>CANMQP010000033.1 GCA_947500035.1 uncultured Kiloniellaceae bacterium | reverse complement strand
TACTCCTGGCAGCCGGCGTTACCCTCCAATGGGGATTATCAGGTCTATGTGAAGTGGCCGGCTGGGATTGCGGGGCGAGCGAGCAAGGTGACCTATGAGGTCAACCATGCGGATGGAACCACGCCCATAGAAGTGGACCAGCGCGAAGGCGGGGGTGAATGGCAGCTGCTGGGCACCTACGGTCTGCAGGACGGGGTCGGGCACGGGGTGACCCTCTCGGGCGAGGTCGACGCGGTCGGGGCGCTCGAGACCATCGTCGATAACGATCATCCGGGCGTCAGCTATACAGGCACATGGATTAAGAGAACGACTTCAACATTCTGGGGCAAGGATTACATGCGCCAGGATGCGTCGGCTGTGACGGACCGCTTTATCTGGCCGGCTGCGGTGCCGACCGCCGGGAAGTACAGAGTCTACACTCAGGCCCCCACATTCAGCACCTTTGCTGATTCCGCGGTCTTTACCGTCGTGCACTGGGACGGCAGTACGGATGCGACGGTCAATCAGCAGGACCGGGATAACCAGTGGCATTACATCGGCAGCTATTACCTGGACCCTGCGCAGGAGCATCAGGTCGAGCTGTCCAATGCCAACACGGGGCAGCTGGCGGTCGCGGACGCGATCCGCTACGTGCGCGACACCTCCACGGCTCTGGCCGAGGAAATCTGGATCGACGATGACGATCCCACACAAACCACTAAGGTTGGCAGTTGGGTGCCCCGCAGTCCCTCGAGCACTGCGGACGAGTACTGGGGCACGACCTTTACGCGCCAGGATCCCGCCGCGCCCGGAGACGTCTTTACTTACACCCCGAACCTGACTGCGGCGAGCTACTACCGGGTCTACATGAACTGGGCACACTGGCCGACTTACTCAGATTCTGTGACCTATACGATCCATCACGCCGGCGGCAGCAGTGATGTGGTGAAATCGCACCAGATCAATGGGGGCGATTGGGTTGCCTTAGGCACCTATCTGATGGAGCCGGGGCAGAACCACCGGGTGGAAGTGCGCAATACAGGCGGCTCCTTCGCATCTGTAGATGTCGCCCGCTTTGTCCCGCAGCCTGGTCCGGAATCCACGGACATTGTGATTGACAACACGGACCCCGAAGCCAGTTCTGTCGGCGCCTGGGGCAGCAGCGTTTATGCGCACGGTGGCCGTTTTTGGGGAACTGACTTTGGCTACCAAACAGCCATCGATCCAGGTGATGTCTTTACCTGGACGCCAACGGTCAGTAACGCAGGGACCTATCGCATCTATACGCGCTGGTCCGCGCACTCCAGTTACGGTAAGCAAGCTGCCTACCAGGTGCATCACGCCGGCGGCGCGACGGACATTGTCTACGACCAGGAAGACAACGGCGGACGCTGGATGCCCTTGGGCAGCTTTACGCTGGAGCCGGGACTGAACCATCGGATCGAGTTGCGCAACGGTGGCGACGAGCGTGTGATCGCCGACGCTGTGCGTCTGGTTTACGAGGGCGAAAGCCTCATAGCGGCGGCGGATTCGGTTCGCTTTGTGCCCAATGCGCTCAGCGGCGCGGCCTATGTGCACGGGGATCATCTGGGTACCCCCAAGAAGATGACCGGGGACGCGGGCACGGTGATCTGGGATGCGGCCTATACGCCCTTTGGCGGCGAGGCCAGTGTCGTGGGCTCCGAAGACCTGGACCTGCGCTTTCCGGGGCAGATCCAGGACCTGGAGAGCGGCCGTGCCCTGGCCAGCCTGGTTCAGCCCTTGCACTACAACTACTACCGCGACTACGACCCGGCCAGTGGCCGCTACCTGCAGGTCGATCCCATCGGACTGGCGGGGGGATTGAATACCTACGGGTACGCCTCCGGGAACCCGATAAACCGTATCGACCCGACGGGCGAGGCTTGGATGGCAGTCGCTCGACCTGCTGCGAAGGGAATGATCGCAGGCGGACTTAACGCAACCTGGCAGGCGTCCCAGAACGATTGGAACTGGAGTTGTGTCGATTGGAATGTCGTTGCGGAAGCCGCTTGGTTGGGGACAGGATTACCGATCGGCAGAATGATGGCCGGCGCCAGCAGAGCCATGCGCATGATGGCAAATACAAACCGGGCAAACAAGAACCCACCGAGTGGACAAGACCCCAAGCAGAGCGCGCAGAACGGTGGTGGATCGGGAGGCAGTAGTGGTGTCGGTGGAGCAGGAGGTAATGGCTCAAGCGGCGGGGCAGGTGGTGCAGCTGGCGGTGGATCGCGAGGTGGAGGCAGTCCAGACTTTATTGTTGATAGTCGAGGGACTGCTGTCAGAAATAGCGCCAAAGGTGCTCGTCGTGATTTAATGAATGGTGGTTTTGGTCCGAATAGAAGAGCGAACCAAACAGCGGAAAAAGGAACTATCCATGAGGGGCTACCTGGTAAAGACGGTCCTATGGATGTAAGAATTATGAATGGTCAATCTAACAGTGGTGCCTACAAAGGACCAAGAGTAGTTACCACTAGAAGCGGATCAAATGATCCTGTTCGGTCCGACGGATCTAGATTCAGAAATAATGAAAGTAAGTCGGAGAGAAGAAAAGGCGGGCATATTCATTTTACAAAATGAGGAAAATTTATGGACATTGAAAGTCTGTTTGGACTTAGGTTAGAGAGTTGCACATTTTCGAGATCAACATACACATTCGAGTTTTGTGGGAAAGTTGATGGAGTTTATAAAACACTACAGGTTAGCACCCCTTATTGTTTTTCCAATCTGCCAGATAGTAAATCAGATGCTTGCGAAGATTTTTCACACCAATCGTGGGAGTTTCTAGAAAAGGAATTGAAAAATATACTTCTGGAAACAGCAGAAGAAACGGCAAAAGCGACGTTCATATTTTGCGATGGTTCTAAATTTTTTGTCTGGGCAGACGAACCTCAGTTAGACAACCTCTTGATTGTGTCAGAAAGACATACAAGCACTGGTGAGTGGTTCGTGGTATGTTGATCCTAGACGAATGAACTTAGGTTCAAATTCGTGCCGAGTTTGGCATAATAGTAACCGGGGTCAGCTTGAGCTAGCCCGTATTTTTCGGACAGTTTAATCGAGCAGGATTGCTCATGTTTTCGAATGCGACCGGGTTTATGTATTGCAGGCTCGCGTGGGCTCGTTGTCGGTTATAGAAGATTTCGATGTAATCGAAGATTTCGCTTCTGGCCTGATCCTGATTGATAAAACTGCGGTGGTGGGTCAGCTCGTTCTTCAGGCTGGAGAAAAAGCTCTCTACAACAGCGTTGTCTCTCGGATGCCCCTTGCGGCTCATGGAGGCGGTGATGCCCAGAGCCTTCAGGCGGTCGCGATAGTCCTTGGCCGTGTACTAGCTGCCCTGATCCGAGTGGTGCACCAGGCCCGGTCCGGGGCGGCGCTGCTCTATCGCCATGTCCAGCGCCGCATGGGTCAGGCTTTGGGTGACCCGCTTTGCTATGGCCCAACCGACCACCCGCCGGGAATGCAGATCCATCACGATGGCCAGATAGAGCCAACCCGCACGGGTCGGCACATAGGTAATGTCACCGGCCCAGATCCGGTTGGGCCGTGCAACAGAGAAGCGCTGTTGCAAGAGGTTCGGTGCCGGCGGCAGGCTCAGGTTATGCGTCACCGCGTTGCGGAACCGACGCTTGCGCCGTGCCTCGATGCCGTACTGACGGCGCAGGCGGGCGATCCGGTGCTTGCCGCCGGCGACCCCTCGGTTCCGCAAAACCTGCCAGGTCTTGAGCGCACCGTAGGCCCGCCGGCTTTGCCGGTGCAGATCCCGGATATGCCCCAGGAGGCACCGATCATCCAAAGCCCGCCGGCTCATCTATCCGGCGAACGTCCGGCTCCGCCAACTGTAGTAGCCGCTGCGTGAAACACGAAGCAAAGTGCAGAGCCGCGTCACCGCATGGCGCGCCGCCTGGGTTTCGATGAACGCGTACTTCACGGCAGCTCGCGCGCGAAGTACGCCGCCGCCTTTTTTAGAATATCGCGCTCCTCGCGGACCTCTGACAACTCGCGTTCAAGCCGGGCAATCTTAGCCGCTGCCGTCTCGTTCGCTCCTGCCGCCGGAGCCTTGCAGGATGCAGAACCCGCGCGACGGCCTGGACCGGAAAAAGCCTTGTCACCCTTGTCCGCAAGCTGGTCGCGCCACTTGTAAAGCTGATTGCGACGCACCCCCAACTCCCGCGCCAACTGCGCCGCAGGCACATCGCCCAGCGACAACAACCGAACCGCCTCAAGCTTGAAGGCTTTGCTGTAATTGCGACGTTCTTCCATCAAACACCTCTCCATAAGGGATGTCCCCTTTATAAGGTGTCCGAGAATAACGGGTTAGCTCAGGTCCCAATTTGTGCGTAGTTTGATCTAACAGAAGCCTTCGCTCGAACGGAGCAGGAAGACAGGACGGTGCGCTTGCGCAGGCGGCATGGGAATACCACGCTCAGAGAAAGCGAAAGGGCTGGTCTCTCTTGTTGGTTATCTCGAAGACGACTTTTTTCTCGACGGAATACTGAACGGTCTTGGCGGTTGCCCGCAGCGTGACGACCTGCCGGCGTCCGCGCGAAATATAACGGCGCAGTTCAGGTTTCACGCTGACCTTCTTACTTGGGGCTCCAGCCGCAGGACTGGAAGAAGTCGGATACTTCTGGGCTCAGGAAGCCCTCTGCGCTTGCCAGCTGAGGCAGTTCGAAGGAGCCACCGCTGTTGATCTCCACGACCATTGGCCCGGCTTCGGTGACTGCGATATCCAATGATTGATAGCGGACCGGCGCAAAAAGCTTCGCGCATTTCTCATTGAGTTCTCTAAGTTCAGGCCAGCAGGGCCATTGCAGGCCCAATAGTCTTACCCCCGTTTCGGGATGAGACTCCAGTTCTTCAGTCTCGGGACCTTTGCCCCGAATAACCCGTTGGATGACACCTGTGTCGAGATCCAGGTTGCAGAGAAGATTGCCTTTCCGCCAGTAGTTGTCCGCGATGTTATTCCCAACAGGTATTTTTAGGAGCGTCGCGGGCGTGATGACTCGATCCCTATCCACGAGATTCATAGTCCTGACCGTTGGAGTGTAGCGCGCCACTGTCTTTATCGCCGGATGGTTTTCGATCAACGCCTGAAACAGATAACACTCCTCACCAATCACCTTTTCCAGCATTTCATCGCAGGTGATGGTGCCCAATTCGCCTAAGCTGACGATCTGGTCGTCATATCCTTCGATTACAAATGCGCCAAAACTGCACATGTTGTTGTTGGGTTTTGCGAACAGAGGAAAGGAGTCGACGCGGCTCAGGAAGTCGGCTAGATGAGATGCGCTTGAAATCTTTTCGTGGTTACCGAAATCGCGAATCCCCTGATCAAGGATCGCCAAGGTTTTGGGTGTTGGTACACCGTAGCGGTTAAGAAGTTCGTAGGAGAGCCACTTGTCTTCGGTATTTGAGCGCCAGTTTATGTCGGAGCAGAGATTGGTTATTTGCCAGTGCAGACTCTCAGAGATAAAGGTCTTGGGGTCCGCGTTTGATTGCTGATTGTCATAGAGCCTGTAGTTGAGAAATTCTTGGACGCTGAGCTTGCCGGTTGCCCTCCGTATCTTCCAGTAATCTAAAATTATGGCCATGGGGTTCTTCCCGCTTTGCTCGCTCGCAAGACGGAGAGTTTCAGCCATGCTTGGACGATGAAAGTACTGTTTCTCTTCGTCAGAGAAGAAGGGGGCTGCTTGAGACATGGTTACCTTCTCGTTGAAACATCTGGCACAGGTGCTAGTTTCGCGGAACTTCTCCAGTTACAGATTTTATTAGTGCTTTTGCGGCCGAAAGAGTGATAAAAATTCCGCTAAAGTGGCAAGTATCCAAAGTAATACAACCATTTTGTGAATCAAAAATTAACGCTGCAGCTGTAATTTTTCCATGAACGGAAAAGTGTTTTCTGAGAAATAATGCATTGTAATTGTTAATTTTTATGAAAGTATTCACAGATGAACACAATCAAGGCAGAGGGCGAATGGCGCACGCCGGTAGGCTGTATTATGTGAATTTGGGGTCGTTTCTATACTTGAGTGCGCGGGTATTTTCGGCTAACGAAGTGATTTCGACGAAAACTATGTTGACTTACATAAGTCTTACATTCGAGACGTCGATATCATGAGAGAACTGGTAGCGGGGACTATCCCGTTGGGTCTTGATTTCTAAGCGATTTGATACCGTCAGCATGAAGCAAGAGCGGGCTGTCGCATGTCTGTTTGGACACTCCAGGGCGAAGAAGTTCAAAGAAAACGAAAGGGCTGATCTCTCTTGTTGGTCACCTCGAAGACGACTTTTCTCTCGACGGAATACTGAACGGTCTTGGCGGTTACCCGCAGTGTGAAGACCTGCCGCCGCCCGCGCGAAACATACCGGCGTAGTTCAGGTTTTACGAAGGCTGTCAGGCTGTTGCGGCGTGTTAGAGCGGTTTGCGGCGTTGAAGTTAAACTGCGATCGACCTCCCCCTCGTTATTGCCGGTAAAAAACATCAGCATGTCTTTTGAGGCAGCCGAAAGATCGACGCCGCGGCTGGCGGCGTGGGTTGTCACGAAGGGCAGCATTTTTTGCGCGAGCGGTTTCGAAATACCCGGGACCCGCTGTAACTCGAAAGGCTGTGAGAAGAGATCGTTTCTGGGGCCATAGTCGAGCCCGGCGGCCTGATAGGCGGCGGCTTCCGCGCCGCCGCTGCGTTCCAAGTTATCGCTGTCCCGCCAATCGGCAATCGCGGCCGCAATTCCTTTGGCCTCATCCTCGCTCGCGCCATGGAAACGCGCGAAGGTGCTTAACAGTTCTGTCGGCGCGTAATTTATGTCGATCTTACCCGATTCACTTTCGATCTTTACCTGCACCGCGATGCCGCCGACGATATAGCGTTTCTCACGTGGCGGCGGGTCGGCCCTCGCGTTCCTGAGACCGGCCATGACATCATTGATTGCAAGCTGAATTCCGCCGTCAATTGCTGCTACGAGCTTTGCACGTGCCGCATGTCCCGCGGCGTAGCGGACCTCGACCCTGGAGAGGTAGGCGGCACTGCCTACCAAAACCGTGAGCAAGGCGGAAATCCACAGCACGGCGATCAGCGCGGAACCGCGTTGTGACCTCGCTGTGCTGACGAATCGAAACATTCTATTCCAGGGAGATGTTGCCGATTTTCTCCTGAATTTCCCGGCTGATGGCTTTCAGGGTGTCGTGGTTGTCCACGACGCGGGGGGTGATCACGATGAGCAGTTCCGTGCGGTCAACGTTATTCGACTGTGTTCCGAAAAGCGCGCCGACAACCGGAAGCGAGGAGAGGATCGGAATCCCGGAACTGGACTCGGTTTGATTCTCGCGGATCAGACCGCCGAGTACGACGGTATCGCCGTCCCGCACCATGATGGTGCTTTTGACTTTTCTCTGCTGGATCGTGGGGGAGTCGATCCCGGATGTGGTGGTCGAGACAACATCGCTGACCTCCTGCTCGATCTCCAGGTTTACGACGCCGCTGGCGTTGACCTTGGGCGTGACTTTCAACACGACTCCGGTGTCGCGAAATTCGATCGAATTCACGGTCGGCGCATCCGGATCGGTCACGCTAACGACCGACTGCGTCGCGACCGGAACCTGGTCGCCCACCGTGAGTTCCGCGGTCTGACTGTCCACGACAAGCAGATGAGGGGAGGAAAGCACATTGATGTCGGTTATGCTCTCCAGGGCATTGAATGCGGCCCTGATATCGTTTCCGGCAAAGACATAAGAAAAGCCCGGAAAAATGGCCTGGGCCGCACCGGACGAGACTTCACTCAAGACCAGAGAGGAGTCGCCTCGCTCAAAAGCATACTGAAACCCGTAGCGCAAATCGTCGGTCAGGCTTATCTCCGCAATCGTCGCTTCAATCAGGACCTGTAGCGGCGGCGTATCCAGCTGAGTGATTGCGTTGATGATCTGATCGTATTCGCTCGGGGTTGCCATGATGTTCAGCGCATTCTTGGTCGCGTCGGCCATGATCAGCACTCCATTGCGCAACACCAAACCTTCATCGACAGCGCTCCTATCGCTGCCCGCGATATCCAGCGCAGCGTTGCCTGCCTCGCGAACGAGTTCGTTTTGCGGCTGGTCCGATGTGGTGCTTACGACCTGGGGCGTAAGGCCGGGCGCCAACAAATCCTGTTGCAGATTCTCGGATGCCTGGTTCGGATCACTGCTGAAGAGACTTTTGATGGTTGAGGATAGGTATGAGGCCTGAACGTGCTGCGGATAATAGATAAAGAGCCGGCGCCGTATCGCCTGGGCATCGCGGTCAAGCCGTTGAACCCAATCCTGAACCCGGGCGATATATTGCGGCTGCGATGAAATCACCAGCAACGCATTGATGCGTTCGATCGGTACAAGCCGCAAAACCTCGTTGGTAAGTCCGCTGCCTTCAGCGCCAAAGACCTGTTCCAGGTCCCGGGCAAGAGTCGTCGCATAGGAAGACTGGACGGGAATCAGCGTAAATGACATTCCTTCGAACCAGTCGACATCGAATGTGCGCACCACCTCCAGAAGCGTCTGGCGTTCCTGCTGCGAACCTCCCAGAATGAGAAGGTTCCGCTTGGTATCAACCCTGAGAATGGAATTCGATTTATCGAATGGCTTTAAGATTTCAAGCATCTCGGATGCAGAGACATACTTCAGCGGGCTGATGACGGCTCCAAAGGCTTCGTAGGCTCCAGTGGGCGCGATGGGCAGCAGCGATGTGCTTGCGTTTGCGGTTGGGACGATGTGGTAGACACTGTTTTGTCGGACGACAGAAAAACCGCGGGCACGCAGGATATTCTCGATAACGGGCAAAATATCGGACCGCGGAACGGGCGAACTTGTAAGTATCGTAATCGGTCCTTGTGCGGCCGGATCCAGGACGTAGTTCATTCCCAGGATACCGCCGAATATCGTTTGAACGACGTCGCCGATATCGCTTTCCTCGAAGTTCAGAGTATAGCCTGCATCGCCAGATTCGTATGGCAGGTTCGTGCCGACGGGTCTGGTGAAGGTTCCTGTGCCTCTGATCGACAAGGATAGGTCGGATGCCGACTCGCTGCGGGCCCGGTTTGACGCTTCCCGTCCGCCAAGAGCCTGATTTGACCGCGCCTCTGTCTGGCCGGTCGACTGAGTGGTGAGACCCTGAAGAATGGTTCTCGGCCTATCCGCAGGCGGTTCATCGGACCCGCAACCCGGAAGAAGCAACCCGACGCAAGTTAGTGCGGCCAGCGAGAGCAACCCTCTCTTGCACTTGGTGTTGGTGTGCCATAGCGAGGCCCTGGCAGCTGCGAGAGGTCTTTGATCAGGGTTGGTCATTTAGCGGCTTCTCAGGTGAATTCTGTCTACGCACATCGATCGGGCTTCTCGTATCCTTTAAGCGCGGTGTCTGCGATGACGGTGTCTTTTTGTTTTGACCAGCACTGGAGTGAAATATCCGATAGATCTTTGACTGGTCGGCGTAGGTCAGCCGGACCTGATGTGCCTCGACAAGACTGACGGTCCATCCTTTGTAAACCTCACCTTCTCGGACAGATTTCGGCTGGCCGCTTTTCAGGTCTTTAATGACAGCGAGCTTCGATCCTGGTGTGAAGACGACGCCGAGCAATTCAATTTCGATTTTTGGCACACGGGGAGTTGCGGGCGCTGGTGTCGCAACTTTGGGGGCCGGTGGTTTGCGTGACTGGCTGAAAAGAGGTCGGGTTGCGATCTCGCGGTAAAAGGAGATCGACCGTGCGGGAGAGGGTGGCGGCTGTTGCCGCGCGAGAACTGCTTGTTCGCCGGTAGCGCGTTGGTCATCGTGACGTGGTGTGGGGGCATCCAGCTGGGCACGCAAAATGAGCGCAGCGGCAAGAGTTGTCGCAAACAGAATCAAATTGGTTTTGGTGATCAGGCCCCGAAGAGTCATGGATCTTCGCTCAACATAAAGCCACTGACTTCAAATCGCACCGTGAGCGGAGCAACGGGAGCCGCGGTGTCGAGTTTGCGCGAGGATACACGGGTCTGCCGCAGCGTAAGCCTCTCCACGATGAGGGTCGGTTTCTGGTTTTTCAGCCTATATAGCGTTTGGAGCAGGGCTTTTTCGGGAATCCTGCTTTCTGCAATGAGGCTGACTTTATCGAAGCTTTCGACTTTTCGATTGGGAAGGGCTCTCGTGCTTGTTAGCTGTCCGCCCTGTTGTCTAACTGTGGCTTCTACGAGGCCTTGCAGAGCGCCCATGGCCTGTGAGCGACTTTTAGATCTAAGGAGAACATCGGAGGAGGCTATTTGCTCATTCAACAGAAGCGCATGAGATTTGGCGGAAGGAAGCGCCCGGAGCCTTTGTTCATATCTCTGTAAGAGGGCCCGTTGATTGACAACTTGATCGTTAAGTTCCTCGTATGAATCAAGTAGAGGTATCAAAATGAGATCGGCTGCAGAGAAGACTGTCAAAAACAACAGGCTAACGGCAATTAGGCGTGAGACGAGCGTGTTTTTGAGGAGGGCATACATCGATCAATTCGTCTCTGGAGAAGTTGGCTTCGACTGGAAATCAATCTGCATGATGAATTGCTCCGTAAGACCGCCTTGGTCGCGAACGACGGCGGATGGGAATTCAGCGGAGTGAAACATTGGCGAAGCTTCAATGAGCGATACCAGGCTGGAAGCATCTTCAGATTGGCCGCTGATTCTTATTTTTTCAGGAGAGTAATCCAGCTCATAAATCCAGGTGTGATCCGGCACTTTTTTTGTCAGCTCATTGATCACCATAATCGGCTGGGCTGCGCTGACGTTAAGTTGATGGGTGAAATCGAGCATCGCTTGATACTCATCGAC
Source organism: uncultured Kiloniellaceae bacterium (assembly GCA_947500035.1). GTDB lineage: Bacteria > Pseudomonadota > Alphaproteobacteria > Kiloniellales > Kiloniellaceae > Denitrobaculum. Next base: position 8,018 of record CANMQP010000033.1, on the reverse strand, counting down.
GCGGGATCGCACCGTGGTAAGAACCTTCATTCGTTCGCGGAGGGTGAGCACCTGCGCTGACAACGCGTCTCTTTCGGCGTTTAGGCTATAGAACGGAAGATAGATGTTTGCGGCGATGAGGATGCACGTGGCACAAACCAGTGTGACGCTCAAGCCCTGCCGGCCAGCAACAACTTCACGTTCACCCGGTGCAAGGAGATTCAGAAAGTCCGCCGGCTCATCGTCGACAAGTGCTGTTATTCGCTTCGGGGAAATGCCGAACGACCGCAGGGCGGAATTCCAGAAGTCTACGTCGCTGCGGCGGGCCACGAAGAGATCGACTTGCAGACGCTTTTGCTCTTCATCTCTATCTACCAGGTGAAAGTCGAAATAGATATCTTCGACCTTGAACGGGGTCAGGCGTTCCAGTTCAAATTTGATCATTGCCGCGATCTTCGCGTGCGGCACGAGTGGCAGGGTTATGCGTTTCCGCACCACAAAGCGATGTGACAGCGCGAGTACAATGCGCGTCACCTTGGTGGTTTTTAGCTTTGCGAGTGAAGATTGTAATTTCTTGTCTTTAACATCGGTAAACTCGACCAGCCTGCAGGAAGCGTCAGGCTCTTCTCCGATGTCACGGAACGATATCGAAGTTGGCGAATTCAAACAGATTACCGATTGTCGATGAGGTCCGCCAAACCTGCGCCTTACGGGCTCAGGGATAAGTGATGCCAGCTCGGCCCGCCACCAAGAGAAAAAACTCAACACACTGCCTACTAGAATCCCCATGTTTGAGTCTTATAGTTTTTGATATTGCTCTAGCAAGAAGAGTTTATCATTATAATCAACCTATAATCTACATAAGTCTGACGAAACGGGGGTGAAAAAAACACAATAAAAATAAATAGGTAATAGAGATTATCAGGTGTTTTTTTGCGAAGCGTCTACGATACCCCATATCCGCGCCGTGGGATCTCGTGTTATGCAGGGTTTGGTTGATAATCGTGAAAAACGGAAAACTGCATTCCAACGGCTCCGCGATAAAGATGATGTAAACGGCTTTCTGTTGGATTTTTTCCCGCGGTTTGAGGTCAGAGGTAACGCTCGGTCCTTTTCGAGAACGCTAGGTGCTGAGGAGTAACAGTTGATTTCAGTCGGTGCGAGGTCGATACGCAGCAGACTAAGCCAGTATCTTTGCAGCCTGGACGGGTGGCGGTGCGCCTCGGTGTCGCTGGCCGTATTCGCCATTGTTGTAGTCTGCGCAGCGGTTGCTGACTCAGCCTATTTTTGGATTAGCTGCGGTCTGGGATGCTGTCTTCTGGCATTGGCATTAGTTGACTGGTCTGACCACATTCTTCCTGACTGGGGCACTTTGGGATTGCTGATGTCCGGACTGTGCTACGGCGCGTTGTTATCTCCTTTTCCGATTCTGCATCACGTGCTGGGCGCGCTTGTTGGCGGTTCGGTCCTCTACTGTGTTCAGTTCTCGTACTATTGGTTTCGAAGACGGGACGGGCTGGGGTGGGGGGATATCAAGCTGCTTGCAGCGGCAGGTTCTTGGCTCGGAACTGCGGCTATTCCGACCCTTCTGCTTGAGGCAAGTGTTGCCGCGCTGGCCGTTGTTTACCTTGGGGCATCTATCCAGAGGCGGAGCCCCGATCCAGCGCAGCGGATCGCATTCGGCCCCTATCTTTGCCTGGCTTTTTGGGTCACCTGGCTGTTTGGTCCCCTGGAGTTTCTATGAGCCCTTCGCAAACTGAAGAAATGCCTCGCCCAAGCTCAAGCGATTCCCTTGATATCCCGGACAGCTCTTGGCAGGCCTTGACAGCATCTGACCTTTACAATCATTTAGGCCAAGAACTGGTTCGACTCGATTTGTTGAGCAATGAGGCTTGTGCAAGAGCAAAGAGCCTCGCTCATCAGCGAGATGCGGGGTTCGTCTCTGTTCTTGTTTCTTTGGGCATGGTGAGCGAGCAAGCGCTTGCAGACGCGATTGCACAAGTCTTTGATATTCCGCGCTTGTCCAAAGATGACCTTGCCGACGGGATGGATTGGACAAGTCAGATCAGTAATCGGTTTCTAAAGGCGAACCATATCGCACCTATTGCGGAAACTGCCTCGGACTTTGCGGTCGCGATGGCAGATCCGCTTGATGATTTTGTCCGGGCGTCGCTAGAAATGCTATTTTCCAAGCCGATCAGGATTGGTGTCGCGACGGCTTCTGATATCGACGAGTCGCTGGATCAGAGAGAACTCCCGGGTGACGCTGTTGAGATCGACGGCAATACAGCGCTGGCTGATGAGCATTCGCACTCGATAAAAGACGATATTGCTCGTTTGGAAGACTTGGCAAGCGGCGCGCCGGTTATACGCTACGTCAATACCCTGCTTCGCAATGCCGTCGACGCTCGTGCCTCTGATATACATATAGAACCGCAAGAAGCGGGGATAGGCGTTCGATTTCGGATAGACGGTGTCTTGCGGCCAATTCGTTCTGAAACGCGCGTGCCAAACCAGGATGCTATCGTATCAAGGATCAAGATTCTTGCCCGGCTCGATATTGCCGAGCACCGGTTACCGCAGGATGGCAGCGCGAGGGTTGCAATTAGGGGGCGACAGATCGATCTCAGGATCTCGACCCTTCCGGCAACGCATGGAGAATCTGCCGTCATTCGAATTCTTGATCGCTCGTCCGGCGTTAAGAGCTTGGAGAGCCTGGGGCTGAGCGACAACGATTTTTCGCGCCTATCGGGACTTTTGGATCAGCCAAATGGTATCGTACTCGTAACCGGTCCGACGGGGAGTGGTAAGACGACTACGCTCTACGCAGCATTGCAAAAACTGATGGGCCCGGATCGCAAAATTATTACTGTTGAAGACCCTGTTGAGTATCAGATCGAGGGCCTGACCCAGATTCAAGTCAAACCGCAAATCGATCTCAGTTTTGCCAAGGTTTTGCGCTCGGTTTTGAGGCATGACCCGGACATCGTCATGATCGGCGAAATCCGTGATCTTGAAACAGCGCGAATTGCCGTCCAAGCATCATTGACCGGGCATCTTGTTCTCTCAACGCTTCACACGAACTCAGCCATTGCCGCTGTTGCGCGTCTGCTTGAGATGGGGGTTGAGCCATATCTTCTGGCAGCGACCTTAAATGGCGTCCTTGCGCAAAGGTTGGTTCGTCGGCTTTGTCCCGACTGCAAGAAACCTGTGGAGCGGATGGCCTCTGTCGCACAAGGACTGCTTGCGCAACATGGTATCTCTGACGGAGCCAAGGCCCTTTATGAGGCAGGAGGCTGCGAGACCTGCGACGAAACTGGCTACCGGGAACGCCAGTGCATTTCCGAGGTGTTCGTTGTTAACACTGAGTGCAGACGGCTGATATCAGAGGGCGGTTCGGAGCAATCTGTTGACGATGTCGCACGCGCGCATGGAATGACCAGCCTAGTCGAAAGCGGCTTATCCTTGGTCGCAGCAGGAGAGACTTCCGCGCTAGACATACTGCGTGTGGTTCAGAGCGACTATGGTTGAATTCAGATACAAGGCCGTTGGCCGTGATGGTGAGTTTCACCGGGGCACGCAAGATGCTGTTGATGAGGACGAGATTGTCAAATGGCTGCATGAAAAAAACCTGGTTCCGTTTGAAATCACTGCGCAAACGAGCTTTCTCTCGTTCTTGGGAGACCTTTTTCGGAGTGCGCTTGCTAAACCTACTCTCACCGACGAAAACGCTCTCTTTTTGGCGCGCGAGCTCGCCAGTTTGCTCGAAGCAGGCATTGAAGCCGACAACTGCTTAGAGCTGTTGTCGGAGTTAGTCGAAAATCCTGTTCAGCAACGAATGATAAACCGTATTCTGACGAGTGTCAGAGCCGGGGGGAGCTTATCCGCGGCGATCGAGCAGGAAGAGGGGGCTTTTAAGCACTACTTTGCCGCTATGGCCCAAGCCGGTGAAATCTCCGGCAAGCTCGCTTTGATGCTACGCGCGGTTGCCCGCTTTATTGGGCAAGTGCGTGAAACGCGCGAGGCGATTAAGTCAGCTTTACTGTACCCCTGTGTCCTTTTGTTTGTGACAATGGGGTCGATCATTTTCCTGGTCTCATATGTTTTCCCGCGGTTCCGGACATTGTTTGAAACGACCGGTGCTGAACCTCCCGCCTTCACCGCGGCCGTGTTCACAATTGGCGAAATGATCGCTTCCTACTGGTGGGAAGGCCTCTTTGTTATTCTTCTCGCGCTGTTGATCGCAAATCAAATGAGCCGATCTCAAACAGGGCGGCAAAAACTACACAGCTGGATTCTCAGATGGCCGCTGGTCGGATCCATGGTCGTGAAGCTTGAAACGGCTCGCCATGCTCGGGCGCTGGCATCTTCATTAAATGGCGGGGTGCCCTTGGTGACCGGTCTCAATGCGATTGTGGGCGTTGTGAGCAACGCTGACCTACGCTCCAGGGCTGATCGCCTGGACCAGCATGTGCGCGAAGGAAAGAGTCTGTCAAAAGCCATTGAAGAAGAAGGCCTCTATCCAACGGCGGGTCTTCAAGCCGTGAAGATAGGGGAGGCAACCGGCGGCCTCGGGGCCATGCTTGAACGCGTGGCGGACCTCTATGAGCGCGAGACCACGCTGCAGTTAAAGCGCTATTTGGCGTTGATGACGCCCATCCTCACGATTGTTTCTGGACTGATCATCGGCGGCCTGATCGCCACGATCATGCTGACAGTGCTGTCGGTCAATGAGCTTCCTCTTTAGAGATCGAGCGATAGCGACACGCACGTCGCAAAGTAAGCGCGCCCAGCAGGGCTTCTCACTGCTTGAGTTGGTTATTGTATTGACGTTGATCGCCCTTCTCTCATCGATTGTTGCATCTGGCTTTAGCCGAAGCGGCGAAGGGGGAAATTCTCAAAGAGTTGCAACAGAGATAGCTGCAGGATTGCAGGCCACTCGGAGTTTAGCGATGAGCAATGGTGTATCAGCGACGTTTCAACTCGATCTCAAAAACAAGCAATTCAGTTCGGACGGTCAATCTGCCAGAAGCATCGATGGAGGAATCGAGATAACCATGCTCACTGCTGAAGATGAAGTATTGGGAGATGATAAAGCTGCCATACGTTTCTTTCCGAACGGCGGATCGACAGGAGGCCGGATCATAATCAAAGAACACGAAGATATCGAGAGGCGAGTCGCCATTGCGGTCGACTGGGTGACCGGACGTGTATCGATCTCTCCATAGAGAAAAGAACGACCAGGGACAGCAAGGTTTCAGTCTGATCGAGCTCCTGGTGGCGCTGGTTATCGTGACAGCTGTGCTCGGTACCGTGTTCCAGCTCGCATCGGTTTCGATGGGCGCGACGGCAAAGGCAGAAGAATACATTGGCGCTACCGAGTTAGCTCAGAATCTGTTGCAGGAGGTCGGTCTGTCCATGCCTCTCGAAGAAACTGTCGCCGAGGGAACCTGGGGTATTTATCGCTGGTCGCTTGTCATGTCGGAGCGTGTGAATGAGGGGCGCGCCGTCACCTCGCTCAGACTCTTCGATGTTGCCTGCAGAGTTGAGTGGGGTAGAGACTCGAACGAACGAGAGATCGTTTTGCAGACTGTGGCTTCGAGGGGACGTTAGATGAGGGCAGTACGAAAATGCGAACGAAAGCACACTGCTGGCTTTACGCTGCTTGAGCTCGTGATTGCGATTTCCATTCTCGGTCTTGTCGTTTTGATGATGGCCGACGGTGTGCAGTTTGCCGGTGCGGTTTGGGAGAGAGGGAGTAAAGCTCATGCAAAGATTGAAGATGAACTTGTCGGCCGAAATGCTTTTCGAAGATACGTTTCGCAAGCCTTACCACTCAGTGTCGGACGAACGAGACTCACCCGAAGCCCAGTCGCTTTCGTTGGCGAGCGCCACCAGATGCGATTTGTGGCGCCCCCTCCCGATCATATCGAAGATGGGGCGTTGAGACTCTTTGATCTTAGAATTGAGACCAGCAATGATACCTCTCGGTTGGTTATGCAGACGCGGCCACTTCAGCCAGACCTTTCTGATTTTGATCAGGACGCGAACGCGCACGAGAGTCTCCTGCAATCGGACTTCGCCGATGCGGTGTTTTCCTATTTCAGAGTGAACTTGAATCAGCAGGGTGGGGAATGGTTTTCCGAATGGAAAGAGCAGCCGGACCTGCCGAGCCTTGTGAAACTGACTTTTGAACAACGGGCTGCAGACAGGACTGTGCCGTCAGTAGTGTTCGTTAAAATTCACAGATCTCAAGAAAGATGAGTCAGATGAGCTCAAGAATCGCCCACTGGTTGTCATTACATGTGTTTTTTGACATCTTTAGAAAAACGATAAATTTTTATGCCTTCAACTTAAGATATGCAGAGCTTCAACTTCGAAATATCTGTAAAAAGCCGCCTGTAGGTTTGATGCGCGGGTTCCGGGCGTTGCGCAACAACAGGCGTGAAAGTGCTGAGGCAGGATTTACGCTGCTGGAAATGTTGGTCGTTCTTGTAATTCTGGCCCTTCTTGCCGGCATTGTTGGTCCGCGTGTTGTTGGTTATCTGGAAGGGGCCAAGAGCAAGACGGCCAAGACACAGATCGAGCAGTTTGCGACGGCGCTTGAGCTGTATTTGCTCGATGTCGGGGAATATCCTAATTCAGAACAAGGGCTTAAGGCCCTCGTTGAAGCGCCTTCGGATGTTTTGACCTGGAACGGTCCCTATCTGCGTAAGACGGTGGTGCCGGCCGACCCCTGGGGTGTTGCTTATATTTACCGCTCTCCGGGCCGGCATGGGGCGTTCGATATTCTGACGTATGGCGCTGACAAGCGTGAGGGCGGGTCGGGCGATGCCGAGGATATTGAGAGCTGGCAATAGGGCCGCGGGCTTGCGGTAAGCCTGCTGTTTGCGGCGTGTGACGGCGTTGATCCGGGACGTTCTGTCGAATAAGCTATTGCGCCTGTTGGTTGAGTAACCTAGGATTGCATAAATTTTCTTCTACTGCCTGTTCTGGGTCAGTCAATCCGGGGGGATTAATGCGCAGGGTTTTTCCGGGACTTTTCGCCGCACTTCTTCTGTCTCTGACACTCTCAACACAGGCACAAGCCGCCTGGGAAGATCCTTATGGCGATGTCTATGCATCACCTGGGCCTGCCTGTGCGGCTATCGTTTTGAGGGAAAATACGCGGCTGGCCCTTGATAGGATTGAACCTGGAAATGTTCAGGGGACACTAGATTGCGTAAACGTTGCTTTTTGTTGCCAAGCTTTCTACAGGGACGCGATTTACGCTGTTTGTCCCGCCGGTTATGTCGTAGAGACCTCAGTTGAGTCTGGTTGCATCGAGGAAGATCCCGATCCCAAGGCTTTGGGCCCGAGCTGTCCGGCCAAGGGAACGTCTGCGGCGGGTAATCCGGTTTCGATACCTTCGGGCAACAAGTTCGAACAGGTGGTCGATTTCGCGACGCCGGGCGCCAACAGCCTGCGCTTTGTCCGCTACTACAACAGCCAGACAAAGCACTCGGGATCATTGAAGCGTGGCTGGCGTCACAACTACGATCGCTTCCTGCGCTTTGACGGTATTCATACTTCAGCTGACTGGATCGATGTCCATCGTCCTGAGGGTCAGGTGCTGCGTTTCACAGCGACGGGCGGCGGCTACGACAGCTACGTTCCCGACAGCGATGTCGATGCGACGCTGACGCGGGTTGCGGGCAAGTGGGAACTCCAACTGGGTCATGATCTCAAGGAAACCTACAGCGAGGAAAAAGGCCGGCTCGAGCTGATCAGCTACGTCAACGGCTATGAGCAGACCGTCAACCGGATTGACTTGGGTCTGCGGGTCGGCAGCGTGACCGATAACTATGGCCGGACGATCACCTTCGAATACTACATTACCGGAGCGCTTGCCGCGGTTATCGATCCTGACGGTAAGCGCTATGACTATAGCTATACAGGTAATGACAACGGCTTGTTGGAGAAAGTTGTTTACCCAGGTAATCCTGGATATGTGGATGGCCGTCCGACGACGACCTATCACTATGAGGTTTCGTCTTACA
>CANMQP010000032.1 GCA_947500035.1 uncultured Kiloniellaceae bacterium | reverse complement strand
GACCACGCCACCGGTCTATGAGAGCGAGCGGAAACACCGATTCGGTCGCTGCAAACCTGGTCGCTTCAGGGCCTCTCATTCAATGGAAAAGCGGCCGCCTTTCCCAAAACGGCAGTCTCAAAGCCAACGCCGTTGGCTCCGGAAGTCCACAAGGTTGCATGGCCCCCTTGCCGTCAACTGCCCCCGCGCGAGCCGCAAGTGTCATCGAGGCACACGTCAATGATGCAATCCAGGAGCTCTGCTTTTTCTGTCGCGAAATGACAGACACAAGCAAAGCCCGACACCAGACTTGAATCGGGCCAGCCGGCTGTATGAACTGAAATCGCCCTTGAGGAGCATCACCGTTAAGAGCGACAATGCCGGTCTTCCGGTCTTACACAATTCCTTGAACGACAGTGAACAAAGTCAGAGATTCCATCAAAAAGCTACTGTTCCCTGGGAATAGCCGAGGCGTCGCATTGGTTGCGGTGATCTGGGTCACTTCCGTACTCGCGATCATCGCGACCAGCGTCGCAACCTCGAGCAAAACCGAGACCGATCTAAGCCGTAATCGCATTGAAAACGCGCGGGCTCGAGCCTTGGCAGACGCAGGTGTTCAGCGCGCGCTTCTGACACTTCTGGCTCAACATCGGAACCCTGCAAACACTGAGGCTGGGGCAGATGCTTCCGCTGCAGTTGGCGGGCAACAACCAACGCTTGACGGACTGCAGGCAATGCGCCGCGATGGAACGTCTTATGCCTGGGCTTTCAACGGCGGCAACGTCAGCATCTCGACCCGCCTCGAGAGCGGAAAAATAAACCTGAACACAAACAGCGAGGAGCTTCTCAAGGGCCTGCTTCGGTCGGCCGATCTGACCGAAACGGACATCAGCCGCCTCACCGATTCGATTCTCGACTTTCGGGACCCGGATTCCCAGCAGCGTGCATACGGCCGGGAAACACCCGGTTATGCAGCGCTGGGGCTCAAGCACGGTGCCAAAAACCGCAACTTCGAAGCGCTGGACGAACTGCTGCTCATTCCAGGAATGACGCGCGGTCTATACCGGAAGCTGCGGCCCGCGCTGACAGTCTATTCCGCTGCAGAAGGCTTTAATCCAAGCTATGCGCCCATCGAGGCTTTTATGGCACTGCCGGGTGCTGAGCGGCAAGAAGCGGCCGCCCTGCTCCAACAGCGGCAGACTATGCGTGAAGAGGATTTCAGGCGATCTTTGCCGGCATCGTCGCTGTACTCGAACAACGTCGCGCCGGTCATGACCATTGTCGCCGAGGCGATTACCTCGGACGGCGCGCGTTTCACCCGAGAGGCAATCGTCGCCCTCACCCCAGGAGAGAGGCGGCCCTTTTACATCTTCAGTTGGGACTGAGGCTCGGGTCTTCCGTCAATCGAGTTTCAAAAGAGGTATCCGGCCGTCATCGGGGCGTTCGCTGTCCTCAATCAAACCCCTCAGCTTTTCGCGCAGCTCCTCGGTGACCGCCCGCGCATCGTCCTGATTTCGGACCACCTGAGGCTTGATAAGGACCAGGAGCTCGGTCCGGCTGGCGCTGTCGTCGATCGATTTGAAAAGATTGCCCAGGACAGGGATTTCCGACAGCACCGGGACACCGGTGGTGGCCTTTTCGATCCGGTCGCGAATCAGGCCTCCCAGCGCGATAGTATCCTGATTATAGACCGCGATGGTGCTCTTCACCTTGCGCTGCTGGATCGTCGGAGAATCGATTCCGGATGTTGTGGTCTCGGTGACCTCGCTGACTTCCTGCTCGATCTCCAGAATTACCAGACCGCTCGCATTGACCCGGGGCGTAATGTCAAGAATGACACCCGTGTCGCGGAATTCGATGGTATTCACGATCGGCGCATTTGCATCGGTCGTTCCCACCGAAGTCTGAGTGGCAACTGGAACCTCATCGCCAACCTGCAAGCGGGCGGTTTGGTTATCGAGAACCAGCAACGTCGGCGCGGAGAGGAACTTTACATCGGTCATTCCGCGCAAGGCATTCAGAGTCGCCCGGATATTCCCGGAGTCAAAAACATAGGAAAAGCCGGGAAATGCCGATCCGAGTGCGGCGGCGCCGGTCGAAGTCGCCGCGTCCGTAAAGGTCACCGAACTATTTGCTCGGCCGGACTCGAAGAACCATCGCAGCCCCAATTCAAGGTCGTCGTTCAGTGTGACCTCGGCAATGGTTGCTTCGATCATGACCTGAAGCGGCAGTATGTCCAGTTGGCGTATCGCCGCTTCTACGGTCTTATAGCTCTCGGTTGTGGCCAGGGTGACCAGCGCATTGCTGTCCTCGTCGGCCATAATGCGAATACGGCCCGTACCGCCGAGCGAAATGGCCCCTCCCGGGGCTGCGCCGGCACCACCCGCTCGTCCTGCAGAGCCCTCCGCGGCTGAAGCTGCAGCCAACGGGGATCCCTCGGCATCGGCATCAAAATTACCCGAGTCCAAGGTCACCGGTGTTAGATTGGGCGCGAGACCCGATGTGCCGGTCGTGACCTCTACCCCCTCCGCAGCAAAAATCTCTGAGAGGATCTCCGCGAGGTCCGCGGCCCGCCGGTTCTGAACGTAATAAACATGCACGTTCTCGGCATCGGCATTGCCCTGATCCAGGCGCGCCACCCAGGAGCGGGCCTCATCCAGATAGCGCGCCTGTTTGGTGATAATCAGGACGGCATTCATCCGCTCGATCGAAACGAAACGGACCAGATCGGCGAGCACGGGACCTTGCGGGTCGTTGAAGATCGCGTCCAGCTCACCAATCATGGTCTCCGGCGCGACGTTTCTGAGCGGAATCAGCGCAAAGGACATGCCCGAGAGACCGTTGACATCAAGTGTCGACGCCAGCCCGGTGACACTGGCGAGCTCCCGCTGTGACCCGGTAACGAACAGAAGGTTGCGCGCCCGGTCGACCTGGACGCCCTCTGGATTGGACACAAAAGGCTTCAGAAGTGCTTCAATCTCGGTCGCCGAAACGAACTGCAGGGGTAGAACCCGAACCGACTGGCCGCGACCGGGATCTGCCCCGAAGGAAAAGTTCGACGCCAGACGCCCGACCTGCTCGCCCGGAACAACCTGCAGCAAGCCGTCACTCTCAATCAGAGCGGCACCGCTCATCCGCAGGACCTCCTCGAGGGTCGGCAGGACCTGCTCGCGCCTCAGTGCGCGGCTGGTTTGCAGTGTTACCGTTCCCTGGACACGCGGGTCGATGGAGTAGTTCAGCCCCAGTGCATCTTCAAGCACGGCCCGCACCACCTCGGGCAATTCGGCCTCGACGAAGTTCAGACTGTAGCCGCCTTCGCTCGTCGTGATCGGTGGAATACCCGGCCGGCCGGCATCGTTGGAAGCAGGGGGCGCAACGAGTTGTCCTGACCCGCGAATCTCGAAACCGGTGACTCCTCGCCCGGCGTCCTCGCCCCGCAGTTCCGAGGATTCAGCATCAGTTCCGGCATCCGCTTGTCCGGACTCCTCTGAAGTGCTGGTGCTCTTGGGCGTTTCGGCGAAGACATCGTCAAAAAAAGTCGTCTCGTCCCGCAAACTGAAGCGCTCACACCCCATCAATGCCAGAGTTAGTACGCCTAATGCCGTTAAGTTTAAGAGCCATCTTGGCTTCGAAATCACCCGCCGTCCCCCAACCAAATACACGAACCGGAGTTTAACAACCGCAACCTGAAGAAAGCCAGCCGCAAAGCTGGCTTTGACCTCTCGAGACAACGATAAAAGACCTGCAAAGAAATCTTCATTGACGCTTGGAGGAACCGGGCTCGCGGAGCTTCACCTCAAAGGCTTCATCTTTTGATTTAAGCAGGATGCGATCGGGCAGAATCTGCTCGAGCTTCCAGCCATCGATTGTCTCGCCCACAGAGAGCCGAATCTGTTTTTCCACGCCCGCCTTCTGAACGACCGCAACACCCGAGGCTGAGTTCACAAAGGTTCCCACCAGCAAAATTCTCGGCTTGGCGATAGGCCGTGGTTTTGCCTCTACAACAGTCCGGCGCGGTTGTGGCGGACGCCGTGTCGCTGAAAAGGGCGGACGGGCAATCAGCTGAGAGAACTGCTCTCGTGGCGGCATCGGCTGCAGCCGCGCAGGCTGCCCCTGGCCGACCCCGGGCGCCTGCCGATCTGGTCCGGCCGCCAGGCGGGGCAACTCGTCGGGTTGGCGCGTTACTTCATGATAAAGCAAATAGCCAAGCGCCACACAGATCACACAAAGCAGCAAGTTTATTTTGCTCAAGATCTTCATTTCGAGAGAGCCTCGAAATCTGCAGGCCTTGCGAAGGTCTGCATACGCAGCTCAACCGCCATTGGCAGCACAGTGAGAACGTCGGCCATCAGCCCCCCTCCTCCTCTGCCGCGCGCACGAAACCATGAATATCGAAGCGGATCGTCAAGCGCATTTCAACATCGCCCGACGCCACATTCGAGATCTGCTGACCCGGGCGGATATCGATGTTGTCGACAAAAAGAAGCGGCCGGGAGGATTCGATCCGATGCAGAATATTCCTGAGTCCGGTTGCGTTCAGATCGACCTGGGACCTGACAGTCACTCTGCGGTATTCCGCCTCCGCCTTCGCGGGCAAAATCTGGACCGACCGTAATGTCCCACGCTCAGCCTGAACCGCGCTTCGAATGAACTGCTGCAGGGAAGCGGCGGCCACTGCAGGACTGGCTCCGCGCAAGAGATTGGCGCCACTTTGGACTTCACGTCGTAGAAGATCCCGCTGTTGCTCCAATGCCGTTGTTTCCAGATTCTGGCCGCCAAAGCGTTGCAGCAGTTCGAGAGACTGCTGAATCTCCTGATCCCGCTGCTCGAAGGCCTGCTGTACCGGCAGCACCAGACCAGCGAACAAGACGGCAATAACGAAAGCCAGAATCGCAATCGCTGCAAGCCTGCTGAGAGGCGGACGAAGTGCCAACGCGGTCATGAGCCCTTCTCCGCCAGCTTCAGAGTTAAGCTGAACCGCTCTACACCGCTTCTCTGGTCTCTTGTCACAGGCGAACGAAACTTCGGCTCGTCAAAGAGCGGCGATTCATCGAACACCGCGATCAGCTGCGCGGCATCCTGCGAGTATCCGGTCATCTCAAGCCGGTCTTCAATCAGGCGCAACTGGCTTAGCCAGGTATCGTCCGGCAACAAGCGGGTTACATTGTCCAAAACGCGCGAGACCATCGGTGTCTTCTGCCGCACGTCCGCGACGTAGCGGTTGCTTTTCTCCAGCGCCTGGATTTCGTCTGTGAGATTGCGAACGGCGGAGAGTTTTTTTCTGGCCAGCAGGACCTCCTGGCTAAGGGCCTCGGCGAAGCGCTCCTTCCGGTCAAGCGGAATCGAAACCGCCAGTCCGGTCATGAAGACAACGCCCAGCAGCAACCCGATCGTCACAGCGCGCCCGATGACTTTGCTCGTGCCTCCGGAAGATGTAGGCAGGAGGTTGATGCCTTTGAGAAACGAACTGCTCCCGGTTCGAGTTCTCCCAGTCGCGACATCGACGCGGTCGATCTTCAGACCCCAGGTCCGCGCGCGTTCGAGCAGCGGGTCGACCGTTGTGCGCGGCGATGCGGTCAGTGCAACGGTGAGCTTTTGCTGCTCGCGGTCTTGCTCCAGTACACGGGCGTGGAAATAGACTTCATCCTGGCGGAACGGAGTCAGACGATCCATCTCGAACCCGACAACGTCGTTGAGGTTTTCGGCGGCCGCCAGGGGCAACTCGTCGTCCTGTATCGTCACCAGCGACCGCGGCAGCGCCAGGATAGTCTGACCGCCCCGGCTGTTCGCTTTCTTGAGCCTTTTCGCCAATTCATCCGGGAGGCCCGCCGCCGCAGCATCACAGTCGCCAAGCCGGTCGGCTCTTTCTCCCTGACCGCTATGAAAGACGAACCGTCCTTCCGAGAGCTGAAGGATCAGATCAGGCATCTGCCCGGTCACGGCCCGGCGAAGGGCGGCTGGCAGCAACGCCGCCAGCTCTCCAAACCACCAGCGGCCGAAGCGGGTACAAGGATCGAAAAAAGATGACCTGGTGCTCATCGCCGCAGCCTCCGCGTCATGACCGCCGTCACCAGTTCAGGCCAGATCCTGGGATCGTCTTCCGAAAATGCCACGTCGATCTTTACCAGCTCGGGCAGCTCGGTCCTGCTCTGCCATTGTCGGCTCCAACGCGCCGGCGCAGTTTGGTTCGGACGGCCGAAATAGGAAATCGACAGCCCCGCCACATCGTCCAGAAGCACCTCTGTTTCCGCATTCTCCCCGAACGTCAGATCAGAAGCTTCGGAAACGAAGGATTGCCATACCAGCACCAGATTTTCGCCGCCTGCCTTCTGATCGAGGTGCAGTTTGATCAGATGCCGGCCGCCTTCGCCGAGCGCTTCGGGCACCGGGCCGCCAAAAATCAATTCCTGCTCCGTTCCCGCAAAAACCACAGCTGTCTGCTGGCGCCGGTCGCGGTAAAACAGGGTCACGGCTTGAGAGATTTCCCGCCTCAGAACGTCCTGAACCGTGAGCACGTCACTCTGTATCCCACTGGCTTCGCTCTGCCGCTCCCAGACCCGGGTTCCAAACTGCAGGCCGCCATACATCATAACGCTCAGCATAGAAAACAGCGTGATCGCGACCAGGAGCTCCAAAAGTGTGAAACCACTTTGGCGGCAGCGCCCGCAACAGGCCAGGCAACACTCCGGGTATCGAGACCCTCCGCGCATCATCCGGTACCTTGGAGGCGTAACGTCGCGAGGCTGAGAGACCTGGCGCGCGTGCCTTCACCCCAGGAGATCGTGACCTCCACGTGATACGGCAGGACCGTCACTTCTTCTGCCAGCCAAGCGCCCGCTTCTTCCCGATGGAGCGTCACGACCTGCCGCCACTGCATCCCGGTGTCCAGAGCGCCGAAAGTCTCGCCTTCAACGAGCGGGGTCTCGATACCCGCGCGCGCCAGCAGAGACTCCGCGTGGCTCACCGCCAGGCCGTATTGCTTGGCGATCTCATCGTTGCGCGTGCTTGTCGAGAGAATCTGGAGCACGGCGGTAAAGGACACCGCAAAAATAGTGAAGGCGACGAGCACCTCCATCAGCGTGAAGCCGCGCTGCCCACGCTTCAGGTCAGCGGCAGTGCAAAGGAACCGCGCGGTGCCGACGTTGATCCGATTATTGGGCAAAGGCAACCTGCCCGGTCAACCATCGGACCTTCACCTGCATTTTCTGCTGAGCGCCTTCCACCGTCACCACGCCACCAGTCGCACTGCCGTCGGGAAAGAACCGGATCGCACCTTCATCTGTTCCCCGAAGCTCCTCGCGCGCCGTCGTGAAGCGAATTGCGATATCGTCGCGGAAGCGCCGCACCGCCTGCTCGTCCACAATACCGTAGCGCCGAGTGCGCAGATCGAGAAAGAACACCACCTCCTTGTTGTCCGCGATCGCCTGTCCGCGTGCCCGGCGTAAAGAGTCGGCGATATCGCGCGCCGTCGAACGCACTTCCAGAGACGCGCTCGAAGAAAAAAGACTCCCTGGAAGCAAGGCGTAGAGCATCCCGATGATCGTCATGACAATCAGCAGCTCCAGCAGGGTAAAGCCGCCCTCATGACCTCTCGAACGCCGCCGCCAGGGCGGCGGGCGCTCCGCTCGAGCCGGCGTGAGCCCTATGGAACTACCAGTTGGTGACATCGGTGTTTTCACCATCCCCGCCTTCGGCATTGTCCGCGCCATAGGAGTAGATATCGACCTCGCCGTGCTGGCCCGGGCTTTCGTAACGGAATGGAAAGCCCCAGGGATCCTGCAGGGCTTCGCGCTTTTTCAGATACGGCCCCTGCCAGCGCGGCAGACCATCCGGCGCTTCGAACAAGGCAATCAGGCCTTCGTCCTTGGTCGGATAGCGGGCATTGTCCAGGCGGAAGAGATCCAGCCCCGCGGAGATCTGATCGATCTGCAACCTGGTTGTGTCGGTCCGCGCCCGGCCCAGGTAGTTGATTGCGACGGTTCCCACACCCACGGCCAACAGACCGAGAATCGTGATCACGACCAAGAGCTCCAGCAGGGTAAAACCCGCCTGCCCGCGGTCGCGGCCGCAACTCCCCTCATGACGGGAAGAGCGCGAGGTGATTTCAGTCTTGCTAATGTTTCGTTTCATCGCGTCAAACGACCAGTTGATTGATACTGAAGAGCGCGAGCAGGATCGAAGAAATGATAAGAGCAATGAGAACCCCCAGCCCAAGTGTGAGTACAGGCACCAGCAGCGCCAGCATGCGTTGAATGCTGGCCTGGGTTTCCTGGTCGTAGATATCCGCCAGCTTGAACAGCATGTCTTCCAGATGGCCGCTCTCCTCCCCGACCTGCAGCAACTGCAGCGCCAGGTTCGGAAAGAGGCCGGTTTCCGTGAGCGGCTTAGAAAGGCCGCGCCCGGCCTTGACCTCCGGCTCAGCCTGCTTGACGGCCTCGCTGAGGGCCGCGTTGCCCAGTACCTCTTTGACCAGTGTGAGCGCCGTCAGCATGGGAACGCCGTTAGACAGCAGCGTGGCCAGCGTCCGGCTGAAACGGGCCACGTCGATGCGGGTCCACAAGCCGCCGATCAATGGCAGTTTAAGCAGCTTGCCATGCCACCAGAGCCGGCCGGCCGGGCGCGCCGTATGCAGCCTTATCGCAAGCCCGCCGATCAGGAGGCTCAGCAGCGGCAGCCACCAGTAAGTCCGTGCCAGCTCGCCGAACCCAATCACGATCCGGGTGATCAGCGGAATCCTGGCGCCGGCGTCATCGAAGAGCGGCTGAAAGGTCGGCACGACATAGGTCAGAAGAATGATCACGGAGGCGCCGGCCGTCATCAGCAGGAAAATCGGATAGATCAGCGCGGAGCGCACGCTACGGCTCAAGGCCCGCGACTGTTCCATGAAATCGGCCAGACGGCGCAACACGGTCTCCAGGGTCGAGCCCGCTTCCCCGGCCCTGATCATACTGCGGTAATACTTCGGAAAAGCGCCTTCCTGCTGATCCAGGGCATCGGCGAAGCTTCGCCCGCCGCGGACCTGTTCCAGGACGCTCTCGACCACCTTCTTGACTTTCGGCTTCAGGCCCAGACCCGCAAGAATTTCAAGGGCGCGCTCCAGGGTGAGGCCGGCCCCCAGCAAGGTTGCGACTTCGCGGGTCAGGGTCGAGATCTCATCCGCCGAGATCCCGCCGCTGGCAAAGACCTCCTGTTGCAGCACGCCCGATCCCGCAAAGGACCACTTACCCGCGGCCTCGATCTTGACCGGAATATGCCCCTGCCGGCGCAGCGAGCTGACCACCGCGGCCTTGTCGCTGGCGTCCAGCTCTCCCTTTACGACGTCTCCCGATCCGGCGATCGATTTATAGCGGAACAGGGGCATGCTCAGGTATCGCTGATGACGCGCATGACTTCCTCGAGCGACGTCACGCCTTGAAGGGCCTTGTTGAGGCCGTCCTGGTACATGCTGCGCATTCCGGCTTCCATGGCCGCCGTGTGAATTTCGCGCGCTTCGGCGTGGCGCAGCACCAGACGCCGGATCTCGTCGTTGAGCGGCAGGATTTCCAGAATGCCCACCCGTCCCCGGTAACCCAGACCGCTGCAGCTTGCGCAGCCGGTCGGACGGTAGAGCGTAATTTCGCGCGCTTCGCCAGTCTCCCCGGCGCCGCTCTCTTCGCTATTCTCCTTGAACGCCGATCCGGACAACCCCGGTCCGGACAACGCCGATCCGGACCCTGCAACAGCCGTCCCGGAACGGCTGCGCCGGATCTGTTCCGCGAGCTCCGGCAACGCCTGATAGGCTTCGCGGCAGTGCGGGCAGAGGCAGCGTACCAGACGTTGCGCCGCGATCCCGACCACGGCCGAAGTCAGCAGGTAGTCTTCGACCCCCATATCCAGCAGGCGGGTGACGGAGGCAGCCGCAGTGTTGGTGTGCAGCGTCGCCAGCACCAGGTGCCCGGTCAGGGAAGCCTGCACCGCAATCTGGGCGGTCTCCAGATCCCGGATCTCACCGATCATGATGATGTCCGGGTCGTAGCGCAGGATAGAGCGCAGGCTATGGGCGAAGGTCAGGCCGATCTTGGGGCGCACCTGGATCTGGCTGAGCCCCTCCAGTTGGTATTCGACCGGATCCTCGACCGTCACGATCTTCTTTTCCGGCGAATTCAGATGGGTCAGCGAGGTATAGAGCGATGTCGTCTTGCCGCTGCCGGTCGGTCCGGTGACCAGCAGGATGCCGTTGGGCCGCTCGAGCAGTGCGAGGTATTCCTTCAACGCCGTGTCGTCGAAGCCCAGGGAGTCGAAGTCCAGCACCACGCCTTCGCGGTCGAGAATACGCATGACGACGCCCTCGCCGTGCAGGGTCGGCAGGGTGGAGACCCGCAGATCGATTTCCTTGCCGCGCACCACGGCCTTGATCCGGCCGTCCTGGGGCAGACGGTGTTCGGCGATGTTCAGGCGCGCCATGATCTTGACGCGCGAGATCACCGCCGCGCGCAGCGCCGACGGCGGCGCATCCACATCGCGCAGCACGCCGTCAATCCGGTAGCGCACGCGCAGCTGCGCCTCCGAAGACTCGATATGGATGTCCGAGGCCCGGGCCTCGACCGCACGGCTGATCAGAAGATTGACGATCCGGATGACCGGCGCTTCGCTCGCCTGGTCGCGCAGGCGCTGAACATCGGCGTCGGTGGATTCCTCATCAGGCCCCTCGAGGGTCTCGGCGATCTGATCGATCGAGGACTTGCCTTCGGAATAGAGCCGCTCCAGCGCCGCTTCCAGTTCCGCCGCGACCGCGACACAGATCCGGACCCTCCGGCCCGTGCGCAAAGCCACCGCCTCCGCCGCCGCGCGGTCGAGCGGATCGGCCATGGCCAGAGCGATACTATCGTCACTTTCCTCCAGCGGCAGAACGTGACTGCTTTTCAGAAAGCGCACCGGCAGGACACCGTCGAGCAGTGGCAGGTCCGGATAGTCGGACGCCGCTGCCAAGGGGACCTCCAGGTGCCGCGCCATGACCTCGGCCATGTCGCGGTCGCCAACCAGTCCCAGCCGGGTCAGAACCCGGTCCAGGCGTTCGCCGCTCTCGGCCTGAGCCCGCTCGGCGCGTTTGAGCGCAGCCGCGTCCAGCTTACCTTCCGCCACCAGCAGCGCCCCCACCCCGGCCTGGGGCGAGACATCACCCGGTAACGCGCTTTCCGCCCCGCTGCGCGCCGAAGCTGCGCCCCCTGAACTGGGGTGTGCCGAACTGGGATGTGCCGAACTGGGATGTGCCGAACTGGGATGTGCCGAGCTGCGACGTGCCGAGCTGGGATGTGCCGAATTAGGATTTCGCGGGTCTGCAACGGCCTGGCCGGATTCGAGATCTTCCGAAGCCTCTGCGGACGGCTCAGCGCTTGCGGCGTCCTCCTGCGGCGGCGCCGGGGACTCGCCACGCATCTCCGGCCCTGGCGTCTTCACCTGCGAAGGCGCTGCTTGCTTATGATGTCTTCCGCCGTCCAACGCCGAAACTTTCCCCTTGCTGCACGCCCGATCCAAGGCGGCCTCTTGCCACGCCAGCCGACCGCCCCGTGAAGCGAGAGACCGATGCGCGTCGCCCCTGACTCACGGCGAAACACCCGGACACCAGAGCGGCAAACCAGGCCGTCCCGGAACGGAGGCTTTGTTCGCCAAAGCCGAGTGGAGAGCTTAGCGCATTCTGGCGGGGGGTACACACCCAAAGGGCGAATCGGAATATTATCCTTTCGCAATAAAGCGGTTCCCGGCCGCGCGCCGCCTTTACACTGGCCGGGGCCCGGAAAAGCGCCGGAATTTGCGTTTCGGATTCGGCGAAGCAGGATCACGCCGCACCGGTTTCGGCCGGCAAATCCCCGTGGGAACAGTGATTTTCAGGGCGCGGGCGTCCTGAGCGAAGCGTCATCCCGGACCGCGCCGGCTTCGCGCATCGGCGGCGCTGTCACACTCCGATCGGACCGTAGAGCCAGGTCAACCAAAAGCCGAGCGCCAGAAAAGTCCCGAAAGGCACCGGCATGTCCGCCGAGAGCCTGCCGCGCAGCCGCCCCCAGATCACCGCGGCAACCAGTGCGGGCAGCGCCGCCCAGAGCAAAACGCTGCCCAGGCCGGCCCATCCGACCCAGGCCCCGGCCGCCGCCATCAGCTTGGCATCCCCCATCCCCAGGCCCTCGCGCCCGCGCAGCCGGCGATAAAGCCATCCCAGCCCCGCGAGCCCGGCGAACCCGAGAACCGCCCCCGCCAGATGATGCGGCAGCAGCATAGGCCCCGCCGCGCCCTGATCGCCCCACCAGGTCACCAGCAGCCCCGCCGGAATCAGCGGCAGGGTCAAAAGGTCCGGCAACAGAAAATGCCGCGCATCGATCAGCGCCAGGGTCAGCAAGACCCAGCCCAGCGCCGCCCCGATCCAGGATAGCCATTCCTCCGACGGAAGCACCATCAGGGCCCAAAGCGCAATGCCCAAGGCTGCGGCTTCGACCGCCGGCGCCAACCACCCGATCCGCGCTCCGCAATTGCGGCAGCGCCCTTTCAGCAACAGCCAGCTCACCAGCGGAATCATATCCCGCGCCGCAATCCGCCCGCTGCAGCTCTCACAACGCGAGCGGCCATGAACCACCCCGCGCCCGGCCGGCAGCCGCACGACCAGGAGCCCGAGAAAACTGCCCACGAAGGGTGCGAAGAGGATGAGGAGGAGGTTTTGCGCGCTCACCGCGTAAGACTACACCCTCACCTCGCTCGCAAGCCAGATGAAAGAAATGGCGAGAAGAGGCATTTCGAACCGGAAGGGAAGTCCCCTCAAAGGATGAGAATACCGGGGGAACAGGTTCCCCCGCGCCCCCTCACGACTCTTTGCGGGACGGCGTTCGAGTGAGCGAGGAGAGTCGCCAGTCTCGTTCTTGACGCACAAAACAAGACCTGACCCCAGACACCAAGACCTGACCCCAGACACACACAGACCCCAGACACACACAAAACAAGACCTGACCCCAGACACACACACAAAACAAGACCTGACTCCAGACACACAGACACACAAAACAAGACCTGACCCCAGACACAGTTTTGGACCTGACCCCGCTCCACAGAGAAACCTTTAATTTGGCTCAATGAGTTGATTTAGCTGGGCTCGAGCCCACTTCTGTGCTTCTAGGTTATCCTTTGACAAATAACTGTCATCTTCGTCGAGTTCAATCTCTTGCTGTACAGCCATGATCAGTGCTTCCAAAGTAGGCTTTCGCTCGGCCGCAGGCCAGCTTTCGAAATCCGCACGTAGTAACCGACTTGCTACCACCCATGGCTCAGCAGTCCAGCCGTAGCGAGGGTTGCAAAAATAGCTCTCGAAGAATCTAGGAAGTAAGAACTTTAGTGTCTCTACACTCCCAAGTGTGCTTAAAACACCAAACATAAGCGCATTCAAATCCTCGCTGTTTAGATGCTTCAAGCCCTTACTTCGTACCTTCTTCAAAACTTCAGTATCGTAAGGGCTGGCATGGAAAGTTTTTCCAGACCAAAGATGATGCCGACAGGACGAAAAAACACGTTTCAAGTCATTAACAACGTTTATTTTTGCATCAGATAGACTCGAACTGTTACAAGGCAAATCTGTTACCATACTATTTTCCTCAGTTAGTATGGAAAACAACGGCAAAAATTAAGAACATCTTTTTCCCAAACATTACCTTCTTCCTCCGTTGCCTCTATTCGAGTCTCCTCCACCTACATGCGGTGGCTTTCGGTCTTTATCAGGAACAGTTTCCTTTGTCTTGTCGAGCAGGCTCTGGGCTCTATCCCTAATCTCGTTAAATTCAGCTCTTGCAGCGTCGGTTGTACGAGAGTCTCTCGCTTTTTTACCAGCAGCGTCAATCACATTTTCAAGGCCTCTCTGCTTGTTGCTCACTTTATCCAAATGATCAAAATCCCTCGGATTTTCCGGGTCTCTCGTATCTGGAACCGGATCCCCTTCTAAGTCCCTCTTAGCTCCTTGCAAATCTCTATCAAGATTTTTTTCAATATTATCCAATTTATTATTGAGCCTATCAATTTCCTGCTGCTCTCCCTTTGTGGGCTGTGCCGCTTGATCTGCATTTGTCGTATCTTTTTCATCTACAGCGTCAGGGTCTTTCTTTCCCTTTGCTTTCTCGGGATCCACTACTTCGGCAGGTGCAACTGTTCCAGGTGGAAAACCTGGTTGTGCCTTGCAAGAACAAGGACCGAAGAGTTCATCCATCATTTTCCCAAAAGCTGAGGGATCACCCACGAACGCAGCAACCTCGGTGCCCTCAGTAGAGCGGGATGACGCAGAGCTCTGTTGGCTGTCAGCAGGAGGGCCGTTATCACCCCCCGGACCGTCACCACCAGCACCTGGACCAACGCCACCACTTGCCCCATTTGCGGAACCGCCCCCATATCCATCATTACCCTCAGAGCCTGGCCCACCGCCAAAACCGCCCGAACCATGATCTGCTGCGTAAAAACCGCTTGGATCGGTAAAGCTCAGCGGATTGTTGAAGACATAGGCATAGCGGTTGAAACCTCTCGGTGTTTCAGGGATCTGGTTATAAGGATCCGCCGAGAGCATGCGCCCGAGTTCCGGGGCATAGACCCGCCCGTTCATGTGGATCAGGCCGACGCCGTCCAGATGCTCGTGCCCGGTAAAGCCGCGCGGGGTCTCGCCCGGCGTGGCCGGGGTTCCGGCCTGCCAGTCACTCAGGCGGCGTTTGCCGTGGGCGTCGTAGGAATAGTGCTCGGTGATCGCCCCGAACTCGTCGGTGATGGTCTCCACCGAATAGATGTGGTCCCGGTGCAGATAGCGGGTCTTGTCGGTCAGAGCCGAGCCGTCGTCGATCTCAGTAAAGATCGCCACCGTGTCGCTGGCCCGGATGTAGTGCACCAGTTCGTCCGGCTGGCTCAAACGGGCGCGCCGCTCGTAGGTGTTGCCGATGTAGGTGGTCGTGGTGATCAGGCCATCGGTGTTGGCCGTCTGCTGAATGCGCGCCCGGTCCGGGCCGTAGACAAAGGCGGTCGAATTATTGGTGAGGCTGTCGGTGATCAACGACGGCTTGCGGAAGGAGGTCCAGGTGATGTTCCGCCCCGCCCCGGAGGTCATACCGCCGTTGGCATCGTAGCTGTAGCTGTTGGCCCCCGCCATGGTGACCGCATGAGGCCCCGCCCCGTTCTGGCCGTAGAGATAGTTGCCCACATCCGACTTGTTGGTGATGTTGCCCAGCAGGTCGTAGCTATAGGTCGTGCTGTTTAGCGGGGTCGTGGTCGAGGTCTCGCTCAGGGTCGCGCTGGCCAACTGGTTGCGGTTGTCGTAGGCGAAGGCCTCAGTGCGGTCGCGATGGAGGTCCTGGCGCTCGGTCAGGTTGCCCATCTGGTCGAAGACGAAGCTCAGATCCTGGATCGTGGTGGCCCCGCTGCTGGACTGGATCGTCTGCACCAAGTTCTGCGCGGGATCGTAGGTCCGGGTGGTCACCACGCCGTTGCCCAGGGTCTCCTGGGTGACCTTGCCCTCGGCGCTGACCGTATCGGCCTGCCAGTAGACCGTGCCGCCCAGAATTTCCGAGACCGACGCCAGATAGCCACGGGCGTTGTAGTTGTTCTGCACCACAAAGCCGGAAGGATAGGTCCGGGTGTATTCGCGCCCGGCGGCGTCGTAGGTCATGGAAGTCTGATAGAGCGTGCCGGAGATGGTGCGGGTGGTCTGATCCGGACGGCTCAGGCTGTCGTAGCTCTGGGTCTGCAGGTAGCCGTTGGGACCGGTGATCTGATGGAGCTTGCCGATGCCCGTGGTGGCCGTGTCGTAGACCCAGCTGGTGGTGCCCTCGAGCTCGATCCGGGAGGTCTGACGCCCCAGCTTATCATAGGTCTGGGTGACGAGCTGGCTCTTGGCATCGGTCTGGGTCAGCAGTTGTCCCAGGACGTCGTAACTGTAGGTCCAGAGCCCCATATCCGGATCGTCCATGGAGATCTTATTGCCCCGGATGTCGTAGGTCATGGTCGTGACGTGACCCTCCACATCGGTGGAAATCAGATTCCCGAAGGGATCGTAGCTGTAGCTGCTGATGGCGTCGAGATGATCGCGGCTTGAGACCAGTTCGCCCACGGCGTTGACGATGCGGTCCTCGACCTGGGTCAGGGGATTGGTGTTGACGGTCTTGAAGCCGTCGTAACTGGTGGTGAAGTAGCGGTTGTCCGGCTCGATCAGGTTGAGGCGCCGGCCGATGATGTCGTAGTCCGTATGGGTCCACTTGATGTCGAGGGCGGGTGTTCCCGCGTAATAAGGCCGCGAGACCTCCTCGATGAAGCCGCGTGCGTTGTACGTGCTGTCGACATAGATCTTTGTGCCGTCAAAGCCCTCGGTCTCGCTGCGAATGTTGCGGTTCAGCTTGTCGAAGTAGGCGATGCTCTCGCCGTTGGTCGCCGTGCCGCCTGCGGTCAAAAAGTCCTGGGTGGTGATCCGGTAGACCGCTGCCGCCGGACCGCTCGAACAGGGCGCCGCAACGTCGGAGCAGAGCTCATAACTGATGCGGGTTTCCGTGCCGTCGGCGCGGATCTCCTTGGTTTGTCGCCCGAAACCGTCATAGAGCCAGGTGGTTGTCAGCAGATTGGGTCCGGTCAGGCTGCTGGTCACGCCGTAGCGCGCATCCATGATCCGCGTCTCGCCATGTCCTTCTGCATTGGTCGCGCTGACCGGCAGCAGGCCGTTGACGTCATAGCCCGCCGAGCTGCTGCGGGTCGCGATATTGGCGCCGCTGACCGTGGTGCCGGTGTGATTGCCGAAGAGGTCGTAGCTGTAGTCGCGGGTCAGGGTATGGGCGGCCAGATCGGGCTCGATCACCTCCTGGGTCACGTAGCCGGTCGTCAGGTCATAAGCCCAGGTCATGGTCCGGGTCGCCGCCGTGCCGGGGGTGCGCGACTTGTTCACCTCGCTCCGAGTCCGCAGCCCGAGCAGCCAGCCCGCCGTGTCGTTGGAGAATGTATTGGTGGTGGTGGTGGTGAAGGTCTCGCCGTTGCCGGTCGTGGTGCCGACGACCAGGGTCGGATTGCCGAAGCTGTCGAAGCTGCTGGTGACCGTCTCGGTGATCAGCGGCAGATTGCCCACACCATCGTTGATCTCGTAGCGTTCCGTCGTCGTCACGTCCAGATAGGGGAAGACGATATTCGGCTGGTCCGCGACCGCCGTCTCCGTAAAGGCCCAGGTGTTGAGGGTTTTCTCCAGCAGCGCGCCGTTGGCCGTGGCGATCCTGTTTTCCTTGACGAAGCCGCTGTAGCGGTAATCCCGCTCGTAGGTCGTGGTGGTGACGTTCCCGGTCTGAATGTCGGTCGCCGTCATCTGGCGGAAGCCCAGGAACTTGCGGCCCTGATCGTGATAACGCCCGCCGGCGTAGCTGTAGTCTGTTGCCTTCTGGCCGCCGATGCCGTCATCCCGGCTGATCTGGGAGACGACAGTGGCGGAGACCTGGATGTCCCGCTCGGGGAAAACCGCGCCGGTTTCCTTGGTGTAAACCGAGGGGTCGGTCAGGGGTTTGTAGGTGACGCTCGCGACACGGCCCAGGCTGTCGGTGACGGAGATAAGGGTGTCTGGACGTGCAGCGTCAGCTTGCGTCAGCCAGGTCGACTTCTCAACGCTCGTCCCGCCCGCCGTCTTCCGAAAGGCGCGCACCCAGTCAACCAGGCCATCTCCATTGACATCGACGAACTCGCCGCGCCGCACCTCGTCGAGATCATCCTCGATCACATCGGGATGTGTGTAATCGAGATCCAAAACCCAGCCGCTACCCGTGTTCAGCCAGGTCGACTTCTCAACGCTCGTCCCGCCCGCCGTCTTCCGAAAGGCGCGCACCCAGTCAACCAGGCCATCT
>CANMQP010000031.1 GCA_947500035.1 uncultured Kiloniellaceae bacterium | reverse complement strand
AGCCAATAAAGCCGTCCCATCCAATCCTCCCTGACTTGGGAAACTTGGATCATCGAATCACACCTGAAAACGCAGGGGAACACCTAATTGAGTACGGACCCTAGTTTCGCGTTGACGCCTTATGCGAATGATAGATTGTAGTCGCCTCTCTTGGTTCAACTTGCAAATCTGAACGGTCAGCGCGCAGCATGTTTGTCTAACTGAGCGATATGGTTCAGCAACAGTGGTTGGAGCCATTCGAAATCTGAGTGTTTTCCAGTAAAAATGGCTTTGAGTAGTCGTGCCGAAATCTGCGGTGTCTTTATCGAGGTTCGCTTGTAAATTTTTGGAAGAAGAAACCGAAATAAGTTAAATGGAATCGCTCGCGATCTGATGGGACGACGTGCACCTGGTACGCCAGACTTAACGAACGGAATCTCTTTGAACTGGGGATAAGCTTTCATTAGGGCATCAAAATGAATAGAGGACTCTCCAGAATGATGGGACGAATAAACAAAGTCAAAAAGATCGTGATCTAAGAAAGGTGTGTGAAGAGTTTCTATTTCACCTTGTAATCCGAAAGTCAATGGACTGGTAGCTCGACGAGAACGGCTCCAAAACTGGAAGGTTGCGACAGGATGAGGTGCATTTGAGTAGAGTTTTAGTTCTTTGACCATCCGAGAAATTGCACGAGACCTATTGAAGCGAAAGTTTGTCTCCGGTGTAAGGATCGTCGAAATTGCCGCTTCGGAGTCACCTAAGAGATCGACAGCGAGAGCTTCAAAAGCGCCTTCTCTGTAAAGCTCATCTCGGTAGTTGCTACTCCAGATCGAGCTGAAAAAAACATCAAGGCCGAGGCCATCGTAACTGACAGTGCTTCTATCTTTCAAGAAATCAACAAGCGGTATTGCCCATGCATGGTCAAGGCTACAAAAATTCGTCACGATGTTTTTGCGCTGTTCGTCAGCGATGCCCGGTGCCGGCGGTGGCAGAGTGATGTGGGGGAGGCCGACACGGGCGGCGAGTCGGGCGGCGATTTCTCTGTCCTGGTTGGTGAGCGGGGGCGGAAATGAAGCGGTGACGCAGGCTTTAGGCAGAGCGGATTGGCGGTTAAGCTCGAGTAGAATATGGCGGGAGTCCTTGCCGCCGGTCAATGGCAAGTAGAACTCGTCGGTCTGGGGCAAGCGACGGGTAATCGCTTGCGCAAAGAGATCGATCACGCCGTCGATCATGGCCGAGCGCTTCAGGTGCTGCGTTTTGGGCGCGAAGGCTTTGCCCTCGAGCGTCATGCGGCCGTCTTTCCAGGTCAGTCTTGCGCCAGGCGGTGTCGCGCGGATGTGCTTGAAGGGCGTGTCCTCGCCCAGAAAAGTCTGCCGGCGAATGAAGACCGCCATGGCATCGTCATCCCACGCACTGGGGGCACCGAGTTCCAGCAGTTTGGGGATCGAGTTGGAGACGTAAATTGTCTTGTCGCCGCAATAGTAAAAGAGCGGAGACATGCCATAGCGGCACGTGCCGACTTTCAGCGTATCGCCGTCCCACGACCATTCGGAGTATACACCATTACGGGTACCGTCGGCCTGTTCGATCGCATTGCCGTGGTAGTAGGTATGGTCCCCCTCGGCCGTGACCCCATTCGGACCGCAGAAGAGCTTAAGAAAGACCGGTTCCATGCACCAATAACACTTCTGAAAATTTCAGATGAAGAACGCCGATTGTAGTGTAGCCGCCGAAAAACCAAGAATTGCCTAAGCTATAAATGTGCATCCGGCAAGCTTTAGTGTGACTCCTTTGTATACCTCAATGCCTCGCTCGCCGGCAGATGAAAGCAAGGCGCCGGATGAGTTCTTGCTTTGTTCGGAAGATTTCATTTTTTAGAGTGTAGGAGGAGGGTGTTATTCACGATTTGAGAGCATTGGTGGGATCCAAAGTATCGCTGGTCGCGGAGAACATCCTCCGGCTGTGATATGTGACAACAGTGGCAGGGGCCGCGTAAACGGAACCGCTGCACAGCTAGTGAGAAGGCGAACTGAGAAACCGCGATAGTTTTGGAGATGAGAGAGTAAAGTGCCCAGGCGCAGGTGTCAGTCTATGTCGCCTGAATAATTATTTCGAGACGGGCAGGGCTTTGATCCACTTGGCATACTCGACAAGCTGAAAGACGAGTCTTGTCGTTTGATAATCGCCGTTTTCGGGTGACGACTGGATCAACGCCCGCGTTTCATCTGAGAGGTTCAACTGAAGATCAAATACCTCTGTCAGTAGCTTGTCTCCGTCTCGAATGGAGTCATTCATTTTTTGTATTTGCGATGCATTGGCCATGCCCTGACCCAACGACCAAATCGATCCAGGGCGATAGCCTGTAATACTGCCATAGAGTTTTATGAAGGCCTTGCGCGCCACTGTATCGATCAACAGTAACAACTGGTTCTTCAGGTTGGGCGTTATCGGTGTTGTCTCCTCATCTCGGGGAATTTTTGCGAGCTCGGGAAACTGATAAGCGAGCTGCTGCCGCTGAAGATATCGCTTGTCCAAGGCGACTCTCGGCATGCTTATCCAGGTTTGCAGCATCTCGCGGTCGTAAAAAGGTGCGATGACATCAAACACTTGGCCCAGCAATAGCAGATGCGGAGATATCAACTTCCTTTGCCGGTTCTCGATATCCCAAAGAACTGCGGACTGATAGGGTTTTTCGGTAGGCAGAAGCGCTGATCGAATTTCTTGTTTGAAGCTGTCCCAATCGAACTTGTAACCCAGTACATTCTGAACGAGTTGAAGCCGCGAATCGGATGGTGCGAGGGCTTTCACGAGCCGGTCGGCGACCTCGTCAAGTTCAGTAAGGTCGTCATTTGGAAACCAGTCGGTCAGGTGGCTGCCTGCAATGGGGTCGGAGAGGAAACCGTGAACAAGCGCGGAGCCGCTGTCGGCATCGATCTGCAGGAGGTTCGCGATCTGGGTGACTTTGCTCTCACTCTGCCCCTCAACTACCGACATGAATAGCGAAAGTCTCTGGTAGTAGTTATCAAGAGGGTAGTTCAGGAATGCGTGTTCGATACCAAGACTTTTGGCGATCCGCCCCGCCGTCCTTAGTTCGCGGTGATGCCATCTGCCGTAGGTGAAAGCGCGGATCGGGTAGTTTTGACTCTTCATTGCCGCCGCTAATATTCGTGAGTCAAAGCCGCCGCTCAAGGCAATATTGATGGGTTTGCGCGCGCCTGAACAATGACGTTCCAAACTTGCGTTGAGCGCCCGCTCCACCTGCGATAACGCGGCGCTCAGATAAGTGTCGGTTTTGATCTGCGCTGAAATGCGGTAACGCCTTGGCCGCGATCGTTTCAGGCCGGTATCCTTCGACCATTCTAGGCGTTCGCCCGTATCGGTACGATGCAGGTCTCTGTGAAGCGTACGCGACCCCAATGCATAACCCATCACCAGAAACTGAGCGATAGATGCTCGATCCAAATGCTTTGACAGACCTGGGGAAATCGAACAGATATCCGCAATGCTGCTTGCAATTAAAATTCCTTCATTTGTCTCAGCTCGGTAGATCGGCTTTATGCCCAGTGGGTCAGACTCGATCGTGAAACGTTCCTCCGCTGCGTAGATGAAATTGTAGACTTGGGCTTCAGCTTCGGCTTGCGTGTGCCATTCATCCCAGTTTGGTGTGTCGCTCGGGAAATTGAAATTGCGGCCCCCACTCATTTTGCCCGGCAGAGTATCGCAGACAAGAACGGGATGCGTGCTGTCAGCCGTTTCGAGGGGCCGGACCAAATGGCACGCAAGATAATAGTGCTTCGTTTGGATCAAGTTGAGTTTCTGAGATGCGCACAACCGCAGGAGTTGGCCTTGCGTCGGAAGGTGGTTTGTAGAGGGAGTGGGCGGAACGAAGACGATAAACCTTGAGGTCACTGCATTTCGATGCATCTTGTCTAGCTCCGGATCGCAAATGAACACGGGTTCAACCAACTTGAGGGGCTGGGTTCCGTTTGGAATGGCTCGTTCTGTGCCTTCAACGCTATTGGCAGCATTACGGACCTCCAGGGCGCAAGGCAACTCACACGGTACCTTTTTTCGGAAAAGAACATTAGTCTCGGCTCGGCACGTTAATCCCTAAATCCTTCAGCCCGATGCAGATAGGAGCGTTGAATTTGTCGTCTGAGCCGATCTGTATGACTCAATTTGACAGAGACAAAGCTGCAAACAGGGGTTCAGCCAGTCGAGATCGATTTTGTTACCTGAGAGGTAGCTTTTCAAGAGACGAAGGAGAGTACCTTTGCTGCTCAAAATACTTGGCTGAAAGAGTCTGCCGAGGTTATTCCGGATTAGGCCAAGTGAGAAATCGCGAGGATACCTTTTATTGATGTTACGCCCCGTCCCGCCAACACTATATCCTATGTCGCTAAAATTCTTGTAAGCATTTGATATGACATCGACATGCATGGGTGATTCTCGCAGCGAGCTCATTGGTAAGCCGTAAACGAAATCGAACAGGTCCAAGTCGAGAAAAGGTGTATGAACAGTCGGTATTGAGTTTTGCATTCCGAATGTGAATGTACTCGTTGTTCTTCGTGTGCGGCTCCAGAACTGCGCGGCTGCGACTGGATGCGGACAGTCGGCGTGTATTTTTAATTCCTTTACCAGACGGGCAATCGCGCGCGATCGACAAAAGCGTCTGTTTGTCTCGCTTGTGAAGATCATCGAGAACGCGGCTTCAGAGTCTCCAAGTAAATCTGTAGCAAGTGTCTCCAATGCGCCCGCCCCATATAGTTTAGCTCTATGCTCGCTGTACCAAATCGTATTAAAAAAAACGTCGAGACCTAGTCCGTCAAAACTAGCCTGGGTATTCGCTTTTAAAAAATCCACAAGCGGCACTGCCCAGCCGTGTTCAACCGTACAAAAATTCGTCACGATGTTTTTGCGCTGTTCGTCAGCGATGCCCGGTGCCGGCGGTGGCAGAGTGATGTGGGGGAGGCCGACACGGGCGGCGAGTTGGGCGGCGATTTCTCTGTCCTGGTTGGTGAGCGGGGGCGGAAATGAAGCGGTGACGCAGGCTTTAGGCAGAGCGGATTGGCGGTTAAGCTCGAGTAGAATATGGCGGGAGTCCTTGCCGCCGGTCAATGGCAAGTAGAACTCGTCGGTCTGGGGCAAGCGACGGGTAATCGCTTGCGCAAAGAGATCGATCACGCCGTCGATCATGGCCGAGCGCTTCAGGTGCTGCGTTTTGGGCGCGAAGGCTTTGCCCTCGAGCGTCATGCGGCCGTCTTTCCAGGTCAGTCTTGCGCCAGGCGGTGTCGCGCGGATGTGCTTGAAGGGCGTGTCCTCGCCCAGAAAAGTCTGCCGGCGAATAAAGACCGCCATGGCATCGTCATCCCACGCACTGGGGGCGCCGAGTTCCAGCAGTTTGGGGATCGAGTTGGAGACGTAAATTGTCCTGTCGCCGCAATAGTAAAAGAGCGGAGACATGCCATAGCGGCACGTGCCGACTTTCAGCGTATCGCCGTCCCACGACCATTCGGAGTATACACCATTACGGGTACCGTCGGCCTGTTCGATCGCATTGCCGTGGTAGTAGGTATGGTCCCCCTCGGCTGTAACACCATCCGGACCCCAGGAAAGTTTTAAATACGCCGGTTTCATAAATTCATAGTCACCCTGGGCACGTCAGGCCGCACTTTGCGTGAAATTTAAAATGGCTTTGATGTAAAAATACCTAAGCACTAAAAACATTCGCCCCAAACAGTGGTGTGACCAATTTGTGTCTCCTATGCCCCGGGCAGGTTTATGCAAAAGAAACTGCTCCGAAACCCTTCTTATAGGGCAGGGATCAGGTCATTTTAGAAGCAGAAATATATAGACGTTCGCCGATTAATAGAGCTGCGCGGAGCTTAGCACCCCTAAAGACCTAAAACTATCGCATAATGGGGGCGGCCCGGATGGAGCGGAGCAGAGCCTGTGCAGCCTTGAAATCAGGCAGGTGGCCGACCTGCGCAGCACTTGTCCCTTTGCGGATCGCGGGGGGCCTTTGTGGAGGTCCTGAGAGATTGGGTTGAACCCAGATCCCCGGTTTGGATTTTTCGGGTGGAATATAGCCCCTTGGGGCGGCTTATGTGGCCTTCAGGCCGCCGCGGAAGGGAAGGATCTTGCTCGTCGCGCTTCGCGCCCGGTTCAGACGCAGATCGGCGGCGCTGAAATGTGAGATCGCATCGCTCAGAGAGCTGCGCGAATGCCCAGAGTCATGACTGCTCAAGGCTCCGATACCGCGGGTGCCGAAGGGACGATGGCCGGGCAGGGGCGGTTTGCGAAAGCCTGCCGGGATCTTCGGTTTTTTCATGGTCTGCCAGGCCTTGGTGCCGTTAACGGTTCGAAGCCGAGCGCTGAAAGACCTGTGGCCCTGTTGTCGCAGTCTGTTTATCAGGCGGGGTTTCCTGGGGCGCTGCGTAAAACATCGGCTCCTGATCGTCTTCGCCCGATTCTGAAGGCCGCCGGATCTTGACGTCGCTGCCTTCGCGCTCCGCACCCTGTTGAGCGGCGTGAAGCTCGCGCGCGGTTTGTTCCGTCCAGGGCAGGACATAGGAACGCGGCTCATCGATACCCGCGACCGCCAGCCAGAGATAGATCGACTCTTCTTCATCGATTCGTGCGGCCAGCACGCTGGCGTCCTTGAGGTTTTCGGAAGCCCAGTCCATCTCGACCGGCTTTGGCCGGCTGAGCAGAGTCTCGAGGCTGATATAGGCGACCGGCAGGAAGAGGGTCATGGTCACGAGCGCCGTAACCTTTACCCAGAGCCGGCGCGGAGACCAGACGCTGATTTGCGCCAGGATGGCAACCAGGGCCACGGCGATGGGAAAGATGATTCGAATGGTATCCATCAGGATTTCCTCGAGCGTAAGGGCCGCGGAAGGTCGTGTACGCTGCCTGAAATCAGGCGGCCTTTCTCGTCCAACGAAAAGCGGAATGCGGTGATTTCCTGACCTTCATGCTTGAGATCGACAGCCGTCGCCAGAATCTGCTTTGCGGGCGCGTCTTCCGAAGGCTTGACGCTGATCACCACGGTAACCGGGATACTGTCGGCGCCGCTGAGGTTCCGGTAGAGGTGGACGTTGACGGTGTATTCCCCGTGGGGCACGCCGCGGCTGTAGGACACCTCGTAGTTCATCCGGGTCGCATCTGCCAGGTTGCCGAGGTCGTCGCGCAACAGGTTGAAGGAGACGCCACCCTTGTTGGAGTAACCGACCGGCTTGTCGCCGGGCGCTTCGACCCAAAGATCGACATCGCTGTTCAGTTCGTCCGGCCAGCGCAGCTCGACAATGACGTTGCCAGGTGCGTTGGTCTCGGCCTCCGCCTTGGCCGGCGGATTCAGGTGCGGCAGCAGCAGCAAGACGATGGCGACGAACCCGGCGAGGGCCAGAAAGATGATATCGCGAAAAACCGTATCGCCGGTGTTGTCGTCGAAGTGATCAAGCCCTTCCATTGCTCTCTCCGAATTCAACCAGCGCGGTGATCAGTTTGACAGTGCCTGCCGCCAGAAGCTGATAGTTGACCATCAGCCAGACGTTCAGGATCGCGCCGACCAGCGTGGTGTAGAGCGCCGTCGACATGCCCTCGATCAAAGTGGAGACCATGGGGGTAATGGCGCTGACATCCGAGGCCTGCTCCGGATCGACACCGGAGAGGGCGATGATGAAACCGACGACCGTACCGATCAGTCCAAGCAGGACGAGCGCGTTGGCCACATTGCGGACCACGGCAATGCGATGGGTCAGCTTCATGCGAAGGGAAGAAGCAAGCAGTGCCCGGCTGTCGCCCGCACGTCCGCGCAGGCTTGCGAGGTACTTGGTGGCGTGACTCTGGCGCAGCGGATCGAAGGTCTTGACCTGTTCGAGATCGTGGCTGGTTTCCCAGACGCGGCGTGCACAAACAATCAGGCCGGCCAGAAAGACGACAAAAATTGCAACGCTGATATAGGTTTTGTCGGCAGTCAAAACGCGTTCAACCAGCCCTTGCTGGTACGCGGCGCCAAGCAGACCGACCGCAATGATATTCACCAATGCGAAACGAAGAACCAGGAGGTGGCTTTTTGAACTGTCGGCTGCCGCTTTGCTCTGCGCAGTCAGCCAGGCGAGTTGCTGCGCACCGGCTGCATCACCCTGATGTTCAGTGTTTTCAGTGGGTTCGGTATCTAACGAAAAGGGTGATGTTTGCGCGTATGCCATAGTCCATGACTCTCCAGAGTTGACCGTAGTCTTCCAAAGGGCGTGGACAGCTGTTCCGATCTGTTGTGCAGACTTCTCTTAACGACCGGCCTTTTCGCCGCGAACGGCACCCGACCCTTTATCGAATTCAGCCCGAATCATAGTGCGCGGATGGTTAACATCAGCTTACCAACGAATTTGAATAAAATTTTAGATTTCACTTTTTCCACCCTTTCTCCTTCCGGTCAAAAGGGGCCGGTCAAAGGGAGCTGGGCAAAACAAGGATTCCATCTATGCAAGACAGCAGAGCCGATGAGCTGATTCGTCGCCACCAGGAACTCGCGTCGTCGCGGGCGACCTGGGAGAACCACTGGCGCGAGATCGCCGAGCGCATTCTGCCGCGCCAGGATTCCTTTCAGACCAAATGGTCCGAGGGTGCGAAGCGCAACGAAAAGATCTTTGATTCGACCGCGCCCATCGCCCTGGAACGCTTCGCGGCGGCTATGGAATCCATGTTGACGCCGCGTGCGCAGCGCTGGCATCGCCTCCGCGCGACCGATCAGGTGCTGAACGATGCGGACGGGGTGCGCGACTGGTTCCGGCAGGTCGAGGACATTCTCTTCGCGGCGCGTTACAGTCCCCGCGCCAACTACGCCAGCCAGCAGCACGAGACCTATATGAGCCTCGGCGCCTTTGGCACCGGCGTACTCTTTGTCGGCGAGGAGGTCGGCAGCGGCCTGCGCTACAAGTCGATCCATCTCTCGGATTGCTGCTTTGCCGAAGATGCCAACGGGCGGATCGATACGGTCTTTCGAAAGTACCGGCTTTCGGCACGCCAGGCTGCGCAACGCTGG
Organism: uncultured Kiloniellaceae bacterium; assembly: GCA_947500035.1. Lineage (GTDB taxonomy): Bacteria > Pseudomonadota > Alphaproteobacteria > Kiloniellales > Kiloniellaceae > Denitrobaculum. The sequence goes on along the minus strand of CANMQP010000031.1, from coordinate 42,297 downwards.
CCGGAAAAAGACCTGCCGCGCGGCATCCAGCGCGCGTTGGAGAAAGAACCCGAACGGCGCTTCGATTTCCTGCATGCGGTTCTGCCCCGCGGTGAGGTCAGGCCCGGAAGGGCCGACGCCAAAAACCTGCCCTTTGCCAGCACGCATGTTGCGGTGGAGGAGAGGATGATTCTGCAGGAAGGCGGCTTCGAGCAGTTCCCCTACGCGGTCTCGCGCTATGTCACGGCGCCGAATGAAGTCTACGGTCGTTCGCCGGCCATGGCCGTCCTGCCCGACATAAAGATGCTCAATGAAATGAGCCGGACGATCATCCGCGCGGCCCACAAAACGGTCGACCCACCGGTCCTGATCCACGATGACGGAATCCTGGGCGGCCGTCCCGATCTGCGGCCCAACGCGATCAACTACGGCGGGGTCGACAGTTCGGGCCGTCCCCTGATGCAGCCCTTCCAGAACAACGCCCGGGTCGACATCGGTCTGGATATGATGAACCAGCGCCGCGAGGTCATTAACGACGCCTTCCTGGTCAGCCTCTTTCAGATCCTGGTACAGGGGCCGGCCATGACCGCGACCGAAGTTCTGGAGCGGGCGCAGGAAAAAGGTGTGCTGCTCGGGCCGACCGTCGGGCGGCAACAGTCGGAGTCCCTTGGGCCCATGATTGAACGGGAGCTCGCGATCCTGGCGCGCGCGGATGCGCTGCCACCCATGCCGGCGGCCCTGCAAGAGGCGGGGGGCGACTATGAAATCCAGTATGACTCACCTCTGACCCGGGCACAGCGGGCGGAAGAGGGATTGGGGGTCATGCGCGCGCTGGAAATCGCGGGGGCGATGGCGGTGGCGGATCCGAGCGTCTTCGATAACTTCGATGCGGATGCGGTCGCCAAGATCGCCGTCGAAGTTCATGGGGTCGAACATATTCTGCGTAAGAAAGAAGAGGTTGAAGCCCTGCGTGGTGAGCGCATACAGCAGGAGGGCTTGAGCCAGACCCTGGCCGCCGGTCCGCAGGTGGCTGACACGGTGAGCAAGCTTTCAAACGTTGAGGGAGGCGGTGCCGGTCTGGAAGCCGTGCTGGCACAGGTCGCAGCTGGCGCGGTTGGACCCGGTGGTCCAAACGCTCCAACTGGCGGGGGGCCGCCGGGTGCCGCGCCGGTGCCTGGAAGTGGAGGAGGTTTGCCCAATGCGTGAGATCTTCGCCCGCCTGCTGCGCCGCCGCCGTTTGGCCTACCGGCGCACCTTCGCGAGCCGGGACGGGCAGGCCGTGCTCGCCGATCTGCGCAATTTCTGCTGCGCGACCCGGCCCAGCTTTCAGCCCGGCGATAGCCATGCGACCGCCTTGCGCGAGGGCCGCCGTGAGGTCTGGCTGCGCCTGCAGATGCATCTCAACATGACTGAAAAGCAGATCTGGCAGCTGAGTGATGAGAACGCGCCGGAGTGAGGCCGGATCCCGGTATTTCTGCCCAAGAGTAGCCCGAAAATTGAGAGAGGATGATGCAATGCCGTTAGAGACGACGGAGGGATCGATGCTGCCTGGTGATGGCCAGTCCGGAGAAACAAGGGGAACTGAAGATATTTCAGACAGGACGCCCGAGCCCGCAGGGCCGGCTGACTGGACCAGCGACTTAAGCGAAGATCAGCGCGCTCTGCTGGAGACCAAAGGCTGGAAGGGACCAGGCGCGGTGCTGGAGTCCTACCGCCATCTGGAAAAGCTGGTCGGGCGCGACAAGATCGCTATTCCCAAGGCGGGCGACAGCGAGGCCTGGAATGCGGTCTATGACCGTCTGGGCCGTCCGGAGTCCGCCGAGGGCTATGAGATTTCCGTCCCGGATGGCGTTCAGCGCGACGCGGCCTTCGAGGAGCAGATGCGCGGGCTGTTCCATTCCGCCGGTCTGACCAAGGCCCAGGTGGCGGCACTTTCGGAAGGCTGGCACGGCTATTTGGGCAGTGAGAGCGCGCGGGCCGAACAGGGGCGGATCGAACGCGCCGAGCAGGAAGACGAAGCCCTGCGGTCCGAGTGGGGCAGCAGCTTCGATCGCAACATGGAACAGGCCCGACGCGCGGCCCGGTCTTTCGGCGATGCCGAGATCATCGACGGCCTGGAAGAGTCCGTGGGCCGTGCTGCCGTCTTCAAGATGTTCGCGCGCATCGGCGCGGCCATGGCCGAAGACAGCCTGGAAGGTGAGGGTGGTGAGAGCTTTTCCCAGCCCGGCTCCGTCCGCGCGCAGATCGCGTCCCTCAAGGCAGACCCGGCCTTCCGGGAAGCCTGGCTCGAGCATTCCCATCCGGGCCACCAGCAGGCCGTCGCCCGCATGGCCGCCCTGACCGAAAAACTGGAGATCCTGTCGTGAGTGATGTGAAACCTGAAACGCCCGCTGCCCCTTCTGTTCAATCCCGTCATCCGGACTGCGAGATTCAGCGCGAGGATCTGCGCCTGGACTGTCTGCGCCTGGCTGCGCAACGCCAGGGCGCGCGCGACAGCCGCGGCCTGCTGGAGATTGCCGAGGAGTACTATAGCTGGGTGACGGCGGAGAGCGCTCCTGCGAGCGCTGCCGATGACGATCCTCAGATTGCGCCGGCTGCTGTCGATTGGCCAAGGGTGAAGGCAGCGCCCGTCACGCGTGCTTCGACGCTGTCACTCGGCAAGAAGGCAATCGGTGTCACAACAACGGCCAAACAAGGTGGTCGGAAATCCCGAGCGGCTTCACGTGACTGACCGGAGAGGCGATTAGTTTTGCAAACTGTCGTCGACAGGTGATTTCGATAGCTGATTTTTAACGGACCTCTTCGCGAGGTCTTTTTTTTTGCGCCGCGCCGTCCGGATCCACCGGGCCGCGTGGCGTTTTTCCTTTCAGGGCTTTGAGCCCTTTCCAACATCGCGAGGACTTAGAGCATGTCGCATTTAATTGCAGTCTCAGGCCTGTCCGAACGCAGTGTGCGCCTCAAACGCTGCCCCGGAGCTGCCCTCGAATACCTCTGTTCCATTACAAGCGGCAGGCACTGATATGCCGCGGTTTCCGGTACAGCCGCAGCGGACATCTGCGCCCGCCGCCCTTTCCAACGCGCCCCGCGCCCAGGCCGCCCACTTCGGCGCCGGGATCGGCCGCCATCTCGCCGATCTCGGTGCCGGGGCGGCGGAGCTTGGCCAGGGGATCGAACAGCGGCAGAAGCGGCAGGCCGAGCAGCAGATGTCGAATTTCGACCGCGACCTTGCCAAGCGCCGCGCCGAGAGCGATGCCCAGGCACCGCCGCAAGAGGACAGCGAGAGCCGGATCACGCGGCATCAGTCGCTGTTCGAGAGCAGCGCCGATGCCCTACTGCAAGACTACCAAGGTCAGGCTTTGCATGGGCGCTTGAGCGAGAGCATCGAGGCAAGGCGGGAAGCCTATAGGCAAAAGCTGCTGGCTCGCGAAGCGCAGCAGCGTTTGCGCGCGAGCCTTGAGGACACGCAGGCGCTGGTTCAGCAGTGGTCAGAGCGTGTCGCAAAGGACCCGACGGAATTTGCCAATGCGTCCCTGGAACTCTTTGGTGACGAGGCCAGCGGCGAGGCGGGGCTGCTGGCCGGTCTCGGCTTGCGCCCGGAGGCTCTCGCTGCCTGGAAAACCCACAGCCTGAACCAATTTCTGGACGAACGAATGACCAGCGACCCGGCGGGTTTGATTGCGGAGTTGGAGACGGGGCGTTGGCAGGATCAGTTGTCGGAGGAGCGGAGGGAGCAGCTACGCGCTGAGGCGGGTGAAGCGCAGCAGCGCCGTGCTTCCGCCGAGGCACTCGAGCTTGGGCAGGAGAGCGCCGGTGCGGCGCTGCAGCTTTCCAACGACATCGGCGCCGGCCGTGCCGGGCAGGCGGAGATCCGCCGCGCGGAAGAAGCCGGCACTTTGAGCGCTCCGCAGGCCGAAGCTCTGCGCGCTGAGGTCGCGCGGGCGGAGATCGCGCGCCAGGCGCAACAGGTCGCCGGCGACGAACTGGCCCTGACCTTCAGCACGGGCATCGGGTTCGACCCCGAGAACCCTCAGAACCGTCGGGCGGCGGACGCGTTCTACGAGAAGGCCTACAGCCAGGCCCTGCGTGAGGGCGCGGCTGAAGAGGTTGTCGCACAAGTCGTCACGATGGTGGCTAAGACCGGCTACATGCCGCCGCGTCTCGCGAAAGACACCACTGGACTGCTGCACAGCGGCGACGACGAACGACGGCTCGCAGGCGCCACACTCTACGGAGGCTTGCGCGATGCCGCGCCGCTCCTCGCATCTTTAGCCTTTGATCCCGAAACACGCGGGCGGGGTGGCATTCTGAAGCGCTGGCTCGACCTTGGCCTGGAGCCGCCGGAAGCTCTGCGCCGCGCCGAGGCGGAATGGCCAGGTGACGGCAGCATCCAGATGCTCGAACCCGACGAGCTGTCGGCCCTTAAACGCGATCTTGGGTTGCTCTTTACCGGTGAGCATTCCGGGCACCGGGTCAACCAGATCCTGGACCAGCTTGAACAAAACTATCTGGATGACCTGGGCAAGGGGCTGCCGCCGCGCCAGGCCCGTCGGCAACTCCGGCGTGATGCCGGCCGGGTAATTTGGAAGCTCGGCCGCTTCAAACCGGCACTGGAAACGTACTCTGACGGTTATGAGCAAAATATCGGTGGCGGCCAGCCAATGCTCCATAGGGTCAACTCGGGGGTTCTACCGGGACCGGTTCCTTTGCCGCTTCCGCCTCGACAAGCGGATGAGCAGCTTTCTGCAGCAGCTGCGTTGGAGCTGGAGCGTGACCTTCGCAACTGGGCGCAGCGCTCCAACGATGAAGACCTCAGAGACTACTTCGACAACATGCAGGTCATTGCGCGACTTTTCCCGTCAATTGCGGCGAGCCTGTTTGGCTTCACAATGCTCTCGGTCGGCGATGGCAAAAATCTCCTAGGCAAAGTGCTCCAAGAGGATGGTCAAACAGGCATCCGGTCTGTTGCGATCACGCATCCGGAACACGGTCCGATGACGATCCGGCAGCGAAGAGATATCTCCGCAGAAAAATACATCGACCTCGATGTGACCTTCTGGGATCGCGAGAAACGGGAATACGTCACCGAGAGGCTTCCCAGCCGCCGTTTCACGTTGCAACCCGATTTCGCTGAAGATGCCAGCGAGGCCGGTGCTGTCGTATCAGAAACAGTTGTTACGGATCACACCATTTCAACGGGCAGTCAGGCGATCGTCGTTCCATCTGACGGGCATCGCCCGATCATTCAACCAGGACCCTCTGCCGACCCGGTGCCGACACTCCCACTTCCGCCGTCTGAAGCAGGACCAGGGCGAGAGCTCGTGCCCGATCACACCGGCGGCAATCAGACTGAACTCGGACCCCTCTTAGAACAGGCGCCCGGCTTTCCGGCGCAGGAGCAGGAACCGCTGATACTTGTTAACCCGGATCAAAGTGATGATAGGCGCGTCCCTCTCATTGTGTACAATGAAGAGGGGACGCCAATCTATGATGATATCCCAATTTCTGAGCGATTTATTGGAAAGGCGGGACAGAAACACCACACAGAAGATGTTTGGTTTGACAAAAAGGGGTATCCTATATTTGACAAGTATACAATCGTTCAGGTTGAAATTGAATTAACCGGAAAAAGGGAAAAAGATAAGCGTATTGCAACCAAAAAAGTTTTGGATGAAAAATTGTTACCTGAGATCCCTGACGGTTATGTTTGGCATCACCATCAAGATATGAAGACGATGCAACTTGTGCTAAAGCGGGTTCACGATGCTGTGGGACATACTGGTGGAATTCTGAATTTCTCTAAGAAGGAAAAAAAACGTGACTGAGTTAGTCAATAGAGGACCACATTTGACTAAGGAGAGGCTTGCAGAGTTTGAGTCATCGAACGGTATAAGGCTCCCCTCCGACTATCGAGAATTCCTGCTGACCTACAATGGCGGGCGACCGGTTCCAGATACTTTTCCCTTGGTGGGGCATAAGGAAAGTGAGAGCGGTGTCTCCTTTCTTTACGGCATCGATTACCCGATAGAGTCTCTGGAGCTGCAATGGATGTTCGATTTGAATGATGGATATTTCTCCGATCCGGCATTCAAGAATTTTTTTCAGATCGGAAATGACGGCTTCAATGACAAGATTTGCTTGGACTTGTCCGACGAAAGGTTCGGTGCCGTCATCTTCATCGATATGGTGCCCATGTGGAAAGATCATACAGAAAAAGATATTTATGTGATCGCGGAGAGTTTCTCGGCATTTCTCGAAATGCTCTATGAATTTGAAGATGAGGATTGAGGTGCGGTTGCGCACTAGGTGAGATGTTGTTGTAGCGGTGCAAACAAGTGCAGTGGCTCATTATTGATTGCTTACACTGTTCAGATCTTTGAACTCGGACAGACCTCGTTGTTGCAATACGCCGTCAAACCATTTGCATGACGGTGGTTCCCACTGGAGGCCGGGTTGCGCTCCCAACATACCCGAGAGGTTTCTTGGATGGTGATGGTGAGCACGATGGTCATCATATGGAGGAATGAGCGCTTACTCCTTCAAGCAGTTTCTGCAACATAAGAATCCTGAATGGCCATAACGTAGGGTGGCGTATAATTGTTCTTGTTATGTTCCTTTTTGTGGTGTTAAATCTGATGAGCATTGAGATTGGCGCCGGTGGTTAAGGTGCACGCTCACCGATATCCAATTTGGCAGTTTTGCTGAGGTGTAATGGAAATCCCAGAAGGTGAACTCGAGTGGTTTTTCCCATTTGAAGACCTTGGCTATGAAGTGTCAATTCACGACAATGGCCGTGTGATCTATGCATATTTGCATCGTTACAACGACGACGATGAACTTGTCAGTTACACTTGGTTGTATAATCGTTGCGAGGCGCCTCAAGTTGCGGAGTGGATCAGCAGAGAGGAGGAGCCGCCGTACGCGATGCCTGCTGATTTTGTTGAGAACAAAGTAGGTTTCAAACTACCCACTGAAGACAGTCAAATGGGGGTTTCTTCGGTAACGGCAGATGGATTGCCGCCTTATTTCGCAATCTACTTCGAAAAGAAGTTGATTGGCCTCTTGGACTCCGTGACTCATCCCGGTTGGGCGCGACTCATCAATCGTGATAGTCCGATTGCGAAAGTCCTTGATGACGAAATGTTATATATATTTGAAAACGAAGTCAGACGTTAAGTGGGAGTTTCTGATTCCTTCGCGAACCTTAGTCGCACCGTCAGGAAAGTAAATGCTTCGGCCTTACATTGACGAAGCAAAAATCGTGGATCTTTCTGAGTACAAAAAATTGATCGAAGAGGAGGACTACCCAGACTTTGATGAGTTTGGTGAACGAGCGAGGCGTTATATCGACTCTTTCCCGTGGTGCGACGGCGTCACGGACGTCAAGGTCGGTCTGTTTTTTCCCGGCATTCTCGGCGTCTTTCTCGTGGACATCGAAACCAGCTTGCCGGATGTTGACGAACGTGTCTGGGCCGTTATCGGCAATCTTCCGCCCGCCTATATTGCAGACGAAAATCTTGATTGCTCGAACGCAGCCAAGGCGTTAGACGGGTATGTCGGTGCCATGTTCGAGTGGGTAGAAGCCGTGGAGGAAGGGCGTTCTGTTGACGGCGTTATCCCTGTGAATGTGCCGCCGACCAAAGAATGGGCTAAGGAATTGCGCGGCAGGTTGGAGTTTATCGAAGAGAGGATATTGCCGGACTATAAGGCGTTTTTAAGTTAACTGTCAGCGGATTGCGAAGTTAGTCTGGATGTGAACTTTTGATTTTACTTTCAGTGTCTTCTCCTGATCTCGGTGTTTCTCTAGTTGTCCGAAAGACGCTTATCCAAATTTAGTGATGCCTGGATATTTTTAGGGACACAATAAACTAATGCATCGTTGGAACCTGGGAGAAATAGTGTTGGATTTTAAGTCATGCTGAAGACTATCGCTAACGCAGGACGACAGGTTTCTGAGGCGGAGATCAGAGCTTTTGAGAAGAAAAACGCTGTTAGCTTGCCGAGGGGCTACATTGAATTTCTTTTAAACAACAACGGCGGAATGCCTTCGCCAGACGAGTTTCCACTTGTCGGCCATCGTGAAGATGCGGCTGATCTTCAAGTGTTCTACCGATTGGACGACGGGATTGAGGTGTCCCAGCTCCAATACAATTTTGACTTTCATCGGGAGCACTTTGATGACCCGGCCTTCCTGAACCTATTTCCTTTTGCAACTGACAGCTTCGGCGATCCGATATGCTTTGATTTATCGGAGGAGCGCTATGGTGCTGTGGTTTTTATCGACTTGGTTCCAATGTGGAAGGACCATTCGGAGAAGGATCTCTATGTCATCGCGGGCAGCTTCACGGAGTTTCTCGAAATGCTCTACGAACCGGAAGATGACGACTGAGGGGGGCGTCGGGTCTGGTCGTACACCTATGTGTTGAAAAAAGCTGTTGACTCTTCTGCTCTCGTTTCCATAAATGTTCCCTATATGTTCTTTTAGACTGTTGTGAGTTCACAGTCGAAGCAATTCGCGGAACGTAGGGAGAGTTGGCGTGACGGCGTGCGACATCGACATTGACTTCGATTTGGTCTTTCGGGAGGACGATTTTCGACAGAGGTTTCTTAGGGGCGAGGAGGAAAAAAGCGGGTTTGCCGACATTGAAGCCAAGGCTAAAGCCGTTCTTTCCGACGAGCCCTGGTGTCCGCCGACAACAGAAACCTATGTTGCTGCCTATTGTCCGCCGATCGTGGCGGTTTTTCTTTACAGGATTGACACGCAGCACCCGGTCGCGCTCGAAGATGAAGACGGCTTTCCGGAATGGGCCTGGGTTGTGGTTGGTGATTTGCCGCCGCTCTACATTCTTTATGTGCCAATTGGGGATGGTGTAGGTGCGCTACGAGTTTACATTGAGATGTATCAGACTTGGCTTAAGCGCTTTGATGCCGGTCTTCCGTTTGAAGAGCTGGATGACCTCGAAGTCCCGAAAGATGCAGAGCACGCGGATATGCTCCGTGTTCGCCTAAAACTGCTCACTAAGAATTTTGTAGAGGCCTTGAGGCCTCCATTGTTTCCGGGTCTCCCATTTCAAGTTGAATAAAAGCTTGGTTTTACAGAGCCGCAATGGAGACTTTTGAAGGTGAAATCGAATGGTTCTTTCCATTTGAAGATCTCGTTTACGAAGTCGCATTTCATGATAACGCCCGTGTCGCTTATACTCATTTATGTGATTGAAACGACGACGACAGGATCGTCAGTTAGACTTGGCTGTATAATCGGTGCACGGTTCCTGAGGCCGAAAAGTGAGTGAGCATGGAAGAACCTCTACCGCATGCGATGTCCGCAAACTTCACTGAAAACGAAACCGGCTTTTAAACTGCCGGACCGCGCGACCGAGGTTACGGTTTCTTCTTTAACAGCAGATGAATTGCCGCCCTATTTCGCTATCTATTTCGGGGAGGATGATTGGCCTCCTCGATCCCCAGACTCACCCTGGTCGAGCGGCGACTCATTGATAGTCAGAGTCCGGTCGCGAGGCTCCTTGGTGACGAGATGTTTTACCTAATCCAATAAGCAATTAGGAGCTAAATCCGATTTTGGTATTTCCCGGTCAGTTGGCACCGCAGGCAAGAACACAAGTGTTTCATTCCTTCTCAGAAGAGACGCAGGTGTTTTCTCGTTTTGAGGTCCTAGATGCTTTCAAGTCAGATGACCTGAAAACGGAAATTTGCGCCGTGAGAGTGCTTTGAAGAGCGTGGGGATTGAGTTTGTGAACATGGACTTATCCTCACGATCCAGACAACCGTAACCCTCCGATCTCTCGGACCTCAGGGTGTCGTTCTGATCCCTAGACATTAACGGACCTCTTCGCGAGGTGTTTTTCATGCGCCGCGCCGTGCGGGTTTTGCCGGGCCGCGTGGCGTTTTTCGTATCTGGCCTTTGAGCCTTTCCCCAACATCGCGAGGAATTTTATGCCGCGGTTTCCGGTTTTGCCGCAGCGGACATCTGTGCCCGCTGCCTTTTCCAATACGCCCCGCGCTCAGGCCGCCCATTTCGGCGCCGGGATCGGCCGTCATCTCGCCGAGTTCGGTGCCGGGGCGGCGGAGCTTGGCCAGGTGGTCGAACAGCGGCAAAAGCGGCGGGCCGAGCAGCAAATGTCGCAGTTCGACCGCGACCTTGCCAAGCGCCGCGCCGAAAGCGATGCGCAAGCACCGCCGGAGGAAGACAGCGAGAGCCGGATCATGCGGCACCAGTCGCTGTTCGAGAGCAGCGCCGATGCGGTCCTGCAGCGATATGAAGGTCAGGCTCTGCATGGGCGCTTAAGCGAGAGCATCGAGGCAAGGCAGGATGCCTACAGACAAAAGCTGCTCGCTCGCGAAGCGCAACATCGTCTGCGCGTGAGCCTTGAGGACACGCAGGTGCTGGTCCAGCATTGGTCAGAGCGTGTCGCACAGGACCCGACGGAATTTGCCACTGCGTCCCTGGAACTCTTTGGCAACGAAACCAGCGGCGAAGCGGGGCTGCTGGCCGGTTTCGGCTTGCGCCCGGAGGCTCTGGCTGCCTGGAAAACCCACAGCCTGAACCAATTGCTGGATGCAAGGGTGAGCAGCGACCCGGCGGGTTTGATTGCGGAACTGGAGACCGGGAACTGGCAAGACCAGCTGTCGGAGGAGCGCCTCAAGGGCTTACTGGACGACGCGCGCGAAGCCGAGCAGCGTCGGGCTTCCGCCGAGGCCATCGAGCTCGGGCAGCGGAGCGCGGGCACGGCGTTGCAGCTCTCCAACGACATCGGCGCAGGCCGTGCCGGCCAAGCGGACATCCGCCGCGCGGAAGAAGCGGGGACACTGAATGCTCCGCAGGCCGAAGCTCTGCGTGCCGAGGTCGAGCGCGCCGAGATCGCCAGGCAAGCAGAGCAAGTCGCCGGCGACGAATTGGCCCTGACCTTCAGCACCGGTCTGGGCTTCGATCCCGAGAACCCTCAGAACCTCTGGGCGGCGGACGCCTTTTATGAGAAGACCTACAGCCAGGCCCTGCGCGCGGGCGCGGCTGAAGAGGTCGTCGCACAAGTCGTTACGATGGTGGCGAAGACCGGCTACCTGCCGCCGCGTCTCGCGAAAGACACCACTGGACTGCTGCACAGCAGCGACGACGAGCGGCGGCTTGCGGGCGCCGCCCTGTACGGCGGTTTGCGCGATGCCGCGCCGCTCCCCGCATCTTTAGCCTTTGATCCTGAAACACGCGCACGTGGCGGGATCTTGAAGCGCTGGCTCGACCTTGGCCTGGAGCCTTCGGAGGCTCTGCGCCGCGCTGAGGCGGAGTGGCCGGGTGGCGGCAGCATCCAGATGCTCGAACCCGACGAGCTGTCGGCCCTCAAGCGCGATCTGAGGTCGCTCTTTTCCAGTGAGCATTCCGAGCACCGCATGAATCAGATCCTTGAACAACTCGAGCAGAATTATTTGGACGACTTGGGCAAAGGTTTGACACCGCGAGATGGGCAAGCAGAGTTTAGACGAAGTGCTGTGAAATTACTGTTCCGGCTTGGGCGACTACGAGAAGAGCTGATAAAAAAGGGGTTGTCTGCTGCTGACAAACCAGCGCAGAACTTAGAAGAAAATCAGCACGTTCCGTCTCCTCCTATGCTTTTGGGTGGCGGAACGCGCGAAGGTTATCCACTGTTTGCGACTGATGTGGAAAATCTCAATCAAGCCCTTTCGCAAGCAGCCGCTATTGAATTGCAGGAATCACACGCTGCGGCGCGTGATGGTGCAGAAAGTTACGGATTTGAATTGAGTAGCAACTTTTGGCGCGAGGTGGCTAAGGCATTGCCAGAGCTGGCCGCTACGACAGGCTACACGATTGTATCTCTGGGAGAGTTGGAAGCTTATCTCGGAAAAGTCACAGAAGAAACGCAGGATGGCCGCTTTCGCTCCGTACAGATTATCCGGCCCGTCTGGGGGCGAACAACGGTCAGGCAATTGAAGCATGAAAAAGGTGATGGGTACACAAACGTAGACGGGGCGTACTTCGATTACCGACTAGGTCGTGAGCAACGTGTGTTACTCACAGGTGAACATGAAACAGGGAAGAAATGGCCTCCGCTTGCGCCCGTGGGCGCAGATATTGAAGCAAATATAAAGTTAGCAGAGCAGCGTATGAACCCATTCTGGTTTGAGAAGCAAGTCCAGAATAAAGGCCCCTGGGATTTCAAACAGCTAGGCAAGGCGTACGAAAATTTTGGTAACTTTCATTATGGGGCTGTTGGTGCTGCGATGGGAGTACCAGAATTCATTCTTTTGAATGAAGCTGGTAGGGCACAAAAACGGAGGAATACGTCAAAACCAGAATGGGGTGAGCCCGCACCTCGGTATTTTCCATTCTTTGCAGATCCACCATACGGCGACGACCCACGGGATCAGTATTGGATCAAGCAAGGTATGGATTACTACAGAAACCGCGAAAACTGGCATGAGCCTATAGAGTTGGGGCCTTGAAGTAAGCGGTTGCGCGCGTTTGACAGGAGTCGGGTAGATGTTTAGATTGTTCATGTTATGTTCTTTAAGGAGGCGTGCAATCGAGCACAGTATGTGGCCTCAGAAGCCCGTGGTGAACATGGCAGATAAGTCGATAATGATGAGGTGTGCGATGCTGCATAATGAAGCGGTTGGCGAGCAAAAGCTCGGGTACTTTGTTCGGTGCTAGAATTTTTAAAGTGAATAAAAAAAAGTTACTTTTTATCGTCGCCTTACTTTTACTGGCGTGGCCAGTTGGAAAAGCAGTTCATTTTTTGGGCTACTACGCTGTATTTTCATTTCTCGACTTCTGTGGTGCTGAGGAATTCGAGCGCCGGAGATCGCTGGATGGGCGGTTTATAGCAAAGAGCTATATCTACGACTGTGGTGCGACGGCGCGCAGCACGTGGCGCGTCGCGTTGGCTTCGTCAGATGACCCGGAGGATTTCGAGGATGTTTTTGGCGGCGACGTTCGTGGCCCGGTGCGGGTCCAATGGGTGGGGCCTGCGACACTGAGTGTGAAGGCCGGCGCCGCCTACCGTCGGGACGACAGAAAAATCTATCTACGGGAAGATGAATGGAGCGCTGTCCAGATTCTATTTGTGAACATGGATTTACCGTCGCGACCTGAGCAACCGTGATGCTTTAATACTGACCTACTGTAATTGTTCTGATCACTGATTTTTGACGGACCTCTTCGCGAGGTCTTTTTTTATGCGCCGCGCCGTCCGGATCCACCGGGCCGCGTGGCGTTTTTCGTTTCAGGGCTTTGAGCCCTTACCAACGTCGGGAGGACTTAGAGCATGTCGCATTTAACTGCAGTCTCAGGCCTATCCGAACGCAGTGTGCTCGGCAAACGCTGCCTTGCATCTGCCCTCGAATACCTCTGTTCCATTGAAAGCGGCAGGCGCTGATATGCCGCGGTTTCCGGTACAGCCGCAGCGGACATCTGCGCCCGCTGCCTTTTCCAGCACGCCCCGCGCCCAGGCCGCCCATTTCGGCGCCGGGATCGGCCGTCATCTCGCCGAGTTCGGTGCCGGGGCGGCGGAGCTTGGCCAGGTGGTCGAGCAGCGGCAAACGCGGCAGGCCGAGCAGCAGATGTCGCACTTCGATCGTGACCTTGCCAAGCGCCGCGCCGAGAGCGATGCCCAGGCGCCGCCGCAGGAGGACAGCGAGAGCCGCATCAATCGGTATGAGTCGCTCTTTGAGAGCAGCGCCGATGCCCTACTGCAAGACTACCAAGGTCAGGCTTTGCATGGGCGCTTGAGCGAGAGCATCGAGGCAAGGCGGGAAGCCTATAGGCAAAAGCTGTTGGCACGCGAAGCGCAACATCGTCTACGCACAAGCCTCCAAGACACGCAGGCGCTGGTGCAGCAGTGGTCAGAGCGTGTCGCAAAGGACCTAACAGAGTTTGCCACTGCGTCCCTGGAACTTTTTGGCGACGAAACCAGCGGCGAGGCGGGCCTGCTGGCCGGCCTCGGGGTACGTCCGGAGGCTCTCGCTGCCTGGAAAACCCACAGCCTGAACCAATTGCTGGACGCACGAATGACCAGCGACCCGGCGGGTTTGATTGCGGAGTTGGAGACAGGGCGTTGGCAAGAGGTCTTGCCGGATAAGTATCGAACCCGCCTGATGGACGACGCACGGGAGGCCCAGCAGCGCGGGGCTTCCGCCGAGGCCATCGAGCTCGGGCAGCGGAGCGCCGGTGCGGCGCTGCAGCTCTCCAACGACATCGGCGCAGGCCGTGCCGGACAGGCGGAGATTCGCCGCGCGGAAGAAGCGGGCAAGTTAAGCGCTCCGCAGGCCGAGGCTCTGGGTGTGGAGGTCGAGCGGGCGGAGATCGCGCGCCAGGCGCAACAGGTCGCCGGCGACGAACTGGCCCTGACCTTCAGCACAGGCATCGGCTTCGATCCAGAGAACTTACAAAACCGGCAGGCGGCGGACGCGTTCTATGAAAAAACCTACAGTCAGGCTCTGCGCGCGGGCGCGCCGGAGGAGGTGGTGGCGCAAGTCGTCTCGATGGTGGCCAAGACCGGCTACCTGCCGCCCTATCTCGCACGAGACACCACTGGACTGCTGCACAGCGGCGACGACGAGCGGCGGCTCGCAGGCGCCGCCCTGTACGGCGGTTTGCGCGACGCCGCGCCGCTCCCCGCATCTTTAGCCTTTGATCCTGAAACACGCGCACGTGGCGGGATCTTGAAGCGCCGGCTCGACCTTAGCCTGGGGCCGTCTGAGGCTTTGCGCCGCGCCGAGGCGGAATGGCCGCGCGACGGCAGCCTCCAGATGCTCGAACCCGACGAGCTGTCAGCCCTTAAACGCGATCTGAGGTCGCTCTTTACCGGTGAGCATTCCGAGCCTCGGGTCAACCAGATCCTGGACCAGCTTGAACAAAACTATCTGGATGACCTGGGCAAGGGGCTGCCGCCGCGCCAGGCCCGTCGGCAACTCCGGCGCGATGCCGGCCGGGTGATCGGAAAACTCACCTCGATGAGAGCGAGGGCGGAGGGGAGCTTTCCCGACAACGACCGCTCCCCGCTTTTCGTGCCTGTTCGTGGCGGTGGGGGCAGGCCGAGCACTCCTGGCGGCGGGAAGAATTCAGGCTCCCGGCCTGGTGAGTGGTATCTCGGTCCCTTCGGGAACCCTCTGGATGATGAGCTTGCGAACGCCGCCGGTCTCGAGCTTGAACGCCTGACCCGTGATGCCGCGGCCTGGATGATCGAGGTTTATCTCTATCGCTATGGCGTGCCGGGCGTGTTGGGTGTTCCGACGGCGCCGGAGGACGCAGGCACCTCCCGGAACGGCCCGTCAATCTCGATTGGCGGTGGCGAGAGCATACCCAGCAAAATCACGGCAGAGGACGCCCACGTCGGGTCACGTACTTTGGAGTTTGAAGACCCCAGGTACGGCGACGTCACCATCCGCCAGTACTACGACATTGCGACCGGCAGATACTACAGCCTCGAAGCAAGCTTCACGGACCCGGAAACCGGGAATTACGTCATCGAGACGCTGCCGAGCAAGCGACTGGATCTGAAGGTCGAGGGAAGTAGTGAAGCTGAGCTGCTCTATCGGGCGGATACTGCAGCAAGAGTGTCCGAGGGCACCTCGGAAAACTCCGGAGAGCGGGGGAAGGCGACTGTCGTTCCATCTGATGAGCATCGCCCGATTATTCAACCAGGACCCTCTGCCGACCCGGTGCCGTTGCCCCCACTTCCGCCGTCTGAAGTGGGGCCCGGGCGAGAGCTCATGCCCAGTCACACCGGCGGCAATCAGACCGAACTCGGCCCGCGCACTGACCAGGCGCCCGGCTTTCCGGCGCAGGAACAGGAACCGCTGATACGTATCACGCCTGATCAGCGTGAAGAGCTTCTTGAATACCAGGCGCTGCTTAAGGCGAACACCTCTGAGAATGACGAAGTCAAGCTGCCGGCGGGGATCACAGAGGCGGATTTAAAACCTGCGAAACAGAACCGTAACCTCGAAGTTATGTCATCCAAGGGAGACGTATGGTCGGCTAAATCCGATATGACAGCGCTCGCAAACTTGGAAGACCACTACGGTGATCATTCAAAAGACTTTCCAGAGGTAACGAGCCCTATGGAATATGCATGGGCTGCAAAAGAGTTTCTCGATAACCCACCCGAAGGCGTTCAAGCCAAGATTCGCGAAAACGGTGATATTCTTCTCTACGACCCGGTCACCCACATCTTCGGTGTTCGAGACGCGAACGGCGTGCCCAGAACATTTTTCAAACCCAATCCTCCAAAGAAGTATTGGGATGCACAGTAGGCAAGGGTGATCTATGCGTCTGTGTTCCTATCGAGGGAAATTCCTGCTCTAGAGTGGGAGAACGAACAGGCTGTAACCAATTCAAGTGGACGGACATGTGGGTTCGGCGCACAACTTTTTATTGGAAAAAACTTTGACAGGTTTGTTGAAGTTTATCTATGTTCACTAAATGTTCTAAAATGTCGTCGCGTCACTCTCGAAGACAATAGAGATCTATCAAACTTACTACGAGGTATAGTTGAAGAGGCAGTAAGAGGCTGCCATGGAGAAATTTGTTATGACTGATTTTAAGCGTTACCCTTGCCATTGTTGTGGCTACCTCACCATGGATCATCCCGGGACTTGCAGCTTCGATATTTGCCCGATCTGTAAATGGGAAGATGACAATGTCCAACTCGGTGATCCCGACTTTACAGGCGGCGCAAACAAGATGAGCCTAAACCAGGCGAAGGAAAGCTTTGCGAAGTATGGGGCAAAATCGCCGGAGCATGTGAAGCGAGCCCGAAAGCCGCGACCCGAGGAGATACCTCCATCTCTTGCGTCCGAGACACCGAACGATAATTGAACGGTTGCGTGACTCTTGAGCTCTGTTGCTTCTTGCATGAGGTGAAATTGAACAGGCGGATCGATGACCGCATACAGAATATCTATGATCGAAAAAAAACGTTATCCCTGCTTCTGCTGTGGCTACCTGACGATGGGCTCTGAGTCCTCTGGAAGCTTTGCGATATGTCCGATTTGCTTATGGGAAGACGATAACGTTCAAGCTCGGGATCCGGATTTTCCATCCGGTGCGAATTCAATGAGCCTCACTCAGGCCAGAGCCAATTTTGCGAAGTATGGCGCAAAATCACCAGGGCACGTGAAACTGGCGCGCAAGCCACTTCCGCATAACATACCCAAGTCGTCTGACTGAGCGCCGCCGTCGGCGGCGTGAGTTAAACTTAAAAGGCGGATAAATGGCCGCCATAAAAACTATGACTGATTTTAAGCGTTATCCCTGCCTTTGCTGCGGGTATTTGACGATGTGGACAGACGTCACCGGCTCTTTTGATATCTGCGAAGTCTGTGGGTGGGGAGATGATAATGTTCAGGCTTCCAAACCTGATTCACCAAGCGGTGCAAACAGAATGAGCCTGAACCAAGCCCGTGCGAATTTTGCGAGTTATGGTGCGAAATCCCGAGAGGCGCTGGAGTGGGTGCGGAAGCCGCTGCCTGAAGAGATACCTCCGTCATGAGCGCTGAGGTTGCTGGACGTCTCGATCCCCCTTAGGCCCAATCATTCGCAACGTGAGGTGAGAGGAAACGGGCGGACGGGCGCCGCCAAGATAATGCCGCAATTTTCGGCTCAACTTGCGAACCCACCCTGTTGCCATTTGAAAGCTTGTCATTTACCGCTGCTCGAATGGCAGTCACCAGGGAGGTTCGGCTGGAATCATATTTGAAGTCTTTTTTCTGAGAGGATTTTTCATGCGGCTCAGCGTTGGGTGTTTGTTGCTGGCTTTGTCCCTCCCGATCAATCCGGCGCTCGCCGGGAGCCATTCCCGGGTGCCGGACTGCAACTATTTTCAGGAGGTCTACTACGACCCGGATCAGGGGCATCACAACAATGCGGACTATGTTGCGCTGCTCTGCCGCGGGCTCGAAAAAATGGAAGCCGGGCTGTTGGCGGAAGCCATCGCGGATTTTGAAGCGGCGGAAGGTATGGCGCTGCACGAGGTCGAGAACTACGACAGCTATCCTTTCATCGCGCATGCCGCCCTGTTGCAAGGCAACGACAAAAAGTATGAGGAATATCTCTATAAGACCGAAGTCGCGTTGTCGCTTCTGCATGGCGTCTTCACCTGTGATGAATCGGCAGAGCGGCAGGGCCCCATTCGCGATGCCGCAGGCCGTGCCCTGGAGGATACGCGCGCGCGCGAAGTCGAGTGGAATATGTGCAGTGCATTCTTCTCTTCCTACTTCGATCCTCTCTCGATC
Organism: uncultured Kiloniellaceae bacterium; assembly: GCA_947500035.1. Classification (GTDB taxonomy): domain Bacteria; phylum Pseudomonadota; class Alphaproteobacteria; order Kiloniellales; family Kiloniellaceae; genus Denitrobaculum. The sequence continues at coordinate 24,057 of CANMQP010000031.1, read as the reverse complement.
TCGCTGGAGGCGGTGGTGCAGCATGGCAAGTTCGTGGACTACTATCTCTATGTTCGAGAGCTGAAAACCAATCGCGACAGGCTTCGGGGCCAGGCGGACTGACACGGGCGCGCTGACACGGGCTCAGGCGCCCTCAACGCCGCGGTTCCGGGTGGACGGGCTGTGGCCCCGCCCATTGGATCACCGTGCAGGGTGATTTTGGTTTCTTTCCGCTCACGAGCCTGGACTTTCCGCATCGCGGAATGACAGATCGAAAAAGGGCCGCAGATCAGTAAATCTGGCGGAATTATAGCTTTTTTGCGCCGGTGAATTCCTTAGAAAGCCTGCTCAAAATCGCGCTCGCAATAGGCCGGAGTGGGGTGGTGAAAACACTTTGGTAATCATCCCTGTGCCATTAAGAAGCATAAGCTGACGATCGGAATGCCCGGATGTGTTTATATGTGCACGAATGCGTGTGGCGCCGGGCGCGATTGTGAGGCTCATCGGCGATATCCGGGCCAGGCGTATCCCGGTCTGGGCGCAGTCGGGTTTTGGGATAAAGGGACAGAGGCTGACTTAAATCATTCACGAACGATGTGAATAGCGGTCAAGCTCTTGTTGGGCGTATGGGACAAAGGTTGCGACGATGGCAGAGGATGTAAGCACCGAGGAAGTCGATGGCGCGGCTTTCCTGTGGGATTGGGTGCCAAACGAGCGGCTCGGGCCGGTCTCGTTCCGCACACCGATTGCAGACTACACAAAGATGCTCGGCCTGCGGCTTGAGCACTATCCGGAAGTCGCCGGCTACAAGGAAAGCCACTTCAAAGTCAGCGGTGTGGATATCGACATCTACACCCAGGATGGCCTCGTCGATACCATCATTTCGCGCGAAGTCTTTATGTGTAACGACTCCAACGTCATTGAGTCGACCATGGCAGAGCTGACCGAGATTCTCGGCGCCGAGCCAGACGAGAAAGACGAACTCGACCTCAGCGAAGACGACGAGGCGGCGCCTTACCAGGTGCTCGATTACCACGCTCTGGGCATTCAGGTCTGGCTGCTGGACGGAAAGGTGGAGAGTGTCAGCTGCTCGCATGACTCAGAGACCGAGGTGGAGCCTGAAGCAGATGAGGCTTAGATTGAGAAGGCATCTCGATTTTTGTGGTCGGCGGCCAGACTTATCCCCAAGCCGTTGACTTAGAAGCCTGATTTTGCGATTTTTGCGTTGGGCCAATGGGTCCGGATCCCGCGAAGGTATAGGCCCGAGCGGGATTTTTTATGCCTGATGTTACGCAGTCTGGCGCACCGCGCAGAACCTGCGCGTCTTCTCACGGACGGGGCCTGCGGCTCTCCCGCTCATCCGCCAGTGGATTTTTTGGCGTCTTGGGGACGCTCCCGGTCCAGGACGCATAGCTGCCGTGCAGGAAAAACATGTCAGTGATACTGACCTATTAGGTATGATTGTTTCTGTTGAGACCATGTTGACGACACAATCATATGATGGGTGAGGAAAATCATGGCAATTATTCCTTTCGACCAGCGTGAAGGCACGATCTGGCTCAACGGGGCTCTGGTGCCCTGGAGCGATGCCAAGGTTCATGTCCTGACCCACGGCCTGCACTACGGCAGCAGCGTATTTGAAGGTGAACGGTTCTACGCTGGCCGGGTCTTTAAGCTGAAAGCCCATGGCGAACGCCTGATCAATTCCTGCCGGATCATGGGCATGGACTGTCCTTACAGCGCCGATGAGCTCGATGAGGCAGCGCAGGAAGTGATCCGGGCGAGCGGGCTCTCGGACGGTTATCTGCGCAGGGTCATCTGGCGCGGCAGCGGAATGATGGGCGTCGCGGCGCAGGAAAGCGGAATCAATGTGGCAATGGCGAGTTGGGAGTGGCCGAGTTACTTCACGCCGGATGCCCTGGAAGCCGGCCTCCGCCTGGCCATTTCCGACTGGCGCAGGCCGCCGCCCGATTGCGCGCCGACTCAGGCCAAGGCAGCCGGTCTATATATGATATGTACACTGTCGAAGCATGCGGCGGAGCAGGCCGGCTACGACGATGCTCTGATGTTCGATCACCGTGGCCTGGTTGCGGAGGCGACAGGCGCTAATGTCTTCTTTGTCAAAGATGGAGCGCTGCACACACCGGACCCGGACTGTTTCCTGAATGGGATCACACGGCAGACCGTCATGGAACTGGCGCAACGGCGTCAGATCCGGGTCATTGAGCGGGCCATCAGGCCTGACGAACTCGAGGGTTTCGAGCAGTGCTTTCTGACCGGGAGTGCGGCCGAAGTCTGTCCGGTCTCGCAGATCGGGCCTTATCGCTTTGACGTGGGCGATATCACTAAGCAGATGGTCCGTGACTATCATGACGAGGTCAGGCGCTTACCCGGCGACAGAAGCGCGGTCGCCTAGCGGTTTGTCATGGGCCCCTGGGTGGCCGGGCTGTCGTCAATCGAAGAGGCTCTTGATGGCTTCGCCGGCGGACTCGGCGCCTTCGCTGATCGCCTCGCCAGCCTGCTCGGCGCCTTCAGTGATTGCTTCGCCAGCCTGTTCGGCGCCTTCGCCAATGGCTTCACCGACGTCGCTGGCGGCCTTGCCGGTTTCTTCAGCCGCGTCCTCGATGACTTCGCCGGCATCTGTCGCGAGATCCTCGGCGCCCTCGCGAATGCTATCCAGATCGACGTCGGCAACGGCCGTCGTAATCCCGTTTCCAACAGCTGCCAGAGTCTGTTCGACGATATCACCGGGGCTCGCGCCGGCACCGTCCTGACCCACGTCCGTCAGGTGAATATCGGGCAGGGGCACGGCGAGCTGTTCATCAAAGAGGCCGGTTGCCGCCACGCTGACGGTGCCGTCGCGCAGATAGAGGTTTTTGATAATGAAAGACCGGCCCGGACCATCGTCGGACGAAGTCCCGGCAGACTGTTGAGATTCGACATTGCCGCGAATGGTGTCGATGTTCGTGCCTTTCTGCCCGATCTCGTAGCGGATACGCGGCTTTTCGACAATAATTTCATCGATCACGACAACATCGCTCGTGATGGTCGTGAGGTCCACTTGAACGGCAATCAGTTCGAAGGCAAAGGCATCCGTGTCTTCGAAACCGCTGGGGTTGGTCATGTGCAGGCCGTGCAGGCTGCCCCTGCCATCCGTTAAGGAAATCTGGGCGTCATTGAGGCGGACGGTTGTCTGCGTCAGATCTGAGCCAATCTTCTCGACCGCAGCCTTGACCACTGATCCGATAGACGGGAATACGAAGGTGGCCACCACGAACCAGAGAATGGCAATGACCGCGACAACGCCGCCGCCAATGGTGAGAAATCGTTTCATCTGACTACTTCCCTCTGCTGGGCTTGCGATACGACCCTATAGGGCTCGTTGGCTTGCTGCGACTCTAACGGCAAGGGTTAGGCCTCTGACAATTCACTGGAATGAAAGTGGGAGATAGCCGGAATTGCAATGTAAAAACGCTGCATGGGCTTGTTCGCGCTGCGTTGAGCTGCAATAGCAGGCGAGATCTATTCGAGCAAAAGTGCGGTCTCGCGGTGTCCCTGTTGAGAGGCCACCAGGAGCGCGGTTTCACCTGCGGGTGTCTGATGACCAGGGTTGGCGCCATGCTCCAGGAGGATGCGGACCGTTTCGCTATGTCCGTTCCAGGCTGCATTCATAAGCGCCGTCCAGCCTTGTGCGTTGACGGCGTCGACTTTGACACCCTTTTTCAGGAGCGTGCGAACCGTTGAGCCGTGCCCGTTCCAGGCGGCATACATAAGGGCGTTCCAGCCCTCGTTGCTGGTGGTCTCAATCTCTGCGCCACCGTCGAGTAGGATGGACACCAGTGACGCGTTACCGTTCCAGGCGGCTGCAAGCAATGGCGAGCGGCCCATGCTATTCGTCTTGTTGACGTTTGCACCGCGCTCGAGAAGAAGCTTGGTGATGGCTTTGTCGCCGTTGATTGCTGCCGTCAGCAGGGCAGTCTGCTTGCTGGTGTTTTGCGCATCCGGCGAAATGCCGGCATCGATGAGGAGGCCCGTAATTTCAAGGTTTCCAGCTTCGACGGAGCGCATCAGACTGCGTTCGCTGACCTCGATCCGCAGGGTTTTCAGACGGGCCCGTGCGGCCTCACTCTGCCGTGGGTCGGTGTCTGGCTGGGCCGCTTCCACAGTTCGTTCCGGTTTCGGAGCTGCGGGCAATGGAGCCGCGGCAGATGTTGAGGTTGGTCGAGTCCCCTCAAGCGCCGCGATCTGCGCGGCTATCTCCGGATTTTCGGGGAGGACGGAGAGCGCTTTTCTGAAGTAGCGCAACGCCTTTGTATTGTTGCCGTTTTCGACCTCGGCCTGTGCCCAGTCAAGGTAACGACCGGCGATCTTCTCTATGCCTGCAATGGCTTTGGATTGACCAGGATAGCCTTCAAGTATCTGCTGATAAACCTCGTAGGCATTGTTGCCTGCCGGTGTCGTGAGCATATCCTTCAGATAAAGACGCCGTGCCTTGTGTAGAAGTAAGGCGACCGTGTGGTCGCTAAAGGTTCTTTTCGCCGCCTTCGGGAGCTCGTCGGCCGGTGCGGAGAGAGCGGCGGTTTGCTGTGAGGCGGCATTAAGTTCGTCTGGCGAGGCGTTGCCGGCGTCCGTCTCCGTGGCCTCAGGCTGCGTGTCTTCAGTGATCTGAGGGATGCCGGCGATGATCGGAGTATCGTCGTCGTTGTTTACAAGACTACTCGTCTCGGTGACGAGTGGATCTGCCGTGTCGCTGATGTAGTCCATGGGTTCATCCGGCGCTACCGGATTCAAGCTTACCATCTCGGTCTCCCGAACTTCGGCCGTTTCGGGTGAAGTGCCCTCCAACTCTGTCACTGATGTCGACGGAGACCGTGCTACGGCGATATCCGCACTCGTTGCCGTGCCCTCCGGATCTGGCGCCACAGGTTGTGCGACGACAGCGTTTCCGGTTGTACCGGCAAACTTGGCAGTAGCTTCGCCGCTATCGAGATCATTATCGGGCAGCCTTGCCAGCGCCTGCGCAGTGGTCAGATCGTTCTTCACATCGGCGAGCTGTTTGCGTGTTGCCGCCAGAGTGAGTTCCAGCTGGTCGTGTGCGAATTTGATCTGCGAGTTCTTGATCGTCAGATCATCGCGTTCTTTGGTTAAGGCCGCGACACGTTTTTGGAGGTAGTTGCGGTTCGAAATCGAGGTTTTTAGGTCCAGATCCCGCTGAGCGAGCTCAGCGCGCAGCTCAGAAATTTGACTCAACTGACGGCCAGAAGACTCTTCTACCGCAGTTTGTTCCGCAGAGGTGTTCAACGCTTCGCCCGACGCGGTTTCCGATGTTGTGCGTTGAGCTAACTGTTCCGAACCTGGTCCTGGAGCAATTGCGAGTAGGCCGACGAAGGCGGCTATGACGGCAAGTCCCGCCGCCATCCAGGCATGGCGCCGCCGAAGTTTAAAGCTGCCTTGCCGCGATAAGCCTCGAGCTGCGCCGACGGTGCGTGCGAACAGATGTTTCAGAAAACGTGACGTGTGTGCCAGAAGCTTCCAGAGTTTGGCAATTGCGATGAGCAGGACGACGCCAAGCCTATCAAGTGTTTTCCGTCCCCAGTTCAACATCGGCTTGCCATGCGAAGCGCGCTTCTTCGCAAGTGAGCCAAGGAGAGGAGCAACCCATTTCGCGAACTGCGCCGCCAGTTGCTTTGGCACCGCCAGGACGCTTTTGGGCACATCTGGTCTTTTGAGCAATTTGGGTCGGGAAATGCTCTCGGCAGCCTTGCTGATCAAAGTCTTGATCGGCTTTGCCGGCGATGGAGCATCCCTTTGCGCCGCTTCCGTCTCTAGCCAGGCGGGGCTGGACGTCTGTCTTATGATCTCGCGTGTAACGACCTGAGTTCTCTGGCGGTAGGCAATTTCAAGCGCCTTGTCACAAACCTGATTGATGTCGCGCGGACGACCGGATGTGGTCTGCGTGATTTCGCGGATCGCCGGCTCGGAGAAAATATCAGAACGCATACTGCCCGCGACCCGGATCTGGTGGTCGATAAAGGCAGCAATTTCGTTCGCAGGAAGACGGTCGAGGCGGGCCTGAACCGCGACAAGCTTCGAAACGTCAGACATCGCGGGATCTGTAAGTCTGATCGGCAGCTCTGGTGACGCCGACAGCACGATTTGTAAGAGATTTTGGCCGTCTTCGGACTGCAGCAGCAAAGGCAGGGCATTCAATGTGTCCGATGGCAAATTCTGCGCATCGTCAATGAAAAGAACACAGCCCTGCTGTTGACCCGCCAGGCTCTCCAAATGGTCGCGTAGTTGAACGATCTCGGATTCGATCGCCAAACGCGTTTGTCCTGCCTCTGTGATGCCGAGCTTATCCAGCAAGCAGCCGACCAGATCCTCAATCGTGAGGTTCGAGTTCTCCAGAAAGACAAGATGAACGGTCTCGTCGAGATCCTGAGCCAGCCGCTTCAGAAGCGTGGTTTTTCCGGTGCCGTGTTCCCCGGTCAGCAGGTTCAGACCCCGCTGCTCGTCTATTGCGTCCAAAAGACTGCTGTGAGCGTCCAGGAACACTGCGTTCGAATAAAAGAACCCCGAATCAGGCGTTAGTTTAAACGGTGGTTTCCGGAACCCAAAATACTGGGTGTACATCCCTCGCAACCTTCTTCAACGCTCAGTCTCCAGCATGTCATGCTTTTTCTGGAGGAAGTAATAGGGTGATCGACTGCTCAACTCTTCACGGACCTGCAGAAGAATTTACGAAAATTGGAGTGTCATTGTTGTGACAAATGAGTGTTTTCAAAATATTACGCGCGTTTTTTGTTCAATTGCTCAGCTGATCCCTGTTCAGCATGGGATTTGTTGAGAAAAACGGACGTTGCTCAAAGCAGAAGTTGCGAAGACTCAAAGAATAAAATTCTCTTTACGGGAATTATTCTGAAAAAACATCAACTCTTGCCTGCCGCATGACGCTTGTCAGGGTGCGCTTTGGATAACGATGTCCACTCTGCGGTTCTTTGCCTGGCCTTCTGGATCCGGGCTGCCGTCTGGCTTTGTATTGGAGGCAACCGGCCGGGATTCACCATAGCCGATCGTCGTAATGCGATCGGCCCGAACCTGGTTAAAAACCAGTTCCTGGCCAACGACTTCGGCGCGTTGAGTGGAGAGCTTGAGGTTGTAACTCTCCCGGCCAACGGAATCAGTATGACCCTCGATGGTTAGAACGCGCGTATCAAATTCGCTGCTGTTGACGATCGAAGCCAGTTTTTGCAGCAGGGATCGTGCCGCAGGTGTCAGAGAAGAACTATTGGGAGCAAAAGACACGCCCGCCAGCTCAACGACCAAACCACGCTCGTTCAAAGTGGCCGGTAGCCTTGCAGATGTGAGCTGGTTTTGAAGAAGCTCGTCGCTTGTCAGCGTCCTTTCTGCTGTGTCGGCCGATTGATCCTCCGGGGGGGTGGACTGACACGCAGTTAGGGCCAAAGCGAACAAGAATACAGCGGGTCTAAACGTCACGACTCGATACTCCGTGCTGGGAGGCCATTCAATGGCTCGCGCCATGAATAGCGCGTTTATCCCGTTTGTAAAAAATATTTAGCACGTGGATTGAGGATAAGAGTGGAAGAAGCCTGTCTTTGAGGGATTGAGTGGAGGCTCGCGAGGTTCGCGGGCTCCGGTGAAACCACCGTAATCGCCGAACGCGCATAACACTGGTTGCTATGCTGAGGCGGAATAACAGGGTTACGCCCGTTTAGAACCTCTGAGTCGCATCAGTATACTCTCGAAAATCAGGGCAAAATCCTCGGCGCGGCCTGCGTTGCAATGTGGCGTGCAAGCACCGCAGTGGATCCCCTGTCGACAGCCTGGAGAGACAGCCGCCCTAACAGGCGTAAAAGGTAAGGGGAAGGTCCAGGCGGATCATCCATGCCCGTCGTTCAACAGCATCGCGATGCTGCTGGTGTATGGCACCGGCAGTGATCCGTCACGTGGCAACCTCTCCGACAATCACCTCATTCGTAGATTGTTGGAGGACTTAATGTCCGATCAAATTCCAGTTTTTAACTACCAATCATACAGTACGGGTGTCGAGTTGCTGGCGCAGCAAATGTCGAGCCAGACGCGTCAGGCCGTGCGCGAAGAGTCCATGTCGGGCAAGCGGCATGCTTTCGATCAGGTCGGCGCGGTCCGTATGCAGAAAAAAGAAGGGCGGGCGACCGACATTCCACTGGTCAATACGCCCCATGCGAAACGCTGGGTAACGGCGCAGGATTTCTACATCCGCGATTTTGTCGACGAGTTTGACAAGCTGAAAATCCTGAACGATCCCACCAATGCCTATACCCAGGCCTTTGCCGCCGCGGCGTCGCGCGAACTCGACAAGGCGGTCATCGATGCCGCACTCGGGACAGCCTACGTCGGCGAAGACGGCACGGATTCCGTTGCGCTTCCGAACGAACAAAAAGTCGTTTCGGGTGGCACCGGTTTTACGCTTGAGAAGCTTCAGGAAGCTTCCGAACGGCTCAAGGCGGCGAATGCCCTGATGCCCGGCGATACCTGTCATGTTTTCTGGACCGCCCGCCAGGAACGGGAGTTCATCAACACCAACCAGGTCAGTTCAGTCGATTTTAACCGCGAGCGGGTCTTGCCTGACGGCACTGTGAAGTACTTTTACGGCTGCCACTTCCATCTGCTTGAGGATGATGCGGAGATCGGTCACCTCTTGCCTAAAAACGGCTCGGTGCGTTCCTGCGTCATGTTTCTGCGTTCCGGAGTCAATCTGGGAACCTGGAAAGCGCCTTACGGACGGGTCGCCTGGATCGACGAGCGCGAGTCCTATCAGGTCATGGCCGGCATGAGTATCGGTGCGGTCCGGATGCAGGACAGCAAGGTCATCGAAATTGCTGTTGAGGAGGTTTGAGTATGGCTGATTTCAATGCAGTGAACTATGCGCGAACCCAAAGTGTGCCATCGCGTGCCGTCGATGGCGGCGACTATGGCGGCCGGCAGCGCGTGGTCTACGATGAATACGTCACGACCGGGAGCGAGACCACGGGCGACCGGATTAAGGTCGGGACGCTGCGTGCAGGGCAACGCTTCCTGGGTGGGCGTATGACTTATGGCGCCATGGGCAGTGGCCGCACACTGCGGCTGGGTGATCCGGGGGATGATGACCGGTATCTAGCATCAGTGTCGGTTGCCTCGGCTGGTCAGTCGACAGTCGCAGCTGCGGCGGGATTCGGCCACAAACCGGAACAAGATCAGGATCTCTTTTTGACTGTCGGGGGAGGGACGCTCGCGAGCGGCCAGACGATCAAGCTGCGTCTCTCAATGGTATCGGACTGACATCCTGTTGTGCATCACCAACTACGCGGGGCGGCTTCGGCCGCCCCTTTCATTTTGAGGGCTTTATGACATCGCGTGTTGAGATTTGTAACCGTGCTCTGGACAAATTGGGATCGGCGGCGATCACGTCGCTCGATGACAATGTGAAGGCGGCGCGTGCCTGCGCGCGGATGTTCGATGCCGTGCGGGACTCGGAGCTACGGGACCACCAGTGGAATTTTGCAACGGCCCGGGCATCATTGCCCGAACTCGACGAGACGCCGGTTTACGAGTTTTCCAAGCAATACCAATTGCCTGGCGATTGTTTGAAGGTGATTGACGTTGATCCGACCGGCGATTGGAAGATCGAGGGCCGAAGAGTTGTAACGGATATTTCCGCTCCCTTGCGGATCAAATACATTCAGCGCGTTCAGGATACGAGCAGTTTCGACGCCTTGTTCGTTGAGGCGTTGGCCGCGCGGATGGCTCAGGAACTCTGTGAAGCCCTGACGCAATCGAACAGCAAGAAAAGAGCGGCGCAGGAAGATTACGCCCAGGCCATTCGACGGGCCAGGCGGGCCGATGCTATCGAGGGTACGGCGGACGCGCTTGAAGAAACCTCCTGGATAAAGGCGCGATTCTGATGCCCAAGGCTTCTCCCGCACAAACCAATTTCACGGCTGGCGAATTGAGCCCGCGGCTTGAAGGCCGGGTTGATCTGTCGAAGTACTTCAACGGCGCGCGGACGCTCTTGAACATGGTGCCCCAGCAACAGGGCGGAGTTCAGCGGCGAAGCGGTTTCAGATATGTCTCGGACGCCAGGCGGAATAGTGGCCCTTCGGCTCTTCTGGCGTTCGAGTTCAATGTGGAACAGGCTTACATTCTCGAGTTTGGCGACCTGAGCTGCCGCTTCTACCGCAACCATGGTCAGATCGTGGACGACGAGGGGACGGTCTATGAGATTTCGACACCCTATGCCCAGAGTGACCTTTTTGATGCAGACGGTCGCTGTCTGATCAAGACCGCGCAGTCCGCTGACCTGCTCTATCTCTGCCATCCTTCGTACCCGCCGTACGTTCTGAGTCGTAGTGGTCATACGAACTGGACGATCGAGAAAATAGCGTTTCAGGACGGGCCCTATCTCTCGACCAATACAAGCGACGTTACGCTTTCTTCATCGGCCGGAAGCGTTGGCACGGGTCGAACCTTGATTGCCAGTGCCAATCTATTCGCTGAGACCGACGTCGGACGGCTTGTCCGCAAAAAAAACGGTGGCGGTTGGGGATGGGGGATTATCACCGAGTTCATCAGTGCAACGCAGGCCACCTGGGAGATCAAAAGCGCCGTTGCATCGTCGCCGAGCAAGGAATGGCGGCTTGGAGTCTGGTCTGAAACAACGGGCTTTCCTACCTGCGTCACTTTTTTCCAGGACCGACTTTACTTTGCCGGCGCACGGTCGCATCCGCAGCGCCTGGATGGTTCGGTAACGGGTGACTATACCAACTTTTCACCCAGTAAGCTGACCAATGCGACCGTTGAGGACACCAATGCCGTCGCCTTCACCCTCAATGCGAACAACGTAAATGTCATCCGTTGGATGATTGACGACGACAAGGGTTTGGTGCTGGGCTCAGTCGGCGGCGAGTGGTTGGTGAGCCCTTCCAGTCTTGGCGAGGCGCTGACACCCTCGAATATCCAGGCCCGCCGTTCCACTACACGCGGCTCGGCCAACTTACAGCCTGTCCAGGCGGCGGACGCGATCCTGTTCGTGCAACGCGCCGGTCGAAAGGTGAGGGAACTGGCCTACGTCTTCGAAGCCGACGGATTCCGCTCGCCCGATATGACTCTACTTGCGGAACACATTTCCGAGGGCGGCATTTCCGCGCTTTCTTACCAGCAGGAACCTGACAGCGTCGTCTGGGCGGTCAGAAGAGACGGCGCGCTGCTGGGCATGACATACCAGCGCGAGCAAGAGGTTGTCGCGTGGCATCGGCATCAAATCGGTGGGGTCAGCAATCAAGAGGGAACTCTGCCGGCGAAGGTCGAGTCGATAGCGGTCATCCCGGCACCTGACGGCAGCAAGGACGAAGTCTGGGCCGTGATCCAACGATGGATCAATGGTCAACTCAAGCGCAGTGTCGAATATATGGAGGCGCCGTTTAACGCCTTGGCACGAAATCCGTTGCAAAGCGAAGAAGACTACAAAGCCGCGCTTCTCGAGCGACAGCGCGAAGCCTTTTTTGTCGACAGTGGATTGACCTACCGCGGCTCTCTGGCGTCCATCATCAGCGGTCTCAATCACCTGGAGGGCGAGACGGTCCAAATCCTGGCGGATGGGGCGACGCATCCGGATCTTCAGGTCACCGATGGGAAGATCGAACTGATGGTGCCCGCCTCCATCGTCCAGGTGGGATTGGGTTATCGCTCGATCCTGGAGACAGCACGGCTCGAAGCCGGCGCAGCCGACGGTACCGCTCAGGGAAAGACCAAGAGAATTCATCGGGCTGTCATTCGGTTTCATCAAACTCTCGGCGCTCTGTTCGGCCCAAATTCGAAAACCCTTGATCGCATCGAGTTTCGAAGCGGCACCGATCTGATGGATACGCCGCCGCCTTTGTTTGACGGTGACAAACTGGTTGATTGGCCGGGGAACTACGAGACGGAAGGACGCATGATGGTCGTCCAGGAGGAGCCGTTGCCGCTGACGGTGCTTGCAATATTTCCTCAGGTTCATACCCAGGATTCGCGATGAAGGTTATCGACTTTCAAGCAGAGCACTTGGAAAACCTTGTATTGCAACCTGCCCAAAGCGATATGGCCCGCTACATGTCGCATAGCTACGGGACCGCGCTCGCGCAGTCGGGGAATGCCTTTACCGCGATTAAGAGCGGGCGGGTTCTGGGCTGTGCCGGCGTCGAGGTGATTTGGAGCAATCGTGGGGTCGCCTGGTCGCTGCTCGGCAAGATCACAGCCCCGGAAATGCTGGGTGTTCATCGCCGGGTTTTGGATTTTCTCAACAAACAGTCTTTGCAGCGCATCGAGATGACCGTTGATGCGGCTCACACCGCGGGTCATCGCTGGGCTCGAATGCTCGGTTTTCAACATGAAGGACGCCTGCGGGCTTATACGCCCGAGGGGCGGACCTGTGATCTCTATGCGAGGATAAAAAAGTAGATGGGACCAGAAGCTTTTCTTATTTCAGCAGCCGTCGGTGCCTTGGGTGCTATCCAAGAGGCGCGTGCGAGTTCGGCTGCATCCGAGTTCAACGCCAAAATTGCTGATAACAATGCCATTACCGCCGAACAAAACGCTGCTGCCGATGAGAACCGACAGCGACGTGTCGCCGGTCGTCAGGCAGCCGCAAGTCGCGCAGCAATCGGTGCGGCGGGGCTTGCCATCGAGGGGTCCCCTCTAGACGTCCTCGAAGATCAGGCCTTGGAGGCTGAGCTCGACGCATTGAACATCCGCTACGGCGGTCGCCTTCAAGCCAGCAACTATCGTTCTCAAGCCCAACTCGACCGTTCAGCAGCGCGGAGTGCAAGAACCCAGGGTTTCCTGTCGGCTGGAAGCACGTTGTTGAAGGGTGCTGCGCAGTTTGGTGATGCAGCGCCTCTTCCAAAGCCTGTCGGGCTAGAGCCGGGATAATCCTTTCGGTCCGCGGACTCATCCGAGAGTCCGGTCTATTTGCCAGTGCTTTGCACATAAAAACTCATCCAGCCCTCGCTTTGGAGGCGATATGACAGTTACCCAACAAGCAAGCAAAGTGACCTACGCCGGGACCGGACAGCAGGTCGAATTTTTTGTTCCTTTTGTCTTTTACGATCCACAGGACCTGGAGGTCTTGAAGGTCACGAGCGATGGCTCGGAACTGATCCAGGTTTCCGACATCGATTACACGGTTTATAGCGGCGACCAGAACGGTGCGGTGACGATGATGTCCGCGCCACTGGATCAGGAGCGCTTGGTCATTGTACGAAAATTGCCTTTCGAGCAACCCGTCGACTACCGCGCAAATGATCCTTTCCCCGCAGAGACGCACGAACGGGGGCTGGATCGGCTAACGCTATTGTGCCAGCAACTCGACGAGAGGCTCTCACGAACCTTTGCGCTCTCGCGCGGAAGCGCCTCCGACCCGACTCTGCCACCAGTTTCGGCAGGAGCATTGATTGGCTGGAACGCTGCAGGGGATGGTTTGGAAAACAAGACGATCAGCCTCCCCGAAGAGGCGATCATCGCGGGCAGTGGTGTCACGATTTCCAACAACGAACTTTCGATCGACCTGGCGCAGAACTCAGGCCTGGAGATCAACGCAGGCGAGTTGCTGGTTAAAGTCGATGGGGCGACGATTCAGCGCGGGGTGACTGGTGCGCTTGAACTTGTTGAAGTTTCTTCGCCTTGGGTCACCGGCGATGTGAAAGTCACCACGCGCACCAACCCCGATGCCGGCTGGCTTCTTATGAATGGACAAACGCTGGGAAGCGCCAATTCGGATGCCGACCATCAGGGAGATCAGTACCAGGATCTCTACGTCCACCTGTGGACGGTGATGACGAATCAGTGGGCACCTGTATCGGATGACCGAGGTGAAACCGCGCTGCAAGACTGGATCGACAACAAGACCCTGCGGATGTTTGCAGCGGCCGGGCGGGCCTTGATCGGGCAGGGCGCGGCGCCCCCTTTCACAACTCGTGAATTGGGAGAGACCGGTGGCGAGGAAGCCCACCTTTTGACCCTCGCGGAGATACCGCGCCACCGTCATAGCATAGACGGTAAGAAGGGAGGGTCTCATAGCGACGGCGGCGATGCAGCATTCGGTGCTTACTCAAGCGCTCCGAACCGGAACAGGAATACCAACTTCACCGGCAATGACCAGCCGCACAATAATATGCCGCCATTTCTGGCGCTCAACGTCATGATCAAGACTTAGGGGAGACACAGATGCAGTTAACCATTCATGACGGCCGGATTGATATCGGTGGTGTGAAGCTGACAGTCTCCGAACTCGCGATACTTCGCCCGTCGCTCAAGCTTCCATCAGAATACACCACGATTATATATGATGGCCTAAGGCACGTGCGAAGCGATGGTCAGAACCAGACCGCGGGTCCTGTGCCCTGGGAACCAGGTGATAGCCTCTTGACAGGCTTGACCGAGTTGATTCCCGAGGTTGAGGCGTTGCGAACGCCGGCGGTGACCCTGGAAAGCATGAAAGCGGCGAAGCGTCTGGCTATCAACACTCAGCGCGACAGCAGAATTTTTGCCGGTTTGAGTTACCTTTTTCCGGACGGTTTGACGGGCACGGTCGACACGCGCGAGCAATCTGATTTCGATAATCTACAGGCGCTTACGACCTTCGCCCAGGTGCTTCAGGCAGGAGGTGAGACCGCGGATGTCATTACCTTTGTAGATGCGCAAGATCAGGCACACAGTCTTACTCCAACCCAGATGATTGAACTTGGCATTGCCGTGACCCAGCGGGTGGCAGCGATCTACGCCGCATCCTGGCCGATGAAGTCGGATGTTAGAGCGGCGGCAACAATTGCCCAGGTCGAAGCGATCGATATCAAATCAGGCTGGCCCTAAGGCGGAGCCTGGCAGCCAGACTTACCGGGCACAAAGGTCTTTATTCTTACCCGAGGAGTAGCATCATGAAACCGAACGGATTCGCCGCCATTCTGGCGGCTTTTTTTATGTCCGCGTTTTGGGCGTCCAATGCAGCGGCCGTCTCTACCAGCCTGGAGCGTGAGTGCAGACCGGCGACGTACTTTATTCAAAACCTTGCGGCGGCTGAGCAGGTCGCGGCGCACTTGGTTGGTGCTCGGGCGGTACGCTTCATGGAAGTCTATAATGCCGTTCCGCCAAAGACCGCGCTACCCGGCGACGAGATTCTCGTTTTGACAAAAACCGGTGTGCCGAACGTCGCGGTACTGCGCTTCGTCGCAGGTTGCTTTCAGGACTATGGAGTCCATCCAAGGAAGCTTGCCGATTGGCTTCTGAGACGCTCTGTCGGACAGCCTTTATGAACCAGATCGATGCTCACGAGATTGCGGCGGCGGCGGCGAAAGAAGCGGTTGAGCGGACATTTGTAAGGATGGGGCTGGATACGCGCGACCCACGCGAGGCACAGGCCGACATGGCTTACCTGCGCACGCAGCGTAAGGCTTCGGAGCGTGTCGGTCTGGCACTGCGTGTGGCCTTCTACACCACGGCGATCACGGGTCTACTGAGTATGCTGTGGATCGGCTTCAAGCAGGCCTTCTCCAATGGCTCCTAGTTGATGCCGACACCTCAAGGTTCCTATCGGATAACTGAAGAAAGGGAAAGATGCTTACCAAATATGACAAAGCCGCCGCGGCTGCGATTGCCAGCGCCATGACTGGCTTGATCGCGGCTGTAACGACACTGGACGCCGAGGTGGTGGCTGCCTTCGGAGTCATTCTAAACAGCCTCGCTGTTTTTCTTGTGCCCAATAAGGAGTAGCTACGAATGCAAAAGTCGTTTCTGGCCGCCGTTTCGGCGGCTTTTTTATTGGCGGGCTGCGCGTCCAGCGTTCCCTTGCAGGAGAATCTCCAGATTGCCTGCCGCGCCTATGCCGCAAGCCTCACCTCGCTCGCGGGTTTTCGTGCCGCGGGACGCTTGAGCGAAGAGCAGGTTGCGACGGTCGAGCAGTGGCGTCCTACCTTGAATGAAGCCTGCAGCGGCGAGGTCGAAAACACAGACGATCTGATTGGTCTCGTGGAGGCCGGCGTGATCAGCATGATCTTTATTGAGACGGAGGTTCGAAATGAATCCTGAAACCATACTGGCTCTGGTCCAACTGGGACGTTTCGCGATTGACGCCATTGAGGCTTTGCACAGCGGTGAGAAAACCGAAGAGGAAATCGCAGCGGAATGGCAGGCGGTGCGGCTCCGGCTCGATTCCGCGAACGCGCTCTGGGAGGAAGCTGGGCTCGAAACACCTGCCGAGATCTAGCAGACTTTTCCCAAACTGAGTTTTTAGCACCTAGACCTTTTTATCCCGGCGGCTTCCATCTTGGAGGTCGCCGTTTTTATATCTGTTATCGGGCGGCCCCCAAAATGGGGGCCGTCCTTTTTTTGTATCTACGCAATGTCATCGACTTCGGCTAACGTGTCGGCCGGACTGGCAATGACCAAGGATACGCCCATTGAGCGTTCAGAGGTTTCTACTCAGATCTTTTAGGTCCGCTTTTTCACCGGCCTTTGCGCTCAGAGCTGGAGCAGCGTTGTTTGCGGGGGCGGCAGGCTTGCAGCTTTCCGTCGGCTACGCGCAGCAGGCCGATGACGCGCGCGCGGTGGTCTTAACATCGAAGCCCGGAGAGATTCTGCTGGAGCCTTCAACCTATCACTCAATAGCTGTCCGCTGGCCGGTTGTTGGAGATGGCAATGAGACGGCGCGCATCACAGTCAGCTACCGCAAGGCTGGCGCGGATGACTGGGCAGAAGGTTATCCGCTTTTCCGCCCTATGCCGGGGAGAATGTCGGCAGATAACCTGGTGCCGGGGGGCTGGCTCTTCGCCGGCAGTGTGGTGGATCTGACACCGGCCAGCGACTATGTCGTTAGATTGACTTTGACGGATGATGACGGGGTCACGACGGACGGCGGCGTGTCGACTGAACTGGTCAAAGAGATCCGCATTTCGACACGCGCGGAACCCGGCGAGGTCAGAGCATCCCGGACACTCTATGTCATGCCCGGAGAAGGGACCGGTGGAGACGGTTCCGCCGAACGTCCTTTTCAGAGCCTTCAGTCGGCCGAAGCCAACGCGCGGCCCGGCGATCTTTTTATTCTCAGACCAGGTCTTTACAGCGCCGCTGGCCATCGCGTCATGCAATCTGGAGAGGCCGGCAAAGCGATCGTCTATCGGGGAGAGGAGGGCGCTATCCTCGACGGCGCCGGTGCAGAAGTCTTGTTGAACGCCAACGGCACAGCTCACCGTTGGTTCGAAGGACTGGTTTTCCAGAACGCCGACAGGCTGCTGAGTGCGGATCAGGCAAGTCATCTGGTTGTCCGACGGAATCGCTTTAACTTCACACAGTACGGAGTAACTTCGCGTTGGGCGACTTATGGCGAATCTCAATACAACGCGGTCCTGGACAACGTCTTCCAGGGGGTGACCACCTGGCCGCGTTCCAGAGGGATCGAAGAGACCTACGGTGTTGAGCTTACCGGTTCAGGACACGTCATCGCGCACAATCTCTTCCGCAATGTCGGAGATGCCGTGCACAACGGCGATCGCGGAAGACTGTCGGCCTCTGACATCTACGGCAATGAAATCGTCACCTGTACGGATGATGGTGTCGAGACCGACTACTCGGATACCAATGTCCGGGTCTTTAGAAACCGGATCACAAATTGCTTCGCCGGAATCACCGGCCAACCGGTGCACGGCGGTCCGGTCTATATCTATCGCAACGTGATCTACAACACCCAGTATGCCCCTTTCAAATTGCATAACGACACCTCGGGAATGCTCCTCTTTCACAACACCTCGGTGCGGGCCGGAATTCCCTTCAACATTCAGCCGGGCCGGGAGACGGTCTCCAACGTTGTCACCCGCAACAATATCTTCGTCGGAACCAAGAGCCCGGCGTTGCGGAGCACGGGGCGCATGATCGAAAACGACTTCGATAGCGACGGCTATGCCTGGGGCATAGGGGCCGGAGACTTCGCGGTTTGGAATGATAAACGATACAGGTCGCTGGAGGACGCCAAAGCCTCAAAGCGCCTCTATCGAACCAAAGGCGCATTCTCGCTCTATAATCACCGAACCTTCGTCGACGGCTTCCTGCCGCCGGCAAAGTATCAGAACGAATATGAGGCAGCCGACAACCTGCCTCGGCTCCGCCCGAATTCCCAGGCCATCGACAAGGGCGAGTTCGTGCCTAATTTCAGCGACGGTTTTTCCGGAAAGGCACCGGATCTGGGGTGCTGTGATCTGACCCAGGGCTTGCCGAGGTATGGGCCAAGGCCGCAGAATTGAAGTGTCGATGTGATGGTGGGCGCGACAGGGATTGAACCTGTGACCCCTGCCGTGTGAAGGCAGTGCTCTCCCGCTGAGCTACGCGCCCGGATAAGTTAAGTACCGATCTTTGCCTCGGCCACTTATCTCTGTTGCGGCTATGATGCCGCTACGCCTGATGTAGGGTAGGGGGACGGGTGGTGTCAAGGCTTGCGCCGACGATGATACGGTAAATTGCTTTACTGCCCTGGGGTGGACGCATTCACTGCCATCAGAGTCTTTGGGAGTGCGCTGAAATCCTCGATACGATGATCCGGACCTTCTTTTTCGGCGGCTGTTCCGCCGTAGCCGAAGCCGGCCAGGAGGCTCGGGATGCCCGCCGCGCGTGCCGCCCCGATATCCGCCGGGCCATCGCCGAACATCACTGCTTGTTGAGGTGAGGCTTTGATAGCCTCCAGAAGGATGAGGATATGCCGAGGGTCCGGCTTACGAAAAGGGTAGGTATCCCCGCCTGCGACGGCCTGAAAGAGTGGCGCGAGTTCCAGAGCCTGAAGGATCTCGCGGGACGGTGTTTCAGGCTTGTTGGTACAGACGACTAATCGCCAGCCTTCTTCCTTCAGACCAGTCAGCGTCTCGAGCGCGCCCGGATAGGGACGTGTCTCGACAACCAGCCGGGTGTTGTAGATCTCGATAAAACGGGTAACGAGCGCTTCGAATGCCGAAGAAGCCGGGCAGCCGCCTGTGGCTGCAAATCCGCGTTCCACTAGCTTGGCGACCCCGTCGCCGATCATGGTTTTTACCTGCGCAAGGGAGAGTGCGTCTCTGTCCTCTTCTGCCAACAGGGTGGCCAACGCGCCCGCCAGATCAGGGGCCGAGTCGACGAGCGTGCCGTCGAGATCGCAAATCAGTGTATTACGGTGGCTCGGTCTGTTAACGCGCATAGCCCTATTTGATCCTTGTCGTATTATGGAATTGCGGTGCTAGTCCCGGGCAGAAAGGGCCACGGCCTGGCGATGTGCCCCCCTGCAGTCGCGAATGATTGGATGGTAAGTCCCTGAATTTATTGTAACGCACCGCAACAATTGGTGAATTGCACAGAATCCTTAACCTATGGCAAATTCGCTTAAAGTTAATTCTATGTAAAACGCTTATCTGCATCCTGATTGTTCAACTTCTGAAGCCGACCTATCTAATTTCCAATCATTTGTCTCTTTTCAAAGTTCCGAAGCGAAATGACATCTAACAAACTTGCCGTAGTTGTTCTGGCCGCCGGTCAGGGAACGCGAATGAAATCCGAACTTCCCAAGGTCCTGCATCCGATTGCGGGCCGCGCCATGCTGCGGCATGTGCTGGATGCCGCCGAGAGCCTCGACCCGGAACGGATCATCGTAGTGGTTGGCCCGGGCTCTGAAGAGGTCCAGAAGGCTGCTGTTTCGCACCATATCGTTGTCCAGGAAGAGCGTCTGGGAACCGGGCACGCTGTAATGTGCGCCGCAGATGCTCTCTCGGATTACGCCAACGACGACACCTCGGACATCCTGGTGATCTACGGCGATACGCCCCTGCTGACAGGTGAAACTTTGAAGCAAATGCTTGATCTTCGCCGCGAAACGCCGTCGACCAAGCTTGTCGGGCTCGCCTTCCGGCCCGCGGATCCGGCGCAATACGGTCGTTTCCTGCTCGATAGTTCGGGCGTTGTCGAGGGCATTGTCGAGTTCGCCGACGCCGATGAGGAGATTCGCAAGATCGATCTCTGCAATGCCGGGCCTCTGATCGGCGAGGGGCGTACGTTCCTCGAACTGGTCAAGGGTCTTCAGAACGACAATGCCCAGGGCGAATACTATCTCACCGATCTCTTTGCTGCAGCGCG
The DNA here is from genome assembly GCA_947500035.1 of uncultured Kiloniellaceae bacterium. Lineage (GTDB taxonomy): Bacteria > Pseudomonadota > Alphaproteobacteria > Kiloniellales > Kiloniellaceae > Denitrobaculum. The sequence continues at coordinate 3,924 of CANMQP010000031.1, read as the reverse complement.
CAAGGACTCGCTGGATGCGCGGATTGTCGAGGCACCCGCGGACGACGTTCACGGCGTGAATTCCCGCGCCGAACTCGCGGTGGCCGAATCCGTGATGCAGGACCGCCTGCGCGCAAAGGCGATGGCCGGAGGAGCAACCCTTATCGCTCCCGAAACGGTCTGGTTCTCCTGCGACACGGTGATTGGCCGGGACGTTGTGATCGAGCCGAATGTGATCTTTGGCCCCGGCGTGGTTATCAGCGACAACGTCCAGATTCGTGCATTTTCGCACGTCGAGGGCGCCAAGATTGAGAACGGTGCGATTATCGGTCCCTATGCGCGGCTGCGCCCGGGAACCGAAATCGGGGTGGGTGTGAAGATCGGCAACTTTGTCGAATGCAAGAATGCCGTCTTCGGCACCGGCTCCAAGGCAAATCACCTGAGTTATGTCGGGGATTCGGCTGTTGGCCCCAAGGCCAACATCGGCGCGGGGACGATCACCTGCAATTACGACGGCTTCAATAAATCCAGAACCGTCATAGGTGCAGGTGCCTTTATCGGGTCTAACTCGGCGTTGGTGGCACCGGTGACGATTGGAGAGGGGGCGCTCGTGGGCGCGGGCAGCACGATCGTTGAAGATGTGCCAAAGGACTCAATGGCGCTGGGGCGCGGCCGTCAGGTCGTCTTTCCCGAGCGTGCCGCGTTCTTTCGGGAACTCAAGAAAAAAGACTAACCGCCAGGGCGGTATACGGAAGGCTGAATATCTATGTGTGGGATCATCGGGATTATCGGGAATGCGCCAGTGGCACCCTTGCTGCTGGATGGACTGAAGCGTCTGGAGTACCGCGGATACGATTCCGCAGGGATCGCGACCTTGGTCAATGGATCTATGGACAGGCGCCGGGCCGAGGGTAAGCTGCATAATCTGGCGACCCTCCTGGAGAACGAGCCGGTCGAAGGCACCATCGGGATCGGCCATACCCGTTGGGCCACACATGGCCGCCCCACGGAAGCCAATGCGCATCCCCACGCCAGTGAGCTTGTTTCCGTCGTTCACAACGGAATTATTGAGAATTTTCAAGAGCTCAGAGCCGAACTCTCAGACGCGAAACACGTTTTCGAGACCGAGACGGACACTGAAGTCGTGGTGCATCTGGTGTCGGAATATCTCAAACAGCAGATGAGCCCGCAGGATGCCGTCGCCAAGGCCTTGGGCCGCCTGGAAGGCGCCTTCGCGTTGGCGATCATCTTCACCGGCCGCCACGACCTGATGATCGGTGCGCGCCGTGGCAGCCCGCTGGCAGTGGGTTACGGCGACGGCGAGATGTACCTTGGGTCTGACGCGCTGGCGCTGGCGCCGCTGACCGATCAGATCAGTTATCTTGAAGAGGGCGACTGGGTCGAGTTGACCCGCGACAGCGCCGTGGTGCATGACAGCAGCAACGCGGTGGTGGAGCGCGAAGTCAAACAGACCGCCATGTCCGGCGCGATGATCGGCAAGGGCCAGTACCGGCACTTCATGCAGAAGGAAATCTTCGAGCAGCCCGCCGTGATCGGCGATACCCTGCACAGTTTCCTGAATCCGGCCACCCTCTCGGTTCAGTTGCCGAGCCTTCCTTTCGATCTGTCAAAGGTTTCGCGCTTCACTTTCATTGCCTGCGGCACGGCGTTTTATGCCGGCATGGTGGCAAAATACTGGTTCGAGCAGGTTGCGCGTCAGCCGGTCGAGATCGATATCGCGTCCGAGTTCCGTTATCGCGAGGCCCCTATGCCGGACGATGGTGTCAGCGTCTACATCTCGCAGTCGGGAGAGACCATTGATACCCTGGCGGCGCTGAAGTATGCCCAGTCGCAGAACCAGAAGATCCTCTCGGTCGTCAACGTTCCCGAGTCGGCAATTGCCCGCAGTTCCGACGCGGTGATGCCGACGCAGGCCGGGCCGGAGATCGGTGTAGCCTCGACCAAGGCCTTCACCACGCAGTTGACGGTCCTGGCCTGTCTGGCCATTGCCACGGCGCGGGCACGCGGTGCGATCGATGTCGCGCGGGAGCGGGAACTCTCCGCCGCCCTCACGGAAGTGCCGGCGCGTATTGCCGAGGTTTTGAACCATGACGAGGCGATCCGGGAGATATCCCACGATGTCTCCGAAGCGCGGGACGTCTTGTATCTTGGCCGGGGAACACTCTATCCGATTGCGATGGAAGGCGCCTTAAAACTCAAGGAAATCAGCTATATACATGCCGAAGGCTATGCAGCAGGCGAGATGAAGCATGGCCCGATTGCCCTCATCGACGAAGCGGTACCGATCATCGCCTGTGCGCCAAGTGGCCCTCTCTTCGAAAAGACGGCTTCCAACCTGCAGGAAGTGCATGCCCGCGGCGGCAAGATCGTGTTGCTCTCGGATAAGGAAGGTCTCGCCAGAGCCGGGGAACTCGCAGTCCACACTGTCGAGTTACCGAAGATCGATCCCTTTGTCGCGCCGATCCTTTACTCCATTCCTATTCAGCTTCTGGCCTATCATACCGCCGTTCTGAAGGGCACGGATGTGGATCAGCCAAGGAACCTGGCGAAGTCGGTGACGGTGGAATAGGAGCGACGGTGGAATAGGGGCGAGGGTAGAGCAGAGGCCAAGGGCTCGCAAACCACGCTTCTCGCTCTGCAAGCCGGCGCTTGCGAGATAAGTCTTCCAGGATAGCTCTGGAGTTGTCGTTAAAGCTTTGCTGTTCTCTCTGCGCTCGATTAGATTTTTCGGGCACTAAAGTCTGAATCCGATCCCTTGAGCATCTATGGCTGTAGAGAGCGAGAAAAGAACAAGATTTTTTCGACTTTGGACGGTCATTACCGATGCCCAGAGCGTATTTCGCGCAATGCGCGCCGTCCAATACGTCGGGTTTTACTTAACTTTTAGCTATCTGATTCAAGTCGTCGGACTGCTGTGGCTGGGTAAAACAGCATTCACATCGCCGCCCGCGGATAGCGCGCAACTCTATTCTGAGTTGGTTCTCTATTTGGGCGTTTCAGCTCTTTCGCTATGGCTGGGCGTAAGGATCAGGAACGGAAAATACGGCGCAGTCCCTTACGTCGCGGGCTGGATGCTGGTTGAAATTGTTTTCAGTATTGTCACAGCGCCTTGGTACGGCGGGGTGGGTGCCGTCATTTTTGGTGTGATTGCCGTAAGCGGCTTAAAAGGCTGGTTTTCGAGAAAAAAGTACGGAATTGCGGGCGCAGGGAGGAAGAAAAGCTGGCTCCTCATCGGATGCGGCACGGTCTTTGGAAGTGCTTTGCTTGCCCTATGCGCTTTCGGCCTCTTGATCGAGGCGGGCGTTTTTCCCGATTTGAAAGTTGTTTCGGGAGAAAACCTTTCCAGTTATCACATCCAAACTCTGCTTGAGCGCGGTATTCTCGATAAAAGTGACTCAATTGAGTACTTCTATTCCTATGGACTTTTCAGCGTTGCCGACGGCGGACAGTTTCTCACCCCGACCAAGTTGGTTATCTACGAGGAAATAGAGGGCGTACTGAGCGTTTACGAACTGCCCTACTCGAAAATCGATAGTGTCGAGCTGGTGACTCAGGGTGATTTTCTTGAGGACAGTCTCTACCTGGTCTATGGCAACTCCAAGTCGGAGTGGGAGTATGTCGCGATGTTCCTGGGCGTTGAAAACGGCGGGGATCAAGTTTTTATTGATCGCCTGAACAAACATATCGCCGACTACAACGCGATCTGATGCTGCGGCGCGTGTGTCGATGAGAGCTTCTCGAAGCCGCCGCTGTATTTTCTCAATTCTTTCCGAGGATCAAACGGCTACCTATCAACTGCATGATCTTCCTTCCCTGCGATCTAGGGTCCGTACTCAATTAGGTGTTCCCCTGCGTTTTCAGGTGTGATTCGATGATCCAAGTTTCCTAAGTCAGGGAGGATTGGATGGGACGGCTTTATTGGCT
>CANMQP010000030.1 GCA_947500035.1 uncultured Kiloniellaceae bacterium | reverse complement strand
ATGAAGATGACGACGGAAGAAGCCTTTGTGAAGGTTTTGCAGATGCATGGTATTGAGCATGCCTTTGGGATTATCGGTTCTGCGATGATGCCGGTATCGGATTTGTTTCCGAAGGCGGGCGTGACCTTCTGGGACTGCGCGCATGAGACGAATGCGGGCATGATCTGCGACGGCTACACCCGCGCGACCGGCAAGATGGCCATGGCCATCGCCCAGAACGGTCCGGGGGTCACGGGTTTCGTGACGGCGATCAAGACCGCTTACTGGAACCACACGCCGATGCTGCTGGTCAGCCCGCAGGCGGCCAACAAGACCATCGGCCAGGGCGGCTTCCAGGAAGTCGAGCAGATGGCGCTGTTCCGCGACATGGTCTGCTATCAGGAAGAAGTCCGCGACGCCACGCGCATCCCCGAGGTGCTGAACCGGGTGATCGAGAAGGCGATCCGCGGCTCGGCCCCGGCGCAGATGAACATCCCGCGGGATTACTGGACCCAGGTGATCGATGTGGAGCTGCCCCAGATCGTGCGTCTGGAGCGTCCCGCCGGTGGGGAAGACGCCATCGCGGAGGCGGCCCGCCTGCTCTCCGAAGCCAAGTTCCCGGTGATCCTCTCGGGGGCCGGTGTGGTGATCGGCAACGCGATCCCCGACTGCGTGGCCCTGGCCGAGCGTCTGGACGCGCCTGTGTGCAGCGGCTACCAGCACAACGACAGCTTCCCGGGCAGCCATCCGCTGGCCGCCGGCCCGCTGGGCTACAATGGCTCGAAAGCCGGGATGGAGCTGATCGCCAAGGCCGACGTGGTCCTGGCCCTGGGCACGCGGCTCAATCCCTTCTCCACCCTGCCGGGCTACGGCATCGATTACTGGCCCAAGGATGCCAAGATCATCCAGGTGGATATCAACTCCGACCGTATCGGCCTGACCAAGAAGGTCTCTGTGGGCATCTGCGGCGACGCCAAGAAGGTGGCCAGGCAGCTGCTGGAGCAGCTGGCTCCGACGGCGGGCGATGCGGACCGGGACGCGCGCAAGGCCACGATCCATCAGACCAAGTCGGCCTGGCTGCAGGCGCTGAGCTCGATGGATCACGAGGACGACGATCCGGGCACGAGCTGGAACGAGGAAGCCCGCGCGCGCGATGCGGACCGGCTTTCGCCGCGCCAGGCCTGGCGTGCGATCCAGGCGGGTCTGCCCAAGGAAGCGATCATCTCGAGCGACATCGGGAACAACTGCGCGATCGGCAACGCCTATCCGACCTTCGAGCAGGGCCGGAAGTATCTGGCACCGGGTCTCTTTGGTCCTTGCGGCTATGGCTTCCCGGCGATTATCGGGGCGAAGATCGGCTGTCCCGAGACGCCGGTTGTGGGCTTTGCCGGCGACGGTGCCTTTGGGATCTCGATGAACGAGATGACCTCGATCGGGCGTGACGAATGGCCTGCGATCACCATGGTGATTTTCCGGAACTACCAGTGGGGGGCCGAGAAGCGCAACACGACGCTGTGGTTCGACAACAACTTCGTGGGCACGGAGCTGGACAAGAACCTGAGCTATGCGAAGGTTGCGGAGGGCTGCGGCCTGAAGGGTGTGACGGTGACCAATCAGGAGGATCTGACCTCCGCCCTGAAGGCCGCCTGCGCGGCGCAGAAGGACGGGGTCACGACCTTTATCGAGGTGATCCTGAACCAGGAGCTGGGCGAGCCTTTCCGGCGCGACGCCATGAAGAAGCCCGTCGCCGTCGCGGGCATCGACCCCAAGGACATGCGGCCCCAGCCTTCTTTGTAAGGCGCCTTCTCTCTAA
>CANMQP010000029.1 GCA_947500035.1 uncultured Kiloniellaceae bacterium | reverse complement strand
AACGACCAAGCATCACCTATATCATCCATCAATAACCATCAAATCAATGATACGAACTTCAGTTCCAGGTGACTAGTGTGAAGGCTCATAAAAGCTGATCAAACTCACTGGGGGGCAGAGATTCGAACAGACGAAAAGCGGAAATCTGCAATCCAGGATAAGACACAGAAACCGTTGGACGGAAAAGCTCTCGGGCCAGACTCACATGCTCTATTACCGGAATAGCGGGCTTTTAGAAGCCCTGGTGCAAGCCAGGGCTTAGCGCCCCTCAGATACCGAGCAGCCCCGGAAGTGCTCGCATGTCCGAGGAAACCTGCGCGCCCTCCCGCGCCAAACGCGGATCCAACCCTTCGGGATCATAACCAAGCACCCGCATCCGGGCCGCTTTGGCCGCCTGCACGCCGAGCGGACTGTCCTCGATGACGACACAGTGTTGCGGCGCGTGTCCCATCGTCTCCGCGGCATGCAAAAAAAGATCCGGATGGGGTTTGCCGCGCTCGACTTCGTAGGCTGAGAAGATCCGACCTTCAAAACGCGGCTTTAGTCCTGTGATCTCCAAAGTCACGGCCATCTTCTCTTGCGGCCCCTGCGACGCGACGCAATGGTGCAGGTCGCTCTCCACAAGAAGGTCGAGCAGCTCATGGATTCCCGGTACCGGCTGCAGGTCTTTGCGGAAGGCCACATCACTGCGCGCACGCAGATTCGGCAACCAGTTCTCAGGCAGAGATCGTCCGATTTTTTCCTCGATCACCGCCATAACGGCGTCGAGATGCGAACCCTTGAAGTGCTTGAGGCAATAGTCCGTGGTCACCTGCCAGCCCAGGGCCGTAATCTCTTCCGCCAGGACTGCATTGGCGATGGTCTCGCTGTCGACCAGAACACCGTCGCAATCGAAGATGATAAGCGCAGGCGGCTCGGTTGGTTCAGGGCACGGCAAACCGGAACCTGCCGTTACCCCGCCCGTGGCATCGTGGTTTCGACGAGTTTCGCCCAATAACTCGCGCCGATCACCGAGATGTCATCGTTGAAATCGTAAAGCGGGTTATGGACCGAGCAACCGCCGGGCTCCCCATCCGCACCGTTGCCCAGCCAGATGTAACAGCCGGGTTTTTCCTGCAGCATGTATGCGAAGTCCTCTGAACCCATCAGCGGCGGCATGCCGACTTCTACATTGCTATCGCCAACCACCTGTGCCGCAACCTCGGCCGCAATGTCGGTTTCCATCGAGGTGTTGACCACTGCGGGATAGCGACGCTCGTAACGCATGGTCATGCTGGCGCCCTGCGACTCACAAATCCCTATTGCGATGCGCTCGATATCAGCTTCGGTCTGTGCCTGAACGTCGGCGTTGAAGCTGCGGACCGTGCCGCGGATGACGGCTTCCTGCGGGATCACGTTCCAGGTATCGCCCGCGTGAACCTGAGTCACACTCACCACAACGGATTCCAGCGGATCGATCCGGCGTGAGGCGATGCTCTGCAGCGCCGTCACGATTTGCGAGGTCACCAGAATGGCGTCGACCCCCAGATGCGGCATCGCCGCGTGTGCGCCGACACCTTTGATCGTCAGTTCGAAAATATCGAAGGCCGCCATCGCCGGTCCGACACGCATGCCAACCTGTCCTGTGGGAATTCCCGGCATATTATGGAGACCGTAAACCGCCTCGACCGGGAACTTTTCGAACAGTCCCTCCTCGACCATGACCCTGCCGCCGCCCTCATTTTCCTCGGCGGGCTGGAAGATGAAATTGACGGTCCCGTCGAAGTTCTTGGTTTCAGCCAGGTAGCGGGCCGCCCCCAGCAACATCGCCGTATGGCCGTCATGACCGCAGCCGTGCATCTTACCCTCGTTCTTGGAGCGATGATCGAACTCATTGAGCTCGGTCAGATGCAGTGCATCCATATCGGCACGCAGGCCGATGGCACGGCCGTTTTTCTTGTTTCCATGCAGAACACCTACGACGCCGGTTGTCGCCAGTCCGCGATGGACCTCAATACCCCATTCGTTGAGTTTATCCGCAACGAAGTCCGACGTTCGGACCTCCTCAAAGGCCGTCTCGGGGTGGGCGTGCAGATCACGGCGCCAGCCTTTGATGTCATCATGAAACTCTGCGATGCGATTGATAACAGCCATTCTACGACTCTCTGCTGGTGTGGTGGTTATTGTGACTGCCGCGCGGCATCTTCGTCCGCGACATCGAGGCCTTCACGGGAGAGGTTTTCAAGCTTGGGCATCAGATCGAGGAGATGCCGCGTGTACTCATGACCAGGCTCTTCGAAGAGCTGCTCGGTCTCTGCGATCTCGCAGATCTTGCCGTGCCGCATCACCGCCACCCGGTCGCACATCTGCCGGATCACCGGCAGATCGTGACTGATGAACAACATGGTCAGTCCAAGTTCGTCCTGCAAGTCCTTGAGAAGGTTCAAGATCTGAGCCTGGATCGAAACGTCCAATGCCGAGGTCGGCTCATCGCAAATCAAAAAGCGCGGCCGTGTCGCCAGGGCGCGAGCGATGGAGATCCGCTGCCGCTGACCACCCGAAAACTCGTGCGGGAAGCGCTTCGCCGCCGCCCTGCCCAGACCGACATGCTCCAGCAGGTCTTCGACGATCTCCACCACCTCGGCACGTGAAGACGCGAGTTTATGAAAGCGGATCGGCTCAGCCACGATGTCGAGGACCCGCATGCGCGAATTGAGAGAGGAAAAGGGATCCTGAAAGATCATCTGCATCTGCTGCCGGTAGGGCCGCAACTGCTTCTCGTCCTTGATGGCCGTCAGATTGCCCCCGGCAAAATGGATGCTGCCCGAGGCCGGCCGGTAGAGCCCCGCGATGCTGCGCGCGATTGTGGACTTACCACTACCGCTCTCACCGACAAGACCGAAAGTCTCCCCGTCGCGGATCTCGAAGGACACGTTATCGACCGCGGTAAAGAGTTTGTTGCGGCTCGGCAGGATCGAACGTTGAGTCACAAACTTTATGGAGAGAGACTCGACCCGCACCAGAGCGCCGCCGTCCGATGCACTGAAGTCGCGCGCCTTCCCCAACCAGTGGGTCGATACGTCAAAACTGCTGCGCGTGGGTTCCGGTCCCTCAATGTAATCGACCATCGGGAAGCGGTTCAGCCTCAGGTCTGCGCGGGGGACCGCGGAGATCAGGCTCTTGGTGTAGGGATGCTCGGGTGTGGAGAGAATTTTTGCCGTCGGCCCTTTTTCAACGATTTTGCCGTGATACATGACCGCGACGTTGTCGGTGATATCGGCAATGACCCCCATATCATGGGTGATGATGACCATGCCGACCTGCCGCTGCTTGCAGAGGCTCCGGATGAGATCGAGAATCTGCGCCTGGATCGAAACATCCAGCGCCGTGGTCGGTTCGTCGGCGATGATCAACTCGGGTTCGCCGCAGAGCGCAAGGGCAATGACCACCCGCTGGCGCATACCGCCGGAGAACTGATGCGGATAGTGTTTGACCCGGACTTCAGGCTCGGGAATGCCCACCTGGTCCAGCAGCTCGATCGCCCGCGCGGCGGCTTCCACCTCGCTCAGTTTTAAGTGCGTCTGGATCGTCTCGACCAGTTGGTACTCGACCGTGTAGAGCGGATTCAGGCTGGTCAGCGGATCCTGAAAGATCATGCCGATGCGCCGTCCCCGGATGCTGCGCATCTTTTCATAGGGCAGGTTTTCAATGGCCGTACCGTCGAGCGCAATATGCCCTGCGGCAACCCGTCCCGGCGGCTCCAGCAGGTCAATCACCGCATTGCCGATGGTCGATTTGCCGGCACCGGACTCGCCCACAAGCCCGTAGATTTGCCCCGGTTCCAGTTCCAGCTGGATGTTCTCCACCGCGACGAAAGTGTCATGACGGCCGGGGAACTCGACTTTCAGGTCGTCGATCTTCAGGAGTGTCATGGCGTCACCGCAATTTCGGGTTCAGGGCGTCGCGCAACCAATCGCCCAGGAGATTGACCGCGAGAACAAGTACCGCCAGGGCAATCCCCGGGAAGATCGTGATCCACCATTCCCCGGAGAAGAGGAAATCATTGCCGACCCGGATCAAAGTGCCGAGCGAGGGTTCTGTCGGGGGCACACCGACACCCAGGAAGCTCAAGGTCGCTTCCGTGATGATCGCCAGCGCCAGATTGATCGTGGCAATCACCAGCAAGGGGCCGGTGACATTGGGGAGTATGTGCCGGAACACGATCAAAAAGGGCGGCAGGCCGGTAACCCGCGCCGCCTCGACGTATTCCTTGCTCTTTTCGACCAAGGTCGAACTGCGCACGGTCCGCGCATACTGCACCCAGAAGGACAGGCCGATCGCCAGGATCATAACGTAGACCGCCAGTTCGTCATGCGTCTTGGGGTCCAGCGCGCCACGGAAAATACCGTCGATCAGCAGCGCAATCAGGATCGCCGGAAAGCTCAATTGGATCTCGGCCGCGCGCATGATGAAGGAGTCAAGGAAGCCCCCGGCATAGCCACTGATCAGTCCGAGTGAAACCCCAAGCACCATGGCGAAGATGACGCTGGCGAAACCGACGAAGAGCGAAACCCGTGCGCCATGCATGATGGCCGAGAGCATATCCCGCCCCTGGTCGTCCGTCCCCAGCAGGAAGCGGGAGTCTCCATCTTCCATCCAGACCGGCGGCGTCAGGGAGTCGATCAGGCTGATGCTCGCCAGATCAAGTGTGTTGTGGGGCGCAAGAATTGGCGAAAAGGCTGCACCCACGATCATAATGAAGCTGACCAGGGCCGCGACCATAACCATCTTGGAACTGCGGAAGGAATAGTAGAGATCGCTGTTGGCCGCCCGCTGCAGCAGATCGACCGCCCGCGCTGTGGTGGAAATCGACATGGCTCGGCGCCCTTCAGCTTGTTGCGTCGACGCGCAGGCGCGGGTCGACGACGTAATAGAGCAGGTCAACGATCATATTGATCATGACGAAAAAGAACGCGATTAACATCAGATAAGCCGCCATGATCGGGATATCGACAACCTGGATCGCCTGAAGGAATAGCAATCCCATGCCCGGCCACTGAAAGACGGTCTCGGTGATAATCGCGAAAGCGATCAATGACCCAAGTTGGAGGCCCGCGATCGTAATCACCGGCACCAGCGTATTCTTCAAAGCGTGCCCGAAATTGATCGCGCGGCTTGCCAGTCCCCGCGCCCTGGCGAACTTGATGTAATCGCTGCGCAGAACCTCCAGCATTTCGGAGCGCACCAGGCGCATGATCAGGGTCATCTGAAACAGCCCCAGGGTCACCGCAGGCATGATGATCGCTTTCCAGCCTGTAGCCGTCAGCAGCCCGGTGGACCAGAAACCGAAGTCTATGACCTCGCCGCGGCCAAACGAGGGCAACCACTGCAGTTGCACTGAAAAAACGAAAATCAAAAGAATACCGATCAGAAACGTCGGCAAGGAGACCCCGACCAGCGAGATCGTCATGAAGATTTTGGAGAGTAGAGAATCCCGGTGCAGTCCGGTGTAGACCCCCATGGGCACGCCCACGACCAGCGTGAAAATCGCCGCGATCATGCTGAGCTCCAGCGTAGCCGGCAGGCGGTCCAGGATCAGGCCGGAAACGGCGCGTTTATGCTGATAGGACTGGCCGAACTCGAACTGCACGGCGTTGCTGACAAAACGTCCGAACTGGACCAGAAGCGGATCGTTGAGCCCCAGTCGATCCCGCAAAGCCTCGCGGTCCGCCGCCGTGGTGTCGATCCCGACCATCTGATTGACGGGGTCGCCCAGGAAATTGAACATCGTAAAGGCCAGAAGCGCGACCAAGAACATGACGATAAACGATTGGATGAATCGTTTGAAAATGAAGCCGATCATTTGAACCTGGATCTAAATCCATTGCCGCGCCGAACGCGGATCAGTCACAGGAGAAAAGAGTCCGGCCTTTCGAAGTCCGTCTCGGCTCGCTGGTGGCAAAGCACGAAACCGGGCCCGAAAGGCCGGGGATTTTAGCGTGGATTCACGCCCATCACTTCACGTTTACGAAGTGCAGCATAAACTGGTTGTCAGCCCGCTGTACGAGATCCACGGAGTCTTTCTTGGCCCAGGCCAGACCCTGCTGATGGAGCGGAATGTAGCCGACATCCTCAGCCACCATATCATAGGCCGCTTCGATCTTGCTGTCCCGGGTTTCGGGATCGGTCTCGACCAGCACCTCATCCGTCAGCTTGTCGACGTCCGGGTTGCAGTAGCCGCCCAGATTGAACTTCGCCCGGGTCGCGTTTTCGTCGCGGCAGGCCAGCAGGTTGAACATGACGTTCCAGCTGTCGAAGCTGCCGGGCGTCCAGCCCAACAGATAGAAGCTGGTGTCAAAATCCAGGACCTTCTTGAAGTAGAGCGCCTTGGGCTGCGCAAGCAGATCGACTTTCACACCGACCTTCGCAAGCATCGCGACCACGGCCTGACAGATAGCCTCGTCATTCACGTAACGGTTATTGGGGCAATCCATACCCAGCTCAAAACCGTCCGGATAACCTGCGTCGGCCAGCAGGGCTTTCGCGGCTTCGGGATCATAGCCGATCCGCTCGTACTTCGCGGACTTCGAGAAGAGGAACGGCGAGATCATGATCGCGGAGGGCGTGGAGAGGTTCCGCATGATCTTCTTCCGGATCGTCTCAACGTCGATGGCCTTGTACATGGCCTCGCGCACCCGCTTGTCTTTAAAGGGGTTCTTGCCCTTAACGTTCGAGTAGAGCAATTCGTCGCGCTTCTGGTCCATGCCCAGGAAAATCGTGCGCAACTCGGGCCCGGTCAGGGTGGCGGTGCCGCCGTTGGAGTCGATACGTTTGATATCCTGAACGGGAACCGGATACATCATGTCGATTTCGCCCGACAGCAAAGCCGCGACCCGGGTTGCGTCGGACGAAATCGGAGTGAAGATGCCTTCGGTGACATTGTGCTTCGCCTCATCCCACCAGTCGGGGTTGGGCTTGAACACCGTTCTCACATCGGTTTCGCGCTCGACGATCTTGAAGGGCCCGGTGCCGTTGGCGTTGAAGGCCGCATAGTTGTTGGCATCCTTGGTCACGTCGGTCGGAGCAGTGGCGTTGTTCTCTTCCGCCCACTCCTTATCCATGATCAGCACGTTATCCCACTCGTAGTAGACGATGGGATTGGGCTGCGAGGTGATGATGTCGACCGTATAATCGTCAACCTTCACGACCTTGGTATCAGCCGCGACCTTGGTCTTGATGTCCGAACCGTCCATGCGGACCCGGTCGAAGGTGAAGACAACGTCGTCGGCATTGAAGTCATTGCCGTTGTGGAACTTGACGCCTTTTCTGAGCGTGAAACGCCAATGATTCGGATCCAGCAGTTCCCAGCTCTCGGCGAGGCTCGGGAGAATCTGCAGATCGGGACCGCGCCGGACCAGACCCTCATAAACGTTGCTCAGAAACCCGAGCGTGAAGGTTTCGTTCAGTGTGTGCGGATCAAGTGACTGAGCATCGCCTTGGAATGCCCATTTGAATGTCTTTGCCTGCGCACCGGATGCTGCGCAGATCGCCGCGACACTGGCGACAGCAATGAGGCTACGTCGTAAGCCCATCTCTAACCCCCTGTTGGTTGTACTTAGACCGTTGGTCGTTTACGAAGTCTTGCCTAGCCAGGAACCATATGCTCCTTGCCGAGCCAGGCCAACTTCTGTTAGCCGTCAGCCTAGTACGGTGTTGCACGAGGAAACAAGCTTCTAGAGCGCGGTCTTTACCAACCGAGGCAATTGATTGGAAGAATCTTCCTCTAACCACATGAATAAAGTGGCTGATTCAGGTCGTTCACGACTTTGGGAAAAATGCGCAGTCTTTCTGTGTGGAACCCAACCAATTTACAAAAGTGCGCGTAGGAACGATCGGCACACGCAATCTGGTGTTACGGCTGACTGCCGGATAAACTCAGCCAACGCTACTCAGCTCGACAAACGCCCGGGTGCCGGCGTGGAGTTTCAGGAGAATTTGATGACGTCTTTGCCCAATTCGACCGCAAGCCGGGATATCGCTTACCACTTCCACCCCTACACCAACGCCAGGAAACACGAGTCGGAAGGCCCGCTGGTGATCGTGAAGGGCAAAGGCATTCATGTCTTCGACGAGCAGGGTCAGGAATACATCGAGGGCATGGCCGGTCTGTGGAGCACATCCCTTGGCTTCGGCGAGCAGCGCTTGATTGACGCCGCGACAAAACAGATGCACGAACTGCCCTACTACCACGCCTTTAACCACAAGGTCTCGACACCCAGCGTCGATCTGGCCGAAAAGCTGATCGAGCTGGCACCGGTTAAGATGTCGAAGGTCGCCTTCGCCAACTCGGGCTCTGAAGCAAATGACAGCGTGGTAAAGTTCGTCTGGTACTACAACAACGCGCTGGACCGCCCTGAAAAAAAGAAAATTATCAGCCGCATTAAGGGTTATCATGGCGTCACGGTGGCCTCGGGCAGCATGACCGGCCTGCCGGCTAACCACGCCGATTTCGACCTGCCGATTACCAATATCCTCCACACCTCCTGCCCACACTATTACCGCTTTGGCCTGGAGGGCGAGACCGAGGAGGATTTCGCGACCCGCATGGCCGCGGATCTGGAGCAGATGATACAGGAGGAAGGCCCGGAGACGGTGGCCGCCTTTATTGCGGAACCTGTGATGGGGGCCGGGGGCGTCATCGTCCCACCTGCGACCTATTGGGAAAAGATCCAGGCCGTTCTGGCGAAGTACGACATCCTGCTGGTCGCCGACGAAGTCATCTGCGGCTTCGGCCGTACGGGCGAAGCCTTCGGGTCGGTGACCTTTGGAATCAAGCCCGACATTATGGTGATGGCAAAGGCTCTGAGTTCCTCCTATCTGCCGATTTCCGCAATCATGATTGCGGATAAGGTCTATCAGCCCCTGGCCGATAATAGCGCCAGAATCGGCACCTTCGGCCATGGCTATACCTACGCGGGCCACCCGGTCAGCGCCGCGGTCGCCCTCGAGACCCTCAAGATTTACGAGGAGCGGAAACTCTTCGATCATGCCCGCGTTGTCGGTCAGCACCTGCAGGCCGGGCTGAGGGGTTTTGCAGATCGCCCCTTCGTCGGGGAAGTGCGCGGGGTCGGACTGATCGGAGCCATCGAACTGGTGGCCGACAAAGCCGCCAAGACCCCGTTCGATCCGATCGGAAAGGTTGGTGCGCACCTGGTCGAACGTGCCCAGGCTCATGGCCTTATCCTGCGCAATCTGGGCGACAGCGTGGCCTTTTCGCCGCCCCTGATCATCACCGAGTCTCAGGTGGACGACATGCTGGAACGCTTCGGGAAAGCCCTGGAAGACACTCAGGATTGGCTGGTACAGGATGCAGAAGCGCCAGCGCACTGAGTAGCAAGTTGGGACGTGACTTAAGTCAAGTTCAATGGAATAGGAATAGTCTATCTATCGTCGAGTTGATCCAAATCCTGGAGTTGGAACCATCTCAAAACGCCGGAAGCGGTGCAGAGATTTCGAGTGCGACGGTTCCAGCAGATGACCGTTTCTCACTGAATAGATGAGAAACATTGCAGGGCTTCAACCTGGTCTCGTTTGATGGCACGGTGGGAGTAACGTCTTCGTGAGATATGCGACCATAGGACACGGAGACACTGAAAGAACTGAGATATATTGCTAAGTTAGGGGTACAAATCTGCACTCCAGGCTCACATTTGGTAGTGTTCGGGGTGGCTCGAAAGCCCGCTGAAAGACTGAGTGTTCGCGGGCCCGTTGCAGGTTTTGCCGTTCGTTCGACAAGTTGGGAACCATGAAGATGGATTACGAAGGCTTCTTCACAGACGCAGTTTCAGGCCTGAAAACAGAAGGCCGCTATCGGATCTTCGCAGATCTGGAGCGCCGGGCCGGCCAGTTTCCGACTGCGACCCATCATCGGGGCGACGAACAGACCAGCGTTACCGTCTGGTGTTCGAACGATTACCTTGGAATGGGCCAGCATCCTTCGGTGATAGCGGCCATTCATGAGGCCGTGGACCGCTGCGGCGCTGGCGCGGGCGGCACACGCAATATCTCCGGCACCAATCACTATCATGTCCTGCTGGAACGCGAACTTGCGGATCTGCACGGCAAAGAAGCCGCCCTGCTTTTCACCTCCGGCTATGTTTCGAACTGGGCGGCCCTGGGCACCTTGGCCAGCCGCTTGCCCGACTGCGTTGTTCTCTCCGATGCCCTCAACCATGCCTCAATGATCGAAGGCATTCGTCACAGCCGTGCCGAGCGGAAGATTTTCAAGCACAGCGATCCCGAAGATCTTGATCGCCTCTTGAGCGAGATAGATCCGGCGCGCCCCAAACTCGTTGCCTTCGAATCGGTTTACTCCATGGACGGCGATATCGCTCCGATCGCGGAACTCTGCGATGTTGCGGAGAAACACAATGCCATGACCTACCTGGACGAAGTGCACGCGGTCGGTCTCTACGGACCACGCGGAGGCGGCGTTGCTGAGCGCGAAGGCCTCATGGACCGCCTGACCGTGATTGAAGGAACGCTCGGCAAGGCCTTTGGCGTCTTCGGCGGCTACATCGCTGCGTCCAGCGCCCTCGTAGACTTCGTCAGAAGCTTCGCATCAGGTTTTATCTTCACCACCTCCCTGCCGCCGGCAGTCGCTGCCGGGGCTTGTGCGAGCATCAAGCACCTGAAGTCGAGCGCGATCGAACGCGAGCGCCATCAGGAGCGTGCAGCAACTGTAAAAGCGCGCCTGCTTGCCGCCGGTCTACCCGTTATGCCCTCGGTCAGCCATATCGTGCCCGTCGCGGTGGGCGACCCCGTCCTCTGCCGTCAGGTCACGGATACGCTGTTGGACAGCTATGGAATTTACGTCCAGCCGATCAACTATCCGACGGTGCCGCGCGGCACGGAAAGACTGCGCCTGACGCCTTCACCCCTGCACAGCGACGCGGATATCGACCGACTGGTCGAGGCCCTGCTCGCGATCTGGCAAGACCTCAAGTTGGATCGCGCGGCCTAAATCACGGATGAAGGTCTTCTGAACTGCAAACGCCTTGCCCAGGAAATCAAACGGCCTGGAGTGGCAGACCGCAAGACCGCATTGACGTTGTTAATATGCCTATTGAGAATATCTCTTGCACGCGACTTTAACTTTTTCGGACTGCCCTTTGCGGTAGGGTGCATGCAAAGGTTTTACCTAAACCACACGGTAAGACTTTATTTTTAAACACCTTTTTGCGCCGCGAAAAAACCTGCGTATAAGGCGTGACAATCGGCGACAATTTAGCGTAGCGTACCCGTAACAGAGCGGGTACACGACGGCGCTAGACCTGGAAGACCCGCCGAATATCAGCAGGGACAGGGCTGAATGGTGGCTGAGAACGCAGAAATCCTCGTACGCTTCGAGGAGGTCCAGAAAAGCTATGACGGCGAAGTGCTTGTCGTCAAAAATCTCAATCTCGATATAGCCAAAGGCGAATTTCTGACAATGTTGGGCCCCTCTGGGTCCGGCAAGACGACCTGTTTGATGATGCTGGCGGGGTTTGAAACCGCGACTCACGGCAAGATCATCCTGGACGGTGAGTCGATCAACAACGTGCCGCCGCACAAACGCGATATCGGCATGGTGTTCCAGAACTACGCCCTCTTCCCGCATATGACGGTGGCCGAAAATCTGGCCTATCCCCTGGTCGTGCGCAAGATGAGCAAGGCCGACATCGAGACCCGTGTCGAACGCGCGTTGGACATGGTGCAGCTTGGCGGTTTCGCCGGGCGGCGCCCGGCTCAGCTTTCGGGCGGTCAGGCCCAGCGCGTCGCAGTGGCGCGCGCCCTGGTGTTCGAGCCCAAGCTGGTCCTGATGGACGAACCGCTGGGTGCGCTCGACAAGCAGCTGCGCGAGCAAATGCAGTATGAGATCAAGCATATCCACGACAATCTCGGCGTGACAGTCGTTTACGTGACCCATGACCAGTCGGAAGCTCTGACCATGTCGGATCGGGTTGCGGTCTTTAACGACGGCGTCATCCAGCAACTGGCCCCGCCCGACCAGCTCTACGAGCTGCCCGAGAATTCCTTCGTCGCTCAGTTCATCGGCGAAAACAATAAGCTGTCGGGCAAGGTCACAGGCGTAAACGGTGCGACCTGCACGGTAGAGGTCGACGGCAGCGGAGAGGTCAAGGCCGTGCCAGTGAACATCGACGGCATCGGCAGCCGCTCATCCCTCTCGCTGCGCCCCGAACGGGTCATGGTGAACCCCTCGGATGGTGTCTGCCCGAATGTTTTCGACGCACGCGTCGAGGAACTGATTTATCTTGGCGATCACATGCGCACGCGGGTCTCGGTCTGCGGTCATGATGACTTCATCGTCAAGGTCCCGAACTCCGCAGGCCACGTGCACCTTCGCCCCGGCGAGACGGTCAAGGTCGGCTGGCAGGCGGAAGATTGCAGGGCACTGGACGCTTAAAACTGACACAGCGGGTTTGAGTCCGGTAGAGACTGAAAAGGCTGAAGGCGATGCAAATTCCTCGAATAACAACCAATAAGAAACACCGCGGCGACCGGTAAAGATGTCCCGCAACTTCCGAGCGTTTGAACAAAGAGTACGAAACAGAGGCTTAATAACTGGGAGAATGATAGCCATGAAATCAATGATGAAGTACACCGGCGCTGCCGTTGTCGCACTTTCGGCTGCCGCCTACGCAGCCGGACCTGCCACAGCAGCGGATTCCCTGACCATCGTGTCTTGGGGCGGCGCCTACACCAAGAGCCAGGTGGAGGCTTATCACAAGCCTTTCACGGAAAACACCGGCATTAAGATCAACTCCGAAGACTATAACGGCGGTCTCGCCCAGGTTCGAGCGCAGGTGGAAGCCGGCAACGTCACCTGGAATCTGGTCGACGTCGAACTCTCCGACGCGGTCCGTGGTTGTGACGAAGGCATTCTGGAACCGATCGATCACTCGATCCTGCCACCCGCACCAGACGGCACGCCGGCTGCGGACGACTTCCTGCCCAACACTCTCACCGAGTGCTCCGTCGGCACGATCGTCTGGTCGACGGTCTTTGCCTTCGACGCCTCGAAATATCCGAACGAAAAGCCGACCGAGATCGCGGATCTTTTCGATACGGAGAAGTTCCCGGGCAAACGCGGCTTGCGTAAAAACCCGAAAGTGAACCTGGAATGGGCCCTGATGGCCGATGGTGTTCCGCTTGAGCAGGTCTACGAAGTTCTCAGCACACCGGAGGGTGTCGACCGCGCCTTCGCCAAGCTGGACACGATCAAAGACGATGTGATCTGGTGGGAAGCTGGCGCACAGCCGCCGCAGATGCTGGCTGATGGTGAAGTCTCGATCGCTTCGGCCTACAACGGCCGCCTCTTCAACGCGATCTTTACCGAGAAAAAGCCGTTCGAAATCATCTGGGACGGACAGGTCTGGGATCTGGACCTTTGGGTGATCCCAAAAGGTGCAAAGGACATGGAAGCCACTCTGGACTTCGTGAAGTTCTCGACCGACACCCAGCGTCTGGCCGATCAGTCCAAATGGATCTCCTACGGTCCGGTTCGGCAGTCTTCCTTCCCGCTCGTAGCGGACGACGTGAAGCCACACATGCCAACGGCACCGGAAAACTTCAAAGCTGCTCTGCAGAACGACTTTGAGTTCTGGGCTGACAACGCGGACGAGTTGAACGAGCGTTTCGCCGCTTGGCTCGCGAAGTAATCTGACGGCATAAACCGTCTCGGGTCGGCGGGAATCTCACGGGGTTCCCGCCACGCCCGGCACCGAAGTCTCTTCCGTTTTTTTTGTTCGTTTGTTTGCCGGTTTCTTGATCTCTTTGTTTTTGTGCAGTTGCTGGTCCTGGGGAATTTGAATGGCACAGGTTGATACAAGCGGCCCCATGCTGGATGCGGCGGGCGTTCCGCTAAAACTCAGTTTGGCCCGCGCGGAGCGCCGCAACCGGATGCGCGCCCTCGCATTAGTCCTTCCCCTTCTCGCCTTCATCCTCATAACCTTTGTTTACCCCATCGCCCTGATGGTGTTTCGCGGTGTCGATAATCCGACCGTGTCGGAAATTCTCCCCGAAACCGCCGAGATGCTGCGCGCCTGGGATGGAGAAGGCCTTCCGGGCGACGAAATCTATGATTCCATGGCGCGCGAGTTTGCCGCTGCTGCGAAAGAGCGCTCCCTCGGCAAGGTCGCGACTCGGCTCAACTACGAAT
Source organism: uncultured Kiloniellaceae bacterium (assembly GCA_947500035.1). Taxonomy (GTDB): domain Bacteria; phylum Pseudomonadota; class Alphaproteobacteria; order Kiloniellales; family Kiloniellaceae; genus Denitrobaculum. Next base: position 53,348 of record CANMQP010000029.1, on the reverse strand, counting down.
TGGCGGGTTCGCGGAGCCTGATCACGAAAGCCGGGCGAAACCTGAGACGTTTGAAGACCGAGCCGACGAAGGCGGATCTGGTCGCGCTCGACAAGCGCTGGAGCGAGCCTGAAACCTGGTCGGTCATGAAGCGCCTCGCCGAGCCCTACACCCTCTCCTACTACCTCGCCGCCATCGACAAGACCTATAGCGTCGAGGGGGCGATCGTCGATCAGCCTGAATCCCGGCAGATATACGTGCCGCTGTTTCTGCGCACGCTGTGGGTCAGTCTCCTCATCACCGCGCTCTGCGTCCTGCTGGCCTATCCGATCGCCTATCTGATGGCGATCCTGCCGACCAAGACCAGTAATCTCTTGATGATACTGGTGCTTCTGCCCTTCTGGACATCGCTGTTGGTGCGCACATCCTCCTGGATCGTGCTGCTGCAAACCGAGGGTGTGCTGAACGATATTCTGGTGTGGACCGGGATCATTGGCGAGGACGGGCGGATCCAGATGATCTACAATATGACCGGAACGGTCGTGGCCATGGTGCACATCCTGCTGCCCTTCATGGTGTTGCCGCTCTTCTCGGTCATGAAAACGATCTCGCCCAGCTACATGCGCGCCGCCAAGTCGCTCGGCGCCACACCGGCACGGGCCTTCTGGACGGTCTACTTCCCACAGACCGTTCCCGGGATCGGTGCCGGCTCGATCCTAGTGTTCATTCTGGCCATCGGCTACTACATCACGCCGGCCCTTGTCGGCGGCCGCACGGGCCAGCTGATCAGTAACTTCATCGCCTATCACATGCAGCAGTCCCTCAACTGGGGGCTTGCCGCGGCCTTGGGCGGTATCCTGCTGGCCGGCGTTCTGGCGCTCTATTGGCTCTACAACCGCCTTGTCGGCATCGACAACATGAAGCTGGGATAATCGATAGATGGCAACTGCGCTCCCTCCCTATGTCGGTCCGATGGGCAAAGTCTGGCACTACAGTTTTCGCTTCCTCTGCGGTCTGATCTTCCTGTTCCTGATCCTGCCGATCCTGGTGATCATTCCCCTGTCGTTCAACGCGGAGCCTTACTTCACCTTCAGCCCGGGTATGCTGGCATTCGAGTCCACAGCCTATTCTACCCGCTGGTATCAGGATATCCTGAACAATGAGCAATGGCTGTTTTCGATCAAGAACAGCTTCATTATCGCTTTCTTCGCGACCTTCCTGGCAACCGGTCTGGGAACTCTGGCGGCCTTGGGATTGAGCCGCTCCAACCTTCCGGGCCGTGGCGCGATCATGGGCATCCTGATCTCACCGATGATCGTGCCTCTGATCATCTCGGCAGCAGGCATGTATTTCTTTTATTCCGGCGTCTGCATTCCCCCCGAGTGGTCCTTCGGGATGCTCGAAGAACGCGCCTGTCTGACCCAGAGCTTCCCGGGTATCATTCTGGCACATGCCGCGCTGGGTACACCTTTCGTCGTGATCACCGTAACCGCAACCCTGGTGGGTTTCGATCACAGCCTGACGCGGGCCTCCGCGAGCCTCGGGGCCAATCCGACGACGACCTTCTTCAAGATTATCGTTCCTCTCATCCTGCCGGGCGTGATCTCCGGCGCACTCTTCGCCTTCATCACCTCGTTTGACGAAGTCGTCGTGGTGCTCTTCATCTCCGGCTTCGAGCAGCGCACGGTTCCCCGCCAGATGTGGGCCGGTATCCGCGAGCAGATCAGCCCGACGATCCTGGCGGTCGCCACCATGCTGATTATCTTCTCCGTGCTCCTGATGACGGTGCTCGAACTCTTGCGCCGCAGAAACGACCGCCTGCGCGGAGTGCAGGAATCCTAGGATGAGACGACATGAAACATGACGCCCCCTGTGCTGAGATCCGGTTTTCTGGCAAGGCACAGGGAATGGGACGTTGATGGATCAACCTGCTCTTGAGTTCGAGGTCATCATAGTTCCCAAGGTCTGAACCTTGGCTCCCAATCCACTAACTGCCTGCGCCCCCTGGAGCGCACACCTGGGGCAGTGTTGCTCCGAAGCAGACAATCGAGACCAGTCGTGCTAACTCCTCCATATGTTTGAAAACGGGGCTTGTGGAAGTTGCAGGCCTTTACGGCCCGTAAGGAGGGAAGAATGACAGGTAAATGTCTGTGTGGCGCAACGAGCGTCACGATCGATGCCAAACCTGAGTTCATAAACGATTGCAATTGCAGCCTCTGCCGCAAGGCCGGTGGCGCCTGGGGCTACTTCCCCTCCGCCTCGGTCCAAACACGCGGCAAGACTTTTTCGATCTCGCGCCGCGATAAAGAGTCCCCCGGCGTCGAGATCCATTCCTGTGAGACCTGTGCGACCACCACACATTGGATCCTGACAAACTCCTTCAAAGATCAAAACCCGTCAGTTGACCAAATGGGTGTGAACATGAGGCTGTTTGACCCTGATGAACTCGAAGGCGTAGAGGTTCGGTTCCCCAACGGCAAGGACTGGGTTGGCGAAGGCCCGTTCGGCTATAGACGCACGGCGCTGACGATTAGCGCCAGTACCCCTTGGTAATGCGCCTCTTTCGTCGAAGACTCGCTCCCGCGCTGACATGGCTCCCCGTGCGGGAAGTCAAGAATTGGGACAGCCTTGGCGATAGAATTCTGTTTGCAAGCACGAAGTCAGATCTGGAGTGATGTTGCAGCGTCGCGGCCGCCACACCCTTGAGCGGGTGTTTGGAGGTTTGCGAGGTTTCTGTCAGATGCACTTAATTGAGAATGCGTCTCAATAACAAATACTAGACAAGTAAGACTCAATGAACTAGATATAGAGTGTCATAAGAGGGCACTGCCGATGTATCGCGATAACACTCTTGTACCGACCGAGGCCGTCCGGCTGCTCGCATTGGGTTGCCTGACGGAATCTCCCCTGACCTATGCGCAGCTCGCGCAGGAGGTCAAGCAATTTACAGGCCACGTTATCGGCCCCTCGCTGGACTTGGTCGGAACCCCGCTTGAAGTCCTCAAGGTCGAGCGGCTGATTGCACCTGTCAAGGCAGGCGCGTCTGAAGAAACGGCGCTTCTCACGGTCACGGAAGACGGCACGGCAGAGATCCAGCGTTTGCTGAAATCCAACTCTCGCGCCCCTATCAATGACGTCAGCAAGCTGATCGTCGCCTTGAAAATGCGGTTTCTGCATCTTCTGTCCAAGGAAGATCAGTTGATCCAGATCGACATCCTGCAGGAGCTCGCACAGCGCCAGATGGAGCATTTTTCCGAACTGCGCGCCGAGCATGCGAAGGGCCGCGGGCATTTGACCGCCTGGCTGGATCACGATATCGACCAGGCCCGCGGCCGCCTTAACTGGCTGTCGGAGCTCCGCGCCAGAATCGCCTGACGCCGCCCCACCGCCCAATTATCATTTTCCGACGAATGTCGCTGCCACGGCTTTCAGCGTGACCACTGCGTTCGGTTGCTTGAGGGAAATCTCGGGTCAATAGAGATGCTGCCCGCCGGTGACGAAGACTTCTGTTCCCGTCACATAGCCAAAATCAGCGGTGCAAAGCTGATAGACCGCGGAAGCCACTTCCGAGGGCTCCCCCATACGCTGCATCGGGATACGTGGGATCAGCGCTTCATATTCTTCGCCGACCATCGCCGTTTCAATTTCACCGGGCGCGACCGCATTCACCCGGACCCCAAGCCCCGCCATCTCGACGGCAAGCTCGCGGGTCAGAGCCGACAGCGCGGCCTTCGACGTCGAATAGGCCGAGCCGGCGAAGGGATGCACACCGTGACCGGCAATCGAGGTGATGTTGACAACACTCCCGGCGCCGCGCCCGAGGTGCGCGGCGAAGCCGCGTGCCAACATCAGCGGCACAAAAAAATTAAGCTCGAAAACCTCTCTCCAGGTCGCCACGTCGCCGTTCAAACAGCCTAAGCGTTCCTTAAAAGGGGTCTTGGGCGAAACGGCGGCATTGTTCACCAGTGCATGGAGAGGACCGTCACCAAGCAGCTCGACTGCTTCCGCCACGAAAGCTTCTGTGCTGCCGGTTTCCGCTAAATCGGCCGTAATGTGATGCGTCCAGTTTGGATCCCGCTGACACTCCATGGGAATCACGTCACGCGAACAGGTGATGACCTGCCAACCCTCGTTGCTGAACCGCTGAACGGTGGAGTGGCCAATCCCCCGGCTCGCGCCGGTCAGGATCATGGTCTTTCGATCTGAGTTTGCTGTCATTTGCGAATAATACTCAATCCGCGGGCAACCACCAGCCCCTCACGCGACACAACTCTTCTTTTCCACCGTGACCTTGAGAGAGCCGGAATACTTTCGCATTTTCGCCAGAGTCTCCCGTGAAAGCCTCCCGCCCGATCCTCTTCCCACGGCGTGCAAGACTCACGTCAAGACCGGGAAGGTTTTGACGACCCGGAACGTCCGCATGGAACCATCCTGCTCATGGACCGAGACGTACTCGCCCTCGCGAAAGACATGGTGATCGAACTTAAAACCGGCTTCATCGTCGCCGGGTTCGTTCACGCCAACCCCATTGAAGGTCGCGCGGTTATCAGCGTCGCCGGTCGAGATATCATAGTGAAAGACCCAGGATCTTCCCTTGGTATGGATCAGATGGCCCGTTTGATCATCTTCCCCAGCCCAGAAACGGCGGACGATGCAGCGTTTGCGGTCTTTGCGCCATCCCTCGGCATCGATATGCCCCTCGTCGTTTAGAGGCGCGGTAAACTCGTAGCCGTGCAGGTTGCTGCCCTGCGGAAAATCATGGTCGCGTGCCAGTTCCATACGTACTTTCGTCAGTGTCATACCGTCATCCTCAATTGCCGTCCTCTAAGATTGCGTTCTGGTGCAGCCGGCCCCTCAAAGTCGTTTTAAAGCCTGAAAGCCTGCCTCTGGTGGAGAATTGAGCCGACGCCATCCTGTTAAGCGAGAACAGACGCATCGACGATATCCTGAACCTAAACAGACCCTGGTATCCCGAATCTAAAATTCATTTCATTGAATTTCAGATTCAACGGGACACTACCTCATTGAATCTCGTGTGATTCAGTCTCTAAAATTCGCCGCAGATGATGCGGCGAACTTCAGAAACATCACACTAGTGCGTCAGGAAGACCGGTATTTGCGCATCGTTCACGACACTCCGGGTCGCCCCGCCCAGAATCATTTCCCTGAAACGGCTATGTCCATAGGCACCCATGACCAGCATGTCCGCATTCGCTTTGCTCGCTTCAATCAGGATCGAATTCCCGATAGAGTCCTCGCCCGGCGTGAAGGCCCAGGTTTTCGCTTCGATACCGTGCCCGGCCAGATAGTTTGTAAGCTCGCTGGGCCCGGCCTTGACCGCCGACTCGCGCGCGGTGATCACGACCACCTTTTCAGCCTGCTGCAAAATCGGCAAAGCGATGGCAACAGCGCGCGCGGATTCTCGAGAGCCGTTCCAGGCGATCGCAACCGTTTTCAGCAACTGCTCCGGCGGTTCGGTGGGGATGAGCAAAACAGGCCGCCCCGTGTCGAAAATCGCGGCATCTAAGCTTTGTGAGAGGTCGAGATCGCTGTCGACCTCGGGCCGGGCCAGAATTGTGAGGTCGGCGAGAATACCCCGTATAGAGATTTCATCCGCTTCCACCCCGACAACATGGGTGAAACTTACACCGAATTCGCCCTGCTTGAGCGCTTGAGAGGGCTCCACAACCGCGAGCCCCGGGCGGGTGCAGAGGTCATCGAAAATCCGCGATGCCTGTTCGCGCCGCTTTGCCGTCGTCTCCCGCAAACTGTCGATCATTTGCGAGACAACAGCTCCGGACATCCCGTCGCCCAGAATCGGAATTGAGGCTTCCGGATCGACTTCGACGTGAAGAGCATCCACACGGCAGGCAAAGGCCTGTCCCAGGCTCAAAGCCGCCGATAGCGCGCGCTCAGATGCGGGCGTCCCATCGACGATAGCAAGCAGTTTTGACAGGCCCATTGCGCTCTCCAATTCATCCCTAAGGTTCTCATGAAGGCATTTTATGGCGGCACCGCCACAACCAATATGACTTAAATCAAGCTGATTTACGAGGCTTCATTGCTGCGTCTGCAAGCCGCCGGCCTGCGCGTTGGCCGCGTAGGGATCCTGGTGAAAAAAGATCTCCGCATTGGGAAAGCTCTCCGACAAACGGACTTCAATACGATCGGTCACCGCGTGCGCCGTAGCCAACGACATCTGAGCATCCAGTTCGACATGGCATTGCACGAAAATCTGGCGGCCCGACGAGCGTGTGCGCAGATCATGGATCCCGAGAACGTCCGGATCATCCAGGATAATCCGGCTGATTTCCGCGCGCTCTTCGTCTGCCAGTTCCCGGTCCATCAGCATATCCAGTGCTGCGCGCATCAGCTTCCAGGCGCTCCACAGGATGTAAGCGCCAATTCCCAGGCCGAAAACCGGATCGGCCAAGAGCCAACCAAGTTGAGACACCATAATCAGTGCGGCAATGACGCTGGCATTGACCAAAATGTCGACCGTGAAATTGAGGGCGTTGGCTTCAATAACCAGAGACCCGGTCTCCCGAACCACATACTTTTGGTATTGAAGCAAAATCAGGGTCGCGATGATCGATACAATCATCACAGCAATACCGATACCGGTGGCCTCGATGGCCCGCGGTTCGAGAAACCGCTGACTGACCTCAAGCAGCAAGAAAACCGCCGATCCGCCGATAAAGGCGGACTGCCCCAGTGCCGCGAGCGGCTCCGCCTTTCCGTGACCGAACCGGTGATCTGAGTCCGCGGGAATCAAGGCGGCCCTGATTGCGAAAAGATTGATGACCGAGACGGCAACATCGAGCATCGAATCCACAAGGGTGGACAGCAGGCTAACCGAGTGTGTGACCCACCAGGCGCCAAGCTTGATGGCGACCAGACTGACGGCGGTCGCAACTGAGGCATAGGTCGCAAGTTTTAAGAGCCGGGCCGCGCGGCGGCTCGCAGACTCAGGCTGCGAGTCCGCGGTTGGCGATCCAGGCGCCTGGCGATCTTCCATTCTGTCTGAACCCACTTCAAACCTATCAGGTGGTCATGCAACGCCCTCCTTCGTCAGGGATAGAGGCGTTCCGTCGTCCAACTCTCACCACTGCGGTTGTAGACCAGCCGGTCGTGCAAGCGAAAGGCACCGTCCTGCCAGAACTCGATTCGCTGGGGCAGAACCCGGAACCCCGACCAGTAGTCGGGCCTTGGAACAGTGCCGACGGCATGTTTCGCCGCATAGATGGCAACCCGTTTCTCCAGCTCGAACCGCCCCTCGAGCGGCCGCGATTGCTGACTGGCCCAGGCGCCGATCTGACTCTGGCGCGGACGGCTCGCGAAGTAGGTGTCCGCTTCCTCGCTGGTCACAATCTCGACTTCACCTTCAATACGAACACAGCGCCGTAACGATTTCCAATGAAACAATAACGCAGCTTTCATGTTCGCTTGCAGCTGCTCGCCCTTCCGGCTTTCGAAGTTGGTGTAGAAAACAAATCCGCGCGCATCGACGCCCTTCAGCAACACCATGCGCGAACTGGGCATGCCGTCGGGCCCCACCGTCGCCAGGCTCATGGCGGTTGGGTCGTTGATTTCGCTCTCTCCTGCCTCTTCAAGCCAGGTGTCGAACAGCTTTAAAGGGTCTCCAGGCGTCGTGTCTCGGATCATGTTTCGCTTTCTCTTCTACCAGCTTCAACCTACAAAAAACGGCTTTCTCCGCTTGGAATGCCGACACCATCCGGCTGCAGCAATCGCCCTGGGCCGGATTACAGCAGTTATAATTGGATTGACGCAACAGTCCTGCATTGCCATATGCGCGACAAAGCTTAAAGCGTCGCACGCCTTGAATACAGCTTCGAAAGCGGGGCATCCCGCCACCGCTCCAAAGGATCTTATTCCAGACGCTTGATCGCGACGAGTCTGCCGCCCCTGCTGGTATTTCCCGCAAAAGGATGATTTTCCGGCAAAGAGGCGATAGACTCTTCGTAAGCACCAACTTAGGAGAGCGGTCGCTTCCGGCCCGGAATAACAAAGGCTTCGGATCGCCATCGCATGTTGCGGAACGAAAAGCTGAAGTGCCGCATGGCGCAGATTGAAAGATGACTGAGATGAAGATTAAATCCTTAGCGGCCGTCGCCGTGCTCGCTCTAATGACCGCCGCCTGCTCCAATGATGGAGACGGGCCAGGCACCAAGCAGACCATCGGCGGCGTCATCGGCGGCGTCGGCGGAGCCGTTATCGGTTCCCAGGTGGGCAGTGGCTCTGGTCAATTGGTCGCAACCGCCGCCGGCGCTTTACTCGGCGCGTTGGTCGGCAGCGAACTCGGCCGGTCCTTGGACGATGCGGACAAGGAAAAAGCCGAAAGAGCCTACACCCAGGCAACGACCGCGCCGATCGGTCAGCAGATCAAATGGGACAATCCGGATAGCGGAAACTCGGGAACCGTCACGCCCACCCGCGAGGGAACGGCGGAAAATGGCAACTACTGCCGCGAATTCCAGCAGGAAGTAACCATCGGAGGAGAAGCCGAAACGGCCTACGGCGTGGCCTGCAGGCAGCCCGATGGCTCTTGGCAAATCCAGTCTTAAGCGTTAGGGCATAGGCCAGCACCCGAATTTGAGCGCTCGAGGCAGAACCAATCGCGCAGTAAGGGAACTGTCTTGCGGGGAACACAGCCACGCAACAAGCGACAACGGCGATAGAATACGGAATGAAAGACCCTTATAAGACCCTGAATGTCTCTAAAACGGCGAGCGCCGAAGAGATCAAGTCGGCTTACAGAAAGCTGGCCAAAAAACTGCACCCTGACCTCAACCCGGGCAACGAAGCCATCGAACAAGAGTTCAAAGAGGTCTCACAGGCCTATGGTATTTTGGGCGACGCCGAAAAGCGAAAGAAGTTCGACGCGGGCCAGATCGACAGCTCCGGACAGGACACAGGCTGGCAGGGCGGATTCTACCGCCAACGGGCCGGCGACAGCCAAAAATACAGCCGCTACGACTTCGGCGAAGACGTGGGCGTCGGCGATATTTTTTCCGACCTTTTTGGCGGTGGCCGCTCGCAGAGACGGACCCACTCTGTGCGGCGCAAGGGCGCGGATGTGTCCTATGCGGTAGACGTCGACTTCATGGAAGCGGCGGCGGGCGCCACCAAACGCATCCGGTTGGGTGAAGGCAAAACCCTCGACATCCGCATCCCACCTGGGACCGAGGACGGTCAAAGCCTGCGTCTTAAAGGTCAGGGTATGGCCGGTGTCGGCGGCGCGCCCAGTGGCGACGCCCTCATCGAAGTCACCGTGCGCAGTCATCCGCACTTCTCCCGCGACGGCACGAACATCACTTTGGACCTGCCGGTCTCCCTGCCCGAAGCGGTGCTTGGAGCCGCCATCACCGTGCCGACGATGGCCGGTAAGGTTTCGATGAAAATCCCGCCTGGCTCGAACTCCGGCACGACCCTGCGCCTGAAGGGCAAAGGCATCCCCGGAAAGGGCGACAAACCGGCGGGCGATCAACTGGTAAAGCTGAGAGTCGTGCTGCCGGAAGCTCCGAACGATGAGTTCAAGAACTTCGTCAAAACCTGGTCGGAAAAGAACAAATACAATCCGCGCGCCAAGACCGATCTGGGCTGACAAGGCTGATCCGGGCTAAAAAGACGTCGGCCGTTTCAAGATGGCGGTTAGAGACAACAGAGCGGAAGCAAAGAAAGTACGGGACCACAGATGCTCAGAAGCGTAGATGATCTGGTCACAGAGTTCGACGTCACCGCGTCGGAAATCACCATCTGGATTGAACAGAACTGGGTCCTGCCGAGTGAACAGGACGGCGAATATCACTTTGACGAGGACGACTTCGCCCGTGTCAAGCTGATCGCCGAGCTGCGGCGCGATATCGGGGTCAACGAGGAGGCCATGCCGGTGGTTCTGCGCCTGCTCGATCAGGTTTACGGCCTGCGCCGGGCCCTGGAGCAGCTCAACAGCGCGATTCAGGAGCTCCCCGAAGACGCCCGGGACATGCTCGAGGAAAACCTACGCGGATCGTCCGAGAGTTAGAGCCTCCACCACAGGTTTCGTCGCAAGCAGGTCACCGAGGCTCATTTCCGTGATTTGTTGGCCGCTGCTGTTGAGCTTGCCGATAATCTCGTCAACATTTTCGGGCCACCCCTGCCCCGGCTCCAGCGTCAAATCCAGAGACACCATCAGGTCCTTGAGCTTTGCGCAGTTCAAATCGCGCGACAGCACCCAGTGCGCCCCCGAAGTCCGCGCGACAAAGCGGTCGCGGCGCAGGCCGTAAAGGACGTCCCCCAGTTCGTCAAAGCTCGCCGGAAACCCGGAGACCAGGCTGAGTTCGCGGACCTTGCGTCCATCCTGAGCCGCCAGATGAAGCCTGGAAAGAATCGCGAGCGCGAGAGCCAGTCTTGCGCCGGGCGCGCCGGATTCTTCACCCCGCTTCAGATTCGCCCGCCATTCCGGCAGGGACGCGGCGATCTCTGCGCCAAAGAGGATCACGGCCCAGGAGAGGTACATCCAGACCAGAAAGATCGGAACGGCCGCAAGCGCGCCGTAAAGCGCCTGGTAGGATGGGAAATGAGTCAGATAGAGGGCAAAGCCTTTCTTCAGCACTTCAAACAGAAACGCGGCCACGACGGCGCCCATGAGGGCATGCCGGAAGCGCACAGGCCGGTTGGGCACCACGATGAACAGTAAGGTGAAGGCACCGGCGGAGAGGATCGCGGGCAGGAACTGGGTCACATTGAAAAACGAACGGGTGTAGCCCTCGATCCCCGACCATTCGACCATGGCATATCCATAGCCGGACAAGGACAAAGAAGCTCCGATCAGCAAAGGCCCAAGGGTCAATAGAGCCCAATAGACCAGGAACTGAAGGAATAGAGAGCGTTGGTCCGCGACCCGCCAAATCGCGTTGAATGCACCGGTAATCGTCGAGAGCAGGACCAGCGCCGTCACAGCCAGGGCAATCACCCCGATTCCGGTCGTTTTGGTCGCGTTGTCGATGAAGGAGGCCAATTGATCACTGATCTCAACGCCTGTATCGGGCAGGAAATTCTCGAAAACCAGGCTCTGCAGCTCAATGCGGATCTCTGTAAAGGCCGGAAAGGCCGAGAGCACGGTCAGCGCAATCGCCAACAACGGAACCATGGCCAGAAGCGAGGAGTAGCTCAGAGCCGCAGCCGAGCGCGGACAGCCGTCCTTGAGGAAACGCTTCCCGGCGTAAAGCGTCACACTAGGCAGATCGCGCAGCGTTTTGACCGGCCGAAGATTCTTGACCGAATGCAGGGTCGTGCTCAATTCGAATCGGGCCGACATGGCTCATCCAATTCACAATTTGTGTATGACTGTTTCACGATAACACGATAAAAGCGGATTTCCGTGCAATCAATTGACCTTAGGCCCCCGCAAAGCCTACAAAGGCCGCCGGAAAGCGGCTGTGCGGCACCTTTGACCCACCGGGGCATTGGTGTAGGATGCGGCTTCTCTTAAGAGTAGTGTTAGAGTGAGGAAATGGATGTCTGATTCGCAACCGATCATGGCCGGCAAGCGCGGGCTCGTCATGGGCGTGGCGAACGATCGATCGATCGCCTGGGGTATCGCGGCGCAGGCACATGCGCACGGCGCGGAATTGGCCTTTACCTATCAGGGCGAGGCCCTGGCCAAACGGGTGAAGCCACTCGCCGAATCGGTTGGTTCCGACATCGTTTTACAGTGCGACGTCACGGATGACGCCAGCGTCGATGCCGTCTTCTCGGCGCTCGAAGAGAAGTGGGGCAAAATCGACTTCGTGATCCACGCGATTGCCTATGCGGACAAGGAAGAACTGAAAGGCCGCTACGTGGATACCAGCCGCGAGGGCTTCCTGCGCAGCCTGGACATCTCCTGCTACTCCTTCACGGCCATCGCCCAGCGGGCGGTGCCGCTCATGAACGAGGGCGGCAGCCTTCTGACCCTGACCTATTACGGTGCCGAGCAGGTCATGCCTCACTACAACGTCATGGGCGTGGCCAAGGCCGCCCTCGAATCGAGCGTGCGCTATCTTGCGGCCGACCTGGGCTCCCAGGGTATCCGTGTCAATGCCATCTCGGCCGGGCCGATCAAGACCCTGGCGGCATCGGGCATCGGCGATTTCCGCCATATCCTGAAGTGGAACGAGTACAACTCGCCCCTGCGCCAGAACGTCTCCATCGAACAGGTCGGCGGTGCGGGTCTCTACCTGCTTTCGGACCTCTCCAGCGGTGTAACGGGCGAAATCCACCATGTGGACTCCGGCTACCATGTCGTCGGCATGATGGCCGTCGACGCCGCCCCGCAACTCGCAGAACTGCTCTCCAACTTCAACCCGCAATCCTGATCTGCTCCTATGCCCGGTAACGCCTTCGGCGAAAGCTTCCGCTTCACCACCTGGGGTGAAAGCCACGGTCCCGCCATTGGCTGCGTGATCGACGGCGTACCGCCGTGCGTGCCGCTTCAGGAATCCGATCTGCAGGGTTGGCTGAACGCCCGTAAGCCCGGACAGTCGCGCTTCACCACCCAGCGCCAGGAAGCTGACGAGGTCAAGATCCTCTCGGGCGTTTTTGAAGGCGTGACCACCGGAACGCCGGTTTCCCTGGTGATCGAGAACACCGACCAGCGGTCCAAGGACTACAGCGACATCAAGGACAAGTTCCGGCCCGGCCACGCGGACTATACCTACTGGACCAAGTACGGCGTCCGCGATTACCGCGGCGGCGGACGCTCCTCTGCCCGGGAGACCGCCATGCGCGTCGCTGCCGGCGGTGTCGCCCGTAAGGTCCTGGATCACATCCTACAAGACGGCGTGCGCATTCGCGGCGCGCTCGTGCAGATGGGCCCGCACCATATCGACCGGGAGAAGTGGGACTGGGCCGAAACCGGCAACAACCCCTTCTGGTGCCCGGACGCAAAGGCCGCCGCCCATTGGGCTGACGTCCTGGATGCCTCCCGCAAAAGCGGATCCTCTTTGGGCGCCGTGGTCGAGGTGGTCGCCAGCGGCGTGCCCGCCGGATTGGGCGAACCGGTTTACGACAAGCTGGATGCGGATCTGGCCAAGGCCATGATGAGCATCAATGCGGTCAAGGGCGTGGAAATCGGCGCGGGCTTCGCCAGCGCCGCTTTCTCCGGCGAGGAAAACGCCGACGAGATGCGCATGGACGGCAACAGGATCGCCTTCTCCTCCAACCAGGCGGGCGGCGTGCTGGGAGGCATCAGCAGCGGTCAGGATGTTGTGGTGCGCTTCGCCGTCAAGCCGACCAGTTCGATCCTCAGCCCGCGCAAAACAGTCGACATCTTCGGCAAGGATACCGAGATCTTCACCAAGGGCCGCCACGACCCCTGTGTGGGTATCCGGGCGGTGCCGGTCGGCGAGGCTATGATGGCCGTGGTTCTGGCCGATCACCTGCTGCGCAACCGCGCGCAGTGTGGCTGACCTTGGATGGGTGAACGCAGGCGGTTGAAGGCTCAGCCGGCTCTCAAATAAAACTAGTTTCGTTTGAAACCAGCGACCAGTTCGACGTGCCCGGACCAGGGGAACTGGTCCACCGGCGTGACTTCGGTGAGCTCGTATCCACCCTCAACCAAAGTCCGAGCATCCCGCGCAAAGGTATTGGGATTACAGGAAACGGCAACGATAGTCGGGATGCTTGAATCTGACAGCTCGAAGGCCTGATCCTTTGCCCCGGCCCTTGGCGGATCGAAGACGACGCAATCGCCGCCTTCCAGCTCATCGGCACTGACCGGCTGACGCATCAGGTCGCGCTGCTCGACTGTGATGCGGTTGGCCAGGTCCGCCCGGCGTGCCGCCGACCAGAGCGCCTCCAGTGACCGCTCGTCGCCCTCGACCGCATGCACCCGGCCCCGCTGCGCCAGCGGGAAGGTGAAGGTTCCGGCCCCCGAGAAGAGATCGGCGATAGTCTCCGCCGTCTCCGGCACCAAACCCATGACCAGCTCGGTCAAGATCTCCTCGCCTTCGATACTCGGCTGCAGAAATCCGCCGGGTACCGGCTCGACGGCAATGCCGCCAAACGAAAGCTTCGGATTCCGGCGGACGGTCAGCGGCTCGCTCTCCTCGTCCGGATGCTGCCAGGAAAGGCGTGCCAGATCCTCGGCTTCGGCAAAGGCGGCCCAGTGCTCGCGTGCCTGGAGATCCAGCTTTGCCGCCGAAACGATCAGAAGGTCGAGGCCGCTCTGGGTCTCGGTGGCGACAATATCGGCCTGATCCCGGTCCGCCAGGATCATCGCCAGGGCAGTTCGCAGCGGTGCGATCAGCGTCCGCAGTCCCGGCGTCACCAGCAGGCAGGTCTCCAGATCGACAATGAGATGGCTTTCCCTGCCATTAAAGCCGAGCCGTACCTTCTTACCCTGCTTGACTGCGCGCAGGGACATCCTGCGGCGGGTGCCAGGCTCAATCCGTCGCAACGGCCTTACCAGATCGCCGGAAAATCCCCGGCGTTCAAGTGCCTGAACCACAAGGTCCCGCTTCCAGTCGCCGTAGGGCGCCGGATCCAGATGCTGGACCGTGCAGCCACCGCAGGGTCCGAAGTGCGGACAAGGCGGGTCGACTCTATTGGGGCCAGTCTCCAGCAGTTCCACCACCTCGGCTCTCAGCCCGCCGCCCCGCTCGCCCTGAATCCGGGCAATCACGCGGTCTCCCGGCAGGGTCATAGGCAGGAACACCGGCTTGCCGTCGAGCTGGGTCACGCCGTCGCCGCGTGCCCCCAGGGACTCGACCGTCAGCTCGACCTGCCGTCCGCCGCCGCGTCGCGTTTTCCGCCGCATCGCTCTCAATTCCTTGTATCTCAGGTGTTGCCGTACATCCGGCCATACCTGCAAAGTTGGCGCAGATTAGCCATTCCGGCCGGGGACGCAAGCGAAGCAAAGACACAACTTAGTCCATCCCCTCGAACCATATACCCGTGGTAGCGTAACTTACGCGAGAATCGCGAGGCATTTGGTCATGGAAAGACCACTGCGGAGGTGTCTTGTGTCCATCGCAAAAGGATCAGATTCGGCGGATCGATTTTGGGCAGACACTTTCATTGAAAAAAGGAAGCAACAGAGCGTGACAAGGTTTCTTTGCACTCTTCTCACGGGCATAGTGTGCTCACTTTCGGGCACAGTTATCCCAGCAATGGCAAACTCAGAGATGACAGCGGTAAATCGGATCGATCAGCTGCGTCCAGATGCACCGGCATTGGCAGCGCACGGGCCTCATGCCATCGGCGTGCGCACGCTTGAGGTCAGCAATCCCAATCAGATCGATATCCTGCGGGTCCGGAAAGGCCAGCCTCTACCGCGCTACGACCGGCCCCTCACTCTCGAAGTCTGGTACCCGGCGGCCCTGGCAGAAGACGTGCCACAGCAGGGCAGCTACGACGTCTTCCTGCGCGATGGCAAGACCGAGGTCACACTCCATGGCAAGGCGGTCCGAGACGCCGAGCCCCTGACGACCGCCGGCTCCTTCCCGCTGGTCCTGATCTCCCACGGCTATCCGGGCAACCGCTTCCTGATGAGCCACCTGGGTGAGAACCTGGCCACCAAGGGCTACGTGACGGTTTCCATTGATCACACAGACAGTACCTACAGCG
Organism: uncultured Kiloniellaceae bacterium; assembly: GCA_947500035.1. Lineage (GTDB taxonomy): Bacteria > Pseudomonadota > Alphaproteobacteria > Kiloniellales > Kiloniellaceae > Denitrobaculum. The sequence goes on along the minus strand of CANMQP010000029.1, from coordinate 37,760 downwards.
ACAAAGCCGCCTTCGGCAGCACACTCGTCAATCGCCGCCTCGACGTGGCTTTTGTGCTCAGCGAGATGAGCCGTTTTGCCATCGAAGAAGGCCAATTTCTTGCCGGCATCGTCGACAGCTCCAACACCGGCGTGATCGGCTACTCCATGGGCGGCTATGGCGCAGTGATCGCGGCCGGAGGTGGTGTGACCGAGACGTCGGTCGGCTACGATTGGGGCGCACCGGCACGCACACTCGCCGTACATCAGGCCGGCAGCGAGCGCCACGAAGCCCAGATAGACCCGCGCATCAAGGCTGTCATTCCCATTGCCCCCTGGGGCATGACCCGGGACTTCTGGGACGCGGAAGGCCTGGCCGGCGTGCGCATTCCGGCGTTTTTTATGGCCGGCAGCCAGGACAGCGTCTCAGGCTACGAAGAGGGTGTGCGCGCGATCTTCGAGCAAAGCGTGAATGCCGAGCGTTACCTGCTGACCTTCGAGAACGCCGGACACAACGCCGCCGCCCCGATCCCCGCCCCCGCCGAGGCCTGGCAGCCCAGCCCGCATCTGGAATTCGTGCCCTTCGAGCACTATGCCGATCCGGTCTGGGACACCCTGCGCATGAACAACATCGCTCAGCACTTCGCAACTGCCTTCCTGGGCAAATACCTCAAGGGCGATACGTCGATGGACGCTTATCTCGATATGGTGGAGAATGCCGAGAATGGCGCGAAAGCCGTGAAAGACGGTGGCAATCCCAAGGGTGCGCATGGCACTTGGAAAGGCTTCCAGGATGGCAGCGCCAAGGGGCTTTCACTGCTGCATAAGAGGGCGGGAGAGAAATAGAGCGCTTTTGCAAAAAGGCTCGCGGCTTGGTCGCGAGCACGTCAATATTAGGATGATCACACCATCCACCGCTTGTCAGGTAGGCATTTACACATGCACGGACTCTCACGTTTCATTCCATTACTCGCGGTCCTCTGGTTCAATCCGGCAATTGGCAGCGAGATCGATAACACAGCGGCTAACTGCATTGCGGAACCCAGCGAAGACTGCGTTAGCGAGTTGATGGAGAAAACGGCGAGGGTGGCAGAGACGCCCCAACAACGAACACACACCTTTTCCGCACTGGCGGACGCCTACGAACGCAATGCCCGTCCGGACGACGCCGCGCCCTATTGGGATTCGGCGCACGCGGCGGCGCTGTCAGCCCCGGAAGGAGAAGCAAGAGACATTGCTCTTGGCACTCAGGTTGGGTGGTCCTCCCGTCGGCACGATATTACTGCAGCTATCTCCGCAGCAGAACAAATCAGCGACAATGAGAAGAGAGACAGCACGTTGCTTTCTCTGGCGGATGCCCTCGCCCTAGAAGAGCGCTTCGATCAGGCCAGGACTGTCCTCTTGCGCCGCATGGATTTCGGCACTCTGGCCGTTGGCTTGGGAAATCTAGCAAGCTCCCAGGCAAAAGCGGGAAAAGTCGAGGATGCCTGGCGTTCGTTCCGCACCTACGAGAAAGCTGTTTCCTGGGTTAGGGAGGATCTTATCTCTTTGGACGATCGTCCACATCAGGTTCCCAGGCCGGGGTCTATTTTAGCAGAGATAGCGGTTGCCGAGGTCAGGATGGGTCGCGGGAAAGATGCCCTGAAAACGCTGACAAAAATAGACAATCAGCATGAGATCTTAATTGCAAAGGCCAGGATCGCCGAGACACAGGCTGAGGCGGGCGACCTTAGCGGCGCACGCCGGACAGTCTCCGGAATGAAAATTCGCCGTGACAATACAGAGGCCGCTCTGTTCAAAGAGCTTCTCAAGGACAGATTGCGCCGGGAACGCGATAACGCGCGCGCAGGCATAGCTCAGGCGGTCGCGGTAAGTGGCGATCTGAAGAGAGCGATGAGTGTTCTGTCAGAGATCAAAGACGATGAACGGCATGATGAAGCAATTGCCGAACTCGCCTACGATTATGTGACGAGTGGTAAGTACGAAAAGTTGCCCTGGCTTCTACGTCAAAAGCGAACGCCCATTAATCTCGAAGCTGAGGCGCCTCGGATCGTAGCCCTCTACTATGCGAATTCGGGAAAGCCCGATAAAGCCCGCGAGCACTTCGACAGGATTCCCGTTGAGATCGGGCCCATACCGATCTTCACGTCCGTTGCCATCAGATGGAGCAACACTGCGACCCTGCGGCATCAATATGGTGATCGGGAGGGTGCTGCGCGCATTCTGGCAAAAACGTTGACCTATGGAAGAGAAGAAAATCGAGGCCAGCAATATGGTTTTGTCGCCTCGATTGTCACCTTACACCAAAGCAAGCAGGAACGCTTCAGCGAAGCCGTTTCAACGGCGCTGAGCATTGAGAAGTTAGAACACCGGGCGACCGCTTTGCGCCACGTTCTGATAGAACTGTTGGCCAAACAGGCCCCCTAACCCACCATCGCCGCATCGTCCTGGTTGCGCGTCACCTCCTCGACCTTGCGGCGCAGGAAGTCGATGTGCAGGCGCAGGGTGTAGGCGCTGGCGGCGAAGCCCGCCGGGACCGAGACTTTCTCGACCGAGGCTTCGATCTCATCAAGGCGGGCGGTCGCGTCTGCACGGGAGATGGAATTGGCGCGCAGCTCGTCATCCAGAGCCTGAAGCTCCCTGTACCAGCGGTTCACCTTGGAGCGCATGCGCCAGCTGTAGGTCGGCGGCAGGATCTTGAAGAGCGGATAAAGCAGCGTGAGCAACGGCAGCAGCAGAATCTTCAGGCGGTCGATCAGGTTCGCGGCCCAGAAGGAGAGATAGCGCTGCAGGAACGGCGGTCCTTCATCGTAAAAACGCTGCGCGACCGGCGCCAGGGGATAGGTCACGAAGTTGCCGCTGGGGAAGGAGCCCGGTTTTTCCAGCAGGCCACCGCCGCGGTGGGTGTCGCGCATGGTCAGGAGCAGCAGATCGGCGAGCGCGGGATGGAGCTCAGGTGAGAAAACCACCGTCGCTGTCGGCGCCAGCAGAACGGTATCCTCCGCCGGCAGATTATTGGCAAGATCGACAGTGCCCTTAGGCAGCAGAACCTTCGAGAGATAGTCGTTGCGCCGGACGTAAGCATCGGCGCGCTCGAAATTCATCAGGGCGATGCCGGGTGTCTCAAGAAGCACCCTGATCCTGGGCGAGGTCGCCGAGGTCACGAAGATGGCTGCGTCAATATCGCCCGCCAGCAGCGCCGCCTCGGCAGCCGCGCCGTCGAGCGCGGCCAGCTCAGCGGTCGAATCCGTAATCCCGTTGTCCGACAAGAGTGCCAGCGCCACCGACCGCGTGCCGCTGCCTTCAGCTCCAACGGCTATGCGCAGGCCCGCAAGCTCCGTTAGACGCCGGGGTTTGCCGTTGCTGCGGACGAAAACCCATAGCGGTTCGTAGTAAAGGCTTCCCAGAGACATCAGGTCCGTATAATCCGCCGGCTCTCCGATCCCGCTTTGCATAAAGGCGACCGGCACGTCGGCGTCCGGATCCGACAAAAGCGCCAAATTCTCGCTGGAGCCCGCTGTCGAGCGCAACACCAGCTCGATGCCCTCTTCCCGGAAGCGTTCCGCGTAGAGCTTGCCGTAGGCGTGGTAGGCACCTTTCTCGGAGCCGGTCGCCATCACGATCCTGTCCGGTGGCGGCGGTCCGACGAATTGATAAGCAACAACAAAACCGGCGATCACCAGGATCAGGGCCGGGGCAACAACCGCAATCTGCGCCCAAAGGCTCTGGAAGATCCGGCGGCGCTTATCTCTTTTTCGCGTATCCGGCTGATGATCGTTCTGCGCTTTGCCCGCCATTGCGCCTCAATTCCCCAAAGATGCCAGCCCCAGAGCGCAGGCATGGCCTGTCAATAGGCTCTCATGATCCGCAAGAGTGCATTCAGGCGCAACCACCCTGCTCTACGCGTGACCGCTGGGGGCGCCGTCGGCAAAGAGCCGCTCGCCCTGCTCGTCGATGATCTGCTTGCCCTTCCGGATGGCGTAGGTCTCGGCTTCTTCGCGCGATGTAAAGAGATCGGCACGGATAAAAGTCCGCTCCAGGTCACCATCATCGCCGGGCTTGAGGATCACACCGGCCAGCCGCCACTGATTGTCGGCTTTGTCCGGGGCCGCACAAATCTTGTAACCCTCATACTCCACGGCTTCGCCCCGTTTGGGAGGTCCGCTGTCCTCGGGTGTTTTGCCGGTCAGGCCGCCAAAAAGACGTGAAAGAAAAGATGTCATGGGGATAATCTACCATGTGACGGCGCGACTGCAATCGCCTGCATCGCAAACTCTGGGCCCTGACTTAAATCCAGCGCCGGACCCTGGACATGTAATCGCGGTATTCGTCACCGAATTTTGCTTCGAGATACGCCTCCTCCCGTCCGATGACATAAAAGCGGATAACCACAAGGCAGGGTATCAGCAGGACCAGGGCGGCAAAGCTTCCGGCCGCGACGGCGATGCCCGCGCAGACGAACGCCATCCCCAGGTAAATCGGGTTCCGGCTATAGCCGTAGATACCGTCATCGATAATCGCCGTGGTCGGCTTCCAGGGCTCGATATTCGTTCCCGCTTTCTTATGACGCGGCGCGCTGGCAACCAGCAGCGCAAGTCCGACCGCCACCAGCGGGCCGCCGGCCAGCATCCAACCCAAGGCCGCCAGCGTCCCCAGGGCCCAGGCGGAGTCGTACGCCAGGCCCGCCAGCAGCGGCAGGAGAAAGATAATCGGCGGCGGCACCCGAACCCCGGCATGATCCTTTTGCGATTGCTGCTTATCGCTCATGATTCGGAGTCCCCGCTGTGGTCATAACGCGGAAGACCGTCATTGATATCCGCCCAGCTCACATGCTCCGCATAGTGGACATGAAAGTCCGGTCTGAAATTCGCCGGGTCTTCGAGACTGGCCGCGTAGAAATGGATCTCATCCGGGTACTGATCCGTTTCGTAGGCCATCGGCGTTCCGCAGTTTCCACAGAAAGACCGCCGGACACCGGGCGAGGACGCAAAGACCGAGGGTTTCCGGCCGGTGAAGCTGGCAGCCGTGCGGGGCACACCCAAGAAGCTGGTGAAAGCAGATGAGGTGTTGCGACGGCAGCTCTTACAATGACAGTGGCCGCGCCAGTTTTCGGGTCCCTCGTATTCGAAGGTTACCTGACCACAAAGGCAATGACCGTGCTGTTTCGACATGCTGTTCATCCTCGTCTCACATCACGCAGGCTCGTATAGACTCGGAACGTCGTTCAGACCCGCTCAAACACTTCGACATTGTAAATCCCAGCGCCCGGTGGCTATCTGTGATCTCGAGGTTAAGGATATCGCGAAAGTCCAGGGAATGACATCACAGGATAGCCAGAGAATCGGCAAAGATGCCACGGTATCGCTGGTCGAGATCACCGGGCAAACCGTCCGAAACATCACAGCCCTGAAGACCGCTCCGTCGCAAGAGTCATTTGTCGCCGACAACGCAACTTCGATCGCCGAAGCCTATTTCGAAAGGGGCGCCTGGTTTCGGGCCATCCATGCCGGCGACACTCCGGTGGGTTTTGTGATGCTGTTCGATCCGAGCCTGCCCGGCGCAAAACCATTGGACGATGGCAAAGCCAGCGACATCTGGCTCTGGCGTTACATGATCGCGGAACCGTTCCAAAGGCTCGGATTAGGCCGCAAAACGCTCGACCTCATCGTCGAGCATGCCCGCAGCCGTCCCGGCATGACCGATCTGCTGGCGAGCTACGTCCCCGGCCCCGGCTGTCCGCGGGAGTTTTATCTGAAGTATGGTTTTAAGGAGACCGGCAGAACCTGCGCGGACGGCTCCGAAAACGAAATTGCCCTTCGCCTTTAGTTTTTAAGCCAGAACCGCGGCCACACCCAGCGCGAGGAAGCTATAGCGCGCCGCTTTCGCGACAACCACAATCAGAATGAACGGCAGGAAAGGCGTGCGCATCACGCCTGCGATCAAGGTAATGGGGTCGCCGATCAGAGGCATCCAGGAGAGTGCAAGCGACCATACGCCCCAGCGGCCGTACCAGGCTTCCGCCCGGGCGAACTCATCTTCGTTCACCGGAAACCACTTGCGGTCCCGGTAATGGGAAAAGAAGCGGCCAAGGATCCAATTGACCAGGGACCCAAGGGAATTCCCGAACGTCGCAACAGCCACCAGCGGAAACACAGCCTCACGTGCCAGAATACCGCCATCCGCCGTCAGCAATGTCATCAACACGGCTTCGGAGCTGCCGGGAAGCAGTGTCGCCGAGGTAAAGGCGCTGACGAATAAGAGCCAAAGGGATGCCGTCACGCGTCTGCCATGACCTTTCCGCCATTTCCCTTAAGCCATAATCGTAAAGCCACCTTCATAGGGTTGCCTCGGATCTGTCGGTTCCCGTTTGCAAGATGCGTCTGCGCAGAATGAGCGAAGTGAGGGATCAGATCAAGCGGACAGGAATCCCCAAAATCAACTTAACCCGTTGACTTAAGCAAAAAATTACGTTGCCGCGAAACCTCTATCGACCCAATATGTCTACACGCATAGCTCGCCTCTTTCAGCCGCCGCTCGCCCGTTAAACAGGAACCGATCTGAAATCATGAAAGTCATTCTTTTTGTCCTGAAGTGCATCGTGGGTCTCTTCGCGACCCTGGGTTTCCTGATGGTTCTGGCAATCGCCATTTCGATATCCACTTTGCGGGACAATATCAGCCGCTTCGACTATGAGCCTGATCCACTGCCCGAGCGTGTTGTGCTTCAGCTCGATCTGTCCGAAGGTGTCAGCGAGACCAGCCCGCGGTCGCCCTTCAGCCGCGCCTCGCACGGTGGTGGACTGGTTCTTCGGGACGCGGTGGATGCCCTATCGCGTGCCAGCAGCGATCCGCGCGTGGTCGGGGTCGTGGCACGTGTCGGTCGTGGCCCGCTTGGCATTTCACAGGTCCAGGAACTACGCGAGGCGATCGCGGGTTTCCGGGCAACCGGAAAATTCTCTCTGGCATTCGCGGAGTCCTTCGGCGAGGGCGGCGATGGCACCCTGCACTACTACCTCGCTTCCGCCTTTGAAGAGCTTTGGCTTCAGCCTTCCGGCGACCTGGACATTACCGGCATCCAGTTGGAAAGCCCCTACATTCGCGGTCTGCTCGACAAACACGGCGTGAAGCCGAGCTTCGGTCAGCGCGAGGAGTACAAGGGTGCGGTAGAGTTTTTGACCGGTGAGGAAATGTCCCAACCGGTGAAGGAAAACCTCCAACAGCTCGTGGATTCCTGGCTTGAGCAGATCGTCGAGGGCGTGTCGGAGAGCCGCGGACTTGGCCCCCAGCTCACAAAGGAGCTGATCGACCGGGCGCCTCTGTCGGCTGCCGAAGCGAAAGACGCGGGTCTCGTAAGCGAACTGGGCTACTGGGATGGCGTTTTGGAATTCGCGTTCCCTGACGAGGACTCAAGTCCGGTCGATATCCGTGATTACTACGCGGGGCTTGAAGAGGAGTTTTCGGACGGCCCGGTCATCGCCCTGGTCCAGGGCGCAGGCGCGATCGCGCTGGCGGAGAATGACGATTCCTTCGGCGGCTCCTCGGTGATGGGATCTGACACGATCTCAGCGGCCCTGCGCCGCGCCGTCGACGATCCCGACGTCGCGGCCATCGTATTCCGTGTGGATAGCCCCGGCGGCTCCTATGTCGCCTCCGATACGATTTGGCGCGAGGTGGTGCGGGCCCGTGAAGCCGGGAAGCCGGTCATCGTCAGCATGGGTGGACTGGCGGCCTCTGGAGGATACTTCGTCTCGGCCGCCGCCGAACGGATCGTCGCCAACCCGGCCACCATCACCGGCTCTATCGGTGTTGTCACCGGCAAGGTCGTTCTCGACGATCTCTGGCGCGAGTATGACGTCGGATGGGATGGCGTCCAGGCGGGCCGTAATGCCGGCATCTGGAGCGCGAACCGCGACTTCACGCCGCAGCAGTGGCAGATGCTGCAAAGCTCACTCGACCGGGTTTACACAGACTTTACGCAAAAGGTCGCCGAAGGACGTGGCCTCCCCCTACCGGACGTCTTGTCCTCGGCCAAGGGACAGGTCTGGACCGGGCGCGATGCGAAAGAGCTGGGGCTGGTCGACGAGTTGGGCGGCTTTGCAACCGCATTGAAACTTGCCCGCAGCGCAGCCGGCTTGACGGAAGGGCAATCCCACCAGCTGAGAGTGCTGCCCGAGGCGCCGTCTTTTGAGGACATGATCCGTAAACTCCTGTCCGGTGAGTTCAGCGGACCGGGGATCGGCGGCATGATCCGTGACCTTGCACGCTTGATCGAGGTCGCCGCTCCCTTCATGGAAACCATGGAGCGCGCAACTGCCGACCCGCGCAGCCGTACACTTGAAGCCCCCCTGCTGCGCGCACCTGAGTGAGCCACCGAAAGGCTTGATCTCCTAACTCGGCTTATAGGATCTGTCTTTTACAGCGAACCGCTTTAGGCGGTTCGCTGCAGGTCGCCTATCTCGTTTGTCCACCGCTAATCAAATCAGGCAGCAGGACCCCTCCGTCTCGAAGGAACTGCTATCTTTTGGCGAAAAATCTGTTCAAGACAGCTCTCGAACGTAAAACCCGCGTGAAGCCGGACCAAACGGGCTCGGAGCGGTCTTCACAACCGAAAGCGTTTGGAGAAACCCTTGGTTTTACAATTTATCGACGTATGAAATGGGACAGTCTCGGCGCGCTTCAGTAGAGGCAACAGCCTTACCCGTTTCTCCTCTTACACCTATGGCGGGTTTCTTATCCATTTAATATCAATATCTTATGTGTATGCATGCGTATGATTATGGTTAAAATTCAACTTAAACAATAATTAATCAAACGCTTCTAGTTTTTGCTCTGCTCATTTGAATCCTTTGTAACTGGTTAAGAAGTGAGAAGAGTGAAATGCCTAGTAAATTTTTGAAATGTGTATTTGCAACATCGCTTATGCTCTCGACGGCCAGTGCCGCACACGCACTGGAGATAGGCGTTGCATGGCAAGGCAAGTCGGGGATGGCGAAACGCGTTTTCGCAGGGTTCGAAGAACAGATCAAAGCGATCGCGCCCGACGCCAATCTCGACATTCGTCCGGCACTCGGCAGTGCCGACGAGCTCAACGCCGCCATCACGGAGTTCGAAGCCTCCAAAAAAGTCATGGTGATCCTGCGGTCCAATGGTGCGAAAGCGCTCAGCAAGCGCTCACCCAAGATCCCCGCTTTCATCGGCGGTGCCAATCATCCGGGACAGCTGGGCGTGATCGCAGATCTCTCCGCACCCGAGGGCAACATTACCGGCGTGACCTATTACATCGACTACGAAACCCGGCTTGAATCCTTCCAGGCTGTGATCCCAGACCTGACGAGTATTCATCTGATCGTCGAGGAAGGCCATCCGAGCGGACCTGTCGATACCGAAGGCACGATGGCCGCCTGTGCCACATTAAACCTGACCTGCACCAGCAGTGCCGTTAAAGGCCGCGATGCAATCGTCGCTGATATCCAGAAAAACAACGGCGTATCCCTGATCGTGCTGGGCAATCAGGCACCGCTCTACGACCAAAACATGGACGCCATCCACGCGGCAGCCGGGGATGCTCCCGTCGCCGCCTATGCGGCAGGTGCCGTCAAACTGGGTGCGCTCACGGCACTCTCGGCTGACGATCATAAGCTGGGCGCCATGCTGGCCACGAAGCTGATGGAAGTCGCCGGCAGTGGCATGTCCGTACAGGAAATCCCGGTCGGCTTCGATGAAGATCCGACGCTGGTGGTCAACATGACCACACTCTCTTCCCTGGGTCTGGAGCTTGCTCCGGAACTCTTCGAGGGTGCCGAGCTCATCGAGTAGCCTCACTAAGGTGATCTCAGGACGATCCTTTTCAAGGAATGATTTCATGTCTTCGATATTTTCACTTTCCCTCGGTAAAAAGATCACGATGCTCTCGGTTATACCGGTAGTTATCGGAATCTTTGCACTGGTGTTCATCTCGGTTGGCCACCTCGACCGCGAACTCTACGCGGCGGCTGCAAAGGCCAACGAAGATGGCTCGAACTCGATGAGCGACCGGGCTTCGGGTGCTGTGAAGTTCAGGCAAAAGGCATCCTTTGAAAAGCTCGTCGACGGCTACTACAACACCTCTAACCTGATGGCCGTGCGCGCGTGGATAGGTGAGACGGACGTGCTCTTCGAATCAACGTCCCCAAACCTCTCCACGCCCGTGCTGGAAGAACTCTCCAGAGACCTGGAGAACGGAGCACGCGTTGGAAACCATCAGATTTACGTTCAACCCATCATGTATGGGAAAGGCGACAAACGAACGACTATCGGATACCTGGCCACGGCCTGGGACACGACAGAGGTCGCCGACAAGATCACAAGTACCAAACTCACGTTGATCTATATATCCGCGGCAGTCTTGCTGTTCGTCATCGCCATCATGGCTTACCTGATCCGGCGCTCCGTCTCCGCGCCGATCCAGAAAACAACCACCATCATGAGTGAGATCGCGGGCGGAAATCTGGACATCGCAATAGAAGGCAATGAGCGCAGGGACGAGATCGGCTCCATGATCCAAGCTGTCGAGGTTTTCAAACACAACAGTCTGGAACTCCGCCGTGCCGAAGCCGAACAGGAAGAGACCCGGCGTAAGGCCGAAGAAAATAAGCGCGCCGATATGAACCGGCTCGCCGCCAGCTTCGAGGAAAGCGTCAAGAGTATCGTCAATGAGGTCTCTCTGGCGATCGGCGACATGACCTCCGGTGCTCAGCGCCTTTCCGAGACCGCCGGACGCACGAACCAGACCAGCGGCAACGTGGCCACCGCTTCGGCTGAAACCACCGCGAATGTGCAGACAGTCGCCTCGGCCTCCGAGGAACTCTCCCGCTCCATTCAAGAAATCAGCCGAAAGGTCGTTGATTCCTCGACCGTTACATCCGAAGCGGTTCAGCAGGTTGAAACCACGAACGAGGAAGTCGGTGGACTCTCGGAAGCCGCCAGGAAGATCGGCGACGTGATTGATCTGATCTCCGACATCGCCGAACAAACCAACCTCCTCGCCCTCAATGCCACCATCGAGGCAGCCCGCGCCGGAGACGCAGGCAAAGGCTTCGCTGTGGTCGCCTCGGAAGTCAAAAATCTGGCGACCCAGACTGCAAAGGCGACGGAAGAAATCGGCGAGCAAATCGGTGCGATGCAAACCGCAACCGAAGCTGCGGTCGACGCCATCAGAAGCATCGGCTCCACTATTGCCAAGGTGGACGAGATCGCGTCTTCAATCTCCGCCGCGGTCGAGCAGCAAGGTGCCGCCACTCAGGAAATCTCCAGGAGCATCCAGGAAGCCGCCGACAGCACGCAGCGGATCTCTACAAGCATTGACGATGTCAGCAGCTCCGCAGATCAAACGGGCCAATCGGCCGAGTCCATGAAAGACGCAGCTTCACACCTGACCGGCTTGTCCGACAAACTGCATGGCGAGGTCGATACTTTTTTACGGGAAATCAAAACGGCGTAGCTTTTCGGACGACCGTGCCTTATGCCGAGGGATCCCTGCGCGCGGCAATAAGAAACTCGACGTTTCCTTCCGGTCCCTTGATCGGACTTTCGGTCAGCCCAATCACCGACCATTCGGGTTGAGAGGCTACCCAGGTCCGAATCTCCTCGCAGACCTTTTCATGGAGTTCGGGGTCCCGTACCACCCCGCCCTTGCCGACCAGGGCCTTCCCCACCTCGAACTGCGGCTTGATCAGTGCCAGCAGGGTGGCACCGGGCGCCGTTAGGGTGAGTGCGGCAGGCAGCACCGTCCGCAGGCCGATGAAGCTGGCATCACACACCACCATATCCACGGCTTCTGTGATCTGCTCAGGTGTAAGATGGCGCGCGTTGCAGCGTTCCAACACCACAACGCGCGGATCCTGGCGCAGTTTCCAGGCCAGCTGGCCATGGCCCACATCCACCGCAAAGACCTTCGCCGCACCCTTGCTCAACAGTACGTCCGTGAAGCCGCCGGTTGAGGCACCGACATCCAGCGCGGTCAGGCCTGCCGGATCGATGTCAAAGCTCTCCAGGCCTTTGATCAGCTTCAGTCCGCCGCGGCTCACCCAGGGATGATCCTGGCCCTTCAGTTCAAGGGGCGCGTCTTCTGGCAGCGTCTGACCCGGCTTGTCGATGCGCCGGGTATCGCTGTAAACCAGACCAGCCATAACCATCGACTGGGCGCGGCTGCGGCTTTCCACCAATCCCCGCTCCACCAGCAGCTGATCAATCCGTTGCTTGCGAACTTTATTCATGGCCTGAGGCTGTAGGTTATTTCCCACGCATCAGGCAATGGAAAAGACACAGCTTGGAGTGCGGAGCCTGGTTTCTTTTATTTTTCATTCGTGTAAATATAAATATCTTCGAAACGTTAGGGGTCTTCTCGATGGATGAAGTCATCCGTATCGCCTGCGGAACCTATCGCAGCGATCTCGCCGCAGTCCGGAAGAATTTCGCCCTGAATCGCGAGGGTCAGGACGTTTGTATCCGTCTGCAATGCGCGCTGCCTCACACACCCCGAGAGGACTGGATCGAAGTCTTCGTCAAGCGCAGCGACCTCTACCTCGTTGGTTTACGAAACGGGCACACAGGCATCAAATTCATCGACAGCACTCCCTTAATCGACGGAGTCGACTTCACCCGAACCCTGCCCTTCAGCCCCAACTACACGGTCTTGGGCGCCTGGGACAGCAGCTTCTCCTACAGAGACATCTGGTCTTTTCACAACGCGGTCGCACAACTTGCAGCAGTTACCAAAAACTCCACATTTGGTCCGTCAGAATGCAGGCATCTGATTTTAATGATATTTATCGTCTCGGAGGCCCTACGCTTCTGGACACTCGATAAAGCCGTCGCCGAAGCTATCTGCGGCAGAGCACCTTTCCGCTTTGTCGATTGGAAGGAGAAGGTCACCAACTGGGACAAACTGTCGAAAGGCGATCAGGACGGCGCGCTGGACGGGGTTTTTATGCCATCGCTCTGACGCTTCTGCAAATACGATCGGACAGATCGATCAGGCTGCCACCAGCAAAGGCTTTTCGGGGTAACTCAAGCCGCTGCCTAAGACGGCAAAGCGCCAGAGCAGCGCGACTGCGACGAACGTCAGTCCGACGGCCAGGCCAATCCAGATTCCCATTCCGCCCAGTCCCTGAACGAAACCCAGATAGTAACCGCTTCCAAAACCGATCACCCAGTATCCGACAGCGGCAATGATCATCGGCTTGGTCGTGTCCTTCAGTCCGCGTAGAGCTCCGGCGCCGACGATCTGCAGACCGTCGACAATCTGGAACAAGGCGGCGATCCCCAGGAAGGAAACCGCCAGTGCGATCGGCTCGGCATTTTCCGCCAGATCCGGATCGAGGAATAAGCTGACCAGGGTCAGAGGGACCAACCAGAACAGCAGTGCCGAAGCCAGGCAAAAAACCGTCGAAATACCATAGGAGCTCCAACCGGCCCGCCACACGGCCGCCGCGTCTCTGCGCCCGGCGCCAATCCCGACACGGATCGTCGCGGCGTGGGATACCCCCAGCGGCACCATGAACGCTACAGCGGCACACTGCAAAGCAACGGCGTGCCCGGCAACGGCGGCAGTGCTGATCAGGCCCATCATGAAGGCGGCAACACCGAACATGCCGGTCTCCGACACGACAGATACACCAATCGGCCAGCCCACCTTCAGGATCGAGCCAAAGATACTCCAGTCAGGCCGCCAGAAGCGGACGACAATGGCAAAGCGGCGGATGCGGCGGTCCGTTGAGACAAAGGTCAGCATGACCGCGAACATCACGAAATTCACGATCGAGGTGGTGATCCCCGCCCCCAGCAAACCAAGCGCCGGAAATCCGAAGTTGCCGAACATCAGGGCGTAATTGCCAAAGGCGTTCGCGAGGACTCCGAGCAGTGTGACGATCAGGATCGAGCGTGGGCGTGACAGAGCTGAAACGAAGCAGCGCAGGACGATCAGCCAGAGCGCAGGCAGCAATCCCCAGACCGCGGCGCGCAGGTAGACTTCGGCAAGTTCCGAATTGATCTCCGTCTGCCCGAAGAAAAGAAAAACCGGCTGGGCGTGATAAATCACAGCGCTGAACGGCACAGCGACCAAGATCGCAACCCAGAAACCCTGCCGGACGGTCCGGCGGACAATGCGGTATTGCCGGGCGCCCAGCGCCTGGGCACAGATCGGCGCGACAGCGGTCAGAAGGCCGAGACCGAAAAAGAAAAAGAGTGTGTAGAAAGCATAGGCCAGAGTGCCCGCCGCAAGTTCTTGCGGCCCGAGCCAGCCCATCATCAGAACGTCGGTCGTATTAATGGCAATGACTGCCAGCTGGGTGAACACCAACGGCCAGGCGAGCACAAATGTCGCCCGCACCTCTTCCCACCAGGCGGAAGCGCCGCTTTTGGCCCCGGCACTCCGATCAGTGCGGTCAGATTGGTCCGAATTTACACCCATGCGTGGCACTATGCCGGAAACGCCGAAGCGGCGGAAGAGCAGTTAACGCAGGGCCGCTATGCAGAGATGTCGCCAGGCACGCGGGGGCAGTCCTGCTTCGTCAAAAGGCCAGGCAGCGATAGCGGGTCAGCGCCTCGTCTGAAGCTGGACGGCTGCCGAATCCTCTTCCAGCCCCAGCGCGTGCAGCGCCGCGGCCACGATCGCAGTGGCGTCGACACCGCCGACCTGTTGCTGTACCGCAGGCTTGTCGTGGTCGATGAAAAAGTCAGGCAGATAGAGCGGACGGAACTTCAGCCCCTGATCGAACACGCCGGCTGAAATCATGCAATGCATCACCTGTGTGGCGAAACCGCCGATGGCGCCCTCCTCGACCGTGATCAGGACTTCGTGCTCACGGGCGAGCCGCAAGACCAGGTCCTGGTCCAAAGGCTTTGCGAAGCGGGCATCCGCGACCGTAGTCGAGAGCCCCCAGGCCGCAAGGTCGTCAGCAGCCTTCAGAGCGTCCTGCAGGCGTGTCCCGTAGGACAGAACCGCCACCTTAGTGCCTTCCCGCAGCACCCGGCCTTTGCCGATCGTAAGCGGCGTCCCTTTCTCCGGCATCTCGATGCCGGTGGCTTCGCCACGTGGGAAACGAAATGCGGAGGGCGCATCGTCGATCTGGACCGCCGTTGCCACCATATCCATCAGCTCGACCTCATCGGCGGCCGCCATCAGCACCATCCCCGGAATACAGCCGAGATAGGTGATGTCGTAGCTGCCCTGGTGGGTCACGCCGTCAGCGCCCACCATGCCCGCGCGGTCGATGGCAAAACGCACCGGCAGCTTTTGGATCGCAACGTCGTGCACCACCTGATCGTAGGCCCGCTGCAGGAAGGTCGAATAGATCGCGGCGAAGGGCTTAAAGCCCTCGCAAGCCATACCGGCGCAGAAGGTCACCGCATGCTGCTCGGCAATCCCGACATCGAAGGTCCGCTCCGGAAAGGCGTCGCCAAAAAGATTAAGCCCGGTTCCGGACGGCATGGCGGCGGTCACCGCGACGATTTTGTCGTCCTCTTTCGCTTCGGCAATCAGCGCCTTGGCGAAGACGTTCTGATAGGCAGGCGCCTTGGGTGTGGGCTTGGCCTGCTTGCCGGTCACCACATCGAAGGTCGCAACCCCGTGGTACTTGTCCGCCGACTTCTCGGCGGGCTCGTAGCCCTTGCCCTTCTGCGTGACCGCGTGGATGAGCACCGGGCCGTCGTGGTCGCTGTCACGCACGTTTTTCAGCACAGGCAGCAGATGGTCCAGGTTATGCCCGTCGATCGGACCGATGTAGAAGAAGCCCATTTCCTCGAACAGGGTCCCGCCGGTCAGCATGCCGCGGGCATACTCCTCGGCGCGCCGGGCCGCCTGTTCCAGGGGCTTGGGAAATTTCTTGGCCACTTCCTTGGCAAGGCTGCGGACCGAATGGAAAGATCCCGAGGAAATCAGCTTGGAGAGATAAGCACTCATGGCGCCGACCGGTGGCGCTATGGACATATCGTTGTCGTTCAGGATCACGATCAGGCGGCTGTTCATGGCGCCGGCGTTGTTCATGGCCTCATAAGCCATGCCCGCCGACATGGAACCATCGCCGATCACGGCGATCACATCATTCGAGCGCCCGGCCAGGTCGCGGGCCACGGCAAATCCCAGCCCGGCGGAAATCGAGGTCGAGCTGTGCGCAGCGCCGAAGGGATCGTACGCGCTCTCCTTTCGGCTGGTAAAGCCGGAAAGCCCGCCCGGCTGCCGAAGGCTGCGGATACTGTCGCGCCGTTCGGTCAGAATCTTATGCGGGTAACACTGATGCCCGACATCCCAGATCAGCTTGTCGTCCGGCGTATTGAAAACGTAGTGCGCGGCGACGGTCAGCTCGACCACGCCCAGTCCAGCCCCCAGATGCCCGCCGGTAACCGAGACCGCGTTGATCATCTCGACTCGCAGCTCGTCGGCAAGTTGCCGCAGCTGATCTTCGTCGAGCCTGCGCAGATCCTCCGGGCTCGAAACTCTGTCGAGCAAAGGGGTCTGTCTGTTGTGACCGATCTGGCTCACTCTCTTCACCTCTTTACCTGGAAGTGCTTTTTCTCCAGGTGGTTAAGCGCTTACGTTCTGCGCCCGTAGTAACTTGCTTACATAAACTGTAATTTCGCAGGATTACCTGGTCCGTTCCAGTACGAATGTTGCCGTCTGAGTTAGTATACTAGCGCGATCGCCGAATATATCGAGGCAGCGGCGGGCCTGATCAACCAGACCGGAAGCCATATCCCGGGCGCCTGCAACGCCAAGCTGTCCGACGAAGGTAGCTTTACCGGCCGCGACGTCCTGTCCGGTCGGCTTGCCGAGGGCTTCAGGTGTCGACTCGCTGTCCAATAGGTCGTCGACGATCTGGAAAGCCAGACCCAGCTTATCCGCGTAGTCGCGCAGGGTTTGGCGTTCCGCCTGCCCGGCCTGTGCCAATATCGCGCCTGCCTGGCAGGAAAAGGCGATCAGCGCGCCGGTCTTGAGCTCCTGCAGATTGGTGATCCCGGCCAGGTCCAGGCGATCCCGCTCGGGCGAGAGATCGATCATCTGGCCGCCGACCATGCCTGCCGCGCCGGACGCTTTGGCCAGACCGGCGATCAGCTCGCAGCGCACGGCGGCATCCGCATGGGTTTCAGGGTCCGCCAGAACCGCGAAGGCCTCGGTCAGCAAACCGTCGCCGGCCAGCACCGCCGTCGCGTCGTCGAACTTGACGTGGACTGTCGGATGGCCCCGGCGCAGGTCGCTGTCATCCATGGCCGGCAGATCATCATGGATCAGGCTGTAACAGTGGATCATCTCCACCGCCGCCGCCGTATTCAACGCCACCTCTTCTGAAAGACCAAAGAGCCGCGCCGATTCGATGACGAGGAAGGGCCGCAGACGCTTGCCGCCGCTAAGCGCCGAATAGCGCATGGCTTCGATCACGCGTCCGCGCGGCCCCGCCGCCTGGGGCAGGAGGTCATCGAGGCGGCGCGTCACAAGCTCCGCGCTGGCGCCCAGACGATGGTCGAGACCAGGCCGCTCTTTAAGAATTGTCATCGGGTCGGGCTTCCCACGAAAATCAACCTTCACTCAGCCGACATCAAAGGCTTCAGTCTTGATATCTCCGTCCGGACCCAGGCTGATTTTCTCAACCTTCTCTTGGGCATCGCGCAGTTTGCTCTCGCAGTAGGCCTTAAGCTCGGCGCCCCGCTGATAGGACGAGATGGCGTCATCGAGTTTACCGTCGCCGCGCTCAAGGGCGCCGACGATCTGACGCAGTTCTTCCAGCGCCTCCTCAAAGGACATCTTCTTTACGTCTGCCGGGATGGCCGGGGTTGCGCTTTCCGCCATAGTTTCGTCCTTCGTTTACCTTCTCAAAACCTCAACCGCGCGGGAGCCCTGCTCCGATCGCGATCCTTTGGTAGTCCTAATCCCTGCCGGCGTAACACGCAATGCAGAGTCTCAAAATCGATCTCCTGCAGCCCTGGCACAAAACCCGGCACGGCGGCGCTATGCCGCCATCGGGCCCCGCCGCTTCAAGCGGCCATTAAACTGCGCACGTGCGCCGCACTTGATCTGGCCAGCGCGGAGAGATCGTAGCCGCCCTCCAGGGTCGAGACGATCTTGCCGCCGCAGGCATGGCGGGCGATCGCGATCAGCTCGTTCGTCGCCCAGACATAATCCTCTTCCACAAGCTGCAGGTTCGCCAGGGGATCGTCTTTGTGAGCGTCGAATCCGGCTGAAATCAGGATGAAATCTGGGTCAAAACGTGTCAGGGCCGGAAAAACGCTCGCGCGCAGCGCATTGCGGAACTCCTCGGACCCCGCGTTCGGCGGCAACACAGCATTACAGATGTTTGTCGAAACACCGCGCTCTTGCGGCGCGCCGGTTCCAGGATAGAGCGGCGACTGATGAGTCGAAGCATAAAAGAGATCCGGGTCGTTCCAAAAGCTCGCCTGAGTGCCGTTGCCGTGATGCACATCAAAATCAATCACCGCGATCCGATGACAACGATGCACCTCGCGCGCGTGGAGAGCTCCGACCGCGACAGAATTGAAGAGACAAAAGCCCATCGCCTGGTCCGGTTCGGCATGGTGTCCGGGCGGTCGGATCGCGCAAAAGGCATTGTCCGCCTCCCCCGCCATCACCGCATCCACGGCGGCGCACAGAGCGCCCGCAGCCCGCAGGGCCGCTTCGCCGGAACCCGGTGAGAGGATCGTATCGCCATCCAGGCCGCGCCGTCCGCTCTCGGGCACTGCCGCCAGTAACTGGTCCACATAGGGTTGAGGATGCACACGAATGATCTGTTCGACCGACGCGCGGGGGGCATCCCGGCGTTCGAGCGCATCGAATTCCGGCGCTGCGAGCGCCGTGAGGACAGCCTCGATACGGGCGGGGCACTCCGGGTGCATCTCGCCCGGATCATGCCGCACGCAGGCTTCATGGCTGTAAAGCAGGGTCGTCATGGCTGGTCCTCCCAAAAACCACTGTCCAGGTGCCTCGTTGGCCTGACAGCTCTCGCCGAGCACAGGCGCCAAAGGCCCCGGTTTCTTCTCACTTAGAATACGCTCCTACGCGGAGCGGCTAGAATGCGCCCCTTTGCGGAGCCGGGCAATCACTCATAAGGTCATAACAATCCGGTGACCCTCTTCACAAGCCGAACCCGCCGCACTGGGCGGAAAAGCCGCAGATCTCTAAGCTGGGCCGGAGTTTCAGGCTGTTCACATCCGGCAGGATCAACCGTGAGGAGGGGTTTTAGCGAAGGTGTTTAAACTAACATTTGAACTGGCCGTGTCATTGACAGCCGGTAACAAATGGCCAAATGTCCTAAGTAAACTATATAGTGTAAGCGCTTTAAGAACATGGCGCGGGCCCTGGTGGAGGGACCGTGCTCTGCGGGGTGGAGGATGTCCTGTTAAGTCGTCGCGCCTATGGAATGGGTTTGAACAGCAAAACCCGGTTTTTCACCGGCTTACTGCTGACTTTTTGTACAATCATGACCATGCTGGTGCCGGCTGTGGCCCAGGATGCCCCGCTGGTGCGCGTCGATCTTGTGCGTGTGGAACCTTTATCTCAGACCGCCGCGGTGATTGGCCGCCTGGTTGCGCGTCAGGCGGGTGAGGTCTCCGCCCGCATCAACGGGCCGATCGAACGTTTCGACGTCGAAGTGGGCGACCGGGTCGATGCTGGACAGGTTCTCGCCACCCTTACCAACAACTATCTCTTGGCGCAGCGCGATCTTGCTGCCGCCGAGTTGGCTGTGGCCCAGGCGGACCTGAAAACCCGGAAAGCCCGGGTGACCTTGGCGGAACAAACCCTGGCCCGGCTGGAGAGACTGAAAAAGTCCGCAGCCTTTAACCAATCACGTTACGAGGATGCGAAACAGGAGGTCGTGATTGCTCAGGCGGAGGTCACGCAGGCTGAAGCAACAATCCTGAGCAGGATCGCCGACACCCGCTCTGCCGATATCAACCTGAGTTACGCAACCATTACCGCGCCCTACGGCGGCGTGGTCACACGGCGGATGACCGAGGCCGGCGCTTACGTCCAGACCGGTCAAGCGGTGGTTCAAATGGTCGCCGACCGCTCACTCGAGATTGAAGCCGATGTACCCTTCCGCTTTATCGGCGGCCTGCAGATCGGCACAAAGGTTCGCGTCGCTCTGGACGCCTCGACCACCAAGGAAGCCCGGGTCCGGGCGGTCATCCCGAGCGAAAACCCCCTGACCCGCACACGTGCCGTGCGCTTCACCGCCAGCTTCGATCACTCCGAGAGCCCTCTGGCGGACGAGCAGAGCGTTACGATCTACGTTCCGGTCGGCGCGCAACGCGACGTCCTGACCGTGCACAAGGACGCCATCATCAAACGTCCCAACGGCGCGATCGTCTACGTTGCAGACGACGATACCGCCAAGTTGCAGCCCGTCGAACTGGGGCTTGCGGTCGGAAACCGGCTGGTGGTCGAGAGCGGCCTGGAGGAAGGCCAGAAGGTTGTCGTCCGCGGTAACGAACGTTTACGGCCCGGTCAGTCGATTATCGTCGACGGGGAAAGCTGATGAACCTGATCAAACTCTCCATCGAACGGCCGATCGCGGTGATCTCCGCCGTTCTGATGGTGGTGATGTTCGGTCTGGTCGCCCTTCAGTCAATCCCAATTCAGCTCGCGCCTGACGTCAATCGGCCGGTGATTACGGTCCGCACCTTCTGGCCGGGCGCCGCGCCAGCCGAGATCGAGCGAAACATCATCAACCGCCAGGAAGATGTCCTGAAGGGCCTGGAAGGGCTCGACACCATTACCAGCCGGTCGCGTCAGAGCAGCGGCTCGATCACCCTGGAGTTCAAAGTCGGCACCAATATGGACCGGGCGCTGCTGCTCGTCTCCAACCGCCTGGATCAGGTCACCGGTTACCCCGATGAGGCCGACGAGCCGAGCCTGGATACGGCCGGCAGCGAAGATACGCCCATCGCCTGGTTCATCATCACCCGCGAGGAAGGCAACGAGCGGCCGATCCACGAGTATGGCGATTTCCTTGATGACGTCGTCAAGGAACGCATAGAACGCGTGCCCGGTATCAGCCAGGTCAACATATTCGGCGAG
Organism: uncultured Kiloniellaceae bacterium; assembly: GCA_947500035.1. Taxonomy (GTDB): domain Bacteria; phylum Pseudomonadota; class Alphaproteobacteria; order Kiloniellales; family Kiloniellaceae; genus Denitrobaculum. The sequence goes on along the minus strand of CANMQP010000029.1, from coordinate 16,716 downwards.
GCCACGCAGGAGATCGATGTCGTCGTCGAGCCCGAGTTGCTCGCCCGCTACGGCATGACGGTCAGCGAAGTGGTGACTGCCCTGCGCCGTGCCAATGCCTCGGTCAGTGCCGGCGACGTGGACGAAGGCAAACGGCGCTACGTGGTGCGCACCGAGGGCGAACTGGACACCGTCGACAAGATCAATGACGTCGTGATCCGCTCTGACACCTCCCTGGAGAGCGGCCGCCTCGCCCGCGTCACTGTCGGCGACATTGCGGAGGTTCGTTTCGGGTATTCGGAGCCCGCGGCTTCGATCCGGATGCTGGGGCAACAGGCCGTCGCACTGAATGCCGTCCGCGAAACCGGCGCCAACGTCATCGAGACCATGCGCGGCGTGCGCGGCGCTGTGGATGAACTGCAGCGCTCGGTAATCCCGGAATCGGGGCTCAAACTGAGACAGGTCTACGATGAGACGGTTTACATCGACTCCTCGATCGAACTGGTACAGCAGAACATTTGGGTCGGCGGCGCACTGGCTGCACTGATTCTCCTGATTTTCCTTCGTTCGCCCCGCGCCACGCTGGTGATCTCCGTTGCCATTCCGGTCTCGGTAATCGGCTCTTTTGTTGCCATGGCCGCCCTGGGTCGCTCGATCAACGTGATCTCCCTAGCCGGCCTGGCTTTTGCTGTCGGCATGGTTGTCGATGCCGCCATCGTGGTTCTGGAGAATATTTACCGACTCCGGGAATCCGGCAAACCGACGGCCGTCGCCGCCTACGAGGGCGCGCAGCAGGTGTGGGGCGCGATCCTGGTCTCGGCCCTGACCACCGTCATGGTCTTTATTCCGATCCTGGTGATGCAGCTCGAGGTAGGGCAGCTTTTCCGGGATATCGCGGTCGCCATCTCGGTCTCGGTCCTCCTTTCACTGATTGTATCGATTACGGTTCTGCCCGCGCTTGCGAACCGATTGCTCGGCGGACCAAAGCATCAAAAAGAGCCAGATGTCCGGCGCGTGCCTCTGCCGGGTATCGATCACTTCGCCGCTGGCTTTGTGGCTGCCGTTATCGGGTTCACCCGGACCGTTGTGCGCAACCCCTTCGTTGCTTTCCTGGTCGTCGCGACCGTCACCGCCGGCGCTTCCTTCGGCGCGTGGAAATTCCTGCCCAAGCTGGAGTACCTGCCTGAAGGCAATCGGAACCTGGTGTTCGGGATTATCATTCCCCCGCCGGGCTATAACCTGGATACGACCACCGGCATTGCCAAAAACATCGAAGACGCGACCCGACCGCATTGGGCCATTGAGTCCGGCGAAGAGTCGGGCCCGGATGAGCCTCCGAAGATGGAACGTTTCTTCTTCGTCGCCCGCAGCGCCAGTACCTTCCTGGGTGCGGTCGCAGTCGATCCATCACGGGCCAAAGACTTGATCCCGCTTTTGGAGGGGCCGGTATTCCGAGAACCGGGCACCTTCGGTTTCATCAACCAGCCCTCGATCTTCGGACGCGGAATCGGCGGCGGACGCAAGATCGAGCTCGACATCAGCGGGCCCGACCTGGAGCAGATACTCGCGGTTGCCCAACGCGCGACCATCAAGATGCTGACGGTTCTGCCGCCTGCGGAAAACAATCAGTTCAGGCCAAACCCAGGTCTTGAGCTGGGTGCGCCGGAGGTGCGCGTCATTCCGGATCGTGTGCGCCTGGCCGATAATGGCGTAACGGCGCGTGAACTGGGTGACGCCGTCGACACCTTCAACGACGGTCTCCGCGTGGCTGAAATCACCGTCGGCAACAAGCGCGTCGACATGATGCTGCAGGGCCCCGAGGAGAACGTCACCGAAACCCAGGGCATCGGAAACCTGCCCGTGGTCACGTCCAGCGGGCAGATCATCCCCGTCACCTCTCTCGCGGACGTAATCCTGACCAGCGGCCCGACCGAGATCCGCCACCGGGAGAACTTCCGTACGGTCACGCTGGAACTGCGGCCATCCAGGGATGTCCCGCTCGAGACTGCCCTTGATCTGATCCAGACGGAAGTGATCGACGCGGTCATGGAAGAAGGCGTACCAGCCGGTATCCGCATGGGAATGTCGGGCACCGCGGACAAGCTGTCGGAAACCTGGCAGGCGATGATCCTCGATCTCGCCCTGGCCCTGGCGATTGTCTATCTGGTGATGGCGGTTCTCTTCGAGAGCTTCCTCTACCCCCTCATTATCCTGCTCTCCGTGCCGGTCGCGGCGGCAGGCGGCGTCGGCGGTCTGGCGGTCCTGAACCTCTACGGCGCCAACCAGTCCCTGGATATGCTCACACTGCTTGGCTTCGTGATATTGATCGGGATCGTGGTCAACAACGCGATCCTATTGGTGCATCAGACCCTCTATCATATCCGGGAAGAGGACTATCTGCCCCACGACGCCATTATCGAAGCAACCCGCAACCGGATTCGGCCGATCTTCATGTCGACCCTGACCAGTGTCGTCGGCATGCTTCCGCTGGTGATCTTCCCCGGCGCCGGCTCGGAACTTTATCGGGGTCTGGGTTCGGTGGTCGTTGGCGGCCTCTCACTCTCCGCGGTTCTCACCCTGCTGCTGATCCCGCCCATGCTTGCGATCCTGGTCGGTCCCATTGAACGCGCGCGCCGTAACCGTTTGCCCAAGGCGGCAATGGCGCCCGGCGAATAGTCCTCAACCCAGGTTCCCGTGACTGATTCAAAAACCACGCGGCTGCTGATTCGCAACGCGACGATCCTCTCCATGGATGCCGAGGTCGGCAACCTGCGGCAGGGCTCGATGCTGGTCGAGGGCAAGTGCATCGCCGCGATTGCACCGGACTTGAACCGGAATATCGATCTTGCGGGCGTTGAAGTCATCGACGCCGCGGGCATGATCGCCCTGCCCGGCTTTGTCGATGCCCACCGCCATATCTGGCAAAGCCCCCTGACCATGGCTGCCGCAGATGCGGATCTGAACAGCTACTTTGCTCAGGTTCCGGGAAAACTGGCTCCTGCCTACAGACCGGACGACCTGCGGATCGCCAACCGGATCGGTGCCCTCCAGGCCCTGGACGCCGGGATCACGACGATCTTCGACTGGTGCCACGTCCTGCACACGCCCGAACATGCGGACGCCGCGATCGCGGGCTTACGGGACAGCGGCATCCGCGCCGTCTTCGGCTACGGCTTTCCCAACACGGAACCCGCCTGGTCGATGGACAGCGAACGGCCCGTGCCCGAAGACATCCGGCGGGTGCGGCGCGATCTCCTGACGTCGGACGACAGCCTCGTCACCATGGCCATGGCGGCGCGCGGCCCGGAACAGTCGACGCTTGAGGTCACCAGACACGATATCGCGGTCGCGCGGGACCTGAATCTTCTGATCAGTATGCATGCAGGCAACGGCGCCTTTGGGCTGCCCTACCGCTCGATCGAACGCATGCACGACGCGAAGCTGATGGGCCCGGACCTGCAGTATGTGCATGGTAATTCTCTCACAGATGAGAGTATCCAACGGATCGCGGACAGCGGCGGGCGCTTGGTCTGCACACCGACCATCGAACTGCAGATGCAGTTCGGCTATCCGGCGGCCACCCGGGCGCTCGCCGCCGGTGTCCGGCCCGGTCTCGGCGTCGACGTGGTGACCTCGACGGAGCCCAGCCTTTTTCCTCAGATGGCCAGCGTGTTCCAGGCCGGACGACTCCAGGCGCTGGAACAAAGCACGCCCAACATCGACAGCCATGACGTATTGCGTTTCGCGACCCTGGACGGCGCGGCCTCGATGGGATTGGAACGAAAAACCGGAAGCCTCACACCGGGTAAGCAGGCAGACATCGTACTCCTGCGGCCGACTGCTCTTACGGCCACAAACGATCCCATCGGCTTTGCGACGCTGGGAGCTTCATTAAGCTCTGTCGATACGGTCGTGGTGGCGGGCGAGGTCAGAAAACGCGGCGGCGCGCTCTGCGGGATTGAGATTGAAGGATTGCAGCGGGAGCTGGAAGCCTGCCGCGACCGTCTTTTCGAAAAATCCGGTTTCCAGCCGCCGCATGCGGATTTCCGGGCTTAACCGGTTTTGCGAATCCGAAAGCTGTAGACGCCGTCCGCCTCGCTACTCTCCAACAGTTCATCGCCGGTCGTTTCGCAAAAGGCTTTAAAGTCCTGAACCGAACTCGGGTCGGTCGCCTCAACCTCCAGAATCTCACCGGCTGCCATGGGTTTCATCGCCTTGCGGGCGCGCAGGACCGGCAGCGGGCATTTCAGTCCCTTGGTATCGAGCTGAACAGAACTCATTTCTCAGCAAACTCCAAATTCAAGAAGATCCACTTGCGAGTCAACGCCCCTGGCGCAGGCCAGCAAGCATCAGCGCGAGCCACGCCAACAGGAACGCCACCCCGCCCAGCGGCACCACAGCACCGAGAAAGCGCAGATCTGTCAAGGCCATGATATAGAGGGTTCCGGAGAAGACGACACAGCCAAAGAGCAAAGCGGATTGGATCAGCGGCAGATAGCGCAGGCCAGATCCCGCCCCCTCTTGCCGAGAGATGTCGAAAAGGCTGACCGCCAGCAATGCAACCGCATGCACCAAGCCGTACCGCGACCCGGTTTGGACCCAATCGAGCGCGTCCGGGCTCACGCGCCCCTCAAGCCCATGCGCGGCAAAAGCGCCCATGCCCACCGCCACGAAGGCATTCAGGCCAGCGGCAAAGATCCAGAAACGCGCCATAACATCCTCAAAACGGTCACTGCGAAAGCGCAGGTAAGATGAGTTGCCGGACTGCGACCGGCAAGTGTCGATTTTTGACATCTGCCTTGCTTGAATAGCTGTTGTAATGATCTTTGATAAGCGCCCGCCTCAATCCGAGAACCCTACCTTTCCATGCCCGACCTCTTCGCCGCCAGCCCAGCCCAAATCGCGCCCTACCTTGAGGAACTGCGCCAACAGGATGCACTCGGTATGCCGCTGCTTTCGGAGCCGGGGCGGTGGTCGCTGCTTGAGGCAGCGGAAGCACTGACCTACCGTCGCGCCAAGCCTTACATGGGCGCTCCGGGCCGGGAGGTTCAGCAGGATTTCGAGATCTGTATGGCTTTCGACAGCGGCAGTGCATTTATGGAGCTGGCGAAGCAACTGGGTGAGCACTTGCGGGCCGCTGCCCGCACCATGTCCGAACCGCCCCTCACGGACGAGCTGCGCTTTAACGATATCGCTGTACAGCGCTACACCCCGGGCAGCGCAGGCATCACCCCCCATCGGGACTTCCTGCAGTTCCGGCAGGTGGTGGTCCTGATCATCCTTGCCGGCCAGGGCCGTTTCTTCACCTGCGACGACCGTGAGGGCCTGAACCCCGTCGAGGTTCCGGCCAAACCGGGCGACGCCCTCTTGATGCAGGCCCCCGGCTTCGGCGGCCAGACCCGCCAGCCCTTTCACTTCCTGCGCGACATCACCGAGCGGCGGATCATCGTCGGCCTGCGTTACGACGCGAAGAAGGCTGCGGCGTCCGCACCTGCATAAACCAGCGTATTGTGATGAGTATCGAAGACACAGAACCCTCTGCGCTTATCCACTATAATAAATTCGAAGTACCTCTGCTCACCAACTAATACTAGCAACTGCTCCAGCCTCCCCTTGAATACAGGCCAGGGCTCATGCTCATCGTCCGTAACGATCAAATAGACGACATCGGTCGGTTCCAAATTACTTTTTAAAATTTCTAATGCGTCACCGTCACCATAATCAATTGTGTTCGACTTTATACTCAGACTATCCCACCACCAGAGTTTCCTCCTGTCAGAAACGAAGTTCTGCGCAACATAGTCGATTATCAGTTGCGATTCTTCTTGGCCCAGCTCCGTTATCTCAGGAAGCTTCCTTTGCCAGGAGCGAATATCGCTCAGTAATTCCTTATCCACGTCATTTGTCTCGTTGGTCGGATTTGGAGGAATGCAGTCTAGTTCTCTTGAGCAATCGCGATCATGTGTAGGGCGTTAAGTGCAACTGTGGCCGCAAGATGCGCGGTCATATTGCCAGGATCGAGCGGCGGACAGACTGTGTTGATATCCACGCCGACGATCTTCAGACCCGCAAGCGCGCGCAGGAGCGCAAGGCCCTCGTACGCCGTGGGTCCGCCCCAGGTCGGCTCACAAACCCCGGGCGCGCATGAGGCATCGAAGAAATCCATGTCCCAGCAGATGTAGACCGACCGCCCCGCCAGTTCTTCCCGGATGGCCGATATACGCGCACGCCCATCGGCGGCGAGAGCTTCCATGTCGACGATACGGTAACCCAGCCCGGCTGAGAACTCCGCCAGCCCGCTCTGCGACACCGGTCCGCGGCAGCCGATATGAAAGGACGCCCGCGGATCGATCAGCCCCTCCTCCGCCGCGCAAGTAAAGGTCGTCGCCGTGGTGTGCCGTGCCTCGCCAACCTGATCAGCACCAATCGGATAAGCGTCCGTATGGGCATCGAAGTGCAGGACCGCGAGATCGGGGTAGCGGGCTTTCATCGCTCTGAGCTGCGGCAGGGTCACCGCCCCGTCCCCGCCGAAGGTCACCGGGACCGCCCCGGCCGCCAGGATATGCGCGGTCGCCAGCTCCATTGTTGTGAAAGAAGGTTCGACACGGCCCGACGTCACGACCGCATCGCCGCAATCCACCAGCCAGAGTTCCGCAACCGCATCCCGCTCTGAAAAGCCGAACAGCCGCCGGTCCAGGGCCAGCGACTGCTGCCGGATCGCGGTCGGGCCGTGACGTGCGCCGATGCGGACCTGATTAGTGCCGCAATCGAACGGCAGCCCAAGAATTGCGGCTTTTGCGCCGGTCAGATCCAGGCGGTTCGGAATGTCCATAAAGCCCTGGGTCGGGCGGAAGAGGTTTGTAATCGCGCCCACTAACTACCTACGTCCTTTCTTGACCGGCTCGGTCACACACTAGCAGCATCAACCTAAAAGGCTTTTACTATCAAAAAGATATTTTCTACTTACTCCGACAAGGAACACACGGGAAAATGGAGCATGGGCTCGTGACCCATTGCGCAATATGTGCCTACCAAGTGGATCAAATCGCATTGGTTTGGCTTCAACGTCTGGACAGCAATAATCATCGAAAACGATTCCCAGCCATGCATCACAATAGTCATGGTTTGCTCGTGCTTTCTGAATTTTCTTCTCAAGAGCGGACTGAAGAAGTGGGAGCAGCGTAAATCGATCATAATCAATTGCGCGACGAGCAACTGACTGATTCGCCTCAGCTGGAAATTCTCGATTACGCTTGTTCCCGGTAGCCTGAATTTTTCTGAAAGCCGGTGCGTGGCCTTGTCTTTCCAGTAACTCCATCTGAAGCGCGTCGTTGCGACCGTCGATCGCCGCAGTTAACTCGATTTTCTGAGACTCTTTCTCGTTATTAAAGCGAATCAAGCCATCGAATCGAGACCTTTCTCCTGTAAACTCGAGACCAGAAATGTCTGCGCTGACATAGCGCGCAATTGATACAAGCGGACTGACCTCATAAAAGAACAAGTTGTGAAATCTGTCATGGAGGTCAATTCGACAGCAATCATAAATGAATTCCACAGTTGACTCCGCTTCATCGACTGTGAACGTCCGACCAACCGCGCAAATTTCATTTATCCGCTTGGCACATTCGTCTTCCAAAGGGGTAACCCTCGCTTATTTGCCATTGGCCATTTTAAAAAACTGACCAAACACAAAACGTTATAGTTCAATTCATTTGATGCACCGTTGAGTGAGATAGTATATCGCGCATAGGCTCACCCCGCGCGCCAGCAGGCGTTGGCAGTATAAGATCGTGTCATCAAAGTCGGATATGCACTCCAAGCCCCCATAGTCTACAAACAAAACTTGCTCCGAAATGGCGGTTCAGACGCCGGAAAAAGGCCGGGAGCGGACCGAAGTTTCCGGCATCGGCATATTATCTTGAGATACTAAAACCTACTCTCATAACCCCATAAGCATATAAATTGATATCCCAAGTGAAGAAGCGCGCGGCCTCGATTGCTATCCCTTAGCGTGGTGGCCGCCGACTCACAAGGCGCGCGGTAGCGGGTCACGGGCCACGGCGACCATCTGGGCTAATTGCCCGCATTCTCTTTGCCTCCCCGCGCCGAGATGCTAGATAACCCCGCCCTCGGCGAAGGCTTTACCCACACCCGGCCTAACAGATGAAAACCGACCTTTTCGACTTCGAGCTTCCGCGTAAGCTGATCGCGCAGCATCCGGTTTCACCGCGCCATGCCGCGCGGCTACTGAGCGTAGGCGAGACCCTGAGCAATCACGTCATGATGGATCTGCCCGGCCTGCTGGAACCGGGCGACATTCTGGTCTTTAACGACACCCGGGTGATCCCGGCGCGCCTGACCGGGCGGCGCGGCATGGCGAAGATCGAGGTGACGCTGCACAAGAGCGACGGCGGCGAGGCGACGCAAGACAGTGCGAACCTGGACGCGCGCGCCCCGGCACAGTGGAAGGTCTTTGCCCGCCCGGCCCGGAAGCTGCGCCCTGGCGAGCGGGTCGATTTCGCCGAGGATTTTTCCGCCGAAGTCATGGCCAAAGGCGAAGCCGGCGAAGTCACCCTGAAGTTCAATGTGGAGGGAACCGAACTCCTGGAACGCCTGAACCGTCACGGCATCATGCCCCTGCCGCCCTATATTCAGCGCGACGCGGCAGGCGACGCCCACGACAAGTCCGACTACCAGACCATCTTCGCGGCCCGTGACGGTGCCGTGGCGGCTCCGACGGCGAGCCTGCACTATACACCGGAACTGCTGGCCGCCATCGATGCGCGGGGCCTGAAGCGCACCACCCTGACCCTCCATGTGGGCGCGGGCACCTTCCTGCCGGTCAAGGTCGAGGACACCCGGGACCATAAGATGCACAGCGAGACCGGTATCATCTCCCCCGAGACGGCGGAGATCATCAATGCGGCCAAAGCCGCCGGGGGCCGGGTGATCGCGGTCGGCACCACGCCACTCAGGCTGCTGGAAAGCGCCGCCGCCAAGGACGGTACGCTAAAGCCCTACGCCGGCGATACGGATATCTTCATCACCCCCGGCTACCGCTTTAAAATCGTCGACCTGCTGCTGACCAATTTCCACCTGCCCCGCTCGACTCTTTTCATGCTGGTCAGCGCCTTCGCGGGGCTGGAGCGGATGCAGGAAGCCTACGAACATGCCAAGACCGAGGGCTACCGCTTTTACTCCTATGGCGACTGCAGCCTGCTGCAGCGTGCCGATCGTTAGGTTGGGAACTCACATTTCTTGACGGTCTTGACGACAAAATTATGTTTTCTGGCAAGGAGTTAAGAGTGGAGCGATGCTATAGCATCGTGACCGATGACACGACGTAGTCCAGAACTCATAATCTTGTCGCCCCTGTGGGGTCGTGTTTTGGCAGGCTTTAGGGGCGTCCAGCCCTCTCACCGGGCCTTCAGGCCCGCTTTCGAGATCTCTCCTGCCTAAAGCCTGCCAAAACACGATCAAGACCATCAAGAAATATGAGTCCTCAACCTAAGAAACAAATTAGACAGCTATGACCCAAGACGCCCTCCAATACGAAGTTCTCGCCACCGACGGCGCCGCCCGGCGCGGCCGCCTGCATACGGCCCACGGTACCGCCGAGACGCCCGCCTTCATGACCGTGGGCACCGCCGGGACCGTGAAAGGCCTGCTGCCGGAAAACGTGGCGGACACCGGCGCCGAAATCGTGCTGGGCAACACCTATCACCTGATGCTGCGTCCGACCGCCGAGCGGATCGCGGAACTGGGCGGCCTCCATAAGTTCATGAACTGGAACAAGCCGATCCTGACCGATTCCGGCGGCTATCAGGTCATGTCGCTGTCCGAGTTGCGTAAGATCACCGAAGAGGGTGTCGCTTTTCGTTCTCACCTGGACGGCAGCCGTCACAATCTGACACCCGAGCGCGCCATGGAGATCCAGCATCTGTTGGATTCCAACATCACCATGGTGCTGGACGAATGCACCCCCTACCCCGCCGAGCCGGAGGTGGCCGCCGACTCCATGCGCCGCTCCATGCGCTGGGCCCAGCGCTGCAAGGACGCCTTCGTGAAACGCCCGGGCTACGGCCTCTTCGGCATCGTGCAGGGCTCGGTCTATCAGGAACTTCGTCAGGAATCCGCGGAAGCCCTTCAGGAAATCGGTTTCGACGGCTACGCGGTCGGCGGTCTCGCGGTCGGCGAAGGCCAGGAGGTTATGTTCGAGGTTCTCGATGCCACCATGCCGCATCTGACCCAGGCGCGTCCGCGCTACCTCATGGGCGTCGGCAAACCCTCGGATATCGTCGGCGCGGTTCAGCGCGGCATAGATATGTTCGACTGCGTGCTGCCCACCCGCTCGGGCCGGACCGGCCAGGGCTTTACCCGGCGCGGTCCCATCAACATCCGCAACGCCCGCCATCAGGCCGACCCCCGGCCCATCGATCCGGACTGCGGCTGCAAGACCTGCAGTTCCTACAGCCGGGCCTACGTCAATCATCTGGTCAAGGCCAACGAGATGCTGGGCCCGATCCTTTTGACGATCCACAATCTGCACTATTATCAGGAGCTGATGGCTGGCCTGCGCGACGCCATCGAAAAGGGCGTGCTGGACGCCTTCGTCGCCGAGTTCCACCGGCAACAGGCCGCGGGCGACCTGCCGCCGCTCTAACCAGGACCAAGAACAGACCAAATGCCGCCGCCTGATCCCAAAGCCGCAATCCGAGACCAGGCGCTGTCACTCGGCTTCGACGTCGTGGGTTTCGCCCCGGCGGCCCTGGGTTCTCAGGCCAAGGAAGACCTGCGCGGTTATCTGGATCAGGGCCATCACGGCGACATGGGCTGGATGGCGGAGACCGAAGCCCGCCGCGCCGACCCCAATGTGCTCTGGCCCGAAGCCAAGTCCGTGATCGTCGTCGCCCTGAATTACGGTCCCTCGCAGGATCCGCTCGAACTGCTTACACACAAGGAGCGTGGCAACGTCTCGGTCTACGCGCGCAACAAGGACTACCACGACATCCTGAAAAAGCGGGTCAAGGCCATCGCCCGCTGGCTGCATCAGGAGTACGACGCCGGAGTGAAGGTCTTCGTCGATACCGCGCCGGTGATGGAAAAGCCCCTGGCCGCGCGTGCCGGCGTCGGCTGGCAGGGCAAGCATACCAACCTGGTATCCCGAGAGGCCGGTTCCTGGTTCTTTCTGGGCGAAGTCTTCACCACCCTGGATCTGGCACCGGATCAGGCCGAGACCGATCACTGCGGCTCCTGCCGCCGTTGCCTGGACGCCTGCCCGACCGATGCCTTTCCGGCCCCTTACCGGATCGATGCGCGGCGCTGCATCTCCTACCTCACCATCGAGCACAAAGGACACATCGCGCGGGAGTTCCGCAAGCCCATGGGCAACCGGATCTACGGCTGCGACGACTGTCTGGCGGTCTGTCCCTGGAACAAGTTCGCCGAAGCCACCGGCGAGGAGGCTTTTCTGCCGCGCGCCGAACTGACCGCGCCGCGTCTGCGCGACCTGGCACTGCTGGACGACACCTCCTTCCGGCAGGTCTTTTCCGGTTCGCCGGTCAAACGCATCGGCCGGGACCGCTTCGTGCGCAACGTCCTGATCGCGATCGGCAACAGCGGTGCGGCGAAGAGCCATCTGGACGTCGTCAAAGGGCTCTTGAACGACACGTCGCCCCTCGTCCGCGCCATGGCGGTCTGGGCGCTACGGCAACTCTCCGGCAGCAGCGAGGTCGCGAGCCTCCGCGACGAATATACCGCACGGGAAAGTGATCCTGCTGTCGTGGCGGAATGGGACGCGGAAAGCTAGACAAGGATAGCGTGCGCAACCATCTAGGGTTACTCTGCACAACACTCAATTTAAGCTGATAGTGGATAGACGCCTTCTATGGTCGAGTTGCACCGGACAGTACTCAGAACAGCTGCCGTCAAAGCCGCTACCGCGGTGGCCGTTGTCATCGGCGGCGCGGCATCGGCCAGTGCCTTGGAACTCTCCCTGCCGATTTACTGCAAACTTGGTGAAAACTGTTTTATCCAGCAGTACGTCGATCTCGAACCGGGCCCCGGAACACGGGATTACCGCTGCAGCGGCGCGACCTATGACGGTCACAAAGGCACGGATTTCAGAGTCAAAACCCTGGCTGATGTGGAACGCGGCGTCCCCGTCATCGCCTCGGCACCGGGTGAGGTTACAGGCTTTCGCGACGGCGAACCCGACCGGCTGGTCAAAAGCGAGGCGGAGCGGGCAGCGGTTCAAAACAAGGAATGCGGCAACGGTGTTGTGGTCACCCACGACGACGGCTGGCAGACTCAATACTGCCATCTGCGCGAAGGCTCGATCGCCGTTGAAAAAGGCACAAAGGTCGAACGCGGCGATCAACTCGGTCTTGTCGGATACTCCGGCAATGCCGCCTTCCCGCACGTCCATCTCTCCGTCCGTAAGGGCAAAGAAACGATTGATCCCTTCAGGGGCACCGAAGGCGGACCGGTCTGTGACCTGGGCACCACCCCCCTCTGGACGCCGCAGAGCCTCGCAAAAATGGATCAACCGGCGTCTCAACTCCTCGACATCGGTTTTTACGATGGACCGGTCAAGGTCAGCGAAGTCGAAGCAGGAACCGCGCAGGGCTTCATGCCCCAGCCCACGTCAGATGCCTTGGTTTCCTGGGGTTGGGCCATCAATCTCAAAAAGGGGGACGAAGTGATCGCCACCCTGGTCAGCCCGCTGGGAGAGCTCGCTCGAAACGCGATCACGCTTGACCGGAACAAAGCTCAGTACCTCTTGTTCGCTGGCAAAAGACGGCCTGCCGGCGGGTGGCCCGAGGGCAACTATCATGCGGTCTTCACTGTGCTGCGCAATGGCAACACGGTGATCAAGTCGGAAGTGCCGGTTGATCTTCGCTGACCGGAGCCGGTGACAGCTCAAAACGCCTCACGCAGAGCCAATCAGATCCCACTTGTTGCCGTAGAGGTCCTGAAACACGGCAACGGTGCCGTAAGCCTCTTCGCGCGGCGTCTCTAGAAATACGACGGCTCTGGCCCGCATCCGGTCGTAGTCCCGATAAAAATCATCTGTCTGCAGAAAAAGCGAGACGCGTCCAGCAGTCTGATTCCCGACACATCCCAACTGGACGTCGTCATCGGCTTTAGCCAGCAGAATTCGAGTCTCGTTCGATCCCGGCGGCGCGACGAGAACCCAGCGTTTATCGCGTGGCAGCGGCTTGTCCTCGATCAGCTCAAATCCAACCTGACCGCAATAAAAGGCGATAGCCGCGTCATAGTCTTCGACAACAAGCGTCACGGCGGAGATACATTGCTTCATCACGCAACCTGAAGGTCCGGTATTACTGCGGCAGAAACTGCTTCGGAGACTGTTTGAGGGATTGCTCGGCTTCCCCCGGCGTCGCCGGATAGCAGAGGAAGGTGGCGCGAACCGGTTGGATCAGGGGGCACTTTGTCCAAAGGACATCGTCCTCCTTGAAGTAGAGTTTACCGGTTGGACAGTCTTCACGCGCATACTCCAGCACCTGGGAAGGCTCGTTTATCTGACTGCTGTAGCAGTAGGAAAGAACGGCGGGTTTCTGTCCGCCCTCAATGCCGGGGTTCACGAGTTCCTGGGGCTCCCAACGCGGTGCGGTCTTGATGGGTTGAACCGTACAGGCGGCGAGACCGGCAAAAGAGAGCACAGCTAGAATGCTGCGGCCGTAGACTCCACCAGCCGTCATGGTTTCGCTCTCCTCAGCTTATACTCCTTACACTCCCTCCTGACGCAGGAGATCGGGAGTCCGGACTGCTCTCTTGAACTACACATAAGAGCTTCGTCGCCAGTAGTCCTTGAGGTAAGCGTCAAATCACGCGCTCACAAGAGCCTCTGCTGCAAGATTTTTTCTTCGCAGAGGTTCGCGAAGATGGAAATCAATAGAGTGAAATTTCGACAGCACGATTGCCGGCTTCACGCACCCCGTCTCCGGTGGGAACGAGAGGCGCAGATTCACCCATTGCATCTTCTTCGCTGATCCGGTCAAGGGAGATATCAGCCTCCAGAAAGGCGGCCGTCACGGCATCGAGCCGGCGCCGGGACAAGGCCAGATTGTAGGCGCTCGATCCGGTGCTGTCCGCATGGGCGGTCAGACGCACGGAAAGACCTTCGTCCTCCCTCACCGCCTTGACCACCTGAGCCAGGGTATCGCTGCCAACAGCAGTCGGTTGATTGCTGTCAAACTGGAAATAAACGATGAAAGAGGCAGCCTGGGGTTCTGGTGCTTTCGCTGGCGCCGGGATGGCGGCTTCCTGGGTGTAGTTGACCTGGGTCAGTTCATGAGTCGCAGCAGCTTCGACCTTTGCCATTGCCGTCTCGAACTCGCCCTTACAGCTGTCTTCATTTCCGCTGTCGGCCCGGCGAACCGTCCGATTGGCTTCCGTTGCTTCGATCCAACAATCGTAGCTGACCTGTGCATCCGCAGCAGCGCGTGGCGCCAAAGTCATGCCACCGCGCTCGAACGCAATGCGCATGCGGTCCAGCGCGTCCTGGAACATAGGCATCTGCTCGTCCGTCAGATCACGGTCTGCAACCGCATCCGGCTGAACTGCGGAGCGGCGTGCCGCCGCACGCGCCTTGTGGTTGAAATGTTCCGCGTCCGTGAGGTCAAAAGCCCCGTCGCGTTCATCGGCGAGACTGCTATAGCCGCGGTAGAGCGCGTTACCAAAGTCCGTGCCGTTCGCACCGAGCTCTTCCGCGCTGTCAGTATCGAACCAACCGCTGAAGATTCCATCGAGAGGACCAGCCGATACCGGAGAAGCAACCAACAAAGCGGCGCAAGCGCCCAGTACCAAAGATTTCGTTTTCATTCCGATCCCCACTTTTTGAGTGCCTTTGACGCATCGCAGATTTCCGCAGATGGAAAAGCCATTTCCTCGGTTAGAATCCAATACAACAAACGCGCGGTATTCCTGCAGCGGTATAGCGATTTTTTACAACTCGGGCAAGCTGCAGTTTCCAGCGACACGGGTTGTCACGCTAACTCCTGAGCCTTAAGACATCCTTTCCACCTTCGTAGAAGGTATCCGGACAAGCCTTTGATCTAACGACGCACTTACCCTTCACGAACAAACGGCTTTTTCACTTTCTTTGGGACGTGATGGGAGGGTCGGGTCGGCAACTCGGCGCTCCGCGGGCCCGAACACGCGCGAAGCATAAAAGTGAAAGGCAACGGCACAACCTATGTACGCTTGCGCGCCTCACGCGTATTTCGTAAAAATATTAACCTTCTTTAAGGTTCCTGCCCCAAAAATAACATGCGACAAACCTCAAATACTTCATAAATGCTGTCTACTCTATTTCGTGACTCGAATTCTATGTTTTGCCTATGTGTTGGGCACTCCGCTACACGCGGTAATGAAAACAGAGAATTCGGGCTGGTTAGGTGACAAAAGGTAGTTATAACGTGACTCGGCGCCGCGTGAATCTCATCGCAACAGTACTTGCCTGTGCAGGTATCGGTTTCGGTACACTCTCCGTGACGGCGCAGCCGACACAAACCACCATGAAATTCAATCCGGCAAAGACGCCGGTTCACGCATCGACGGGCCAGCAGAAATCCGGCGGCAAGGCCTCGGACGCAATGCCGCAAGACATGGTTGTCGATGCGGCCGAATATCCCTGGAGCGCGGTCGGACGCTTGAACACGGGCGGACGCGGCTACTGCACGGGTATCCTGGTAGACGAAGCCCACGTCCTCACCGATGCACACTGCCTCTTTTACCGGACCGAGGGCCGCTGGTGGCAGCCGGGCGAATTGCACTTCGTCGCGGGATACCAGCGCGACACCAACGTCACCCATTCGAAGATCCAGAGTTATGAACTCGCGCCCGGGTACCGTGCGAACGGCGGGGCCAGCCTCTCCAGCATCATCAACAACTGGGCGCTGGTTAAACTCGAAAAACCCCTTGGCAGGCAAGCTGGCTGGCTGGGTTTGAAGAATCTCGACAAGAGACTGGTCCGGCGGCTTCAGAATGGCCAGGGCGCGTTTATCCAGGCTGGTTACCGGCGCGATGCCTCGCACGCAATCACTGTCGGTTTTGACTGTGCGGCTGACGGGTTCTTTGATGCCGAGAGCCGAATCGGTAACCGCTGTCAGCTTAAGCCTGGCCGGGCCGATCTGCCCTTCCTGGTCTATATGGACGGTAAGTTCAACGTGGTCGCCAATCGGGTGCTAGCGTCGCTCGCCGAGCAGCCGCCCCGCACCGGTTCGCTCTCCAATCCGCGCTTCAGGGCCAAGATTGGCAAGGGTGAAAGTCAGGCACCGAAATCCGGCGCGGCATCACCCGTTCCAATGACCACGATCTCAAACCTGCTCGAAAGCCTGGGTTATGTGGAGAACAGCGCGCAGGGGCAGCAGGACGAGGCCCGGAAAGCTGCCATCCGCTCTTTTGAGAGTTCCAAGGGCCTGCCGGTGACCGGTGAAGCTTCGGTTCCGCTTTTGGGCGAGATTATCGAAGCCTCTGAATAGTTCGGCGAATGTAACAGCGGACGGAATTCAACGCGACGAGTTTGCCCTCCCTTACAGCCCTGCCCTCGTCGTAAAGCAAGAATTTGCGCAATTGCGCGCCTGCACTCATGGGTTCACAGACGATAACTCAGCAAAACAGAGTGAACGTGACGCTCTAGTCACCTGGAACTGAAGTTCGTATCATTGATTTGATGGTTATTGATGGATGATATAGGTGATGCTTGGTCGT
>CANMQP010000028.1 GCA_947500035.1 uncultured Kiloniellaceae bacterium | reverse complement strand
CGAGCTGACACCTTCCTCGCAGCTATCTGCCTGGCCGCTTCCATAACTTGGTGGATTAATTGAGTCCCGACCCTAGTACATTCGGATCCGTTGAGACTCTTCGATCAAGTGGTCGGCTTCACTTTGACTCACCCCGTCCACCTGATCGGACAGAATCTTATCGAGAGACGGGAAGCTATTGCGTTTGATCTGGCTGCCCGCCGCCCAGAGTTTGGACCGGATGAGGGCTTTTGCGCATTGCAGGAAGACCTGGTCGACCGTGACCAGGAGAGCGGTGCGCGGCGGCTTCCGGTTCACGCTCATCGGTTCCAGGAGTTTTGGGTCGGTCGTGAGCAGGGCGGTGCCGTTGAGCCTGAGCGTTTCGTTCATTCCGGGCACAAAGAAAAGCAGGCCGATGTTGGGGTTTTCGACCAGGTTTTTCAGGCTGTCGAGCCGGTTATTGCCGGCGCGGTCCGGGATCAGCAGGTGCTTATCATCGAGAATCTGCACGAAACCAGGCGCGTCGCCGCGTGGTGAGGCGTCTGCCGCGCCGTCGGCCGCCGCTGTGGCGATGACGACGAAGGGAGAGAGTTCAATGAAGCGGCGGCAATGCGCGTCAAGCGAGGTCATTTCCTTATCCACCGCCAGATCGCCGGGCGGGCCGTAATGGGATTGCAGTTCCGCGACGCTCTTGATGATCTCTTCGCTCATAATTCCCTCTTAACGGCTGATTCTCAGAGCCTGGCCAATCAACGCTGCTTGGCGACTGTAGGAGGTGTAACCCTATTCAACAGCGTTTTTTTGTTGGATTTGCATGCTGGAATTCTTACGTTATCACAAGATCACAGTCTAACGCTGACGAGGATGTTTGGCTTCTACGAGAGCTGTCAAACATGAGTCTAAAGAACTAATATATTGATTTTGAACAATGTTTCGGATTCTGCTAGGATTCGGACCGGAGTTGAGCAGCACGCTTAGAGAGGAACCATCGATGTCACGTACGGCTGAGAGGTTTGCGACCTGCGATCCCGTTTGGGCGCATATCCGTGAGGAAGCAATCGAGATGGTTGCCAAGGAGCCCGCTCTTGCCGGCTACCTTCATTCCACGCTGCTGAACCATGAGCGTCTCGAACAGGCTCTGAGTTTCCATCTGGCCCAAAAGCTTGGTAGCACTGAAATGCCGTCAATGCTGTTGCGGCAGGTTTTCGACGAGGCTTTTGCCGCGGATTCCGATATCGGCGCGGCTATCCGAGCGGACATCATGGCGGTTCTTGACCGGGATCCGGCCTGCACCAGTCACCTGGAACCTCTGCTCTACTTCAAGGGCTTCCACGCCCTGCAGTGCTACCGGCTCGGCCACTGGCTCTGGAATAGCGACCGGCACGCTATGGCACTGTTCCTGCAAAACCGCATCTCTGAGGTCTTCGGCCTTGATATTCACCCAGCCGCCAAGATCGGGCGCGGCATCATGATCGATCACGGGACCGGCGTCGTCATCGGCGAGACCACGGTGATCGAGGACGACGTATCTCTGCTCCAGAACGTGACCCTGGGCGGCACCGGCAAGGACAGTGGCGATCGGCACCCCAAGGTGCGCCGCGGTGCCCTCATCTGTGCCGGCGCCAAGATTCTCGGCAACATTGAAATAGGCGAGTGCGCCAAGGTCGGCGCGGCCTCCGTTGTGCTGATCAACGTCCCGCCGCGCTGCACCGTCGTGGGCGTGCCCGGCAAGATCGTGGGCACCTGCTGCGATCAGCCCGCCCGCCAGATGGACCAGAGCCTGCCCGACGTCTGACGAAATTCCCAATTTCAATACCGCCGGACTCAAAAACCGGAATGCGGACGGCGAATCTCGTCGATCGCAAATGGGCGGATTGCAATGGAATTGACTGAGGGCCACGGTGTGTTTCAACGACAGTCCCCGGTCTGGAGAAAACCTGCTCCAGGCAATGGTCGCCTGCGGTTTAGGCCGCTCTGAGGTTTTCAGGAAGCGGTCGAGCCCGGTTTTCGATGTGGCGCCAGCTTCTCCCAATCGAAGGTCACCCCGGTCCCGGGGACGTCCGGAGCCACTGCCTGACAGGTATCAACAACGAGGGGCCGGGTCGTGTATTGATCGATCGGGAAACTATGGACCTCCAGCCACCCGGCATGTTCTTGCCCCGCCAACAGGCTGACGTGGAGTTCCTGCATGCCGTGGCTGCAGACAGGTATTCCATGCTTCTGCGCCAGTTCCGCCACGCGAAGCCAACCGGTGATGCCGCCACAGTTTGAGGCATCCGGCTGAATGAAGGAGAGCTTGGACTGGGCGAAGGCGAACTCGAACTCATAGAGCGTGTGCAGGTTTTCGCCCATGGCAAGCGGCATTCCCGTTGCGTCCGCGATCTGGGCGTAACCCTGATAATTGTCCGGGACGATAGGCTCTTCAAACCAAAAGATATCATAAGCTTGGAAGGCTTTCGCGGCCGTGATGGCCTGCTCGACGCTCATGGAGTAATTGGCATCGACCATAAAGGTGACATCCGGGCCGATCAGAGCGCGCACCGCCGCCACGCGCTCGAGATCTTCGGCGAATTCCGCCCGGCCCACCTTGATTTTTACCGCATTGAAGCCGCGCTCAAGGTAGCCCTGGACAGAGGTGAGCAGCTTGTCCTGGCTGAAACCCAGATCAATTCCGCCGCAATAGGCCTTGGCGGTCGTGGCGGCACCGCCGGCCATCACCGAGAGCGGCAGACGTTTCGTTTTGCCACACAAATCCCACAGCGCGATATCGATGGCTGAAATAGCGAAAGAAGCAATCCCCCCGCGACCCACATAATGAATGTAGGACTCCATATGGCCGTAGATTTCCTCAACTGCGATCGCATCCCGGCCGATGATCTGCGGTCCCAGATCATGCTCGATCATTGCCAGTATCGCGTGCCCGCCCCGGCCTCCCGTATAACTGTATCCAGTACCTTCGAGGCCATTCGCGAGCGTCACGGTGACCGTTATCAACTCAAAGTGACTATGCTCGCCGTGTTTGGCATCCGAGAGAACCTCGGCCAGAGGAACAGCGAAGAGCTTTGCTTCAATCGCTGTGATTGTCGTTTTTTTCGCCATTTAATTGTTTTCCTGCTGAATGTGGCGCTGTCATCGTCCTGAATCGAAGTCTTCTGGGGTTTTCACGAAGTATATGGCACAGATTTTCGGTTATATGCAGAATTTTGTCTACAATTTGATGAGTATTTTCTCTCTTAAAAACATCAATTTAAATATATTGACGAGAAATACAATAAATAGAAAATAAAGCTGTCGGGTGAATAAAATTTTATTCAAACCTGGAGCCGGTTATTAGCTCTACGCGTTTGAATAGTAACGCCTTCTTAAGGGCTCAGTTCTAATATCCTACGGGAACCCGATTGTGACGAACCGAACCAGTAGGTTGTGGGGCATTGCATCGGCGAATTTCGGCGGAATCAGGAGTTTCGGCTCTGCGGCTCGAACGCACGGAACCGGGACATGCCAGCGGATCTACCAGGGTCCGCGCGGAAAAGGAGCGTGATATCAATGCGGGTGTTGGCAATTTCCTCCCAGAAGGGCGGGTCCGGCAAGACGACCTTGTCGGGTCACCTTGCTGTGCAGGCTGAAAGGAGTGGCGCCGGTCCAGTGGCACTGGTCGACACGGATCCTCAGGGCAGCTTGGCCGATTGGTGGAACGAGCGCCAGTCCGAGACGCCGGTTTTCGTGAGCACCTATGTCTCACGGCTGGCGCAGGATGTTGAGCGCATGCGTGACGCGGGGATCAAGCTGCTGGTGATCGACACGCCGCCGGCGATTACGGAAACGATCGCTGATGTGGTCAATGTTTCCGACCTTATCCTTATCCCCACCCGGCCCAGCCCACACGATCTGCGCGCCGCTGGCGCCACGGTCGAATTGGTCGAAAATCTCGGTAAACCCCTGGTCTTCGCGATCAATGGCGCAACCCCACGGGCGCGCCTGACCACCGAGGCCGCGTTTGCGCTGTCGCAGCATGGCACGGTCGCGCCATCGATCATTCATCACCGGACGGACTTCGCCGCGTCGATGATCGATGGGCGCACGGTCATGGAGATTCCAAAGGCGACCCGTTCGGCGAACGAGATCATCAAACTTTGGGAATACATCGACGGACGCATGGGGTCGGGGCAGCGTAAAACGATTATGCCGTCGAGCTCTGCCGCGCAGGGCCAGAAACAAGCCTTCAACGTCGGTGTGTAACAAAGGTACTGGTTATGACAACGAAAGCGGCTTCGCTTACGTCCTCGCTCCTGACTCCCAAGGGTGCAGCCATTCCTTCCGGAATAGCCCCACCCGTGGAGGAAGAGGATTCTGAGCTCGAGTACTCGAATCCGGATTTCCTGGAGCGCGATCAGAAGACGCTGCGCGAGCAAGTGGCCATCCTCAAATCTTCTTTCTCCACCGAAAAGGTAGCGAAAAAGAAGACGGAAGAGGAGGCGGAGCCCTCGCCGATCGTCTCCAGTATCATTGCGCGTGCGGCCCAGCAGCGTCAGAAGGTTGCGGCGCGGCAGGCCAGGGCGCTGAACACGCACCCCAAGCTGGACGACCACGGGCGCGTCAAGATGTCTCTCAGGCTCGACGAAAAGAGGCACTTGATGCTCAAGCTTGCGGCGGCGCATCTCAATCAGAGCGCACAGGAATTTTTGGTCGAAGCATTCGACAGTCATATAAAGAAGGTTGCCAAGAGCTGCGGTGGTTCCGAGTTCGCGGCAATGGTGGATGATGTTGACCGGGGCTAGGTGCCACGCCGAGGTTCGGGCCCGACGGGCTGCGAAACGAGCTTCGGTAAGGACCGGGTTTAAAGATAAGCAGGTCTTGTTCGGGCTAAGCAACCGGCAGGACGGGTGGGAGTTCTCTACGGCATGAATCCAATGAATGAGGAACTGCTTCAGAGCGACGCCGGCGGCGAGTCTCGTCCCGCGGGATCGCTGACCAGTGGCATGATCAGGCGCCGGAAACCGGTGCGTGTGGCGACTCCCGAAGATATGGGCGGACCAAGGGTCGAGGCACCTGTGCAAGGCGCACAGGAGCTTACGGCGCGGGTAGAAGCCGCGTTCTCGGACGATGCAGCGGGCGCGGGTAGTCAAGAAGCGCAATCCGGATCTTCTGCGACACCGAGCCAGGATGAGGCTCTCCATGCGCGGCAGCAGGAACTGCGGCGTTTGGCGGCTGAGCGTGCCGAAGCGCAAAAGCGTCCCTTGCAGGTTCCAGGAGTATCCGAAGCGCCAGGATCGGATGCGGCTCCCACTGCGCCGCCGCGTCCCCAGGAGAATGGTACAGCGGTCACCGGACCCACGGCGGAGATGCCCGCGGCTCAGCAGCCTCAGGCTTTCGAGGCTTCGCAACAGCCCGCATCACCGGATCAGGCTGTTCATGCCCGCAACATCGACGAGGTCCATCAGGCTCCGGTCAGCGCCCCGGCAGGCACGAAACGCAAGAGCCTGGTCCAGGGTGGAATGACCCCGCTGGAACGCCGCAGAGCTGCGCAAGAACATCAAAAGAAACTGGCTGAAGCGCAAGAGCGCGCCGCGCACGTGAAATCCCGAGACGTAGCCTCCTATTGGGACGAGTTGCGGCGCGGCCGCCAGGTTCCTTCTGTGATCGATGTCGATCCGAGTGAAGTCGCCCAACACTGGCCGAATTCGCTCATGATCAACTGCAATGACATCAATGACCATGCGACGGTCGAGCGGTCTTTCGCAGAGGTCATGCGCGGCGCCCGTGAACAGGCGGCGGCACAGGGTGATGTCCTGATCGAATACACACCGATGGTGACGGAATGGATCATGACGGTTGGGCGGGAAGTGGCCCGAGCCGGCCGGCCGATCCAGGACATCGAGGTCTTCCCGACGTCGGTGGGTAACGTCAGCTATCGCGTGATCGCCTTGCCGTTGAGCGGCGAGCGCTTGGGTGATGTCCACGCGCTGTGTCACATCACACACGCTTGAGGCTGGCGGCACTTCGCGCCGAAGTCTGATCGAATAGAGTAGCGGAAGGCGGGCCATATGGTCCGCCTTCTCCCTTTTTGCTCTCTTGAATCTCAGCCCCTCAAATCGCTGACCCTGGAGCGGACCATCTTTCGACGGAACCGCTTATCGGGTTCGACAAAAGGTGTGAACCCGCTCGAACTCCGGGGGCTGGACGTGTTCCTGGACGATGGATGACCTCCCGAGCGAAGTCCACGCAATCTGAATTGACCAATGGAGTTACATCGGGATCGGTTTCGGTGGGGCGGGATCGTACGTGAGTGTCTTCCCGACCTTTGTGCCCGGCGCAGCGAATGGCTGCTCCGAGCCGATTTTGTTCATTGCGATCTTATGCTGCGCGCGCTCGCAGCACGAAAATCGCTGCACCTGCTTGGTTCATGACGCTGCGCGGTGACAGGAAAACCGGTCATTGGTTTAGAGCGGGACGAAAGTTGAGGGGCAAATCACAGCGGCATGGCGCAGAATTTGGTCGCTCATCGACCGCTTCTCACCACGGTAGTATTCAAAATACCTCTCAAACTGAGGCTTTGCTTCGAACTCATCTCATCATGCTTCAGAGCAAGCACACATATCGACGGTGTTGAGAAGCGATAACGTCTTGTGATTGGCCAAATGGTGAACCGGGCGCTACAAAGCGACCCGGCCAGACCGGGAGGGCAGTTGCCTTCAATATGCGACGTTGAAGATCGTGCCAAAATGCTTTGGCGTTTCGACTTCGTCCATCATCGCGATCGCAAAATCCTCGGCGCTGATATTGCCTTTGCCGCCTTCTGCATTTGTCAGCATGGTGCGACCCGCTAGACGGAACTTGCCTGTTCTTTCGCCCGGTTGGATCATTCCGCCGGGAGCCAAGACCGTAAAGTCCGTGTCCGCATCCACAAGCATCGCATAAGCGCGGCGCATGCCGGTTGCTTCCGGGAGGATAGAATCTGGCGTCAGATCCAACGCGTTTTGCCCGTCCGGCATGTAGAGTGAGGAGCCGCCGCCGACCATCAGCAACCGCTTGCCTGTCGCCTGCTGCACCTCGATCAAGGATTCGGTGAAAGTGACAGCCTCTGCCACGGCATCTCCGGTGTTCCGGGGGCTGATTGCCGAGATGATCACATCGCTTGCCTCAGCACGGGGGATGGTTTCGGCCGCCACATTCGCGTCCAGCGCGATGGGTGTGACGTTGTCGTGCGGTGTTAGCTTGCTGACGTCGCGTACAGCAGCAGTCACATTGTGGCCGCGCGAGACTGCTTCGTTCAGGATCCGGCTGCCTATCATGCCGGTGGCGCCGATAAGAAGAATGTTCATGATCTTTGTCCTTTGATGAGCGGTGGCGCTTAGCCCCAATTCATTTCGCCCATGGCGACCTGCGCACCGATCTCCAGTGCGGGAAGAAGGCCCAAATCGGGATTGCGTGCTGTCATGGCTGCGATCAGAGTGCCGCTGTCCTCCGCCTTGGCAATTTCCTCTTCGAAGACGCGCAAGTAGTCGCGCGTGAAACGCAGGGCATCGGTTCCTGCGTTGCCGTCATGTGCGCCATGTCCTGCCACCACAACAGTGGGGTTCAGCGCGATCAGCGCATCCAGTTCGGCGATCCAATTGGCGCGGTCTTTGGGTGATGGGGTATCTGCTGTCCAGACATGAAGATCGTCGAAAACATAAACGCCCCCAAAGACAGCATTCAGCGACGGCACATGCAGATAGCGTCGATCAGACATGGTGGTGGAGGTAACGATCTCGACCCGCTCGCCTTCAAGCTCCAGGAACTGAGTGTCGTCGGCCTCAGGAAACACAAGATCATCAAGGGTTTGCGGGCCATATTCACCAAGAACAGGCCCCCACGTATCAAGCTTGCCCTGCGCCTTTTCGCGGATCAGAGCCACCGTTTCACTGGAGGCTACCACTCGTGCCTCCGGAAAGGCCTCGACGATCGGTTTGAGGCTAAAATAGTAATCGGGATCGTTTACCGTGACGTAGATCATCGTCAGGTTCTTGCCGGACGCCTGCAGCGCTTCGACAACCGCTGCGCCGCCGCCATAGTTAAAGCTGCCGTCGATCAGGATGGCGTCGTTTGCGCCGGACAGGATGACCGGGGCGCGGAAAAAGTCATTCTGATCGCCGCGAAGAGCCGTCCAGGTGAAGGGTTCGCCTGCATAGGCCGCGTGCGGCAAAAGCGGGATGACAGCGGCGCCGGTCAGGCTGATCAGTGCCGCACGACGGGATATATTGGTCATGGGTTTCGTCCTTTTTGGGGATGTTAGACGTTGATAAGTTGGGAAACTTCCGCTGCTATATCTTGCGGGCGACCGTAGTACTGGGAATGGTCGATTTGAGTGATGCGATTGCCAGACACTTTGAGGACCGTGGGCACACCCTGCGATCCAACATCGGCCATTAAGTCCCGGGCGCGGCGGCTGGTCTGGGCGGCGCGTGCCGCCAATTCAGGCGTGCCGACGGACTCGGCCTGTTCCTCGGAAACGCCCTGCGCGATCAATGCATCGACGATCGCGTCTCTGTTACTAGCGGAGTGGCCGTCAACATAGCGTGCCGTTTCTAGGTGCTTGCGCAGTTTGAATTCTGCTTCCACCCCTTGGTCGTGGACCAATGCCGCTGCCTGTGCAGTAAACTGGGAGTTCAGGACCTCGGTATCGGACAGGACCACGTTTTCGCGATAAGTTTCGGAGAACGGCTGGCCGGTTAGCTCGTTAATGCGGGCATCAGCGACCAGAACTTGTGCGCCTTTCCCTTCACTCATCTTGTAGGCAAGCGGGTCTTGAAAGAGGTGCCGATGCAGCGCCTCGACTTTGGTGCCCGTCGCGACAAGCGCATCAAAGATCGGCGCGGCACCATAGCACCAACCACAATAGGTATCGTAGATGATGATGAACTTTTCATCGGGGGAAATATCATGGGGCATTAGGGTGTCTCCTTGCGTGCTGACAAAGACATAGCGAGGCGCTTTTGACACAAAAAGAGAAGAAATGTTGAACCACTGTCAGTCCAAAGCTAACAATAAAACATGGAGACCAAGCATAACTTGAATCGTCTTGCCTACTTTGTCGCCACCGTCGAGGCGGGGACGATCACGGGCGCTGCCACCGCCTTGGGGATCAGCAAGGCCGTTGTCAGCAAGCAATTACAGATGCTGGAACACGAGGTGGGCACGTCGTTGTTGTCGCGCAACACGCGGCATATGCAGCCCACAGATGCAGGGCGCGCCTTCTATGAAGACGCAAAATCAGCGCTGACACTGGTCAACAATGCATTTGAACGGGTGCAGGAGCGGGATAACAAACCGCGCGGGACATTGCGCATTACCGCCCCTGTAGATTATGGGATCGCGTTTGTAGCCCCATTTGCCGCGCGCTTTCGCGAATCCTTTCCGGATGTGAACATCGACCTTCAACTGTCTGACGACCGTGTCGATATCATTGAAGAACGTTATGACGTCGCCTTTCGCATCGGCTGGCTCGCGGATTCGAGCAACCTTGCGCGCAAGCTGCTGGACTTTGAAGAGATCGCGATTTGCTCGCCGGATACCTTTGCAAAGGCAAGGATTGAAAGGCCACGGGACCTGAGCCCGCTTCCCTTTGTGCGGACGAAGGCACTGACGGCGGTGGATGAATGGACCTTCACCAAGGAAGATGAGGAAGATGTCGCGACAATCAATGTCGTTGCCGAAGTGAACAACACATTGGCGGTCCGTGCTTTTGTGGCTGAGTGCTTTTCTTACACGATCCTTCCTGACTTCCTGTTGCGCTAGGAATTGGAGAGCGGGCGACTGAAACGATTTGTCCCGGAATGGTCGCTGCGCAAAGGCGGGGTGTACACGGTGACGCCACCAGGCCGGGTACGATCCAACGCCTTGCAGCGATTTCTGGAGTTGGCCCATAGCCAATTCGGGTTGCGCGCCTGATTGTTAGCTTTTGGCTGACTGTTCTTCTTTGACTGCGAGGTTTTTCAGTCATGGCTGTCGAGTTAGGTTGAGTGCGAAGGCAACACTCAATCACGAAGGACAGCACATGCAACTTTTTGGTCACCCTCTTTCCGGCAACTCGCACCGTGTTCAGGCTTATTTGGATATCCTGGGTGTGGATTATGAATTTGTCACCGTTGACCTGCCCAATGGCGCCCATAAGAAGCCGGATTTTCTGGCCATGAACCCGCTAGGTCAGGTTCCAGTCCTGAAGGATGGCGACTTGGTCCTGCGCGACTCCACAGCGATCCTTATCTATCTGGCCGAGACATATGACACCGCTAAGGCCTGGCTCCCAACGGACCCCAAGGGCCGGGCGCAGGTTCAGGAATGGCTGTCCAATGCGGTCAATGAAATCATGAGTGGCCCATTTGTCGTTCGCGCGATCAAGGTCTTCGGCATGCCCGGTGACGCGGAAGCGGCCAAAGCCAAGACTGCGGCCTTGTTTGACGCGCTGTTCGAGCCGCATCTGACAGGGCGCAACTGGTTGGTTGGCAATGCCCCAACCTTGGCCGATATCGCCTGCTATAGCTATGTGGCGCGCGTGACCGAAGGTGATTTTGACCTTGGCGCCTACCCGGCGATTTCCGCGTGGCTAATGCGCGTTGAGGCGATCGATAAATTTCCACCCATGGTTCATGCAGAAGCGTTCTTCGCAGCGGCATAAACGACAGGCCTTGGTGCGTACTGATCAGGTAGGCACCAAGCGCCCCCAGTACTGAGGATGTCACGATGAGCTTAGAAGGCTGGGACAAAGAGGTATCTCCCTACCATAGTGGGGAGCGGGACCTTCACGACAGATTAGGGCGCAAAGAGCATCAGGATCGCGTGGCGCGCAACATCCATCGCCCTTTTATGCCTGAACAGCATCGTGATTTCTTCGTGCAGCTGCCCTTTATCGTGTCAGGCAGCATTGATGCGAAAGGACAGCCGTGGGCCTCGATCCTGTTTGGCGATCCGGGCTTCTTGCACACACCAACTGATCGCAAGATGGCGATTGATGCCGGTCATATTATCGGCGACCCTTTCTTTGACAATGTTGGGCCTGACGCGCCTGTTGGCTTTGTGGGGATCGAGCTTGCCACCCGCCGCCGCAACCGGATGAACGGCGTGGTTGCGGATACATCCGACGCGATCACCGTCAGTGTGGTGCAATCCTACGGAAATTGTCCGCAATACATCCACACCCGCGATCTGTCGCGGTATCGTGACCCGCAAGCCGCCTTTGAGCCCGAAAAGGCAACCTTCACCGATTTGCCGGAAGACGTCGCTGCGCTGATCGCACGGTCGGATGTATTCTTTGTCGCCAGCCATAATCCGAAGGACGATGTCCTGACCAATGGCGGTGTTGATGCCAGCCATCGCGGCGGCAAGCCCGGCTTTGTGAAGGTCGAGGGCAACACCCTGACCGTTCCCGATTTCATTGGCAACTTTGCCTTCAACACTCTTGGAAACTTCCACGTCAACCCAAAGGCAGGGTTGCTGTTTATCGATGCGACCACCGGAGATCTAGTTCAGCTGACCGGCACGGTCGATCTCCTATGGGACAACGCCGAGGACACGGGCGCATTTCGTGGAGCTGAACGAGCGTGGCGGTTTCATCTGTCCGAAGGGCATGTGCTGAAGGCTGCAGCCCCCTATCGCTGGCAAGGCGGAGAGATGTCGCCGAACTCAGCCCTGACGGGCGATTGGGCCGAAGCGACCAAAACCCTTGACGCGCGCGAGAACGCCGCCAAGTGGCATGATGTCAAGGTAGAAAAGGTTGTTGACGAAAGCAGCGTGATCAAATCCTTCCATCTGGTGCCCGTGGATGGGTCCGGGATTGTGACGTTCGAACCGGGGCAGTTCCTGACGCTTCAGGTAACGCCTGAGGTCGAAACCGCGCCGGTCACGCGCACCTACACAGTCTCGTCCGCCCCCACCGATGGCTACTACCGGATATCAGTCAAGCGCGAAGGGCTCGTATCCAAACACCTGCACGACACGCTGATCGAAGGATCAGTCATCAAAATCCGCACTCCAAAAGGCGGCTTCTGGCTGGATACCAAAGAGGAACGTCCTGCCGTTCTTTTGGCAGCTGGTGTCGGCATCACGCCGATGATGTCGATGGTGCGCCAGGCCGTCGCGGATGGGTTTGCCCAGCGCGGTATGCGGCCGATTACCCTGATCCATGCGGCCCAGGATACCAAGCAGCGTGCTTTTGCATCCGAGCTGAGCGCGTTGCAACACTCCGCTCAGGGTGCGCTGCGCTATATCTCGGTGATCGACAAACCTGCCCCGGGTGAGGAACAAGGCAAACACTATCACGCCGAGGGCCGTGCTACGCCCGAGTTGTTGCAGGCGCTTCTGCCGCTTGCGGACTACGACTTTTACCTCTGTGGCCCGCCGCCTTTCATGCAGGCGCTTTATGACACGCTGATCGCCCTTGGTGTGGCGGATAACCGGATCATGGCCGAAGCCTTTGGCCCTGCCTCCCTGACCCGGGTTGCGGTGGCGGCTCAGGAAAAGGCTCCGTCTGACGAAGCCGAAGAGGCCGTTGTCACCTTTGCGGCGTCGCAGGTCGAACAGGGCTGGAAACGCGGCGACGGCACATTGCTAGAATCTGCCGAGGCGCATGGCCTGACGCCAACCTTTGGATGCCGATCCGGCTCCTGCGGGTCCTGCGCTACCCGTCTCTTGTCAGGCAAGGTCGCCTATGAAGCAGCGCCGACCTTTGAGCCCAAGGACGGCGAGGTACTGATTTGCTGCGCTCGTCCGGGTGTTTCCGACGATCCATTGAAACTTGAAATCTAGGCACACACATGACCCGTCCACCGCTTCCCCGATTTACGCGTGAAACAGCCATCGAAAAGGTCCGACTGGCCGAAGATGGATGGAACGGTCGCGATCCAGCCAAAGTAGCGCTGGCCTATACATCCGACACGAAATGGCGCAATCGCGTGCACTTCGTCAACAACCGGCAGGACGCGCAGGACTTTCTGACCGGCAAGTGGATCCGAGAAAATGAATACCGCCTGATCAAAGAACTCTGGGCCTTTACCGAAAACCGCATCGCTGTGCGCTATGCCTATGAATGGCGCGATGACAGCGGCAACTGGTTCCGCTCTTACGGGAATGAGAACTGGGAATTCGCCGAAGACGGGCTGATGCAAAACCGGCGCGCCAGCATCAACGATCTGCCGATCCAGGAAGAAGAACGCCTATTCCACTGGCCTCTTGGTCGCCGGCCTGATGACGATCCCGGTCTGTCAGATTTGGGGTTATGATATTTGGCGGCGGCCTCAGCTTGGGGTTGTCCGCTGTTTTCGACTCCTAAAAGCAGGCTGGCCTGCGATGCAGCCAGACGAATCTGTCGTGCAAATCGCGTCACATCAATCTCGGTCGCGATAGAGGTGACACCAAGGTCGTAGCATATGCCATTAAACTCCTGATCCAAGTCAGACTGCCCCCGACCTTCCGCCTGGTGGAGCTGAGGAGAAAGTTCGGTCCCAGTTTTCCTCAAAGCGATGCCTGCGAATGACCGGTCTAGCGACATCCGCCGCTCCGCAGCAATCAGGATGCAGCGCATGCGAGCAAATGCTGCGTCAGCAATAGCTGCGAAGGCACAAGGCCGTTTTGTCTCGCGTGGCGAGGGTCAATCTTGGCTTCAGCGAAAAGGCG
Organism: uncultured Kiloniellaceae bacterium; assembly: GCA_947500035.1. Classification (GTDB taxonomy): domain Bacteria; phylum Pseudomonadota; class Alphaproteobacteria; order Kiloniellales; family Kiloniellaceae; genus Denitrobaculum. The sequence goes on along the minus strand of CANMQP010000028.1, from coordinate 2,090 downwards.
TTTTGAGAATGACACTTCGCAGTGGCTTTGAATGACCGGTCTGGCGACATTGGCTGCAATGCGGCGACAAGTGTGCTGCGAATGCGAACGGATGCTGCGTTAGCAATAGCCGCTATTGCGTACGTCCGGTTTGTCCCGCATACCAGTCATCTGGTGCAACACGGCGAATGGCGGCATTGAGAGCGCCGATCTATATACGAATACCCCGGTGGAAGAGGGTTTCACGCTACCGGCTCACCGGGACACTTGCCCCAGCAGACTTCGGCGTGATTGAACGCCGGTTTCGGGTGTCCTCCGAGATGCCCCTTAAGAACAGGCCTCGATGCCGCCAACCTGCGGTCTTGCACCTATCGCAATCGACCTCATTTGCCGACCCTCGATAAGTTACGAGATTTCACTCAAACGGTTCAGTTAGTTGCTTTGTCAGTAAGCGGTCTCAAGGATCTTGCCCAACAGTGTCAACGAAGCCTTTCCCGTGACAGGCATACCTTCTGAAACCTCAAAGGACTGAATCGCGGTCTTGCGGGCCTGGGCTTGCCGGCTCGTTTCTGCGCCTTTTGTATGGCCGAGTGTTTCCAGCAGGCTCGAGATGGTGCCCAGCGGCACCGGTGACGCCATGGCTCCGGTTTCCGGTGCGCGGCTCTCTCCGCGTGTCAGCCTGGCCCGGAAACGCGCACTTGCGAGGGGGCCGGTGCGTGGCGGCTGTCGCGTGATCGAAGAGATCACGTGGTTGGCAACCAGATTGAATTTGCCGTCCATAAAGACCAGAAACGGCAGGTCGGCGCGGCCGGGTTTGAGCTGACACCGATGACCGATCCTATTCTCTGCTGCGAAGAATCCTTTCGGACCACAGTCCAGACCTAGGGTGACGGCATGCGGCGCGTTGCGGCGATAGCCGGCCTGCAGGAGTGCGCCGTGGCCTTTCTTGAGCCGCTGGACAAGCTTCTTGTCGAGATTTTTCAGGCCGAGCCATCCGGCTTGGTGCCCCAACGGCTTCTCAAGTTTGACCAGGGCCCAGTTGTTCAGGATGCTGGCCAGGCTGACGCCACCGTGCGCACGGTAGCCGGGGGCGAGTTCGTAACCTGTGACCCGCGCGTGAGCCAGATTGGTATCGCGCTGATAGCCGGCAACAAAGTGCAACTCGTTCGGCTGCCACCAACGGCCTTCGGTCCGGTAGAAGAGGCAGTGGGCATCCGTCAGAACGTAGTACGCGTCGACCAGAATACCGGTGCAGTAGCCGCGCCCGCCCGTGTTCAGGCGTCCAATCGCGCTCCAGGGATACTCCCTGGCATCGACGATGACGGAATCGGGCATGGTTTTGCGAGAGGTATTTTCACCTGGTTTCGGTTTTTGGGTGAGGTTCTTGGCTTTTCCGCTCTCGCCTGTCTCCGGCTTTAAAGCTGTGAGCTGCGTGTCCTTGGAAACCGGCAGAGGCGCGGCAACGCCGGAGGGGGCCGCTTGAGAGGCGTCGGACGCGCCCGCGACGGCAGGACCGCCGATGGCAAAACCTGAAGCAACGAGAAGCACCGACAACAGGCCGGAACGGTGGAACCTGTTACCGCAGCCTGTTCCGAGTGACGTGTGCTGTCTGTTTCGAATGCGAGTCTTGAAACAACCCGACATGCCTTCCCTCCAGCTCCCAAAGACCCAAAAGCACCGGCAAATGCGGTGCAGTGATCCTTAGTCGCTGGTCGTTGGCCGGGGGTTCAAAAATCCTCTGAAAGAGACCGGCAGCGGAGGCGGAACATCTCAGAATAATGGCAGGATAACAGCATGCTACACTGTTTTTTTATTATTGGATGCTGAAAAGCTAGGTTGGGAACTCCTATTCTTTGACGGTCTTGACGACAAAATTATGTTTTCTGGCAAGGAGTTAGGAACGGAGCGATGCCTTAGCATCGTGCTTAGCCAGAATTGGACTGACGACACGACGCTGCCCAGAACTCATAATCTTGCCGCCCCTTTGGGGTCGTGTTTTGCCTGGTTTTAGGGGCGTCGAACCCTCTCACCGGACCTACAGGCCCGCTTTCGAGACCTCTCCTGCCTAAAACCCGGCAAAATACGATCAAGACCATCAAAGAATATGAGTC
>CANMQP010000027.1 GCA_947500035.1 uncultured Kiloniellaceae bacterium | reverse complement strand
ATACTCGCTTCCGTAAAGCGATTTTGCCAGAAAACACAAAAATCTCTATGTAGCGAACTTTAGAGTCAGGTGACTAGTGCGTCACGCGCAGTTCCGATCGGCCCCTCTCAGGCTGGTGTGGGGGTCTTCCGTTTTCCAAAAATGGCCGATCCGACGCGTACAACTGTTGCTCCCAGCCGAACCGCTTGCTCGTAATCTGCGCTCATTCCCATCGAAAGCTGCGTAAGTCCCGACCTCCGGGCAAGCTCGTTCAAAAACGCAAAATGGAGGGCGGGATTCTCATCGACCGGCGGAATACACATCAAACCGACGACTGGAAGGGCGAGTTCATCGCGCGCCAAGGCAAGAAAACCGGCAAGATCGGCGGGTGCGATTCCGGCCTTCTGTTCCTCCTCGCCGGTGTTGACCTGGATGAAGCAGTCGGGTCTGCGGCCGCTGCGTTCCATTTCGCGCGCCAGTGCTCGTGCGAGCTTGGGGCGGTCGAGGGTCTGAATAACATCGAAGAGAGTAACCGCGTCCTTTGCCTTGTTGGTCTGCAAGGGTCCGATCAGGTGTAGCTCAATGTCCGGCCAGGCGTCCTTTAGTCCGGGGAACTTTGCCTGCGCCTCCTGAACCCGGTTTTCACCGAAGACCCGGTGTCCAGCATTCAGAGCCGATTGGATTTGCTCCACGCCGTAAGTCTTGCTAACCGCTACAAGCTTGACATCGCCAGGCCGTCGCCCCGAGTCTTCAGCGGCCTGCTGAACCTCATGGCTTACCTTCGCAAGCTTATCGGGAATGGAGTCGGCCATATTAATCAGTCGTGATAACGGGTTAATCCAATTGCTACGAAGAGCCGCGCAGCCACAGAGTCAGGGCCGAGAGCCGGACGCGTTCAAGTGTTACCAGACTTCAGGAATGATGCCAGCCATTACCGGCAGGGTGCGGAAAGAAAAAGGGGAAGCGGCAAGTGCGATAGCGCCCGGGAAACCATCCGCCTGAAACGAAAAGACGACCGTTTATCCGCTGTCAGAGTTTCAACTCTCCAGAATCGTCAAGGTAGCCGAAGCGAACCATCACGGCCCGATGATCCTGTATCACACGCTGAATTTCGGCATCGGTAAAAGAGGTCAGACCGTCGCCGATACGGCCTCCACGGAAAAAACGATCAGCATTTTTCGACCGCTCGATAAAACCCGAGTCCTTCTCCTGCTTAGATAACTCGTCGAAGGAACTGAAACGGATCGCCCGATCTAGCCTTTCCTCGTCAACCTCCATACCCAGGTGCCGGATCGCCCTGGCAAACTCCCGGTGGGGCTCGCGCTTCATATCCTCGTAGCGTAAGACCAGAGGCATCAGCACCGCATCATCGACCCAGCTCAACACGTGGTCGCTCCAGCGTCCGAGATACTGGGTCACAGTAGACTTTTTATCGCCAGGCAGTTTGTGCCAGGGGCTATTCAAAGCCTCCACCATTTCAGAGGGTTGGTGACCGTAATGGTGCGCGTAGGAAACTGCGACGTCCAGGGGGTTCCGGATCACATAGATCGAGGCTTTGGTAACATCCGCGGTGACTGTGCTGGCTGTTTTTCGCTGAATAACGGCCTGATGTGTTTTCACCAGCATAACATCCGCTTTTTGCGCGGCGAGAGCCCTGTGCACCCGCGGACGAAGCGCGTCCACAGCCTCGTCGTCGAGGGCCGATAGGGGTTTTCCCGAGAGTTTCTCATACGGCATCCCCATCATATCGCCGAAGGTCAACAGATGTGCCTTGTTGATAGGGAAAGGCTCTTTCGCGTTCATCAGGTAGTTCGCGACGAACAGCCTAAGCCAGGTATTGCCTGATTTCGGAAAAGACGCCAGCCAGACGAGGTTTGACATGTTATCGGTCCTGATTCCTGGCCTGATTCCTGGCCTGATTCCTGAACGGACATCCCGCGTTCCGGCCAGATCGCTTCGTTGCCGCAGTATTCACGAAAGAGAATTGGAAGAGCATTAAGTGGTGCTTTTGCGCCGGAAACAAGCTGAAAAGCTATGCAGCACCCTACTGAGCAGCAGTGACCGAAGGCTTGGTTCCAAGCGCGATTTGGACACAAAAAATCCGCCGAACGGAGGACCCGGCGGAGCATAGAAAAAGGGGAGCGGTTTTCCGCTCCCCCCAATCTGTAAGGTAAAACTCTTAGAAGCTGAGTTTAATACCGGTAACGACCCAGTAGCCATCGTTGCTGTCGTCGTCAGCACCGGACTCATCGTCGTCAAAGTCATTCCAACCAACGGAACCGATAACCTTGATGCCCGGGCCAAGCGCGTAGCTGGCAGCAGCTTCAATGGTCTGAAGTTCTTCGTCACCACCACCGGCGGCACCTTCGGCTTCACCGTTGAAGTAGGTAAGCGAAACGCCCCAGGGGCCAGTTCCGTAAGAAGCACCAATGTCGAAGGACTGCCCTTCGTTCGCACCGGCATCTTCCTGCTGAGCGTAAGAACCACCAACCGTGAAGCCAGCGAAGCCGATGTTAAGGCCAGCACCGTAGACGTTGGGATCGTCACCGCCAGTGGCGTCGTTGCTTGCAATGCCGTAACGGGCAGATGCAGCTACGTCGAAACCGCCGAAGCTCTCGGTGAAGTTCAAGCCAACGTCAATGCCGTCATGGTATTCGGAATTTTCGTCCGGCTGTGTATTGGTGTCTTCACCAGCGTCTGGCGTGTAGGAGATACCGCCCTGCAGGCCGGAGAAACGCGGCGTGAAGTAAGTCAGACGGTTCGCATCGTTGACCGCCGCGTTCTCGAGCGACGTCGCGCCGAGAGGAGCACGGAACTGACCGGCGTCGGAGTCGGCAGGTACCCAGTCGGCCTGGTCACCGGAGTTGATGCCGATACCTACGTTCGGAGCAGCAACGCCCATGATGTAACCTGCAGAGTTCTCGGAACCCAGCAGAACGCGACCGAAGTCGCCTTCGATGAAGGCGTAGGATTCGTCGATCGTGTCGCCGTTAGCGTCATTGCCGAGGCCCTGGGAGTTACCCTCGAGCTGGACGTTCACACCGAACTGAATGCCGTTGTCCAGAGTGGTCGAACCGGAGAAGATGATTTCCGTGTCAGACTTCTGGTCAAAGTGATCGCGGTCGTCGATGTCGGAAGAGCCGTAACCGAAGTACTGCTCCATGAAGCCGCCGACACCCAACTGAATGGGATCTTCAGCGTGCACTGCAGGTGCTACCATCATACCGGCAGCAACAAGTGCGGTGCTTCCAAGAAGGATCTTTTTCATAGAAAGTTAACCCCTAATTTGAGTTACCAATTTGGTAAACGTAATTTTGTCTTGCTGAGGTTTATGATCCTTATCCCGATACCCAACCTGAGGAAAAAACACCAAGCCAATGAATCAAAGGGTCAAAACCACAACAATGACCTCCACCAACCGGCGAAGACGAGCGGAGATTAGTTGAAACGGTTAATTGGTCAACTCGAACTCGCACTCCGACGTGACATTTTCGCAATGCTGTGGCGAAATTACCACAGACGAATTTCGCATTGAGCCGGTCTTAACGAGAGACGTAGTCATAAAATTTGGCGGAAAATCTGGCTTTTCTGCCGCCGCCGCCGCGTCCAACGACGCTGTTGCAAAGAAGCACTGCCTCAGATGACACAGGTCTCCCCGAACCGCAAAAACGAGAAAAGGAGCAGCCTGAGCCGCCCCTTTTCAATCTCATCCCAGCGCCGCTTGCTGAGGTAAACACGTCAACAGCAAACCTAGCGACGCCGACCGCATGTAATTTTAAGCCCGTCCTACTGTGGGCCCATCACAATCTTGGGCCCAGTCAATAATAAAGCCGCACAGGCCGAAACTTGGATTAGAACGAGAGCTTGATGCCGGTAACGACCCAGTATCCGTCGTTGCTGTCGTCTGCAGCACCGGACTCGTCGTCCTCAAAGTCATTGTATCCAACGGAACCGACGACTTTGATGCCTGGGCCAAGCGCATAACTGGCCGCAGCTTCAATGGTCTGAAGTTCTTCATCGCCGCTGGCCGTTGAGCCTTCCGCTTCACCATAGAAGTAAGAAAGTGAAACACCCCAAGGACCGGTCTCGTAAGACACACCCGCGTCCCAAGCCTGGCCTTCATTCTCGCCAGCTTCGTCTTGCTGGCCGTATGAACCGCCGACCGTAAAACCAGCGTACCCGACCGCGAATCCGGCACCGAAAACTTCCGGATCGTCACCGCCCGCCGCATCATTGCTGGCGATGCCGTAACGGCCGAAAGCCTCTACATCGAATCCACCGAAACTCTCCACGAAGTTGATGCCAACATCGATGCCGTCGTGGAACTCAGCGTTTTCGCTTGGCTGGGTATTGTCGTCTTCTTCGGCATCGGGTGTGTAGGAGATACCGCCCTGAAGGCCGGAGAAACGCGGCGTGAAATAGGTCAGACGGTTGACGTCGTTCACGGCTGCGTTTTCGAGGGTGGTCGCCCCAAGAGTCCCGCGGGCGGCAAGATTGGCATCCGACTCGACCGGCACCCAGTCACCCTGGTCACCGGAGTTGATGCCGATACCCACATTCGGCGCTTCCATGGACATCAGATACCCAGCCGAATTCTCGGAACCCAGCAGGACACGACCGAAATCACCCTCGATGAAGGCATAGGATTCATCGATCGTGTCGCCGTTAGCGTCATTGCCGAGGCCCTGGGAGTTACCCTCGAGCTGGACGTTCACACCGAACTGAATGCCGTTGTCCAGTGTGGTTGAACCGGAAAAGATGATCTCGGAATCCGACTTTTGATCGAAGTGATCGCGATCATCTATATCGGAGGAGCCGTACCCGAAGTACTGCTCCATGAAACCGCCGACACCCAACTGGATGGGTTCCTCCGCCTGCACTGCAGGTGCAACCAGCACACCGGCAGCGACAAGCGCTGAACAGCCAAGAAGTCTGTTTCTCATAAATTTACCCCTAGATCGAGTTACCGCAAGATTGCGTAACGTGCTCTGATAAGTGGAAATTCCTGCTCAGAACCATGCGCGCAAGCCGAAGAAACAGGTCTACGCCAACGGCGTGCAGCAGAAATCCCGGCAATCACGCTCTGTGATTGCCATCCTCACCGCCACGTTAATCCCTCACGCTCGTTGACAATCAATCAACTCGGTGTGAAGTCAATCACTTACGTGTGATATCGGGCGCTGGATTCAAGCGTAAATTTGAAAAAAAACGAGCCGCTGCAGAATACGGAATTCGGATCGCCTTTGCCTGTCAGCCTTGCGCCGTAGGCTATGGCTGCCGGCATCCGTCATACGGGAGTCATGGCAAATTCCCTCCAGATCGCTCAAGAGGCAAAAGCCGTAGCCATGAGGCCCGGAAATGAGAAAGAAAGGCGGACATCCAGGACTAACCTGGAGCCGTCATGGCCGGCAGTCGCTCCATCGCCCTCGTCGCCGGCGAGGGCATCTATCGTTCTGATACCCGCTCTCAAGGCGCAGCTCGCATCAGCCCTGGTGAGCGAGCTTTCTTGACCTTCAATGATCTGCGTGGTTTAAACGATTCCTTAATCTCATCAGCGCGAATTCAGTAGAAGGACTCGAGGAAAAGTCATGCCCAGAGCAACTCAATCGCCCTCCGGCTTGCGGATACTTGCGGCAGTTGCGGCAGGTCTTTTTTTGCTGTCCACGGCAGCCTGTCAATATGCCGATCCAGAAACGACATATCCGCGCAGCAGCGGGGACCGCGGCGGTGGGACCTACGAGAGCCGGGAAAGCATCTTCGGCGGTGAAGGCTTGCAACTTTTCGGGAATTCCGACCAAAACCCTCAAGCTGGCGGCAGTGGCATCGGCGTAAACAGTTTCCTTTGGCGAGCGTCTTTGGACACCATTTCCTTCATGCCCCTCGCATCTGCCGATCCCTTTGGTGGAGTCATCATCACCGACTGGTATTCGCCACCGGAAACCAAGGCCGAGCGCGTCAAACTCAATGTCTTTATTTTGGGACGTGATCTGCGCGCCGACGGTATTCGCGCCTCGGTTTTCCGGCAGGTCCAGAACGGCAGCGGAGCCTGGGTCGACGCGGACGTGCGCGCGGAAACATCCGCGGATCTAGAGAACGCGATCCTTACCCGGGCGCGCCAGCTCCGCATCGCATCCATTCAGTAACCGCGCGTGGCAGCATCCGGCGCAGGCCGCTCGACAAGCCGGTCGAATGCCCCGCGCTTGAGCGGCCCCGTATCATTGCCCCCTGCCCCTGCAGTCTTCAATGGAATTGCGAGCCCCTAAGCCTCATTCACAAGCTTTAGCTCTTGATGCAACCACTCTCTCAAAGAAACGCGAGTTGCAAAGCGCAAACCGACAGATAGACCAATGACCCGCTATAACGCCAAGGAAACCGAGATCAAATGGCAGCGCGCCTGGGACGACGCCGCGTGTTTTGCCGTCACGGAAGACCGGTCCAACCCCAAGTACTATGTCCTTGAGATGTTTCCCTATCCCTCTGGACGCATCCATATGGGACATGTCCGCAACTACACGATCGGCGATGTGATCGCCCGCTATAAGCGTGCCCGCGGCTTTAACGTGCTGCACCCGATGGGCTGGGACGCCTTCGGCCTGCCGGCGGAGAACGCGGCAATCGAAAAGAAAGTTCCGCCGGGAGACTGGACCTACGAAAACATCGCGATCATGCGCGATCAACTCAAGACCATGGGGCTCTCGCTTGATTGGTCACGTGAGATCGCGACCTGTCATCCGGGATATTACCGCCACGAACAGAAGATGTTCCTGGATTTCCTGAAAGCCGGCCTTGTTTACCGCAAGGAGTCCTGGGTCAACTGGGACCCGGTCGATCACACGGTCCTGGCCAACGAACAGGTGATTGACGGCCGGGGCTGGCGGTCCAATGCCTTGGTCGAAAAGCGCAAACTGCCGCAATGGGTCTTCAAGATCACCGAATTCGCGGACGACTTGCTGGATGATCTTCAGACCCTGGAGCGCTGGCCGGAAAAAGTGCGCGTGATGCAGCACAACTGGATCGGGCGTTCCGAGGGCGCGCGCGTGCGCTTCCCCTTCACGGAACCCGGCGCGACCGCCACCGAGAGCGAAATCAAGGTTTTCACCACCCGCCCAGACACCCTGTTCGGCGCTTCGTTTTGCGCCCTGTCACCCAATCACCCCCTTGCCACAGACTTTTGCGGCCGTGACGAAAAAGCGGCGGCCTTCGTCGCCGAGTGCAACCGCCTGGGCACCAGTGAAGAGGCCATCGAGAAGGCCGAGAAGCTGGGATACGACACGGGATTGAAGGTTCGCCACCCCTTGGCGCCGGAGATTGAACTGCCTGTTTTCATTGCTAATTTCGTGCTGATGGAATACGGCACAGGCGCGATTTTCGGCTGCCCGGCTCACGATCAACGGGATCTGGATTTTGCCCGAAAATACGACCTGAACGTTACGCCGGTCGTGTTGCCCCCTCAGGCAGACCCTGCAGAATTTACTGTCGGGAGCGAAGCCTATGTCGGCGACGGCAGCATCTTCAATTCGCGCTTTTTGGACGGTCTGGGCGTGGAAGAAGCGAAGCGCCGGGTCATTGAGGAACTGGAGTCCCTTAAAGCCGGAACCGGGACCGTTCAGTTCCGGCTGCGCGATTGGGGTGTGTCGCGCCAACGCTACTGGGGCTGCCCCATCCCTGTCATTCACTGTGATGACTGCGGTGTCGTTCCGGTACCGGAATCAAGTTTGCCCGTGGAGCTGCCCACCGACGTCTCTTTTGACAAGCCCGGCAATCCACTGGACCATCACCCGACCTGGAAACACACCAACTGCCCGTCCTGCGGTAAAGCGGCGCAGCGTGAAACCGACACATTCGACACCTTCACAGAGTCATCCTGGTATTTCGCCCGTTTCTGCTCGCCACGCTCCGAAAATGCGATGGACCGGCAGGCCGTCGATTATTGGCTGCCTGTCGATCAGTACATCGGCGGCGTAGAGCATGCCGTCTTGCATCTGCTTTATTCCAGGTTCTTCACCAGGGCCTTGAAGCGCTGCGGCTATCTGGATCTGGAGGAGCCCTTCGAAGGTCTCTTTACCCAGGGCATGGTCTGTCACGAGACCTACCAGGATGATGCCGGAAACTGGCTTCAGCCAACGGATCTGCGCCGGGATGATGCGGGAAATCCGGTCACGGCGTCCGGCAAACCAGTCTCGATCGGCCGCTCCATCAAAATGAGCAAGTCGAAAAAGAACACCATTGATCCCACGGAGATCATCGGCACCTACGGGGCCGATACCGCCCGCTGGTTCATGCTGTCCGACAGTCCGCCCGAGCGCGATATGGAATGGACGGAAGCCGGCGTGGAGGGTGCCTGGCGTTTTGTACAGCGCCTCTGGCGGCTGATCACCGAGGATGTAGCCTCCCTGCCCGCCGCAGGCTCCGCAGCTCCCGCTTCACTGGGCGCCGGTGCAGCCGATATGCGCCGCACGACCCACAAAACCATCACCGATGTAACGGATGCGATCGAGCAATTCAGGTTTAACCGGGCCGTGGCGAAGTTGTATGAGCTCACGAACGGCTTGACCAGTTCGAGCGGCACGGGCGCGGATATGCTGTGGGCCCGCCGCGAAGCCTTCGAGGTTCTGGTCCGGCTCTTTGGTCCGATGATGCCCCATCTGGCGGAGGAACTCTGGCAACGCTTAGGTCACGACACGCTGTTGGTTGATCAGCCTTGGCCTGTCGCGGAAAGTTCCCTGATAAAAGAAGAGACTCTGACTCTTCCCGTGCAGGTGAACGGCAAGCTGCGGGCGACCATCACTGTGCCTTTGGATGAGACTGAAGACGCCATCCGTACAGCCGCGCTTGCTGAGCCGGGCGTTCAGCGGGCGATTGACGGCAAAGAAATACGCAAGTTCATAATCGTTAAAAACAGGGTGGTGAATATTGTCGTATAGTGCAAAGTCACGGACCGGCAGCTTGTGGGGCGCAGAGCTTATGCGGATTTCGGTTATTCCGGTAACGAAACGAAGCTTTTTTCCCTGCGCGGCAATGATCATTTGCCTGAGCCTTGCGGGTTGCGGCTTTCAGCCTTTGAATAACCGTAACGCCGGACCACCGGCGGGTAACGGGGGCGGCCCGCAAGCCATTCAAGCATCAACGCTGGATGAGTTGGCGGCCATACGTATCGCGCCGCTGTCCGACCGCGCCGGCCAGGAAATGCATAATCTTCTCCGGGACCGGCTCAATCCTTCGGGTCAACCGTCTGAGCCAAGGTATCAGCTCGAAGTGCGCCTGACAGAATCCATACGCGAACTGGCGTTTGAGAGCGACGAAACAGCAACCCGTGCGGATTTATCGATCGTGGCCAACTATCGGCTCGTTCGTGTCGACAACGAGAAAACGATCTCAACCGGCCGATCGCGCTCGATCAGCAGCTACAATATCCTGGAGCGGCAGTTCGCCTCAACGATTTCAGAAGCCGATGCCCGGAGTCGGACTCTCCGCGATATCGCGGATGACATCAGAATCCGGTTGGGGGCGTATTTTAGCTCAAACAAGGGATCGTGAAGCGACAGGATTGCGATCATCGCTTCTTCGTCTCCCTGAACGGCCCGAAGGCAGGCTGCAGAAGTAGTTTGGAAGAGTCTTGGTCAAGATAGCACCTGCGCAGGCTGATAAATTTCTTTCCAGACCTGATTCTGCCGTCCGTGCAGTTCTGATCTTCGGCCAGGATGGCGGCATGGTGCGCGAACGCGCCGAAACTCTCGCGAAAACGGTCGTCGATGACCTGAAAGACCCTTTCCGGCTGGCCGATCTGACAGCTGGCGATCTGAAAGATGATCCCGCACGCCTGAGCGACGAAGCAGCCGCCATTTCAATGATGGGCGGGCGCCGTGTGGTCCGCGTCCGCGACATCACCGACGCCATCACACCCATCTGCAAGGATTTCTTCGCTGCGCTACCGGGTGACGCCCTGCTGATCTTTGAAGGCGGCGATCTTCCCGCGCGTTCAAGTCTGCGTAAACTCTTCGAAGCGGAGAAAGCCGGCGCGGCAATTGCCTGCTATAGAGACGACCAACGCTCCCTACCGGGCATTATTCAGGCCAGCCTTCGTGAACAAGGTCATGGGGTCAGCCCTGATGCCCTCAGTTTCCTGGCTGCAAATCTGGGGGGCGACCGTCAGGTCACGCGCCGTGAACTTGACAAGCTTGCGCTCTACAAGGGACAGGAGCCCGGCACGATCGAGCTCTCCGACGCAACGGCCTGCATCGGCGATACGGCCGATCTGACATTGGATGACTTGGCTTTCAGCGTCGCGTCGGGCAAATTAGCGATGGTCGAACGCACCCTGAGCCGAAGTTTTCTGGAAGGCAGCCACGCCGTGACGATATTGCGGGCCGTGGCGCGCCATTTCCATAAACTGCAATTCGTCTCCGGCATGATGGGACAGGGCCTGTCCATCGACGAAGCCAGCAAAAAGCTGCGCCCGCCCCTCTTCTGGAAAACCGCCGCCGAGTTCAAATCTCAGGCGAGCGCCTGGCCGCAAAGCAAGTTGACGCGCGCGACAACAAAGCTTCTGGAGACTGAGCGGGAATGTAAGAAGACCGGTGCGCCTGCGCAGACGCTCTGCTCACGCGCGCTCTTCGAAATTTCCACCGCAAGCCCTCTCCGGCGTCGCAGCAGAGCCTGATTTCAGTCCAATCGACGGGGGCTAAAGCGCAAACCTTAGTTAACCGGCGTCTGGTTCAGCCGATGCAGGACGTCATCGAGCTGTTCCAGCGTTTCATAGCGGATCGTCAGCGAACCGCCCTTGCCGTAGAACTCAATCGCAACTTCCAATCCCAGCATGTTGGATAAATCACGCTCCAACGCGATGGTGTCCGCGTCTTTTTCAAACGGAACCGGCCGGGACTCTACACCCTCGCCGCCCGCTGCCTTGGCGGAGGCCTTACCTGCTGGCCTGTCTGCCCCGTCACCTTCACCGGATTTGGCTTTCTTAATGAGACGCTCGGTCTCACGAACGCTCAAGCCATCAGCAAAGATGCGTTTCGCGAGGGAAGCGGGATTATCGGCGCCAATGAGCGCGCGCGCATGCCCTGCGCTGAGGTGGCCAGCCTCCAGAAATGACTTCACTTCATCCGGAAGTGTAAGAAGTCGCAAGGTGTTAGCGATATGACTTCTGCTTTTGCCGACCACGCGCCCAAGATCTTCCTGGGTGTGGCTAAACTCATCCATGAGCCGCCGATAACCCTCCGCTTCTTCCAGGGGAGAAAGATCCTGTCTCTGGACATTCTCGACGATAGCAACTTCCAGGGCCTGAGAGTCCGTGAACTCCCGAATAACCACGGGCACTTCATGTAACAGGGCTTTCTGCGAAGCGCGCCAGCGGCGCTCGCCGGCGATAATCTCGTATTCGCTCGCCCGGTCAGGGTGACGGCGAACAATAATCGGCTGGAGGACGCCGTTTTCACGAATGGAATCCGTGAGCGACGCGAGTGCTTCATCATCGAAGTACTGTCGCGGCTGAAAGCGGTTTGGGTGCAGGTGCTCGATCGGAACTTCCTTGGTCGAGCGCACCTTGTCGAGCGATGCGTAATCCTCGTTCTCATCACCAAACAAAGCCGCAAGACCGCGGCCGAGGTTGGTTCGCTTTTCGCTGTCCTGCTGATTTTCTTCCGGGTTTTCCACGTCAGAAGGATCTTGGTTACTCATGATAGGCCGACCTATGGGTTAACTTAAACTGTGGCGCCACATCGCCGAATTCGGTTCCTGATGACATCGCGGGACATTATATGCGCAGCTTGTGGTCTTCCCCTCTCCACAAAACCGGTGACTGCCGCCGCTCCTCTTGCGGAGAGCCACGGTTACCGCGGCGGAAGTTCCGCGGGCAGCGTCCCCATTCCTGAAGCGAGCGCCGAGCCAAACCTCTTGCTGTTTGCAATGGCCGTCGCCACCGGATCTTTATCCCCCTGAGTCGCGGTAACCATAGGCCTGGGCGTTACCGGCTTCGCCGCCGCTGCCGCCCCGAGCGGCGGAGGAGCTTCGGGGCGGGACGCCCGCGCCCCAGAAATCGAGGAGGAATGCGGGATCCCCGATCCTGGAACCGCCGAGCCTTTTTCGCGGCGCAGAATCTCGCCGGCCAAACGGATGTAGGATTGGGATCCGGCGCACTTCATATCGTAAAGCAAGACCGGCTTGCCATGCGACGGGGCCTCGGACACCCGAACGTTGCGTGGAATCATCGTTTCGTAGACGACATCGCCCAGGTGCTTTCGTACATCCTCGGCCACCATGTCGCACAAATTGTTGCGGCGGTCGAACATGGTCAACACAATCCCTTGTATCTCCAGCTTTGGATTCAGCCCTCGCTTCACACGCTCCACTGTGCGAAGTAAATGAGACAGACCCTCCAAGGCATAGAATTCCGCCTGCAGGGGGACTAGGACGGCGTCCGAAGCGACAAAAGCATTAAGAGTCAGGAGACCTAGGGCCGGTGGACAATCTATCAGGACATAATCGTAGTCCCCAAACAGGCTCTCGAGACCATCGCGCAGACGATACTCACGGCGATCCGCGTTGACCAACTCGAGCTCTGCGCCAGAGAGATCGACACCTGAGGGAACAACGGCCATGCCAGGAACAGCCGTCTCGATCACCACGTCTTTCACCGGTGTGCCGTCCATCAACACATGATAGATGCTGCGCGCGCGGCGATCGGGAGCCACGCCCAAGCCAGTGCTCGCGTTGCCCTGGGGATCCATATCGAGAATGAGGACGCGTTTCTTACAGGCCGCGAGCGCTGTTGCCAGATTGACGGCGGTTGTCGTCTTGCCCACGCCACCCTTCTGGTTCGCAATCGCCAGAACCCGTGGTCCGCTGGACAGCTGACCTCTGGTCGCGTCGTTGTCCGAATTGGCAAAATGTTGTGGCTGCACCTGTCTAATCCCCTAATTGTAGGGTATCCAACCGCAAAATCTGACCTTCAGAACTGGAGCGGCTGGAGAACCTCTCCACCCGCATACTCCACCTTTTACCGGCTGTGGTCAATTCTTGTTCAGCGTTTTTGCCCTTGAGCAACAGAAGTTGCCCCGGGGGAAAGGCTCCGGATTCAGGTAATTGGCGTCCAGGAGCGCTCTGACAGGAGAGAAATGGCCAGGCAAACCCCAGTAAATCGTCCAAAGGAGCGAACGCCCGCGCCGTGACAAGGTCGGCGCGAAATGCTTCGACCTGTTCAATTCTTTTATTATGGACTGTCACTTGGCACGATGTTGCGCGCGCCACTTCCCGCAGGAAAACACATTTTCGCTGATCAGATTCGATTAAATGTACCTTTTGGCAGCCCAGAATGGCGAGAACCATACCCGGAAAGCCCGCCCCGCTGCCAAGGTCAACGATGACCGGTTCGGCGTTATCAAATGTCGAAGGAATGTGCTCGAGAAGTTGCGCGGAATCAAGGAAATGGCGGCACCAGAGGTCAGCCAAACTATCCCGGCTTACGAGATTAATGGAGTTGTTCCACTTGATCAAAAGCGCCGCGTAGAGCTCCAACCTGGCCAGTGTTTCACGTGAAACATCTCTAAAATTTTGCGCGAAGCCTTCCGCCGAAGAGAGAGAGTCAGGCGGCATCTTCGGATGATCCGGTAGC
This sequence comes from uncultured Kiloniellaceae bacterium, assembly GCA_947500035.1. Taxonomy (GTDB): domain Bacteria; phylum Pseudomonadota; class Alphaproteobacteria; order Kiloniellales; family Kiloniellaceae; genus Denitrobaculum. Next base: position 21,051 of record CANMQP010000027.1, on the reverse strand, counting down.
CTTTTCAGCAACGCGGTCTTCTACCACCGGCTCCATTGTTACATCCTTCCCGGGGTCGCGTTTGACATATCGCAAAAGCGCAACCAACGCCGCAGGCGTCACACCCGGCAACCTGCCTGCCGCGCCCAGTGTCTCAGGCTTACTCGCGGAGAGAATCTGGACGACTTCATTCGAGAGGCTGGGAACAGACGCGTAATCAAGTTGGTCCGAGAGCTTGAGGGCTTCGTCTCGGCGAAAGGCGCGTATATCTGCGTCCTGGCGTTCGATGTAGCCCGCGTACCGCGCCTCAATCTCTATCTGTGCCGCGATAGCAGGCAAGACCTCGCTCTCAAGCTCCGGCCAAATGCGCGCCAGCACAGGCAAGGTTACATCTGGGTAACGTAAAAGATCGAAGGCCGAGCGGCGCACCCCATCCATGTTCACTTTGATACCTTCTTTCGCGAGCAGATTCGGCGTCGCGGTGCGTTCGGTCAGCAGCTGATAGGCCGTGCTTAAAGCATCCATCTTTTCTTCGAAAGCATTGATGCGGGTTTGCCCCACACAGCCAAATCCTATACCGAGCGCCGTAAGTCGCTGATCAGCGTTATCGGCGCGCAGGCGCAAGCGGTATTCAGCGCGCGAGGTGAACATTCTATAGGGTTCATTCACACCACGGGTGACCAAGTCGTCAATCAGGACCCCAATATATGCCTCTGCGCGATCGAACTGGATTCCCTCTTCCTCATCTTTAGCTGGGTTGGAAGACCCGATCTTTCCGGCACGCTTCGCCGCGTTCAAGCCGGCAACCAGTCCCTGAGCGGCGGCCTCCTCATAGCCGGTCGTGCCATTAATCTGGCCCGCCAAATAAAGGCCCGGCATTCTCCTGGTCTGGAGGGTTCTTCGGAGTTCCCGCGGATCCACATAATCGTATTCGATGGCATAGCCGGCCTGAAGCATCTTGGCCCGCTCGAGACCAGGAATGGTTTTCAAGAGCGCCAGTTGGACCTCTGTGGGGAGAGAGGTCGAAATCCCATTCGGATAGACAGTGGGGTCGTCAAGGCCTTCAGGCTCCAAAAAGATCTGATGCCGGTCACGATCGGCAAAGCGAACCACCTTATCCTCGATTGACGGGCAATAGCGTGGGCCCGTCGACTCAATCTGACCTGAATAGATGGGCGCGCGGCTCAGGTTCGCCCGGATCAGGTCATGCCCGGATCGCGTCGTGTATGTAATGTGGCAGTCGATTTGGCGCTGCGTTATCTCGCGCGTCAGGGTCGAGAAGGCTTCGGGCGGATTGTCCCCAGGCTGCGCCTGCAGCCCGCTATAGTCGATAGTCCTGCCATCCAAACGTGGTGGCGTCCCCGTCTTCAATCTCCCCAAGGCGAACCCGAAGCGATCGAGTGTCTTCGACAATCCCATAGACGGAGCATCACCCACCCGGCCCGCGGGCTCAATGGTCTCGCCACGGTGTATCAGCCCACCAAGAAAGGTGCCGGTGGTCAAGATCACGGCCGGCGCGGAAATCGCGATCCCCTCTCCCGTCATAACACCGACGCACTGCCCGGCATCATTAACAAGTAAATCCTCGACAGCAGCCGCTCTCAACTCAAGGTTTTCCTGCTCTTCCAGCAACGTGTAGATATTCTCACGATACAGGCGCCGGTCGGCTTGTGCTCTAGGCCCTCGAACCGCCGGCCCTTTGCTCCGGTTCAAAACACGGAACTGAATACCGGAACGATCGATCGCCCGTCCCATAATCCCGTCCAAAGCATCGATCTCGCGAACGAGGTGGCCCTTGCCCAAGCCACCGATGGCGGGATTGCAGGACATGATGCCGATGGTTTCAAGCTTGTGGGTAACAAGAAGAGTGCGGGCGCCCATTCGCGCCGACGCAGCAGCAGCCTCACAACCAGCATGGCCGCCTCCTACCACAATGACATCATAGTCTGCCATCAACTCGGGTCCTTAAGAATTCTGCGTCCTTGAGGGGTTAGGCCCTCAGAAATGTCACATGGCGACCGCATCTTAACGCGGCAAGAAAACCACAAACACCGGGAGGTTTCAAACCCCTACAGGCCGCCAAACTGATTGATTTTCCAGAATCTGCAAAGTATCCGGTGCGCATCAAGCTGCCGAGCGAGAGAAAGCGGTCACCCGTGATCCTCGGCGAAAGGTCCCGTATGCCCTGTATGCAAGGTCTCACAGCGACGGCACAGTGCATTCCGCCACCGAGATACCGAAATCGAACCTGAAGAGCAAGGTTCCTGATGTCGCGTCAGGAAACTCGTGGGTGGCTGCCAAACGAGTGGATCGCTGGAAAAAACCTCGGCCAAACAGCATTCGTCACTCAGTAGATGTTCTCAAGGAGAGCGTGACCCGGTTTCGGTACATGTCTTAACTTGGAAACGGGCGTCCTTGGGACTAAATCGCTCCCACTGCCCTGAGTGTTTCACGTGAAACACAGGAAGAAGTCCCGGAAAACAGCCAATTCCCACTCTCGACGAAGGTTGGTATCCTGTTGGAAATTCTCTCCGACATTCCGGAAGACTTAGTTCAAATGCTCTCAAACAACCACCATTTTTTCACGGTAAATCAATGACTTCTTAAATGTTCGCCGGTTAATATCCGTCACCTTTTTCGCATCGTAAAGCCTATGTGGACGCAAAAGTCCCTGCTCTACGGTGTCAATCAACGGCGGACAGGACGTTTGACGATGATTATTTCGCACGCACTCAACTCTGCGACTAAGTTTTTGCTGATTTTAGCGCCTTTGATCTTTGTATCGGGCTGCGCAGGCCTAGCAGATCATACCTCACCCGCATCCCAGACAGCGGCAAGAATTCAGGCTGAACCAGGGCCCGACCGCCTTATTCGCTACTGCCGCCGAATGGCAGAGACCAAGAATCTCCGCATCGCGATCGGTATTTGCGAACGCGCGCTTGCCGCAGCGCCCGAAAATCCCGAACCGGTGATTATCCTGGCCGAAGCCTTTTTGGATGCGGACTTGAGCAGCGAGGCTGCCGAAGCCTACCGCTTCGCTCTGAGCATCGATGATCAGAGCGGGAAGGCCCATTTCGGTCTCGGGAAGCTGTATCTCAAGACCTCCAGGCTTGAGGAAGCCCGGCCACACTTGGAAGCCGCACTTGAAAACGGTCAGCAGGATCCGGCGATCTTTAACGCGCTTGGTGTGCTTGAAGATCAATCGGGCGATCACGCCTCGGCCCAGAGCTTCTATCAGGCGGGCCTTGCGCTCGACCCGGACAACACCGCGCTGACAAACAACCTTGGTGTTTCACTTCTTCTCAGCAAGCCATCTGAGATTGGAGACAGCATTTTTGGACGACTCGCGCCGGAGCAGGAGTCCCGTCAGACGGCCGCGGTCTCGATACCAGCTGTCGAAGCGCCGCACCAAGAGAGCTTCGCCGCCAAAGCGTTAAGCAGCGTCTCTTCAGAAGCCAGATCTGAACAGAAAAGCGGATCAGCGCAGAAGGCGCCAGATCTGATTCAGGCAAATCTGACTCAGGCAAATCTGACTCAGGCAGAACTGTTCCAGGCTGAGGAAGACAGCTTGTTGACCTTCTTCCGCGACTCAAGGGTGGCTGACCTCGGCAGCCTGGAACCAGTTGTCGCGCCCGCCCCTATCGAGATAGTTGACTTTCAGGCTCTGCCCGCCCTCCCCGATTCGACGAGAACACACCACCTGGGCGCGCCGGTGATCGGGAGCTCTCACACCAACAGCAGCAGCACGACCCTTCTTGCCCGCGCGCTCGTGGACTACAACCCTGGTTCCCCCGCTGTGACGGAACAACCCGACCGCGCGCAGGCACCTCTCCCGGCCCATGCTGTGAAAATCCTGTCCGACAGGGCGCAGTCGTTTGACCTCGCTCGCGTAACACCCGCTCGCAAGCCTCTTGTACCGAGCACCGCTGTCGAGCTCGCATCGGAACAGGGTCATTTGCCTGATTTCGTGGAGCTTGAGGCCAGACCTGAACCTAAGCTACAGCTCGCCAAAGTCCCGCATCTCCCTATCGAGATGCCGGCCTCTGATCGCACGCCTCCGTCGGAGGGAAAGAACACCCCCTCGAGCGACCGGGCGCCGGCGGCCGGAAGCAGTTCACCAGGCCTTTTGCCGAACAGCCTGCAGATCGTTGAGGTCGGCGCACCTGCTTCAGAGAAGGCCGTCACGACTCTGGGTGACGACAGCGAAATCATGATGGATATGCTTCTGCCGACAGATACGGGAGTATTGAACCTGCATAGCGACGGACCTGCCCTAAAAGCGGAAACGCGCCGTCAGCCGCCTGTCGACCACATCGCCGCTCTCCCCGACGCGGCAGAGACACCTGATCAAGCCGGTCCGCAAGACACCGCGAATCCCGGCTCGGGCGAACCTGATGCCGAACCCGTCTTTTGGCCAAACGGTCTCGCCGAACGAAGCCTGCCATCCCACGGGAGCCCCTTACCCGAAGACCCCCAGAAAGCAATCATGGCGCTGATGCTGTTGAACCGAAATCCGATTTCGAGCGCATAGCCCAGAAGACCTCGAATCCCGCAAAAAGTGGCTGTCGAGACCCGGTGACCGCTTTGCGGGAGTGCGGAAGCATCGCGTCAAGGCATGAGTCACTTGCCAATGCAAAAGTCGCGAAAAACCACGTCGAGCAGGTCCTCGACGTCCACCCTCCCCGCAATCCGGCCAAGTGCCCGCATAGCAAGCCGCAGGTCTTCCGCCAGCAGTTCCGGATCGTCTGCGACATTGGTCATGTGAGCCCGGCGCAAGGATGCAAGACAGTCCTCAAATGCCGTGCGGTGACGGCTTCGCGTAATAACGGGTGCTTCACCTGCGCCGGCCAGCAGCTCTTGCGCGCGGGACTTCAAAAAGGAGATGAGATCAGTCATACCCGACGCGTCGCGGGCGGAGATTGCCAAGACCTCACGTGCGGCCCTCAAAGGGCCCCCCCTGACCTCCGCCAGATCCGGGAGCAGCTCTATCATATCCGTCTTGTTCAACACGACGATCGTGGAAGCATCAACCAGATCTAGCGTTGCAGTATCGAGACGTGGCCAGTCGTTGAGGTCAAAAACCGCAATTTTCATGTCGGCAGCCGCCGCCCGGACACGGGCTCGGCGTATGCCCTCTGCTTCGATCGCAGCCTGCCCCTCTCCAGTAAGATCCCGGAGGCCCGCAGTATCAGCCAGGGTCATGGGGTACCCGTCCAAGTCCAGGTGCACCTCCACCACGTCTCGTGTGGTGCCCGCCATTTCCGACACGATGGCGGCGTCACGCTTCGCCAACGCATTCAAAAGGCTTGATTTTCCAGCATTCGGCGCACCCACGATGGCAAGGGCCAGCCCGTCCCGGAGGCGTTCCCCGACCCCCTCGTCGTCCAGATATCGCGCGAGCTCAGCGATCAGTTCCGAAATATCCTGTTGGACCCGGCTGGCGACGCTCTCGGGGAGCTCTTCGTCGGGAAAATCTATAACCGCTTCGATGTGCGCCAGGATACGAAGCAACCGCCGCTTCCAGCTCTCGCTGAGACTGGATAAAGCGCCATCCATCTGACGCAGGGCCTGACGCCGCTGCGCCTCGGTCTCGGCTGAAATCAAGTCGGCAAGGCCCTCGACCTCTGAAAGATCCAACTTTCCATTATCAAACGCCCGCCGCGTGAACTCGCCTGCCCCCGCAGCGCGAAGCCCGCTCATCGCGCTTAAAGCCTTCACGACCCCGGCCACGACCGACCTGCCGCCATGTACATGAAGCTCGACAACATCTTCGCCGGTAAAACTTCGCGGCGCGGGAAACCAGAGCACGAGTGCGCGGTCGATCTCGGCGGCGTCACCAGGATCACGCAGGGACAAGAGCCGGGCCATCCGGGGTGCAGGTCTCACGCCCGCCAGGGCTTCGATCGCGCTACCGGCCTGCGGTCCGGAAATTCTGAAAACTGCGACGCCTGCAACACCCGCCGCCGTGGAAAGCGCGAAGATAGTATCGTTCATGCCCGAGATGTCCTGAGAAGGGTGAAGGACCGGTAAGAACCTGGCCTCTCTGATCCGGTAACTTCAACGATGCCGCATTTGAGGTTGGGCTCGAATCTCTGCACCGCCGCGAAACCCGCGAGCAACCGACGGAAAATCAGCATCTTGTCTCGCCCGCCAGGTTTCGCTTGTCTCTTGCCTGGTGCCCCGGATCTGAAATTCACTTCATTGAACTTCAGATTCAATAGGACACTAATTCATAAAATCTAGTGTGATTCAGCCTCTAAAACTCGCCGCAAATTATGCAGCGAAGTTCAGAAACATCACATTAGTCTTTGCTCTTCGTTCCGGCAGTCATCTGCGACCAGAACATCTTTTGCATCTGCTCAAAACCTTGCATACCGGCGGGAATCCACGTTGTGAGAAGAGTTTCCGGATCCATCGCGGAAAGGTTATCCATGACCCGTTTCTGGACATCGTCCATCACGGCCTTCTGAAGAGGCGCAACGTCCGGCAGGCCCAGGAAGGCGCGTGCCTCCTCGGGTGTACAATCGATATCTACCGAGATCTTCATTCTGCTTCACCTCTTCGACTTTACATCACACGCCCTATTTGCGGGACTCTATCATGCCGCCAACCAGACTCTAGCCCATATATTTTGATCCTGCCGCGAATCGCAGACACCCAAACACACGCGTTCCCTCGTGTTATACGTCTCTACAGGCATTCTCCTATGGCATTTCTGCAACGCGATGGCCATCTTGACTGAAGGATCGGCGCACCGCGGAAAGCCGGGGCATCCCCATCCCCCTCGTCGCGCGTCCACGCGTACTCGGCAGCAAAGTCTCTCAGGCGGATTTCATTGAGGGACCATCAAACGATCGGCACAAAAATGACGGCAAATCGCCTGGCGAACGAAACCAGCCCTTATCTTTTGCAACACCGAGACAACCCTGTCCATTGGCAGCCATGGGATGAGGCGGCGCTCGAAACCGCGCAGCGGGAAAACAAGCCGATCCTTCTCTCTGTGGGTTATGCCGCCTGTCACTGGTGCCACGTCATGGCGCATGAGTCCTTTGAAAACGGAGAAATCGCGGCGTTGATGAACCGGCATTTCGTCAACATCAAAGTCGACCGCGAGGAGCGCCCGGATCTTGACAGCATCTATCAATCCGCCCTAGCGCTTCTCGGCGAGCACGGCGGCTGGCCTCTGACCATGTTTCTGACACCAAAAGGCGAGCCTTTCTGGGGAGGCACCTATTTCCCGCCAGAGCCGCGTTACGGACGCCCTGGATTTCCTCAGATCCTCAGCGGTATCGCCGAGGTTTATGCCAAGGAACCGGAGAAAGTCGAGAATAACGTCACCGGGCTGGGCAGTGCACTGGCGAAACTCTCCGACAATCTGAAAGGCGGGGCTGTCTCCCTCGCACAGATCACCGAAATGGCCGAACGGCTGGTCAGAGAGTGCGATCCGGTCAACGGCGGCATCGGTCAGGCACCGAAGTTCCCACAGCCCTCGATCCTGAAGCTTTTTTGGCGTGCCTGGAAGCGCAGCGGCCAGGCTGTATTCCGGGAGGCCGTCGAACGCGCCCTCACCCGCATGTCTCAAGGGGGGATCTATGATCACCTCGGCGGCGGTTTTGCCCGCTACACCGTCGATGAACGCTGGCTGATCCCGCACTTCGAGAAAATGCTCTATGACAATGCCCAGCTGATCGATGTTCTGACCTGGGCCTGGCAGGATTCTGAAAATCCTCTTTTCGAACAGCGTGTCCGGGAGACAGTAAATTGGCTTTTGCGCGATATGATGGCGCAGGCAAGCGAAACCAGCAAAAAAAAGGTCAATGCCTTTGCCTCAACTCTGGATGCGGATAGCGAGGGTGAAGAAGGCAAGTTCTACGTCTGGCAGGAATCCGAAGTGGACGAGGTCCTGCGGGAAGCATCCCCTGCCTTCAAGGCGGTTTATGACGTCAGCGCGGCGGGCAATTGGGAAGGCAAGAATATCCTGAACCGGCTGCGGGACACCGCGATCCTGTCGGCTTCGGAAGAAAAAGAACTGAAATCCGCGCGTGACAAGCTCTTCGAGCGGCGCAAAGACCGTATACATCCCGGCTGGGACGACAAGGTTCTGGCCGACTGGAATGGCCTGATGATTGCCGCCCTCGCCCGCGCCGGCCGGGCATTCAAAGAACCAGACTGGGTGACGGCCGCAGAGAAAGCTTTCGCATTTGTCCAAGAGACAATGATGCCGGAGGGACGGCTGCACCACAGCTGGCGGCGCGGTCATCTCAAACATGCTGCCACGCTGGATGACTACGCCAATCTGACCGACGCCGCCCTCGCGCTTTATCAGGTAACGGGAAAGAACACCTACCTGGAACAGGCTGAAAGCTGGTGCCGGACCCTGGACCGCCATTATTGGGATAATCGGGACGGCGGTTACTTCTTTACCGCAGACGATGCAAAGGATCTGATCCTGCGCAGCAAATCGGCGCACGATAATGCGGTGCCCTCAGGCAATGGAACCATGGTGGCCGTCTTGACCCAGCTCTTCCATCTGACCGGCAACGACGCCTACAGAAAACGTGCGGAACAACTCGTGATGTCCTTCACGGGCGAACTTGACCGTAATTTCTTTCCACTCTCGACACTGCTGAATGGCGCAGAGTTCCTGCAATCCGCACAGCAGATCGTTATCGTGAAGCGGCCCGAAAGCCATGATGAGGACAGCTTTATCGATGTCCTGCGGGAACTTTCTTTACCCAACGCCATTTTCCAGGTGATCTCAGGCGACGAAAAACTGCCGGAGACGCACCCGGCACATGGCAAAGGTCTGGTTGACGGCAAGCCTGCGGTTTATCTTTGTCAAAATCAAAGCTGTTCACTTCCGATGACCGAAGCGAATGCAGTTCTGCAGGCTCTCAAAGGCGCAGCTGAATGAAACGACAAGACACGGACGGGTCTGTGATGGAGATCGCAGAGGTTACGATTGACTCTCCCTTCGGGACGTTGCTTTTGAGGGCCAGCGAAGAGGCCATCACCCGTTTGACCTGGCTGATGGAGGAAGAAGCCGCCCGCCTGGAAGCTCCCAACACCTCGGCGCCGACTACACGCCCGAATAGCCCGAGCCAAAAACTCCTGGCGGAAGCCATTCGGCAGCTCGAAGCCTACTTCGAGGGAACTTTACGCGACTTCACCCTTCCGCTCGCGCCTGCAGGAACCGCCTTCCAGCAGCGTGTCTGGCACGAGATGGCGAAAATCCCATTCGGAGAAACCATGACCTACGGCCAGCTAGCCGATAAGTCGGACTCCGTTGCCCGCGCGGTGGGCGGTGCCTGCGGCGCCAACCCCATTCCCATCATCATCCCTTGCCATCGTGTTCTGGGCGGAGGGGGAAAACTTGGCGGTTTTTCCGGCGGGCTCGGCCCCGACAGCAAACGGGCATTGCTGGAGCATGAGGGCGTACTGACCCCCGGCTTCGGATTCTGAAGGATTTCACGTGAAACATTTTGATTGGACGGGGCTGCAATGCAGAGTCTGACCAATCTAAAAAAACAAAAACACTGGCAAGACCAAGGGAGACAAAACACATGCCTGAAATCAATATAAAGTGTCCAGATGGCGCTTTCAGCGCATATCTGGCGGTGCCGGAGGCTCTCCCCGCCCCAGCGGTTGTCGTGGCGCAGGAGATCTTCGGCGTCAACCAGGTGATGCGCGACGTCTGTGACTGGCTGGCCGAAATGGGATATCTAGCCTGCTGCCCGGACATTTTCTGGCGTATCGAGCCAGGAATCCAAATCACGGATAAGACCGAGGCCGAGTGGAAACGCGCCTTCGAGCTCTTCGGGTTGTTCGACCCGGATAAGGGTATTGAGGACCTGGGCGCTGTTATCAGCCACCTGCGCGACCACGAAGACTGCACAGGAAAGGTCGGATCCGTCGGCTTCTGCTTAGGCGGTAAACTGGCCTACCTCATGGCCTGCCGAACCGACAGCGACTGCAACGTCAGTTACTACGGCGTTGGCCTGGACGAACTCCTGGAGGAAGCGGCGGCAATCTCGAACCCTCTGCTGATGCATATGGCATCGCTCGATAAATTCGTGCCGCCAGACGCGCAGGCGAAAATCAAAGAGGGTTTGGGCAATCATCCCCTGGTCGACCTTCACGTCTATGAGAACTGTGATCACGCCTTCGCTCGGATCGAAGGCGAGCACTATGATGCCGCCGCCGCCAAGCTTGCCAACGAACGGACAACCAGCTTCCTGAAGGAGAATCTCGGCTCATGACAAAGGCAATTCGTATTCACTCACCCGGGGGTCCGGAAGCTTTATCGTATGACGATATCGAATTGACCGCCCCGGGAGACGGTGAGGTCCAACTGCGGCAGACAGCCATCGGCCTGAACTTCATCGATGTTTATCACCGAACCGGACTTTACCCGATCCCCGACATGCCCGCGGTCATCGGTCTCGAAGCGGCCGGTGTGGTTGAGACGGTCGGCCCTGGTGTCACCGAGCTTTCACCGGGTGACAGAGTGGCATACGCCAATCCCCCGCTTGGTGCCTACGCCCAGGCCCGCAATATGCCTGCGCACCGGCTGATCAAGCTGCCTGATCAGATTTCCGATGAGCAGGCCGCCGCGATCATGCTGCAAGGCATGACCGTCGAATACCTTATCCGCCGAACCTATCAGGTGAAGGCCGGCGATACGGTCTTGTTCCATGCTGCCGCCGGCGGCGTCGGCCTCATGGCGTGCCAGTGGCTGAAACATCTGGGCGCAACGGTCATCGGAACCGTTGGTTCAGAAGAAAAGGCAGATCTGGCCAAAGCCCATGGCTGTGACCACACGATCTTGTATAACAAAGAAGATATCGCGGCACGGGTGCGGGAAATCACAGATGGCACCGGGGTCCCGGTGGTTTACGATTCCGTCGGCAAAGACACCTTTGAGGCTTCAATCGACTCCCTCAGTCCGCTCGGTCTTTTTGTGACCTTCGGCAATGCCTCGGGCCCGCTGGCACCGGTTGATCCCGGGTTCCTGGCGCAAAAGGGTTCGCTCTTTATGACCCGGCCGACCCTGATGACTTACACCGCGAAACGCGAGGACATGGTGAAGTCAGCGGAAGCCCTCTTCGACGTCGTGGGATCCGGCGCGGTCAAGGTCGCGATCAACCAGCGCTATCCCCTCGCCGAGGCCGCAGAGGCGCATCGTGATCTCGAAGCAAGAAAGACCACAGGTTCAACGATCCTGCTCCCATAGCACGGAGGACAGAACTGACCGGGATAAAAAAACGGGGCGCTGCAAATACCGGCAGCGCCCCGTTCTCGTTTTCTAATGGTACGTCTCGGCTTTTAAGAAGAACGTACAGCCGTACGTCTCGCGTTCACGACATCTTTCCGTTCCCGGAACGATCGACAAATCTCTCTTAAAATCAAACGCCTACTGATTCATTGAATCGAAGAAGTCCGAATTCGACTTGGTCTGCTTCAGCTTGTCGACCAGGAATTCGATAGAGTCGGTAACGCCCATCGGCATGAGGATACGGCGCAGGACCCACATCTTCGAGAGAGTGCCCTTGTCGACCAGAAGCTCTTCCTTCCGGGTTCCGGACTTGCCGATATCGATGGCCGGGAAAGTCCGCTTGTCGGCCAGTTTCCGGTCCAGCACGATTTCCGAGTTACCCGTGCCCTTGAACTCTTCGAAGATCACCTCATCCATGCGGCTGCCGGTATCGATCAGTGCGGTTGAGATGATTGTCAGGCTGCCGCCCTCCTCGATATTACGGGCCGCACCGAAGAAGCGCTTGGGCCGCTGCAAGGCATTGGCGTCGACACCGCCGGTCAGGACCTTACCGGAACTGGGCACCACGGTGTTGTAGGCACGGGCCAGACGCGTGATCGAGTCGAGCAGGATCACGACATCTTTCTTGTGCTCCACCAGACGCTTGGCCTTCTCGATCACCATCTCGGTGACCTGAACGTGACGGTTGGCCGGCTCATCGAAAGTCGAGCTGACGACCTCGCCGTTCACCGATCGCGCCATATCGGTGACTTCCTCGGGCCGCTCGTCGATCAACAGCACGATCAGATAGACCTCGGGATGATTCGACGCAATCGCGTGGGCGATGTTCTGCAGAATCATGGTCTTACCGGTTCGTGGCGGTGCCACGATCAGGGCACGCTGTCCCTTGCCCAACGGCGTTACGAGATCGATGATCCGGGTTGTCATGTCTTTTTTCGTCGGATCCGCCAACTCAAGAGTCAGCTTCTCGTCCGGATAAAGCGGCGTCAGATTGTCGAAGTTGATTCTGTGGCGCGAATTCTCCGGTGGATCGAAGTTGATCTGATTGACCTTCAGAAGTGCAAAGTAACGTTCGCCTTCTTTTGGAGAACGGATCTGGCCTTCAACCGTGTCACCGGTTCGCAGGCCGAAACGGCGCACCTGGCTGGGGCTGACGTAGATGTCGTCGGGTCCGGGCAGATAATTGGATTCCGGAGCGCGCAGAAATCCAAACCCGTCCTGCAGCACCTCGAGCACGCCGGATCCGTAGATCGGCACATCGTTTTCGGCCATCTGCTTGAGGATCGCAAACATCATATCCTGCTTACGCAGGTTGCTCGCGTTTTCGATTTCGAGTTCTTCGGCAAAAGCCAACAGGTCTGCCGGACTTTTGGCTTTCAAATCTTGGAGGTTCATGGGCTTGGAGCCTGAAATGAGATATAGATGAGGAGGGATACGCGCGATGCGCGGCGAGAAATGACCCTTGGTCGTCTCTCCGTGCCGCTGCAGTTCGTCGTCGTGAACAGAGTCAGCCTAATGCGGGGCGATTACTAATTCATGAATTGGGGACGACCCGAACGAATGTCCAGGGCCTAACTGCCGCCTTCGATACTGGAAGCCGTCAATGAAGTCAAGCGCGTGAACCTTAAAATACCCGAAAATGCTGTCCAAAACTTTGAAACCACGAAGTTAAGTCTGCCCGACGTTCAAAAACGCTAGGGTTTTTCCCAGGTCCCACGGTCGGCAGAGCGAAAAAGAGCATCGATAATCCGCATATTGGTGATGGCGTCCTCGACGCATGTGGGGGCTGCTTGCCCGTCTCTGACTGCCTTCACCATGGCATCGGCTTGTTCGGCATACTGGTCTGCTGCCGGAATAGTCTACTGCACAGCATCGCTGCCATCCAGCGCCGAGCCATCGTAAATGAATAGCCTGCTGGGAGCCCCCTGAGGCGCGTTGAAGGGGATCTCGATCTCCAGACGACCGTGGGTACCCAATATCTGGACTCGCTGATAGGGGACGGTTTGTGTCGATACGGTGAAGGCCAACTGGCGCCCGTCACCAAAATCAAGCAAACCTGACGTCAGTCGGTCAGTTTCGAATGCGGGATCTCTATCGATCAGCCCGACAACCCGCGTTGGATCTGCATCGAAGAAAAACCGTCCTGCAACAATGGCATAGCATCCAATATCCATCAGCGCCCCGCCACCGGTTTCAGGCTTATTGCGAATGTTCTGCGGATCGTTGTTGAAGTAAGAGAAAGCGACCTGAATGGCTCTGGGCGTGCCGATCCTGCCGGATTGCAGAAGCTCACGGCACCTGAGCCACTGGGGATGATACCGCACCATGAAGCCTTCCATGACCCGGACGCCTCTCGGTACTTCGGACAGGCGCGCGGCATCTGCCGCATTCAGGCCGATCGGCTTCTCGCAGAGCACATGTTTGCCCGCACGGGCGGCGGCAAGCGTCACATCAACGTGTTGGTCGTTGGGCAAAGGATTATAGATGAATTCGATGTCCGGATCGGCGAGCAGATCCTCGTATGATCCGTAGGCCTGATCTATCCCAAGCCGGGACGCCGCGGCTTGGGCTCTCTCCAGATCCCGGGAGGCTATGGCGGCAACCCGGCCCAGACGCGAGCGTTGGATACCGGGAATCACCTTCTCAATGCCGATTTTCGCGGTGCTGACGACGCCCCAACGCGCTTTTTCCATCCCGATCTCTCCCGATTACCCGTGCCGCGCGTTCAAATCAGCAAGCCTCAAGCCCGCTCAGAACGGCTTCACCACCACGAAAATGACAATCCCGATCATCAGAAGGGTCGGAACCTCGTTCATATAGCGGTAGTAGGTCTCGCTGTGGCGGTTTTCGTCTTTCTCAAATCCTTTCCGCCAGCGTGACAAAGCTCCATGAACGATCTGCATCCCGATCAGGAGCGTCAGTTTCGCGTGAAACCAGGGTTCGGTCCAGGCTTCCAGGTTCACCATCAGCATCAGGCCGAAAAGCCAGCTGGCAATCATTGCCGGCGTCGTGATCGCCTTCAGAAGACGCCGTTCCATGATCTTAAAGGTTTCGGATTGCTTTGACCCCGGCTCGGCTGTGCAATGATAGACGTAGAGCCGCGGCAGATAGAGCATTCCCGCCATCCAGGCGATGACGCTAATGATGTGCAGGGCCTTCACCCAGCTGTAGGCATCACCCAGAAATCCCGCCATCTTTCCTCCCCACTCAGAACATGCCCGGCAACAGCGGTTTCATCCAAAATCCAGGACGAATCCCAAACCCGCGAGCCCGGAGGGCTCGGCTCCTACTGGTACCTTAAGCCCGGTTCCAACTGGTTGGGCAAGGATCATCCTCGCGTCCGGGACAAAGAGAAGCTGAACCATCGAGCGCACCGCGCACCCGGTTTGCCAGGCCATGGATATAGGCCGCTCCATCGTCGACCGTGGGCACCCGGATATAGGCGGGAACCCCCTCTTTTTCAGCCAACTCCCGGTACTCGATATCCAGCTCGACCAGGGTCTCCGAATGCTCCGAAACAAAGGCGATCGGCACGACAACGACCGGAACCTTGTCTGCTCCTGCCCGCTCGATCTCGCTGTCCGTCGAGGGACCGATCCACTCGAGCGGACCAACCCGGCTCTGATAGCAGATCACCCAGTCGAGATCCGGCACACCCAAGGCAGCAACAACGGCCGCTGAAGACTGTTCAACCTGCTCCTGGTAAGGATCACCTGCCTCGACGATTTTTTTCGGCAAGCCGTGCGCAGAAAACAGGACACGTGGTTTACCGGTCTCGCTAGCGGCCTCGAGCCCCTTTTTCAGGCGAACCACAACTTCGGAGACAAACCCGGGATCTTCCGGGTAACAGCAAACGGTTTTGGTCGGAACCTGCAGGCCGACTTTCGAAGTTGCGCGATTCCAGTCCGTTACCGAGGACCCGGTTGTTGTCGTGGAGAACTGCGGATAAAGCGGCAAAAGAAGAATCTGATCCGGCCCGTATTCCTTGACCTGCTGCGCCGCTTCATCGGCAAAGGGATGCCAGTAGCGCATTGCGATAAAGACCTTGAAGTCATCGCCGGATGACCCGCTTTGCGATCCATTGGGCTTCAGTGCGGCTTCCAGCGCTCGAGCCTGGGCTTCGGTATTCGGCAGCAATGGCGAGCCACCACCGAGGTTTTCGTAAATCTCGCGCGCAATCGGCGCCCGTCGCTTCGATATCACCTTCGCCAGACCCCAGCGAAAGGGATTGGGCAAGCGAATGATCGCAGGGTCATTGAAAAGATTGAACAAAAAGGGCTGAACCGCCGCCGGCGTATCAGGCCCTCCGAGATTGAATAGAACGATTGCGGTTTTAGTCATGGTGCCTAAGCTGGCTATTCGACAGGCTTTTGTCCATACCCGCTCCGTAGACTGTCGCGCGGCATTTGGCAGCAGCATTTTTTCAGGCGCGGACGAGCTTCATCAGCTGCTCGACATGGTCCGGCGGCGTTTGCGGAACGATCCCATGCCCGAGGTTGAATATGAACGGGCCACCGGCCAGGGCCTCCCGAATATCGGCGACGGCCCGTTCCAGTGCGTCCCCGCCGGCCACCAGTTTTATCGGATCTAGATTCCCCTGCACGGTCACTTGTGACTGCAGATGATCACGTGCCCAATCCAACGGCACTGTCGTATCCAGTCCCAGTCCCTGAGCTCCACTTTCACGGGCGAAGTCCGGATAGGCAAGGCCAACGCCCCTTGGAAACAAAATAACCGGGATGTCGGGATGAACCGCTTTTATGTTGGCGATGATCTTCTGGCAGGGCTCCAGACACCAGCGCCGAAGGTCTCTTTCGGGCCAGACGCCTGCCCAGGAATCAAAGAGCTGCACAACTTCAGCCCCGGCTTCGATCTGACGGATCAAGTAGCTTGAGGTGGCGTCGACCAGGAGCTCGATCACACGCTCGAAGAGTTCGGGACGGCTGTAAGCCCAGGTTTTTGCTGTGCTGAAATCTTTGCTCGAACCGCCTTCCAGCATGTAGCTGGCAACGGTCCAAGGGGCACCAGCAAAGCCGATGAGCGCGGTTTCGGCAGGCAATTCCTGGCGCAGACGTCCTACCGTTTCATAGACCGGCGCGAGGTGTTCGTGAAATCCGCTAAGTCCTAGGCTTTCAAGATCCGCTTCTGATTTTAAGGCTTCCAGCTTTGGCCCCATACCCTCTTCGAACCAGACTTTTTGACCGAGCGCATGCGGGACGACCAGGATATCCGAAAAGAGGATCGATGCGTCGAAACCATAACGGCGGATCGGCTGCAAAGTGACCTCTACTGCGAGGTCCGGTGTATAACAGAGGTCCAGGAAGCCTTTCGCCTGCCCTCTCGTCTTCATGTATTCCGGCAGATAACGTCCTGCCTGACGCATGAGCCATATCGGCGGTTGCGGAAGTGTCTCACCCCTGAGGGCACGAAGAAGAAGCTTATTTTCGGATTTCACACGCTTTGCCATTCAGGTCGGCTTCGGATTTCCCCACCCTACTTACAAAGAATCTTATTTAAATAAGAAATTGTAGTTGTTTGTTGGTGGGCTGAATCATGGGGATTATTTGGTTATGCAAAAACTGTCCACCGCCACTCTGATCCGGCCCGCTCGGACGGGTTAAATGTGACTGAATAAACTGACAACTTTGGCGACTCGGCAGAATCATAAGAAGAGATCGGAAGCCTGAACAGCGTGAATTAAGTGCATAACTTTTTTATACGCAGTTGTGATCCTCTGCTTATCCCGCCTGTGGAAATTAGGCGGATCCTTCGAATAGCCACTGGGAGGATTCTCGGGTCTGGGATAACCGAATTTTAACGCTCTTTACGATGACCGGGTTATCCACAATTTTGTGCCAATCCATCCACGAAGTTGCCCTGATGGGCCGCTCTGGACATCGTCGATGACGCCTGTGGCGGCGGGGCCGTCGCGCGTCAAAACTGGCGGCAGGTTCAAAGCTCATGTAAGAGAAGATCAGCCGACCCGAAGACGGGCGCTCAGGACGGCCCTCAGAACGGAATGAAAGTTTATGACCATCATCCACCTACATCTGGTGTCGGACGCAACCGGCGAAACCATTAATTCCGTCGCCCGCGCCTGCCTGGTGCAGTTCGATGTTGCGGAGCCGATCGAACATGTCTGGAGCCTGATCCGCACGCCGGGTCAGATGGACCGGGTCATCCAGGGAATCGAGGCAAATCCCGGTCCGGTTCTCTTCACCATGGTCAATGAGAAGCTCAGACAGCCGCTGGTCGAGGCGGCCCGCCGCATCGGCGTGCCTTGCATCCCTGTTCTTGATCCGGTCATTCATTCCCTTGCGGCCTATTTCGGTGTCGAGATGTCCGGCCGGCCCGGCTTGCAGCATGCTCTCGATGCCGAGTATTTCGACCGGATTGCGGCCATGGACTATGCCCTGGCCCACGACGATGGCCAGCTCTACAGCGATCTGGAGGGGGCCGATATTGTTCTGGTCGGTGTCTCCCGGACCTCGAAGACACCGACCTGTATCTATCTTGCGAACCGGGGCATCAAAGCGGCAAATGTGCCGGTCGTGCCCGGCTGCGCCATGCCGAGCGAGCTTTTGACGACCAAAAAGCCACTCGTTGTTGGATTGACCAAAGATCCGGAAAGCCTGGTGCAGGTCCGCCGCAACCGTTTGCGGATGATTGCCGAGGGTGAAGATGAAACGGACTATGTGGATATTGAGTCGGTTCGCGCGGAGGTGACTGAAGCACGCAGACTCTGCAGCAAACATGGCTGGCCGGTTATCGACGTCACACGCCGATCGATCGAGGAAACTGCGGCGCAGATCATGAGCCACTATGCCCGTCACTGCGAACTTGCAGGCTGAGCGGGACCGGAGTTCCCAGCGGATCACATGACGACAGAGATCGAAAAAAGCAGCCAGATGCCGGAAGAATCCAATCAGGGAGCTTCCATGCCTGTCATTCTGGCCTCCGGCAGCAGCTCCCGGCGCAGGCTTTTGACGAACGCTGGACTGCAATTCGACGTCGAGGCGGCGCATGTCGATGAAGACGAGATCAAGCTGGCGCTGAAGGCCGAAGGGGCAAGCGCGGCTCAAACGGCCGAAACCCTGGCGGAACTAAAAGCGCAGCGCGTCTCGCGCCGTTATCCGGGTGTGCTCGTGATTGGAGCCGATCAGATGCTGGAGTGCAATGGCGTCTGGTTTGATAAGCCTGAGGACCTCGATCATGCCGCGGCACATCTTGTGGCGCTTCGGGAGAAGGACCACAGTTTGTTGAGTGCCGTCTGTGTTGTGCGCGACGGTGTGCGCTTATGGCACCATAACGAGGTGGCCACTCTGACCATGCGGAATCTGAGTGATGATTTTATCAAGGACTACCTGGCGCAGGTCGGCGAAGACGCTTTGACGTCGGTCGGAGCCTACCAGCTCGAGGGCCGGGGGATTCAGCTTTTCGCCCGGATCAAGGGCGATTACTTCTCTATCCTGGGACTGCCTTTGCTGCCGCTTCTGGATTTTCTTCGGGGTCACGGGGCCATCACGAAATGAGTCACAGCGGGAAAACCCTTACTGCGGGCGTGATCGGCTGGCCGATCAGCCACAGCCGTTCCCCCAGACTGCATGGCTATTGGCTTGATCACTACGGAATTGACGGGGCCTATCTTCCCCTCCCCGTCCATCCCGAAAACTTCGACATAGCAGTCAAAGGCCTTGCCGCCGCCGGGTTTTGCGGCGCGAATGTGACGGTGCCTCACAAAGAGGCCGCCTTGCGGATCTGCGACCGGGTCGATCCCTTTGCCGCAAAAATCGGCGCGGTGAACACTCTGGTTTTCACGGAGGATGGGGTTTCCGGCTCCAACACGGATGCTTTTGGGTTCCTGGAAAATCTGCGCAGCGCTGGGGCGGGCTACCGGCCGGATGCCGGACCGGCGATGGTCATCGGCGCTGGTGGTGCAGGCCGTGGGATTGTCGCGGCATTGCTGAACGACGGGGCTTCCGAGGTCCGTATCACCAATCGGACTCAAAGCCGGGCCGAACAGGTCGCGGATGAGTTAGCCGGCCGTTTCGAGGGCAAAATCGAAGTGGTGGCTTGGGATCAGAGGGCCGACGCTCTCGCCGATCTCGCTTTACTGGTGAACAGCAGCAGTCTGGGCATGTCGGGCCAGCCTGATCTGGAACTCAATCTCGACAGGCTTTCGCCGGACGCGTTGGTGAACGACATCGTTTATACACCCTTGGAGACGTCTCTGCTGGGCCGGGCACGCGCACGCGGCAATCAAACCGTGGATGGCCTGGGGATGCTGCTCCATCAGGCGCGGCCCGGCTTTCATGCTTGGTTCGGAGTCAATCCGGAGGTCACGAAAAGCCTGCGCAGTCGAATGTTAGAACCTTGAATTACTTGCATAATATGAAACCTCTGAGAGGACAAATCCGGGTCAAGCGGCTCCCGAATATGACCATCCTTGGACTGACTGGCTCGGTTGGCATGGGCAAGACCACGGCTGGCAAAATGCTCAAACGCCTTGGCCTTCCTCTTCATGACTCAGATGCCGCCGTGCATCGCCTGATGGGCGTGAGAGGCAGCGCGGTTGCCGCGATAGAAGCCGCCTTTCCCGGCGTGGTCGTCGATGGGGCTGTCGATCGGGGCAAATTGGGGGCACGGGTTTTTGGTGATCCTCCGGCTCTGCGGCATCTCGAAAGCATCCTTCATCCATTGGTCCGGAGATCGAGCCTGCAGTTTCTGCAGTGCCAGGCGCGCCGCCGGAGCCCGCTCGTGGTGTTGGATATTCCTTTACTGTTCGAGACCGGCGGTCAGGATATGTGCGACAGGATCGCCGTGGTGTCCGCACCGCGTTTCATTCAAACCGCGCGTGTCATGGCGCGTCCTGGTATGACTATGGAACGCCTCGCTGAAATCCGGGCCCAGCAAATGCCGGATCGGGAGAAATGCCGCCGCGCGGACTTTGTGATCCGCACCGGACTTGGAAAAGCCGATACTCTGCGCCAGCTTAGATCCATGCTGGCCAACCTGCGACAACAAGCCTGAGACACTAGGAACCTCCATGCGCGAAATCGTTCTCGACACTGAAACCACGGGCCTCGATCCTTATGCAGGGCATCGTATCGTCGAAATTGCCTGCCTCGAGGTCTACAGCCATGTTCCAACCGGCGAAACCTTCAGGCGCTATATCAATCCGGAGCGTGATATGCCTGAAGAAGCGGAGCGTATCCATGGTCTCTCCCAGGAGTTCCTGGCCGGGCACCCGGTTTTCGCCGCGGTGGCCCAGGAGTTTCTGGACTTTATCGGCGACGACCCCCTGGTCATCCACAATGCGCAGTTCGACTTGAAGTTTCTGAACGCGGAACTCGAAACCTGTGGATTACCCAAGATCGACGTATCGCGGGCCGTCGATACGGTTGCGATCGCCCGTCAGCGTTTTCCGGGCGCGCAGGTCAATCTCGATGCGCTTTGCCGCAGGTTCGAGATCGACAACTCATCGCGGACCTTCCACGGCGCCTTGCTTGATTGCGAGTTGCTGGCGGATGTGTATCTGGAACTGAGCGGCGGACGCCAACCGGGTTTTGATCTGAACGCAGCGGCGTCAACGCAACAACAGACCAGGCAAAGCATCGCCGAGCGGACCCTGCGCCCTGCCCGTTCCCACAGCCCGACGGCAGAAGAGATCGAGGCTCACACCGCGATGCTGGACAAGCTGAAAGAACCGATTTGGCGGCACTAGGGTCCGTACTCAATTAGGTGTTTCCCTGCGTTTTCAGGTGTGATTCGATGATCCAAGTTTCCTAAGTCAGGGA
>CANMQP010000025.1 GCA_947500035.1 uncultured Kiloniellaceae bacterium | reverse complement strand
ATACTCGCTTCCGTGAAGCGATTTTGCCAGAAAACACAAAAATCTCTATGTAGCGAACTTTAGAGTCAGGTGACTAGTGTGATGTTTCTGAAGTTCGCCGCATCATCTGCGGCGAATTTTAGAGACTGAATCACGCTAGATTCAATGAGGTGGTGTCCCGTTGAACCTGAAATTCAATGAAGTGAATTTCAGATTCGGGATACTAGGCGTCCTCTTGCGAACCCCACGCGCCAGTTCTCTCGCCCGCGTCATTTTTATCAAAAGAATCCAATGGCCGGTTCGTCCCCCAAAGAATTTTCATTGAAAACGCGATGTTCGGCTGGACAGCCGTGGATTGTGCACCACCTACTACCTAAGGTCTGTCTCTTGCGCTGCGTCACGTCGTTTCCCGTTAGGTAAACGCGTTGATATCGCTTGGTGATTTGGATCTACGATACGGACGTGGAGAAGAGTCAGGCGTGAGCCGACACACCACTTTGGCGTGGGTGTGTGCATTCGAAACCTCTTATCCAACAGGGAGCCGAGCATGCCAGGTACGATGAAAGCCGCTGTCGTCACGGAACTGGGACAGCCACTGGAAATTATGGAAGTTGAGAAGCCTGATGTCCGCGACGGAGCCGTTGTCGTGAAGGTCGAGGCCTGCGGCGTATGTCACACCGATCTGCACGCCGCGCATGGGGACTGGCCGGTCAAACCCTCGGCTCCGTTTATTCCGGGACATGAGGGTGTCGGTGTGGTTGCGGAGATCGGTAAGGGCGTGACCTGGCTTAAGGAAGGCGACCGGGTGGGGGTGCCCTGGCTCCATTCAGCTTGTGGTCATTGCCGCCATTGTGTCGGCGGCTGGGAAACGCTTTGCGGTGAGCAGCAAAATACCGGCTACGGCGTGAACGGCGGGTTTGCCGAATATGTTCTCGCCGACCCGGGTTATCTGGGAATGATTCCCGACGGTTTGGAGTTTGCGCCCTCTGCGCCGATCCTCTGTGCCGGCGTGACCGTCTAC
The DNA here is from genome assembly GCA_947500035.1 of uncultured Kiloniellaceae bacterium. Classification (GTDB taxonomy): domain Bacteria; phylum Pseudomonadota; class Alphaproteobacteria; order Kiloniellales; family Kiloniellaceae; genus Denitrobaculum. The sequence continues at coordinate 55,947 of CANMQP010000025.1, read as the reverse complement.
AAAGGCTTGAAGGAAACCGAGGCGAAGCCGGGCCAGACCGTTGCCATTGTTGGCGTGGGTGGCTTGGGGCACTTGGCGGTTCAGTACGCCAAGGCCATGGGCTTTCATGTCATCGCCGTCGATATTGCCGAGGACAAGTTGCAGCTGGCCAAGAAATCGGGCGCGGATCAGGTCTTCAACGCAGCGGAGCAGGATGTGGTGGAGGAGGTCCAGCAGGGCGGCGGCATCGAGGGTGCGCTGGTGACGGCGGTCTCGCGGGATTCCTTCCCTCTGGCGCTCGGTATGCTGGGCCGGGGCGGGACCATGAGCCTTGTCGGTCTGCCGCCGGGTGGCTTCGAGCTGCCGATCTTCGATGTGGTTCTTTCGCGCAAAACCATCCGTGGCTCTATTGTCGGCACGCGCAATGACCTGGCCGAGGCCCTGCAATTCGCAGCCGAGGGCAAGGTCGCCTCGCACTATTCAATGGACAGTCTGGATAACATCAACGCCATCTTCGAGCGTATGGAGGCCGGAAAGATTGAAGGCCGCGTGGTGATGGATATATAGCTACACACGTTCGGGTGGTCGGTTAACGCTTGATTGCGACCGACCACCAGGACGGCGCTTCTTTCGCGTAGCTGTGCTGTTTCCCCGGGACGATCGCTGAGGGTTCCGCGAGCGAGGTCATCGTCAGGGATATCTTGTCGTAGCCTTCGTCGATTGCGCAGATCGTGCTGCCGCAGTTTTGGCAAAACCCGCGCTGGGTCTTTTCAGATGACTGATAAAGTGCGGGTGGGCCGCCCGGACCGGTCCATTCGATCTGGCCAATGGGGAATTCGACCCAGGCGACGCTCGGTGCGCCGGACCAAAGCTGGCACATCCGGCAGGAACAGAGATGAGGGAAACTAGGCTTTCCGCCGACCTCGTAGCGGATATTGCCGCAGAGGCATTGACCTGTGCGTTTCTTCATTCGCCGACCTTACCTGCATATAAGCCTATTCAACTTCAGGGCATATAGACATCTGGAAAAGAACCGGCAAGGGCCATGGGCGGTGGGGGAGGTGCAGTGCGGTTACGCGTTCTGGTGCCCGATGGTAAAATCGTTGCGGCCTGTGCGGTCTTCGCCGCGCAGCAACCAAAGGGGGCGGGTGGCGAAGTTGACCGGAATGCCGCTTTTCCCGTCGAGCGGCCTCAGGTCACGCTCGAAGACAGAGGTGGCGGGCATGTAACGGATCGCGACCCCGGCGCGCCGCTGTGCAGAGACGTTGGCGTCGGCGCCATGGATCATGAAGACGTCATGCAGGGACATCTCGCCTGGTTCCAGCTCCAGATCCACCGCGGTTCCCGCATCGAAGGCATCGTCGGCTGTGCGGTCGCTCAGGACGATATCCTCGCGCGTCTCGTGCAGATGCGCGAAGAGGGCGCCCGTGCTATGAGATCCGGGGATGACACGCAGGCAGCCGTTCTCCCGCGTCGAGGGATCCAGCGCGACCCAGACCGTACAGGTCGCGAGCGGACGGATCGGCCAGTAGTGACCGTCCTGATGCCACGGTGTTTCAAACCCTGTGTGTCCCGGCTTGCAGAAAATCTGGCAGCCCCAGAGGATGATATCCTCACCGATCACGTCGGAGACCATGTCGAGAATCTCCGGCTCGCGGGCGAGCTCCAAGAAGGCAGCACTGCCGCGCACGCCTTCGGCGTTCCCGCCTTCGATATGGGCGCTGACCAGCTTTTCCGGACGCACCTCCGGGTTGGCTTCGATCAGTTCCTCCAGGGTTGCGCGCAGCTTATCGATGCGTTCTTTGGACAGACGGAACCGCGGCACCAGATAGCCGTCTCTGCGGTACCGGGCGATGTCTTCGGATGACAGATGGGGCATGCAAAGTCTCCGCAGAAGTGCTGACCAATACGCAAGGCTAGGGGAAGCCGAAGTCCGGCGCAATTGCACTGATGGCCATCTCTGGGACTTCAGCTTCCGTCAGAAAGCTGCAACTCTCGGGGGGCTTGCCAAAGTCATTCGCGTCCTTACCATGGCCGAAACAGAAGATAACAGCGCGGGCTTTGAAACCGTAGCGCGCTGTTCACAAAAAGAGGCAGGGAGAGAGACAGTGGCAAAATTCGACGCGGTCTTCGTCGGGCTGACCATTCTGGATATTGCGGGCCGCCCGGTGGGGTCCATCCCTGAAGGCGGTGGCGTCGCCTTTATTGATGAGATCAGGATGAACCCGGCAGGCACGGCCTCTGGCGCAGTGATGAATGCCGCAAAGCTCGGGATCTCCTGCTCGACCGCGGCCTGTCTCGGGAATGATGAGAAGGGCGATTTCGTCTATGATTTCTATCGGCGTATGGGCATCGATCTCTCTCTGATCCAGCGCACCGACGAGGCCCTGACCTCCGCGACGATCCTGACCATCCGGCCCAACGGTGACCGGCCGGCGCTGCATTGCCGGGGTGCGTCCGACAAACTCTTCGTCACCGAAGACCAGTTCGATTCTGTCTGTGATGCCAGGTTCCTGCATCACGGTGGAACGGGTCTTTTGGAGGCGATGGATCGGGGCCAAAGTGAGAGCCAAAGCGCGAAGCTGCTTGCTCATGCCAAGGCGCGCGGCCTGACCACGACCTTCGATCTCATTGCGCCCAACGAGCAGACGGTCGGATTGCTGAAAGACCTGCTGCCACACGTCGACTACTTCATGCCTTCCTTTGAAGAAGCCGCCTATCTTTCCGGTTTGAGCGAGCCCGCTGAGGCGGCACGCTTCTTCAAGGACATGGGTGCGGCGGCCTGTATCTTTAAATGGGGCGAGAAGGGCTCCTACATCAGCACCGCCGAAGGCGACTTCGTCGTGCCCGCCTTTGAGGTTCAGGTCTCCGACACTACCGGCTGCGGCGACAGCTATTGCGGTGGCTTTATTGCCGGCCTCTCCATGGGATACGATTTGGAAGAAGCCTGCAGGCTCGGAACCGCCACTTCGGGATTGGTTGCAACGGGTTTGGGCTCCGATGCGGGTGTGGTGGATCTGGAGCACACGCTCGAATTTATGAAGACAGCCAAGATACTGGGTTGACTGAGCGCGGAATATTGACTGAACGGGGAACACTGCGAGCGATGTTTGATGTGAAGCCTTTGACACCGGTGGTCGGCGCCGAAGTCACCGGTCCTGATCTTAAGCAGCCGATTTCCGATTCGCTTGCCGAACAACTGCGCTCCGCCTTGTGGGAGCATCACATACTGGTCTTCCGGGAACAGTATCTCGACATCCCCGCCCAGAAACGCCTGACGGCCATCTTCGGCGATATCATGCGTCTGCCTTACGTTGCCTCCATGGATGACGAGCCGGAGGTGATTGCCGTTCTGAAGGAAGCCAGTGAGCGCAACGTGGGCGTCTTTGGCGGCAACTGGCATTCGGACTTCAGCTTTCTCAAGCAACCGCCATCGGGCTCCGTACTCAATGCGGTGGAGGTGCCGGAAATCGGCGGCGACACGCTCTGGGCCAACCAGGTGGCGGCTTATGAAGCCTTGCCCGCCGATTTGCGTGAGATTGTCGATGGCCGTGACGCCATTCATATCGGCAAACCCTACGGCGTAAAGTATCCGACACCTGTTGCGTTGCGCAGTTCCATCCGGATGTCACGCGACAATCCCGAAGCCGACGAGGAGACCCGCCATCCCGCTGTCATGATCCACCCGCACAGCGGCCGCAAGGCGCTCTTCTTCAATCCGATCTATACGACCCGCCTGGACGGCATGACCGAGGCAGAGAGCGCGCCGGTTTTCGATGCCCTTTACAAGCATTGCACCCGCCCGGAGTTCTGCTGCCGTTTGCACTGGACCCCAGGCACCGTCGCGATCTGGGATAACCGCACGACCCTGCACTATGCGGTCAACGACTACGATGGTTCACGGCGTCTGCTATACCGCACGACCTTTGTCGATCAGGTGAATTGATCGGGTTTCCGCAATGATTGGCGACGGCGTGAAGTTCACAAATAACACCTCTGTCAAGTCTCTGATTCTAAGACGTAAAATAGGCCTTTAGTCCAGCATCTGCGGATTCCCGCAAGGAAAAAGGAGAAATCAACGCCGAAAGCTGATAGGATTAATGTATACATTGTTCTGGCGTTGAAACCGTGTTGCGTTCGGGCACCGGAAGCATGCGGTTGGAACGGTAAAAAAGCGAGGCGGCAGAGGGCGTGACCAAGCGCTCCGGAATCGCCTGCAGACATGGGAGGAAGTATCTTGAGTACGACTCTGTTCAGTAACGTCCAGGTCATCGATGGATCTGGTGCCGCTGCCTTTCCCGCCGAAGTCCTTATCGAAGGCAACCGAATCAAAAAAATAGCCCGTGATGGCGAAACCCTGCCACGGGACGGCGCGCGTCTGATCGACGGCGCTGGCAAGACCCTGATGCCGGGCCTGATCGAATCGCACGGTCATATCAGCTTCTGCGATACGCCGAACCTGGAAGGGCTCGGCGATATCCCGCCGGAAGAACACACGCTGCTGACCATGAAGTATGCCAAGAAGATGCTCGATCAGGGCTTCACGGCAATCTTCAGCGCGGCCTCGGCCAAGGCGCGTCTGGACGTAGTGATCCGCAATGCCATCGACGACGGCGATATTCCAGGGCCTCGGCTCCGTGCGGCAAGCCCGGAGCTGACGGTAACCGGCGGCCTCGGCGATGTCCGCAGGGCCCATATGTATCGCGAGACCTTCGCGATCTGCTGCGACGGCGCGGACGAGTTCCTGCGCACCGCGCGGGAAATGTGCCGGGAAGGGGTCGACACCCTGAAGATCAATCCCTCGGGCGATGAGTTCATTCCCTTCGCCCGCGCCCATCAGACGGTCATGAACGAAGCCGAGGTGGCGGCGGTCTGCGAAGTCGGGCGCTCGCGCGGCAAGATGGTTGCCGGGCACGCCCGTTCAGCGGAATCCGTGAAGATGTGCGCGCGCAACGGCGTGGACATTGTCTATCATGCGACGCTCGCGGACGAAGAAGCGCTCGATATGCTCGAGGCCCGCAAGGACAACATCTTCGTCGGACCGGCGGTCGGCATCATGTACGCGACCTCCATGGGCGAGGGGGCGGCCTGGGGCGTCACAAAAGATACCCCGGTGGCGATCTACTTCGCGCGGGAGCTGGAAAGCTGCGTTGAGAATATGAAGAAGCTCAAAAAGCGCGGTCTCCGGATTTTGCCCGGCGGTGATTACGGCTTTGCCTGGAACCCGATCGGCACCAACGCGCGTGACCTGGACCACTTCGTCAAGCTGCTCGACTTCACGCCTCTGGAGGCCATATCCGCGGCCACCAAGCTCGGCGGTGAGCTGATGGATATGGATGTGGGGCTGGTGAAGGAAGGCTACCTTGCCGATCTGCTGCTGGTGGACGGTGATCCCTCCAAGGATGTCACCCTTCTGCAGAACGCCGATAAGCTGACCGGGATTATGAAGGACGGCTCCTTCCACAAAGACCCCGCAACGGCAGCGGAAGTCGGCCAGGTCGCTGCGGAATGAGCTGCCAGCTTCGCTTCAGAGGGATTGCGGCATGACGGCGGGATCAGCGGATGTTGCGGTCCGCATTGAGTCCGTCACCAAACGCTTTGGAAACGTTGTCGCGCTGGACCGGATGTCCTTCGAGGTCGAGCGGGGCCGGCTCTTCGTCGTCTTCGGCCCCAGTTCCGTCGGCAAGACCACCGCGTTGCGGACGATCGCCGGGCTGGAGCGGCCTCAGGAAGGCCGGCTCGAGATCAATGGCCTGGACTTCACCCAGGCGCCGATTGCCGGGCGGAACGTCTCCATGGTGTTCCAGTCCTTCGCCCTCTATCCCCATCTGACGGTGCGCGAGAACTTTGCCTATCCCTTGAAGGAAGCGGGTGTCGGCGCGGCCGATATCGCGCAGCGGATTGGCGAGATCGCGGAGATTTTGAAGCTCGGCCATCGCCTGGACAAAAAGCCCGAGACCCTCTCCGGCGGCGAGCAGCAGCGTGTGGCCTTGGGCCGATCCCTGATCCGGCGGCCCGACATTCTTCTGCTGGACGAACCGCTCACCAACCTCGATGCCAAGCTGCGGGATGACATGCGCACGGAGATCAAGCGCCTGCACCGTCAGTTCGGGATCACGATCATCTACGCGACGCCGGACGAACTGGAAGCCCTCTCCATGGGCGAGGAGATCGCGGTGATTCGCGAAGGTCACGTGGTTCAGACCGGCACGCCGGACGAGCTTTATCTGAGTCCCAAAGATCTCTATGTCGCCCAGAAAATCGGCTCACCGACCATGAATGTCATGGGAGCGAGTTTAAGCGGCGACGGCAGGTCGATAGACGTTCCTTTCGGCAGTTTCGCACTGCCGGACATCAATCTCCCCCTGGGGGCGCGCGATTTGATGGTGGGGATCCGTCCTGCCGATATCCGCATTAATGGGGGAGCGCCGGGCGGCATTTCCGGCCGTGTGCACATGCTGGAGCCGCTCGGCGATATTACCATCGTGGACATCGATGCCGCAGATCAGCGTTTGAAGATCGTTGTGCGGGAGGCCGATGCGCTGGCGTTGCAGCCGGGCGCGGAACTCTCGTTCGATTTCGATCCGGCGCGGGTTCATGTCTTCGACGCCCAGTCCGAACAGCACATTACCTAGGAGTTGCGATCTGAGAGACCCCGTCGAAAAGCGCGGGGAAGAATGAGAACAAAACAATAAATGAGGGAGGAAGAGTGATGAAACACGAGAAAACCCTGAGAGCTGCCGTGGGCGGATCTGCCGCGGTTGCGGTTCTGTCCGCCGGACTGATGTCGGCGGCACCGGCCTTCGGCGAGGATGTGGTCCTGCGCATGGCGGTGCCGGATTGGCCCCCGACCCGGATCATGAAGGATCTTTTCGACAAGAATTACAAAGCCAAGAGCGGTAACAACGTCACTCTGGAACCCGACTTCATTCCCTGGCCCGACTACTACACCCGTCTGTCCGGTTCCCTCACTTCGGGCGAGAAGCGCTACAGCATGGCGGTCTCGGACAGCCAGTGGCTCGGCGCCTTCATCGAGGGCGGCTACTACCAGAAACTCAACGACGCCATCGATGCCGATCCCGAGCTTCAACAGATCATGCAGGATCTGAACCCGGCACTGGTGGATGCCTACTCGACCTATCCGCATAAGTCCAAGAACTACTACGGCTTCCCGCAGATGCCTGACGTGCTGGTGGCCTATTACCGCACAGATGTCTTCTGCGATGAGGGTGAGGCGGCTGCTTTCAAGGCAAAGTACGATGCGGATCTGCCCTGTACGCCGGAGGAGATGAACAATGCCGATTGGGACATGGTTCAGAAGTTCGGCGAATTCTTCGGCCGCAAGAAGGGCGAAACCCTGAGCGGCAAGGCCCTGGACGATGATTTCTACGGCATCGCCTATCAGGCCGGGAAGGGCTACGACTTCTCCACCATGCAGATCGCCAGCATGATCTGGCAGCACGGCGGCGACATCTGGGATGAGACCAAGGCCCCTACCGGCAAGGCCGAAGGCGTTGTGAATTCGCCGGAGGCCGTCAAGGGCTTCGAGCATTACCTGTCGCTGCTGCAGTATATGCCGCCGGTGGTCAAGACCGGCACCATGGATATCTTCAAGCAGGACGAGTTGTTCCGTGAAGGCAAGGTCGCCTACATGATCAACTGGATCGGTTTTGCCGAGAGCTCCATCGACGCCAACACCTCCAAGGTCTCCGACAAGGTCGACTTCGCAATGGCGGCAGGTCTGAAAAAGGCCGACGGGAGCATTGACCGGACCTACAACATCGGCGGTCAGCCCTTCGTGCTCATGACCTGGAACGACGATACGACCAACACTGAAGCACTGGAATTCGTGAAGTGGTGGCTGTCGCCGGAGACCCAGGTGGCCTTCGCCAAAGCCGGCGGCCAGAGCGGTCTGAAGTCGGTCTACGAGGACCCTTCCTACAACTCCTTCCGGCCCTGGAACCATGCCTTCGGCACTTCCCTGAACAATCAAAAAGACATCTGGCACATTCCAGAATTCTTTGAGCTTCTGGTTCAGCAGCAGGCGGAATTCGACAAGGCCATCACCGGCCAGCAGGACGCCAAGGCAACGCTGGATGCCATTGCAAAGTTCCAGGAAGAGCTTCTGCAGGAAACCGGGCACATCGAGTAACGAGGTGCCCGGCGTGTGCGCGCCGCCGCTGTTCCCGGCGGCGCGCACCACCCTTCTTTACGCACGGTTGGCGGCGGTTCTCTGCGTGCCGCAGCCAACCGAAATCCTGACTTAAAGCTTCAGCAAAGCATGAGACAGTTGCCGTAATATGATGAAAGTCTGGGAAGTTTATCCCCTCCGTGTGGCGTTCCTTTCGATCCCCGCCGCGCTCCTGATCTCTGCTGTCGCGATCACGCTCCTGCCGCCCTCGGTTTCTTTTTGGGTGTCGGGCGCGGTCTTCGTCTTCTCGGCGTTTCTCTTCGTTGCCTACGCCTGGGGACGACATGCGGGTGGTCTGCTGGTGGCGCCGGCCATCGCGTTGTTGTTCATCATGAACATCTTTCCGCTGCTCTGGTCTTTCGGTTTGAGCTTCTTTCACTACCGGGCCAATCGCCTGGCGCCGCCCCGCTTCGCCGGTCTGCACTACTATGAAAAGGTGCTCACCGATCCGGTGGTCTGGGACCGTCTTCAGGTGACGGCGCAACTGGTGGTGCTGACGGTCAGCCTTCAGATGATCGTCGGCTTTCTGCTGGCTATGCTCTTCGCCAAGCAGTTCCCTCTGCGGCGGGTGCTACTGATCCTGGTGCTGACCCCGATGATGCTGTCCTTCGTCGCCGTCGGTGCTTTCTTCCGCTATTACTATGAGCCGACCTTCGGGCTGCTGTCCCAGGCTGTGCGGGTCTTTACCGGCGAACCCTTTGTCCTGCTGCAATCGACCGCAGGGGCCATTGCGGGCATTGTCTTCGCCGATGCCTGGATGTGGTCGCCCTTCGTGATGCTTCTGGTTCTGGCAGGACTTGTCAGCGTGCCCAAGTACCTCTACGAGGCGGCCTCTATCGACCGCATCTCTCACTGGCGGCGTTTCTGGAACATCACCTTTCCATACGTTCGCAGTCTGCTCATGCTCGCGCTGCTGTTCCGCACCATCGAGGCCTTTAAGCTCTTCGACGTGGTCTTCCTGCTGACAGAGGGCGGGCCGGGCACCTCGACCGAGACCATCGCGGTCTACGTCTACCGGGTGTCCTTCCAGTATTTCAAAACCAGTGAGTCGGCGGCTCTGGCCTACATCCTGCTCTTCACGGTGATCGTGCTCACCAATCTCTATCTCTACTTCGCCAATCAGCGAAACCGGACTTAAGGAGCGGCGCGCCCATGTCTGCAACAGACAAAAAATCACTGGCCGAGCGGCTTGGACTGAAAGTCTATTCCGGCGTCGGCAACGCGGGCTGGGGACGGACGCTCTTTGCCGCGGTGATCAGCTTTATCTACTTCTTCCCGGTCTTCTGGATCATCCTGACCGCCTTCAAGACCCACAACGACGCCCTGGCCATTCCGCCGAAGTTTATCTTCTCGCCGACCTTCGAGAACTTTGTCGCGGTCTTCAGCCGGGCCTACTCGGCGGGCGCGGCTGCGCAGGATACCGGCTTCGCGCTCTATTTCTTCAACTCGGTTTTCATCGCGGGGACCTCGGTCTTGCTGGCGCTGGCCATCGGCACCCTCGCGGCCTTCGGTTTCTCGCGCTATCCGCTGCGCGGCAATGACACCTATCTTTTTATTATCCTGACCACCCGCATGCTGCCGGCCATCGTGGTGATCATACCGATCTTCCTGATGTTCCGGGTCGCCGGGCTCTCGGGCACCTACATCGGCGTGATCCTGCTTTACACCGCCTTCAATCTGCCCTTCACCATCTGGATGATGAAGAGCTTCTTCGACGAACTCTCGCCCGACGTGGAGGATGCCGCACGCATCGACGGTTCCTCGGACCGGCGCGTGTTCTTCAAGATCTGTCTGCCGCAGGTCAAAGCGGGGCTTGCGGCGACGGCGGTCTTTGGCCTGATCCTCACCTGGAACGAATTCCTCTTCGCCCTGTTGCTGACCGGGGTCGATACCCGGACCGTGCCGGTGGCCATGGCCCAGACCATCGGCGGGGATATCGGCGTGCGCTGGGGACTCTTGGCGGCGATCGAGACTCTGTTCCTTATTCCTGTGATCGTCGTGACCTTCATGCTGCAAAATCATCTTTTGCGCGGGGTTACTTTCGGCACGATCAAGAGGTAGCGCCATGTCGACGATTGAAGCGACCAACCTCACCAAGACCTTCGGCAGTTTCACCGCGGTCCGCGACGTGGATATGTCGGTGGGGGAAGGGGAAGTGGTCTGCCTGCTGGGGCCGTCCGGCTGCGGCAAGACCACGACCCTGCGTATGATCGCCGGTCTGGAGTCCGTCACCGAGGGTGAGGTCAAAATCGGCGGCAGGGTGATGAACAAGCTGCCGCCCGAAAAACGCGACATCGCGATGGTCTTTCAGTTCTACGCGCTCTACCCCTCGGTCTCCATCGGCGGCAACATCGAGATGCCGCTCTATCATCTGGGCCTCTCGGCGGAGGAACGCAGGCAGGAGGTGGCGCGCGTCGCTGAAATCCTTCAGTTGGGAGAGGTCCTGGAGCGCCTGCCGGGTCAGCTTTCCGAAGGCGAGAAGCAGCGCGCGGCGGTCGCCCGCGCCATCGTGCGCGATCCCAACTGCTTCCTCTTCGACGAACCGCTCTCCCGCCTGGATGTGGAACAGCGCCACTCCATGCGCGGCCAGATCAAGGAAGTTCTCTCCGGGCTTTCCAAGGCAACTGTGATCGTGACTCATGATCAGATGGAGGCGCTGACCATGGCGAACCGCATCGCGATCATGCGCGACGGTATGATCGAGCAGATCGGAACGCCCCATGAGGTCTTCTCCCAGCCCCGCAATGTCTTTGTTGCCGGCTTCATCGGCAGCCCGAAAATGAACCTGCTTGATGGACGTCTCTTAACGGTCAAGGATGGCAAGGCGACCATTGAGCTAGGTGCTGACAGCGTGGTCTTCCCGGTTCCAGCCGCCGCCGAGGCTCTCGTCGAGAGCCATCTGACCATCGGCATCCGGCCACGCGCATTGGAGCCGGTCGATAGTCCCAGTGAACGCAGTCTGACCGGCCAGGTGGAGCTGATCGAACCCATGGGCGCGGAAACACTGGTGCATGTCCGCGACGAGGATGAACGGGATCTGCGGGTCGTGCTGCCGCGCGAGCGCAAGGTGAAGCCGGGGGAGGTTTTGCATCTCGCCTGCGACTTGACTCAGACACACATTTTCGACGACAGCGGACTGGCGGTGCGGTGATGGAAAATCAACCGAAACTCATGGGTCGAACAAATGCGCGGAGGGTGGAAAACGGCATCATCGCGCTGGGTGTTTCCGCGCTGATCATGATCTTTCAACCCTTCAGCCTGACCTTCTTTAGTATTGGTTGTGTGCTGGTGGTCATTGCGGGGCTTTCCAACAATCTGCTGCCGGTTTGTAAGCCCGAGGGAACCTGGCGCGGCTTCTTCAGGGTCGCCCTGATTATTCTGACCATCTTCGTTGTTGTGGTTGCTATCGCGATAGGCTCCGCCGTTCTCTACGGTGTCTATCTGCGGGCGCAATAGCGGCAAAAACCGGATGCAGTAAGAGTGTCACAGAGTGACGTCATGATGACCGCGCTGCGGGAGTTGAATTGCTTCGCGCGGGCAAGCATCGGGATTTAAAGACAGACTTCAACGCTCGAATAAGGGAGACGACTCATGGCAACAACGATCAAGGGACCGGCGCTGTTTCTGGCCCAGTTCGCCGGGGACGAAGCGCCGTTCAATTCCTGGGACGCGATCACCAAATGGTCCGCCGAAGCCGGCTACATCGGTGTGCAGATTCCCTCCTGGGACGGCCGGATCTTCGATCTGGAAAAGGCCGCCACCTCAAAGGACTACTGCGACGAGGTAAAGGGCATTGCCAAGGCGAACGGCATCGAGGTGACGGAGCTCTCGACCCATCTGCAGGGGCAACTGGTCGCTGTGCATCCGGCTTATGACGAAGCCTTCGACGGCTTCGCCGCGCCCGAGGTGCGGGGCAATCCCCAGGCTCGGCAGGCCTGGGCGGTAGATCAGGTGAAGAAAGCCCTGCAAGCCTCTAAAAACATGGGGCTTACGGCGCATGCGAGTTTCTCAGGTGCGTTGGCCTGGCCTTACGTTTATCCCTGGCCGCAGCGTCCCGCCGGCCTGATCGAGACGGCTTTTGCCGAGCTGGCGAAACGCTGGAAGCCGATCCTGGACGTGGCCGAGGATTGCGGCGTCGATGTCTGCTACGAGATTCACCCCGGCGAGGACCTGCACGACGGCGTTACCTTTGAAATGTTCCTGGCGCAGACCGGCAATCATCCGCGCTGCAACATCCTCTACGATCCCTCGCACTTCGCGCTGCAGTGCCTCGACTACCTGGACTTCATCGATATCTACAAAGACCGGATCCGTATGTTCCACGTCAAGGATGCGGAGTTTAATCCGACCGGGCGGCAAGGCGTCTATTCCGGTTATCAAAGCTGGACCGACCGCGCGGGACGCTTCCGCTCCCTGGGCGACGGGCAGATTGATTTTACCGGGATCTTCGCCAAGATGGCCGCCAACAACTTCGACGGCTGGGCCGTGGTTGAATGGGAATGCTGTCTGAAGCATCCCGAGGACGGCGCGCGCGAGGGCGCGGCCTTCGTGAAGGATCACATCATCCGCGTCACGGAAAAGGCCTTCGACGACTTTGCCGGGGCCGGTACCGACGAGGCCGCCAACCGGCGTATGCTGGGAATTAAGGACTAGAGCTGAGAATCAAAGACGAGAGCCGAGTATTCAAGATGAGGAAGGTTTGACGATGGCTGCAGCAAACAAGGGGCCGATCCGCCTGGGGATGGTCGGCGGCGGGCGCGACGCTTTTATCGGAGCCGTTCACCGGATCGCGGCGCGTTTGGACGGGCATTATGAACTGGTGGCAGGGGCGCTTTCAGGCGATCCGAAAAAGTCCCGGGCCTCGGGTATGGATCTCGGGCTGGATCCCGACCGCTGTTACGGGAGCTATTCCGAGATGGTGGGGGGCGAGCGCGCCCGGCCCGACGGCATCGAGGCGGTGGCCATCGTTACGCCGAACCACATGCACTATCCGCCGGCCAAGGCCTTTCTGGAGGCAGGTGTTCATGTTATCTGCGACAAACCGTTGACCCTGACGCTCGCTGAAGCGAAGAAGCTGGCGGCGGTGGTGGAGAAGACCGGCAAACTTTTCGTTTTGACACACAATTATACCGGCTATCCCATGATCCGGCAGGCGCGGGAGATGGTGCGCAAAGGCGAGCTTGGGACGCTGCGGGTGGTGCAGTCGGAATATCCCCAGGACTGGCTGACCGAGAAGCTGGAAGCCAGCGGCCATAAGCAGGCCGACTGGCGCACCGATCCCAAACGCAGCGGCGCGGGCGGTTGCATCGGCGATATCGGCACTCACGCCTGGAACCTGGCGACTTTCGTCAGCGGGCTCGAGACCGAGAGCCTCTGCGCGGATCTGGAGTCTTTCGTGAAAGGCCGCAAGGTCGACGACAATGCCAACGTCATGCTGCGCTTTAGGGGCGGGGCCAAGGGCATGATCTGGGCCAGTCAGGTCGCGCCCGGCAACGAGAACGCCCTGAAGCTTCGGGTCTACGGCACCAAGGGCGGCCTGGAGTGGGAGCAGGAACATCCCAACCAGCTCTGGTTCACGCCTTTCGGCGAGCCCAAACGGCTGATCACCCGCGGCGGTTCTGGCAGCATCGATGCCGCCGGGCGGGTCACCCGCGTACCGCCTGGCCATCCGGAAGGCTATCTCGAAGGTTTCGCGAATATCTATACCGAAGCTGCCGCGGCCATCCGGGCGCACCGCAAGAAGAACGGCAAGACTCCGAAAGGCGTAGTCTTTCCGACCGTCACCGATGGCCTGGACGGCATGCGCTTCATCGACGCCTGCGTCCGTTCATCGAAGAAGAACGCCGCCTGGATCAAGCTTTAATCCGGAATGAAAAGGGGGGCGTCTTGCGTTGGCGAGACGGCCCCCTAAAAGCGCTCAACTCGATATCGGTGATCGACTGTCCGATGGCGCGTAACGCTAGCGGTTACAGAAGCTCCCTCTCTTCCAGCACCTTGCGCGCCACTCTGAAGCATTCCAACGATTGCGGAACGCCGCAGTAGATACCGACCACGTGGATGATGGCGCGGATTTCTTCCTTGGTAACGCCGTTGTTGAGCGCGCCCCGGCAGTGGATTTCCCATTCCTGCATCTTGCCCAGCGCGCCGATCATGGCGAGGTTCATCATGGAACGGGTCTTGGGATCGATGGTTTCGTCGCCCCAGCCGAAGCCCCAGCACCAGGCGGTCATGGCCTCCTGGAAAGGGCGTGTGAAGTCGTCCGCCGCCGCCAGATTTTTCTCTACGTAGTCGGCGCCAAGGGTGGCCTTGCGCTGTTCCAGACCTTTATCGAAAAAGCTATCCATGATGTCTATATCCCTGGTTTAAATATGAGCATTATCAATAGCTTCGCGCATCCAGCTCTGAAGATGCCTGATTGAGTGCTCGGAGCGCACGCCGTGGTTCGGGTCCAGCACCAGCGGCCCGGGGCGGTAGCCCCGGTTCTTCAAACCCCGTTGGACGGATTCGACCAGGTGGATGTCTTCTTCCACCGTCGTTGCGCGATCCTGAACGGCGAGCCGCCGGACCACTTCTGAATCCACGCCGTCGATGCTGTACCAGCCTCGCCAGACCACGACCCGTTCCGCGTCGAGGGCGCGCCAGTGGTAGGTGTTCAGCAGGTTGCCCGGATAGACCTGGAAGGAGAACATCGGCCAGAGAAACCAGGAGGAATAATCACCCGCGTGCTCATTGGCCTCCAGGTCGATGGGGTAGCTCATCTGATCCAGGTTCTGGCATTCGGTGGTGTGGCGCAGGCAGTAACCCTGCGGCTGAATATCGTAAGTCTCGGGCCGGACCACGCCGGTGGCGAAGGTCGGGTGGTTGAGCTGGCAGTGGTAGCATTCCGAATAGTTTTCGATCGAAACCTTCCAATTGCAGTTCTCCGGGATTTCAACCCACTCCAGCGGTTTGAGCTTTGCGATGTCGGGCACGTAGGCGGAGAGCTGAGCGCGGGCTGCGGGGAACCACTCCTCCATGGGCGCTGCGTCAGGGTCCAGATTGACGAAGAGAAAGCCGCAAAAGTCTTCGACAGGGACAGATGTCAGACAGACCTTTTCCTTATCGAAACCCGGCACCGACCGGATGTTCGGACCCGCTTTCAGTTGTCCGGATAATTCGTAGGTCCAGGCGTGATAGGGGCAGACGATGTTGCGCGCGTTGCCCGATCCGGAAACCAGCTCGTGCGCCCGGTGCTGGCAGACATTGTAAAAGGCGCGGATCTCGTCATCGCGCCCGCGCACGCAAAAGAGGCTTTGGCCGCCGATCTCGAATGCAAAGTAGTCGCCGCGCTTTTCCAGCTGCGAGACGTGTCCCGCGAACTGCCATGTCTTGGACAGAACCCCTTGCTGTTCGATCCGGAAGACCTCCGGGTCGGTGTAGTAGCGGGCCTCCAGGGAGCGGATAAGTTCGACGGCCTCGCTCATTTTCCGTTTCCTCCTCCCTTATCGGGGGCTTCATCCCGGTAGATCCCCAGCGCATGGCGGCGTTCGTGAAAGGCTTCGATGTTGGCGATGACCTCCGGGCTGGCGTCCGCGATGACGAAGGCCATCAGGGTTTCCAGCAGCGCGACCGTCGCAACGGTGGAGGGGAAGAACTGCGGCGTATCCGACTGCACCACGAAGCCATGATCGCTGCCCGCGACGATGGGAGAGGCGGGACTATCGGAGATGCCTATAATGCTGACACCCTGTTGCCGCGCGATTTCAACCGCTTCGACCACTTCGTTGCGATAGGGTTTGAAGGTCATGGCCAGGAGAACGTCGTCGGCACCGGCGCGGGCGATATCGTCGATGGCGACGCTGCCGCTGCGCGGAATGGCTTCAATGGTGTCGACCGCCATTCCCGCGAGGTAAGCGAAGTTGCGCGCAAGCGCGTTGTTCACGCCGACGCCCAGCACGTAGGTGCGCCGCGCTCGCACGATGGCATCGGCGGCGGATTGGACATGCGCTGCATCGGTCGCGGCAAAGCTTTGCTCGATATTGGTGATCGCGCTCGATGCCATGTCGGCGTAGAGGCCCGAGAGCTTACCGCCCTTGGAGAGCGACTGCAGCCAGCGCGCCCGGTCAGGAAAGTTCACGCTGCCGTTTCGGATCTCCTCGCGGAAGGGCTCGCGGAAATCGTCGTAACCCTCGAATCCGACGGAGCGCGCCATGCGCACGAATGTGTTGGGTTTGACCTGGGCCGCCTCGGCGATCTCCCGGATCGAAGAGACGCCGACGTCGTTTGGGTTTTCCAGCACATAGGCTGCAGCTTTTCGCGTCTCCGGCGTGAGGCTTTCCAGCTCCACCGCCAGCTCCCGCAGCAGGTCCTGCGGCGTGGGTGAGTCTTGATTTGGTACATTTATATTATTCATGATTGACGATGGTACAAACATACATTTAGCCTGTCTATCGAAAATCGCGCCTTTGTGTCTGTCAGGGAAACCAAAACGTGCCGAATGATCCTTCGTCGAATTTACCCTCTACAGCACGGGTCGTGATCGTGGGCGGTGGTATCATGGGATGCGGCCTGGCATATCATCTGGCGCATGAGGGTTGGCGGGATATCCTCTTGCTGGAAAAAGCAGAACTGACTTCGGGTTCAACCTGGCACGCGGCCGGGCAGATCACCCATTCCACTTCCAGCTTCGGGCTCGGGCGCTGTGTCGACTACAACATCGGCCTCTATGCCGGAAAGCTGGAGCAGGAGACCGGGCAGTCGGTCACATGGCACGGTTGCGGATCTTTCCGGCTTGCCTACAGCGACGACGAAATGGACTGGTTGCGCCATACCCTGAGCGTGGGCCGGGCGTTGGGCTTCAACATCGAACTGGTCGGCCCGGAGCACATTCGGGAGCTGCATCCCTTCTATAACCTGGAGGGCGTGCAGGGCGCGCTCCATACACCGGATGACGGGCACGCCGATCCCTCCGGCATCACGCAGGCCCTGGCAACCGGGGCGCGCCAGCAGGGGGCCAAGATCATCCGTCGCTGCCGGGTAACGGACATCAAGCAGCTTGAAAGCGGTGAATGGAAAGTCTCGAGCGAACTGGGAGACATCACCTGTGAGCATGTCGTGAACGCGGGTGGAACCTATGCGCGCCAGATGGGCGAGTGGAGCGGACTACAGTTGCCCATGACCTCCATGACCCACCACTACTTTGTGACCGACACGGTGCCGCAGTTTCTGGAACTGGAAACCGAACTGCCGGTCATCCGCGACGACAAGCTGGTCTCCGGTTACATCCGCATGGAACAGAAATCCGGGCTGATCGGAATCTACGAAAAGGAAAACCCCAACGCGGTCTGGCTCGACGAATGCCCCTGGGAGGCCGAGAACGAGCTCTTCGAAGCGGACTACGACCGGGTCATGCCCTGGCTGGAAAATGCCCTGGACCGCATGCCGATCTTCACCGAGCTGGGGATCAAGCGCGAGGTCCATGGCGCGATTTCACATCCGCCGGACGGCAATCCGCTGATTGGTCCGGCGCCCGGTGTGAAGAACTACTGGTGCTGCTGCGGCACTCAGATCGGTATCGGCTGGGGACCGGGGCTGACCCGGGAGCTGGCGCGCTGGATGGTCCATGGCGCGGCGGACATTTCCATGCGCGAGTTCGATCCGCGGCGCTTCGGTGGCTATGCCGACAAGGATTGGCAGGTGGTCAAGGCGAAGGAGGATTACTGCCTGCGCCATGAAATTCCCTTTCCCCATTTCAACCGTCTCTCCGGACGGCCGGTCAAACCCAGCCCGCTTTATGAGCGCCTGAAAGCCAAGGGTGCGGTGTATGAGGAGGTCTACGGTCACGAACGGCCGCGCTGGTTCGCGCGTGACGGCGTGGCGCAGCAGGATCACTACTCCTTCCGCCGGAATGTCGTGCACGACATGGTCGCCGCCGAGGTGAAGGCCGTGCGGGAAGCTGTTGGCATCATGGATATTTCCGCCTTCTCGAAGGTCGAGGTCTCCGGCCCTGAAGCCGAAACCTTCCTGGATCGGCTGGTGCCCAACCGCTTGCCCAAGAAGCTCGGTGGAATTGCGCTGACTCATCTTCTGAACCGGCGTGGACGGATCGAGGTCGAGCTCACCGTCGTGCGTTTGGCGGAAGATCGCTTCTACCTGGTCTGTGCCGCTTTTTTCGAACAGCGCCTGCTGGATCATCTGGCGCAGCAGCGCGACGGTGAGGCTCTGCGCCTCACCAAGCTCTCGGACGACTGGGCCGCCATCACGATCCAAGGGCCGCAGTCCCGCAAGGTCTTGGCGGCAACCACGGAAGCGTCGCTCGACAATGCGAACTTCCGCTGGCTCAGCGCGCAGGAGATCGAGATCGCGGGCCGCAAAGTCTGGGCTTTTAGAATGTCTTATGCCGGAGAATTGGGATGGGAGATTCACGGGCCGCGTGAAGACATGCTTGCGGTCTACGATGCGCTATGGGCGGTGGGTGAGGCCCATGGTATTGCGGATTACGGTTCCTTCGCCATGAACGCCATGCGCATGGAAAAGGGCTTCAAGGGGGCAGGAGAGCTGACCAATGAAGTGACCCTGCCGGAGGCCGACGTGATGCGTTTTGTGAAGCTGGACAAGGACTTCCTGGGCAAAGCTGAGACGCAGGCGAGTCTCGAAAAGCCCTTGCCCTGGGTTTGTGCGTATCTCTCCATCGAGGCGGATGGCGAGAGTGACGGGCACGGCGGCGAAGCTGTGCTGATGAGAGGCGCTGTCGTAGGCACGACCAGTTCAGTCGCCTATGGACACACGGTGGGCAGTGTCCTGGCCTTTGCTTATGTGAAGCCGGAAGCGGCGGTCGCCGGTACTGAGCTCGAGGTCGTGATCATGGGCGAGCCCCGCATGGCACGGGTTCTTTCGGCGACGGCGTACGATCCGGAGAATCTCTTGCCCAGGAGTGATGCCTGATGACTGCCACTTTTCAGATCCCCGACACCATGCGCGCGGTCGTTCTGACCGGCCACGGTGGGTTCGACAAGCTTGTATATCGCGAGGATTGCCCAACGCCACGGCCCGGTCCGGGCGAGTTGCTGATCAAGGTTCACGCCTGCGGACTGAACAATACGGACGTCAACACGCGCACGGCCTGGTACTCGAAAGGCGTCACGGATGAGACGACCGGCGGTGCCTTCGAAACGGCTGACGAGGACGACGCGACCTGGGGCGGCGCGGCGATCACCTTCCCACGGATTCAAGGGGCCGATGTGGCCGGGACCGTGGTTGCCGCCGGCGAGGGTGCGGACGCCGGTCTGATCGGGAGGCGCGTCATGATCGATACCTGGCTGCGCGACTGGAGCGATCCCCTGAACAGGGACAAATGCGGCTACTTCGGTTCCGAGTGCGATGGCGGCTTTGCCGAATTCACCAAGGCCGACCAGCGGAACGTTCATCCGGTTGAGTGCGATCTCAGCCATGCCGAGCTGGCGACTTTCGCGACCTCCTACGTGACCGCCGAGAATATGCTGAACCGCGCGCAGGTCGGGCAGGGCGACAGCGTGCTCATTCCCGGCGCGTCAGGTGGTGTCGGCTCCGCGCTGATCCAACTCACGCGGCGCCGGCGCGCAAAGGCTCTTGCCATGGCCAGCGAGGTCAAGTGGGACTCGGTGCGCGCCGTTGGGGCCGGTGCGCTTCTGCCGCGTGCGCCTGCGGATCTGAAGGCGGCCCTCAAAGAAGCGACGGGCAGTGAAACGGTGACGGTGGTTGCCGATGTCGTGGGCGGAGATGCCTGGCCTTCCCTGATTGACGTGCTGGCGCGTGGAGGGCGCTACACCTGCGCAGGCGCCATCGCCGGACCGATGGTCACCTTTGACCTGCGGACCTTTTACCTCCGGGACCTGACTTTTACCGGTGCCACCGTGGTTCCGCCGGGCGTCTTCACGGATCTGGTCGGCTACATCGCGCGCGGCGAGGTCAAGCCGCTGCTCGCGGCCAGTTATCCCCTGGAAGAGCTGGTCGAGGCGCAACAGGCCTTCATCGACAAAAAACACACCGGCAACATCGTCGTGACCCTGGACTGAGGACATGAAGATCACCCGCATCACCGTCTGGCAAATGGACCTGCCGCTATCGGCACCCTATTGGCTTTCCGGTGGGCGGCTGAAATTCGAGCAGTTGGATTCCACCTTCGTCCGGATTGAAACGGACGACGGCCATTCGGGGTGGGGCGAGGGCTGTCCCTGGGGCGAGTCCTACCTACCTGCGCATGGCCGGGGGATCCGGGCCGGGCTGGAAATTCTGGCGCCGATCCTGCTGGGCGAAGACCCTCGCGCGCTCGATCATATCAACCGGCTGATGGACGTCACCTTGCCGGGACATTCCTATGCCAAGTCGGCATTGGATGTGGCCTGTTGGGATCTCTTCGGGCAATCCGCCGGGATGCCGCTGTGGCAGTTGATGGGGGCGCAGGAAGCGGCCCGGGTCGAGATCAATTCCTCCATCTCCACCGGCACGCCCGAGGAGATGATCGGTCTGATCCAAAAGGCGAGCGCCAGGGGCTATCGCGTTCATTCGGCTAAGATTGGTGGCAGCAACCCTGACGCCGATATCGCCCGGATTGACGCCATCTCGGCAGCGCTTCCGGCCGGGGAAAAAGTGACCTTCGACGTTAACCGCGCCTGGACCCCGGGAGTCGCCATTCAGGTGCTCAACTCCGTCGCCGCCCGCGACTGGATCGAGCAGCCCTGCGAAACCCTCGAACTCTGCGTCCAGGTCGCCGCCCGAGTCCCGCAACCCATCATGCTCGATGAATGCCTGCAGACTTTTCAGGACCATCTCGAGGCCTGGAAACGCGGCGCTTTCCAGGGCGTAAAGGTCAAGCCGAACCGGGTGGGCGGTCTTACGAAAGCACGCCAGATCAGGGACTTCGGAGTATCCGTCGGCTGGCAGATGCACATTGAAGACGTCGGCGGCTCGGCCCTGGCCGACACAGCCGCGCTTCACCTCGCAGCTTCCACGCCCGACGAAAACCGGCTGGCGAGCTGGCTCTGTCACGACCATCTCGCGGTCGATCCGGTGCCGGGACAGGGCGTGCGAAATCTGGATGGCTTTGTCACTCTGCCGGACGCGCCGGGCCTTGGTGTCACGCCCGACCCAGACCTGCTTGGCGCAGCGGTCGCGGTCTACGGAGCGTGATATGAAGATTACCCGGATCTCGCTCTGGCGCGTCCCCCTGACCAGCCACGAAACCTACTACATGGCGGCGGGAAAAGCCTGCGCGACGGTGGAGACGGTGGTACTGCGCCTGGATTGCGATTCGGGTTTGAGCGGTTGGGGAGAAGTTTGTCCGATTCCGCATTACCTTCCGGCCTATGCCCGCGGTGTCGAGCCAGCGGTCGAGGAGATGGTGCCGGTGCTGCTGGGCGCCGACCCGGTCGGTCCGGAAGCCCTGATTGCCAGGCTCGACGCTCATCTGCAGGGACATCCTTACGCCAAGTCGGCGGTCGACATTGCACTCTGGGATCTGACCGCGAAGGCCGCAGGGTTGCCGCTCTACCGGCTCCTCGGCGGACGTATGGCAGAGGACCTGCCCCTCTATCACTCCATCACCAGCGTGGCTCCAGACGAAATGGCGCAGATCGCGAAGGAGGCGCAGGCCACGGGCATCGGCCAATTCCAGGTGAAGCTCGGCGCGGACAACGACTGGCAGACCGATGTTGCGCGTCTGCGGCTGGTGCGCGAGGCCGTTGGGCCCGGGCCGCTGGTTTATGGTGACTGGAACTGCGGCGCAAAGCGGTTGGAGGCAACGCGCGTTGGGCGGGCAGTGGCTGATCTCGACGTGATGCTGGAACAGCCTTGCGCAACTCTGGAAGACTGTGCGGCGGTCCGCGCGGCGACCGGGCTGCCGATGAAGCTTGACGAGAACGCGCATGATACCGCCTCGCTTCTTCAGGCGCATGCCCTCGGCTGTATGGATGCGGTCGCGCTCAAACTCTCCAAGTTCGGCGGCTTGAGTGCGTTGCGGCGCGCGCGAGACCTCTGTCTGCATCTGGGCGCGAAGGTGTGCATCGAGGACACCTGGGGTTCGGACATCTGTACCGCTGCCGCTTTGCATCTCGGCATCTCCAGTCCACCGGATGCGGTTCTGAATGTCTGCGACCTCTCCGGCTACGTCGCGCCGCGTCTGGACCCGGACGCGCCGGTGCGAAAGAATGGCCGCATCGCGCCGCCGGAGACTCCGGGTCTAGGTGTCGCGCCCGATCTGACAGTGCTCGGCAAGCCTTGCCGAGTTTTTGAATAACAGGAGCCTTCGGATGGATGCCCATATTTCTCAGCAAGACTGGATCGCCCGTGCAGAAAAGGTGCTGCCCGGCGGCGGCTTCGGCAATTTCGATCCGGGCATTGTCATTCGCGAGGGGCGCGGTTCGCGGGTCTGGGACGAGGACGGCAAGGAGTATATCGATTATCTGATCGGTTCCGGCCCCATGCTGTTGGGGCACGGTCACCCGGAGGTCCTGGAGGCCGTGCAGGAGCAACTCGCCAAGGGCATGACCTTCTTTGCCAACAATGCCCGAGGGATCGAGCTGGCCGAGGAAATCTGCAACGCGGTGGCCTGCGCCGATCAGGTGCGCTTTGTCAGCACCGGCGGCGAGGCGGATATGTACGCCATGCGTCTGGCGCGGGCGCACACAGGCCGCGACAAGATCGTGAAGTTCGAGGGCGGTTATCACGGTATGTCGGCGGAGGCTCTGATGAGTCTGGCGCCGACCCGGCTTGCGAACTTTCCCATGGCGGTGCCCGATTCCGCGGGAATTCCGGACTCCGTACGGGACCACATGCTGATCGCACCCTTCAACGATATCGGTTTCATACGACAGCTCCTGGCTGAACATGCCGGGGAAATCGCCGCCGTTATTGCTGAGCCTTTGCAACGCCTGATTCCGCCTGAGCCGGGCTTCCTGGAGGCGCTGCGGGAAGAGACGGAAAAGCACGGCATTCTGCTGATCTTCGACGAGGTCGTGACCGGGTTCCGTCTGGCCTACGGCGGCGCACAGGAGCTTTATGGCGTAACGCCGGATCTTTGCAGTCTGGGCAAGATTATCGGCGGCGGTTTTCCGCTGGCGGCCATCGCAGGCAAGGCCGAGGTGATGGCGCACTTCGACAAAGCCAAAGTCGGGGAGACGGGGTTTACCTTGCAGATCGGTACCCTGAGCGGCAATCCCGTTGCCGCGGCAGCAGGGTTGAAGACCATGGAGGTTTTGCGGCGCCCCGGCAGCTACGAGCGTCTGCGGGCAAGCGGAGAGAGCATTATGAAGGCCCTCGAAGAGCATCTCTCGGCAGCCGGTGTCGATCATCAGGTCGTCGGCGATCCGGTCCTCTTCGATGTGGTGTTCGCCTCGGACCGGGTCACCGGCTACCGCGGCGTCCTGCGCGGGGACGCCAGTCTCGGAAGGCGCTTTAACCAGAAGCTCCGTGAGCGGGGCATCTTCAAACCGGACGGGAAGATCTATCCCTCGCTCGCGCTCACCGACGACGATATTGCGCAGACCGTCGATGCCATCTCCTATGCGGCGAAACACATCGGCGGCTCGTAAGCGTCACGCATTTTTCAGGCCCATTCTTTCTTTTAGAGAGACTCTTCTTTTGAGTTTCTTTGCTTGGCTCAAGGGTTGTGGTGAAGGTTACGCCAGCATCTTGATATCGCCGCAGACCGAGATGGCCTGCCCCGAAATGGTGCGTCCGCGCGGGCTGACAATGAAGAGAATCTGATCTGCAATCTGCTGCTGCGTGACGTAATCCTTGATCGAGGTGTAGGAGAAGGCCTCTGCTTCGATCTCCTTGACCGAGACGCCCTTCTGCTGAGCCTTGGCCTCCATGACCCGGCGCTGACGGTCACCGGCGACAATGCCTGGCAGGATGGCGTTGACCCGGATGCCGTCGCCGCCAAGTTCAATCGAGAGGGACTTGGTGAAGCCAATCACGCCCCACTTGGCGGCCGCATAGGGCGTGCGCATCGCAAAGCCATGGCGCCCGGCGGCGGAGGAGAGGTTGACGATAGAGGGGTTCCCGCTTTTGCGCAGATAGGGCACGGCGACGCGTGTGCAGTTGAACTGGCCGGTCAGGCAGACTTCGAGGCAACGGTCCCAGTCTTCAGGGTGAACCTCTTCAACAGGCGCAGTCGGGCCGGCGTTTCCGGCGTTGTTGACCAGAACATCGATCCCGCCCATCTGCTTTGCCGCATCTTCAATGAAAGTCGTCACCGCGCCCCGATCCGTAACATCGCAGACGCTTGCCTTCACGCCGGGAAGTTCGTCGGCAACGCTGGCGACAGCTTGCGGATCGGCGTCGCAGACGACAACTTCGGCACCTTCTTCCCGGAACGCCCGCGCCGTCTCCAGGCCGATCCCGGCCGCTCCGGCGGTGATGACGACCCGCAGGCCCTCGATCTGTAAATCCATTGTCCTGGTATCTCCCTTATCGAGTCTCTTTTGGACCTTTAGCACTCATGATGATACCCGCAGCGCATGATTGGCGAGCAAATTCCGCCGCCAAAGGAGTCATCGCCCTGTGCTACATATACTTTGATCAAACAGCCTGTAAGTCTGAAGCTATGCCATCGGGTAGAATTTGAAGCGGCATGGTCTTTTTGGGCCGATGCCATGAGTATCGGAAGAACTGGCAGCGGCGAAAGTTGGGAGCAGTCAATCTATGAGCGGTAAAGTCATTATCACCTGTGCGGTCACGGGGTCAATTCATACGCCGACCATGTCGCCGCACCTTCCCATCACCGCAGAAGAGATCGCGGACGCGGCCATCGGGGCGGCCGAAGCCGGCGCCGCCATCGTTCATCTGCATGCCCGCGATCCCGAGACGGGCGAACCGGACCAGGCGGTCGAGGCCTTCATGCCGTTTTTGCGGGTCATCAAGCAACGCTCTGATTCTGTGGTCAATATCACCACCGGCGGTGCCGCCACCATGACCATTGAGGAGCGGGTTGCACCCGCAAAGACCTGCCGCCCCGAGGTCGCCTCGCTGAACATGGGTTCGATGAACTTCGGTCTCTATCCCATGCTGGAGCGCTTTCCCGAACTGAAGCATCAGTGGGAATATGAATATCTGGAAGGCTCACGAGACCGGATCTTCAAGAATACCTTCGCCGACATCGAATACATCCTGACCACCTGTGCCGAGAACGGAACGCGCTTTGAAATCGAGTGCTACGACATCAGTCACCTTTATACGCTTGCGCACTTTGCCGAACGGGGAGTGGTCAAACCACCGTTCTTTGTACAGTCCGTCTTTGGTATCCTGGGCGGCATCGGGGCGCATCCGGAAGATATCGCCCACATGAAACGCACGGCGGATCGTCTCTTCGGCAAGGACTATCACTGGTCGGTTCTGGGGGCCGGGCGCAATCAGATGCCTGTTGCGGCCATTGCCGCCGCCATGGGCGGGAATGTCAGGGTCGGACTTGAGGACAGCCTGTGGATCGGCCCGGGACAGCTCGCGAAATCCAACGCCGAGCAGGTCATCAAGGTCCGCGGGATTATCGAGGGGCTTGGGCTGGATGTGGCCACACCCGCAGAGGCACGCGCCATGCTGCAGCTCAAAGGTGGGGATCAGGTCGGATTCTGATTGCTGCCGGTCGACGCGCGCGGGAAGAGTCCGACGCCGACTCGTAAAGCGTGGAAGAGTCTTCGCTGCGGCTGCGCGGCCTACTGGTCAACCGCCTCGAACTGCCCGCTTTCCTGGTTCAGCGTCATGAGCAGGCCCTCCGCGATATCGAAAAAGGCACCCATCAGGCGGAGACGCCCGTCGTCCACGCGCTCCTTGACGAAGGGGAAGGTCTTCAGGTTCTCGATCGAATTGCGGATCGAGGCATGTTCGAGGGCGCGTTGTTGGGTCTCGATGGGCTCTCCGGCGCAGTCGCGAAGAGCCTCTTCGCGCGCAGGCGATAGGAGGGACATCCAGCTGTCGATGAAGCTATGCTTGCTGGGCTTTTCGTGGAGGCCATCCAGAAATGCCCTGATGCCTCCGCAGCGCCCGTGCCCCATGACGAGAATATTCTCTACTTCCAATGACAAGACCGCATATTCAACAGCCGCGCTGGTGCCGTGGTGGTCGCCGCTGGGCTCAAAGGGGGGAACCAGGTTCGCCACGTTACGCACGACGAACAGGCGCCCGGGGCCGGCATTGAAGATAGCTGCGGGGTCTACGCGGCTGTCGCAACAGGCGATGACCATTGTTTTCGGTGCTTGTCCGGCTTCGGCCAAGGACCGATAGAGTTCCGCTTCCTCCGGGTATTGGCCTCTGAGGAAACGGTGATATCCCTCAACCAGGTCGGATACTCTACGCATATATCTACTTTGCCTTGTTTGTCGGCTGTTTTAGCCGTTTGTCTTGTTATGTCGTCTCACACAGAAGGCGCTGCAGGCCGCCCGACGCCGGATTTCCTTCGAGGCCGGATTTCCATCGAGGCCGGACTTCCTTCGAGGCCGGACTTCCTTCGAGAATGCAGCTTCTGCCCAGGCTGGTATGCCCGACTGACCGGCACGCTCCTCTGAATAAGGACCGGTCTTGAAAGAATAGCGGCTGACTGTCAAGGGAGCGCGCCATTCTCTTACAGCACTGCAATCTCATCGATCGTAATTTAGCAAATCTAGCAGGCGGTGTATTGGCCCAAAACGGGCAGATAAGGCCTTTTCACGCAGCAGGACTGTGCAATTGCATGAAAAAATTCAAAAAACAAATAAAAAATATCAAAAGGCCCTACAAACGAAGCAGAACGGATATATGTCCTGCACAGGATTAAAGATGTAAAGGCGATCGATGCTGAGTCACCCGATGTACACCCTTCACGAGGTTGCAGATCTCTTGAAGGTCAAGGAGAGCACTGTCCGGTCCTGGATCCACGATGAAAGCCTGCGGGCGGTTAAGTTTGGCCGGGATTGGCGTGTGGCCAAGAAGGACCTGGAAGCCTTCGTTAACGCCCGGGCCAACCGTCCGCCCAACGAAAGTGAGGCCGGGACGCATTCATGAGAGTCTTTTCGGTGGAACTTAGATGAGTGGGAGCTTAGACGGGCTCCGAGAGTGTGTGCCGCTCCGGGTCCCAACCCATCGCTTCGAAATCCTTTTCTCTCAGAGTCAGATCTCCTGAGAGGAAAAACTCGTCAAGCTGGGGCGGGGAGACGGACGTCGCCGACATCATGGCGTGAGCCTGGCCTCGATGGTGGATCTGGTGTTGAAAGAGATGAAGCAGGACTCTGTCGGTTCGCTCGAGCTGAAGGTTTTCTTCCCGGACCAGGCGGACCTCCGCCTGCAGGTCCTGGGGCATCAACGCTTCGCAAAAGGTGATCAGGCGCTGATCCCATTTACGTTGTGCCTCCATGAGGGCGGGTGCCGTCGGCTCGGGTGGCAGCGTTCGGCTGGCCGGACCCATCGGATTGCCTTCCAGGGCATCGATATAGAAACAATCGACCTGAAGGTTGTGATTCAGGGTCTCTGAAATAGATGGGAAGAATCCGGTTCGTTCCGCTACGAATTCCGCCTGGCTCAAATCACAGCAGGCGCTGAGCAAGCGATAATTGGCCCAGGCCGAATTCCGGGCCATTTCGATCAGCGCTTCTGTGAAATAGGTCATAATGCTATTGCTCTATGCCGTTGCACTCTCGCGGATGTTCATCAAGCTCGCTTGCCTGCCACCAGGGGAAGCCCTCTCTCGGTGGTTCGTGCCGCACCGGCACAGCATTGGGCAGATCGAACTCCGCGCCCAATGCGGCATGCTTTTGTACGGACCAGTATACGCCGCCGTGTGCGACGATCAACACAGGCCCCGGGTAGGCCAGCGCTTTATTGAGGCCTCGCAGCGCACGTTTCAGCAAGGCTTCGTAGGGTTCGGCGCCCACGGGGTTCGACAGGCTGCTTTTCCAATCCTGGAACCAATCGCCCTTGCTCCCGCCCTCGCACACGCCCCAGCTGCACTCGCGGAGTTCCTCAATGACTTCGAGAGAGCATCCGAGCGCTTCCTGCAGAATTTCTGCCGTCTCGAGGGCGCGGGAGAGGGGGCTGGAGCAGATTCTTGTGATCGGCAGGTGCTTCGTAAGGGATTGGGCCGCGTGGGCCTGGGCACGGCCCCGATCGTTCAAGGGCACATCGGTCTGTCCCTGCGCGCGCCCTTGCAGGTTCCAGTCGGTTTCACCGTGCCGGAGAAAATAAAACTCGGTCGCGGTCAGCATGCTGACTAGCTGCGGTAGTCCGGGGCTTCGTCGTCCAGTATTTTGCGCAGCTCGCGAAAGTGATTCTGACCCAATCCATCGGCTTCCCACTGCTGCGCGGTCTTTTCCGCGATCTCGTCGGAGAGAACGCGAAGGGGTTGGCCGGTCATGTAGGCAGTAATCAGGGTTTCAGCTGAACGTTCCAGGTAGTAGAGGCAATCAAAAGCTTCGGCGACGTTCTCTCCCGTGACCAGGACCCCATGATTGCCCATCACCATGACCTTCTTGTCGCCGAGGATCTTCGTGCAGCGCTCTGCCTCGTCATCCAGTGCCAGACCGCCATATCCGTCATCGACGACAATGCGATTGAAGAAACGCGCCGTATTCTGATCGATCGGCGGAATGCTGCTGTCGGCCAGGCACGCGAGCACCGTGGCGTACTTTGAATGGGCGTGCAGAACGCAGCGGGCCTGCGGACTGTTGCGGTGGATCGCGCCGTGCAGGCCCCAGGCCGTGCGTTCCGGCGCATTGGGCTGGTCCATGGTCGTGGGGTCGTTGGCGTCGATCAGGATCAGATCGCTGGCGCGGATGCGGGAAAAGTGCATGCCGTTGGGGTTCAGCAGGAATTGCGAACCATCGTCATTGACCGCCAGACTGAAGTGATTGGCGACGGATTCGTGCATATTGAGTTTCGCGGTCCAGCGGAAAGCGCAGGCCAGATCGACACGCTCTTCGTAGTAGGCTCCATTGTCGCGAAGCGATTTTACGGCTGTGACGGACATAGGGTTCCTCGCTCTTGCTCGATACGACGGGGTGCCGATATTCGGTCTTCCGGTACTTCACTCTTCCAGAACAAGTGACAGCCGGCCAGATCTGTTCCACACCGCAGGTTGCCACGATTGTTTTCCCCGGACAAACACGGAATTTAGATCCTGCCTTAATCGAACATCGGGTTGTTCCATGTGCAGGGAACTGAAAAAATACTACGGTCTGTACCGAAACATAAATGTCGACAACTGCTGTAATGTCGTTGGCATGAATACAGAAACGAATTCCCAGACGATGACCCTCTCTCCTCTGTGTGAGCGGGATTCTCAATCGCGGTCTTGCGGAGGAGTGTCGCTCTCTCAACCGCTTGATCCCATCGCCGCTGTTACCGCACCGGACCCCTATCCCTTCTACGCCGCTCTGGTGGCCGAGCGGCCGCTCTATTTCGATGACAGACTTGGAATGTGGGTGGCTTCCGGCGCCGAGGTTATCGAGAACATCCTGAACTGTCGCGCCTTTCGCGTCCGGCCCTTGAATGAAGCCGTTCCGAAACCGCTCCTGGGAACGCGGGCAGGGGATATCTTTGGCCAACTCGTGCGGATGCGTGACGGTGCCAGTCAGGCAGCCTTGAAGCAGGCCGTGTGCAGCGCCTTCGCACCGGTCGATACAAAGGCCCTTGTGCGGCGGAGTGATGCCTGGATGCAGCATCTTCTGCAGGCTCATCCTCCTGCAGACCGGAGGGTGGGATCAGGCGGTACTCCACCCGACATTGCCTGTGCACTTCCGGTTTATGCGGTCGGATCACTTTTGGGGACGCCGAGCGACCTCCTGCCAAGCTCTGTCTTCTGGATGGAGGATTTCGTACGCGCGATTGCACCAGGAAGTACGCCCGAGCAGATTGCGCGCGGCAGTGCGGCGGCCGAAAACCTCGTGGCAGTGTTTCAGGGACTGCTGCAACAGGCACAGTTCCCCGATCGCAGGAATCCTCGGGGAATGCCGGTTAACCTCGGTCTGCTCTCCAGCTTCGCGCGTTCCGCCTGCCGCCATGCCGGTCATGAAGAGGTCACGATCATCGCAAACGCGATCGGTTTTTTGTCGCAGAGTTACGAGGCAACAGCAGGATTGATCGGTAACACGCTGATCGCATTGCAAAAGAGACCTGAACTTCGGCGTAAGCTTGAGGATGAGCCTGCGATGTTAGGTTCGGTCATCCGCGAAGTTGCCCGTCACGATTCTCCCGTTCAAAACACACGGCGTTTTCTCGCCGAGGATAAGACTCTTGCCGGTCAGGACATGCGGGCCGGTGACGCAGTCCTGCTTGTACTCGCTGCTGCCAACCGCGATCCTGCTGCCAACCCTGAGCCTGAGCATTTTGATCCCGGGCGTTTTAGTCCAGCGCGGCCCAATCCATCGCTTTTCACCTTCAGTGCCGGGGCACACCTCTGTCCCGGTGCCAAGATGGCGCTGGCGCTGGCGCAGGGTGGCGTTCAGCATGTCCTGGCGTCGGAGATCGATCTGGAGCGGCTGGTCGCAGGATTTGGCTATCGGGCCTCGCAGAACGGACGGATTCCAGTGCTGCGCTGGGAAACGACTCGCAGTTAAACCTCCGCCATCATGGCGGCTTTCGAACCGTCGGTCATACGGCTGTGGCGGAAGGGCGTGGGGTCGACGCAGGTCGGGCCACCGGTCACCAGATCCGCCATCAGTTTGCCCGCGCCGGGGCCGATTCCGAAACCGTGTCCGGAAAAGCCCGACGCAATAAAGAACCCGGGGATCTCGTCTACTTCGGATATGACCGGCACCGCGTCCGGGGTCACGTCGATGCAGCCGGCCCAGCTTTCGGCGATCTTGATGTTCTGGAAGACGGGGAAGGCGGCTCTTAGGTTCCTGACAGATTCGGCGATGATCCATTGCACAGGCTCGGGGTCCAGGACGCGCACCCGTTCGAAAGGCGTGACGCTGTCCAGTGACCATTCCCGCGCCATGCGGGCTTCCTCGATGAAGCGTGGGCCCAGCCGCAGTTTCAGATAGGGCCATTCCTCCCGCAGATTGGGAATGAAAGGGAAAAAGAGGCGGAAGCTGTCGGGGACGATATCTGCGACACTGACCCCGCCGTGGGCAATGGTGTAACCGCCGTCCAGACGCTTTCTATAGGCAAAGCCCTTTCCGGCGGCGGAGGTCTCCAGGCCAGTGTCGAGGGGACCGCTGCGAGAGACGGAGCTGATCACGTTCAGCGCCTGCAGCTCAACCTTTGCGTTCGCGCAGAAGCGCCGTGACCAGGCGCCCCCGGCCAATACGACGGCGTCGCAGTCGATCCGGCCCTTTTCCGTGATGACACTGCTGACCCGTCCCGCCTGTTTTTCGATGCCGCGGACCGCGCAGCCGGTGAAAATCTTCGCCCCGTTCCGACGGGCCGCCTGGGCAATCGCGGGTGCGGCTTTCTGCGGTTCGGCCCGACCGTCGTTCTCGGTATAGAGCGCGCCCTTCCATTTGATCGTCGATCCGGGCGCCAGTTCCTCTGTCCGCTCGGCCCCGATCATGCGTGAGGCGAGTTGATGCGGCCGGGCATGCTCGTCCAGCCAGCGCTCGCGAGTGGCGATATCGTCCTCCGTCTCACAGAAATAGAGGATGCCGCACTCCCGGTATCCGGTCTCGCCTTCGACCCGTTCATTCATGCCGCGCCAGGCCCGCATGGATTCCTGGATCAGGGGGATTTCGCGGGGATCGCGCCCCATCTGACGGCACCAGCCCCAGTTCCGGCTGGACTGTTCGCCCGCGATGATTCCCTTCTCACAGAGTACGACATCGACACCGCGTTCAGCCAGTTCAAGCGCCGTGGAGGTGCCGACGATACCGCCGCCGATCACCACAACGCCGGCACGCGCAGGAAGCTTTTCGTCCCCTGTGAAGGGATCTGGTTTGGGAGCCATGGACTGCTTTCTTAAGAGATGACGTCAAGGACCGGGCGTCAGCTTATAGGGTCACCTGCGCTTGTCAATTTGCCTGAGAGGCTTCCTTCAGGCTTGACTCCCAATCGCAAATTTTTAAACTCGGATAAAATTAATCGGAGTTTAAAATGGCCCTCTACGGCAGCATCGTCGAATACGGACTGCATTGTCTGCTGCACCTGATTGATCCCGTCGATGGCAGGCCGCCGTCGAGCCGCGATCTGGCGGATTATCAGGACCTGCCGCCAGCCTATGTGGCAAAGATTTTTACCCAGCTTCAAAAGGCCGGATTGGTGACATCGGAGGAGGGACTGCACGGCGGTTACTTGCTGGCGCGTCCGGCTGACAAGATCACGGTCTTGGACGTGGTCGATGCCCTGGAGGGGGATAAACCACTCTTCCATTGCCGGGAGATTCGCCGGAACTGTGTGCTCTTCGCGGAGGAACCGCCGAAGTGGGCGACCAGCGGCCTTTGTTCCATCCACGCGGTGATGCGCTCCGCCGAACAGCAGATGCGGCTGGTGCTGGCCGGCACCACGCTGACCGACCTGATGTCCAGTGTGGGCGACAAGGTGCCCGCGGCGTTTCTGACGGCCCATGAGGACTGGTTCAGGGAGCGCAATGTCAAACGACAGGCCGCGCGCGGCCGCAAGAAAACGGCAAAGAAAGAGGATCGATAATAATGCCTAAACTTTTGATCGTTGGTGGTGGGTTTGCCGGTGTCTGGGCCGCCCTTGTTGCTGCGCGGGAAGCCATCCACCACGACAAGGAACTGGAGATTCAACTGGTGTCGAAAGATCCTTATCTGACCATGAGGCCGCGACTTTATGAGCCCGATCCTGAGAGCCTGCGTGCGCCCCTGCGGCCGGTGTTGGAGCCTGTCGGTGTCGAACTGCTGGTCGCATCCGCCGAGCGCATCGATCTCCCGAGGAAGACGGTCGAGGTGGTGGCTGAAGGGGGGCCGGTCACCTTAAGCTATGATCGCCTGATCCTGGCGGCAGGCAGCCATCTCGCGGCACCACCGGTGCCAGGCCTCGCCGAACATGGCTGGTCCATTGACGACTACGAGACGTCTGTGGCCTTTGACCGCCATCAGCAGGCGCTCGCCGCAATGCCTGACGCGCCCGGACGCGACAGCTTCGTGGTCTTGGGCGCAGGCTTTACCGGGATCGAGTTGGCTCTTGAGTTACGGCGGCGGATCGAAATCCACAGCGACGCGGTGCGGGCTCAGAAGACCACGATCTTCCTGGTCGATCGTGAAAGCGTGGTTGGCGCGAGCCTGGGTGACAACCCCAGACCGGTCATTGAAGCCGCGCTTGGCGAGGCTGGTGTCGAGCTGCGCCTCGGAGCGTCTGTGACCTCAGTCGGGAAGGGGCGTGTGACCTTCGAAACGGGAGAGTCGATTGATACCCGCAGCGTCATCTCCACGGTTGGCTTAACTGCAAGCCCGCTGACTGGCCAATTGCGGCTCAAACGGGACGAGACGGAGCGTTTGCCTACGGATCCGATGCTTCGGGTTCAAGGTGTCGAGTCGGTCTATGCTGCGGGAGATGTTGCGCGGGCTTATGTGGATGATGAGAATATCGCGCTCATGTCCTGTCAGCACGCGATATTCATGGGGCAGATGGCCGGTTTCAATGCGGCGCACGATCTCCTGGATCTCCCGTTGCGGCCCTACCGCCAGCCCTTCTATCAGACCTGTCTGGATCTTGGCCGCTCCGGGGCTGTTTACACCACCGGCTGGGAGCGTGAAGTGCAGAAAACCGGCGAAGAAGCCAAGAAGCTCAAGCGCTTCATCAATAGTGAACTGATTTACCCGCCGGTGAACGACCGGGACGCGATCCTCGCGGCCGCGGATATCGATGCCCGTGAAGAGAATCGAACCGCGGTTGCGTCCTAGCGCCTATCCGAAGAGGACGAGAATGCCGACGGCTGTTACCGCGGCCAGAATGCCGGCCAAAATATAGAGACTGAGCGCGGAATGGATGTCGTCGCTGTTGAGCTTGCTGCGTCCGTTGCCCATCCAGGGGTCGTCGACCACGCGGCTGCCGTAGCGGCGCGGCCCGGCGAGGGCGAAGTCGAGCGCACCGGCCATGGCGGCCTCCTGCCAGCCGGCGTTCGGTGAATTGTGCTTGCGGGCGTCGCGCCGCATGACCCGCCAGGCTTTCCGATGATCTGCCGCCGGATGAAGGGCGGCGCCCAAAGCGATAAATAGACCCGCAAGGCGCGCCGGGACAAGGTTCGCGAGATCGTCCAGCCGGGCGGCGAACTTGCCGAAGGCTTCATAGCGCGGGTTCTTATGGCCGATCATGCTGTCCAGTGTATTGATCGCTTTGTAGGCGCAGAGGCCGGGCAGGCCGAAGAGGACATACCAGAAGAGCGGCGCGACGACGCCGTCGGAGAAGTTCTCAGCCAGACTTTCCACGGCGGCGCGGGCCACTCCCGCTTCATCCAGGCTTTCGGGGTCCCGGCCCACGATCTTGCTGACCGCCCAGCGGCCATCCGCAAGACTGCGGTTCAGGAAGGTCGCGACCCGCTTGACCTCGTCATAAAGGCCGCGAAAGGCGAGCAGACTGCTGACCGCCAGAACCTCCAGCACCCATCCCGCAGGCAGCCAGCCGGCCATCAGCGTGATGACGACTCCGGCCAGAGTCGTGAGCCCAATGACCCAGAGGCTCAGCAGCGTGCCCTGCCAAATCTTCAGGCCGCGCGTGAAGTGGGGGCGGTTCAGGCGCCTTTCCAGGCGTTCGATCAGGCGGCCGATCATCACAACGGGGTGCGAAACGACGCTATAGAGCCATCTTGGGTCGCCCAGCGCAGAGTCGAGCGCCAGGGCGAAGAGCAATATCTGAGCAAGGACGAGCCCGGCCGTCGGGTCTGGGTAAAGATCGGTCAACATGGCGGGAGAATGAGGTGACCACCGCGCGGGGTCAATCTCTTCTCAACCTGATTCAGGTTGCTTTCGAAAAGAGAGGTTGTTGAAGAACAATCCCTTGGACTGAGAGGCGCTGGCGCCGTAATCTGCCCGCCGAAATTTGCCGTTCCAATGCGGCGCGGCGGCGGCAGGATGCACCGGCGATGGAAGGAATAAAAAGATGACGAAGATCGGGGTGATGGTGTGCGGTCACGGCAGCCGGGACGAAGGCGCGGTGCGCGAGTTCCAGTCGGTGGCACGCGGGATCAAGGAACGCATGCCGCAATACGACGTGGACAGCGGTTTCCTGGAATTTGCGACCCCTATCATCCGTGACGGACTTGATCGCTTGCGTGAGAAGAAGAACGATGTCGTTCTTGCCGTGCCGGGGATGCTTTTTGCCGCCGGGCACGCCAAAAACGATATTCCGTCGGTGCTCAACACCTATGAAGCTCAGAATCCGGAGATGGAAATCCGCTATGGCCGGGAGCTCGGGATCGATTCGAAGTTGATCAAGGCGGCCTCGGCCCGGATCCAGGAAGCGCTCGATCAGGCCGGTGGTGATGTGCCCCTGGAAGAAACCCTGCTGATGGTGGTCGGGCGGGGCGCGTCCGATCCGGACGCCAACTCCAATGTTTCCAAGGTGATGCGCATGCTCTGGGAGGGCTTCGGCTTCGGCTGGGGCGAGACCTGCTACTCCGGTGTCACCTTTCCCCTGGTCGAGCCGGGCCTCGAGCATGCGGCGAAGCTGGGCTACAAGCGCATCATCGTCTTTCCCTACTTCCTCTTCACCGGCATCCTGGTGAAGCGGATCTACGACTACACGGATCAGGTAGCGGCGCGCCACCCGGGGATCGAGTTCATCAAGGCCTCCTACCTGTCCGATCACCCTCAGGTTCTCGATGCCTTTGCAGATAGAGTTCAGGAGATCCTGGACGGTGAAAACCTGATGAACTGCAAACTCTGTAAGTACCGTGAGCAGATCCTGGGTTTCGATGCCGAGGTCGGTCTGCCGCAGGAAAGCCACCATCATCATGTGGAGGGCATCGGCACCGGACCGGCAGAGCCGGCGCATGACCACGGCCACAGCCATGCGCACGATCATAGTCACGATCATGACCATGACCACAGTCATGATCACGAGCATGGGCACGGCCATGGACATGGTCACGACCATCATCACCATCCTTATCCTCATGCCGATCACCCGCTTGGGCCGAAAAGCATGAAAAAGGCCGTGGGCTAAGCATCCGCCGCCGCTTGAAACAAGGTGGCAGACTGATGAAGCCTCTGTGCTGTGGGCGCAGTGTTTAAGGGCAGGGCAATGCCAAGCTACGATTACATCCGCGATCCGCAGGAGATCTACCGGCTGTCCTTCGCGACGGTTCGGGCGGAAGCCGACTTTTCGGCCATGGATGCCGAAATGGCGACGGTCGCCGAGCGCCTGATTCATGCCTGCGGTATGCCGGATATCCTGGAGGATCTGACCTGGACCGCCGGTGCGGCGAAGGCGGGACGCGAAGCCCTGGGTGACGGCGCGCCAATCCTGGCCGACTGCCGCATGGTGGTTGAAGGCGTGATCCGAGCCGGCCTGCCACGGGACAATGCTATCTTCTGCAGCCTGAACGACGAACGGACCAGGCCGATTGCTGCAGAGCTTGAAACCACCCGCTCCGCAGCGGCGGTGGAGCTCTGGCAGGATCATCTGGAGGGTGCGGTCGTGGCGGTTGGAAACGCGCCCACGGCCTTGTTCCATCTTCTGGAGCTGCTGAGCAAAGGCGCGCCGAAGCCTGCCGTGATTCTGGGCTTTCCGGTCGGTTTTGTCGGCGCGGCGGAATCCAAGGATGCCTTGGTCGCAGCGGAACTTGGAGTTCCCTACATCACGTTACGGGGACGGCGCGGCGGTAGCGCGATTGCGGCGGCGGGTGTCAATGCTCTGGCCGGTCTTGCAAAGTCTGCGGGCGCGTCATGAACCGCTGGCTGTCTGTCGTGGGGCTGGGGGAAGATGGTCTCGACGGTCTGTCGCCTGCGGCCCGCCTGCTCGTTGAGTCCGCCGACATCCTGGTCGGTGGCGCGCGTCATCTGGCGTTGCTGCCGGAGGACGGACGCAAGCGTCTGGCCTGGCCCAGCCCGATGATGGACCTTCTGCCTGAGATTGGCGCGCACCGGAATAAAGAGGTCTGTGTGCTGGCGACCGGCGATCCCTTCTGCTTCGGCGTCGGCACAGCGCTGGCCAAACACTTCGGCCATGATGCCATGCGCGTGGTGCCGGGAGCTTCTGCCTTCAGTCTGGCCGCCGCGCGCCTGGGCTGGAGCCTCGACCGGGTGGAGACACTCTCCCTGCACGGACGGCCCCTGTCGCTTCTGGAGAGTTTCATCCAGCCCGACGCGCGGCTCCTGATCCTGAGCGAGAACGCCGCGACGGTGCAGGGCGTGGCCAAGCTCCTTTCCGCACGTGGTTTCGGCGGCAGCCAGATTACGGTCCTGGAGCATATGGGCGGCCCGAAAGAGCGGATCCTAACGGGCCGGGCCGAGGAGGATTGGCCGCTTCAGGGCATGGCGGACTTCAACAGCCTTGCTATCGTGTGCGAGGCCGGACCAGAGGCTGTCCTCCGTTCCCGAGCGCCGGGGCTGCCGGACGAGGCTTTTCACCATGATGGCCAGATGACCAAGCGCGAGGTGCGGGCGGCGACGCTCTCCGCGCTGATGCCCATGCCTGGCCAGTTGCTGTGGGATGTCGGAGCGGGCTGCGGCTCGATCTCCATCGAATGGATGCGGGCTGAACGCCGTTGCCGCGCGATCGCCATCGAGCGAAAGCAAGAGCGCCTCGGCATGATCGCCGAGAATGCCGAGGCGCTCGGCACACCCGGTCTTGAGGTTGTCGCCGGTGATGCGCCCGGCGCGCTGGAGGGCCTGGAACCGCCCGACGCCATTTTTGTGGGCGGTGGCGCGACCGGCGAGGGCCTCTTCGAACTCTGCTGGAACGCCCTGAAGCCGGGTGGGCGGCTGGTCGCGAACGCGGTCACCCTTGAGAGCGAGCAAGTCCTTATCGCCCGCCATGCCGAGCTTGGCGGCGAATTGACCCGGATCGCTGTCTCCCGCGCCGCGCCGGTCGGTCCCTATCATGGCTGGCGCCCTCTGATGCCGGTCACTCAGTTTTCGGTAGTAAAGACATGACGACGAACGACGGCCCCACGAACAGCGGCCAGAGCGGCCGGCTCTACGGCCTGGGAATCGGGCCGGGTGATCCCGAGTTGATCACTCTGAAGGCCCTGCGCCTTTTACAGGCGGCGCCGGTCGTGGCCTATCCCGCGCCCGATACGGGCGAAAGCCTCGCGCGCGCCATTGTCGCGCCGCATCTGCAGGGCGGGCAGACGGAAATCGCCATCCGGGTACCCATGGTCACGGCGCGCTTTCCGGCGCAGGAAGTCTATGACCGGGCCGCGGAAGAGCTGGGTGAACAGCTGGAGGCGGGCCGGGACGTCGCGGTCCTCTGCGAGGGCGATCCCTTCTTCTACGGCTCCTTCATGTATCTCTTCGGGCGCATGGCGGAGCGCTTTCCGGTCGAGGTCGTGCCAGGCGTCTCTTCGCTGACGGCCTGCGCGGCAACCCTGGGCACGGCGCTGGCCGCCCGCAACGACATCCTGACCGTGCTGCCCGCGCCGCTTGAAGCTGAGACCTTGAAGGCGCGCCTGCAGGGTGTCGAGGCGGCGGCCATCATCAAGGTCGGACGGCACTTTGCGAAGGTCAAACAGGTGCTTGACGAACTGAATCTCAGCGACCGTGCCCACTACATCGAGCGGGCGACCATGGAGAACCAGCGCATCCTGCCCCTGGATGACGTTGCCGAGGAGGGCGCGCCGTACTTTTCCATGATCCTGATCCATCGCCGCGGGGAGGCCTGGACATGACCGCCGCACAGCATCCTGAAGCCCCCGTTTTTGTCGCGCTGACGGCAAAGGGCAGGGATCTCGCCGCGCGCCTGAGTGCCGACTGGCCGGGCAGTGAGCTGCATGGCCTGGCGGGACGGGCGGAACCCGTGGAGGTCGGTTTTACTTCTGTGGCGGAACATCTTCAGGAGTTGTTTTCTGCGGGCCGGCCAATCATCGGGATCTGCGCAGCGGGCGTTCTCATCCGCACGCTCGCGCCTTTGCTGAGCGATAAACACAGCGAACCGGCTGTTCTCGCCCTGGCGGAAGACGGCAGCGCCGTGGTGCCTCTGCTGGGCGGCCATCGGGGCGCAAACGAGATTGCCCGTCGACTGGCGATGAGCCTCTCCATTGATGCTGCGATTACAACGGCGGGCGATAACCGCTTCTCGGTCGCTCTCGACGCGCCGCCCAAGGGCTGGCGGCTCGGCAATCCCGAGCACTACAAAGCCTTTGTCGCTTCGGCGCTGGCTGGCGAGGCTATCCGCCTTGAGGGCTCGGCGGACTGGATCAGCGAGAGCGATCTGCCCTTGGCCGAGGACGGCGCGCTGACCATCCGTATCACCGAGCAGGAGCGAGCCGGGTCCGAACAGGAACTGGTTTTCCATCCTCAGGTTTTGACACTCGGTGTTGGATGCGAGCGCAACGCCGAACCGGAGGAGCTCCTGGGACTGGTGCGGCAGACTCTGGCAGCGCAGGGCCTGGCGGTGGGCGCTGTTGCCGCAGTGGTGTCAATCGATGTGAAAGCGGACGAGCCCGCAGTCCATGCTGTCGCGGACGCTTTGAAGGTTCCCGCACGATTCTTTGCGGCAGAGGTTCTGGAAGCGGAAACGCCCCGATTGGCCACACCTTCGGATCTGGTGTTTCGCGAAGTCGGTTGCCATGGGGTGTCCGAGGGCGCGGCGCTGGCCGCCGCCGGACCGACAGGGCAGTTGATCCAGCCCAAGGTCAAGTCGGCGCGGGCGACCTGCGCCATTGCCCGCTCGGCGGGATTGATCGAGGCGGAGCAGGTCGGGCGCGCGCGTGGCAGTTTGGCCGTGGTTGGTCTCGGTCCGGGCAATGCGGAGTGGCGGGCACCGGAAGTCGAGGCTGTGGTGCGGCGCGCGAGCGATCTGGTCGGCTATGGACTGTATCTGGACCTGCTGGGGCCGCTCGCAAAAGACAAGATCCGCCATGACTACGCGCTCGGGGAAGAAGAGGCGCGGGTGCGCGCGGCACTGGAGCTGGCAGCCGAAGGCAGGGACGTTGCGCTGATCTGCTCGGGTGATCCGGGGATCTACGCCATGGCGGCGCTGGTCTACGAGTTGCTGGACCGGGCCGACAATCCGGCCTGGCTGCGGGTCGAGCAAAAGGTGGTGCCGGGGATTTCGGCCCTCCAGGCGGCGGCTGCAAGAATCGGCGCGCCTCTGGGGCATGACTTCTGCGCCATTTCCCTGTCGGATCTGCTAACCCCCTGGGAAGCGATCGAGCAGCGTTTGAAGGCGGCTGCCGAGGGGGATTTCGTGGTAGCCTTTTATAACCCGGTTTCCAAACGCCGGACGACGCAGCTCGCTCGGGCGGTCGAGATCCTCTCTGCCCACCGACCTGCGGAAACGCCGGTGGTACTGGGCCGGAACCTGGGACGGCCCGGCGAGAGCGTCAAGGTGTTGGATCTGGCGGACCTCACGCCGGACAAGGTCGATATGCTGACCGTGGTTCTGGTTGGGGCCTCGAGCAGCCGCCGGGTTCAACGGGCCGACGGTTCCTGCTGGGTTTACACGCCGCGCGGATATGCGAAAAAAATGATTCCACTGAAGGCTTCGGGAGATGCGGCATGACGGTTCACTTTATCGGTGCGGGCCCGGGTGCTGCGGATCTTCTCACCCTGCGCGGGCGGGATCTGATCGCGGCCTGTCCCGTCGTGCTCTACGCCGGTTCCCTGGTGCCCGAAGAGGTGGTCGCCCATGCGCCGGAAGGGGCGCGGGTCATCGATACAGCGCCCATGAACCTGGATGAAATCATGGCGGAAATCGAGGCGGCACATGCGCAGGGCAAGGATGTCGCGCGCGTGCATTCCGGCGATCCCTCGCTTTACGGCGCCATCGGAGAACAGATCCGCCGCTTGAAAGCCCTTGATATCCCCTATGACATCACGCCAGGCGTGCCGGCCTATGCGGCAGCGGCGGCGATATTGGGACAGGAATTGACCCTGCCGGATGTCAGCCAGACGGTGATCCTGACCCGCACGGCCATGAAGAGCTCGGCCATGCCCAATCAGGAAGATCTGGCGACACTTGGCGCGTCCGGGGCGACCCTGGCAATCCATCTGTCTGTACGGAACCTCAAGCACGTCGAGGCGGAACTGACGCCCTTTTATGGCGCAGACTGCCCGGTGGCCGTGATCTTCCGGGCTTCCTGGCCGGATGAAACCGTGATCCGGGGCACGCTAGCGGACATCCGCGCGAAGGTGCGGGCCGCGAAGCTCACCCGGACCGCCTTGATTCTGGTCGGCCGGGTGCTGTCGGAAGACACCGACTTCACCGACAGTAAGCTCTATGACCCGACACACGTTCATGTGCTCCGCCCCGAGCGGAAGGCACCGAAACAACAGAAGCGCTCAAGTGTCTCCTGACCTCAGCTTCGGGCGTGATGCTCAAGCCATTCGGCGGCTTCTTTAACGCTAGAAGCCGACCGCAGTGCGGCGCCGGGTGGACGCTGGATCATGATGACGGGTAATTTCAGGCGTCGTGCGGCTTCGATCTTGCCGTAGGTGGCCGTCCCGCCGCTGTTTTTAGTCACGATCGCGTCGATGCGGTACTGTCGCATCAGGTCGGCCTCTGCATCTGCCTCAAAGGGCCCGCGTCCCAGGACGATTTCACAGTTTTGCAGGCCAAAGCGGTTGTCCGGCGGGTCAATCGTGCGCAGAAGGAACCAGGGATCTCTCAAGGCTGCAAAGGGCGCTAGATCCTGGCGGCCCGTGGAGAGAAAGATCCTCTGGAAGCCGTGGTCAGAAATTGCCGAGGCAGCACTCTCTGTATTCTCGACCGGAATCCAACGATCGTCGGCGGTTTCCCGCCATTCCGGCCGCAGCAACTGAAGGAGCGGCAGGTTGACCGCTTTGCAGGCCTGCACGGCATTATCCGATATCTGAACGGCATAAGGGTGGGTCGCGTCGACCACAGCCCCGATGGTGTCTTCGCGCAGGTAGTTCGCAAGTCCCGCAATACCCCCAAAACCGCCCGAACGCACCTCACCCGGCGGCATCGCCGGATCCCGGGTCCGTCCCGCAAGCGAAGAAACGATCTCGAAGCGGTCATGCTTGTCCAGCAGCTCGGCCAAATGAGTGGCTTCGCCGGTTCCGCCCAGGATGAGAACGCGCGTTTTAGCGGGCATTGGCGGATCCCACGAGCTGCCCTGCACGGTTGAATACCAGGACCTCTATTTCGGTCTCCCCGGCGAGGAGGCCGAGTGCGGTTTTTTGGGCGCCTCTGGCAATGGCGTCGGCCAATGGCACGCTTTCCTGCCGTGCAGCTTCCAGAACTTGATTAGCGGTATTGGCCGTGCGTGCCGAGGAGATCAGTGACTCCGGGGCGCCAAGGTTGGCGAGTTGCTCGGCCAGCCAATCGAAGTCGACCTGGCTGCGGCCCGAATGCAGGTCCAGGTGGCCCGCAGCGAGTTTGGTCAGCTTGGCGAAGCCGCCGCCGATCGAGAGAAGCGGTATGGGGTTTTTGCGCAGGTATTTCAGCAAGCCACCGGCGAAGTCACCCATATCCAGCATGGCGAAGTCTGGCAGGCCGTGGATGTGCTGCACGGCTTTTTCGGAGGTTGAGCCTGTGCAGCCGGCCACATGGGTAAGGCCATTGGCACGCGCCACGTCGATGCCGCGGTGGATTGAGTGAATCCAGGCGGAGCAGGAGAAGGGGACAACGACCCCGGTGGTTCCCAGGATTGAAAGGCCACCCAGAATGCCCAGGCGTGGGTTCCAGGTTTTTTTTGCGAGCGCGGCGCCACCAGGCACGGAGATTTCGATCTCGACATCGCCGCTGTCCCCGAAGCTCTCTGCGAGTTCCCGAATTGTCTCAGTCATCATCTTGCGCGGCACCGGATTGATCGAGGCCTCGCCGACCGGAATCGGGAGCCCGGGCTTGGTCACGGTACCAACGCCCTCGCCAGCTTGAAATATAACGCCTGCGCCCCATTCGCTCCGGCGCAGTGTGACGATGATCTCGGCCAAATGGGTGACGTCCGGATCATCTCCCGCGTCCTTGATGATGCCTGCGCGGGTGTATTCCTCTGTGGTTTCCTGCCGATTCAAGGCAAAGGCCGGCTGTTCGCCGCGGGGCAGCGTTATCGTGACAGGGTCGGGGAACTCTCCCGTGAGTAACGCCGTGTAGGCGGCGCGAGTCGCGGCCGTTGCACAGGCGCCTGTTGTCCAGCCTCGGCGCAGCTCTCCCTCGGGTTTTCTTGCCATGTCGCTTTTTTACAGTTCTTCGGTCGTCTCTGGCTAGGCGAGAAGTGACGGTGGGGGTAAAGTGCGCCCA
This sequence comes from uncultured Kiloniellaceae bacterium, assembly GCA_947500035.1. Taxonomy (GTDB): domain Bacteria; phylum Pseudomonadota; class Alphaproteobacteria; order Kiloniellales; family Kiloniellaceae; genus Denitrobaculum. Next base: position 12,533 of record CANMQP010000025.1, on the reverse strand, counting down.
TGGACAAGTTATCTTTTTCACTACCGGAATTCGAACCCGGCTGGGTCTGGCTGACAGGCGCAGGGCCGGGTGATCCCGGTCTGCTGACACTCTACGCACTGCATGGCCTGCGGTCTGCCGATGTCGTGGTTTACGACGCCCTCGTCGATCAGTCGATCCTGGAGCTGGCGAAACCCGGATGCCTGCTGGAATATGCCGGCAAACGCGGTGGTAAACCCTCGCCAAAGCAGGCTGATATTTCCCAGCGCCTGATCAGGTACGCGAAAGAGGGGCTTAGAGTCCTGCGACTGAAAGGTGGCGACCCCTTCGTCTTCGGACGGGGCGGCGAGGAGGCTCTGGCTCTCGTAGCCGCAGGCGTTTCCTTCCGGCTGGTACCGGGTATTTCGGCGGGGATCGGCGGCCTCGCCTATGCCGGAATTCCGGTCACGCACCGCGATACCAATTCGGCGGTAACCTTTGTGACCGGCCACAATCAGGGCGGCGTGATGCCCAACGACCTTGATTGGGGCGCAATTGCCAGTGGCTCGCCTGTGATTGTCATTTATATGGCAATCAAGCACCTTGCGCAGATCTCCGGTGCCCTTGTTGAAAAGGGGCGAAGCCCGGACGAGCCGGTTGCGGTGGTCAGCAAAGCCAGCACATCTGACCAGGAGGTCCTGGTGACCACGCTGGGAACCTGCGCCGAAGATGTCATCAGACAGGGGATCGAACCGCCGTCGCTGGTGGTCGTAGGCGAGGTTGTACGCCTGCGTGACGGTCTCGATTGGCTTGGTGCGCTCTCGGGCCGCGTCCTGACGTCTGATCCGCTGCAGCGCAATCAGGACCGGGCTACCGGATAACGCCAAAGCTCTGAGGGCAGGCCGCTGTTAGACAATCGCATCCCTCCCGGACTTCTTATCGCTGCGCCAAGTTCCGGCAGCGGTAAGACCTCCATTACCCTTGCTCTGCTGCGCCGCTTTCGTCAGCTCAAGCGTTCGGTGGCCTCGATCAAGGTCGGGCCGGACTATATCGATCCTGCGTTTCATGCTGCAGCCAGCGGCCAGGCCTGCACGTCGCTGGACAGCTGGGCAATGCGCAAGGCCACCTTGATGCGGCTTTTGGAGACTGCGGGCGAAGGAGCAGAGTTCGTACTCGGCGAGGGTGTCATGGGGTTGTTCGACGGCGCGCCCGACGGACGGGGATCGACCGCTGATCTGGCTTTGATGACCGGCTGGCCCGTTGTCCTTGTGATCGATGCGCGGGGCATGGCGGCCTCGGCGGCCGCAATCCTGCATGGTTTCAAGACGTTTGATCCACGCCTGTCACTTGCTGGCGTGATTTTCAACCGGGTTGGCAGCGACCGGCACGCCGCGATGCTCGCACGGGCTTGCGAACCGCTCGGTGTTCCGTTGCTTGGCATGGTGCGGAACGCTTCCCACCTGCAGCTGCCCTCCCGGCATCTTGGACTGATACAGGCCGACGAGCATGAGGCATTGGAGAGTTTTCTGGAGGCTGCGGCCTGCGACATCGCTGGAGAGATCGATTGCGAGCGTTTGGCGGCTTTGGCCTCCGCGCGCCTTTGCAATGAACCAGGGGGAGGCGTGTCAGGCGCGCCCCGGTCGCACCGACCGGGACTGAAGCCATTTGGACAACGTATTGCCGTGGCGCACGATACTGCCTTTGCCTTCAGCTATCCCTTTCTGCTTGATGCCTGGCGTGCTGCGGGTGCCGAAATCTCCCTCTTTTCTCCCCTTGCGGATGAAGCGCCCGACCTGGCAGCGGATGCAGTCTATTTGCCCGGCGGATATCCCGAGCTGCATGCGGGCAGACTGGCCGGCAATCGAAGCTTTATGGCAGGGCTCCAAGAGACAGCGCGGCGTGGCGCCTGCGTCTACGGCGAATGCGGCGGTTACATGGTGCTTGGAGAGGGGTTGACCGATGTCGCGGGTGTTTGCCATGCCATGGCGGGCTTGCTTCCCTTGGAGACATCCTTTGCGCCGGAGTCTAAAGGAAAAGCAGGGCGGCGGATGGTGCTCGGCTATCGTCAGGCTGCGCTCTTGCGGGACACGGCAATCGGCGCCGCAGGAAATGCCTTTCGTGGTCACGAATTTCATTATGCCCACGAACTCCCGACCGGCGAAAACCCAAGATCGGGGCCTGCGGCCACCTCCGGTGACCGGCTTTTCGGACTGAAAGATGCACAGGGAAAGGATTTGGGTGAGGCCGGTCGCTGTAGAGGGAATGTGATGGGATCGTTCCTGCATATCATCGATTCCGCCGGGCGCGTTTAAGCAGGGGTTTTCTATTTCAGTTGATAGCTTAGAGCGTCTCAAGCACTGCCATCGATTGTGAATGAGGCAGTTTCGATGCATCTCGCTTGCATTGGAGCGCTTGAAATCTCTTCTCGTTTTGGGCAGTGGGTTGAAGTCCGTGGAATAGGGTAATGACCCGGATCCATCTAAATAGATCAGAAAAAGAGCATGGCGGTCCTGGATGATGGCTAGGAAAATGCTTTCCTCTTGGACATTGTTTGTTAGCCTGTTCATGTGCAAGTCTTTGCGGTAAGAGAAAGAAAAAAGAGCGTAAGATTGCCGGTTTTTAGGGGGCGGGGTGCTCAAAACACTCGCATAAGGGTGCTGGATCCATCGGACCGTTTGAAGTTTTCGAACGATCGTGGCGCGGTGAAGTTATGGATGACATCGATTTAAGCGGTCACGATTTCCGCGCGATTATTGACGCCGCGCCGGTTCCGATTGCCATCAGCCGCATTTCCGACGGCAAAATCCTGTTCGTAAACAAGCACGTCGAAAAATTCCTGGCTATGCCTGCGGTAGAAATTGTCGGGCGCAGCACTATCGAGTTTTATCAGCAGCCGGAAGACGAGACCGTTCTGGGCATTATTGAGCGTGATGGCCGGCTCGAGGATATACGTATCGGCATCAAAACCGGAGACGGAGACTGGGTCTGGGCGACCGTGAACGGAACGCCGACGGAGTTTGCCGGCTTTGAATGCATGCTGATCGTGCTCACGCGCAATGGTCCATACGTAGGGCAGGGGCATCTGCTCAGTGGCAGTGAACAGCGTTTCAAGGACTTCGCCAGCGTTTCGTCCGACTGGTATTGGGAAATGGACGCGGATCTCCGTTTTACCTATTTTTCCAAACCTTCCAGCGAGGCCTTCGAACTGGCGCTGGAGACGTCTCTTGGCAAGACTGATGTCGAGCTGAGAGAGGTCTATGAGATCCCAAGCCAGAATGCCGGTGATTGGGACGCGCACATTGAAGACTTAAAAGCGCATAAGGAATTTCGGGACTTTATCTACCGGATTGAAACGGAGCGGGGGGTTCTTCGCTACGTGCGCACAAGCGGCATGCCGATTTTCGCACCGGACGGCCGGTTTTTGGGCTATCGGGGCTCGGCCAGCGATGTGACGGCGGACTTTGAGGCCCGGCGGCAACTCTTGCGCGCTAAGGAAGAGGCAGAAGTCGCGAACCGGACTAAATCAGAATTTCTGGCAAACATGAGCCACGAGCTCCGCACGCCTCTGAACGCAATCATCGGGTTTTCCGAAGCCATCGAGCGCGAGATTGCCGGCCCGGTTGGAAAGCAGGTGTACAAGGGTTACGCGCACGATATTCATGAAAGCGGGCAGCTGCTGCTGGGGATTATCAACGACATTCTCGATCTTGCGAAAATCGAATCCGGCAACTACCAACTGGTTGAAGCCCGGATCGAGGCCAAGGAACTTATCCAATCCTGCGAGCGCCTGATCCACCCGCGTGCCGAGAAGGCAGGTGTGAAGCTGACCCTTGAGCACAGCGGCACTCTGCCCCGCATCTTCGTGGATGAACTTAAAATCAAACAGATCATTATCAATCTGCTTTCAAATGCCGTGAAGTTCACGCCGCGGGGCGGCGATATTTCCCTGAGTGCCGAAGTCGGGGCCGGACAGGACTTCATTATCAAAGTGCGAGACAGCGGCAAAGGCATGACCAAGGAAGACCTCGCGCGCGTGCTGAGCCCGTTCGTTCAGGCCACGGATGATCAGAACCATGCGCAGGAAGGCACGGGGCTCGGTCTTCCGATCGCCAATTCCCTCTGTGAACTGCATGGAGGTTCTCTGGAACTCACGAGTGAATTGGGTGTAGGGACCACCGCCTGCGTGACCTTGCCCGGTAGCCGGGTGATCGTTGAAGGCGAAACGGTCTGCAACGCCTTTAATCTCAATATGCCCTGACCCTGTCAGGCGCTAGGTCTCAGCCCCGGTTTTCATGGCGCGCTGCAGACAAGCTGCGGCGCAGGCATCGAGAATTGCGTCACTGTCGATCCTGTAGTGTCGGTAGAGATCCTGAAGTGAACCGGATTGTCCGAAGTGCTCCACGCCCAGGGCATGCTGCCGCTGGCCGCGCACGGAGCCCAGCCAGGCAAGGCTGGCCGGATGCCCGTCAGTGACAGAAACCAGGCTGGCGTTGGGGGCAAGTGGGGCCAGTAAGCGCTCGACATGAGAGCTTGCCGTCGAGTGCCCTTGCTGCCGGGCACGCTCCGCGGCGCTCCATTCCGCGTTCATACGGTCGGCTGACGTGATGACCATAAGTCCGACGCCGGGCATTTCCTCCAGAAGGCTTTGATGGGCTTCGGTAGCTTCAGGCGTTATCGCGCCGCTGCAGAGTATGGCAAGCGACGTGCCCACTGCGGGTGGATGAAGCCAGTAGCCGCCGCGGATGATGTCTCGCCGAAGTGCGGGGTCGAGATTGCGCTCCGGCTGCGTGAGGCTGCGCGTGGAGAGACGCAGGTAAACGGCGCCGCCTTCGGCATCGCGCAGCCAATCGACATCGGCGTTGCGGTCGCCCGGGGCCTCGCCACGCGGGGCACGACCGCCGTCGCGCTGCAGATAGTCAAACGACCAGGCCAGAATGGCGGCAAGTTCATCGACAAAAGCGGGCTCGAAGGCGGCCAGCCCGTCCTGAGCCATTCCAATCAACGGGGTTGAGATCGACTGATGCGCACCGCCTTCAGGCGCCAGAGTGAGACCCGAGGGTGTGGCGACGACAATAAAACGGGCATCCTGATAGCAGGCATAGTTCAGCGCATCGAGGCCACGCTGGATGAAGGGATCGTAGAGCGTACCGATCGGCAGCAGGCGCGTTCCAAAGAGCGCGTGCGACAGGCCGAGCGCACCCAGCAGAAGGAAGAGATTATTTTCCGCGATGCCAAGTTCCAGGTGTTGTCCCTGCGGTGACATGCCCCAGCGCTGCATTGAAGCGACCTTGTGGTCCTTGAAGGTATCCGCCTTGTCGTGCCGGTCAAAAATGCCGCGCCGATTCACCCAGCCGCCCAGATTTGTGGAGACGGTAACGTCAGGTGACGTCGTCACAATATGGTCCGCGAGAGCACCGCCGGCGCGGGCAAGCTCGGCCATGATCTTGCCGAAGCCCTCCTGTGTCGACATCTCGCGTCCCGTAGGCTGCGGGAAGTGATCCGGTATCGCGACGGGGGCCGCGGTGGTGCGCCGGTGCGAGGGTTCCGCAAAAGGTACCGAGCTCAGAAAGTTCTCGAGAGTCTCTGGCCGAAGTGGCAGTCCGGCCGATGGATCCCACTCGGCACCCGGCGCGATATCGTTGTCCGCGCGAAAGCTCTCCATCTGTTCGAGGGTCATCAGGCCGGCGTGATTGTCTTTGTGTCCGGCCAGGGGCAGGCCAAAACCCTTAATCGTGTATGCGATGAAGCAGGTTGGCCGGTCATCCTCGATCGCATGGAAAGCTTCGAGAACGGTCTCGAGATCATGTCCCGCCAGATTGGTCATCAGCCGCGCCAGCGCCGCGTCATCGCGCCGTGCAAGCAGATTGCCGATCCCTGGTTTCTCTCCGATGTCCGCCTCAAGCTGTGCCCGCCAAGCGGCACCGCCCCGAAAGACCAGAGTCGAGTAGAGCGAGTTGGGACAGGAATCGATCCAGGCGCGCAGGTGCTTGCCTCCCGGCTCACGAAAAGCCGCCTCGAGAAGTTTGCCGTACTTCAAGGTCACGACGCGCCAGCCCATGGTCTCGAAGAGGCTGTCTATGCGTCCGAAGAGGCGATCCTGGACCACCGCATCAAGACTCTGCCGGTTATAGTCGATGACCCACCAGACGTTTCGGATGTCGTGCTTCCAACCTTCCAGCAGAGCTTCATAGATATTGCCTTCGTCGAGCTCTGCATCACCGGCCAGCGCGATCATGCGTCCGGTCGCCGCTTCGCTGCTGGTCATTTTCCGAAGCTGCACATAGTCCTGAACCAGGCTTGCAAAGCTGGTCATGGCGACGCCCAGACCGACCGAGCCGGTGGAGATATCGACATCGTCGCTGTCCTTGGTGCGCGAGGGGTAGGACTGCGCGCCTCCGAAGGCGCGAAACGCTTCCAGCTTCTCGCGTGTCTGCTTGCCCAGCAGGTACTGGATGGCATGAAAGACCGGACTGGCGTGAGGCTTCACCGCGACACGGTCTTCGGGGCGCAGCACATCCATGTAAAGGGCTGTCATAATTGTAACCAGCGACGCGCAGGAGGCCTGGTGGCCGCCGACTTTCAAACCATCCTTGTTCTCGCGCAGGTGATTTGCGTTGTGAATTGTCCAGGTTGCGAGCCAAAGGATCTTCTTTTCAAGCGCGTGCAGGAGGGAGAGTCGCCCGGCGTCGTCCAGCCGTTCCATGCTTATCTCTGAAGCTTCCTGAGCCACAGGCTGTTGCCGTAACATTTTTTGTCATCCTCGCATCAGATCGCGCATGACGGTGCGCCCGTCGCGCAGTGAGCCCCGCGGCTGGAGCACGCCGGGAATAGCTTAACCGAAAACCGGAGCGGGAATCTTGCTAATTGTCCTTCCGGAATCGATCGAAAGGGTAATATATTTCTTAAAATCTCAAAATTAGGGAAGAAATTACCAATATGAAATTGGATGAGCTCGATCAGAAAATCCTGAACTGTCTTCAGGAGAATGCCCGGATCTCTAATGCCGAGTTGGCGGAAGAGGTCGGATTGTCGGCTTCACCCTGCTGGCGCCGCGTGCGCGCTCTCGAAGACGCGGGGGTGGTGCGCAAGTACGCGGCGATCGTCGAGCCTAAAGTGATCGGCCTGCCGGTGAACGTTTTTGTGAGCGTCACGCTGGAAAAGCAGGTTGAAGACTGGTTGGAGCGCTTCGAGGCCGCATTGCGGGATCGTCCGGAGGTGATGGAGTGCTATCTCATGACCGGTGAGTTTGATTACCTGCTGCGGGTCGTGGTGCCTGACCTGCAGGCCTACGAAAAGTTTGTTCTTGAACATCTGACCCGAATTCCCGGGATTGCCGGGATCAAGTCAAGCTTTGCCCTCAAGCAGGTGCAATACAAAACGTCACTGCCGCTTGGCCATCTCCTGTCTTAGACGGGATCGGCCGGATCAAAGGCTGCAGGCGGTCGTTCAGCTGTAGGCCCAGAAAAGCAAGCCGCAGCCGAGAAGAACCCGGTAAGCCGCCAGCAGGGTGAAATTGGCCCGGCTCAGCCAATTCATCAGCCACCAAATGGCGAGGAGAGCCGAAACAAAAGAGAAGACTGTGGCCAGAATGATATCGGCGCCGATTTCAACACCACCGGCACTTCGCAGTTTCATGCCAAGCAGTGTACCGGCCGCGACAATAACGGGAATGGAGAGCAGCATGGAGAATCTGGCCGCTTCGCTGCGGTTAAAGCCCAGGACTCTGGCGGCGGTCATGGTAATCCCGGAGCGGCTGGTGCCGGGAATGATCGCTAGCGCCTGGGCGATACCGATCACCAGGGCGTCACGGTACAGCATATTGTCGATCTTGCGCGTGACCTTGCCGAGCTTGTCGGCTGCAAAAAGGGCGACGCCGAACCCGAGCGTTGTCCAGCCGATGACTTCGACGGATCGCAGACTATCTGCGTGCTGAATAATGAAGAGACCAGCCAAGACGACCGGTACCGTTGCAAGCGCAAGATATGCGATGAGACGCGCTTTGGGATCACCGCGGTCTGTGATGATTTTCGGCAGCCCGCGAATGAGGTCCAGCAGATCCCGCCAGAAGTAGGCAATGACCGCGCCCAGTGTGCCGACATGGACGGCCACATCCATTATCAGGCCCTGATCCTCCCAGCCGGTCAGCGCGGGAACCAATACCAAGTGGCCCGATGAACTGATCGGCAGAAATTCAGTGATTCCCTGAACCAAAGCCAGGACCAGAATTTGTAATTCGCCCATAATTGGCGGCGCCTTCAAAAGAAATGTTGTGCTTAATATCGCGAGTGCTGGCTGTCCGAAACATCAGACCCGCGCATTTAGAGCCCGATTATGGTTACAATATGATTACGTTGAGAAAATTTGGCAGTAAGAGCTTGCACTGGAAGGCCCGGGCACGGCGGGAGTCCGGAATTCTGCCCGACATGTCCTGACCGTCGATCGATACCGGAAACAAATTATCCGGTTTTGCGCGTTTCGCTCTTCCGGCTCATGGCTTCGGCCCGGGTGAACTCATCTTGGAGTCTGTGGACCCGCTGGTCGTCATCAATCATGTGCGTAATGTAGCTCTTGAGCCATTCCGGGATCGGTCTGATCATGACCTCGTAGCTGGTCAAGATAATGTGGCTTCTGAAGATATCGCCGACCTCGTTGGGCTCGTCCTCGAAAAGGCACTTCACGAGGACGCAGGTCTTTAGGGCCAGTTTTTCGATCAGCGCGAGATTGTTGATCCGGCCACGCCAGTAGAGGTGCAATTGGCAGCGCATGGACTGCCAGGATTGGATCACCAAGCGGTTCTTTGAGAATTCGAACAGCAATTCATGGATTCGCCAATCCAGTTGCTGATAACCGGCGATGTCCTGGCGTTTCACCGCGTCGCACATGCTTTTGCATAGAAGGTTGAGCTGGCTCAGTTCCCGTTTGTTCCGGTTGGCCGCGACCGCCCTCGCTGCCAGGCCTTCAAGTACGGCCCGCACAGCAACAATCTGTTCAATATCGTCACAGGAAGGGGCCGCGACAAAGGTTCCGCGCCCTGGCTTGATAACGACGATATTCTCGGTTTCCAGCGTCTTCAGGGCTTCACGGATCGGTCCGCGGCTGACGCAGAACATTTCTGCCAGGCGCGTTTCGACCAACCGTGCACCCGGCTGAAAGGTTCCTTCATCGATCGCGGCCGCAATGCGTTTGGCCACCTGATTTGTGAGGGAGGGAGGCCGGCTTATCCCCAGAAAGCCGTGTTCTGATTTAGGGGGATGCTTAGACCCGTGCATCACCAGTATTTCACCCGTTGTCAGTGGCTATTTGCTTTACCTGCGCACCACTTTTCGTTGCAGCGAGGCGGCACCCTACTTTATTTTTTAGGATAAATCTACAGGAGGATTTCAGCGTTACTTGGAATTTGATGGGAACTCTTTTAACAATGCTTCTAAAACAAGTCATAACTGTAAAGAGCCAAAGACAGTCTGTTTTCTTGACTTTCGTTATGACACAGAAATATCACAAGACTCCGTCGGCGCTAACTACCTGGAACAAAAAGGATGATTGGTGATTTTTCCGATAGGACTCGCGCTTTGAAGATAACTTGGCGGCGCGGGTGCGGGTGGAGCGTTTTTCGCCAATAGTGTGCAGGTAAAAAGAGTGTGATGGGGCTCATAACACAGGCGTATTTCTTCAGCTCCTATCCCGTGCCTGTTGAAGTATTATCAAAAGGTGATCCGCCACCGAATCGGTTGCCCTGTCCGTCGTGTCGCCAAACTTTGCGTTTCTCATCAACGCGCAGCAGGAGAGGTGCCGAAAAGAGACGCAGCGGTTCGGTTTTTTTAGGCGCGGCGGCGGGGGCCGCGGTACACACCTCCGGATCGATCCTGCGGGCTTACGGCCTCACCCCGGTGGCTCGACCAGGGCAACGCCGGGTTGGTCGGGCTGCGCTGAAAGCGAGGCCCGTCTCCGGCTCTGTCTCCATCTCCGGCCTGCGCGAGCCCGGACTTAGCTGCGGAAGTTGTCGTACTGCAAAGGCTGTTCGATGCCCATATCCTTGACGTGCGCGATGGCAGACTGCAGGTCGTCGATCTTCTTCCCTGTAACGCGCAGTTCGTCGCCCTGGATGGCGACCTGGACCTTGAGCTTGCTGCCCTTCAGGTCTTTAACGATTTTCTTCGCCAGCTCTTTGTCGATGCCCTGTTTGATTTCAACGACCTGACGGACTTTATTGCCTGAGGCTTTTTCCACAGCTTTGAAATCGCATGCGGCCGCATCGAGTTTACGCCGGGTAAAGTGAACCTTCAGCAGTTCGTGCATCTGCTTCAGTTTAAGATCGTCGTCTGCCAGGATCGTAATCTCGTTGTCGCTGCGTTCGATCGTGCAACTCGAACCTTTAAAATCGAAGCGCTGAGATATCTCTCTCGAGATTCCATTGAGCGCATTGTCGACTTCATTGACGTCGGTTTTAGATGTGATGTCGAATGACGGCATTGTCTGTTCCCGAGGCTTGTTTCGGTCCTATGAGAAATGCCACGGCCGTGGGGATTGGTCGTTCCAGAGGCGAGGCAACACTCACAGACGCGTTCTGTGTCTTACGTTCTCCGGTCTACTATAATCGCCGGGCGATTGCCAAGCATGCCGTTGTGCACGCCGTTCTCCTGTCAGGAGAGGGGCTGGCCGATCGTGGGAGGGGCTGGCTGATCGGAGCAGGCGCTGCGGAAGGGGCAGCAGGTCCTGACCCGATTACTGGTAAAAGGTTTGCAGGTCCATAATGAGGATTGCGTTGCCGAGCAGGATTGCGATCGCCATAAAGCACAGAAGCGTATAGCGGTGATAATTCGCCTCGCGGCTCGATTTGATCGTGCGGATGTTCACGAAGAGGTTCGAGAGAGCCCTCGCAATTTCGCGCAGCTTTTCCCTTTCCGTGTTTTGCCAGACCTGGTAGAGCACGAGGGTGTAGAGCGCGGCGGCGGAAAAAAGAAAGCTCGTGAATGCCGCAGTCTTCACCAGGAGAATGTTGGTTTTTGCGAAGTGAGCGACCAGCATCAGGCCGGCGAAGACCAGGAGAGTCGCACCGACGGATTTCCACTGCTGGGCCTTGGCGAACCTGATGGAGTTTGCCGACTCGGTATAGAGCATGAGGAGTTCCGCATGGGTCAGATCGTCGAGATCCGATGCCTGCAGCTCAAACTCTTCTTCCTCGACCTCATCATTTACGACATCAACAGCCATCTCAGCTCATCCAATGCTACGCCAAGCTTTGCAGGCTGTCAGAATATGGTTAAGGAAAGCTTGCACGGATTTCCGGCCGGATCAGCTCTTCAGATCGACCCCATCGGATGAGCTCTTGATCCCCGCGAACCGGAGGCCTAGGTACAGCTGCGTCCCCTCCACTCGAGCAACAGCTGCCGCGGAACCCAAAGCCCATGACAAACTCAACCTACGAAACTCTCGGACAGCTCGGGCAGGCATCGGAATTGCCGCAAAGTCCGGACGAGGCCGTTCTGGAGACCGTTCCCAACCCGCATCGGGACATCGACTATCTTGTCCGGTTCACCGCACCTGAATTCACGTCGATCTGCCCGGTCACCGGCCAGCCGGATTTCGCCCATCTGGTGATCGACTATGTCGCGGAAGAGCTTCTTGTGGAGAGCAAGTCACTCAAACTCTACCTCGGGAGTTTCCGCAATCACGGCGCGTTTCATGAGGACTGCACCGTTGCAATTGCGAAGCGCCTGATTGACGCCATGAAACCCCGCTGGCTGCGTATTGGCGGTTATTGGTATCCGCGAGGCGGTATCCCGATCGATGTCTTCTGGCAAAGCGGATCGCCGCCGGAGGGACTATGGCTGCCCGATCAGGGTGTCCCGAGCTACCGTGGCAGGGGGTGAGGCAGAGCTACAGTTACGAACCCCTAAAACGGGATCTCCATCTCCGCCGGTTCTGATTGAAAGTACCGCGCGAGGAGAGACGGCTCCTGTCAGGGGCAGGCGCCCAGGGGGATGGAGTTCAAGGGGCAACACTGGATGTTGGTCGGTGGAAAAGCCGTTGCGATGTCATCGTTCCCTCGCGCCTTTTCATAGTGCGTTGCGCCCAGCACCACCGATACCCTGCCGTCATCAGACCGCAGCGGTAGCATGAGCCGCTCCACGCGCGAGGTTGTTGCACCACCGGCGAGCTGCACGATACCTTCGGCGCGGACCAACTGCCCACGGTCCAGCACTGCCTCCCAACGAGGCAGGAACATATCAAGCGCCTCTCGGCTGAAGAGTTGCGAGGTGTCGGTACCGCGGCGAATGCCACCGTGAACTTCGGCGATTGCCTGGCCGGCCAGGCGGTACCGGTAACGGCCGTCTGCGTGACGCTCCAGGAGCCAAACGGCGTCGAGGCAGCTCCGGAAGTGTGACGGATCGACCGATCCTCTGTGCGGCACTTCATCTTCCTGGCGCAAGGTGAGCCAGTGGCGTATCACCTGAGAGAATCGAGAATCGGTGAACGCGCACAAGAGTTCGTGGAGCCCTAGGGTCCGTACTCAATTAGGTGTTTCCCTGCGTTTTCAGGTGTGATTCGATGATCCAAGTTTCCCAAGTCAGGGA
>CANMQP010000024.1 GCA_947500035.1 uncultured Kiloniellaceae bacterium | reverse complement strand
TTCATGACCCACGAGCACAGAAATTTCAGCACCCGTCCCGGCGTCCCAAATGCGCACGGTGCTGTCTTCTGACGCAGTGACCACACGCGATCCGTCAGGACTGAAGACAGCGGATAAGACAGGTTTTTCATGACCCACGAGCACAGAAATTTCAGCACCCGTCCCGGCGTCCCAAATGCGCGCGGTGCTGTCTTCTGACGCAGTGATCACACGCGATCCGTCAGGACTGAAGACAGCGGATAAGACAGGTTTTTCATGACCCACGAGCACAGAAATTTCAGCACCCGTCCCGGCGTCCCAAATGCGCACGGTGCTGTCTTCTGACGCAGTGACCACACGCGACCCATCAGGGTTGAAGGACGCGGACTCGATAGAGTCCTTATGGCTTCTAAGCACGGCAACTTCGACACCAGTCGCAACGCCCCATATACGCGCGGTGCTGTCCCTTGAAGCGGTGACCACGCGCCTCCCGTCGGGGCTAAAAGCAGCAGATACGACAGCACCCCGATGACCTTTAAACAATGAAACCTCGACACCGGTCTCGACGTCCCACATACGCGCTGTATTGTCTTCAGAGGTCGTGACCACACGCGTTCCGTCAGGACTGAAAGCAACCGACAAGACAGCCTCTTCGTGGCCTTCGAGAACAGCAATCCCAGAGCCGGTTTCAGCGTCCCATATACGCGCCGTCTTATCTGTTGAAGCGGTGACCACGCGTGATCCATCAGGGCTGAAAACGGCGGCTCGGTCGTCATCCAAGTGGCCCGGGAGCATGATGATTTCTTTGCCGGTCTCTACGTCCCATATACGCGCGCTGTTGTCCCGTGAAGCGGTGACCACGCGTGATCCATCGGGACTGAAAACGGCGGATTCAACGACCTCCCGATGACCTTTGAGCAGAGCGGTCGCAACACCAGTTCCGGCATCCCACAGAACCGCCGTTCTATCGAATGAAGCGGTAACCACGCGTAATCCATCGGGACTGAAAACAGCCGAGAAGACAATCGACCTATGGCCTTTGAGCAGAGCAGTCTCGGCACTAGTTCCAACATCCCATATACGCGCGGTATAGTCCCATGAAGCGGTGACCACGCGTGATCCATCGGGACTGAAAGCAGCCGACAAGACAGCCTCATCATGGCCTTCGAGAACAGTAATCTCAGCGCCGGTTCCAGCATCCCATATACGCGCCGTCCTATCTGTTGAAGCGGTGACCACGCGTGATCCATCAGGGCTGAATGCGACCGATACGACGTCATGAGTGTGTCCATTGAGAACGGCTATCTCGAGACCAGTTCGGGCGTCCCATACACGCGCCGTCCTATCTGTTGAAGCGGTGACCACGCGTGATCCATCGGGACTGAAAGCGACCGATACGACAGGGGCATTATGGCCACTCAAGACTCGCAGCTCTCGTCTTTGGTACAAGGCGTCGTATAAATTTCTTTCAGCTTCCGCAACATATGGCCGGTTACGTGGAATCGACTCATCCGGGAGCGCTTCCAATGCTAACAACATACCTGTTATCGCATCACCTTCCGCGGTTCTTTGCAGTGACAAATCAGCGAGGAAACGAGACTGTGTTATGAGAGCTTGTTCTGCTGCTACGTCCGCCCGTAGCTCTGCTTCACGAGCTCTCTTACGTTCACTTTCAGATTGTGCAGCGGCCACATTTGCTCGCGATACGGCCTGTTCTGCATCAAGACGAGCCTCATTGAAAAACCATCCTATTACGGCGAAAGAAATCGCAACAACAAAAGACACAATCGCGACGGCCTGTTGCCGACGTACATCTTTCGCTTGCGCCGCAAATTCAAGTGCATTTTGATGCTCGCGCTGCAGCCTCTGCTTCTCCTCATTCGCCAACCGTTCGCGATAGTCAATGCTGGCATCGATGAAGGTCTTTTCGTTGTCGTTAAGCGCCCCCCACCGTTTCTGACTCCATTCCTCCGCATGGCTCAGCGCCGCACCACGCAAGAGGTCCTCCTCGTTACCACCATGATCGTTCCACTGGGTGAGATGGGTCCGCAAGGTCTCCAGCCAAGTCAGAAAATCGCGATCCTCCCGGATCCAACCGCGCAACATTCCCCAATGCTTGATCAGAGCTTCGTGCACGACCTCGGCTGTCTCTCCTTCGTCCGCCGTCGCGTTGGTCACAACAAGCCGGGAGTCCGGACCGGCGAGTTGCTGCACTAGCGGCCAGATGGCGTCGCTCAGCTCGTCGCGCCGGGCCACCCGCCGGGTATCCTCAGTGCCAGCCCCGAGCCGCACGAGCTGGGTGAAGATGCGCCGAGCTCCAGCCTGATCGGCAACCTCAAGACCCTCGAAGATCTGATCCGCGTGCTTGGTCAACGCTCCCGTAACACGACCCACGGCGTCGTAGGAGGCCAGGGAAAGGCGGCTGTCCTGCTGTCGGTCCCACATCTGGGTCAGCGCGAACTCGAGCAGGGGCAGATTGCCCGGTTCACGACCAACGTCGGCGAGAATGGTATCGACCAGGCCCTCGTCGAACGTAACACCGCGTAAAAGGGCCGGCTCGAGGATCGCCTGACTCAGTTCGTCGGGCTTCATGGGTCCTAGAATGTGCACACTCTCGTCGATGGCATCGGCGAAGGGGCGATGCATCGATGCGAGGCCCAGGAAATCGGCGCGCAGCGTAATCGCGAGAGAGAAAACCGGAGACGGGCTGGCCGACGATACGCGGGACGCCTCGATCAGCAAATCCATGAAACGGGTCTGCTGATCGGCATCGATGTTCGAGGTGTAAAGCTCCTCGAACTGATCGGCGATCAGCAGCACGCGGACTTCCGGCCGGTTACGACTAATGGCGTCGAGAACATCCGTGACCGGGATCTTCCCATCCTTAAGCGCTGCACCCAGCTTGCGGCGTTGGACCAATTGGTCGGTCTCATCCAGGTCGGGTTGGTAGAGGGGCAAGAAGGCCTGGGCCAGCGCCAGGAAGGGATCCTTCTCCAGGCTGTCACTGATCCTAAAGTAGGCAAAGGCCCATTTGCCTGTTTCGTGCAAGGTTGGAGCAACCCCAGCCAGCAGCACCGACGACTTGCCGCAACCAGAGGGGCCAAGGACCGCGTTGAAGCTCTTCGTCTCCACGGCCTCAACTAATTTGTCGATGGCCTTCTGCCGCCCAAAGAAGAGGTCGGCATCGTTGGGACCGAAATGCGAGAGCCCTTTGTAGGGGTTGTCAGGAAGTGCGTCCGACGTTTGCGTGGCCGATTCCTCTGACGCGGGGCTCGTCTGGGCATAATTGTTGATGACCAAGCGCTCGACGCGAACCTCGCTAGCGCCAACGACACCTTGAGCCGTCGCCTGATCGCTTATCGTGATACCATCACCTGACACGGCGGCTAGGTTTTCTTGGGATTTTCAAAATTCATCTCGCCGACATTGGCGCTCCCCGCACCGATGATTCCTTGCGCTGTCGCCTGATCGCGTATCGTGACCTTAGTACTGAAAGTGCCGCTACCGGCTTCGCCAAGCTGCTTTAGTAGATCATCGACAGCACTGCGGAGGTCTTTATCTTGCGAGACCTCAAGCTTCTTGGCTTGTTCTTCCAGGACGGCCTTCCAGGCGTCCGATTCTGGACTTTGCTCAAGCTTCTCGGCTGCAACCGCAATGTCACTCTCGTCGCCGAACTTGCGCTTGAGCAACGCCTTCAAGGCCACGTAGCCGTCGGAGACCGCCTTTTCAGAAAGCTTAGCCAAAGCTGCAATGATCGCTGTCGTTATCGGTTCCATAAGTTGATTACCTTCCCCGTCGTTCGCCGTACTATCCTACACAACCATACACTGAGCCCAAAGCCGCTTTTACGCTCAGAGATCTCGGCGCTCTCGAGCACTACCCGCCGACTACTGCCTAAATACTCTTTCTCGAACACGTAACAGCATCGAGCTCGACGAAAGTGGATCAATTCCCACTCGGCTTAGCCTCCAATACGCGCGCGCAGTCAGCATCACCGCGCCGATCAATGAACATAAGTTATGCACCACGTGAGAAAAGCCTTGATAGCTGCGGCATTGAGGTGGTGCATTAATCCGGTGCAAGTCTTTTAAGGAAATGATAGCCTGATCGGCATGGAAATCGGATATGCAAGAGTGTCCAGCAAGGGCCAGAACCTCGACAGGCAGATTGCAGCTTTGCGTGCACGCGGTATCGAGAAAATCTTCCGCGACAAGGCTTCGGCGAAAACACTCCGTGGTCGGCCACAATTAGAAAAAGCCATCGATGCCCTCGGCACCGATGACATACTTGTTGTCGCCGAATGGGACAGAGCAACGCGGTCAATGATGGATGGCATCAAGATCATCGACCGGATAGCTACTCGCGGTGCTTTGATCAAGGTTCTCGACAAACCGTACCTGGATCTAACGACGGCAATTGGTCGTGGCTTCATCGCATTCCTATCCGCAATGGCCGAAGATGAGCGGGAGCGAATTCTCAAACGCGCAGAAGACGGCCGGCAAGCGGCAAAGCGCAATGGCGTGAAGTTTGGACCGAAACCAAAACTCAGCGAGCATCAGAAAAAAAAGGCTCTTGAGCGACTTGCGGACGGCGAAAGCTGTCGGGAGATAGCGCGGGACATCGGTGTATCACACTCGACCATTTCGCGTCTCAACGGCAAAGGTTAACTGAGCGGGGGAAATTATGAAGCGTTGCCTTCTGAACATCGTGATCGGCGGTCTAATATTGCTGATGTTTAGTCCAAGCAATCCAGGGCGAGCCCAAGGAAGCATAACTTGTCCTTTTCCCGAAGGCAGAAAAATCACGAATCTTCCGAAAGTCCTCGTTCTCCATGCAGAATGGTTGTCGGATGCTGAATCAGGTAATGACGACCCTCGCAGAGCAAACTTTTGTAATGCCTACATGCGTAATGTGGATCTAAGGTCCGCGAACTTAGTATTGGCAAACATGACAGGTGCGGACCTGGAAAAGGCAAACCTGAGCAAGGCGAGCCTGTACAAAGCGAACCTGAGCGAGGCGAACTTGGCAGGGGCAGAACTGGCAAAGGCAAACCTGAGCGAGGCGAGCCTGTACAAAGCGAACCTGAACGAGGCGAACTTGGCAGGGGCAGAACTGGCAAAGGCAAACCTGAGCGAGGCGAGCCTGTACAAAGCGAACCTGAGTGAGGCGAGCCTGTACAAAGCGATCTTGGCAGGGGCGGAGCTGATAAAGGCAAACCTAAATGGGGCAAACCTGTACGACGTGAATTTGGCAGGGGCAAAATTATCTGAAGCTGATTTGCGAGTGAAGACCCTGTACAATGCAAACATGGTCGGGGCGGACCTACAAGAGGCGAACCTGGAAGAGGCGTACCTGTACAAAGCGAACCTGGAGCGGGCCAACCTGAATAGGGCTAACCTAAAAGACGCTAATCTGCGGAACGCAAAACTTGCAGGAGCCGTTCTTGTCGAAACGAACCTCGAAGGGGCAGACCTAGCTTCCGCCAATCTGGAACGAACCTCCTTCCTGCGAACTAGCTTGACGGCCGCCAAATTTCCAAACGTGTCGCTCTTCGAAGCGCGGTACCAGCCTGCAACGGCACCAGCACAAGGATGGCTTTCGGGCATTAGAGGTCTTCAGTCAGTTAAATTCTGTCCGGGCGAAACTAGCGGTCTGGCGCAACTACGTGCAGCGTTCAAAGCTGCCGGTCTTAGAAGCCTAGAACGCGAAGCAACCTATGCCTTAGAAACTGGTAAAACGAATTTTGATCTCGGCTATCGGGATAAAGCGCTTGAAAAGTCATGCCCTCAGCGCGCGAAAGACCAATGGACTGTTGTCGATGGTGTATTTCGTTTGGTCGCTTTTGGTGCAACCACGGGTTATGGTCTCCACTACGGGCGGCCCCTCAAGATACTGGTTGTTCTCATTCCCGTGTTTGCAATCTTTTATGTATTCGCGCTAACAAAACCACTTAACCGCCCAGGTAGCGGTCGCATATTTCGGATATGGCCCGCAGGACGAATCAATCAAAATGGCGCAGTTTTCACGTCCGCCGCAGATGATGTTATCGAACCATTGCAATTCAATGGCTTGGCAGCGCTAAAGCACGGTTTATATTTCAGCATCATCTCTGCATTTCATATAGGGTGGCGCGATCTCAACGTTGGCTCATGGATCGCCCGCCTGCAGCCTCGCGAATATACGTTCCGCGCCATAGGTTGGGTTCGTGTCGTCGCCGGTGCTCAATCACTTCTAAGCGTATATCTTATCGCAATGTGGGCATTAACATACTTCGGGCGGCCGTTCGGATAGCTCAGGAATGATCGACCGCCGCACAAAGCTCGGAGACTACGCAGGGGCAACCTTCCAGTTCACCTGCCTAGGCTGCCAACATGCGTCTGAGATATCCGCAACCCAGCTCATGATGCGCCGTGGTGGTGCGGCTCTATTGAAAGACGTTCTATCGAGTTTTAAATGCACTCAATGCGCCCGCACGGGTGCCCCCGAAATGACAATCAATGACTGACATGCGCGGATCCCGAACGCTTGGCGAAATATCGGCTTCCACGACTATGTTAGAAATCAAGTGCGACCGCTGCGACCGTCATGGACGTTTGAGCGTCAAGCGCCTGGTTTCGACGTATGGGAAGCAAACACTTTTGCCGGATCTCGCATTTGATCTGACAAAGGACTGTCCGAATCACAGAGCCAGCATCTACGAACGCTGCAGTCCTTACTTTCCAAATTTGAAGTAGTCCAACCGCTGCGGCAAAGGGTGTTCTCATTCCTAGCGAGTAACGCTCTGCAAACGACACAATCCACGAACCAGTCAACGCACCTCTCCGCAAACGGGCTCCTATCTCCCTTCTCTTGCCTAAAAGCCCTATGTCCCGCCGGCGCGGGCATCAATCGTCAGAATAGATCTTTTTCCCCGCAGCTGCGCAGCTCCTCGCGAGCCAAAAATATCGATTCCTCGGATCCCTCTCTGACGTTCGTGCCGTAAACGGTGATGCCCTTCCCGGCGCGCCATAACGGGCGCGGCATCGAAGGGAGACAGGCTCCCTCACAGTCAAAGAGGAACTAAGAATGGCGCAGCTCGGTTTTGTCACAAGACAGAATGACGGCTCATATGAAGGCTACCTGAAAACCTTAAGCATCAATGCTCCTATCCGGATCATTGCTAATGACGCCAAGATGCCAGAGGCGAATGAACCAGATTACCGGGTGATGTTCGAAGAACTCCAGATCGGGACCGCGAGCTACACGACCAATCTGCAAGGCGATCACTACACACTCATCAGGCTCGCGGTCCCAGAGT
The DNA here is from genome assembly GCA_947500035.1 of uncultured Kiloniellaceae bacterium. Taxonomy (GTDB): domain Bacteria; phylum Pseudomonadota; class Alphaproteobacteria; order Kiloniellales; family Kiloniellaceae; genus Denitrobaculum. Next base: position 130,423 of record CANMQP010000024.1, on the reverse strand, counting down.
TCGGACCGCGATTGATCTACGCCAAATTGAGCAAACCTGCAGATAAGAAGAATGACGATGATTTTGTGATCGTCTGGTATCCCGCCGATTAAGGCTAAGGAGCCGTCCTCCGGGGCGGCTCCTCTCCTTCGCCTGGCTAGGAGGCTTTCGACTGGTCCTGGATCCCGTCCAACCACCACTCTTTCGAAAAATCGAAGCGACGCGGCAAGGGTGATTCAGGATCGCCGCCCAGCTCGCTTTGCCAATGGCGCCACTTCGTGGGGCTGAAAAAGCCTGCAGGCGCTGTGTCGAGCGCTTGCTTCCAATCGGCCTGCTTAAAGTGCTTTCTGGCGACCTCTACGTCTTCCGGCAGGCCAAACATCATGACGTGCTGCAGATAGAGCGCAGGCGTCTCTAGAACCGTCTCAGGCGGCGCATACCAGTGCACCGACCGGCAGGATTCCAGCAGCTCCTCTGTATACGCCATGATTAACGTTCCAATCCTTTATCTCGACCGCGGCCGGCTCCCAGTTTTCGCTCTGCCACCTGCTTCGGCAAGCGATCCAGCTTCACGCCCTGGGCGGCTTTAATCAAGGTCTTCTTCTGCGGCTCTGTAAGGCCCTCTACGTCACCAAAGTAAGTGAGCGCCCGTAGGCTGTTTTCGGGCTGAAACTGCGCGCCGTAGATGGCCTGAGCGGCGCTCAAGCCCTGTTCCAGCGGAAGACCTGCTTCGGTGATTATAGCATGGATATCTATATAATCCTTAACAGAGGCCCGTTGTGTGATTGTAGCACACTTCATCCCGAAAATATCGAGGGTTAAAGCCACTGGAAGGCGGTTTTCTATGGCCTCTTCAGGTCTCAGGATCTCGCCCAAGCCCAGCCCGCCAAAGAAACTCATTTGGACCCTGCCCTGGCCTTTCACAGGCTCAACGAAGGCTGAAAGGTGTTCGGCTCGTCCTGGAACACGCGCGCCTCCTTAAGGTAGGGAACGCTGTCCTTGAGCGCTTTGGTATCGAAGGACTCCGACGTAAAGAAATCGAAGTCGATAGACTGCCGGTGTCCCAGCCTCAGAGCCAACGCGGTCCCGCCATAGAGGACAAACTGCTTAGGCGTCTCCGAGAGCCTCGGCCATAGGGCTTTCTGGGTCTCCGGCAGAATATCGAGATTTGGGATAAACAAACTCAAAGACTGATCCCTACGCGCTTTTCAAATTTCTGGGTTCGTGGCTCCACCTTGACCGCTTGCTTCGGGGCGGCCTGACGCAAGTTTAACCTGGCGCGCTCCAGATTGGACAGAACGGCGTCCATCTGCAGCCGCACAGCGCCTATGCCGTGTTCCTTATGCAGATCGTTCCAATCGGTCCCCCCGTCGCGGGTAAAGACCGGGAACGCCGTTACACCCTTCGTCATCTCAGCTGCAGCAACCGCTTTGATACGGCCAACGTTCTTGTCTGCGGACTTCTGACGGTCGTCGTCGCCGGCGATGACCTGGACACTGTTTGCGTAGCGTTCGGCCATCTTCTCGGCAACAACGGGCAGATTGCCAGAATCAAACGCCACCACAACCGGCTTACCGGTCGCAAGGGCTAAGCTGCCGGCAGTCGCAACACCCTCGGCGGTTATCACTGGATCCCCGTTCCGGCCAAGCTGTCTTTCGTCGCCAACCACGAAGTAATTACCGACCTTCTGAGCGAACTTCTTGAGGCTCTTAAAGCCGTTGGCTGTGATCCGCTGCAGTGAGGCGATTTTACCCTTTTCGTCCCGTAGGGGAACAACCAAGCGCCCTTTCTTATCGACCTTCATGCCTGGGAAGGCTGGGATACCCTTTTTGACGAGGTAAGGGTGATCATCCTTCGCGTCGGGGAGCAGGCCGTAAAGCTGCGCGCAGCGTCGCCCATGATGTTCATACTGCTTTTCGCGTGCGGCTTCCCTCGCCTCACGCTTTTGCGCAGCATCGGCCTGCAGAGCCGCCTTGTCTTCGGGGCTGAGCTGAGCGCCAGCGTTCTGGCTTTTCCAATTCTCTTTGAGGCCGGTCCGGTGATTCTGAATGAAGCCAGCGGGTCGGCCATCCAGATAGCCAACGTAGGCCCCGCTCCGTTCCGGGCCTTTATCGCCCTCGGCTTGGACTCGATGCATTTTGCCGTCCATTACCGGCGCACCCTTCAGGGTCAAGCCAGCGGCTAGAAGCGCCTCGGCGAATTCAGGGCGCGGATCGACCTCAGTTGCCACCGCGACTTTCGGGCCATCCGTAAGCCATTTTCCAAGCTTTGACAGATCGGCTCCAGGTCTTGCGTACCAGCTCTTGGCCGTTTTGTCCCATGCGACCGCGCCCCGGCCGCTCGCCAGCTTCCCACCCATCTTCTTCACTTCGTCTTTGTCGGAGTAAGGGACCGCGAGATAGGTCTTTTCAGCCGCGATACCGGTTGCTTTCATGCCCATGTTAGCCTCCTTTCGGCCAGTCTTTTCAGGGAGTGCCGCATCAAGTTCTTTCGATGATGACAGCGCACGCTCGGGCTGAGACGTCGCGAGCGTCGTCCTCGCATTCTCAACCAGCTCGTCCATTTTCTTGTTAACCTCCAACGTCAGATCAAAGATCTTGACGCTGAGGTCTTTCAGCTCGGCACGCTCGGCCGCCAACTCGGTTTCCCGCGCATCGTCCGATGTGGCGTCGCGATCTTGTTGAAGTTCATCGCCAAGAGGGCTCCGCTCCTTCGCAGCTATCATTTCGATGAGCTCGTCCCCACGAGCGCGCGCCGCCGCCAGCTCGGGAGAGAGAGCGTCTTCGAGTTTGCGAATCTCCTCGTTCACTTCATCCAGCCGAATTTGGTCTGGGGCATAGTGCTCGTCATAGACCTCGTTGGCGGTTTTGGCGGACCAAACGCCAGGTTCGTTTGGATAGCCTTCCCAGTACACATCCAGGCTGTCGCTGTAGAGGTCCCGCTGAGCCCGCAGGTTCACATAATCGGCTTCGACACCGCTCAGCATGTATTTCGTCAAGCGCGAGAGATCCGCACCTGGCTTTGCATAGAAAAGATCCTTTGATTCATCGAAATCAACAGCGCTGTCTGCAAAGCCACGCGTCGACATTCTAGGGCCATTCCGCCATTCTTTGGGCAGTTCGCCGGCGTCTCGGAAGACAGCAACGCTCTCTTCATAAGGAACCGCGAGATACAGCTTTTCCTCGATGATGTTCGGTTCACCACGCACCTTGGCGTTAAGCTCTTCAAGCCTGTCGCGACGCTCATACCATTCAGGATCTTCCTTCACCGGATAAAAGCCATCGGCGACCTCGATCCGGATCAACTCGGCTTCGAGGCTTTCTTTCTCCAGTCGTTCCTCAGCCGTGAGCTGCGGCACGGCTACGCTAAGAGATTGCTCCTGCCCGCGTTCCAGACCCAAAGTGTATTCCATGATCTTCTCCGCATCGCGAGACGCGCGCAGGATCTCGGATGGATCTTCCTGCAGAACTGAAATCCAACTGGCGACATAGGCCACGTGTTGCCCTGGGTCGTGCCCGATGCCCAGTTCGTCGCCAAGCATCATGGACGCGATCTCAGCCCTCAGCTCCTCCTTGGCGTAACCCTCGGACCCAAACGGGTTCGAGAGATCCCGGTCTAACCGCGACGCATGCCCCGTTGCATGGCCCAGCTCATGCAACGCTGTCGCATAGTAGCGATCCGCCGTATCGAACTGGTCACGGCCTGGCATATGGATTTCGTCTGTCTTTGGACGATAAAAGGCCCGGTCCGCCTGATCGTGATGCATCGGGACATCGGAAGCCGCCAGGATCGCCTCAGCCCGGGCGTGTGGATCCCAATTCACTGTCTTAGGTTCCAGAGCGGGCAATCCGGCGATCTGCTGGGCATTGAAGACCACGGCGCTAAAGACCTTGGGTCGTTGCAGCTCCACAGAGACTTTGACCGGCTTGCCCTGGGCATCAAGGACCGGCGCGCCCTGGTCATCAAGCTTTGGAACCTGATCCCGGAACTTCCAGTATTGAACGAGGGTCCCCTTCTCGCCTTTGTTGACCTGGGCGCCGGCGCTTGCGGCCTGCTTGTAGGTCATCCAGCGCGGGTCGCTGTAACCCTTATCAACCGCGACAGATGACAGCCAAACCGCGTTCGCACCTTTGTAGCGCGATCCGGAAACCGGATTGTGCGGCAAGCGGTGTTCACCTGGATTCCACGGGCGTAGCCATGGGGCGGTCCCGTCCTTCAGCTGCTCGATCAGCTTATCGGCAACCTGCTGATAAAATGGAGGGCGATCTTTCTGTGCCATCTTCACCCCCACTCTGCGTGTTCGTCGATCGCGGAGCTGGCGGCGTCCTCTTCGCTCAGCGCGTCTTCTTCGAAAGCGCCAAGCGCGTCGGCCTCGTCCGGCTCAACCTCAATCGTCTGTCCGGGAACCTCCAGGTTCTCCAGCTTGTGATCCAGTTCCGGCGATATCTTCGGGGTCATTGGCTGCGATCTCCTTCTTCTTCGGGGTCTCGGGGGCGTCCCAATAGGATTGTTTGACGGTGAAAGGCACGGCTGTCGGGGCTGCGTAGGGGTTGCCTTGAGGCTTTTGTTCGAGGGTCTGCGGCGCGCCCACGTAGCGGGCGACATAACCGTTGGTGAAACCGGCGCTCAGCGAGCCGGTGTTGTAGGCGGAGAGCGCAGCTTGCAAAGCCGCCTGCCCTTCGCCGTGACGCAGTACAGCGGTCTCGTATGCGCTCGCGAGCACGGTCGCGCCCGCGCCAATGTTTTTGCAGGGGTCGAACATCTCACGCACGCTGACGCCCAACCAATCCAGGTTTGCGCTATTCAACTGCATAAGGCCCATATCGACCGTGTAGCCCTGCTCGATGTAGGCCAGAGCGATTGCGGTCGCCTCGTCTGCATCAACCGGCCTGGGAACATGAGAAGCCTTCACGCCGTTGACGTTGATCGCCAGCGGGTTGCTGGCCGATTCCACGGCGATAATGGCTTCGATCGTGGGCGGCGCGACATTTGGCGCACAGGCCAACAGAAAGGCCGCCTCCAAGATCACGACAGGCCTCCCTCGGTCAGAACCGGAACCACGACACCCTGAATGCGGCCTGTAGGAACCGCACCGAAGTATCGGCTGTCGTAGGAGCGAGCGCTGTAGTCCGACAACAGCAATACATGCCCAGCTGGCACCACATCGGAAATCGGTGCCCGCGGCACACCCTGACCTACACTGTCAGTGGCAATTTTCTGGCTCTTGGCTTGCAAAGCATCGTTGATCCGCACGCCGGCCGCCGTGACCGTCACCTGATCTCCCGGCACAGCGGCGATCCGCTTGATGAGTGGCGCAAAGCCGCCTTCGCAAAGCCCATAGGCGAGATAGCCAGCATCGCGGGCGCGCTCGAACAGCGCTGCGTCTGTTGGGCAAAAAAGCACCAAAGCGCCTTTGGCTATCGGCGCGTCGGTCAAGCGCCAAAGCCCACGCGGAAAGGACTCGGTCATGTTAAGCCGGTAGCCGGAAAACCACGCGCCGGTCAGACCCACGGCAATCAGGCTGCAGGCGGCGACGCAGAGGCGGATTGTCTTCGAGAAAGTCATACTCAAGCGCCTATGTCAGCTTGAACTGCAAAGCAGGATCCTGTTCGACCTGGCTGCGCGCAAACTCCTGGCCGACACCGGGACCGCTCATAGGATCCCGATCAAAGCTGTAGAGCCGGTCGCTCTCCTGTGGCGCTTCAATCAGCGCCCGGGCTTGGAAAGTCGGATCGGTGAAATACAAGATCTGCTTGCCGTAGATCGGGCGATGCCCGGCGGAAAAGATCAGCATGTCACCGGCTTCCGTGATCCTTTCATCTACGCCGCCTTCGTTGACCTTCTTGGGTGCTGGCAGACGCGAAACCTCATCCGGTGTCAGCAAAGGCCGTTGGGTCTCGTGATAGGTCTTGGAGACATGGCCCAAGACAGCGCCGAAACGCTTGCCGGAGCTCGTAATGCTCTCCTTAACGACCGTTGTCGTGCCGGTCATCTTGGAGAGCGCATCGGCGGTCTCCAGCCGGTTCGGTGCATAGGCCACGCGGACATGACAATTCGAGGTGATCGATTCATCCCGGCCATATTGTTTAGTGAGCTGCGCCAAATCCTGGGTGATCAGATAGGCCTTAATGCCGTAACCGGCCAAGAAGGCCAGCGAGCTTTCGAAAATCTCCATGCGGCCCAGCGAAGGAAACTCGTCAAGCATCAGCAAAAGCCTGTGCTCGTAGTGCGCCGTCGCCCGGCCATTCGCGAATTCCATCTTTTCCGCGAGGGTCCGGACGATCTGATTGAGGATAAGACGAATCAGCGGCTTGAGGCGTTCCTTGTCGCCTGGGCGAATGACCAGATAGAGGCTGATGGGATCCGCGTGGTTCATCAGGTCGCGAATCTGAAACTCACTGGCGGACGTGTTCATGGCCACCAGAGGATCCCGGTAGAGCGTCAAAAAGCTCATGGCCGTGGAGAGCACGCCGCTGCGCTCCGGACCTTCCTTGTTCAGCATGTCTCGCGCGGACGCCGCCACGGTCGGGTGCGGCTTGCCATCGACATGGCCGTATTCCAGCATTTCCTTATAGACAAGATCGATGGGCCGTGCCGGATCGGAGAGCAGGCCTGCGACACCCTCCAGGGTCGCTGTCCCGCCCTCGAGGCGGCGTTTGTACAGAAGATGCAGGCTGGCCCCGACAAGCAACGCATGGCCGGTCTTAGCCCAGTGGTCATTGAGGCCACGTCCATCCGGATCCACAATCATTGTGACCAAGTTCTGAACGTCCGCTACTTCGTGGATGCTGCCCAGACGAACCTCGCTGAGCGGATTGAATTTGACCGACGAGCCGTCCGACGCAGCGGGGTCAACCTTCAAGACTCGGTTCTTCGCGTGCTCGCGACGCCAGCCGGACGTCAAAGCCCAGTTCTCGCCCTTCGTGTCGTAGATGACGGCGCTATGCGACCACGACAGCAGGGTCGGTAAAACAAGCCCGACGCCCTTTCCGCTTCGCGTCGGCGCAAAAGCCATGATGTGCTCCGGGCCATCATGGCGCAGATATCGCACCTGGCCTTTGTCGTCTTTCCAGCCGCCGACATAGACGCCCTGCTTGCCCAGAAGGCCCGTCGCTTTAATTTCGTCTTCTTCGGCAAAGCGCGCCGATCCATGCAGGTCATCGATGCCCTTCGGCTTGCGGGTCATCATTCCGAACAGCAGCGCATAGCTCCCGAAGAGGATTCCAATCGTCGCGGCAACGGCCAGATACGCCCTATCGAAGACCGGTCCGTGCGTGTCGTAAAATTGGAAAGACCAAACCAGCCAGCTCCAGGGCCAATAAAACTGACCTGTAACCGCTTCACCGAGACTGCCGTGATACTGAAACGTCCAGGCAAGGTATTGGGTAGCGACAACGTTGGCCAAAACCAAGCATGACAAAAGACCGATAATGAGGACCGGACCGGGCTGCTTGCGTTTGGTTTTTCCGGCATCAATGCCGAGCCCGAGTGTCATGCGGTCCTCCGGTAAATATTATATTATATGATATAGTTATGTCATTTTTGGTCGAGCCTCCGCCGATCAATAGACTTGCGGGGTGGCGGGCGGTCGATGGCATCACGGACACGCTCTTGCGCGCGGTCCTTGAACTTGACCGGTAAGCCCATTTCACCGCTAACCGCGATGATTTGTCGCTTAAAGTCCTCTGTTCCATCAACATCTAGCGTGCTTCCATACTTCTGTATGCTCATTTGCAACGCCGCGAAGAGGGTTTCCCGGTTCGTCCCGTCGATCCGCAGGCAATCGCCTTCGTCTCGGACGCTACCGCCATCCCCAAAGCGGTATACAACATCACCGTTCTTCCGAATATTCTTATCGATACTATCATATATAATTGGATTTTTCTCAACACCAGAAAGAATACCCGTCCCCCGCCCCTTGATCGCGCGGTTCGGGCGCGAGCGCAGAACACGCAACGCGACGTCATTGCCGCCCAAGGCCTCGTCAATCAGGAACTCTTGCCAGTTCTGCACCCGGTATTGGCTGTGCAAGGCCTGGCGCGCGGCTTTATCTTCATCGCGCAAACGCGCGAAGGCTTCCTTTCTTGCAACAGCGAGATCCTGATAAAGCCGTCGCCGCCCGCCGCTCGCGATATGACGGCCGTCTCGGATCTGTTGGGAGCGCATGCTAAACGAACCACGCAAGGCCGCGGCGCGACTATCTCTGTCCGTCTTCTGAGCCTCCATAGCCGCTTTCTTCGCAAGCTTGAGAGCGGTCTTTTCACGCTCGTAGCGCCGATACAGCGCCTCCTTGGCAGGATCCCGATGCAACGGCTTCTTCTGGTACTGAATCCGGGCCTTGATCGCCTTCGCCTTAGCACCAGCTGCAACGAAGCTCCCAAGTTTGCTCTCCAGGCCCTTCTTGCTCGCGGCTCGCAATATTGTACTGCTCTTCACAAAGAGCCTGCGGTTTCGGTCTGCGATGACAAAGCCGGCGCCGCGCTTGCGAACCTCCAGGTCGAATTGCGCCAAGGTTTCCTGAACCTGGTCCCAAGAGATTTGCGGCTGCTCAAGCATGGCCTTGAGGACTTCGGCAGGCTCGCCCTTTACCCAGCTCTCGAAAGATTCGACACCGGAATGCGCTTCCATATCGCCGGCTTTGCCCTGGGCGCGTTCGCCGCGATCGATCCGGTTATCGACCTGCAGTCCGTGCTTCTGCTCAAGCTGTCGGCAGGTTTCATCGAGCTTGAAGTGATCGTAGTAAGGCTCAATACAATTGTGTGTTCCCGGATGGATCTTATTAATCGCCAAATGCATATGCAGATTGTCGGTGTCGTTGTGCACCACGCGGATCCGCTGGTGCGCGCCAAGGCCAATTGACTGACAAATCTCGTCTTCGATATCGCTCAGCTGCTCTGCGGTCGGCTTCTCTTCCGCACGAAACGAAACAATCAGATGATAAGTCTTGTCGTTCTTGGTCCGGCGATTGAGGGCCTGAGTGGCCTCGATCTCCTTTATGGCCAATAGCTCGGTATCGCTTAGGCAGTTCGAGACACGAACCCCGTCCACCTTTTGACCGGCATTCTTCAGATCCAGGATATAACGGGCTAATTCGGTGAAGCTGGATTTGCTGTCTCGTCGCCGCGGGGCGCGTTTCGCGATCACAGAGCTTCGACCTTCTCACGAATGCATCGTTGCGTTGTCTCTATCTTGGCCAGAAGCCCCCTCACCTCTTCAACGCTAAAAGCTTCCAGGCGCTCGTCGTGCGTCAGCCACAGCTTCAGGAGACCGCCGAGACGGCCCAGATCGGCGTTCACAGAAAGCAGATCAAGAATCGCTTTCTGATCCATGACGCCGGCGACGTCATGCCCCAGGCCAAGGTTCCGCAGATACGCAGGAGCACTCAACGCGCAGGCCTCCGCCTGGGCGTGAATCCTCGCTTTCTCCTCTGGCGTCACCCGCACCATAATTGGCGGAACATGCCGCTTACGATTGTCACTTCCCAATGGTGTTTATCTCCTTCGCTTAAGTCCCGCAGGGCAGGATCGTCGAGCACGCAGTGAGAGTAAGTTGTGGTAGTTGCGGAGCGCCGATTCCATCGGCGGTATAGCAAATACACATCCTGTCCCTTTAAACTCCAAGTAAGAGTAAAACCTATTGAGAATCAGTGGGTTTGTGGTGATCCTGTGTCAAGTTTCGCACAAGGATTCACACCCTATTGCTGCTTCTCAAATTCGCTCATAGATTCTCATTATGAGTGAATCACTCTCACAACAACCACAGCGGCGAACAGGCCGCTATCAGTTCCTTGCACACAAGGCCGAGATCGCAAAGCTCTATGAAAACGGTATGACTGTGGTCATGATCTGGGAGAAGCTTCGGGACGAAAACCGCCTCGCCCTCTCCTACCCGCAGTTCGCGCGTTATGTCCGTGATCATTTAAAAGACAAGCCTGCGGCGGATATCACAAAAGATAAAGCTGCAGTGGACACCGAGAAGAAACCGGTGCCAACGCCGACCCAACCAAAGAGCTTTGGCTTTAAGCCCTATGACCCATCCGATAAAGATAACCTCATCTAAGGAAGCTCCCACCATGTCCCGCATACACTTCACGCTCCAAGGTAAAGGCGGCGTCGGCAAGACATACGTTTCCTCGTTGATTGCCCAATATCTTCGTTCCAAGAACGGGCGCGACCTGATCTGTGTAGATACCGACCCCGTCAATCAATCCTTCGCCAGTTACGGCGCTTTCGACGTTCGTAAGCTGGAGCTCATGGAAGGCTCCAAGGTCAATGAACGAAAGTTCGATGAACTAATGGAGCTTGCCCTCACATCCTCGGACGCTGAGTTGGTTGTGGATAGCGGCGCAAGTTCCTTCATCCCCTTTTCAAACTACCTGGTCGAAAACGATGCGATTGATATGCTCCATGCTGCTGGACGGGAAGTCGTAGTACATCCAGTCATTACGGGCGGCCCCGCTCTCGCCGATACCCTTCACGGCTTTGACCAGCTCGCCAGCCAATTCTCAGAACATGCGCGCATTATCGTCTGGCTGAATGAATTTTTCGGAGAGGTCCGCGAGGGAGATAAAGACTTTGAGGCAACCAAGGTTTTTAGCCGCCATAAAGGCCGGGTTTCCGGAATAATCCGCATCGCCCGTCAAACATCAGAAACCTTCGGCAAGGATGTCGAAGTGATGCTGAAGGCAAAATTGACATTTGAGGAAGCCCTTGCCTCTGAGAAATTCCAACTGATGGCAAAACAACGACTGACCATGGTTCAAAAGGCCATCTTCAACCAAGTAGCTCTCGTTCTGTAAACGCTGATGCTCGATAAGCAGCTGATCATCCAAGAGATTGCGAAAAGACATAAGGTCGTCCTCGGAGAGGACGACCCGATCTTTTCGATAATCTATCTCCATGATGTGATCTTTGATCAATACACCAGTCGGACGGATCAAACCGTACAGAGTTTGGCTATGGAAGTTGAGGCCATTACGGCACGTTACCGGGAGAACAGTCGCGAATTAGCTGAACAGATCATCGGAAAAGCGGTTGAGGTTGCGAGGATCGAAATCCGGAAATCCGGAAACGAGACCGCCGACGCGTGGCGGTCTCAAATGGTCGAATTGCTCGAACAACAAGCCGGACATCTGTCGGCAGCGCGCTCGGCGTCCCGCCTCGCCCTGGTGGCGGCAGGTATGAGCGCCTTCGCACTCCTTGCCGGTGTCATGACCCTGGTAATCTTGGCCTAAGCGGCATCATCCACCGAAGAACTCTTCCCTCTTAGCTCTCTTTAGAACAACATCATCTGCTCGCCAATCTTCGCGACCGGCGCTTTCTGCACTGCTTCGTTCGCTTGTTTTTCGTTGTCCTTTGCGAAGGGAAAACCCTGCGTGTCGATAAACCTGTGGGAAGCGGGCAAGGTCACCGTCTCGAAGGTTTCCAACGCTAAGCTGTTGGCGCGATAGACCCGACCAGCGACCCCCCGAAAAGCCAATTGCAGGAAGGTCATCTTAAATGGCATCTCGGCAACATCTGTGGCCTCAACCCACATCGTCAAACCTGGATCAAAACCCTCTTCGGTAAGCACATCTGCAAGAGCCAGAACCATACTTCCTGCCCCACAAGCTGGCTCTGACACAGTTACATAACCATTTTCGGTGATCCGTTCTTTGATGCCGTCCAGGTTTAGCATGGCCATCATCTTCGACACCTCGTAAGGAGTAAAGAACTGGCCAGCGTCAGCGTTCAGTAGTTCCAGTTCTCCAGCAACGCACCCCAAGAAATCCATGTTGAGCTGTACGCCTTTATAGACCTGGCTGATCATTTCCGGCATCTGGCGAATGTCGTCCTTGTTGGCATAGGTTCCAACGACCCGCATATACTCCGCCTCCAGCTCCTCGGCCCGCTGCGGCGGTGAGGTCGTCTTTGCATAGGCGCAATAGGCAAGGGTTAGAAAATCGCGAAATTTCGTATAATTATCTTTGCTGGTGTCCAAACCCCGCAACGACTTAACAAAACTCTTTATCAAGCTGTTCGGCGTATCGATTAAACTCGGCATTTGCCACTCCCACAGGTCGGTTGAACTTCTTCCTGGAGTCCACTAAGGAGAGAGGGGCAAGGGCGGAGCGGGGGAGGGGAATCACCCACCCGACCGCAGGGAGGGCGGCGCTATGCGCCGTCTTGCAGGCCGAAGGCCGAAAGATGGGGAAACCCCGCGACGGGAGCGGAGCGACGTACCTTTGCGGGAGAGGCGTAGCCTTTCCTAAGAGCGCTTTAGCGCGATATACAGTAGCCGGGCAGTGGCATCGTCTTGACTGATTGAGGTTCATCACCAGCATACCGCCCACCAGAATACCGGGGGCAATCCCGGCCTAAACCAGCTTTGATGAGCGCCCTGGCGACGTCCGTCTCGCCGCGCCAGCAAATCCCGATTAGCCGGTCATAACTTCTCTCGCCGTTCAGGCGACAAACGACAGCTTGGTTCAGAACCAGGTCCTTCATGAACTCGGTCGCCCGTCGCTTAGCTTCTGGGCCTTTATCGGGGGCATGAAGACCGTTTAGACGTATGGGCACGCCACCAACCTCGATCGTGTCGCCGTCGCGAACGTGCGTAACAATACCGTTCAGATCGGCGGCGTCAGCCGCCGCGATACTGACGCCAATGGGAAGGATCAAACAGAGAAGCCTGGGGAATAATCTCAGCATTTAAGTGTCCATTTTGAGCGAGAAAGACACCGGAGCGGCTTCACCCGCTCCGGCTCGATCAATCTTTTAAGCAGCTTTGGATACTGCAGGCTTCTTTGCCACCTCAACAGCCATACCGTCCGGCGTCCAGGAGTCGATCCGCGCGACGATAGCGGCATCAAGGCTTTTCCGCGCTTCACCTTCGTTGAAGAGAGCATTCAACCGGGCTGCCTTGTCAGACTTCTTCATCTTGGCAAAGCTTGCACTGACTGTTTCGCCCATGATCTCGCCATAGATCTCTTCGAGCTGGCTGGCAGAGAGACGCTTGAAGAAAGCCGTTGTCGGGGTCCAGACGGAACGAACATTTGCTTCGCAGAGCTGCGCAATCATCTCGAAAAGGGCATTTCCTTTACCTTTGCCCTTCTTTGCCAGCGAACCGGATAGGGCCTTAGCAACAGCCTCAGCCACTAACGCATTCTTCTCTTTCCGGCTCTGGTCCCGGAATGTCAGAAATGCCTTCGCGCAACCTTCAGCACTGGACCATTTTCCAGTACGCCAGCCAGTTAGGCATTCATCGATCTCATAACCACCCTTTTCCCCTGGCGTATTGTCACCGCTATCCTTTCGGATACCGACCGTCATAGCCGTATTGTAGTCGGAATAGCTCAGAACAAATGTCAGCAAATCGAACGCCAATTGAGGTTTTTCAAGCATCGCCATCTGAACTGCGCCCGTCCGGATCGCTGTAAGATCCGTCTCTAACGCTGCGCTGTACGGGCCTTTGTCTTTTGTTGTGCTTTGCTTGCGTGCTTCCTGGCAGATACCGGCATCAACAGCAGGCTTCTGATCTTCCGGACGAACAAGACCGGCCTTAGCTTTCATCGAGCCGTAATGATCAACATAGACGATGACACCAGAATGTTCTTTCTGGGTATCGCTCCAGATCTCGCTGTCCAATTTCTTTTTAAGCTCAGCGAACGCGGCCTTCTGGGCTTCATCTGCTGCTTCGTTCTCAACGATATCGCGTAGATTGTCGAACTTCTCGGCTTCTTCTTCACTCAGCTCGACTTCTTCTGCGTAGGTCCGGCCGAATTTGTCGAACGCCATATAGTCCAGGTTCTCGATTGCGATCTCCACCCATTTGAAGCCTGCAGTAAGGTATTCCTTGGCGATCTTATCAAGCTCTGCCTGTGCGCAGGCGTTCAACGTCTCCTGATCTTCAAACCAAACATCGTCACCGAACAAGTCTTCGCGAACAGCACCGCCAGCCGCCTCATAGCGCTCACGTCCAACAAACTTGGCAAGGCGGTCAGTGCTTCGAGTTGTTTCCTCAGTTAGAAGCCTGCGCACCTGAGACGGGCTAGGCTCGTACCAACGCGTCATGGTCTTAAAAGCTTCCAATTGCGCTGCATGATCATCGATGACGGTGAAGGCTGCCGCCAAATCGAGCGTGATGTCTCCAGCGCCAAGAGCATCTAAAATCTCTGGCGCGATATGAGCCAACTTCAATCGACCGGCCACATGCCGCACTGTCACAGCAAATGCCTTAGCAATTGAAGCGGTTGGCGCACCGTTCTCTGCCATTTTTGCGTAGGCTCGGACCTCAGCAGCGGGGTTTAAATCTTGCCGTGCAACGTTCTCTGCATTGGCCCACGCCTGGGCTTCAACATCATTCTCGGCCAGTCTAACCGGCACCAATATCGTGTCTGGATCTAGCTTTTCTGCCTTGGCGTTCCATTGCAAAGCACGTAGGCGGCGGCCACCGGCAACAATCCCAACCCGGCCCTTGTCCTCAATACCCGCGAGGTTCTGAATTAGACCGACAACGTTAATCGATTGCGCAAGGCTCTCGATCTCTTCATCCGTGACTTCCTGACGCGGGTTTATCGCATGTAGATGAAGCGCAGACAGCGGAAACTTTTGGATCTTGCGATCCATATCAGCGGTTTGGGCTGGGTTCTGAGTCTTTGATTTAGGCATCTCTGTTTCTCCAGGTTGGTGTTGAACTTCTTCCTGGAGTCAAACAAGGAGAGAGGGGCAAGGGCGAAGCGGCGGAGGGGGATCACCCACCCGAAGGGCGACGCAAAGCGTCGTTTTTCTGGCTGCAGGACTGAAAAATGGGGAAACCGCCGCTTCGGGAGCGAAGCGACGAACCCTTGTGGGAGAGGGGAACCCCTCTCCCCTAAAATCTTAAAAAAATGCCTTGGCAATGTAACGTTATCTTAGGTGCTGTCGGCATACCGATTCACCCAAATTCCTGGTACGGGTCAAAGCCGACCGATCAAGATGTAAAACGAAGGCTCACGTCCTCTATAGCTTTGGTCATCTCACTATGATATCTGCCTGCATCAGTCACAGGGTTTTCCGCACAGCAACGTGTCTCCCCTGCCCCACTCCGCCCAATAGCATAACCTCGCTTCCATTGGCTATAATGGGCGTTTCGGCCCTTATCTGACCTTGGCAGTATAGCATCGTTTCTGCGGTGCGGTACACCGAACTTGCCATTCGCTGCTTTGCTGGACGCTGCCGCTAAACACGAGCGAATCTGCGGGCAAAAGTAGTGATTTAACACGCGGTCTTCTTCGCTATGCCAATTCACAAGTCAACGAACTAGAAGTGCTTCAACTCTGGTCGGAAGCTCAGCGAAACGCCCTACAAGCTTACCTTCGAACGGGGCAAAACCAAGGAAGGTGTTGTTCATCGCCTTGTCGCATCTGAATAAGTCGCAGTCATACGCATAACACATCTGCATAAGGTCCATCACATCAGACCGTTTGAAATTGTATCCGGGCTTCATAAGCCGCGTAAAGTAGTGCTTGAAATGCCCAGCACGGCCTTCGCCAATCGTGACCTCTAGCTTCGAGATGAGCATGTCGAGATTTGGCTCTGGAAGCGAAACCTTTTTCGTCAACTGTCTCGCTTTGGATTTCTCAACGCCTGCTTCAATCAGATTTGCACGGGCTTTGAGCAGCTCCTCGTTTGCGTGTCGAACACTGTCAGTCTCGTCCTGAAGGGATATAATTTGACGTTCTATATCATCGGTGCTCTTTCCAAATATGGCTTCGATCATGTTGGGCTTGTCGGCATAGTCGTAAGCTATCCGGCTGAATTCGGAAGGGTCGGAAATCCAAGCGTTCAATCGCCTTTCAAATTCGGCGTCGGTGCACTGACCTTTCACGAAACGTTCAAGAATACGGCTTTCAATAATCTCATCCGAGACGGGGTAACCTCCATAGTCGGAACGCTTTCGCCCCCATGACGAATCACTCCTTCGAAGTAACTCCCCCATTGAGGCTTTCCGGCGAAGCTGGCGTTTTTGGGTTCGGTTCAAGTTTTCTGTTTTTTCCAGTTCCTCGGCCAATATCTTGTGCATCTGAAGCCTGAATTTCTTTGCGGAAACGATTTTCTCGTCGTTTGAAAACATCCACTTTCCACCGTTTGGGAAAGTTGCACCTCTTGCCAAGTCTGTGATGTATGGGAATGCATTTGGCCCGCATACATCCTTGATAAGCTGCCCGCGTCGGACACGCTCCGGGCGATTGGGGGCGTCAGGCTTGGTGATGAATTCTATGATCGTGACGAACGAAAAGCCGATAAGAATCTCTCCGCGATCGCGATAAGATAACAGATCCGCTAGCACCTGATGGTTCGGGCCGTCATCAGGCTCGTTGAAGAGTTTAATGTAGTCTTGAGTGTCCAGGTATACGGTCAATGGCATAGTTTAATACTGGGACGCGGAAAGACCGATTAAAAGAGTAAATCGGTTTTCTGCCTCTTCGATCGCTGCTCGCTCGACTGCGTCATTCGCAGCACAATCCACTAACGTCGGGAGTGCGGACTTTTCTAACATAATCTCAAATGAAAGTTTCGGCCCATATGTATGTACCGGCTGCTGTTCGCAATTGATTTCTAGCATGTTCTCGGAAATCGCTCATATGTATCCGTATATGGACTCCTGACCTTTGCAAGAGACTTGTGGCTTGGTTCCGGCAGACAAGTTGCAACCGTATATTCGGCTCCCGATTGGCGATTTGATCTCGCCGAGCCAGCATGGTGATTTGCGCGCTTTGCCCTCATCGGCCTTACGGCTCTCATTCAGCCGGCGGACACATCAGGTCCACAAAACGCCGGTCCGACCGGGTTGCCATGCCTTTCAAGTTTCTTCGCAATCAAGCTTGTTGAGATGCGCTAGCTGATTGTCACCGCACCATTTCAAACTTATCTCCTTTCACCAGAAGCGCCCAGATCGTGCGGGCAAGTTTGTTGGCAAGAGCAACAGCGACAACATGCTTGTGCCGCCGTGTCAGCAACTGGCGTACCCATTGACTTTGCCGGTCGTCGTGACGCCCCGCCACACGCATGATTGCACGGGCCCCTTGCACGAGGAGTTTGCGTAAATACGCATCTCCCCGCTTGGTGATGCCGGTGAGTTGCGTGCGCCCGCCGCTGGAGCGCTGCCCCGGCACAAGTCCCAGAAAAGCAGCAAACTGTCGGCCGTTCCTGAACATCTGTGCGTTGCCGATTGTGCCGAGGATCGCTGTCGCGATAACGGGCCCGACGCCTGGCAGGCGAACCAGTTGGCGGCAGACGCTTGACTGCCCGGCAAGCTGGTGGATCTTTTGATCCAGCTCATCGATCCATTGATCGAGCGCTGCGAGCTGCTCAAGGAACTGCCCGATAAGAGAACGGAGCAAAGCTGTGACACTGTTATGATCGCTGACGATGTCGTGCAAGCAGCGTTTGAGTTGGGCTATCCCTTGCGCGCAGACGATACCTTCCTCGGCAACCAAGCTGCGGATCTGGTTGGCCGTATTGGTGCGCTGGTGGATCAAACGTTCCCGAGCCCGGTGTAGGGACTGAATCGCCTGCTGCTCGGCGCTTTTGACGGCAACGCTGTTTATGGATGGGCGGCTCAATGCATCGCAAATCGCCTCCGCATCGTTGGCATCGTTCTTTCCGCCACGCCGGAAGGGGCGGACATATTGTGTCGGGATCAGCCGCACTTCATGGCCGAGCGCGATCAACTCGCGGGCCCAGTAGTGCGAACTGTGACACGCCTCAATGCCAATGAGACAGGGCTTCAGATTAACGAAGAACCGTAAGACATCATGGCGGCGCAACCGACGGCGGATCAGGGGATTGCCTGCATCGTCAGTCCCATGAACCTGGAAAACCGACTTTGCTATATCGAGACCAATGATTGAGACCTGCATGAACTCCTCCTATTGCTATCACACATCATTCCATATGAATGGTAGGTCAGGAGTCCATCCCATCAGCCTGTTGATCGGCACGCGGGCCGTGGCCTTGTTGGGGTTACGCACGCACCGTGATCTCATTAGCGGCAAGGTCGATTATGACCGAATGGGCCGTCAGACTCTGGGGGCGTAATTTTTCCGTTCCATGCTTTAGATCTTTCGCGAACTCCTTTGGGACGCGTCGGTGCTTTAAATGCCGACCGCGACCTCATCTCTTGGCAAATCAAACGCGGTTTTGTGCCTCAATACACTCCATGCCACACGCGCCAGCTTGTTTGCCAGAGCAACGGCCAGCTTGTTGCGGTGCATGCGTTCTGATGCCCGGATCAGCCACTCACCAAAACTAAAGTCTGGCCATCGACTGGCGCGCATCATGATGACCTTCGCAGCTTGTACAAAGAGCATTCTCAAATATCGGCTGCCGCGTTTCGATATCCGACCCAGAATGGTACGACCTCCGGTGCTGTATTGTCGTGGCACGAGTCCGACCCAGGCAGCAAAGTCGCGACCGCGGTCAAATGCCTCGCCGGTGCCAATTGCTGCCACCATCGCCGTTGAGATCATCGGGCCAATGCCGGGAACGGTCATGACATTCACGCAGTTCTCTTCCGTCCGACTGATCTCTTCAATCTCCTTCGACACCGTGTCAATCCGGTCGTCGAGCCAGAGCCAATCGCCATAGAGACCAATTAGGATCGTCCGCATGCGTGGTGATATCTCGGCCCTTCGTTCTTCCAGGATAATCTCGAATGAATTCTTCAGCGCGCGCAGCCCTTTGCGAACCGTGATCCCCTGTTCGATCAGGAAGGCACGAATCTGGTTGATGGATGCGGTTCGTCGCGAAACCAATCGAGATCGAACCCGGTGCAGCGCCTGCAAGTCGAGCTGGTCCTGGCTTTTCTCCGGAACTGTCGGCAGATTTGGCCGTAAGGCAGATTTGGCCGTAAGGCTGCTTCGGCGATCGCCTCAGCATCGTTGTAATCATTCTTCTGACCCTTGATGAAGGGCTTCACGTAGATCGCGGGGATGATCCGTGGCTCAAAACCAAGGCCGCGCAACGTACGACTGACAAAATGGGCACTCAGACAAGCCTCCATCCCGACAATGCAACGAGGCAACTTCTTAAAGGTCGCCACCAACGCCAGCCGCTTGAACTTCTTGCGCAACACGAGCTGACCTTCTCGGTCAAAGCCAACCAAATGAAACGTGTCTTTGCCGATATCGACACCGACGGACATCAGCTCATCAATCTTCTTCTTCGCCATGCTACTTCTCCTCTCTGCAGGTGAATTAGGCTCAGCCTAACCTGCTGGGGGAAGCAGCCGGTACATCCCATTAGCTGCCATCGGACCGCCTCCAGGTGAATGTCTGGTTCGCGTACATACCGGCGTCGACCCTCTGCTGGCTAATTTCCAAAAGCAGCGATCTATTGAGATATATATCGGGGGTATGTGATTATTTTGACATATGTGTTTGAATCCCTCCCAATCGGCGATCAGAGGTGGCGCTATCCTGTTTGGGCCATCGAGATGGCCTCGAGCTATGATCGCACCGACGAATTTAGGCTGTTGATTGAAAATGCGGAGCCTTTCGAGGCGCTGAGAGAGCGACGTGCGCGGCAAGATTATAGGAACTTGGGGGAAGCGTGGGACTATACAAGAGATGGTGTGACGCCACTAAAGAACAGAAACAGCGAAAGCACTATTGGATCTACATCGAGAAGGATGGTGGTCGCGACGCAATCAGCGAAGCGCTCGCTGAGACCATCCGATTGCACTACGACCGGCTCGAACGCATCGCCGAAGATGTCGAGCGGCTCGGGTACAAGGTCGCCGCGAAGATTCTCAGCGAGGCTATGCCTCAAACACCCAAGGGCCGCTCAGGCGATCTCGGCGAGATTCTCGCAACGGAGTTAGTAGAGGAAGAAATCGGCCTGCGCGTCCCTGTTCGGCGCCTTCGCTATAAGGACGGCCGCAACATGGCCATGCGCGGCGACGATTTCATCGGCGCCGGCTACGATCGGACCGGAGAGAAACTCTGGCTCCTGAAAGGCGAAGCCAAGAGCAATAAGGTGCTTGGCAAGGCAACGGTAACAAGCGCGCGCAAAGTGCTTAACCGCGACAATGGCCGGTGCACGCCCGATTCTTTGTTGTTTGTCGCCAACCGCTTGCTAGAGAGCAACGATCCGGACGACAACGACCTGGGTCGCAGCCTCCGTGACGAGGTGGGCGTGAAGTCACTCCGAGCCGATCGCATAGACCATATGCTCTTCACCGTATCGGGCAACGGCCCCCACGCTTCCCTGAAGGAGGATCTCGAAGCCACGCGGGCCAATCGTGATCATTACGTCGTGAACATACATGTAGAAGATCACCAGGACTTCATCGCGACCATGTACAGAGAGGCGGAAGATCTTGGAGACGATTGACGAACTGACCGATTTTCTGACGACGGCAACTGTCGACGGTATCCTTAGGCGCCTCCTCTATCGCGGTGCAGCGTGGTCGCTGATGCGCGACGAAGGAGTGCTGCCGCCAAATGCACCGCCCCTAGGCGCGACAATCGAAACCGATCTTGCCGAACACGGTTTCGCCCTGCTTCGAGGTGCAATGGCCCTGCGTGCGCAGGCTGGTGCTTCGGATCTCACCAACAAAGCGTTTGAGCGCGCCGCCAACGCCTTCGAGGCCCTTGTTCGTAATGGTGACCAGGAGTCGCCCGATCGTGGTTTCCTTCGTAGCATCGCCGCCGCAGCCTATCACCTCGCCGGCTTCTCAGCCGTGGCCTATTCGCTCTTCAACGAGGTTGCGGGCGATCTCAATGCTTCGCCGGGCGAGACGGCGATCCGGCACCTGGTCCTGCGCGAACTCAGCCAATTGCGCGGCTTCGTTCGCGAGTGGATGGATGAAGAGGCTCATGACGATGAGCGAATCGCCGGGACTTTGCTGGGTGAAGAGCCCGATGTCGACGAGGTGCTATCGACCATCCTAAATACGACGATTTGCCGAGCGCTCGCGCATTTTGATTTCGCGCTCGAAACAGGAGAGCCCGAACCTATTGAGAGCGCGCGGGCATTACTCGCCACCGCGATCAGCTTGTCGGACAACGCGGAAAATGTTCCACTGTGGTGGATCTTGAACCTCTGCCGCCACCTGATCGACGACCTTTGGCAGCATTCGCTGCACCAGAATCTGCCGACCGAGCCACCAGAGGGGACGGAGGAAAGATACCCGGACCTGCGCCGGTTGTTCATCTCGTCGCTCTACGCGCGTAAGACTTCCGAGGTGGAGCTATGGCCATCGCAGCGCGAAGCGGCTCTGCGTTCCACGGATGTCACTGATGATCTGGTCGTTGCCTTGCCAACCAGCGCCGGCAAGACGCGGGTGGCCGAGATCGCCGCGTTGATGACTCTGTCGTCGATGCGGCGGGTACTGATCGTCACGCCGCTGCGTGCCCTGTCGGCGCAGACCGAGCGATCTTTCAGAAAGACCTTCGCGCCCCTCGGCTTCAGCGTCTCCTCCCTTTACGGCGCCAGCGGCCTCTCTGCTGGCGATGAAGACACGCTGCGCACCCGTGAGATCATCATCGCGACACCCGAGAAGCTCGATTTCGCTCTGCGAAGCGACCCATCGCTGATCAATGATGTCGGCCTTATCGTCCTCGACGAGGGCCATATGATCGGCCCGAGCGAGCGTGAGATCCGCTACGAGACGCTGGTGCAACGCCTGCTTCGGCGCGCGGACGCGAGCGCACGCCGAATTGTCTGTCTCTCTGCCATCCTGCCCAGCGGCGACGAGCTGGAAGATCTTACCGCTTGGATACGCTCCGACGAGCCCGGCGAACCAGTGCTATCCGACTGGCGCCCCACGCGGCAGCGGTTCGGCGCGCTCACCTGGCGGGGCAAGGACGCGCTGCTCCGGCTTGATCTCGACGACGATGGTCCGTTCCTTGACAAATTCGTCGTGCACAAACCAGCGCGGGGTAAGGAGAGGAAGCCTTATCCGCGAAAGAACTCGCATCTCGCCTTGTTCGCGGCATGGGAGTTTGCAGGCCAGGGCAAGCGAACACTGATCTTCTCCACTCAGGCGAATTGGGTCGAGAGCTATGGCAAACAGGTCGTGGACCTCTGTAAGAGAGGCTATTTGGACTCGTTGCTGGACGATGAGGCATTGATCGCCCGTGCTTTGGAGGTCGGCAGGGAGTGGTTGGGCGAAGATCATCCCGCCGTCGCCTGCCTGAAGGCAGGTGTTGCCATTCACCACGGTCGACTGCCGAGCCCATTCTTGCGTGAGCTGGAACCCTTGCTGTCCGAAGGCGTTCTGAAGGTCATCGTCGCGTCGCCGACGCTGTCGCAGGGCCTTAACCTCAACGCAGCTGTCCTGTTAGTGCCAGCTCTGTATCGAGCGTCAGAGAAGATCAAAGGCGAGGAATTTGCGAACGTCGCCGGGCGCGCCGGGCGCGCCTTCGTAGACGTAGAAGGTCTCATCGTCCATGTCATGTTCGATAAGATCAATTGGCGAAAGAAGGAGTGGCGAAAGCTGGTCGCGTCCGCCAAGGCCCGCACGCTGAAGAGCGGCCTCATACAGATCGTCGCCGAGATCCTTGAGCGTCTATCCCGCGCAGGTGTCCTGGATCGCGATGATGCCTGGGAGTATCTCGCCAATGCCCGTGAAGCCTGGAAATCGCCCGAGGAGGAAGCCGCGGTCGCCGAGCGCCTGGCTGCTGGCGCGGAATACGAGGCTGATGGCGGCGATGACGAAGACGGCGGCGATGATGAGGAAGAGGCCATTGACGAGGAGCCGCTTTCGCAAATCGTCGAACGCCTTGATGCGACGGTGTTCGGGCTGATCGATGCACTCGATTCCGATCGCGCCGACCTGCCGAAGCTTTTGGACGAGGCACTCAAGGGGTCGCTCTGGGCCCGCCAGATCGCCCGCGAAGACGAGGACGTCGCCCCGCTGCACAAGAAGATGTTCGAGGCGCGCGCCGATCTCATATGGAAAACCACCACGGCGCAGGCGCGGCGCGGGCATTTCGCCATGGGCGTTGGGCTTGAAGCTGGCCTCACTATCGACGCCATGGCCGACGAACTGGCCGAACTCCTCGACCGTGCCGACGCTGCAGCGCTGAGCGGTGACATCGACGAACTTGTCGACGCCCTCGGTGGTCTCGGCGAACGCCTGCTGGTCATACGGCCCTTCATCCCCGACAAGACGAAAGCGCTGCCGGCGAGTTGGAGGGTCATCCTGCGCAGTTGGGTATCTGGCGAGGATGTCGTCAAGATCGAACCACAGAACATGCGGGTCGTCGAAGAAGCCTTCACCTATCGTTTGGTCTGGGCACTGGAAGCCGTCCGTACCCGCCGCATGTCCCTCGGCTGGTCGCCGGAGACGGTGGCTGGCGGCGCCGCAGCAGTGGTCGAAACCGGCGTCCCGCAATTCATGATGTCGATGCTGATCCGCGCGGGCCTTCCATCACGGCGCGCGGCGATGGCGGCGATCGAGGATGCCAAGCCTGTCTTCGTCACGCCCGCCGAGATGCGGGCCTGGCTCGAATCTGACGAGATCACAGCCTACTCCGACGCCGGTGACTGGCCGACGCCCGACACGGCCGCGCTATGGGCGCGGTTCCGAACCGAAGCCCTCAGCGGCGGCATCCAGAAATGGTCTGTCCAACACTACAAGCGCCTGCTCGACACCGCGACTGCCCCGCCTGCCGGCCTCTATCGGATCGTCACCGACGAGGGTGATGGGCGGACTTGGCTGGCGACGCCTGACTACCAGCGGGTCGCCGCGTTCATGGAGCCAGCTGTCGATCCCAAGCCGAGCCTGTTCTCGGGTCAGTTGCCGGGTAACACCAGGCTGGTGGAAGCCTTGCGCGTCGGCCGCGGGAAACTGCGCTGGCCGTCGGCCGATGCGTAAAGGGGGATGGCAGCTATGCTCGATACTTGGGTCGGCGACCAGAAACGTGTGACCATTTTGAGGGAAGAACGGTCGACCTGCCGCGACTGCGGCAGCTTACTCGCGGCCGTCATGTCGGTGGAGAGGGGAATGGGCCGTGGCGGATGACCTTCATGGACTTATCGCCGGCTTTCTGCATGCGATGACCCACGTCGAGCTGAGTGAGACGCCGCAGCGGATCGGAGGCATGGTCGTGCCTAATGCGAAGGGCCTCTCAAAGCAGCAGCGTATCGACCTAGCGCTGGCGAACCTTACACAGGAGGAATTGGCAAGTTTCGCGCTTAAATTCGCCGCTCATCGCGATGACATCGCCCTTGATGAAGCAGGCCGAGAGGTACTCGAGGCCGGCGACCCGCCACTGTCCCAAATCACACGGCGAGACGTCGCGCGGGCGTTCGGAGATGATCTCGCTGGCGAGCGTGGCACAGTGGAGATGGTCGGACGCTATTTCCCTCTATCTTCGCCTCTTGACCATTTCTTCGGAAACAGCGGTCGAAGCCTGCGCGACCAAATCGCTCAGCACATGGATCGCAATCCCGGCGACTGGTCGGTGGAATATCTGTTCGGCAAAATCGGAGCATTCGATTGCTCCAGAGCTAGGTTCGGCGCATTGCTCGAAGAGGCTGTTCACCCACTCTCTCGGTCGGGAGAAGAGCAGTTACAGATGGTCGCCGCCCTCAACATGATCCTTGAGCGCGACGGATACGAGCTAGCGCAGGAAAGTGAACTCTCCGGTCACCCAATCTTTGGGTTCCGCCCACTCGTGCGTGGGGTTGGCGGTCGACCCAAGAATCTGATCTTTGCCTCGCGGGGACCGAAGCCGGAGATCGGTTTCGCCGACGCCATCAACAATGACATCGTCATTCTATCCGGCGAAGAGAGCTGCCTGGTCTACGACCGGCCGATCAACTCAAACGGCCTTCTCTGGTCCGAACTCGTCGCTTGGTGGAGCGATGTCACACCAGGGTCCAATGCAGCAAACCTTGGAGCGCGCCTTCAAGAATCCTTGGCCTCAGATGCTGAGCGGAAGCTCTTCGCCACCTACTTCAAGGCCTATCGAACCGTCCTCGGCGAGGCGCTGCCCGCGCTCCTTCCACAGGTCTACCTTCACTATGACCCTGCTATCGTGAAAACCCTGCGTCATCGCCTACCACTTCCGCGTCAACGCATGGACTTTCTACTTCTACTCCCTGGTCGGCAACGCATTGTGATCGAGGTAGATGGAAAGCATCATTTCTCGGAAAACGACCGTCCGTCATTGAAGGTCTATGCAGGCATGGTATCAGCTGACCGCGAGTTGCGCCTTGCCGGATATGAAGTCTACCGGTTTGGAGCGAACGAGCTGGTCGGCGACGGTGCTGAACCGAAGATCGCCGATTTCTTCGAAAAGCTCTTTCGACTGCATCGCATCATGCAATGAATTGGCTGCCCGGCGTGAGTGTGACCTGGCTCCGGCATGCGGAGACAGGTGATCACTGAGATGCCATGCTCATCGGATATCCCTTTATGCAGTCCTAATGGGCTTATGGGGCAACGTAGTTCCCATCGGAATTCCGCGCAACCCGCCGGATCCGAACTGCACCTGTGTAATCCGCACCACGCGTAAGCTTGTTTTCAGAGCCTAACTTTTCAAAACCGGATGGTCTCTTGCCGGCACCAAACCGGAAGTTTGCCGTCGCCGCAGCGAAAGTCTGCTTCCCGCCCATAGTGCCATACTAGGTTCTTTTGCCAGTCCCGTGTTTCTCGATATGCCCGGCCTTCACGAGAAACTGCTGGCTGTTGAATTTCAGGATCATATCTGAAAAGATACCCATAAATATCCGTAAGTATGAATTCAGAGACACCTTCGGCGATCCCCTCGCAAAGTTGCACAGAGCCACAAAATGTACTGAGTTACACAAGCGAGTTTCATACGCCCACTTGGCGCTAGCAGACAACTCTACGACAAAACCGTCATCACAAACGTTCCAACTCGGTGCCAATCCGCAATCGGTCGATGTAAGCATGATAGGCAAAGCTGCGATCACGCTTCTTGCCCGTTGTTTCTACTAGAACACCGGCAGTAACGAGCGTCTCGATCGCACGGGTCGCCGTCGGTTTGCTCGCTTCGATGAGTTTCATGGCAGCCCCCACAGTAATGATGGGGTGGTTCGGCAAGAGCTCGAACAGACGTGCCGCCGAGACTGATGTTGTGTTCTGGGCCAGCACGCGGGTGCGATCCGTTGTAACGACTGCGAAGAGGTCGCGAGCGGACACGACGGCCTCGTCTGCAATAGTCGCGATGCCGTCGAGGAAAAAGTCGGTCCACCCTTCCCAGTCACCCTCAACACGGACGCTTGTCAGTCTCCTAAAATACTCCTCGCGATGGCGCTTGAAGAAAAGACTGAGGTAAAGCAGCGGAGCCTTCAACAGTCCCCAATGCTCCATAAGCAAGGCAATAAGTAGCCGCCCAATACGGCCGTTGCCGTCGAGATAAGGGTGGATGCTCTCGAACTGAACGTGGGCCATACCGATCCGCACGAGCTTGGGCAGATCATCGTCCCTGTGCAGATACTTCTCGAGGTCACCAAGTAGGTCCGGCAACGATGGGACTGGAGGCGGTACATAGATAGCGTTACCTGGCCGACTGCCACCAATCCAATTCTGGCTTCTTCGCACCTCACCCGGCTGTTTGGCAGTTCCACGGGCACCATTCATCAGCCGACGGTGTGCCTCGTTGAGGAGACGCAAAGATAGCGGCAGACCATCAACATTTGCGAGTTCAGCTCGGGCGTAGCCTAAGGCGTCAAGGTAATTGCAAACTTCCTCGACGTCCGCGTCCGGCGCCATCTCATGTTCCGCTTCGAAGGTCAGCAGATCGATCAGGGTCGCCTGCGTGCCCTCGATCTGGGACGAGATCACCGCTTCCTTCCGAACAAAAGCATAGAGGAACCAATCGAGTGACGGTACCATCTCGCCTGCAAGATCGAGCCGCGCCAATGCGTGCTCCGCTGCCCGAAGTCGCTCACCTAACCGATCATTGAGTGTGAACGCTGGCTCGCGAGGAGGTAACGCAAGCGGCACAAATGCCAATACCTCTTCGCTTCCTGCGAGTGTACGTTCGTATTGGCCTGTCGTGCGCTTCATGCTCTCTTATCCAGCCTGTTCCAGGCCCGTTCCCGTAAGCACTTGGCAGGGAAAGGAACAAACTCATTCCCAGTCAGCCTCAAAAAGAACGAATTCTTTACTAGTGGCTTTAGAAAGTCAAGAGATCGTTATTAGTGTTCTTGAAGCGGCTTTGTCTATTAGCAGCTGTGAGCCGCACCCGTCGTCCAGACACAGTCATCTGGCGTGGCGATTCAACTATCCATCAAATCGCGCGCCAAGTCTGAGAAGCTCGTAATCTCGCTATCAAAGAAGGCATCTACGGTGCCCGTGGAGCCATGACGCTGCTTAGCAATAATAACCTCCGCCTTGCCGCGCAACTGATCGAGCGTCTCAAGCCAGTTTTGATAGTCCGCAGAAGCTGAATCAGGCTTGTTCGCCTGGTGATGGTATTCCTCGCGATAGACAAAGAGCACCATATCGGCATCCTGCTCGATCGATCCAGATTCTCTGAGATCCGCCAACCGCGGGCGCTTGTTCTCTCGTTGTGACGGGGCCCGGCTAAGCTGCGAGAGGGCAATCACTGGAACATGGAGGTCCTTTGCAAGCAGCTTGAGGCCACGCGAGATCTCGGAGACCTCTTGCGTCCGGTTTTCGCTTTGGCGCCGATTGCTGCCTTCCATGAGCTGCAGGTAGTCCACAACAATCATCCCGACGCCATTCTTTCGAATAAGCCGGCGGGCACGCGCGCGTAACCCCGAAATGGTCATCGAAGCGGTATCGTCGATGTAGATGGGCAACCTGGCGTTTTCCTCGGCAGCGCGCGCAACCCGGAGCGTCTCCTGCGCGGAGATCTGACCGTTGCGCAGTTTCTCCAAATTTACTTTGGCACCGGAGGAGAGAATCCGCTTCGCCAATTCGTTCGACGACATCTCCAGAGAAAAGAACGCCACAGACGCCCCGCCGTTTTCCGTGGGGTCTTCTCCAGCCGCCAAATCCGTCATGTGTCGCTGCGCGGCGCGGGTCGCAATATCAACCGCGAGCGAGGTCTTACCCATTGAGGTGCTGCCGGCAACGATAACCAATTCGCCAGGATGGAACCCACCCGTCGCCTTGTTGAGCATGGTAAGGCCGGTCGTGATGCCTGTGAGATGGGATCCCGACTGGCGGGCCCGCTCGATGTCTTCAACCGCGACCTCAGCGGCTTGCAGGAAGCTGACGACATCGTTCTGACCGTGATCCGCGAGCTTGTAGAGTTCTGCCTCAAACTGCTCGAGCTGATCACGCCCAGAGACATCAATCTCTGGCTTGCACACTTCCTGGGTCATATCGCGGCCAACCCGAAAGAGCTCCCGCTTGACGGCCAGATCTTCGATCTCATGGCCATAATCGGCGACCGAGATCACCGAGACGGCTTCACTTGCGAGTTGGATCAGATAAGTTGCGCCACCAACATCCTTGAGCGCCTCGTCATCATCGAAGTAGGGTTTAAGGGTGATCGGGGACGCTTCTTGGCCATGATCGATACGGTGCCGAATAGCGTCATAGATGCGACCGTGAACCGGCAACGCAAAATGCTCGGCATGCAGAAACGCGGCAACATCCTCGTAAGCCTTGTTATCGAATAACAAGGCCCCGAGAAGCGCCTGCTCAGCTTCCGTATTCTTAGGCAGCCCGGAGAGCAAGGCGTCGTATTCCTCATCGACCTCTTTGGGTTGCATCAGCAGGCCCCTCCCCTTTCGCAAAAGCGACCACCAGTTCCTTTTGTCGAAAACCTGCTCAGCGTCGATTTGCGACCGAGAATCAACACATCCTCCGAATCCCACGGCATGATATCTTGTCTTTTAAAATACGGCGGCAAAGCGGTCTCCAATGAATTGTGTGTCAAAGCTATCATGCGTCTTCGATTCGGTCGATTCTTTGACCAAACCAAGCTGTCGAGAATTGGCTATACCTGCAAGCTGCAACTTTAAGCCAGCCCTTTGCCACTTAGGCCTTTAGGGCTTACCTTCAGTACCTAACTGATCAACCGGATTCTTCACGCGTGCCGATTCCTCAATACATCCTTGAAGACATTCGCAGTCGGGTCGCTTTAGCGGCCTATATTGGACGTTACGTGAAGCTGACTAAGCGCGGTCACGAGCACTCCGGCCTCTGCCCCTTTCACAATGAAAAGACCCCCTCTTTCACCGTGAGTGAAGCAAAAGGATTCTATCATTGCTTCGGCTGCGGCGCGCACGGCGATGTCATCGCCTTCGCAATGAACCATCAGAAACTGGAGTTTCCGGAAGCCGTTGAGCTCTTGGCCCACGAAGCCGGGATCGAAATCCCAAAGGCAACGCCGCAAGATCTGCAGCGCGAAGAAGCAAACGCCCGCCTACTGGCCGCAAATGCAGCCGCGGCAATCTGGTTCTCTGCTCAGCTAAAGAGTGATGCCGGGGAAGACGCGAGAGACTATCTTGCCAAGCGCCGGATCGAGCCGGAAACCCTACGGCGCTTCAATCTGGGCTATGCCCCGACCGGACGCGACCAGCTCACAAAGCATCTCAAGCAAGAAGGCTTCAGCCAGGAAGAGCTGATCGCCTCGGGTCTTTGCGGAGAACCCGATACAGATGATGCGAAACTCTATGATCGCTTCCGCGACCGTTTGATGTTTCCGATCCGAGACCGTCGCGGTCGCCCCATTGCCTTCGGTGGAAGAGCGCTCGGGAAGGCGACGGCCAAATATCTCAACTCGAGTGAAACCCCGATTTTTAAAAAGGGCTCAACGCTCTACAATCTTGATCAAGCCCAAAAGCCAGCTCGATTGCAGTCAGACGTCATCGCGGTCGAAGGCTACATGGACGTCATCGCCTTGGCTCAGGCAGGGTATAATCAGGTTGTGGCCCCGCTTGGGACCGCGTTGACAGAAAACCAGATGGCCTTGCTTTGGCAGGTGGCGCCGGAACCAATCCTCTGCTTCGACGGGGACACTGCGGGTCAGCGCGCAGCCACCAGGGCGGTTCAACGCGCCCTCCCCGGCCTTCAGCCTGGTCAGTCGTTAAAGATCGCAACGCTTCCCGGAGACGATGATCCCGACAGCCTGATTCAGAGTAAAGGGATAGGTGCCTTCGCCGCGCTGATGGAGACCGCCCAGCCGCTCGTGGACTGGCTATGGCAGGTTATGATCGCGCCCGTAGACTTTTCCACGCCGGAACGCGCCGCCGAACTCAGACGCTCAATCAGCGATCAGGTCCAGGAAATCCGCGATCCCGACGTCCGTAACTTCTACCGGCGGGATTACAATCATCGTCTCGACAAGCTCTTTGAACAGCAATTTCCCTCTCGGAACGGACCCGCCCGCAGCCAACGAAAACGATCACAGAAACGATCCAACGACCTTGTCGGTGGACCGCCACCCCAGGGACCGGTCACCTCAGCTGCGCCAACACTGGAAAGGCTGGTCCTTCTCGTATTGTTAAACAACCCTGCCCTGCTCGCGACCTGTCACGAGACCCTCGCCGCGATCTCTTTTCCCGGGGCAGAAGCCTCAGCATTGCAGTCCGCACTTCTTGCGGTGGCTACGACGGAGGAAACACCGCTACCAGAGGCTTTGGCGCAGGAGATCGAGCACCGAAATTTAGCCGGTTTCGTGGAGCGTTTAAGATCTGACCGTCTTCTGAAAGTTCATAGCTTTGCAAAAGCGGCAAACCAGATCGATGCAGCGGGGCATGGCGTACAGCACCTTTTCGATCGTCTTCGGACGCTTCGCTCTCTCAATGATGATTTGATCGAAGCAAAGCAGCTGCTGTCAGAGAAACCAACAGATGAAAACTGGCGCCGGTTTCGGGCTCTCACGGAAGAGCTTCGACGCGTGAGCGCCTTCCCCTCCCCTTAGACGTATTCAAGTGTCTGAGCCCAACGTCGTTTGCTTGTTCCTGTCTTCATTCTTTCGAATCAAAAAAGGCGATCGCGCAGACTGCGCTCGGCCTTCATCGAGAGGACTTAATATAAGGATTAAAAGTAAGGACTACGCCGACTCGGAACGACCATAATGTTCAATGGAAACAATGGCTTATGGAAGGTATCATGACGCTTCGGTGCGTTTGTTACTCTCCTTCGGTATCATTGCTACATTCCTCAGTGTGTAATTTACGGCCTTGGGTGTGTTGGCTACAGAATCCGGTGTGTTTTCTACATCTCGAGTTATGACGACCCTCATTGAGGTTGTTTTGATAACCGAGTTGGAATTGTAAGGACTTACAGGGTGATCGCCTTTGGTTTTCTGACGGTGCTTGCTTTGAAACTGCCTGGTCTGGAGTCCGTAAGGCATGGGTCTTAGAATATTTGAAGGCTAAGTGAATCCAACTTACTCCTGCAGTTCGGTGTGTTTTCTACAAGCATTAAAAAGCGTCACAAAAGCGCGGTTGGCGTGCTTTGGGTGCGTTTAGTACAAGACAGTGATTTAGGGAAATAATGCGGAAACGCTTACTTCGAGACGATCTCGGTGTTCTTTTCGCTGCCGCCCCGTGACCGGGTCGTGTGTAGAATGTGGGGTGTCCGCCGCCCCGATCCGGAGATGCTCCAGGCGTTCAACCAACCCAACTTTTCCATCTGCTTCATGGCGAGCTTCAGATCGCGCATGAAAGCTTTGTACTCTCGGCAATAGCCGATCGTTGCCATCAGCTTGCGGGTACCGATGCTGTAGCTATGCGGTTGGCCCGAGAGGAAACGGTGGATGGCCTTGGCGGTGTCAGGAAGCTGTCGACGGACCGACCAGTCAATGTAGGTGTATTCCTTCTCGAACCAGACCGCCATGACAGGTGAAAACTGAAGATAGAGGATCGCGTTTTCATCGAAGGCATCCCAGAGGACGTCAATCAGCTTGATGGTCGTGCCCCTTGAAGCTCCCTTTCGGTTGCTCTGCTTGGTGAGTTCTAAGGTTGTGGCTGCAAGGCGTTTGATCGACTCCAGGCGTAAGGCATTGTTCAGGCCGCCGATGGATGTGCCGCACATGGATTGGATATCATGCAGTGTGCATTGCACGACGTGCACTGAGACATCGGTTTCATTTGAGTGTCGGCTGGTCTCGCTGACCGGAATCGGCAGTGTGCTGGGTTTGCCGACGATTTGATTTGTCCGCAGGTGCCCAATAGCAATCAGGGTATCTTCATCATAGACCGTCAGCGGAGGGCCATACTTCTTCCCCTCACCCCACGGCGTTACGAAAGGAATGGCGAGATCTTCATCCAGCATGTCCCGTTGGCCCTTGCGGGTGCCAGGCACAAAGACCGGAAGGCGTGTGAGCAGTGTTGGAAATTCCGATTGCGGATCGACTGAGCGAACCGAAAAGCGGCCTTGCTGCTGCAAGCTGAATAGCGAGAGCTGGGCCTCTTCAAGAGCTGCACTGCTGGAGCGGCCACGGGCCTTTCGACGAACACTGGCGGCATAGGGGATTGAGACGACTTCGATCTGTTTTTTCGGTTTTGCCGAAGTGATGTTCTCTGAGAGCTCTGACGCATCCTTCTGCGTCTCGGCTTCCAGCTTGCTCACCATAGATTTTAGGTAAGAACTCTTCTGGGTTGGCAGAGACGAATCGGACGGCTCGCCTGCCGGCGCAGGTCCGACCTTGCGATGTCCTTTGTTATATTGGCGCTTCTCTAGTGGCACGACTCGGAATAACCCTACAACATCTAGATTCGAACACATTCGTTACATGAATCTGCAAAATGTTGCAACTTTTATGGTAAATGCCACAAAAGTTCGATAGTAAGAGCTATCACCTGCTCTATATCGAACTTAGAGCCATAAGCAAAGGGACTCGGAATGGATGCGCTAGGTTACCCGGAAGAAGAGGTGTCTGTCGATGTTGTTCGTCGTTTGGCAGATAAATGTGGCGGGGTGCTTGATAAACTTCGAGGTGCAGTTTTTTCGCCAGAGACCGACAAAACCCTGAATCTTCGGTTTAATGTGGGTCGTGCGGCGGAGATGGTTGGGCGCACCACGAAGTCGATACGTGACGCGGAAAAGGACGGGCGGTTGCCGCCACCGAATATCGACGAGAAGGGGCGCCGCACCGGTTACAGCCTGGAAGCTGTAAATCGTATGCGCGAAGTCTTCGGGACACTGCCGCGGCGGGCTGAAGATGAGGAGCCTCTGGTCCTTGCGATCCAAAATTTCAAAGGCGGAGTGGGGAAGTCCACGCTGGTCGTTCATCTTGGCCAATACCTGGCGCTAAAGGGGTATCGTGTCTGCATTGTGGACTGTGATTCACAGGCCAGTTCGACGACGATTTTTGGCATCAATCCGGATCTAGACCTTGAGACGGAGGACACGATATTCCCCTTCATTCTCCATGGGGGTCAGCCGGATCTAAAGTATGCTTTGCGCGATACCTATTGGCCGGGGATCAAACTTATCCCCGCGAACCTGGGACTCTATAATGCTGAGTATGAATTTGCGGCAAGGTTGAAGGGTAATCCCAGGCAGCTTGATCGTTTAAAGGTCGGCATCGAATCAATTAGTGATCAGTTCGATGTGATTTTGCTCGACCCGCCGCCGGCACTTGGCATGATTTCACTCAGTGTTCTTCGAGCCGCCAACGCTCTACTGATTCCGGTCCCGCCAAGCACGGTGGATTTTTCCTCCACGGTGCACTTTCTCTCAATGTTGACCGAAACGTTTGAGGTTTTGGAACGACTGGGCCTTGGCCGATCATATAAATTTTTGAGGGCGGTCGCGACCAAGATGGATGAACGGAAATCTGCGCACACGGCGATCGCGCGCATGATGTTGGCCGAATTTGGACAGATGATCCTCGATACTCAGGTCAAGGACTCTGCTGAGATCGATAATGCGACAGCTCGGCTCTCGACGATTTATGAATTGGAAGGCCCGATAACGTCTCGGGGAACCCATGATCGTTGCCGCGCCAACCTGGACGCAATGATGTCGGAAGTTGAGCTACTGATGCGAAAGACATGGCCCAGTCATCGAGACGCACTACGCAAACTCGGTTTGGCGTAAAAGGAGGCAGGAATGGCAAATAAGAATACGCAGCTTTTTGATAAGATATTGGGCGATGATACGAATCCTTCTGGACAGTCGTCTTCGGCCCGCAAAGCGACGAGCAGCCCTCGGAGAGTCACGGACCGTACGAATTACCTGACTGAACTGCGTGACGGCGCTGTGGAGGAGAAGGTCCTCCGGTGGGTGGAGCCGGAACGCTGCCGAATGTGGGAGAGGCACAATCGGCGCTATGAGCTGCTGAACGAAATGAACTGCGCCGATCTCATCGAAGGTTTCAAGGCGCAAGGGCGCCAAGAGTTTCCGGCTATGGTTCGCCAGCTCAAGGATGACCCTGACTACGACTATGAGGTCATCAGCGGTGCGCGACGGCATTGGACGACAACCTGGCTGCGCGCCAACAACTACCAAGACTACAAATTTCTCATCGAGATTCGGGAGCTAACGGACGAGCAAGCCTTTCGCTTGTCGGATGTTGAAAACCGCGATCGGCAGGATATTAGCGACTACGAACGAGCGGCAGATTATCTGCGCGCGTTGGAGGTCTATTATAATGGCCAACAGAAGGCGATGGCAGAACGCCTACAGTCTTCCGAGGCTTGGCTTTCACGCTTCCTGGACCTGGCCCGATTGCCTGATGAAATCGTCGGAGCCTATCAGGACGTGACACATATCAAGCTTCGCCATGCCATGGAGTTGAAGCCTCTGCTCAAAGACCGCGCCATGCGCGCGCGCGTCATTGCAGAAGCGAAAAAAATTGGCAGCGAGCAGCAGGCAGCGAGAAAACAAAACACAACGCAGATTGATGGGGCAGGGGTCATGCGGGCGTTGAAGGCCGCAGCGGTTCATAAGACCAAACCCAAGACCGGAAAGGCTGCGAAGCTGGCGGAGTATAAAGCTGAAACAGGTAAGCGGATGCTAGACGTTACGCGGCAAGGGAAGGGCGACTTGATGTTGAATATTGCCATCAACAGCGGCGCCAAACCCAAGGAGTTGAAGGCTGCCGTGATGGAAGCAATTGAACAGTTTTATGCGGGCTAATTGCACATGTGCAATTCTGGTATAAGATATTGTTACTAAACAATATTATCCTTTTTGTAGGTGCGAAATTACACATGTCCGCTAAAGCGGGTCACTGGGTCAAATACTTTGTTACTCGTTATCTCAGAAGCGTTAGAGACTGAAGGTGTTAAAGGCTCTTGAACGGGTTGCCAGGCGTCTCGCAGATGACGATAAGATGCATCTTGGTGATGGACCAAACCGTTATGGTTTCTGCGGGGACTGTGAGTTCATCTTTTAACAGAGAGAGGTTGGCGAGAGAGACAAGGCTCTCGAAATCCTTGATGGTGGACGGACGGACGCCCTTGCAGGCACAGTCCGAAAACGCGCACTTCCAGCCGTGTGGAATGCGTATGTACCAGACACACCGAACATGGTTTTTGAGTGTCACAGCCGCAAACGGGCATCTCTGTATGCGGCTAATTTTTTAAGCGATCGCATAGGCCCGAAAGCGAGATCGGCCTGTCAGCTCGCGGAGAGCACCGGTGCTGACAAAATCCTCGATCATTGTGCCAGCGGCCTGTTGGCTCATATCGAGTTTCTTGGCGACCATGGGCGCTGAGATCAGAGGTTCCTCCAATATCAAGCGGGCGAGGGCAGGCAAGCGTGAAGACTTCCTTCTTCCTTCCAGTCGCCGTGCAAGCTGTGCTTCGGCCAGGGTAAGCTCCTGGAGACGCGTGAGGCCCTCGTGAGCTGCACGGGTGACCGCCCGACAGAATTCCTTGATCCAGGTGTCCAATGGGACGACAGGCCGGTCGAACCATCTAAGTGCTTTTAGACCAACAGAGAGACAGAGGACCTGCCCATTGATCTTCTGACGTTGCCATAGAAGGCTTGGGGCGAGCTGACGGCCAAGGGTCTCGTTTTGGTGCTGGAAGGGTTGGATATGGTTCCAGGCGTGCAGGGCGATCGCAGTGGCTGGAAGGGCAGGGAGGGCCTCCAGGGCGGGCAAGAGATAAAGCCAGTCTTCAAGTCGGATGTCGGCAAGCCAGTCAGGATCCTGCATCAGCAAATCCATGGATTCCACCCTGAGCGCATCATCCACCTGCTCACGGTTTTCCTGGAGTGCAGCGAGCGCGTTCAGGGTGAAGGTTTCCGAAGGCTCTTGTCGGGCGAGGCGGCGACGGGTCAGGAGCACCGAGCGCGCTTGAAAGAGTTCATGGCTGGGCGCCCGGGCATTGGTATTGGCATCGTCCAGGACCAGGTCTTCCAGTGGGACTAAGCTGCCTTCAAGCCAGAGGGCGGCCGCGGCTTCGTCGAAGTCTGCCCTGCGGTGCCAGGCCGATTTCAGCCCGCTTGATTTTAGGGCCTGGTCAAGGCGTGCGAGAGCTTCTTCCGCTTCCTCCCAAACGCCGACGAATTTCTCCCAGGGCAGGGTCGGGGGAATTGCATAAGACATTGGCAGGCCTTAAGTGGATGCTTGTTATTCAAGTTAACTAACAATTAACTTTCAGTACAGAGGGCTTTTCAAGTTGGTGTTTATCACTTACGATAATTAACCCTTATCGTAAGTGATGGAATCCTCTATAATACCGCCTGCGGCGGCCGCGATTATGGGCGCTGAGCACAAAGGCGAGGGCAGGGGCTCTATGGACGGGGAAGAGAATGTTGAGAGAAACGTGAAGCCAGACCAAGATCCGAGCGATCATTTGGGCTCGCTGATATCCGTGGTGTCCTTTGAACGACAGGATCTGGTCACCGACTTGCTTACCGAGGCTGATCTCAACACCCTGAAGCATCTAGCGCGTAAGGGGACGCCGGAAAACTCCCTGCGGGCTCTTACATCAGACATTGCCTATTTGGAGGCCTGGTGTCTGGCGGCGACTGGACAAATTCTCTCTTGGCCGGCTCCAGAGCCCCTTGCATTGAAATTTGTGGCGCATCACCTCTACGACGCGGCGGAGCGCGAACGAAATCCTTACCATGGCATGCCAGATGACGTTGAGATTGAACTGAAGGTAAAGGGATTACTCAGGACGGAGGGGCCGCAGGCGCCAGCAACGGTGCGGCGGCGACTATCCAGTTGGGCAACTCTGCACCGGATTCGGGGAGAGAAGGGACCCTTTGCTACGCCAAGCCTGAAAGAAGCGGTCAAGCGGGCCGCGAAGGCCGCGGACCGGCCACGGGTTCGAAATAGCCGACGGGCGATTACCCGCAACATCCTGGAGGATCTCTTGGACACCTGCAAGGATGGCGGACCAGCGGCACTCCGTGATCGCGCCTTGCTGTTGGTCGCCTTTGGGTCGGGTGGAAGAAGGCGGAGCGAGCTTGCCTCTCTCAAGGCTAAGCAACTGATCGAAGAAGATCCCGTACGCATGGATCCCGCGGATCCGGAAAGCCGATTGCTGGCCTGTATGACGATCCAACTCGGACGCACAAAGACGACCGATGCGGAAGAGGGTGCTCAG
Source organism: uncultured Kiloniellaceae bacterium (assembly GCA_947500035.1). Taxonomy (GTDB): domain Bacteria; phylum Pseudomonadota; class Alphaproteobacteria; order Kiloniellales; family Kiloniellaceae; genus Denitrobaculum. The sequence continues at coordinate 93,005 of CANMQP010000024.1, read as the reverse complement.
GTAAAGCTAATTGGCAGACCTGTTGAAGCCTTGGTCGCTTGGATGGAGAGCGAAGATATTACGGATGGTGTTGTTTTTCGCCACATTGATCGCTGGGAGAATGTTAGTGACCGTGCCATGACGGCCGCAGGGATCAACCACATGATCAAACGAAGACTCAAGATTGCCGGATATGAAGCGAGTGATTACAGCGCGCATGGACTGCGTGCAGGATATCTGACCCAAGCGGCCAGGGATGGGATCCCACTGGCTGAGGCCATGCAGCAATCGCAGCATAAGTCGGTGCAGCAGGCCTCGGAGTACTACAATGATGCGGAGTCGGAGCTGAGCAGGGCGGCGCGGTTGATGGGATAGCTGAGAATTTCAAGCAAGAATATTGATGATCGCAGGTTCATATCCTGCCCCCGCAACCAATATCAGATAAGGCGATGCGACGCTAAAAAAAGACCTGGCCACCAAGGTCTTTTTGCATTGCAAAGCACGCAGAAGATCCCCCGGAGGGAAGCCGCCGTTTGCAAATTGATATTGAGATGGGTTTTCGCCTGGCTTGAAAAGCTTACATCTAAGCTTTCTGAGCAGAGATGCTTACCACCTCACGTCCTGAAATTTGCAGGGATCAACAGGTGCGCTATGTAGTTGAGGCTCTCTTCAAGCTGATCGCGGCTGATTGCGCCGCCAAGGCATAAGCGAACATATTCGTCTGGTTCACCAGTCACCGTGAAGGCATCTGACGGGGTTATACCCACATGGCGTCCCGCCATATTGGCTATTATGTCTGCGCGCGCCGACCCTTGGGGCAGCTTTAACCACACATTGAACGCATTGTCCGCGGATTCAAACTCCAAACCCTCCAATGCCTGAGTCGCCATTTGCTGGCGGGCATTGGTCTCCCGTCGAATGAAACGGCGGATGCTATCAGCTGTTCCATCTTCAATCCATTGTGTTGCCAGCGCCATGGGTAGTGGAGACGGCATAACTGTAATAGACCGCAATGACTGCGCCAGCGCCAATGTGTGTTTAGCAGATGGCGTGACGACATAAGCAAGACGAAGACCGGCGCCGATGCACTTGGCAAGACCGCCAATATGCCATGTTAAATCCGGCGCAGAAACGGCCAGTGGCGCTGGTGCCTTGGGGGGAATAAAGCCATAGGCATCGTCTTCTATAAGCGGCAGCCCGTATCGATTTATAATTTGCGAAATTATTAATCGCCGCTCGGTTGGAATGGTAAGGGTGGTCGGGTTGTGCAGTGTCGGATTGAGGTAGAGTGCGCGTGGCTTCTGTTGCTTGATCGCCTTCTCCAACACATCAGGCAGAATGCCGCTCCCGTCCATGGGGATGCCGAGCAGCTTGATCCCAAGCATCTGCGCAATTTTGCGAATGCCGGGATAGGTGATGTGCTCGCACAAAACGGTATCGCCGTTTTCCGCTATCGTGGATAAAATTGCGGTCATGGTGGCGTGGGCGCCGGGCGTTACCGCAATGCGCTCCAGCTTGGGCACCATCCCCCTCAGCGATAGCCAACTAGACGCGGCAACCTTGTCTGCCTCGCCTCCAATGGACGATTGATAACGCAGAAGCGGAATGAGATTGGCAGAAACATAATCTATGCCTTTGCGCATTTGCTCTAAAAGTTCCGGTGTATTCGGCTCGGGCGGCATATTCATCGCCAAGTCTTCAGCGCTTTGGCGTATCGCGTCTAGCCGACCGCTTGATACTGCGCTTTTGGATATGAATGTTCCACGGCCAGCCTGACTGTCAATCAAGCCACGCGATCGGGCTTCATTATAAGCGCGAGAGACCGTTGTAAAATCAATGCCCAATGTGTCGGCCAGCTTTCTTTGCGGAGGCAAGCGCATACCGGGTGCTAAAACGCCGCTCTTAACATCATTGGCGATCGCATCAGCGATCGCGATGTAGTGGGGCCTGCCATCCTTGGCCAGAGTCGGATTCCAGATAGCCATCGCAAATTCCAGTGCTTCAAATTATCCGGGCTGAAACTTCACCAAAGTGTATGGATGAAAATGCATTCAATTCCAAGCCGAATAATCATCACTGCACATTTTTTCGTCAACAGCCTGCTTAAAATCTACCGAAATTGCACAAACCACGGGCGAATCCGGTGATGTTTCAATTTATATTGTATGGAGATTATTATTAAAATTGACACATACAATTTCAAGATTTTAGCCTGCAGTTATGAACAACAGGAGAGGCGATATGCCGACAGTAGAAAAACAAGCTCACAAAGATGGCGATTGTTTCGTCGACTATGAAGAGAAAGTCTTTGAAGACGTAAAAGCCGATGAGGGCGAGAAGGCATTGGTGACCTTCCATACAGTTGCTTTTGAAGGCTCGATTGGTTTGGTCAATATTCTCAATGCAATTCGGTTGAACCGAAAAGGCTATGAGACGTCAATCCTGCTCTATGGCCCAGGTGTCACGCTTGGTATCCAGCGCGGCTTCCCCACTTTGGGCGATGAGGCCTTTCCCGGACATCAGAATTTTGCGGCGAATCTGACTAAATTCATGGGCGAAGGCGGCAAGGTTTTTGCCTGCCGCTTCGCGTTGCAGGCGCTTTACGGCCACGGCGAGCCGTCGCTTTTGCCAGGCATTACGCCAATTGCCCCACAAGATGTGCTTGATTGCATCCTGCTGCACAAAAAAGACAACGCGGTCATCCTGGATACTTGGACCGTCTAATTTTGAAGCCGGGCCGTTCAATTGCGGCCCGGCTATTTCTTACTTTTAACCCATCGAAGCGGAAGAGTTTATGCGAAGCGATACCGTAAGAGCCGCCGCCGTACAGATCGCACCAAACCTTTCCGGCCGTGCCGGCACAATGGAGCGTGTCTTAAACGCTATCAAAGAAGCAACGGACAAGGGTGCTGAATTCATCGTTTTCCCAGAAACTTTTATTCCTTACTACCCCTATTTCTCATTCGTTTTGCCACCTGTTCTGCAGGGTAAGCCGCATCTTAAGCTGTATGATGAAGCTGTGGTGGTGCCTTCCGCTGAAACAAAATCGATTGCGGATGCCGCCCGCAGCAGCGGCGCCGTGATTGTGATGGGTATCAACGAGCGAGATCACGGTTCGCTCTATAATACGCAGTTGATTTTCGATGCCACCGGCGAAATCCTTTTGAAACGTCGCAAAATCACCCCGACCTATCATGAGCGTATGGTTTGGGGCCAAGGCGACGGCGCTGGCCTTAAGGTTGTCAAAACAAAAGTCGGCCGCGTGGGGGCCCTGGCCTGCTGGGAGCACTACAACCCATTGGCGCGCTATGCGCTCATGACGCAACACGAAGAAATTCATGCGGCTCACTTCCCCGGCAGTTTGGTTGGCCCCATTTTTGGCGAGCAAATTGAAGTCACCATGCGTCACCATGCCTTGGAAGCCGCATGTTTTGTCGTCAACGCCACCGCGTGGTTGAGCGAAGAACAGGTCGCCTCAATTCATCCCGATCCAGCGCTGCAGAAGGGGCTGCGCGATGGCTGCATGACCTGCATCATCTCACCGGAAGGCCGACATATTGTGGACCCTTTGACCGAGGGCGAAGGCATCTTAATTGCCGATCTCGATATGAAGCTTGTGACAAAGCGCAAACGTATGATGGACAGCGTTGGCCATTATGCACGGCCTGAATTATTGCATCTGATGCACGACACGCGCCCGGCCAAAACTCGGCACGAACTTGCGGCTTTGTCCGATGTTGCGCCGCCTGGAAAATCATTTGAACCGACCCCCTTGGAAAAGGAGCATGAAGTTGTCTGACTCCAATCTCATCAATGATTTGCAGACCAAGGGTATGCGATTGGTCGATCCGAGGGCAGGCCATGAAAGCCGTCGCGGCGGTGCCGGACCTTCCGATCATAAAGCGGTTACGATCAATGGCGTTACGGTGATGGTGCCTGTGCATACAGCTCCGGCTTTCGAAAGCCCGTTTTTAGTGGATGCGCCGGATGACGATGGCCACTCACGTGTTACCCGCGATGGCGCCGAAGTGGCCAAAATTCGTTTTCCGAACCGGCCGCGTTTTTACGATCTAACGACCGCTGATGGCGTGCCTTACAGTCATATCGCGGTGCTGCACTCGCGCAATGTGTTGGCTACGACCGTTTTACAAACATGCATTCGATATGAGAGCCGGAAGAAAACCTGCAAGTTTTGCGCGATCGGCCAGAGCTTGGCAGCGGGTCGGACCGTAGCACACAAAACGCCGGCGCAATTGGCAGAGGTCGCAAAAGCTGCCGTCGAATTGGATGCGGTGGAGCATATGGTCATGACGACCGGCACCCCCGCCGGAGACGATAGGGGCGCGGCGGTTTTGGCGGAAAGCGCACGGGCTATCAAGGCCGCCGTTAACATACCCATACAAGGTCAATGCGAGCCTCCAGCGGATGATGCATGGCACCAGCGCATGTTTGATGCCGGTATCGACACGCTGGGTATGCATCTTGAAACGGTGACGTCGGAAGTTCGGGCAGATGTTATGCCGGGTAAGGCTTCTGTTCCCTTGGAAAAATATTTTTCGTCTTTTGAGGCTGCTGTGAAGGTCTTCGGCCGCGGACAGGTCTCAACTTACATTCTCGCGGGTTTGGGTGACACAGCAGAAGCTATCCTTGAAGTCTCTGAAAAGCTCTGTGCGATGGGGGTCTACCCATTTGTGGTGCCGTTTGTCCCAATTTCCGGAACGCCGCTTGAGAGCCACCCGGCACCAAAATCGGAGTTTATGGTTTCGGTATTGAAGCCTCTGGGACAGATGATCGTTAAAGCAGGTATGAAATCTGAAGACATCAAAGCAGGCTGCGGGCGCTGCGGCGCATGTTCAGCTTTGTCGACCTATGAAAAACTGAGGGCGTCGTGATGCAAGCTGAAATCCATCCTTTCAAATCGCCCGGCTATTTCATCCGCGCCGCGTCCACGCCTTGGGAAGCAAACGGCGCGGCGGACCTGCGCCGGCGTGTGTTTGTTGATGAACAGAAGATTTTTGAAAAGCACGACCGTGACGACATCGACATGATCGCAACACATTTGGTCGCGCTTTCTACTTATGCCCATGAACCGGATTCCGTTGTCGGCACCGTGCGTATTTATGAAGCCGATCCCGGTGTCTGGTGGGGGTCGCGTTTGGCTGTAGACGTGCTGTACAGGAAGGTAGGACATTTGGGCGCCGAGCTTATCCGGCTCGCTGTAAGCAGCGCGCACGCCCAAGGTTGTCATAGGTTTTTAGCCCATATTCAGATGCAAAATGTCGGTCTGTTCCGCCGTATGCGTTGGAAGGCTATCGAAGAAGTTGACTATCACGGCGTTGCGCATATGCGAATGGCCGCCGATCTTTCTTACTATCCTCCCACGATAAATCCCGTTGCAGGTTGGTATCACAAGCCGCGTAAAATAGTTGCGTGACGATGACAGACGTCACCCAGATCACAGAGGCCTTGCGGCAACACCCATCGATCCGGTCCAAGCTTTCTATATCGAAAGCAACAGACGCCCTTGGCCTTGGACAGGAAGATGAAGGCCGACCCGGCGACGATGCTGCGATTTTGAAACGGCCTGACGGTGGTTATGATCTTTTGGCAGGTGAAGGGTTCATTCCTGCTTTTGTAAAGAGTGACCCATGGTTTGCCGGCTGGTGCGGCGTGATGGTCAATATCTCCGATATTGCGGCCATGGGCGGCCGTGCGGTCGGTTTAGTCGATCAGGTTTGGGCGCCGGACCCGGAAGTGGCCAAGTCTCTTATGCAGGGCTTGCACGACGCTGCTACCGCTTATGGTGTGCCAATACTGGGCGGCCATACCAATTTCTCAACTGCTGAACTCAATCTCGCCGTTTCCATATTTGGACGCGCCGAGGCGCTGATCACCAGCTTTGATGCTGCGGCCGATGATATCATCATTGCTGCGATAGACATGAATGGGGCTTATCGGAATTTCGACAATTTCTTCGCTGCGGAAGATAAGGCACCGGCAGATTTGCGAAGCAATTTGGAAATCCTGCCGAGACTGGCAGGTAAAGGCTGGGTCAAGGCTGGCAAAGACATAAGCCAGGGCGGAATTGCCGGCACGGCGCTCATGCTGGCGGAGTGCTCCGGCATTGGGATCGACCTTGACCTCGATCAGATTGCGCCTCCGGCGGGTGTAACCCACGAGCGCTGGATGCGGAGCTTCCCAAGTTTCGGTTTTTTGCTTTCCGTATCGCCCAAGCACGTGAAGGCAGTGTGCGACGAATTCAGCGCCAATGGCATCTGCGCTGAAGCTATCGGACGGGTTTTCGACGGCTCATCGGTGCGATTCCATTCATCACAAGAAATGGCTGCTTTTTGGGATTACCAAACGGAGCCATATCTCGGCCTTGGCAAGAAGGAATTGGCTCATGCCTGAAGTTTGGTTCACCCTGCGCTGGCCTGACAATAGGGAAGAAAAGTGCTACTCGCCATCCAGCGTGATTGCCGACTACTTTTCCCCTGGCACCACCTATCCACTCGCTGATTTCAGCAGCAGGGCCGAAACAGCTCTTACCTCCGCTTCAAACCGTGTGCAGCAAAAGTTTGGATATCCCTGCAGCCGGGCTTTGGGGCAGCTATCCCACCTAAAAACGCAAATTGCTAATTTCCAAGATCATGATGATCCGATGGTGACATGCATTGATATGGGCCAGTAGAGGAACAGATTATGACTGAAGGAAAAACCTCATATGTTCCCGTTATTATTGTAGGTGGGGGTCAGGCTGGGCTGTCGGTCAGTTGGCATCTCACACAAAAAAACATTGCGCACAAAGTCTTTGAGCGACATGAGAAATTTCACTCATGGCGCAAAAACAGGTGGGATAGTTTTTGTCTGGTTACGCCAAACTGGCAGTGCCGGCTTCCCGGCTATCCGTATCAGGGGGATGATCCAAACGGTTTCATGCTCAAGACGCAAATAACGGACTATCTCGATGGATTCGCTGAGAGTTTTGATCCGCCATTGCACGAAAATGTCGATGTTTCGCGCATCGCTGCGCTGGAGGCAGGCGGGTATCTCGTGGAAACATCAATAGGCTCCTGGACCTGTGATGAAGTTGTCATCGCGACAGGTGGCTATGATGAGCCGATCGTGCCGACTTATGCTGACAAGTTAGACCCTTCGATTATCCAGATGCATTCTCGCGATTATCGTCGTCCTGCGCAAATTCCAGAGGGTGCCACACTGGTGGTAGGAACAGGCCAGTCTGGCGTTCAGATTATGGAGGATCTGGTTCGGGACGGGCGTAAGGTTCATCTGGCTGTTGGTCCGGCCCCGCGCAGCCCACGTAAATATCGTGGCCGGGATGCGACAGACTGGCTTTACGATATGGGTCATTACGCAATCACGATTCAGCAGCACCCTGATCCCGGCAAAGCACTCGCCCAAACCAATCACTACATGTCTGGTCGCGACGGCGGAAAAGAGATTGATCTTCGCCGTTTCGTCGTCGAAAACAATATCTCGCTTTACGGCTCACTGTCTGACATCGACGGTTCGCAGTTTGCTTTTTTGCCTGATCTGGAAAAAAATCTTGATGACGCGGACAAAAGCTATCTTAGTATATGCCAAACAATCGACAGATTTATTGAATGCGAGGGAATTCAGGCGCCGACAGAAGCACCTTTTGAAAAACTCTGGCACCCTGAAACGGAAATCACCGAAATCGATGCGAGAGAACTGAATTTAACTTCAATTATCTGGTCCATTGGTTTCCGACCCAACTATCAATGGATTGAGGTAGATGTGTTCGATGATCACGGTCGGCCAGTCTATGATCGCGGCGTGTGCAAAGCGCCTGGCTTTTACTTTATTGGGCTTGGCTGGCTGAACACATGGGGGTCTGGCCGTTTCCTTGGTATCGATGAAGATAGCAAATATTTGGCCGAAAAAATTGAGACCCGCCTGCAAGACAAACCGATCATGGCTGCAGAGTGAACACTATTGAGCCGATTTAGTTGAAAAAGCTGGCGTCGCAGTGAGGTGTAGCGGCTGCTTTTGTTATCGCGGATTTTCGAGGGACTACCTGCGATGACGGGACCGAAGAAAGAGGCGCAAAGCCCCTGTTCTACCAGTGTTCGCGTGAGGCTAATGTTCCGTCGGACCACCAGCTTCGGTCGATCCTGAGGTGATGATCCGCATGCTGATCATTGGATATACGCACGGCATTCGGTCTGAGCGCAGGCTTTGTGAGGAAGTTCATTTCAGTCTGGCGTATCGCTGGTTCTGCCTTCTCGATCTGACTGACCCGATCTCTGATCATTCGACCTGTTCTGAGAACCCGCCGTCTCGCTGAGACAACGTGGTCCCTGTCGCGCAAACGACGAATTCCTGCTCGCCGCAACTGCCCAGAACCTCAGAAAGCTTGCAAAAACTCTTTCCGATGCCGAAAGCGCTCAAACCAACACGAGAAAAGCACGCAAGTTTATTCTTGAGAACACATGCCGAGGAAGTTAGCCAAAGACTTTTTCGAGGGAATTGGCTTTTTCTGGGCATTCGCTACGCCTGGTACGAACGACCGCTGTAAAGGGGGCCTGTTATTGTTCCAGGCCTCCTCTAAACCCTTGCAATATCGAGATATCGTGGCGGTAGTAGCTCCATGGCTGAGAAAATGTTGCAAAGCGCAAATCCCGCCCCCGCAACCAAACACAAGAGCCCCCCTCTCGGGGGCTTTTGTGTTTGGCTGTGTGCGTAGACTTTAGACCTGTGAGCTCCGCCGGGTTATGACACCTCGCTCATAACTAACGCATTTCCTGTTCAAACCGGCTTAAAACCCACTGCCTCGCAATCAGCGGTCCGCTGATCTCGAACGCAGGTTTTAAGACCTGATGTTGCGATTAGAGCAGGAAACGCGAGAGAAGGCTGAGGCCGTGAAGGAAACGATCCAGTGGAGCTTCTTTAGCCCGAAGGTCCGGCACGGACAAAGTCCGCGCGCAGACCGCGCAAGGGACAAATCCTGAACGGCGTTCCCGTTTGATGCTCCAGCGCCTGGAAAACGTCCGGTGCGCATGAGATCGAGAGCTGTTGCCCGCACGGTGGCTGGCTGACTCCGGTCCAGCGCCAGGCGCAGGAGCTTCATGAACCGGTTGGCCTGTCAACTCTTATGGACTGTCAGGGCGGCACACGCGGTGCCGCCCTGGTTCTTTCGCGAGTGCGGTTTGCCCGCTCGCTTGCCGCCTGTAGATTTGCTCTGTCTGCCCGTATTCTGCCAGCGCGGTAACGTCATATGCTGGAGATCAGGCCGTCAAATCGAAACGATCAAGGTTCATGACCTTGGTCCATGCGTCGACAAAGTCTTGTACGAACGTCATCTGCGCGTCTTCACTGCCGTAGGTCTCCGCCAAGGCGCGAAGCTGGGAGTTTGAGCCAAACACAAGGTCAACACGGCTTCCGGTCCATTTGACCTTGCCGGTAGCACGATCCAGCCCGTCGAACACATCCTGAGAGCCTAACTGCGGCTTCCATTCAGTACTCCTGCTGAGCAAATTGACGAAGAAGTCATTGCTCAACGTTCCGGGCCGTTCGGTGTAAACACCATTGCCGGATCCATCAGCATTCGTATTGAGGACCCGCATGCCGCCTACGAGGACCGTCATTTCCGGCGCGGTCAGCGTCAGCAGTTGGGCGCGATCAACCATCAACTCTTCCGCGGGGCGGACTTGGCCGTCCTTCAGGTAATTGCGAAAGCCGTCTGCTACTGGTTCCAGCACGGCAAATGACTCCACGTCTGTTTGCTCCTGTGTGGCGTCCGTGCGGCCCGGATAGAATGTCACTTCCACGTCTTGACCGGCGTTCCTAGCTGCTTCCTCAACCGCTGCGCAGCCACCCAGCACGATCAAGTCGGCGAGGGAGACCTTTTTGCCGCCTGAATTAAAGCCCTTCTGGATACCTTCCAAAGTTCCGAGTACATTTGCCAACTGGGTCGGATTGTTGACTGCCCAATCCTTTTGCGGCGCAAGTCGGATACGTGCACCATTAGCACCACCACGCTTGTCGCTGCCGCGGAACGTTGACGCAGACGCCCATGCGGTCGAAACCAACTGGGAAACGGATAGTCCTGATGACAGGATCTCGGCCTTGAGATCGGTAATGTCCTGGTCCCCGATCAGTTCGTGATCGACAGCCGGGACAGGGTCCTGCCACAACAATTCCTCCGTTGGAACAAGATTACCCAGGTGCCGGCTAACGGGACCCATGTCGCGGTGTGTGAGCTTGTACCACGCTCTTGCAAACGCATCTGTGAACTCTTCGGGGTTCTCATGGAACCGCCTCGAAATCGGTCCATAGATCGGGTCCATCCGTAATGCGACATCTGACGTGAGCATGACTGGGGCATGGGATCGCTCGGGATCATGAGCATCTGGCACAATGCCTTGTGCATTGGGATCTGTAGGTGTCCACTGATGCGCACCGGCAGGGCTTTTTGTAAGCTCCCATTCAAAGCCAAACAACATGTCAAAAAAGCCGTTATCCCATGTAATCGGTGTGGGGGTCCAGGCGCCCTCGAGGCCACTGGTTATCGTATCGACACCTTTGCCTGTGCCGAAGCTGTTTTTCCAACCAAAGCCTTGCTCCTCAATGCCGGCAGCTTCGGGCTCGCGACCGACATACTTTTCCGGATCTGCGGCACCATGATTTTTGCCGAAGGTATGGCCGCCGGCAACAAGGGCAACGGTTTCCCTGTCATTCATCCCCATGCGCGCGAAGGTCTCACGAATATCCTTAGCCGACGCAAGCGGGTCGGGGTTTCCGTTCGGGCCTTCGGGGTTGACATAAATCAGGCCCATCTGGACAGCGCCCAGAGGATCGGCAAGCTCCCGGTCGCCGCTATAGCGCTCGTCGGCAAGCCAAGTTGTTTCAGGTCCCCAATAGATGTCTTCCTCAGGTTCCCAGATGTCCTGCCGTCCGCCGGCGAAGCCAAAAGTCTTGAGCCCCATAGATTCCAGGGCAACCGTGCCGGAAAAAATCATGAGATCGGCCCATGACAGTTTCCGGCCATACTTCTGCTTGATCGGCCAAAGTAAGGCGCGGGCCTTGTCGAGGCTTGCGTTGTCCGGCCAGCTGTTGAGAGGCGCGAAGCGTTGCGATCCCGAGGCGCTGCCGCCGCGACCGTCACCGATGCGGTAAGTGCCCGCGCTGTGCCATGCCATACGGATGAAGAGCGGCCCATAATGGCCATAGTCGGCCGGCCACCAATCCTGCGACGTCGTCATAAGCACTTCAAGATCCTGCCTCACTGCGGTCAGATCAAGGGTTTTGAACTCCTCAGCATAGTTGAAGCCTTGACGCATTGGGTCCGATAACGACGAGTTTTGATGAAGTAGTTTCAGATTCAACTGATTTGGCCACCAGTGCTGATTGGCAAAGCTCCCCGTTGCTTTATACGCATTTGTTCCGTGCATGACGGGGCACCTGCCAGCTGCGTAGCTCTCGGCGGCTTGGCGATCTGCGGCTGCTTGCATTTTCGTTGACTCAGATTTCGCTAAAGCGACTGACGGTGCCGCCAGAGTTGCGGCAGTGCCAGCTGCGGCTACTGTGCTGCCCTTTAGGAAACCACGTCGATCGAATTTGTCTGTCATTGTTCTATCCTTTTTTGAAAGTGGATTGATGCTGCAGAATCAAACGGCGGCTTCTTACCGGAGGGCTGCGATTAGCCACCAGGTCCCAGGTGCCTTCGTGGGCGTAGAACACGGTGGCGAAGTCGCGTGGTTCGCTCAGTGCTTTCCTCGACCCCTTAGGATGGATGACCCTGTAGAAGCGCGGGAAGGCCAGCGCGTTCTCACGCGGCGTAAAAGGCGACGCCTTGGTGTGTGCCGGGAAGTCTTGATTGAACCGGAATTCCCCATGTGCGCCGGTGCCGTTGGCATGGATGACGCGCTCCGGAATTCGCTCGCGATTGAACCGCTCAAACTTCTCGATCAGATGTAAATCCTTAAGCAGGAAATTGCCGAACACGCTGGCGATCTTGAAATTCTGATGGTCGCCGACCGGCACGTCGCCGTCTCGAGTCATGGTGAAAGGACCGTCGGCCGCTGCCTGAGTCGGGAGGGAGAGCAACACGCCGGTTGCAAGCGATCCAGAGATCTTTCTGACAAACACTGGCTCTTCCAATCTCTGCAGATGCGAAGACATAGTTAACGGTATCTTCAATCAAGGGAAGAGTCGATAAGAATTAGAGTAATCTAAATATAGTTCACAAATAATTGAAAATAATAAATAATAATATTGAATTTTGGTTTCGCGTTAACCATGACTGTGTATCTATGTGTGATGCAAATCCCCTGTGAGTTGATTTTCGAAGAAAGCACTCATTTATGGGCAACTGTCTGGCGTTTCGCCGGATTCGCGAGCCAACGCAAGGATTTTACCTCTTTCATGGGGTCTGCTCCGGTAGGGGGCAGGATCGTACGTTAGGGTCAATTATCGGAGATTTTTCCATCTGTATTCGCCAGTGAATAGGATATGTGCCCATCCGAGGGGCGAGATATGTGACAGCAGTTCTGGCGAGCAGTCGAGACCTGCGCGATCTCGCGCGGTGACTGCGCGTCCGAGGTGCTTTGTATTCCAGTAAATGATGATGGCGGCGAGGAGGTTCAGTCCAGCCATGCGGTAGTGCTGTCCCTCTGCTGTGCGATCACGAATTTCGCCCTGACGACCAATACGCAACGCGTTCTTCAAGGCGTGATGAGCCTCACCCTTGTTCAATCCTATCTGAGCGCGACGTTGCATATCAGCGTCTAGCAACCAGTCGATGATAAACAATGTCCGTTCGACCTTACCGATCTCCCGCAGAGCGAGGGCAAGTTCATGCTGGCGCGGATATGATGCGAACTTTTTCAAGAGCTGGCTTGGCGGCATGACGCCCGCTGCCATTGTGGCGACAGAACGCAGAATGTCGGGCCAGTTCTCTACGATCAGCTTTTCCCTGATCTTCCCGCCGATCAGCCCGCGTAGTTCCTTTGGGGCAGCCGCGGGATCAAAGAGGTAAAGCCGCTTTGAGGGCAGATCACGGATGCGTGGAATGAAACGGTAGGACAGCAGCGCGGTCACGGCAAACACATGATCCGTGAAGCCGCCAGTGTCGGCGTACTGTTCCTTGGTACTCCGGCCCGTCTCGTTCATCAGCAATCCATCCAGGATATAGGGCGCTTCATTGACGGTGGCAGGAATATTTTGTGTGGCGAACGGCCCAAACTGATCAGAGACATGCGTGTAGGCCTTCAAGCCCGGCTCAGTTCCATATTTGGCATTGACCAGGTTCATTGCCTCGCCATGACGAGCCGACGGGAAGAACTGTCCATCGCTGGATGCGGTGACGCCGTCACCCCAATACTGGGCCATGGGCAGATTTGATTGTGCTGCGATGACCATTGCCAATGCCTTGTTGATGGCATCGCTTTCAATGTGCCACCGGGAGAGGCGTGAAAGTTGAAAGTAGTCGTGGGAGCTGGTGGCCTCAGCCATCTTGCTCAGTCCCAGGTTCAATCCTTCAGCCAGCAGCACATTCAAAAGTCCGATCTGGTCTTCGCAAGGAGCACCGGTGCGCAGATGCGTAAAGGCTTCGGTGAACCCGATGTCATTGTCCGCGTCTTGGAGAAGATCGGTAATCCGCGCCGACGGCAGACGGCCATAGAGATCAAGCACCATATCCTGGGCGTCTTGCGGCGTTGCAGCTGTCAAGCGGTCAACTTTAAGAACGCCGTTTTCGATTGATCCCCCGGGTATCGCGCCCCTTCGGGCGGCTTTCGCTAATCGCTTCAGACCATCCTCAAGACGGGCCTTTCGATCAGCAAGCCAGATGTCCGGTTCGAAAGGCATGGTAATACGTGGTGAAGATTTCGCGGTCTCAATCGTTATAAGCGCCTGTTTCAGATCAGCATACCTGCGGGAATGGGCGAGCCAGATATCACCAGAGCGGAACGCGTCACGGAGCTGGAACAGAACTGCGACTTCCCAAAGCCTGTGATCGTCAACCTCCGGCGCGTTGAGGTGGCGGTGCCACTTCGCGTTTCGGCGCAGAAAGTCGCACCGGCGCGGCATGTCACATTTATGATCATTGATAATCTTTACTGCTTGCAACAGCGGTGTCGCGACTGTGGCTCCTTGGATATCAAGCGCGCGCAGCATGCGCGGCGCGTACCGCCGGAACCGGTGATAGCCCTGCACGACATGAGCGAGGGGATCGGCAGCCATCGTATCGGTCAGTTCGGCTGCTGTCGCTACCATACCTTCCAACCGAGACCAGCCGCAGGCCGTTTCGGTCGCTACGTCCAAAGATGCACCATCAACCTTGGCCTCCAGAAGAGCGGCACCTAAAGATTTGAATGATCGCAGCGTCTCCTGCAGCGCAGACCTCGCATCGCTGATCCGGGCATCGCACAGCTTCTTGGCGTCCCGCCATGTCTTGCCGACAATCCGATCGTGGGTTTCAACAACGGCATCGGCAATCGCCGCATTCCATTCAATGACGCAGACAGCGACGATTGCCAAACGACGGTCGCTGCTGATGTCGCGCAGGCCGTCTGTGAAGTATCGTTCGCCCTGACGGCGCAGGCGCGTGATCCGATGCGGCGGCACGTCGGTGAGAACATCGGGTGATAGGCCCAATTCCTGCAAAAACTCCAACCGGTCCAATAAACGGGACGCACCTGCCGAGTTGCCACCGATCTCGAAACGGCGGAGCCAGACAAACCGACTGACGTTGCCATCGACCATCTCAAATAACAGCGCATCCAACCTTTCGCGGGCCTGATCATCGATCCTGGAGGCAATCCGGCTTTCGATCCGGCGCTCCGCTGCAACCAGTGCGTCTGCACATAGCCGTTCAATAACCGACACGCCGGGCAGAATGGTTTGGGTACGCCGACATTCATCGATAAAACGGCGTGCTAAATCCTCATTTGATCGCGCTGTTTCAGCTTCATGTTCAAGCCATACCTTCAAGTCGCGCGCGCCGCGACCAGAGAACATCCTGAAGTCGTAGATGGCGCGCAGTTCTACCAAATGATCGCGTCGCGTCTCCTCACGTATCGCGTAGTTTTCAAGATCTTCTGGATTCATACCAAGCTGGGCAGCAATGAATCGACTGACTTCCAGAGGAATTGTTTCGCCAGGGATCAACAGGCGACCCGGATATCTGAAGGCGCAAAGCTGCAAGGCAAAGCCAAGCCGATTTTCTGCCTTCCGCCGCCCACGGATATGCTCGATGTCGTCATCGGCGAGTGTGTAGTGCTGCAGGAGCTCGGCGTCATCCGTGGGTAAGTCAAAGAGTGCCGAACGCTGTCGGTCGGTCAGTATGGACCGTCTTGGCATGGATGCTGTTCCCAAATGGCGTTGAATAAGTGTCCGTAAGAGGATCGGTCAGCGTACGATTATCCACCGACGCATCCCTTCAACAAAACTGGCTCAAAGAGTGTCTCATATAGATGGTACGATATAAATTGCAATGAAGGGGCCGTATTCGTACAGTTCGGCTATGACCACCACGCTTATTGGATATGCCCGCTGCTCCACCGACAGCCAGGACCTCACCGCGCAGAAACAAGCATTGGAAAGTCTCGGCGTGGCACCGGATCGCATCTATACCGATCATGGCTTGACCGGCACCAATCGCGCACGCCCTGGTCTGGATCAGGCCATTGCTGCTGGGCGAGAAGGCGATACGCTTGTCGTTCCCAAGCTCGACCGGCTAGCCCGATCAGTTCCTGATGCCCGTGCCATAGCCGATCAGCTTCAGAAAAAGGGCGTAAAGCTCGCACTCGGCGCATCCGTCTATGATCCGACCGATCCAATGGGAAAGATGTTCTTCAACATCCTCGCCACCTTTGCCGAATTCGAAGCCGATCTCATCCGGATGCGTACTAGAGAAGGCATGGCGATTGCGCGTGCCAAGGGCAAACTGCGCGGGAAGCAACCCAAGCTGTCAGACAAGCAACAACGCGAACTCTGCCGATTGCACGCCACTGGCGATTATTCTATCAGCGATCTGGCGGATGTTTTTTCCGTATCCCGCCCGACCGTCTACAGGACCCTCAACCGGCACCAAACCTGACCTTCGCTGCGCTTTGCTCGAATTGGAGAGATGCGGGACTTTATTATCTTTCTGCTTAGCCGCTCGAAGGTCTGCTTTTAACTGCATTCCATTGACAATACTGATCGCTGTTGGCCTAGGTAATGCACTTGTATGAATGAGGAGCACAATCATGTTGACTTGTGGGCAGCGAACGCGATCTGGCTCGGAGCATAAAAAATGACATTTGAAACTTGGCTTGCGTTCTTGGCCGCATCTACGGTCTTTTTGATCTTCCCGATTGGCCCGACGATCCTTCTCGTGATCACGCTGGGCCTTTCGAGTGGGCCGCGCGTTGCATCGGTTGCTGCATCTGGTGTTGCATTGGGGGACTTCATTGCGATGACGGTCTCATTGGCGGGCCTAGGTGCTTTGATGATGGCCTCGGCGGAAATCTTCTTAGTGTTCAAATGGGTTGGGGCGGCTTATCTCATTTGGCTGGGTATTCGAACAATTCAATCGGCCAGTGGAGGTATCCAGGAGGCCCAAACAGCTGGACCGCGTATAAGTTCACACCGGATATTCCGCCAGTGTTTTGCAGTGACCGCCTTGAACCCCAAGCCCATCGCGTTCTTCATCGCGTTTGTGCCCCAGTTTATCAATACTGCTTCGCCACTGATGCCCCAGTTTGTTGCAGCCATTGCTACCTTCACCTGCCTAGCCTGGCTGAATGCCTTTTTCTATGCGCGGCTTGCCGGTCGGATGCGGGGCGTAATCCGGCGTCCTTCTATCGTTGCTTGGTTCAAACGTGTCAGCGGCAGTATTCTGATCGGCATGGGATTAGCCACTCTTACGTTGCGGCGATCTTCGGTCTGACCTGCCTCAATAGCACTTGAGCGGAAGGGTGCACGGACTGCCAAAAAAACCAGAAGTCATGCCCGAAGTCTGATGTTTGTGACAGACACACTGATGGACTTGGCACCAGCCGCAATAAACACAATTCCGATAGCCCGCGTGATGAAGCGGCTGTGCCGCGCAAATATGCGTCTTGTTACTGGAAGTCCGGTCCAAAACACGACGCCGAGCGTTGCGACGCAGAACCCAAGAAACGCGGCCAGGACTAGCGAAAAAGCGTTCTGAAACGTCATCGCTTCTTCAAATCGAGCGAAAACAGCCGTGAACATCGCAAGCGCAAATGGGTAGGCTTTGGGGTTTGTGAACCCGAAAATGAGCCCTGATCTCCATGGGACATCAACTATAGCGCCCGCATTCGAACTCTGACTGCGAAGTGCCTTTACCCCAAGCCAAATGAGATAAACACCACAGGCTAGTCCCAAAACATCGAAGAGCAAAGGGCCAGCTTGTGAGACACCGATGATGGCTGAAATTGCAAGGATCGTCCAAGCCAGATCACCAAGAAGGTGACAGGTAAGGAAGGTTGCGCAAGCCATGCGTCCGCGACCCGCAGAGAGGCTGAGTGCCGCCAGGGTCGCCGGTCCGGGGATAAAGACGTATAGCAATCCAGCAACGAAAGTTGTCGCGAATAGTTCTAACATGCTCTGATTATCCTTGTTGTCTCGCCCCTAAAGCCGACCTTCGCTTCAACGCAGAAAAACTGCAATATGGGCTCCCTCCGGGAGTTCGCTGCATGTTATCTGAATGTCCGGTTGCGCTAAACGTACGATCCTGCCCCCTACCGGAACAGACCCCAATCTGAGCGTCAGCTTCAAAAATGATGACATTTCGATGGATGTGTCGAGGCATCTGTTTTCTATCGCCCATTTTTGGAGGACAGTTGCCCCTTCGTTGGCCCAACAGTCGATCCGTCGGTACACGCGCCGAGGCAATTCGGGGAAAGCTTGAGAGAGGTCATCCGCTGCGAGCGTCCTCCCGCAGGTCGTGCAGTTCCGTTCCCACCAAAGCGTCCACGATTTCAGCACCGGGCTGTTCTGTCTGTCGCTGTTATTCTGGAAACAGAAAGAGCAAGCGTAGATGCGATGTCCGGCTCGAGCGAATGGTCGCGCACGTGTTGGGAGATCTGTGTGCGTCATGGAAACAATGTGTTCAGGGCTTGTCCGAAAGGCTTTGGCAAGTCTGGTGGCCGACAAGTTGTCGATTGTCAGATCAAGGTCCCGATGATTCTTATACTGCGCACCAATCCAGCAAAGGAGGTCGGTTGGTCGCAAATGATGAGCAGCTGCCACGCGGGCAACCCAGGACGATAGGATCTCATCCGCCGCTGGCGGAGGAACGATAGGCAGGGCTTGCACGTTGTTCAGACCCTGGCTGTTTCACTGTGCCAAGCTTCATGGGTGGAAAAATGCACTTTGAAAGTACCTGGTCGCCAGTTCAAGACAGCCTCCGAGCTAAGTGATTCTTCCCCTGAGTTGATGGCTGAAATAGCAAGCTCGCTGAACATTCTAAAGATCAGCGATGTCACGCCACCGGTGGCGCTCAAGGCGTGCCGCAGTGCTTTTGCGGTCAGAGCCGATGGTCGCCGGAGTGGTAGGGCCTGCATGATCGTTTTCATCAATGCCGCAAACTCGGGATCGGCGGACCAGGTAGCTAAATGATACTCGTCGAAACGTCGTGCAAGTTGGATATCACCTCGTATCGCGTCTCGTGCCTCGGCGACACCTAAACAGACAAGTGGTAGCTTTAGTTCATTGCTCAGAAAGCGAAGGACGTTCAGGAAACGTCGCTGCTCCCGGTAGCTGCCGGCCAGCATGTTGTGGACTTCGTCCATAACGAGCATCCGCACACCTAATTCTCTGAGAAGAACGATAACCTTCACCTCAAGCTCGCCCAAAGTGGAGTAGGGTCGAATTGGGGCGCCAATTGCACCTAGAATGTGCAAGTAGAGGCGTTTCTCATCTGGTGATGGGGGCGTTTGTATGACAATAACCGAGTGCCGCTCTATCCCTGATTCGGCGTCGAACCAGGGAGGGGTTTCTCTTTTGAGTTTCTCAGCCAACATGGTTTTTCCCATGCCGCTATCGCCATAGATCAGGAGACCCGGCATGCGAGTCCGCCGGGGATGGTCCAAAAGACCCCGCATCCGTGCTAAACCTGCGTCGGCGCGGGGAAAACCGATCCAACGATCCGAAAGCATCCAACGGACACGTTCGATATCGGGGTGGTCAACAAGTGGTGTTGTGGGTTTGTCGACTACAATGTCCTCAATCATCCCATACCTCTACGGGATAAATGGGCAGGTCGGTATTAGTCGTATCGATGGATGGAAGCCTATAGCTGTGCTCATCGGGCTCTTTTTTCGGTTTTGAGGCCTTGGGGCGTCTTGCTGCCGCTCGTCGTGCCTGAGTGGAACTGCGCTTTGCATTGTCCTCAATTCGTCTTTGCTCGTTTATGGCCGAGAATATCGTATCTTCTCTGGCTTCATTTTTCCCAATGGCGCGTAAGCGACGGACGGCGGCACGTTGTTCCCAAATCGAAATTGAAGGTCGAGAAAGGTCGCGATATCTGGCCTCTACGAAGTTTCCTGTTGGACGGCGCACCCATACCTTTGAAAGATCTCTAGGATCGTACTTCACAGTGAGAGGCTCCGTTGTCCGACCTAGATCCGCGGTTAAGGCATCTGACCAGTATCTGATTCGAAACAGACTAATGCCGTCCCGGCGGAGCTTGCGTTTTTCTTCGGGTAAAAAGCAGAGCAGAAAATCATCTGAAGATTCTGGCATTCGCCATCGCGCTTGATCCTCGAGTTCGTTCCAGAGGGCGAGAGGAGGGCGGTTCAGACTTTTATGAACTTCGTTGTGGTACCTTCCTCCGATTTGCAAGGCTATCCATCGCTCCAATTCCATCATTGTCATGGTGGCCCTGGCAGCACTGTCGTAATCACCTCGCTCAGTCACGGAGGAGAAGGTTGTTCCTGGCAGAACGTGAACTGCTCCCATGGTGGTTCCGATCAAGCGTTCAACATGACCACCGAACTCTGGGCGTCCAACAGGACGCCAAACGACTTTGATTCCCCAATCGCGACAAGCTGTTGTAAAGGCTTTGCTATGAAACTCGGCAGCATTATCGGCGTGGATCTTCTCCGGGATACCTCGGATAGGCCAATTAACGTTGACTCCGAGCTCTGTAAGCCACTCTGACTTGTCAGAGACCGCTCGAGTAAGACACAGGGCAACCGATGTTGTTGAGGGAGGGTCGAGAGAGAGGTAAAAGCCTGCAACGCAACGTGTGCGAACATCTAATGCTATAGTCAACCAAGGTCTTTTGAGAGGTGCACGATTGTCCTCATCGACGACCATCACATCGACTGGTGTATGATCTATCTGGAGACATTCGAGAGGTCGAGTCACAGTGAAAGTTGATGTCACAGGGCGTAGCTTTTGCCGCACCACGGAAGAACCCTCCCGTTTTCTAAGTACAAGCTTTGCATCCAATGTCATCACCCGGTTCTTCACTGTGCGCCAGTTTGGTGGCTTAAGACCCGCGTTGTGGCAGCTTGCTGCGATGGCCCTTTGAAGTCGCGCCAAACTGGGACGCTCTGGTTTGAGCCAGGTTCGCTGAATTTCTTGCTCGACAATTTTCTCGACTTCTGGAGGCAGCCTTTTGGTACCGCGTTGAGGTCCTGTTGTGCCGGGAGCAAGAGTCGATGCGCGCCCAGCGCTTTCAAGCTTGCATAGCCACCTCCATACCGTCGTGCAGCTTACCCCGAGCTCGGTTGCTGCAGCTTTGATAGCGGGGGAGCGCTGACCCCACTTGTTCTTTCGTTCAAGCAGTGGACGTAGCACATCGGCTCGCCGGACTGCTTCAGCTGACAACTCTGGCGAGAGGCTATTTTTCGAATCGGACATGAATTCACCGGTTTTGAGCCGTCGCTTTTACCGATTGAGGACTGGTGATGGTTCTGTCGCAAAGTTTTCTCCCTCCACAAGGGGCGGTATGAAACAGGCGACCGGAACCCACTACATTTTGTGGCTCTGAGCAACTTTGCTACAGAACCGGGTAAGGTCCCACACAATAGGACTAGGGCCTTAGACAAAGCGTTTAGAGCCTGTGTGGGAAGTCGGTTTATCGGGTCAATCTTCTCATCATGATCTTGCAGGCGGTGATATCTATGAGGGTTTCGGATGTTTGGAGCATCGCCTCGTAGTCTTTTGACAGCCGCCGCTCTCGTCCGAGCCAAGCGAAGATGCGTTCAACGATCCAGTTCAAACCGACGATCACGAATTCAGGCTCGCTTCGTTTGACGATCTTCAGGTCCCAGCCGGTTTGCTCCTTGATAAATTCCGTCAGCTTCTTGCTTTCGTAGCCGGCGTCGGCAAAAACTGTCTTGATCCTTGGCCAGAGCAACGGCAAGCCTCCAACGAGATACCCCGCGGCCTTACGATCCAACATGTTCGCAGGTTCAACCCGGCAGGCAACAGGAAAACCAAGCGTATAAACAAGGAGTTGGCGCTTGCGGCCCTTCACCCGCTTGTGACCGTCGAACCCACGAATCCACCTTTTTCCGTAGTCTTGACCGACTGGCTGTCCATGATAACGACGCTTGGTTCAGCTTCACGTCCCGCCTTCAGACGAGCCTGCCGGTGCAACGCCCGGTGAAGACCGACCCAGACCCCGTCAGTCTGCCAACGACGGAAGTACCACCAGACCGTTCCCCAGGCAGGAAAGTCGTTCGGAAGCATGCGCCACTGACAGCCGGAACGTAGGAGATAGAAAATGGCGTCAACAACGCGGCGGATATTCACGCGCCTAGGCCGACCACCAGGCCGCGCTGCTGGAATATAAGGTTCGATTAACGCCCACTGTGCATCACTCAAATCGGTCGGATAACTGCTGCTCGCCATTCTGAACTCCAAAAAATCAGGACGGTAAAATTGAGCCATGACCAATCAATACGCAACTTCCCACACAGGCTCTGAAGAAGCATCCCGCGGCTTGCGCTTCAGATCCCGGTCGGGGGATTGAATGCGCCGCTTATTTTTCATCCAGAGAGCAGATGATACGCACAATCCTCAGGGTTATCGATCTCTTCGCGTCATCACGCGACTTCACGGTTAATTTACATGTTAAGAACGACCGCTTGGCGAATATTTTTCGCCTATCGGTGTTTACGATGCAGTTAGATTCGCTAACAGGAGTCAATCGTGAATGCGAGATCGAAACACCCCGAACCGAGCCAGGCGCGCTTGTTACTCAATGGGGACCTTTTACGTATCTTCATGGCTGCCTCGCGCTTACAAAGCCTCTCTGCTCCGCTATTCACACGGGTAAAAGACGGGATGAGGCTAACGGAAGAAGGACACGCTCTTCTGCAATGTATTGCGAACACTGAACGCCATACCAATCAAATGCCCCATCCCTTAAACGACGCTGATGTCCGCTTGGAAGGGAACGTTACTCTGACTGCACCTAGCAGTTTAGCTCTCAGTCTTATCGTCCCAAATCTCTCCAGATTGTATTCCAAGTACCCTTCGATCTCCTTGGATCTAGTCTTAAGTTCGTCAAAGCTGAATCTGTCAGAAAGAGACACCGACATCGCAGTCAGAATTGGACTTTCATTGGATCAGTCTCTCATTGGCCGACAGCTCGGTAACATCAAGTTCTTCCTCTATGCCAGTGAGACCTATCTTGAGCAATTTGGGCATCCGAACACCCTCGAAGATCTGCAGCAGCATCGCTTTGTGGACTTAAGCGAAGGATTTGAGACCTCGTGCCGGCGTCAGGTCCTAGCCAACATCGTACCCGTCGCACGCCGCATCGTTAAGACCGACTGCACGCATACCCAGCTTCAGGCGATATCGGATGGCATAGGCATTGGAATGCTAACCGATTACCAAGTGAATTATCGGGTCAGCAAGGGGCCAAAGCTCATCAGGCTTTTACCGGAGCACATCTCCGCAAAGGAACAAGTTTGGATTCATTACCGTCCCGGTCTCAAAGCGGTTGCAACTGCAGGAGCCGTTACCGACTTTATCATCGACAGTACAAAAGCGGATTTTGTTGACTAGGTCCTGTTGACAGAGTGTCTGGTCCAGAGACGTAGGGCTGTGATGTGTATGAATCCGCGATAGCTGTCTACGGTTTTGTCGTATCGGGTTGCCAGTCGGTGTGAGTTCTTGAGTTTGTTGAAGCATCGTTTGATCCGGTTTCGCAAGGCATAGATATAGCTCTCGACGGGGATGTCGGTTTTGCGACTCTTTCGGCTGGGGATCACAGTAGTGCCACCGCGTGCCTCGATGTCGTCGCGAATTCGATCAGCATCATACCCCCGGTCGGCGAGGAACACCCTCGGGGCGGGCACATCTGCGTCCATGACCAGGTCATAACCCTTGTAGTCAGAGACTTCGCGGCCGCTGATTTCGGCGCTCATGGGGAGGCCTTCGGCGTTTGTGCGGAGGTGAACCTTTGTCGTGAAGCCACCTTTTGAGCGCCCAAAACCCTGTTTTTGAGTCCCCCTTTTGCGCCAGCCGCCTGATGGTGGGCTCGGATAACGGTGCTATCAATCATCTGGACGCTGTCGGGTACCGAGCGGCTCTCATTGAGGGCATCCAACAGAAGCTGCCAAACCCCGGCCAGCGTTCGGCGCCGGGACTGCTGGTAGACCGTCTGCCATTTGCTGAAATAATCGTTTAGGTCACGCCATTGCTCGCTATCCAAAACACACCGTCGAGTATCAGTCGGTGATCGCGCGGCGGACGCCCGCGCTTACCGCCTGTCACCACCAAAAAAGGTTCAAAGAACCTCCATTCCTCGTCTGACATCAAACCGCGAACCATGCCCCCCCTAAAAAGACAGTCTTGAATCATCTTTGAAGCGAATGAGAACCCACTTTGTCAACAGGACATAGGCAGCAGTCAAACCCTGCCTCACGGCGGTAAAGTGCGCTAGAGAGCCCATGTTGGCGGATGACAACCAAATCACGATCGAAGACGCTCAGCACGTCCTTCTGTCGGAAATCACAGAGAAACGCTATTCGATCAATCTGACCTGCCCTGGCTGCGGAGAAGAGAAGATCACCGAGGGCGGCTTTTACGTCAAAAATTACGGCGGCATGACCTTCGGTGCTTTCCTGGAAAAGCTCACTTCCACCCTGCGGAAAGGCTGTGGCAGGCGCGGTTTGAGCGAGACATTGACCTACCGCCCGAGCGAACGTATTTGTCCTCGGTGGACTATCTTCTAAGCGATGACACCTAGTTCAGGAAGCCGTAAGCTTCCGCCTTCTGCTTCAGCTCAACGCAGAGTCTATCCATCTCGGCCTCGGCTTCGCTGACATCCTCGCCACGTTGTCTCTTCTGGTCGTATTTGGTCATCATGTCGATGTAGATGCCGAAACTTTTCGGGGCTAGGAGCTGGAAGCCTTCGGGATTGGCAGTCACGGTCTTCTCGACGAAGCGATTGAACTTTTCCTGACTGTAAGAAACGTCGCAGTAAGACCTCATCGAGATCATCAATGCGACCTCTCCAGCGAGTTCGGCCTCGCCATCTTCGGCGGCGCGTTTAGTGTCAGTAGCAGACGCTGCCAGCACGACTGACGAGACCAAAATGAGAGAGAGGGAGCCGAGAAGAGACTTCATATTGTTCGATCCTTACCTGGAAGCTGGCGGCAATTAAAGTTACTAAAGGTTGTACAATACAAGTTCAAAGACTACTAATTTATGAACATGAGTCAGTACTCGAAGAGCCAAGTGAGGTGGTCAGTTGCGGATAGGGGCGAAATCCTGCGCTAGAGCGTGTCCGGTTTTCATTGAATCGCATGGTGATTCCCTTTTCATCTGATTTATGATTCAAACTGCATGTTTGGTTTAGGAGGCCAGCACGCATGACCAAGGGAACTGTCACGGTAACTTGCTGGCATCAGCCTCGGGCGTCAAATAGTCTTCCCTAATGAAGAAAGTCAGTTATCGCCGCCACCGGTTTCCTGCCGAGATTATTCAGCATTCCGTCTGGCTGTACTTTAGGTTTCCGCTCAGCTTTCGCGACATCGAAGATCTTCTGTCAGAACGCGGCATTGATGTGAGCTATGAAACAGTCCGGCGTTGATCTCTGAAGTTCGGTCTGGCTTATGCGCGAAAGCTGAGGGCAAACACGATCACGAGCTGATGCACGGTGGCATCTGGATGAAGTATTTGCATCGATCAATGGCAAGCGCGTGTATCTTTGGCGGGCTGTCGACAGCGAGGGTGAAGTGCTGGATGTGCTGGTCCAATCGCGTAGAAACAAGCGTGCCGCTTCGAAGCTCCTGCGCCGATTGTTGAAAAAACAGGGTTTCCTTCCGAAGGCTGTCGTTACGGACAAGCTAAAGTCATACGGCGCCGCACTTCGAGACCTTGGTATGGACGGCAAACAAGTCAGTGGCGGAAGGAGCAACAATCGGGCGGAGAATTCACACTTGCCGATCCGACAGCGTGAGCGACGAATGCGACAGTTCAAATCAGCTGGATCTGCACAAAGGTTTCTCTCCATTCACTCGGCAATCTACAACACATTCTACATTCAGCGTCATTTGATCTCTCGAGTAACACTCCGTCAATACCGTGCGGCCGCAATGGGAGAATGGAACACCGCAGCGACGGCAGCCTGACTGTTGACCGTCAATTAATGCATTTGGGCTTCCAGCCGTTTACGTGACAGCGCCCTTGCTATTGGTTCTTACCTGCGTACTTCAGTCGCTTTCGCGCTTGGCGTCGCCACGTAGGCCTTCACGCCAGTAGGCAACACTTAACTGCTTTCCTTGAGACAAACCGAGCTCCTGCTTGAAGATCTTTCGTAGCGCTTGAGCGTTTGTATATTCACCGCCGAACCAAGCATTTTCGACGCGGTGCTCAGCGCCGATTTCCTGAACGACCGACGCCACATCTTGACGAAAAAGATGCGGTGCAAGGGGCACCACCTTAAGGCAAGACGGTGGCAGGTAGCGCGACGGTTCGATGTCATCAGGAAAGGCTATGACGATAGTGCCGGAGGCCTCTTGGCCGCAGGTTTCAAGAATGCGCGCAATGGCTGGTAAAGCGGTTTCGTCGCCTGCGATGAGAAGGCCCTGCTGCTCTGCCGGAGGTTGCCCGCCACCAGGTCCCATGACGCCGATCCGCTCGCCCGGGGCAGCGTTCAAAGCCCAATCGGAAATCACTCCGCCGGAGTGTTGTACCACATCGATATCGACTTCTCCGGACTCAGGACGCACAGCCCGGAAAGTGAAGTAGCGTACATGCAGGCTGTCTCGACCGTCAGGCCAGCGTGTGACACCATTCGCCCCAACGCTGGGCCACACCGGGTCTCGTGTTCGGTCGGAGGGCAGCATCAGTTTCACATGGAGCCCGTCGTTGATGAGTTCCGAAGCTTCGTCAACCGTCAGGGTCAGGCGCGTCAGGCCGGGTAGGGGAAAACTGCGCTCTAAAAGCCTGAGTTCACTAAAATTGACCGGCCGCGGGGCAGCGGTCTTCTGGTCGCTCCAGCGCAGGGTCTCTGCCGCCAAAGGGTCGATCTCGGCGACATGCAGGGTCGCTGCTTCCTTGAGGAAGTAGAGCATATTGGCGCTTGGCGCTTCGAGGGCGATGGTGAGCGAGGCTTCGTCGTGTTGCAACTGGATGACAGCACCCTCGTGCCAGAAACGCAGATGGCCGGGGCTCACCGGTTCCGGATCAATGCCGTGCTCGGCTATATGCGCCGAGACCTGTGTGAAGGCTTCTGCTACGTCGGGCAATTCGATGGTGGTACTGGACAGAGCGCTCAATGGGTGATCTCCCTCTCTAAATTTTCCACGTTCTGGCGTTCGGACGCTTTCCAGGCCAGGAATGCACCCATGATCGAGCCACTGGCGGCACAAACCAGCACGCTGGAAAAGCCAGCCAGGTCGCTGAGCAGATTTCCAAATCCGGCGAGCAGCAAAATGCAGATGCCTTCCAGACTCAAAAAGGCAGCAAACTCGGTTGCTTTACGGCCCTCTGCACAGCGCTCCATGATCAGGGTCCGGCTGGCAGCGAAGGATGCGAAGGTGAGGCCGTTGGCAAGGATAGCGAAGATGGCTGCGGATGTGCGACCGAAGCCGTCAGCGAAGATCACGGCGAAGATAAGGCAGTAGACTGCGGCGAGTATGCCGATAGCCGCCAGGCAGACGAACCCGCCCCAGCGCTCGACCAAGGGACGCGCGGCCAATGCGCAACAGAAACCCGCTGCATTTCCGAGGACCAGTCCAATGACACCTGCCTCGGAAACACTGTAACCGGCATCGATAAGCACAATAGATTTGAGTCCATATGTCAGTATCAGGCCCATAGCGACCAGCACACTGATGCCGAGCAGGTTTCTCGTTTCGGACCGCCCCAGGACGGAGAATTGGCTCCAGAAGGGTGCCGGCTTCTCCGGTGGCGGAGTGCCCGTATCGAGCCGCAGAAACTTCATGACGGCAAGTCCCGTGATAGCGACGGTCCCCAAACCGAGGATCGTCGTTTGCCAGCCGAGGTCCGCCAGAAAGAAGAGGACACCCGCACCGAGTATCAGGCCTGCGAGGCCGGCTGATGCTGCCTGGATGGTTGCACCCCGCGCCCGATCCCGAGCCGCGAGTTTCTCAATCATCAGGCCACCTGTCGCGGTCATCTGCGTGGCGACCCCGATCATCAGGACAAAGACGGCGGCCAAAGTGGCGGTCAGTCCATACGTCGGATCGAGAAATGACAATCCGAGCAGCGTGCAACAGGCCAGCAGATGGCCAGCGATGATCCAGCCGCGAAAATGCCCAAATCTCGCTAGACCAAACCGGTCGATGGCCGGTGCCCAGAGAAAGCGCATCACGTAGGGTAGCGAGACCAGATAGACCAAACTGATGACATGTGCGGGATGACCCGCCTCTCTCAGAAAAAGGGGAACGCCATGAACCACGAACTGCGCCAGTGTGGCTTGCAGAACGGCCAAAAAGCCGATGGCGGGAATCAGTCCGGGAGGGGAGGTGACGGCCATCAGCCCGCCGTTGTCCGAAGGTGCTCCGGTAATTGCATTCATCTCAGAACCGGGCCGTCAAAGCGACACCGAACGTGCGGGGCGGTGTAACAGCGGAAAACTCACTGACCCGGGTGGTCAGACCGGTTCGGTCGAACAGGTTTTTAACGAACAACCGGCCTTCGAATGCTCCGAACTCATAGCTCGCGCCGATATCGACCAACGCGTAGCTGCCGATCTCTTGCCCACTGACATTGTTGAAGTCGTTGTCTGCTTCTCCGATGTAGGTGATGGCACTGTCAAGGCTGAGGCCGGGAACAGCGTCAGGCCGCCATACAGCCGCAGCGTTGAAGGTATATTCTGGGTCTTTTCCGAAGCGGTTCCCCTCCAAAGCGGGATTTGTATCCGACGATTCTGTGATTTCAGTCCGCAACAGGCCTATCCCGGCGCGCAGGGTGAACTCGTCCGTCACCGCGGCGCGGCCTTCCAGCTCGAGGCCGTAGGATTCGCCTTTGGGCAGATTAACCACCTGAATGCTGAAGCGATTGCCTGGCTGGGTTTCCAGGAAGAACTGAGGATTGTCATGAAGGTTATAGAAGCCGGTTGCCGCAAAGGAGTAGCGCCCTTGTTCGGATTCATAGCGGTAGCCCGCCTCGAAGGTCCAAACCTGTTCTGAGTCGTATTCGTAGGCTTCGCCGGTGAAGAAATTGACTGCGGAGCCGCCCGCATTCCAGCCGCGCCGCGCTGTCGTGAGGACTGTTTGCGTCGGCGTCAGTTCATATGCCAGACCGAGAGATGGAAGCAGGACCGTCTCGCTCTCGTCGTAGTCGGTCTGAACTGGTGGCGTATTGAAAGGTGGAATTGAGGTAAGCGTCGAAGCCGTTGAACGCTCGTCCTTGTTCCAGAGAAGGCGTCCGCCGACAAGAACGTCCAGACGCTCGGTCACGCCGTAGCGAAGGTCGGCAAAGGCAGAGGCCGTGTCGCTCTCGCCATCAGCCGTCAAGAACGCGACTCCCTCCGGCACGAAAGGCGGAATGATATTGTCGATCCGGACGTCTTGTTCCCGGTGTGTGTAGGACGCCCCTAACAGGCCGCTCAATTCGTCCACTTTTTCGCCGAACTCCAGCAACAGGTCCTGATTGAGTATGCCTTCATCAAAGTCGAAGAAGAAGCTCTGGGGCTGCTCGTCCCGGCTTTTATAGTCGGTCATGGCGTAGCTGGTGATCGAGCGCAACGTCATGCCGTTGGAAAATTCGTAACCCGCATTGATCGCGGCAGTCCCCGCTTCCGTGTCGAAGAGCCGTAGGCCGCCCGTCGTATAATCGATTTCGCGGTCAGAGAATGCGCGGACCTGACCATCGGTGAAACCGGTGCTTTGCACCGTGGCACGTGTTTGCGGCGTACGACCAACTTGATATTCTCCAGTTCCTAGAATCCGCCAAGGGCCGCTCTCGCCTTGCGGCGTAAAGAGCAGCTTTCCACGGGCGCGAGTCTGTCTGAACTCGGTAAGATTGTTATCGTCGCGGCCTGCAGGTGTGTTGACGATTTCTCTCGGATCGTCCCCGGCTTGATGTTCCAACGTGCCGCGTATTGCCAGCCTGTCTTCGACGATGCCGGTCGAGGCCATGCCGTTGAAGACTCTGGTCGGCCCGTGGAACTCATCAAATTCGAAGACCGACTGTGCTGCCGCCTCCGGCTCGAAAGTCGGATCGAAGGTCTTCACGACGATCGCGCCGCCGATTGCCGAGCGTCCGCGCAAGGTCGTCTGCGGGCCTTTCAACACCTCGACCTGCTCCACATCCCATAGACTTGAGGTGTCCGAGTTCGGCAGGGCTGCCGGGCGGGCCACGTTGTCTATGACGAGTGATACACGCGGCAAGGTACCGCCCAGGGCGGTGTTGGCAATCCCGCCTGGCCCACCGCCTTCGACACCTCGGATGTTCGGGACGTCACTCAGGCCGCGGACGTTTACGTTCGGTGTTCCATTGACCAGGTCATTGATCTCTTCGCCGGATCTGCGTTCGAGTTCGTCAGCTTGGAATACAGTCACACTGCTGCGCGTTTCGCGAAGGGATTTCTCCTGCCGCTCACCCTGGACCACGATCGGGTCAAGCATGATGGGTGTTGTTTCCTGCGCAGCGGCTTGCCCTGACAGAGCCGTTAGAACGCTGAGCAGGACGCAACCCCTTTGTGTCCGATAAGACCTCATGCTCGAACTGAAATACATAACTCCCCCCGGCTTCAAAATCTGATGGGGTTATTGAGAACGATTCGCAAGCAATATCCAGTTCTCTGACCGGTCCAATCGGTTCGTTGACCTGTCCGATCCGGTCATGCTTTCGGCGGCTCTGCACGGGGAGGATGAGTGTGTTCTTTGTCAGTATCGCGCTATGCGAGCTGAGCTTGGGCTACGGCCATAGTGCCGGCGGAAGGCCTTGGAGAAGGCTTCGGGGCTGGCATAACCTATCTCGTTGGCGACCTTTGCCAAGGGTAAGCCCATCACAACCAAGTCCCAGGCTGCCTCCAGACGCCGCTGGGTCATGTAGGCGCCGACCGCCTGGCCAGTGGCCTTGGAAAAGGTGCGTTTGAGCCGGGTCTCGGATACACGGAGAAGACGGGCCAGTTCGGCAATGCTCGGTGGATCGGACAGCATCGCGTCTATGGTCTTTTGCGCGTGTTCAACCAGGCCTTGCGCTTCCGCCGAGCTATCCTGCGCGCCGTTTTGTGTATCGATGACATCTGCCAGCAGTTCAAGAGCGATCGCTTCCGCTCGAAGCTTGTTGCCCATGGGATCCAGGCAAAGCTGTTGCAGTTTTACAAAGGGCAGGCGTTGCGCGAGACTCATGGACTGCCGGCAGCAAATACGCCTGTCCACCAATTCCCTCGCCCTGGCCGAGAGAACCTTGTCCATGCGGTCGAGATCTTCGAGAAAACTCAGCGGATAAGAGATGGAGACGGCTTCAAAGGCCGACTGTGCGGGCATCTCGACGTTCCAGGGGCTCGCTTTGTGGAAGCCGTTAATAGAGAGGGTGTCGCTCTCGATCGCGGCAGTGCGGTGCGGTGGCGACGTTTCTTTAGAGAAGGAGCGGCCGATAAGGCGTGCCTCGATCTGAATTCCAGGTAAAGCCTCGGTCTCTGCCGTGATCTGCCGGACGCCGCGCATCTCCGCACAGATAACGAGAATGCCGCGTGACAGCTTTGTGGCTGTGATGGCGCCTGTGGCAAAGACGGGAAGCTGGACCGAAGTTTGAACCTTCGGTGCCATGACGGGCAGAGCCTCGGCAAGCTTGCCGATCTTGCGCGGGGTAATATCCGATGGATGTTCCAGTTCGGTAGTGGTGATGCCTGGCTGGTTCATTCAACGCACTCCTTTTTCAATAGGCCATGCATCTGGGCGAATCTGAGTGTGTAAGTCCCGCAGAAATGCTTTTTAGGAGCCCGATCCGATTTTGCGGATCCCATCCTTAGAAACCGTTCCACGTAACTTTGATAATGATACGCATTCTTAAAAAAAATTAAAGCATGATCCAAAGCAAGGTAAGCCAAAGGACGGATTGCATCGCCGAAATAGCCCTATTTGCGAATGAGTGTCATTTGCTATATCGTTCGAACGATAAGCTAGGGGAAGTTTCTGAGCACCGCCGCATGACACGAGCTAAGAGCAGGTCATGAGCTGAGGCTGTTCATTGAAAAGGTTGAAAAATGGACGCATCGGCGCATGAGCTTGCGGTTGAGGAGCTCTATGTAGAACACCGTGTCGCACTGCAACGCTTCCTGATACGGATGCTGCGCTGTGAAGAGGCGGCAGCCGAGGTTATGCAGGAAGCTTATCTCAAGCTCCTCCGATTGGCTCCTCGCTATGGAATTCGCGATCCCCGGGCGTATCTCTTTCAAGTGGCCGCGAATGCTGCCTGCGACCGGCTTTCGCGGGAGAAACGACAGGACGGTCTCGTCGACGGTGGGACGACGGTGGAGAATGTTATCTGCCCGAAGCCGAATGCCGAAGCGACTGCGATGGGCCGTCAGCGACTACAAATCCTGGCCGATGCTGTCGATGATCTGCCGCCGCGCTGCCGCGAAGTCTTCCTGATGAGCAGGTTGGACGGCCTCGGCAACAGCGAGATAGCGCAACGCTTGGGGATTTCCCGAAATATGGTTGAGAAACATATTATCAAGGCGATGCTGAGATGCCGCCAACGGCTCAAGGCCGTAGAGGAATGACGGGGCAGGTCCTGTCACGGTTTTTCCACTCGTGGTCGGCGTAAGCTGTTACGAAAACGAGGTTGAGTGATTGGACGAAAGCAGGTTATCTGCTCTTTACAATCCATAGTCACCGGCATGGCTAATTGACGATGCACGCATTTGAACTGCCTGAGGACAAGTTAGCTGAAGAGGCGACGGCTTGGTTTGTGCGGGTGCATTCTGACACGGCTGATGAGATCGATCGACGTGATCTGCAGAATTGGCTTGATCAAGACCCCAGTCATCGAACGGCATACGCGGAAGCTGAGGCGCTTTGGAATGAGCTGGGTGGAGTGCCGGATACAAGAGCAGGTTCTACACCAAAGCAGCATTCAGTCCGAACTCTTCAGACAGAAGCAGTAGCGATGTCACCAAAGCGTCACTGGGCGCGACGTACAGGTGCGTTGGCCGCCTGTCTCGCATTGGGTGCCTGTGTCGGGGTTTGGGCACTCGGGGGTTACGAGCGGTTTCAGGCTGATCACTTCACCGCGGTCGGAGAGAGCAAGTTGGTTGAGGTCGAGGACGGTTCGACCATAAGACTCAATACCGAGAGCGCTATCTCCCTCGATTTTACAGGCCAAGTCCGTCAGGTTGAACTTCTGAGAGGTGAAGCCTATTTCGATGTCGCTCCTGATCAGGAGCGACCTTTCGTGGTTCTGGCGGGCGGAAGTGTTACCCGTGTTGTCGGCACGGAATTCAATTTGCGCGAAGGAGCGCAGGGTGTGAGGCTCGCCGTGCTTGAAGGCACGGTAGAGTTTGCGAGTGAGGGTGATCTTAAGTCCACGAAGAATGGTCTGACTTTGCAAGCGGGCCAGACAGCCAGCTTCGAAAAAACCGCGGGAGTTGTTAGTGGGTCGGCTGATGCGGGCGCTATTGCGTCTTGGCGGAGCGGAAAACTTGTTTTTGCCGACCGTACCCTGAAGACAGTCGTTGAAGAACTTGATCGTTACCGGCCTGGTGCCATCGTCTTTTTGGATTCAGGACTTGCTGATCAGCGCTTTACCGGCGTCATCGATTTTAGCGATACGGACCGGGCTTTAAACGCCATCGAGAATACACTCCCTGTAGATGTGATACGCGTCACCGGTTTTCTTACACTTCTGCGTGCCCGTTAAGCCTTAGTATTGAGTACCCGGTAGCAGTTTGAATGGCCATGCTGCACTGACTGCTTTCGATTGTTTTTTTTATCCTCTCCGCTTTTTTTCTCATGACAGGTCAGGAGAAAGAGCCCTCTCCAGTCTTATCAAGTGTGCAGCGCACGCGAGCGCTATCGCGTGTCGTTGCGAAGAACATTTTGAGCACTGGGGGCATAAGAATGATCGGGACGGAGCAAGCGCTGCGAAAAGCTGTCGCTTTGGGTAAAAACTGTGGAGTTAGTGCAACAGTATTGCTGAGGAGTGCAGTATTGGTTTCGGCGATTGTCGCCCAACCCTGCCTGGCAAGTGATTGGCAGAAGCGTCTGGCGGCGCTGGAGGAGGGAAGGGGTTTTTACAGCGGTTCCGATTTGGGTCCGCGTGTGCAGATCGCTCAAACCACGCAAGCCGAGCCGCAATCCTTTTCTATCTCGGCCGGGAGCTTGCAAGACGCACTTCTCGCATTCTCGCAACAAGTGGACTTGCAGTTGCTCTATCCAGCGAATTTGACGGCCGGTCTTGAGACCCAGGGCGTCCAGGGCAGCGTCGAACCCGAACAGGCGCTTCGCGCGTTGTTGGCTGGAACAGGCCTCAACTATCGTTTTACCGACGCCAATACCGTGACGCTCGAACAGGCGACTGTTCAAGAAGATCAATCCCTGCAACTGGCTCCGATTACAGTCACTGGTGAGCGGGTAGAAAGAAGCGTATTCGAGACTTCGTCCTCGGTTGCCGTCGTGCGGGGCGAGGACATTGAACGCACGCCTTCTATCGATAACGTCGGAGACATTCTGGAACGTATTCCCAACATCACTTCCTCCGGTCAGCAGAACCAGGCGCCTGCGATCCGCGGTGTCGACACCACAGGTCCGCTCTCAAGCGAGGATGCTTTCGCGGGTGGCGCTCTTCCGCGTGCGACCGTTACCGTTGACGGAAGACCGGTCAGTTTTAACGAATATGTCTTCGGAGCCACTTCCGCATTTGATCTTGAGCGTGTCGAGGTTTTCCGTGGACCGCAAACAACGGCACAGGGCGAAAACTCAATTGCCGGCGCGATCTACGTTGTTACGAAAGACCCGACCTTCGAGCCGGAATTTAATGCCCTGGCAGAAGGTGGCTCTTTCGGACAGCGGCAGGCCGCTGTGGCGGTATCGGGACCACTAATCGAGGACGAACTGGCTGCGCGTATCACCATTGACTATCAGAGGAAGCAGTCCTTCGTTGATTATCCGACAACTGTTGATTTTGGTGAGGATCCTGAAGACTTCGAAGCATCTGTTGTGCGTTCGAAATTGCTCTGGGAGCCTGAGGCCATACCAGAACTTTCCACCAAGCTGACACTCAGCCGGAGCGAGAGCCAGGCGCCACAGGGAGAATTCGTTCGACAGCCTTTCTCGGATCTGGAGGCGTTGAACCCCAATCAGTCGGTTATCAAAACTGAAGCGGTCAACGGCATCCACGATATCAGTTACAGCCTCAACGACAGTTTCGAACTGAGCAATCAGTTCTCCATTGCAGACATCGAGTTTGAAAGGCTGGCCCCACCGGGACAGGGGGTTGCGGAAATTGACAGTCTGGACCTCGTAAATGAGACGACTTTGGCCTACGCGAATGACGACGGCAGCCTCTCAGGTCTAGTGGGCAGTTATTTCCGCCGGACCGATAGCGATGAGTTCATTGACCTGACAGCCTTCCTGGGAACCGGCGATTTCGAGGATGAGAAGACTAGTGTCGGACTCTTCGGCGAAACGACCGTCGGTTTGACCGAGCGTTTCGATGTCACTCTGGGCCTGCGTTACCAGTGGAACAAGCAGGATCGTAGCGGCGATCTTGGCCCGGCAACCCTGGATTTTGACGAGACCTTCGATGCTTTCCTGCCGAAGATAAGCATTGGCTACGACGTAACCGATGAACTGCGCATTGGTGCTCTGGTGTCACGCGGTTTTAATCCGGGCGGAACGACAATTAATTTCGGAACCGGTGCCTCGGATACTTTCGATGAAGAGACCGTCTGGAATTACGAAGCCTTCGCCCGGGCACAGTTTTTCGAGAATCGGCTGGGCGTGAATGCGAATATCTTTTTCGCCGATTATCGCGACTTTCAGTCTTTCAGTTTTATCGGGTTCGACGTATTTGGCGATCCGGAATTTGAGATCGACAACGTTGACAAGGTCCGCAGCTACGGCACTGAAGTCAGCGCCGATTTTCTGGCAAGCAAACAACTACGCTTCTTTGGCGGTCTTGGGTTGTTGAACACCGAGATCGTTGATTTCTCAAGTTCTTCGGATCCGAACGTGGAGGGGAACCAACTCGCGTTCGCTCCCAACGTCACCTTCTCTGCGGGCGTCGACTACGAGGTGATAAAAGACCTGACGCTTGGCGCAAGAGTCCGCTATTCGGATAGTTACTTTACTGATGACAGTAACGACTTTGAGTCCGACGCCTATGTGGTTACGGATCTGCAGGTGAGTTACCGCCTGGAAAATCTTGAAGCCTTTGCCTTCGTCAACAACGTCTTCGACGAGTTCTACGTCCTGAACAACTTCGGGACAGGCGCGACTGTTGGTGCGCCGCGCGTTTTTGGTGCGGGAATGAAGGTTAGTTTCTAGCGCCGTGACCGGTCATCCTTCTGAAAAACAGAGAGCGCGTGCAGGAAAGATCAGGCGCGTCATGCTTGATGTTCACGCCTGGATGGGAGCTTTTGCAGGACTCTTCATTCTAGGAGTCTCGATTTCAGGGATAGCGATCGCTTTCTCCGGGTACCTTCTGTCTCTTGAGACTGGAGCCCTCAGACCGGCGGAGAAGCGTGAGGAGGGGCTTTCAGTCGATCTGGATCGTTACATTGACAGCGCGGTGCAGGCCGCAGGCGAGACCTTTATTCCTTTAGGCTACCTGGGACCGAATGCCGAGGTGGTCACGGATGCTGAAATGATCTACGGCCTCTCAGCGTCACCCGACGCGGGCGGCGAGATTCAGGTTGTCAGTTTCAATCCGGCGACCGGTGAAGCCACCGGAAGCTTCTTTCTGAACCGAACACTTACGCACGAACTGATCGACTTTCACTACACACTTCTGGCCGGAGATGCCGGGCTTGTGTTTGTTGCTGTCATCGGGCTTCTGATGGCTGTACTTGCAGGTCTCGGTCTTTATCTCTGGTGGCCCGGGCGTCAGCGGGTTTTGCGCAAAGTTAAATCCTTTAAGATCTCCGGAGTGTTTCAGCGTAAGTTTTGGCGGTTACACTCAATTGTCGGCTTTTGGCTGTCGCTCCTTATCCTTCTATGGGCAATCACAGGCGTTTATTGGTCCAAACCGGACTGGTTCCCGCAAAAATTCACCTCGGTCGTCGACCAGGCTCCATCCTCTATGTCCGACACCCGCGACAGCGCCAACTGTGACGGACCCGTAACGCCGGGGAGGGCAGTTGAGGCAGCTCTTGCGTATCATCCGGGCACCCGGCTGCTTGAAGCGGAATTCGCGGCTTTCGGCAGTCCATACCACACGCTTTACCTCTCAACGGGGCAGGACCTGGATCGGATGGATGGCGACCTCCGGGTTTGGGTGCATGCTTCCTGCCCGGAAGTTATAGAGAGCCACTCACTTGAGGGCTTTGGCATGGTCGGTGCTGTGAGCCAGTCAATTCACGCGGGCCGAATTTTTGGTCCCCTGCGGTTACCGATGATCTTTTTGGTCGGCCTGTCGTTAACCTTGTTGTCGGTGACCGGTTTGTATCTCTGGTGGCGCAGGATCATGGGACAATTTGGTTTTAGATAGAGATCGGCGTCTCGTAGTTAGGAATCCGGGACTGAGCTACTTCTGTGGACTTGCTCAACCAAAGTTCCCCTGGCAAGGCTTTTCAATGACTGAAGTGCCTGAATCGGCCCACGAAAGATTGCGACTTGCTTTCCGCATTGCTAGTTTGGCGCCGCTATTGATACTCAGTTGCGCTGAGCTGAGGGGGCGAACCGCTCGTTTATGGTTTTTCTCCTCGCGCAGAGGCTCAATTGCGTTCGTTCAACCCTCTCAGGTAATGCAATGCGGCAAAGTGTGGCAAAGATCTCCCGCCGAAATTTCGCGGTGGTACTCGTTGTCTCCCTGGCAATTCATCTCGGCGTTGCTGTTGGTTTGTTTTGGCAAAAACCCTCCTCCGGGACGCCGAACACGGGCATTGGCGGGATCGAGATTGGCCTGGGGTTGGCAGGCAGCGCACCTGGAACCGTGGAAGAGGCGCCTGCACCGACCGAGGAAGCAGACGTTCTCGAGGCCACAGAGGTGACCGAGGAGGTCCGCGAGACTGAGATTGCCGAAGAACAAGAGGTCGTTGCCGTACCGCCTGTGAGCACCGAAACGCCGGTGGAGGTAGTGGAGGAGCAGGTGGCGACAACAGAGGTCATTGCCGAGCCAATGGTTGAGGTCGAAGCCGAAATTCCTGTGGAGGTCGAGGCGGAGGCTCCTGTTGAAATCGTGGCGGAAGCCGTAGAAGCAAAACCGGTCGAAGAAGAGATCAAAGCCGTTACGCAAGAGGTGGTCGCCCGTAAGGTACCGGAACCTCCTCGCTCAAAGCCGGTGTCGCCGCGTAAAACGGAACCTGTAAAAAAAGAAGTGCTCGAGCTGAAGCCGGCAGAGACAGCTGCACCGACCACAACTGCCAAGTCGGTGGAGCCCGAAGTGGAACCGACATCCGAGCCGGGAGAAGTTTTATCGACCGCAGGCACTGACGGCAGGTCTGGGACCAAGGATCAGTCGGCGGCTGGGAGTGGTGATTCGACCGCCGGCGGAGGACAACCGGGCGCGACCGCTGACTTCAGCGCACTCATCCAGGCCTGGCTCGAGAAGCACAAAAAGTACCCGCGCCGCGCCCGAACGCGTCGGCAACAGGGCACGGCAATCCTATCCTTCGTGATAGATCGCCAGGGCAATGTACTGGACTATCGCATCACCAAGAGTTCGGGCCATAGGCTTCTCGACAGTGAAGTTGCTGACATGATTGAGCGTGCGAACCCCGTGCCGACGATGCCGGCGGAAATGCGCGGCGATCAAATGGAGTTGGTCGTACCGGTCGCGTTCTTCCTGCGATAATTTTTTGAATACCGGCGCCAGATACCAGAAAAGATCTCTCAAGCTTCCTTGCGTTTCATTGCTTGATGTTCGTCTTCGATCAGGCCGATTCTCCAATATCCTGAGACATAGCAGTCTTTGCGCGGAATCCTGCGCTGATTTGCCAGATAATCGCGCAGTGTCCTGATCACGCCGCTTTCTCCGGCGATACAGGTTTGAACCACACCGGTCGGCCACTCCATTTCTGTAATGAAGTCAACCTGTGCGCTTGATGGGCGGTGCGGATCGCTGTGTAAAAGCCAATGCACATCGATCCCGGCAGGTGCATCGATTGCCTGTCGATCGCTGGCTTCGGTGATCTCAAATACTGCGACGCCCTTCGCGTCCCGAGGCATTGCCTCG
Source organism: uncultured Kiloniellaceae bacterium (assembly GCA_947500035.1). Classification (GTDB taxonomy): domain Bacteria; phylum Pseudomonadota; class Alphaproteobacteria; order Kiloniellales; family Kiloniellaceae; genus Denitrobaculum. The sequence goes on along the minus strand of CANMQP010000024.1, from coordinate 54,245 downwards.
AGGGCGGCTGCCGCTACAGGAAGCGCCGACATATCTGCCGCCACCAGGTACCAATCGGCGTAAAACTCAGCCAGCTTTACAGGCCCAGGGCCGGCGAATCCGCAAAAGTCGCCCGGCTTCGCGGCATTCGCCCAGGCACTGGCGGGGCCTTCCTCGCCATGATCGACAAAGTTGATATCCAACTCCTGAATGTCGCGACGTAAATGCCGGACCGTATAGGTTCGTGTGGTTGGTCTTGGACCATCCTGAAGTTGGAGGGCAAAGGCCTCTCGGCTTTGACCTTGTTTCGGAAGCATTAGTTTGCAGTTAGCGCCCTCGCAACCGGTTCGGATAGTTTCGATTTCCGGCCCGGCAAAGGTGATGCGGATCATGTTCGGTGTGAGCCGGGTCTTTTCTTTTACGCTCAGAATGCGCGGGGGTGGGCGTGTATTTTTAGTGTTCCCCGCAGCTTTAATTGAGGCCATGTACTTCTCTTCCGTCGCGGTTGGTCAGATGCGCGCATTTCGTCAAAAAAAATAAACTTTTGAAGGGGGTACCGCCAGAATTTAACCGTTAGAAATGTCGCTTTTGTCAGCGCCGCGGTTTCAATCTACCGGAGTTTCTGCAACAGAGCTGAAACGCGAATGCTCATCCCGGTCGGAGTCCATTCTACGAATATAAGTGAAGTAATTAATTATCATTATCGTTGTTAATGATAATTGTTATCATAGTTCTGTTGAAAAACTTGAAGGTTTTTTATAAAACTCGAACATTGTGATTTTTCCTGTAAATAATACAAATCCAAGCACCGGGTTATTGCGTAAAACCAACGTACTTCTGAACGTAAAAGCGGCTAAAGCCGAGGAGATGAGAGATGAAGGGCGACAAAAAAGTCATTGAGTTTCTGAATGAGGCGCTCAAGAACGAGCTCACTGCAATCAATCAGTATTTCCTGCATTCAAGGATGTTGAAAGACTGGGGCGTGTCGAAGCTCGCCGAGTATGAATATGAAGAGTCGATCGATGAGATGAAACATGCCGATCGGCTGATCGAGAGAATCCTTTTCTTAAACGGCCTACCCAATCTGCAGGAGCTCGGCAAGCTGATGATTGGAGAGAGCGTCAAGGAGATCCTCGAATGTGACCTCAAGCTCGAACATGACGCCCTCCCGACATTGCAAAACGCTATTGCACATTGCGAGAAGGTCGGGGACTACGCCACCCGTCATCTGTTCCGCGAAATCCTGAGCAGTGAAGAAGAGCACGTTGATTTCCTAGAGACGCAGTTCGACATGATCGAGCGCATGGGGATCGAAAACTACACACAACTACAGAGCAGTCCTGCAGAAGACTGAGTGTCATTCGAATTTTCGGACAGGCTTATTGAGAACGATAGCTGAGAGCTGGTCGCCATATCAAGGGCCGGCTTTCCCATCTACGCTCATTGCTACAACAAGATGTCACGAGCCCGGATTGCTCAACACTTTCTGAGTTCCGAGTCTGCTTTGCAAGATGTAGAGCGAGACGAACCCGAAAAGGCCGATTGCGTTCAGCCAAGGCGCCCATGACCCCGCGATACCTTGATTGACGAGGAGGAGAGCGCCTGACGCTACTGCCCCCATCCTCACGGCAGTGCCGGCTCTGCGGCTTACATAGCCGACGAATCCGGCGGATACGGCAAAGACCCCGAGCGAGGCTGTTGCGACACTCAACAGAATTTCAGGCCAGCTGCCTTTTAGAGTCAATGCTGGAGAGAAGACGAAGAGAAACGGAATAATGTAGGCCGTCCAGCCGAAACGCATCGCGGTAAACGCGGTCTGCATAGGCCGGGCACCGGCGATCGAGGCGGCAAAGAACGCGCCGATGCCCACGGGTGGTGTCACCATCGACATCATGCCCAGGTAGAAAATAAACAGGTGTGCAGCGATTGGCTCGACGCCGCTTTGAATGAGCGATGGTGCCACGAGGACAGCCAGCAGCAGATAGACCCCCACGGTCGGCATGCCCATGCCAAGGACAATGCAAACGGCAGCACAGACAAGTAATAGGAGCAGCAGGCTACCTTCTCCCAGGGCGACCAGAGTGAAGGTTAATCCAAACCCGAGGCCCGTGACATTCAGGCAGCCGATGATAAAGCCCGCTGCAGCCGCGATCATGATGATGTCGACAATCGAATTACCGGTTCCGATCATGGCCTGCATGAGATCACGAAAGGTCATACGTTTGCCGTCATAACCCTTCGTCAACCCGATTAGGAGCGCCGTGCCGGCACCCCAGAGGGCCGCCGTTTCCGGGCGTTGATTGAACCAGAAGAGCGCGATCACGACAGCCGCAAACGGCAGGATAAAAACCCACCCGGTTCTCAAGACCTTTCCGGCCTTGGGGATCAGGGCCGGATCGACAGGGGCGATGTCGTCACGTGCGGCCTGCAGATCGGCCTGGACGAAGACAGCGACGTAATACAGGAACGCGGGAACGATTGCCGCCACCACGATCTCGGCATAGGGCTTTTGTAAAATGTCCGCCATCAGGAACGCAACGGCACCCATGACCGGCGGCACGATTTGACCGCCTGTCGAAGCGACCGCCTCGATGGCGGCTGCTGTATGGCGCTTGAACCCCGATTGGGTCATCAGGCGGATGGTGACGACGCCGGTTGCAACGATGTTCGAAACCACGACTCCGGAGATCGATCCAAAGAGCCCCGATGCCACGATCGAAATTTTGGCGGACCCGCCGCGCCGTCTGCCCATTGCTGCCAGGGCGATATCGTTGAAAAAATCAGCACCGCCCGACTTCAGGAGGAGTTGGCCGAAAAAAACAAAGGCAACAACGACGGTTGAGGCAACCATAAGCGTTAGGCCCAACAGGCCATTGGGATCGAATCCAAGGTAGAGGAGCATGCGTTCAGGGGCGACCTCCCGCGTTTGTAGCGCGCCCGGCACCAGATGGCCGATCAAGCCATAGCCGCAGATCAGGAAGACAACGATAACCAGTGTCCAACCCACCGCGCGGCGCAGACCCTCAAGGATGAGGGTAAACAAAAGAGCGGCGACGAAGAGACCGTCCCAGGGCAAAAGCATTGCGCGTGCCAGGAAGTCCGCATACCGGAACGCGATCCAGAGACAGAGTGATAATCCCAGCATCGAAAGAAGCCAATCAAGCCGGCTTGGCGCCCACAACCGCTCACCTGAACTGTTTGTCTCGCTGAAACCGCGTGGGATCAGGAAAACAAGAGCCAAGGATAAGCCGAGAACGACGGCCAGAAACTGTTCCGTATAGAAAGCGAAACCGAGACGCGATGGGATATCCGCCGCCCAGATAACGGCTGACGACGTGAGTGAAAAAGCCAGCGTGCGCTTAACCATCACGGCTGCTTTAGGGAGCGGCTCTTCCTTGAGGGACGCCGTTTCGCTGTCGGTCATAATCGCGCAGCCTTCAGTACACAGCGAGCAAGCGGGATGGATGATCTTTTGTTACCGTCCCGCTTTTCTGACTGCGATGAACTATTTTATGAGCGCAATTCCGCGCGACTTGAAGAATGCCTTAGCGGCAGGATGGTATTCGACACCCGGAAAGGCCTTATAAGCCCGCTCGGCAGCGAAGGCGCGCAGGGGTGGATAGGCCTCGCCCATGGCGCCTTCATTGTCTGCCATCACCGTGAGCAGTTTAGTCACGACTTCATCGGAGACGTCAGCGCCTGCGACCAGTACGTTATCCCAGGTCACCATCGCCATGGGCGACTCGACGCCGACCCGAAAAGGCGCTGGCTTTACGTCCGAGAAATAGAACGCCGGACGAATAGCCTGAATGCGCTTCAGGCTTTCTTCGCTGCTGTCGATCGTCAAAAAACGAACGCCGCCGACCGACGCATCGACCTCTGCAACCTTGGGGCCGCCCACAGCAAAGAATGCCGAGTCCACGCGGCCCGAAGCCATATCGTCTGACCCTCGGATTAGCTCGGGCACGGGCACGCCCCGGACGTCATCGTAGGAAATGCCGCCGGCCGCGAGAATACCGGCGATATGGCTGCGGCCGAGGGGAAAGGCATCCCAGCCGGAGGGCACGCTTTTGCCTTTGAGTTCCGAAACCTTGGTGATGCCAAGCGACTTCTTCACATAGAGGCCAACAGGAAAGGGGTTGATTTTGGCGACGACGCGCAGGTTGCTGAGCTTTGCATCGTACTCGCCCGTACCAGCGACTGCGGTGATGACATCGTTCACATCGTTGAGTGAGAATTCCGCCAGGCTCTGGTGCACCGCCTGCATCATTGCCGAGTTGCCGCCGTAAGGCTGTACCACGACATTCAGTGCGCCTTTCTCCCGAGCCTGGCCGGCAAACACCGATCCCATGGTGTTCCAGACCGAACCCTGTGGCGGCGTGGCAATGGATACTGTTTGCGCCAGGGCAGTCGTTGCTGAAAAGGCCAATAGCGCCATGCCAAAGCCAAGCTGTTCAAAGATCCTGTTCATGTTGTTCTCCCACGATTTTTTTTATGTTTTGTTTTGTTTATGCGGCGTCCGGTTGCTTTTCCGGCAGTGCCCTATCGAACTCCGGCAGGCTGAGGCAGGTTTCGACGATGCCGCGGATCGTCGGGTAAGGTGTTTCGTCAAGCTTGAAGCGCCGGTTGTTGACGCTTTGCGCAACAAGGCAAATGTCGGCGATTGTCACTTCGTCACCGTGACAGAAACGTCCTGTTGCCGGAGACTCGCTCAACTCTGCCTCGAGGGCTTCGAACCCCAGCGTTGCCCAATGGCGAAACCAGGTTGCGATCGCTTCTTCCGAAGCGCTGAACGTAGTTGAGAGATAACCAAGAACACGCAGATTGTTCAGAGGATGCACGTCAAGGGCGATGATCTGTGCGAGCGCACGGACGCGGGCGCGGGATTGGGCCTCAGCGGGCAGAATAGGTGGTTCGGGGAACCTTTCCTCCAGCCATTCAAGAATGGCCAGGGACTGTGTCAGTGTTTCACCATCTGGAACTTTCAGGGCGGGCACGAGACCCTGCGGATTGATGGCGAGATAGGGGGTTGAACGCTGTTCGCCCTTGCGGAGCACATAAGTTTGCTGCTCGTAATCCAGCCCTTTGGTATTCATGGCGATCCGAACTCGGAAGGATGTCGACGAGCGAAAGAAGCCATGCAGAGTAAAGCCGGTGGGAGACATCATCCCCCCTCGCGTTCGGTGACGGATATGACGACATCGTCTAATCCTTCTATGCCACCCCGCACGATCTGACCTGGAAGAATGGGGCCAACGCCGGCGGGCGTACCAGTCATGATCAAGTCGCCCGCTTTCAGTTCCATCGAATGACTGATAATCGAGATGACGTCTGCGGTCGACCAGATCAGGTCCTGAAGATCCGCGTCCTGCTTGGTTTCGCCATCAAGGCTGAGCCAAATCCGGCCCGAGTCTCTTTGCCCGACATCTTGCACGCGATGCAATGCCGCGATCGGTGCCGAGCGATCGAAAGCCTTGCCCCAATCCCAAGGGCGTCCCTTTTCGCGGGCAGCGAGCTGCAGATCCCGGCGGGTCAGATCGATCGACGTGGCGTAACCGAAAATGTGATCCTGTGCCTGCGCGGCCGGGATGTTCCTACCGGCCTTTCCAATCGCCACGGTGAGTTCGATTTCATAGTGAAAGTTCTCGGTCTCCGACGGGTAGGCGATCCGGGCGTTGGAATTGACCGTTGCATCCACGACCGCGTCTGCGGGTTTCATGAAGAAGAAAGGCGGATCTCGCTCCGGGTCTTTGCCCATCTCCCGTGCGTGGGCCGCATAGTTGCGCCCGACGCAGAAGATACGCCGGACCGGAAAGCGTGATTCTTCACCGGCGATGGCGACAGAGGCCTGGGGGGCAGGATCAAAGACGAATGTCATGGAGCTGTGTCTCTCACGTTATTTATCATCAGGAGTTTCCGCGCAGTTCGCGCCAGAGGCCGAGCTTTTCTTGAACCGGCCGGTCGGAATAGGAAAAGAGAATGCTTTCCTGCGCCGGTTCGTGGACGACGGGCTTCCAGGAGGGAACGACGAAAATGTCCTTCGGTCCCCATTCGACCAGCGTCTCTCCGATGCGGGATTTGCCGTTCCCTTCAACACAGGTGAAGACGGTCGCATCGGTCGATCGATAGGGGAGGGTGCCGATTTTAGGCAGCAGTTGAATGAAGGTGCCGATCGTCGGCATGGCATGCCCGCCGTCCAGAGGATTTGAGTACCGCAGCTTCCAGCCATGGCAGGGGTCCGGATCGTCGCCGCGCTTCATGGCTTCCAGGGTTTCGCGACTCTGTTCGTAAGGATAATTGAAGATCGGGGAGACATGTCCGCTGCGCACGGAGTCGACCGGCATCAGGTTATGGCCGAATTCCGCGTAAGACTGACCCGACTTGCGCGTAATCGCTTGCGCGTCCTCACCGAGCACTTCTGCAAAGGACGCGTCGAGTATCGAGACCAGCGGAATATCAAGACCGTCGAGCCAAAACATCGGCGCATCGGTCTCGTTGCCATGATCGTGCCATGCCATCTGCGGCGTGATCACGAAGTCGCCGTATTGCATGATGGTTTTCTCGCCGCCTACCGCTGTGTGGGCGCCGCTGCCTTCCAGAACAAAGCGCAGGGCCGACTGAGTATGTCGATGCGCGGGCGCGATTTCCCCCGGCAGGACCAGTTGAACACCGGCGTAGAGTGAGGTCGTGATCTTGGACTCGCCGCGAAGACCGGGATTTTCCAGGATAAGAACGCGGCGTTCAGCTTCCTTGGCGGTGATAAGACCGCCAGCCTCAAGCATCGCGGTACGAATCTCGTCGAAGTGCCAGATTGCTGCCTCGCACTTCGAAGCCGGTTCAGGTGTTACAAGGTCGCCCAGAACGGTCCAGAGCGGCGCCATGTTCTGTTTGTCGATCTTGTTGTAGAACGCCGTGCGCTCTGGCGTAAGTCTGCTGCGATCTTCCATGCCTATGCTCCCGCCAGATCTGAAGTCGGTAGCGCGCTCAGCTTTTGCCGATCAATCTTGCCAGTGCCGGTTTTCGGCAAGTCCTCGACGTAATCGACAATCCGCGGATATTTGAATGGCAGCAGCGCCTGGCGGACATGGTCTTGCAGGGATCTGGTTTCTGCTTTGCCCGGTGTAACACCGTCGCGCAGACGCACAATGGCTCGGAGCGTCATGCGTTTGTCCGCGAGCTGGTGGGCAATAACCGCGCATTCATGTACGTTGGGATGTTCCGCCAGGCAACGCTCGACCTCTAACGGCCAGACCCATTGACCGGACACCTTGATCAAATCATCGGCACGGCCCTGGAAGTAGTAAAAGCCGTCGCGCTCCACAAAGCGATCGCCAGTGCAGATCCAATCGCCGACCATGGTTTCCGCCGTTTTTTCCGGTCGGTTCCAATAGCAGGGTGCTGACGAGTCTCCGCGGACCCACATGACACCTTCTTCGCCCGTTGCGGTCTCCTTGCCGTCCTTGTCGCGAAGGATCACGTCGTAGCCGGGCACCGCCCGGCCTGCCGAGCCGAGGCGTTTATCGTCAACCCGGTTTGAGATGTAGATATGCAGCATCTCGGTCGAGCCGAGCCCCTCAACGGCTTCTAATCCGCTGAGCGACTTCCATGCGCTGAAGATGTCTTCCGATAGTGTCTCGGCTGCTGAGATGGTCAGCCGGAGTGATGAGAGATCCCGGCTTTCCACTCCGTCCGACCGGCAGAGAGCGGTGTAGAGCGTCGGCAGCCCAAAGAACGTCGTGGGTCTGAAGCTCTCTATCATATCGAGAACGCGGTCGGGTTCCGGCCGTCCCGGCATCAGGACGGTGGAAGCCCCCACGGTGAAGGGAAAGGTGAAGGCGTTTCCGAAGCCGTAGGCGAAAAAGATCTTTGGGACGGAAAAGCACCTGTCTTCCGGCTTCAGATCGAGGATGCGCTTGGCGTAAGACGCTGCGGTGTAGGCCATATCGTGCTGCAGGTGAACAATGCCCTTGGGTCTGCCTGTAGATCCCGAGGAGTACATCCAGAAAGCCATATCATCAGGGCTGGTGTCGGCGCATTTCAATGTCGTGCTGTGGTCTTTTACAAAGTCATCGGCGTGGATGAAACGGGCGCTGTTCACTGCACCTGAGCCATTGGCAATCACAATCGTCTTTATAGCGGTCTTTTCGATAATCTCGGCGGTAAACTCAGGTGCGAATTCGGCTTCGCAAACGGCGATTTCGGCGCTTGTGTCTGCGAGAAGGAAAGCGAGCAGATCAGGCGTGGTCTGGGTATTCAGCAGAACCGGAACAAAGCCCGCGCGGACGGCGCCGAAAAAGACCGCAGGATACGCCGGTGTGTCGTCCAAGAATAACGCCACCCGCGACCCGCGCTGCAATCCGGAGTTCGCAAGAGCATTGCCCCATCTGCTCGCCTCTTCGCAAAGCGCCTTGTAAGTGAGAGTGCCCAATGGCCCCGTGATCGCAATGTTGTCCGGGTTTCTCTTCAGGTTGTCGAAAAGAACAGCGCTGCAGTTGGCGTGGTCCTTTTTTCGAAACCCAACCTCTTCCGCAGCCGATGTTTCGCTCAACGGGTCCGCAATTTTGGCGGACCGTGAAGAAGGCGTGTCGAAATTCATGCCGAGGCTTCCTGTTGGTAAGCTTCGTATTCGGCCATAAAGCCCGGTGACATTTTGCGCAGCCGTGCCATGTCGAGCCGGCCCGAACGCGTGATGTAGTCGAAGGCGAATTCAAGTGGGGGCAGGGCCATCTTCGCTGCGAAGTCGTCATACCAGGCGGCAGAGGTATTGGCGGCATCGACAAGCTTCTTTGCGATGGGCTTGCGGGCGTCTTCGAAGGCCTGTAGGGCCGCGTCCAGCGAACTATGTTCGTTCAGGGCTTTTACCAGAGCGATGGCATCCTCAAGAGCCAACCGCGTTCCTGACCCTATGGAGAAGTGTGCTGTGTGCACGGCATCACCGAGGAGCACGCGATTGTCTGCGACCCAGCGGTCACACCAGAGTTTTGGAAATTGGCGCCACACCGATTTGTTTTTGATGAGTTTGGCCCCGCCCAGGCAATCAGCGAAGACGCCCTCGCAGATTTCCGCGGTCTGATCTTCGTCCAGAGTGGCAAATCCATAGGCGTCGAAGGTCGGCTGATCGCACTCCACGATGAAAGTGCTTCGGCTTGGGGTGTAGCGGTAATGATGGGCGTTAAAGGCGCCATGTTCGGTCTTCACGAAGGTTTGCGTGAGCGTGTCGAAGGCCTTTTCAACAGCAAACCAGGCGAAATGATTTGAGAAGGTGTCGAGACTGGTCTGAAATGCAGCCGGGTTTGACGTTCGCATGAGCGAATTGAATCCGTCTGCGCCAATTACAAGGTCGGCTTCCATCTCGTCGATCGCGACGACCTTGGCTTCGAAAGTCAGCTCGACGCCCAGGTTTTCGGCCCTCTTTTGCAGAATTTGTAGCAGGTGCAAGCGGTCGATCGATGCAAACCCGATCCCGTCCAGCGTGATCGCCTGGCTTTTATGCGCCAGTGTCATGTTTTGCCAGCGTTCCAGATGCGGTGCGATGAGATCGTGAGTCTCGCTGTCGTCCGCTTCAAGAAAGCTCAAGGCTTGATCGGAGAAGACCACACCAAAGCCAAAGGTCGCATCCCGTGGGTTTTGCTCGTGCACACGAATGCAGGCGTCCGGCATTGCGCGCTTTAACAGGATGGCCGAGTAGAGCCCGGCGGGCCCGCCGCCAAGAATTTCGATTTTCTCCAACCGCACGTGTGCGCTCCCTAATTCGATATTTCGTTTCTCGAAATTTATGCTCGGACGCTAGATCAATATTTTATAATATGCAATAGATTTCATAATGTGAAAATTTGTTAGAAGGTTTGGCGATGTTTGAAACCATTGTGGAAGTGTCTTTTGGAGACTGTGACCCCGCAGGTATTGTCTTTTATCCCAACTACTACCGCTGGTTTGATGGCGCGTTCCAAAGCCTGCTGGCTGAGCACCGCGTGACGCAGAAGACGCTCAGAGCCGAATTGGGGATTATGGGGACGGGGTTGATCGATTCTGGCGCAAAGTTCCTAGCTCCCCTATCCTATGGGCAGAGACTCGAACTTGAGGTCAGGATTGAAGCCTGGAGCGAGAAGACGCTGCGGTTGCGTTATCTGGGTCAGGTGGATTCCAGGCCCTGTGTAGAGGGTTTTGAAGTCAGAGGATTGTTTGTTGCGGATGAAGCAGGGGTCAGGGCTGGACCCATCGCACCGCTTCGAGAGCTGCTGGAGGGTTCTCGAGATAGTGACAAAGGGTGATTGCGCAAAATCATGTCGAGTTTAAGTCAAAAGGGTGAGGCTGCGGGCGGCATTCAATCGCTCGACACGGCCTTACGCGTCCTGCAAACCTTGGGTCTGGCAGGGAAGGCACTCTCTCTATCCGAACTTTCGCGCCTCTGCGATTTGCCCGCGACGAAAGTGCATCGGTATCTGGCTTCGTTTTCCCATTCCGGCCTCGTCGTCCAAAATGGCAGATCGGGAACTTACGATCTGGGTCAAGGCGCCATTCTTCTTGGCCTGGCCGCCTTAGCGCGGCATGACTTCGTCAACACGACGGCGGATGCGCTTCCCGGCCTCGCCGAGGAGACGGGTCTAACGGCCTTGCTCTGCGTATGGGGAAATTCCGGGCCGACTGTCGTGCGATGGCAGCGCTCCACATCGCTGATGGTAACCTCGCTTGGGCTCGGTACAACTTTACCACTCCTGACATCGGCGACCGGAAGAGTCTGTTTATCGTATCTTCCCGAGGTGGTGACTCGCCATCTGGTCGAGAGCGAGCTGCGCCGGATCAAGCGCAATCCCAATATTCTTGATGATATGAAGGCCAGTCTCACCGGTGTTCGGGAATTCGCTGTGGCGGTTCGCGAAAGGGGCTTTGCGTCTGTCGATGGCCGTTTCATACCCGGCCTCGTTGCGATCGCTGCGCCGATCCTGGATTGGCAAGAGCAGGCGCAGGCTGTGATCACCCTGATCGGGACGGATCCGAGGACCATCGAGCCAAACTCAACCGCTCACCAGATGCTCGCGGAGTTTTGCAGGGCACACAGCATAGTGAATCAGAAATAGCGCGTCTCGGAAGCCGGCAATCGCCATTCAGATTCTCTCCATTGACGATCAGATAGGACGCAGGACATCGATGCGCAGAGAACCGTCCGGCGCGTGATGTATCTCTGCCTCCACATGATAAACTTCTGCCAGTGCTGCCGGCGTCAGGACTTCCTCCGGCGAACCGGCGGCAACAATGCGGCCGTGTTGCAGTAACGCGATGTGATCGCAGTAACGTGCTGCCAAATCCAGATCATGAAGGGCGGCGATGACAATTCCACCGCGCCTGGAGACTTCTTCTCTCACCATTTCCAGAACCGCCATGCGCCAATGCAGATCCAATGCCGCCGTCGGTTCATCGAGCAGAAGCAACGCGGGTTCGCGGATTAGGGCCAGCGCCAGTCCGACAAGCTGGCGCTTGCCGCCTGAGAGAGTATGCAACGGAGCAAGGGCAACGGTTTCGAGACCTAGGCGTACAAACACCTGCTCGATCTTTGCCGCAAGTTCGGCATCCGACAGATTGATTGCCAGAGCGCGGGCGGTGCTCCACATCAGTTCGGTTGGCATCAGGTCAGATGGTGCAGGTGGTGCCTGCGGCATACTGCCGACCTGCTCATGCCAACGGGTGTGCGTAATGGTCTGTTGTTCGACAGCATCCAGCAAAATACGCCCTGTTGACCGCTTTTCGCGAGACAGACAGCGCATCAGGGTTGATTTGCCCGATGCGTTGGGACCCAGCAACCCAAGGACCTCTCCCGCCCCAAGTCTTGGTAAGGTCACGTCATGAAGGGCTTGCGTCCTGCCGTAGTAAGTAGCGAGGTTTGCGACCTCAAAGCTGGTCATGACACCCGCCGTTGACGAAAGAGGAGGCCGAGCAGGACAGGAACGCCGACCACGGCGGTCAGAATGCCGACCGGTATGATCACCCCGGATATCAGCGCCTTGGAGAGAAAAGAGGCCAGCGAGAGGACCAGTGCGCCGCAGAGTGCCGCACCAGGCACCAGAAAACGGTGATCTTCCCCAAGCAGCAGGCGCGCGATGTGCGGCCCGACCAACCCGATAAAGCCGATGGTCCCGACGAAACAAACGGCGAAGGCGGTCAGCACGCTGCTGCGTAAAATGACCCAGGTGCGCAGGCGCGATACATCGATGCCGAGGCTCCGTGCATGAGCTTCTCCGCCGCGCAGCAAAGTTAAGAGCCAGACGTGACGCAGGCTGAAGGGGAGCAGCAGCAGGAAGCAAGCCGAGACGATCCAGACTTCAGTCCAACCGGCTCGTGTAAGGTTTCCGAAGGTCCAGAACACGATCTGTTGGATTGCATCGGCATCGGCGATGTAGTGTAGAGCGGCAGTCAGGGCGTTGCACAAAAACACCAGAGCAATCCCGAATAGAACGACCGTTTCCCGCGCACCTCTTCCAAACCGCACGACCGCGAGAACGAGCATTCCCGATCCGAGGGCGAAGACAAGGGCGAGAGCCGGCAGAATTGCTGCTTCGGGAAGGAAGGTTACTGACGGTGCGAGCACGATGGCGACACTGGCGCCGAGCACAGCCGCTGATGACACCCCCAATGTGAAGGGACTGGCGAGAGGGTTATTCAGGATAGTTTGCGCCTCGACCCCTGCGAGCCCCAGTGCTGCACCGACCGCAAGTGCGATCAGCGCATCCGGCAGACGGACCTCCCAAAGGATAATGCGCTGACGCAGGTTCAGTGATGCGAGGTCTTCTACAAGCCGATGCTTCGTTTGGCCGGCAAGCGCGCTATCTGCGGTGTTCACTATCCCGCAGACCCTGATGCAGACAGGTTGGCGGACCATCTGGCGCTTTTGCTGGACCGGCTGGGGCTTGCCAAGATCGCGATTGTCGGCAGTTCGTTCGGTTCCTACATGGCTCAATTTTTCGCCGCGAATCACCCGGATCGGGTTGACAAACTCGTGCTCGGCAATGGTTTCGTCGATGCGGAAGACGTCAAACATCTGCCGGTCTTTGACGAGACTGTCCTGCAAACCTATTCGCCCTCGGCGTTTAAGGATGAACGGATGGCGGCGTTACGCAACCAGCCTGAGAGCGAGTTCAAAGAAATCATGCTTGATCAAATGGGCGCCCGGCAATCGGCCGAGTCCATCTACGCCCGCATGATGGGCGTCGCGGTTTCGGTAAGCGCCCCTCAAGTCGCTGTCCCAGTTGAGCAAATCACAGTTATCGATTGCGAGGACGATACCGTCATAACGCCAGCGATGAAGATGCGGATCAAGGATCGCTTCGCTGGAGCCGACATCCGGGTTCTGGAGTCCGGCGGGCACTACCCGAATATTCTCAACCCCGACGCCTATACGGCTGTGCTGCGAGAAAAGCTGCTTGAACCAACAGGTGTCGGGGGATGACGCGCACAGCAGTAGTAACCGGGGGAACTGGGGGCATCGGCGGAGGCGTTGCCAAGTGCTTAGCGGATGAAGGCTGGGAGGTGGTTGCTGCCTCGGTCTCGCAGGATGAGATTGACGCTTTTGTGCCCAGCCCGCGCATTCGCACAGCCCTTCTGGACGTCACTGACGACACCTCGGTCAGAGATTTCTTCGGCGGTTTAGGTCAGCTTTATGGCTTGGTCAATTGTGCCGGCATTCTAAGACGTGGAAAAGAATACGCTCTCGACATTTTCAAGCGCGTGATCGAGGTAAATCTAACCGGCACCATGCGCTGCTGCCTGGCAGCACAACCACTGCTCGCTCGGTCTGGTGGTGCCATTGTCAATACGGCTTCGATGCTCTCTTTCCTTGGGGGTCCGCTAGTACCTGCGTATTCCGCGTCGAAAGGTGGTGTCGGGCAACTGACCAAATCGCTGGCTGCGAAGTGGGCTGCAGATAATGTGCGGGTCAACGCGGTAGCGCCGGGCTGGATCGAGACTGAAATGACCGATGGTTTGCGTGAGGATCGCGTGCGTAACGACGCGCTGATGTCTCGCACGCCTATGGGCCGTTGGGGTCAGCCAACAGAAGTTGGCGCTCTAGCCGCCTGGCTCCTGTCGGACGCAGCCAGCTTTGTGACTGGCGCCATCTATCCGGTCGACGGCGGATATCTTGCAAATTGAAGGAAGGTGAGAGGATGCCTGTAACTCAGAAAGATCATGATCCCAGGACACCCTACCAACTGCCGTTTCCTGCCGAAGCTCTGAATGAGATCGTCGTGCCAAATGCCGTCCCCGAGGACGAGCGTGTTTGGGTACCACAGGGTGAGAGTGTCTGGTTTCGTCCGCTTTGCCTGAACCGCAGCGAAGGTTACTGGACCAACCTTCTACGTGTCCGTAAAGCGGGCGTGCTAACCCGCCATCGCCATCCGCAGGCCGTGCATGGCTACGTACTGAAAGGTCGCTGGCACTACCTTGAGCATGACTGGATGGCCGAAGTCGGTGGCTACGTGTATGAACCGCCGGGTGAGACGCACACGCTGGTTGTCCCTGAAGGCGTCGATGAGATGATCACATATTTCTTCGTCAATGGTGTGATGTGCTACGTCGACCCCTATGGCGAGATTCTCGGCTACGAAGACGTGTTCACTAAAATCGAGATGTGCCGCAAGCATTACGATTCCGTCGGCTTGGGCGGTAGCTTCGTCGATCAGTTCATCAGGTGACAGCACGGTTCCGTCCAATAGGGACGGCAGAGAGTTAGGGCAAGCCAATGAAACTTCTGAGATTTGGCGCGTGCGGCGCGGAACGTCCCGGTCTCATTTTCAACGATGGAAGCATCCGCGATCTTGGCGCTCACGTGGATGACCTTACGGCTGACTGGCTGAAACCGGAAGGCTTGTCGCGGATCGCCGCAATCGATGCGCGAGGTCTGCCGGTTAAGATGACAAAGCCGTACAACCTTCGAAGCCTTGATCTTTATGGCATCGCCAGTTCGCGGATTGATGCCCTTGCGCGCGGCACGCTTGGTAACTGAGAAGCTGATAACGACAACTAACGCTCGCCATGTCCAGCGCTGCCATATGGGCGGCTCGATGAGCCTTTAGAATGACAGTCAAGGATAACAACCAGACAATGCTGATCTGGCGCCTATTTCTGGCATAAGCCCTCCCTATTTGTCTCGCCGGGGTCCGGCGCGTTTACTTTCCTGTGAGGCGGCCGCTTTCGATCGTGAGTTTGAAAAGTCCTCCATTTAAATCGAGCGGAACCTGAACTACAGCCTGTTCAAGTAACAAGAGCTGCGCCCGGGTTCCAAAAAAACGACATAACAGGAAGGTGCTGAATGATGCTTGGAATCAGGAATTTGAAGACAACGTTCGCTACTCTTGCGGTCGGGGCGGCGGTGCTTACGGCACCGGCGCTTCAGGCGGCGGATGTACAAATCCGCCTCGGCCACGTTCTCCCGGAAAGCCATAGCTGGCACAAAGCCGCGACCGGTTTTGCCGAAGAGGTGAAGGCGCAAACCGAGGGCCGGGTTGAAGTCAGTGTGTTCCCGTCGGGACAGCTCGGGAGTGAAAAAGACGTGATCCAGGGCCTGCAGATCGGCTCGGTCCAGGCCGGTGTGATCGGCAGCGGTTCCTTTCAGTTTATCGAGCCGAAAATGGGCCTGATCGAAATGCCTTATGCCTGGAAGTCACGGGAGCAGGCCTTCGAAGCCCTCGATGCCGATCTGGGTGCGGCCATGGCCGAACTGCTCGAGCCCAAAGGGGTTGTCGTTCTGGCCTGGTGGGAAACCGGCACCCGGAACATCACCAACAGCAAACGCCCGATCAGTGCACCCGCCGATCTGGCGGGGCTGAAGATCCGCGTCACCCCGGATAAGGTCCGTCTTGCGACCTTTGAGGCTCTGGGCGCCGAGCCCGCGCCGCTCTCCTTCAGTGAGCTCTACTCCGCGCTGCAGCAGGGGGTCTTCGACGCACAGGAAAACCCGCTCTCGATCATTCACTCGGCATCCTTTTTCGAGGTGCAGAAGTATGTCTCACTGACCGGACATATCTGGGGCGCGGCAAGTCTGGTTGTCTCGAAAGCGACCTGGGAAAAGGTCTCTGCAGAGGATCAGGCAAAGATCAAGTCAGCTGCCGCGACCTGGCGGGACAAGCAGCGGCAGATGACCACCGAAGCAAATGCCGACCTGGTGGCGAAGCTCGAGGAAAAGGGCATGGAGGTCAACCAGGTCGACAAGGCCGCCTTCATCGAAGCCGTGCAGCCGATCTGGGAGTCCCAGAAGGATGTCTACGGCGCCGAATTGCTGGATGTTCTGAACAAGTATCGCCAATGACCGTTAAGCTTCAAGACGAGGCCCAATGCGAGGTCATAGAGCTTTCTTCGGTCGAACCGGAGCAGCTCTATGACTTCCGGCAGCAGGTTCTTTTCTCCCCCAGCCGGCGCGGCGAAGGCTTTATCAAGCTCGCGGTGTCTTCCGGGAAAAAGGGCGCATTGAGCGTTTCACACAGCCATCCCCGCGACGAGGTGACCCTGACCTTGAAGGGCCAGGCGCTCCTGCGGGCCAACGGCAAGGAGCATCTTTTGACCGAGGGCACCGCGGTTCGGATCCCCCCGGGGGTCGATCACACCGTCGAGGTGCTTTCGGACGAGTGGGTAGTGGTCGCGGCCTATTGCGATGAATGCTCGCTCTGCAGGGGACCGGAGAAAGGTCCGCTCTGGAACACCGGAAGCGGTGACGGCCATGGGGCTTGACGCGCGTCTCTGGCGGGCGTTGAGCGGAAGCGTCAGCTGTCTTGACCGGCTGGCCCTGACGCTTGGCGCGCTCTGCGTCACGGGCTTTGCGGGCATCGTCGTTTACGTCGTGTTCGCCCGCTATCTGTTGTCGCACACACCCTACTGGGCGGAGGAATTGCCGCGCCTGCTCCTGGTTTGGGTCACCTTCATCGGCAGTATCTCCGGCTTTGCCCGCAACAGCCACTTCCGCGCGGGCCTTCTCGGCCTGCTTTTACCCCCGGGCGGCGCGCGCGTATTCCTGCGCCGGGTCGCGGCGTGCGCGGCGCTTGTCTTCCTCGCGGTTCTGGCCGTCACGGGATGGCAATTGACGCAAGTCACCTGGTCGCATCAGACCACCGCGCTCAGCTGGCCGGTTGGTCTCTTCTATCTGGCGCTGCCGGTCTGCTGTGCTCTGTCGATGATTCCCGCCTTCGCCTTTCTGATCCGGGGGCGTACGAATGACGATTGAACTGGCGTTTCTTCTGATCGCCTTCGCCGTGCTGGTTCTCATCGATGTGCCCATCGCCATCGCTTTGGCGCTGTCTTCCATCGGTTACCTGGCCATTTCCGACCTCGCGCCCTTGATCGTGGTCGCGCAGCGCAGCGTGGCCGGGATCGATTCCTTCACGCTGCTGGCAATCCCCCTGTTCCTGCTCGCCGGTTTGCTCATGGTGCATGGTGGCTTGGCGCCCAGGATATTGAATCTCTGCGCGGCGATGGTCGGCCGGATGACCGGCGGACTGGCCATCGTCATGGTGGCGGCCTGTATGCTCTTCGGGTCGCTTTCGGGATCGGGCGTGGCAGATGTGGTGGCCATCGGGACCATGATGCTGCCCTCCATGAAGGACAACGGCTATCGGCCCGGGTTTTCCGCCGCACTGCTGGGGTGCGCGGGTTCGCTGGGCACAATCATTCCACCCAGCATCGTCCTGATCGTCTATGGCACCGCGACGAACACCTCGATCGGACAGCTCTTCGTCAGCGCCATCGTTCCGGGTCTGCTCTGCGGGCTTGGTCTGATGATCGTGGCCTATATCTTCGCCCGGCGGAACGGCTGGCAGGGCGGCGAACCCTTTACCTGGCCCCGGCTCGGAACGGCCTTCAAAGAGGCGATCCTGGCGTTGATCGCGCCTGTGATCATCGTCGGCGGCATCAGAGGCGGAGTCTTCACACCGACCGAGGCGGCGGGGGCCGGTGTGCTTTATGGCCTCGTTGTCGGGGCGTTCATCTACCGCCAGCTGACCTTCCGCAAGGTCTATCACCTGCTGCGCGAAACCTCGGAAATGACCGGAAGCATTCTTCTAGTGATTGCCTGCGCCAGCGTCTTCGGATGGATTCTGGCCGCTGAGCAAGTGCCTCAGCTTGCGGTCTCCGCCATCACCTCCTTTACCGAGAGTGCGACGATCGCCCTTATTCTCATGATGCTGGTGGTGCTGATCCTTGGCACCTTTATGGAATCGATTGCGATCATTCTGATTCTGGCGCCGGTTTTCGTGCCTGTGCTGCGCGTCTATGGCATTGACCCGGTGTTCTTCGGTATTCTTCTGACCATCAATCTGGCCATTGGCGCCAATACGCCGCCTCTGGGGATCGATCTGATGGCCGCCTGCCGGGTCGGCGGGATTCAAATGACCGAATCCCTCCGCTATCTCGCGCCTTTTATCGCCGTGATGATTGGCGTTCTGCTGCTTTTGATCCTGGTCCCCGAACTCGTGACCTCTGTGCCCACGGCTCTGTTTTGAGCGTTGCGGCGACCGTAGAAAGAACAAGGAAAACGTGACATGACCTTCACTCCTGACACCCGCGTTGACGTTGCCAGATTCTGGCAGACCCTGGAACGATCCGCGGAAATTGGCAAAGGCCGGCCCGGCGGTCTCTCCCGCGTGGCGCTGACCGACAGCGACCGCGAAATGCGCGATGTTTTCATGGCCTGGTGCCGCGAACTGGAACTGACCACCACGGTGGACGAGGTAGGCAACATCTTCGGCCGCCGCGAGGGTACGGATCCGGACGCGGCGCCGGTCATGATCGGCAGCCATCTGGACACCCAGATCAACGGCGGCCGCTTCGACGGCATCGGCGGCGTCCTGGCCGCGCTGGAGGTCTGCCGGACCCTCAACGACAACGGTCATGTCACCAAGCGCCCGATCGTCATCGTGAACTGGACCAACGAGGAAGGGGCGCGTTTCTCACCGCCGATGGTCGCTTCGGGTTGCTTTACCGGCCGCTACAGAGTGGACTGGGTTCACGGGCTTCTTGCCGATGACGGCGCGCGTTTCGGCGATGAGCTGGAGCGGATCGGGTACTTCGGCCCGCAAAAATGCGATCAGCCGGAGGTCGATGCCTATTTTGAACTTCATATCGAGCAGGGGCCGGAACTCGATGCCGGGAACCTGGAGGTCGGGGTCGTGAACTACGCCTTCCCGAGCCACGGCATGCTTGCCGAGTTCACGGGCGAAACCGCGCATACGGGCCCCTGGCCCATGGAGGCCCGCAAGAACGCCCTGGTGGCCGGGGCGCGCTGGCTGACCGCCGTCGACGACATCGGCTGGGACTACGCCGGGACTGCAGGCAAGGCGACCGCCTCGCGTCTGGCGGCCTGGCCCAACAAGCCGGGGATCCTCTCCGACACCGCCCAGGCGGTTTGCGATGTCCGCCATCCGAGCCCTCTGGCCACCAAGGTCATGGTCGAGCGGATGCGGCGTGCGCTTTACGAATCCGCCGCGCGGGCCGGCTGCGAGGTCAAGATCCTCGATGAGTGGATCTGGGGCGGCGATATCTTCGATCAGGATCTTGTGTCATCGGTCCGCAACCACGCCCGGCGCATGGATTTCCGCTGGAAAGACATCTCGAGCCAGGCCGGGCACGATGCCTATTTCATGGCGAACTACTGCCCGACCGCGATGATCTTCACGCCCTGCAAGGACGGCATCACCCACAACAATAAAGAGAGCTGCGAGGCGGCGGATTTCGAAGGCGGCATGAACGTCCTGCTGCACAGTGTGGTCGAACGCGCCGACCGCTAGATTGGACTATGCGAATTCGGAATCTCTTTTGGGGTTCCGGCTTCACATGCGGATCCACCCGATTTCCTGGTGTTAAAGTGCCGCGCTCGATGTCTTCTCCTCGATCTGAAGAAGCTCGTCGATGATGGCGACAAAGCGCTCCTCGACCGGGCGCAGTTTCATATTGGGATTGCTGATCAAAAAGACGTCTGCGCCGATACCCTCCTCGGCGATCGGCAGCGGCCAGAGCTGGCCTTTTTCGATCTCGTTCCGGGTGGCGGCGACGGGCAGGACCCCGACCCCCAGGCCGGCGATGATCATGCGCCGGACCTCTTCCAGGTTGGAACTGGACCCGGCCACCCGGGATCCGAGACCGGCACCCTCGCGCAGGACGGCCACGGGCTCTAAGCCTAGCCCTTCGACCGCACAGGTGAAGGAGACAAAGGGCTCGTGCTGAAGTTCCCGCAGCACGACATTCTTGGCGCCGAACAGCGGGTGTTCCCGACCGCAGAAGATCGCGAACTCCTCACGGAACAGCAACCTGCAATTGAGCGTGACGACTGGCTTGGTGAGCAGGCAAATGCCGATGGAAATCTGCTCCTGGGCAATGCTGCGCACGATGTCGCCGCTGTTGGCAACTTCGAGCTGCCAAGTGATGGAGGGGCTGCGCTGATGCAGCAGGCGGATCGCCTCGTCGATAATCTGGGAATGTAGGTTGCTGACGATGTGCAGGCGCAGGAGCCCGGAGGTTTCGTCGTAGTCGCCTTCGGTCAATTCCTTGATGCGCACGGCGCTCCCATAGATCTCTTCGCATTCCTTGAACACCCGGCTGCCGCGCGCGGTTAGATCGAAATGCCGGCTGTCGCGATGCACCAGTTGGCAACCGAGCTCCTCTTCCAGTCGCTGCAGGGCCAGGCTCAGTGAGGGTTGGCGCATATTCAGCCGCAGGGCGGCCTTTGTGATGCTGCGCTCTTCGGCGATCACATAGAAGGACCGCAGGAGGTTCCAGTTCAGGCTGTTGACGCCCGGCTCATATGACTTCATGTCGATTGACCTCGCCGTCCTTTCAGGCGCTCCGCTGAAAGCGTAAGACCGCCGTTGCCGCCCCGATTACCGTTACCCCTCCCGATTGTCGTTATCGCCGACTATATCAGTCGTACCAAAGCTTTCCAGACTCTAGAATGCAATTCTTCTTCAAGGCTCCAGCCCGTTTAGCTCCTGTTGCAGTCCCGGTGCAGCCTCGAGAAGCTTTTTGGTGTAGTCGTTGCCGGGCGACAGGAAGACATCCCGGTTGCTGCCCATTTCCACGATTTCGCCCTTTTGCATCACGGCGATCCGGTCGCAGATCTTGGCCGCGACCCGCAGGTCGTGGGTGATGAAGACAACGGCGAGGTTGAGGCGTTGCTTCAACTCGTCCAACAGGTCGAGCACCTGCGCCTGGACCGAGACATCGAGGGCGGAGACGGCTTCGTCCGCGATAATGATTTCCGGCTCCAGGGCGAGGGCGCGCGCGATGCCGATGCGCTGGCGCTGGCCGCCGGAAAACTCATGTGGGTATCTGTCGACCGCCGAGGCTTCCAGCCCGACCAACTCTAAAAGCTCCTTCGCCCGCTCCAGGGCCGGGGCCGGCGCGACGCCCTTGGCGATCAGGCCTTCGGTCAGGATGCGGCCGATACGGGATCTCGGATTGAGCGAGGCGTAGGGATCCTGGAACACCATCTGAATCCGGCGGCGGTATTCGCGCAGTTGAGCCCCGCGCATGGAGGCCATATCCGCGCCGTCCAGCAGGATCGAGCCCCGGTCCGCTTCGATCAAATGCACCAGACAGCGCCCGACGGTCGATTTTCCCGAGCCGGATTCCCCGACGACCCCGAGGGTCTCGCCCCGGGCGAGATTGAAGGAGACATCCTTCACCGCCTTGACGGTCCTGGACTTAGAGAAGAGACCGCTGCCCGACCTGTAGGTTTTGGAGAGGTTCGAGACCGAGAGAATGATGTCCTCTTCGGGTGTGCCGTGTTCCGGCCCCGTGCCGTCCTGGGTCAGGTCGGGCTTCGGCACGGCGGCCAGCAGCATTTTGGTATAGGCATCCTGCGGGTCGGAGAGGACCTGCATCACCGAGCCCGTTTCGACGATATTGCCGTAGCGCATCACCGCGACCCGGTCGGCGATCTCGGCCACTACGCCGAAATCATGGGTCACGAACATCACCGCCATATCGTGTTCGCGCTGCAGCCGCCGGATCAGGTCCAGGATCTGTGCCTGGGTAGTGACATCGAGCGCCGTCGTCGGCTCGTCCGCGATCAGCAGTTTCGGCTCCAGCGCCAGAGCCATGGCGATCATTACCCGCTGCCGTTGGCCACCTGAAAGCTGGAAAGGATAGGCGTCTCTTGTGGTTTCCGGCGAGGGAATGCCGACCTCGCGCAGCAACGCCACGGCGCGTTCTTTGCGGGTGCGGGGATCGAGCTGGCCATGGGCTTCGAAGACCTCGGCGATTTGCTCGCCCACCCGCATCAAGGGGTTTAGGGCGGTCATGGGCTCCTGGAAAATCATGGCGATCTTCGCGCCCCGGATGCTCAGAAGACCGGATTCCTGCAGCGTAAGTAAATCCTGACCGTCAAACTCGATCGACCCCTTGACCGGTTTCAGCTCCGGCGCCAGCAAGCCCATGATGGCGTTCGCGCACATCGATTTCCCGGAGCCGGATTCCCCGACGATGCAGAGAATTTCGCCGGGCTCGATGTGAAAGCTCACATCTTCGATGGCGTTCTTCCGGTCCGCGCCTTCAGGTAGCTCGATGGTCAGATCCTTGATGCCGATGACGGCGGTTGCAGGTTTGGCGCTCATCAGCTCTTCCTCGCCAGACGCGGGTTCAGGGCGTCATTGAGTCCTTCGCCGATCAGATTAAGCGCCAGAACCGTAAGCAGGATCGCGATACCCGGGAAAAAGGAAATCCACCATGCTTGACGGATCACGGTGCGGCCCGCGCCGATCATATAGCCCCAGGAGATTACGTTTGGATCTCCCAGACCCAGGAAGGAGAGTGAGGATTCCAGCAGGATCGCGGTAGCAACCATCAGGGAACCCAGCACGATGATCGGCGACATGGCGTTGGGCAGGATCTGGGTGAGGATGATCTTGCTGTTGCTTTGCCCGGCCAAGATCGCGGCTTCCACATACTCGCGCTTGCGCAGCGACAGAACCTCGCCGCGTACCAGCCGCGCGACCGGCGGCCAGGACACGATGGAAATGGCTCCGACGATCGAATAGATGCTGGGCTGAAAGATCGCAACCAGCACGATGGCAAGCGCGAAGTTGGGCACGGTCTGAAAGAACTCGGTGAAGCGCATCAGCGCGTCGTCGACGATGCCGCCGAAGTATCCGGCCGTCGCGCCGATCGGAATGCCGATGGCCAGGGCGACCACTGTCGAGATCAGCCCGATCAGCAGAGACACCCGGGCGCCGTGGGCGACCCCGGCAGCGACGTTCCGGCCGAGGGTGTCGGTCCCCAACAGCATCCCGTCAACCGCCATCGGCGGCAGGAAGGGGCGCTGGACCATCTTCCAGGGCGAGTCCGGAAAGAGCAGCGGGGCGCCGATGGCGACCACCAGCACGATTGCCAGAATGACGATGCCGGCCACGCCACCGATATTGCGGGAATACTTTGTCCAGAAGTCTTTCATATCGAACTGCGTGCCTAGCTTGCGATGCGGGGATCGATGACCCGGTAGAGAATGTCCGTCACCAGGTTGAAGAGGATCACCATGCTTGCGGAAACGAAGAAGATGCCCAGCAGCAGGTTGTAGTCGCGCTGCGCCAGGGCTTCGAACATCAGACGGCCGATTCCCGGCCAGGCGAATACCGTCTCCGTAAGGACCGCGCCGCCCACCAGCTGCCCGGCCTGCAGGCCCGCCAGAGTGACGATGGGCAGCAGTGCGTTGCGGAGAATATGCCGCCGCTGGATCGTGCGCCGAGGCAGGCCCTTGGCCCGCGCGGTCTTGACGAAGTCCATCTCGCTGACCTCCAGCATGGAGGCCCGGGTCATGCGCGCGTAAACGGCGGTGAAGAAGAGGCCCAGGGTCACGGCGGGCAGGATCAGGTGGGCGCCGATATCCAGCGCGCGGCGCAGCCCCGTGTAGGTGCTGCCGACCGTCTCATAGCCGAAGCCCGGCAGCCAGCCCAGGGTGACGGAGAACAGCAGGACCGCCATAATCGCGACCCAGAAGAGCGGGGTCGCATAGAAGATCAGAGCGAGGATCGAAATCAGCGTATCTTTCCAGCGGCCGACATTCGCCGCGGAGAGAACCCCCGCCGTGATGCCGAACAGCAGCGAAATGACGAAGGCGGCGCCGGTCAGCAGCAGTGTCGCGGGCAGGCGTTCCAGGATCAAGTCGGCGACCGGCATCTGCTGGCGGTAGGAGTATCCGAGATCCAGCTGGATCACATCCGAAAGGTAAATCCAGAGCTGAACGTGAAAGGGCTGATCCAATCCGAACTGTTCGCGGAGCTGCTGCAGGAAGAGCTCGTCGGTTGCACCGGCTTCGCCCGCCATCACGGCTGCGGGATCGCCGGGGGCGGCGTGGATCAGGCAGAAGTTCAGGATCAGAATGGCGATCAACACGAACACCGCCTTGGTCAGACGCGCGGCGATAAACTGGATCATGGACATGAGGGAAACTCGATCGCAGGCAGTTCAAACAAATCGGCAGTCTGTGGGAAAAGGTTGGCGCGCCCAGGGTGGAAGATCTCTCTATGGAAGAGCTGGGCGCGCCTAAGGAAGTACGGGGTTACTTCTCGATGTAGGCGTCTTTAAAACCGTCATTGACGCCAATGGCGGTATTGACGAGGCTTTTCACGTTACATCTGTGAATGGTTGGAAAACCAAGCTCGAGCAACCAGGCAACCGGTACATCGTCAACCAGTTTGCTTTGTACCTTGTTGTAGAGCGCCTGACGCTCCTCGGCCGTCACCGCCAGGGCAGCTTCGCCGAAGAGGTTATCCACCTCGGTGGACTCATAGCCGCCGACATTGTTCCAGGGCGAGCCCTTGGCAATGTTGGTCGAGACATAGGTCCGGGCGACTCCCAGGGCCGGATCGCCATACTGGTAGAGGTAAGTAAAGGCGATGTCGTAATCCCATTCGGAGAGCTTCTGGTTCCAGCCGGCGACATCGGTGGCGACGCTCTCGACTTTGATGCCCGCTTCCTGGAGGTTCTGCTTCACGGCTTCGCCCCAGCGCAGCCAGGTCTCGCCGTAAGGCATCGGCAGCAGACGAACCGGCGTGCCGTCGTAACCGGAGGCCTTGACCAGCTCGCGAGCTTTGTCCGGATTGTAATCGTACTGGGTCACGTCGTTCGAATAGAATTTTGTCGAGGACGATACCGGACCGCTGGCCAGGTTGCCCAGGCCGTTCCACAGAACCTCCTTGGCGAAATTCCGGTCTATTGCGTACATCAGCGCTTGCCGGAACTGCTTGTTGGCGGTCGGGCCCTGCCGGTTGTTCAGCCACAGAAAAGCATGCGGTCCGAAGTATTCCCAACCCTTGTCGGTCACGCAGGTGTTGGGCAGGTTGGAAATCCGTTCCACGTCGAAGTTCTCGATCGAACCGCCGGGCAACACATCGACTTTGCCGGTTTCAAAGGCGACGGCGCGCGAGTTGGCGTCGGGAATGACATGCCAGTAGATTTCGTCGAGATAGGGTTTGCCTTCGTCCCAATAGGCCTCGTTCTTGGTCAGCAGAATGTGGGAGCCTTTCACCCAGTCTGCGAACTTGAAGGGACCGGTGCCGATCGGGGTGTTGTTGGCCGGGTTTTTCTTGTAGTCGGTGCCTTCGTAGATGTGCTTGGGGACGATCGGCATGGTGCCGGCTTCGAAGATACCAATAAAGGGGCCGAAGGGGTTCTTCAGCTGGAAAACGACTGTTGAGTCGTCCGGTGCCGTGATGCTTTCCACATGTTTCAGCGAGGCGCGCAGCCGGGCGTGGGTCTCGCGCAGAAAGACATCGGCGGTGAACACCACGTCGGCGGCGCTGAAGGCCGTGCCGTCATGCCATTTCACGCCGTCCTGCAGTGTAAAGGTATAGGTCTTGCCGTCTTCCGAGACGCTCCAGGATTTTGCCAGCGAGGGCATGGGGTTCAGGTCGTGGTCATAGCGCAGCAGGCTCTCGTAGATATTTCCCGCGACCATCTGCGTCGGTCCGTTTTGAACCAGTCCCAGCATCAAACTCGGGGGTTCGGGCTGAATAACGACGTTCGCGCGCCCGCCACTCACTGGTTCCGCGACAGCACCACCGGCGACCATCGCGAGTGCCGAAAATGCCAAAACGAGTCTTTTCATCTTTTGTAGTCTCCCTGTTTTTAGAGCACGACCATTCTTGATCATTTTGACCAAGATCATATGCCGTGCTCTACTCAAATGACTGAGAGTCCGATCCGCGTTTTTCTTTGCGTTCAAAAAAAATGATCAACCCCTCGTCGGTTGGTAAAGATGCAAAAGAGGTATTGCGTTTATTGGAGTAGGCAAACGAATTTCCAAAAGAGTTCCGGCTGAGTTTGATCCCACTCCGACGTGAAAAGTGAGACAGGCACGCAAATCAACTGGAAAGCTTCATTTGACATTGAGGCTTGACCTCTCGCTTGAGCCTCATCTCGAACTCTCGGCACCTAACGGCTAAACGGCAAATAGGCCATAGCTATGTATATTATTGGTATTAGCTATGCGACCTTAGTGGCGGGAGAGGCTTTGACACGTTAACTCCGGATCCGAAAGTTTGATAGGCCACGCCCAAGATCAGGTGGTGGCGCCGGCAACCGCCCAAACACCGAAAGCTGCGGTTCGGAGTTAACGTGTCAAAGCCCTCGGGCCATCTAAAGTGCGCCGAATTCGAAGGCCGTTGCCGATAGCATTGATTTCACGTAGGAGTCCGAGCGTGACGTTTTACATTTTCTGTCAAAACTTGCGCATGTTCTCCACAACACTTAGGACGACGAGAGATTTCGATAAAATTCGCTCGACTCGCATAGCAAAACACACACAATTCATAGAAGTAACCCCAAGCGCTCTTCTTTGGATTAGCGGGAACAATGATATGCGATACCCTCAAAAGGCGATGACCAAGCTTTCAACCCGATTCGAATTTTAGATTTTATTAGATGATTAATAATAGTTTTCAAAAAGTAGTGCGAACATGAGACACTTTCAATTAGTCATGATACCTCGGAGCACTACTAAAGCCACGGAGGTGAAGAGCTGATGACTGAAACTGAAATCAGCGAGTCTCTCTCCTATTTTGCTATCAACAGCAAGCACATGAGAGAAGCTCAACGGATAAAGATACGAGAGATGTCCGAAGCTACAGGTTTAACAGACACTTATATTGTCGCTGTCGAGAATCAACGGGCGAATATCTCGATCAATAACGCACATAAGATCGCCATCGCCCTCAAAACTCCCCTGCATGTCCTACTCTTGCCGCCAAAATAACACACAATAATTTCTTCACACGTTAAACCTGCAAAATATTCGTTCTGACACGCTTTTGATCGTTGACAGCGAGAATCTCTCGCGCCTAGCGTACTATTATATATCGCAGTAGTAGGTCTCAACAAAAACCTCCTTCAACGAGTGTACGGGCAGATGCAGCATCGCGAGCGTCAACAGAGAATCACGCAGAAACTAAGGCGCGAGCTGGGTCCGACCGTACTCCGGGCCCTAGATGATCCCGACATCATTGAGATTATGCTCAACCCGGACGGTCGCCTGTGGGTAGACCGTCTCGGCGGCGGCGGTATGGAAGTCATCGGCGAGTTATCGCCGGTCTCAGCCATGGCCGCTATGGCGACAATCGCCAGCACGCTCGATTGCACCATCAACGCCATGAACCCGACCCTGGAAGGCGAGCTGCCAATCGATGGCTCTCGCTTTGAAGGCCTGGTGCCGCCAGTCGTCTCCGGACCCGCCTTCACGATCCGCAAGAAGGCTTCCAAGGTCTTCACCCTGGCTGACTACGTTGCGGACGGCATCATGACCCGCGCGCAAAACGCCCTGATCACAGAGGCGATCAAGCTGCGCAAGAACATCCTCGTGGTTGGCGGAACCTCAACCGGTAAGACAACACTCGCCAACGGTCTGATTGACGAGATTGTCAAAGTCGCGCCGGAGCATCGCCTGGTCATCATCGAGGACGTTGGCGAGATCCAGTGCACGGCGGAAAACGCCGTCATCCTGCGCAGCACCGATATGATCGATCTCACGCAGCTGCTGCGGGCCACCATGCGTTTGCGGCCTGATCGCATTTTGGTCGGCGAGGTGAGGGGCCCTGAAGCGCTCTCGCTGCTCAAAGCCTGGAACACCGGACATCCTGGCGGCATCGCCACGGTTCACGCTGATACGGCCCTCAAGGGCCTCTCGCGCCTGGAAGCGCTTGTTGCCGAAGGCAGCCATGCGCCCGCGCAAAAGATGATCGCCGAAGCGATTGATTACGTCGTCGTCATCGTCAAGACCGCCAAAGGTCGGCACGTCAAAGAAATCATCGCCGTCGAAGGCTTCGACGGCGACTACCTCACAACGTCATTGGAAGAACAGGAGTACCCCTATGAGGTCGCTTAATCCTGCCCTCGGGCTTTGTCTCGCTCTGGCATTTATCGTTTTGGCCGGTGCCGACCTTCACGCCGCCACATCGACCGGTCTCCCCTGGGAAAGTCCACTCACGACGATCAGGAATTCCATCACCGGACCCGTGGCCTTCGTGATTTCGATCATCGCAATCGTGGTCGCAGGCGGCGTGCTGATCTGGGGTGGCGATCTTCCCGATTTTGCCCGGCGCCTGATCCTCTTGGTTCTGGTGATCGGTTTGATCGTCAGTGCAAGCAACGTCCTCGGCCTGCTCTTTGGCGTCACTTCGGCGGTCATCACCTAATGGCAGAGATCCGCCGCCTCCCAATTGCCCGCAGTCTGCACCGGCCAGCTTTGCTGTTCGGTGCGGAACGCGAGCTGGTGTTGTTCACCGCCCTGATCGTGTCGGTCTTCATGTTCTCGGCGGTCTACACAACGAGCAAGGGCGTGCTGGTCATGGCCATCGCGGCAGGTTGCGCCTGGTTCGTGGCCCTTGGCCTCTTCCGGGCCATGGCCAAGGCCGATCCCATGATGACCAAAGTCTACATGCGGCATGTCCGCCAAGCCGCCTACTACCAGTCCCGTTCCCGTCCCTGGCGTCAGGATCGCCAACGTCTCTAAGGAGGTCACATCATGCTCGCACTGAAGGCCTTTCGCGGCACCACGGCCGGGCTTCCGGATCTCTTGAACTACGCCGCCGTCATCGACGACGGCATAGTGCTGAACAAAGACGGCTCGCTGACAGCGGGCTTTGCCTATTGGGGCAAGGACTTGGCGAGCGCGACCGTCTCAGAGCGCAATGCCCTTAGCAGCCGGGCCAACGAGGCTCTGTCGCGCCTGGGCAGCGGTTGGATGACCCACCATGACGCGATCCGGGTGCCGACCAGAGTTTATCCGGTTCCGGAGCGTTCGAGCTTCCCGGATCCCATCAGCCGCATGATCGACGAAGAACGCCGCCGCCAGTTTGAGACGGCAGGCGAGCACTATGAGTCGTTCTACGTGATGACGGTTACTTATCTGCCGCCGCTGCGGCACAACACCAAGATCGCAGACATGATGTTCGATGAGGGCAGGGGCGCAAAGCGCTCCTCCCTAGGCGATAAGATCCTGGCTGAATTCAAGGCCACCGTTGCCAATCTGGAAGATGCCCTAAGTTCGGTCGTCTCTCTCAAGCGTCTGCGCGGCGAACCCTATGAAGACGAGACGGGACGCCAGCACGTCAACGACCGGCTGTTGCAGTACCTCCACTTCGCAGTGACGGGGGACAATCACCCGATCAACCTGCCGCCCTGTCCGATGTACTTAGACGCCGTAATTGGCGGGCGTGAGATGTGGGGTGGGGTGACGCCAAGAGTTGGCCAGCGCTATCTGGCGGTCGTGGCGATTGATGGCTTTCCGCAGGAGTCCTATCCGGGGATCCTGGCCGTGCTCGATCAGGTGCCACTCTCATACCGTTGGTCCTCGCGCTTCATCTACATGGATCCGGGCGAGGCCAAACGCGATATCAAGAAGTTTCATCGCAAGTGGCAGCAGAAGGTCCGGGGCTTTGCCGATCAGATCTTCAACACGCATTCCAGCATTATCGATCAAGACGCCCAGTTCATGGTTCAAGAGACTGAGACGGCCATGGCGGAAGCCTCCAGCCAGCTCGTCACCTACGGCTATTACACCTCTGTCGTTGTTCTGAGTGATGAGGATCCGCAGGCGCTCCAGGAAGCCGCCCGTTGGATCAAGCGCGAGATCGAGCAGCTGAGCTTCAGTTGCCGGATCGAGACGGTGAACACGGTCGAAGCATGGCTTGGCAGTCTGCCTGGGCATGGCGTCCAGAACGTCCGTCGCCCTGTGCTGCACAGCCTTAACCTGGTTGATCTCCTGCCGCTGACGTCGATCTGGGCGGGGCGGGAGCATTGCCCCTGTCCTTTCTATCCTCCGAAGTCTCCGGCTCTCCTCTACGCCTCGGCGGAAGGCACCACGGCGTTCCGGATCAATCTTCATGTCGGCGACCTCGGCCACACCCTGATCATGGGACCAACCGGTTCGGGCAAGTCCACACTCCTGGCAACCGCCGCCGTTCAGTTCCTGCGTTATCCAAAGGCGACGATCTTCGCCTTCGACAACGGCAACTCCTTGATGACCATCACCAAGGCTTGCGGCGGAACGCATTACGAGCTGGGCAACGACGACAACCCGATCAGCTTTTGCCCGCTTGCCGCTGTCGAGAGCGACAGCGAACAGGCCTGGGCCGAAGAGTGGATCCGCCAGCTCCTGGAACTCCAAGGGATTAAGGTCACACCGGCGCACAACACCGCCATTCACAACGCCATGGGCCTGCTACGGGCCGACCGTGAAGGCCGAACCCTGACCGACTTCGTGAGCAACCTTCAAGATTCGGACCTCCGCGAAGCCCTGGAGTATTACACCCTGGGCGGGCCCGCCGGGAAGCTCCTGGACTCCGCCAAGGACGATCTGCAGGAGGGTCATTTCCAGGTCTTTGAGATTGAGGAAATCATGCGCCGGGGCGAAAAGATCGCCCTGCCGGTGCTGCTGTACCTCTTTCACCGTATCGAACAACGGCTCCAGGGCCAGCCAACCCTGCTGTTGATGGATGAGGCCTGGTTGATGCTCAACCATCCGATCTTCCGTGAGCAGATCCTGGAGTGGCTGAAGACCCTGCGTAAGAAGAACTGCGCCGTGGTGCTTTCAACGCAATCCCTGAGTGACGCCACCCGCAGCGGGCTCCTAGATGTCCTGATTGAGTCCTGTCCGACCAAGATCATGCTGCCCAACGAAGAGGCCATGAACAAAGGCACGGGCGACATTCCAGGGCCGCACGATTTCTATCGCTCTTTCGGCCTGAACGAACGGCAGATCGAGATTATCGCGAACGCCACCAAAAAGCGGGATTACTACTTCTTCTCCCCCGAAGGCCGCCGTCAGTTCCAGCTCCAGCTGGGACCGATGACGCTCGCCTTTGTGGGGGTTTCCGACCGGGATAGCATCAAGGACGTGCGCCAGATCATGGCGGACCACGGCGATGACTGGCCACGCGCCTGGCTCAAGCAAAAGGGAGTGAATTATGAAAGCTATCTGTAAAACCGCCGCAGCGCTCGCGGTTGCTGTCTTCCTGCAGGCCGCTCCGGCCATTGGGACCGGAATTCCTGTAATTGACACCTCCGCCCTGGTGCAACACACGCAGAACGTTTTGCACCAGGTGACGCAGATCCAGCACATGGTCACGCAGATCGATCACCAGCGCCGCGCCATCACGGGTACGCCGTTCTCGCTGAGCTCTGACCTCATGGGGCAACTGAACTCAATGCGGAACAGCCTGAACAGCGTAAACTCAATCGCCTTCGACCCCTCTGTCGTGACGGCAGATTTTCAGCGGAACTATCCCACGGACTATCAAAACTTCGCGGACGTGCGCCAGCTAACCGTGTTCATAAACCGGCAACTTGACGGTCTCGTGGGAGCCTCTACCGATTCTGCGAACATTCAGGCTCAAGCGGCTTCCACAATCCCGGCCACTGCCGGGCGGATCCAGTCCGCGCTTGGGGCATCGACGGGCGCTCAAGGCCAAACCCAAGCGGTCCAGGCAGGCAATCAGATGCTCGGTGTTATCGCTACGCAGCTCTCGGAGCTGAAAGCGCAGGTAGCCGCCGATGCTCAGCTGCGCGCCAATGTCGAAGCGCAAGAGGCCTCTGAGCGTCGCCAATTCCAGCAATACCTGCAATCCGGCCCGACCATCGTCGGCAATGAAGAACGTTATTAAGGAGCAACGCCATGATTTGGAGCAAACCTATCATTCTCTGGATGGCCGGTGCCGTCCTGATCACCAACGTCGTCACCAATGTCGTGACCTACGTCACCGTCGAGCAGAACGCCTGCCCGCCGGTCGCGGAGGCACTGCCTGCGCCACCCAGCGGAGTAGGCGGGACAATCGTTGGTAATGAAGAACGCTACTGAGCGAACAACTAAGCCTCCGGAGATTATCGTGCGCAAAGCGACACCGATCCTTCTAGCTCTCGTCCTGGTTTGCCTCTTTGTTGAAACAGCGGAAGCGCAAATAGCTTCTGACAACGTTCTCAATGGCATCGTCAACGAGTTTCGCGATAAGTCGGCCACCTGGAGCGCGACCCTTCTAGGCCATGCGCTCGCGCTCTTTTGGATCCTCGCGGGTATAGATTTCGCTTGGACGGCGATCACCCTGGCGTTCCGGAATGCAGACCTCCAGGAGTGGACAGCTGAGATTATAAAGCGGGTGCTGTTCATCGGTTTATTCCTGGCCATTCTGCTAAACGGGAGCGCTTGGACCGCAGATATTGTCTCCAGCTTCCGGCAGGCGGCGGATGGTGCAAACGCAGCTGCGGGAGGAACCACAGGTCTCAGTCCTTCGACCATCTTCGATGTCGGTTTAACCCTTGCCAGTAAGATCTATTCCGAGCTGTCGCTCTTTGATCCCATTCGCTCTGTGGGATTGCATCTCGCAGCGCTCTCGATTGGTGCGGTTTTCGCCCTGATCGCCGCATTCTTGATGGTGGCCCTGGTCGAAATGTACATCGTTCTCAACGCGGGAATTATCCTGCTCGGCTTCGGCGGTTCGCAGTGGACCAAGGACTTTGTTGTTCAGTTCCTCAAATACGCCGTTTCGGTTGGCGTAAAGCTTTTCATTCTGCAGCTAATCGTTGGCCTGGGCGAAGCCTTCATTCTCGGGTGGCTCGGAGACTTCTCCGGTAAGAGCTACCACGAAGTTACGGTTCTGCTTGGCTCGTCGATCTTTCTGCTCGTCGTGGTCTGGATGGTGCCGGGCATCGTGCAATCGATCATCACCGGGACGAGCTATTCCTCTGGCGCAGCCATGATGGGCGCGGCTGCGGGCATGATGAGTGCCGCAACCGTCATGGGCGCCGCGGCCAGCAAGATGGCAGGCACAGTCAAAGGCGGTGCGGGTGCCGCCTCTGCTGTCAGTGAGGCCGTCAAGCTTTCGCAGACGCAGCTGTCGGGCGGCGGTGCTGGCGCAAAACCAAGCCTTTCGGCTGTCGCCAAACAGGCCGCTTCCAACCTCGGCCAAGCCGGCGTCGAGGAAGCCCGCCGCAAGGTGCGCGGCTTTCATGCCGCGAACGAACGGCGCGGCGGCACTCTGGGCGGGCGCATGGCCTCCAACATGGAAGAAAAGCGCCTTTCCATGCAGGCCGACGCGTCGCCGTCAGGCGGCGGTTCATCCAGTGGCAACTCCTCAAGCTCACCAGCAGGTGGCGGAACGATCCGCGCCGGTGCAGCTGCGAACGATCCCGGCACAGATTCAGGCACGAAGGCAGGCTAGATCATGAGTGAACGTATCCAAGAAAATCCCTACATGTCCGCTCGGCGTGAGTGGAATGAGCGTTATGGCGGCTATATCTCACGCGCCCGCACCTCGCAGATCGTGGCCGTGTTGTCCCTGGCGATCGCCACGGCGGCGGTCGGCGGCCTGATCTACAGCACCACGCAAAGCCGCCTGATCCCCTATGTGATCCAGGTCGATAGCCATGGCCGCGCGGTCTCGGTCGGTCCGGCCGCGGCCTCGAACCTTCGAGACCAGCGGATCGTTAAAGCGGCCCTGGCCGATACCATCGTCAATCTGCGCAGCGTCATGGTGGATGCCGCCGCTCAGCGCAGGGCGCTCGATAGCGGCTATGCCCATGTCGCCGGGGCTTCGCCCGCAAAGACCGCCTTGGACGAATATTTCGGGAGTGGCGGCAATCCCTTTGAACGCGCCAAGCGCGAAACGGTCACGGTCGAGATTCAGACACCTTTGCCGCTCTCGGCAGACAGCTATCAGATCGAATGGCTTGAGGTCGTGCGGGACCGCAAAGGCAAAGCCATGAAGACCCTGCGCATGAAGGCCATCGCCACGGTGGCCTTCATCGACGCACCAGACGAAAAGACCATCATCATGAACCCGGGCGGTGTCTACATCCGGGACCTCAGCTGGTCACAGCAGTTTTAATGGAGGAATGAAATCATGAAGCGCTTGGCTACAGCTGCAGTCGCACTACTCGCCTTCTCGAATGTCGGCTGGGCGGAACAGGTTCCGGCCCTGGAAACCGCGCCGGTGCCACTCCTGCAGGGTGGCAAGGATCCCGCGTTGAACGCCAAGGAATGGGCGGCGGCAAAGCTGGCCTATGGCTGGATCTCGGCGGAAGACAAGCCGACCATGGGGAAGAATGGCCAGATCCTCTATCTCTATGGTGCGACGCTCCCCACAATCGTTTGCGCGCCGCTCAAGGTCTGCGATCTGGAGCTGCAGCCCGGCGAGCGGGTCAAGGATTTGCAGGTTTCCGACACAGTTCGTTGGCAGGCTTCGCCTGGGCGCAGCGGTCCGGACGGCAACGAAACCACCCATGTCCTGATCAAGCCGACACAGGTCGGCATTGAAGGCAACATGGTGATCCTAACCGACAGGCGGACCTATCACCTGAAATTGCTCGCGCGAAAGAAGAATTGGATGCCGCGTGTCGCCTTCGCCTACCCGGAAGACATCAGCGCCGAATGGCAGGCTTACCACGGGCAGGAACAGGCCGCGCAGAAGCGGCGGATCCTGGATGGCACCGGAGAGAAGATTGACGATCTGGACTTCGGGTACGACCTGGACGGCGACGCCCCCTGGAAGCCGGTGCGAGTCTACAACAACGGGCTTAAGACCGTCATCGAAATGCCGAACTCCATGCGCCAGACCGAAGCACCGGCCTTGCTGGTCCTGGACGATGACGACGACGAGCAGCTGGTGAACTACCGGGTGCATGGCGATCGCTACATCGTCGATCAGATCTTCACGAAGGCCGTGCTGATCGCCGGTGTCGGATCTTCGCAGACCAAGATCACAATCGAGCGGAATTAAGGAGGACCTGGCTATGCGAAGCGTAATCCTGGCCACCGTCGCGGCCTTAACACTGGCTGGCTGTCAAACGGCCAACAAGAGCGGCGGGCCGCTGCTGATCTCAACGGCAGAAACGGTCAGCCTGCAGCCGGGCGAGGCCGATATCATCGCCATGGATCTC
Source organism: uncultured Kiloniellaceae bacterium (assembly GCA_947500035.1). Taxonomy (GTDB): domain Bacteria; phylum Pseudomonadota; class Alphaproteobacteria; order Kiloniellales; family Kiloniellaceae; genus Denitrobaculum. The sequence goes on along the minus strand of CANMQP010000024.1, from coordinate 18,875 downwards.
GCCGGGATGCTCGAACAGCATTTCGCGCCGGGCAAAACCACTTTCACGCTTCAGAAACCGGCTTCCGGCGTCCTGGGGCCGGTGCTCGAAGGGAAACTCCGCGACGCCGGCTACGGCGTCGGCGTGGATCCCGCCCAGGCCACGGGCGACGCAGTTGAAATCGCGTACCTCGTTGACCGCTACGACCAATCCTATGTCGTGCGGGTACAGGCGGGGCAGGGCTACGAGGTGAGCCGCCTTTATCGCAACAGTGACGGCAATTTTATGCCCGCGAGCGGGTTTTCGCTGCGCAATGGAGAGGATGTTCAATGACCGATCACATGGACCCAAGCGCGTCGCCCGATCTTTTATCGGCGGATCCGCAATCAGGGGCCGGAGCTGTCCGGCGTCTGAATAAACTTCCCCTGGCGCTTGCCATCGGAACCGGCGCGGCGCTTTGCAGCGGCCTGGGTTACTCGGTTTATGTGCTCTATGAAGAGCGCGCGGAGTCTGATACTCGCACGGAGATATCAACGCAGATCGCCAACGTCGGAACCCTGATGAACGGCGCGCCAACCGCCGGTTTGATCGAAGGCGAGGGCGAGGGTAATTCCGGTTTTCAGGAAATCGTCTTCCAGCCGCCGCTCGTGACCGCGGCAGGTCCGGTGCAAAAGGCTGAAACGCCACCCGCTCAGCAAGTTATAGCCACAGCTCCGCCCCAGCCGGATCCCGACGAAGAGGCCCGCAAGGCAGAAGCCCGGCGGATCGCCCAGTTGCGCCAGCAACGCATGGAAGCGGCGTTATTGGCGCCGACGCGTGTCGATCTGGCGAGCGCCGCCCTGCAAAGCGGGCAAGGTGGCATATCGACCGGCATTCAGAATAATGTCAGCTTCCCGGGCGGCGGGGTTCCGGATGGTGGTTCCGGCTATGACCAACAAGCCGATCCCAACCTGCAACAGCGCAAAGAGGACTTCCTGGCGCAAGACCGTCCGGTCGATTATCTGCAGGCGCGTCGCGAAGCGCCGCTCTCGCCCTTCGAAATCAAGGCCGGAACCATCATTCCGGGCGTGATGGTCGGGGGCATCAACAGCGATCTGCCCGGGCAGATCCTCGCGCAGGTTTCACAGGATGTTTGGGATTCAAGCAGTGGTAACCATCTGCTGATCCCGCAGGGCTCGAAGTTGGTCGGCGTCTACGATAGCCGCGTGGCCATGGGGCAGGAGCGGGTTCTCGTAACCTGGTCACGGATCAACTTCCCGGATGGGAGCACCCTGAACCTCAGCAACATGCCCGGCGCCGATCAGGCGGGCTACGCGGGCTTTAACGATCAGGTCAATAATCACTACTTCCGGATCTTCGGGAGCGCCATTCTTCTAAGCCTCGTTTCAGCTGGGTTCAGTCTCTCGCAGGATAACGACGATGATGGCGAGACCAGCAATCAAGAGACCGTCGCGAACGCGGTCGGTGCGGAGCTGGGCAACGTGAGCGGACAGGTCATCCGCCGCAATCTCAACATTCAGCCAACCTTGGAAATCCGTCCTGGATACCGATTCAATATCATGGTGAACCGGGACGTCATCATTGATCCCTACCGGTCGTGAGAGGGTAGGGCACATATGAAGGACACGAAGGACAGCACTGATAAGCGGCATCCGATTGACGTGTATGTCGGCCAGCGCATCCGCGAGCGCCGCAACGAACTCAATCTGACACAGACCGCAACCAGCAACGCCATCGGCCTGAAGTATCAGCAGATCCAGAAGTACGAGAGTGGCGAAAACAAGATCGCCGCGAGCAAGCTCCATGATTTGAGCGTCGTTCTAAACGTGCCGATCTCCTGGTTTTTTGAAGGCTTCGACGCAAGCCCCTATGAGAAAGCTGAGGGCGATCTCATACCGGTCTTTGAGACCAAGAAACTGCTCTCCAGCTACTACGGCATCACAGATACCGGCGTACGCACCAAAATCAGCGATCTGCTGGCCGAGATGGCCAGAGTCGAGGACAGCGACAACGAACGTGGCGATCCCTCAACGTCCGGAGACGAGCCATGACGCGCCAACAGACGCTTTTCCTGATCCTGGCAGGACTCGGCCTGCTGATCGCCACAGACCGCATGTTTTTCCGGCCGATCCAGGCCGAAGAGATGCGCCTGGAGGAAAAGCAGGACGCTGATTGCTGGAGCACGCTCGCGCAGATCCGCACCGAAGGCGGAGACGCTGCCAAAGAACAGATCAACGGCAAGCTCGCCGGTTGCGAGTTTGGCACCACACTCGGGTAGAACGCCAAAGGAGGCATCATGAAAAAGCTCATTTCTATAGCAACCGCGGCAACATTTCTGAGCGCCGCTTACACACCGGGGCATGCCGCCTCGCAGAACGAATGCGCGATCTGGCTCTGCCTGCCGGGTGGCTTTCCAGGCGGTTGCGAAGCCGCTCATGCTGCTTTCATCAAGCGGATCACCCATAAGCCGAAGCCCAAGCCGCCGCTGCCGGCCTTCGGGTCCTGCACGGCAGATCAGGAAGATATCGCTTTTAACTGGGGCTTCAATCAGAAGTTCCGCTGCGAGGATCCAGCGAGCCAAATGCGTAGAGGCGACGAAGGGAGCCGGTCCTGTCGCAAGGATGCCAACAACGAACAGGGTTATGTGATCACGCCCTTAATCCGAGACGAAATCTTGTGGACTGACGTCCCGTCTCTCGGGAAAGACCATCGCAGTACGAAATACGTCTGGCGATCAACGGTAGTACGTGGCGGTCAAGACGAAGGCCGCCGCTGATTCACTCTCACGGATAGGAAAACTATGCTCAAACATCTTCCCATCATCGCAATGGCCTTCCTCCTGCCAACTGCAGTTCAGGCTGCAGGCGATGCCACAGCACCGGCAACCGACCAATTCTGCATGTACGACGGCACGCTCTACACCAAGGGCGCAATCCTGCAGATTGACGGACAGCCAACGCTGATCTGTGAGGGCGGCCTACACGCGCCCCTAATCGTGAACGAAAAACGGGCTCTTGAATGGGTCAACTACGACGACTGGAAAGAAGTTCGGCAATAGTCGAGCTAACGATCTCTTCTTAAACATGGATTTGAGTTATGGAAGCTGTTGAACATCACGCCAACGATCGGAAAATCGATCAGGAATATCGGTTGTCCTGGGTCGCTTATATCAGGCCAGTCATTGTTTTTCTCGTCTTAGCCGGTATCGGCGTCGCCTTCGGATACACCTACATGATCGTGGCGGCGATTTTCTTCGGGACCGCAACACCGCTTCTCATTTATCAAATCTTGATGCTTCGGAGCGTGCGGCTGTTCACGAATGCGGACGGCGTTTGGTTCTTTCAGGGCATTCTGCCCTGGAGCAAAGGTACGACCGGCGTGAAGTGGCGCGACATCGAGGACGCGGTATTCTTCACCGGCTTTGTAAGCTGGGCCTTCAATTCGCACACGATCCGGATCGGTCACCGCTTTACCAAAGCCAACGAAATCGTTCTGTATCACGTCCGTAACGGCCGTGGTGCAGTCGAGCACATCAACAGCATGCACTCGCTGATGATTCAGGATTATAGAGATAATCCACAAATGGCTTAGACAGAGACGGGAGTCATACGGCGGGGCTTCCGTTTTTCTTTGATTGTGGTATTGTATCGTACGATACAAACAAGAAAGACAACCTCATGCTCGCTGCCCTTGAGACCACGCCGCCAACGCCAACCCAGTACGGTCGCTTGCAGCGGGCCTTCGACACCTTCAATGCGCAGCTATTTGCTGACGAACTGCCGCCTTGTCTGATCACGCTACAGCGTCAGAAGAAGGTCATGGGCTATTTCTCACATCGGCGCTTTGTGTCCGCTGACGGCACAGCGACCGATGAGATAGCCATGAATCCAGAGTTCTTTGGCAAGGAGCGCGTTATCGAGGTCCTGCAGACCCTGGCCCATGAGATGTGTCATCTCTGGCAGAACCACTTCGGCAATCCTGGCCGCGGGCGCTATCACAATGACGAGTGGGCGAACAAGATGGAGGCAATCGGATTGATGCCGTCTAGCACTGGGAGACCTGGCGGCAAGCGCACCGGCGACCGAATGGCGGACTATCCGATTGAAGGCGAGCTCTTTCTCGAAGTTGCAAAGGAACTGCTAGGCGAGGCCTTCGATATTCCCTGGGCGGATCGTTTTTCAATCGCTGCGCCTGCGCTCCTCGAGGACGAAGAAGATACGACCTCAGACGGCGGTTCCGGCGACGAAGACGCACCAGCTCCGCGGCGAAAGCTCAAATACAGCCACGAATGCAATGAAGGCCGAATCTGCAACGTCTGGGGTAGGCCACGGCTCCACCTGGTTTGCGGTGATTGCGGCCGGGGCTATATCGCTCCGAACGACGATTAGCCAAGGTGGGGCCGAATGCCGGAGGGGGCAGATTCCTACGCTAACGAAAGCGGCCATTCGCTGCACGAAGCATGAACTGGAGCAATGCGGGACGGAGCTGAAGTTCGTTTCATCCGTTTGAATGGCCATTTTCTGAGATTAATAGGGATGTGACCGCACACTTATTCGATGTCATCGCCGTCAATCTTATCTGGTGGAGGTAGCAGTTTAGCTGGAGGCGGTAGAGCTTCCGGTTTGCTAGGTGCTTCAAGCGCTTCTTTCGTTTTTCGGACCTTGTCTGCGATACCGAAGAGTTCTTTAATGCGGTCAAATACTGGCTTGACGTTTTCACCGGCTTCTCCGACGGCTTCACTAACCTCCACCATTCCGTCGAGGAAAACTCGATAGTCGCTATATTCCTTGTCTAACTCCGCCTGAAGCGAGTTGACCGTTTTCAAGAGTCGCCTCTTGAATTCATCGGTTATCGCCGTGCTTTCTCTAATGATGTTTCGTATCTCAGAGAGCAGATCGTCTATCTTTGATTTTTCTTCTGCAGATAGGTTGATGAGAAAAGTATTAATAACTGCAGGATTTTCAATAGTTTCCCTTGTGATCAGCGCCTTGACATATCGATGATATTGAATGATCTCACCGTGCGCAGCGGTACGCCGGAGTTTGAACCTATCTATTCGAATGAATAGAAAGTTGGCTGAGACTTCCGTGGAGTTCTCCTTGTCTAGGTTTACAATGTCTTCAAGCAGAACCTTCAGGGTGAAAGCTACATCAACCGGGTCATCTTTGAGGTCACCCTCGAGAAAATCAGTGCAAATTTTGTTTGCGGCAAGAAGTTTGTTCTTGGGAAGCGTTGCCAAGTAATCGTTGTCAATCAACAGAGTCTCCTAATCAAATTGCCCACGGTTTGCGCGGCACACCTCGCCATTGCATGAAAAATTATAGCTGCGACGGGCTTCCTATTTCGTCCCTACGCCAGGGTCGTCTGAATTCTTTGGTTACTCTCTTACGAGCCGACATTAGCAGCAACACGAAAAAGCAGCAGGTTGGGCTCAAAGGGTGAATTCGCTGCGCTTCGACCGAATGGCCGCTTTCGTTAGCGTAGGATTCTGCCCCTCCGGCATTCGACCCCAAGGTGGACTTAAGGGCGCGACCATCCTTCGGCTAGTTTCTCCATTATTTTTTCGAACCAATGTTCGTACCAATACCAAGTCTTCGCGACAGTAACACCATAACCTTTACCTGTGTTTCGCGCATCGAGCTGTCTTGCGAGCTGAGTGTGGTCGTGCATATTGAATGCTGGAAAGCCAACCTCTCTGACCTTCGTCACGATCTCAGTTGGCCGGAACTTCGGCCGCTCACCATCCTTGATTAATACTCGATCTACCGCCTCCGCCTTTGGCGATCCCGGTTTGATGAACTCAATAGCCAAATCGGCTTTGGACGCCTTCCCTGATACCTTCGGTACGAAAGCCACTCGATATCGGAACTTTGGGTCCTTCTGCTCGTCCTCGGACAAACCATTGTGGAAGTTATCCATCGCGGTAGCAATATGCCGCGGAAGCTCGGCCCCGATAAGACTAGCCCTCTGCACACCATCAAACGTCACAAACTGCAGCGCTATCGGCAATCGCTTCTCTAACGCAAATTCCTTGCCGAAGAGAGTCTTGATTGCATCATTGAAATTGATACAGCAGGCCTGAAGCTTAGCACTTAGGGCATCATCGATTCTGTTTGTTGAACGATGTTCGATTTCATGACGGATCTCAGTCAGGAAATTCAGATTATTGATTACACCCTGCTCCAAGGGACAGCCTCCATGCGCCAGGCACTTACCCAGTTCCCAATACCTATCGGCACCTGACGGAGTTTGATCGACCACTCCATTTTTGTTATGACGGTAGTCAATGCCTTCGCGCTTGTAATAAGCATGCAAGAGATAAGTCCAAGCGATGACGCTTGTAACGATGAACAATTCGGCCCTGAAGTATAGGCCCGCGCTATTGAAGGTGTGAACAGCAGCAATCATAGCTTCTCGGGCTTTTACAAGAAGCTCATCTCCCTGAAGATGAAGGCCCGTGTTCGAGTCTATGTTTGGCCAGGCATTAAGGAAATTGTCCAGCTCTGCGTCCGATGCGGCTTTGACACCCTTATGCTTCGTTCCATCGCGAATCGCTACTATGCGAGCTGGGTTGATCGAGCGCGTCGGTCGCGAAAAATAGGCCAGAACGTCCTGCTGAAAATATTTATGCGCCAGCATTGCCTTGACGATGGCGACTTCCCACTTTTCCAGCTTGTAACCCGGCCGCCGTGCCAAGAATACCTCCTACGCCCCAACATATATCTATCAAGACAGTATAAGAGTGAAAGCCATTGATGCGGGAGTCTGTTTATTTAGGTTAGGGAGAAACCGTCCCTGGTGCCTGATCTAGATTTGGCTCAATTTGATTAGCGAAGCTGCATTCTCGGATCATCCGTCAACTCCGAGGGACTGACACCAAGAGCGATAATGATTCGGCCAAGAGCGAGCGGCGATATAGCTATATCCGCTTCTGTCATTGAGCCGATCTCCTGTCGATCCAAGCCAGTCTCTTTGCTCAGATCCTCGGGTGTCTTCTCGCGAAACTTCATTGCCTTCACAAGGCCTTCATGGCGAATAATCATAGGGCTCAATTGCATGGGTGGTCTCCTACCTATCCATGGTTCCGACTGGGCATATTTTTGGAGGCCGCGAAGCGAAGCGTCGTTGGCCGTCCTTTAGTCTTGAGCACCTGCAGGGCGGCTTCGAAGATCCCGAGTGAATCCTTGTCGAATTCCTTCCGTGCCCGCTCGATCCGTCGCCGCAAGGCCGCTTCCGGATCCTCATAAAACTCGCAGGCAGACCAAACGATTGCTTCCGGCGTCGTAATCGTCCAGTTGCTCGGTCTCCTGGCCGGTCTAGGCATGATCCGTCTCCCGCTTACCGCTTCGCGCGGCTGCTCGGATCAGCTGAAAGACAGCTTTGCGAACCAAATCGTCCTCGATCTGCTCGAAAGCCTCCGCCAACTGCACCGTTAGCGGGGCAAAGTCCAAGGCGCGGTCTACCCTTTGAGGTTGGTCTTTAGCTGACTCAAAGAACATGTTGACGTCGATCTGATATCCATCGGCCAGCTGCTTCAGACGCGGTGCTAAGATCCGGTTGACGCCTGATTCGTATTTCTGCATCTGTTGATGCGTTATGCCGATCAGATCACCTGCGTCTTGCTGAGTGATCCCGCGCAGGTTTCGGATGGCCTTCATTCGCTCGGCCAAGGCCTGATCGAGCGGTCCTAAGCGTTTTCCGCTCCCCTTAATAAAGCGTGATAATCCCGGAATTTGATCAGTCATTCGTCAATGAACCGCCTGTCCAGCCAGCTTGTGAAGCCAGGCCTCGGTCGCGCGCCAAAAGGCTTGGCGCTCTTCGCTGCCAGCGCGGGCCGCTTCATCGAGACAACTTCCGATCATGTCCACCGTTGCGTCGTACCCGTACTCCCGCAGATTGACCGCTGCGGCTTGTTCCGGGCTGGCGATCAACCAGATTGAAAACGGTGCTTCAATTAGCTGGATGGGCTCACTTTGCTCTGTGCAAGTCTCCGGCTTGGGTGTCGTCGGTTTTACGTTCTTCCCGTTCACACGCTTCCCCTTAACCTCTGGAGTCCAGGACGCAAGCAGTCATACTGCGACCGTCTGAAGATCATTGTTTAAGATGGGGCGACCGGGCTGGTGGCCGGGTGTTCGAAACCTGCACAACACTACAGGCGCGCTGCCTTTAGGCCGGAGCCCTGGACAAGCAAGCGCCACCCGGCCATAGAGCCGAGTGTTGTGAAGGGTTTCGAAGCCCCACAGCGTTCTTTTTCAACACTGCAGGGAAAGAATCCGTCATTCCTCGTTTCTGCGCAAGCCCCGATTGAAGAAAGGGGCGCCGGAGCGCCCCCTTGGCTTCAGTCCTCGCTTTCGCGCTTCTTGGAGAGAAGGCCGAACTGGATGGCGATCAGATCCACACCGTAGACGGTCACGCCTTCCTTTTCGTATGAGCCGGTCTCGATGTAGCCGTTACATCCAACCTGGTCGCCGACCTCAACGTGCTCATGGATATAGTCTCGGGTACTTTTGTTGAAGATCGTAACGCTGTTAAAGCTGGTGTGTTTTTTGCCGCCGTTGCCGTTTGGCGCCCGCCGATCGCTCGCGATCACTACCTTGGTTGCTGTATCGAATTCGTTGATCCGCGCAATGCGGCCGATCTGTTCGAAGCGGTTGATATCGTATGCCATGTCTCTGTCTCCTTGCGTTGTTGATACGAAGGGACAAACACGCGCAGCCCCCAAGGCCACCAGAAAGTCGGAGGCTCCGCTTGCGGAAACCGTCTTTGTGATGGCCGTAGGACAGGGCTCGTGTGGAAGATAGACCGGAAGTAACAACGCCTAGGGGTCAAGAGCTGCAAAGAGGCCTTAACCGACCGACCGGAGAGCATTCAGCATGTGTGGTTCATTTGATACATCGTCGCTGACCTGGAAAGAGATTGCCGATCTAGCGCGCCTGACCACAAACGAACCACTGCCGGAATTCAGCGGCCAAGACAGATTTCCGATGCGAAAGAAGACAAAAGCAGCCGGGCCATGGAACGGTACACCGATCATCCGCGATCGTAACGGCGTCCGAGAGGCAGTCGAGGCGCAATGGGGATTAGTGCCGTTCTGGTGACGAAAACCGCTCGCAGAAAAGGCCTTCGATACATTTAACGCCAAGCTCGAGGGCGTTCGTGAAACCAAGTCCTACCGGCATACCCTTGAGCAGCAACGCTGCGTCATCCCTACGAGCGGCTTCTATGAATCAACAGGACCGAAGGGCAGTAAGACGAAACACCGCGTCACACTCGCAGGCGGCGGGCCGGTGATGCTCGCCGGTCTCTACGACTATAACAAGGATCTGGAGCTACTGAGCTTTACGATCATCACCACTGCGCCAGGTCCTCGTTTCCCGGCGCTTCATCATCGGGTGCCAGCGATTCTACCGGGTGCGAGCGAGATCGAAAGCTATCTCTCCGGATCCATTGACGATGCTCTATCGATCGCTGGCAATAGTGTGGACGATTTGTTGGCTGTGAATCCGTCAAATCCTCGGGTGTAATTTACACTACTGGTAAAAGATCGGATGCCGCTAACCGGACACAGACTCAATGATTGCACTCGCGTGCCAGTTCTTAAAGTTTTGTTCGCTTTTCAACATCATGAAGGCAATTACAAGGAAAACGAGTTGGCGCAAACTAGACGTACATACCAACTTCTTCGACCATTCTTGGGATCGCTATCTCCTTGGCAAGACGCCTATTTGTGATCACGGCGCGACCGAGATTTTGACGCGGCTTGTTGGAACAACATCTTGATTTCGCCATCTTTGGTGTTCAAATCTTATTGCAAGGCGAAGGACTATAGAAGAAGAAGGAGGAGAAAATGTTTTTTATTTCTCTCCCACCTCTACAACCACATTGGTTGTTAGACATGATGACGCGGTTACTTCGCCTCATTCGTCTAATCCTTGAGTTAATCTTCAAGATTAAAGATCAGCAGTCCGACTAAAACTCGGACTGAACAGGCAGCGAACAGACCTTCGCCCCGTTCGCTGCAGGTGGCCACCTAGTCGGGTGCTGGGTGGCCACTCCTGCTATATAATCTCACGTATGCTGCTCCAAAGCTACTTCAAGTGATCAAACACAATGTGCGTATCAGCATTTCGCGAGTAGCCCGTGATCTGATTAAAACGGATTAGTGCATAATTCATAGAACTGTCATCGACTCACCGAAGTGTGGAAATAATTAGGCGCAGAGAAAGTCGAAATCGGCACGGTCGCTTGAGAGGATATCTTCGCCAGTTAAGTCTTGTGGTGCCGCTAGGAAAAACATTGGGACGGCCCATTTATATCCATCTGGAAGCCCGATTTTTCCTAGTGTGCTCTCTAACTCGCGTTGAATTTCGTCACGATTTGTTTCTCGAAGTTCTTCAGACTGCAAAACAGCTAGAACAGTGATTTCACGTTCATCAGCATCCCAACTTGGATTGGCCTTAAAACGTATTTCTGCAAGAGAGCGATAGACCTGACCTACTTCTGAGGCAGCTTTATCGTGTCGGCTCCACACACGATCTCGAAAGGGTTTTATTGCAGCATCAAATTCGTTTGGGAAGGCAAACCTCCCAAATTTTCTTTCTAGCGCTGCAGCGAAACGTGATCGAGTCTGATCGGATTTAAATCCATTCATCCGTTCCCAAGTTGCAAGCAGCGGTTTCGATACAGACATGATTCGCGCAATATCCGCGAAAACATCAGATGGAGTGTTTTCGACTTGTACAAGATTTGGGCGTCTACCCTTACGAATTTCGCTCAACTCGTGATCTGACCGTTTTATGAGCGGACATACTGCTACGTGATCTCGCCCGCCTGTCGTACGCACAATATCGCAGGTTTGAGATACTACTATTAAGCCCCAACTATCGTTGGGTTCTTCCGCTGCAGAAAACGCGTACTCATCATCCGAGGGTTCGGCAAACAGAAATCCGCCGACATCCATTGCGAAGTCACCTTGTCTCCAATGTTCCAAAGGATCTTCATCAGAGGCATCTATTGGAGCACTTTCCGCCAATACAGCTCCCTCACCCTCGTCGAATTGTTCTCCGGCGCTTTGTTCGTGCCGGTTCTACATCGATTTGTTCAGTTAGATCAGCGGATGAAGCGTCAGGATGGACGAAAAACTCTAAGAGGCCTTTAGGCAACTTACTATCGGACACCATTCCTACTTGAGGCCGCCCGCTTGGAGTGCCTGGACCTACTGCTTTTCGTGCGTTTTCGATCAATCCTTCTTTAAGAAATTCTAATGCGGTTAATCCGTCTGAATTTTTTTGCGTTAATGCGACGACATTCAGTTCAACACTTCCACGGTCGATAAAGCGAAGCGTAGATAGGATGTCGGCAATGCGTATCGCGTTCTTGTCGCGAATTTCACCGCCTTTCACCCAATTGTGCACCGATCTACGATCAACGCTCAGAAGTCCCGCGATGCTTTCCCAACTGAAACCAGTCAACCGACGAATTTCGAATAGATTCTCGACTGACTTGCCCAACTGCACAGATATTGCACGCTCTTCTGCGCTAACCATTTGAGCAAGAGCTTCGATTCCATTCGATTGTGCCGACGTTGAGCGAGGCATAATCGCGTAATTTTTAATAAACTCCACAGTCTCGCTATTTGGAGATGAAGATGATCGGGTATCGTTCATGCCCCATTCGGCAGTGGAGGTCTTAAAATAACTCTCAGAAGCGTCCCAAGCATTCTTGGCAACAACGGGGGGATCAATATCAAAACGCCTGGGAGGTAATGCAGGTGTAGGCAACACTGCGAATAAGATCGATTCAAACATATTCAACCTCCATGTAATCGCAAAAATTCATCATCGACGGCCCAACGAAAAAATGCGTAGGCTCTTGTGGCGAGAGACATGGTCTGCCCTTTAATAGCCTCAGGTGATAAAGTCTCTGGCCGAGTATAATCTTTGAATACGTCTGTATCGAGAAACCAAGACGGTTGACTAATTGCTGGCATCACATTGGGATCGTGCGTTTGATTTTCAGGTAACAATCCCCAACGAGCTGACATCCGTCCTTCTTTAGTTCGACACACTACGTGGCTTATAGCCGTCTCGAGGTGAGAGCGGTAATTTTGGGTTCCAATGCCCAAGACTTCCTGTCGAATTAAATTATCGATATTCTGATAAGCTTCTCCATAGACCCGATTGATGTAGCGAACTCCAATGCGAGTCACCAAGTTTGGTGCGATTGTATCATTTAATGCCGTAGCAATTTTATAAACACGCTCTACGAAATCAGGTCGAGACGTGTATTCACGGGATTCGAGACTGAAAAAGTTCGTGGTTAGTGTTACTCTCCAGTGCTTATCAGCATCAATAAACCGCCAGTTTGGGACTGCCGTCGGTTGGGGACCAGTCTGCGTCATCTGCATAGTGATGCCCTGGTCTTGCTGGCTGATTGGATAATCGGAGCGGATTCGATCTTGGAAATTAGCAATGTATGCCTGGTTTGCAATATTAAAAACCTCGGTGAAATTCACCTGAACGAGCACGCTAGCGAGTGGCGCTGATTTTAACGGAAGCGTGTCAGGAGCAGGACCGAAAAACGGATCATCAGCGAGATTGGACATTTTTGAAAGCCTTTGAAGCATCTGTCAGTTCACAATATGGGAAATAAGATGGGAAATAAACATTTCCATAAAATTAATTAACCCCATTCAGAATCTCGTTCATCGACCGCATCAGAAACGGTCGACTTTGATAAGGGTAGAGAAGTCACGGAAGTCTGCGGATCAGATCTGAATCTTCTCAACCTCATCTAGCGACACTTCATCCTCACGCCGGTCGTACATTTGGGTTGTTCTGGTCGAAGCATGAGCCGCCATTACCTGGGCCTTTTCTAGGACACCTCCGCCCTTGAGGTAGGCCGTTATCCCCGTGGCTCTGAAGGTATGATTGTTGATCGGGGCCGTGATGCCGGCCGCCTTCGCACGGCGGCGAATCATATCCCAAGCATTTTGACGGGGAAGGGGCATCTGGCTCAGTTCTCGCGTGCCACGAGAAATTGTTGGAAAGAGTGGTCCCTTTGGATCTTTAGCGAGACCGGCCAGTTCAATATAGTCCGTGAGATAGGCTTCGAGCAGATGATGGCAGGGCATCTCGTGGTGTTTACCGCCTTTTTCGTGCAGCCGGATCCAGAGGCGGCGGTTACGGTGGTATGCGTCTTCGACCTTCATGGCGAGCACGGCCGAGATCCGCCCAAAGGTAAAGGCCATGAGAGCGATCAAAGCGCGGTCGCGGTATCCGACCAGGCTAAGCTCATCCTCGCCGGTTTTCCTGTTGCGCTTCGTCAGCGGAATATTGTTCAAGAGCTCGCGGGCTTCTTCAGCCAGCAACACCGGTGTCTTGCCCTTGCGCACCGTGAGCCGCGGACCCTTGACGCTGGTGACTGGCGACGCCGGCAGAATCCCACCCGTGACCAGCCAGTCGAAGAGCATGCGCAGGGCCGCGAGATGCTGTTTGACCGTCGCCTTGCTGTAGTGCTGGCTCAGGACCTCGATGTAGGTGCCGACATGGATAGCTTCGATCAGATCCAGCTCATCGAGGCCCTTGGCTTCGCACCAGGCGAAGAACTGGGTCACGTTCCGATAATAGGCTTCACGTGTATGAGGATTCCGGATCGTTGCCACGAAGAACTCGATAAAACGTCGGGCCGAGGCTTCACCGGCTTCTGCTACAATGGCTGGGACGACGGTCGAGAGACCCATCGCCGTAGACGAAGTTTTCGAAGGAACGGACACCAAGATGCCTCACTCTTGCAGAAAGTGTGGGCGATATAGCTTGGTGCATACACGGATAGTCTTACACCTTCTTTTCAGCACAAAGCGGCTTACCATATCTAACCATGTTGTACTTCTTTCAATACATTCGGTGGAACAGTAAAGTCATCTGTATTTTTTGGGTTTCCGCCGTTCCATTGGATGGTTTTACAGTTTTTCTCTTGGGCAGCCCTAACGAGCTCTTCTGGCGTGAAGAACACTCGCGCGTTACCGCTTTGGATCTCCTGTTTTGCCCGCTCAACTGCAGGCAAAACATCGGTGCCGACTACTTCTCCCACTCTGTGGTCAGCCGACTGCCGTCTCAAACTTACTTCCCTCGCGTCGGTTGGTGTCCACCGAAAAACATAGAGTTTTCTGTGATCACTGGCGTAGATTGGCCTGGTAGGAGGTGCAGAGTCTGGATCACACCATGAGCCCACATCAGCTACGTGCTTAATTCTCACAACCTCTGCTTTAGTGTTCAAGGCTATTAGAGATACCAAGTCGCCAATTTGCACAGCACGACCAGTTTCATGCGAAATATCGCCGCTATGAAACTGCGTCGTAATCATTGAGTTCACTTCTGATAATTTCTGCTCTCTTTGATTGGTGTTATTTGCGGCTGAACTCTCAAATAGACTTGAGCCCTGCTTTTGTTGCTGTGGCTTGTTGACTGATCCGATAGAGTTTGAAATAGAATTCGATCGTACAGCCTCCGAATCTTTGGGTTGCGGGGAGTTCGCTATAGCCCGCAGTTGCCTCTCTTGTGCTGCGTTGCGTTGATTGATTTGCCTCATATCGGTCTGAAAATTCTGAATGGCGCCTTGAAGTATCCGTGCGACGTTCGGCGCTGAACGTGCTCTTTGAAGCCGCCTCTCTTCGTGATACTCTCTGCTCTCGCGCTCAACACGCTGAACATCGTTTATAAAGTCAGCGTGGTCTGCATGGGCCTGATTGATCATGTCTTCGACAGCTTTCTTTTCAGCATCAAAACTGTCGATGGCGGTGCGGTCTCCCGATGGAATTCTGGCATATTCTGCAAGCACTGCTTCGCGCAGCTCAAGATCTGCGATTTCTCGCTCTCTTTCGAATAGGTTGATTTTCCCCAAGGTTTCGATTGCACAATCTTGAAAATGCTCAATGTTATGTGCATCGTCGCGAATTTCTTGATAGTAATCGTCAAACGTTTTATTTGGAAACCAAAATTGTACTTCACCATTTACGTTCAGATTGCCGCAAGCTTGTTTTAGTTGGCTTTTGATTGTCGAGTTCTTGTAAGCCTTTACGAGGTTGTCATACTCCTTGCGAGCAGGTTTCAGCGTTTCAGCTTGTGACAATAAGGCAGCGCCTAACGCCTCTGCTGTGGCGATTGCGTCAACGCCTGTTTGCACCGAAGGTGGTTTGCTATCAGGAAAAAGTATCAAGTCGAAGCTAATGGGATTGCTAGAAGTGTGAGCTTCCGAAGAAGCGATGCCACGCATTCGCTTTAGCGTTTCATTCTGAAGAGTTCTCGACCGACCTTGCTCGTCAACGTTCAAGCATTTTAGGCAGAGCGTCCATTCTGTTTTAAACGAGCGTTTATTTGAGAGTGACCTATCATCAGGCAACCGGAACTCCAGCCATAGGTCAGCTTTGTATGAAGAAGCAACAATTCTTGTAGGCCAAGCCTGGTAAACTGCAGGGGTAACACTTAGAGGATAGAAAATGCCTCGGTAATATACAAGCCCTCCGGGCACAGCCCGAACTTCGATGCCGAAATCCAATATAGCTACTTCGTCAATGGAATAGGCCTTTATGTTTTTAGGTGTAAAGTATTTATCCTCACGTCTGCGAGTGCTTATTTCCTCAGCTGTGATGGAATCTGTCTTATAGGCGGTCAATCTCTCAAATAGATACCCTGGGGAATTTACTTCAGGTACGTAATTTTGGTTAATAGGGTTCGGCTCGAATTCACCCTTAGGTACTGGTCCGCAGCTGGACAGAAGTCCCAACAATCCGAGCGCTAAAACGCACCTTAAGCTGTTTTTGAAAAGATCACCGCCGAGCATCACGTGTCATCCCCAATATTGCTTCTGGAAAATCTGTAATTCGATCACGACTACCGATTTCGACAATCAATTGTCGAACAAAAAACAGATTGTAATACATAGGCAGAGTAACGATGAATCGTTAAAGCGTCGAGGCATAGACAATGCTTCCAAAAAAGTATCATTCGGGCGTCTGGCTCAACATCGGTGTTTTCTTAAAAAATATCACCATACCATATGACATAAAGGACGTTATGTAGTTTGGTATACTTTACTCAGAGACAGGGAAAAGAGTTCCACACACGACCCCTTGAGGTCCGTTTCGTCGCTCAGTTCGCAGGAGACCGTTTCAGGAAATACCTTTGAAAGCGTCAATCCGGCGCTGTTCAACAGTTCGCACCCCGGCTGACCATTCCTTCAAACCAGCGGCATAGCCGGCTTCATCAAAGTCTGCTAGATCGAACTCCAGAAAATCATCCGGGGCAGTACGTCGAATAAGCAAAGCTCGTGTGCATGACGCCAGCGGTAGCTCTCCTATGTGCGCCACTTCGATGTAGGGCATGATATTGTGCCCATGTTCGCCAGTCTCGTTCTGCTGATCCCACAAGGCCTGTCCCCAGATGATCGACGCCGCTACTCGTTGTCGATCAACTTCAATCCAAACAGCACCTTCCCAGTCTGGGCGGTAAGGAACGAAGGTCCGCCAGCTAGAAGAAACGCACCGCTTCGAATACGCCTCACCGTTAAAGCCGTCGAAGTCAAACAGGCTAACTCCGTCAATATGCCGAACATAGGGATAGTGTATCGGCCCTTGGTTTGTACCCCAGCGATCCTTATTTGGAATGTCGGGCTCCGGCTGGATCGCTCCACTGTTCAAAATACCCAAAAATCGTTCCGGGTGAGTCGTGTGCCACAGGCCCTCATCCAGTTCGGCCCAAATTGGACCGACGGTTTCTATTAAGCTTGGGTCTGCCATTCTTCGGTCTCTTAAATCGAGTGACGATCAATCATGCTACCAAAATTAGACAACCGGCACGACGTGATGATTAGCTCGATAGATTTTAGAGGATTCACATCTATAACTTGTCAATATCGGGGCCATATAATTTGGCAAGTCATAGAGGATTCACACCGCCTACCGACTCTGTTATAAGGGGCACATAAAGGACATTATGTGCCCCTAACTGTGATTCACGAGAGATGAGACCTTGAGCAAAAGCATTGTGCCTGTCGTACCGTCCAGAACGGTTGTCATCGAGGCCGACGATCGGCTGCTGCCGCGCATCGTCGCCGATGCCGGCGACACGGCCGCGAAACGCTTTCTGGAATTCTTCGCGGTCACCATCCGGAACAAGAACACTCGCGCGGCCTATCTGCATGCCTGCCGGCTCTTTTTCGCCTGGTGCGACAAGGTCGGCATCGAGCAGCTGGTCGATATCGAACCGATCCACGTCGCAGCTTATGTCGAAGCCATGGACGAAAGCCATAGCGCGCCGTCGATCAAACAGCACCTGGCAGCTCTGCGCATGCTCTTCGACTGGCTCGTCACGGGACATGTTCTCGCCACCAACTCGGCGCACGCCGTGCGCGGACCCAAACATTCGGCTCTGCGCGGCAAGACGCCGGTTCTGATGCCGGAACAGGCCCGGCTATTGCTGGACTCCATTGAGCTCACCAACGAAGTCGCCTACCGCGACCGGGCACTAATCGGCCTCATGGTCTTTTCCTTTGCGCGGATCTCGGCGGGCCTGGGGTGCCGCGTCGAAGACTACGCGCCGCGCGGCAAACGTTGGTGGCTCACACTCCACGAAAAAGGCGGAAAACGGCATGAAATGCCGGTGCATCACAGCCTTGAGGAATATCTCGACGACTACATTGCATTCGCCGGCATCAAAGATGATGCGAAGAGCTTTCTCTTTCGCGCAGCGAATGGCCGCGGCGGCGAACTCACCGATCGGCCGCTTGACCGCTTTAAAGCTTACCGTATGGTCCGGAGACGGGCGCGAAATGCTGGAATTATGGAGAAGATCGGGAACCATACTTTCCGGGCGACCGGAATCACTGCTTACCTGGAGGCCGGCGGCACACGTGAGAATGCCCAAAACATGGCGGCGCACTCGGATCCCAAAACAACGATGCTCTATGATCGGACGGGCGAGGAAGTGTCTCTGGATGAAGTCGAGCGGATTCAGATTTAACTGGAATTCGGTTTACCGCTTTTATTTCGCACAACAAGCAGTCACGCGTAGATAAACGGAGTCAATTGCAGGAGTTTGGAATCCTGCATTAAGAACAATACTTTTGTACCGCTTATTCGGCGCTCAAATAGAACCGGCGTCGTTGTTCAAGTGTCAAAAAGCGCGGCACAATCTCAGAAGCAAAGGCGACAAGATCCTGCGTATTTGAGAATATCCTCCACAGGCGGGCCGTAGCATCTCGTGAGGAGGTAACCACACTCAATCCATCGGGGTTGAAAGTAGCCGACAAGACAGCCCCCGTATGGCCCTTCAGAACGGCAATCACAGTGCCGGTGCCAGCATTCCATATGCGCGCCGTCTTGTCCCATGAGGCGGTGACCACGCGCGATCCGTCGGGACTGAAGACAGCGGATAAGAGAGGTCCTTCATGGCTTCTGAGCACGGCGATTTCGGTCCCAGTCCCAGCCTCCCAAATACGCGCGGTGTTGTCCTGTGAAGCGGTGACCACGCGTGATCCATCGGGGTTGAAAACGGCGGATTCAACGACCTCCCGATGGCCTTTGAGCAGAGCGGTTGCAACACCAGTTCCGGCATCCCATATACGCGCGGTGTTGTCCCGTGAAGCGGTGACCACGCGTAATCCATCGGGACTGAAGACAGCGGATAAGACATCCTGCTTATGTCCTTTGAACACGGCGATTTGGGTCCCAGTCCCAGCCTCCCATACACGAGCTGTATCGTCTTCTGACGCAGTGACCACACGCGATCCGTCAGGACTGAAGACAGCGGATAGGACAAGTTCTTCATGACCCACGAGCACAGAAATTTCAGCACCCGTCCCGGCGTCCCAAATGCGCACGGTGCTGTCTTCTGACGCAG
>CANMQP010000023.1 GCA_947500035.1 uncultured Kiloniellaceae bacterium | reverse complement strand
CGAGCTGACACCTTCCTCGCAGCTATCTGCCTGGCCGCTTCCATAACTTGGTGGATTAATTGAGTCCCGACCCTAGTTCGCTCCACGCCGCCCCATCTTTAATCATCTCCCTGCACCCCTTAACTGAACAGGTTTCGCACATTTAGACTTTGGTAAAACTCTGAGTTGTCGAACCTAGCCATGCAGCCATTAACCAGGCGTTAATGGCCTGTGGTTCGGGCCTAATCCGTTATCTTTCAAAGGCGCACGGCGTACCTGGCCGTGGCGGTCTCAATGACGCAGATGGCGGGAGCAGGCTATTGGTGACGGATAAAGAGGCTTGCGATGGCGAGGTGCCCATCGCCGGAAGCGCCGGTCCCTATATGCACCGACATGCTACGAAGCAAAACACAGCGAGATCAGGGCAGGAGCCACGCGCGCGGCCCGAATTCGGTTACGAATTGGCGACTTCGGCACCCGGAGCCGATCGAGTTGAGATGGAAACGCCCTGAATCATCCGGCGATCTTCCAAACCTGCTTTGGCTATGCTTCTTTCGCCGCAGAAAACTGCGGTTTCGTGATGTTGAGCATCAAACGGAAGGGGACCAGCATGACCAGAGCGACGCCGATCTTGACCAGATAGTCGCCGAGGGCCAGCGTCTGCCAGGGAACGCCGGTCTCGCCGAAGCCGATCCCAAGGATGGTAAAGGGGATGCCGGTTGCCGCAAAAGCCAGCCAGAAGAACACAAAGGTGTCCAGGGCTGAGGCAATCGTCGAGGAAGCCATGGGCGCCAGCCACCAGGCCTGCTTGCGCAGGCGGTCGAAAATCGAGATATCCAACAGCTGGGCGAGGAGGAAGGCTGAGCCGGAAGCGACGGCAATGCGCGGGTCGGCAAAATAGAGCGACAACAAGACCGCAAGTGCAAAGCCCACATAGACGACCTTGCGCGCCTGCCGGGAGCCCAGAGCGCGGTTCGTCAGGTCCGTGATCAGGAACGCCACCGGATAGCTGAACGCCCCCCATGTCAGCAGATCGTTGATCTGATACTGCACAAGGATGTTCGAGGCCGTCACAACGGCGGCCATCGCCAGCACGGCGATCGCCAGCACTTTTATCGAGGCGGTCTCGCCAGTCTTATGGTCTTGCGGCTTGTTCATTCTATCTGTCTTCACCTGCGTGAAAAGCTCCAGGACGCGCAAGATCTCAAGCCTCCGGCGTGCCTCGGTTTTGCGGACTGGAGCAGGAATGCGGGTCTAATAGCTTAGCGCCGTCCCGACCGCAAGCCCGAGTCGTTCCGCGGCATGGCCGCCGTTGACGGCGATTTCAGCCAGTCCGTTGGCATTCTCGTACCAAAAGACGTCCCCTGCCGGGACATCGGAGAAGGTGCGTGCCGCGGCGATCTGCGCTCCGCCAAGCGAGAGACGGGCCTGAGAGGGGACTTCGCTCGCGCGCAGACCGGTCATGGCGTTTCCATAACAATCAATATAGACGATTTCCGGGAGATCGTTCGGCCATGGCGCTCCCGGACGCGCGTTTCCGGCCAGATCCCGCGTGTTTACAGGCTCTCCACGCGCGAGCATCGTGGCGACCGGGGCAAAGAGGTCCCGGCCGTGGAACGAGGCGGAGAGCCGCTCCGGCCGCCAGAGAATCTCGCGGTAGCGGCTCATCTCGGCCCGTCGTGCCACCAGGTCTAAAATACCGTTGTCGGGTCCGATATAGCTGCGCCCGTCGGCTTCCAGGATGACCGGCGCCCGATCCGAACCAACGCCAGGATCGACGACAGCGAGAAAAATGCTGCCGGCCGGAAAGCCGGAGCTGTAGGCGGCAAGGAGATATGCGGATGCGCGGGAGTCAAAGGCCGGCGCGTCGGCAAAGAGGTCGATGACCGGGCGGGCAGGGGCTCCCTGGTGCAAAACGGCTTTTACCTGTCCGCTGTAAGGCCCCTGAAGGCCGAAGTCGGTAAAGAGGACAAACATCGCGGTGACCCTCAAGAGAGAATAGCCGGCTCAATTCAATTGGAAGGTTTTGCTTGCCGGGGCGCCACTCCGGAGCCCTGCGATCGTTAATAATTATTAACCGTTATTAACGCTTTCGTACCTGCGCAAGCGCAAAACAAACAAAGTTGTGGATAACTCGAATCCAGCCGGTTCATAGACTCGACTCGCTAAACCATACCTTATATGGTGGCGCTTAACCATAAAAACCCTACATTTAGACAGGGTGACTACATATTGTTGTTGACGTGAAGGTGGGCATATGAGCTGGACTCCAGAACGAATCGACGAACTGACGAGACTCTGGGAATCAGGCCAAAGCGCTTCGGCGATTGGCAAGCTTCTCGGTGTTTCGAAGAACGCAGTTGTCGGCAAAGCGCATCGGATGAAACTGCAGGCAAGGCCCTCGCCGATCAAGCGGGGCGACGAGGGGGGAGCCTCGAACTCGGCAGCCTCCGCCAAGACCGCGGGCAAGCAAAGCTCTGCAGGTGCCAAAGCGGCGCGTCCGGCGAGCACAGCTGCAGCCGCAGGCAAGGGCGCTGCGAAAAACGAACCCCTGCAGACGGTCATCTCCGCCGCACTTGCGGCGAAGTCCGCGGGTTCGGGCAATAGCGACACGAGCTCCGCCGTTGGTGCGAAGGCCGTGGCGGCGATGCGCGGCGGACAGTCGGCAAGTGGTGCAAAGTCGGCGGCCCAGGCATCGAGCGTTGCAAAGGCGGCCCGCGGCGCACCTCGGGGAAGTGTTGCTTCGGCCACCCGTGCGGTGAACGCAAGCCGGCGGGGACCCAAGTGCCTCTGGCCGATTGGCGATCCGGGGGATGAGGATTTCCATTTCTGTGGTGAACCGGCTCAGTCCGGCAAACCCTATTGCAGCGAACACTGTGCACGGGCCTACATCACCCGCTCTCGGTCGGATTCCGCCGCGGCGTAATCAGGGCCTATCCGTTGCGTCCGTCGGGATGACCTGACGGATACGAGTTGGCGAAGCCGCAGATAACGGGCATTTGAGTGATATCCGTATCACTTGGTGCCCGTTTTTCTGTTTTATGCGCCCCGTTTTCTGCTTTGTGGGAAAGGGCCTGCCGCGTGAGCTGAAAGGAATTGAGCTGAGGCGAATTTTTTTTACACCTGATATGCCTGTTGCCGAGTTGTGACGCCGTCTGCATTCCCTCTCGTAGCTTCCCGACCTACCTGAGTTTTTTCGTTCGCGATTTTACAATCCGGCATTCGTCACATTAACGCCGCGAATTTGAGAAATGTGTGTGTGCGATCATGTTCACCCCTTGTAAAGATTCGTTTCCCCATAGTAAGGAGTATGGCTAAGGGAGTACGGATCTTGATCAACCCAGTGTGTAATTGGCTCTGCCGCGCCGCGTTTGTCGGCGCTGTCTCAATCGGACTATCCAGTGTTTCCGTGGGTTTCGCGCAAGCTGATGACCAGATGGCTGCAGTTGGCGATCAACAGCGAATCAACTTGGAAGCTGTCATCGCGAATGGCGCCAAGACGCTGAAAGACCGAATCTCCTTCACGGTCTCCCGCTTCGAGAATGGCGGTGTCGGACCGATCGTTGCGACGGCGGAAAAGTCGCCTGCGGAACTTTCTCTCCCGGCCGGGCAATACCGTGTTTCGACCGTTTATGGTGACGTGACCGTCGACTCCAATCTTGAAGTGGCGTCTTCTGCGGTCAAACACCGGGTCAACCTGAACGCCGGCTGGGTCCGGCTGAAGGTTATCCCGCATCGCGGGGCCAAGCCCATGAAAGGCGATGTGTCCTGGGAAATCATGACCTACGGCCGTGATGCCAACGGCAAACGTCATCGGGTCGCGACAGCAAACGGACCGAGGCCGAGCCTTGTGCTGCCCGAAGGCTTCTATCTGGTGCGGGCCAAAACGCGGGACGCAAGGGTCAAGCACACGATCGAAGTCACCGCCGGTCACACTTACAAGTACACCCTGAACATGAACGCAGGCTCCTTGCACACATCTGCGCTCACCCATGACGGTGGCCTTTTCGCGTCTGACGAGGTGACCTGGGAAGTTTACCGCAAAGGTGGAAAACGGCTCCTCTCGTCCATCACTGGCGCGACCGGAAGTTTCACTCTGCGCGAGGGCAGCTACCGGATTGTCGCTACTTCAGGCGAGATGACGAGCTCCACCGATGTTGCGGTGAGCTCCGGCAATACTAAGAAAGTCAATCTGACCCTACGCTGACGCCGGGTTTAGGAAGGTCGGAGGCTGTCGCCTCGCGTTCGGGGCTGGCATCTTCTGCGCCCGCGGTATGCGCGCCTTCGCCTGCGCCAAGCTCTTGGCCTTTGCTGTAAGGCAGGGTGAAGCTGAATACTGCTCCACCAACTTCCGAGCGCGGTTCGTCCTGACCGGAGCCGGCTTCGTTGTCCTCCGGCCGTTCAAGCCAGATCTTACCACCAAGGTATTCGACGATCTGACGGCAGATCGGCAGACCCAAGCCGGTGCCGCCGGTCGCCCCGGCGCGGCTGTCGTTGACCTGCTGGAACTTATCGAAAATGTGCTCCTCCGAGCCAAGCGGAACACCCGGGCCGTTGTCCGCGACGGATATTTTCAAGCCCTCGTCCTCTGCGACCACGCGCACTTCCACCCAGGGGTCGTTTGAGTTGCAGGACTTCACGGCGTTTGCCAGCAGGTTCACCATGACCTGAATAAAACGATCCTGATCTGCACGGATCGGCGGCAGGTTGTCGGGGAGTTTCAGCGAGAGTTCGATGTTGTCTTCCGTCAGCAGGCTGCTGGTCGCGGCCACGGCTTCACGAATGGCCTCCGTGGCGTCGACATCTGTGATGTTCCAGTGGGTCCGGCCCGACTCCAGCTTGGCCATGTCGAGGATCTGATTGATCAGGCGGGTCAGACGTTCGCTCTCCTTGATCACGATGCCCAGGAAGCGCGTACGCTCTTCATGATCCAGTTTCGGGTGGTCGTAGAGAATTTCGCTGAACGAACGGATCGAGGTAAGAGGGGTGCGCAGCTCATGGCTGACCGTGGTCAGGAAGTCGTCTTTCAGCCGGTCCAGTTCCTGCAGGCGTTCGTTGGCGGCCCGCAGTTCGGCCGTGGCCGCTTCCAGTTCCTGGGACTTTTCTTCCAGTTGGTGACTGTATTTGATGGCCTCGGACGCTTCGCCGAGCACCTCCATCACTTCTTCGATCGAGACGATCTCACCCTTCACGACGGTGCCGATCAGGGCGCGGGAGGTCGCCGCGCCAATCGTGCCGGCGAGCAGGCGTTCAGCGAAATTGACAAGATCGGAGTCGGCTTCGCCAATCCGCATAAGGTTAAGCCCGCGCGAGCGGGCGTAACTCTGAAAGGCGCGCAGGCTGCGGCGTTCGCCGACAAAGCGCGAAACCAGGTTGTAGAGTTCACTGTAGGTGGCCGTTCCGCGCCAGAGTTGATGTCCGTCCCGCAGTCCCGAATGCTGGAACACATCGACAAAAAGCGCGGCCTGGATCCGTTCCAATGCGTTCTGGCGGCTGAGCAGCGAAACCGCGACGTAGCCGCCGATGTTGGCCAGCATGCTCCAAAAGAGAGAATGGGAGAGAGTGTCGAAATCCTGCAAACCAAAGAGTGCATAAGGTTTTAAAAGCTCGATCCCCGCCGGTCCAAAGTCCACGAAGTCGATGGGCAGCCATCCGGAGCGGGCGAAGGACGGCAGCACAAGGGTGTAGGTCCACACCAGGAAACCCAGCACCAGGCCGGTCAGCGCACCCTTGCGGGTGCCACCTTTCCAGAAGATGCCGCCGATGATGGCCGGCGCGAACTGCGCCGCAGCGGCGAAGGAGACCAGTCCAATGGAAGTCAGCGTGTAAGACTCGCCGATAAAACGGAAGTAACTGTAGCTGAGCAGGAGGATGACGAGGATGCTTCCCCGCCGGATCCCCAGAAGCAGGCGCGTCAGGTCGCCGCGTTCATTCAGCTTCAAGCGCTTGATCCGCAGCAGCACCGGCATGATCAGGTCGTTACAGACCATGGTGCTGAGCGCGATGGTCGCGACGATCACCATGCCCGACGCCGCCGAAAGGCCGCCGATGAAGACGAAGAGGGCCAGAGAGCCCTGGTTTTCGGCGAGCGGAATGGTCAAGACGAACATGTCCGCCAGATTGCTGCCGCCGGGCGTAAACATCATCACGCCGCTCAGGGCGATGGGCAGGACGAAGATGTTGATCGCCAGGAGATAGAGGGGAAAGAGCCAGACGGCCTTGCGCAGGTGTCCCTCGTCGACGTTCTCCACCACCGTGACCTGGAACTGGCGGGGCAGGCAGATCACCGCCGCCATCGACAGCAGCGTGGTGGAGACCCAGGCTCCGTAGCCGCCGGCGGTGCCCTGGGTGAAGAGGGGGTTGAGGTCCGGCATCGCCCGGGCTTGGCCGAAGAGGTCTCCGAAACCGTCATAAAGGCCATAGGTCACAAAAATACCGACGGCGAGAAAGGCAAGCAGCTTGATGACAGATTCAAATGCGATGGCCAGGACCATGCCTTCATGTCTCTCGCTGGCGTCGATATGGCGAGTGCCGAAAAGAATTGAGAAGATTGCAAGAACCAGGGTCACCAGAAAGGCGGTGTCGCGTAAGATGGGAACGGTGCTGAAATTCAACAGCTCCAGGAGACTGGACAAATCCGTGACGCCACTGGTTTCGGCCACTTCCTGATATTGCAGCAGGACCGCGAAGCTGGTTGAGATGGCCTTAAGCTGCAGCGAGATGTAGGGCATGATGCCGACCACAGCGATCACGGTCACCAGACCGCTGAGGAGATTGCTCTTTCCATAGCGCGCCGAGATAAAGTCGGCGATCGAGGTAATATTGTGGGCTTTGGTGATGCGGATGATCTTGTGCAGGACGAACCACCAGAGCGCGAAGGTCAGGGTCGGCCCCAGATAGACGGGCAAGAAGCCTATGCCGTCGGTGGCCGCGCGCCCGACACTGCCGTAAAAGGTCCAGGAGGTGCAGAAGACGGCGATGGAAAGAGTGTAAACATAAGGATTGGCGGCAAAGCTGCGCCCCTCGTCCGCACGTTTGTCGCCGTAGTAGGCGATGGCGAACAGCAGGCAGAGATAGCTTAGGGAAACGAGCAGTATGAACCAACTCGACAACATTTCTACCAGGTCTCACTCTCATTTGAGCCGCGTCCTGACCGGATGTTTCCGCTTTGATTTGGCCTTGGCTCGATGCTGTGGGGCAGGGAGTCCTCCGGTATGGCGGAGCCTTCCGGCGTGCCTTTCTCCAAAGGC
This sequence comes from uncultured Kiloniellaceae bacterium, assembly GCA_947500035.1. Taxonomy (GTDB): domain Bacteria; phylum Pseudomonadota; class Alphaproteobacteria; order Kiloniellales; family Kiloniellaceae; genus Denitrobaculum. Next base: position 49,144 of record CANMQP010000023.1, on the reverse strand, counting down.
AGGCCATGCGACCGGCGGCCGCGTCGCCGCTCCTGGCCCTTCTCCGATATCAGGCCGATGAGAAGGATAAAGGCCGCCCAGGCCAGAAAGAGATAGATGTACAGCAGGGGAATCCCACCAAAGGCCACATCCACACCGAAGATCGACAGCAGGGGCGGGTTAAAAAGCAGGATGCCCAGCAGGAAGAGCGCGATGGAGCGCTCGCCTTTGGAATCAGAATTATTCATTGGACTTATCCAACTCCGGGCTCAAAAAAGCCATCTGGGGTCCGCTCTGATATGCCTGGCCTTCGTCCCAAACCCAATGCGCTCCTGATCCGTTTTAGCCGTTTCAGCGGTTTTCAAGTCGAGCATGCAGGCGATTTTTCTTCGAGGTAAAGCTTGACCCGGTCACTGACCTCTCGATTGGAGAAGGGCTTGATGATGTAGTCGTCCGCGCCCGCTTCGAGACCCTTTTCACGCTCCGCATCTTTCCCTTTGGCGGTCAACATTACGACTTTAACCTGATCAAGCTTCGGATTGGCCCGGATTTTCCGGCAGACCTGATAGCCATCGCATTTCGGCAACATGACGTCGAGCAAGACGAGGTCGGGAACCTCCTGTCCAATTGCGTCGAGTGCGGTTTCTCCGTCGCTGGCCACCCTGACATCAAGCCCCATCTGCGTCATGAGAAACTCAAGTGACAGCAGGATATTCGGTTCATCATCGACCACTAGCACCGAATAGGTCATTTTGCGCCCTCCCTCCCCAGGAGCTGGCCGGTCGTATCCGGAGGCCCGGACTTCCAACCGGCGCATGGCGGCCACTGGCGCCCATTACCCATTGGGCGGATTATTCATTGGAGGCCACCAGATGACAGACTATCCTGCTTTTTCCGTCCGTGCCAAGTCGCCAACCCGCACAGGGTGGGATTTGCGGTGGCACGCGCCGCGGATCCAGAAATTGACCGTTTGGTCAGAATTTGGCTAAACTACGCGACAAGTGAGGGGGTGCTGCCGAATTAATCTTGCATTTACAAAGACTAAGCAGGCAATAAAACCAAACCTCTCCAAGGGGGATTCGTTGGATCGCTCGGGGTGGTGTTCAACAAATAAAGAAACAGGGGACAAGTATGTTCAGGAAAATTTTTGCTGCCGTCTGCAGTTTGCTGACGGCGGTCATCATCGTGGGTGCGATGGGTGGACAGGCGCTCGCGGAAAAGATCAAGGTGGCCGGGATCTATACCCAGCCAATCCAGCAGAAGTGGGATGCGCGCCTGCATCTGGCGCTGGTCGCGGCCGAGGAAGCCGGTGAGATCGAATACGTTTTCTCGGAGAAGGTCGCAAACACCGACTATGTCCGGGTTCTGCGCGAATACGCCGACAGCGGTGTCGCGTTGATCGTGGGCGAAGCCTTTGGAATCAGCCGGGAAGCCCGCGCAGTCGCGGACGACTATCCGGAGGTGTCCTTCCTGATGGGCGACCCCTTTAAGCCGCATGGCGAAAACTTCGCGGTCTTCGATAACTACATCCATGAACCCTGCTACCTGATGGGCATGATCGCGGGGACCATGACCAAGACCAACAACATCGGCATGGTCGGCGGTTATCCCATCGGCGAGGTGAACCGTCTGTTCCACGCCTTTATGGCCGGCGCGCGTTCCGTAAACCCTGACGTTCAGTTCAAGGTCAACTTCATCGGCTCATGGTACGATCCACCCAAGGCCAAGGAAGCCGCCTTCGCCCAGATCGAAGCCGGTGTCGATGTGCTCTATGCCGAGCGGGCCGGTGTGGTCGATGCCGCGCGCGAGAAGAACATCATCGCCTTCGGCAACGTGAACGACATGAACAAGGAAGAGAACGGTACGGATGTCGTGGTGACTTCCGCGCTCTGGCATATGGAAGCCGCCATCAACAACGCCATTGCCGAAGTCAAAGCCGGTGAGTTCAAGGCCGTCGACTACAAGGAATGGACCATGATGGCCAAGGGCGGCGCATCACTGGCCCCTTACTATGAGTTCGAGGACAAGATCCCGGCTGACATCAAGGCCAAGGTCGAAACTTTGAAGGGCGAAATCCTGGCCGGCAAGTTCGTGGTCGAGATCAACGACGAAGAACCCAAGTCGACCTACTGAGGATAAACCTCACGATGTCTGCTGTATTGCGCTTGGAGAAGATCACCAAGCGGTTCGGCTCCCTTGTGGCCAACGATGGCGTTTCGCTGTCGTTGGCACGGGGGGAAGTGCTGGCCCTGCTTGGCGAGAACGGCGCGGGTAAAACCACACTGATGAACATCCTCTTCGGTCACTACGTGGCCGACGAGGGCCACGTCGAGGTTGAGGGCAAAGCGCTTCCGCCCGGGGCGCCTCATGCCGCGATTGCCGCGGGGATCGGCATGGTGCACCAGCACTTCACCCTGGCGGATAACCTGACAGTGCTCGACAACGTGGTCCTGGGTACGGAGTCGCTCTGGCGGCCCTGGCAGGGCAGGGCGGCGGCGCGAAGCCGTCTCACCTCCATGTCATCGGAATTCGGCCTGACCCTCGACCCGGATGCCCTGGTGGGCGATCTTTCGGTGGGTGAACGGCAACGGGTCGAGATCCTGAAGGCTCTCTACCGCGATGCACGTATCCTGATCATGGACGAGCCGACCGCCGTCCTGACGCCGCAGGAAGCCGAGAGTCTGTTCGATACGCTCAGGAAGCTGGTCGAACGTGGGCTCTCGATCATCTTCATCTCACATAAACTCAATGAAATTCTCGCGATCAGCGACCGGGTCATGGTGCTGCGCCGGGGTAAAATTGTTCATGAAATGCCGACGGAAAGCGCGGACCGTCATATTCTGGCTGAGGCCATGGTGGGCCGGGCGGTGACGCGCCCCAAGGCCGACCCCATGGAACCCGGCAGGCCCGTGTTGTCGATGAAAGACATATCTCTGCGTCCATCGGCGGGCGGTGTTGCCCTCGTGAATGTCAACCTGGAGGTCCGCGCCCACGAGGTGGTGGGGATTGCCGGTGTTTCCGGCAACGGGCAGGTCCAGCTGGCCGAGCTGATTTCCGGCCTCAGCCGCCCGGACAGCGGAACCCTGACTCTCTTTGGCGAGACACTCGAACAGCCCTCACCGGCGAAGGTCGTAGGCCTCGGCGTCGGACGTATTCCCGAGGACCGGCACGCCGAGGGCGTGATCGGCGAGATGTCGATCTGGGAAAACATGATCAGCGAGGACCTGCGGGCCAGGCCGATTTCAAACCGGGGCCTGATCGATCACGGGGCAGCGCGGGCGCGGACCGAAGATCAGATCGCACGTTTTGACGTGCGCTGTCCTGGTCCCAACGCCGAGACCCGCCTGCTTTCGGGCGGTAATATGCAAAAGCTGATCCTGGCCCGCGCCCTGTCGCGCGAACCCGGCCTGGTGCTCGCCAACCAACCTGCCCGTGGGCTGGATGAGGGCGCGATCGCATACGTGCATGGCCAGTTGCTGGCGGCGCGGGAACGGGGCGCCGGGGTTCTTCTCATCACCGAGGACCTGGAAGAGCTGCTCGCGCTCTCGGACCGGGTGGCGGTGATCTATCACGGACGTCTCTCGGCGAGCCTGGACGCCAAGACGGTCACGCCGCGGGAACTGGGGCTGATGATGGCGGGCCATGATCCGAATGAAGACACCAGTGGAACCCAAGGATCGGAAAACGGGGGAGCCGCCGCCTGATGCGCCTGGAATTACGAGAAGCGCCGCCGATCTGGCTGGCGGGACTGGCGCCCGTTCTGGCCGTGGGAGCGGCGCTGTTGCTTTGCGCCGGCTTGATTGTCTGGACCGGCGAGTCGGTGCTGGAGGCCTATGCCCTTTTGGTGAAGGGGGCGGTGGGGTCTCGCTTCGCGCTGGCTGAAACCCTGACTCGCGCCACGCCGCTGATCCTGACCGGTCTGGCGGCGGCGGTGGCATTTCGGGCCAAGCTCTGGAACATCGGCGGTGAAGGCCAGCTCTATATGGGCGCGCTGGCGGCGACCTGGCTGGGAACCGGCGCGCTCGATCTGCCGCCGCTGTTGCTGATCCCGGTCCTGCTGATCGCGGGGGCGCTGGCCGGCGGGTCGGTTCTGATCGTGCCCGCGCTGATCAAGAACAAGCTGAAGGTTGATGAGGTCGTTACCACGCTGCTGCTCAATTTCATCATTTTGCTGTTCGTGAACTATCTGCTCGAGGGCCCTCTGAAAGATCCCATGTCGCTGGGCTGGCCCCAGGCGGCACCGATCGTCGACGAGGGCCTGTTGCCGAAAATCCTTGAGAAAAGCCGTTTGCATCTGGGCCTGATCATCGCGCTGCTGGCTGCCCTGGCGATCTGGCTGGTGATGCGCTTCACGGTCTGGGGTTTCGAGATCAAGGCCGTCGGTCTGAACGCGCGCGGGGCGGCCTTTGCGGGCATCAACGTGAACGCCACCATCATCCGCACGGCCCTGATCTCGGGCGGTCTCGCCGGGATTGCCGGGGTGGGCGAGGTGATCGGTCTCAAAGGCTACCTGACCCTCGATCTCTCGCCCGGTTTCGGCTACACGGGCATTGCCGTGGCCATGCTGGCGCAGCTTCATCCGATCGGAGTGGTCGTCTCGGCCTTCTTCCTGGCCGGGATCTATGTTGGCGCGGACTCCATGGGCCGGGCGGTCAATATTCCGACCTATCTGGCCGATGTGCTGGTGGCGTCCTCCGTGCTTTGCGTGCTGGTCAGCGTCATGCTGGTCCGCTTCCGGATCCGTAGAGGTTAGGGGCGGCGCTATGGACATCCTCGAAATCCTTCTGACCACCGGCTTCTGGGCCGCCACCCTGCGCATCGCGACACCGCTGATCTTCGGCACACTGGGGGAGCTGATCTGCGAGCGGGCCGGGGTGCTGAATCTCGGCATCGAAGGCATCATGACCATGGGCGCCATGGCCGGCTGGATGTGGGTTTACCAGGGCGGCGATCTCTGGGGCGGTCTGGCTTTCGCCGCCTTTATCGGCATGCTCTTCGGCCTGCTGCATTCCAGCTTTACGGTTTATCTGGGCCTGTCCCAGCATGTGACCGGGATCGGCATCACGCTGCTGGCCTCTTCGCTCAGCTATTTCGTCTTTCGCATGCTGCTGCCGGACGCCACCACGCCGCCGAAGATCGAACCCTTCCAGCCCTACGCCATTCCGATCCTCTCCGATCTGCCGTTGCTGGGACCCTCGGTCTTCACGCAGACCCCCATGACCTATCTGGCGCTGATCTGTGTCGCCGTCATCTGGTACGGTCTCTACCGTACGCCGGTCGGTCTTGCCGTGCGCATGGCCGGGGAAAATCCGCTGGCGGTCGAGGCGCAGGGCATCGACGTCCTGGCCATCCGCACCGGCGCGGTGATGGTTGGCTCGGCCCTGATGTCGGTGGGCGGCGCCTTCCTGACCATGTCCGCCTTCGACGCCTTTTACTTCGGCATGGTCAACGGGCGCGGCTGGATCTGTGTGGCGCTGGTCATCTTCGCCTCCTGGCGGCCGGGCAAAGCCTTGCTGGGTGCGCTGCTCTTCGCCGGGATCGACGCCCTGCAGGTGCGGGTGCAGCAGGTCTCGGGCGCGGCGATCCCCTATCAGTTCTTCCTGATGGCGCCCTATGTTTTGTCTATTCTGGCCATGGTGATCATGGCGCGCCGCGCCGCCTATCCGAAAGCGCTGCTGGTGCCCTTCCGGCGCGGTGACAGGGCGTAGGGGCGACCGCGCTTAAAGACAACGGGTCATAGACTGAAAGAGAGCGAACAATGCTGGATCTGATCGTCCGCAACGCTAAGCTTCCCGGTCAGAAAGATCTGACTGATATCGCCTGTCAGGACGGCAAGATTGTCGAGACCGGGCCACAGCTCGACGTTACTGCTGTGAAAGAGATCGACGCGGGCGGCCTGTTGGTCACGCCGCCTTTCGTCGACAGTCACTTTCACATGGATGCAACGCTGAGCTTCGGCCTGCCGCGTGTCAACGAGAGCGGCACCTTATTGGAAGGCATCGCGCTCTGGGGCGAGCTAAAACCGGACCTCACGGTAGAAGCCATCAAGCAGCGCGCCTGGGAGCTCTGCCGCTGGTCCATTGCGCGCGGCACCCTGGCGATCCGCAGCCACGTGGATATCTGCGACCCGCGCCTGCTCGCGGTTGATGCCCTGCTGGAGATCCAGAAGGAGGTCAAACCCTACATCGACCTTCAACTGGTGGCCTTCCCACAGGACGGTTATTTGCGCGATCCCAATGCCAAGGCGCAGCTCAAGACGGCCCTGGACAAAGGAGTCAACGTGGTCGGCGGTATCCCGCACTTCGAGCGCACCATGGCCGACGGGGCGGAGTCCGTGCGCCAGCTTTGCGAGATCGCCGCCGAGCGCGGCCTGCTGGTCGACATGCACTGCGATGAGACCGACGATCCCAACTCCCGTCACATCGAGTCCCTGTCTTTTGAGGCCCAGCGCCTCGGGATGCAGGGCAGGGTGGCCGGTTCGCATCTGACCTCCATGCATTCCATGGACAACTACTATGTCAGCAAGCTGATTCCCCTGATCGCCGAGGCGGGCGTCACCGCTATCGCAAATCCGCTGATCAACATCACCATTCAGGGCCGTCACGACAGCTACCCGAAACGCCGCGGCATGACCCGGGTAAAGGAACTGATCGCCGCAGGGGTGCCGGTCGCGCTGGGCCACGACTGTGTCATGGACCCCTGGTACAGCCTGGGCAGCCACGACATGCTCGAGGTGGCCTCCATGGCCCTGCACGTGGGACAGATGACCGGCATGGATCAGATGCGCGAGATGTTCCGCTCCGTCACCCGGCGTGGCGCCGAGACGATGCATCTGGAGGGTTACGGCCTGGAGAAAGGCTGCAACGCCGACATGGTGATCCTGCAGGCCCGCGACGAAGTGGAAGCTTTGCGCCTGAAAGCCAACCGTCTCCAGGTCATCCGGCGCGGCAAGGTGATATCCGAAATGCCGCCGGCGACGGCTAAGCTGGACCTGGATGGTGCGGTGCATGAGGTGGATTTTCGTCTAAAGCGTTCGGTCTGAGTTCTCAAATCGGAAACAGTCTGATAAAGCTGGCCTGAAGCAGCAGCAATTTCAGGCAAAAAGAGAATGGACTGGCGGAAAGAGAGCTATTGGCTAACGACCGATACGGCCCGTTTCGACATGGAGGTGTTGTTTCGCTTCATCTCGGAGGAGAGCTATTGGGCGCGGGGAATGGCGCGGGAGACCTTTGAGCGGGCGGTAAGGCATTCAGTCTGTTTCGGTCTTTTCGATGGTGACCGCCAGATCGGCTTCGGCCGCGTGGTCTCGGATTTTGCGTCAGTGGCCTATCTGAAAGACGTTTTCATTCTCGAAGACTGCCGGGGGCGTGGTCTGAGCAAGTGGATGATGGAGTGCATCCTGTCCCACCCTGACCTGCAGGTCATACGCCGGTGGTTGCTGGTGACGGCGGATGCACAGGAACTCTACAAGAAATTCGGCTTCACACCCCTGAAAGTGCCGGAGAAGTTCATGGAGCTGCATAATCCGCAGGTTTACACGGGCCATGAAGACAAGCGCTGACGAAAAGTCAATTGAGTCAAGAGTGCCTAGAGAATTCCAGATTGAACAGCTGTCCTTCGGCGCTCTCAATCGCGAAAGCGTTTCCAGAGTTTGGGGAAGCGTTTTTTGACATCGTCATCATCCCCTAGCGGCTGCCCTGCGGGCGCTGAGAAGTCATCCATTCCGGCATAGAAAGGAAAATCTTGCGCATCCTGTCCTGTCTTTTGCGCCCAGACGTTCTTTGCCGTGTAAAGCAGACCTTCGAGTTCGTAGTAACCGCCAGGTCCGGGTGAAAGTTCTACACTCGCAATGTCGTCAGGGGATAGAATGGCAACCTCGAAGACTTTGCTTCCCTTAGAAATCAGCCACAGGCGGAAATAGAGAAACCCATCGTCGGTTACGCCACGATTGAGGATGTCCGCTACACCGATCAGGTCCCAGGAGTAGGCCCGCCTCAGTTCTTCATCGAGTGCCATCTCGTAGGCAACAAGTTCATCCGGCGAAAGCTCGGCAAGTCTGTTTGCGAGGTGATCCAACTGCATTTGAGGCTCCGCTTCATGAGAAGCGGAGCTATCAATAATGGACCAAAAGGCCTGATAAGACATAGGCTCGATTTTCATCTGGTCTCCAACAGAAGGCTTTGAGGTCGCGCCAATAACCGCAAGGAACACCGCGACAGCAATCAGAATCGGTTTTGTGTGAGCAGACGGTGACATTTTTCCATGGCGCGCAAAGGATGAGAAAGAGTTTTGGAGAAGCTACTTGTGAAATGAGCTGTCGGCAAACCTGAAAGTGCCGGAGAAGTTCATGGAACTGCATAACCCGCAGGTTTACGAGGCAGGCGAACGCCGTTGAACCGGCCGGGGGGCGCAGCACGGGCGGCGCTGATCAAATACTGTCCACTTCATGCTCAAATAACATGCAGTTTTGACCTGCTTTCACAGTTTTGTTTGATTTTTATCAAACAAAAATTTGTTTCATAGATATTTTTGCTCCGGCGTTTCTCTGCGACTTATGACCGTAATGCAGCCCTTTTCCCTTTGCGGAGAGGGCCACAAAAATCGATTTGATGCAGGGAACACGAAGGGGAAAGTAATATGTCTGTGCGTTTCACCAGACGCGGGCTCTTGAAAACGGGCGCCGGTGTCACGGCGGCTTTGGCGATGCCGGCCATCGTTTCGGCGGCGGGACACAAAAAGTTCGAAGGCAAGACCGTCAGGTTGCTGACCTGGTCCGACAACACGGGTCTCGCCATCCTCAATCACATCGCGAAGCCTTTCGAAGAGGCGACCGGCGCGAAGGTCATTGCCGACCGGACCGGCAGCACCTCGGAAATGGTGGCCAAGCTGCGGGCCTCGGGCGGACGGGCGCAATACGACGTCATCACCCTGGCCGGGGTGGGCGCGGTCGAGCTCGCAAAAGACGGATTGCTGGCAAAGCCCGACCTCAATCAATTGCCCAATCTGCAGGATGTGGATCCGCGCTTCCGCACCGGCGCCGACGGACATGGTATCGGCTACCTGCTCTGGACGGGCGGGCTGGTTTACAACACCAAGACTTTCAAATCGCCGCCGACCAGCTACGCGGAATTGTGGGAGGAGCAGTACACAGACCGCCTGTTCCTGCCGCCCGCGACCTGGACCGATGCTCTGGATACCATCTTTGCGACTTCGCGCATGCTGGGAGGCGACGGACGGGACGCGGATGCCGCGCTGGCGAAGCTCGGCGAACTGCGCAACCGCCTGCTGACCTTCGGCGAAAACCCGACACAGCTGGTCGAGCTCTTCCGCTCGGACGCGCTGGATATCGGCGGTGTCTATGCCCCGGCCTTTTTCGCCAAGGAACTGGCCGACCCTGCAAATTCGAACATGGGCGCGACCTATGACGTCGAGGAAGGCTTCTTCGCCGATCTCATGTACACCATCATGCCGAAGGCGAAGCCCGGCGAGGACGACGTGGTGCACGCCTTCATGAACTACACGCTGGATGCCAAGGTCCAGGGCGTTATGGCTGAAGCCGTCCTCAACGGTCCGATCAACCAGAAAGCCGAGATGTCCGCGGCGGCGAAAGCCAGCCCCTTCATCATCAAGCCGGAACAGCTCGGCGACAAAGCCATCGTGCATGACAAGGAGTTCATTGCCGAGGTGCGTGAAGACTGGATCAAGCGCTATACCCAGACTTTAGCTTAGTCCGTCTCCCGCAGTGAGCGCCATTCCGTTCTGGGGGGAAGGGAATGGCGCTCTCCTTTTTTCGAGCCTGATCGCTTTTCATTTTGCGATGAAAACCGCGAACTGCAGTTCAGGAGCAGGGGCCCGGTGAACGCCCATAGATCCTCACTTCGGTCGTTTGCGCTTTCGCTGCCGGCCATCATCGCGATCGCACCTTTCCTGGGTGCCTGTTTCTACATCTTCAGATTCTCGGTGTCCGGCGAAAGCGGTGTGATCAGCGGTTACTCGCTGCAGGCCTACTTCGACCTCGCCGAACCCTTTTTCCTGCGCTCGGTCTGGGTGACGGTCAAGCTCGCGGCGCTGAGCACCCTTGTGGTCCTCATCCTGTCGGTTCCCATTGCCCTGGTGATTGCCAGCGTTCGGACAGCACTGGTCCGGCGGTTGCTGACGGTCACGATCCTGTTGCCGATGATCCTGAATCTGCTGATCCAGTCCTACGGCTGGATCATCCTGCTGGGGCCCAGCGGTGTCCTGAATACGACCCTCCGCGAAACCGGGCTGATCTCCCGTCCCATCCTGCTGCTGTTCAATGAAACCGGCGTTCTGCTCGGTCTGATCCAGACCGCCATTCCGCTGGCCGTCTTCCCGATCCTGAGCGCCACACGGGTCATCTCCCGCGAGTACCTCGAGGCGGCCAGTTCACTCGGGGCAGGGAACTGGCGGGTCTTTTATGACGTGATCCTGCCCTTGTTGAAGCCTGGGCTGGTCAGTGCCGCTTCGATTGTCTTTGCCTACAACGCCAGTGCCTTCGCCGTGCCGCTTTTGCTTGGCGGACGCCGTGTGCAAATGCTTGGCGTTGCGATCAGAGACATGATTTCCCCGCTCTTCAACTGGTCCGGGGCCGCCGCGGCCGGCATGGTGCTGATCGTGATCACCACGGGCGTCCTCTTGCTGGCCGCCGCGCTGATCAACCGCTCCGCCAGGACGCCGAAGCCGAGCGAAGTCTCCGAACCACTGCAAAGCGGCGGAGGCGCCTGATGTTCTCCAGTTTGTTTTCCATGAGGGGCGGCAGCTACAGCGTCGTGATCTTTTTTCTCACCACGCTCGGGCTGTTGATCTCCGCGCTGCCGGTCGCCGTTGTGACCTTGATGTCGTTTTCGGCGGCGGAGACCGCGGCTTTCCCGCCGGCCGAGTTTTCCTTCCGCTGGTATGAAGCGCTGTGGAGCCAGCTGTCGGCGGACGAGTCCTCCAGCGCCCACTCGCTCGGGGATGCCTTGTTCACCAGTTTGCTGGTCGCTGCCATCGTCATGCTGGTCTCCACCTTCGTCTGCGTGCCGCTCGCCTACGCCCTGGTGCGCGGCGGCGGCCGGGTGCGGGCCGGTATGGAGCTCCTCTTTACGCTGCCGCTGGTATTTCCCCTGGTGATCCTGGGCATCGCCTTTCTGCTGATCGCTGAGAGCCTCGCGCTGGATCTGGGAATCTGGCGCCTGGTCATTCCTCACGTCGCGCTGGTTCTGCCCTTTGTTCTGCGCAATTGCATGAGCGCCATGAACGGGATCGATATCGAAATCGAGGAGGCGGCCATCTCGCTCGGCGCCAGCTGGATGCGCGCCTTCCTGGATGTGGTGGTCCCGCTTATGAAGCCGGGTATTCTGGCCGGGCTGATCTTCGCGCTGATCATCTCCTTCAACGAATTCACCATCACCTTTTTCATGTACACCATCGATGTCAGCACGCTGCCGATCTGGATGTACAGCCGCACCGTGTCTTCCCTCGATCCTGCGGTCCTGTCCCTCTCGGTCGGGATTATCCTGGTCGACGTCATCATGATTCTCATCATCGACAAAATCATCGCGGGCCGCGCGAGCCTCTTCTAGAAAAGCCGCCCAACGCCGCCCAAATCGGATCGAAAGACCCTGCTATGAGTACCGACCTGAAGATCGAAGGTGTTTCAAAGAACTACGGTTCCGTCTCGGCGCTGCGCGATATCGATATGTCCGTGGAGCGAGGATCCTTCCTCTGCCTTCTCGGACCGTCCGGCTGCGGGAAGACGACTTTGCTGCGGATCATCGCCGGCTTCGAGCAGGCCACTGCGGGCCGCCTTCTTCTGGACGGGACGGACGTTTCCGGGGTCCCACCGCACAAGCGGGGCTTCGGGATGGTCTTTCAGTCTCTGGCCTTGTTCCCCCACATGAGCGTCGCCCAGAATATCGCCTATGGCTTGAAGCTGCGCGGCATCGACAAAGCCAGGCAGCGCGACCGGGTTGAGGAGCTGCTCAACGTCATCGAGCTGCCGACCATCGCAGACCGTCCCGTCGCCGCGCTCTCCGGCGGACAGCGGCAGCGTGTCGCCATCGCCCGGGCTCTGGCGGTTCAGCCGAAACTCTTCCTGCTGGATGAACCTCTCTCGGCCCTGGATGCGAAATTGCGGGAGAATATGCAGATCGAACTGCGGCAACTGCAGCGCAAGTTCGGCGTGACCACCGTGCTGGTCACCCACGATCAGACCGAGGCCATGATGCTCGCGGATCAGTTGGTGATCATGGACCACGGCGTGATACGTCAGTCCGGTGCGCCCTCCGAGGTCTACCGCGCACCGGCGGATGCCTTCGTGGCGGATTTCCTGGGCACGGCAAATGTCGTGCAGGGAGAGGTCATGGAGGACGGCGCCGTCATGTTCCTGGGGATGCGCGCGCAGGACAAAGCTCTTCAGGTGCAGGGGGCGAAGGTTGAGGTGGCTATCCGTGCCGAGAATATCGGCGTGGTTGAGAAGGGAAGCCCCGAGCGGTCGACCCTCGGCAGGGTCGAATTCGTGCGCGACCTGGGACCGAGTGTGGAATCGATTATCGCCGTGGGTGAGGAGAAGCTGCGCGTGCGCTCCCGGGCGAGCGAGGTCACCAGCCTCAGCGCCGGGCAACAGGTCGGTTTGAAGATCGATCCGGAGCTCTGTTCTTTCTTCAGCCGCTGAGCGGGCGGCCGGAACCTCAATTTCTTCGGGCCTCTATTTCTTCCGGCTTCTATTTCTGTGGGAGCGACGGACTGAACATCATGAGGCTCAGGATTTCGAACAGGATCTGAGCCGCGTTTTGCGCGGTGTTCGTCGTGGCGTCGTAGGCCGGGGCCACTTCGACCACGTCGCCGCCGACGAAATTCAAACCCTTCATCCCGCGAATCAGCGCGAGGGCTTCACGTACGCTCAGGCCACCGGCTTCCGGCGTGCCGGTGCCCGGTGCGAAGGCCGGATCGAGGCTGTCGACATCGAAGGTAAAGTAGGCCGGACCGTCGCCGATCACTGCGCGTGCCTTTTCGATGATGGCCGGGATGGAGGCGTCCGAGATGTCTCTGCCATGGATCACGGTCATGCCGGAGGCTTCCGAGAACTCCCAGATGTACCCGGCCGCGCCGCGAATGCCGATCTGGATGGTGCGCTCCGGATCAAGAACGCCGTCCAGGACCGCGTTCCGAAAGGGGCCGCCGTGGTGAAATTTTTCACCTTCGTAGGAGCCGCCGGTGTCGCAGTGCGCATCGATGTGCACCAGACCCAGGGGCCTGTCTTTTCCCAGGGCCTTGAGAATGGGATGTGTCACCGAGTGATCACCGCCCACCGCCAGGGGAATGACATTCTGTGTCGCGATTTTTTCGACGAATTTTTCGATGTCCGACAGGCTCTGGTGCAGATCGAAGCGGCTCATGAAGGGAACATCGCCGATGTCGGCAACCTTCATCTCGTGGATGGGTGCGCATTCCAGGGCGTCGTTATAGGGGCCGATGCGCTCGATGGCACGCAAGGCGCGCGGACCGAAGCGTGCGCCGTTACGGTTGGTGACGCCGAGGTCCATCGGTGCGCCGAAGAGCGCGACCTGAAGGTCTGCAATATCCGGCTCTCCGCCGTCCTGGAAACGATAGGGCGCGTCGAGCAGTGTCGGAATGCCCGCATAAGGGGCCGGTCTGCGCCCGCCCTCGGAGAAGATTTTATCCGCGATCCTTCTGAACTTTGGGTCATGCAGGTCCCCGCCGTCAGCCTCCGAGAATTTTTCTCTGAGGGCGGCCAGTTTTTCGGCTGTCCAGGACACGGCGGTTTCCCTGATGCATTTGATAAAGAGTTGATACGAGTGCTCGCACTCTAGGGTGCCGTGTGGCTCGGTTAAATTTGCCAATACGAAATTTTTGTTTGATAAAGATCAAACAGAATTTACCAGTCACGGCGGGACGATAGGCAGGTTATGGCAAGACGGAAGAAGGCGTTTTCAGGCCAGACGAGCGACGTGGATTTGCGCCTGATGCGCGTCTTTAAAACCGTGATCGAATGCGGCGGTTTGTCGGCCGCTCAGGCGGAGCTGGGGGTAAGCCGTTCGACCATCTCGATTCAGCTTTCGGATCTGGAGACGCGTCTGGGTGTGCGCCTTTGCCATCGCGGGCGGAGCGGCTTCAGCCTGACCCAGCAGGGCCAGCAGGTCCTGACCTACATTGACCGCCTGCTGACGGCCGTCGACGACTTCGGCGCAAACGTCTCCAGCGTCAATGACCGGATGGTCGGCAAGATCGAAATCGGCATGATCGATTACACGGTGTCCGACGATAACAACCCGCTGATGTCGGCCATCAAGCACTACCGGGAAAAAGAACCTGGAGTGACGATCAGCCTTATGACCGGCACGCCCAATGAGATCGAAAGAGGCGTCATCGATGGCACTTTGCACATCGGGATCGTGCCCGACTATCACCGCTTGCCGGGGCTGCGCTACAACTACCTCTATCACGAGCCGATCGGTCTCTTTTGCGGCGGAGAACATCCGCTGGCGCTGGAGATCGCCGCCGGGACCGAGCTGACCGCCGAAGAGGTCTACGAACACAAACTGGTATTCCGGGGCTACTACGAGAGCGACGCGCTGCGCGGCATCAAGGAGCGCTTTCCGGTCGGCTGCACGGTCTACCAGACCGAGGCGGTCCTGGCCTTCGTGCAGGCCGGGGTCTATCTGGGCTTTTTCCCGGTGCATTGCGTGGACGCCATGCGCGGGACGATCTACGAAGTGCTGCCCGAGGTTTTCGGTTACACCAGTCCGATCTGCGCCATCTCGCGCAGCGACCGGCGGCAGTCCGTGATCCTGCAGGACTTTCTTGGGTTGTTGTGCACTGAGAAGTGAGCGAGCGGGCGCCGGCAACGCGGGTCATGGAAGAGGGCTGTTGCCGAAGCGCTCCCACAATTTCGGATAGCGCTTTGAGAGTTCTTCGTCGGTGAAATCGAAATCGTCTTTGAGTGGAGCAATGCTCACCGGGGCGGAGTCATGGGCCGGAAAACGAGCATAATCGCTTCCGGTCTTTTCCGCCCAGGCCTCACCCGCGACATACATCAGCTCTTCAAGTTCGTAGACGCCATCGGGACCGGGTGTAACGCTTGCCGCGGCGAGAACGTCAGGGTCGCGCAGGGTGGCTTCGAAGAGGTCACTGCCTTTTGAGATAAGCCAAAGACGGAAGTAAGCGAACCCGTCATCCGATGCGCCCCCGTTTATGAGGTAAGCCGCACCCCAGAGATCCCAGGTATAGGCGCGGGCCATCTCCTGCTTCAGGGAGTGTTCGAATGCGACGATGTCTTCCTCAGGCAAAGCCATGAGATTGCGTTTTAGCGCGTCGATCTGAATGACAGGATCGGTTTGCAACTGCGACGAGCGATCGATAATCGACCAAAAGGGGGTTTGCGGCATGGAGTCTGTTACCGTTTGGGTGCAGGCCGAGAGACCGAAAAGGATGACCGCGATTGTGGTGGAAACGACCGAACGAGAGGGCATGAATTTCACTTTTGCGCGTTTAAAGTCTATGAGGTCAAGGAGGGAGACCGAAGGACGCCTTGCTTCTCGTTAAGGTAGATTTGTGGCGGGTCGCGTGCAATCTTAAACCTGCTTATGGATGCAACGGCGTCATCATTTGCTTATGAAGATCCGAGAATGAGTCTGCGGGTCAAGACGTCGTCCGCGGTTATTCATACCTCGTTACCTGCTGCGCCACGCTTCACGGATCTGCCCCAGACCTTCGCCCAGGCACCCAGAGGCTTGAGATGACCGAAGAGTTCGTGGCCGAGTTTTGTCGCGGCGTAACCTTCTGCCGTCCGTTCGACCAGCTTAGCTTCGCGCAGCTCCTTGAGGCGGGAATTGAGGACGGCGGGCGAGATGCTCTCGCAGCGTTCCTGCAGAACCCGGAAGGTGGCGGGGCCTCCCTCGCAGAGAGTCCAGAGCACGCCCATGGCCCAGCGGCGGCCGAGCAGATCGAGCAGCGCCATGACAGGCGCGCCGCTCTTTGAACCGCGGACGGGTGAGCCGGGCAGGGGGATCTTGGTCACGACTTGAATTCTTTCGCTATTAAAAGCATAGCAATTTTTACTTGGCAGAGCATAGCGGGTTTGCTATGGAAAAGATAGCAATATGATTTGCCCCCGCGGTACCGGAGAGAGCCAATGAGCGACAGCATCTACGAAATCCTCGACGAGCGCTTCCGGCGCAGCGTCAAGCTGACCGAAAAGCTGGATTGCCTCTGGTCGGAAGGGCGCTGGACCGAGGGCCCGGTCTATGTGCCGGCCTACAGGTCGGTGATCTGGAGCGACATTCCCAATGACCGGCGTTTGCGCTGGGATGAGCTCACCGGGGCGGTCGGGGTCTTTCATGGCAGCGCCGGAACCTATACCAACGGCGCCACCCTGGACCGGCAGGGGCGGATTGTTGCCTGCGAACATGGGACGCGGCGGGTGGTGCGTTGGGAGCACGACGGCTCCTGTTCGGTTCTCGCCGATCGTTATGACGGCAAGCGGCTCAACAGCCCGAACGATGTGGTGGAGAAGTCGGACGGCTCGATCTGGTTCACGGACCCGGCCTACGGGATTGAATCCGACTACGAGGGCTTTCAGGCGGATGCCGAGCAGGACGGCGAACATGTCTATCGGATCGATGCGCAAAGCGGAGAGGTGACCCGGGTGGCCGACGATTTTACCTGTCCGAACGGCCTCGCGTTTTCCCTGGACGAGCGCCAGCTCTATATCGCCGATTCAGGCGGCACCCGCTATCCCAGCGGAGAGCATCATATCCGGGTCTTCGATGTCGCCGAAGGCGGCCGACTGACAGATGGGCGGGTGTTCGCCCTCTGCAGCAATGGCTTCTTCGACGGCTTCCGGCTGGACAGCGGGGGCCGGATCTGGACCAGCGCCGGCGACGGCGTGCACTGCTATGACCCGGACGGCAGCCTGATCGGGAAAATTCTGGTGCCCGAGCGGGTGTCCAACCTCTGCTTTGGCGGCCTCAAACGCAATCGGCTCTTCATCACCGCCTCTGCCAGCCTCTACAGTGTCCTGCTCCCGACCAGCGGAGCGAAACTTCTTTAACGACACTGTGGTGCTGTGAAAAAGCGCGTTTTTGCCGGTCTGAAAAGCCGTTTCCACGGCCATCATCGAGCGCGAATTTCGCCCAAGGGCCTTGACAGGGCCTGAAATCTTCCCAAAGTAAGTGATTGTTTACTTGCATTTGGAGTTTCGGGCAGTGGCCTTGCGGGACGGGAGAGAAACCAAAGAACGGATTAGCCGGGCGGCCCTGACTCTTTTCGTGCAGAAGGGTTTTGCCGAGACCTCGATCCGTGACATCACGTCGGCCGTAGGGATTACGGAAGGCGCGCTTTACAGGCATTTCCCGGGTAAAGACCAGCTGGCCTGGGATCTCTTTTCCACCAACTACATTTCCTTCGCGACCGAACTGACCCGCGTGCGGATCGGCAAGTCCGGATTTTCTGAGCAGGTGGCAGCGATGGTGGAGGCCTTTTGCCGGCTGTTTGATCAGGATCCCGAGCTTTTCAGCTATCTGCTCCTGGTGCAGCACAATGAGTCGGGCAAGCTGCCGGATACGATCAAGACACCCGTGGATGCGGTCCGTGACTGCGTGATCGATGGCATGGAGAACGGGGATATCCCCAAGGCGGACCCGGAAGTGCTGACCGCCAGTCTTTTGGGGGTGGTGCTGCAGGTGGCAACCGCCCGAATCTACGGCAGGATCGAGAAGGGGCTTTCCGAGATGAAGGATGATCTGACGGCCATATGCCTCAGA
Source organism: uncultured Kiloniellaceae bacterium (assembly GCA_947500035.1). Taxonomy (GTDB): domain Bacteria; phylum Pseudomonadota; class Alphaproteobacteria; order Kiloniellales; family Kiloniellaceae; genus Denitrobaculum. The sequence continues at coordinate 31,379 of CANMQP010000023.1, read as the reverse complement.
GTTGCGCAGGCATAACTACCGAGGCGGCAATGATTGGCAGGTTCGACTTCGTATCCCGCCAATTTTTTTGTCAGAAAAGTAAGTGAATGTTTACTTAAATCAGGAGAATTGAAATGTCATTGCAGTCTTTGGCGGATGGAAAGGGCGAGAGGGTCAAACCTCTTGCTGTTCCGGAGCAGGCGGTCCGTCGCGGCCAGGCGGCGCAGGTGGCGCGGAGCCAGCGCATTAAATTCACGAACGATGCCAACGATCGTTTCCTGGCGACGCTGCGCAGCCGTGTCACCGATTACTTCCAGGCAACCGGTCGGTCGCGCACGGGCGGCACAAAAATTCTTTTAAAGGGCATGTTCTATGGCGGTTTGGCCGCGGCCCTCTATGCCCTGACGCTGTCAGGCCGTTTGGGCGGCGCCGGAACCTTCTTTTCAGCAATGGCCTGCGGGTTCTTTGTGCTTCTGCTGGTGGCGAACATTGCCCACGATGCCGCACACGACGCGTTGAGCGGCAACAAGAAATTCGACCGTTTCGTCCATATGATCGTCTTCAGCCTTTTGGGCTCCAACGCCTATCTCTGGCGGATGCGTCACGTGAAGTCGCATCACAACTTTCCCAACGTCAACGGATGCGATGTCGATATCGACGAGAACCCCTTTATCCGTCTGTCGCCGAATCATCCCGGCCGGTGGTATCAGGCCTATCAGCACCTCTATGCGCCCTTAATCTACGCCTTGGTCGCTTTGCATTCGATCTTTGTTCAGGACGTGATCTATCTCTTTAAAAAGCGGCTCGCGAATCTGCACGACATTCGCCATCCGCCACATCAGTACGTCCTCTTCATGGTCTCCAAAATGGCTTACTTCGGGCTTGCGCTGGCGCTGCCCGTCGCCTTGCTTGACTACGCCTGGTGGCAGGTTCTGATCGGGTATCTCTTTGTGACCGGGGTGCAGTCGCTGGTTTTCGCCTTCATGCTGATCGGGACCCACTTTACCGAAGAAACCGCTTTTCCTGCGGTCGATGAAGAGGGCTATTTGCCCCACAGCTGGGCCGATCACGCCTTGCTGACATCGACCGACTGGCTGCCGCGGAGCCCTCTGGCAAACTTCATCGCGGGTGGGGCCAATGCCCATGCGGCTCACCATCTCTTCCCCAACGTGAGCCACGTCCACTACATCCCGATCAGTAAGATCATCCGCGAGACGGCAGCTGAATTCGGCAAGCCCTATAAGGAGGCAGGCTTGCTCGAGATGACAACCTCGCACTTCCGCCTTCTGCGCCGCCTTGGGCGTCAAACAGATGCCTTTGCTTGACTCCGGGCGCTTGACGCCCCCGCGTGTTTCAGGCCGCGGACCGTACGCCGGAGAGATGCTGGTCGAGGCTCCGCGTGGTCTGATCGTCGAGGTTAAACCCGATCCCCCGGGACTTCGGCGTCACGCGCAGGATGCGCCCATCGACCTCACCGAAGCCCGGCACCTTGAGCTTGATCGCATCTCCGTCGCCGAGGCCATCAATCGCGGCAATTTCGGCACCGCCGGCGGAAATGTCATTGATCAGGCATTTGTGCCACTGACCCTTTGCGAAAATTTCGGAGTTCTCGTGAGTGGTGACCCGGGTGTGTTCACGCCGGTCAAAAGCTTCGTGCCGGCGCAGCTGCGAGAGGATCTTCGCGACTCCCTCACCGAGTTGCGCGACGGCTTCGCTGCTTCTGTCTGTGCCTGTTTGAACTTCGTTCGAAAGCTGGAGCACCTCCGACGCTTCGGTCGCAACGGTTTGAATGTTCACGGCGACCTCGCGGTTACCGGATGCCGCTTCTTGAATGTTGTTGGCGATTTCATCCGATGCCGCATTCTGCTGCTCGGCGGCCTGGTCGATTGCTGCGGAGACCTGATCCATCTTTTCGATGATTTCGCTGATCGACTTGATGGCGCCGACGGCAAGGTTGGTTGACTCCTGAACTTTCGTGACCTGAGAGCTGATCTCGTCGGTCGCCTTTGCAGTCTGGTTGGCGAGGCTCTTAACCTCGCCCGCAACAACAGCAAAACCCTTTCCGGCTTCACCCGCGCGGGCGGCTTCGATGGTTGCATTGAGGGCCAGTAAGTTGGTTTGTGCTGCGATGTCGGAAATAACCTTCACGATATCGCCGATCTCCTGGGAGAGGCCGTCGAGCTCGCTCATGATCCGACCGGCGTCCTCGGCTTCCTGAACGGCTTTTTGCGTGACTTCTTTCGATTGGTCCGTTTGCCGGCCGATCTCCTTCACCGTCGCGGTGAATTCTTCTGTCGCGGCGGCCACGGTCTCGACGTTGGCCGAGGCCTCTTCCGAGGCCGAGGCGACCGCGGTCGCGCTGGAGCCCGAACGCTCGGAGGCTGCGAGCATCTTGCTGGCCGTCTCCTTCATTTCCACGCCCTGCTTTGCAACGATATCGATTGCGCCGTTGATTTCCGTTTCCAGGCTGTCCGCAAGCTTTGAGAGTTCATCCTGCAGGTTCTGTTGCCCGGCTTCGATGTAGACCGAGATTGCCTGTTCCATATCGAAGAGGATGGCGCGGGTGACAGCTTCCTGTGCATTGTTGAGCTGTTCGGGTTTGCGCCGATACTGCTGCACCAACAGCTTGTTGATCCGCGAGAGAAGGAAGCTGTATGCGCCGATGTACCAGTTGGGGCCCAGGCCGATCCTGCGGTGGGCGTTGCCGATTGCTTTTGCCCGGGTGAAATACTCGGCGTCGAAGCGGCCTGAGAACAGCAGCTTCCAATGTTCGATCTGTGCGCTTTTCAGATATGGCACCCGTGCGCCATTGTCGGTTAGCTGATTCAACGCATCCCAATCGCCGACAAAACCGTAGAAATCGTCCATCAGCTGCGGCAGGTCTCCCTCGAGATTCGAGAAGATCTCCGGCAGGCGCCCTCGCACTGCGGTGTCGAGCCCTGCGAAACTCAAGCTGCCGCTGATATCTGTATTTTTGTCCATCGGTCGTACCCCAGTTTTGTCCGTTTCATCGGTTGATCCAAAAGTCGTTAAATCACGTATTAGGAGCCTTTCATTAAGCAACCATGAAGTTTAAAGTTCTGGTTTATTACTGCTATAAGTGCTGCTCCGCTTGGGTTGTATATGCCCAGGAATGCAGCGAAAATCGCGCGATATCAGAGGCATGACGTCTTCGGCTTCGATCGTGAAATCTGACCCGGTCGACGATATTTGCTGCGCTATTTTCTGCGCTATTTTCTGCGCTATTTTCTGCGCTCTATTCTGATCAATGCTGCCAGTTTCGAGCGTTCGCAACCGATGTTTTGCCGATCGACCCTGAGATGATAGCTCCGAGACCAAAACCCCGAGACCATAGGCTTGGACCGGCAGCACTTGGAACAGTGTTCCCGGTGCTCACTCGCGTCGGAATGGTGCTGTCATGCCCCTGGGACTGGATCTTTGCAGTGCGCATGCCGGGGTTAAAATCGCGCCCGATGATCTTCCAGTCTTTGGAGCCAGTATGAATCAGGTTGTGAATGAGCTCGGTATGCCGATCGGGTTTCCGGTGGAGGCTTGGACCGCGTGCGACCCTCCGCCGAAGACTCCCATTCAGGGACGCTGCTGCCGCATCGAGCCGCTCGACCCGCTGCGGCACGCCGCAGATCTGCATGAAGCCAATCTCGCAGACCGGGATGGCCGGATCTGGACCTATCTGCCTTACGGCCCTTTTGACTCCCTTGAGGATTTTCAGGCTTGGATAAGCAGGGACTGCCTAGGCGACGACCCGCTGTTTCATGCGATTATCGACAAGGCGAGCGGGAAGGCTGTAGGCGTCGCCAGCTATTTGAGGATCGAACCCGCGATAGGAGTGATAGAAGTCGGGCACATCAATTATGCACCGGAGCTGCAGAAAACGGCGGCGGCAACCGAGGCCATGTATCTCATGATGCGCCGGGTGTTCGATGAACTCGGTTATCGGCGTTACGAGTGGAAGTGCGATGCTCTGAATGCGGGCTCCCGCGCGGCGGCTGCACGGCTCGGTTTTCAGTTCGAGGGGGTCTTTCGTCAGGCAACAATCTACAAAGGGCGCAACCGGGACACCGCCTGGTTCGGGATGACAGATCAGGATTGGCCCGATACCCGACGGCGGATGGAGGCGTGGCTCGATCCCGCGAATTTCGATGCTGAGGGACACCAGGTCCGGCGCTTATCTGAAATCCGGTAAGGCGCTCTTGAGCGGTGCGGCGGGCTTTGAGGAGCGAAAGGACAAACCGCGGCGAAGGTGCATTCGCCGCGGTTTTTTTTAGCGGGGCTGTATAGATCCCGTTGGGCGTGGTTACCGGTATCGCTTGTGAATAATCCGTCCATTGTGGGCGTTGACGGTTAGTCTGACCGGGCGTCCCTTACGATCGTATGCGCGGACTTTGTAGCGGTCGTGTTTCAACACAATCCTTGAGATGTCGTGATAGTTGCGGTGGCGAAGCTTCTTGACGATCTTCTTGATCGGCAGGATACGGCGCTTGTGAACCTTGTGTCCGTGCTTGTGCTTTTTGTAATAGCCGTGACGGTCATAGTATCCGTGTTTGTGACCGTAATGGCGATGCGAACGATGGTGCCCGTAGCGCCGGTCGTAACGGCGGTCATAGGCGCGGTGGCCGCGGTCATGATGGCCAAAGAAGATGGCACCGGCCCAGTAGGGGGTGCTATGGCTGTAGTGACGGCTGCTGTTGTGCCCACCGTGCCGGTCACCGGCCTGTGCCCCGGCGGCGCCCAACAGGATTAAGCCGAGTGCGCTGAATGCGATAAGTATCTTTCTCATATGTGCCTCCAAACCAAGTTTCATCCGGGTGGGATGGACGATGGTGAGGGAGACTGCCATAGTCCCGCTGAACTGATCCTGGATGGGCTGTTCATTCTCCGTTCAGGTTCCAGGGGCTAGGAAAGTGGCCATGATAAAGCAGCTCGTGACATTTCTCTGCCGACCCGCCCGCGCCCTGCTATTGGCGCTGGGGTTGGCTGTTGTCATGCTTTCCGTGCCTCCTGTGTCCGCGCAGGACCATGACAGGGCGCGGGACGCGGTCTCCAGCGGTCAGGCTCAGCCCCTGGATGCGATTTTGCCTAAAGTCCGCGCACGCTATCCGGGCAGACTGTTGGACGCGAAGCTGACCCGGAACGGCGGAAAGTACCGCTATGTCATTAAGATACTGGATAAAAACGGCAAAGTCCGGCGTGTGACCGTCGATGCCCGCAGCGGCCGTATTCTGAAGTGAAGCGCATGGCGTTGTTGAGCTGTAGCGGAGCAGAAATCCCAACCGAACCCTCTGAATTAAAAAGGAAAAGCGATGCGGCTCTTGGTCGTTGAAGACGATCCGGATCTTGCCCGCCAGTTAAAAACCGGGCTGGAGGATGCCGGATATGTGGTTGATGCCGCTCACAATGGCGAGGACGGCCACTTTTTAGGTGATACGGAACCCTACGACGGCGTTGTTCTGGATCTCGGGCTGCCAAAGATTGATGGCTTAACGGTTCTGGAGCGCTGGCGCCGCGACGGGCGAAGTATGCCGGTGCTGATTCTGACTGCAAGAGACCGCTGGAGCGAGAAAGTGGCCGGTTTTGATGCCGGTGCCGACGATTATCTTGCGAAGCCCTTCGTCATGGAAGAGCTCCTGGCGCGCATCCGGGCGCTCCTGCGCCGGGCGGCCGGTCACGCAACCAACGAACTCGAATGCGGGCCGCTTTTAATCGACACCCGGGGCGCGCGGGTTACGGTGAACGGGACGGCGGTGAAACTGACGTCACTGGAGTATCGCCTTCTGACCTACCTCATGCATCACCGCGGACGGGTCGTTTCGCGCATCGAACTTACCGAGCACCTCTATGATCAGGACTTTGACCGGGATTCGAATACCGTGGAAGTCTTCGTCGGGCGGTTACGCAAAAAGCTGAAGGTCAATCTGATCCAAACTGTCCGAGGCTTGGGTTATTGTCTCGCCGAGCCCGAAGAGGGTGCCTGATCCAATGATCAACAAGGGGTCCAGATCCCTGGCATTCCGGTTGATTGCCGGCGCGGCACTCTGGTGCGTATCGGGCCTGGCCGTCGGTGGTCTGGTTTTGTCCTCCCTGTTTCTGGAGTATGTCGAGCGGTCGTTCGACGATCGTCTGACCGTTTTGCTGGAAAGCCTTGTAACAGGTAGCGAAATCGCTGCCGAAGGGCGCGTCGACATGACGGCCGCACTGGGCGAAGCACGCTTTGAGCAGCCTTATTCAGGCTGGTATTGGCAGATTTCGCAGCGCCGGACAGATGCGGGCGCGTCGGAGCCTGTTCTCCTGGAACCCCTGCGCTCGCGTTCGCTCTGGGATTGGACTCTGCCCGGGCCCGATCCCAAGGCCGGGGCAGACCTTCGTACCGCAAATGTCCCCGGTCCGGACGGCCAGAGCCTGCGTCTTGTCGCGCGGGAGATCATCTTGGACGGGGCGGATTTTCCGCTGGATTTTGTCGTGGCGGGCGATCGATCGGAAATGGTCGCCGACATCCGGCGCTTTAACTCGACTCTGGCCTGGTCGCTGGGACTTCTTGGCGGCGGTCTGGTCCTGGCCATGTTTTTTCAGGTCCGTTTCGGCCTCAAGCCTCTGCGCCGCATCCAGGTCGCTTTGGCCGATATCCGCTCTGGCCGCGACGACCAGTTGACCGGACCCTTTCCCAGCGAGATCCAACCGCTGGCAGCCGAAGTTAACGCCCTGTTGGAGCATAACACGGCCGTTGTCGAACGCGCGCGGACTCATGTCGGCAATCTTGCGCATGCCTTGAAAACGCCGCTTTCGGTTTTGCTCAATGAGTCGGCGGCCTCCACCGAGCCGCTCGCAGATACGGTCAGTCAGCAGACCATCCTGATGCAGCGGCACGTCGATCACTATCTGGTGCGGGCGCGGACCGCCGCCAGCGGGGGAGTCCTTGGCGTTAGGACCGAGGTCGCCGAGGTGCTCGAAGACCTCAGGCGCACGCTGCTGCGCATTCATGCCCGGCGGGATATCTCGATCGAAGTTGGCTGTGAAGACGACCTGTTGTTTCGCGGTGAACGGCAAGACCTGGAGGAGATGATCGGCAACCTGCTGGACAACGCCTGTAAATGGGCGAAAGAACAGGTCAGTGTCTCCGTGACCCTCCGCGACGGCGAGTTCTGCGTTCTTGTGGACGACGACGGTCCCGGCCTGCCGCCGGCCCGCCGGGAAGAAGTTATCCAGCGCGGAAAGCGTCTGGACGAATCGGTCCCCGGCTCGGGACTCGGCCTTTCAATCGTGGCCGATATTGCGGGACTTTATGACGGAAAACTCGCTCTGCAGGAATCGCCGACCCAGGGTTTGCGGGCGGCTTTGACACTGCCGGGCGCGCGGAAAATCGATTAGTATCTGATTTTAATGGAAAAAATCATTTTCACGTAGCTGAACGAGAGATGAACAGACTGTTCAGCATCGTTTCAATCTGAGTGCACTAGAGTTGGTGTCATATTCACACGGCGGCAGTGAGAAGCATTGCGCCGGATACCTGGAAGTAAAGTGAGACCAACCATGACACCTATGAAATTCATCCTCGTCGCCGTCTTGGGTCTTTCGGTCGCAGGCTGTGCGAACAACGATAAGTACGGCACCAAGGAAACCGTCGGCACTCTGCTCGGCGGCGTCGGTGGCGCCGTGGCCGGTGCTCAGTTCGGCAGCGGATCCGGACAGCTTGCCGCGACCGCCGCGGGCGCGCTGATCGGGGCCTTTGTCGGCAATCAGGTCGGGCAGAGTCTCGATAAAGCCGACAAGCAGTATGCCTATCGCGCAGAGCAGGATGCGCTGGAATACACGCCGACCGGCAATGAGGTCAGCTGGAACAATCCGGACAGCGGAAACTCCGGAACAATCAAGCCGGTTCAGACCTATCAGAACCCGGAAGGCCGCTACTGCCGCGAATACACCCACACGGTTTATGTCGGCGGAAAAGCGCAGGATGCCTACGGCCGCGCCTGTCGTCAGCCCGACGGTTCCTGGGAAGTAGTCGGTTAACAAAGGTCAGGAGTTCATGACCTTATGTGGTGGAACTGAAGTTCCACCACACTAAACAAAAGCACTGCGAAAAAATCCGGGGTCGGGTGTCGGTGGTCTTACTGCCAGCACCCGACCCTGACGATATAGGGCTTTGCGCCGTCGAAGAGTTCCGTCTCGCTGTTCTTTTTGCTCACGTCCGCGGTCGTGACAGTAACCTGATTGTTTTCCAGAAATCCCAGAACCACGGAATTGCTGACGGCGTAACCGACATCGCGCACGACTTTGCCGGTTTGCTTGAAGGTTGAAACCGTATCGATTTTTGCGGTGATCACGCCGATGACGCGCCCGCTTTCATCGATGACAGGGCCGCCACTGTTACCCTTTCGAACATCCGCACGAATTGGAACCATCACTCCAAGCCGGGAAACCTGATAGCGCTGCAAGGTACGGCCCGGCGTAAGGAGCGGTTTGATGGGCGCAATCCCCTGGTTTGGATAGCCGACCAGAACGATCGGGAGATCGGTCAGTTGATCGTTCTTTCTGGCGAAGGTCGCGTGCACCTTGCTTTCCAGCTTGGTCTTGAGCAAAGCCAGATCAAAGGCCGGGCTAGTTGCCTGGATGGTCGCTTCGAGCCGCTGTCCTGCCGTTGTCGTGACTGAAATCTGCGGACAGCTGGCGACCACATGATTGTTGGTGAGGACCACGCCTCCTGGGGCGACGAAGAAACCTGTTCCGATGCTGACCAGGCGTTTCCCCGGGGCGAGCGGTTTGCTCTGGTTGTCGAGTTTTTCGCGGATACGCTCAATGCGCCGCTGTTTGATCGCTTCGGCTCTCTCGTTGCTGACCACCTCGCCGGTGCAATCCGAGCGCAGCACGATTTGCACGTGATCGCGTTTCGCGTCATAGCAGTTCACGACATCCGGCGATTGGTTTGCGACTGCCGTAAGCGGTGCCGCAAGGCTGAGACCACAGGCGGTAAGGCCTGAAAGCAAGAGACTGCGCGCCAGGTCCCTGGTTTGTTGTTTCGTTATGACCATCCGCAACTTTGCCGCCATAAAGGCTGCGGGATCAAGCGCTTCAATTTTCCGGGGCCTCAACCTTGTGTTTGAAGTGCGGGACAAAGCCAAAGACTTGCAATAGTTTTAGCGTGTAAGCGAATCAGCTTTGACTGGCTGAAAAGTATATTGAGGAAGGAAAAAAATGAAATCGACCTGTTTCACACCTGGAGGCCAAACGACCCTCTCCCGGCGCGCTCTGGGTGGAAGCTTGGCCCGTTTTGCCCTGGGCGCTGCTGTCGCTGCCGGCGTGTTTTCGGCTGGCGCCGTATCCAGCAGCGCAGCGCAAGCGGCGGAAAAGATTACCATCGCGGCTCTGACCTTTGTTTCTTCTTCGCCTCTCTTCATCGCGCAGGAAAAAGGCTACTACGCAGACGAAGGTCTGGAGGTTGAATTCAAGTTTTTTCGCGCCGCACAGCCTGTCGCCGTCGCCATTGCCTCGGGAGATGCCGACTTTGGCGTCACGGCCTTTACCGGCGGTTTCTACAATCTGGCCGCCAAGGGTGCGCTTAAGGTGATCGGGGCGCAAAGCCGCGAGGAGCCGGGTTACGACTTTTCGGCTTATCTTGCCTCTAATCAGGCCTTCGACGAGGGTTTCACCTCAGTCGAAAAGTTTCCGGGCCGCAGTTTCGGTATGACCCAGACCGGATCCTCCTTCCACTACATGATCGGGCAACTCGCCGACAAACGCGGTTTCGATCTGGGTGAGATCAATTTGAAACCCCTTCAGTCGGTGCCGGCCATGATCGGCGCACTTAAGTCGGGTCAGATCGACTCCATGATCATTCCCGCGCATATTGCCAAGGGACTCGATAAGGCCGGTGCGGCGAAGATTATCGGCTGGGTGCATCAGGAGACGCCATATCAGCTTGGCGGGCTCTTTACCTCGGCGAAGAACATCGATGAACGTCGTGAAATCGTGGAGAAATTCGTGCGCGCGTACCAGCGTGCGGCAGGTGATTATCACGAGGGCATGAACGCGCTCGACGGCTCCGGCAACCGGCAGTTCGGCGCCAAGGCGGACGAACTGATCCCGATGATCAACAAGTACGTCGGGCCGAAGCCGACCGCTGCCAAAACCAAGGCGGGGGCGCCTTTTATCGATCCGAAGGGGCGTCTTGACGTCGGTGACATCTACAAGCAGGTCGCCTGGTACCAGGAGCGGGGGATGGTCGCGAAGTCCTTGAATCCGGCAGACATCATCGATCTGTCGTTCATCGAGGGGCATTTCAATCTGCCCTGACGCGCGACTTGAAGATATCGGGAGCCTGACCGTTTCATTTGAAGCTTTTTTGAGACGGTCAGGCTCAGTCTATTGGGGGACAGGGTGGAACTGCGGGCGACGGGGATTACGCATAAATATGAAGATCTGACGGCTCTGGAGGCTGTCGACCTGCATGCGCGCGAAGGCGAGATCCTGGCGTTGATCGGGCCGTCGGGCTGCGGCAAGTCGACGTTGCTCGGTATTCTGGGCGGACTCTTGCAGCCAAGCGCGGGCAGGGTTGAGATGCAAGGCGCGTTGCCCGATGGCTGTCTGAACCCTTTAACCTATGTTTTTCAGGATTTTGCGCTGCTGCCCTGGCGTTCCGTGCGAGGCAACGTGCGCCTGCCGCTGGAGCATCATAAGCTCACCTCGGCTGAACGCCGGGACCGGGTCGAGGATGCGCTGGCCAGAACGGGTTTGACGGACTTCGCCGGAGCCTACGTACGGCAGCTCTCCGGCGGGATGCGCCAACGTGTCGGCATTGCGCGTGCGCTCGCGGTGAAACCCGCGGTGCTGCTGATGGACGAGCCCTTGTCGGCGCTGGATGCGCAAACCCGAAATCTTCTCATGGAGGACTTTGTCGGACTTTGGCTGCGCGAAAAGCTGACCGCGGTTTACGTCACCCACAATCTCGACGAGGCCTTGCGGCTGGCGCATCGCGTCGTTGTCCTCTCGCGGCGGCCGGGGCGGGTGCGGGAAGAAATCGTCATCGATGTGCCGCTGGAAGAACGGCAGGGCACGGCGGGTCTGCTTGAGTTGGCACCCCTACGCGAACGTCTTTGGAATCTCATCCGTGACGAAGCCCAGACGGCGGAATTGGAGCTGGCCGATGCCTGAGGAGTGCATACCCGAGGAATTGCGGGCGCCGGGACCACGTGAGGTGCCGTTTCGGGGCGGTGGTTTCGCGCCCACGTCCCGGCGGGCGGCGGCCTGGATCGCTTTTGCGGTGGTTATTGCCGCCTGGCAGTTCGGCAGTTCCATGGGCTTTATCCATCCGCTCACCTTGCCGAGCCCGGACGAGATCCTGACAGCTCTGGCTGATCTCGCGCGCAGCGGCGACCTCTGGCGGCATCTCTCGGCATCGCTGGGCCGTCTGGCGATGGGCTGGAGCCTGGGAACCCTTGCCGGTCTTGCGGTCGGATTGGCGCTCGGGATGTTCTCGGTTGCACGCTCGGTCGGTTTGCCGTTCGTCTCGGCGCTTTTCCCCATACCCAAGATCGCATTGCTGCCGCTTTTTATTATCTGGTTCGGCATCGGCGAACCTTCCAAGGTCGCGACCATTCTGTTCGGTGTCTTCTTTCCAACGGTCATCAATACCTACAGCGGCGTGGACAATGTCGCGCGCAGCCTGATCCGTATGGGCCAGAGCTTCGATATGCCGACCCGCGATATCGTACTGAAGATCATCTTTCCGGGCGCGTTGCCGGCCATCCTTTCCGGGTTCCGGATCTCGGCTTCGATTGCGATCGTCCTGTTGGTTGCAGCCGAGATGATTGGGGCGGAGTGGGGTGTGGGGGCGCTGGTTCTCGCTGCCGGAAATCTGATGCAGACTGACTACCTGATCGCGGGCGTGGTGCTGTTGTCTCTGATCGGCTTAAGCATTGGTATTGTGCTCAGCCGTCTGGAGGGCTTGTTGCTGCGCTGGCGCTGAGACGGCTTCAGCCGAAGCGAGAGCCTGTGGGAGGCTGTTCTCGCCCCGGTTACCGCATTGCTAACACTTTACGCTTAGACCTATTTCGAAGAGTCGGCGTTGTGGTCTAAGTTGGACTTTGCAAAAGACGTCACAGCCCAAAAATCGCCTTTCTCTAATTGTTATTGATATGCAAGCCTATGGTTTCGGTTCGTGAGATTCGGTGAATGAATTTGTTTAAATATTATAAAGCCTTACCGCTTGTTCTTTGTATGGTTTTGCAGCCGTTTTCCCTGCAGGCCGACTCCGGGACAACGCCTGAAGAGAAGGCAAAACCCGAGCGGGACGCGAAGGGCACTCTGAGTTTTGTGGCAGAAAACGATCTTTTCGGCAGCAGCCGAGATCGGCATTACACCCATGGTTCAAAAGTGTCATGGCTGTCCCCGCGGAACGGCGCGCCCGAGTTTGCCCATGAAGTGGCGGATTTTTTGCCCATGTTCCCCGATGGCGGCAGCTTGCGGATCTCCTACTCCGCCGGGCAGAGCATGTTCACACCGGACGATATCCGTGATCCGTCGCCGCCTGAAGATTCCCGTCCCTATGCGGGCTGGCTCTACGCCGGAGTGGGTATCGTCTCGGAAAGCGATGACCAGATCGATGTTCTCGATCTCAACATCGGTATGGTCGGCCCGGCGTCGCTCGCGGAGGATACTCAAAAGACCTGGCATGATTTTATCGGATCTCCGGAACCCCTGGGCTGGGACACGCAGCTCAAAAACGAGCCTGGCATCCTTTTGACCTACGAACGCAAATGGCGTTCGCTTATTCAATTCGATAAAGAGGATTTTCCGGTACTTGGCCTCTGGCCCGGGCTGGGTATCGACGTCACACCCCATGTGGGCGGTGCTGTCGGTAACGTCCTGACTTATGGGGCCGCGGGTGCGACCCTGCGTTTCGGCGAGGATCTGCGGAACGATCTGGGCGGTCCGCAACGTATCCGTCCGAGCCTACCTGGATCGGCTTACTTCGATCCGGTCGATCTGCTGGGATGGTACCTCTTCGCGGGCGCGGAAGGCCGGATCGTCGCGCGCAATATCTTCCTGGACGGAAACACCTTCAAAGACAGCCGGGACGTGGATAAGGAAATCCTGGTCGGCGACCTGCAGTTCGGCGCCGCGGTCATCTTCCCGGTTGCCCGGATTGCCTACACCCACATCATCCGCTCGAAGGAGTTCGAAACGCAGGACAGTCCCGATCAGTTCGGGGCGATCAGCGTCTCCTTCCGCTTTTGAATCAAATTGCGCCGTTTTCCTATGGATAACAGTTCGTTACCGCCTGCGCTTCTTACCTATTGTTAAGGCTTTCGGGGTAGCTTCACAAAGCCTGATTGTTTGTGTCTCACCAAGCGCGCCGCTCAGGTATCCGGGCACTTTTTCCGGGCCGCATTTGTGATTTCTGCTGAAGGTTGGACCACTCGAATGACTGTGCTCTCGCGCGAAGAATGGGGCTCTTTGTCCTTTTTGGTGGCCGACGATACTGGCGTTATCCGGGCCATGATGGAAATGATGCTCCTGGCATTGGGTGCCGGCTCGGTCGCGATGGCTGCTGACGGCCAGGAAGCGATGGACGAGCTTCAGCGTAATCCGGTTGACTTCGTCATTTCGGATTTGAATATGACCCCGGTTTCCGGCCTGGAATTCCTGCGTTCGCTGCGCTCAGCCGATGATCTCGCGCTGGCGAGGACGCCGGTCGTGGTGATCAGCGGCTATGGTGAACTCGAGGTCAAGGATCAGGTTCTGGCGGCGGGCGGTAATGCCTTTATGACCAAACCTGTCAAGCCGGGCGGGATTGAGACCCGCATCGTCGAAATCCTTGCAGCACAGGGCCGCGCAACCCCTGCGATCGAGGTCCCATCGGCTAAGGTCGCTTCTGCCAAGGTGCTGCCGGCACAGATCGCGGCTTCCGAGGCCACGCTCTTGGCCGACCGCGCGTGACCTAAACGCGCACCCACCCTCGGGCCCGCGCCACACCTTCGCCTTTCCAAAAGCTCTGAGATAACGCTTCTCTTAGCGTTGCTGCTTGCGCCAGCGTTCGATCGAGCGAGAAATCGTCTCTCGCGATGTCGAGTCTTCGAGCCAGGAATGGGCGAAGTCGGCCGTGGTGCTGTGCGGGCGTTTATTCTCATCGAGGTTTGCGAAGCGAATGCGGATCGGCACACGGACGCCTTCGCCGACGACGACGGCTTCCTGTGTCCGCAGCGAGGGCAGGCAGCTCAACATGCCGGCCGCACTCTCGGGCAGGGCGCGTTCAACGAATTCCTGATCCTGTTGGTTACCCATGCGCAGAGCAAAGAGGGTGTTGCACTGGGAGAGGATCGTTTCCGCCAATTCGGATGGGCGCTGTGTGACCAGCCCCAGTGAGACGCCGTACTTTCGGCCCTCCTTGGCAATCCGGGCGATGGCCTTTCGAGTGGGCCCGAAACCATCGTGAGGATCGCGCGGGATGTAGCGGTGCGCTTCTTCGCAGACCATCAGGATTGGAGCGGAATCTTCCGGTGGACTCCAGAGGGCGAAATCAAAAATCGTCCGGCAGAGGAGCGACACCACCACGTCCACAATCTCGGCGGGGACACCGGAAAGGTCGAAGATCGAGACCGAACGGCCAGACGTCGGGATGCGCAGAATCCGCGACAAGACGTCGGTCATCGTGTCTCTGACCGTCAGGCCGGAGAACATGAAGCTGAAGCGACGGTCGTCGCGCAGATCGTCGATGCGGTTCTTCAGGCGCAGATAGGGTCCCATCTGATCCGGCTTACCCAGATCTCCCATCGCATCGTCAATTCGTTCGAGCATTGTGCTCAAGCGATAGGGGACCGGCGTATCGACCGTAAGGATCCGGCTTTGTTCTTCGTCCGAACAGAAAGCCCGCTTTGCATAAACGATTGCGTCTTTGAGAATGGCTGCTTCACTGTCTCGGGCGTTTTCGTCCGGGCTACAGAGAACCTCGATCATTTCTTCGAAATTCAGCAGCCAGTAGGGCATCTGAAGGTCGGTTGGCCGAATGATTTCAGCGGCATCGCCAAAAGCCGGCGCGTACTCGTTGTGGGGATCGAGCAGTACGATATGACCGTGCGGGTGTGACTGAAGAACCGAGTGCAACACGACCGATAGCGCACAGGATTTGCCTGCGCCGGTCGTTCCCAGGATCGCAAAATGCTTTCCCAAGAGCTCGTTGGTCATCACATAGGCCGGAATGCGTGCGTCCTGATAGAGGCTGCCGACCACGACGTTTGAGGCGTCGGGCCGGGAGTATATCGTTCCCAGCTCAACGTCCGTCGTCGAGTAGAGCGGTGCACCGAGAGTCGGGTAAATGGAGATACCGCGGCGGAAATCCTGAGCGATTCCCTCCAGACCGTCGAGAGGAGTCTCGCCGAAGAGGTCGATCTCAACCTCGCGCTGCTCGTCAGGCCGGGGCGGCGAGGAAGCCTGCCGGGCGTCCAGCTTGTTTACGACCCCGTAAGCCCGTGACCTTGGGGTATCGATACGGACGAGTGCGCCGATCTGTACCGCGAGGTCGACCTCGGCGGCATCGATGGCTGAGCCGCGGCTTTCCGGGGTTACCAGGGTTGCCAAAACCTTAGAGCCGAAAACAGATGTGACATAGCCTGCCAAAATCGCCTGATCAGACAAGGTGCGCTCCCATAGGGTGGTAAACGAGAACGCCAGTATTCCCACTTCCGGTTAAGAAATAGCTAGGTCATGGAAGGGCGGGCAGAATTGAATGTCGGGCAATGCCAGTGCCTTGAATGCAGCTTAAAATTCCCGCAAAAATAGTAATAAATGTACATGATCATCTAAAAAGGAGAAATTACCGGAGTTTCGTGACCGCGCCGCGGTTTTTTTTTGGTCGGCTGCTGGAGGTTGTGGTAATCACCACATGCCGTTTTAAAAAATATGCCTACATATGAATCATGACCCATTTTGTTGTCGCAGCGCTCTATAGATTTGCACCGCTTCCGGATTTTGCGGAGCTGCGGGAACCGCTGGCCGATGTCTGTCGACAGCAAGGCGTGATGGGCACGCTGCTCTTGGCGCGTGAGGGCATAAATGGAACCATTGCCGGGACACGCAAGGGCATCGATGCGGTTTTGACTTACTTGCGGAGTGATCCCCGCCTGGCGGATCTTGAGCACAAGGAGAGCTCCGCCGGGAAAATGCCGTTCCTGCGCATGAAAGTGCGTTTAAAAAAAGAAATCGTGACGTTGGGCGTGCCCGATGTGGACCCCAATCTTCAGGTTGGTCAATACGTGCAGCCTGAGGATTGGAACGCCCTCATTTCCGATCCTGACGTACTGGTGATTGATACACGCAACGACTACGAGGTTGGTATCGGCAGCTTCGAGGGGGCGACTGACCCAAAGACCGAAACCTTCCGTCAGTTTCCCGACTATGTGAAACAGAATCTGGACCCTAGAAGGCACCGCAAAGTGGCGATGTTCTGCACCGGGGGCATACGCTGCGAAAAAGCTTCGTCCTTTATGCTGGGGCAGGGGTTTGACGAAGTATTCCATCTGAAGGGCGGGATTCTCAAATATCTTGAAACCGTCCCGGAGTCCGAGAGTCTATGGAAAGGCGAGTGCTTTGTTTTCGACGACCGGGTCGCGGTCACGCACGGTCTCAACGAAGGCAGTTACAGCGAATGCCGCAGCTGCCGGGCGCCGCTGTCGGTCTCTGACAGAAACTCGCCGCTTTACGAGCGCGGCGTGTCCTGTCCTTTCTGCTATCACGAACTGACGGATGCAAAGCGGGCGCGCAACAGCGAACGCCAACGCCAGGTGATGCTGGCGGCGGAGCGGAAAGAGAGCCATTTCGGTCCGCATCCGAAGGCGCATGGCCGGAAGAAGTCTGGTCCGCATCCGAAGGCGTCCTTGACGTTGGAGCTCGCCGTTTCAGAGACGGGCAAGCACCATCCCGAACCAAGCTCAGACTCGGAGACATCATGAACCTGCCGATTCTCTACAGCTTTCGGCGTTGTCCCTATGCCATGCGGGCCCGCATGGCTTTGGTGATTGCAAATATCGAATGTGAATTGCGCGAAGTCGTCTTGAGATCGAAGCCGCCATCTATGCTTGAGGCTTCACCAAAGGGCACAGTGCCTGTTCTCTTGCTGCCCGATGGCCGGGTACTTGACGAAAGCATGGATATCATCGACTGGGCTATGGAACGTTCCAATATCCGGCGCTGGTCCTGGCCGCTTCAAGATCCCACGACCCGCGCTCCTGCCTATGGTTTGATCACCGAAAACGATGGACCCTTTAAGTTCGCACTGGATCGCTACAAGTACGCGGATCGTTATCCGGAGCAGGACGCGACCCTTTACCGGGGACTGACGGTGCCGTTTCTCGATAAACTGGAACTCCGCCTGAAACACTCGCCCTACTTATTCGGGGATGATCCTTCCCTGGTGGATGTCGCGATCTTTCCTTTTGTGCGTCAGTTCGCGCGGGTCGATTTGGGCTGGTTCGAGAGCACAGCCTACAGCGGCTTGCAGCGCTGGTTGAGGGCCCTGGAAGAGGGGCAGCTCTTCAGGTCGATCATGCGCAAACATGATGCCTGGCGTTCGGGTGACTCAGTGACCTACTTCCTGGAAGACGCCGCTGCCAAGGAAGCTGTCTGACGACGTAAGCCTGCCCTGGAGTTCTTGTTGACCGAGGATTGCACGACAGCTCAAGGATCCTGCACCAGGCGGAAGCCGATGAGAATGTGTTTCAGGTTTTCCGGCCGGGCGTGCCGTGCGGCGGGCCTGCAGACCCCGCAGCCTTTGTCATCCCAGGAGCCGCCTTTGACCAGATAGCGCCCGGGATTGCCGGGACTCGAAGTCCATTCGAAAACCTGTCCGGCTGCATCGAGCAGTCCATAGGGGCTTTGGCCCTCGGGAAAACGGCCGACCGGAAGCGTGTCAAACGGGCCCTGGTCGTGGCTGTTGAGCCGCGACTGATCGTAGTCGTCACCCCAGGGGAAAATTCGGCCATCCGCGCCGCGCGCGGCTTTTTCCCACTCGAGCTCACTGGGCAGGCGCCATGTCACGCCGGTTTTCCGGCTCAGCCATGCCGCGTAAGCGAGAGCGTCCGCGTGGGAGACGAGAACGACGGGATGCTGGGCGCGTCCAGCAGGCGGACTGCCGTCGTCCCAGGCATGGCGCCGGGTTCGTTCGTAAGGGTGGATCAGTCCATAGCTTTTCCAGATGCCGGGGGTCACGTCGGGCGCGCGGTGTCCGGTTTCAGCGACGAAAGCCGCGTATTGCTGATTGGTGATGGTGGTTCTGGTGATCGCGTAGGCCGGAAGTCTTTTTTCGCCGCGTGGACGCTCCCGGTCGTACCAGCCATTCTGGCGTGTAACGCTGTGTCCGTATGCCGCTTCATCGAGCCGATAGCCGGCCTCGCGTTCGGCGTCGTCCGACCCGGCGATAAAGGGACCCTCGGGGACAACAAGGGTCTCCGGAATGTCGATTGCTTCCGCCTGCAACTGCTCGCAGGCGGAAAATAGGCTCAAGACGGCCGCGGCGAGCACCCAACGCACTGTTTGCTTGGGCCCGTCCTTTGCGAGATTCATTTTGACTTTCCTGTCATAGGCGTTTTGGCAAAGAAAGCTCTCAGGCCCAACGCGGCCTTACGAAGCAGACAAGAAGTATAGCCCTGGGAGTGGATCACCCTGAATCACATCTGCGCGGGTTGGTTGGCCGCAAAGGCGGTTCAAAGGATGGGAGCGACCGCGGAATCGGCGATGTTTTGAAGCAGGGCACGTTCGGGGCGGGAGCGGGACAGGACCCGCAGGCCGATAACGCTGGAGAGCATGGATTGGGCGGTCTTTCTGGCATCAAGCGCCGCATCGATACTGCCATCCTGCTGGCCGGCGCGGATGTTATCGAAGAAAAACGCCTCGATGCTGGCCAAGCTCCTTGCCACGCTGCTGCGCATCGCTTCGTCGTGCATTTCCAGCTCAAGAGCGGTGTTGACGATGAAACAGCCCCTTGCGCCGTTTTCCGCGCAGCCTTCTTCCACCAGCTTGCGAAACCAGGCGCAGATGGCATCAATGGGCGCACGCTCGCTCTGCATACCCTGTTGCCGCCGGGCGTCGTAACGCTCGTAAGCCAAGCGAAAGAGGGTCTGCTTGTCACCAAAGGTGCCGTAAAGGCTCCCGCGCTGAATCTGCATGGCTTCGACCAGATCATGCACTGAAGTCGAGGCGTAGCCGTGGCTCCAAAAGGCATTCATCGCCTTTTCCAGCGCTTCGTCGATATCAAATGCTTTGGTTCTCGCCATAATCCACCTGCTGTGCAACAGGCACAGACCGGCGCCAAGTTGTAATATTCCGCTTGCGAAGGCAAGTGGTGAGTAGCCGTAGTTCCTGGCCTGCTCTAACGGGTCGGCTCAAACAGACATGCGGTCGGATAAAGGGCTGCAAACACTCAAACTACAGCTATGATAGTGACCGCTTCCGATGGCTCGAACCGGCGTAACGCTGTCGCTGGAGATATCTGTTTTATTTGGGAGGGCGGGAAATGTCACCAAAGGGTCTCTTCGAATCTCAAATGGCCATGTATACCAGCTATCACCGGGATCCGCGCAACCGTGCCACGCACTTCGTGGGAATCCCGGCCATCGTCTTCTCGCTTTTGGTTGTGCTGGCGCTCTATCGGTTTCCGATCGCGGGTTTTGAGGTTTCCGCCGCTCTGATCGTCGCGATTGCAGTGCTTCTGCTCTGGATCAGTCTCGACGTCGCAATCGGCCTGGTGATGGTGCTTTTAATGGTGCCTTCACTCTTGCTCGCAGACTGGCTGGCGTTGAATGCAGCGCCGTCGACCGTCTGGAGCGTTTTCGCTGTTTTCTTCATCGGCGGTTGGATTTTGCAGCTCTGGGGGCACGTTTACGAGGGGCGCCGGCCTGCGTTGATCAGCAACCTGTTTCAGGCCTTGATCGGGCCCATGTTCCTGGTCGCTGAAGTTTTCTTTGCGCTTGGCTGGAAGCGGGCTCTGAAACAGCGGATCGACGAACTGCTGGTGGAGCGCTACCCACAATATGCAGAGGCCCCTTCGCACAGGGCGCGGCGGCAAGAGGCCGGATAGGAGTTTCTCGCTGAGCAGGGGCGAGGACAGGCCAAGGCCGGATCCGAAGGCTTGCTCAGCTTTCCAACATATTACTGAGCTTCATGACCACGCCCTTGGAACCGCTGACTTTGATTTTACCGGTCATAAACGCAAGTGTGGGGTCGAGGTTGCCATTCATCAATTTTTCGAGATTGTCGCTGGTCACACCGACAGTTGCGTCACTGTCCTGATCGTCGTTGCTGAAAACCGCCGGGGTCTCGGTTCCATCCCACAGGATAATGCCCAGGTCGTTAATGTCGAACTTCACGCGATAACCCAAGGGAAGGTTCTCCGCGGCACGACTTTGAATGAGACGGGTCATTTCCTCGAGGTTCACTTGGTCACTCCTTCTTCAGTCTCAGGCTTTTCTTCTCTTTTCTCAAACGGCGAGCGGTCTAAACTAAAGGTTCCGAATTGAGAATAGGTGAACGCCGTTATTGCGCCCATAGATATAATAGAGTCTCCATTTTTGCACGAGGTCAAACGCTGTTCACAAGAAGTGATTAAGGATTTGCGTTTCGAACCATCGGTTTCAACGCATGACTTGGCGTTTGCTTTTCAGCGCCCAAACGCCCAAGTTATCAGTATCGCATGGCGCTGCCATCACCGCGATGTGAGTAGTCTAAGTGATCGCATTTATTGAAGAATGAGATGATTGCATGTGCGTGGCGAAGCGGCAGCTTTGACGGTATTTATTGTTATGAAAAGCTCGGCGAAAACCAGAGAGCGTCAGGAATTTGGAGCGACCTGGATCACTATGAGCAGCGTATTGCAGCAGGTGCGTTCATAGACGCAATAGGGAGGCAAAAGCAGGTATGTTGAGTTTTCACCCGATGACCAAGTTGCGCGGCTTGATGCTGGGACTATCGGTGCTGTTTTTTGCAGGCTCGGCCCATGCGGCCGATGCGCCGCTTGAGGCGTTCTTTGGGGTGTTTCAAGGCGAGACAACTTTTCTGACAGCAACGGGTGCCAAGAAGCGCGGTATTTCCGTGTCCTTCAGTCCTGCGCCCGACGCGATGCCCGGTATCGATGGGGTGGAGGTTTCCTGGACGACTTTGTCGAAGCGCTCAGACGGTAGTTTTAGCTCCAAGACACACGATGCCGTCTTTGTTCCTGCTGACCCGGCCGAGACGATTTTCGTTGCGGTAAGGTCCAGTGGCAAGGCGGAAGACATCGCGAAGTTGGAGCAAGGCGTAGGCGAGAGTAAAGACGGTGCCGAGACAGTCGAACCACGGTCCCCCCGCGACCCGCGGGGCACGGCGCCGTACCTCTGGGGACGAATTAAGGAAAATACTTTTTCCATCTATGTTGTGGTCGTGGCCGAGGACGGCGGTTACGAGATTCAGGTCTACAACCGGACCCTCACCGAGGAAGGCATGACCCTGGTATATTCGCGCAACCGGGCAGGCGAGCATCTGAAACTGCTTGAGGCTTTCCTAAAGCGCAAGGATAGCTGAAGTTTCAGGCCTTCGTCAGGCGAAAAAGCCCCGCCGGGCGGCCAGCGGGGACAGTTTTCCGATACTGCTCAGGCTAGGGGTGAACCTGAACATAAGTGAGAGTTTTGCACAGGAATGTCACCGAGAGTTTAAAGCCGGGATTTCCGTCAAAACTGCCTCAACTACAGTCGAACGGCAGCTACAAAGACCGTAGCATGGTGCTTCCTGTCGCAGCCGTGTCGTGCGTGAGCCGAGGACTGTGCTTCAGGAGTTTGGGACGCCTATCCCCGACGACATGGAGGTTCGGGTCCACGACAGCACGGCGGATCTGCGCGACATGCTATTGCCTTCGCGTCCTGCCGGAAGCGAGGGCCTGGACGAGGCGGCGCTGGCGGAGTTGGTCACGCGGGATTGCATGATTGGAACGGCGGTACCGAAAACGCCGTGAAGCTGCTCTCTTTGAAACTCTGTTGAACAATCGACAGGTTCGCCAAAGAGGTTCATATTGCGCTTTCCGTTTAGATGAAGACTGGCTGAAGCCGGGAAGGGGAGATGCAATGTCGGATCTGTCGGGAAAAACGCTTTTCATCTCCGGGGCGTCCCGGGGCATTGGCCTCGCAATCGCAAAGCGAGCGGCCCAGGATGGCGCCAACGTCGCGATCGCGGCCAAGACGGCGGAACCACACCCCAAGCTTGAGGGCACGATCTACACGGCGGCAGAGGAAGTCGAAGCCGCCGGTGGGCGCGCCCTGCCGGTCATCTGCGACATCCGCTACGAAGATCAGGTCGAGGCTGCCGTCGCCAAGACGGTGGAGACCTTCGGTGGATTGGATATCTGCGTCAACAACGCCAGCGCCATTCAGCTGACCCCTACGCTTGAGACAGATATGAAGCGTTACGATCTGATGCATGGGATCAACACGCGCGGCACGTTTCTGGTCTCAAAAACCTGCATTCCGCACCTTAAAAAGGCCGAAAATCCCCACGTTCTGAACCTCTCGCCGCCGCTCGATATGAAGCCAAAGTGGTTTGGCGGACACGTCGCCTACACCATGGCGAAGTTTGGTATGTCGATGTGTGTTCTGGGTATGGCGGAGGAGTTTAAAAAGGACGGCATTGCCTTTAACGCACTCTGGCCCAGGACGGCGATCCGCACGGCCGCAGTGCAAAACATCCTTGGGGGCGACGAGGCAATGCGGCGCTGCCGAAACGTCGAAATCCTGTCCGACGCGGCGCATGTCATCCTGACTCGCCCCTCACGGGAGTTTACGGGTAATTTCTGCCTCGACGACCTGATTCTGGCGTCAGCGGGGATTACCGATTTGTCAGGCTACGCCGATGTTCCCGACGAGGAACTGATGCCTGATTTCTTCGTGCCTGACGATATGCCGCCGCCTTGAGCGCGCGATTAAAACACCGTCACTGTCCGACGCCGCTGCGCAGCATCCGAACGAATGTCTTGGCAATTTCCGCCGGCGAGCGGCCATTGGGTTTGTACCAGCGTGAGGCGTGATTCAGAGAGCCCAGCAGACTGAGCCGGAAAAGGCTGCGGTCAACCGAGGGCGGCAGATCCAGTTCGTCAATGAGGACCCGAAAGACCTCTTCATAGCCGTTGCGCTGCTCGTTCAAGAGCCTCTGCAGATCCGGCGAAACCCTTGAGATATCGGCAAGAACCACGCCCGCGAAGTCGTCCGCCTCCAGAATGGCACCCGTATGTGCGGCGCAGGCGGCTTCAAGTCGCAGCCAGGGATCGCTCTCCTTTTCCATCGCCCGCCGCACCGATGTGCTGATCTTCTTGAGCCCTTCGTCATGAACCGCGGACATGAGGTCTTCTTTGGAGAGGAAATGATAATAGATCGAACCTGCCAGGATCCCGGCTTCGCTGGCAATTTTGCGCATGGATGTGGAGGCATAGCCATTTTCGCGCAATTGCCGTGCTGCTGCCGCGATGACCTGAGCACGCCGGTTGTCTGCGCGTTGAGGCGAGGAAGGATTTGCAGTGTTCGCGGTCTTTGCAGTGTTCGCGGTTGCTGCGGGGCTTACTTTACGATCCATATGTCAGACTTTGATGGCCGCGTGGGCGCCGGTTCTTTTTGTCATAGGCTCCAAACTAAAGGCTCACGGGGGCCGGTTAAACCACTTTGTCCCCAACATCCCGTCCGGCCTCGATCAAATCGTGCTTTTTCAGGCTGTTCCGAAGCTGATGGTAGCTCAGTGACAGGTAAGCTGCCGTGGCTTTCTGGTTGTAGCGGTTGAGCGCCAGAGCCTCGAGAAGAAGCTCTCTCTCAATGTTCATGACCTTCCGCTTGAAGTCGAAAGGCTCTGTCGCTTCTCTCATTCCGGCTAGTCTGGGCGGTACAGCTTTTTGTTTCGAAGGTTCCGGAGCGCTGTCCGCGAGCGTCGTATCGCCTTTGACGTTCAGTGGGAGTGGCCGGTATGGCGAGTTGAAGGGGTCGAGCTGCAGCGCCGAAATTTTTTCGCCTTCCGCAGAGTGCGCTGTTGCACGCTCGACAACATTTTTGAGTTCGCGGACGTTTCCCGGCCAGCGATGCGCTTCCAGTTGTTCCATCGCCGACGCGCTGAAGCCCGGAAAGGATTCCCGGCCGAGTTCCTGCGCCATGGCCCGGCCGAAGTGACCGGCGAGCAAGGGAATGTCTCCTTGCCGGTACCGCAAGGGCGGCAGGGTGACCACGTCGAAGGCGAGGCGGTCGAGAAGATCGTCCCTGAAGCGCCCGTCGGCCGCCGCCGAGGGCAGGTCGACGTTGGTGGCGCCCACGACCCGCACATCGACTTCCAATGTGGTGTTGCCACCCACGCGTTCCATCTCGCCGTATTCGATCACCCGTAGAATCTTCTCCTGGACCGCCAGGCTCGCGTTGGCGATCTCGTCCAGAAAAAGCGTGCCCTGGTGCGCCATCTCAAAGCGGCCGATGCGGCGCTTGACGGCGCCCGTGTAGGCTCCGGCTTCATAACCGAACAATTCGGCTTCAATCAGGTTCTCTGCGAGCGCGGCGCAATTGAGCTTTATGAAGGGCGCCCCCCAGCGTTGCGAGAGGAAATGAACTCTGGCGGCGGCGAGCTCCTTGCCGGTGCCGCGTTCGCCGACCACCAGCACGGGCCGGTCAAGCGGCGCGACCCGGGAGATATGTTCCAAAGACTCCAGGAAAGCCGGTGATTCGCCGATGGGTGAGGGAAGTTCGTGCTGCATTTACAGAGATTAGCATAAAATCATAAAAAATAGCAAAAAATGCTAAAAAATATGATTTTATGAATTCCTTACTTTTCTTGAAAAATCAAAAAATATAAAAAAATCAATTATTTATAGTGTTTTTGATAAACTGGCACGGTCCCTGCAATCTCACTGGCAACAGTCATTTATCAAAGAGGGACGTCAAAGATGTCGTACCAGGATTACTCCTCCGATTCTTCCTATAGCGCCGGCCGTGGTTCTACACGCCGGACCGGGCGCCATGATCGCGAAGAGGATCTGCATGGACTCTGCCGCCGCACGTTGCGGCGGGCAAACGAGGCCATGACGCCGAGCAGCAGGCGGCATTGGATGATCTTCGGTGCCGGCGTGCTGGTCGGCCTGATCCTTGGTTAGAAGACCCCGCTGAACGCAAAAAGGCGCCGCGGGCCATAGGGACAAACATTCCGGGTGGCAGCCGCGCGCTTTAAAGCACGAGACTATGGAGCAAAGCAATGAGCATTTTTTCCCGCTTAACCGACATCATCAATTCCAATATCACGTCGATCCTGGATCGGGCCGAGGATCCCGCCAAGATTATCCGCCTGATCATTCAGGAGATGGAAGACACTCTGGTTGAAGTGCGATCCGGGGCCGCGCGCAACATTGCCGACAAGAAGGAGGTCGAGCGGAAGCTGGCCAAGCTTATCGATGCCCAGTCAGAGTGGGAGCGCCGCGCCGAGATTGCTCTGACGAAGGGCCGTGAAGACCTCGCGAAGGGCGCCTTGCTCGAGAAGGCCAAGTTGCTTGAGGCCATCGAGGTGATGAAAGAAGACCTCGAGCATATTGAAGAGGCGTTGCAGCGCGGCGATGAAGACATCGCAAAGCTGCAGGCCAAGTTGGCGGAAGCCAAGGCAAAGCAGAAGGGTATGCTGACGCGTCATGATTCAGCGGCCTCTCGCCTGAAGGTTCGCCAGACCCTCTATGACGGCCGTGTCGACGATGCCCTGGGCCGCTTCGAACAGCTTGAAAAGAAACTGGACGAGGCCGAGGGAAGAGTGGAAGCTTTTGACGTCGGACAGCGCAAAACCTTGGCGCAGGAGATCGTTGAGCTCGAAGTGGAGGATGCGATCGATGCCGAGATGGCCGCGATTAAGGATCGTTTGGCCAAGAAGAGCGTGAAGAAAAAAGGATAAGGCTGATGGAGTTGGTCGAACTTCTTCGCACGCCGCTGATCATCTTTCTGGCCGTCGTCGCGCCGGTGTGGATCGTGGTTCACTACTTTACCCGCTGGCGCACGGCGAAGACTCTCTCGCACGACGATGAGCAAACTCTGTCCGAGCTCTGGGAGTCCGCCGCGAAGATGGAGGACCGCATTCACACGCTTGAACAGATCCTGGATGCGGAGTCTCCCGGCTGGAGGGCAAGACAATGAATAGAGGTCCGTATTATTCCCAAGACGAAGGGCCGCAGCCGCAGTATGGGCAGAGCCAGGACCCAAGGAATCACCAACCCTTCAGCCGTGTGCGCCTGTATCGGACGTCCGGCGGTCGGGCGCGCCTTTTCGGGGTTTGCGGCGGCATTGCCAACTACTTCGGGGTTCCGACCTTCTGGATCCGTCTGGCCACGTTGATCAGTGCCATTTTCTTCACGATTCCAACGATTTCCGGATATCTGCTGATGACTCTGATCCTGGACCGTGAACCGGAGAATCTCTATGACAGCCCGGAACAGGAACGCTTTTGGCAATCCGTACACCGGGAGCCCGGTCAGACACTTTCCAGTCTCGACAAGAAGTTCCGTGCGCTGGAGCTGCGTCTGCGGCGTATCGAGGCTCAGGTCACATCGCCGGGCTATCGGATGGACCGGGATCTGCGGGATTCCTGATTCCGCCGCTTTGTAATCCAACTATTAAATATCGTTTGAGCCAGCTTTAACTCCAGCAGACCCGACGGCTTTTGCTGTCATGGTCAGTTCGGTTCTGTGCGTTCTCCCTAGCAAGAAGGTCCAGGCTCGTGCTTTCTCAAAGGCTAATTCGAAAACGCATTCTGGTGAAGATCTGGGTTGTCACGCTTGGTGCTCTGGCTCTAATCGGGCTGGCGAGGGTTTTCCTGGTTCAGGCGGAGACGGATACTGGCCAGACTCTGCGCTTAACGCCAGCTGAAACCCAGTTGCTGGGCTGGGATCCCGCGCGTCTTGATGACGTCTTCGCATATGCTGCCACTCTTAGTACGGATGCGTTACTGATTGTCACGGATGGTCAAGCACTTGGCGCTTTCGGCAAGATCGGGGAGCGTTACCACGTCCATTCCATTCGCAAGGTGTTCCTCAGTGCTCTGGTTGGCCAGCATATTGGGGGCGGAGCAGGGCGTATCGGTCTTGAGGCTACGTTGCAGGAGCTTGGAATTGATGATTCGCCGCAAGCTCTAACCCCATTGCAAAGGAGGGCGACGGTTCGCCATCTTCTTAAAAGCGTTTCCGGCATCAACCATCCTGCCGCTGCAGAGGCAGGTTTGACGGCGGAGAAGAACCGTCGTCTCGGCAAGGAGGAGAACGAACCGGGAGAGGTTTGGGCGTACAACAACTGGGACTACAATGCCCTGACGACGATTTTCGAAAGACGGACGGCTATGTCTGTCGCCGAAGCGTTTAAATCGGGTATTGCAGACCCGGTCGCGATGCAGGATTTCGTTCTTGAGGATGTTTTTTATCTGGAAGCCCCGGGACGTTCGCAGCACAAGGCAGCGATGTTTCGCATGTCGGCGCGCGATCTTGCCAGATTTGGCCGACTCTATCTTGAAAAAGGTGTTTTTGAGGGGAGGCGCATTCTCTCTGGTTCCTGGATAGAGCGGATTAACGCTGAAGCTGTCGACACCGGCGACGCAGGCTTGAGAAGCGGACAGGGTTATCTTTGGTGGATCCCAGATGCACAGAGCGGCCTGCCGGCAATGTCATTCTGGGCCTGGGGCTTTGGTCAGCAGGCTTTGTTAATCATTCCGGAGTGGCACTCGGTCATCGTGCATCTCTCCGATACAACCGAATTTCGCCGACGGTTCTTCGGATTAATCCAAAATGACGGCCTTGAACCTCAGGCGGCGCTGGAGAGACTTATAATGTCGTGTCAACAGCCGGTCGAGGGGATGGCCGATTTTTGTGCCAAAGACAGGTTTGTATCACGCCGTGAATTTGCTGAGCTCTTGCGCTTGATCGCGAATGCGCGCTCAAAAAAATGAGCCGCCGTTAGGTGCCTGGATCTACCTGTAAGTCTTAAAAAAATTGATTTCACCCTACTTGGAATTTTCGCCTGACGGCGGAACACAGTTTTCGTTCGAGTTCCCTTTAATATGATGCGGTTCTAATGCCGTGTTCTTTTCTTTTTGCCATTGCCGCCGGGTATTTTCCGGCTGCAGGTATGTGTTGGAAGCAATTGGTCAGATGCGGAACGCGCGGTGTCTTCAAACCCTGTGGTCTTGAGAGAGTTTTGCGCCCCGGATTGCTTCGGTGAAAAGCGGCCAGGCTCTAAGCGAAGAGTGATTCCATCGCTGTGTCCTGCTGATCCATCCACCATTGCATATCGGCCAACAATTGATCGCGATGCATCCACAGAAGGCAGAATGTACAGCTGCCTCTAAAGGAATTGAGCCACTCCACGCCCGGTTCCACGTGGGTGTAACCGTAGCGATCGGCGACGCCTTTCGCAGCCAGTTTCGGTTCGATGAAACTGTAGGTGTAGTGGGTGTTCCACTTCGTATACGCTAGTGTCCGGGATATGCGCGGCAAGAAGGCCGAGAGACCTGTGCCGCGGTAGTCGGGCCGGTACCAGGCGGCTCCACTGAAACAGACCGGACCGGTGATGGCTGTTGCGGAGGGAGCCTCGCAAATCGCCAGCTCTTCCGGAAACATGACCGCATCTGGATGTTCATAGGCCAGCCGGAGCGATTCGAACTCAGCCTTGAAGTTTGTGCCCGTCCAGTCGTAAAAGCGGGCACATTGCGTGGCGACGATGTCGCCGCGCTGGTCACGCCCTGAGATCCAGAACGAAGTTTCCGGAGACATGTGATTGACCCGTGGATCGTACATAGGAGTGAGCGGGTACCAACTTGCTGTCTGGGTTTTGTTGAAGGCGAGAAGTGCCTCGAAGTCCGTCTCTATCGAGAGAAGCAGGCCATGTTCGTCGGCGGCTCGTTGCGCCGCTGTGAAGAAGCCATCGAGCAATTTCAAGGGACCAAACTTGAGTTCGATTTGCTTACGAAAGTCATTACGAAGGGTAGTCATTGGTTTCTCCTGTTTGTTTACACTTGATATTTCTATTATAGGGCTTTTTTTATTTTTATTCCTCTCTTCAAACGGGAAATTTAATTTCTAATAATAGAAATACATTTAAAAATACACGTATAAAGAGTATATCTAAAACTGCTGTTAGGTACGCTGTTGCCCTCGTTGGCAGATACTGGAGCCAACGCTTCGTAGCTCTTGAGCTATTGATTGAATGGCTGACATCCCGTAGTCAGTCTGCTGTTGCCTAAGCCCGCAGACTTGGCCGTTGGCCGGCGCATGCGGCTCTGGGCAGGTCGGGTTCGGCCGGTCCGTGTTCGACCAGTCCGGAACCGGTTACTCCGGTGACAGGAAATTTCCCTATGGAAGCTTGGGTGGCGATCACCGTCGCAGCGGCGTTTTTGCAGAACCTTCGATCCGCTCTGCAGAAGCAAATGAAGGCGTTGGTCTCGACGTCCGGGGCGACCTATGCGCGCTTCATTTTCGCCTTTCCCTTTGCGTTACTTTATCTCGGTGGGCTTACATCCTATGGCGGCTTCGAGCTTCCCGCGCCGAACCTTTCGTTTTGGGGCTTTGCGGCGATCGGCGGGGCCGCGCAGATCTTTGCAACGGCGCTCCTGGTTTCGCTCTTCTCCTTTCGGAACTTTGCCGTGGGAACGGCCTATTCCAAGACTGAAACCGTACAGACGGCCCTGATCGGGATCGTCATTCTGAGCGATCCGTTAAGTCTGGCCGCCGTCGCAGGTATCCTGATCAGTCTGGCGGGCGTGCTGACACTTTCCTTTGCGAAAGGCGCGTTCGACCTCAAGACATTTCTCATGAGTTGGTTCAAGAAGACGGCTCTCATCGGTATCGCGTCTGGCACCTTCTTCGGTATATCGGCGGTTTCCTATCGCGCGGCCTCTTTGTCACTGGGCGGGGAGGGCGTCATCATCCAGGCGGCATTCACACTGGCTTGTGTGACCGTGATGCAGACCCTGGCGATGTCGATCTATTTGCGCTTGAGGGAGCCCGGCCAGATCATGGCTGTCATCCGAACCTGGCGGATTGCGCTCGGTGTCGGGCTCAGCGGCATGATGGCTTCTGCCTGCTGGTTCACGGCCATGACGCTTCAGAATGCCGCCTATGTCCGGGCTCTGGGGCAGGTTGAATTGATCTTCACCTTCGCGGCATCGTATTTTTTCTTCCGGGAACGCCCGAACTTAACAGAGATTTCCGGCATCTTGCTTCTCATCGGCGGGGTTCTCATTCTACTGCTTGGGTGAGCGCGCGGATCTCTTGTTGTTAATACCGGCAGAGGTCACACATAGATCAGATCAAGTTTTGATGAGATCGCCGACGGCGATGCGTCGCGCTTGTGAAGCTGATCTAATCAAAAGAATTAGACCGGATTCACATATTTAGACGAAAACGCGGAGTGTTTCCGTCTAAATATGATCCGCTCTAGTGACGATATGAGATCTGGTGGCCGTGGCAAGCGGCCTGATAACCCGACGCCAGTCGCAAACAGAAAGGCCGTGCCTTAAAATGTCAGAGATATCCGAGAAAAAAGGAGAGGTTCCCAAGCCCGTTCTTGTCTGGGATCTGCCAACCCGGCTTTTTCATTGGTGCCTGGCTCTGCTGATCGGGGTGTCCTGGCTGACCGGCGAGATGGGCGAGATGGAATGGCATATGCGTTCGGGAATTGCGATCCTGACCCTGGTGCTGTTCCGTTTGCTTTGGGGTTTTCTCGGCAGCACGACCGCGCGGTTTTCGCAGTTCGTGGCCTCACCCGTGACGGCAATCGGCTATGCACGCGGTCTGCTCACCGGCAAGACCGATCGCTATCTTGGACATAATCCCCTGGGTGGGTGGATGGTGATAGCATTGCTGCTGATCGTTCTGGTTCAAGCGTCAAGCGGACTTTTTGCCAACGACGATATTTTCACTGAGGGGCCACTCTATCATCTCGTGACGAAGTCGACGTCGGATTGGCTCACGTGGTTCCATAAAACCCTCTTCAATTTTCTTCTGGCTGCGGCCGCTCTGCATATTGCCGCTGCGTTCTTCTATCTCTTTGTGAAAAAGGAAGACTTGATCCTGCCCATGATACATGGCCGCAAGCAGGCAGGTGAAGCGGAAGGCAAACTGAATCTTGTTCTGCGTCATCCCCTGCTTGGTCTTTTGACCTTGGCGGCAGCAGGCGCCGCAGTCTGGGCAGTTCTCACCTTTGCGTAGCTAGGTTGGGAACTCATATCCTTTGACGGTCCTGACGATAAAATTATGTTTTCTGGCAAGGAGTTAAGAGCGGAGCGATGCCGCATAGATCCATCGGGCATCGTGATCCCATAGCTGAAAGACGGGCGACACGACGCTGTCCAGAACGTGGTTCCCAGAACTCATAATCTTATCGCCTGGGGAC
>CANMQP010000022.1 GCA_947500035.1 uncultured Kiloniellaceae bacterium | reverse complement strand
GCGAGCTGACACCTTCCTCGCAGCTATCTGCCTGGCCGCTTCCATAACTTGGTGGATTAATTGAGTCCCGACCCTAGTGCCGGTGCCGCAGGACCTGGCCCGGGCGGGCCCCGGTAAAGGCACCGTCGCTCCAGACCTTGCGGCCATTGACGAAGACGCTGTCGATGCCCTTGGCCGGTGTCGTGGGATGTTCGAAGCTGGCGGAGTCCTCAATTTCGTCCGCGTCGAAGATCACAAGGTCGGCAAAGGCGCCTGGCCGGATCACACCGCGGTCCTCGAGTTTGAACTGCTCGGCGGTCATGGCCGTCATTTTCCGCACGGCGGTTTCCAGGCTGAAGAGCCCTTCGTCCCTGGCATAGTGGCCCAGCACGCGTGGGAAGGTGCCCCAAAGGCGCGGGTGGGGATGTTCGTCACCGGGAATACCGTCGGATCCGATCATGGTGTGCGGGTAGGCGAGAATACGCCGGACATCGTCTTCATCCATGGAGAAGAAAATTCCACCCGCGGGCAGGAGCGCCTCGATCGTTTCGTCCACCGAAAGGGCAATATCCTTGGCGACATCTTCCAGATCCCAGCCCGAGTATTTGGGATGAGGCACGGACCAGGTGACCAGCACCTTTGACGCCGTCATCAGACGCCCGGCATCCAGCATGGTCGAGCCCGCGATGTAAGGGTAGGCGTCCAGCGCCATCGCTTGAGTCTTGCGGGCCTGATCGATGGCGGCAAGGGTCTCTGCCGACCGACCATGATTGTTGCGTCCGACGCACTTGTGGTGAGAGATCAGGACGGGGATGGCGGCTTCCCGCCCGATCCTTGCAGTCTCTGCGATGGACTCCGCGATGTGATCGGCTTCATCGCGCATATGGGTGGTATGAATGGCGTCGAATTCACTGAAGCCCTCCAGGATCTCGATCACCTCTTCAGTGGTGGCCTCGCGCGCGGGCGGGTAAAAGAGTCCGGTGGAGAAACCGGCGGCTCCCGCCTCCATGCAGTCTCCCAGGCTTCTGCGCATCTCGGCGATCTCGTCGCGCGTTGCGGTCCGGTCGAGCCGATCCATGGCCGCCAGCCGCAGGGTTGAATGGCCGACCTGGCAGACAGCATTGACGGCTGCCGGTTCCGCGTCCAGGGCATCCAGGTAACCGGCAAAACTGGGATGAAAATCTTTCGGGTTGCCCGAGAGAAGGTCGATCGGTGAGGGCGGCCTGCGATCAATCGTAAGGGGGGCAATGCTGACTCCGCAGTTGCCGGTCACGACCGTGGTCACGCCCTGGCTGATCTTGCAGGCCATGTCGGGTGTGGCCAGAAGCGCGTGGTCGTCGTGGGTGTGTGAGTCGATAAAGCCCGGTGCGAGCACCTTGCCACTTGCGTCGATCTCGCTTGCGCCCTTGGCCTGGGAGAGGTCGCCGACTGCGGTGATACGATCCCCATCGACGGCGAGGTCGCCGCTTGCCGACGCGGCACCGCTGCCATCGATGATGCGCGCGTTTCTGATGATGAGGTCGTGTCGTTCTGCTGGCGCAATGTTCGTATTTTCGATCACGGGACTGTCCCTTTTGATGGAATTGCCTTCCTAGATAGCAGAATATCACGCAGTGGGTTAGAGGGCTCAGCGCATTAGGGAGCTCTTCGGGTTTTAAACGCACGTTCATGGAGATGTAAGTGCTGGCGGATAAAAGCGATTTCATCGGATTGGAGGGCGTGACGCATTTGGCGACCGGTGGTGAGCCGCCGCTGCTCAAAGCGCACAGGGATGCCTTTGAAGACTTTGCCCGTGACAAGGCGGACGGACAGAACGGCTACCGCCGTCACTGGCAGGTCGCTGAAGAGGTGCGGGCGCAGCTGGGTCAGCTTGCCGGTATGACATCGAAGGATATCGCCTTGACCGGGAGTGCGTCCGAGGGAATTTCCCGAGTCATTTCCTCGATCGACTGGAACGCCGGTGATTCGGTGGTCACGCCGGCAGCAGAATTTGCCTCAGGGCGCTATGGATTGGCACGCCTCGAAAAATTCGGAGTGCAGGTTAGAATGGTGCCTTCCAAAAACGGTCTCATTGAGATCGATGATCTGGCCGACGCCTGCGATTCAAGTACGCGCTTACTGTTGGTCAGCCAGGTCAGCTACCTGACCGGACAGCAAATCGATGTTGCGCGGCTTTCGAAGGCAATGAACAGCCGGCAGACCGCGCTCATGATCGATGCCAGTCACGCGCTGGGCGTTGTGCCGGTCGATGCCCGGCACAGCGACTTTGTCGTCAGTTGTGGTTATAAGTGGCTGCTCTCGACTCACACTGGCATCTTGATCTGGAACCGCGCGCGGCAACCTGGTTTCGAGCCCTTGGGTGTTGGCTGGAATTCGGCAACACAAGGCGAACTGCCGGGAAGTTACCATCTTCTCGGGACTGCGGAACGTGCGGAAGTCGGCAACCCGAACCATCTTGACGTCTATCTCATGCGCAGGTCGTTAGGTTATCTCTTGAAGATCGGCATCGATCGGATTGCTGCCAATGCCTGGGCGCTGGGCGGTGAACTACGTCGGGAACTTGTTGCGATGGGAACAGAGGTTCTTACACCGGAACCCGAGGCGGCGCGGGCCGGCAGCATTGCCTTTGCGCATGCCGATTGCGAAAAAATAATGCAAGCGCTGGCCAGCGAGAAGATCCTTGTCTGGGGTGACGACGGCCGCATCCGGCTCTCGGTTCATGCCTTTGTCGACCAAAACGACATCGCGCGGTTTTTAGAGCGGGTGCGACCTGTTCTGTAGACCCCACGCTCGTTTCCCGCCGATCCGCACGAAGGGCTTAGAATTGTGCTTCGTCCAGTGCCATCACGCTCTGGGCGCCCTGGACCGCCGCCGCATAGCCACCTGCCTGAGGCAGGATGTTGTCGAGATAAAAACGGGCAGTCTTGATCTTGGCGTCATAAAACGAGCTATTGCCCTCGCCGCTGGCGAGTTTTTTCCCCGCTGTCAGTGCCGACTTGCAGAGCAGCCAACCGCCAATGACGGTTCCGAAGAGATTGAGATAGGGCGTGGCGGCCGCGGCGGCGGTCACCATGTCTTCGGCCCCCGTTTTCAGCAAAGCCTCGGTCGATTTCGCTAACGAACGGATCCGTTCGATTGTCGGCGCTGCCAGGGCGGCGACGCGTGCATCGTCGCTTGCCGAAACCTGCGCAAGGGTCTCCAGCATCTCCTCAATCAGGCCGCGGGCCGTTTCACCGCCGTCACGCAACAGCTTTCGCGTGAGCAGGTCGAGCGCCTGAATGCCCGTGGTGCCTTCGTAGATCGGCAAAATCCGGGCATCCCGGTAGTGCTGCGCGGCGCCGGTTTCTTCGATGAAACCCATACCGCCGTGGATCTGCACGCCGAGCGAGGTGAGATTACAGCCCAGCTCCGTCGCCCAGCCCTTGGTGATTGGAGTCAAAAGGCTGGCCCGGGCGTCGCTCTTTGCGCGGACGGTCGCGTCGGGGTGCCGATGGGCACGGTCAATTTCCGCGGCGTTGAGATAGGCGATACAGCGCATGGCCTCGGTGCCGGCGCGCATGGTCATGAGCATGCGCCGCACGTCCGGATGCTGAATAATCGTGGCAGCCTTTGGATCGCTGCTGCCGATGGCGCGGCTCTGCACACGGTCCTGTGCAAAGGCAACCGCTTGCTGATAGGCCCGGTCGGCGATGGCGACTCCCTGCATGCCGACCGCGAGCCGTGCGTTGTTCATCATGGTGAACATGCAGGCCATGCCGTTGTTCTCTTCGCCCACCAGGTATCCGACGGCGCCGCCATTGTCGCCGTAGGCCATCACGCAGGTCGGTGATGCGTGAACTCCGAGCTTGTGCTCGAGCGAGACGCAGCGCAGATCGTTTCGTGGTCCAGCTGTGCCGTCGGGATTGACCAGAAATTTAGGAACGATGAAAAGGCTGATACCCTTGGTTCCGGCGGGCGCATCCGGCAAACGGGCCAAAACAAGGTGGACGATGTTGTCGGTGTAGTCGTGTTCGCCCCAGGTGATGTAGATCTTCTGGCCGGTGATGAGGTAGTGGTCACCGTTCCGCTCAGCTTTGGTTTTCAAGGCGCCCACGTCTGATCCGGCCTGTGGCTCGGTCAGATTCATGGTGCCGGTCCAATCACCGGAAATCAGTTTTGTGAGATAGGTTTGCTTCTGTTCTTCGGTCGCGTGGGTCTCGAGCAGGTCGACGGCACCCTGATTGAGGAGTGGGCAGAGCGCAAAGCTCATGTTGGCCGCGTTCCACATTTCGGTCACTGCGGTCGAGAGCGCCCAGGGCAATCCCTGTCCGCCATAATCCGGGTCAAAGGGCAGGGAGTTCCAGCCGCTCTCCACATATTGCTGATAAGCCTCGCGAAATCCCTTTGGAGTCCGGACGACCCCGTTGTCGAAGTCCAATCCTTCCCGGTCCCCGCTGTGGTTAAGGGGAGCGAGCACCTCGCTGGCCAGCCGGCCTGCTTCGCCCAGCACGGCGTCAACGAGATCCGGTGTTGCATCTTCGTACCCCGGCATTCCGGCGATATCAGATAAACCGGCGATTTCGTCGAGTACGAACCGCATGTCATCGAGTGGGGCGGTATAGGTCATGTTCTCTCCCTAGGAGCTTCGCTCCGGATGCGGATTTCACATTCAGAGGAAGGCGTCCGTTCTTATTCATTTTGGCCGGGCAATCCTGCGCGCAAGGCAGTCTGTTTTTTTGTTCCCCGAGCCTATTGATTTAGCAACTCTCGGCGTGAAGTTCCACTATCAGCAAGCAGGAAAGAGAGTGGGAGGGGTTTCAGCGATCATTTATTAACAAACGCACAAGGTCCGGGCGTTATCCGGATCTGAATTTTGTCTAATAATGCTAGAGAAATTTTGATTTTTTATCAATTATGGGTGTGCTAATTCCAGCGGAGCATTAACGCTTCCTTTACGATTTGTTAATACAATCATTCGTATGGAAATTAACACCGTTGTGTCTGTTTGACGCCGGGTCGACATTTCGGCCCTGCCGGGCGAATTGGACCGTAGATGCAGGTGTAAGGTGCGATTTGGTCGGCTTGCGCTGAAGCCAGGGTACGATCCTTCCGGGGTGAAAAAAGGACGAAGGGTCACCCTCTGGTTTTTGGGGAGGGAGCCTGATGTAGTATTCAAGTTTGAGGTCGAGGAAAGATGGCGGACGCCCTGAATCCAACGGGGGCTAATAAAGCTACGGCGGAGCGTGCGTCCGGCGATGAGGCTGCGAATCGCCAGGACTGGAACACCGTCCTCGAACTCCTGGCCACCGGCGCGCCGCTTCAGCTCTCATTGGAAGCCATCATTGGCAAGGTCGAAGGGCTTTATGTCGGCATGCGCTGTGCAATCATGGCGCTCGACTCCGAAGAACTGACCCTGCGTCATCTGGCCGCGCCGAGTGTCGCGGACTGGTACGTTTCCGCCATTAACGGGCTCAAGGTTGGACCGAGCGGACACTGCTGTGCGGTGTCCGCCTACACGAGACGGCGTGTCGTGATCGAAGACATCGCGGCTGATGCCAAATGGGCTGCCGCTGATTCTAAGGCCGCAGAGGCAGGACTGCGGGCCTGTTGGTGTCAGCCCATCTTTGCAATGACAGGTGATTTGCTCGGCACCTTTGCCGTCTATCATGAAGAGAAACATGTCCCCTCTACGGCTGAGCTGGAGGAGGTGATGACGGCGGCCCGCCTGACGGGTATCGCGATGGAGCGCACACGCAACGAATTCGAACTTCGTCTTGCCAAGGAATCCGCAGAGCGCGCGAGCCGCTCGAAGTCCGAATTCCTGGCCAGCGTGAGCCACGAGCTGCGGACGCCCCTCAATGCGATCCTGGGTTTTTCGGAGATCATGAAAGACGGATTGCTGGGTCCAAAGGGCGTGGAGAAATTTCCGGCCTATGCCAGCGACATACACAGCTCCGCGCGCCATCTGCTCGATCTGATCAATGACGTTCTCGATCTTTCGCGTTTTGAATCAGGCCACGGCGAACTGCATCCCGAAGCGGTTGAGGTCAGCGCACTGGTAGAGGCCTCCATCAGTCTTGTCAGAGAGCAGGCGACCCGGAGCGACGTACGTTTGCGGGCTTCGCTCGATGAGGGTCTGCCCATACTCTACGCCGATCCTCTGAAAATGAAGCAGGTCATCGTTAATCTGATGACGAACGCGATCAAGTTTTCGCCTTCGGGCGCTTCCGTCATCATTCGCGCGCATCTTCTCGAGAACGACGATCTCGAGATCACGGTGACGGACAGTGGTGTCGGGATGAGTCAATCCGACATCAAGGTGGCGCTTGAGCCTTTCCGGCAAGTAGAGAGTGTCGCGACGCGGAGCCGCCAAGGTGTCGGCCTGGGTTTGCCCTTGAGTAAAACCCTGGTCGAACTTCACAAGGGAACCTTGGAGATTGAGAGCCAGTCGGGGCGGGGAACGACTGTGAGAGTACGTCTTCCCGCCGACCGGATGATGGTTCTTTAAGCTCTTCGTGCCGGGCTGTCTTCGCTCGCCGGATCAAAACCTGATGACCTGCCGCACCGTCTTTCCCGCCGCGAGCCGGTCAAAGCCGCTGTTGATTTCCTCAAGCGCGATGACATCGCTCATCAAACGGTCGACGGGCAGCTGACCGCGCCGATAGAGCTCGATGTAACGCGGTATGTCGCGCATCGGCACGCAGGAACCTATGTAGCTGCCTTTGATCGTGCGTTCTTCAGCGACCATGTTCACATGCTGCAACTCCCAGCGATGGTCCGGGTGGGGTAGACCGGCGCTCACCGTGGTGCCGCCGCGCTTGGTTATCCGGTAGGCCTGTTCCATGGCCTTCACCGAACCGGCCAGTTCAAATGCGAAGTCGACACCCCCGCCGGTCATATCCTTGACGGCCTCGATGGCGTTCGGGTCTGCGGCATTGACCGTGCCGGTTGCCCCCAGTTCACTGGCCAGGGCGAGCTTACTCTCCTGCAGGTCCAGAGCGATGATATGACGTGCGCCGGAGAGCTTGGCGCCGAGAAGGGCGTTGAGGCCGACGCCGCCGAGGCCGAGCACCGCGACGCTGCTGCCCGGAGGCACCTGCGCGGTATTGACCACCGCGCCCACACCGGTCAGGACCGCGCAGCCGAAGAGCGCCGCCTCTTCGTGACTCAATTCTTCATCGTCAATCTTGATCAGCGAGCGTCGGGAAACCACCGCAAATTCGGCAAAGGCGGAAACGCCCATGTGGTGGTGCAAAAGAGGGTCTGTGGGAGCGCTTGTCCGTTCCAGGCGCCGCTCGCCCGAGAGCAGAGTCCCAGCTGTGTTGGTTTCCGCACCGGGCTCGCAAAGCGCAGGCCGGCCCTCGGCGCAGGGCAGGCAGCTCCCACAGCTTGGCACGAAGACCATGACCACCTTGTCGCCCGCTTTCAGGTCATTGACACCCGGACCGCATTCCGCAACCACGCCGGCGGCCTCGTGACCGATGACCATAGGCATCGGACGTGGACGGCTGCCGTTGATCACGGAGAGGTCGGAATGGCAAAGACCGGCCGCCTTGACCTCAACCAGAACCTCGCCGGGTCCGGGCGGTGCCAGTTCGACCTCTTCGATCGTCAGAGGTTTGGTCTCGGAATAGGGTTGGGCCGTGCCCAGGGCATGCAAAACGGCGGCTTTGATTTTCATTGTGTCTCCCTCGCAGGCAGCGCGGTGCGCAACCTTCTCTCTT
Source organism: uncultured Kiloniellaceae bacterium (assembly GCA_947500035.1). Taxonomy (GTDB): domain Bacteria; phylum Pseudomonadota; class Alphaproteobacteria; order Kiloniellales; family Kiloniellaceae; genus Denitrobaculum. The sequence continues at coordinate 39,676 of CANMQP010000022.1, read as the reverse complement.
ATTTTTGTGCGCTCGTCTCAGTCGGCACGGAGTCGAGTGCGGGCAGTTTAATCACAAGCAGGCGAGGGAGATAGCCTGTTGTGATACGCGCATATCGGCGCTTCACGAGGGGCGAAGAACGATCTTGGCGGCAGCGGTCGCACCCTTGCTGAGATCCTCGAAGGCCATGGCGCCTTCCGACAGCGGGCGCTGTTCGATCCAGTCGAGTTTGCCCAGTGCGCCGCTCTGCATCGCTGCCACCGTCGCCCGGAAGTCGACCATGCTATAGGTATAGCTGCCGATAAATGCGATCTCCTGCAGGGTGATTTTCCGAATGTCGATCCCCTCCTTGCTGTCTTGCAGGCCGATATGCACAACTGTTCCGCCGGGCCGGACGGCGGCGAGCGCAGCAGAGCGGGTTGCGCCGCTGCCCACGGCGTCGATCACCACATCGATGGAGTTTTCGTCCGGGACCGGGCCGGAAATGGGATCATAGACCTCGCCGATATCCTGTGTCTCGGCGGTTTGCCGGCGCAGCGGATTGGTATCGCCAAGCTGAATCTGCCGACAGCCATTACTGCGCAGAACCAGTGCGGCCGAGAGGCCGACGGCGCCGCCGCCCAGAACCAGCGCTTTGACCTCGCACAGTGGCCGGTCGCTCGCCTTGGCGGCCAGCACCACGCCATGCAGGGCTGTCGCGATCGGTTCCGCCAGGGCGGCCTTCGCACTGTCCATGCCTTCGGGAATATCGATCAGATTGCGTTCCGGGATGTTGATCATCTCGGCAAAGGCGCCTTGCCGCGGCTGCATGGAGATGATCTGGCGATTCGGGCAAAGATTGATGCGCCCGGACAGACACAACGAACATTGGCCGCAGCTGACCAGGGGATTGATGACGACGCGCCGCCCTTTTGTTCCACCCTTGATCACCACGCCGCTGGCTTCGTGGCCTAGGATCAAAGGCGCCGGCCTGCGCTGGTCGTGGCCCTTGAAGGCATGCATGTCCGAGCCGCAGATCCCGACGGCATCGATCTTGACCAGGCACTCGCCATCGCTCACCAGTGGATCGATTTCGTCCCGGTAAACCAGGGTTTCGGGGGCAGTGTAGACCAGTGCTTTCATTTTCTTGTCCTATTGGGGTCTTGTCCTTGTTGGATTCTTGTCCTGTTTGGCTGTAAAGCCGCCGTCTGGTTCTCGTTCCTACTTGGCCGTAAAGCCGCCGTCCACGTTGATGATCTGTCCGGTGATATAGCGGGCGGCTTGAGAGGCCAGAAAAACCGTGATGCCGTCCAGGTCCTCGAGTTTTCCGTTCCGGCCCATTGCCGTTTGCCCGGCGTTGTGCGCGGCGCGTTCAGGGTCGGCAAAGACAGCTTCGGTGAGTTCGGTCGGAAAAAATCCGGGGGCGATGGCATTGGCGGTGATGCCGTCGGCGGACCAGGCTTCCGCCATGGCCCGGGTCAGCTGTGCGATGCCCCCCTTTGAGGCCCCATAGGCGCTGCAGTTTGGAAAAGCGCGGAACGACTGGAGCGAGGCAATGTTGATGATGCTGCCATGCCGTGCCGCGCGCATGGCCGGAACACAGGCCCGGGCAAGAAAGAAGGGGACAGTTAGGTTGAGCTTCAGGGTCAGGTCCCAACTTTCCGGCGTGATATCGTCCGGGGCTTCGCGCAGGTTGACGCCTGCGGCATTTACCAGAGCGGTGGGCGCTCCAAAGGCCGCACCAGCTTCTTTCACCAGATCAGTGAAGTCCGCGTGTTGTGCAAGGTCGGCGGCCAGAATAGCCGCGCGGCCGGCACTCGCGGCTTCGATTTCGGCCTTGGCGGCCTCCAGCTGTTCCTGGCGCCGGCCCAGCAGGATGACGTTCGCGCCTGCTTGGGCAAGGGCCAGGGCCATGCGCCGCCCGATACCCGAGGTCGCACCCGTACAGAGTGCGACCTCTCCGCTCAGGTCGAAGGCGGAAAGATTCGCCGCCGTCATACCGCGCTTCCCTTCGTTGACGTCTTCACGCACTCAGCTCGAAGTCTTCGTCCGGGAAGTACTTGGCCAGACGGACGTCGCCGCTGCGGGCATGACCTTCCATGCCTTCCAGACGCGAGATCCGTGCGGTCACCGCGGCCACGTCGCGGTTGGCGTCACGGGTCGAACGCTGGTAGGTGACCGTCTTGATGAACTTGCCGACCGAGAGGCCGCCGGTGTAGCGGGCCGCGCCCTTGGTGGGCAGGATGTGATTGGTGCCCGAGGTCTTGTCGCCAAAGGAGACCGTGGTCTCTTCGCCTAGGAACAGCGAGCCATAGTTGCGTAGGTTATGCAGCCACCACTGCGGGTCATCGGCCTGAACCTGCAGGTGTTCGGCGGCGTAGTCGTCGCTGATTTTCACCGCTTCCTCACGGCTCGGCGTGACGATGACTTCACCGTAGTCGCGCCAGGCATCCCGCGCTGAAGTCCGGTTTGGCTCCGGCAGGGATTCGATGGCGTCGGGCATCAGGCGCATGACTTCCTCGGCGTGCTCGCGGGAAGTGGAAATCAGCCAGGCCGGACTGTTGGGGCCGTGCTCGGCCTGACCCGCCAGGTCGGTCGCGACGATCCAGGGATCGGCGTTCTCGTCGGAAATCACCAGGATCTCAGTCGGGCCGGCGAACATGTCGATACCGACGCGCCCGAACAGCAGACGCTTGGCTTCAGCGACATACTGATTGCCGGGACCGGCAAGAATGTCGGCCTTGTGGCCGGTGAAGAGGCCGAAGGCCATGGCCGCGATGCCTTGCACGCCACCAAGAGCCAGAACCTGGTCCACGCCTGCGAGCTTTAAGGTGTAGAGGATCGCCGGATGCACGCCGCCGTCCCGGTTGGGGGGCGAGCAGGCGATGACGTTGTCGACGCCCGCGACCTTCGCGGTGGTCACGCTCATGATGGCCGAGGCGACGTGGGAGTAGCGCCCGCCCGGGATGTAGCAACCTGCTGTCTGAACCGGGATCAGTTTCTGACCTGCGAAGAGGCCGGGGGAGAGCTCGGTCTCGAACTCGCTCATGCTGGCGAGCTGTGCCTGAGCAAAGCCCTGGACCCGGTCGTGGGCGAATTTCAGATCATCCTTGAGGCGTTGCGGAACCTTGTCCGCGGCGGCATCGATGACATCCTGGGGAACGAGAATGTCGCCCTCCCACTTGTCGAACTTGCGCGTGTACTCGATGGCTTTGGCTTCGCCGCCTTCCTCGATCTCACGCAACATGCCTGCAACCAGATCACGTACATCGGCCTCACCTGTTGCGGAGGTCATTTCAGCCTTTTTCAGGTATTCGGCTTGGGGGTAGTTGGCGAGCGGATCTTTGGCGGACACGGTCTTCTTCTCCTATATCTTCGAGATGTAAAAGCTAGGAACGACTTGCTATTGGTCGGGCCAGATGGTGTTTTCCTTTAATCCAGGGCCCAGAGCGAGAGTTCCGGTATAAACGCAAGCATCAGCACGACGCTCAGCATGGCGATAACGTAGGGCCCGGCGCGCGCCGCGATGCTCAGGACCGAAGTGCCGGTCAAGCCCGACACCACAAAGAGATTTAGTCCGAGCGGCGGGGTGATAAAGCCTACGCCCAGGGCCGTCACCATCATGATACAGAAATGAATATCGTCCATCCCGATCTCGCGCGCTAGAGGCAAAAGGATCGGTGAGAGAATGACGATGTTCGGTGTGGTCTCCATGACGCAGCCCGCCAGGATCAGAATTCCGATCATAATCAGGGTCAGCAGGACGGTGCTGTCGGTCAGGGAGGTCATGCCCTGCACGAAACCTTGCGGGACCTGAAGCGCGGCGAGAGTCTGGGCCAGAGGCAGGGACAGCGCGATAATCGGCAGGATGACTCCGTTCACCTTGGCCGAACTCTCAAGCATCTTGGGAAAGTCCGAGAGGCTGATGGTGCCCTGAAAAAGGCCGATGATTATGGTCGTAACCACGGCCACGGCAGCGGCTTCGGTGGGTGTGAAGATGCCCGAATAGATCCCACCCAGGATCACGATGGGAACAAGCAGAGCGAAACGCCCTTCGTAGATCGACTTCAGCCAACGCTGCAGGGAAAAGCCCATTTCGGCATTTTCGAAGCCGTAGATGCGGTTCATCACGATGTTGGTCAGCATGATGGAGAGCATGACCATAACGCCGGGAACCGCCGCAGCCAGAAACAGGGTCGAGGCCGACACACCCAGCACCAGACCGATGATGATATAGGCGATGGACGGTGGGATCAGAATGCCGGTACAGGCGCCGGAGGCCACCAGCGCGCAGGCGTAGGGCTTTGGATAGCCCTGTTCCGTGAGTCGGTCGATGGTCATGCGTCCGACGGCGGCGGCACCGGCTGCGTCGGAGCCGGAGATGCAGGCAAAGAAGCCGCAACCCAACACGGTCGCCGTGCCGAAGCCGGACTTGAAACCACCCGCCGTGGCCTCGGCAATATCCAGGAGTTTGTTTGAGAGCCCGGTGCGCACCAGGACGTCACCGGTCAGAATGAAGAGCGGCACGGCGATCAGGGCGAAGGCGTCAATGCCGTCGAAGAGTGATTCGCCCAGCAAAGAAAGGGGCAGAGTTTCGGTCAGGACCAGCATGGCGACAGCGCCGAGCCCCAACGCCACCCAGACCGGCACGGCGAGGGCGATCAAAAGGATCATACCGCCGAGCGAAACATAGAACTCCCATCCGAGGTCCAGAGCCACCTGTTGTTGATAGAGTTGATACATGAATCTGACCTCAATCAAACAGACGGTTGCCGTCGAACACCGCGCGTCCCTGGCGCAGATCGTTCAGATCCCGCCGGATGGACTGCAGGAGACGGAACAGCATCATGGAAAAGCCCAAGGGGACGGCGGCCAGGAACCAGGCCTGGCTAATCCGCAGACCGTGGGTGACGGAGCCGAACTTCAATGAGACCTGAAGGGTTTCCAGCGACCAGTAAATGGCAAGGACCGCGAGGATCAAGGTCGCGAAGTCGCCGAAGAGGTAGACGGCGGCTTTCCCGCGCGGCGGCAGGTAATGCAGCAAGACGTCGATCCGGATATGGGCGCGTTCCCGGACGGCAGCCGAGGCCCCGATCCAGGCCAGGTAGATAAAGGCATAGCGGGCGATCTCTTCCCCCCAGATGGAGGAGTAGCTGAGGGTGAAACGGCGGATGACCTCCATCGCGATCGTAACAACGATCGTCGAGTAGAAGATCAGCAGCAGCCAACGCTCGCCGTTGCGATCCAGTTTTTTCAAGAAGCCGTGCATAGCTGTTTCTTTTCGCAAAGAAGGCAGGTCTTAAAGAAGGCCGGCCGGCGGCTCACCTTCCCAGAAGGCAGGCCCGGAAGTCAGGCCCGGAAGTCAGGCCCGGAAGTCAGGCCCGGAAGTCAGGCCCGGAAGTCAGGCCCGGAAGTCAGGGACGCCACCGGCCGCGCGTGCAAAGCCTGCGCTAGACGTCGTGGACGTAGAGACGGCCCGGCGTGTTGGCGGCTTCCAGCAGCTTGTCGAAGGTCGCAATGGATCCGGCCAGTTCCGTCTTGGTCGCATCCCAATCCGAAAGCTGGTGGCCTGCCTTCGCGACCCACTGCTCCATCTCGGCTTCGTTCGGGGCGTAGAACTGCACGCCCGCCTTGGAAAGCTCGGACATGGCATAGGCGCGTGCGCCGGGGACCTTGGCCAGGTTTTGCTGCGAAGTGATGTCGCTGGCGAACTCAACCTTTTCCTGAAGGTCGCCGGGCAGTGCGTTGAACCATTCCAGATTACAGGAGTAGACCTGTGCGTCGGGGACCGAACGGTTGAAGGTCACCCAGGAGAGCACGTCCTTGAAGCCAAAGACATGAAGCGCTTCGACCGAGGGGTCCAGGGCATCGGCGACGCCCTGCTTAATGGCGGAAGGCGTTTCGCCCCAGGCCACCGGCGTCGGGTTGGCGCCGAGCAGGCGATAGAATTGCTGCAGGATCTTCGAGCCCGGCACGCGGAATTTGATGCCCGTCATCTGTTCCGGTGTCTTGATCGGGCCGTCGATGCCCTGACGCAGAGCCACGACACGGGGATCGATACAGACGTACCACAGTGGCTTGAAGCCTTTGGCTTCGACCTTGGGATTGATTTCGTTCTTCCAGGTATCAGAGGTCACCAGGTTGATGAACTTCTGGTTCTCGCCGCACCAGTAGGGAACGTTGATCAGATCGACTGCAGGGGCGAAGGGCGCGAAGTTGGAGAGGGAGTGCTGTGCGGCCTGGATCGTACCGGCCTGAACCTTTTGCGCCAGGGCACCACCAGCGCCGAGCTGACCGCCGGGTGCGAGCTTCACGTAGATCTCGCCGTTCGTCGTGTTCTGGATGTTCTCTTTGAAGTCCAGCTGCATGATCGGATAGCTGCGCGAGGCGCCCAGAATGTAGGCCGTCGCGATGGTCATGGTATGTTTGGCGGCTTTCTTGCGTTCGGCTTCTTCCTTGGCGGTCTGCGCCAGGGCTTCCGAGGACATCAGGGTCCCGGCAGCGCCGGCGACCAGAGCGGTGGTGAAACCGAACTTACCGGCGGTTTCCAGGAACCGCCGCCGCTCGACAGAGCGCGGTGTTTCCTGTTTTTGTCCTGATTGAGGTGATTTTTCGTTGGACATGAGTTTGCTCCCTGAGAGTTATTTTTTGGACCCGTCGTCTGTTCGAGGAGGTCTTCGGGTCAGTTGGCCGCTTCACGCCGCAAGGTCGCGACGACAAAGCAGATAGCGGCAGCGAAGAGGGTGACGAATTCCCCCACATCGCCGAGATTGATGAGGCTTTGCATGTCGGTGACGCTGGCGATCTTTCCGCTCAGCACATTCAGCGCGTAGAGGCCAAAAAAGCCCGCTGACGCCAACAGCGCCCAACGGCCTGCCTTTTGTCCGGGTGCTTCGTTTTTTGACGGGCCTGCGCCAGAACCAAGGCCCGGCCCGGACTTTTGCCCGGCATCTGGCCCAGATTCCGGATGGCTGTCTTGCGTGCTGCCTGTGGCGTCCTGGCTCGACATTGAGATCCCTCCAAGGCTGATCCGGTTCGCAAAAGAAAGCGTCCGATTCCGTGCTTTATAATGTAAGCGCTTACATTTTTTTAAACTAGAGCACCGTTGTTATTTCAGAGTCAAGTCCATAGAATCCGGGATTGTCGCCAGTATTCGTTGAAAATTCGCTTAAGTTGCGAAAAATACAGATTTATTTGGAAGATTCGCCTCAAGCAGAAAAACGCGATAATCGAGAAAAAGAAAGAAAGCGCTTACGAAGAACGATGAAAAAAGCTCCGACTCTCGAAGATGTTGCCCGTGAGGCCGGGGTCTCCACGGCCAGCGTGTCACGCTATCTCAACATGCCGGATCTGGTTCGGCCGGTCCGCAAAGAAAAGATCGAGGCCGCGATTGCCGCGCTGGGCTACGTACCTCATGGCGCGGCGCGGGCGTTGGCGTCACAGCGCACCCATACGATCGGGGCGGTCATTCCAACGCTCGACAATGCGATTTTCGCCCGCGGGGTTCAGTCCTTTCAGCGGCGTCTGCACGCGGATAGCTTCACGCTCTTGCTTGCCAGCTTCGATTACGATCTCGAAGACGAGGTCCGTCAGGTCGATGCGCTTCTGACGCGCGGCGTCGATGCCTTGTTGCTGGTCGGCTGTATGCATTCGCCAAAAATCTATGAACGCCTGGATAAAAAGGGACTTCCTTACGTCCACACCTGGGCGTTCGACCGCTCGGGCGCCAAGCCCTGCGTCGGCTTTGACAACCGTCTGGCCGCTAGGCGCGTCGCCAGCTATCTGATCGATATCGGACACAGCGCGGTTGCACTGATCGCCGGGATCACCGCTGGCAATGACCGCGCCAGCGAACGTGCTGCCGGTGTGCGCGAAGCCTTGGAGGAACGAGGCCTCGCGTTACTGCCGGAGTATTACATTGAAAAGCCTTACGACGTCTCAGAGGGCCGCAGTGCCATGCGTCAACTCCTGGCTCAGGATGTCCCGCCGACCGCGGTGATTTGCGGCAATGACGTACTGGCATTGGGGGCATTATTGGAGTGCCAGGCGCGTGGTGTTTCAGTGCCCCGGGAGATATCGATCACAGGCTTTGACGACCTGCCGCTGACCTCGCATCTTCAACCCTCTCTGACGACTCTGCATGTTCCTGCCGGCGAGATGGGCCGTCGGGCGGCCGAGTATCTCTTGGCGCGCCTGGGCGACGTCCCCATGCCGGATTCAACCGAGCTGGAGGTTGGGCTGATCGTGCGTGGAACCACGGCGCCGCCAAGCTTGCAAAAGTAACGGGAAGTTGACGCAGGCGGCTTCGATTTCGCGAGTGAGCGCTTGAAAAAAGCGCGTATTCTGCGAGGCTAGTGCTGTTCAGACGTAGACGATTGAATGGCGAGTTGCGATGTTCGAGGACAAACCGCCAATCCCCAAACCGCCGATCCCCGGAGAGATCCTTACCAAGTGGTCGCGACTCTTCGCAAACGGCAGACCAGGTCTGTGTCGTCTAGTCAAAAAAGCCGGAACAATGAAGTGGGGGGACTATGCGAGATAAACTGAAACTTGGTGCCATCGGCGCCATCGTCGTGACCGGGGTTTCCGTCGGCGCCCTCTCGGCCTTGGGCACGGGCCTGGAGACCTGGAAATCGGGCAAGAACCACAACCGGATTATCCAGGTCCAGAACGAGGGTGGCGTTCAGGCCGACAGCGGCAAGGTTGGCGTGGCTTTCTACAGTAACTCGGCCTTTCGGATCACCTCACCGCGCGGCATCACGGTGATGGTCGATCCCTGGCGCAACGATCCTTCCGGGGCCTGGGGCCTTTGGTACCGCATGGATTTCCCGCAGGTCGAAGTCGATATCGGGATGTCGACCCATGCCCACTTCGATCACGACGCCATCGACAAGCTGGATGCGAATATGCTGCTCGACCGCATGGCGGGCAGCTTCGAACTGGGTGACGTCAAGATCACCGGGATCGCCGACAAGCATCAGTGCGTCGCGCCGGGCACCGTCGCTTGGACGGAAGCGGTCAAACAGTTTGAAGGCCGGGACGATGTCTGCCCGCCGACCAATGCGCGCCACTTCGACAACACCTTGTTCGTGATCGAGACCGGCGGGATGAAGTTCCTGATGTGGGGCGACAATCGTCCGAACCCGCCGCAGGAGGTCTGGGACCAGATCGGGCAGGTGGATGTTGTCTTCGTTCCCGTCGATGGGTCCAAGCACATTCTAGATTATGAGCAGGCGGACTCTGTCGTAGCCAAGGTGGGTGCCAAGATCGCTATTCCGCATCATTATCTCGTGCCGGAGACGACTTTCTTCACCTCGACGCTGCAACCGGCGACCGAGTGGGTGGAAACCCACGAGAACACCATGTTGGACAAGCCTTCGATCGAGATCGCGGCGGCGGACCTTGAAGGCAAGTCGGGTCACGTGTACTACTTCGGTTCGAACAATATGATCAAAAACTGATCCAGGAACCGCAGTGGCTTTTGCCTTGGTCGGCTTTGTAAAAAGCGGGGGATGCGGTTGGCGCGTCGCCTGCTTCGTTACGTTGTTTGCGGTCCTCATAGGACTAGCCGGAACCGCGGCGGCGCACTTCAACCTGAACGTCAATATTCGCATCATTCACGTGGAAGAACGCGCCGGGGATCTGCGGGTTCTGATCCGCCTGCCCATGGCCTATCTGGTCGCCGATAAACTGGGGCCCGAGCAGACGGATGGTTCGCGCACGCCAGCGCCCTATTCGACCAACGTGACCGAGGAGGGAACGCTGGTCCACTATCTGGACGCGGACGCGTTGCGGCGAGATCCCGGCGGCTTGGCGAGACTCATCGGCGAGGGGCACGTCATGCGGAGCGGGGGCAAGGCGCTTGTCCCGCAGCTGGGGCGGCTCCGGGCGTATCCTGCCCTTAAACAGGTGCCCTTCGCCACGCTGAACGAAGCCGATAGCGCGTTGGATGGAGAGATTTATCCGGCCGATTTTGAAGTCACCTATGTCGGTGACACCATTATCGATGCCGAGATTATCTATCGGACGCCAGATGGTCTGGGCGATTACACGATCGAGAGTTCACTGAACCCGGGACTTCCGGGGCAGGAGGATACCGCCAATCTGGTCCTGGTTCATGGCGCGGGAGATCCTTTGATTTTCCGGGTTCGGGGTCTCCTGTCGGAACCGATTGCAGTTTCCCATTCGCTCTTCGATGCTGTTCTCACCTTCGTCACTGAAGGTGTGCGGCATATTCTCGAAGGGGCCGACCACGTTCTCTTCGTCGTTTGCCTGGTCTTGGGCGCACGCCTGATCAAGGATTTGCTGTGGCGGATCACCGGTTTCACCCTCGGGCACAGCGTGACACTGGCGCTCGGATTTTTCGGCTTCGTGCCGCAGGCCGCCTGGTTCGTGCCGCTGGTGGAGATCGGCATCGCGCTCTCGATCGTCTATGCCGCCATCATCGCCATCGGCGAGAAGCAGCTCAAAAGCACGATCCTTGTCACAACCCTGATCGGGTTACTGCACGGTCTGGGTTTTTCCTTTGTGCTGCGGGAGATCCTGAAGCTGGACGCGCCCAATATCTGGCAAAGCCTGCTGGCCTTTAACCTGGGGGTCGAAATTGGTCAGGTCGCCATAGCGCTGGTCATCTGGCCGAGTCTCTGGGCGCTGACCAGGTACCTGCCCGCGAAAGTAAATCTGGTCCGCTTTGGCCTGGCGTTGCCCTGCATCGGTTTTGCCGCGATTTGGATCGGGGAGCGTACCGTCCTCTTCTTCGGAGCTCTTTAAAAAGTCCCGTCTCAGGTAGATTTTCAGTCCACGACCTTATGCGGGTTCATGATGCCCGCAGGATCCAGGGCGGCTTTGATCTTTTTCATCATTTCGATTTCCACCGCCGACTTGTAGTGCGCGTTGGATTGAACCTTAAGGCGGCCGATGCCGTGCTCGGCGCTGATCGAGCCGCCCAGTTCGACCACAATGTCATGAACGATTTCGTTCATCTCGTCCCAGCGCGCGAGGTAGGCCGCCTTGTCAGCCCCCACCGGCTGGCTGAGATTGAAGTGAATGTTGCCGTCGCCGATATGGCCGAAAGGCACGGGCCGGATGCCGGGAATGCGTTCGCTGACCGCGGCCATTGCGCGCTCCAAGAACTCGGGCACCCGTGAGATCGGCACCGAGACGTCATGCTTGATCGAGCCGCCTTCATGTTTCTGCGCCTCGACCATCGCCTCGCGGATCCGCCACAGGGCGGCGGCCTGGGTTTCGCTGGCTGCCACGGTCGCATCCAGCACCAGCCCTTCCTCGAAGGCTTCGGAGAGGATCGTCATCATGGTCTCTGACAGGCTGCCGTCTTCGATTCCGGCCACCAGGTCGACAAGGACGTACCAGTCGTGGGGCTGCTCCAGAGGATCGGTGACACCGGCAATGTGTTTGACCGAGCTGTCGATGCTGATCCGCGGGATGATCTCGAAGCTGCTGACGGCTTCACCGGAAAGGGTACGGCAGCGCCCCAGCAGCTCGACGGCGGCAGCAGGATTGGGCACGGCGGCAAAGGCCGTGACCTTGTCGCGCGGTTTGGCGAAAAGCTTCAGGACAGCAGCCGTAATGATCCCCAGTGTGCCTTCGCCGCCGACGAAAAGGTGCTTCATATCGTAGCCGGTGTTGTCCTTGCGCAGGCCGCGCAGACCGTGCCAGATCTGTCCGTCGGGCAGGACCACCTCCAGACCTAACACCAGATCCCGGGCGTTGCCGTAACGCAGCACATTGATGCCGCCGGCGTTGGTGCTCAGATTTCCGCCGATCTGACAGGTGCCTTCCGCACCCAGGCTAAGCGGAAAGAGCCGGTCCGCGTTGTCTGCCGCCGCCTGAATATTCTGCAGGATACAGCCCGCTTCCACGGTCATGGTGTAATTGGTGGCGTCGATTTCCCGGATCGCATTCATCCGCGAGAGACTCAACACGATCGCCTTGTCCGAGGTGATGGGAATCCCGCCGCCGACCAGACCTGTGTTCCCGCCCTGCGGCACCACGGCCATTTTATGCTTGGCGCAAATCCCCACCACGGCCGCAACCTCTTCGGTCGAGGCCGGTTTGATCACACAGGGTGCATCGCCCAGATAGAGGCCACGCATTTCCTGCAGATGCGGCGCGAGATCCTCGGCGGCTGTCAGAATGGCTTTGGCGCCGACGACGCCCTCGATTTCCGCCAGGAAGTCGCCAAGACGACGATCGGATGTCTGTTTTGGAGCTTCTGTGTTCATGGCTTGGAATTTAGTGCTTTCAGGCAGGCGGGGCCAGTCCTGATGCGCATCCGGTTCTAGTTACGAGGTGCCGCGGCCCGGGTCAAACGGTCGTTGATGGCAATACCCAGTCCCTGTTCGGGCACCGGCATGACGGCGATTCCCGCCAGTTTTTCGCGGTCCAGGCGATGCAGGTGGCCAAAAAGGTTGGCCGCCGCTTCTGTAAGGTCCCCACTCGCGCTGAGGTTCGCGGTGACGGAGGCCCCTTCGAGCGGCTTTGGGCCGAAGGCCAACAGCGCTTCGTTCGCGTCGACGGAGGTCGCGCCGAGCCGGATCGGCAGGGAAGGGGCGTAGTGGCTGGTCATCATGCCCGGCGATTTGATGTCGCTGTCGGCTGTGGCTTCGTCCACTGTTCCGAGCACCGCCTCCAACTGCGCCCGGGTAATGCCGCCGGGCCGCAGGATAACCGGCCGCGGGCCGGAGAGATCGATCACGGTGGATTCCAGCCCGACTTCGCAGTCGCCGCCGTCGAGGATCAAGGGAACCCGTTCGCCGAGCGAGGCCGCCACGTGAACGGCGGAGGTTGGGCTGATCCTGCCCGAAGCATTGGCGCTGGGGGCGGCCAGGGGCCGCTGCGCCGCGCGCAGGAGACTTTGTCCGATTTCGTGCCGGGGGACTCTGACCGCGAGGGTGGGCAGACCTGCGCTGCAGAGAAGTGAAATATGCGAGTCCGCTTTTCGCGGCAGCACCATGGTCAGCGGGCCGGGCCAAAAAGCCTCCGCGAGAGCTTCAGCCGAGGGGTTTGTCTCGACTTCGCGGGCGGCGGCTTCCAGGGTCTCGAAGTGCACGATCAGCGGATTGAAGCTTGGCCGCCCCTTGGTCTCGAAAATGCGCGCCACGGCCCGGTCGTTGGTTGCATCCGCCCCCAGCCCGTAAACGGTCTCGGTCGGGAAGGCGACGACCTCACCGGCCTGAAGCAGGTCTGCGGCGGCTCGATAGGCTTCCGCATCTGGGTGCAAGATACGGTCTGCATGGCTGTGTTTGGGCTCCTGGGACATGGCGGCGCAGTCTAGTCAAAAGCTTTCACAGGTCAAAAGGTATGGTCTTTCTGTCCTGCGCGGTTCCCCTAAAAGTGGCGGCGGTCGCAGGATTTATTCTCAAACCTTGCTCTGCCGCCTTGACGCCGCTTTTCGCACCTGCAAAATATTAACCCTCTGCAAACGGGAGAACTCAGCATGGCCGGGAAAATTTTGACTGTTGCACAGCAAAAAGGCGGTGCCGGAAAAACGACCGTCACGGCTCATCTCGCGGTTGCCTTCACAGCCGCAAAGAAGTCCGTCGCCGTGGTCGATATCGACCCGCAGCAATCCCTGACCATGTGGTACCGCCTGCGCGAGAAGCATCTGGGCGATGCCGGTGCCGGACTGCTGGTGTCTGCGGTCAAGGGCTGGCGGTCACGGGCCGAGATCGACAAGCTGGCCCGGGACCATGACATCGTCCTGGTCGATAGCCCGCCCCATGCCGAGACGGAAGCCAAAATCGCAGTCCGCTCGGCGAGTCTGGTGATTATACCGGTACAGCCCTCGCCGATGGATGTCTGGGCGACCAAGCCTACTCTGGAGCTGGCGCAGCAGGAGCGCGTGCCGTCCCTGCTCGTGCTCAACCGTGTGCCGCCAAGGGCCAATCTGACCGAGGAAATGCTCGCCGAAATCAAGGGCTATGGTGCCAAGATCGCCAAGGCGCGTCTCGGCAACCGCGTAGCCTTCGCTGCGGCCCTGGCGGAAGGACGGGCCGTTGGCGAGGTTCAGCCGCGCGGGCTGGCGGCCAGCGAGATCCGCGCTCTGGCTAAAGAAATTCTGCGCGCCGCAGCATAGGCCGGAAATCCGTTAGCCGCGTCCCACCAGGGGCATCTTGGTCGCCATCACGGTGATGAACTGAATGTTCACATCCAGCGGCAGGCCTGCCATATGCACAACCGCATCCGCCACATGCTTGACGTCCATCGTCGGTTCGACCGCCATGGAGCCGTCGGCCTGCGGCACGCCGACGGCCATGGCCGTTGTCATATCCGTTGCCGCGTTGCCGATATCTATCTGACCGCAGGCAATGTCGAAAGGCCGCCCATCAAGTGACGTGGACTTGGTCAACCCGGTGATCGCGTGTTTGCTTGCGGTGTAAGGCGCGGAGCCGGGGCGCGGGGATTGAGCGGAAATCGAGCCGTTGTTGATGATCCGGCCCCCCATGGGTTTCTGGCGCTTCATCATCTTGAAGGCTTCGCGCGTGCAGTGAAACGCGCCCGTCAGGTTGACGCTGATCACGGTCGCCCACTGTTCCGGGGTGATCTCGTCCGGCGTCAGGGGCGGGACGTTGGTGCCCGCATTATTGAAGAGAACGTCCAGGCGCCCGAATTTCTGCTCGATCTTGGAAAAGAGGCTGGCAACGTCGTTGGCATTGCCGACATCGCAGGTCACGGCAAGTGCAGGTGTATCGGTAACGCCTGCTTCCTTGATACTTTCCTCCAAGGGACGGAGGCGGCGTCCGGTCAAAACCGTCGCATAACCGGCCTTAAGCAACGCCATGGCCGCGTGTTTGCCGATTCCGCTTCCTGCACCGGTCACCAGTGCGACTTTATGATCCGCCGTCATTTATCTACCCAATTTTCCGAAGTGTTTTGAAACGATGAGCCTGTACCCGGTTCTCTCTGCCGAGACAGAATAGCACTTTAACTTCTTGTGACTCCAGACTTCGGTGGCGTCAATTGGGCATAAGAAGGAGGGGCGTTACGGCAGGCCGATTGGATTAGGATCGGGATAAAGCAACGGCGGCAGTCCCTGTTTCAATACTATGGAGTCTGCCGCCGCTTACGCATGTCGGTACGGACCGATGAGCTCGTATCGTGTTAACCGCATTCTCTGACCCATCCGAACGCGTTGTGCACTGCAAATGCCGCCTCGGATGGGCCTTCGAATAGATATCCTCGCTTGAACGCGAAACGCGTTAGCTCGCCGCGCAGGGGTTCTTCTTGGCTGCGCAGGGATTGCAAGGGTTGCAGGGGTTCTTTGCCGCACAAGGATTGCAGGGGTTCTTGGCAGCGCAGGGGTTGCAGGGATTCTTGGCTGCACAGGGATTGCAAGGATTACATGGATTCTTGGCGGCGCAAGGGTTGCAGGGATTGCAGGGGTTCTTGGCTGCACAGGGATTGCAGGGATTGCACGGGTTGCAGGGGTTTTTCGCTGCACAGGGGTTGCAAGGGTTGTAGCCTTTGTCCTTGCCTTTGCTGGCACAAGCGCTCAGCAGGGTGGCACTGGCCAGTGCCACGCCGCCCATGATGACGCTCCGGCGGCTGGTGGACGCAAGCATCTTGGTTTTCTGTGTTGTCATGGATAGAAGCTCCTGAATTTCATTGGCCCGCCCAAAAAAACAGAAACAGCCTCAGCAGCTGTCGTCCGGTCGGGCATTCGCCACATAAACAAATGAGAACAGCTCTCGTGTGTGCGCCGCTGGGCGCGACGACACCGGCAGTCTCTGGCTTCGGGAGAACGCGGGCAAATCAGGTCTCAACACAAAATCGTGACACGAGGTGAGGCCGCCCCGATCATTGATGCAGATTTAGACCGCTCGACCCGCGAAGAGCGATATCCCGAACCTCAACAGATCCTGAGGTATGATGTCGGCAGGCTCGGCTATTGGTCTTCTGTTCGAGCGGGCTCATAACCCGCATCGAGATGAACGCCCTCGGCGATAAAGTCGGGATTTTCGAATCCGGGCTTGCCGTAGTCGAGCGGTTCGTTCTGCAGCGTCCAGACGTCGCCCCCGGCGGCCAGCAATACCGCGTGTCCGGCGGCGGTGTCCCACTCCATGGTGCGCCCGAAGCGTGGATAAACGTCGGCTTGTCCGCTCGCCACCAGACAGAATTTGAGTGAGCTGCCTGCGGTTACCCGGTCGTTGATCCTGCGGCTGGCCAGGAACCGCTCCAGTTTCTCGCCGGTGCCATGGCGGCGGCTGGCCACGACGGTCGCACCCTCGTCCGGGATTTCCCGAACCGAGATCTTCATGGGCGGATTGTCGGTTTCCGAGAAGCTGGCCGTGCCTTCCCCTGCGCCGGTCCAGGTCATCGCCAGGGCCGGGGCATGAACGACGCCGGCAACCGGCACACCGTGCTCAATCAAAGCGATGTTCACGGTGAACTCGCCATTGCGCGAAATAAACTCCTTGGTGCCGTCGAGGGGGTCGACCAGCCAGAAGAAATCCCCATCGATTTCGGGGATCTCACCGGCAGACGCGGCTTCTTCCGATACCACCGGAATGTGCGGCGTCAGCGTGTTGAGTGCACCCAGGATAAAGGTTTCGGCGGCTTCGTCCGCATCGGTAACCGGGGAGGCGTCGTCTTTCTCGCGCACTGCAATCTCTTCGGCGTCGACGTAATACTGCAGGATGACCTTGCCCGCCCGCTCTGCGATCAGCCGCAGTGCGGCCATCAGATCATCGCTTTCCGATTCCTCGGAAGCCGCCGGGCGCACCGCGTCTGCCGATATTGCTTCGTCAGTCTTGTCGCTCATCGCTGTCACTTTGCGTCTGCGGGCTCAGCTGCAATAGAACCGGGCCTGATGATCCATGGCCCGTTTCTAGCGGCTTCTTTATTCAGCCGCCACCCGATTCGCGTTGGCGGTTTGAATCAGCCGCCAGATTTTCTCCGGGGTGGCCGGCATATCGACATGCCGGACCCCCAGGGGCGCGAGTGCGTCGACAATTGCATTGATCACAGCCGGCGGCGCACCGATGCATCCGGCTTCCCCCGCGCCTTTCATGCCCATGTCGTTGGTGGTGCAGGGCATATCTTCGACCATGGTCAGTTCGATGTCCGGAATATCGTCGGCGCGCGGCATACAGTAATCCAGGTAGGAACCGGTAAGCAGTTGCCCCGTGTCCGGATCGTAGACCGTCTGTTCAAGGAGGGCCTGACCGATGCCCTGCACAGTGCCGCCATGGACCTGACCCGCCGCCATCAGGGGATTTATGACCGTGCCGAAATCGTCATAGATGACATAGCGCACCACTTTGGCGACACCGGTGTCCGCGTCGATTTCGACTTCGCAAATGTGGCTGCCATTGGGATAGGTCTTCGGGGGCGTGTCCGTGTATTTGGCGGTCTCGTCGATCCCGTCTTTCACGGCTTCGGCCGCCTCAGGAGGCAGGCCGGTCGCCGTTTGGGCGGCTTGCGCAACGTCCGCCAGAGAGACCCGGCGATCGGTGCCCGCGATGGAGAGGATACCCCCGCTATATTCGATGTCGTCCGTTGCCGCTTCCAGCAAGTGCCCGGCGATCTCGCGGGCGCGGGCAATCACTTTCTCGGAAGCGCCGGTGATTGCCATGCCGCCCATCAGAACGGAGCGGGAGCCGCCGGTACCGCCGCCGGAGGTGAGTTCATTGGTGTCGCCCTGGCGCAGCTCGATCTGTTCCGGTTCCAGACCGAGCCGGTCTCCAATGATCTGAGCGTAAGCGGTGGCATGACCCTGCCCGTTGTTCTGGGTTCCGATGAAAAGCGTGATCCCGCCGTCGGCGTTCACTTTGATGCGCGCTTCTTCCTCGCCGATGCCCCCACAGGCTTCGATATAGGACGCCATGCCCTGTCCGCGCAGCTTGCCGCGCGTCTTTGCCTCTACACGGCGGGCTTCGAAGTTGCCCCAGTCGGAGGCCTCCTGGGCCCGGCGCATGATTTGGGCAAAGTCGCCCGTGTCGTAAGTGATGCCTGTGCAGGTCTCAAAGGGCATGGCATCTGGCTGAATGAAGTTCCGGCGGCGCATTTCGTCGGGGGCAATAGCAATCTCGCGGGCGGCGTAGTCGATCAGGCGCTCGATGGCGTAGGCCGCTTCGGGCCGGCCGGCACCGCGATAGGCATCGACCGGGACAGTGTTGGTGAAGACGCACTTCACCTCCACGTAGAGCGTCGGGATCGTATAGACGCCACACAGCAGGTACGATCCACAGAGCGTGGGGATGTAAGGCCCGAAGTTAGAAAGATAGGCGCCCAGATCGGCGATGGTCAAAACCTTCAGAGCGATGATCTTGCCGTTTTCGTCGAGGCCGGCCTCCAGGCTCGTCACATGGTCGCGGCCCTGACTGTCGCTCATAAAGCTCTCGCTGCGGTCACCGGTCCAACGGACAGGCCGCCTTAGCCGCCGCGCCGCAAACATCACCAGAACCTGCTCCGGATAAACAAAGATCTTCATGCCGAAGCCGCCGCCCACATCCTGGGTCCGGACCCGGATCTTTTCCGGCGGAACCTGGAAGATGCGCTCGGCGAGCTGATTGCGAAGCGAGAAGACGCCCTGACTGCCGCTGACCAGGGTCATCTCATCGCTTTCGGGGTCGTAACTGGCCAAAGCGCCCCTGGGTTCCATGGCATTGACCACGACCCGGTTATTGATCAGGTCCAGCCTGACGACCTTATGAGCATTCTCAATTACGGCGTCTGTAGCCGCCCGGTCACCATGTTCCCAATCCAGGCAGAGGTTTCCGGGAGCTTCGTCCCAGATCTGCGGCGTGCCGGGCTCCAGGGCTTTGTCGGAGTGCACGTTGGCGGGCAGATCCGCATAGTCGACAAAAATCAACTCGGCGGCGTCTCTGGCCTGCTCGAGCGTCTCCGCGACCACAAAGGCGACGGGATCGCCGATGTGCCGGACCCGGCCGTTGGCCAATGCGGGACGGGGCGGCATGATGGGGGTTGTGCCGTTTTTGCCGGGAATGGGCGTCATGCAGGGAATATTCTGGACCCCGTCAGCCGTAAGGTCTTCATGGCTGTAAACCCCCAAAACACCCGGTGCGGCCTTGGCATCTTCCAGGTCCATGGAACGGATGTCGGCGTGGGCGTGGGGACTGCGCAGAACATAACCGAAGACTTCGCCATCCTCCTTGATGTCGTCCGTGTAGCGGCCATGGCCGGTCAAAAGACGCTCATCCTCGACGCGCCGCAATCCTTGGCCGATCCCGAATTTCACCATGCCCTAACCCCGTATCGCTGTGGAAATGCCTGTCACCGCAGGATCATAGGTAAGTGATGTAGGGCGACCAACCGCAATTTCTCAGCACATCTGGCCGCACTTGCGATCCTTCGGAACATCGATTTGAGGCGGGGCATGACGCTCTGCTTGGGCTTCTTGGCGCTGCGGTACGCTGCCATGCGTTTTCCGCATGCCAGATCTGTGGTTTGCGCCCGGCAAATCCGACAGTTGTCACGCGAATCTAACCGACCGTTAATCTATCTAAGGCATAAGCGGAAGAGACTAACTCCGCGGGTGCAATCCGGTGATGCTGGGAGATCGGAAAACATGGAATTGATCTACGCTGGCGTCCTCTGGGGTGCGATCGGATTGGGTTTGGCGTGCATCCTGCTGT
Organism: uncultured Kiloniellaceae bacterium; assembly: GCA_947500035.1. GTDB lineage: Bacteria > Pseudomonadota > Alphaproteobacteria > Kiloniellales > Kiloniellaceae > Denitrobaculum. The sequence continues at coordinate 20,102 of CANMQP010000022.1, read as the reverse complement.
GTGCGCGGGGTGAAAAAACGCCGCCTGTGTCCGAACAATCTGCGCCGGAGTTGCCTGACGTTTGAAGCCCGGCCGCGGGTCCGCGGCTGTCTCATCTTCCGCAAACCGACACAGCTTTGCCCTAAATTCGCCTTTTCCCGGCCCTTTGCCGGTCGTCATGTCCTGGCCTTCTGTCGTCTCTTCATATTCCTGACGAGAGGCTGTTGCTATGGGACGACTGACGGCTGCCGCGATGGCGGCGGCGATCTGCATGATTTTGGCGGGGTTGCCGGTGGCTGCTCAGCAGCCTTCCAGCGATGCGCATTTCAAGCGCGACCATCAGGGCCACGCCGATTCCCAAGATGAAAATGGGCAACGGCAGATCAAGCCAAAGATCGATGTGGTCTTTCTGTTGGATACCACCGGATCCATGGCGAATCTGATCCAGGGCGCAAAGGTGAAGATCTGGTCCATCGCGAAGGAAATGCTGGACGCCGAAGTGGCGCCGGATCTGCGTATGGGCTTGATCGGTTACCGGGACCGGGGTGACGCCTATGTCACGCGGAGCTTCGATCTAACCGATGATATCGACCGGATTTACGGTGAGCTGCTGAAATTCGAAGCCGATGGCGGCGGCGACACACCGGAGTCCGTCAATCAAGCCCTGGACGACGCGGTCAATGGCTTGAGCTGGGACCGGGGGCGCTCGGTCTATCGCGTCGTCTTCCTGGTCGGTGATGCGCCGCCGAAAATGAATTACAGCGACGACGTTAAGTATCACGTCACCGCGCGGCTCGCGGCGAAGCGGGATATCGTGATCAATACGGTTTTGGCCGGCAATGCCCGCGACACGGCCGAAGTCTGGCGGGAAATCGCCCGGCTGGCCCAGGGGCGCTTCGCGGCCATTCCGCAAAGCGGCAATATGCAGGTCATCGAGACTCCCTACGATCAGGATATTCAGTCGCTCAATCACCGCCTGAACCGCACGGCGCTACCTTACGGCGGACGCGCCCAGCAGGACGAGGTGCTGGAAAAGCTCGAACGCTCTGCGGCAGCACCCAGCTCGGTTATCGCCGATAAATCCGCCTATCAGAAATCGAAGGGCGCGGAAGAGGAAATTGTCACCGGGCGAGGTGAGCTGATCAACGATCTGGTCTCGGGTCGTGTGACACTCGATGCCGTAAAGCCTGAGAATCTTCCCGTCGAGCTTCAGGGATTGAGCCAACAAGAGCAGGAAGCGGCGATCGCGGAACGGGTCGCTGAGCGCAATGCCTTGCGGCGGAAGATCAACGATCTGGTGACCCAGCGCGACGGCTACATCAAAAAGGAATTGGCCAGGCGCGGTGATAGCGATTCCTTCGACGGTGAGGTCGGCGCGATTATCCGTGAACAGGGAGCGGCGAAAGGCATCGCTTATTGACCGCGAAGGCGAATGGCTGATCCCTGCTACGCGGTCGTAGGGGGCTTGAGAAAATCCCGAGCAGCGTGGCCGAGGACGGCGAAAATCACGATGGCCCCGCCGATGAAGCTGGCGCCCGGGGGCAGTTCCGACAGAATCAGCCACGCGAAGAGGACGGCAAAAGGTGTCTCGGCAGACCCCAGCAGGCCGGACTCGGCAGCTGGGATCAGGCGGGTTCCCTCGGTCAGAAGGATGGCGGCGGCCGCAAAGACCACGCCGAAGAGGACAAGCAGAATGGCGTCGCTTTGCGAAACGGCCAGAGGATCGGTGACGAACCAGCCCAGAACAAAGAGCTGAAGCGCTGATGCGGCTGCGGCCATAACGACCGGCGTCTGCGTAAAGACCCGGATCAGAACCATGTAAAGCGCCATGCCCAGGGTCATGCCGAGCGCCAGAAGATCACCTGCCAGTGCGCCGCTTGCAGCGCTGGCGCCGACCATGACCGCCACTCCCAGCAGGGACGTGGTTGCGGCGAGCATGGTCGACGGCCGAACGCCCACGCCGCGAATCATCCATTCCAGGGCCGCCGCGATGAAGGGCGCGGTGGCGTAGATGATCGCGACGTTCGCGACGTAGGTCAGCTTGAAGGCGTTGATGAAGGCGAGAGTCGAGAGGCTGCCGATGCTGGCCAGCAGCCAGCCCCGCCAACCAAGTGAGAAGCTATCCCCTAGCCTGGCGCCGGATTTGCGTTCGCGCCAGAGGACATAAAGCGTGATGAAGACCGCGCCGAAGAGGCCACGCCAGCAGGCGATGGTCCAGGCATCGCTCTCAATCACCTTGGTCAGGATGCCGGCCAGACTGAAAACGACTGCCGAGGCCAGCACGAGCAGAACACCGATCAGGTGCCGCCGGGCATTGTCTGCCGTGCTGTTGTCAGTCGCGGGAAGTGTGGTCATGTCTGTTCTGGGCCCCGGTCTCGAAAGGATAGCCAATACTACCGAGGAGCTCCTGACAAGGTTCTGTCAGGAGAGGTCACATCTCAGATAAAAAGACTCGAAATCGGGATCCGGAAGCGATCCAGGGTGATGGCGTCATCTGAGACGGCTCATCACCCCGGACAGGGCAGCCTGCGCTGCTGTCAGGTCTCTTAAACGGCGGATTGAGGCCTCTGGCGCAAAAAAATCGAGTCCTCATGCCGATCAGGCGAAGGCTTCTTCCCAGGAACCCTTCGTGGCCGCTTTGGTGTATTCGGTCGCGCGGTTTTCGAAGAAGTTGACGTGTTCGACACCGTTCAGCATGGCGTCGAGCCAGGGCAGGGGGTTCTTCTCGGTGCGGTAAAGCGGTTGGAGGCCGAGCTGATTCAGGCGACGGTCGGCGATGTAGCGGATGTAGGCTTTCACCTCATCGGCGGTCAAACCTTCGATGCCTTCCATCTCGAAAGCCAGATCGATGAAGGCATCTTCGTGGGTGACGATGGTCTCGCAGGCCTTGTAGAGCTCACGCTCAAAGTCGTCGGTCCAGATTTCCGGGTTTTCGCCGATGAAGGTCTTGAAGAGGCGAATCGCCGACTGGGTGTGCAGGGTTTCGTCGCGGACCGACCAGGAGACGATCTGGCCCATGCCCTTCATTTTATTGAAGCGCGGGAAGTTCAGCAGGATCGCAAAGCTGGCGAAGAGCTGCAGGCCTTCGGTAAAGGCGCCGAACACCGCCAAAGTCAGCGCGATGTCTTCCTTCGTCTCGACACCGAACTCCTGCATGTAGTCGTACTTATCCTTCATCTCCTTGTAGTGGAGGAAGGCGGAATACTCGGACTCGGGCATACCGATGGTATCGAGCAGATGCGAGTAGGCGGCGATGTGCACCGTCTCCATGTTGGAGAAAGCGGAGAGCATCATCTGCACTTCGGTCGGCTGAAAGACCTGGCTGTAATGCTTCATGTAGCAGTTGTTCACTTCCACATCCGACTGCGTAAAGAAACGGAAGATCTGCGACAGCAGGTTCTTTTCCCCGGCGCTCAGCTTTTGCTGCCAATCCTTGACATCGTCCGCGAGCGGAACCTCTTCCGGCAGCCAGTGGATCCGTTGTTGCATCAGCCAGGCGTCATAGGCCCAGGGGTAACGGAAAGGCTTGTAAACCGGACTGGCATCCAACAGGGACATGGGGTGTTCTCCTTTGCGGCAGGGCGAACCCGGGTCCGCGGCCTTGCCGGATAATTTATTTCGCTTCGCAGAAACGAAGGCCTCTCACGCCCTACTTGAACTGGTGAGAGGCTCTTAAAAAGTAAACTGCGTTCCGGTTCCTGAAACGCTGAAAATCGGTCTAGGCGGTCAAATGACCAGGATCTTGTTTGCCCGAGGCGACCGGGCCCGGCATTGCATCATCGCCAGAAGGTTATTGGCAGAACAGTATTGGCAGAACACTACTGGCAGGCGAGGCACTCTTCATAGTCCGTGCTCGCCGGCGCTGCCGCTCTATCTTGGCCCTTACTGTCGATCTTGCCCAAATGGGGAACAGACGCGACGGGTTCGTTGAGATTTGAGGACTCGGCACGTTGCATCGACTTCGAGCGGCAGTAATAGAGCGACTTCACACCCTTCTTCCAGGCCTGGAAGTGGATCTGATGCAGGTCGCGCTTATGGACGTCAGCCGGCACGAAGACGTTCAGCGACTGGGCCTGGCAGACGAAGGGCGTGCGGTCGGCCGCGTGCTCGATCAGCCAGCGCTGATCCAGCTCAAAGGCGGTCTTAAAGACGTCCTTTTCGTCGTCGGTCAGGAAATCCAAATGCTGAACCGAACCCTCGTTCAGGGTGACCGAGGTCCAGGTATCTTCGTCGTTGTGGCCTTTTTCTTCCAGCAGCTCTTCCAGGTACTTGTTCCGGACATTGAAGGAGCCGGAGAGCGTCTTATGGGTAAAGCTGTTGCCTGCGATGGGCTCGATGCCCGGTGAAGATCCGCCGCAGATGATCGAGATAGAGGCGGTCGGCGCAATCGCTATCTTGTTGGAAAAGCGCTCCATGATGCCGAATTCTTCCGCGTCAAGACAGGCGCCGCGTTCTTCCGCCAGGAGTTTCGAGGCGGCATCGGCCTGATCGCGAATCTGCTTAAAGATCTTTTTGTTCCAGACCTTTGCCATCACCCCTTCCATCGGGATGCGGTTCTTTTGCAGGAAGGAGTGGAAGCCCATCACACCCAGGCCGACCGAGCGTTCGCGCTCGGCGGAATAGCGCGCCCGCGTCATGGAATCCGGGGCTTTGGCAATGAAGTCGCTGAGCACATTGTCGAGGAAACGCATGATGTCCTCGACCAGTCCCTCGTTATCCTGCCACTCGCTGTACTTATCCAGGTTCAGCGAGGACAGGCAGCAGACCGCCGTACGGTCGACCCCGTGGTGATCGATCCCGGTCGGCAGCGTGATTTCGCTGCAGAGATTGGACATCTTGACGTTCAGCCCGGCCAGCTTGTGATGCTCGGGGATCGCGCGGTTAATATGGTCGCCGTAGATAATGTAGGGCTCGCCGGTCTCGATCCGGGCGGTCAGGATACGGATCCAGAGTTCGCGCGCTTTGACCTTGCGGATCACCGCATTGTCTTTCGGGCTGGTCAGCGCCCATTCGTCGTCGTTTTCAACGGCGCGCATAAAGGCGTCGGTCAGCAGAACGCCATGATGCAGGTTCAGAGCCTTCCGGTTCGGATCCCCGCCGGTCGGGCGGCGCAGTTCGATGAATTCCTCGATTTCAGGGTGGGTCACCGGCATGTAACAGGCTGCGGATCCCCGGCGCAGAGAGCCCTGGCTGATGGCCAGAGTCAGCGAGTCCATGACCCGGATAAATGGGATTACGCCGCTGGTTTTGCCATTATGGCCGACCTTCTCGCCGATCGAGCGCAGATTGCCCCAATAGCTGCCGATGCCGCCGCCGCGAGCGGCCAGCCAGACGTTTTCGTTCCAGAGATCGACAATGCCGTCGAGAGAATCGCCGGCTTCGTTCAAAAAGCAGGAGATGGGCAGGCCGCGGGTGGTGCCGCCGTTGGAAAGGACCGGCGTCGAGGGCATGAACCAGAGACGCGAAATCGCGTCGTAAAGACGCTGTGCATGGGCGGTATCGTCAGCAAAATGTGCCGCAACGCGAGCAAAGAGATCCTGAAAGCTCTCGCCGTCCATCAGGTAGCGGTCGGTCAGGGTCGCTTTGCCGAATTCGGTCAGCAGATCATCGCGTGTGCGGTCCATGACGACGCGGATACCGCGTTCATTCTGGAAAATATCGCGGATCTCGCCATCGCCGAGCAGCGCGTCATCCAACTCGTCATGATCTTCCGGCGCCATCTCGAGTTCGGCGAACAATTCGGCCTGAAGCGGCAGATTTTCAGCCTGCAACGCATCAATTGACAAGTTATCCACAGACTCTTCCGAAATTGTCATGACACCTTCACGCAATATTACCCCCGAACCGTCCATTCTAGCACTCCCTCGTTATCCACAGCCGTGGACAGTTTAACTGTGGATCAAACACAACATGTTGCGTGACAACTTTGTGAAGATACCATAGTTGGTAGAGTTGAAAACCAGAACAAATCATGAACTTTCGACTTTATACAGTCTGTGTCCGGCCCGCAACAACGGGGGGCTGAAAAACCCCGGTATCCTATGCTTTTCCGGCTGTTTCGTGGGTTTTTCAGAGGCTCCCTCCGGGTTGAATCCGGTTTCTAGTCGACCTGCTAAGTTTCAGAAATAATTGTGAGAATAGATAAAATTTGAGCGAAAAATTGCCTCGTTCTTCTTAACCGGAATGAAGGATTTTCCTGTCAGCCTTTTTCTGACGTTGCCGAGTTTCAGCTCCGCGCCGGGATTTTTCGAACCCGGGCAGGGCAGGGGATGAGGCGGTTCACACTGTTCGGAGACTTTTTATGATGCGACGCGGGATTATCGCCATCTTTGCTTTGGCGTTTCTGGCCGGATGCGCGCAGCCAACCGTGAAACACTTTCCGGAAGGAAAACAGCTTTCACAGTTTAAAGTTATGACTTGGCAGCATTGGGACCAGCTCGGCGATCGGGTGGTAACGGATATGATTGCGTCTTTGCAGTCCGTTCCGGAACTGGACGCCGCGAGCGGCGCGATCGAAGATGAACTCTATCAGCGCAGCCTGCTTGGCGGCCGGCCTTTCTATGTGCAGGGCCTGGCAGCCGACATGCCGTTCAGTTCGGCATTCAAGGGCATTCTGCAACAGAACCTCTTGAACAAGAACATGGCCGTCTCCTCCTCTTCGGAGCAGGCGATCGTGGTCAACTACCGGGTTCAGCCTTTCTTCTACGATGAGCGGAGCAATAAGTTCCCCGCGACCTCGACCATCCTGTGGTCGGTTGCTTCCGGACTGGGCCTGGCTGCGTTTGACGCCGTGCCCACCGAAGCCGCTATCGCGGGCGGTATTGTTGGCGGTCAGATCATTACGGCCTTGATGGATTATGGTGCCGTGACCGATGCGGAAGTCGTGGTGACGACCAGCATCCTCTATGGCGACGCGATCCTCTATCAAAACACGGAAGCGCTTTACATCAAGCCGGAAGACCTTCCGCTCTACATGACCCGCAACCCGGGCGTTGTTGCGCCGCGGCCGACCGAACCCCGCATTACCGAGCGTATGCAGGTTCAGCGCGTGCCGGTAGTCAGCGAATAGTTACGAGGAATGATGACGATGCACCGCAAGACCAAAATTTTCTCGGCCCTATCGCTGGCGACTCTCCTGCTTTCGGGCTGCGTTCTCGATGGGAACCGCCCCATCAAAAACCCCGAGCCGGTTGACGCTCATATCGGCACGCAGACGTACTTTGCGACCGATACCCTGGTTGACACCACGCTCCAGCCGCTTGACCGCGGCGAGCCGGTTCTGGTTGCCAGCCTGGTCGACATCGACGATCTGCGCCGCTCCTCGACACTGGGCCGTATGGTTGCCGAGCAGGTTTCGGGCCGCCTTGCCCAGCTCGGTTATCATGTGACCGAGATGAAGCTGCGCGGATCCGTTGCCATCAAGCAGCAGGCAGGCGAACTGGTTCTCTCACGTCAGCTCCAGCATCTGGGGCAGGAGCACGAAGCTCAGGCCGTGGTTGCCGGCACCTATGCCGTCGGTTCCAATCAGGTTCACATCAACCTGCGCCTGTTGCGCTCGACCGATGGCCGCGTGCTCTCCGCCGTGGATTACACGCTGCCGCTGGGACAGGACACCCGCGCTCTGGTTCCTGCAAAACATGAGAACGGCTGGCTGGTCCTTCCGGAAGGATAAGCCGGAAACCCTTCTGGACAGGCGATCATCTCAGAGGATGATCCTGTCCGGTGTAACGATCTCTTGAGACACGCCCGTCAGACCCTTGGCGGGCGTGTCTTATTTGAGCTACAAGACTTGCCTTCCGATTCCTTGTCCGAGGCCCGTGTCTATGCTCGCTGTGATCTCTCCCGCCAAAAAACTCGACTTTTCGGAGGATTGGCAGCAGCCCTTCGCCAAGGCTTACTCCTCGCCGGCGTTTCAGGAAGATACCGAAATCCTGATCGACACGGCACGGACACTCGGCCGCAACGACATCTCGAGGCTCATGAGTCTCAGCGAGAACCTGGCCTCTTTGAACTACGACCGCTATCAGGCTTTCTCCAAGACCAGTGGTCCGGAAAACGCCAAACCTGCCGTCCTGGCGTTCCGGGGCGATACCTACGTCGGGCTGGACGCAGACAGTTTGGCCGATCAGGATTTCGCTTACGCCCAGGAGCATCTTCGGATTCTCTCGGGGCTCTATGGTCTGCTGCGGCCCCTGGATCTGATCCAGCCTTACCGTCTGGAGATGGGGACTCGTCTGAAAAATCCCCGTGGCACCAATCTCTACAGTTTTTGGGGCGACCGCCTGACGGAAGCGCTCAACTCTGCCGGCCGGGACAGCCGTTCCGGGATCCTGGTCAACTTGGCGTCGAGCGAATACTTCAAGGCGGTGCGGCCCAAGAAGCTGGAAGGCCGTCTGGTCACGCCGGTTTTTAAAGAAGAAAAAGACGGGGTGGCCAAGGTTATCGGCTTTTCGGCGAAACGCGCCCGGGGCATGATGGCGCGTTTCATCGTCAAGAACCGTCTGACCCGGGCAGAGGATCTTACGGACTTCGACGATGGCGGATACCGCTTTGCGGGTGAACTCTCGAATGACGATGCGCCGGTTTTTGTCCGGCGTCACTGAGTCCGCCGTAACTGAGTCTGGTGTCACTGAATTCGCCGCCGTTGAAGCCGCCGTTGAATCTGATTTACCAGCGGTGATCGCCAACTCTGTTTGACAGATCTAAGATTCGATTTAAATCGTGTCGCGCCATTTAGGATTAGGAAAGAGCAGACAGTGAAGCGTGTTGCCGTTTACATGCTGATCGCCTTGGCCTTGGCGATCTACATCATGATCGTTATCTCCGTCGGCACCGCGATCCTGCCGGACCACTGGGCTGCGCAGCTGGTGTTTTACGGTGTGACAGGCATCATCTGGATCTTCCCGCTGATGCGCATTATCGAATTTTTCTACAAGCGGCGCGAATCCTGAGGCGGATTCACAGGCTTGGAGCAGGTCCACCCAAGGGCAGAACCTGCTCCAAAGACCAATCATTTTTCCTTATGACCGAGCAAAACCTGGCGTAAACCCGGCGCGAAATCCCGCGAGGTTAGATTCACCCGCCGGCCGATTTATACTCTGCGATCTTGCCCTTGAGTTCCCGGTATTCATCGCAACCGAAGAAGCAGAGGCCGTCCAGAATTTCGAGTTGTTTTTCGGCCTTTTCCAACTGCGACGTCTGCAGATAGAGCTCACCCAGATATTCGTTGGCGCCCAGGTGGTCGGGTTCGATGCTCAAGGCTTTCTGATAATACTCCAGGGCTTCGTCGAATCTGCCCAGTTTGCGATGTGAATAGCCCAGGTAGTTATAGGCATCCGCGTTCTTGGGCTCGGCCTTGGTCACTTTCTTCAGGGAGATGATCGCTGCCGGGTAGTCACCTGCCTTGATTTTCGCCTCGGCAGCTGTGAAATCCGCATTCTGGCTGCTCGAGGAATCGCCCCAGCCGCCGGCTGCATAGGCGCTTCCGTTGATGAGAAGCAAGGTAAGGGCAAAAGCAGATAAGAACTTGTTCATTGGTAGGCGCCTCATTATGTTCGGCTTAACAACCTGTTGGGGTGCTGTCGGCATATATCTGGTTTCGGATCATGCCGGCAAAAGCCATACTTGGTGATGATGCCACGACAACACCGCCCAGCGATGTTTTATTCCTTCGACACAAAGATTTTTTCATTACACAATTTTTTCGGTCTTTATGTGGAATAAATTCGAGCCCCCAAGCGTTTTCACTGCAGAAGGACGCATGTGCCCGTGATGCGCAGGTGCAATTGATGTCGGAACGGACCGACGGCTTTGAGCAGGCGCTGATCGACCTTCTGCCGCGTTTGAGGAGGTTCGGTTGCAGTCTGACCGGCTCTCTGGACACGGCGGATGATTTGGTTCAGGCGTCCTGTGAACGTGCGCTGACCCGAGTGCATCAGTGGATGCCGGGGACGCGCCTGGACTCATGGGTGTTTTCGATTATGCAATCGATTTGGCATAACGAGTTAAGGTCCCGCAAGGTGCGGCGGGGGACCGGTTTGGCGGATACCGAGCATCTGGTCGACGTCTCAGCTGAAAGCGAGGTTGAGGCCGGTCTGTTGCTGGGCGATCTGGAAAAGGTCTTCGCGCGCTTTCCGGAGCAGCAGCGGACGTTACTCATGTTGGTCAGTGTTGAAGGTTATAGTTACAAGGAGGCTTCCGAGATTCTGGACATTCCGATCGGCACGGTCATGAGCCGGCTCTCCCGGGCCCGCCTGACACTGGCCGAGCATGTGTCCGATTTTCTGCCCGAAGCGGCCTCCGGCGAAGGACTTACGTAGGATCATGTCTGTAGAGAACATCACTCCGGGCAACTTAAACGACTTTCTCGTCGCCTATGTGGACGGCGAACTTTCGGCCGCCGAAATGGGCCGGGTCGAGACGTTGTTGGCCGATGATCCAAAAGCCCGGAAGCTGAGGGATATTCTGCGGGCTCAGAGCGAATCACTTAAAGGTCTGCATTCTGGAATTATCGAGCAGCCTGTACCTGCGAATCTGATCACGGCGATTCGGAGTGGCGCCGGCAACGGCAGTGGCGCGGATCTGCAGGCTGTCAACCAGTCTTCTTCTGAAGTCAGGCGCCCCGCAGCCGTGGTTTCGTCGTCCGATGCAAGAGCGGGCGGCAGCCGGACGCGGCTATGGTTGGTCGCGGCATCCGTGGCATTTCTTTGTGTCGGTGCCGCGGGCGGTTTTGTCGCTGGTGAGCGTTATGGCATCGTGCCGGCCGCGCAAAACGATTGGCTCACACAGGTCGCCGATTACCACGGCATCTACGCAAAAGAGAAACGTCATCTCGTCGAAGTCTCCGCCGATGAAACACCGCACATCGAGAGCTGGCTCGGCAATCGTCTGGGCCGGACGCTCACGGTACCGGATCTCTCCGCGAGCGGCGCCGAGTTCAAAGGTGCGCGTCTGCTGGGCATTAACGGTAAACCGGTTGCGCAGTTGATCTACCAGATACCGGGCGGAGACCCCTTTGCGCTTTGCGTGATGCCGAGCGCTGCGGGCGATATGTCACCGGTTGCGGCGCAAAGAGCGGATCTCAACATGGTTGAGTGGCGTCAGGACGGCTACGCTTACGTGGTCGTGGGCTGGGAGGATGAGTCCGCGTTACGGGCGCTGGCGGAACCGGCAAGAGAGACGCTCGATCTCTAAATCGTATAGCTGGATCAGGTTCACACCGGCGACATGTCGTCTCCAGCGATTCTATCCTGAATGGTAACAGACCCTAACTAGCCGCTGAGTGCCTCTTTGCCAGCTGCAGGGATATCTCTTTCAGAACACCCCGGAGCTCCTTGCCCTGCGCCAGGCCTTCGCCGCTCGGATCGAAAACTGCAAACCCCTTCTCATTGACTTCGAGAACAAAATCGCTCGATGCGGTCTGCTTTTCGGGCGAATTTCTGAGATTGATATTAAACGCCAGACTTGACGCGTTGTCTTGCTGTGTAAGCGAAAATCCGTTCGAGCGGCACCATTTCAGCAGAGCGTCTTGATCCGATATACGAAGTCTTTTCCGTCCTTGATACTGCGTCATCATGATAGATTTGCTCTCGCTGTGCGTTGGTTTTCCGCCGGTTCGCCCCGGTTATAGCCGACAGGAAAAGGGGCATAAAAGGAATTCCTGGTTTAGAGTCAGGTCCTTTGACACCGGTGCGCCCGGCTTGGGAGAAACCAATTTTAAATCATATGGTTAGAGCGAAATTCTTACTCGCAATTCCAGGCTTTGGCAAGAAACGGACGTCTGACAGGTGGCACCTTTCAATCAAAGAGCGTAAAATTGAAGGCGCACGGAGCCAGAACAGGGCCGGTCCCTCTTGACGAAAAGACTTTGAGACGGGAACGTGAATGACCATCTACCTGTTTAGGTAAGACGGCGGCGGCACGGAGGTGAAGAACGGAAGAGAGTGCATTGACGCTGCTTCGGCCAAACTGTCGTTGGCAGGAAACCAGGTGAGGCGGGTGCCGTTTCAGCGTGTGGTTCTGCCCGCAACGTGTCCGCGTGAAGAGCGTCTTTCAGAGTCCGAATGACTGAGGGAGGATAAGCAAGACCTATGACGGTTAAAGCATTGCTCAAAGGCAAGGGCGGCAGCGGAGAAGTCTCGACGATCCGGTCCGATATCACCATTGACGCGGCTGTCCGCGTTCTGAAAGAGAAGAGGATCGGCGCGCTTGTGGTCTGCGATGACGGTAAAACGATCGCAGGAATACTTTCCGAACGCGACGTCGTTCGTGGTCTGGCGGACCATGGTGCTGCGCTCATGCAGATGCCTGTCGCCTCCCTGATGACCAGCACCGTCAAGACAACGCATCCCCGCGAGAAGGTCGATGATGTCATGTCGGAGATGACGCAAAGCCGGATCCGTCATCTGCCGGTAGTCCAGGACGGTGCGATTTGCGGCTTGGTGTCTATCGGCGACGTCGTGAAGTATCGGATGAAAGAGCTTGAGTCCGAGACCAGTGTGCTGCGGGACTTCATCGTAGGGCGTTAGGGCAAGTCTGAAGCAGGCCGGGCCCGCAGTCTCTGTGATCCTTCCTGCCGGCGAACATACCTGTCGCTGGTTTAGTACCGGCCGCAAGGCTACAGGCTTGGCGAACTGCTGATTTTCAGGCGCGCATTTGTCAGGCCGGTTTCCGGGCTCCTTTGAGACGAACGGGTTTGCGGATCGTCTTTTTGACCGCAGCTTTATCCTTAGCCGTCTTTTTGCCGCGTCGCATATCGCTTGATGCTTCATAGACAGGTTTTCTCAGCCTGTTGATGCTGCCCAGCGGCTGATGCTCAGCGAGGCAATGCCAGGGTGTAAATGACATCTTCTCGCAATGCGCCTCACGCCGTGCCGACGCTTTCCCCTGATCGGAACCCGGACGGTCTTGCGGCGTGGCGATAATCAGTCTTGCGACGGAGACGAACGGGGTCTTTGCTTCGTCCCATATGGCGGTGGCATCTTCGATCTGAAGATTTTTTTCGGCCTTCCCCCGAACCTGGACCCTGAAATCGAAACAGATGTCTTCGCGTTGCCGCGCGCGCTGCCTGACCGCGCGGCGAAGATAGTTAGGGCCGGCCTGCGGTGGCACGGTTTGAGGTGCTTCGCCGCCCCAAGGAACCGCCGCGAATCGCATGACCCGATCCGGGCCGTAGAGGAAGGGCGCTGCCCCGAAGTAGGCGACCTCCATTGGGTTCTCTACCGGCTTTGCCTGGATCATCTGAATGACGCCGGCGGTTTTCGCCGCGCGCTGTTTTTCTGCGGCCGAGGCGCCGGAGTTAGGATCCAGGATGGGCTGCAACACAGCGCCCACCGCAGCCGTTTCATTGTCGCCGGTTTGCTCCAGGACTTTGTTGAGCAAGAGATACTGCTTGCTGTCCACGAAGGCGAAAGCCGGCGTGTTGATCATCAGGAAATCCTGGTTCTTGGCCCCTTCATCCGCGAGCAGAACCCGGCCGCCGACGTCCAGCACCTTGATTGCCATGCCCCGGCTACCATTTTGCTGTGTCTGCGGATCTGACGTGCCCAGATCATGGGCGACTTTGATGGCCGCGTTCGAAAAGCGCACCCACGCGCTATAGCGCTTCCCGGGCGTGGCGAAAAGACCAGCCCTCAGCGGCTCGGGAATATCCTGGCGGATTTCGAAGACGGCGCGCAGGCAACCATGGGATTTCGGATGGACGCCGCGCAGGACCTTCTTATTTTTCTGAATGTAGCGTTTGTTCAGCAGCTTCGTCGTGAGGCTGGTCAGCTCTCGAATTTCTCGGGCCTCCCCGGTCGGGTCTGCAATTTTCTCAAACGGATTGTTCGGTGCCTTGGCCATCGGTATCCCCCTGCAACGACGATTGGTGTTTCGCGGCGAGTCGATCGAACTGGACTTTATTGTTGCACGTATACGAATGAATTGCAATTTGAGGGAATCGGGTCAGCCTCGGCGGCTCTGCCGCAGCTTTTTGACCAATCGCAAGCAACGGGCAAAAAAACAGGCAGCCGAAGCTGCCTGTTTCTAACGTGAGGCCGATGCCGTCACTAGGCACGCAGAGCGGCGTTCTCGGGATCGTAAGGCGATTCTTCGATCACCCGGGCCGGAAAAAGTTCACCCAGGATCTCGACCTTCAGTTCCGTCCCCGGCTCAGCGACATCCGGTTTGACGTAGGCAAGGGCGAGGCTCTTGCCGACGCTATGTCCGAAAGCGCCGGCCGTCACGCGGCCAATCATCTCATCGCCCTGGTAAAGCGGTTCATTGCCCAGGCAGTCGGCGTCCTTGACGTCGACCTCCAGCGTGATGAAGCGCTGCGGCACGCCGGCTTCCTGCTGCCGGACCAGGGCTTCGCGTCCGACGAATTCGCCCTTGTTGAGCCGAACGAAACGGTTCAGGCCGGCTTCTAGAATGGAGTACTCGGTGGTCAGGTCGCTGCCCCACATGCGGTAGGACTTCTCGATGCGCATGGAGTCCATGGCGCGCATGCCGACCAGTCCGATCCCGAACTCCTCACCTGCCTTCATGAGCGCGTCGAAGATGTGGTTCTGAAACTCAATCGGATGATGCAGTTCCCAGCCCAGGCCGCCCACGAAGTTGACGCGCAGGGCACGGACATCCGATGCCATACCGACCGAGACCGTTTGTGACGACAGCCAGGGGAAGGCCTCGTTCGAGAGATCTGCATCCGTCACCTTGGCCAGTACGTCACGGGCGTGCGGTCCGGCCAGAACGAAAACGCCCCGGCTGGTGGTGATGTTGTTCAGGGTCACACTGCCGTCGTCGGGCAACTCCTTGAGCAGCAGATCCGAATCGTAACGCTCGGCGGCGCCGGAGGAGATCAGGTAGAAGCTGTCGGGCCCCATGCGGGTGATGGTGAACTCGCTGCGCACGCCGCCTGACGGAGTCAGATTGTGTGTGAGTGCGATCCGCCCGACTTTCTTGGGCAGGGCGTTGGCGACCAGGCGGTCAAGATAGGCTTCAGCACCGGGGCCGGAGACATCGAATTTGGAGAAGCTGGTCAGATCGATCAGGCCGACCTTTTCGCGCATAAGCTTGCACTCATTTGCGACGTGCTCGAAGTAGTTGGTGCGGCGGAAACTCCAGTCGTCCTTGCGTTCGACACCTTCCGGCGCGAACCAGTTCGGCCGTTCCCAGCCGTAGCGCTGACCCCAGACCGCACCCGCGGCGTCCAGTTTGTCGTGGCAGGGGCTGGTTTTACAGGGCCGTGCAGCCGGACGCTCTTCATCCGGATAGTGGATGGTGAAGACGTTGGCGTAGGCCTCTTCGTTCTTCGCGACCGTGTAAGCCTTGTTGGCGTAGGCTCCGAAGCGGCGCGGGTCGACGTCCAGCATGTCGAGGCTGGATTCGCCCTGGCAGATCCACTCGGCCAGATACCTGCCTGCGCCGCCGGCGGCGGTGACGCCGAAGCTGAAGCCTTCGGCCAGCCAGTAATTGCGCAGTCCGAAAGCCGGACCGATCATGGGGTTGCCGTCGGGCGTATAGGAGATCGGACCGTTGACCACATCCTTGATGCCCACTTCGCCGAAGATCGGCACCCGGTTGATCGCGGCCTCGATGTGCGGCTCCAGACGCTCCAGATCGCCGGGGAAAAGATCCTGGCCGAAGGAGTCAGGGACACCGTCGACGAAACAGGCGGGGGCGCCTTTCTCGTAGGGACCTAGGATCAAACCCTGGCGCTCTTCCCGCATGTAGTAGGAGGCGTCGGATTCCCGCAGCACGGCCATTTCAGGCAGACCGGCTTTCTTGCGCTCTTCGAGCAGCGGGTGGGCGTCGGTCACGATGTACTGGTGCTCGACCGGAATGACCGGAATGTCCAAACCGACCATGGCGGCGGTCTGGCGGGCATAGTTGCCGGTTGCCGTGATCACGTGCTCGCAGGTGATCTCGCCTTTGTTGGTGGTGATCTTCCACTCGCCGCCGGGCAGCTGCGTGATCGCGGTGACTTCGGTCTGGCGATAGATCTCGGCGCCGCCGTTGCGCGCACCGATGGCCAGGGCGTTGGTCAGATCGACTGGCGCGATGTGCCCGTCGTCCGGGTGATAGAGCGCGCCGACCAGCCCTTCGGTGTTACACAGCGGCCAGAGCTCCTTAACCTGGGCCGGAGTGATCATTTCGTAAGGGACACCGATGGTATTCGCGGTACCGCAATAGTGATGATATTCGTCCATGCGTTCTTTGGTCGTCGCGAGGCGCAGGTTGCCCGTGACGTGGAAGCTCACATCCTGGCCGGTCTCTTCCTCCAGCGTTTTGTAGAGATCGACCGAATATTTGTGAATCTGACCGACGCTGTAGCTCATGTTGAACAGTGGCAGCAGGCCCGCGGCATGCCAGGTGGAGCCTGCGGTCAGTTCCGTCCGCTC
The DNA here is from genome assembly GCA_947500035.1 of uncultured Kiloniellaceae bacterium. Taxonomy (GTDB): domain Bacteria; phylum Pseudomonadota; class Alphaproteobacteria; order Kiloniellales; family Kiloniellaceae; genus Denitrobaculum. The sequence continues at coordinate 3,741 of CANMQP010000022.1, read as the reverse complement.
CAGCAGGACCACGTCCGACCAGCCCTGCTTGGTCAGGTGATAGAGAATGCTGGCGCCGACAACGCCACCGCCAACGACCACGGCCCGTGCATGTGATTTCATTCTTCTTCTCCCAAAACGCCGCTGAAGCCCCGTCATGCCGGATTTTGCGTCCAGTCAGTGCTCGTGCACCGCTGGGCTTCTTCAGTCGCCCTTGTCTGCAGCCACTATCAAGCCGCTATTTTAATGACAGCCGCAAGATGGCCGATAGGCTTTTTGTGGTCCGAACCGTTTGCGACACCGCGACGCCAGATTCCGACATGCCCGGTCCGTCGCGCGGCTTCTGACGTCCGAACAGCGCTCTTCAGCTATCTCTTGCGCCGTTTCTACCTCTTGCACCGTTTCTACCTCTTGCACTGTTTCGGCCGTGGGGCGCGTTTCCGAGGTTCGTGGTCGCGAATTCGACAGAGCCCACGCGGGAGGCGCGGGGATAATCAGGCTCAAGTTTTTTGGAGGATCGAGTTATGACCGATACGGGGGCTGGCGCCGCTGGTGGGCGCCGCGGCCGTAGCGCGCGTGGCGGTGCGGGCGGCGCGGAAGCACGCCGGGCAGCGCGGCAAAGTGGCAAAGTGGAGCAGCTGCGCTACATCACGCGCAAAATTCCGGTTTTTGAGACTCTGAGCACCGAAGCGCTCGAGATGATCGAGTACAACGCCGACACCATCCTGGAAGAAGTCGGCATCGACTTCCGGGATGATCCGGAGGCGCTTGCGATCTGGAAAGAGGCAGGTGCGGATGTTCAGGGGGAGCGGGTCCGCTGCCCCCGCGGCATGTGTCGCAAACTGGCGCAAACCGCGCCCTCGGAATTCACCCAGCACGCCCGCAACCGGGAGCGCTCGGTCCAGATCGGCGGCAACAACACGGTCTTCGCCCCGGTCTACGGACCGCCCTTCGTGCGCGATCTGGATGGTGGCCGCCGCTACGCGACAATCGAGGACTTCCGCAACTTCGTGAAGCTGGCCTACTCCATGCCGTCTGTTCACCATTCCGGCGGGACGGTGTGCGAGCCGGTGGATGTGCCGGTCAACAAGCGCCACCTGGACATGCTCTACAGCCACATGCGCCTGTCGGACAAACCCTATATGGGTTCGGTCACCGCGCCGGAGCGGGCGGAAGACTCCATCGCCATGTCGAAGATCCTCTTCGGTGATGACTTCGTGGATAACAACACGGTGATGATCAGCCTGATCAACGCCAACTCGCCGATGACCTTCGACGACACCATGCTGGGCGCGCTGAAGGTTTACGCGCGCGCCAATCAGGCCTGCATCGTCACGCCCTTTATCCTCTCCGGTGCGATGGCGCCGGTGACGCCCGCCGGTGTGCTGGCGCAAACCCTGGCCGAAGCTTTGGCCGGGATCGCCTTCAGCCAGCTGGTCAATCCCGGCGCGCCCGTGGTGTTCGGCAGCTTCGCGAGTTCGATCTCCATGCAGTCCGGCGCACCGACCTTCGGCACGCCCGAACCGGCGCTCGTGCTCTATGGCGCGGCGGCGCTGGCCCGGCGTCTGGGTGTGCCTTTCCGCTCCGGCGGTTCGCTCTGCGGCTCAAAGGTGCCGGATGCCCAGGCGGCCTATGAATCTGCGCAAACCCTGCTGCCGACAGCGATGGCAGGTGTGAATTTCGTGCTGCACGGCGCGGGCTGGCTGGAGGGTGGGCTGATCTCCTCCTATGAGAAATTTATCATGGACGCGGACCAGCTCGGGATGATGCAGACCATGCTGCAGGGTTACGATCTGACCGAAAACGGCCAGGCCATGGATGCCATCCGCGAGGTCGGGCCGGGCAGCCATTTCCTCGGCTGCGCCCACACCCAGGCCAACTTCCAGAGCGCCTTCTACCGCTCGAACATCGCCGATAACAACAGCTTCGAGCAGTGGGAAGCGGAGGGCGCGCTGGACGCCAGCCAGCGGGCGAACAAGATTTACAAGCGGGTGCTGGCAGACTATGTGATGCCCGAAATGGATCCGGCCACGGACGAGGCCCTGCTGGCCTTCATCGCCCGGAAAAAGGAGTCCATGCCCGACGCATTCAGCTGATCTTTCAGGCGCTTAGGGCGCGTTCTTCAGAGCATAGACCGGCTGCGGCTCGGGGATGCCCTTCATTTCGAAATGTCCTACAAATGTCACAGCCTGCGAAACCTTTTGCGCAAAGCTGTCGGACATCAGGACCGGCTGCCCGGTGGTCTTGGTCAGGGACTCGAGACGGGCGGTCCGGTTCACGGTCGGGCCGATGACCGTGAAGGCCAGGCGGTCCGGCGCGCCGACGTTGCCGTAGATGACCTTGCCGACGTCGAGGCCGAGCCCGAAGCGAATCTCGGGCTGGCCGTTCCGGCGCCGGGAAAAGTTCACGGTCGCCAGACTGTCGAAGGCATCGATGGCGGAATCGATCGCCGCCTGACAGGCGTCTTGCGCGCCCACATTCCCGCCCGAAATCCCGCCGGTCCTTCCGGCCCCATTCGGGTTGGCATTGGCTCCGGCATCTGCTGCCGCATTCTCACCGGCGGTCCCAACAGCACCTCCGCCCGCAGTTCCTCGCGTATTCCCGCCCGCATTCCCTTGCGCATTCTCTCGGGCATTCTCTCGGGCATTCCCTGGGACATTCCCTGGGACATTCCCCGTGACACTTCCTGGGGCGGCTTCGCCGCAGGGAAACATCACCAGCATGGCGTCGCCGATGAAGCTCAGGACCTCGCCGCCGCGCGCGGTCACGGCGGACGACAGGAACTCGAAATAGGCATTGAGCAGGTCGAAGAGCTGCTCCGGGGGCAGGGCGTCGGTCAGGGCGGTGAAGTCGCGCAGGTCGCTGTACCAGAGCGCCGCGTCGATGGCTTCGCCGTCACCCCTTTGGATCAGACCATCCAGAACCTTCTGCCCGGTGCGGTGCCCCAGGTAGGTGTCCATGAGGGTCTCGGAGAGATGGCGCCGGGAGATGATCTCGAAGTTCGGGGCCAGGGCCTCGGCGAGCAGGCCGAACTTGGCGATGTCGAGGTCGCTGAAACCCTCCGCCCGGTCGGTCGCGACGGCCAGGAAGTGCCGGCCGCCGTCGCTGAAGGGCATGGGCTGGATCACATAGTCCGTCGCCCCCTGATCCGCCAGCTCGAAGAGCACCAGGTGATCGCGCGCTTTATCAAGCTGGTCGAGCCGGTAGCGAACGGTCTTCAGGCTCTCGTTGAAGGCCTGGATCGGGCTGCCGATGTAGGCGTCGGACTGAAACACACCATGACGGGTCCGCGTCTCCTCGGCGGGGCCCCGTCCGCGTTGCCAGACCACGGAGATTCCGAACATCTGGGGATGGATCAGGCGCAGGGCAGTGCGCAGCCGCCAGGCCGGGGCGCCGACCTGCGCCAGCTGTTCGGCCAGCGCGGTGATCAGGGGCCCGGGTCGGGGAATCTGCCGGCCTTCGGTCAGCAGCCAGATCAGGACCGGCGCGAGGGGCCAGCCCTCCAGCCGTCCGGTCAGTGCGTTTTCGAGGCTGACGTCGGTCACAGGCCGCTAGAGCCTGATCGTTTTTCACGGCGTTGAAAAACGTGAATCAGTCTCTCCTTTTTAATTAGAGGGCGATTCACGTTCTTGACGCTTTTCGTCAAGAACGATCGCACTCGAGAGCCTGATCGTTTTTCACGGCGTTGAAAAACGTGAATCAGTCTCTCCTATTTTAGTTAGAGGGCGATTCACGTTCTTGACGCTTTTCGTCAAGAACGAT
>CANMQP010000021.1 GCA_947500035.1 uncultured Kiloniellaceae bacterium | reverse complement strand
GCCTTCATAGAGGCACACAATGAGAACCCGAAACCATACAAATGGGTCAAATCCGCAGACGAAATACTCGCTTCCGTGAAGCGATTTTGCCAGAAAACACAAAAATCTCTATGTAGCGAACTTTAGAGTCAGGTGACTAGGTCAACGTCTTCTCCATTTCAGGATCAAACATGCCGCTCTTTACGCCCTTCACTCTGCGCGACATCACCTTCCCGAACCGGATCGCCGTCTCGCCGATGAGTCAATATCTGTCGAAGGATGGCTACGCCAACGATTGGCATCTGGTGCACTTAGGCCGGTTTGCCTTGGGCGGCGCGGGACTGGTCTTCACCGAAGCCACCGCAGTGGAAGACAGAGGTCGGCGCACCCACGGCGATCTGGGACTCTGGGAAGACGGACAGATCGAAGGGATGGCCCGGATTGCCAGCTTTTTGAAAGAACAAGGTGCAATCGCAGGTGTTCAGCTTGGTCACGCCGGGCGTAAGGCGAGCGAGCGCCGGCCCTGGCATGGGGAAACACCGGTTACCGAGGAAGATGTCGCGTTGCGGGGCGAAGCCCCCTGGGAAACCATCGGTCCCTCCGCGGTTCCTTACGGCGAAAACTGGCATATGCCGGCCGAGATGACCCAATCCGATATCGATGACGTGCTCGCGGCTTTCAGAGACAGCGCGCGGCGGGCCGATCAGGCCGGCTACGACGTGATCGAGGTCTACGCGGCGCACGGCTTTCTGGGTCACCAGTTTTATTCACCGGTGACCAATAAACGCACGGACGCCTATGGCGGGGAACGGGAGAACCGCATGCGTTTCGCCCTGGAGACCGCCCGCGCCATCCGCGAGACCTGGCCGGAAAGTAAAGTTCTCTCCTTTCGGATCTCCACGACCGACTGGGTCGATGGCGGCTGGGAAGTCGAGGACAGCATCGCGCTCGCCAAGGGTCTGAAGGAAAATGGCGTGGACATGGTCGACTGCTCGACGGGCGGCATCGGCGCCGGTCACAACGACAGCTTCAAACCGCGCCGCATGGCCCTGGCGCAAGGCTTCCAATTGCCTCTTGCAGCGCAGGTCAAACGCGAAGCCGAAATCTCGGCGATGGGTGTCGGTTTCCTTTGGGATCCGGAAGTTGCCCAAGCAGCCATTGCCGACGGCACTGTGGATATGGTGGCTCTGGCGCGCGAGCTGCTGGACAACCCGAACTGGACGCTTCATGCGGCCCGGTCATTGGGTGAAGACAAGGATTACGGCTTCTGGAAACCTCAGTTCGGCTGGTGGCTCAACAAGCGGCAGCGCTTGTTGGACAAGCTTAACTTGCGATGATCACAATTCTGGCATTGAGAATCATTCTTTAAATACTTTGGTGAGTCAAAGAACTCTCACTTACTTATTGAAAATAATATGTTTTTAATCCCATACAATGCAAACATTTTACTTTAAGAGAAACCTATAAACCCCAGACAGAAACGCGCCCCTTTTAGAGCAGGTAAAGCCGATCGTAATACAGCTCCAGGTTCGTTTCGCGAATTCGAATTTACGATTATCGGCTGAAAAAGCCTTATAAAATATACGTTTCTAGACAAACAAACTCGTATTTTCTGTGACATCTCCAGACATGGAAATGACATTTCCTTAACCCGGATATGCCAAATTCCTGCCGTATTTCAGATCATACTCGGCCCTGCTCATTTCTTGAGCACATGTAATATTCCCCAAGAAAAAAGGAAATATATACACGATGGCCACACCAACATCTTTTGAACAGTACATGCTCGAACTGGTAAATCAGGCCCGCGCCGACCCCGGGGCGGCGGCTGAGAACTATGGTTTCAGTCTTGGCAACATTCCTGATTCCGCTCTTGAGCCTCTCGCCATGAACGAGGATCTGCTGGAGGCCGCCCGCGGTCATTCCGAGTGGATGGAAAACACCGACACCTTCTCACATACCGGTGCCGGCGGCTCCAACCCGACGCAGCGCGCCGATGCTGCCGGATGGGATGGCGGCGGTGTCGGCGAGAATATCGCCGGCTGGTTTTCCTCCGGCAGCAACGTCAACGAGCAGGACGTCGTGGAAGAACGGCACGGCGCGCTGCTGCGCTCGCCCGGACATCTCGCTAACATCATGAACGAGAACTGGAGCGAAGCCGGTATCGGCGGCGCGACCGGTGACTGGGAACAGTTCGATAACGCGTTTCTTTATACGCAGGCTTTCTCAGATGACGGCCAGAGCTTCCTGACCGGCGTCGCATTCGACGACAACGATGGCGACAATTTCTACGACGTTGGCGAAGGCCTTGGCGGTGTCGACATCGAGATCATCGACTCCGAAGGCAATGCCGTAGACACCTCGACCTGGGAGGCCGGTGGTTATCAGATCGCCCTGGAAGACGGAGACTATACCGTCCGTTTCTCCGGCGAAGGCATCAACGGTGTGGTTGAGAAACAGGTCACGATAGCGGGCGGCAACGTCAAGGTCGACATCAATACCGACCTGGAAAGCCCTGTTGTTGCTGACAACGACGATACACCGGGTGAGGATCCAACGTCCGAAGATCCTACTACCGAAGAACCGACGGGCGAAGACCCGACTACGGAAGATCCGGACGCCGAAGAGCCGACCGCGGAAGACCCCGACGCCGAGGAGCCAACTGCGGAAGATCCGGACGCC
>CANMQP010000020.1 GCA_947500035.1 uncultured Kiloniellaceae bacterium | reverse complement strand
GAAGATCCGGACGCCGAAGAGCCGACCGCGGAAGACCCCGACGCCGAGGAGCCAACTGCGGAAGATCCGGACGCCGAAGAGCCGACCGCGGAAGACCCCGACGCCGAGGAGCCAACTGCGGAAGATCCGGACGCCGAGGAGCCCGATCTGGCCGCGGGACCGGCCGTATCCACCGGTACGGAGGGTGATGATGTCTTCATGGACATGGAGAATGATCAGATCATCCTGGGCGCGGCAGGAAACGACCGATTCGAGACGGACAGCAGTTTCGACGACTACAACTTCATGCTGCTGCCGAACAACGGCGTCCTCTTGCTGGGTGCCGATTCAACCAAGGTGTTGTTCGATGTCGAAACGATCGAGTTTGCGGATCTCTCAATCGATTTCAAGGCGGAGGAAACCACCGAAGAACCGGACGACGATGACGGCATGTCCGATCCCTCCGCCGAAATACCCACTGCCGAAATGCCGGGTGACGAGACGCCCGTCGCCGAGGATGCAGGTGTGGACTCGTCCACCGGCGGCAACTGCTTCAATGACGATCTGATGGTGGCCTGAGCGACTGGCCCAACCAACAGTTTCGTCATCCCCATCGGCTTTTCGGCGATGGGACGTGGTGGCCGGGGAAACCCGGCCATTGCAATCCGTCACCGGTCCGGAGATTTGATTCCAAATGTCTTCTCATAAAACCACTGCGCCCGACGCACGCCTGCGGGATGGCGGCGGAAGTGAACGCAATTTGATCCGCGCCGCGCTGCGAACCTGCCGCGGCGCGTTTATCGGTATCGGCCTCTTCAGTTGCATCATCAACATTCTGATGCTGACCGGCCCGCTCTTCATGATGCAAGTCTACGACCGGGTGCTGACCAGCGGCAGCCTGCCGACACTCGCGGCGCTCCTGGTCCTGGTGACTCTGCTGTATTTCTTTTTCAGTCTTTTCGAACTCCTGCGCTCCCGGGTGCTCATCCGGGTTGGCCGCCGTCTGGACGAAGAACTCTCACCCAGCGCTTTCAGGGCGGTTCTCGCCCTGCCCTTGCGGCAAAGTCAGAAAGGTGAGTCCACCGCCCCAATTCGCGACCTGGACAGCCTGCGCCAATTTCTTTCGAGCCAGGGCCCGCTGGCAATCTTCGACATGCCGTGGATCCCGCTCTATCTAGGGGTCATTTTTCTATTCCATCCCTTCCTCGGCCTTATCGCCAGCGCCGGTGCGGGATTGCTGTTCCTGCTCGCCATCTTGAGCGAGGTCGTAAACCGAAAGCCTTTGCGTGAGGCGGCAGGTCTGGTCAATCGGCGCAATGCCGTCGCCGCCAGTTGCCGTCGCAACAGCGAGGCGGTGCATGCCATGGGTATGGGGGCCCAGCTCGGCAACATCTGGGGCGGTATCAATGACCGCTACCTTCAGCTTCAGGGCAAAGCCAGCGACCGGGCCAGCATGCTCTCCGCCGCCACCCGCTCGATCCGCCTGCTGATGCAATCGGTCATTCTGGCCGCCGGGGCCTGGCTCGCGGTTATGCAGGAGGTTTCGCCCGGCACCATCATCGCAGGCTCCATCATCATGTCGCGGGCCCTGGCGCCGATCGAACTGGCGGTCGCCCACTGGCGCGGCTTCATCTCGGCACGCCAGAGTGCCAACCGGCTCAAAACGACGCTCAGCGGCCCGCCTCCCGCCACGAGAACAGACCTTCCCCGCCCCAGGAAAAGCCTGGACCTCAGCAGCGTGACCGTCGTCCCGCCTGGCAGTTCCAAAACAGCCATTGAGCGGATCGGCTTCTCTTTGCAGGCCGGCGAAGGTCTCGGCATCATCGGTCCCAGCGCCAGTGGCAAGTCAAGTCTTGCCCGCTGCATGGTCGGGGTCTGGCCGAGCATCATGGGCAAGATCTGCTTGGACGGCGCGGCGCTTGACCAGTGGGATCCGCTTAAGCTCGGCCGCTATATCGGCTACCTGCCGCAGGCGGTGGATCTGTTCGACGGCACGATTGCGGAAAACATTGCGCGTTTCGATCCGGCCCGCAACGCAGAAGACGTCATCGAGGCCGCCCGGCTGGCTGGCATTCACGATATGATCCTGAAGCTGCCGGAGGGATACGACACCAGTATCGGCGATGCCGGTTCAATCCTGTCCGCCGGCCAGCGGCAACGCGTCGGCCTGGCGCGCGCACTCTATGGCCTTCCGTTCCTTGTCGTGCTGGACGAGCCCAATGCCAATCTGGACGCCGAAGGTGAACTGGCGCTGACGGACGCGATCAGCACAATGCTCAAGAAGGGTTCAATCGTCATCGTCGTGGCCCATCGGCCCAGCGCCATCGCCGCCGTTGATCATCTTCTGGTCCTGAAAGACGGGCGTCAGCAGGCTTTTGGCCGCAAGGAGGAAGTCCTGGCGCAGGCCAACGCACCCCACAACCCGCCAAAAATCAGGAACACAACCGCGAAGAAATCCGCCAGCAAGGGAGCCTTGAACATTGCCGCAGAGCCTGCTTGAGGGATACAGAACCCTCGACCCCACCAACCTTCGCGCTGGCGCTTTCGACGCACCGGCAACGGGCACGCACACCAGATCTTCGTTGCGTCGCCACCTTCTCATTGGCCTTGCGATCACCGCAGTCCTGATTGGCGGTGTCGGCGGCTGGTCGGCGTTCGCATCCATCTCCAGCGCCGTCATTGCATCGGGCAAGGTTGTCGTCGAGTCCAATATCAAGCTGGTCCAGCATGCTGAAGGCGGCATCGTCGGCGAAATCGCCGTGCGCGACGGTGACCGGGTTGAGGCGGGCGATCTCCTGGTACGTCTCGACGGCACCGCGACCAAAGCCAACCTGGCCATTGTCACCAAACAGATGAACGAGCTGGAAACCCGGCGCACCCGGCTGATTGCCGAACGAGACTCCAATAAAGAGCTGGTCTTCTCGCAACACCTGCGCGAGCAAGCAAATGCGAGCGGTGAGTTCGATCTACTGGAGGGAGAGCGAAAGCTCTTTCAAGCACGCCTAGTCACCCTCTCAGGCCAGCGTGAGCAGCTGCAGGAACGGATTACGCAGACCCATGACGAAATCGCCGGCCTCACCTCTCAACGCGATGCCAAGACACGGGAAATCGAGCTGACGCAAAAAGAACTGAAAATGATGCAGGGCCTGAAAGACAAAAAGCTCATTCCCGTTACCCAATACATGGCGCTTGAACGCGAAGCGGTGAAGATCCAGGGCGAGCACGGGCAACTCACCGCCGAGATCGCACGGACGGAAGGCCGGATTAGCGAGACGCAACTGCAGGTCCTGCAACTCGACAAGGAATTCCGCGAAGCAGTTCTGGGAGAGCTCCGCATTGTCGAAGCGGAACTCGCAGAGCTTGCCGAACGCCGCGTCGCCGCGCTGGATCAATTGCGCCGTCTGGAGATCCAGGCGCCGCAGTCCGGCGTGGTTCATCAACTCGCCATCCATACCCGCGGCGGCGTGATCACTCCGGGTGAGGCGCTGATGCAGATCGTCCCCCAGGGAGATGATCTTATTGTCGAGGCGCGGGTGGCACCAGCCGATATCGATCAGATTCAAATTGGCCAGGACGCGGTCATTCACTTCACGGCCTTTAATCAGCGCACGACACCACAGCTCGATGCAACGCTCTATTCGGTCGCAGCGGATCTCACAGAGGACGAACGGAGCGGAGACCAGTATTTCCTGGCCCGGCTGCGCCTGAGTAAAGCGGAACTGGCGCGTTTAGATGCACTCAAACTAAGTCCGGGGATGCCGGCGGAGGTCTTCGTTCAAACCGGCGCACGCAGTGCTCTCAGCTATCTGGTGAAACCTTTCGAGGATCAGCTCAGCCGGGCGTTTCGGGAAGAGTAAGCGCGATGCCGGCGATCTTCATTTTACCAGATCGACCAGTTTGACAATCTTGAGAGGTTCTGTGCTTGCCTCCTGTGGGGGCAAAGCTGCCACGACGGGGTGATCCTTGTCAGTCTGGAAATTTTGGTTCCAGCCCTGCGGTGATCCCCACCCCGTGACCTTGTCTTCAAAGAACTCTTTGTTGACCACTATGTAAGCGGCCTCCGCCGGTTCGGCATCGAACTCATCCCGGATGGCGTCAACCGGACAGACAGATTCACAGAGCCCGCAGTTCACGCATTCATCCGGGTGGATGTAAAACATCCGTCCACCCTCGTAGATGCATTCGACCGGACAGACCTCGGTACAAGCACCGTCTTTGATGTCCACGCAGGCCTGGGAAATGATGAAAGTCATAAACCGCCTCCCGGGCCGTCGATCTCGCACATCCGTTTCATCAGCCTTACGTCCCGCTCCAGACCGGGTCACGCTTCTCGAGAAAAGCCTGCACGCCCTCATCGCTGTCTTTGGACTGCAAAGCGGCCACAAGGGGTTGGGTGCGCAGGGCCTGGGCATCACGGGGATTGAGCTGCGCGGTCTTTTTGACCGTGTGCTTGATCGCCTTCACCGAGAGCGGCGCGCAGGCCTTGATGTCGGCGACAGTGCGCTCGACAGCTGCGTCCAGGTCGTCAGCGCTGACAACTTCGTTCACAAGGCCCAGATCCGCCGCTTCGGATGCTGACATTCGCCGCCCGGTGAGCAGGTAGCCCATGGCGATTTTCTGCGGGATCAGCCGGGGCAAGAGCACCATGCCGCCATCCAACGGCAGGCGGCCGACCCGCGACTCCGGCAAGGCAAACTTTGCCGTCTCGACCGCAATGACGATGTCGCAGCCCAGGACCATCTCAAAGCCGCCACCCATGGCGAGGCCGTTGACCCGCGCGATGACCGGGATGTTGAGGCTGTCGCGGAGTGCGAGACCGCCAAAGCCGTGAGGCCGTGCGTGAGCCCAGTATCCCAGACCGCTTGCGCCGTTTGCCGACTTCATGTCGGCACCCGCACTGAAGGCGCGGTCGCCTGCACCTGTCAGAACCGCACAGCGCAGATCGGAATTCCCCTCGATCTCAAGCCAGATTTCCTCGAGACGGTCTTCCGTCTCGGCATCAACGGCATTCATCCGATCAGGCCGGTTGATCGTGATCCAGGCGACCTGATCTCGGATCTCGAAATTAACCGGCATTACGCAGCCCCCACGGCCTGAGGCTTGGCGGCCATTCCAGAAACCTCGCCCCGATCTTCACCCAGGCCGAGTTCGGCCAAAACCTCGGCGGTATGTTCGCCAATGCGCGGCGGCGGACGCCGCACGGTGAAAGGCGCTTCGGAGAGATGTACCGGCGATGCAATCACGCGGGTTTCGCCATGCAGCGGATGTTCATAGCTTTCGAGCATCCCGTTCTCGATCGTCTGCGGGTCGGTCAGCGCCTTACCCAATGGACGGACCTCGGCGCAAAGCAGGTCCTGTTCTTCCAACTTGGCGATCCAGTGCTCCGTCGTGTTCGATCCAAAGCCTTCCCGGAAGCGCCGCTGAAGTTCCGCCTTCCCTGCGCGCTGTGCCGGGAGATCGGGATAGATCTCTGAGAGGTCCTCGATCCCCAGCGCCCTGCAGATATCCTGCAATGGATTGGCCTTAAAGGCACCAACCAGGACCAGCGCACCGTCGGTCGTCTCGAAAACACCGCTAAGCGGCATGGCGGCCCAGTTCAATTCCTGATCCGTGGTCATGAGATGGGAAGCTTCCTGCATCTGCATTGCCAGCATTGAGTCGTAGAGAGACACCGAGACCTCCTGCCCGCGCCCGGTCTTCTCCCGGGCCAGCAGCGCCGCCAGGACGCCCTGGACCAGATGCATACCGGCCGTGTAGTCGCAGAGCGCCGTAGCGTAAATCGAGCGCGGCGTATCGTCGTCGGCACGGCGTTCCATCACACCGGTCAGGGCCTGGGAAAGTACATCCTGCCCGCCTTTGTGGGCGTAGGGACCGGTGGGTCCAAAGCCAGTGCCGGACGCAAAGATAATGCGCGGATTGATCTCGCGCAGCTTCTCGTATCCGAAACCCATACGGTCCATCACACCGGGCCGGAAATTGTTCACGACTACGTCAGACCTGCGCACCAGTTCGTAGACCGCTTCCTTGGCGCTCTCCTGGCGCGTGTCGAGGGTCACCGAGCGCTTGTTGCGGTTCAGGCTGCAGAAGACCGGGTTGTTGCGCTCGGCTTCGCTGGTACCGCCGAAGAAGTTCCGGGAGAGCTCACCGGATCCAGGTCGTTCGATCTTGATCACGTCGGCACCGAAATCGGCCAGCATCTGGGTGGCGCAGGGCCCTAGCATGACCTGGGTAAAGTCGACAATCCGAACACCGTCGAGGGGCAGATTGCTGTTACTGGACATAGGATCCTCTTTTTCCGAACTGAATAAAAATACAGGCTGCAGCTCGCCGATTATTCCGCAGGCTCCAAAACCAAAGCGTTGTCAGACGGGACATCGCCGGGATCGGCACCCTGGGCACGCATTTGTTTCTGGATTGCCTTCGGATCCACGTCCCGCAGCGCGGCGTTCGCGTTCAGCGCCAGCGCCGAAGCAACTCCCGCGGCTTCGCCCTGCACCATGCAGGGCGGGATTTCCCGCGACATGCGCTGGGCATCCGGCTCTGCCGAATAGTGCCGTCCGGCGACAATGAGGTTGTCCAGGCCACGGGGCAACAGTGCGCGATATGGCGTGTAGTAGTCCCTGCCCCGGCAGACCGTATCGGCAAAGTGCCGCCGGCTGACGATATCGTCTTTGGTGACGACATATTCGCCGCGCAGCTGGCGGGTCTGGCGGACGCCGATCTGTTCGGCTGTGCCCAGCAAATTTGAATTCTGGAAGCCCGGCAGGTTTTCTCGGGCATACTCGTAGAGCCGCATGATGCGTTCGCGGCCTTCGTACTCCGCCTTGGTCAGGTCTTCGACCGAGATTCCGTCGTAGCCCGGCATGTGCGGGCAGTTACACCAGACGACACCGGGGATTGGTGTCTTGAGCCACCACATCTCCCAGGCGCCGCCGATCAGACGCCGGGCCTGCCGGTCGAGCTTCTTGAAGGCCTCCGGCTCTTCGTACTGAAAGCGCTCGGCCTCGTCTGTATCGACATTCGAAAGACGGAAGACTGTGGTGACGATGTATTGCCCCTGGGTGAAGTCGGCCCCCGCCGCAGCGGTCACATCCAGATCGCCAGTCGCGTCAATTACGATATCACCCAGGATCGCCTGCCGCCCGGTTTTGGTCTGGCAGATCACACCCTTGACTTTGCCGTCCTCGACCAGGGTATCGGAGAACCAGCTGTGCAGACGCAGATTGATCTCGGCCTCCCGGGCAAGGTCCAGCGACACCCGTTTCCAGGCATCGGGGTCAAAGGCGACGGCGTGGATGATTGGTTGCGGGTGCTCCTGAACATGGAAGTTATGGACGCCCCAGCGGGACCACTTACGCCACATCTCCCAGTCCTGGCGGCAATCCTCGGGCGGTGGAAAAACAGCACCGTTCTGTTTCGCCATCCGGTCGACGAATTCCGAGACGATGCCGGTCACCGTGATTTCGTAACCGTTGACCATATCGTCGAGGACCAGCACCATGCCGCCGGAAGCCATACCGCCAAGATGGTGATAGCGCTCCAGCAGGGTCACGGAACAGCCGTTCCGCGCGGCCGAGACTGCCGCTGTGAGGCCCGCCGCGCCACCGCCGACGACGATAACGTCGGACTGTGCAACCACAGGCACATCCCGCGCGGCTTCGCGCACTGATTTATTGTGAATCTGAGACATAGCGTTCCTCCTGACGGCCGCCACGCGGCAGTACATTTTCCAAAGCTGTTGTTGTCACCCGCGTTATCCCGTCTGCTCCGGCTTCCAGCGGATCACCATCCGCTCGGCCAGGGTCACCGCCGTGAACAGCAGGACCGCTAGACCGGAGGATACGAAGACAGTGGCGTAGAGCAGCGCCGAGCGGAAATTGAAGGTGGCATCGATGATCAGCGCGCCGAGGCCGACGTCCGCCCCCACCCACTCGCCGACGATGGCCCCGATCACGCAGGTGGTCGACGCAATCTTGAGGGCCGAGAAGAGATAGGGCAGCGATGATGGCAGCCGAATCCTCCAGAAGACCTCCCACTTCGAAGCGGAGAGGATCCGCGCCAATTCCAAAGTCTGCGGACTGACCGACTGCAGGCCGCGCACCATGTTCACCAGCGTCGGGAAGAAGCAGATCAAGGCGGCGATCACCACCTTGGCAAGCAAGCCATTCCCGAATAGCAACACCAGGATCGGCGCGATGGCCAGGATCGGGATGGTGTTGATGAAGACGGCCAGCGGGTAAAACGCCTTCTCCACCGGTCTGTGATGCACGAAGGTGACTGCCACTGTGATCGCGATCAGATTGCCGATCAAAAAGCCCAGCACACTCTCGATCAAGGTAGGTACAAAGTTCCTGAACAGCAGTGCCGAATCTTCCGACAGCGTCGCGCCCACGTCACTGGGTGCCGGCGCAATGTAGGCAGGCACGTCAAAGATCCGGACGCCGCCTTCCCAGGCCAGAAGAAGTCCAGCCACCGCCAGCAAGGGCGGAACGTATCGTCCAGAGAGAAAGCCACTTACAAAGGACCTGTTTGCCTCAGGTGATGCAGCAGGTTCGAGGTTGCTTGCTATGGACATCAGCAGGCCTCCAGCAAACTGCGAAGCCGGGATGCGATGGCCATGAACTCCGGGGTCTCACGCATCTTCAAGCGCCTTGGATAGGGCAAATCGACATCCACGATTTCATGAATCCGGCCCGGATGCGCCGCCAGCATCAGAACGCGCTGTCCTAGAAATGCGGCTTCGGGAATCGAGTGAGTCACGAAGAGAATGGTGGTTCTGGTTTCCTGCCAGATCTGCAGGATCTGCTCGTTGAGACGGTCGCGCGTGATTTCATCCAAAGCCCCGAAGGGTTCGTCCATCAGCAGCAGGCGCGGTTTGCAAACCAGGGCCCGGGCGATCGCCACCCGCTGGCGCATGCCGCCCGAGAGTTCGTGCGGCAAGGCGTTTTCCCGCCCTTTCAACCCGACCAGATCAAGCAGTTCTTCCGGTGTTAGATCACTCTTGGGGAGTGCGGAACTCTGTTTTTGCCCCATTTCCAAGGGTAGGCGCACGTTCTCCAGCGCGGTCCTCCAGGGCAGGAGCGTTGCATCCTGGAACACGAAGGAAAACTCGCGCGCCAGACGGGCCTGTTCGGTTTGCTTGCCGAAGATGACGACCTCGCCCGCCGACGCGGGCACAAGGTCCGACACGACCCGCAGCAATGTCGACTTACCGCAGCCCGAAGGGCCGAGAATGGTAAGAAATTCACCTTCGGCGACGCTCAAGGAAATATCCTTGAGCGCCTGAAGCGCGCCGAATGACACCGAGACCTCCTTGAGGTCTGCCGCGATCGGCACAGGTGCTCTCGCGACACCCTCAAGGGGTTCGATCTCAACGGGCTTGATCATTGCAGGTTCAGGCATGGGACACGGCCTCACCCGGCTTTCGGACGATCAGCCGCCGTGGCCTCCAGAATAGAGGTCGTCATGACATCGTCGACGCCCGGCACCTCGTTTTTGAACTGCCCGAGATCGGCATAGGTCTTGATCTGCGCTTCCCAGTTCTCGCGCTTCATGGTGCCCCAGCCGCCGGCTTTGGTCTCCTCATTGAAGACATAGTTCAAAATCAGTCCCACCGCCTGACGCTCGGATTCTGCATCCAAATTTGGATAGCGTTCGACCAGCGTGTCGACGGCTGCGTCCGGGTTCTGGCGCACCCAGTCCCAGCCACGCGCCGTGGCACTGATAAAGGCCGCCAGCTTGTCCGAGTGCTGATCGAGAGTTTCGTCGGTGACGTAGTAGGGATTGGCATATAGCTGGATCCCGGCATCCCAAAGCCGCATGTCGACCCGCTGGTCTCCCAGGATCTTGAGAGCATTGATATTGGATTGCCAACCGGTGACGGCCTGGACCTGCCCGGTCATGAGAGGTCCCATGTCGCCGCCCATGACGATGACCTTCACATCATCTTCCGCAATTCCGTGCTTGGCCAGCAGCGCCCGCAGGAGGATGCGCGCGGTGCCCTGGGTCGCTATGGTCTTGCCGATCATGTCTTTGGGTTCGTTGATCGGGTCCTTCTTGAGCGAGAAATAGGTGAAGGGATGCTGCTGATATCCGGCAGCGATGCATTTGATGGGAATACCCGCTGAACGCGCCAGCATGAGCGACGGACTGGACGAGAGCTGCCCGACATTGGAACGGCCCGACGCAACGGATGCGACACCGTCCACATTGGGACCGCCGGCGACGATCTTCAGGGCGAGGCCGGCATCCTTGTAATACCCCAACTTATCGGCTGCGACTTCGCCCAGCTGTCCGTTGGAAATCAGCCAGCCGAGTTGCATCGAGATCTCAAATTCCTCGGCGCGCGCCGAACGGGAAACACCGATCATGCTGCCGGTGAGCGCGGCGCCAGTCGCGAGACCCAGGCCCTGAATGAATTGACGACGGTGAACACTGTTGTTGAAAAACTTAGCCATCCTGTCCTCCTGCTTCGCGGGCCCTGATTCTTTTTTTGGGTGTATTAGGCCAACCGTTCCGCTGCTTTCGTTGAAGTTCACGTCCCCCCTGAACGTGCAAAGATGACTATATCGTTAAGCCGAGCGATGCATGATGAAGTTTTTTTCGTCTATAGTGATGCCAATTCGGCATCACCTTCGACAAACGAGGACCCTCAATTCATGCATCATCCTCTGCTTCGCTATATCGATGAGGTCGCACGCCAGGGATCGATCCGCAAGGCGGCGAAGGTCATGAATGTCGCCTCATCTGCGGTTAACCGCCAGATCCTCAAGGCGGAGGCTGAATTCGACACCCGACTTTTCGACCGTCTGCCCGAGGGCGTCGAGCTGACCGCTGCCGGGCGTGTCGTTGTCGAGCATTGCCGCCGCACACTCTACGACTACCGAAACCTCCGGGCGGCGATCGACGATATCCGGGATCTTCGGACCGGTCATATCCAACTCTCGACGCTCGATTCCACGACCTTTGGTTTCCTGCCGCAAGTCATGGAAGACTTTAGCAATGAATACCCGGGGGTCTCCTTCACGGTTGCGACCGCCGGCCCTGACGAGACCATCGAAGCCGTTGCGAAAGGCATCGCGCATGTCGGGTTGAGCTTCACACGGGATCTGCATCCCGACGTGCGGGTCGTCGCCGAGAAGCCCTCACCCTTCGGTGTGATCATGCGTCCGGACCATCCGCTGGCCGACCGGCATTATGTCACCGTAGAGGATTGTGTCGGCTTCCCGCTGGTGCGCACCATGGACGCGCGGGGTAAAACTTCGATCATCGACCAGGAAATCGATACCGCCGTGCTGCCGCTTTCGACGATTTTCTATACCAACGCCCACATTATGGCCAAACATGCGATCAAGGCCGGACGGGGCATCGGGATCTACACCAAGGTCGGTTTTTTATCCGACATAAAATCAGGCGAGCTTCGCTTTGTGCCCCTCGCCGAACGCATTCTCAGTGAATACAAGATCGGCGCCATCGTCTCGGCCCATAAGAACGTCGAAACCTCGGCACACCTCTTCGTCAACGCGATCGAACGGCACTTCCGCAAGGTGGATTTTACCTAGGTGTCGGTCTGCGAGAGGACTCAACAAGGCTCCAAGCACTCCGAAGGCACCCACCCCACGGCGCCAGCGCCGTTCCG
The DNA here is from genome assembly GCA_947500035.1 of uncultured Kiloniellaceae bacterium. Lineage (GTDB taxonomy): Bacteria > Pseudomonadota > Alphaproteobacteria > Kiloniellales > Kiloniellaceae > Denitrobaculum. The sequence continues at coordinate 85,522 of CANMQP010000020.1, read as the reverse complement.
GCAGCGAATCCAGCCGCTGCATTCCTCGATACCATCAAGCTCGTCGCCCTTGCTTACCGTGAGTTCAAGGCTATCGAAGGCCGAGAGCAGAGTTGCAGTCTCCCCGGTCTGTTGCGAAGACAGCGACGATGCGGGAAGCCATCCGCCGAGACCCTCTGCATTGCGGCACCAGATCCACTCCGGCCAATCTTCGTCTTTTGCGCCAAGTGTCACGGTCTCTCCCTCGCACACCGATAAGGCAGGCGAGTAACTCTGCATCCAAGACTGCGTCGCCCTGTAGCGCGGCAATGACTCTTCCCAGGATCAAGGTCAGTAGGATTTGGTGGCCAAGCTTCGAAACTCAGGACGCAAGTCACTGGGCATTCCCCAGGAAAGGTCCGTCAACACGGTTCGGTAGAGTTCGCTCCATTTGGGCGACTGCTTATCGGAAAGTTCGGTCTCCCATGTTGTCAGGAGGTCCGAGATTGCAGAAACACTGTGGTACTCAGGCCAGATCGTGACGGCTTCGCCGAAGGCCTGTATCGCAGCCTGCACATCACGGTCCAGCAGTGCGGAAAAGCCGCGGCGCTCCAATGCAGAGACTTGCTGCACGCGTGCTTCTTGAGCGGCAGCAGGCGTTGCGTCTTGATTTCGAACAACCGCCGGCGCGGTCTGCTGGATCTGTTCAGCGCCGCGTGTCAACCGGCTAGAGAGCTTGGTCAGCTTGTTCTCGATATCTGCGGTGACCTGCCCCGCCGCTTCCGGGTCCGCGCCGCCGCCCCTCGCTTGCTGCGCCTGGAGCAAAGCGCGAATGTCGGCGATTTCCTCGTTCGCCTGCTGCTGAAGCTGTTCGATTTGCGGACCGATCCGAACCACACCCGCCAATTCGACCTCCCGATTCTCCAGAATGCTTCTGACGTCATCTTGAAACAGCACAACGACCACAAGCGCAATCACCGGCCACATAAATATCTTGAGATAGTCCAGAACCAAACGCCCGAGCGCATAGCGGTCGCCGCCATCCGAGGCCATAGCTTTACTCTCCTTCACCACACCTGCGGGTTGATCCTATACGGGTCCCCGTGACCACTGCAATCGCGCAAAAAGATGTCGTCACATAAGCCGAAATCCTCGGGTGAACCAGCGCAGGAGTCACAGACCTCAATAAGAACACATCCAAGACGCCCATGGCTTTCCTTGCCCGAACCATCACGAGGGTTTATCTGCTTCGTTGGATTGGCAGGCGCGCAAGGCTTTATGAAATTCCTGAAACGACTCGCACGAAAGGCCACGCGGCTATTGACCCTTGCCGCTTTGCTGGTGGTCGGGCTGATCCTGCTCTTCAGGTTCGTGCCGCCGCCCTTTACACCGCTGATGTTGTTGCGCGACGCCCCGATTCAGAAGCAATGGGTTTCCCTGGAACAAATGGCGCCAGCGCTACCCCGTGCCGTCATCGCCGCTGAAGACAACCTTTTCTGCTCACACTGGGGCTTCGACCTAAACTCACTTCAGGCCGCCGTCCTGGCCTTCGCCAGCGGTGAGCGCGCGGGTGGTGGCTCGACCATTTCGATGCAGACTGCGAAGAACCTTTTTCTCTGGCCCGAGCGCAGCGTGTTTCGCAAACTTCTTGAAGCTCCCCTGACCCTGATCATCGAAGTCAGCTGGCCGAAGCCCCGGATACTGGAAGTATATCTCAACGTCGCGGAATGGGCGCCCGGCGTTTACGGCGCAGAAGCGGCATCGCGATTTCATTTTGGAAAGCCGGCGAAATCCTTGTCCAGGACTGAGGCCGCCCGCCTGGCCGCAGTTCTACCCAACCCCTTGAAATGGTCGGCCGGCAAACCCGGAAACTACGTGCGGCGGCGCACGGAAATCATCAATCGCCGCGTTGCACAGTTAGGCCCTCTCCTGGATTGCGTGACGCAGTAATCCGCAAACCCCTGTAACAACCCCGAATACGTAACTAATCTTGTTATACATGGGATCTGCTTGGTGACATCAAACCTTTGTATGGCACTGGCGAACTGAACCGCAGCTTGTAATAAACGAGCTTTAAACCAAAGTAGTTTCATCTATAAATTGTAAGTTATGAGAGTTTGATTTCTTTCAAATTTAGAGCCTATAATTGACGCATGTAGCGTCATCACTGCCTGCGGTCTGTTGCCTGGAAAATCTCCGAAGTTTTAACCGATTCTGAGCAAGTACCGATCACAATCGAAGGGTGAAGGCAGTGAAGGACCGACGCTATGCTGACGGAATTAGGATCGGCACTTCAGTCTCGGTTTGAAGCTTTGCAAAGCTTGGGCATCCGCGCCGAGCACACGACAGTGTTTGAAGAATGAACTCTTTAGATGAAATGGCACACCTCCGAAAGGCAACTGGTCAAGAGCTGATGTCATGACACCGTCTCTCGCCAACCTCTTGCCACCGGAAAATCTCTGCCCGCCACTTAAACATCTTCACAGCTTATGGAGCGGCAAGATCACGACCGAGGGCCGTTTGCCGGCGCGCTCCGATTTTGATCCGGCTGAGATGCTGGCAGCCTTTCTTCCCTACATCACGCTGTTCGACGTCATCAGGAGCGGCGACAATCTCCGTTTCCGAATTCGCCTGGTTGGAACCGGTATCGTGGAAGAGACCGGCAAGGACACAACCGGGAACTTTCTTGATGAAATGCCGAACACCTCACAGGTCATTGGCCGCGCCAAGTGGATGGTAAAAAACCGGCAGCCCATCTATGTCGAGAACCAGCCCCTCACATGGACGTCCAGAGACTACAAACACTACTCTGCATTGGGCGTTCCCCTCGCCTCTGACGGCATAAATGTCGACAAGATCATTTATCAAATGGCATTTTCTTGAAGCGTGAGACTCGCTACGCCCCGATTAACCCGGGGCAGCAATCTAAGAGATAAATTCGCTGAGTATGTCGGTTTTTTTTACATAATTCGTATACATACAACAATTATTTCAAGTAATTGACATAATTCGTTTTTGACTCTTCCCGTTCGATGCCTGCCTGAAGTTAACTGTCGGAATACTATACAGTGCTCATACACAAAAGCTGGAGCGCGAACATAACCTCTTGAAAATTAAAAAAGTTAAAAGATGGCCTACAAATTGCTTGGTGTGGTGGACTTACCGCGCCGGGTAACTGGCGAAGCCTGATGTTTTGCACGGCCACAGTACGAATCGTAGAGCTGCTAAGGGCTACAGAGGAGGCAGTTATGCGTTTAGGATCAGGGGGGAGTTTGGAAGCCGCCATTTGTGGGTTTTCGGCTATACTTCTTGCCTGCTCCCTGGCGCACGCAAACCCCATTACCACCAGCCAGCAGCCCAGCGCCACCACGACGGCGGCATCAAGCCCAGCACCCTACAGTGCTCAGACGGGCAACGGGGCGAAGCAGCCAGCAAGCCTTTCGCCTTCCGAACTGACAACTTCGGCCCCCCGCAAATCAGTTAAGAAAAGTCGCACGCGAACCGGATCAAGCCCGGGTAAGCCCGAGAACCAAGGTGCAAATTCTCAGGACGTGCCAGAAATTCCATGGGAGATGATCGAAGCCGCCCTGAAACGGCAAAACCGTCCTTCCGTTCAGAACCGTGAACCCGAGGTGGTCATCGGCGGTGAGTATCAGCAGTTGATCATTAACGCTGTGCCTGACCTTGGTCTGGATGTTGTCAACATGCCAGGTCCGCCGAGCATTCCAATTCTGGATTTTATTAGAACGCAGTCAGCTGAACTCTCTTCTGAGATTGCCGTTTACACCAGTGACCTCGCTGCGCCTGACCATAGCATCAAAATGGCCAGCAACGGGAACCTGGATTCGGACCACGCCCCCCCGGAACCGAGCCTTATCGGTACCACTGATGAGCGCCCGTTCAAACTCAAGACCATCTTCTTTTGGGGCCTGGGTTTACTTGTGCTCTATACGCTCCTGGACGCGGTCTTCGCCAAACTCAGGCGGCGGGATCCGTCGCGGCCTCCTGAACCGGGTTCTGCAGACGAACCCAAGATGAAAAGGCGCCGGCGCCGCCGCTCGTTCGGCAGATCCAGGAGACGGCCCAAAACCAGCTGAAAGCTCAGACCCCAAACTCTGATGATGCCGAAAGCCTACTTTACCAGAACCGTCATTTTCATTTTTGAGTGAATGCCGCAGCGGACTTTGAATCGGCCGCTTTCATCGAAGCTGAGGCTTGAACCGCTGCCAGGCTGCTGAATTCCGCTATTGTAGCCCAACTCTTGAATCTGGATGTTGTGCTTTACCTGGTCGGCGTTCTTAAACTCAACGCTGTCGCCGATCGCAATCACAATTTCCTCGCGGTCGAAAGACTTGTTGTTTTGCAAAACAGTATGATGCTCAGCCGCAAGGGCAGCCAAAAAGCCACCAACGGCAAAACTGCAAAAAGAAAAGATAAAGAGTCTCACGATACCGACGCATTCCTTCGGGGCCATCGCGTCACCGGAACCGCAAATGGGCAGTCCAGCAGCGAACACAACACGCGCATTTGAAGCCGAGTCTAGCCCAACATCCTGAAGATCGTATTAAGTTTATAGCCTTATCCCGATACAACTGCAGTTATCAGCTAGGGAATTTTTTGCTGTATGCTCACCACGAACCGGAGCCGTGCGGTGTTTAAGGTCTTCTCGCAACCTGTCAACAGGGCTTTAATCATGTCACTGAGCAACAGGTTGGATCCAGGACAAGCACCATCATGACCTCCATCAAGATCTGGTATCAAAGCTACGTCGACTATGAAAACGGCAAGTCCTATTGGGATGTGCTGGGACGGCATCTCGATGAGATCGTTGCACCGGGCACGACGATCGATATCAAAGGCATCACGCCTTTTGATTCCTATGCTCATCCTCTTGTTGAATTCCGCTGCGCGCGGGAAATGATCTGTAATGCCGTTCAAGCCGAGAGGGAGGGCTATGACGCATTTGTCGTCGGGCACTTTCAAGACGCAGGCCTCTACGAAGTCCGGGCCGCAGTTGATATTCCCGTTATCGCTCTCGGCGAAGCCTCAATGCTCTACTGCTGCCAGCTTGGACAGCGGATCGGCATCGTAACGATCAACCCGCGCTTTATTCCCTGGTTTCATCATCAGATTGGAAAATATGGCCTGAAGGAACGCATTTCGGGTGTGCATGCCATGACTTTCGAACCGGGTCAGATCCTCGAGGCCTACACTTCGGACGAACGCGCGGATGAGGTCAAAGCCCTCTTCGAGGAACAGGCCAAACCTCTTGTAGCGCAGGGAACGGATGTCTTGATCCCCGGCGGCGGCATTCCGATGCTGCTGTTTGCCAAGTTCCACAATCACCTTGTGGACGAAGCCCCGGTCATCAACGGCATTCCGATCGCGGTGAAGATGGCGGAGATGGCGGTCACTCTGAAACGCCTGACCGGCCAGAGTGTCAGCCGAGTCTCCGACTACGCGAAGGCTCCGCCCGAGGTGATCGAGGAATTCCTGGCTCATCCGAAAGGGCTGTAGCGAGCCTGCCGGCAAACTCAATCTCCCAGGCTCAATCTCCCAGGCTGGGCAACCAGAGTGCGATATCCGGCCATATAATCAAGAGTCCGACCAGCAGCATGGAACAGGCCATAAAGGGTATTGCCGCCACGTAGATATCGCGCATTGTCGTGCCTGGGGCCGACACGCCTTTCATGACGAACAGCAGCAGCCCGAAAGGCGGCGTCGTGAAGCTGATCTCCAGCGCGAGCAGAGTGATCACGCCAAACCAGATCAGGTCGAAGCCGAGCGTGTCAGCCAGCGGGAAAAAGACCGGAACGGTTAGGAGCATCATGGAGAGCTGATCCATGAACATGCCCAGGATCAGGAGGATGCCGAACATCACCAGAAGCATCACAATGGGGTCCAGATCGAACCCGGTCGCGAAGCGAATCAGACCCGAACTGGCACCGGAAAACGCGAGCAAAGCAGAGAAAGTCGCCGAGCCAAATATAATCAGCAGAGCCATGGTGGTCACCCGCAGCGCGCCGGTCACCGACTTGACGAAGTTATCCCAGGTCAGCCGTCCATAGAGAACGGCAAGTAGCAGGACGCCCACGCAACCGAAAGCCGCGGATTCCGAAGGCGTCGCCCAGCCATTTAAAATGAGCAGGATCACACCGACCACAATCGAGATCATGGGCAGAACATCGACCAAAAGGAGACGCGCACGTTGTCCCCAATTGGCGGATTCCACGTCGTAGGAGGGTGCCGCATCGGGATCGATCAGGCACATGATCAGGATCAGAATAGCGTAGAAGCAGGCGAGGAGCAGCCCTGGAACCACGCCCGCAATCAAAAGCGCGCCGACGTCAAGACTTGCAAGCGTTGCAAGAAGAACTGCCAGCGCCGAAGGGGGGATCAACATGGCCAGGCCACCGGTCCCCAATATCGGCCCGATCGCCATATGTTTCTTGTAACCGCGCTTTTGCATCTCCGGGACCATCAGGGACCCCAGCAATGCGGTCGAGCCCATTGACGAACCGGACAGGGTCGCAAAGGCCGTACCGCCTGCAACGGTGACAAAGGACAAACGGCCCGGGAGGCGCCCCATCAGCCGGTCGATCGCGCTGAACATTTTATTGGCCAGGCCGGTATGGAAGAAGATCTCGCCCATCAGCAGGAACATGGGCACTGGCATGAGATTGAAAGTAGAGACGGTCGGAATGGCATTGTTTGCCAACTGCCCGATCCCACGGGACATCTGCACGAATATGCTGCCGTTGCCCCCCATGAAATAGGTTGCGCCGATCATATTGGCGGCAAGAAACGCCAACGCCACCGGCACACCGACGAACATGAAGCCAAGAACCAGCGCCAGCAGAAAGAAGAGCGCGTAATACCACTCCATCAGCCGCCCTCCCCGTGGGCGCCCAAACCCGCAAGCTTACTCATGCACACCCGCCTCGCCTGAGTGCAGGGTATCCGGGCCGAAGACGAACCTCGAAAACTGTGCCGCCATAAGCGCAAAGCAAATCGGCATCGCGCCAAGGAGCAGCCATTTGGGCATATCGAGCGAGCGCATATCCGTATCGCCGAAACGATAGGCCTTCAGCGTTGCTTCACCCGTATACCAGACCAGGAACAAACAGATCAGAATGCACAGGCCCGAGACGATCCGCGAGAACAACGGCGCGATACTCCGCGGCAGCACGGCCGTGAACATTTCGATAAAGACATGCCCCCGCAAACGCACGAGCCACGGCGACGCCGCCATCGCGATGTAGAGCAGACCGTATTCTGAGAAGGTAAAAATGTGAGATGACCCGGAAAAACCCATGGTCCGCAGGCTCGCCTGCAGCACGATGGCGAACATCACCAACACCAGGCTGACGCCGGCAAAAACCGCCAGAATATTACAAATCCGGTCGACGAACCGCATAGACTTCCCCACCCGGTCAAGGCGGGCTGTTACCCGATGCCTTAACCGCAATCACTCATTCAAGAGTCCGACCGTTCCCGCCTGCCCGGCGAAGAACGGTCGGATTCACTTTGCTGCTATTCTTTGTAGTAGAGCTTACGCAGCTTGTCGTAATTCTCCATGCCACCCATTTCCTCCAGGCGCCCCTTCATCCGGCCCCAGGCCGCATCGTTGGCCTTGGTGACGTAAATCTCTGAGGCTTCCGGGCTCATGGACACGAATTGCATACCGCGCTTTTGCAGCTCTTCCGCATCCTTCGCGATATCCTGCTGACGGGCGTCGTAGGACTTCTGCTCCCACTCAGCAACCACATCCTGGATCAGTTTCTGGGACTCCGGTGACAGGCTTTCCCAAGAATCCTTGTTAAAGATCACCCCGATGTCCGTGTTGTAGAACTTGGGATCGATCCGGTATTTGAGGAACTTATCCCATTTCAGGTCGAGAATACCGATCGAAGTCCAGGCCGCCGCATCGACGACACCCTTTTCAAGCGCCGAGTAGACTTCAGTGGCTTTCATGGACGCCGTCGTCGCATTCAAAGCCTCGAAAAAGGCATGGTAAATCGGATTGTCACGCAGTTTGACGCCGGTCAGATCAATGACACCATCGTCACCGAATTTGAACTCCTGCGTACTGTAGATATGGAACTGGACACCACCGTCAATCCACCCCAGGTGCTTGACGTTAAAGCGTGACTGATGAACCTGATCCATCAGGGCCGCACCGCCGTTGGCGCGGGCTTCCATCGGTGTCACACGCGCGGCGACCATAGCATCGATTTCCGGAACCGAAGCCCCGTAGAAGCTGCCCGGCGTGTGAACCATGTCGACCACACCGTCGCGTACCGCTTGGGGTTGCTGGAACATGCCGATCGCTTCCGGGCCGCCTCTGACCTGGATTTCAACGATCCCCTCGCCACGCGCATTTATGGCTTCGACCATCGCCAGAAAGGTCTTGGTATAGACAAGGAACTCTGGAAAGGCATGAACCGCGCTAACTCTATCAACAGCAAGCGCAGCGCCTGACGCGACCGTCGTCGCCAAACCGGCCGCAGCCGCCAGGCCCAGGGCTTTCCTTGCTACCCTACGTAAATCTCTCATCACTTAAACTCCCTGTTTGGTGCTCTTCTCCGCCGGTCGCATGGCCCGTTGTCGTCCAGGCCTCAAACGATGATCAGCCGGGCGATGATGCATGGGAGATTCCCCGGACGCAAGGCCTTGAAAACCGGCAGCCCGCATAGGGCACCTGCGCTTCACATCCCTATCGTTGCATTACCCGGTGCCTGATTAATCTGCAGCTTCACTCAAGACTGTCTCCCGGAGCATTGCGTGGTGCGTGGAATGCCCAAACGGCGGGAAGCGTGCAGAATCGGCCTTTAGCGCAGGAACAACGTCGGAATCCAGAGCTCTATTGAGGCTCTCGACGTCGTCGAAGACCACCTCATTGATGAGCATTACCTCTGACCTCTGAAGCGCGTTGAGACCTAAGGCCTCAGGCAAGTAACAAAAGACATTCCGGATCGCGGGCAAAAGGCCGAGGATCGGCGGATGATTGTTTGTGTAGAAATCCTGAAAGCCAGCTACGTCGGGCATCGGACCGTAGTAGCGCACGAGAAGTGATAAGCCGGCGGTTCTAGGCATTATCGAATCCGATCCCGCAACCGGGAACGGGAATGTCTCGAAAAGTCCGAAGCTCATCGAGACTCCCGCGAGCAAATCCCGCGGCACCTGAACAGCCCACTGCCGAAAAGCACCCTCCCGGACCAGGGCTTGCAAGGGCTCTCGTTCTTCGCTGGAAAACGACAGAACAGCTGCAGGCGCCGGACCATCATCGAACAACAGGATCTCTCTCGTTTCAGGCACGAAAAGGTCGACGTTGACCGCATCGAGGCGAAGTCTCGTGTCTTGCGTGGCAAGCATCCGAAAATGCTCTGCCAGAAGCGGCGTGGCCTCCCCTGGGCCTTCGTAAATAGCAAAAAGACTGTAACTCAAGACAAACCCATCTCATGATCCGTTCTCATCGATACGCCGGCTGCGGAAGGAACGGCCGCGGCGCCACACCACCATACGGAATAAACGCGCTACTGCAGAAATCATATCTTGCATCCATTGCCCCCTCTCTGTTGATGTTTATGGAACGGCCAAGGATGAGGTATGAGATGGAAATCGCAGTTCTCGGTGGCGGCAATGGTTCACATGCGGCAGCTCTCGACTTAACCGAGCAGGGTCATCGGGTCCGTTTTTGGCGCCGCGACGCCGATGCGGTGAAAGTTCTCCGCGACGCGGGCAACAGCCTCACACTGAAAGACAGCCGCGGCGAACGTGAGGTAAAGATTGAACTGGTCACGGCCGCGATCGGCGAAGCTATTGAGGGCGCAGCCCTGATCGTCTGCCCCGCGCCTGCAACCGCGCAGCCGGATATTGGCAGGGCATTGGCGCCGCATCTTCGCGACGGTCAGGTCGTCTTCTTGCCGCCGGGCAGTTTTGGCAGCTACTTGATGGCCAAAGCGCTTCGCGATGCGGGCAACGACGCGAAAGTCGCCTTTGCCGAAGCCGGCACTCTTCCCTATCTCACCCGCAAACACGGCGACTTCAAAATTGCGATCACAACCCGCGCCTCCCGCCTGCCGACCGGTGTCTTCCCGCATAGCCAAAAGGCCCACGCGCTGGAAGTGATAGGTCAGGCCTATCCTGCGGTGGAAGACGCCGGGGATGCTTTGTCGGGCGCGCTGATGAACGCAGGACCGATCATCCACCCGCCGCTGATCCTGATGAACGCCGGCCCCATCGAACACTTCGAGCACTGGGACATTCACAACGAGGGCACGCAACCCGCTATCAGACGCGTGACAACCCGCCTGGACGCAGAGCGCATGGCCCTGCGCGAGGCACTCGGGTATGGCGCGCCGCATTTTCCGCTCGCCGACCACTACGACGATGCCCGTGATGAGTGGATGTACGGCAATGCTGCCCACGATAAACTGGTCGATTCAGAAGATTGGCGGGAGCGACTGGTCCTGACCGAGCACCGTTATATGCGCGAAGATGTTGCCACCGGCCTCGCGTTCCTGGTCTCGGTCGCCGATTGGGCCGGGGTTCCGGCCCCAACCGCCGCCGGATTGCTGGCGGTCGGCTCGGCGGTCTGTGACGACGACTTCAGAAAAACCGGGCGGACATTGGAAGCCCTCGGCCTGGCGGCTCTCGATCGCGCAGCCATGACCAAGCTTCTTGAAACGGGAGTTTGATATGAGCACGACAGCCGTCATCGCGGCCGTCGGTGCCGGACGCATGGGACGCGGCATCGCCATCGCCTTCGCCTATGCAGGACATCCGGTTCGACTGATCGATGTGAAGCCGCGCAGCGATGCGGAGTTCGAACAGCTGCGCGAGGCCGCAGCCTCTGAAATTGCGTCGACGCTCGCCATGATGGCCGGCTTCGGAATGTTGCAGGCAACCGACACGAAAACCATTGCGCAGAGGATCTCCTATCATTCGCTAGCAGACGCCGCTTCAGCTCTTGCAGCTGCCGATGTTATTTTCGAGGGCGTGCCGGAAACGCTCGATGCGAAGCAAGATGCTTTTAAGCTGATTTCTGAGCACGCGGATCCTACAAGCATCGTTGCTTCAACCACCTCAACGATTCTTTCCAACGACCTGCAGGCCTTCGTCTCCTCGCCGGGCCGCTTTTTGAATGCCCACTGGCTCAATCCGGCATTCCTGGTGCCCTTGGTCGAATTGTCCCCTGGTGATGCCACTGACCCTTCCGCCACCGAACACTTGAAGGCTCTATTGGAAGACATCGGCAAAGTGCCGGTCGTTTGCAGCGCCAGTCCCGGTTATATCGTACCCCGCATCCAGGCACTGGCCATGAACGAGGCCGCGCGAATGGTCGAAGAAGGCGTCGCCTCCGCCGAGGACATCGATAAGGCAACAAAATACGGCTTCGGCTTCCGATTCGCGGTTCTCGGCCTGCTCGAGTTCATCGATTGGGGCGGCGGAGATATCCTTTATTACGCGAGCCGCTACATGACCGGAGCCACAGGCGAAGACCGCTTCTCATCGCCACCGATCATTGAGCGCAACATGAAGGAAGGCCGGATCGGTCTGCGCACACAGCAGGGATTTCTGGATTACTCCGATATGGATGTTCCGACCTATCAGCAGCAGCGTCTGGCGGCTTTTGTCGCAATGCTGCGGCACCTGGACAAGATGCCGGTCAAGGGCGAGTGACGCGGCTCGGTTGGCCGCTAAGCCAGAAAGCGCGCAACCGACTGGACCAGCAGGGAATTATGCTCCGGTAGAGAGAGCGAAAAACGCATATATCGCTCCAAGCCCTTTTCGCGCGTTCGATTGACGATGATCCCGGCATCATCAAAGAGATGCGCGACAAGCGCCTCGGCACGGTCCGGGTCGCCGTCTTCCGTCGTTACCAGCATGAAATTGGTATGACTGGACAGGCATTTGAGACCCAAGGCGGCAAGTTCATCTGCGACCCGCTCCCTCTCGGCAAGGATCTGATCGATCCTTGCCTGTACCAGTTCGGGTTCACGAAGCGATGCCAACGCGGCAGCCTGAGCGACTGCGTTGACGCTTCCCATTCCCCGCGCCGCATAGAGCGACGGGATCATCCATGCCGGTGCATGGCACCAGCCGACCCGCAGCCCCGCCAGGCCATAGGCCTTGGAAAAGGTGCGCGTCACAACGATGTTCTCAAACCGCGCCGCCAGTGCGTGAACCCGGGCACAATAATCAAAGCTGACGAATTCCCCATAGGCGAGGTCAATAACCAGGACGACGTCTCTGGGCATCTCTTCCGCAAGCCGAACAAGATTACGCTCCGGCAGCATGGTCGCGGTCGGATTATTGGGATTCGCCAGGAACAGCAATTTTGTGTTTGGACCGAGGGCGGCAAGAAGGCCGTCCACATCGCTCGTCAAGTCGGTTTCGGGAACCTTCGTAAGAAGCGCCCCCAGGCGGTTAGCGATAATGGCGAACTGGATATAGCCGAATTCCGGGATAACGATTTCATCGCCCGCGCGCACGAAGTTGCGCGCAATGACATCCAGCAGCTCCTCCGAACCGTTACCGCAGACGATCGTCTCCGCATCCAGTCTGTTGCGGGCGCCGAGTTCTTCACGCAGGGCCTGACAGGAAGGGTTGCCGTAGAAATTAGCTTTCCTCGTCGCTTCATCAATTGCCGCAGCAACCTCGGGTGAAGGTCCGAACGGCAGTTCATTGAAACCCATATTGACGATAGGCAGGCCCTTTGGCTGGGCATTCGAGATCCGCCCGCGAACTGCCAAAGGCGCGATGTATCCCTGCGGACGTTTCTGTGTCATGCCGACCTCGATGACTGATATCTGCCTCGGCGACCGCGACAGAAAATCGAACTCAATCGGCACTATCACAGAAAGCAGGGTTAAACCAGGTTTCCCCGCCCTCAAGACGCTCTGTGACGGTTGTCCGAAACCGGGTCCGTCTCGCCGCGCCCTTGGTTTTCGAACGGGATTATTCGGCTCTTAAGCTATCGAAGTAGTCGATCAACGCAGTGATCTCGTTTCGCGAGAGGTTGAAATCCGGCATTTGCGTATGGGGGATACTCAGCCATGTCCGCAGGTAGTCGTCAGTGACTTCGTTGTTGGAAGCAATCTCGGTAAAAGCAGGCGCCCGGCTGGAGGCATTCTGTCCGGCCTCAATCACGTGGCAGGATTGACACCAGCGCTGCGCAAGAGCGTAGCCTTCATCCCTGAGGTCCAAAGCCTCAGCCTGCCGAAGAACAATAGTGAAGCAGAGCGCTATACCTGCGGCGATCACGATCCAACGAGTCGGCTTAAGGTCCTTAAGTAAGCGGTGTCTGATCTTACGTGAATTTCGCAATTTCGCTTCCTCTCACTCTTAATTATCAACTTTCACACGCCTCAACAGCCCCCCGCCTCGATTGGGCGGAACCTCACCGATAACGTTACTTACCAGCTTCGGGCTACCTTTTTTCTACAACCAAATAGGGTTAACAGCTTTGATCCCGATCAAAGTCGCGAAAGGATTATTTATGAGAGGGTTAGAAGCTTCTCCGCCGAGCGTTGCTTCGGACAGGAAAAGGCGCAAAAGCGCAGCCATGACGCACAAAAAGGCGTCGAACGAAGGTTTTTTTGCAAAGACGTGAGAGGGGGAAAGAATGGTGGGCTGTATAGGATTCGAACCTATGACCCGCTGATTAAGAGTCAGCTGCTCTACCAACTGAGCTAACAGCCCCCAGAGGGCGGGGTAATAGCAAGTCCCCAGGGCTTTGTCGAGAGCTTCGGTGCTGAAAAGCCTCAGCATGCGGTTTTTTTACCGGATCCCGCGGTTCTGCGTCCTTCAGGAATGCTGGAGGCTGTGTAAAACGGCTCAAAGCCCGGTGCCTTCAAGGCCTGTGCCTTTTAGACAGGGGCCTAGAGCTCTTCCGTGACCCCGCGGCGGGAGATAAAGGTGTCGCGGTGGACGTAGACGGAAATCACCAGTCCCAGACCGACCATCACCGTCAGCATCGCCGTGCCGCCATAAGAAATGAGCGGCAGAGGCACTCCCACAACGGGGATCAATCCCATGACCATGGCGATATTGATAAAGACGTAGAGGAAGAGATTTGTGGTCAAACCAATAGCCAGCAGTCGGCCGAACTGGTTGCGCGCGCGTAGCGAAATCGCAATCCCATAGATAATCAGCAGGATGTAAAGCCCCATGAGACCCAAACCCCCGACCATGCCGAACTCTTCGGCCAGCATGGTGAAGATGAAGTCCGTCTGCTTTTCGGGCAGGAAATTCAAGTGGCTCTGTGACCCGAGCAGGAAACCTTTGCCGAACATACCGCCTGAACCCAGGGCAATCATGGCCTGCATGATGTGATACCCCGTACCCAGCGGATCGGTTTCAGGGTTCATGAAGGTCATGACCCGGGCCTTCTGATATTCATGCAGCAGCTGCCATCCGATCGGAATGGCGGCCAAACCGGCGGCCCCGACGATCGCAAACTTCCAGAGCCGTACGCCGGCACAGAAGAAAACGGCGCCGGCTGCCATGACCAGCATGACTGTCGTCCCAAGATCGGGCTGCTTCAAGACCAGCGCCGAAGGCGCCGCGATCAGAGTAAGGGGGATCAGCAGATAAGTCGGACGGCCGATATCCTCGACCGAAACGCCGTTAAAGTAGCGCGCTAACGCCAGGATCAGGCAGACCTTCATGACCTCGGAAGGTTGCAGCTGTATGACCTTGAGATCGATCCAGCGCTGCGCCCCCATACCCACGGTTCCCATAACCTCAACGGCAACCAGCAAAAACAGCGCAATGAAATACAGGGCGTAGGAATAGCGGAACCAGAGCCGGATATCGATCAGAGCCACGGTCAGCATCAGCAGCAAGCCGCCGCCAAAACGGACCGCCTGGCGCGACGCCCAGGGATTGACGTTGCCGTTGCCAGCCGAGAACAGCATGGCAAAGCCGACTGAAAAAATCAGGATGATCAGGAAGACCATGCCCCAATTGATCGACCAGACTTTCTGCCCGAGCGTCAAGCCGGTGTTTTGTGACATGCTGCTGAAACGCCCCGGCATGGTCAGGTCTCCTGGCCAGGCGCGGGCGCCTGAAATTGGAATGCAGGAACGCCTGCAGGGTCACGGCGCTGAGTCTCGGTCAGAATATCACGCACGATCGGGGCGGCCGTACTCGAACCGCCACCGCCATGTTCAACAATCACAGCGCAGGCATAGCGCGGATTATGTACCGGCGCGTAACCGACAAAGAGCGCATGGTCACGGCGGCGCCAAGGCAGGTCCTCATTCTTGAAGACCCCGGCCGCACGCTCGGCGAGGGTGATTCGGCGCACCTGGGATGTTCCGGTCTTGCCCGCCATCTCCCAGCCTTCTTGCTCGATCCGGGCCTTGTAGGCAGTGCCGCGGCGATTATTGGTCACAGCGTCCATGGCATTATGGACCAGACGCAGATGCTCCGCGGGAATGCCCATGCTTTCAAACTGCGGCTCCGGCACGGCGATTCCGCCGGCTTCATCGTTGAACCCACGGGTCAGGCGTGGCGTTATCTTCAAGCCTGTCGCAAGCCGGGCCGTCATGGTGGCCAGTTGCAACGGCGTGGAGAGCACGAAACCCTGTCCGATGGCCGCAATCAGTGTTTCACCGCCCTGCCAGGGCTCACCGATGTTCGCTAACTTCCAGGCCTTGGTCGGGACAACGCCGGAACGTTCACCCGGCAAGTCGACACCGACCGGCTGTCCCAAGCCAAAGCGGTTTGCCATCGCTGCGATCTTGTCGACGCCGATGCGGCGGGCGACGTCATAGAAGTACACGTCGCAGGAATACTTGATTCCGCCATTGAGATCGACCCAGCCATGGCCACCGCGTTTCCAACAGTGAAACTTCGCATTGCCGAGACGCATCGAACCTGGGCAGAAAACCGAATGCTGGGGACCAATTCCCTCCTTCAAGGCTGCCAGCGCGACGATCATCTTGAAGGTCGATCCCGGCGCAAAGGTGCCAGCGATAGCCTTGTTGGTCAGGGGCGACAGGTGGTCCTTGATCAGGCCATTCCACTCGCGTGTCGAAAGTCCGCGGTTAAAGGCCGAGGGATCATAGCTGGGGACCGAACTCAACGACAGAATGTCACCGTTCTTGATATCCATGACCACAGCCGCGGCCGACTGTTCGCTCATCAAGCGCTGCTGCACAAATGTCTGCAGGCCCGCGTCGATGGTCAGAACCGCATCCCGCCCGGGCTCGCCTTCATCACGCGAAAGCTCCCGGATGACCCGACCGTAGGCATTTACCTCCAGATGGCTGTTCCCCTGTTTGCCGCGCAGCACAAGATCGTGCTGCTTCTCCATTCCGTTCTTCCCAATCCGGAATCCGGGAAGCTCCAGCAAAGGATCGCCGGTCAGGTCACGCTCCGAAACGGCGGCGACATAGCCAAGGGTATGCGCCATCGCAGAGCCATAGGGATAGGATCTGGTCTGGCCTACTTCGATGCTGGCACCTGGAAGATCGGCCGCATTGACCGAGATCTTACTGACTTCTTCCCAACTCAGGTTGTCACGGACGGTGACGGGAACGAAAGCGCGCTTGCGCTTCACTTCGCGCAGCACGCGCTTGAAATCATGCTCGGAGAGAGAAATTACACTGCCGAGCGAATCCAGCGTGGCCTCAACGTCGCGTGTCTGCTCCCGCACCAGCACGAGGCGGTAGTTTTGCTCATTGACGGCCAGTTCAACGCCGAAGCGATCCAGGATACGGCCCCGCGGCGGCGGCAGAACACGCAGATTGACGCGATTGTCTTCTGCGAGTGTCTTGTAGGTGTCGGATTTGACGATCTGCAGATAGTACATCCGCCCGGCCAGGGTCGAGAACAGCAAAGCCTGACCGCCAGCCAGAAACAGCGCCCGGCGCGAGAAGGTCTTCGATTTACTGCTATCGTCGTGATTCTGTGCCATTACCGTGTGATCCGCTTCACCTCTTTGCGAGGCAATCCAACGAGAAACCTTCTATATAACTGAACTGGTTAAACTCTATCTCCGCGGCCCAGCACACAAGGCGTCAGGCCTGTCCCCCGACTTGGAAATAATCAGCGCAAAAACAGCCTTTGCCCATGGACAAAAAGCCATGTGAAGCCCGGATACACCGCCAGTGTCATCAAATACTGGAAGGTCGCTGAACTATACTCGACCAGGGTCGCCGTCAACAAACTCGTGAATATCCACATCACAAAGAACGCCAGAAACGCCACCAGCGCGAAGATACTCCAGATCACAACAAAGGACGCGCTGGTAAAAAAGCGTGCCTGTGAAATCACGAGATACCGAACGACAAGCAACGAAATACTTCCCACACCCAACATGGATCCGCTCAGCAGGTCCTGGGCCACACCAATCACAAAGACCGCCCAGATGGGCATGAGATCGGGACGGTGGATTGTCCAATAGTAGACGGCGATCAACGATAGCGACGGAATGATCGGAGCAAGATCGGGTATCCGCAGGGGCACCATAGACGCCATAATCAGGAGAAGCGTCGCTGTAACCGGAAACATGCTGCGGGCGATGGCGTCCATGCGTTGCCAAAGACTGAACTTCACTGCGCCGGCTCCGTCGCTGCCCCACCGGCCTGCACCACAGCTCCTGCTGTCACGCCTGCTGTCCCCGTTTCGCCCGCCGCAGCGGCTGAACCTGCAGCATTGGCATCAGACGCAGCGGCATCCGGCGCCGGTTTAAGTGGCTGGATTTTCCCCTTTGCCAGGCCGTCCTCGGGTGAACTCAAGATGCCCGGGAGTTCGTAATCCACGAGACGCAGGAACTCGAGATGAGACCAGTCGACATAAGGTTCGACCCGGACATCGTTCTCGCGAACGTCGGTCACCACACCGATCGGCAGTCCGCTTGGAAAGGCGCCGCCATGCCCGGAGGTGACAACCCGGTCGCCAACACGGATCTGTACGCCGGGGCTAAAGTAAAGCAATTCGGGGTTCGGAGAGTTATCGCCGGCGAGGACAGCGCGATCGCGCGCGTTGCCTACCAGCACCGGCACCCGGCTGTTCATATCCGTGACAAGCAGGATCCGCGCCGCTCGGCGGCCCGTTTCGGCCACCCGTCCGGCAAGGCCCCTGCCGGTCAGAGCCGCCTGCCCTTTTTCCACCCCGTCGCGCGCACCTGCACTCACCAGCACCGAGCGCACAAATGCACCGCCCTGATCGCCGATGACCCGTGCAGTGATATAGCGTGTCCGCGGTTCTATGGTGAGTTGGTTGAGATCTCGAAGCAGGCGGTTTTCATCTTCAAGCCGCTGCGCCGCCGCGCGCCACTGCAGCAAACGCTCGTTCTCCTGCCGCAGTGCTTCATTCGCCGCACGAACCTCGAAGAGTTCGCGCGTGCTGACGATCGTGTCTGAAACGGTTGCGACTGGGCTGGTGGCAAGTTCAAGGACTGGAGCGATAGCATCATTCACCGCCGTGCGAACCCGTTCTACAGCGGGCGTCTGGGCCCGCCCCAGAACGAGAAGCACGATTGCGAGGGCAAAAAAGAAAACAAAAGCCGAACGCTGTGCCCAAGCCCTAATGGGCGTCGCCAAGCCGAGCGCATTACCCGAACGTTTGCTCACAACGTCTCCTGATCGCCGGACGACTCGCTTTCGAATCGCCGTTAAGCACTTGATTCTTTATAACAAGGTTAAAATATTATACCTAATTAATAAAGAAACTATTGACGTTTAATCGTTCGCGATCAGGACGTTTCGCAGGACCTTCATCTCCTCGAGGCATCGGCCGGTGCCAAGCGCGACACAACTCAACGGGTCGTCTGCAATCGAGACCGGCAGACCGGTCGACGCCCGCAGGACATAATCCAGATTTGTCAGCAAACCGCCGCCGCCGGTCAACACAATTCCCTTGTCGACGATATCCGCCGCCAGCTCGGGCTTGGTGTGCTCCAGCGCGACCTTGACGGCTTCGACAATCGCGCCGACAGGTTCAGCCAGGGACTCGGCGATCTGACGTTCGGAAATGACCAGTTCCTTCGGAACACCGTTCATCAGGTCGCGGCCCTTGATCTCCATGGTCCGTCCCTCGCCGTCTTCCGGCGGGCAGGCTGAACCGATATCTTTTTTGATGCGTTCGGCCGAAGCTTCACCGACCAGAAGGTTATGATTGCGCCGGATGTAGGCGATGATCGCCTCATCCATTTTGTCGCCACCGACACGTACAGAGCGGGAGTAAACGATACCGCCGAGAGACAACACGGCAACTTCTGTCGTTCCGCCGCCGATGTCGACCACCATCGAGCCTGTGGGCTCAGTCACAGGCAGACCAGCACCGATTGCAGCAGCCATGGGCTCTTCGATCAGGAAGACCCGGCGCGCACCAGCGCTCTCAGCAGATTCCTGAATCGCACGGCGCTCAACCGCGGTCGATCCGGACGGCACGCAAATGATCACCTCTGGACTGGCGAAGCTGCCCCGGTTGTGAACCTTGCGGATAAAGTGCTTGATCATTTCCTCAGCAACGTCGAAGTCGGCAATCACGCCATCGCGCAGTGGACGAATGGCTTCAATGTTACCGGGCGTACGTCCCAGCATCATCTTCGCTTCGTCACCAACGGCGAGAACCTGCTTCTTGCCTTTGTATTCAGTCGTTGCGACCACCGAAGGTTCGTTCAGAACGATGCCGCGTCCCTTGACGTAAACGAGGGTGTTGGCTGTTCCGAGATCGATTGCCATGTCGGCCGAGAACATGCCGAGCAAACGGGAAAACATGAAAGCTTCAACCTTTCACAAATGAGAAAGTTGCATAACAAGCCGGCACCGACGCGCGCTCTTGGGCAGAGCAGCGGCGGAACTGAATACGCGGCGTGGCTGATTTTGAATACATAGTCTTCACCACAACCTTGCCACCACGTCGCATTCTTTCGAATGAGTCCGACACAAAGAGAATCTCTCCCCGGGAATCCGGGAAAACCAGTGTATTACCTACTCTATTAACCTTACAGAAAATGGTTAACAAGATCTAACTAGGCAAACAGAAAATCACACTTTATCCAAAGCCGGACTACGCTCGCCACGGTGCGGGCAAAGCCTCCGTATGAGCGAGTAAAAACAATCGCTTCGCGCGCCTCGCTCACAAGAGAGCTTCGGGAGATAAAAAAAGGCCGGCTGATGGTCAGCCGGCCTTGTGCGTTTGAGGGCGATTCGTGCAGTCCTTAAGACCAGAAATCGCCTCCCGCTTCCATGGAAGAACCTTAGTTCTTTTCTTTGTCGACGAGTTTATTCTCCGCGATCCACGGCATCATGGCCCGCAGACGGGAGCCGACTTCCTCAATCGAATGCTCGGCGTTACGGCGGCGGGTCGCCTTGAAGCTCGGCTGTCCGGCCTGACACTCCTGCACCCAGTTGCGCGTAAAGCGGCCGGACTGAATGTCGCCCAGTACGCGCTTCATTTCAGCCTTGGTTTCGGCAGTGATGATCCGTGGCCCGGTTACGTAGTCGCCATATTCGGCCGTGTTGGAGATCGAGTAGCGCATGTTCGCCATGCCGCCCTCGTACATCAGATCGACGATCAGCTTCACTTCGTGCAGGCACTCGAAGTACGCCATTTCAGGCGCGTAGCCAGCTTCGGTCAGGGTCTCGTAGCCGGCCTTGATCAATTCGGTCAGACCGCCGCAGAGCACGACCTGCTCACCGAAAAGATCGGTTTCGCACTCTTCCTGGAAGGTGGTTTCGATGACGCCAGCCCGGCCGCCGCCAATTGCGGAAGCATAGGAAAGCGCAATCTCCTGGGCGTTGCCCGAGGCGTTCTGCTCAACAGCGATCAGGCAGGGAACGCCGCCGCCGCGCAGGTACTCGGAACGCACGGTGTGGCCCGGGCCTTTCGGCGCGATCATGAAGACGTCAATATCAGCGCGGGCTTCAATCAGGCTAAAGTGGATGTTCAGGCCATGTGCGAACGCCAGTGCCGTGCCCTCGCGCATGTTCGGGGCCAGATCGTTCTGGTAGATGGCGGCCTGCAGCTCGTCCGGCGTCAGCATCATGACGACATCGGCCCAGGCAGCAGCGTCAGCCGGTGTCATGACCTCGAGGCCTGCGGCTTCAGCCTTTTTGGCCGTCGCCGAACCGGCACGCAACGCGACGCGGACCTCGGCAACGCCACTGTCTTTAAGATTGTTCGCGTGGGCATGGCCCTGGCTGCCGTAGCCAACGATGACAACCTTCTTACCCTTGATCAAATTTACGTCGGCATCACGGTCATAATAGACGCGCATGGCGTTTTCCTTCCGTTTCTTACTGTCTCTCTGTCAACTTGGATGAAACCCTTCGCGTGCTCGGGAATGCCCCGGACCCTCCGCGACGGAAACTCGGTAATTTGTTATCTGCATCACGGCCGGCGGCTGGCCTATCGCGTTGCGGTATCTATGTCAAAGACCTTTCGGTCCGCGCGAGATCGCGACGACACCCGTGCGGCTGACATCGACCAGGCCGAGTGGCTGCATCAGGTCAATGAACACATCCAACTTGTCGCTCTTGCCGGTCATCTCAAACACAAAGTGATCGTGGCTGGAATCAACGACGCTCGCCCGGAAGATATCGGCAATACGCAGAGACTCAACCCGCTTTTCGCCGGTCCCGGCTACCTTGACAAGGGCAAGTTCGCGGTCGACCGCGGGACCTTCGTTGGTCAGGTCGCTGATCCGGTGCACAGGGACAAGGCGATCAAGCTGAGCCTTGATCTGTTCCAGGATCTGCGGCGTTCCGGAGGTGACGACGGTGATGCGGGAAAAGTTTTTGAGCTGATCGACCTCACTGACAGTGAGGCTCTCAATATTGTAACCCCGGCCGGAGAAGAGGCCGATGACACGGGCCAAAACGCCCGGTTCGTTGTCTACCAGCACCGCAATGGTGCGCTTCTCGATATTGGTTTCTCTCGGCGACATTGGCCGCATTCCGTTCATTACAAAAAAAGCTGATTTTGAAAAGCTTGTGAAGTTAGTGACGCCGTCGGCATCCCGCTTTGATGAAGGCTAGTGGTCTCTCTGCTCAATTCCGCGAACCGGGTGCAGGACCCTATTCAGGTTTGCAAACGCCGGAACAGGATCGAGCCGAGAACAACAGCCGCGATCACACGAGAACCATGCCCTCCTCGGAAATCGGCCTTTGCGCCTTGTCATCCGGACCGAGCAACATCTCGTAATGAGCTGCACCGGAGGGGATCATCGGGAAGACATTCTCGTCCTGGGTCACCGCACAGTCGAAAACCACCGGCCGCGGGGTGTCGATCATCTCCATGATCTTGTCATCCAGATCCGCGGCATCCTCGCAGCGGATCCCCACCATACCGAAGGATTCCGCCAGTTTGACGAAGTCAGGCAGCGAGGCTGAATAGCTCTCCGAATAGCGCGCGCCGTGCAGAAGCTCCTGCCACTGGCGCACCATGCCCATCCACTGATTGTTCACGATGAAGACCTTCACCGGCAGATTATACTGCGCGATGCAGGAGAGTTCCTGAATGTTCATCAGGATCGAAGCCTCACCGGCCACATCGATGACCAGAGAGTCCCGATGCGCACGCTGCACGCCCATCGCGGCAGGCAGGCCGTAACCCATGGTGCCCAAACCGCCGGAGGTCATCCAGCGTTTCGGCTCTTCGAACTTGAAGTATTGCGCCGCCCACATCTGATGCTGGCCCACCTCGGTGGTGATGTAGGTATCACGGTCTTTGGTCAGCTCGTACAGCCGCTGGATCGCGTACTGCGGTTTGATCAACTTGCCCTTCTGCGTGTACGCGAGACAGTCCTTCGCCCGCCACTCTTCGATCTGAGCCCACCAGGATTTCAAAGCCTTTTGATCGAGTTGATAATCACCCTCGTCCCAGGCCGTCATCATGGCCTCAAGGACCCGCGCAGCATCGCCGATAATCGGCAGGTCGACCATCACATTCTTGTTGATCGAGCTGGGATCGATATCGACATGGATCTTCGTCGAATTCGGCGAGAACTCGTCGAGACGTCCGGTCACCCGATCGTCGAAGCGCGCGCCGATATTGATCATGAGATCACAGTTATACATGGCCAGATTGGCCTCGTAGGTCCCGTGCATCCCCAGCATGCCGATAAACTGCGGATCGCTCGCCGGATAGCTGCCCAAACCCATGAGCGTGTTTGTGCAGGGCACACCCAGCTTGCGCACAAAGCGGGTCAGCAGTTCCGAACCGCGGTCACCGGCGTTGATCACACCGCCGCCCGTATAGAAAACCGGACGCTTGGCGGCAGCGATCAGCTTAACCGCCTGCTCAATCTTGCTGGGTTCCGCGTCGACCTGCGGCTTGTAGCTGCGATGCTTCACGTCCTCGGGCGGAATGTAGCAGTCGCTTTTGCCCTGCAGGATATCTTTCGGGAGATCGATCACGACCGGGCCCGGGCGGCCGGTCTGCGCAACGTAAAAGGCCTCGTGCATGATACGTGGCAGATCCTGGATGTCTTTCACCAGATAATTGTGCTTGGTGCAGGGGCGCGTGATCCCGGTGGTGTCGGCCTCCTGGAAAGCGTCGTTACCGATCAAATGAGTGGGCACCTGGCCGGTCAGGCAGACAATCGGGATGGAATCCATCAGGGCATCGGTCAAGCCGGTCACCGCGTTGGTCGCGCCCGGTCCGGACGTTACCAGCACCACTCCGATCTTTCCTGTGGAGCGCGCATAACCCTCAGCCGCATGCACGGCGCCGCCTTCCTGACGGACAAGGATATGCTCGATGTTGTTCTGCTGAAAAAGCGCATCGTAAATCGGTAGGACAGCGCCGCCAGGATATCCGAAAATGACCTCGACTCCCTGGTCCACCAGAGACTTAATTACCATTTCCGCGCCGTTCATCTGCTCCGATGCCATTTCTCAAATCCTTTAAATCGGCATGTTTATCTCTTGCTTTGCCTGACGGATGCACTGAGACCGGATCGTAGCAAAATCAGGCAGCAAATCCGGGCATTTGGCCAAGCAAAAGCCATCGACGCCAAGCTTTTGGCGAAGAGGCGCGCACCCTAGCCGGTCGTTAAGGCAGGGTCAACAGATACTGACGAATAATATTAAATATTTTCGGACCTAAACTTTCCGAATATTGCGTTTCGATGACGTTTTTAGAAGCATACTGATTCCTCAGCCATGTCATTTGCCGTTTCGCATAGCGCCGCGTCTCTTGCTGAGCCTTGGAAATTGCGGCTTCCAGGCTGAGTTCCTCCGCCAGATAGGCCCCGAACTCCCGCACGCCGATGGCTTTCATGACCGGAAGGGCGGGATCGAGGCCGAGCTTTAGGAGAGCCTCGACCTCCTCGATCGCCCCCTCGGCGGCCATGGCTTCGAAGCGCGCGTCGCAACGCTCGTAGATCACCTCGCGTGGCGGAACGACGGCAAGTTTCAGCAAAGACAATCCAGGATCCAATTGCGCGGCACTCTCAGCTTGACGGGCCTGCCACGCGGCAAGCGACGTTCCGGTCGCCGCGAAGACCTCCCAGGCCCGAAGCAGCCTTTGCGTATCTCCGACATTCAAACGCCCTGCCATCTCCGGATCGCGCTCCGCCAGTTCGCGATGGAAGGCGTCTGCCCCGACCTGTTCGAAATGTCGCCAGGTCTGCCGGCGGATGTCCTCGGATATCTCTGGCACCGGCGCCAGGCCCTCCTCGAGCGTTCGCAGATAAAGACCGGTCCCGCCAACGACGACCGGAAGTCGTCCCGCTTCGAAGGCCGCCTCGATTTCGGCCAGAGCCAGCTCACGCCAGCGCGCCGCCGAGCAGCGCTCCGCGCCAGATAAAACGCCATAGAGCCGGTGCGGCGCTTTGCTCAACTCGTCTGTACCGGGCCGTGCAGTAACGATGTCGAGTTCCCGGTAGACCTGCATTGAGTCCGCATTGATGACAACGCCGTTGAAGGCCGCCGCGACATCCGCCGCAAGACCGGACTTGCCGCTGGCAGTAGGACCGCCAACCAATACAACCGGCCGCTTCGCCAAGGCGTTGCGCAGGCATTCGAGGTTCTCACTCTGGTCGGGCTGAACGGACATTAAGCTTCGGACTTCTTCCTGTAGACCGCATTGAGGTATCAAGTCTGCCCCTGCAGCGCAATCGCGACACCTGCAGCGTTAACGAGCTTATGGCTTGAACTCCCGAGGACCCGGACGCTATACCGGCCTCATGTTCAATGTACTCACCCTGGTCGCCGGGTCCGATACGGCACCTTTCGAAACCTCAACGGTTGAAACGCTGCAACAGGCCCTCACAGCAGCCGGAGCAGCTGTCGCTGCCCCCGATTGGCTGGCAAAGGGGCACGCCTGCGATCTGGCCTTCGACAACCTGGAAATCGAGGCGGCAAGGCAAACTGTGGGGCCACATCTCTCAGGTCTCGCGATTGATCACGCGCTACAGAAAGCCGAAGGGCGCCGCAAAGCGCTCCTGGTCGCCGACATGGAATCCACCATCATCGCACAGGAAATGATCGACGAGCTCGCCGAGGTTCTGGGGATCGGTCCCAAGATCGCCGAGATTACCAAACGGGCGATGGCGGGAGAGCTGGCGTTTGAAGACTCCCTGCGCAGCAGAGTGGCGCTATTAAAGGATGTGCCCGAAGCGCACCTGCATGGCCTCAGCAAGCTGATGACTCTGAACCCGGGCGCGCGGGAGCTGGTGCAAACCATGCGCGCGCACAGCGCCCACACCGCCCTGGTATCTGGTGGCTTTACCTTCTTTACGTCTCAGATCCGTGATCTTTGCGGCTTCCATGAAGACCGCGCCAATGAGCTGGTCATCGAGGACGGACGTTTGACCGGGCGGGTGACGGAACCGATCCTGGGGCGCGAGGCAAAACAGGAAGCGCTGGAAGACCTGGCTCGCCAGCAGGGCATCGACAGTCAAGCGGTGTGCGCGGTTGGTGACGGCGCGAACGATCTCGCCATGCTGACCGTTGCGGGTCTCGGTGCGGCTTATCACGGGAAAGCGGTTGTGCGCGAGGCCGCAGCCTTTCAGATCGACCATGGAGATCTGTCCGCCCTGCTCTACTTCCAGGGCTATCGCCGGGAGGAGTTCAAGAGCTGACCCCCGGCCTTGAACCGGCCAACAAAAAACCCGGCGGTTGGACCGCCGGGTTTATTTGGCTCGAACGTCTGTCGCTTATGCAGCGACAGGCTTCAACAGCTTGTCGGTCATGACATTGACGCGATCCTGGATCGGGGTCATGGCCGCATTGGCAACCTTGACCGAAAGTTCGGTCAATTTCGCGCTTTCTGCCATTGCCGTGTCGAAGCTGCTCTTGGTGTAAGAGGTCTGCATATCGACAGCCTCACGGAAAGTCTTCACGCCCAGCAGCTCCTTGGAGATCGCAACCTGCGCGTCCATGGAGCTTTGTGCGAAGCTCATCCAAGCCTTGCTGAGGTCTTCGAAACCCTTGGCAACAATGTTGCTGCTCTCGACGCAAGCGTCGATGTTGTCTTTGCCCAGAGTGGCGATCTCGTCGTAACCCTGAAATACGGCGCTGGACGTGCGCTCGACCTGCTCCTTGGTCATGGCAACCGCTTGCTCGTAACCCTTGGCAGCGGCTTCCGAGCCGGCCTTCACGACGGATTCTACAACTTCTTTACCTGCAGAGACTGCAGCTTCTGCGGATTTGGTCGCTTCTTTCGCGGTGGTGGAAGCGGTCGTCTTCTTAACAGCCATCTTTAAACTCCTAAGATCCAGGTGATAAATGCATGGCGCGTGCCGCCATGTAGCTCACTACAACCGCACGCAAAAAACGTCCGGTTCAATTCTCCAAATTTCGGAATGTTGCAGTGCAACACAGGTGTAAGATAGTTAACGCTTCTCTCGTGTCAAGAAATATTTTGCAGTGCAGCATTTTCATGAAATACGATCGTTTTTCCATGCAACAAAAAGGATCGTACGTCGTTTTTGGTTACAGTTTTTTAACCATAATTGTGAAAGATCTCGCGGTTGCAGCAAAAAACTGCACATAAAAAACGCGTAAATCATTTTTTGGACTCGACTGACGCAGTGGTTCAGTCCAAAGCTTGTGTCTGCGTATCCGCCTCTGAGCAGGTTTGGATTCGCGCGGTTCGGACTAAAAACCCTGGGATCTGACGGACGAAGATATGACCTATTGCCTGGCCATTAAGGTAGAAGAAGGCCTGTTACTCCTCGCCGACGGCCGCATTACCAGTGGCAATCAGGTCACCAATGCCAGCAAAGTGTCTCTTCACGGCCCAACGCAAAACACCGCGGCGACCGCCCCCGGAGCAGCACTGCCGGGCAAACAAGCCTTCAGCGTCATGACGTCAGGTCTCCGGTCACTGCGCGACAAGACCCTGTCTTATCTGGACCGGGACCTAAAATCCCCCGACGCTCCAAAACTCCGCAGCATGCTCGATGCGGTCGCCATCTACTCCAGATCCCTTCGGCAGGTCGCCGAGGAAGATCGTAGCGCGATTTCCGAATCTGAACTCAGCTTCAACCTCCATGCCATCGTCGCCGGTCAGCTGAGCGACGACGCCACACCAACCGCCTATCTGGTCTATCCCGAGGGTAATTGGATCGAGATCGGGCAGCGGACCCCCTACTTATCGATCGGCTCCACAGCCTACGGCAAACCAATACTCGATAGGGGGCTCACCTACGAGACCTCCATGCTGACGGCCCTCAAGCTCGCCTACCTTTCGTTTGATTCGACCCGGCTCTCGGCCGCGGACGTCGGCTTTCCGATCGACGTCCTGACGCTCTCCAGCAAAGATTCCGGCTGGCGCCAGGCGCATTACGACTATGACGACCTTCGCGATCAACGCGTCTGGTGGAACGAGCATCTCAAGCAGCTTGCCAATGAAATGCCCGATGGTCCCTGGGCCGAGCGGCTTGTGCCGGAACACGACCCCAAACGGCTCAAACTGGTCTCGGACGACTGATCGCCGCGCTCAAAGCCGCGCGTGACTCAGATCCTGCCTGCGGCGCCCTTCAGACCGTTCTCGCCAACCTCAACGTTGAACGTGGTGTTGTATTCCCGTCGATCCGGATGCGAGTCGTTCGCCTGGATCCGCTCGGCCGCGGGGATGTAACGCGGTGGATTGAACGCGACACCGGTTTCATCCATGGCCAGCAGAAGTTCAGGAAACTTCAACTCGCCATAACGGTCCGACGGGTAGCGCCAGGCGTTGAAGACAAAAACGCCGTCGTGACAGATGTTCGCAAGCCAGTAAAACTCACCGGAGAAGAGGCGAAGCCCCTCGGAAGTCGCACGGCCCGCACCGCTGGCCTCCAGAGCATTCTCGAATTGAATGCGTTCGTCGGTCGTAAGAACGCGCTCTGCCTTGGTCCAGGCGTTCTTCTTCAAAGGATTGGTCACCGAGAGCCTCGTGACGTCAATGCCGATCCCCTCCTGCACCCGTGAGGTCAGGCGTGCCCCGCCAGTCCCGTCATCGACCATTTCATAGCTGCGGATTTGCTCATCGTAGCGGCCGTTGTAGATCAGCCGGTATTCGAAGCCGCTGCCTGGTTGGCAGCGTGCGCGGATATCATCGCCGTTCAAATAGCTGAACCAGGTTACTTTCTGCGTAAAAGGCCGGTCGATCTGCCCACGGTAGGTACAAGCTGACAGAGCCCCCAGAAGCAGCACGGCTGCAATGCCTAAAGAGCTGGAAACAACCCCGCGGTGCGGCGTAGTGTTGCGTCCCATAACCAAGGTGCCTCCAGTGTTTGATCCTTGAAAATATGAGGTTAATTTTAACCACATTTCAAGAAGGCTGGCATTATCCTTCTAGACAGAGACTCGTCAAATCCCTAAAGTTTAATTAGAATCATGGGCATATGGTTTAAACTTAGGGATTAACCTTTGCGCTTTTGCAGAACAGTCAGTAATTTCAGACTCTTGGGGATGGACGTGCGGCGACTATTCGGTTTTATGGTTATCGCGGTAGCATTGCTTACCGCGCCTGTTATCGCTGAGGCACGCTATGCCTCGATCGTGATTGACGCCGAAACAGGCCAGGTGTTGCACGGCGCAAATCAGGACACGCGCAACTATCCCGCGTCCCTCACGAAGATGATGACCCTCTACATGGCGTTCGAAGCGCTGGAGAAGGGCACTCTTACCCTTGATCAGAAACTCAAGGTTTCCCGGCGCGCTGCAGGCATGCCCCCGTCGAAACTCGGTCTCAAGGCCGGGCGCACGATCAAGGCCAAGGATGTGATCCTGGCGCTGGTGACCAAATCCGCGAATGACGCTGCCGTCGTCATGGCGGAAGCTTTGGGCGGCAAGGAAACCACCTTCGCCCGCATGATGACCGAGCGGGCTCATGCCCTGGGGATGAAGCGCACCCAGTTCCGCAATGCATCCGGACTGCCGAACCGCGGGCAGTTGAGCACGGCACGGGACATGTCGAAGCTGGCGCAGGCGCTCCTGAACGACTTCCCGGGCTATTACAAGTATTTCTCGACCAAGTCCTTCACCTATGCGGGCCGGACCTATCGGAACCACAACAAGCTGCTCAAGAACTACGAAGGCACGGACGGCATCAAGACCGGCTACATCCGCGCTTCCGGGTTCAATCTTGTTGCTTCGGTGAAACGCAACAACCGCAGGCTGATCGCCGTGGTCTTCGGCGGCCGGACATCGCGTTCGCGCGACAAGCACATCAAGAAGCTTCTTGACCGCAGCTTCACCAAGCTCGCCGAGTTGCGCATTGCAAGCACGCCGCCTGTGCCCCGGCGCAAGCCGACCGCAACACAGCTTGCCCTTGCTGCCTCAGGTACGCCACTTCCAAGAGCAACGGACCCGGCCAGCGGTTTACCTGTCGTCACTGCTGCGGCTCCACTTGCTTTGAATGCCAACAATGCCAGGAAACAGGCGGGCACGATCCCATCCTTCAGCCCCGGAAACTGGGGTGTTCAAGTCGGCGCATTCAGCAAGCCCGCACCTGCGAAACAGGCTGCCGCCCTCGCTGCGCATAGCGTGCCGCAAATCCTCAGCGCTAAGCCGATTTCCGTATTGTCGGTGGACGGCCTTCAGGGCACGCTCTTTCGGGCGCGGCTTGGTGAATTGAACGAAGCCGGTGCACGTGAAGCCTGCCGGCAGTTGACCTACATGTCCTTCAACTGCGTGGTTGTGCCGCCCGGAAGCAGCTAAAAACGAGTTTCTTCGAGCTCAGCCGCTCAGAAAGGCCACAGCAGTACGGCAAACGCCTGCACCGCACAGTGCATTTTGGGTATGCTTCGGGGTGCAGATGTTGCGGATTTCAAGTTCTCTGGGCCCGTTCGCAAACCTCAATCAGACATCCAGGTCGGACGCCATCACACCTTGTAGGCCAAGCGCACCGCACCCCAATGCCTGCCCTTCACGGTGATCGGGGCTGAGACATCATTCATGAGTACGAAGGTCCCGCCCCCCATGTCGCGGCGGTAGGTCTGAAGCAAAAAGGGCTCGGTATTCCGGCCGGCCCGCAATCCCACGCGATCATCGAAAATCCGCC
The DNA here is from genome assembly GCA_947500035.1 of uncultured Kiloniellaceae bacterium. GTDB lineage: Bacteria > Pseudomonadota > Alphaproteobacteria > Kiloniellales > Kiloniellaceae > Denitrobaculum. The sequence continues at coordinate 55,102 of CANMQP010000020.1, read as the reverse complement.
GGCTGCGGCAGTGCGCAGCATTCCAAACCGGATCATCGCTCTGGGGCTGCGCAAACTTCTTATTATGAGTTGGCAAATAACCGTTGTCGTCGATGGCTGCGCAGAACACGACCCGTTCATCGAAGTCCAACAGCGGTTCCTGGACCCCGGGCAGCAAGCGGTCCGTAAGATCGGTGAACTTGGCCATCAACTGTTCAGGGTCGGTATTGGCAATCGGCCGATAACTCCGGTCCATGAAATCGCCAAGACTGATCTCTCCCGCATCGACGGCCTCTTCGAAGAGACGGCTGATGGTGCCTGCGGTTTCCTGAACCTTCTCGACAAAAGGCCGGTCGAGGGTATTCTCTTCGGCGTTGGCCGAGATGCTGATCAATCCCTCGGTTACATCGATCAAACGATTGATCCGGTCCCGCGCTTCAGTGAGGGTCGCTCCCGATTCCTCGACACCGACCGCCATGTCCCCAAGCGTGTTGACGAAGCCGCCGCAGAGGGATTCGATCTCTGCCGCGCCCGAGGCGATATCGGCCGTGCCTTCCCCCATGCGGTTCATGGCGTCGCCCACCGAAGACATCACTTCGCCAATGGACTCGGTTCCCTCCCGCACCGATTCCGCCCGCTTCGTCGCGGCTGCGCCCTCCTCCACCAGGGTCGCCGCTTGACGGGTGAGCTCGCCAACGGAGGCATGGATCTCCGCCGTCGCATTGCTGGTCTGCTGAGCCAGAAGCTTGACCTCGCCGGCGACAACAGCAAAGCCCTTGCCGGCATCTCCGGCACGGGCCGCTTCGATTGTCGCGTTTAAGGCCAGAAGGTTGGTTTGTTTGGCAATCGCCTCGATACCCGCAGCGATCGTTGCAATCGGTGTGACGGCTTCCTGCAGACCGCTCAATCGGCTTTCGATCCGCGTGACGGCGTCAACAAGCTCACGAATCTCAGAAAGAGATGTCTCGACGCGGTTGCGCGAACTCTCCGTCTCGGTGACGGCACCAGCGCTCAGCTTCTTTGCATTTTCCGCGGTCTCCGCGATGCGCCGGTTGCTTTCATTGACCGCGCCCGCCGACTGCAGAAGCGCATTGAAAGCCTCGACCTGCCGGGCGACCTTGGCAGTCACGTCTTCCACATTGCTGGCGACGTCGACAATTTCGATGCTCAGATTTCCGGCATCTTGTGCGAAACGGTCGACCAAACTCACTGAATTGTCTTTGCTGCGCGCCATGACATCCCACCCAGGCCTTAAATCTTCCGGAGGGGTCGTTTTTCACATGTACCGTGGAAAGACAAACCAACCTCCAGACACAGACTTTGAAGGGCGCAAGTCTACTGCTAGACGTATAAACAAGCGTTAAAAAACAACTTTACGCAGTCAGAACAAGTGTCGCTCAACTAAAACAGGCGTATCTTCATGACGCCTCCCGCAGACTAAAAGTCAGGGACTTCCAGTCCACTTGCCGAGATTTGCGCGGCAACAGCCAATTTAAGACGCGCCAGTCCGGATTCATCATTGGCTTCACACCGGGCCACCAGGACATCCTGCGTATTCGACGCCCGCAGAAGCCACCAGCCGTCCTCGGTCCGGACGCGCACACCATCGATATCGTTCACGTCGGCGCCATTGGCCGCGAGGCGGCTTTTGACCTCTGAGATCACTGGCACTTTCCGGTCTTCCGAACAGGGGAAGCGGATTTCCGGCGTATTGACCACCTGCGGCAGGGAATCCCGATACTCCGCTAGAGTCTCTGACGACCGGCTGACAATGTTAAGCAGGCGGACAGCCGCATAGAGCGCATCGTCAAAGCCATAGAAACGATCCGCGAAGAAGAGATGCGCAGACATCTCACCAGCAAAAGGCGCGTCGGTCTCGATCATCTTGGTCTTGATCAGAGAATGGCCGGTTTTCCACATGACCGGCTTTCCGCCCGCGCGAGCGATCTCGTCGAACAGGACCTGACTGGCCTTGACGTCGGCAATGATCGTGCTGCCAGGCCGCTCTCTCAGGACGTCACGCGCCAGAAGCAGCATGATCTGGTCACCCCAGAGAATTCTGCCCTGCCCGTCGATCAGGCCAATCCGGTCGCCGTCGCCATCAAACGCGATGCCAAGATCGCAGTTCCCCTCGGCAACGGCCTCCTGAAGCTGCACCAGGTTCTCGGGCACCGTCGGATCCGGATGGTGAGCCGGGAAGGTACCGTCGATCACTTCGTTCAGCAATCTGTGCTGGCCGGGGATCTTCTTACAGAGCTCCGACATGACTTCGCCGGCGGCGCCGTTACCGGCATCCCAGGCGATTGACAGGGCTTTGCCGCCCATGTCGAGGTCTTTCAAAAGACGCTTTACATAGGCATCGAAGATCGGGTGATCTTCGGCTTGCCCGGCGCCGCTCTCGTAATCACCGGCAGCGGCCAGGCGGCTCATGGCCTGAATTTCCTCGCCGAAGAACGACTTTTTGCCAAGCATGATCTTGAAGCCGTTGTAATTCGACGGGTTGTGCGATCCCGTGATCATAATGCCGCCGTCGGCGTCCAGCTCGTAGGTCGCAAAATACAGCATGGGCGTGGGTCCACGGCCGACACGCACGGCTGTCATACCGCTCGCGCAGAGTCCTTCAACCAGAGCCGCTTCCAGCTCCGGCGATGAAAGACGCCCGTCGTAGCCAACACAGACCCGCGTGCCTCCCTTACGCGCCACGATCGTCCCAAACGCGCGTCCGATGGCCCGCGCGTCTTCAGCTGATAAGGTCTCGCCCACCACGCCGCGGATGTCATATTCGCGCAAGATCGTACGATCGAAGTTGTAGCCCGTCATCGCCTACTCTCCAGCTTCCGCAAGGCCGCCAGGGCGCCCAACTGACTCGTAATCGAATCCGGCATTGGCCATTTCAGTGGGATTGTAGATGTTGCGCAGATCAACCATCGACGGCGCCTTCATCAAGGACTTGACCCGGCCAAGATCGAGCCCCCGGAATTCATTCCACTCGGTGATGATGACCAGAACATCCGCATCCGGCATGGTATCGTAGGCATTTTCACACCAAGTCACGTCGGAGATGACCTTTTTCGCCTCCTCAATACCTTCCGGATCGTAAACGCTCACTTCGGCACCCGCAGCGCGCAGGGCCGGAACGATATCGATACTGGGCGCGTCGCGCATGTCATCGGTGTTCGGTTTGAAGGTCAGGCCCAAAACGGCAACCTTCTTACCCTCAAGCGATCCGCCACAGTGGGCGATAACCTTATCGGCCATGCCTTTCTTGCGCTTGTCATTGATGTCCACGACCGTCTCCACGATACGGACGGGAGAGCCCTTCTCCCGGGCCGTGTGCGCGAGGGCCGTCGTATCCTTGGGGAAGCAAGAGCCGCCGTAACCCGGACCGGGGTGCAGAAACTTACGCCCGATCCGGCCGTCGAGGCCGATTCCCTTCGCGACGTCGTGCACGTCTGCGCCCACCTTTTCGCAGAGATCGGCGATCTCGTTGATAAAGGTGATCTTGACCGCCAGAAAGGCGTTGGCGGAGTATTTGATGAGCTCAGAGGTTTCGAGCTGGGTAAAGATGATCGGCGTCTCAATCAGATAGAGCGGCCGGTAAAGTTCGCGAAGAACCTCCTGCGCGCGAGGCTCCAGAGTGCCGATCACCACGCGGTCGGGCCGCATGAAGTCGTTGATTGCAGCGCCCTCGCGCAAAAATTCAGGGTTCGAGGCAACATCGAAGTCGGCATCCGGCCGGGTCGCGCGAATGATCTCCGCGACCTCTCGGCCCGTGCCGACCGGCACTGTGGACTTGGTGACGACCACTGTGTAGCCATCCATGACCTCGGCCACTTCCTTGGCCGCCTGGCGCACGAAGGTCAGATCCGCCTGCCCATCGCCGGCACGCGACGGGGTACCCACTGCGATAAAGACGGCGTCAGCACCTTTGACCGCTGCCGCAAGGTCGGTGGTAAAAGACAGCCGGCCTGCGGCAACATTGTTTGCCACCAACTTATCCAGGCCGGGCTCGAAAATCGGGATTTCGCCGGCAAGCAGCCGTTCAATCTTGCTGGAGTCCTTGTCGACACAAACCACATCTGTGCCGAATTCAGAAAAACAGGCTCCGGAGACCAGGCCAACGTAGCCGGTACCGATCATTGCAATACGCATAAAGAAATCTCTCCGCTAAGAACGGTCAGTTGAATCTATCAGGCCGGCGCGGTGCTCAGGCCCCTGGCGCGTAACGCCGGAGAATGTCCGCCATGTCATTCCCCAGGTCTTCGCGGGCCAGCGCAAATGCGATGTTCGCTTCCAGGAAGCCTGCCTTGCTACCGCAATCAAAGCGCGTGCCGCTAAAGCGCAAACCATGGAACGGTATCCGGTCGATTGTCCGTGCCATAGCATCGGTGAGCTGGATCTCGTTGCCGGCGCCCCGCTCCTGCCGCTCCAATTCGTCGAAAACCTCCGGCTGCAGAATATAACGGCCAATGATGGAGAGCGTCGAGGGCGCAACTTCGGGATCCGGCTTTTCCACCAACCCCTTAGCTTTCGCCAGCGAGCCATTGTCCTCGACCACATCCAGGATACCATAGCGCTTCGTGTGTTCTTTGGGGACGTCCATGACGGCCACCAGGTTGCCGCCGATCGGCGCATGAGCCTCGACCATCTGCTTCAGGCATGGGGTATCTGCCTGCACCAGATCGTCGGCCAGCAAAACCGCGAAGGGTTCGTTCCCAACCAGATTTCGCGCGCACCAGACCGCGTGTCCCAGGCCCAGAGGCTCCTGTTGACGCGTGTAACAGACCTTTCCCGGCGCCGCCAGCAGGTCCGCGATCAGTTGCAGTTCCTCGGTCTTGCCTCGCCCGGAGAGCGTATCTTCAAGCTCCTGGCTGCGGTCGAAATGATCCTCGATCGAGGCCTTGCCGCGTCCGGTGACGAAGATAAACTCTTCGATACCCGCCTCGCGCGCTTCTTCGACCGCATATTGAATCAATGGCTTATCGACCACCGGAAGCATTTCTTTCGGCATGGCTTTGGTCGCCGGCAAAAACCGCGTCCCAAGCCCCCCGACAGGGAAAATCGCCTTACGCACCCTAGCGTTCATCGCAATACAGACCCTTGGATTATTGAAGAATGAGGCTCGAAATTAGCCGTAGCAATACTGTGAAACGTTGTAATGCCATAGCGTTAATAACGTGACAACAGCCGGTGACAGACTATTGCCGGGTGATAAGCCCCAACAAGGCCGAAATTGTTAATTTTTAAGGAGGAGATCTTTGGCCCGGTTAATCTGCGCGGCCAGGAAGTTAGAGCCGCCGTGGTCCGGATGGATCTTCTGCAGCAGGCGGCGGTGAGCCTCACGGATTTCCTGCGTCGAAGCTCCGGGCTCCAAGCCAAGAATCTCGTAGGCCTGCTGCGGGCTCATAGCGCCTCCGGGCGGCGCTTCCGCGGAACTTCGGGCCCCACCGCTACTGCTGCTCTCCCATCCGCTGTGATCCTCGCCGTCAGAAGTACCGGCCCCCATGCCGAAGTCTTCCTGCCAATCCGGCCCGAGCCGCCGCTGCAGATAGCTCTCCAAAACCGAGGCCGATTGGGCATCGACAACGATTTCCTGCCACAGGCTCAGCAATTCCGAGGGTGTCAAATCATCCAGCGTTTGCCCGGCGAAACTTCCTTCCAGCACAATACCGCTCAATCCGCCGCTGTCATGATCCAGGGTCATGCGGAAATAACGGGTCACAACCTCAGAAGTCTGCCCGGGCTGCGGCCCCAAGGCGGCTTTGAAACGATTCTTAGCGGCCCGAAAACGGGTGAGAAACATCAGGGCGATCGGCGCGAGGGCAATCAGCAAAGATGCCCGGCCCGTAAAGACGATCAGCAGAATCACCGCCACCACCAGGAAAATGCCGACCCGGGGCACGGTCTTCGCCAGAGTCTTTGGATCGGCAATGCTGTACCACTTCGCGAGAAGCAGCATTCCAGCCAGCACGCATATACCGAGGAAAAAATAACCGATCACGTCAGGTTCACTTCACTTGATGCGTCAATTGAAGAACGGATCCGCCTGCCTTGCGGCTATAGTCGGCCAGCGCCCGGCGTCCTCCGGCTGCATAGACAGCCACAGCAGCCAGCAAGTCTCGCAGCTGTTTGGCGCTGGAAGCATCGAAGGAACAGTAGGCTCCGCCGGAAAGTCGGGCAATCTGCTGAAACGCATTGGCCGCGATTGGATCAAAGCCCTCATGGAACATGAAGCAGGGAACGCCCAGAACACCCAGTTCCCCCGCCAGGTGCCCGAGATGATCAATATCCTCTTCAACCGCATCCCCGACGAAGACCAGGGCACCTACCTTCTTTTTCCGGGTTTCGTCGATGGCGCGTTTTAAGACCTTGCCGATCTGTGTGTGACCGGCATAACAGGAGACAGAGGTCATTCGGCGCAGCAATTCATTGGAATTTGCGATCCAGCTCGACGCCTTGCATTCACCAAAACCGCGATAAAACACGAGTTGGATTTCCAGGCCGCCAAGGGCGCTGGTTTCCCGGAACATCTCACCCTGAATATGGCAGGCCTTGTCCCAACTTGGCTGGCGGCTCGCTGTGGCGTCCATGGCGAAGATCAGGCGTCCCTTCGCGCCTCCGGTCGCCGCTCCAGGCGCCTGCGCTACTTTTCTCAGAAAGGCATCCACATCCGAGCTTGATGAGTGGCCGCCCTGGGGTTGGGCAACCTCCGATGAGCCTTTTCTGGTGTCTGGCGACCGGTGGTCACCGGAACGGCTCGGTGTCTTCTTATCAGCTGTCATAATCAGGTGTTCCTAACACTATTTAGGTAGGTTCACCCTGCGCAGAATCCAGAGGTAATAATTCCTCTACCCAATGTGACCACACGCCGGCACACGCCTTGGTCCGCTTGGCCCAAAAGCAGTGTTTCAAGCTTCGCTGGCGGCTTCAACCTCCTCGCGCAATTGTGCACCGGCAGCGGCCCTCATACCGTCGCCTGCAGAAAGGGCTGTCTGATCAGGCTGCGCGGCGGCACTGTCGGCGGCTTCGGTATCACCCGCCTGCTCATCCACATGCCCTGGCAGATTGAGGACCTCAAGAAGCTGGCGCAATTCCTGGCGCGCAGCTACGTGGCTCAGGCTCATGCTCATGGCCACATCGCCCTTTGAGTCGCCCAGATCCAAGAGCGTCAGCCCCTTTGGAAAGAGTTCGCGAAACACCACCCGCTCGCCGAAACCTGGGGCGATCCGGAATCTGAGGCGCTTCGAAAGCTGCTCCAGCAGCTGCCCGATATCTTTCTTGTTCCGCGCATTAATATGGGACAGGCGGTTGCGCATGATGATCCAGTCCATCGGTGGCAGCCGGTCCATGGCGCGCTTCTGGCGCTGCTCCCAAACCATCTGGCTGTAGACGCTGGGCGAAAGATAATAATCCTCACCATCAAGCTCCACCCGGCCAAGCATATCCATATCGAGAAAACTGTCATTGAGCGGTGTGACCAGGGTATCGGCCATGATATGCCCCAGACGCGAGAGGCTGCTGTCGCTGCCAGGCGTATCGATCACGATAAAATCATTGTTGTCCAGGGCGGCCCAAGCCGTTTGCAGGCTCTGCTTCTCTTCCTGCTCCGCAACCTCCTGGATGTCGCGGGTCGAACTGTAAATCCGACGGTGCTCAGGACAGGAAAGCTCCACGCCGGTGGCCTCGATGTAAGACAGCCGATTTTCGATATAGCGCGAAAAACTGCCCTGCCGTGCATCCAGATCAATCGTTCCAACCCGGAAATCACGCTTCAGCAAAGACACCGTGAGATGCATGGCCGTGGTGGATTTTCCGGATCCGCCTTTTTCATTGCCAATCACAACCACATGTGGCCGTCGGCCGCCGTGCCGATATTTCATACGACCTCTATCCAAACAGCGGTATCATGGAACACGGCCCCTCCCCGCGGGGGACCCGGATCAGCCGACACCAATGCGTTAATACCAATGCCGTCCTCGAACGCCGAGTTGGGCCAGATGCTCTCCACCACCACCACGTCATGCTGCAGCCCATCGAAGGTTTCTGCGTGCAGCGTTATGCTCGCCAGTTCATTGCCCATCCGCACTTTATCGCCATCCGCGATCCCGAGGCGCGTGCAGGCCTCAGGGTGAATCAGGATGGTCGGCCGCTGCTCGCGTTTCAACGAGCCCGGTGTCTCCGTAAAGGTCGTATTGAGGAAGCTCCGCGCCGGTGCCGCGACAAGCCGGAACGGCCGGTCGGTCTTGGCAGCGTCAATGGAGTCCATAAAACCGGGCATGCGCGGCATATCGGCGTGATCCACCCCGATGCAGGACCAGTCCGGTTTGAAATGGAAGCGTTTGTCGTTGTTGCCGAAGCCATCGCTGAAATGCGCCGTCTCGAAATCAAGGGCGCAATCCAGCCATCGATCGTCATAGACGCTTTGCGCATCGGGCAGACCAGAGGCCTTCAGCGTCGCGTCAATCAGGTCCCACTCGGACATTTCGAAGCCCGGATGCTCTGCACCCAAGCGTTCCGCCAGCGCGCAAATCACCTGGTGATTGCTGCGGCATTCAGCAAAATGCTCAATCACGGGACGAGCGATCTGCAGATGGGTATGCCCGCCGCCCTTGTAGATGTCGTCGTGCTCCAGGAAAGTCGTGGCCGGCAGAACGATATCGGCCATGGCCGCAGTCTCGGTCATGAACTGCTCATGCACACAGCTAAAAAGATCGTCGCGCTCAAAACCCTGCCGAACCTTCAGGCTTTCAGGACAGACCACCATGGGATTTGTGTTTTGGATAAAGAGTGCGGTCACAGGAGGGCCGTCCCCTAAATCGCGCGGATCGTTGCAGAGAACCGGACCCAGGCGCGACTGATCAAAAATCCGCACATCAGGGTCCAGAACGTCGAGCCCCTCAATTAGGGTCGCATCGATTGGAAAGATCGCGCCATTCGAGTAGAGCGCGCCGCCACCCTCGTACTGCCACGCCCCGGTGACGATCGAGAGGCAGGTCGCGGCATGCAGATTGGCCGCTCCGTTGCGCGAGCGCGAGAATCCGTAGCCAATGCGGATGAAGGACTTTTTGTGCGCGCCGAAGAGCCGCGCGAAAGAGACGATCTCCTCGACCGAAAGGCCGGTGATTTCAGACGCCCACTCAGGCGTGCGCTGGGCGAAATGCGCCTCAAGCTCGTCATCCCAATCGGACTGGCGCTTCAGGTACTCCCGATCCGCCAGCTCCTCGGCCAACATGACGTTGATGGCTGCCGCCGCCAAGGCTCCGTCGGTTCCCGGCTTTACGGCCAGATGAAGGTCAGCCTGTTCAGCCGTGCCGGTCCGGTATGGGTCGATGACGACCAGCTTGGCGCCGCGCGTCTTACGCGCTTTCGCCACGTGGGTCATGACATTGACCTGGGTTGAAACCGGATTTCCGCCCCAGATCACGATCAGGTCGGACTGCGCCATTTCTCTGGGATCAAGGCCGCGCTTCACGCCATAACCCGCCAGCCAGCCGGCATCAGCAAGGGTATGGCAAATCGTCGAGTATTGCCTCGAATAACCTTTGGCATGGCGCAAACGTTCGATGCCGTCGCGCTGCACCAGCCCCATGGTCCCGGCATAAAAATAAGGCCAGACCGTCTCTGCGCCGAGCCGCTGCTCGGCCTGAAGCAGGTTCTCGGCAACCTCGTCCAGCGCCTGATCCCAGGAGATTTCCTCGAAGGCTTCACGCCCGGCTCCCTTCTCGCCGACCCGGCGCAAGGGTTTGCTCAGACGGTCGGGATGATGAACCCGTTCGGAATAGCGCGCGACCTTGGCGCAGATTACACCGGCGGTGTAGCTGTTGTCCTTTGCACCGCGAACCTTGCCGATACGTGCCTCGGACAGCCGCTCGACCTCGAGAGCACAGGTGCTCGGGCAGTCATGCGGGCAGGTCGACTGCACGAATGGTGGTTTCACAGCGCTATCTAGCGGCATAACCTATTGGTTGCTCCCTGGAGTGCGGCTCTTCCTGATTGAAGCACTCAAGACCATGCGCCGCTCTCTACCACTTTGTCTCAGAGGCTGATTGATATTTTTCGCCGGTTTAGTGAAAAACGATCAGACTCTAGTTGAATCGGCGCTTACTTTAACCGCAGGCAGCGCGGTCTTCAATCGGGGTTCGATTACAGGAAACAAAGAGTTACCGGCCTTTTCCAGGGAAACATCAGGGACGTCCCCTAAGCTATTCAAGTGACGGGAAACTGCCGCAGGATACAATGTGTACGAACGAGGATAAAAAAACGATGCTGACGCCGGGAGACTCCTACGACGAAGTCCGTAAAAACCTGAGTTGGTCGATTCCCCAGCGCTTTAATATCGGGGTCGATGTCTGTGATAAGTGGGCCGATTCGGACCGTCTCGCGCTGATCCATAAAACCAATGACGGGCGTACAGAGCGCTACAGCTTTCGTGATCTCAAGGCGCTTTCAAACAAACTGGCCAACGCCTTCAAATCCCTCGGTTTGGAACGCGAGGACCGGGTCGGCATCCTTCTGCCCCAGGCCCCTGAAACCGCAATCACCCATATCGCCGCCTACAAAATGGGTGCGATCGCTATTCCGCTCTTCAGCCTCTTCGGCGAAGAGGCCCTGGAGTACCGCCTGTCGGATTCGGGCGCCAGAGCGGTTGTCACTGACAGCGCGGGGGCAGCCAAGCTTGTGGAGATTCGGGATCGGCTGCCGGACCTGCGCCACGTCCTGTGCATCGATAGCCTGGACGATATGCCTGATGTGTCCGCGCTTTTGGATTTTCACGGCCTGCTCGAACCGGCCAGTCCGGACTTCACACCCGTTGAAACCCTCGCGGAGGATCCCGCACTCATCATCTACACCTCCGGCACGACCGGTCCGCCCAAGGGGGCGCTCCATGCCCATCGCGTACTGCTGGGGCACCTCCCGGGCGTCGAATTTCCCCACGAGTTCTTTCCGCAAGCGTACGATCTTTTCTGGACCCCGGCCGACTGGGCCTGGATTGGCGGCTTACTCGATGTGCTCTTGCCCGCCTGGCATCACGGTGTGCCGGTTCTCGCCCATCGCTTTGCCAAGTTCGAGCCCGAAGCCGCCTTCGCCCTGATGGCGGAGTTCAAGGTCCGCAATGCCTTTATGCCGCCGACCGCGCTCAAGATGATGCGCCGGGTCGAAAAACCCCGGGAGCGCTGGGATCTTAATCTGCGCTCGATCGGCAGCGGCGGCGAATCTCTGGGCGAAGAGTTGCTGGCCTGGGGCCGCGAGGCCTTTGGCGTCACGATCAACGAATTCTACGGCCAGACCGAATGCAATCTGGTGGTCGGCAACTGCGCGAGCCTCATGCCGGTTAAGCCCGGCGCCATGGGCCGCGCGGTTCCCGGTCACGAGGTTGCCATCGTCGACGATGCAGGCGCGCCTCTGCCCGCCGGGGAAGAAGGCAATATCGGCATCCGGAGTCCTGACCCGGTCATGTTTCTGCGCTATTGGAACAACCCTCAGGCCACCGGGAAAAAATTCGCCGGCGACTGGCTGATCACTGGCGATCGGGGCAGGCTGGACCAAGACGGCTACTTCCACTTTGTCGGCCGGGACGATGACGTGATCACCAGCGGCGGTTACCGTATCGGACCGGGCGAGATCGAGGACTGCCTGATCAAGCACCCGGCCATCGCCATGGCTGCGGTCATCGGTGTGCCCGACCCCCTGCGCACGGAGCGGGTCAAAGCCTTCGTTGTGCTGAAGCCGGACTTTGAGGGCGGCGAGGATCTCGCTAAAGAGATTCAGGACTTCGTCAAAGTGCGCCTGGCCGCTCACGAGTACCCCCGCGAGGTTGCCTTCGTGGCGGAACTGCCGATGACCACGACAGGCAAGATCATCCGCAAAGCCCTGCGTGCACTCGAACGCTGAAGGATTGTGAAATGAAAAGAGTCTGTTTCGTCGGCGCGTCGACCGTTGAGGGGCTGGGCGATGAGTCCGGGCTGGGGTGGCCCGGAAGGCTGGCGAAGCTGGAGCGAGAGGCCGGACGTGCATTCGTGCCCTATAACCTCGGTGTCCGCGGCCAGACCCTGCGTGAAATCAGTGCCCGCGCCAAGGCGGAATGTGCGGTTCGCATCCAGGACAGCGAACGAGATCTCATCGTTTTGGGCACGGGCATGAACGACCTCGCCCGCATCGGCACAGGTGCCTTCCGCACACCGCAGCGGCGCACGCTGGCGGATTTCACGCAGCTCTTGGAAGAACTGGCAGCACAGGCAACTTTGCTTGTCGTCGGCCCCTTCCCGATCGTCGAGGCCAAGATGCCGTTTCACTCCGCCGTCTCAGGGATGAAGTTCGATTTCAAAAACCGGGACATTGAGGAAGCAGCGAAAAATTATGCCGAGATCTGCGCCGCGCGGCAAATATCCTATCTCAACCTCTTTCCGACCTTGTTGACCGAGCCGACGTACACCTGCGGATTGGAAGCATGCGACGGACTGCACAGTAACGGCGCAGGCTATCAGTCAATCGCCGATTTTATTGCGGCTTGGGAAATCTGGCAGTCGCAATGAAGTCGCCCAATAACAAGACATTATTGTTTGCCGAAATTGGGTTTCAAACGACGCCGCAACCTGACCGGTTTCCTGTTAATCAAGAAATACAACCAGGCTCTATTTTAATGAACTAGAATAAAACTACTAGCTAGCGTACGATTGCTCTTACGAACGTGAAAAATTAGGTAAACCTTTACCCCTGAACAGCACCCGATATCAGAATTTACTTTTCAAAAATTGATATTCTGAAGGAGTCAGCATGGCATTGAAGCTCATACAGAACGCTGCTTTGGAGGCACCGGCACAGGGGGCGGAAACAATGCACATTGGTGCTTACAAGCCTCGTGGGGACTCGATAGATCAATATATGACATGCAGGGAGATTTTAGGCTCGAGTTCCACTGCGACACTGATTGAAAAAACACTTATGGAGTCGGATAAAGTCGTCGGCGTATTGTTCACCGACCAAGCGGACTCCATGCATATCCCGGGACACGTCCTTGAGGCACATGACACGCTTAAGATCTACACGGGCGGAATTGCTCTGGTTAATCCGGCGTCACCTCTAAATCCTTCGTCGAAATGGCGCGGTTATAGTGATGACTGCGGTTCCTTGCCGCTCGGTGTAAGTCTGTTCCATGAGCTTGGCCACGCGAAACAGGGTGTGGAAAAGACTGTTTGGTATAATGAGACAACACGCGCAGCCATGGCGGGTGACAAAACAGCAAGACTCTCGATCGAGCAGGACAATCTTGCCAGTCACGAAAACAAAATCTGCGATGAAATGGGGCTGCCGTACCGCAGAAAGTACGAAGACTGAACCGCACGAGGTTAGACCGGCATGACTCCGGTCGACACTGAACCCCATAAGACTACTGCCAGATTTTGGACATGTCAGGCAGAAGACACCAATGACGGCGGCCTGAATCGCGTTCCGTGTCTTCACAGCCTGAGTTGTATGCGCGCGCGCTCAGAGCATGGCGCTTCACCCTCTCAACAACGGCATCATCAGCGAAAACAACTCCGCCTGAGATGAGATCTCGCATTTCCGGTAAAGCTGTTTTCGGAAAACCTTCACGGTCTGAGGGCTGATGCCCAGGCGCAGGCCGATGGAGGCGGAGGAATGGCCGCGCAGTATCAGGAGCGCGACCGCCGCCTGACGCCCGCTCAAGGACACGCCGTGTTCGGCCCTCGCGGCATCTATCAGCCGCTGGGCGACATCGGAGTCCTGGAAATCGCCGGTCGAACTCAGGCCCGACCAGTGAACCTCCGCGAGGCCGATAGCAATGGGCGCGATCCGTTGGGCAACCTCGACTTCGCGCGTCGAGAACTTGCGGTTCGAGCTAGCGTCACGGCCCAGACAGATATGCAGGGACACGCCCTTTCCCGGATAGGCCACGAAAGCCAGCTCGTCGATCAGGGTCGTGCAGCTGTAGTAGCTGCTGTAGTAGGGATTGCGGTGGAACTGATCCGGGGCGATGTCCCTGAGCCGGTAGAGCCCTTTCGGCGCTCTCTTGACGTGAAGCTCATGGAAGGGATCCAACAGGTAAGCGCCGCCGATATAGACCGTTTCCATCTCCGAATGCACACTGGGATCCTTGGCCTGAAGATAGAGCGGCGAAGGCGGCCGGTTCTGGTAGTAGACCAGGATCGTTGTGTTATCCATCTCAAGGCAGCGGTTGAGCCAGCTGTGGAGCTTTGACTCGAAAAGCTCGCCGTTGAGGGCCGCAATCGCAGTGCCGAGACTGGTCTCGGCGGCATTCGGCAGCTTCTCCATCACTATACCTCTTTGGGGGTATATACCCCTCCAAATAAGAAGATGTAGAGTGATCTATAATATCAGGGGGTATCTCGCAAAGAGATAAACAGGGGCATTGCTGCAAAAAACCCAAGACGCGACCCTTGCGGTCGATATTGAAAAGGTCACGAAGAACTACGGATCCTTCACGGCGCTCTCCGGAGTTTCGCTGGATGTTCGTGACAACGAGTTCTTCACACTGCTGGGCCCTTCGGGCTGCGGCAAAACCACACTGTTGCGCAGTATCGCGGGCTTTGAAGAGATTTCCGACGGCGCCATCCGCCTTTACGGCGAGGACATCGCCGGCCTGCCGCCGCATCAGCGGCCTGTGAATACGGTCTTCCAGCAATACGCCCTCTTTCCGCATATGACGGTCGCGCAGAATGTGCTCTTCGGTTTGCAGCGCCTGCGTAAACCCAAAGACGAAGCTCTGACGCGCTGCACCGAAGTCCTGGAGCTGGTACAGCTCTCCGCCTTCGCCGGGCGCTATCCCAACCAACTCTCCGGTGGCCAACAGCAGAGAGTCGCCCTCGCCCGCGCCCTGGCGCCGAAACCGAAGCTGCTGCTGCTCGATGAACCGCTCTCGGCGCTGGATCTGAAACTCCGGCAGGCCGTCCGGGTCGAACTGAAGCAGATCCAAAAGGAAACCGGCATCACCTTCATCTTCGTCACCCATGACCAGGAAGAAGCCCTGACCATGTCGGATCGCATCGCCGTCATGTCGGCGGGCGAAGTCCAACAGGTCGGCACGCCCCGAGAGGTCTACGAGGCGCCACGCAACCGTTTCGTCGCCGACTTTATCGGCGAGACAAATTTGCTGGACGTAACGGTCACCTCGGTCACAGGCGATCAGGCGTTCTGCATTTTGCCCGGCGGGCGGGAGATCACCTGCCCCGCCGCTGCCGTGGTCGATCCGGGTCCGGGACATCTCTCTGTACGGCCCGAACGCATGACCCTCACCGCCCCGACGGACGCGCTGCTGAGCGGCCAGGTCGAAAACCATGTCTATCTGGGCACGGATATGCAGGTCATGGTGCGGTTGGAGGACGATGAGGTGCTCACCCTGCGGGTCCAGAACTCGGACGCGGTTTCCATCCCCGCCATTGGATCGGAAGTGGGGATCGCTCTGGAGGCCGGCGCGGCGCGCCTGCTCGCCGACTGATGGCGGGCGGGATCGCAAACGCCTCCGAAAGCGCCGGGATTTACAAGGGGCGTGCCGGCCTTTTGATCCTGCCCAGCTGGCTTGTCATCGGCTTCTTCCTGCTGCTGCCGGTCGGCATGATGCTGATCTATTCCTTCCTGACCAAGGAATTCCGCGGCGGCGTGATCTGGGAGTTTTCGCTCGCGGCCTATGATCAGTTCTTCTTCAACCGGGGCCTCTTCGGGGATGAGCCGCCGCAGATTGAGTGGACCTACATCAACATCTTCTGGCGCTCGCTCTGGCAGGCCGGGCTGGCCACGCTCTTTTGCCTGATCATCGGGTTTCCCACGGCCTGGTTCATCGCGACGCGCGTGCCGCGCCACCGCACCGTATGGCTGCTGCTGATCACGATCCCCTACTGGGTGAACCTGCTGATCCGTACCGTCTCCATGAAGTTCCTCATCCGCGATACCGGCCCGATGAATGAGTTTCTGATCTGGTTGGGCGCGATCGGCGAACCCCTGCAACTGGTCAATACCAACATCGCGGTGCAACTCGGCCTATTTTACTCCTACCTGCCCTTCATGGTCCTGCCGATCTACGCCAGCGCCGAGCGCTATAACTTCGCGCTCTCAGAGGCGGCCGCCGATCTTTACGCCGGGCGCTGGACCACGCTGCGGCTCATCATCCTGCCAGCGGTTAAACCAGGCATCATCGCAGGCTCGATCCTGGTCTTCGTCCCCAGCCTCGGGGCCTTCCTGGCGCCTGATCTTCTGGGGGGCGCCAAGACCTTCATGATCGGCTCGCTGATCGAAGAACAGTTCAAAGGCAACGCCGGGAACTGGCCCTTCGGTGCCGCGGCCTCGATAATCCTGCTCAGCATCGTGATGACGGTGCTGATCTTCTATGCCCGTAGCCAGACCCGGCGGGAGGCGCGCTGATGTCGAAGATCACCGACATGCGCCGCTTCCCCGGCTTCCTGCAGCTGACCCTGCTGTGCCTGCTCGTGCTCTACGCTCCGCTGATGGTTGTGATGGTCTATTCCTTCAATGACAGCACCTCGATCACGCTCTGGGGCGGTTTCTCCCTCCGCTGGTACGAAGATGTCTTTTTCGGCCTGGACGCGCCCAAATTCAAACAGGCCGCCCTAAACTCCCTGACCATCGCCGTGATGGCCGCGACCTGCGCGACGATCATCGCGGTTTCCGCGGCGGTCGCGATGATGCGGGCTCGTCATCTCAAGGGCCGGACCGCCAGTTTTGCGTTGATCAATCTGCCTCTGATGGTGCCGGAGATCGTGACCGCCGTGGCGAGCCTGATCTTTTTCTCCGCCATCGGCTTCGCCACCGGTTACGCGACCATTCTGGTCGCCCATATCGTTTTCTGTATCCCCTTCGCCTACCTGCCGATCGCCGCACGCATGCAGTCCATCGAGGACACCTATGAGCAAGCGGCGATGGATCTCTACGCCACCCCGGCGCAGGCCTTCCGGCTGGTTCTGCTGCCGCTGATGATGCCGGGGATTTTCTCAGGCTTCCTGCTGGCGTTCATTATTTCACTCGACGACTTTCTGATCACCAACTTCGTCAAAGGCGCCGGGATCGAGACACTTCCGACAGCCATCTTCGGATCGGTCAAACAGGGCATCAAGCCCAACATCATGGCAATTTCCACCCTGCTGCTGCTGGTTTCCGTGGGATTTGTCACCCTCTCCTATCTGGCCAGCCGGATGGGACAAAATAGAGAAAAGAAAAGCTAACAAGAAACCCAAGCAACAGTGGAGCGCATCATGAAACAACTATTGAAATACAGCGTTGCAGCCATCGCCCTCACGGGCTTTTCGAGCACGGCGCAGGCCGAAGGCAAACTCTCTATCTATCACTGGTTCGAGTACATCCCGCAGGAACTGCTGGATAAGTTCGCCAAGGAGTACGACGTCGAGGTGACCATGGACACCTACGACTCCAACGAAGCGATGTTGGCCGCCTTAAAAGCCGGCAAAATGGGCAGTTACGATGTCGCGGTCCCCGGCGACTACATGGTCGAGATCATGGCCGGCGAAGGTCTGCTCGATACTTTCGAGCCTGGAGAGCTGAGCAACTTCTCCAACATCCAGCCTCAGTGGCTGGACGTCAGCTTCGACCCAGGCCGCAAGAGCTCGATCCCCTACCAGTGGGGTTCAACCAGCTTCTCGGTCAACCGCGATAAGTTCAAAGGCGATATCAACACCACCAGCATCCTCTTCGACCCGCCTGCCGAACTCAGCGGCAAGATCAACGTGCTGGACACCCAGGGCGAGCTCCTGACCATGGCCTCCATCCACATGGGCATCCCGCAATGCAGCTCCGACCGCGAGCAACTCAAAGGACTGAACAAGCTGGTACAGGATGCCAAGACACACTGGGCCTCCTTCGGGTCCGATACGGCCAAGGACGTGTTGGTCAGCGGCGACGCCCATGTCGGTATGATCTGGAGCGGCTTTTCCGCCAAGGCGCGCAACGAAGGCGCCAACATCGAATACGCCTATCCCAAGGAGGGTTACATCGTCTGGATGGACAATGTGGTTCTGTTGAAGGACGCGCCCAACCGCGAGAACGCACTGAAGTTCATGAACTTCCTGCTCGAGCCTGAGAACGCGGCGGCGGTCACGAATTACGCGCAGTACACTGCAGGCGTCGCCGGGACGGAACCGTTCCTCGATGAAGCCGTTAAAAATTCGCCGGAGTCCAATCCGCCGTCAGGGCCAGTCGGACATTTCGTGCAGGCCTGCCCGCAGGACGTCCAGGTACTCTACGACGCCATCTGGACAAACCTGAAGAAATAACAAAGCGGCCAGGCGGAAACCGCAAATGAAACTCGCGCTCTATCAAGGTCCCTCACCCGCGGGAGATCCGGACGCGGCCTTCGCTGTAATCGAAGGCAAGCTCCGGGCCTCTGCGGCATCCGGGGCGGATATGGTCGTCTTTCCGGAACTTTTTCTGCCTGGTTACAATCAGCCTCAGTTGCACGCTTCCCTGGCCCAGCCGCAAGGCGGGCCATGGGAGGTTCAGCTGGCGTCACTTGCGAAATCCGCCAACTGCGGCCTGACAATCGGGTGGGCCGAACGGGACGACGATCATCTTTACAACAGTGCCAGCGCTTTCAATGCCCAAGGACAACGTCTCGCACATTATCGAAAACTCCAGCTCTACGGTGAGATGGAGCGATCGGTTTTTACGCCTGGATGCGACTACGTGCTCTTCGAGCTTGGCGGCATTCAGACCGGTCTGCTGATCTGTTACGACGTCGAATTCGCCCAGCACTGCCGGGCCATGAAAGAACGCGGCGCGGAGCTTCTGCTGGTGCCCACAGCCAATCCGGCAGGCTTCGAACATGTCCCGGATGTCCTGCTACCCGCGCGGGCGCTCGAAACCAACATAACCATTGCTTATGCCAACTACTGCGGCCGGGACGAGGAATTGAGCTTTGGCGGCAGGTCCCTCTTGGTCGGTCCGGATGGCGTGGAACTTGCCAGAGCGGGCCACAGCGAGGCTCTCCTCATCACGGATCTAAATGGCAACAGCGACATCGATCCCCTGCGCACCAGCGCGCAATTAAAAGACTTCAGGGAGGCATCAGGCACTCATGACCAACTTTAATCCAACCCTCACGACCGACGAGATTCTGACCAAAGATGCGCATCTGATTCAATCCTTTGCCAATCTCGACGCCTTGAAACAGGACAGCGCGCGCACCGCGATCGTGCGCGGCAAGGGCGCTTACGTCTACGACAGCGAGGGCAATGAGCTGATCGACGGTATCGGCGGCCTCTGGTGCGTGAACGTCGGGCATGGGCGCCAGGAAATCATCGACGCGGTCACCGCGCAGCTGCAACAGCTCGACTATTACTCGACCTTCTACAACTTCACCCACCCCGCCGCCGCGATGCTGTCCGAGAAGATCGCCAGTCTCGCGCCGGGACACCTGAACAGCGTCTACTTCAGCAACTCCGGCTCTGTCGCCAACGACACGGCGGTGCGGATGCTGCATCACTACAACAACCGGCTCGGCCGTCCGAAGAAAAAGAAAATCCTCTCGCGCATCGGCGCCTATCACGGCTCGACCCACCTGGCCATGGCCATGACCACCCCGCTCTACAGCGAAGGTTGGGACACGGCCGCCGAGGGTCTGGTCCACCACCTCAAATGCCCAAATGCCTATCGCGAAGCCGGCGATATGACCGAGGCTGAGTTTCTGGATTTCCTATTGGACGACCTGCGCGAGACCATCGAGAAACTTGGCGCCGAGAACATTGCCTGCTTTGTCGCAGAGCCTGTTATGGGCGCCGGCGGCGTGATCGTGCCGCCTGAGGGTTATCACAAACGCATGGCGGATATCTGTGCCCAGAACGAGATCAAGTTTGTCGCCGACGAGGTGGTCACAGCCTTTGGACGGCTGGGACATATGTTCGCCTCCGAAGATGTTTTCGGGACGCAACCTGACATCATCAATACGGCCAAAGGCCTGACCTCGGGTTATCAACCGCTGGCAGCCACCATCGTATCGGACGAGATCTACGACGTGATTTCCGGACCAGGCGGGATGTTCCTCCACGGCATGACCTATTCCGGACATCCGGCGGCCGCCGCGGCGGGCCTGGCCAACATCGGCATCATGGAAAGCGAGGGCCTGCCCCAACAGGTCCAGACGACCGGCAAGATCTTCGAGAACACCCTGCGGGGTCTGGAGGACATGGACATCGTCGGCGAGGTGCGCGGCAGCCACTTCATGATGGGGATCGAGTTCGTCAAAGACAAAGAGACCAAAGAGGTCTTCGCGGACGAACATCAGGTCGGTCTGCGCATCGCCCAGGCCGCTCAAAAGCGCGGCCTCATCGCCCGGCCGCTGGGTAACATCGCCATCCTTTCACCAACGCTGATCCTGACTGAAGAGGAAATCGCACGCATCGGCGAGATCCTGCGCGAGAGCATCGAGGAGGTGGCGCTCTCAATCCAGTGATGACGGCCCCGCGAAGCATCGCCGAGACCTGACGTGCCTATTGCCATACCGGAATCCGGGACCGCGAAATCGAGCGTTTCTTCTCTGCAATCGGGGCCGCTTAAGCCTGGGCCTTTGCCCGTTACTCTTGTGAAACAACGGCGGATCAAAGGTCGTCACTGATTCCATGAAAAATGATCCGGCGCCACTCTCGATTTTTTTTGACTAATAATTTCAACATGCTAGATCTCTTCGCACAACTTAATCGCTGTCCTCTTGGGAGCTAAAAAACCCGTAAAACGGGATGAGCTTCGATTCCGGCGGTTTTATGGAGATGCGGCATGCAAATCGAACTGACTGACGACAGAAAGGCCTTGTTCACAGGCCAGCTGCAGTCACTATTCAGAGACGAGTTCGACGAAGAGCTATCGGAATTTCGCGCAAACGAAATTCTCGAACTGGCAATCAAAACACTCTGTCCAGACGTCTATAATCAGGCGGTACAGGACGTGCGGGCCCACATTCAGGTTAAACTCGACGACCTGGACGGCGAAGTTTACGTGGACGGCTAAACCGAGCCTCGAGAGACTTTTTCACACGCGGCGAATGGCCGTCGGAAACCATCGATTGACCGGAGAATATGACAGAGACTATCGCAATGATCGCAGGCCCCTACCTGCTCGTCACAGGTCTCGGGTTTTTGCTGTCAGCTGATTTTTACCAAAGGATGATTGCGAGCAGCACCAACGCCGAGCCCATGCTCGTCAATCTCTCGGGTGCGGCTCACTTTGTTGTCGGCCTCGTCATCTTGGTTCAGCATTTTCAATGGTCGACAGCCCCTGAAATTGCCGTTTCTCTTGTCGGTGTTGGCGCTGCGGCAAAGGGCGCTGCACTCATCGCGGTTCCGGGACTGACCCTCAAATCTCCAAAGCTATCCAAAACGGGACTCAGACTTACCACCACCGGCTTCCTGGCCTTTGGCGGTTATCTTGCGTACATCGGTTACGTTGCCGATTTCTTCTGAACACTTCTCGAAAAGATCAGTCCATGCCGAAGAAAACCAGACCACTGTCACCACACTTACAGATCTATCGTTTACAGTGGACCATGCTGCTCTCCATATCGCACCGCATCACAGGCATTGCTCTGGCTCTCGGCAGCCTTCTCCTGGTGTGTTGGCTTGCGGCGGTGGCAAGCGGGCCCGAGGCCTTTGCGACGGCGCAGGCCGTAGTAGGATCTCTCCCCGGGCGGTTGCTTCTGTTCGGCTGGAGCTTCGCGCTCTTCTACCACCTCTGCAACGGCATCCGTCATCTCTTCTGGGATGCCGGCTACGGCTATGAACTTGCAACCGCCTACTGTTCGGGTCTGACCGTGCTTGCGGTCAGCTTCGTGCTGACGCTAGGTGCCTGGGCTGCCGGATACGGTCTCCTGCCTCTCGGAAACTAACTCTGCGACCTTGCCTACGATCCAGTCCCGGAACAAACGTATCTTGCGCGTGCCGCGCCGGGCCTCCGGATAGACCAGCCAGTAGCGCTGACCGTCATCGCAGGTGATGTCGAAGGGCTGAAAGAGTTGCCCTAGGGCAACCGCGTCCTGATAGAAGCTCTGGGTCAGCATTCCCACGCCGAGACCGGCAATCGCCGCGTTTGCCTCAAGGACCTGCGAACCGTACCTGAGGCTTGATTGCTCCGTTAACTTGGCATCCGGAAGCCCGGCAGCAGCGAACCATATCGTCCACAAGGGGTCCGAAGGCTCAATCATCGGAAGTTTGAGAAGATCGGCCGGCTCATGAAGGCCCCCGATCGTCTCCGCCAGCTTAGGGCTCAGCATAGGCGTGAACACCGCTGGCAGCAGCAGGTCGCTTTCCAATCCGGGCCAACCTCCCTCCAACCCGGAACGAATGGCAACGTCGACATCTTCGGACGCAAAGTCGGTCAGTGTATCCGTTACCTCGACGCGAACGGCTATCGAAGGATGATCAATCTGAAAGCATCCCAGACTCTGGGCGAGAAAGTTTGTGGCGAAGGTAGGAATGGAGCTGATGACCAGGGTATCTTCGCCCTCACCTTTTGCTTCAGCAAAGGCATCGCGCAGAAGCTCCAGGCTCTCACCCGCCCTCTGCGCAAAACGCCCGCCCGTATCGGTGAGCTCGACACCTCGTGCGTTGCGCAGAAAGAGCGGGCTGCCTACGCGGTCTTCCAGAACTTTAATCTGATAGCTCACAGCAGCCTGGGTCATCCCGAGTTCTGCAGCGGCTTTCGTGAAACTGCCGTGGCGTGCCGCCGCCTCAAAGGCCCTGGTCGCGGCTAGTGGCGGAAGTGGCGGGCGCATAGGGCATAAAATCTCCTTATACCTGACACACAATATTCAATTGGAGAACGGTCTCCCGTTACGCCATCTCTCTTAACAGACAAAAGAAGGAGGAACTTAGATGGCAAAAGAAGAGACTGCACGCTCAACGTTTGTGAGCATAAGAAAAATTGCACGCCAGCTGGCGATACGTAAAGCAGAATCGCGCAAGAGAAAATACTTGAAGAAAACGCTGATCCACATCCAGGATCTCCCCGAGCACGCCAAGAAAGACATTGGTTGGCTTAATGGGTGATACGCTCGGGCGGTTAGTTCGGTGGGGTAAGATACGCTCAGCGATGCGACCAATTATCCGGATCATCTGAGTCGTTAGGTGAGAGGCCAAGCTCATCACCCTCGGTATTGATGCCCAGCCCCAGTACCGTCCGGTTGGCATAGGCGAAATAGCTGACGACCTGATTGATCTCCAGGATTTGGCCGTCATCCAGGCCTGTGTCGCGTAGAACCTGAACATCGTGCGAGCCAAGACTGCGCGGATCGAGCGTGAGCGTTTTCGCATAGTTTGCCGCAGCCAACTCGCGACCTGAGAGTGCAGCGTCCGGATTGCCGGCTTCGAGCGCTTCGCGTATCGCGACGCCCCTCTGCTCGTCTCCAAGCAACCGCTGCAAACCCTGAAAATGGTGCTCGACGCAGTAATCACAGCCGTTGAGCAAACTGACGTAAACACCCAGAATCTCCAGCAGCGATTTCGGAAGACTGTTGGCGGAATGGTGCAGCACGTTTTTATAGAGCGCCATATGGCCCTCCATTGAGTGCGGCCGCAAACTGTGCGCCATCATGATATTGTCGACGTTGTTATCCGGCCCTTTGACTCGGTCGTAGAGCTTGCGCAACCGGCCTTCGGCCTCGCTGTAAGAAAGAGTTTTTATCCAGGTCATGGAACAGCTTATAGCGGAGTTGGCATGAGAGGTGAAGCCGAAGGCAAGCGCAGTGTTTGCATGGCCGGCGATCCTGAGACCTTCAGGGCGCAGGGACCGGCAGGAATCTCATTGGCCCGCGCTAACGCGTATTGTCGGCGATCGCGAGCTCAAAGTCCTTAAACTTATCCTCGGTCACATTGAGAGTGATGACGAGACAAAGACTGTTGCGAATTCTGCCAAGTTGCTTTGAGGACGCAGCCGGCAAGGGGATATTTGTCGCCCGGCAAAATCCTACCAGAGCAGACAGAACCTCATCCTCGGTCCAATCCAGTAGGATTGGCTCCGAAGAGCGATCCGGCGCGATCGTGATGCTGACCTTGACGCCTGGGCGGCTGTCCTGAGTGATGCTGTGAACGGTACCTGAAGGCAAGGCCTCTCCCTTACCCTGGCTTTTGCTTTGGTGCGCCGTTATCAACGCCCGGGAGAGCTCCTGGGTCGAAAAAATAACATAGCGGACTTCCGCTACCATGGCTGCCGCTCCCGCAAAATCCGCTCCATCCCGTTTCTCTAAGCTTTTTTATTTTTATGCGCGCCTGCCGACCAAACGGCAGTCGTCAGCTTAGTCACACTTCCTGAATAAATCCCTTTCAATCCGATTTTGTCACATCTCACAAGGAAATTGATAAAATACCGTAACCGCAGATTTTAAATATTCGTGTTTAAATTGAAAATTATTTGTGTTTTCGACACCGACGAAGTGCGCATCGCGTTTTGAGTCGGGAGTGTCGGTTACATCTAATCCTGATAGGCAAGCATGACTGGACGCCGTGGTCAAACCGGCGCACTCTAAATACGACATGTCCTGCGTCCAGTTCTCCTCTTACTGTATATCTCCCGCAGTCGGCGGCTGGCTGCAACATCCCTCTCAAGCAGCCCCGATACCGAAAGGAGAGCTTCAGTTACGGGCTTTTTCAATGCGAAAGGCTGCTTACAACCAGTAACTTAACCAGCCTACGCACAACGTACCGCTAACTCCTCCATGGAACGCGCAACAGGTGTCTCGCAGCCGAAGAACTAATTGGCCCGTGAACTGGTGACTCCTGCTGTGATCGCGGGCGTAAGCAAATCTGATTTCACAGGATCAGGAGCCTTGCGCCAACTGCCGGAGATTGAAAACACCAGTCTGATAATTTTTTTACGCGAAACCGGCGACGGATGACTCCTGTGTGTCAAATCGGGAGTTCAACCTTGCGTTGCCTCATCAAGAGACTCAGCACAATGTTTCAGACGAAGACGTTGCTTCGCTGAAAATAGAGACAATAACTGCCGTAACCCTCTGACTGAAAACGCCATTTTCGGACTATCCGTTTTTGCCCGGCGCAGGTCTTCGTTCAAAGCGACTCGGCGCAAGAAGCACCGTGTCCGGCCTGATCAGCTGGGACCGCTTTATTGTTACTGACAGCACGCCGGTTTTCGGTCTAAATCCTACATTCGCAAATTCCGATCAAACGGCGCCTCTGTGGCGACCATTCATTCAGATATCGCACAGCTATTGCCCTCAATTTTCCAGTCACTACCCGATAATGGTTGAACTCGCTCCACATGAGCCTCCTGCGGTCGAAGTTGTTCGTGCCCGGGGCAGCTCCCCGTTTTTTATTATCTGCGACCACGCAAGCAAGCGTATTCCGGACGCCCTGAACGGGCTCGGCCTGCCGGACCACGAAGTTGACCGCCACATCGGATGGGACATCGGCGCGGCCGCCGTCGCGCACCAGCTTTCACAGGCCTTCGATGCGACACTCGTTCTTCAGGGCTACTCCCGTCTGGTCATCGACTGCAACCGGCACCCGCATGTGGAGACGTCGATCCCCAAAATCAGCGAAGCGACCGCAGTTCCGGGCAACGCGGATCTAAGCGCCGAGGCCGCCGCGCAACGCATGCAAAAGATATTCACGCCATACCACTCTATGATTTCGGCGCTGCTGGACGAACGCAAAAGCGCGCAAAAGCGCAGCGTTGTAGTTGCGGTTCACAGCTTCACGCCAGTCTATCACGACGTCGCCCGTCCATGGCAGATTGGCATTCAGTACAACCGGGACCCCGGGCTCAGCCACTGCATGATCTCGGAGTTGAGCCGCGACGAAACGCTTTGTGTCGGTGACAATCAACCCTATTCGGTCAGCGACGAGACCGACTACAGCATACCCGTCCATGCCGAGGGACGTGGCCTGCCTCACATCCTGATCGAGTTGCGTCATGATCTGATTGACGAGGAAGCCGGCCAGGCCTTTTGGGCGCAACGCCTGATCGAGAGCCTGCCGGCAGCCTTGGCACGCTTCGACGCGCAGGGCGCCGGCATCGCATGATAGTTCTCTCGAGATCCCGAACGGCATCGCAAAGACGCCGAGCGAGCCACTGTAACGGGTCCAACAAATTATACCAGGGGAAGCAAAAATGAATCCACGCAATGTCAAAACGGCTGACGATGCGCGCAGCCTTGTAGAGGAGCGCGGACTAGAACATGTGAAGGTCGGCATCTTCGACGTCGATGGCGTTTTACGCGGAAAGTACATGTCGAAAGAGAAATTTTTCTCTGCACTGGAGAGCGGTTTCGGTTTCTGCGACGTGATCATCGGCTGGGATTCAAACGATCAGCTCTATGACAACGTATCGATTACCGGCTGGGACACCGCCTATCCCGATGCCACCGTCCGCGTCATCCCCGAGAGCTGCCGGGAACTGCCCATGGAGGATGGGGCTCTCTTGTTCCTGGCCGAGTTTACCGGCCGTGCCGAGGCGGTTTGCCCGCGCGGTGCACTACGTCGGGTCCTGGACCGCGCCGACGCGATGGGCTTTTCAGCAACCGCCGCCTGTGAATTCGAGTTTTTTCTGTTCGATGAGACACCCGAGTCCGTGCGCGAAAAGAACTATCGCAACATGACGAATATCACACCGGGCTTTTTCGGTTACTCCATGCTGCGCAACTCGGTTCAGGCGGAATTCTATGAAGATCTTCTGACCATGTGCCAGGATATGGACATGCCCATCGAAGGCCTTCACACCGAGACCGGTCCAGGCGTCTTGGAAGCCGCGATCGGATACGACAGTGCCCTGGAGGCCGCCGACAAAGCCGCTCTTTTTAAGACCTACACCAAGATCCTGGCCCAGCGGCGCGGCTGGATGGCCACGTTCATGGCCAAGTGGTCACCCGACTGGCCCGGGCAATCCGGTCATATCCACATTTCCCTTCAAGGCAAAAAGGGTAAAGCGGTCTTCCACGACCCCAAGAAACCGCACAACATCAGCGATACCATGCGCCATTTCATCGGTGGACAGCAGGCCCTGATGCCTGAGTTTCTGTCGATGATTGCGCCGACTGTGAACAGCTTCACCCGGCTCATCCCCGGCTTCTGGGCGCCCACCGATGCAGGCTGGGGGATCGAAAATCGAACCTGTGCCTTGCGCGCGATCCCAGGCAAACCGCTTGCGCAGCGCGTCGAGTATCGTTTGGCCGCCGCTGATATCAATCCCTACATCGCAGTCGCCGGCGCCATTGCGTCAGGTCTTTGGGGCATCGAGAACGAGATCGAGCCGGACGCTCCGATTGAAGGCAATGCCTACGAACACAAGTTTCCGGCCAAGCGCAAACTGCCCGCTACTTTGATGGAGGCTGCCGGACGCTTGCGCAGATCAAAGCCGGCGCGCGAACTCTTCGGCGACGTATTTGTCGACCACTACGCCGCAACACGTGAGTGGGAAGAACGCGAGTTCCGCAAAGCCATCACCGATTGGGAAATGCAGCGCTACTTCGAAATCATCTGATTTCCGGAAAGATTGAGAACCGCTATGACATTCACGGGAAAGACCGCTGTGGTCACAGGGGCCGCCGGCGGCATGGGCCTTGCCGTAACGCAAGACCTGCTCGCCGCAGGCGCTTCAGTAGTGGCCATCGACATCAAGCCGCGACCACTTGCCTTGAGTGATGCCGGGGCGGATTTACGCTTCCTTGAAGGCGATCTGACCGACGATGCCTTCGTGGCAGAGGCGATGTCTGTGGCCTTCTCGCTGAAGGATCGGCTGGATTATCTCGTGAACGCGGCGGCGGTCTTGTGGTTCGACCGTGATGTCTCGATGGTGGATATCGATCTCGACATATGGGATCAGGTGCTGGAAATCGACCTCAAGACTATGGTCCATACAACGCGACATGCCGTTCCCCTGATCAAACGCTCTCAGGGTGGCGCAATGGTCCATATCGCAAGCACACAGGCCTTACGGGGAGACGATAAACCTCAGGACGCCTATCAGGCGTCGAAAGCGGCGATCCTTTCCCTCTCCAAGTCCCTGGCGATCCAGTTTGCAGCGAGCAAAATCCGTTCGAATTGCGTGGTCCCCGGCCCTTGCCAATCGCCCATGCAGGCCCGCTGGGACGAGAACCCTCGGCTCAAGCAAGCCACCGCCGAGGCCATTCCCCTGGGCCGCGTCGGTAATCCGGAGGATATCGCCAATGCCGTCCTGTTCCTGCTGTCCGATAAAGCGAGCTATATCACGGGAACGGAACTCGTTGTCGACGGCGGCCTGACCGCCCGCCCATAGGCCGCCCCACAGCTCCCCAAATACGAGGAATCGATAGAATTTTAGATAAGTTTCTCACAATTTCAAATAGTTAAACCCTGCGCAATTAATCGGTAATTAACTCCCTACCCGCTTAACTGGCGCATCATGAAGACTTTTTGAGTGAGAACCCGTGCCATGCCCAGGCGTTCCTTTGTTCGACCGGAAAAAACCGGCAGCTCCGAGCCTTCCACATCGATCAAAACCAAGGGTTTGACAGCTTTTGGCTTGCGTTTTGCGGCACTGTCGTTTGGCGCTCTCGTAACGGCCTCCTGCACAACAACGCCGGAGAAGCCGATTTCTGCCGACCCCAAAGTCTATAAATCCGGCACTGTCGTGAAGGACTGTGTCGATTGTCCGAAGATGGTGGTGGTTGAGCCTGGAAGCTTCGAGATGGGCTCACGGCGGGGGGAAACCGACGAAAAACCCAGGCGCGAGGTAAGGATCCCCCATGGCTTTGCCGTGGGGATGTACGAAGTCACGTTCCGGGAATGGACAGTCTGCGTCGAGGAAGGCGGATGCAGTCACATGCCGGAAGACGAGAACTGGGGCAAAGCGCTCCGGCCTCTCGTGAATGTCTCCTGGAACGACGCCCAGGACTATATATCCTGGCTGAATAGAAAGACCGGCCTGGATTACCGCCTACTCAGCGAGGCGGAGTGGGAGTATGCGGCCCGCGCAGAGTCGAGCGCGATCGACATCTCCGGGCAGGGCATTGGCAATTGCCGTTACTGTTACAGTGAAACCGCGCGCAGCTCCGACATGACCGTGCCGGTTGGCCAGTATCCCCCGAACGCATTCAAGGTTCACGACATGCTCGGCAATGTCTGGGAGTGGACAGCCGACTGTTACCTGCCGAGCTATCGTGGTGCCCCGTCAAACGGCGCAGCACGGGAAAAATCGAACTGCGAAACCCGCAGCATTCGCGGCGGCTCCTGGAAGAGCTTTTACGGACAGACCCGCGCCGCTAACCGTGGCCGGGCCGAACAGGATGTCCGCAGAAACGATATCGGCTTCCGTGTGGCTCGAACTGTGTTGATTGACGAGCGCCGGGAAACCGCCAAGGCCGGCGCAGCTATCACCAAATAACAACGATCACCGAAGCAACCGTCGACCCGACCTTGCGTCCCCTGCCGGCTCAGGCATAATTCCTGCTGGCGTTTCGGCAGGATAACAGGGAGACATGCCATGGCGACGGGTCAGCAACGCAGCGGCGGCTGCCTTTGCAACGCGGTCAGGTTCGAGATTGCCGTTCCGGAGGCCGTGTTCAGTATCTGCCATTGCGGAATGTGCCGAAAATGGAGCGCAGGCCCCCTCATGGCCGTTCAATGCCCCGGCGCGCCCGTCTTCACGAATCAGGAGGGTCTTGCCTGGTACCAGGGCACGGATTGGGCTCAGCGAGGGTTTTGCGCGCGCTGCGGCAGCAGTCTCTTCTGGCGCCTGGCGGAAAACCCGGACGCCATGACCATCATTTCGGCAGAAAGCTTCGATACTGCCGATGATTTTAAACTGGGCCGTCACATCTACGTCGATGCAAAACCGGAACGCTATGACTTCAAGGACGACCGCCCGCGCGTCACAGAAGCAGAGCTGTTAGCCGAGCTTGGTATTGAACCGGGGGGCGGATAACAGGGCCCTTCCGGGCGACAGTCTCTACCGCAGCAGCGTCCGCTCACAACTCTCCTTGCAGCATCTCGCCGCGCCCCTATAAAGTCACTCCGCATTTTTTGGAGTTAGGGGAATTATGGTCGACAGCCTTAAGTGTGTCTCGCCGGTTGACGGCAGCATCTACGTGGAGCGCCCGCTGGCAAAGGCCGGCGAAATAGCGGCAGCACTGGCGAAGGCCCAAGACGCCCAGGCGGCTTGGAGGTCAACACCACTGGCGACGCGGCAGGCTCTGCTGACCAAGGCGGTCGATGCCTTCGTGGCCAAGCGGGACGCAATTGCCGAGGAGATCACTTGGCAGATGGGACGCCCGATATCTCAGGGGCCCGGCGAAGTCGCCGGCTTTGAGGAGCGGGCCCGGCACATGATCAAGATTGCCCCGGGCGCCCTCGACGATCTTGCTGTGGAGCCCAAAGACGGCTTCACCCGCTTCATTCGCCGCGATCCCCTGGGTGTGGTCTTTGTTGTCGCCCCCTGGAACTTTCCTTATCTAACCGCCGTGAATTCGGTTGTTCCCGCTCTGCTGGCCGGCAATGCGGTCATTCTAAAGCACTCTGCCCAAACGCCGCTCTGCGCCGAACGCTTTGCCGAGGCTTTTGCAGCTGCTGGCCTGCCTGAGGGTGTCTTTCAGTTTCTGCACCTCGGTCATGAGGATGCGCTCAAGCTGATCGGCAGCGACGGTATCGACTTCGTCTCCTTCACCGGGTCGGTAAACGCCGGCCGGGCAGTGCAGACGGCCGGTGCAAAGCGCTTTATCGGAATGGGCCTCGAGCTCGGCGGCAAGGACCCGGCCTATGTCCGGCCCGATGTCAAGCTGGAGCATGCGATCGAAACCCTCGTCGACGGGGCTATGTTCAACAGCGGACAGTCCTGCTGCGGCATTGAACGGATCTACGTGCATTCGGACGTCTACGACGACTTCGTCGAAGGCTATGCCGAATTGGTCCGCGGATACCGGTTGGGCAATCCGCTCGAGACCGAGACCAATCTCGGGCCAATGGTGAAGTCCTCGGCGGCCGATTTCGTGCGGGGTCAAACTGCGGAAGCCGTTACCCAGGGCGCACGCGCCCTGATCGACAGCTCGATTTTTGCAATGGATCAGGCGGGCACGCCCTATCTCGCGCCTCAGGTACTGAGCGATGTGGATCACAACATGCGGGTCATGACCGAGGAAAGCTTCGGCCCTGTCGTCGGTCTGATGAAAGTCGCCTCGGATGAAGAGGCCATCGGCCTTATGAATGACAGTGACTTCGGGTTGACGGCATCCATCTGGACGCGGGATGAAGATGCCGCGCTCGACATCGGTGACCGGATCGAAACCGGGACCTGGTTCATGAACCGTTGCGACTATCTCGACCCCGCGCTGGCCTGGACCGGCGTAAAAGACTCGGGGCGCGGCTGCAGCCTGTCTCAGGTCGGGTTTGAACAGCTTACCCGGCCCAAGTCCTTTCATCTCCGCACAGCCGTCTAGGGTCTGTTGAGGTTCGGGATACCGCCGGGGTTGTTCAGAGATCAATCAAGATTAGGAACGAGGAGGCAGAACATGTTGGGCATATTCAAAGACGAGCGACGCGATCTTGATTTATCTCTGAACAATCCTTTCAGGACGGAACATATATTTTCAGCCCTTGCATCGTGAGTGCCTTGTGTGGGGCCCGCCACACGGCCCCACTCGCTCCTAACCGCTGAAAACATATGTTCCGCCACGACGATATCCTGAACCTCAACACCCTATGAGACCGAACAACAACGTCAACTGAGTGTCCGGCCCTGCTATTAGGGTTTTGACCATTATTAAGAGCGATTGAGTCATGAGCGACAGCATCACAAGCTTCAAAGCCAATTGGAGCTACCCAACGCAAATTCTGTTTGGTCCGGGCCGGATCAAAAATCTTGCCGCAGCCTGCCGTAGCCTCGGTATGAGCAACCCACTGCTCGTTACCGATCCGGGACTGGCAGCTTTACCGATGGTAACCGATGCCATCGCGGCAAACGCCGCGGACGGCCTGCCCACAGGCCTCTTCAGCGACGTGAAACCCAATCCGATCGGCAAAAACGTCGAAGATGGTGTCGCGGCCTTCAAGTCCGGCAACCATGATGGCGTCATCGCCTGGGGTGGCGGCAGCGGTCTTGACGCCGCCAAGGCGATCGCGTTCATGGCGGGCCAGAGCCTTCCGATCTGGGACTTCGAAGATGTCGGCGACAACTGGAAGCGGGCGGACAGCGAGAAAATCGCACCTATCGTCGCCGTCCCGACCACAGCCGGTACCGGATCTGAAGTCGGCCGCGCTTCGGTCATTTTGGATGAAGCGACCCACACGAAGAAAGTCATCTTTCATCCGAAATTCCTGCCCGGCGTGGTGATCTCCGATCCCGAGTTAACCGTCGGCCTGCCACCGCATATTACCGCGGCGACGGGCATGGATGCCCTGGCACACTGCCTGGAAGCCTACTGCGCGCCGGGATATCACCCCATGGCGGAGGGTATCGCCGTCGAGGGCATGCGGCTGGTCAAGGACTGGTTGCCGACAGCCGTTGCCGAAGGCAGCAACATCGAGGCCCGCGCACACATGCTCTCGGCCGCCAGCATGGGCGCCACCGCCTTTCAGAAGGGTCTCGGCGCTATTCATTCGCTCAGCCACCCGATCGGCGCTCTCTATGACACCCACCACGGCCTGACCAATGCAGTGGTCATGCCCTACGTCCTGAAGTTCAATCGCCCGGCAGTCGAAATCAAGATCACGCGACTTGCCGCCTGGCTGGAATTGCCGGACCCCTCGTTCGACAGCTTTATGGCCTGGGTCTTGAAGATGCGCAGTGACCTGAAGATCCCGCATTCCCTCTCCGAAATCGGAGTCGGTAAAGACCGGGTCGATGAAATTGCCGAGATGGCCGCTGTCGATCCAACGGCGCCAGGGAATCCGATCCCGCTAGAAGTACCGGCATTGAAGAAAATGCTGGAAGCCGCCATCGCGGGTGAGCTGTAACCCTGAACCTTTCCTGACAACGGGAAGATTCGCGAAATAATATTTCAAGACATGATCAGCGGCGGACGGCGTGAGAACGCTTCCGCTGCTTTTCTTTTTCACAAATATCGCTCTTTATTTTTGGCCCTCTGAATTTCTTTTTACTTCAATCACGCGAAGTGAATTGCCGCACCGCACAATAAATATTTTCGATCTTTCCATCAGAAACAATCTTTCTACGAATTACATTTCGAAATCATTTTTGAAAACCGAATCATCAATGATGACATACATAATAACTATATGTTTCTTATCGATATTTTTTTATTGAACAGAGAATTTTAACACATAACACTTACTATAGGAGCAATCGAACAGGGATGTTTGAAATGCTGCTACGGCCGGAAACAGCCGACAGATAATTTCAAGCGGGCCGTAAAGAAAGCCCGCGCTTGGACAGACTATAGCTGGACAGGAATGCCATGACTCCCTTTTCGCACCCCGAGTTCGACGGACACGAAGAAATCGCTTTCTGCAACGACACGGAAAGCGGTCTGAAAGCCATCATTGCCATACACAACACCAATCGCGGCCCCGCCCTCGGCGGCTGCCGGATGTGGCCCTATGAGAGCGACGACGACGCCTTGACCGACGCTCTGCGTCTGTCACGCGGGATGACGTACAAGTCTGCGCTGGCGGGCCTGAACATGGGTGGCGGCAAATCCGTGATCATCGGCGACGCCAAAACGATGAAATCGGAAGCGCTGTTTCGAGCGATGGGACGTTTCGTCGACAGCCTGGGCGGACGCTACTCGATTGCGGAAGACGTCGGCATTTCGGTCGCCGACGTCCAGATGATGGCACAGGAGACCGAGTTCGTCGCCGGAACGCCGGAGCGCGGTGCAGGCGACCCTTCCCCGTCAACGGCCTACGGCGTCTATATGGGCATCCGTGCGGCCGTCGCGCAGCGCCTGAACCGGGTCTCGGTCTCGGGATTAAGCGTTGCCGTGCAGGGCCTAGGCAGTGTCGGATGGAACCTTTGCAAATACCTGGCTGATGACGGCGCAAAGCTGATCGTCACGGATATTGACCAGGCGGCAGTCGCACGCGCGGTCGAGAGCTTCGGCACGGCAGCCGTGGCACCGGATGCCATTTATGGCGTCGAGGCTGATGTTTTTGCCCCCTGCGCGCTCGGGGCCGTCATCAATGATGAGACCCTGAAAGTCCTTCAGACACCGATCGTAGCCGGATCCTCCAATAATCAGCTTGCAGAGCCCCGCCACGGGATAGAGCTCCACAAGCGCGGTGTCCTCTATGCACCCGATTACGTCATCAACGCCGGTGGTGTCATCAATATCAGTCACGAAGGCCCGAACTACGACCAACAGAAGGCCTTCGCCCATGTCGCGAAGATTCACGACACTTTGACGGAGATCTTCAAGCGTTCCGCAACCGCGGGCATCCCGACATTTCGGGCAGCAGATCAGATTGCGGAGGAACGCTTTATGAAGAAGCTGTCATTGACCTCGTCGGCTGCATAGCGCCAATCTCAGTTTCGCGCCTGCGTCTCGATCCCGTCACAGGGGATTTCGTGGATAGACACTCGGTCCCGACCGCTTTCCTTGGCGGCATAGAGCGCTTCATCGGCACGGTTCAGAATGACGTCGGTCATGGTTTCACCCTTGCAGACCTGGGTAAGGCCAATACTCACGGTGTAGCGCAGGGTTGCTTCGCCGAGATCGATCTCAGCAGCACGAATCTTCTTGAGCAGACGCTCGCAAAAGACCTTCGCGCCCTCGACGCTGGTCTCGGGCAACAGAATTGCGAACTCCTCGCCACCGAGGCGGCCAACGCAATCGACATCCCTGACCTCTTGAGACATCAGATTGGAAAGCTGCTGCAGCACGCGGTCGCCGACCTCGTGGCCATAGGTGTCGTTGACCGCTTTAAAGTGGTCTGCGTCAACCATCGCCACTGACAAGGGCCGGCCGTACCTTTGCGTGCGACTGAGCTCATCGCGGAGTTTTTCAAGAAAGTGCCGGCGATTGGCGAGGCCAGTCAGCGAGTCCGTGGTCGCGAGCACGAGCAGGCGTTCGTTGGCTTCGGCCAGCTCGAGCTGCCGGGCCCGCAGCTGGAGCATATTGTTGGCGCGCGCGATCAGTTCCAGATCATCGACCGGCTTGCGCAAAAAGTCGTTTGCGCCCGCCTGCAGAGCTGAATAGAGCGCCTCTTTCTGCTCTGCTGCGGTGATAACGACGACGGGAATGTCACGTAGGGTGTCAAACTCACGGAAGCGATTTAGGAACTCGGTGCCGTCCATTTCCGGCATGAGATAATCCAGCATCACCAGATCCGGGACATTCTCGGCGCACCACTCCAGGGCTTCGACAGGATCCGTAAAAGTCACCGCCTCGACATCGTCCAAACGCTTCGCGTAGCCCTTGAGCAAGAGCGCGTTCGGCAATACGTCATCTATAATGGCAATCTTTTTCATGCGCTTTCTACTTTACAGCAACGTCGGAGAGCAGCTTGTTGTGCATTCAAGCCGATTTCAGCTGATCGATCTCCAACTGGGTCTGAGTCAGGGCGTCCTCGAGATCCGCGAGCTTTTGTGTCACGGTCTCGATGTCGGCGCTTTCCGTTTCGATCTCGCGCGCCACGTTTTGCAGGCGTAGAGCACCGAAGTTACTGGCCATCCCTTTGATGCTGTGCGCCGCGCGTTGGGCCGTCTCCAAATCGCCGGCCGCAATCGAGTTTTTGATTTCGGCTAGGGATTTGGCTGCTTCGGTGGGAACATAGCCAAGTGCTTCCTGCAAACCGTCGTCGCCGAGCGCCTCACGCAGCTCGTCAAATTTTTCTCGATCGAATAGAGGAAGTAAGCTCGTCACGTTACTCTCGCTTTCGTCACTTGCAGTGTCATTATCGGATACAGTGTCATCATCAGAGGCACGCGCTGCAGCTGGTGCGATCTCGCGTTCAACGGCTCCGGGCTCAACCGGATCGTCTGTTTTAACCGCGTGGTTGCTTTCCGCTGCCGGCACATCACCTTCATCAGCAATTTCTGTTGTCACGGACGCAGGAACCTTGTTGCCTGGCACCGCTTCTTCATAAGGATCGACGTCATGGCTTGTTGACTTCAGGTCCTTTGTAACCCTTGCCAAAGCGGCAAAAAGCTGTCGCGGATCAATCGGTTTCGTGACGTAGTCATCCATCCCGGCCGCCAGATATTCTTCACGGTGGCCTGCCATGGCATTTGCGGTCAATGCGACAATTTTCGTTTCCGACAGAGGCCCCGGAAGGGCGCGGATTTCCTTTGTCGCCATCGGCCCGTCCATCTCTGGCATCTGGATATCCATCAAGACAACGTCGAAGGTATTTTCTCTGACGGCGGCAACGGCCTCGAAACCGTTCGCGACAACATCGACGTCGTGACCGGCTTTGGTCAGGATCGTTTTTGCGACAAGCTGGTTCACGGTGTTGTCTTCTGCAACCAGGATTTTCAGCTTGGGCTGATTTTCGCTGCTTTCCATCCCAAAGCCGGTCCGCAGTTGCTGAACAGGGGCCTCGCCGAGCGGACAGCGTATTGTAAACCAGAAGGTGCTGCCCTTCCCGACTTCGCTGAAAAGGCCGACGCCACCATGCATGAGCTGAGCCAGCTGCCGGCAGATAACCAGGCCGAGGCCGCTGCCGCCGAAACGACGGGTCGTCGAACTGTCAGCCTGAGAAAAGCGTTTGAAGAGTTTTTCCTGAGCTTCAGGCGCGATCCCGACACCGGTATCTTTGACGTCAATCCTCACCTCGATCTCATTGTCAGGTAGCACCTTGTGGCTGGCGATGACCCGCACACCACCTCGCTCGGTAAACTTGACCGCATTACCAATGAGGTTGAAGAGAATCTGCCTGACCCGGGTCGGGTCGCCCCGCAGCCAGGTCGGAAGTTTGTCCGTTCCTTCGGTCGTAAGACTGAGCCCGACATCATTGGCTTTCGATGAAAGCAGCGAGACCACGCCATCAATCACTTGTTCGGGACTGTAATCGACCTCTTCCAGATCGATACGACCTTCCTCCAGCTTTGAGTAATCGAGGATGTCGTCGATGATCGAGAGCAGGCTCTCGGCGGAATCGCGCGCGAGCCTGGTGTATTTCATTTGATCGTCCGTCAAGTCGGTATCGGATAAAATACCGAGCATCCCGAGAACGCCATTCATCGGCGTACGGATTTCATGACTCATGGTGGCGAGAAACTGAGACTTGGCCTTATTCGCCGCGTCCGCCTGGTCTCGAGCCATCGAGAGTTCTTCCGCCAAGGCAACCTGGGCCGTCGCTTCAGCTTCAACCCGCTCGCGCGCATCGCGCAGTTCAGACAGGCGCACGCCCAGTTCAGCCTGAGTGTCCATCAGCTCTTGTTCACGGATATTCCGGTCGCGCAGAGTGCGTAGAATCACGCCGGCCCAGCCAATTCCCCAAAAGAGCAGAAGCCCGGTAATGCCCCAAAAGAAATAATTGGCGTTGTGATGCGCCGGCGCGTCCTCAGGGGACGTATCGACGGAAGCCTCACTTAACAGACGCTGGTCTTCCGCAAGCGCCCCATCCTCGGCGATCGTCGCAAAGCTCTCACCCTTTTGGACAGTCTCGGTAAGATGACCGCCCGAGCTGACCTTGCCCAAATCATAGGGCCGCGAGGCAACTTTGATCACGCCGTTTCGTTCGAACGGCTTATAGAGGAAAACGCCACCCCTTCGAGCAACAAACCCGAGGGTTTGCGCATTTTTCTCAGAGAGTTCGGCGGACACCGATAGCTTTTCCAGGCCCTCGATCCCTATTGTCAGGAAAGTTTCCCATTTCGTAGCGGAGCCCGTGGCCTGCTGCTTCAGCAAATGCCCGCGCGCGTCGTAACTTAAAAGCCATGTCGTGGAGAGGGCGGCAACCGCGATCAGCAAGAGGACAAGAAGCAGGTTTCTGTCCTCTTTCCTACCAAACGCTTTAACAATGGAGCTCGCCACAAGATAACCTGCTATTTCCACGCCATGGGAGATCAAAGCCGGAGCTTAAGCGCCCTCGGCTGAATTAGACTGCATACCATCATTCGCATTGAGTTTTAGTAAACGTAGTTGAGTCGAGAAGGATCGATTCAATCAAAGATGATTGCTTCAAAGAAGAGGTTCAACCAAACTATCGGGAAAGAAGCAGCAGAGATCCAAAGCATCTCGCCCAGGTAACCAAGCCGGGTCATTTTCAAGCGCAAGCGGAGAGCTCAAACTGCCCGGCAGGCGCGGGGAACCCGCGGGGCGGCATCAAACCCTTGGAAGCCAGCGGAAAGACCAGGAGGTGTAAAATGCCGTGACGCCGGAATCTGCCGCGCTCAGGAAACTGACGCGAATACAGCTGCGCTCGGACGTGTTATGCGCTGCACGAAACCGCGATGTGGTGCCAACCAGCGGCCCGGTTTGTAGTGCGTCAAGATAATCAAAAAGTTAGAGCACGATGTTCATCGATCATCCCGATCAAGAACAGTCGTGCTCTAACAACAAAAGTGCGTCTATCTTCACCGCCCGTTTGACACTGGATCCAAAGATACCGGCTCAACGAGATGCAGAAGTAAGACTGCAACCCTAACCCAAGGTTAATCGACCGCTACCAAATTCTCAGCGGAAGCCTTGCCGTTCTGTCCTGGAACGAGCTCATACTCGACTTTCTGGCCTTCACGAAGACCTGACATTCCAGCACGCTCCACAGCGGAAATGTGCACGAATGCATCCTTGGAACCGTCATCAGGTTCGATGAACCCATAGCCTTTTGTGGGGTTGAACCACTTAACCGTTCCTGTCGTCATTTTCTGTCCTTTCAACCAACAACGAGCCCACCGACGGCATCGTGCCGTAATGTGGGTTTAGGCATCACGATTTCTCGAGGAGTAACGCGGCTGCGCGCAAAGGCGTCGAGGAGGACACGCCAGGAGAATTGTGTAACCAAAATTTTTTTCGCCCGTTTCACAAAAAAGTGCAAGCTGAATCAACGCCTACATCACAAAGACTTCTACTTCGTCCACACACCAAACCCGCGTAAAGTCATGAAGTCGATCAGATCCATCAAACCGCACCAACTTAAGTCCATAGCTTACACTCGCAACCCAAAATTGCAACAACATATGCGCTATCGCCGGTGAATTTCTGTCTTTAGGCATACAGCCTGCGGCTGTTTTCATGAACAGAGATACATAGCTGGCGCAGAGTGGCTT
Source organism: uncultured Kiloniellaceae bacterium (assembly GCA_947500035.1). Lineage (GTDB taxonomy): Bacteria > Pseudomonadota > Alphaproteobacteria > Kiloniellales > Kiloniellaceae > Denitrobaculum. Next base: position 15,979 of record CANMQP010000020.1, on the reverse strand, counting down.
TGAAGTACAGACAGCACGTCGACTCAGGGACTCTGAGCCGTGGTCATGGAGCATGGCCAAGACCCAAGCATCGCATCACAGCACGCCGCGGAATACGCGGTGGATCGCATGGAAAACCAGGCATCGACCGAACCGCATTGGCGAGCAGCGCCGCCGCAAAATCGGGCCTACCTCCGGCTAAATAGACATAAGAGACGCATTTCCGCCCGCCGCCGTCGTATCCGTTGTCACTGTGCGTTCGGTTGCGTAGCGATGGAGGTAGTGCGGACCACCCGCTTTAGGCCCCGTTCCCGAGAGTCCTTCACCGCCAAAGGGCTGGACCCCCACGACCGCGCCGATGGTGTTGCGGTTTACGTAGGCGTTACCGACGCGCAGGCGCTTCAGGACGTGCTCAATGGTTGAATCAATCCTGCTGTGAATTCCGAAAGTGAGCCCGTAACCGGCCGTATTGATGGCATCTATCACGGCGTCCAGACGTTCGGCCTGGAAGCGAACGACATGGAGCACCGGACCGAAGACTTCGCGTTCAAGTTGCGCAACCGAGTCAATTTCAAACGCCGCCGGAGCGACAAACGTTCCCTTGGACGCCTCTTCTGCAAGCCCTGTGCGATTTAAGAGGCGAGCTTCCTTTTGCATACGGGTGATATGTGCTTCCAAAACGGCCTTCGCTTCACCATCGATGACAGGTCCGACGTCGGTCGAGAGCCGTGCAGGGTCTCCGACACGCAATTCATTCATCGCGCCGGACAACATGGTGATGACGCGATCTGCAATGTCCTGCTGTAAAAAGAGGACCCGCAGCGCGGAGCAACGTTGCCCGGCGCTCTGAAAGGAAGAAGCGACCACGTCGTTCACGACCTGCTCGGGCAGGGCCGTGGAATCCACGATCATCGCATTCTGTCCGCCGGTCTCGGCAATCAGCGGCACAATCGGCCCCTCACGCGCGGCCAGGGCCTGATTGATCAGCCGCGCCGTCTCCGTCGACCCCGTAAAGGCAACACCGGAGACCCGCTGATCACGCACAAGTTGCGAACCGACCTTTGCGCCGTCGCCGGGCAGCAGATGCAGCACGTCTCCCGGTATGCCGGCCCGGTGCATCAGCTTGACGGCTTCGGTTGCGATAATCCCTGTCTGCTCGGCGGGTTTTGCGATCACCGCGTTTCCGGCCGCCAATGCCGCGGAGATCTGCCCGGTAAAGATCGCCAGCGGGAAGTTCCAGGGCGAGATACAGAGAAAGACGCCGCGTCCATGCAGTGAAATCTCGTTGGTTTCTCCCGTCGGTCCCGGCAAACGTTTGGGCCTGTCGAACTCTTCACAGGCCCGCGCCGCATAGTAACGGCAGAAATCCACCGCCTCCCGCACCTCGGCAATTGCATCGGCGATGGTCTTGCCGGCCTCGCGCACACAGAGCGCCATCAGATTTGCGCGATTGCTCTCCATCAGGTCCGCCAGGCGGCACAGGCAGGCCGCCCGCTCCGTCGCGGGCGTCGCGTTCCAACTTGGCGCGGCTCGGTGGGCACGGGCGACAGCCGTCTCAATATCTTCAGGTGTCGACCAACGCACCTCGCCGACCTTGTCACTCAGGTCTGCCGGATTCTGCACTACGCGGGTCTCCCCGCCTGCTTCCTGGCCGGCGACGAGCGGCGCGCCGATCCAGCCGCGCTTGGCAGCACGCTCCATTTCCTGACCAAGCGGCACAAGCTCCTGCGCTGCGCTCAAGTCGAGACCTGCGGAATTAGCGCGTTCGCTGCCATAAAGCCCCACGGGCAGGGGAATTTTCGGATGCGGTATGATATCCAGGCGCTGCGCCGCAACCACGGGATCGGCGATGATTTCGTCGATGGGCAGTTTTTCGTCTTGGATGCGGTTAACGAACGACGAGTTCGCCCCGTTCTCGAGAAGGCGGCGCACAAGGTAAGCCAGGAGATCCTCATGGCTGCCGACCGGCGCGTAGATCCTGACCGGACGGTTCATCTTCGCCGGCCCGACAATCTGCGCGTAGAGCGCCTCGCCCATGCCATGCAGACGTTGAAATTCGTAATCCTCGGACCCGTTGGAGAGTTCGAGAATGGCAGCGACCGTATGGGCGTTATGGGTCGCGAACTGAGGATAGAAAGCCGCGGGATCGGCGAAGAGCTTCTTGACGCAGGCCAGGTAGGAAACGTCGGTAGAGACCTTGCGGGTATAGACGGGATAGCCGCTCAGTCCCTCCGTCTGTGCCAGCTTGACCTCGGTGTCCCAGTAGGCGCCCTTGACCAGCCGGACCATGAAACGGCGGTTATGCCGCGCCGCGACCGAGGCCAACCAGTCCAAAACGAAGGGTGCGCGTTTTTGGTAAGCCTGAACTGCGAGGCCGAAGCCGTTCCAACCGGCCAGGTCCGGATCGCCCGACAGCGCCTCGATCACGTCCAGAGAGAGATCCAGCCGGTCCGCCTCCTCGGCATCGACCGTCAGCCCGATACCGAGCCGAGCGGCCTCCAACGCCAGGACCTTCAGGCGCGGCACCACCTCGGTCATGACCCGGTCACGCTGGGCAAACTCGTAGCGGGGATGCAGGGCCGAGAGCTTCACCGATATTCCCGGTGCATCGTTCACGGCCCGGCCCGCCGCCGCCACGCCGATCGCCGCAATGGCGTTCTTGTAGGACTCGAAATAGCGGTCCGCATCAGCCATGGTGCGGGCGCCCTCGCCCAGCATGTCATAGGAATAGCGGTATCCCTTAGCTTCATCGGGCTTGGCACGTTTTACCGCTTCCTGGATGTCACGGCCCATGACGAACTGCTGCCCAAGGATGCGCATGGCCCGTGAGATAGCGGTTCGGATCACCGGCTCACCGCTGCGATGAACCATGCGGCGCAAGACGCCGCCAAAATCCTTGGTGTCGTCGTCCTCGAGCTTCACCACGCGCCCGGTCAGCATGAGGGCCCAGGTCGACGCGTTGACGAAGATAGAATCGCTGTGCCCCAGATGCGCCTGCCAGTCAGCGGTCGCGATCTTGTCCTTGATAAGTTTATCCAGCGTATGCGCATCGGGAACCCGCAGGAGCGCCTCGGCAAGACACATCAGGACGACGCCTTCTCTACTCGAGAGCTCGAATTCATGCATGAAGGCATCGATCCCGCCCTGACCGATTCTCGAGCGGCGCACCTCCGCGACCAGCGCCCGGGCGCGTTCGGCAATCCGATCCAGCGCATCATGGGGCAATTCAACCTCGCCCAGCAGATGGCGAACCGCCTGCGCCTCATCGGACCGGTAAGCCTCGCGGATCGCGGTCCTGAGGTCGGATGTCTGGGCCAATGACGGGTCAATGATCATTTGCAGGTTCCTTCGAGGCTGCGGGAGCGTATTAGAATATGGTGGTGTCTTAGCCTTTTCTCAGAAGAATGTGCTTCTGTTTTTTGGTTTTAGCCGAGATAATGATCTGCTAGTACGACTCAATTCAGCAGAAAACACTATGAGCCAGACAATTCAGAGATCTTTAGACCGGATTGACCGCAAAATCCTGGCCACGCTCCAGGATAACGGCAGAATTTCGAATGTGGAACTGGCACGTGCGGTACACCTAAGCCCAACGCCTTGCCTGGAGCGGGTGCGCCGACTTGAGACAGCAGGCTACATTGAAGGATACAGCGCCCGGCTGTCGGCGGAGAAACTCGGCGTGGGGTTAACGGTGTTTGTCCAGCTGACCCTGGACCGCACAAAGCCGGATGTCTTCGACCGCTTCCGCGAAGCCGTGGCGGACATTCCCGAGATTGCGGAATGTCACATGGTCGCAGGCGGCTTCGATTACCTGATCAAGATCCGCACCAGCGACATGAATGCTTACCGTCAGATGCTTGGCGACAAATTGGCTGCGCTGAAATCAGTGCTCAACACCCACAGCTACGTGGTCATGGAAGAGGTCAAGAATAACCGAAATCTGGCGATCCCTGAGCAAGCTTAGAAACAAAGCCCACTCTTTGAGCCATACGCAACAGGCCTGCCTCGGGATCCATCGCCATTACAAAGGCCAGAGCACCCGGTCTGTCGCAGCGGGACCATTGTAGCCGTAGAAATAGAAACTCCAGTTATCAGCCGCCGACGTGGATGCCGCCCATTTTACGCCGTTCATCGTAAACCCAAGTCGTGCCTTTGTCCCCAAAACAAAGCCCATGTAGCCTTCGTAGGTCTGGGCGCCTACAACACCTGGCGTGTTCGCATAGACAAGACGCGCAATATCCGCAGGCGCGGCGTAATTCGCCTTGATTGCATTCACGAGGTTGAGCTTCGTCGTCATATTGGCATTCTTCTGAACCGCCGTCATTGCCGTCCAGTCTGTGCCCGAGTTAGCATTGGCGTGGACCAGCACGGTCGTGCCACCGGACTCAAAAGCCCATACAGTGCAGGCCGACAAGGGGCCGGTCAGAACGAGCTGGGCGTTCGGATCGATTTCCATGTAGGTCACGCCGGTAGGACGCCAGGGCAGAAAGCCATAAGCTTTATTGTTATCTGGCGCGACCGACACCATGCCGCCGCCTCTGTCGACCTTGCACTGTGCGTTCGCCCAGGTGATCACTTCGGTATTCGGCAAACCGGCCGCAGGCGTCAACCTCGGGCGAAAGTTACCACTGTCACCAATCGACCAATGGTCGCCGAGCAACCATGCCGGATTCATCGATAGAAGAGACCCAATCGACATACAACACCCCCCCCAAAGACAAACGCTGACTCAAGTCAGCCGGGGGTGAGATTACACTGGTTTTGTCAGCACGCCTATACAGGTTTGGATTTTGCCGAGCATAGCGCTGTCCTAGGTCAGCGCATAAAAAATCCTGCTTTCCTCCACGATCATGATATGTTGACAAAATGTTATTTTGGTACATATATAACATCATGAAAAACTCAATTGAACGCGTTCAGACCGGTGTGCGGATAGAGAAACGTTTGCTCAAGGTTCTGAAAGGCCTTGCCGAGCATCTCGATATCACAGTCGGTGATCTGCTGGAGGGGATGGCGCTGCATTCTTTCGAGAACAAACCGCCTTTCTCAAAAAACACGCTCAAGAAAATCGAGCAGTTGAAAGCAGTCTATGATCTCGACCTGAAAGCGTCACACAGCCACAAACTGAATGATACCGGAGAAAAGTAATGCCTACCCGTTCAAACGAACTCGTACGCGCTTTTGAAGCACGCGATCTCGATCCCGTCGCTTTTGGGCACGGCGATCACGTCGCGGTCGCCTACGAGATGCTGCGCAAGTACGATTTTCTGAACGCGCTCATAAACTATAGCAAAAGCCTGGACGCCATTGCGACCAAGGCCGGAGCCACGGACAAGTTCAACACGACCATCACAGTGGCCTTCATGGGCCTGATCGCGGAACGCATGAGCTCAACCCATTGCACCGGATACGAAGACTTTATATCTCAGAACGAAGACTTGCTGGCGAAAGACCTCCTCGCGAAGTGGTACAGCCCCGAGAGGCTGAAGTCTGACCTGTCCCGCAGGACATTTTTGATGCCGGACGCAGCCAACGGAGCCTGAGTTCGATCCATAAAAACTTTTCAGCGAAGGACGCGAACCTCCCCTTTCGCCGCACCCGCATAGAGGGCAGAGTGAGTCCTATCTTCACAAGGAGCTAGGTATGACCTTTGCACCGGGCGGTTCTCCACGGCGTCTCTCCCTCGATCATCCGCCGAAACCCGCTGAGACACTCCATGCGTTAGCCGACTACGCGGGCGATGTTGAGTCCGACAGGTACATGGAGGGTAAACTCTTCGATCGGCTACAGGGGCGGATTGCCGAGCTCCTGGGCAAAGAAGCCGCGCTTTACCTGCCGAGCGGCAAAATCGCCCAGATGACCGCGTTGAAGGTTCTGACCGGCCGCGCCGCGTGTCCGCGCATAGCCCTTCACCCGCGTTCACATCTGGAGGAATATGAAGCCCGCGCCTATCAAGAGCTTTGGGGTCTGACGGCGGCGCAACTTGGCGGATACGACCGCTTGCCGGCCGCCGCCGATCTGGATGCAATTCACGAGCCTCTTGGGGCGGTCGTGCTGGAGATGCCGCAACGACGTCTCGGCTGCCTGCTGCCGAAGTGGGATGAGCTGACAGCCCTCACCGAACTCGCCTGTACCCGCAGGATATATCTGCATTTGGACGGAGCCCGGCTCTGGGAGAGCCAGCCCTTCTACGACCGGCCTCTGACAGAAATCGCTGCGCTCTTCGACACGGTCTATGTAGCTTTCGACAAGGGCCTGGGCGGCTTGACTGGCGCCGCGCTGGCGGGTCCTCAGTGGGTGATCGATGAAGCCATGATCTGGCAACGGCGCGCGGGCGGCCGTGCATTGCGCAGCTTTCCCAACCTTCTCTCTGCCCTCGACGCTCTGGACAAACGCCTGCCCCGCATGACCGAGTTCCACCTTAAAGCCAAGTCGCTTGCCGCCGCATTGAGTGAAATTCCCTCGATCAGCGTTTCCCCCAACCCGCCCCATGCCAACGCCTTCCTGGTCAGCCTGCCCGGTTCGCGTGAACGCGCGCTCAATGCCCGTGACCGGATCGCAGAAGAAAACGGCATCTGGCTCTTTGACGAACCCGAAGACGCCATCGATCAATCTCTCGTCCGTTTCGAAGTGACCGTGCGCGGCGCGGCATTCGACCTCGACGAAGCCGAAGTGAAGGTGGCCGTAGCGCAATTTGGCAAGTTCATTTCTGCCGATTGACGATCTGGACAAGCGATACCGCGATAGGCAATCTCATCGCCTATGGCACAGAATAAACCAGACTCGATTCCCGACGCCGGCCGGATTCATGGCGGGTTCGCCGATCTGGTCGACTATCAATTGGGCGTTTGGCGCGAAGACTATGCCGAGGTGGTGCTTGACGTGCGGCCACAACACCTGAACCGCAGCGGCGTGCTGCACGGGGGCGCGGTCTCGACACTGATCGATACTGCCTGCGGTTATGCAGGCTGTTTTTGCACTGTCCAGGGAAACTTCCGGCGCGCACTCACCCTCTCGCTCGAGACCCAGTTCATCGGCGCCATCACAGAGGGCAAGCGGGTAACAGTCACGGCCCGCAAGACCGGTGGCGGCCGCTCGATCTTCTTCAGCACCGCCGAAGTCCGCGACCAGGACGGCAAGCTGCTCGCCCAGGGCACCGGCACCTTTAAATACCGCCGGGGCAGCGAAGACCCCAAAGGCGTTCCCGCCGAAGCGCCGAAGCCGCTACGCCGCCCCTGAAACCTCCACCTGAAGACGCCCACACCAGCCAGCCCTGCAATCGGCCCCTAGTATCCCGAATCTGAAATTCACTTCATTGAATCGAGTGTGATTCAGCCTCTTAAATTCGCCGCATATTATGCGGCGAACTTCAGAAACATCACACTAGGGAGCCTCTCGGGTGACCAGATGGACCAACCCGCCGGGCGCCGCAATCCAAAAACCGTCAAGGTCTTCAGGCAGGGTTTCCACCTGGTCGCAGCGCACGACGCCGCGCTGCCGCAAATAGTCCGAAGCTGCAGCAGTGTCCCGGGTCGTTACCTCAAGCCAGAGTTCGGGCTGTGTCATCGCCGGCACCTTGTCCAACCAGAGCCGGACAGCGCCAAACTCGACCACGACACTGTCTTCCTCACACTTTACCGGTAAAGAAAGTGTCTCTTCGTAGAAGGACACAGTCTGCTCAAAAAGATGTGCCGGCACCTTCATAGCGATATTAGTGCCGGGCTTGAAACCAGGATTGGTCATCTTCGATCACCTCTTCCAGCCACTTTTGCCTCTATGCTTACCTCGCCGAGAAATCAGGCGTTTCCTTTGCAAGGAATGCCCGAATGCCCTCCCGATAGTCCTCGCTGTTGCAGTTCTCGAAGGGGGCAATCCAGTCCCTTGCCTTCAGATCCAGAGGCGCCTCCGCCTTGCGCGAAAAGACCTTGTGCGCACGCGCGACAAGCGGCGCGCCTGCGGCAATCCTCTCGGCCGTCGCCGCGATCTCGCCATCCAAGTCCGCATCCTCCACGACACGAGTCACAAGCCCCTTCGCGCAGGCCTCTTCGGCTGTAAAAATCCGGCCTTCGAGAAGGAGTTCCAAGGCGGTTGGACGGCCCACCGCTTCGACCAGCGCAATCATGGCCGCATAGGGCAGGACATTGCCGATACGGTTGATGGGCAGCCCGATCCGTCCCGACCGCCCCGAAATCCGCAGATCGCAATGGATCGCGAGCTCCAAACCGCCGCCGACACAGGCTCCCTGAATAGCCGCAACTGTGGGATGGAGACAATCCCGTACGGCATCGGTCGCGCGGTCCATAATCTTGGCGTAAGCCTGCGCCTGCTTACTATTTGCGCGCACCTTTGAAAACTCAGCGATATCGGCACCGGCGGCGAAAGCTTTGTCGCCCGCGCCGCGCAGGATAATGCAGCGAAGCGTCTCATCGCTGTTAAGGTCCGCCATCACGTCACCGAGCGCCGCCCACATCTCCAGGTTAAAGGCATTGCGGCGTTCGGGCCGGTTCAGGGTGATGGTGGCAATCGCGCCCTCGCGCTGCGTCAGAACGGTGTTGGACATCAGTGCTTTCCCAAAATCTTTGCGCCTCGTCGCACCGCCGCGCCTCATCTGCCGGAGCCAGCGCGCAGCGTCTGGACGGTTGTTCCGCTTCCTCGGACAGAGTACATTTTTGCACCGCACAAGAGCAAGATACGACGAGGCCAATTGCGCCAAACACAATCAGTCCCCTTTATCGGAAGGCAGTGAAAATGGTTTCGAAACCCAAGACGACCGGGACGCGAAGCACGAAAAAGCCCGTCAAAGCAACCGCAAGCAAGCCTGCAAACTCAAAGAAGTCCTCCACTACGCGCAAAGAGGCGTCGATCAAGAAAGCTTCCAACCCCTGTTCACCCTGGCCCCAGGGCGATGACGTCAGACGTGTCAATGTTGCGTTGCAAGGCGGTGGTGCGCATGGAGCACTGACCTGGGGCGTCCTGGATCGTCTGCTCGAGGATGACGGCATATCGATCGAGGGGATTTCCGGAACCAGCGCCGGCGCAGTCAATGGCGTGCTGCTGGCTTATGGCATAACGGCGGGCGGCCGAGAGTTCACGCGCGATCTTTTGGCGCGTTTCTGGAAACGCATTTCTGAAATCGCAGCAACTTCTCCGCTGCAGCCGACACCTTTGGACCGGATGCTTGGGATCGGCCGCATGGACTATTCACCTGCCTTCATGGCGCTGGATATGATGTCCCGTGTGCTTTCGCCCTACCAGTTCAATGCGTTGGCACTCAACCCCCTACGCGACACTCTGGCGGAGTTCGTCGACTTCGAAATTGTCCGGCATTGCAAAGACGTCAAACTTTTCGTCAGCGCCACCAGCGTAAAGCGAGGCCGGATCAAGATCTTCGGCCTGGAGGAGATTTCGCTGGACGCCGTCATGGCCTCCGCCTGCCTGCCGTTTTTGCAGCCTGCCGTGGAGATCGACGGCGAGCCCTATTGGGACGGCGGTTATATGGGGAATCCCGCGATCTTTCCGCTGATCTACCATACCGAGAGCAGCGACGTGCTCTTGATCCAGCTGAACCCGATCAACATTCAGCATACACCGAAATCCGCACAGGAAATCCTCGACCGGCTCAACACCCTGACTTTCAATTCCAGCCTGATGCGTGAGATGCGCGCCATCAAGTTCGTTAGCGACATCATCGATAGCGGTTACGACGACGATGGCCGCCTGAAACGGATGCTGATGCATGTGATCGACGCGGAGGACGTCATGGACGATCTGGGCGTCTCGAGCAAACTCAACGCCGACTGGGAATTCCTTCAGTATCTCCACAGGATCGGCTATGACCGGACTGAAGTCTGGCTTAAGGAAAACCGCGACGCTCTCGGGGTTCGCTCCACCATGGACATCGAAGAGATGTATCTGTGACCGGCGTCGCTTCGTGACTCGCAATTAGCGTTGCCCGGACCTGGATGAGCGGATAAACAGAGGCCGCAAAAGCCAAGAGGGCAAGGCGCGAAGCTTAAGGTCGGGATAAAGCGGGGGATACTGCGGGAATGACGACGGATATGACAGGCGACAAAGCATTGGCGAACGAGGCCGCGCGGGTCACGGCGCGGATTTTGATGGAGATTGAAGCGGTTCTCTTCCGGCCCGACGATCCCTTCACCTTTACCTCGGGCCGCATCAGCCCGGTCTATGTCGATTGCCGCAAGATCATCTCCTTCCCCCGTGCCCGCGCACAGCTGATGGACTATGCCGTCGAGATGATTACCCGGGAGATCGGATACGAGTCTCTGGACGCCATCGCCGGAGGCGAGACAGCCGGTATTCCCTTCGCGGCCTGGATCGCGGAACGCCTGAACCTGCCCATGCTCTATGTCCGCAAGAAGCCGAAAGGCTTCGGACGGGATGCGCAGATTGAGGGCGCCATGAAGGAAGGTGACCGGATCCTGCTGGTCGAAGACCTCGCCACCGATGGCGGGTCGAAACTCAATTTCGTCGAGGCTCTCAGGACCGCAGGCGCGCAGGTCAGCGATACCTTCGTGGTTTTCCACTACGGCATTTTCCCGAAGGGGATTCAGGACCTCGCCGACCAGGGCGTTCGCCTGCACGCCCTCGCCACCTGGTGGGATGCCTTGGCCGTCGCCGAGGAACAGGGTTACCTGAATGCCGAAGGTTTGGAACAGGTCCGCGCGTTTTTGAATGACCCCAACGGTTGGTCCGCTGCGCGCGGGGGCAAAACCGACTGAGGTCATCACCAGGTTTCCCGCTGACGTTCGATCACATTGCCGAAAACCTCTGCACCGCCACTAATTTTAGGTTTAGACTGCACGTTACAAAAATAAACGGTAACGGGACGGCTTCATTGATGCGGCGACTACTCTCTGCCATCGGCGCGCTTTTTCTTGGACTCGCCACTCCTTCCGCTTTGACCGCCGAAACCCTCACCATCGGCATCACGCAGTATCCCTCCTCCTTTCATCCCACACTGGTCTCGATGCTCGCCCAGCGTTATGTCGAGGGACTGACTCTGCGGCCGGTCACGGTTTATGACCACGACTGGAAGCTGGTGTGCATGCTCTGCACCGAACTGCCGACCATTGAAAACGGCGGGGCCAGGCGCGAAACCTATGAACAGGACGGCGAGACCAAGGAAGGTATGGCCGTCACCTACAGCCTGCACCCCGACGCCACCTGGGGCGATGGCACGCCGGTCTCCAGCGATGACATGCTTTTCACCTGGGAAATGGGGCGCGACGAGCGTTCCGGCGCTGTCTCTCTTGAGGCTTTTCAACGGATCCTCTCCATCGACATCATCGACGAGAAGACCTTTACCCTGCATCTCGACCGGGTGACCTACAGCTACAATTCCTTTTCGCTGGCGCTGCTGCCCGCCCATATCGAACGTCCGATCTTCGAAGCCAACCCCGCAGAATACCGCAACCGGACCGCATTCGACCGTGATCCTTTCAATCCGGGGCTGGCCTTCGGTCCCTACCGGCTCGCCGCCGCCGAACCCGGCTCTGCAATGGAGTTTCTGCCCAATCCCACCTGGTGGGGCCCCAAACCGGCCTTTGACAAGATTATCGTTCGCGCCATTGAGAACACTGCAGCTTTGGAAGCCAACCTGCTTTCAGGTGCCGTCGACACCATCGCTGGCGAGATCGGCTTGACGCTGGATCAGGCCCTCGCCTTCGAAAAGCGCAACGGCGACAAGTTCGACATGGTCTACAAATCCGGCCTGATCTATGAGCATATCGACCTGAACCTGGACAACCCCATTCTAGCGGACCAGCGCGTCCGCAAAGCCCTGATTCATGCGCTGGACCGCGAGACGATCAGCGCGCAACTCTTCCAGGGCCGCCAGCCGGTCGCACATGCCTCGGTCAGCCCCCTGGACTCCGTCCACAATCCCGAGACGCCGACCTACCCCTACGACCCCGCCAAAGCGAAGGCACTCCTCGACGAGGCCGGCTGGTCGGTGATGAAGCGCGGGATCCGTCACAACGCTGACGGAGAGCCGTTGACGATTGAGATTATGACCACCGCCGGGAACCGCTCGCGTGAATTGGTTCAGCAGGTCCTGCAAAGTCAATGGCGGCAAATCGGTATCGACATTACGGTCCGCAACCAGCCCGCCCGCGTCTTTTTCGGCGAGACCGTAAGCCGGCGGAAATTCACCGGCATGGCCATGTTTGCCTGGATCTCTTCTCCTGAGAGCGTGCCTTTGACCACGCTTTCCTCGACCCAGATCCCGAGTGAAGCCAATGGTTGGTCGGGTCAGAACTATACCGGTTTTAACAATGCCGAGATGGATGCGCTGATCGACGGAATCGAACGGGAACTCGACTTCGAAAAACGGAAGGGACTCTGGGCACGTCTGCAAAGCCTCTATGCCGAGGAATTGCCCGTGATCCCACTCTACTGGCGTGCCAACGCTTTTCCCTTGCCCAAGTGGCTCAAAGGCGTGCGCCCCACCGGGCATCAGCTCACCACGACGCTGTGGGTGGAGGAATGGCGCGTGGAAGGCCGGAATTGAAATCCCGCAGGCAAACCCCGCAATCGCGCCGGATCCCGCAAATGAGCGGCTCTGACCATCTGAGTGCTCAGGCATGATGAAAGTCGTCCTCAGCAGGCTCGGCGAATCGGCGTTGGTCCTGCTCATCATGTCGTTTGTCATCTATGCGCTGATCGGCCTGATGCCAGGCGATCCCATCGACATTATGGTCAGTTCCGACCCGAACCTGACCGCCGCGGATGCGGCCCGCCTGCGCGCCCTGCACGGCCTCGACCGTCCAATCCATGAACGTTACTTCGCCTGGTTGAGCGCCGCCGTACAGGGGGACTTCGGTTATTCCCGGATCACCAACCAGCCGGTCCTCGAGGTTCTGATACCCCGGCTCGGCAATACTGTCGTTCTGATGGGCTGCAGCTTCCTGCTTGCTCTGCTGCTGGCTATTCCGGCCGGCATACTGGCCGCGCTCGTGCCGCGCTCCTTTTTTGATCACGCGATTAATCTGACGGCCTTTGCCGGGATCTCGGTGCCGCCCTTTTGGCTGGCCATCCTCCTGATCATTCTTTTCTCGGTCATACTGGGATGGTTGCCCGCCGGCGGCATGGGGAGCGCCGACGCGGATTTCGGTACCAAGGTCAGTCATCTGGTCCTGCCGGTGCTCACCCTGACCCTGGCGACTCTCGGCGGGCTGATCCGCTTCATGCGTGCGGCCATGATCGAGGCTTTGCGACAGGATTACGTCCGCACGGCCCACGCCAAGGGTCTGCATCCGGCCCAGGTGGTCATCGGCCATGCGCTCCGAAATGCCATGATCCCGGTCACGACGATCATAGCCCTGAATTTCGGCAGCCTCTTCTCCGGCGCTTTGATCACCGAGACAATGTTCGGTTATCTGGGCATGGGAAAAGCCATCTACGATGGTATCCTGGGCAATGACTACAATTTAGCCCTGGTCGGACTCCTCTTCGCTACGTTAACGACATTGTTGGCAAATCTGATCGCGGATCTCGCATATTCCTGGCTCGATCCGCGCGTCTCATATGCTTAAGTGCTTAATTTTACCAATCTTGAGCACCAATTGTTAACCACTTTGGGGGCACACTCTTGTTTATTCGAAGTCAATCTCGTGACGGAGCAAAGCCCCGGCTTATGTTTTGGAAACCCAAACCCACAGTTCAGCGCAGACGGCATCCCAGAAGCGACGTTCCACTTGAAATTCGCTTTGGCAATGAAGTCGTATCAACTGTTAACTGGAGCCTGGGCGGGTTTCTGATCAAGACCGGCACCCACCGTCACAAAGGGACACGCCACCGGATCGAACTTGAAGTCCACGACATTGAGAACGGAAAAGCCTGGGCCAACGCCGAATGCATTCGCAGTTACGGTGGCCGCAGCGCCTTCCGCTTCAAGGATCTTTCAAAGCCGGCCTATCGCGCCCTGCGCCAGATGATTGCCGAAAAGCAGGCTGCCTGAGGTCCTTAGCGTATTTCTCTCTCCGGAGCGCCAAGCGCTTACTCTCTGCCGGCACTTGTTCCCCAACAGTGTCTATTGCGGTGGATTGACCGGTACCGTTTGCGCGAATGACGGGCGCTTCGAGAGAATTTCGAACCAGGCGCTCAATTTCGGATAGCTGCCGCGCCAATTCCGTTCATCGTAGCGAAAATCCAGATACCCCAGGGCACAGCCAAGCGCAATCTGAGCGAGGTTCAGCATCTCCGCCTCAGGATCCCCGCATGCCTCCGGTTTCGCTTCGAACGCGGCAAGTCCGCTGTCGATCTTATTCCACTGGTCCTTAGTCCAGCTCTCCCAACGGAACTCCTCGGGCCGCAGCCAGGTCTCGTAGCGGACCAAAACCGCAGCATCGCATATGCCGTTGGCAAGGGCGTGGTCTCGAAGTATCGCCCAACGCGCCTCGCCGCCGCCCGGGAGAATCCGCCCGCCGCCTGCCCGCGCGTCGAGGTATTCACAAATTACGCCCGAATCATACAAAACGGAGCCATCGTTTCGGGCCAGCGCCGGTATCTTGCGAAGCGGGTTGCCGTCTCTCGCGTAGTCTTCGTTCGCCATCCCGGGCGCAACCGGGGTCAGAACCAGTTCAATATCATCGGCCAGCCCAAGTTCGAGGGCCGCTATATGAACCTTCCGCGCGAAGGGGGATTGCGGTGCATAGAAGAGCTTCATCGCAGTATCTCACTACCTTTGGACAGAAAACCGGGTTTGAGCGCGTCGAAACCCACAAGGAAACTCTATGATGCAGCAGTTTGCTGCGATAGGTACAGCGATATCCTATCGAAGGAGACGGGCATGCGTTAGTATCGGTATTCAAGATTCGCCTTACGCCTGGAATGTGCCTTCTATGCCGGAGCCAGCCGCCAACGCTTCCTCCAATCTTCTCGCTGCAGAGGCCGCGCTCGCGACGGGTCCCGCGCGCTCGGTTCGCGCTCTTCTGATCCGGCGATTTCTGCAGCACCATCTCGCCCTGGTCAGTCTGGCGGTATTGATCGCGCTCGGCGCTCTGGCCGCGGCGGCCCCCCTGGTTGAGAGCCTGCTCGCTGTCGACGCCAATCAGGTCAATCTCTTGGCTCTGAAGCAGGCCCCTTCACTCGCCCATCCACTGGGCACGGATGAGCTCGGCCGGGACCTGTTGGTGCGTTTGCTCTACGGGGGGCAGATCTCTCTGCTCGTGGCCGTCGTCACGGCGCTCATCTCTGCCGTTATCGGGACCATCATCGGCGTCATCGCCGGCTACTACGGCGGCCTGCTGGATTCGCTCCTCATGCGGTTCACGGATGGGGTAATCGCCCTCCCCCTCCTACCGCTACTCATCGTGCTGGCGGCAGTGGATCTCTCCAAAACCGGTCTGCCCGACAGTCTGGTCGCCTCGGAAAACGTCAGCCTTTACCGCATCGTCATTCTGATTTCCCTGGTCGGCTGGACAACGGTCGCGCGTTTGGTCCGTGGCGCGACCCTGAGCATGAAGACCCGGGAGTTCGTGCGGGCCGCCCGGGGGCTCGGCGCGGGCGCACCGCGGATCATGATGGTGCACATTCTGCCCAACGTCATTTCCCCGGTCATCGTCGCCACGACACTCTCGATCGGAAACATCATTCTACTCGAGTCTGTTTTGAGTTTTCTGGGCCTGGGCATTCAGCCTCCCATTCCCAGTTGGGGCAACATGCTCACCAATGCGCAAGAGCTGATCTGGGACGCTCCGATGCTGGCCATGTGGCCGGGGCTGATGATCTTTATCACTGTGATCGCCTTCAATTTCCTGGGAGACGGCCTGCAGGACGCTCTGGATCCCCGCGCGGTGGAGAAGGCTTAAGCGGTTGAGAAGGCCTAGTGTGATGTTTCTGAAGTTCGCCGCATAATCTGCGGCGAGTTTTAGAGACTGAATCACACTAGATTCAACGGGACCCTAGTCACCTGACTCTAAAGTTCGCTACATAGAGATTTTTGTGTTTTCTGGCAAAATCGCTTTACGGAAGCGAG
>CANMQP010000019.1 GCA_947500035.1 uncultured Kiloniellaceae bacterium | reverse complement strand
GGCGACGGCCCTGGTGGATTCCATCCAGACCAACGCGGGCGGCACCTCCATCCAGAACCTCAGCTTTGCCTTCGACAGGCTGGGCAATCTCCAGGAGCGCAACGACCTGGCCCGGGACCGGAAAGAGGCCTTCCTCTATGACGGCCTGAACCGGCTGACGGAATCCAAGCTGACCGATACCAGCACCAGTTCGACCCTCAACACCACGATCTATGCCTACGACGCTTTGGGCAACATCACCAACAAGTCGGATGTGGGGGCTTATCTCTACGGCCAGAACGGGGCGGGGCCGCATGCGGTCACCACGGCGGGTGCGAACACTTATACATACGATGCCAACGGCAGCATGATCTCCGGGGCAGGGCGGACCACCTCCTGGACCTCCTTCAACAAGCCCCTGGCCATCGCCGACAGCCTGACCGGCAACCAGACGTCGTTCGTCTATGGCCCGAGCCGGGCGCGGATACAGCAGAACGCTCTGACCAACGGCATCACCACGACGACGACCTACATCGGCAGCAGCTACGAACGGCGCAGCCGCCTGAACCAGCCGGACGAGCTGGTGCACTACATCCGCTCCGGCGGCGGCACGGTGGCGATCTATACCAAGATCGACGATGGCCAGACGCTCACCGACAAGACCCGCTACCTGCACAAGGATCATCTGGGTTCGGTGGAATCAATCACCGACGAGAGCGGTGTGGTCACCGAGCATCTTTCCTACGACGCCCACGGCAAACGCCGGCTCACCGACTGGAACGCGGGAACCCCGGCGGCCCCCAGCGAAACGCCCAGAGGTTTCACCGGGCACGAGCATCTGGACGGGGTTGGCCTGATCCACATGAACGGCCGGGTCTACGATCCGACCCTGGGACGTTTCCTCTCCGCCGATCCCAACGTGCAGGCGCCGGACGATACCCAGTCCTTCAACCGCTACAGCTACGTCAAGAACAATCCGCTGAGCTATACGGACCCGTCCGGGTTCTTCTTTAAAAAGATCTTTAAGAAGATCGCGAAGTTCTTCTCCAAGGCCTTCAAGGCGATCGTCTCTTTCGTTAAGAAAGCCCTACAGAACGAGATCGTACAGATCGTTGGGCAAGTCGTTGCGAGTGCATTTGGAGGGGCGCTTGGGGCAGCTGCTTTCTCGGGATTGGTGACGCTTGCCAATGGGGGGAGTCTCAGTGACGCTTTAAGATCGGCGAGTATAACTTTTGTGACTACGGCCCTCACTGCGGCGGTGGACTTCATACCGGGACTCCAGGGGTTAACTATCGCTGCCCAAATGGCAATCAGATCGGTTGCGCATGGTGTAATTGGCGGTGTCAGTTCCGTTGCGCGTGGTGGAGAATTTTCCAGCGGATTCCTGTCTGGTGCATTTGGTGGTGCAGCGGGGTCAGGTTTTGGTGCTCTGAAGATACAGGGAGTGCCAGCTATAGCTGGGGCGGCGGTTGCTGGAGGTGTCGGAGCCGAGCTCGGTGGCGGCAAGTTTAAGAACGGTGCGATTTCAGGAGCGTTTTCCTCTCTGGTTGCGCAAGTCGCTGCTGTAGGCGGACATGGTTCTGAAGAAGCAGAAGAGGCAAGTTACAAATATCAACTAGCGTCTGCAGAGGGGGGGGAATTGGGTTTCCATGCTTTCTCCGGAGATTCAGGAGGCGGGAATTCGATCGGAAAAGTTGATTTTATCCGCAAAGCACTTGAATATTTATTCGGAAAGCGTGGAGGAGGTACAACCCGACCCAGCGGTAGCCCACCCAGGAGGGTGCCGGGGCGGGTACAATCACGAATTAACCTATCGTCTGAGGGAATGGAGCATGTCGTCAATATTCATATGAATTCGGCTAGGATATACAACAAAAGTCAGTTCAGTTTATCGGTTTCTGAAGTGCGTGTTCTACTGCAAGCCAAGAGCACTGTTCAGTCGCCGGTTCGTGCTATCTCCGACAACGCATTCGTGCGGTTTGTGAGGACTGACCGAATAGTTGGAAACTTAGCAACAAAGTTCGGAGGCGGAACGACAAAAAACTTTTCAGTTTGGACAGATAGGTTTGGTAATCTACAAAGTGCACACCCTGGTAGACCGCTTGTGGGCCGATGATTAAGCATAGTATCAAAGTTGCGAAAGCACGAACCCTGCTTGCTGATCAAAATCAAGAATTCCATGAGATGCGTATGTTACCTAGTTCATTTTACGATCAACTCAGAGACAAAGACTTTGAATATCTGAAATGTGTGTTGGTGAATGTGTTTCCTGACGATTTTAATTCTTATTGTGGCCGAATAATTCGGCAAGACGGTAGAATTTTTAAATTTGATTTGGAAATGGATGAGAAAGAGAGTTCGTTGTGGGACGACGTGACTGACAAATTCCTTGAGACCTACAGACAGCTACGTAAATCCAAACCTTGGACGGTCGAAGTTGTAGCTGTGCAACTGTTCAACAAAAATTCGTCAATTCCAGACATTGGATGAAACCGGGGGCAGGTCCAAATTTGTAACCGGGGTCAGGTCTTGTTTTGTGCGTGGCACTGCCATAGGTTGGCTCTCACTGTCTGGTGAGGAGGGGCTGCCATGGCGCGTCCGCTGCGGATTGAGTTTGAGGGCGCGGTTTATCATGTGATGGCGCGTGGGAACGGCGGCGACGCGGTCTTTCGCGATGACGATGACCGGGCTGAGCTCTTGTCGGTTTTGGCTGAGGTCTGCAAAGGCTTCGATTGGCGGGTTCTGTGCTACTGCCTGATGGACAATCACATTCATCTGGTCATCGCGACGGACCGGGCGACCCTGTCGCGCGGTATGCGGCAGCTTCTCGGGGTTTACAGCCAGCGCTTCAATCGCCGCCATGGCCGTCACGGTCACCTTTTTCAGGGCCGCTACAAGGCGCTTCTGGTGGAGACCTCCGCCTATCTGATCCAGCTCTGCGCTTACGTTCTGCGCAATCCTGTGGCGGCCGGTCTGGTGACCGGGGCGAAGCAGTGGCCCTGGTCGTCTTATGGATTGAATAGCGGGAAGAAACGCACGGACTGGTTCGATCCTGCGCCTTTGTGGGGCGAGCTGGGAACGGATGAAGCCGGAGCTGGCCGGACTCTTTCGGTACTGCTGCGCAAGGACCAGCCCGCGCCCGAGCCGCGTGGTCAGCTCTGTTATGGCGGGGATGCTTTCGCGGCAAAACTGGCTCGGAAGGCACAGGCGCTGAGCGCAGAACACCCGCGCCAGACCCGCGCCGCCTTATCGCCGGGTATCGCATGGTATGAAAGGCAATCGTCAAGTCGCACGGAAGCCATGGCCCGGGCCTGCGTCGAGGGGCACCATAGCCGCAGTGACGTGGCCCGCCACTATGGCGTCTATCCCAGCACCGTCAGCCGCGCCGTGCAGAAATTCGACGCACAAAACAAGACCTGACCCTGTCCACAAAAAGCACTTGCCAAATCCGGGCCGTCCACACATGACCCCGGCCATAGAAAAATAGGGGCTATAATTTGAACGATTTGAAATCTAAATTGAACAGTGATCATCTATATAACCCAGCGGAGCTTCCTTCACTTGGAGTTCGTAAGAAGTGACGAATAATGCCGACGTCGAAAAGTTAACTCTTGCGGTGTGCCTCCAAAGTCGCGTGTGTATGTTGCATAGTCAAGCGGAGCTAGAGGAGAATAATTGTGCGATTTCTCATATGCGGTTTATTTATGATTACATTTCAGATTACATCGGAAGTGTAATGAGGGGCGATATCAGTCATGCTGAACGCAATGTGGTGGCGATAGAAGAAAGATTGCATGACATTTTTCAAGATAAGATTGCACGCGATAACTTCATGAAGTTGGTCCGAAAGGATGCTAAGGAATTCGCGACTACACTGCTGTAACCAGGGTCATGTGTGGGCGTATATGTGTGTAAACGGGGTCAGGTTGGGCTAACCCCGGTTACCTGACCCCGATTCCCATTTGAGGCGGGACGATATAATGTGCTTAGAAATAACTATCAGGATTACTGCACGTTGATCAGGGAGTCCAAAGATTGATTAATCGACTGTTCTTGTCTCTTTTTTGTATTGGCTTTTTTTGTATGAGCTCTGCCGCAGAGGTGATGGAGATTCCTACTGGAAAATTTGTAAGAGCGATAGGTAATCAAATTTACGTTATGGATTTTGAGAAAAAATCTAATGAATTATTTTATGAATTTCCTGTGGGTGTTTTAGTCAGAGATAAGATATATCAAATAGATTCCGAGACTCTGCTTTTTTCATTGTCTGACAGGGGAGGAATACATTCAATTGACTTAAATTCTAAGAGAATAAACTACTTAGGTAAAGGGTTGGCTCCTGTTTATATGCCTGAGCATGAAAAGATCCTGTTTTATGGCAAAGATGAAAATGGGAAAGGCGCTATCCTCATTGCTGATAAAAACTTAAACAATGTGAAGTCTATGGGTCGATCTGGCCGTTATGACCCGGCGAAAATTGTTGTGATTTCATCAGATGAGGTCGTTTTTCAAAAAGGTTTTAGAAATAGCAAAATTAAAGAGTTGTGGAAGTTTAATGTTGCTTCGAATGAATTAAGCAAGTTTAGCGATAAGGACGATTGCCGTCTTGTTAACATATGGAGGCGGGCTACCGGTCAGTTGATTTGTCAGAAAATAACAGCTGATCGATTCGACACTTATTATTATTTATTGGGGTCGGATGGCATTGAGCAACCGCTCAACTTTGAGGGTTATCTAAATGCTGGTGTATATTTAGATGATATGGATTCGATAATTATTCAAAAAGTTCGGGTATCCTTTTTGATTGAGCATGTTGATTTGTGGGTATATCGGTTTAGCGACGGTTTTTCATATAAAATTATGAGTGATGCGGGATTTGCGATTGATTCTATGCTCAAATTAAAGTGACCGGGTGGCATTGACAACTTAACCTCTGCTGAATCACGAAATCTCCTACGAGTTTCGGCTATGCAGCCAATGCGACGCTCCGCCATTGAGCGTGAGCTTCACTGCGGAACTGCTGATTGGTCTTTCGTGAAATGAGGTGGAGCTGCGTGTTGAAGAGGTTGTAGACAACGGAGCGAATCGCGAGAAATCGTTAGGCTGATCCTGGAGACTCGAAACCCAACATCTTTCGCTCTCTTCGTCGCACGGGTTGGTGCGAGTTTTCCGCCTTGTTGTTCTTGTACTGTCCTGTCTCATGGTAGGCCGTGAGATTCAGATCGCGGAATGTCGCACCATAAGAGCGTAGCTTGTCGGTCGTTATGGAGGATGCTGCAAATCCCTGCTTCTTAAAAAGTTTGCGCATCAGTTTCAGTGCGGCTTTCTTGTTTCGTCGCGCTTGAACGAGAACATTCAGGACCTCGCCTTCACTGTCGATCGCACGCCACAGGTGCATTCTGTTCCCTCGGATCGAGACGAACATTTCGTCCAAATACCAGTGACCATCGGGTCGTGGTCTCCTGCGCCTAATCTTTCTCGCATAGGCAGCTCCGAACTTCAGAACCCAGCACCGGACGCTCTCATAGGAAACATCCAAACCGCGTTCGGCAAGAAGGTCTTCAACATCACGGAAACTCAACGTGAAACGGCTGTACAGCTAAAGCGCTTGTTGGATGATCTTTGCCGGAAATCTGTGGCGTCTGTACGAATTCTTGTTCATTCTATGAAGCTACTGTGCCAACGTTAACGGGGCCAGCGAGTTAACTTGTCAAAGCCTGCGTGTCGCTTCTGCTTTTGAGATTGCCCGATAGAGAGCCCAGGCCTCGGCGTGTCTCGCTTGGACTTTCGCCAAAGCGGGCGCGATAAGCGCGAGAGAAGGCGGAGGCCGAGTTGAATCCGCAGGAAGTGCCGATCTGGAGTGTGCTGGCGGCCCCCGCGACGAGCTGCCGGCGGGCGGCGTTGAGCCGATATCCAAGGTAATAGTCTCGCGGGCGCTGTCCGAGAAAGTGCTTGAAAAGAGTTTCCAGGCGACGGCTGCTCAGGCCGATAATCCTGGCAATCTGGCTGATGCTGAGCGGATCTTCGAGATGACTCTCCATGAGCCGTACGGCAGCGGCAATCCGGGGCTCACGCTTGGCCAGTTGTCCCAGTGAAATGCTGCGCTGAGGATCACTGGGCAGGCTGCTTTCTTCGTAGATGAAAAGGCTGGCGACATCCATGGCCAAGGCATGGCCTTGCCTTTGCCGGACTAATTCCAGTGCCATATCCAGTGCCGGAGTGGCGCCGCCGGTGGTGAAACGGTCGCCATCGATGACGAAGCGATCCTGTTGCACAATGACGGAGGGAAATCTGGTTTCGAAGGCTTCCAGGTCTTCCCAATGCGTTGTGGCCCGACGGCCGTCGAGCAGGCCCGCCATGGCCAGAAGCCAGGCGCCGGACTCCACACCTCCAATGGCACCGCCTTTGCGGCCTGCCAGCCTCAGCCTGCCGATCAGGTCCCGGGTTGCGTGCGTCTCAATGTTGTAGCCGGCGATGACGATCAATGCGTCGCGCCGTGTTCCAGGGTCGAAGCGATCCGACACCGCGATCGGGAAGCCCGAGATGGTAGTGACCGCCGCGCCATCCGGCGACGTCAATCGCCAGCTATAGACCTGCCGGTTCATGAGGCGGTTCGCGCCGCGCAGGGGCTCGACGATGGCAGCAAGTAACAACATTGAGGTGTCGGGAAGGAGCAGGAACTCCAGCTCGAGTGGTTCTTCCTGACCGGACGGCGGGGTGGCAAAGATTGTCATGGTATTTCGGAAAATATCAATAAAACTTCGTAAATCGTAAAGCAAATAATCGGCGTTCACCAGAGGCTGTTCGGCGCAGTGAGCTCGCCTCGGTATTGCTCGATCGAAGTTGGGACGCGCGCTTGCGGTGGCGTTTAGAAGGAAGCGGAAAGATGCATTTCGGATTGACCCAGGAACAAGAGATGGTCGTTGAGACCGTCCGCAGCTTTGTCGAGCGCGAGATGTACCCTCATGAGGATCTGGTTGAAAAGCTGGGCGAGGTGCCGGCCGAGATTGCCGGTGAGATCAAGAGCAAGGTGATCGAGCTGGGGTTCTACGCCCCGAACTTCCCGATCGAAGTCGGCGGCGGGGGGCTCGGTCATCTGGACTTCGCGCTGCTGGAGCGTGAACTTGGCCGCGCGTCGATGGCGCTCAATCACTTCTGGGGGCGTCCTCAGAACATCCTTATGGCCTGCGAGGGAGACCAAAAAGAGCGCTATCTGCTGCCGGCCGTGCGCGGCGAAAAGATGGATGCGCTGGCCATGACGGAACCCGATGCGGGCTCGGACGTGCGCGGTATGAAGACTTTCGCGCGGAAGGACAGCGGAGACTGGGTCGTGAACGGCACCAAACACTTCATTTCAGGCGGTAGCCACGCGGACTTTTTCATCGTCTTCATCGCGACCGGCGAAGACCAGACGCCGAAGGGGCCGAAGAAACGGATCACCTGCTTTCTTGTCGACCGGGATCATCCGGGTTTCGAAATCCGTGCTGGATACAATTCGGTTTCGCACAGCGGATACGATAACGTGATCCTGAGCTTCGACGATTGCCGCCTGCCGCAGGGCCAGGTTCTGGGCGAGGTGGATGGCGGTTTCGAGGTTATGAATACCTGGCTCTATGCCACCCGGATCACGGTTGCGGCCATGTGCGTCGGCCGGGCGCGCCGGGTGTTCGACTACGCGACCTCCTATGCCGCAGAACGTAAACAGTTCGGTCAGCAGATCGGGAAGTTCCAGGGGGTCAGCTTCAAACTCGCCGACATGATCACCGAGATCGATGCTGCGGACTGGCTGACTCTGGCGTCGGCCTGGCGGCTGGATGAAGGGCTGGAAGCCAACCGCGAAATCGCGTCGGCCAAACTCTACGCCAGCGAGATGCTGGCGCGAGTGACCGACGAAGCGATCCAGATCTATGGCGGCATGGGGCTCATGGACGACCTGCCGCTGGCGCGTTTCTGGCGGGATGCCCGGGTCGAACGCATCTGGGACGGAACGTCGGAGATCCAGCGCCATATCATCAGCCGCGATATACTGCGGCGGCTCGGTGCCTAGGGGGGCGTGGCGATGATGTCGCCTGTCCCGCAGGATCTCGCTCGGATCCTCCGGCCAAAGAGCATCGCTGTTTTTGGCGGGCAGTGGGCGCGCGCCGTGATCGAGCAATCCCAGCAGATGAACTTTGCCGGTGATATCTGGCCTGTGCACCCCACGAAAACAGAAATTCAGGGACTACCCTGTTTTCCCTCGGTCGGGGCTTTGCCATCGGCTCCCGACGTTGCCTTTATCGGGGTCAATCGCGATCTAACCATCGGCATCGTTGAGGCTTTGCAATCAAGAGGGGCCGGGGGCGCAGTCTGTTTCGCGTCGGGTTTTGCCGAAGCGGGAACCGAGGGCGCTAACCTGCAAGCACGATTACTTGCGGCTGCTCAGGACATGCCGGTCATCGGACCAAATTGCTACGGCCTAATAAACTATCTGGATGGTGCGTTGTTGTGGCCCGATGTTCATGGCGGTGGGCGGGTTGAACGGGGTGTCGCCATCGTCACACAGTCGTCGAACCTGGCGATCAACCTGACTATGCAGCGACGGGGCTTGCCGCTTGCCTACATGCTCACCCTCGGCAATCAGGCCATGGTCGGCATGGCTGAGGCGGTCAGGGCCCTTGCCGAGGACGAGCGGGTGACCGCCATCGGTCTGCATATCGAGGGTGTCGGCGACGCGGTGGCTTTTGCCAACGCCGTGTTTGCGGCCCGCTCCAGCGGCAAGCCCATTGTGGTGATGAAATCCGGCAGCTCGGCGCAGGCAGCCGAATTGACGCTTTCGCATACGGCTTCACTGGCGGGCTCGGATGCGGTCGCGGATGCGTTTTTCACCCGGCTCTCTCTTGCGCGCGTGAAGTCGATCCCTGCGTTTCTGGAGAGCCTGAAGCTTCTGCACCTCTGGGGGCCGTTACCTGCTGCAGACCTGGTTTCCATGTCCTGCTCCGGCGGTGAAGCCTCCATCGTCGCCGATTCTGCAGAACGTGTGGACGTCCCTATGCCGGCTTTCGCAGAGGCGCAGGCATCAGCTATCCGCGCGACCGTAAAGCCATTGGTCACAGTCTCAAACCCCTTTGATTATCACACCTTTGATTGGGGAGACCGGCTGCGCCTGAGCGATACCTTTTCGGCGGTGATGCGGGGCCCCCAGGCAGTGACTGCCTTGATCCTGGACTTCCCGAAGGCGGGTGTCGGGAATTCCGAAACCTGGGATATTACCCTTGAGGCCCTGACCGCTGCCGCGCAGCAAAGCGGCGGGCGGGCCGCTGTGATTTCGACCTTGCCCGAATGCCTGCCGGAGGAGCGTGCCGCTTCGATGCTGGCACAGGGCATATTGCCGTTGCTGGGGGTCGAGGAAGCCATGGCGGCCATCGGGGCCGCCGCCTTTGTTGGCCGGACGCCTGGGGCCATCCTGCAGGACCTGCCCGCAATCCATGGCAAAGTCGTATCCTGGGACGAGGCGCGTGCAAAGGCGTTTTTGGCGCAGCAGGGCGTCGCAGTTCCTGAATCGCAAGTCTGCGATAGTCTCGAGACGGCGCTGGATGCGGCCTCGCGGCTGGGTAGCGTCGCCATGAAGGCGGTCAGTGCCGATCTTACGCACAAGACCGAAGCGGGTGCCGTGGCCTTGAATCTTCGATGTGAAAACCAGGTGCGATCGGCCTATGCCCGGCTCAGCGAGCTCGGTGAGACGCTTCTCGTAGAGCGCATGATCGAGAAACCCGTTGTCGAACTCATCGTGGGTCTGCGCCGTGATCCGGCCTTCGGATTGCATCTGCTGATCGGTGCCGGAGGCATCATGGCAGAGGTGCTGGAGGATACGAAGATCCTGATGCTGCCCGCCGGGCGCGCCGAGATCGAAGCGGCTTTGTCCGGTTTAAAGATCTATCCTCTTCTGAAGGGATGGCGCGGGCATCCGGCAGCCGATGTGCCGGCGGCGATTGCGTCAATCGAGTCACTTCAGGCCTTCGGTCTCGCCAACGCGGCGGCACTGGAGGAGCTTGAGGTCAATCCGCTGATAGTCTGTGAGGAAGGGCATGGCGCTTTCGCGGCCGATGCTCTGATCCGAATGAGAGAGGACGAAGAATGAGTGAAGTCGTCAAACTGCGCCGCGACGGCGCCGTACTGGAAGTGGAACTGGACCGGCCGAAAGCCAATGCCATCGATCTGGCGACCAGCCGCGAGATGGGTGAAGCCTTCAAGGCTTTTCGTGATGACCCGGATCTGCGCGTCGCAATTGTCAGTACGGCGGGAGATAGGTTCTTCAGCGCGGGTTGGGACCTTAAGAGCGCAGCGGACGGCGACGCGGTCGATGGCGATTATGGGGTCGGCGGCTTCGGCGGTCTTCAGGAATTGCGGGATCTCAACAAACCTGTGATCGCCGCGGTCAATGGGATGGCGGTCGGCGGCGGTTTTGAATTGGCGCTCTCGGCGGATCTGATTTATTGCAGCGAGGACAGCTCCTTTGCCTTGCCCGAAATCCGGGCCGGCACTCTGGCGGATGCGGCAACGGTGAAGCTGCCCAAGCGGATTCCCTATCATGTGGCGATGGATCTTCTTTTCACCGGTCGCTGGATGGATGCGCGGGAAGCTCAGCGTTGGGGACTGGTGAACGAGGTCCTGGCAAGCGATAAACTGATGGAGCGCGCACGCGAAACCGCTCAGATGCTGGCTGCCGGTCCACCGCTTGTCTTCGCCTCCATCAAGGAGGTCGCCCGCGCGGCGGAAGCCATGACCTTCCAGGACGCCATGAACAAGATCACCAAACGCCAGTTTGCCAGCGTGGATCTTCTCTACGACAGCGAGGACAATAAAGAGGGGGCGTTGGCCTTCGCCGAAAAGCGCGACCCGGTCTGGAAGGGGCGCTGAGTTTCCGTCTTTGTACTGCTGACTTCTTTTCGGGGGTCCGTTCGATCGGAAATTGTCGTGTGGCCTCGGGCGTAACCGAGCTCGGGCACTTGGAACAACCGAGTTGCCGATTGATCCGGCCAAGCGTTTTCCCCTTTCTCTGCCGTCTGGCCCCTCTGCAAGCCGGGTGACCCAGAGACAGCAAAGCCGTTTCATCATCGGAGCCTCGCTCGGCATTGGTTCATTTTGGACAAAATTGCCCACATATCGGACAAATCCGACTTTTTTCTTCAAATTTCCCGCAAAAGCTGCGTCCACTTGCGTTGAGGGTGTCCTTTAGGTTTTGTTTCTCTCGGGTGCTCAATCATCCGGCAAACGAACTCCGCCAGTCTGTTCATCGCGTGTGCTCTCTTTTCGGGGAAGACCAATGACAAGAAGTTATCTGAAAATTTGCAGTATGGCCGTGGGCATCGGGGCCGGGTTGGGGGTGTTCCTGTCCTCGCCGGCTGCATATGCCGTTCCGGTCACCACGACTGTGCAAGGGAGCGTCGATCTTGCGGATGCGAGCAACCCTTTCGGTCTCTCGGTTGGTGACGTTGTGACGGCAATCGCCATGTACGACGATGCGGGAATCCCTGCTGTGGGCGCATCCAATTTGGCATTCGATAGCGACCCATCGTTTTCCCTGACCATTACCTTCGGTAATATTACTTTTGAGGCGTCAGACGACGACGACTTCGGGAGCGGGTTTCCGCGGTTCCAGTTTTCAGACGGGGCGCTCACGGGGATCGAGTTTGAGCGCGATGGCTTTGCATTTGGCGGGTTCACGGACCTTACCCTAGGGGTTTTTGCCAGCGAAACCCGGTGGTTTCTGGAAGACAACATAGGCTCCGTCGAAGTCCTTTTGGAAGGTACCTGGGATTTCGCCAACGCCGTCACCGAGCCCAACGATGTCGTGGTCGTGGTTTCGGAGCCGGGAAGCCTGCTTTTGTTCGCTGCGGGCTTTATAGGCCTCTGCGGCTACAGCCGACGAAGACGTCGCTTGATACAGAAGCTTTGATGAAGCGGCCCCTGCCTTAGCGAAAACGGGGGCGCGTCTAATACGATAAGACACACTTCTTCAACGTTCCGGAGGCGCGGCGAGCCCGCGTTCCGGGCGACACCTTCACTACGCGCATTCCAAGGAGTCAATCGATGCCAAACCGGAGTTCCAGAATGCTTACCAGGTTAACTTTTACCGCGCTCATTGCCCTGCCGCTAAGCTTTGCGAGTACCCCTGCGCCAGCCTGCGGCACCGAACCTCTCATCGGCAGTATCTGTGCATTCGCCGGTAATTTTGCGCCTCGGGGCTATGTACCTGCTGACGGGCGTCTGCTTGTGATATCTGAAAACCAAGCGCTTTTCGGGCTCCTCGGAAATATGTATGGCGGAGATGGTGTAACAACTTTCGCCCTGCCCGATCTGCGAGGGCGCGCGCCGACGGGTATGGGGCAGGGGCCAGGACTGAGCCCTTACGAGCAGGGGCAAACCGGGGGAGCAGAGAGCATAACGCTGGACGTGAGCCAATTGCCCGCCCACACCCATGCCGCAGCTGTAACGACAACTGCAACCCAGACCGTCGGCAACACAAATATGCCTGAGGGTGCCGTCTGGGCGACGGATGAGCGTGACGACAACTACTACACCGGGCAGGTTCCAGACCCTGTGAAGATGGCATCTGACAGTGTCGGGGTTGTTGTTGGAAGTACGGGTCAGTCAAAACCGGTAGACAACCGGCAACCTTATCTCGCGGTGCGCTGGCTCATCGCGCTGCAGGGTATTTTTCCCAGCAGACCGTAGCTCTTGAGCTCTTGCCAGAGGCCTTGATAGGGAGCGCCGGGCGGCGGCAAGGCTCGAAACACGCCCGAACTCCTTCGTATAGTCATTTTCGTCACTGTAACAGGGAGCGTAGCTATGTTCAGCCAGCCGTCAGCAAACACTCTGCCAAAGTCAACCTGTGCCAGAGCGCGTTTTGTCTCCGTGCCGGCCCTTGCTGCCGCTCTGGGCACATTCCTCTTTGCTGAATCCCATGTGATCGGTCGTGCATCGGCGCAGGAAATTGCCGGACAAGCGGGGGGCTGCGGCTCGACGACCTCTAAGTCACCCTGTTTCGCGGATAACCCGGATATCCTGAACGGTCAGCGGCAACTGCTGCCCAATGACGACATTGTTCTGAGCCTGGGGGAATCGATATCCAGGGATCAGCAAAAGTTTGAGACTCGTTGGCTGTACACCAAAGACGGGGCCATCAGTGACGCCGCCGGCGAGGAGACATTCGAAACTCTGCCATGCAGCTACGAAAAGGGCGTGCCGAACTCGATCCACACCAGAGTGGGCCGCGTTTTTGACCTGGGTTACGACGTCATCGTAAACCTGATTCCACAAAAGACTGCGAAGGGACCGGGGTGTCTCGGGACGACCGAGCTGTTCGTACAGGACAGTCAGAACCCCAAGAATAACTCGATCCTTCCCATGGGCTACAAGACGCCGTTTACACGGCTCGCCCTTGCCGATTTCGACGGCGATAGTTTTGACGATGTTACGGTCCTCGGTCACGTTCAGCACCAGATCTACTATATCGCAACTTATACCGCAGCGGATGTGAAGGATCCTGCGCGCGGTGTGATCTACAAAGAATTACTTGACCTGAAGGCCGACCAGTTGCCCCGGAGTGACCCGGTTATCGGCGACTTCAATGGCGACGGAGCCAAGGATATTGCCTGGGTTGGCGCAGCGGACGGAGGCGCAATGAAGATTTACTTCGTGTCCGTTTGTCCGGCGACAGGCGTCAAGGTTTTCGACAAAACCTGCTCGAAGCCCTTCGAGATTATTCCAGCAACGCACACAGTCGGGACGGGCTACGATTGGAAAACTTACTTAGCACAAGGCGGCGGTGGCTTGGATCTGAACGTGTATCCTCGCTTTAAGCTGGCAGCCGGTCGATTCAAGCCGAACCCGGCACCGGGAGAGGGCGATCAACTCGTTGTCCTGCACCGAAGGCTGAGTCTTAACAACAAACAAGGGCTCTATTTCTATGCCTATACCTTTGATGCCGATCTCAACGCCACCCTGGCACCTGACGACCGGGGATTCGGCGGTCAGAATTGCTTCACGGCTGGAGATGAGGCCAGTTTCTTTCTGGATACCGGCCGTTTGAATTGGGCAAACACCCACGAGCAGATCGTTGTTCAAAATACCTGCCAAAATGAGACGGGACTCCTGTTTGAGAATTTGGTGCTGGGGTTTGACGACAACATGAAGGCCGATGTCATAACGACTGACCCTTACATCAACAAAAGCGCGGAATATAGCGGATGGGGTATTGCCATCGGCCGCTTCGATCCGAAACTCACCAGCAAGGGCACAACAGATTTTACCCAGCAGGTCGCAACGCTGATCACGCAATCCGACCCGGATGGAACCCATGTACAGATTCACAGGGTCGGCAGCGACTTCAAACTTGTGTTCAGCCATAGCTTCGAAGTGAGTGATCAGGTGCTTTATTCGTCCCGCCCGAGACACGCCTCGCCTTTGCAGGCGGGGGATCTGCAGGGACGTTCGCTCAGGCTGGGGCCGCCGACCAAGATTAAAATGAGCGGCCACATCCAACCCTCAATGGTCCTGGGCGTCCCCCCGATGCACGTCGGCTACATGCGCAAGAGCCGTGGCGACGAACCAAGTGTCGTGAACGTGTCGGTGGTGCCGACCAACCCGCATTCGACAGCCGAAGTGAAAGACTTCAGCGCGACCTATAATTTTGCGACCAGCGATGCGACCAAGTCGACCTCGACGAGCACCGTCGGCAGCACGGCTTCGACTAAAAAATCCGTCTCGGGAAAGGCATCTTATGGTGTTCCGGACATAGCGTCGGTCAGCATCGAGTTCAAGGCTTCGCTTGAGCAAACCAAATCGAATACGGCTGAAACCGGAAATAGCTTTACCACAAGCAGGGACACCAAAGAGCGGGCGACCACCGGCCTGGGTGACCTGGTCTGGTTCACTCCAAAGGACTTTTATACCTATGTTTATCCGGTGCTCGGTCATTATGTCTGTCCGGTGTCCAAACCTGATTGTACCGAGGCAGAGAAGCAACCGATGCAGGTGCAGTATTCGGGACCTGATGACTACGAAAGCAGCATATCGGAAGCAAGCAAGGTCATCATGGTGATGAACGGCGAGAACATGGAGTGGTACCAGCCGGTCCATGAACCCGGCAATATTCTGACTTATCCCTGGAATCTGAGTGTGCTGAAGAGCCGCTTTCCCAGAAACGCAATCCTGGCTACTCCCAACCCTGCGAAGCAGACGCCCGGTGAAAGCTCGCAGACGATAGGTTCAACCTGGAGCAACACGCAAAGCCAATCACAAAGCGTAGCGGCGAAAAGTACGAATTCCTATAGCACGTCGTTGTCAGTTGCGGCTGAAGTCGGTTTCGACGGCATC
Organism: uncultured Kiloniellaceae bacterium; assembly: GCA_947500035.1. GTDB lineage: Bacteria > Pseudomonadota > Alphaproteobacteria > Kiloniellales > Kiloniellaceae > Denitrobaculum. The sequence goes on along the minus strand of CANMQP010000019.1, from coordinate 159,366 downwards.
GGCGCGAGCCTCAAGGCCGGGCTTGATGTGAGCGGCAGCAAGTCTCTCGCTACGCTTGAAACAGGTAATGTGACCTTGGCCGATAACAGCGGGATCGAAGTCGGTATTCCCGCCCTCGACAGCTCCAAAGTCTGGTCGATAAGCGAGTTCTCGTACAACCTCTCCAACTATATTTTTGGCCAGACGCCTCCTGTTGGTTCTATCTCGTCCGCTCCCTTGGAGCCAGTCAGCGGTGTCTCGACCAGTGGAATCTTAAGTGCGCACTTTACGGCCGAAGCGACCGACTTGAATTGGTTCGACGCTTATAATCTTCCGGATGTGGCCCTGAACCACCCGGCCCGTTGGGATTGGGATGCCGACACTCTTGAGATCTCGATCAATCCTCCGGGGATGGGTGAAATTCCCACGAGCAGGTTCCATGCAATGCGGGGCCTTTTTGTTACGCAACCAAGCAGCGAGGCTGTCACACCGGATCTGCTAGCAGCGTCCGGCCCCAATCTAACCGTCCTCAAACCGGGTGAGCCTGTCGCTTTATTGACGCGTGTGTACAACACCAGTCTGGCGGCCTTCGAGGCCGGAACGATTAAGGTGCGCTTTTTTGGACAGGAGTTTGACGGGACTTCGCCAGCGTGTCGCAAAACGCCACAGCCGGCCAACTGTCACTTTATCGGTAAAAGCTTCGAACTGGGCACGGCGAGCCTGTCCGCAACGGATCTGCCGCCCTATCCCAGTGGAGACATGGAGAACGCCACGACAGAGAACTGGAAGTTTGCGTCTCAGCTCTGGAACACGGAACCGGATGCCGGAAAACCCGCATACGGCTGCGGTCCTGCTGGCAGCAAAGTCAGTTGCGCGGGCAAAGAGCTTGTGTTCTGGGTCCTGGTCTGGGCTGAGGATACCGCAGGTAAGCTCCAAGCGGAAATGGTGGGACACGGCCTTACGAGAGTTCCGTCAGCTGACTTGGATGATATTACTGCGGTCCCGCTTGAGACCGTCAAGTCAGAGGACGGGAGTACAATCTCCTATTCCAACAATGTCGGCTTCTACAATCAGTCCTACTACGTTTGCAAGAAGGCGGATGAGTGTGACGAGACAAGCGACGCTTTCGCCGCGACCCGGCAAAAGTCGGCTGCGGTTTCACTGAGCCAGATCGGGTTCGATCAGGAGTCTGCATTGAGAAACGACTCGGTCGGGATACGTGCCAGCATCAACACATCTGGCCAACCGCTCAAACCGGCAAACGTGTTTTTTTACGATGATGACCCCAGAAACAGCAATGCCATGCCGTTCGATCACGAATACATACCGTTCGTTCCCTCGAACAGCAGTTACCGGACTCTGTCGCGGTTTCGCCCGAAACGTTGCGGTACTCGAGACGTTCATGTGGTGGTGTCTTCCGCCGGCAGAGCGCCGCTTCATGGGACCGCAAGCATAGAGGTCTCGATTGACGCGATGAAAGAGCTGGAGAAACTCGGCGCCGAAATCAATAACAGCGATCTGCTCCAGCGGGACAAGGCTGGGCTCTTAACCTCGGTTGAGTCCGTGCGGACACTGATTTCCGAAGGAAAAGAGCGCCGCGCCGGAAGCCTGTTGGGAGATTTGGCGAAAACACCCGAACGCCTTTCGCAGGTCCCGGCTGAGTTTACCGGTAGATTGGAACGAAGGGTCAATATGATCGCCAGCTGCTTATAGCGCGATGACGCCGTCCGGGAGTCGTGGAGCTTGATCGGACCAAAGCCAACGCAAAAAGCGTCAGTCTGCAGCGGATGATAGAGCGCTATCCGGGCAGGAGGGGGCGTTGAGGTTCCGCCTTGGCATCGCTTACTTCTTGCCGGGTGTCCATTCGGTCGGGCGTTCCGGTGTGGCGTTGGGCGTAAAGGCACTCAGGCACTGATACGTGGCGCTTTTTAGGTCTTTCGGCAGATAGAGGCGTGAGCCGAGATAGCGCAGGAAATGCCGGGTTGGCCGGTTCTTGAGGATCCGCGCGTAACGGTAAGCCCGTGAACAGGCCCGCCGGTAAACGGCCTCTGCGACATCCCGGCGTGCCGGCATAAGCTCGTGGGCAAGGAGATAGATCGCCATAATTGAATCGTACCGGCTTCGTCCGATCTGCGACGACAGGCGCCCGGGCGCTTGCTCCACCATCTGCGTGACGTTGCACTGCAGGCGGACCATCTTCCGGCAATGCGCGGTCGCTCTCAAAGCGATGGTGTAGTCCGGCGACATCAGGCGCGTGTCAGCGCCGCCGATGCTCTGGAAAAATGCCTTTTTGATCAGCATGCAGCTTGAATTGTGGGAGAAATTCCGAATAAAGCGCTGTAGCGCGTCATCCTGCGACATCACGACGTAGTCGTCCTGATTGACCTGCTCGATCTGCGGCAGGAGCTCCTTTTCCTGCGAAAAGTATCCGAAGTTGCCGATTACAAACGGTGCATCCTCCCTCATCGCCAGTTGGGCCATGATCGCTGTAGAGTCCGTACAGACGATGTCATCGCCGTCCAGTAGGCGCACCCAGTCATGGCTTGCTTCCCGCACGCCGTAGTTCGTAGCTGCCGCGGCACCCTGGTTGCTCTGTTCCAGGACAATGGTTTTCCCCGGAAGGAGATGCTGGTGGGCTCTAATGGTCTCGACCGAGTTGTCCGATGACCCATCGTCGACGAAAACATACTCCGCGGCTGCAAAAGGCTCCGCGTGCTCGGCAGCCAGGCTTTGGATAACGTCGTAAAGGTACGGGGCCTTGTTATAGACGGTTATAACGTATGAAACCTGCACAGCTCTCTCATCCGTGGCCGGAAACCAGGCTTGTCGCTGGCAATTACTTCCTAAATCTGGCCGCTTCCCACGAGTTTCGCATCGCAGCAAGCGCGTCAGTGCGCAAAGCGATACATCAAATCGCGAAGCGGCTCAAGCAATGGGAAACCAGAAATTCGCTGAAGACTCTCCTGTCATCCCCGTACAGTTTATGTAAGGTGGCGGCTCCGGAGGAAAGCGCAGCGGGTAGTTAATAGATGTGCGGTATTTTTGGCCACACTGGTTTGCAGAACGAGAAAATCGAACACTCCCATTCCGCGCTTCATACGCTTACGCATCGTGGGCCCGACAGCTGGCATTTTGAAGCAAAAGACGGTCTGTACCTTGGCCATAGGCGGCTGAGTATCCTGGATCTCTCGCCGAATGGCCGGCAGCCCATGCAGGCTGACGGTGTTTACCTGACCGTCAACGGCGAGATTTACAACTACCGGGCTCTGCGGCAGGAACTCATCGAACGTCACCAGGCTGACTTCGTCAGCCAGAGCGACAGCGAAGTGCTGCTGCATGGTTACATTCATTGGGGCATCGAACGGCTTTTAGACCGGGTCGACGGGATGTTCGCCCTGGCGCTTTTCGACAGCCGTAACAGGAAAGTTATTCTTGCGCGCGATCACGCGGGGATTAAGCCGCTTTACTATGGCCTGAGAGAAGGCGGGTTTTCCTGGTCTTCGGAATTGAAGGCACTCGAGCGGTTTTATGGCACCTCGAACCTCACGATCGACAAGACCGCGGTCTATGACTTCATGACCTATCTCTACGTGCCTTGTCCAAAGACGCTGTACCAGGAGATATTCAAACTCGAGCCGGGCCACTTCCTGACCTACGATCTTGGCACGCAAAAGCTCGAGAACAAGCGCTACTGGTCTCTCGCGGGCCTTGAGCAGCGCAGGTTGGACTCGGCAAATCATGAAGCGGTCGTTCAGGCCGCGATACATGGTGCCGTCGAGGAGCAGTTGGTCTCCGACGTGCCGGTGGGCTTCTTTCTCAGCGGGGGCATTGATTCAAGTATCGTGTGCTATGAAGCAAGCCGTTGTATCGAGCAGCTTTCCAGCTTTACGATCGGGAATGCCGATAAGTCGGTTGACGAGGCGCCTTATGCCCGAATGGTGGCGGAGCGTATCGGGGCCGATCATCACAGCAAAGTCTTCAGCTCAAAAATTGCTGATAAGAACTTTCCGCTCATGCGCAGCTTTTACGACGAACCCTTCGGGGACGTCTCGGCACTGCCGACCAACGAAGTTTGCAAGCTGGCGCGCGAGAGGGTCACTGTGGTTCTGACCGGCGACGGCGGAGATGAGCTCTTCGGCGGATACACGCATTACCGCGATGCCGAGCGGATCTTCGACCCGGTTGCAAATGCCAAGGCCTGGGTCAGACCGATTGTCGTGGCTTTGAAGAACCATGCGCCGCTGCGTCTGATTGCCAAGAAGGCTCAGCGTTACGAATCGAAGACGCTCGATGACCCGATCGAGCGCTGGGCGAAAGCCAAGGGCGGAGTCCTAAAAAGTGATCTTTTCAAACGCACCTGGGCCAAGGAGAACGGGATTTCCGGAGACTATGACGACTACTGGTACTACAGAAAACACGATGATCCCCGCTTGAGTCCAAAGACTCGCGCGCAGTTCCTTGATTTTCATACCTATTTGCATGATTCGGTGTTGACCAAGGTCGACCGGGCCAGTATGGCCGTCGGCCTTGAAACCCGCGTCCCCTTCCTGAGCAAAAAGGTCATCGCCACGGCTTGGTCCCTGCCGGAAGATCTGCGCTATCGCGAGGGCGAACTCAAAGGCGTATTAAAGCACCTCTATACGGAGGCTTTGCCCGCCGAGGTCCTTTATCGGCGCAAGCAGGGCTTTGCGGTCGGACCGATCGAAAAGACCGCGAAGCTCTATGACCGAACCAAGAACGTGCCGCGGCAAATCTTGAAACGGCTTTTTCCCGAGGTCTTCAGCACCTAGACCGAATCATCTAAACTTGAACTGATCTAGACGTTTCGGCGCGACGACTTGCCAGCGGATTTCAGGAAGGCTTTCTTGCCGTTTCGAAGCCAGCGGCGGAAGCCCGGGTTTGCGGCTTTGAGTTTCTGATTGAAGAGTTCCGGGTGAACCAGCGCGCGCAGATCTTCAGCGCGACAGGGTTTGTAATCCTGCAGCCCGATCAGTCTTGCGGCCACAGTCTCCTTGACGAAGAGGGCCGTGTTCTGCTTGTACCACCAGGTGACGTTCTCATTGTTCCAGAATTCGGGCCGTACGATGTCGAAGGTCCGGTAGCCTTGCTGTTCAAAGAGTTTGGCCCAGAAGCTTGGCCATTGCTCGTTATAGTGATGCAAACCGCCTTGTCCTGGAATGGCGGCGCCGAAGAATACGACCGGCGCAAGTCTACAGATATCCTCGACAAAGCCACTTGCACGCTCGGGAGGCAGGTGCTCGGCCACTTCGAGGCTTATCGCCAGATCAAACGATTCAGTCAGGTTGATGGTGCTGTCCAGGTTGCAGCTCTTGAACCGCTCCGTGGGAATGGCGAGCTTGTCGACCGGCGCCCAAGGGCCATCAAGACCGAAGACCCGCTCCGCCCCCTGCTGAGCAAATTCATGAAGCCAGAAACCCCGGCCGCACCCGATGTCGACGACCGATGCTGGTTTTACGATGTCAGCCAGAAAAGGAACAATGGCACGTGCCGATGGTATCTGCGTGTCTTCAAGACCATCAAAGAAATCTTCATTGTATCCTTGTGCCATCTGATGCGGTTCTCCCCGAGCGCTTTGATGCAGAGTTCCCAATACTCCGTCGCTACCACAGGGGTGCGAGTGTCCTACGGCAGTACCGGACTTTGCAATTTAAAAACGTTTGGATATGCGAATCGCGATCTGTAATCAGGACTCAGGTATTTGTATGTGTAAATACGCAGCAGAGGTTTGAACACACGCGATGCTAATTCAGATCCGCGAAGCCAAGAGGAGGCCAAATAGGGGGCAGGCGAATAGTCGTTCCGTGGAAAAACACATCAGATCGGCCGCGGATACTTCCTGAATTCCTTGGCAAGCGTTTCATAAAGCTCGGGCGTCCAGGCAGGCATCGACCTTGGATCTGCCTTGAGAACCTTGATGCGGGGATCACGTGGCGCGATCGCGACCTTGACCCTTTCACGGCCGGTGAGCGCGGTGAGGACAAAGAGCTCCTCAATGACTTCATCGCCCATGGCAAGGCAGCCTACCGAGACGGAATTGCCATGTATAAAGATGTTGGTCCCGGGTTCTGTCCGGCCTTCAGCCTGCGCATGCTTTAGGTCGAAGCGATTGGGGTAATTGAGCTTCATCGAGAGGTGATAGCTGCTGTTCGGGTTGAGGCCCTCGATCTCATAGAGACCCTCCGGCACCTGCCGGTCTCCTTCGCGCAGCTTGGGTCCGGCGACCCCGCTTGCCTTGCGGATATCGTATTCCCGTATAAAGACGAAAGGGCTCATACCTGTATCTTTCGCTTCTCCTTGTGCCCAGACTTCGAGCTTCCGCTCCTGCTTCAGCGCCAGCAGCGTGACCCTCTCAGGCGGAAAGGAAACGCCCGCATCCTCAAAAAACGGCAAAAGGCGGGCTGAGGCACTCTCTCCGTAATGATCCAGCACGGATCTGACCGTTTGCCTGCCTTTCAGCCTTCGCATCGTCGGCACCCAGTAAGGGCGGCCAAAGGCGTAAATGCTGCCGAGAGAGAGGCTTGCGGCGGCGGCTAAGGCTCCTGTTAAGAACAAGCGCCTGTAATTGGCCGGTTTCTTTTTGAACATGGATCAGTCTTCCCCGAGACTTACAATACTCCGACGAGTATCTCAGGAAATTTTGGTCGAAATTTGACCTTCGCGTGACCGCTGCAAATTAATGACAGCAGTTCAGGATTGATCAAAACCCTTATAGATTTCCGCCAGGACTTCCATTGTTTGCAGGCCAACCTCCGGCGAACAGGGATTTGCTTCGCCATCGAGCAGATGGGCGACGATCTTTTCGACGAAGGGCTGATGGACATGGGGTGGATCCGGCAGTTCGATCTCGCGTACGCCGGCCGCGGTCTTAACGGTGATGTTGCTGGGTCGGAAGAACCCCATGGAAACAGAACCCTTGTCGCCAAGGACCGTAACGGATTCTTCCTGTTCTCCAACACTATAGGTGCAGAGGCCGGCCGCAACGACGTCATCGTAGCCGAGATTGAAGCTCACGAGGTCTTCCGCGGCGTGATTTTTGCTTTGACGGCGAACCTGGGCTTGAACTTCCCGTGCCGGACCGAAGACGTGGCTAAGCCAATCGATGGTGTGAGACTGCATGTCGGCGAAGAAGCCGCCGCCGCCGACTTTGGGGTCGAGCCGCCAGTTGTCGTTGCTGCCGTCCGGCGCCTGCATCCGATGAACCACCGAAACGCAACGCGGAGTGCCGATCGTGCCGTCCTGGACAATCCCGCGCATATGTTCGAAACGCGGCAGCGCGCGCCGATAGAACGCGACGACAAGAGACTGTCCGGCGTCCTTGGCTGCTCCGGCCATGGTTTGGCCCTCTTTAACAGTCAGCGACATGGGCTTCTCGACCAGCACCGGCTTGCCTGCCTTCAATGCCGCAAGTGTGAGTTCGCAGTGGCTGTCCGGCGGCGTCGCGATGTAGACCGCGTTAACGTCCGGATCCCCGATAAGTGCTTGCGCTGAATCGTAAGACTTGGCGATGCCGTGCCGCTTGGCGTAGTCAGCCGCTTTTCCTCCGTCGCGCCGCATGACAGCGGCAACGCTCGAGCGCGCGGCCTTCTGAAGCGCCGGCCCGCTTTTCACTTCCGTTACGTCACCGCAGCCGACGATACCCCACTGAAGCTGATTCATTTCAGTTCATCCTCCTATTCGTTTGCACTGTTCGAGGCGCGGCTGGGGAGCAGGGTCCTTTCGCGCGATGAGCCTGCGTGAGGGCAGGGGCGCCGCATCGCTGTGGCTCTGTTATCGCTGACTGAGAAGGTTGGTTCAAGCGTGATACCCGCATGACCGGCTGCAAAGGCTCACGGAAGTTGGGGAGGTTTGAAACTGTCGCACGACTTGGAAGCCGTTAGAGATTTGCCCCGTAACGCTTCTACGCCGCCTTACGATACTTAGATCAGTAATCACCCTGATCTAACAATTATGTGACTGAAAATAAATGCATAAAACTCCGCATGAGCAGTGTTGTCTGCCCGTCGTTAACACTTTCTCAAGGAGCATTTTGATGGCTTTCGACGATAAAGAAATAGGCATCACCGTAGCCGCGGACGAAGCGGACGTAACGGTGGGGCGTGTTCGAGCCGATGATATCGGTATTCTGGTTTCCGGCGATGAAGCCGATGTGACCAGTGAAGGTCCGGTCGATGCCGGCGAGACCGGTATCCTGGTGACGGGAGATGAGGCAAGCATCACAAACGAAGGTTCGCTATCCGGCGGTGAAACCGGGATCTCGATTGTGGGTGAAGATGCCGACATCACCAACAGTGGTTCGATCAACGGCGAGGTTGCTATCGATGCGACCGAGTCCGAGGGATCGACAAACGTCGAGCAAACGGAAGGCGAGATCAACGGCGACGTCCGTCTGGGTTCCGGCGACGACAACGTTGAGATCGAAGGTGGGGAGGTCAACGGCACTGTCAGTCTTGGTGGTGGTGACGACGACTTTACCTCTTCGGCATTTGGTGCGTCCGAGGTTGTCGATGGCGGCGAAGGCGATGACGCCATTGAAACAGGTTCCGGCGATGACGAACTGACCGGCGGTCTCGGCGATGACGATCTGGACGGCGGCGAAGGGATCGATACGGCACGCTTCGATGATCTTGATGTCGGGGTCACGGTTGACCTGGCAGCCGGCGAAGCGACCCGTGAAACGGGTTTCGATGTCACCATCGAAGATCTTTCGCTGGTTAACCCCAACGATGGCATCGAACCTTCCGCCATCGTGGAGCAAGGCGTGGCCGGAAATCTCTACTTCAACATCCACACCTCCGATTTTCCAACGGGTGAACTGCGTGGCCAGCTGTCTCTGGTAGAAGACAACCGGGATGCCTTCGGTTACGGCTCCGTGGTCTTTTCATCCCTGCTGGATGGGGCCCAGGAAACCCCGGCGCCCGTGGACACCGACGCATCCGGCGAAGCCACTGTGGTCTTTACCATCGCTGAGGATGGTAGCGTCAACTACACGACCGATCTTTCGGTCTCGGGGCTCAATCAGGCTGATCTGCTGCCGGTGAATATCGGGAACGGCACACTGAGCCCGATCCACCTGCACAACGCGCCTGCCGGAGCAGGCGGTCCTGTTGTTGTGGACATTGCCAGCGATGCCGGGCCCGATGGGTTCCTTGCCGTCAGTGAGACCGACAGCCTGGAAAACATCGAAAACGTCGTCGGTTCGAACGACGCCGACCTCATTGTTGGAGACGACGGGGCCAACGAACTCTCGGGTCTGGAAGGCGATGACGAGCTGAGTGGCGGCCGTGGCGGCGATACCTTGCTGGGCGGTGAAGGCGATGACCTGCTGCGTGGCGGTGGCGGCAACGACGTCGTCGACGGTGGTGAAGGTATCGACACCATCAGCTTCAGCGATATTGGTGTTGACGTTAGTGTCAATCTGAACGCCGATGGCAGCGGTTCAGCCGATTACATCGTGAACGGCAACACCGTGACCGATACTTTCACCGGAATCGAAAACGTCGAAGGTTCTGACAACAACGACACCATCATTGCCAACGGCGGTGCGCCGAACGCGATCGACGGCGGTGCGGGAAACGATTTCATCGCTGGCGGTGGTGGTGTTGATGACCTCTCCGGCGGTGAGGGTATCGACACCAACAGCTTCATCAACATCGGCGCCGAGGTTGTCGCTGATCTGGCATCCGGAAACGCCAGCTATCAGGCCGCGCCTGGTGTCACGGTCTTCGAGCAGTTCGACGGCTTCGAAAACCTCGACGGTTCGCAGAACGATGACCAGCTCTTCGGTGACGGGGGCGACAACGTCCTGACTGGCAACGGCGGAGACGACCTGCTGGTGGGACGCGGCGGTGCCGACGACCTCTCCGGCGGTGAAGGCAACGACGTGCTGCAAGGTGGTGGCGGTAACGACGCCCTTGACGGTGGTGAAGGGATCGATACGGCTGACTTCCAGGATATCGGCGTGGGTGTCACCGCGAGCCTGGAGGATGACGGAACTGGCCTGGCTTCCTACGAAGTCAACGGCAACATCGTTCAGGACAGCTTGACCAGCATTGAAAACCTGACCGGCTCGGAAAACGATGATTCGCTTTCCGGCAATGCGGAAGACAACCTGCTGGCCGGCGGTGCCGGGAACGACGAACTCTCGGGTGGTGACGGCAATGACGTGCTGCGCGGCGACGAAGTCGGCTCTGGTACAGCTGTAAGGGTCTCCGTGACCAATACCCTGGGTGAAGGGGGTACTTTCCTGACTCCGGTCTGGTTCGGTTTCCACGACGCCGAGAACTTCGATCTCTTCACTGTCGGAGAGGCTTCCAGTCTGGGTCTCGAGCGTCTGGCGGAAGACGGTACTGTCGAGGGCATTGCGGCCGAGTTCAATCAACAGGTCGGCGACAACGGTGTCGATGCCACGCTTGGCGGTGGCGCAGGTGTTCCCGGTCCGATCGATCCGGGCGAGACCGCTTCCTTTGTTCTGGATGTCGACCCGGGTCAGGTTGGCCAGGGCTTCTTCACCTGGGCGACCATGATCATTCCATCGAATGATGCCTTCCTTGCCGCGCCCGACGCCGCCGACACCGATGCGATCTTCGATGAGAACGGCAACTTCCTTGGCCCATTGGTCATTGAGCGTTTCGGCAACGACGTGCTTGACGCAGGTACCGAGGTCAACAACGAGGAAGCGGCTGCGTTCCTGAACCAGACGGCGGCCAACCAGGGTACGACCGAGGGCGGTGTCGTCGGGCTTCATCCCGGCTTCAACGGCTCGGAAGGCAACCCGGACGCAACGCCTCAGAACATTCTGGGCGGAACCACGGCGGCCGGGACGATCGTCGATCCGCTCGAAGGCGACTTCACCCGTAACGGCGGCAATGAGCAACTGCTGCGCATTGTGGTTGATCGTCTGGCGAACGAGGGCGGTGCCGACATTCTCAACGGTGGTGCCGGCAACGACAGCCTCGAGGGCGGTGGCGGACGCGACACCTTCGTGTTTGAGCAAGGCACCGGCTCCGATACGGTTCTCGACTTCGATACCTTCGTTGGAACCGGTGACTTCATCGATGTCAGTGACTTCAACTTTGTTGATGGCGATGCGGTGATCGCGGCCGCCCAGCAGGACGGTGACAACACGGTCATCGACCTGGGAAATGGCGATCAAATCACCCTGATTGGCGTCAACGTCGGGGATCTTAATGCCGACAGCTTCATCGTCGGCGACGGACCGGTTGAGATCGATCCGATTGTCATTGAAGGCGGTCGCGGAGACGAAGAGATCAATGGCGGCGCAGCCGATGATGATCTCAGTGGTGGCCGCGGCAACGATCAGATCAACGGTGGCGACGGTGACGATGCCATCGACGGCGGCCGCGATGACGACCAGATCAACGGCGGAGACGGCGATGATGTTATCACGGCCGGTCGCGGCGACGACGATGTCGACGGCGGCGAAGGCAACGACTTTATCGATGGTGGTCGTGGTGACGACAACATCGAGGGCGGTGCCGGCAACGACGTGATCGAAGGTGGTCGTGGCGATGACAACATCAATGGCGGTGCGGGCGATGACCTCGTGTGTGCTGGCTCTGGTGACGACATGATCAATGGCGGCACGGGTAACGATCGTCTCGAAGGCGGTTCCGGCGACGACATCTTCGTTTTCGAGATGGGAACCGGCCAGGACACCGTCCTCGACTTCGACAGCGGCCGTGATGAGCTCGATCTGACCGACTTCGGCTTTACCTCCTTCGCGGATGTGCAGGCGGCAGCCGAGGAAGATGGAGACGATCTCGTCATCGATCTTGGCAACGGAGACTCGGTCACGCTGGTTGGCGTGTCCGAAGCCGACCTGAGCCAGGACGACGTCGTCCTATAAGGCGTCTTGAAGTGGGCCCGGCGGTACAGCCGGGCCCATCTCACTTCCGCAGAATCCGATGCAACCCTCGCAACAGAGGTCTGATATGAGCAAGAAGCAACAGAGTCCATCCGAACTCCAGGCTGCTTTTCGAAGCTGTGGCAATGGGCTTTTCATGACCGGTCTTTTCAGTCTGGTCATCAACCTTCTGATGTTGACCGGCCCGCTGTATATGATGCTGGTTTACGATCGCGTTCTGACCAGCCAGAGTGAAACAACTCTGATTTCCCTCTCTCTTCTGATCGCCGGGCTCTTTGTCATCATGGGCCTGCTTTCGAGCGTGCGCTCAAAGATCCTCGTGCGGGTCGGCAGCCGCATTAACCTGCGTCTGAGCGAACGCGTCTTTGGCGCGCAGATTAAGCAGGCCGCCTCACGCGGCGCCAAGGGTCTGGACGGCGTCAGGGATTTGCAGACACTCCGCGAGTTCCTGTCAGGCACCGGACCTACGACACTCTTCGACGCTCCCTGGACGCCGGTGTATATCGCCGTCATTTTCTTGTTGGACCCTCTGCTTGGCTGGGTTGCCACGGGCGGGGCGATTGTCCTGCTGCTGCTCGCATTGCTGAACGAGGTCATGACCCGGCGCAATCTCGCAAAAGCGACCCAGGTGCTCGCCGAGAGCAACGAAATTGTTGCCGATGGCCGCAACAATGCCGAAGTTCTGTCTTCCATGCATATGCTGCCCGGCATTTACCGGCGCTGGCAGAAACTGCAGCATGCCGCGCTCGAGCTGCAGAACAAGGCAAGTGACCGCTCGGCCAGTCTTTCCTCCATGTCCCGGACGCTGCGTCTGATGCTGCAGTCCGCGATCCTGGGCACGGGTGCCTATCTTGCCATCAACGATGTGATCAGCCCGGGCAGCATGATCGCCGCGTCCCTGATCATGGGCCGTGGTCTCGCGCCGATCGAACAGGCGATCGGGTCCTGGCGGCATTTTATCGCTGCGCGCGGGGCTTACCGGCGGACAAAACAACTGCTTGACGATGTCCCTGCCGAGGAACAGCGCACGCAGCTTCCTGCGCCCAAGGGCAAGCTGAGCGTTGAGAAGCTCTTTGCAGGTATTCCCGGTAAAGAGGGAAACCAACTGATCCTGTCCAACATTTCCTTCCATCTCAATGCGGGCGAAGCGCTGGCCGTCATCGGACCGAGCGCGTCCGGAAAATCGACTCTCGCCCGTTTGCTGGTCGGGGCTTGGCCCCCCGATCATGGGCATGTCCGTTTGGACAGCGCAGATCTCTGGCAATGGGACCGGGAACAGCTTGGCCGGTACATTGGCTACCTGCCGCAGGACGTGGAGCTCTTCAACGGCACGGTGCTGGAGAACATCGCCCGCTTCGATGAGGAGGCGGACGATAGCAGTGTTGTCGCTGCCGCAATGAATGCGGGGGCGCACGAGATGATCCTGGCACTGCCGGATGGCTACAACACGGCCATCGGAACCGGTGGACGGCTTTTGTCCGGTGGTCAGCGTCAGCGGATTGCCCTTGCGCGCGCACTCTACGGAGATCCGGCCCTGGTCGTCCTCGATGAGCCCAACGCCAGCCTCGATGCGGTTGGCGAGGAAGCGCTCAGCCAGACCATTCAGCGCATGAAAGCGCGTGGACAGACGGTCGTCGTGATCGCGCATCGACCCAGTGCCGTCACCCAGGCCGATAAGGTTCTGGTGCTCGATGGCGGTAAGGTCGCGGCTTTCGGACCAAAGGCCGAAGTTTTTGCGGCGCTGTCTGATAGGGCGGCCGGCGGCGGAAAAAATGTCGCGGCTGATGCCGCCAGAGCGGGCGCCCCCAGAATTGTTTCTCAACAGAGGAGAGCGTCATGACGCAGCTCACCACGGAACTCAAAACCACGTTGCCCACCAAGATAGCCGCACCGGCGGACCGGATGCGTGGGCAGATTGTCTTCGGTCTTTTAGTTGTCGTTCTGATGTTCGGCGGCATCGCCGGATGGACCATACGCACCAAGATCGAAGGCGCCGTCGTCGCGCCGGGCATGGTCGCGGTCGAGAGCAACCGCAAAACCCTTCAGCATCTGGAAGGCGGTATCGTCGGTGAACTCTTCGTGAAGGAAGGCGATTACGCCGAGGCCGGGCAGCTTCTCATGCGGTTGGACGACACTCTGAGTGAGGCCAACCTGACGATCGTGGTCAACCAGCAAAACGATCTGACCGCGCAGCGGGCGCGCCTGACCGCCGAGCTGACGGATCAGGAGACGATCGCTTACCCGACTTCACTCATTGAGCGGCGTCAGGCAGCCGAGGTTGCCGAAATGATCGAGGCGCAGGATCAGCTCTTCACCGCGCGCCGGGAAGCCCGGGGCGCCGAAGCAAACGCCGTGCGTCAGCGTATCGCTGCCTTCAGTGAGCAGATCAAGGGTTTGAAGCAGCAGGGCAGCTCCGTCACAAAAGAACTGAAGCTCTCTCGCGATGAACTGGCCGTTCTGGAAGATCTGCGCAAGAGAGAACTCGTTCCCGTGACCCGGGTGCTCGAATTGCAGCGCAGCGTCGCACGCCTGGAAGGGCAACTTGCAGGTGGCCGGGCCCAGATCGCCAGCCTGAAAGCACAAATTCACGAGGCCGAAGCCCAGATTGCGCGCGCGGAAAAGGACTTCCGCGAAGAGGTTAGCCGGGATCTTACGACGGTCCAGGCACAGCTTTACACCCTGATCTCGCAGCGGGCCGCTGCTGAGGACCGGATGGAGCGGGGTGAAATCCGTGCCCCGCAAGCCGGCCGGATTCTGGATCTGAGGGTTCACACCAAGGGTGGCGTCATCATCGCCGGCGAGCCGATCATGGATATCGTCCCCAGTGACGACGAACTGGTGCTGATGGCTCAGGTTCCGCCTTCCGACGTGGATCGTGTGTCCGCCGGCCAGGCGGCGACCATCCGGCTCACGGCGTTCAATCAGGATACGACTCCGGAGATCAACGGCAGGGTCAGGACGATCTCGGCCGACAGTGTCTACGATCAGGCCAACGAGACATCCTTCTACCGCACCCAGATTTCGATTCCCAAGTCGGAACTGAGCAAGATCGCCGGTCTTCAGTTGTTGCCCGGCATGCCTGCCGAGATCCTGATCAAAACCGGCGAACGTCAGGTGATTTCCTATCTGATCAAACCGCTGCTCGACAGTTTTGCGCGGACTTTCCGCGATGACTGAACGGCGGTGCCTTTTGGAAGACTTCGCTTGCAACGGGTGAATTCGAAGGTCGATCTGCTACAAAGCCAATATGGCCTCGATTTCAACCGCCAGGTCAGGGGAGAACAATGATTTCACGATGACCATGGAACTGGCCGGAACGTTCGGTCCGTAGTGTTCAAAAAGCGCATCCCGAAGTTCGGGGATATCCATGGGATCCGTCAGAAAAATTGTCACCTTTATCAAGCCGGCAAGCGTTGTGTTCTGGTTGGCGGCAATGACTTCGAACTGCTTGAAGATGGCCTGAACCTGGTCCTTGACCGGCTTTGTCTGTGCCGCTGTTCCGTAGGCCGTGAAGCCCGATGTATAGAGCGTCTGGCCCTGTATCACGGCATGGCTGTAGGGGCCTGCAGGGAGGCCGAGTTCAGGAAGATTTAGGCGTTGCACCGTCATAGTGGCCTCGTTTCTTGCTTGTTAGACCTGGGGTCTGTTGAGTTTCAGTACGTCGTCGTGGCGGGTCATATTTTATCAGCGGTTAGGAGCGGGTGGCGCGGTGTGGTGGATCCACACAAGGCACGCGCGACGCTTCCGCTGACAAAATACGACCCGTCCTGGAAGGATTGTTCAGAGATAAAGCGATTTTGCGTCGCTCATCGTTGAATATGCCCAGCATGTTCTGCCTCCTCGCTCCTAACCTCGCTTTATCTCTGAGCAACCCCGGCGATATCCTGAACCGAAACAGACCCTAGTCCCCAGACGACTGAGGCTGAGCTTTTGTATGGCTGGTCCGATCGCAAAGGCGATCACCGCGGCGGCTGGCCATGCCAGCAAAAAGGCTGACAGCCATTGCCGGATAAAATCGGGGTTCCAGCCGAGGTTGATCCAAGTCACCCAACAGGTCATCAGCAGCGAAAGGGCAAAGGACATGAGGGCGGCGGACAGAAGGCGCTGTTTCATCGCGTCGTATCGATCCGATCTCAGCTTTGGATTTCGCTTGCGCTGTCCCTGATTGGACCGAGCCGCTCAATGGAGTTGACCTTGGTGAGGCCAAGCGCCAGATAGGCGACCGTGTGCGGCGCATTGAAATGCGCCTCAAGTGCATCTTCTCCCGTCCAACATTCCCACAGGGTAAAATGCTCGGGCTGTTCCAGGTTTTGCAGAACTTGAAACTCAATGCATCCAGGTTCCGACTTGGTTTTCTCCATCAACTCGCGCAGTTCGGTCTGTGCTGTGATCAAATCGGCTCCGTCGGTCAGCACGATTTCTGCGTTGATCCACAAGCTGTCCATAGATCGCTCCTCGCTAAATACGCTTCTTCTGATATGGAGAGATATCAAATTCCAAAAACATGTGATATTAACAATAATGGGTTCATAAATTTCATAAATGGAATCATGTTGGACGATATCGCGCTCTTCATTCATATCGCGGATCGGCGCGGACTCTCCGCGGCGGCGGCCTCGCTCAATGTTCCTCCGGCGACAGTCACGCGCAGGCTAAAAAAACTCGAAGAGAGGCTGGGCTGTCAGCTCATTCTGCGTTCGGCGCGCAAGTTTCGTCTGACGAGCGAGGGAGAGGCCTACTATCGCGCCTACGCCGATCTGGTGAGAGAGTTCGAAGGCGTCGCAAGCGATCTCGAGGCCCAGCGGTCGGAACTCAAGGGACCGCTCCGGGTGCTTGCGCCGACAAACATTTCGGTCGGTTTTCTTCAACCTATGTGGTCCGCATTCATCAAGCGCCATCCCGAAATAGTGCTGCGTCTTTATCTCAGCAACGAGACCAAGGATATGCTTGATTCACGCGTTGATCTGGCGTTGCGTATCGGTCCGCAGCGGGATTCTCAACTCTTTCAAAAGCGTCTCGGCAGTACGGCATCGATCATCGTTGCTTCGCCTGATTACCTGACAACGCAGGGAACGCCGGAGAGCCTGGATGCTCTGCAGGATCACCGGATCGTCGCAAACACGACCTTTCCGCAATGGGTGATGACCCATGGTGCCGACAAAGCCGAAGTGACGCTGCGGTTGTCGCCTTCGTCCATGGCCGATGACATCGGGTTGGTCAAGCAACTGGCCCGGGACGGGCATGGCGTTGCCCTTCTGCCCGTCAGCGAAGTGGTTGATGAGATTCGACGGGGCAAACTGCGGCGTATTCTGACGGCTTGGCAAGGCCCCGACAGGGAGTTCTTCGCTGTATGGCCGACTGGCCGTCTCTTAAGTCTCCGTGCCGCCTGCCTGAGGGACTTCATGGCGCAGTACATTGGGCGAGAGTCGGTCTTGCAGAGTGGGATGCCCTGAACTGCCGGATGGCAGATATCCGATTTGGAGAGGCTCATGGGTTTGCTCGAGGTCTGCGGCCACTATGCTGCCATCCGACGGCAGCCATGCGGGTTCCCCGCTTTGCGCGGACCCGCTGCTGTTGTAGGAATGTATCCATTGGAAACACGTGACTGGAGTAGGAAATGACCGGCAAAGCAGTGGTTGGCTTCATCGGGGTTGGCCTGATGGGCTGGGGTATGGCTAAAAACGTTGTGGAGAAGGGCTATCCCCTGCTGGTCATGGCGCACCGCAAACGCGAGGCTGTGGAAGACCTGGTGGGCCGTGGCGCCAGCGAGGTGTCTTCGCCCAGGGAAATGGCGCAGAAGGCCGACGTCATCGTGCTCTGTGTCACCGGCGCGCCCCAGGTCGAGGATTTGCTGCGGCGTGAAGACGGAATTCTGGCCGGGGCCCGCGATGGCCTGACCATTATCGATACCTCGACCTCCGAGCCGGACCTGACGGAACGCCTGCACGCCGAGCTGAGCGAACGGGGCATCACCTTCTTCGATGCGCCGCTGTCGCGCACGCCCGCACATGCCTGGGAGGGCGAGCTCAGCACCTATGTCGGTGGTTCCGAAGAGCTGATCGAGAAGTGGCGGCCGCTTCTCTCGACCTGGGCGTCGGTCGTGATCCCGGCCCGGGGCCCGGTCGGCGCGGCCCATGCCATCAAGCTGATTAACAATGTCATTTCCATCGGCTACGCCGGCATCTGGTCCGAGTGTTACTCGATGATCTCCAAAATTGGCGTGGAGCCGGAAATCTTCCGGGAAATCGTGAGCAATTCAGGCATGAACTGCGGCAACTTCCAGAACTATTCCAAGTATGTCTGCGAGGGCGACCCCAAGGCCCACGAGTTCACCCTGTCGAACTGTCTGAAAGACATCACTTACTACAACCGGCTGGCCACGCGGAATGGCGCAGCGACCTTTATGTCAGATGGCGCTTTACAGCTTCTGAAACTGGGCAACACCATGGGCTACGGCGAGCGGAATATCCCTGAGCTGGTCGATGTGGTGGCGAAACTCAACGGCCAGGGTGAACGGACGAAGTAGTCAGGGCTTGAGAGATCAACGAAGTTGCATTGTCACCCGTTCGCTGTCTTTGAATCGATGTCGGAAAACGATCTCGTCGTCCGAACGTTCGATGATCTTGAACCTATGCCGCCTGAAGATTTCAACAATCTCCTGTGACAGGTTTGAGAGCTCGTGTTCCCGGCCCCTGATCAGGGCCGCAACCTTTTCTTTGACCTTCACGAAGTCTTTTTCAGCCTTTTCGGCCCGATCTACTGCGAAGAAAAGGTCAATAAAGAACCAAAGGACTTCGTAAAACAAAAAATGAAGAATTAGATTCATAGTTAGAGTCGACGCCGAAGTGATTTTTGAGAGCCGCGTGACGGCTTTTCGTATAATTAAGTGGTGATATAAATGCCCATTTAAAGGCTGTACAATGTCGTGCGTCCCGCCATTCCATTTGCAGCGTCCTGCGAAGTCGTTAGTCTAGCGGCTCTTCATCGAATCCGTTTGTCCGGGGGCCGACCGCCGTGTTTTTGCTGTCTCACATGCTTAAGAAGTTCATCCGCAAGGGTACGCTGCGTATCCACGACGCGGACGGGAAGCTCTACAGCTTCGGCGACGAGACCGAACCCGTGGTGACGCTGCGCTTTCACGATAAGTCGCTGGCCTTCAAGATCTTCAAGAATCCCGAGTTGCACACCGGCGAGGCCTATATGGATGGCACGCTGACCTTCGAGGACAGCGGCGTCTACGATCTGCTGACGCTCTTCGGGATGAACCGGCACAGCCTGGGCAGCTATCCGCTGCAGAACGTCTTACGCAAAGTCTGGAAGGCCTTCCGGACCCTGCAGCAGCATAATCCCGCAAAAAAATCGCAGCAGAATGTGGCGCACCACTATGACCTCTCGCGCCGGCTGTACGAGCTCTTCCTGGACGAGGATCTGCAATACTCCTGCGCCTACTTCCGCACGCCACAGGACTCTCTGGAAGAAGCGCAGGCCAACAAGAAACGCCATATCGCCGCCAAGCTGCGCCTGGAGGATGGACAGAAGATTCTGGACATCGGCTGCGGCTGGGGCGGCATGGCGCTTTATCTCGCCAGCCTGGCGGAGGTCGAAGTCACCGGTGTCACTCTCTCCAAGGAGCAATTGGAGGTCGCTCAGGCGCGCGCCAAAGAACTCGGACTGGATCACCGGGTGAAGTTCGAACTGCGCGATTACCGCCATCTGGAGGGGCCTTTCGACCGCATCGTCTCGGTCGGCATGTTCGAGCATGTCGGCGTCGGGCACTACGACGAGTTCTTCACCAAGGTGAAGTCTCTGCTGACCGACGACGGCCTCGCGTTGATCCACTCGATCGGCCATATGTCGCCGCCGGGCACCACCGGTCCCTGGATCCGCAAGTACATCTTTCCCGGCGGCTACTCGCCCTCGCTCTCGGAAGTCTGCGCCGCCACCGAGCGGGCTTATCTCTGGGTTACGGACGTCGAGGTTTTGCGCATGCACTACGCCGATACCCTCAAGGCCTGGCGCGACCGCTTCGAGGCCAATCGTGCCGAAATCGCGCAGATCTATGACGAGCGCTTCTGCCGCATGTGGGAGTTTTATCTGATCTCCGCCGAGATGGCCTTCCGCCGGGGCTCTTCCATGGTGCTGCAGGTACAGCTCTCCAAAGAATGCTTGGCCGCACCCATGACCCGCGACTATATGCATGAGGCCGAGGCTAAGCTGCCTGCGCCCTTTAAGGTCCCTGAGGTAAAGTCTCGGGAGGCAACGTCCCAGGAACCAGAGCGGCAGGAGCCAGAGCCTCAGGGAACAGAGGCCCAAAAGATCGAGACCCGGAAAGTCGAGGCATAGTCCTCCCGACCGCGTCTCGCAGACCGAGGCGTACCTCTTGCGTCCAGATCACAGCTTTGTGTGTTCCTTCACAAATTGCTGTTGTCAGGGAGGGCCCGGATGGAGCGCGGGCTAGAAAAACGCGGAAAAGCGCCATTGCGGATGCTGCAACTTTATCGCGCATAAATTATATTGCGCAATCGTGTTTTTAACCTATTGCAGCCGGGAAAATCTTGACTAAATCAGTAGGTTAAGCTCCCGCCGTGGAAGGAGGCCCTCCGTGCCAACCCTGCGGCCGGCGCTCTTCTTTATGCGAATTTCTTTGGCGTGTGTAGGGTTCTCAATGCACCGGGTTTCTGCCGTCGTCTCTTCTCTGCTGTTCCTTGTTCTCTCCGTGCCCCTTGCGGTTTCGGCGGCTCCCGTCGAACGGTTCGTCATGTTCGAGGGGGCGGGCGGTGCGACCCTCGCCGGGCTCCTGACCCTGCCGGACGACGATGACGAGGCGCCTTTTCCGGCCATGCTTCTGCTTCAGGGCAGCGGGCCTACGGACCGCGACGGCAACCAGCTTCCCGAGGTCAGAACCAATCTTTTGCGCCAGCTGGCCCGAAACCTGGCCGATGCGGGCATTGCGACCCTGCGGTATGACAAGCGCGGCATGCACGCCAACGCCAAGGAACTGCCGCAGGACTTCGGCGCGCTGCGCGCGTTCGTGGCCTGGGAGAATTTTGTCGGGGATGCGGAGCGGGCCTATCGCTGGCTGGCTGCCGACTCTTCGATTGATGGTGAGCGGGTCGGCATTGCCGGACACAGCGAGGGTGGCCTGATTGCCTTGAGCATCGCGCAGCAGGGCGGAAGCGCTCCCAGGGTCCTGGTCTTGCTCTCCACGCCCGGCCGGCCCTTCGGGGCTGTCATCGCGGATCAGCTGACCAGCCTTATGGAACGCCAGGGAGCCACTGATGCGCAACAGGCTGAGATCCTGAGCGCGGATCAACGCATCCGCGCCGCGGTCGTGGCGACGGGCGAGATCCCCGACGATGTGCCGCCGGGCCTGCAGCCGATCTATCCGCAGTATCTTGGCCGCTACTATCAGTCCCTGCTTCAGTTCGATCCCGCCAAAGCGCTTGAACTGTTCGACGGCCCGAGCCTCGTTCTGGCGGGCGGCAACGATCTTCAGGTCTCTCCGGAGCGTGACTTCCAGCCGCTTTCGGCCATCCTGCTGGCCAAGGACAACGGCAGCGCGGCCTTCATCGCGCCGGGCGTCAGTCACAACCTGAAGCTGGCCGCGCCGGGAGAGCCCGGTTTTGAGGGGCTGATCGATGCCGGCATTCATGCGGAGCTGAACGGCTGGCTTTCCCAGATGCTGAACGACGAGAGCGCCGCATTCTGGAAGTAGGTCGAGAACCAACCCATAAATGACGATAGGCTTGATTGGGCTTTCCTTCGTGGCGAAGCCTGTCTCGCTATCGCACGGCATCCTCCTGGGAGTAGCGCTTCCATTTAAGCGCTGCGTCCGTAAACGGCCCGGAGACGATCCAAAGGCGGCGCAAAGGCGGTGCGGCCAAGTTCCCTGTTCAGAGATGAATGATTTCACTCCCGGTTGAAATCCGCGCCGCGTTGTGCATTGAAAACAAGCCTTGTCATGCGATGCTCCAACGAATTCAGATATTCAATTAAAAGACGGCATAGTTTTTCGAAAAAGTTGATGGATTTACGCAACGCATGGTGTTAGCGTTTCAACGTTCACGATTTCCGGCTCTGGAAATCTTTACCGAATGACATTGAATATTAACGATTTTTGTCAAATTCGTGACCTCTTTTCGAGAGGTCGGGAGAAAAGTCGTTTATGGAATTGCGACCGGAAGTGTTAACGTTTTTTCTGTGGCATTTTTGGGCGGAATTCCGCCAATTCAAACGAGGGTAGAGTTCCGGGCCGGGGGCGCGGGATGGATTGCGGGGGCAAAAAATGTACTTAGGTGAAATAGCTTTTCACGCCGCGCGGCCAATCGCGCCACTACCCCCCCCCCTCGTCACTCCCCCCCTCGCCACTACCCTGCGCGCCGCTGCCCGCTGCGGCCAATCATATCACCGGATAGCGCAGTTCTTTAATCCACTAAAAGCAGGAGACCAGGATGAACGAAGGTAACGGCGGACTCGAAAGCATTCTGGAACGACAGGCGGGAGACGACTCCGAAGGTCTGGGTGACCTCGTCGATCCTGCAGTCCTCGCCAATGAAGCGAACGCTGCCGAGGTCTACAGTTTGGCCGGCAATGCGGGGGCCGGTCATTCTGGTGGCGATGAAGCGCAAGCGGGCAATGCCGAACCGCTCAAAGCCGCATCCAAAGACCCGCAATCCGATGCGACACCCGGCGAGGCGCAACCTGGGACAGCCAGTCCTCAGCCAGTCAACCCGCTCGCCGCCGCCATCACCCTGCTGCTGGCCTCGCCGCCGCACCGGCATCTTTTCATCGCCGATCTGGAGTGGCGCCTGCTGCCCGCTATCGCATCCGGCCAGTTCCGCCTGATCACCAAGGACAACCGCCCGCTCGCCTTCGTCACCTGGGCCTTCCTCTCCGACGAAATCAAGGAGCGCCTGCAGGACGCCATGAAGCAGCCGGGCGGCGCGTCCGGCGCGGGCCGCCTGAAGCCGGAGGAATGGCGCAGCGGCAAGAACCACGTGATCGTCGATTTCGTCTCGCCCTTTATCACTGACGAAGACGAGAAGAAACGCATGCTGGCGTCGGTGTTTGCGGCAAAGA
Organism: uncultured Kiloniellaceae bacterium; assembly: GCA_947500035.1. Taxonomy (GTDB): domain Bacteria; phylum Pseudomonadota; class Alphaproteobacteria; order Kiloniellales; family Kiloniellaceae; genus Denitrobaculum. The sequence continues at coordinate 136,403 of CANMQP010000019.1, read as the reverse complement.
TGAAAGAGGCGAGTTCCGACTGAGCGCCATTGAGCATGTCAAGTTGGCAAGGGGAACCACGCATCTGGAAAAGCCAGCATTCGCCACGGCATGAATTGTCGTATGCCTAATTGTCCCGTCATGGAGTTGTATGTGAGCCTCTATAGGCCTTGCGACGGTCAAACACCGTTGTCCGAATTCATGCAGTTTCATGCTTGGTGCGGGCATATGTCATGAGCTTCGCCTGGAGTGGCAAGTAGCTGGTCGAACAGAATTCTCTAGATCTGATGTAAGGCTTAGTTTCAAACCTGAGGAAATCACTATGGACTTCCAGTTTTCAGACGAACAACTTGCTACGATTAAAAACGAATACAACGCGGCGCGCGATGAGAATATTCCATGGTCGTTCGTCTATGAAACAGTCTTGAATTTTATCTCGGTTCCCAGTCCCGATCCGGCTACCCCAAATCTTAAAGTGCCAGCAGCAGGAGTAAATGGAGCCGTTTGGCAATTCATCACTGCGGGAGCATTTGTCAATGATGGGCAAGGTGGAAGTGCACAAGCCGACGTAGTCGGTGCATATACAGCTAATCAAATGGCCGTTCGCCTCGGTGTATCAGCGACGTCTGATGAGACAACTGCACAGATTCAGCTCGCATCCGACAGGATCGCAGAAGCGGTAATCGCCAGAATAGTATTTTCAGGTGCCCTACCGACTATAGATCAAATTGCTGAGGATGATGCGTCCAATGCCGCCGCATTCCTGTTTGAGGGTGACGAAGGAGGGTGGGCTGGAAATCCACTTTTTGTTCCATTGGCGCATTCTGCCTCTTGGCAGGAGAATGTTTTAGCTGAGGAGCGTGGAACCTATGACATTCTTGCAGCGATATCCAGCGCACGATACGCGGGTTTGAGTGTTTCGAACCCAGTAGACGCATTGATTGATTTCTGGTCTGCGACGTCAGGCTCTGATGTTGGATTGGTTGATCTTGCTGACGCTTGGCTTGTCGAAACTAGTGAAGCACTCTTCAATGCGTATGGTGGAGTATCGCCGCTTTTTGATATTTTGAATGCAGCAGTATTCAACAATATAGTGCTAGGAACCATCTATAGCGATAACGATATACTCGGGTCTGCTGGAACAGATGTAATCAATGGAGGAGCGGGAGACGACCGGCTGATAGCCACCCAGGGGCAGGATCTTTTAGATGGTGGCAGCGGCGACGATACAATCGATTACTCCCTGCTGTTTACCGCCAATATTGGATTTGGGATAAATGTCACAATTGAAGACAATTCAGATGCGAATGCCGAATATACGGGTTTCGTTTCCAGTCTCTTCATGTCTCCAGACCCCACTGCTAGGGATGAGCTTTATGGTATTGAGCGGATTGTTGGGTCTGCCAGGAACGATGATTTTCAGCTTAACGATGCTGTGGGGCACCTGAGAAGTCTGGACGGACAGGGCGGTAATGAAGATGAACTTTCGGCCTCCGGTCTTTCAGAAGGTGTCATTGTTGACGCGATTTCCGGACAATTCAGTGTTGGCAATACTACCTATGACATCGCTAACTTTGAGGTCTACGAGGGCTCAGACTTCAACGATACCTTCATAGTCAACGTCTCAGCAACAAATCGGCTTTCAGGCAGAGGTGGTGATTATGATGTCGCGGACTTTTCTCATAACGCATCACCATTAGAAATTGCATTCGATAGCGGTTCAGTTGTTGTTAGCGACGGGAGCGATCAAGCCACGACGCTCGACTCGATCGAGCGCATCATTGGAACCGCTGAGGTAGACATCCTCAAGATCATTGGTGAAATCCCAACTGGCACTTTGATCGATATCGATGGTGGCAGCGGACACGATCCCAGTTTAAGAGACGTTGTCGATGTAACGGCGGCGTCGAGGGAAATGAACGTAAGCATAGCCGAAAACGGTCTGGGGTATATCAGGGCGGAAGGCGGCGACAGTGGGATCATTCTGCTTACGGACTTTTCAAGCGATATTATTGGTTCAGGTTACGACGATAATCTTGTTGATTTAAGGATTTCCGGAAAACTTATCGATGCAGGCGACGGGGACGACCAGATTAGGGTTGCCGGCTACGGTGAGATCGACGGTGGTGTTGGCAACGACACAATTGTCGCAGTTGCGCCACAGTACATCAACAATGGCGACGGCACCTATGAGCGTCTAGAGATAGATGGTGGTGCTGATGATGACACTCTTACCTCGCTCGGTGGTCAGGGCGCTGTGCTCTACGGCGGGTCTGGCAACGACACTCTGTCCGCTTGGACTTTTGGCGCCGAACTCTATGGCGGCGAAGGTGAAGACCATTTCATCTGGTCGCCCAACACTCTTGTCGGCGACGGTGAAGGTCATGATCGGCTCAGTCTCTTCGGCATTATCTCCCTGACCGGCGGCCTCGCCTATGGCGGCGAGGAGAGCGAGTGGGCGGCGCAGAGTCTCTTCCCCTTCATCAAATACGGCATCAACACCGACGGTGAACTGGTGGTGAATTTCCTCGGGGAGGAGATGTACGTCGCCAACTATACCGGCGGGCCCGGTGCGGAGACGAATACGCTCGGAATCTATGTGGCAGCGCTGGAGTTCGATTTCTACCGCCTGATCTTCGATCGGCCCTCAATAGAAGCGACGCCGCTTAGTGAGATCCTGACGGCGATGTTCAAGACCATGGGCATCGTCGACGCGGACGACCCGCTGATGCTGGATTTGGACGGCGACGGGCTTGAGTTCACGACACTGGGGCAGAGCGAGACCTACTTCGATCTGGATGGCGACGGCTTTGCCGAGAACACCGGCTGGCTGCGCTCGGACGACGGGATGCTGGTGCTGGATCGTAACGGCAACGGCAACATCGATGATATTTCGGAGCTCTTCGGTGCGCCCGGGGTTGCGGGCTTTACGGAGCTGGCGGATCTGGACAGCAACGAGGACGGTGTGATCGACGCGAACGATGCGCGCTTCGCCGAGTTGCAGGTCTGGCGCGATTTGAACCAGGACGGCGTGAGCGACGCGGGCGAGCTCTTCTCCCTGGCGGAGCTGGATATCGTATCCTTCGATCTGAACGCCACCGCCATGGACGTCCAGACCTCGACGGACCACAGCCTGCGCGCGCAGGCCAGTTTCACCCGGGGCGACGGCACCCAGGGTGACATGTTCGAGGTCATCCTCAATTCCAGCCAGTTCGAAACCCGCTATCTCGGCGATCATGGGATCGCGGACTGGGCCAAGGACCTGCCGGACGTCAAGGGCTACGGTCTGATGACCGACCTGAAGCTGGCGGCTGCGAACGATTTCGAACTTGCCGAGCTGACCGAAAATGTGACGGCGAACCTGACGGCGACCAATCTGGACGATCTGGTGTCTGCGGTGCAACCGATCCTGCTGGCCTGGAATGATACCAATCCCGGCTCGCGTGAACTGGCGCCGGTTCTGATCCAGACCGATGCCAACGGAACCCAGCGTCTGGACCACGCTGTCTATGAAGAAGACGGCTCCGGCGGCTACTGGCGATTGGACAGCGGCGCACCTGTGCTGGATGGCAGCGGCGTGGCCATCGCGCGCCCGACCCTGGAAGATATTCTGGACCAGACCGCGGGGGCGGGACAGAGCTGGCAGCTTCAGCAGATCTGGTCGCCCGAGCGCGATGCCGAAACGACCGACCGGCTCGAGGCCCCTTATCGCGTCACGGTGGACTCCGAGGGCGTGGTCAGCATTCTTGATCACGGCGTCTATGTCGAGGATGCCCAGGGCGGGTACTGGCAGCTCGCCAGCGGCGCCGCGATCCTGGATGCCAGTGGTGTGGCGATCGCGCGTCCGACCCTGGAAGACGTACTGGCGCAGTCGGCAGCCGAGGGCGAAAGCTGGTGGCTAGAGGTCTTCGCGGAACCTGCGCAGAGCGCCCAGGTCAACGATATGGCCGTCTTCTATGACGCAGCCGGCACCAGCATCTATGACTATGCTGTCTTCGTCGCTGACGGCGCGGGCGGTGGCTATTGGGCTTCGGCGCGGGAAGTCAGTGCAGCCGCGGGCGCGGGCTTGACCGCGCCGGCCGGCCCTACCCATACCGATCTGCAGAGCTTCATCGATCTCTATTCGGCTCAGCTCGGCGCGACCAGCGCCCATGCCGAAGTGATCGATGCGGATCGGGCCCGTTACGCCGCCAAAACCGGCGGCGTGAATCTTGGGGATCTCACCACCCTGATCAGCGGCACCGACGAGAGCGGTGTGATTATTTACAATCACAATCTAGATCAGCAGCGCGAGTTCCTGACCGAGCTGATTGCGCGCTTCGATTACTGGGAAGAAGCCGTGGCCGTCCGTCTTGCCATGCAGGGCGGCCTGTCGAACTTCTTCCAGGAGATTGAATACGATGCGGAGGCGGATATCTTCCGTGCGACGGGCGAGCGGGAACTGATCCCGACTTTCGAAGCGATTTTCGCAGCAGCGCCGGGCGATGCCACAGGCGCCCTGAATTACCTGGAAGACTGGAAGCCGATCCTGGACGTAGTCTACGTGGACTTCGGACGCCACGGCGCGGGCGAGATGAGCGCCAGCTTCCTCTTTGCCAACGTGGTGGCCGCCTATGAAAGTCAGGGACTCGCTGTCGGCCTGATGGCGGCTGCCGATATCCTGGGCGTGCCGACCGAGCAGATTATTGCCGACAGCACCGACGGCGCGGTCGTCAATGGCGATGCCGAAGACAACATTTTCTACCTCTCCACCGGCGATCAAGTCTTCAAGGGTGGACAGGGCCGGGACGTCTATGTCGTCGGCAAGAACTTCGGCAGCGATGTCATCGAGGACATCGAGGAACCTTTCACTGACCGGGGCGCGGACTCCGTGCGCTTTGCCGACATCAAGTCGACGGATGTTTCAGCCCGGCGCGAGGGCATTGATCTGATCATTCGGGTGGACGCGACTGGCGACGAGCTTCGGATTGTCGAGCAGTTTGAAGGGCGCAAACCTGCCCCTCCCGTCGCTGACGCTTCGAATGACACCGGCGTGGTGGAGATCATTTTTGCCGACGGCGTGGTCTGGAACATGGTCGAGATGGCCATGGCGGTCTCAAATCCGCTACCCAGTGATGACGTGCTAATCGGCACGGGCGCAATCGATGTTCTGGACGGTGGCGCCGGTGACGATGTGCTGAGCGGCGGCAGCGACAGTGACATCTATATCTATAACAGCGGCTACGGCAACGACCAGATCGAGGACAACAACGAATGGATCCTGCTCGAACATTACGACATGGTGAAATTCGGCGAGGGTATTGAGAAGGACTCTCTCGTTTTTAATCGGGACGGCCCGTCGTACGATCTTACAATTACGTTTGATACGGCCGGAGACAGCCTCACTCTCATCAACCAGTTCGATGCGACCTATACCGGTTCCTTTGGCAAGGAATGGTTGGACCGGATCGAACTCCTCACCTTCAGCGATGGGTCGTCGTACCTATGGTCCGACATCATGGAGAAGATGGTCGCCGACGGGAAAACCGATGGTGACGATACGATTTACGGCTTCGACTACGAGGATCGGCTGGATGGTGGGGCCGGCAACGACTTCCTGAGCGGCGGAAATGAGACCGATACCTACATCTTCGCTGAAGGTTACGGTCAGGACATTATCGAAGACGACCAGGACAATATTCTATCGGGTAACGAGGACCGCTTGATTTTTGAAGGCGGTCTCCTGCAAAGCGACATCATCTTTACCCGAAACGCCGGCTCCGATGATCTTGTGATCGAACTTGCCGGAACCACGGATACCGTGACGCTGCGCAACCAGTTCTCCTACGCGCACACGGGCGTGTTCGGGGTGATCTATTTCGACCAGATCGAGTATTTCGAGTTTTCAGATGGCTATTTCCTCAATGCCCGGCAGGTTGAGGAGGTCATACTGGAGCAGGGCAAGACCGACGGTAACGACAGCATTTACGGCTTTGCCCAGCAGGATGTCCTGGATGGCGGCGCGGGTGACGACTACCTGGCCGGGGCCGCTGACAGCGATACCTACATCTTCGCCACAGGCTATGGTCACGACACGATTTTCGATAACGAGGAAAATATCCTCTTCGGTGCAGTGGACAAGGTCGCGTTCGGCGCGGGTATCACGACCTCTGATCTCACCCTGTCCCGAGACGGCGATACGTTGCATATCGATATCAACGGGACCATAGACCGCCTGACCATCGAAAAACAGTTTTCCGCCAACAATCTCGGCATGCGCCTGTTTCAGATCGAAGAATTCCATTTCGACGATGGCACGATTTGGAATGCACGCGATGTACAGTACGAGCTTCTCAACGCCGGTTCGACGGATGGCGACGATATTCTGATCGGGTTCTTCAGCACCGATATTCTCGACGGCGGCGCGGGCAATGATTCCCTCGTGGGCGGTAACGGCAGCGACACTTATATTTTCGGCCGGGGGTACGACCAGGACGTGGTGGAGGAACTGGCGACCTCGATCTTCGCGGATCTGGGCGATCAGATTCTTTTCCGCGAAGACATCGCGGTCGGCGACTTGATATTGTCGCACCAGGGCAATGACTTAACCTTTGAGATTGCCGGAACCGCTGACCGGCTCACCGTAATCAACCAATTTTCTGCCGACAATCTGGGCAACCGGATGCAGGAAATCGAAACCTTCGCTTTTGCCGATGGTACGATCTGGAACGTGGCGCAGGTTCAGGAGATGCTGCTGCAGGGGACGGACGGCGATGACTTCCTCGCGGGCTTCTTCAGCGCCGATACGCTCGACGGGGGTCTCGGAAACGACCGGCTCGAAGGCGGCAACGAAGCGGATACCTATATCTTCGACTCAGGCTACGGCCACGACGTCGTCGAGGATTACATGACGTCGATCTTCTATCCGGATCCCGATATCGTCTCCTTTGGTGCGGGTATTACGTCGGACAGTGTTCATCTGGCGCGAAGTGGAGATCTCTGGCGGGATCTGACAATCACCTTCGAGGGCCTCAGCGACTCCCTCACAATCGAAAACATCTTTTTCACGCCATACTACGAGATTGAGGAATTTCACTTTGCCAGCGGCGAGATCTGGAGCCTGGACGACGTGCGGGCGAAGCTGGTGACGGGAACCGATGGAGACGATACGCTGCGGGGCTTCGATACGGCTGACACGCTGTATGGCGGTCTCGGCAACGACCGTCTGGAAGGTTCCAGCAACAGCGATACTTACATCTTTAATGTCGGTGACGGGCAGGACGTCATCTACGACTTTCAGTCTGCGCCCTTTGCTTCGGGGCCCGACATTATTTCCTTCGGCGCGGGGATCTCAGCGAGCGATCTGACCCTGACCCGGACAGGCACAGGCGGTTGGTCGGACGGCCGGGATATGCTGATCACATTTGATGGCCTGACGGATAGCATTCTCGTTGAAGACATGTTGTTTACCACCTTGCGCGAGATCGAGGAGTTCCACTTCGCCGATGGCACGATCTGGACACTTGCCGATATTTGGGGGTCGCTTCTGGGAGCAACTGACGGCAATGACGACATCATCGGTACCGGGAACGCGGATGTCCTCAGTGGCCTTGCCGGCGACGATACGCTGACCGGCAAGGGCGGCAACGACAGTCTCATTGGCGGCGAAGGCAATGATACGCTCTACGGCGGCGACGGCTCGGATACCTACATCTTCACACGTGGCGATGGTGTCGACCTGATTAATGAAAGTGGCTTCGCCGACACCGATCGACTGGTGTTGCACGACTACACGCCGGCCGAGGTGGTGCTCGGGCGTGCGGCTCCCGGTAGCGGTGATCTGGTGCTGACCTTTGCCGGCACCGGCGATCAGATCACGATCCGATACGCCCTCGATAACAACGTTGGCGGCAATATCGAGGAATACGTCTTCGATGACGGGACCGTCTGGACCCCGGATGATCTGCGGGCAATGATCCTGAGCGACACCCAGACAGATGGGGATGACGTTGTTCACGGCTTCAAAACGAATGATGTGCTCGAGGGCGGGCTCGGCAATGACGAACTGCATGGGGGGAGCGGTTCCGATGACTACATCTTCACCCGGGGCGATGGCGTCGATCTAATCGAGGACAATGGTTACCTCTCGACAGATCGCCTTGTGCTGCAGGGTTACATCCCGGAAGAAGTTATTGTCGGGCGGACGTCGGCAAACAGCGGTCATGTGGTCCTGACCTTCGTCGGCACGAGTGATCAGATCACGATCAATAACACGCTGAACGGCGGATCGGCCGATGTCATCGAACAGGTTGTCTTCGACAACGGCACCATCTGGACCCCCGATGATCTGCGGGTCATGGTACTGGATGCCACGCAGACGGACGGCGATGACCTGATCTACGGTTTCAAGGCCAGTGATCAGCTCGAAGGCGGGCTGGGCAACGATCAACTCTACGGAGGTGAAGGGTCGGACGACTATATCTTTACCCGGGGTGACGGCGTCGACGTCATGGAGGATAACGGTTACCTCTCGACCGACCGTCTCGTGATCCACGGTTACACGCCGGACGAGGTGACCATTGGACGGGTATCACCGACCAGTAAACATGTCGTTCTGACTTTTGATGGCACGAGCGATCAGATCACAATCAGAAACACACTCGATGGTTCGGCCTCGGACACCATCGAACAGATTGTCTTTGACGACGCGACGATCTGGACGCCGGCGGATCTGCGGGCCGCTTTGCTGACCGGCGGTGACGGTGATGACGCGCTCTATGGCTTCAAAACCGCGGATACGCTGGATGGCGGTCTCGGCAACGATCGCATGGAGGGTGGTTTCGGTGGTGATACCTACCACTTCGACAGCGGCGAAGGAAACGACGTCATCAGAGACGCAGGTTACAACAACGATTTCGACAAGGTCATTTTCGGCGCCGGTATTCTGGCAAGTGATATCTTGTTGTCCTACGACCCCGCCAACGCCGAGAACCTCATAATCGAAGTGATCTCGACCGGCGATACTCTGACGATCGAGAAGATGTTCAGTAATAGCGGTTACCACGTCGAGTCTTTTGAATTCGCCGACGGCTCGAGCTGGACCCGAGGTTATGTGCAAGCGATCGTCGACGGACTAGACCCCAATGCGCCCACCCATGAAGGCACCGCGGGCAACGATGTCATTAACGGCTCGTCCAGCGACGATATATTTGCCGGGTATGGCGGTGACGACACTCTCAACAGCAATGGGGGCAACGACACCTTCCTTTACGCTTCCGGGGATGGCAGCGATAAGATCGACGAGAACAGTTCCTCGAACCTTCTCAACGATACCCTGAAGTTTACGGACTTGAACGTTGCCGACCTGACCTTCAGCAGAGTCGGGGTCGATCTGATGATCGCAGTGAATGCAACGGGGCATGTGATCGAGGTCGACGAGCAGTTCTATTCGACAAGCTATAACTATGGCATCGAGGTGATCGAATTCGCGGACGGCTCGAGTTGGGATCGTGCCGAGATCCAATCAAATGCCTGGATCCGCGGAACTGCCGGTGTAGATTCGCTGACCGGTTCCAGCGGCGACGATGTTTTTGTCGGCGGTACCGGTGACGATGTTATCTACAGCACCGGCGGCAGCGACACGTTCATCTACGCATCAGGTGACGGCAGCGATAAGATCGATGAGGAAAACGGCTCGACGAGCTACACCGACGTTCTGAAATTCACCGATCTGAACGCAGCTGATATCTCCCTAAGCAAAGTGGGCAACGATCTGATGGTGACTGTCATCGGCACCGGTGACGTCATCGAGGTCGACGAGCACTTCTACTCCGCCAGCTACAACTACGGAATAGAGGTGATCGAGTTTGCCGACAGCACGAGTCTGGACCGCGCGGAGATAAATGCACAGGCAACGGCAGCACCCGCTGCGGCTGCGCAAGCCGGTACACCGGACTTCTCCTCCGCTCTGCGGACATTGAACGGAGCGGTAACGGCGAACGATGAAACGCAGGCAGACAGCGTCTCGCTGGCGGACCTGCTGGATGATCCGGGCGTTGAGGACGCCGCGAGTATCGAGGCACAGATCCTCACCCTTGTCGATCCTCTCGGCGATGACGCTTCCGCCGCGCCGAGCGGTTCCTCCGGTGATGCTGGCCTGGCTTCTCTCGCGATCTTCGATGCGGCGCTTGTTATGCCGGAACTTGCAGTAGAGGACTACGGCGCTACACAGTAAAGCCTCGATGCAGTCTCGGTTCGGCCAAGCGAACGCGCGGCCAAATCCGGATGGGGAGAAACTGCGTTTGGCAACCCGCTGTTCCGGAGAGGCCTTTCAGTCTGGATGTGACAGATCGAAGCGTCTCATGCGGGGTTTCCGGGCGGCAGTTCTTCAGGCGGCCCGCAGAACGACGTGTTCGACCTGCGCCGAGGTAATTTCACCCGGCTGCAACAGCTGTTCGACGATTTCGTTGGCGTCTTTCGAGGTCACGCCCGAGAGCCGGCATTTGATGTTGCTCCGGCCGTTGTCTGAAGTCCGAAGGGAGAAGCTCACGATCTTTGCGCCCGATCCATTCAGTATATGCGAGACACTACAGAGGAGTTGAGCATCCCCCCGGCCTGAAATGCGCAGGTCATGATAGACTTCCATACCCGGGAAGAGGGCCGCTACGTCGTCAAGGCCCTGTCCGTTTCGCTCAGGTGTGACGAGGCCGGGTTCCGGGGTGTCGATTTTGCGTTCCGCTGAAATCCTGGCGTTTATCGAAATATCGGGCGCATTCATGGCTCTACTCGCGGTTTGGCTTCCAAATCGCGCCGGGCGGCCAGCTTTTACGGAGACATCTGCGGGGAAGGGGCAACTGAGAAAAGGCGGAGTAAGCCTCTCGGTTTAGCTGCATTTCTTCCGCGCCCGCAAGCTGAGACAAATCGGCGCGAGATTTTTCTAGCGCAATCGGAGGCGCCTGTCACCCCTTCAATTGCAGTGAGGTGAACCCGGTCCAAACTGGGTCAATTACGTTACTGGGCAGCTGCGGCTGCCTTGCGAACCAGCGGGTTTTCATCGATCGGCAGGTGGATTGCGGCGGCCAGGAGGCCCAATGCAATGCCCGCCCACCAGACCGGATCATAAGTGCCGATGCTGTCATAGAGGTAACCGCCGAGCCAGACGCCCAGGAAGCTGCCGACCTGGTGGCTGAAGAACACAACGCCGAACAGCGTCGCCATATAGCGCACGCCAAAGACCTGGGCGACGATGCCGGTGGTAAGGGGCACCGTGGAGAGCCAGAGAATGCCCATGACCGCGGCAAAGGCATAGATCGTAACCTCTGTCTTGGGCAGCAGAAGGAGGGCCGTGATGGCAATGGCGCGCGCGAAGTAGATCGTGCTGAGGCCGCATTTCTTACTCCAGCGCTGGCCTGCCGCGCCCGAGAGGAAAGAGCCGATAATATTGCACAGACCGATCAGGGAAATGGCGTAGGCTCCCACCTCTGCGCCCAGGCCCAGGTCCTGCACATAGGCGGGGAAGTGCACCGTGATGAAGGCGACATGGAACCCGCAGACAAAGAACCCGATGGTCAGCAGAATAAAGCCCTTATGTTCGGTTGCCTCCCGCAAGGCCTCGCGCAGGGTTTGATCGCTGTGCGCTTCACCCTTGCCGGTGGTGATGTGCGGCAGGCAGAAGGCGAGCGGGATGATCAGCAAAGCTGAGGCTGCCAGAATCAGGAGGGCGGAGTGCCAGCCGAAATTCGCAATGAAAGCCTGGCCCAGAGGCGAAAAGACCACCTGTCCGAAGGAGCCCGCGGCCGTGCCCAGGCCCAGCGCAAGCGACCTGCGTTCAGGGCCGACGACTTTCGCAATCGCTGCAATGGCGATCGAGAAGGCGGTGAACGCAACGCCCAGTCCGGTCAGGATCCCGCCAAAGAGGTGGAGTTCCAGACCGCTCTCGGCGGCGGCCATGCCCCAGACGCCCGCGCCATAGACAACCGCGCCCAGCGCGAGCACACGCGAAGGACCATAACGATCCGCTAGTGCCCCAGCGATCGGCACACCGATCCCCCAGAGTAAATTCTGGATCGCCATGGCCAGGGCAAAGGTCTCTCGGTCCCACCCTCTGGCAAAGGTCATGGGCTCGAGAAACAGACCGAAGACCGAGCGCACACCAAAGCCCACCATGGCGATCAGGCAGCCGACAATGATGACAATGACCGGTGTATGCCAGAAGGGTGTGGTGGGTGAGGCGGTCGAAGAATTCATCGCAGGCATCCAGGCTGGAGAGGACCAAGGAACAAGAGTTGGACGGTTGGGCCGTACAAAGTGCCGCGATGGACAGGAACCCGGACACTCTTTATAATAGTGTAATTACACTAGTGTATATGCACGGGATGGTCAACGACAGTGGGAAAAGCAGAAGATGAAGCCAGAGGCCGTGGGAAGCGCGCGCGCCAATCCGGCCACCCCCAGTCCGGTCGACCCCGATCCCGGCGTGGTCAATCTGGAGAGCGGAGCCAGGCGCCGCGCGCCGATCTTGCGGATGCAGCTGCAAGTCCCAGTAGCCCAAATCCAGGTGGCCCAAATCCAGGTGGCCCAAATCCAGGTGGCCCAAATCCGGGTAGCCCAGATCCGGGTCGTGCAGATCGGCCGCTTATGGAAAAGGATGGCATTCCGGCTCGACTTGCGGTTGGCGCAAAGGAGCGCGAGACTCTGCTGAACGCGATTGGCGGTTCGCGGACCAGTTATTGCACCTGCGCGATGCTGCGCCGGGCCAGCCGGCGGGTGACACAGGTCTATGATCAGGCCTTAAAACCCTTTGGTTTGCGCCTCACGCAATACTCGCTTCTGGCCAATCTCCTGCGCAATGAAGATATCAGCATCACGGATCTTGCCGAACTCCTGGATACGGAGCGTACGACTCTGACGCGGAACCTAAAGCCCCTCGAGGCTGCCGGTTGGCTGCGCATAAAACCCGGCCCGGACCGGCGCAGCCGCGCTGTGGCGATCACCCCTGATGGTCAGGCGGTCGTTGAGCGGGCCTTTCCGGCCTGGCAGCAGGCCGAGCGAACGTTTCGTGCGGCCATGGGGCGTGAGGAATCGGCGGAGCTGCGGCAGCTGCTGGGCACGGCCATGTCTGCGATCGACTAGAGCTGCGGTCGTCGAGAGCGTTTCACATTTATCTTGAAACGTAACTCCTCAAAAAAAACTACGTTCAAGATCAGCAGTTTGCCGATCGAGAGGCAGTGAATTCTGAGTCCATCTGTATGTGGATTGCTCTAAACTGGGCGTAGGGGGCATCCTGGACGACGGGAGCCCGCGCTATTTCATGCGTTGTTCTGCAGGCAGGCTGTCCGGCTGCAGCCAACCCCGATAGGAAATCAGCAGGCCGAGCAGAGGCAGGGTGATGGAAACCTCAAATCGATAGAGGCCGTCGACCTGGCGCTCCGTAGCTTGCGTGACCGGTGCGATGGCGCGCGGTAGCGGGAGGCCCAGAAGTGAGAGGGATTCGACGTTCCATTGCAGACCGTCAGGGATCACATTCAGTCTGATGACCGCCGATACCCCGCCCATGGTTTCGACAATGCGGCCCTGCTTGGCTCTGTGCGGTTTGACGCGGCTGGAGAAGCTGTCGCTCCCGAATTCCCTGTGCCATCGCTCGCCTTGTCCGTCCTCCTGAAGCAGGATCTTTGCCGTCACGTCCGCTCCCGGACGCGGCAGCTTGAGGAGCCGCAGCAAGAGTCTAACGATGATGTTCTCACTGCACCGCACCTCCACTTTGCCGGTAAGGCAGTGCTGGCCTTCGAACCCATGGGCCGCTTGGATCGTTTCGGGCAGAGTTTCGAATTTCTCTCCGAGGACGCGGCGGTAAAGATTCATAACGACAGAGCGGCAGGTTCTAAAGCAACGTGCGGGAAACGGGGCGTCGGCGGTAAGAGCGTCAAGGCGTGTCCAGGATCTTGGCTCTGTGTTCGGGGGGAAGCAGAATACAGCTCTCTGCTTTGCCGAAAAGTTTGTACCGGTTTTTCGCGATGCGGTCATAAAGCCAATTTCGCGGACCGCTCGGGAAAATCTGCAGCAGCGCGAGGAGGGGCCAGCCTGCACCCAGCAGCTTCATGACTTCGAAGAACGCGTCTGACTTGAAATGCGCGCGGCCGTCGCGGATGACGATGTTGGTTTCGTAGTTATCAGGATCCAGGCCGTAATGGACGTAAAGCGCATGCCCGATGTTTGATTGGGCGGCGCAGAGGTTGAGGCGGTTGTGACGATCGTGTTTGAGAACAAACTTGGCGAAACCGCTGCAGAAGATGCAGACCCCGTCAAAAACAATCAGGGCCTTGTCGTCCGGAAACGCCGGGACATTTTCATCCGTCCGATAGCTGTAAGCCGGAGGTTTGGAAGGGTCGAATTTTTCCGCTCTATCCATATTTCCCTGACGATCTTGATCTCTTGCCATGGATCCGGGCCTTTCGCTGATCCTTGCTTTCGGGCGGGATCCTCGATCCTGCAGCCTTCCCGGAGTATGTCACAAGCATCGTAACGCGTCCTGAGTTCAGCGTATCTGCGACAATCCGCCATGGTATACTATTGTTAAATTCAGTATTCCACATTCAACATTTAGAATTCAAAATTCAATAAAAAACCCTATCGCGTCAAAATACGATGGGCGATATCCTGTCCTGTGACGTGAAGGAGAGACTCAATCAGGCGTGCTCTTTGATAGTGAGGAGAAGTCAGAATGACCGAACGAATGCTGGACGTGTTCTTCTATGGTCTCTTTATGGATCGTGTGGCTCTGATCGCCGAAGGGTATCACCCCGGTGAAGCGCGCACGGTGTTTCTCAACGAATACGAGCTGCAGGTCGGTGAGCGGGCTACTCTGGTGCCGGCTGAAGGACAGACCGTTTGGGGTGTGGTGATGGCCCTGCCCGCATCGGAGGTGAAGCGTCTCTACGGAGGTGATTCGGTCTCCGCCTACAGCCCCGAGGCGGTGATGGTCTCGGGGCCTGAGGGGCAAAGCTCGCCTGCCTTGTGCTATAATCTGATGAAGTTCGAGTCCGAAGAACCCAACGAGGATTATGTGCACAAGCTTGCCGCCCTTGCCGAGAAACTCGATTTGCCGGAAGGCTATGTGTCTGAAATCGAGTTCTGCGGGTAACGGTTTCGCTCCTGTCGCAGGTTCTCTCATGACCGCTGCGGGGACTTAACTTCAATCTGCATCGAATAAAGTATCCGGGTTCGTGTTTGCAAAGGTCGCGAGTGTGAGCACTGGCGACCTTTGCAAGAATGCATACACGAATATGCGTTTTTTTTTGACTTCTTTTCGTGATAGCTCTTCACTCTTGGTAAATTCAAGCAAAAGACGCAATACCAGCGGGCTTGTTTCAATTAAAATGCAGATATTTTGATACAGGCCACTTCTCGCGTTTTGGCACCTTTCTCTCCTTCATACGCCAGATCACAACTGTGCGGTTGCTTACGCCAGAACTGATATAAGCGTTCTGCATCAACTGCTTATAAATTCACATTTTTATATTGTTTAAATAAAGGGCTTAGGTCCCTGCGTCTGTGGAGCTGACGCAGTTTTAATGCCGTTGAGGTTTGGCGCGCTCAATCCAATACCTTGAAGTAATGGTTTATAAATTTGACTGGTATACAAAATAAAAAAGAAAAATTTTTGGCACGTATTTAATATAACTTTTGATTGTATCAAGATGACATCAGCGCTTACCTTAGCGGAGTCTTCTTCATCCAGGTCCGGAGGATTGCCTCAGGATCTGCTACTGCGCGCTGCCGAGACGAGCAGTTTCGGGATGACGCTCGCCGATGCCAGGCAACCGGATCTGCCGTTAATTTACGTGAATCATGCCTTTGTGAATATGACCGGTTATGAAGCCGAGGACGTGATTGGGCGTAACTGCCGGTTTCTCCAGGGGCCGGACACGAGTCGCGCAAGTGTGGCGCAGATTCGCCAGACGCTCCACAATCAAACAGCCTCGACTGTTCTCTTGCTCAACTATCGCAAGGACGGCACGCGTTTTTGGAACCGCTTCCAGCTTTCACCGGTGCATGACGAAGCCGGTGAACTCAGCGCCTTTCTGGGTATGCAGGTTGACATAACCGATGATGTTGAGCGCGTCGGTATGGAGAATGAACGGCAAAGGCTTGAAACGCTTGGGCGTGTCGCGGGAGGCGTCGCGCATGAACTCAACAATGCTTTGCAGCCTATTCGCCTCTATGCGGATCTCCTCATGGAGGGCTCGGCGCCGACTCCTGAGTTGCTCATGAAATGCAGCAAGGGAATCCTCGATAACGCCCAGTTCGCGAGTGAAGTGGTCAGTCAGGTCTTGGCTTTTTCGCGCCGCGACGGAGGCCTCAATCACGACCATGATGCCAAGGTCATCATCAGTGAAGCCGTCGAGTTTGCATACGAATATCTGCCGTCCAGCATGACCCTTGAAAAACAAGGTTTTGAAGCTGGTGGTTTATTCGACGGAACGATGATCAGGGTTAATCGGACCGAGCTGTTCCAGATCATGATCAACCTTTTTACCAACGCTGCGGCAGCCTCTGGTGACAAAGGCCGGATCACTGTGCGTCTCGGGGCGCCAGATGATAGTGGGTTGAATGTCCGGGTGGACGCTGGAGCGACTGAAAGGCCGAAAAATTATCTGGAGATATCTGTCTCGGACAATGGCCAGGGTATCGAAAACGGCATCCTGAAACATATTTTCGAACCCTTCTTTACTACGAAAGCGCCAGGTGAAGGAACAGGCCTCGGGCTTTCGATGATTTACGGCATTGTCGAGCGCTGGGGCGGCCGCATTGCCGTCAGTAGCGTCCCTGGCAAGGGCACAACTTTCCGGATTTTGGTCCCGGTTCTTTCAAATACGTGAGGCAGGATATGGCGACGATCTTACTGATAGATGACATGGACGGTGTGCGTTCTTCGCTCTCCACGGTTCTGGCCACGGCCGGGCATCAAGTGGTGGAGGCAGGTGATGGCGAGGCGGGTCTGCGTAAGGCGGGCGAGCAAAGCTTCGATCTCGTTATTACCGACATCATCATGCCGAAGATGGATGGGTCCGAGGTCATTCTCGCGCTTAAACAAAAGGCGGGTACGACGCCGGTTCTGGCAATTTCGGGCGGCGGTGGAACCGTCAATGCCGAAAACGCATTGATGCTGGCGCGCAGCACGGCGGATGCGGTTTTGCAAAAACCCTTTTCCCGCACCGACCTCTTGGAGACGGTGGACCAACTCGTGACACAGGGCGCTGCATAGCCGCGTCGATACTCTGGGGAGGAAAAAGCAATGAGTAAGATTCAAGGTCTCAATATCGCCGGTCGGATCGCGGTTCTGCTGAGCGTAATGTCGCTGCTTATGGGGGCAATACTGATCACCGGTGTCGTGACGATGCAAAAGATCGGGGATGAGCTCACTGACATCGCCAACGAGGATATTCCGCTGACTGGGCTCTTGAGCAAGATCACGATCCATCAGCTTGAGCAAACGATCCTGACCGAGCGCGCGATTGCCGTGATCGAGCTGGAGCGCGCCGGCGGCCACAACCGTTTCGATCTCGCTGAGATTCGTGCGGAGTTCGATAGACTCGCTCACCTCGTTGACGAGGAGATCAAAGAAGGTGAGGAGATCGCTGAACATGCCGTTACCCATTCGCATGATCCGCATGTTGTCGAGGAATTCGCATCGGTTCTGAAGCGTCTGAAGATCATCGAAGTGCAGCACGCTGATTTCGATCGTCACGTTCTCGACCTGATTGATAGCGGCATGGCCGCCAGTGCTGAAGAGCTGGAGGCGATGGAGAACCAGATCATAGCGGAGGAAGAGGAACTGAAGCATGCGGTAGAGGAATTGCTGCTCGAACTCTCTGATTTCACCAAGACCGCAACGGATCAGGCTCTGGCCGACGAGCAGCGTGGTCTTATGATTATGATCATCGTGGGCGTTGTTGCAATGCTCCTCGCTTTGTTATTGGGCTATTGGCTTTTCAGCAGTGTTGCGCGCCCGCTGCGCGCTTTGACCGGGGCCGCGCAGCATCTCGCTGACGGGAACCTGGAGGTCGAGACGCCCATGAGCTGGTACCGGGATGAGGTCGCGACCCTGTGTAAAACGATGGAAGTCTTTCGCGAGAACGCTCTAAAACGCCGTGAGGCCGAGGCCGAGACGCAGGCGCAGCAGGTCGCCCGTAATCGCCGCCAGGAAGAAGTCAACCAGGTGGTCGGCATTTTCGGGGCCAGCATCCGCGGCATTTTCGATATCATTTCGAATTCCTCTGCGGCAATGAAGGATAACGCCGAAGGCATGCGTACCGAGGCGGATACCACGGTCGGATTGGCCGGGACTGTTCTAAGCGAGTCCGCGCGGACGTCGGAAAATGCGCAAACCCTCAGCGCTGCGACCGAAGAGATGGTTGCCTCCATCAAGGAGATCGCACGCCAGTCGACCGATTCCATGGCTGTCGCCGATCAGGCGCAGAAGGCGGCAGAACGCTCATCGACGCAGGTGTTGGAGTTGAAACAGGCCGCGGAAGAGATCGGCGCCATAATCCAGCTTATCACCGACATCGCGGAGCAGACCAATCTCCTGGCGCTTAACGCTACGATTGAGGCAGCGCGGGCCGGTGAATCGGGCAAGGGCTTCGCCGTGGTGGCCAGCGAAGTGAAGTCTCTGGCCAATCAGACCGGCAAGGCCACGGAGCGGATCAGTGCGCAGGTCAATGCCATTCAAGAGGCTGCCGGTAACTCGGCAGATTCAATTCAGTCCATCGGCGATATCATCAACAAGCTGTTCGAATTCTCGACGGTTATTTCCTCCGCGATTACCGAACAGGAAGCGACCACGCAGCAGATTTCGGGGAACATTTCCGAGGTTGCGCAAAGCGCCGAAGAAGTCAGCAACTCGATCGGTGAAATGCGTGAACAGGCGCAGTCCACCGGGTCGCGCGCGGATGGTCTGGGCGGAACCGCAACAACGCTTCACAGCGAGGCAACCTCGCTCAGCGGCGAGGTGGACTCCTTCCTGGCGGCTCTCAAGGGGGCAGATGGCGGTGAAGATGGGGTCAGCCTTGCGACCCACAATGTCAATTTGCCCGCAACCGTCACGATCGAGGGGACGGATCGTCCCGCCAGCATTGTCGAAGTCTCAAGCGCGCATCTTCGGGTCACGCCAGGGTTGGAGCGGCCTGCCGGAACAGCGGTCGAGATCCGATGCGAGGCACTCAGCGGGCCGATCACCGCCCGTATCGCCAGGGCCGATGCCAATGAGATCGTTGTGCAGTTGCCGCTGACCCACGAGAAGATGACGTGGATGCAGGACGAGATCCAACGCTTGAGCCTCAAACAGGCGTCCTAGACAAAGGCGGATCAGTAAAAGAAGAAACGCCCAACTGATAGGGACTGGTCGTGGGGAAGCCTGCAGCGTTCCTGCATTTACGCTATTTAAAAAAATCGGTGTTCGCCGCATAGTTTGTGGCGAGCACCGTTTTTTTTGCGCTTCTTTCACGCGCTGTGACATCCTGGGTTTCTCTGCGGGGACAGATGGGAAATCGGCCATGATCAAAGACCGCCTTTTGTGTACCGGCGTTTTCGGCAGTATCCTGCTTGCGCTCTGCTGCTTCACGCCGGTCCTGGTGGTTCTGCTTGGCGCGGTCGGATTGGCGTCTTTGACCGGCTGGCTTGATGTCGTTTTGCTGCCCGCGCTTGGGGTCTTCCTTGCCATCACTGGCTATGCGCTGGTCCGGCGGATGAGATCATGACTAAGCTCAAATCCAGAATTACCTGCCCCGCCTGTGGTCACGCCGAGACCGAAGTCATGCCAACCGATGCCTGCCAGTATTTCTACGACTGCAAAGGCTGTGGCGAGTTGTTGAAGCCCAAGCCGGGGGATTGCTGTGTGTTTTGCTCCTACGCGGATGTGGCCTGCCCGCCGGTCCAAGAGGGAATTGGTTGCTGTGACTGAGGCCTCTGTCTGAGGCAATCCGGTCCAAGACCGATTGTTTCGGAACAATGTTTCGATTGACCGGATCGCAGGCCTTGGACTTATCCTTCTGTCAGGGAGGATGTCATGAAGTCGATTACCAGAGAAGAATTGGAACAGGCGGCAGCGCTGGTCCATCGGACTATGAGCCCAACGCCGGCCTATGACTGGCCTCTCTTGGCCGAAGCGGTTGGCGCAGAGGTCTGGGTCAAGCATGAGAACCATACGCCGACCGGCGCTTTCAAGGTGCGTGGCGGGCTGGTTTATATGGATCGCTTGAAACGTGAGCGCCCGCAGGTGCAGGGCATTGTCTCCGCGACGCGTGGTAACCATGGACAGAGCCTTGCCTACGCCGCCCGTGCAGTCGAATTGCCCTGCAGCATCTTCGTGCCCCACGGAAATTCCGTCGAGAAGAATGCCGCCATGCGCGCTTTTGGCGCGGATCTGCAGATTCAGGGCCGGGACTTCGACGAGGCCAAGGGCCATGCCGCCGATCTGGCGGAGGAAAAGGGCTACGAGTTCGTGCCCTCCTATCACCGGGATCTAATAATGGGCGTGGGGACCTATGCCCTGGAGCTCTTTACCGCGCAACCGGATCTGGATGCGGTTTATGTGCCGATCGGCCTGGGCTCGGGGATCTCTGGACTGATTGCCGCGCGTGACGCGCTGAACCTCAAGACCGAGATTGTCGGCGTGGTGTCGGAACATGCCGAGGCTTACGCTCTGTCCTTCGAGGCCGGGCGGCCGATTGCCACGAATTCCGCCCTGACCTTCGCCGATGGGATGGCGGTCCGAACTCCGGATCCCGAAGCTGTGGCGGTGGTTTGCGCCGGCGCGGCCCGAGTTCTTCGGGTGAGCGAGACCGAGATCGCCGATGCCATGCGCCTCTACTACACTGCGACGCACAGCATTGCCGAGGGCGCAGGCGCAGCGCCTCTGGCCGGGCTGATGCAGGAACGTGCAAAAATGCAGGGCAAAAAGCTTGGCGTGATCCTTTGCGGTCAGAACATCGACCGCGCGTGGTTTGCCACGATACTGGACGGACGAACCCCAGTGGTGAAATGATAGGCATCAGGTCGATCAAAGCGACGCAGAGGTTGAAGGAGACTGCTCCATGGATCTAGCTGCCCTGGTGGTGTTTGCCGGTGCTCTGATGATTGCTGCCGGATCGCCCGGCCCGAGCATCGCTGCTCTGGTGTCGAGGGTTCTCACACGTGGCTGGCGCGACGTTTTGCCTTTCGCAGCGGCCATGTGGATCGGTGAAGCGATCTGGCTGACCATGGCGGTCTACGGTCTGGCAGCCCTTGCGGAAACGCTCTATTGGGCCTTTGTCGCTTTGAAATACCTCGGCGTGGCTTACCTGCTGTATCTGGCCTGGAAGATGTGGTTTGCACCGGTCGCCATCGACGGGCAGAGCGCTACCGTCGAGCCGAAGTCGGCAACGCGCATGTTCCTTGCCGGATTGGCGGTCACCCTGGGCAATCCCAAGATTATGGTTTTCTATCTGGCGCTTCTGCCCACCATCATCGATCTGGCGGGGATTACCTTCGTCGCCTGGCTTGAACTCACGGTCACGATGCTGGTGGTTCTCGCGGCGATTGATCTTGGCTACATCGTGCTCGCCGGGCGTGCGCGCAGCTGGATGAAGAGCCCGCGCGCCATGCGGATCGCCAACCGGGTGAGTGCGGGCGTCATGGGGGCTGCCGCCGCGGCGATTGCATCGAAATAACGCTGTCGGCGCGAAAGAGGTGGTATAAGGCCAACGCGGCTGCGAATGCGACAAGCGCCAGGGCAAGGGAGAGATAAAGCGCGCCCTGAGCGCCGAAGCGCGTCATAATCAGGGCGAAGACCAGGGGCGCGGCGGCGGCCAGAAGAAAACTCGGAACCAGTAACCAGCCGACAATGCCGCCGTAGCTGTCAGGCTTAAAGAGCACCAGCGGCAGGGTGCCGCGCGTGATGGTCGTGAGGCCGTTTCCGGCGCCATAAAGGAAACAAAGTGCAATCCCCGAAACCAGAAGAGGCGTGCCGAGGAAGCCGGCAAGCAGGCTCAGCGGTATCAGCGACGTGGCGGCGAGGTTGAGCGCCAGCGGTTCTGTGTTCCGGCCAAAGAGGACTTCGCAGAGCCGGGCGAAGGATTGCCCCGCGCCGCGCAGTGAGGCGACCCAGACGGCCATGGATGCGGTCAAGCCAAGACCGGCCAGCAGGCCGATCAGGTGGGCCGAAAGACCAGAGCTCAAGATATTGGTGGCAGCGACCATCACGCCGTAAAGCGCTGCGACAAGCCAGGGCTTGGGGGACGAAGTTGACTCTGTTGCCGCTGCTTCACTCTGCGTGTTAATGCCAGTGCGCTGAGCTCTGTAGGGCGCTTCCGGTAGGGCCAGATGCAGGGGCAGGGTCGCCAGTGCGAAAGCGGCATAAATCATGATGCCGCCACGCCAACCGAGCAGCTCGGCCAGAAAGGCGCCAAGCGGCCAGAAGACGGTTGACGCCAAACCGCCGAGCAGGGTGATCTGGGCGATGGCTTGCCTGGCCGTGACCCCGCCGACCCGCGCCAGGCTTGCGAAGGCCGCATCGTAAAGGGTAAGCCGCATAGCAACGCCGAGGCAAAGCCAGGCGCCATAGTAAAGCGCTACAGACTCGGCCAACGCCAACCCCATGCAGGCAAGGGCGGTAAGGATGGAGCCTGCCGCCATGAGTCTTCTGCCGCCGTGACGATCGATCAGGCGGCCGATGAACGGCGAGGTTATGCCCATGATGACAATAGCTGCCGAGAAACCCCCGTAGATCACTGCATCGCTCCAACCCAGGTCGGTGGCGATCAATGGGCCGAAGACCGCGATCAGGTAATAGGAGACACCCCAGCAGATGAGCTGCGATAGACCCAGGCAAAAAACTGTCCGGTGGGTTATCACGCTGAATGAGGACCAAGATGAGAGGCTTCGGGGTTGCGGGCATCTGGCAGGCTGTTATTCCCTGAGCCCAACTCCCGCTGCATCAAAACCGTATTGAGCCAGCGGCCATGTTTGAAACCGACCGCCTGGAGCGTACCGATCAGGCGAAAGCCCAGGCTTGCGTGCAGCCCGATCGATCCGGCGTTTTCACTGTCACCTATGGTGGCGAGCATCTGGCGCCAGGGGCCGGCCTCGCAGCGTGCGAGCAGGGCTATCAGCAAGGCTTTGCCAATGCCGCGGCCGGCGAAACCCTCGGCGACGTAGACGCTGTCTTCAAGGGTATAGCGGTAGGCCGAGCGTGGCCGGTAACGCGTTGCGTAGCTGTAGCCAAGGATTTGACCGTCCATTTCTGCGACGAGGTACGGCAAGCCCTCTTTCAGGATCGCAGCTCTGCGCGATGAAAGCTCTGCGGCATCGGGCGGGACTTCCTCGAAGCTCGCCCGGCCTTTGAGAACGTGGTGCGCGTAGATTTTCTGAATGGCCGTTATGTCGCCTCCATGGGTTTCGCGAATCTGTAATCCGTCAGAGGCGGGGACAAAGGGGGCAATGAGATGGGTATATGTCATGGCAGGGCATCCAAGCTGTTCGGCTCTTACCCTGCCGATGTTTTTGCTATAGAAAAAGCTTTGCTATTTTATCCCAAGCATAAGGAAAACTTTGATATGCGTGGCTTGAACCTCGATCAGCTCAACGCCTTCGTCGAAGTGATCGAACAGGGGAGCTTTTCAGCCGTGGCCGAGCGCATGAATCTCTCGCAGCCTGCAATCAGTCTGCAGGTCCGTCAGCTTGAAAAACGCCTGGGTGTTCGTCTGATCGAGCGGATCGGGCGCAAGGCTATGCCGACAGCGGCAGGCAGCGAACTCCTGGCGCATGCCCGCAGGATCGAAGCCACGGTCACCGAAGCGTTGAGTGATATGGCGCGGCACTCGACGGGTGCCATTGGCCGAGTGCGCCTTGGGACCGGTGCAAGTGCCTGCATCCATCTGTTGCCGCCGATCCTGGGCGGTTTACGGCAGCGTTTTCCCTCACTGGAAATCACGGTCAGCACCGGGAACACCGCCGACGTCGTCAAGGCCGTGGAGGAGAACCGGATCGACATTGGCTTTGTGACGCTTCCGGCGTCCGGGCGCATGCTCGAAGTGACGCCCGTTATGGAGGATGAGTTTGTCGTGATTGCCCCAGCCGATATGACCGGTTTGCCGAAGAAGATCACTGCCGCCGCCCTGTCTAAGCATCCGGTGCTGCTCTACGAACCCGGCGGGAATACCCGGCGGATCGTAGATCAATGGTTTGTACGAAGTGGTGTCGATCTGAAGCCGGTGATGGCGCTGGGCAGTGTCGAAGCCATCAAGGAACTGGTTGCTGCCGGTCTCGGAATTGCGGTGCTGCCGCGCATGGCGGTTGAGCACAGAGGCGCCGCGGCGCCGCTTCAGATCCGCTCACTGTCGCCCAGGCTCGCGCGGAAACTGGCCGTAGTGGTCCGCCTCGATAAGCCGCTGCACCTCGGTTTGCGCGAGATGGTGGGCGCGCTCAAGGCTCTGCCAAAGGTCGTAGCTGCAAAACGTTAGCGCGTGTTTTAGGAAATAGCGGTCATAAAGTTGCGGTAGAGTTTTTCCGCGTTGCTCACGAAACCGGTCATGTTGGCGTCGGCGTCGGATTTCAAGGTCTCCAGAGCACTCCGGCCGAGAGTTCTTTCCAGCGACGTGCGATAAGCTTCGATTTCACCCCAGTTGGCGACCGTGTCGGGCTCGACTTCCACATGATACTGCAGGGACCAGGCATTCTTTCCGATTCGCATGGCTTGGATCCGGCAGCTGTTCGAGCTGGCCAGGATCACGGCGCCTTCAGGCGGCTGTGCGACCCGCACCGAATGCCACTGCAGCGCTTTCTGCTGTGCCGGCATGCCTTTGAAGAGCGGGTCGACTTTTCCCTCCGCCGTCAGCTCCACGTCCAGTACTCCGATCTCCGGTATGGGCTGGGGGCCGCAAGTGCCGCCCAGCGCGTCGGCTAGGAGCTGGTGGCCGAGGCACAGCCCGAGATAAGGCTTCTTCAGATCGCGCACCCAGCGCCAGATGGCCCGTTTCTCTTCCACCAGCCAGGGGTTTTCGTCGACATCCCAGACATCCATGGGGCCGCCCATCACCCATAGCACATCGTAGTCTTCCAACGGGGGGATCGGCTCACCCTCGTCCAATTCGACCGCAGTCCACTCGATATCGTCCTGCTTCAGGTAGTAGCGCAGCTGGCCAGGATGTTCGCAGTCCAGGTGTTGAAGAACGAGCAGGCGCATGGAGCTTTCCTTGGATGCTGGCATTAGTGGCAGTCATAGAGGGTGGATATTTGGGGTAAAGCGGGCAGGATATCGATGTCCAGTTGCATCAAAGCTGCCATACCAATCTGGCGTGTCTCCAATTCACCTGCTTGAGGCTATGATGCCACACTGTGCCCTCTGACGGGCTTTCGGGGGCGGTTTAACAGCCAAAAAAAGGAGGTGGTGGTATGATCGAAGGTTTCGTTTCACTGGGATTGCTTTGGTTCATCGCGGCAGCAACGCCGGGTCCGAATTTCTTTGCTGTCGTCCATACCGCCGTGGAAAAGGGGCGGGCTGCCTCGTTGGCCGCCGTCCTGGGCGTCGTGCTTGGAACAGCCGGCTGGGCTCTGGCCGGCTTTTTCGGTCTACAGGCGCTTTTCGCGGTCTTTCCCTCTGCGGCGACGGTCATCAAGCTTGCGGGCGGCGCTTATCTGATTTGGATCGGTATCGGGCTTTGGCGCAATGCCGGGAGTTCAAGGGCGGGCGCGCAGCCCAGCGTACCGAGTGTCGGCCGGGCTTTCCTCTTCGGGCTCTCGACCAATCTCGCCAATCCCAAAACCGCCGCTTTTGCGGCCTCGCTCTTTGCTGTCGCCCTGCCCAGCGGGACTTCCATCGCCGTTTCCCTGCTGGCGGTTGCTTTGGTCTGTTTGATATCGCTGGTTTGGTATTCCGTTGTTGCTGTTATTGGTTCGACCGCGCCGTTTCAACGGGCCTATGCGCGCGTGCGCTCCGTCATCATGCGGGCGACCGGCGTGATCTTTGCGGGCTACGGCACGCGGCTGATGCTGCAGCAGTAGGGCGCATTTTGTGTCGTCAGGATTGTGATCGCGGATCGTCGGGTGTGCGTATAGAGTTTTGATCCGTCACTTCCGAAAGCGATTTGCCGATATGAACGACCTGGAAATGCCGATTGCGGTTACGCCCTTCTATGCCGCTCTGGCGGCGCTTCTTCTGGTCGTGCTGTCCATCCGCGTGATCCGTCAGCGCCGGCTACAAAAGGTGGCGATCGGAGATGGTGAAAACCCGGCGCTTCGCCGCGCCATGCGCGTGCAGGCGAACTTTATCGAGTATGCGCCTCTCACCTTTTTGATGATCGCCTTCGCCGAGTTGCAGGGAGTGCCGGCTGTCATCATTCATCTTCTGGCGGCTTTTTTTGTCGCTGCGCGGGCATTGCACGCTTTTGGGGTCGCGCAGGAGATCGAAAATTTTCGATTTCGGGTTCTGGGCATGGCCGTGACCTTTTTCGTGCTAATTACCTCTGCTTTGATAAACCTTGGCGTGGCCTTAGCAGGTTGGCTTTTCTGAGGTCGAGCTTTGCGGCCTCTCTCGAGACTCCTTTCTGACGCTTCGAAAAACCTCCTACCATTGGCCAATTTACCCTGGGTCGTGATGCGCGGTTTAATTGCGCCCTGGTCTCGGGCGATGCCCTCTGCGCCGTGTCTCGTCCGCAGCACAGCTATCAGGTTCGAAAATTAAAGTCAGGCGTCAAACCGATCATCTCAGGAGAACACTCATGTCTACTGTAGCTGCCGCCGATTATGCGCCGATGGGATTTGATGACAGCAACATCAAGTGGTTCCCGTTGGGCGATTTTAAACACTTTGTTTTTGCCGTGCTCGATGTCGACAATGACCGCCGGATCGTCGATGCGGTCCTGAAGTATGAGCCCAGCCAAAAAATCTTCATGCACCGCCACATCCAGCAGACCAACACCCTGGTGCTTCAGGGGGAGCACCGACTCTACGAACCGGACGGGACCCTCAAGGATGTACGTCCGGTCGGCCGTTACACCGCGACCCCCGCCGATCCGGATCCGCACACCGAAGGCGGCGGCGCGGAGGGGGCGATCGTGCTCTACAGCATACGTGCCGATGACGATCTCTTGTTTGAAATTCTCGACGACAAGCTTGAGGTGGTTGGGACACTCACCCTGCAGGATCTGAACGGCGCGTTCGAGATGCAGAAGAGTGCCTGAATAAAGCGCCTGACTTGAGTCCGAAGCGGCTTTCGCTCAATTGTAATTCCATCCCGGCTATGATCTGATGACCGCTGAAAATAAGTCACAGCTTGAGGGCGAGGTATGGGTGAAATTCTTGTTTTGGTCTCGGTTTTCGCGATTTTCATTCCCGCGCTTATGCTGCCCGGGCCCGACTTCGTCGCTGTGGTCAGATCCTCCATGACCAAAGGAACCGCGGCGGGGCTTCTGACCACGCTCGGTGTGTCGATCGGCCTCGGACTTTATGCGACCCTCAGTCTGCTGGGGCTTTCGGCAATTCTGGTTGAATATCAGTGGTTGGCTTGGACGGTGCGGGTTCTGGGCGGCTGCTACCTGATTTACCTCGGGGTTCGACTGTTTTTCGCCAAACCGCAGCCGGTTGATGTGACTGCTGACGCCGGGAAGCCCCGCGGCAATCCGCTGCTGTTCGGTTTTCTCGTGACCCTCACGAACCCGAAAGCCGTTGTGCTCTTCACCAGCGTTTTCGCGACCGCGGTCACCGAGACGACGCCGCTCTGGCTTATGGCCCTGATGATTGCCCTGGTCGTCGCGGCCTCCCTCATCTGGTACGCGATCGTCAGCCTCTTCATGTCATCCTCTCCGGTGATCCGGCGCTTCCGCGACGCCCAGCACTGGGTCGAGCGCGCGGCGGGCGTCTGCTTCGTCGCCATCGGCGGGCGTATCCTGTCTGACAGCCGGAATCCGGTGACGCCCTAGTACCCCGTTGAATCTAATGTGATTCAATTTCTGAAGTTCGCCTAAAGTCCCGCATTCCCGGCAAAAAGCTGCGCCTGTGAGCGGATCAGGTCAGCGACACGCTTCGCCATTTTTTTGATCTGCCGGTCATGCCGGTCGTCGTCATGAGTGACCAGCCACTGTTCGTGGGAGAGCTCGTCGATCAGCTCCGAAGCACGCGCGAGTCCGGTTGTGGTATCGCCGACGAAACACGGTAGAACGGTGAGCCCGGCGCCTGCGCCCACTGCCTCCAAAACGGCGTGGGCGTTCGAGCAAACAGTCTTGCGGCCCTGAGGCGCGCGCCGGTCCAGCCAGCTGGCTGAAGGCACCTTGGGGCCAGGCGGTGAAAAGGCAATCCAGCGGCAGTCGGTGAAGCGCCGGTCATCGCCGAGGCGGGCTTGCTCCTGAACAAGCTTGATCTCTCCGTAAACAGCGAACGCCACCCTTGCGAGTTTCCGCCCGGCAAGCCCGATCGCGTTTGGACGGCGGTTCCGCAGACCGATATTTGCTTCCCGGCGCAGTAGGTCCGCCGACGCGGAACCGGTCAAAACTTCCAGGTTCAGGTCGTCTTCCGACTCTAGGAGTTTGGGCAGGTGGCGGGCGAGGAAGCCGCTCGTCCAGGCTCCGGCCGCGATCTTAATGACCGGCTTCGGGTTGCTGGCGGTCCGCCAACGTTCAACCCCTAACGCGCCCTGTTCCAGGGTTTCGGCGTGACCGAAGAGATCTTTGCCTGCGGCGGTCAGGGCATAACCGTCACGCCGCCGGATAAAGAGTGTTACACCCAGTGACTGCTCCAGCGCCGTCATGCGCCGGCTCAAGGTCGGTGCACTGGCCCCGGTGGGCGACACCGCGCCGGCAAGACCATCTGCCCGGGCGACAGCCAGAAACAGCCGTAGATCATCCCAGTTCCATCTTTCATTCATGAAACATCTATTCCGTTATCGGTTCTTCTGAATAGACATAAATTTCCTCACTGTAAGGCAATTAGATCTGTATGTGTTCCAAAAATGGAATTAAGAAAACTGATATGGAGATAGCTATGAAAGAGCGCTGGTCGAGTCGCTGTTTGGGGAAACGAGGCCCCGAACTTGGCCCGATTGGGATCGGAACCTGGGCGATCGGCGGTCCCTTTTTTAGCGGTGAAGGCTGCCGCTATCCCACAGGCGCGCCGCTTGGTTACGGCGCGGTCGATGACAAAGACTCCATTCGGGCGCTTCACTGCGCGGTCGATCTGGGCGCAAAACTCTTCGACACGGCGGACGCTTACGGGACCGGTCACGGCGAGCATATCCTGGGCGAGGCGATGAAGGGCAAACGTAATCAGGTCTTCATCGCAACCAAGTTCGGCAACACCTACGATGAAGCCACGAAGACTCTGACCGGCGTGGATGTCTCGCCGGCTTATATTCGCCGGGCCTGCGAGGCTTCGCTGAAGCGCCTGCAAACCGGCTGGATGGATCTTTATCAGCTGCATCTGGGAGACCTGCCTGTAGATCAGGCCGAAGCTGTCGCGGACACACTCGATGGGCTGTGTGGCGAAGGCTTGATCCGCTCCTATGCCTGGAGCACCGACGATCCGGCTCGGGCCGCCGTCTTTTGCAGGCGTGCGAATGTTTCCGCGGTTCAATTCGATCTGAACGTCTTTTCCGATGCGTCAGGCATGCTTGAAGCCTGCTCGGTCTATGATTGCGCCGGCTTGACCCGGGTGCCCCTGGCCATGGGGTTTTTGAGCGGTAAGTTCTCAAGCGGCAGCCGGCTTTCCGAAACGGACATCCGGGCAACGCCGCCGGACTGGCTCCCTTACTTCAAAACGGGCGGCGGCGCAAAGGCGGAATGGCAGGCGCGCCTGGATGCCATCCGTGAGATTCTGGCCAGCAAAGGCCGCACGGTCGCGCAGGGCGCACTCGCCTGGATCTGGGCGCGAAGCGAGTGGAGCATTCCAATCCCGGGCGTCCGCACGGCAGCCCAGGTCATGGAAAATCTGGGCGCGGTTGACTTCGGCCCGCTGGAGGACGGGCAGATGCATGAGATCGAGCGGCTTTTGGGGCGAGGCTGAGGATTGGTGACTGCCCGCCTACTCGCTGTGCCAGATCGTGAGGCCGATGAGCAGTGCGAAAAACCATGCAAAAGGGTAGTAAGCTACGATCGAGCTGACGCTTACGAAGCTGTAAAAGCCATCTAAATAGAGCTGTATCAAATGATAGAGTGTGATCGCCACGGCCGGCGTGGCTGCCGCAAGAAACCTGCCGGTGAACTTTTGCATGGCGATCGCGGGTAAGAACCCGAGGACGTATATCGAAATGAGATAAACCGTAAGATACGGGACCAGATAGTATTCATCGTGCGAGGCCAAACGCCCTCGCCAGTTTATGGCGTAATCCTGCAGAAACCCAAGCAGATAGGTTATCAGGACCGCGATCACCGGAACCACGACCAATGCGGAGATTTTTCGGAAATTTTTGATCATGACGCTGGAAGGAGCTTTAAGCATGCAAGACGGTGAAGATAATGCATGGTGCGCCGGTTGCACAGTCTCTTGCTTCACGCTTTCCACCGCGTGTTTACGATCGTCACACCAGCGCTTTCACCAATCTGAAAGGATCTGGGAACCGCGAGGCTCTGGAGCACAATCAGGTATTCGCTGTTCTCACTGGTCGCCAGAGCGGCACAAAAAACAGCAGCAGGAAGCCAATGTTGAGAACGGCGTTCAGCGGCGCGCCCGCGAGTATGGAGCCAAGGCCGTCCAAGACAAACCAGACACCGATGCTGGTGAGGATGAGGGACCGGGCCAAAGCCGGATCTTGTGGGTAAAGCCGACTGCTGATCTGCCAGAGTAAAAGTCCCCAACCGGTCAGGATGCCCCCGGAAATCGCCAGGATGAGGCGGGTTTCAGGCGCTGTGGCCGTCTGTTGGCCGTCGATGGGCCAGAAAATCAGGTCCAGCAGCAGCGTCACTGGTGCGGACATCGCCGCTATGGTGCCGAGAAGCATCAGAAGGCCGAAAGCGATGACGACGCCAGACGCTGTCTTGAGCCAGCTCACAGTTTTTTCGTGGGACATGTTGCCGTCTCCTGCGTTGCTGTGGATGACGCGAACATGACGGTGTCAAAGGCGTTCGGCAATTACCTCGGAGGTAAGTGTTTTGACCGCCGCGGCATGTATGATGCCATGCGTGAATTTGCAACGGAAGACGGGCCGCATGGATCAGAGTTTCGGAACGATGCTGAGAGACTGGCGCACACAGCGGCGCCTGAGCCAGCTTGCTCTTGGTTTGGACGCGAACGTCTCCGCCCGGCATATCTCATTCCTGGAGACCGGACGGGCGAAGCCGAGCCGGGCGATGGTCATGCAGCTCTGCGAGGTGCTGGATGCGCCGCGCCGCACACGCAACTCTCTCCTGAATGCGGCGGGGTTTGCGCCTGCTTACCGGCGGCGGGATTTGGACGAAGCCGATATGGCGCAGGTCCGGGCGGCTGTGGACTGGACCCTCGTACGGCACGATCCCTATCCGGCTCTGGCACTGGATCGCCGTTGGACGCTGGTCAAGATAAACCAGTCCGCCCGGCTGTTGCTGGGCGCGATCTCTTTGGAAGAGGGAGATAGTCTTCTCTCGGTTATGACGGATGTCGAGAAACTGACGGTCATGTTCGAGAACTGGCAAGAGGTCGCGCAGCACATGCTGGCGCGCCTGCGGACTGAGAGCGGTCATTTGGGCGGGGATAGGGTCTTAGACGCGGCTTCGGACCGCTTGGCGGGATCTCTCGGGAGTGAACAGGCCGACCCCGCAGGCGTGCTCCCGGCAGTCGTACCTGCGCGTTACCGGGCCGGCGAGGGCACGCTCTCGCTCTTTTCGACCATTGCACAGTTCGGAACCGCCGAGGATATCGCGCTGGCCGAACTGAAGATCGAACTGATGTTCCCGGCCGATGAAGCGACGCGGCGGATGCTGCTTGCGATGACTCCCGGTTCTTAGCTCTTCTAGATCAGATCAAGTTTAGCTGGAATCGCCGAAGGCGATCACTCGACCTTGTGAATCTGATCTAACTATCCGGTCTAGATCAGCCAACTCCAGGCCGCGGCAGTTGCCATGGCTGCGGTGACAGCGGCGATCGCACTGCGCGTCACCGCCATGACCGCAACCGCCACTAGGGTGGCCGTATTTTCGCGAAAGCCGCCCTGTGCAACGGCGGAGGCGACAATCGCCACCATGACCGAGATCGCCATGGATTTCAGAAAGGCTTCGATCCGAGGTGTGATCCGGATGAAAGACATCAGTTCCGCCCCTAAGATCCGTGTGCCATAGGTCACGGCCGCCATGAGAAAAATGGTGAGATAGGCGGTGGCTTCAGCACTCATGCCAGAGCACTCCCGCGATCCCGCCCGCGATTGCGGCAAGCACGATGTTCCAGCCAGGCGGTAGAAGCGTCAGGCCGAGAACCGCAACAGTGGCCGCAACAAGAGAGGGTAGAAGGTCTTGAAGCCCCTCCCATTGTCCAACGGCAATGGCGGCAAAAAAGGCGACCATCACCACATCGATGCCAAAGCGCTCGAGATTTCCCAGGCTGGCACCGGCGATGACACCGATCGCGGTTCCGAGCGCCCAGCAGATGCAGAGCGCGAGGCCGCCTCCAACCAATCTACCGACATCCCGGTCGTCGCGGCGAAAGGCATCATAGCTGTCTGCGAAATTCACATCGCTGAGCACGGAGAGCGCAAGCAGACGTTTCGGGCGGCTCAGCCGATTGAGCCAGGGCGCCAGGGTCGCGCCCATCAGGATAAGCCGTGTGCCGACGGCAAGGACGGTCAGCAGCAGAGATAGTGTCGGTAGCGGCCCCTCCCAGAAATCCAGGGCGGCAAATTGGGCCGCCGCGGAAAAGACCGAAAGGCTCATAGCAATCGACTGATCGGGCGTGACACCGCGCTCGATGGCAGCGGCGCCGAACGCGATGCCGAAGGGGATCACGAAAAGCGAGATCGGTCCGAGGCTTCTGGCGCCTCTTACCGCACCTGCCATCGTCAACTGGACGTTCGCGGTCTGGGAATTCGGCATCGATCTAATTCACTGTAACTGTTATAATGGTTAGGTTAGTTTACGGCCGTTCCTGGGTCAACCAGAACAAGGGTTAGAAATTTTCATGTCTTATCAAACGCAACCTGTCCGGCTGATCGGAGGACGCCTCTGTCTTGATTTTCTCAACACCGCGGACTGGTCGGCGCGCGGTGACGTCGTCCACGAGAAACTGACGGGTCCTAAGGACCTCGCAATCTGGTGCCGCGCCGTGAGTCTGGGTAAGCGGCCCGATTTGGACGATCCGGCCGCGATGGATGAGCTCAAGGCTTTCAGAGCCAGCCTCCGATCGCTGTTTCTGTCGGCAATCTCGGGTGAGAAGCCAAAGAGGAATGATCTGGTTCGCTTTAACCAGGTGCTTGACTTCGGCGCACCCCTTGCACCCCTGGCCGTGCGCCGGGGTGCTTTTGCCTACAGCAAGGACCTCTCCGTTGCGCAGACGGTGGGGCTCTCGGCGCTCGCTACTCTGACTTTGCCGCAGGAAATTGAGCGGGTGGAGATCTGTCCCTCGAAAGACTGCGGATGGCTGTTCCTGGATGAAAGCAAGAACCGCCGCCGCCGCTGGTGCTCGATGGAGACCTGCGGGAACCGGGCCAAGGCACGCCGTCACTATCGACGGCAAATTGAGGGAGGCCCGGAGTAAGGCTGATTACGAAACGCTGGTGCCTGCCACATCCCTGAGCGCGTCCGCGAGATCGCCGCGTTCGCGGATCTCGATCCGCTCCAGTCCCAGCCAGGCGGCCATGGATTCCAATTCCTCTATGAGGGCCTTTGCGACCGCGCCTTTTTTGACGCGCGCTTCCGCGTGACTGGCCTGAACCTTGAGACAGCAGGCTTGGCGGTCCGCCTTCAGATCCACGCGCGCCACCAGTTTGTCGCCGAGCAGGAAGGGCAGGACGTAATAGCCGTGCTGACGCTTCGCTTCCGGTGTGTAGATCTCCAGGCGGTAGCGGAAGCCGAAGATTCGCTCGGTGCGCGGACGGTCCCAGACCAGAGAGTCGAAGGGCGAGAGCAGAGCGCGGCTGGTGATCCGTTTTGGCAGAGCGTTGAGATCTGTGAAGGACGGATCCAGGAAAGCGGGCTGTTCCCAACCTTCGACCTCTACCGGGATCAGGTCGCCGGCTTCGGCCAATTCTGCGACCCGCTGTTTGGAATCGACGGCGCTGAGCCGGAAGTAGTCCCGAAGATCCGCCTCGCTGGCGACACCCAGAGAACGCGCGGCGATCTGCAGCAGTCCGCGCTGTGCTTCGGCTTCATTGGGGGTTGCCGTGGCGATGACGGCCTCCGGAAGAACACGTTCCGGCAGATCGTAGATGCGCTCGAAATTCTGCCGCCCGGCGGCTGTGACCTGCCCGGTCCAGAAGAGCCATTCCATAATGCGTTTAGTGTCGTCCCAGCCCCACCAGGCTGTCTCGCGCTTCTTTCCGGCCTGCGCCTTCTTCTCTTCGAGTTCGGAGACTTTGAGCGGACCGCGCTCGGTCACCTGGGCCAGCACCGACGCGATGAGCTCCGGATTCTTGCGGGCAAATTTCGCGATGTGCTTCCACACCCCTTCGCCCTCATGAGCCCGTTCCATGCGCCAACGCAGCAGAGGTTGAACCTCGAAGGGCAGGAGGGAGGCCTCGTGCGCCCAGTACTCGAACAGGCGTTTATTCTTTTTCGCCGCCGACTGTTTCTCGGGCGTGAAGGCGGCTCTATCCAGGATATCGGTCGCGTAGGGACCGAGCCTGGAAAAGAGCGGCAGATAATGCGCCCGTGCCAGGACATTCACCGAATCAATCTGCAGCAGCCCGACTTTGTCGAGCACGGAGTCCAGGTGCCGCCGGTCGTGACGCTTGCGTTTTGGCTCCGACGGCGCGAAGCCCTGTGCCGTCAAGGCAACGCGGCGGGCTTCTTTATTTGAGAGCGACAGCGAATTGGACAGAAGACGGCCTCCAGAGACTGCGGTGATGGAAAATTCGATTCGAAATAAGAATAAGGATCGCGCCTGATGCGCCGCTTTGGCAAGATGATCTCGTTTAATCAGTAAAAAAACAGATGTTACGCCCAAACATACGGCAGACAGTTGGGAGGACTGTGCATGGATAGGATGCTGATGGGACGCCTCTGCGTTGCTCTTGGGCCGAGGGTTCTTTGGGCCTGCCTTCTGGCTGCTGGGCTCTTCTTGGGGATGACGGCTTCTCATGCGCAGGAACGAAAACTTGAGGCCGCGGAAATTTCCGCCTTGCTGAGCGGCGGGACGGCCCTGGGCGAGAACCGTGGGCGGGATACGCGGCAGTACTTCGATGCCTCCGGAACCACGGACTATGTCGAGCGTGGCGGTCAGGTCGACCCGGGCAAGTGGCGGATCGACGACACACAAAATCAGTACTGTTCGCTCTGGGCTCGCGGAGGCTGGGCCTGCTATGACATTACGACCGACGGCGAAAAATACTATTGGGTGGGCGTGGGCTACCGTTCGCCTTTCACTATGACCCCTGGCCGCGCACTCAAGTTTTAGCGCGGGCCATTTTTTTTAACGACAGCGCCGGAACATCCGGCCCAAGGAAGACGATGAAAGCAAAGAAGTCGGGGAAATCTGAAAAGCCAAAGGCCAAGAAACAATCCCGGAGTCAGGACAAGCCGGGCGAGGCGTCTCAAACCGCTCCGTTGCTGGGGCCGGTTGCGGCGGTGCGGATCTTTTCGCAGCGTTTCGATGAAGCGCTGGGTTTCTATCGGGACAGCCTTCGGTTTCCGCTCCTCTTTGAGGCGGAGGGTGTCGCTCTCTTCTCCACCGGCAACTGCGATCTCGTGCTGGAAAGTCTGGAATTGGGCGACTTGGAGCACCGCAGCCTAACCGGCCGTTTCGTCGGCGTTTCCTTTCGCGTGCCCGACGCTTTCGATGCCTATGAAAAGCTGCAGCAGCGCGGCGTGCGCTTTGACGAGCCACCGGAGCTGCAGGATTGGGGCGGCACGACGGCGCACTTTTTCGACCCGGACGGCAATATCCTGACCCTGGTGAGCGGTCCTAAAACCTGATCTCTCCAGGTGCTTCTCAGCCTTTATAGCGAATTGCGTTTCTCTTGAATCAGTGTATCTCAAAATCTGCGTTCGAGATCAGCAATTTGCTGATCGAAAGGCAGCGAATTTTGTGTCTGTTCAAACGCAAATTGCTTTAACGGCAGGCAACTGCCTTAGATGGAGTCTCACGCCGACAGAGGCGCCATGATTTTGCTTGTATTTAGATATTTTCCTTGTTAGGAAAATATCTATGGGTGATGTCTTCAAAGCACTGGCGTCGGAACCGCGGCGCCGCATTCTCAACCACCTCTCGGGCGGACCGATGACGGTGGGGGAAATCGGTGAGCACTTCGATATGGAGCTGCCGTCCATCTCCAAACACCTCTCGGTCCTGCGCGAAGCCGGTCTGATCCGGCAGCAGAAACGCGGTCAGTTCATTCTCTATTCCATGGCCGGGGATCACGTCGCCAATACGCTCTACAGCTTTTTGAGTCCCTTTTGCCCGGACGCGCGGCGCATTTCACGCGAGCGGAAAGCGGCAGAAAATTCCAGCAAGGACTCGGACCAGGAAAATTAGTTTTTCGGCAAAAAATTGAACCGAAGTCTTGGTGACACGACAAATACAAGTGTCGCTGGGTTCCGGGACACCAGACTTGGGGATGGTGAAGCTCATGCAATGGGTGACGGCTTTTCTGCGGCTTAGGGCGCCGAAGTGGACTTACCTGCTGTTTCTGATCGGCGCCTCCACGCTGACGGCACGCGGGCTTCTTGACTCCGGTTTTGCCAACAGCTCGCTGCTGTATCTGGGGCTCCCTTTCGTCATCTCTCTCATGATCCATCACTTTATCGGCTATGCGCAGAAGCAGTCCGCCCTTGGCCGCTATCTGAATCATTTGCGAAACGCGACTGTCATCATGCTGGCCTCGTCAGCATTACTTTTCGAGGGCTTCATCTGCGTTTTGATGTTCATGCCGATCTACTATTTAGCCATTACGCTTGGATTTATTTTTACGTTTTTGTCCGCGCGGTGGGATCGGCGCGGGAAAGCTGGCTTGGGCGTCTATGCAATGCCGCTCATTGTGGGGCTCCTCTCGATGGAGGGAGTTGCCCCGTCGACCTCTCTACCGCGCGAGAACAGCATCACGCATGTTGCTGTGGTCGCGGCGAGTATCGACGAACTCAAGTCAAACATGGCACGGCCGATCACCTTCGAGGCCCCGCGCAATTGGTTCATGTCGGTCTTTCCCCTTCCGGTCAGAATCAAGGCCGGTTCTCTGGCTGCGGGCGACGTCCACGAACTGGATTTCGTCTATAAGCGCTGGTTCTTCACCAATCTTCATCAGGGCCAAATGCGTCTTCTTATCGAACATGTCGGTGAGCGTGAAGTGCGGACACGGATCCTGGAGAACACCAGCTATCTTGCCAATTATCTAAAGCTCGAGGGCACCCGCGTCGGCTTTCGAGACCTCGGCGGCGGGCAGACCGAGGTCGCCCTGACCCTCAACTACAGCCGGCTGCTCGACCCGGCCTGGTACTTCGGCCCACTTCAGGACTTCGCCATGAAAGAGAATGCGAAATACCTGATCGAAGAGATTATCGCCCGGGAGCAATTGGATGGCTGACCCCCGTGAGGCTCTGTTCGAGCGGATCGATGTTGAGGGTGTTGCCGACCCGAGCGCAGGCAGCGTGCGCTGGAGCCCAAGCAAGTCGCTCTGGTGGAGCGGGATGCTTGCCGCCTGGCTGGTCCTGGGTAGTCTCTACTTCTCCTGGTCTGCCGTTGCCGTCTTTTTCATCACCTCCGGAATAACGCTTTGCTTCGGGCATTCGCTCGGCATGCACCGAAGGTTCATACATCGATCATTTGAGTGCCCGGCCTGGCTCGAAAAGAGTCTCGTCTATCTGGGCACGCTGGTTGGTCTCGGTGGGCCCTTTACGATGATGTACACCCACGATCTGCGCGACTGGGCACAGCGTCAGACCAGTTGCCATGACTTCCTCTCTCATCAGCGTGGTATTCTGAGCGATTTCTGGTGGCAATTGCACTGTGATCTGCATCTCGAAAAGGCGCCGTCCTATCGCTATCCTTCAGAGCTTGCGTCCAGCGGTTTTTACCGCTTCATCGAACGCACTTCCATGTTACAGCAGCTCCCGCTTGCACTGCTGCTCTTCGCATTTGGTGGTTGGGGCTGGGTGGCTTGGGGTGTCTGCGCCCGCGTCACGGTTTCCGTGTTCGGTCACTGGTTTATCGGTCATCTCGCGCATAACACCGGCCATCGTGACTGGCATGTCGAGGGCGCGGCCGCACAAGGTTTCAACGTGCGTTGTTGTGGATTGATAACCTTCGGCGAGTGCTGGCATAACAACCACCATGCCTTTCCCGGCTCCGCGAAACTCGGCCTCTATCCCGGCCAGTTTGACCCGGGTTGGCTGGTTCTGAAACTCTTCGAGACCTTGGGGCTCGTCAAGGGCATAAGAGAGCCAAAGGATCTCGCGCTGCGGCCGGAGCTTACGCGTTTGTGAGCGCAGCGAGCCAACATATGGGTTGAAAAATTATCCCTTCGTAGAGTCATTAAGGTTGAATTTGCTTCCATTTTGAGTCACTGTCTGTTTTTGGAACATAACAAGAACATTTGGTGGTGAAATGGAAGGCCAGAAAACGCAAGATGCCATCAGGCGAAAGGCACGCTCGGAGAGCCTGCTCGAAACGCAAGGATTACCGATCAATCGGGCCTTGCCTCTGATTGGCGTTGATGACGGGGAGAGACCGCGCCAGGTCGAAGAGATCGCTTACCGTGCTTTGTGCCTTTTACCGATCTCGGGACGCGGTTGCGGACTGGAGCCGGAGGACGAAGCCCGGATGATTCAAAATCACGGCCTGACGGCGCATTTCACGCCGGCGGAACAGGCCTATATCAAGGACCCCTCGCCCCCGGACCCGGTCCGGGTCCAGTTTTGCTGGCATTTCGAATCCGCCTGGGTACTGCTTTGGGCGCTGGGTTATGTCGAGGAGGGACTATCTCCACCAAAGGAGGTTTGCGACGTGCACCGCGCTTATCAGATGGCTGCGGACCGGCCCGGGGGCGACTTCCTAGCTGAAGCCAAGCCGGTCGCTTTCACGGAGATATTGGATCAGGCTGATCTTGCGTATCGTATGCACTGGGCAGTGCGCCAATCCTGGATGACCGGCGAGGACCTGCCTGACGATATCAATCCAAGCATTGTCTACGAGCGGAACTATGCCCTGAACTGGTTGATTGAACCTGACGTCAATTGGGACGAGGTCGAGACCGATACCTAGTGTGACGTTTCTGAAGTTCGCCGCATAATATGCGGTGAATTTTAGAGACTGAATCACTATCGATTCAATGAGTTAGTGTCCCATTGGATCTGAAATTCAATGAAGTGAATTTCAGATTCGGAACACTAGTGCAGATCAGGGGGAGGCGGAATCAAGTTTTGGTTTCGCCGGATTGCCCAAATTCGATCCGCTGTTGAGTGAACGCAGTGCCCCTCCACGACAGGCGGCGTTTGGAGGATTCTTCCAAACTCCGCCTGCCTGTATGGCAAAACCCGGCCGCGCTACAGGGGTAGAAACATCCCTCCGATCGGCCTGGCATTCGCTTCGGTTATCTAATTTTTCTATATGTCACGGTGCTTTACTGCCCCTGCCTTGGGCTGGGCCGGGCAAACCTGCGGCGCCAGACCGCCGCATTCTTTTTTATTGAACCAATCCGGCGAACCTCCCGACAGATCTGCAACCGCCCGGTTTACTTATACCGCGCGCTCTATGAACAGAACTATGGAGTACGCTATGTCCCATCGGACCAGCCCAGGCGCTCAGCGCCTTCATCAACCCTTGTCAATCCGCTGTCACAGCGCCCACGCACTGCGGCGCCGCAGTCTTCTGGCTGCGACCGCCGTGACCGCAGTCACTACCATGGCGGGGGCCGCGTTTGCCGACACCTCGGATGTGTGGATCTCGGGGGTGAGCGCGCCGCCAATCGTCGTGGAAAGCCAGGGTTCGAATTATTCCGAAGTGTCCTCAGCAGCCATCCCCATCGAGGGTAATTTAAGAGTCACTATCGACGCTGGGGTCTCCGGCCGAGTGAAGAGCTATATATCCTGGCCCAGATTTGTTCTTGAGGATGGCGGCACGGTTGGTTTCTTGGCGCGCGGTGAGTCCCGTACCTATTCCAGGCCACGTCCGAAGTCTGTAGACAGGACCAAGCGCATTGCCATCACGAAGTCGGACTACGGGGAGACCGTGCTGCGGGCCTGCGTCGAGCATGCCGAGCGACTGCGCAGCCAGGGCTTGAGTAATACCGAGATCTTCGGCCAGGACCGCCAGGTGCAGTTAACTCTTGAAGGCCGGCTCGAGTATGAGACTTCGGGTATCTCGGGGGCGCCGCTTCCTCCCGAGGTCCCCGCAGGACCTCTACCCACGGTTACCGTGAATTGTAAGGGGCACGAACCGGTCGTTGCATCGAGCCTCAGTATTATGGAAGAGGATAGTTTCAGTGACCGCTGTACACTGAATCTGCAGGTCGGTCTCACGACAACGCGGGCCGACGAGCCTGTGCGTTTCCGTTTCGTCGATGACACCGGCAAGCAGAGTAATGCGATGACCGCCCGGACCCGGGCAGACAAGAGCGCGAGTTTCTCCGTTCCCTACACGGCATCCGGCGGCCGCAGGAGCGGCCAGATCCGCATCGTCGGCATCAGCTCGAATTTCGTCTCCGAGTGGCAGGACTATGACGTGCAGTGCGGGCAGCCCGGTGGCGCGCTGGCGACGCATATGCCACCGACAGCCTCGGTGCGATTTGGCGGTATTGTCCGGGAAGAGATGTATCGCGGCTATCTCTGCCCTATGCGGGTTGCGGTGATTGGTTATGTCAAAGGCCGCGGCCTGGCCGCTTCGGGCAAAGCCGCCATCTTTATTGATGACCGCTATCAAATGAGGGCGGACTACAACATTGTCGGCGACGAAACCGATACGATTGTGCACTACGAAGACCTCACCTGGCGTGAGGGCAAGTTGGCGGGAGGTAATTTCCAGGCCCAGACGGCTCCGACCAAGACTCTCGAGGCGAGCTTCAAAGTCCTCTCTCCCGAAGCCGAAACGCTGGCCACGGCTTCAGATCGTCATACCTTCGTTTGCCGTGCGGGAACGGCGGTGGGGGCTGTCGGTAACCTGCCAAGGCCGGGTGACCGAGCAGATCGACCGGGTAATCAGGCGACAGAGTCACAACAAACCGCCGGCGGCTTTGCAAGTGCGCAACAGCCGGTTGGATCCAACGCCCAGCTTGCGCGTCCGGGAGCGACGGTATCAAGCTTCGCGATCCAGGCGCCCCAGGGCCGGGTGCGCAAGGGTGAGATCCGTCTTTCCGGCGGTCAGACCAATAGCAACTACGGCCTGCGCTTCTACCGCAAGACGGGCGGCAGTTACCAGCAGGTCCGCTCGGCCCAACTGCCCAAACGGATGAGAGGTCCCCGGGCCAACTTCGATCTGGGTGCGCTGAGCGGCAGCCGGGTCTGGCGAATTGAAATCTGTCCGACGGGCTCCACGGGCATCGCGAACGCCCAGAGCTGCAAGACTTCGGATTTCCGTCTGCCGCGATTGGGTGCGGTCAAGCCGGGCAGTGATGCTCCGGTCAAGGGTGGCAAGTCGAAGCTTCTCGTGCCGGGCAATACGAACTGAGGGTTGGATCGGAAGAGCCGGGGATGCGTCGACTGCGCATCCCCGGTTCAACGCATCAAGTACGAGATCCAGACCGGACGGCGGGTCGCGAGACCCAGGGCGCCGATCCCCAGGAGTAACAGCGCGAGTCCGGAACTGCCGCCAAGGTTCGCGGAGCGTGTTTCCGGATAGGACATAACCTTGGGGGCATAGTAGTCGGCAAGCGTGCCGCAGATGATAACCCCGGTCTTCCGCTGCGCCAGCCAGCCCTGGGAGAAGGCGCAGGGGTCGCTGCTGACATACTGGGGGCGTGAAGGCGTGTTGATACGATAAAGCTCGCGCAACGTAAGGGCGTCTCGCCCCACAATTCCCATCTGTCTTGTTTCCCGAGTCACCAACTCAGGACGCAGCAGCTCGTTGTCAAAGTGCTGCAAGGGGATTGCTTCCGCAGGACGGGAGACAGCTCCAGTTGAAAAGCAAGCGAGGAGAGCAGCGGCAAAGAAAAGACGTATCAGCAACGGCGGGCCTTCGGGGAAGCGGAGGGGATGGCAATTCCTGTGCCGGAGCCCGGCACCAGGGGACGATTAGAACCATGTTCCTGCGCGCCGAAGAAGTTGGGAGATTCCCTTATTCGAATCAGAAGCTGTAACCAGATTGAGGTCTTAAAGCCTTTCTATGCTGTGCCTACGCGTGCAAGCTTGTCCGGATTGCGCACGATGAAAATCTTGGAGGCTCTTAGGTCTTCATCGTAATCGAAGGACACGACGGCGACTGTCCGGCCTTCCTCGCGCGCGATCAGCGCACGACGGGCGTTCAGCTCGCTCGCAAAGACTTCGGTGCTTTGCCATGCAGGGGAGAGAACCTGCGCGATGAAGGACAGGACAGCCTCCGCACCCTCAAGCGTCTGCCGGATTGCGGTGACCTTGCCGCCGCTGTCAGCGCTCAGGGTCGCGTCGCTGGAGAGCAGATCCGCCAGTTGGGCGACGGAGCCCTCCACGATCGCTGTTTTAAAGGCAGTCACCAGTTCATCCTGCCGGTCAAGGGGCACGCTCTGAACGCTTTGGTTTTTGCGAAGCTTTCCGCGTGCACGCGAAACCAGTTTACGGCAGGCCGCTTCGGAGATCTGAAGGCTTTCGGCGACCTCGGCGTAGTCCATGGCGAAGACGTCGCGCAGCAGGAAGGCGGCCCGCTCCTTGGGAGCGAGACGTTCCAGCACCAGCAGAAATGCTGTGGTCACGTTCTGCGACAAAGCCAGCTCACTCTCCGGTGTCTCGAGAACCCGGGTGTGGATCGGTTCGGGCAACCAGGTGCCGACGTAACTCGTGCGGGCGTGGTGCGCCGAGCGCAGGCTGTCTATGGCTTTGCGTGTGCAGACCGTCGCCAGCCAGCTCGACGGCCGTTCTATCCTGGTCCGCGCAGCCGCCATCCAGCTCAGATAAGTGTCCTGTACGACATCTTCGGCCTCGGCCATCGACCCCAGGATCCGGTAGGCCAGACCCGTCAGCATGGGTCTGGCCGCCTCGAAGGCATCGTTGCTTCTGGTGGACTGCGCCATCAGTGGTTCGAAATCTGAATGCGGTTCCAGAGGTTGATCATGGCGACGATCGACGTCAGGCTCGCAATCTCATGCTCGGAAAAGTGTTTTTTCAGCTCGCCGCGCAGACCGTCGAAGTCCGGTGCCCTATGCAACTCCGTGAGGGCTTCGGTCCAGGCGAAGGCGGCTTTCTCGCGTGCCGTAAAGTCGTTCACGCACTTCCAGACAATCAGATGATCCAGGCGCCTGTCGGTTTCACCGGCTTCTCTGGCATCGCTGGTATGCATCCTGACGCAGAAGGCGCAGCCGTTGATCTGCGACGCGCGCAGCAGAACCAGGTGGTGCAGGGACGGTTCGATGCCGCGTTTCGCGATGACGCCCTCGACGTTCTCTAGGGCGCCGAGCACATCGGCGTTTTGTTCGAGATAGTTGATGGTATTTGCACTCGTCACGTTTCGTTCCTTCATTGACGTTTGTTTCCTTGTCAAAAAGGAGACGTTTGAGGCGCGCGTTTTGTGACACCTCTGCTGAAATTAATTTCCCCCTGTGTGCGGTTTGCCGATGCCGGTATCGAGATAGCTTTTGAGGCTGTCGGCAAAGAAAAAATCCCAGCCCTGCCGGCAGATGTCGTAGCAGAGCAGTTCCGGTTTCAGGCCGATATGCTCCAGGGCGATCTCGGTCCTGTCGCCCTCCTGCCAGATCTGCCAGATGACCTTTGTGCCGAGCCATTCCTGTTCGATTTCGCATGGCTGGCCTTCGTGCAGGTG
Organism: uncultured Kiloniellaceae bacterium; assembly: GCA_947500035.1. Classification (GTDB taxonomy): domain Bacteria; phylum Pseudomonadota; class Alphaproteobacteria; order Kiloniellales; family Kiloniellaceae; genus Denitrobaculum. The sequence goes on along the minus strand of CANMQP010000019.1, from coordinate 92,429 downwards.
CAGGGCCTCGACGCAGTCCATTTCGACCCGTTCTCCCGGGATTAGTGTGACAGCCTCAAAGGTCCAGTAGGATTTACCGGGAGGAAAGGTGAATTTTGCACGGTCGCCGACCTTGGCGATGGGGTGGTCCGGCTTGGTCCACCACTGCGCGATGCCTTGCGTCAAAGCGTTGTAGGCCGCCTCAGGGCTTGCGCCGACCGAGATGCATTCACTGTAGTTTTCAGTCGTCATGTTTGTTGTTCCTACTCTTCTTTTGCAAGACACCAATTGTCGTGAAGACCGCACAGCTTATCCAGAAGGGGCGCATACCTGGCGCGCAGGCCATCGGCCTTCGGCGTCGGCAGCATAAACATCATATAGCCGTGCGGGCCGCTGTCCTTGCCGCCATGGTTCAGGACAAAAGGACCGCCGTTCATTGGCGTGTCATTGCCCAGTTGCGCCGGCGTAACGTAGGGGGCGTAAGGCATGTAGTGCGGCATGCTCACCGTAATCATCTCCTCGGAGATTTCCGGCGCCATATAGGCGCGATGGATCGGCGCAAGCATGTAGGAGAGCCCGCCCTTTACAGGCGCCTTGTAGAAACCGTCGCGAAAATCCCGCTGAAGTTTCGTCTTGGCGTCTTTTGCGGATACGCCTTCGGCCCGCATTTTCGCGATCGCGAACCAGGGCCGCATGTGATGTTCGATGCCGACACTGTCGAAGGCCATCGGAATGAGCTGATCGACAGGGTAGCTGTACGGCCATGCCGCGCTGTAAAAGCGGATGCTGGTGCGTGCCACGAAGGTCGCAAAGCCGTTCTGCCCTTCCCGATGGAGCACATAGCCCTTGGCGGGATCGAGCAGATAGATCGTAGAGTCCGCCTGCAGGCGTTCCGGCAAGGCGCTGAGCGCCAGCTCGATCTCAAGATCGCGCGGCAGGTCGATCATTTCCTGCGCGGTAACTGAAGACTCCAGTCCGGCCAAGGTCAGTGTGAGAAGTGAGAGGGCCGCGCCGCGCAGAAGGTGTCGAAAGTGGGTTGAGGTCATTTTTGGCCTTTCGGGCTTTCTCATGCTGCGGGCTGTGCCGTCCAGTGTGCGGGAAGGGTTTTTTCGAAACCGGGCACGGCGGCAATGCGGTCCATCCAGGCGGCGAGTTTCGGATAACTGAGGGGCAGGTTTGCAAATCCGATCGCCGACATCAGGGGCTGCCGGATCTCAATACCGCGCTGTACGAGCCGAATTTCGGGAAACGCGACCGCATCCGCAGCACTTGGGCGTTCGCCCGCCAGGAAGGCTTGATCGCCAAGCAGGTCTTCCAGAGCACGGCATTCCGCGTGAAGACTTGCCGCTGCCTCCGAAAGCGCGGTCATCTCGTGGCTGCCTTCCGCCGGCACGCTGCCGTCGCTGCTGAAGACAACGGAGAGCACCTCATGGATGGCGTCCCGCAGGTAATGACAGGATTCCGACGTGCTTTGCCAGATTCCAATGGCTTCCTCAGGCGTACGTCCGAAGATGGGTTTTTCGGGATACTCTCGTTCGAGCCAGGTCAAAATGGCCAGGGACTCGCGCAGAACAAGGTTATCGCCCTTTGTAAGGATTGGAACTTTGCCCCGTGGATTCAGGGCAAGGAATTCCGGTGAGCGTTGCTCCTGTGCCGATGCCTGCAGATAGCGAATATCATAGTCCAGACCTTTGAAGGTCAGGGCGAGCAGAATCCGCCAACCGCGCGGGGCACCGCTGATCGTGTGAACCGTAAGTGTCATGTCTTTCCCTTCCGACTCTTGGCAAACGCTAGAGGGTTCATGCCCTCTGGCAATCAGACTGCGGGAAAGGTGATCTTCTGGGTTCGTTTTCGCAAGAAGGCAGAATTTTCGTATGTAGTATGCTTTTCGATACTATTGTAGGAAAACTGCCAGAAATTTCTCTCTATGAGTGCGATGAGATGGCGCGTTTCAGGTCTACCTGGAGTCGTTTCTCTTGGCCACCGCTTGACATTTGCCTTTCCGAAGCTTTCATGTAGTTATAGAACAAAGAAAGAACATTTGTTTATTGAACGAGGGTGCTATGAAAATCGATTATGTGGAAATGCCGTCGTCGGATTTTGCCGCGACAAAAGCATTTTATGCTTCCGCTTTTGGCTGGGAATTTGAGGAGTGGGGCGAGGAATATCTCGCCTTCTCCAATGCCGGTCTTGAGGGCGGATTCCGCAGAGCCGAGGGGCCGCCGCCGCGTGGCGGCAGTCTGATTATTCTCCTGGCAGAGGACCTGGACTCGGCGGAGAAGGCCGTCTCCTGCGCGGGAGGCGAAATTATCGAGCGGCACGAGTTTCCCGGCGGCAAGCGCTTTCACTTCACGGATCCCACCGGTAACGAACTCGCAGTCTGGACCAAGGTTGCCCTGTAAGTGACGCGGACGTCCAACCGAGCTCCAACTTATCTCGGGGCGGCTTGGAGGGCCGGGTCTATGTAGTCCCAGGGCTGGGCGGCTTCCTCGTAAACCACGAACTTCGGCTCGAAATGCGACGGGTCGTCCAGCGTTGCAACATGAAGATAAAGGCGGTCTGGAAAGCGCGCGGTCCAGGTGAAAATCGGCGAACCGCAGGTCGGGCAGAAACCGGCAAAGGTCGCTGCGCCGTTGTCTGCTTTCTGCTCGAATTCCCGAACCTCTCCGGTCAACGCGATGTCGTCGCGATGCAGAGCGAAGGCCGAGGCATGTCCGCCACCTGTGATGCGCTGGCACTTGCGACAATGACAATGAAACGCGAACTCGACTTTGCCGCTGGCTTCATAGCGCACGGCCCCGCAGGCGCAGCCGCCTGATTGTTTAACCATGATGATGTCCCTTTATTTAAATCGCAATCACGTAAACTGTCCTCCAAAAAAGTCTTCGAGGCATTCCAGTCCGCCGCCCCAACCGCGGGTGAGAGCACGCCAGGCGATATCGGAAATCAGCTTTTCATGGGTGACCGTGACCTTCGTGCCCTCGGGACAGGGCGTGAATTCAACCGTGACCACCGTCGGATCACCCTTCTCGTCGCGCCAGCCTTCCACCTGTTCTTCCGATGCCCAGGTGAAGACCAGTTTGCGCGGCGGCGTAATTTCGATAAAGCGGCCGAAGTGATGCAGGCTCTCATCCTCTCCGCCTCTCATATTAAAGCGCCACTTGCCGCCGACCCGGGGGTCGTGGGTGAGGATCTTGGCCGTGAAGCCGGGCGGGCCGAACCACTGTGCCAGGGAAGACGGATTGATCCAGGCGTCGAACGCGGTTTCGGGAGAGACCCGGTAAGTGCGCTGCACGATGACGCTCTTCGAATGCGCGCTGCTTCCTTCCGCTGTGCCGTCAGACATCTTTGCCCTCCAGAAATTCGCCGAGTGCGTCGAGTTTCTGTTCCCAGAAGGCCTGATAACCGGCAAGCCAGGAGGTTGCCTCGCGCAAGGGTGCGGCGTTGAGGCGGCAGCGGATCCTTTTGCCTTCTCTCACCCGGCTCATGAGACCGGCGTCGGCCAGCACGTGAATGTGTCTGGAGACCGCGGCAAGCGACATGTCGTGGGGCTCCGAGAGCTCGCTGACGGTCGCGTCGCCCTGGGACAGGCGCGCCAGGATCGCCCGGCGCGTGGGGTCCGCCAGTGCCCCGAAGACGGAATCCATGTCGGATCTTGATTGACGGACCATCCTGCTGTTTCTCCAGAGTCATCATTTAACAATTTTGTTGAATATAACGGATCTGCAGAATCATTCAACAAAATTATTAAATGATGGAAAGGCCCATGGAATATGATGGACCGCAGGCGCTCGGGAGCATCCTGCTTGCGGCAGGGCGGCAGGGCGGCAGGGCGGCAGGGCGGCGCGGCTCAGGCGGGGGCGCTGTTACTTGAAGGCGTAGGGAATGATGTTGCGCAGGTTGGGATCGACTTCCAGGCTGCGCTTGAGCGGCGGAACCGCGCGCTGGTGGCAGCTGCGCCGTTCGCAGATCCGGCAGGAAATGCCGATGGGTTCGAAGGCCTGATCGCGCTCCAGGTCGAGATCTTCCGCGTAGATCAATTCCTTGGCGTGCTTGATCTCGCAGCCCAAAGCCAGGGCATAGCGCTGGGTCGGATCGCTGTAACCGCCGCCGCGCTTGGTCACTGCCATGGCAAGACAGAGATAACGGGCCCCGTCCGGGGTTTCCGCCAACTGCCGGATAATGCGGGTCGGCGTCTCGAAGGCGCGGTGCACGTTCCAGAGCGGACAGGCGGAACCGAAGCGCGCGAACTGCAGTTTGGTGGCGCTGTGGCGCTTGGTGATGGTGCCGGCCTGATCGACCCGCGCAAAGAAAAAGGGAACGCCTTTTTGTCCCGGGCGCTGCAGGGTGCTGAGCCGATGGGCCACCTGTTCGTGACTGGCGCCGAAGCGGTCTCCCAGCAGATCCAGATCGTGTTTGAGTTCGCGCGCTGTCGCCGCGAAGCTCTCGTAGGGCAGCAGGGCGCTGCCCGCGAAATAGTTGGCCAGACCGATCCGGCAGACCGGTGCGGCATCCTGGGAGCGGAAATCGGCGGCTTCGGCGATGGCGTCGATGGCCCGGCCGTGCTCCAGGATCGCGATCTGGTGGGCAATCTGAAAGGCGTGGGTGGAGGGCTCGACCTTGGGGTTGAGCGTCAGCACCCGCCCGGTCGGGTCATAATGGCGGATCGCGCCCGGTGTCTCGGTATCATTGCCGATCACCACCCGCACGCGGTGCCGGCGCTCGATGTAGTCCGCCAGCACCCGGACCCGGTTGCGCGACCCGCTGGCCAGTCCCTTGGCCAGCTCCTCTGCCGCCAGATCGAGGTCGTGGATGTAGTTGTCCCGGTAGTGAAAGAAATCCCTAACCTCTTCATAGGGTGTCGGCTCGTTCAGCGCGCCGGAGCGCTCCAGGGTTTCATCCAGCTCGGCAAGCTGTTCGCCCGCGCGGCGCAGCGCCTGGTGCATGGAGAGAAAGGCCCGGGCCATGGTGGGCGCGTTCTGGACAGTGACCTTCAGGTCCTGCTTGCTGGGTTGTTGCCCACCGAGCAGGGGGTCGGCCACGGCCTCGGCAAGATCCGCGATCAGGCGGTCGTCGTCGTTCTCCGAAAGGCTGGCGATATCGACCGAAAAGGCCTCCGCCAATCCCAGGAGAACAGGGGCCGTCACATGCCGCTGGTTGTTCTCCAGCTGGTTCAGATAACTTGTGGAAATCTCCAGCCGCTCGGCAAAGGCCGCCTGAGTCAGGGCGTGGGCCTGACGGATCTCCCGGATTTTGCGGCCGACAAAGAGCTTTCTTGCGCGCATTACACAATTTTGCAAAATAAAAGTTGCAACATTATAGTTTTAACATTGCTACGCTTTCAAGCGTGAACTCCCTAGGGTTAACAGTGTATAGAAAGACCTTCGGTTTTAGGATCTGGAGGGTTCAAGTGACACTGCATAGCGCGATTTCGCGAAATTTCGACCATTCCCTGCTGCGCAACATCGTGATTGTCGTGGTTGGGTCGCTGCTGCTGACCCTCTCCGCGAAGGTTACGATTCCCTTCTACCCGGTCCCACAGACCATGCAGACCTTCGTGGTGATCGGTCTCGGTCTGGCGCTGGGGCCGCGTTTGGGACTGGCGGCCGTCGCCTTTTATCTCGCGCAGGGCGCACTCGGTCTGCCGGTTTTCGCGGGCACGCCGGAAAAGGGTATCGGTTGGGCGTATATGATGGGGCCGACCGGCGGTTATCTGCTGGGTTTCCTGGTTGCCGCCTATCTGTCGGGCGTTCTGGCAGAGCGGGGCTGGGACCGGAACGTCTTTTCGGCCTTTGCCGTGGCCTTGCTTGCGACCGCGATCCTCTTTGTGCCGGGCGTGCTGTGGCTCGGTGTCTTGTTCGGCTGGGATAAGCCGATTCTCGAATGGGGTCTTTATCCCTTTATCGTCGGTGGCCTTGCCAAGTCCGCGCTGGCGGCTGCGGTCTTCCCGGCGGCCTGGCGCTTCCTGAAGGCGCGGGGGCTCGGCTGATGCAGGAAATTCTCGAACAGCTCGAGGAACGCCGGGGCCAGGCCCGCCTGGGCGGCGGGCAGCGCCGGATCGATGCCCAGCACGCCAAGGGCAAGCTGACCGCGCGCGAGCGGATTGAGGTGCTTCTCGATGAAGGTTCTTTTGAAGAATACGATATGTACAAGACCCACCGCTGTGGTGATTTCGGCATGGATAAAGTCGAAATTCCCGGCGATGGCGTGGTCACCGGCTGGGGCACGATCAACGGGCGCCCGGTCTATGTCTTCAGTCAGGATTTCACCGTTCTGGGTGGCTCTTTGTCGGAAACCCATGCCGAAAAGATCTGTAAGGTCATGGATCTTGCCGTCCAGAACGGGGCACCCATCATTGGCCTGAACGATTCCGGCGGCGCACGGATTCAGGAGGGTGTTGCCTCGCTCGGCGGCTATGCCGAGGTCTTTTACCGCAACGTCCAGGCCTCGGGCGTAGTGCCTCAGATCTCCGTGATCATGGGACCCTGTGCCGGTGGCGCGGTTTACTCTCCCGCGATGACCGATTTCATCTACATGGTGAAGGATAGCAGTTATATGTTCGTCACCGGTCCCGATGTGGTGAAGACGGTGACCAATGAAATCGTCACGGCGGAGGAATTGGGCGGGGCCACAACCCATACCAAGAAGTCCTCGGTCGCCGACGGCGCCTTCGAGAACGATCTGGAAGCTCTGCTGGAAATCCGGCGGCTCTTCGACTTCCTGCCTCTGTCTTTCAAGGAAAAGCCGCCGGTGTTGCCGACTGCGGACGATCCCGAGCGGGTCGAGATGTCGCTGGACACGATCGTCCCGGAGAACCCCAACAAGCCCTATGACATGCGTGAGGTGATCACAAAGATTGCCGACGAGGGCGAGTTCTTCGAAGTTCAGCAGGCGCACGCCGGAAACATTCTCTGCGGCTATATCCGTCTGAACGGCTCCACCGTAGGCGTGGTGGCCAACCAGCCCATGGTGCTGGCGGGCTGCCTGGATATCGACAGCTCGAGAAAAGCCGGCCGCTTCGTTCGGTTTTGCGACGCTTTCAACATTCCGCTTCTGACGCTCGTCGACGTTCCGGGCTTTCTACCCGGTGTCGGACAGGAATACAGTGGGATCATCAAGCACGGTGCCAAGCTGTTGTTCGCCTATGCCGAAGCCACCGTGCCCAAGGTCACGGTGATTACCCGCAAAGCCTATGGCGGAGCCTATGTCGTTATGTCGTCGCAGCACATCCGTGCCGATGTCAACTACGCCTGGCCGACGGCACAGATCGCGGTGATGGGCGCCAAGGGTGCAACGGAAATTCTCCACCGATCCGAACTGGACGACCCCGAGAAGATCGCGCAGCGCACCAAGGACTATGAAGACCGCTTTGCGAACCCCTTCATCGCGGCACAGCGCGGCTTCATCGATGATGTGATCATGCCGCATTCGACGCGCCGCCGCGTCCTGCGTGCCTTTGAAGCCTTAAAAACCAAAAATCAACGCCTGCCTGAAAAGCGGCATAGCAATATTCCGCTTTAAGCAGAGATTGGGGAGCGCGTATGTTCAAGAAAATACTGGTCGCCAATCGCGGGGAAATCGCTTGCCGGGTCTTCAAGACCGCCAAGCGCCTGGGCATCGGCACCGTCGCCGTCTATTCCGACGCGGACAAGTCGGCGCTGCATGTGGAGATGGCCGATGAAGCGGTGCATATCGGACCGGCCGCCGCCGCCGAGAGCTATCTGATCATCGACAAGATCATCGAGGCCTGTAAGCAAAGCGGGGCGGACGCCGTTCATCCCGGTTATGGTTTCCTCTCCGAGCGCCGCGAATTCGCCGAGCGCCTGAAGGCGGAAGGCATCACCTTCATCGGTCCGCCGCCCAATGCTATCGAGGCCATGGGCGACAAGATCACTTCGAAGAAGATCGCCGCCGAAGCCAATGTTTCGACCGTGCCCGGGCATATGGGCCTGATCGATGACGCCGAGCACGCGATCAAGATCGCTTCGGAAATCGGCTATCCGGTGATGATCAAGGCCTCTGCCGGCGGCGGCGGCAAGGGCATGCGGATCGCCTGGAACGATGACGAAGCCCGCGAAGGCTTCGAGCGTTCCAAGTCCGAGGCGGCGTCCAGCTTTGGCGACGATCGGATCTTTATCGAGAAATTCGTCACCGAACCCCGGCATATCGAGATCCAGGTTCTGGCCGATCAGCACGGCAACTGTCTCTACCTCGGCGAACGTGAGTGTTCGATCCAGCGGCGGAATCAGAAGGTGGTGGAGGAGGCGCCGTCACCTTTCCTCGACGAGGCCACCCGCAAGGCCATGGGCGAGCAGTCCGTCGCACTGGCCAAGGCGGTCGGATATCACTCCGCCGGAACCGTCGAATTCATCGCCGATAAGGACCGGAACTTCTATTTTCTGGAGATGAACACCCGTCTGCAGGTCGAGCATCCGGTGACCGAGCTGATCACCGGTATCGATCTTGTGGAGCAGATGATCCGCGTGGCGGCCGGTGAAAAACTGGCCTTGCGCCAGGAGGACATCAAGTTGAAGGGCTGGGCGGTGGAAAGCCGGCTCTATGCCGAGGATCCCTATCGAAACTTCCTGCCTTCGATCGGCCGCCTGACGGGTTATCAGCCGCCGGAGGAGGAAGCGACAGAGACGCTCGCAATCCGGAATGACACGGGTGTGGTCGAGGGCTCCGAGATTTCCATGTTCTACGACCCCATGATCGCAAAGCTCTGCACCTGGGCGTCGACCCGGATCGAAGCGGTCGACGCCATGTCCGATGCGTTGGATCAGTTCCTGGTGGAGGGTGTCGGGAACAACCTGCCGTTCCTCTCCGCGCTGATGGATCACCCGCGCTGGCGGGAGGGACGCCTGACCACGGGCTTTATCGCCGAGGAGTATCCCGAGGGTTTTGAGGGCGTGACGCCTGATGCCGGAACCGAAGCGCGGCTGAGCGCCTGCGTCACGGTGCTGGATCACATCGTGGCGAAGCGTCAGGCCCATATCTCCGGCGCCCGTTTTCGCCGAGGACTCGAGGGCGATACCGCCAGGCGTGTTGTCTGCTTCGACGAAAAGCGCACTGCGGTGGAACTCGAGGAGAGCGCCGGCGGTTATCGGGTCTCTCTTGCGGCCGGACCTGAGCTTTCCGTTGAAACCGCGTGGCGGCCGGGTCTGCCGGTCGCAGAGATGATGATCGACGGCAAAGCCTTCTGGTTCAAAGTTGCGCCGATCCCGGGCGGGTACCGGCTGCGCCATCGTGGCGTGGATTGCAGGCTTCAGGTGCTGACGCCGCGCCGGGCCGAACTGATGGATCGCATGCCGCGCAAGGAAGCGCCGGATACGTCAAATCTGCTGCTCTGCCCCATGCCGGGTCTGGTGATCAATCTTCAGGTCAGCGAGGGTGACAAGGTCGAAGAAGGACAGCCCCTGGCCATTGTTGAAGCCATGAAGATGGAAAACGTCCTGCGGGCGGAAAAGTCGGCGGTGGTCGAGAAAATTCTGGTGAGCGTCGGTGACAGTCTCGCTGTCGACGCGGTCATGATGGAGTTTGCGGCATGAGTAAGAACCTTGAGGACTGGAAAACGCTGGCGTCGAAGGAACTCAAGGGCGGTGACCCTGCGTCGCTCGAGAAAAAGACACCGGACGGCCTGCTGAGGAAGCCGCTCTACACCGCCGCCGATGTGCCGGAGGAAGCCGCGGCCGAGATGCCCGGTGTCGCGCCCTTCACCCGGGGCGTAAAGGCGACCATGTACGCGGGACGGCCCTGGACCATCCGTCAATACGCCGGCTTTTCCACGGCCGAGGAATCCAACGCTTTTTACCGTAAGAACCTGGCCGCCGGACAGAAGGGACTTTCGGTTGCCTTTGATCTGGCAACCCACCGGGGTTATGACTCCGATCATCCGCGCGTGGTCGGCGATGTGGGCAAGGCCGGGGTCGCGATCGACAGCGTCGAGGATATGAAGATCCTCTTCGACGGTATTCCGCTGGATCAGATGTCGGTCTCCATGACCATGAACGGGGCGGTGATCCCGGTTCTGGCCATGTTCATCGTCGCGGGCGAGGAGCAGGGCGTGGACCGCTCCCAGCTCTCGGGCACCATCCAGAACGACATCCTGAAAGAGTTCATGGTGCGGAACACCTACATCTATCCGCCCACGCCCTCCATGCGCATCATCTCGGACATCATCGTCTACACCGCGCAGGAGATGCCCAAGTTCAACTCCATCTCGATCTCCGGTTATCACATGCAGGAGGCGGGCTCGACCCTGGCGCAGGAACTGGCCTTTACCCTGGCCGACGGTATGGAATATGTCCGCGCCGCCATGTCGCGCGGGCTGGACGTGGACGCCTTCGCGGGACGCCTGTCGTTCTTCTTCTGCATCGGCATGGATTTCTTCATGGAGGTCGCAAAGCTGCGTGCCGCGCGCCAGCTCTGGGCAAAGATCATGACCGACTTCGGTGCCAAGTCGGAACGCTCGAAGATGCTGCGTACCCACTGCCAGACCTCCGGTGTGTCGCTGACCGAGCAGGATCCTTACAACAACGTCGTGCGCACGGCCTTCGAAGCCATGGCGGCGGTTCTGGGTGGCACCCAGTCGCTGCACACCAATTCCTTCGACGAGGCCATTGCCCTGCCGACCGAGTTTTCGGCACGCATCGCCCGCAACACCCAGCTTATTCTGCAGCATGAAACCGGCGTGACCGACGTGGTCGATCCGCTCGGTGGGTCCTACTACATCGAGCGATTGACCCAGGATCTGGTCGATGAAGCCTGGTCCATGATCCAGGAGGTCGAGGCGCTGGGCGGCATGACCAAGGCCGTCGAGCAGGGACTGCCGAAAATGCGCATCGAGGAGGCCGCCGCCAAGCGGCAGGCCAGTGTCGATCAGCGCGAGACCGTCGTGGTGGGGGTGAATAAATACACACTGGAGAACGAACCGCCGGTCGATATTCTCGACATCGATAACGTGAAGGTGCGCGAGGCGCAGATCGTCCGTCTGGAGCAGATCAAAAAGACCCGAAACCCTGCCGCCTGCAAGGCAGCGCTGGATGCTTTGGAGGCCGCTGCCGAATCCGGCGAGGGCAACCTGCTGGAGTTCGCCGTCACGGCAGCCAAGGCGCGCGCGACTTTGGGCGAAATCTCCAGCGCCATGGAACGTGCGTTTGAGCGCCACAAAGCCACGACACGGGTGATTGCCGGCGTGTACAACGATGCCTATTCCGGCGACGTCGAGTATGAGGCCCTTCAGCGCCGGATCCTGGACTATGCCGAGAGCCTGGGCCGGAAGCCCCATATCCTGCTGGCGAAAATGGGTCAGGACGGGCATGACCGTGGGGCCAAGGTGATCGCCACCGCCTTTGCGGACATGGGCTTTACCGTGGACCTTTCGGATATGTTCGAAACTCCGCAAGAGGTCGCCGACCGCGCGATCGACCTGAAGGTCGACGTGATCGGGGTCTCGTCGCTGGCCGCGGGGCACAAGACGCTGATCCCGGAACTGATCGATGATCTCAAGGTAAAGAGCGCGGAAGACATCACCGTGGTCTGCGGGGGAGTGATCCCTGAGCAGGATTATGATTTCCTGCGCGCAGCGGGTGTCGCCGACATCTTTGGTCCCGGCACCAATGTAATTGAGGCCGCCAACGCGGTCCTGGGCTGCCTGACCGGTTCAAGACGAAATCGCTAAGCCATTGCATGGTGGCTCCAATGACGCCATGCAGTTTGGAACGGCGAACAAAGGGAGGTTCAAATGACGGGTAAATCGCAATATCGGGACACCTACGCGAGCTGGAAGTCGAACCCGGAGGCCTTCTGGGAAGCTTGCGCGAAGGAACTCGACTGGTTTGAGCCCTGGAGCCGGGTGTTCGACCCTGAAGCCGCGGTTTACGGCCAGTGGTTCCCCGACGCCACCTGCAATACCTGTCACAACGCGGTTGACCGCCATGTTCAATCCGGACGTGCCGATCAGCTGGCAATGATCCATGACAGCGCGATGACCGGCAGCAAACGCAGCGTCACCTACGCCGAACTGCAAGCCGAAGTCGAGGCGCTCGCGGCTGTGCTCAAGGACCGGGGGGTCGGCAAAGGTGACCGTGTCATCATTTACATGCCCATGGTGCTGGAAGCGGCGGTGGCCATGCTTGCCTGCGCGCGCCTGGGAGCCGTGCATTCGGTTGTCTTCGGCGGCTTCGCGGCCAACGAACTGGCGACCCGGATCGAGGATTGCACCCCGAAGGCCATCATCTCCGCTTCCTGCGGTCTGGAGCCGGGGCGCACGGTCGCCTACAAGCCGCTATTGGATGCCGCGATCGACATGGTTGAGCAAAAGCCGGGCTCCTGCATCGTTTTGCAGCGTGAGCAGCTGATCTGCGATCTGATCGAGGGACGGGACCTGGACTACAAGACCGCCGTCGAAGCGCACAAGGCCAGCGGCACTAAGGTACCCTGTACCCCGGTCAAGGCGACCGATCCGCTTTATATCCTCTACACTTCCGGCACGACCGGCCAGCCCAAGGGTGTGGTCCGCGACAACGGCGGGCACATGGTGGCCCTGCACTGGTCCATGAATGCCATCTATGGCGTGAAGGAAGGCGAGGTCTTCTGGGCGGCCTCGGATGTCGGCTGGGTGGTCGGGCATTCCTACATCGTTTACGCGCCGCTGCTGAAGGGCTGCACCAGCATTCTCTTCGAGGGCAAGCCGGTCGGAACGCCGGATGCCGGCACCTTCTGGCGCGTCATCGATGAGCACAAGGTCGCGGCACTTTTTACCGCGCCGACGGCCTTCCGCGCGATCAAGAAAGAAGACCCCTCGGGCAGCCTGATCGCCAACTACGACATTTCGACCCTGCGGACGCTGTTCCTGGCGGGTGAGCGCGCCGATCCCGACACCATTGAGTGGGCACAGGACAAGCTGAAGGTGCCGGTCATCGATCACTGGTGGCAGACCGAGACCGGCTGGGCGATAGCGGGCAATCCCGTCGGCCTGGGGGCGCTGCCGGTCAAGCTGGGCTCGCCGACGGTGCCCATGCCGGGCTATGACGTGCAGGTGCTGGATGACGAGGGTCATCCGGTTTCGGCAGGCACCCTCGGCAACATCGTGGTGAAACTGCCCCTGCCGCCCTCCTGCCTGCCGACGCTCTGGAAGGCCGACGAGCGCTTCCGGGATGCCTACCTCAGCGAATTCCCGGGTTTCTATAAGACGGCCGACGCGGGCATGATGGACGAAGACGGCTATCTCTTCATCATGTCGCGCACGGACGACATCATCAATGTGGCCGGACACCGCCTCTCGACCGGCGGCATCGAAGAAGCCATTGCCGGGCATCCCGCGGTCGCGGAATGCGCCGTGGTCGGTGTGGAAGATGCCTTGAAGGGGCAGATCCCGGTCGGGTTCCTGATCCTGAGCGCGGATGTCGACCGCGACACCGCCAGCATCGAGAAAGAAGTGGTTCAGCGGGTCCGCGAGGTCATCGGTCCGGTGGCGGCTTTTAAGCTGGCGATCTGTGTCGAGCGTCTGCCGAAAACCCGCTCCGGCAAGATCCTGCGCGGCACCATGCAGAAGATCGCTGACGGCGCCGAATGGAAGATGCCGGCCACGATCGACGATCCCACGGTGCTCGCCGAGATCTCAGACACGCTCAAAGCGCGCGGGATCGGATCCTTCGCGCCCTGACCGGACAGGGATTGGCGCTACTCTTGCCGTGACGCTGTCAGTCTTGAGCGCTGTTACGCGTCGTTCCTGGCCGCATGGCGACCGCGAAGAAACCCGAGGCCGCTGGCGGCACTGCCAGGAAGAACGTCGCAGCTATGCAGACGAGGAGCCGAAATAGCCGTTTGCGCGGCTGTGCCGTGGGCTGAAAGTCCGCGAGAACAGCAGCTGCCTCTTTCGCTTGGGAAGCGGGCACCTGTAGTTCGATGCCACCAAGGGCATGGGTTAAGTCCCAGCGTATCGACAGGCTGTGCCAGGGATGTTCTGTGACCAGGATGCCGGCCGATTCGAGGAGCGCGACCGCCATGGCGGCTTCCGGTACGCCGTAGGCATGGCCGACCGTCGTCAGATTGGGGGTTTTCACTTGGCCGGGGAGTCCTGCTCGAAATCTGAGGATGTACTGTCTTCTTGCAGAGGCGAAGATAGCGTTGGACAAAGCCACTGTCGATAGAACCTTGCGCCGTGATCTCCCGGATCGACCCGTTTGGGCGCAGAGTTCTCTCTTTCAATGGACGCGGTGGCCTCCAGTTATTAGTTTGTGCTCCTCGACAGCATTATACAGCAGCAAACATCAGGGGCAGTATGGCACTCGGTGACAGTGAGCTTGCCGAGATCGGTTTGATCGGTCTCGGCACCATGGGGGCTAGTCTTGCTCTCAATATCGCGGAAAAAGGCTTTAAAATAGCCGTCTTCAACCGCACGACGGAGACCACCCGGAAGTTTCACGCTGAAGCCGGAGACCTGGCCGCACAGGTCGTCCCCTGCGAGAGCCTTGAAGACTTCATTGCCGCCATCAAACCCCCGCGTTCCATCATCATCATGCTGCCGGCCGGTGACATCCTGGATCAGCAGATTAGCGTTCTGCGCGGCATGCTGGGCGCTGATGATCTGATCATCGATGCAGGCAACGCCAACTTCCACGACACCAACCGCCGGACGGCTGAGGCCAAGGCGGCGGGTGTGCCCTATCTGGGTATCGGCGTCTCCGGTGGTGAGGAAGGGGCCCGCCATGGTCCTTCCATCATGGGCGGCGGGGCGCGCAGCGCCTGGGACCGGGTTTCGCATATCCTGGAGGCGATCTCCGCCAAGCATGAGGGCCAGGCCTGTGCCCAGTGGATGGGCGAGGGCGGCTCCGGGCACTTCGTGAAATCGGTGCATAACGGCATCGAATACGCCGACATGCAGATGATCGCCGAGGTCTACGGCATCATGCGCGACGGCTTCGGCATGGAGGCGGCGCAGATCGGCGAGGTTTTCGCGCGCTGGAACGAAGGGCCGCTGAAATCCTATCTGATCGAAATCTCCGCCGAGGTGTCGCGCTGCGGCGATGCCAAGAGCGGCAAGCCGCTGCTCGATATCATCCTGGACCGGGCCGGTCAGAAGGGCACGGGACGCTGGACCGCGGTCGAGGCTCTGCATCTGGCCGCACCGGCAACGGTGATCGAGGCGGCGGTCGCGGCCCGCAACCTCTCTTCCAGGCTCGATGAGCGCAAAGCAGGCGAGAGCCTTTTCGGGGCGGCACCAACGGCGCTCGATCCCGACGCGCTCAGGATCGATGCGCTCGAGAAGGCCCTGATCGCAGGCAAGATCGTCTGCTATGCGCAAGGCTTCGGGCTGCTCTCCTCTGCTTCGGAAGCTTATGATTGGTCTCTTCCACTTCCCGATGTTGCACGGGTCTGGCGCGCCGGCTGTATCATCCGCTCGACCATGTTGAACGACATGGCGGACGCTCTGACGCAGAACCCGGCGCTGAACCTCATGTTCTCGGATTTCTTTGCCGCACTCCTGCGGGAGAACGAGAAGGCCCTGCGCGAAGTGGTGGCTGTTTCGGCCATTTCCGGCTTGCCTGCGCCCGCTCTCTCGGCGGCGCTTGCCTACTTCGACATGATGCGCACAGGCCGCTCGACGGCCAATATGATCCAGGCCCAGCGTGACTTTTTCGGCGCACACAGTTTTGAACGCTTTGACGAGCCCGGGGCGCATCACGGGCCTTGGCACAAGAGCTGATTCCTTGCCGAAAACCTGATCCGGCGCGGTCCTTGCGACGTATGTTTCATGACGTTTGAAAATGAAGGTGCCGCTATGTTCGAAAGACCCCTGCGTGTCGTGCCGGGACCAGGTCAGGAATCGGTTTGGGATTACCCGCGGCCGCCGCGGATCGAAAAGGTGACGGACCGGCTCGTCGTCACCTTTGCCGGGGAGACCGTCGCAGAGACCACCGAAGGTTATCGGGTTCTCGAAACCAGCCATCCGCCGGTCTACTATTTTCCGCCGGACGATGTGCGCGAGGATTTTCTGGTGCCGGAAGCGGGGCGCTCTTTCTGTGAATTCAAGGGGCCGGCGAACTATTGGTCGCTCGAGGTCGGCGAGGCGCGCTCTCAACAGGCGGCCTGGAATTATCCGGAGACCACTCAGCCCTTCCGGCAGATCCAGGGCTACTATGCCTTTTATGCCTCGCGCGTCGAAGCCTGCTGGGTCGGCGACGAGAAGGTTCAGTCTCAGGAAGGCGATTTCTACGGCGGCTGGATTACCAGCAACATCGTCGGTCCCTTCAAGGGCGCGCCGGGCACCCGGGGATGGTGATGCTCGGTAAAACGCTACTGCGCTGCGCCGGGAAACTTGGTTTGGTGCTCGGCCTTCTGCTTGCGGTCCTGCCCCATGACGCCGCCGTGGCCGACGACGAAGCCCTCCTGCGGTCTGTGGCTGCGGAGGGCCATATCGTCATCATGCGTCATGCCCTGGCGCCGGGAACCGGGGACCCCGGCAATTTCGCGCTGCGGGACTGCAGCACGCAAAGAAATCTCAGTGACACGGGCCGGGCTCAGGCAGAACGGATCGGCGCGCGCCTGCGCGACGCAGGCCTCGGGTCCGCGCGGGTGCTCTCAAGCCAGTGGTGCCGCTGTCTGGAAACCGCCGAGCTGCTGGGTCTTGGAGCGGTAGAAGAGCTGGAGCCCCTCAATTCCTTCTTCCGCCAGCGCGAGCTGCAACCCGCCGCAACGCAGGCTCTGAGAGACTGGATGGCCGCCCAACCGCCCGGAGAACCGCTGGTTCTGGTCACGCATCAGGTCAACATCACCGCGCTGACTGGCATCTTTCCCCAATCGGGAGAAATGATTGTCCTGGAGCGGTCCGCGGGCGTGAATGGCTTTTCTATTCTTGGGCGAACCGCGACGGAATGACGGGTTCGCCGTCTCGTATGGAAAACGGGACAGCAACAAAGGCGGCTGCCAGGACTGTCTGGTTAGCGGTTTTTCCCGAATTTAAAGACGAAGAGCGTGACCACGGCAAACACCAGGAGACCGATCCCTGTACCCGTGCCCATTCCGCGAATACGCACGTAACCCAAGATGTCTGCAAGATCCACTGCTGCAATCACGATCAAACAAGGCAGAAATACCTTCAAGTGCCAAGACGTGGTCTCGCGTTGCACGCGGTCGCGTTTGTCCCGCTCTCTCCTGAACTCCTCGATGACCCTATCCATTTTTGATGAGTCCGCGGCCGTTTGTTCCTTGGGAGTCAGGGGTGCACTTTTCTGCGACTTTTCTCTTGGGTTTGATATGTCCATACGGCGATAGGCTCATTCTCGAAACAAGTTGAGAACAACCTAAAGATTTATTTTTAACAAGATGTAAACTACCTGAAGGTTCTCTTGCGGGAGAGATTTGCCCCGACTCGAGAGTCTTGCGCTCCGGGCCGCCGGCTTAAGGTCCCTGAGTTTTTTATCGCCATAAGTTGAACTGCGAGATCTCGATGCACAGACCAAGCCTGAGGGTCATTTTACTCTCTCTCCTGCTCGTCATGTCATTGGTGCTGGTCCTGATGCCGGCGCGGGACGATAGGCCGGAGAGGGTCGTTGTCGACTGCGGCGGCGCTACTGGTCTCTGCGGTTACGTGCTGCACAGAAGCAAGACGGAGGTAATCCCGCAGCGCTATGAGCGCGCAATGCCGTTCAGCGAAGGTCTCGCTGCGGTCCTTGTCGACGGCCATTTCGGCTACATCAATCTCAATGGCGAGATGGTTTTAGAGCCTAGGTTTGATCTTGCCGGCGCGTTTGAGCACGGCCTCGCCGAAGTTCTCATGGGAGAGCATACCGGCGTCATCAACCGTAAGGGCGAGGTCGTCGTCGCGCCGAAATTCGCGCGATCTATACCCTTCACGGAAGATGTTGTGCTTGTTCGCGAGGGAGAGTGGGCAGACAGCAGGGCACCGGCCAAAGCCGTGCTGGACAAAAATGAGTTTTGGCTCTCACCTGGTCAAATGGGCCTTTACCGCACCGCCGGTCAAGGAAAAGAGGGCTGGATTACAAAGCCGGAATATCGCTTCAAATTTTTCGCCCATGCCGGAGAGGGATACGGGCTGATTTGGGCTCGAGATAGCAATGAGCGCCGTACTCTATTTGGCCTCATGCGCGCCGATGGCAGTTGGCAGGTTGAGCCGGCTTACAAAGTCGTTGAGCGGCTCCAAGGTGGGCGCGCCATAGTCAAACAAGGCCCCTGGCTTTCTAAGGAGAGTTATAGAGCCGCCGGCACGAAGTTGCATCTGATCGATGGTTATGCGGGCGCCGTAGATACAAATGGCGTACTCGTTATTCCAACCAAGCATGAAAAACTATCCAGCTTTAGTCATCGTGGATACAGTATCGCGCGGCACGGTGAACTCTATGCTCTGCTGGACCTTTCGGGCCGCCTCCTCGGTGGAAAGTATTTTGACGAAGTTGAGGGATGGGCTTTCGGCCCTCCCCGTGGCCGTATTGGCAGCGTGTGGTACGACCTCGAACCTGAGAGTGAGCCGACCACCTCAGCTACACAATCTCGGATGACCAAGGTAACACACGAACTGGTGCCGGCATCTCCCGTGAACAGCTCCCAGGGTCGTCGGAAGAAGGGGCAGTCGTCGAGCAGTCTCGATTGTCCAGGAGGCGGTAAGATTTTTCGAAGTGGCGAATTCTGGGGGTTCAAGAATCCATCAGGCGAAGTGGTCATTGCAGCGATATACCCGGCGATGAATTGCTTTTATGGTGAGAGGGCCTGGATCCCGATTGAGAGCCGGCAACGCTGGTGCCTGATCGGTTTAGACGGTGCGCTGCTTGAGCAATCCGAATGCCGTGCCGAGCACTATCCCTTTACAGCCCCGCAGCATACGCCTGAGCGTTTTGACCCTGATCCCTATACCAACAGCGTTCTCTGGACGCGCGCGTTTCTCGAACACGGTGAGGATAATCGAAAACGGCCGCCCCGGGTTATTGGAACAGGGTCCGGCGGCAGCAGGGTGGAAATATCGATTCGCTGTCGGTCCGGATCTCGATGCGATTGATTGAAAGCGAGAGCCGTACCACATACCTTTGACAGAGGTGTAGATGACCGAATCAGGATGACGGTTGAAGAAGAGAAAGCACTCGGAATGACACGTCGCGACTGGTTCGGTCTTGCCGGATTTATACTGCTCTCTTTTGCCGTATCAGGCGTTGGTGGCGCGATTACCGCGACGTCGGTGGGTGACTGGTATCAGACGCTCGAGAGATCGGTGCTCAGTCCGCCCGACTGGGTCTTCGGGCCGGTCTGGACAACGCTCTTTATCTTTATGGCGATCGCGGCCTGGCGGGTCTGGCGTCAGGAGGCGTCACAGGCACGGAGCCGGGCGCTTGCCGTCTATGGCGTTCAGTTGGCTCTGAATCTATTGTGGTCGGCTCTGTTTTTCGGGCTGCAGCAGATCGGCTGGTCGCTGGTGGAGATCGTGATCCTGCTGCTCGTCATCGTCGTCAACACAGTGCTTTTCTGGCGCCTGGACCGTCTGGCGGGACTGCTGTTTGTGCCCTATGCGGCATGGGTCGCTTTCGCGACGCTTCTGACCGGCTCTCTGTGGCTTTTGAATAGTCCTTAACGATAAAACGCGATCTCGCTCACGGCGAGATCCGCCGAAAAGGCCCGGCCGATGGCCACCAGCCCGATCCTTCGGAGCCTGGAGGTCACCAGGGGCGCTTCCAGCCTGTGGGGTGTGAAGGAGGCGAAGGGCAGTTCGAGCGTTTCCCACTCCGGTCCTGCAACGAACTGTGCCCGGTAGGACTGCCAGGGCCGGGTGTTGTCTGCGCTGCGCAGATGAAGCCCGTACTCTTCACCATTGCCGCGGACCGTAAGGCGTAACCCGGTAAAGCCGGAGGCGTCGTACATCCCCCGGTCCGGCGAGAGATCGAGGGCCGCCTGAACGAAGCCGCCGTTGTTTTCCAGGCGCACATCCCCGCGCAGCCGCATCGCCCAGCGCCCGTCGAGCTGTTCGCGCGTGACGGAGGCCTGCGAGACGCCGCCCATGACCCGATCGCTGAAACCGCGCCAGGTGGTGCCCAGTTTTGAGGTCAGGTCCGAATCTTTAAAGTCATCAATCAGCATATCTTCGGCCAGCATGTTTTGGGTTTGCGCGTTGCTGTTACCGGAACGCAACAAGATAGGGCCGATCAGGCCCGCGGCCAGAAATAACTTGCACCAGGACCGCCTTGTCAGAGTCACGTGAGGCTGCACCTTTCGGGCATGACTATCCGTTGTCCCCGCCGCGGAAGGCCCATCCGACGAAGCGTCGCTCGACCAGCACAAAGACCACGTACATGCCCACACCCATGGCGGCGATCACCAGCAGGCCCGCAAAAACCAGGGGCACGCGGAAGCTGGAGGACGCGGTGAGCATCAGATGTCCCATGCCGGCGTTCCCAGCCACCGTCTCGGAAATCACCGTGCCGACGAAGGCGAGGGTGACCGCGACCTTCAGTGAAGCGAAGAAATAAGGCATGGAGCGGGGAACGCCGACCTTGAGCAGGATGTCGATCTTGCGCGCGCCCAGCGAGCGCAGCACGTCTTTCAGTTCCGGCTCAAGCGTGGCGAGGCCCGTGGCCACGTTCACCACGATGGGAAAGAAGGAAATGGTGAAGGCGGTCAGGATGGCCGGGATGGTGCCGATGCCGAACCAGACCACCAGAACCGGCACGATGGCGACCTTGGGAATCGAGTTAAAGCCGACCAGCAGGGGATAGATGGCGGAATAGACCACCGCCGAGGCGCCGGTGACCAGGCCCAGGGCCAATCCGAAAATCACGGCCAGTGCAAAGCCGACCATAGTCACCCAGAAGGTGTAGAAGGCGTTCTGCCAGATCGCGGGCCAGTATTCGATCATTGCGGCAATGGACGCGCTGGGCGTGGGCAGGATGAATTCAGGCACCGAGAAAAGCCGGCAGACGACTTCCCAGAACACGAAAAGACCGATGGTGGCCAGCCAGGGCGCGAGCTTGATTTTCGAAATCATGATGCGCGCACCTCGCCGATGTGATCGCGCAGCTTATGCACCAGATCGACGAAATCCTGGTCGAAGGTGGACTCCAGGGTGCGGGGCCGCGCCAGGGGGATGGGCCGCTCATAGACGATCCGGCCCGGGCGTTTGCTCACCACGTAAACCCGGTCCGCAAGATAAACCGCCTCGCGCAGATCGTGGGTCACCAGGATGACCGTGAATTTCCGCTGCATCCAGAGATCCTGCAGCACGCCCCAGAGCTCCTCGCGGGTGAAGGCGTCGAGGGCGGCGAAGGGCTCGTCGAGCAGTAGAAGATCCGGCGCGTGGATCAGCGCCCGGCAGAGCGACGCACGCTGCTGCATACCGCCGGAAAGCTCATAAGGGGCATGATCCTCGTAGCCTTCGAGCCCGACCGTCTTGAGAAGCGCTCTGGCGGTCTCCAGATGCTCCGCCTTCTTGCGCCGGAAGCTGCCCCGGTGGGTCCGGCTGACCTCCAGCGGCAGTAACACGTTCTCCAGGGTCGTCCGCCAGGGCAGGAGGGTGGCATTTTGAAAGGCCATCCCCACCATGGTCAGTGGACGGGTCACGGGTTCCCCGGCGACACGGGTGATGCCTTTGTCCGCAGGCATCAGGCCGGAGACGATCTTCAAAAGAGAAGATTTCCCGCAGCCCGAGGGACCGACCATGGCGACGAATTCGCCCTGTTTGATGGTCAGAGAAGCGTCGGCGACCGCCGGTACCGTGTCGATACCGGGGCCGCCATAGGTCATGGTGACCTGCTCGAGTTCAACGAAGGCCGTCACAAAAAGTACCGCTCATAGAAAACCAAAGGGATTGAATAGGATCAGCGGCTCAGCATCCGGTCCTTCGCCGGCGGCAAAAACTCTGAGGTCCAGACAGCGGCGGGTTCCGGCGTTGCTTCCAGGCCGTAGGCTATGGCGAGCTGCGCGATGGAATTGCGCAGGCGGGCCTCGTCCACGTCACCGATGCCGCTCTCCAGCACCTTGGGGGTCAGGACATTGACGTCGAGAGCAAGCTGCAACCGCTCCAGTTCCAATTTCTTCTCGATCAGTGGATCGCTCTTGGCGACGATTTCAATGGCGCCTTCGGGATCGGCAATCACGTCTTGCCAGCCGCGGACGGTGGCGCGAATGAAGCCGGCGACCGCCTCGGGCTGCTCGCTGATGAACTTGCCGGAAGCAATCACGGCATTTCCGTAAAAATCCATCCCGAAGTCGGCATAGAGGAAATACCTGATGTCCTCCTCGGCGACGCCCTTGGACTTCAGGTCCAGCATCGAGGAGAAGAAGTGCCCGGAGATGAAATCGACATCGCCGCGCACCAGCATGGCTTCGCGCAAGGCCGGGTCCATGTTCACCCGCTCAACCGCTTTTTCGTCGATGCCTGTTTCGTGGGCAAAGGCGGGAAAGAGCTTGTAGGAGGCATCGAAGACCGGCGCGCCCAGCTTGCGGCCGACCAGGTCTTCGGCTTTGGTGATATTGTTTTTCTTCAGGGTGAAGAGCGAGAAGGGGGGTGCGTCATAGGCCATCATGACTGCCTTCACCGACTGGCCCGGATTTTTGGCGTTGAAATCGACCAGCGCGTTGATGTCGGCGAAACCCATCTGGTAGGCACCGCCCGCAACCCGGGTCACCGCGCCGGCGGAGCCGTTGCCGCTGTCAATAGAGACGTCCAGGCCTTCTTCGGCGTAGAAGCCCTTATCGGCAGCGACCAGAAAGGCCGCTGTCGGTCCCTGGAATTTCCAGTCCAGCGTGAATTTGATATCGACTTCGGCCGAGGCCTGGGTCGAGAAGCCGACAAAAGCGGCAACCAGCGCGGCCGTGCGCAAGGTTTTGACGTCAAACATTATCAGTTATCTCCCCGTTTTTTCGTGCGATCGTTCAAAGACTTCGCACTGCAAGCCCTATGCCATCGGTCAAGCCCTCGCCTGGAACCCTTTTGCTGGTTTCAGCGTGAGAAAGACCGCCCATAATCTGGGCATTCTGAGCTCAGGCTTCTTGTTTTTGCCTGTTATTCGCCCGCTTGCCTCTCTGGTTGGCACACTCTGTTCTCTTTCGAGCCTAATGCGGCGGCGAGGCTTCGTCGAGGGTCATTGTTTTTTACGATTACGGGACCGGCGTGCGCGGTGTTTAGAGAAGGCGTTCGATCAGCCTGACGCCCTCGATCACCCGGTCGCTGGGATAGAGCACGACGCGGTCGCCCTCGTTCAGACCCTCCAGGATCTGCGCTTCCAGGTCTGTGCGCTGTCCGAGTTTGACGGATTGCAGGCGGGCGCGGCCCTCGCGCTCGACAAAGACCGTCCAGTCGCCGCCGTTTCGGAACAGCGCCGTGAGCGGTATTTTCAACACGGAAGGAGCTTCCCAAAGTACCACCTGCAGCTCGACCCGGTAACCATGACCGAGCCGTAGCCACTTTTCCGGCGGATCGGTGAAATCGATGATGACGTTGACCCGTTGTTCCTCGATCCCCAGTGCGGAGACCTTGGTGAAACCGGTCGGCTCGATCCGCCGGACCCGGCCGCTGAGATCCTCCGGGCCGCCCCAATCCTCGATCACGACCCGTTGGTTGGCTTCGACCTTCACAGCATCTTCCGACAGCAGATCGACCACGATCTCCAACTGGCGGGGATTGCCGATGTCGATCAAGGCCTGGCCGGACTGGACCACGCCCGCGCTCTCCTGGTGAATCTTCAGTACCTGTCCGCTGACCGGCGTCGTGAGCACGACACAGTCGCAGGCATCATACTGGCGCTGCGCGGTGGCCGGAGACACCAGCTGCGCGCGGGCCTGCGTCAATTCCGACTCGCGCATGCGCAGGCCGGCGCGGGCCGTATCCAGGCTCGCTTTCTTGGTCCGGAAGACCCGTTCGGCGTCGTCCAGCGCCCGCTGAGAGATGGTGTCGGTGGTGATCAGTCTGCGCGCGCGCTTGACCTCGGCGTCCGCGAAGTCCAGTTCGGCCTCTGCCACATCGACCTCGGCCAGGGCCAGACTGCGGGCCGCCTCGGCGGTTTCGATGGCGGCCTGGGCCTGGGCCGCGCTGCGCACATCCAGGAAGGTCGGGTCGATCGGCTCGATCCTTGCGACCTCGGTGATCTCGGCACGCAGCAGGTCTCCGACATCCAGATCGATCCGCCGCATATGTCCGGTGACCGGCGCGGACAGTACGAAGACATCGCGCACGCGGGTCTCGCCTTCTTCGGAGACCGTGACCACCAGCGGTCCCTGGGCCGCGGTGACGAAATCGACCGGGATCGGCCGGGGCCAGAAGGCGTAGGCCAAACCTGCCGCGAGAACCGCCCCGAGGCAGCCCCAAAGTACCAAACGGCGTCCTTTCACCTGCATGTTGGCGTACTCCCCTCTTTCATTCACGGGTCTTGAGAACAGAGATCAGATCGAGTTTGTCGAGTCGCTCCCGCACGATAAATCCCGACACCACTGCAGCGAGAAGAGCAATCAGTACGCCCATGCCGTAGGTCGAGGGCTCGATGATCATCGGAATGCGGTAGAGCTCGGACTCAAAGGCTGTGGTCATGAGCCAGGCCAGGCCCAGTCCCGCAAGGCAACCGAGCGGCAGGCCGAAGAGTACCGTCAGGCCGACTTCACCGAGCAGTATGTAGGAGATTTCCCAACGGGAGAATCCAAGCACTCTCAGCGTTGCGAGCTCGCGGCCACGCTCCGAAAGGGCGATCCGCGCCGTGTTATAGACGACACCGAAGGCAAGGGTGCAGGAGAAGGCAACAAAAAAAGAGATGTAGACCAGCAGGGTCTTGGCCAGGGTCTCGTAGAACTCGTCGACCGCCGCGCGGCGCAGCATCACCGCGGCGATGCTCGGCAGTTCCTTCAACTCGGCGAAAAGCTCCGCCTGCTGCCGTTCATCGACCAGCAGATCGAGAAATTCGACACGCCGGGGTTCCAGAAGCAGACGGTTCAAGGCCGACTTATCGATATACGCCGGCATACCGATGAAGGTCTCGAAGAGGCTGGCAACCGGCAGCTCGAGTGTGGGACGGCGTCCCTCCAAAACTTCGACCAGCACTGTATCGCCCGGGCCGACCGCCAGTTTCTCTGCGAGCTTGGTCGAGAGCACCAGCCCGCCCGGGGGCACCGCCACGACCCGGCCGGCATTGTCGTAAATCGGCTGAAGCCTCGACTCCGGCTCAATCCCGTTGAGGGAGCCTCTGTGCAGCCGCGTTCCCGCGCGGAAGTTCGCTGTGACGATCCGCTGGGATTCAACGGAGAGGACGCCCGGCAGATTGGCGAACTCGCGCACCACGCTCTCCTGCTCCGCCTCGACCAGACCGACCATGATGTCCTGATGCTGCGCCTGGAAAAAATGGGTATCGGCCATGTGGTCGATGGAATCGAGCCACTGCAGCGAGGAGATCAGAACCGCCACCGAGAGGGCGATCCCCGATGCGGTCAGGAAGGCCCGCAGGGGCCAGCGGATGATCTGCCGCAGGATCATGCGGCTGGGCTGGTCCAGCAGAACCGCCAGGGCCGAATCCATCAGACCGCCCTTATGAAAGACAGGCGGTGCCGGGGGCCGCATGGACTCGGCGGGAGAAAGTGCGACCGAACTCCGCACGGCGCCTGCCGCGCCGATCAGGGCCGCGGCCATGCTGACGATGGCCGCGATGGAGAAGGACGTGGGACCGGGGCGGAACAGAAGGAAGGGAAAGCGGAACTGATCCGCGTAGATGTGCGTGCTCCACTGCCCCAGGCCATAGCCGACGCCCCAGCCGATGAGGATACCCAGTCCGGTCATGGCCATCACCATCTTGGCGTAATGCCAGCCGACCGCCAGATTGCTGTAGCCGAAGGCCTTGAGCAGGCCGATCTCCGTTCGCTCGATGGCGATGAGACGCGCAAGCACCATGTTGGTCAGAAAACCCGCCACGGCCAGGAAGATCGTCGGCATGATCGTCGACATGCTGCGCAGCTGTTCCAGCTCGTTCATGAGGAACCAGTTCGAGATCTGGTCCTTGCGGGCGTAGGCGCCGATGCCGCCGTAATCCTCGAGCAGGTTGTCGAGCCGTTCGATCACACCCTTGGGTTCGACACCGCGCAGCAGGGAGACTGCGATGCCGTTGAAGGAATCCTCCAGATCATAGGCCGCCGCCAGGGCATCCCGGCCCATCCAGAAGATGCCGAAGCGCAGATCGTCGGGCATCAGAGCGCCCGGACCGATGGAGTAGACGAACTCCGGCGATAGGGCCGTGCCGACGATGGTCAGGGTCCGTTTATTGCCCTTGAGCACGGCCTGAAACTTATCGCCCGGCTTGAAACCATGGGCCTCTGCAAAGGGTTCGCCGAGAATGACCTCATCGACCCGGCCGGGCGTGACCCAGCGGCCGCTGCGCAGGACCAGTTGGTTCAGGTTCGGCTGTCCGCGTTCCGGTATTGAGACCAATTGGGCGATAACCGGCTCGCGGAAGCCTGCGATGTCGACGACCGCAAACTGAGCGATCCGCGTATCGACCGCTTGAACCCCGGGCAGCTCCGCGATTTTCTTTTCCAGCGACCTGGGTGCGCGTTTGACCTCTGCGAAGACCTGCGCGAAGCGGTAGCGCTCATAGTAAGCATTGGCGGTTTCTTGCAGGGCTTCGAGGGAGCTCAGGGACATGATCAGAACGCCGACGCCGGAGGCCACGATCAGCGCGATGGCGATGACCTGGCCGCGCAGGCGCCAGAGATCGCGGAAAAGCTTTTTGTCGAGGGGGTTCATGGGCGCTACCAGGTCATGTCGCTAACCCGGCGTTTGTGCTCATTAACGCGGGTCTCGTGAATTTTGCCGTCGGCGAAAATAATCACCCGGTCAGCCATATCGGCGATCACGGCGTTGTGGGTGATCAAAGCGGTCGTGGTGCCGAGCTCCTGATTGACCCGTTGGATCGCCTCCAGGACGATCACGCCGCTGGCGCTGTCCAGCGCGCCGGTGGGCTCGTCGCACAGCAGGATCCGCATCTGTTTGGCGATGGCCCGGGCGATGGCGACACGCTGCTGTTCGCCGCCCGAAAGCTGGGCGGGAAAATGGTCCAGGCGTTCGCCGAGCCCGACCATCTCCAGGGCCTCGGCCGGTGCCATGGGGGCAGGCGCGATTTCGGTCACCAGGGCCACGTTCTCGCGGGCGGTCAGGCTGGGGATGAGATTGTAGAACTGGAACACGAAGCCGACGTTGTCGCGCCTGAAACGGGTCAGTGCCGACTCGTTGAAGGCCGTTAGTTCCGCGTCGCCAAAAAAAACCTTGCCGTGCGTCGGCCGATCGAGGCCGCCCAGGATATTCAGCAGCGTCGATTTGCCGCTGCCTGAAGCCCCCAAAAGGACAACCAGTTCGGATTGGTAAAGCGTCAGGTCGACACCGTTCAGCGCACGCACCTCAACTTCGCCCGTTCGGTAGATCTTGGTTAGACCACGGGTCCGGATCGAGGGCGTTTGCAATTGGGTCTCTGGTATAGTGCCTGCCTGAGAAACCACGCAGAATCTCCGCTCACGCGATAGGGTTTGCCATGAGGTTTCAGAATAGCGAAGGGGCTGTGCGCCGACCTTGACCCAGATCAGATGTGACTCGGTCAGGCGTGACTCGGTCGGAACCGACCTGTTGCAGCTGGCGCCTGTGATCGACATCGCTGTGAAGAGTGTCTTGATCTAACTCAAATGCCTTGCATCACTCTTTCGATAGGTTCGATGAAACGTCGAGCGAGGACTCAAAAACCCGAAAGGTGCGGAAAACATCATGGCCGATATCATCACGCTTCACGGCGTAGAGCCTGCGGAGATTTTCCAAAGCGGATTGGAACACGCCGATGAGATCCAGGCCGTGGCCACCAGTATTCTCTGGAAAGACGGACATATCACGGCGGGCTGGTCCAATCTGGATACCGCCATGCTGGCCCGAATGATCCTGGTCCTGGACGAGCGCCAGCGCCGCGCGACGCTTACGCACGAGGATTTGGATTTGTAGCCCGCTACGTCAGCCGGACTTTACGGGCTTTGGCTGCTCTGCAAAATCCCGTTGGCTTCAAGGAAATTCAGCAACTGATGCTCTGCGTGGGTCAAATGCCGGTCCGTATCTACAAGAGCATAGATGTCGATCAGGGGATTGGCGGCGTCCAGCGGTATCTGCCATAGGTCGGGGGCATGTTTCCTGACATGGTTTATCGCGACACAACCAATCGCAGGGGCATGACGGACCATTTCGATGAGATCGACGATACTGCTGGTGGTGGCGCTCATTTTGTCGCCGATTTCATGACGCGCCCGATAGCGGAGGATCTGCGCGAGCGGCCCGCTGAGGGTTTCGCCCTCGAAGCCTACAGTATCAGATGCGGCCAGGATCGCCGGATCAGGTCGCTCCACCTCATAAAGTGGATGGCGGGGCCCACAGTAGAACGCAAACTCCTGACCGGGCAGCCTGTGCGGCTTTAATTGGGGAGCGGTTTCCAGGCGCGTGCAAAAACCCAAGGAAGCCACGCGTTGTTTCAGCGCCCGGATCACATCGGAACAGGGTGTTGAGGACATGGAAAATGTTACGCCCGGGTGGATTTTCTGGAACTCCGCGAGAAGCGCATTCAGGAAACCGACATCGAGGTGGCTTGAACGGTAGATGACGATGTTGCCGGAGAGAACCTGTTCGCTCGATTGACTGAGCTCGTTGAGCCGCACAACGCCGCCGTACATCTCAAGCGCTTCACGGTAAACCACTTCGCCTGCGCTGGTGATGGAGAAAACCCGCCCCGAGCCCCGCTCGACAAGCTGAACCTCAAGCCGTTCTTCGAGCCGCCGCAGCGCAGCGCTGACAGATGGCTGAGTCACGTTCAGACGTCGCGCGGCACTGGTAATCGAGCGTTCCTGCACAATCACCATGAAGGTGCGCAGCAAATTCCAATCCAGTTGGTTTGCCAAGCGATCCAGTTGAAAACTCATTCAACATCACCAGCAAAATGGCAACGCGCCCGCGACGCTCCGACCGTCACCCAAATGGGGGACTCCTTATCGCATTTGCCGGCCGCCGCTTGCGGGCAGCGCGGATGAAATGCGCAGCCACTTGGCAAGTCGACGGGACTGGGCAAATCGCCCTGCAAGTGGATCCGGCCCGCGTTGCGCTCGGCTTGCGGCAGAGGCACGGCGCTCAGCAGGGCTTTTGTATAGGGATGTTGAGGATGAGAGAAAACCTGTTCCACGGGTCCTTCTTCCACGATGCGGCCAAGATACATGACAGCGATACGGTGGCAGAGAAAGCGGACCACGGCCAGATTATGCGAGATGAACAGCGAGGTCATGCGCGGTCGTTCGTCATGGAGTTCCTTCAGGAATTCCAGGATCTGCGCCTGAACCGATACATCCAAGGCACTGGTCGGTTCGTCGAGAATCAACATATCCGGATCGACCGACAGGGCGCGCGCGATGGCGACCCGCTGTTTTTGTCCGCCCGAGAGTTCGTGGGGATAGCGATGCAAAAACTGCGATGGCAATCCCACCCGGCCCAACAACTTTGAGACCGTTTCTGCCAGTTCGCTTCCCCGCAGTTGGCTGTGAATGAGCAGGGGTTCTGCGACAATCTTGCCGATGGTCATGCGCGGATTGAGCGACGAATGCGGGTCCTGAAAAATCAGCTGCGCTTTTGTACGCACGGGTTTGAGATCTTTGCCCGAAGCGTCGGTAATGTCGCTTCCGTTGATTCTGATCTTTCCATCGGTCGGATCGATCAGGCGTAGAGCAGCCTTGCCCACGGTCGATTTACCGGATCCGCTCTCGCCGACTAGTCCCAGGATCTCACCCGGATAGAGCTTGAGAGAAATGTCGTCGACGGCCCGTACGACCGCGGATTTCGTGGGAAAATGCACCCGTAGGTTTTCAAGCTCTAGCATCGGAGTTGGCGGATTGGATTCAAGCATCGATTTGGGCACCTTCGCAGGCTATGCAGGCAACCATATGCTGTGGCGCCACCTCTGTCTGTGCAACACGCGCCTCGACGCAGCGGTTGATTGCGAGCGGACACCTCTCGGCAAAGCGGCAGCCGCTGTGCGGATTGTAGAGATTGGGCAGAGAACCGGGAATTCCCTCCAGCCTGTCTTCCGGACGGAACGGGTGGGGGACGGCGGCCAGCAGGCCCTTGGTGTAGGGATGGGCCGGGCTGTCGAAGATCTGTGCGACGGGCGCATCCTCGACGATTTGCCCGGCGTACATCACGGCGACGCGGGAGCAGACCTGGCTGACGACGCCAAGATCATGGCTGATCATGATGAGAGAAATGCCCATGTCCTGGACAAGCCGTTCGATCAGGTCGAGGATCTGCGCCTGAATGGTCACGTCGAGCGCGGTCGTGGGTTCATCGGCGATCAGCAGTTTGGGTTCGGCCGTGAGCGCCATGGCGATCAGGACCCGTTGCCGCATGCCGCCTGAAAGCTGATGCGGGTAGCTTTCGAACTGGCGCACCGGGTTGGGCAACTGAACCTTGTCCAGCATGTTGAGCGCGATATCCCGCGCTTCCTTCCGCGTGACCTTGCCCAGCTGTTGCGCGCGGATGGCATCCACCAGTTGGGTGCCGACCTTGAAGACGGGATTGATGAAGGTCATTGGGTCTTGAAAAATCAGCGCCACATCACGGCCGCGCATGGCCCGCTGTTCGCGGGGCGACAGTCCCAGAATTTCGCGGCCGTTAAACAGCACCGACCCGGAGGTGATGCGCGCCGGTGGCGTGGGAACCAGCCCGAAGGCGGCCCGGGTGAGGACGGATTTGCCGCAACCGGTCTCGCCGACCAGCCCCAGAGCCTCGCCCGGATTGAGCTCCAGCGAGACCCGGTCGATCGCCTGATAGGTCCCGTCGAAGGTGTTGAACTCAAGCGACAGATCGCGAATGGAAAGAAGAGGCTGCATCATGACCTCTGCTTGGGATCGAGAACGTCCCGCAATCCGTCGCCGAGCAGGTTGAATCCCAGCACCGTGAAGTAGATGGCAAGACCGGGAAAAAGCGAATACCACCACCAGTCAGGCAGATAGTTGCGGCCGATGGAGATCATCGCGCCCCATTCCGGGTAAGGCGGCTGAGCGCCGAGTCCCAGGAAACCCAGGCTGGCCGCCGCCAGGATCGCCATTCCCATATCCATGGAGGCTTTCACCACGATCGGCGACATGCAATTGGGCAGAATATGGACAAAGATGATGCGGAAATTGGAAGCACCGATTGAGCGGGCCGCTTCCACATAGGTTTCGTTCCTCACTGAGAGCACCTTCGACTGAACCAGCCGCACGTATCCCGGCCACCAAACCAGGCTGAGAGCGATCATCGCATTCAGAATGCCCGGTCCCAAGGCACCGACAATGGCCACGGCCAGAATGAGGCCGGGGATCGACAGGAAAATATCGGTGATCCGCATGATCGTCTCGCGGATCCAGGTGTTGGAAACCCCGGCGATCAGACCCAAGGGCACGCCGATCAGTATCGCCAGTCCCGTGATGGTCAGGCCGATCCAAAGCGTCGTGCGGGCACCGATAATGACGCGGGTATAGATGTCCATCCCCACTTCGTCCGTGCCGAACCAGTGGATCCCATTCGGCGGCTGGAGTTTCCGGTCCAGATGTATTGAACCCAGCGCGTCCTCGGGAAAGGGCACGATCCAGGGGCCGATCAACGCGATGAGCAGGAAGAGGATCACAATGAAGAGCCCCGCCATCGAGGAATGAGAGCGGCGGAATGTCGCCCACATCCGGCGGTACTCCCGAAAGCGGTCGACCGGCGCAACATCCGTTTCAGGGGCGATGAAGTCATCCCCCGGTCCTGTACCCATCGGTTTCGGAACAGTGCTTTCGGCGAGGGTCATATCTGTGACCTCACGCGGGGATCGAGCAGGGCGTATGTGAGATCGATCAATAGATTGACCAACATGAAGCTGGCGCCCAGGACCAGGGTAACGGCAATGATGGGATCGAAGTCGGAGGACACCGCGGCCTTGGTCGCATAGAGGCCGACACCCGGGTAATCGAACACGCCCTCGACCAGGACGGTACCGCCCAGCATCCAGCCAAAGCGCAGCCCGATCATCGCAAGGGTCGGAAGGATCGCATTTTTCAGGGCATAGGCTGTGACGATCCGCAGAGGGCCGATACCTTGTGCGCGCGCATTCAGGATATAGTCTTTGTTGAGGGTCTCCAGCATCTCGGCCCGGTTGACCCGAATGATGGAGGCGAGCGCCGGCAGGCTGAGCGCGAGGGACGGCAGCACCAGGTGCCAGACCGCTTCCTGGAAAGTGCCGAAGTTCCCGCTGAGCAGCGAGTCGACCGTCAGCATGCCGGTCACCGTCTCCGGACGGGGTGTCATGATCCCAAGCCGCCCGCCGAGCGGAAAGAGATCCAGCTCCAGCGACAGATACCACTGCAGCATCAGCCCCAGCCAGAACATCGGCAGGGCGACGCCCGAGACCGCCAGAAAGCGGATGGAATGGTCAGGTATCTTGTTTTGAAACGCGGCCCCCGCCATCCCGAGCGGGACGCCCAGAAGGACTGCGAATGCGATGGAAAACAGAACCAGTTCCAAAGTGGCCGGGAAATAGCGCGCCAGATCGTCGACGACCGCGCGCCGCGTGTGCAGAGACGTGCCCAGGTCCCCAGCCGCCAGATTTGAGAGGTAGACGGCAAAGCGGGTGACGATGGGTTTATCCAGTCCCCGCTCCACCCGCAGCCTTTCGACCATTTCGTTGGTTGCATCCGGACCCGCCGCCAGACGGGCAGGGTCGCCGGGCGCAATGTTGGAAATCGCGAACACGATCGCCATCAGGCCAATCAGCATGAAGATCATGAAGATCAGGCGCCGGACGATTAGCTGGCCCAATTGACTTCCCCTACTCGCGTAAATGCTCTGGTCGCGTATATGAGGGCGGGTTTCGCGTACCTGCAAAACCCGCCGGTGCCGAACGGGCGAGAGCCTACTTAGTTCGGATCGAGGTGAACCGAATAGAAGTCGATCTCGCCACCCATACGGATCGGACTATCCTGGTAACCCTTGACCCAGTTGCGCAACGCAACGCCCCGGTTCCGCATCATACCGAAGATCTCAGGCTGGAGATCCACGATCTTCTGCTGAATTTCCGCGTAGATGGGCGCCCGCTTGTCCCAAACGGTTTCCGCACGGGCTTTTTCGATCAGCGCGTTCAAGTCCGGATCGTTCAGGAAGTGGGAGCCATAGTATTTCCCCGCCGAGGAGGGATGATACTGGATGGCGATTGCGTCCGGATCCGTCGAGACGGGGGTTGCGAAAATCGCCATGAGGTCCGGTGACGTCTCGGGCTTTGCGCCCCGGGCGACCATGTTGGGCCAGGTCAAGGGCACCATCTTGACGGTGACGTTGATGTCCTTGTAGGCGTCGATCATGGCGAGGCCCATCTGGCGCTCGATTTCAAAGCCTTCGACGTAGACGTATTCGACCTCGAAACCACCGTCGGGATGGGCTGACTTCGCCAGATACTCCTTCGCTTTGGCAATATCCCGGCGCGGCATGTCGGCGATCGGCACCATACCCTGAACCGCGTCGGTGAAGGGGCTGGTCTGCAGCTTTGCTTCGCCGTTCATGATTTTGATGAAGGACTCATAATCATAGGCGTAGGCCAGAGCTTTACGGATATTGAGATCCGCGGTGACACCCTGGGTCGTATTCATTTTCAGGCCGAATGACGTCAGGGCCGGAAGCGATGTGGTGGAGATGTCCTTATTCGAGTTGACCGCCTGACGTTCTTCCGGAGAGAGACCCGTGACCAGATCGGCCTCACCCTTTAAAAGGGCCGCGCGTTGCGCTGCGCTCTCGCGAACCAGGCGGTAAATCACACCGCCCATCCGGTCATTCTCGTAAGGGAAACCCTTCCAGTAGTCGTCGTTGCGCTCCAGAACATAGGCGGTACCCTGCTCGAAGCGCTGTAACTTGTAGGGGCCGGAGCCTGCGGCATTTTCCTGCAGGAAGCCTTGGCCGAAATCGCCGTCTTTGATGTTCGCCTCGACAACAGCCGGGTTCACCACATACCACCAGGGCAGAAACGACAGAAAGGCCGCATAGGGCTTGTTGAGTGTGAAGGACACAGTGTGGGCATCGACCGCTTTAATGCCGTCGGCTTCGACAAAGCCCTCCAGCATCCAGGCCGGACCTTCATTGATTTCCATGGTCCGCTTGAAGGAATAGACCACTGCTTCTGCCGTGACCGGACTGCCGTCATGGAATTTTGCGTTCTTGGCCAGATTGAAGGTCCAGGTCAGGCCGTCGTCCGAGGTACTCCAGCTTTCCGCAAGCCAGGGTTTGATTTCCGATGGATTTCCTTCGTATTTCACCAGCGCGTCATAGAGCTGCTGCTGCATCATGCGCACGGCAAGGTCGTACTTGAGCGCGGGGTCGAGATGGCTGACGGGCTGGCGGCCTGCAATGACCATATAGAGCTTGCCATCGACCTGTTCGGCGGCCGTGGCGTCTTGCGTCGGCAGCATCATAAAGCCGCCTGCGAGCAAGGCCGCGCTTGCGATCACCGTGGTTGCAATTCTTCTTGTGATTTTCATTTGAGCCTCTCCCAGATAGATGCCTCAGGATGATGCCATCGCTAAAAATCGCGACCGGCATAGGCCTGAAGCAATTCATATCAGCAGCGATTGAGGAGATTGGAAACTAATCATTGTCAATGACGGGCATTGACCAAGCCTATGTCCTCCACCCGGGAAGACGTTGCTCATAAGTGCGGATTATCGGGTGCATGCTGTATCGTTATTTGCAAAGTGGTTCGTTCTGCATCTTTTTTAACCAACAAGAACACGGGAACCCGATTGGGAGGAGGCATTTGGATGGCCGGCTTGGCTCTTCGCACACCAAACCAGACTCATCGCATTCTGACTGCGGATGATGTCGAAGCGCTTGCGATCGGCGCCTGGATATTGGGCACCGGCGGCGGCGGCGATCCCTATCATAAACTGCTTAACATGCGGCAGCTCTACGCGCGTGGGCACACGGTCACCCTGATCGATCCCATGTCGTTGGAAAGTGACACGAGCATTGCTGTTGTCTCCAATATGGGTGCGCCCATCGTGGGCCAGGAGCGTCTGTCAGATCCCGAGTTCTCTGCGCGTCCGGTCCGTATCATGGAACAGTATCTGGGCCGCAAGTTCGATGCCGTGATGGCGCTGGAGATTGGCGGTGGGAATGGATTGCAACCTCTTCTGATTGCGGCTTTGACCGGTTTGCCTGTGGTCGATGCGGATACCATGGGAAGAGCCTATCCGGAAGCGCAGATGACGTCGGTCGCGGTGGGGGATTTGAGATGTTACCCCTTTGCCATGGCCGATATCCGCGATAACGAAGTCATCATCCCACGTGCCGAATCCTGGACCTGGATGGAGCGGATCAGCCGGAAAGCCTGCACGGAAATCGGCTCGGTCGCCGCGACCTGCAAAGCCCCGCGCACCGGTGCCGAGGTCAAAAAACACGGAATCCTCTATACCACCTCAAAAGCGATCCGCCTTGGTGAGACGGTCCTGGCGGCACGACGTGCCCATGCGGATCCGATCGAGGCGGTCCTGGAGGCGGCGCACGGTAAGCTGATGTTCACCGGTAAGGTCATCGATGTGGAGCGCCGGGCCACGGAAGGCTTCCTGCGCGGCAACGCCGTGATCGAGGGCCTGGGCGATGACAGCGGGTCGAAACTTGTCGTTCATTTTCAGAATGAATTCGCCGTTGCCTATAAAGACGGTGAACCGGTGGTGATGACTCCCGATCTCATCTGCCTGCTCGATTCCGTATCCGGCGAGGGTATCGGCACAGATATTATCCGTTTCGGGCAACGTGTCTCGGTGTTGGCCCTTCCCGCACCGCCGGTCTTCCTCTCGCCAAAGGGCCTGGAAGCCGTCGGCCCAAAAGCCTTCGGGTTCGATATCGAATTTTCTTCTGTTTTTGACGAGGCACTGTCGTGAAGCGAATTGGCATTGATGTCGGCGGTACCAATACGGATGCGGTTCTGATTGACGGCGAAGCGGTCGTCTGCGCGACAAAGACCTTCACCACCCCCGATGTTACCAGTGGCATTAAGAAGGCCCTGGCAGAGGTCGTCGCTTCGGCGGGGTCTGCGATTGAAGGTGTCGATGCGGTGATGATCGGCACGACCCATTACACCAACGCCGTGGTCGAACGCCGGAATATCGGCAGGGCGGCTGCTATCCGGATCAGTCTTCCAGCCTCCGCGAGCCTCATCCCCTTTTGCGATTGGCCGAGCGAGCTCTCCGCGAAGGTCAACGGCGGCACCTATCTCGTGCACGGCGGACATGAATACGACGGGCGTCCGGTCGTGCCCATGAATGAGTTGGAGATCGCCGATGCCGCGCGCGCAATCCGCCGGGACGGTGTGAATGCGGTGGCGATCAGCGCGACCTTCTCTCCCTTGACGGCGGAGTGCGAAGTCCGTGCTGCGGAGATTGTGAAAAACGAGCACCCGGACGCGCATGTGACTTTGTCTTCTGCCCTGGGCCGTATTGGTCTTTTGGAGCGCGAAAACGTGGCGTTGATGAACGCGTCTCTGATCGGCCTGGCCGAAGAGATCACCCGGGCCTTCAGTTCCGCGGTGTCGGAAAGCGGCTTGAAGGCCACCCTCTTCATCACTCAGAACGACGGAACCGTTGCCCGTGCGGAGCTGGCGCGGGATTACCCCGTCTTCTCCTTTGCGTCCGGCCCGACCAATTCAATGCGCGGTGCCGCGCTCCTGACCGGAATTAAACACGCGATGGTCTGTGATGTCGGTGGCACCACAGCGGACGTTGGTTGCCTGATCAACGGCTTCCCGCGGGAGGCAAACAACGTCGTCGAAGTCGGCGGGGTGCGGACGCTCTTTCGCATGCCCGACCTGCTGTCCATCGCCATCGGTGGCGGAACGATGGTGTCCGAGGATGCCAGCAAAATTGGACCGCAATCCGTCGGGTATCGCCTTGGAGATGAAGCTCTGGTGTTTGGTGGGACGACTCTGACCTGCACAGATATCGCGGTTGCGGCCGGACTCGCGGATGTCGGTGACAGGTCATTGGTTCGACACCTGGACAAGGCCATCGTCGACGCGGCACTTGAGACGGTCCATTTGCGCCTGGCCGAGGCTGTCGATCGGATGAAAACCGATGCGACTCCGGCTCCCCTTCTTGCCGTAGGTGGGGGAGCAATGCTTATCCCCGAAACCATGCCCGGGATCAGCGAGGTGGTTCATGTCGAGCATGAATCCGTCGCCAACGCGGTCGGGGCGGCCATTGCTCAGATCTCAGGTGAAACGGACCGGATATACCGGGATATGGACCGCGAGGACGCAATCGCGTCCGCCCGGGAGAACGCCATCGACAACGCCATCAAAGCTGGTGCCGACAGCAAAACAATTCAGGTCATCGAGGTGGAGGACCTGCCGCTCAGTTATCTGCCGGGCAAGGCCATCCGCGCTCGTGTACGTGTCGTCGGCGAAGCGCAGTCGACGCCACATTGAGTCTTCGCCTCTACGCCCTGCGTGTCGATTGACGCGGGCGGCCGCCATTTGCGATCTGACGCATGGCCGGGACATCGATCATGAAAACCTGGTCGGCCGCCGGGATGGCGATACGTTTTTCCTGTTCGAGCTTGCGGATGGCCCGGCTGACGGTCTCGGCTTTGACCCCGATGTAGTCGGCGATGTCGATCCGCATGATCGGGATATGCACGCTATCTCCGTCCCGCGACCTCTTCTGCCGCCCGGGCCAGCGCTTGAACTCGAACAACAGGGATGCGAGCCGTTCGAACGGCGTTTTGCAGGACAGGTCGGTGACGTGATCGCGCATCCGGGCGAAGTGTGCGCCCTGTTGCGTGATGAAGGCGCCTGCGATGTCGCTGTGTTGCGCGATGCAGGCCTCGATCTGCTCTTCATCCAGCATCAGAAATTCCGAGTCCTTCAAAGCAATCAGTTTGCCCTGGCGAATCCGCTCACGGCGGCGCACATCAACCAGGTCGCCTTCGTGGAACAGGCTGCAGAGAACTCTGCGTCCGTCGGAGAGCTCACGTTGAACGGCGAAGGCGCCTGAGATCACGATGCCGACATCCGAGCCTACTTCATCGCCCCGAGAGAGACGTGCCGGAGTCGCGGTGTCCAGAAGGTCACAGAGGCTCGCTGCCGATAGTCGATTCCAGGGTAAATGGTCGGGAAGACACGGTGCATCGATAGATATAACGCTTGGAACCTTGTTCATTGCGCACCCCCAAAGTTTGTTCCGCTGCTAGGTAGCGACTCTCGAGACAAACCACGTTGATCTGCATCAAATCATGCTGCATCCGCGAAAAAAAACTTGGGAGCTGTTGTTGGCATTATTACAACCTTTAGGTAAGGGGTGTAACAAATGTTTGTTTTGATGTTTGATTTACTAGGGATCTCCGGGCGTTAGCGTATCAACTATAGCGAGCACTTAAATATTTAACATTTTTTGTGACCCCGATTGATCCCAATCAATTACAGCCGGGAGAGCATTCTATCTAGTTCCCGCTTCGAGCCGCGATCATTTTCTGCGGCTGTGTTTGGGGGAGATTGTCAATGAGACTGATGCTAACTCTCGCCTGTACTGTGCTGGCCGGGTGCTCCGCGCTTGCTCAAGATTCAGGCAAGCTTAAGCCGATGGAGGTCAAACCCGAGTTGGCCGAGCTCGGTAAGCGGATGTTCTATGATACGAGACTATCGGGGGATACAACGCTGTCTTGTTCCAGCTGCCATCAGCCGGACAAGGCCTTCACTGACGGCGAAGCGCTTTCAGCCGCCTACACGGGCGCTGCTCACTTCCGCAATTCGCCGACCCTGGCCAACGTGGGATACCGCGCGGCCTGGTTTCACGACGGCCGCTTGGGCACGAACCTGAACGACGTCAGCCGTGAGATGATCACGGAAACCTACATGATGAACATGGATATGCGGATCATGCAGGAACGCATGAAGCAGGACCCTGTTTACGTAGAGATGTTTAAGAAGGCCGGTATGAGCGAGCCTTCGAACGGTGGCGCGCGGAACGCGCTGCAGGCTTTCATGAAGACCATTGTGTCGCGCAAAGCACCGATCGATGAAGGTACGCTCTCGGAGTCCGCGACGCGGGGCCAGGAGGTCTTCAACGGCAAGGGTGGCTGCGTTGCCTGCCATTCAGGCACACGCTACACCGACGATGCCACGCATAATACCGGCGTTCCGAACAATCCGGACATCTGGAGCGATCCGGAACGGCATTCGGCCTTCGTCACCTATGCCAAGTTCATGGGTGTCGAAAACTACATGAATCTTCGCCAGGACATGGGCGCCTGGGTCCGGACCCGCATTGCCGGTACCGAACGCAGCTTCCTGACGCCGACTCTGCGAGAACTGACCTGGACGGCGCCTTACATGCATAACGGCACCCTGGCCACCCTTGAGGAGGTTGTTGACTTCTACAACGCCGGCGGCGGCGATGATCCGCTCAAGGATGCGCGTCTAAGACCACTCGATCTGAGTGCCGACGAGAAGGCCGATCTGGTCGCCTTTCTGCAGTCTCTCAGCGGCGAGACTTTCGATACGGACCAATACGTCTGGCGGGCTGATGACTACGGTTATGAGCTGATCGAAAACTGGCGCGAGACGAAGAATTAATGGAGGCGACAATGACCTTATCCAGGACACTCACTGCCGCCATGCTTGCTTCGTGCCTAACGGTGCCGGCATTGGCGGACGGCCATCGACCCGAAGGCCTGGCGGCCCTTGGCCCGCCGCCGATCCCGGCCGACAATCCCATGACGGATGCCAAGATCGAGCTCGGCAAAATGCTGTTCTTCGATCCGATCCTCTCGGGCAACTACGCCATGCCTTGTTCCGCGTGCCATCTGCCCGAGGCAGGCTGGTCCGTTCAGGCGCCGATCAGCTTCGGCTATCCCGGAACGACGCACTGGCGCAACAGTCAGACCATCATTAACTCGGCCTATTACAGCAACCTCTTCCTGGCCGGAGCCTCGAAGTCTCTTGAGGCACAGGCACGTTCGGCTGCCCGCGGCGGTGTCGCGGGAAACGGCGAGGACGATATGATGGAGGCGCGTCTTGCGTTCGTTCCCGAGTATCGCGAGCGCTTTGCCGATGTGTTCGGGGATGACTGGCCCAACGTCCGGCACGCTTACATGGCGATCGCCGCATTCGAACGCACGCTGGTGCAGAGGGATACGCCCTTCGATAACTACATGAACGGCGATGACGCGGCACTGACCGATCAGCAGAAACGCGGTCTGGATGTCTTTACGGGCAAGGGCAACTGCGTTACCTGCCACAATGGACCTCTGCTGTCTGATCAGCAGTACTACAACCTTGGTGTGCCGCCTTATTCGGGTTGGGAAGAAGACGAGCTGGCGCAGATTACCTTCCGCTTCGAACTCCTTGCCAAGGGCTCGAACGAGGAACTCTACCGCAACACCAAGGACGATCCAGGTCTCTATTTCCGCAGCAAGGATGCGCAGCATAAAGGCAAGTTCCGCACGCCCAGCCTTCGCTACACGAAGTACACCTTCCCCTATATGCACAACGGCATGATCGAAACTCTGCGTGATGTCGTGGTGTTCTATAACGAAGGTGGCGGCACGAACGAGTTTGCCAAAACCAAGAGCCCGCTGATCAAACCGCTTGGTCTCAGCGATGGTGAAATCGACGATCTGGTTGCTTTCCTCGAGTCTCTCTCGGGCGACGAAATCCTGATTGAAGAGCCGGAACTTCCGGTAATGGAACCGCTGCCCACAGCGGCTCAAAACTAGAAGGAGAGGGACGAGATGACGATCGATCCCCGTGTAGTCGCCGCGATCAACGGCGAGAACGGCGAAGCTGAGAAGGCCGGTACCCGGTCCTGTTTGATGAACCGGCGCAGTTTCCTGCTCTCGGGCGGACTTGCGACCACCGTCGTGATGGTTGGTATTCCAGGCCTGGCGGCGTCACAGACGCCGGCCGTGGTTGCGACCTATCCCAAGAAGTTCATTACCAAGCTTTCCTCGCTGAAAGTTGATGAGCCTTTCGATTTCGAATATCCCGATGAGGGACTTTATGCGGAATCGATCCTTGTCAAACTTGGCAACGAGGCCGGTGGCGGGCTTGGCCCGGACAAGGATGTGGTTGCCTTCAACTACACCTGTACCCATCAGGGCGGTGCCTTGCAGGGTACCTACCAGGCGGCGGATAAGGCTCTGGGGCCCTGTCCTCTGCACCTGACCACCTTCGACCTCACGCGCCATGGCATCTTCATCTCGGGGCAGGCTTACCAGTCACTGCCACAGGTGCTGTTGGAGCTCGAGGGCGATAACATCTACGCCGTCGGCATGTTTGGCCTGATCTACGGCCGTTTCGATAATCTTCAGGGCTAAGGAGGCGAACCCATGTCCACCCCATATTATGTCCCCGAGGAATCGATTCCCCTGCCGCCGCCCGATGCGGATGTCATCACCACGGCCTGCGACTATTGCATCGTGGCCTGCGGTTACAAGGTCTACCGCTGGCCGGTCCGCGGCGGCAAGGTCGGCGGTCCCGCTGCCGACCAGAATGCCTTCGGCGAGGATTTTCCCGTTGCACCGCTCGGTGCCTGGGTTGCACCGACCCAGCACAACATCGTGCTGCACAACGGTGAACCCCATCATGTGGTGATCATTCCCGACAAGGACACCGAGCACGTCAATCCGCGCGGCAACTCTTCGATCCGTGGCGGTGCCATCGCGCAGAAGGTCTACAATCCGCAGACCCCGACCCGCGATCGCTTGAAGTCGCCCATGGTGCGTATGTTCGGCGTTCTCATGCCGGTAACCTGGGACTTCGCCCTGGATATCGCTGCAGAGGTCGGCAAGCACGTGCTCGAGAAGCACGGCACGAATGCCTATGGC
Source organism: uncultured Kiloniellaceae bacterium (assembly GCA_947500035.1). Lineage (GTDB taxonomy): Bacteria > Pseudomonadota > Alphaproteobacteria > Kiloniellales > Kiloniellaceae > Denitrobaculum. The sequence continues at coordinate 50,584 of CANMQP010000019.1, read as the reverse complement.
GTCAAGACCTTCTCCTACGGTTACATGGAGAACACCTACGCCATCACCAAGTATGCGCTGCGGAATATCTCCACGGCCAACTTCACCTTCCACGACACGCCCTCCGACGTGACCTCCACGCCGGGGTTCCGCGATGCCGGTTTCGACAACTTCGGACCCAGTTACGAGGATTGGCGTGACGCCGATACGCTGCTGATGTGCGGCACGGATCCTTACGAGTCCAAGACGATCCTCTTCACGGACTGGATCATGCCGGGCATTCAGAACGGCCAGAAGACCATCTTCCTTCTGCCGCGCCGGACGGCGGGTGTCGCCTATGCCGAGAAGAACGGCGGCATGTTGATCGACATCCAGCCGGGCACCGATCTGCCCGTGGTTCTGGCGATTGCCCGTGTCATTGTCGAGAAGGGCTGGGAAGACGCGGAGTGGATCCAGAACTGGGTCAACTCCAAGTGGGAAAGCTCGTCCGGTTTCGGACAGGGCACCCGTAACACGCCCTGGCAGTGGCGCACGACCTGGGGCAAGTTCCAGACCGACGGTTTCGAGGACTGGAAGAAGTGGCTGCTCGAACAGGATTATGCCGAGCCTGAAAAAGCCGCCGAGATTGCCCAGATCGACGTCGAGAAGATCTATACAGCCGCCGAATGGATGGCGAAGCCGAAAGCGGACGGAACGCGGCCCAAGACCTCGATCATGATCGAGAAGGGCTTCTACTGGTCCAACAACACCGGCAACACCAACGCCATCTCGTCGCTCGGCATCATCTGCGGCTGCGGCGGCCGTCCTGGCCAGGTTATCGGCCGTGCGGGCGGACACCAGCGTGGCGGTTTGCGTGGCGGTTCCTATCCGCGCAACAAGAGCCCCGAGAAACTGCCGGGACGCCGCCGGCGCGCCATGGACACCGACCGTTACCTCATGTCGGGCCACACGCGTCTGGCGCACGTCATCGGCACCACCTGGGTGCAGGCCATGCTTGGCTCGCAGTCTCTGCAGTCCAAGTTCGATGAACTGACCACCCGGAACCCGCATCAGGTCCAATCCTTCGACAAGGCCGAGATTATCGAGACCTTGAAGCGGCGCGCGGACTCCGGCGGCATGGTGGTGTGGGACCAGGACATCTATCTGGTCGATCCCATCGGCGCCCGTTATGCGGATATCGTGTTCCCGGCATCGGGCTGGGGTGAAGAAACCTTCACCCGTGCCAATGGCGAGCGGCGCATCCGGCTTTACCCGAAGTTCTACGACGCGCCGGGCGAAGCCAAGCCGGACTGGTGGATCATCGCTCAGCTCTCCAAGAAGATGGGCTTCGAGGGCTTCGACTGGAAGAACTCCAACGAGGTGCTCGAGGAAGGCTCACGCCGGTCACGCGGATCGCGCAAGGACTTCCATCCGGTCAAGATTGCCGCGCAGCGGGAAGGTAAGACCCTTCACGAAAAGCTTGGTGAGTTCGGCACCAACGGTATTCAGGGCCCGGTCCTGATGCTGGCCGACGGTTCGCTGGAGGAAACCAAACGCCTGCATGACGTCAATCGCGTCCTGCCGGAGAACGGCCCTGCCGGCCCCACGGTCTTCAACAAGAAGCTGACGCATTTCAACACCCAGACCGGCAAGTGCAATCTTCAGAAAGCGCCCTGGAGTCTCTTCTCCAGTTACTGGGAGTGGCTGAAGCCGCGTGAGGGTGAGATCTGGATGACGTCAGGCCGGATCAACGAGCGCTGGCAGTCCGGTTACGATGACCGCCGCCGCCCGTACATCGTCCAACGCTGGCCGGAGAACTGGATCGAGCTGCATCCTGAAGATGCCGAGAAGTATGGTGTCGAATCAGGTGACTACGTCATGCTCTATTCCGACCGGATCCCGGTTCAGAAAGATACGATCATCGGCATAGAGGGAGATGACTTCGACTTCGCCTCCCTGCTGGAGAATGGTCACATCGAATTGACCGAAGCGGCGATTACGGCGGTTGCCATGGTGACGCCTGCGGTGAAGAAGGGGGTCGGCTACATGGACTTCCTGCACACCAGCCAGCCGGCAAATGCTCTGGCAGGACGGGTCGTCGACTGGATCAGCGGCAACTACAACTACAAGATGGGTATCGGCCAGGTGCGGCGTATGGGTGAAAGCCCCTACAAGAAGCAGCTCCGCTCGATGTCTTTCGCGCGTCGGGATATTGCCTGATTTGTATCCGGGGCGGTCTTTCCTGGCTTTCGGCTTATGAGAGACCGCCCCTCGTTTCTGGAAAGACTGAGTTAAGGCCGAGACAGTGTTTTCATCGCGTGGTGAAATGTGATCGGCTCCCGGAGAGCGGCTGTTCTTGCCGGAAAAAGGCAAGGCTGTTTCGCCCTCTCGCCCGAAATAAAGAGGCCGGGTTACGCTTTTTGACAGAGCGCCAGCCAGCCTCGAGTGCGCGATCACTCTTGACGGAGTCGATCAAGAGTGCGAGCCACCCTCTAACGAGATGATGAGGAGGAGTCCGCTGTGATGATCGCCGAGAACCTGCCACCTAAAGTTTCTCCCGCACCTGTCGATATCATTCTGCAGCGGTTGAAAGCGGAAGACGAAGTGGTGCGTTGCGCGGCCGCACGCGCGCTGGCAGCGCTCGGCGATGCCGCCGCGGCTCCCGGTCTGGTCGAGGCGCTCCTCGATGAGGATCCTGATGTGCGGACGGATGCGATGTATGCGCTGGTCCGCTGCGCCCGGCCCGAGGATGCCGATGCTCTGCGCAGGTCCTTGCTCGGCGACCCGGTTAAGGAAGTCAAGATCCTGGCGATCGAGGCCTTGGCAGCTGTGAAGGATGCCGCATCCCTGCCGCTCCTGATGGCGTTGTCGAAAGACCGCTGCGATCACGATGTCGCCTGGGAAGACGAGGCTGGCATGTGGGATGACTGGCTCGACGTACAGCTCGCCGCGATCGCCGCCCTGGGGGAGATGGCCGCGCAGGAGGCGGTCGCGGACCTGCTGCTGGCACGGGACGACGAAATGGGCCAGGAGCTCGATGATGTCGTTTTTGCGGCCCTGGCCAAAATTCCCGAGAGCGGGATTACGACACTTCTCAGTCTGCTCCACGACAGCAATCCGCGGGTTCGGGAGCAGGCGCTCATCGCGCTCAGCAAAGCCAATAGTGACGTCCTGATGACGCAGGTCGAACTCCTGGTTCAGGATTCCAGTCCCCAGGTCCGCCGTCTGGCGCTGAGTTGCCTGGACGCCGAGAGCGCCTGGGTCGGCCGCATTCTGCGGGATGATCCGAGTGAAGTTGTGCGCCGGGCTCTCGTGGAGACCTTCGCCGAGACGCGCCGTGACATCGCTTTGATGGCTCTTGAGGATCGCAGTGAGGAGGTTCGTTCGGCCGCACTGGAAGTGGTGCTCTCCAGACCGGAGTTTCAAATCTCTGCAGACTTGGCTGCCAATATGCAGGCCTGGATGATGACATCGGGTCCGGTGTTGGCGGCGACCTGCGCCAAGTTTCTTCCGCGCGCCTGCGGTACGGCGGCGCACGCGCCGCTGTGTGAGATCGTCTGTGACGCCGAACGGGCAGTGGAGGTCCGCATTGCCGCCCTGCGGGCCCTCAAGGATCTGCCGCTGGATGCCGTCATCGCGGTGCTGAAATCCTGCGTCAGCGATCCCACCAGACAGATCCGCGCTTCGGCGCTCGCCTCCCTGGCCGCTCTCTCCAAGACGGAGGACGATGCCGTTGCGCAGTCCGCGCGCGCGGCACTGGTGGCGGCGATATCCGGGCAGTTTGCGACTGAAGAAGCCCAAAGACCTGTCCAGTCCGTCGGCGAAGAGAGTCCTGTCGAAGCCTCTAAGGTCGAGGACATTGCGTCCCATCGGGTTACGATCTCGCAGGACGGCGATATTCTCTCCGAAGACGAAGTCCAGGCTCAGAAAGCGCGGGAGGAGGCCGTCGAGATAGATGAACGCGAGCAGGATCGGGAGAGGCCTGAGAGCTCCGAGAGCGCCCAAAACTCTGAAAAGCGGGAAAGTAACGTCATCGACGTGACCTTCCCCAAGTCAACCTTGGCGGCCATTCAGACAATCGCGATGGACTCGGACGACCGGATCGTAAGTCCGCGTTCTGGTGACGCGCCGCAGGCCTCTTCACAGAAGGGCGGCAAGCGTAAGCGCCGGGTGCCGGTCGACGGCCCGGACAGCTTTGCCATGGACTTGCGGCTTGTGGCTCTGCGCGTTGCTGCCGACTGCCGTGGCGACGATCTTGAACAGGCCTTTTGCGACGCTGCCGAGGTGACCGATCTGACCCTCCGGATCGCAGCCTATGCGACCCTTGTGCAGCGTTCGGAAGTCTTGCCGCTCTCGGAGACTTTGCTGCCGGTGCTGATCAAGGGCCTGGACGATGAAAGCCCCCTGATCCGGGGCTATGCGGCTCAAGCGATTGGCAAATGCTCGCCGCATGGCGAAAAGGAGCTGGGAGCTCTGCTTGACGACGCAGACGCCCTGGTGCGCGCCACTGCATTGCGTGCCATCACTTCTTTGCCCGGGGAACGTGTTCTTCTGGCTTTGCGTGACGAGTCTTCTTTCGTGCGTCAGGCTGCCATGGAGCGGGTCCTCGCGCGCGGGTCTTCGGAGGATCTGGCGCAGAGTATCGCAACCCTCTTGGAGGAAGGCTTTTCCAGTAATCTGGCAGAGGTCTGCCGGCAGAGTTCCAAGGCCCAGAACCTTCTGATCGCGGCGCTTGCCGCCCAGGACCTGGCCCGGAAACCCACCCTGGCAGGCCTGGAAGCCATCGCTTCGGCGTAATCGACTCGGATGTTATCGACTCCGGTAGCATGGGCAGATCAAAAACGCCCGGTCTGAACATGGACCGGGCGTTTTTTTACGTCTGATTTCCCCATAAATACAATCTATTAGTTAACAGGATTTTCACCCGATTCAGCTATCACTACTGGGTCGGCGAGTTCTGCTGTTTTTCTTGGGTTTCAGGCGAAAAAAACGGCTGCACTCGGGAAACATACGGTTAGATCGCGGTCTCTGGTGGTGCCGGTTTCGGTGAACTGGGATCTCGCTCTCTTGTTCTGGTGAAAGCATGGCATCGATTTCAGAGACTATGGGCCGGCCTGCCGGCTGGCTGCGCGGACCGGGTTTCGATCTCGGTTTCGTGGTGGGGACGACCTTGGTCGCCTTGGCGTCCGGAGCCGCAGTGATCGCCGATCCAAGGCTCTTTGCGCCTATCCTCTTTCTCGATCTTTGGCTGCTGGGTTATCACCATGTGATCGCGACCTACACGCGCCTCTGTTTCGACCGCGCGAGTTTTCAGCAGCATCGTTTCCTGGTTCTATGGCTACCCTTTATCGTCTTGGCGGCGACTTTGGCGCTGGCCCTTGGGTTCGGTCTATGGGTTCTGGGATCCATTTATCTTTACTGGCAGTGTTTTCATTACGCCCGCCAGAGCTGGGGCGTCAGCCAGGTTTACCGGCGTAAATCCGACGGTCTGGTCAACGAGAACGAAACTCTGACCAAGCTGGCATTCTATCTTCTGCCGCTCTGGGGCATCCTCTACCGCTCCTGGCAGGATCCGGAGACCTTTCTGGGACTGGAAATCAGGGTGATTCCGGTGCCCGGTCTGCTGGTAGACGTGGTGGCCGTGGCATCGATTGCCACGCTGGCGCTTTGGACGGCTGCACGGCTGCGCGCTTTTTGGGAGGGCCGCGGCGCGGTCGCTCACAGTCTCTACATGGCGTCGCACGTCATCGTTTTCGGTGCAGGTTACATCTTCATCGAAGATATCACCTATGGCTGGCTGGTCATCAATATCTGGCACAATGCCCAGTATCTGCTGTTCGTTTGGCTGTTCAACAGCAACCGCTTCCGGGACGGCACTGACCCCAAGGCAAAGTTCCTTTCCTGGATTTCGCATCCGAACAGATGGGTGGCTTACTTTGGGGTCTGTTTCCTCATCACAACGCTGCTCTACACGGGGATCGGCAGTTTCGAGGCGCTGTTCTACAGTATCGGTATTCCCTCGATGATCGTGATTTATCAGGCCGTCAACTTTCACCACTACATCGTTGACTCAGTGATCTGGAAGGTCCGCAAAGCACCGCTCCAGAAAACCCTCGGCCTCAATCGGACCTGAATAGGGTGTTAGGCGTGATGCGGAATGCCAGACCGTCCGACGCGCCTGCGCCCTATTTTACTGACTTTCTTTATCCTGCTGTCCTCCCTTGCTGCTTTTGCGCTACGTGTCGGCGTGGAGAAACCCTTCTCGTTGCTCAAGAACCTCATCCCGGCGAGCTCATCAGGGTCGAAGGAGGGGGCCCCAACCGGATACCGGCCCCGCTAAAGCCGGCGTATTCAAAGCCCACCCTGGTTTCCGGACCTTCACGCGGCGTTACCGTCCGGGCAGCACCAACACGGTTGGCTGCCGGGGAAGAGTGGTCAGCGAAATCTCGATGGTTGCCTCCTTTGCCATATCGAGCTCGAAATCCGAGAGCATGCCGGCCAGGAACAGCCGGAGCGAGCTGTCACTGAAGGAGTGCATGGGGATCACAAGGCTGGTGCGAAGCTCCTTCAGGAGTTCGATCATTGTGGGCAGGTCCAGTGTGTAGCTGCCGTCGACCGGCGCGAAGACCACGTCCAGGCGGCCGATCATGGCGAGCTGTTCCGGCGTGGGCTTGTGATGCAGGTGACCCAGATGGCCGATGCAAAGATCGGCGACTTCAAAGATAAAGATCGAATTGCCGTCACGCTCGGCACCGCCGTCCCAGTGGCGGATATCGGTGGGCACATTCCGGATCAGAACGTCTTCGACCGTTAGGTTGTGTTTTGCCGGCCCGCCCTGCGGGTTCCAGCCGCGCAGCACGTGCTGGATCGCCGGATCGGGGAATGCGGTGTAGTGGGTCTCGTGGGCGTGGTTCATGGTGACCACTGTCGGCACCACTCCGGCCCCGGCAAAACCTGCGTAATCGGTGGCGATGACCACGCCCTCAGGCGTTTCGAGGCGGAAGGTCGAGTGGGTGACGTAGGTGATCCGCACCGAGGGGGCCAGCTGAGCCGTGGAAAATCCTACGGGAACGACCCCCGGCACAGGCGAGGTCGAAGGCCGGAGCTCGGGTGCCTGCTCAACATATGCGAAACACTTGCTGGCATGCGCGGTGTCGGGGGTGAGCCCCAATGCAAGCGAGAAGACAAGGGTGGCTAAAAATCCGAAACGAAGCTGGGTCACGTCATTTCCTTCCGAGCCTTGAGGAGCCCTCTGCAAGGGCGGTCTCGATTTAACCTGTATTGCCGCTTCCAGTTGTCCAGCTGCAGTGAGTCACAAAAATATTTGAGCCTGCACCCGCAAAACCTTATCGAAGACCGGAAAAAGCCTAACCGCTTCTCTGCAGTTTCTTCAAGTCAGTGGTGCCCGAAAGGCTTGTCTCAACGCGTAATTGACCGCAAACCTATTGAATTATTTTATCAATTCGATGACCGGAATGCATGCTTTCCGGGGGATTTCCTGGCGGAAAGTCTTGTCAAAACCGTGGAAAATCCATCGATTGACACCGGCTGCCATAATCATGAACATGCCAACGGGCGTGCGACAGCGATGGACGACTCCCCTGGCGAAGACCTCAAATTCTTTCTCAAAAGACGAACAGATAATATGGCGATTATCGGCATTGATTTGGGCACGACGAACTCTGCCTGCGGCGTGTGGCAGGATGGCGCGGCCAGGCTGATTGAGAACCGCCACGGCGACCTGTTGACGCCGTCAGTGGTCGGGCTGGATGGCGGGAAGAACATTATTGTCGGCAAAACCGCAAAACACCGACTTATGACGCACCCCGACGCCACAGTCGCAGTGTTCAAGCGGCTGATGGGTACGAAACATGAAGTCGAGCTCAATGACCGGCGTTTCTCGGCAACGGAACTCAGTGCGTTTGTCCTGAAGTCCCTGAAGGAAGATGCCGAGACCTATCTGGGTGAGGCCGTCGAGGAAGCGATTATCAGCGTCCCGGCCTACTTCAACGACAACCAGCGCCACGCCACCAAGCAGGCGGGAGAGATCGCCGGGCTGAAGGTGCGGCGGCTGATCAACGAACCGACTGCCGCGGCGCTGGCTTACGGACTGCATGAGCGCAAGGAAGGGATCTTTGCCGTCCTCGATATGGGCGGCGGCACCTTCGACGTGTCGGTGATCGAGTACTTCGAGGGCGTTATGGAGGTCCATGCCAGCGCAGGGGACAACTACCTCGGCGGCGAAGACTTCCTCGAGGCTCTGGTGAGCGATTTTCTGGCCAGGAATGATCTTGAGCGGGAGCAGCTTACCAAACAGGAGCTTCAACAGCTCTTCGAATCGCTCGAGGAGGTCAAATGCAATATCAACGCGCCTTGGCCGAAGCGTCTGGCCTTGACGCTGGCAGGCCGTGAGATCGAATTCGAGGCCTCGGGTGAATGGTTTAAAACCTGTGTTACGCCGCTTCTTTTGCGCGTCCGCAACCCGATCGAGCAAGCGTTACGGGATGCGCGCATTCCCCTTGCGGAAATCGAGGAGGTTCTGCTGGTCGGCGGCGCCACGCGCATGGCGATCTTCAGGAATGCGGTCGGCAAGCTCTTTGGCCGCATTCCCTCCAGCCACCTGGACCCGGACCTCGCTATCGCCATGGGCGCGGCGGTGCAGGCCGGCCTCAAGGCGAAGGACCGGACCCTGGACGATGTCGTGCTGACCGACGTTTGCCCTTACACCCTCGGCACCGAAGTGGTCGACCCCGGCGGCTCGGGCCGTGCGGGTTATTTCCTCCCCATCATCGAGCGCAATTCGGTCGTGCCTGCCAGCCGGGTCGAAACACTGCAGACCGTCGAAAACAATCAGAAACAGCTACAGGTCAACGTCTATCAGGGCGAACACAGGCTGGTGGAGAAGAATGTCTTTCTGGGCGCGATCGATGTGAAGGTGCCACCTAACAAGGCGGGCGAGGAGACCTTCGATCTGCGTTTCAGCTATGACATGAATGGATTGCTGGAAGTCGACGTTAAGGTCAATTCCACCGGCACACTCATCAATCATGTCATCGAACAGTCGCCCGGCACCCTGAGCGCCGGAGAGCTGGAAAGGTCGAAAGAGAGACTGGCCGCGCTGAAGTTTCACCCGCGCGAGCAGGAAGAGAATAGAGAGCTGCTGTCCCGGGGCGAGCATCTCTACAGCCTTTATCTTGGTAACGAACGGACCATGCTGGGTGAGCTCCTCGCGAACTTTGAACGCGTCCTGGACGCTCAGAACGCGACTGAAATCACAAAGGCCCGCCAGCAACTCAAGGAACTGCTGGATGCCATGGAAGCGGGGCCGCTGCAGTGACGGCGCCCTGGTCGGTTCTGGAGATTGCGCCCACCGACGACAAGCGCGAAGTCAAGCGCGCTTATGCCCGCAAGCTGAAGCAGACCCGGCCGGATGAGGATTCTGTCGCGTTTCAGCAGCTCCACGAGGCCTACAAGTTTGCGTGCTATCTGGTGGAAAACGATCTCGCGATTCAGGATGACACTGAGGATGAGGCGCTTTCCGGCGCCGGTCCCGAGGTATTGGAGGCGTTACATTCCGAGCCGGAGGAGGGCGTTGGGGATCCGCAGGGCCAATGCCAGCAGGACGAAACCCCGGCGGCAACTACAGCGCCGCCGGACTTTCAGTATCTTCTGGACCACATGGATGCACTTCTTGCCTCGAAGAACGATCATTACTTTGTTGAGAACTGGAAAGCCTTCGAGCAGGACGAACATCTTTTGACCGAGGACTTCCGCACTTCCCTCGGCGATGCTGTCTTTGCGCGTGTGATTGCGCACTGGAAAGCCTGCGAAGAGCAACGGAACGAACCGGCAATGCTGCGGTCTGCTGTTCTGCATTACCTGGATAGCATCTTCGGGTGGAGCAACCGTTACTATGACCTGCTTTACGGTTATGACTACAGCGCGGAAGATCTTGAGTTTCTTAATGATTTAAAGGATTACGTGCCTCAACAGGCATCGAAAAAATTCGGTGTGAAAGGGGGTGCTGCGCTCCACATTGAAGAAAAAAGGAAAACGGGGGCTGCCCTCTTCGATGGTGAGGCGGAGTCTTTGCCTTTTGTCAGAGGACTCGCGTTCGTGGCTGACGTGGTCCTGCTTGCCTTGATCGTATATCCGCTGGACCTTCTTTTTGGTCTCTCAGCGCAATATGACTGGCCCACCGTGATTTTTACGCTCTATGTGGTTCTGGCGCCTCCCTGCGAGGCTTCAATCTGGCGCGCCACACCGGGCAAAAGGCTCCTGGGTCTGCAAGCGCTCAATAAACACCGGCAACGCCTCTCTCTGACACACGCTTACCTCCGTGCCGCGGTGCTCTGGGCGATGGTGGGCGGCGTTACCTACATCGACAGCCTGATGCCGATAGATTCACTAACCGTCCTCTTCGCTGTCGGGGTATTCGGAGTTTATCTGCAGAAAAGCAAAGGCAGGTTCTTGAACGACGCCGCGTCCTTCTCACTCGTGTCCTTCGCCAGGAAGCCGGGCCCCTAACCGACGTTGGCTGCTGGAGGGCGAGTCATACAGGCCCTCTCAAAACGCCCGGACCAACAGCACGTTGAACTTTGATTTCGCCTCGAAGTCGCCGGGTGGCCAGGAGCCGTCGACCGCCCAGGCCATGCCCGCACCCTGTTCATGGGCGCACCAGAGCCAGTAGGTCCTGTCGGATGCGCGCAGGATAGGGAACAGCTTTTCACGCAAGGCGCTGGCCTTGGGCGCACCGGAATGTTCATAACCCTCAAGCCGCCGCTCAGGATCGAAGAAACCCAAGCTGTTGATCTCGTCGGCTGTCGGGAGGCGCCAATTCTCGCAACCCGCGAAGGACACGACGCATTTCCCCTTCGTGTAGCCTTTTTCGAATTTCGAGGCTTCCAGGTGCGCCGGCTGCAGGGCGCCGACCGGGTATCCAAGCGGCACGCCTTTGCCGAAGAGTTCCGTTGCATCCCACCAGCTGATCTTGACCGGCTCGCCGACGAACCACTCCCCGTTCCACTCCATGCCCCAGGGTGCCTGGATCCACATGAGTTTGCGGGAGAGGTCGGAAATCGTTCCGTCGCCGTTGATCCGGAAGTCTCCGAGCGGTGTCTCAATCGGCGTGATCGCGGACTCCGGTTTGCGCGGCACGGCCGCCCCGCCGAAGCCGGTTTTTCCGTAACGCCTGGCTTGCCGCAATTTCATATCGATCGGGGTCACCCAGTAGTGACGGGCCAGCAGCCAGGAAATCAGGGCACCGGCCAGCAAGGGCACAAGGACAGCCGGGTCCTGCAGGCTCTCGAAAATCGACGTCAGACTCTCAAACAAGGAAGTTTTTCCTCTGCGGCATTCATGAACTTGCTGGGTGGGGGGAAAGGGGTTTCGGCGTTAAAGACTATGCGAACAACAACCCTCCTGGCAAAGCACTTGATCGCTAGCCTTCGGATCACGTTCTTTGCGATTTGAGACGGCCACAGTCAGGCCCTGGATCAGATCCAGCCTGGACGAAGGGGCCATGGGCGATCGGACTGCGAACCGACGCAGCTGCCTTGCGCCAAGTGGATTCTCTTCGCAGGTCAAAAAAACGCCCGCACACCATCCATAAGGATCAGCGTGCGGGCGTTGTTTGAAGCTTCCCTCAGGAAGTCGATGGTCCGGGCGGTCGGTTCCGCCCGGACTAAGATGATCAGGCCGCCAGGTCGAACCTGTCGGCGTTCATGACCTTGGTCCATGCGGCAACGAAATCACGCACGAACTTCTCCTGGTTATCGTCCTGCGCATAGACTTCCGCGTAAGACCGAAGGATCGAGTTTGAGCCGAAGACCAGATCCGCACTGGTCGCCGTCCACTTGACCTCACCCGACTTCCGGTCGCGGACTTCGTAAGTGCCGCCCTCGGCCGGGTGCCAGCTGTAGGCCATGTCGGTCAGATTGACGAAGAAGTCATTGCTGAGAGTGCCTTCCCGGTCGGTGAAGACGCCGTGCTTGGAGCCGTCGTGGTTGGTCCCGAGCGTCCGCAGACCGCCGAGCAGAACCGTCATCTCCTGCGCCGTGAGGCCCATGAGCTGCGCCCGGTCCAGCAGCATCTCTTCGGCAGAGACCACATACTCGGTTTTCTGCCAGTTGCGGAAGCCGTCAGCCAGCGGTTCGAGCGGCTCAAAGGACTCGGCGTCGGTCTGCGCATCGGTGGCGTCACCGCGGCCGGCCGTGAAGGGAACCTCGATGTTGACGCCCGCGCTCTTGACCGCCTGCTCCAAACCGACGTTGCCTGCCAGCACGATGACGTCCGCGACGGACGCGCCCGTTTCTGCGGCAATGGGCTCAAGAATGCCCAGAACCTTCGCAAGACGCTCCGGCTCATTGCCTTCCCAGTCTTTCTGAGGGGCCAGGCGGATCCGCGCACCGTTGGCGCCGCCGCGCTTGTCGGAACCCCGGAAGGTCCGGGCGCTATCCCATGCCGTCGCAATAAGCTCGGCTGGTGAGAGGCCGCTTTCTGCGATCTTCGACTTCACGGCGGCGACATCGTAGTTGCTGTTGCCGGCCGGAATCGGGTCCTGCCAGATCAGGTCTTCAGCCGGTACATCGGGGCCGATATAGCAGGCTTTCGGACCCATGTCGCGGTGGGTCAGCTTGAACCAGGCGCGGGCGAAGGTGTCCTTGAAGTACTCCGGATCGGCCATAAACTTCTGGCAGATCGCGTTGTAGGCCGGATCGACCTTCATTGCCATGTCGGCATCGGTCATGATCGGGTTATGGCGGATCGAGGGGTCGCTGGCGTCAACCGGCTTGTCCTCTTCCTTGATGTCGATCGGCTCCCACTGCTGGGCGCCCGCCGGGGACTTTTTCAGCTCCCATTCATAACCGAACAGCAGGTCGAAATAGCCCATGTCAAACTGCGTTGGGTTTGAGGTCCAGGCGCCTTCGATGCCCGACGTGACGGCCTCGCTGGCCTTGCCTTTCTGGTTGGGGTTGCTCCAGCCCATGCCCTGTTCCTCGATGCCCGCGCCTTCCGGCTCGGCGCCCAGCGCGTCGGCGTCACCGTTGCCGTGCGCCTTGCCGATGGTGTGGCCGCCGCAGGTCAGGGCCGCGGTTTCCTCGTCGTTCATGGCCATGCGGGCAAAGGTCTCACGCACATGCTGTGCGGTCCGTGCCGGGTCGGGCTGGCCGTTCACGCCTTCCGGGTTCACGTAGATCAGCCCCATCTGGACTGCGGAGAGCGGGTTTTCCATGGTCGAGGCATTTGAAATGTCGCCGTAGCGCTCGTCACTCGGCGCCAGCCATTCCTTCTCCGAACCCCAGTAGATATCGGTTTCGGGAGCCCAGATATCCTCGCGGCCGAAGCCGAAGCCGAAGGTTTTGAAACCCATGGACTCATACGCGATGTTGCCGGCCAGGATCATCAGGTCGGCCCAGGACAGCCTGTTGCCGTATTTTTTCTTGATCGGCCAGAGCAGGCGGCGGGCCTTGTCGAGGCTCGCGTTGTCGGGCCAGGAGTTGAGCGGCGCAAAGCGCTGGTTGCCGGTCGCGGCGCCGCCACGGCCATCCTGCAGCCGGTAGGTCCCGGCGGCGTGCCATGCCATGCGCACCATCAGGCCGCCATAGTGGCCCCAGTCGGCCGGCCACCAGTCCTGGCTGTCGGTCATCAGCGCGTGCATGTCCGCCTTGAGCGCGTCGTAGTCGAGCTTCTTGACTTCGCTGCGATAGTCGAAGTCCGCGTCCATCGGATTCGTCCGCGCGCCGTGCTGGTGCAGGATTTCCAGATTCAGTGTGCTCGGCCACCATTTTGTGACCGGTTTGCTCATTGAGGTGTTGCCGCCATGCATAACCGGGCATTTGCCTACGGTACTTCCGTCCATCGTTCTCTCCTTTAATGGCCTACGCCGAGATCAAAGAAATCAAGGGGTTGGTCGTTGAGCGCACGCGCCTCTGATAGGTAAGGGATGCGTCTGTTCTTTAGTCTTAGAATAATTCTAATCGTTAATAGGCATTTAGAGAAGTTGAAAGAATTTACCGGTGTGATAAAAAAAACTTATGATTGGATTGACCATGAAGCACCTGCGCTATTTCGATGCCCTCGCGCGTGCGGGACATTTCGGCCGGGCGGCCGAAGCCTGCTCAATTACCCAGCCCGCACTCTCCATACAGATCAAGGAGTTGGAGACGATGCTTGGCGCGCCTCTGGTGGAACGCGCCGTGCGGAACATCCATCTGACCCCGCTCGGCGAAGACTTTGCCCGGCGCGCCACCGAGATTCTCCGCGCCGTAGACGAACTTCAAGACCTGGCACGTGCGGCCCAGGGTCCGCTGGCCGGACGTCTGCGTGTCGGCGTCATTCCCACGGTCGCTCCCTATCTGCTGCCCGAGATGATCAAGCTCATCATGAGCCGCTTTCCCGAACTCGACCTGCGCCTGCGCGAGGCGATGACCGAGGTTGTGATCGAGGACCTGCTGGAATCGCGCCTCGACATGGCGATCGTCGCCCTGCCGATCTCCGAACCCGCGTTGCGCGAGTTCGCGCTCTTCAGCGAGGATTTCGTTCTGGTGCGCCCGGAGGCGGATGCCGACAAACCTGTTCCCAGTCCCAAACAGCTCCTGGAGATGCGTCTGCTGCTGCTCGAAGAAGGGCATTGTTTTCGCGATCAGGCTCTGTCTTTCTGTGAGGCAAGCGGTTCGGAGCCGCAGAATCTCATGGAGGGCTCTTCGCTCTCGACGCTCGTGCAGATGGTCGGCGCGGGCCTCGGCGTGACCCTCATCCCGGAGATGGCTCTGCCGCTCGAAATCCGCTCCGCCGCTATCTCGGTTGCCCGTTTTACGGACCCGCGCCCCTCGCGCAGCATCGGCATGGTCTGGCGCAAGACCAACCCCCTGCAGGACCAACTGACCGAGATCGGCGGCGTTGTACGCGCCGCCGGCAAGGGGCTCGGTGGCCCACCGGATGCAAGGGCTAAGTGAGCTCCCAGTAGGTTAGCTATGGGAATAGGGCTGTGTGATTCTCTTGTTGAGACACACAACGACAAGGCCGCCGATGTTTCCCGACGCCGTCGGGAAGGGGCAGACCAGCTGGTATTCCTGCCCGTCCATCGCGATCAGTTTATAGTTCGCCAGATAGAGGCGATGGCCGAGGTCGGTCAGTTCGCAGATCCCGTTGGAGAAGAGGAAGCTGCGCACGAGCGTCTCGCTGAGCATGTTGCTTTCCGGATCCGGCCAGTAGCCGCTGGCTTTGCCGTCGTAGCTGATTGTAAAGCCGAAGGTATTGTCCAACTCAAAGATCGCGGCTCCGGGATTGGAGGGTGTGGGCCTGGAAGCCCACTCTTCGAGCAAGGAGAGGATTTCGTCGTCGCAATGCGCCTGCGGGTCGATCTGTACCGCGCCTTGGAAGACGATCTCCGGTACGGAGTTATCACTTTGGGTAAACTGGTTCATGTCCGCTCCCTCGCCTCTGTTGTCGATTATGGCTTTGCTGTTCGCATGCACTGCAGAGCACTCCAACGGAACACATGAGGAGAACGCCGATGGAATCAATGCAGCCTTTGATAGAATTCTGTCCCGGTTTCGCCGGGCCCCGAATACTGTCCTAGATCAGATCAAGTTTAGATGGAATCGCCGAAGGCGATGCATCGTGCTTGTGAATCTGATCTACCTGTAAAACTTAGAACGGATTCACATATTTAGATGAAAACGCGGAGTGTTTCCGTCTAAATATGATCCGGTCTAGCTCCGCTCCGCCATGAACTGGTGGATCGAGCTGATGCAGACGGAGCCTTCGCCCACACCCGAAGCAACCCGCTTGACCGAGCTGGCACGTACGTCGCCGACAGCGAAGATTCCCTCGATCGAAGTGGCAAAGGGCGAGTTGGACGCGCCGGACTCCCCGGTCTGTCCCGTTTTAACGAAGCCGTGATCGTCCAGTTCGACGCAATCGCCGAGCCACTTGGTATTGGGGACGGCCCCGATCATGACAAAAACGTTGTGCACATCGCGGGTCGAGGTTTCGCCGCTCTTGCGGTTCTTCCAGGTCACCTTGCTCAGGAGCCGCTCACCATGGAGTTCCGAGATTTCGCTGTTGGTGTGGAGCGTGATCTTCGAGGATTGCTCGATCCGCCGCACCAGGTAGTCCGACATGCTGGCGGCCAGGCCGTCCTGGCGGACCAGCACATGCACATGCTCCGCGAAGCCGGAGAGAAAGACCGCGGCTTGGCCCGCCGAGTTGCCGCCGCCGACCACGATCACCTCCTCATCGCCGCAGAGCTGGCCTTCGATGGCCGTTGCCGCGTAGTGGATACCTTGACCTTCGTACTTCTCATAGTTCTCCAGCGAGAGTTTCCGGTAGGTCGCGCCACAGGCCAGGACCACCGCGCGCGAACGTACCCGCGTGCCGCCCGCGATGGTAATCTCGAAGCTATCGCCTTGCTTGCGAATCGCCTCGGCGGCGCGGGCAATCGCGAACTGGGCGCCGAATTTCTGACCTTGAATCCAGGCACGGCCCGCCAGCGCCTGGCCGGAGATGCCGGTCGGGAAGCCGAGGTAGTTCTCGATCTTCGAGCTGGTGCCCGCCTGACCGCCGGGCGCTTCTTCTTCAATAACGATGGTGTCCAGGTTTTCCGAGGCGGCGTATACCGCAGCGGAGAGGCCTGATGGCCCTGCGCCCACGACTGCAAGATCGAAAATGTGATCCTCATCGATATCTTCGGTGAGTCCGAGCTCGTCAGCCAGTTCCGCCGTCGAAGGGTTCTGAAGCACCTTGTCGCCGGGCACCACCACAGCCGGCAGGTTGTTCATATCCACGCTACAGCCCTCGATGACTTTCCGCCGCGCCGCATCGTCATCGTTCAGCACGCGGACCGGATACCCGTTGCGCACCAGGAAGCGCTGGATCCGCAGGCAGTTGAACGTGTTGCCGTGGTCGACCAGCGTCACGCCCGCCTGGTTATGCAGCAGGAAGGCCGAGCGGCGCAGGATGAAGGCGCGCATGATGATCTCGCCGATGTCCTGTTCCGTACTGGACATGCGGTTGAAGTCTGCGCGGGTGAGGCGAACGAGTTTGCTGTCTTCGCCGGTGCGGCCGCCGACCAGAATCTTGCGGTCGTTGAAGAGATCGAGCTCGCCGGTGAACTGGTGTTTCCGATGGACCGTAATGGTCTCGGTCCTGCCGTTGCCGAGCTCCTCGTAGATTTCAATGCTGCCCTCGAGCAGCAGAAAAAAGTCAGCGCCCCTGTCGCCGCGGGAAAAGAGGATGGTGCCTTTCTCGAGTTCTTCGGTCTTTCCGTAATCCGCGAGCCGCGCAATCTGATCGTCGTTCAGGACCGGGAAGGTCTGCGCTTCCCTGGCGTAGGGATCGGAGGCATTCAAAGGATCGACGGAGGTTTGGGCTGCTTCAGTCGCGGGGGAAGTCGTCGTCATGGGTGAGGTCACTCGTTTTCCGGTGGGCGATGGCCGTGCCAAAGTCAATATAGGTCCGGAAAAAGAATTATCACCTGGGTTGTTTTATGAAGCTTTCATTGCGGCCGAGAGATCGGAACTGCAATGGGCGCACCAACACTTCAGGCGTGAGTTGCCGGCATGCATACCCGTACGCAAAGCTCAGGCTTACTGGTACTTCGCCGCGGTGATGAACTCGCTAAAGGCTTCGCACCAGACAAGCACGGTGGAGTAATCGCTGACGTCTACGTCCGCCGGAACCTCGAGCAAAAAGCCGTCGAAGGTTTTCACGTCACCGATGACCTGCGCTTCGCTCTTCACCCGGAGAAACTCTTCTTCGTTCTCGACGAAGTCTTTCACCAGGTAGAGTTTGTAGTCGGGGCCGGGCGCGAGGTTTCCCTGATGCACAACGTTCTGCGCGGAAATGCTCACGCTGCCCTCGCCCCAATGCAGGAAGTCGCTGCCCTTGAGCTCACGGCTGAAGCTCGTCTTGAAGAGGGCGCCCTCGGCCTTGCTGGCCAGCATGCCATCGTCCAGGCTTTCAGGCGCGGTCAGGACCGGTAAAAAATAAACCCCGAGCGCAAAACCGATCGCGAGCACGGCAAGATGAGTGGCCGACAGAAAAATCCAGCGCATAGCTATCTCTCAATTCCGCGGAAGGGGCACTGGCAGACGCTAACACTCGAATCCATGAGCTGCAACTCTGGCTCAGGCCGCCCTAGCTTCGGTCCTCGCTCACGTAGGACTGAAGCTGCGCGACGTCTGCGATCGCGGCATGATTCTGATTGATTTGCACGCCGACATCCTGAAGCCGGTGAAACGCCCGCGACAGGCTTTCGGGTTTCATGCCCAGCCGCCCGGCAATCAGCACCTTGTCGTAGGGCAGCGTGACCGTGCAGGGCCCGGACGAGACGGCGCAGAGTTCCAGCAGAAACGTGGCGACCCGTTGCCGTCCGGTCTGCGTGGTCAGCTGCTCGATCTGTTCCACCAGGGTGTGAAGGTGCTTGAAGATGGCGGTGATGATCGCGGTGCAGACTTCCGGCCGCGAGGTCATGAGATCTGAAATCGTCCCAGCGCTCACCTGCATCAGCCTGCAGGGGGTGACGGCCTCGGCTCCGAAAGGGAAGACTTCGTCACGAAAGACCAGAGCCTCGCCGAAGCTTTGACCCTTGGTAAAGACCCCGACCACGGCTTCGCTGCCGTGCCGCGTGCTGCGGAACAGCTTGACCCAGCCTTCGATGACAATGAACACGCTCTCCGCCGGATCGCCCTGCAAAAACACCATCTGCCCGCGGTCGTAGGCCCTGGTGACTGCGCGGGCTTGAAGCGCCGCGGCAATGTCTTCCGGCAGGCTTGTGAAGAACAGAGACGCATTTTCAACGCCTGTTTCTTTGGATTTTTGCCGAGGCGCCCTGCTCATGACATGCGGTTCTTTCATACTGCAAGGGGTATGAAACCTGGCCGGTTGCTCACTGAAGCAGCTTACAGGCTTTTCTGCAGGGATAGAACACTGCCGTGAAATAAGAAACCGGGGGTTTTACGGGTCTTCTTGTTTCATCCGCGGCAGGTGAATTTCTGGCATTATCTGTCAGTAATGACTGTCTTTTAGATCTCAGATCTCGCCATATTCTAATTATTTTTCTTATGTTTAGAGATTATATCGTCTCTTTATTAGAGAAATTGGTATTTTTGACTGATGGAATTCGTTTCAGATCTGAATAGAATACCATTTTATGCGTGTATGCTTTGCAACTATATAGGGGTGTGTGATTTTATCTTCGATTTTAACGTAGTTTTAAAAAAAATCGCTGTATTCGTTAATTGACACAAGGGATGTGTTCTTATTTTGGTTGCACGCGTTGCAACCATGAAAAACTCTCGCCACCACGACCATGGGGTTCCGTTTCAACGGCGTGGCCCCGGGTCGATGATGGCCCGACCGAAGATGGGACAATGCCATGACAGCCCCAAGTGGCCGCGAAGTCTTTTTCGACGCGAATGATCTGATCGTCAGTAAAACGGATCTGAAAGGCCGACTGACTTACGCCAACGATATTTTTCTCGATATTGCCGGCTATACGGAGGCCGAGGTGATCGGACAGCCGCACTCGATGATCCGTCATCCGGACATGCCGCGCTGCGTCTTCAAGCTTCTGTGGGATACGCTCAAAACCGGCAGCGAGATCTTTGCCTACGTGATGAATATGGGAAAGAACGGTGACCATTACTGGGTGCTGGCGCATGTGACCCCCAGTTATGATGCCGCCGGACAGATCATCGGCTACCACTCAACGCGCCGCCTGCCCAACCCGCAGACGATCCAGTCGGTTGTCATCCCGCTCTACCGGGAGCTCTCGGGCATCGAAGAGAGCCATGCGAATCGCAAGGACGGGCTGGCCGCATCTCATCAAAAAATGCTCGATATGCTGGCGGGTAAGGAACAGCGTTATGACGAGTTCGTCGCCGGCTTGGCGCTGGCAGCGTAAGGGGGATAAGACATGTTAAATCTGGCGTTCAAGAGAGATGGAAACGCTGTTGCGCAGAGCGGCGGCGGTAAGACCGAAGAGATGATCGCGGTTTGTCAGCGCATTTGCGAGGGCGACTTCGAAGCGCGCATCCTGGACATCCCGTCCGAAGCCGGACAGGAGCGGGACCTCTGTCTGAAACTCAATGAGATGATCGATCGCATGGATGCATACGTTCGGGAGTCGACGGCTTGTCTGCACTATGTCGAGAAGAACAGGCATTTCCGCCGCATTGTTGAAGCCGGCATGCAGGGCAGTTTTCTGACCGCCGCCCGCGCGATCAACCAGGCCGCCGACGGGGTCGCCGGCAAGATGAGTGCCTTTGGCGATATGGTCGGCGCCTTGAATGAGGCCGTGGCGCAGTTTCAGGACAAAGCCAACGGCATGGGCAAGTCCGCCGATGTGACGCGCGAGAAATCCGTCAGCGTTGCCGCGGGGGCGGAGGAAGCGCTCACTAATGTTCAAACCGTTGCATCCGCCGCCGAGGAGCTGACGTCTTCCATTCAGGAGATTAACCGCCAGGTCTCGCAGTGCTCCACGATTTCCGGCGAAGCCGTGGCCGAGAGCAAGAACACCACCGAGATCATGGGCGAGCTCTCCAGCACGTCCGAGCGGATCGGCGAGGTGGTCGAGATGATCAGCAAGATTGCCGGACAGACCAACCTGCTGGCCCTGAACGCCACCATCGAGGCCGCCCGGGCCGGTGAGATGGGCAAGGGCTTCGCGGTCGTGGCCGCCGAGGTCAAGGCGCTGGCCACCGAAACCGCGAAGGCGACGAGCGAAATCAGCGAGCAGATTGCGGAAATTCAGGACGCGACGCAAAAGTCGGTCTCCTCGATCAGTGGTGTCGGAGAGACCATCGAGAGCCTGAACCAGGTGGCCACCGCCATCGCCGCCGCAATCGAAGAGCAGGGTGCGGCGACCTCCGAGATCGCGCGCAACATCGAAGAAGCCACCCGTGGCGTCGCCGACATCACCTCGGGCATCGCGACCGTGTCCGAGACCGCCGGCGATGTCAGTCAGTCTTCAAACGACATCCTGAGCATTACCGGTGACCTGCGCCAGAAAACCGACAGTCTCCAGAACGAACTGGTCGTGAAGGACTAACGTATCCGTCTTGTTCAAGCGAGTATGAGTTTCCAGTTCAGACCTGCTGTGGGGTCACAGGGGGGCAGGTATAAACCGAGACCTCACTCCGCCGCTTGCGTGGCATCCTTCTTGATGCCGTGTTCCCACTCGTAGATGTAGTCGCGGGTTTGCGGCACGGCCGTGGGGCTCTTAGTGATCTGGATCTGGAAGACCACGAGGCCCTGGTGGCGGAAGCCCATTTCGCAGCCCAGCAGATAGGCTTCCCACATGCGGCAGAAGCGCTCGTCGTAGTGCTCGGCGATCTGGGCCCGGTTGGCCTGGAAGCGTTCCTCCCAGATGCGCAGGGTCTCGGCGTAATGCAGGCGCAGCACTTCGATGTCCGTGACCTCCAGCATGACGTCCTCGATCACCGGCAGGACCTCGCCCAGGGTCGGCACGTCGGCGCCGGGGAAGATGTATTTACGGATGAAGGGATTCGTGGGGCCCGGGTCGTTGATACGGCCGACCGAGTGCAGCACGAAGACGCCGTCGTCTTTCAGCATCCCGCTGACCTTCTCGAAGAACTCGCGGTAGTTCTGCTTGCCGACATGCTCGAACATGCCCACAGAGACAATGCGATCGTAGCGGTTGTCGTCTTCGCGGTAATCGCGCAGGTGAAACTGCACCTGCTTCTCCAGACCGGCCTTTTTTACCCGTTCGCTGCTGACCTTGTGCTGCTCGCGGCTGAGGGTCACGCCCGTGACATCGCAACCGCCTTCTTGCGCCATGTAGAGGCCGAGCCCGCCCCAGCCTGAGCCGATGTCCAGCAGCTTCAGTCCTGGCCGGTTCAGGTACAGCTTGGCGGCAAGATGCAGCTTTTTGTCGGTCTGGGCCTGCTCCAGGGTCTCGTCGCCGTTGCGGAAGTAGGCGCAGGAATACTGCCGGTCCGTATCCAGGAAAAGATCGTAGAGCTCGCCGGAGAGATCGTAGTGGTGGGCGACGTTTTTCTGGGCCTTGCCCACCGGGTTGTATTGCTTCAGGCGGCGCGTGTGGCGGGCCAGCTTGAAGCCGAACATGACCAGCTTGTTCTTCTCCAGCACATGATAGTTGCGCGCCAGCATCTCCAGAAAGATCCGCAGGCTGCCTTCCTCGATGGAGATGGTGCCGTCCATATAGGCCTCGGCGAGATAGAGCGGCGGATTCAGGACCAGCCTGTATTCAAGAAGCCGGTTCTGCAGACGCAGGGTCACGCGGTCCCCGCTGCCGTCACCGCAGTCGTAGGTGCGGCCCCGCGAATCGATCAGGCGCAGATTGCCCTCCAGAATCACCTTCTGCATCAACTTCGGAAACAGCATACAAGCACTCCTCGACGTGGCCAGGTCACTGCGCTTTGCCCATGCGGTTTCCGGGCTTGGGGCCGGCGCCCGGGCGGCAGTGGTTTTTTAACGATTCGTTACAGTATTTTGACGTCATAGTTCTCATAGCGCAATTCTCAGTAGAATGCGCGCGCAATTGATATGACCAGCTGGATTTACCGCCGGCCCGCAGCACCGTGCTTTCCCGTGACCTCTTCGCAGTCATCTGCCGCGTTGCTCATGAGCAGCGCCGGAACAGCCTCGGGTTCGGGTTTCATCAGCAGCGGTGCGCATAAAAATGTATAGCCATTGCATAGTCGTTGGCTATACACCATATGAAGTCAGGAAGTGAGGTCCACGATGGGTGCCAAGGAGAATACGAAGAAGAAATCCAAGAAGGACAGTCAACTGGTCATTCGCATCAACAGCGCGGAGAGAGACCGGTTTGTTGACCTCTGCGATGAGCTCGATTCCAGCGCGGCTCGGGAAGTCCGCAATTTCATCCGCGAGTTTCTGCGCAAGCACGAGCGCCCGGACTAACTGCTTCCGATACCTCGAAACCCCTGATAGGAGTATGACCCTTGTCCAAGAAATCCAAGATCAAAGACCTGAAGAAAGAAGTCAAAAGCCGTAAAGCCAAGGTCGCCAAACAGTCGACCAAGCTGAAAAAAGCGAAGAAGGCTCTGAAGAAGGCCGCCTAAAGCCTTCACGACGGCCTAAAGCCTTCAAGACGGATAGACGCGATCTGGCGGAATTTGGAACAAGGATTTCGCCAGATCGTGATCCGATTATCCGGCCGAAACGCCTATTTCTGCGGCGCATCACCTGCGGCGGTATTTGCGGATCACCGCATCAACAGACAGGGACAGACTGGTCATCGCCCGTAGCCTCTCTTGCGCTTCAGCCGTTGACTTGCGCCCGTGCGGCGTCATCTCCAAAAGATCCATCAGCAGTTCCGCGTTGGGGACCCTTGCCTCAAACCGGCTGGCAGTTTCACTCATGAGCTCATAGCCGTTTGCCGTGGCGGCTTCATGGCGGGGCGGCGCGTGGACCTGCAGCGTTGGATAGATGATCTCGCGCAGTTCGATCAGGTGCCGCGGTCCGGCATCCACCACCAGGACGAACTGCCCGCTGTTCTGAAGCGCTGCCCAGTCGGGCCAGGTCTCAAATCCGAAGAGGCTGGTAATTGCTGTCACTGTCCCCGGAATCAGCGGCAGGCGTTTGTTGCTCGCCACCACCCAGGCTACGTGCTTACTTCGCTTGGCGGCGGCCATCACGGCCCACTTGGAAATGTCGGCGCCGAGAACTTTCGGCGTGGCGTCCCCCATCCGATTGCGCAAGTCCGCAGCAAGGCGCGCCGTATAGAAACCCTCTCCGCAGCCTGCATCCACCAGCAGCGTTTCTTCTTCCCCGCGCGCCGCAAATTCTTCGTAGGCAATCCCGCAGACCGCGTCGGCCAGGGGATCGAACAGGCCCGCGCCCAACACCCGCCGCCGCGCCGCCACCATGGACTTGCTGTCCCCCGGATCGCGGGACCTTTTGAACTGTACGGGCAGCAGGTTGATATAGCCGCGCGCCGAGATGTCAAAGCTGTGACCGCTCGCGCAAACCAGGGCGCCAGCCCCCGGCACGAGCGGCTGACCGTCCAGCGGACAGACGAAGGGAATGGCGTTCAGGGGGGAGGGCCGGGGCGCCTGCAAGGGCGAATTAAGGGGCGTGGTCGAGGTCATCAGGCGCTACGCGGGTTGGGAAGAAAATTCATCGCTCTTCAACAGCGATAAAGCACATTCCCTTTGTAGGGACCAGCTTTTGGTGGATGAGCAAAGCCGTCTTTTCGCCTTACCTCTCTAAGATCTCCTGCAACCGCCTGTTTTTTGAGAGCGTCTCAGCCGTGTCAAAGAGGTGAGCGTCCCACCCGGCGGCACGCGCTGTCATGACCACCTTCTCGGTGTCGTCGAAAAAGAGCGGTTGCTCGGAAGCCGCAACACCGAGTTGCGCATTGATCGTCGTAAAAAACGCCACTTCGTTTTTCAGAATGCCGAGGCGGGCGCTGTAAAATACATCGTGGAACAGTTCTTTTAACTTCAGGTGATCCCATAGATATGCCATGCGGTGATGCTCCTGATTTGTCGCAAGATAGAGCTCGACCTTGCCCGAGCGTCTAAGGCTCCTGACGCAATCCAGAACCTCCGGGTTGAGGTGAGAGTCCTTGCGAAACCAATAGTCCAGGAACGAGTCGGCGGGTCCTGAATAGCCGAGGCCTGGAAGGATGTCCGCCAAAACATCCTTTAAATCAACCGCGCCTCTCGCACAGGCGCTGATCCGTGATTCTCCATCAAGACCCGTAGGCGTAAAGAGAGTATGTTGCAATGCCTCCCTGCTGATCCCGATGTCTTGCTCGATGTTTACGTCCCAGGGTCTTCGGCGTTCCGGCTTTGCGTGCCAGCCGTCGATCAGGACTCCGTCAAGGTCGAAGAACACTTTCAAGTCAATTCTCCCTAGGGCTTGCCGATGGTCTTCAACGCCTCCCAGACTACGGCCGTTCCCGCGCTAAGCCCAGATCAAAGAGTTTTTCTCCTAGTATCCCGAATCTGAAATTCACTTCATTGAATTTCAGATTCAATGGGATACTAACTCATTGAATCTAGTGTGATTCAGTCTCTTAAATTCGCCGCATATTATGCGGCGAACTTCAGAAACATCACACTAGAGCCCGAACGAAAACGGCGGCTCCGAAGAACCGCCGCCTTTCTACTGAAGTTTGCTGCCGGGGGCTGCAGCAACCTCTATGCGATGCTTCGCATGACCGGGCCCGTGGGCCAAAGCAGAGGTGATCTCGGATGCCTTGTCACAGGGGCCTGCGGCAGGTCCGCATCCTACGCCAGGTGCTCCTTGAAGAAGTCGGTGGTCCGGGTCCAGGCGAGTTCCGCCGCTTCCTGGTCGTAGCGCGGCGTGGTGTCGTTGTGGAACCCGTGGTTGGCGTCCGGGTAGATATAGGCCCTGTAGTCCTTGTTGTTTGCTTTCAGTGCCGCTTCATAGGCGGGCCAACCCTCGTTGATGCGCTTGTCGAGCTCACCGAAATGCAGCAGGAGGGGAGCCTGAATGCGCGGCACGTCCTCGGCTTTCGCGTGCCGGCCATAGAAGGGCACCGAGGCCGAGAGTTCGGGATAGGCGACGGCAAGGGCATTGCACACCCCGCCGCCATAGCAAAATCCGACAGCGCCTACCTTGTTACTGCTGTCGTCACGCGCCATCAGGTGTTCGAAACCGGCGAAGAAATCGTTCATCAGCTTCGTGCCGTCCACCGTCTTTTGCAGTGCCCGGCCATCATCGTCGTTTCCGGGGTATCCGCCGACCGAGGTCAGGCCGTCAGGCGCCAGCGCCAGGAAACCGGCCTTCGCTGTGCGCCGCGCCACGTCTTCGATATAGGGGTTGAGGCCCCGGTTCTCGTGAACCACCAGGACGGCGGGCGGCGGTCCGGAGACCTCCGCCGGCTTGACCAGGTAGCCCTTGACCGTGCCGTGGCCGTTCGGTGAGTCGTACTCGATGTATTCCGCCTTGATCGCCGGGTCGTCCTCGGCCACCTGCTGCGCCAGCGCATATTTCGGTGACAGGAGGTTAAGAAGGCCCAGCGCCGTCACACCACCCACTGCGAACTTGCCGGCGCCCTCCAGAAATTCGCGCTTGGTAATTCTGCCATGCGCATAGAAATCGTAGAGGTCCAGAAGTTCCTGATCAAAGTCCTTTGCCGTAAGACGCATGATTCGGCTCCCTGTTATTGCTGATCTTTCGATGAGGCTGTAGCTACATCATCTTGCTGTTCGTCAGGCAGAATCAAGGGGCCGCGCGATTGGTCCGCTCTTTTTGCGGGCGGTAAAAGGCTGGACCCCGATCTCCGCGGCATCTCTATCTTTGCGATAGTTCTAGAGGATGCTCTGCAAATCGGGGCCCAGCGCATTGCAATGGCAGTGAGGGATTTGTGCAATGGCCGTTGCCTTCATCCTCTCAGGGTCTGGGGGATAAGGCTGTCCACCACCGGCAGCTTGCGGACTGCATAGGCCCCGTTGCCGTTCAGGGCGACGGCGATTGCCATCACGACCAGAAGCAGGGGGAATTCCCATCCGCCACCCTCGTTGCTGAAGACCCAGCCGTTGCCGGCATGCGTCCAGAACGCGCCCAGGAGGATGGGCAGTGAAAGGACCGCGGCGAGCCGCGTGTAGAGACCGAGTATGATCGCGGTACCGCCGGCAATTTCACCGAAGATGGTCAGGTAGGCGACGACCGCCGGCAGGCCGAGGCTCTCAAAAAAGCCAACCGTTCCGGGGATGGTGAAGACCAAAAGCTTGAGCAGTCCGTGGGCGAGTAAAATCCCTCCCAGCGCCAGTCGCATGATGAAAGCGCTGTGCCTGGCATTCATTTCCTGTGTCATGAGTTCTCTCCGTTTCTCTGGGGGCTTGGTGTCTGCATGACTGGAAGATTGTGTTTTGGGATGAAATTGATAATATTGAATTTCAGAAAGATATTATTTCCATTTGATTGATAATTAAATTGGACCAGCTATCGCGGATCGGCATCTTCATTGCCGTGGTCAGGAATGAGAGTTTTATCGGGGCCGCCCGTGATCTCGGCATCACCAGCTCGGCCGTCTCCAAGCAGGTTCAGAACCTGGAACTCGATCTGCAGGTCAAGCTTCTCAACCGCACGACGCGGAAGGTTTCCGTTACGGAAGAGGGGGCGGTCTTCTTCGCGCGCGCCGCACGGGCCCTGGACGACCTGCGCGAGGCCCAGGAACAGGTTTACGAGCTGAAGTCCCGCCCTCGTGGGCCGCTGAAGGTCAGCCTGCCGCTCAGCCTGGGGATCAAGTATCTCGGGCGGGCGATCGCTGCCTTCGCGCAGCGCTATCCGGAGGTCGAGCTGGATGTCAGCCTGGATGACCGTTTCGTCGATATCGCCGCAGAGGGTTTCGATCTGGTGGTGCGGATCGGATCCCTCGAGGACAGCAGCCTGACCGCGCGGCGTCTGGCCGCCTGTCCCTTCGTCATCTGCGCCAGCCCGGCGTATCTCAAGGCGCATGGCACACCGGCCGCCCCGCAGGACCTGACCCGCCACAACGTAATGCTCTACACCCGTAACAACGCCAGGCACGAGTGGCGTTACAGAGGAAGCGGCAGCAGGCCCGGCCAGGTCGATCTGAAGGGCAGCTTTAAATGCGATTCCGGCGACGTGCTCTGCGATGCCGCGCTCGAGGGTATCGGCATTGTTGCGCTGCCGGTCTTTTATGTCGCGGAGCATCTGAAAGACGGCAGCCTGCGGTCGCTCCTGCCGGGCTATGTCACCTGGCCCGAACGCGACATCCACGCCGTCTTCCCGCCAAACCGCTTTCTATCGACGCGGCTGCGCCTGCTGATCGATCACCTGACCGCGGCCTGCAGGGACCTGCCCTGGGAATCGTGAGGTACGGGCTCTGGTGCCGCTGAGGGTGCGATCGTTGGGGATGAGCCGGACCTCTTGTCTTGAACCTTAGCTATGGGGCTTGCCTGGCATACGAAGACGTCTAGGCGATCAGATATTGCTGCGCTGCCCGCCGCACAGCCTGGGTGATATCTTCCAGTGGCTCGGCCACCATCCTGCTGAATTGCCAGAAGAGATTCACATCGAGTGGACAGTCGGGTATCAGGGGCACGAGATCGCCGCTCTTGAAGTGCGTTCTGGTTAGAATTTCGAGGTTCATGCCCCACCCGAGCCCGGCCAGCGTTGCATCTGCGAAGGCATGTGTCGCGGGCATCCGGTGCGAGGGAATGCTGAGCTTGACGCCGAAGTTACGTTGAATCCAATCGGATTGCAGCATGTCGTGGTTGTTGAAGGATACGGCCGGAGCGCGCTGAAGCGAATCCGGCGAAACACCGTCGGAGAACCACTTCGCAACGAAATCGGGACTGGCGGATGCTACATACCGCAAAGCGCCGAGCGCCCGGCTGTCGCAGCCTTGAATCTGACCGGAATGAGAACAGACCGCGGCAACGACTTCACCGCGGCGCAGCCAGTCGACACTCCTATCCTGGTCGTCGAGCACGAGATCGAAAAGCATACCCTCGCTTGCGGCGGCAGCATCGATGAACCAGGTGGCCAGGCTGTCGGCGTTCACGGCAATCCGCACGCTCGCCGGTTTCTCGATCGGCAGGATATTCTCAAGATCTTTCCGGGTGGTGTGTTCCAGAAGTCCGACATCTTCCGAATGGCGGAACAAACGAAGTCCCGCCGGCGTTGCCTTGCAGGGATTGGCCCGGACGACCAGGAGCGTTCCGAGCCGGTCTTCCAGCAGTTTCACGCGCTGTGATACGGCCGAGGAGGTAACGTTCAACTCTCGCGCAGCCTGCTCGAAGCTTCCGGTTCGGATCACTGCGGCAAGGGCGGCCAGGAGAGGGTAGTCGAACATCGATTAGCAATTCTTAATCTGGTAAAGCAATCTTAATTCGCCTAAATCACGCAATAGGGTTAGTCAAGACTTTGTCGTTACGGGAACGACGGGATGGCCGCACTCCGTGCCGATTGGACGGAAGCTGTGACGCTGAGTTTCTTTTGGGGAGTGCACTCTACTGCTCAAGACCGCGCGGCAGAGGCTGAACGTCTGTTTCCTGTACGGACCCGATAGAAGTGGAGGAGACTTTGGGACCAGGATCTCGACTCAAGATGGGGATGGTTGACGAGATGGATTGGGACAATTTGAAAGTCGCGCTCGCGATAAGCCGTACAGGGTCTCTGACCCAGGCGGCCGATATGCTCAGCATTGACAGATCGACCGCCGGCCGCAGGTTAACGGCTCTAGAGGCAGACCTGGGTTCGATCCTCTTCATTCGAACCAAGACCGGATTCGCGCCGACTGACGCCGGTGAATTGGCGATAAGCCGTGCACTCGAGATACAAAACAACATCGATCTGATGATCGACGAAGTCGTTGGGTCTGACGAGGGACCGGTTGGCGTCGTCCGCCTCGTCGGGCATGCCTGGCTGTTGCAGCGTTTGATGCACGTGGCGGTACCTTCGTTCCTGTCGGCCCATCCGCAACTCGACTTGCGATTTGTGAATGACGCACCACCTGGAGCGATTCGAAGCGGGGCGACCCTGTCTCTCTGGTTCGAAGTAGAGCCCCGGGACGGTGAGTTCGCGATAAAACTTGGTGAGATTCCTTATGCTGTATACAGATCGAGGGATGCTGGATGCGACCGCTTGGGTTGGGTGTCTTTCCATGACGAAGAGAAAGCGCACCCGCTGATCGCCGAAGCAAACGATCGATTGCGCGGAACATCTGCAGCGTCAAGGATCACGGCGACGGATGCCGGCATCATGCTCCTTGCGATCCGCCAGGGTGTGGGCAAGGGACTCTTGCCCATGTGCCTGGCGGAAGAAGACCCGAGCCTGATCCGCACCAGTTCCGGCGAACCTGAGTTCATTCGCTCACTCCATCTACACGCTCACTACGACACTGTGCAGACCCATCGAATCCAGTCGAGCCTCCGTTGGCTGCGGGACGTTTTTAACGGCGTATTTCATCCCTTGCCTGAAAAAGCGCTCTGCCAACGAGAACACTAAGCAGGTCTGTCGCCAGCCCATGCGATCTGTTGCTTGTGCGCTTGAGTTTTTCGAGGCGCCTTAGCAAAGGTCGATATGATCGATCCAATCTGTCTTCGCTTCATCCCGAATTCTCCACCGCTCCAGCTTGAGTGTTACGCGGCCGGGAGCGGAGACCGCTGTAAAAGCGGTCAGCTGTCGCCCATCCGCTTTGCGAGGCAATGACGCAGAGCTTCCTTGGCGTGGTAAATTCTGGACCTTACGGTGCCTTCAGGGCAGGACACGATCTCGGCAATCTCTTTGCAAGGCATGTCCTCGAAAAAAGCCAACTCGATGACCGCGCGAAATGCCGGCTTAAGCTTTGAAAGGCAGGCGTGCAAATGATCGCCTTCTTCCAACGCAGCGAGGACAGCCGCCTGATCGGCAGTTTCATCGACGATTTCCACTTCGTCGATACTTTCCATTGCGTCCGGTTTCCTTTTGCGAAAATGATCCATGGTTTTGTGATAGGCGATGCTAAAAACCCATGTGCCCGGCTTCGAACGTCCTTCAAATTTATGTGCCGACCTCCACACTTCGCAGAAGGTCTCGTTGAGAATGTCAGCGGCCTCGAAGGGATCGGCAGACTTGGACGCAATGAAACTGTGAACCCTTGGCTCCAACGCCCTGTAGAAGGACGCGAAGGCTTGCTCGTCGCCCTCTGCGATCCGTGCAAGCAGCAGGCTTAAACACTCCTGTTTCAATGTCGCGCGCTCCTACTTGAAGGATGCCTGTCCAGAGCGCATCAGCAATCTGTCGAGGAGCGCCGCAGGTGAGATGTCCCGTTGTGGGCATCCACATTGGACAGCGGAGCCTCATCAATACGCAATGTGTTACAGGCGAACGTGGCTCGCATGAAGCCACAGGGCTGCACAAGGGCAGGGTAAATCTGCATCCCAGGCAGTTTGGGACCGCAGATTTGCATCGAAAACGACAGGATTTCGGGAATTTATGAGGTGAAATATCAGGTGCAGCGGGGCGGTGCACCTGACCTGAATTGACCCTCGTGCGGTGTGTGGAACCGCCAGGAAATTGAACAGGGGGTGAAAGCGGGCCGACAGAGATATGCAGCCCGGCTTTGTTGGCGGGTCATCCGATTTCTCAATTTCAGGAGCAAGTCATGTCAGTCAGATTGAACGCTGACCCTCACGTTCGCAGAACAGCAGGCAATAGATTTCGCCGGCGGAAAGCTTTGCGCCTTCGCCGGTTCTTATCCGCAACCTTAATCGCGACCGGCGTCGGAATTCCGGCCTCGGTCTCTGCGGACACCGTGGAGATTGAGGTGAAGAATGTCACGGGGCCGAGTCTCGAAGTTACGCAGAATGGAAAAGACTACACCGATCTGACGGGCAGCTATGCCGATATCGTGGTCGACGTCCAGGTCAAGCTCGATGCGGGTACCTCCGGGCGGGTGAAGTCCTGGAGCATCTGGCCGGAGCTGAACGCGCAGAAATTCAAGGCCATCGCAAAGTCGAAGAGCTACGCCATTGGCGATCGTCCGAAAAAGGTGGATCGCTTGGAAACCTTTTCGATCAAGCAGGCCGACTACGCGAAAGTGGCAATAGATGCCTGCAACGCGCACGCAAAAGACCTCCGGATTGCCGGAAAGAGCAACGCGGAAATCTTCGATTCCGAATACAATCTCTGGATCAACGTTGCCGCCGGCTGGCAATACGACATGACGGGAGTCACGGGACTCAAGCCGCCTAAAGAAGCAACTCTCAACCCCGAAATCGAGGTCTTCTGTAAAAAAACAACCCCACTGTCGGTTGGGCTGCCCGCAGCCCAGACCCCTGTTGTCAAGACGGCGGACCTGGAGGTCGGTACCCAAACCTCGATGACGGGTGAATGTAAACTTCAACTCTTCGGCAACATCGAGACGAATCAGGCAGGCAGGCAGGTGAAGTTCCGTTACGTCAATGGAGACGGGAAGAAGAGCGACGTGAAAAGCGTGCAGACCGATAGCACCAAAAAGGTTGCGTTCAGCCATGATTACGGTCTGACGAAAAATAGCGGCCAGGTGAGCGGCAAGATCCGCATGGAAGGGGTCGGTACTGACTTTGTCTCCGACTGGGCGCAGTATGAAGGAAATTGCAACGGTGCGACTGTAGCGGAGGATCTCATCACGGAGCTTCCGCCCACGGCGAAGATTCTGGCAATCACGGCAATGGACGAGATTGTGGTCGGCAACCGCTACGTCTGCCCGTCCAGGGTCCGCTATCGCGGGGTCGTGGAAGGCCGCGGTCCGGCCAAGGGTGCCGCAGCCTTGCTCGTCGACAATTCACTTGCGGAAGTCAAGTTCCATGAGCTTGAAAAGGGCGACAAACAGTACATTCAGACCTTTCATGAACTTGACTGGAAACCGGGGCTTATAGCTCAAAATGAGAACGCGCAGACTCTGGAATTCAAGATGAACGTGACCAATGCTTTGAAAAAGGTCGTGGCTTCGGATTCTAAAACAGGCACCTATAAATGTAAGCCCTTGATTCAATCAGCGAGCGTGACAGCGACTGTTACCAAGAAAGCCATTGTCAGTGGCGGCTACCTCTGTCCGGTAAAGTATAAGATCGGGGGCTCGGTGAAGGCTAATTCTGACGTGGTGGTTAAAGCGGTTCTGCGGGAAGAAGCGCTGAATGTCGCCAGCATTCCTTTGAGTTTGAAGAGAGGACAAAACAGAACCTTGATGCCGGTTGAACGTGATCTCTCCTGGAAAGGCGTGACGCAAACCCCCAATGGCCTTGTGCAGCAGTTGCTGCTCCAGGTCACGGTGAAGGGCTCCGGAAACCTCAAGCTTGCACATGACAGGAAAAGCGAGTTCTTTCAGTGTTCGAAGATCGGTGTGGTCGGTCTTTCACCGAGCAGTGGCGGGAACGAATCTGCCGGGCAGGTGCCAAAGTCTCTTCAGCCGCAACAGGCGATGGGCGGCGCCAAGGCCTTGCAGCAGGCCCAGGGTTTTCAAGTGCTCGCTCCGAAAGGTGTCGTCAGCAAAGGCGAGGTTCGTCTGTCGGGCGGCAAACCCTCCGGCAAATATAAGCTGACCTTCTACCGCAAAGCGGGCGGTGGGTATAAAGCGGTCAAAGCGAAAGGCTTGCCTCGGAAAATGACCGGCATGACCGCCAAGTTCAATTTGGCTGCACTCAAGGGCGGACAGGACTGGCGCCTGGAGGTCTGCCCCGTCGGGACCAGGAACAAGAAGCTCTGTAAAGCTTCGAACTTCCGGCTCCCTGCCTTTAAGGGGATGAAGACGCTGAAAAAGCAGTAGGCTTCTTTCGTTCAGGGCAGCCGGTCGTTTCATTGGCGACCGGCTGCCTCATCTTTTTCAGGTCTTCTGACTGCAGACTGGGTGGGTGCTGCACTATATCTTAAATCCTTCAGAGATTGGCCCTTGGTTTGTTGGAGGGCGCAATGCATTAGGCGGCTAAAGCCAGTCGACTCCCTCGCTTTCCGACAATACCAAAGGTCGGAGCTTGAAGTCTTCCGCGACCAGGCACTGAATCTCGTTATGCGCCTCTGTCATGCGGTCCAGTTCTTCGATTGTCGCCCGGTGTTCAGGTGTCGTTCGGATCGCCACAATCGCGCTGATGGTCAGCGCCGCCTCGGTCGTCCATTCCACGCGATAGAGACCTGTATGGAAATTGTCTTCACTCAAGGTACGTTCCCGGGTTTGCTCCATAAGCCGGACCGATATTTTGTCCCCGGGTTTAAGGTCGTGAGCTGGAACGCCTGCGTGATCGGCCGCCTGTCGTGTCGTCATCTTTCTGCGAAAGGTGAGGTATCCGTTGATCATCCCGAAGAGGTGGAGGCAGACGAGCGGCAGCAGGGCCAGAAGGGCCGAAATCGGCAGCAGGCTGGCGGTTAAGACGGGCCCGCGCGCTTCAATGTACTGATAGGCAACGTCACCCGCAGCGGCCAGTCCGAAGCCCAGGGCAAGGTATTGGGCGAGGAGCAGTAGAGCCTGCGCGCGGGGCCGCAGGGACGCCGTCTCAATTGCGTGCTCAGGATTGGGGCCGAGGCCAAACAGGCTTTTTGCGGCGAAGAGCAAGTTTATCCGGGTCCCGGAAGCATTACTGCAATCCGCCATTATCGATCCAAGCACGACCCGCTCTCTGCGCGGATCATCAAGCGCGAAGAAGTAATCTCTATTTGGTTGTAGTGTGGGACCGAGCCAGACATAGCTGACTGCGCGCGCTCTGATAATCCGGAGCCAGTTCCGTCCCCAGCGCGCGAAGAGAAGCGGGAAGGCGACGAAGCCGAGGGAAAGCAAAGACACCGAAACCTGGCGGTCTCCATTTCTCCACCACCAACTCAAGACTTGGGAGGCCGGCGGCCCGACCGCGAATTCGATGCCAATCGCGATGTAAATGAAGCTCGCGGCGCCGCATGTAACCACCGCAAGCAATGTCGTGGCGTGCACAGCTCAAGCCTTACACGACTGGGCGCGCCTGAAGAGCTCATCGGTCAGATAATAGTACGCGCTGTCATGGACTTCACCATGCCAGATCCAGTTGCCGGCGATGATTTTGTCCCGCAAGAAACCGGCTTTCTCGAGACTGCGCCAGGATGCTTTATTGGGCAAGGTGACCCCGGCTTCGATCCTCGTCGCGCCACTTGAACTGAACACCCAGTCCGCGACGGTTATCAGGGCTTCGGTCGCATAGCCCCGGCCCTGTACCTGGTGATCCAGGAAATAGCCGACACGGCAAACACCGTTCTCGATGTCCGAGTATTCCGCCTCGAAGCAGAGATCGAAGAGCCCGATCGCCGCTCCCTGTTCTCTGATCGTCCAAACCAGGTTCAACGGGTTCTCGAGGCTCGGTTCCAGCCAGGCCCGGACGTCCTCGGGGGTGGAAGCCGCATACTGAAAATCCTCGATGCTCTTTTCCACTCTGGCAATCCTGAAGATATCGTCAAGGTCGGCAAGTGTAAGCGGATCCAGGATCAGCCTTTTGCTGCGGAGTTGTGTGGCCTTGGTCACGGAAGTCTCCATGAGGTTCTCCGACGGTGCGTCTGTAAGTCTTGCGGCTCTGGGCGGTCGGGCGTCTGCGGCCTGCTTTCAGGGTTCGGAGTTCTGGGTTCTGGGTTCTGGGGGCGGGCTTTGGCCAGCGGAGGCCTGCGCTATCAGGCCTTGAGGGCGGCTCCGTGATAGCTTCTTCCGCTTGGGATTTGGTCGCCCGATTGGCCGATCCTGGGGCTGGAAACCTTTCAAGGTTGTTGCTTTAGATGGCGCCCCCGGGGCGAGTCGCAAAACCGCCGCTTCTTTATGCGAAATAGCGTGCGTGTCATCCGTCCCGGCCTTGATGGCGTTTGTGTTGAACGTTCGAGATGACGCTACAATGGGATCGCCGCGCTGACAATTCTCCACCGGCCCTAAACCATCTTTTTGCGGTGGCATCAGCACAACAGCTATGCTGCTTTTTAGCCCACCCGTCCCCAGGGCTCTTCGTCCAGCTGACCGCCGCCGCCCGGTCGCCTGACCGCAGCTTTTTGCACGACTAAGCAGTGGAGAAGGGCGTTTTTTACACGGCGCTTAACCCGAGCCCGCGTCCCGCGCCAGATCCCGGTAGAGCTGCAGGGTCCGCTCGGCATCGGCCGCTTCATGGCAGCGTCGTGGCATGGTGACTTCGGCGAAGTGTCCGGGATCTATGTTGGGCCAGTTCCGGCGCTGGGCCGCGATCAGATCCCGCGCGTCCGCGGCCCGGTCCAATCCGTTCAGCAGGGCGGCCATCCTCAGGACGGTATCCGGCGTCTGGAAAATCTGATGAGTCCGCTGCTCGGCGGCCAGCGCAAGATCCAGCTCGCTTCTGTTCAGATGCAGCATGCTCACCCAGGTCAGTGTCACCCAGCGCACCGGATTGTCCGACGCGAGCGCGGCGTCGTAGGCGATCGCTGCCTGCAGAACCTCGTCGGGGGGTGCACTGCAGGTGTAGGGAAAGGTCTTGACCAGGATGCGCGCCAATACGTGATTGGGATCGAGCTCGAGGACCCGGGCCATGCTCCGCGTCGCCTGTCCGATCTTGCCGGTATGCCAGTAGTGGATCGCCAGGTTGAAGAGGACGTCCGCATCGCTGGGCGCCAATTCATGAGCCGTCTGGGCGTGCAGCCGTGCCTCCTTCAATGCCGCATCGGAATTTGACGGCGGGTCCACGGCCGCCAGATAGGCGAGCTTGTCGGCAAGAACCGCACGGGCCTGGCCAAAGCGGGGCCGGAGCGTGACCGCGCGCCGGGCCAGCTCAATCCGTTCCTTCTCCCATTCCAGCGTGCTGAGCGCCTCGCCCGGCGCCCAGGTCGCCATAAGATAAAGTTCCCATGCCGAGAGGTCGTCCAGGTCTTTCGCCGAAATTGCGCGCTTTGAGGCGCTGTAGAGCTGTGGCCGCAGATCGCTTGAAACCGCCATGACAAAGCTGTCCCGGAAAGCTTCGACTTTCTGGGAATCCTCAGGGTAGGTCCGGGCCCAGATGACTTCTCCGCTCGTGCCGTCCAAAAGCTCCACGGCGACACGCAGGCTGCCGGAAAGCTCCTGCACGCTTCCGGTCACGAAGTAAGCGACCTGTCCGCCGCGGCCGAGCGCACGCAAATCCTCCGTGCTCGTGCCTTCGTTGAAGGGAATGTTCGTGATAAGCGAGAGGGCCTGGTTCCTGGAGAGAGAACTGCGCAATTCCTTGGCCATGCCGCCGGAAAGCTGCGTCGCGCGCGCGCTGTCCGACAGGCTCCTGAAGGGCAGGACGGCGACCGTGATGGCGTTGCGGTCAAGCTGGTGGGTGCGGTCAAGCACGATTGGGCCTGTCGGCGCGCCCGGATCCAGGCCCGGCTTTAGGAGCAGCGTCACCAGGATAACCGCTGCGAGCGTTGCAAAGGCGGTCAGCGCCGCGAACCAATGCGAAGACCGGAAGCCGGTCCTCGGCTGGGCTGCGTGCCCCGGCGCGTCACCCGAGGCTTCATCCAACGCCGTCGACGCTACTGGTTCTGGCGCTGCCGCTGGCCCCGGCTTTGCCGCTGACCCCGGCGGTCGGATGCCGAAGGCATGAAGCCGCGGCCGGTAACTGCCTTTTGGGATATTGATCCTGAGCGACTCCTGCGCGCCCTGGGTATTATAGTAGTGTTCCAGGGCCTGCCGCAGGCGGTTGACCTCCACGCGGACAATGCTGTCCGTGCCCGGATCGAAGTCGCTTCCCCGCCCCAGGGCCTCGGTTGCGATGGTGTAGGCTTTTAATTTTTCGCCCTGGCCGTCGATTTCCATCTGGACGAGATAGCCGAGCAACTTTTGAATGCGGGACTTGCTGCCGAGCACACCGCTGTCGCGAATCCTGCCGAGTGCGGCCTGGGTCTCTTCAGGGCTGAAAACCTTGGGTTTCTGCTCATAGCTCACGTCGAAATTCTCCGCAGGCACTGCAGAATGCTAGAGGGCTGCGGGCGCTTGTCAACTATCATTCGCTGCCGTGGGGCTACCGGCCTGCGGCCGTGGCGCACGGCGTTACAACGCCCGTTGTTCTTCACTTTGAGGGCCGTTCACTGGTAACGACCCTTGATCAGATCGGATCATGTTTCGGTCGAGACCCGATCATCGACGTCTTCTCGACCCAGCGGCTGCCGCTTTAGGTCCACCACACCAGGGTTCCGCCAAAACATGTGAGTCCGATCCAACCCAAACAGAGCAAGCGGATTTGCGAGCTCAAGGGATCGCCTATGGCGATTCGCTGTTGAGCTGATCTGCAGAAGAGGCGGCTTGCCGCCGTACGGAGATAAAGATGCTCGGACGATCGCGTTCCCTGCAGCAGAATCTCGTGATCCAGGAAGAAACCCTGGATCACGGGGTGTTGCCGATGCTGTTGAAGAGTCTTGGCGGGGATGCGTCCTGCCCGGACAGCCCTCAGCATGCGGTTCAGTTGCTGCAGGAGCGGCAATTTGACGTGGTCCTGACGGATCTTAACTTTTCGACCCTGAGCGGGATCGAGTTGATTGATGCTGTCCGGAAGGGTGAGGGGCCCAATGCGCAGACGCCGATCCTGGTCGTGACCACCGACGACTGTGACGAGGCCCGAAAAGCCGCACTTTCGGCTGGCGCGGACGGCTATCTGATCAAGCCGGTGCTTCGCACCACGCTGCAGCAGGAAATCATCAACGCGACCGCCCGGCGCGAAGCCTTGAGCGCCGGCGCCCGCCGATAACCGGAACCGGGCCGCGCGGCTCTTATTGACGAACTTTGACCAAGGGAGCTCTTGCCAGGAGAGCGCGAAGCATGGACAGCACTCAAAAGAATAAAATCCTGAATCAATTCGTGGCGCGCCGCCTCATTCAGTACCGGATCCACAACGGCATGAGCCAGGAGCGGCTCGCGAAGCACCTTGGGGTCACGCCCGAGCGGATCCGGCGGGTTGAGAGCGGTGCGCAGCACCTGGAGGCCATCAGTCTCTACGAAGCCTGCGAGGTTTTCGGCACGTCGCTGGCGGCCTTCTTCAAGTGCTACAGGGGCTTCGAGGAACAGTACCAAAGCCGTGCCGGTGCATCCCCGGCGTCTGCGGCCCGCGGGTAAGTGGGAACGGACCCGTCGGAGACAATCGTGGTTTTTCCGCCTCGGGCGGCGTCCGCTCAGGGCGCCCGTCACGGGCGAAGGCCAGACAAGGCACGTGCTCAAGGGTAGCTGGGCAAGTGGGGCCGCCTTACCTTTGGACGTGCTCTGTTCAAAGCGACCGCCAGCAGGAGAGGAACGCGAAAGAACGCCGGTCCCAGATTGCGCATAAACTCGGATCCGGCCCGGCTATTTTCTGAGAACTTCGCGCGCAGCCGACCTCTACAGGTGGAGGCGTTTCCTTGCTCACGAAAGCTCCGGCTTCATCACAAGTTGTCACAGTTTATTGACGGAACTCGATTCGTTTAAATATCCACTAACCTTTTGTTATTTAAAACAAAAATTATTTACCTGACGCCAAGCCAGAGGAGGCCTGGATTTTTTACGCTCATGGGCATGACGCGAGCGGACATCTCACAAAAGCGTGACGCGCAGAATGGGAGAAGGCTTCTTAGCTGCTCTGCAATGGACAACCAGAGCGGAGCATTCTTATGCGTAACATCATCCCTAAAGCTGTTCTTTCCGCAGCTCTCATCGCCGGTGTCACCCTGCCGGCAGCGGCCCGTTTCGAAAACCTGCGCCCGGACGTCGAGCGCCACCTGAGCACGAAGGGCATCAGTGAGGCGGACGTCGATAAAATCTCTATCCTGCCGCGCCGGCGCGCTGGCGAGGGGAGTGACATCATCAGAGGTTACAACGCCACGGTCAGCTTTCATAACTGCGATGGTCATCTCGTGATCAGCATGAATAGGGTCGGCCATGTCAAAGGCGTCTACAGCCGCGGCGCCTGCAGCTTCCCCGGTGTTCCTTCGTACTGAATTGAGCGTCCAGGAGCGCCAGCGGTCGGTGTCGGATAAGAGCTGCCGAGGCTCCAGACCGGAGGTCGGCTGAGAGCCCGGGGCCAGACCCCCAAATTCCGGTATGATCCCGTCGGCACAATCCTTCTTGCCGTCCGGGGAGCCGGGTTCGTCAACCGGCGCCTGCTTCGGGCACAGCGTACCCGAAGCAGGCGAGCTGGGATCAGCTGCCCGGGATGATCACCGTATCGATGACGTGGATGACACCGTTCGACGCCTCGATGTCGGCGGCCACAACAGTGGCTTCGTCCACCTTCACGCCACTGGAGGCATCGATTGCGACTTCACTGCCTTCCAGCGTCGCCGCAGACAGCTTCTGGCCGGCCAGATCGCTCGCCATGAACTTGCCGGGCACGACGTGATAAGTAAGGATCGCGACAAGCTTATCCTTGTTTTCCGGCTTGAGCAGATCCTCGACGGTGCCGGCGGGCAGCTTGGCAAAGGCCTCGTCGGTCGGCGCGAATACGGTCAGCGGACCCTCGCCTTCGAGTGCCTCGACCAGGCCTGCTGCCTTCACGGCGGCGACGAGTGTGGTCAGGTTGTCGGCCTCCGCCGCATTTTTTACGATGCTCTTTTCGGATGAGAGGTGTCCGCCTGCAATGGCGGAGAGGCCGGTACCGACCATTACGACCGCGGCCGCGACCAGGGTGAAGATACGACGCATAGTGTTGTCTCCTGTCAGTTTCCTGTGAGTGACCAGCTAACCCGCGGCACCGCCTCCCGGTCTGGGGAGGGGCGAGATCAAAACCTGTTTCAGATCAGGACAGGTTGGGATGAAAACGCGCGCGGCGGTCCTTGGTGATCGCGGAGCTGATCTTTGCAGTAATATGGGTTTTACGAAGCGCATCGCAGTTCGGATGATGTGAAAGTGTACTGTCTGCGATTTTCGGCCGGGCGCTCGCCCCCCCATGCACGACGCCTGCTGATCTGAACACCCGCGATCATCGTAAAGGCTACGACCCGTATCCGAAAAACCGGCGGCAAGAGAGTTGGGCCCTGATGCCTGAAGGTCATACAATCCATCGTGCCGCCCGCGACCATGGCCGCGTGCTCGTCGGACAGGTTCTGGCTGTCTCCTCGCCACAGGGACGCTTCGCCGAGGGCGCGGCCCTCATCGATGGGCGGCTTTGTGTCGGGGTCGAAGCCTATGGCAAGCACCTGCTTTATCGCTTCGACAGCGGCGACGCGCTGCATCTTCATCTCGGCCTCTTCGGCCGCCTGCGCAAACAAAAGCTGCCGCTCAGCGCGCCGCGCGGCGCGGTGCGGGTCCGGCTTATCAGCAGCAGCCACGTCGTGGACGTGAACGGTCCGAATGTCTGCCGGCTGCTCGACCCACCGCAGATCCAGTCGCTGATCCAGCGGATCGGCCCGGATGTCCTGCGCAGCGATGCCGATCCGGAGCGTGCCTTCAAGCGTATCGCAAAGAGCCGGGCGCCGATCGGGCGCCTGATCATGGATCAATCGGTCATGGCCGGAATCGGCAACATCTACCGGTCGGAAATCCTCTGGCGGCAGGGTGTCCACCCGGAGACCCCTGGGCGGGCGGTCGACCGCGAAACCTTCGATCGTATCTGGAACGACGCCAAGGCCCTGCTGGCCATCGGGGTGAAGCACGACGCGATTATCACGGTGGAGGGAGCGGCACCCTCGAAGGCGCGTTACCGCGAGCGGGTGAACATCTTCGGGAAAGACTCCTGTCCCGCCTGCGGGCATCAGATCCGCCGGTTCGAAATCGACGGCCGCCGGGCTTTTGCCTGCGAAGCCTGTCAGCTTTCCGGGGCAGGGGACTGCGCAGCGCAGGATTGACCCTATGCACAGGCCCTCTCGACAGGTAAAATCTTAAACAGAAGGAACCGACCGTGGCTCATGTTCTCGTCATCGGCGGCAGCAAGGGGATCGGGCTCGCGACCGTAAAGCGCGCCCTTGCCTCTGGGCACCGCGTGCGCGCGCTGGCGCGCAGCGCCGGGCAGATCCGGCTCCGCCACGAAGGACTTGAAAAGGTCGAGGGCGACGCGCTGAAGGAAGAAGACATCACGGCCGCGCTCGATGGGATCGATGTCGTGATCCAGGCGCTGGGCGTGCGGCCCGGCCCCAATATGATCTTCGGACCGATCACCCTTTTTTCCAGGGCCACGCAGATCCTGGTGCCGGCGATGGAGGCCGCCGCCGTGAAGCGCTTGATCGCTGTCACCGGTTTTGGCGCCGGCGACAGCAAGGCCAGCATCAACTGTCTCCAGCGCATTCCTTTCCGCCTGGTCCTCGGGCAGGCCTATGACGACAAGACGCTTCAGGAGCAGCTGATCAGGAAGAGCAATCTGGACTGGACCATCGTCCGGCCCGTGGTCCTGACCCCGGGTCCCCGCAGCGGCCGCTATCGGGTTCTGGTCGAGCCCGAAAGCTGGCGCAACGGTCTCATCTCCCGCAATGACGTGGCGGATTTCCTGGTGAAGCAGATCGAAGACGACAGCCTGCTCCACCAGACGCCGGTCATCGCCTACTGAGCCTGACCAGCCGCCGCGCGGGCCGGGTCTGCGAGGCGGGTGTGCGGGGTAGCTCAATCTGACCCATCATGGGCGGGTTCTTTTACCCCCCCCCCGGCTGTGTCGCTTTTCCCGACTGATGTGCCCGCACCGATTCTGGGGGCATCGATCTGAAGTCAGAGAGCTTTGTTGAAACGCCGCGCCGGGGCTGGTGTCCGAGAGAGACAAATACCTGCGATCCTTGGGACGCGGCGTTCCGGTTCTCCTGTTGCGTTATTTGTGCCGAGTTGTCTCTCTCGAGTTATCGGCTATCGTTAGAATGGGTGAATGCGCGGCCAGTTTTCATCGCCCGCAACGATATGTGCCGGGATATCCGCCTGCCAGAGTTCCTGTGCGCGCGGATGGACCTGCACGTATAGCGTACCGTCCACAATCTGCCAGACATTCGGATCACCCGGTGCCTTGTAACTCTGGCTGGCCGCCCAGGAGCAATAGCCATCATAGGCAGGTGCATAGCGCTCGGGATCTGCGGCAAAACTGTCCCGGTTTTCGGTCGAAGAGAAATACCAGATCGCTCCGTTCCAGAAATGGTTGATCCGGGCCTCACCCGGCACGGGACCGCCTTGATGATATGAGACTGTATCGTAGCCACCGATGGCAACGGCCAACTGGTTTCCAGCCGTAGCCGGCAAAGAGGCGAGGGCCAAGGTGATTGCGGCAGCGAAAGCCGTAACAAGTTTTTTGATCACTTCACTCTCCGTTTTAAGTGCCCGCTCCCGCGGGCGATGGAATTGACTAAGTGAACGAGGCGATCACTGACCATTCAAGTTGCCGGGGGAGAAAAGTTACTGAAATCCTGTATCTTGTGTATTGATCGTGAGGTGAGGAAACCAGGGGTCGGGGTGAACTCAGGCTGACCCCGATCATGATCAGGAGTGCCAGCAAAGCAGTCGCAAAAAACCTGTGCCGGCTCGGGTCCTGTCAGCACAGATTGTCAGCTTAGATTCCGTCAGCTCAGGTTCCGGCCGCAATGCGGACATTGACCGACGAGGTTGTCGCTTCCTGTTCTCTGAACATCCGCCCGGATTTCCTCGGCGATGCGTTTGCTGAGTCCCAGTTCGCGCCGCATCGCCTCGAGCTCCTGTTCCTCGTCGGCATCGATCACCCCATCCTCGAGCGCGATGCGGAGCTGCTTGGTCAGGGCCGCCCGCCTGCGGCGCAAAAGATCGGCCATGCCGCTGGCCAGAATACCGGCGGGCAGGGCGGCCATGCCGATGCCCACGACACCGACCAGAGACCCGAAGATCTGCCCGGCGGGCGTAATGGGCACGACATCGCCGTACCCCACGGTCGTGAGCGTGGCCATCGCCCACCACATGGCCTCGGGGATCGAGCCGAATTTCTCCGGCTGGACCTCGTGTTCGGCCAGGTAGGCCCCGCTCGCGGCCAGAACCAGCAGAACGATCAGGATGAAGAAGCCCGCGAAGAAGGCATTGGCTTCTTCCCGAAAGACATCCAGCAGCATCGACATGGCCGGGGAATAGCGGGTCAGCTTGAGGATCCGCAGCAAACGCAGCACCCGTAGGAACCGTAGGTCCATATTCACGAGGAAGCCCAGGTAGAAGGGCAGAATGGCGACCAGATCGATGATCGCCAACGGAGAGGTCATGTAAGACAGCCGGGGATGTTTGCTGTCCCTGAATTCTGGATCCTCGGGGCTCGCCCAGACCCGCGCGGCGTATTCGACGCTGAAGACGGCCACCGAGATGACCTCGATCACCCAGAAGGCCGTGCGGAACCGCGTCTCGATGCTGTCGACGGTCTCCAGAATAACGGCCGCGACGTTGATGGCGATCAGCGCGATCAGAAAGAGATCCAGTCCCCGCCCGATCAGATCTGACCTTGCACTCGGGTCGAGCTTTTCGTGGATGGTCTTCCGAAGCTGGCCCATTGCTTAACCCCCGGGTTCGCAAATGGATGGCTCATAGTGAAGTGGTTTGCGACTTTCCTGTGCCGAAGCTTCTCACAATTTGCGTTCGAAATCAGCAGATTGCTGAATGAGAGACGGCGAGTTTTGAGGCAGCTTACACGCAAATTGCTCCAACCCGGCATTTGCTTCGGAACACGCCTTTTCCTGTTTCTCGCCCTTGTTTCGCGCAGGACTCAGACTTCTTGAGGTGGCACGGGTGTGTTTTGGGGGGAGGCGCATGCAACCAGGCGGAGGCAGATCGCATCAACCGGGGCCAGATCCCAACCTCTATGCAAGGTATCAAAACCGAACGCACGAATTCGGACCGCCGCCCCCAACCCGCTCATAGGCCGCGAGACCATCAAGACCCGCGCAAGATGCAAGCTGGGGGCGAAGGAGAAAGGCAGTGATCCGGAGGGATCACGGCAACTTGGTATCAGGCCTCTTGTGCGCGTATCGGCTGCTTCCGCCGGGCCATAGCAAATCCCATAAGGCCGAGGCCCAGGATAGCGAGCGAGCCCGGTTCCG
Organism: uncultured Kiloniellaceae bacterium; assembly: GCA_947500035.1. GTDB lineage: Bacteria > Pseudomonadota > Alphaproteobacteria > Kiloniellales > Kiloniellaceae > Denitrobaculum. The sequence continues at coordinate 6,247 of CANMQP010000019.1, read as the reverse complement.
AGACGGCGGTGGTCCGCGGCGCGACCCTGAATCTCGCATCGCATCCAGCGTTATCGGCACCACATCCGGGAGGGTTGCCGTCGGCGTGGATTTGCCCGTCGGCATAGGGATCGCTTTGGGCAAATTGCAGGCCCCAACGCGAACTGATGCCGGGAATAAAAGCCGCCGCTGTGTAAGTCTGCCCAATGATCAGCGGCAGTGAGGTCAAGTCGATGTTAAAGAAGCCATCGAAATCCTCAGCCAGACCGAAGCCTTGAGTGAAGAGCAGGGGGCCGCCGGTTCCGGCCCCATCGTAGAGCCGAAACTCCAAGGGATCGTTCGGAGAGCCCGGATTTATCACGCTGTAGTAAAAGGCGAAGCTCACCAGCGGATCTTCGGCGACAAAAGACTGACCAAGTGGTTCGACAAAATTGATTTGAGCCGAAGCATTGCCTTCATCCTGTAAAATGACGCCGGCACGCACCTGGTGGGGCATGGCCAGCATTCCGAATAAGGCCAAGCCAAACGAGAGACATAATAATTTCTGGAAAGGAACTAAAAATGATTTCCGGGTTACCATAACGACCTTCCATGTTCTGTCAGAGCGCCAACTGCGCCCTGATCCTGTGAATTTGAATATGAGTGACGCGCGAAGCTGTTCCGCGCGCTACATTTTCATTTTCTAAAGTTATCTACTCTTGCGCCAAAATGGGCGCCGTGCCGCGTCGTCTGCATCCGGGTTCCTGTTGGATGGCTTGGAACCCTTGCTTTTGGGTGCGCATGATAAAATTCCGCGCAGACGCGTTGCATGTGGTTGTCGTATTACACTCAAATCATCAGGACTTGAACCCGTGAAACCGCAAAAGGACCATGCAGATTTGCAGGGAACGGCGGGCGGGACCCCGCAAACAGGCGGGAGCAGCAGCTCACCCTTCTTGCCGCTGGCCTTGACCCGGGGCCTTGACCCGGGGCCTTGACCTGGGGCCTTAACCTTCCCGGCCTCGAAGGTCTCCGGCACCCGCCACAGCAATGACCCGCCACAGCAATGACCCGCTGCAGGCGAAGTGAAGGCCGTGGGCGGCCGGCGTCTCGCACATTGCGTTGTGCGGGATAACTGTGCTGTCGCGGTTTTGCGTCAGGGCCCGGCGGCCGGGCAGATCAGATCGCTGAAGGTCTCCCGGTGGGCTCCCCCGACGCGGCCTCCCCCGACGCGGCCTCCCAGGGGGCGGCATCGCCAGGGGAGGCTGCCGGCGCGCGCCGCTCACCCGGCGCATGCAGACTTCGGGAACGGCGATCGCTGCGGGACTGGTGCGGGGCCGTGGCTGGAGCGTGGCAGAACCGTGGCTGGAGCGATAGGAGCATCACGAGCTTTTCCCTTCTTGCATTTAGAAACTGTTACTTTATAACATTTCATCTGGAAATCATGATGGCCCAGTGTTCTCGAGGGCTGGGCTCGCGAAGGCTGGGCTCGCGAAGGCTGGGCTCGCGAAGGCTGGGCCCGCGAAAACTGGGCCCGAGTGCAGGAATTGAGTGCAGGAATGAGTTCAAAATGGATATAGCGGTGGGCGGCAGCCGGCCCGGAGATTCAGCGCACGCGAGCGGACGCCGCAGGCCCAACCGCTCGGAGGCGGCGGCGGCGGTACGGACGCTGATCGAATGGGCCGGCGACGACCCCGATCGGGAGGGGCTGAAAGATACGCCTGCGCGAGTCGTGCGCGCCTACGAAGAGTTCTTCGCCGGATACAATGAAGACCCGATTGCACTGCTTGCCACGACATTCGAGCAGACAGCGGCCTATGACGAGATGGTCGTCCTGCGGGACATCCGTCTCGAATCCCACTGCGAGCATCACATGGTCCCCATCCTCGGCAAGGTGCATATCGGTTACCTGCCGGCGGGGCGGGTCGTTGGCATTTCAAAGCTTGCGCGCATCGTCGAGGTGTTTGCCAAGCGCCTGCAGATCCAGGAGGCCTTGACCGCAGAGATCGCGGACAGCCTTCAGGAAGCGCTCAAGCCGCGCGGTGTCGGCGTGGTCATAGAGGCGGCGCACCAGTGCATGACCACACGGGGCGTCCGCAAGCCGGGCGTCAGTATGGTGACCAGCCGCATGCTCGGTTCCTTTCGCGACGATCCGGCGACCCGCAAAGAGTTCCTGTCGATGATCGCTGGCCACAGGAGCCTTCCCAATGAGAGCTGAAGTCACCGGCCTGGCGGCTCCGGCAAGCTTTGCAGCGCGCATTTCGGTCGAGCAGGTCGAAGAAGGCCTCGCCCTGGCTCCCAGGTTCGACGCCGACGGACTGGTCCCCTGCATCACGACTGACGCCAATACGGGCGAAGTGTTGATGCTGGGCTACATGAACAGCGAGGCTCTTCAGAAAACAATCGCGACCTGTGAGGCGCACTACTGGAGCCGAAGCCGCAAGTGCCTTTGGCGCAAGGGTGCGACCAGCAACCTCGTCCAGAAGCTTGTCGAGATGCGCATCGACGACGACCAGGATGCCCTGTGGCTGCGGGTCCAGGTCGCAGGCTCGGGGGCCAGTTGCCACGTCGGATACCGTTCCTGCTTCTACCGGTCGGTCGAACTCGGCGGCCCGTCAGGCGGGCCTGCGCGGCTTATGTTCACGGGGTCACGAAAATCCTTCGATCCGAAGGCCGTCTATGGCGACGCGCCAAACCCGACCCAGCTTTGACCCAGCTTTGAGCCAGCTATAAGAAAGACGCCTCCATGCCTGAACGAACAAAAGCACAAGCTTTGCTCGAGCCCGTCGATGACACCTCCGACGTCGAGTTCCCCCCACTCTTTTCGGATGCCCTCACGGAGGTCCGGGCAGCGATCGCACGCTGCGATACGGCGGGGATCCCGAGAGACACAATGCTTGCCGCGTTGCTGACAGAGTTGATGCCGCGTCTCGTCGAGGCTTACGGCCCGGACGGCGTGTCGTCCGTGTTGGGCGAGCTTGCCCGGGAAATATCGGCCGCCGGCGGGCCGCCCTCGGCAATCCAGTAAAGCCGTAAACACTGACGCCAACAGGAAAGCCATTTTCCCAACATGAAAGCCATAGTCCATGCGTGAAGTCCTGTCGCAGCCTAAGCTTCCCGTTACCGTCCTGTCCGGATTCCTCGGTGCCGGAAAGACGACCTTGATGAACCACATCCTCAACAACCGCGAGGGCAAGCGTGTCGCGGTTATCGTCAACGACATGAGTGAGGTGAACATCGATGCCGATCTCATCCGTGACGGCGGCGCCGACCTGAGCCGAACCGAAGAGACCCTGGTCGAAATGACCAATGGCTGCATCTGCTGCACCATGCGCGACGACCTGCTCGAGGAGGTGCGACGGCTCGCCCGGGATGGCCGTTTCGACTACCTTCTTATCGAATCAACCGGCATTTCCGAGCCATTGCCCGTGGCGGCGACCTTTAACTTCCGCAGTGAAGAGGGCGAAAGCCTGGAGGATGTCTCGCGCCTCGATACCATGGTGACCCTGGTCGATGCCGCAAACCTCCTGCACGACTACGCATCGACCGATTTCCTCAAGGACCGGGGCGAGGCGCTGGGCGCGGAGGACGACCGCACGCTGGTCAACCTGCTCGTCGATCAGATCGAGTTTGCCGACGTGATCATCCTGAACAAGGTCGATGCTGCATCGCCGGAACAACGCGATGCCGCGCGCAAGATCATTCGCGCGCTCAATCCCGACGCGGACCTGATCGAGACCAACATGTCGCGCGTGCCCCTCGACAAGGTCTTGAACACCGGCCGCTTCGATCACGAAAAGGCGCAGGAACATCCGCTCTGGTTCAAGGAGCTCTATGGTTTCGCGGACCACAAGCCGGAGACGGAGGAATATGGCGTGCGCAGCTTCGTGTACCGGGCCCGCCGCCCTTTTCATCCCGAGAAGTTCTACGCCTTCATCAATTCGTCATGGCCTGGAGTCATTCGTGCCAAGGGGCACTTCTGGCTGGCCACACGTCCCGAATGGGTCGGCGAGATGAGTCAGGCCGGAGCGCTTGTCCGCCATGAAGCCATGGGGTACTGGTGGGCCCAGGTGCCCAAGGAGCGTTGGCCCGATATTCCCGAGTGGCGGCAGCACATCGCCGAAACCTGGGATCCCGTCTACGGTGACCGGCGCCAGGAGATCGTCTTCATCGGGACCGGCATGGACGAGGCCGCGCTCCGTCGCCGGCTCGAGGACTGCCTTGTCGGCGACAGTGATGCGACGGCCATGCAGACCTCTGCCTGGAGAAATCTGAAAGATCCCTTCCCGCTCTGGAAACGGGGGGGCGCATCATGAGCCGTCCCTTGCGATCCCTGCAACCCGAGGCCGTCGGCAATCCCGCCGAACTGGCGGCCGGGATCGAGACCTGCGATAGGGCGCAAGGTCTCGCCGCCATCAACACGCCGGACAGAGAACTTGTGATCTGGCGGCGCCTGCTTCCGGCGGGCCTGGCGAGCTGGCTCGAACGAATGGAGCCTTCGAGGCTTCCCGACCTGCGTATTCTTGTCCGGCGCGGCGATCTTCGAGCCGCGTTGGAACCGCATCTGGACGCCTGTGACATGCCCGCGGGTGACATGCGGGACCTGCTGATCGCGGACGTCGGCGATCTCGTCTCGACCTTCTCCGGAATCACCGGTACCGGCCTCGTTGACGTCAGGCTGGAGCGTGTCACTAACGACGCCTGCTGGAAGTTCCACCGCGACTGCGTGGAGGCCCGCCTCCTGACGACCTACCGCGGTCCTGCGACCGAGTGGGTCCATCCGGCCCAGGCCGCGCGGGCGTTACAGGAACAGAAAGAGTTCAAGGGACCGCTGGAACAGCTCCGCCTCCACGACGTGGCGTTTTTCAAGGGAAGCTGCGCCGAACCGGGCAGCGGCATCGTACACCGCTCGCCGCCGGTTGCGGGCACCGGCCAAACACGCTTGCTGCTCTGCCTCAACAAACCCTCGGCTTCCTCGCCGGACCCATGGCCGCAAACAGCCCGCAACTGAGTGTCGGAAATAGGCGGTGGCTCAGCCCGGCCCCGGTTCCGGGCTGAAGCTGGCCCATTGCCTATTCTCTGCATCGCGAATGGACTGCCCATAGTGAAGCGGTTTGCGTTTTTCCTGTTTGGCGCCCTCGTTTCGCGCAGGACGCAGACGTCTTGAAGTTGCTATCGTCCGTTTCGGGCATCACATTCTCTCAAACTGGGGTGAGTCGGGCCGGTACATAGCCTGTGGCTGCGGCAGTTTCGATTTCCGGAGGCGATGACGTACATATGACGAGTGGAGTGAAGTAATGGGGTAGTGGTCGGCGAGTGGGTTTTCCCGTCAGTCATAACGCCGGACTTGTCGGCAATCGCTGACGGCCTCCGGCGTAGCATGTTGATCGATGTGATTGTAGAAGGCGAACACGAAGACGCTGTGCTCTTCGTCCCGAAGCTCGGCGAGAGGCTGTTCGATTGGCGGATCACATCCGAACAGATCTCAGTACAGAGTTTTGTCCCGGCGCATCCCTACCTTTGGGAACAGCTAGACGCGATTCTTGTAGAAGCAGGCGGACGCCCGGGCGGCAACGCAATCGCCTGGCGCCCGGAGCCGGCCCGCGCGTCGCTTAGACGCCCCTGGAAGCTCCTGACCCTTCGAGAACGCCTGATTTTACGCACACCAGCCTTTGCAGCGGCCCGCCCTTTTGATCGCCTCCTGCCTTGAGCTGTGCTGAGTGATGAGGCTCAGGTCTCGGATTCTGCGTAATGCAGCAAAACCGGATGCACAAATTCGGATCTGCCCTCGCGTAGCCGACCTGACTCCGCATAGAGCCGGTTCGGGAGAAAAAGAGCTCGCAGTAGAGCCATAAATCGGGCCAAATATGAAGAACAGGGCAATTCTCTCCGATTGAACTGTTCGAACAAAAATCAGGACATCCAGGGAGCCCGCCGACAGGATATGAAGAAAATCACACCCAGGTTTTCCCGCTTGGCTTCAGTCCTCGTGGTGGTCCTCTGTAAGCTAACCGGGGTCAGGTCTTGTTTTGTAACCGGGGTCAGGTCTTAACCGGGGTCAGGTCTTGTTTTGTGCGTGGCGCTGCCATAGGTTGGTTCTCACTGTCTGGTGAGGAGGGGCTGCCATGGCGCGTCCGCTGAGGATTGAGTTTGAGGGCGCGGTTTAACATGTGATGACGCGTGTTAACGGCGCGCGGGAACGGCGGCGACGTGGTCTTTCGCGATGACGATGACCGGGCTGAGCTCTTGTCGGTTTTGGCTGAGGTCTGCAAAGGCTTCGATTGGCGGG
>CANMQP010000018.1 GCA_947500035.1 uncultured Kiloniellaceae bacterium | reverse complement strand
ACCAAGCATCACCTATATCATCCATCAATAACCATCAAATCAATGATACGAACTTCAGTTCCAGGTGACTAGTATCCCGAATCAGAAATTCATTTCATTGAATTTCAGATTCAACGGGACACTACCTCATTGAATCTAGTGTGATTCAGTCTCTAAAGCTCGCCGCAAATTATGCGGCGAACTTCAGAAACATCACACTAGAGGCGAAAACTCTATCGTGGCGCCCGGACAATCGCCAGACCGCCGGGCATCACATCTTCGCGCGCGGGCTTTACGCGGTTATGAGTTATTCGCGCATTTGGCTGGACCCTGGGTGCTGAAAGCGGCTGAGGCTCAGTCGAGAATGCGGCCCAGGCGCACAGCCGTCTGTCCGCGCCAGAGCCGCATGGAGGGCATGACAAGAAAACAGTTGTCGTAGGGCGTGAGAATTTCCTCACCGCCATCGTGCGCCAGTAAGGTTCCCTTTTCCGGAATGATCTCGCCGCCGGTAAAGGGGCGGTCAAAGGTAAAGTCATTCTCGCTTTTGACCGTGACCGCCTGGGTGACTTCCACGAAAGTCTGTTTAGGAGTTGCACCGCGCGCTAGATCTCCGCCGAAGTCCTCCGAGACCGTGCCTTGGCTGCGCAGCATTCGCAGGCTCGATTCGATTGCAAGGTCGCCTGCGACTTTCTCCCAATGTTGGCCGCACTCGATCAGAACTGCGTTCTTAGGGCTGTCCGGATCGGAGAATCCGGCATAATCCCGCAGGCGGACTCCGGCCGCGTGACCTTGATCGCTGATGACGATCTCCGGTACGCCGACCTGGCGGGCGAGGTCGCGTCCCTTGGCGCGCATGCCGGCCATCATGAAGGGCGGGCTGGGGCGCTGCATGGAATGAATATCGAGAAGGATGTCGACAGAATCCATGAAGGGCCGGATCTCCCGCGCACGGCGGAGTTCACTGCTATCTCGGTCACCGGTCAGAACCTCGTCCGACCAAAGCCGGTTGAAATCTTCATCCGCCCAACGCGTCGCATTCGGGTCTTGCGGATCGAAACGGCTGTAAGCTTCGATGTTGATGAACCCGAGGGAGAGGCGGCCTGCGACTGGGCGTACTTCTTGACGTAACAGCCAGTCCAGGGCAATCGCACCGCAGATTTCGTTGCCGTGCACCAGCGCCGAAATCATGACGTGAGGTCCCGGGGCACCGCTGTCGAACGACCAGATATACGGCGTTCCGCTGTTCCCTGCGGCATAGGGTGTGATATCCGGCGCCGTCAGTTCGACAGGATATTCATTTGGAATTTCGATGGCACCGGCGGTTGGCGAAGCGGACATAAGAGAGTCTCCTGATTTTATCTGTTTGTTTGTTGCGCCGCGACAGCGTCGGCGGTGATTTGTCGGAAGGCTTGTTCTAAGGCGGGATGCTCCGGGCTGTGCCCTGCGTCCGGAACCATTGCGATCCGAGCCTGGGGCAGGGCGCGTCTCCAGTAGGCGAGAAATTTCGGGTGACAGATGTGATCTCGGGTGCCGTGCACGATGGAGATCGGGATATCTGCAAGGCAGTCGACGCCGGTGAACAATCCATCAGTGTTTTCTGCCGCATCGAGAAAGGCCCGGTTTTTCCAGTAGTGCAGGCCGATCCGCGCTTTGATCATTGCGGTTTCCGGATCAAGACCTGCGTAAATCTCGTCGAAATCACCCGGCTTGGACTTGCTGAACGCATTTTCATAAGCGACCCAGGTACAGGCGGCTTCAAGCGCACGCTCGATGTCTGGGCCGAAAACGGCCCCGTGATATGCTGTAAGTATGCTGCGCCAGTCATCTGTGCCAACCAGATTGCTCAGTGCCTTCCATGGCTGTGCCTTGAGGGTTTTGCGGCCTTCCAGAGCCCAAGAAAATTTCTCGTCGCTCCAGATGGTGACGGCTCGTAACAGGAGTGCGCGGCAGCGTTTGGGATGCGCTACGGCGTAGCGCAGAGCGAGAGTTGTGCCCCAGGAGCCGCCGGCCACAATCCAGTTTTCGATATGGAGCAATGTACGCAACTGCTCCATATCGGCTATGAGGTGATCCGTGGTGTTCGCTTCGACACTGCCAAGCGGCGCAGAGGCTCCGCAGCCGCGCTGATCGAAAAGGATACTCCGGACGGGGAGGTTGCGGAAAAGCGCTCCAGTGAACATACCGTGCATTTCGTCCGATGACCCGGCGCCCGGGCCACCATGCAGCAGCACAAGAGGGACGCCGTCTTCGGGACCGCTGATTGACCAGGCGATGCTGTGGCCGTCACCGACAGCAAGCTGGCCGCGCTTTAGGTCCCGGCCTTCTGATATCGATCTGTCTGATGCCGCATTGTCTGATGTTGGGATCATCGAAGCGGTCATTTCGAGCAGGCGGCGACAAGCCGGTCGAGGAAAGCGTCGCAGGCCGCGAGTTGAGCGACCTCGACGAATTCGTTGGGCTTATGGGCCTGCGCTATATGGCCCGGTCCGCAGATCGCGGTCGGAATTTCGGCTTGCGAAAAAAGACCGGCTTCCGTGCCGTAGGCGACTTTGGTGTGGTGGTTTTTTCCGGCCAGAGACTTGACCAGGCCGATCAAATCAGAATCCGGCGGGGTTTCGAGCCCTGGAAATCCCGAGATTGCTTCGAAATGGATCGAGGTTTCCGGTGCGATAACCTGCATCTCCGCCTCAAGAACCTCCTGGGCATAGGCTTTTACCTCGTCAACCAAGGCGTCCACGTCGACGGATGGAAGGGCGCGGAATTCGAAATCAAAGCTGCAGAGTTCGGGCACGATGTTGAGCTGCGTGCCACCATTGAAAATCCCGGTATGGGCCGTGGTGTGCGCGACATCAAAGTCCGGATCCAAAGGCCCTTCCCGGCGCAGACGTTCGCCGATCTCGCGAATGAAAACCACCAGACGCGCGGCGTATTCAACCGCGTTGACTGCCAGCGGCGCCAGTGAAGAGTGCGCCGCCTTACCGTTGACGGTGACCCGAAGGGATCGCTTGGTTTTGTGAGCGACCACGACCTCCATTCCGGTCGGCTCGCCGACGATACAGGCGGATGGGCGGGGGCGGGCGTCCTTTAATTCTGCGATCAGGCTGCGCACGCCCAGGCAGCCCACTTCCTCGTCGTAAGAAAAGGCGAGATGGACAGGCCGTGTGAGCTTGGCCTGCGTCAGCTCCGGAACCTTGGCCAAAACGGCCGCGAGAAAACCCTTCATATCTGACGACCCGCGCCCATAGAGTTTGTCATCGCGCGCGGTCAGGACAAAGGGGTCCGTATGCCAGTCCTGACCGTCGACGGGCACCACGTCGGTGTGGCCAGAGAGAATAATGCCGCCATCGATGGTGGGGCCGATCGTGGCCCAGAGGTTTGCCTTGGTGCCGTCTTCATTGTTGATGCGCCGGGACTCGACGCCAAGTGCATCGAGATAGCGCTCAACCCACTCAATGAGAGCGAGGTTGGAGTCCCGGCTGGTGGTATCGAACCCAACCAGAGCCTCGAGACAGGCGAGGGTTCGCCCGCGACTGCTTGTGCCGATGACGCTCTCGACTGATGGGACGGTTGGACGGCTGATCGGGGCGTTCATGCGGGTTCCCAGAGGTTGCTTTTAGGAGTGGAGAGACGGATGTGCCTCATAAAATCACGGGCTGTGACCGAGGGCGGCCGTCGCGCTGAGACGGCAAAGCTGGTCCGGTAAGCGATTTCCGGCTGGAAGGGACGCACGACAATATCCTCGTCGGGGCCGCTGATCAGCGGAAAGGGGTTGGTCAGCGTGACGCCGAGACCATTGCGCACAAACTCGCAGGCGGCGACCGAAGTCGCCGTCTCGACGACGATCCGTGGCGATACACCGGCTTCCGCGAAGAGCTGGTCCAGCTTCGACCGGGCGGCGTGGCGGCGGGTCAGGGCGACAAAGTCCACGCCGTCGAAGTGTTCAGGCCGCAAGACTTCGTGTTTGGTGAGTTCGTGGCCCTTGGGCAGGATGAAAACGCCCTTGGAGAGCCGGTAGGGGATAAGCTTCAGGCCTGCACGCGTCATATCTGCGCCGGTCAGGCCAAGATCGAAGCGTTCGTCCATGATTCCGGCGATAAGGTCATCCGAAGTACAGATTTCCAGACTCACGATCCGGTCCGGGTTGGCTTTGATAAAGCTGGAGACACTGCGCACCAGAAAGCGGTGAGCGAGCGTCGGCGGGGCGGCCACGCGCAGAGGATGCTGAGGTGAGCTTTTCCAGTGGGCACCATCGATACTGGAGAGGGCATCGAACAGAGGATCCAGGTTCTCGTTCAGAGCAAGCGCTTCTGCCGTTGGTTGCATTCTGCCTTGCTCGCGCACGAAAAGCATTTGGCCGATCCGCCCTTCAAGCTGGGAAACCGAGCGGCTGACGGCGGATTGTGAAATGCCGAGACGTCGCGCGGCAGCGGTCGTCGAGCCGGCGGAAATGACCGCGCGCAGGGTCTCGAATTCTCTCAGACTGTGCCAGTTTTTGCGCATTCCTTCATCCCTACACCACCCGGCTGACCGGCAACAAGCCGACAGCTTGTCATGGGGGTATGAGTAAAGTGCATAAAGTTTTTAGTTCCTCATGCAGAAACTAATCGATAGCATTTCGAAAGCAATCGGTGTCGTCTGCAAGCAGTTTTTGTGGATGCCCGGGTTTCTAGACAAGCCGGTACCGGCGAAACAGACCCGAATAATGGGTCGAAACAGTGACTTGACGTTACAGGGAGAGTCTTTGATGAGGAATTTTACCACGAGCGTGGGCTGCGCCTGCGCGGCTGTTGCCTTGATGGTGGGGGCGACGACGTCTGCGTCTGCCGACAGCCTGACAATTGGCATTTCGGCCGAAGCGACCTCGGTCGATCCGCACTTTCATAACCTGACACCCAACAATCAGATCGCGACCCATATCTTTGGTGGCCTGGTCAATCAGGACAGCAAACAGACCCTTTTGCCGGGGCTGGCGGTGTCCTGGAAGCCTGTGGACGACCTGACCTGGGAGTTCAAGCTCCGTGAGGGCGTCAAGTTCCACGACGGCACCGACTTTAACGCTGACGATGTGGTCTGCAGCTTCACGCGGGCGCCCGATGTCCCGAACTCGCCGTCGAGCTTCGGCACCTACACCAAGGGCAAAACGGTCGTGAAGATCGATGATATGACCGTTCATATCAAAACCGAAAAGCCTTATCCGGTGATGGCGAACGATGTTTCGCTGATCCATATCGTCAGTAATGAGAAGGGCTGCAACGGAACGACGGAACAGTTCAACAACGGCGAAGTCACCGTCGGAACCGGGCCTTACAAGTTTGTGTCCTACACGCCCGGCGAAAAGATCGTTCTGACCGGGAACCCGGACTACTGGGGCAATAAACCCGATTTCTCCGATGTAACGCTGCGTCCGATCAAATCCAGTCCATCACGCGTTGCGGCGCTGCTGGCCGGCGATGTTGATATGATCGACGGCGTGCCCACCGCGGATCTTTCGACCCTGAAGCAGAACGATGACTTGCAGATCAGCGAAGGCATATCGAACCGGGTGATCTATCTGCATCTGGATCACTTCCGTGACGATTCGCCCTTCGTAAAAGCCAAGGACGGCGGGCCGATCAAAAACCCGCTCCGCAATGCCAAAGTACGTAAGGCGATCTCCATGGCCATCAGCCGTGAAGCTATTGCCGAGCGCGTGATGGAAGGCCAGGCGATTCCCGCCGGTCAGTTGTTGCCAGATGGCTTCTTTGGCGTATCGGAGAAGCTGAAGCCGGTTGAGTACGATGCCAAGGGCGCGAAGGCTCTCCTGGAAGAAGCCGGTTATCCGGATGGTTTTCAGCTGCGCATCCATGGTCCGAACGACCGCTACATCAACGATGCGAAAATCGCCGAAGCGATTGCACAGATGCTCACGCGGATCGGTATCCAAACTGATGTGGAGACCATGCCGCGTTCGGTCTACTTCAAGCGGGCATCGCGCGGCAGCCCCGATGGCCTGCCTGAATTCTCCTTTATTCTGGTCGGCTGGGGTGCTGGCTCCGGCGAAGCATCGTCGCCCTTGCGTGCGCTTCTGCACACCTACGACAAGGACCGGGGCTTTGGGGCTTCCAATCGTGGCCGCTACTCCAATCCGGAAGTCGATAAGCTGATCGAGGAAGCTCTGGCAACTGTGGACGATGCCAAACGCCAGGATTTGCTGGCGACGGCTACGGAAATCGCCATTGAAGACGGCGGTATCATTCCCGTGCATTACCAGGTCAACGCCTGGGCCGCGAAGAAAGGTATTTCCTATCGCGCGCGGACTGACGAGCAAACACGCGCTTACGACGTGTTTAAGGATTGAGACCACTGGGGCGACAGGTAGTCGCCCCGTTTTCTGCGGCTGTGGTTGGTGCCTTGCTCGTCTTTGCGGTGTTGTGCAGGGACAGGGTAGCCGTTTCGTCCGACGCCAAAATTAGGTGGAAAAACAAATAATAACAGCCTGATCTGGATGTTCTGAATTGGCTTTGTGAGCCCTAGAGTCTGATTGTCTCCATTTATGTGGTGCAAGCTCTAGACGGCGGAGAGGTTTCTCATGTCAGAGTTTATGATTCGCCGGTTTTTCCAGAGCGCAATCGTAATTCTCGCCATGTCTGCCATCGTGTTTTTCGGGGTGAATGTGGTCGGCGATCCCGTCGACATGCTGATCAATCCGGAAGCCGATCAGGCGGATATCGAGGCAACAATCCGGGCGCTCGGCCTGGACCGCCCCATCGGCGAACAGTACCTGTTTTTTCTGAAGGGCATCTGGGTCGGCGACTTCGGCAAATCCTTCATTTTTGGGCAACCTGCACTGCAGCTCATCTTGCAGCGCATGCCCGCGACCATGGAACTGGCCTTTGCGGCGCTGTTCCTCTCGATCGTGATCGGTATCCCCCTGGGCCTTTTCGCTGGCTTGCGGCCGGAGAGCCGGGCCTCGAAAGGCATCATGGCTGGTTCGATCATGGGCTTCTCGCTGCCGACCTTCTGGGTCGGACTGATGATGATCATTATCTTTGCCGTAGAGCTTGGATGGCTGCCCTCGACCGGGCGCGGCGATACCGCGACCTTTTTGGGGATCACCTCCAGCCTCTTTACTCTGGACGGCTTGTCGCACATCTGCCTGCCCGCGTTTAATCTGGCGCTGCTCAAGATATCGCTGGTTATCCGGCTTACCCGTGCCGGAACGCGCGAGGCTGTGCATCAGGACTACATTAAGTTTGCCAGGGCTAAGGGGCTCTCTGACCGGCGCATCATCGGCGTGCATCTGCTGAAGAATATCCTGATCCCGGTGGTGACTGTGATCGGTCTGGAGTTCGGCAGTCTGATCGCTTTCTCTGTCGTGACTGAAACCATTTTCGCCTGGCCGGGCATGGGCAAGCTCCTGATCGAATCGATCCTCGTCCTCGATCGTCCCGTCATCGTTGCCTATCTGATGATTATCGTGGCGCTCTTCGTCTTCATTAATCTCGCGGTCGACATTGTCTATTCCCTGCTCGATCCGCGGGTTCGTCTGAGGGATCAAGGCGCATGAGCAGCGAAGCCACACCCAACATCGCAGGCACTGACGGCGATCCTCAGATTGCGGCTGAGCTGGCCGAGACGGGCCTGATCGTCGAGACTCCCTTCAAGCGTTTCGTCTCGGAGTTCCTCGAGAGCCGTGTCGCTATGGGCGCACTTCTGACGCTGGCGGCAATCGTCATTGCCGCGATCCTCGCGCCGCTGATTACACCCCAAAACCCCTACGATTTGGGGCAGGTCGATATTATGGATGGGCGGCTTCCGCCGGGTTCCGAAGCCTTTGCCGAATACACCATGTGGCTGGGATCCGATGGGGCAGGGCGCGATCTCTATTCCGCAATCCTCTACGGCCTGCGCATCTCGCTCGCGGTTGGTGTCACCTCAGGCATCATCGCGATTGCGATCGGAATGTCCGTCGGGCTGTTGGCGGCTTATGTGGGCGGCCGGGTCGAGGCCTTCATCATGCGGATCGTCGATCTCCAGCTTTCCTTTCCTGCCGCTCTGGTGGCCCTGATGCTGGTGGCGCTGTTGGGCAAGGGGATCGATAAGATCATCCTGGCACTGGTCGTGGCTCAGTGGGCCTACTACGCCAGAACCGTGCGCGGTTCGGCGTTGGTAGAGCGTAGTAAAGAGTATGTCGAGGCCGCGGCTTCACTTGGTCTTTCGCATGCCCGAATTATGTTCCGGCACATTCTGCCCAACTGCCTTGCGCCCTTGATCGTGGTTGGAACGATTCAGACCGCGCATGCCATCGCACTGGAAGCAACGCTTTCGTTTCTGGGTGTCGGTTTACCGCAGACGGAGCCTTCTCTCGGCGTTCTCATCGCCAATGGGTTTGAGTACATGCTGTCGGGCAAATACTGGATCAGTGTCTTTCCCGGCATCGCGTTGCTGATCACCATCGTTTCGATCAATCTGGTAGGCGATCAACTGCGTGATGTTCTGAACCCGAGGCTGAAGCGATGACGGCGGTGGATGACACAATGGAAATGGTTGAGGGGCAGCGTAGCGGCGAGGACGCTCCCACGCTCGTGGTGGAGAATCTCAAAACCCACTTCTTCACCCGTGTCGGCGCGGTCAAGGCAGTCGACGATGTTAGCTTTACGGTCAGAGCGGGCGAGATCCTGGGGTTGGCGGGAGAGTCCGGCTCCGGAAAGTCGATCACCGGCTTTTCTATTCTGGGTCTGATCGATCCGCCGGGCAGGGTGGTATCCGGTGCGATCCGCTTTAAGGGTGAAGATCTGGTCACAGCCTCTCCGGAGCGTTTGCGGGGACTGCGCGGCAACCGCATCGCCATGATTTTTCAGGATCCCATGATGACCCTGAACCCGGTACTTCGGGTCGATACCCAGATGATTGAGGCGATCCAGGCCCACCGCAAGATGGACCGGAAGGCAGCCCGGCAACGTGCCTATGACGCGCTCGAGATGGTCGGCATCCCCTCGCCGGGTGAGCGCCTGAATGCCTATCCGCATCAGCTTTCGGGCGGCATGCGGCAACGCGTGGCGATTGCCATTGCCTTCCTGAACGAGCCGGATTTGATCATTGCCGATGAACCGACCACGGCCCTGGACGTCACCATCCAGGCGCAGATCCTTCACGAGGCCCAGGCCCTCTGCAAACGAACCGGCACAGCCATGATCTGGATTACCCATGATCTGGCCGTCGTGGCCGGTTTAGCAGACCGGATTGCCGTCATGTATGCCGGACGGATTGTGGAGACCGGTGAGACCGATGATGTGATCGATAAGCCTCTGCATCCGTACTCTGTCGGGCTTCTGGGCTCCGTACCTTCCGCGAACAAACGGGGTGAGCGCCTGAACCAGATCCCGGGTATGACGCCCAGTCTTATCGGACTGCCGCCGGGCTGTGCCTTCAAGGCCCGCTGCCCGCGCGCCAGTGAGCTCTGCAATACGACGCCGGACGTGTCCGAGCTGATACCCGGACGCAAGATCCGGTGTCACCACCCGCACCTTGAGGAGGCTGCGCAATGACCGATCACGCAACCTCCGCTGCGCCACTGATAGAAATCCAGGGTGTGAGCAAACGCTTCGTCAAGCGGCTCGATTTCGCCGGTAAACTGGCCCGGCGTCTCGGGGCCGGCTTGGAAGAAGAAACCGTACATGCGGTTGACGGTGTGGATCTCTCGATCACGCAGGGTGAGGTCGTCGGCCTGGTAGGAGAGTCAGGTTGCGGTAAGTCGACTTTGGGCCGGATGGTCGCCGGGATTATGCCACCAAGCGATGGCGCCATCCTCTACAAGGGGCGTGATATCGCCTCCCTGAGCGGTGACGACAAGCTGGAGGCCACCTTTGCCGTTCAGATGATTTTCCAGGATCCTTTCTCCAGCCTCAATCCCCGTATGAGGGTGGAAGATATTATCGGCGAAGCGCCGGTGGTGCATGGCCTGGTGTCCAGCCGGAACAAATCTGACTATGTGGATGAAGTCCTGACCAAAGTCGGACTGGACCCTGAATTGAAACGGCGTTATCCGCACCAGTTCTCCGGCGGTCAGCGGCAGCGTATCGGCATTGCCCGCGCTTTGGCGGTGAAGCCGAAATTCCTGGTCTGCGACGAGGCGATCGCCGCACTGGACGTCTCGATCCAGGCTCAGGTTATCAACCTTTTCATGGATTTACGTGAAGAGTTTGATCTAACGTATCTCTTTATCAGTCATGATCTTTCGGTGGTCGAGCACATCTCCGAGCGCGTGGTAATCATGTATCTGGGCCGGGTCGTGGAAGCCGCCCAGTCCGATGCCTTGTTCGCCGCGCCCAATCATCCCTACGCCAAGGCTTTGCTCTCGGAAGTGCCGCGTCTCGATCAGCGCAAGCGGGATTTCCAACCGATCAAGGGTGAGATTCCATCCCCACTTGACCCGCCGCCCGGGTGTCACTTTCATCCTCGTTGCCCGCAGGCCTTCGAGGCCTGTTCGGCCGCGCGGCCATTGCTGAAAACCATCGCGCCGGACCGGATCTCGGCCTGTCATCTCAACGATTGAGACAACGCCCGCTTTATCCCACTTCACCTGAATGAGTTACCGTGACTGACCAGATCGTCCTCGAAGCCCCGCGTGCCGAGCCTCTTCCACTCATTTTTGACAGTCCGCACTCCGGGTCTCGCTATCCAGAGGATTTCGATCATGTGATCGACCGCATGGTTCTGCGGCGTTCGGAAGATGCCTTTATTGACGAGCTCTACGATCACGTTCCGGACCAAGGCGCGACCCTTCTCCATGCCTTGTTTCCGCGCTCCTACATCGACCCCAACCGCAACTTGCTGGACGTTGACCCGGCAATGATCGAGGGCGGTTGGCCGGGGGAGGTTCGTCCCTCCTTCAAGCTCGATAACGGGGTTGGCCTGATCTGGCGCCAGGTCAAAACCTACGGACGGATCTATGACCGTCTCCTGACCCGCGACGAGGTCCAGGCCCGGATTGACCACTGCTGGCAACCTTATCATTCCGCGCTGTCGGATCTCTTCGAGCGCTTTCATGCTCAGCATGGCTTTGTCTATCACGTCGATTGCCATTCCATGCCGGAGTGGGGCGACGAGACCACTGAAGATGGCGCGGTGCGCCGCGCTGATTTCGTGCTGGGCGACAGGGATGGAACCACCTGCGGAAGAGATTTTTCGGCTCTGATTGCCGAAACGCTGCAGGCAGAAGGCTATTCCGTTGTGTTCAACGATCCCTATAAAGGCGTCGAACTGGTTCAACGCTACTCCAACATGGCCGCGGACAGGCACTCTATTCAGGTGGAAATCAACCGCGCGCTCTATATGAACGAGGACGATATCACACGGAACGCGCGCTTCGATCAGCTCAAGCAGTCTCTCAAGAAGATGACTCAAATCCTTGCGGATTATGTGACTGCGCGGATTTCTTGAGTTTCGCTGGGTGCCAAGCTATGGGTGAGCTTGCATGGAGAAGGTACGTGGGAGGGGATAGATGAGCTTACGGAGACTGGTAACGGCGCTTGTCTTGAGCAGCTTCCCGGTTGGAATGCTGTCTGCTGCGGAAGTCATTGAAGTCTCCCGCGACGACATCTGCGTTTCGGGCCTCAGGGGCGAGGCACACTTGAGCGGTGGTATCGCAACAGGGCGGATCGCCGAAACGGTTTCGTTGCTGCTCTGTGACGGTTCCGCCGCGCGCTTGGCGCTCGTGAACGGAAAACCTGAGCTTAGCGATGTCGTTCAAAATGCCGTGCCCGTGCCGCGCGTCGAACCGGTAAAGATGATCCCGGACGGTGAGATAACCTATGGGGAGAGTGACATCCGTTCCGCTTGGCTGACCGGACCGACTCGTCGTTACGCTCACGCCATTCTCGGTGATGCCATTGAGGCCACCGGGGTTGCTGTGATCTCTCTCATGGGCGAGGAGATCCTTTTCGAAGTCGGGCCGGAGTCGGTTTTCGAGGACTTGCGCGTCCGGCTTGTCGATCTGAACGGCGATGAAAAAGATGAATTGATCGTCATCCGCAGCTACCTGGACGCGGGTGCTGCCCTGGCGGTTTACGGTTTGGTGAACGGAGAGATCGTCGCCATGGGTGAAACCCCCGCGATTGGTGTGTCCAATCGTTGGCTGAACCCGGCCGGCGCTGCCGATTTCGACGGCGATGGCGATATCGAGATTGCCTATGTTGAAACACCGCATATCGGCGGCACCCTGAGGTTCTTCTCGCTGAAGCCGGAAGGGCTTGTGGAAGAAACGGCGTTGCAGGGTTTTTCCAATCACGCGATTGGAAGCCGCGAACTCGACTTGGCTGCTGTCATCGATTGGAACCGTGACGGCGTTCTCGATCTCGCCTTGCCTGATGCGTCGCGAAACCGATTACAGATCGTCAGTTCCGCGGAGGGGAAAGCGACCGTAATTGCCCGGTTGCCTGAAGACGGTGGCCGTCACGACGCGCGCATCACGACTGCCGTGGTCGCCAGTGATCTCGACGGCGACGGCATTCCCGAACTGATTTATGGTTTGAGTGACGGCAGTCTGATTTTGGCGAGGCCGTAAAGAGGCTCGCCGTCCGAGGTGATCAGTTCGACGCCGGGACTTCTTCTTTCAATCCCGGTGGCGCTTCAGGCCCGGCCATGAAGTTGGCATCCTCATCTGCCGTTGCGAACTTCAAACCAGCTTGCTTTATCGCGTCGTCACCGACCTTATCCAGCTTGGTGTAACCCGGGTGATGATGTTCCAGATAAGGATCATTTCGGGCGGCGTTGTAGCAACAGAGTAAGGTCCAGCGCCGATTGTCGGACCGGTTCTGATCGGAGCGGTGCAGTGTGTTGCAGTGGAAGAAAAGGGCGTCGCCGGGCTCCATCTCCACATAAACCGTTTCAAGCTGCTTCTTCGCTTCTTCAACCCGCGCCAGATCGGCGCCGACCTGCTCACCCTCCAAAAGCTTGTGATCGATCCGTCCCATGTGGTGCGACCCGCGCAAGACCTGGAGGCAGCCGTTATCGGCGTTTGTGCGATCCAGTGCGATCATCACCGACGCCATCAATGGGAAGAGGCAACCATTGTCGTACCAGTAACCGTAATCCTGATGCCATTCCCACGCGCCGCCGACCCGCGGTTCTTTCGCCGTCAGTTTCGAGTGGTAGTGATAGACCTCGCCGCCAATGAGCTGTTCCATCGTGTCGACAACCCGCTCTGAGCGCGCCGCCAGCCCGTATACGCTTTCGCCCGGGTGATTCCACAGCGCCATCTTGGACGCGGAACCGCTGATATCCTGGCGATCGTAAAAGTGACCGCGGATTGCGGGGTCTTCCTCCATGCTTCGCCGGAGCAGGTTGATCTCTTCGCTGTCGAACAGCGACCTGACAATCACATATCCGTCATTGACATAGGAATTCACCTGGTCTGACGTAAGAACGGATGGCATTGTTACGGCTCCAAATCAGAGTGATCGTTTGACGGGACTTCAACTCTAGTGTTTGGCCGTAACCCCGTACAGGTTTGATTGATTGACTGCTCAAAACCATCGGTGAGTCTTCGATCAGATTGGGCGGCCCAGGGCGGTCATTCGAACCTTTGCAATCAGGCCCGAAGCAGCGCAATGGCGCTGCAGGTTCGCAGTGACTGCTGAATTTGCGGAGGATTAGATATGGTGTCCGGCACCCCATCTTCAGCCCAAATCGCACTCTACCGGGACCTGGTGCGGGTGGAAAACCCACCTGAGCATCATAACAACGCCATTGGACAGTTCGATAGTTATTGGCGGTCTCTGCAGGAAGATCTTGGCCGTTTCCCATCGCGCAAGCACCTCGATCCGATTGCCATGGGCGCGGCGATTTTACCTTGGCTGCTCCTTGTCGAGTTGCGCGAGGACAGCGATGGAATTTTCCTCTTTTATCGACTCTGCGGTACGGAAATCGTAAACCTGGTGGGGCATGATGTCACGGGCAAGACGTCGCGAGAGGTGATATGCGATACCAATCTCAAGGTCATTGTCGAGCCTTACCTTTTTACGCTTCAGGAACAGCAACCGAGTTTCTGGAAAACGTCCGTCTATCACGAAGTCTACAGTTGGCGGCCCGCTGTGCGTGGTGTCTGGCCTCTATCGGCCTGCGGCGAAAAAATTGACATGTTCGTCAATCTGACGGTACCGGTTTTGGGTGTCACGCCCAAAAATTTGTGACGCACCCGCTTTATTCGCTGAGTTCATTGGACAAGAATTAATCACTGCAGAGTTCGCAAACCGGGCCAGATTTTCTTGTGACTCTTCATTTTTTTTCAGGTGCGCAATATTGTTGAAAATCAACGTTAAGGCGATCTCCTCAAGACTTATCACTACAAATCTCTTGACAACCGTGACATGTGTGCGATCACATAAAAATCTCGTTAATGTTTGGCGTATATCATCACTTCACAACCTTCAATCGGCGTCCCCCATTTAGTATCGGAATGCTTAGACTCTTTGCGGGGCTTGTTATTCCTATGTCTGTTTAAGGTTGTGTCCTTTTGTCTTTTTGGAGTGTTCGTGACATGAAAACTCTTGCTGGATTTCCGGCTCGTAATGTCTTTGCCCTTGGAGTCGTAGCTGTTGCGTTATCTGCCTGCGCGTCTGCTGATGTCTCAGCGATTAAGCGTGTGGATCAGAGCACGATCAATTCTGTGAAGGTGACTGAAGTCAATGTAACCGTAGAAACTCCAAAGCCGCATCCTCAGCTCAAAGCGGCCTTGGCTGAAGAGCTGTCTAAGTCGGTTCCAGCCTGTTCGAAAGGTGAGAAGCCGTACGTTATGAACGTGGCGGTTGTAGACTTTGAAGAACAGGATGTCGCCAAATCAATCTTCCTGGGCGATGAGATTGAGTTAAGCGGCCGGGTTGAGCTTGTTGACGCTGCGACTGGTGAGCAGATCGGTGAGTATTTTGTGGATCGGAGCTTCTTCTGGGGCGGGTTTGTTGGCGCAGCTATGATGTCTGACGCTGAACGCTCTTTGAGTGAAGGTTTCGCCGAGAGTGTTTGTGAAGAAGTCTTTGGCGTGGCACCGGAGAAAGAATCGTAACCGCGCGGAGTCATCGACTTTCTTCTGGCGCTTAATCGGTTTTGACACCTGACCGGCCTCCGGATTGAGGGTTCGTGATAGAGGGGTGGCCTTCACGTGGCTGCCCCTTTTTTTATGCTTTAATATCGCCCCAGTCTCTCAGTCAGCAGATCGAAAAACCCGTCTGAATCGACTTCGTAAACCCATTCGACGTTTTTCGGGCGGTCCGTGACTTGCCAGAAATCGACTGCGGTATGACCCATGGTCAGTTCCGAATGGATCTCGACCTGCAGATTGCAGGTCTTGGCCTTGAAGAGCTCGGGTTTGAGAAGATAGGCAGTGGTGCAAGGATCGTGGAGCGGGGCACCGTCTGATCCGTACTTTTGAACGTCGTGCCGGTCAAAAAAGGCCAGCATGTTGTGCGCGGCTTGCGCAACCGGATTCCCGAGGTCCTGAATATGCTTCAGGCGTGCCTGGGTGGTGAGGACCTGGTGGGTCACGTCCAATCCCATGACCACGATGGGCCGTCCACAGCGAAAGACGACATCCGCAGCGTGGGGGTCGACGTAGATATTGAATTCCGCGGAGGGCGTTGTATTGCCGCCTTCACGCATAGCCCCGCCCATCAGCACGATTTCACGGATCTTTCCGGCAATGGCGGGAGCCTTGATCAATGCGGCGGCAATGTTGGTCAGAGGGCCGATCGGGAGTAGTGTGATCGAGTTGTCGTCGGCCGCTGACAAGGTTTCAACGATAAAGTCGACCGCATGCAGCGATTGCAACGGTGTCTCGGGATTGGTGATTTCAATTCCGTCAATGCCGGTCTTGCCGTGGACTTCCTCCGCCGTTACCAGAGTCCGCACCAATGGGCGGCTGCAGCCTGCATAAACGCCCATATCCTGTTTGCCGGCGAGATCGCACAGGATCCGCGCATTGCGGGAAGTCAGGGCCAGCGGAACGTTTCCCGCCACCGTCGTGATGCCAAGGATATCGAGTTCGTCCGGCGAGGCCATGGACAGCAGGAGCATGATCGCGTCGTCCTGACCGGGATCACAGTCGATGATGACAGGGCGGGCGGTCATAAGAAGGTTCCTTGCACAACAAGCGGGAAGCTGCCGGGTCTGTATACTCTTGGCAGGCGGTCGAATTCTATAACCCGAATTCGGATTGGGCGGGAGGTCCTATCGCGCCAGCCTGGATTGTTTTTTTATGGCTTGGATCATGTCTTCCAAGGCACTCAGGAATGTCGAGCGGTCCCGTTTGGAAAAGCCGGGGCCTGCACCTGAAATTTCACCGGTTTCACGCAACTGCGCCTTTAAGTCCCGCATCGCCAGCGCCATGCCGATGGACTGTTCGGTGAAAGGCTTGCCTGTGTGGCCCAGGACGCCGGCACCATTTTTCAAACAGCGGTCGGCCAAGGGAATATCGGCGGTGATGGCGATATCTCCCTCGCCGATATGATCGGCAATCCAGTCGTCCGCCGCATCCGGGCCCTCCGGCACGACGACGCGCTTGACCAGCGGGCTATCCCCGACACGCAACCAGGTATTGCCCACCATGTGGACGATCACTCGATGACGTTCGGCGACCCTCAGCACTTCTTGTTTGACCGGACAGGCATCCCCATCCACGTAGATCTCCAGCACTCTCGATAATTCCGATAGCGATTATTAAAACTCCTGAGATCAATGGCGTTACCCGCGGTGTCAAACAAGTAAATTCTGCGGAATGACAAGAAATGGCCGCACTCTCAACGGCCCTTAAAGAGCGAGCCGAGTAGACCGCGAACCAGTTGCCGTCCAATGTTCGACCCTAGAGAGCGGGCGACACTTTTCATCAGGGTTTCACCAACGGACTGGCGCGAAGACGACCTGCGTCGGGTTTTCTCTGCGGGTGCGCTTTTCGCTGCCTGCTTCTTTCGCTTCTTCGCCGCTTGCTCCGCGGCTTCCCGTTCTTCAAGTTCCCTTGCGGCCTGATCCGCTTTCTCCGCCAAGACCTCGTAGGCGGAGCGCCTGTCGACGGTCTTGTCGTAACGGCCCGCCAAGGGACTGTCCTCCATCACGGCTTTTCGTTCGGCGGCTTTGGCGGGGCCCATGCGGGACATGGGTGGACGGATTTTGGTTCGCTGGACGACCGTTGGCACGCCCTTGCCGGAGAGAGTTGAGACCAGGGCCTCGCCGACGCCCAATTCGGTGATGGCCTCTGCGGCGCTGAAGGATTTGTTAGGGCGAAAGGTTTCGGCGGCCGCCTTGACGGCTTTCTGATCACGCGGTGTAAAGGCCCGCAGAGCATGCTGCACGCGGTTTCCCAACTGGCCGAGAATCGACTCCGGCACGTCGAGTGGGTTTTGGGTTACGAAGTATATGCCGACACCTTTGGAGCGGATCAACCGGACGACCTGCTCAACCTTTTCGACCAGAGCCTTCGGGGCGTCGTTAAACAGCAGGTGGGCTTCGTCGAAGAAAAACACCAGCTTTGGTTTTTCGGGGTCACCGATTTCCGGCAGTTCCTCAAAGAGCTCCGACAGCAACCAAAGCAGGAAGGTGGCATAGAGCCGGGGGGTCATCATCAGCTTGTCGGCGGCCAGGATATTGATCTGGCCACTGCCGTCGGCGGCGAAAGACATGAAATCCTTGAGTTCCAGTGCAGGCTCTCCGAAGAACTTCTCCGCCCCCTGTTGTTTCAGCGTGAGAAGACGCCGCTGAATGGCACCGACCGATGCCTTGGAGACATTGCCGTAGTGGCTGCTCAGCTCCTTGGCGTTCTCGCCCACGTGCGCCAGGAGGGCACGCAGATCCTTCAGATCGAGAATCAGCATTCCCTGGTCGTCGGCGAGCTCGAACGCGATGTTGAGAATGCCTTCCTGCGTGTCGTTTAACTCAAGCAGGCGGGCGAGCAGGAGAGGGCCCATTTCCGACACGGTGGTGCGGATAGGATGGCCCTTTTTACCAAAGAGGTCCCAAAAAACCGTAGGCGCGGCGGCATAGCCGAAATCTTCGAAGCCGATTTCTGTCGCGCGCTTTTCGAGTTTTGGGTTGGCTTTTCCGATTTGCGAGATACCGGAGAGATCGCCCTTTACGTCTGAGAGAAAAACCGGAACGCCGGCTCGGGAAAAGCCCTCAGCCAGGATCTGCAGTGTGACGGTTTTTCCGGTGCCCGTCGCACCCGCGATCAGTCCGTGCCGGTTGGCGAATTTAAGGGCAAGCGTTTGCGGCTTGCTGCTGCCGCCGATGAAAATCGTGCCGTCGTTCTGCATGGAACCCCCTGGTGAAGAATTTTCGCTGTCGGACAGTGAGTGTCCTGTCCTGCATGTTTATTGAAGGCCTGTTCTGAATCAAATGTGAGACAACTGCACGCAAGCCAAACAAGGCTGGGTTGTTTCTCAAAATTTGATGTCGATACAGGGTAGTATTCACTCGGTTGTCATAGGTATTTCACCGAATTGTCTGTACGCTTACTATAAACAATGCTGTGCGATCGACCAAAACAATTGGGAAATTCTCATGACTTATAAAATAGAAGAGATCGAAGGAATCGGCGGCGTCTACGGGGAAAAACTATCGGCAGCGGGGATCGATACGACCGATGCCTTGCTACAGGCTTGCGGTACGCCTGCGGGCCGCAAATCCCTAGCCGAAAGTTCGGACATCAGCGAAAAGATGTTGCTGACCTGGGCCAACATGGCGGATCTGATGCGGATCAACGGTGTTGGAAAACAGTTTGCGGAGCTGCTTGAAGCGGCCGGTGTCGATACTGTGAAAGAACTCAAACATCGCAACGCGGCTAACCTCGCCGAAAAGATGACTGAGATCAACGAGCAGAAGAATCTTACCAATGGCGCGGTTTCGGAAGGCCAGGTTTCCGGGTGGATCGAGCAGGCGAAGACCATGGATCCTGCTATTTCCTACTGACGGAATTCGGATGCTGTGGCGTCGGAGGCCTGCTGCAGGATCATAAGACGTGCTGCATCCCTTTTGATTGGTGATCACAGCCGGGGAGATCTCGGTTAAGTACCGTGGCCGCATCGCTCGCAGCCCTTCCGATCAGCCTGCTCGATGTTTGAAGACTGCGGGCGACGCAGGGCAACCCTGGAGGTAGTGTGCGTGGACCTTCGCGATTTCATGGTCCCGCCACTGCCTCTTGGTACCTGCGGGACACAGAGAGAGCAGCTTCCATCTTTATAAGCTGCGCCATGGCGGCTTAACTCGGGAGGACATCATTCCGCTCCGGCAGGCGGGGTCACGCAGGTGCGATAAACTGTCGCTAAAGGTCTCTCTTTAACTCCGCGCACCGTCATTCGATCGGCCTCACTATCTCTATGTTGTGCAACGATTTTTCTGTTGATTTTAGCGAATCAGGCGCTGGACCTGTGTCAAATAAGACTAATATTGCGCCGCAATATTTTTCTTGAAAAGAACGCTCTGCCATGTATTTTAAAATGATTGTAAAGCGCAAGTGCAGTGGGTTCAGGGTTTGAGTTTCGAGTGCCAAACCTCATTGCACAACATCAATGAGGGATTGAAAACATGATTGGTAAAAGGCTTCCGGCCGTCACTTTCCGTACCCGCGTTCGCGACGAGTCGCTCGGCGGATCCAACCCATACCGCTGGGAGGATAAGACGACCGATGATTACTTTAAGGGCAAGCGTGTTGCCATTTTCTCGCTGCCTGGTGCTTTCACGCCAACCTGTTCAACATTCCAGCTCCCTGATTTTGAAAAGCTGTTCGGTGAGTTCCAAAGCAAAGGCGTCGAAGAGATCTACTGCATCTCGGTCAACGATGCTTTTGTTATGAATGCCTGGGGCAAGCAGCAGGGACTGACCAATGTGAAGCTGATCCCGGACGGTTCCGGTGAGTTCACTCGCAAAATGGGAATGCTGGTTTGCAAGGATAACCTTGGCTTCGGCATGCGGTCCTGGCGGTACGCGGCGATCATCGATGATGGCACAGTGGAGGCATGGTTCGAAGAGCCAGGTTTCTCCGACAATTGTGAGAGCGATCCTTACGGAGAGTCCGCACCACAGAACCTGCTCGAGAAGATCCCGGCGCGCGTTGATGAGTGGGTTCCCGCCTGAATTCAACGACTCTTGACCATGCGGCTTGACGCACCTCTTGCCTGATTTCGCGGAGCTGAAACGGGCGCGGCGCGCAGTTTAGGAGTCGGATTGCTTCGTGATTATGAAATGATCACGGCTTGAGAAGGGCGGTCTGTCAGGTGGCAAACCGCCCTTTGTATTGGAAGCACGCGTTGTTGTGTGCCTGGTGTTTGCGCGGGCCAGGGCAATGGTTATGCAGGCTGTCAAAGTGACCGTGGCAAAAGCGATCCGCATGAGTGGTTTCATTGCACTCATCTTCAAAAGGTTCTGTTTTCGCTGGCAGAAAGAAGGCGTCGAGGCATTGAGCCCGACGCCCAGTTTGGGTGAAACAGTTACCGATACCCTAGCGCCGTCGTTCCAGCGTAAAAATCATCGTTCTTTTATAGGCCTATGCAAATTTGTTGGGTTGAAAGCGCTTTGTCGGACCGAAAGTCTGCGCCGATGTTTTTGCCGCCAGAGGGCGAGACCAGCATCGGCACCGCTTTCCATTTTTCATTGTCAGTGGGCGCCGCTATCATCCGGCAAGAGGCAGATATGGCATTGAGAGGACCCGAGGACGTGGACGGAGTTGAAGGAGGTACGGCCGAACCCGCGCGGGTTTCCCGGAAAACACTCGAGAAAACCAGTAAGTTTCTAAGCTTCGTTCTGCGCCATAAACCCGAAGCCATCGGTCTCGAACTGGATGCCAAGGGTTGGGTTTTGCTCTCGGAACTGATTGAAAAAGCGGCTTCTGAAATTCAGCTCACCCAAGCGCTGATCGAGCGCGTGGTGGAAACCAGCGACAAACAGCGTTTCGCGCTGTCAGAAGATGGCACACGGATCCGGGCGAACCAGGGTCATTCCGTAAAAGTCGATCTGGATCTCGTGCCCGTCGACCCGCCGGCTGTTCTTTATCACGGTACGGCCACCCGGTTTTTGTCCTCAATCCTGAACGAGGGCCTCCGCCCGGGTCGGCGTCATCACGTTCACCTCTCGACAGATGTGGAGACGGCCACGTCTGTCGGACAGCGTCACGGGAAACCGGTCATTCTGACAATAGCTTCAGGGGAAATGCACGCGCAGGGCCACGTGTTCTTCCGCTCTGACAACGGTGTCTGGCTGACGGATAAAGTTCCGCCGGCCTTCTTACGCGAGATCTAACCGCTGGAGCGTGCTCGCAGTCGGCCTGTTAAGACCTTTTGCTGGCGCCTGGCTTAAGCAGCGCCAGTTTTATCCCGCCGACAACGATGATGACCGCACCGATAATGGTGCCGGTATCCGGGATCTCACCAAAGAGAAGGAAACCGAGCAAAGCCGCAAAGACGATCCAGGTATAGCTGACCGGTCCGAGAACGGATACGTCCGCGAGGCGGAAACCCTTGATGACGAAGTACTGTGCCGTGATGGCCAGTGGGCCAAGCAGTAAAAAAGGCAGATTGTCGTGCAGATCCGGTGAACGCCAGCTCAGGAAAGCCGGAATCGACAAGAGAAGAATCCCGAATGCGTTGACGTAGAGCAGCACCGTCATCGGCTTTTCGGAGACGGCGAGGACCTTGATCATGATCGACTCGCAGGCGATCAGGACCGCGCCCAAAAGAGCGAAGGCGGCGGGCCAGAGGTAGCTGGCGCTCAGGCTTTGAAACGCTCCCTTGCTTGCCATCATGACGGCCGCGCCTGCACAACTGATGGCAATTGCGACCCAGTGTGGACGGCTTATTCGGTCGCCCAACAGCATGACACCAAGCAGAACCGTGAAAATGGCCTCCAGAAGGCCGATCGCTGTCGCATCGACGATGGGCATGTTTGCCGCAGCGTGGATTGCCGAGACACCTCCGAAGGCGCCAAAGACTGCGCGATAGAAGTGTGCCGCCGGTTTTGTGCTGGCATAATATTTTAGTCCCTTCCCACTGAGCAGGGTGATCATGGATAGGGTCGCAAAGCCGCTAACGTAACGCAGAAAGAGAATCTGCAAGGCTGACGCCGTATCGCCCGCCAATTTGCCGGACGCAAAAACGATTGTGAAGAGCGCAGTGCCCGCGGTTACCCAGAGAACGCCCGCTGCGTTGTCCGAAATTCTCTGTTTTCCACTCGGCAGGACAGAGGACATTTTTCACTCTCTAAGACTGTTTGCGCGATCCGATGGGCGCCGGGCGTGGACGAGGTGTTGATTGCATCTTCAGTGCGTTCTTGTAGTTTGATCAAACGATCAATTTTACCTCTGAGAGAGTTTTTTTGATGCAGAAGAAGCCGCTTGTTTCGCTGAATGCGGTTCGGGTGTTCGAAGTTGCAGCCCGCAATGGCAGCCTGAAGTCGGCTGCCGAAGAGCTTTCCGTCACTCCGAGCGCGGTCAGCCATCAGATCAAGTCTCTGGAAGCGGGGCTGGGTGTGGTCCTGTTCGAGCGGCGCAACAATGCGGTGGTCTTAAGCGATGCCGGGCGTCAATTTCTCGAAGATGTTTCGCCGCCGCTGCGCACCATAGAACGGGCGGCGGACGCTTTGCTCCGTTCGGCAAGTGAAGTGGTTGTGCGGCTCAGCGTGTCGCTTGCCGTTCGCTGGCTGATTCCGCGTCTTGAAAGTTTCAAGAAGCGCCATCCGATGATTCGCATCCGTTTGGAAACGACCCATCATGCCCAGGTCCCCCTGAGCCCGGACGTCGATCTTGCGGTCACCTATAACCGGACCCCACCTCCGCAAGATGAAGACGCCTCCGCACGGCTGATAAGCCGAAAGCGGCAAGACGGGGGCGTATTTCTCATGTCCGAGCGTTGCCGCCCGGTGCTGTCACCCGGTTTACTTGCGAAAAGCGATTATCACGGCCTCGCGGATATCGGCTCGATTCCCGTGTTGAGCGCAACCCAGGACGACTGGGATTGGTCTCTCTGGTGCCGTAGCTTTGAGAGTGGTCCGATGGGGGAAAAGCGGGAGGCTTCTCCTCCGCCTCTGAAAGCTGCCGGAATTCAGGTGGTCGATCGCTTCGACACGGATGACGCCGCGATTCATGGCGCGGTCGCCGGAATGGGAATGATTTTAATGCCGCCTGTGATGACAGAACGCGAAATAGAGGCCGGGTCACTCGTCGAGCTTCCGGCTGCGCCCTCAGCCGTGCTTGGCGTTTATGAACTGCTCACCACTGCGCGGCCTCGGCCGGTGGTTGAAAAGTTCCGCAGCTGGCTCTTGAAACAAAGGCCGAATCGGGAAGCGTGAGGCTTCGGGCATCTCATTTTGGCACGGCGTTATGCGCCATCGCTTACGAAATTTGGCAGGTCTCCGCTTCGCCCCATGCGTCGGCGCTCGCGTCGCGGTTGCTTGCCATTGAAGAGGGCTGCGTCGGCCGTGATCGCGCGCGCCAGGAAGTCGTATGTCCTTCGCACCGAACCGGTTTCCTTCAGGTCACGGTTGACGAGCAGCCAGAGGTCGACCGGAATGTCGAAGACGTCCGGCAGAATGCGCAGGAAGTTCGGCGCCGGGTCGGCCATGAAGCAAGGAAGGGGCGCAATGCCAAGCCCACAGCGCACTGCGGCCATTTGCACCGTTGTGTTATCGGCACCGAAATTGACATCGCCATTCGGCAGCAGGTCCCGTAACACAGCCACCTGGGGCAGATTTTCGATTTCACCTTCTGAATCAATAACCGAGTGATCCGCCAACTCCGCGAAGGATCCTGGCATGCCCCGGTCCTCGATATAGGCTTGAGAGGCGTAGAGACCGCAATGGACCTGGCCAATCCTGCGGCCGAAGAGTTGATCGTCGCCAGGGTCTCCCATGCGCAGCGCAATGTCCGCCTTATAGCGGCTGACGTCC
Source organism: uncultured Kiloniellaceae bacterium (assembly GCA_947500035.1). Taxonomy (GTDB): domain Bacteria; phylum Pseudomonadota; class Alphaproteobacteria; order Kiloniellales; family Kiloniellaceae; genus Denitrobaculum. The sequence continues at coordinate 207,491 of CANMQP010000018.1, read as the reverse complement.
GCACGCTGAATTCCCACCCGTATCGCGAGGCGGACACTTGGGTTGGTGGTTTTGAATGCCGCGAGTTTTTCCGCCAGCCAGCAGGTCGCGATGTTGAGGGTTGTGGCAATCCGGACGATCTCTTTCGGTTGGCTGAGATAGCGCGCCAGACAGTTTCCCGCGCCCTCCGCTTCACGGTCCATGGCTTCAGCGAAGTGCAGTGTCGCTTTCCCGGCGTCGGTGAGGCAGAATCCGCTGTCGGTACGCTCAAAGAGCTTTATCTTCAGTTCGGCTTCCATCTGATCGATGCGTCGCCCGACAGTTGGCTGCGTGACCGACAGTGCCCGGGCGGCAGCGGACAGGCTTCCGCAACGGGCAACGGCCAGAAAGAAACGATAATCGTCCCAGCTCAACATCTTAAACTCCTGTCCTACCGATCTGTGCTCCGTAACCTGGAGGCACGACGGACTGCCCCGCGATGATCAATCCCGTTCTCCTGCAGGATGGCCTCAAGCACGACGGTGAGCCTTTGTCGGCCGCGTCTCCCTGCCTCACATGCAACATTTTGCAGTTAGGCTGGCCTTGCGCAACTCCACACAAATTTGCAAAGGGGTATACAAAATTGTGCCAGCACCTGCTTCCAGCCAACCTGTGGTTTCGTCATGATTGAAAAAACTGTGGACGTTCCGTCGGTATGCCGCATGTTTTTGTATCCGGACAAAAAGCGCGATTGCCGTCACTGCTTCTTACGCGCTATTCAAATGCGACGGGTTCCGAAGATCTCTCGGGTGCACCGGTGGGACGCTATCGGCAGGACGCGAGAAGTTTGAAGCTATGATTCCGATTATCGAGAGTAATCGCCTTACGTTGCGTCCCTACAAGGACAGCGATTTTGATGCCTTTGCCGATTTTTTTGCCAGCGACCGTGCGACATACTATGGCGGCTCCTGCGACCGTAATGATGCCTGGCGCAGAATGGCGATGTTCGCCGGGCACTGGTTGCTGCGCGGCTACGGGGTCTGGGCGTTGGAGGAAAAAGCGACGGGGGCGTTTGTCGGACAGGCAGGACTTTGGTTCCCGGAAGGCTGGCCCGAACGCGAGATCACCTGGATGGTGCTGGCGGGATATGAGGGCAGAGGCTTTGCCAGCGAAGCCGCTTTGAGGGTGCGGGCCCATGCCTTCGAGACGCTTGATTGGACGCGTTTGGTCAGCTGCATTCAGCCCGAGAACAAACCCTCAATCAGGTTGGCTGAGCGGGTCGGGGCTGTTTACGAGCGCTCGCAATCCATTCCGGGACGCGATTTCCTGGTCTACCGGCATGCCGGTTCAGCCTTGCGCGATTGAGCGATCTCAGTATGACCTCCTACGATGTGATTATCCTCGGTGCCGGTGCCGCCGGGCTGATGGCGGCGATCGAGGCCGGTAAGCGTGGCCGGTCGGTCTTGTTGCTGGACCATGCAAAGGCCGCGGGCGAGAAAATCCGGATCTCCGGCGGCGGGCGCTGCAACTTCACCAACCTCCATACCGCGCCGGCCAATTTTCTCTCGCAAAATCCCCGCTTTTGCGTCTCGGCCTTGAAGCGTTACACACAGCGGGATTTTATCGGCCTGGTAGAGAGTCACCGCATTGCTTATCACGAAAAGACCCTCGGACAACTCTTCTGTGACGGCTCTTCCAAGCAGATCGTGGGATTGCTGTTGGAAGAATGCAGCCGAGCCGGTGTGGAGCTGCGCGTGCGCACCCGCGTGGGTCGGGTTGAGCGACTGGATGGTGGCTTCTCAGTCGCGGCAGAACAGGGTGAAGAGCGGCATAAGTTTAGCTGTCATTCCCTGGTCATCGCGACCGGCGGCCCCTCGATCCCCAAGATGGGCGCCACCGGATTCGGCTATGACCTTGCCCGGAAATTCGGGATTCAAGTGATTGAGCCCTCGGCGGCTCTGGTTCCTCTGACCTTCGATGAAACCACCCTGAAGAAGCTTAAGCACTTGGCGGGTGTGTCGCTCGATGCCGTGGTGAGTTGCGGCAAAACCAGCTTTGCCGAGGCTTTGCTCTTTACGCACAGGGGGGTGAGTGGTCCGGCTATTCTCCAGATTTCCTCCTATTGGCAGCCGGGCCGTGAGGTCTCCGTTGACCTCCTCCCTCAGCGCGACGCCTTTGCGATCTTGAAGCAGGCCCGAAGTGAAAGACCCAAACAGGAACTGAAATCCATTCTTTCCGAGCTTCTGCCGCGCCGTCTGGCGTTACATATCGTCGAAAGCCTGGAGGAAGAGGAAGCCCCGGGCGCGTTTGGGCGGATGGCCGATCTCTCCGACAAAAAGCTTCGCCGGGTCGTTGTGGCAGTGAAGGACTGGCGAATCATGCCGCGAGGCACGGAGGGGTTCCGTACCGCCGAGGTGACCTTGGGCGGCGTCGATACGAACGAACTTTCCTCGAAAACCTTCGAGGCCCAAAAAGTGCCCGGACTCTACTTTATCGGCGAGGTCATCGATGTAACCGGACACCTTGGCGGTTTTAATTTTCAATGGGCCTGGGCTTCGGGCTTTGCCGCGGGCCAATACGTCTAAAGCCGGATCAGCCCATCACTCTTCGACAATTTCAGGTTCGATGGTGATGGGAAAGTTCACCGAGCGGGCGATGAAGCAGTATTTGTGGACCTCGCCGTGCAGTCTGCGCGCCTTTTCCATATCGGATCCGGCAAGGACCGTAACCTTCGGATGCAAGGTGGCGGACGTGAAATTGCCTGAGGCATCGGGGTTCATGACGCCTTCACCAACCGCGGTGTCCTCGTAAGCAACGACCGTTACGCCGGCACTGGAAGCGAGGTGGAGATACCAAAGCATGTGGCAGGCGGCGACGGCGGCAACCAGCATGTCTTCCGGATTGTACTTTGCCGGATCCCCGCCGAGGATCGGGTCATTGGAACAGGACACCACTGCCTTACCCTCGAGCGCCAGGTCCCAGGTGCGGTCATAGCCTCTGTAGTTTTGAGTCCCTTCGCCGCGGTTGCCGGTCCAGACGACCCGGGCCGGATAGGCGTGCTGTTTTGCCATTCTCCACTCCATTTCAGCTTGAGACTACGCAAGCTATCACGGTGTATTGTGGATCGGTATTGCCGTTTTTGCAGTGCAGCCCTTTGATAGCGGGCATGCTATAGTTCCGGAAAAAGGAGGCTCAGGGATGCGATTTTTTGCACTGCTGTTCGTGACCATGCTTATGCCTGTTTCAGGGCAGGCGGAAGAGCTGGATCTCGAGCTGGTGTTGCTGGCCGATGCAACCGGCTCTATCGACGATGCCGAAATCCGTTTCCAGCGCCAGGGCTATGCCGCGGCTTTGACCCACCCCCAGGTGCTTGAGGCGATTACCGGCAGTCTGACCGGGCGGATCGCCTTGACCTACGTCGAATGGGGCGACGAGTTTTCTCAAGACGTGGTGGTGCCCTGGACCGTCATCGATGGCGCTGAAAGCGCCGGTCATTTCGCGAAGGCACTGCTGGCTGCCCCCCGGAAAGCCTACGGCTACAACGCGATCGGCAGCGCGCTCTCGAAGGCCCAGGCGCTCATTGAGGAAAACGACATCACCGGGCTGCGCCGGGTGATCGACTTTTCCGCGGACAGTGCCAACAACTGGAACGGTCTACCGATTGAAACGGCCCGCGCGGCCGCCCTCGACGCCCGCATAACGATCAACGGTCTCGCAATTTTATGCCGGGAGCAGGAATGCAGTGGCCGGCCGAATGCCTACGACCTTGAGGCGGCGTTTGCTGAGCGGATCGTTGGCGGACCAGGCAGCTTTGTGATCACGGTCGATGGCCGGGACAGTTTCGCGGAAGCCGTGCGAAAAAAGCTGATTCTGGAGATCGCCTGGCCTCCTGCCCAGCCAGGCGAACCGAACGACCAACGACTGGAGCAGTCGGCACAAATCCCTGTCAGGTGATGCGTGCTCAAGAGGTGACACTCCCAAGGCTGCTACCAAGCGCATGATGCGGTTGATTGCGGCATTGGCACTGCCGCAGGCCCTGCGGAATTGAAGATCGCTTTGGTGGCTGCTTTGACCGTTTGTCCATGGCTGCTCGCCCATGTATCTTGCCGGTCCGACCGCCGCGGGGGCGGGCACCAAAGGAAAGAAGATACGTGAAAGCGGCAAACTCCACTCTCTCCGGCTATGGGACCACGGTGTTTGAGGTAATGTCACGGCTTGCCATCGAACATGGCGCCATTAACCTCGGGCAAGGCTTCCCGGATACGGACGGACCGCTGGAGGTGCGTCAGAAAGCAGCCGATGCCTTGCTTGATGCCCCGAACCAGTACCCTCCCATGATGGGCCTGCCTGAACTGAGACAAGCCGTTGCCGCCCATAACAAGCGCTTTTACGACCTGGACGTGGATTGGCAAAGCGAAGTCATGGTCACATCCGGTGCCACCGAGGCACTGGCCGATTGTCTCTTTGCCCTGATCGAGCCTGGGGATGAGGTGGTTTTGATTGAACCACTATACGACTGCTACCTGCCCATCGTTCGCCGCGCTGGAGGCGTTCCCAAACTGGTACGGGTGGAGCCACCCGATTGGACGTTGCCGAGGGCAGCTCTGGAGGAGGCTTGCACCGAGCGCACCAAGCTCATTCTGCTCAACAACCCAATGAATCCGGCAGCGAAGGTGTTCGACCGCGAAGAACTCGCCTTTATCGCCGATCTGGTGATCCGGCATGATGCTTACGCGGTCTGCGACGAGGTTTATGAGCACATTCTGTTCGACGGGCGTCAGCATATTCCATTAATGACCTTGCCCGGCATGCGCGAGCGGTGCTTGCGGATTGGCTCTGCAGGTAAGACCTTCTCGCTCACCGGCTGGAAGGTCGGTTACATCACCGCACCTCAGGAACTCCTGGCACCGGTGGCGAAGTCTCACCAGTTCGTCACCTTTACCACGCCACCGAACTTGCAGCGGGCCGTGGCCTATGGTCTCGAGATGGAGCAGAGCTACTTTGACGGTCTCGCCGCCGAGATGCAGGCCAAGCGCGACCGGATCGCCTCGGGACTGGCGGATATCGGTTTTGGCATCATCGACTGCGAAGGAACCTATTTCATCACGGCCGATATCCGGCCCTTGGGTTTCTGCGGTGACGATGTCGACTTCTGTCGCCACATCACCCTGGAAGCCGGCGTCACAACCGTTCCCGTCAGCGCCTTTTATCAGAACGAAGCCATCGACCATTATGTCAGGTTTTGCTTCTGCAAACGCGACGAAGTGCTCGACGAGGCGCTGGCGAGGCTGAAAAAAGCCTTTTAGGGCAAGGTGTTAATGCGTGAGCATCGCCTCGATGCTTGCAGGCGGACCTTTGCCGCCCCACGGCCTGTCATCGATAATCTCTATCTCAATTTCTTCGCGCTTCAGGTTCGGGTAACGCTCCAGCAGTAGCGGGAGATCCCGCTCTGAGCGATCACTGATTGCGGGCCGTCCATCGTTAATGGACGTGAGTCCGATAATGTTGCGGGCGGTGCGGAAGAACATATGGAGGTTGCCCACGTAAGTGGCTTTGCCTTTTTCAACAGTGAAGGGAAGGGGGGCCGGATCAACCGGGTAGATGATCGCGTAGGCGCCGACCTCAATTTCCCAGCGACTAAGAATGTAGTCGCCGGGTTCCAAGGCTATGGCAAAGACCGAACCATCTGAGTCGCTGAATTCCGAATCGCCGGGTGCCCCAAGCGGCAGTGTCGGCGGAAGTGCATAGATGAATCCCGCATTTTTGGTGCCGAGTTTCCCCACCTCGTCGGTTTTTATGTAATAGAATTTTACCAGCCCATCATACCAACTCTCGTCTTTTACATCTGAAGAGGCCGATCCCACGACCAGGCCGGTTTCGGTCTCCGGTGTGAATGCGAAACTGGTATCGACTGACTTGGTGGCGCAGCCTGAAAGTGCGAACCCGATCAGGAGAAGAGCAAACCGGACCGGGTTGCGGGTGAGGCGGTTTACAGAGCTGGGGCTTGGGGTCTTCATGGGGCCTCTCTGCGCTTTTTTGGTCTTCATGAACAGGCTGCAGCCAAAAACCTTCCCAAAGGGTTACGGTTTCTGCTTAACGCAACTCTAAGGTCTTTTTTTGACCTCTCTGGAGCAGATTAATGAAGATATCGTCCGAGCGAAACAGCCAGAAGCCGCAAAATATGTGTCCGCACCAACAGCGGTGGTGATGGTTGGAGCAGACCAGCCTTATGGCGTCAGAGCTTTTTTGAGAGCGTCGAAGGGCAGCAGGACGCAGCCGTGGCGGCTGCGGTAGTCTGCGACCGGCTGAAAATTGGCCATCTCGGCCCAGTCGCTCTCGGGGGGCTGGCCGTCCGATTTCAACATTGCGCGCACTTTTTGGGCGGCGTCGGCAATCTGTTCTGCATCCTGGCCAATGGCGGTGCGGCTGAGGACCGCCGCTGAGGCCTGGCAGATCAGGCAGGCCCGGATCTCGCGGCCAATCGCCGACACCTTGCCGTTTTCCAACTGCACGTCGATGGTGACCCGGTCTCCACAAAGAGGATTGTCGACTGTGATGCTCAGGTCAGCCTCGGCCAGACGCTCTTCCGGCAAGGCAGCCAGATCAATGAGTGTCTTGTGATAAAGGTCCTCGCTCACGCCGACTTTTCCTGGTTGCCAGAGGATTTTCCGGTCAGCAATGCAAGTGCCTCCGGCGTATCGATATCCAGAAAGATCTCCGCGCCGTCCATCGGCACTTCACAGACCAGTTCCGCATATTCGCCAATCAGGTGCTTGGCGCCCACGTCGCCAGCGAGCTCTTGCATGGCCGGGAAGAAACGGCGTCCCCAGAGCACCGGATTGCCGCGTTTGCCCTCGTGGGTCGGCACACAAATCGCGCGGCCCTCGACGGGATTGAAAGCGGCGATCAGGCCGTTGAGGGTTTCGGGCTTCAGGCGCGGCATATCGCCAAGACAAACGATGACGCCGTCTATGTCTTCGCCCAGTCCGGCAAGACCCGTTCTGAGAGAGGTGCTCAGGCCTTGCTCGTAATCCGGATTCTGCAAATGAGGAACGCCTTGCCGATCGGCGAGTGCGCTGATCGCTTCAGCCTCATGACCGGTTACGAGGAGGGCGGAGACACATTGACTCTCGACGACGGTCTCCAACACCCGGGTCAGCATGGCCTTACCGTCAATTTCAGCCAGCAGCTTATTGGCAACACCCATCCGCCGGGACTGACCGGCGGCGAGCACCAGCGCGGCAATGCGTGGAACCCTCGGAATGCCGTCCTGCATTCCGCCGTCTCCTTCGCGCGGTTGCGGACGGCTTGGGATCTCTTTGAGCAGTCCACCGGCTCCCATGGCCGTAATGTCGTCGCGGGTGACGCTAAGGCCTGCCAGCAGGCGTTCCAGGACCCAGTCGAAGCCGTTGATTTTGGGTGAGCGCGCGCAGCCGGGCAGACCGATGATGGGGATTCCCTCGTGCCGCGCCAGCAGCATCAGATTCCCCGGATCGACGGGCATGCCGAAGTGCTCAACCTCGCCACCAGCCGCAGTAATACCTGCAGGCACCACGTCCCGCCGGTCGGTGATGGCCGAGGCACCGAAGACGAGGATCATCCCGCAGCCTGCAGCGCGAAGCTCCGAGACGGCCGCAGCCACGTCATTTTCGTGGTGTGGAACGGTTCGGCATTCAGAGAGGCGGCTTCCCAGGCTCTCGACCCTGCCCCGGATAACTTCCAGGGATTTTTTCAACAGCTTGTCACGCGTGCCCGGTAAACGAGTCAGGACCAAGCCGACGTTGTGAGGCTGGAAGGCGGCAACGCGTATCAGCGGGGTGTCCCCAGCGGCGGTCTCCGAAGCTTCGTCGACGACGGATGCGGGTGCGGACAAAGGAATGACCTTCACCGTCGCCAGCATCTGCCCGGGCGAAACCCGTTCGTAAGGCGCAAGCGTCGCAATCGTCATGGCCTCGTCGATACGGTTGAGCCGGGTCACGGCATCGCCATCGATCAGGGCCACGCCCGGGACTTTGGCGTAGAGATTGCAGCGTCCGGTGAAAGCGGCCGCGACCTCGGCTCCTTCTCCGCAGGCGGCTTGCGCAACCTGGGCGGCGGCGATGTCTTCCGGGATATCTTCCGGCTCGAAACGTCCGGCAATGACTTCATCAATGCCCGCGCCCAGAAGCTGGGCGATATCGTCGGCGGAGAGGCGATGGCCTTTTTTGAATTTGCGTTGACCCGCCAGAATCGAATGCCCAAGGACGGCGCCCTCAGCTTGGTTCGGTGCTATGCGTCCGAATTTCATGCACCGGCACTCGCGGCGGGTGTTGTACGGTCGGCAGTCTCCTTAACCCCAGTGGCTGATGCGTCTCCGGCTGGCGCGTCTCCGGCTGGTGATTCTCCGACCGGGCCCTGACGGAGGGCCTGGGTGATCTTGGCCATGATCGAGATTGCGATTTCAGCCGGGGATTTTGCACCGATCGCCAGTCCGATAGGGCCGTCAATCCGGGCTTGTGCGGCTTCGTCGAACCCAGCTTTGCTCAAACGGGCCAGGCGCGCGGCATGGGTTTTCCGGCTGCCGAGAGAACCAATGTAAAAGGCTGTTGAGGTTAAGGCGGCATTCAGGGCCGGGTCGTCGATCTTGGGATCATGGGTCAGGGTCACGATTGCGGTGCGCCGGTCCGGTTTGAGTTCCGTCACGGCGACGTCCGGCCAGTCGTTCGAGAGCGTGACGCCGGGAAAACGAATGTCGCTGCCAAAGGCCCGTCGGGGGTCGACCACCGTCACATCGTATCCCGCGATCTGAGCCATGGGCACGAGGGCCTGGGAAATATGAACCGCACCCACGACAATCATCCGCAGGGGCGGGTTGAAGACCTGCAGGAAAATGCGCTTGCCATCGATCTCAACAACCTGGCTCTTGTCCGCGAGGGCGGCATTCTGTGCAGCTTGCAGAAGTGCTCCGACCGAATCATCGTCAAAGGGACGAATGAGGTGCTCGTTGCCATCTTCCAGATCAAGCGCCCGCACGACCGGTGTTTTTCCGTCCCGGTCGGTCTGGATCTGCGCGAGGGTTGCGCTCTGCATCAGTTCAGCCGCTCGACAAAGACCTGGATCTTGCCGCCGCAGGCGAGGCCCACGTCCCAGGCCGCGCTATTGCTGACACCGAACTCCAGCAGTTTCGGTTCGCCGCTTTCCATGATCTCGAGCGCTTCGTGCACCACGGCGCTCTCCACGCAGCCGCCACTCACCGAGCCGATCATGTTCATTTCGCCGTCGACCACCAGTTGGCTGCCCGCGGGCCGGGGCGCGGAGCCCCAGGTGGAGACGACGGTTGCGATGGCGACCGATCGGCCCTGGGCCTTCCAGTCGGCAGCCTGGCGCAGGATATCGGCTTCTTCCTGTTGAACGAGGGAGGAGTCAGTCATGCTGCGGCATTCCCTTCGGCGTTGTAAAAATGACCCTCCTGAAGCCTCTTGGGCGGACGGCTGAGGATCGCCGCCAGTTCCTCCAGGCTGTTCAGGCTATGGACCGAGCGAAAATCATCCACATGGGGAAGGATCGCCCGGATACCCTTGGATTTTGGCTCGAAACCCTCGTAGCGCAAGAGGGGATTTAGCCAGATCAGGCGTCTGCAGGATTTATGCAGTCGTTCCATCTCCTCGCTCAGGCCGCTTCCCGCGTCACGATCCAGGCCGTCCGAGATAAAAAGCACCATCGCGCCCTGGCCCAAAACCCGGCGTGACCACTTGACGTTGAATTCGGCGAGGGTCTGTCCGATCCGGGTGCCGCCTGACCAGTCGTCGACGTTTTCACCGATCTTCTCCAGCGCCACGTCGACGTCGCGGGTGCGCAGATAGCGCGTAACGTTGGTCAGGCGTGTGCCGAAGAGAAAGGTATGAACCCGGTCTCGATCATTTGTGATGGCATGCAGGAAGTGAAGAAACATCCGGCTGTATTGGCTCATGGACCCGGAGATGTCGCAGAGAACGACCAGGGGCGGATGCCGCACGACCCGTGCCTTGCGGCGCAGAGGAATAGAGTCGCCGCCTGAGCGTAAAGAGGCGCGCAGACTGCGCCGCATATCGATCTTATGCCCATGTGTGCTGGGTTTGAAACGGCGCGTTGGGACGGCGACAATCGGAAGGCGAAGCCTCGCGATGGCCTTCTTCGCCAGGGCGACCTCCTCCGATGACATGGACTCAAAATCCTGATGGCGCAGATGCTCTTCGTCGGAATAGGTCAAAGTGGCGTCGATTTCTATGGTTTCGCCTTCTTCCTCCCCCTTGGAGGAGGGCATGCTCTCGCTCTCCGGCGCCATGGCGTCGGAAACCCTCCGGCTCGCCTTTTCGCGCTCCTGCTCCGGCCCTTCCTCCAGAAAGGTGGTGGGCAAGAGCATCGACATCATCTTTTCCAGCAGTTCCGGGTTACGCCAGAAAATGTGGAAGGTCTGATCGAAGAGTTCGCGCTGATCGCGACGGTTCACGAAGACGGCATGTAGCGTCCAGTAAAAATCCTCACGCCGCTGCAGGCCCGCTGTCTCTACCGCGCGCAGGGCTTCAACCACTTTTCCAGGACCGACAGGCAGCCCGGCTCTCCTAAGCACACGGGCGAAATGCATGATGTTCTCGGCGAACTTGCCGCCATCCCGTTCGGCGATGGTGCCGTCAGGTGCTATATCGCTGCCACCGGTCATTTTGGCGCTGCAGCCATGTCTGTCTGAACCTCGTCGAGCAGCGCCGCGGCCTCTGATCCCTGGATCTTCGCAATGTCATCCTGATACTTCAGCAGGACACCCAGAGTATCGTTGATCACGCCTGGGTCGAGCGACATGACATCCAATTGGGTCAGGGCCTGGGTCCAGTCTATGGTTTCGGCGATACCCGGCAGTTTGAAGAGTTCGGCGTCGGTGCGCAGCTTTTGAATGAAGCTGACGATTTCCCGGCTCAGGCGTTTGTCGGCGCCGGGGACTTTGAGGCGCAGAATAGCCAATTCGCGCTCCGCATCCGGATAGTCAACCCAGTGGTAGAGACAGCGGCGCTTCAAGGCGTCATGAATTTCCCGCGTCCGGTTCGATGTCACGATGACGATCGGCGGTTCCTCCGCTTTGATGGTGCCGATTTCCGGGATCGTGATCTGAAAATCCGAGAGCACTTCCAGCAGATAGGCCTCGAAGGGTTCGTCGGTTCGGTCGAGTTCGTCGATCAGCAGCACCGGTGCGCCGCGCGGCGAGGGTTCGAGAGCGGTCAGCAGCGGGCGCTTGACCAGGAAATCCTGCGAGAAGATATCTTTGCCGAGCTGTTGCCGGTCCGCGCCGCCGGTGGCTTCCGCCAGGCGGATCTCGATCATCTGGCGGGCATAGTTCCATTCATAAACCGCGGACCCGACGTCCAGACCTTCGTAACACTGCAGGCGCACCAGGGGCCGGTCGAGCGTGGTCGCCAGAACCTTGGCGATCTCGGTCTTACCGACACCGGCTTCGCCCTCGAGGAACAGAGGCCGGCCCATTTTCAGGCTGAGGAACAGAACGGTCGCAAGACTGCGGTCGGCAACGTAGTCGGCCTGTCCCAAAAGCTCTGAAACCTGATCGATGGAAGAGGGGATCGCGGTGGCCATAAAACGCTGCTTACCTTGCTGGTGGGGTGTCTTCACCAATCGAAAAGGATTGGATCAAAAAGAACAAGGGGAGACTATATCGTCTCCCCTTGTGTGTTTAGCTATGTCGGCCGGTCAGCCGCCTGCGGCCTGGACCGCACGTTTCGCCATGACCGAGACCAGATGGGCCCGGTATTCGGCGGACGCATGCAGATCGTTGTTCAGATCGTCCGAAGCAACTGCAATGCCGTCCAGGGCCGAGGCCGAGAAGTTGGCGTTCAAGGCCGCTTCCATGCCGCTGGCCCGGAAGACACTGCCTCCCGCGCCCGTAACCGCGACTCTGACGCCATCGGAGGTTTTCGCGACGAAAACGCCGACAATCGCGTAGCGTGACGCCGGATTTGCGAACTTGACGTAGGCCGCAGCTTCCGGGACGGGAAAGCTGACCTTGGTGAGGATCTCGTTCTCCGCCAGTGCCGTCTCGAAGATTCCGGTGAAGAAATCGTCCGCGGCGATTGTCCTGCTGTTGGTGTGGACTGTCGCGCCCAAACCGAGTACGGCAGCAGGGTAGTCGGCGGCCGGATCCGCGTTGGCCACGGAACCGCCAATGGTGCCGACATTGCGAACCTGAGTATCGCCGATGCCGGAGGCCAAGTCTGCCAGCGCCGGAATCGCCCCGGCGACGGCACTGGACGCCGCAACGGAGGCGTGGGTCGCGGTTGCCCCGATGGTGACCGTCGATCCGTCAACCGAGATGTCGGAGAGACCTGGGATTCCACCCAGGTCGATCACATCGGAGGGTTGGGCGAGGCGGAGCTTCATGGTTGGCAAGAGAGATTGTCCGCCCGCGAGAAGCTTAGCGTCCTCATTAATCAGGCCAACAGCCTCATCCACCGAGCCAGGACGATGATAATTAAAGTCGTACATTGATGTTTCCTCCTTACTCGGCTGCCTGCTGCACGGTTTGAGCCGCGCGCCAGACCTTTTCACGGGTTGCCGGCATATCGATTTCGACACCCAGAGCATCGGTGATGGCATTCATCAGAGCCGCAGGTGCTGCGATGGCACCGGCCTCACCGCAACCCTTCACACCCAGAGGGTTGCCCGGGCAGGGGGTATTGGTGGTTTCGACCTTGAGGCTCGGGAAATCATCGGCCCTTGGCATGGTGTAGTCCATGTAGGAACCGGTCAGGAGCTGTCCGGTTTCCGAGTCATAGACCGCATTTTCCAGCAAGGCCTGACCAATACCCTGGGCAACACCGCCATGGATCTGACCTTCGACGATCATCGGGTTGATGACGTTGCCGAAATCGTCCGAGGCCGCCCAATCCACAACCTCGACCACGCCGGTCTCCGGATCGATTTCGACCTCGGCGATGTGGGTTCCGGCAGGGAAGGTGAAGTTGGTCGGATCGTAGAACGCGGTTTCATCCATGCCGGGCTCCAGATCCGGCGGATAGTTATGCGGCACATAGGCGGCGAAGGCCACCTCTGCCATGGTCACCTGTTTGTCGGTTCCGGCCACCTTGAACACGCCGTTGGCATGCTCGATGTCTTCGACCGAAGCTTCCATCAGATGGGCCGCGACTTTCTTACCTTTTTCAACGATCTTATCGACCGCACGCATGATGGCCGAACCACCGACTGCGAGCGAACGTGATCCGTAGGTCCCCATGCCGAAGGGAACTTTTCCCGTGTCACCGTGCGAAATCTCTACGTTCTCAATGGGCACGCCCAGATGCTCGGTGATGAGCTGGGCAAAGGTCGTCTCGTGCCCCTGACCATGCGAATGGCTGCCTGTGAATACAGTCACTCCACCGGTCGGATTGAAGCGCACTTGCGCTGATTCCCAGAGGCCGACACCGGCACCCAGAGAGCCGACCGCCGCCGAAGGAGCGATACCGCAGGCTTCAATGAAGGACGAGAAGCCGATACCGCGTTTTTTGCCCCGGCTTTCGGACTCCGCTTTACGGGCGGCGTAGCCGTCATAATCGATCAGCTTCAGAGCCGTATCCATGTTGAGCGGGTAGTTGCCGGAATCGTAGGTCATGATGACCGGCGTCTCATAGGGATAGGCATCCGGCGCGATGAAGTTACGCTTGCGCAGCTCGACCGGGGAAATACCCAGGTCCCTGGCGGCCCGCTCGACCATCCGCTCGACGACGTAGGTGGCTTCGGGACGGCCTGCGCCACGGTAAGCGTCGACCGGTGCGGTGTTGGTGAAGACCGCTTTGACGTTCGCATAGATCGCCGGCGTGGTGTATTGGCCGGCCAGCAGGGTTGCGTAGAGATAGCTCGGCACCGAGGTCGCGAAGGTCGAGAGATAAGCGCCCATATTTGCGACGGTGTTGACCCGCAGTCCCAGGAACTTGCCGTTGGCGTCCATGGCCAGTTCAGCGGTGGTGTGGTGATCGCGGCCGTGGGCGTCCGACAGGAAAGATTCGGAGCGCTCGGCCGTCCATTTCACGGGGCGGTCGATTTTCCGCGCCGCCCAGGCACAGACGGTTTCCTCGGCATAGATGAAGATCTTCGAGCCGAAGCCGCCGCCCACATCGGGTGCAATGACCCTTAACTTGTGCTCCGGTGCGATCCCAACGAAGGCGGAGAGAACCAGGCGCGCGACATGGGGGTTCTGGCTGGTGGTATAGAGAACGATCTCGTCGGTGCCGCTGTCGAAGTCGCCGATGGCCGCACGGGGTTCCATGGCGTTGGGGACAAGACGGTTGTTGTAGATGTCCATCTTGGTCACGTGTGCCGCTGCGGCGAAGGCAGCGTCAACCGCGGCCTGATCGCCCAGTTCCCAGTCGTAGCAAAGATTGCCCGGAACATCGTCATGGACCTGCGGGGCACCCGAGGCGAGGGCGTCAGCGCCGCTGACCACCGGGGTCAGCTCTTCGTAGTCGACCTCAATCAGTTCGGCGGCGTCCTTGGCTTCGGCCAGACTGTCGGCAATTACGAAGGCAACCTGGTCGCCGACGTGGCGCACCGTATCGACGGCGATGGCCGGATGGGCCGGGGCTTTGTGCGGTTCGCCGTCTTTCGAGGTGATGGCCCAACCACAGATCAGACCGCCGATGCCGTCGGCCGCAAGATCCGCGCCGGTGTAGATCGCAACAACGCCGGGCGCTTTGCCGGCTTCCGCAGTGTCGATCGATTTGATCTTGGCGAAGGCATGCGGCGAGCGGAGGAACACGCCGTAGGCCTGCCCGGGGCGGTTGATGTCGTCGAGGTAGCGGCCCTTGCCAGTGAGAAAACGCTTATCTTCCTTGCGCCTTACAGAGGCGCCGATTCCGGTTTCGCTCGACATACTCAACCCCCCATATTGTCGGCTGCGGTTTTCACAGCCTTGACGATGTTCTGGTAGCCTGTGCAGCGGCAGATGTTCCCTTCCAGACCTTCGCGAATGGTCTTCTCATCTGGATTGGGATGGGTTTTGACCAGATCGATGGCACTCATGACCATGCCCGGCGTACAAAACCCGCATTGCAGGCCATGGTGCTCCTTAAAGGCCGCCTGCATCGGATGCATTTCGCCGTTCTGAGCCAGACCTTCGATGGTCGTAACCTCTGCACCTTCGTTCTGAAGGGCGAGCGTTGTGCAGGCTTTCACGCTCTTTCCGTTGATGTGCACCACGCAGGCGCCGCATTGGCTGGTGTCGCAGCCGACGTGGGTGCCGGTCAGGGAGAGCTTCTCTCTGAGAAACTGCACCAGCAGGGTGCGCGGTTCCACCTCAGCCGAGACTGCCTTACCGTTGACCGTCATTGAGACGTTGGGCATGTTTTCCTCCTGTCAAATCCACTGTTCCGGAGTCCCAAGCGTGCTTCGCCGATTGATTTGCCCTGGCGACTTGGGTTGTCCGCTTTATTGCCTTCATAGCATGAGAGTTAATCGCCTCGACATGAGATGAAAGTCTTATGATTCATTTTGAACGCGGGGGTTCAGTAACAAAGTCTCGTGCCTGAGGCCGGAGAGGTCAACTTGCTTGTGGTGAAATTTTAACTTTTGACACTCTCGACGCTAACTCTCCAGGACAGCTCGGGCAAAAGGTTCCAGAGGGAATGTGGGATGCACTTTGTGTCAGGCAATTATGCGGACGTAAATTTGAAGAGCCTGGGTGTCTCAGTTTTGCGACTCCGGAAGCGAGTTTCCGCGTCTGTTGGCGGGTTGAAGAAAAACTGTTGCTGAAATGCACCTCTGACATTGGGAAAATGCTGTCTTAGATGCCGCCGGCCGGCACGATTTCAGATGAATTCCAAAAATACATACAATTTTAATTAATTTGCGGACAAAATACTGATCAGTTCAGGTTGTGAATCCGTGAGTGAAAATTGCTTTCGGATCTCGCGGGTGAAAGCCTTGCGAAGCGGTCGTAAAAGGTAACGCGCTGTCGTTTCTTGCGGTCAAATAGATTACCTGTAAATCGACCTTTTCGATCACGGCCCGGCAGAGATTTTGACGCCGAAGTGAATGATAAGATCTTGATTTCGCCATCTTTGGTGTCCAAATCTCATAGTAGACGCAGAGAAAAGTTGAGTACCCCCCTGCCGGTGTGGCGGGGCGTCTTTCCGCCACCTAAGCGAAAGAGGTACAACTATGGGAAAACCTGCGAGCGACTTTAAAAGCCTGATCGAAAAAGACCGTGCGGTGAATGCCGAATCACGGTTCGAAGGCACGCTCCTCGATTATCTTGAAATCATCAAAGCCGACCCGTCTCTATGCAAGCTGGCGCATGCCAGACTCTACGAGGCTGTCACCAAAGACGGCACCGAAATACTCTCCAACGAAGACGATCCGAAGATCAAACGTCTCTTCGGCGACGACCCTCCGAAGCTGCACAATTTCTTTAAAGACGAGTTTTTCGGCGTCGAGCGGGTCATTTCACAGATCGTACGTTACCTGCACTCCGCATCGCTAAAAGGTGAGGAGAGCCGGCAGGTTCTCTACCTCATGGGGCCGGTGGGCGCCGGTAAGTCTTCCCTTGCGGAGAAGCTGCGCAAGGGGCTCGAGGCATCGGAACCTTTCTATGCGATCGAAGGCTGTCCCATCCAGGAAGAGCCATTGCATCTCATTCCGAACCATTTGCGGCGCGAATTTGAAAAGATGCTGGACGTCAGCATCATTGGCGAGCTTTGCCCGATTTGCCGGCATCGGCTGGAAGAGGAATTTGACGGGCACTACGAGAAGTTTCCGGTGACGACCCTTCGCTTTTCCAAGGCCGCGCGCCGCGGTATGGCGATCGTGCCGCCGGTCGATCCGAACAATCAGGACACCTCTGTTCTGATCGGGTCCGAGGATATATCAAAACTCGATCGTTTTTCCGAGGGCGATCCGCGGGTCCTGGATCTCAACGGTGCCTTTAACGTGGGCAACCGCGGGATGGTTGAATTTATTGAGGTTTTCAAGAACGAGACCGAATACCTGCATACCATCATTACGGCGACGCAGGAAAAATTCGTGCCGGCACCCGGGCGTCACGGCACGGTTTATGTCGATACTGCCATCGTCGCGCACTCCAATGAAGCGGAGTGGCAGCGCTTTAAGGCCGACCCGACCAACGAAGCGATCCTGGACCGGATCGTGACCGTCAAGGTGCCATATAACATGCGCCTTTCGGAAGAAGTGAAGATCATCGACAAGATGCTCAAATCTTCCGGCTTCAGGGCGCATATCGCACCGCACACGCTCGAAATCACCTCCATGTTCGCAATTCTTTCGCGCCTGCAGCCCTCGAATAAATGCGATCTCATGACCAAGCTGAAGATCTACGACGGTGAAAAGATCGTCGAGAAGGGCCGGGCCAAGAAGATCGATATAGAGGAACTGCGCGAGGAAGCGCCTTTCGAGGGCATGAACGGGATCTCACCGCGCTTTATCATGAAGGCGGTGGACAACGCGCTTTCTGAGAGTTCGGAAGGCCTGACGCCGATCCATGTCCGCGAGGCCCTGATCAACATGGTCAAGGAAGCGGACTTTCCCGACGACACCCGCAAGCGTTACCTGGAGTTTCTGCAGGACACGATCCACAAGGCCTATCTGGAAATCCTGGAGAAGGAAATCACCCGTGCCTTCGTCTATGCTTACGAGGAGCAGGCGGATTCCCTTTTCCAGAACTATCTCGATCACGCGGAAGCCTACGTGACCAAGACTTCGGTCAAGGATCAGAATACCCGTGAAGAGCTGGAACCCGATATGGCCTTCCTGCAGTCCATCGAGGAGCAGATCGCCATTGTCGGCGCGGCGGCTGACGGTTTCCGTCAGGAAGTCATCGCCTACCTTTGGGCAGCCAGCCGGCGCAACGAGAAAATCAGCTTCAACAGCTACGAGCCCCTGAAGGAAGCGATTGAAAAGAAACTCACCAGCTCGGTGCGCGAAATCAGCCGCATCATCACGAAGGCCCGCACACGCGATGAAGAGCAGGGCGAGAAATACGATGCGCTGGTGAAAAATCTGCTTGATCGCGGCTACAACGAGTTTTCCGCTGAGATCGTTCTGAAGTACGCAGCCAACAATCTTTGGAAGGATTGAGCGGAAGCGGAGAGCAAATGAGGATCCCATGTTCGCGAGTGAACAGATTGCCGGACCTGATTTGAGAAAACCTGCGGAAGGGGCGCATTCACTACCCCTCCGCGGCGTCTCTTTGGAGGTTGTTTCATGAGTGCTGTGTTTCGGCCCTATTCTGCGTCGGACGCCCTGCGTTCCGACCGCAGTGCGGGTGACCGTCTCAGGCACCGACAGAAAATCCGCGAAGCCCTCAAAGAAAACATTGCCGAAATCGTCGCTGAGGAGGCCATTCTGACCCGCGGTTCCGACCGCATCGTCAAAGTGCCGATCCGCGGCATCAAGGAATATCGCTTTGTCTTCGGGGAGGGTTCGCCGCGGGTAGCCTCTTCCGGGGATGGCGAGGTTCAAAAGGGCCAGGTCATCGGCCAGGACCAGCAGGACGGCCAGCCTGGGAACGGACCCGGGCCCGGCGGCGACCGGCCGGGGGTGGACTACTACGAAACCGATGTCACTATCGACGAACTGGTCGACCTTCTCTTTGAGGATCTGCAACTCCCTGACATGGAACGCAAGCGCCTGCGCGAGATCGAGGTGGATCACGGCACGAAGCGCCTGGGCTACCGGCGCAGCGGTATCCGGGTGCACCTCGACAAAAAGAGGACACTTAAATCCAAGATTCGGCGCAAAGTGGCGACGGGCCCGAGAGAGGTTCGCACTGAGGTTGCGGGCGAGGCTTCGGCACGGTTGAAGGATCAAACCGGCGGGGCTGCGAGCGAAGAGCAGCGCTTTCCCTTCCACAAGGAAGACCTGCGGTACCGCCGCCGGGTTCCCGATGTCCGGCCTGAATCAAATGCGGTTGTTGTCTGCATCATGGACACCTCCGGCTCCATGGATGTCATGAAGAAGTACCTGGCGCGCAGCTTCTTCTTCCTGCTCTACCAATTCGTGCGGACGCGGTATCAGACCACGGAACTGGTCTTCGTCGCGCACCACACCCAGGCCCGCGAGGTAGGGGAAGAGGAGTTCTTCAGCAAGGGCGAGTCCGGCGGCACCATTATCTCTTCTGGATACCGCAAAGCGCTTGAGATCATTCAGGATCGCTATCATCCCTCGCTCTGGAACATCTATGCCTTTCATTGTTCGGACGGCGAGAATTTCAGCAGCGACAACACGGAAGCCTTCAATGCCGCCAAGGAGCTTTGCGACGTCTGCAACCTCTTTGGATATGGCGAGATTAAGTCGGACGCCGAGTACTTCGGTGCGACCTCCATGCGCAAGATCTTCGAACGCTTGGATGCGGAGAATTTCCATGCGGTGGTGATCGATGACCGCGAAGACGTCTGGCCAAGCCTGAAGGCCGTGCTGTCGAAGGAACGGACCGATCCGCAACAGGAAACTGCCGATTAAAGCCTGAATGGGAAGTGCGAGTGCCCGAAACTCTGTAGATCAAGGATGGAGCGGACAATCGAATGGAACGGATGTACGAAACCAGCGATCTGGAAGCCTGGGACGAAAAGATCCGGGAGAAGGTCGAGGCCTTCGGCCTGACCTGCTACGATCAGGAATTCGAAATTTGCGATCACACCCAGATGCTCGGGGCCATGGCATACCATGGGATGCCCGCGCATTATCCTCACTGGTCTTACGGCAAATCCTTCGAACGGCAATCGACGCTCTACAATCACGGGGCCGCGGGCCTGCCCTACGAGATGGTGATTAACGCCTCTCCAAGCCTGGCCTACCTCATGAGCCAGAATTCGCTCTGTCTTCAAATCCTGACCATCGCGCATGTCTATGCGCACAATGATTTTTTCCGCAACAATGTGACCTTCAAATACACCAAGGCCGGCAGCGTGATCCCCTCCTTCAAGGCGCGGGCGGACCGGGTGCGGGACTACATGGAAGACCCGTCGATCGGCATTAACAAGGTCGAGCCTGTACTCGATGCTGCCCATGCGCTTTCCATGCAGTGCAGCCGCAATCCGGCCATACGGAAGCTCACCCAGGAGGAACAGAGGGCCAGAGCCCTGGCGGCCGCTCAACCGCCTGCGGACGAATACCGCAAGATTCACAAGCGCCCGGAGTATGTCGAACCGGATCTCAGCCGGGTGCCCTTGGAGCCGGATGAAGATATTCTGCTGTTCATTCGCGACCATCAGCCCCGGCTCACCGATTGGGAGCGTGACCTGCTGACCATCGTGCACGAGGAGGCCCAGTACTTCATTCCGCAGATGGAAACCAAGATCATGAACGAGGGCTGGGCGACCTACTGGCACCGCGAGATCATGAACAGCCTCGACCTGCCGCAGGATATCTATCTCGAATTCCTGGTACGTCACAATCAGGTGGTTCAGCCGATTGCGGGAGATATCAACCCCTACCATGTCGGCCTGAAGGTCTGGGACGACATCAAGCGGCGGTACGACAACCCGACAAATGAGGAAATCGAGCGGGACGGCAAGCCGGAGATGACCGGTCACGAGATGATGTTTGCGCTTCGCGAGACAGACCGCGATTCTTCCTTCCTGCGGCGTTTCCTCACCGAGGACCTCTGCGGTGAGCTTGGGCTCTTCGAATTTCAGTCTCAGGAGGGTTCCTTGGTCGTCACAGAAACCGTGGACGAGGGGGATTGGAAGACCATCCGCGAAACTTTGCTGAGGTCCGTCGGGACGGGGTCGCTGCCCGTCATCAAGGTTGAGGACGCCGACTTTGAGCACAGCGGCACCCTGCTGCTCTCCCACGTGCATGACGGACGCAACCTCCATCCGGGCTACGCCGAGCACAGCCTTGCGCATGTTTACCGCTTATGGGGACGGCCTGTAGCCCTGAAGACTCAACAGGACGGAGAAGACGTCTTCTGGTACTACGATGACGAAGGTTTCCGTGACGCGGCCTGAAAAAACCTTTGTCCGCAAACCGAAGCTTCAGACGAATTCGCGTTCCTGATCGCGTAGGTTAAGGACGGTCACACTTAAGGAATTGGCCCTGCTGAGGCGGGGCGCGGAGTGATGCGGTACCGGTTGAGCTTCGCGCTTGACACGCGCGCGTTTACCAGAGCGAATGCTGGCCTGAATCCTTGCCGGAATTCGCGCTGAGATGACCACTAAATCCAACCCCAAGCTAACATTTGTGCGGTTACCGGAGATTTCACTGGGAGAGATCATTGCGCATATGTCCGACGCCCGTGTCGCGGAGCATATGCCTTTGCTTACCTATGAATGGGACCGTCAGGCCGTTACAGAATTTGTTGCCGCCAAGGAAGCCTATTGGCGTCGCGATGGACTTGGTCATTGGGCGATCCTCTGCGACGACAGCTATGTTGGATGGGGCGGATTTCAGAAAGAAGGTGACGAGTGGGATTACGGACTGGTGCTGAAGCCCGCGTACTTTGGGCTTGGTGCGCGTATCTCCCGGAAGGCCATCGAGTTTGCTGTTGCCGATGAACGGATTCCGTTCGTGACGTTCCTTCTGCCGCCATCGCGTAAGAATCTCCGTGGGCTGGCGAGACTCGGGGCTCAATTTGTCGAAATGACCGAGTACGATGGGGCCGAGTTCTTGAAGTACCGCCTGGATACGAAGTGACCTTCACTTGATGCAGTGCCGCCATTTGATGCAGTGCCGCGGTGTCTGTCTCGTTCCGGAAGGTAGCTGCGCCAATAACCGTTGTTTCCGCATTGCCACGATCCAGGACTTTAAAGACAGCCATTCCCGTTCTTTCCACATCGTGGAACAGCTAAAACACATCCTGGATTATTCGACCCCCAAGACATAGGGTCCTGCGCGGAGATGAGATCGCGCGAGAATCGGCATGATTGTGGCGCGTTTCCGCAGACCGGATCATCTTTTGACGGAACCGCTCTTTGTTTCCGTCAAAAGGTGTGAATCCGTTCTAGGTTTTACAGGTAGATCAGATCCGCAGACATGAGTGATCGCCTCCGGCGATTCAATCTAAGCTTGATCTGATCCAGGGGTTCCGATAACGCAGCGCGCGCACCCCTCGCGGAGTGCTTGCACCAGGGAGAGACGTGATGAGAGATTTTCAGGCGGGCGGCCGCTCGGCGGCTTACGGCGAGAAGGGCATGGTGGCGACGTCCCACCCCGAAGCCTCTCTGGCGGCTTTGGATCAGTTGCGCGCCGGCGGCAACGCGGTTGATGCGGCACTGGCGGCGATTTCGACCCTTTGCGTCGTCGAACCTCACATGACCGGCGTGGGGGGCGATTGCTTTGTTCTCTATAGCCCTGCAAGCGGACCCAAAGCCGGTCAGGTGATTGCATTGAACGGGTCCGGCTGCGCGCCCTCGGCGATGACGTCCGATGCTCTGCTGGAACAGGGGATCACCGAGATCGATTACCAGAGCGCGCACGCGGTCACTGTGCCGGGCGCGATCGATGCCTGGTGCCGCTTGCATGAGGCGTATGGTTCCCGACCGCTCGAGGCGCTTTTCGCCCGGGCGATCGAACTTGGCGAGGCGGGTTACCGGGTGCTTCCGCGCATCGCCCTGGACTGGGCCGATAATGCCGAACGCCTGATGAAAGATGCCAATGCGACAGCTGCCTTTCTTCCGGGCGGAAAAGCGCCGGCAGCGGGGGACCGCCACGCGCAACCCGCACTGGCCCGGACGCTGCGCACCATAGCCGCCAAAGGCAGGAAAGGTTTTTACGAGGGTGCGGTGGCTGAAGATATGGTCGCGACTCTCCGTGCGCTCGGCGGCTTTCACAGCCTCGAAGACTTTGCCGCGCAGAGCAGCGAGTTCGTCGAACCGATCAAGACGAGCTACCGGAACCACGAGGTTTATGAGTGTCCGCCGAATGGGCAGGGCGTGATTGCGCTGATGATCCTAAACCAGCTTTCCAGGCTCGGTTTTGAAGGTGATCTGCCGGAGCTGGACCGGGTTCATCTCCTGGCCGAGGCGACCAAGTTGGGCTATGCCAGCCGGGACCAGTATCTGGCCGACCCCGCAAAGGTTGAGGTTCCGGTGGAGCAATTACTTTCAGACTCTTATGCGGATAAGCTGAGGAAGCAGATCAAATTGAAGTCTGCCCTGGCAACGCCGGATACGGATTTGCCGGAGCACAAGGACACGGTTTATCTGACCATTGTCGACCGGGACGGCAACGCCATCTCCTTCATCAATTCGATCTTCGAAGCTTTCGGCAGCACGCGTTTCGCGCCCAAATCAGGTGTTATGCTGCACAACCGCGGTGCCAGCTTCCGGGTTTCCAACGAACACCCCAACGGAATCGCGCCGGGCAAACGGCCCTTGCACACGATCATTCCCGGCATAGTCATGCGCGGCGGCAAGGCTGTGATGCCCTTCGGCGTCATGGGTGGTCACTATCAGGCGACCGGCCATGCCAACTTCCTGTCGCGGGTTCTCGATGAGGGCGTGGACGTTCAGCAGGCCCTGGAATGGCCGCGCAGCTTCGCCTCCGACGGTGAGCTGAAAATCGAAGTCGGATACGACGAGACGCTGTACAAAGGACTGACGGCGCGAGGTCACAAAGTCGTCTGGGCAGACCGGGCGATTGGCGGCGGCCAGGCGATCTGGATCGATCATGCGCGCGGGGTTCTGATCGGCGGCTCGGATCCCCGAAAAGACGGCTGCGCGCTCGGGCTGTAAGGGTCGGGACACCCAGCCAAACCTGAAGGAGCTGATGATGTTAAAGATCTGGGGACGGCGCAATTCCTCAAATGTCCAGAAAGTCATGTGGCTGATCGGTGAACTGGAGATCCCGCATGAACGGATCGACGCGGGTGGCTCCTACAGCAAGCTGGATAGCCCTGAATTCCGTCGCTTGAACCCTCATGGCAAGATCCCCGTTCTTGAGGATGGGGACCTGGTGATCTGGGAATCCCACGCCATCCTGCGCTATCTCGCGGCTTGCTACGGTGCCGGACGCTTCTGGCCGGAGGACCCGGCGGAGCGGGCGGCTGCGGACCAATGGATCGAGTGGTCACAGACGACCCTTCTGCGCAGCTTCTCCGATGTGTTCTGGGGCTTTTACAGAACACCGGAGCAAGAGCGGGATCCGGCCTTAATCAAAGGAGCACTGGGGCGGCTAAATGGCGACTTTAAACTGCTGGAGGGCGTTCTCGCGGGCCAACGGTTTCTGCTCGGCGATCAACTTTCCTTGGCTGATATCCCGACGGGCATGGCGCTCTACCGCTATTTCGAGATGGAGATCGCACGGCCGTCGCTGCCGAATGTGGAAGCCTGGTACGCCGAACTGCAAAAACGCGAGGCCTACCGCACGCACGTCATGGTGCCTTTCGACGAGCTCTATGGACGCCTGAGCTTCTAATGCGCCGCTGTGCCCTCGCTTTTTCTCTCCGCTTCACCGATGCGGACCACTCAGTAAAAGAGTGGAAAGTCGGTCCTTGTGGATTGCTCAATCCTAGTGAGTCTTGCGAGGTTCCCATTTTCGAGAATTGCCGTGCCCAGCGGCAAACTGCGTCCGATATCCGCATAGAAAAGCGCCTGATCGGGAACAAAGAAGTTGATGTAGTATTCCGCAATATCTCCATAAACGCTTCGAATAAAGGGATATTCCCGCAAGGCTTCCAGATATAGCGTTGCTGCGTCATCTCGGTTCGGACGTCCGTCTTCACCTGAAGTCCGTGTGATGACTTTCGTCAGGTCTTCGATATGGTTGGCGATGAACAGCGAGATCAGCGGCGCCATTTCTCCTGCTTCTTCCCGAAAGTCCTCGAGCTCGCCGATGGCGGCGATCTTTGCTTTTTCGTCGGCTGGCTGCAGTGCTTCAAAGAACGCGCGAATGCGTGGCCGTCCCTGTGATCGTGCCAATGCTTGCTGCACGAGGGAACAGAGCTCAGTGTTGTTTGTGGTCTTGCGTTCGCCGCATTCTGCAGCGCGAAAATCGGCAGTGAAAAGCCCGTATGCATAGAAGGTCAGAAAGGTCTCGAGCGATTTGTCTTTCGCGAGAGTGGATCGGAATTTTGTGATCCAGTAGTCGGCGCCGGGCTGGCCGGGTGCGAACTCCCCTGCGGATGCCTTGAGCGCGATGGCGATCATCTCTGCACCTGCTCCTCCCGGGCGTGGGGAACGAAGCGCGGCGTCTTCCGGCAAGGGGTAGCCTCGACTTGCTCTCGTTGGGTTATCGAAGGTCAACTCAACAAAATAGGGTTTTTCACCCAGAAAGAGTTTGGTTCTTAGGTTTTGTGGACTGCCTCCGTGGGCAATGGCCTGCGCGGCCAGAGAAGGGTGAACCGGGCGGACTCTCTGGAGAACGCCCCAAACCCGCTTTAGGACAGGTTCGGGGACGCCCTGCTCCCCTAAGGCTAAAACGGCAATTTCGTCGTCCTTGTGATAGAGGCGGAGGCTTTCTTCGTCACCTGTCACCCGTGCGCTATCATCGGGTGCGTTCGGCAGTTTGAGCCCGAGATCGTGGCTGACCCAAAATAGATCGCTCAGCATTGGCATTTTACTGGGGTCCAGACTATCGCTTTTCATCAGGACCGCGTTCATTTGAACGATTCTGGCGCGGTTTTGCCACTCCCAGACGGCAAACATGGCGGCTTCAGAAATTGAGCCGTTAGTAAAACTCTTGCTGTCTTTGTGATAGGTGAAAACACGCTTCAATTGATGGTCAATGATACTCAGTCCGCGCTGGGTCTCGAAGGAAGTGTAATTTTCGTCAGAGACTGTGATGACGATATTGCTCGATTCCGGGGTGCCGGATCGCGTTGTCGTTATCTTGAGCGGAAAAACCCAGGCATCGGATGTGGTTGGGGGGTGGCGCAGCTGTAAGATTTCCCTGGCGCCCGATGTGACCAGCGCAGGCCCCGTCCGATCTTGAGCAGAGGCTGTGGCAGACAACAGGATAACGCCAGCCATCAATGCCAGTGCGCGCAAAGCTGCACAGAGTTGCTTCCCCAAAACTATCCCTCGCATGTCGTTTTCGATCTTAACGTTAAGGTTGAACGGGACCTTATGGCAATGCTCATATTCTCTTTAGAGTGGCACTGAGGCTGAATTCGGGTGTAAATATGGCATGTTGGCTCCGGGCAGGAGTAAGCAGCAGGCTTGTCAGATACCTTGCCGCTGTTCGCGTTCGCCAAGCCGCCATGTGGTCTTGGGCATTTGCTGCTGTACGCTGGGAGAGTGGAGGCGATATGTACCAGATCGACACCCACGACAAAGTTGTTGAGCTCCGCGATCTGCCTCAGATGGATCCCGGTGCGCCTTTGCCGGCGGTGGTCGCCAATGAGCAATACGTTGATCTGATTTATCTCATAGTGGAACATGATCCGGACTGGGACGGCACAACGGCGACAATGGTAACGTCCGATACGGAACGTGAGCAGGTCGCCTGCGTTCGCTTCAGCGGTGTTTGGAGCCATTGCTGGGGAGCGCCCGGTGACGAAACCCTGGTCGGGCATCCCCTGGCGGCCCGTGGTTTGACCTACTATTCCGTGTTCGAGGTCCTGCATTCCTCATGGGTGCGTTCGCTGGAGCGCATGAATGCCGTTCACCCCCGCCACAGCCCCAGCTTCTTCGACTCCGCGCGGCACTTTATCTTCACTTTTCACGACAGCACCTTCGAATGTGTCGCCGGCAGCTATGAGAGCCGGGTCACCAGCGGCTCCATCGCCTCTGTCGCGGCTGCGCTGCCGTCGACCTGGCGCTGACGCCAGTTGGAGCTCTGGATTGCCGTTTCGCACCTCGAAACCTGCGCCTTCGTGTCGTTTCGACCACCTGCCTTAGCCCGCGTTCTTGCAAGCGTGTGAATCTTGCAGGCGTGTGAACGGGCAAGCTTCGAAACTCCCACGACT
The DNA here is from genome assembly GCA_947500035.1 of uncultured Kiloniellaceae bacterium. Lineage (GTDB taxonomy): Bacteria > Pseudomonadota > Alphaproteobacteria > Kiloniellales > Kiloniellaceae > Denitrobaculum. Next base: position 180,661 of record CANMQP010000018.1, on the reverse strand, counting down.
GAGTCAAAAGCCCTGCGCCGCCGTCATCAAATGCCAATTTGATCAGGGGAGGACCTCAATCCTGGATCTATTATTCATCGGGAATTGTTCTGGTTTTTCTATGTTTATTTGAAGGTATTTCGATTATGCATGTAAAAATACAAATGTTGTAAAAATAAATTTGGTGCAGATATTTTTTTTGTAATTTAAAAATAGGAGCGAAATATATTTCGAATCATATTGTATTATTTTTTAAAATAACTATTTATTGAATGTAGCCAAATAATTGGCGCTTAAATGAGAGGTCACACATATGTCTTTTAAAGATTTTTCGACGGCTCAAAAAACACCGAACAAAGACGATTCCGCAGCAAAGCCAAAGTCAGTCCTGGACGCTTCGGAGTCTGCTAAGCCGTCCGAAAAAACCGCTTCCAAAGAAACAACGACTGCCAAAGACTAGCGTGGATTTCCAAGGGATGAGGTTCAGTACTCTCACTTAGGCCATAGCGATCGACGACTTCACCTGCTGGCTCGAAAGGCTTTTCAACGCCAGGCGCAGGGCATGATAGATGAATAAAGAAGCGAAATCGCGTTGGTTTTCTGTCGCGATGTTATTGCTATTTGTGGGCCTCTCGGTGAATTCGGGCGTTTTGGTGGCTCAGGCTGGTGCCAATGGAGTGCCGGAAAATGCCTCTGCGAGAAGCTATGGAACCGGATGGGCGTGTGATCGAGGGTTTCGTAAGGTCGCAGAAGCCTGCGTTGCCGTTGTTGTCCCGAAGAACGCTTATCTAAACAATTCTTCTTTCGGACTTGGCTGGGAATGCAAGCGAGGATTCCAGGAAGTCAATTCTGCCTGCACAGGCGTTGAGGTGCCGTCCAATGCCTATTTGAACGCGTCCGGGGACGGATGGGAATGCAATAGGGGATATCATGAAGCGGACGAGCGTTGTGCTGTCGTCGTCGTGCCGCAGAACGGATATTTCGTGGATTCGTCATATGGCGCAGGTTGGCGGTGCGACCGGGGATACCGCGCTCAGGGAGATACCTGCCAGGTAATCAATGTGCCTGAAAATGGTTTCTTGGTTGATGCGACTTATGGCGCTGGTTGGGAATGCGAACGCGGATATCGTGTTGTCGGCAATTCCTGTGCTTTGATTGAGGTTCCTTTAAACGCGTATCTAACCGATTTCTCCCATGGGCCTGGTTGGAAGTGTGGCCGCGGTTTCCTCGCGCTTAACGACAGCTGCGTCGCGTTGGAACTTCCTGAAAATGCGCATGTGAACTTCTCAGGCAACGGCTGGGATTGTGACAAGCCATACAGGAAGCGGCAGGGCAAGTGCTCTCTTGCGTTGGAAAAATAGCTGGCACAAAAAGGTGGACGTCGTGCCGCTATCGGGTGACGGCATCGAGGTGGCAACAAGAAAGACAGAAAACCATGGCGGACGATATCGTTGATCTAGACGAATACCGCTGCCTGACGGCGCAAAAAATGATCGATCTGCGTCGTCGATTTCACCATGAGTTTTGCATCGATCAGAAGAACTTGAGCAATCACAATGATATTGTTGAGGAGCTGCTCGATGCGGGACCCGCGGAGACCTGGTCCTTGGCAGCTGCCAAGGCGGTGTATCTCTTACAGTTGTTCGAGGCTATACCCGGTGAACCGGATTCAAAGCGAAGTGAGCTTATCTCTCAGACTTTGAATGATTTGAACCGATTGTCGGACATTGAAGGTAGGAACTGATGCGCGATGACTGGTTAGACGACGCCGTCGAGAGTTTGTCCGCAGTTTCGCGGCCCCAGCGCCGCAACTGCCTCAGGTGCAGTGGGGCGTTTCAGAGTGAGTGGGCCGGTGAAAGAATCTGTCCCCGTTGCAAGAGTTCGACTGCCTGGCGCAGCGGAACGCCGCTTTTACTTCCCAGCACTGGCAATAGTGCCAGGCGCTAGACCGATCATGATCTGGTCTTATCAAAGTCGTTAGGTGGATCCGGGTTCGATAGCCGGCGCATGCCGGTTCAAGCGCCATCAGCGAGCTGAGGGTCGCAGCCTTTTGAATGAGATAGGGGAAACGCCCAATTCAGTGCGACCTGATCTACCGAGGCGCTAGAGGACAATTCTTGCATTCGGATCATGACGCCAACTAGAGGAACGCTCTCAACATGAACAGTCTAAACCGTGGTTCCAAACACACCTGCCCTGACTGTGAGATCAAGTATTACGACCTTGGAAAGGAAGCTGTGGTCTGCCCCAGGTGTGGGGCCAAGCCGGCAGTCACTAAAGTGCTCAAGACGGCTCGGCCGATCAAGAAGACGGGACGGATGCCGTCCGGGCGCTATCCCCATGGTTAATCCTGATTGGACGCCTCGCTTTTGATGTTAAAGGACGCTGGACCTCTAAGTCTGTTTGTTGGGGGCAGGTGAGGGGGAGTGTTCTGAAAATATTTTAATATCTTTTTTTTGCCTATATTTTAAATTTTCTTTCTCGTTATAATAATATACAAAATAAATATCGTGATATTTTTATGTTTATTTTGTATATTATAAATATAGGAAAAAATAATTTTTTCCAAAAGCGAGGAAATGAGCATGAATATACCGGATTGGACAAAACCTGGGCTCTATGGCGCGGCAATCGGTGCTGTTGCGCTTGCAATCGTTGGTTTCTCCTGGGGCGGCTGGGCGACAGGTGGTACTGCCCAGAAGATGGCGAATGATCAGTCACGCTTGGCGGTTGTCGCGGCTCTGGTACCGATTTGTGTCGAGCAATCGAAAAACGACCCTCAAAACACTGCGATGCTCGCCAAGTTGAAGGAAGCCAGCAGCTATCAGCGCAGAGACATGCTGATGAAAGCGGGTTGGGCAACGATGCCTGGTTCGGAAGACCCGGACCGGAACGTCGCCGGCGCCTGCATGGATGCGCTTGCCGCTCAGTTTTAGACTCGTTATGCAGTCTTTTATCTGAACCGCAACGGGCTCTGGAAGCTCAAAGGATAAGAGGGGTGTCTCAACGCCCCTCTTTAGGTTCTACCGACAAGACCTTCCTCAGACTTGCTTATGCCTCGTCAATAAGCCTTTGAAGGGCGCATAGGCTTGCCTTTGGATTCTATCGGCCTGAACGGCGGTTTAGTCGTTCCTTCGGCGTTGCAGCCTTGCCAACCAAAGACCACCGAAGGCGACCAGCAGACAGCCCGTGACGGTGATGCCATCCGGGAGCAGGTCGAAGAAAAGCACATCGATGAAGGTGGCGAAGACCATTGAGCTGTACTTGAAGGGTGTGATCAGTGAAATGGTCGCATAGCGGACCGACCAGATGTTGCAGATCTGCCCGAGGATCGCGACTGGCCCCATGAAGCAGATGAAGATCAGGGTCCTGTCGTCTAACGGCTCCCAGAGCAGAAATGCGGGTATGGCCAGGGCGAGGGAGGCGAGGGCGTTCACGTAGAGCAGGACCCGTGCCACGGGTTCGCGCCTGGAGACATGGGTCAGGACCGCCATCTCCCCGGCCATGGTAATAGCGCCGATCAGGGCGACAAAGGCCGCCGGGTTGCTCTGAAAGGCGGCCACGAGGTCGGCGGCGGGGCGCGCCACTACCAAAGCGCCCGCCAGGCACAGGAGTGACGCAATCCAGGCCAGGCCCGCAATCCGTTCACCGAAAAATATGAAGGCCAGGATGATCGCGAAAACACCGTTGGTCAGGCCGATGGCCGTCGCGTTCGCCAGCGGCATATGCGTTGCGGCATAAACGCCGCAAACCACTGACGCAATACCGAGACTCGCGCGAAAGAGGTGCCATTGCGGCTGCGGAGAGATCAGCGATACACCCTTGCGATGTGTCGTTACCGCAAGCGGGAGCACCGCCAGAAAACCACCGAAATAGCGGATGAAGGCAATTTGCAGACCGGGTACGTCGGTTCCGCTGCTTGCCGGTCCTGCGAATTTCGGCAGGGCGAACATGATTGTAAAGAGCGCCGTTCCCATCAGGGCCAGTAATACCCCCTTTAAAGCAGCACCGGGATCGCCCGATCGGCCGGGTACTTTTGTTTCGATGGAGGAGGTTGATTGTTTTGCGGCAGAGGTGGCTGAGGTCGGCGTCATGAAAGTCCTGCGTTGATCTTGGAGGGCGCGGAGCGTTTGCCCGATTGCAGGAATAGCGCATTCAAAAATGAAGCTGTATATTCTCTTTTCAATAGCTGTTATTCGTTTTTGAATAGCTCTGGAAGAAAAGAAAAGGCTAATGTGACCTATGGGTTCCGTTATGAATTGGGACGACGTTCGTGTGTTCTGTGCCGTTGCGCGGCTGGGCACGCTCTCGGCAGCAGCGCGCGAGTTAAAGCTGAGCCAGCCGACGGTGGGGCGGCGCATTCAAAGCCTGGAAGAGTCGCTTTCCGCGCGTCTCTTCGACAAGCGCCCGGACGGTTTTGTCCTGGCGCCGGCGGGTGTGGAACTGCTGCCCCTCGCCGAACAGATGACTCACTCCGCCGATGTCATTCAACGGCGGCGGGATTCCTTTTCCGAGGAGTTAACGGGAACGCTCAGGGTCTCGACCCCGGAACAGATGGCCATGTTCCTGACCGAGAACCTGGCGGAATTGAAAGCTGCCTTGCCCGAGGTCGAGTGGGAGGTTGCCGTCTCCCATGTGCAGGTCAATCTGACGCGGCGGGAGGCCGACCTCCTGATCCGGGAATGTCTGCCTGAGAATTCCAGTCTTATCTCACGCAAAGTCGGCAGGGTGGCCTATGCCATCTATGGTGCCGACGGTTATGTTGAACGCTTCCCGCAAAGCCTGACCGAGGCGCGTTTCAACGCTTGCAGCTGGGTTGGATACGACGAAGCCCATGCGCATTTTGGAAGTCAAAAATGGCTCGACAAGCGCCGCAGCCGGGTTCCGGAAACCCGGACCAACAACGGCCTCGTGATGGTCGAGGCGGTGCGGCGCGGCTGCGGGCTTGCCGTTCTACCCTGCTATGCCGCGACCGGCGTGACCGGATTACAGCGTGTGTCGCCGGTCATACCTGAACTGCTTGTTGATCAGTGGCTGCTGGTGCACCGTGACCTTCTGCGCACACCGCGCGTCCGGGGCGCGATCGATGCGATTGCTGAACTCTTCAAAAGCCAGGAGCCACGTTTACTGGGGCAGATGGCTCAGTAACTGCTCTTGTCGCTCGGGGTGGCCTCATTGCCACCCGAGCCCAGCAGCTCACGGGTCTGGCCGACACTCTCTGATGCCGCGGCGGCAAGCAGTCTGACGTCGTTTGCCAGCGTGGTCATATCGAAGCCCCAGCCGATGGCTTTGGCGGCGTAGGCCGGGCTGCCGCAGTGCAGAGCCGCGCGGATCCCAGCGTTCTTCGCGGCAGCCAGGATCTTCCTGATCGCCTCGACCATCTCCGGTTCTTCCCGGTCGAAGCCGGGCGGCAGGCTGCCGTTGCTCAGGCCCAGGGTCAGATCGGCAGGACCGATGTAAACGCCATCCAGCCCCGGTGTGGAGACGATATCCTCGAGGTTCGCCATGGCCTCCGCGGTTTCGATCATGGCAAGGCAGAGGATCTCGTCGTTGGCCTCGCCCGCATAGTTCGCACCAGCGGAAAAGTTCACCCGTGTCGGCCCGAAGCTGCGCGTGCCCTTAGGGGGATAGCGCATGTAGGAGACCAGCTGTTCGGCCTCCGCTCGGGAGTTGACCATCGGGCAGATGACGCCGTAGGCCCCGGCGTCGAGCACCTTCATGATCACGCCGGGTTCCAGCCAGGGCACGCGCGCCAGGGGCGTCACACCACTTGCCCGCATGGCCTGCAGCATGGGCAGCGCGCCGCTGTAGTCGACCGCGCCGTGCTGCAGGTCAACGGTCAGGCTGTCGTAGCCCTGCGCCGCCATGATCTCGGCTGAGAAGGTATTCCCGATGGAGAGCCAGCCGTTCAAGGTGGGTTTGTTCTGGTTCCACAGGCTTTTCACTCCGTTCTTGATCATGGCGTCTTCCCTACAATGCTGTTTGCGCGAAGCCGTTATCGAAGCTTCGCTTGCTTACGGCATTAGATGAGAAATCGCGCGCTAAAGAAAGGGGGCGAGCTCGGATATCTTTGCGATCACCGCGTCGGGTGAGAGCGCTTCGAGGGAAACGCGGTGGCTGTCGGTTTGGGCGTGACCGCCGCCGGTGAAGCCGACCACGGCCATACCCGCGCGTTGGGCGGCCTCGATGCCCGCCGGGCTGTCCTCGATTACGAGGCAATGCTGGGGCGCGATGCTCATTTCCCGCGCCGCATGCAAAAAGAGGTCGGGCGCGGGCTTGCCGTTGGCGACCATGGAGGCGCTGAAGATATGGGGTTCGAAGCTCGCGCGCAGGCCGGTGACCTCCAGGGAGAGGCGAATGCGCTCCAACTGGCTGGAGGAGGCGACGCAGACCGGCAGCTCCAGGCTTTGCAAAAGAGCGGCGATTCCCGGGATGGGGCGAAGTTCCCGGCGGTAAAGATCGAAGAGCTGCAGGCGCATGGACTCGAGATCTTCGTCGGAGAATTCGACATTGAACTCGCGGCTCAGGATCTCTGTCGTACTCGTGAGGCTCTTCCCCAGGAACAGACGATAGCAGTCGTCCATGGGGATGGATGCGCCCTTTATTTCAATCTGTTTCGATAAGACCTGAAAGGAAAGCGGCTCGCTGTCGACCAGCACACCGTCGCAATCGAAGATCACGAGACGCGGGCGTTCGCGCGTCTGAAGCTGCGCGCTTTGCAGGTTACCAGCAGGTGTATCCGCCATCCGCCACCACGATTGATCCGGTCATCAGACTTGCCGCGTCGGATGAGAGGAAGTGTACGATCGATGCGATTTCGTCGGGCTGGCCGACCCGTCCCATCGGTGTCATCTCAAGCCAGGTTTTATACATCTCGGGCTCTTCGGTCATGCCGAATTCCGTCAGCGGCGTCTCGATATAGGTCGGCGCCACCGCGTTGACCCTGACCCCGCGCGCGGCCCATTCGGCGGCCAGCGACTTGGTCAATTGGTGCACGGCGGCCTTGGAAGCGTTATAGAAAGACTGGGGTTGCGGCTTGTTGACGATGAGGCCGGACATGGAGCCGATGTTGATAATCGAGCCGGAACCCTGCTTGAGCATTTCGCGGCCGAAGGCGCGGCAGCACCAGAAGAGGCCGTCCAGATTGACGTCCAGGTGAAAACGCCAGTGTTCATCAGTGGTTTCCTCCGCCGGCACGTCGCTTTTCGCCACGCCCGCGTTGTTGACCAGGATGTCGATTTGGCCGAATTGGGCCAGGATATCCCCCGAAACCTTTTCGACATGACTTGATTTTGTCACATCCAATGTCATCCCCGAGGCCTTTATCCCCAGGGCCTGCAGCTCATCGACACTGGCCGCCACCCGCTCGGGCAGCAGGTCGAGCACCACGACCGTCGCACCGGCCTCGCCCAGCGCACGGGCGCAGGCCGCCCCGATGCCCTGTCCGGCGCCGGTGACCGCCGCAATCTTCCCATCCAGCTTTAACTTCTCAAGATACACGCTTCACTTCCTTAAGATAATACGAGCCTCAGCTCATCCAATTGCCGCCATCGACGTTGTAGGTCTGGGAGACGACGTAATCGCTTTCACTGCCGGCCAGAAAGATGGCCATGCCGGTGAGGTCTTCGGCGGTGCCCATGCGTCCGAAAGGCACGGCTTCGCCGACCTCTTTTTTCTTCTCGCCGAGGGGCCGGTTTTCCAGTCTGGCGAAGAGGGCATCCACGCCGTCCCAATGCTCGCCCTCGACCACGCCCGGCGCGATCGCGTTCACGTTGATGCCCTGGCCGACCAGGTTCAGTCCGGCGGATTGGGTGAGGCTGATCACGGCGGCCTTGGTGGCGCAGTAGACCCCGACCAGGGCTTCGCCGCGCCGCCCGGCCTGGCTGGCCATATTGATGATCTTGCCCCGTCCGCCGCCGGGCCGTCCGAGCGCGATCATGGAGCGCGCCGCCGCCTGCAGGGTAAAGAGCATGCCGCCGACGTTGATCGCGAAAAGCCGGTCATAGCTCTCCCGCGTAATTTCGGTAATCGGCGCGGCGTCGAAGAGGGCGGCGTTGTTGACCAGGATGTCGAGCCCGCCCTGGCGGTCCTCGACCGTTTTGATGGCGGCGTCGATCGAGGCCTGATCGGTGACGTCCATCTCGACCGCATAGGCCTGTGCGCCGATCTCCCCGGCGGTCTCGCTGGCACGCGCCAGGTCGATATCGGCGATGGCGACGATCGCGCCCTCGCGCACATAGGCCTCGGCGAAGCTTCGGCCGATGCCGCGGGCGGCCCCGGTGATCAGGGCGGATTTTCCGTCAAGACGTTTCACCCCAGGACACTGCCTTCTGCCGTGAAGCGGTGGATTTTGGCGGCGTCGGGGGTCAGGAAGACCTCTTCGCCGTAGTGCAGATCGATCTCGCCTTCGGCGCGGGCGGTCACCTGGCCGATGTTCTCCAGATGAACGTGCAGGAAGGTGTCGGAACCCAGATGCTCGGCAACCCCGACCTTGCCTTTCCAATCGCCGCCGTCACGCGAGACGGTCATATGTTCGGGCCGCACGCCGATGGAGGCGGCGTCGTATTTTCCGGCTTCGGCCCCGTCGATGAAGTTCATGGTGGGTGAGCCGATAAAGCCTGCGACAAAGCGGTTGGCCGGATTGCGGTAGAGCTCCATGGGCGAGCCGACCTGCTCGATCCGCCCGGCCTGAAGCACGACGATCTTGTCGGCCATGGTCATGGCCTCGACCTGATCATGGGTCACGTAGACCATGGTGGTCTTCAGGGTCTGATGCAGCTCGGAGATTTCCAGGCGCATGTTGCCGCGCAGGGCGGCGTCCAGGTTGGAGAGCGGCTCGTCGAAAAGAAAGGCGTCGGGTTCGCGCACGATGGAACGCCCGATGGCGACGCGCTGGCGCTGACCGCCGGAGAGCTGTCCCGGACGGCGGTCCAGGTAGTCGGTGAGGTTCAGGGTTTTCGCTGCCTCCTCGACCTTGCGGTCCCGCTCGGCCGGATCGAGCCCGGCCATCTTGAGCGGGAAGGCGATGTTCTTGCGCACGGACATATGGGGGTAGAGGGCATAGGACTGGAAGACCATGGCCAGACCGCGCTTGGCGGGGGGAATGGCGGTTGCATCGCGTCCGTTGATTTCGATCGAACCGCTGGTGACGTCTTCCAGTCCGGCGATCAGGCGCAGCAGGGTTGACTTGCCGCAGCCCGAGGGGCCGACGAAGACAACGAATTCGCCGTCCTCGATTTCCAGGTCGATCGGGCGGATGACGTCGACGGCGCCAAAGCTTTTGGTCACCTGTTTGAGTGTGATGTTTCCCATTACTTTAGTGCTCCACTCTTTATTTCACTGCGCCAAAAGTCAGACCGCGCACCAGCTGTTTCTGACTGAACCAACCCATGATGAGGATCGGCGCAATCGCCATGGCGGAGGCGGCGGAAAGTTTTGCGTAGAAGAGGCCTTCGGGACTGGAATAGCTGGCGATGAAGGCGGTCAGGGGCGCGGCGTTCGTGGTCGTCAGGTTCAGGGTCCAGAAGGCCTCGTTCCACGCCAGAATGATGTTGAGCAACATGGTGGAGGCAATGCCGGGGACCGCCATGGGCGTCAGCACATAGAGGATCTCGGACCAGAGGGTTGCGCCGTCCATCCGTGCGGCCTCCAGGATCTCGCCGGGGATTTCCTTGAAGTAGGTGAAGAGCATCCAGACGATGATCGGCAGGTTGATCAGGGTCATGACAACGACCAGCCCGATACGGCTGTCGAGCAGGCCCGTATCCCGGAAGATCAGATAGATCGGGATCAGGACGCCGACCGGCGGCAGCATCTTGGTGGAGAGCATCCACATCAGGACGTCTTTGGTGCGCTTCGCCGGCACGAAGGCCATCGACCAGGCTGCGGGAATGGCGATGATCAGGCCTAGAATGGTCGAGCCGACCGAAATGATCACCGAGTTCGCGAAGTGGCGGAAGTAGTTGGAGCGCTCCAGAACCTCGCTGTAGTTCTCGGTGGTCCATTGGAAGAACAACAGCGTGGGCGGATCGGCGATGGCCTGGGCCTCGGTTTTGAAGCTGGTCAGAACCGTCCAGAGGATCGGAAAGAAGATCGTCAGTCCGATCGCCCAGGCACAGGCGGTGACGACGGCTTTGCGGCGGGTGGTGACAGCGCGGGCCATACTCTAAGCCTCCAGGTTCTTGCCGATCATCCGAAGCAGGAAGATCGCAACGATGTTGGCGAGGATGACGGCGACGATACCGCCCGCGGAGCCGCCGCCCACATCGAACTGCAGCAGCGACTGGGCATAGACCAGGAAGGTGATGTTGGTGGAGGCCGTGCCCGGACCGCCGTTGGTGGTCACCAGGATCTCGGCGAAGACCGACAGCAGGAAGATGGTCTGGATCAGGATGACCACGGTCACGGCGCGGGAGAGATGCGGCACGACCATGTAGAAGAAGCGGCTGATCTTACTGGCGCCGTCCATTTCGGCGGCTTCGAGCTGCTCGGAGTCCAGGGATTGCAGCGCGGTCAGCAGAATGAGGGTCGCAAAAGGCAGCCACTGCCAGGCGACGATGACGATGATCGAGAAGAGCGGCGCATGGGCCAGAAAATCGAAGGGCTCGATCCCGATCGCGCTCGCGCCGTAGGCAAAGAGGCCGCTGACCGGGTTCATGAACATGTTCTTCCAGACCAGGGCGGAGACCGTGGGCATGACGAAGAAGGGTGCGATCACCAGGATGCGCACGATGCCCTGACCCCACATGGGCTGATCCAGCAGCAGGGCCAGCAGAACGCCGCCGACGGTGGTGATGACCAGCACGCCGCCGACCAGCAGCAGGGTGTTGCCCAGGGCCGCGAAAAAGGCCGGGTCGGTCAGGAAGTATTCGTAGTTGAGCAGGCCGATAAATTCCTCGGTGCCCGGCGACAGCAGATTGTAGCTCAGGAACGAGAAGTAGATCGTCATCGACAGCGGCACGATCATCCAGGCCAGCAGAAGCAGAACGGCCGGCGAGATCATGAGGCGGGCAGCGGTACGGGAATGGGCTGTGGCCACGACGAAACTCCCTTGAATTCTTTCAGCGAGCGACTGATCTATCTTTCCACGAAACGCGCGAAAGGCATCAGGCTCTGGTCAGTACAGGCTGACAAGCTTAAGGCCGACAGTGCGGACGCTTATCTTTTTTTTTTAGTATGCAGACGCTGATTCATGCTTTCCACCAACACCGGGAAAAACGATCAGACTCCGTCTTAATTGTCTGAGGCTGACTCACGCCTTCCATTAAAGAAGTGTATAGCGGCCAGACTCTCGAAAATATCTCCACGGCGGGGGAGTGTATCGGCGGTGGAACGGCAAACTGACAAGGTATCCATGTTCCGTCGCCGCCCCACCGTGGAGAGAGCACGTTACTTGATGTAACCGGCTTTCGTCATGGCGCGCGTGGTCAGCCGCTGGGCGTTCGCAAGGGCGTCGTCGATGGAAGTCGTCCCGGCGAGCGCCGCGGAGAACTGCTGACCGACGGCGGTCGCGATACCCTGGAACTCGGGAATGGCGACGAACTGGACACCGACGTAGGGAACCTTGTCCACGGTCGGGTTCTGCGGGTCGGCGGAATTGATGCTGTCCAGGGTCATCTTGGCGAAAGGCACCTTGGCATACTCGGGGTTCGCATAGAGCGAGGCGCGCGTTCCCGGAGGCACGTTGGCCCAGCCTTCTTTTTCAGCCACCAGTGCCAGGTATTCCTTGGAGGTGGCCCACTCGACGAACTTCTTGGCGGCGCCTTCCTGCTTGGTTCCTGCGGGAATGGCAAGCGACCAGGCCCAGAGCCAGTTGCCGCGTTTGCCCAGACCCGTATCCGGCGCCAAGGCAAAGCCCATCTTGTCGGCAACGGTCGAGTCTTTCGGGTTGGTCACGAAGGACGCGGCCACGGTCGCATCGATCCACATACCGCACTTGCCGGTCTGGGTCAGCGAGAGGTTCTCGTTGAAGCCGTTGGAGGAGGCGCCCGGAGGACCGGATTCATTCATCATCTCGATGTAGAAGGTCAGGGCCTCTTTCCATTCCGCGCTGTCGAACTGGGGCTTCCAGTCCATGTCGAACCACTTGGCGCCGAAGGAATTGGCGGTGGCGGTCAGGAAGGCGACATTCTCGCCCCAGCCGGCCTTGCCGCGCAGGCAGATGCCGTAAACGCCGGCGTCCTTGTCGGTCATGGCCTTGGCGGCGTCCCGCACGAATTCCCAACTCGGGGCTTCGGGCATTTCCAGCCCGGCCTTCTCCATCAGGTCCTTGCGGTACATGACCATGGAGGACTCGCCGTAGAAAGGCGCGGCATAGAGTTCGCCGTCCACGGTCAGACCACCGCGGATCGCGGGCAGGATATCGTCAACGTCGTAAGAGGCGGGCAGGTCGTTCAGCGAGACCAGCCAGCCTTTCTGGCCCCAGATCGGAACCTCGTAGGTACCGATTGTCATCACGTCATACTGGCCGCCCTTGGTGGCGACATCGGTGGTGACCTTCTGGCGCAGAACGTTTTCTTCCAGCGTGACCCACTCGACCTCGATGCCGGGGTTCTTGGCGGTGAAGTCATCCGTCAGCTTTTGCATGCGGATCATATCGCCGTTGTTCACGGTGGCGATGGTCAGGGTCTCGGCACGGGCGTCGCTGCTGGCGACACCAGCAATGGCGAGCACAGAGCAGGCGCCGAGCATCAAGGATTTGAATGTCATGTTTTTCCTCCCGCACAGGTCTTGGGGTGGCTCTTAGGTTTTGAGCATTTGCCTATGTGTTGGGCAATTACTCACTATTATGCTTAACGAGTCAAGATTGAATCGTTGCTGCGCTGCACAAGAAATAGGCGAACTTGGGGGAAGTGCTTCCCGTGGTTGGAGCGAGGCAGGGAGGTTTAATCGACGGAAAGCGGTATAAGGTCGTGTAGGTTCAGCTGGGGCCAGGGGAGGGGACCTTGCCAAAGCCCGGCAAATTGAATGCCGCAGGTTTTAAGGGCTTTGATCACGTCTGACGGTATTTTCGACCTGCCGAACGCACCCGTGGCGTCACCTTCGGCGCCATATGTCTCGTATGCTTTAACCGGCTGCAGCGACTTATCGAGTATAGCTATCCAGGTCACGTGGTGACCCAGGTTTCCTTGAATGGAATAGAGTTGATCCCCGGCCTCAAGAACCACCGGACGCCCAAAGGTGTCGTCCCATTCTTTGCTTGAAGAGGGATTGTCCCCGAAGCCATGACCGTTTTCGTAATTGATGCAGTATACGACGCGGTCATCGGAGTCGTATCTCGACAAGAAGAACGCGGCTTCGAGCAGATAGGATGCAACAGGCCAGGACAAACCCAAAAGAAGAATTACGGCGAGAATCCGCAATCGATACTTCATAAGCATGGGGGCAGATGTGGGGAGGACATTTCCATTGCACAAGCCACTCGCGGTCAGTCGTTTGCAGTTGTCTCGACCCACGGAGGCGTGCCTTGCCAGTGGCCTTCAAATCGAACGCCGCAGGCCGCAAGAGCGCCGGTCACACTCCACGGGATCGGCCTCCGGCCGAAAGCGCCTGTGCCTGATCGTTCCAGGCCGTAGGTTTCGTAACCCCTGAAGGGTTGCTGAGACAAATCGACGAGAACGACCCAACTGACGTGCCAGCCCAGATTGCCGTTGACGAGATGGTATGGAGCTTTGATCTCGTGCCGCAGCCGCCGTGCGAAACTTCCTTCCACGCCTTTTCCAGGAAATGGCTCCGCGCCATGACCGTTTTCCCGGTTCATGCAGGCAACGATGCCGTCGATGGTTTCGGTCGTATCGTCAGCGAGCGCGATAGGCCCGGACAGCAGAAAAATCAGAACGGCGAAACGGAGCGACCGGCGGGTTTTCACACAGATGGTGTGGCAGTTGGGCATGCTGTGACAGGTGGGGCGGATTACCGGCGATGCAATCCATGCGCCTTCAGTACTCCGCGTAGATCTCGATGACGTTGCCTTCGGGATCGCGGAAGAAGAGGGTGCGGTGGCGCCAGTCCGGCAGGTCGGTGGGTTCGCGCAGGATCTGCACGCCCTTGGCCAGCAGCTCCGCATGGCAGGCATCGACGGCGGGCGGGGGCACGCGGAAGGCCAGCTGCACCGAGGCCGCGCCCGCTTCCGCCGGGCCGTCGTCCCAGACCGGATTGGCGCCGCGCGGGCGCAGGGTCAGCAGTGTCGCGCCGACCCGGAAACTCACCCAGGTCTCCATGTCGGTCTCCAGGGGAAAGCCCATCACGTCCTTGTAGAAGGCGCGGGTTTCTTCCAGGTTCCGGCAGAGCAGGATCGTGTAGTCGGCGTTGCGGATGTCCTTGAGGCTCATGCTGGGCTCCTGGAGTTTCTGTCTCGATGCTGCGTCGTTGCGAAGCATGTCGCTTTATTGGTTGTCGGCTCGGTTGCGCTGTGTGGAATAGATCTCTGGCGAGATCGTTGCGCCATACCTATCAATAAACCGGGTCCGAATACGCCTGCGCCACTCAAGTTGGTATTCAGGGTTCATGCCTTCAGCCGTGAGGACGGCTTCAGCGAAGTGATCCGCCGAAACCTCCTTCGCACCCGTAACGAGCTGGTCGCCCGTTAGAGCATTGCAAAAACCCCAATCCTGGCAAAGTTCGTCCAGTAAGACGTTGATGCCCTTGATAAGAGAGTCTCTCCGTTTCCAGCGTTGCGCCAGCCGGAACGCAATGTGCCGGTCTTTCTGCGTCCAGTATTTCTTCGCAACGGCGTGATCGATTGCGGTGACCATCTTTTCATTGAGGTCGGCACCCTGTTCCAGCCAGGCTACCGCTTCTGCACCCCACTGAGTATGCCAGCCAAGGGCGAAGAGGATGAGTTCATCGATGGAGAATGAATCTCTAACTTCCTCGGCCACACCAGAAGCTTCCATTGCGGGCGGAAATTCCTCCGTGACGTCGCTCAATTCGTATTCGAGCAAAGGGAGCAGCCACATATAGCGGTCGCTGTGGTTCTGGCGCCAAGCCGCTTCAAAGCGCGCGCTTGTTGCGATGGTTGCTATCTTCCGAAGGGAATAGAAAGGTGGCTCGGTCATATCTCTCCGCAAACCCTTCATGCTTCGGACAGCAGTTTTTCCGCGGTCTCTTCGTCGGTGATCAGGCCGTTGACCAGTCCGCCGCGTATGGCGGCTGATATGGCGGGCAGCTTGCGTTCGCCCATGGCCAGGGCGGTGACCAGCCCGCTGTCGCAGGAGGGCAGGGGCGCGCTGGCGACCCGGGCGTTGGTGGCGCCGGGGATCAGTGCGCCCCGGGCGTCGAAGACCCAGCCGGTGATCTCCCCGGCCGCGCCGGCCTTCATGAGTTTCTCCATCTCCGGATCGCCGATGAAGCCGTCCTCGCGCAGGGGCGCGTGAGCGCCCATCTCGCCGATGCCGACGAAGGTGATGTCGGCCTGGGCGGCCAGCTCCAGGGTCGAGTGGATCAGTTCCTGCTGGTGCAGCAGTTCGCGTTCCTCGGGCGAGGAGACATAGACGGGCAGGGGCATGGGATAGTGCCGGGCGTTCTTGACCGCGTCGGCCATGCTGAAGATCACGTTGTAATAGGCCGCCGAGCCGTCCGGCGCGATGTTCCCGGTCAGCGACACGATCCTGTGCTGCGGGCAATTCATCTGCGGCAGCTGATCCACGGCGGCCTTCAGAGTCCGCCCGGTGCCCAGGGCCATGACGATGGGCGCGGAGGATTTCAGCGCCTTCTCGATCGCCGCCGCGCCCGCCTCGGCCAGCCCCACGGTGGTGGAGGCAGAGCCCGGATCGCTCGGCACTACCTCGGCCGATTTCAGCCCGAAGCGCGCCTTCAGATCCCGCCCCAGCTCCAGACAGCGCGCGATGGGATGATCCACCCGCACCTTGATCAGCCCCTCACTGACCGCCAGCGACACCAGCCGCTGCGCCGACTGCCGCGAAATCCCCATGGTCTCGGCAATCTCGTCCTGGGTGTTCTTGGCGACGTAATAAAGCCAGCCCGCCCGCGCCGCATCGTCGAGACGGTTTCCGTTGGAGTCTTTGCGGCGTTGCATAGCTGTTGGACCGGGGTGGTTGCTGTAAGTGGTGGCGGCGGAGTGTGGGGCCGCCGTCTATTCACTTACGACAGAGTGGTGGGGGATGGCAAATGTGTGGGGGAGGGGAATCGAAGGGTAAAGGCGTCATGGGTACCAATGACAAGGGTCTGGTCTCAATTTGTAAGTACCCGCAGATGCAGCAGGATGAGGCCTTCGATGTACTTCCTTGCCCGCTGAGAATTCGTGATCCGAAGGCGGGCAGTACGTGCCCGCGCAAACTAAACGTCGTTCGGTTCCCATTGGAGACTTGGACACATCCCGTCAGCGGCTTCTTTCGCAGCTTCAATGCTCTGGAAGTACCCAGACCCGCCACTGAATTCCGCTGGATTTGCGGGATTGGAAAACTTCAAATAGTAAAAAGTACCTTCCTGATCCTCGCGAACTTCAATTGGGTCTTGGTCATCGCCCGTGCCGTATCCGATATCCCGCTGCACAATATGCACAGCGCATTCAACACTGTTGTCGTAGAGCCACTTTCCAACAGCGATCAGCTCCTCTGTTCTGTCGTTACTCATTGATCTAACTCAAAGTCTGCCGCTTCGGTAAGGCATTGGCACGGTAGCACGTTCTCCTGTGCCAGTGCTATCCAACCATGGCCAAGAAAGGATCGCCCCTCAAAGCTTCGACAAAGCTGTAAGCCACCAGCCCAACATAAAGCGCCGAAAAAGCCAGGACGAAGCTTGCCGCCTTGCGCTGCGTCACCGCTTTCCCCACCACAAACCCAAAGGCCGGGATGAAGTGCATCGCGTGCAGGGCGAAGAAGTGCGCAACCCTTAAGTCGCCGGTTTCGCGCGACCAGCCGAGGAGGGGGAGGGTGGCGGCGTTCGGGCCGGGGGTGCCGACGAAATGGCTGCCGTTGCCGGCCAGGGTGTAGGCGACGGTGAGGGTCAGGGGCAGGGTCAGGAGCAGGCCGGTTGTGAGCGAAAGCCGGAGGGCTGCGTTCAGCGCCGGGCTCTTATGGCGCCAGATGAAAAAGGCGTAGAGCGCGGTGGCGCTGGTGATCAGGGTCGCGAGCAGGCCCATGACGGGGTAGAGGCGGGTCATGAAAGGCTCAGAGGTATTGAAGTGGGAGGCGGTGCCGAAGGCCGCCGCGCCGCCGATCCAGAGCATCTCGGCGAGGCAGGCGAAGACGACCGCCGCCGCGAAAATGCGGTACCAGAGGCGCCGGGTCAGGCCGGGTGGCAGCCAGCGGGCATAGAAGGCCAGGGTCAGGAGGTAGACCGCCAGGGAGACCTCGAACTTGAGGGGCTTGATCCAGAGGTTCTGCCCCAGCAGCGTGCGCGGCTCGATCGCCAGGGCGGCGAGGGTGGGGAGCATCAGCAGCAGCATGAAGACACCGGCGGCGGCGAAGACCGGCTCGGCGCGGAAGGGCGCGAGGAGACGCACCAGGACCGGAGACAAGAGTGCAGGCGGCAGGGTGAGCGGCGCAAGGCTGTTCGGGGATGGCGAAAGGGACGCGGACGCGGTTGGGAGGCTGCTGGTCATGTCTCTCACTCTCGCTCATCTTCTCCGGGGTTGGTGTCTCCACACGGCGGCGTTTGCCGCCCTCAGCTCGGCACGGCGCTGGCCGCCCTCAAGTAGGCACGGCGGCGCCCGCCGCCTGGACGCGCTTGACCGCGCGCAGGGCCATGAAGAGCAGCAGGCCGACCGGGCCGAACAAAAAGGTCAGGGCGAGGCAGGGGATCACGAGCCAGAAGCGGATCCCCTCGGCGCGCGCGGTGCGGCACTCCCAGGCGCCGATAAAAAGATCGAAGGCGAGGTAGTGGATCCAGCCCGCCAGGACCAGCTCGGGCCGGGTGAAAAGCTGCATGACCTCCGCCAGGCTGCCGTAACCGCCCTCGCTGCCCGCCCAGTAAACCAGGATCAGTGCGCTGTAACCGAGCGAGAGGATCAGGGGCAGGATCAGGCCTGAAATCCGCTGGGTCCAGACCGGCCAGAGCGGGCTCGCCAGGAGCACAAGCCAGCCCAGCATGGCCGTGGCGCCGGCGAGGCTGAAGATCTCTTCCAGGGTCATGCCGGGTCTCCCTCCGGGTTATGGTTTGGCGCGGGTTGCGCCTGGGTGCAGTTCACGTTTGGGTACAGTTCACATCCGGGTAACGTTCACGTCGGCGCAGGCTTCACCTTTGGGCGCCTGCCGCGCTTCACAGCCGGCTGGACTTTCATTTGATCTTTACGCTGTCTAGATGCTTTTGGATCAGAATCTTGTCACTGTCAAGTTTGCTTTTGACAAGAACCCGTCTCTGGCTTAGTCAGGGTCCATGGTGAAAAACAAAGCCTCCGCCGAATCCTTCGTGCCTGCGCCTAAAACGGCGGCTGGGAAAAAGATGGCCCTCAAAAAGACGGCTTCCAAAAACACGTTCAAAACCCGCTACCATCACGGCGACCTGCGGGCCGCCTTGCTGGAGGCGGCGGAGGCCGAGCTGGCCGGGAAGGGGATCGAGGCTTTCTCCCTGCGCGGCGTGGCCAAGCGGGCCGGGGTCAGCCACGCGGCGCCGGCGCATCACTTCGGCGACGTGAACGGCCTCTTCACGGCGCTGGCGGCGACCGGCTACCGGCGCTTTATCGCCGTGCAGCGGACCCGGCAGAAAAGAGCGGCGCAAAAGGGGGGCAAGGACGGGGCCGCGCAGCTCGCGGCGGTGGGCCTGGGCTACGTCGATTTCGCCATGGCCAACCCGGCGCTCTTCCGGCTGATGTTTTCATCCAAGCGGCCGGATTTCTGTGACGGCGAACTGGAAGAGACAGCGCGCGCGGCCTTCGAGAAGCTGCTGGAGGATGTCGGGCGCTACCGCAACGCCAATCCCTGCGACGACGAGGCGGTCATGGCCTCGGCCATGGCGACCTGGGCCATGGTGCACGGGCTGGCCGATCTGCTGGAGGGCGGGCGCATCAAGTACCTGCAGAACCTGCCGCGGAAAAAGCGCGAGCAGATGCTTTCGGACATGATCCTGCGCGCGGCCGGGCCGGGCTAAGCAGCCTTAGCGCAGTTTACGTTTGAGCGGACTCAAAACCCACTGCCTCTCGGCCAGCATACTGCTGATCTCGCCCTCTGAGCTTTTGGCGCAGGTTTTGAGTATCTGTGTTTTCGGAAAAATGCAAATCGCTGTTGGGCCTGTTAAACATCGGGATGTTAAACAGACCCTAATTAAACTTCCGGAAAAAGCGGGTGCGGTCGAAGACCTCCTCCAGAGCCTCGATGCGTTCGCGGGTGCCGTCCCAGGTTTGCTTCTGGACCTCGGCGATCATGGTTTCCAGCAGTAGCATGATCACGACCGAGGAGTCCCAGGCGGAGGGGACGACGATGCGGCTGGAGAAGCAAAGATCGGCGCAGCGGCTGACCGGGCTGCGCCACTGGTCGGTGAAGAGGATGATCTTCACGCCCTGTTCGCGGGCCAGCTCGGCGAGCTTGATGGTGGAGTTCTCGTAGCGCCGGTTGTCGAAGATCACCAGGACGTCGCCCGCCTCCATATCCAGCAGCGAATGGGGCCAGGAGTTGGAGCGGGATTCGATGCTGGTGACGCCTCGGCGGATCATCTGCAGGTGCATGTAGAAGTAATCCGACAGGGCGCGGGTGATGCGGCCGCCGGCCACGAAGACCGTGCGCTTGGGATCGGCGAGCAGGGCGCAGGCGGCGTCGAAGCTCTGCGGGTCGATCTGCGCCAGGGTCTGGTGGATGTTGTCGATGACGGCTTCGGTGAAGCGGTTCAGGATGTGCCCGTCCGGGGCGTTCTCGGCCCAGGTGTCGTGCTTGGCGATGGGGTTGGTGATCTTGGCTTCCAGCTCCCGCCGCAGCGCCGCCTGAAACTGCGGGAAGCCGGGAAAACCCAGCTTGCGCACCATGCGCACCACCGTCGGAGTGGAGACCTTGGCATGCGCCGCCAGCGTGGTGATACTGCCCAGGCCGGAGACGGGATAGTTTTCCAGGATGGCATTGGCCAGCTGCCGCTCGGCCCTGGTCAGGGCGTCGAACGAGCTCTGCAGGCGCTCCCCAATGGTCTCGACCGGTTCGGGCATTGGTAATCCTTCGTGCAGAGGAGGATTCACGCTTTTGGCGCCGCGAGCCAAAAACGATCCTGCTCTGGTTCCCCACCTTCGTTGTGTTTTCTTGTTACTCTAGCAGGCGAAGACGGCGGGCCGAAAGACTTTCTGAAAAGGAGTTGACTGACTTGGCAGGTCTGTAATTATCTATACAGAATGACTGTGGGGAATGATCGATTGCTTGAAGGTGGCGCAAAGCCGGGAGAGGCGGGGCCCATCGCACCGGAGGTATTCAATGCCGGCGGCGCGAGCCCGGTTCTGCTGGTCTGCGAGCATGCTTCCAACGTCATTCCTGAACGCTATGGCGATCTGGGCCTCTCGGCGGAGGACCTCAAAAGCCATGTGGCCTGGGACCCCGGCGCGGATATCGTCGCGCGGGCCGTGGCGACCCAACTGGACGCGGCCCTGGTGGCGGCGCGGGTTTCGCGGCTGGTCTACGACTGCAACCGTCCGCCCGACGCGCCCGGCGCCATGCCGGAAAAGAGCGAAGTCTTCGAAATTCCCGGCAATAAAGACCTGACCGAAGCCCAGAAATCCGAGCGGGTCGAGAACATCTATCTGCCCTTCAAGGACGGGCTCCGCAGCGTGATCTCGGGCGGCGGACACCTGAAGGTGATGGTGACGGTCCACAGCTTCACGCCGGTCTACTTCGGCGGCCAGCGGGATCTGCACATCGGCATCCTGCACGACAGCGACAGCCGTCTGGCCGACGCCATGCTGGAGACCGCCGAGGACTTCACCAGCCTGGACGTGCGGCGCAACGAGCCCTACGGCCCGGAAGACGGCGTGACCCATACCCTGATCGAGCACGGCCTGCATCACGGTCTGCTCAACGTTATGATCGAGATCCGCAACGACCTGCTGGCCGCCGAGCAGGATCAGAAGATCGTCTCGGATCTGCTGGCCAGCTGGATCGCGGCGGCCTGTGAAAAGGTGGGCGTGCCCTTGAGCGGGGATCTCTTGGGTGGGGCGCTTATGGGCAGAGGCTCTTCGGGCAGAGGCTCTTCGCGTGGTGGTTCTATGGGGACAGGGAAGGCGACGTCATGCCCGCAGTGATCCGGCACTACGTGCGCATCGTCGATGCGGTGAACCGGCGGCTCGGGCGGCTGGTCATGTACATGATCTTCGTGATGGTCGCGATCCTGCTCTGGTCCTCGATCTCCAAGACCTTCTTCTTTCCCTCGCTCTGGACCCTGGAGATGGCGCAGTTCGCCATGGTCGCCTACTTCATGCTGGGCGGACCCTATGCGATCCAGCTGGGCTCCAACGTGCGGATGGATCTCTTTTACGGCGACTGGTCGGACCGCAAGAAGGCCTGGTTCGACGCCTTCACGGTCTTTCTGCTGATCTTCTATCTGGGCGTTCTGCTCTACGGCGGCTGGGAGAGCACCTCCTATTCGCTGCAGTATAACGAGCGCAGCAGCACGGCCTGGCGGCCGCTGCTCTGGCCGATCAAGGTCACCATGTGCCTGAGTATTTTCCTGATGATCCTTCAGGCTCTCTCGGAGTTCTTCAAGGACGTGGCGCGTATCCGTGGGGTTTCGATCTGATGTCCTACGAGCTGATCGCGATCCTGATGTTCTCGACCATGATGATCATGCTGATGACCGGGCAGCGGGTCTTCGGCGCCATCGGTTTCGTCGGCGTGGTGGCGGGCCTGCTGCTGTGGGGCGATACCGGCGGCAGCGACATCGCCTTCTCGGCGGCCATGAAGCTGATGAAGTGGTATCCGCTGCTGACCCTGCCGATGTTCATCTTCATGGGCTACGTTCTGTCGGAATCCAAGATCGCCGACGACCTCTACAAGATGTTCCATGTCTGGTTCGGGCCGGTGCGCGGCGGCCTCGCCATCGGCACCATCCTGCTGATGGTGCTGGTCTCGGCCATGAACGGCCTCTCGGTCGCGGGCATGGCCATCGGCGCGACCATCGCGCTGCCGGAACTCTTACGGCGCGGTTATGACAAGCGCATGGTGACGGGGGTGGTGCAGGCGGGCTCCTCGCTGGGCATCCTGGTGCCGCCCTCGGTGGTGCTGGTGCTCTATGCCATGATCGCGCGCCAGCCGGTCGGCCAGCTCTGGCTCGCGGGGGTTCTGCCCGGTCTGATGATGGCGGCCATGTTCGTTCTCTACGTGGTGATCCGCTGCCGGTTGCAGCCGGAACTGGGTCCCGCGCTGCCGGAAGACGAGCGCAGGGTCTCCCTGGCCGAAAAGCTGCGCCTGCTGCGCGCGGGCATGCTGCCGCTGGTGATCTTCGCGGCCATGATGGTGCCCTTCGTCAACGGCTGGACCTCGCTGGTCGAGAGCTCCGCCATCGGGGCCATGACCGCCTTCGGCGCCGCGGTCCTGAAAGGGCGCATGACCAGGCAGGTCTTCGAGGTTTCGGTGCGCCAGACGCTCGCGATCTCCTGCATGTTCATGTGGATCATTCTCGCGGCGCTGGGCTTCGGCGCGGTCTTCGACGGTCTGGGCGCGGTGAAAGCCATCGAGAACCTCTTCACCGAGCAGCTGGGCCTGAACCCCTGGATGATCCTGATCCTGATGCAGCTTTCCTTCCTGCTGATGGGGACCTTCCTGGACGACACGGCGATGCTGGTGATCGTGGCGCCGCTTTATGTGCCGTTGGTGGGCGCGCTGGGCTTCGATCTGATCTGGTACGGCATTCTCTACACCATCACCACGCAGGTCGCCTACATGACGCCGCCCTTCGGCTATAACCTCTTTCTGATGCGCGCCATGGCGCCGCCGGAGATCGGCCTGAAAGACATCTACAGCTCCATCGTGCCCTTCGTCCTGGTGATGATCCTGGCCCTGGCGCTGGTGATGGCCTTCCCGGAAATTGCCTTGTGGCTGCCGGATTACGTTTACGGAAAATAATGAAGAACCGGACGGGTTTTGTTTTTGGGGAAGTAACGTCCGGAGTTGGTAAAGTGAGTTAACTTTTTTGACAGGGGGATCGGCCTGATCGAGGCCGGTCCGATAACAAGGGAGAACAGGATATGACCGACAGACGTAAGTTTCTGAAAGGCGCCGGGATCGCCGGTGTCGCCGCCGGTGCCTCCGCGCTGGCCGCGCCCGCCGTGCACGCGCAGTCCAAGATAAAATGGCGCATGCAGACCTATGCCGGACCGGCGCTGGCCGAGCACGTGATCAAGCCCGCCATCGATTCCTTCAACAAGGTCGCCGGCGACGAGATGGAGATCGAGCTCTTCTTCGCCGACCAGCTGGTGCCGACCGGCGAGCTGTTCCGCGCCATGCAGAAGGGCACCATCGACGCGGTGCAGTCCGACGACGATTCCATGGCTTCGCCGACCGAAGTCACGGTCTTCGGCGGCTACTTCCCCTTCGCCTCGCGCTATTCGCTGGACGTGCCGGTGCTCTTCAACCAGTACGGCCTGGGCGAGATCTGGGATGAAGAGTACTCCAAGGTCGGCGTCAAATGGCTCTCGGCCGGTGCCTGGGATCCCTGCCACTTCGCCACCAAGGATCCGATCCGCAGCCTGGAGGACATGAAGGGCAAGCGGGTCTTCACCTTCCCGACGGCGGGCCGCTTCCTGACCCAGTTCGGCGTCATCCCCGTGACCCTGCCCTGGGAAGACATCGAAGTCGCCGTACAGACCGGCGAGCTCGACGGTATCGCCTGGTCGGGCATCACCGAGGACTACACGGTGGGTTGGGCGGACGTGACCAACTACTTCCTGACCAACAACATCTCCGGCGCCTGGGCGGGGTCCTTCTTCGCCAACATGGACCGCTACAACGAGCTGCCCGATCACCTGAAAGAGCTGCTCAAGCTGACCATGGACAGCTCGCACTATTACCGTCAGTGGTGGTACTGGGGCGGCGAAGCCCATCTGCGCACCAAGGGCACCAAGATGGAACTGACCTCCATCCCCGACGAGGAGTGGGCACAGGTCGAAGCCGCCGCCGTCAAGTTCTGGGACGAGATCGCCGCGGAATCCGAGACCAAGGCCAAGGTGGTCCAGATCTTCAAGGACTACAACGCCACCATGGAGAAGGCAGGGCGTCCGTACCGTTACGGGTGATTACAGCGAAATGCGTTTTCGTTGAATCGGATTATCTCAAAACTTGCGCTAAGAAAGCAGTTGGCGAGATCAGCAGGTTGCTGATCGAGAGGCAGCGAGTTTTGAGGCTGATTTAACGCATTTTGCTATAAGCTAAGATCTGAGTGAGAGGGGCGTCCCGTGAGAATGGGGCGCCTCTTTTTTGTGGAGAGAACGCCATGATTTAGGGCGGCTTACAAATTAAAGTCATCTTGATAGCAGACCTTCTCCATATCTTAGCGCATATCTGACTAAGGTCTTACTGGGCGTTTTTTGCAGTGCTGTCGACGATACGAGTTAGTTCGCTGTGGTCATTCATCGCATTTGCGAATGGCCGAATGGATTTCCGAAAACAGGCTGATGTTCGAGCGGTAATGCGAGTATGGATATCGTCCGCTGCACTCTCGTGGAAACAATGACGCCCGTTTCGGATTTATCACAAGATGACTATTGCGTGGCATTTGATGTGTGAACCTTTGCCAAACGATCACTGTTGCTCAACATCTATTAGTTGCATTGATCGCTACACTTATTCAAAGTGTAACAAAACAAGTGTAGCAACCATGAAGATAGTTGAAAGACCTGATGCGTTAATGGGGCATATCGATGCCTTGGTAAGCATTGCCGACAATTATAAGACCGAGATAGGGTTTTGGCCGCGCAGCCGTCTTCAGCAGGCTATATTGCGTGGGCGACTCATCGCTGCCGTTGATCATAACAACAACAGGGAAATTCCAATTGGATTTCTTATATTCGGAGGCGTATTTCCCAATGGGCGGATTCAGGCAGTTGCAGTTGCACAGAATCATACTCGCTGTGGAGTGGCGCAAACCTTAATAAATTCGATTGTGGCCAAACTGGAAGCAGAGGGATACCTTGCAATTTCCGCTAAGCCAGCTAAGGATCTTCACTCGGCTCAGGCACTATACCAGAAAAACAAGTTTGAGGTGGTGAGAACGCAACCAGGTGGCAAAGCGCGGAATCGAGAAATTGTTGTCCGAGAGAGGCTTCTCGTCAGTCCAAGCTTGCTAAGTCCTTTGGAAACGGCCACTCGATCAATTATCAGGCCCAGCTCTGACAATGCATCGAACTTATGGGTAATTGACATCAATGTCCTCTTCGATTTGGTGAAAATGAGGAGGACACAGTACTTGATGGCAACCGGGATATTCTCCGCGGCTCTTGATGGAAGGGCTCGAGTTGTAGTTACGTCAGAATTCTCCAGCGAACTGAGTCGAAAAGCCGCATCCGAGAAGCATGACCCACTGTTTGAGGTGGCTAAGGCTCTTCCAAGGTTGCGCATCAGCGCGGGGACACAGCTTCAGTCTTTGGCTGATGAAATCCACAAAGTGGTTTTCGAAGTCGAAAAACCTTCACAGGCTGATACTCCGCAAGCACGAAGCGATTGCCGACACATAGCTGAGTGTGTTTTGGGAAATGCGTCAGCTTTTGTCACTAGCGACGGTGTGCTGTTGAGAAATCGAAGACTCATTCGAGAAAAATGGGGCTTGGAAGTAGTGGCGTTGGAGGACTTCCACGAAGCTTTGTCATCTACAATTTTGCAGGAAGACTTTGAACCAGCTCGCGGTGATGGCTTTCATCTAGTCAAGATTGACGCCAGTACAGCAAGGAAATTGGCAAAAAAACTAACAGATGTGAGTTTTGATGAGAGCTGTTTTGAAGAGAACGCGACCCGGACGGCTGGATATTTTACTGCTGCGATAAACGATGACGATGACACGGTTGCACTGCTTGCGTCGGTCGCCCCGGATATACTTGGGCATCCTCATCGAATGCTACTTTTAGTTGATCATGACCAGCCGAGGGCTGAACTGGTCGCGGATACATTGCTCAATCAAGCAATCGACAATGTTGGGAGGTCTGGTTTTAGTCTGATACGGCTCGCAGATACGCCCGGCCAAATCATTGCCCGCAAAGTTGCGCTGCGTGCCGGTTTCACGTTAGATGACCGCAGATACGAGCTTTTAAAAGCGGCACTCGGGTCCCCTATCACGCCGTCCCGGTTTCAAAAGTCAGCCGATCAGATGAGATTGGTTTATGGCGATCGCTGTTCCGGTCTGCTACCCGAGAGCTTCAACAGGTTCGATGAGCTTTTACGAACTAATCCAGATGAATTCGTGAGGGTTGAAAAAGCGCTTGCGCCAACGCTGATTGTATCAAATTGTCGTCGTGTATCTATCCAACCAATTGCTCAAACATATGCTGCTCAACTATTAGGAACATCAGCCCAAACGAACTGGCTCGAGCAGTTCGAAGGGGTATTTCGATCTCAGAAGATTTATGTCAGCAGTGGGCGAAGCAAGAACCGTTTTGTAGCAAACCAAATTATTCTATTTTATGAATCGTCTCGAACGGGTGGACGGGGTTCCGTTGTTGCGGCAGCACGAGTAGATAATGTAGTTACGCAGGAAAAGAGCAAAATAAGCGAAAAGGAAATGAAAAAGACGGTTCTTGATGGGGTCGAGCGTTACTCAACGAGTCAAGAAGTCACATTGACTGGTTTCAGTTCGCTACTACGTTTTCCTCGACCGGTTCCGCTCAACGAACTGAAGCGAATTCAAGCAACTGGAACGCAAAATTTACAAACGACAACAGTGATAGCAACGGAAGCGGCCCAAAGGATATTCGATTTAGGATGGGTAGATGGATACTGACGCGCATGCAATGATTTCTATTAGGTCTAACCATGCAGCGAACATCGTTGAAGGAGCCAAAACAGTGGAATTGCGGCGACGATTCATGCCGCTGCCCGATGGTTCGCGACTTTGGATTTATGCAACTCTCCCGATTGGCGCGCTAGTTGCGACAGCCAATGTTTTTGCCATTGACTACGACGCTCCACAAGCATTGTGGGCTCGGTATAAGGACGAAGTAGCTGTTTCCGAGATCCTGTTCTTTGACTATTTTGGGGGCTGTGACATGGGATGCGCAATCCGGTTGGCAAATGTGGAACCTATTACGCCAGTACCCTTGGCTAGTATTCGGAAAATTCGTGGTGTTTCTCATATTCCTCAAGTAGCAACCAAAATCACTTACGTTGAAGCCAAACAGTTCGAACGCTATGGACAAGCATGACCGCTTTAGGGTGGAGCGCCCCAGTAGACCTGGTCGCAAATACTTGATGGTGTAGTCGGGGGCAGGTCCAGATTTGTGCGCGATGCAGTTAGGTTCGCCGTATAATTTCGGACCTGCCCTACCTCGCCTCCATTTGATTAGCTTAGGAGCTTTGTCCCTAAAAACCTAGAAAGCGGAGGCCTCTACTATGGTCAACTATACGACTCGAAAAATGATATTTACGCCTCGCTTTTTGGTTGCGCAATGAGCTTGAGATGGAGTAGCGACGCTATCTGATGTTCCCGAATTGGTAACGACATGTCCGAAATTTTTGAGAATGCGGTTACGTCAATAACCCTCGGTATAGAGGATTTTGAAACTGGCACTGATGACCGGATGCTAAGTGCTGCGCGCAACTATTATGCTGGTCTTTTACTGCTTGCAAAAGAGTGCTTGGTTTGCGCTGCGCCAGAAGCGGATGCGATGGAAATCATTGGCGCTAAGTTTAAACCCGTTCCCGACGGTGATGGTGGCGTCGAGCATGTCGTTTGGGGCTATGCCACCGTTGATCTCGGGCAACTTCAACAGCGTTTCAAAGACTTTGGCCTTCTTTGGCCAGACGTGAACATTAAACAGCTTCAACAGTTCAGGAATAGTCTCGAACACCACCACCTTAGGGAGCCGGCGAGCGCACTAGGAGAGGCAATCGCTTCCTCTTTCCCCATGGTCGTCGATTTTTTCAGAATATTGGACGAAGACCCTCAGGAACACTTGGCTGACGTATGGGACACCATAATCTCTGAACGCGCGACTTTTGAGAAAGTTCGCGCAAGCTGTTTGGAAAGTTGGGAGGGCGTGCAATGGCCAGCGGCTGTGAAATGCTTAGACGAAATGTCATGCCCGGCATGTCAGTCGTCTCTTTTAGGTCAAGCTGACAGTAGTAATACCGACCATGAGCAAGTCGACGGTAAATGTTTCCAATGTGGTAACGAAATTGATCATGAAAAAATGATGGAGATGGTTGTTCAAGTCAGTTACGAATTGGATGCTTACTTGATGGCCAAAGACGGCCTACACTCACCCATCGGCGATTGTCCTGTGTGTGCGGTAGAAACATACGTGGACGACGGGGAAACAAGTGTGTGTTTCTCATGTGGGGAGAGTATTGCCGGAGAATGCAGCCAGTGTGGCACCCGCATTGACCTGAACGAGTATAATCCCGACCATCCCAATTTGTGCAGCTACTGTTCGTACAGGTGGGAGAAGTTGATGAGAGAGTGATAAAATTGGGGTCAGGTCGTAGTTTGTGTGGCCGGGGTCAGGTCCGAATTTGTGGCCGGGGTGTGGCCGGGGTCAGGTCCGAATTTGTGCGTCAGTGACACATCTTGGCAACAGGATTCACGTAAGAACTGAAAACTGACTTCACGTATTTGCAGGAGGGATCTACGACTGCCCGTTATGCTATAGGTGGTTCGGCGGGTTCATGCGCCCGTGCAGGACGCGGATCACGGCAATCCCATAGGAGGTTAGCCGATAGTAAATCATATGCTGCGCACTTCCGCTTCGGCGGTATCCCTCTCGAATTTCGGCACAGGCAACACCGATGAAAGGATCGCGCGCGAGCCGAGCAAAGGCCTCTACAAGTTCGTCGGCATAGCGATTGGCTTGCTCAAGCCCCCAGACATCAAATGTGTGAAGCCAGATCTGTTCCAGGTCGCCTTCCGCCTCCGGCGAAAGCCGGAACTCAGCGGGCTTTTCGGCCATGCCTGGCGGTCATCTTGTCTTTGAATTCATTAGCGTCGAAAATGCGCGGTTCGCCGCTTTCTTCGCCCTTGATCAATTCCGCCCGGATCGCGGCAACATCCAGTTGCCGGGCCTGATCCCGCCGGATCAGGTCGCGGATGTATTCACTGTCATTGGTAAAGCCGCCCGCATCGATCTGGGCCTTGATCCAGGCATCCTGCTGTTCGGTCAGAGTGATGGTCTTGCGCGTGGTGCCCAAATCTATCTCCCGAGTAATGCGGTGATAATCATACTATTGGTGTAAAATAGCATAGATTCTTGGGTTTGCAACGACGGTTTGGCTACAAGTCACTTCGCGCTTTTGACAGCTAGAGCATGTTCCGATCATACGGGATCAGTTTGATGGGCTTTGAAGTCTCATTCGGCAAGGCGCGTTGTGAAGCGCGATGCAGCGCATCGGATGCCGCCGCATCGGGCAAGCAGCGCAACGCCGCCGATGAGCCTTCAAGGCCCACCGTAGGCCGGGCTCTTTTACGCTCTGACTGCGTTGCGGCTCTTATCCGATGCGCTGCATCGCATTGCGAGCCGCGCCTTATCAGAACGAAAAATCTTCCCGGTCAAATGATTCCGGATGATCGGAATATGCTCTAGTGATAAGGAGGTATCGGCGGGTGAATTGAGATGAAGGGTAGCGCCGTGGAATGCAAGCGCAGCCGGGTTTCAGGGTGTGCTGGATATCTTTAGGTTTAGCGCACAGTTTTGGACCTGACCCTGATCACAGTTTTGCAGTTTTGGACCTGACCCTGATCACAGTTTTGGACCTGACCCTGATCATGGACCTGACCCTGATCAATGACCCTGATCAATCATTCGCGTGGCTCAAATATCAAAGTAGTTTTGGCAACGAACTATATCGGCAATGCAGTGAGTGTCTGCAATGAGCCCAAAGGGATAGATGTGGCGTCTCGAACGAAGAGCCGCTTACGTCCAAATCATCTGCGTCAGTTTTGTGATCTGATGGTCGCGGACGGCCTCTCTTCCGCCCTCGCGATTCATACCGGAATTGTCGAGACCGCCAAACGGGGCTTTAGCATGTGCCGCAAAGAAAGTGTTCACGCCGTCCATGCGGTGTCTTCGTCCATCGGATAGTTCGGGCGCGGCAGATGCGTGAACGGCCAGCGGTCATGGACCGGCGACGTCAGGCCGCCCGTGTCAACTTCGAAGACCTCGCTCGGAGAGAACCAGTTGGAAAACCCGGCCCGGAAGTGACCTCGGGATTTGATGACGACTGTCCGGGCAGACGTGATGTCCAGTCCGAACATGTGGAAGAAAACCGGGTCGGCGGTCTGCGTGCGGTCGGTAATTACGACCACGGTGATACCGCCGACGCGAAGCGCGGCTGACGG
This sequence comes from uncultured Kiloniellaceae bacterium, assembly GCA_947500035.1. Classification (GTDB taxonomy): domain Bacteria; phylum Pseudomonadota; class Alphaproteobacteria; order Kiloniellales; family Kiloniellaceae; genus Denitrobaculum. Next base: position 150,283 of record CANMQP010000018.1, on the reverse strand, counting down.
TCCGAGAGCCAGCCGTCGCCCTGCCGTCATGCCCCGTTCGCCGACCACATCCCCGTCATGAAGCGCCAGGACCTCTGCGTCGGCCTCGAAGGGCAAATCCCATTTCGCCCAGGAAACCGTCGTATCGCAGGCCCGGTTAAAGCGCGCCTTGAAGCGATTGCCGACACCTACGCGGTGCGCTTCGCTCGCAAGCTCGGGATCGCAGAAAGACCCAAAAAGACAGTTTGAGACACCAGCCGCGTGAAGGGCTGCGAATAGCTCTGTCGTCCGACCACTTCCTCCGCCGCCGGGATTGTCGCCTGCATCAGAGAAAATCACGGGCGCCCGGTCTTGGCCCGAAGATATCGCCACGGCTTCCTCAATGGAGGTCAACTGTCGAACAAAGTCCTTGCGCAAGGACCAGGCCATATCGGCCAACTCAACCGCCAGAGCGTTGGCGACGCGCTCGTCTTCACGCGCTGTGACAACAATGCTCAGGCCATTATCGGGTGTGTCCGAGAAAAGGAAATTGCCAAAGACAGACACGTTGAGAACCTCACCAAGATACTCGGCCTGTCTTCGCTGACCGAGGTCGATCAAGGTGCCATAGGGATGCTCGGCGCTTAAGAGTGTGACCGATGCCGGCACGAGAGGCAGTTTGACATGCGCGACCTTGGGTCGAACGCTTGATGCCAATATCCGTCGAAGCGAAAAGGCAATCTCCTCGCCGCGTTCAATTTGATCCACGTGAGGATTAGTTCGATAGCCGACGATCAAGTCACAAGCCTCGACCATGCGTTGAGAGATGTTCGCGTGCAGATCAAGCGTTGCAGTGATCGGCACATCCGGTCCAACAACTCCGCGTATGCGTGACATCAACAAACCGTCGGGATCATGGTCGTGTTCGGCTACCATCGCACCGTGATTGCATATGTAGACCGCATCAACCGGACCAGCCGCACGTAGCATGTCTTCCGACGTCGCGATAACCTCTTCGATAACGGCCTTGCGCACCGGACCTGCCGGATGGCTGGCCGCCAACATGCACGGCACCGGCGTCCAGTCTCCCGTGGCATCCATCGCGCGGACAAACGCGGCGAATTCTGGCGCAAGCTTCGGGGGCGTGGCGCGAGCCTCGGACAGCAAAGCATCGCCAGCGAGCCAGGTTAGCGACGTGAAGTCGACCAATTCGGCCGGGGGTGCAAAGCGATTTGACTCGAGAATTGCACCAAGAAGGGCGATTTTCGGAGGTGTCATGCGTGAGCCCTTTGGAAGTGGTGCGCAAAGTGAGGAAACATGAGCAGATGTAAAGGGTCAAGAGCTTACGCGGCCCTTCAAACCATAGGCGCCAAAGGCTCCTTCGTTCGCATTGCCGAATTCGGTGTATCTCGCGGTAAGTGTTACTCGGGTCCGCGCTAGTGGTGACACACCGGCCTAAATTTTCGGCGTAAACCGGTGTGTCAACGGGGCGATGGCAGATCAGACACGTTCCGTATCCAGGGTGTGTCCAGGGTCCGATCTCGATTCGTGCGTTATGCTATATCTCCCTCCACACATAACCCCGACATTTTTCTCGCAGCCATCTCCTGCCGAGGTTTGCAAGCTTGAGCAAAGCCTTCTGCCTCCAAGACTCAATCTGGCAATTTCCTTTGAACCTTTCGGAGCCCGCCGACGACTATGTGAAATTGTGTAGTGAAATTATTTGAACGAAAGGATTTTTGGAATGGCGACAAAGTTTGGATCGGTTTGGGCTCAGTGGGTCGGCTGGCTTGGCGCGGAGAATGCTACGTTCACACATCAGGTAAATCCGAATAACAGGTCTGTGACGATCACATCCGGCATCACCCTGCGCAGCGCAGGCAACGGTTGGGTAGAAGCCGGGGTTTTTCAGATTGTCTCCGATGGTCAATTCGAGGAGTTCGATCCGCCTATTCCGAACATTTCACGCGACAACGTGACCCAGATCGTCTTTATGACGCGCGCCAGTGGCTGTTGGGTCCGTGCAAGTCATGAAATCACTTATTGGAATTGAGGAGTGCGTTATGGATATTAAGAGCATCGAGTTTCAAACGACTGACGTGGTTGTGGCCTACGACAGCGAAACCGGCGACGTCCTTCACGTTCACCAGGTTTCAGACGAGGTGGTGGATGGAAAGCGCCACAGCAATGACCGCGGCGCGTTGGAAGCTGAGCGTGACCTGGTCGCGGAGCTTGCGCGAAAGCAATTCCCAGGTCGCACCGTCAAAGTCCTGACCGCAGGGCCGGATGCAATGCCGAAACCCGGCATGCGCCAGCGCGTGGACGTCAGGGCAGAACGTGTAGTCGAAGAAATCGACCCCAGTCCACGGCGCATCATCGAGCCGGCGGAGCGTCGGTAACATCAACTTCCTGCCGGATGTTTGAGGTCTGAGCCTCGGGCCGGCGTCCGGCCCGTTACTTTGTTGATCCCTCGCGCCTGCCATGACTTAAGCCGGGGTCGGATCTTGGTTTATGTGCGTCGTGTCTATAGTTTACGCACACCCCCGACTAACAAGACCAGTTGTTCCAATGATTCAGTCTATCCTCATTACAGGCGGCGGTTCCGGGATCGGTGCCGCGCTTGCAGCCGCCCTTGCCGAACGCAACTGCCGCGTGATCGTGTCGGGGCGGCGGCAGGATGCGTTGGAGGCTATCGCAAGTCAGTCGCCGCTTATCACCTCCTGTCCGGCTGACGTCACAAACGAGGACGACCGGGCTGTGCTGGTTGAGGTCTTTTCCAAACTCCCGGCGCCGCGTGCGATCTTTCACGGTGCGGGCTATTTCCAGCTCGGCCGGCTCGATGACCTGTCAGCCTCGGACTGGCAATCTTCGTTCGAGACCAATGTGACCGCACGCTGGGTCCTGTCCACGCACTGCGCGCCGTATCTGGGCGGTGGCCGGGTTCTGTTTATCGGATCGGACTCGGGTAAAAATTTGAGAGTGGGCGCCGCCGCTTACTCTATCGCGCAATCGGCTTCCGAAACCCTTCGCCGCGGATTCCAAGCCGAATGGGCAGATCGCGACATCGCGGTTGCCGCCTTCAAGCCTGGCCTAGTCGATACGGAAATGGTGCGCGGCTTTCTGGCGACGTCGGAAGCCGAGTTTCCTTCCAGGTCGGCATTTCAAACCTATATCGATCAGGGTGAGTTTTCGACCGCGGAGAGAGTTGCCGCCTTCGCGGCCTGGCTGTTGCTCGAGGTCGAGACCCCGCGCTTTACCGCCACGGAGTGGGACATCCGCGATACTGGCCATCATGCGGAATGGCTGGAGGGCGGGCGGTCGAGTTGAACGCGGTCCGCGAGTATCTCGAGTCCATGTGCTGGGGCCATGTCTTGGGGCCATATCCGGGGGGCAGGTCGAAGTCTGTGTGCAACCCTTCCCGGCTCGAACTGAGGTCTTCAATGCCGTTCACGCAGCCGTGGAGACACCGCCGAGCCCTGGCAATCTCCAAAGACGTCAGTATGGCGCAAGCGACGGGACGGCCTGTAGTTTCGCTTCCAGAAACTCGCTAAAGACCCGCACCCGCACAGGCGGCAGGCGGGAAGGGGAGCGTACGGCGAAGACATTCCATTCGGGCGCGACCCTGTAGCCGTCAAGAAGCGTTACGAGCCTGCCCTCGGCAAGATGTTCCGCAATTTCCCATCGGCACTTTCGCGCGATTCCCAGGCCGGAGACTGCGGCTTCGGTAACAGCCTCGGCGTAGTTTGTCGAAAAATTACCGGACACTCTTGTCTGTGAGAGTGACCCCTCCGGCGTGATCAACTCCCAGTTTCTCATCTCTTCACGCGCAATGCAGTTGTAGCGTTTGAGGTCGGCGGGAGACTCCGGCGTGCCGCAGCGCGCGAGATAGTCCGGTGCAGCGACAAGGACCCGCGGGCTCGCCGCCAGCCGGCGGGCTTTCAGCGTCGAGGGCGCTAACTCGCCGAGGCGAATGGCGAGGTCGAAACCGTGCTCGATGATGTCGAAGACGGAATCGCTCAAATGCAGCTGGATCGAAATCTTTGGGTATTTCTCCAGAAATTCGGCGACATAGGGTGCGATGTGCTTTCGTCCGAAAGAGGCTGAGCCGGCGATCCGCAACTCGCCCTGGATGGCGTGCGGTTCGCACTGCACGTCAGTCAGTGCATCCTCGACATCCGCGATGATCCGCTTTGCATGTGCGAGAAAGACTTCGCCATCGCTGGAGAGTGACACCGTGCGCGTCGTGCGGTGAAGAAGCTGCGCGCCGACGGCAGCTTCCAGGGCCTGAATGCGTTGCGAGGCCGCCGTTGGCGAGAGTCCGAACTCAGCGCCCGCCTTACCGATGGCGCCCGCGGCCGCAACGCGAACAAAAAGTTCAAGAGACTTCAGATCAAGAGTCATTATACCGATTTAGCGTATAGTCATTTTGTTTGGAAGGAGATTGTTTGCTTTTTCTTGCCTCCCAAATCCTTCGTATCCATCGGCGCGACGCCGGGGAAGCATTTGAACATGAGGGAGAACCCGATGAAGACACGATCACCGATATGTGCCCTGATGCCCGCATTGCTGCTTGCTTCGGCGACGGCGGCCGGCGCCGCGCAGATAGAGCCGCGTTCGGAGGTTGTCCCGAGGTCCGAAGTCACCTTTCAACCCCTTAATCCGGCTCGTGGCGACGCCAGCCCCAGGGCGGGGGTTCTCTGGGGCGACATTTCGAAGAATGTCCCGACTGGCTCCCTGATCATGTTTGCCGATGGCTTTTCGTCGCCGCCCCATATTCACAACATTACCTACCGGGCCGTTGTCATCAGCGGCGCCGTCCATAACGACGACCCCAATGCCGAAAAGCTTTGGATGAGGCCGGGGTCCTTTTGGACCCAGCCCGCGGGGGAAACCCACATCACCGCCGCGAGAGGCGAACGCGGCGCGACGGCGTTCCTGGAGATACTGGAGGGCCCCTATCTCGTAAAGCCCTCAGACGAGGCCTTTGACAAAGGCGAGCGGCCGTTGAACATTGAGCAGGGAAACGTCGTCTGGCTGGACTCAGCCGATGTTACCTGGGTCGATCAGCCTGGAGCGTCGGCCTCCGGCGGAGGACCTCAGATGGCCTTTTTATGGGGCAGTCCGCAGGAGGGTGAGCAGGGCGGAACCTTTCTCAAACTTCCGGCGGGCTTTAACGGCGAACTGCGCAGCAATACCTCACAAATGCGTGCGGTCGTGATCACGGGCTCGCTTGATCATCAGGCACAAGATACACAACACGGCGCCAGCCTTGAGCCGGGCAGCTACTTTGGCTCGAAAGGCGAGATCACGCATTGGCTTTCCTGCGACGGCGGGAGCGAGTGCATACTTTATGTGCGGACCGAAGGTCGATATCGCGTCGTTCAGCGGTAAAGGAGAGATCGGATATCCGGGGTCAGGTCCTCGTTTGCACGCGCCGAGTTTTGACCCGACGCTCAATTTCGGACCTGCCCTCGAACTCCGCATCATGGTAAGGACAGATCGTTTCGTCATGGTCAGCCCGAAGGAGGCCACCAACGTGAAGTGCCTGCGCATCTATGCCACGCCGGATGGGGAATCGCATTTCGATGAGGTCGAAATCCCGACGAAAGAAGTCTCGGTCCACCCCGAAGCTAATGCCTTCGATATGAGCGCCAGTTATCCGGCATCGCGCGTCCGCTTTACCCGGATCCCGGCAGGTATGCGCCAGGTCGACTGGCACAGGGTTCCTGATCGGGTGCTGACGGTGAGACTGGATGGCTCGGTCGAGTACGGAACCAGTGACGGTGAGGTCCGGAAGGTTGCCGCGGGCGAATTCGTTCTCCTCGAAGACACCCATGGCAAGGGCCATCGCTCGCGTCATTCGCCGGAGGCTCAACTGGTTCTCTGGATTTCTCTGCCAGAGGGTCTGGATGAACCGCTGTAGCCGTCGTGTCGGCACGATCTCGGTCATGACCTCAAAAGAGAGCCGACAAAAGAGAGCCGACTCGCGGTCAGTCTTCCCAGACTTTCTGAAGCGTGTCACGGTTGATCGTCACGATATGACCTGCCTCGGGAAAGCCGCCGGACGTAACATCCGAGATGTATTCACGGTAAGCCGCGATCCTCTCCTCCTGGAGCCGGTCACGCTCGGCGGCGAAATTCCGGTAAGACTTGGCATGGCGCGGAATATGTCCCCGGTTCTCGCCAAGCAGATCGGCCGAAAAGAGGTATTGCGCGTCGCATCCGCCGCCTGATCCCAAGGAGATCGTCAGCATCGAAGTGCGCCCCGTTATCTCTGCAGCGAGGTTTGCGGCGACAACCTCCATCTCGACCCCAAAAGCACCGGCGGCTTCGAAGTCCTGAACCTGCCGCCAGAGCACTTTTGCCTGTTCCAGCGTCTTTCCAACGGCGCGGTAACCACCCGTCCACGTGGCCTTGGGCGGGACCAGCCCGACGTGACAGATCACAGGTACGCCCTCGCGCGCGAGCAGCTCGACGACCGTCGGACTCATTCCGCAGTAAACCGATTGCGCACCGGCCTGCATCGCCGCCATGGCATCCCGCAAAACCTCCGTGGCATCGGCGTGCTTGCCCCAGGGCATGCCGAACTGAAAATGTGAGTTGGGCACCGCCTTGGCGAAATGCGCGCGTTCGGGAATGAAGGCTGTGCCGATCATATCCATGCCTGCTTGCGAGGCGGCGACGGCTTCTTCCTCACGGGCAACCTGAACATAAGCCAACGGACGTTTGCCCTTGGCGTCCAACAGATCTTTAACGGTTAATGCGGTCATGTCCGTTTCCACATGCTAGCCGCCCGACATCCGCTTGCGCCGCTCTTTCATCTGTTCGTGCGCCCTGCCGGTTCCATCATGGAAAGAGCCAAAAAGCCTGTCCCAGGGAATTTCGAGTGAGCCGTAGTTACAATCGAAGTACCGGTGATGCAGCTGGTGATGAAAGGTTCCCAGCGCCAGCCGCTTCTTGTCCCTGATCACCAGACCTTCATACCCCGTGTGGGTGGTGGCGGACGTCAGTGCGTAGTACTGCAAATGAAAGAGGATGTGTACGGGATGCGCTGCGACGATCCAGTGGATCAACACAGATCCCAGGAAAATCACGTGCTCCACAGGGTGCATCGACAACCCCGACCAGGGGCCGACATTGGTGTTGCGGTGGTGCAGGGCGTGCACGTGTTTGTATAAGAACGGCACATGCAGAAAGCGGTGGATCCAATAGAAATAAAAGCTCTCCCACAAGGGGATCAGCAGGAACATCGCGACGAACCAGACGGGATTCGCAGCCCAGGTCAGCATCGGCGCATAGCCATTGGCCAGGGCCCAGAACATCAGGACCTCATAGGCGGTCCAAACGGTGACGCCACTGGCCAGGGTCCAGAAGATATTGTCCCTGATCTGCCCGCCCAAGGTGAACTGGCGGCCGGATTTCTTCAAGGGACGCTGGTCGAAACGAAGCTCCTGGCCCTGCTTGGTAAAGCTGTAAAAATACAGATGTAATCCGCCCGCCACCACAGACATCAGGATGATGTTGCGAATGTACATCTCTGCGACCCAGCCGAACGCGAGGGTTCTGGATTCCTCCAGTGGCGGCTGAAACCAATAGAACGACACAAACGCGATGCCGACGATGATCAGCTTTTCGGTGATCAGGAACCAAGACCTCCAGACCCAGGCGAAGCTGTCCAGGGGACGCAGAGGCCAGCTGAAAAAGGGCGAGACCTTGATGGGGACGGCAGGAACATGGTTCCAGCCTTTGAGGGGAGTTTCGTCCATCGGTCCGGCCTTCTCAATTGGAGCTATCCGTCTCAATTTGACAGAACAGAAAACATATGAAAAACAGTGTATTTACAGTAAATAAATCTGATTTTCCGAGGTATGAATGGCGATCTCCCTGAGGGCGATGGAGTATTTCACGACCGCGTTGCGTCATGAAAACATTGCCAAAGCCGCGGCTGAGTTGAACATTGCGGCGTCTGCTGTGTCCGCTGCGATCGATCAGGTTGAGACGGCTTTCGATCTGACACTGATTACAAGGCAGCGCTCACGGGGGATACAGGCCAATGCCAGCGGGCGCCTGGTGGCACAAAAATTCGAACGGCTGCTTGAGGACTACCGTTCGGTTCTCTCAGAAGGCGCGGACCTGAAAGCGGCTCTGAGCGGCACGTTACGCGTCGGATATTACGCGCCCATCGCCCCTGCGTTCCTGCCGTCTATCCTGTCTTCCTTCGTCCCTGCGGACGGCAAAGTGCTGCTGCATCTCGAAGAATGCGACAACGACAGCGCGCAGGATGGTCTGATGAAGGGGACCTACGACGTCATTTTGTTCGTCAGTGAAGATGTGCGGCCCACCATCGACTTTGATGTTCTGATCGAAGCCCCGGCTTACTGTTTGCTGCCCGGATCGCATCCGCTGGCCGCGCAAAGCAGCGTGACCATGGCACAGATTGCAATGCAGCCGTTGGTCGTCCTCAACCGTCCCGTTGCCGCAGACTATTATCAAGGCCTCTTTGATACCCACAGTAAAGACGTTACGATTGCCGCCTACGCCAACTCGACAGAGATGGTCCGCAGTCTTGTCGGCGCAGGCCATGGATGTGCCGTTCTCAATATGCAGCCGCTGACGTCGCTAAGCTATTGCGGTGCCGAGGTGGTGGGATTGCCGATTTCCGATCCCCTGCCGGCTTTGACCCTCTCAATCGGCTATGACAAGTCTCGTCCCCGCCGCCTGGTGCAACACTTCGTTGACGCCTGCCGCGCGCACTTTGCCCAAGCCGGACCGCAACGATGCCTCGTCGAGGGACCTTAGGCTGGAAGGCCGGCGGATCAGCTCAGGTTCAGTTTTGTGCGCAGCGCGTCGGGTTGGACGCACAAGACCGGGCCTGGTCTCGCCAAACTTCATCAGGCAACAGATGAGGGTCTCTCACGCGTTTTCGGATCTTGCACCGCTACAGGGATGTGCTGAGTTGGCAGCCGTTTATGTGCGGGCTAACGCCATCTGGCCTCCGAGTTTCTGGAATGACCTCTGCTTATGGTGCCGCGTGTGGCAGGCCAGATGTCTGAAGCCGGCAAGGCAGAATTTGGATCTCGCTCAAAGAACAGCAATCAAGTTCTGCCCGATGAGGATCAGAAGTACCGCGCGCGAAGAGGAAGATTGAATGCTGCGCGGAAGGTGTTTTCGCTCATCGGTTCGTCTTCGTAAGGGGAGAGGCCGGTGGTCCAGAGCTCCTCATCCTCGCCGAATTTGGTGGAGCCTTTCAGGGCATGTAGAGAATGGATGAGTTCATGTGCCAGAACGATATGGGGGTCGGCACGCTCGCCCTTGCGCGTCACGACCTGGGCATTGCTGAAGTGCATGTAGCAGACCGTCCCGTCGCCGTTCGCGTCCGCTATGTTGTCCAATGCCTGGTTTGCGCTGCCTCCGTCCAGGTAGAAGGAACAGCCGTTCGGCGAATGCTCAGGTTTGTCGCTCAGGCTCATACCCTCAAGCGCGAGGTTAGCGTTCTGATCGTACATTTTTTCGAGCTCGTATCCCGCTTGCGCCATATTGATTTTGGTCGGCACCCCCAAGACATTAATCCCGCTGCCGAGGCCCGTGCTCGCATCCCATGTGATTTTCGGCCTTGCGTCCTTGATTTGCTCCAGAAGCTCACGGCCCAAATCAACGGTCGTCAGTTTTCGTAGAGTATCAACCATGATTGGCTTGAAGAACGGATTCTGCGAGGTGTCGTATCTCACGGCAAATCCGGGGAAATCAGCCAATACTTCAACGACTTCGGGCATGTTTTCTTCCTGTATGCTAAAAAACGTACACGAATTAATCTGTGAACTATTAGGAGTTCAATCTCCAATGCTGAGCCACTTCGGTTGGATGCTGCGCCGGATGCCTTCGTACCCAGCTCGTCGGGAAGCGACGCGTACTTATCTGCTAACATACAATCAAAGGTTATACATCTTTGCCCAACCTTAGCAACAGGGTCAGTGCAGGAACAAAAAATCGGCTTCACGTTTACCTCGGTTGGGATCCATGGCTGTCCGTCACGTTACGGATGGTTTGGCGGATTCATGCGTCCCTGCAGGATCGGGATCACGACAGTCCCGTCGGGCGTGGCCGGTTATGGAGCAATTGCTCCGTGATTCTGCGTCGGCGGTGCTTGCCCAGATTTCCTGCGCAGTCAATGACGATCAAGGGATCCTGTGCGGGGCCTGAAAATGCGACAGTGATTTCATCATTACGAAAAGTGTATTCCATCCGAGCCAGAAACCGTCTTTGCTGGCGGCGCGCGCCCGCAGCCTCCATAAAGGTGTCGGAAGCCGGATGCCGTCGCGCTGTTTGTAGCGCGCAACCCGCAAAGGATGAGACGCAATTGAACAGACCGGACACGCCAGGCTTTGCGCCGATCAGTAAGGCCTACAACAGGGTCTTCAAGCCGGGGCGTCTCAGCCTCGGGCTTATCGCCCCCCTCGAGGCCTATCAGATTGAGGAGGTGCCGACGCTGGAACGCCATATGGAGCGGGTCAAGCTGGCGGAAGAGCTGGGCTTCTCCGCGATCTGGCTGCGCGACATTCCCTTCAGCGTGCCGTCTTTCGGCGACGTCGGGCAGATTTTCGACCCCTTTGTCTATCTCGGGGCCATGGCGGCCTCTACGGCGCGGATCGGCCTTGGGGTGGCCAGCGTGATCCTGCCCCTGCGCCATCCGGCGCACGTGGCCAAGGCTGCGGCTTCGGCGGATCTCTTGTCGGGCGGGCGGGTCCTGCTCGGCGTGGCGTCCGGCGACCGGCCGGAGGAATACCCGGCGCTCAACATGGATTATGACGAACGCGGGGCGCGCTTCCGGGACAGCGTGAACTACATGCGCGCCGCCTTCGAGAGCAACCCCCGCTTCGAGGGTCTTCACGGCCGTCTCAACGGGCATCTGGATATGCTGCCCAAACCTGTCTCCGGGCGCATTCCGATGCTGATCACGGGGGGCTGCCAGCAGACCCCTGAATGGGTCGCCGAGCAGGGCGATGGCTGGATGACCTACCCGCGCAATGCCGACGTCCAGGCGGGCATGGTCGCGGAATACCGCCGGCGCGTGTTGGCCGCCGGCGGGACGGACAAACCGGTGATGCAATCGCTCTACGTCGATGTTCTCGCAAAGCCGGATGCCCCGGCGCGCCCGATCCATCTGGGGTTTAGCGCAGGGACGACGTTCCTGCGGCAATACCTCCGTGAGGTGGAAAGCCTCGGCGTGAACCATGTAGCGCTGAACCTCCGTTTCAACAACGCCGACATCGAAACGACGCTTCAGCGGATCGCAGAGGATCTGCTACCTGAATTTTCAGAGTGACCGGCTTCCGTCAGATCGCGCCGTGGGCGCCCAGGACGCTGGCGCCGATGGTCACGAGGCTCAGGGCGAGCAGGATGCGGTGCAGGGTGAGCGCCAGGGCGAAGCTTTGGTCCGGCATGGCGCGGGCCTTTTCGTGGAACCAGCGGTGCAGGAAGAGGGGCTCGGCAATGAAAAGGATGAAGGTAAAGAGCGCCCAGACGGCGAGCATGGCGTGCATCCACCAGTAGCCAGGGTCGGTGAAACGGTCCCAGGCCTCCAGACGGTGGGTCATGTAAAAGCCGCTCGCCCCGACGATGAGGGTCGAGATCCTGGCCTGGAAGGCGAAGCGTCCTTCGATCATCTCGAAGAGCGCTAGCCGCTCCGCCGCCGGAACCGCGCGCAGGAGGCCCGGCAGCAGTACGAGCGTCACCAGCGAGACACCGCCGATCCAATGTACAAGTGCGAGGATATGAAGGGCGCGGGCAATGGTCAGGTCATCCATGATGCCGCTGATCATAAAGCTCGGGGGGCTTCTGTCACGGCCGCCTGTTATGGCGTGCCGATCTGCCGCAGCGTGAAGAAAGGCGCCGCGGAGCACGGACTGCTCTCCGTATAGGTTAGTGGTTCAGGATCTTGCTGAGGAAATCCTGCGCGCGCTCGCTTTCCGGGTTGTCGAAGAACTGGTCGGTCACACGATCCTCGACGATCCGGCCGTCATCCATGAAGACAACCCGGTCCGCCACCTTGCGGGCGAAGCCCATCTCGTGGGTCACCACCATCATGGTCATACCGTCCTGGGCAAGCTCGACCATCACGTCGAGCACCTCGTTGATCATTTCGGGATCGAGCGCGGAGGTCGGTTCGTCAAACAGCATCGCGATGGGATCCATTGCCAGCGCCCGGCTGATGGCCACCCGCTGTTGCTGGCCGCCGGAGAGCTGGCCGGGGTGTTTCTCGATATGAGGCAAAAGGCCCACACGGTCGATCAGCGCCTCCGCCTTGGCATTGGCCTCGTCGCGCGAACGGTGCAATACCTTTTCCTGGGCGAGGCAGAGATTCTCGCGGACACTCATGTGCGGATAAAGCTCGAAGTGCTGAAACACCATTCCAATGCGCGCGCGCAGTTTGGTCAGATTGGTGCTCTTGTTGGTGACCTCGATGCCTTCGACATTGATGGTGCCCTTTTGTACCGGCTCAAGCCCGTTCACGCATTTGATCAGGGTGGATTTGCCGGAGCCGGACGGGCCGCAGACCACAACGACTTCGCCCTTCTCAACAGCGGTCGTGCAGTCGGCAAGAACCTGGAAGCTGCCGTACCATTTCGAGATATCCGTGATCGTGATCATGCGGTTTTCGCCTTTTGAAGATGCCGGACGAAGAGGGAACCGGCGAAGCAGATAACGAAGTAGACCAGGGCCGCGAAGACATACATTTCCGCCAGGCGCCCCTCGGTCCTGGCGACGATGGAAGAAACGGTCATGAAATCGCGCAGGCTGACGACGAAGACGAGGCTGGTGTCCTGAAACAGGATGATACCCTGTGTCACCAGGATCGGGATCATGTTGCGGAAAGCCTGCGGCAGCACGACGTAGCGCTGGATCTGCCAGTAGCTGAGCCCGGTGGCCTGCCCGGCATGGACCTGCCCCTTGCGGATGGATTGGATGCCGGCCCGGATAATCTCGGAGTAATAGGCGGCCTCGAACATCACGAAGGCGATCAGCGCCGAATAAAACCCGCCGATGGGCCGCCCCAGGGCCAGAGGCACCAGGAAATAGAACCAGAAGATGACCAGGATCAGGGGGACCGAGCGGATCAGGTTCACGTAGGCGGCCGCGAAAAGCGATAGCGGGGCAAATCCCGATAGCCGCATCAACGCGAGCACCGTGCCCAGAATGATACCGCCCACGATGGCCAGCAGGGTCAGGAAGAGGGAGAGCTGCAGGCCCTGCCAGAGGAAGGGCAGATTGTCCGCGATGACGGAAAGGTCGAAATCGCTCATGCTTCAGGCCTTTCCGACGAAACCCGGAATCCGGGTGTGTTTTTCGAGAAGCTGAGCGATCAGCGTCGCGCCCAGGGCGATGACCACATAGATGACGGTGGCTGCCGTGAAGGCCTCGAAGCCCTGGAAGGTGTATTCCGCGATCTGCTGGCTTTGCGCGGTGAGCTCCAGAAGACCGATGGTCAGGGCCAGCGACGAATTCTTGAAGATGGTCAGGAACTCGGAGGTCATGGGCGGAACGATCAGGCGGAAGGAGATCGGCAGCAGCACGTAGCGGTAGGTCTGGGCCGTCGAAAAGCCGTTGGCATAGGCTGCGTTCGTCAGTCCGCTGCCCACGGCGTTGATCCCGGCGCGCACCTGTTCGGCCACCCGGCTCGCGGTGTAGAGACCAAGACCGATGACAGCCGTCACGTATTCCGGGTTGGGCAGGTCGCGCTTCAGCCAGCGGCCCATGTCGTCGGGCAGAATTTCCGGCACCACGAAGTACCAGAGAAACAACTGGACCAGCAGCGGTACATTGCGAAAAAGTTCGACGTATGCCGCGCAGACGACGGCGACAGGTTTAGAGGGCAGGGTGCGCCCGACACCAACGAGAACCCCGACAGTCAAAGCCAGTACCCAGGCCACGAGCGCAACCGCGAAGGTCCAGCCGACACCGGATATCAGCCAGCCCAGGTATTCCTCCTCGAAGAGGACCGACCAGTTCCAGTTGTAGTTCATTTGGAAGTTTCCCTGTTGAAGTTGCCGGGACCCCGATTCTCTGCGGAGCCCCGGTTTCGCGGGAGACGCTTAATTCGGCAAAGCGTTGAGTTTGAAGGCCGCCTTCAGCAGGTCGGTCTGTTCAACGCCCAGGGGGCCAAACCATTTGGCGTAGATTTCGTCGATCTCTCCCGAGCGGAAAACCTCGGCCATTGCCTTCTTGCCGATCAGTTCGAACGCGCTGTCGTCGCGCCTCACCATGATGGCGTAGGGATCGAAGGACAGGAAGTCGCCGACCACGGCAAAATCATCCGGGGACTTGGATTTGTTAATCAGACCGAACAGCAGGATGTGGTCGGTGGAGTAGGCGTCGACCCGATCGGTTTCCAGGGACAGCATACCCTCGGCGTGGTCGCGCACCGGCAGGATTTTCACGTCGAGGCCCAGCTCTTTCACGGCGGCTTTGACCGCGCGCTCGTTTGTTGTGCCCTGAGCCAGTGCAATCGCTTTACCGTCCAGATCCGCAACCGAATTGATACCCGAGCCCTTGCGCACCATCAGCTTGGTGCCGGTGATGAAGGTGGTCGGCAGGTATTCCACCTGTTCCTGGCGCGTCAGGTTGTTGGTGGTGGATCCGCATTCCAAATCAATCGTGCCATTGGCCATGAGCGCGATCCTGGTCTTGGGATTGACCGGCACGTATTTGATCGAGAGTTCCTTGCCCAACTCGGCGGAAACCGCATCCACGATCTTCATGCAAAGGTCCATGGAATAGCCGATGGGTTTCTGGTTTTCATCCAGATAGGCGAAGGGAACGGAGCTCTCGCGATGGCCGATGACGATTTCGCCGGCGGCATCGATTTTTTCCAACGTACCACCGTGGCCGTCGGCGGCAACGGGACCGGCCAGGGAAAAGGTCAGTGCCGTCGCCAGGATGGGTTTAAGCAGCTTCATGGGTTTAAGCAGTTTCATGGGTTTAAGCAGTTTCATGCTGAAGTCCTCCTTGTTGAACGTCTGGTGTAGTTATTCTTTTTGATAGCCCGGCAGATTGAAGATCTCCGGATATCCGAAGAGGGCGGCACTGCCGCCTGTATGCAGGAACGCGATGTTTTCCATGCCGTCGAAATAGCCCTTGCGGACCTGATCGATCAGGCCATCCAGGCCCTTGCCCGAGTAGACGGGATCGAACAGCAGGCCTTCTAAACGGGCCAGCAGCAGGAGAGCGTCGCGCATGCCGTCGGTGGGGAGGCCGTAGCCCGCGCCCACATAGTCGCAGTTCGCGCGGACCGAGACGGGGTCGATCTCAACCCCCATACCCAGGTAGTCCATGGTTTTGCAGGCGAGGTCATAGACCATCTCTTCCTGCTTTTCCCGGGGTGCGCGCACGCCGATGCCCAGCAGATGGATGTCACTGGTCAGCGCTGCCAGCCCGGCGACAAGCCCGGCCTGCGTGCCCGAACTGCCGGTGGCATGCACCAGCGCGTCGATTTTCAGATCCATGGCCTGCGCCTGTTCGACGAGCTCCGCGGCACAGTTTACGTAACCCAGGGCCCCGACGCGGTTCGAGCCGCCGCCCGGGATTATGTAAGGCTTCCTGCCGCCGGATTGCAGCGCGGCGGCGAGCCTGTCCATTTCGGCGTTCATGTCTGCGCCGCCCGGTCGCCTGGCAATGGATGCGCCATGAAGCTGGTTCAGCAGGACATTGCCGTTGAGATTGTATTCGGGAACGTTCGAGCCTGTTCGGTCCTCCAGCAGGATGTGGCATTCCATACCCAGTTTCGCGGAAGCCGCCGCAGTCTGACGGGCATGATTGGACTGGGTGGCGCCTTGGGTGATGATGGTGTCGGCGCCAAGTTTCTGCGCCTCCGCCATCAGGAACTCCAGCTTGCGGGTCTTGTTGCCGCCGGAGGATAGCCCGGTGCAATCATCACGCTTGATCCAGATGCGCGGCCCGCCAAGCGCCTCGCTCAAGCGATCCATTGGCTCCAGCGGCGTCGGCAGGTGGCCCAACGGCACGCGCGGATATTTCTCAAGCGCGCGCTTGAGCAGTGGGAGATGTTCGGTCGCGTCTCTCGGCTCTGCCACCGCTGGCGTATTCATGAAGGGGGTCTCCTTTGACATATTTGTACTTAGGCTAGGGACAAAAAACCGAGATTGATAATGCCGATATTGCAGGCTGCTCATACTTAAAGTATGTCTGAGTCATGGATACACGACTGCTTGAAGATGCGCTGATACTCCTGGAGGAGCGCAACCTGACCGCCGCTGCTGTGCGCCGGAACATGACCCAACCGGCGTTTTCACGCCGCATTCGCACGCTGGAGCACTGGATCGGGCAGGATCTTCTGGTTCGTGGCGCTAACCGCGTGGAGCTGTCTCCGCTTCTCGCGAAGAGCGAGCCGCAGATCCGCGCACTGCTTGGGCATCTGCGTCAACTGCACGGCCATCTGAAGAAGCCGGAGGGGCAGGGCGAGCCGCTGGTCCTGGTCGCGCAGCATTCTCTCTCTGCGTCCGCGGTGCCGGAGATCATCCAGAAGGCCAACGCCATGGATATGCGATGGCGGGTACGTCTCCGCACGCAGAATCAGGATACCGCCATGTCCATGTTCCTGCGCCATGAGGCGGATGTGATGGTGAACTACGAGTACCGGGAACTGCCGCAGGTGCCCTTTGACGATAGGGTTTCTCGAGGTTTATGGCGCAGGGACGCGCTTGTGCCTGTGGTCGGGGGCGCTCTGCGTCACCAGTTGTTGGAAGACAATGTCCTGCCCGAACATATCCCATGCATCGTCTACCCGGCCGAGAGTTTCCTGGGCCAGATCGTCTCTCTGCATCATCGCGGCGCGGCGCGCATACTCGACGGGCCGATCGCCGTGGAGAGCGCGTTTTCCGTTGGCGTTGCTCAGATGGTGACAGCCGGTGTTGGCGCTGCCTGGGTGCCTCATTCGCTGATTCACGATAAAATCATTTCAGGGGAGGCGGTGATCCTGTCGTCGGATTACAGGCGTATTCCGATGGACATCGCACTTTATGTGCATGTCTCGAATGCGAAGGCGCGGCAGTTTCAGGACTGTCTGGAGGCGGGGGCTTGAAGCCCGATTCTCATGCCGGAATGCCCGGCCGGGGTTTTTCTTCGCGCGTTGCGCGATTCCGGCAGCGGCGTTTGTAGCCAATGGTATCAAAAGGAGATTGTCGTTTGACTCGGCTTCCGGTCCGGGGGAATTTGAACGCTCAAAAAATACAGAACTTCTAAGTCGTTAGGGGAGGAACAATGATTAAATCACTTAAACTCGCGGTGGCCGCGCTGGCTCTTGCAGCAAGCCCGGCGTTGGCGGAATACCCGGAACGCGAAGTCCTGGGTGTTGTCATGTGGGGCGCCGGCGGTGCAACAGATACCGTGGCGCGCGCGGTCAACCCGGCGGCGGAAGAGGCGCTCGGAAAACCCATCGTCGTCCTGAACAAATCCGGCGGCGCCGGGGCCATCTCCACGGCCTTCGTGAATGCCGCACCGGCGGACGGCTATACCTTCCTCTACGGCGCGGAAAATCCTCAGCTGCACGGCGTCATGGGCGTCTCGGACATCGATTACAGTGACATGTATCCGATCAACATCCTCGGACGCGGCGTGGCGGTCATCGCGGTTCCGGCGGACTCCAAGTACCAGACGCTGTCGGAGCTGTTGGACGACATCAAGGCCAATCCCGGTCAGGTGAAGATGGGCTCGACCGGCCCCGGCGGCCTGCCGTCGACCATCGGCGCGCTGGTCTCCAACGCAACCGACTTCGATGTCACCGCCATTCCCTTCGGTGGCGAGGGGCCGGGTCTGACCGCAATGCTCGGCGGCGAGGTCGACTTCATGCCGTCCGGCATCTCGGCTGCCGCAGAGCAGATCAAGGCGGGCAAGATGCGTGCGCTTGCGGTCGTGAACCCGGAGCCGGTGGACACCCTGCCGGATGTTCCGGCGATTACCGATACTCTTCCCGAGATGGCGAAGTTTCTGCCCTGGGGCCCGTTCTACGGTGTCTTCGTGCGCGCGGATGTGCCTGACGATGTGAAGGCAAAGCTGACCGATGCCTTTGCGACCGCGGCCACCGACAAGACCTTCCTGGAGCTCATGGCCAATCGCGGCAACGTGGTGATGAACATGGGCGGGCAGGAGGCCGTCGACTTCCTCGCGAAATGGCAGCAAGTCACGGTCTGGGCGCTGCAGGATACCGGCGCTGCCAAGGTCAGCCCCGAAAAGCTCGGCATTTCGCGCCCTTGATGTGATGCTCCGGCCCGCAGCTATTGTGGGCCGGACGACTTTCCGATGGAAACTTCGAATCAACTTCGCCCGGGGGAGCGGCTCTTCGCTCTCTTCCTCGTTCTCGTCGCAGGTTTCGCCTTCTCCGAGGCTTATCGAATCTCGGGATTCCGCGGCCTGACGACCGGCGGTGTGATGCCCATGCTTGCGTCCGGGGTTATGGTCGTCAGCAGCCTTCTGATTCTCGCCGATACCCTGCGTAAACCCCGGAATAGGGACGGCGGACTTCGGGCCTTTTTCGCGTATCTGCTGCCCCTGCGGGTCGTGCTCTTCGCGGGGCTCGTCGCGGTTTATGCGGCTTTGATTCCCGGTCTTGGCTTCCTTGCCGCGTCCGGAGCCTTCCTCTTCGTCGCGATTTGGGGGCTCTGGCGGAAAGGGCCGCTCCGGGCCGCCGTACTCTCGGCGCTTTCCGTCCTGGCTATCTATCTGCTGTTCCGCGTTGTCTTTCAGGTCGTGCTTCCCCTGGGAAGCCTCTGGCAGACGGGGAAGCTCTGGTCATGATGGAGACCCTCGGTTTCTTCGCGACCTCCTGGCTCGATCCGGGATTGCTGTTTCTGACGGCGATTGGAACGCTGGCGGGTATTTACGTGGGGGCGATCCCGGGACTGTCGGTGACCATGGCCACCTCCATCCTGATTTCCTTCACCTTCAAGTGGGATGTGAACGAAGCGCTGGCGCTGATTGCCGGCGTCTATGTGGGGGGCGTCTACGGCGGGGCGCGGACCGCGATCCTCCTGAACATCCCGGGCGCGCCCAGTGCCATCGCGACGGCCCTCGACGGCTATCCCCTGGCCAAGAAGGGACTGGCCGGCGAGGCGATCGGCCTTTCCACCGTCATGTCCGTCATCGGGGGACTGATCGGGGTGCTGGCGCTTGCCGTCGCGGCGCCTCTGATCGCGGACTTCGCCATCAGGTTTACCTCCCGGGACTACATGCTGCTGGGGATCATCGGGATCCTGCTGGTCGGCACGCTGTCCGGCGAGAGCTTTGCCAAGGGGGCTTTCGCGGGCGCGCTCGGCGTGATGATCGGTATGATCGGTCTCGATCCCATGACCGCCGAAGCCAGGTTCACCTACGGCTCCATCAACCTCATGGGCGGCATTCCCTTCGTGGTCGCCATGATTGGCTTCTTCGGTGTCGCCGAAGCCCTGGTGCAGCTGGAGCATGTGGCCAAGACGCCCATAAAGCAGGCGGTGAGCCGCATTGTGCCGTCCTGGCCGGACGTCAGGCGCTATCTTGTTTTAGGTCTCAAGTCTTCGGGTCTTGGCACCCTGATTGGCGCGCTTCCGGGCACGGGCGGGGATATCGCGGCGTTGCTGGCCTACGATCAGGCCAAGCGCAGCACGAAGAACCCCGAGGTGCCCTTCGGCGAAGGGGCGAAGGAAGGCCTGATTGCGCCGGAGACCGCAAACAACGCGGCGGTCGGCGGTGCTTTCGTGCCCATGCTTACCCTGGGGATCCCGGGTGACGCCGTGACGGCGATCATCATCGGGGCGCTCTTCATCCACGGCCTCAAGCCCGGCCCGCTGCTGCTGACCGACACGCCGCATCTCTTCTGGTTTATCGTCGGCAACCTGACCCTGGCGAATATCTTTCTTCTGGTCTTCGGTCTGACAGGGATTCGCATCTTCACCAAGGTCGTCGAATGCCCGCGGGCGATCCTGATCCCCCTGATCGTGGTCCTGTCGGCGGTCGGGGCCTACGCCATCCAGAACAACCCCATCCACATCACCTGGGCGCTGGCGTTCGGGGTGGTGGGGTACCTGTTGAAGCGCTATGGCTTTCAGGTTGGCCCGGTCATCCTGGGCGTTATCCTGGGCCCGCTGATCGACGCCAACTACCGCCGCGCCATGATCGGGGCACGTGAGGATGTCGGGCAGTTCTTCACCGACCTGATCAGCCATCCCATCTCCCTGGTGCTGAGCTGCGCCCTGATTTTCATGCTTGTCACCCAGTTGCCGTTTTACAAACGACGGCGCAGGTAGCGATTGCGCGCGGCCCTACCGCCGCACGCAATCGCTTGGCGATCAAAGGCCTGTCATGGGGATCGGTGGCTCGCCCGTCAGGCCAATGCCTTTGCGTACGGCATCGGCGTTGGGAGAGACGCCGAGAAAGCCGTTCATGGCTGCATAGTACTGCCCCATGTGCTCGCTCAACAGCAGCCCGATGTGCTTGCCGTTCACCTCGGTGTTTGCGGCGAGTTCCGCCAGCACCGCGACCCACGTCGTTACAATGGCACCGGCGGCGGCGAGCCTCTGTGTCGTGACGTCTGTGATCATCGGATTGAAATCAGCGCAGGCATCGATGACGACGTAGACTTCATAACCGTCGCGCAAAGCTGAAATGGCGGGAAAGGCCGCGCAAACCTCCGTCGCGAGGCCCGAGATGACCAGTTTCTTGCGGCCCGTCTCTTCAACCGCCTGGCGCGATGCGTCGTCGTTCCAGAAATTGACCACGGGACGGTCGATGACATCGACGTCCGGGAACAAGGCCTTCAGTTCAGGCATTGTCGGCCCGTTCGGGCCCATCGGCCAGCTCGTTCCCATGATGACCGGAATATCGAATGCGCGGGCCGTCTTTGCATGGCCGAGGATATTGTTTTTGAGCTGCATGGGGTCGATGGAGGAGAGGAACTGCATCAAACCGACCTGATGGTCGATCATGAGGAAAGTACAATTGTCGGGTGTCAGTTCAGATGCCGGCAACGTCATTTGTTTCTCCGAATGTACTGAAAGTGTGAGCCGAGATACGCCGCTCGCGGTTGCGTTTTCCTGAACGCACCTGATAGATAGAGTGTTCCAACTATGAAATTAGATGCAAAAATCGGGATGCAATATTGACGAGAACGGAATGCTGATTTCGGACATGACAGATGTGCGCATCCTGGTCGAGCTTGCGCGCGGATACAGCTTTGCCGAGGCCGGTCGACGGATCGGGTTACCCGCCGCGACGCTGAGCAGACGCGTCGCCCGCATGGAAGGGGACGCCGGCCTGCGTCTCTTCGAGCGTTCGACGCGGCATGTGACGATCACCGAAGCGGGCCGGATCGCAATCGACCACGCAACCCAGATTTTTAACGAGGCGAAAGCCGTCGATCATTCCCTGGAGGCGATGCGGGGCGTGCCCGCGGGCCGGGTTCGCGTCACTGCACCGATTATCCTGGGGCAGACGCTGATGGGGCCGATTGCGGCTCAGTACATCGCGAAGTTTCCGCTCTGTGATTTGACGCTGACCCTTGAAAACCGCCGCGTCGATCTCTTTGAGGAGAACTATGACGTTGCTATTCGTGTTGGTGATCCCGGACTGGGCGATCTGACCAAGCGCACGGTGGGAGAGGTCGAAAGCGCACTCTATCGGGGCGTTCGCAAATCCGATCACAGGCCTTTATCCATCGATGACCTGGAAGGACTGCCCGTCGGTCTGCTCCGATCGGATGATTTGAGCGAGTCGATGCTGACCCTGTCGGCGCCCGGTCGGAAAGCCAGGAAGATCCCGATCCGGCCGCGGCTTGTTTCACTCTCGCCACCAATTCTTCTAGAGGCCGCGTTGCAGAGCGATCTGGTCGTCATGCTTCCTCGAATGAATGTCCGCAAGGAACTGGAAAACGGACGGCTGGAGCGCGTCTGCGCGCCATGGGTGACCCATAATGCGCCGGTGAACATTCTTTTCAAATCGCGCCATCTGATGCGTCCCGCGATTCGCAGTTTTATCGATTTCGTCACCGAGCCTCTTATGACGGCTCTTGTGGAGAGTGGCGAGGACGTCATTAGCCAGGGCGCGCGCCAACCTTAGCTTGCGCTTCTTCGCACCCGGTTTCCGGCCGCCGGGGTCAGGTCAAAGAGCTGATCGCTGCCTTGATGAGGGTTTCAACCATCGGCCGTCTGTCCAGTGACCGCCGTGCGATGGACGTGTCCAGGGACAATCCGGTGCTTTGCGCGTTCAAACAGGATTCCGTCTTTTCAAAAGGTGTCGGGTAATCCGCGGTCGTTGCGAATGGACCGAAGCCCGCGCGTGACAGGATGATCGCGCCGAGCATGGTATCGGCCTCGGCGGCCGGATATTCGCCATTGCCCTCATTGGACTGGCGCGCGAGCACGCCCATCAGCACAGGGGCTTCGGCACGGGGATAGGCGACAAGGGGTCTGCGGTTCATCGGATCCGGATCACCGTCGAAAATCGACATTGGCGTCGACAGCAACAGCGTCTCGGAGAGACCCGGCGCATGGAGGGGCGGGTGGAGAAAGGCGATATCGACCATGCCCTGCTCAAGCCGCTTTTCCAGACCCGCGGTCGTGCCTTCGTAAAGCTTGATCCGGGCGTGGGGGTGTTCTTGACGAAACGCAATCAGCGTGGGGATGACGACCTGGTAGGCAGCGACCTGGGTCATTCCGATTCTGAGCGTCTGGCCCAGACCGGCCTGCGCGTTGCGTGCCGAGCGTGTGGTCTCTTCCGCGGCGGTGATGACCCGTTCCGCGCCCTCGACAAACTGCGCGCCCGCGGGCGTGACCGTGACGCCGCCCCGGTCTCTGTCGAAGAGCCGAACGCCAAGTTCTTCTTCGACGCGGCGCAGCCGCGATGATAAAGCCGGCTGTGTGACGTTCATCCGCCGCGCGGCACGCCCGAAGTGCGCTTCTTCCGCGATGGCGATGACGCTTTCATAGTCGTTCAGCGTGAACATTCGATAACCACCGTTTATCAAACTTATCATTCTGGAATATCGTAAAGAGCTCCGATTGATCGAATTTATGTCCGGTAGGGCGCAAATCAAGCGCCTCAGTCCCGGAACAAAGGAGATCACCTTGAAGACTCTGCTCGCCACAATGGCTGTCTCAACCGCGCTTCTCGCCCCCGCGTCCGCGCAAGAAGCAGGATCGCGCGATGCGCGCGGTCAGCTCGATTTCGAAGGCCGTTACATCGTCTCCGTCCAGGATGCGGACATGGTCTCCTCGGCTTATGTCAATGGACAGCTCGGTCCGCGCGAGGGCAGAGACACACTGGCTGTGATCCCGCTCAGCGGCGATCCGCGTGACTGGACGGCGTTCGAAGTCTTCGCCTCCAATTCCGTTGCCGGCCCGCCGGCGGCCGTTG
This sequence comes from uncultured Kiloniellaceae bacterium, assembly GCA_947500035.1. GTDB lineage: Bacteria > Pseudomonadota > Alphaproteobacteria > Kiloniellales > Kiloniellaceae > Denitrobaculum. The sequence goes on along the minus strand of CANMQP010000018.1, from coordinate 126,934 downwards.
ACATCACGCCCGATGGCCGTCTCGCCTTTGTAGTGGAAACCTTCACGCCACGACCGGACAACGACGATCCGCACGCTTTCAGCGACAAGTCGATCGGCTCGACCCTGACGGTCGTAAACCTTGCCGACCCGACTGCACCGCAGGTGCGGGACAGATTGAAGATCGGGGATCGTCCAATTGCGGTTCGTGTGAACGCGACAGGCGACATTCTGGCGATCAGCTACTCCTTCGAGGGCGGCTCCGGTGGCCAGACGCCGATGCAGCTTTTCCGCATCAACGCGGACGGCACTTTGAGTGATCCGGTCTCGCCCACCATCGAGGGCTATCCCCTGGGCGAAGACAACATCATGGATATGGACTGGCACCCCGAAGAAGACCTCCTCGCCATGATCGATCAGTTCGGCAACTCCATGCGCTTTGCCCGTGTCACCGATGACCTCGCCGTCGAGCCCTTCGGCAACGTCGTCGACATCGACCGGGCGCCCTACCGCGTCATGTTCACGCCCGACGGTTCGCATGTGGTGGCCAACGCGCTCTACTGGGGGCCGGATATCGCCGGCAGGTGGATCGAAGCGCCTCGCGGGCAGATGGTGACTGTGCGTATGAACGCGGAGGTCGGTAGCGACGGCGCGGTGCGCCATGCGCTGGTTGATCGCGTGATGACGGGCGTCTCGCCGGAAGGGCTGGCGGTCTCACCCGATGGCCGATGGGTCGCGACGACCAACCTCGAGCGCAGCTACCTGCCTTACGATGATCCCCGCATCACCTGGTATTCCTCCGTGACGCTGGCGGCACTCGATCAGGCAACCGGTGATCTGACCGAGATCGGTACTTTCAACTACGATGGTATCCTGCCGGAAGCTGCGGTTTTCGACAATTCCGGCAACTATCTCGCAGTCGCCAATTACGACCACTTCGATGATCGTGTGGCGGGGTCATCCATCGACTTCTGGCGCATCCAGGCGGACCCGCTGGACCCCGGCAACACGCAGCTCATCAAAACCGAGCATTCCGTCCCGGTCGCGCGCGGTGCGCACTCGATGGTGATTGCGCGCTAAGAAGGTGTGCCGCCCGGATCGCGTCAGAGCTCCCCGGGCGGCGGCCTTTTTCTGATCACGGATGGAACAGGTGTCCGAGTTTGACGCGAAGAACGGCACGCTCAATTCGCTCGTGGCAACTCAGCCGGCCGGTCTTGGGATCACGCCGGGACCGGTGAGGGTCTGCTTGGGGCTCAAGGCATGACGCTCATAAACGGCGGACGTGCCGCACAAACCAGGGCGTTCGGTAAAGCCGCCGATCCAAGCCGCTGCGCACTTGTCGTCGATATCAAGTGAGAGTTAGTGTCCTCACTATGGCCTATCACTTCACCGGAATCTTCTCTCGGTCGCATCAAATCAGGCAGTCTGCTTTGATGACTGACCATGTGTTTCGCGAGCTAGAAGTCCCGTTCCCGGGCAGCGGCATCCTGACACCTGAAATGACGCCGACTTTTGACGAAGCGCTTAGTTATCTGAAAAGCCTTGGAGCATCCGAGCACGACTGGATGTTTATCGATTATTCGACCTGGGCCGGACCGGTTGAGTATCTACTTGCATTCGGCGTGCGCAATAATGAGGTGTTCGGGCCCTTTGAAGGCGAGGATGACGATGGGGAAGAGGCTTATCTTGTCGCGATGAATGCGTTCGGCCTTACCGAAAAGGATGCCGTTCCTTTTGCTCCATTTGCGCGTGGTTTCTGGGGTTCGCTCTGAGCTGTTCATGATAATCGGAAACGACAGCCGTTTGGCTTGATCTGGATGACTGCAGCCGCAAAGTGTCAAACAAGTCTATGAGCGTCGTTCGAAGACCCTATTTATCTACTCATCGCCATCCCACGGCTACGAAGCAGAGCTCGCCATAGATGACCTCGGTTTCGTCCGGGTCTATCCACAGCTCTGGATGGGGATTTCGCCTTTAGACGGTCGTCAGAGAGCGCCCAGGCGATGTCCGTTTTTTCCTCACAGCCTGATGTCCCGTTGAATCTGGTGTGATTCAGTCTCTAAAATTCGCCGCAGATGATGCGGCGAATTTCAGAAACATCACACTAATGGCTGTAGCGCTGTATCTCTCCGCTTTCCAACCGCGCTTTATAGCTGAGCATCTCGGCCCGCACGACGGGGGCCAGGACGTAGAGGCCGAGGATATTCGGTACGCAAATCAGGAAGACCAGGGCGTCCGAGATGTCCAGGATCGGGCCGAGCTGGACCATGCAGCCCAGAGCCACGAAGGCGCAGAAGATCAGCTTGTAGATCGTCTGGCCGGTGTGCCCCTCGCCGAAGAGATAGGTCCAGCCTTTCAGTCCGTAATAGGACCAGGAAATCATAGTCGAGAAGGCGAAGAGCAGGGCGCCGAAGGCAAGCGGGAGCGGGAACCAGCTGATCTGGCGCTCGAAGGCCGCGGAGGTCATGGCGACCCCGGTGGCCTCTCCGGCGAAGTTGGGATCGGCGACCTGACTGGTTCCGATGACCAGAGCTGTAATGGTGCAGATCACGATGGTGTCGATGAAGGGTTCCAGAAGAGAGACATAGCCTTCCGTGACCGGTTCCGGCGTCCGCACGGCTGAATGGGCGATGGAGGCGGAGCCGATGCCCGCTTCGTTGGAGAAGACCGCCCGCTGAAAGCCGATAATCAGAGCGCCGATAGCCCCGCCCTGGACGCCTTCGCCGGTGAAGGCACCGGCGAAGATGTTGCCGATGGCCGCGGGGATCGCTGCATAGTTCATCAGGATCACGATGATCGCGAAGAGGCAGTAGAAGATCGCCATGAAGGGCACGATTTTCTCGGTTACGCGGGCGATGGATTTGATGCCGCCGATAATCACGGCGAAGACGACCGCCGCGAGGATCAGGCCGACAAGCCATCCCAGGCCGTCCAGCCCGCCGCCGGCCACCGTATTAAGCTGCACATAGGCTTGGTTGGATTGGAACATGTTGCCGATGCCCAGGGCGCCGATGAAGATGCCGATGGCATAGAAGGTTCCCATGAACTTGCCGAAGCCGCCCATGCCGCGCTCTTCGAAGCCTTTGCGCATGTAGTACATGGGGCCGCCCGAAACCGAACCGTCGGGGTTTTCCTGCCGGTACTTCACCCCGAGCGTGCACTCGACGAACTTCGTGGACATCCCCAGAAATCCGGCCACGATCAGCCAGAAGGTCGCGCCCGGACCGCCGATGGTGACGGCAACGGCGACACCGCCGATGTTGCCGATCCCGACCGTTCCCGAGACCGCCGTCGCCAGAGCCTGAAAGTGGGAGACTTCGCCCGGGCTGTCAGGGTCGGCGTAGTCGCCGCGCACCAGCTGAAGTGCATGCTTGAAGCCGCCGATATTCACAAAGCCCATGTAGAAGGTGAAGAACACCGCGCCGATGACGAGCCAAAGCACGACGAGCGGAAGCTGCGCGCCGAAAACCGGAATTTTGAAGAACACGATATTGCCGATGGCTGTCGCGATCGGTGCCGTCAGTTCATTGATTGTCTCGTCAAAGCCCGCGTGCGCCGCCGAGGAAAAAAGGCAAAGCGCTATCAGTGTTGTGAGTAGTCTGACCATGATGTGTCCCTCACTTTTTCCGGCTTGTTTTTTTTGCGGAGATGGGATTTTGGCCGAGCCCTCTAAGGCACGACGACAACGGGTACAGGGGAGGTCTGAATAAGGTTGCCCGCTACGCTGCCGAACAGCAGGTTTTTGATCGCGGACTGGCCCCGCCGTCCGACAAGAATCTGCTGAACAGCATGTTTCTCCGCAAGCTTCAGCAAGGTCTCGGCCGGCGGACCGTGGGTCACGACGGTTTCGTGCTCGATATCTTCTGCCTTCAGGAACGCCGCGGCCGGTTCGACCACACTGGCTTCCGCGCGTTCGATTTCCTGCTCGCGCCGCATGTGGCGTTCCGCGTTTTCCTCCGGCGTATTGAAGGAATAGGGCGACCACTCAATCACATAGGCCACGATCAGTTTCGCGCCGTTCAGCTTTGCACGTTCACTTGCGTATCGGAGCGCTCTGGTCCCCCCATCGCTCCCATCCACTGCCACCAAGACTGCATTTGACATTTCGTTCCTTTCCAGCTTTGCAATTGAACGCTGTAGAACTTTTCAAATTTTGTCGCGCGACTGGCCCGCGTGCTGCTTTTGTGTTGATTTTGTGTTTGCGATTCCTGGCAAGCCGCTCCGCTTGAGATGCTGCTCATTGCCTGGGAGGCTTGATATCTCCCCGGTCCTGTCGCTCTCTTTGAAGGGAATGAACAACAGTATACTGTTGTTTGCATGTTTGGGTTTCGGGATGAACTGTACTTTAGTCTAGGTCACGGATTCAGAACCTACGACGGCCCGGTTGCGTTTGGTGCGGTCGCGCGTCAGCGGCGATCAGGGTAGGCGGCTGCGATCATGAGCTCCGAAAGGTCCAGGTAAACCTTCTTCCAGACCACTTCCGCTTCAAGCGTGAATTTGTCGCCGAGCGTTTCCAGAAGCAACTGGATCAGAGCCTCGCCAACGATTGGATAGTGTTCCTCTTTCACACCGTAAGCCACATGGCGGATTGCCAACTCTCCCAGCATGGGGGCCAGCAAATCCATGTTGTGGAACTCCGAGACGATAACGCCGAGTTTGCTCATCAGCATCGCCCCCTGGCGGCCGATATCGTTTGTGAACATGACCTGCAAGTCAGGATCCTTCTCGAAGAGGATCTCGTAAAAGCGCACGTTTGCCTGTTCGTTTTCGATCGCAATTTCGCGAAAGCTTTCGCGCAAAAGCTCTACTTCCTCGCTGGTTAGTGCCATTTGCATCTCCCAATGCATCCGCTGCATGCGGTCGTGCGTCATCACTCTAAAAATCAATTTTTAGTAGTATTATGCCGCCGGGTTTTTGATCCGCCGTACTGCTCTGTTGCTGTGTGCTGAAGCTCTGTTAATGATCTCGGGCGGGCAATCCGGGTCCCCGCCAAGACACGACCAATGATTACGCTGACAGTTGTTGCGATTGAACTCGGGCAACCGCAAAGGGGTCTTGCATCTTTGCTGTTGCTTCGAGGCGACAGTGTTTAATTTCTGACGGTTCAAATCGTTCCACGCCCGATGGATCTTCTATCGGTTATCGTGCGCGCGGGGCCCGATATGGCGGCTGCCGCCGCCTGTCTCTGTTCTGTTAAGTCTCTTCTCTGTCAACTCGTTGGTCTGTTATGTCTTTGATCTCCAGGCAGTTAATTCTCTGGGCAGTCAAGCGTCATGGGCGTGCAGCGGGTCGGAGCCTGCGGCATGCTCAATAGGGTGAAAGCCTGCTTGCGCGGCGCTGACTCTGGCTGTGCATGCGGTCCGAGCAAAGAGAGTGGCCTTTTCGAATTCGGTCATTTCGATCTCCACGATAGCCTGCTTCCGATGGTGGAAGCCGCGAGTAGGGGTCCCTTTCCGGGGGTATTTCTCTTCAGTCGGAAACCGTCCCGGATTGGTTCAAAGAGATCACAAAAAAAACCGAGAATCGGCACCGCGGCCATGGCCGACGCTTGCGACCAGAGGTAGTAAAGAATCTGTGTTTGCGCTCCCGTGTGAATGGCATTTGCCGTTTTGTGCCAGTTGCGCGATAGATAGGGTGAGTCTTTGCGTGCGCCGGGCTTTGAAAAAAGCCAGGCGCACGCGCAGTAAAGCCCCGAGAAATGAGAGCAAAGGAAAACTGTGATGCGCGTCATGTGCCTGAATGCCTGGGGTGGAAAGCTGCACGCCGATCTTTTGCCCTTTCTGAGTACAAGCGCACCTGATGTTCTGTGCCTTCAGGAGGTCGTCCACAGTCCGGAGACGGATAAAGACTGGCTGACCTATCGGGATGGCGACCACGTGCTGCCCCAGCGCGCCAATCTCTTTCGCGATGTCTGTGCGGTTCTTCCCGAGCATGTTGCGGTCTTCTGCCCGGCGGCTCAGGGTGTTTTGTGGGACGAGGAGCAATCGATCGCCTCGCAATGGGGGCTGGCGACCTTTGTGCGGCGATCCTACCCGATCGTGGGTCAGCATCAGGGCTTCGTGCACAAGTCCTACTCGCCTGTGGGCTACGGCGATCACCCGCGTTCCAGAAGCGCGCATGGCGTCCGTGTTTACGATTATGGGCGCGAAGGCTATGTCAACATAACCCATATGCATGGTCTCAGAGACCTGAACGGTAAGATGGATACACCGGAACGCTCAGCCCAATCCCGCCGTTTGCTCGAGATCTCCCGGGCTGTCTCGGAACCCGGCGACGTCACCGTGGTTTGTGGGGACTTCAATCTGGAGCCGGGGAGCGCTGCGCTTCGGATTCTGGAAGAGGCCGGACTGACCGAACTGGTCCAAGGCCGCGGCTTCAACAGCACCCGCAGCTCGCATTACAAGAAGCCGGGACGTTTTGCCGATTACATGCTGATCGACAACGAAGACGCGGTGCGGGATTTCCAGGTGATCGAACAGCCCGAAGTCTCGGACCATCTTCCGCTTGTCCTTACACTTTAAGGCTTTCCCGATTTTCATTTGGCGCCGGCAGCAGGGAGCGGTCCGATCCGCGCTGTATGCCCCGCGGATGGATGACTGTTATTTGCGGGCAAGGCCGCCGAGCGCGTTTGCGCAGATGCGCGCCGCGGTGATGGCGGCGGTCCCATCCGGGTCCCGTCCCGGCACGAACTCCACCAGATCGAAGGCGACGAGCCTGGCTTTTTTGATCACGGCATGAATCAGATCGATCGATTGCATGTAGGAGAGACCGCCGGGAGTCGGTGCCATGACGGCGGGCATGATGCCGGGGTCCATGCCGTCGCAGTCCCAGGTGATCATGCAGTTGCTGCCGCTTTTCAGGTGCTTCAGAACAGCATCTATACCGTCGCGATGAAACTCTCTGGCGGTAATGATTTTTGAGCCCCAGTCTCTTGCAGCCTCGACCTCCACCCGGCGGGCCGATCCCAGTCCACGCACGCCGACCTGGATCATATTCTCCACATGATCCATTTCCGAGGCCCGCCTCATGGGGCTGGAGAATCCCATGGGTTCGCCGCGGCGTTCATCCCGCCAGTCCATGTGAGCGTCAATCTGAATGACGGTGAGGGGACCGAGAGGGGCCAGGGCTTCGATAAACGGAATGGGGGTTGAATCGTCCCCGCCGATCATGAGCGGGATGGCGCCGGCGTCCAGAATCTGAGTGGTGGCCTGCCGGATCAGATGCCGGTTGCCCTCTCCATCCAGGGAAGAGGTTTTGAGATTGCCGGCGTCGGCGACCATGAAGTTCCCGTCGCCCAGTAGCGGACCATCCAGATCGAAATCCCAATGATCCAGCCATAGTGCATCTTCCGCCAGGGCCTGCCGTAAAGCCTCCGCAGTCGCGGCATAGGGTTCGTTGTCGATCCCGGGGTAGGGGGTTCCGTGCGGCGCAGCGAAGACAACAAGGTCCGCATCTGTCACGGCCGTTTCTTTACCGGCGCCGATGAAAGGAGTCCCGGGCGGGTCAAAGCTTGCTGTCATCGGGCGGTTTCTCCCTTGGCGTTTTGAGTTTTAGAGAGTGTTTGGCGTGCAGAGCCGGAGATCAAGACTTCTCTGTGATCCGGGTCAGGCAGCAGCCCTCTTTTCCCGGCGACCAGAGTTCGATCTCACAGGCGAAGCCCGCGGCCTCCAGGGCAGCCCGGTCGTAGGCCGACGCGCAGTAAAGCAGGGTGCAGATCTCTTCATCACTGCATCCGGCGTCAACCCAGGCGTCTTTAATCGGGCAGGCCTTCATTTTGACCTCGATCCCGCTGTCGTCGACCCGTCGGATATCGGGCCGGAAGGTCGCGCCGTTTTCCGGCGAAAGGACCCAAGCCCTGCAGATCCCTTCAAAGTCGCGTGGCCCGAACTGCGCCATGGTTTTTCCAACCCGGACGCCGTGGGCGTGACTGATGCTGCGCATGACACTGATGGCTTCCGCCTCGCCGTAGCGTTTCCTGAGTTCCTGAAAGCTCGCGAGATAGAGCATTCCGCGTTCTTTGATGGCGTCGTAGACATCGGGGTTGCCCTGAAGTTTGCTCAAGATCCCACTCCATTTTTGAAGAAAGCCTGGTCGGCGAGACCGCTTCCGACCTTGGGTTTGTTGCTGCGATCTTATTGGCGGGAGTCTCCGGCGCTCAACGCAGAAAAGCTCTCCTCCAGGATTAGAATTTCTGAGTCTGATTGCGCTGCAACTCCTGTAGTGTTGCGCGCAGGAGAAAGAAATGACCTATCGTCTTCCATCCTTGAACAGCTTGCGCGCCTTTGAAGCCGCCGCACGGCATTTGAGTTTCAAAACAGCGGCAAGCGAACTTGGCGTCACACCGGGCGCGGTCAGCCAGCAGGTCAAGAAGCTGGAAGCCTCCCTCGGCGTCGCGCTGTTCCGGCGTTTGCCCCATGGGCTGCTGCTGACCGGAGCCGGGGAGACTTACCTGCCGCGCATTTCCCGGGTGTTTGAGGACCTCACGGATGCGACGGAAGAGATTGCGCCCGATATCAACGGCAGGAAATTCACCCTTGGCCTCTGCCCCAAGGCTGCGGCGCTGCTGCCGGAGGGATGGCCTGCGCAGCGCGATGCCCTCCACCCCCATGTCCGCCAGACCATCGAAACGTCAGATGTCGAGCGCATCCGGCGGGATGAAATCGATTGCCTGATACGAACGGGTGGCGGTCCTTACGGCGATCTGGCGCTTGTGGAACTGCCGAATCCGACGGATCGCAGTGGGAGATCCAAGCTGCATTTCATCTGCAAAAACGGCCTTGCCGACTGCCGGCAGTCCAAGGCCATCCTGGCCGATCTGGGCGCTGTGATTTTGCCCGGGTCATAACCCGCCTTAATGGCGAGGGACTGGATCAGATCAAGTTTAGATGGAATCGCCGAGGGCGATGCATCGCACTTGTGAATCTAATCTAACCATACGAATTCGAACGGATTCACATATTTTCCGTGTCGCGGACCTCACCATTCCCCGACATTGGGCATGGACTTCCAGGGTTCGGCTGGTTCCAGCGCCTGGCCTGCCTGGAGCAGCTCAATCGAGATGCCGTCGGGTGAACGTACGAACGCCATGTGTCCGTCGCGTGGTGGGCGGTTGATGACCACGCCCGCGTCCAGGAGGTTTTGGCAAAGCGTGTAAAGGTCGTCCACGCGGTAAGCAAGGTGGCCGAAATTCCGGCCGCCCGCGTAGCTCTCGGGGTCCCAGTTGTAGGTCAGCTCGACAAGGGGGCTTTTGGCGTCTTTCGCACGGCCCACGTCTCCGGGCGCGGCGAGAAAGACGAGCGTGAAACGCCCGCCCTCATTCTCCATCCGGTTCACTTCGACAAGGCCGAGCTTCTTACAATAAAAGTCCAGTGACGCCTCGAGATCAGCGCAGCGAACCATCGTGTGGAGATATTCCATCTTCCTATTCCTTTTACCTTTGTCGGCGAACTTCAGAGACTGAATCACACTAGATTCAATGAATTCGTGTCCCATTGAGTCTGATCTAACCATAAGACGCAGACCGGATCACGTTTACAGGTGAAGCCCTTCCAGCCCGCGTAGAGCAACCTATGTACGGCCGAGCCGCAAGAGAGGCGCCTTAAGAGGCGCGGGCTCTCGCGCTCGCGTCCGCCAGGGCTTCGACGAGATGGGCGCCTACTGCATCGCTCGACTGCGGATTCTGACCGGTGATCAGACGCCCGTCACGCACGACATGGGGTGTGAAATTCTCACCAGCCTCAAAAATCGCACCCAGCGCGCGTAAGCGGGTTTCCAGCAGAAAGGGTACGATGTCGGAGAGGCCCACGGCCTCTTCCTCGGTATCGGTAAAGCTATTGACGCGCCGGCCTTCGACCAGCGGTCTGCCATCGGCGCGCTTGGCGTTCACGAGACCGGCCGGGCCGTGGCAGACAGCGGCAACCACGCCGCCCGCATCATAGATGCGGCCCACGGCGCCGGCCAAAGCGGCGCTATCGGGCAGGTCCCAAACAGTGCCATGTCCGCCGGGCAGGAAGATCGCGTCATAGTCCATTGGGTCGATGTCGGTGATCGCGGGGGTATTGGCCAGTCTTGCCATGGCGGTGGTGTCCTCAATGAACCTCCCGACGGGCGCCGGGCGCTTCGCTGGGTCCGGGTCCAGGCTTGACGGGTCGTGTACTGCCGCGCCCCCTTTGATCGAGACGATGGTCACCTCGTGACCTGCATCCACCATTGCCCAGTAAGGGGTCGCCATTTCTTCAAAGTAAAAGCCCGTCGGCTTGTTCGTGTCGCCCATGGTGGTGTGGGAGGTGAGGACGATCAGGATGTTTTGCATTGGATCAACTCCGCTGTGCGTTTCGCTTGATCCAAAGATGAGGCTGGTGCGTCGTTTCGAGAAATCGGTAGCTCCGATAGATCAAATCGCTTTGGCCAGACGCCCTGACAATCGAGCATTCAGTGTGATTTACCGGCTTCAAACGCATCTGCAACGGCGGCACGAAACCAGGCTTCAGCTGGATCGCGATGGGTCGTCGCACTCCACGCCAGTGCATTGGTCACTGGCGGGACTGCCACGGGGCAGGGTTCGATTTCGAACGCGGCATGACGCGCAAGGCCATAGGCAGCGAAATCGGGCACAGTCGTGATCAAGTCGGTTCCGGGCAAAGCCGCAAGGATGAGGGAGAAGCTTGAGAGACCCAAGACGATGCGCCTTTCCCGGCCGATTGACTGCAATTGATCATCGACAAACCCGGACAGGTCTCCTATCGGCGTCACCAGCGCTTGCGGACGCGCACAAAAGTCGTCGAGCCCCGCAAGAGGAGGTGAGGCCGCGTTGCGCACAACAACCCACGGCGCATTGCGCAATACGCGTGTTTTCGCGGTTGCCGTGGGATCCTCGCGCAGATACCCGGCAACGGTCGAGACCTCACCGCTCGACAACATTTCCGGCAGCGTTCGATAGTCGCCGATCCGAATGGAGAGATCACAAGAGGGCGCTTTGCTTCGCAGTGTCTCCGTCAGTTTTGGCAGCGCCGCCAGAGCAAAGGCATCCGTGCATCCGAAGCGGAACACCCGCGCGTCAGTTTCAGGATTGAATGCGCGGACTTCGCCAAGAGCCGCTGCCAGACCCTCATAGTGAGGCCGCAAAGCCAGCAACAGCTCCTCCGCGCGAAGCGTTGGCACAAGATCGCGGCCCTGACGGACCAGGAGCTCATCGTCAAAGATATCCCGAAGCCGCGCCAGCGTGCCGGACACGGTGGATTGGGCAAGATGCAGACGCCGGGCCGCCTTCGTTGTCGAGCGTTCTTCGATCAGCGCAATGAGTGCCGCAATCAGCTTGAGGTCAATATGATCGAATCCAGGTGGTGTCTTTGACATAAAGGGCGTTGTGTTGCTTCATTCGGATTGCAGAACTCTTGCACGCAGTTACCGGCTGAGGCAACGGCGCTGCTCTGCCTGTCACCGCGAGGAGATCATTCGATCTTGCAGAGCCAGCGGCCTTACGGATCCGACGGCGGCTTCGTCCGCACCGCCGACGTTTGACGCGCGCATGTCACCTTTTGGCATTCTCCTGACGTTGCTGCTGCTTCAGGCAATCGACAAAGAGCCGGAGACATTCGACCCTTTTGTTCTGGTCGGGATAGTAGATGTAGAAAGGCGGCAGGGGTCTGGCGTAGGGCTCGAGGATCGTTTCCAGCTCTCCGCTCCGCAGATGCTCTTCCATGGTCGTGCGCATGGACCAGCCGATGCCGTGGCCTTCGCGCGCGGCCTGGATGACGCCGATGACGGTGTCGAAGACGAGCCGGCTGGGCGGGTCGATCCGCGTTTCCTGACCTTTTTCGGTCACCCACCATTCCCGGATCGCTTTCGAGGTCGGCTGCCGGTAGCGGATGCAGTGATGGTCCAGCAAGTCGCGCGGATGCTTCGGCTTGCCCTGTTCCTTGAGATATTCGGGAGACGCGAAAAAAGCCGAGGGAACCGGCCCGGTGACGCGGACGGCAAGCATATCGGGCGCCAGAATGTCCCCCAGGCGTATCCCTGCGTGAAAGCCCTCGCGCAGGATATCCACCAGCTCCTCGTTCCAGGATATATCGAGGGTGATCCCGGGATTTTCGGCCCGAAACTTCGCCAGAACGGGTGCGACCGCTGTGATATAGGCACCCCGTGACAGACTGAGACGGAGGGTCCCCGTCGTCGATTTCGCGCTCTCCTGCGATTTCCTTACCGCATGGACCATGTCGCGGTAGGCCGGGTCGGCGGCCTCAAAGAGAACGCGGCCGGCGTCGGTCATCTCGATGCTGCGCGTGGTTCTGAAGAGGAGGTCTACACCGAGCCTGTCTTCCAGGGCTTTCAACTGAAGGCTGACCGCAGGCGCACCGACGCCCAGTACCTCGGCGGCGGCGCGCATGGAGCCCTCGCGGACAATCGTCAGGAAGACCTCTATACCGTGAATCGGTGCACGTTCCATTATTTAAAAATACTAAATAATAGGGTAAATTCACAAGGTCTTATCGAAAGTATTGAATGCCGGTAGTCTGGAGCGTTGAAGCAGACGAGAGGAGGGAGCTTGACGCAGGGCACGGCACAACAACCGGATCAGGTCGCACAGGGTATCGTGATTATCCTCGCGTCCGTGACAGCGATGGCCTTCGCCGATGCAGTGGTGAAGCTGGTCAGCGCGGATCTCACGCTCTGGCAGGTCTTCGTGACGCGCTCGATCTTCGCGCTGCCCTGTCTTATGGCCTTGGGTTATGTGAAGCGCGTCGGCTTCGGGCACCTCTTTAACAGGTGGGTTGTCGCGCGCAGCCTTCTACTCGTTCTGACATGGCTGGCGTTTTACGCTTCGCTGCCTGTCCTCGAGCTTTCGCTGGCCGCCGTCGCGGTTTACAGCAATCCGATCATCACCGCGCTTTTGTCCGCGGTGATCCTGGGTGAGCGGGTCTCGCGGCGGCAGTGGTTGGGGGTAGTGGTTGGCTTCGCGGGTGTGACGGCGATCCTGAAACCGGGAACGGAGGCCTTCACCTGGGTGATCCTGTTACCGCTGCTGGGCGCGGCATTTTATTCGATGGCCATGGTGCTGACGCGTGCCAGGTGCCGGCAGCATGAGGCCATCAATCTCGCGCTTGGTCTGCATGGGGCCTTTGTCGTCACGGGCGTTCTTGCGACCGCGACCCTTCTGTTCCTGGATCTGGGGCCGGAGCTCACCGCCGCTAGTCCCTTTCTGCTCGGGGGCTGGATGCCCATGGGTGCGGAGGAGTGGGGCTTGATGGCGTTCCTCGGCCTGCTCTCTGCCGCGTTCTTTTTGGGCGTTGCGCGGGCGTACCAGATCGCGCCGCCCCAAATCATCGGCACTTTCGATTATGCCTATCTTGTTTCCGCTGCCTTCTGGGGGTTCATCTTCTTTTCGGAACAGCCCGATGTCTTCACGCTTGCCGGCATGGTTCTAATTACGCTTGCCGGGGTGCTGGTCGCGCGCGGCAGGTTTCGCTGACAACGGCATATCGCATATCTTTACATCAACTCTATCACGCGTCGCTTGCGCGCATATTGGACAAAATTGCACAGATATTGGACAAAGTGCAGCGCTCACCTATGAATCTTCAGTGGTTCAGGGTAGGTGTTTTCCTCTTTCAACGGAGTTTCAATCCTGGCGTCTGACTCGCCTGCGGAGGGCCGCCAATACCTAGACAGGAGGCGGCTCATCTTACGAGCTGTATGGGTTCCTCCCAGTCTGCGTTTACTGAGGCACGGGGAACTTCCATCGTGACGGTTTCGGAACCAGGCACGTTGGAGGTCCTGGAGGTCGGACTGGCTGGTTTGGCGGGTACTGCGCGCTCTCGTCGGGCAATGGGTTGATTTTTAGAATTGGGGAGATTCACGATGACAAGACGACGTGTGTTTGTTTCTTTGATCCTTTCATTGACGATAACGCTTCTTTCTCCGGGGACGGGGTCCGCGAGCCTTATTTACGATGTGAAGCGTACAATAGGAGCCGGTAGCGTAACCGGGACCATCACAACGGATGGCACACTTGGTCAACTCGCCACCGGCAACTTTATCGACTGGCAACTCACGTTGGATGACGGCCTCAGCAGCTTTACCCTGTTCGGGCCCAACAACGTCAATTCGAACTCCAACTTGCTTCTAACGAGCAACAGCTTCATTGCCTCCGCGACAAGCCTGGTATTTGATTTCGGAGCTCCGGGCTTGGCGCTGTTCCAGAGCCCACGGGTTGGATCGGGGAGGAATTGGTGGTGCTTAGACGGAACGCAAGCGAATTGCTCAAACGGCCCGAATGGGGATGAATCGCTGCGGGTGCGCGGGCTTACGGAAAGGACGCAACAACAACTAGAACCCTTTGTGGTCGCGTCAATAGTTGCTCCGGTTCAGGTGCCTGAGCCCGCATCTCTCGCATTCTTCGGATTTGGCTTTGCGGGGCTGGCCCTTGTGGGGCGGCGTAAGCGGATAGCGTGAAGAACAGACCCCATGATCGGCCCTGTCGCGACGGCTGAAGGGGGGATTGCGGAGTCGCGCATCGTTTTTTGTGCGCGAGAAAGGGTCCCTATCGTCGCTTCTTCCATTCACGGAGCCTTGCCGCAAAATCCCCGGCCAGATCCGACATGGTGATAGCGGCAAGGGAGTCGGAAAAGCAGGCGGCGGCCTTTTCCAGGGCGTCCTCGGTCGCGGCATTCGCCGCCTGCTCCATCAGGCAGGCGGGGGCATCCTCGGACTTGCCGAGGGCGAAGAGTTTCGGTGAGCCCAGGGCTTCGTAGATCCCAAGTAGTGTCATTTCGGACAGGGGTCTTGCCAGCGTCCAGCCGCCGCGGTGGCCCTTTGCCGACTGAACGTAACCCTGTTCGCGCAGGCCCGCCATGGTGCGGCGGACGACTGCCGCATTGGTGTTCAGCATTCGGCCGATTTCTTCCGAGGTCGCCGGTTCCGACCTCTCTTCGAGATGCAGAAGGACATGCAAAACCCGCGGCAAACGGCTGTCATAACGCATGAAGTGGCGCTCCTTTCTTCCTTCCGCAGAGCATAACTGAAGTGCATACGTAACAAAAGAAATTACGTGATATTGACTCTCACCTATCACGTATCATATGAAGATACGAATAGTCGCACTTTGTTGTTCGCCTCAACCACGCGCGGCCTGGTCGCGGTTGGGGCCAGAGATTGGAAAGGATCAAATCATGCAGGAAGAGAATTCGTCGCAAGCTTTCTGGGAGCGGCACTACCAAGGGGTGTCGCCGAAAAGCTCAGGGCGGCCGTCCGCCGTTCTGACAGACTTCGTGGCGCAGCGGCAGCCGCAGCGTGCTCTGGAGCTGGGTTGCGCCAAGGGCGACGATGCCGTCTGGCTGGCCGGGCAGGGATGGCAGGTGACCGCCGTCGATGTTTCGCAGACGGCCCCTGGACTACGCGCGGCGAAATGCAGAAGCGGCCGGCGTTGAAGGCCGGATCAGCTTCGCGAAACACGATCTCAGCCAGAGCTTTCCGGCAGGAGACTTCGAACTGGTCTGTGCGATTTTTCTGGAATCGCCGATCGAATTTTCGCGGATCAAGGTTCTCCGGCGTGCCGCCGAGGCCGTGGCCAGAAAAGGTCTGTTGATCATTGCGTCGCACGGTTCCATCGCGCCCTGGTCCTGGGCCGAGCCGGATACCGAGTTCCCGGCGGCGGCGGAGGTCCTGAAGGACCTCGATCTTGAATCCAATGGCTGGAAAGAGGTATTCGTCGGCCCCTCGCAGCGTCAGGCCACGGGTCCGGGCGGCCAGACGGCCCAGGTCACGGATACTCTGGTGATCCTCGAGCGGATTTAGCCTGTCAGGCGTCGTGGCCCGGTCATGGTCTTTTGATGCTGTGACCGGGCCAATGATGCTTTGTCATCCTGATTGATGCGCGTAGCACTGTTGCGCGCAAGCGCTTGAAAACCCGGCGAGTCCCGGCTATTCTCTAAATAACGTAACGGAGATTTCATGTCCTGACTAAGTGGGGAGGCATCAGGCCTCCCGGCGCAAAAGCAACTCTTAAACGACGCTGCCCAAGTGAGACGGGCGGGCGAGTTGGTTTGCGATCTCAGACAGACCTGACACTTAGAGCCCGGGCGACGCTCGTGGCACCGACATGAAAGCTCAAACCCATGACACGGGACTACTCCCAGTTCTTTTCATCCTCCTTGCAGGGGCAAGGATCAGAACGATCTCTATCCAAAATCGAAACCCTGGGCTGGCAGCCTTTTTTCGCGCAGCAGATCAGCGTGGAGGAGATGGCGCAGATGCCGCCGGTGCGCGTGATCGAAGTGCACCGCAGCGCGCTGCACGTCATCGGTGATGATATCGACCAGACGATTCCATCCCGTCCGGACGTGACGGTCGGCGATTGGCTGCTGCTCGATTCAAAGCTGCCGGCTTCCAGCCGCCTGTTGGAGCGCAAGAGCCTGCTGAAACGCCGCGCGCCGGGAACGGATCGTCAGGTCCAGTTGATTGCGGCCAACATCGACACGGTCTTCATCGTCTCCTCCTGCAATCAGGATTTCAACATCGCCCGCCTGGAACGCTATGTCGCCCTGGCCTTTGAGGCCCAGATCACGCCGGTCATCGTTCTGACCAAGAGTGATTTGGCTGACTCTTCCGAACGCTATGAGAATGAGGCGCGGGGAATTTCCGAACTGGTGCCCGTTATAACGCTCGACGCGCGCGGCGCGGAACCAGGGTTGAAGCTGGCGGAATGGTGCAAGCAAGGCAAAACCGTCGCGTTTTTGGGATCATCCGGTGTGGGCAAGTCGACCCTGACAAATGCTTTGGCTGGAAACCAGTCGATCGAGACGCAGGCAATTCGCGAAGACGACGCGAAGGGGCGTCATACAACGACACGGCGGCAACTCCACATCGTGCAAGGCGGTTGCGTCGTTCTGGACACGCCGGGAATGCGCGAGCTTCAACTGACAGAGGCGGCGTCCGGCATCGCGAATGTCTTCGCCGACATTCACGACCTCTCGACCCAGTGCCGGTTCAGAGATTGCCAGCATGCTACGGAACCGGGATGCGCGATTCTGATGGCGATGGCAAAGGGTGAAATAGATGCGCGTCGACTAGGCCGATGGCGCAAACTGATGGCTGAAGAAGCTTTCAATTCGGCCAGCCTCGCTGAACGCAGATCCAAGGACAAGGCCTTCGGCAAAATGGTCCGTCAGGTCATCAAGCAAAAAAACAGGAAGGACACGGGCAAGGGATAGGGCGATCCGTTGGGTGGATCAAAACCGCAGGCAACGGCAACCGGTTTCCAGCCAGACTCCTGGTATAATCTCACCCGGTTCGTTGCTTGCAGCGAGTATCTTTGTGCCGGATCACCCCGTCCTTTGAGGTCAGAAGGATGACGCTGAGGAATTCTTCGGTCGTACCATCCTTATGGCTGGAGATTGCTAGAGGCTCCAGACTGCAGTGAAGGTCTGGTTTGGAGCCTTGAGCAGACATCGACACTTCGACCGTCAATGGCTGCAAAGTGCCAAGAACGGAAGTCTATTCAAATTGCAGCGAAAGGCTAAATGGAGCCCAACTAGGACATGGGAGAAACCGTCATTCGTCGCGGTCCAACGCCGCTTTTTCAATGCTCTGGTAGAAGCAGATTGTACTCACCAGGTGCCAAACCTATCCTTGGAAGCACCGATGGATCAAAAGCAAGTGGCGAGAAACCAGGATGTTAACCGGCCGATGCAACTGTGGCGCAGTCGTGTTTGAGGTCGGAAAGCCTGTTTCGGAAATTTACGTTTGTCACTGTTCTATCTGCCGTAGGTACACCGGCAGCACCGGCATTCCAGTTGTTGTCATCGAGAATGAGGCATTCAATTGGATTAAAGGCCGCAGCAGCATCAGAACGTGGAAAAAGCCAGATGCTGATTGGGAGTCCAATTTCTGCAGTGTCTGTGGCTCTTCGTTGCCCGGCAAAAATGACGAAGCACGCATGTTTGTTCCGGCGGGGCTCCTGCCTGGCGACGTAGAGAACTTGAAAGTCGCGCATCACATCTTCGTCGGCTCAAAGGCAAATTGGGATGAAATCGGAGATGCGGGAAAGCAACACGACGGTCCGATCGTCGGTTAGCTGAGTTTGGAGTCCGCGCTCAGAAGTCGGCTTTGTCCGCATAGCCGTCATCTGTCGGGAGTGCAGCAAATGGCAAGGTAGAGCCCAAACTGCAGGATGCTGCGGCGCACGCGAATGTCAGCAGTATGGCAGGCCAAAACCGACAGTGGTATCATGGCCAAAGCACTGAGATGGCCCGCTCGAGTCTATCGCAATGATCGCCGACGCTGCCGACAGAGGAGTTTGAGACATGCTGACAGGGACCTGTCACTGCGGCGAAGTTGGCTGGACAATGGACACCTTGCCAAAGTCGGTCACTGCCTGCAATTGCACAATCTGTAGGCGCTACGGTGCCCTGTGGGCCTACGGATTTATTGGCTATGACATTAAAACGACCGGGCAAACGACTACGTATCGGCGTCGTGATAGTGGCGATATCTATTTCCACTTCTGCGCTCATTGCGGATGTCTGACGCATTACGTCGCGTGTTCCGAGGATGAAAACGGGCGCGAGCGGACTGCTGTGAATGTTCGGATGTCTGACCCCTTACCAATCAGCGAACTTCCAATCCGACACTTTGAGGGGCACGACAGCTTCAAAGCACTTCCGCCTGATGGTCGAACGGTGAAAGACATGTGGTTCTGAAGCCTCTCTATAAGCGGACCTTAACGCGTGGTAGGTGGAAGGCGGCTTTGTCCGCACAGCGGCCATTGGTTCGATGTGCAACGAGCTTCCGCATTGAGCCCTTCTGCGACCTTAGCCGCCGTGCAGTAGGCGACTGAAACGGGGGGAAGCGGTCGTTCGCTGCGGGCGCAGTAAGGGTGAGCAGGGCGAACTTGCCGGTATCTCCGCCTTGGCTTCAAGGTGCGCTCTGCGCTGCCATTGCGGTCGTGAGAAGCTGCCCGGTCGCATCCTCGATAGGCGAAGGCCGGATAGGGCTGTAAAACGACTCTGCGCCGTTATCCCTTGATGCGGCCTGTCGCCAACATGAAGCAGAGCACCGCCATTCCAGCCGCCAGCAATCCGCAAAAGTAATAAATGAGCACGAATGTGCCGCCGCCACGCAGCAACACGGCCTCTGATGGCATACGCTCGTCGTAATAGACTGTGACGGGAGAACCTTCTTTGAGTGTTGCGAAGGCATATATCCGATCGTCCCGACTGGTGGTCAGCACCGCCCCGCCGCCTTTGTCGCTTGGAACGGGGCCGAATGCGATACGGTCGGATGCATAGTCGATACCCTCGACCATATAGCTGTAGCGCACGACAGGTTGGCGTCGCCTGCTTGAACCGGTGCCGGAGTATTCAAATTCCGAATAGGTGATTCTTCCCTCTGCGGCTGCCCAGCTTTTGCTGGCATGTGCAGAAAGCGCCTCCGCTGTGCCAATCCAACAGAGCCAGCCGGCTCCCAGGAAGAGAAGGACGCTGATAATACCCGGAAAAATTTTCCTCAAGTCTTGGCCTCTGGGTTGGGAACTCCTATTCCTTGACGGTCTTGACGACAAAGTCATGTTTTCTGGCAAGGCGTTAAGAGTGGAGCGATGCTATAGCGTCGTGACCCCATAGCTGAAAGACGGGCGACACGACGTAGTCCAGAACGTGGTTCCCAGAACGTGGTTCCCAGAACGTGGTTCCCAGAATGTGGTTCCCAGAATGTGGTTCCCAGAACTCATAATCTTATCGTCTGGGGACCACGTCCCAGGCGGGTCGTATTTTGCCGGGTTTTAGGGGCGTTGACGCCTCTCACCGGGCCTACGGGCCCGCTTTCGAGACCTCCCCTGCCTAAAACCCGGCAAAACACAATCAAGACCATCAAAGAATATGAGGCCTCACCCTAGCTGACCGAACTTCAGGTTTGAATTTCGGTCTTACAGAATAATGCGAATAGAGTTTACCGATTATTGCTTTATGAAATCTGCACGCGGCAACTCCGTCCGGAACCGCTTCTGCTGCGGTTTCTGCAACTTTGATGCTGAAGAGGTTACCAATGCAGGAGGGACCGAACGACGCGTTCGTTTGATGCGGCCGAATGAAGCTCCAGATCAGGGCTGCAACCCAACCTAAGGAAGTCCAGCCAAGAAAAACCTTGAGCAAAATGATCGGGACTTTGTTGTGGTGGTCTCTGCTTATTGCAATGATCGTCGGAAGAAAATGCAATCAAATCAACGCAATCACGCTTGCCTAGTGAAATATGCTAACTGCGCTTTTCCTTAAGTGGAGCCCACGAGCCAATCCAGAAACGCCTTCGCCGCAGGTCGCCCAAAGGCCGTGCTCGTCCCCACGGCCGCATACTGTGCGCCGGTGCTCCAGGCCGGACCGGTCTGGAGCAGTATCCCCCTGGCGATGTCATCGGCGATCAGGAACGCCGGCAGCAAAGCCGAACCGCTGCCCGCCAACGCGCCTTCGCGGATCATGTAAAAGTGGTCGAAGGCCAGTTGTGGCGGCGGGCTCGAAACTGTGGAACCTGGCGCGACTGCAATAGACCGGGCTTCGGCAAAGGCGTCCCAGGCGTTGGGGCGGGTGGTGTGGGCGAGGCGCGGGGCGGTCCAGAGGTCGGCGGTGGCCTCGATGCCGTGTTGGCTTTTGAAGTCCGGGCTGCAGACGGCGATCATTTCTTCGCGGAAAAGGCTGATGGCGGTCAGAGGCGTCCAGCCGCCGTAACCCCAGGTGAGCACGATGTCCAGGAGCGAGGGATCCCAGTTGACCGGGTCCTTGTGGGCGGCGCTGAAGTCGGCGTCGACTGTGGAGACGCTGACCGAGAGGGCGGGATGAAGCTGCGTGAAGGCCTGCAGGCGCGGGGCGAGCCAGAGGCCGCCCAGGGAGGGCAGGACACCGATGCGTAAGGCGCCGGTCAGGGAGCCGCTGAGTTCCAGGCGGGTGGTTTCGATCTGGCGCAGGATCGCGGTGGCGCTCTCTGCCAGGCGCAGGCCGTCGGTGGTGATCCTGACCGCGCGGCCCTGGCGGGTGAAGAGGGCGACACCAAGGTGGCTCTCGAGCGACTGAATGCGCCGGGAGACGGCGCCCTGGGTCAGGCCCAGCTCCTGCGCGGCGCGGGTGAAACTGCCCAGTCGCGCGGCGGCCTCGATGGCGGGCAGGGCGGCCAGGATGAGGGAATCGCTTGCGCCCTGAGGCGGATTTTGCATGAGTTTTACTCATGAATGATTGCTCGAATATGGGCTTTTTACCGCATGAATGATGGTGCTATCAAGCAGGGGGTCTGCTAAAGCGTCTGCGCCGGGCTCCGCGATGAGCGGTTATACAAAGGAAAAGAGGATGCTGGGATCCAACGAAAACCTGATCAACGACGTCCGTGCGCGCTTCGCCCATGTGGAGAGCTGCCCCTATCAGGGGAACCGGGTTTTCTTCGAGAATGCCGGTGGCGCGCTGACCCTGAACTCCGTGGTCGAGACTTCGCAAGAGATGGCGGCAATCCCGGACAATCAGGGGCGCGACAATCCGGCGGCCCAAGAGCTGGTCCGGATCATTGCCAAGGCGAAGGAAGACACCAAACTTTTCTTCAATGCGACCGGCGGTCAGGTCTTTGTCGGTGAAAGCGGTACGGAATTGCTGTTCCGCCTGATCAGTACGGCGATCCTGGGGGCCGAAAAGGGCGGCATCGTTTTAGGCAGTAGCCTGGAGCATCCTGCTTCGCGGAGTGCCTGCATCCGCTGGGCGGGGATTGCCGGGAAGGACTACGTCTGCGTCGAACATAACGCCGAGAGCGGATCGGTCACCGCCGAAGACTACCAGCCGCACATCACCCCCGACACCCGGGTTGCGACCATCCTGCACACTTCCCCGGTCAGCGGCATGGGCGTCGATGTGGGGGCCATCGCCAAGGCGATCCGAAGTGTCGCGCCGGACTGCTTCATCATCATCGACGGCATTCAGCACGCGGCCCACGGCGGGATCGATATCGATTCCTATGGTATCGACGGCTATGTGATCTCGCCCTACAAGGCCTTCTCGCGCCACGGCTACGGTATTGCCTGGATCTCGGACCGCTTCACGCAGCTGCCCCATGACGGCCTGATCGGCGCGACGCAGGAACAGTGGGAACTGGGCACACGCGATACCGGCGCCTATGCGACCTTCTCCGATGTCGTGAACTACTTCGAATGGCTGGGCAGCCAGGTGACGGATGCGACCGACCGGCGCGCACGGATCGAGGCGGCGAGCAAGGCGATCCATGCCCATGAAAAAGACCTGACCGACGCCATGCTCTTCGGCACCGGCAACCTCAAGGGCCTGACCGAGATGCCCGAGGTCGGCGTGCTCTGCGGGCCGGAGAACCCTCTGCGCGAGGGGCTGGTCTCCATGTACGTGAAAGGCATGGATGCGGAGACACTGGTGAGCGCTTTGCGTGAGCGCGGCATCCGGACCCATGCCCGCAAGGCGGATCACTATTCCGCCAACATCCTGACGCCGCTGGGTCTGACGGACTGCGTGCGGGTCTCCATGTGTCACTACAATACCGAACAGGAGGTGGCACAGTTCCTGACCGCCATGCGGGAGATCGTCGCGCTCTAGGATGCGAGGTTTGGGACGATGGTGTAACTTCTAGGCATGACATTGCGGGCACCGTACAGAATGACCTGAGGTCCCATGAGAAGCCTCGTACAGCAAGGAGCCATGACATCGCCTGGCAAACACGCATCTGAGTTCGATGCGCTGCCGGACGATGTTTCGTCCTTGTTGGCGATCGTGCAGGGGCTTTTTGTCCATAGCGATTTTCTTGATGTCTACGGATTGACCGGTTCCGCTTTTTCGACGCGGTCGCGCGAGACGCTTCCTGTTGAAAAACGGCTGGAACAGATTTTTCAGACTTCCGCTCAAACCCTTGCTGCTGCCCGGCCAGTCGATCACCGTGCCGTCGGAACCTGCCGTGATTACGCGGTCATGATGTGTGGCCTCTTGCGGCATAAGTCCTTTGCCGCGCGGGTCAGATGCGGGTTCGCGCAGTACTTTGTTCCTGGCCGCTACGAGGATCACTGGCTTTGTGAATACCGGTGCGCCGATACCAAGCGCTGGGTGCGGGTGGATGCCCAATTGGACGCGCCGCATTGCGATCACCTTGGTATCGGATTCGACACCGCCGATGTGCCGGACGGCGCATTCGTAACCGCAGTTGAGGCGTGGGATCTGGTGCGGGCAGGGAAAGTTGCGCCGGAACTCTTTGGTCATGGCGATGCCGCTAGCGAATGGTTTCTGTGGGTCAATCTGGCGCGAGACTATTTTGCCCTGTGCGGTCAGGAAGTGTCGCCTTGGGATCACTGGCGCTCGGCGCTTGGCCGTGAGCCCGTGATTGACCCGGCAACGCGAGAGACTTGCGATTGGATTGCCGCAGGCATTCGAAATCTGGAGCAACAGCGCTCCGTGCCTGAGCTTGCGTTAGAGCTTCAGCCTTTCTGGCTGGCTGAGGAGTGACGGAAGACAACTCTCTAATGCGGATCGACGCGCGTTGGCCCGTTTCCATGACGTCCGACGTAATTGAAGCGCTTCAAAGCACCTGAAATCCTTTCGGCAGATTCCGGTCATGAAAGGATTTGATATGGCTCCAACGACCACGGCCCGCGTGTTTCTGGCACTGAATGCGGCGTTTTCCCTCCTCGTCGGACTTGAACTGCTGGTTTTCGCCGACGCGACAGCGCAGACGATCTTTATGGACCCGAGCGGCTGGAAACCTCTCGCCTTGAGACTCTTGGGTGTCGGCCTCGTCGTCTTCGCGCTGGATCTGTTGCTGATGGCGAGCAACCGCTTCGTGACGAAAAATCAGGTGATGCTGATCGTTTTTGCGGACCTCGGATGGCTGCTTGCAAGTGGTGCGCTTGTCTTCTCCTACGGGCAGATTTTCAGTGACAGTGGCATCGTCGCAATCGAAGCCGTTGCTGCCTTTATGGCTTTCTTTGCCGTCGGTCAGTATTTCGGCGCCGGTAAAATCAGAGACCCGGAAAGCCGTGCCAGCGTTCACTCGAACAACGGTATCCTGATCGCAAGGGTCGAGCGGGCGGTCGCGGCGCCCGCCGAGAGGGTTTGGGAGGTCATGACCGATCACCCCGGATACGCCGACGTGGCCAGCAACATTTCCAAAGTCGAGGTGCTGTCAGGCCTGGGGATCGGCATGAAACGCCGCTGTTTCGGCCCGAAAGGCGAGAACTGGACGGAGACCTGCGATCTCTTCGAGGAGGGGCAGTCCTTCGGTTTCAAAATCCATACCGAGGCGCCGGACTATCCTTATCCGATTGCCGACCTCCAAGGCCGCTGGTCCGTAGAGCCGAGCGGAAACGGGTCGGTTTTCTCCATAGACATCGAGGCGAAACCGAAGGGTGGGTTTCTCGCCCGCACCCTCTTTTCTTCCGTGGCGAAACGCCAGTTTAAATCCGTGCTCATCGATCTGGCCGATGCCTGGTCAAAGAGGATGGAACAAGGAGCCAAGGCGTGAGGCTTCGGGCGGCCAGTCAAGGCGCAGGGAAAACATAGACGGCGCAGGGCTCGCCGTAGTGTTCTTCCACGCAGGCAAAGCTCATCCCGAGCCGTTCCATGACGTGATGTGACGCGGCGTTTTCCGGATGGGCCACCGCGACGATCTCTTCGCCGGGGAAATTCCTACGGCCGTAGGCGACGGCCGCACGTCCGGCTTCGGTCGCATAACCTTTTCCCTGCTGTGACGGCAAGAGGCGCCAGCCGACTTCCAGGCGGCCCTTGGCGTCGCCGGGGAGATACTGAAGGGTGGCTGCCCCAACACACGCGCCGGACGTCTTTTCGAAGGCTGTCCACCAGGAACAGCCATGTTGCGCCCAACGCTCCGTGACGCGTTCGATAAAGGCCAGCGTGTCTTCCAGCGTTTCGGTCTGACCGCCCATGTACTTCATGACCTCCGGCAAACGGTTCATGCGGTTGAGCGCTGCCGCATGCTCCTTTTGGCAGGGCACAAGAAGCAGCCGCTCGGTTTCAATCGTCCTGTCGGGGTGGCTCATGCCGGGCATCCGTTTCCATCGATTGCGTTTGCGGATTCAAACTTGATCGTGAAACTACGCGGCATCGCTCTAGTTTTTCAAGCCACCAGAATGTCGCGTCAGAAACCCGTCATCGAGAGCCCGGCGAAGACCGCCACACCAACCAGCATGGTCGCGACCACGTTGTTGGTTTTCCAGGCGGCGGCAAGGGCCGCGGCGGCTGCGAGCCACGTCAGGACAGGTTGTCCGGCCAATGACGCGGCGACGAGAGCTACGATGATCAGACCCGGCAGATCGTCAAGCAGCGGCGCCAGACGGGACCGGCGGATCGCGTTGCCCGCGATCAACCCGGTCAGCCGGATGGTAAAGGCAGCGGCGGCGAGGATGCCGATTAACAGCCAATGATAATCCGTCACTCTCCCGCGCTCCGGCGTTGGCGCACCACAGTGGCCAGAGTGAGGCCGCAGAGGGTTCCGCCCACAATGGCGTAGGCCTTGGGCAGTCCGGTCATGACCAGCAAGCCGGTGACGGCAAAGCTGACCAGCCAGGGCAGTATGTTCTCCTGTCCCCGCCACAGACCGCGCGCCATCGCGATGAAGGCGGCGGTAAAGGCGAAGCCCAGTCCGAAGGCCTCGAGGTCCGGCAGCGATGCTCCCAGCACCGCGCCCAGGGCCGTCGATGCGGTCCAGACGCTGATCATGACAAAGCCGGAACCCAGCAAAAAGGCCGCGCCAATCGCAGGATTCTTCGCCCGCTCCGCCATGGTCAGGGCCCAGTTTTCATCGCCGGTGATGTGGATCGCCAGGAGCCGCAGGTGAAGCGGGAGGCTCTGCAGGACCCGGGCCAGGGACGCGACAATTCCGATGTAGCGCAGGTTGAGCGCGGCTCCGGCCAAGGCCGCTCCCAGAATGGCCGAGCCGCCGGAGAACTGCTCGACGGCGACGATCTGAGAGGATCCCGCATGAACCGCGCCGCTCATCATGGCGACTCCCCACCAGGGAAACCCGGCCTGAGCCGCGAGAATGCCAAAGGCGAAGCCGTAGATGGCAGCACCGAACGCGAGCGGAAGAATGGCAATTGCACCTCGTTTCATCCGGTCAGGATAGATGCGCCGATGTGATCGGATAAATTAGTATTTTGGCTAATATTTGATATGATGCGATCAAAGTTAGAGGAATTTTGATGCCATGCAGGAAATCGATGCTAAGGATCGCCAGCTTCTCGCGCTGCTCCAAAAGAACGTCAAGACGACCATCCCCGACATGGCCGAACGGACCGGTTTGTCCACCGCTTCCACTCAACGCAGGCTACGGGTGCTGCGCGAGAGCGGGGTTATTCAAAAGGAGGTGGCGGTGCTCGACCAGAAAAAGCTGGGACTTGGCATCACCGCGATTGTTTCGATCGAACTGGAGCGCGACCGGCTGGATCAGATCGATGCCTTCAAGCGCAAGGCCCGGACCGATGAGCAGGTGCTGAACTTTTACTGCATCGCCGGCGACGCGGACTTTGTCATGATCGTGGTGGCAAAGGACATTGCCGCCTACGAAGCCTTCACCCACCGCTTTTTCTTCGCCGACAAAAATGTCCGTAAGTTCCGCACCTCCATCGTCGTGTCGACGGAGAAGGCGACCCTCGAGCTGCCGATATAAAGCCAAATCTTCAACTGCCTTCCACAATCAGGAAATCCGCGTCGGCGTTTGCCATCCTGACGTCTCGGGCTGCCTGATACTCCGGTGACTGGTAGCAGCGGATGGCCGTGTCGTAGTCCTTGAACTCGACGACCACGTTCCGGTCGCGGGCCTGTCCCTCCGGCGCGGAGAACTGCCCGCCGCGCACTAGAAAACGCGCGTCGTATTTTTCGAATGCCGGGCGCGCCGCGGCCAGATACGCGGGGTAGTTCTCCGGGTTTTTGACCGAGACGCGGACCACCCAATAGCCTTTTGACATCTCGCACTCCTTTTCATTTCGGGTTTTCAGGGCTTTAGCTGCGAATATCAGCCCATGGCGCGCTTTGCGGCCTCACTCATTTGCCGGGCGATAATGCCGTAGGCGTGCGTCCAGGCCCGGCGGGCCTCTTCGCTCCAAGCCGCGCCCAGGCCGGTTTCCAGGGTCCAGAGCAATGCCGCGCCGACGCTTTCATAGTGGCTGTCCTGAACGCCGTAACCGGCGTGGCGGCGTCCAAGCGCAGCCAGTTCCGTGCGCAGGGAGTCCTCGTCCTGAAGGCCGGCAACGGTCCGGGAGACCGCCTCGATCAGCCGGCCCTTTTGCGCGGTCATATCCGTGTTGCCGAAGAGCGACCTGATTTCAGGAGCCTGCTCGAAGAGGCGCTGGTAAAAGAGATCCGCCGCCGCGGGTGCGATGGGTGCGACCTGCGCCCAGGTCGCTTGAACAAGTGTCTTTTCTTCCGGTGTCATCCCGGCCTCCTGCTGTTGAGAGGGGTTTGCGAGAGGCAAGTTCGTTGCCGGGAGTGTGATAACGGCTTTCCAAAATCTAAAAAAATGAATAATAATGATAAAAATAATCTCACGGAGAGATGGTTGGAGCTCTCAGAACTCAGGATTTTTACGGCGGTGGTCCGCGAGGGCGGCATCACCCGCGCGGCTGAGCGCCTCAACCGGGTGCAATCAAACGTCACCACGCGTATCCGACAACTCGAGGAACGCCTGGAGACACGTCTCTTCGACCGCCGGGGCAAGAAGCTCGTATTGACGGCGGCGGGACAGACGCTGCTGGATTACGCCGACAGGCTGCTGGCCCTGGCGGCGGAGGCAGAGGCGGCCCTTGCCGACGACAAACCCAGGGGTGTCTTCCGTCTCGGGGCCATGGAAAGCACCGCCGCGATCAGGTTACCTGAACCGCTTGCGCGCTACAGCCGCCTTTATCCCGAAGTGACCATGGAAATGCGCACCGGCAACCCGGTGCAGCTCGCGAAGGCCTTGCTGGCCGGTGAGATCGAGGCGGCGTTCGTGGCCGAGCCTGTTGCGGAAGCCAGATTTGACTCGGTCCCCGCCTTTGTCGAGGAACCGGTCATCGTCACCTCGCAGGATTATCCGCTGATTGGAAAGACCGTGGGAGTCCCGGACACAATGATCGTGTTCGAGCAGGGCTGCCCGCATCGGCGCCGGCTCGAGGCCTGGTATGCCCAGCGGGGCAGTTTGCCGACCCGCACGGTCGAGCTGGGTTCCTACCATGCCATGCTGGGTTGCGTCTTGGCGGGGATGGGGGCCGCGCTGGTGCCGCGCAGTGTGATCGCCACCTTTCCGGAAAGCAGGCGGCTTCGCATAACGGCTTTGCCCGAGGGCCAAAACCGTATCAGAACCATGATGATCTGGCCGAAGGGCAGCCCTTCGCCGAAGGTCGAAGCGCTGCGTGATTTGCTGTCGGCAGCGGAGAAGGAACGTTGTAAGGACTGATCGTTCCGCTGATCCTTTGACGTGCGACGCTTGATGCTTCGCGGTAAAATTGAGCCACTCTTCTTGAAACACGAACCGCATCGTGTATATTCACGTTATGAAGAGCGGTAAACAGAAAGCCGATATTCAGGCGGCGGCGCGCGAGGCCAGCCAGATCTGTGCTTGCTTCAAGGTGCGCCAGGCCTCCCGGCTGATCACCAAGGCTTATGACGAGTCCCTGCGGCCGCTTGGGCTGAAGGCGACGCAGTTTACCATGCTGACGGCGGCGGCGCTGTCCGACGGGCGGGTGTCGCTGACCGATCTGGCGGAAAAGCTGGGGATGGACAGAAGCACCTTCAGCCGCAACCTGGGCCCGCTCGAACGGGAAGGGCTGGTGGAACTTTGCGATGACGGTTTCGGCCGGGCGCGCGCGGTGCGGCTGACGGACGCGGGGAAAGAGCGCTACGCCGAGGCGGTGCCCCTGTGGCGCGGCGCGCAAAACGATTTAAAGGCGGCGCTGGGGGAGGAGGGGTGGACCTTCTTTCACGAACAGATGTCGACGGCGGCCCGGTATGCTTGAGCGATGTATGCCGGAGCAAGATAAGCCTGAGCCACACATGCCTGAGCCACACATGCATGAAGCGGGCAGGACCGATCCAGGCACGACGACTGCCTGATCTCACGGAAACTCATTAAGGGGACAGCTTGACGGATGCTTTACCGGAAATTTTTTAATGATCTAACGTGTATATACACGACGTATCATTGTTTGTTGCCGGTCTTGAGGAGCCTTGAGGGTCCGGATTCCTTTTCACCGACGATCATGCAGGAGATCAAAATATGACCAGGGCTAATGCTGCGATGCGTAAAGACGGCAAGGTTCGAGAGCGGTTTTTTCTTTTTGTTACCGCTTTCCCCAAAACGCTTTTGCTGTTGTGTTTTCTGGGGATTGCGGCTGCGGGTGCATTCCTGCCCTCCCTGGTGAAGGATACGACTCCGGACGCCTTCATTGCCGCCGACAACCCGGCGGTGATCTACCGTGACAAGGTGAAGGAGATCTTTGGCCTGGACGATCCTTTCGTGGTTGCGGTCGTGGATCGGGGCGAAACCGGGATTTACAATAAGGCGGCCCTGGATCTGGTCAGGGACCTCTCCGACAAGCTGGCCGGGCTGCGGAACGTCGATCCCGACCGGGTGACGAGCCTTGCCACGGAAAGCAATATCGTCGGCACCGACGAGGGGATGGAGGTCGACGATTTTTATGAACTCGGAGAAGGGGGCAGGCTGGACCCGGCGGCGCTCAAAGCCGCCATCGATAATTTTCCGCTTTACCAGGGCTCTCTCGTCGCCCGCGACGGCAGCGCCACCCTGATCGTCGCTGAGATCCTTGACCAGGACCTCAGCCAGGCAACCTATGACGAGATACTGGCGCTGGTGGAGGCCATGACACTGCCCGAAGGGGTCGAGGTTCATGTGGCGGGTGTCGGCGCGATCTCCGGCTTTCTCGGGACCTACATCGATAACGATGCCAAGCGGCTGAATCCCCTCACTGCGGTTGTCATTACACTTGTCCTGGTCGTGGCCTTCCGCAGTGTTGCGGGGGCGATCCTGCCAAACCTCATCGTGATGGCGACAGCCGCCGCCGCGCTTGGACTGATGGCGGCTTTCGGGGTGTCTTTCTTTGTGATCACCAACGGCCTGCTGCCGATCCTGATCGGCATTGCGGTCGCGGACTCGATCCATGTCCTGAGTGAGTATTACGTGCGAGCGGCGGCCCATCCCGAGGAGAGCCGCCGCGATCATATCGTGCAGGCCATGGTCCGGATGTTCCGGCCCATTACCCTGACCACCCTGACCACCATTGCCGGCTTCATGGGGCTTTACATCGGAGCCGAGATGCCGCCGATGCAGTACTTCGGTCTCTTTGCCGCGGTTGGGGTGGCCGCTGCGTGGCTCTATACGATCCTGCTGCTGCCTGCGGCCATCACCCTGATTCCGGTGAAGCCGAGCAGGGCCTTCAAACAGAGCAAAAGCTCCGACCTTTACGGCCGGGTGATGACCCGCTTCGGTGCTGCCGTGCTGCGCCGTCCCGGTGCGGTGGTGGCCGTGGTTGCGGTGATCGCGGTGGCCGGCGCCTTCGGGGCCTCCAGGGTGATTGTCGAAGAGTCCCAGATCGAAAACTTCCAGCGGGATGAAGCAATTTACATCGCCGATCAGGTCATGAACCGGGTTTTCGACGGCACGAACTACATTGACGTGGTGATTGAGACGCCCAATCGGGAGGATCTCTTCAAGCCGGAAAACCTGGCCCTGATCGAGAGGTTTCAGCATGCCGCCGAGAGCCTGGAGGGCGTGCAGGGATCGACTTCAGTGGTCGACTACATCAAGCAGATGCACAAAGCGGTCAACGAGAACCGTCCGGAGTTCTACAGCATCCCGGACGACGACTTCCTGATCGCGCAGCTGTTCCTGCTCTATTCGACCTCGGCTAACCCGACCGATTTCGAGGAAGAAGTCGACTACGACTACCGGCGCGCCAATGTCCGGCTCAACCTAAACAGCAGTCTCTATCGCGAAAATCGCGAGGTCATTGCCGCGCTGGAAGACGCCATCGCGCGGGACTTCAACAGTGATGCCATGACCGCCAATCTCTCGGGCCGGGTCTATGTCAATTTCCACTGGTTGAAGACCATCGGCGACAACCACCTGCGCAGCCTGGGTATCTCGCTGGCCCTGGTCTGGCTGATGGCGTCGCTGGTGTTCCGCTCAGCGCTTGCGGGCGCCTTCGCGCTCATTCCTGTCCTGATGTCGCTCCTGCTGATCTATGCCGTCATGGGCTTCACCGGGATCTGGCTCGGGGTCGGAACCTCCATGTTCGCGGCCATCGCCATCGGCCTGGGGATCGACTTTTCCATTCACACCATTGATCGCATGAAGGAGCTTGCTATGAAGGGTCAAGGATCGTTCGACGCGCGGATTGCGCCGCTGTTTCCCTCCACCGGCCGTGCGCTGTTTTTCAACTTCGCGGCCATCGGCCTGGGCTTTATGGTCCTGACCACCAGCGAGGTGCCGCCGCTGCTGAGGTTCGGCATTCTGGTCGGCATTGCCGTCACGGCCTCCTTCATCGCCAGCATGGCGGTGATGCCCGCCCTGGCGAAACTGCTCAGGCCGCGTTTTATCTGGCCTGCCGATGCGGCGGAGGATGTGCCCGCAAGCGGCATGAAGCCGTCTGCCGTGAAAGCCGCGTTGGCGATGGCAACCATGACCGGCCTGTCTCTGGCGCTGCTCGGCGGCAAAGCAGAAGCGGCGGACCTGCCCGACGGTCACGACATCATGCAAAGCGTGGTCGACCGCGACGAGGGGCAGTGGGTGACCCGCACGCTGATCATGGAGATGACCGACCGCAGTGGGACGACCCGCACGCGTGAGACCGCCACCTTCCGGCGCTACTACGGCGACGAGAAGCGCACGGTGATGTTCTACAAATCGCCGACCAACGTGAAGGGCACGGGGTTCCTCACCTACGACTATCCGGAGGCGGACCGGGACGACGACCAGTGGCTCTACCTGCCGGCGCTGCGCAAGGTGCGCCGGATCTCGGCTTCGGACCGGGGTGATTACTTCCTGGGCACCGACCTGACCTACGAGGATATGAAAAAGGAAAACAAGGTGGCGCTGGAGGACTACAGCTTTCAGACCATCGGTCAGGAAGAGGTCGAGGGGTACATGACGTATATCGTCGAAGGCACGCCGGTCAGTCCGGAAATCGCCAAGGAACTGGGCTACGGAAAAGTCGTCTGGCGGGTCGATCCGGAGATCTGGATCTCGCGCAAAGCCGAGATGTGGGACGTAAACGGCAACCCGCTGAAAACCATCCACTCGCGCGAGATTGAAGCCATCAACGGGATCTGGACGGTGCAGCAGATTCACGTCCAGCATCACAAGACGGGGCACCAGACCCTCTTCCGCTTCAGCGACATCGACTATCAAAGTGAAATCAAAGACAAGGTCTTCAAAACCCGCAATCTGAAACGGGGACTGTAAAAATGTTCCTGGAGCGCCGGTCATTCGTACTCTTCCTTGTAGGTTTTTTGACGGTCTCCTGCCTGCTGCCGGGGTTGGCAGCCGCGCAGGGCGTGCTGGAGGATGCGGAGTTTTCGGCGCTCCTGGAGACGCGTTTCGGTTGGGAGACCGAACGCGACGAGTTGCAGTTCGGCGAGGTCGTCTTTACGCCCGAGGTCAATATGGGCCTGGGCGAGCTCCTGCAGCTCAACGGCATCCTGCGGTTTCGCGGTGACAGCGAAGACAGGCTGGAGCCGGGGCGGCCGGCAGAGGATAACCGGGACTCGCTGTCCCGGCGGGCCTTCATCGGTGATGACGTGGATATCGAGCTGCGTGAACTCTACCTGGACATCGATCTGGAGGAGGTCTTCATCCGGCTTGGAAAACAGCAGGTGGTCTGGGGCGAGGCGGATGGCCTCAAGGTGCTGGACGTGATCAACCCTCAATCCTTCCGGGAATTCATCCTGCCAGAATTCGAGGACTCGCGCATTCCGCTCTGGAGCTTTAACAGCGAGATCCCGGTCGGCGAGGACAGCCTGCTTCAACTGCTCTGGATACCGGATCAGACCTATGACGATATTCCCGAGGCCGATGCGGCCTTCGCCTTTACCGCGCCGCGTCTGGTGCCCCAGCTGCCCACCGGAACACGGCTGCTGAGCAACGAACTTCGCAGGCCGAACTCATTCGTCGAGGACTCGGACGCGGGCGCGCGCTTTACGACTTTCCTTGAGGGCTGGGAACTCTCGGCCAATTACTTCTTTCACTACAGCGACAGGCCGGTGGTGCGGCGGAGTGCCGAAGCCGGTGGTGTCCGGTTAAGCCAGAGCTACGAGCGGACCCATCTGATCGGCGGCAGTTTCAATAATGCCTTCGCGGATTGGGTGCTGCGGGGCGAGGCGGGCTATTCCAGCGACCGCTTTTTCGTCACCGAAGACGCGGGCGACCGGGACGGTGTCGTGGAATCCGGCGAGGTGAGTTATGTCCTCGGGCTCGACTACCAGGGCTTCAGCGATACGCTTCTGAGCGCACAGCTCTTTCAATCCCTGATCACGGATTATGACAACGGGATCGTCCAGGATCAGCTCGAGACCTCCGCAACATTCCTGCTCGAGCGGAACTTTATGAACGAGACCCTCAAGCTCAGCCTTCTCGTCATTCAGGGGCTCAACCTGGGGGACGGGGTGGCGCAGGCTGAACTGGATTATCAGCTTACCAGCAACGTGAATTTGACGCTCGGCGCCGACGTTTTTTATGGCGATGAAGACGGCCTCTACGGCCAGTTCCGAAACCGGGACCGCGTGACCTTCGGCGTAACCGTCGGCTTTTGATCGCCCGCAGCTTTCCCGCGAAAAGGACCGGCGCTTGATCTAGCGCATGGTTGCGTCCGACAGCTCCTCATAGAATGTGACAGTTTTATTACAGATTCTTCTTCCGTGATTGTCGTGCGGTCTCCGGGCGCGCAAAGCGGCGCGCAATCGCGGTTATCATAATCAAAAAACGCATTGGGAGGGGTGGGTGCAGATTACCGAATATCTCAAGATCGAAAAGGCAACGAACCTCAGCCGCACCGAGGCAGGCCGCCTGGGTACCGCGGTCATCTTTATCGTTGTCGTGATGATCTATACCGGTGCGGCGTTCGCACATATCGAGCAGTCCTATCTGCTGATCGCGGCGGCTGTCATCGGCGCTTACATGGCCTTGAACATTGGCGCGAACGATGTCGCCAATAATGTCGGCCCGGCGGTGGGCTCTTTTGCGCTCAGCCTGACGGGAGCGATCGTGATTGCCGCCATATTCGAGGCGGCCGGCGCAATCATCGCCGGCGGCGATGTGGTCTCGACCGTCAAGAAGGGGATTATTGACCCCGCCGACATCAATAACCCCAATGTCTTTGTCTGGGTGATGATGGGCGCGCTTCTGGGCGCGGCCATCTGGCTGAACGCGGCAACCTGGCTGGGTGCCCCGGTCTCCACCACACATTCGATTGTGGGGGGCGTCATGGGGGCGGGCATCGCGGCGGCCGGCTGGGAAATCGTAAACTGGGACTCCATGGCCAAGATCGCCCTGAGTTGGGTGGTCTCTCCGGTGACCGGAGGGCTGATCGCCGCCGCCTTTCTCTTTACCCTGAAGAAACTGGTTCTCTTTAAAGACGATCCGATCGCCGCGGCGGAACGCGTCGTTCCGGTCATGATTTCCATCATGGCCTGGGCCTTCACGACCTATATCGCGTTGAAGGGTCTTTCAAAGGTCATCAAGGTTTCCTTTCCCTCTGCGGTGATCGCAGGACTTCTTGTGGCCGTCATCATCTGGCTCATCGTTGCGCCGATAGTAAGGCGCAACGCCCAGCATCTCAGCCCTGACCGCGATGGCGTCAACCGCCTCTTCACGATCCCGCTGATCTGTTCCGCCGCCTTGCTGAGTTTCGCCCATGGTGCGAACGATGTTGCAAATGCGGTCGGGCCACTGGCCGGTGTCGTCGATGTCCTGACCGCTGGCGAGGGAGGCGGAAAGGTTGCGATCCCGCTTTGGGTGATGGTGATCGGCGCACTGGGTATTTCGATCGGCCTGGCGCTGTTTGGACCCAAACTGATTCGGACCGTAGGATCGGAGATCACGGAACTGGACCGTGCGCGTGCCTTTTGTATTGCGCTGGCCGCCGCGATCACCGTGATTATCGCGAGTCAGCTCGGCATGCCGATCAGCTCCACCCATGTGGCGTTGGGCGCCGTCTTCGGTGTCGGTTTCCTGCGTGAATTTCTGGAGCAGCGCATGAGCCGCGTAGTCGAGAACGTGCTCGCGCGCCATCAGGGGCAACCGGATTTCGCTCAGGCGGAGGAGGTGCTGCGGACCTTCCAGAATGCGCCCCCGGAGGACAAGAAGCGCCTGCTGAGCGAGTTGAAGAAAATGGGGCCGGAAGCGGTTATCTCGGCTGCCCAGCGCAAAGAACTGCGCCAGGCCCTCAAAAGACAACTGGTGAAACGCTCGTCACTTCTGAAGATCGTCTCGGCCTGGATTATCACGGTGCCGGTCTCCGCCTGTCTGGCGGCGCTTTTCTACTTCGCGCTAAGGGGTATGATGTTGCCGTGAGGCCTGCATGAACACGATCGCCAAGAAGCTGCTTCTGCCGGTCATCATCATCGTGATGTTGTCTGGCTTCTGGTTCAGTCCCGAGTTCCAGGAGATTGCCGCAGGCGTGGCCATTTTCCTCGTCGGCATGCTGATGCTGGAAGACGGTTTCCGTCTTTTCAGCGGCGGATTTCTTGAGCGGATTCTGGAGCGTGCGACAGGATCGGTGACGCGTTCGTTGTTGTTCGGAATTTTTTCGACAACGGTAATGCAGTCGAGCTCTTTGGTCTCGGTGATCACCATCTCTTTCCTGAGTGCCGGCTTGATCTCCCTGCTTGCCGGGATCGGGATCATCTTCGGTGCCAATCTGGGAACGACGACCGGCGCCTGGCTGGTCGCCGGTTTCGGCATGAAGGTCAATATCGCCGCCTACGCGATGCCGCTGCTGGCCGTCGGTGTCGTCCTGGTTTTCCAAAGTTCAAAATACCTGCGCGGCTTCGGATATGTCCTGGCCGGGCTGGGATTCCTGTTCCTTGGAATCCATCATATGAAGGAAGGCTTCGAGACTTTCAGAAGCGCGTTCGACCTGACGCGGCTCGCCCTGACCGGTGTTCTGGGTCTGATGGTCTATACCCTGTTTGGCACGCTGGCGACCGTGGTCATGCAATCCAGCCACGCCACCATGGTTTTGATCATCACTGCGCTCGCCGCCAATCAGATCAGTTATGAGAATGCATTGGCGCTGGCCATCGGCGCGAATATCGGCACCACCATCACCGCGATACTGGGGTCACTCACGGCCAACTATCAGGGTAAGCGGCTGGCGCTGGCACATCTTGTATTTAATGTGGTGACTGCCGCCGTCGCTCTGGGATTTATCAGTCCGCTGCGTGACGCTGTCGAGTTTACCAGCGGGATACTTGGCATCGCCGAGGATGATTTTGCCCTAAAGCTTGCCGTCTTCCACAGCCTCTTCAACAGCCTGGGTATCATTCTGATGCTGCCTTTGCTCGGCCGTCTGATCCTGATGGTTGAACGGGTCATCAAGGCACCGGCATCGGATCTCAGTCAGCCGAGATATCTGACGGAGGCGGTCGATGAATTCCCGGCCACTATCGAAATCGCGATGCAAAAAGAGGTGAAACACCTCTACGACAATGCGGTTGAGCTGATTATCCATGGGCTGAACCTGCACAGGCACGAGCTCTTTGCCGCCAAGGATATCGAAGCCCTTGTGGTAAAAAGCCGAAAGCAGGTGGAATTCGATATCGATCAGCGCTACGAATGGCGGATCAAGACGCTTTACTCGGCCATCCTGGAATTCGCCACCCGGGCCAGCAGCAAGGCACTGCCTCAGGAGCTGGTCGCCCGGGTCTATCAGCTGCGCGACGTGGCAGAGCGGACCGTCCGGGCCGTCAAGGCCATCAAACATCTGCGGCGCAACACCACGCACTATACGGTTCGTCCGCAGGGGGCCATCACCGATCTCTACGACGGCCTGAGAACCGATATCGCACGGATACTGGTTGAGATCGAACGGCTGGAGCGCGCGCCGCCGGAGAGCCGTAGCCGCCTGTGGCTGGACGATGAGCTTCAGCATGTGGAGATCAATTACAATCAGACCTCCGCCCGGATCGAGAACCTGATTCGCGGCGATCAGATAAGCGCGAAGGTCGCGACCTCGTTTCTGAATGATTCCAATTACGCCTATGACGCCATGCGCGAGCTGATCGAAGCTGCCCGCAGCTTCTACGTGGAACGGGACAGCGCCTTGGCCGAGGTGGAACAGATACTGGCGATTGATGAGGACGATACCGACAGGGTGGCCTGATCGCGGCCTGTAATACCCCTGTCATAATTCGAGGGCATTCTGTTCGCTCTACTCCGCCAAGCGACGAGAGGAGCGATCGAGCCTTGCTTCAAGAAGGATGTCAAACGATGGCGCTGAGTAAGACAGTTGAAAAACTGGATAAGTATTATGGCCGGCTGAAAAGCGGCAGCGCCAAAAAGATCAAGCCCGCCCATGTCGAAAAGATGATCGACAAGCTCAAAGCCCGGGAGCGGGATTTGAAAGATGAGATTTCAACGACTGAGAAGGAGTCGAAGAAAGAGCGTCTGGAGAGAAAACTACTCAAAACCCAGGATCTAACCACAAAGGCCAAGTGGCTGTTGAAAGAGATCGGCTGAGTTCTCAACCTAGCGGGCTTTATTGACCCGATAGCTCAGAAGGCCGGCGCTCGCGATCATCCCCATTCCAAGTAAAGTCGAGAGTTCAGGCGGTTCGGCGAAAAGCAGCGCGCCAAAAAGGGTGGCGAAGATCAAATAGCTGTAATCGAAGCCGGCAATGACAGCGGGCGGTGCTATCTTGTATGCGGCGGCAAGGCCAAGGCCGATTCCAACCATCAGCACGGCAAGCAGGAAAATAAGTCCCCATCCGCGCAGGCCGGGCGATGACAGAAAATGCGACAGGAAAGACCCGCCGGTCAGATCACTTTGCAGGTATCCGAGCGCGCACATCACTAAGCCGGCTGCGAGTAGACAGATGTTCAGAGCCAGCGCCATCGAGGTAGGCGATGCGTTCTGGCATCTGCCGCGGGTCATGATGGCGGCGACGGCATAGCAGAGACCTGACAACAGCGGTACGAGGACCAATGGCGCAAAAGAGGCTGCGCCCGGTTTCAGCAGGACCATAACTCCCAGAAATCCGAAAGCGACCGCCCCCCAGCCGGCAGGCGGGACGCGCTCTTTCAGGAAGAGCGCCGAAAGAAGAAGGATAAAGAGCGGACCCGTGTAAAAGGCTGCCGCAAGTGTCGCCAAGGGCATCAACGAAATCACGGAATAGAGCAGGAAGTACATGAGGGTCAGAAACATGGCGCGCATCAGTGGCCAGATCACAATTGCGTTACGCCAGCATGCCCGGCGGTCCTCCCGCGCAATGATATGCAAAAGCACAAGTACTAGAACGGAGCGCAATAAAAATATCTGACCCAATGTCAGATCGGCGCTGACGTACTTTATGACGGCATCCTGACTGGCCATCAAAAAGACCGCTCCGACGATCAGAATGGATCCCAGTCTCGTGTCGGAGGGTGTTTTTCTTGGGCCTGACAATGACATAGAAGCGTTCCTGCGGATTACAGGCAGTCTATGCAAAGGGATATATTTTCTGTATACAAAAACTGTTGAAGATATTTTTCATGAAAAATGAATAATGATAAGTTATCTAAAAGGGATTGAGGTCTTTCTGGCTATTGCCAAACACAGCTCCTTCAGCGCCGCCGCGCGGGCGATGGGCGTCGGTGTTCCGGCGGTCAGTCAGCGGCTTAAGCTGCTTGAGCAGGAACTTGGGGTGACGCTGTTAACGCGAACCACACGGGCGCTCGATTTGACTCCGGCCGGCCGGGTTTTGCTGAGCGGAGCGGGGCCGGCACTTGAACAGGTGCAAGCCTCGATCGAGAAGGCCCGCAGTGCCGGCAAGGCCAAGAGTGGAACCTTGCGGCTCACCATTCCCTGGAGCGCCTATAAAATTCTGGTTGCGCCGGTGTTGGCTGATTTTCACGCGGCGTACCCGGATATCCGCCTTGAGTTGTCATTTGACGAAGCACTTGTGGACATCGTTCGCGAAGGGTTTCATGCCGGATTCAGACTTGGTGACCGCTTGGCTGACGGTATGATTGCAACGCGTCTGACCGGCCCGCTCGTTGCGGCCTACACCGCGTCCCCAGAATACTTTACCGCGCATGGCCGGCCACTGCACCCGAGAGACCTCTTGTCTCACAACTGTATCTGTTACCGCTTTGTCAGCGCCAACCGGATTGCTGACTGGCCGTTCCTGATCGATGGGCAGGAAACCACGATGAGCCCGCCGGCGCGCCTTGTGTTCGACAGCTTTCGGTCTGTTGTCGAAGCCGCGCTGGGCGGTCATGGTATCGGCTGGTCATTACGCGCGGTTGTCGAAGATGCGGTGGCTGAGGGCAGGCTGGAATCCGTGCTGGAGCCTTTCGCGGCGACGCATCCGCCTTTCCATGTTTTCTATCCGGAAGAAAACCGGCAGTTGGAACCCTTACGCCTTTTCATCGCGTTTCTGAAGCAGCGGCGAGCCAACTGACGGACCTCCGCGCTTCGCTTAACGCTCTCTCTTCGCTCTCGAATACTTTGGCGGAAGTGTAACCGACGGCGTACCAGCCGCGATTGTCCTCGGGGTCCCGCCGGAATTCGGCAAATCCATAGGTTCCGTCCGGCCGCCGGAAAATGTCCACGCAACGCTGTTCTCCGTCCATGTTGATGGAGCGCACAACTCTGTTCGCTTTCGACATTTGCCGGTCCTTAAATGAAACCCTCTACAAAATAGCAGGCTCTCCCGGATTGGCGCCATGGCTGCTCTCCAGGAAGTCCAGGTCGCAGCCCTTGTCGGCCTGCAGGATATGGCGGGTGAAGACCCAGCCATAGCCGCGTTCGAAGCGAGGTTCGGGCGGGGACCAGGCTGCCCGCCGGTCCGCCAGTTCCGCGTCAGAAACCTCCATATCGATCCGGCGCGCGGGCACGTCGACCGAGACGATGTCGCCGGTTCGGATCAGGGCCAGGGGACCGCCGATGTGGCTTTCCGGCGCGACATGAAGAATGCAGGCGCCGTAGCTGGTGCCGCTCATGCGCGCGTCGGAGATCCGCAGCATGTCGCGCACCCCCTGTTTCAGGAGTTTCGCGGGGATCGGCATCATGCCCCATTCCGGCATGCCCGGGCCGCCTTGCGGTCCGGCGCCGCGCATGACCAGCACTGTATCTTCGGTGACCTCCAGATCCGGGTCGTCGATCCGCTCTTTCATCTCGGCGTAGGAATCAAAGACCAGAGCGGGGCCCCGGTGCTTCAGGAATTTCGGCGCGCAGGCCGAGGGTTTGATGACGCAGCCGTCGGGCGCGAGATTTCCCTTGAGGACGGCCAGCGCGCCCTCGGCATAGAGCGGGTTGTCGAGCGGGCGGATGACATCTTCGTTGTAGACCTCCGCGCCCGCGATGTCCTCGCCCAGGGTTGCGCCCGATACCGTGGGAGCGCTGAGGTCGAGGTGAGCGGAAAGACGCTGCATCAGCGCCCGCAGGCCGCCCGCGTAATAAAAGTCCTCCATCAGATAGCGATCGCCGGAGGGACGGATGTTGGCGATGACCGGGATCACTCGGCTGAGCCGGTCGAAGTCGTCCAGCCCGATATCGATTTTCGCGCGGCGCGCCTGGGCGATCAGGTGAATGATGGCATTCGTTGAGCAGCCCATGGCCATGGCCACGGTGATGGCGTTCTCAAAAGACGCGCGGGTCAGGATCCTGCTGGGGCGCAGATCGGTCTCTACCATGCCGACGATCCGCCGCCCGGCGGCGGCGCACATACGGATGTGATTGGAATCCGCCGCGGGGATCGAAGAAGCGCCGGAGATGGTCATACCCAGGGCTTCGGTGGTGCCGGTCATGGTGCTGGCGGTGCCCATGGTCATGCAGTGACCGTAGGAGCGGGCGATCCCAGCTTCGACGCCGGTCCAGTCCGCATCCGAGATATTGCCCGCGCGCTTTTCGTCCCAGTACTTCCAGGCATCGGAGCCGGAGCCCAGGGTCTCACCACGCCAGTTACCGCGCAGCATGGGACCGGCGGGTACGTAAATCGCCGGCAGATCCATGGAGGTTGCGCCCAGGAGCAGGCCTGGCGTGGTCTTGTCGCAACCGCCCATGAGCACCGCGCCGTCGACCGGGTGCGAGCGCAACAGCTCCTCGGTCTCCATCGCCAGCAGATTGCGATAGAGCATGGTGGTCGGCTTGACGAAATTCTCAGAGAGGGAGAGGGCAGGGAGTTCGATGGGAAAGCCGCCAGCCTGCAATACGCCGCGCTTCACATCCTCGACCCGGGTTTTAAAGTGCGCGTGGCAAGGATTGATGTCCGACCAGGTGTTGAGGATCGCGATGACGGGCCGTCCGGACCAGTCTTCCGGCGCATAGCCCATTTGCATGATGCGGGAGCGATGCCCGAAGCCGCGCAGATCCTGGGTCTCGAACCAGCGCGCGCTGCGGAGTTTTCGGTCGGTCATAGATCGGAATCCCTATTTTAGCTTACTCGTGCGCTCGTTCCGACGGCTTTGTTCCCGGGTGTTCGCTCGGCTTACGCCGATGCCGACGTGCTTGAGAGATAATATCTCTTCGCGTGTGATTCTTCTGCTAGAGTTCGCGCATGGAGAGGGCGCGGAAGCGTTTTTCACTGTTCATCAGATGGCTACGCATGGCTTCGCGCGCCCGTTCGGAGTCCTGGGCGCCGATGGCTTCGACGATTTCGCGATGCTCATCCTGAAGGTGAGTCGTCTTGTCGAGCCGCTGGGCTTCGTCGCCGCCGTAACCGCCCTTGACGGTTCGTCCAATCGCCTGGTCGGTCAGAAAGTCGAGGAATTCGGTGTAGAAGCGGTTGTTGGTCGCTTCGGCAATAGTGCGGTGCAGTTCGAGATCATTGCTGGCGGCGACTTCGCCTTTGTCCAACGCGGTTTTAAGGCTGTGATAGGCTTCCCTGATCCGTGCTTCCTGCGCAGGGGAGCGGCGCAGGGCAGCGAGGCCGGCGGCCTCGATCTCGATGCCGCGCCGCAACTCAAATAGGTCAAGAACCGCAGAAATCTTGGTAAAATTCTCAGAAAGAAAGGGATTGCGTTCAACGCGCTGCGCAGGATCGAGGGCAAAAACGCCGACTCCATGCCGGATCTCAATCAGGCCGTCCGCACTCAGTTTTGCCAGGGCTTCACGCACGACGGTGCGGCTTACGGCAAAATCCGCAACCAGGTCCTTTTCCCGGGGCAGCTTCTCTCCAACCTCAAATTCGCCTGATATTATTTTCTCGCGAATGGCGATAGAGACTTTCTCTGTCAGCGTGTTGCGTTTGCCCCGACCCGATGGCAGTTGTGAATCAATGGTCATTCCGTACTTTCACCTTCACGTTCGTCCGGTTGGAACCGGAGGACGCAATTTCATTTGTTTTTTTTGTGGGTATGACAAATTTTTTGGAAATACCCGGACTGCGGTTCTCGGTCGCATGTGTATGTGAAAGAGATAATATCTCTTGATCTGAAAATTACCATGAGATAATAGCACATGACCTGCGATTTAACGCAGAGACGAAAACAGGGAGAAAACCATGGGTATCGGAAAAACTGGCCGCCGCGCTGCAATCGGCACGGTCGTGGCGCTTGCGCTTGCGTTGCCGGCTTTGAGTGCCGCGCCTGCGAAGGCAGCGGACTGGCGGGCGTGGAACATTCACGTCGAAGACTATCCCGTGTCGCACGGCATGGAAGCCTTCATGAAGGACGTCACGGAGAAAACCGACGGGCGTCTGACGGGTAAAATCTTCCACGCCGGCGTTTTGGGCTCGCAGCCCGACGCGATTGAACAGGTTCGCCTCGGCGCTATCGATTTCGGTGTTTTCAGCCTCGGCCCGATGGGGCAGGCCGTTCCGGAAACCAATGTGGTTTCCCTGCCGTTCATTTTTAAAAGCATCGATCAGATGTACCGCCTGATGGATGGTGAAGCCGGTGAAGCCATCGGCGCGGGCCTTGAGAAGAAGGGCATTGTCGCACTGGGCTGGTACGACGCCGGTGCGCGCTCTTTCTACAACTCAAAGAAACCGATCAACGCGCCCGCCGACGTCGAAGGCATGAAGGTCCGGGTCATGAACAACGACCTCTTCGTTGGCATGATCGAATCCCTGGGTGGAAACGCCACCCCGATGGCCTTCGCGGAAGTCTATCAGTCGCTGAAAACCGGTGTGGTTGATGGTGCGGAAAACAACCCGCCGTCCTATGAGTCCACCAACCACTTCGAGGTCGCAAAATTCTATTCGATCTCAGAGCATCTGATCATTCCCGAGTGTCTTTGCATGAGCAAAAAGACCTGGGACACGCTCTCCGCTGAAGACCAGGCTATCGTGAAGGCAGCCGGTAAGGCCAGCGCCGAGCTACAGCGTAAGCTGTGGCAGGAGCGTGAAGCCAAGAGCATGCAAGCCGTGCTTGCAGGCGGCACGCAGGTCAACAAGATCGCCGACAAAGCGCCGTTCCAGAACGCCATGTCGGCCGTTTACGACAGCTTCCTTGAGAAGAACCCGGATCTGACCGATCTCGTCAACCTGATCCGGAACGCGGAGTAACGCCTCCAACCTGCACTGACTCTGACCCCGGGGTACGTCCCGGGGTCAGGATTTTTGCAAAGGCTCCATCCGTCACGGCGCATCGTGGTCATTCCTTCCTGATCACTGCGCCCTGCCGCTCTGATGCTCCGTCTCGTCGCGGTTTTCAGCCACCTCGGTCAGCCTGTATGAACTCAGCGCTTGCCGCCAGGAGGTAACAGAGAACGACTGGCAAAGGTCACAAGGTCTTGGAAACGATCTTAATCGGCATTTCAGCTATCAGAAGCTGGCTGGGGTTCCTCAGAACAGCCTGTATCTTCTTCAGTTCCTGCGCCCTGGTTGTATTGGTGGTCATTTTCGGTTGGCTGGTGTTCGGCCGTTACGTCCTGAACGTGACCCCGACCTGGGTCGAGCAAATGGCGCTTCTGCTGGTGTGTTACATCGCGTTTCTCGGAGCTTCGGCGGGTGTCTATGAGGATACGCATCTGGGCGTGACCTTTTTCCGGGATTCACTACGGCCCAAACTGCGCCGGGTGGTTCGGACAATCTGCGATCTTGCACTCGCCGGGTTCGGGCTGGTGATGCTGTTGTCCTGTATCGAACTGGTCGAGTTCGGCTGGTCGACCATGCTGCCCATGCTGGACATTCCCGAAGGCATCAGAACGCTGCCTGCCGCCATCTGCGGCGCACTGATGCTGTTATTCTCAGGAGCCCGGGCCATCGATCAAATTGTTAAGCTGGCCGCCGGTGTGGCGCCGAAAAAAGACGGGAAAGACTGAAGATGGGCCTCGCAATTCTTCTCGGCGTCTTTGGTGTCAGCGTCGTGATCGGCATCCCGGTCGCCTTTGCCATGGGGCTTGCCGCTGCCTCCGCCTTCTTTTTCGAGGGCTTCCCGCTTCTGATCACCTTTCAGAGAATCATCTCCGGAATGACGGTCTTTTCGCTGCTGGCGATCCCCTTCTTCATCTTTGCCGGTGAGCTGATGCTGCACGGTGGGATCGCGGTCCGGCTTGTGCGCTTTTCCTCGGCCTTGATCGGGCATATCCGTGGCGGACTGGCGTCTGTGAACATCTTCTCCAGCATGCTATTCGGCGGGATTTCCGGTTCCGCCATCGCGGACATTTCCGCACTGGGTTCGATCCTGATTCCGGTCATGAAGGAGAAAGGCTACAAAGGCGACTATGCGGTTAACGTCACCGTGACCTCCTCGATCGCGGGCATCGTCATCCCGCCGAGCCACAATATGATCAT
This sequence comes from uncultured Kiloniellaceae bacterium, assembly GCA_947500035.1. Taxonomy (GTDB): domain Bacteria; phylum Pseudomonadota; class Alphaproteobacteria; order Kiloniellales; family Kiloniellaceae; genus Denitrobaculum. The sequence goes on along the minus strand of CANMQP010000018.1, from coordinate 82,045 downwards.
CTACTCGGTGGCGGCGGGCGGCGGCATTGCGATCTCCAAGCTCTTTCTGGCTGGCGTGGTGCCGGGCATCCTGATGTGTATCTGCCTTGCGGTGGCCGCTTACATCGTCGCAGTCAAACATAACTATCCCGCCGAGGCTTTTCCCGGCTGGAAGGTGGTCCTGCATTCCGCGGCCAACGCCATACCCGGTTTGATCACTGCCATCATCATCGTCGGCGGCGTGCTCTCCGGGATCTTTACCGTGACCGAATCAGGCGCCTTCGGGGCCATCTACGCTTTTGTCATTACCGCAATCGTATACCGCTCCTTGAGTTGGGCGGACTTCGTGACGGCGGTGACGAACGCGGTGCGCACGACGTCCATGGTCATGATCCTGATCGGCTGCGCCAGCGCCTTTGCTTACCTGCTGGCGCTCTATCAGGTGCCGGCTCTTCTCAGTGACCTGCTGACCACGATCTCGGAAAACCCCATCGTCATCCTGCTCATGATCAATCTGATGCTCCTCATGCTTGGGATGATCATGGATATGGCGGCCTTGATCCTGATCTGCACGCCGATCTTCCTGCCCATCGCGACGGGCATCGGCATGGACCCGATACAGTTCGGCATCATGATGCTGATCAACCTGGGGCTGGGGCTCTGCACGCCGCCGGTGGGGTCCTGCCTCTTTGTCGGCTGTGCGGTCGGGAAGGTGCCGATTGAGGAAGCCGTGAAGACGATCTGGCCGTTCTATCTGGCGATTTTTGCCGCCCTGATGCTGGTGACCTACGTGCCTGCGGTTTCGCTGACACTGCCGGGTCTGATCAACTGAGTCCCGCGCCGGTCCTGAGATAAAACCAAGAGGAAGCCGATGAGCGGTTTCCCCAAGAAGAGGGGGCGTTGTTACCGCCATGACCCATAAGATGCTATCCGACGCGACGCTGGCTGCTTACCGCGGTGCCTCGACGGCCAGTCTCTGCACGCTGCTCTATAAACGCGGCTTGCGGAAGTGCTTTGTCGAGGGCGTGTCCCGCTTGAACAAGACGCCGATCCATCTGGTCGGCCAGGCCTATACCCTGCGCTACATTCCCTCGCGTGAGGATCTGAACGGCATCGAGGTTTTTCGCGATCCGAAGCATCCGCAACGGGTTGCCGTGGAAGCCGTACCGGCCGGCCATGTCCTGGTGATGGATTGCCGGGGCGACGCCACGGCAGCGTCCGCCGGGGCGATCCTGACCAAGCGACTGGAGGTGCGGGGCTGCGCGGGGTTGGTGACGGATGGCGGGTTGCGCGATGCGGAGACCATCGCCGGCCTGGAGATCCCGTCCTTCTGCGCCCGGCCCTCCGCGCCGACCAATCTGACCAGGCATCATGCCATCGATCTGAATGTCCCGATCGGCTGCGGCGGGGCGCCTGTCTTCCCTGGTGACCTGATGGTGGGGGACGGCGATGGCGTCGTGGTCGTGCCGCTTCATCTGGCGGAGGAAATCGCGGAAGAACTCACCCAGATGGAAGCCTTCGAGGACTATGTCTTCGAACAGGTTTCAGCGGGTGAGAGCATCATCGGACTTTACCCGCCGAACGAAGAGACCTTGAAACGCTACGCCGCCCGCGCGCCCAAGTCCGGTGCCGGAATCAAAACCGGCGAAACGACGTAACGCCCCGGAACCTGTAGCTGTTCGCGCTTCGGCGAGGGGAGACCCTGTCGAATGCTGGAATGGCCTAAGCTGGCATCGCTCCACATAGCGGCTGCGCCTCTGCGGCCTGCATTGAACATTTGCATCCAAGCGCGACCGCTCGATGCAAATCTGCACCATCCTGTTGCATAATTATAAGTTCACATACAAATAAATCATCAGTATACTAATAATTATTGACGCAAAGGGATCACCGGCTTTTCGGGGTCACTCGGTGTCTTCACAGCGCAATTACGCTCATTCGGTTTCTAACACCGAACTCTGAGACCGGGGTGCGCTGCTTCGCATAAAGGCCGAACACACACCTCGGCGGAAGCAGCGTAGACATTAAGCAGAATGTGACAGCAGTACAGGATCGGCGTTGACGACTTCGGTTAGTGGGCCCGCGTTCCCGATGCAGTGCGCCGGGGACTCGCGTTGCCCTCTAAGACAATGAAGCAGAGCTGAGTCCCGCTTTTCTCTGGCATCGCATTTCTCTGGCAGAGTGAAACGGCATCAGACTCTCCGCACTTTTGACGAGGACAAAATGTCTGATACCAGCAACAGGGACGATGATACTCCGATTTCTGTCACGGTCCCACCTGTCCGGCCGACCGGCCCACGAAGCGGCACCTTTACCAGCACTCGACCTTCGCGAGATGATCAGGAGGACAGCCCGGAAGACCTGCGCGACCGCTCCGAGATCGAGCGTTTACGCGCGCTCCGCCGGGGCGAGGGGGTCGAGGTCTCTCCGCCGGCCATCGACCGCTTGATCGCTGAGCGAACCTTTGCGGCAGGTGCGGTCTTTCGAAGGATCGGACAGTTCAACAACGAGCTAGGCGATTTTTTCGCCGGTGTTCGCCCGACCTTGCCTCCGAGACTGCGGGGCGAGCTTTTAAACCCGGACGGCAGTCCGGCGAAGCAAATCCTGATCGAGGTCCTGCGTCCCGAGTATCGTGACTCCGAAGGGGTGGGTGAAGTCTCCTGGGCTGCCCGCAAGGCGGTGAGCGATGCACGCGGCGTTTTTTCGATCGACCTGTCGCCTGCGCCTGTACCGCAGGACGGTTTGGTTCTGCGTCTGCGTGGCCAGAACGCGACAATCGATCATGACGTCGCCCGGATCGATGCCCTGGACGGCGATATCGGACTGACGATCCTTGATAGGACACTGATCGCTTTGCAGCGGTCCGTTGTTTCTGAACTGACAGACCTCGTGCCTGTTGATGAAACCGATGCGGCTGAGAACCCCGATGATTTTCAGACACGCCAGCCGCCGCTCGTTCTGGGCGAAGGTGACTGCGCGTCCGAGTATGCGACGGAAGGCGGAACCGTCTCGCGTTACCGCTATTCGGTGCTTTTCAGGCTGATTGATCCTTTGCTGGGCCCGAAGCTCGTCACCCGCGACCGGCGGGTCGGAACGACGACCGTACCCTCGACCATTCCCTCAACCGGGCTCGTGAACGCAGGTTTTTCCGCGACTGACGTCGTGGCGGCCCTGGGCGCGGGCGGCGGCGACTGGAACTTTCGTGACCGCCTGCCGATCGAGGAGCCTGTCGATGTCGATGAATTCTTCGACGATGTCACACGCGACCCCGAACGCGTGCCCAAGGCAGCCACCCTGGGCCTCGGCTATGTCACCAAGATGCGCGTGGTCATGGTCAACCAGGGGCTCTCGCTTGGAAAACTCGTCTACTCCCTACCGCTGGCGCCGGGCGAAGAGCAACAGGTTGCGGTCTTCGAGCAGGACGAACGCTTAAGTGTGAGAGATCGGGAAAGCCTGACGCTGGAAGAGCGGCAAAAATTCGAGGAGAGCAAGGATACGTCGCTGGACGCCACGGTTTCGACGGCCTTTGACGAAATGATCCATGGTGACAGCAAATTCGACACGGAAACCGACACTACGACCAAGGGCAGGAGTGGTGGTTTCGGCCTGGGAGTCGGAGGGCGGATCGGCAAGGTCTTCGGCTCCATCACTGGCGGCTTCAGCGGTAACTTCGGCAATACCGAGAGCTCTTCCAGCGGAACGGCGAGCAGCAACCAGAACACCTCCCGCAATTTTTTGTCCGAGACCGATGAGAATTTCTCCTCGGCCATCGAACGTTCCGCGAGCCTGAAGCGGCGCGCCACCCGAACGGGTGTCCGCCTGGCAAATGCCAGTGACCGGCAAAGCGCGACAACGAAATTCATCGCCAACCGGAACCATTGCCATGCCCTGACCATGCAGTGGTTCCAGGTCTTGCGGGACTATACGATCGATACCAGGGTCGAAGGCGTGCAGCTGGTCTGTTTTGTACCGCTGCAGTTGATCCATTTCACCCGTGCCGTGTTCAACTTCCCAACCCTGCCGCAGAACGCGACACGCGGGATCCTGCTGGACCGCTACAATATGATCCTGCGCTATGCCGATGTTCTGCGCCGGGAATTCCGCGGGCGCAGACGCTATCGCCGGGCCCTGGGACTCTTGGAGGACTTCGCGGCCGATCCGGAAATGGATCCGCAAGGCGCATCGCCTATTGCGCAGGACGTTGTGCGTTTCCGGGTTGATGGTGCCTTTATGCCCAACGACGATATCTCGGTCGCGGTCGTGACCAAGGATGGCGACCGTATCGGCCCGGTCCGTATCTCGGGCACGCCCATCGACATCGACCTGGGCGGGGCGCGCAAGGCCCGGGACCGGGAACAGCTGATCGCCTTTTTGCGCACGGCACGATCCACCGGTTCCGTCGAGTATTCCGGAGCCGTGGCACTGCCTCAATCCATCGACCGTTCGGACATAGCCCGGGTCGAGATCCGCCGCCGCACCGGCAGCTTCGCCTATCGTTTCGATGGCGGGGACGACGCGCCGAGACTCGATGAGATCGTCTCGGATCTCATTAAGAATGATAAGGACAAGGATGAGGTCGATCTGGCGGCGGCGGCCCGCGCGATTGACCGTCTGCTCAGCACCTCCTTAAGCGGCGGCGAGTTCGACGATCTGATCGGTGCGCCCCAACTCACCGACGTGGACGTCATCATCAACGAGGGGCTTGCCGATCAGGAAACCATCGTCGGTGTCGACTACGAAACCACTCTGCCGCCGGTGCTGCCGATCCCGGTTGCGAATGTCGCCTCCATTTTGTCCCGTCGTGATCTGCGCCTGATCGAAGACATGTACCAGCATGTGATCCGCAACACGGTCTCCTATTCCAAAGCCGTCTGGAGCAGCATGACAGAGGAAGAGCGGGCCATCCTACTCGAGCGCTTTACGCTTGGCGTACCGGAAGGCGGCCTGGAGGACGCGAGTTCCGAGATCCCCCTGCTTTCCGCGGTGGCCAACAAGGTTCTGGGGTTCTACGGCAACATGATGATCATGCCCTTCCATATTCCGGCGAGGCTGGCGGAAGAGATGGAGGTCAGTACGGGAGACATTCAGGATGCGATCCTGCGTTTTCACCGGGAAGGGTTCCGTCCGCCCAATCGCCAGATTTCCCTGCCCACAAGAGGACTTCTGGGCGAAGCAGTGCTCGGGCGCTGCAATGCCTGCGAGACGATCGATCATCGCCGTTTCTGGAACTGGCAGGATTCGCCGACACCACCACCGGTCTCCGCGACACCAAGCTTCCCGCAAGGCGGCGCAGATGTCTTCTCGGCAAGCGCGCCGACTAGTCTTCTGACCAATCCGCCCGCCACAAACCTCACCATCGCGGGCGGCGATGTGAACCCATCCGCGGCTGGAACCTCCGCTCTTGCCGAGGTCCTGAAGGCGGCGCCGGAGCTGGCAAAAGGCGGAGCCAATCTGACGGGTCTGGCCGAGCTGCAGAAACAGCTTCAGGCCGAGACACAGGCCGCCGCTACCGGCCGAGACAAGGCGATCGATGCGAGCACGGACCTGACCAAGGATCTGGTCGGTAAGGCCGTGGAACTTGCCACCGCTTCCAGCGCAGCCAAAGCCGCCGAGGACAAGAAGAAAGAGGCTTCAGACGCGGCTGCCAAAAAGAAGGCGGAAGCAGATGCCGCGGCGAAAGCCAAACAGGAGAAGGCTGCCGCAGACGCGGAGGAGGCCGCTTTCAAAAAGGCTGTCGCCGAGCTCGCCAAGAATGCACCGGCTATCAGTGCGCTGGGCGGAGACCAGGAAGATCCCGGACGCTTTGCCCGTCACGTGCTTGCGGGTCTGCCCGGTGGGACAGACGTTCTGTTCCACCCCGGAAATGTGCTTCAGGCGGCGATCCTTTCGTCAGCCTTCACACAGGCAAACAATGACGCGGATGTCGCGAGCAATATCGAGATCGGCAGCCAGGCCTTCCTGACTGAGCTCAATAGCATCGAGTTTTCCTTTGGCGAGGGCGAGGTCGTGAACCCCCAGCCGGAGGATGAAGAGAATGAAGAGGAGGATGCGTGATGGACGAGCAACAGCCTGATGACGCGCTCGATAGCGACCTGGTGAAGGCCATTATCGGGATACTGGAATCCACTAACTCTCCGGCGATCCAGCGCTCGCGCGAAGTGATTGCCCATCGCCTGGCGATCTCCGGTGATATTGCGCCCTCCCGTATTCCGCCGCCGCGCAACATCACGGAGATCGGAGGCTATATCAATCTGCTCACGGAGTATGAGCAGGAAGAGCAGCGGTCACGCATGCTGGCCGCGGCATTGGGCATTGCCGGACCCCGGGTGAACCTGCCGCAGCCCGGTGTCTTCCCGCCTTTGAGTTTTGCGGTGCGGGAACAGGTCCGTCCGGAAGGACCGGCGCAGGCCACCCTGCCGCTGAGTTTTTCGATGCGGTCAGATTTTATCGGCGCCTTCGATCAGGCACTGGCGGCCGTCGCCGAAGCGGGCGCGGCTCTGCCCGTTCTCTCTCCGCTTAGGGTGTTGCCGGCAGTGGGGTCCGCTTTGCCCGCGGCAGATGCACAGCTCGATCTGATCGGCCGCAGCCTCCTGCTCGCGCCGACCGCGGCTCTCATCGACCCGGCAAGCGATGCTCTGTCCTTTTCCCGGCGGGCGGCGGAGGGCGGTTTCATGGTCCTGGCGCGAGTCTTCAATGAAGAGGCGCCGGGCACCGCGGCCATCGCCGCGGAAGACTGGATTTCCTGGGCCTGCAACGCGACTGAATGCGAGGAGGTCGAGACCAACGATTCCCGTCTGGATGTCACGCCGATCCTGAACGCAGCGGGCTGGTATCAGCCGGAGGTGCCGGAAAACCCGACCACCTCATCGGCGCCGGGAAACTGGAACCGCTGGCAGAATGTTACCGGGCTCGTGCCGGGCCAGACGACGCTGGGCGAAGAACTGCATGCGCTCTATGCCAGCGATCAGATCCTGGCATCCTCGCTGCGGGACGCGCTCGAACTGGTTTGGGATGGTACCGCCTTCACCTGAGGGACGGCGTTCTAAAGCTTTACCGCACAGTCACGGATGACATCGTAGGCGGAGAGAACATCCTGCTCCGTCGTCTCGAACTGGCCCGCCTGAAAGCGGATCGCCAGCTTATTATCGACGCGTGTCTGGGTGAGGTATATCCGGCCATCGTCATTGATGGCATTGACGAGACGCTGATTGAGATCGTCGAGATCCGCGGCACCTGGCGGCGCGTAGCGGAAGGAGAAGAGGGACAGCATCGGGGCGGTGACCAGTTCGAAGTCTGGCGTCTCTGCAATCTTCTGTGCCAGATGCTCCGACCAGAGGACGTGATTGCGGATCATGGTCCGGAGTCCCTCCAACCCATGAGCACGGATCAGGAACCATAACTTTAGAGCCCGGAAGCGTCGTCCCAGCGGGATCGACCATTCGGAATAGTTGATCACATGGTCCTTGCCGTGGGTTTTGAGGTACTCCGGCTGGATGGCGAGCGTCTTGACCAGGCTGTCGGGGTCTCGCAGGAAGTGGGCCGAGCAGTCGAAGCTGGCGCCGAGCCATTTGTGCGGATTAAAAACGATGGAATCCGCCTCTTCGACGCCTTGCCAGAAATGACGGTATTCGGGGCAGATCATCGCCGATCCCGCCCAGGCGGCATCAACATGGACGTAGAGGCCGTGCTTGCGGGCGACCGCACAGACCGCGCCGACATCGTCCGCGCCGCCCACGCTGGTGCCGCCGACGCAGGCAACAATGCCGGCCGGCTGCAGCCCGGCGTCTCTATCCCGCGTGATGGCAGCCTCAAGCGCCGCCGTATCCATGGCGCGTTGCGGAGCGGTGACCGGGATGCGGACGAGGTTTTCCTCGCCGATTCCCGAAATCCAGATGGCGCGATCCACGGAGCTATGTACCTCATTTGAGGTATAGACCCGGACGGCAGGTTTTCCGGCGAGCCCCTTACTATTGCCGTCCCAATCCAATGCCCGCTCGCGCATGGTCAGGACGGCAGCGAGGGTTGCCGAGGACGCCGAATCCTGGATCACTCCGCTGAATCCCTCTGGCAATCCGAGCGCCTGGCGCAGCCAGTTCAGAACCACGGTCTCGAGCTCGGTCGCCGCCGGAGAGGTCTGCCACAGCATGCACTGCGCCCCCATGGCGGTGACCAGATATTCGGCGATCACCGACACCTGCGCCGCGTTGGCCGGGAAGTAGGCAAAGAAGCGGGGATGCTGCCAGTGGGTTATGCCGGGCACGATGCTTTGCTCGAAGTCGGCGAAAATGGCCTCCAGGGGCTCCGGATCCTCAGGCGGTGTCTTTGCAATCTGCGCCGCGACTTCGCCGGGAGCCGTTCGCGCGCGCACCGGGCGTTCACCGAGGGTGTCACGATAATTGGCACCCCAGTCCGCGGCGGTGCGCGACCATTTCCGGAATTCGTCTTTATTCACGTCGGAGTCCTCGAGGTTTCGGGAGCACTTGGTATGTCGAGTGCTGCTTTCCTGGAGACGAGCGTATTGCTTTCAGGTTTCTGCTGCACACAGTTTTCTCTTTAACCCGGCACCGGAGGAAATTAGAAAGATTGAAGATGGCGGCCTTGTGTGGATTTGAACTCCATTTCAGGGCTAGTGTTCCTCTGTCTCTTGACCACAGCAGGTAGCTATGCAGTTCACGATCCGAGAAGATGACCTGGCCGGTGAAGCCATCGCCCAACTTCTGCAAAAACATCTGGATTTTACCGCCGGGGAATCGCCGCCGGAGAGCAGCCATGCGCTGGATCTTGAGTCGCTACGCGCGCCGGATATTACCTTCTGGACCGCTTGGGACCGGGACAGCCTGTTGGGTTGCGCGGCGTTGAAGGATCTGGGCGCAGCGCCCGGTGGAGCGCGGCACGGGGAAGTCAAGTCCATGCACACGGCTGAAGCCGCGCGGGGCCGGGGCGTGGCGCGGGCCCTGATGGAGCATCTGATGGCCGAAGCGCGGCGTCTGGGCTATGCCCGGCTCAGCCTGGAAACCGGGTCGATGGAGTCCTTCGCAGCCGCGCGTAGGCTTTATGCCAGTTTCGGTTTTCAGACTTGCCCGCCCTTTGGGGACTACGTCCTCGATCCCTACAGCGAATTCATGACTATTGAATTGGCGGTCTGATTACTGGGATTGCTCCGGAATTGGTTGCTCGAACGACCAGTATCTCCCACTGGGCGAAGCCACGGATGTCAGGCCCGGTCTTTGATCCGCGCTCAGGCCAGTTCGCATGAGATAGGAAATGTCCGAGAGGACCGAGTGTGCTTCGGCGAAGTAGGAATGGCCGTACAGTCCCGTGTCGACGGAGGTTGCATCTACCGTTTCGATGCCTGGAACAACGACGAGGCCATCGCCGGAGTCGCCGGCGCGGGCGTAACCGTTGACTTCCCTGGAGGCGGCCAGGGCAATGTCGCCGGAGGAAGAATAGAGCGTGGTCGACTGCCGGGCGGCGGCGAGAACCGGGGCAATGTCGCGCTTGAAGATGTCCGCGTCGATATCCGGTGCCGTCAGGATGAGTTCTCCGAGACGGTCGCGCGCATCGGGGTTCTCAATGATCAGGGATGCAACCGCGCGAGTCACAGCGCGGCTGCCCATGCTGTGGGCGACCAGATGGACCTCTTGCGCGTCGGAGCGCGCCAGAACGTCAGCGAAAAAGCGCTTCAGATTGGTCTGGCTCCATTCGATGTTCGATTCATCGATGGTGTAGCCTTTGACCGTGGCCTGTGACGGCCAGCTATAGAAGATCGGCGCGCCGTCGAAACCAAGGTCATAGGATATCTGCGCTGTGCGCCTGGCCGCGTCCTCGAAACTCACGTTGTAGCCGTGGACAAAGATGAAGGCCTGTTTCGTCGTACTGCCCCGAACACGCGCCGAGAGCTCGGAAAAGAAGTCGTCTTTGGGCTGCGCGACAGCGTTTACCAACACGACGTGCTTTGCGGGATCTTCGCTGAACTCGAACCGCAGGACGGACGGGGACTCAAGTTCTCCAGCGACATGCCCGGCGGGGATGCTGACGAAAGAAGTTCCATACGTGATGCTGGATCTATCGGCGCCGAAGCGCTGATTCGGCGCAGCCTCGGCGTTCATCGAGCGATCCGTTGCAAAGAAAACCCGGACGCCCCTGAGACCGTCGTCCCGGGGCGTGAGTACGGCTTCACATCCCGCCAAAAGGAGCGAAAGTCCCAAAGGGATAAAAAATTTATGGAGGTGTAGAGTCTTGCTTGCCAATGCCGATACCTTCGTCCTGACCGAGGAGATTTTCCGCGCCTGTGGTTCCGTCAGGATTATGGATACAAATTCGGGCGTTTTTGCGATGACGATCAGTTTGCCGACCAATCGTAGTAAATATCCCACTCTTTTCGCTCTTTTTCCACGAAGCCGTGTCTGCGGTAAAAGGCGTTGGCCCTGCTTTCCTTGAGGGCGCCCAGGCGGATCGACTTCTTGCGGCTCCGGGCGATGTTCTTGATGATCTCCATGACCTGGCTGCCGAACCCGCGGCCGTGCAGACTGGCGGCAATGTAGAAGTGATCCAGCCAGAGATAGCTCTCGCGTTCCTGAAGCGCGTAAAAGCCGATGAGCCTGGACCCGGAGAGGACGCGGAAGGTGATTTTCGGGTCGAAGCTGTTGAGGAAGCGTTCCCGTGCCCGTTTGGGTTCGAACCTGCCGACCGCTTCGAGGCTCTCACGCATAGCATCCACCCGAAGCTCGGTCAGCTCTTCGCCGTCCTCGGTTTTGGCCGGCTGGATTTCGATTTTCATACCTTGAATCCGTCTCGATACTCTCTGGTCAGCGCCTCGGCAAAGGCCCGCGCTGCCTTCACATAGCTGCCGTCAACGACATGCTGCGCCTTGACGGCGAGGCGTTCCGTGACCGGCTGGCTCAGGCTTGCGGCCATCGTCTCGAAGGCTACCACCGGATCGGAGTGACCGCCATAGGTCAGAAAGAGGCCAATCCGAGGCGGGAGTCCGGGCGGGTGGGCCAGAAAGCTGCGCAGGGGGAGAGCCGGATAGCTCGTCCAGACCGGCCCGCCGATCAAGACCAGATCATAGTCGCGCGGCACCATCGGCGGAAATCTGATGGGCGGCAGCTTAATTCTGACGCTGTCGTAGCCGGCCCGGAGATAGCGGAAAATGCCGGGCCGGTAGAGATCGCAACGGATTTCGGCCAGTTCGGCTTCTAACGCCTCCACCAGAGCTTCAGCCAGCTTCGCCGTCGTTCCGGTCCTCGAATAATAAATAACCAAGGTCCGCAGCGGCGGTGCTATATCCCCGGTTGAGCGGCTCAGATGCTGATTTTTATGTTCGAGATAAGAGGTCATGGCGTAAGGCCTGATTTCAGCTTTTGGCAATCACGTCGGCAGCCGGCAGCAGAAGCGACTTCGTCACAGCTCCTGTTCCGACGCAAGGATCGAGTAAAGATATGAGCTGCGCCACTCTCCGCGCAGCAATTTGTCGTCACGCAGGAGACCTTCGCGTTCCATGCCGACACGTTCCATGAGGCGCCGTGAAGGGTCATTGTCGATATCGCAGGTTGCCCAAATCCGATGAAGCTTCAGCTCTTCAAACCCGAACCTGATCAGGCGCCGTACGGCCTCGGTCATGTAACCGCGACCTTGATAATCGGAATCGAGCGCATAGCCGATATCGCCCTGCTGATGGTCAGAGTTTCGGACTTCAATACGCGCGGCACCCACAATGAAGCCAAGCTCCTTGGGCTCGATGGCAAAGACGTGGCGGCCACGGTTTTCCTGCTGTTGTTCCTCGAGCTCTCTTTCCAGAAACCGGACAACAGTTTCGGGGGTCTGCTCCTCAATGACGAGGTAGCGGTAGAATGCCGGGCGCGTCACATACCGCTGCAGATGTGACAAGTCCTCTGCTGCGTATGGACGGAGTTCCAGGCGTTTCGTTGATAATCTCATTCCAAACGTACCTTTCCTGAAGAGGCCAGGGTGCAGGGGAGAGGTCAAAGACCGGCCTCTCCCCATGTCCCGGGATATTCACTCCGGGTCGACAACGACATCCGCGCCGTCCCACCTCATGCTGAAAAGGCCCCGCACAGAGTCCATGCGCGGGTCGGAACGACTCGCCCAGGCCAGCAGACGCTTGACGGCTTCTCGCGCGTCCTTGCCGTCCAGCATTGCGAAGAGGGCGCCGTGCAGCCGCTGGTCAAGCTTTTCGCGGGCAGCGATTGCGACCTCCTTTCGCGAGAGTGCGCTGTGCAGCTCGGCGAAATCCGCGAGCGCCATGACATGCTGGTCCACGGCGTGAAAGACCTGATCCCGATAGTCGGCGACCTGCTGCGCGATGTCATCCGAAAGCAAGGGGAGTACATCGTCGATGGCGTCCTTGACGATCCATTCCAGCAGATTGCGCTCCTTGGAAACACCCGCAAGCGCCCTGTGCCGCAGGACGTAAGCATCAGCCTTGAGCTTGACCCTGTGGCCATCCTCAAAGGCGATGACATAACCCTCGACATCGATCAGGCTGCGGCCCTTCGCGATGAAGGACATGGCGTCGTCGACCCTGCCGAACTGGGCAACCAGGGGAACGCCGTAACGCTCTGCCAGCCTTACAAGCTCGGCATGACTTAGATAAGTCCCACTGACCGTCTCGCGGACCGCAATCAGAGTGAGGCTGGTCTCCGGATAGGCAAGAACAACCCGGTGATCAGGCGAGGTGAATTCGAAGACCGGCGTCATCCCCTCGGTGAGCAGGTCGCGACTGAGCCGCAGCACCGCCTCGTCGGCCTGTGCCAGGGCAGCCTTGGCCTGCCGGCTTTCGCCCATCCGGGTCATGAATGTCAGGCGCTCGCCCAGGAAGCAGGGATGAATCATGGAGCCATCCAGCTTGTCCAGGATCACATGCGGCTGCGACCAGTCGATTTCCCCGGCAGACTGCTTCTCGCCGATGTTGAAGAACTTGTGCAGCGGCCGCGCGAGGATCCGGCCATCAGGTGCGAACTTCAGGCCCCGGCATTCCCGTGCCACAGCTGTGGCGAAGGTTGCATCGGTGGTGAAGACGTAATCGATGATCCGGACTTCCGGTCGGTCCGAGACGACGATCCCGACGTCACTCGGGAGATGGGGAAGGACGTCGTCGATATGTTCGATGCGCAACTGCATGACAAACTCCAAATACAAAAAAAGCCGCTTCAGGATGGAAGCGGCTTCGAATAGCTGTGCGAGAGAAGTGAGGTTACATCAATCTCGACGCGCACAGGCTTCCAGCCGCGTACCCGGGGCACACGTCTGAATGAAAGCCTTCTGACACCGCGGCTTGGGACCGGGTGTGCTTGGGCGCGAAGGGGGTAGTAACTGTCGTCATGAATGTAAACCTCGGACGCCTTCTCTCTCATTTGGGGAAAAGGGTCAAGAAAAAATCTATTGAGTTGTTGTGCCGCTATTTCTTGGAGACTGGGTTTCTAGAAGTTTCGAATTGATAAAACATCGCTAATAAGTAAATAGAATCAATATCTTGTTTGGTCTTCCGCTAGGGTATGTGTGTTGCCGCTTGCGGCGGCCGTCCGTAGTTCCGCTTCGTCCTGAAACCCGGCAGGGTCGCATATCTCTTCCACCAAATCTGCGGCATCACGCCCGCTCGGGGATCAGGCGGTCGTGAACGTGCTCGGTGAGGAAATCGATGACGGCCCGGATGCGCGGGATCTTGATCAGGTCGCGGTGGGTCAGGAGCCAGAGATCGAGCGCCAGATCGAAATCCTCCTTCAGGATCTGCTGCACGTTCGCCGTGTTGGAAATCATGTAGACGGGCAGGGCGACGATGCCCAATCCAGCCTCGACCGCCGAGAGCTCGACCATGATGTTGTCGCAGGTGAAGGAAACCCGGGCGCCATCGCTGTTCTCCCGCAACCAGGCGGTCTGCGGGAAGTTATTCATCTGGCGTACGGATTCGATGATGTTGTGCTGGGACAGATCTTCGACGCACTTGGGTTCCGGGTTGCGCGCCAGATATTCGGGCGAGGCGTAAAGCCCGAAGCGGACCTGGCCGAGACAACGCCCGACGAGATCCTGCGAGCGCGGATCGCCGACCCGCAGCGCGATATCGGCCTCTCCGTTGATGATGTCGACCGCGTGGTAGCCGATGATCAGATCCAGGTCGATTTCGGGATGTTCCGCATGGAAGTTGCCGAGCAGGTTGGAGAGCCAGAAGTATCCGATGTCTTCGGTGGTAGAGAGCACGACCCGCCCAATCGGCGACTTATCGATGTAGCTGACCTTATGCTCTATCCATTGGGATTCGCCGTTGATCACTTTGACCCGGTCGCGCACCAACTCGCCCAGTTCAGTCAGGAGATAGCCATTGTGACTGCGCTGAAAGAGTTTGGCGTTGAGACGTTTCTCAAGCTCGGCAATCCGGCGGCCAACGGTGGGCTGTGTGGTTTCGAGCCTGCGCGCGGCAGCTGATACGCTGCCTTCCTCGGCTACGGCCAGAAAGTAACGATAATCATCCCAGTTTGTCATAGCGACAGATTGATCCCCTCAATCCAACTCTAACGACATGGGTGAGCAGGTTCGTATCGTTTCTCGATGTTGTAGCGAAAAACAACAGCGCCCTGGGCCGCATAATCGTCAGAGAACGAACCATGCTTATACGTCAGATCATGGGCTTATGCGAGGGCGGTCATTTCCCGCCTGAAGAGGGCGGCATCCCAGTCTTCCCCCTGAAAGTTCTGTGCCGCCAAATGCCCGAGGTAGACGGCGTTGGCGATCGTGCCAGGAGCGAGGCAGTCGCCGATGCGCTGGAGGCTTTGGATGCCGGCGGCGGAGAGCCGGCCTGGCTCGCCGCTTAGGGATTGATACAGGCCGTCATTGGCGTCGCGGGCTGTCACCAGTACCAGGGCATCTGCCTCAAGGTCTTCCTTGCGGCCTGTGTGGGTGCACGCCAGCCGGAGGCCGCCGGACAGAACTTCCGCGATGTTCCGTCTCACGGCGAGTTCGACGTTCTTCTCAAGCAACCCGGTGATGATCTTATCCTGCTCCAGCGTAAAGTCGGTCCAGGCCGATATCGTCAGGGCAGGGGTCACCAGCGTTACGTCGCAACCGGCTTCCGCCAGTTTTTCGGCGATGACCCCGCCAAGATAATAGTGATCGTCGTCGAAGACCGCGACCCGGCCACCAGTTGGCAGGTTTCCTGTCATGATGTCGTCTGGCGTGAAGACCGGAAGCCGCTCAAGACCCGTGAGCGGGCGGTGGTTCTCCCGCCCGGTGCCGTCGCGCCGCCAGGTGGCGCCGGTGGCCAGGAAGACGTGGGGAAAACCGAATTCCAGAATGGCATCGGTATCGAGCGGGCTTTCCAGATAGATCTCGACGCCGGCCATAGTCTTCAACAGGCCTTCCCGGTAGTCCTTGACCCGCACAGTGCTGGTCAGGCCGGGCAATTGGCTCTCCAGCAGGCAACGGCCGCCCAGGTCGGAAGAGCCCTCGGCCAGGGTGACCCGGTAGCCGCGTTGGCCTAGTTGCAGAGCGCACTCTAGTCCGGAGGGACCGCCGCCGACCACCAGGACCACGTCGTCCGAGGTCTTTGGCGCGATCTTTTCAGGGTGCCAGCCTCGGCGCCATTCCTCGCCCATGGTCGGGTTCTGGGTGCAGCGGATCGGCACGTTGAGATAATCGCCGCTGACGCAGATGTTGCAGCCGATGCACTCGCGGATCGCCTCAATGCGATCGTCGCGGATCTTCGCGGGCAGGAAGGGATCGGCAATCGAGGGGCGGGCGGCCCCGATCAGGTCCAGAACGCCGCGCCGGATTTGCGAAACCATGGCGTCGGGCGAGGTGAAACGGCCGACCCCGACCACCGGTTTGCTGGTCACGGATTTGACGAAGGCGGTGTAACTCTCCTGATAGCCTTCGACGGGTTCGAAGCGGGCCGTCGCGGAATCGTTGGCCCAGCCGCTGACGTTCACGTCCCAGAGGTCGGGCAGTTCGGCAAGCAGACCCACAATGTCCCGGGCCTCGCCCTCAACCGATAAACCGTCCTCGCCCAGCAGTTCGTCGACGGCGAAGCGAAAGGCTACGGCGCAGCTGTCGCCGACCGCCTCCTTGATCTCCGAAATGACCTCGCGGGTCAGGCGCACGCGGTTTTCCAGCGATCCGCCGTATTCGTCGCTGCGCTGGTTATGA
The DNA here is from genome assembly GCA_947500035.1 of uncultured Kiloniellaceae bacterium. GTDB lineage: Bacteria > Pseudomonadota > Alphaproteobacteria > Kiloniellales > Kiloniellaceae > Denitrobaculum. The sequence goes on along the minus strand of CANMQP010000018.1, from coordinate 65,908 downwards.
CGCAGCTGCATGAAATGCATCAGTGTCGACATGCCGTGCGCCGCATAGGCATAGACGATGTCGTAGCCCGCCGCTTTGGCACGCAGCGCGGCCTCGCGGTGCCAGCGGCGGAAGTTCCGGATGTCGGTCAGATCCATGGCCCTGGCCTGCAGGGGGTCGGAACTGTCCACGGGTGCCGCGCTGGGCGCCATCGGGGGCAGGCGGCTGATCCGGTTCGGGGCGTGGAGTCCGTTGTGCACCAGTTCGATCCCGGCAAGCGCGCCGTGCGCGTGAATGGCATCGGTGACCAGGCGATGGGCGGGGATATCCCGGTCGTCCCAGATCCGGCCCTCGATTGCAGGGGAGATTTCGGAGGTGGGATGGATCTCGACTTCCTCTGTGCAGACAACACCCCAGCCGCCTTCCGCCTTCATGCCGCGCATGGCGGCAAGGCCCCGGGGGCGCAGATGGCCAAAGCCGTTGCAGTGCGGCACCTGATAGAAGCGGTTCGGGGCCGTAACAGGTCCGATCCGCACCGGCTCGAAAAGCAGGTCATAGGGTGGCTTTACCGTCACGGCTGGTTGTCCTCCCGTGGTTTCAGCACGGCATTGACGGCCTTGATACCGATGGCGACGAGATCGTTCTCGCCGAAGATGTCTCCAGCCAGGCAGCCCTCAAGCCAAAGTCCATCAATGATGGCGTTGATGGCGATCGCGGATCTCGCGAGTTCGGCTTTGGGGGCGGGTCGGCCTTCGTCGGCAAAGACGGCGGCAATCAACCGCTCCACTTCGTTGCGGAAGGCCAGATAACTCTCTTTGTGGATCTCGGCCATCTCGGGATCCACGTGGATCAGACTGACGAAACTGGCCCACAGCGAGAGGGTGCGCGCATCGACGACCGGCGGGCTGAGACTGGTCTTGACGAAGAACTCCAGGTGCTGACGCGGGGTCGCCTTTTCCCTGTGGGCGTGGTCGTCGGCGAGGGCCTTGGCCTGCCCGGTCATACGGTTCATGGTCTCGCGGTAGGCGGCATGCACCAGTTCGTCTTTCCCCGGGAAATAATAGCGGATCAAGCCGGCGGTCACGCCTGCGCGCAATGCGATCTGGCGCACGGTTGCGCCCTGCAGGCTCTGCTCCGCGATGCAGTCCAGGGTGGCGTTGATGAGATCCTGCCGCCGGACGCCCTCGGGCGCATGTTGGAAACTACGTCTTGGCATGGGGATCCTTCATGGGCTCGATCGCCAATGAAACCTCGTTTTTTCTTGTCACACAGGCCTCACAATCCAATCGCCGTCGTTCAGATTAAACTTGGGCAGCAGACTTGTCACGGAAGCTTGAGGCTGAAATTATACAATTGCATAAATAGCCGATAAGTGGCGTAGTATGAAGTGGAAAGCGCGGCTTGAAGCTTGTGATGCCGGCTTTTCATTTGTCACACCGTTCTTCGTGGAGGGCCTGTTTCTTGCAACACTCCGAGCCGCGTTTGGCCAAACTTGAGCCAAGGGACGAGGGGCTGTCACTGCAGTGGGGCGACGGGCAGGAAACTCTGTTTCCCTGGTTTTGGCTGCGCGATCACGGGCAGGACGAGGCCAGCCTCGACCCGGACACGCTCCAACGGCGGGTCGACACCTTCACGATCTCAAATGACATCCGTGGGCTTGAGAGCAGGCTTTTGGACGAAGGCGCCGCCCTTGAAATCGCGTGGCAAAGCAGCGGCACGCCCAGCCGCTACTCGGCGGATTTCCTGGCGGCCATGGCGGGCCTGGCGCCTTCGGAAGCGGATCTCGCGCCCCAGGTTCCACGTCGCCTCTGGTCAAGGTGCGATCCTCTCGAACTGCCGTCGCCTCTCGCGCACGACGATGTTCTTGGCAGCAAAACCGGCCTGCAGGCGTGCCTGGAACGCGTTCATGCCCTGGGTTTTGCGGTTGTTGAGGGCGTGCCCACCGACGACGCGGCAATTGAGCGCTTCCTGACCCGCATCGGCTATGTCCGCACAACCATATTCGGCGGCCTCTGGACCCTTTCGGCGGAGGTCCAGGACCATGACGATACGGCCTATAGCACGCAATACCTGGAGCCGCACACCGACGGAACCTACAGTCACGATGCGCCCGGGCTGCAATCCTTCGTCTGCCGGGAATTCGACGGCAGCGGAGGCGAGTCCATTCTGGTGGACGGGTTTGCCCTGGCCGAGGAGACGCGCCGGGAGGCTCCGGATCATTTCGAGACCTTGAGCAGCGTTGTCGTGCCGGGCCGCTATATCGAACCTGGCGTTCATCTGCGCGCCGAGCGGCCCACGGTCCTGACACAGGCCGACGGATCTCTCCGGCAGATCAGCTTCAACAATTACGACCGGGCACCCTTTAGCCTTCCGCCCGACCGCATGACGGCTTTCTACGCAGCTTACCGCGACTTTCATGCACGGATTATCGAGCGTGCAAATTGGCTCACCATTCCCTTGCGCCCCGGCATGGCTTTGGTTTTTGATAATTGGCGTCTCCTTCACGGACGAATGGGCTATAGTGGGAGACGCGTTTTTTGTGGCTGCTACCATAACCACGAGGATTTCGAGAGTGCGCTGCGCACCGTAACGGCGGAGGCGGAAAGCTCGCCGGACCGGACCTGACGGGATTTGACCGGCCAAGCGCAGCGCTTGGTTACCAGCGGCAAATGAATAGCCGCGTCAACAACAGGGAAAAAAACAAGATGAAACATTTAATGCAAACGGGTGCCGCAGTTCTGCTGGCCGCCGCGATGACACTTCCCTCATCTCCGGCGGCCTTTGCGGGCGAGACTCTGGACCGGGTGATGAGCACCAAGACGCTGACACTGTCCTCGGACCCTGAGTATCCGCCGCAGTCTTTTCTGAACGACCGGAACGAGATGGACGGCTTTGATGTCGGCGTCGCGAGGGAAATCGCCAATCGCATGGGCGCGGAGCTCAAGATCGTCACCCCGGCCTGGGAAATCATCACTGCCGGAAACTGGGGCGGCCGTTGGGATATCTCCGTTGGCTCCATGACGCCGACCACGGCGCGGGCCAAGGTGCTCGACTTCCCGGCGGTCTACTACTACACGCCGGCGGCCTTCGCCGTGCACAAGGATTCAGCTGCAACCTCGGCGGCGGATCTGAACGGCAAGAAGCTGGGTGTTTGCGGCGGCTGCACCTATGAAGCCTACCTCAACAAAAACCTCGTGATCGATGCCGAGGGTACGCCGGAATTCACCTATGATGTGACCGCAGGCGAGATCCGCACTTATGAGACCGATATCAATGTGCTCGACGATCTGCGCCTGGGCGACGGCGCCCGGCTCGACGGGCTCTTGAGCGCACGTCCGACCATCGATGAAGCGATTAAGAACGGCTATCCCGTGAAAGTCATTGGGGAGCCTGCCTTCTACGAGCCGCTGGCCGTTGCGGTCGACAAGGGTGATCCCGAGTTCTCGGCAAAGGTAGCCGAGATCGTGAAGGCAATGCATGACGACGGCACTCTTCGGGCTTTGTCGATCAGGTGGTACGGCACCGATTTCACCTCCGCCAACTGACCGGCGTATCGCGTGTCTTCACAAGAACCCGGGGCGCCGGCGAACCTGGATCTCTCCAGGTTCCAGCGCCCCGCACTCATTTTTATCGTCTCCTTCTTCGTCCTGGTGACGGCGAACATCGGCGGCGGCTTTTTCGGCGAGTTGATCGCGCCGGCGGCCGAAGCAGGCTGGCACATCCGCATTGCCGCGGCGCTGGTGCTTTCGCTGGTCATCGTCGCCAATCTGGAGGGCCTGCGGCATCTGCCGTTCAGATGGCAGGTCGGGATCGTCTGGTGCGAGCTGCTGTTTCTCGCGCTGGCCTTCTTCGACTCCTTCGGCCTCAGCTACGATTTTATCTGGTCTCGTCTACCCTTTCTGATTACGCAGGGCGCCTTTACCACCATCTACATCTCAATGGCGGCAATCGCGATCTCCTTTGTGATCGCCCTGGTCGGGGCGCTGGCTAAGCTGTCGAAGAGCGGCATCGGCTACGGGATCTCCACCTTTTACATTTCGTTTTTCCGCGGCACGCCCCTGCTGCTCCAGGTTTATCTGATCTACCTTGGTTTGCCGCAGCTGGGCTTTATCGTCGATGCGGTTCCGGCGGGTATTGCGGCGCTTTCGCTTTGCTATGGCGCTTATATGGCCGAAATCTTCCGCGCCGGCATCGAGGCCATTCCCGCCGGTCAGCGCGAAGCGGGCCGGGCGCTCGGACTGCGCGATGGCATCATCATGCGCAAGATCATCCTGCCTCAAGCCATCAGGATCGTGGTTCCGCCGACCGGCAATCAGTTCATCGCCATGCTGAAGGATTCCTCGCTCGTCTCAGTGATGGGGGTCTGGGAACTGATGTTCCTGGCGCGCACCCAGGGACGCTCGGAATTCAAACACCTGGAAATGCTGATCACCGCCGCTGTGGTCTATTGGCTGATCTCCATGGTCTTCGAGTTGATCCAGTCGCGCATCGAGCGTCATTACGGTAAGAGCAGTCTACGATAAGCTGTTCTTGAAGATTTGGTTCAACGGGCATATATTCGCCATATCAAGAGCTTGACCAAGTAAGGTCAGGCTGAACACAAAGTGACCGGGAACATGAAGCAGACGTTTTCCATCTGATTTTTCGCCCTCCGCATGAATTCTGCGGAGAGATGTGGAGTGTGATGGGAGCCCGTTCATGGCCCGCTTTCCCGCGGCGATTGCCGCAGAGTCTCTTTCCTTTCAATTCGACGACGGCAGGTTTCTATTCGAGGACCTGGATGTTGCCCTCGGCGCGGAACGAACCGGCCTGGTTGGCCGCAATGGCGTCGGTAAGTCGGTCCTGGCGCAGATCCTGGCTGGAGCGAAGAAACCATGCCACGGACGGGTGACGAGTCGCGCGAAGATAGGCTTCATGCCCCAGGACGCAGCGGACCGGATGCAGGGCAGTCTTGCCGATGCGCTGGATGTGACAGAGCGCCTGGAAGCCCTGGCGCGCATCGAGGCAGGCGGAGTGGAATCCGCCGATTTCGAGGTCCTGGGTGAAGGCTGGACTCTGAAAGAAGACCTTCACGCGGCGCTTCAGGCCTTTGAAATATCTGCAGATCTGTTCGATCCTGTTGAACGGCTCAGCGGTGGTGAACGCACAAGGCTGGCGCTGCTGCGTCTCGAGCTTCAGATGCCGGAATTTCTCATTCTCGACGAACCGACCAACCATCTGGACCGCAATGGACGCCGCTGGCTGGCAGAACGTCTTGAGCGGTGGGAGAAGGGCGCGCTGATCGTGACCCACGACCGCGAACTTCTGGGCGTGGTTGATCAGATCCTTGAGCTGACCGGTCTTGGTTTGCAGAAGTACGGCGGGAACTACAGCTTCTATCACCTTCAAAAAGAAACAGAACTTGAGGCAGCGCATCGAACGCTTGCGTCCGCTGAGGCTTCTCAAGCGCGCGAGCGGCGCGAGGCGCAGGCCCGCAAAGAGCGGCAGGCGCAACGCGACGCTTACGGCCGGAAGCAACGTGGCACGGGAAGCCAGAGCAAAATGCTGCTGGATGCCGCGAAGGCCCGCGCCGAGGCCTCGAGTTCCCGCTTAACGCGGATCGAAACACAGCGCAGGGACAGTGCCGAGGCTGCTGCGGAAGAGGCGCGTGCCGCAGTCGAACGCTCGGATCCCTTAAGCCTATTCGTGCCGTCTTCGGCGCCTGCGCAGGGCGTGCTTGTGGCCTTGCAGGATGTGGTCATGCCCTATGGCGGGCCAGTCTTAAGGGGAGGTCTGTCCTTTCAGATCACGGCGGGCGAGCGGGTCGCGCTGAGCGGGGCGAACGCTGCTGGTAAATCGACGGTCATGCGCCTGGTCGAGGGATCGATCGATCCGCTGTCGGGGCATGTGTCGCGCCGGGCCGCACGCACGGCAAGGCTCGACCAGCATTTGAGCCTTCTGGATCGGGAGCAATCCGCGTTCGAGAATCTGCAGGTGCGTGAAACGGAGCTGTCGGACTCCATGGCCAGGACACGTCTGGCCCAGCTGCGCCTGCGCGGCGACCGCGCTTTGCTGCCCGTGGCGGATCTGAGCGGGGGTGAGCGCCTCAAAGTCGCCCTGGCCTGTATCTTCGGGGGGCGAACTGCGCCATCATTGCTGTTGCTGGATGAACCCGACAATCATTTAGACTTCGAATCGCTCGCAGCTCTCGAGGGGGCTCTTCGAGACTACAGCGGGGCCTTGCTGGTCGTTTCACACTCTGATGCCTTTCTGGAGGCGATCGGCATCGCGCGGCGGATCGATTTGGATGTCGCTGAAGGTCTTTCAAGCCCGTGATTGCTTGAACCGCAGATCAGCGCACTGTATTGCGAAGAACAGGGAATCAATTCGGGTGCGCATCCCGTTTGGAGAAGGCGATGGGCGAGAGCGATAGACTGGCGATCAGGGGGCAGGTGCTGCAGTTCACCGCCGATCCTTTCCAGCTTGGGACAGAGAATGCCCATCGCTTCTGGTCCGATGGTGCCGTCGTTGTCGAGGATGGCGTCATTCTGAAGGTCGGGCAGGCGAGTGATCTCCTGGCTGACCTGGGCCCGGACGTCGAGGTACATTATTATCCTGGCCGGCTGATCATGGCGGGCTTTGTGGACACGCACGTTCACTACCCGCAGATGGAGGTGATCGCCTCCTACGGCGCGCAGCTGATCGAATGGCTGAACGAATATACCTTTCCGGCGGAGGGAAAATTTCACGACCGGGATTATGCCGGCAAGGTCGCCGGGCTTTTTCTCCAAGAGAGCCTGCGTAACGGCATCACCACCTCGGCGGTTTACTGCACGCTGCATCCTGAGTCGGTGGATGCTTTTTTCGAGGCTGCGGCGCCCTATGACCTGCGGGTGATCGCGGGCAAGGTGATGATGGACCGCAACGCTCCCGACTTTCTAACCGACACGGCGCAGGCGGCCTACGACGACTCAAAGGCCCTGATCGAACGCTGGCACGGCAAGGACAGGGCGCTCTATGGCCTCACCCCCCGCTTTGCTCCGACCAGCACGGATGCCCAACTGGAGGCCGCGGGAGCGCTGTGGCAGGAGAGCAAAGGCGTCTATATGCAGACTCACGTCTCTGAAAACCGTCAGGAGCTGGCCTGGGTTGCTGAGCTCTTTCCGGACTGCAGCGATTACCTTGGGGTTTACGAGAAATACGGCTTGCTCGGACCGCGCTGTGTTCTGGGCCATGGGATCTATCTGTCGGATCGCGAGAAAGCGGTGATCGCCGAGACCGGGAGCGCAGTGGCGCACTGTCCTACGTCGAATCTCTTTATCGGCAGCGGCCTCTTCGATCTTGCGGATTCGCAGCAGCGCGTGGGTCCCCTGCGGGTTGGGTTGGCGACCGATATCGGGGGTGGGACCAGTCTCTCCATCTTCGCGACCTTGCGGGCCGCTTACGAGATTGCGCAGCTTCAGTCCTTCAGCCTGCATCCGATCCAGGCGTTTTATCTGGCGACCCTCGGTGGCGCAAAGTCGCTATACCTGGATGACAAGATCGGCAATCTCGCTCCGGGTTACGAGGCGGACATGGTTGTGATCGACCTGAAATCCACGCCGATGATCACCCAGCGTATGGAGCACGCCAAGGACCTGACCGAAACGCTATTCATTCAGATGATTTTGGCCGACGACCGGGCGATCGAGGCGACCTACGCCGCCGGTCGCCGGATCTATGCGCGTGGCACCGGCGACTCTTAAGGCTTACCTGAAGTCCCGGTAGATCTGCTCAACCCATTGCATGCAGGGGCGTTTCCCCAGGCGTGCAAACTCGGCCTCGATTTCGGGCGGAACATCGACGTTTTTGAACATACGCTCGCGTGAGAGCGAGGAGAGAGCGCCCAGCAGACTGGCGACGGCCAGATCCGCGCGCGTCAGGTGATCGCCGACGAGATAACGCCTACCTTCTGCCAGCTTCTCATCGAGCCAATCCAATTCCTTGTCGAGTTTCGCGCGCGCGTCCTCAGCGGCTTCGGGGGCGGCGTCGAGTGTATCAATCATCGCGGTCTGGATTCTGGGCCAGAGTTTGTGGCCGACGGCGCGGACTCTCTTATCCAGATTGCCGTAGAGCAGTTCCAGGATGATGTCCGGATGCTGTGTGAGTGTCTCGGCGTAGAGCAGGCGCCTTACCTGGACCCCGATGAATGCATCAGCGCGGTCTTCGATTTCGCGAACTTGTCTGTTGTGTTGCCTGTCCTCAAGACTCTTTTTCGGCACGGTCCTGTTGCGGTAGGCCCAATCGAGAATTTCCTGGCTGCCCTGAATCACCTCATCAGCGAACTGCAGGATGGGGACGCTGGAGTCCGGGGCACCGAGCTTACGGGCCATCTCCACGTGCAGGCCGATCGGCCAGAACTCTTCCCTGTAGTCAATGCCATACCAGTCCAACGCCCAGCGCGCTTTCTCGCAGTAATGCGAGATCGCGAAGGAGATCAGTTTCGGCCTTGGTTCCGTCATGCTTTATGTCTTTTCCGGGTTAATACTGTCGTGCCGCCAGTTGGATTAAGAGTCTTCGCAAAGGCTTTGATTTCTCGAAGCAAACGCGCTTGGTCCCCGGCCCAGAACCAATGATCGTCGCCATCGAGCTCCACGAAGCGCGCAGCGGGTATCGTCTGTGCAAGATAGCGGCCCGCCTCCGGCCGGACGGCACGGTCGCCGCAGCGGTGGAGGACCAGGGTCGGCGTCGAGATATCGGGCAACAGGGAACGGACGTCGATATCGCGGAGAGCCTCGAGCACGCCTTTGATGGCGCCGGGGCTGGAGGCGCTGCGCAGCAGACTGGCCCACCAGTTTTCCGCCTGGCGGTCGCCAACGAAGCTTGGCGCGAAGAACGCGATTTCCGCCGGCCCGCCCCATTCCCGGATGAGGCGCTCAAGCCAGATGTCATATTGCCGCAGGCTCATGGCAAAGGGATAGCCTTTCGCGCGGCTTCCTTTGGCCAGTGACCCATAGAGGATGAGCCCGGCCAGGCGGTCCGGCCTGTCGGCGGCAAACTGGATGCATCCCGGTCCGCCCTCCGATGCGCCGAACAGAAGGGCACGTTTGCTGCCGGCGGCGTCCATGACCGAGAGAATATCCTGCGCCGTGGCTTCGACACTGGGGATCGCACCGACCCGGTCCGAGAGGCCGACACCGCGGCGGTCGAAGAGAATGAGACGTCCTATCCCGGAGAGCGCAGTCAGAAATCTGCGGCAGCGGGCATCTTCCCACGCCCGCTCCACATGGGAGACAAATCCCGGCACCAGGACGATATCGAGAGAACCCTCGCCGATCACCTGGTAGGCGATATGCAGGCTGCCGCTTGCGGCGTAACGGGTCCGCGACCGGGGCGCCGCAGGCTGAGACCGGGAAGGACGAAGGGACGGATCGGTCAGAAGCAGGGTTGTTTCCGCCGCAGGTTCGACATCAAGTTCATCCCGTAAAAGCTTTACACAAATGGTATATTGCCGCTCCGCTGCTGCGCGGTCACCGGCATGGAGATGCGCTCGGATGAGATGACGCTGCGCGGATTCGCTCAGGGGATCGAGGCTGAGAAGACGGGTGGCCGCCGTGATGGCGTCACGGCTTTTGCCCTCGTCGAGGCTTTCCTCCACCAGCCGCTCCAAGGCATTGATCAAGCGGCTGCGTAGCGCCTCGCGCCGATAAAAGACCCAATCCTCGAACTCCTGGCAGTCATCCAACGCGAAGCCGGAGAGAAAGTCTGACGGATAAGACCGGGCGGCGACGCCGAACTCTCCGCGGTTACAGGCGGCTTCAAAGTCATAGGCGTCGCATGTGACTTCAAGGTGTCGGGAAAACTGAAGCTTGTCCCGGTCCGCTTCGATGATGTCCGCGCCGAATGCCGTGCGGACTTTGTAAAGGGTCCGGCGCAGCCGTGCCCGCGAGTCCTCTTGATCTGCGTCCGGCCACAGAAGCGTGGCCAGTACGTCCCTGCCGATCGGCGCGCGTGCTTCGGCCATATAGACCAGCAGGGCGATACCTTTCCGCAGAGCAAGGTCGGTTTTTTGCCCACCTAGGAAAAACAGCGGAAATCCAAGGGCCTTTATCTCGAGAGTCACAGCCAGCATTAGAACCCGAAACATTGCACGAGGGGACGCTTGGGGGACAGCAAAGCGCTATCTCCATCCCATGAAAGCTTGAGTGAGTTTAAGCGGATCGGGACTGGAGGGATAGAGATGTGTTTTTCCTGCGGAGGAACCTACGAGCGCGTGGTTGCGCCTTACGTCGTTCATGCGGGCTGTTCGCTGGGCGCTTTCGCGAAAATGAGACAGCACGTCGTGCCAAAGGCCAAGGGGCTCGTTGCCGAGATCGGTTTCGGGTCCGGTTTGAACCTGCCTTACTATAATGCCGAGCAAGTGGAGCGTCTGATCGCGATCGATCCCGATGAGAAGATGCTGTCGCTTGCGCGGCCGAAACTGCCGGAGCTGATGAAGGTGGAATTGCTACCGGCAAGGGGCGAGTGCCTGCCTCTGGAGAGCGGCAGCGTCGATACGGTCGTTGTGACCTACGCTTTCTGCACCATTCCCGCGTCGGGCCGCGCTTTGGCGGAGATAAAGCGTGTGCTGAAGCCCGGGGGGCGACTGCTCTTCAGCGAACATGGCCGTTCAGATCGGCCCTTCTGTGGAAGGATGCAGGACCGTTTCAATGGCCTTTGGGGCCAGCTCGCTGGTGGCTGTAATCTCAATCGCAGCCCGATACAGCTGATCGAGGCGGCGGGGTTTGTGGTTCGGAACCTGCGACAGGATCACTTTCCCCTGCACCTTTGGCCGCTCGGCGAACATTTTACCGGCGAAGCTGAACCACGGACTTAAAACAGGTGTTCTGAAACACCGGGCCTAAAACCGCGAAGGCCCTGACGCAGAAGCTCTCCGCGTCAGGGCCAGATAGAGACCGTGTGTTTGAGTTAAGCTGCGCGCCTGCGCTTGGAGCCCTTGTAGCCGCCTTCCTTGAACTTACGGAAGTTCTGACCGTCGTTGGCGTGCTCCTGCTTCTGTGCACCGTCACCTCGGTATTTGCCCGCGGTCTTCGCGAAAGGCTTCTTGCCGCCCTTGCGCGGGGCGCCGTCAGCGTTCGCAGTCTTAAAGCCATCCTTCTGGAAGGGCTTGCGGCCCTTGCCAGCGAAGGGCTTGCCGAACTTCTTGCCGTTCCGCTTGGGACCGGCGTTCCGGCTGCCGGCGAGTTCGGCGTGGAAGGGGTGGTCCTTTTCGACCGGGACCGGCTGGCGGATCGCACGCTCGACGTTGCGCAGTAGGTTGCCTTCCTTGGTCTCGCAGAGCGAGAGGGCGGTTCCCTTAACACCGGCACGGCCGGTACGGCCGATTCGGTGGACGTAGCTCTCGGCCTCAAGCGGCATGTCGTAGTTGATGACGTGGGTGATGTCGGGCACGTCGATGCCGCGTGCGGCAACGTCGGTTGCGACCAGCACGTCGATGAAGCCCTTGCGGAACTTCTGCAGAACCTTCTGACGGATCCGCTGCTCCCGGTCGCCGTGAATGGCATCGACCCGGCGGCCGCAGTCCCGCAGCTCTTCGGAAAGCTTGTCGGCCATGGCCTTGGTGCGGGTAAAGATAAGAACGCGCTTGAGCTCGTCGTTTTTCAGGAGATGAAGCAGCAGATCTTTTTTGTTGCGGTAATCGACACAGAGCACGCGATGATCGATGGTTACGGCAACGGTGCTTTCCTTTGAAGCCTCGACCTGAACCGGATCGTTCAGAAGTTTGTCTGCCAGGGCGCGGATACCGCTGTTCATGGTCGCGGAGAACATGACCGTCTGATGCTCTTTCGGCAGGCTGGCGGCAACCTGCTTAACCTCGTCGATAAAGCCCATGTCCAGCATGCGGTCGGCTTCGTCCAGGATGAAGGTTTGAACGTCGTCCAGCTTCAGATTGCCGCGGCGGATATGATCCATCATGCGGCCCGGGGTGGCCACGACGATGTGAACGCCGCGCTGCAGGGCTTTCATCTGCGGGAAGAAGGGCGAGCCGCCGAAGAGAACGGTGTGGAACAGGCGCTGACCCTTGCTGAACTGACGGATGCACTCGCCAATCTGATTGGCGAGCTCGCGGGTCGGCGCCAGGATCAGGGCATTTGCCATCCCGGGCTTGGTCGCCTGCTTTTCTTCGGCGAGCTTGTGCAGCAGCGGCAGAACGAAAGCAGCCGTTTTGCCGCCACCGGTCTGGGCGACGCCTTTAAGGTCGCGGCCCTCAAGCAGCATGGGGATGGATTTAGCCTGGATTGCGGTGGGTGCGCTGAAGCCCTGGGCTTCAACCACGCGCAGGAGATCGGCGCTCAGGCCGAGCGTATCGAAAGATGCCATCGTCTTTGTCCTTCCGCAGACGTTACAGCCCCTTTTTCAGGCAAGAGGCTGAGCATTCCGCGGTGTAACCCGTAGCTGGGCGTCAGGACGTCACTTTGGCCGAGACCGAAGCACGTGCAGAGGCACGGCGGAAACATTTTTGATTTTTGTAAAGCCGCCAGCGGAGCCTTAGGAGGACAACGAGCAGCGAGAGACGGGGAAATGATGCTTTTTCGACCCGATGTCAAGCCTTATTGCATTGGATATTTCACTAATATCAATGGTTAACCGCTTGATGCACAGTGTTTCATCGGCGAAACGGGGTTCGTTCTGGGGAAGTTTTATGGCGAAACCCTGCATAAAGAGAGGGATTTCAACATGAATAAAGCTTGTGCCGAATTTATCGGAACCTTCACGCTCGTTTTGTTCGGATGTGGATCCGCGGTCATTGCCGGTGACGTGGTCGGTGTCTTGGGGATCAGTTTTGCCTTTGGTTTGGCGTTGATCGCCATGGCTTACGGGATCGGCCCTGTGTCCGGATGTCACATCAATCCTGCCGTGAGCCTTGGTGTCCTGATTGCGGGCCGGATGTCCGTCAGTGACTTCGTATCCTATGTGATTGCGCAGTGCCTGGGCGGAATTGCCGGAGCCGGTGTGCTCTATCTGATCGTCAGCGGCAAGCTGGCAGGGCACGACTTGGCGACAGCCGGACTGGGTCAGAACGGCTGGGGCGCGGGGTATCTCGGCGAATACGGCCTGATGTCCGCCTTTGTGTTTGAAGTCGTGGCCACCTTCCTGTTCCTGATTGCGATCCTGGGATCGACCCAGAACGGCGCTCCGGCCATGCTTGCGGGCCTGGCAATCGGCCTGACCCTGGTGGTGATCCACATCGTCGGTATTCAGGTCACTGGCGTGTCGGTGAATCCGGCCAGGAGCCTGGGTCCGGCGGTCTTTGCAGGCGGGCAGGCGCTTTCTCAGCTCTGGCTGTTCTTTGTCGCCCCTTGCATTGGCGCAGCAGTTGCAGGGCTCGTTTTCCGAAGCAGGCTCTTGGCGGCTGAAGCCTGAACCGAGGTTGAGAAAGGAGCATTCCGGCCGACCTTGATCGGGCCGGCCGGAATGCAGGGGCGACCCAGCCCACGCATAAATCTGCGTGCTCCGGACGGCTGGGTCACCCGACAGGGTTCCATTGCAAGTCAGAAGTCCGGCGTTGGATTTATGGTCGAAAAGCCGGCGGGGCGGCCGATCGACTTAATCCTATGCATCACCTCTCAGACTTGCGGCTTTGCAAAGAAATGGGGGCTTCTGTTCGCGAGCTCGCCGTGCCTGTTGTGAAGCTCCACCCCTACGCAAAGGAAACATGAGAATGCGGTCAGGCCGCGCAGGCGACCGCCTCGACCTCGACGAGCCAGTCAGGCGATACCAGGCCGGCGACGAAGACGGTGGTGATGGCAGGGCGGACGCCGTAAAGCATCTCCTTGCGGACCTCGACCAGATCGTCCATGTCCTCGCGCCGGACAAGAAAAAAACCAAGCTTGACGATGTCATCGAGCTCCATGTCGGCTTCCTGCAAGACGCTTTGCAGGTTGGTAATTGCCTGTCGGCACTGGCCCTGGAAGTCGTCGGGTAAATCCCCCTTGGGGGAGGCGCCGACCTGGCCAGAGACGTGCATAATCCTCGCGCCAGCGCGGGTCTCGACGCCGTGCGCATAAATACCATGAAAGGGTTTTCTGACGGGGTAGGGGTCGTGTCGAGTTGAAGTATTCATGGGCGGTCCTGCAAGTTTGTTCCAGTGCTGCAAAAAAACTGCCATGAAGGCGGGGCAAGTGGGAGCGAGGATTCCGACAAGGCGCTTTGAGAAAAATGCGATTGCCCCTCGATCATCTCTCGGGCGGGTCGCTCTGCTATATCCGACGCTCCGGTCTTCTGCTCGGTACGTCTGGACGTCTTCAGCCGTCGTGGGCCTACCGATGATTCGTGGCTTCGTTTTGCAGCCATTCGATCACTGACCGCACCCTCGGTTGACGTTCCGCGTTCGGCAGGTATGCCAGATGAAAGGTCTGATGCCACTCGATGGCCGTCGAAAATGCGTTCAGCCTGCCATCGGCAAGCGCATCCCGGACAATGATTTCCGGCAGAAGCGCCACGCCCTGACCAGCGGTCACCGCCTGCAAGGCAACCAGGAAATGCTCCATGACGTAAGACCTCGGCGCGGTCGGCAGATCAAGGCCCGTGGCCTCTTGCCAATTGCGCCATTCACTGCTTGAGAAAATCTGGATGAGCCGGGTCCGGTCGAAGCATAAACGGCCGTCTTCGCCAGTCATCTGATCCAGCAGGGAAGGCGCGCACACGGGAACTAGCAAACCCGCCACTAATTCGCAGGATACCAAGCCATCCCAATCGCCGGCGCCGAACCGGATGCTGAGATCGATTTCTTCACGGGCAAGGTCTGTAACCCGGTCGGAGGTCAGAATTTCGAGTTCGAGGTCAGGCAGGCTTTTCTCAAAAGCGTCGAGGCGCGGAACCAGAAACTGCGAAGCGAAGGACGCGACCGTTGCGAGCCGGACAACGTTTGTTCTGGGCGGACGGCGGGAAAAACGGTTAAAGGCGCCGCCGAGCATCTCAAAGGCAGGCGAGATCGATTCCTTGAGTTCGCGCCCTTCAAGCGTCAGTTCCAAGCCGTCGGGCAGCCGTTCAAACAGCCGGGCGCCGATAAAATCCTCCAGCGACAAGACTTGTTTGCTGATCGCGCCAGGCGTGACGCCGAGTTCTCCCGACGCACGGGAGAAATTGAGGTGCCGGGCGGCTACCTCGAAGGCCCGAAGGGCATTCAGCGGGGGCAGTGATTTGGCCATGCTTCACCTATAGCACCCCTGCATAAAGGTGATAAGCCTGCACTTTCTCAGCCGGCTTGCGGGCCGTTCCATCTGCCGAGCGTGTAGTTCTTTTCACGCGCGAGGTCCAGAGACGCAGCATCTGCGTCTTCCAACCCGTCTCCCTTGGAAAAGCCGAAGGCCTCCAAACTGTCTTTAATGCCGGAGTCCACGGGGAGTTTTTCGATGTAGGGCCGATCGCACCAGGTCATCTTGCCATGATCGAAACGCGCGTAGATATAGCCGCTCTCCTGGTCCGCGAGATGGATCTCCGGGATCAGCTTCGCGCAGCGTTTGATGAAGCTGATGTTATCGCGAAGCGCCATATCCTTCGGATCGAAAATCTCATCCGGGCTGAGCGCCTCAACATTGACCTTTCGATAGCGATCGATGTTGATCATGGCTTGGATATCCAGGATCGTCATGCTCCGGTTCCAACCGAAGGCCGCTGTGCGCGGCAGTTCACCGAGCGGCACGTCATTGTCCAGAAATTCGAAGTGCACGCGTTTCTTTGTTGAGAGCACCCAGGAAAAGAAGAGATTGGGGATGCCCGTGTAGGCTTCGACGTTGTGATACAGCAGGTCGTCAACTGCTTTGAAACGACCCGTCGTCAGGCCACGCTTCCAGGCCCGCTCTACGGTCTCGCTCGGCGGCGTAATCATGAAGAACATGAAAATCAGATCACCGAAGCGGGTCAGAAGCTTGCTGTCGGAGGTGCGGTCAGGTTCCAGTGTAAAACTGTCGAAGCGGAATCGGTCGATCAAAAGATGGGACATCGCGCCCCTGGCGGCTTTCGCGGCCATGTAGCGATCCAGTTTTTTGTCGATCATCTCCAGTTCCTGGCCGGTCAACATGGCGGCGTATTTCTTGTGCTCGCCGAGGGAGTCGTAGTCCAGCAGGAATTTCCGCCAGTAGTCCGGGCTGATCAGGGCAAAGTCTTCCCAGGGGGTGCCGATCCGTCCTGCCAGTTTTCTTTGTTGTGGACGGATGGTGCTTTTGCCGGACGCCGAGGCGCCCTTCACGTTCATCACCACCGGTTTTTCCTGAGCGGGCAGCACCTGGTAGTGTTCGGCCTCAATAGCTTGTTTGACAAAAGGCTCGATCGTCTGGCCGAGCTGTTGGCTGCCATAGCCATTGCAAACCATATTGGTTGCGAGACTGCCAATGGTTTCCAGATCCCCAACCAGCCGCCCACGGTGGCCGAGGATGCTGCCGACCAGCTTCGCCAGGGCTTCGAGGCATGCACGCTCAAGCGGATCGTCGCAGCCGGAGAGGCGGGATTTCCAGCTCTCGACAGCGGCGATTTCCCGCGCGCGCTCCGAATTTTGCGAAGCAGCTGACGGGGTGGACCTGCGATCCTGTTTTTTGATTCCGCCGAACAGCCTGGCAAAGATCGATGGTGTCGACGGTGCCGGCGCGAGTGGCTTTCCCGGTGCGTAAAGCTGTTTGGTCAGTTCTTTATCGATGCATGCCGAAACCTCTGTCCGGACAGTTTCAAACGCGGCACGAACAGCGTCCATGCGCGGTTCGATGTGGCGCTCTAGGATGCTGGCGACCATCGTGCGCAGGCTGATGCCCAGGTCTTCGTAGTTCGGGCCGTCGGGGACGGAGAGATCGGCCGTGACCCGGATCAGCAGCTCATGAACCACCAGGCGTTCGACACGCAGGGAAATCATATCCGCGCTTTTCAGGCCGCAGAACTCGGCGGCCTCCTTGGCTTGCTTCACATCGACCGTGGCATTCTCCGGCCGGTAAAGCGTGACCAGAGGCATGAGGTCACCGGGAATCTCCGAGGTGATGCCGGGGTTCCAGGCCCCGGCATCCATTTCTGTGGGGTCGGGCTTCAAGCCGCTCCCGTCTTCGATGCCCGCAGCCGGTCACGGATGTATTTGAACAGCGGCAGGAAGATCAGGATAAGGGCAATGACCGTGATCGGACCGGCAATCGGCCGGGTGAAGAAGATGCTGAAATCGCCATCGGAGAAGAGCAGGGACTGACGCAGCTTCGGCTCGGCGATCGGACCCAGCACGATGGCCAACACCGCCGGTGCCACCGGGTAGTCGAGGATCCGCAGGAAGAAAGCGGCCATACCGACGATCACCATCAGCCAGACATCGAAGAGGTTCTGGTAGGCCGCGAAGGTGCCGACCAGCGAGAGGACGAAGATCAGGGGTGCCAGGATCGTAAAGGGCATCCGCAGCATCCAGAGGAAGATCGGGATGAAGGCGATGTTAATCGCGACCGCGACGAAGTTCGAGATGTAGAAGGATCCGATCAGAGGCCAGACGAAATCGGGCTGCTCGGTGAAGAGCAGTGGACCCGGCTGCAGGCCCCAGATGACCATACCGGCCAGCAGAACGGCTGTCGTCGGCGAGCCCGGGATACCCAGGGTCATCATCGGCAGCATGGCACCCGTGGAGGCGGAGTTGTTGGCGGCTTCAGGGGCCGCGACACCGTCGACCGAGCCTTTGCCGAATTCTTCCGGCTTACTGGAAGTGAGCTTGGCGACGCCATAGGACATCAGCGAGCCGGGGGTGGCGCCGGCGGCGGGCAGGATACCCACAAAGAAACCCAGCGAAGACCCGATGGCCGTCCCGCGCCAGGCATGCTTGAATTCTTTTATGGCTTCCCAGATCTTGCTGGCGCGCAGGTCCACGGTGGTCATGGTGTTGCCGTAGCGCGAGGTGTTGATGGTCCAGATCATCTCGCCGATACCGTAGACGCCGATGGCCAGCACCAGGAAGCGGATGCCATGGGTGAAGCCGGTGATGTCGAAGAAGATCAGACGCGGCTCGCCGGAGACGATGTCGAAGCCGACCGTGGCCAGGACCAGGCCGATACAGATCGAGAAGATGGTTTTCGGAATGTCATCGCCGCCCAGGCCTACAAAGGTCGCGAAGGCCAGGAGCATCAGCGCGAAAATTTCGGGGTCGCCGAAGGAGAGGGCGACAGATGCCAGGATCGGCGCGAAGCCGGTGAAAAAGAGCGTGGAGACCGTGCCGCCGACAAAGGAGGCTATGGCAGCCGTGACCAGCGCCAGATGTGCTTTCCCCGACAGAGCCAGGGGTCGCCCGTCAAATGTGGTGGCGACGGCTGTCGAGGCGCCGGGGATACCCAGGGTGATTGAGGAAATCGCACCGCCGTACATGGCGCCGTAGTAAATCGCCGCCAGGAAAATCATCGGCGAGGTCGCACCACCGGTGAAGTTCTGGATGACGAAGGTGAAGGGCAGGAGGATCGCCACGCCGTTCACAGACCCCAGACCGGGCATCGCACCGACAAAGAGCCCGACAATCACACCGATCACCGCGAGGCCCAGGTTGATCGGCTCCAGCGCGATCAAAATGCCGTTCAAAAGGGCGTAGACTACATCCATTTTTCTTCCCGCCGAAGGTTGCTGTGGTTACTGGGAGGCGCTGTCTCTGACCGCCGGTCAGAGGAAAAGGTCGTAGAGTGGGATAAACAGCGGCTCGAGATAGCCCTTCGGCAATACGATGCGCATCGCAATGTCGAAGAAAAAGAAACTGACGACCGGAACGCAAACGGCAATGAGCAGCGTCTGCTTCATCGAATGACGTCCGAGGAAACGAAGGTAGTAGATCAGGAAGGCGAAGATGGCGCCGTAAAAGCCAACCACGTGGATGAGCGCCAGGAAGCCGAAGAGCCCGCCGCCCACAAGCAAGAGCATCTTCTTACCGTACTGATCGAGAAAGGGTTCTTCCGAGACGGAAGGCGGGGAGGTCCTGCGGTACCAGTTAATACCGATCCAAATGCTGCAGATCAGCATGATACCGGAGAGCCAGAAAGGCCAGAAGCCGCTGCCCGGGCCTTCGCCCTCGATCAGGCCGATATTGGCGAAACGGGGAACGTCAGGATTCCAGGCCGGAGGTTCGCCGCTTTTCCACATAAGATAGATTGAGAGAATTCCGAGGATCACCGCAGTGACAATTTCCGCTCTACGCATGTCTTCAGAACTCTCCCAAGTTTCTCTCTATCTTTTCTTCTTAGTATTGTTCGCCGATGCGATTACTTGATCGCGCCGGATGCTTTCAGGATCGTCTGATGGCGGTCACGCTGTGTAACCCAATAGGATTTCAGGTCTTCACCGTTCATGAAATCACCCATGAGGGATTTTGAAGACTTGTATTCCTGCCAATCAGCTGAGTCGTAGACCTTCTGGAAGAGGCCCTGGTAGTAAGCCTGAGCTTCCGCCGACATGCCTGGTGCACCGACCACGGCGCGTTGCATGAAGTAGGAGAAATCACCCCCCAGCTCTCTCAGGGTCGGGACGTCCGGGAACATGGGCAGACGTTCGTCGGTGAAAGCGACCAGTGGCACCAGATCGCCCGACTCGAAGAAACCGAGCGCTTCGGAAGGATTGTTCACCGAAGAGTTCAATTGCTTACCGGCAACCTGCTTGGCAACTTCGCCGCCACCTTTGTACGGGATGTACTTCATGGTGAGGTTGTAGTTGTTGTTCAGGAAGTCGGTGATGATGTTGTCTTCGGAGTTCTTACCCGTTCCGCCCATAACCCAGCCGTTGCCGCGCTCGGCCGCGACCTTCAGGAACTGCTCGAAACTGGTGATGCCCTCATCCTTGTGAACCCACAGAAGGAAAGTGTCTTCCGCCATGCGGCCGACCGGCGCAAACTCCATGATGTCGACCTCAAGACCCGGCTGACGAAGTGGGGTCGTAAAGAAAGAGTTCAGGGTCACCATAATGGTGTGATTCGGATCGTTTGCATTCTTCATTGCAACAAGTGCTTCCGCACCGGAACCGCCAGACTTGTTGACGGGAACCAAGGGACGCGGAGCCAGGTTTTCTTTTTCGATGATCGACTGCATCAGCCGGGCCATCTTATCGGCCCCTCCGCCTTTGCCTGCCATGATGACGAAATCGACTGGTTTGTTGGGTTCGAAGGCGTTTGCAATCCCAGAAAATGCGGTTGCGGCCAGAGCGGTCGCACCGACGAAACTCACAATCATTTTCTTCGCGATAGTCATTTCTTGCTCCCATGCAATTTAATTGCTGTTCGGCGTGAAAGTGTCACGCATCGCTGTCGTTAACTGGTTATCCAGCTATCCCCTCTTCATCTCCTTTATTTCTGTTCGCCTGCATATATCCAATTCTCTAGTGTACCAGAATAACGGGTATTTCAGCTTTGTCGACAATCACTTGAGTGTTACCCCCAAATACTGTTTCACGCTCGTGACTGTCCCCGTAGGCACCCATAATCATGAGGTCGGCGCCGCAGGCTTTGGTACGGGCCAAAAGCTCTTCACCAATCTTCGTTTTGGCTTGAAACCGCTCGATTTTTGCAGTGATACCGCGCGTGGCGAGGTAGTCCTCAAGGTCGCCAGAGCTGGCGCCGTGAATCTCGGTGCCCGCTGAGAGCAGGGTCACCTCCTGCGCCCGTTCGATGAGACCGATGGTTAACGCAACGGCCCGCGCAGCCTCCGTGGAACCGTTCCAGGCTATGGTTAATTTCTCACCGAGAATTTTCGGCGGCGTGTTTGTAGGTGGGCACATCAATACCGGCCGCCCGGTGTGGAATAGCGCCGATTTAAGCGTATTGGCACCCAGATTGCGGTCGACATCGGGTTGGGCGACCGCGATCAGGTCGGCGAGGCGGCCATGATGTTTGATGACGTCGACCTGACGGCCGGATTCTTCAATCCAGGAGGCACAGGCTCCGCTGCCGTTCGGTTTGTCCAGCACCTTAAGGCCCAGCTGCTCGGCCAATTGGATGAATTCCGTCTTAAGGACGCCTTCTTCCTGATCAGCGAGCTCAACCGCCTGGCGAACGAGCTGATCTTTAAGGATGCCTGGAATCGGGACACCGAAGGGAAGCATGTCCGCAGGTCTCGGCCGGCAATGGGTGACAACGACCTGAGCATCAAAGCGATGCGCGAGGGCCGCGGCATGGGCAAAAACGTTGTTGCCTTTTCCATCACCACGCACCGGCAGAATAATCTTGCGGATCATGCTTTCCTCATTTCTGAACTGCTTTCCCGTTTAGAAGAGACCCTCGATCTGGCCCTGGTCGTTGAGCATGATGGATTCGGACGAGGGAACCCTCGGCAGGCCCGGCATGGTCATGATTTCACCGCAGATGGCGACGATGAAACCGGCGCCGGCGGAGAGACGGACCTCGCGAACCGGGATCGAGTGTCCGGTCGGAGCGCCCCGCACATTCGGATCGGTCGTGAAGGAGTACTGAGTCTTGGCCATACAGACGGGCAGAGCGCCGTATCCGGCATCTTCCCACTGCTTGAGCTGATCCCGGATTTTCTTGTCCGCGATGACCTCGTCCGCCCGGTAGATCTTCTTGGCGACGGTCTCGATCTTCTCGAAGAGCCCCATCTCGTTCGGATAGAGCGTCTCGAACTTGGCGACGCCGCTCTCCGCAATTTCGGACACGCGTGTGGCCAGGGCCTCGATGCCCTTGGAACCTTCCGCCCAGTGCTTACAGAGGATCGCTTCCGAACCCAGGCTGGCGACATATTCCTTAATGGCCTCGACTTCCGCGTCCGTGTCGGTGACGAAGTGGTTGATGGCGACAACAGCCGGCACCCCAAAGCCCTTCACGTTTTCAATGTGACGGCCGAGGTTCGCGCAGCCTTCCTTTACAGCCGCAACGTTTTCGCTGCCCAGGTCGTCTTTCTTAACCCCGCCGTTCATTTTCATGGCGCGGACCGTGGCCACGATCACGACGGCATCGGGCGCCAGACCGGCATGGCGGCACTTGATATCCATGAACTTCTCGGCACCCAGGTCGGCACCGAAACCGGCTTCGGTCACCACATAGTCGGCGATCTTCAGCGCGGTGGTGGTGGCGACGACCGAGTTACAGCCGTGCGCGATGTTGGCGAAGGGACCGCCGTGGACAAAGGCCGGATTGTTTTCCAGCGTCTGCACCAGGTTCGGCTGCATGGCGTCTTTCAGCAGGACAGTCATGGCGCCGTCGGCCTTGATGTCGCGGCAGTAAACCGGCGAGCGGTCGCGGCGGTAGGCGACGATGATGTCCCCCAGACGCTTCTGCAGGTCGTCCAGGTCCTTGGCCAGACAGAGGATGGCCATGACCTCGGAAGCAACCGTGATGTCGAACCCGGCCTGGCGGGGGAAGCCGTTGGCGACGCCGCCCAGCGAGGTCACGATATCGCGCAGCGCACGGTCGTTCATATCCATGACCCGGCGCCAGACCACGCGGCGCAGATCGATTTCCAGGGCGTTGCCCCAGTAGATGTGATTGTCGATCATGGCCGACAGCAGGTTATGGGCCGAGGTGATCGCGTGGAAGTCGCCCGTGAAATGCAGGTTCATGTCTTCCATGGGAACGACCTGCGCATAGCCGCCGCCCGCGGCGCCACCCTTCATCCCGAAGCAGGGACCGAGCGAGGCTTCGCGAATACAGATTGCCGCTTTTTTGCCGATGGCGTTCAGGCCGTCACCAAGGCCGACGGTCGTGGTGGTCTTGCCTTCACCGGCCGGGGTCGGGTTGATGGCTGTGACGAGAATCAGCTTCCCGTTTTCTTTGCTCGCTTGAGCGGCGATGAAGTCCGCCGAGACCTTGGCCTTGTCGTGGCCATAGGGAACGAGGTCTTCTGCCGAGATGCCGAGCTTGGCGCCGATCTCCTGGATCGGGCGTTTGCTGGCCTCGCGTGCGATTTCGATGTCTGTTTTGTAGCCCATTTTTAAAAATCTGCTCCCTAAGAACCGAGTTGATCACCGGCGGACAGGCCGGAAGCGGCGGCCCACTCGGCCGCCGGCTGTTTGTCCCCACCTTTGGGGCGCACGCGTTTTAGCAAGATCCGTCCCCCCTCGGCTTGAACGGTGACGCCGTCATCTGCAACAGAAACGACGGACCCGGGGGTTCCCGTGCCTTCAAGCTTCGCGCTGTCATACATTTGCAGTTCGACGCCGTTCACCGTCGTCCAGGCCCCTGGGGCCGGATTGGCGGCTCGGATCGTGTTGTAGACGTCATCGGCGGATTTGGACCAGTCGATCTTGGCCAGGTCCTTCTTGAACCAGCTTTCGTAGGAGCCGTCTTCGAGCCTCTGGTCGTGTTTGATGATGATGCCGGCTTTCACGAGGTCCAGGCTCTCGATCATGGCATCGACGCCCATCGGGAAGAGTTTCTTGAAATAGACGTCGCCCAGGGTCTCGTCCGGTCCGATCTCGCAGCTTTTTTGCATCAGGATCGGGCCTTCATCCAGGCCGTCGTCCGGCCAGAAGATCGTCAATCCCGTGCGGGTTTTGCCCATGGCGATCGGCCAGTTGATCGAGCTTGGGCCGCGATGCAACGGACAGAGGGAAGGGTGGTACTGAAAGGTGCCGAAGCGCGGTGCATCCCGCACCGCCTCGGGCACGAACAGCAGGACGTAGGCCATCATGCAGACGTCCGCATCGAAGGACTTCATCAGTTCCAGCGCTTCAGGGGTTTTCCAGGAGGCTGGCTGATGGACAGGCAGGCCCTTTTCCTTGGCGAATTCCACCAGAGGATCTTCCGGCCGGCCTTCCTTGGTCGGTGCGGAGCAGACGGCAACAACGTCCTCGCCGCGCTCCAGGAGTTTTTCGAGGACAGCTTTGCCGAAAGCCTGCTGACCGTGAACGACTATACGCATTTAACTACTCCAAAGGACGCCTTTCATGGCGCCGTAAGACCAAGTGGATTATTCCGCCGCGTCGGCACGAACTTCGCCGACCGCGCCCGAGCTGATGACGCGCTCCAGATCGTCTCCGCTGTAACCCAGCACGTCCGACAGGATTTCCTTCGTGTGTTCACCCAGCAGAGGTGACCGCTCGACCGTGACATCGCTGTCCGAGAGCTTGATCGGGCAGCCGACGCTGAGGTATTCGCCGCGCTCCGGATGGTCGACCCTAACCATGGTCCCGGTGGCGAAGAGGCCTTCGTCCTCGGAAATTTCCTTCATGGAGAGGATCGGGCCGACCGGAATGTCATGCGGGTTACAGATGTCCATGACCTCGAACTTGGTTTTGGTCATGGTCCACTGCTCGATACGCTCGAAGATCTCGTTGAGCTTGTCGAGGCGCTCCGGCGGTGTCGCATAGCCTTCCTTGGTCTTCCAGTCCGGCTCACCGATGACGTCGCAAATCTTGCCCCAGATCGCAGCCTGACAGATGAAATAGGTGTAGGCGTTGGGATCGGTCTCCCAACCCTTGCATTTGAGGATCCGGCCTGGCTGGCCGCCACCCGAATCGTTGCCGGCACGCGGCGTGGCATCGCCGAAGGGAATGCCCTCGCCGAACTGGGAGTATTCCGTGAGCGGGCCCGCCGCCAGGCGTTGCTGATCGCGCAGCTTGACCCGTGCGAGGTTCAGCACCGCATCCTGCATCGCAGCGGTGACCTTCTGGCCGCGCCCGGTTTTTTCCCGCTGGAAGAGGGCGGTGACAATGCCGAGGCAAAGATGCAGGCCGGTGCCCGAATCGCCGATCTGCGCGCCGGTGACCAGGGGGGGGCCGTCCAGGAAACCGGTCGTCGAGGCGGAGCCGCCGGCGCACTGGGCGACGTTCTCGTAGACCTTGCAGTCCTGATATTTGCCGGGGCCGAAGCCCTTGATCGAGGCCATGATCAGGCGGGGGTTGATTTCCTGGATCCGTTCCCAGCCGAAGCCCATACGGTCGAGCGCGCCGGGCGCAAAGTTTTCCACCAGCACATCGCATTGTTCGATCAGCCGGGTCAGCACTTCCTTGCCGGTTTCGTTCTTGGAGTTCAGCTCAATGGAGCGCTTGTTGTGGTTCAGCATGGTGAAATAGAGGCTGTCCGCGCCGGGGACGTCGACGAGCTGTTTACGTGTCGCATCGCCTACGCCGGGGCGTTCGACCTTGATCACATCCGCGCCAAACCATGCCAGTAACTGTGTGCAGGTCGGACCGGACTGCACGTGCGTGAAATCTAGAATTTTGATTCCTTCGAGGGCTTTCATTGAGCTGCCTTTTGCTTAAGTATTTCAAGAACCTCGTGGTTCGTCCGCTTGGAAACCACAGAGGTCGGATTGAGACTGCCGATGTTACCGCTTTCCTTGCCGGCGGCAGGATCGATAACGGCATTGATCAGCGTTGGTTTACCGGAATCCATCGCCTCATTTACGGCGCGGGTCAAGGCATCCGGATCGGTAACATGGCGGCCTTCACCGCCGAAAGCCTGCATCATCATGTCGTAGCGGCTGTCTTCGACAAAGACGGTCGGTGCCGGATCTTCGCCGCCGGCGCGGTTTTTATCCGTGCCGCGATAGATGCCGTTGTTGTTGAAGACTACAATGCAGACCGGCAGCCTGTAGCGGCAGATGGTTTCGATCTCCATGCCGGAGAAACCGAAGGCACTGTCGCCCTCCACCGCCAGCACGGGGAGACCGGTTTCGACCGCGGCAGCGATCGCGCTGCCCATGCCGACACCCATCACGCCCCAGGTGCCGACGTCAAGACGCTTGCGAGGCTTGTACATGTCGATAATGGAACGTGCGAAATCCAGTGTGTTGGCGCCTTCATTGACCAGGATCGCGTCCGGGCGCTTTTCGATGATGCGTTTCAGAGCGCCTAGTGCACCCGCGTAATTCATCGGCGAGGCATTGTTCTGCAGGGTCGGCGCCATGCGGGTCACGTTGGCGTCGCGTTTCTCGCGGACTGCATTCAGCCAGTCTTCCGGCGGCGCTTTCCAGTCACCGCTCATGCCCTCGGTCAGGGCTGACAAGCAGGATTCGATGTCTCCAACGAGCGGCGCCGCGATCTCGACGTTCGAATCCATCTCCCTGGGCTCGATGTCGATCTGGACGAACCTGGTCGAATGAGGGGCGCCCCAGCTCTTGCCTTTCCCGTGGGACAGCAGCCAGTTCAGGCGTGCGCCGACCATGATGACGACATCGGATTCCTTCAACACCAGCGACCGGGCGGCACCTGCCGATTGCGGATGATTGTCCGGGAGCAGACCCTTGGCCATGGACATGGGCAGGTAAGGAATGCCGCTCTTTTCGACGAAGTCCTTCACGACGTCGTCGGCCTGGGCATAGGCAGCACCTTTGCCCAGGATGATCAGAGGCTTCTTAGCGCTTTTGATGACGTCCAGGGCGCGCTCGACTGCGGCAGGGGCGGGGAACTGCGCCGGGGCGGGATCGATGACCTTGACCAGGGACTTCGCACCTTCGACCGCATCCATGGCCTGTCCAAGCAGGGCGCCGGGAATATCGAGGTAAACGCCGCCGGGGCGGCCGGAGACGGCCGCGCGAATGGCGCGGGCCACGGCGATGCCGATATCCTCGGCATGAAGCACACGGTAGGCCGCTTTGCAGAGCGGCTTGGCGATGGCCAGCTGGTCCATCTCCTCATAGTCGCCCTGCATGAGATCGACCACCTCGCGCTCGGAAGAGCCGGAGATCAGGATCATGGGCCAACAGTTTGTCGTGGCGTGGGCGAGGGCGGTCAGGCCGTTCAGAAAGCCCGGGGCGGAAACGGTCAGGCAGACGCCGGGTTTTTTGGTCAGGAACCCGGCGATGGCTGCTGCGTTGCCGGCATTCTGCTCATGGCGGAACGAGAGGACGCGCATGCCTTCTTCCTGCATCATCCGCCCGAGGTCAGTGATGGGAATGCCCGGCACGCCGTAGACCGTATTCAGATCATTCAGCTTCAGCGCGTCGATCAGCAGGTGAAAACCGTCGGTGAGCTCACGTTCGGGGTCGCTCGTGGTTCCAGGCTCGGTTTCAGTCTGCAGGGCGGTGGATGTGTTCATATTGTGCTTCCAAGTTCTTGAATAGATAGAGAGGCAGGCCCGGCCGGGGACGGCTAGCCGCTGCCCGCCTTGAGTCCGGATAGGTTTTCGAGTTTGGTCCAGGTGCGCCGGACGTGATCGTGCAAAGCCATCGTGTGCTCCCGCACCATCCGTGCGGCGAGGTCGCCGTCCCGGCTTTCAATGGCTTCGATGATACTCATATGATCGACCACGGAGCGATTGGCGCGGTCGCCTTCGCCCATGGCCCTGCGGCGCACCGCATACATGTGCTGGAACAATCCGTCAGCCAGGCTCTTGAGCATCGAACACTGAGAGAGTTCGAGAATGCGCTGATGAAACTTGATGTTGGCTTCGGAGTATTCCGCAATATCCGCACGGGCCGAGTCCTGACTGTGCTTGGCGCCGAGTTTGCGCAGCGATGCAAGATCCGCGTCGCTTGCGTATTCGGTTGCCAGTCTGGCTGCCATGCTCTCCAAAGCAGCCCAGACGACAATCATTTCCAGAACCTCATTGAGGGATTTCCGCCGGACGAACACCCCCTTGCGCGGCTGGATTTCCACGAAGCCTTCCTGCTCGAGTTTCGCGAGCGCCTCTCGGACCGGTGTACGAGAGATCCCGAGCTGTTCAGCGACCTGACGTTCATCGAGGCGGAGGTCGGCACCTTCGGCGTAAATATTCATGTCCATGATGGCGTCGCGCAAGACCTCATAGATGTGATCCTTCAGCGTGAAGTTCGCAGCTATAGGTTTTAGTTTGGCGCTAATCGACATGAGCGAAATGTTGCCTCCCCGTGATCGGCTTCGATTAGCGTCTGCGAAGAAATACGCTCTTCCGCAGGCACCGTGCGGCCGATTTCGTGGTATACCATACACTCACGGTTTTCACCGTCAACGCCAAAATTTCGCGAATTTCTGCAGATTTTTCATAAAAGTTTAGCCTTTTCAAGGCACTTATCGCGGTAATATAGGCTTGATATGTGGTATACCACAAGAGAGCTTTGAGCCAGGGATCGCGTTTCCATGCTTTTGAAGGACTAATGCTGAACTCGCCTTTTGAGAGAAACGCTTATAATTTCCGTAGTTTGCACTGTGAATTGTCCGACGCACTTGAATTCCTGCGCGGCTTCGAACTCTTCAAGGGGGCATTTTTTGTGCTGCAATGCGTCACGCTATCTCTCTGGAACAGGGTGCGCTGCAACAGATTCCAGAGTCTCTTTGTGGGGGCGGGTTTAAACTTGGGCGTTTTGGCAAAATACTCGTTTTTGGACGGCGGATTGATGAATTATCTGCCGCAGTGCGGTAGGCGCGCTCTGTCCCTCTCATCTGCCCGCTCAATTGACTGGCCTTGTGTCGGTGCCGCTGGATAGAGTGCTGCCCTGCACATTGGGCTCCGCTCGCATGCGGGCTTTTCGGATCTTAAGAAACGGGCGAAGACGATGCTTCACACGACAAGAGCTTATGGCGGGATGGTTGTCGCGCCGCATCACCTGGCTGCGCAAGCCGGTCAGCGCGTGCTGGCCGAGGGGGGAAATGCCATCGAAGCCATGGTCGCCGCTGCCGCGGCGATTGCCGTGGTTTATCCCCATATGAATTCCCTTGGCGGCGATAACTTCTGGCTGATCCACGAACCGGGTGAGGCGCCCATCGGCATCGACGCCTGTGGCGGCGCCGCAGAGTTGGCGTCGATGGACCTCTATCGGGAACAGGGTCTCGAAGCGATTCCCGGGCGCGGGCCTCTGGCGGCTTTGACGGTTGCGGGCGCGCCCTCGGGCTGGGAAACCGCGCTTGCGGTTTCCAAAGGGGCCTGGGATGGCCGCTTTCTCCTGCCCCGCTTGCTGGAGGATGCCATTGCTTTTGCGCGCGAGGGCATCGCCGTTACCGGAAGCCAGGCCGCGAACACCGCCGCCAAGAAACCCGAGATGTGGAGCTCGCCGGGGTTTGCCGAGACCTACTGTCCCGACGGGTCTGTCCCGCGCACGGGCGAGAGGTTCCGGCAGGTTCGCCTGGCGGCAAGTCTTGAGGCCCTGGCCAAGGAGGGGCTGGAGTCTTTCTATCGCGGAGATCTGGCGCGCAGCCTGGCGAGAGATCTGGAGGCTGTCGGCAGCCCTCTGCGTCTTTCCGATCTCGAGGGCTTCAAAGCGCGCCGCGTGAATCCGCTCTCGGTCGAGGTGGCCGGGCACCGGATTTTCAATATGCCGCCGCCGACCCAGGGCCTGGCGTCGCTGATGCTGCTGGGCATCGCGCAGCATCTGGATCTTGGTGAGCCGGGTAGTTTCGACTTCATACATGGGCTGCTGGAGGCAACCAAGCGCGCCTTCCTGGTGCGCGACCGGCACGTGACCGATCCGGATTACATGAGGGTTGATCCGGCTTCCTTCCTGACCCCAGAGATCTTAAAGGCGGCGGCCGACGACATCGATCCCGCCAAGGTCATGCCCTGGCCCGCACCGGAAAATGCCGGTGATACCGTCTGGTTGGGAGCCATCGACCGGGAAGGGCGGGCGGTGTCCTTTATTCAGAGCACCTACTGGGAATTCGGTTCCGGCGTGGTGCTGCCGGAAAGCGGCATCGTCTGGCAGAACCGCGGCACAAGTTTCAGCCTTGACCGGGCGCATCACAATCATCTGTTACCGGGGCGGCGCCCGTTCCACACCATCCAGCCGGCTTTGGCGCAACTGTCGGATGGGCGTGTGATGGCTTACGGCACCATGGGCGGCGAAGGTCAGCCGCAGACGCAGGCCATGCTCTTCGCGCGCCATGTGCTCATGGGGCAGGATCTCCAGGAGACGGTGACCGCGCCGCGCTGGCTGCTCGGCCGTACCTGGGGCTCGGAGCACACCAATGTGCGCATCGAGGATCGTTTCGATCCGGAGGTCATCGCGAAACTCAAAGCGGCGGGACACGATATTGAAGTGGTCGGTGCCTTCGAGGAAATCATGGGGCACGCAGGCGCTCTGGTACATCATCCCGACGGCCTGATAGAAGGGGCCGCCGACCCAAGAAGCGACGGGCAGGCGCGCGGGTTTTAATGCAACGCTTGGTGAGGAAGGGCGCGTCCTTAAGACGAGCGCGCCCCGCCAGTCTGTTTATTGCGGTGTGAAGGTCATGCGCAGGGTGGGTTGCTCCGTGAGTTCATGAGTGAATTCCTCGGTGCCTCGGAATCCATAGGCCGTGTAGAAACTGCGACCGGTGGTGTTCTCCTTGAAGACCTCGACCTGTAGCGCGCCTCTTTCGGCAACGGCTTTGTCGAGCATGGCCTTGCCGTAACCCTGACCGTGATAGGCCGGGTCTAGAAACAGCCCGCCGACCACATCCTCAATCAGGGCGATGAAGCCCACAACCTCGCCATCGACTTCCGTCACCCAGGTTTCGGCGAGGGTGAGATAAACGTTGCGCACGTTCTCCGCCTCACGGTCAATGAAGGCCTGGGACAAAAAGGGATGGGCGAGTGCGCTTGCGCTCCGCCATGTCGCCACCACGGCGTCGGTATCTTCTTTTTTGAATTTTCTGATCATTTTCCGGCATGTCTTTCATGCTTCGCGCAGCGATAAAACCGCTGGCGTTTTATCTATAGTGAATAAGACAAGACAATAGGGCTGCGGCACAAAGGTGCGGGCAGATGCTTCTATTGGACTTGAGAGGGGTGCCGTTTGGCACCCGGTATTAGCGGGACATGAAAGCTCCGAAGAATGAACGGCGTTTGGTAACCCGCGAGGCTTGCGATGTAAACCGGCTGTTCGAATGTCTTGCGGGATGTTCCCCTAACCCAAGTCCGCGACCAACAGCAGGGCATCGCCGTCCGTGTAGTGCAGGCTGGGGTGTGGTACAAGTGGACGCCGGTCGCGCAGTTCGAAGCCGCGGCGCTGGTAGAAGGCGAGGGCGCGTTCGTTGCGTTCGAAACAGATGAGGCTGAGGCGGGGCAGGCCTTCGAGCCGGGCGCGGGTTTCGGCATAGTCCATCAGCTTTGCTCCGATGCCCTGCGAGCGGAGATCCTCCTTCACGGCCAGACCCGAGATGTAAAGCGAGCCGGGGTCCTCCAGTTCGAAATAGGGCTTGAGCACCGGATCGCTCTCGTGTTCCGCGCCCGGGTCGCCTTCCATTTCGAAGGCATGGAGCATGCCCACGACTTCTCCGTCCCGTTCGGCCAGGTGGCAGTTCTCAAAGGAGAAAGCGGTGTCGGTCCGGGCGTACCGCCGCGCGCCATGTTCGAGCAATGAGATGCCGGCGGGTTTGCTCAGGCCCCAGATGTACTCCGCAAGGCCGTCGGAGGAGATCAGGAAGAACTCGGCGATGGCGGCGCTGTCCTCTTCGACCGCGGGCCGCAGGATGATTTCGCCGGTGCTGCTCGTAGATGTCATTCAGAATTCCTGCAAATCATATGGC
Source organism: uncultured Kiloniellaceae bacterium (assembly GCA_947500035.1). Taxonomy (GTDB): domain Bacteria; phylum Pseudomonadota; class Alphaproteobacteria; order Kiloniellales; family Kiloniellaceae; genus Denitrobaculum. Next base: position 34,615 of record CANMQP010000018.1, on the reverse strand, counting down.
TGCTGCATTGAGACCGCCCAGCACCCGGCTGGTGTCTTCAAGGGTCTGACCGCCGCGCCCGAGGCGTTCGGCGATAGCCGAGATCACATGGACCCGTTCCGCATTGGACCCGGCGATCTCGCCGTCCGCATGCCAGAGACTGTTCTCGAAGCCGACCCGCGCATGGCCGCCCAGGGCCATGGCCGCCGTGAGCGACGCGGTCTCGCTGCGCCCGAAGCCGCAGACCATCCACTCGCTGTTTGATTTCAGGCCGGACGCATTCAGGGCCTCGATAAAGGGCAGCAGATCCTCAACCTCGCTCTCCAAATCCTTGGCGTAGCGGCCCAAAACGAAGAGGAGGGCATGCCGCTCGCCGGGAATGACCTCGCGCCGGACCAGGTCCGCAAAGCGGTGAATTTCTTCAGCGTCGTAAAGAATATGCTGAACCGCGATCTCTTCTTTTTGGGCCCAAGTGTAGAACGCCGAGGCATCCGTTTCTTTTTCCGGGCTTGCGATCAGTTCCTTGAGCGCGGCGCTGAAGCCCCGCGGCCGGAGCTCCCGCATAACCGCCATCTGCTCTTCCGGCTGGTAGATGCCGACCGCTTCGGTTGTGACCTGAGCGAAGATGTTGTCACCGCATTCACGGGTGATGGCATCCAGCAGTTCCCGGTAAAGCACGGCATCCAGAATGTGTTTGCCCTCGGCGTCGCGAATGTGGGCGTGGACGGCGGTCGCGCCCACCTCCGCACAGGCGGCGGCTGTTTGCGCGGTCTCGGCGATGGTCACCGGGACTTCGGGGTGATCGCTCTTGGTCTTGCGGGCACCATTGGGCGCCACCATGATGGTTGCGGGCGAGGTCATGCCGCACCGGCCTGGGCGAGGGCGGTTGTAACGGCACGATCGAGTTTGTCGGTGATTTCGTCGAGCTGCGCATCCTCCAGAATGAAGGGAGGTGCAAGCAGGATATGGTCACCGCGTTGGCCATCCAGCGTGCCGCCCATGGGGTAACACATCAGCCCCTCGTTCATGGCCGCCTGCTTTACTTTTGCATGCAGTTTATGGCCGGGGTCGAAGGGCGTCTTGGTCTCGCGATCCTGCACCAGTTCGATGCCCCGGAACAGACCCCGGCCCCGGATGTCACCGACGTTCGGGTGCTGACCGAAACGCGCTTCCAGCCGTGCATGCAGGCCTTCACCAAGAGGTGTGACGCGCTCGACCAGGCCGTCATCGACCAGTCGCTTGAGGACAGCGCCGCCAGCCGCGCAGGCGGTCGGATGGCCGATGTAGGTATGGCCGTGTTGAAACAGGCCGGAGCCTTGCTCGATAGCGTCGTAGATGCCGCGGGTGCAGAGCATGGCGCCGATCGGCTGATAACCCGCGCCCAGGCCCTTTGCGATGCAGAGAATGTCCGGCGCAACACCGTCATGATCACATGCGAAGAGCGTTCCCGTACGTCCCATGCCGCACATGACTTCGTCCAGGATCAGCAACACGCCGTATTGATCGCAGATCTCGCGGATGCGTTTGAAGTAACCCTCGACCGCTGTCACGGCGCCCAGGGTTGCGCCGACCACCGGTTCGGCGACGAAGGCGGCGACGCTGTCCGTGCCCAGGCGCTGGATCTCGTCTTCCAGCTGATTTGCGACCCGCTGGCCGTAGTCGAATTCACTCTCGCCCTCCGCCAGGCCCCGATAGGCGAAGCAAGGGTCGATGTGGGCCATCTCGACCAGCAGCGGCTCGAACTGTGCGCGGCGCCAGCGGTTGCCGCCGGCGGCCAGCGCGCCCAGGGTGTTGCCGTGATAGGACTGCCAGCGGGCAACGATGTGTTTGCGCTGGGGCTGTCCGATCTCGACAAAGTACTGCCGCGCCAGTTTCAGTGAAGCCTCCACGGCCTCTGACCCGCCGGAGACGAAGTAGACCCGCTCCAGATCGCCGGGCGCGAGACCGATCAGTTTTTCAGCCAGTGCCTCGGCGGGCGGCGAGGTGAAGAACCCGGTATGGGCGAAGGCGATGGAGTTCATCTGGCTGCGTACTGCCTCGGTCACCTCGGCATCCGAATGGCCCAGGCAGGAAACGGCGGCCCCGCCGCAGGCATCGAGGTAGCGTTTGCCGTCACTGTCGATGATATAGGCGCCGTCGCCGTGGGACGCGACGGGCAGTTTCGCTTTGGTGTGGCGGGGAAAAACATGACTCATGAAACTTGGCTTTCCTGTGGGCGTGAAACGGCGGTTGGCACACCGGATTTCATGCGGTGACCCTTCGGATCGAAGGCCGCCTGCAAAGAGAGTGTGGCAGGATGGAGGCTTCCTGCAATATCTATCTGCAGTTCCTGACTCTCCCGGGCGAACTCCGTTGCGACGTATGCGAGGGCGACGGGCTTCTGAATTCTGTGCCCGAATGCCGCGGAGGTTATTTGTCCAATGTAGCGGCCATCGCAACGCAGGGGTTCGTGACCGATGGGCCAGATATTTTCTTCCTGCGGTATGACTGTTACGAGCCGGGTTTTTGGACCGGCTTTTCGCTGCGCCAGCAGAGCACTGCGTCCGGTGAAGTCGGGACCGCTGTGCAGCTTCACCGCGAAGCCGAGGCCCGCATCCAGAGGTGTCGTGTCCGGTCCGATGTCGTGACCGATGGCGAGAAACTGCTTCTCGATCCGCAGCGCGGTTTGCGAATGGGCGCCCGCCAGGCGGATGCCGTGATCGCTCCCGGCCCGCAGCAAGGCATCGTACAGCGCGGTGGCGGCGCAGTTGGGCACAATCAACTCCCAGCCCAGCTCGCCGACATAGGAGAGTCGGACAGCGCGAACATCAATACCGGCAATAGAGACGGTCTTGTGGGAGAAGAAAGGAAAAGCCGCATCCGAGAGATCCGCAGCACTCAGGGAAAGCAACAGGTCCCGGCTTTTTGGCCCCATGACGCCAAAGACTGAGAAGGCCTCGGTGACATCGGTGATGGTCAGACTCTCGTCTGCGCGCCGCGCCCGCCGCAACCAGGCCAGATCGCGCCGGATACGGTTGGTGCTGGGCATCAGCAGATAATCGTCAGAGGAAATCCGCAAGGCCGTAAGGTCGCTCTCGATGCCGCCCTTGTTGTTCAGCATGGCTGTGTAGATAGCCCTTCCAGGCTTACGGGACATATCGTTGGCGCAGACCCGTTGCAGGAAGGTCTCTGCGTCCGATCCTTTGACCTCTATCTTTCCGAAACTCGATTGTTCGAAGAGCGCCACCGCCTCGTGGGCGGCGCGGCATTCTTCGCCCACGATGTCGAACCAACCTGGCTTTCCGAAGGTCAGGCTTTGGTCGACGCTGTTCATCGGATCGAAGTAGAGCGGGCGTTCCCAGCCGAAGCGCTGACCGAACCTGGCGCCGGCACGAACCAACGCGTCGTATGTGGCGGTGCGGCGAAGATTGCGCGCAGTCTTGTGCTCTCGTCCAGGATAAGCAATCGCGTAGTGTTCACCCAGAACCTCGGGCGCACGCGCGAAGATTGCGTCCGGTTGCGCTTCGCTTGGGTGGAAACGGGCAGGGTGGACTTCGTCGAGGTCCATCGGGGCCTCGCCTTCCGCGATCCAGGCTGCAAGCGCTTTTCCGGCGCCCCCACCCGTTGCCACACCGACCGAGTTCATGCCGCAGCCCAGGTAGAGGCCGTCTACTTCCGGCGCAGGCCCCAAGAGGAAGCTGCCATCCGGCGTAAAGCTCTCCGGGCCGTTCAGCAGCGTGCGCACCTCGGCGGTTTCCAGCGCCGGGATGCGATGAAGGCCCGTCAGCATCATGGGTTCAAAATGATCCCAGTCCTCGCCCAGCAGGTCGAAGGCGAAGTCTTTCGGCAGATCCTCCAACCGGATCGCCTTTCCCATGGGCTCGAAACAGCCGACCAGCAGGCCGCCGACGTCATCGCGGATGTAGAGGTGCCCGTCGTGATCGCTCAGGGTTGGCAGGTGGCCGATGATCCCTTCGACCGGCTTGGTGAGAAGATAGAAGTGCTCGCAGGCCTGGATCGGAATGGCCGCACCTGCAAGCCTGGCGATTTCGCCGCTCCACAGCCCACCGCAGATCACCGCTGTTCTGCATGCGATATGGCCCTGCGCGGTGTCGACGCCGGTGATTTGCGCTCCATCCTTGATGAAGCCGGTCACAGGGGTGTCTTCAAAAACCTTCACGCCCCAGGCCTTGGCGGACTTCATCAGCGCCGCGCAGAGATCCGAGGGGTTCACGCGGCCATCGCTCGGCGAATAGATCGCTCCGATGACATCGTCTGTGCGGGCCAGTGGCCAGAAGTCTTTGACCTCTGCCGCCGAGAGTTCTTGAACCGGGACATCGTAAAGTCGCGCGAGCGCTGCTTGCCGCCGGATATGGATCAGACGATCCGGATTGGTCGCAATGGAGAGGGAGCCGGTCTGAGCCCAGCCTGTGGACTGGCCCGTTTCAGCTTCCAGACTGCCGTAAAGCGCCACGGAGTCCTTGATCAGCTGGGTCAGGTTCCGGGTCGAGCGCAGCTGACGCACCTGGGCGGCGGAGTGCCAGGTCGTGCCGCAGGTGAGTTGCTTGCGTTCCAGAAGGACGACGTCCTTCACACCTCGTTTCGCAAGGTGATAGGCCGTGGAACATCCCATGATCCCGCCGCCGATAATCACGACGGAGGCTGTGGCGGGGAGCGCCTGATTCGCGGTGGTCCTGCTCATGTCCCTTGGCCGGTCTCGAACTGTTTCAGGGTGTGGATCATTTGTTTCAATAGTAATTGTGATTGAAACAGTCGCGTCAAGTGGTTATTGTCGTGAAATGGGGATCGACATGCATACGCGCCTTGATGCGGCTTTTGAGCGCCTGGGGCCTCGGTTGAAGATCGCGGCGCGCTATGTCTTGGATCATCCCGACGATGTCGCGCTCTATTCCATGCGGACCCTCGCGGAGCGGGCAGGGGTTGCACCGGCGACCTTGTCCCGCCTGGCCCGCGCGATCCAGTGCGAGGACTACGAGACCTTCCGGCATAGTTACCGGGCGATGGTCACGAGCCGCCATGACCCGGACGCGAGTTTCGCCGGCCGAGCACGCGCCCTGAAGGCCGATGCGGGCAACCGGAAAGAGGCCATGCGTGAGCAGGCCGAAGCGGTGGTCGGCAACATCGACAGCTTTTTGGCCTCCGGCTATCGGGAGAACCTGGTTCAAGCGGCGGACCTGCTGATTTCCGCACGCAGCGTGCAGGTGGTCGGTATGATGAGCGGGTTTTCGCTGGCCATCTATGCGCACTATGTGGCGAGCATGGCCTTTCCCAACTGGTCTTTGCTGCGCACCCAGGGAGGCAGCATCGCCAATTCCCTCTATGATCTGAGCCAGGAAGATGCGGTGATCGCGTTTTCCTCGGAGCCCTACTCGCGCGCAACCATGGTCGCCTGTCAGGACGCGCGCGCGGCGGGTGTCAAGGTCGTTGCCGTGACTGACCGGCGCTCCGCCCCCTTGGCGCGCATTGCCGACGTGGCCTTGGTAGCGCCTGCGGATTCCCCGCATTATTTTCCCTCGATCGCCGCGCAGGTCACGGTCATCGAGGGCTTGTTGAGTACCATGTTGAAGCGCGCCGGACCGGAAACCCTGACCAAGATCGAGACCATCGAGGCCGCGCGCCATGCTTACGGCGAATACTGGGATGAGGAGAAGGAAACAGGTTCTGCGAGATCTTAGAGAGCGGCGTCTCGATGGACAGGGTGGAGAGCAGGATCTCTGTTTCGGGCCTATGCTATGCTGGCGCAGCAGTGCAGAGTAACTCTGGGATGACATAAAAGAGCAGGAAGAGTGCGCCTCTTGGTCTTCACGAGCCCAAAGGGTCAATTGTCCAAGCGAGCGCGTCACAAGCAAAAAACATCTAGCAAGGAAACGGGAGAACACCATGAGGAAAGCTATCAGTCTTTTGAGCGCAACGGCCATGACGCTGACCGCGACCAGCGCTTTTGCCGAGCAATGCACCAATGAGGTCTGGAACAAGGTCATGTCGCGCGACAAGCTGGTCGTGGGCGTCAAGGCCGACTACAAGCCCTGGGGTTTCCGGGACGAGAGCGGAAATCTGGTCGGTATGGAAATCGACATGGCACAGTCCGTGGCCGATGCCATGGGTGTGGAGTTGGAGACCGTCGCCGTCCAGTCTTCCAACCGCATGCAGTTCCTGGAACAGGGCAAGATCGACCTCATGATCGCCACCATGTCCGACCGTCCGGACCGCCGCGAGATCGTCGGTATCGTCGGGCCGAACTACTATACCTCGGGCACCAACATCCTGGCGCCGAAGGCCCTGAAATTCGCCAATTGGGAGCAGTTGCGCGACCGTCCGGTCTGCGGCAAGCAGGGCGCGTTTTACAATAAGATCGTTGAAGAACGTTACGGCGCCAAGGTCGTGGCCTTCGGCGGCAATGCGGAAGCCAAGCAGGCTCTGCGCGACAAGAAGTGCATCGCCTTCGTCTACGATGACAGCTCCATTGTCGCCGACCTCTCTTCGGGCAACTGGGAAGCCTTTGAGATGCCCCTGAAGACTGAGGACGACAACCCCTGGGCGCTGGCTGTGCCCAAAGCCGAGCAGAACTGTGTCTTCGGTAACTTCATGTCCGGCATGCAGTACAACTGGCACCGCAACGGCACGCTGATCGAGCTGGAAAAGAAGTGGGGCATTCAGCCGACCGCCTACCTGCAAAGCCAGAAAGAACGCTTCGCCGACTGGATTAAGTAAGGTCTTGCGCGTGGGGGCGGTCAAAGCCAATGGCCGCTCCCACTCGCGTGAACTACAATGACGCGCCGCCGACACCCGGCGGGTGTCTTTTGTCAGGGTTCAGTGCGCAAATTCGTCAGCTTGAGTCGAGCTTCAGGAGAGGCTGTTTCGAGAACCGCAGCGTAGCGTGTCCCGATCCCAACACTTGGAGACCAAGTGTTGGGTGAATCGGCCCACTAACCTTAAAGTTGGTGGGGCGACTTATCCAAACGGATTAAATTCGTTTGGGTCGCACCACGCTACGTGAGGATCAGAGAAACGGTCTCGACGCCGAGATCGGCCAAGATGTCGGATTTGAAGGGGGATGTCATAGAGGCGATACAAGAGTTCTTTCGGGAGGTGGCCGCCAACAATCCCACCTGGAACTTTATCTTCTTCTACGAGGCGACCCAGTGGAACAAGGTGGTGAGCGGGCTGTGGATGACAGTCCAGCTCTCGGTGGTATGCGTGCTTTTCTCACTGGTGATCGGCGTCGTCGGCGCGGGCCTGCAAGGGGCGAAGAGTGCCGTCTTGCGGGCCATCGTTGCGGGCTACATTCAGTTCTTCCGCAACACGCCGCCCTTCGTGCAGCTGCTCTTCTTCTACTTTGCGCTGGGGCAGTTCACGCCGACCTATTCGCCGGACGGCTGGCTGGAGATTCCGATCATCAGCAACGTGGGCTGGGCGATCATTTCGCTCTCCTTCTTTGCCGGCGCCTTCAATGTGGAGATCTTCCGCGCCGGGGTCGAGGCCGTGCCGAAGTCGACCCAGGAGGCGGCAGAGTCGCTGGGCTATACGCGCCTGCAGATCTATGGCCACATCGTCTTTCCCCTGGCGCTGCGGGTGTCCATTCCCGCGCTCAACAACAACCTGGTCAATCTGGTCAAGACCACGACCCAGGCCTTCGTCATCGCAGTGCCGGAGCTGCTCTATCAGTCGGTCACCATTTGGAACGACTACCCATCGGCGCAGTATCCCATGATGACCTTCCTCTTCTTCGCCTATCTGGCGCTGGTCGGTGTCGTGGTCGTGGGCATGAACAATTGGGAGCGCGCGATGCGCATCCCGGGTTATGGGGGCTGATATGACGAAGCACCCTCTACGTGGCGCCTCCATCCCCGGCGTGACCGCCGCCGCCAAGACCGACCTGCCGGTCCTGCATTCCTTCAAGGCCGGCTACGCGGCGCCGAGCGAGATCGGTTTCAGCCGCTGGCTCGCGGGTGTCCCGGCCTGGGCGGTTTTCGCGCTGGTCTTTGCCGCTGCGATCTGGCCCTTGTCTGCCATGGCTCAGGGGAGCGGCTTCACGGCAGGGCAGGCCTTCGAGGCCTTGCTGCGCTGGATCCCTTATCTGGTCACCACCGGCTTTGCGCTGACCATTCTGATCAGTTTTTTGACCATGTTCATCGGCACGGTTTTCGGCGTTCTGCTGGGCCTGGGGCAGATCTCGCATAATCCCGTGATGGCGAAGAGCTGCTGGCTGATCACTCAGACCTTCCGCAATTCACCCTGGCTGGTGCTGCTCTTCATCGTGATGCTGTCCTTTCCCTTCGAGATCCAGATCGGCGGCCTGATCATCCCGGTGCCCGACTGGATGAAGGCAGTGATCGGCCTGGCGCTGCCGATCATGGCGAACATTTCCGAGATCGTGCGCGGCGCGGTGAATTCCGTGCCGACGGCCCAGTGGGAGGCGGCGGAGAGTCTGGCCTTCTCGCGACGGCAAACGCTGTTCGAGATCATCCTGCCCCAGTGTATCAAGCGCATGATTCCGCCCTGGATGAACTGGTATGCGATCCTGACCATGGCCACGCCCATCGTCTCAATCCTGGGGGTCGACGAGGTGCTGAACCTGACCCGCCAGGCCATCGAGGCCGAGGACAATCACCCGGAGCTTCTGATTCCCTTCTACAGTTTTGTTTTGGTGATCTTTTTCGTCTACTGCTACCCGATTGCGCGCCTGACCATCCGGCTCGAGCGCAAGTTCGCGGTTAAGTTATAGGAACCGAGGTTATGTCTGACAGCAACGTAGCAGCCGCCGCTGGGAGCTGGACCCCGGAACAGCCCATCGTATCCCTGAAAGAGGTGCGTAAATCCTTCGGCGACCTGGAAGTTCTGAAGGGCATCACCTTCGACGTCATGAAGGGCGAGGTAATCTGCATCATCGGCCCCTCGGGCTCCGGCAAGTCAACGCTGATTCGCTGCATCAACGCGCTTAACCCGATCGACTCAGGTTCGATCCGGGTGGAGGGTCAGGAGGTCCACGACGCCCACCTGGACAAGCTGGCCCTGCGAAAAAAGGTCGGCATGGTGTTCCAGCAGTACAACCTCTTCCCCCACAAGACCGCGATCCAGAACGTCATGATGGCGCCGGTCCAGGTCCTGAAACAGGACAAGGCCGAGGTCGAGGCGCGCGCGCGCAAGCTGATCGCGAAGGTACGCCTGGAAGGCAAGGAAGAGAGCTATCCCGGCGAACTCTCCGGTGGCCAGCAACAACGCGTCGCCATCGCAAGATCACTGGCCATGAACCCGGACATCATGCTGTTCGACGAGGTGACGGCGGCCCTGGACCCCGAGACCGTGAAGGAGGTCCTGGTCACCATCAAGGAACTGGCCCAGGACGGCATGACCTGCATGCTGGTCACCCACGAAATGGGCTTCGCCCGGGAAGTGGCGGACCATATTTACTTCACCGACCGCGGCGTGATTGTCGAGCATGGTCCGCCGGCGACGTTTTTCAGCGAGGCGAAGGACCCCCGGACACAGGAATTTTTGGGGCAGATTTTGTGAGTATTACCTCACCCCACTAACCGAGTACACTTGAGATGGTCGACCCGATCTATTTTGACTAACGATGATTTGTACCCGTTCTGTAAGAGCGTAATGTCGCTGGAAACTCAAAAATTTCGAAGTCGAGTTTTGGCAAGCGCTAGCAGAGCTTCGAGTTAGATTGTTGCGAGGTGACACTATGCCAGCAGCGTTTTGAGCGATGAGTCTAATAGAGAAGCCAGCATTGTGCTCTGCTGGAGTTTTTGTACGCCAGCTTCTATTCAGTTTCAGTCTAGTTTGGGTCTGCTTCGACCGGTAGGTTCTTTAAGTCCTTATTGTAGCTGGAAATTCTGCGTTCAAGACCCTTTAGTGTCCTTAATACCTTCCTAGACTTATTCAAGATACGAATCAGTTTTTTGTCTAATGCATCGAGTAACTCAATCCGTTGATGAATGTTTGCCTCGTGTTGGACTAGGTTTGCCCTGGCTAAAACTGAATCTGAACCCTCTTCGGCGGTCTTATCGTTAGCTAACAGAAGGATACGATCCTTTTCGAGCTTGTGCGTTTCGTCTTTAGCTTCATTTGAAAAAATGGACGTTGCTTCATCTAGGCCCGCTTGTATTTCTGACACGATTGTCGGTTGGCTATTTTGGATTGTTAATGCGCTGACGACTAACATTTGATCTGCGACGATCTTCTCACACTGCTGGATAAGCAGCACTTTCTGTAAATGTAATTTAGATTCCAACGCGGTCGGGTTCGCAGGCAGTCTTTGTGGTGGTTTTAGGCAAATCTTCTCCGCATTGAGTGTTGCATCTTCTACCTGCTGTTGTTGCGCTTCGAGAGTACGCGACGATATCGTTGATAGTTTCGGAACAGATGCATCACTAATTCCGTCCGGATACTTCCCAATTTCGGCCTGAAGTAGATCGCGCGTTCTTTCAGTCAAAATGTATTTAGCAAGCGCATTACCGGGCGTTTTTGCTGATTGGCTGGGTGTTTCCAGGGCGTCTCCAATTGCATCACCACTGCCAGGTAACGTAAGACCTGTGGACCGGGTTTTTATGCTGTTGTCATCAAGGGCAGTGTTTAACTCACTACGGAACACACCGATCTGATTTGCTGCCTTTGTTAACTCTGATAGGCCTGGGTTCCTCGCCCGCTCGATTGATAATGCTGCGTGTTCCAAACCAGCTAGAAGAGAGCATTTTTCGTGGAACTCGACAGCATCTTTAATTGCGGCTTCGAGTGTGTAATCGCGGATGGGTTTGCGTTGGCGCTCAGTTATCTGTTCATAGAGATTTTCACGTTTCGCATTGAACCCATCGGTAATCACTTGAATAGTCAAGGTCTGAAAAAAAGTTTCGTTCAGTTCTGCGCGAATTCCTGAAACAACCGACGCTGAGCCCGACAGTGCCCGTACGACGTCGACTCCAGTGAAAATTGCTCCTGCGCCGGCAAGTGCGGTTGTTAGTGCTCCCAGACCAAGATTACTTTGCGCGTCAAATTCTTTTAAGAAGTTTCGATACACGCCACACCGCTGCTTTGATGCTCCTAAAATACGCTCTTGAATTCTGTCGCGCCCAAGTTTCAGGGTGTCTTCATTCTCTGTCGACGCATAAAACAATCGTAACGCGTGGTCGATTTCTATGCTGTCTGAGTAAGTCGTTCCCGTTGCTGCTAAAATTTCCCTGGGAAGGTCGATTTTTTCAAACTTGTCTCGCTTGACTAGTGGTTTCGCTCCCCACACTGCAACTCCTTCGCGGAACAAAGGAAAGCTTGTGCTTGTTCCTTCACACCCAGCTAGCGCGAGTGAGAGCGTAAAGAATATTAAGTAGTTTCTATCTAAATGAAATCTCATCGCATTTTTCTCGCATATTTATGATTCTATTGGCTGCTAAAAGGTCTTAGGGTTGGACGGGCGCGGAGTAATCAGTGCTTGGGGTCAGGTCTGAATTTGTGCGTTATCGGTTCATCTATCTCGCAAAGATTTGTGGCTGACCCGAAGCGCCGCATGTAAATCTATCGGTGTGATTATTGGACGTGTCTCTCCCTTCAAGCATTCTTGGCTCTCCAACTTTGACCGGAAGGCCTGCGTCAAATGAAACGAGCTGGTCGTTTCGTCCACCGCAGACTTAGGGCCTGTATCCTTCAAATAGCGAGTGAGCCGTCGTCCAGATGCATTCTCAGTTTCGTATTTGCATCGATAAGTCTCGCAACCTATAGAAATCTATGACAGGGTAAATTTCTACCTATCACTATCTATAGGTCAGTGGATGAAGGTGAGTGCTTTGGGGGAGTAATCATCATGGAAAACCAATTGATCGATCTGGTGACGGGTCTGAAAGACACGTCCGACAATCTCACGACTTGGGACATCGCTGAAAAATACTTTAAGAACTTACAGTTTGGCGCAATCAACTGCGGAGTCATGGAGAAGGGTGACGGGGCGCTCGTTGGTTTTTTTTCCAACATGAGTGCCGGCTGGATGGCGCACTATTTGGACTCTGGTTATGACCAATGCGATCCCTTGATCAAACATGTTGTTGATGGAAAACCGGACAGTCTTTTTCTCCAGGAGAATAAAGATCTCTTCACAACACCGGACCCGCAGCGCTCAGGGAACATGTTCCGAGAGGTCGAGCAGGAGGGTATCCGCTCTTCGGTTGTCTCTCCCTTCCAACAGCCGTCGTCGCGTTACATTGTCGGTATCAATCTAGGCAGCGCACTTCCTACCGCCGAGTTTCTGCGACTTGTCAGGTCTAACCGAATGGAAATTCTGGTTGGCTTGGCATTGTTCCAAAATCACCTGATGACCGTTTGGTCTGACCTTCGACAGCAAGGGCCATGGTTTCCGGTTCAATCGGAAAGGAACGTTTTAACGCCGCGGGAGCGCGAAGTGCTGCTTTGGTTGTCAAAAGGTCTTCGGAACGATCGTATCAGCGAAAAAATGAATGTCGCCGTGGTGACGGTTAACTTTCACATGCAGTCAATCAAGCAGAAACTGGAGGCCAAAACGCGAGAGCATGCGGTCGCCATTGCGGTGGCTCGGAACTTGATTGAGCCGTAGACCTTCCATTAGGTCCTGTTATCCATCTCAATCCGGCAGGCGCAAGTGATGTGCATGTGTTGGCGTGCAATGCGCTTCGTTTTGTTTGCCGATTAAAATAAGAGAACGAATGAATCTCCTAATCTTCCCTCTCCACTAACCTGCCTGGGGGCACGTCCGAATTTGTGCGTTGTCGGTTCATCGATCTTGCAAAAATTCGAAACTGACCCTAAGCGCCCTATATGATCCAATGGCGCGCTTACTCGAGGCGTCACGTTCCCAAAGCATTCATGGGCTCTCCGGCTTGGATCGGGGAGCCTGCATTGAACAGAGCGAACTGGTCGTTTCTTCGGTCGCTGACTTAGGGCCTATATCCTTCAAGTAGCGAGCGAGCCTCCGTCATGACGCCTCTAAAGCTTCATGTTTATACTAATAAGAATCGCAACCTATACAGATCTATGGCAGGATAAATTTCTACCTATAAATATCTATGGGTCAGAGGGCATAGGTGAGTGCTTTGGGGGAGTAATCATCGTGAATAATCTCTTGATCGACCTGGTATCGGATTTGAAAAACACAACTGACGATCTGACGACGTGGGATGTCGCCGAGAGCTATTTCAAAAACCTGCAATTCGATGTCGTGAATTGCGGAATCAAGGAGAAGGACGCCAGCTCGCTCTGCGGTTTTTTTACCAATATGACCGACGACTGGATGCGGCATTATCTGGAATCCAGATACGACCTCTGCGATCCCTGGATCAAGCATGTGGTCGACGACGAGCCGGTGAGCATTTATCTTCAGGAAAACAAAACGTCATTCGCAACTCCGGATCCGGAACGCTGCGAGAAGCTTCTGCGGGAAGTCGAGCACGAAGGTATCCGTTCCTCGGTCATTGCGCCCTTTCACAGTCTGACGTCTGATTACATTCTCGGCATTAATCTGGGCAGTGCGCTTCCAAGCGCGGAGTTTCTGCGACTGGTCGGCTCTAACCGCGAAGAGATTCTGGTTGGGTTGGCGCTTGTCCAAAATCATCTCGCCGCTGTCTGGCCGAGTCTGCGCGGCCACGCCCAGTGGTTCTCGTTTCGGTCGGAGAAAACCATCCTGACACCGCGCGAGCGTGAGGTGTTACTCTGGCTGTCACAGGGGCTCCGGAATGATCGGATCAGCGAAAAAATGAATGTCGCCGTGGTGACGGTCAATTTCCACATGCAGTCGATCAAGCAGAAGTTGGAGGCCAAAACACGGGAGCATGCGGTTGCCATTGCTTTGTCTCGGAACTTGATTGAGCCTTAAGACTCGCATTTGGGCCTGTGTCGATTTTAGCCTGTTAGACGCATTTGCGTTGATAGCGCTGGCCCAAGTGACTAGGTCGAATTGCTCAACGATTTCTGCTCTCAAAACAAGTAGGCTTTTCAGCCCTCGAGGGATGCGCAACGGCAATCCCCATCACTTCTTCAAATCATGTCCTTAAACTTTCTTTACCCTCTTTTTGTGTTTTTGGGTTAAGTTGAACTCGCTTTTCACTTTGATTAATTTGAAAACATCCGCGATGCGGCGAATAAAACTATCAGAAGTTGAAGAAAAAAATCCGATAAATACTATGGCGGAACATTTTTTCCGCTTGCCGCGTTTTGCCTGTCCGCTTGCGCCGCTTTGGTCGGACTTTGATCCGATGGAAGTGCCGAACGTTCTGGAGTGGATGGTGGTTCTGGAGCGGCGGGATACGACCCTGGAGGGGCATTTTGTCCGTCTGATGGGGGAAAGCGTGAAGAACCTCTTCGGCGCAAACCTCACCGGAAAGACGCTCTCGGCAAGTCTGAGCGGCACCGATCTCTCGCAGCGCTGGCAGGACCTGAACGCCGTGGCGGATGCGCGCCAACCCTCGTTTCACATCAGTAAAGTGCCACTCAAGCAGCGCGAGTTCCTCTCGATCTACCGCGGCTGCTTTCCCTTCTGCGATGAAAAGGGCGACATCGTGCGCCTGGTCATTGTCGCGGCACCGACCGGTGATGTCAGTGTCGCCCAAGCCCGCATTAGCGATTGACGTGTGCAGCCGGCGGAATTGCGTTCCCGTCCCGACGCGCAAAACCTTCTCCGGACCTTGCAGGCTTCGTCCCGGGTATGGTGCGCGCACCCGCTTTAGAGCCGATTTCGAACGCATAGTTCGGACGTTCCGTTAAAGTGAAACACGAACTGCGATAGGCTCCAAATATCCTTTTCGCGTAGCTTGTTGTGATCCGGGTCCCTGTTGGAGCGCTAGCCGGTTTTTCTCATGCGGCCCAACCTTTGTCTCTCTTCGGCGCGTTTCATATCGGCCAGTTTCAAGCGGGCGTTCGCAAGCCGGCTCACAACCGTCCCCAGCGGCACTGCAAGCGTTGCGGCGGCTTCGGCATAGGTCAGGCCTTCCACATAGACCAGAAGGACGGTGCTGCGCTGCACTTCCGGCAGGCGGGTCAGGACCTGATTCAGGAAGATTTGCGTTTCCAGTTTTTCCCGATTGTCGGCGATCAAAGCCTCTTCGGCTTCTACAAAACCGCCGCCGCGACGGATTCGTTCGGCGCGCAGCTCGTTCTTCCAGAGCGAGGCCATGATCGAGAATGTCCAGCGGTCCAGCCGGGTGCCGGCTTCGAACTGAGCGCTGCGCTGTAGAGCCCGCAGGCAGGTCTTCTGGACCAGCTCGGCGGCGGTTTCCTCGTTGTGGGACAGTACCATGGCGAAGCGCCAAAGCCGCGCCAGAAGAGATGGCAGGCCCGCTTTCACCGGATCTGCCACGGGTATAGGTCGCGGGGGCGGCGTTGCGGTGAGCTGTGACGTGGATTCGGTGACTGGGGGTTGGCTGTCGCTGGTTTCCTGCGGTGCTGTCATCGGTCTCTTGGCGGCGCGCCCGGGTGGGCCGTGTAAAGTGCCGCTCTCCACTTTGTCCGCCGTGGTCTCGACAGACCGGTTGCTGTGGCCGCGAAAACTTTCGTCGAAGAAAGATCCTGCGGGGTGAGTCGAACGAAACGCCGTTGATGGAAGTAAGTTAGCGATTGAGTAGAGCGCTGGTAATTGCCGAAATTTTTATAGGGCTATACGAAAATAGAGGAGGCATTTGGGGTGTCTTCCTGCCGGAGCAGTTCTAGAGCATATTCCGATCATCCGGACTCATTTGACCGGGAAGATTTTTCGTTCTGACAAGGCGCGGCTCGCAATGCGATGCAGCGCATCGGATAAGAGCCGCAACGCAGTCAGAGCGTAAAAGAGCCCGGCCTACGGTAGGCCTTGAAGGCTCATCGGCGGCGTTGCGCTGCTTGCCCGATGCGGCGGCATCCGATGCGCTGCATCGCGCTTCACAACGTGCCTTGCCGAATGAGACTTCAAAGCCCATCAAACTGATCCCGTATGATCGGAACATGCTCTAGAGGCATGCGCGGAGCGGATCTACGCCAGGCATCGTCGAGAATGACTCCCGGAGACTGTCGACGATGCTTGGTGTCAGCGGATACCGCCGCTCTCCAGGGAGAGATCCAACTGGGCGCGCAGCCAGGCTACGAAGCGGCGCACGCCACGGGAAGGACGCCGGTGGCGGCCGGTCACCAGCCAATAGGACAGGCCGGTCGGATAGCGGCCGGGCAGGGGCGCGGCCAGGCGTCCCATAGCCAGGCTGTCGGTGGCCAGGGATTCCCAAGCGAGGAACACGCCTTGCCCCGCGACGGCGGCATCCAGGCAGAGTGAGCCGTCGGAGAAGGTCGGGCCGTCGCCCAGCATGCTTTCGTTGTGGCCGTTCGGTTCAAGCCAGATATTCCAGCTGTAGACCTGCCCGGCGTCGCGGATAATCGGGTGTTTGGCCAGATCCTCCGCGCATTTGATCTCTTTCGCGAGGGCGGGACTGCAGACCGGAAAGACCCGTTGGTCGATCAGCTTTTCGGCGCGGACGTCCGGCCAGTCGCCTTTGCCCACGCGGATGCAAAGATCCACGTCTGAGAGATTGGGATCGACCAGAGAGACCGTGGAATCGATACGCACGCGGATATCGGGGTGGGTTTTGTAGAAATCCTTCAGGCGCCAGACCAGCCACTTTGCGGCAAAGACCGGAGCCACCGAAACAGTCAAGCTGTCCTCCCGGGTGCGCCCGGCCAGCGTGACCGCCGCCGAGAGCTCCGTCATGCCGGCCGTCAGGTGGCGCAGCACGTTCTCGCCGTGAGGCGTGAGGACGAGGCCCTTGGCCCGGCGTTCGAAAAGGTCGCGGCCGAACTGATGCTCGGTCTTTTGGACCTGCTGACTCACCGCTCCTGCAGTGACACCCAGTTCCTCCGCCGCCGCGCGCAGGGAGCCCAGCCGCCCCACCGCCTCAATCGCGCGCAGGCCACCCAGGTTGATGCGGTTCAGGTTTTTCATATAGCATTGCTATATCATATTGCAGAAAGGATCGATGGAAAATAAGGCAAGAGTACGAATATGTTTTAGCTATGCTAAATTTATTCCAATCTATCGCGGGACTGCTTTTCTGGGTGGTCACCGGTCGAAACAACGGTCAATTCGCCGCCGACAACTCATGGTATTGTGACCCGCTTTCCCATCCGGATCTGGAAAAGATGTCGCTAAACGCGCTCGCCGATCTGCCATTCGATCCCATGGCAATTCACGACTGTCCTGATCAGCTGGAAGAGCCTGCGTCCGAAGGATCAGAGAGATTTCGTGACTGCGTCGTTGAACGCGTGGGCCAGTTTCATGTCATCGTCAATCCGGCCGCTATCGATCGATAGATCCCGGACAAGTGCTCCGATCTTCAGCGTGGATCGGGTTCGCATCATGCCGGGTTGATTTGGACGACAGGCTGTTCGCCTTTATTCGTAGGGCAGACCCACATAGTTCTCCGCCAGGGCGGTGGCAGCGGCGGTTGAGGTCGTGACGTAATCCAACTCGGCCTGCTGCAAGCGCAGGTCGTAGGGGCTGCTGTCCGGGAAACGGTGCAGGATCGAGGTCATCCACCAGGAGAAGCGCTGGGCCTTCCATATACGGCGCAGGCATTGCTCGGAATAGCAATCGATCAGCTCTTTGCTGCCGCTCTCGTAAAAAGCGGTCAGGGCGCGGGAGAGGAAGAAGATGTCCGAGGCGGCCAGGTTGAGTCCCTTTGCGCCGGTGGGCGGCACGATGTGAGCGGCGTCACCCGCCAGGAAAAGACGGCCGAAACGCATGGGTTCGGCGACAAAGCTGCGCAGCGGAGCAATGCTCTTTTCGATCGAGGGGCCGGTGACCAGCGCTTCCGCGACATCGCCGGGCAGGCGTTTGCGCAGTTCCTCCCAGAAGCGATCGTCGGACCAGTCCTCCGGTTTTTCGTCCGTCGCGCACTGAATGTAGTAGCGACTGCGAGTGAGGGAGCGCATGGTGCAGAGGGCGAAGCCGCGTTCGTGATTGCTGTAGATCAGTTCGTCATTGACCGGCGGCGTATCGCTCAGCAGGCCGAGCCAGCCGAAAGGATAGATCCGCTCGAAGGTCTTCAGTGCCTCTTGCGGCACCGAGCGACGGCTGATCCCGTGGTAACCGTCGCAGCCGGCGATGTAGTCGCAGAAGACCTCGTGCTCGATGCCGTCTTTACGGTAGGTCACGCGCGGCCGGTCACCATCGAAGTCCTGCGGAACCACGTCTTCGGCCTCATAGACCAGCTTGCCGTCCATTGCATCCCGCGCATCCATGAGATCCCGGGTGACCTCGGTCTGGCCGTAAACCGTGACCACGCTGCCGCCGGTCAGGCTTTTCATATCGATCTGCCGGCGCTGGCCGTTGAAAGCCAGCTCGATGCCACCGTGAATCAGGGCTTCGCGCTCCAGGCGTTCGCCGACCTGCGCGGTCTTCAGCAGATCGACCATGCCCTGTTCGAGAACGCCTGCGCGGATACGGCTCAGCACGTAGTTCCGGCTTTGGCGTTCCAGCACCAGCGTGTCGATGCCTTTGAGGTGCAGCAGCTGCGACAGCAATAGCCCCGAGGGACCTGCGCCTATGATGACGACTTGCGTGCGCATTGGGGATATCCTCCGCAGGTTCGATCAGCCCGACAGCAGCCGGGGCATAAAGAGAGTGAGGGCGGGCAGACTCAAGAGGAGCGCCACCCGCACGATCTCCGCCGAAAAGAACGGCATGACGCCGCGAAACACCGCACGCATGCCCACATTTTCGGCGAGGGATGAAATGATAAAGACGTTGAGGCCCACCGGTGGCGTGATCAGGCCGAGCTCCACAACGACCAGCGCCAGGATACCGAACCAGATTTTCAGCTCCTCCGTATCCAGGCCGTAGGCGGCGGTCGCGGCGGTGGTGTAGTCGCCGCCGTTCAGATCGACCAGCACCGGCCAGATGAAGGGCACCACCACCAGGATCATGGCCAGGGAATCCATGAAGCAACCGAGCAGGATCAGGATCACCAGCATGACGATCAGGATGACCCAGGGGTCGAGCCCGCTGGTTCCGGCCCAGCCCGCCATGGCAGTGGGTAAGCCCGCGCGGGTGAAAAAGCCCTTGAGGACTTCCGCGCCAAAAAGGATGAAATAGATCATGCCGCTGGTGACGGCGGTCTGCAGCAAGGCCTCGCGCAGGCCCGTCAGTGTCAGGCCACCGCGCTGGCGACTTTCGGTGCCGACGCCATTCCCCTGAAAACGCCGCAGCAGACCGTAGGCGAGGATTGCGAAGACCCCGACAGCGGCGGCGGGGGTCGGGGTGAAGAGCCCCATGCCCAGGCCCAGGATGATCGAACCGAAGATGACGAGGACCGGGATCAGCCGAACCAGCGCCTGCTTGCGTGCCTGCTCTTCCATCGGGTCTGCAATGGGTGCCAGTTCCGGTTTAAGGCGGACCTGCAGAGCGATCACACCGATGAAGAAAGCGACCGCGACCAGACCTGGCAGGATCGCTGCCTGGAACATCTGTATGACCGAGGCTTCGACGATGATGGCGTAGATTACCAGGGCGATCGAGGGCGGGATCAGGATGCCCAGGGTGCCGCCCGCCGCCAGGGTACCGGTGGCCAGTTTCGGATCGTAGCGCATGCGCCGCAGTTCCGGCAGCGCCACCCGGCCCATGGTCGAGGCGGTGGCGAGCGACGAGCCGCAGACCGCGCCGAACCCGGCGCAGGCACAGACCGCCGCCATGGCGACGCCGCCGCGCAGGCGGCCGACCAGGGCATTGAGGCCCTGAAAGAGGTCGCGGCTGAGCTGGGTCTGCGATGCGAGATAGCCCATCAGGACAAAGAGCGGCACCACGGAGAGTTCGTAGTTGGCCAGACCGTTCCAGAGGAGGGTTTTAAACTGCTTCAGATAGGGTTCGAAGCGCAGATAGGGGGCGGCGAGACTGAGGGCGTAGTTTCCGGCAATCCCTACGGCGATCATGGCCAGACCGACCGGGATCCGCAAGGCCAGCAGGACAAAGAGCAGTACCAGTCCCGCCAGGCCGATCAGTTCTAACTCAGACATGCGCGTCGGCCTTGAAGAACTGCATCAGAGCGACCAGAGCCCAAAGAGCCAGCGAGGCGATGCCCGGCAGATAGAAGGGCCACTCCGGCCAGCCGAGGACCCGCGAGAGCGCGCCGTCGCTGTAGGTCTCACCCAGTCCCAGGATCAGCCAGTAGGTCAGGAACAGCGCCATCACCGCGATTGCCAGGAGTGAAAAGCGGTCAAGTCCGCGCTGGGTTTTGAGGGAGAAATGACTGACGAAGATATCGACGGCAACGTGCCCGCGCCTGAGCTGGCAGTAGGGAAAGAACATGGGCGCGGCGGCGCTGATCGCCAAACGGACAAAGTCTTCATAGCCGGGCAGGCCCGGGACGGCTGCACCGAAAAGACCGGCGAGGCGATCGAGACCGAAGGCCCCGACGTTGACGGCGGTCACCAGAACGATGGCGATCAGGAGCACACCGCCCAGGAGCGCCCATCCAATCGCTAGCTTTTCCATCAGAGCAGGCACGCGCGTCTTTCTCTCTCGTCGCGATGTGAGACGTGGGTTGTAGGATCAGCCACAAGACTATCCTGGAGACGTTCGGCCGGGGGGTGAAACCATCCCCGGCCGGGTCCTGGTGCCTCGTTTATTTTGTCGCTGAATGCTTGGCGACCGAAGCGCGGGCGGCGTCGACCAGCGCTTGCCCGTCGAGGCCGTTGCTGTTGGCATCTTCGATCCAACGCGCCACGACGCCTTCGCCCAGTTTATCGAAGTCCGCCAGTGTTGCCGCATCCAGTTTAATGACTTCACCGCCGGATTTTTCCTGCGCCGCTTTGCCTGGCGCTTCAATGCCGTCCCAGAGTTCACCGATTTCCGTGGCCAGGGCATCGCCGGAGTTGGCGTCGATCACCGCCTTGAGGTCATCGGGCAGGGCCTCATAGCGGTCCTTGTTCATGGCGAAGAGGAAAACGGCGGTACCGAAGCGTCCGCCCGCGTCACCTTCAACGGAGTACCTGGTCAGTTCCTGCAGCTTGAAGGGCAGAACCACCTCGAAGGGGATCAGGGCACCGTCGACCGCACCCTTGGAGAGGGCCTGAGGCAGAGCGGGCAGGGGCATGCCGACCGGCTCTGCATTCCAGGATTCAATCATCCAGGCGCCGGTACGCGACGGCGTGCGCAGCTTCATGTCTTTTACGTCACCGACGGAACGCACCGCGGTCTCGCGCAGGTGCAGGGCATTGCCCGCGTGGGCGTGGACGAGGATTGGTTTGAGGTCCTTGAAGTCGTCGGCCAGCAGCGCGAAGTTTTCCTGAATCGCGAGATTGGTGGCGCGTGCACTGCCCTGATGGACGGTTGGCAGTTCAAAGACTTCGGACCGGGGGAAGACGCCGGGCGTATAGCCGATCACGGTCCAGACCACGTCGGCGGCGCCGTCACGTACCTGCCGGTAAAGCTCCGGGGGTTTGCCGCCCATGGACATGGCCGGGAAGATCTTGACCTCGATCCGTCCGTTGGACTGTTCCTCGACGCGCCGCGCCCAGGGCTCGATAAAAGACTTGTGCGCCGGCGCTTTGGGGCTAATGAAGTGGTGGACCGTGATGGTTTCCTCGGCGGCATAGGCCGGCGCTGAAAATCCAGCTGCAGCGACGGTGGCCGCGGCCAACAGCCCGGTAAAAAGACCTTTTGGGGTTTTCATGGCTCTCTCCCTGTCGATCCGGCGCCGAGCTTGAGGTCCGCGCCGACTTTTATCGTTGTTTCTGTCTCTGACAGTCGCAGTCTGGCTGATCCATTTGGTTATGGGAAATGAAATTTTTGGGCAGATACATAACCAAATGCATAACCCAAAATGCCGTCATGCTTACGCCCCGACGCGCTGCTCACTGACATCCCGGATCGCCTGCATCATCATCTGGGTCGCCAGGCCCGGTGGTGTGTCGGCCCGTGTCGTCAGACCGACCGGGCCCAGGGTGTCACGGGTGTCGACCGGCAGCTCCACGAGAACAGCGTCCTCGACATCGTTAGCGGCGACGCCGTTGGAGATGATCCAGACCGCATCGGTGATTCGGGTGTAGCTGCGTCCGAACGCCATGGAGATGGTTTCGATCTGATCCGGCGGCGTGCCGATACCGTTGGCGATCAGAAAGCGGTCGACATAAGGGCGGATGATCGAGGCTTCGGTCGGCATCAGGACCGGGTATTCGAGAATGCGCGACAAATCGAAGGGCTGGTCCTGCAACAGCGGATGTCCGGGGCGGACCAGAAAAGAGATGTGCTCGGAGTAGAGGTGCTCGAAGGAGAGACCGGTCATCAGTTCCGGTTCGCCCAAACGGCCGACCACCAGGTCCAGTTCACCGACCCGCAGGCGAGAGATCAGCAGGTCGTTCTCGCCGGTGATGATCCGCACGACCGTCTCCACACCGTCTTTTTTAAAACTTTGGACCGCGTCCGGCATGACGCGCGCTGCAACGGTGGGCAATACGCCGAGGGTAATGGCGAAGCCGCCCTTCGCTCTTGCTTGGGCGATGCTGTCGACTCCCTGCCGCAGCGCTGTGACGCTTGCGCCGGCGTAGCGGAGGAACACCTCGCCGAAACGCGTGACGGCAATGCCGCGCTTGCTGCGGTCGAAGAGTTGGACCGCCAGAATGTCCTCCAGTTCACGCAGGGTTTTGGAGACGGCGGGTTGTGTGATGGCGAGGGCGTCCGCCGCCTTGACCACGCTTTTTTGCCGCGCGACCTCCAGGAAACACTGCAGATGGCGGAACTTGATTCGCCTGTCGATCATAAGGGGTCGATCATGAGAGGGTTCCGCGGATCAGCATTGAAATATGTCTTTTTGGTTATCTGTTGGGCCGTAATTGTAAATTTACATAACCAAATCAAGCAGGCAATCTTATAGAAACGCGGAACGCGAAATCTGCGAGTGCAGGGAGAGGAAAAGACACAATGAAGTTTGCCAGGATCAACGGGGTCGTTCTGCACTACGCGGACAGCGGACCCGAAACGGCACCCGCTCTGGTTTTCTCAAATTCGCTGGGCACCGATTTTCGGATCTGGGACGGACTTCTGGAACGCATTGGCGCGCCCTTCCGCGTGGTGCGCTACGACAAGCGCGGCCATGGACTGAGCGAGGCACCGGATGCGCCCTACAAGATGGGGGAGCACGTCGGAGATCTCGCGGGCCTGCTCGATCATCTGGGTGTTCAATCTGCCATCGTCTGCGGGCTTTCTGTCGGCGGGATCATCGCACAGGGTTTGTCGGCGGCCCGACCGGAATTGGTCCGGGCTCTGATCCTCTGCGACACCGCGCACAAGATCGGTCCGCCCGAAATGTGGGACGACCGCATCGCCCAGGCGCGCGCCGGCGGGATCGAGGCACTGGCGGAGACGATCCTGCAACGCTGGTTCTCCAATGACCTGCGCGGCAACCGCCAGGACGAGCTGCTAGGTTGGCGCAACATGCTGGTGCGCACGCCGCTTGCGGGTTACATCGGAACCTCTGCGGCAATCCGTGATTCCGATATGACTGCAGCGGCGCAGGCAGTGCAGGTGCCGACGCTTTGTGTCGTGGGGAAGGAAGACGGCTCTACGCCACCCGATTTGGTGCGCACGCTGGCGGGCCTTATAGCCGGGGCGCAGTTTGAGATTATCGAGGGCGCAGGGCATCTGCCCTGTATCGAAAAGCCGGACGAGTTGGCTGCGCTGATCAAAGATTTTTTCCAGGAGACCGGACTTGTCTGAAGATCGCTACGCTCTGGGCATGAAGACGCGGCGCGCAACGCTGGGCGACCGCTATGTTGATGGCGCCGAGGCCAAAAAGACGCCCTTCGATGAGGACTTTCAGCGCTACATCACGGAAGGGCCCTGGGGCTCGGTCTGGTCGCGGAACGGGATAACGCCGCGCGAACGCAGCATGGTCACCGTTGGTTTGCTTGCGGCGCTCGGCCACTATGAAGAACTGGCGCTGCATCTGCGCGCGACCCGCAACACGGGTGCGACTCCGGAAGACATCAAGGAAGTCTTGTTGCAGGTCGCGGTTTATGCGGGAGCGCCGCCTGCCAACACGGCGATCAAGATTGCGAAGGCCGCCTTTGCGGAACTCGACGCGGAAGAGGCCGCTGGCAGGAAGGCTGGAGACAGGAAGGCTGGAGACGGGAAGGGCGGATCATGACGGATAAGCTTGGCTTCAAATCGAGAGACTGGAACAGCCATCCGGCATATCTCAGCCCGGACTATAAATCGACGGCGCTGCGCAGTCCGACCAAGCCGTTGGTGCCGCTTGCCCAGTCGCTCTCGGAAATCACTGGACCTGTTTACGGTCACGAGAGCGTTGGGCCGCTCGACGCCGATCTGACGAGGAACGCTGCGGCTGCCGGCGAACCGCTCGGCGAGCGCATCATCGTGACGGGCCGGGTCCTGGACGAAGACGGCAGAGCCCTGCCAAATACGCTGATTGAGGTTTGGCAGGCTAATGCTGCCGGGCGCTACGTTCATGCTGCCGACCAGCACGATGCGCCCCTGGACCCGAACTTTTTCGGCGGCGGCCGCTGCGCCACCAATGCAGAAGGCTGGTATTCCTTCAAGACGATCAAGCCGGGCGCTTACCCTTGGGGCAATCACCTGAATGCCTGGCGGCCCAATCATATTCACTTCTCGCTCTTTGGGCCCAGCTTCGCCACCCGCCTGATTACCCAAATGTATTTTCCGGGCGATCCCCTGTTGGATCTGGATCCGATCTTCCTGGCGACGCCGCAGGCGGCGCGGGGCCGACTGGTTGCTGATTTCTCGCTGGAGGCGACGGAGCCGGGCGTCGCCCTTGGATACCGCTTTGACATCGTCCTACGTGGCCGCAACGAAACGCCGATGGAAAACTGAGCCATGACGCAAAAACAAACACCGTCGCAAACCATCGGCCCTTTCTTTGCCTATGGCCTGACGCCGGAGCAATACGGCTATAACCTGACCTCTATCGCCGCGCCCGAAGTTGCGAAGAAAGACCAGGAGGGGGAGCGCATTCGCATCGAGGGACAGATCTTTGACGGAGAAGGAACGGCTGTTGGCGACGCCATGGTCGAGATCTGGCAGGCGGACGCTGCCGGACGCTATCCACATTCCGCCGACAGCCGGGGATCCAATGCGGACTTCACCGGCTTTGGCCGGGTCGGGACGGGCACGGACCCCGAGCAGCGTTTTTTCTTCGAGACCATCAAACCCGGTGCGGCTGGAGATGGGCAGGCGCCGCATATCAATGTCATCGTCTTCATGCGAGGTATGCTCAACCACGCCTACACGCGGATCTACTTTTCGGACGAGGTGGAAGCCAACGCCGCTGATCCCGTGCTGGCAGGCATTCCCGATGACCGGCGCGGAACTCTGATTGCGAAGCGGGACGACAGCAGTGCCGGGCCGGTCTATCGCTTCAATATTCATATGCAGGGGGCTGACGAGACGGTATTCTTCGACCTATGAATAAAAGCACTTGTTTCGTGTCCGCCGCCCGTTATCTCCTGTAACACCATGGCTGTAAGTCCTCTCGATTCGACTCTCTTTCAGTTGCTCTTCTCCGGTCGCGAGATCGCGAAGCTCTTCAGTGACGAGTCCACAGTCGCACAAATGCTGCGCGTTGAAGCGGCCTTGGCCCGCGTCCAGGGCAGGTTGGGCATCATTCCACCAGAGGCGGCCGATGCCATCGATGCGGCTCTGTTCGAGACGGTTTTACCGGTATCGGAACTGACGGACGGCACTGGAGACGCAGGCGTGCCGGTTCCGGCACTCGTCACGGCGTTGCGCAGCAGAGTGGACGAGGATGCCGGGCAGTATCTGCATTGGGGCGCAACCAGCCAGGATGTCGTGGACACGGCTCTGGTCCTGACTCTGGCCTCCGCGGCCGAGGTGCTGGAAACGCGTTTGGAGCATAGCATCCAGGCGTTGAAGACCCTTGCGGAGACACATCGCGCGACGGTCATGGTTGCGCGTACCCGCTCGCAACAGGCACTGCCCATGACTTTCGGACTCAAGGTTGCGAACTGGCTGTCGCCTCTGCTGCGGCATCGCACCCGTCTGGCCGAGTTGCGGTCGCGATTGCTCGTGGTCCAGTTCGGCGGCGCGGCAGGTACGCTCTCGGCGCTGGGCGGGCGTGGTCTGGAGGTGATGGAGGCTCTGGCCGCCGAGCTGAAACTGCAACCGCCCGCCGTACCCTGGCATACACAACGCGACGGCCTGGCTGAGTTCGCCGGCTGGCTGTCACTGGTGACCGGCAGTCTCGGTAAGATCGGGCAGGACATTGTGTTGATGTCGCAAAGCGAGGTCGGCGAAGTCCGCGAGGGCGGTCAGGCCCTGGGCAGCGGTGCGCGCGGCGGCTCCAGCACCATGCCGCAAAAGTCCAATCCGGTCTCCAGCGAAGTGCTTGTGACGTCGGCGAGAAACAACGCAACACTGCTGCCTGCGCTGCACCAGGCGCTCTTGCAAGAGCATGAGCGTGGCGGCGCAGCCTGGCAGCTGGAATGGCTGAGCCTGCCGCAGATGGTGGTCTCTGCCGTTGTTTCTTTGAAACATGCGCTCTATCTAATCGAAAACCTTGAGGTCGATGCCGCGCGCATGCGAAGCAACCTCGAGGCTTCGAATGGCCTGATGCTTGCCGAAGCCGCGACCTTCGCGCTCGCGGAACATATGCCACGTCCGCAGGCGCAGAGCCTGGTCAAGCAGTGCTGCCAAGAGGTGGTGGCAAGCGGTTTGCATCTGATGGACGTGCTGGCGGAACGCTGCGATGCACCGGTGGATTGGACGCAGCTTCGCGACCCCGCGAATTGTCTAGGCGTCACCGACGAACTAATCGACCGGGTTTTGAGAAGCGTCTGATCGGAATCGGTCTCTCAGACCTGCAGCTTTTCTATCGCGCGATCCAAAAATTCGACGCGGTCCTGGCCCCAGAAGATTTCACCGTCTGGCAGGACGTAGCTCGGTGCTCCGAAGACACCGGCCGCGAGCGCCTCGGCGGTGTTTTGCTCAAGCCTTTTGGTAACGTCTTCTGCCGATACGGCGTGGGCTTCCAAGGTTGCGATATCGAGACCGGCCCGCTCGACAGCCGCGGCAAGCACACTGGCTTCCGCGATGTCTTCGTCTCGTTCCCACATGGCTCTGCCCAACTCGGTATAGAAGCGCAGCGTGTTTTCGCCCGCGTCATTCGAGGCGAAGATCAAACCGATCGCGGGCATGTGATCGGTCATTGCATGCGCGGGGGTAAGGACGATGGGGATGTTGAGATGGTCGCGCCAGCGCTTCAGCTCCATCATCCGGTAGGCCTGCCGCTCCGGTGAGCGTTTGGGGAGAGGCAAGCCGCCGGTTTGCGCGAAGACTTCAGCGAACTTCGCCGGCTTCATCGTGACACGGCAGTCTCTGCGTTGCGCGATCTCTTCCAGGCGCGCATTGCCGAGATAGGCCCAGGGGGAATTCAGGGCAAAGTAAGTGTCGATATTGATCGTCATCCGCCGGACCCGCCTCTATTGGATGTTTTTCACATGTGAGGCTGGTTCAAGTCGTGTGCAGTGTCAAAGTAAAATCTTCAGGATCTCTTCACAGGCTCTTGAGAAAGCTGGCAAAAAGCTCGGACGCGGTCTTTTGGAAAAGACGGAGCCGGCCGGTTTGCTCCAGAATCAAAAGCCCGGTCGCCTGCGCCATTGCGGACGCTGTCTTACCCGCGGGATCCGGGGCACCGGCGTCCCTGAAAGAGTTTTCGACCAGATCAAAGACGTCACGGAGCTGCGTGTTGAGAGCGTGGTTCAGTTCGCTGTTCAAGCCAGCGGGTTGTTCGCTTCCGAAAAGATAAAGCCCCAGCGTGAGATCGTCCGGGTTTCTCCTGTAGTAGTCGAAGATCGCCCACAGCCCTGCCTGCGCCGCGTTTTCGGGTTGGAGGTCATTCGCAGCTTTTTTCACTTCATCTCTCAAGGCTTCCAGGGATGCCGAGAGCACCGCCGCGTAAAGTTCTTCCTTTCCCTGGAAGTAAGGATAGATTGCACCGGTCGAGCAGCCTGCTTCAGCAGCAATGACCCGCATACTGGCGCCTTCCAGGCCCACGGCTTTAAAGACGGTTTTTGCCGCTTCGACCAACTGGCTGCGCCGCACATCCCGTAAGGCGGCACCACGGCTCCTGGGGCTGGCCGTTGTTGTTTGCGTGCTTGTCATGTCTGTGGCTACTCGCGCTGACCGCTCAGTTACGCGGGATCGTCAAAAGGCCGGTCGGCCGTCCAGTCGTAGCTTCCCGAGTCGCGTTCCCGGACGGCCTGTTTCCATCCTATGGCCTCGGCGCGCTTTTTGAAATTCATGCCTTCGGGGCTGTGGCGGGTGATGCCGTCGAACACAGTCGCCATCATTTGCGTGTTGCGCAGGCCCATGGCTTCGATGGCCTGATTGATAACCAGCTTGTGCATCATCAGCTGATTGACCGGCACAGAGCAGATTCGCTCAGCGAGGGCGTCGACTTCCTGTTCAAGCTCGGCATCGGGAACGGCCTTCTGCACAAGGCCGATGCGTTCGGCTTCCCGCCCATCGATGGTATCGCCGGTAAAGAGCATGCGCTTGGCGCCCTCAGCCCCCAGGCGGTAAACCCACATGGCGGTGGTGGGGCAGCCCCAGACCCGCGCGGGCATATATCCGATCTCGGCCGTCTCGGCCATAACGATTAAATCCGAGCAAAGCGCGATATCCGATCCGCCTGCGACCGCGCTGCCCTGAACCCTGCATATTACGGGCCGGTGACTGCGCCACAATGACATGAAGAGATCCGTGTTACGCATCATGAAGGCATAATCTTTCATGGGATCCCAAGGCATAGCCTGGTTCACGTCGTTAGAGTCGCCGTCTTCCGCGTAAGCTTTCAGATCATAGCCTGCGCAAAATGCCCGGCCGGCGCCGCCCAGCACGATAACGTGGATACCCGGGTCGGCATTGGCACGCGCGACACAGTCCGCAAGCTCCTGCGGCAAGTCACCATCGATTGCATTCAACACCTCCGGGCGGTTGAGGGTGATTCGGCCGATACGGCCGTCCTTTTCGTAAAGGACTTTTGGCATTAAGAAGCTCCCGCAGACTGAAGAACGAACCGAAGTTCGCCGGTGAAGTCAAAAATATAACACTGTTATATTTGTCGTATATCTTTGTTTCAACGAGAAAAATTTAGACACCGACATGTCATAAATGGGACGCCGTTTTCGATCTTTGTATGAGTCGTCAATCTGCGCATCATTCCTTAGACTTGTGAACCTGTGGAATGGTTTCGCAAGCTTGATAAGGAGACTCTCTTGGCAGGACGGAAAGTACGCCCAAAGGTGGTAGTGATCGGCACCGGAGGGACCATCTCCTTCGATGGCAGGCATGGACTTGATACCTATGAATATGTGGAGTTCGGGGAGCGCCACGAAATCGGCGAGGTGTTGGCCAGATTTCCTGAACTGGGCGCCATGGCGGAGATCGAGAGCGTGTCATTTCGCAGACTTTCGAGCTCCGCGGTTTCGCCCGGGGACTGGATCGACCTTGCCGGCAAGATCCATGAAGTTGCCGTTGCGTCTGATCCACCGGTGGGCATTGTTGTAACCCATGGTACGGCTACGCTCGAGGAAACCGCCTACTTTCTGAATCTGACACTCAAGACCGAAATCCCCGTCGTGCTGGTGGGCGCGCAAAGACCAAAGAACGCTCTGGGCTCGGACGCTGGTCCCAACCTGGTGAACGCAGTGCAGGTTGCGGTATCGGAAGAAGCCCGCGGCCTCGGCGTCCTGGTCATGCTGAATGAAGAAATTCAGGCCGCCCGCGAAGTGACAAAGACTTCGACCCACCGTCTGGAGACCTTTCGCAGCCCGGATCTGGGCATGCTGGGATATGCGGACCCGGACGGACGGGTTGCGATCTATCGCCATCCGGCCCGACGCCATGCGCCCAACACGGAATTCGATGTTGGTGGGCTTGACACCTTGCCACGCGTTGATGTTGCGGCAACCTACGCCGGTGCGGATGCTGCCGCCATTTCGGCTTTCATCACAGCGGGTGCCCGGGGCATCGTGATGTCGAGTGTAGCCCCCGGCTTGGTGACACCGGTTCAGCAGGACGCGTTACTCTCGGCACGGCGAGAGGGGGTGGTGATTGTTCAAAGCACACGAGCCGGCAGCGGGCGTGTGCTGCGGCGTGCGTCGATGCGCGAAGCGGGCATCGTGGCGGCGGACAATCTCAACCCTCAGAAGGCACGGGTGCTGACCATGCTGGCCCTGACTGTCACGAATGACCCGGAGCGCATTCAGCAGATGTTTGATCTCTACTGAGGGCTGCCTGCTGGAAAGGTGGGTACGGAACCTGCCGTGTGGCGAATTTAGGCTGTTGACCCGGCCCTTGGGGCCACCCTGATAAGGGGAAGCGGTGAAGCAAAAAACGAGCTCAAACATGAATGCGTCAGGGGAATTCCTGAATCCCTCCGAGGCCGCCCGGCGGCTTGGAGTTTCGACCAAGGCGCTGCGCCTTTACGAAAAGCGCGGCCTGATCACGCCACTGCGGACCACAGCCGGATGGCGGACCTACGGTCCCAAAGAGATGGCACGCGCCGCGGAGGTCGTGAGCCTTCGTGAATTAAACCTGAGCCTTGCTGAGGTGGCGGGTGTGATGGCGGGAGATCCGGAGGGCCTCGAACCTGCGCTGGCGGCCCATCAGGTGGCCCTTGAGGGTCGAATCGATCAACTCGCCGGCAGCCTCGAGAAACTGCGTGCTCTGCGGGCGAAGCTCGCCATGGGTCAGATGCCGGCCGGCGCTGATCTTGTCGAGATGTTGCGTCGCGCCCCCGGACTCTCTGTTGCCTTTGATCTGCCCTGGCCCTGGGGTGGCGAGAGATTCGAATTGTGCAACATCCAACCTCTCACCTACATCACCGGTCCCCTGGGGAGTGGCAAGACGCGTTTGGCCAGGAACCTTGCCGGGGCTTTGCCCGGCGCGGCTTTCCTGGGATTGGAGCGCCTGGCCGATGACGGTGCCGAAGCGCGATCGCACCTGGACAGGGACCCGGCGCTGAAGTCAAAGCTCGAACGGGCGATGGCCTGGCTTCTGGACGAGGGGGCCGTTACATCGACCGCCTTGATGACGCTGCTCGTTCATCTCGAGGCCGAGGCTTCGTCACCTCTGGTCATCGATATGATAGAGCAGGACCTGGATCAGAGTTCGCAGGAGGCATTGAGCTCTTATCTGCGCCGGCGAGGGCCAGACGCCCGGCCGCTCTTCATGCTTACGCGCTCCTGCGCACTTTTGGATGTGGCATCTGTCGGACCGGATGAGACGATCATTCTCTGCCCCGCGAACCACAGTCCACCCATCCAGGTCGCGCCCTATCCCGGCGCTGCCGGCTACGAGGCGCTGACCTCCTGTCTTGCTTCTCCCGATGTGCGGGCCCGGACGGTGGGTGTGATCGCGTTGAAGCCCCAGCAAGCGTAACGGGCCTCAAGACTCCTGTTTCAAGGCGGCGAGTTCGCTCTCGAGGGACTTGATCCTGGCATCAAGCTTTTGCATCGCCTGGGCGACCACTTCTTCATCGTACTTGAGCGGAATGTGCTGCGGACAGTTCGCGTTCCAGGCATCGACGGTAAAGACGATGGCGCGTTCCGGCCGGCCACGGTATCCGGCGATGGTCAGGCGTTCGATCAATGCCGGATCCTCGGAAACCTCGGCGCGGCCCCAGACTTTCACCCGCTGCCGGCCCATGTAATCCATCAGGAAAATAAAGGCCTTTGAGGTTTCGCTCAGATTCCCTGTTGTGATGTATTGCCTGTTACCCTTGAAGTCGGCGAAGGCCAAGCGTTTCTCATCAAGGACGCTCAGGAATCCTCTGGGGCCGCCGCGATGCTGGATGTAGGGTTGACCCTGCGCGTTGACGGTCGAGAGATAGAAGGAATTACGCTGGGCCACAAAGGCCGCGAGATCGCCGGTAATGACATCCGACCAGTCTTCGGTGCGTTGTTCCATGTCAGCGTATGTGCGACGGGAACCATGCCGCTCCTGAAGTTGCTTCACCGCAGGTGTGAAGGCGATGTCGCTGATGAAGCTGTCTTTTTCCATTGTGTCTTCTCCGGCCACGACTAGAGCGGCGCGCTCTATCAAGAGCAACCCTTGCCGGCGGCGGCGAAACAGCATGCCGGACTTTTCGAAACAAGGTCTTGAAATTCGTATTTCCAATATATAGTTTTACCGAACGATCGGTCAATATCCTGAAGGAAGGAAAGTTAAATGCCTGCTGCGTTGTTGCCGAAAGAAGAGGTCATCGAACGTTTGGCAATCGCCTTTCGCGACCTTGGTTACGAGGGCACCAGTCTGACCAAACTCTCCGAAGCCACCGGTCTGAAGAAGGCCAGCCTTTATTACTATTTCCCGGGCGGGAAGGAGGAAATGGCTGCGGTTGTTATACAGCAGATTGAGACCTGGTTCGGCGAGAACGTCTTCGCGGCGCTGCAAGGGCAGGGGACGCCGGCTGCGCGACTGAAGAAAATGACGGCTGCGCTCGACCACTTTTACAACAGCGGCAGCCGTGCCTGCATCCTGGATGTCTTTGGGATCGGGCAGGCGGGCGCGCTGTTCTCCAGCCAACTCGCAGCTTCGGTCAAAGCCTGGGAAAAAACCATTGCTGAGGTGGTAATGGACGCCGGGATCGATAAAGCCACAGCCCGGACCCGGGCCGAGGATGCTCTGATCTCGATCGAGGGGGCGTTGGTTTACACACGCGTCACCGGTTCACCGAAAGGATTTAAGCGAACTTTGGCGTCGCTTCCCGACAGGCTGCTGGCACCTGCGGTCTGAAGCGGCAGGACCGATCTTGAGCCCGGCGGCATAGAGTAAGCCACAAGACGAAACACGACACCCAACGATACCTTAAATTCACTCAGACCGGCATCGCAGCATCAACAATATGTGTTTAGATATTTAACAATCGTTCGGTAAAATATGCTTAAACGACAGACAAGGGAAACAGTCATGAAACCAGCGCAAGCCATCAAGCTCTACCGCCATCCGCTCTCGGGTCACTGCCACCGGGTCGAGCTTTTGCTCGCCATTCTCGGACTGCCGTACGAGACCGTCGATCTCGATATGGCCAATGGCGCACACAAGGCTCCCGACTTTCTGGCGCTCAATCCGCTTGGCCAGGTCCCGGTCATCGACGACGGCGGGACTATCGTCGCGGACTCAAACGCCATCCTGATCTACCTGGCTGCCAAGTACGACAATGGCACCTGGTATCCGAAGGACCCGGAGGGCCTCGCCGAGGTGCAGCGCTGGCTGTCCGTCGCTGCCGGGCAGATCGCGTTCGGTCCCGCAGCCGCGCGCCTGATCACGGTCTTCGGCGCTCCCTTGGATGCCGAAGAAACGATTGCGCGGGCAGCGGGTATCCTGGGGATCATCGACGGCATTCTGGCAAACCGGCCCTACCTGGCTGGTGAGAATCCCTCACTCGCCGACATTTCCGGTTACAGCTACATCGCCCATGCGCCGGAAGGCAACGTCACCCTGGAGCCTTATCCAAACCTGCGCGCCTGGCTGACCCGTATCGAGGCGCTTCCCGGCTTTGTTCCGATGACGGCCACCAAAGCCGGTTTGGCAGCTTAGGTTCAACCGACGACAACGCTTCTGGGAGCGAATACCATGGACGATTTAGAAGGAACGGGCGAGACATCGCCCTTTCATGCGGGAGAGCAGGAAGCTCAGGAACGTGCCGGCGTGCGTGAAAGGGCGGAACGCGCTGGCGGGATGATCCGCGACCACATGCCAGAACAGCACCGGGAGTTCTTTGCCCAGTTGGAAACGCTGTTCGTCGGTCATGTCGATCAGCAGGGGCGGCCCTGGGCGTCCCTGCTGACCGGAGAGGCTGGTTTCATCGCTTCGGATGACCCGACACAGTTGCGGGTTCAAGCCGATATTCCGGAAGGCGACCCGCTCAAGGATGGCCTGCAGGAGGGCATTGACATAGGTTTGCTAGGGCTGGAATTTCACAGCCGCCGCCGGAACCGGATGAACGGGAAGCTTCATTCACTCCGCCCCGGTGCCTTCAGCGTGAAGGTTGCTCAGTCTTTCGGAAACTGCCCGCGCTTCATTCAGACTCGTCATCTGGTTGCGAGGACCGGACAGCGGTCAGGCAAGCAGACCAGAGCGCGGGTCATCGGACCTGCGCAACGCCGGCTGATCGAACAGGCGGATACTTTCTTCATCGCGACGCAATTCTCCGAAGGCAAAGGGGCGGCGGCGGAGGGTGTCGACGTTTCACATCGCGGTGGCAAGCCCGGCTTCCTGCGGATCGATGGTGACGATCAGATTCTATGGCCTGATTTCCGCGGCAATGCGCTCTTCAATACAATCGGCAACATTCTGCTCAATCCCCGCTGCGGCCTCCTCCTGGTGGATTTCGAGAGCGGCGATCTCTTGTACATGACCGGCCGGGCGGAGGTGATCTGGGAAGGGCCGGAAGTCGAGGCTTTCGACGCGGCCGAACGCCTGATGCGTTTCTCTCTGGAGGAACTCATCCATGTCGAAGATGCGCTGCCGGTGAAGTGGGAGTTCGAATCCTATTCCCGTGTTCTCGAGAAGACCGGTTCCTGGAGCTAGAGCATGTTCCGATCATACGGGATCAGTTTGATGGGCTTTGAAGTCTCATTCGGCAAGGCGCGTTGTGAAGCG
>CANMQP010000017.1 GCA_947500035.1 uncultured Kiloniellaceae bacterium | reverse complement strand
CATCATAGTGTTAGAGCAGATTCACCGGTGCGACGGATCGCCGAAGGCGATTCCATCTAAACCGGATCTGCTCTAGCGACGCAATCCGGACCTGAATGCTGCTTGGCAGTTGAAGCGAAAATGACCCGCGTTCATCCTTGAAGGATCTGCGGGTGAAGAGAATGAAGCTCCGGTTTGGGTCGAGAAACCCGAAGCGGAGCTTCTTTTATGGGTATCACCCCATCTCTGGGCGGCGGCCTTGAGCAGCAGCCAATCTTCAAACCCAGGCCTGCAACCGCTTGGCCGCCTCGGCGATGTCGGCTTCCGGTCCGGCAAAAGAAAACCTCAGGAAGTGATGCCCCCGTTCCGGGTCAAAGTCGACGCCGGGTGTCGCCGCAATTCCGGTCTCAGCCAGCATACGGCGGCAATAGGCTTCACTGTCGTCGGTCAAATCCGACACGTCGGCGTAGATGTAAAAGGCACCGTCCGCAGGGGCCATGGTCGAGAAACCGGCTTTGGGCAACTCCTCAAGCAGAAGCTGACGGTTCCGAGCGTAGGTTGCTACATAACCGTCGAGAACATCGCCGCAGTCAAAGGCCGCTTCTCCCGCGATTTGAGACAAGGCCGGGGCCGAAATGAAGAGGTTTTGTGCCAGGCATTCCGCAGGCCGAAGCAGATCTTCGGGAACCACCATCCAGCCGAGCCGCCAGCCGGTCATGGAAAAATACTTCGAGAAACTGTTGATGATGATGGCATCGGGGCTGTGCGCGAGCGCAGACACAGCCCGGTGGCCGTAGCTGATGCCGTGATAGATCTCATCCGAGATCAAACGGATGTCATTTGCCGTACAATAGCCCGCGAGGGCAGCGAGTTCCTTGTCATCCAGCATAGTGCCCGCAGGATTGGAAGGACTGGCCACAATTAAACCGTCCAATTGCCCGGCGCGTTCCAGGAGATCGACAGTCGGCTGAAAGCGGTGCTCCAAAGCGCTGGGCAGAAGCACCGGCTCCACGCCGAGGGCTTGGAGAATGTTGCGGTAGGCGGGATATCCGGGGGCTGCGAGAGCGACGCGGTCGCCTGGATCGAACGCGGAGAGAAAACTTAGAAGAAATCCGCCCGAGGAGCCCGTGGTCACCATAACTCTCTCCGGATCAACCGGGAGGACATATTGATCCTGGTAGTGGCGGGCGATGCGCGCCCGCAGGCTCGCGGTGCCCCGGGCATCGGTGTAGCCGATCAGGTCTCTGTCCAGAGCCTTTTTCGCCGCATCGATCACCTTTTTCGGTGCCGCTGTCCCGGGCTGCCCGACCTCCAGGTGCAGAACCTGCGCCCCCTGCGCTTCGCGCTGGGCCGCGGCCCGCATAACATCCATAACGATGAAGGGCGAAACCGCACGCCCGCGGGAGGCCACCTTCAACACCATCTTTCCCTCACACCATTTGCTCTGAAGCTCGATCCCCTACCCCCTTGGAGGCCGGGTTTGTTTATTGCACAAGGCTGGACAAACCGTGCCCTCGGGGATCGGCCTGGACCTCGCATGCGCCGGGCGATTGCACGATCCCCCTGGGACAGTAAATGGCGTTTGCCTGACCGATCTGCGGCACGATCTGTGTCACATGACCTTTGGCCTCCAGGTCTGCGACGGCGCCGCTTCCCTCTTCATAGAAGGTGATGTCCGGCGCACCGCCGTGATGCAGACGGGGTTCCGCCATGGAGGTGGACAACCCCTTGTCCGTCGTCAAGCTATCCAGCATCAAGCGCACCAGAGAGGTTGAAGCCGCCGCGCCGCCGCTCGAAGAGCCCAGGAAGCGCAAAACACCCGTATTGGTGTTGGCGACGATGACGGTACTCAAAGTGTCGCCTCCATCGGAGAGAGAGCGGCGCGGCGCCGGAAGCAGCACGCCTGTGCCCGGTGCGACTCTGCCGGATCCGAAGAGCCCGTTCATAGTGAAGCTGCAGGAAACACCATTGCCATAGGCATCCCCGATCACAAACCCCGCCGCGCCCGGGTCACCGGGCGCTGTCCCCGGCACTGGCGAGAGCTGATCTGCCGGGGTGTGGCGGCCGGAATTGAAATTTGCCATGACCGCCTCTGCCCGCGCCTCGCTTAACAGCGTTTCCAGATCCTCTTTGGAACGGCCATCTGGCTCTATCCAGCTGGTGCGCTGTGAGAAAGCCCGCATCGAGGCTTCGGCAAAAAGGTGCGAACGCTGCTCTTCGCTTGCATCCTCATAGTCCTCAGCGGCCGTCAGCATCTGCCAGATCTGTGCGGCTACAATGCCTCCCGCGGCCGGCGGGGTCGAAAAGTAGGCCACATCGGAATTCACCGGAAAGCTCGCAGCCGGACGGATGCTTGGCAGACTGCTTCTGATATCTTCAACCGTCAGCGGAAGACCTGCCTGGGTGGACGCTTCTGCAAGCCGGTTTGCAAAGTCGCCGCCGTAAAAGTAGGCGGCACCGCGTTGCCGCACCCCGGCAAGAACCGCCGAAAGCTCAGTTTGTGCAATTGTCTGTCCCTCGCGGGCCAACGCGCCATCTGACATTTCGAAGCGGCGTCTGAGGTCGGGAACACGCTGCAGAGCCTGACCAGCAACGGCCAGGTCTCGAGCAAAGGCGCGACTAACCGCGTGGCCGAAGCGCGCATATCCCTCGGCGGGAGACAGCATCTGAGCCCAGCGCAAGGTCCCGTAGCGCGCGTGCAGAGCAGCCAGTCCCCGCACATTTCCCGGGACCATGCCGCCCGAGGCACTCTGCTGGGGCAGGAACTCGAAGACCTCGCTCGACATGTTGGGGGCATCGAAATAAACACAAACACCGCCACCGCCGATCCCGGCGCGCGAGGGCATGGTCACGGCCATCGTGAAATACATTGCGACGGCGGCATCGGCGACTGTACCGCCGTTGCCAAGCACGTCGCGCCCGACGACAACGGCACGCGGTTCATCACCCGCAATCAGGCCCGCAAAACCATCAACGG
Organism: uncultured Kiloniellaceae bacterium; assembly: GCA_947500035.1. Lineage (GTDB taxonomy): Bacteria > Pseudomonadota > Alphaproteobacteria > Kiloniellales > Kiloniellaceae > Denitrobaculum. The sequence continues at coordinate 21,899 of CANMQP010000017.1, read as the reverse complement.
GGGCAAACACACCCCCGGGTTCCGGGCTGCTCTCGCAAGCGGCGACCAACAACATGGCGCCGCCAGCCAATAAAATGCGTCTTCCCGCTCGAAAACGCAGTGATTTAACCATTTTCAAGGAGGTGCGTACGCTTGAGAGGAGTCCTTGCGCCTTGCCGATGGTGGCGTTTGCTGAAACTATATTCACGGTAACCTGATTAATCTGTGGGTCTAAGTTGGGATCTTGTGGAGCGCCTCGTTGAATCGCACGAATACCGACCTTAGGTTTATCTTTTGATGTCGAGACTTGACTTGTGATCAAACGTATCTTCTCCACCATCGCGGCTCTCGCGGTTATCCTCGCCTTTCTGGCGCCGGCGCCGCTGTCCGCCCAGGGCTTGAGACTGGTGCGCGACGCGGAAATCGAAACTACCATTCGAATCTACGCGACGCCACTATTCCAAGCGGCGGGCCTTAGCCCACAGTCGGTTCGGATCTTCCTGGTCAATGACGACTCGCTCAATGCCTTTGTCACCACCGGCAACAGGATGTTCATAAACACCGGCCTTCTGATCAAGGCCGAGAGCCCGCTGGCGGCAATCGGCGTGATCGCTCATGAAACCGGCCATATGGCGGGCGGGCATGTTGCGATCCGGGGTCAAAGCATCGAGAACGCGCAATCCACGATCATCGCCAGTTACCTTCTGGGTATCGGCGCGGCGCTGGCCACCGGACGTGGAGAGGCGGCCTCGGCCATCATCAGCGGCGGCCAGGACATCGCACTCAAGGGCTTTCTGGGGTACAGCCGCAGCCAGGAATCGGCGGCGGACCAGGCCGGGATCCGCCTGCTCGAAGCGACAAAGCTCTCTCCACAGGGCCTGCTCGACTTCATGGGCGTCCTGCGCGGTCAGGAAGTCCTGCTGGCGACCAGCCAGGATCCCTACCTGCGCACGCACCCCTTGACCCAGGAACGTATCAGTTTCCTGGAAAACGCCGTCGCCGCATCGCCCTACAAGGATAGCCCGCCGCCGGAAGAACTCGTGCGGCTGCATGAACGCGTGAGGGCCAAGCTGATCGGCTTCCTCTGGCCGATTTCACGAGTCTTTCAGTCTTACCCGGAAGATGACAATTCACTCGAAAGCCGCTATGCGCGCGCAATCGCCCATTATCGCGAGGCGGAACTGAATATCGCCCTGCCCCTGATCAACGGCCTGATCGACGAGAATCCTGATGATCCCTATTTTCACGAGTTGAAAGGGCAGATGCTATACGAGAATGCGCGCGGCGCGGAAGCCTTGCCCGCCTTTCAGAAGGCCGCGGATCTGCTGCCTGACTCACCGCAGCTTCGTTTCGCACTGGCCCAGGCTCAGATCGAAGCGAACACACCGGAACTGGATCAGAAGGCGCTCGAAAACCTGACCTTCACCCTGCGCAGTGAACCGAACAATTCCTCGGCGTGGCGTCTATCGGCCATTGCTTATGGCCGCAGCGGTGACACGGGAATGACGGCCCTGGCGCTATCCGAAGCCGCTCTGGCACGCGGTCGGGCACGCGAATCCCTGCAGCATGCCCGCCGCGCGGTGAAAATTCTGCCCAAAGACACGCCCAGCTCCCTCCGGGCCCAGGACATTGAAGGCTTGGCTGAGAGACTGGTTGAAAAGCAAGACCGTTGATGGTCTGGTCGACACAGCAGTGCCGGCCATGCACCACAGCGACTGAGAATACGAGTGCGACACTGAGATAAACCGGGAGAGTTCCTGACGTGTTTTTAGAATCCACACGGGCCGTCCGCCGACCATCGGCGATCGGCCTCTATCTGTCGCTGCTCATGATTGGGATGATGCTTTATGCATTTCCAGTAAAGGCACAGGATCAGTCGACCGCTGCAGCACCAAGTGCCGAGGTCGAAAACATCGAAAAGATCGTCCGCGACTATCTGTTGCGCAATCCGGAGGTGCTGGTCGAGGCTTTGACGCTCTACGAACAGCGCCGAACCGAGGCCGAAGAGCAGCGCCGCCTCTCAGCCGTCTCAGATAATAAGGAAAGGCTGGAAAACGATCCCGCGTCACCTGTCGCCGGAAATCCGGAGGGCGATGTCGTGGTGGTGGAGTTCTTCGATTACCGCTGCCCCTATTGCCGCCGATCCGCAGATACGCTGGAGACAGCCATGAAAGAGGACGGCAACGTCCGCGTCGTCTTCAAGGAGTTTCCAATTCTGGGCCCGGAATCGGTTGAAGGCGCAAAAGCCGCCCTCGCGGCTCAAAAGCAGGGAAAGTATGAAGCTTTCCACTTTGCACTGATGCGCGAGCCGGGCGATATGAGTGCGGCTCATCTTCGCAGAATTGCGGAACAGGTCGGTGTTGATGCCGACCTGATGGAACGCGATATGAAATCTGAAGAGATCAATGCTGCGTTGCGGAACAATTACGCGCTTGCCGAAGAGCTCTCGATCCGCGGCACGCCGGCCTTCGTGATTGGCGGAACACTAGTGCCGGGCGCGGTCAATCTCGAGGAGATGGAACGCCTGATTGCCGAAGCCCGAGCCAACGCCAGCTGAGGCCGGCGCGCCGCGAGGCATTGAGAAGCAACGCCAGTTTCGGTCCTTGGCTTCAAGCCGCGCGATTGGGTCTCCCGGGGAGCAAAAAACTCTGGGAGACCACTGCATCATATGGCCGAGCCCAGAAATTGCCGCAAAAGCGCAGTTTAAGGTGAACCCCGCATTGCGCGCTCACGGCGCCCTGTGCTAACGCTTGAAAATCCAAGTCTTCCAGGAGTCATAAGTGGCCAGCGCGCCGAAAGTCCTGATTCTCAATGGCCCCAACCTGAATATGTTGGGCCTCCGCGAGCCGCAGATATACGGGCACACAACCTTGACCGATATCGAGGAGAGTTGCCGGAAGCGTGCGGCGGCATTGGGCCTTGTTGCCGACTTCCGGCAATCCAACAGTGAGGGCAGCCTGATCGATTGGATTCAGGATGCGCGCAACGATCAAAACGGCCTGATCATCAATCCAGCGGCTTACACACATACTTCCATCGCGATCATGGATGCCCTCAAGGCCGTCGATCTGCCGACCATCGAGGTTCATCTTTCGAACATTCATCAGCGCGAGGCGTTTCGAAACCTCTCCTACGTCTCAAAGGCCGCTCTGGGTGTCATCTGTGGCTTTGGCGCTCAGGGTTACCTGATGGCCTTGGACGCGATGGCGCAGCAACTTATCAAACAGCAAGAAGCATAATGTCGAAATTCGAAATCAATGAAGAAATAATCCGCTCTCTCGCGGGTTTGCTCGACGAAACCGGCCTCAGCGAAATTGAATACGAATCGCAAGGCCATCGCCTTCGTGTCAGCAAGGGCGCAGTCGCACAGTCGGTCGTCGCCGCACCTGCGCCGGTGGCAGCCGCGGCAGCGGAGTCTGCCCCCGCGGCTCTTGCCGCTGATCAGCCTCTCGCGGGTGCCATCAACTCACCGATGGTGGGCACTGCATACATGGCGCCCGAGCCCTCGGCACCGGCCTTTATCAAGGTCGGAGACATGGTCACCGAAGGTCAGACTCTCCTGATTATCGAAGCCATGAAGGTAATGAACGAGCTCAAATCGCCTCGCTCCGGCAAGGTTTCAAACATCATGGTCAGCGACGGTCAGCCGGTAGAATTCGGCGAACCTCTGCTGACTATCGAATAGAGACGGGCGGAAGCCCCATGTTTGAGAAAGTTCTTATCGCAAACCGCGGTGAAATTGCGCTCCGCATCCATCGTGCCTGCCGTGAGATGGGCATTCAGACCGTTGCCGTTCACTCGACAGCGGATTCCGACGCCATGCACGTGCGTCTGGCTGATGAGAGCGTCTGTATCGGGCCGCCGGCCAGCAAGGACAGCTACCTCAACGTCGCGGCCATCCTCTCCGCAGCCACCATCACGGGCGCTGATGCCATCCACCCGGGCGTCGGCTTCCTCTCCGAGAACGCCGATTTCGCGGCGATGGTCGAGGAACATGGTTTCGTTTTTATCGGTCCCACGCCCGAACATATCAATCTGATGGGCGACAAAGTCGCGGCCAAACAGGCCGCCGACAACCTCGGCATACCGGTCGTACCGGGCTCCGACGGCGAGATTATGACCGCGGAAGAGGCCCTGCCCATCGCCAATGAGATCGGCTATCCGGTCCTGATCAAGGCAGCGGCGGGCGGCGGCGGCCGCGGCATGAAGGTTGCCAACAACGATGAAGAACTGCGCCAGGCGGTTCAGCTGGCCAGGACCGAGGCCAAGGCCGCGTTCGGCAATGAAGCGGTCTATATGGAAAAGTACCTCGGCCGGCCACGTCACATCGAAATCCAGCTCATGGCCGACGGCCACGGCAACGTCATTCACCTCGGCGAGCGGGACTGTTCCCTGCAGCGCCGGCATCAGAAGCTGCTTGAAGAAGCACCTTCCCCTGCCTTGAATGAAGAAGCCCGTGCCTGGATCGGCAAGCGTTCGACCGATGCCATGAAAAAACTGGGCTACAAGTCGGCGGGAACCATCGAATTTCTCTACGAGAACGGTGAATTCTACTTCATCGAGATGAATACCCGTCTGCAGGTCGAGCATCCCATTTCAGAGGCGATCACCGGGGTCGATATCGTCCGCGAACAGATCCGGATCGCGGCCGGTCTGCCGATGAGCCTCACCCAGGAGGAAGTTACCTTCTTCGGCCATGCCATCGAATGCAGGATCAATGCCGAAAACCCGCAAACCTTTATGCCTTCGCCGGGAACACTGACCGACTACCATGCCCCCGGCGGTCTGGGCGTACGAGTCGACTCAGGCATCTACGCCGGATACCGGGTGCCGCCGCACTATGACAGCCTGATCGCAAAGCTGATCGTGCACGGTCAAACCCGGAACGAATGCCTCATGCGCCTGCGCCGCGCCCTGGAAGAGTTTGTCATCGACGGAATCGATACCACCGTGCCACTGCACCAGAAACTGATCGTCGATAGCGAATTCATTAACGGTGACTATGATATCCACTGGTTGGAGAAATTTGTCGCGGAACAGGTCTAAAAGCCTTCGGTTCAGCAAGATACACCGAAAGCAGCCTAGCTGATCCGGCGGCCTGAGGTGAAGGTCCCTCTTGCACTCTGGTCATGCCGACCAATTTTAGAAGAAGAGCGGCCTTCAGCTCCCCGGGCGATCGTTATTCAGACCCCGGGTTTTTGTAGACAACTGCGGACGGACATGGAGCTCACGCCGGACCTTCTGCTTAAAGCCTATACCGTCGGGGTTTTTCCCATGGCGGAAAGCCGGGACGATCCGGTTCTGCATTGGATCGACCCGGATCTGCGGGGCGTGCTTCCGCTTGATGCCGTGCATATCCCGCGCAAGCTGCGCCGCAGACTGCGTCAGGGCGACTTCGAAGTGCGCTGTGATACCGCGTTCGATCAGGTCATTCGTCTTTGCGCCGCCCCGACCGAAGGCCGGCCGGATACCTGGATCAATCCAACCATCGAGACCCTCTACAATCAGGTCTTTGCCCGCGGGTTCGCCCATTCGGTCGAATGCTGGCAGGACGGCAAGCTGGTCGGCGGCCTCTACGGGGTCTCACTGGGTGCTGTCTTCTTCGGAGAATCCATGTTCAGCCGGGTTTCCGATGCCAGCAAAGTCGCCCTGATGCACCTGGCTCTGCGCCTTCGCAAAGGCGGCTACAAACTGCTCGACACCCAGTTCAACACGCCGCACCTCAGCCGTTTCGGCGTGCTGGAGATCCCCCGAGACGAGTACCAGAAGCAGTTGGTAAGGGCGATCAACACCCAGGCCCATTTCCCGGCCGAAGTGACCGGCGATGAGATCGAAGCCTTCCTGAAGTCTTCCGCCCCACCGCCGGAAGCAGTCTGAAGAAACGTCTGCGTTTCACGAGAAATTCGTGATCATGGTCACGCCCGTTTCGGTGAAATCTCCCATTTTCTCCAATATCTTAGCGCCCTCGGCCAGATCAACGCTCCGCGTGATCAGCTTGGAGGGATCCACCCGGCCCGAGGTCACCATGGCCATCATATTATCGAAGGTGTGCCCCGCCATGGCGTGACTGCCGACGATCTCCAGTTCATGGGCGATCACACGGTCCATGGGAAGCGGCGGGTTGTTCTCGCCACCCAGCAGCAGCCCGACCTGGACGTGGCGTCCTTGACGGCGGAGCGAGAGGATGGAGTTCTTGCAGGTCTCCGGATTGCCCAGCGCATCGACCGAAACATGCGCGCCGCCGCCGGTCAGATCGCGGACGGCTTCGGCGACTTCGTTGGTCTGGCGGGCGTTGATACTTTGCACGGCACCGGCGGCGCGGGCGAGCGCGAGCTGACCGTCGTCGATATCGACGGCCACCACATTCGCCCCCATGGCCGCCGCAATCATGACCGCGGAGAGCCCGACGCCACCGCAGCCATGGATAGCAACCCATTGACCAGGCTCAACTTTTCCCTGCTGCACCACGACGCGGAAGGCGGTGGTAAAGCGGCAGCCGATACTGCCGCCGACCTCAAAAGAAAGGCTTTCCGGGAGCTCGACCAGGTTGGCATCGGCGTAGGGCACCGCGACGTATTCGGCAAAGGCGCCCCATCCGGTAAAGCCGGGCTGATACTGATCGGGACAGACCTGATGCTGGCCGTTATGGCAGTAACCGCACTTCCCACAGCCGGAGACTACCGGCACGATCGCCCGCATTCCCGGCCGCCAGTTACGCACCTCGGGGCCTACATCCATGATAATGCCCGAACATTCATGCCCAGGAACGTGAGGCAGGGATTTGATATCGGGATCGTGGCCCATCCAGGCGTGCCAGTCGCTCCGGCAGACGCCGTTTGCCATGACGCGCAGCACGACGCCGTCACTGGGCGGCGCGGGATCGGGCGCAGTCTCCACCTCGATCGGCCCCATAAACTCGTGAAAGAGCGCAGCACGCATAGGATTCTCCCCGTTTTCTTATGGCCTTAGGCGTCCGGCTTGGAACGCCGCTTCAGGCTTCTGGTTTAAGCTTCTGCTTTCGGCCTTTGCTTTAGGTTTCCGGGCCGAGCTTAGCAAAGCGAAAGCGTCCCGTCAGACCTGAATGGCCCCCGGCGCGCCGGCACAACGAAAAGGAGTGAGTTACCCCCTGAAAACATTTTGAAAAGCCATACAAATGTCACAGCATTCCGCATCAGGTTTGTTCCCCGACTTTGATCTTAGTCAACGACACGTTGCAGCAATAAGGTCTGAATGACGGAAGCGGATCCCCCCGCTTTGAATGTTCACGATCAAAGGAGAGTCCGATGACCAAAACAGGCCGTTCGTCCGTCCTCGCGATCATGGCTGCGTCGCTGTTTCTGCTCGGCGCCTGTGCAAACGATGCGGAAATGACGACCTTGCGCAGCGAAGTCACTGCCGCGACGGAAACCGCGCGCATGGCGGAGCAACGCGCCATGGAGGCAGAGAAGTCAGCGGCGGAAGCCGCGCAACGGGCAGCGGCGGCGGAACAGCGTGCCGCCTTGGCCGAAGAACAGGCCCGCGCCGCCAATGCAAAGGCCGACCGGAGCTTCCAGCAGTCGCTGACGAAGTAAGGGCGGCAGCTTCAGGCGCGTCTGAGGTCAGTTCAACTCTGGCATCGTGATCCGGACAGGAATGCCGCGGCGTTCCTGCGTGACCCGCCGGATCACGGACCAGTTCAGGCGCGCCGCCTGCCCTTTCGCGGCCTCCAGGACCAGCGCCGTGGTTTCAGGTGGATCATAGGGCGTCAGCCGCCCGGTCGCCGCCAGGGCATCGGACTGAAGCGCGGTGGGATGAACTTCCAGATAAAGCTCGCCATCGACCCAGCCGGTCTTCACCTGCTGGTTCAGGATCGTGACCTCTGTGCCGGGCTCCACCGCCGCGAAGAGGGCGGCAATGTCGTCGGGATAGAGGCGGATACAGCCGCGGCTCACCCGGCGCCCTATGCCGTAGGGCCGGTTGGTGCCGTGAATGACGTAGCGGGGCCAGCCCAGGTTCAAGGCATGGGCGCCCAGCGGATTGTCGGGCCCAGGCGGAACAGCCTCGGGCAGATCAGGGTCGTCGCGCCGCGCGGAGGCCGTTGGAATCCAGGTCGGGTTGGCACGCTTTTTCACGATCCTGGTCTGACCGCTTGGCGTTTCATGCGCCGTCCGCCCGATACCGATCGGAAAGGTGAGCACCTCTCCGCCCTCCGGAAGAAAGTAGTAGAGGCGGAACTCCGGCAGATTGATCACGATGCCGGTGGGCGGTGCCGCCGGAAGAAGATGACGCTTTGGCAAAAGAAGCCGTGTTCCCGCCGCCGGAATCCAGGGATCGACTCCCGGGTTTGCCAGCAGCAGTTCCACGTAGCCCAGGTTTTCAGAGACGGCGAGATCCAGAAGCGTGTCGCCCTGGCGAAGGATGATGCTTTCCTCCTCGCCGACAATCGCCGCCTCGGCGGTCACCTGCGATCCGGCCAGCATCAGCAGGAAGGACAAGAGACCGAGGCGCAGTCGGGCGGTGAGCGTGCTGGTCATTGCACCCTGTCAGCGTCGTTGATCATGGCTCGAACCTCCTGAGCAACAGACTCGAGCCCGGCGCTGCTGTCGACCTGCCGCCAGGACAAGGCCCCAATCTCGTAACCGGCCTGCTGCTCGACAACGGCGGGGGTCGCGTCGGATGCGTCGTGACGGCGCGCGGCCACACGGGCCTTGAGCGTGTTTTCCGGCGCTGAGAGCCAGAAACACTGCGGCGTAAGAGAGAGCCCTCTCGCCATGGCCTCAAAGGCCTCGCGCTCCGCCGGCTTGGAAAAAACCGCATCGACGATCACGCTGTGGCCCTTGCCCAGAACCTTGTGCGCGCGCTCAAGCATAACAGCATAGACCCGCTCGGTCACCGCGCCACCATAGGCGGACTGCGGCAGTCTCTCGGTCTCCGGCACGCAGAAGAGTTCCTTCCGGATCACGTCGCTGCGGATATGCACGGCGCCGGGCGCCGATCCGATCTCAGGCGCCAGTGCCCTGGCCAGAGAGGTCTTGCCGGTCCCGGACAGGCCACCAAACGCCACGCAGCGGGGCTTACACGGTTCCAAAAACCGGACCGCCTGCCGGAAATAACCGCCGGCTTCACCGAGGTTTCCCTGGGCTGCCGCGACCTTGGCCCGGATGGCGGCGCGCACAGAGAGGAACAGAGGCAGCAAGGGCAAGGCGGTGGTGTCGTTGGTGATGGCAAGGTAGCGGTTGAAGACCACATTGGCCTCGCGCTTCAACCCCTCCTGCCAAAGGTCCATCAGCAGGAACGCCAGATCGTAGAGCACGTCGATGATCGCGATCCGGTCGTCGAACTCAATCGCGTCGAAAAGAACCGGCTGTCCATCGAGCAAGACGATGTTGGCCAGATGAAGATCGCCGTGACACTGCCGGACATTCCCCTGCCTCTGGCGTTCCGCAAAGAGAGGAGCGTGCGCGCCGATAGCAGCCAGGGCTTTGCGGGTCAGTGCGGCAGATTCAGCGCGTGGAAAAGCCTCCTGATACTCCTCGAATGCCAGATCGTTCCCCTGGACGATCTCCCTAAAGCCGGCCGCGTGATTAAAGCCTGTCACATGAGGCGCGGCGGACTCATGAAACGACGCAACGGCAGAAGCCAGGTCGGCGAGAAGACGCGCGTCCAAAGCACCGCGCGCGGCGATGCGGTCAAACTCGTCCTCGCGGTTGAAGCGTTTCATCACCACGGCATACTCGAGGGTTAAAGCTGCTGTCTCGCCCCCATCTTCCTGTTCCAACGTGAGTTCTCCGGAGGCCCTGCGCCGGATGGACGCGAGCCCGAGATAGAGCGCGGGCGCGGTCCTGAGGTTGAGCTCAAGCTCATGCAGGCAGGCATCCCGCCGCCTGGCCAAAGTGGAAAAATCCAGGTAGGGATATTTAACGGCGCGCTTTATCTTGTAGGCGCGGTCCCCGGCCAGAAAAACGACAGCGGCGTGGGTGTCGATCCGCTCCACGTCGCCCTCTAAAAGACCATGGGCGGCCGGCGACGCCAAAAAGGCCTCGACTTCCGACTGGTCTTCCATCTGATGTGGATTCGAAAACCGGCTCACGGTGAACTCGCCGCTGTCAGCCGGGCCGTGATCAAGCTGCGGAAGCATCGTCATGCCGCCCATCGGCACCGCCCTCCCCGGATGAGAGCTCTGTTGAGTCTGGCTGGCCTGTTGGCGCGGGCAGGTCCGGCAACTCCGGCAGATCCCGGCTCGAGAGTGTCTCCTTCTCCAAGAGGCGTTGGGCGCCATCCTCGAGTTGCGCGGCGTAACGGCTCAAAACCTCCTTCGCCCTCTTGAGGGCGTGGTCGGTGAGATCCCGAACAGAACGGTCGATCTCTGCGGCGGTTTCCTCGCTGTATTCGCGCGCGCTCGGCGCGACAACACCTCCATCTCCAAGAAAGGCCTGCTGCCGTGTGTCGTAAGTCACCTGGCCGAGTGTCTCGGACATGCCGAAGCGGGTCACCATATGGCGCGCGATCTCCGTCGCCTTTTCCAGGTCGTCGGCCGCGCCGGTCGAGATCTCGTCGAAGATAATTTGCTCGGCCGCGCGTCCTCCCAGCAAAACCGCCATCTTATTCTCTAGCTCCGGCTTGGTGACCAGGAAGCGATCTTCCGTCGGACGCTGCATGGTGTAGCCGAGTGCGCCGACACCGCGGGGGATGATCGAGATCTTGTGCACAGGATCCATTCCCGGCAGAGCCATCGCCACCAGCGCATGTCCCATTTCGTGATAGGCCACGACTTTGCGTTCGTGCGGATTAAGCAAACGGCTTTTCTTTTCAAGACCACCGACAATCCGCTCGATCGCCGCCGTAAAGTCTTCCATGGCAACGGCGTGGGCACCGCGCCGGGTCGCCATAATCGCGGCTTCGTTCACAAGGTTGGCGAGATCCGCCCCGGAGAAGCCGGGCGTCAGACCGGCGATCTTTTCCGGATCGACGTCATCGGCCAGCTCAATCCCCTTCACATGCACTTCAAGGATGGCAACACGTCCCGGCTTGTCGGGGCGGTCGACCAGAACCTGACGGTCGAAACGCCCCGCCCGCAGCAGGGCCGGATCCAGGATCTCGGGCCGGTTGGTCGCCGCCAGGAGGACAATGCCCTGGCGCGTGTCGAAGCCATCGAGTTCGGACAGCAACTGGTTGAGCGTCTGTTCCTTCTCGTCGTGCCCGCCGCCGAAACCGCCGACCCCTCTGGCCCGGCCCAAAGCGTCCAGTTCGTCGATGAAAATGATGCAGGGCGCGGCCTTTTGCGCCTGCTCGAAAAGGTCGCGCACCCGTGCGGCCCCGACCCCGACAAACATCTCGACAAACTCGGAGCCGCTGATTGAGAAGAAGGGCACGCCGGCCTCGCCCGCCACGGCGCGCGCAAGCAGGGTTTTGCCGGTGCCCGGCGGTCCGACGAGCAGAATTCCCTTGGGAATCCGGGCGCCCAGACGGCCGTACTGGTCCGGATGTTTCAGGAAATCGACAATTTCCTTGAGCTCGCCAAGGGCCTCGTCGACACCGGCAACATCGCTGAAGGTGACCTTGATATCAGTTTCGACGTAGACCTTCGCCTTGCTCTTTCCGACCGACATCATGCCGCCGAAACCCTGTTTCTCGGCGAAGCGGCGGATCACGAACAACCAGATCGCAACGAAAAAAACGACCGGGAGGATCCACGAGAGTATATCCCGCAGAAAGGTACTCTCGATGACTCCGCTATAGGTGACGTCATACTTGCGCAGTTGCTCGGTCAATTCCGGCTCGACCCGGGTCGTTCTGAAGAGCCCGGCCTGTTCGCCCGCACTGCCGCGCAGCGTGCCCTGAATCGTATTCTGTGAAATCGCGACCTCGGCAACCCGGCCCTCCTCCAGCAGCTGCTCGAATTCGCTGTAGGGAATCTGCTGTATCTCGCGTGAACTGATCCACCAGTTCTGGAACAGAAGGATCGCCCAGACGGCGAGCAGGGCATAAGCGAAATTGAATCTATGCTTCTTATCCATGCCGGCGTCACCTCCGCTCAAGTTTGTCAACTGCGCAGTTTACCGCCCAGGTCCGGACGCAAGCACCTTTCACGCGCCAAAAAGGGCAAGGTTTACGTCGGGGAAGTCTAGGTTGATCCAGGCTAACACGGCCATGACCTGAATCAAATACTCCCGGTGGCACACAGGTCGGCACCGGCGATTGATTCTTATCAATGCTCAGCCATGGAAACTCCTGCTGAATTCATAGACAATCGGGATGTGGGAGGTGCGGAGCGTTGAAGTCCGAACATGCGGCCAAGAGCCTGGATATCGATGCCTACACACCCGCCCAGATCGCTCTGCGCGTCGAGAGCGCGGGTGTCGCGAAAGCAAACCTGAGCATCGTGCCAACGGTCGTCCTGGCTATGCTCGCCGGTGCCTTCATCGCGTTTGGCGCCATGTTCTACACTCTGGTCATCACCGGCAGCGAACTGGGGTTCGGGCCGACCCGACTTCTCGGCGGCGCAGCCTTTTCCCTGGGATTGATCCTGGTGGTCGTCGCCGGTGCGGAGCTCTTTACCGGCAACAACCTGATCGTCATGGCCTGGGCCGATAAACGCATCACCGGCGTTCAACTGCTGCGCAATTGGGTTCTGGTTTACCTCGGAAACTTCGCGGGTGCCCTGGCAACCGCCGGATGCGTCGCTTTCTCGGGCGTGCTTGAATTAAACAGCGGCGCCGTCGGCGCAACAGCCGCAGCAATCGCAGAGAGCAAGTTACAACTGACACCTTTAGAGGCTCTGTTCCGGGGTATTCTCTGCAATGCACTTGTCTGCCTTGCAGTATGGCTCTGCTTTGCCGCCCACAGTGTGAGTGGCAAGATCCTTGCGATCCTCTTTCCGACTTCCGCCTTTGTGGGACTCGGCTTCGAGCACTCGGTCGTCAACATGTATGTCATCCCCGTTACAATGTTCTCGGGCCTGCTCGAGAGCAACATCACCGGTCTGCTGATCAACTTAGGGGTCGTGACCCTGGGAAACATCATCGGCGGGTCTGTCCTGGTCGCCCTGGTCTATTGGGTGATCTACCGGCGCGAATGGACGCAGTGAAGCATGGGTTATCGGCTCGAACCTGCCCTGGTCAACGGCCGCTTCGGTGACCCGGCGCTCTATGTCGGGTTTGAATTCGAGAAGCGCGGCCTCCTGCTCGATGTCGGGGACGTCAGTTCCCTGGACCCGGCCAAACTCCGGCAGGTGAGCGACCTCTTCGTCTCGCACGCCCATCTGGATCATTTCGCGGACTTCGACCGGCTTCTGCGGCACCTCTTGGAACAGGGGCAGCAGCTCCGTGTTTACGGCCCGGCGGGCATCATCGAAAAGACCGAACACAAGCTGGCCGCCTACAGTTGGAACCTGGAGCCCCCCGCGCCCGCCAGCTTGCGCATCACGGTCACGGAAATCGAATCTCCCGAGACCGCACGGCGTGCGTCCTTCGCGCTCCGTGATCAATTCCGGCAGGACAAAATCGAAGCGGTGCCACTGATCAAAGGCCGCCTTCTGGAGGATCACGACGTGATGGTCGACTGCAGCGTCCTCGATCACAGGCTTCCCTGTCTGGCCTTCGCCATCCGCGAGCAAGCGGTGCCGCATATCTCGGAGGCAAAGCTGGCGGCGGAGGGGCTGCCGGCCGGGCCCTGGCTTTACGGCTTTAAGCAGGCGCTGCGACAGAAGTTGCCCAGAGACAGCATGATCGCGATCGACGAAAAGCACGGCGAAGCGGCGCTTGGAGACCTGACGCGGGCGCTCACCGAGGAGAGCATTGCGCGAAAGATCTGTTATGTCACCGATTGCCAGTTCAACCCCGGGAATGCGGCCCGGATCGTCGAGCTGGCGGCGGGCGCGGATGTCCTCTTCATCGAAGCCAAGTTTGCGCGGGCCGACAGTGCGCTCGCGCAGGAACGTTATCACCTGACCACCGCGCAGGCCGGTGAACTGGCCGCCCGTGCCCAAGCCGGCCGGGTCGAGGTATTCCATTTCTCGGAACGCTACGAGGGCGAAGAAGCCCGTATGCTGGCCGAGGTTCAATCCGCTTTTCAGGAAACGCCATGACGTTAGAGATCAAGTTTTGCGGCGCAGCCGGCACGGTGACCGGATCCTGTTTCTGGATCCGCCACGGTAACAGCCAGTTTCTGGTCGACTGCGGCATGTTCCAGGGGTCCAAAACCCTGAAGGCCCTGAACTATGAGGACTTTCCCTTTAACCCGAAGGAGATTGACTACGTCCTTCTGACCCACGCGCACATCGACCACAGCGGCCTGATCCCGCGCCTGATCCGCCAGGGTTTTTCCGGCCCGGTCTATGCGACCGAGGGCACCCGGGATCTCCTGACCTACATGCTGCCCGACAGCGGTCACATTCAGGAGATGGAGGTTAAGCAGCTCAACCGCCGCCGCCGCCAGCGCGCCCACGGCGCCCTGACGCCCATCTATACCCATCGGGACGGAGAGAAGGCGCTGGACTGCTTCCGCGCGGTTTCCTATGAGCAGTGGCACAATGTCGGCCCGAAGGTCCGCGTGCGCTTCTGGAATGCCGGTCACATTCTGGGGGCCGCGTCGATTGAGCTGGAACTGAACAGCGACGGCGTGAACGCGGAGCGGCAGCGCTTGCTGTTTTCCGGCGACATCGGCCCCGATCACAAACTCTTCCACCCGGATCCCGACGGGCCGGCCGGCCTCGACTACGTGATCTGTGAATCGACCTACGGCGGACGCAGCCGGACGGACATCTCCCCCCATGAACGCCGGGAAGCCCTGTTCAGGGAAGTCCGGACCGCCCTGGAGCAGGAGGGCGTACTCCTGATCCCTTCCTTCGCCGTGGAACGGACCCAGGAACTGCTCGCCGATCTGGCCATACTGATCAACCAGGGAGCCCTGCCCCGGGTCCCGGTCTTTCTGGACTCACCGCTGGCGATCCGGGCAACCGAGGTCTTCGCCAAGCATGCGGAAAGCCTGGAAGACATCGCAGAGCACGGCTCGGTCTTCAACCACCCCTCCTTCCACTTCACGGAAAGCGTCGACCAGAGCAAGGCCATCGGCCGCTACAGCGGCGGCATTATCGTGATCGCGGCGAGCGGCATGTGCGATGCCGGGCGCATCCGCCACCACCTCAAACACTTTCTGAGCAACAAGAAGACCACAGTCCTGATCGTCGGCTATCAGGCGCCGGGGACCTTGGGCCGCCTGTTACTTGAGGGCGCATCGGCCGTGCGGATTCAGGGCAGTGATATCATGGTGCGGGCAAGAATACGCTCGCTCGACGTCTATTCCGGACATGCAGACGGCGACGGCCTGCTGGAATGGATCAGGACCCGCTTTCCCATCAAGCGCGGACTGTTTCTGGTTCACGGTGAGCGGACCGGTTTGCAGGCCTTGAGAGACGGCGTCATCGAGAGCGGCCTGACGCCGAACCGTGTCGTGATCCCGGATCTCGACGACAGCTTCGATCTGACCGCCGGGGATCTCAAGCCGATCAAAACCAGGACGCCGCGGCGCATCGCCCCTGAAGCGGTCGGCAATCTGGACTGGCACAATCGGCTCGCGGCCTTCTCGCTGGATCTGCGCCGGAAACTCGAAGCCGCCCCGGACGATAAAGCCCGCGAGGCCATACTTTCTGAAGTGGTAAGGTCACTGGAAAAAGAAAACGGTTGAAAGACCGGACTGGAATTAAAGCAATTTGCGTTTAAACAGACACAAAATTCGCTGCCTCTCGATCAGCAAATTACTGATCTTGAACGCAAATTTTGAAGTGTTATGATTCATGAAAAACGCACTTCGCTATAGGTCCGGTTAAGCGCCGTCGACAACGAGTTGGGAAAGCTCGTCCGCCGCCTGACGCAACCGGGTGAGATGTTGCTGCGCCGTATCAATGGTCATCCGCTGCACCGGAGCATGGAAGGCGATGGTGGACAGCAGCCGGCCCCGTTGATCGTTGATCGGCACCGCGAGCGCAACCATCCCCTCCATGAACTCTTCGTTGTCCTGCGCATAGCCGTTGCGGCGCACGCTTTTGAGTTCCCGACAGAGGCGGTCACGGTCCGTGAGGGTATGCTCCGTGTGCGGTTCAAGCTTGACGTGATGCAGATAGCCGTCCAACTGCGTGCAGGTCAGGCTGCTCAAATAGAGCTTTCCGCTGGCGGTGCAGTAGAGCGGAACGCGGCTGCTGACCGGGAGACGAATGCGCAGGGGCCATTTGGTTTCCACCCGCTCGAGATAGAGCATCTCGTCACGATCCGGAACCGCCAGATTGCAGGTCTCGCCGATATCATCCGCCAGCGCCCGCATGACCCCAAGACGCGCGGCCCGGAACCTGCGCGAGGAGAGCACATCGACCGCAAGGGACTGAAGCCGTGCCCCCGGGGCGTAGCTCTTGCCGTCGAGATTGCGTTGCAGAAAACCCTCCGCCTCGAGCGTGGCGAAGAGCCGGTGGATCGTGGGTTTCGGCAGGCCGAGATGCTGGTTGATCTCGGATGGCGTGACGGGAACACCCTGTTTTGCCACCTCCTCCACAACGAGGAGGAGGCGCAAAACTGTCGGAATGCTGTCCGGCTTCTCTGTCTTTGCGGCCGTTGTCACAGCAATGACTCCAGGGTCTTCTGTTTCTTGTCCCGCCGGCTGTTATCTGTTGGGCAGCAGAACTGTCGAGAGATCAGGCACGAGGGCCACGACAATCCAGACGGCCAGCAAAGCCACCAGGTACGGAACGGTGTAGCGTAAGAGCTTGAAGTAAGGGACACCGGTCACCCCGCTGGCCACATAGAGGTTCAAGCCGTAAGGCGGTGTGATAAAGCCGATCGAGCCGCCGACCAGGAACAGCACCGCGAAGTGGATCGGATCCACGCCGATGGAGTGCGCGATCGGCGCCAGGATCGGAGCCAGGATGATGGTGTTGGGCAGGCTTTCCAGCACCATGCCCGCGACGAAGACGATGATCATCGCGGTGAAGAGCACGGCGTAATACCCGCCCATTCCGGTCACGAACTCCTGAATGGTCTCCCGGGCGCCCAGCAGCGAGAGGATCTGCTGCATGACGACCGAGACGGCGATCAGGGGGGCCAGGATGCCGGTGATCTGGGCCGAGCGGATCACGATGCCCGGGATCTCGGTAAACTTGAAACCCTCGACCAGCGCCATCTCGCCGTAGCTTTTTTCATCCGGTGAGCGGTCCGGATCCAGAGAGCCCATCATGCGGTAGAGCGGCAGGGAAATCAGACCCACGATGATACAGAAACCGACGGTCACGCCCGCGGCTTCGGTCGGCGAGAACTTACCGGTATAGATGCCCCAAAGCACCAGGCCGATGGCGAAGAAGCCGAGCCAGGCACCGAAGGCCGTCTTGAGCACGCGGTTCAGCTTCAGCTGTATCAGGTGCCCCCAGCCGTTCATCTTACAAACGATCCAGCAGGCCAGCTGCATACCCACCACCATCATCAGGCCGGGAATGATCCCGCCGACGAAGAGATCGGAGATCGGCAGGTTCATCAGGAAGCCGTAGACGATGAAGATGATCGAAGGCGGAATGATGATACCGACCGTGCCGCCGGCGGCAGCGGTCGCCGCAGCGAAACGCTCATCGTAGCCGCCCTTGACCATCTCGGGATGCATCATGGCCCCGATGGTGGCCGTGGTGGCCGAGTTCGAACCGGAGATTGCGGCAAAGAGGCCGCAGGCGCCCAGACTTGCCATGGCGAGGCCGCCGCGCAACCAGCCCAGACAGGCATAGGCGAAGTCGGAAAGTCTCCGGGCGATGCCTGACTTGTTGATCAAGTCACCGGTCAGGATGAAAAGCGGCATGGCCAGCAGCGCGAAACCGTCGGTGAAAACGTCCGACAGCGCGACGCCGATGTTATCGAGGGTCAGGCCGAGCACGAAGCTCGCACCGACGACCCAGAAGCCGATCACGAGAAAGATCGGCACACCCAGCATAAAAAAGACCGTCACGCCGATCGAGATCAGGAGTATCCAGTTACCGTCAGTCATTGCTGTTCCCCCTAATCACTGATCATTGCGGATTGCTGCACGACCGGTTGGCCGGCGCGGAAGCGCGAGATGTCTTCGATCAGATTTTCGATGACGCGCGCGCTGAGGATCAGCCAGCTGGCGGGAACGCAGGCGTAAAACCACCACTGCAGAATATTGTCCGTGCCCAGCAGAATCTGGAAGTTCGCCGCCGAGTTGGCGGTTTGCTTTGTGGTGGTGACGATCACGATCAGAGCAAAGGTCAGCCAGAGAACCGCATCCAGGCAAACGCAGAAGAGCTGCCCGGCGGGCGGCATGCTGGCCCGGAATTCCGAGAAGGAAAGATGCGAGCGCAGGCGCGTGTTATAGGCGCAGCCGACCCAGGTCATAATCAGGAACAGGAAAGGAGGAAGCGTCGTCGACCAGGGCACCTGGGACTGAAACACGAAACGCCGGATGACCTCGACGAAGATCACCATGGCGATGACCAGATAGCTGGTAATCAGAACGGTCCGCTCCAGATGATTATCCAGAATGGGAACCGCCTGAAGAATTTTCAAAACGATAAACCCGCCGACCAGAACGACGATAGCCCCCAGAATGTATGCCGCAGAGTGATTGAGCGATTCTGCGAACATCCATGAATCGCCCGCAAGGATGGCGTCGAATATCGCACCGGCGCCCTCGGAAAATGATGACATGCTCGGTTCCTCCCACCGTCAGACTTTTTTTGCGTCTGCTCTTTTATAGAACCTAAAAGGACACCGCGCCCCGAAAAAGACCCCCGGGACGCGGTGACAACTTTAGATCAGGACTTCCACCAACGCCGTGGCTCGACGTTCTCCGGCAGCATGTCCGCAGGAACCTCACGTGCGATCTTGTGAATTTCCTGGTAGGTGTCGATGCCGCCGGCCCAGCCGTTGAGCCGCTCGCGCCACTGCTCCCAAGGTCCGGGCTGGAACTCGGGCGAACACATTTCTTCGGCCATCTTGACCTGGTCGTCCGGCAGGAAGGCAACGCGCACGTTGTTTTCCGCAAAGAGCGTGTTGGGCATCTGCGGGTCCGAGAAACCGACGGTCTTGACCAGAGCCGCTTCGTTGGCAGCCTGGACATGGACCTGTGCCAGATAGGAGGATTCCATCACGGCATCCTGCAGATGAGGTTCCAGAGCGTCGAAGACCTTCGAGGCCATGGAGGTGTGCTCGGTGCCGCAGAAGAACTTCAGATCCACGCACTGGGAAACCACCGGCGACATGTTGGCGTAGGCCACGGCCGAGGCCCAGGTCTCGGCACCGTCGATCAGGCCCTGCTTGAGACCGTCGAGGGTTTCTTCCCAGGCAACCGGAACCGGGTTCAGGTTCAAAAGCTGCATGGCGATCCGGCCGAGCTGCGTGCCCGTGACGCGGTTCTTGGTGCCGAAGAGGGTCTCCAGCTTGTCGACCGTCGGCTTGTCTTCCCACTTCAGGCCCAGCTGAATGCCGCGCAGCTCGCAGTGGCTGAAGAGGAACTTCAGGCCGTGGCGCTTCTCCAGAGGATCACGCAGGATCTTCATGCTGTCCGGGTGATAGAGGAAGTGATACTGCGATGCCCGGCCCGGGAACATGAAAGCATAGTCCAGGACGTTCAGGTAAGGCGCGCCGCCGGCAGAGTTCTGCGTGGAGGCCGCGTAGATGTCGACGATGCCCTGCTGGGTTTTCTTCACACAGGAGAGCTGACCGCAGATCTGGTTGTCGCCGATGAACTCGATCCGGATTTCCCCGTCGGTCCGGGATTCCAGATCACGGGCGAATTCCAGCGCGCCCGCACGTTCGATCAGCAGGTTCCGGGCGTTGAAACCGGACGCACCGAACTTAAGATTATGTTTTGCCGGCTTTGAAAAACGGCGCTCGTAAGTCGACTCCGCCGCCTTGGCGAGGCTCGCCAGCGACATGGCGCCACCGAAGCTGGCCGCGGCCATCAGAGTCGAAGACATTCCATATTGGCTCGCGAGCCTGAACAGGTCGCGACGCGAGATTCTACTGAGCTTATCCGAAACAGTCACGTTATCCTCCCTTGCATTTATCTGCGCTTTATGAGACTTATGGTCTCAAAAATTACACGTATTACAAAAAAACGCAAGCCAATCATTCAGGCAATTTGATCGGGAGGACAGCGGCAATGCAAGAAATCGAAGCTGACTTTGTAGTTGTTGGCGCGGGATCCGCGGGCTGTGTCCTGGCAAACCGGCTGAGCGCCGATCCGAATCATCGCGTCATCCTGCTGGAAGCCGGCGGAAAGGATTGGAATCCCTGGATTCATGTTCCGGTCGGCTATTTCAAGACCATGCACAACCCGAGCGTCGACTGGTGCTACCGGACCGAGCCGGATCCCGGCCTGAACGGACGCCAGCTCGATTGGCCGCGCGGCAAGGTCCTGGGCGGTTCCAGCTCGCTGAACGGATTGCTTTACGTCCGCGGCCAGCCCGAGGACTATGACCGCTGGCGGCAGATGGGCAATGAAGGCTGGGGCTGGGACGAAATCCTGCCGCTCTTCAAGAAAGCCGAAGACCAGGAGCGCGGCGAAGACGAATTCCACGGCACCGGCGGCCCGCTCTCGGTCTCCAACATGCGCCTGAGCCGGCCGATCTGCGACTCCTGGGTCGCGGCGGCGCAGAATGCGGGTTACCCCTTCAACAACGACTACAACGGCGCGACGCAGGAAGGGGTCGGCTACTTTCAGCTGACCGCGCGCAAGGGCCGCCGCTGCAGCACCGCCGTGGGCTACCTGAACCCGGTCAAGAAGCGGCCCAATCTTCAGATCATCACCAAGGCCATGACCACGCGCGTCGTGATCGAAAACAAGCGCGCCGCGGGCGTCGCTTATCTCGGTCCCGACGGCAGGGAGCACATCGTCCGCGCCAGGCGCGAGGTGGTGCTCTCCACCGGCGCCATCGGATCGCCGCAGATCATGATGCTGTCGGGCCTGGGTGAAGCGGAGCAGCTAAAGGCCAACGGCATCGAGGTCGTGAAGGATCTGCCCGGCGTCGGCAAGAATCTGCAGGACCACCTTCAGGCGCGGCTGGTTTACAAGTGCAACGAACCGACCCTCAACGACGAGGTGCGCAGCTACGTCAATCAGATGCGGATCGGCCTGAAGTACATCCTCTTCAGGGCCGGTCCCATGACCATGGCCGCCAGCCTGGCGACGGGCTTTCTGAGGACCCGCGAAGAGGTGGCGACGCCGGACATTCAGTTTCACATTCAGCCCTGGTCGGCGGACAGCCCGGGCGAAGGGGTGCATCCCTTCTCGGCCTTCACCGCATCGGTCTGCCAGCTGCGCCCGGAAAGCCGGGGTGAAATCAGACTGAAAGGACCGGACCCCAAGACCTATCCGAGCATCCATCCCAACTATCTTGCGACCGAAACGGACCGCAGGACAATTGTCGACGGCATCAAGATCGCGCTCGACATCTCCAAGCAACAGCCGCTGGCCAGCAAGATCGCGGAACAGTTCCGGCCCGGCCCCGAGGAGACCAGCGACGAACAGCTGCTCGAATGGGCGAGAAACAACGCGACCACGATCTACCACCCGACCGGCACCTGTAAAATGGGGCAGGATACCCAGGCCGTGGTCGACGCACGTCTGCGGGTCCACGGCATCGAGGGCCTGCGGATCGCCGACTGTTCGATCATGCCGGAGATCGTGTCGGGCAACACCAATGCACCCGCCATCATGATCGGGGAAAAGGCCTCGAAGATGATTTTGGAAGACGCGCGCGTCCCTGCATAGAGAAGCCTGTGGGCCCGGCCAAGCATCCGGGCCCATGAATGAAGTGCGCGCAGAGAAGACTGCACAGAAACATTTAAATTTGGACGACTGGAAGGAAACGTTGAAATGAAGATGACGACGGAAGAAGCCTTTGTGAAGGTTTTGCAGATGCATGGTATTGAGCATGCCTTTGGGATTATCGG
>CANMQP010000016.1 GCA_947500035.1 uncultured Kiloniellaceae bacterium | reverse complement strand
CGGCAGATAAGGCTCAATCCGCGCCCACTCCTCATCCGAAAGCCAATAAAGCCGTCCCATCCAATCCTCCCTGACTTGGGAAACTTGGATCATCGAATCACACCTGAAAACGCAGGGAAACACCTAATTGAGTACGGACCCTAGTGCGAACCGGCCTCAAGTGCCTGTCGTCATTTGACGCTCAACTGCATCAGAAGAGCCTCAAGCTCTTCCGGGAACACGACTTCGGAGGTTTCCCTGATGTCTTCCAGGGACCACCATTTGTGAGCCCGCATGCACTGCGACTCTGCGGCGCCTTGCCCACTCTCATCGACACGCCTGTCGGAGACGCGCACCAGGAAATAACGCTCATCGGCCATCACACTGTCACCTGACGGTGTTTCAAAAATTACATCTCTCCGAGCAACCTCCTCACCGACGTCTATAGCGATACCGGCCTCTTCATAAAGTTCGCGCCGCGCCGCCTCCCGATAACTCTCGCCTGGTTCGAGCGCGCCACCCGGTGTCGCCCAATACCGCTTTCCGGCCAAGGGGCCTTCATCGAACTGGAAATGGAACAGCAGAATCCGGTTCTGAGGATCTAAGACCAAGAGCCGCGCTGAAGGACGTTTTCGCATCCACTCGGACTTTCTAAGTGCCGATCACGCGGAGAGGATTGAAGCCGCAGCGTCCGCGAGGACCTGACAGCCGCGCGCGATATCCTGGTCATGACTGTCTTCCGCAAAGTCATGACTGATACCTCCGATGGAAGGAATAAAGAGCATGGCGCAGGGCATGAAGTCCGCAATCACGCCCGCATCATGGAAAGCGCCGCTCGGCATTTCGGTCCATTTTCCCGGCGCATGCTTTTCAGCGGCGACAGCCAGGTGCTTGCGAAAGCCCTCGTCCATATGTGCCGGCGCTACGCGCTCGCGCGCAGGCTCGGCGGTGACTTTTGCGCCACCGCGTGCATTGATCTCCCCAATCAACCGCGCCACGGTCTCCTCGAAGGCATCCAACACCTCCGTCGTGGCGTCCCGGTATTGCAGGTCCAACTCCGCATAACCCGGAACGATCGATGCCGCCCCCGGCTTGATCACGGCGCGGCCCATGGTCCAGACCGAGCGCGGTCCCGCGACCTTCGGGAATTCCTCATTAATCGCATTGGCCAGGGCGTAAAGCGCCGCCGAGGCATCCTTGCGGATCGACATCATGGTCGTGCCGGCGCATGATTTTGCTGGCCCTCGAAGGTGATCTGCAAGCCGCCCAGGCCGACGATCGAGGTCACAACGCCAATGGCATTGCCCTCTTCTTCCAGATGCGGTCCCTGCTCGATATGCGCTTCAAGGAAACCCAGATAACGCTTACGATCCAACCTGATGCGCGGCGCATCCTTCAATCCGGCGTCCTTAAGCGCGTCGGCAAGCAGAACACCGTCCTTGTCCCGCGCGCCGGCCTCCATCTCGGGCGTGAAGAAACCACAGAGCGAGCGGCTGCCCATGCAGCCGAAAAACCGCGACTCCTCGTCCTGAAGAGAGACGGCATCGACCGCCAGCTGCGCGGTATCGGGGTCCTCGCGCAGCGCACGGGCGACTTCCAGACCGTAGATCACCCCCATGGCCCCATCCAGCCAGCCGCCGGTGGGCTGGGTATCGGAATGCGATCCGATCAGAAGCGCCTTGCCGGGATTGGGTGAGCGGCCCAGGACATTGCCGACACCATCAATGGTGGCGTCGAGGCCGGCCGCCTCATAGCGTGCCTTAAGCCAATGCCGCGCTTCCATGTCCTTTTCGGAGAGCGCGGGCCGGACCACGCCGTTATCGACCGCACCGATGGAACGAAGATGCCTGAGGTCGGCAAGCAGGCGATCGGCGTTGATTTGAGGCACTGAGTTTTCTCCTTACTGGACAGAAGTCCCTCGTTTCTGCTGGCTGGAGCACGAGGGATTACGGCGCAATTATTGCCAAGCCCCGGGGATTCACAAGCAGAAGACTTTCCGTCATGTGGAATGACTCAGGTGGGCGGCGCGCTTGCCGCTGCGGCAGGTCTTGCACGGGGTCTTTTCTTGGCTCTTTCCGTCGAGAAGGTTCCTGCTCTATATTCCGGGCTCGTTTCGAGATTTAAGCCGCAAAGACCGGTTAGAGCTAATTTCCGGCGGCGGCAGACCAGGGAGAAAGACGCCATGTCTTCAGCGCGATCACTGCTTGCCATCGATCAGGGCACGACCAGCAGCCGGGCATTGATTTTCGATGACGCGGGCCGGCCAATGGGTCAGGCCCAGCAGGAACTGCCGCAGCACTTCCCCCAGTCCGGATGGGTCGAGCACGATGTCGAGGATATCTGGCGCGACACCGTCGGCGTGGTCAAAGGCGCGCTCTCCAATGCCAGAGTGGCCGCCACCGACATCGCGGCCCTGGGCATTACCAACCAGCGCGAGACAACGGTGATCTGGGATCGTAAGACCGGAGAAGCCGTGCACAAAGCGATCGTCTGGCAGGACCGGCGCTCCGCCCCGCTCTGTGACCGTCTCAAGAAGGAAGGCCATGAACCGATGGTCCAGGCGCGCACCGGCCTTCTGATCGACTCTTATTTCTCGGCCACGAAGATCGCCTGGCTGCTGGAGAACGTGGAAGGGCTGCGCGCCCGGGCCGAACGTGGCGAACTGGCCTTTGGAACCATCGATTGTTTCCTTCTTTGGCGACTGACCGGCGGCAAGGTCCATGCGACCGATGCCACAAATGCTGCCCGGACCATGCTGTTCGATATCCACCGGCAGGCCTGGGACGAAGATCTTCTCGCTCTCTTCGGAGTTCCGGCCTCTCTTTTGCCCGAAGTGTATGACAGCAATGCCGAGTTTGGCGCGACGGACGCAAATCTCTTCGGCACGCCGATCCCGATCCTGGGCATCGCGGGCGACCAGCAGGCCGCCACCGTCGGTCAGGCCTGCTTTGACGCAGGTATGATGAAGTCGACCTATGGCACCGGCTGCTTCGCCCTCATGAACACCGGCGAAAACGCCTTGAAATCGACAAATCGGCTGCTGACCACCGTCGCCTACCGGATCGACGGCAAAACGACTTATGCCCTGGAAGGCAGCATTTTCGTGGCGGGCGCCGCGGTGCAGTGGCTGCGCGACGGCCTGAAGATCATCTCCTCGGCCGCTGAGACCGAAGGACTGGCCAAGTCCGCGGATGCCACGCAGGAGATATACGTGGTTCCGGCCTTCACTGGTTTGGGCGCACCCTATTGGGACGCCGACGCGCGCGGCGCCGTCTTCGGCCTGACCCGCGCAACGGGGCCGGCGGAGATTGCCCGCGCCACCCTCGAGGCTGTCTGCTATCAGACCCGAGATCTGCTGAAGGCCATGGAAGCGGACGGTGCCAGCGGACTGGAAACCCTGCGGGTTGACGGCGGCATGGTCGCCAACAACTGGATGCTGCAGATGCTGGCCGATATTCTGGGCGTGGCCGTCGAGCGTCCCGTGGTGGCGGAAACCACGGCCTTGGGCGCCGCGAGCCTGGCCGGCCTCAAGAGCGGTGTTTTCAAAGGCCCCGAGGGCATCGCCGAGACATGGCAAAGCACCGGCCGTTTCGAACCCCGCATGTCCGTCGACGAGCGCGAGAGCCGCTACGCCGGTTGGCTGGATGCCGTCCGGCGGGTCCGCTCATAGCGGATAATATCAGCTTTCAGGCCAGACGAGCCTCACCAGGGCGGCAAGGCCAAAGACTGTCAGAATGCTGCCCGACAGCTGATTAATCCGCTTCAGCGCGTGTGACGTCATCCGGTTCCGGAACAAACCGACACTGCCGCTCAGGCCCAGCCACCAGAGTGCCGAACCCAAAAAAACACCCGCCACAAGGGTGACAGCCCCGCCATAGCCATGGGTCTGTGCCGTACTTGAACCGGCGAAACCAAGTCCCGAAAAAAGAGCCACGAACGAAAAAATCGTCGCGGGATTGGCAAGCGTTAAAACGACGCAGGAGAGGAAGGCACTGGCAGCGCCGCCATTTTGTCCGACCGATCCCAGTGGTGCCGGAACCGCACGAAAAGTCTTCACGCCGAGCCAGAGAAGAAACAGTCCGCCCCCCAGGAGCAGCGCACTCTCTATCTCGATCAGAAAGCTCGATATCGCCGTGAGGCCAAAGGCAGCAACGGCCCCGTAAAAAGCATCAGCAACAGCGGCCCCAAGACCGGATGCAAAACCCACCCCCATGCCCTGGCTCAAGCTGCGCCGGATGCAAAGCACACCAATCGGGCCGACCGGAGCGGCAACCGACAAACCTAACAATAAGCCTTGCAAAAACAACAGAATCATTGAAATTAGCCATATATCCGTATAGTATCCGGAAATTATCACCTTTATTCGGATAAATCACGGATTATTATCTTCATGGAAGTTGATCAATCTGACCGCACACTTCTGGCCCTGATCCAGGATGATTGCAGACAGTCCTACGCTGAACTGGCGAAGAAATGCGGCCTCTCCGCATCGACAGTTCATGACCGCCTGAAAAGGCTGCAGGCACGCGGCATCATCAAAGCCCAGGTTGCCATCCTGGATCCCATCGCCCTCGGGCTCGACATTTGCGCCTTCGTTCAGATTACATTGAGTCATCCAAAGACAGTCGACGGCTTCCTCGACAAGGTCGTCAAACTTCCTGAAGTTCAGGAATGCCACCATGTGACCGGCGACTTCGACTATCTCCTGAAAATTCGTGCAAGTAATGCTTTAGCTCTGGAACGCACAATTACTGATAAAATTAAAACTATTGAAGGTGTGGTCCGGAGCCATACTGCAATAGCCCTCTCCTCGGCAAAAGACACGCCCGCGGTTGACTGTGGCCGAACATCGCAAGACCAAAGGTAACCTGTGCGTGCATAGATCGAAGCGGGCGTTCCCTTTGAGGAAATTTGGTGATCTGGTTGATTCTTTGATCCTTTCTTAATCAAGCTGGGGCACACTTCGGGCTATCGGCAACTCTGGATGTATCGCGGGCCTGCGGGGCTATGGCGAGCGGTCTCCGAGTGGCAAGGGTTTGGGGTCGGAGCCTTGCGCGCCGCAACGAGTTTCTACGGCGAAGAAGTGATGAACGTCATGAAAACCACAGTTCATTCCCAAGACGTGGCTGAGCAGCGCCAGTACAAACGGGCCCAGGTCGTTTTGTCCGGCTGCCTCATCAATGAAATCGAGACGCTCGATTGCGCGGTCATCGACCTCTCCATTACGGGCGCGCGTGTCTGCCTCGACGGTGCGCCTGAGGGCAAGGAGGTCGTCAAGTTGCGCCTCGCCCGTTCGACCGACCTTGATGTCGAAGTCGTGTGGCAGGAGGATGGCGTCTGGGGATTGAGGTTTACCGACGACCCCAGAGACGTCGCCAACGTCCTCGACGGCCTGCTGCCCGAGGAGTGCCTGGACGCGACAAACGTCGTTCGCAACCTTAAAGAAGTCTAGGTTGAGGACTCATATTCTTTGATGGTCTTGATCGTATTTTGCCGGGTTTTAGGCAGGAGAGGTCTCGAAAGCGGGCCTGTAGGCCCGGTGAGAGGGCTCGACGCCCCTAAAACCAGGCAAAATACGACCCATCCGGGACGTGGTCCCCAGGCGATAAGATTATGAGTTCCCAACCTAGTGTGGTGGAACTGAAATTCGTATCACTTATGATCGCTTTTGCGGCTCTCTGAGCAGGAAGCGTCGCGCTGGCGATGCAGAAGCATCGGCGAGCGGCGATGACGCCCTTCAGAGAACCGCAAAAGCGACCTTTCCGGCGCCTTTGCAAGTCCCACGGCGTCGTTGCAAGCGCCTTGTGATGCTCCACATCACTGCAGCCCTCACGCCTAACCGTGTAACTTGCAAAGACGTCATAAATGACACGAATTTCAGTTCCACAACACTAGCTGTATCTCAGACCGGGATTCGTGCCACACTTGCACTCATGAAAACCAAAGTGCGATTCCCGCTCCTTCTCTTTCCTCTTACCTGTCTGGCCGGGCTCATTGCGTTTTTCGGCACGGCCGGCGCAAATGCCAAGGTCGAGGGTAAGCAGT
This sequence comes from uncultured Kiloniellaceae bacterium, assembly GCA_947500035.1. Lineage (GTDB taxonomy): Bacteria > Pseudomonadota > Alphaproteobacteria > Kiloniellales > Kiloniellaceae > Denitrobaculum. The sequence goes on along the minus strand of CANMQP010000016.1, from coordinate 229,398 downwards.
CTCAGGTTTTCAGTCCGGCCATTATTGAAATCGGCGGTACGCTTGTTCAGCTGGAAGGGCTTCGGGCCCCCGGCGGCGACCAAAGCTGTACAGAGAGCCGAACACCCTGGAGCTGTGGTCGCGACGCGCGCTGGGCCACCCTGAACCGGGTGGGCAATCACTGGATCACGTGTCTTGACCGGGGCCGTACCGCAAACGGAACTTTTCTGGGACTTTGCTATCTCGGCGGTGTCGGTGGTCCGGAACTCAACGCCTGGCTTGTCGAGCAAGGCTGGGCCCTCACAAATGCAGCAGGTGCGGAACGCTATCTCGAAGAAGAGACAAAAGCCCGTGCCGAACGGCGCGGCCTTTGGCGGAATGACATCGAGCCGGTCTGGGAGTAAGGCTGCTTGCGCTCCCCGGCGCGCGTCTTCGAGGCTCCGTTACGCCGCGACAGCCTTTCGAGCCGCTACGACTGAAAGGTAATCCTGTTCCACCTGATCACGCAGATCATACGAGCGTTCGGACTTGATCTTAAGCCCTGCGAAGTTTGGGGCGCCGAAAGTCTTGATCATCAGCAAGGCGTCGCTGCCGAACCATCTGGGCAGAACACAGCCGCAGAAGTATTCGCGCGACCGAAGGACCTTGACCACCTGCGCCACTTCCGGTTGGCCGAGGTTAACCGCAACCTTGATCATTGCGCGGCCGTTCGAACGTGCCTCTTGCTCCAGCGACAGCAATCGGGTTTCGAACTCCGCCCCTGCATGCGTCAGGTTGATCGCGACAACGTCGCAATCCGGCATATCACCAACCGTCAGTTCGCTCTCCCCGCCCGGCCGGGCACTTGCGTCCGCCTCGTGATAGCGGCGGCGGTCGCCCAGATGCTCGACAACATCACGCACGTTCCCGGCATAACACGCCGGCAGATAGACTTCTGTGTCGTTGTCCGGCGCAAAGCTTCGGGCATAATTCAGCGTCGCCACGCGGCCGATCGGACCATGGGCCGCAACAAACATGCGCTCTGGCAGGTAATCCATCTCGTAGCCAATCTCCGTCAGCCCTAGAGAGAGGCAGGCCTTTTGCGAATAGGCATGATTACAAACCGCCGCTCCGAACAGCAGTTCACATTCAAGCGCGCCACGGGCGTGCTCGATGGCAATGGACATCATGGCGGCCAGCAGGCCGCTGGAGCGGTGATTGCCGCTGACCACGGCCTGACCGATCTCAAGAACCCTCGGTGAAGGCGCACAGCGGGACAACCCGACGTGCCCCACGACCTCACCACTCGCGGTTCGGGCAACGACAGAGATCAACTGCTGGCTTCGGTTTCCAGCAATGAAGGTCTCCGGGTCGTAGATCGAAGCTTTAAGGTAGTTGTCGCCGTAGGCTTCTCTGAAAAGCTGAACAATCGCGCCGGCATCAGACTCCCGAAAACCGGCAATGATGTACAAACCCTGCTTGCGTGGTGACAAGGACGCCGTCATGCCATATCCCCCGTAAAATCCCCAGTTTTACTTTAGGCAATAAAAGTATATACAGAATTTATGACAAATTTAAATTGTATTTAATATTCGTTTACAGATGATTTAAATAGAATTCATATGAGTAATAATAATCATTATGCGGGAAATAAGTATTGGTAATTCCCCTTACGCGGGAACCCTTACACCTGCTATGCGTAGACATAAAAAAAGAGCGGTCAGAAGACCGCTCTTTTTCAACTATAGCATGAAGACTTATTTTATCCGGTCCGAACTTTAGACCGCCGGATCATGACACGGCCGCTCAAGTGAAACCGCAGTTCCGCAAACCATGACTCACTCTGCAGCGACCACGTCCTGCCGCTGATCGCCAAGACCCTCAATCCCAAGCGAGACGACGTCGCCGGGTTTCAGGTAGCGGGGCGGTTTCTGCCCCATCCCGACACCCGGCGGCGTCCCTGTGGTGATGATGTCCCCCGGATGAAGGGTCATGAACTGGCTGAGATAAGACACGATAAGGGCAACGCCGTAGACCATGGTGTTGGTGTTGCCGGTCTGTTGGCGCTCGCCGTTCACATCGAGCCACATGGAAAGCGCCTGCGGGTCTGCGACCTCATCCTTGGTGACAAGCCAGGGACCGAGCGGTCCGAAGGTATCGGCTGACTTGCCTTTCACCCATTGGCCACTGCGTTCAATCTGGAACCCACGTTCGGAAACATCGTTGATCACGCAGTACCCCGCAACATGCTTCAGGGCATCCGCTTCGCTGATGTACTTGGCCGTGCTGCCGATGACGACGCCGAGCTCGACTTCCCAGTCGGTCTTTTCCGAGCCGCGCGGGATTTCGACGTTGTCGTTCGGACCGCAGATCGAGGAGGTCGCTTTCATGAAGACCACCGGTTCCGGCGGCACCTCCAACCCGGATTCGGCCGCATGGTCGGAGTAGTTCAAACCAATAGCGACGAACTTACCGGCGTCGGCCACACAGGGGCCGAGCCGCGTCGCCCCGTCAACGGCAGGAAGAGACGCAGGATCGACCGCCGCGAGCTTTGCCAGCGCGTCCGGCGACAGAGCTGCGCCGTTCACGTCACTCACGACCGAGGAAAGGTCACGAATTGTGCCGGTGGAATCCAGCATTCCGGGCTTTTCGGCGCCTTGCGGCCCATAGCGAAGCAGTTTCATGGGGTTGTCCTCTTACAGGAATTTTCGAAGTCTGTTTAAAATCTGGTGTCTTGGACATCAGTTGGACCAGCCGCCGTCGATAATGTGGATCTGACCGGTCGTATAGCCTGCCGCATCGCTCGCGAGATAGAGCGCCAACTCGGCAATTTCGGCGGGCTCGCCCAGGCGTCCGATCGGCTGACGCGCGATAAAGGCGGCGCGCGCCGCATCATAGTCGCCCTGCTCGGCAAGCCGCTGCTCAAGCGACGGCGACTGAACCGTTCCCGGGCAAATGGCATTGCAGCGAACGCCCTTTTGAACGAAATCCGCCGCGACCGACTTGGTGAGCCCCACCACTGCCGCTTTTGTCATGCCGTAGGCGAAGCGGTTCGGCACCCCTTTAACGCTGCCCGCGACTGAGGCCATGTTGATGATAGAGCCGCTGCCAGCCTCGAGCATTTTCGGCAGAAAAGCGCGGATGGTCCGGTACATGGATTTGACATTGAGATTGACGGCAAAGTCCCAGTCCGCCTCACTGCACTCCAGGATCGACCCCGCGTGCACAAACCCGGCGCAGTTGAAGAGCACGTCCAGAGTCCCGACTTCGGCCGCGAGTTCGGCGATCATGGCATCGTCTGTGACATCCAGCCGTCGCCGGTTGCTGACCTTTACCTCGGCCAGTGCCTCTTCATTGATATCGGTCGCCCAAACGCGCGCCCCTTCGGCCTCGAACAGCTCGGCGGTCGCCCGGCCGATTCCCTGTGCAGCCGCCGTCACCAGCGCCGTCTTGCCGCGCAGTCTGTCGCCCATAAAACTCAGTCCCTCCAGACGTCTTCTTTTCACCGCTGTCTCGTTCCAGGCTTAACCGGTGAGCCGTGCTCCACCGGAAGGCGCTGTCATACAGCGTTAAATGTCACTCATTTCCGACCCGCAGCGGCGGACTTACATCACCGCGCCGATCTGCCAGGGCACGAACTCATTATCGCCGAAGCCCAGTTCCTCACTCTTGGAGGGCGTGCCGGAGGCCACGGCGAGAATCTTCTCAAATATTTCCGCGCCCTTCTCTTCGACCGAGACGGCACCTTCCGCGATCGGACCGCAATTAATGTCCATATCCTCGGACATATTCTCGTACATCAGCGAGTTGGTTGCCAGCTTGATCGAAGGGGATGGCTTGTAGCCGAATACCGAGCCGCGACCGGTCGTAAAACAGACGACATTGGCGCCGGACGCGACCTGACCCGTGATCGAACAGGGATCATAGCCGGGACTGTCCATAAAGACGAAACCCTTGGTGTCAATGGGCTCGCCGTAAAGGTAGACCCCGCTCAGCGGCATGGTTCCCCCCTTCGCCGCCGCCCCCAGAGACTTTTCCAGGATCGTGGTCAGACCGCCCAGCTTATTGCCTGGCGAAGGATTGTTGTTCATCTCGCCGCCGTTGCGCTGGGTATAGTCTTCCCACCAGTGGATCCGCTCGATCAGCTTCTCCCCGACCTGCCGATTGACGGCCCGCCGGGTCAGCAAATGCTCTGCGCCATAGATCTCAGGCGTTTCCGAAAGAATTGCGGTGCCTCCGTTGCGGACCAAGAGGTCCGCCGCTGCCCCCAGCGCCGGGTTCGCGGTAATGCCGGAGTATCCGTCAGAGCCGCCACATTGCAGAGCCAGGGTCAGTTCGCTTGCCGGCGCCTCCTCGCGCGTGCAGGCATTGGCCGCGGGCAGCATCGCCTTGATCCTCTCCACACCGGCCTCGATAGACTTGCGGGTGCCTCCGCTCGCCTGAATGGTCATGGTCTGGAAACTATCGGTATCGCTCAGACCGTAGGTCTCCATCAGGCGGGGAATCTGAAAGACCTCACAACCCAGACCGATCATCAGGATCCCGGCGAAGTTCGGATGGGAGGCGTAGCCCCAGAGTGTCCTTTGGAAGTTCTCAAAACCCTCGCCGGAGCTGGCCATGCCGCAACCCGTGCCGTGAACGAACGACACCACGCCGTCGATATTCGGATAGTCGTCGAGCATACCACTGCGGTTAAAGGCGTCGGCAATGAAACGCGCCACCGTCGCCGAGCAATTCACAGAGGTCAGAACGCCGATATAGTTGCGTGTTCCGACCCGCCCATTGGCGCGCCGGTACCCCGCGAAACTGCGTTGCGCGCCATCAGCCACGAAAGGCACCGGTTTTACATCGGCGCAGAAGTCATAGTCGCGGGCAAATTCCTGGACCGCACAGTTGTGCTCGTGCACATGTTCACCGGCGGCGATCGGGCGTGTCGCGAAACCGATGATCTGATTGTATTTGCGGATAGGCTCGTTCGGAGCGATCGCTTTGGTCGCAAGCTTATGGCCCTGAGGCACGCCATCCACCGCCGTCACGCCCTCGGAAACGACCAGAGTATCTCCAGCGATATTCTGCCGCGCGACCACGACGTTGTCATCCGCCGACAGCCGTATCGTCAGGGTTTCAGAGTCTTCGAGCACCTTGTTCCTTCCACGCTGGACCCTCTGGCCGGTCGGCAGACGCAGCCGGTGAGCCAACAACCAGATTTATCCGGGCTGTAGGCTGTTCAAAATCATGTCCCTTGAATTCGATCGCCACGTCAAAATCGAACCGCCTGAAGCCCGGGCCGATGCTGCTTGGTGAGGGCAAACCGGATTTCATCTTGACTTACTTCTGACCCCAGCTAGCATGTTAGCATAATTAGCATGCAGGGCATTGGGATGCAACATCCGCTTCCGGAGAATGCGGTCATCGACCCAAGGCAATCGCGGTCTTCTCAGGTCTACGCGATTCTCCGCAGCGCCATCATTGACCTTACCCTGCCCCCGACCATGGTGATCAAAAAAGAAGAGATCGCCGCCCAGCTCGGGATTTCGCGCACGCCCATCAGTGAAGCGATCAACCGGCTCGCGGAGGAAGGCCTGGTCGAGATCTTTCCCCAGCACGGGACCTACGTCTCCAAGATCAGAACGGGAGACGTGCTCGAGGGCGCATTCCTGCGCCGCGCGCTTGAGGTTGAAACCGTGCGGGAGGTGGCGCTTCGGATCACCCGCGAGGTTCTCAACGACCTGGACCGGAACGTCCGCTATCAGAAAGCCAACCTGGAAGCCGATGACCTTGACGCCTTTCATCGGCTGGATATCGAATTTCATCAAATGATTTGCGATTTCCTCGGTTTCACCAAGGTGCGCCGGGCCATCGACAGCTCCCGTGCGCAGCTTGACCGGGTGCGGAAGATGATGCTGACGGTGGTCGACCGGCCGATAGAGACCTACCACGAGCACCTGGCCATCGTTGACGCCCTGCGCAAGGGTTCGCCCGATGCTGCCGGCGAGGCCATGACCCGCCATCTGGCCGCAGGTATTGCGCCATTGCAAAAACGAATGAAGGAGCGGCCGGAACTATTTGAATAACAAGAAAAGATAATTGAGCAACGCTGTTCACGCCACAGCGTTGACCGGGGATAAAAACGAAAAGACCAATAAGGTTTCACTGTTCATCACGGGAGGGAAAGAAATGCATTCAAAAAAATTCAACTCACCGCTGCGCCGCTTGACGGCAGTCACGGCGACCAGTCTTTGCGCGGTCGTTCTTGCCGCCTCCGCGGCTTCCGCGGAGAAGAAATACGAAGGCGTGAAGGTCGACATCATGACCTTCACGGGTCCGCAGATCGCAGAGCCGCTTCAGCGCCGCGCACCGGAATTCAAGGAGCTGACCGGGGCCGAGATCAATGTCGTCACGGTCCCCTTCTCCGATCTCTACACCAAGCTTCTGACCGATTTCGCAACCGGCACCAATTCCATCGATGCCGCGGTCCTGGCGCCGCAGTGGATGGTCGACTATGTCGAACCCGGTTATCTGGAAGACCTGACCGATAAGGTTGCAGCGGACAAGGACCTGAAGGCCGACGACATCGCGGGTTTTTTCCGCGAGTTTTCCCAGCAGTACAACGGCAGAACCTATCTTCTGACGCTGGATGGCGATTTCCACATGGTCTATTACCGCAGCGACATTCTTGAGAGCGAGGGCCTGTCACCGCCGGAAACCTGGGGGGACTATCTGTCAGTCGCGAAGACGCTGCACGGCAAGGACATGAACGGAGATGGAGAAGCCGACTACGGGTCCTGTATCTCGAAAAAACGCAACGCCCAGGCCTATTGGACGATCCTCTCGATTGCCGGCGGCTACCTCCAGACCCAGGGAACCAAGCAGGGCGCGTTCTTTGATGCCAAGGATATGAGCCCGCTGGTTAACAATGAAGCCTTCGGCGCCGCGCTTGACGTTTATACCGAGTCCACGAACTACGGCCCGCCCGATGAAATCAACCTGGATGTCGGCGACACGCGCGGCCTCTTCACAGCGGGCCGCTGTGCCTTGACCATCGACTGGGGTGACATTGGTACCCTGGCTATCGACCCGGATAACTCCAATGTCATCGACAAGGTCGGCGCGGTTATGCTGCCAGGTTCCCGCGACGTGCTTGACCGTGAAACCGGTAAGCTTGTCGCCTGTGATGCCGACCGCTGCCCGCATGCAGTGAACGGCGTCAACCGGGCGCCCTTCGCCGCCTTCGGCGGCTGGTCCGGCGGCATCAATGCTTCGGCCGACCAGAAAGTCAAAGACGCCGCCTACGACTTCTTCTCCTACATGAGTCAGCCTGCGCAGTCGAACAGCGATGTCACCATCGGCAAGACCGGATTCAACCCCTACCGCCTGTCCCAGTTCGGCGATCTGAGTCTTTGGGTGGAAGCAGGCATGAGCGAGAAAGCCGCGAAGAACTATCTCGGCGCGATCGGAGCAAGCCTCGACAGCCCCAACATGATGCTGGATCTGCGCATTCCCAAGAATCAGAACTACCAGCAGGTCGTTCTGGATACGACCATCGCGCGCCTCCTGGCCGGTGAAATCGATAAAGCCGCAACCATGGAAGCCATAGAGGAAGGCTGGAACGAGCTGAACGAAGACCTCGGTGTTGATGAGCAGCTCCGGCTCTACAAGGCAACGCTCGGCCAGTAGACGTTACTCTCCCTGCCGGGGAAGAGGCGCAATCCCCTTCCCCGGTGCTTTTTTACCTTACCTCTTTCGCAAGGGCTGAGCTGCGGCGTCTTGATTCCGGAAATCACCGGCGCGCAGTCATCCACAGCCAAGTGAATAAGAGCTCTCTGCGCGCTTCTTTTTTGCATGCAGACGCCGATCGAGTTCAAGCGGGTAGAAAGATATGTTTTCCATCTCAGCCAAGGTCTCGGAATGGAGCGACCGGCAAGCGCCGACGCTCCTGATTCTCCCGACGGTGCTGATTATTCTGGCCCTCTCGATTTATCCGCTGCTGCTGTCGCTTTATCTCGCGCTGTCCCGCTTTAAGCTGGTGCGCGGCGGCTACGAGTTGAAGTTTGTCGGCCTGCGCAATTTCGAGAAACTGCTGTTCGGATCCCAGCAGTATCACTTCCTTGGAACCTTCGGCCGGATCACCATACTCGAATGGTGTTTTCTTGCCCTGATCGCCGCGGGTTTTGGCCTCTGGCTCTGGCGCTACCTGCGCAGCGGGAAAGCCGGAGTCTTTGGCTTTATCGGGCGCGTGATCACCGCCACGGTCCTGACTGGACTGGTTCTGCTCTGTATGGCCGTGCTCAACGGGAAGGGCTTTCCCGGCAGCCTTGTCGTCACTCTGTTTTATGTCTTCGCCGGAGTCTCGATCCAGCTGGCGATCGGTCTGGGTCTGGCACTTCTCTGTGCGCAGCGCATTCAGGGCCGGAACTTTTTCCGCCTGATCTTTTTCATACCGCTGATGGTGACGCCGGTTGGCATCGCCTATGCCTTTCGCATGCTGGCAGATGTTTCCAAGGGTCCCTTCGCTCCTCTCTGGCAATGGCTGGGTTATGGCGATTTTGCCTGGGCCGCCGACGCCTGGTCCGCGCGCTGGGTGGTCCTGATCGGCGATTCCTGGCAGTGGATCCCCTTCATGTTCATTGTGCTGTTGGCCGCGCTGGAGAACCAGCCGGGCGAACAGGTCGAAGCCGCCAAGATGGATGGTGCCGACGGCTGGCAGATTTTCCGGGACATTTCCTGGCCGGCCATCGCGCCGGTCGTGGCGACGGTCGTGCTGATCCGCCTAATCGAGGCCTTCAAGATCGTCGATCTGCCGAATATTCTGACCAACGGCGGTCCGGGCATCGCAACGGAGTCCATGACCCTGCACGCCTTCATCGCCTGGCGGACCCAGGACCTCGGCGGCTCTTCGGCGGTCGGTTACATGCTGCTTTTCGTCACGGTCGTGACCTGCGTGTCCTTCTTTAACTTCATCGCCCAGAAAACCAGGGAGGCCGGCAAATGACCGCAGACTCCACTTCATCTTCTCCAGCGCTTCCTTCGAAAGCCTTGCCCGCGAAAGCCCAGCGCACCCTGTTCCAGCGGATTTTCGAACCCAAGGATATCAAATCGCTTTCACCGGCACGGCTGGTGCTGACCTATACGATCCTGATCTTCTGGTCCTTCGTGGTGCTCTTTCCGCTCTATTGGTTGCTGGTGACCTCCTTCAAGCTGCCGATCCATGTTTCGGGCGGTCCGGTCTATCTGCCCTTCATTGATTTCGAGCCTTCCAGCCATGCCTGGAGTTACATCTTTTTCGATCTGGGCAATGACACCTTCCGGCCTTACCTGAACTCGCTGATCATCGCCTTCGCCAGCACGGTACTTGCGGTCCTCTTCGGTTCCATGGCGGCTTACGCGCTCACGCGCATCACCTACCGCCCGAAGATCATGTCGATCGCGGCCTTTATCCTGATCCTTGCAGCGGTCGTCATTTCAACGATTGCAGCCGGCATCCCCTGGCAGATCGGCCTTGCCGTCGGCGCCGCGCTCTTCGTGCTGTTCCTCTTGACCCTGGCGAAGCGCTTCAAGCGGTCGCTGGGCAATAACGACATTCTCTTCTGGATCATCTCGCAGCGGATTCTGCCGCCGGTCGTCGCCGTGCTGCCGATCTACGTCATGTTTCAGCAGGTCGGTCTGCTCGACACCCACCTCGCTCTGATCATCGTCTATATGGCGGTCAACCTGCCGATCGTGGTCTGGCTGATGCGTGACTTCTTCGCGACCATTCCGATCGATCTGGAAGAGAGCGCAGAGCTGGACGGCGCCTCGCGCCTCCGGATCTTCCTGACCATCGTCATGCCCCTGGCGAAACCGGGTCTGGCGGCGACCTTCCTTCTGGTGCTGATCCTCTCCTGGAACGAGTATCTGCTTGCTCTCTTCCTCTCGACCGCCGATGCGCAGACCATGCCTTTGCTGGTCGCGGCCCAGAACGCCACGCGCGGACCCCAATGGTGGTATATGTCGGTTCTGATCGTGATCATGATTCTGCCGGTCATCGCGATGACCGCTCTCCTCCAACGCTTCATTACCCGCGGCCTGCTTATCGGTGCGGTAAAGGGATAGTTTTCGATGCAGGTTTCCCTCCGAGATATTCGCAAATCCTTCGGCGCCATCGAAGTGGTCAAGGGCCTCGACCTTGACGTAGGCGACGGTGAATTTCTGGTACTCCTGGGCCCCTCCGGCTGCGGCAAGACAACCGCGTTACGCATGATTGCGGGACTGGAGACGGCCTCGGCGGGCCGCATATACCTGGGCGAACAGGACGTGACGGACGTACTGCCGAAGTACCGCGACATTGCCATGGTGTTTCAGAGCTACGCGCTCTATCCGCACATGACCGTGGAAGACAACATCGGTTACCCGCTTTACCTGCGAAAAGTCGACAAGCAGGAGCGCGCGCAAGCGATCCGCGAGGTGGCGGGCAAGGTCGATCTGACCGACTATCTCGACCGCTATCCGAGGCAGCTCTCCGGCGGTCAGCGGCAGCGCGTCGCGCTCGCACGCGCTATGATCCGGCGCCCCAGCCTTTTCCTGATGGATGAGCCGCTGTCGAACCTGGACGCCAAACTGCGCGGACATATGCGCACGGAGCTCAAGCACCTGCAGAACGAACTCGGAGTCACGACCATCTATGTCACCCACGACCAGATAGAGGCCATGACCCTGGCCCACCGGGTCGCGATCATGAAGGCCGGCGAACTGCAGCAACTGGCCCCGCCGCGGGAAATCTACAACGACCCGGCGAACCTCTTCGTCGCAGGCTTTATCGGCTCGCCGCCCATGAACTTCATCGAGGGTGAGATTGCGGGCGGAGGCTTTCGCGCGGAGGGCGCCGCCTTGAGTTGCCCGGGCTTCAGCGACCACGGCAAGGTGGTGGCAGGTGTCCGGGCGGAAGATCTGCGCGTCGTCGAGCCAAATGCGGGCGAACTCCAGGGCACCACCTACGCCATCGAATTGACCGGGAACGAAACCCTGGTGACCTGTCAGGTCGGCGAAAGCCTTGTGATCGTGAAGATGGACAAGGACTACGACGAGAAGATCGGCACGGCGGTCGGGATCGCCCTGGCGAACGAGCAGGTCTTCTTTTTCGATGCCGAGAGCGGCACCCGGCTTCGTCCCAACAACACTTGAGCAGGGAGACCCAAGTCATGCAGTTCCAGGAACTCAGAACCTCCGGCCCTGAAACACTCAAGCTCTCTGAAATGGGCTTTGGCGGCGCGCCCCTGGGCAACATGCACCGTGCGCTCAGCGAGGAGAAGGCACAGGCTACTCTGCGCGCGGCCATCGATGCAGGCGTGACCTACTTCGACACCGCGCCGCTCTACGGTCACGGTCTGAGCGAAATGCGTTTCGGCGAGGCACTCAGGCCAATGCCGCGGGAAAGCTATCAGCTTTCGACCAAGATCGGCCGTTACCTGGAACCCTGCGCTCCGGGCGAAGAAGACGCCGGCATTTTTGTCAAGGTGCCGCACTTCAGGCCGGTCTACGACTACTCCTACGATGGTGTCATGCGATCCTATGAGGATAGCCTCAAGCGCATGGGAGTCGATTCTGTCGATATCCTCTACATCCACGACGTCGATATCTGGACCCATGGCAGCAAGGAAGCATCGGACCGGCGGATCGAGGAAGTCATGGCGGGTGGTTATAAGGCGATGGAAGCCCTAAAGGCCTCCGGCGATATTGCCGCCATCGGCGCGGGCGTGAACGAGTGGGAAGTTTGCCAGCGTCTCACCGAGCTGGGCGACTTCGACTGCTTCCTTTTGGCGGGCCGTTACACCTTGCTGGAACAGGAGGCCCTGAACAGTTTCCTGCCGATCTGCGAAAAACGAAACATCGGGATCGTTCTGGGCGGCCCCTACAACAGCGGCATCCTGGCGACCGGTGCCGTCGAAGGCGCGATCTACAACTATCATCCCGCGCCACCCGACATCATGGCCCGCGTCGCAGCGATCGGCCGGGTCTGCGACGCGCATGGCGTCTCCATGGCCAGTGCCGCCCTGCAGTTTCCCCTCGCCCATCCGGCCGTCGTCTCGGTGATCCCCGGCGCGATGTCCCCGGAGGAAGTCACGCGCAACATCGCAACACTGGAGGCGAAAATTCCAAACGCATTCTGGGCCGACCTCAAGGCCGAACAGCTTCTACACCCCGATGCCCCAACGCCGTGAGGAAAGGCCATGATCGATGCTCATGTACACCTCTGGCGTTTGGCGCGCGGCGATTACGGCTGGCTGACACCGGACCTGGATGTCATTTACCGGGATTTCGAAGCTGCCGATCTGCGCCAGCGACTGCAAGCCAAAGGTATCGATCAGGCAGTTTTAGTCCAGGCAGCGCCAACCATCGCGGAGACCGAGTTCCTTCTGGAGATCGCCGAGTCTACCCCTGAGATCGCGGGCGTTGTCGGCTGGATCGACTTCGAATCAGCCACCGCAGCCAAGGACCTTGCGGGGCTTGGCAAATCTCCCTGGCTCAAATCGGTCAGGCCCATGATCCAGGACATTGCCGACCCGGACTGGATGCTGAAGCCTGAACTGGATGCGGCGTTCCGCGCCGTCATCGCGCAGGAGGTCTGCTTCGATGCTCTGGTTCTGCCTCAACACCTCAAGCAGCTGCGGGCTCTATTGGCGCGCTATCCCGATCTGCGCGTGATTGTAGATCACGGCGCGAAACCTCTGATCGCCCAGGGCATCATTGCGGGCTGGGCAGAAGACATAAAAGCCATCGCCGACAGCGGCCCGGTCTATTGCAAGCTCTCCGGCCTGCTCACCGAGGCCGGCCCCGACTGGACCGCGGACAGCGTCCGGCCCTATGTCGAGCATCTTCTGGCTTGCTTCGGACCGGAACGTCTGGTCTGGGGCAGCGACTGGCCGGTACTCCGGCTGGCGGGACACTATCGAGGCTGGTTCGATCTCGCGCAGAGCTATCTGAGCGGCGACGAGCGCGCCGCAGTCTTCGGCGAAAACGCCCGGCGCTTTTACCGCTTATAATCGGGTCTACCCGGCCCGCTCTTTGGTCTTGAGTTTGTGGCCGACGCGGACGATGGCATCGATGGCCGGGATCAGTTCTTTGCCGAGATCGGTCAGGGCATATTCGACAGACGGAGGCGAAGTCGGTTTCACTTCGCGGCTGATCACGCCGCTGGCTTCGAGCGCACGCAGGCGCGCCGTCAGCACCTTTGCCGAGACGCCGGGTATATCGAGCCTGAGTTCACTGAAACGCCGTGGTCCGCCGCAGAGATTCCAGATGATATTCGGCGTCCAGGCACCGCCCAGCACCGACATGCACTCGCTCAGCGGGCAGCCTTCGGGCGCCGGCGGCGCTTTATTCTTTCTGACTCGCAAAGCCATTTCCCAACCTCACCCGTAACGTCGCGCTTTCTCACCGGGAGTCCCGCGCTGTTGCTGAACATCGCTGCCGCAGGACGTCAAAAAAGCGCAATCGTTGTTCGAACCCGACGGTTTATCAGGGTCGATCCCCCAGTCCGGTGCCGTCAATCCGGTTACCGGTCGGAAACCACATAATGAGATAACCAAAAGTTACCAGGTTTACAAGAGATACTCAATTTCCCTAATAAGCATCAGTGCTTAATCAGGGAATGCGAAGATGTCCTTTCAGACCGAAGCCGTGCGCCGTCTCGGCATTGACTATCCGATTATTCAAGGTCCTTTCGGCGGCGGAATCTCCAGCGTCGAGCTGGTGTCGGCCGTCTCCAGCCGCGGCGGGCTGGGCTCGTTCGGCGCGCACATCATCGCGCCGGAAGAAATCGGCGTGCTCCGAAAGGAGATCGGCGCGGCCACCTCCGCGCCCTTCGCCCTGAACCTCTGGGTCTCGGACCACGACCCGGGCGGCCTGCATCTCAGCCAGGAAGAATTCGACCGTTACTTCCCGATTTTCGAACCCTACTTCGACGAGCTGGGGCTGGAGAAACCCGAGCCCCCAGAACTCTACCACTACCGTTTCGAAGAGCAGGCCGAGGCGCTGCTCGAAGCGCGTCCGCCGGTCTTCTCTTTTGTATTCGGTGTGCCTTCAGCCAAGGTCTTGGCAGAGTGCAAACAGCGCGGAATCGTAACAGCCGGGGCCGCCACGACAATGGCCGAAGCGGAAGTCCTGGAAGCCGCAGGTGTCGATCTGATTGTTGCGACCGGTTTCGAGGCCGGAGGGCATCGCCCTTCCTTTCTGGCGCCGGCAGAGGACTCTCTCTTTGGAACGCTCGCGCTCACGCAGATCATCGAGCGGCGGATCAGAGTCCCTGTGATCGCGGCGGGCGGCATCGCCGACGGCCGCGGTGTCCGCGCCGCTCTCACGCTCGGCGCCCAGGCTGCCCAGATCGGCACGGCTTTTCTGGCCTGCGATGAATCGGGCACGACCGATGCCCACCGGACTCTGCTGCATGACGACGCAATCCTGGAAACAGCGCTGTCTCGCTCCTTCACCGGCCGCCTGGCGCGCGTCATCCCGAACCGCCTTTACGACGAGCTACGCCCCCGCGCGGCAGAACTTCCGCCCTTCCCGGTACAGGGCTGGTTCGTCTCCAAGATCAAAGCCGCCGCCGTGGCGGCAAATCGCAGCGATCTCATCACCCTCTACAGCGGACAGATTGCGCCGAATCTCAAACACCGCAATGTCGCGGACTTGATGGACGCCCTTCTTCAAGACCTCACCTGAAACCTGACACAAAGGAGATCTCCGAAATGAAACTCTACTACACAAGTGGCGCCTGCTCTCTCTCCCCGCATATTGTCCTGCGCGAAGCGGGTCTGGACTTCGAGATCGAGGCGGTCGATCTGGCGCAAAAGAAAACCGCGAGCGGTGCGGACTTTGCCCAGATCAATCCCAAAGGCTATGTCCCCGCTTTGGCCCTGGACAATGGAGAGGTTCTGACCGAGGGCGCCGCCATCGTGCAGTATATCGCTGACCAGAAAACCGAGAGCGGGCTCGCGCCCGCCGCCGGAAGCCTGGAGCGCGCCCGTATGCAGGAGTATCTGAACTACATAGCCTCCGAATACCATAAGGCCTTCGGACCGCTCTTCTCGCCCTCTTCCAGCGAAGCCGAGCAAAACGCCGCGAAGACAAATATCGGCGGAAAGCTCGACTACCTCGAGAGCCTCTTTGCTGACGGCCGCGACTATCTTCTGGGCGCCCGCTTTTCGGTTGCCGACGCCTATCTTTTCGTCGTGACCTCCTGGGCCAAACACAAGGATATCGACCTTTCACAATACCCGAAGGTCAGCGCGTTCTTCGAGCGCGTTGCCGGGCGGACAAAGGTTCGGGAAGCCTTAGAAGCCGAAGGTTTAGCCTAAGCCGATTTCTGCGCCTCTCTCTCGAGGGCGACCTTGAGAGAGAGGTTCGCAATGTAGTGCGCAGCTAAGCGACCGCCGCTCCCATGCGCCGGTCTTCCCGGATCATTTCCGAAGCTTTTTCCGCGATCATAATCACCGGCGAGTTGGTGTTGCCGCTGGTGATGGTCGGCATGATGGAAGCATCGACCACCCGCAACCCCTCGATGCCTTGCACCCGGAGCCGGTCATCGACCACTGCCATAGGGTCATGCCCCATCTTGCAGGTGCCCACGGGATGGAAAATGGTCGTTGCAATATCGCCAGCCGCGACCGCCAGGGCTTCTTCATCGGCAATATGCGGCCCGGGTTTAAACTCCTCGGGTTCATAACGCGCAAGGGCCGGTTGCCGGCAGATCTCGCGGGTCAGCAGGATCGCCTGGGCGGCAACCTTCCGGTCCGCCGGGGCGGAGAGATAGTTCGGGCGGATGGCCGGCTGCACGCGGGGGTCCGGCGACTTGATATGGATGGAGCCGCGGCTCTCGGGCCGCAGGTTACAGACGCTGGCGGTAAAGGCCGGAAAGGGGTGCAGCGGCTCGCCGAACTTCTCAAGGCTCAAGGGTTGCACATGGTACTCCAGGTTTGGAGTCTCGCGGCTGTCGTCCGACTTGACGAAGCCGCCCAACTGACTGGGCGCCATGGTGAGCGGACCGGTCTTGAAGAACATATACTCCAGCCCCATGCCCACCTTACCGACGAGAGAGTTGGCCCGCTCGTTCAGAGTCTTGACGTTCTTGACCTTGAAGACCGTACGGACCTGAAGGTGATCCTGCAGATTCTCGCCCACACCCGGCAGTTCGTGTTTCGCTTCGATGCCGAATTTCTGCAGGACCTCCCCGGGGCCGATGCCGGAAAGCTGCAGGATCTGCGGTGAGCCGACCGCGCCGGTGGCCAGGATCACCTCGCCGCGCGCGGATACCTTGCTCAGGACGTCCTTGTGCCAGAATTCCACGCCCGTCGCGCGGCGGCCTTTGAGGGTCAAGCGCTTGGCCTGAGCGTGGGTCAGAACGGTCAGGTTCGGCCGCTGCATCACCGGGCGCAGAAAGGCTTTCGCGGTATTCCAACGCACGCCCTTGCGCTGGTTGACCTGGAAATAACCGCAGCCCTCGTTGTTGCCGCGATTGAAATCCCCGGTCTTGGGAATTCCCGCCTGGGCCGCCGCCTCCTGAAAGGCGTCCAGAATCTCCCAGGACAGACGCTGCTGCTCGACCCGCCATTCGCCGCCGCTGCCGTGCAGATCGTCCGCGCCTCCTGCCTGATCTTCCGAGCGCTTGAAGACCGGCAGGACATCGTCCCAGCTCCAGCCGACATTGCCAAGCTGACGCCACTGGTCGTAATCGCGCGCCTGACCGCGCATGTAGATCATGCCGTTAATTGAGGAGCAGCCGCCCAGCACCTTGCCGCGCGGATAGGCGAGGGAACGCCCGTTCAGCCCGGGCTCTTCCTCGGTCTGAAAACACCAGTCGGTGCGCGGATTGCCCATACAGTAAAGGTAGCCGACCGGGATATGGATCCAGAGATAGTCATCCTTGCCACCGGCCTCGAGCAGAAGAACGGAGACATCCGGATCGGCCGAGAGACGGTTCGCGAGGACACAACCGGCGCTGCCGGCGCCCACAATCACGTAATCAAATTCGCCGACATCCTTGATGTCTTGCTCTGTAGCCTCTGACTCCACAAATCCCCCCTCTCGTACCGCGCTCTTTTCTTGATCATCGCGATGATACCAAGCCGCTCGAGCTGCTAGCAAGAAAGCGCATCTTTCTCTGACCCGGCAGAAAACTCCCAGCAAAATCAAAGGCTGCGCAAGGATCCAGGGACCAGGTCAAAATCGTCGAACGGAAACGCAGCTTTACAAATGCGACTTTTGGATGTATTTTTGCTGTCATCTCTCGTGGGAGGGGAACGCATGGCGATTGACTGGTTGTTATCCGAGACCGCTTCAATGTTGCGTAAGCCCGCAGATGATCTGGATCTGCGAAGCGAAATCTCTCTCACCGAATTGGCCGCACGATTGACCTTCGAAGTGCAGCGGGATCTCCTGGAATACTGGGATCTGATCCGCGGAGAAAGCTATCTGCCAGCACGGTCGGATTTCGATCCGCTGGCGGTCCCTCATGCGCTGCCTTATGTCGGGCTCATCGACATTATCGAGCCTGGACCACAGTTCCGTTATCGCCTGATCGGAACGAAACTCCCGGCCTACGCCGGCGGCCGCCTGGAAGGCCGGCTGGTCGACGAGCAGAAAACACCCGGCATCGCGGCTTATTTAAACTGCGTGTACGAACTCCCGTACCGCTTTCGCCAACCGGTCTTTATCCGCGAATGCGCCGACTACGAAGATGGCGATGAAGATTGCTTCGCAAGGTTGATCCTGCCCATGGCGAAGGATCGCAGTATGCCCGACATGCTTTTGGTCTCGATCATTTGCGAAACTCAGAACAACCCGGGACAGCAACGGCGCGAAACCACGCCGAGAAGCTGCAGAGCCCTCAGCATGGTTTCGGCCAGACCGTAAAACGAAAGCTTAGCGCCGAAAAGGATCAAGCGCTAACCACTGCCCGGGCGCGTGTTCATATTCTCCGGCAGATAGGTCGCCAGCTCGGGCACAAAGATCAGGACGAAGACCATCACGACCATGATGAAGAACATGGGGATTGCGGCTTTCGCGATGTAACTCATCTCATGCCGGGTCATGCCCTGCAGCACAAAAAGATTGAAGCCGATCGGCGGTGTGATCTGCGCCATTTCGACGACGACAACGATGAAGATCCCGAACCAGATCACATCGATCCCGGCCTGCCGGATCATGGGCTCGACCACCGCCATGGTCAGAACCACAGACGAGATCCCGTCCAGGAAACACCCCAGGATGATGTAGAACACCAGGAGCGCCATCAGCAGTTCGAAGCGGGTGAGCTCCATGCCGGCGATCCACTCTGCCAAGGCACGCGGCAAACCGGTAAAGCCCATCGCCAGTGACAGAAAGGCGGCACCGGCCAGAATCAGCGCAATCATGGCCGATGTCCGGGTTGCGCCCATCAGGCTTTCCGTAAAGGTCGACCAGTTCAAAGACTTCTGGCCCGCCGCGAGCACCAGTGCACCGATCACGCCGAAGGCTGCAGCCTCCGTCGCGGTCGCAAAGCCGAGATACATGGAGCCGATCACCACGGCGATCAGGCAGATCACCGGGATCAGAAAGCGCGAGTTGCCAATCTTTTCGAAAAAGTTCGTCTTGGGTTCCGGATCCGGATTGTACTTCGACGAGACCTTCGAATAGACCGCCACATAAGTCATGAACATTCCGGCCAGCACCAGGCCCGGCAGCACACCCGCAATGAAGAGCTTGGAAATCGATTCGTTGATGGTCACACCGTACACGATCAGGGTCAGCGACGGCGGGATCATCAGTCCCAGCGTGGCCGCCCCGGCCAGAGTTCCGATGATCATATGCTCCGGATAATTGCGCTTGCGCAGCTCCGGAATGGACATCTTACCGACCGTCGTCAGGGTCGCCGCGGAGGATCCGGATACCGCTGCGAAAACCGTGCAGCCAACGATGTTGGTGTGGATCAAACCACCGGGCAAACCCGCCATCCAGGGGGTCAATCCCTTGAACATGTCCTGCGAAAGGCGCGTTCGGAAGAGGATCTCGCCCATCCAGATGAAGAGCGGCAGCGCCGTCAGAGTCCAGGAGGACGACGCCGACCAGATGGTCGTGATCATGGCATCGCCGACCGGGCGCGAGGTAAAGAGTTCCATGCCGACAAAGGCGACGCCCAGCAGAGCGAGCCCGACCCAGACACCTGTGCCCAGCAGCAGGAAGAGAATGAAGAGGAAAATGGCGATCAGTTCGAGCTGTTCCATAACCGCCCCCTATTCGTGGTCTTCAACGACTTCCGCATCGATGCGGTGTTCGCCGAAGAGAATCAGATTGACGAGGTGGTCGGTCAGCGCGATGGCAAAGAGGATGGCCCCCACCACCATGGCGATCTGCGGAATCCAGATCGGTGTGGCGTCCTGCCCCTGGCTGATATCATGCAGCTTCCAGGACCAATAAGCGCCTTTCCATGCGTAGTAAGCCAAATACCAGCCAAGTCCGGTGCCGATGGCAAAGCACCAGATCTCAATCCAGCGCCGATAGCGTCCGGCGAACTGAAGGATGAGACTGACCCGGATGTGTGCGCCGCGATTAAGCGCGTGAGCAAAGGCAAAGAACGACGCGGCGGCCATACAATACCCGGCGTAGTCCGCGGCTCCGGGGAAAACATTCCCGGTCCAGCGCGCCAGCATCTGCAATACGACCAGCGACAAAATGGCGATTAGAAACAGGGCCGCAATTACCCCTGATCCGAAATAGAGTCTGTCCAACGTTCGGCGGACAACCGATCCGGCAGCCTGCATCGACTTCCCCCTGCTTTTTCCCGAAGATATCTGGCAGCGCGGGTTTGGTTCCCGCCGGTTCAGCGCAGATTCAAAAAATGGAGAGGCGGTGAAGCCTCTCCATTTCAATCAAACTATTTGGCTTTGAAGGCGTCGACGATCGACTTGCCCTGCGCGCCGGCTTTCTCAAGCCACTCATTGGTCATGGTTTCACCGAAACCCTGCAATTCGCCCTTCAGCGCGTCACCGGCAGGCGCCACGGCCATGCCGCCGTCCCGCAAACCTTTCAGTGTGAAATCCGTGTACTGGATCGAGCGCCAGAGACCGGCGTAAGCCGCCATGTCGGCACAGGCCAGCATCACGTTCTTGGTCGCGTCATCCAGACCATCCCAGGAGTCCTTGTTGACGAAGACGTGGTTGCGCGGCAGCCAGGCATCGACCTCGTAAAAGTGCGTCAGATGTTCCCAGACCTTCCGGTCGTAACCGGTTGCGCCGGAGGAGATCATGGATTCGGCAACGCCTGTTGCGAAGGCCTGTGAGATTTCCGCCGCTTCAACCTGGACCGGAAGCATCCCGGCCAGCTCGGCCAGACGCGCGGTCGCGGTATTGTAGGACCGGAACTTCACGCCCTGCATATCCGCAACGGCATTTACTTCCTTTTTGAAGTAGAGGCCCTGCGGCGGCCAGGGAACAGCATAGAGAAGTTTCAGATTCTGCTCCTCCAGGATTTTCTCGAGTTCAGGACGAGCGGCTTCCCATAGCTTCTCCGAATCCTCGAAGGAAGTTGCCAGGAAGGGGATAGAGTCGACACCGAAGACCGGATTTTCGTTCTGGTGGGCCGAGAGAATACGTTCGCCGATCGGAGCCTGTCCGGTCTGAACCGCACGTTTGATGTCGTTACCCTTGAACAGTGAGCCCGAAGGGTGCGTGACGATTTCCAGCTCGCCACCGGTGCCCTTTGTCACGCATTTACCGAATTCCGCACCGGTCACCGAGTGGAAGTTGGTGGCGGAATAGGCCATCGGCATGTCCCAGGTCTCGGCGGCGGCATTGGCCGTGACGGATGCGGCCAAGCCGATTCCCGCCACCGACGCCATAAGTGATTTCATAAGCTTCATGGTCTGTTCTCCCTGTTATTGGCGGCCCTCACGTCAGCCGCAGTCACGCAAATCTCGCCGGCGCGTAGGCCGAAAGATCAATATTCGGGCGATCGCCGGAAATCAATCCGGCAAGAACGCGCCCGGTTTTCGGTCCCCCGGTCAGGCCGATATGGTGATGACCAAATCCCATAAAGACCGACTTGAGACCCGGGGCCTCGCCTATAACCGGAATGGAATCCGAAACGGCGGGCCGGTGGCCCATCCATTCCCGGGTTTCCTTCCAGGTCAAGTTTGGTATCGCTTTCGAAATATTCTCAAGCAGCAATTCGATAGGTCTGCGGCTGGCCGGCGCATCAAGGCCGCCGAACTCCACCAGACCCGCCACCCGCAGACGGCCGTCCATGGGTGTGACAACATATTTTCCCGATGCGACCATCACCGGCGAGCGCGGCATGACACTGGGTTCGATCAGCTCGACGTGATAGCCCCGCTCGCTCTCCAGCGGCACGTTCATTCCGAGTTTCTTCGCCAGTGGGCCCGACCAGACACCGGCGGTGACGACAGCTGAATCGCACGCGATCACACCCTGATCTGTCACGACTCCGCTTACAGCACCGTCTTCTTTCCGAAAGTCCGTCACGTCCGCCTTGATGCTGCGGCCACCATTCTTCACGACCCATTCGGCCAGGTCTTTGACGTAGCGTCCCGGATCGGCAATACGGCCATGGCCGGAGAGGCAGGCCGCAAATTTCAGATCTTCGGAAAAGACCGGATCGTAGGCCTTGAACGCATCGGCATCCAGCTCCTGCCAGGAAAAGCCGTTCGCCTTGCGCAGCCCCCAACCGAAGCTGTCGGCCTCGTACTTGCTGCGGTCGTCATAGAGGAAGAGATAGTCGGATGGGACGAGCCACTTTTCTGCACCTGTACCCTTCGCCAAAGCCTGATGCTGCTCCAGACTGTCGCCAATGACGGCGCTCAATGCTGACGCGATGCGTGTGGTCTCCTCCGCCGAGCAGTGCGAGAGATAGTGCCGCAGAAAGGGAAGGAGTTTCGGCAGGTAAGACCAACGCAGAAACAGCGGCGAGTTCGAGTCCATCAGCATGGAGGGCACCTTGCGGAGCAACCCGGGTACCGTCACCGGGACAACCGAACAGGACGCCAGGATTCCTCCGTTGCCGTAGGACGTTCCTTCGCCTGGCCCAAGCCGATCGATCAGGGTGACCTCACAGCCACTGCGCTGCAGCCAGACAGCCGTCGAGACGCCGATGATTCCAGCCCCGATAACGGCCACCTTCCTTGCGGCGGCGGCGTTATGTGTCGAAGCCCCGGTCATCCTGCGTCACGTCCCCTCACGTCTTGTATCTCCCCCAACCCGGAATTTTTCTCGTAGGATCGCACCAACCATTGAGCTTGAACGCGGCACTCGTGGAGCGCAAGCGTTACTGTCTTGTATCTGCGGCGTAGTGAGCAAGTTTTTCCAGATCCACATCAAATCCGAGACCCGGCCCCTCCGGGACTGCAACCTTGCCGTTATCGCAGGGAAAGGGTTCACGCAGGATGTCTTCTTCCAGATACCAGCGGGCCTGATAAAACTCGCACCCGAGCGAAATGTTAGGCGCGGCGGCGATCATATGGGTTCCCGCGAGGTGCGCGAGCCCGCTCTCGAACATATCGCCGCCGTAAGCGGGCATGCCGGCGGATTCGGCGATCGCCGCCACCTCCATACCCCGGCGCAGGCCGCCGGTTTTCATGATTTTCACCGAGATCGCATCGCAGAGTCGTCCTTTAACCGCTTTATGCGCATCCCCCGGTGAGAAAACCGTTTCATCGGCAAGAATCGGGGTCTCCAGCGCGGCAGTGAACCTGGCCATGGCCTCATGATTCCAGCCAGGCACCGGTTGCTCGATGAAGGTGACCTTAAACTGCTCGACATCCTTGAGCCTGCGCAGCGCGCCGAAAGGCTGCAGGCCCTGATTGTAGTCGACCCGGATGTTGAGTTCGGGATAGGCCTTGCGCAAGCGCTCCAGCCGCTCGATGTCAAAAGCGTGGCTCTGAACGCCGGTCTTGAGTTTGATCATGCGGATGCCCCCTGCCCAGACTTTGTCCAGCAGGTCCATGTCGGCATCGAAGTCCGGGTTGGCCAGGGATATCGACAGTGGGATCTCTTTGCGGTACCGG
Organism: uncultured Kiloniellaceae bacterium; assembly: GCA_947500035.1. Lineage (GTDB taxonomy): Bacteria > Pseudomonadota > Alphaproteobacteria > Kiloniellales > Kiloniellaceae > Denitrobaculum. The sequence continues at coordinate 206,411 of CANMQP010000016.1, read as the reverse complement.
CCGCCGAGCAGCGCCCAGACCGGCAGTCCCATGGCACGGCCGCGGCAATCCAGCAGCGCCGTTTCCAGAGCCGCCTTGGCTTCCGTGTGACCGGCGATCGCTCGGTTCGCGTCCGCCATGATCAGCGGAATATCCGCCGGATCCGCCCCCAGGACCACGGGCCTGATGTAGCGGTCCAGGGCCGCCGCGGTCGCCTCGGCGGTGCCGGTAAAGACCGCCCAGGGCGAGGCCTCCCCGAAGCCAAAAGCCCCGCTTGCGGTCTCCAAACGAATCACCACAACATCGACTTTATCGGCTACCAGGCCGCTGCCGTGATCACGCGCCGAGCGGACCGGCAACGCCGCGTGCCAAACGGTCATGCGTTCGATGCTGTCTTTCTGATGCGTCATGTTTTGGTGCGTCATGTCCCTGCCCCCCGTTTCGCTCATGCAACCCACTCGCTGACGGGCGCATTCGCGTCCTGTAGCGGCTGAGCAATCACGTCGACGAGGGTTGGGCCGTCCGCCTCCAATGCGGCCTGCATCGCGCCCTCCAAATCCGCGGGATCCTCGACCCGCCAGGTTTTCAATCCATAAGCTGCGGCGATGCCGGCGTGGTCGCTGCGGGAGAAATCGACCGAGTAGTAACGCTCACCGAAGCCGCTCTTTTGCCCCGCCTTGATCCAGCCGAAGACCGAGTTCGAGAAGACCACATAGGTGATCGGCAGGTTCTTGCGCATCACAGTTTCGTACTCGCCAACCGTGAAGCCGAAACTGCCGTCACCCATCACCGACACGCACTTCGCGCCCGGCCTTCCGTAGTATGCTCCGAGCACGGCTGCGGCCGAATAGCCCAGGGCGCCGTGGGCGCGGTTGGTGATGAATTGCCGTCCGGATTTCCCGTTCTGGTAAAAGGCCGAGAAAAACGGACAGGGCGTTCCCGGATCGGCGACCACGACCGCGTCGTCATCCAGCAAGCGGCCCAGCGTCGCGACCACCCGCTCGGGCCGGATCGGCGAATCGTTGCTGGCGGCCCGTTCTTCGAAGTCGGCAAACTTGACCTTTTTGGCTTTGGCGATCCGTGCGGCGCCATCGAAATCACGCTTTTCGCCTGACCTGGCCAGAATCTCGTTCGCCATGCGGAGGGCCAGTTGCGCATCGCCGTTCAAGGCGACCTCGGTCTCGTAGTTGGCCGAAATCACCATGGGATCGACATCGATATGCAGGATCCGCTGGCCGGGTTTGGGACAACGCCAGCGCTCGGTGGTCACCGAACCGGCGCGGCAGCCGATGAAGAGGATCAGATCGGCTTCCTCGATCACCTCTCGGGTCTCAGGGACGCCGCCGTTACTGCCAACGACACCGAGACAAAGCGGATGACTGTCGGCCAAACTGCCCTGCCCGCTGATGGTCGTGGCCACGATCATGTTCAGTGCCTCGGCGAAGCCCTGCAGTTCGCTCTCCGCTCCGGAGATCACGATCCCGCCGCCGCAGATGACCATGGGGTTTTTAGCTGACAGCAGCGCCTCGACCATCCGCTCGACGGCCTGAAGCGCCGGACCGGCCCGCCAGGCCGGATAGCTGCCCAGTTCCGGCTGTGCCCAGATCTCGCTCTCGGACACCGCGGCTTTCTGTACGTCGAACGGCAGGCCGATATGTGCCGCACCCGGCCGTCCCGTCGTCATGGCCCGAAAGGCGGAGCGCACCATGGCGGGCAGACGCTCTGCCTGATCGATCACAGTGTTCCATTTGGTGAGCGGACGAAAGAGGCTGTTCTGGTCCAACTCAGTCAACGGGTAGCGCCCCCGCGCCGAGACGGAGACGTCGGTCGTGATCCCCAGGATCGGTACGGAAGATTCGTTGGCCTCGACCAGTCCCGGCAGGATATAGGTCGCGCCGCCGCCGCTCGGCCCTTCGCATACCCCCACCCTGCCCGACACCCGCGCGTAGGCGTCGGCCATATAGGCGGCATGGCGTTCATCGCGGGTGAGAATGTGCTCAATCCCGTGATCGAGACGGAAGAGCGCGTCGTAGAGCGGCAAAGTTGTATCACCGCAGAGCCCGAAGATATGTTTGACGCCATGAGCCTGGAGCATCCGCACCATCGCCTCGGCGCCGGTCAGCTCATTTCCACCTGCAGTCATGCCAATCACCCGTAAAGTTGGAAGACGCCTCTCGTCCCCGGGAAACAGAGAATTCGCCTGCGCGCATCCCTGCATATTTTCCTGTATACAGGACTGTATGATTTGCGTTGCACGAGAGTCAAGCAGGTGCGATAACTTTCCGGCGGCTGGCGAAAAATGGCTCCGGCATTGGAGCGATACGGCAGCTGCAGGCCCGTAAACCCGTGCTGAGGAAGCTGGCGGGAGGAGCATAAATGCCCGGTGAAACCGTGAACCCGGCAAGCGTCGATCGTATCTACGATGCGGTCAGGGAACTGGCCGCGAGCTACGCTATCAAACCGGATGAACGAATCAATGAAGGCACCCTGGCGAAGTCGCTCGGTGCCAGCCGCACACCGGTCCGAGAGGCCCTTAACCGTCTGGTGGCTGAGGAGCTTCTGGTCTTTCAGCCCGGGAAGGGATTCTTTTGCCGGGCCCTGGATCCGCAGCAGATCTTTAATCTCTACGAGCTTCGCGTGATCCTGGAAGAGGCTGCGATCACCCTCGCCTGCGAACGTGCCAGTGACGAGGATATCGAAGCCCTGCATGAAGACCTCAGGACCAACGGCCAGAATTATGAAGGCAAAAGCGCAAAGGAACTGGTCGCTTACGACGAGCACTTTCACGAAACCCTGGTCGGCCTGTCAGGCAACAACGAGCTGGTAAAACGCTTGCGCAACATCAACGCCCGGATCCGTTTTGTCCGCTGGTTCGATATGGAACAGCGAATCTCGGTCACGCGCGGCGAACACCGGCAGCTGTTGACCCGGCTGGCCGCGCGCGATGCCGAGGCCTGCCGCCGCATTCTGCGCGGCCATATCGAAAAACGCCTGGACCAGATCATCGCCTATGCCCGCGCGGGCTATTCGGCCCTCTACCTGCCCGACCTGCAGGGTCCGCTGGCGGGAAGTCCGCTTGCCGCAGGCACAGAAGGTTAGTTCGGAACAGGGCAAAGCCCAAAGACACGAGAAGCGTAAGACGGATATGAAAGTCAAAGGCGGAAAAAGCCTGTATGGCGCAAGCGTGGGTATCCTGATGCTGGAAACCCGGTTCCCCCGTATTCAGGGAGATATGTGTAACGCCCTGACCTGGCCCTTCCCAGTCCATTACAAGGTGGTCAGCGGCGCCTCGCCGGACCGGGTGGTGCGAAACCGGGCAGAAGGTTTGCTCGATACCTTCCTGTCCGACGCAAAGGCTCTGGTGGCCCAGGGCGCCGATGGAATCACCACCAACTGCGGTTTCCTCTCGCTCTTTCAGGACCAGCTTGCCGAGGCTTGCGGTGTGCCGGTAGCAACCTCTTCTCTTATGCAGGTCGAGATGGTCAACCGCCTGCTGCCGCCGGACAAGCGCTGCGGCATTCTGACCATCTCCCGCGACAGTCTCTCCGACGATCACCTGAAGGCGGCCCGTGTACCGCTCGACACGCCTGTCATCGGGACCGACGGCCTGCGCGAGTTCAGCCGGGTCATCCTCGATAACGAGGAGACGTTGGATATCGAAGCCAGCCGCCTGGATCTGATCGATGCCGCCCGCGAACTCGCCGGGGCAAACCCGGATGTGGGTGCGATCGTTCTGGAATGCACCAACATGGTGCCCTTCGCCGCGGATGTGCGCGCCGCGACCGGCCTGCCGGTCTACAGTATCTACAGCTACATTCTCTGGTTTCAGTCCGCCCTGGCGCCACGCGTTTTTCCGCAACGGCTGTAGTTCGCAAACCAGATAGTTCACGGATCACAATCTTAGCTTTGGCCATCGCCACGACGGCACTTAAAGTGGCCGGATGAAGATTTTGATTTTTACCATGGGCTCGCGCGGCGACGTTCAGCCCTATGTCGCTCTCGGGCAGGCGTTCCGAGCCCGTGGACACGAGGTCACGCTCTCCTGCTCGCGAGACTTCGATGAGATGATCGAAACGGCCGGCCTCACGCCTGCACCGCTCTCGATCGATATCCGGGCCTTGCTCGAGTCGCCGGAAATTCAGGAGGCACTCGCCAGCTTCACGGCCAAGATCCGCGCCTGGCGCCAATTCAGGCCACTGATGCGCAGTTTGCTCGACGAGACCTGGGAAGTGGCGCGCGAGGCCAAACCTGATTTACTGATCTATCACCCCAAGAGCGGGGCGGCGCAGCATATCGCCGAAGCCCTGCGGATCCCGGCGATCCCCACGACCTTGCAGCCGGGATTCGTTGAAACCCGCGAATTCCCGCAATTTCTCTTGCCGGGCATGAAGCTTGGAGGCTTCGCAAACCGACTGAGCCACAGAGCCTTCGGCTGGCTGACCTATTGGAGTCAAGTGGGCTTTCAAAAACGCTGGCGCGAGCAGACTCTCGGCCTCTCGACACCCTACCCGCGCGACTTCTTTGCCGGTTACGACCCGGCCGGGCGGATACTGCTGCGCCTGCATGGCTACAGCCGCCACATCCAGCCCAGGCCCGCCGACTGGGGCCCCCGCGAGGAAATCACCGGTTACTGGTTCAGCGAAGCCGAACAGGACTGGGCAGCCCCGGAAGATCTCACGCGCTTCCTGGATTCGGGACCGCCACCTGTCTACATCGGCTTCGGCAGCATGCCGTCCAGCGACGTCGAACGCACCACCCAGGCGGTGACCGGCGCCCTTGAACTTTGCGGCCGACGCGGCATCCTGGCTACGGGTTGGGGCGGGCTGGGAGACCTTGGCGAGAGCCGTAACATCCACGTGCTTGAACGGGCGCCTCACTCCTGGCTTTTCCCCCGCTGTTCGGCAGTGGTGCATCACGGCGGCGCGGGCACGACACATGAAGGCCTACGCTGGGGCCGTCCCAGCGTTCTCTGCCCTTTGGGCGTCGATCAACCCTATTGGGGACGGCGCATCGAAGCGCTTGGCGTGGGCCCGGCGCCGCTCCCGCAAAAACGCCTGACCGCCGTGCGTCTTGCGCAGGCGCTGGACGAAGCCCACGCCCCGGCCACCCGCGCACGCGCCGAAGAACTGGGCGAAGCAATCCGCGCCGAACACGGCGCCCAAGGCGCCGCGGAGATCGTAGACCGGATCTTCGCCTGACCGATGAAAACCCAGAGGGTTTAACTACTTCAGACCTTCAGCTTCCATCATGAAACCCATATGGGTTTCCGCGACCATCAGACCGCCTTCACCATCGGCCCAGCCGATATTGCCGTCGCCGTTCAAATCGACGCCGGTGATGATGGCGGCAACGCTTTCCTTCATCTGCGCGATCAAAGGCGCAGCGGTAGCCGCATCAGAGGCTGCGAGGATTTCGGTGATGAGAAGCTTGACCGCTTCAGTACGCTCAACCACGGCTTCAGCCGAGGCGGATACGTGAGTGGCATGCAGCTTCACCGCATCGGCCGCACCGGTGGAGCCCGCCGCAAAGCCGATGTGGCTCTGCGTCCCTTCGGTGGCTCTCAACACACCGTAACCGGCACCTGGACCACTGGGCTCGACCGAAGGATCAAGCGCGTGCAGAACATGGCGGCTGTGCAGATGCATGCTCTCCAGATCCGACGGGTCGGCGGCTGCGAAACCGGCATGCGTCTCGGCGATCTTGGCTTCCTGAAGTGCGACCGGCAGGAAGCCCTGCCCGCCGGGCGTATCCCCCCATTTGGTCATGACATGACCGATATGAGCATGGGATTCATTGGCCTGTGCCGGCGCAGCGGTCAGGGCCGCAAAGCCGGCCAGCGCCAGAGATAATGTGGTTTTGCGAAACATACTTTCCCCCAAAAGCTAAAAAAGACCTTCGGCTATAAATATGGCGCGCGGTTCCCGCGACGTGGTCAACTTTTAGTGACAGACCGAAACATGATGATTGCCGTCGCCTGCCACGCGACCTAGGGTCGCAATCGAATTTGCAATCTGACCCCATGAAACCGCGTTACTCGACGAAAAAACACCATGACGGAAGATACGAGGCCATTGCCGGCACCCGAGCTTGTTTCAAGAACAGTGGTAAAGCAGCGCATAAGGAACAGGCTCATCGAATACTTTGAGTTCGCGTCCACTTATGAAGGTCTCGCCACCTTTGGCGTGGACGAAGCACTGGAACTATGGGTGGACTGGGTTTCCGATGGGGATCTCGACTACTTTGATGCTCCTATTTTTTCACCTGCCGAGCAGACTGCAATCCACGACTTCAATGAGCTGATGCACAAGACATTCGACTCCTATCTTGACGACACATCCGATGTCGAGTTCATCAGCAAGCAACCTCACTGGCAAGCCTATGCATCGGCGGCCGCCAGAGCCTTCAAGCTTTTCGAGCAACGCGGTCGCTTTTCAGAAGAGAAGGAAGTTGTTTTCGACTCTCAGGGCGAGGTTGAAGATAACCCCGGCCAGCTTTGAGCGGGTCCAAGGCAGCAAGACCCAAGGCTCGTTAAGGCGAGGAGCAATTCGTATAGAAAACGAAAGTCAGTTCCCAACGACACCCTGACAGAACCTGCCGAAGTAGTCTTGATCCTGGCTGCTCCAGCTTTCCCGGGGTTTCTCGAGCATCGCGCGGCACCAGCCCTCCGGCGTATATTGCGCGAGGGCGATCTGCATGGCGGTTTGCGCCAGGTTTTGCTGCACGCTGAGTTCCGGACAGTGGCTCTCGATGATTTGCCCCGAAGACTGAATCTGCTGGGCGGACTGCTCCATGCGCGCCTGCAGTTTCCGGAACCGGCCCGCGAGATACTGGTTCAGTGCCTGCGCCTCCTCGAGCGTATCCGGCAGCGCGAGGGCGGCACGCGCCTCGGCGTTGGCGACCAGTCGGTCGAGGCTCTCCTGCACCGAATGACAGACCGCCTTAACCCCCGCAGCCGGCGTTCGCTGATCGACCCTCAAGGGCGCGAACATGATCGTTTCAAAGTTGTTGAAGGCCTTCGTGACAAGAACCTGGTGGCCCGAAGCTGCGCCGGACTGAGTCCCTCCGGATTGGGCTCCTTGCGTCTGCGCGGCGGCGGGCGAGAGAAGACAGAACGATGCCAAGCATAAAAACGCGCTTAATTTCATACTGTTACAGCCCCTAGTCATAAGTTTTGCTCTTAACGCAACTATCCAGGTTGTGAAGGACAATAGCGTCTCATGACACAAGAGCATGATCCGGGTTAAGATTTTCACCAACAGCATCGCCCAGTCGTCGCCTGATTTGCGCTGCAAGCCAGTCGAGATTTTCGTCAACTGCGTCTTCCGTGATATAGATCGGAAATTCGTTCCGTGGAATAGGGAACTGAACATATACACGTTCCCAAAACGTCAAGGGGTCGATGAGTGCCCGCGGATTGTGTAGCCTAAGTTCGATACAGCGATGGGTCCGACGAAACAACCGGCCACTCTTAAACATAACCTTGGTCTTGACCTCTGCAATTCCGTCCCAGCTCACTTCACAGAAATAGAGATAACCACTGTTCAGATAGATGCCTTCGCTATCGAGTATCGCGGCGGGTCCGTAGTTTATGAATCTGTAGATATGAGAAACAAACGTGTTAACTCCAAGAAATATGCAGCCCAAGCCTGCAAAAAACCATAGAGTTCCATAATCAAAATTCTTCGACAGAATGTTAAAGTCGATCCGTGATACGGCGTTAGACGCCAGAGAGTGACCGATCAGAACAAACAAAAACCCGGCGAAAATACCAAAAGGAAGATAGTTGTGCGGCGCATGAACGACGAGCCGTTCCTTCCTAATCTGTGCTAACCGGGCTTCCGATGACTTCACTTAGGCGTGGCCTTTAAATCAAGACAGAGACTATAGACGGGGCCGCTAGGGACGGTTGCATATATGATGCAGACACCCGGTTTCCAGATCGGATTTTCATTGCCGCCGCTGCGTATCACAAGAAGAATCAAACTATCGATGCATAGCTTGTGAAGTACCTGGGATTTACATGCCTTCCACCAACGAAGAAATAGAATTCGCCGCTGCGCAGGATGTCCCCATTCGCTATCTGGCGCGCATCCGCAGCTACTACCGGGCCTTGGGCTACGGCAAACCCTATGTCTGGGCGCACTACGGCGACGTGCCCTTCGCTCCCCTGACGAAACCGCTTTCCGACTGCCGGCTGGCGCTGGTGACGACCGCAGCCCCCTACCAGCCCGACAAAGGCGACCAGGGTCCGGGCGCGCCCTATAACGGGGCCGCAAAGTTCCACGAAGTCTACTCCTTGCCGAGCGCCGTCGAGCCGGACCTGCGCATCTCGCACATCAGCTACGACCGGCAACATACCTCGGCGGAGGATATGCAAAGCTGGTGCCCTCTGGCGCAGATGAAGCAATTCGCGGCGAGAGGTGAGATCGGCGGCGTGACGCGGAGCCTGCTCGGTGTGCCGACCAATCGCAGCCAGAAGACGACAATCACACGGGACGCACCGGAAATTTTGCGGCGGGTTACGGAAGAAAGCGCCGACGCGGTCGTTCTGGTGCCGAACTGCCCGGTCTGCCATCAGACCGTCTCGCTCACCGCGCGGCATCTCGAAGCCAATGGCATTCCCACTGTCGTGATGGCCTGCGCCAAAGACATCGTGGAGCACGTCGGTGTGCCCCGCCTGCTCTTCAGCGACTTCCCCCTGGGCAACGCCGCGGGCAAGCCCAACGACGAAGCCTCTCAGGCTTTTACGCTGAGGCTTGCCCTGCAGACTCTGGCGGCAGCCCCCGGCCCGCGCACAACGGTCCAGTCGCCCCTGCGGTGGAGTGATGATCCCGACTGGAAGCAGGACTTTTACAACATTGAACGTCTCTCGGATCAGGAAATCCGCGACCTGCGCACCGATTTCGACCGCCAGAAAGACATCGCAAAACGCGAGCGGGAAAAGAGCCGCACGTAAGAGGTCGCCAACCGCATGGCAGTGCTGCTTCAAGGGAAGTGGTGAGCCCGCTGCGGCTGTGTCAGACTGTTCCTCATCTTTTCAACGAACCAGAGCCCCTGTATGTCGATCATCTCATCTGTCGAGGAACTGGAAGCCATCTATGGCCAGCCGGGCGAAGCCTCCCTGGTCAAGGTTGCACAGGAGATCACACCGGAATACCAGCGCTTTATCGAGGCCGCGCCCTTTGCGGCGCTCGCCACCAGCGGACCCGAGGGGCTGGATTGCTCGCCGCGCGGTGACCTGGCGGGGTTCGTAAGGGTCCAGGATTCGAAAACGCTGATGATGCCCGACCGGCGCGGCAACAACCGGGTCGACTCCCTGCGCAACATCGTCCGGGATCCGCGCGCAGCGCTCCTGTTCCTGATTCCGGGTCACGGCAACTGCATCCGGGTGAACGGCCGCGCGCATCTTGATACCGATCCTGAACTCCGGGCTTCCTTCACCGTCAAGGAGAAGCCGCCCCGCTCGGTGATCGTCATGAAAATCGACGAACTTTACTTCCAATGCGCCCGGGCCATCGTGCGTTCAGAACTCTGGAACCCGGAACGCCATGTGGATAAAAAATCTCTCCCGACACCCGGTCAAATCCTGGCTTCCATGACCGAAAGCCGCGTTGGCGGTGACGAATACGACCAGGCCTGGGACGCGCGCGCGCAAAAGACGCTTTGGTAACCCTCTGCGCAAAAACGTAACCGCGCTAAAGCCTAACTGTCATCCGTGAAGGCCGAGACAATAGCGTCGGCCATGGCCCCAATCGCGGGCGTCTCGGTCGCCTTTCCGCGCAGCAACAAGAGATGGGAGACCGGCAGCTCGGGAAAGCCTTCCCCGGGTCTCAGGATTTGCATTCCAGGCTCCAGGGTACTGCGCGCGATCATGCCGGCTGCCAGACCTGAGGCGATCGCCGCTTTGACCCCGGCGACACTGTCGCTGGAATAGGCGATCCGGTAAGGCTGTCCGGCGGATTGCAGCGCCGCCACCGCCACATCGCGCCACCAACAGCTCCGCTCAAACAGCGCAAGCGGCACCGTTTGGCCTGAGGAGAACGGGAAGCCTTTACGGCAAACCCAAAGCGTCTCTTCTTCCAACAGAACCTTGGCCTTGTCCGCAGCAGGCAGATGATTGCTGGTGGTGACCGCGAGGTCGAGCTCTCCCCGATCCACCATGGCATCGAAATCGACGCTGAAGCCACAGCGCACGGAAACCTGAACCTGGGGGTGGCGCGCGGCAAAGGCTGCAAGAACCTCCGGCAGAATACTCGTACCGTATTCGTCCGGAATGCCGACCCGTACGACGCCTGTCACTGGAGTCTGTGCAAAAGACGCCGCGACCTGATCGAGTTGACGGACAATCGGTTCAGCCGACTGCAGCAAAGTCTCCCCTGCCTCGGTTAGGCTGACACCGCGCGCCTCGCGCGCGAAGAGCGCAACCCGGAGCCGCTCTTCCAACTGCTTGATCTGCACGCTCACCGCCGACTGTGTCTTGTGAAGCGCGCGCGCCGCACGGGTCACATTTCCATGGCGTGCCACGACAATGAAGCTGCGCAAAAGCTCGCTGTCGAGCGTAGCGATAGATCGATCGTTTTTATTCATGACTATCATAGTAACTATTCGTTTGTGCGATTTCTAGTCATACCCGATCCTTCTGCCCTGAAAAGACAACGATCTCTCAAGAGCAGGAAAGCCCTGGCATGAGTCTGGACCTCCCAAAACGCGCGGTGGGACGCGGTTTCCCATCCCTAAAGAGCCTGGCAAAACTCGGATTTCTCCTCGCCGCCGTAACGGCGGCCCTGTTCTGGCCGGGACATGCCTGGGCAGCAACGACCTTTGCCCTGAAGAACCTTATTCTGATCCTGCCCATGATCGCGCTGGGTCTGTTTCTGACGGCGGGCGTACATGCCAGCGGCAGCATGGCGCTGATCGCGGCCGCTTTCCGGGGCCGCCCGGTCAGAATGATCCTTCTGGCCGCCCTGATCGGCGCCCTGACCCCGGTCTGTGGCGTCTCGGTTCTGCCTCTGGTCGCGGGACTGCTGGCGGGCGGTGTTCCGCTCGCTCCCATTATGGCGTTCTGGCTTTCATCTCCCATTACTGATCCGGGGATGCTGGCAATTACCGCAGGTACCCTGGGCAGTTCCTTCGCAGTGGGTAAAACCCTCTCGGCCTTCGTGATTGGTCTATTTGGCGGCAGCGTGACCGCGCTCCTCATCGCCGCAGGGCGCTTCAGGCACCCGGCAAAGGCATCTTTATCGCAGGTCAGCGGCGGCGGCTGTGGCGCGACGAGCGGGTGCAGTGAATCAAATGCCCAAGACCTCTGCTGGCATTTTTGGCGCTCGGCGGAACGACGCCAAGTTTTCCTCTCCTCCTGTCTAGGCAATGGCCGTCTGATGATCACCTGGCTCTTTGCCGCCTTTATCGCGGAATACGCCCTGCAGCTTTTTCTGCCGCCTGATTTTGTCGGCCGCTTCGCAAGTGGCGACGACTGGTGGTCGGTCCCTGCAGCCGCTGTCGTGGGCGCACCGATTTATCTCGACGGATATGCCGCCCTGCCGCTGATCCGCGCATTGATCGACAGCGGCATGGGACAGGGCCCGGCCATGGCCTTCCTGATCGCTGGCGGCATCACCAGTGCCTGGGCCGCCATCCCGGTCTTCGCGCTGGTTCGCCTGCCCGTGTTTTTCTTCTACGTGGTTATGGCGGTGCTGAGCGCCATTCTCTGCGGATGGCTTTTCGGCTTCGCAATGTCAATGATGGCATAAACGCCAAATTCCCGCATGACAGGGCTCGGGGCGCCAACTACCTTTCGGGTCTTGTTTTTCCATCCCCACAGGCGGACTTTTATGCCCGACGGTAAAAGTTCGAAGAGCCGTTTTCCGGAAAACGGCATCATGTAGCTGCCGGATCTTCACCTCCGGCACAAACTGGTCGGCCGCGTTAAATCGGTTTTACGACAGCCAGGCAGAATACGACCTTCAAATATCAGACGGCCGCTGGTTTGGGGAAGATCAACGCGTACTGCGCATCGGATTCGGGTATCTGCCGCCGAGGGACCTCGAAGCGGCACTGGAGGCTCTCGCTCAAGCCTTGGCGGATTGTAGAGACAAGGGTTAAAGCCTGGCCGATTTCGTGTAAACTCTTCTCGCGAAGATTTTTTTCGTCGTTTGCGATTGTAGACGAGATCCGGTTCGAACTGCTGTTTCGGACCAGAGTTAATTGAATTATATAGAAATTTACTCTCAACCTTCACCCAACTGCGTCGCGAAGGGATTCTGAAAGCATTGCGTTGGGGATTACAAAAAGTCTTCCTATGCCGCAGGGGAACTATACGAAAACGCAGGGCGCCCACGGCCCGGATCTGATCGGGAACCGAGCCGACGAACTCATTTCGGCAATCGGACGCGACGATTTTTTTGCGCTTTTCTCCGAGGCTATGCGTGACATTCTCAGCTTCGAATTTTTGATCGTTTTCCTGTATCGCAAGGATGCGGCTCCGGCGCGGCTGCACGACAGCATCACCGCCGCACGCCACCGCAAGGGACTGAACAACTACCTCAAGAACACCTATGTCCTGAACCCATTTTACCAGGCCTTGCGCAAGGGTGTGGAACCGGGCGTTTACTTCATGAAGAATTTCATGCCTGGCCCCTGCGACCTTGAGGACCGGCAACAGGATTTCCGGCTGCGTGTGGACAGCTACGAAGAAATCGGCTTTCTGACCGAGGACTGGCCGTCCGGCATGCAGGAGCTGCTGCTCGTTATGCCGATCGATCCCTCAACCATGATCGAGGTATCCCTCTCCAAAAAGGAAGCAGGCGGCGGCTTTACGCCCGGGAATGTGACCGAGCTCAGAAGTGTTTTCTCCCTGCTTCACGCCCTGATACGCAAACACTGGGAAGTCGCGTCGCACCTCCTAGCACCCGAACTGGAAGCACCGCTGCTCGAACGCCTTTTCATGAATTTCGGGCAGGATGTGCTGAGCGAACGGGAACGCCAGGTGATCCGGTTAGTACTCCTGGGCCACTCCTCGACATCGGTCGCGCTCAATCTGGGCGTGGCCCTGCCCACCGTGAAGTCACATCGGCGCAATGCCTATGCAAAGCTTGAGATTTCATCTCAGGCCGAGCTCTTCGCGCTCTTCATGTCCTCGGTTCACGAACTCCGGGACTCGCTCTAAATCGGGCCGAACCAGAGCACCCCTGGAAAAAATACGTAGACTTCCTATCTTGAGGTGCAACTGCCGATCAGCGACGCTGTAACTGCTGAACGCGTAGCATTTTTCTCGCGATATTTCGAGCGTTCCGTCACCCCCTGTATAGCGCATCATCCCTTAGGATGATGTTCCCCGGTGACGGTTGTCGTCTATCTATGTCACACTACCTTTAGAGGCGGTCCCGGTTAACGGGATCCGATAAGGACCGATCGTTTATGTCTTTTCCAATCGAGCGCGTGCGCGAGGCCTTTCCCGCCCTGTCCATCAAGGATAACAACCGCGCTAGAATATACCTTGATAATCCCGCGGGAACGCAGGTCCCCCAGAGCGTGGCAGACGCCGTGGCTCACTGCCTGATCAACAGCAACGCCAACCTCGGTGGCTACTTCCCGACCACCCTCGCCGCCGCCGAAGTGGTCGAAGAGGCCCATCGCGCCATGGCTGATTTCCTGGGTGCCGCCTCGGCGGACGAGATCATCATCGGCGCGAACATGACCAGCATCACCTTTCATCTCGCCCGCAGCATCTGCCGCGACTTCAAGCCCGGTGACGAGGTCCTGCTGACCCGGATGGACCACGAAGGCAACGTCGCGCCCTGGCTGACCATCGCCGAGGATCTGGGATTGGTGGTGAAGTGGCTGCCCTTCGATACCGAAACCTGGCAGGTCGAACCCGAAACGCTGGCCGCCAATCTCAGCGAGCGCACCCGCTTGATCGCCTTGAACTATGCCAGCAACCTGACCGGGTCTATCAACGATGTGAAGGCCTTAACCGCACTGGCTAAAGAGGCCGGCGCGCTGGTTTTCATCGACGCCGTACAGTTGGCGCCGCACCGGGCAGTCGACGTTCAGGATATCGGTTGCGACTTTCTCGCCTGTTCCGCCTACAAGTTCTTTGGTCCGCACATCGGCATTGTCTGGGGCCGCCCGGAGGTTCTTCGCGGGCTTCAGGCCTACAAATGCCGCTGCGTCGGCGACGAGCTAATGGGAAAGTTCGAGACCGGCACGCCGCAGATCGAGCTTCTGGCCGGCCTTACGGCAAGCGTGGACTACTTCGCCTGGCTCGGAAACCAGACCGGATCGAATGGCTCCCGGCGGGAACAGATCCTTGCCGCCTTCGAAGCCGCACACGCCTACGAAAGGCCACTGGCCATTCAGTTAATCGAGGGACTTCAGGCGCTGCCCGACATCACCATCCACGGCATCACCAATCTGAACCGGATCGATCACCGGGTGCCGACGGTTTCCTTCAGCTACAACGGCCATAAACCCTCCCTCGTCTCCAAAACCCTGAGCGACAACAACATCTTTATCTGGGATGGGCATAACTATGCCCTGGAGGTGGTCCGTCAGCTCGGCATTCCGGAGGACGAGGGGATCGTCAGGATCGGGATCGCCCACTACAACACGGAAGCCGAGATCGATCGCACCCTGGAATGCCTGGCGTCAATCGGGAAATAATCCTCCGTCCTTACAGCGCGGCGGCAACAGGGCTTTTCGGCAATCCCACACATCGGGAAGAACGACAAACGCACCCGGAATCTTCAGATCTGATATATAGTTCAGTTGTTTGCAGGGTTTTATCCCCACGAAAAAGCCTGGCCGTCACCCGCGGTGGACGCGATATCGCTTGACAGATACAGCCTCCCAATCCAATTTGAATCCACTATCTATCGATTAGTAGATAGATACAATTGTGAAGTCGATTGCGGACAGCCGAAGAGCGGGGGTGCAGGAGGCAGCCAGGGAGGTAGCTTCAGAGTTATTCTGGCTGCACCCTCCCGTGGCTCGAAGACAAGCGACAGAATGGGCGATGAGCGAAGATGAAGACGGAAACCCTGATTGTCGGCGGCGGTTTGAGCGGACTTTACGCCGCCACGCGGTTGCTCGAACAAGAGCGCGACTTTCTGCTGCTCGAAGGCCGTGACCGTTTCGGTGGCCGTATTCGCTCCGAAGTGCCAGGAAACCAGGAGGGTTCCCACATTTCCAGTGCATTCGATCTGGGCCCGACCTGGTTCTGGCCGGACCAGCCGCGCATGGCGCGGTTACTCGGGGAACTGGGTATTGAGAGCTTTCAGCAATTCAACAACGGCGCCTCGCGCTACGAAGATCCCCAGCGCGGTGTCGAAACCTTCCGAAGCCCCGGGATGACCCCGGTCAGCCTTCGGGTCGCGGGGGGTATGGCCCGCGTGATCGATGCTCTCGCCGCGCGCCTACCAGCGGAGCGTTTGCGGCGCTCCAGCCAGGTTCGAGAAATCGCGAAAAACGGCACAAAACTTGAAATTTTGACCCAAAACGAGGACGAGACTCAAGTCATCGAGGCTGAACGGGTTCTACTCGCGTTGCCGCCACGCCTGGCTTTGCGATCCATAGACCTTATCCCCGCGCTCCCCCAAGATCTTTGCGATGCCCTGATTGCGATCCCGACCTGGATGGCGGGGCATGCCAAGGTGGTTGCCGTCTACGACCGGCCGTTCTGGCGGGAACAGGGCCTTTCCGGTCACGCATTCAGCCACGTGGGACCGGCTATGGAAATCCACGACGCCTCGCCGCCGGAAGGTCCCGGTGCGCTCTTCGGCTTTCTGGGCATCCCCGCCGAACAACGTAAGGGCATCGATCCGGAAGTCCTGCGCTCCGCCGCGATCGCGCAATTCGAGCGACTCTTCGGCCCGGAGGCGGCAAGGCCTAACAGCTTGTTTTTAAAGGATTGGATCGAAGACCCTCTGACCGCGACGGCGGACGACCTCGCACCGCTCACCAGTCACCCCCGCTATGGTTTGCCCCCTGCGGCGCAGAAGATCTGGGACAGGCAGCTGGTCTTCTGCGCGACGGAAGCCGCGTCCCATCAGGGCGGCTTCCTGGAAGGCGCCCTGGTCGCAGCGGAAGAGGCGACGCCTTAACCGGATCTGGCGCTTTGCTCTTCAGTTATCCCCTTTGACGCAGCTTGGTTGAGCGGAGTTTTTCTCCACTGAATTCCCTATAAGATAGCCTGCAAATCGGGCCCCGGCGTGCTAGAATCCCTGTCGTTATGACATACAAATGTCACAGATAGTGAAAAGCACAATGCTGCAGCGGGATCACAAGGCCCTGATCGCCGGTTTGAGCGAGGCGCAACGCGAGGAGCTGCTCTCCCGTTCGGACGGACCAGGCCTGCGTCATCTTGCACTGCACGGCGGTGCAATCCTGATCACGGGTGGCCTGATCCTGTTCGAGGTCCCCTTTTGGCCGGTGCTGATCCCGCTTCAGGGCATTCTGATCGTCTTTCTCTTCACGGCGCTGCACGAGACGATCCACAAGACCGCTTTCAAGAGTCCCGCCCTGAACAAACTGGTCGCGGCGGTCAGCGGGTTCCTGCTGCTCCTGCCGCCGGACTGGTTCCGCTTCTTCCACTTCGCGCACCACCGCCATACCAACGACCCGGCGCGCGATCCGGAGCTGGCCACGCCCAAGCCGGACAACATCGGGTCCTATCTCCGATACCTCTCCGGCCTGCCGGTCTGGGCCTCGCACCTGCGGACCCTGATCACCAACGCAGCCGGCCGCAACCGGGATGCCTTCGTGCCGCCCAAGGGTGCCGCCAAAATCAAACAGGAAGCCCGCCTGTTCCTCGCCATCTATGGCGCGCTGGCCGCGCTCTCCCTGGCTCTTCAGTCCAGCGCCCTGATCTGGGTCTGGCTGCTGCCCGCAGTGGTGGGACAGCCCTTCCTGCGCGCTTATTTGCTGGCGGAACACACGGGCTGCCCGCAGGTCACCGATATGCTGGCCAACAGCCGCACGACCTTCACCCCGGTGCTGGTGCGCTCTCTGGCCTGGAACATGCCCTACCACGCCGAGCACCACGCCTTTCCCGCCGTCCCCTTTCACAAGCTCGGCCGGTTTCACACCCTGACCGCGCCACACCTGAAAGTGACGGAACAGGGCTACGGAAAGTTTCATTTGAAACTATTGCAGAGTTTCTCGGGGCGGGGAGACGAAGCCGCCGGGCATCGCTGACAGATCTGCGCCGCCGCCTTCTTCATCTCTCTCTTTAAATCGAGTTCGACCGCAACAATCGGATAGCGGGTCAATTGAGCCGCCGGTTAACGTCTGAGCCGCTTCACGGGGGAACCGGCACATGAACGTCATCGAACGCTTAACACTGGCCGCCTACGGCATGCATGTCGCCGACCAGATTGCGCTCGTTGCGGTACCGCTCGTCGCCGCCCTGGTCTTTCAGGCTTCACCCGAAGCTATCGGCGTCCTGGTCGCCTGTCAGGCCATGGCGCATCTTTTGGGGTCACTTCCCTCCGGCGTGATCGTGGACCGGCTGCAGCCCCGCTCGGTCGCGATTGCAGCCACGGCAATCTCACTGACAGGTTTTCTCGGGGTCACGCTCAGCGTCATCCTTGCGAACCTCCCCTTCTTCGCGATCACGGTCCTCCTGTCCGGCTGCGGTATCGTCCTCTTCGTCCTGGTCGCCCTGTCGATCATCCCAATGGTCGTGAAGACGGAGGGCCTGGCGCCAGCCAATGCGCGGATCGAGATTCCGCGCGCCGTCGCCTCCTTCGCCGTGCCACTGTGCGTCGGTATTTTCGTTACCGGCGAAACCGCCCGGCTGGTCTTCGGGGTCGCAGCTCTCTGCGCGCTCGGCGCACTCACCGTTACCTTGAGGCTGCCCCGGCTGCCGGCACCGCCCCGGACGAAAGAAAAGCTGTTGAAGATGATCCTGGAGGGCAGTGCACTGGTGGCCCGGCACCCTCTGTTGCGCCCGATCGCCGCCTGCGCGATCTTCTGGAACCTGGCCTTCGCGGCCCTTCTGGTCGCCATGGTCCCATTGATTCTGGATTATTACCGCGCCGATCCCGGCGTCTTCGGAATGGCTCTTTCGGCCTTCGGCGGCGCGGCCATTGTGGGGTCCTGGTTGTCGAGCCGCTTTTCCCACCGGATTTCGCCCAACATCATCCTGTTGTTCGGCCCGGGCAGTTCCACCCTGGCCATTCTTGCACTGCTGGCCATTCCGTCGAACGGCCCTATCGAGGCCATTTACGCCAGTTTCTTTCTGCTCGGATTCGGCCCTTCCATGTGGCTCATCGTACAGAATTCCATTCGCCAACTGGTCACTCCGGCGCAGATGCTCGGCCGGGTCAATGCGGTGATCCAGACCGCGATCTACGGCGTGCGGCCCCTCGGCGCGCTGGCCGGTGGCGGCATCGTGGGCGCGATATCCCCCCGTGCCGGCATCACTTTCGCCGCACTGGCGTTCGGATGTTCGCTGGCCGCGGCTTTGTTCAGCCAACTGCGCGCCCTGCGGAGTTACGCCGAGCTCTAGGCTCCGATTAACTGTCGTTTGATCCTGAGAAGGCCGTTACACTCACCCGCAAATTGAGCTATCCGACTCCAACAGTTTGCGGCCCGTCATGTCAGACCTGAACAGCGAACTCGCCCTCGTCACCACCGACCCGCGTGTCCTGGGCGCCGTCGTGGCCGGCGTTGCGACCCTGGCGGTCTTTACCGCCAGCAAGGTCTACGATGTCTGGGTGACCGCCAAAGTCAAGCGCGACAGCAAGCGCCGCCTGATCAACGCGCTCTATACCGAGATCGGCCACAACAAGGAGGAACTGATCAAGGCCGTGGAGAAATCCCCCTCGACAGCAGCGCTGATGCGGGCCCTGGCGGAGGATGACCGGCGCACGGTGCATATGGTCTACGCCCGCAACATGCGGTTTTTCGAGGACCTGAAGGGCGAGCTTCACGTGCTGCCCTCGGCGCTTTTGGGACATACGGTGAAATTCTACAACTGCCTGGAATCGGTCTACGCCCAGATGGACGGTTTCGAGCGCGAAAGCTTCAAGACCATGACCCCCGCGGGCAAGCGGGCCACCATGGAAAATCTGATCGAGAAGATGCTGGAGGCCACGGCGCTCGCGAGCCTGGCCCGGGGCCAGTTCGAGGCGCACTTCGACCATCTGAGGGATTAAAACGAAAATAGGGGGAGCTGTAGCGCCAAAAAACGATTCTGCCTGACCCAAAGGCCAGGCTTTTGGTCAGCTCAGGCAAGACGCGTGTCGCGTTAAACGCCGTGCTTTTGGTTCGCTTGGGCTAGACGCATATCGCGTCGAGCTGCATTCTCAAGCCTAGGCTCTCGGATAAGCTTACTCGATAGAACGCGACACGCTTTAAACGCCCCAGGGCTGCGGTCCTTTAAACATCGTCGCCTCCGGCTTTGCTCAAACACTCCTGCGGAAAGCAGGATAACCACCAAACGTTGCGCTTTTATAGCATATCGGCGGCTTTTCGTCTAACCAGCTCCCTATAGGTGATGCTTTTTGCTGTAACTTCAAGATGATAGCCTCAAGACACCCGGTTCCAAACGGACGCGCGCCAGCGCCTCGTCGACCCCTCAAACGGAGATAACAGCTTGAAAATCATCGCAATTGGCGCCGAGGGCGACATCGGCCGCGCAGCCTGCGGCGAATTGTCCGCCCGCCACGAGATCGTCAGGGCCGGCCGCAACAGCGGCGATATTCAGGTCGATATCGCAGATCCGGCCTCCATCGAGGCCATGTACCGCGAGGTGGGCAAGGTCGATGCGGTGGTGTCGACCACCGGCGCCGTCCATTTCGGCCCCTTAAGCGACTTCACCCATGAGCAGTTCATGCTTGGTCTGACCAACAAGGTCATGGGGCAGGTCAATCTGGTGCTGAAGGGCCTGGATTACGTGAATGACGGGGGCTCCTTCACCCTGACGAGTGGGGTTCTCGACCGCGACCCGATCCGGTTAGGCACCGGCGCCGCGACGGCGAACGGCGCGCTGGGCGGCTTTGTGGTCGGGGCGGCGGTCGAGCTGC
The DNA here is from genome assembly GCA_947500035.1 of uncultured Kiloniellaceae bacterium. GTDB lineage: Bacteria > Pseudomonadota > Alphaproteobacteria > Kiloniellales > Kiloniellaceae > Denitrobaculum. The sequence continues at coordinate 186,405 of CANMQP010000016.1, read as the reverse complement.
CGCGCGGCCTGCGGATCAATGTGGTCAGTCCGGGCCTTCTGGAGGTCTCGGAGGAACGCTACGGCCGTTTCTTTCCCGGCCACGAGCGCGTGCCCTCCGCCCGCGTCGGCCGTGCCTTCGCCAAGAGCGTGGAGGGCGTCGTGACCGGGCAGGTGATCATCGTGGAATAGCGGGAAACATCTCAGTGGTGAAAAAGTCCCAGACCTTGGGGTTCCAGGAAATTGCAAACCTTGAGCAGAGGCGTGCCACCCGCCGCTCGATTGGTGCCGTTGAGGCCATGTCCGTTCTCAAAGGCAGCGATGAATGGCGCTTTCACTATACAGTCAAGGAAGCGGTTGAACGCAGCGAGGTCTGGTTCGCAAACAAGCCGGACGGAACCTTGATCGATTTTAGTATCGGTGATCGGTGGGTGACGCCGTTCTGGCCTCACGAGGACATCGCGAGACTTGCCTGCAAGAAAATGGATGTGCCCTGCGAGATAAATCCAATGCCGTTAGACCATTGGATAGACGAGGAACTCGACAGAATTTGCCGGTCGGATAACGGCCTCGTCGCTCTATGTCCGTCGGATGGCTATGCAGAACTAAAGACTGTGGATGAGGTCTTATCCGCTCTTACCCAGTACGCAGAAGATCCTCAAAGCTACTGGGATCAACACTTCGCTGATGACGACTTTTTTCTGACTCAAGACCTAGGCGTAAAGCCAAAAGGCCGCCTTCCTTAGTTTGGATGCTCTGTTGGTAGCCCTAGAGAGCATACATACATATCAGAGTCCCAGTGCAAGCCAGAAACCATGAAGAACAAGTCCCTCCTCCCGGTTCTACCTTTGTAGGCCGCCCCCTCTCCACCAGGGAACAGGGGGCCGCTTCCCCTTAAGCCTGATAAGCGCCGGCGGAGTAGGTCAGCTCATAGCCGTGACTGTAAATCTCGAAGACAATCCCGAAGGGATCTTCGACATAGACCATGCGGTAGGGCTTCTCTCCCGGATAATACTCCCGTATGGGCATCCGCTGCTTCCCGCCATTGGCGACGATCCGTTCGACCAGACCCTCGACGTCAGGATCCTGAATACAAAAGTGGAAGAGGCCGGTGCTCTTGTAATCCAGATTATTCTCGGGCGTCCGGTTGCCCGTGAACTCGAATATCTCTATGCCGATACGGTCCGCGGTCGAGAGATGGGCGATACGCAGCGACTCCCATCCCGCCCCCAATACGTCAGTGCACATGACGCCGACGGCGCTGTCATCTTCAACGACCTCGGTCGGCGGCATGATGACGTAGAGTCCCAACACCTCCGAATAGAATTTGACGGCGGCGTCGAGGTCGGGAACCGAGAGGCCGATGTGGGAAAAGCTCCTGGGCTGGGGCAACATTTTTCGCTCCTTTCGTTGCTGTGACCCACCACACTTAGGCAAAGCTTTTCAAAATGAAAAATTATCATATATTATAATATCCATAACAAATATTTACCTCCCCATGATCAATGCAACCTGGCTGGAAAGCTTCATCACCCTCACCGAGGAAGAGAGTTTCACGAAGACGGCAAAGCGGCTGAACATGACCCAGCCCGGGGTCTCGCAACAGATCAGAAAGCTGGAGCAGCAGATCGGCGCGCCGCTGCTCCAGCGTGTCGGCAAGGGCTTTCTGCTGACCGACGCGGGCAAGGACCTGCGTGCGTTCGGGCTGCGCCGCCGAGATGAAGAAGTTCACCTACTGGAGACTCTGGGCCGCGACGATCCCCATTCAGGGGCCGTTGGCGTCGCGGCTTCGGGAAGCTTCGCAAATCTGCTTTACCCGGCGCTGCTCCCGCACCTTGCGCAGCACCCGGACCTTCGCCTGACGCTGCAGGCGGCCCCGGAACGGAGCGTGATCGAGGCCGTGGCGGAGGGGACGCTCGACCTCGGCGTGGTCAACTGTGATCCCGAGCAGAGGAGGCTTGTGGCCGAACAGATCGGAGAAGAAGAGCTCTGTTTAATCACGCCGTCGAGTGCCGGACTGGGCACGCCCGAATGGATCGACCTGGAACGGCTTGGGTTCATCGACCATCCCGACGGGAAGAGCTATGCCGAGCAGTTGATGCCGCGCAATTACCCGCAGTTTGAAGGCGCCGAGAAACTTCGCCGGCGCGGGTTTGTAAATCAGATCAACCAGATCCCCGCCTCGGTCGCAGCCGGGGTCGGCTACACGATCCTGCCCCGCAGCGGCATACTGACCTTCCCGCGCGCCGATGAACTGTCAGTCGCGGCCCTGACGGTGCCCCATCGACAGGCGCTGTGGCTGATCACGCGGGCGGGACGCAAACTCCCTGCCCGATGCCGCTGGGCCGAAGAAGAGATCAGGAGACTGGGGGCGGGTTTAGGCCTGGGACTCTCCAGCCTGGGCATGAACTCTGCCCACTAACGCTTGCGCGTCGAGCCGCGTGAAAACGCAACCAGGGTCAGGCCCCATGAACTCTCATTCCGCCAAGGCCGGCTGCGCGGAGATAGTGTTGATAAACTCCACAAGTGAAAATCGTGCGAAACAAACTGCCTTTCAAAAACCTCTACAAGTAAGTTTGATTCAATAATATCGCCGACTTTGAATCATTGTTTCACGCGAAGAGCCATTTCGGTCCGAACACAGAGTTTTTCAACACTATCCGGACGAAGCGGCCATTGCTCTGGTCATATCGAGTGTCCGTTTGACCGAGTTTCGCGTTCGGTCAATTCTGCTTAGACCGGACATTCTTTACAAATCGGTTGATTGCACAGGCAACATACTCTGAATGCGTGCCCTTCACCTCTCAGCAATTCCCGCAATACTCGGTTGGTAAGGCTCGCGAGCAACTCTTGCTCTTCTGCGCATAAGACTTGAATTGCATTGCGCAGTTTTTCTTGCCTTTGGCCAGCAGGTCTTCGTGCAGCTTCGCGCCGTTTGCACTTAATGCCAGGACCACAATCCGCCCATCCGTCCGTGAACGAACTCATCGACTCTGCGGGGCTTTTCCCTAGCAAATTGCTAGACGGCATGGTTGGCGATGCATGGGATCTATCCAGCAGCACCGAGCGTTGGCTGGTTCTTGAAGATGAGGCGCCTATCGGCGTCGTATAGTTCGCGCCTGAACGCATGACGGAGCGGACGTGGAACCTCTACCTCATCGTCATACATGCCGATAAACAGGGCAATGATTCAGGATCGAACCTCATTTCGCATGTCGAAGCGCCGCTGGCGAATGTAGGCCACCGGATTCTCCTGGTGGAGACATCAGGTAATCCGGTATTCGAGAAGACCCGTCGGGTTTATCTTGAGAGTGGATGTACGCAGGAGGCCCGCATTCAAGAGTTCCATGCCACTCGTGACGACAAGATTGTCTTTTGGAAGAAGCTTTGACGTTCGGCTATGCCGCAGAAAGAGAATTTGAGTGCGGCATGTAGCACCAGTCAGTTAGACTGAAGCCAGATTGCCTACCGACCAACAAGGACCGTTTTGCCGAAACGATACGTCGACATTTACCCGTCAGCTCCAATGCTCAACAGCGATGAAATGGAGCATGTGTCTGCCGCGGCTCTTATGTCCGTGCGCTACTTTCAGGCTGAGCCAGACACGATGCCTGAAGAGGTTTTTGCCGAGCACCATATCCTCCTGAATCTTTGCGACACTGCCCACCGGGTTCAGAACCGCCGCGACGGCGAACTGCGCGACTTCACGTTTTACAAGGACGAAATCATTGTAACTCCCGCGGGTGTGCGGTCTGGTTGGCGCTGGTTTGGCAAATCAGACGTGATCGTTGTGACGCTTGAACCGGAGCGCGTGGAAAAATTCGCACGAGTTGAATTGGGTATGTTGTTGGACGCCCAGCAATTCGCAAACCTCCCACAGTTCTCGGACCCGGATCTTTGCGCGGCTGGTGTGATGCTGCGGGACGCGCTTGAGAATGATGACATCACGTCTGGTGTGATGTTCGAGGCGATGAGCCGCGTTCTGCTGGTGAAGCTGTTGCAACGATACGGTCAGCGCAGGCCGGAGGATATTTCGCTCTCCACGCGCTTTACCTCTGCGCACTACAACCGGGTGCTCGCGTTCATCCGCGCCAATCTGGATAAGACGATCACGCTTCATGATCTCGCAAGCGAAGCAGGCATGAGCCCTTCGCACTTTGGTCGGGTCTTCAAGGAAACGGTGGGTGAGACGCCGATGCAGTACGTCCTGAGCTACCGGATCGAACAAGCGATCCGGATGCTGGACGATCCGTCACTTCCGCTTGGCAAAATTGCGTTTGCCTGTGGTTTTGCGGATCAGGCTCATTTCTCGCGCAGCTTCAAGCAGGTCACCGGAAAGACGCCGCGCAAGTATCGCCAGGCCGGCGCCATCTGAGCGCGATCCTGCAAAAAGCGAGCGATCCGGTTCAAGATTGCACGTCCTCAGCTCCCTAAATCCTGAGTCACACAGCAGCATTCGGCACCCAAGAGGGCGAGCTGCGCGCTGCACATGAGCGGACACGAAATTCAGAATTGGAGCACCCATGTCTAACACCCGCAAAGAAATCAACTCCAGCCGCCGTGGCTTCCTCACAGGCACCGCCGTTGCCACCGCCGCCTTCGCATTGGGCGGACGGCAGGCCATTGCCCAGTCATCGCAGGGTGCTGCGGCGGCAGGTCGTCGCATGCTTGGTGGGCTTGAGGTCTCTGAAATCGGTTTGGGCGTGCAAAACATGCACCGCACCTTTCATTCCCTCATCCCGGATCGCAAAGACATGATCGACCTGATCCGCGCGGCCTACGATCAAGGCGTCACTTTCTTCGACTGCGCTGAGGTCTACGGCCCCTACACCTGCGAGGAAATCCTTGGTGAGGCGATGGTCCCCTTCCGCGACGACATCCAGGTGGCGACAAAGTTTGGCTTTGATCTGGACTCTGACACCGGTGCATTCCTGGGAGTGACCAGCCGCCCTGAGCGAATCCGTGCCGCCGTCGAAGGTTCGCTGAGGCGGCTCAAGACGGATCGGGTAGAACTGCTCTATCAACACCGTGTCGATCCAGAAGTCCCGATCGATGACGTCGCCGGCACGGTCAAGGACCTGATCGACGAAGGCAAGGTTCTGTACTGGGGCCTGTCCGAGGCCGGACCCCGGACACTGCGTAAAGCCCATGAGTCTCTGCCTGTTGCCGCCGTGCAGAATGAGTATTCCATGCTCTACCGCGGCGTTGAGACAGAGATATTGCCACTAACCCGGGAACTCGGCATCGGCTTCGTTCCGTTTTCGCCCCTCGGCTACGGCTTCCTGACGGGTGCGGTTGACATGCAAACGACATTTGCGCCCAGCGATTTCCGAGCGTTGACGTCCCGCATGGACCCCGAAAATCGCTCAGGGAACATGACCCTTGTCGAGATTGCCCAGCAATGGGCCGCGCGGAAGAACGTCAAAGCCTCGCAGATCGCACTCGCCTGGCTGCTGGCCCAGGGCGAAAACGTTGTTCCCATACCCGGTACAACCCAGATGCCCCACCTGCGCGATAACGTCTCGGCCGCTCAAGTGATGTTCACAGACGCTGAGCTGTCTGAACTGAACGCCGCGATCCGGTCCGTGACCGTGCTGGGAGACCGGGCGCCGGACTTCGTCATGAACTGGAACGGAACCGAAGCACCTGACGCCTGATCAGGCACAAAGCGGGATCATCAACACTTCACGCGATCCCGTTCAAAACCCCCAACGCAAAGAGCGTATCTCAGTGCCACAGCCCACTGCATCTCCACAGTCGAGTACGAACTGATTGACAGCTGACGCCTGTCCCTCAACCACACTTCTGAAAGGTCTTCGAAATGAAACAGCTACTTACCTCTTCGATTGTCGCGCTCGGCATCGGCACAGCAGCATTTGCCCAGGACACGGGCCAACCCGTCACAGCGGAAACGATGGTGGACCGCGCCAAGATGATTCGGATTGCCGATGCCATCGACGCTGCGGTCGACGCGAAGGACTGGGCCACCGCGCGGGGCTTTTTTACCGATGAGATCACCGTCGATTTTACTTCGCTGGTGGGTGGAGAGCCCGCCACAATCCCCGCCGACGGCCTGATCGCGGGCTGGTCCGGTAACCTGACGGCAGAGAAGACCAGCTTCCACCTGCGCGGCAACCACGCCATCACCTTTCAGGGGGCCGATGACGCCCTGATGTTCAGCCATGGCTACGCCTGGAACTGGATGGAAAGCGGTGCCCTTGACGCCAACGGCGGCGACCCATTTTGGGAAGTCTGGGGTACCTATGAACACGGCTTCACCCGCACAGAAGACGGGTGGCGCGTCAATGCGATGACCTTCAACGCAACCGCACAGCGGGGCAACGCATTCGTGCGGGACACGCCTGGCAGTTGAGGAGGCGGCTAGCGGCACGATCTCAAGATTGCGCCGGCCCAATTCGGACGAATTGAACTGTGCAATGTATCATGCGCGTCATCGCAGCAGCAGCCGACGCCAAAATTGTGGCTGCAGTTGCGTGGCACTAACCGCAAAACTTGTTGCGGAAAGCCGGTAAGCCTGCACTCGCTGCAGCTCAAAAAAACCGGGGGATGCGGGCTCATTGCCGTCATCCGACGCTTTTGGTCCGTTTTATAGGCCCTGACCCTGGATCACCTAAAGAGCGGCCGCTTTAGAGTCCCAGCGCCGCACGAAAGTCCTGCAGCACAGCCTCTTCATCCCGGTGCCGGCCCTCCTGCACCACCCACTTGCCGCCGACCATAACATCGCGGACGGGGTTGAGGTTTCCGGCGAAGACCGCCGCGTCGAGCAGCAGGTCGCCGTCCTTGCCGAGCAGGCAGGGTACGTCCGGATCCAGGACGACCAGGTCGGCGCGGGAACCGGCGTCCAGATGTCCGATCCTGCGGCCCAGGGCCTGGGCACCGCCGAAGAGCGCGTCGCCGTAAAGCGCGGCACCGACGGAGTGTCCCTCGCCCGGCGGACCCAGCAGGTTGCGGCCCCGGTGGATCAGGCGCTGGCCGTATTCGAGCCAGCGCAGTTCCTCGACGGGACTGACGGAGATGTGGCTGTCCGAGCCGATGCCCCAGGCACCGTCCTGGGCGAAATAATCCACCGCGGGGAAGAGACCGTCGCCCAGGTTGGCCTCGGTGGTGGGACAGAGCCCGGCCACCGCGCCGGAGTCCGCCAGCCGCGCGGTTTCCTCGGCGGTCATATGGGTGGCGTGGATCAGGCACCAGTGGCAGTCCACCGTGAAGTTGTCGAAGAGCCAGTCGACCGGACGGCGGCCCGACCAGGCCAGGCAGTCCTCGACCTCCTTGACCTGTTCGGCGATGTGGATGTGGATCGGCGCATGGGAGTCGAAGCTCTTCACGCCCGCAAGAACAGCCGTCAGGGTTTCCGGCGTCACGGCGCGCAGGGAATGGGGCGCGAAGCCGATCTGGGCCTGCGGATCGCCCGCCGCGTCCTGGAAAAGGATCTCCAGCAGCTTGAGGAAGCGCTCCGGGTCATTGAGAAAACGCCGCTGCCCCTCGCCCGCCACCTGAGCGCCGAAGCCGCCGTAACCGTAGAGCACCGGCAGCTGGGTAATCCCGATCCCCGTGTGCCGGGCCGCGGCCATGACCCGGCGCGACATCTCCGCCAGGTCGTCATAGGGCTGACCGTCCGGCCCGTGATGCAGGTAATGGAACTCCCCCACCGCCGTATAGCCCGCCTTGAGCATCTCCACGTAGAGCTGGGCGGCAATGGCCTGGGCCTGCTCCGGAGTCAGGCGTCCGACGAAGTCGTACATCACCTGCCGCCAGGTCCAGAAGGAATCGTCGCTGGGCCCGCTGCGCTCGGCGAGGCCCGCCATGGCACGCTGAAAGGCATGACTGTGCAGGTTCGGCATGCCCGGGATCACCGGGCCTTTGCAGCGATGGGCCCCCGGCGGAATCGCCGCCTCCATGACGCCGCGATGCACGCCGTCGATGTCGCCCTCGCCGGAGAGGTCGAAGAGGACATGATTGGCCCAGCCGTCCGGCAGTAAAGCCGTGGGCGCAAAGACCGAGGTCGCATCTGAAAGGGGAGCTGAGGTCATTTTGAAAGGAAACACCAGATGTAAGGGAACGATCTCGCCGTGGTATCGCGAAACTGAAAGGCATTTTATCGCAATTCAGATTTATGGGGAAACCCACCCGCAGAGAATGGCACAATCCCCGAGACACCGCGACCGCAAAGTTGTATATACAACTAGAATCGACGAGCCAAACGAACTGCCGTGTGACGGCAAGGAAGAAGACCATGTGGGACCGACTCTGGATCAACGCCCGGCTGGCCACCATGACGGAAGGCGCCGCCTACGGTGCGGTCGAGAAGGGAGCCATCGCCAGCGCGGACGGCAGGATTGCCTGGGTGGGTCCGCAGACGGAGTTGCCGGGCGCGCCGGACACACTGGCGCGGGAGGTCGTCGATCTGGAGGGCCGCTGGGTCACGCCGGGACTGATCGACTGCCACACGCATCTGGTCTACGGCGGCAACCGGGCGCGGGAATTCGAGCTGCGCCTGGAGGGCGCGAGCTACGAGGAGATCGCCCGCGCGGGCGGCGGCATCCGCAACACGGTCAAGGCCACCCGCGAAGCCAGCGAAGAGGAACTGCATACGGGCGCCCTGCCCCGCCTGAAGAGCCTGCTGGCCGAGGGCGTGACCACGGTGGAAATCAAATCCGGCTACGGCCTGAACCTGGAAACGGAACTGAAGCAACTGCGCGTCGCGCGCAGTCTGGGCAGGGACCTGCCGGTCACCGTCTCCACCACTTTCCTAGGCGCCCACGCCCTGCCGCCGGAATTCGAAGGTGACAGCGACGGCTACATCGACGCGGTGTGCGCCATGATGCCCGGGGTCGCGAGCTCGGGCCTGGCGGATGTGGTCGATGCCTTCTGCGAGACCATCGGTTTCTCATATGAGCAGACCAAGCGGGTCTTCCAGGCGGCGCGCGACAACGGCCTGCCGGTCAAGCTGCACGCCGACCAGCTCTCGGACCTCGAGGGCGCCAAGCTGGCCGCGGACTTCGGCGCGCTCTCGGCGGATCATCTGGAATACACCTCGGAGGCCGGCGCGCAAGCCATGGCGGAAGCGGGCACCGTCGCGGTCCTGCTGCCCGGCGCCTTCTACTTCCTGCGCGAAACCAAACAGCCGCCGCTCGAGGCCTTCCGCAGCGCCGGTGTCCCGATCGCCATCGCCACCGACAGCAACCCGGGTTCGTCGCCCGCGACCTCGCTCTTACTCATGCTCAACATGGCCTGCACCCTCTTCCGTATGACACCTGAAGAAGCCCTGCTCGGCGTGACGCGGCACGGGGCGAAGGCGCTGGGGCTGCAGGAGAGCCGGGGAACCCTGGAAGCGGGTAAGCTTACGGATCTTTGCGTCTGGGACATCGAGTCCCCGGCGGAACTGGCCTACCGGATCGGGTTTAATCCGCTGGTGACCGCGATGAAGGACGGGCGGGATGTGGATTTGCGGGCGCGTTGAGAGTTGATGCTCTGCCGTTGACACCCCTGCCAAACGGATGCTCGAACGGCCCTGTTTCCAGCGTTGTGCAAGCTTACCCGCCGGCCTCTGATAGGCAAGATTCGCTTTGTCACGCATTGCGGTTCCTGATGACGATCGCATCGAAAGTCCGCTTGGAGCCCCAAGCCGACAAATGCTGCGTAGACCCTGAATGTCTGCTATCGGAAAATCACCGTACTATCGCAGCCTATTGTGCCGCACTATCTCGCGTAGGCTATGTTAGTGACTTGTTTCAAATTATTCCTCCGAGATAGGGCGCTTTATGATCAATTACCAACTGATATTATTTGTAACCGTCGTCGGCCTCATGAGTCCGGGACCGTCTGTTCTGCTCATCGCAAATACAGCCATGAATCGTGGGCGCTGGATAGCGGTTCACGTAGCTCTTGGTGTTACAGCAGGTTCTATCATCTGGTCATCAGCCGCAGCCCTTGGAATGGCCGCTATCATGACGGCAAATGCGTGGCTGTTCGAATTGTTTCGCTACGCAGGAGCAGCGTACTTGCTTTGGCTTTCATACAAGTCCGCGAAGTCTGCGTGGCAACATAGCCGTTTGACACTAGCCAACAGCGTCAAGGGGTCCACAAGGAGAGCATTCTTTACCGGATTAGCGGTTCATCTGACCAATCCCAAACCAGTACTGTTCTTTGGCTCGCTCTATGCTTTGCTGGTTCCGTCTACCGCAACGAATGCGGAACTTGCTCTCGTGGTTCTCCTGATCGGTGGGCCAACGCTCGTAGCCTTTGTCGGATATGCGTTCGCATTTTCCAGCCTGAAGGTGATTGCGATCTACGGTCGAATGAAACGATGGATTGAAGCCGCATTTGCTCTCGTATTTGGTTCCTTGGGTGTCGGGATTCTTCTTTCTAAATCACCATCATAATCTTAACAGGACAAGCGTTAACGGACCTCGACAAGACTTTGACAAATGGCAGCTTTGTCCGAGAAGCTGACGCTTACCACCGTTGCCCGCTCTTCTGAGCAAAGACTTCGAGTTCCTGCCCGGCATTGAACATGCCGATGGGTCTGAACGCATCTCACGATCAAACCCATCGGCGACGGCTCAACGCGTCTCGGGTCAGTGGGCCGTCATCTCCTTTACGATCTCTTCGCCGCTCAGCGCGGAGGGATAGTAGGTGGGCCAGTTGGTCACCTCTTTGAGAAGCGCGGCCCGGTCGTCGCCCCAATAGAGATGGTAGTGATCGGAAGCCTCGGGTGCGATGCGGTGGTCGCTGAACTGAATAAAGTCTGGCGCGCCCTCGTCACCGCTGGCTTTTTTGAAGATGTAGCGGACACCGCGGTTACCGGATTTGTAGGTCAGGATCTCATAGCCGTCATTGACATACTTGCCTGCGACGCTGCCCCCCTTTTCGGAGAAAGTGACGCTGTCGTCCTTGATCACGATACGGTCAACCTCGGTCCGGTATCCGGTCATGTAATAGGCACGATACTCCTGCGCGGTCTTTTTGCCATGCGCTGCCTTATGCTCCATGACCGGGTCCAGGGTTCCGTCCTGCAAATAAGGATAGACGGACTGCCAGTCGCCCGCCCAGTCGGCCAGTGTCCGGTTCTCGATCTGACTGTCTTTAAATATGCCTTTGTAGATATCGTCGGAGCTGTGCTTTTCGGCATGACTTTGGTTGTGGCTTGAGGCTTTGTCGGCTTTTTCGCTGCTCTGCGGCTGGGCCTGCAGGGCGAAAAGGAAAACTGCGCCCGCGGCCAGGGCGCAGATAGGCTTGGTGAGTGCTGTCCGCATTGGATGAGACCTCTGCTGATTGTCGAGATAAGCTTGGAAAAATATGATGTTATAACGTTACGTTATTTATCGTGATATCCGATTCCCCAGGCTGCGACAAGGGACAAAAAAACAGGCTTAGGGTTCCTCTGTGGATCCTTGGCCGGGATCGCCTGTCGGGTCGGCCTCAATCCGCTGGTGAGCGCGGTGAAGGACGGGCGGGATGTGGATTTGGGTTGAATGGCACTAGCAAAACTCGAGCTTCGAGCCGCACCATCTACGATAAATCTTGAACAGAGAGATAGCTTGAAAAACTAACCATTCTTAAACCCGCCGATTGGAAGATGAACATCCTGTTAACACGGATACACATCAGGGCGTTCAGACTTGACCATATCACCGCCAAAATTCGGTCGAGAAGCACCATCCCAGAGAGGTTGCCGCCAAAAACGCGCGAGTTCGAGCGTAGCCAAGTCCTTTTTTCTGATCGCCGTGGTTCCCGTATCAGGTTTGATTGTCTACAGGGCACTACTTACTGACTGTCTCCATTTAACAGATTTTCCGGCGTTTTTTTTGTTACCCGGCACATATGACGTCGCGCCGCTAAGTCATGATCAACATCCAATGCACTGCTTTGGACTGGACTTTACCATTTGGCTTGGCCCTGCAAGCATGGTCTCGCTCTTAATCGGCTTTTTTGTACCTATAGCGACTCGGGTTGCAGGTGCTCTCTTTAACGCTGGTAAGACGACACTCAAAAGGACTTTCCCACCGCTCGCCATCTTGACTGTCATTGCTGTCGCAGTGACTTACTTCCTTCAATCATTCATTTTAGGCACAGTGGTTTACTACGCGGTCGCTCAATGGCTTGGACGAGAGATGATCGTCGTTTTAGGGATGGCTATAGTGTTCGGCAGTTTCATGATGTTGCTGATGCTTTACTCCCTCACAAAAGTGTTTCGATTGAAGGGCCTTAAGTTTGAAGGTTTGGCTGTCGCTCCGTCTGAACAGCCAGAGCTTCATGCGATTGTAAAATCTGTTGCGGACGCGATCGACAGTCGTTCACCGGACAACATTGTTCTTAGCCTTCAGCTTGGCTTTGAGATTCATACCGAAAAGGTTCGCGTGTCTGGAAAACACACTCCACTTGAGGGGAGCACACTCATTTTGTCGTTACCATTATTGCGCACTCTTTCGAAAGATGAGTTGCGTGCCGTTGTCGGTCACGAACTCGCGCACTTAAAATACGGAGACACAATGCTTGGTGGCTACTTTGCGTCTTCATACAACGCAGTTACAATGGCAATCGATTTGGTTACCCCTGACAATCCCACGAGAGCGAATTTCCTTGGACTACCAGCAAGCACTCTTCTTAAGTCGTTGCTGTCGGCGTTCTTGTTCGACGATCCTGAAGCCTTTCATTACAAAGAGTTTGCGGCAGACCAAGTTGGAGCCAAGGCTTCGTCCCATCGAGACATGGCAAATCTGCTGTTAAAATTAGCGCTTTTTCAGAAACGATGGGCAGATGAAGACCAGGCGATTACGGAACGCCGTAAATCTGGGGAAATCGAATTAAACATTTCGAAGAGTTTCATTGAACAAACTTGTCGAGGTTTTAACCCTGAGAAACTCAGTTCATGCCTTGAAGAAACACTTGAATGGGAGGAACGGAATCCAACTGTTTCCCATCCTTCAACGCGCACACGAATACATGCGCTCGGGGTGCATTTAGACAACCTAGACAACGGTCCTCAAATCAAGTTGCAGCTGTCACCAGAGGCAACGGCTGCCGATAGTGTCGACGGACTAGAATTGTACGAAAGTCGTCTCTCAGCGTTAAAATCGCTTGTAGCAATTTAGCTGCAGCTCAGCCCGACCCTGCACACATGATCGCGATGAAGCAGCAGCAGGATTTTCAGGGTGATTTTCACACCGTGATTTTCACACCTATCTTCGTGGTTCCTTAACACCCACTCTCCAGTATCGGGCAAAAGATACAGGAGAGAGATGTGGGAACCTGGACCCCCGGCAGTTTTGGCAATGATGCGGCCTTGGACTTCGTGGCGGAGCTGAAGGACTTTGCGGCGCTGCGCGGGACCCTGATAAAATTCAAAGAGAAGTTCGATGAACTGGACGCGGACGACGCGGCGGTTGCGCTGGCGGCCTGTGATCTGCTCGCCGCGGCCATCGGACGTCCGCCTGCCGACCTGCCCGATACGCCGGATTTCAGCAAGGAAGAAGTTCCCGACGCTCTGCTGGAGAGCGCCAAAGCGATGGTTCAGCGGGTCCGCGAAAAGTCCGAACTGGCCGAGCTTTGGTCGGAAGAAGACGATGCCGAATGGCAAGCGGAACTGGATGACCTGCTTCACCGCCTCACCCCGTCAGCGCCCTACAAGACGCCCAGGAAAAAGAAAAAGAAGAAGCCGGAGGTGCCAGACGACTTTTTGGGCCACTGCTATCTTTGCAACGGGCCGGTCACGGAACGGGACGGGTTCAAATTCGAATACACGATGCAAGGGGGCGGAACCCTGTCGATCCATCCCCATCGCAGCTGCATTGAGAAACTGATTTCGGGGCCACATTGGAACGAGGACGGATCACCGAGCGAGAACACCAGGAAACGACTCATGAAAGACATGGGGTTTTGAGCTGTAACGAAAGTCCGTCGATGTCGCACATCCAAGCGGGCTTGGATCTCGGTTTCTGCATAGCTCAGCCATAGCATTCACGCATAAACAAGACCTGACTTTAAATTTGCTGCTGTGACAGACGAAAGGCAGCTTTGTCCGTTATTCGGTCGTTGCTATCATCCAATAGGAGTGGCCGTTTCGGATTGTGTTGAGCGCCCCCCGGACTGGACCCTCCGACGCCCGCAGCAAGACTCGACCACGAGCGGTCATCTATACGCTTCGCCCGATACTGAGCCGACTGTACCCAGCGCCTCTCCAAGCATCGCAGCCAGGGCGCGGATGCTGGAGCCATCCTCTGCTCCATGCGCGGGGTTGACTTCTGCGATAGTGAGTGCGGAGAGACGTGGATCCGCCGCCAGGACTGCAAGGCTGCGCGCAGTCTGATCGAGCGTTAAGCCGGTACCGCGACCCGTCGCATCCTCCGAGAGCGGAGCGTCGAAAAAATCGAGAACGTCGACATCGAAATGAACCAGAAGCTGGTCGAACCTGGCACTCCAGCGGTCCAGGAGCTTCGCCGCCTCGCCTTCGGGGTCACACGCAATCGCATTCCATGTCACGACGTCGAGGCCAAGCTTCTGGATCTGATCACGTTCGAATTGCGTTGCGCGCTCCGGTTGGAACCCGAACAGCGCGAGGTCACCCGGTCGAAGCAGTGGACGGCGAGGGCCGATGCCGGCGAGCTCACGTCTCGCACCCTCGATATCCAGCATGTGAGCGACGCCCATCCAATCGAGCGCTCCGTCCGTGACCGCGTCCGGAACGTTCATGTCGGCGTGAGCATCGAGATAGACGAGCCCGATCCGCCGACCCGCGTCGAGATGTGCGGCAACCACACCAAGTTCTATTGTGCAGTTCCCTCCCAGCACGAGAGGCAGGTTTCCGTCCGCAAGCGCCCACGCAACCCGCTGTCGGGTGTGACCGACATACTCGACTGTCGGAGCAAGATTCTGGGCCCTGAGATCAGCATGATCCGGACACCATCGCCAGACCGGGGGATCATCATTCCTGTCCACGACTTTGTATCCTGCGGCGCGAAGAACCTCGACAAGTCCCGCTACGCGCAAGGCGGCTGGAGCTTTCTCCTGACCAGGTGCGTAGGACGCGGCGCTTGTCGGAATGCCGATGATTTCGATTTGACGTGTCATGGTCGCTGTCCTTTCAAATGTCGATGAAAGACCTATTGGTGCAGGACATCACCGGCCTGCGCCAAGCGTGTCGGCTTCAGGTTTGCCGGGAGACCTGCGGCGATAGATCAGCCAAATCGTTGCGCAGGAGGCGGCCAGTGCGAAGGCGACCATGGCAAGCACGAAGCCATGCGGTCTCCAAATATCCATAGCTGCGCCTGCAACACCGGGACCAACGATCGAGCCGGCCTGGTAAATCATGAGGAAGGCAGCGTTGGCGACGGCCAGCTCCCCCGCCGGCACCCGAGTCCCGAGCACAATCAGTCCAACCGAATAAAAGCCAAGCACAGCGCCACCGAGCAGAAACGTGAGCACAAGGCGCGGGACCTGGCTGTCTATTGCCGCGGCTGCGGCAATTGCGAGAAGAGCGCAGGCGAACCCCATCCCAATCATCACCGTGTCCCGCGAGACGCGATCACAGAGCCAGCCGACCGCAAACTGCAAAGCAATTCCGCCGATCATCAGCGTACTAAGTAGAACGAGACCATCCGCACTCGTCAGGCCTGCGTCGAGCGCATAAACCGGCAACAGTGAAAAGTAAGCAAGTTCTGTGATACCGCCGGCAAACGCGCCAACCATCGCGATCGGCGCCAGGCAGATAGCGCCCATGAGCCCGCTTTGCGGATGCGGCTCCAGAGCTGGCGCAAAGTTCCAGGCCGCCAGCAACGGAGCCGCCGTTGCAATCATGGCGCAGATACCGATGGCATAGGGCGCGAACCCAGCAGTGCCGACAGCGTTGAGCACGAGCGGGCCGGCCGCATAACCGGTAAACAGCCCCATAACGTATAGGGCCATCATCCGTCCGCGAGCCGCCTCGGTCGTCACCGTGTTGATCCAAGTCTCGCCAACCAGCCATGGGAAGGTCATGCCGGCGCCGATCAGGAAGCGCAGCAGGATCCAGGCTTCGATGCTCTGGAACACCGGCATCAACAAGAAGCCGAGAGCCGTCAGCGTGCAGCCGATGACCATGGACGGAACGGCGCCAATGCGACCGATTATGCGCGGCAGGATCGGCAACAGGAGGAAAACCGCCAGGGCCGGCATGCCGCCGGCAAGGCCGATGAGCCAGCCGGGTGCGCCCCACTCCTCGAACTTCAGCGCTGTCAATGGGTAGCCGACGCCATAGGACAGGCCGAGTCCCACGGTCGAAACAATCACTGCAGTCAGACTCAAAACCCTTTGACGGGCGGTCATCGCTTGAGCAGAAAGTCCAGTCACGGGCACTCCTCCTGACTATTGCGGTTCGCCATGGCGACAGCGTTTCAACAAGCATGAGCGTTGATTTCTACGTTGTAGAGATATAATCTCTACGCTGGAGAAACGTCAAGCGGAATTTCTACGTTGTCGAAAAAAACTACGCGCCCCGGACCAAGGGGCATCTCACCCAACGAAGTCCTCCGAGCCAGCATCGCCCTGATGGAAGAAGAAGGAGCGGACGGCTTCAGCGTCCGAAAGCTCGCAAACACGTTCGGCTGCGACCCGATGGCCGTGCTTTATCACTTCAAATCGAAGGTGGGACTGGAACGCGCCATGGCAGACGCGCTAAATGCAGAGTTGAAACCGGTCGACCCTGCCGCCCCGTGGCGCCAGCGCCTTACCGACCTGGCCCACCAATACCGGGCGTTGGCACTGCGCTATCCGCAAACCTTCCCGCTTCTCACCCGTTTTTGGGTTACGGGACCGTCGGATTACACGCATGCGGAAATGGTCTATCAGGCCTTGGACGATGCGGGTCTGAACGACCGGCAGATAGTAGATATTTGCTGTGGCTGGTATGCGAGTGTGCTCGGGCTCGCTACGGCCGAGGTGGGTGGCATGCTGCAACCCGCGACACAGCAGGACATTGCAGAGCTGGAGGTGCTGCCTACCGATGAGTTTCCGGTCGTCAAACGGCTCGTTCCGGTCTTCAAGGCGCAAAAACCGGGACAGGTTCATGCGGTTATGGTTGAGGCGATTCTGGATGGAATCGAGCAACAATTGAGCCTGTAAATGACCAGGCCCTCTTTTGTGCGCAACTCAACAACAGCATTTATCAGATAAGACCTACCTGCTTTGCTTCTAAGCTTTGCTTTTTGGCTCTGCTTCCTAGACCACAGGCTAAACAAACTGGTGATGGATCTCCGGAACGAATGTCTGGTCGTCCATCGGCGGGCGAACGTAGCCGGCTTGCTCAGGCCGTTCTTCCAGCACAATCTTTTCGGGCAAGACATCCTCGTACGGAATCAATGACAGCAAGTGATTGATGCAGTTGAGGCGCGCATGCTTTTTGACGTCGGAAGCCACGACGTACCACGGCGCCTGTTTGATGTCGGTATGGGCGAACATGGTGTCCTTGGCCTTTGAGTAGTCGACCCAGCGTTTCCGGCTTTCCAGGTCCATCGGACTCAACTTCCAGCGCTTCGTCGGATCCGTCAGCCGCTTTTGAAAGCGTCGTTCCTGCTCTTCGTCACTGACCGAAAACCAGTACTTGATCAACTGAATGCCCGCACGCACCAGCATGCGTTCGAACTCGGGACAGCTGCGCATGAATTCCTTGTATTCCTCCGCAGTACAAAACCCCATAACGTGTTCGACACCGGCACGGTTGTACCAGGAGCGATCGAAGATGACGATCTCACCGGCAGCCGGCAGGTGCGGGACATAGCGTTGGAAATACCACTGGGTTTTTTCCCGTTCGGTCGGCGCAGGCAAGGCCACGACCTGGCAGATGCGCGGGTTCAAGGCTTCGGTGATGCGCTTGATCGTGCCGCCTTTACCTGCCGCGTCGCGGCCCTCAAAGATGATGGCCACACGATGACCGCTGTGTCTGACCCACTCCTGGAGTTTGACCAGTTCGATTTGTTGCCGGGCCAGTTCTTTTTCGTAAGCGGAATTCGAGACCTTTTTCGGCTCTGCGGTCTCGGGGGTCTTTGACTTGGGCTCAGCGTGATTTTTTTTGTGTTTTGCCATTGCCGCTGCCTCCTATCTTCGCCGCTATCGCATCACAGTCTTTGCTGCGGGGTCAAGCGCGACATCATCGCCGGGTCAAGCCGGGACCCCACCCGGACATACAACAGAACCACTCACTCTCTTTGCTCGCGAGGCGCGCGCCTACTTCCGACACAGAAAACTCGGAGGTAAGCCCCTATCTGGCTGTAGATAAAATCACCCGCCGGAGCTTGGCCAACAGACATCTTCACGCGGGCCTTACGACCCCCTATCCTCTCCCGACAGCCCCAGACCGTACCGGAAAGGAAGCAGATGAAGTTCAGCCACGTCAGCATGGTCGCCCGCGACCGGGATCGGCTTGCGGACTTTTACAAAAGAGTCTTCGGCTGCGAGGACCGGGTTGAGCGCTGGAGGATGTCGGGCGGGCACATCTCCAAAGGCACCGGCGTCCCCAATGCCGGGATCCATGCGGCCTGGTTGAGCCTGCCCGGCGTGGAGGGCCCGTTTCTGGAGATCTTTCAGTATGAAGACTTTCATGACCGTCCGAGCCCGCTGGTCAATCAGCCGGGCTTCGGGCACCTCTGTTTCGAGGTGGAGGATATTCATGCCACCTCCGCCACGGTCATCTCGGAGGGCGGATCACCGCTGGGTGAGATCACCGATCTGGGGAGCCCGCAAGCCCCGGTTCTCTGCGTCTATCTGCGCGACCCCGAGGGAAACATTTTAGAGCTGGAGCAGCGATAGAGCCCGTAGCGCGCCAAGAAGACCGCATCACGTGCTTGCGCGGGATCGCTATCGACCGCTACAGCTTACATGAATAGCGGTTCAGTCCTGCACTTCGATCACCGGCATTAGGTCAGTTGATCGCGTTGAACAAGAGGGGGATTGGCTACTTCACGTCCAGGCTACCGGTTGTTCCGGCTCAGCCGGCATGTAGAATTGCATCATGAACAGGCAAGAAAATCAGGCACAGATAACCTACCTTCCGGACGAAATGGACCTGGAGCGCGTCTGTGATTTCATTATGTCTTCCTATTGGGGTCTGGAGCTCGATAAGGCTCAGATTATGGGGTCTTTTGCACATTCGTCTTGCGTGGGGCTCATGACCGGCGATACGCAAATTGCGTTTGCCCGTGCCGTTTCGGACCGGACAACCTGCGCCCACATAAAGGACTTTTTTGTGTTCGATGACTTCAGGGGCAAAGGTTACGGAACAAACCTGCTCAGAGAGCTTTTTGATCATCCTGACCTCTTGGCTGTGCCGAAGTGGTACCTGGGAACGAAGGACGCCCATGCATTTTACCGGCGGCACGGATTTAAGCCTTCGCCCAAGGGTATCTACATGTACCGGCATCTCGCACGAACTGCCTAAAAGCCCACGAACAACCGGGCGCCATTTAGATGAAAGCCAGATTTCTCCCGCGTCGCGGCTCCCGACAGATGGCCACGGCAGCAGCAAGGCGCATAGCTGTTCCTGTCCAATAAACAAAGACCGGCCAATAAACAAAGACCGGCCAATAAACAAAGACCGGCCAGGGTCTCATCTTTCCCGACTGATCAGTTTTCCGCCATAGCATTGGGCTGGTCTCGCGCACCCGCGAAAAAGCCCTGCAACTTTGCCGCGCCAGCAGCTCCGCCCGGTCTTCCGGTATAGCTGCAGAGCGAGAGGATCTGTGTCAAACGCTCACCAGGCAACGCCCGCGAAGGATTGGCATGTGGTTCCGGAGGCGGATTGACACTTCACAGGTCGCGCCGGATCCTAGGTGGCGTCGGTTTACGGATGGCTTTGGGCCTTCGGTCCTCAGGCCATCCGCGAACGCCTTCATCCAGGATACTTTACTCTGGCCGGTTAGAGTTCCGCCTCATGGTCACTATCAGTTTTTCAAGCCCGTCCCGCCCGTGGAACAGTTGACCTTGAGCGAAACCCACTTTGTCGCCGTCTTGTGATCCTTGACGTGGATTCTGTACTTGCGGTTTTCCGTTGCGTTGAACTTGTAGGTTTTCGACCAGCTTTTCATAATGCCCTTGGCACCCGAGACCGTCTTCACGCTGGCTTTCTGTTTTTCGCCGTCACCGCGAATATAGAAGAAGTCGATCTTGCCCGGCTTGTTGGTGTAGAACTCGGCAATCATCTTGACGGGCTTGCCGCACTGCGGCCTTGCCGGAACGCTGTAGAGTTTTACCTCTTTCAATTTCAGTCCGAACAGCGGACCTTTTCTAGGCGCTTGAGCTTGTCTGCTGACCTCCAGCCATTGACCTGCGTCACCTTCGAATTTCGTCTCTAAGACGGGATGACTCTCAAACGCCCCCTGATGCGCCGGAAATTCCAGCTGATGCAGGTTGGCCGAAGCCTGGGCCGTGGCGAGCGGCAGCGATAGCGCCAAAGCTGCCAGGGTGGTTTTTACGATCGTGTTCTTCATGAGAATTTCCTTTCGATCTGGATCAATCTCTTCGCGATGTCCATGGGGAGAGTAGGGAATCACCCAATGTTCTAGCGGTCCGGCCTCAGGAATTCCCAAGACCGGACCGTCAGTTTTTCAGCGCCGGCTGCGGATCCCGGCGGCCTCGGGCATGCCGGGCGACTTCTTCTTTTTCATCAGATAGAAGTCCGACTGTTTGCACTGATCGGGATTGAGAAGCTGGCAGACCTTCAGCCGCCAGGTCCCATTGCCCAGCGCATCGGGATTGAAGCTTGCCGTGTTCCCCATCATCTGCTTGGGCAGCTGGGGGGAATTGAGAAGCTTGTAGCCGCTCTGGGTTTTGCGCAGGAACGCGAGACTATGCACCTGGTTCGACTTGGCGCCCGAGAGGCGGATCTCGCCGTTACTGACGCGGTTGCGGGGCGCCATGATGGTGAACTTAGGCTGAGCCGCCATCTGGCCGACCTGCTTGCCCGGCGGTGAGGTCGGGATGACGACGCTCGGCAGCTTGACGCAGGAGAACTCCTTCGTCTTGAGCTTCTTGCCGATCTCCACGCCGTGAGGATTGAAGACCTTTATGGCGTAGACGATCGTCTGTTTGGTCGGCGCGGGTCCGACAAGATTACCGGCAGTCTGCCCCGGCGCGGCTTTCGGGCTCCAGTCAAGATCGTGATGGGTGGAAAAACCGCTGCCGGAGTAAGCACCCAGCGACAAAGCTTCCTGCGTGACCTCTTCGCCGTTGGCGAAGAAGGCGACAGTGCCCGAGAGCGGATGCTCCTTGCTTTGCACATTGCCGGTCAGGAGCGCCTTGGCCGGGCAACTGTGGCCGCTCGTCAGCGCGATTCCGGTTCCGCCGACCGACAGACTCACGGTCTTCGGCTTGGGATCGACCGCGGCGAAATTGTCGACGGATTCCAGTTTGCGGCAGATGAAGGTCACCTTCTTTGTCATCTGGTCGACTTCTGCGCCCAGATGATTGTAGAGCACCAGCGAGAACTCGATCTGTTGTCTGAGCGATCCTTTGACCGTCGCCCAGTGAAGATCGTACTCGTCGTCGATGTATTCGACATCGCCATCTTCCACGTTGAAGGCTTCCAGCGACTTGGCAAAGCCACCCACCTTCAGAACCGCCTTGCCGGTCGTAGATCCCCGGCCGACATAAGAACCGATCATCTTTGCTTCAGCCGGGCACATGTGTCCCTTGAACCGAAATTCCTTGGCGGTCGGACCAACCTCAAGAAACTTCACCTTCGGCGGCAACAGGGTTGCCAGATCATTCGTAGGTTTGTTCCTGCACTCGAAATCGTAGTCTTTCCAGCCCGAGGTGAAGTTGAAGTTCTCCCCGACGATCCGAACCTTACCGGTCTTGTGACCGGGGCTGAGGGGATAGCTGTGCTCAAAGCTGCCGCTTTGGTCGGCGGTGGTATTGATGCTTTTCAGATCGCTCTGGTTGCCCTTGTTATCAACGTAACGGAAGGTGACATCGAGATTGGGAACACTCGAGGAGATCGCGCCTTTCAGCCTCATCTGGCACTTGCCGCCTTGATTGACCGGATCATAGCCGTTCACAATCATGGCGACCCCTGTCACTTTCGGCGTCGGCGGCGGGGGTGCTGGGGTTTTCATGCACTTGATCACGACCGGCTTGATCGCGGAACTCTCGAAGGCGGGACCGGAGACCTGGCCACGACGTGGTTGTTCGGCCCCACTTCCCGACATTTCCCAGGTGACCTCGGCACGGACCTTCAGGGAGATCGTACGATCGCTCGCAAAGATCTCCTCATTGCTCTTGCCCTGGAAACTGCGCAGTTCCGAGGCCAGCTCATTACAAGCCTGTTTGGCGTAGGGAGCGTATTTCTGCCACGGAATAGAAAAGGGTAGATCCCGCGACACTTTTTTCGGCCTGTCGCCAAGCGGATAGCTCTTCGAGTAACCAAGTTCCTGGAACTGCTCTTTCGGCATGCCGTTCCCGGCCTCGGCCTCGGCCTTGATGCTGGGCCAAAGAGCCCAGGATACGATCCGGCCATATTTAAGGGCATCGAGGGACATCGTCATCCTGCCTGTAATGGCGGGCGACGATGACAAAACATGCGTGTAGTTTTCACCGTCACTGACCACTTCGATGGTGGCTTGATCCAGCTCCGCTATGCTCGTAGCTCCAAAATCAGCAAACGCCGGGTTGGCGGCAGCCACGCTCAGAGCAAGGATACCGGCAGACAGCAGTCCGCGGCGTGGCCCATTCGGTCTCGCTGAGAGATTTGGGGTGTGGAAGTCTCCGCCGGGGCTCGGCGAATCAATAGGTCTGGACATGGTTTCTTCTCCATAGAACTGATCGGAAACCCCGGCCGGAAACCAGGTTACTGTCGATCAGTCGGCGAAGAAGCGCGGCAGGTTCAAAAAGCCCTGGAGCTTTTTAGAAGAATTGTCAGAAAGTGAAGTGAGGCAGGGTATCTGCGGCAGGAAAATTCCCCAAGAAACTGCGGATACCATTCGCAGGCCTGCTGGTTTGTGATCGAGGCACCTGCCGGGTCGCGTCGAAAATGCTACAGCGCTCCCGCTGCCCCGTCCGGCCCCGCCATGGAGGCAGAGACCGGACGGATGCCGCGCGTTAGCCGCCGATAGTTAGCTGGCGATAGTTAGCTGCCGGCACCTGGCACAATCTTATAGACCTTTGGCTTCGCGTCAGGTCCGGGTTTGCCCGGGGTCTTGACCTTGCCGAGCGGTTTTGTCTTTTTCGGCAGATAGAAGTTCGCGTGCTTGCACTGCTGGGGACCGGTGAACTGACCATTGCCGCCGGGCGGACAGACCCGCAGTTGCCAGTCGCCGCCGCTCAGTGCATTCAGATTGAAACTCCCTTTCGCACCGGTCATCTGCTGGGGCAACTGCGCGGAGCTGTGCAGCTTGTATCCGCTCTTGGTCTTGCGCAGGAAGACAAGGCTGTGGACCTGGTCCGGCTTGGCGCCCGAGAGCCGGATCTTGCCATTGCGGATGCGGTTGCGCGGCGCCAGGATGACGATCTTCTGCTTCGCCTGGGTGGCCACCGTTTTGCCGGTGGGTTGCGTCGGCGGCGGGGTTACGCCGCCGGCACCAAGTTTTCCGACAGCCGCAGTTTTCGTGCAGGTGAAATTGACGGACTTCTTCATGTAGTCGACCTGTGCGCCCTGAGCGTTAAGGATGATCAGCTCAAAGTTCACGGTCTGCTGGAGAGGGCCCTGAACGCTTTGCCAGGGAAGGACGAACTCTCCATCGATGTACTTCGTCTGACCGTCTTCGATGCTGTAGGACTTCATCACCTTGGGTTGCCCCTTCGCGGCCAGAACAGCCTTACCGGAGACCTTTCCCCGGCCCTTGTAGCCACCGATCATCTTTGCCTTTACCGGACAGATATGGCCCTTGTATTGGAATTCCGGAGCCATGGCCCCGACCTCCAGCAGCGTCGCTTCCGGCGGCAGGAACGTCTGGAGATCGTTCGTGGGCTCGGCACCGCACTCGAAGTCGTAGTCTTTCCAGTTCGAGGTGAAATTGAAATTCTGGCCGACAATCCGGACCTTGCCGGTCTTATGTCCAGGGCCGAGAGGATACTTATGTTCGAAGGTGGCGCTTCGGTTGGCGTTGGTGGTGACGCTTTTCAGATCGCTCTCTTTGCCCGTGCCATCGACATAGCGGAAGGTCACATCGACATTCGGGACGTTGGAAATGATTGAACCGTTGAGCTTCATCTGGCACTTACCGGCAAAATTGATCGGGTCATAACCCTGCACGACCATAGCCGAACCGGTAACCGCAGGCGGAATCGGCGGCGCCTTCTTACAGTTGATCGAGACCGGCTTGATCAGGGGATTCGCGCCGGGAGATCCCCCATCGACCTGTACCGGAGGCGGGTCGTCGTTGGCGGCGCCCGACATTTCCCAGCTGACCTCGGCGTCAACCTTTACGGAGAGCACGCGGTCGACCGAAAAGATCTCCTCGTTGCTGTAACCCTGTTCATTGCGCAGCCGGGACGCCATCTGATTGCAGGCGTCTTTGGCGTAAGTCTTGTAGGCCTGAACATAGATGGCGAAGGGAAGCTCCCGCTCCACCTTCTTGGGCCTGTCGCCGATCGGGTAGCTCTTAGAGTATTTGAAGTTCTGGTACTGTTTCTTCGGCGTATCATCCGCCTGGATACTCGGCCATAAGGCCCAGGATTTGACCCGGCCGTACTTATGCGCGTTCAGGAACATCTTCATCTTGCCTTTGATGGCCGGAGATGAACCCGGCACCGAGGTATAATTCTCGCCATCGCTGACGACCTCTATGAGGGCAAGATCCAACTGGGATATGTATGCGATACCCGAGTCGGCAAGGGCTTGTCCGGAGACGGCCATGCCCAGAGCCACGGCGCCAGCGGACAAAAGCGACCGGCGAAAGACGCTCGGCCTGGCTGGAGGGATTGAAGGACGAATGTCGCGAGAATGAGCTTTAAAATTGTTTTGGTTTAACACGGCTTCTTCTCCATGAATCAATAAATGGAAACTCAGCCAACGCACATCGCATTCAGTCGCATTCTCTGGCGCAGCCTTCGAATACATCTGTTCTATTGAACGCAACACGCGCTAATGCCGGAGTAGCTGTAGATCAGTCGATGGAGAGGAAGGTTAGGTTCAAAAACCGCGCAAGGGCTTGTAAAGGCGGCAACAAATAGGATCAAACTGGCTACGTCCGGTCTCGCGGCGAGTGTCGAGACCGGACAAATGCCGGGTGTTGTCAGCCGATACCCGGCGCAGCTCTACAGGATGTTCACGCCTACTCGCGTCGGGCCGGGGTTTTCTGCAGGCCGGGCTTGTTGCCTTTCATTACCTTAAAGTCGGAATGCCGACAGTTGCCGGGCCCGGCGGTCCGGCTCTTGGTCTTGACCTTAGCCCCGCAGACCTTCAGTCGCCAATCACCGGCCGCGAGCGCCCGCAGGTTGAAACGCGCTTTTGCGCCCGTCATCTGCTTTGGTAACTGGGGCGAGCTGTAACGTTTGTAGCCGCCTCCCGTCTTGCGCAGGAACGCAAGTTTGAAGACCTGATCCCGCTCGACATCCTTGAGACGGATCACGCCATCGCGTACAAACCTGCGTGGCGCAAGGATGGTAAAATCGGATTCAAGCTGCAAGACCATACCTTTGGCAGCGGGCTGGCGAGAGGGAGCTGCCGCTCCGCCACCGCTCAAGTTGGTCAAGGCCGGGTTTTTCCGGCAGGTAAAATTGACGGACTTCTTCATGTAATCGACCTGTGCGCCCTGCGCATTGAGGATGATCATCTCAAAGTTCACGCTTTGCCGGAGGCGTCCTTGAACAGTCTTCCAGGGAAGCACGAACTCTCCGTCGATATACTTCGTCTGACCGTCTTCGATGCTGTAGGACTTCATCACTTTGGGCTGTCCCTTGGCAGCCAGAACTGCCGTACCCGAAACCGTTCCCCGGCCCTTGTAACTGCCGATAATCTTCGCCTTTACCGGACAGATATGATCTTTGTAATTGAATTCCGGCGCCATCGCGCCAACCTCCAGCAGCATCGCTTTCGGCGGCAGGAGCGTCAGGAGATCGTTGGTCGGCTCGGCACCGCACTCGAAGTCGTAGTCTTTCCAGTTCGAGGTAAAGTTAAAATTCTCCCCGACGATCCGCACCTTGCCGGTCTTATGACCCGGGCTGAGGGGATACTCATGCTTGAAAGTGGCGCTTCTGTTGGCGTTGGTGGTGACCGTCTTCAGCTCGCTTTGCTTGCCCGTGCCATCGACATAGCGGAAGGTCACGTCGACACCAGGAACGTTGGAGATGATCGAGCCGTTGAGCTTAATCTGGCACTTGCCGCCGGCATTGACCGGATCATAGCCCTGAACGCCAACAGCGGAACCGGTGATGGCGGGCGCTGGCGGCGGCGTTTTCTTGCAAACAACCGTGATCGACGTGGGTATGACGTGGCCTGTCGGCAATACAGGCAAAATCTCAGTCGCAGCACCTGACATATCCCAGCTGATCGCGGTATCGAGCCTTACAAAAGTCTCGCGGTCAGCCGAAAAGATTTCCTCGTCGTCCATACCCGATTCACTGCGCAGCCGCGAGGCATTTTCGTTACAGGCCTGTTTTGCAACGCCTTTGTATGACTGTGGCGGGATGGAAAACGGCAAGTCACGGGCGACCTTCTTAGGCCTGTCGCCAAGCGGATAGCTTTTCGAGTAGCCAAGGTCCTTGAACTGTTGCCACGGCACATATGGCGACTTGATCTTGAGCCATGCGGCCCAGGACCTGACCCGGCCAAAGGTTTGCGCGTCGAAACGCACCACCATTCTGCCTTTGATGGCGGGCGAAGAACCCGACAGCGCCGTGTAGCTCTTGCCGTCGCTGTCGACCTCAATGGTGATTGGGTTCAACTCGTATATTTCTGCCCTACCCCAGTCGGCAAGGGCCTGATCACAGACGGCAACGCCCAGAGCCATTGCACAGGCGGAGATCAGGCTGCGGCCCAGAATGCCGCGTCGGGCGGGAGGGATCGCGGGGCGCGTATCGCGGTCATGAGCCTGAAAAGTTTTTTGCTGTAACACCGCTTCTACGTCCTGAATCAACAAATGAGATCTCGGCCCAAACCCGAGGCATTGCTGATCAGTCGAAAAAGGAGAGATTTGGGTTCAAAAAACGCATAGTGCGCTCGACCGGCGAGCTCTAAACAGCGCGGGAGCAAAAAGAAGCAAACAAGCAGCGTCCGGTCTCGCGGCAAGAGACGAGACCGGACGGATGCCTTGAGTTGTCCGCCGGTAACCGGCGCAGTTCCACAGAGTTTGCAGTCTTACCCGCTGCGGGCCGAGGTTTTCTTCTGGCCGGGCGCCTTGCCTTTCATCAGCTTGAAGTCGGACTGCTGACAGCTCTGGGAACCAACGCTACGCTTCACCTTCTTGACTTCGCAGACCTTGAGCCGCCAGTTACCGGCCTCGAGAACCCGCGGGTTGAAGCTTGCCTTGCCACCAGTCATCTGTTTGGGCAACTGCGGCGACTTGTAGGCCTTATAGCCGCGCTTGGTCTTGCGCAGGAAGGTCAGCTCGAAGACCTGGTCCGGCTCCGCACCCTCCAGAATGATCTGGCCGTTGCGGGCGAACCTGCGCGGCGCGCGGATGGTGAAGTCGGGCTCGAGCTGCATGACCGTGGCATTGACGATCTGCTTGCAGGAATACCTGTCACTCTTGGTTATGCGGTCGACTTCGGCCCCCTCTGCATTGTAGAGGGTGAAGACATACCTGACGGACTGGGTGAAAGGCCCGCCAACCCTGCTCCAGGGAAGTTTGAATTCTTCATCGATGAATTTCATTTCGCCGTCTTCGATAGAGAAGGCTTGCATTTTCTGCACCTGGCCGTTCGCGGTCAGAACGGCCTTGCCCGAAGACGGCCCCCGGCCCAGGTAACCACCGACCATCTTGGCCTTCATCGGACAGATATGGCCCTGGTTCTCGAATTGCGGCGCCATCTCGCCCACTTCCAGCAACTTGATTTCGGGCGGCAGGAAGGTCGCAAAATCTTGGGTGGGTTTCTCGCCGCATTCGAAATCGTAGTCTTTCCAGTCCGAGGCGAAGTTATAGTTTTCACCGACGATCCGGACCTTGCCTGTCTTGTGCCCAGGGCTGAAGGGATAGCTGTGCTCAAAGCTGCCGCTTTGATCGGCAGTGGTGTTGATGGTCTTCAGATCGCTTTCCTTGCCCGTGCCGTCGACGTAGCGGAAGGTCACATCGAGATTGGGAATGTTCGAAGAGATCGCGCCTTTCAGCCGCATCTGGCATTGACCGCCTCGATTGACCGGATCATAGCCGTGAACGATGATGGCAACCCCGGTGACCGCCGGCACGACCGGCGGCGACGGGACCTTCATACAGTTGATCGTGACGTCCTTTATCTCGGGTTTTCCTATACTATCAGGGTCGACCTGCTCCTTGGCAGGCGGAATTTCATTGGCGAGTCCCGACATGTCCCAGGTGACCTCGGCGCGGACCTGCACCGACAGCAGACGGTCCTCACCGAAGATCTGCTCGTTCGTCCGCCCGAGGTCGTTACGAAGCCGGGACGCCAGTTGATTGCAGGCCTCCACCGCGTAAGACTTGTAAGACTGCCGGGAAATGGAAAAGGGCAGGTCCCGCTTAACCTTCTTTGGCCGGTCGCCAAGAGAATAGCTCTTGGAAGACTTGAGCTCAGGAAACTGCTTCTTCTGTGCGCCGTCGGCCTGGATGCTCGGCCAAAACGCCCAGGACCTCACCCGGCCGAATTCCTGGGCATCCAAGGACATCCGTATCCGCCCCTTAATGGCGGGAGAATTCCCCTCGACCGAAGTATAGGTCTCACCATCGCTGGCGACCTCGATAGTGGCAGCGTCCAGTTCGGATATGCTGGCCGCCCCCCAGTCGGCTGCAACCTGACCGGATGCGGTCATGCAAAGCGCCAGAGCACCGGCGGCTGACAGCAGTGCACAGCGGTATCCGCGTCGCTTGGCTGGTCGCTGCGGGAGTTGGAAATTTTTATCGGGAATTGAAAAATCAAGAACCCTGGACATGGTTTCTTCTCCATAAAACTGATCTGAAACCCCAGCCGGAAACCAGGTTACTTTCGATCAGTCGGCGAAGAAGGCCGGCAGGTTCAAAAATCGCGGGGGCGCGGATCAGCAGGCGGCTTAGCGGATGTCAAAGGGGACCGATCCCGGAGGAGCGCGGGTGGCGCCCACAGGTCGCGAGGTTGCAGAGACCGCCAGGCGCTTCATTCAATACCGGCGATGCTCTCGACGCCCCGCGCCAGCGCCGCAAGGAAAAGCGAAAGCCGCTGCGGTTGCCGCCGCGCAGGCAAGAAGGCCGCATTGATCGTGAGCTTGGCGGCCCGCCACTTGGGCAGAATGTCCAGCAGCCGCCCCTCGTCCAGTTCCTTCTGAACGAACCAGCGGGGCAGAACCGCGACGCCGACGCCCTTGAGAGCCGCACGCTGCAGGGCGAAGATATTGTTGGTGGCGATCGCCACCCGGGGCGTCAGCTCATGACGCCGGCCGCGTCTTGAGGTCAGGGGAATGCGGGTGCCCTCGAAGGCGGTCAGCGCCGCGAAAGGCAGGCTCGAAAGCTCATCGGGTTTGGCGAAACTCCGCGCGCCGACCAGCGCGGGGCTCGCCACAAGCATCCGTTCGACACGGCCCAGTTCACGGACGATCAAGGTGTCATCGGGAACCGGTCCAACCTTGATCCAGCAGTCGCAGCCGACCTCGGCGAAGCGGATGGGCTGGTCCTCCAACTCCCAGGTGAGCGAGACCTGCGGATAGCGGAGCTGAAAATCCAGAGCGATATCCGCCAGCTGAAGCTGGCCCAGAGCGACCGGTGCGACCACCTTCAACGGCCCGCGCACGGCCTGATCGCCCTCGCTGTGCCGCTCCTGGAGATTTTCCCATCCAGCCAGAAGCTCACGCGCGTCGCGCAACAAGGCCTGTCCGGACTGTGTGAGCGCAAGTGAATGGGTGGTGCGCCGGATGAGCTGGGTTCCCAGGCGGGTTTCGAGCTCCTTCAACTGGCGGCTTGCGGAGGCCTGCGACAAACCGAGATCCCGCGCGGCCGCCGAGATCGAGCCGCGGTCGGAGATCCGTATGAAAGACTCCAGAAGGGTCAGACGGTCGAGAGGCTTACTCATGCGTAATACGTATAACAATTACGCGTTTATGTCGACTACAGGAATGGCGCTTCTTGCCTCATCTTGTCTCTCAGGAAACGGAAATCACAAACCAGGAGACGGAAATGACCAATCAAACAGACGACATCACACGGAGCTTCAAAATCGGCGGCGAGCTCGAAGTAAACCGCCTGGGATACGGCGCCATGCGCCTGACCGGTCAGCCGGGGAACTTCGGCCCCTACCCGCAATGGGACCAGGGCCTGAGGCTTCTGCGCCGCGCCCACGACCTCGGCGTCACCTTTTTCGACAGCGCCTGGGCCTACGGGCCGGAGACGGCGGACCGGATCCTCGGCGAGGCCCTGGAAGGCCGTGATGCCGTGATCGCCACCAAAGGCGGCGTGGACAAACCCGAGCCCGGCAGAATTCTCGTCGACGGCTCGCGCGATACGCTGCTGCGTCAAATCGATAAAGCGCTGATCAACCTGCGCCGGGACCATATCGACCTCTTTCAGCTCCACCGCGTGGATCCCGATACGCCGATCGAAACCTCGGTCAGGGCCTTGGCCGAGGCGCAGGCCGACGGCAGAATCCGCCATATCGGTCTCTCCAACGTCACGCGCGCGGATCTTGAGCGGGCGCTCAGCGTCACAGCGATCGCCAGTGTCCAGAACCGCTTCAACATGGCCGAGACAAGCGAGCAGGATCTGGTCGAGTTTACGGCCGAACAGGGTATCGCCTTTATCCCTTACGGGCCGCTCGGGGCCAATCCCATGCAGCCCGGCGCGAAGCTGGATCCAAAGCAGGCGCTCGCGTGGCTGCTGGCGCGCTCCCCCAACATCATCGTCATCCCCGGCACCACGTCGATCGCCCATCTGGACGACAACTGGCGCGCCTGGGACCAAGTGAGAGCTTTTAGTCGGAATACAGACCAAGATTTGTGATGGAACGATCCGGCAGGCGGGCGGTTGTTACAGCAGCAGGTTGTTATCCGATAGAAACTGGAGCGAAGTCTGACATGGAACAGAAATTGAACCGAGGGTTTTACGCGGCGGCGAAAATCGGAGGCGTGTGTGTCTTGTCCGGCCTGATCATCAGCCTCTCCCACATCCCGGTTTTCGCCGGAAACTGCCTTGACGAAGTGCGCGGGCTGGCCAAGTCACACAACTTGAGCATTGATCCGCTGGGCGGGACGATTGGGCCAGACAGGCAAAGCGAACCCGGAGCAATTGACGGAGGACTGATCGAGCCGCCACAGGCCTCTGATGACATGGTGATGGAACCACCGGTCGGCGGCGAACCGGCCATGGAGACCTTGCCATCGGTCTCACCGCCTCCACCGGCAGGCAACTCAGCAGGACAGGATGCACTCACGCCGGCCGAGCGGAACATCCTGCAGTCGGTTCTTGTCGCGGCGCGCGCAGAGGCTGTTCGCGGGGACGAACGCGGTTGCTATGACAGATTGCAGGAAGCCCAGGAGTTTGCTAGCCGCAGTCAAGATGAGTGACGTCACGATTTCGATGGCGGGCAGCCTCACGTACTGCGGAGAAGCTTCACCAGACTGCGCACGGAGTCCTGGTAGGTTTCAGGCATCGCGCGAAAGTTTGAGAGAAAGTTGAGCTCGCGGCGGCTGATGTCTTTGGCTTCCAAGGCGGCCTTAGCGAAGTGGCTATCGTCGCCCAGATCGCGGTAGAAGTAGGTGACAGGGGTGTTCAGCGCATTTGCCAGGTGCCACAGCATCGAAGCGCTGATGCGATTGGCCCCGGCTTCATATTTTTGGACTTGCTGACAGGAGACGCCGGCTGCGCGCCCGACATCGCGCTGGGTCAGGCCACGTTGCTGACGCCGGAGTTTGAGTCTGGCGCCAATATGCCGGTCGACGTCGCCAACGCCTGGTTTCATTTAGGTAGCTCTCCTGGTGCGCGGCTTTCGCGCGGTACGAATGCGGTGAGCAGAAAAAAGGCTGCAGGCCACCGAACGCTTTACAGTCTGTGTTTTGCCGTCTGCGAGCGGTTCGACCTGCGCGCCGGCGGGACAGGAGAGGCGCTTAGGCAGCGTTGTCTGCCTTTAGCTCTTCGAGTTGGGAACAGGTTTTCGCGATCTCGGCGTAATAGCCCAGGATCTCGTGCTGAGCCAGTTCCGGGGTCGTCGCCTGGGAGTAACGCTCGAAGGAGTCTTTCAAAGATTCCTCCACCCGGATCAGTTCCGAGAGAATGGCCTGCTCGTCGTCCATGACGATACTCTTGGCTTTGCCCAGAACCTTCTCAGCCGTTCCGGCCAGAGTCCCGCCTTCCTCCGGTGCTTCGCCCAGTTGCTCGACGCGGACGCGGAGTTGACCGGCAAGCTTCTCGCGTTCCTGGACGCGGCGCTTGCAAAAGGCTGCCAGCTTACCGGAGTCCACTTCCTCGAGAGCGCGTTGGTAAGCTTGGGCGCTATCGGTGCTGCGTTGGGCAAGTTCATTGAGTTCACTGACGTATTTCGGATTTGCAATCGACATCATCAGGTCGGTACTCCCGGCGTTCAGCCTGGCTGTTGAATGGGCTCTACCAGGAAAACAAAGTGCGGGAGAAAGGGTTCCCTGAAACCATCGTTTTTTATCGCGCCGCACGTCTTAGAGCGCGTCATGTTTTAACGGAAACACTCAGTGTTTTCGCTAAAACATGTGAACCCGCTCTAAATCGTGTAGTGAGAGCAGATTCACCGGAACGACGGATCGCCGAAGGCGATTCCATCTAAACCGGATCTGCTCTAGAGGCGAAAAAGTCAGTCTTACCGCTTTGTTTTCGCGCGCTTTTCCCCTCACACGGACAAATACAGGATCACGAAGGCCGCTTCATGGAGCAATCGTCATAGCGGGCGGGCGATTTCCCCGAGACGGGCGCTGAGCAATGCGTTCTCGCGGTAATCGATCGGGATCACGAGCAGGGAAGGCCCCTTCTGCGCCAGAGCCTCGGACAGGGCATCGGCAAGATCGGCCGACTTCGAGACATAGCGCCCCGTCCAGCCGAAACTCCGCGCGAGGTTTTCCCAATCCGGATTGCCGAATGCCAGGTCGCTGTGCTCGCCGAACTCGTCATCCTGTTTCCAGGAAATCAAGCCATAACCGCCATCTTCCCACACCATGACCGTGATATCGGCGTTCAGGCGGCGGGCGGTCTCCATCTCCTGCAGATTCATCAGGAAATCGCCGTCGCCGGCGATGGCCAGGATCTTTCGCTCGGGAAAGGCCATATGGGCGGCGATGGAGCCGGGCAGAGGCATCCCCATGGAACAGAAGCCGTTCGGGATCAGACAGGTGTTGGGTTCGTTGCACTGATAGTAGCGGCCGATCCACATTTTGTGCGCCCCCACGCCGGAAAGCAGAATATCCGCCGGCCCCAAGGCCTGGCGCACGTCCCAGAGGGCTTTCTGGGGCCGGATCGCGCCTTCGGTTTGGTCGTCAGCGTAGGCGGAGAATTCCTCGAGCATGCGCTGGCGCGTGGCCCGCTGACCGTCCAGTTCGAAATGCGGCGCGGCGCCCTGCGTCCCGTCCCGTGCGAGCCGCTCGTTCAGCATCCAGAGTGTATGCGCCAGATCGCCGACGCATTCGACCTGCGGGTGATAGTTGCTATCGACCTCGGCCGGCAGGAAATCGATGTGGATGATGGGCTTGCCGCCATCCGGGTTCCAGAGCTTGGGCGGATACTCGACAAGGTCGTAGCCCAGGGCGATAACCAGATCCGCGTCGTCGACGGCACAGGCCGTGAAGTCCTTTTGCTGAAGACCGATGGTAAAGAGACAATAATCCGCATCACGGTCCACGCAGCCCTTGGCCATGAAGGTGCTGAGAACACCGATCCCCGTGACGTCACAGAAGCGGCGCAACTGGCGGCTCGCGCGCTTACGGATCGTGCCATTGCCCGCAATGATAATCGGCCGCCTGGCCTGCTTCAGCAGTTCATAGGCCTGATCCACGGTCTTGTCGTCCGGCCCCGGGCGGCGGAAGCGGCGCGGCTCCAGAGGTTCGGCCTCGACCTCCATCCCGGCGACGTCCTCGGCCAGTTCGATCAGAACCGCCCCGGGCTTCTCCGAGCGCATCAGGCGCACGGCCTTTCGCACGACCTCGGGAATAGTCCGGGGATCCAGGATTGCGTGGGACCACTTTGTGACGGGCCGGTACATCTCCACCACGTCCATGACCTGATGGCTTTCCTTGTGCTGCCGCTCGGTTCCGGCCTGCCCCGTCAGCGCCAGAATGGGGACCCGGTCCATGTTCGCGTCCGCCACGCCGGTGATCATATTGGTGGCGCCCGGCCCCAGGGTACTGAGGCAAGCGACCGGATTGCCGGTCAGCCGGCCATAGACGCTCGCCATAAACGCTGCGCCCTGCTCATGCCGGGTCAGCACGAAATTCAAGGCGGAACCCTTGAGCGACATCATGAAGTCGGCATTCTCTTCGCCCGGAACACCGAAGATATGAGTGATGCCTTCGCGCTCAAGGCAACGCACCAAAAGATCAGACGCTTTCATCGTGAGGTTGGGCTCCCTTGCAAGAGACGTCAGTTGCCGGATGCAGTATGTCCCCGATTATCCGGCGGAGGTGGACCCGCCATGCCGGGCATCTGTCTGGCTCAAGCTAAAGAAGTGGGGACTGGAGACGAGACATTCCAGCAGATCCGGCATCAGGAGATACCGCGGAAACAGAAGCGTCCGAAGACGGGGAAGTGATCCGAGCCGACATGCGGCAGGATTTCAAGATGTGAGACCAGAAAGTCATCCGTATGGAAGAGATGGTCGAGCGGCCAGCGCAAAAGAGCATGGTCGGCATGGAAGGACGCATAGAGCCCGCGCCCGACCCTGGGATCAAGTGTCCGGGAAATCTCGATAAACTGCTGTGTCGTTGCAGACCAGGCAACGTCGTTGAGATCGCCGGCGACCATCGCGGGCTCCCCCGCGTCGCGCAGCTTCCTGGCCACGAGAAGGAGTTCGGCGTCCCGCTCTTCGGATGACTGGTTGATTAGGGGCGGCTCGGGGTGGAGCCCGTAGAAGGTAAAAGCTTCTCCTGAAGGGAGTTGAAGGCTGGCCTGAACCGAAGGGATGTCGTCCTCGATCAGATAGTTTATCGCACTCTCCCCTTCCAGCCTGGTCAGGAACATCAGACCGTAGGTGTTGCTCAGAATGGCCGCCTTGTGATGCGGGTAGCGCGCGACAACGGGCTGCAGGGCCTCCCGCCACCAGGGGTCGGTTTCCATCAGCAAAAGAATGTCGGGATCGTGAGCAGCAATCAGGTCCATAAGCGCGGCAGCTTTGCGGTTGGACTGGTAGACGTTCGCGGAGAGAACACTAACGCAACTATCGCCAGTGGCTTCCTCTGCCACTGCGACCTGCAGAGATGCAACTGGCGTGTAGGGCAGGATCTGCTTGAACTGATAGCCGAACGCAAGGCAAAGGATGGCCAACAGGGGCAGTCCCCACCTTTTGCGCCACACGCGCGAAAGAACCAGAACGGCAATCGTGCAAATGGAAAGGACTGCGAGCTGCGGGCGCGGAAAGTCCCAGATGCGGACAAAGCCGGCGTCGCTGGGAACAAGAGGCAGCAGCGTAAGGAAGGCCAGAAGGCCGCTCCAGATCACAAGCGCCAGAGTTAGAATGCTCTTATATGGGTTACTCATCGCGCCGCGTCACCGTGAACGCCCTGTCGGCCCGGGTAACTATCTTTAGACTCTCTGCTGAGTGCTCCCGGACGCGAACCGGTCTGAAAAAGTCATGACCGGGCGCGTGGGTTGAGCAATCGCAATAAGGCGGTGTTCTTGTTCCCACTCTCGAAGCGCCCGGACCCTCAAGCAGCCCGCATCCCTTCACTTGCGGGCAGGCACGCGGCCTTTGTCCTCGGCATGCTCGAGCTCCTTTTGCTCATCTCCCTCGAGAGCGTTGCGGGCCGCTTGTGCCTTCTCCTTAACCTGGCCACTTTTGGCGAAGTCTTCCGTTTTTTTATTGTAGGACCGTGCTGCTGAACGATTGCCTTCACCCTGGTTGTTCTGAGTAGCGGACATTTTCGACCTCATAATGCTGGTTGCCTGTCCAAGCAGAACGTCCTTCAGCCGGATTGGTTCCGGTGGCCTCCACTCCCAGGCGCGCAGAGGCCCGCACTCACGCACTCACGCTCTCCCGCACTCAAAAACCTATCGATAGATAGACATGGTGGCGCCGGATGGTGTGGTATCTGACTTTGTGAGCCTCAGCGCGCGTGGCATCACACCCTCTCCGAACAGGCGTTTGCCCGCGCCGACAAGAACCGGAAAGCTCCAGATCCGGAATTCGTCGATTAAGTCCTCGGCAAGAAGCGTTTGAATCAATTTCCAGCTGCCATGAACCTGGAGCAAAGGGCCGTCCTGGCTCTTGAGCGCCTTGACTTCCTGAGCGACATCGCCGGACAGAGGCACGGAATTATTCCAGTCGAGATGGCTCAGGGTCGAGGTGACGACGTATTTCCGCGCGCTGTTCATGGGGTTTGCGTCGCCGGCGGCGGAAAAATGCGGCGCGAAGAGTTCATAGGTCTTTCGGCCGAGCAACAGATCGTAGGGCTCGGCCATGGCAACTCTCCCGACCTGCTTCATCACATCATCCCAGTAGGGATCAGCCCAGCCGCCCCGGGTGAAGCCGCCGGAGGTATCTTCATCGGGCAGCCTGGGGGCCTGCATGACGCCATCGAGGGTCTGGAAGGTCAGGATCGCAAGTTCTCTGGGCATGGTCTTCTCCCTGTGGATTACGTCGCCGAAGTGATGAAACTGCACGTCAGCGCGGTTCAGGCCGACGCGGTTTTCAGCGCTCGTGCCAAGCGTTCAAGACTCTCGGCGCCGCCGCGATCCGCACCGAGTTCCCGCGCGTGCTCAGCGGCCTGCGCGGAAGGGAAGATCATGCGCAGCGTGAGGGCCGTCTGCCCGTCAAATTCCTCGAAGGTCACGCAGAATTCGCAGGTCAGATGCGGGTCGTCCGCCTTGCCGCCGACATGGGAAAAGGCCAGGCGTTCGGGCTTCACGATTTCGGTGAAGACGCCCCGGCCGGGATAGTCCGTGCCGTCCGGGCCGTGCATGACGTAATCCCAGACACCGCCGACCTCGACTTCCATGGCAAGGGTGGTGGTGGTGAAGCCCTCGGGTCCCCACCACTTGCCGATGTGCGCCGGGTCGGTCCAGACGGCAAAGACAAGCGCGCGCGGTGCGTCGTAAGTCCGGGTGAAGCGCAACTCATTTGCATCGGCTTTTCTTGCGTCTTTACTTTTCTGGGGCACGGCCCCCTCCCTTCTCCGCGGCTTGCAGGTTCTGCAGGTAGCCGCCCAGGCGATCCAGGCTCTCTTCCCAGGCCTGCCGGTAGTCCGCGACCCAGTCGGAAACTTCCTTGAGCGGCGCCGCCCGCAGGCGGCAGGGCCGCGTCTGCGCTTCGCGCCCGCGTTCGATGAGACCTGCCTTTTCCAGCACCTTCAGATGTTTGGTGACCGCCGGCATGGTCATCTCGAAAGGCTCCGCCAGCTCGGTGACGGTGCGCTCACCGGACGCCAGCTGCGCCAGGATCGCCCGGCGGGTGGGATCCGCGAGCGCCGCAAGTGTGCTGTCGAGTTGGGATACAGGCATCGAATGTTACCAATCAGTTAATTTACTAATTGGTAAAATAAAAACTAAGAAACGTCAAGAGCGGAAAGAGCAGCAGAGTTTTCACAAACTCAACAATTCGGCGCAGGATGGCCTAATCAAGCCTCAGAGTCAGAGCATCATGTCGAGCGAGGCCGCTGAAACGAGGCCCACTCAAGGGCGGGCTCGTCGTCGAAACCACCGGCTTGGGTGTCCCACCAGAGCTCACCGTGCTTCAGCCTGGCGAACTTTGAGAGGAGGTCGCCCAAGAGATTCAGCTTAGCGGCTTCCGCTTTTATGCAGAAATCTGTAACCGCGCGATCTGGAAGCTCCAGGTTGTTATCGAATCTCACTTGAATGGCGCAATGGCCACGACCGTTGAAGACAAAAACCCGAAAGAATGAGGCTCCTGTGCCGCCATCTGACGGATAGATCGTCTCCAGTTCCCAAAGAAACTCGTCATTGCGATGCCCGGGAAAGACAGACAATTCTCGGCCGGCCCGCCGAACATCATCGACAGAACAGAAAAACTCGTGCGCCCCGGATTGCTGACCATTGCTGGCGATGATTCCCAAGTTCAGGAGTTCCGGTTCACCCATGGTGTATCTGAAGAGTTGAAGAGATGTCTTCGTCGCGATCACTTCGGTTTCCTTCGCAGACGCCGAAGCCGCCTAGGCTTCGATCAGCCCCAACTCGCGCTGTTTCTTTTTCGAGAGGCCCTGGGAGACGATCAGGTGGGACTGGCGCAGATAGTCTTTCAGGTCGTCGTCGGAGAGGCCCGGCTGGGCGTAGTCCTGGATCCATTTCATGCCGCGTGAGGCCAGATAGGGCGCGGGGCGCAGGCCCGGCTGGTCCTTCAGGATCTCGTAGGAAAGCTCGCTGGTCTTGAAGGTGAAACCCGGCTGATCGTCGCCCCAGCCGCCGATGGCGAAGACCTTGCCACCGACTTTCCAGACCTCGGCACCGCCCCACTGAACCACGTGGGTGGTGGCAGGCAGCGAAGCGCAGAAGGCGTTGAATTCTTCATAGGTCATAGAGAAACATCCTGTTCGCGGGGACGCGAACTATCGGATGTCAAAAGGCTTTTGTCCATGCCGGATCACAGGATTTGACAGTGCGCGATTCTGTTCTTGTAAGCGCGCGGAGTGGGTCACTGCTGCGGGAACCGCGCCTTCATGAAGGCGGCCTCACCCTCACCGTTGATCACCGTGACGATCTCACGCGCAGTGGCGGGTGGGACCTCCAGCCGTGCGAAAGTGGCGCTGACCCGCTTGCCCATGGCCTCGGTGATCGTTTCGGGCGCCGGCACGCCGTTGCGTTCGCGCGCCTCCACCGAGAGCGAGCCGTAGAAGGCGGCTGTCATGCGGGAATTGATGATATCCTGAGTCAGACAGCGTTCGACCGCTTGCGTGTAGCTTTCCGCCGGTTCGATGGCCGTCTCATAGCAGGTCTTGATAACCTCGAAAGCGCCCCGAGACCCCTTTTTCTTCTGAATTACAGCAATATCGGCTGCCGCCGACGTGATGTTTTCGGTGCGGTCCCACGCTGCTTCCTGGCCAAAACTTTCAGGACTGAAGGCCAGCAGGGAAGCCGCGAAGACTCCGGACAGCAGGCAGGGAAAGAAATGGCGGCGGGTCAGAGAGGACATGGTTTTCCTAACGGTCATCGAAGAGCAGAAGATCCTTTTCTGATCCTATCGGATGACAATTTGACGCCAATAACAAGGCGGAAGCGTGATAACTGAAAACAGCCTGCCTACCCGGACGCCGACAGACTGTGCCGTTTCTTCGCGATGGCCTCGCGTTTGATTTTTTCCTGGCCGACGCGGAAAGACTGCTCGACGAAATCCAGGTGGGCGCGGGCGGCGGCGGCGGCGGCTTCGGGATCACCCCCGACAATCGCCTTGCCGATGGCCAGGTGCTGTTCCAGCAGCATCTCGCCGGTGTCGTCGACGGCGCGCAGGAAATCCCGATTGTAAAAGACCCCGCGTTTGGTCAGGTCGTAGACCGAGGCCATCATATGGATGAGCGTTGAATTGTGGCTGGCGTCGGCGATAGCCACATGGAGGCCGATGTCGGCGCGCTGGGCAGCCTCGCTGTCATCCGCCTCATGCGCCGCAACCATGTCGGCCATGATGCGGGTCAGGATTTCCTTGTCGGCCTTGGTCGCACGCTCCGCGGCCAGACGCGCGGCGAAAGACTCCTGTTCGCGGCGGTATTCCAGATAGTCGAAAAAGGCGACCGGGTGCCGGGCGTAGAGATCGATGAGCGCCGGGCTGAGCGCCTTGCCGATCAGGGGCGCAATCACCGAACCTTCGCCGTGGCGCACCTCAATCAAATTCTGATCCTCCAGGCGCTTGAGTGCTTCACGCAGTTTGGGCCGGGAGACATCGAAGAGTTCGGCCATCTCCCGCTCTGACGGCAGCTTGCTGCCCTCCTTGAGGACACCCGCGACAATCAGGGTCTCGATCTGCTCGACCACCGCGTCGGCGACCGATCCATGATCGATGGGCTCGAACAAAAACTTCGCCGCGTCCTGCATTTCACCTCACCCCACCTCTCACGCCATGCCATGAGAGGTAATTTATTTTGTCCACTATAGATTTTTGTAAACCCGGCGTCATGACAAATCTGACGTCACGACGCCAAGCCCTTGATTCACAGAAGTTAACAGACAGCCTGCAACGGCCCGGAGACTGGAAATTTCCTTGCGGATTTAAGGCTTTTTCCGACCCATTCCACCCGCCTTTAGCAGCCAGAGGTAAACAAATTATTTGACTCTCTGAGTGGTAAAGAATATTTACCACCCTCAAGAATAAAAGAAATTGACGGATCCGGCCGCTGGCACTGCCGCCCGGGATCAAAGCAATTCCGAGATCAACCTGACTCACAGCGGAGGAAACTATGAAACACGCTCTCATTGGACTCGCGGCTGCCGCCGCGCTCACTGCCGCAGGCACAACCGGCGCGCCATCCGGCGCCATGGCCGCAGACAAACTGCTGCTGAAAACCCCGATCGCCTTCTCGACCTCTTTGCCCGGTCTGGGCTCACCCATTCCACGGGTTGCCGAACAGCTGAACCTGATGTCTGGCGGCACGCTGCGCATGAAGGTCTATGAGCCGCACAAGCTGGTCCCGCCCTTCGAGATTCTGGAATCCGTTTCTTCCGGCAAGATCAACTCCGGCTATGCCACGGCAGGTTACTGGGCCGGTAAAATCCCCGCTTCGCCGCTCTTCTCGGCGGTGCCCTTCGGACCTGAGGCCGGTGAATACATGGCCTGGATGTATTACGGCAACGGCCTGACGCTTTATCAGGAGATGTACGACCAGGCGGGCTATAATGTGAAGGTTCTGCCCTGCGCCATCATCGCACCGGAAACCTCGGGCTGGTTCTCGAAGGAAATCAATTCCGCTGAAGATCTGAACGGCCTTAAGATGCGCTTCTTCGGCCTGGGCGGCAAAGTCATGCAGAAGCTCGGCGTGGCCACTTCCCTGCTGCCCGGCGGCGAAATCTTCCCGGCCCTGGAAAAGGGTGCGATCGACGCCACCGAGTTTTCCATGCCCGCGATCGATGCCCGCCTCGGCTTCCACAAGCTGGTAAAGTATAATTACTTCCCCGGCTGGCATCAGCAGGCCACGGTCTTCGAAGTACTGATCAACAAGGACGTCTGGAACGGCATGTCCGACCAGCACAAGGCCATCATGGAGAATGCCTGCAAGGCTTCCATGGCCGACAGCTTCGCCGAGGGCGAGGCCATCCAGCATGCCGCATTGATCGAGAACGTCGAAAAACACGGCGTGCAGATGAAGCAGTGGTCCGACGAGATGCTGAACCTCTATCGCACGACCTGGGAAGAAGTTGCTGCCGAAGAAGCCGGCAACGACAAGTTCTTCAAGAAGGTGCTCGACGACATGAACGGCTTCCGCGAGGGTTATGCGCTCTGGAAGACCAACGCCTTCCTGCCGCGCAGCAAGTAAAAGGCGAAGACTGCAGGCGGCCGCCCGGGATCCTTGGGGACCGCCTGCTTCGCTCAACGACCGGTCGCGGAACCAGCGACCCCAAAACCATCGGACAACGATGGACCTCCCAGATAAAAAGACGCCCCAAGGCGTCCACCGCATTTCAAAGAGAGTCTGAGGGCTGTTCACCGCATCGGTGAGAAACCTGCGTCGGCCTCTCATGGGAAGAGGCGCCTGTCATGACCAGCAGAAGCGAAGAAAACCAGACCGATCCAATCGAGCTCTATGAGCAGATCCTGGAGCATGAGGAGCCCGACCGGCAGGCCTTTGCCGTCATGCTGGACCGCATCGTCACCTCCATCGGCCATGTGGTCATGTGGGCCAATGTCGCGCTGATCGTCGCGATTATCGCCCAGGTCTCCCTGCGCTACCTCTTCAACGAAAACTACCCCAAGCTGGACGAGATCCAGTGGCACTTCTACGGCCTGGGCACCATGATCGGCCTGAGCTACGCCATGGTGAAAGACAGCCATGTGCGGGTCGACATCGTGCATATGAGCCTGCGCGACAACGTCAAGCGCACGATCGAAATTCTCGGCATCGTCCTGCTGCTCGCGCCCTTCATCTACCTGATGATCGATCAGGGGTACGACTATTTCTACGAATCCTTTCGGGTCAACGAGCGCTCGGACAGTCCGACCGGCCTGCCTGCCCGCTGGGCCTTCAAGGCGGTCATACCGATCAGTTTCGTTCTGCTCGCACTCGCCGCACTGGCCCGCCTGATCCACAGCGGACACGCCCTCTTGAACTCCGGACGCGATCAGATCGGCGCGGGCTGGGCGCGGATCTTCTTTATCCTGGCGAGCTTCGCCGCCGTCGCCTTCGTGCTGGGCACATTGGTGGAAACGACGGAAGAAAAACTCGTCGTCGCCATGTTCATGACCTTCATCGGCCTGCTCTTCACCGGCTTCCCGGTGGCCTGGGTGCTGGCCGGTGTCGGCGTGCTCTACTGCGGAGTCGCCTACCTCTTCGACAATGGCCTGATGCTATGGACCGGGCTGGAGGAAACCCTGACCGGGCTGGATTACCTGACCCTGGGCGCGTCCGTGAACCGGGTCTACGCGACCATGTCGAACGCGGTTCTGGTCGCCCTGCCGATGTTTATTTTCATGGGTCTGATGCTGGACGAAAGCGGCGTGGCCGAGCGCCTGATGACCTCCATGCAGCGGCTCTTCGGAACCGTGCGCGGCGGCCTCGCCATCACGGTCACGGCCATCGGGATTATTCTGGCGGCCTCCACGGGCATCATCGGCGCATCGGTCGTTCTGCTGGGTGTGCTGTCTCTGCCCGCCATGGTCAATCAGGGTTACTCCAAGCCGCTGGCCACCGGCACCATCGCTGCCTCGGGCACGCTGGGCATTCTGATCCCGCCCTCGATCATGCTGGTGATCATGGCGGATCAGATGGCGCTCTCGGTCGGCGACCTCTTCATGGCCGCCCTCTTCCCCGGACTGGTGATCGGCGGTCTCTATCTGATTTACATCCTGATCGTCGGAATAGTCAGCCCCTCTTCGGCCCCCGTGCCCAAAGATGCGAAGGCGCCGGACTGGCAGGCGGTGAAAGAGGTCCTGATCGCGGTACTGCCGCCGGTGCTGCTGATCCTGGCGGTGCTGGGTTCGATCTTCGCGGGCATCACCACCCCGACCGAAGCCTCCGGCGTCGGCGCCATCGGCGCCACGATCCTCGCGGTGGCCTATCGGAAGCTGAACCTGAAGAAGCTGGCCAACGTCTGCATCTCCACCTTCAACACCACGGCCTACATCTTCGCGATCTTCATCGGGGCCACGGTCTTCTCCTATGTCCTGCGCGAGCTGGGCGGGGACGAGCTGATCGAAAGCATGATCCACTCCACCGGCCTGGGTCCGCAAGGCACCGTGATCTTTATCCTCCTGATCGTCTTCCTGCTGGGCTTCGTTCTGGACTGGATCGAGATCACCCTGATCGTCCTGCCGCTCATGCGCCCGATCGTGAATGCCCTGGGCCTGGACATCCCCGGTTTCGACGCGATCGATGAGCCCGCGCTGGTCTGGTTCGTGATCCTGGTGGCGGTCACCCTGCAGACCTCGTTTCTGACCCCGCCGGTCGGCTTCGCGCTCTTTTACCTCAAGGGTGTCTGTCCGCCGGAGGTCAAGCTGAGCGATATCTACAAGGGCGTGATCCCCTTCGTTCTGCTACAGTTGACCGGCCTGGCCCTGGTCTTCGGCTTCCC
Organism: uncultured Kiloniellaceae bacterium; assembly: GCA_947500035.1. Lineage (GTDB taxonomy): Bacteria > Pseudomonadota > Alphaproteobacteria > Kiloniellales > Kiloniellaceae > Denitrobaculum. The sequence continues at coordinate 142,475 of CANMQP010000016.1, read as the reverse complement.
GGAGCTTGCCACCTGGCTGCCGTCGGTTGCCTTTAACTGAGGATGCCGCTAACGGAGGAGCTTGCCATGGGCACGACTTTTCTCGACGAACTTGCCGCCATCGTCGGTGCCGGCGACGTCTATAGCGACCCGAAGAAGTCCGAGCGTTACCGCAAGGGTTTCCGCTCCGGCAGCGGCGAGGCCGAGGCGGTGGTCTTCCCGAGCAGCCTGCCCGAGCTCTGGCGGGTTCTGAAAGCCTGCGTCGCCGCCGACCGGATCGTGATCATGCAGGCGGCCAACACCGGCCTGACCGAGGGTTCGACCCCGAACGGCAGCTACGACCGCAAGGTTGTGATCATCAACACCCTGCGGCTGGATAAGATCCACATCATCCGCGAGGGTGGGCAGATCGTCAGTCACCCAGGCGGCACGCTCTACAAACTGGAGAAGCTGCTCAAGCCCTTCGGACGCCAGCCGCACTCGGTGATCGGCTCCTCCTGCATCGGCGCCTCGGTGGTGGGCGGAGTCTGCAACAACTCCGGCGGCTCTCTAGTCCAGCGCGGCCCGGCCTACACCGAACTGGCCCTCTATGCGCAGCTTCACGCCGACGGCCGCCTGGAGCTGGTCAATCACCTGGGCATCGATCTGGGTGACACGCCCGAAGAGATTCTGGACAGATTGGAGAACGGCCGGTTCGAGGAGCGTGATATCGACGACAACGCGGGCAAGGCCTCGGACCAGGACTACGCGCAAAAGGTCCGCGAGGTCGATGTGCCGAGCCCGGCGCGCTTCAACGCCGATCCCACGCGCCTGCGCGAAGCCTCGGGCTGCGCCGGGAAGCTCGCCGTCTTCGCCGTGCGCCTGGATACTTTTCCGGCGGCGACCGGCGAGAGGGTCTATTACATCGGCACCAACGATCCCGCCGCGCTGACCAGCCTGCGCCGGCGCATGCTCTCGGAGTTGCCCGAGCTGCCGGTCAGCGGCGAATACCTGCACCGGGAGATCTTCGACATCGCCCGGGTCTATGGTAAGGACACGCTGCTGATGATCCACTGGCTCGGCACCACCTTCCTGCCCTTCTTTTTCACGACCAAGGGACGTCTGGACGCGGTGCTGAACAAGATCGCTTTCCTGCCGGAAAACCTGGTTGACCGCAGCATGCAGTTCTTCGCCGGCCTGCTGCCCGAGGCCCTGCCCAAACGCATGCTGAAGTACCGGGAGGATTTCGAGCACCACCTGATCCTGAAGGTCGGCCCCGCCATCGCGCCGCAGACCGAAGACCTGCTGAACCAGGTGATGGGCCGAGAGAACTGGTTCCTCTGCGATGCGGCGGAGGGCAAGAAAGCCATGCTGCACCGTTTTGCCGCCGCGGGCGCCGCCGTGCGCTATCAGGCCATCCACAGCGAGGAGGTCGAGGACATCCTGGCGCTCGACATCGCCCTGCGGCGCAACGACAAGGACTGGCTGGAAAGCCTGCCCGAAGATATCGAGAAGGACCTGGTCGCAAAGCTCTACTACGGGCACTTCTTCTGCCACGTCTTTCACCAGGACTACGTGGTGCGCAAGGGCGCCGACCCGAAGCTGATCAAGCAGAAGATGCTCGCGCTATTGGACGACCGCGGCGCGGAATACCCGGCGGAGCATAATGTCGGGCATCTCTACGAAGCCAAGCCGGAACTGGCGGCCTTCTATGAGGAACTGGACCCAACCAATTCCTTCAATCCGGGGATCGGGAAGACCTCGAAGCAGAGACGGCGTCCGGTCAGCAGTCCTGCTTGAGACTGTTATCTCGCCTTTGGCGTCCCCCGGGGCGCGGAAGGCTCAAGGGTTTCTTCAAATGCGATGACGGCCTCACCCAAGGTCTCTCTGAAAATGCGTAAACAGCTTTGATCCGTCACAAAGCCAATGTTTAAGCCTTTAACGGACGCTCCACTGAAGCGCAGCACGCATGCAGACTTCTGCAGCGATGAGATCAATTCATCCGATTTACCGATCCAGATTTCAAACAGGGGATCGTCGGCTCCAGACAAATTTCTGTTAACTTCCCTGGGCTCTTCCTCCCAGGCTTCAAGATCGGATACGAGCTCTGTAACACTCTGATATCGCCAAACCATTTGAGGCAACGCAAAATGATACTCATCCACCAGTTCGCCTGAAGACTTTGGCGTTCTTCCGAAAAAGCGTCCGCTGAGTTTAATCGCGACATGAAAATATATTTCCCGGTCGCGCTCATCCTGCCAGGCATCGAGAAACACACCCCGCATCTGGTCGCGTCCGGAGTTATCCGACAGCTCGAATTCAATTTTCGGGATCATTCAAATACGCTCAAAAATTCTATTCTCCATTGGCAAGCCAAACGCCCACGCGTGCCATTCATGGTCTCTTGAAGAAGCTACTCCAGTCCCTCGACCCCCACCAGTCGCGCGCTGCTACAGGCGTCCCGGATAGACTTCAGGCCCTGATAGACCGGGCCGTTGTAAAAACCCTCCCAGGCTTCTACCGAGGGAAATTCCAGCAGGACGATCCGGCGCGGCTCCCAATCGCCTTCGTAGACTTTATGCTCCCCACCGCGCGCGAGATAGCGGGCCCCTGCTTCCGCCAGGGCCGGCTTCACCTTGGTCATGAATTCCGTGTAGCGCACAGCGTCATGGATATCGACATCAAAAATCACATAGGCGGTCATAGATCTCTCCCCCAAAGCCCCAGTGAGCAGAGGCTAACAGGGAAAGTCTTCGCTCGATAGCAGGTTCAGAAATAACAGCTCTTCCAACCCTGCCCAATCAACATTCGGCTGGACAAACGCGTTCGAATGACGACCCTACACACACGATGCAAAGAAACGGGGAGCGCGCGCTATGATTATGTATTCACGGGAGCTGACGGTGGCCTGGGGCGAGTCGGACCCCTTCGGGCTGGTCTACTATCCCATGATGTTCACCTGGTTCAACGAGACCGAACATGAGCTGCTGCGCGCCCTGGGCTTTCCGACCAACAAGCTGATCAAGGAGGACCGCACCGCCTTTGTCATGGGCGACGTGCATTTCCGCTTCGTGGGCCCTGCAGCCTACGGCGATAAGGTCCGCACCATGATCCGGCTGGCCAAGATGGGGACCTCGACCCTGCATTGGGACTGCAAGGCGGTGCAGTCCAGCGACGGCGCGGTCATCACCGAGGGCCGCGCGGTGCGGATTCACGCGCAGATCCAGGAGGACGGCGGCCTGAAAGCCATTCCGATTCCCGAGTACATCCGCAACGCCCTGACCGATCCGGGCAGCCTGATCAATCTGCCGGAAGAGGAATTCTGAGCGCCGCGGGCGATCGCTTTTAAAGTTCTAACGTCAGAACAGGAAGTGCCTGAAGATCCAGTACCCGGCATAAAGACAAATGAGGTGCTGGGTCACGATCGCGATCAGGCCCGGCCAGAGAGAGCGGGCAAACATGCGGATGGCATGAAGCAGGCGCCCGGCGAAGAAGCCGCCGGCCAGAAGCCACAGAAGATCGCGCGGCGCGCCCGCCAGCTCCATGACCCCAAGCGCGATGATGACGATGGGCACGATCTCGATGAAGTTGCCATGGGCGCGGATCCGGTGCCGCAGTTCGACATCCTCCGCATCGCCGAACTGAATGCCGCCCAGGACCGCCCGGCGTGCCGTGACCAGCAAGCTCAGGATCACCAGCTGGACGATCAGCGCCGCCGTCAGGAGCGAGGTGACCGGCAAGGCCCCGACCTCAAGCATGTGCGGCCGCCTTCGTGCGAAGGGACGCAAGGAACTGCGGATCCGTGAAGCCGCCCGCCAGCCGCTCGAGCATACCCTGCCAGCCCGCGCCGTGGCGCGCGCCGATCTCTTCGGAGGGCAGTTGCGCGTGGGTCAGCACGACCTCGGTCGCCCCCTCCCGTTCGAGAAACTGAATGGTGACCCGGGTGGGAATCGCGGCATGAGGGTCCGGCGCTTCCCAGATCCAGGAAAAGACAATCTCATCGGGCGCCGCAATGCGCTCGTAGCGGCCACCCACGCCCTTGCGCTCTTCGCCGGGCATGATGAAACAGAAGCGGAGGGCCCCCTCCGGCACGAAGTCGAAGGCCAGAACTTCGATGGAAATATCGGGGTCCGGCGTGAACCACTTGCCCAGCGCTTCCGCCGAGTTGAAGGCCGCGAAGACCCGCGCGGGCGGCGCCGGGATCAAACGGCGGACGGTGATGGAGTGGGTTGAGTTTGTCACTTATCTTGCTCCGGTTCTTGTGCCAGGGTTTTGGCAGAATGTTCCTGGGCTGTTTCCGCAACTTCCAGATAACCTTCCAAGCGCTGCAGCGTGCCCTGCCAGAAGGCCTCGTGCCGGGCGATCCAGTCCTCGGCCTGCTTCATGGGCGCCGGTTCCAGATGGAAGCGGTGCACCCGGCCCTGCACTTCGCGCCGGACCAGTCCGGCCTTCTCCAGAACCTTGAGGTGTTTGGAAATGGTCGGTTGGGCCGCGTCGAAGGGCGCGTTGATCTCATTCGCCGAGCAGGGACCGCCGGTCGCGAGCATCGAGAGAATCCGGCGCCGGGTTTCATCGCCCAGGGCATGAAAGGTGTGATCCAGTGGATTGCGATATTGTATAGCCATCTCGCTATATTTTAGATTTTACAGAGAGATGTCAAGCTCCTGGTTGGTGCAGTGCGTCGATGCGAGAAGCCGGTGTTGATCTGGGTTAAACAAAATGTTGTGTTTAGAACTTTGTATACTGAATTCCAAATTTGGATAGCAAGAGACAGAGATGTTACCCGCAGCTACGGAAATGGAGCCCGCTGATCCGGCTTTCGCCGGGTATAAAAGGGCCATCAAAATTTCACTTGCCGCATCCCTTTTATTAACCTCTGGATGTTTTCGTAGCACTTACTTTGAATTGAATCGGCCCTACCGGAAATCCGCCTCTCATGATCAAGCTGCGACTCTACAAAGACCGGGACCTGGACGACCTTTATGCCATCGCGCTGGCGACGGGCGCAGGCGGCGAAGATGCGTCCGCCCTGCATAAAGACGGGCGGATCGTGGGGCAGATCTATGCCGCGCCCTATGCCAGGTTTTGTCCGGAACTCTGTTTCGTGGCAACCGACAGCGAGGGGGTCGCCGGCTATATCGTCGGCGCCGTCGATACCCGCGCGTTCGAAGAACAGCTCAAACGCGTTTGGTGGCCGGGCCTGCGGGCAATCTATCCGGATCCCAGCGCCACGCCCCCTTCCGAATGGAGCGCAGACCAGCGCCGCTGCCACATGATTCACCACCCGCGGGAAACACCCGAGGATGTGGTGGCGCACTACCCCTCTCACGTTCATATGAACCTGCTGCCAAGGGCCCAGGGTCGGGGTGTCGGGCCGGCACTGCTCGAGCTCTGGATCACCGCCGCGCGGAATCATGGGGCGACCGGCCTTCACGTGGGCTCCAACAGGCAAAACGCGCGGGCCTACGGTTTCTGGCAAAGCCGTGGCTTCGAACCCCTGGCGTCGGAGCCCCCGGCGGAGGACAGCAGCACGGTCTGGCTGGGGCGGCAGTTGGAGGACACCCAAAACCCCCAGGGCGTCTCTCGCTGAAGCAGTCCCGCCCCTCGCCTCATCGCCTTGGTGAGAAAGTCAGCGAAACCAATTGTTTTCAGGAGTCCGCCTTCGGCACGCCCTGGTAAGCCTGATCTTTCCAGAGTTCCTCGACGCGCTGGTTGCGGCCGCAGCGGTAGCGGTAGAACTGGTAACGGACCGGGTTTTTGCTGTGATAGTCCTGGTGATAGTCCTCGGCGAGGAAAAACTCCTGGGCCGGAAGAACCGGTGTGACGATCTTCTGCGGCAGGAGCTTGGCCGCGTCGATCTCCGCCTTCGAAGCCTTGGCCTGCTGCATCTGTTCCAGGCTGGTCGCGTAGACTGCCGTGGTATAGCTGTGGCCCCGGTCGCAGAACTGCCCGCCGGCATCGACGGGATCGATCGTGCGCCAGAAGATCTCCAGAATTTTGGGATAGCTGATCACTTCGGGGTCGTAGGTGATCCGGACGACTTCACGATGGCCGCCCGAGGTGTGGGTTTTGTAGGTCGGATTGTCCGACTGGCCGCCGGTATAGCCGGAGACGACGTCCTTGACGCCAGGCACCTTCTCGAAGTCGCTCTCGATGCACCAGAAACATCCGCCGGCCAGAATAGCAGTCTCCTCGGCGGCCAGAAGGGGTGACGGGGCCAGAACGGCGGCCGGGGCCAGAAACAGGCTGAAAACCGTTGCGGTCAGAAATTTTTTCATCGAAAGCACTTTCCAATCCAGTTCGGATAGAGAACACCCTGATCGCCCGCTGATTCAAGAAAACTTCGGTCACGAGCGCGTGAGGAGCGATGCAAATCCCCGCTTCGCCCCCCTAAACTCGGGCCGGTTTTCCGAAATTCAAGATAGATAGACGAAGCGACGTCGACGTATGCGCAGCTTATCTGACGAACGCTCCGCTCCCTCGGTTACGAAAAACGCTCTTGAATTTTATGAATTCGTATTCATTTAATCTACTATGAAGAACAACCCATCCATCAGAGGCCGGCCACGGAGCTTCGACCAGGACCGCGCCCTGGACGCGGCCATGCAGCTCTTCTGGCACGCAGGCTTCGACGCGGCAACCTATGATGCCCTGGAGCAAGCAACGGGGCAGCGGCGGCAGAGCCTTGTCTATGCCTTCGGAGACAAGCAGGCGCTCTTTCACGCGGCTCTTAAACGCTATGCAGAGACGCGGGTGGAGGCGGTCTGTAAGGGCCTCGAATCAAGCCCCGTCGCAAAGGCCGGAATTCGGCGTGTGCTGGATGACTGGCTCAAGGATGCGCGGCGCAAAAGGCGGCGCGGCTGTCTGATGGTCATGACGGCGGGCGAACTCGGCCCACGGGATCCGGCGGCGGCGCAGATCATCGAACAGGCACGCAAAAAGCTCGTGGCAGCCTTTGCACGGGCGCTGCACACGGCGCGCGAACAAGGAGACCTTGCCACGGGTCTCGACGTCATTGGGGTCAGCGAGATGCTGGTCGCCGCCGGTGACGGCGCGCTGCTCCATGCGCGCAGCGGGGGCGCCGTGAAGTCGGCCGAGCACAGCCTCAACGCCGTCTTCGATTTGCTCTTTCAGCGACCCCGTTAAGCCGCACGAAAAGGCACTTTAAAATTCTGCAGCCAATTTATGAACAAGAAATCATGAAAGGAAAAACCCGTGCGCTTCCCGCTTCACGATGAAACAACGGCACCCCATGCCGCCCGGCCTGCCCTGGAAGCCACCCGAAAAAACTTCGGGATGATTCCAAACCTCGAGCGGGTCATGGCGTCGGCACCCGCCCTGTTGCAAGGCTATAGTCAGACCTGGGATCTTTTCGATGAAACCAGTCTGACGCCGGTCGAACGTCAGGTCGTTTATCTGACTGCAAACTACGAGAACGAATGCACCTACTGCGTTCCCTGGCACAGCCTGCTGGCCCGCAAGGCGAAGATGCCGGAAGAGGTTCTTGAGGCCCTGCGGTCCGGCGCGGCGCTCCCCGATGCCAGGCTCGAGGCCCTGCGCGGCTTTACCCGCAGTCTCATCGCCAATCGCGGCAAAGTCTCACAAGCCGAGCGGCAGGCCTTCTTCGACGCGGGGTACAGCGAGACCCAGGCATTGGAAGTCGTGCTCGGTCTGGCGGTGAAACTCATGAGCAACTACACCAACTCCATCGCGGGTACACCGCTCGATGACGCCGTGCAAAAACTGGCTTGGAAAAAGCCAACTGTCGCGATGCGCGCGCCATGAAGTCCTGCAGCGGCAGATCCCAGCGAACGGATGACAAAAAGGCCTTAACGATTTTGCGATAAAATGCGAAGAAACTGGACCAACAGGTTTGTTTGAAGGAAAAAGGCCTCAAGCCTCGAGACGCTAGAGCAGATCCGGTTTAGATGGAATCGCCTTGGGCGATCCGTCGTACCGGTGAATCTGCTCTTATTATATGATGTAGAGCGGGTTCACATGTTTTAGCGAAAACACTGAGTGTTTCCGTTAAAACATGACGCGCTCTAGGGACAAGAACGATGCAGATGACGCTCGACGCGGACAAGATTATCGCGACGGCCGACACCCTAGCACTGCGGGTGGCCGAACGCTTTCCCGAGGCCGGTCTGGTCAAGGTCGCGAAGGATTTTTCCCAGGTGGCCCGCCAGATGCGCGGCGACGCCCTTCTGCTTGAGCGGCCAAACTGGCGGCTGCGGCTGACGACGATCGGGATCCTCACTGCCGGCGTTCTGCTCTTTGCCCTGGTCTTCAAGGAGGTGCATTTCAGCTCTCCCCTGCCCGAGGTTGCGACCCTGGTGCAGATCATCGAACCCGCCGCCAACATCGCGATCCTGATGGCCCTGGGCATCGCTTTCATCGTCAACCTGGAAGGGCGCTGGAAAAGGAAGCAGGCCCTCACGTCGCTGCATTCCCTGCGCTCGATGATCCATGTGATCGACATGCATCAGTTGACCAAAGACCCCGGCGTTCTGCTCGACGCCATCGAGCCCACCGCAAGCTCACCCAAGCGCAGCATGGGACGGATCGAGATCCAGCGCTATCTCGACTACTGCTCGGAGATGCTCTCCATCTCGGGTAAGATCGCCGCGCTCTATACCCAGAGCATTCAGGACGCGGTGGTGATCGAGACGGTCACAGAGCTGGAGACGCTCTCGACCAATCTCAGCCGCAAGATCTGGCAGAAGATCATGATCCTGGACCAGGCGGCACGGGAGCGCGCACGGCACGAACAGGCTGCGCCCGAGCAGGCCGCGCCTAAGCAGGCCGCACCCGCGCAGCCAAAAAGCGCTCCGCGAGAACAGGCCCCAAAGGTGCCGCCGGAGCAAACCAGCCCCGAACCCGCTTAATCAGGCAGGTTCACGCCGCCGTCGTCCAGGCTCTTGGGCCGGCGCCAATAGTGAAACTGCGGCGTCCAGTCCGCTTCCCCCAAGCCCGCGAGTCCGAGGAAGTGCCAGACCGGGGAGTAAAGATCGCCGGGACCGAAGAACGTGCGGCCGCGCCGTATGACCTTGCCGTCCTTTCGCTCGTAGATACAGGCGCCCGGCATGTTGGCATGATCGCCCATGCCGCAATGATCGCTCATGTAGCGGCCGCCGCCATGGGAGGCCATGCGAAAACGCCAGCCACGGTCGAGCGCCATGCGCCGCTGAACCTCGGGCGGGTCTTTTGAGACCAGAACAACCGCCATCGCGTCTTCCAGATGCTCCAGCACGCCGTTGATGCCATCGGCCCAGAGTGTGCAATAGCGGCAGCCCTGCCCCATGTTGTGGATGACCAATAAACGCGAGCGGTTGCCGAAAAGACCCGCCAGGCCGATCTCTCCCTCTGCCGTTCCGAAGCTGTAGTCGTCAACGGGGCTATCCGGTTCGGCCTGGCGTAAGGCAGCCAGTTGCTTCGTCTTTTCCATGATTTCGAATTCGAGCTTTTCGGCGTCCGTCATTGCGCACGTCCTCCCTGTTGATCAGATCAGATTGACTGCTGCGCCACAATAGCCTCAAAGCCCGGATTCACCTATGCAGTGATCACGAACATACAGAAGAGCCTCTCTCCCCGGTCGCACCGCTCGTCGACCGGTCCGAGCCGGCCAGCCTCAGCAATACCGCTCCGCCCCAACGATCTGGGCGTCGGAGTAGCGGTCGCCGTGGGCGAAGCCGACCGGCAGGATGCGTTCGATCTCGGCGAGGTCTTCGGCACTCAGAGTGATGGAAGCCGCAGAAGCCAGGTCTTCCAGATGTGACGGAGACCGGGTGCCGGGGATCGGGATCAGGTGCTCGCCGCGATGCAGGGTCCAGGCCAGCGCCAGGGCAATGGAGGTCACGCCCCGCTCGGCGGCGTAGCGCTTGAATTCCTCGATGTACTTCAGGCTGTAGCTGTAGTTCGGTTCCAGGAAGCGCGGGTTGTGCTCGCGGAAATCGCCTTTTGCAAAGCGCTTCGGATCGGGCGATTTCTGCGCGAAGACGCCCCGGCCCAGCGGCGAGAAGGGGACGAAGGCGACGCCCAGTTCCCTGCAGGCCTGGATCAGGCCCATGTCGGGCATGCGCGACCAGAGGGAATACTCGTTCTGAACGGCGGTCACCGGATGCACCGCGTGGGCGCGCCGCAAGGAGGAAGGCGAGATTTCGGAAAAGCCGATGCCGCCGATCTTGCCCTCTTCCTTGAACTTCACCAGGGTTTCCACGACCTCCTCGATGGGGCGTTCCGCTTCCCGGCGATGGATATAGTAGAGGTCGACGTAATCCACACCAAGGTAACCCAGCGAGCGCTCCAGCATCATGCGCAGGTGCTCGGGCGAATTGTCGAAGCTGCGCACCTTGGTCTCGGGATCGCGCTTGATGCCGCCTTTGGTGGCGATCCGGAAACGGCCGGGATGATTCCTGATGAAGGAGCCGATGGCCTGCTCGGAAACGCCGTTGCCGTAGACGTTGGCGGTGTCGAGGAAATCGATGCCCAGATCAAGCGCCTTCGCGAGGGTCGCATGGGATTCTACCGTATCGGTCGCGCCGTAAGCCCCGGCGAAGCTCCAGCAGCCCAGACCAATAGCACTGACCATGGGGCCGCCCCGGCCCAGTTCGCGTTTCTGCATTTCTTTAGGACTCGCTCTCTGATTCGAAAATTAGAGGACGATTCACGTCCTTGACGAAAGCCGTCAAGAACGATCGTGCTCTAGTTGGAATTTACCCTCGGGGATCTCGAGGTGTGCTTCGATCCCGGCCGTGGCGACCACGGAGAGGATATCGTTTTCGGGATCGGGCACATTGAGGCCGCCCTTGACCGCCCGCACCGTCACCGTCCCGAAGGGGATCTGCTTTTTGATCTGCTCGGCATCGACCTGCTCAGGCTTCTGCACGCCGATATTCACGGTCACCTGCATGTCGTCATGCTGCAGCTTCAGCGACCGGAAGAGGGTCAGGGAGGAGTGATGCAAAGCATCCTGCACCGCGCGCACGGCGGCCTTGGTGTAATCTTCGCCGTAAAGGTCGTTGCCGGTGCCCATTTCCAGGATCAGACGTTTCATGCTCATGATGAGGCCCCCTCAGCGATATCGAAGTAAACGATGGCCGCGGCGTTGGCCATGACCGTGCGGCCGGAACCGTCGGCCTTGGCGACATCCAGACCGCCTTCTTCGACCTTCACCGTTGCGGAGCCGTAAGGCAGGACGGCGGCCACCTCGTCCTTGTTCACCTGGTCCGGTTTGGCCACACCGATCATGACCTCAACGATCATGGCTTCGCGCGGAAAGCCCAGCGCATCGGCGATGTTCAGGGAGTTGTGCCAGAGCGCATCGCGCAGGGCGCGCACCGCCGCCTTGGTATAGTCCTCGCCGCGCAGGTCCGTGCCCAGACCGAACTCGACCGCCATTCTCTTTAAAGCCATCGGGGAATCCTGAAAAAAAGAAGCTCAAGCGTCCTTTATAACAGGCCGGATCAATCGCGCCAGCCGAAGAGCGGCACCTGCCGCCGACGGGTCCGCAAAAGGCTGCGTACAAAAGCCCGCAAATCGACCTGCGTCTCCCCGGGATCTTGGGCAAAAAGAGCACGGTCGAGACGGCCCAACTCGGCCTCGACAGGAGAATCGCGTGTTGCCGCCTGCCCCTCACGCCGCAGCAAACGCCGGGCAGCGAAGCGAACCGCAGCGGCATCGCCCCGGCGGGCCGCCCGGTGCAGGTCCGCCGCCAGGGGGTCCGGCGAGAAACGGCGCAAAAGTCCACTCAACTCTTTCCGGTTTCGAATCCGCAGACCTGGAATCAGGAGGAAGGCGGCCACGAGCGCCCCGAGCACAAGACCAACAGGAAGGGCAAAAGCGGCACTGCGGGTGATCAGCGTTTCGGGCCGCTCAATCACGGCTTCGGATCCGGCAAGACCGACACGTTGCTCCGCGAGCACGGCCTCCCGCAGCTCCCGCGTCGTGGTGTCAAACCAGGGAATCTGAACCTTCTCGATGATCGCGGGAGTCGAGGTGATCGAACGGACGGTCCAGCGCCAGGTGACACGTGAGATCGGTCCCTCTGGTGTCAGTTCATGGCTGCGTTCCTCGGGGTCGCTGAAAGACATGATGCCGGGTGAGCGCATATCCGGTGCAGGCGGCAAGCGCCCGGGCTCCACGCCCAGCGCTTCCAGCGTCACGGTCCGGTGGGCCAGTTCCGCCTGCCCGAGCTGGTCCGGCGCACGGTCCCAACTGTCGGTCACCGTCAAGCCACGCGCCGGGAGCCACCAGCCTTTGGCGGCAGGTTTCGCCCGCGCCTCGATTACTACGGGATCGGACCGCAGCACCCGCTCGACCCAACTGCCGTCCAGGTCGTGAAAGGTCATGCGGTGCTCGAAGGCGCCAATTTCGATTTTTCCGGGCTTTTGCGGAAAGATCGCCATCACCCGCTCATAAGCATTCACCGGCTTACCTTCATGGATGGCGTCAGTCCAGCTGTCACTGCCGAGCTGCATCCAGCCGGCGTCAAAGATGATCGGCTGCACCAGGCTATGGCGCGCGGGTTTCTTGGCGTAGATTCCGCGGATCTTGATCAAAACCATTTCCTGCTCGTAGGGCGCTTCGGGCAGAGGCTCGACCAGCACCTCCGCGAAACCGCCGAAGGGATCCGTGATCTCTTGCGCGGAGGGGCTTCCGCTCAAGCCAAAAAGAAGAACGGCCCAAAGAGCAAGATATGAAAAGCGGCTCACCATGGGTCCGGTCCCGGCGCCATGCCTATCCGTGCCTCGAAACGCCGCTTGTGCTCGGCGGCCAGGCGCAGCTTGAGATAGCGCCCCGGTTCGTCGGGCAGTGTGGTCAGCCACTGCCGGCTGGCGACAACCGCCTGATCCGCGAAGGTCCTGCGGCCGCTCTCGCGCCAGCGGTTCCAGGCCTCGGTCATGGCGTCGACCTTTTCGGCCTCGTCAGCTTCGGCACCCGAGACCACTCCCTTGGTCATGCCATCGTCCGAAAGCCGCCCCTCGCCCACGACCGCGACAAAATCGAGAACCAGTTTCCGGTTAAAGTGGCTGTCCTGGTCGCGCGGCGCGCGGAAAATCTGCGCGTCGTAAACCTCGATGGCCTCGTTGAAGCGTCCGGCCCAGGCCAGAGCGTTGCCGCGGACATAGTAGCCTTCCGGACCCGCTGCCCGCAGCGCTGCAACGGCCTCCTGGTAGCGGCCCTGACGAAAGAGCGCGACGCCCTTCCAATGGGGGTCCTCAAGAAGCGGCTCGGCGAGCCTTGGAAGACCGAATGAAAGAGCCAGGCGGCCAAAGGGCGCCAGTCCGTCGAGTGCAACCGCACATGTTCCACTCAGAAGGATCAGGGCTGCAAAGACAAGGTAACGGCGCATCTCAGCCTCCCTTCCGGAAGAGCGCAAGTGCGGGCAGCAGCGCGAGCAACAACAGGAAACGGCCATAGTCCTGCCAGACCAGAGTCACGAGATCCCCAGCCGCAAGCTGTGTCGAGGTGCTTTGCGCCATTACCTCGGAAACCGCCAGCGGATCGCGGACGTCGGCGACCAGCCCGCCGCCGCTGCGCACCAGATCTTCGAATTTCGCCCGGTCGGGCGGCGGCATCTGGGCGACCTCAGCGCTTGCCGGAACGAAGAGTCCGGAGAGCCGGCTGCCCCGTGCGGCGATGGCCGCCGCCTCCCGAAAAGCGGCATCGTCGATCCCGCCACCATCGGAAACCAGCAGGACATCCCCAACGACGATATCCGCATCCGAAAGCGAACGCCGGGCCGCCTCAAGCCCACGCGCGGGCCGGCTGCCGATGTCGGGCACGGTCGCGCCGTCGAGGACCGCGATTGTGGTTCCCAGAGCCCGGTGATCGCTGGTGAAGGCCGAGGCCAGATAGGCATCGCCACCGTAAACGATCAGCGCGACTGGGCGGGTGCCCGCCTGTTCCACCGCCAGACGGGCCGCCGTCAGGCTTGTCTCCAGATGCCCGCCCTCCGCGACAGAGCGCGAAAGATCCATCACCAGGATCACGCCGTCGAGATTGCGGAAGCTGCCGCTTTCGCTGACCTGCTTCGCCGGACCGATCAGCGCGATGGCGATCAGCAGGGCGGTCGCCGCCGGAAACCAGTTCCTGCGGCCGGAACCCGGAACGACGCGGCCAAGTCGCTCCAGCGCCTGCATCAGCGCCGGATCGACGGCCCGTTCCCACCCCGCCAGCGCGGTCATGCGGGGCATCAGAAAGAACCCCAGCGCCGCGACCAACGGCAGCGCAAGAAGCCACTGCGGGCGCAAAAGCATGACGTCGAGCACTTCGATCATACCGGTCTCCGGCTCAGGAACAGCAGGATCAAGGCCATCAGAAAGGCCGCGCCCGCCGGATAGCTCCAGAGATCCCGGTAGATCTCGGCGGGCGGGGCCAGGTTCCCGTTCGCTTCCATGGCGTCGATCGATTGGCCGACCGCTTCCAGGTCGGCGGTGGTGCGGACCCGAAAGCTGGTGCCGCCGCTCAATTCCGCAACCGCGCGCAGGGTCTCGGCATCGACGGCATCGCGATTACCGCCCTCGTCCGTGGTCTCCCTGATCCCCATGGCGATGGTGTGAACCCGGACGCCCAGCTCACGGGCCAGCTTTGCGGCGTCTTTGGGTTCCACATTGCCGGAGGTGTTCACACCGTCGGAGAGCAGGATCACGACCCGCGATGCCGAGGACGAGGCCTCCAGGCGCTTGAGAGCCAGACCGAGGCCGTCGCTGATGGCAGTGGAGCGTCCGGAAATTCCAATGGTGGCCTCTTCGATACTGCGCGCGACCGCCTCGACATCATAGGTCATGGGCGTGGCGAAAAAGGCCTTCTCGGAAAAGATCACCAGACCGACACGGTCCCCGGCCCGGCCCCGGACGAAATCCACCGCCACCCGCTTGACGGAATCGAGACGGCGGGCGGGCTTGCCGTCCAGCTCGAAATCCTTCCGCTCCATACTGCCGGAGAGATCCAGCGCCAACACGATATCGCGGTCCGACGACGGCAGCACAGGACTGGGAATCACAAGGCGCGGTCCCGCGATGGCAAAGACCAGCGCAAGCCAGAGCAGGACCGGCAGCAGCTTGCGTCCCGCTCCGGCGATGGCCGCCCCGCCCGCGCCCACGAGCCCGCCCGCGATGGTCAGGGGCACCACCATGGCTCCGCTGCCGCTCTGGGCCGCAGGCATAAAACGCGCCACCAGGAAAGGCAGCGGCAGCAGCAGAAGGGCGAGCGGGCTGGCGAGACTGAACATCATCTCAGCTCCTCACCCGCCGCAGCAGCAGGCGCAATTCCTGCTCGAGCCGGTCGGGGTCGGCCTTGCTGTCGGGACTGTAAAGACCGCTGCAGAGCGCGGTACCGGCGCCGATGCTGAAAAAATCGGTGCGCAGTTTTTGCTCCAGGATGGCCGACCAGTGCAGCCTGCCCTCTCCGGCCGGGGTGGCGGGCTGAAGCTTCGCGGCGAGGGCCTGCAGCAGATGCGCCTGCGCGAGCAACCGTTCCCCGGGTTCCAGACTCCGGCTGGCGGCCAGCGCCTGCAACGCGGCGTTCCGGTGAGACGGTATGCGCCGGAGTAAACCGCGCGCCAACAGCAGAAGCCCAAAGGCCATCAGCAGCCCGAGCATGGCGCCCGCCGCCCAGTCCGCCAGAATAGCGGCTTCGGAGAGTTCGGGCAGCCGGATGTCCCGAAGCTGCACAAGCACCTCGGTGGCGGCTGCCGTATGAACCTCGGCATCAATCCCGGTGTTTAGACCCGGGTTAACCTCTGCGCCTGGAACCTCCGCCATCGACGAC
The DNA here is from genome assembly GCA_947500035.1 of uncultured Kiloniellaceae bacterium. Classification (GTDB taxonomy): domain Bacteria; phylum Pseudomonadota; class Alphaproteobacteria; order Kiloniellales; family Kiloniellaceae; genus Denitrobaculum. Next base: position 126,743 of record CANMQP010000016.1, on the reverse strand, counting down.
TCTGCCCTCCAGTTTATCCAGTTCTTCGGCCATGACTTCCGGCCCGGCACTTGCGTCTATGGGGATCGCGTTGATGCCGAGCCCTCTTAAATGCGCGATCCTGCTGTCGAGCGCGGTCTGGTTCTTTTTGTCTCTGATGGCGGTCCAGCGGATCCGCCCGCCGGCGGAGAGGAAGGGATAGGAGCCGCTCGGCGGACGCCGCTCGAAGGCGTCGGTAATCACGAGAACGGTCAGCGCCGCGCGCCGGTTGAGCGCCGTGGCCAGGCCGTCAAAGCCCTCGCCGGGATTGTCGAGGGCGGTGGCCAGAAACACCGCCCCGCCGGCCGGCACCAGCCCGGCGGCCATCTCAAGCGCCGTTGCCAGGGGCTGATCCTCAAAGCTCGGGTTCTTATGGCCCTGGTCCCCAGCGGATCCTAGAAGCGCGGCGCGATGGGCCGCGGCCAGTCCGCCGATCACAGAGACCATGCCCCGCTCACGGCCCCGGGCGGTGACAAAGACCGGTGGTTCGGCTCCGAAGGCAATCAATCCGGTCCGCCCTCCGGCTTCGTTGACCCGCCAGCCAGCCAGCGCAAGGGCCTCGGCGGCGGCGACCGAGCGCAGCGCCCGGCGGGTGCCCCAAAGCATGGAGGGGCGAAAGTCGGCAATCAGCAGAGCGGTGCGTTCCCGCTCGTCATGAAAAGTGCGCACGTGGGTGACGCCGGTGCGCGCCGTAGTGTTGTGATCGACGTGGCGTATGTCGTCCCCGTAAGAGAAGACCCGGATATCAATGGTCTCCAGCCCGCGTCCGCGCCGCCGGGTCACGAAGCCACCGGGCATGCCGGTCGGCGCCAGCCCCCGCTCCGGGATATGCCGCACCAGGTGCCGCAGCTTCAGAAGCGCGTCGGTATCGGCGGCGACGCCCGGCAAGGTCAATGGATCCGGCTCGGTGAAAAGGGCAGCGGAAGAGTCGGGCGGCCTGGTCATGTCAATGCGGCCATCTCACAGCGGCCATCTCACAGCGGCCGGACCTGTTCGAGCAGCTGCCGCACCAGCTTACGGGGCGTCTCTCCGTCGGCGGCGGCGCGCCAGGTCAGGACCATACGATGGGCAAGCGCGTCGGTCGCGAGTTCCTCGACGTCTTCCGGGGTGGCAAAATCACGGCCCGCCAGATAGGCATGGGCCTTGGCCGCCGTTGCCAACGCGAGCGTGCCGCGCGGTGAAACCGGATGCTCGATGGCGCGCCTGATCTCTGGTGCGGTCTCGAAATCGCGGGTCGCGGTCACCAGGCGGACAATGTAGTCCTTCAGCGCAGGTGCGAGATGGACGTTCATGGCGTCGGCGCGCGCCTGGCCCAGAGCATCCAGGCTGAGTTGCTCGACGTCCTGCCGTGGTGCGGACAGGGTCTCGCGTTCGACCAGATCCAGTATCTCGCGCTCGGACTCCGCATCGGGAAGATCGATCACCACATGCAGCAGGAAACGATCGAGCTGCGCTTCGGGCAGCGGGAAAGTGCCCTCGTGCTCGATCGGGTTCTGAGTCGCAACCACCATGAAGGGATCCGGCAGGGCGTAGGTTGCGCCCCCTGCGGTCACCTGATGTTCGGCCATGGCTTCGAGCAAAGCGGACTGCACCTTGGGCGGGGCGCGGTTGATCTCGTCCACCAGAACCAGGGAGTGAAAGACCGGGCCGCGCACGAATTCGAATTCGCCCCGGTCCGGCCGGAAAACGGGTGTTCCGGTCAGATCGGCCGGCATCAGATCGGGTGTGCACTGGATACGGGCGAAGGTCGCGTCCACCCCTTCGGAGAGCAGCTTGACCGCGCGGGTCTTGGCCAGGCCCGGCGCCCCCTCGATCAGCAGGTGGCCACCGGTCAGCAGGCCGATGAGAAGCCGTTCGACGAGCGGGGACCTCCCGATCAGTCCGGCTGTCAAATGCTGAGAAAGGGCCTTGATCCTTCGGCTGACCTCACCGTCTGCCTTTGTGGTTTCGGGGGATGTCCGATCGATCTCGACGACAGTATCTTGCATGGCTCTTCCCACAGATATGCGTGGGTCAATCCGAATAGTTAGAACACGAGACCCGGGATGCGGCGGGTTTGAGAAGCCCTCTCAAGAGAAGACGGCGCGCCGCGTTCCCGAAATGCTCACAAATTCGGGAAGCCGCCGCAACGCCAATCAGCGCTCCGGTTCTTGTACCATCGTCCTATAGCGCAAGGCTGCAAACGCGCGAAGAGATGAGCGCAAAGAACTCTGATTCAGCGTTGTGCAACCGCCAGTCCGTGCTCTGCCATGGCGGCGGCCTTATCGCCAAAAGCTGCGAAACGCGGGTCGGCGGTCTGGCCCCGGAGGTAGCGGATATAGATCTGCTGGATCACCACCACCATCTTGAAAATGCCAAAGGCGTGGTACCAGCGCCAGCCGGAGAGATCGAGACCACTGAGTTGCGCGTAGCGTTCCACCGCGTCTTCACGGCTGGGGAAACCGCCGGTCCAGGTCGGCATGGCCGAGACGCTGTGACAGGCGGGGTCATCGCCCGGTTCGGCCCAGTAGTTCAGCAGTAACCCCAGATCGCTCAAGGGGTCGCCGCGTGTGCACATATCCCAATCGAGCAAGGCCGTGGGCACAGCCGGATCTTCAGGGTCCAGCAGCATATTGTCGAGCTTGTAGTCGTTGTGAACCAGCGACGCGGCCTGACTGCTGGGCAAATCCGCCTGCAGCCGGGCGACCAGCCTGTCGACCGTCGCAAGGTCCCGGTCCTTCGCCGCCTGCCAGCGCTTGGCCCAGCCATCCAACTGGCGCTGAAGAAAGCCCTCCGGTTTTCCCAAGCTATCGAGGCCAACCGCAGCCGGATCAACCCGATGGAACTCCACCAGCTTAGCTGTCAACATATCGCCGATGCGCTGCCTCAGCTCCGGCATATCGTCGTACTGCGGCGGCATCTTCTCTCGAATGGCAATGCCGCGGCGCCGCTCCATGATCTGGAATTCGGCGCCCAGGATCTCGAGATCCTGACAAAGCAGAAAAGACCGGGGCGCGAGCGGAAAGGCCTCGTAGAGACGCGAGAGAACCCGGTGCTCGCGCTTCATATCGTGCGCGCCGGGGGCGACCGGACCCAGCGGCGGCCGGCGCAGAACCCATTCCCGGGCACCAATCGCGATCCTATAGGTCAGGTTGGCGTGACCGCCGCCGAACTGCAGCACGGAGATCTCACCCACCGCATCGGGCAAATGGCTGCGCAAATAGGGCTCGAGGCGCGTGAGGTCCAGCCGCTCGTCGGCCCGGGTTTCGCGCAGTTCCGGATCGTTTTCGGTCATACCGGTCTAGTCTTCATCTTTAAGCCGTCGCGCCGCCGTCAATCACCATCTCGGTTCCGGTGACGAACGCCGATTCGTCGGAAGCAAGATAGACGATCATCTTGCCGACGTCCTCCGTGCGCCCGAGCCGGCCGAGCGGTATTTGCCGGGTGAGCGAGGCACGGACCGCGTCGGGATGCTCAACCCGCTCGAGCAAGGCGTCGAGCATCGGGGTCTCGATGAAGGTCGGATGAATGGAATTGCAGCGGATGCCATAGCCATGGCGGGCGCAATGCAGAGCCACGGATTTGGTCAGAAGGCGAACTCCGCCCTTACTGGCGTTGTAAGCGGCGAGGTTATGTCCGCCGACAAGCCCCGAAACCGACGAGAGATTGATGATCGAGCCGCCGCCGGTCTGTTTCATAGCGCCGATGGCCGTTTTGCAGCCAAGAAAACAACCGTCGAGATTGACCGCATGCACGCGCCGCCAGTCGGTCAGGCTGGTGGATTCGATATCCTGCAGCAACAGGATGCCGGCGGAGTTCACCAGAATGTCCAGCCGCTCAAACTCTTGAAGCGTCGCCTGGACGGCCGCTTCCCAGTCGCTCTCGGAGGTGACGTCCTGACGCAGCGGCAAGACCCGGTCGCCTTGGGGCTCAAAAGCCATCTGCATCTTCTCGAGCTCCAGATCGCCGGCCACAACCCGGGCACCTTCCTCCACAAGCATGGCCACGGCGGCGGCACCCAGACCCGATGCCGCGCCCGTGACCAACGCCACTTTTCCCTCAAGCCGTCCCATAACGGTCCCTCTCTCCAACACTGTGAACCGCTTCTATCTTTGCAATCCAGTGTGGTGGAACTGAAGTTCGTGTCATTTACGACAGCTTTACATGTTACAGGGTTAGGCGCGAGGGCTGCTGTGATGTGGAGCATCACAAGGCTCACGCAACGACATCCCTGGAACTTGGAAAGCTGCCGGAAAGGTCGCTTTTGCGGCTCTCTGAAGGGCGTCACCGCCGCGCGAAGGTTGTAACGCCGCATTATTCAGGACTCCTTTACCACCGCGCAGCAAGTATAGGCCCGGAAAATCATGGGGGAAACCTCGAGAAACGCCGCAGGCGACCTATTGAAAATCGTGCTAAACATCGAATTATATTGCGAATAGAATAAGCTCGGATGTGTGGCGCCATGGGCCGGACCGCCGCCGGAACCTCGACACCAGCACGATGGAACGGGACACTTTTGACGCGCAGTGACTCCGCAGAAGGTATTTTGGACTTTGCCAGCGCCATCTCCGATTGGGTATGGGCTTGCGATGGCGATCTCAAACTGACCTTCGTCTCGGAGGGCTGGCAGCGGTTGTTCGAGATTCCTGCCGGACACGCAACGGGCGAGACACTCGAAGCGCTGCTCAAAAGCAGCGGGATCGAGATCAGCGAAAGCCACGCCGAACATTTTCGACTGCTCGCCAGGCAAGAATCCTTTCGCACGTCCCGCTTTACTTACCACGCACCGAGTGGCGTGACGCGTTACCTCTGCGAGTCTGCTCAAGCCATTTACGCGGCCGATGGCAGCTTTCAGGGTTATCGTGGCGTGGGGTGGGACCATAGTGCGTCTGAAGCCGAAGCCCAGAAGTCCAGGCGGACGGAAGCCCTCCTGAGCGAAGCCGTCCAGGCCATGACGGAGGGCTTCGTGCTCTACGACCGGGATGACCGTCTGCTGGTCTGCAACGAGACCTACCGGCAGATGTACCCGAAATCGGCGGCCGTCATGAAAACCGGCGAGAAATTCGAGGACATTATCCGCTACGGCGTCGAGCATGGTGAATACGCGGTCGACCCTGGCGACAAGCTGGCCTGCGAACTCTGGATCGCCGAGCGTATGGAGTTTCATCACTCGATGCGCGGAACGGTCGAGCAAAAGCTCTCGGACGGCCGCTGGATCAAGATCGACGAACGGGCGACGCTCGAAGGCGGCCGGGTCGGTATCCGAAGCGATATCACCAAGTTGAAACGTGCCGAGCAGCGGCTGCTCGACGCGATCGAGAGCATGCTGGAAGTCTTTGTGCTTTGGGACGCCGACGACCGCCTCGTGCTCTGCAATAAAAAGTACCTGGAAATTATCGATCGGGCGGGCGAGGTGCTGCGGCCCGGCGTCGCGTTCGAAACCGTGTTGCGGTCTAATGTCAACGCGCAGTTCGTCATTCCGGATAACCTGGACCGCGAGGCCTGGGTGCAGCAGCGCCTTCAGGTGCACCGTGATGCCAACGGCAGCATGGAACTCAGCCTGACCGATGGCCGCGCGTTCCTGATCACCGAAGTGCGCACCTCGGACGGCGGGATCGTCAGTATCGGGACGGACATCACGACCCTGCGCGAACAGGAACGCGAGCTGCGGCAAAAGGATCTGCAGCAGCGCGAATTGATCGAAAGCCAAAAGGAAACGCAGAAACAGCTGGAGCTGCAGGCAATTGAGCTTGCAAACCTGGCGCAAGACCTGGCCGAAGCCCGCGACCAGGCGGAGGCCGCCAACCGGGCTAAGTCGGAGTTCCTGGCCACCATGAGCCACGAGATCAGGACACCCATGAACGGCGTTCTGGGCATGGCGAATCTGATGCTCGACACCGCCTTGAGTAACGACCAGCGGCTCTATGCCGAGACGATCCGCAAGTCGGGGGACGCACTGCTGGAAATCGTGAACGACATTCTCGATTTCTCAAAGATCGAAGCCGGGATGCTGGAGATCGAGACCGTCGACTTCGATCTTCACGGTCTGATCGAAAACGTCGTCGATTTGATGCATGCCCGCGCGGATCCTGCGCGCATCGACCTCGCCGCCTGGATAACGGCAGACGTTCCCAGGAAGCTGCGGGGCGACGCCGGACGTCTGCGGCAGGTTCTACTCAATCTTCTCAGCAACGCCTTGAAGTTCACCGAAGAAGGCGGCATCAGCCTGGGCGTTGCCCGTGTAGAAGATCCCCGTGGCAGCCAAGACCAAGACCGGGTCCGGCTGGTTTTTTCGGTTGAGGACTCCGGGATCGGTATCCCGGCAGAGACTCACGACAAGCTCTTCGATCGCTTCACCCAGGCCGATGCCTCGACGACACGGCGCTATGGCGGCACAGGTTTGGGGCTGGCCATCTGCAAAGAGATCGCCACGTTAATGGGCGGCGACATTGGGCTCGAAAGCGTTGAGGGCGAAGGCAGCACCTTCACGGTCAGCCTCCCGTTCGAGTTGGCTGGTGGAACAGCCCGGAAAACGCAACAGGATCAATTTGCAGCTATCGCAGGACGCCGCATACTGGTTATCGAGCAGAACAAATTCGGCCGGGAGAATTTCAAAAGACAACTCGAGAGTTTCGGTCTTTCTGTCGACGTAAGAGAAAGTAGTGAAACCGCGCTCGGAGCCCTGAAAGCGTCGAATTCGAACGACGGCTACTGGCTGGTGCTGATCGGGGCTTTACCGCGCTATGAGAGCGTCGAAACTCTGAGCGAGAAAATCGAAGCCTGCCCGAATGCCCGCGGAATAAAGATGCTTCTGGTCCTGCCGAAGGCGTCTCTGGGAAAAGTTCTGGCGTCGACCCAGGATAGAGTCGACGAGACGCTCTATAAACCATTACACTACGATGCATTGGGTAATTTCCTGAATGCGCAACTCGCCGGCAAGGAGGGCTCGCAGGATTTGACGTCCGATCAAGGAGATTCGGCAGGTCGGCAGAATCAGAACCGCACACTGCGTTTGCTGGTGGTCGAGGACAATAAAGTCAACCAGCTGCTCGCCATGACGCTGCTGCGCAAAGCCGGCCACGAGGTCGATCTCGCCGAGAACGGACGCGAGGGTGTCGAAGCCGTCCGCGGCCAGGACTACGACATTGTCCTGATGGACATGCAGATGCCGGAGATGGATGGCCTGGAGGCCACGCAGGAAATCCGCAAGCTGCCTGATGCAAAGGGCAAGACCACGATCATCGCCATGACGGCGAATGCTCTGGCCGCCGATCAGAAACTCTGCCTCGATGCGGGCATGAACGACTACATGGCGAAACCGATCGACCCCAAGTCGCTGCATGAAAAGCTGGCCACCTGGGGCAACACCGCGCCGGAATAGCGTAGGTTGGGACCCCCTACTCGTCCAATTCAAGCGCTTTGAGGGCAGCCGTGATCCGGGTTCGTCGCGCCAGGAGATCGTTGAACTCTGCATCTTGGCCGGAGACCGGGGCCGGATAATTCCTGATCTCGCGCGTAAGTTCCGCTTTGGCATCCAGCAATGCGGCCCTGGCCGAGGTCACGTGGTCGACGACTGTTGCGGCCATGCCCTCTCCCCTCTCGCTCAATAGGAAATACCGCATGCTAGCGCTACCCGAAGCCATCAACTATTGTATGGATCGATCAATCTCCATACGAAAAACATATGCCATGGAACTGCGCCATCTGAGATATTTCAAAGCCGTTGCCGAGGAAGGGCATATCACCCGGGCGGCGGAACGGCTGTCGATCCAGCAACCGCCCCTCAGTCTTCAGATTAAAGCCCTGGAGACGGAGCTGGGCGTAAAGCTGTTCCATCGGCGCCCCCGAGGGGTGGAGCTGACCGATGCCGGCGCGTCCTTTCATGCGGATGTCTCGGAGTTGCTCGCGGATCTGGACGCCGCCATTGCGAAAACCAAGCAGGTGGCGCGCGGGGAACAGGGCAATATCGCCATCGGCTTTACCAGCTCCGTCATTTTCCATGCGGCCACCAAAAGTGCCATCCGCGCCTTTCGGGCGGCCTTCCCAGACGTGGCTTTGTCGCTGGAGGAGGACGGTTCGACGAAGCTGATCGACAGCATTGCCCGCAACAAACTCGACGCCGCCTTCGTGCGCACAAGCACGTCGCACGTGGAGGGGGTGCAAATTCTGCAGATGCTGGAAGAACCCATGTACCTGGCCGTACCGGTGGATCATCCACTCGCAAAGAAGACCGCGAAGCCGGTAGAGCTTCACGCGCTGTCGGATCAGCCGCTGGTCCTCTACCGCCGGTCGTCAGGTCCCGGATTGTACGACCGTATTATCACCGCCTGCGCCGGTGCCGGCTTCACGCCGCAAATCGTCCAGGAAGCGCCGCGTGTCGGCTCCACGCTTAACCTGGTGGCGGCGGGCCTGGGCATCAGCTTTGTTCCGGGATCACTCTGCGCGTCTCATACGGACGGTATTGCTTACCGCCCGGTGAAGTGCGACCCGCCGCTGCTGGCCCCCATTATGCTTGCCTGCCGCAAGACGGAGGCTTCCGAAGCGGTGAAGTCCTTTATCCAGATCGTCCGGGCCTCCATGGTCGCGAAGAGTTAAATAACGCCTCCATCCCCGCCTTAAGTGTTCGGCCTGGCTTCATTGTTCGACCTGGCTTCAGTGTTCAGCCTGGCTTCAGATTGGCCGCATAGCTTTCGCAAAACTTCAAGGAGCGAAGCTTATGCATGGCTTAACCACCAAATTTCCGGGTCTCGCAGTGATGGCCCTCTCTTCAGGACTGCTCGACGCCGCCGCCCTCTCCCCTGCCCTCTCCCCGGCTCTTGCCAGCAGCATCGCACCGCTGGATCAGGCCTTAACGCTGGCACAGATTGAGAGTCCGGCAGGTCTTCATACGATCCTGGTTCTCGAAAATGCCCCGGTTCCGGAAAAGGCAGGGGTTCTGAAAAATGATGCCATGCCTGATGCCGATTATGGCGTTCTCGGGCTGAACCTCTCTAAACTTTACGGCAGCAATCCGGACGACCCGCTGACGTTAGTGGCATCCCTGGGACAGGCGCGTATCCGCCAGGACCTCGCCATGAGCAGGGCTCTATTGGAACACTACGAACGGGACGACTTCGTGATCTCACCGGCCATCGGCTCCGCGCATGTGGCGGCGGGAACCAATTATTCGGCGCATGGTGAAGAAGTGGGTGTCGATGAGGTCTTTCTTTTCCCCAAGTTTTCAGACCCCACGCCACAGGTGACGAGAGTCACGGCTCCCCCGGGCGGGTTACTGGACTATGAAATAGAGCTCTGCGCGCGCTTTGACCGGGACATCACGTCCCTGCAGGATTTCAACGCCGCGGTGGTGGGAGTCTTTCTCTGCGGCGACTATACGGACCGGGCAACCCTCATGCGCGAGATCGATACGGACGATGTGGCTTCGGGGCGGGGCTTCACGGATGCGAAGAGTGGCAATGACCGCTTTCCGGTCGGCCCCTTTACCGTCGTTCCGGATGACTGGGAAGAGTTCCTCAACGGCATCCGCATGACCTTGAGCGTGAACGGTGAGATCCGTCAGCAAGCCAGCGGAGCGGATATGATCATGAAGCTGGACGAGATCGTTCTGGGATCCCTGAAACAGGGCGGCGAGCTGCGCTGGACGCGCGGGGGCGAACGTATTCGATTGATCGAAGACGGCAGGATCCGCGCGGGACAGGTGGTCCTGACCGGGACTCCGGAGGGTGTCGTCTTTCGCCAGCCCACACGCGGTTTTATCTTCTGGAACGGCATCAGATGGCTCTTCACCTTTGGATTTCTCGGCGGCAACCCGCTCGACTACGTCATCGAGCGGTTTATCGAAGCGGCCCGCGACGAAGGAAAATTTCTTCAGCCCGGTGATGCCGTCGTGATGCAGGCGAGCTACCTGGGTGAGATTAAGCTGACGGTGACCGAGTGAAGGAAACGGTGACCTTGAGCCCGCCCAACTGAGGGCTCTGATCCCGCATCAGTCTGAGCTTTTGACGTTTGGCAATGTCATGAACGATAGAGAGCCCGAGCCCGGCGCCGTCGCCGGACTTTCGCCCCAGCCGCTCGAACTTCGCAAACGCCTTTTGAAAGTCGGCTTCGCTCATCCCGGACCCGTTGTCCTCGATGCAAATCGACGGGCCTGCTTGAGACCCGGGATTGGTTGACCCGGGATTGTTTGGCCCAGGATTGTTTGGCCCAGGATTGTTTGGCCCGGGATCAAGCGTGACGATAATCTGCTTCGGCGAGCCCGCATACTTAACCGCATTCTCCAGAAGAATTCGCAAGAGCGCGTAAATGAGTTCCCGATTGCCCGGCAGCGTCACCGCATCCGGGGCAACCAGTTCGATATCGCCGCGGCTCTCCAGAATCTCGGGGGTGAATTGAGCGATGACGTCACGGGCAATCGACACCAGATCGACCGGCTCCGCATCGGATGCATCAGCAGCGACAGCTTCGGAGCGGGCGAGTTGCAGAAGCTGCGCGATGAGGCGTGATGCGCGTTCGGTGGCTTCAAGCATACCGTCGATCTGGCCGCGGATTTGCGGCGTGACGGCCTGCAGGTCGACTGCCTCGGCCTGCGCGCGGACGGCCGCCAGCGGCGTGCGGAGTTCATGGGCAGCGTTGGCGATGAAGTTCCGTTCCCTCCGGACGGTCGCGTCCAAACGGGCGATGAGATCATTGAGAGCGTCCTCGATCTGGATGAGCTCGCGCAGGCGCGTGTTCAGGCGGATCGGCGTCATCTCGTTTTCTTTGCGCGCCAGGACCGCAGTGGCGGTTTCTTCGAGCGGGTGGACCACCTGCCCCACCACCCGGCGCGCCAGCAGGAGACTGATCGCGCCGATGAGTAATCCAACGGTAAAAACAAAAAGCGTGACCGTCAGGATGCCAAAAAAAACTTCCCCCTGCCACAAACCCACAATGACTCTGACTCTCTGGCTCGGATCTTCAACACCGTAAAGCCGCCAGTCGATAAGGGGGATCACCCAATCGGTTCCGAGAAAGGACGAGGGGTAGGACATCTCGCCGCGCAGGGGAAGTGCGAGAAGGCGCTCACTCGGCAGGTCGATTGTCGAATAGCGCACGGCGTTATCGAGTATGACGACGATGAAGTAATCGTTGACACCGATGTCGTCCATTTGGTCCGAGAGAAAATTGTCGATTCTTCCGACAGAAGCTTCGTCCAGGTTCCGGGCGGTCTCGAAGGCCATAATGATGTTGACCAGGTGTATCACTCGTCCGCGCAGACCCTCGTTGAAATACTGCGTCCCCGCCGCGCCGGTCAGGAGCGTGGCGAGCACCCAGCCCGCGGCCAGATAGAGGTTCAGGCGGCGGTAAAGTATGTCGCGGATCGAGACCGCTTTCCGAGGTCCCTCCTCTGGCGTCTTTCCTTCTCCCGGCGTCTGTCCTTTTTCAGGCATCTAGTCTTCTCTCGGAATGATGTAACCGACGCCGCGCACGGTCTTGATGAGGTCGGCCCCCAGTTTTCGCCGGAGCTGTGATACATAAACCTCCAGCGTATTGCTCTCGGCTTCGCCGCTCCAGCCATAAAGCTTTTCGTCCAGCTCGCCACGGGTCAGCACCCGGCCGCTGTTGACCACCAGGGTCAGGAGCAGATTGAAGAGCTTGGGCGCGAACTCGATGACTTCTCCGTTCTTTCGGACAATCAGACCGGCGGGTTCGATCTCGATATCACCACAGCGGACAATGTCCTGCGCCTTGGCAGCCTTACGGCGCGCCAGTGCCCTGACCCGCGCCAGTAATTCATCCATAACGAAAGGCTTGACCAGGTAGTCATCCGCGGAGGCATCCAGCCCCTTCACCCGGTCCTCAATGGAATCACGTGCGGTCAGAATCAGAACAGGTGTGTTCGCCCCCATGGCCCGCAGCCCCCTGAGAATCGTCAGGCCGTCTTCACCGGGAAGACCAAGGTCGAGAATGATCACCGTGAAGTCGTCGTACTCAGCCGCCGAGCGCAGCGCGACGCCCTCTTCAACCCAATCAACCGTGTACCCCCCTTGCTGGAGGCGGCGCGTCACGGCGTCACCGATGGCGGGATCGTCTTCATAAATCAGAATGCGCATTTGGGGCCCTTGCCGGGTTTCAGGTTCACTTCATGTTACGCGGTTAGCCTGCTCTCATCAACATCAGAAATACAGAGTTTTACAACTATGAGAGTTATATACTTGGGCCGACGTGTGTCCGCTGCACTGCTCACCGCATGCGTGACGCTTATCTCCAGTGAGGGAACTGCCGAAGAAGCTAAATCTCCTGAAAACAAAGATGTATGGGACTTCGAGCTTGGTGCGGGCGCAACAGTCTCACCCGAGTACGAAGGGTCCGACGAATACGAGCCGGGCGCCGTGCCCTATTTCCATCTGTCCTGGAAAGATACGATTGTTGCAACCACCAGAGGTGGCGGTCCGGGCCTCTATCTGCAGAAAAGCTGGCGCGATGATTTTTCCACGAGCCTCGGCGTGCGTTATGAAGGCGGCCGGGACCAGGACGACAGCGACGCACTGAAGGGTTTGGGCGATTTGGATGTCGGGGCCGTCGCCGTCGGCAGCATCGCCTACGAATGGGGCCCGGTCGAATTCTCGGCCGAGCTTGCCCACGACCTGACCGGCGACCGCGACGGCACGACGGCCACGCTGGGTGCCGAGTATTCCAAGATGCTCTTTGAAAATCGCGGACGCTTCGCCATCGGCCCGACGGTCACCTGGGCGGATGAAGAATACATGGACAACACCTTTGGCATTTCGGCCAGCCAGGCCGCATCGTCACGCAACAACTACAGCCCCTTCGACGCGGAGAGCGGCATCAAGGATGTCGGCCTTAACGCAAGTTTCAGCTACGCCTTCACAGAACATGTCTCGGTCCTGGTCTCCGGCGAATATACCCGCCTGCTCGGCGATGCCGCCGACAGCCCCCTGGTGGACGATGAAGGAAGCGCCAACCAGTTTCAGGGCCTCGTCGGCCTGATCTATCGTTGGTGACTCTTGTTGGATCCGGGGTGCCGCGCGAGAACAAGATGAAACACTATGCAAACCCATCTTGTTCTTGACTTCGGTGATCCTGAATTCATTATATTGCCCTGGCCGGACAGGTGGCCAACGGTCCGCGTAAAGGGTTGAACCCGCCTCTTATCATGATGTGTTCCACATCTTCTTTCTGCCCGTGAGCTGCGGACGCCGGGCGCCGAGAGAGAAGGTGTTTCATGACCAAAACCCTCCCACCCCGTCCCGATATCGACTGGCTGAAAAAGACCGCCAAGCAGCGCCTGATTGAGCTGCGGAAAAGCGATCCTGCGCTCAAGCTGCATCACGCCCAACTGGACATCGCCAGTCTCTACGGTTTTGCGAGCTGGCGCGCACTCAAGGCGCATATCGACGGCTTAAGTCTCAATGGCCAGATCATCGCGGCGACCTTGCAGGGGAATGCCCCTGAATTGATGCGTCTGCTCACCGAGCACCCGGCCAAGATCGGCATCATCGGCGGTCAATGGCACAAACCGCTGCTGCATCTGGCAGCCGAGCACGGGCATCTCGCCTGCGTCGAAGTTCTGCTGCAGCTCGGCTTTGACGTGAATCTGCGCGACCGCTCTGACCGGGCAACCGCACTCTACTGGGCAGCTCAAGGCGGCCACCTCGACATCGTCAAGCGCCTCGTTAAAGCCGGCGCGAAGGTCAGGGGCGAAGACGATGAGCACGAAATGGGCGTCATCGGCTGGGCCACGAATTTCCAGCACCTGCGGCGCGAGGTGGCGGAATTTCTCATGGCGCAGGGGATCAAGCCGACGATTTTCGCGGCCATCGCGCTGAACCGCGGCGATCTGGTCCGCGATTTTATCAGAGAGGACCCGTCGCTGGTCTCCCGGCAGATGAGCCGGCTCGAGCATCACCGGACACCGCTGCATTTCGCGGTCTTCAAGAACCGGCCGGAGATGGCCGCGCTTCTGCTGGAGCTGGGGGCCGATCCGATCGCCAAGGACAGCCGGGGTTACACGCCACTCAACTGCGCCTCCGCCAAAACGGATAAGCGCATCGTGGCGGATCTGATTGCCGCAGGGGCAGATCCTCAGGAGCACAGCAGCAACCGGTTTGAGTCCGCCGTGCCGATTTTCAACGTCAAAAACGTCCCCGCCTCCATCGCCTACTATGTCGACAAACTGGGTTTCCGGAAAGAATGGGACTGGGGTGCGCCCGCGACCTTTGCCTGCGTCTATCGCGACCAGGTCCGGATCTTTCTTTGTCAGGATGCTCAGGGCGCGGCAGGCATGTGGCTCTCGATCTTCGTCCAGGATGTCGACAGGCTCTATGAGGACTACAAGCAAAAGGGCGCGATTATCCGTCAGGCCCCGACCAATTTTCCCTGGGGTGTGCGCGAGATGAATGTCGAGGACCCGGATGGGCATCGCCTTCGCATGGGAAGCGACGCCAGTGGTCCCAGCGACGATGTGCCCTTGAACGAGGCGCCTTGAACCCATCTTTGCGGTGCGGCGGGACTGAGATCCATTTCGTCCCGAATTGGCAACTTCCAGCCGTCGCACTGCGAAAGCCCCAGGGTAGGTCTATAATCGATTAGGCCTTTGTGTCAGTGTATTGCGAAACTACGCCATTTGCGATCGCGCTCGGTGCACCATAGCTGACCAGATATATTTCCAGGTTACTTTGCTTGAACAGGCGTATTGCCCGCGAAATTGCTTCGATGATCCACTCGGCCCGATTTCCGAACGCCCCACCGCCCAACATGGTCAGAAACACACGCTTGTTTCCTGTCCTGGACGCGTTTTCGACCGCAGCGTATAGAGTGGCTTCATACGCGGCCTCTAAAACAAGCGTTGCGAACTCTCGCCAGCTTTCAGCAGATCCCGCTCCGTATGCTACGGGCATTGCGCTACAGTAAATTTGCGTGACCTTGTGGCCGGCATTCTTGAGGGTAACTTCAGTGTCTGCATGCACCCCAATCCGAAGCAGACTTCGCAGTTTGTCTTTTTCAGTTTGAGACATCGTTCTTAGAGTTTGCTCCAGCTCCGACAGTCCTCTTGGCGTGAGTAAAGCGTAGCCGTTCGTCATCTCCCAATAGGCGTTTTCCCGATTATTCAAGGCATTGCCAATGTCTTCCAAGCAATCGATTTGCCTGTCAGTGGATTGCCCTGTTCCACCATGAACTGGAACAAAATAGTTCCGATAGATTGTCCCAGCACCACATGCGATTGCGCAAGCAGGTCCTTGGGTATGATCGTGCTCGTATCGGCCAACGCCAAGTTCGGGAATGAGCGAAGGCGCCGCCATTTCGAGCAGATTGAACTGAGAGGCGACTTGGAAAGCCGCTCCGGAATTTTCTGGCAATGTGTGAAGTCGCTGAACGTCGGCGACAATTTCCTGTACCGAAATCCGGCCATCACAAGGAAGATCGATCCTTCGTAACTCCGATAAGGACGGCATCGTCAAAGTGCCAATTTCAAAACGCCGGGAGTTTGCCGCAGAGATCAAGCAGGAGCCCTCAACGCTCAGCCACTCGCTGACCGATTGGGGCGTCTCGGATTCAATACCTGTAAGAGCTGAGAACCATGACATTCATAAAGTTCTATCGCATAGGTATATGCCTGCAAAGTCCAGTTTGGTGTCGACTTCGCTCCAGTACAGTGTCCCGCAATCTTGCTGCCCCTCTCACTGAAAATCCTTCCTGATTAAGTCCGGCCTCTTCGGCCTTCTCTTCGTGGACACCTTTGGACTGACTCCCTTCAGCCTGTATTTTTTTCCTGAAACTTCGCAGTTTTAGTGAAAGTCCCGCGACGGGAAGAGGACCTTGGCCTGATCCCGCGGGTGGCGCGGCCGGGGCACGGGTTTGGTCTTGCCCCGATGTTTTATGCGCGGCAATACAGGGTTCTTGAACTCGTCGGCGGGGGAGAGCTCCGGCTGGAAGCTGGTGCCGTCGCCCAACTGGTCAAGTAAGGGCGAGAGATCCTCGATGCGGTCGGCCACCAGATGGATCACGATCCCCTCGCGCTGGATCCGTCCGGTGATGCGCATCAGCCGGGCCGTGACGATGGCGCGCCGGAAGCGTTCGAAAGCCTTCGGCCAGACCACCACGTTGCAGACCCCGGTCTCGTCTTCCAGGGTGATGAAGATCACGCCGGAGGCACTGCCGGGGCGCTGACGCACCAGCACCAGGCCGCAGACCGTAATGCGCGCGTCCACCGGGATCTCCATCAGCCGGTCCGAAGGTGTGATGCCGGGAAACTCGGGATGCTGCGCGCGCAGCAAAGCCAGAGGATGCGCCTTGAGGGAAAGCCGCAGGGAGGCGTAGTCCTCGACCACCTCCTCCCCCAGGGTCGGGGACGGCAGGACAGCGGCGGGTTCGGGTCCCCGGTCCTCCTCGCCGGCGGCGGCGAAGAGCGGCAGCGGCGCCTCGCCCAGCCCCTTGATCTGCCAGAGCGCCTGCCGCCGGTCCAGGGCCATGGAGGAGAAGGCATCGGCGCGGGCCAGGACATCGAGCGCGCGCGGCGTTAACCCCGCGCGCCGCCAGATGGCCAGTGGATCGGCATAGCCGTTGCCCCGCGCCGCCACCAGCCAGTCGCCGTCTTCCTGGTTCAAGCCCTTGATCTGCCGCAGGCCGATCCGCAGCGCCATGTTCAGCCCTGCGGTATCGGTGGTGCCGCCGGTCTCCAGGGTCGAATCCCAGTCCGAATGATTGACGTCCGCCGGGCGCACCTCGACCCCGTGTTCGCGGGCATCACGGATGATCTGCGCCGGGGCGTAGAAGCCCATGGGCTGGCTGTTCAACAAAGCGCAGGCGAAAGCCGCCGGGTAGCGGTGCTTCATCCAGGCGGAGACATAGGCCAGCAGGGCGAAGCTCGCCGCGTGGCTTTCGGGAAAGCCGTATTCGCCGAAGCCTTCGATCTGCCGGAAACAGCGTTCGGCAAAATCCTGCTCATAGCCGCGCCGGATCATGCCGTCGATCATCTTTTGCCGGAAGGTATGAATGGTTCCGCTGTTGCGGAAGGTCGCCATGGCCCGGCGCAGCTTATCGGCCTCGCTCGCGGTGAAGCCCGCCGCCACCATGGCAATGGACATGGCCTGCTCCTGGAACAGCGGCACGCCAAGCGTCTTTTTCAGAACCCGTTCCAGCTCCTTGGAGGGATAATGCACCTCCTCCTCACCGTTGCGGCGGCGCAGATAGGGATGCACCATATCGCCCTGGATCGGGCCGGGCCGGACGATGGCGATCTCGATCACCAGATCGTAAAAATTACGCGGCTTCATGCGTGGCAGGAAGTTCATCTGCGCCCGGCTCTCGACCTGGAACACCCCGATGGCGTCAGCCCGGCAGAGCATGTCGTAGACGCCGCTGTCCCGGCCCGGCACGGAGCTGAGGTCGAAGGTCGCGCCGTAATTCCGCCGGATCAGATCGAAGCCCTTGCGCAGGCAGGTCAGCATGCCCAGGGACAGTACATCGACCTTCAGAATCCCCAGCGCATCCAGATCGTCCTTGTCCCACTGGATCACCGTGCGGTCTTCCATGGCCGCGTTCTCGACCGGCACCAGTTCATCCAGCCGCCCCCGGGTCATGACGAAGCCACCGACATGCTGGGAAAGGTGCCGGGGGAAGCCGGTGATCTCCGCGGCCAGGTCCAGCGCCAGACGCAGGCGATCCTCCTCCGGCTTCAGGCCGATCTCGCGCACCCGCTCGTCGCTCAGCCCGTCGCGGGACCAGCCGGAGGCCTGGGTGGCCAGGGCCGCGATGGTATCCGCGCTCAGCCCCATGACCTTGCCGACATCGCGGATTGCGCCACGGGTGCGGTAATGGATCACGGTGGCGGTCATGCCCGCGTGGGCGCGGCCGTATTTTTCGTAGATGTACTGGATGACCTCTTCGCGGCGCTCATGCTCGAAGTCCACATCGATATCCGGCGGCTCATTCCGCTCGCTGCTGATGAAGCGTTCGAACAGCAGGTCCGTGCGGTCCGGATCGACCGCCGTCACCCCCAGGCAATAGCAGACCGCCGAATTGGCCGCCGAGCCGCGCCCCTGGCAGAGAATGCCGACGGACCTGGCGAACTCGACCAGATCATGCACGGTCAGAAAATAAGGCGCATAGGAAAGCTGGCCGATCAGATCCAGTTCATGCTGGACCTGCTTCTTGACCCGTTCCGGAATGCGCCCGGGATAGCGCCAGCGTGCCCCTTCCCAGGTCAGGTGCACCAGCTCCTCCTGCGGACTGCGGCCCTCGCGGGTGGTTTCGTCCGGATAGTCGTAGCGCAGCTCGTCCAGACTGAAGCGACAGCGTTCGGCAATCTCCAGGCTGCGGGTCAGGGCCTCTGGATAGTCCCGGAACAGGCGTGCTATTTCTTCCGCCGATTTCAAATGGCGTTCGGCGTTGTCGAGGACTCTGTAGCCCGCCGTGTCGATGGTGCATTTTTCCCGCACGCAGCTCAGCACATCCGCCAGCGCCCGGCGCGACGGGCTGTGCATCAGGACGCCGTTGCTCGCCAGCAGCGGGATCTCCAGGCTCCGCGCCAGCTCCGAAAGGCGGCGCAGCCGGCGGGTATCGTCGCCCCGGTAACGGTAGCGCGCGGCCAGATAAAGCCGTCCGGACAACAACTCGCCCCAGCTTTGCAATTCATCGCGATAGTGCGGAAAGACCTCGTTGCTTTCATGGGCCTCGGCCTCCAGTTCCTCCGGCGGAATGGCGACAAAAACCATGCCCTCATGCCAGTCCCTGAGGTCCTCGCGATAGAGCAGGCACGCGCCCTTCTCGGCCCGGCGGCGGCCCAGGGTCAGCAGGCGGCAGAGCCGGCCGTAGGCGGTCCGATCCATGGGGAAGGCCAGCAGATCCTCCCCGTCCTCAAAGCGCAGGCGGGCGCCGACGACCAGCCGCATGCCCGCTTCCTTGGCCGCAATATGGGCCCGGACGACACCGGCCAGGCTGTTCACGTCGGCGATACCCACCGCCTTCAAACCCAGCGCCGCCGCCTGCAGCACGAACTCATCGGGATGGGACGCGCCCTGCAGGAAGGTGAAGTTGGACATCACATCCAGTTCGGCGTAGCCGGGAGAATTTTCCATGGCATGTTCCCTCTTCATGCGAAGAGTCCATGCAGAAACCAGGTCACCGGCACACCGCTGCGCAGCGGTCCTTCGCGGTAAAGCCAGAAGCGCCGCCCCACCTCGTCCTCGACCCGCCAATAGTCGCGCGCGCCTTTCGCCCAGGCGGGATCCCTCCGCCACCACTCCGGAGACAGCCGCTCCGGTCCCTCGGCTGCCCGGACCTTGTGACGCACCCGCCGCCAGACGAAAAGCGCCGGCGGAGTTCCCGGTTCGCCCGGCGGCAGGAGAGACAGGGTTTCGACGGCTTCCGGCCTGCGCAGGAGACGGGCCGGGCGCAGGAGACGGGCCGGCCAGCGGCACCCCGCGCCGTCGGGCGCAATATCGGCATCCGATAGGTCATCAGGTTGCGCAGCGGAGACCGAGCGGTAGGCGCGTTCGGGCAGATAGCTGGCCACCGGCTGCAGCCTTTGAATCCGTTCGAACCCCAGACGGTTGCCCAGGAGGTCGATCAGAGGCGCTGTGCCGTTTTCGCCGGCGGCCCCACCGGAGACATCTCCCTCCGACGCTCCGACGGGGATCGCTTCCTGGAGCGCTCCCAGAGGTTCGACACCGCTGGCCGAAAGAACCAGAGCCTCGAAACCGAAGGCCGCATCCAGTTGATTCAGATGCTCGGCGAAAAGCCGCGCCAGCTGCTTGGGGTCGCGCAGGGGCCGGGCCGTCCCGATCTCCAGGCGCTGGGTATCGCCATCCACCCGGTGGCACTGAAACTCCAGGCGGCGGCAACCGTATTGCGCCTGGCGCAGCCGGGCGCAGAGCTTCTGCAAGAGGAGTTTAAGCGCCTCGGCAATATCATCGGCCTGTACCAGCGGTTCGGGGAAGGCCATGCGCACCCGGTAGGGCCGTTCATGGGCACGCGGAGTGATGGGTTCTGCCGCGCTGCCCAAAGCCTGATCCAGGCGGCGCACCACGTCCATCCGGAAGCGGTTGGCCAGGGAGATCCGCGACAGGCCATAGAGATCGCCGACCCGCCGCAGCCCCAAGCGTGACAGCTTCGACAGGGTCTCGGCCTCCAGGCGCAGGGCCGCGACCGGCAAGGGCGCCAGAGCCGCCTTGGTCCCGCCGGAAGGAATCACCTGCCGATCCTCGCCGCAGCGGGCAAAAGCCCAGGCCGCGCCGGGCGTGTCGGCCAGAGCCCCGCGGACGCTAAAACCATAACCGCTCAGCCGCTCCAGCAGGTCGTTCAGCAAAGCCTGCTCTCCGCCGCGCAGATGGGTGCAGCCGTTCACATCCAGCCAAAGACCGTCCGGGCCATCCAGGGACACCCAGGGCGTGTAGGCTCCGCACCAGCGGGCCAGGCGCTCCATCATGGCGGCATCGGCCCGCTCGTCGGCAGGCAGCGTGAAAAGATCCGGCAGCACCGCCCGGGCATCGGCCAGCGCCATTCCGGGCGCGATCCCGGCCAGCTCCGCGACCCGCGTTACGGCCGAAATGACGACCCGGTTGCCGGTCTCGGCCGTCACCGCCAGCGCCTTATCCCACCAGACACTGCCCTGATGACTGCTCTGCCGGCGGATCAATCTGTCCGTCGGCAGCCTCGGCAACCAAAGAGAAACGATACGCCTTTGCATCCCACTTCACCGTCCAGGCGCCGCTGCCGCCATTGCGGCAACGGTGCAATGAAAGCCGCCAGGTCATAATGCCCGCGGCATTATCTCTGTTTCTGGCGGCATCGACCGACCAGCGGGAGAAGGCCGCACTGGGGGCCTTTGCCTCTACCTCCCGGCCGGAACGCCCGGTCCCGGCGATGTTCCGTCTTCCGGCTGGCGGAGCTTTCGAAACCTGATCCCGCCAGGCCGATTGAACGAGAAAACCGGTCACGCCGCTGTTCTCCGCCGCCAGTTGAAGCCGGCGGCTGGCCGTCAGATCAACCCCGGCAGACAGTTCCCCGACCACGGCGGCCAGAACCCGGCAGCGCAAACCGTCTTCCATGGCTGCCAGAATTTCCCGCGGCTTGCGGCAACGCGCGACAATCAAACGCCGGTAATCCAACCCAAAAGCCGCAAGGCCCGGCGGATAGAGTTCGCTGCCCGCCAGAGCATCCGCACACCAGAGCACCGGTCCCTTCAGGCGGCCGGAGAGAATCGCGGCAAAAGCTTCGGCCCCTTCACCGGCGAATTCATGCAAGCACCCCGTCCGCAAGCCGGGCGACGCTTCATCAGACAAAAGACGGTCCACCTCCGGAAGCCCAAGCGCGACGCTCTTGCCGGTTTTCTCACTCCAGCCACTGCGTTCGATCTTGCGGAGCTCTTCCCGCAGGGCCGCAAGCTTCTTGGCCGCTGCGCCGGAAGGTTCCCGCTTTGGGGCATTCGAACGAAACATTTCGCCGCCAAACTCCCGGTCACTTCAGTTTGTTCTTGTTTTGTTCTAGCCGTTCTATAAGGAAAGAGTCAATAAACCCTGGATTGGAAAACCCACTCTTCAGACGCAATGAGACTCTAAAGGCCGGTCTTCAGGACCGGGATGCTGCGCGGAACACAGGCCCCAGGCTAAGGAAGAACAAATGTCAATTGAAACAAAGTTGTGCGCATCACACCGGCGTTATCAATCGGGAAAGAGTTTGTCTTTTATAAATAGGGATAACCTAGGGTAGCAATCTGTGCCGTCTCAAGCGCCCAACAGGAGATACCGCGGAGAAACGCCGGAAAGATACAATAAAACAGTTGGTTAGAGAGAAAGCAACAAATCGTAAAACGATGAAGATGTCCCGCCACAAAACCCTGTCACGCTATTTCCCGCTGGCTGTTTTTTTATGCCTGGCCTCAGCGGTTTTGGGCGTTTCCTGGTTTCTCTCTCATAACCAGACGGCCGCGATCCGCAACGAGGCCAATCTTATCGGGCAGCAGACCGCCGGACAGCTTGAAGACCATATTGCCAACCACCTGAGCATCATCGAGCACATTCGTAACCTCTGGATGAAACGCCAGATCAACAATCACGATGCCTACGTGGAGACCGTCGAATCACTTCAACTTCAGTTCTCGGGTTTTCAGGCCATCAATTGGGTCAACCCGGAAGGGATCATTCAATGGGTCGCCCCCGTCGCAGGGAACGGACCCGCCCTGAGGGCCAACCTGGCTGAACACCCCATCGCCGGGGAACTGATGGAACGGACCCTCAGGAGCAACCAGGATATGGCAACCCGGCCGGTCATGCTGCTCCAAGGCGGCAAGGGTTTCACAACCTTCTATCCGCTGATCCGAAACGGCCGGCTGGAAGGCTACCTGAACGGCGTCTTCCGGGTCGAATCCCTGATGGCGGAAGCCCTCGCCCAGGTCGCGAGAAGCGATTACCGGATCACGATCCATGACGGCGAGCACGCCCTCTACAGCCGCGGAACGGCTTCCGGGGAAGATGCCTTTACCACCACGCACCGCGTGAAACTGCTCAACAGAACATGGGATCTCTCCCTGACGCCCGGCCCGGACTCAATCGCGGCCCAGTCGATGAACGCAGATAAAATCGTCCTGGTGCTGGGCCTGCTGCTTTCAATCGGCCTGGCATATCTGCTGCGGCTGGTGACTCTGCGCCAGGAAGCACTCTGGGCCGCCGAAGAGAGCTACAGCGGACTCTTCGAAAACGCCACCGAGGGCATCTACCGCAGCTTGCCCGACGGCACCTGCATCGGCTGTAACCCCGCCATGGTCAAGCTGAACGGTTTCACCAGGGAGTCGGAACTCCTGACCGCCGTCAGCTCCGAATCCAATTCCTGGTATGTCGATTCAGGCCGCCGAAAGGAGTTCTTCCGGCTGATCAACCGGGATGGCCGGATCGATAATTTCATTTCAGAAGTCCGTCGTCTGAGCGATGGGCAGCGCATGTGGGTCAGCGAAAACGCCCATGTCATCCGCGGCGAAGACGGCGAGGTGCTCGGATACCAGGGCACGGTCATGGATATCACCGAGCGCCGGCGGGCCAACGAAATTCTGCGCCGCGAACGGGAATTCGTCGTCGCCATGCTGGACACCGCCGAAGCCCTGATCTGCGTGATCGATATGGACGGACAGGTCGTGCGCTTCAACAAAGCCTGCGAGAGACTGTCGGGTTACAGCCTGTCGGAGGTGATCGGCCGGCCGGTCTACGACTTCGTCATTCCCGAGCAGGACCACGACAGTCTCAAGAACATGCTCAGCAGCCTGCGCATGGGGGTCTACCCGAACACCCATCTCAACTACTGGACCTGCCGGAACGGCGGCCAACGTCTGATTGAGTGGTCCAATACGGCCCTCCGGGACGAATCCGGCAAGGTCGCCTATTGCGTTGCCATCGGCATCGACGTGACCGAGCGCAAACAGGCAGAAGAAGACCTGCAACTGGCCAAGGAAGAAGCGGAATCGGCGAACCGGGCAAAATCCGAGTTCCTGGCAAACATGAGCCACGAACTGCGCACGCCCTTGAACGCGGTCATCGGTTTCGCCGAGATCCTGGAAAATCAGATGTTCGGCGAAATGGGCGATTCGCGCTACGGCGATTACGCGCGGGACATCCGGACCAGCGCGACTCACCTGCTGGGTATTATCAACAACATCCTGGATCTCTCGAAGGTCGAAGCCGGACGCCTGGAACTGATCGACGCGCCGACCGATGTCGCCGATGTCCTGTCAAGTTGCCTCAATATCGTGAAGGCCATGACCCATGCCAACGAAGTTTCCTTCCGCATCGAGGCGGACGCGGATCTTCCCTACCTGATGACCGACGAACGCATGTTGCGTCAGATCCTCCTGAACATTCTCTCCAACGCCTTGAAGTTCACTCCTGCCGGCGGCCGGATCACCGTGACACTGAAGAGCGAGCCGGAGAAAGATGCCTACAGGATCATCATTGCCGACACCGGAATCGGCATGACCGCCGAGAATATCACCAAGGCCCTCACGCCCTTCGGTCAGGTCGAAAGCTCGCTCAGCCGGAAATACGACGGCACCGGATTGGGGTTGCCCCTCTCCCGCTCCCTGATCGAGCTGCACGGCGGACGCCTGAACATCGAGAGCGAGCCGGAAAAAGGCACCGAGGTCACCTTGCACTTCCCCGGCAACCGCATCGTTCAGCGCAAATCGCTCCGGGAAGATACATCGCAGGCCAATTCCGCCTGACCAGCAGACTGCATCCCTGAAAAGACGAGGCTATCCCGCGAAAGGCGGCGCAATGCCTTCCTGTTCGATCGTCCGCTTCACCGCCGGACGCTCCAGAAGCCGTGCGATCAGCGCAGCGATATTCGGCAGGCTGCGCGGTGGACGCGTCATTCCGCGGCCCCAGCGCGACAGCATCAGCAGATAGAGATCACAGACGCTGATCTGCTCGCCCAGCAGATAGGATTTACCTTCCAAGGCCGCCTCCAGTATATCGAAGCTGTCGTTCAGCCGCGCTTCCGCCGCCGCGACCACCGCGCCCTGCCCGGCTTCATCGGTGGTGTAGCGATGACTGTAAAAGTAAGTCAGATAGGTCGACTGGATCGTATTGGTCATGTAGCACAGCCACTTGTAGAGCTGTGCGCGCTCCGGCGAACCCAGGGCCGGTGTCCAGCCGGAGCCGGGATGACTGTCCAGAATATGCAGGCAGACCGCGACCGTCTCGTGCAGGACCAGACGGTTCGCCCCCTCGCCATCGATCAGAACGGGAATCAGGCCGGAGGGATGCAGCGCCAGATACTCCGGCGTCTTATGCTCGTTCTTGGTCCGGTCAACGAATTTGAGCTCGTAGGGAACGCCGAGCTCTTCGAGCAGCATGTGCGGCGTGATGCTTGCGTTTCCAGGATAGTAGTAAAGCTGAAGCATTGCTGTCTTTCCGTTCTGATTTCCGGCCGAGAAGCCGGGCTGAAGAATCGGGGTTGAGGTCTCAGGAACAAGGAAATCCACCTTCGCGCCGGATGCAAAGCTTTTCCGGAGAGACGCCGCTTTTTTTATTTCTCTTGCCAATGAACCTATCGGGCTCTTCGCACGACTGATACAGACTGGGATAGCATTCAAGGCAACAACGCGTCAGGGCCGATGCGAAGCCTCGCCCAAACGCCTGTTCTTCCGGATACCGTAATGACAACCCGTCTTGCCATCTGCAGGGACTTCGCTGAAAAGCAGTGGGAGCTGCCCGTCGACGGCCCGCGCCTGCTCATTGGCTGGTCCGAAAGTCCCCGACGCGAAGATGAAGCGGTGTCCCGCAGGGTTCAAACGCTCCTTTGCCGGAGCATGACTTCCGGCCATGACGTCGCCTGGCTTGGCGGAGAGGAGCTTTCCGGCGTCGAAAGCCGCCGTCTCACGCCCGGTCTTTTCGCATGGCCCGAACATATCTGGCGGCGCCTCACCGGGCGGCCCCACGATGTCTGGCTGCTTCGCAGCGGCGATGCGGCAAGAATCGAAAGGCTGTTCGACGCGATGGGTTTTTGCTGGAGCCAACGCGGGCAGATCGCTCTGCTCATTCCTTCTGCCGCTGGCTTCGAACCTGAACGAGCGCAACTCCTGTCACTGATCGCTACGCAGCAGCGGGCGCCTTTGGAGGCGCTGTGGTCGCACGGCGCCATCGGTTGCGTCTTACCCGGCGTGGACGGCTGTGTCGCCGGGGTTTTTGCCCGGCATCCGCAGGCCATTGATGTCTTCACAACGACACTTAAGACCATTGCGGCCGCCTCGGGCGTCAAGCTGGAAGAACGCGAAGAAGCAAACCTGTTTGGCTAACCTTAGCGTCCTGTTGTGCGCAACGGTTCTGTGGGCCGATGATGCGCCTGCCCTTTCTTTCCACATGCTTCTTTCTCCGTTTCTCCTGTATCGACGCCTTGTTTCAGAATTTTTCTCTTTATAATTCACCTATAAACAAATAATTTTTTACTATAGATAAATTTTCATGACATACTATATAAAGCCGAGGCGCCAAGCTTGCAGAGCCACGAGGCCACAACCATCATCGCGCTTCTGCCTGCCGACGTGCTCTCGATGACCGCTTGTTCGATCCTGACTTGCGCCCTGGTCCCAGACCAGCGTCTAGGTGCCGGACAAAGAGAAAATGAACGACCGAGAGCCGGTCCTTTACAACCGATCAATAGAGACTGACTGCAAAAAACATCGCATTGACGCAACACGAGCCCTTTTAAGGAGCAAATGGTATGCTGGAACAAATGCAACCCCTCACGTCGGGCCTGCAACGGATTGCGGCCTCGTTTATCGAACTTCTGCCATCGCTGATCAGCGCCGTCCTTCTGCTTTTGGCCGGATGGATCCTTGCGCGCATCCTGCATGCCCTGACATTGCGTTCGGCGAGTTCGCTAAACCGCGGAGCCCAGGCCATTGGACTGGGCGGGGTCGCCCGCAGCGTGGACTCCCAGGGCTCGACTGCCCGTGTGCTCGCCAGCATTGTTTATTGGCTCGTCATCCTCTTCTTTCTGACCTCGGCCACGAACGTTCTGGGTTTACGCATTTTCGCCGGATGGCTCGAACAACTGGTCTCCTACCTGCCGAATGTCTTCTCCGGCGTCCTGATCATTTTTGCCGGCGTGATTCTGGCCAACATTGCGCGTGACGCCACGATTGCGGCTCTCCCGACACTATCCGAGCAGCAGAAACTTCTTGCCGGGCGTCTCGTTCAGGGGCTCACCCTCATCCTGCTCGTCGTGGTCGGACTGGACCAGATCGGCATCGACATCACGGTCATCATCACCGTTCTGGCCGTGACCTTCGCCGCCTTTTTCGGCGGCCTGTCGCTGGCCTTCAGCCTCGGCGCGCGCACCTTCGTCAGCAACGTCATCGGCGCCCACTACCTGGACCGGGACCTGACAGCCGGACAAAAGATCAAGGTTCGGGATATCGAAGGCACCGTGCTTGAGATCACTTCAGGCGCGGTCATTGTCGAAACCAAGGAAGGCCGCTTGTCGATTCCGGCCCATCTCTTCGCCCAGGAAGTGACTCTCATTGTGGCGAAAAGGGCGACGTCATGACAGACCTCGACATGCTGGCCGACCTTTTTCTGAAACGGCATCCGGAGGAAGCGGCAGCCCTGCTTGAGAACAGCGACCCGGGCGATGTTGCAGAGCTGATCTCCGGCCTTCCACAGGATCGTGCGGTCGGAATACTCTCCGTCCTCTCCTCGAACATGGCCGCCGGCTGCCTGGCGAAGGTAAAGGATGAAACCGCCGCCGACTATCTCGGTTTGGTGGCCCGCCGGTCCGCTGCCGCCATCCTCCGCCGCATGCCCCAGGAGCGCCGGGACGCGCTTCTACAGTTGATGTCCCGGGCGACCCGTCTGCAGTTGGAAGTGGTTTTGGTTCAGCCAATGCATCGCACCGGCGCCTGGATGGATACCAGCCCGTCAACGGCAAAGGAGGGAACCACGGTTGCGGCCGCGCGCAGGCGCCTGCTCAAGCAAGCCACGCCGGGCAATGAACTTTATGTGGTCGACAGGGACCAGCGGCTCTCCGGTGTGGTGCATTTGCATCGGCTACTGGCAGCCGAGGACGTCGCGCTGATCGAATCCATTGCTGAGCCACCCACCAGCATGCTGCGGGTTAACGCGAGCGTCGAAAACGCGCTGAAGGACCTTAAGTGGCTAGAGGTCGACACCCTTCCCGTGGTCGATCGTGAAGACAAGCTGGTCGGCTCCATACGTCATGCCGCGCTGCGCAAGGCGGCAAGCGAACAGCGCAACACGACACAGAGCAGAGACGAGAGCGACTATCTTCTGATGGCGAACAATCTTTATGTCGGCTTGGCAGAGGTGCTGGCCACGTCGATTGCACGGCCGAAGTCGGCATTGCCTCCCCGGCCAGAGGGAGGAAATTCCAAATGACCCCATCAGCTTCTCTGGCGCTTGCCAGCCACTACCTAACCTCCTATCCGACCGAAGCGGCACGCGCGATCGACAGTCTGTCCAAACAGGAGATTCTGCGCTATCTGGCGCTGCTCGAGCCCGAAGCCGCGATCCCTGTGCTCAATGGCCTGACACCCATGCATGGCGCGGCAGTACTGACCGAGCTGTCCGAGGACATGCAGGAGGCTACCCTGGCCCAGCCGGAGAGGAACCGCGCCCTGGTACTGCTGGGACAACTCTCCGCCGAGCAACGGACAAGCATCCTGGATCGCCTGCCACGGAGTCTCGCGGCTCAACTCCGTCAGGGTCTCGAGTACCCGGAAGCGACCGCCGGCCGACTGATGGACACGAGGGTTTTCAGCTTGCCGGAAGAAACAACAGTAGGCGATACGCTCCTCATGCTGCGCAAAGGCGACCGCGACCCCATGTCGGTCCACTTCATTAAGTTGCTCGACTCGGAAAACCGTTTGACCAGCCTCGTCGATGTGCGGAAGCTTGGGTTCGCCAGCCCGGAAACCCTTCTATCGTCTCTGGCTTCCAGCGTGCCGGCAACGGTCGGACCTATGGACCCACGCGAAGAGGTCGTCCAGAAACTTCAAAGCCACGATCTCGAGGAACTGCCGGTGGTGGATCTTGAAGGCCGACTCCTCGGCCTGGTCCGACATGGTTCACTTCTGCAGGCCTTAAAGACCGAAGCGACCCTGGACATCCAGACGATGGTCGGTGCCAGCAAGGAAGAACGGGCGCTGTCTTCGAGTTGGTTCGCTCTGCGCAAACGCATGCCCTGGTTACAGATCAACCTTTTAACCGCTTTTCTTGCGGCTTCAGTGGTCGGGTTTTTCGAGCAGACCATTGCGACCTTCACCGCGCTGGCAGTTCTGCTGCCGGTGGTGGCAGGCCAGTCGGGCAACGCCGGCGCCCAGGCCCTGGCCGTTACCATGCGCGGCCTGGCTCTAAGAGAGATCACCATCAGTCATTGGTTCCGTGTCATGCGCAAGGAGATCAACGCCGGGTTCTGGAACGGCGTGGCGATCGCGGTCACCTGCGGTATCGGGGTTTTTCTCTGGAGCGGCAGCCTCGGCTTGGTTTTGATCATTGCCGTTTCTATGGTGATATCGATGGTCGCAGCAGGGATGGCTGGGGCCTTGGTCCCGATTGTCCTGTCACGCCTGGGCCAGGACCCGGCGGTCGCCTCGTCGATTATCCTCACGACGGTGACCGATGTGGCAGGCTTCTTCTCGTTTCTCGGTATTGCCACAGCCCTGTCGGGAATGCTGGTCGCCACATAGTAACGGCACGCTGACTGCGTCAACCTTTTGTTAAACAGGTAGAATGGAAATGACGAGGACTTCGACCGATCTGACTTCCGCCGCTAAACAACTTGCAGCGCTCTACGATGAGTCCTTCGGTGGCAAGTCGAAAGGCAGGTATCGTATCTCGCTAAAACTGGTCCGTCAGCTGGCCGGCAAACGCCGCCTTTACGAAGATGATATCCGCAGTTTGACCCGTGAGATGCTCGAACGCGGTTTCGTTCTCATCGACATGGACAGCTTCTTCGTGGTGATGGGTGCAAATACCTTTGTAAACTACCGCCGTGCCAACGAAGATGTTTTGTTATGAAGAAAACCTTGTCCCCTAAAACACGAAAAAGGAAAGAACGGCAGGTCATCGGCTGGCGCGAGATGGTGGGCTTGCCTGATCTCGGGATCGCAAACCTGCGGGCCAAGATCGATACCGGCGCCCGCACTTCCGCTTTGCATGCCGTCGATCTCGAGGTGTTTGAAAAAGACGGTGCGCACTGGATCGAGTTTCATGTTCCGCAGCCGGGCAAACCAAGATCCAAGCGCTGCTCCGCCCGCCTGGTTGACGAACGTCAGATCAAGAACACCAGCGGCGTGCCGGAATACCGTTATGTGATCGAGACCCTTCTGGTGTTCGGGAAACGTCATTGGCATATGGAAGTGTCGCTCGCGGATCGGGAGAAAATGGAATTCGATCTGATCCTGGGGCGAACCGCTGTTCGCAGGCGAAAGCTGTTGGTAGATCCCGGAAGGTCCTTTCTCATGGGCCCGCCCGGCGGACGCCTGCCTGACCGGCCCGACTTAAAACAACAACCTTCAACCGCACGGCCGCGACCGCGCAAAACGTCTCGCGCAAACCACCTCCAAACAGGGAGCTAAAAAATGAAAATTGCGATGATGGCACGAAATCCGGACCTCTATTCGCACAAGCGTCTGAAAGAGGCGGCGGAGCAACGCGGACACCAACTGGATATCATAAACACCCTGCGCTGCTACATGAACATCGCCTCGCGCCGCCCGGCGATCTACTACAACGGCGAAAAACTGCAGCCCTACGACGCTGTGATCCCGCGGATCGGCGCTTCCGTGACCTTCTACGGTCTCGCCGTCCTGCGCCAGTTCGAGGTGATGGGAGTCTACCCTTTGAATGAATCGGTGGCCATCGGCCGGTCCCGGGATAAGCTGCGCTCGCTGCAGATCCTTTCCCGCGAGGGCATCGGCCTGCCGGTCACCACCTTCGCCCACGATCCCAAACAAACCGAAGAGGTACTGGCGTTGGCCGGTGGCGCCCCCCTGGTGATCAAGCTGTTGGAAGGTACCCAGGGAATCGGCGTGGTTTTGGCGGACAGCAACCGTTCGGCCAAGTCGGTGATCGAGGCCTTCCGGGGCGCGAAGGTCAATATCCTGGTCCAGGAGTTCATCAAAGAAGCCGGCGGCACCGACATCCGCGCGCTGGTCGTTGGCGGTAAGGTCGTGGCCGCCATGCAGCGCCAGGGCGCAGAGGACGATTTCCGTTCCAACCTGCACCGCGGCGGCAGCGCACAGATGATCAAGATCTCACCGGAGGAACGCTCGACCGCCATCCGCTCGGCGAAGGCCATGGGCCTGAACGTCTGCGGCGTCGACATGCTGCGTGCCAACCATGGTCCCGTAGTGATGGAGGTCAATTCCTCTCCAGGCCTCGAGGGCGTCGAAAAAGCCACCGGCATCGACGTCGCCGGGAAAATTATCGAACTTCTGGAGAAGCAGGCCAAGCCCGGCAAAACCAAAACGAAAGGCAAGGGTTGATGCCGGATCAGGCGGCGTTTCAAATCGGCAAGCACCGCGTCCCGGCGGGGACAAGGCGCACGGTCGACCTCCCGGTCAGCGTTCTGTCGGATCACACCCCCGTTTCCATGTCGGTGCATGTCGCCCATGGGCGCCGACCCGGGCCGACGCTCTTCGTCAGTGCGGCGGTGCATGGCGACGAAATCATCGGGGTCGAGATTGTCCGGCGGCTTTTACGGGCACCCAGCCTCGACAAACTGAAAGGCACTCTGCTCGCTATTCCCATCGTGAACGCCTATGGTTTCATGAACCATTCACGCTATCTGCCTGACCGCCGCGATCTTAACCGGGTCTTCCCGGGCAGCCCGCAGGGCTCCCTCGCCTCCCGCCTTGCGCACATCTTTATGACGGAAATCGTCGGCCGTTCGGACGTGGGGGTCGACCTGCATTCCGCCGCGATCCACCGCACCAACCTGCCGCAGATCCGCGTCTCGCCGTCGAAACCCGAAACCATGGCGCTGGCCGAGGTGTTTGGCGCCCCGGTGGTTTTGACCTCGAAAACGCGTCCGGGGTCGCTGCGGCAATCAGCCCAGGACCGTGACGTCGATGTCCTGCTCTATGAAGCGGGTGAAGGCCTGCGTTTCGATGAGTTCGCGGTCCGCGCAGGCGTCACCGGCATTCTGCGCATCATGCATCACCTGAAGATGGTTTCTGCGCGCGGGATCACAAAACTCAAAGCGCCGCCGATCCGTTCGTCCTCGAGTTTCTGGCAGCGGGCGCCCGCCGGCGGTTTGCTGCGCGCCTTCAAAACCATCGGCGACGAGGTCGATGAGGGCGACGTTCTTGGCATCATCTCCGATCCCTTCGGTGAAATGGATACCGAGATCCTGGCGGAAGAAGCCGGGTTGCTGATCGGCCGCAGCAATCTTCCCATCGCCAACGAAGGGGACGGGCTGTTCCACATCGCGCGGCTCAGGCGGAACGATGACGCCGGGGCGACCATCGACAGCCTCACCAACCAACTCAACGAAGATCCGCTCTTCGATGAAGATGAAATCATATAGGATTAGGCCAAAACCCGAAAGTTCTGAGCCCTCCCCCGCACAGCAAAAGAGCCGGAGTGCTGAACACTCCGGCTCTCTTTTTTCGAACGGCAGCAAGCCGCAGTTACGTCATCGGATGACCCGTCTCGGGATCTCCGGCTTCAGGCTTACGGCCTCAGGCTTACTGCCAGCGCTTGATGAGTTCCTCGTAAGCGATGGTTTCGCCCTGAGGCTTCTCATTCTCGAGCTGAGCCTTCGGTCCGTCGTCCTTACCGAGCCAAGCAGAGGGATCCTGCTCGTCGTTCAGACGCGGGCCGCAGCCGCCGTAGACGTTGGCCTGCTCATCGGCAGCCTGCATGCGGGACATGACCTGGTCCATCTCACCGGCGAGACGGTCCATGGCTTCCTGCGGGGTGAAGGCACCGGAGTTCACGTCACCGATGTTCTGCCACCAAAGCTGTGCCAGCTTCGGATAGTCAGGCACGTTGATGCCGGTCGGAGACCAGTTGACACGGTCAGGCGAGCGATAGAACTCGACCAGACCACCGAGGTTCGGCGCCCGCTCGGTGAAGCTTTCATGCCGGACCGTGGAGTCGCGGATGAAGGTCAGGCCAACATGGCTTTTCTTCACGTCGAGAGTTTTGGAAACCACGAACTGGGCGTAGAGCCAGGCGGCTTTCGCGCGATCGACCGGGGTCGACTTCAGGATCGTCCAGGAACCGGCATCCTGATACCCGAGCTTCTGGCCTTCCTGCCAGTAAGGGCCGTGCGGGCTGGGCGCCATCCGCCAAAGCGGCTTGCCTTCATCGTCGACGGTGTTGTTGCCTTCCGATTTCGGCGCGACCATGGAGGCGGTGAAAGCGGTGTACCAGAAGATCTGCTGGGCAACGTTACCCTGGCTCAGAGCCGGCAGCGACTGATAGAAGTCATAGCTGGCTGCGCCCGGAGGGGCGTATTTGCGAAGCCATTCGTCCCACTTGCGGATTGCGTAGACCGAAGCCGGGCCGTTGGTTTCGCCACCGCGGCTGACACTGGCGCCGGCCGGGTTACAGGAACCCGCTTCCATGCGGATGCCCCATTCGTCGATCGGAACACCGTTCGGCGTGCCTTTGTTGCCGGTGCCGGCCATGGAAAGCCAGGCATCGGTCATACGCCAGCCCAGATCGGGTGCGCGCTTACCGTAGTCCATGTGGCCGTAGATGCGTACGCCGTCGATTTCCTTGACGTGAACGCTGAAGAACTCGGCGATGTCTTCATAGGCGGACCAGTTTACCGGAACGCCCAGGTCATAGCCGTACATCTCCTTGAACTTGGCCTGCAGCTCGGGCTTGTCGAACCAGTCTTTGCGGAACCAGTAAAGGTTCGCGAACTGCTGGTCAGGAAGCTGATAGAGCTTGCCGTCCGGGCCGGTCGTGAAGGACTTGCCCATGAAGTCGTCCAGATCGAGACCCGGATTGGTCACGTCCTTGCCTTCGCCTTCCATGAAGTCGGAGAGGTTGTAGGCGAGTTGAAGACGCGAGTGCGTGCCGATCAGATCGGAATCGTTGATGTAGGCATCGTAAAGATTACGACGGGTCTGCATCTGAGTCTGAACCGCCTGTACGACTTCACCTTCGCCGAGGAGCTGGTGGTTCACCTTGATCCCAGTGATCTCCTCGAAGGCTTTGGTCAGGGTTTCCGACTCATAGCTGTGTGTCGGGATCGTCTCCGACAGCACGTTGATCTCCATGCCCTTGAAAGGCTCGGCGGCCTTGATGAACCAGTCCATCTCGGCGAGCTGCTCATCACGCGACAGCGTCGATGGCTGGAACTCGTTATCAACCCATTTCTCCGCTTCGGCCATGCCGGCGACGGCGGGACCGCCCCCGTACAGCAAAGCCACAACGGCGGCTGATGCCATTAGCTTTCTCATTTTCCCTCCTCCCTTGAGGTTTTAAACACCCGTTAAACCGGGCCCGAAAAGCGCCACGTCAGAGCTTGCACCCCCGTAGCCAAGTTCGCCAGCGCCCTTCTGCATATCCGGCACCTGCGTGCCTGGAGCGAAGGCGAATTCCAACATATCTCTCTATACCCACTTAAAGATCGCGATCGCGACGACGACCGAGATGATGGTCGCGATCCAGAGCGGTCCCGTCGCCAGTCCCAGCCAGGCCAGATGAATGTAGGCGCTGGTGAGCAGCGAAATGAACAGGCGGTCGCCGCGGGTCGTGTCCAGCCCCAGCACGCCGTTGCGCGGATCTCCGCCCGGCCGGGCCATCTCCCAAATGCTCATGCCGATCAGAAACACCGCAATCATGATGAAGAAGGTTGCGGTCTGCCAGGTCCAGGCCATCCATTCGAGACCCATGATCAAACCCTCCCCATCGCAAAGCCCTTGGCGATATAATTCCGTACGAAATAAATCACGATCGCGCCCGGGATAATCGTCAGCACACCCGCCGCCGCCAAGAGTCCCAGTTCATAGCCGGAGGTGCTGGCCGTCCGGGTCATGACCGCTGCAATCGGCTTGGCCTCGACCGAGGTCAGCGACTTGGCGAGCAGCATTTCGACCCAGGAGAACATGAAACAGAAGAACGCGGTTACGCCGATCCCGCTGCCGATCAGGGGCATGAAGATCTTGGTGAAGAAACGCGGGAAGGAATAGCCGTCCAGGTAGGCCGTCTCGTCGATTTCCTTGGGCACGCCGGACATGAAGCCTTCCAGAATCCAGACCGCCAATGGAATGTTGAAGAGACAGTGCGCCAGGGCGACCGCCAGATGGGTGTCGAAGAGACCGATCGAGGAATAAAGCTGCAGGAAGGGCAGTGCGAAGACCGCCGGCGGCGCCATGCGGTTGGTCAGCAGCCAGAAGAAGAGATGCTTGTCTCCCAAGAAGCGGTAGCGGGAGAAGGCATAGGCGGCCGGCAGCGCAAAGGACACCGAGATCACGGTGTTCAGCCCGACATAGGCAATCGAGTTGATGTAGCCGCTGTACCAGGTCGGATCGGTGAAGATCTTGACATAGCTCTCGATCGTAAACTCAGCCGGGAACCAGGAGAAGCCTCCCAGGATCTCGTTCGTGGTCTTGAAGGACATGTTCAAGAGCCAGTAGATCGGCAACATCAGGAAGACGATGTAAAGCGTCGGCACCAGCCAGCGGAGACGCGTCATGATTTTTCTCCCTGCATGGTGATGGTGTAGAAGAGCCAGCAGACCAGCAGTGTCATGAGGAAGTAGATGATGCTCATGGCAGAGGCGATCCCGAGGTTAAACTCACCCAGCGCGGCCTTCACAAGATCGATGGAGAGCACGGTGGTCGAGTTGCCCGGCCCGCCGCCAGTCAGCACGAAAGGCTCGGTGTAGATCATGAAGCTGTCCATAAAGCGCAGCAGAATGGCGATGGTCAGCACATGCTTCATCTTCGGCAGCTGGATGTAGCGGAAGACCGCCCAGCGCGACGCACCATCGATCTGCGCGGCGCGGTAATAGTTCTCGTCGATCGACTGCAGACCGGCGTAGGCCAACAGCACAACCAGCGAGGTCCAGTGCCAGACATCCATCAGGATCACCGTGAACCAGGCTGCAAGCGGCTGCTGCGTGTAATCGTAGGAAATGCCGAGCCAGTTCAGGCCGTAGCCGAGCAGGCCGATATCGGGCAGCGCGTAGATGTTCCACATGGCGCCGACCACGTTCCAGGGAATCAGCAGCGGCAGGGCCATCAGCACCAGACAGACCGAAGCCCAGAAACCCGAGCGCGGCATGGCGAGTGCGATGGCCACACCCAATGGAATCTCGATGGCCAGGATCGTCGCGGTCAAAGAGAACTGCCGCCCCAGCGCGCCGTGGAAGCGCTCGGAGGCCAGGACTTCGCTGAACCACCGCGTGCCCTCGAAGAAGAAGACGTTGTTGCCGAAGGTATCCTGAACCGAGTAGTTGACAACGGTCATCAGAGGCACGACGGCGTTGAGTGCCACGATCACGAGCACCGGTAAAACCATGAACCAGGCTTTGTTGTTCTGTACCTTATTCATGGCTCAGGCCTCTCCGCGTACAAGGTGGGAGTCGTGATAGATGCCGATCCGCGTCGGATCGATCACCGCGCTCGCCTCGGCCGGAATTTCGGCGCCTTCCGGCAGAACGGCATTGAAGCTGCGCCCTTCAAGCAGGGCACGGACGATCTTGAAGCGGCCGATGTCCTCGACCGTTGAAATGGAAACCGGAATCCCTTCACCATTGGCCGAGAGCTTCACGAACTCGGGGCGCACGCCCATCTCGACCTGCCCCTCGAGCGGCGCGTAACGGCGCGGCAGGGCGATTTCCTGACCGCCCAGCTGAAGCCGGTCTCCGGCAACACTGCAGGGCACCACATTCATGCCGGGCGAGCCGATGAAATACCCGACGAAGGTGTGCGCCGGTTCGTCGAAAAGCTCCTCCGGTGTGCCGATCTGCACCACCTCGCCTTCGTACATCACCACAACTTTGTCGGCGAAGGTCAGCGCCTCGGTCTGATCGTGGGTCACATAGATCATGGTGTGACCGAACTCGTGATGCAGCTCTTTCAGCTTGGTGCGCAGCTGCCACTTGAGATGCGGGTCGATGACGGTCAGCGGCTCGTCGAAAAGGATCGCGTTGACGTCATAACGCACCAGACCGCGCCCGAGCGAGATCTTCTGCTTCTCGTCGGCGGTCAGGCCCTGCGCCTTGCGGTTGGCCTTGTCACCCAGATCCAGGACCTTGATCATGTCGGCGACGCGCTTGTCGATCTCGTCCCGGGGCACCTTGCGGTTGACCAGGGGAAAGGCGAGGTTCTGGGCCACGGTCATGGTGTCGTAGATGACCGGGAACTGGAAGACCTGGGCGATGTTGCGCTGTTCGGGCGCGTACTGCGTGACATCCTCCTCGCCGAAGAGAATGCGTCCGCGCGACGGCACCAGAAGCCCCGAGATGATGTTCAGCAGCGTGGTCTTGCCGCAGCCCGAAGGTCCGAGCAAGGCATAGGCGCCGCCGTCCTCCCAGACATAGTCGATTTCCTTCAGGGCGAAATCCGCCTCGCCCTGCGGGTTCGGGAAGTAGGAATGGGCAAGTTTATCAAGTGTTATCTGTGCCATGGTCTCACCCGTGCCCCGCGCTTGCGCTGGCCAGATCCTCGTGCGGCAATCCGTCCTGTGACGGTGCCGCGACCAGCCGGTCCTGTTGATCGAAAACAAAGAAGCTGCGCGGATCCAGATAGACCGGAACCTTGTCGCCGACTTCGACGCGGTGCACGCCGTGAGTCAGCGCCACCCAGCGCAATCCCTCCGTCTCGACATGAATGAAGCTTTCGGACCCTGTGATCTCCGTCGTTGAAACCCTGGTCTCCTGCGCCAGCGTTTCTCCGCTGGGCGCGTGCAGCATCAGATGATGCGGGCGGATGGCCACCTTATAGGCCCCGTCCGCAAGGCCCGCGAGTTCACCCGACACCGCAACCGAAACGCCGCCGAAAGCAAAGGCAGCGCCGGACTTGGTCATGGGTACGATGTTCATGGGAGGGTCGGAGAAGGTCTGCGCGGTGATCAGATCCGCAGGCCGGTTATAGACATCGATGGTCGATCCGAATTGCGAGACCCGCCCCTCGGACAGCGCCGCGGTCTTGCCGCCCAGCAGCAATGCCTCGTGGGGTTCCGTGGTGGCGTAGACGAAGACCGCGCCGGTCTCGGCGAAGATTTTCGGCAGCTCCACGCGCAGCTCTTCGCGCAGCTTGTAGTCCAGATTGGCTAGGGGTTCATCCAGCAGAACCAGATCGGCGCCCTTGACCAGCGCGCGCGCCAGCGCCGTGCGCTGCTGTTGCCCGCCCGAAAGGTTGAGCGGCGTGCGGTCGAGAAACTCCGAGAGTTTCATCAGAGCGGCCGCCTCACGCACCTTGCGGTCGATGGTTTCCCCGTCGACACCGGCCACGCGCATGGGCGAAGCGATGTTTTCGTAGACCGACATCGCCGGATAATTGATGAACTGCTGATAGACCATGGCGACATTGCGCTTCTGGACCGGCATGCCCACGACGCTCTCGCCGTTAAAGTGGATATCGCCGGAGGTCGGTTTGTCCAGACCGGCCATCAGGCGCATCAGCGAGGTTTTCCCGGACAGGGTCGGCCCGAGCAAAACGTTGAGCGAGCCCTTATCGAAACGCAAGCTCACATCCCGGATGTGATCCTGGTTTCCGACCCGTTTACTGACGTTCATCAGCTCAAGCATACCAAACGAGTTCCTCTTCTAATCCACCGCCATGGCCCTCTTCATGCCAGGCAATGGCCCCCAATCGGTCGTCTTTCAAACCCAAATGACCTGGCTTCAAAAACAAGTCACCCGGCCCGGCGGCCGGCAAGCGCATGCTGTGCCAGCCAGCTTTCGATCCGCGCGGCGGTTTCCTTGGAAACATGCAGCCCCAGTTTCGAGCGCCGCCACAGCAGGTCTGCACCCTCGATCAGCCACTCCTGCTCGACCAGATAACTCAGTTCCGCTTCGTAAATGCCGTCGCCCAGTTCCTGTCCCAGACCGCTGAGATCCTTGGCATCGCCGAGAATCATCGCCGCGCGCGCACCGTAATTGCGGGCGTAGCGCCAGGCGAGCTCCTGCGGCAGCCAGGCATGCTGTTTTTTGAAGCGCTCGACGAAAGCATCGAAATCGACATCGCCGTACTGCGTGCCGATATCGCCACCGGGCAACATGGCCGTCGCGGTCCAGTCCGGCGCGCTGCAGGCGATCAGCGGACAGAGTTTTTCCATGGCATGCTCGGCCAGCTTTCGGAAGGTCGTGATCTTGCCGCCGAAGACGCTCAGCATCGGTGCCCGGCCCGCCTGCTCATCCAGATCGAGCACGTAATCGCGGGTGATGGTCGAGGCGTTCTGCGAGGCGTCGTCATACAGCGGCCGGACGCCGGAGTAGGTCCAGACCACGTCCTTGGGCGCGATTTCAGACTTGAAGTACTCGTTGACCGCATTACAGAGGTAGCTGATCTCGTCCTCGGAACAGGCCACCTGCGCCGGGTCGCCCTCGTACTCCACATCGGTCGTGCCGACCAGGGTGTAGTCCTCCTCGTAGGGGATGGCGAAGACGATGCGGCCGTCGGGATTCTGAAAGATGTAAGAGTAGTCGTGATCGAACATGGCCGGCACGACGATGTGGCTGCCTTTGATCATCCGCAGTCCGGCCGCGCGGTTGGAGCCGACCCGCTGTTCGAGCACAGAAGCCACCCAGGGACCGGCGGCGTTGACCAGCGCCCGTGCGCTGACCTTGCGCAGCTGGCCACTTAGCAGATCCCGCAGTTCGATTTCCCAGAGTTCGTCCACCCGGCGGGCCGAAACGCATTCCGTGCGGGTGAGGACTTCGGCGCCGCGCTCGCGGGCGTCGATCGCATTGAGCACCACCAGCCGCGCATCCTGAACCCAGCAGTCCGAGTAGACGAAGCCCTTGATCATGTGATCCTTGAGCGGCCCGCCGGAGGGATGATCCGCCAGCTTCACGCCCTCGGAACCAGGCAGCAGCTTGCGGCCGCCGAGATGATCGTAAAGGAAGAGCCCGAGCCGGATCATCCAGGCAGGACGCAGGGATTTGTTATGCGGCAGGACAAAGCGCATGGGCCAGATAATGTGCGGTGCCGCGCGCAGCAGAACCTCGCGCTCCATCAGGGATTCGCGCACCAGCCGGAATTCATACTGTTCGAGATAACGCAAGCCGCCGTGGATCAGCTTGGTGCTGGCTGAAGAGGTGCCGCTGCCCAGGTCGCTCTTTTCACAAAGCAAAACCGACAGGCCCCGGCCCGCGGCATCGCGTGCGATCCCGGTCCCGTTCACCCCACCGCCGATAACGACGATATCGAGTGGCTTATCTTGCGCCACTGGCCGTTTCTCCCCATGAGCTATGTTTT
This sequence comes from uncultured Kiloniellaceae bacterium, assembly GCA_947500035.1. Lineage (GTDB taxonomy): Bacteria > Pseudomonadota > Alphaproteobacteria > Kiloniellales > Kiloniellaceae > Denitrobaculum. The sequence continues at coordinate 86,851 of CANMQP010000016.1, read as the reverse complement.
CGCGCCGTTCAGATCGGCTGCTTGAAACTTGCTTGGCGTTAACCTACGCGGATGACGAAATTTTGACAATCGAAAATTTTATCAATGAAACCGAAAATAACGAAAATTATTGAAAACGATTTCAAAGATTGCGACGCGCACCACCCACCATCGGGTTTAAACGGAGTCGGCAATGTGCAGAGTCACATCCGCTTCCTTCAGGATCGCACACATTTCCTTGTCTGGGCGCCGGTCGGTGAAGAGGGCGTCGATCTGCGAGACATGGCCGAGGCGGACCATGGCATTGCGGCCGAACTTTGTGGTGTCCGCCGCCATGAAGACCGCGCGGGAATTCTGTATAATGGCCTTGGCCACCCGTACTTCGCGGTAATCGAAGTCGAGCATCGTTCCGTCGTTGTCGATGCCCGAAATTCCGATGATCCCAAAGTCGACCTTGAACTGATTGATGAAGTCGATCGTCGCCTCGCCGGTGATCCCCTGATCCCGGCTGCGCACCACACCGCCCGCGATGATCACCTCGAAACTGGGGTTAGCCGCCAGAATCCGCGCGACGTTGAGGTTGTTGGTGATGATCCGCAGATCACGGTGATTGAGCAGCGCTTTGGCGATTTCCTCGGTCGTCGTGCCGATGTTGATAAAGAGCGACGCCTGCGCGGGGATGTGCTTGACCAGCGCCGCCGCGATCCGCCGTTTCTCGTTCAGGCTCTTGATCTGCCGGCTGTCGTAGGATTCGTTCTCGACCGAGGACGACAGACCGACCCCGCCGTGATAACGCCGCAGCAGCGACATCTCGCTGAGCTGATTGACGTCGCTGCGGATGGTCTGCGCCGTCACGTCAAAGAGCTGCGCCAGAGATTCGATCGCGACGAAGCCCTCCTTTCGGACCACTTCCAGAATGCGTTGCTGACGTTGGCTCAGGTTCAACATATGGACCGATTTTCATCTATGAATGGTCTGTAAAATAGTGGCAGTAAAGATATACACATCGGTGATGTTTTTCGAATCCGAAAATTCTGTCTGCTGAGCAACGCGCCTTCTCGAAACATCAGCTATTGCGAAAACCGCTGCGACCGCTTGCGCAGGGCACGGATCACGGGCGGCAGAAACCAGATAGAAAGTGTTACGATTCCAAGGGACAACGCGATCGGGCGCGAGAAGAAACCCAGAAGATCGCCGTCTGCCTTGATCATGGAAGACATAAAGTTGTCCTCCAGCATGGTCCCCAACACGATGCCCAGGATGGTCGGCGCAATCGGAAAGCCGTTTTCCTCCATAATGTAGGCCAGCAGCCCCAGAACCAGCATGATCGAGATGCCGAAGACCGTATTGTTGATGGCGAAGGCACCGACAATGCAGAACATCAGGATGATCGGCATCAGGATCCGCTGTGGCATGCGCAGGACCTGCCGCGCCAGCCTGATCGCCAGAAAGCCCAGCGGCAAAAGCGCCAGGTTGGCCAGGAAGAAAGCCACGAAGACGGCATAGATCAATTCCGGCTGATTGAGGAAAACCGTCGGCCCCGGGTTCATTCCCTTCATGTAGAGAACCCCGATGACGATCGCGGTAATGGAGTCGCCGGGGATTCCGAACACCAGCGCCGGCACCCAGGCGCCGCTCAGTCCGGCGTTGTTGGCGCTGCCGCTGTCGACCAGGCCCTCGACATGCCCGCTGCCGAACTTCTCCGGCTCGCGGCTGAATCTCTTGGAAACCGCATAGGCCACCCAGGCGGCGATGTCGGCTCCTGCTCCTGGCAGCACGCCGATGGCCGTCCCGATCGCACCGCCGCGGACAAGGTTGAGTTTGTAACGCCGCAGCACCGGTCCCAAACCGCGGAAGACATTCCCGATCGATTGCTGGGGCACCTGGGGCTTCTGGCGGCTGGACGCCACGTAGCGCAGAACCTCCGAGACTGCGAACATGCCGATCATGGCCGGGATGAAAGAGATCCCGCCCATCATTTCCACCGAGCCGAAGGTAAAGCGCGGATGACCGGCGGTGATGTCAATCCCGATTGTCGAGATAAAGAGCCCGATCAGCAGCGAAACCGCGCCTTTCAGGACAGATCCGGTGGAGATCATCACCGCGCAGCTCAAACCGAGACAGGCCAGCCAGAAGTATTCGAAGGAACTGAACTGAATGGCAAACTCTGCCAGCAGCGGCGCGGTGGTTGCCAGCACCAGGGTGCCGAGCAGGCCGCCGATTACCGCGCAAACCAGGCTCGTGCCCAAGGCCCTCTCCGCCTGTCCCTTCGCGGTCAGGGCATGGGCTTCATCCGCGTAGGCGGCAGAGGCCGGGGTTCCGGGGATGCGCAATAGGCAGCCCGGGATGTCACCAGCGAAGATCGCCATGGCGACGGTGGTCACAATCGCCGCGATGGCGGGCACCGGATCCATGAAAAAGGTGATCGGGATCAGAAGCGCAGTCGCCATGGTCGCCGTCAGACCCGGGATCGAGCCGACAAAGAGACCGAAGAGCGCCGCACCCAACATCACCAGCAGAACGTAAGGCGTGAAAACCAGACCGATGGCGGTGAGAAGGACATCCATATCAGGGACTACCAGGCAATCGGCTGCAGCAGGCCCCAAGGCAGCGGAACCAGGAGAAAACGGGCAAAGATCGTGTGAATGACCAGGCTGGTGGCGCAGGCGATGCCGAGCGCGGCGAGGGGGCCGACGGAGAAACGGCGCAGCAGCACGAAGAGGATGAGCGACGCTGTCGGCAAAAAGCCCAAAAACTCGGAAAAGAGGATGTAGAAAATCAGCGCCAGGGGGACCAGCGCAAAGGTGACGAGCTTGTGCCAGTCCTTCGCCCAGTCGCCGGATTCAAACCAGGGCGTTTTGCGCCGCGCGGCCCAGCCCTTAAGCGTCAAAAGCAAGCCACAGACCGCAAGTCCGCTGGCAATTAGAACCGGGAAAAGATCCGGCCCATAGCTCTGCCCGAAGGTCGCCGGAAAGCTCTGGCTGTAGACAATGACGGCAAAAGCAAAGATCAGCAGGACAATGCCGAAAATGGCGTCATTCAGGCGCATAGAGGAAGCTCGTCAATCAGTTCGGAACCCGGCTCAAAGTCAGCCGGGTTCCCTCTGCTGTCGCGTCTTATCGATAAAATCAGCGGCTACTTCGCCAGACCGACCGCCTTCATGACCGAGCCGAGACCGGCGTCGCTCTCGGACATCCAGGTCGCGAACTCCGCCTCCGGTTTCCAGACCAAGCCGAAGCCGCGGCCTTCCATGAACTTCTGGAACTCAGCCGAATTCCAGACTTTCTCGAAGGCCGGCACCAGTTTACCCGTGACCTCTTCCGGCAGCCCCTTGGGTCCGGCCAGTCCGCGCCAGGCGGCGAGTTTCCAGTCCAGTCCGGCGGATTCTTTCAGAGTCGGCACGTCGGGAAAGGCACCCAACCGTGCGTCGCCCATGACCGCCAGGGAGCGCACCTTGCCCGCGTCAATCAGAGCGGCGGCTTCCACCACCGAGCAGGTCACGAATTCAACGCCACCGGCTGCCAGCTCCTGCAAGCCGGGCGCCGCCCCTTTGGACGGCACCCAGGGCACCGCCGCCGGATCGATGCCGGCATCGTTCAGCATACCGGCAAGCGCAAGATGCCAGATGCCACCCTGCCCCGTGCCCGAGCCCTTGAACTTGCCGGGGTTCGCCTTGATCGCATCGATGACATCGGCAGCCGACTGATAGGGCGAATCAGCCCGCACCTGCAGCCCCGCCGGATCGGCGTTGTAGAGCGCAATCGGCGTATAGGACATGTGATCGAGGTCGGTCAGGCCGGCCCAGTGCATCATGCCGACTTCCACGGTGATGACGCCCAGGGTATAGCCGTCAGGCTTAGCGTTCGCGATGGCCGAATGCCCCACGACCCCACTGCCGCCGGTCCGGTTGACCACGTTGACCGGCTGTCCCAATTCCTTTTCCAGCAGGCTGCCGATCATACGGCCGGTCGCATCAGTCCCGCCACCCGCGCCCCATGGCACGATCAAGGTGATCGGGCGTTCTGGCCATTCCGCCTGGGCGGCACCCGCGGCAAGCAGCGCAAATCCACCCAGAAGCATTCCGGCCACACGGCCAAAGATCAGTCGTTTCAGCATTCTTTCCTCCCTCAATTAAGCACTTGGTGTTTGTTTTTCTTATTCGATTTGATCAAGTGTAATCGCTTTTTTACCCGCAACGTTAGATCTTTTAGGTCTCTACTTTCGGTCGGCATCCGAGTTGAACAGCGCCGTGCCGTCCCGAACGCTCAGAGATAAAGCGATTTCATATATACTGATGTGAAGCACGAGCGCTTCACTCGCACGAAGGTCCGCAGCGCGCACCCGATTCTCCGGCCAGGGCGGGGCCGTTTTTCTCAAAGACCGCCGCGAGGAAATCCATCGTGGCGCGAATGCGCGCGGAACGGCGCAGATCCTCGTGGGTCACCAGCCAGATTTCCTGCATGATATTAGCCTTGTCCTCCAGGACCCGGACAAGGCCGCCTTCCCGCTCGGCCAGAAAAGCCGAGGTTCCACCAACTCCCAGACCGGCCTTCATAGCCGCGACATGTACCATCAGGCCGTTGGAGCGGAAAACATAGCGTTCACGCGGCGCAAGGCGCTCCATGGCCTTCGCCGTTCCCGAGACGATCGCCGCTTCATCGAAGCCGACGATGTCGTGTTCGCGGAGATCCCGGAAGCGCGTGGGCGTGCCATGCTTTGCGAGGTATTCGGGTGACGCGAAGAACCCCAGCCCGTGCTCGCCCACCTTCCGCGCCACCAGGTCCGGCTGGTCGGGCCGAAACATCCGCACGGCGATGTCCGCTTCGCGGCGCACCAGATTGGCCGAGGCATTATCGACGATGAGTTCAACGCGGATCTTGGGATAGTTTCGGGAGAAAGCCGCGAACTCCTCCGCCAGCCACTCCGCGAAGAGCTCGATCACGGAGACTCGCACCGCACCTTCAGGCGCGGCATCGGCGCCGAGAGTGAAGCGCTCGATCGCCAGCGCTTCCAGCTCCATGCGCTGCACCCGCTGCAGCAGATCCTCACCCGCCTCGGTCAATTCCAAACCGCGCGGCACCCGATTGAAGAGCCGGGCTTTCAGATGAGCTTCAAGAGCACCGATCCGCCGGGAGATGGTGGGCTGGCTGACCTGTAGGCGTTTGGCGCCCGCGGAGAGACTGCCCGCCTCTGCGACCACAGCGAAATCCCGAAGTCCATCCCATTCAAGCATGCAAAATATTGTATAGCAGCTCTACCAAATTTGCCAATTCCTATTCATTTTTTTAATGCTATCTTCTGATGAGACGAGCTCGTGCATGTCTCGTTGGATTGCGTTCTACGGCCCTTCCGAACGCGTTCTGCTCCGCAAACGCTGCCTCGGATGTGCTTTCGAGCATGTTTGTCCGATTGAACGCGGCACGCACCAAGCGCAGGGTTCAAAGTCTCATCAAAGGATCAGCAAGATGTCGGGAAACTCTTTAGCACCCGCCCTTTTCCCGGTGACGGACGTGACATCCGGCAGGACTGCGCTTCCGGCGCCGTCACACCGCAGCCCTGAGCCTGCGCGCCGCAAAAATCCAGCACGAGGCGGCAAATCAAGACATGGAGGCAGCCAATCGGGTGTCTTCCACGAACGGCGATCATCGCAGACACGGCGGGTTTCCTTGGCGGCCACCCCCCAGCCGGCCAGAGCGAGAGCGACGGCCTGTGATCGTGTCGCGGTGATCGCCCGCAGCTTCTGCTGGCTGGCGATCGTTGGCTATCTCGTCGTGTTGTCGCTTGAGATCGTGAACCTCTACGCGCGCTAGACCGGATTTATAGGTGAGATAGGTTGCCTTCGGCGGTTCTATCTAATCTTGATCTGACCTAGCCCGAAGCAAGATGGTCCAAGGTTGCTTGAGCAAGCAGCCCCGCGCCGGCGTCGAACAAATCCAAATGCAGGTCGGGGTCGGTCAACTCCAACTCCGTGCAGATGAAATCTTCTCCGCGCATGACACCGTCGATGCGGCAGCAGATCAAAGGCCGGCGAATCCAGGCCATAATGTCTTCAGCTGCCCTGGCGGCACCGGGTGGCGGCTGAAGAACCCTGATTGTCGGATCAAAGCGACTGTTAATCCGGAACTCGCCCGGCTTTGGCTTGGCATGCACCGCGAATGCCACACGTCCGCCGATGCAGGTAATCTTCCACTCTCCCGCCGCTATTTCCGGCAGGAACGCCTGCGCGAGAAACGGCCAGCCGGGCGCTTCACTTCGCGCGTCACAAAGCTGGCCTTCGAAATCCGCCTCGCTGCAAAGCCGCACACCCGTACCGCTGCCGCCGAAAGCAGGTTTCAAAACGATTTTTTCCGAATTCAGTCGTGAAAACATCTCCGCAGGTGCCTCAGGCATGAGCCCGCAGGTCGGCGGCACCGGAACCCCCGACTGCGTCACCTCGTTCAGGGTGCGCTTGTCATTGTTCCAGATGACCATTTCGGGTGGGTTTTCGATATTGCCCTTCAAGCTCGAGACCCGTGCGACCCAGGCGGCAAAGCCGCCGGGATCATCCTGGTAGTCCCAGGTCTGCCTCAAGAGAATCAGATCACTGTCCAGGAACGCCTCAATCGGAGCCTCGTTCCAGGCCGGCGTCTGCACATCACAGCCCTTCGACCGCAAAGCGTTAGCATAGGCCGAATTCGAGGCAGAGAGCCGCGGATACTTGGCACAGGTCGCAAGAATTATGCGGGGCACGCGTCTTCTCTCAGCGCCTGGATTTCAGGAGGTCACATCGCTTCAGGAGGTCACATCGACAGCAGGACCTGGTATCCGAACCCGGCCAGCAGACTGCCGATAAAGGCCAACAGCAGGTACCAGGCAAAGACGGTCTTGCGCACCAGGGCGTACACCGCCATGGCCGCCGGGATCGAGGTCGCGCCGCCCGCAATCAGGAAGGTAATGGCGGCCCCGGGCGCCATGCCCATGGACATCATCTCACCGACCAGCGGGATCGCGGCAAAGCCGTTGAGATAGGCGGGCACACCAATGGCCGCCGCCAGGGGGATTGCCAGAAGTCCCTGGTCCGCGCCGAGGGAAGAGGCAATCAGGTTGGGCGGCACCCAGGCCACCATCAGGCTTTCGATCGCAAAAGCCAGCAGCAACCACTTGGTCAGGAAAAGACCGACGGCGCGCGCCTCGCCCGAGAAGGCCGACCAGCGCTCGCTCTCTTTCCAGAAGGCCCAGCGCACGCCCTCTGTCGAAGCCAGAGACTTCGAGCCGCAGCCGCCGCAACTCGCGATGCCTTTGAGGGGATCGGCGAAAGCGCCCGCGCGTTGCAGCGAAAGCGTTGCAAAGCCCGCCATGAGCCCCAGGGCAAAGGCCGTGACCAGCTTTACCATGGCAAACTCCATGGAGATGGTCGCGCCCAGCAGGATGAACTGCTCCGGATCCATCAAAGGGGACGAGAGCCAAAAGGCTGCCACCACGGGCAGCGGGACCCCAGCCGCCAGCAAAGCCGCAACCAGGGGCACCACACCGCAGGAACAGAAGGGCGAGAGTGATCCGGCCGCCGCCGCCACAACAATACCCATCGCGGGAGAGCGGGACACGACAGCGCCGATCAGCCGGTCGGCGCCGGCAGCCTTCAGCCAGGCGGCCATCAGGACCGAGAGCAGAAGAAAAGGCGCGATCCAGAGAAAAGCATCGATGACAAAGGAAACGCTGTCCATCGCCTGTGCCGGAAGCGCGACGGCCAGCACCGCAAACAGCAGAATGAACGTCAACCAGACCCGGTCCAGACGCCAGACCCGGCCCCCAAGACCCACTACACGTTCGACCAGAACTGTCACGGCCTAACTCTCCTGTTTTACAATCGATAATTCCAGAATCATCGAAATTTCAAGTCAAAAAAAGGGCGCTCAGCTGGCATCCCTGCTTTCCTGTGCAGGTCCAAGCCCTTCGCAGCATTCCTCGGTCATAAAATCGATCAGCGACTGCATGAGCTCGAAATCCGGGCGACAGCGCAGAACCCGACCCTCGCGCTCCTGATGTACAAGACCCGCATTCACCAGATGCGAGATGTGGTGCGACAGGGTCGAGGCCGGAACGTTCAGGTGTTCCTGCAGATCGCCGACCGCGAGCCCGGCCTTGCCTGCCTTCACCAAAAGCCGGAAGACCTCCAGCCTGGTCGGGTTGCCCAGCTTATCGAGACAGCGTGCTGCTTGTAGAATTTCCATACGCCATTAAAGGCTAGGAAGTCATCCGAGTCAACTATATTTCTAGAACCATCGAAATATTTACTCCAAACCGGATTACCTATGGCGATTCCGTCTAATCTGGGTTTGACCCAGGACAGCGTTGTTCAAAGCGCTAACGGCGTCCGGGCAGAGCGAGTTTCCGTCGGACCACGCTGATAAGGCGCGGACTTACACGGCGAAAGCTGAATCCGCGCCGAACCACCCGGGCAAGAAGGAGGAGGGCCAAACCGAACCCCAGCAGCGCGAAACCGGCCGGTTCGGCGATCACGACAAGCTGCCCGCGGATCTCCCCTGCTGGGAAATTAGGAAAACTGTGGACATTGACGTACAGCCCTTCCAGTGCGAGCCGGTTCAAAAAAGCTTCCGTCGTGAGACCGGTGACAAGGCTGTCCAGCGGACCGAACGACCTCAGCCGGAAGCCATCTCCGTCTTCGGAATAGAGCACCCGGTCGTTGAAAGGCGCGACGATGGGTCCGTTGGCACCCCGCGCCGCGTTGTGCAGGTGGACCGGGCCGGCAGCGCCGAAGGCCAAACCGTTCCCGTCCGGAAAGGTGATATCAGTGAGTGTGATCCCGGACACCCGGAGCTCGAAGCTGTAGGTGCCGCTGTCACTATCATAGCTGAAGTCCGCCCGTCCGGAGGCATCGGAGAAGCCGGGCGGCACTTCCTGCCCTGAATCAAGCACGGCGCTGGCCGAAATAACGCCCGCTTTCGTGGCCGCTCCGCCCGCCAGCATGACGGCGAGTGCAAACACGGCAGCCAGAGCATATCTGGCCGGTCCGCAGATCCCCTTCTCAGGATGACAGCGCAGCAAAATTCTTCCCGATCAAGACGCTAAGGCACGCAAAGCTGCATACCTGAACAACCAAAGCGGAAATACTAACAGTGAGTCACCGCAGCCAAGCCGTGTACTTCTTGTGGCATTTAGCGTCTCAGGTGAAGAAAGCCAGGCTCCTCGGGCGCTTCAGCCTCGACAACTTCCACCGAGACCACCTTGGCTGCGGGAGGGCCGCGCCAGCAGGCTTCGATCATCGCATCTACCGCAGCAGCTTCACCTGAAAAGAGGGCTTCGACAGACCCGTCAGGGCAGTTGCGCACCCATCCGTCCAATCCAAGCTTCCCTGCCTCCCGCTCGGTCCAGCCGCGAAACCAGACGCCCTGAACACGCCCGGAAATCACGGCACGCAGAGTCTTTACGGAGGAAGTCACGCCGGATCCTCCTGAGACAGGACTGCCCGAGACAGATCAGCATTGGGATAGAGCGCCGTGAAGGTCAGAAGAATGGCCCGCCGCGCCGCTACCTCCCATTCGCTGCGCCGCAGCCAGTGATCTTCGACTGTGATCGCGGGTGACTCCCGGTCTTCATGAACCAGTTTGTTGCGCAGGTCCTGCAGCCAGCGCCGGGCCTTTCGCTGTTCAGCATCTTTCGGTGCATCTCCAATTTGCGCCTCCACAATCGCCGCGGCGAGAATCACCACCGCCGAGAAAGCGCCGGCACAGAAGCTGGATTGAAGATCGATCATCAGTGCGCAGGCCTGCTCGCTGGGCGCAGGTGCACCGCTCTGGCCGGCCGCAGCCTCGAGATCCTCGAACCAGAAACGCCGTTCCGACCAGATTTCGTCGCTGGGGAGTTCCAGCTGTTCCATATTGCACTCACCCTTGCTGCGCTCTAAAACTGGGCTGCAGACCAAATCGGCGCCCCTCAAAAACTCATCACAATTTGAAACCTAGCGCGGGACTCGCGAATGCTCTACGTCGTACGTCATGGCCAAACCGAATGGAATACCGAAGCACGCTTTCAAGGCCAGCAGGATTCCCCGCTCAGCGCGCTAGGTCAACAACAGGCCCGTAACGCCGCCGCTTTCCTGACCAGTGCCGGGATCGAAGAGCTCCACGCCAGCCCGCTTGACCGCGCCTGGAAAACCGCCGGGGTCATCGCCGAAGCTATCGAGCGGGACCGCCGTTCGGACGACCGCTTGAAGGAGTGCGGTTTCGGGGCCTGCGAAGGCATGACTCTCGAGGAAATCGAAGTGGCCTTTCCGGGCAAAACCGCCTGGCGGGAAGCCGACCGCTGGAACCGGCCCTATCCGGATGGGGAAAGCTACGCCGACGTCGTACTACGAGTCGGCAGCTTCGCGGAGGAAAACCTGCGCCCGGCGCTACAGCCTGACGGACCTGTGATCTGTATCGTGGCACACGGCATGCTCAACCGCTGCCTGGTCGGCTACCTCTGCGGCTGGTCACAGGAAGAAACCATGACCGCCCATCAGGACAACGACGAGATCTTTCTATTGTCCGATCAAAGTGCCGCAAAGGTTCGGGTCCCCAGCGTTTGAAAACTGCCTACCCGCGCAGCAGGGTCAGAAAGCTCGCGGCCGTGTGAAATTCTCCGCGCAGGCCCGCGTGACGGGCCGCCGCTTCGGAATCCTCGCCCCAGAACTCGATCTGAAAGAGCTCATCCAGCAGCGCCGCAGTAAAAGCTTCATCCGCGCTGAGACGCCGTTGCAGCAATGCCAGTCCGATGACCAGCGAGCCACCGGCGGACACCACCGTGTGCAGGGCGGTCAAAGCCATGTCATCGAGGTTTTCGACCGCGTGCCGCAAAGCTTCGACGGAGGCCGCCGGCTGGGGTCTAGCCAAAATTCCGGGAATCACGATCAAGGGCGCATCGAATGCCAGGGTCACCCAGTCCAGTAAGGGTTGCCAGTGTTCCTGCTGCCGCGACACCAGTTCCGGGGGCTCTTCGGCCCAGTAGCAAACCAGATCGTGTTCCGCGAAGGCGGCCGTGGTCTCGACCGCATGGGCCCGTTCCTCATGGACCCAATCGATGGCGGTGCAGGCCAGGGTCATCATCGGCATGGTCTGCGCATCGATCTGCTGGCCCTGTGCGTTCCACTCGGATGCGACCGCATCGGCCAGGCCGTGGGTGGGCAGTTGCAACGCTGACTTGTTGGGCGTGCGCAAAACGCGGCCGTCGAGAGCGACCGTAAATCCGGTACTTCCACCCTCTTTTGAAGAAACAACTTCAGCTTTCTTATAAAAGCGCTTGATACCACTCAAAGTGCTCATACGATCCAGTTACCCGTCTACAGCCGCCGAGACCCCTGAAAGGGCAGGTTACTCCTTTCGCGCAGCGACCGACAGCGCGTCGAGGAGTTCACCGAAAGATTCCACGATACGCGCCGCGCCATTGGCCGAGAGTTCCTCGGCGCCGTGATATCCCCAGGAGACTCCGATCCCCTGCGCGCCGGCGTTCTGCGCCAGCAGCATGTCATAAGTCGTGTCACCGATCATCACCGTGTTTTCCGGCGCGACACCGGTCTCGTCCATGGCTTGCTGGAGGATCTCGGGATGGGGCTTGCTCGGGCCGTCGTCCGCTGTCTTCAAGGTCGCAAAGTGATGGTGCAGACCATGAACTTCGAGGCTGTGCAGCAGGCCACGGCGGTTTTTACCCGTCGCGATACCAAGCCAGATCTCCGGCTGATCCAGGGCCGCTATGGTCTCGCGCACACCTTCGAACAGAGGCTCGTCGTAGCTGCCGCTCTCGCGAATGGCGTAGGCGCGCTCGCGGTATGCGCCCGCAACCTGGATGGCGAGGTTTCCGTCTTCGGGATCCGGCAGGAGGGACGCGATCGCATATTCCAAAGCCAGCCCGACGGAACGGCGAATGGCATCGGGCGTCGGCACGGGCAGATCGTGGTGTGCAAAAGCGCCCGACATGCAGTCGATGATCACCCGCTGGCTGTCCACCAGGGTGCCGTCAAAATCGAAGACGATCAGGCGAGGTGTCATTGCCGAGGCGTTCGCTTGGTCAGGCATAATGATTTTTCAGCAATGTCCGAGTGTTATCAATGGACGCTCACCCAACGTGGCGCCGTTCGCGAGGGATCGCGAGCTTAGCAACCGCGATCTGCTGCGCCAAGGAAGCGTTGAACCTTAAGCGTTTTCGAATAGCGCTCATCGCGCCACATTGTGTGATGGCGCTCATCGCGGCGTGTTTGATGATGGCGCTCATCGCGGCGTGTTTGATGATGGCGCTCATCGCGCCATGGAATCCGGTTTCCGCTTTTCCAGGTCCAGCGCATCGGCATAGGTCGCCAGATCGTTCGCGACGTTTTCGCCGTGCCTGATATCAAAGTGGAATGCCTTCCAGGCCGCCTGCATTTCTGTCGGCAGAGGTGCAGCGATCCGAAGGGTCGTGCCATCGTCCGGATGCGGCAAGGCGATCTCCTGGGCATGGAGCATCAGACGTTTGGGAAAGTCGGGTTTCGCGGGGAAGGCCTGCTTGCCGCCATACTTGCCGTCACCCACGATCGGCATGCCCATCTCCGCGCAATGGACGCGCAGCTGATGGGTCCGCCCGGTCAGCGGCATCAGCGCAAGCCAGGTCAGTCCGCGGCTTTTGCCCTTCCCTGTGGCAATTGTCTGGTAAAGCGTCAGCGCGCGCTTGCCTGCCGGGCCCAGGGCAGCAACCTTCTCCATGCCCCCCTCCGAAGCAGCCTTGCCCAGCGACATGTCGATCACACCGCGCGCCTTGGGGGGCTTTCCGACCACCACGGCCCAATAGATCTTGCGGGCGTCTTTGCCCCGGAAGGCCGCGGTCAGATCGCGGGCCGCCGCACCGGTACGCGCCAGCAGCAGCACGCCGCTGGTGTCCCGGTCGAGCCGATGAACGAGCTTGGGACGGTCCTTACGGTCGAAGATCAGGCCGTCGAGCATGGCGTCCACATGTCGGCTTTGTCCGGTCCCGCCCTGCACCGCAAGCCCACTGGGTTTATTGATCGCGAGAACCCAGTCATCCTTGAAGATAATCGCATCCTGCAGCGCCTTGATATCCTTGCTCGAGGCTGCGGGTTTCCTGACCGCACGCGCGCCCGCTTCCGGCGATCGGCCGGGGCCGGCGGCAAGAGGCGGAACACGCACCACCTGTCCCGCTTCAACCCGCGCGGAGGACTTCGCCCGCTTGCCGTCCAGGCGCACCTGCCCGGTCCGCAGCAGCTTCTCCACCTGCCCCTGGGTCACGTCGGCATAGCGGCGCTTCAACCAGCGGTCCAGGCGGTCACCGGATTCGTCGCTGCTTACGGTCACCATTTCGACAGGCATAATACGCTTATCCTAAAATCGTTCGGAACAGCTGGAGCCCCGCAAAGAACCCAAGCACTGAGAGAATAACGGAGGCTAACGCGTAGATGACCGCCTGTCCGGTCTCACCGCGCTCGACCAACAGCACGGTTTCCATCGAAAAGGTCGAAAAGGTCGTGAAAGCGCCAAGGCAGCCAACCGTTAAAAACGCCCGCACCATCTGAGACGGCGACCAGACAGAGGCAAAGGCCTCGACCAGCGCCGCCATGATGAAGGATCCGACCACGTTGACCGCGAGGGTTCCGTAGGGAAAGCTGCCGCCCATCCAGTGACTGATCTGGCTGACGGCAAGATAGCGCCCGACCGCGCCAAGCGCGCCGCCCAAGGCCACCGCCAGAATAATCTGGATATGCATGTTCCACCTTTCGCACCGCTTTAGGATCGAACGGTAATCGGCCCGGTCCTCAGCGTTATCCTGCGTTAAGGCTTGGTAGCAAACCACCTGTCCCGACGCAACGGACAGTCTCAAAAGTATTCCAAAGAAGGCCTTTGCAGAAGCTACTAAAGGCAGAAAATCAACAGGTGTTAATAACCGCTTGTTTTATATATCAAGCGGCCTCGCCAGACCGCTCTTCACTGGTCAGCCAGGTCAGGCAGTTCTCGGCATTCAACAGATAGACGCCCATCCGGCCCAGCTCGCGTACGCCGTCTTCGGTGGAGTTACAGACCGCATCGGGCACCAGCACGAGACGGAAGTCACGGGCGCTGGCCTCATAGATCGTGGCCCGGGTGCCGGTCGCAAAGCTGAAACCGCAGATCACCAGGGTGGTCACGCCGCGCGCCTTGAGTTCAGCCTCCAGACCGGTGTCGTGGAAGGCCCCCCAGCGCGGGCGGTAGAAGATAGCTTCTTTCTCGCCGATGGACTGGAACTTCCCGGCGAAGAGAAGATCCGGGTCCAGGCGGATACCGGCCTTGGGTTTGACTTCGTCGATCAGTTCCGAGCCAAAGCTGCCAGGCATGAGAATGCGCAGACCTTCCTCGACGGCCTGGCGCCGGCAGACGTCGACATTCGTGCCGTCAGGGCGATAGAGGCGCACCGAATGATAGATCGGCGCACCCTGCTGCCGGAAGCCGTCCACCAGGCGCTTCATGGCCGGGATGGCGCGGGCCAGCCCTGCGGCGCGCACAGGCGACCCGGGAAGCGTGAAATCGCGTTGCGCGGAGAGCGTCAGAAGAGCGACGGTTTGCTTCTCGGGTAACGTGTAGTCCGGCATGCCTGTATCCCTTAATGGCGTTGACGACGGTGCGGCACTGTGGGGAGAGCCGCAATACAGATCCGGAGTTGACGGAGCGCCAAAGGCGATCAGTCTTCTCAGTGATTCTGCCCGGTGATTCTGACCTGAGTCTATTCAGCCGCAAAATGAGTGTGCGCAACCTACTCTTGATGGCGTCAGATACAATTCGAAAGGTGGAATGGCAGACGCGCAGGAAACGCAGGGCTCACATTGCAGCCATAACGTGAATGCGCTCAAATTCCGGGCAGCGACGGAAACACCGGCAGCTTTCCGCGCGTTACGCGCCCCGTTCGCCCCTCAGCTTCGCCCAGTAATCGAGCCGTTTTCGAATCTCCCGTTCGAAGCCGCGCTCCACCGGCCGGTAGAACTGCCGGCGCGGCATATCATCCGGGAAGTAGTTCTGCCCGGAAAAGCCCTCGTCCGTGTCGTGGTCGTAGGCATAGCCCTTACCGTAGCCAAGGTCCTTCATCAGGGACGTCGGCGCGTTCAGAATATGCATGGGCGGTGCCAGAGATCCGGTCTCCTTGGCGCTGCGGACCGACTCCTTGTAGGCCTTGTAGGCCGCGTTGGATTTCGGCGCGGTCGCCAGATAGACAACCGCCTGGGCCAGCGCCAGCTCGCCCTCCGGACTGCCGAGCCGTTCATAGCTCTGCCAGGCCGCGAGGGTCTGGGTCAGAGCCTGCGGATCCGCCAGGCCGACGTCCTCGACCGCGAAACGCAAAAGACGCCGGCCCACGTAGTTGGGGTCTTCACCAGCCGAGAGCATACGCGCGAGCCAGTAAAGCGCCGCGTCGCAGTCGGAGCCGCGCAGAGACTTGTGCAGAGCGGAGATGAGGTTGTAGTGCCCTTCCTGGGCCTTGTCGTAGATCGGTGCCCGCTTCTGGATCATCACCGCAAGCGCCGCGGAATCAAGCAGCTCCCCGACCTCCAGGGCAAAGAGCTCCTCGACCAGGTTCAGCAGATAGCGCCCGTCCCCATCCGCCATGGCGGCAACCGCGGCGCGGGCATCCTCCTTGAGCGGCAAGGCCTTACCCTTGTCCCGCTCGGCACGGCGCATGAGCTCATCCATCGCCGTATCGTCAAGACGCTTCAGGACGAAGACCTGGCAGCGCGACAGCAACGCGGCGTTCAGCTCAAAGGATGGATTTTCCGTCGTGGCACCGACCAGCACCACGGTGCCATCCTCGACATAGGGGAGAAAGCCATCCTGCTGCGCCCGGTTGAAGCGATGAATCTCGTCGATAAACAGCAGAGTCCCGCGCCCGGCCAGGCGTCGCTCCTTGGCCCGCTCGAAGACCTTGCGCAGATCCGCCACACCCGAGAAGACCGCGGACAGGGGCTCGAACTCGAGATCGGAAACGTCGGCGAGCAACCTGGCAATGGTCGTCTTGCCGCATCCGGGCGGCCCCCAGAGCACCATGGAGGCAAGGCGGTGCCCCGTCACCATGCGGCCAAGTGGCGCATCGTCCTTCAGCAGATGGTCCTGCCCCACGACCTCGCCCAGAGCGCGCGGACGCAGCCGATCCGCCAGAGGCCGGGGCGCCTGGCTTTCAAAGAGCCCCATGGACATTACGGAGACCTCATAACCGAAAGCTCACTTTCTCAGACCGCATGAAACACTTTCTGGCCTGTCCCGCGGGGGCTTATCCCGGGCAGACTTACCTCAGACAGGCTTATCTCGGCCAGGCCTATCCCTGCGGGCAAGACCTAGCGACCGATATCGATGGACCGTACTTTTCCGCCCCGGCTGAACCTGATCCGCCACCGCGACTGACTGCTGGCCAGGGCGCCATCGATATCCGCGACTTCCGCGATCGGCCGGTCGTTGACACCCAGCAGAACATCGCCCGGACGCATCCGGATTCGTTGCGCCGTGCTGCCCCGGGCGATCTTGGTGATGATAACACCGGCCCAGGCACCAGGAAGATCAAGCTCCTCCGCCAGTGCCGGCGAGAGGTTGGCGACCTGCGCGCCGGCCAGTGGATGCTGTCCCCGCAGGCGGACGACCTCGCGCGGCGGCGACTCCGGCGCTGCCTCTATGGGGAGATTCAGCGCGAGGTTCTGCCGCTCGCGCCAAACCTCGATCGGGACTTGCTCGCCCAGACCACGGGTTGCCACGCGGAAGCGAAGAGATTCGTAGTCCTGGATTTCCACACCATCGACCGCCAGGATCACGTCACCGGGCTTCAATCCTGCGCGGTCGGCCGGACCGCCGCCATAGAGCTGGCTGACCACCACCCCGCCGGCCCGGTCCAAACCGAAGCCCATCGCCAGATCGCTGGTCAGGGTCTGGCCCGTGATGCCGGTCCAGGCCCGGACCAGGGCACCGCCATTCTTTGCCGAGTCAATAACCGTGCGCACCATGTTGGCCGGAATTGCAAAGCCGATCCCTACCGAGCCGCCACTGCGTGAATAAATCGCCGTGTTGATGCCCAGAAGCTGCCCATCCATCGTCACCAGGGCACCACCTGAGTTGCCCGGATTGATCGCTGCATCCGTCTGAATGAAGAAGCTGAAGTCGCCGATCCCGACCTGCGTGCGCGCCAAGGCCGAAACGATCCCGCTGGTCACCGTCTGCCCCACCCCGAAGGGGTTGCCGATCGCCAGTATCAGATCGCCCACCTCGACATCGTCCGAGTCGCGCAGCGGGATGGTCGGCAGTCGGGCGCCTTCCGGGTCCACGCGTAAAACGGCAAGATCCGTGCGTTCGTCGTCCAAAATCAGCTTCGCACTGAACTCCCGCCGGTCGGAGAGCACCACCTTAATCTCGGTGGCACCGTTGATGACGTGGTGGTTCGTGACGATCAGGCCGTCCTCGGAGACAATGACACCGGAACCCAACGAGCTCTCCATACGCTCTCGCTTGCGTTGGCCTCCGAATTGCTCCCCGAAGAAGCGTTTGAAGAAGGGGTCGTCAAAGAGCGACGGACGGCGGCGCTGCGCGACCTGGCGTTTGGAAAAGATGTTTACCACCGCCGGCGCGGTGGCCTTTACAACCGGCGCAAAGGAGAGCTTGATCTCACCTTCCGACAGAGGAACGCGGGCACCTGTCGCCGTGCTGTCCGTCTGCGCCCATGACTGAGAGCCCTGTAAGGAGCCAACGAGCAGGGCAAGTGCGACAACAAAGGCCTTATAGCAACTTGGGCTTAGGATATGACGCAGTTTCACCTGTAATTTGCTCCAAGAAGTTTCGATATACGGCTCTTGCCAATCGGCGCGGTCGCAGCCCCTCAGTTTAAACATGGTCTGGTTCACAGCGCATCACCTTGTCGTGCATCGGCAGCCTGAACCTAATATAGGGACTTAATCACGGTTTTCAGAGGTGGATTCCTCGAGGTCAAACGCTGCGGACCCTATGTTCAACGAGAAAAGGCAGCCCTTACGGGACTGCCTTCGTCGCAGAGTCTGTGCACCGAAGCCCCGTTTGGAGCTTCAGGCCGCAAAACCTAATCTTCGTCTTCGTCGTCCTCGACATCCTGGGTCGGACCGGAGTCCTGCCCTTTGGCATCGACGTTGCGCTCCACAAGCTCGATGAAAGCCATCGGCGCCATGTCACCATGACGGAAACCGGCTTTCAGCACACGGGTGTAACCACCCGCCCGGCTCTCGTAGCGGCTTGCCAGCTCATCAAACAGCTTTGCGGTGATCTTGTCATCACGCAGAACGGAGTTGGCCTGACGGCGGGCGTGAAGATCGCCGCGCTTGCCGAGGGTGATCAGCTTGTCGACGATCCGGCGAAGATCCTTGGCCTTCGGCAGGGTCGTCTTGATCTGCTCGTGCTTGAGCAGGGCAACCGCCATGTTGGCGAACATGGCCTTACGGTGGCTGCTGGTGCGGTTTAACTTACGACCGCTCATTCCGTGACGCATTGTCTTCTCTCCGTCCTCTTTGGTCTCGCGCACGAGACCGATTAAGCATCACAACGCCATGTCTTTCCGGTCAAGTCTCCAGGGAAGTCAGGTACGTCGTGCTGAGCCGACTGGCTCGGGTTTACACAGTGTTCCGGTTACCGGCGAAAGCAGTGAGAGCTTAGTATGGCTCTTCCAGCTTCTTCGCGAGTTCCTCGATGTTCTCAGGCGGCCACTCGGCGATCTCCATTCCAAGATGCAGACCCATGGTCGAGAGAACCTCCTTGATTTCGTTCAGCGACTTACGGCCGAAGTTCGGCGTACGCAGCATCTCGCCTTCGCTCTTTTGAACCAGATCACCGATGTAGACGATGTTGTCGTTCTTGAGGCAGTTGGCGGAACGGACCGAAAGCTCGAGTTCATCGACCTTGCGCAGCAGGTTCTTGTTGAACGGCGGCTCGCTCGGACGATCTTCGATCTCGCGAACCTGCGGCTCGTCGAAGTTCACGAAGAGCTGCAGCTGATCCTGCAGGATCCGGGCTGCCAAAGCGACCGCATCCTCGGGCGTCACCGCACCGTTGGTTTCAACCTGCATGGTCAGCATGTCGTAGTCAGTGACCTGACCGACACGCGTGTTCTCGACCTTGTACGAGACCTTGCGCACCGGCGAGAAGATGGAATCGACCGGAACCAGTCCGATCGGCGCATCTTCGGGACGGTTCTGCGAAGCGGCCACGTAACCCTTGCCGATTTCGACCGTGAGCTCCATGTCGATCCGCGCCCCGTCGTCCAGGGTGCAGAGAATCAGATCCGGGTTCATCACTTCGATGTCGGCACCGGTTTCGATCTGACCGGCGGACACAGGTCCCGGACCCTCGGCCCGCAGGCGCATCCGCTTGGGACCGTCACCGCCCATGCGCAGCGCGATCGATTTGATGTTCAACACCACATCGGTCACGTCCTCACGGACGCCGGGGATCGAGGAGAATTCATGCAGAACACCGTCGACCTGGATCGAGGTCACCGCTGCACCCTGCAGCGACGAAAGAAGGATCCTGCGCAGCGCGTTGCCAAGAGTCAGACCAAAGCCCCGCTCCAGAGGCTCTGCCACGACCTTCGCAACCCGGGTTCCGTCAGGTCCCGGCTGAATGTCGAGCTTGTTCGGCTTGATTAGTTCGGTCCAATTTTTCTGAAGCACGATTGCGCCCTCATAATGTTGCGGACTGCCTTGCGCGGGTCCGCTGTCATTGAATGCCAAAAGCCGGTCTGCACCGGCCTCCGACTTGCCACATTTTTACCGCTGTCAAAAGACCGGCGGTGCCGTGAAACGGCCTAGTCTGATCGTTTTATTTCGAAGCGAAATGAAACGTGAATCAGCCTCTCTTTCATATGGTTAGAGGACGATTCACGATCTTGATCACTTTGATCAAGATCGATCGTGCTCTAGACGCGGCGCCGTTTCGGCGGCCGGCAGCCGTTATGCGGAATCGGGGTCACGTCACGGATCGCGGTGATCGTGAAGCCGACCGCCTGCAGTGCACGCAGAGCCGATTCGCGGCCCGAACCGGGGCCCTTCACGTTGACTTCCAGTGTCTTCATGCCGTGATCCTGCGCCTTACGGCCAGCATCTTCAGCAGCCAACTGCGCGGCATAAGGAGTCGACTTACGCGATCCCTTGAAGCCCTGCCCACCAGCCGACGACCAGGAGATGGTGTTGCCTTGTACGTCGGTGATGGTGATCACCGTGTTATTGAACGTCGCACTGACGTGCGCGATGCCGGAAGAAATATTTTTCCGCTCGCGACGACGCAAACGTGCCTGAGGTTTGGCCATGGCCTGTAAAACCTTATCTTATCTTCTGAGTTATTTCTTCTTGCCTGCGATCGGCTTCGCCGGCCCCTTGCGGGTTCGAGCGTTGGTGCTCGTCCGCTGTCCGCGAACAGGCAGTCCCTTACGATGCCGCAGACCACGATAGCAACCCAGATCCATCAAACGCTTGATGTTCATGGCCACTTCGCGGCGAAGGTCACCTTCAACCGTGTAGCCGCGGTCGATGGCTTCACGAACCCGAACGACTTCGTCGTCGGTCAGTTCGTTCACCCGGCGCTCCGCAGGAATGCCCACCGTGTTGCAGATTTCCACGGCCTTGGTGCGTCCAATTCCGTGAATATAGGTCAAAGCGATCTGTACCCGCTTTTGCGTCGGGATATTGACGCCAGCAATACGTGCCACGCCACGGTCTCCTTAAAACAGTGATCCCCAGGCCTAAAACCCTGAGAAGCTTGTTAATTTATGCCTCGAACCAACAAAGTCCGAAGTTCGGTACGTTTGGACAGGCAAAACTCTCCGGTCGCGGTCACGCCGAAGGATGCGGGATTATATGCACCCGCTCCCTCAAGTCAACCGTCATCCCCCGGCAAGAATCGCTTCTATCTGCCCGGTCACATCGTCGATCGCGGCCATGCCGTCAATCGTCTTCAAAACGCCCTTTTCCCTGTAGTAGGGAAGGATCGGCGCGGTCTGTTCATGATACGTCGCCAAGCGGTTCCGCATCGTCTCTTCGTTATCATCCGCGCGGCGCGAAAACTCCTCGCTGCCGCAGCTGTCACAGACGCCGTCCTTAGCCGGCTTCTGAAATTCGTCATGGTAGCCGGCACCGCATTTCGCGCAGGAATAGCGACCAACCACCCGCGCAATCAATGCAGCCTCATCGACCGCCATTTCAATCACCGAATCGAGCTTCAAGCCCTTATCGGCGAGCATTTTGTCCAGTCCCTCGGCTTGCGGCGTCGTCCGTGGAAAGCCGTCGAGAATAAATCCCGTCGCGCAATCCGGCGCGTCGATCCGTTGGGAAATCATTTCAATCATCAGATCGTCCGGCATCAGCTTGCCGGCATCCATGATTTCCTTTGCCTGTGCCCCGAGCTCGCTGCCCGAATTCTTCAACTCGCGAAGCATCTCGCCGGTCGAAAGCTGCACGAGGCCGTGCTTATCTTGTAATCGCTTCGCTTGAGTGCCCTTACCTGCCCCCGGCGGACCCAAAAGAATGATGTTCACCCACGCCGTCCCTTCAGCTTGGACTTCTTGATGAGTCCTTCGTATTGATGCGCCAGCAGATGAGAGTGTATCTGACCCACTGTATCCATGGTGACCGAAACAATAATCAGGAGAGACGTGCCACCGAAATAAAAGGTTACCACAGAGAACTCTGCACTGACCATCTCAGGCACTAAGCAGACCAATGCAAGGTAGCAGGCACCGACGACAGTCAGGCGGTTCAGCACAAATTCCAGGTACGCGGCAGTATTCTTGCCCGGACGGATGCCCGGGATAAAGCCGCCATGCTTCTTCAGATTGTCAGCGGTATCTTCGGGATTGAAGACAATGCTGGTGTAGAAGAAGGCGAAAAAGATAATCAGCGCCGAGAAGATCAGGAGATAACCAGCCGATCCCCGGCCGAGATTGGCGACAACCCAGTTCAGCCATTCAGGTCCTGCGCCGCCGGAAAAGCCGGCCGCCGTCAAAGGCATCAGCAGGAGCGAAGACGCAAAGATCGGTGGGATCACACCAGCGACGTTCAGCTTCATCGGCAGATGCGAGGCTTCGCCGCCGAACATCTTGTTGCCGACCTGACGCTTCGGATACTGAACGATGATCCGGCGATGAGCGCGCTCCACGAACACGATGAATGCGATGATGGCAACCGCGGAGACAGGCACCAGAATGGCCAGCGCATTGGTCTGGCCCAGAGAGAAGGCCTGCGCCAGAGCAATCGGCAGGTTGGCCACGATGCCCGAGAAAATGATCAGCGAAATACCGTTGCCGACGCCGCGCTGGG
This sequence comes from uncultured Kiloniellaceae bacterium, assembly GCA_947500035.1. Taxonomy (GTDB): domain Bacteria; phylum Pseudomonadota; class Alphaproteobacteria; order Kiloniellales; family Kiloniellaceae; genus Denitrobaculum. The sequence continues at coordinate 64,578 of CANMQP010000016.1, read as the reverse complement.
TGATCTGTTCGCCGAGCCACATCAGGAAAATGGTGCCGCCGGTCAGAGTGATCACCGTCGAAAGCTGGAAGAAGAGCCCGGGTTCAATAACAGCCGACTGGCCGGTGCCTCCAAGCGTTTCCAGCCCCTTGGCAATGCCGAAGGCCTGCACCGCAGCCAAGACAACCGTCCCGTAGCGGGTGTACTGGTTGATCTTCTTGCGGCCGGCTTCACCTTCCTTCTTCAGGGCTTCGATCTGCGGTGAAACCGCCGTCAGCAGCTGCATGATAATCGATGCCGAAATATACGGCATGATGTTCAGCGCGAAAATCGTCATGCGCTCCAGGGCACCGCCCGAGAAGGCATTGAAAATGTCGAGAACACCGCCCTGTGCCTGATTCTGATAAATCGTGGCAAAAATAGCGGTATCGATACCGGGAATCGGGATATAGGTCCCCAGGCGATAAATCACCAAAGCACCAAGCGTGAACCAAATGCGCTTCTTGAGCTCGGTCGCCTTGGCAAGCGCGCCGAAGTTCATATTTGCAGCAAGTTGTTCGGCGGCTGAAGCCATATACTTTATCCCAATTGTGTCATATGGCCGATGCCTGGGCCCACTATCTGCCTCCTCCTCATCCGGCCAAACCGGAATGTGAGGCTAAGCGGCCCGAAAATCGGCCTGCAGGCCTGCGGATTTCCCTTTTCAGGACATCGTCGCAAACCCGCTGGCGTTCTTAACTCTCTGCTGCGGCCTCTTTGGCGGCAGCAACGGTCACAGTGCCGCCGGCTTTCTCGACAGCAGCAATCGCGGCCTTGGATGCTCCCGCAACCGCAATGTTTACTTTGGTCTTCAGTTCGCCGGATGCAAGCAACCGAATGCCATCCCGCGGATTTGTGACCACACCCGAGGCCTTCAGGGTCTCGGCGTTGATCTCGGATTTCGCGTCAACTTTACCGGCATCGATGGCGGCCTGGAGGCGCCCGATGTTCACGGCAACGAAGTTTTTGCGGAAGATATTATTGAAACCACGCTTTGGAAGGCGGCGGTGCAGAGGCATCTGACCACCTTCAAAACCTTTGATCGCAACACCGCTGCGGGCCTTCTGGCCCTTATGACCGGCGCCGGCCGTTTTACCGGTACCGGAGCCGATGCCGCGGCCAACGCGTTTGGCGGCCTTGCGGGCACCTGCGTTATCGGACAGCTGATTGAGCTTCATGTCTCTTTACCCTGCTTCAGTCGCGGGAAGGGCAGCGCCTAAGCGTCGCTCTCAACCCGTACGAGGTGACTGACTTTGTTGATCATGCCGCGCACTGACGGCGTATCTTCGAGCTCGCGGCTCCGGTTGATCTTGTTCAAACCGAGGCCGACGAGTGTTGCGCGCTGATCTTTCGTCCGGCCGATTGGGCTGGCGATCTGCACGACCTTAAGCGTCTTTTTCTTAGCGGCCATCTACTTTACTCCCGTGCCTCGGCAGCACCCGCCGTGCGGTTCCCGAGAATATCGGAGACCTTCTTACCGCGACGCTGTGCAACCATGCGCGGGCTCGCACAGCGCGACAGAGCCTCGAAAGTGGCTTTGATCATGTTATGCGGGTTCGAGGTTCCCACCGACTTCGAAACGACGTCCTGAACACCCAGGGCTTCGAAGATGGCGCGCATCGGACCACCGGCGATGATACCGGTACCTGCAGGCGCGGCCCGCAGGGCAACACGACCGGCGCCGTAATGACCTTTGATGTCATGGTGCAGGGTCCGGCCTTCACGCAGCGGCACGCGGATCATCGACTTCTTGGCCGACTCCGTCGCCTTGCGGATCGCTTCAGGGACCTCGCGGGCCTTGCCGTGGCCATGGCCAACGCGGCCGCGACCGTCGCCGACAACAACCAGCGCGGCGAAACCGAAGCGCCGGCCACCCTTGACCACCTTGGCAACGCGGTTGATACCGACCAGCTTCTCAATGAGCTCCGGCTCGTCGCGGTCGCGCGGCCGACGGTCATCTCTCTGGGATCGTGATTCTCTTGGGGCTCGTGCCATCGATCTGCTTTCCTAGAATGCCAGGCCGTTTTCGCGTGCCGCGTCGGCCAGGGCCTTTACCCGGCCATGGTAGATGTATCCACCACGGTCGAAGACCACTTCCTTGACGCCGGCAGCGACAGCACGCTCGGCAATAAGTTTACCCACCTCGATAGCGGCTGCCTTATCGGCACCCTTCGCCAGTTTAGACTTGAGGTTGCTATCGACCGTCGATGCGGCGGCAAGGGTCACCCCCTGCACATCGTCGATAACCTGGGCGTAAATGTGTTTGCTCGACCGGAAAACCGACAAACGGGGACGAGTACCGCTTCTGCGCTTGATTTGCGCGCGGACGCGGTTTGTGCGGCGGTCGCGAAGTTGTTTGCTGCTCAGCATGGCCTTACTTCTTCTTGCCTTCTTTACGCAGGATGGTCTCTTCCGCGTATTTCACGCCCTTGCCCTTGTAGGGCTCGGGCGGACGGAAGCTGCGGATTTCGGATGCAACCTGCCCGACCTTCTGCTTGTCGGCGCCCGAGATCGTGATCGCGGTCGGCTTGGAGCAGGTGATCGAGATCCCCTCGGGGATCGGGAAGTTGATATCGTGGCTGTAACCGAGCTGCAAGTTCAGGCTTTTGCCCTGAACCGCGGCACGATAACCGACACCGTTGATCTCGAGTTCCCGGGTGAAGCCGTCGGACACACCCGTGACCATGTTCTGGACCCGCGAACGCGCGGTGCCCCACATGGCGCGGGCCTGCTTCGACTTATTCACCGGCGTCACCGTGACTTTACCGTCCGCGACTTCGATCGCGACGTCATCGGTTGCCTCGAACTCGAGCTGACCCAGCTTGCCTTTCGCCGAGACCAAGCGGCCCTTGACCGCGATCTCGACGCCGCTGGGCACCTCTACAGGATTTTTGCCTACGCGCGACATTGACCCAATTCCTTAAAATACTCGGCAGAGAACTTCGCCACCGACGTTGGCAGCGCGCGCCTCCTGATCCGACATCACACCGCGTGGCGTCGACAGGATGGTAATTCCCAGACCGTTGTAATAACGCGGCAACTCTTTGATCTTGGAGTACACACGGCGGCCAGGGGTCGAAACGCGGGCGATCTCGTTGATCACCGGCTGGCCTTCATTGTACTTCAATTCGATCTCGAGCTCGCTGATACCCGTGGATTGTTCCTGTGTACGGAAGTCCCGGATAAAACCTTCGCGCTTCAAAACATCAAGCACGTTCGAACGCAGGCGGGAGGCCGGCGCCGTTACTTTTGACTTACCAACACGCTGTCCGTTCCGGATGCGGGTTAGCATATCCCCAAGAGGATCGCTCATCGCCATCGCGCGGACCCTTTCCTACCAGCTCGACTTGACCATGCCAGGAATCTGGCCGATCGATGCGAGGTCACGCAATGCAATACGCGACAGCTTAAATTTCCGATAGACGCCACGGGGACGTCCGCTCAATTCGCAACGGTTGCGAACACGAATTTTCGAACCATCTCTGGGCAATTCTGCCAGTTTGAGATGAGCCAGGAAGCGCTCCTCCGGAGAGAGAGACCGGTCGTTGGCGACAGCCTTGAGTGCCGCACGTTTTGCTGCCTGCTGGGCAACAACCTTCCGACGCTTCTGATTCTTCTTGATGGCGCTAACCTTAGCCATTCTTTTCGATCCCTTCCGCCGCTATTTCTGGAACGGCATATCGAAGCCGGCGAGGAGAGCCTTGGCTTCCTCATTGGTCTTCGCAGTGGTGCAGATCACGATATCCATGCCCCGGATCTCGTCGACGGCGTCGTAGTCGATCTCGGGAAAGACGATCTGTTCCTTCAGGCCCATGGCATAGTTGCCGCGGCCATCGAAGCTCTTGTCCGAAACGCCGCGGAAGTCGCGGACGCGCGGCAGAGCCACGGTCACCAGGCGATCCAGAAATTCGTACATCCGGTCCTTCCGCAGGGTGACCTTGCAGCCCAGCGGCATACCTTCACGCAGTTTGAAACCTGCGATCGACTTCTTCGCCTTCGTGATTACCGGCTTCTGACCGGCAATCAGACCCATTTCGTTTGCGGCGGCGGCGACCTTCTTCTGGTCCTGCACGGCGCCGGCTACACCGATGTTCAGCACGATCTTCTCGATCTTGGGCGCCGACATGGTGTTCTTGTATCCAAACTGCTTCACCAGGTTCGGCTTAACAGTCGTTTCGTAGTGCTCTTTGAAGCGCGGCTTCGTCATGGTCCTGCCTCGCCTTAAATATCAATGGCTTCGCCGGAGCGCTTGGAAACGCGCACCTTGCGACCGCCCTCTTCCACCCGGAACCCGACGCGCGTTGGCTGGTCGGACTTCGGATCGATGTGGGCAACGTTCGAAATGTGGAGGGGCGCCTCTTGCTCGACGATCCCACCCGGTGTGGAGGCGGTCGGACGCGTATGACGCTTCACGATGTTCACGCCCTGAACGACCACACGGTCGTCCTCACGCACAACGCGCAGCACCTCGCCTTTCTTGCCTTTGTCGCGACCGGTGATCACCGTCACCTTGTCGCCTTTTTTGATCTTAAACTTCTTGCTCATCACAGCACCTCAGGCGCCAGAGAAATGATCTTCATGTACTGGCGTGCACGCAGTTCGCGGGTGACCGGACCGAAGATACGGGTTCCGATCGGCTCGCCCTGCTTGTTGATCAAGACTGCAGCGTTGTTGTCGAAACGGATGGAGCTGCCATCTGCACGACGGATTTCCTTTGCGGTCCGTACGATCACGGCGCGATGCACATCGCCCTTCTTCACACGTCCGCGCGGAATGGCTTCTTTCACCGACACCACGATGACATCGCCGACACCCGCGGTCTTACGCTTCGATCCGCCGAGCACCTTGATGCACTGGACTCGACGGGCGCCGGAATTGTCGGCGACATCGAGCTGGGATTGCATTTGAATCATGGCGAGCCCCTAACCTTCAGCGCTGGCGGCTGTCTCGTCGAAAACTTCCCAGCTCTTGGTCTTGGAAATCGGACGGCACTCACGGATCCGAACGGTCTCGCCCGCCTTGACCGCATTGGTCTCATCATGGGCGTGGTACCGTTTCGAACGCTTAATAAACTTCTTATAGATGGGGTGCATGACGCGCCGCTCGACCAAGACGGTCACCGTCTTATCGGTCTTGTCACTAACCACCACACCCTGCAACACACGACGCGGCATTGATACTCTCCTAAGAAACGGCCTGCATTTGATGCAGGATGGTTTTGATGCGCGCGATGTCACGGCGAACCTGTCGTGCGCGCGTCGTATTTTCGAGCTGGCCACTGGCCTTCTGGAAGCGAAGGTTAAACTGCTCTTTGTGCAGTCCCATCAGCTCGTCTTTCAACTCGTCCTGGGTCTTAACCCGCAGATCACTCGCTTTCATGATTTAACCCTCCTCGCCGGCACGGGCGATGAACTTGGTTTGCACCGGCAGCTTGGCCGAAGCCAGCTTGAATGCTTCACGAGCGAGCTCCATGGGAACGCCATCGAGTTCAAACATGATCCGGCCGGGCTTGACCCGGGCCGCCCACCATTCCGGATTACCCTTACCCTTACCCTGACGGACTTCGGCAGGCTTGCTCGAAACCGGCACGTCCGGGAAGACGCGGATCCAGAGTTTGCCGACACGCTTCATGTGGCGGGTGATGGTCCGGCGGGCAGCTTCGATCTGGCGCGCAGAAACGCGGCCAGGCGTCATTGCCTTCATACCGTAGGCGCCGAAGTTCAGGGCCGTCCCGCCCTTCGCCTTGCCATGGATCCGGCCCTTATGGGCTTTGCGGAATTTGGTCCGCTTTGGTTGCAACATTGCTCTATTTCCTCATGCCTGACTGCTTAACGCGCAGCCTGCAAATCCTGCGACCGCTTGTCTTGCGCCATCGGGTCGTGGGCCAGGATTTCTCCCTTAAATACCCATACCTTTACGCCGCAAGCGCCGTAGGTCGTCTGTGCCGTCGCTTCGCCGTAATCAACATCGGCGCGAAGAGTGTGCAGAGGCACGCGGCCTTCGCGGTACCATTCGGTCCGGGCGATTTCGGCACCGCCCAGACGGCCGGCGCAGTTGATCCGGATCCCACCGGCGCCCAGGCGCATGGCGGACTGAACCGAACGCTTCATCGCCCGGCGGAAGGCCACGCGGCGCTCCAGCTGGCTGGCGATGTTCTCGGCAACCAGTTTGGCGTCGATTTCGGGCTTACGAACCTCAACGATGTTCAAGTGAACTTCGCTGCTGGTGCGCTGCTGAAGAGCCCCGCGGAGCTTCTCGATGTCCGCACCCTTCTTGCCGATCACCACACCTGGCCGGGCCGTGTAGATCGTCACACGGGCCTTTTTCGCGGGACGCTCGATCACGATCCGGGAGATACCGGCCTGATGCAGGCGCTTCCGCAGGAACTTGCGCAGCTCGAGATCCTCAAGCAGGAGGTCCGAATAGTTCGCGTCGGCGAACCAGCGGGAGTCCCAGGTCCGGTTGATACCGACGCGCAGGCCGATTGGATTAACTTTATGACCCATTACGCCGTCTCCTCACGCTCGCGCACAACCACGGTCAGGCGGCTCCACGGTTTAACAATCCGGCCGACCCGGCCACGGGCACGGGCCCGAAAGCGCTTCATGGTGAAGCTCTTGCCCACCGAGGCCTCCGCCACATACAGACGGTCGACGTCGAGCTGATGGTTGTTCTCTGCATTGGCGATGGCCGACTGCAGAACCTTTTTCACCTCACCGGCGATCCGGCGCTTGGAGAAGCTCAGCTCCGCCAGGGCGTTCTCGGCCGATTTACCGCGAATGCTCGCAGCAACCAGGTTCAGCTTCTGAGAGCTGGTCCGCATGTTCAGCGCAATTGCCTTGGCTTCGTTCTCAGCCAGAGCGCGCGGGGTTTTCGACTTACTCATCGTTAGCCCCTCTTGGATTTCTTATCCGCGGCGTGACCGTAGTAGGTCCGCGTTGGAGAGAATTCGCCGAACTTGTGACCGACCATGTTTTCGGTCACCAGAACCGGCAGGAACTTCTGGCCGTTGTAGACACCGAAGGTCAGGCCGACAAACTGCGGCATGATCGTCGAGCGGCGCGACCAGGTCTTAATGATTTCGTTGCGTCCGGAACCTCTGACTGTATCTGCCTTCTTCAGCAGATAACCATCGACGAACGGACCTTTCCATACGGAGCGAGCCATGGCGGCCTTCCCCTAGCGTTTCTTGTGACGGCGGCGCACAATGAGGCCGTCCGTCTTCTTGTTACGGCGCGTCTTGGCGCCCTTCGTCGGCTTGCCCCAGGGGGTCACCGGATGGCGACCGCCGGAAGTGCGGCCTTCGCCGCCGCCGTGCGGATGGTCAATCGGGTTCATGGCGACACCGCGGACCGATGGACGTTTGCCCATCCAGCGTTTGCGACCGGCCTTGCCCAATTTCTGGTTCGACTCGTCTGGGTTCGAAACGGCGCCGATGGTTGCCATGCAATCCGACCGGACCATGCGGACTTCGCCCGATCCGAGACGCAGCAGAGCGTAACCGGCATCGCGGCCAACGATCTGAACGTAGGTTCCAGCTGAGCGGGCGATCTGGCCGCCTTTGCTCGGCTTCATCTCGACGTTGTGCACGATCGTGCCAACCGGGATCGAGCCAAGCGGCATCGCGTTGCCGGGCTTGATGTCGGCCTTCTCGCTGGAGATGACCTTGTCGCCAACGGCCAGGCGCTGTGGCGCCAGGATGTAGGACAACTCGCCATCGGCATACTCGATCAGAGCGATAAAGGCCGTCCGGTTCGGATCGTATTCGATCCGCTGAACCGTCGCTGCAACGTCGAATTTACGACGTTTGAAATCGACGAGACGATAGTTGCGTTTGTGACCGCCACCCTGCCGGCGGGCGGTAATCCGGCCGGTGTTGTTGCGTCCGCCACTCTTGGTCAGGCCCTCGGTCAATTTCTTGACCGGCTTGCCCTTCCAGAGACCCGAACGATCGATCAGCACCAGATTACGGCGTGATGGCGTCGTCGGACTGTAAGTTTTTAGCGCCATTGCTTCAGATTCCCGTGGTCACGTCGATGCTGTGACCCTCTTCTAACGTGACGTATGCTTTCTTGACTTCGACACGGCGGCCCGGACGACCCTTGAACCGCTTTGTCTTGCCGGCCTGGCGAAGGGTGTTAACGGCCTTCACCTTGACATCGAACAGACCTTCAACCGCCAGAGCGATCTCCGGCTTGGTCGCATCCATGGCCACCTTGAAGGCAACCTGGTTGTGCTCTGAACCCAATGTCGATTTTTCCGTTACGACCGGCTGACGAATCACTTCGTACATCCGCTCCTTGGAAATCGTCACCGGCGGCTTGTTGCGCGCGCGCCCCTTACTCATTTCAGTCGCGCCTCCAGCGCTTCTACAGCATCTTTGGTCAACACCAGAGTGTCGCGCCGCAGAATGTCGTAAACATTGGCACCCTGCTGCGGCAGAACGTCGACGCCGGGAATGTTGCGGGCTGCACGGGCGAAGCCCTCATTCACAGCCGCACCGTCGATGACCAGCACCGAAGCCCAGCCGAGTGTGCCGAACTGCTTCGACAGAGCCGAGGTCTTGGCATCCTTGACGTCTGCACTATCCAGAACGATCAGCTTACCGTCCGCAGCCTTGGACGAGAGAGCCGTCTTCAGAGCCAGCTTCCGGACCTTCTTGGGAAGGTCGAGGTTGTGATCCCGGACAACCGGACCGTGGACAACGCCACCGCCACGGAAGATCGGGGCACGGATGCTGCCGTGACGGGCACCGCCACCACCTTTTTGCTTCGTGATCTTCCGGGTCGAACCGGAAACTTCACTCCGTCCCTTGACCTTGTGGTTACCGGCGCGCCGCTTCGCGAGCTGCCAGTTGACCATGCGGCCCAGGATGTCCGCCCGGACGGGAAGTCCGAAGATCGAGTCGTTCAACTCAATCTCGCCGGCGGCTTTGTTTTCGAGGGTCGTGACCGAACACTTCATGGTCATTGATCCTTATCTTCGCTAGCGGCTTCAGGAGCCTCTGCTGCAGGGGCTTCTGCTTCAGCCGGAGCTTCTTCAGGGGCCTCGGCAGGTGCTTCTTCAACGGCAGCCGCAACGATCCCGGCCGGGAAAGGCACGTCCTTGGGCAGAGCGCGCTTCACCGCATCGCTGATCCGGACCCAGCCGCCTTCAGCGCCAGGTACCGCACCCTTGACCAGGATGAGACCACGGTCTTCGTCGGTCGAGACGATCTTAAGGTTCTGCGTGGTTACCCGCACATCACCCATGTGACCGGCCATCTTCTTACCCTTGAAGACCTTACCCGGATCCTGACTGTTACCGGTCGAACCATGACTACGGTGCGAGACCGAGACACCATGGGTCGCCCGCAGGCCACCGAAGTTATGGCGCTTCATGGCACCGGCGAAACCCTTACCGATCGAAGTCCCGGTTACGTCGACGAACTGACCAGCCACGAAGTGGTTGACCGAGAGCTCCTGACCAACTTCCAGAAGCGCGTCGTCGGAAACCCGGAACTCGCCAAGCTTGCGCTTCGGCTCGACCTTGGCTTTCGCGTAATGGCCCCGCATCGGCTTGGTCACGCGTTTGACCTTCGCCTTTCCGTTACCCAACTGAACGGCAGCATAGCCGTCCGATTCTTTCGTGCGCACTGCAACGACCTGACACTTGTCAACCTTGAGAACGGTGACAGGAACGTGTTGACCTTCATCGGTGAACACGCGCGTCATGCCAAGCTTCTGCGCAATCATACCCGTGCGCATATCCCTTAGCCTTTCAGCTTGATCTCGACGTCTACACCGGCGGCCAGGTCGAGCTTCATGAGCGCGTCAACGGTCTGCGGTGTAGGGTCGACAATGTCCAGAAGACGCTTGTGAGTCCGAATCTCGAACTGTTCGCGGCTCTTCTTGTCGATGTGAGGGCCACGGAGAACCGTGAACTTCTCAATGCGGGTCGGCAGTGGGATCGGGCCGCGTACCTGTGCGCCCGTCCGCTTGGCAGTTCCGACGATCTCGGCGGTCGACGTGTCGAGCACCCGATGATCGAAGGCTTTAAGCCGTATTCTAATATTCTGGCTGTCCATTTTCAGCCCCTATGGCTGCCGGTGATCAGGACCTTGTCGGGCTCGAAGAGCCTCGCACCTGATACCGGCGCCCCTTTCGCGTGCTATAACTGTTTGAACCCGGCCGCAACCGGCCGCGAATTACCCGAGGTAATTCCGGATTACTTAACGATACCTGCGACGACGCCGGCACCGACGGTGCGGCCGCCTTCACGGATCGCGAAACGCAGGCCTTCGTCCATGGCGATCGGAGCGATCAGTTCGACCGTCATCGCGATGTTGTCTCCAGGCATCACCATCTCGGTGCCTTCAGGAAGCGTCACGACACCCGTCACGTCCGTCGTACGGAAGTAAAACTGCGGACGGTAGTTCGTGAAAAACGGCGTATGACGGCCACCCTCTTCCTTCGTCAGGATGTAAGCTTCAGCCGTGAAGTTCGTGTGCGGCGTGATCGAGCCCGGCTTCGCCAGAACCTGACCGCGCTCAACGTCTTCACGCCCAACACCTCGCAGAAGCGCACCGATGTTGTCGCCGGCCTCTCCCGAGTCCAGAAGCTTCCGGAACATCTCAACGCCCGTGCAGGTCGTCTTCTTCGTCTCCTTAAGACCGACAATCTCGATCTCGTCCCACACCGCGACGATACCGCTCTCAACACGACCCGTAACAACCGTGCCACGGCCAGAAATCGAGAAAACATCCTCGATCGGCATCAGGAACGGACGGTCAACAGGACGCTCAGGCTGCGGAATGTATTCGTCAACAGCCTTCATAAGCTCAAGAATCGCGTCGTGACCGATTTCCTTGTTGCTGTCTTCCAGAGCAGCAAGAGCTGAACCCTTGATGATCGGAATATCGTCCCCAGGGAAATCGTAGGAAGACAGAAGCTCGCGGATCTCAAGCTCAACAAGCTCAAGAAGCTCTTCATCGTCAACCTGGTCGACCTTGTTCATAAAGATCACAATCGCAGGAACGCCAACCTGGCGCGCAAGCAGGATGTGCTCGCGGGTCTGAGGCATCGGGCCGTCAGCAGCGGAAACAACCAGGATCGCGCCGTCCATCTGAGCCGCACCCGTGATCATGTTCTTCACGTAGTCGGCGTGACCGGGACAGTCAACGTGCGCGTAGTGACGGTTCTCCGTCTCATACTCAACATGCGCCGTCGAAATCGTGATCCCACGCGCCTTCTCTTCAGGCGCCTTGTCAATCTGGTCGTACGCGGAAAACTCCGCACCGCCGCTCTCAGCCAAAACCTTCGTGATCGCTGCAGTCAACGTCGTCTTGCCATGGTCAACGTGACCAATCGTACCAACGTTGCAGTGCGGCTTATTCCGCTCAAACTTTTCCTTAGCCATCTTCTCTATTCTCCGTCCATAGGATGATCAAAACCACGCCTGCGCGGGTTAGGCCATCTTGGCGACCACCTCATCCGCGACTGCCTGCGGCACCCGTTCGTAGTGGTCAAAATGCATGGTGTACTGTGCCCGGCCCTGGCTCATGGAGCGCAGGTTGTTGACGTAACCGAACATGTTCGCAAGGGGGACCATCGCGTTGATCACCTGTGCGTTGCCGCGGTTGTCCATTCCGGACACGTTGCCGCGGCGGCTGTTAAGATCGCCGATAATGTCGCCCATATACTCTTCAGGCGTTACGACTTCGACTTTCATGACCGGCTCAAGAAGAGCAGGTCCGGCTTTCTGCACGCCTTCACGGAAGGCGGCGCGAGCCGCAATTTCGAATGCCAGAACCGAGGAGTCGACGTCATGGCTGGCGCCATCAGTCAGCGTGACCTTGAAGTCGATCACCGGGAAGCCGGCCATCACACCCGTTGCCTGCGCGGCAATCAGGCCTTTTTCAACACCCGGGATAAATTCCTTCGGAACCGCACCACCGGAAATCGAGTTGTCGAAGGAATAGCCCTCGCCCGGCTCGACCGGCTCGAAGGTCAGCTTGATACGTGCGAACTGACCGGAACCACCCGACTGTTTCTTATGGGTGTAGTCGACCTCGGCAGCGCGGGAGATGGTCTCACGGTAAGCAACCTGCGGCGCACCGACGTTCGCATCGACTTTAAACTCGCGCTTCATACGGTCGACAATAATGTCGAGATGAAGCTCGCCCATACCCTTAATGACGGTCTGACCGCTTTCCACGTCAGTGGAAACCCGGAAGGAAGGATCTTCCTGTGCCAGACGGCCCAGAGCGACGCCCATCTTTTCCTGGTCGGCCTTGGTCTTTGGCTCAACAGCAACCTCGATCACCGGATCGGGGAATTCCATGCGCTCCAGAACGATCGGCTTCAGCGGATCACAGAGCGTTTCACCGGTGGTCGTGCTCTTGAGGCCGGCGATCGCAACAATGTCGCCCGCGCGGGCTTCCTTGATGTCTTCGCGGTGATTGGAGTGCATCTGCAGCATCCGGCCAACCCGCTCGCGGTTGCCCTTGACCGAGTTCAGGATCTGGGTGCCGGTCGAGATCACGCCCGAGTAGACGCGCACAAAGGTCAGCGAGCCGACAAAGGGGTCGGTCATGATCTTGAAGGCCAGCGCAGAAGCAGGCTCGTCGTCGGAGGTCTTCCGGACCAGCTCTTCATCCGTGTCGGGCTTAACGCCGGTCACCGAGTCGACGTCGATCGGAGACGGCAGGAAATCAACCACAGCATCAAGAAGCGGCTGCACACCCTTGTTTTTAAAGGCCGTTCCGCAGAGAACAGGCACAAAAGAAGCGCCACAGGCGCCCTTACGGATGCAGCGCTTCAGTGTCTCGGCATCCGGCTCGTTGCCTTCGAGGTAGGCTTCCATCGCCGCATCGTCCTGCTCAACGGCAAGATCCAGCAGCTTTTCGCGGTATTCAGCAGCCTTGTCGGCGAGATCAGCCGGAATGTCTTCTTCGACGTATTCCGCGCCCATGGTCTCGTCCTTCCAGACGATCGCCTTCATCTTGATCAGATCGACAACACCCAGGAAGTCGCTCTCGGAGCCGATCGGCAACTGCATCACCAGCGGCGTTGCGCCGAGACGGTCAACGATCATGTCTACGCAGCGGTAAAAGTCGGCACCGATGCGGTCCATTTTGTTGACGAAGCAAATCCGCGGCACATTGTACTTATCGGCCTGGCGCCAGACGGTCTCGGACTGCGGCTCGACACCGGCGACCGAGTCGAACACGGCGACGGCACCGTCGAGAACCCGGAGCGAACGCTCGACTTCAATCGTGAAGTCAACGTGGCCCGGCGTGTCGATGATGTTGATCCGGTGATCGTTCCAGAAACAGGTCGTGGCCGCAGAGGTAATGGTGATACCCCGCTCCTGCTCCTGCTCCATCCAATCCATGGTGGCGTTGCCATCGTGAACCTCACCGATCTTATGGGAAACACCGGTGTAATACAGAACGCGCTCTGTGGTGGTCGTCTTACCGGCATCGATGTGGGCCATGATGCCGATGTTGCGATAGCGCTCAAGTGGAGTGGTGCGAGACATGACGCGGGCTCTCTTGCTTCGTTACCAGCGGTAATGGGAGAAGGCCTTATTGGCCTCTGCCATCCGGTGAGTGTCTTCACGCTTCTTAACCGCGGAACCGCGATTGTTCGAAGCATCCATGAGTTCATTTGCCAGACGGTCGGTCATGGTGAACTCGGAACGGGCGCGCGAAGCGTTGATCAGCCAGCGAATGGCCAGCGCCTGCGCACGGTCGTGGCGAACCTCGACCGGCACCTGATAGGTGGCACCACCAACGCGGCGCGAGCGGACCTCAAGGTGCGGACGCACGTTGCCGAGCGCTTCGTGGAACACCCGGACCGGGTCTGCGCTTCCGCGCTCGGAAATCCGATCGAAGGCACCGTAAACGATACCTTCGGCTACCGATTTCTTCCCATCGTACATCAGGCAGTTCATGAACTTGCTGACGATCGTGTCACCGAACTTCGGGTCCGGCAGAACTTCGCGCTTTTCGGCGCTATGACGGCGAGACATCTTGAATACCCTGCCTTATTTCGGCCGTTTGGCGCCGTACTTCGAACGGCGCTGACGGCGATCCTTGACACCCTGGGTATCCAAGGTGCCGCGAATGATGTGATAGCGAACACCGGGCAAATCCTTGACGCGCCCGCCGCGCAGCATGACAACCGAGTGCTCCTGAAGGTTATGACCTTCGCCCGGGATGTAGCTGGTGACTTCGAAGCCGTTGGTCAGGCGTACACGCGCAACTTTACGCAGCGCCGAGTTCGGCTTCTTCGGTGTGGTGGTATAGACGCGCGTGCAAACCCCCCGCTTTTGCGGGCAGGCTTCCAGCGCCGGTACTTTGTTCCGTGTGACAGGCGCTTTACGCGGCTTACGGATCAATTGGTTAATCGTCGGCATTCAGGTTACTTCCTTAAACCTAGCTCTCGAAGCAAAGCACCGCGGCGGGGCAATAGCCTTACCCCCGCGGAGCTTTCAGCGCCGTCTGAAACAGCAATTAAATTTTTCATCTCGTGTACCGTCGAGGCTGCGTCTAAACCGCACTGGATCTACCACCAGCCCCCTTAAGGTTGGCGCATACTATTGATGCACCCCTACCGCGTCAAGCCTTTGGAAACCCTTTTTTTGCGGGTCAAAAAGACAACGCCGCCGCCGGGATTCTTGAAATAAAAGAACCCGGCGGCGGCGCTTTAACGCAATGATCTATCTGAGTCGGCGGTTAAGCGACCGAAGTCTCTTCTTCGGTCCCGCCCGACTCCGCATCATCAGTCGCCGCGGCGATGCTCGCCTGCGCTTTTTCCTGCTCGTTCAGGAGATCCTGATCCCGCTCGGAAGCAACCCGCTTCAAGCGGTTCATAACCGCACCGGTACCCGCCGGGATCAGACGGCCAACGATGACGTTCTCCTTGAGACCGATCAGGCTGTCGTGCTTGCCGTGGGTCGCCGCTTCCGTGAGAACCCGGGTGGTTTCCTGGAAGGACGCTGCGGAGATGAAGGAGCGGGTCTGCAGGCTTGCCTTGGTGATACCCTGCAGAACCGGACGCGCCTGCGCCGCCCGGCCGCCCTCGGCAATAGCCTTATCGTTCAGCTCGGCAAACTCCTCGCGGTCGACCTGCTCCCCGACCAGGAAGGTCGTGTCGCCGCCGTCCGAGATCTCGACCTTCTGCAGCATCTGGCGAACGATCACCTCGATGTGCTTGTCGTTGATCTTCACACCCTGGAGCCGGTAAACGCTCTGGATTTCATAGGCCAGGTATTCGGCCAGGGCCTCGACACCCAGAACATCCAGGATGTCATGGGGCACGGGGTTACCGTCCATCAGCAGGTCACCGACCTGAACGTAGTCACCTTCCTGAACCGAGATGTGCTTACCCTTGGGAATCAGGTATTCGCGCGGCTCGCCGGCCTCTTCACCTTCGGGCCGCACCACGATCCGGCGCTTGGTCTTGTAGTCCTTACCGAACTCGACCCGGCCCTCGATCTCACTGATGATCGCGTAATCCTTGGGCTTCCGGGCTTCGAAGAGTTCGGCAACCCGAGGCAGACCACCGGTAATGTCACGGGTTTTCGAGGATTCCCGCGGGATACGGGCCAGAACGTCACCGGCCTTGATCGCGGCACCGTTCTCGACCGACAGGATCGCGTCCACCGACATGAAGTAACGGGCTTCCATGCCGTTGGCCAAAGTCACGACCTCACCCTTGTCATCACGCAGCGTGATGCGCGGTTTCAGTTCGTTGCCCTTGGGCTGCTGCTTCCAGTCGACGACCACGCGGTTCGAAATACCCGTGGTTTCGTCCATGACCTCGCGCATGGAGATACCCTCGACCAGGTCGACGTAGCTCGCGACACCTTCCTTCTCGGTGATGATCGGGATGGTATAGGGATCCCACTCGGCCAGTTTCTGGCCCGTGGTCACCTCGGATCCGTCGTCGACCAGCAACTTGGCGCCGTAAGGCACCTTGAAGCGGGCCCGCTCGCGGTTGGTCTCGTCCCGCAGAACGATTTCCAGGTTACGGCCCATGACGACAGGAACACCGTCGGAATTCATGACCACGTTGCGGTTCTTGATCGAAACCGTGGCCTCCTGCGTTGCCTCCACATTCGACTGCTCGGCACCACGCTGGGCAGCACCGCCGATATGGAAGGTCCGCATGGTCAGCTGGGTACCGGGTTCGCCGATCGACTGGGCGGCAATAACACCGACCGCCTCACCGACGTTGACTTCGGTACCGCGTGCCAGATCACGCCCGTAACAGGCCGCGCAGACACCGCCCTTGGATTCACAGGTCAGAGTCGAACGGATCAGGACGCTGTCGACACCGGCGCGCTCGATCTCGTCGGTCTTGCTCTCGTCAACCATCGTGCCGGCGGGAACAATCACGTCGCCCGTCAGGGGATTGACCACGTCCTCGAGCATGGTCCGGCCCAAAAGGCGTTCGCCAAGCGGCGAAATGACTTCACCACCCTCGACGATCGCCGAGCAGGTCAGGCCCTTGGTCGTGCCGCAATCGTACTCGATGATGATCGCATCCTGCGCGACGTCCACGAGACGGCGGGTCAGGTAACCGGAGTTTGCGGTCTTCAGCGCGGTATCGGCCAGCCCCTTACGGGCTCCGTGGGTGGAGTTGAAGTACTCCAACACGGTCAGGCCTTCTTTAAAGTTCGAGATGATCGGCGTTTCGATGATCTCGCCCGACGGCTTGGCCATCAGACCGCGCATACCGGCAAGCTGCTTGATCTGAGCCGCCGAACCACGGGCACCGGAGTGTGCCATCATATAGACCGAATTGACGTCCCGGCCGGTAAAGCCGGAGATGACCTTCATCATCTCGTCCGCCACGCGGTCCGTACACTGCGACCAGACGTCGACCACCTTGTTGTACTTCTCACCGCTGGTGATCAGGCCATCCAGGTACTGCTGCTCGAACTCCTTAACCTCGGCCTGCGCCGCCTCGACCAGAGGCGCCTTGGCGTCAGGGATCTGAAGATCGTCCTTGCCGAAGGAGATACCGGCCTTACAGGCATAGCTGAAGCCAAGCTTCATGATCTGGTCACAGAAGATGACCGTGTCTTTCTGACCGCAGTGGCGATAGACCACGTCGATCAGGTCGGTCACTTCCTTCTTGGTCAGCAGACGGTTGATCATCGAGAAGTTCACCGCAGGGTTCCGCGGCAGAATCTCGGAGAGAATCATACGGCCCGGGGTGGTCTCGACAATGGTCGTCATCGGCTGATTGTTTTCATCGACCGTGTGATAGCGTGCCTTGATCTTGGCGTGCAGGGTCACGGCACCGCTGGAAAGCGCGTGCTCCAGCTCACCCATATCGGCAAAGGCCATGCCCTCGCCGGGCTCGCCGTCGGCTTCGGTCGAGAGATAGTAAATCCCGAGCACGATGTCCTGAGACGGCACGATGATCGGCTTACCGTTGGCGGGCGAGAGGATGTTGTTGGTCGACATCATCAGCACGCGGGCTTCAAGCTGGGCTTCCAGGGACAGCGGCACGTGAACGGCCATCTGGTCACCGTCGAAGTCGGCGTTGAACGCGGTACAGACCAGCGGATGCAGCTGGATCGCCTTACCTTCGATCAGCACCGGCTCGAAAGCCTGGATGCCCAGACGGTGCAGCGTCGGCGCCCGGTTCAGCATGACCGGATGCTCGCGGATCACCTCCTCCAGGATGTCCCAGACCTCGGGACGCTCCTTCTCGACCATGCGCTTGGCGGCCTTGATGGTGGACGCCATGCCGTAGAGTTCAAGCTTGGAGTAGATGAAGGGCTTGAAGAGCTCGAGCGCCATCTTCTTGGGCAAACCGCACTGATGCAGCTTCAGCTCCGGACCCACGACGATCACGGAACGGCCGGAATAGTCGACGCGCTTGCCGAGCAGGTTCTGACGGAAGCGGCCCTGCTTGCCTTTCAGCATGTCGGACATGGATTTCAGCGGACGCTTGTTGGCACCCGTGATAACCCGGCCCCGGCGGCCGTTGTCGAAGAGGGCATCGACGGATTCCTGCAGCATACGCTTTTCGTTACGCACGATGATATCGGGCGCACGCAGCTCGATCAGGCGCTTCAAGCGGTTGTTCCGGTTGATAACCCGGCGATAAAGGTCATTCAGGTCCGAGGTCGCGAAGCGGCCACCGTCGAGCGGCACCAGCGGGCGCAGCTCAGGCGGAATGACCGGCACCACGTCAAGGATCATCCACTCGGGACGGGCCCCTGATTCCATGAAGGCTTCGATCAGCTTCAGGCGCTTGACGTACTTCTTGCGCTTGGCTTCCGAATTCGTCTCGCGCAGGTCGATCCGCAGAGAGTCGCGCTCTTCTTCCAGATCCAGGCTGGAGAGCATGTCTTTCAGAGCCTCGGCACCGATCTTCGCCGTGAAGGCGTCGTCGCCATACTCTTCCTGGGCATCCATGAACTCTTCTTCGCTCAGAAGCTGGTTCACTTTCAGCGGCGTCAGACCCGGTTCGATCACGACAAAGTTCTCGAAGTAGAGAACCCTTTCCAGATCTTTCAGGGTCATGTCGACCAGCAGGCCGATACGGCTCGGCAGCGACTTCAGGAACCAGATATGCGCGACCGGGCTGGCCAGCTCAATGTGACCCATGCGCTCGCGGCGTACCTTGGACAGCGTCACTTCCACACCGCACTTCTCGCAGATGATACCGCGATACTTCATGCGCTTGTACTTACCGCAGAGGCATTCGTAGTCCTTGATCGGACCAAAGATGCGCGCGCAGAACAGACCGTCCCGCTCCGGCTTGAAAGTACGGTAGTTGATGGTTTCCGGCTTTTTAATCTCGCCGAACGACCAGGAACGGATCCGCTCCGGGCTGGCGATCGAGATGCGAATCTGATCGAAACTTTGCAAGCCCGCTGGCTGGCCGAAGATGTTCATCAACTCGTTATTCATCGGTATCTCCCGATTACGAAAACTATTCTAAAAGCGAGCGCTGCCGGCGCATTCAGTGCGAATGCGCCGGCAAGATCATCCGCTCGTCTTAATACTCGCTCTGCTTCAGCTCGACATTCAGGCCCAGGGACCGCAGTTCCTTGACCAGAACGTTGAACGACTCAGGTATGCCGGCTTCGAAATTGTCGTCACCCTTGACGATTGCTTCGTAGACCTTGGTCCGGCCCGACACGTCATCCGACTTCACCGTCAGCATTTCCTGCAGGGTGTAGGCGGCGCCGTAAGCCTCAAGGGCCCAGACCTCCATCTCACCGAAACGCTGACCGCCGAACTGCGCCTTACCGCCCAGCGGCTGCTGGGTGACCAGGCTGTAAGGGCCGATGGAACGAGCGTGGATCTTGTCGTCGACCAGGTGATGGAGCTTCAACATGTAGATGTAGCCCACCGTCACCGAGCGCTCGAAGACTTCACCGGTACGGCCATCGACCAGGCGGACCTGACCGGAGGTGTCCAGACCGGCCTGATCCAGCATCCTGACAATGTCGTCTTCCCGCGCCCCATCGAACACAGGGGTCGCGATCGGAACGCCATCAGTCAGGTTCTGGCCCAGCTCGATCAGGGCGTCCTGCTCCATATTGGCGATGTCCTCGTCGTACACCTCGTTGCCGTAGATGTCCTTGAGACGGTCTTTGACCTGCCCGTAGTCGCCGCTGCGCTTGGACGAAGCCATCAGATCGCCGATCTGACGCCCCAGACCGCTACAGGCCCAGCCCAGATGGGTCTCCAGGATCTGTCCGACGTTCATGCGGCTAGGCACGCCAAGCGGGTTGAGCACGATATCGACCGGCGTTCCGTCTTCGGTGTAAGGCATGTCTTCGATCGGAACGATCCGCGAGATCACACCCTTGTTGCCGTGACGGCCGGCCATCTTGTCACCGGGCTGCAGCTTGCGCTTCACGGCCACGAAGACCTTGACCATCTTCATCACGCCCGGAGGCAGCTCGTCACCGCGTTGCAGCTTGTCGACCTTGTTGTCGAAACGCTTGGTCAGCTCCTCGATCGAACCTTCGAACTGTTTGTTCAGAGCTTCAATATCGGCCTGACGCGCGTCGCCGGCGACCGCAAACTGACGCCACTGACCCGGCGTGAAGTCCGACAGAACCGCTTCGGTCACCTTGGTGTCAGCCTTCAGCCCTTTTGGACCGGCAACCGCAACCTCGCCAAGCAGCAGGTCTTTCAGTCGCCCGTAGAAGCTGCGCTCCAGGATGATCTTTTCGTCGTCACGGTCCTTGGCAAGACGCTCGATTTCGGCCCGCTCGATGGCCAGAGCACGCTCGTCCTTGTCCACCCCACGGCGGGAGAAGACCCGGACCTCGACCACGGTTCCGCCAACACCGGGAGGCACCCGGAGCGAGGTATCGCGAACGTCCGACGCCTTTTCACCGAAGATCGCCCGCAGGAGCTTTTCTTCCGGGGTCATGGGGGATTCGCCCTTCGGCGTCACCTTACCGACCAGAATGTCGCCCGGCAGAACCTCGGCACCGATGTAGACCATGCCGGCTTCGTCGAGGTTGCGCAGGGCATCCTCGCCGACGTTGGGAATGTCACGGGTGATTTCTTCCTGACCCAGCTTGGTGTCGCGGGCCATGATCTCGAACTCCTCGATGTGGATCGACGTAAAGACGTCGTCCCGCACGATGCGCTCGGAAATCAGGATCGAATCCTCGAAGTTGTAGCCGTTCCAAGGCATGAACGCGACCAGCACGTTGCGGCCCAGGGCCAGTTCACCCAGATTGGTCGAGGGTCCGTCGGCGATGATGTCGCCACGCGAAACCTTGTCACCCATCTTCACCAGCGGACGCTGCGTGATACAGGTGTTCTGGTTGGAACGCTGGAACTTCAGCAGGTTGTAAATATCGACCGCCTGCTCACCGCTCGAGGTCTCCTCGCTGACCCGGATCACGATGCGGGTGGCGTCAACCTGATCGACGATACCGCTGCGGCGGGCCGAAATCGCCACACCCGAATCCCGGGCGACGGTCGATTCCATGCCGGTTCCGACCAGCGGAGCCTCGGACTTCAAGAGAGGCACGGCCTGCCGCTGCATGTTCGAGCCCATCAGCGCGCGGTTGGCGTCGTCGTTTTCGAGGAACGGGATCAGCGCCGCGGCCACGGAAACCAGCTGCTTGGGCGAGACGTCGATCAGATCGATGTCCTCGACACGGGACATGATGTAGTCGCCGCTGCGCCGGCAGGACACCAGCTCGTCGACGAACTCGTTCTTCTCGTTGAGCTCGGCATTGGCCTGGGCAACGGTGTAGCGGCCTTCCTCCATAGCGGAGAGATAACGCACTTCGTCCGTCACCTTACCGTCTTTGACCGTGCGGTAGGGGCTCTCGATGAAGCCGTACTTGTTGACACGGGCATAGGTGGCCAGCGAGTTGATCAGACCGATGTTCGGGCCCTCGGGCGTCTCGATCGGGCAGATCCGGCCGTAGTGGGTCGGGTGCACGTCGCGCACCTCAAAGCCGGCACGCTCACGGGTCAGACCGCCCGGACCAAGCGCCGAGAGGCGGCGTTTGTGGGTGATCTCGGAGAGCGGGTTGGTCTGGTCCATGAACTGGGACAGCTGCGACGACCCGAAGAACTCGCGCACTGCGGCGGCAGCCGGCTTGGCGTTGATCAGATCGTGCGGCATGACCGAGTCGATCTCGACCGAGCTCATCCGCTCCTTGATCGCGCGCTCCATGCGCAGCAGGCCGACGCGGTACTGGTTCTCCATCAGCTCGCCGACGGAACGGACGCGGCGGTTGCCCAGGTGATCGATATCGTCGATCTCACCCCGGCCGTCTTTCAGATCCATCAGGATCTTCAGGATCGCGAGAATATCGGTCTTGCGCAGCGTACGGACCTGATCGTCGGTCTCGAAGCCCATGCGAGAGTTCATCTTCACACGGCCGACAGCCGAAAGGTCATAGCGCTCAGGATCAAAGAAGAGACCGTTGAACATGGCCTCTGCCGTCTCCAGAGTCGGCGGCTCGCCCGGACGCATGACACGATAGATATCGATCAGGGCCTCTTCGCGAGAGGTGTTCTTGTCGATCGCCAGGGTGTTGCGCATGTAGGGGCCGACGTTCACGTGGTCGATCGCAAGAACGACCAGCGACTTCACGTCCGCTTCGACCAACTCCGCAATCAAGGCTTCGGTCAGTTCGTCACCGGCCTCGCAGATAACTTCGCCGGTGTCTTCCTTGATGTAATCCTGGGCCACATAGTTGCCGAGCAGATCGTCGCTCTGGACCAGCTGGTTCTCAAGACCGCCCTCGATCAGCTTTTTGGCCAGACGTGGGGTCATCCGCGTGCCCGTCTCTGCAACCACATCGCCGGTTTTGGCGTCGATCAGATCCCGGGTCAGCTTGGTCCCCTTCAGCCGGTCCGCGTCGAACGCGGTTTTCCAGCCGTCCTTGACCCGCTTGTACTCGATCGAGTCGTAGAAGAAGTTGAGGATATCTTCAGGGCTGAGACCGCTTGCCTCGTGGGGATCCATCTCCAGACCGGCCGCTGCGCGTTCGGCCCGCAGCGCTTCGGTCGCGTCGGAATCAAGCGCGAGCAACAGCGTGGAAGCGGGCAGCTTCCGGCGGCGGTCGATACGCACGTAGGCCAGGTCCTTGGCGTCGAATTCAAAGTCGAGCCAGGAACCGCGGTAAGGGATCACCCGCGCGGCAAAGAGATACTTACCCGAGGAATGGGTCTTGCCGCGGTCGTGATCGAAGAAGACGCCGGGGCTGCGATGCATCTGAGAGACGATCACGCGCTCGGTGCCGTTAATGACAAAGGTGCCATGACGGGTCATGAGCGGCATATCGCCCATGTAAACGTCCTGCTCCTTGATGTCGCGGATCGAACGCGACCCGGTGTCTTCATCGACGTCCCAGACCACAAGCCGCAGAGTGACTTTCAAGGGCGCTGCGAAGGTAATACCGCGCTGCTGACATTCCTCGACGTCGTACTTCGGCTCTTCCAGCTCATAGCGCAGGAACTGAAGCTCCGCGCGATCAGAAAAGTCCTTGATCGGAAACACCGATGCAAAAACCTCCTGGAGGCCGGTTTGTGTCCGGTCGGCCAGGGGCACACCATCCTGCAGAAACTGATCGTAGGAGGTCTTTTGAACCTCGATCAAATTCGGCATGCTGCTTACTTCAGCAATGCGTCCGAAATCCTTACGAATACGTTTGAGGCCCGTAAACGATCTCGCCATGTCAGTCATGTCCTCGTTGCATCAGGTTTTGGCGCGGGTGCGCCAAGAATCTTTGTTTTTCACGAAACACCGGACCAGCAGTTTCACTCTCTGCGATCAGCGGCACCCCGCCCGAGGAACCCGGTTTTAGGCCTTCGGTTCCGTCCGGCCGGCCTGTTGCGAACAGGCCTAAATCAAAATACGCAGAAGGCCGACGCGGCGTGCGCGGTTTCCCACGCACGCCGGCCGGACCTTGCGTTACGTCCGATCGGCTCTGATTACTTGAGCTCGACCGTCGCACCAGCATCCTCGAGCTTTTTCTTAAGCTCTGCGGCTTCGTCCTTGCTGGCACCTTCCTTAACGGCTTTCGGTGCGGACTCGACCAGGTCCTTGGCTTCTTTCAGGCCAAGACCGGTGATTGCCCGGACTTCTTTAATCACGTTGATTTTCTTCTCACCGGCAGCGGCAAGAACAACGTCGAACTCGGTCTGCTCTTCAGCAGCAGCGGCTTCACCACCACCGGCAACGGCAGCAACAGCAACCGGTGCAGCGGCGGAAACGCCCCAGGATTCTTCGAGCTTTGAAGCCAGCTCAGCAGCTTCGATAACCGTGAGCTTCGAGAGCTCGTCTACCAATTTGTCCAAATCAGCCATTTTAATCTCCTAGGCTTGAACTGTTTCCTCGAGAGGCTTACGCCGCCTCGTCTTGAGAGCCGTAGGCGCTGAACACCCGAGCCAGTTTCCCGGCCGGTGCCTGTACAACACCAGCAACCTTGGTTGCCGGCGCCTGCAGAACGCCAATAAGTTTTCCGCGCAATTCGTCGAGCGACGGCAACTTGGCAAGAGCGTTGATCCCGGCAGGATCAAGAATCGTCTCACCCATTGCACCGCCGACGATGGTCAGCTTCTCGTTCTTCTTGGCGAACTCGACGCAGACCTTTGCCGCCGCCACGGGATCTTCCGACGTCGCGATTGCGGTCGGTCCCGTAAACATTGACTCCAGCGCCTTATACTTCGTGCCCTCAAGCGCAAGACGCGTGAGCCGATTTTTAGTCACCTTGTAGCTGGCACCAGCGTCTCTCATCTGCGTACGAAGACCCGACACCTCGGTCACGGTCAACCCAGACTGCTGGGTCACCACGACGAGAGCCGCGCTTTCGAACGTTGCATTGAGAGCCGATACCAACTCTGCTTTTTGTGATCGGTCCACGGATCGCTCCGCTCTTTTTAGCCGATGTCCACCAGGGCGGCCATCAGCCGGTTTGCACGAGGATTCCCGGAAAAGCTCCCGGAAATCCGGTTCGCCTGTCCTGGAAGTTCAAGCCTGATTGGGCCCTTAACGGGCACCCGCCAAACTCGCTTCCCGTCTATGCAGGCCCTTGCGGCTTAAGCCCCTGAAGTTTCCCGCGTCTTGGGAGACCCGTCAGGGCACCTACAGTCTTGGACAGGTTGGAACGGCAGATCTTGCTACCGCTCCGTCTTATCGGCTGTGTCCCGAAGAACGCAGCCGAATCTCTACGCCCGATGGCCCGGCTTACGCCGAAGCCGACAGGCTGGAAACATCGATCTTCACACCGGGGCCCATGGTCGAGGACAGAGCCACGCGCTTCACGTAAGTGCCTTTTGCACCCGTTGGCTTGGCCTTCTGGATGGCCTCGACAAAAGCCCGCACATTCTCGACCAGCGCATCTTCACCGAAGCTGGCCTTGCCGACACCGGCATGCACGATCCCGGCCTTCTCGACCCGGAATTCCACCTGACCGCCCTTGACGGCTTTGATGGCGCCGGCGACGTCGGGCGTGACCGTACCCAGCTTCGGATTCGGCATCAGTCCGCGCGGACCGAGGATCTTACCGAGGCGGCCAACGACCGCCATCATGTCAGGCGTCGCGATCACGCGGTCAAATTCAAACTTGCCGGACTGAATTTCAGCGGCAAGATCGTCGGCACCGACGATATCGGCACCGGCTTCACGGGCTTCATCCGCCTTCGCGTCCTTGGCAAAGACCGCGACACGAACCGTCTTACCGGTGCCGTGCGGCAGTGCAACGACGCCGCGGACATTCTGATCTGCATGACGCGGATCGACACCCAGGTTCATGGCGATCTCGATGGTCTCGTCAAACTTGGCGCTCGCGCCGCCTTTGATCAGGCTGACAGCCTCCGAAAGACCGTAAGCCGAGTTCCGGTCGATGCCTTCGTAGGATTTCGCCAACCGCTTTCCGTTGTTTTTTCCAGCCATGGCTTTATCCCTTCACCTCGAGACCCATCGAGCGCGCCGAGCCCATGATGATCTTGGCGGCGGCATCGATATCGTTGGCGTTCAAATCGACCATCTTGGTCTGTGCAATCTCGCGCACCTGATCCATGGTCACACTGCCCGCGACAGCCTTACTCGGCGTTGCGCCACCCTTTTTCAGGCCCGCGGCCTTCTTCAGGAAGTAGCTCGCCGGCGGCGTCTTGGTCTCGAACGAGAAGGAACGGTCCGAATAAGCGGTGATGATCACCGGTGTCGGGGTACCCTGCTCGGTGTTCTGCGTGGCTGCGTTAAAAGCCTTACAGAACTCCATAATGTTCAGTCCGCGTTGTCCCAACGCGGGTCCGACGGGCGGCGAGGGATTCGCCTGACCAGCCGGAATCTCAAGCTTGATATAGCCTGCGATCTTCTTTGCCATCAATTAACCCTTTCGGTTCATGGGTCGCGCGGTACGGTTATGGCCAACCTCCCGCGCTAAAATACCCGTCCGGCGAACCCGGACGGGATCACACTCAACGGCCTACTGCTTCTCCACCTGAGCGTATTCCAGCTCAACAGGTGTCGAACGGCCAAAGATGGAAACAGCCACCTTGAGGCGGGCCCGCTCCTCATCAACTTCTTCGACCAGACCGTTAAAGGAGGTAAACGGTCCGTCACTGACACGTACGGTTTCCCCGATCTCGAAGGTAATCGAGGGTTTCGGACGCTCTACGCCTTCCTGAACCTGGGTCTGGATCCGCTCCGCCTCTTTCTGGGAAATCGGCAGCGGACGCCCCTTGTTGCCAAGGAACCCGGTTACTTTCGGCGTGTTCTTGACCAGATGCCAGGACTCGTCAGTCAGGTCCATCTTGATCAACACATAGCCCGGGAAGAATTTGCGCTCGGAATTGACCTTCTGGCCCCGGCGCATTTCGACCACTTCCTCGGTCGGGACCAGCACCTCTTCAAAGAAGTCTTCCATCCCGTTTTGGACGGCCTGATCCTGGATCGATTCTGCGACTTTCTTCTCAAAACCGGAGTAAACGTGGAGAACGTACCATCGCATTGCCATGATTTAGCTCCCGAACCCAAGGATCTTACCGATCCCGAAAGCAAGAATCTGGTCGACGAAAAAGAAGAAGAGCGCAGCAAGAAAGACCATCACGAACACCATGATGGTGGACACGATTGTCTCTTTGCGCGTCGGCCAGGTCACCTTGGAGGTTTCCTGCCGCACTTCCCGAATGAATTGACCCGGACTGGTCTTGGCCATTCTGCGACTACGTCCTTATTCCACAGAGTTTCCGTCGAACACAACGAAAACATTTAAATCATATATATGCCGCAGCTCTTGCGGCAAAAGCCCCGTTCCCGGCGAAGGAACCTATATTGGCAGGAGAGGAGGGACTCGAACCCACAACCCCCGGTTTTGGAGACCGGTGCTCTGCCAATTGAGCTACTCTCCTATCGCCTCACTGAAACCCGTGAAAACCCGGTTTTCAGCGATTTTACCCTCAATCCGGAGATCGAAGCTTTCAAACGCCAGAGCCGCCTGCGACCTAAATCGCACGCGGCTGAGGAGCTGATCCGGAGCGCGTCGTCTCAGCGAGACGCGCGCCCCGAATGATCCGATTTTACTTAACGATACCTGCGACGACGCCGGCACCGACGGTGCGGCCGCCTTCACGGATCGCGAAACGCAGGCCTTCGTCCATGGCGATCGGAGCGATCAGTTCGACCGTCATCGCGATGTTGTCTCCAGGCATCACCATCTCGGTGCCTTCAGGAAGCGTCACGACACCCGTCACGTCCGTCGTACGGAAGTAAAACTGCGGACGGTAGTTCGTGAAAAACGGCGTATGACGGCCACCCTCTTCCTTCGTCAGGATGTAAGCTTCAGCCGTGAAGTTCGTGTGCGGCGTGATCGAGCCCGGCTTCGCCAGAACCTGACCGCGCTCAACGTCTTCACGCCCAACACCTCGCAGAAGCGCACCGATGTTGTCGCCGGCCTCTCCCGAGTCCAGAAGCTTCCGGAACATCTCAACGCCCGTGCAGGTCGTCTTCTTCGTCTCCTTAAGACCGACAATCTCGATCTCGTCCCCAACCTTGACGATACCGCTCTCAACACGACCCGTAACAACCGTGCCACGGCCAGAAATCGAGAAAACATCCTCGATCGGCATCAGGAACGGACGGTCAACAGGACGCTCAGGCTGCGGAATGTATTCGTCAACAGCCTTCATAAGCTCAAGAATCGCGTCGTGACCGATTTCCTTGTTGCTGTCTTCCAGAGCAGCAAGAGCTGAACCCTTGATGATCGGAATATCGTCCCCAGGGAAATCGTAGGAAGACAGAAGCTCGCGGATCTCAAGCTCAACAAGCTCAAGAAGCTCTTCATCGTCAACCTGGTCGACCTTGTTCATAAAGATCACAATCGCAGGAACGCCAACCTGGCGCGCAAGCAGGATGTGCTCGCGGGTCTGAGGCATCGGGCCGTCAGCAGCGGAAACAACCAGGATCGCGCCGTCCATCTGAGCCGCACCCGTGATCATGTTCTTCACGTAGTCGGCGTGACCGGGACAGTCAACGTGCGCGTAGTGACGGTTCTCCGTCTCATACTCAACATGCGCCGTCGAAATCGTGATCCCACGCGCCTTCTCTTCAGGCGCCTTGTCAATCTGGTCGTACGCGGAAAACTCCGCACCGCCGCTCTCAGCCAAAACCTTCGTGATCGCTGCAGTCAACGTCGTCTTGCCATGGTCAACGTGACCAATCGTACCAACGTTGCAGTGCGGCTTATTCCGCTCAAACTTTTCCTTAGCCATTGTTTTGTTCCCGTGCCCGCGTCAGCGCACTAGCTAGAGTATGTTACAATTTCCTCAGACCACAGCGATCCGGGGAGCTCCGTAAAACTTGGAGCGGGTGGAGGGAATCGAACCCTCGTAACCAGCTTGGAAGGCTGGGGCTCTACCATTGAGCTACACCCGCAATTTCGTCCGCTACGCTCCCGCTTTCAGCAGATTTCAGACAAGGCGGTTAACCCTATCCGAAACGTCCGCTCAGCCTACCGAAACGGCGATTTGGTGGAGGGGGTTGGATTCGAACCAACGTAGGCATAGCCAACGGGTTTACAGCCCGTCCCCTTTAGCCACTCGGGCACCCCTCCGGAGGATCCCGCTCGACGGCGCAACGAAGATGCGAAATATGTTGATTTAATCGGGCCTGTCAACTTCAAACATAAAGACAGCGCCCCTCGCAGCCAAAAGATTATTTTGGCTGAAGGCAACGCTTGCAGAACCTGAGGCTCTTGATGGCATATTACCCGCCATTATGACCCAAAGCAAGCACCCGAAAAACCGCCGGAAATCCGCCGCCAAGGGGATGGACCGCAGCCAACCGCGCCAGCGCAGCAATGCCGGCAGCCCGAAACGCCCAAAAGCCGAGGGAAGTGGCGCAGGCTCGACCGCAAGGCCGGGAGGCTCGGCCGCGAGGCCCGGAGGTTCCGCCAAAGGCCCCATCAGCTCAGCCAACCGGTCACACTGGCTCTTCGGGATCCATGCCGTCCTGGCGGCTCTGGCGAATCCGAAACGGCGCAAGGAACGCCTGCTTGTCAGCAAGGAAGCCGGCCAGCGGCATGGCGAAGCACTGGATAAACTGCTGGCCCTGCCCGGCGCCCCGCCCGCCCATCAGGCCAACCGCGAAGACTTTATGAGCGCCCTGCCCGACTCGGCGGTGCACCAGGGATTGGCCCTGCAATGCGCACCCTTGACCCAACCGCACCTGGAGGACCTGCTGGCCGCGCCCTCAACGGAAACCGCCAAGCGCCCTGTGGTTCTGGTCCTCGATCAGGTTACCGATCCCCAGAATGTCGGTGCAATTCTGCGCTCCGCAGCAGCCTTCGGTGCCCAGGCGGTGGTCACAACCGGCCGCAATGCCGCCGCGGAAAGCGGGGTCCTGGTCAAGACGGCATCCGGCGCCTTCGACCACACCCCCTACATTGCCGTGACCAATCTGGCGCGTGCTCTGGACAGCCTCAAAACGGCAGGCTACTGGTCACTCGGGCTCGCCGGTGAAGGAAAACGAACCCTCGCGGCAGCCAAAAGCGACGGTCCGGTGGCCCTGGTGCTTGGGGCCGAGGGCAGCGGCCTGCGCCGCCTGACCCGTGAAACCTGCGACGAGTTGGTGCATCTGCCGACCCAAGAGCCGATCTCCGCCCTAAATGTCTCCAACGCCGCCGCTGTCGCGCTCTACGAGTTGCTGAAGTAGAGGCTTGAGTCCGATTTCGACAGCCCTTTAGAAGCTGGGCGGTGTGCAGGCGGTCACGACCTCGACCTCCTCGTCACCGACATTCCTGAAGCGGTGCGGAATACGGCTGTCGAAGTAGAAGGCGTCGCCCGGCCCCAGTATTCGGCGCTGCTCGCCGACCGTGACTTCGAAGCGCCCGCGAATGACGATGCCCGACTCCTCCCCATCATGGCGCAGCATGGTATCGCCGGTGTCGGCGCCGGGCTGGTAGCGCTCGCGCAGGATCTGCAGCGCTTTGCCGGTCAAGTCCCGGCCCACCTGCCGGAAAGAGATCTTTCCCCCGGCGATTTCGGTCAACTCATCAGACCTGAAGAACACCTTCTCGCGCGGCGCCACGTCCAGCGCGAAGAAGTCGGTCATCGACATGGGAATCCCCCCCAGCACCTTCTTCAACATCCCGACCGAGGGGCTGGTGCGGTTTTGCTCAATCAGCGAAATGACCGCATTTGACACACCCGCCCGCTTCGCCAGTTGCCGTTGGGAGAGATTATGGAGTTCCCGCAGGGACCGCAGACGCTGACCCAGGTCGAAGTCATCGTCAGCCACCCCTTCTCCATTGATTTTATTGAAAATTTTCTCCGAATTGTCGTTATCGGCCATATGCTTATATGTCTATTATATTTAACATTTAAACGCAAAATACGGCCTAAAATGCCTAAAAACAAGGCGGTTGTTTATTTTCTTAATCATTGTTAGTCTCAAGGTAGGCAATTCAATGAAAACGTCGGCACATAAAGGTGTCGCAATCGCAGGGGTGTCGTGATGGACGGGCTGAATTCCTCCGGAGGCTTCGATGCGTCTCCGAACAATCTCGAATCCTTTTGGATGCCGTATACCTGGAACCGGGAGTTTAAAAAAAACCCGCTTCTGCTCACGGCCGCGAAAGACATGCACTATACCTCGCTGGACGGCCGTCAGATCCTCGATGGCTCGGCAGGTCTTTGGTGCGTGAACGCCGGTCATTCGCGCGAGCGAATCGTTAAAGCCGTGCAGGAACAGGTCGCCAAACTCGATTTCGCGCCGACCTTCCAGTTCGGCCATCCCCTTGCCTTCGAGCTGGCCTCGCGCCTGACCAATATGCTGAGCGGCGAATTCGATCACGTCTTCTTCTGTAACTCAGGCTCGGAAGCCGCCGATTCCGCCCTCAAGATGGCCCTGGCCTATCACCGGGCGCGCGGCCAGGGCGAGCGTACCCGTCTGATCGGCCGGGAACGCGGCTATCACGGCTCGGGCTTCGGCGGCATCTCGGTCGGTGGAATCGTCAAGAACCGGAATGTCTTCGGGTCTCTGCTCAACGGCGTCGATCACCTGCCGCACACCTATAATCATGCCGAGCAGGCCTACAGCCGCGGCCTGCCGGAATGGGGCGCGCACCTCGCGGAGGATCTGGAGCGTATCTGCGCCCTCCATGATCCCGCGACGATCGCCGCCGTGATCGTCGAACCCATGGCCGGCTCCACCGGTGTGCTGCCACCGCCCAAGGGTTACCTCGAGAAGCTGCGCGCGATCTGCGACAAACATGGCATCCTGCTGATTTTCGACGAGGTCATCACCGGCTTCGGCCGTCTCGGCGACAGCTTCGCCACCGAGTACTTCGGCGTCGAACCCGATATGATCACCTGCGCCAAGGGCCTGACCAACGGCACGATCCCCATGGGCGCCGTTATCTGCCGGAAGGGCATCTACGAAGCCATGATGGACCATGCTGATGAGGCGGGCGCGACCATCGAGCTCTTCCACGGCTACACCTATTCCGGCCACCCGATTGCCGCCGCCGCCGCCCTGGCGACCCTGGAGGTCTACCGCGAAGAAAGCCTGTTCGAGCGCGCCAGGGACCTCTCGCCCTATCTTGAGAACGCGGCCCACGCGCTCAAGGGCAGCAAGCACATCATTGATATCCGCAATCTGGGGCTTGTCGCGGCCATTGAGCTGGAGCCGCGCCCCGGCGCCCCGACCAAGCGGGCTTACGACATCTACCGGCACTGCTTCGAAAAGGGCCTGCTCATCCGGATCGCCGGCGACACCTTGGCCGTTTCTCCGCCTTTGATCGTCACCAAAGAACAGATCGATCAGATTTTCGAGACCATCAAGGACGCTCTTGAGGCGACTGACTGATTGGTTGACTGGCTGGCTGAAAGCGGCGGGATGGCCTGCCCAAAACCTCATCTCCGGATCGATCCGTCCTGCGGCCCGATCCGGACTTTCATGTGGATCCCGAGGACCGGATAAATCCGCGAACCGGCGATCCGCTTTGCTTTTGATTTGAGTTTCTAAGGAGAACCCCCGTGCTCATTGGTGTGCCGAAAGAGGTCAAAAACCACGAATACCGTGTCGGCCTCATTCCCAGCTCGGTCCGCGAGCTTGTTCATCACGGACATAAGGTCGTCGTCGAGACTGCAGCCGGAAGCGGCGTCGGCTTTGGTGACGATGATTATCGCAACGCGGGCGCAAGCATTGCCGGGACCGCGCAGGAGATTTTCGACAGTGTCGAGATGGTGGTGAAGGTCAAGGAGCCGCAGCCCGGCGAGTACGCGCAGCTGCGCGAAGGCCAGTTGCTGTTCACCTATTTACATCTTGCACCGGACGAAGCCCAGACCAGGGGACTTGTAGACTCGGGCTGTATCGCGGTCGCATACGAAACCGTCACCTCCGCCCGGGGCGGCCTGCCCCTGCTGACCCCCATGAGCGAAGTCGCGGGTCGTATGTCGGTACAGGTCGGCGCCCATTGCCTGGAGAAAGAACAGGGCGGCTCAGGCATGCTGCTGGGGGGCGTGCCCGGCGTTGCGGCCTCGAAGGTCGTGATCATCGGCGGCGGCGTCTCGGGCACCAACGCGGCCCGCATGGCAATGGGCATGGAAGCGGCGGTCACCGTCATCGACCGCTCGCTCCAGCGCCTCAACGAGCTTGATATGCAGTTCGGCCCGACACTGAACACCATCTATTCGACCGTGGATGCCATCGAGAGCCATGTCGCAAGCGCGGATCTGGTCATAGGCGCGGTGCTGGTGCCCGGTGCTGCCGCACCCAAACTTGTGACGCGCGACATGCTGAAGAACATGCGCCCGGGCTCAGTGGTTGTCGATATCGCCATCGATCAGGGCGGTTGCTTCGAAACCTCGCGCGGAACGACGCACGACAACCCGACTTACGTGGAGGAGGATGTCGTCCATTACTGCGTGACCAACATGCCCGGCGCCGTTGCCCGGACCTCGACCTTCGCCCTGAACAACGCCACCCTGCCCTTTACCCTGGCTCTGGCCGATAAAGGATACAAACGCGCCCTTGCGGAAGACCCGCACCTGATGGAAGGCCTGAACGTTGCCATGGGCAAGGTCACCTATAAAGCCGTCGCCGACGCGCACGACATGACCTACGTCGCCCCGCAAGAGGCACTTGGGCTTTAACAAGCAGTCGAGACAAGGGATTGCGGTTTCATCGAGACGCCGGACCATTGAGGTCCGGCGTTTTTTTATCCGTCCGAGCTGTGGTTGCAGCCGCCGGGTGTCCGTGTTAGCGATTTATTAGCCATAGTTAAGCAGTCTTGCCCTCAGTTAGGTCATCAGATAGGTCGTCAGACCGGGGCGTTTCATACGGCCCACTTCCGCACGGCACTGCAAA
The DNA here is from genome assembly GCA_947500035.1 of uncultured Kiloniellaceae bacterium. Taxonomy (GTDB): domain Bacteria; phylum Pseudomonadota; class Alphaproteobacteria; order Kiloniellales; family Kiloniellaceae; genus Denitrobaculum. The sequence continues at coordinate 31,246 of CANMQP010000016.1, read as the reverse complement.
CTCCGCAGAACGTCATCAGCCCAAGAGTTCCAGCATGGATTCGATCGAAGCTTTTCTGAAAGACTACAAAATTGAAGAGGTCGAGTGCCTGGTGCCGGATATGGCCGGGATCGCGCGCGGAAAGATCCTACCGGCGGCCAAATTCGTGCAGGGCATGCGCAACAGCGGCCTGCGGATTCCCGAGGGTGTGTTCGTCCAGACCGTGAACGGCCGCTATCCGGATAACGAGGACTCGGTGATCAGCCCGGCTGTCCAGGACGTTTATCTCCTGCCCGATCCCAGCACCATCCGGGTCGTGCCCTGGTACAGCGAGCCGACGGCTCAGGTGATCTGCGATGCCTTCTTTATGGACGGCAGTCCCGTGGACATCGCGGCCCGTCATCTTCTGCGCCGCATTCTGGCTCTTTACGAGGAAAAAGGCTGGACGCCGGTTATCGCGCCGGAGCTGGAGTTTTTCCTGGTCGACGTCAACACCGACCCGGACTACCCCCTGGAACCGCCGATCGGACGCTCAGGCCGGCGGGAGACGTCGCGCCAGGCCTTCGGCGTGGACGCAGTCAACGAATTCGATCCGCTCTTCGAGGATGTCTACGATTACTGCGAAGCCCAGAATCTGGATGTCGACACTCTCACGCACGAAGCCGGCGCCGCCCAGATGGAGATGAACTTCAATCACGGCGAGCCGCTCGCGCTGGCGGATCAGGCCTTTCTCTTCAAACGCACGGTGCGCGAGGCCGGTCTGCGGCACTCGGTCTATGCGACCTTCATGGCAAAACCCATGCAGGACGAACCGGGCAGTTCCATGCACATTCATCAGAGCCTGCTGAGCAGCGAAACCGGCAAGAACCTCTTCGCGCAGAAGAACGGCAAGGACACCAAGCTCTTTCACCAGCATATCGCTGGCCTGCAGAAACATCTGCCGGCCATGATGCCGCTGCTGGCGCCCAACGTGAACAGCTACCGGCGCCTGATCCCGGATTCAGATGCGCCGATCAACACGCACTGGGCCTACGACAATCGCACCGTCGGCCTGCGCGTGCCCCATTCAGATGCCCTCGGCCGCCGGGTGGAGAATCGCCTCGCCGGGGCGGATGCCAATCCCTATCTCGCGATCGCCGCGTCCCTGGCCTGCGGCTATCTGGGCATGACCCAGAAGCTCAAACCCCGCTCCCCGGTCGAGGGCAGCGCCTACCGCCTGGCCCATACTCTGCCGCGCACCCTCTATGACGCGCTTTATCGCTTTAACGGCACCCGGGCCATCAAGCCGATCCTGGGGGAAAAGTTCATCAATGCGGTGACGATCGTGAAGGAAACCGAACTGCTGGCTTATCAGAAAGTGATTTCTTCCTGGGAACGCGAGCATCTGCTCCTCAATGTCTGACTTCGATCCAGCTTGACGAAAGGGCTCAGCTTCATGGATCCTGCTTCTGTAATTGCATTTTGAGAAGTCAATGCGGCCAGAAAAACGCGATGTGAGCGATGACCTGCCCCGCGCCAATCGCGGGCTGCCGTCACGTCTGGCCGAACTCCTGATCCTCTGTGCGCGCATCGGCTTCAATCCTTGACCGCCTGAACGCCTGCTCGCGCCGCCTGGCGCCAGAGCCTTATCCGCGCGTCCTCCGGACGCCGCGTTCAAAGACTGCAGATCAAGGAACCAAGATTATGAGCACCCAACTTTCCCGCAATGAAACCGCCTGGTGGCGCGAGGCCGACGCCAAGCATCATCTGCACCCCTTTACCGACACCAAAGGCCTGGCAAACGAGGGCGGCAGCCGCATTATCACCAAGGCCGAGGGTGTCTGGCTCACCGACTCCGAAGGCAACCGGATCCTGGATGGCATGGCCGGCCTCTGGTGCGTCAATATGGGCTACGGTCGCAAGGAACTGGCGTTGGCAGCCTACGACCAGATGCTCGAGCTGCCCTACTACAACACCTTCTTCAAAACCGCGACGCCCCCATCGGTGGAGCTCTCGGAGAAGCTGGCCAAGATCACCCCCGACGGCCTGAACCATGTGTTCTACGGTTCATCAGGCTCCGATGCCAACGACACCATCGTGCGGATGGTGCGCCACTTCTGGAACCTGGCCCGGAAACCGAGCAAGAAAATCTTCATCAGCCGCAACAACGCGTACCATGGCAGTACCATGGCGGCGGCGAGCCTTGGCGGCATGGCGGCCATGCATGGCCAGGCCGATCTTCCCCTGCCCGGCTTCGAACACGTCATGCAGCCCTACTGGTTCGATCTGGGCGGCGACCTGACGCCGGATGAGCTTGGCCTCAAGGCCGCGGAAGCGCTGGAAAACAGGATATTGATTCTCGGCGCGCAGAACGTCGCGGCCTTCATCGGCGAACCGGTCCAGGGTGCAGGCGGCGTCATTATTCCGCCGGAAAGCTACTGGCCGAAGGTTCAGGAAATCTGCCGGAAGTACGACATCCTCTTAATCGCCGATGAGGTGATCTGCGGCTTCGGGCGCACAGGCAACTGGTTCGGCTGCGAGACCTTCGGCATTTCGCCGGACATCATGCCGCTCGCCAAGGGTATCTCCTCCGGATACCTGCCACTCTCCGCCGTCATGGTCGGCGAGCGTGTCGCCGGAACCCTGATCGAAGACGGCGGCGAGTTCTATCACGGCTTCACCTACTCCGGACATCCGGTCTGCTGTGCGGTGGCTCTGGCGAACATCCGGCTGATGGAAGAAGAGAACATCGTCGAGAGGGTGCGCAGTGGGACCGGCCCCTACCTCCAGTCAAAGCTGGGCGAACTGGCGGATCATCCGCTGGTTGGGGAGGTCAGAGGGATCGGCTTCCTGGGCGCCATCGAACTGGCAAAGGACAAGGTGACGCGCGCGCGTTTCGCCGATGTCGGCACCACCGGCGCGCTCTGCAAGGACTATGCGACCGGCAACGGCCTGATCATGCGGGCGGTCGGCGACACCCTGGTGGTCTCACCACCGCTGATCATGTCGAAGCCGGAAATCGATGAGCTGGTCAAGCGCGCGCGCCTGTCTTTGGATATGACCGCCAAGGATCTCGGCGTGATGTAGTCTCTCGGCGTGATGTCGTCTTTGGGCGTCAGGCTCTGTCGGGCAGGTCCGGTGCCGGGCAGGTCCGGTGCCGGGCAGTGCCTCAATGACCGGAAGCGAGATCAGATCAAGTTCAGATGGGATCGCCGAAGGCGGTTTAGCGTCCTTATGACTCCGATCAGGGAGCTGACACCCCCTGGGCCCGGGCCTCAGTCCTCGCCGTCCTTGACTGGCTTTCGCCACTCGCCGGGCACATTGCCGACCAGGACACGGCAGACCTCTCCATCGCCGGACACCAGCGGCAGCATCAGGCGGTGCCACAGCTTAACGCCCACGTCGGCGGGCGGCTCGTGTTCGGTGTAGAGCGGTTCGGGACGAATCAGGACGGCCCGGTAGACAGCGTAAAAGAAATCCATAACGACGCCCTGCCAGGGTGTCTCGGATATCAGTTTGCCGGTCACATCCACGTCGACCGACTGGGCAATCGCAGAACCATAGACCCGGACCCGGAAGTCTTCGCCGCCCTCCACAACATCCACCAGTATGACGAAGCCGAGTGCCGGCCACATGTTTAGGGGATCAATCTCATCTGCCGCGACTCGGCCGTCTCCGTCGCTCAGGTTTTTCCAGTACGCTAAAAGGAACTGGAGCTGCTCTTGTTTGAGATCACGCCCGCGTGGCTGCCACACAACCTTTGGGGGCGAAACCCCGTTGTCGATATGCAATTGGTTCAGCTGTGAGAAGTTCTCTTTGGCGATCTGATCGGCAAGATCCCAAGACGCGGAATCAGAAATAGCTTTTCCTCCGGCGCGACAGCGGAAACATCAATACATCCCTTAACTTGCAGAGCTAACGTCTATATACAAATATAAATAGCATAGACAAGTAGAGATCGCAGCAGCCCGGCGCCCGGATTCCGCATAACGGTGCCGGATCAACGGAATTTTCCAATATATTTGAAATGTTTAGTGCTTCTTTTCCGAGCGATAGAGGCCGTGGAGAAGATTCCAACAGCCATGCGGAGGACACACAATTTGCACTAGAAAATGGACGGATGTGCCGGCCCGGTCAGAGAGGCAGGTCCCATACCCGAATCGGAGCCGCAAATTCATGCACAAGCAGTGCACCTCCTCACCGGGGCCATCGACCCTGAAATTTAGACCCCCACCCGCTTCAAACGCATCAACAAGGTTCGCCGCACGGCAGCGGACCAAGTGATTTCTGCGTTGCTCAAAATTCAGTGAGCGCGCCTCCCAGTCAGACGGCGGATAAGGTTTTGGGCGCAGTCATCCCGCGTCAGTATCTGGCTGTCTAGGTCGAGGACTGCTATTCCAGGCACGATAAAACCCCGGAAACGCTCCGGCCCGGCTGGCGCCATGCCGGCCTGGAGTCGATTCGTGCCGTCAGCGCTCCGGCAATGCCGCGTGATAGGCGGAGGGCTCCTTCACCGTGAAGATCGGCTCCATACGCTCCGGATCGCAATCCAGGACGTCAAGCACGTCGATCGAGCTGCGCTCCACTTCGCTGGGCAACATAAGGCGGGCGACGGTCGAAATATCGTATCCGTGGTCAATCTGACCCATCAGGGTTCCTTCCGGCTTGGCACTGCACTCGATCCGAAGCCGAAATTACCTGCGGGCAGCGTTAACCTGTTGCGTCAAACCGGGGGCAAGATAGGCGCAATCTTGTGACATCTGCGCGCAAAGAGTTAACGCCGATGGAGAACCCGGCCACCAAAGCCAGCCTCGAAACACCGATTCCTGACCGAATTTCTGCAGCTTAGGGCAAACGGGTCGCCAAAATCGGCGCCGGAAAATTGACTGGTTGCCCTCGCGCCCCGAAAGCACTATTTTCCGCCCAATCTACCCGTTGGCGCGCGTTAACGCCGCCACACCCTGAGCCCCATTAGCTCAACTGGTAGAGCACCTGATTTGTAATCAGGGGGTTGGCAGTTCGAGTCTGTCATGGGGCACCATTCAAAACAATCACTTAGCAAGAAATTGAAGCTTGGCCGGGGTCACGTTGGGCCGCCAAGGTAACATCTGTGGTAACAAATCGGTGGATTTGGATGCCGGGGTATTGGATAGCGTGCTCTACGAAAACCCGAGATCCGTTTTCATGCAAACAAGCAAACTAATTATAGAATAGTACATCACATCGGCGTTCAGTGTAGTTACGTCTCGAACGCGCCGTTGATCTTGCGGAATAAGCTTTCAGCCGCAGCCGCAGTGCCCTCCGGCAAGTGCTGAACCTCAGACCAAGTATCGAATTGCTTGAGCATTTCGGCTAAAACACGCTTCTTATCCAATGACATGGAGTGTTTGTTCTTAAGAACTTTCTCAACTCTTGTTGCGATCATTGTCGATCCATCAACTGGAAGATCAGTGTCTTGAATTGCTAGGCCATAAGCCGTGTTGACACAGCCACGATAAAAATCGTCAGGGAACAAATCTTCTATCGCTACATCTGTTTTCTTAATTCCAGAGGCATCACCTAACATCAACGTGCGGAATACCGATCCGTCAGCATCTGCAACTTCCTTAAGATCCATGGCGGCGATTTTCTTTTTAGCATCCTGACCAGCCGAATCGCTATCAAGCAAAACCCCAGCATCCCATTTTTGACCGATCGCAAAGGCAGCATACATTGGCGTTTTTGATGCCGTTTGTGCTGGCCAAAGATAAATCTGATCGGACAATCCTTCTTTACCACTTGCGATGAGGACACCCGACAGCTTGCTAATGATAAGCGCGTCCGTGCCTCCCTCAACGATGAGCACCTTACGATTGCCCAACATCCCGCTCAGATCTGGTGTCAGTCCTAGAGCGGTTTCAATAACCGCCATAGGTGCCGTTTGCGAACTCACCACGCCATGGGTAATTGCCAAATGATTGTTGTCACGGCTCTCTACGATCCGAACGCGCTCTGGGTTCGCTTGGTCGACCATCGATGCCAAATGGGTCGTGTAGAGAATGGTGTTGGTAGCAGAAAGATCTTCAAACGCCCGCAAGAGATCTCTCTGTCCACTATAGTGAAGGTGAATTCCAGGCTCTTCGAGCAGCAATATACAGTTTTGGTACTCGCCGCCACTTGCATGAGTAAACTTCCAAGCAAACGAAACGTACCACCTGAAGCCGGTCGACCGGCGATTTAGCCTTACTGGGAAGCCGATAGCCTCATCGACAGCGAAGATGTTTAGAGTGGGACCATCAATCTCGATTTCAAATCGAACAGCTTTTTGTGTCCAAAGCTTTTGAAACTGTTGAGTAAGATACGCAGAGGCCGCTCTCTTATCGAAGGAGCGAACTGTGCGCCCTTCTGCTGTCGCACCTTTATCGATAAACTCATCAATATCAATTTGTGCTAGATCAAGCACCACCAAAATTGTCTGGTCATCGTTGCTCAACAGGTGACGATTTTCGCGCCCATGTTGGTCCCATCGCGTCCTGAGATCCGTTAACTCAACTTGCGTACCAGACATCTCATAGTCATGAATCAAAACAAATTTCGGAGTGTTCTCTTCAGCCCATTCGCTGGCGCGCTCTGCATCCAATCCAAGAGCCTCCGAATTCTCGATTTCGAAGCCTGTTTGATCACCGTAACACCTCCAGGCATACACCCGTACCGTTTCCGGAAGATCTATAGGGGGTTGAACTTCTGCTTCTTCTGCATCCTCATCGTCTTCAGCATCGTCGTCGTACTCGTCATATTCGTCTTCGTCTCGCGCCTCTTGTCCCAGCACCCCTTGGCCAAACAGATCAGCAATGTCGCTCTCGTTCAGATCGAAATAAGCTTCGCAAACCAGAGTCCCCTCTGAGTCCTGTCGCCCACCCCAGTCATCGATAGGCCAGTCCTCCGATGTATCGTAAGCTGCTCCCTCAACGTAGGGGTTCAAACAGTGGAGTGCCTCAAATAGATTGCTCTTTCCCGCCTCGTTCTGTCCGACAAATGCGGTGATATCGTTGACATCGATCCAGCCAGAGTCCTGAATATTACGATATTTACAGACCTTGAACTTACTCAACCGCATGAGATCCCCCGAGGTTTTCCTGCGCAACTATTACAAGAATGATCTGCAATGCACCCTAGATCAACCTGTCTATTCAACTCGAAGCAACAAACTAGTGTTCGAGAGCTTGCTGGAGCCGTTCGTTGTCATCTCCGATCGAATGCAATCTCGCGATTGTTTACAGGCGTTTCCATCTCGATATAATTGTCAACACCACTCGGGCGTTTTGCCGGGGTTGATACCACTGCGAGCCCCACCGACTAGGTACTAGGTCGGACCAACTAGCTCGTGCTTATGAAATCTCCGTCGAGGAACGTTCCTCGGCGCAAGCACGAGCAACTAATCAATGAACAACGCAGTTGGCTTCAAGGCCGCCCGAACTAATTCCAACCGCACCCCGGACCGCCTTCTCAGCACAAAGCAAGTCGTCGAGTGTATCGGCTTCTCACGTGTCTACATCTGGCGCTTGGTGAAAGAGAACAGATTTCCGGCGCCCATCAAGATCGGCAAGACGAGAAACGCCTGGCGCGAGAGTGAAATTCAAGGTTGGATCGACGAGCAGGATCGATTGAGCCGGGGTTGATGGTGGCACAGCTTCAAGAAGCAAAAGCTGTAGGCAAGAGATACGCGTTGACGAAGACGGGTACTTTTTGATTATGCGGAGAAAATCCGGTTTGAAGCCGTTTTTACCGAACGCTGCGGCTCGCATCGATGGCAACATGTCACGATAAGCAGATTTTGCAAAAGTTAAGTGAACAGCTTGTTTCCTCAACTGCCCAGTTCATTTTTTTCGACGTCCTTTTCGTAGAACTGAAGCTTGTTTTCGCCTCTGCTTGCGTGTTAGCGGCGGCCGATTTGAGGAAGTGGAGCGGCCAAAAACTATTTGGGTTAGCTGTGGATACTCGTCATCGTCTACGGGCTGCATTTTAAGTGGACGCTGCAGAACTCCTAGTTTTTTACAGTTGACTTGTATCAGCTGGCGTTCTTCGTCGGTCCAATCGCTTTGCTCGGCATATATCAAGTCTTCAGATACACCGCGACCTTGCTCAGGTGGTTCACGTGATATCCCTACGACTCGCTTCAAATGCGGGTATTTCTCCAGGACACCATGGGCATAGATCGTCGCCCGCTCAGTGCGCTTTCTTCGATATTGCTCATACCCACCTTTTTCTTCCATCCAGTCCTGATACTTGAAAGTCATGATGAAAAATGCGGTTTCGTTATCTTTTGATTCGGCCGGGGAGAGCATCATGCGAAAGAAGCTGTCTTCGTTAATCCCTTTTTCCAAAGCCCCCATAATTGCTTCGCCGTGGCTTCGCCTCCTGAAACGCATTTCAAGGGCCATATAACGGACGCCAAGCTCATTCTTACTCAGTTCGAATTTATGATCATCAAGGGTGATCGACGTGCCATTGAGCATATTGTCCGTGAACAGGGTAATGAACTTGTCCCAGACGTAGGAGGTCTTATCCGCCTCCTTTTTTGCCAGATATTGCGGGTCAGAAATCCACTTCTTGTAGTGGTCACGAGCAATCGTTATTGGAGAAGAGGCGTCATCAACAACAAAGTCGTGATCCCCATCTTCGTTGACCCTGATGGCATAGTAGGCGAGCAGATTTTCTTCACCGTGCGCGTGTTTCAGTCGTCCTGATCGAACAAAATCTTCCTTCTTTTTAAGATAATCTGTGAAATCCCGGATCGTATCCAATTCCTGCATCACAATATCAAGAGACACGTCATCCAACACATGGACGAAGGGTCCACTCGGGCTCACGTCGCCTATGGCAAAGGTGACGACCTCACCTGGTTCCTTTGGCCAGTTCATGTCTCCCTTCAAGCTTGGTTGGATCATCAAGCTGCCAGAGTGACCTTTGAAGTGTTTCTTACACTGGTCTGATGCGCCACGTGCGACGATCACATGATGGAACTTGCGCTTTCCAGGCTCAGGGAGGTCAATTGGAAACGGGTTTTGGCAATTCCGATCCAAAAAAATGCGGGTGGGATGTTCGTTGATCCATCTCTCAGCACCTTTGGCTTGTTTGGTAGCAGCCATGACAGCGCGCTTAACCCACCGGCTCCATGCGACGGTCAAGTCGCCAGATGGCCACCCAATGTTTTTTTCTGAGAAAATTATGATGTGATCGCCACAAACCACGAGTAGGTCACAGAGCTCTTTACCATCGCCCCGGCCATTCCCGCCTATTTTTTGGTCTCTATAAGGACTTGGATAAGACCAAAGATTCAAGAAGGACTTTTCTGCGAGATGTGCCAAGTACCTCTCGCTCTCGGTGACCCCAACCTGCTTTATTATCGGTGGCCGAAACTGGTCAGGTCGATCATCCATTCCTGATGGCTTTTTCATCTGCTCTAAATTTCTAAAGATACACTTCGGTTCAAAGTGGAGAGATGACGATCAAATTTCAACAAATTGCAATCAAGCTTTCCCAAATCTTATTTGTTGAATGCACGTGACCGCTGGTTGGCTAATGCCCGCTTTGAGCTTAGCAGCGGGCGCTACTAGCAAGTTAGCACCGCCCACTACGTGTCAGTTCATACCCCGCGAGACAGACGGCGGCTGTAGCTGGGCCCTGGACCGTTAATTCGACTCCACCAGTTGACCGGTCGTCGGATCAATATCGAACTCAGTTTCTGCCTCCCGACCACCGACAACAGAGAGCATGCGAGGGTTTCTGATCGGAGGCTTTTGCACGAGCGTATCGACCTCTCCGCTGATGGAGCGAATTTGCTTTTCAAGATCCTGTAAGCCAGCACGCGTTCGCATCATAAACTCTCGCGCTTCCGTGTCTGCAGGCGGGTCTTGAAGGGCAGTACTCAACAAGCCCAACTCTCGTTGCGCGGTCACGCGCAGCTTTTGCACGCCCTCTCGGAGATCAAGCAACTGGCGTGTTGAGATGGTCTTGTAACCGGTCATGATCGAAACGCTGCCGTGCGTGTTGATGCGAAGGCCATTGTATCGCTTTCACTGGCAGACCAGCAACGCGGAGGGCATTGGAAGCGGATTGCCCTTCCCCTGATATACAATCAGGGAATCTTGCTGCCTCGAAGCGTTAGTCTGCCGGGGTTACGCCTTTGCGGCTTGCTTCAAGGTAACAGTTTAAGGTAACAAATTCCGTTATTCGGGCTGATTAAGAAGAAGCCGGAGCGCGGCGCGCTGATCGTGATCAAGGCTTTTGACGTCGATACCCCCGGCAGAACCTCCCATAAGCGTCTGCTGCGCTTCCAGGGCCTCTTCCGGGGCTTTATCGCCTAATACCACTGCCAAGGCTGCCAGCTGCTCCTGAGTCATCTTCTTGAGGCTGAACATGTTGCCGTTGAACATGAGATGGGTCGTGGTCTTCTCGATGCGGATCTTCTCGCTGTACTCCGGGATATGCCGCTTTAACTGAAGCTCGAAAATTCGGTCACTGATCTTACTGCGCTGAGTCGCCAGGGTCTCCAATCTGCTCTGAAACTCCCTATAAGCTTCCTCCATGAGTCGGTGGAATTCAGGGTGGCGTTGCCCGCAGTTGTAGGCTGTTCGTGCCGTGATGCCGGCCGCATTGGCCGCAAGCTTTACGTCGCCTACCTCCTCTAAGGTGTCGAGGAAGATCTGCTGCCTGTCCGGGGTGAAGGGTGTGTCCGACTTTTTTTGCTGCTTGAGCGAATGCGGCATGAAGGTGGGGACAGTGCCCTCATAGGTTTCTGCTTCCTTAGTCATTTGTAATTGTATAACAGTTGAAAGAAGACAGCAACTCGCGCGCGAGAAGTGTGTAAGCGTTGAGGCTAAGTCAGAATTTTCTGCCCATTTTCGAATGTCTCAAGCGCCAGCTATTTCCGGGGGATAACATTGTCCTGGACTGGAGGACCGACCAAAAACACGTTTTGTAAAGTTTGTATATTGCTGCGTCAGGGTACAATTATGCGCCCAAATACCCCCGTTTTAGGTCCATTTTTACATATACAATATTTTACAACAATTGCTTGGTCCCTTAGTCCTTATAGAAGGTAAGGCAATATAACCCTGGTACAACAACGTCTTAGGGGGGACCAAGCAACACAGACCACTTGGTCCGATGCTTGGTCCCTTAGTCCAAGCTACTTAGCCCTTCCGGTCTGTTTCGGACTAAGCTCGGTCCTGATTAGACAAGCCACTTTCAGCCTCCTAAAACGGTATTTTATCATCACCATCAGAAGACCCAGATAACCCGCTCTCATCACCGTCGATCAACCCACCTCTGCCAGCACTGTCATCGCCGGTTACAAGCTGTCTGTAGTGCAAGTCGTCCCGAACTGACACCACCGTGCAATGCACATTTCCTTGTGTGTCTCTGGTCCTCTGTACACCGAGCAGAGGCACTTGATTAACCGGGGTATCTTGAGGAAGATCTATCCTCTTCACGAAACCGTTTGGTTTCATCCCAAAGACAGTCCGCCTGGCGCCTTTCCACCCCAGGCTAATCATGGCCTTTCTCATTTCGCCTCCGACTTTAGCGTCTGTCCGACTGGCTTCTATGCCCAGCAGATGCCTACACATGTCGGTTGGTATGAAACCCTCGTGACGATCAAGATACGCCTCCAGCGTCCCTACAAAGCTTCCTGCATCCTGTCTGGCAAGCTGCTCGACAACACCAAGCTGCCTTTCCGCATCAGTTGGCCAATGCTGCTCGCCGGCAAGACACCTATCAACGGCCTCGCCCCACATACCTTTAACAGCCGCTTTTATGCGCTCAATATCGATACGCTTAATCTCGATAGGCCACATGCGGCGGTTACCTGTCGTATCTTGCAGATACCCGTCTGAGTTAGTCGTGCCGATGCAAACCCACGTCTTTTTGTATTTGATTGTTTCACGACCATAGGGCGGCCTGAAATTCATCGAGGTGGCGCTCACAAAAGCCTTGAAGTGGTTCACACTGCTGCGGCCCATTGTCTCCAATTCGCTAAGCTCAATAATGAGCTTGCCGACAATTTTCTGCTGATCGTCTTTCTTGAGGTTTCCAAGGTTCCCCTCAAAGGTCGTGAAGTAGCCCGCGTCGTCCTCGTCTGCTTCGTTCCCCAGGCCGATTATCCGGCAAAGCTTCGTTTTGCCGATACCCTGCTTGCCTTCAAAAATCGGAACGTTGTCCATCAACGCTCCCGGCTGCAGAGTACGCTTAGCGCCACCTAGGAAAATCAGCTTCGTAACGGCCCAGCAATAGGCTTTGAACTCATCTTCTGTCAGGTTATCCCGGCGGACGACCTGCACGATGGCACCTTCACCCTCCCCCATGAATTGCTCCAGCAAGCCCCGGTCCGAAGTCCGCCAGCTCAGCATTTCTTCTCTTAAGAGATTCCGGGGGTATTCCTGCGCTAGCATTTTGATGCCGTTTTCGGCCAGTTGAATGCTGATATTCCAGTCCCACTGCTTCACAATATAACTGGAAAGACGGACATAATCGGCGTCCTCAATGCGACGCGGATAGGTTCGCTGCATATTGTCAGGGGAATCGAGCAACCTTTCCCAGACATTCTCTCTTACCATGAATTCATGGGTTCGCTCATCGAGGAAGAAAACGAGATTACCATCTCTGTCCCTTAAATTTTCGTCCTCTTGCAAAATCACATGCACGTTCCAGGCATTCTTATGAGGCTCGACTTTGTTGTTATTCATGCCCTGTTTGATCTTGTCCGCAAAAGGCGCGCTCAAAAGGCCTATAGGAGCGCTCTTGGGCTTGGCCGGCGCAATTCGCAACCACTCACAAAACTGCTTGATGATATAATCACCATTGGCCCCAAGGATTTTAGCTAAGCTGGCCCAGCCCTTGACCTTCTTTTTGTCGTTGCCGCCATCGATCTTAGAAAAGGTATCACGCGTGCGTTCTACGGCCTTGAAATCGCTTACGGGATCGCTATTGCCGCCACACTCAACAATCGCTTTGACAATTTCATCGACTGCTCTTGAGTTAATTCGGTCTTCACGCTCTGCACGTACCAGACCGCCACAAAGAGCAAGCGTAGCTTCGTTTCGCGCCCCTGGACCCGGCCAATACCGAACCATGAGTGCCACTGCAGCAATAACCTCCACACGCCTGTAGAGGTCCTTGAACGCAACCGCTTCTGGCCACCCTGAATTTGGGGCGAACTTCAGTTGGTGACCAGACGGGTGCACTGACGGAGGAAACATTGAGTAGCCGTTCTGGTGACGAACCTCAACAATCATATCCTTGGCTTGATCGTCACCGTCTCGTCGCTTTTGACGCTCAATTGCGTCGATGAATGTATCAGACTCAGCCTCGGTGCATTCGTACACCCAGTGGGTAAAGTTGCCGCCTCGACCAAACTTGAATGGAGTCGGCGGAAGGAAGTACGGCGCAACGTCAACCGCTTCTTGACAATCTAGGTCGATGTCCACGATTGGTGCATCGAGAATGACACCGACATTTTCACCGTTTGCCCACTGCTGTTCAAGATTATCGTCGGTAACTACTTCTGCAGCTTTTTGCCAGCCCTTTTCGTGGTCTGGTTTCTTCTGGCCTACAGGTAGTGGAAATGCTCGCCAACCTCGTTGACGATATTCCTTGACGGCAGCAATAGCTTCTTTTGGGGATAACTTGTTTTGATTGCTACGCCCATAACTCTTTGATACAATTGATTTATTGCCATTTTCCTGTATTGGCATTTTCACACTCCTGAATCGAGTAGCCTCCCAATCCTCCTGGAGAAGCCGCTCACGAAGTTGGACTAAGACCGGAATCGAAGAGGATTCCGGTCGCTTCCGTTTCATCCGTTTCAGGCAGTTTCAAATGCGCAGGACGCGCTGCGGGATAGCTCCCGGCGAGGACACTTAGATAGCCCAATTCAATAATTTATATTGTAGATAGGCTAAATCTCAGTGCGTGGTTACCGTAAAACAACTCCAGTCAATTTGTAAACCATGATTTTTACAACTAAAGGCATAAATTTATTATTGTTACATCTTGCAAAAGTTGTTATAAAATTCCATCTTCAGGCTATCGATCAGTGCAATTTTCGACTCTCTGAAGTCCAACAGCCCCGGATTGATGCTTCAGTCATCTCCGGGGCTGTTACTTTTTATAAGCTGAAAAACTCGCCTTCTATATTGCTCGCCGAAAACGCGAGAAATATATTCAATCCCTGAAGTCACTCAAGTAAACGCTGGCCAAGCCGACACCTAAATGATTTCAGCAGAAAGCCCGCCGAGCCTGCACGCTCTTGGCGGGCTTTCTCTTTTTTTCAGTCAAGCTTTCTATATTCAACTCCAAAAAACCAATAAAACGCGCGGTATAAAAACTTTTTTCTTTAGTTTCCTCAACTTCCTTATCAATTAGTTTTTTAGATACAAGTTATTTGGTTTACAATTTTTTTATTGGCCAGTTATTTACTTGAGCGAAGAATGTTGCAGAGAAACAATCTGAGTCGCGTTCACTGCGACAGACATCCGGCACCGAAAGTCAGTCAGCAAGACTTAATCGACGATGAGCTTTTGAGTCAGTTCATCTCCGGTTTGCTCCTATTGAAGCAGGTGAGCACAGATGAACCGGACAACTTTCATCTATCCAACGCCGTCAGCGACATCGTTGCAGACGCCGCAAGTGGGCTTCTGGAAGACGCTTGTCCAGGCGCAGGAGTCCAAATCACGACGAGACCTAACCCCGGCAAAATGCGCGCGCTGAAGAGGCTGGCGAAAGAAGGAAAAGACTTGAAGGACGTGGCCTCGAATTTCTTGAAGGACATAGGCGAGTGTTGATTACCGACATAGACAGAAGCGTTATCGAGAAACTGCTGATGGGTCCTATCGATCAGGAGGTAGCTGGACTCTGTTGCAGCCAAATCGATGAGAAGACTTTTTGGATTGCCGTTGAACTGAATGAGCAATGGCAATGCAAAGTCTACAGGGTCGCTGATCTCTTCAAGATAGCAAAGGCCACCAACCTCGACGTTGACGTGTTTCTCGCTCTGCACGGCTGCTTGCGAAACACTGCAATGAAGTACTTCCATCATATCAGTGACGCCGATTGCGGAGCGTTCTTCATCAAGAGCGACAGAGTCGATGTTTTAAAGGCCCTCTACGTCTACCGGGCATCGTCCGGGGGTGTTCAACCTGCAAATAACGTAATCATCGCAGACGACGCTTCGAAGGAGCGAGCCGCTGCCGACAATCGGTATTCGATGTCGATACAGCACAACCTTTGGCTCTATCGGCAACACTACGGCTGCCAGGAGAGCGGGAGAGAGAGCGCGTGCATATGAGAGCGACACCCATTCTTGAGGTCGATCGAGAAATCAAAAGGCTCATGAAAAGCACCGAAAAGACCGGCCAAGATTTATCGACCGATGACAGCGATCAGTCAGAGGCGAAACAGTCGAAAGACTCAAAAGAAAGAAAGGACGAGTAAATGCTATTCAAGAGGGAAAAATCAGATTCTGCCGCCGAACGTCTGGCAAAGCGCAAAACTGAATTAGCAGATAAGCAGGCCGAATTGCAGAAACTCCAAGGCCTCACCCCGGTTTATCTGGATGCCGGGGAGACCGACAAACTTCGCAGCAACAAGGCCGAGGTCGCACGGCTTTGGGATGAGATAAACGACCTCGAAGCGTTGATCCCCCACCTTGAAGGGCAAGTCGAACTGGAATCACAAAAGAAGCGCGAAGCAGAAGCAGCGCAGCGCGCGGCTGAGCTTGAAAGACTGCGGAAGCTCCAACTAACCAAAGCGAAGATTCTCGACACCAAAATGGCCGATATGGCGACGGCCTTCAGTGAATTGGAAGCCGCGACCCTGGAGGTCACCAAGCTGGACCCGCTTCACGGCAACACACAAACCAAAGTCCGTTTTTATCTCCGGGGTGCGCTTTGGTTTCACATTCCTGGGCTGGCAAAAATGCTGAACGTCCAGCCACTCCAGAGCAATCGAACAAACAAGACCCGTTCGCTTTCTGAAGCCATGGACTCAGCGGCTAAACAGCCCATGGAAGAGGCAAGCTGATGAGCAAAAAACGGATAATCAGAAAGCTTAGGATCAATGAGATATCAACCGTCGATAAGCCAGCTCAAGAAGACGCGTTGATCGCAATCATGAAAAACAACGCAACCCCGGAATCCTTCAAGAAGCAGGCCGTGCTTACGACTGAGACGGACGGTCACACCCACCTGCTTCTCATGGACGACAAGACCAGAGATTCGACACGCCAAGTCGGCAATCAGACCATCAACGATAACCAAGGCGAAGGCATCTCAACACCAGCAGAGGATGGCCACACCCACCCATGGGTATTGACCCGTAACGGCATCATGATTGGCGCTGTCAGCGGCCATACACATGAAGCAGCTGCGATGTCGATGAACGTTCAAGAATTCAATCGCGAACAAGAAGCCCGACGCAAACAACAAGCAAGCGCCAACCTTCAGGCCCAATCCCGTGTGGGCCAGCTAAGCGGAACACGCAATGACCAGGCAGCCCCCGAAAGCCAAGCAGAAAAAGGAAACGGCATGACCAAAATTTCCCATGAACTCCACAAAAGTCACAGCAACGCCGCTGCCCTTATGGAGCAGATCGCCAAGAAGTATCAACGCGAAGGTGAGACCTACGTCGATACCGTCAAACGCCTTAGCTGGAACAACACCCCGGAAGCGAGGGAATACTGCTCTGCTGCGCGTTTGGCTGAACAACAGCATACAGCAGCCAACGGGATGCAGAAGACTGAGACGCAGATCAGCAAGGCCGCCGCCACAAGCAAGCTGGAAACTCTTGCACGAGATGTACAGGCCGCCTTTCCGGGGATGGATTACTACGACGCTTACGCCAAGGCCGCAGAAGAAAATCCCGAAATCTATGCTAAGGCTGTTGCGGGGTGATGCTGAGAGCCAAACTACTCAACGACACTCAGCCCCGACTTCTCCCACCAGGCCTCAAATTCCAAGCGGGCTTGAAATAGTCGATTAGGATGGTTTCCTCGACTCTGTGCGCGGGATAGTTTTTTGCCGTTAGGCTCGACCAAATCTCAAGCGGCGTTTTGCAGTAGAATACCAACTGACGGCCATTGACCATCTCGAGCAGTTTGTTTCTGGTTTTCACATCGGCACGAGGACTATCGTTGGGTAGAGCAAACCAGCGGCGGTAGTCGCTGAACCGCCTTCTAACGTTTCCTGTCTCTCCCACCCAGAATACATGATCATCGAGTGTGGCGAGATAAACAGCCGGTTTGGAGTCCAATTCAGCAACGACATTTAGATCACGTCGCTCCAAAACCGCAAAGCGACGAAACCCGAGTTCACTTAGCTCCTGCTCACTTCCGAACAGCGATTTTTGCACTGAGGCCTCTAATACTATGAGTCATACGATTATGACTCATAGTCTCTGGCGCGTTTTGGCTCAAGCCCTTCTTTTCGATGGGTATGGATGCAAAGCAGCGAGTAGGACTAAACCTCCAACGCCTTCGGCGAAAACGCGGCTTCAGCCAAGAGGAGTTGGCTGAACTTGCCGGTATGCACCAGACGTATGTCAGCGGCATTGAACGCGGTATAAGGAACCCGACGATAACAATTATTGATCGGCTTGCTGATGCACTAGGTGAAGAACCTGAGACATTGGTCACAAGAAATCTGTCAATAGAAGTCTAATGCTTTCCCATGACAGTAACGACTGACTGGTACTATGGTCGGATCTATCAGTCCCTAATCGCGAAACAAAACCCCTGATCCCATTCGAAACAATCCCTGAAGTGCTTTGTCCTATCAATTCGGCACCTGCTACCAACCAACGCTGAGGTGTTGCGATGAAAAACGACGAAAAGAATGAAGGTAAGCTCCCTAAGAAAGCCGCGCGAAAAATCAAACGTCGTCGTGGTAACACTCTTGAAAAATGGGAAGTCGCAATTGTAAAGGCCATGATTAATCGAGGCGAAGACTTCACAAATGACCAAGACATTCTAGCGTACTTCACTCGACCCACTAGATCTGTGAATCACAGACTGATCAGCCAAATCAGGTCAGGCGACAAGCACAGATTGGTCAAAGCAGCCCACGACGAGGTTCTGAATGATTTCTTAGCGACGTGGCCTGACATTGATCCCGAGACTGGTTTAAATGCCCGTGGCGACGAACTTCTCATTAAAGCGAGAGAGGCGATGATCGCTGCCGTCCATGTTTTTAATGGGGCCGGTCTGACATTTCGAGCAGAACTATATATTGTCACAGCGGTAATTGCGTGGACTTACCTACTTCACGCTTGGTTCAAGCGTGAAGGCGTCGACTATCGCTACGCTGGACAGAAAACCAAAGAAGGTGCCGATAAGTTTTGGGAACTCGGGCATTGCCTGAAGCAGGGAAAATGTCCTGCTAAAGGGGGTATCGCAAGGAATCTGGAGTTTCTGCTAGAACTTCGCCATGAGATAGAGCATCGCTCAACTAACCGAATTGACGACGCCATCGGTGCGAAACTTCAAGCATGCTGCATTAATTTCAACAAGCTAATGAAGAAGGAGTTCGGCGCCCAATACGGCCTCGAAAAACGACTACCAATCGCGCTCCAATTCGTAGCCTTTGGTGCGGATCAACGATCTTTATTAAAAAAGGCGTCAGATCTTCCAAAACATGTCTCTTCAATGATCGATGAATTTGAAAAAGAACTAACCGAGGAACAGATTGACGACCCAGCCTATCGAATGAAGGTTGCGTTCGTTCCAATTGCGGCCAAGAAGCCGGGCGCTGCAGACTCTGCAATTGAGTTCGTGGCAGCTGACAGCGAAGAGGCTGACGAGATCGGAAAAGTCATTTTCAAGGAAGTTTCCAAGAAAAGATATCCGCCAAGTGAGGTGGTGAAACGCGTAATGGCAGCCGGCTTCCCAAAATTCAAGATGCAGGATCACACAGTGTTTTGGAAAAACTTAGATGCCAAGGGTAAAGGCAACAAAGGCTATGGGACCGTCGGTGACTATAAGGGCAGTTGGGTCTGGTTCGACAAATGGATTGAGCGAGTCGTAGAGCACTGCAACGAACAGGGCAATAAGTTCAAGTAGGCCGAGACAACCATAAATACCAGGAGTGAAATGCGGCATCATAATACTCGCCACAGGCAAAATGGTCCGATTGCGGTGCCAACACCGACCTGATCGTATTGCGAGCAGGAGTGCGGCAAGAGGGTGGAAGTTATCGTTTATTGGATGAGGCCCAATACCCAATTAAAACTGCGAGGTGAGACGTGCATTCCCTTCCAATAGAAATAATAAACTCACTTTGTCTTATCCAGAGAAGTCGAAAACTCCCCTCTTTGTTGCTATATTTCGGGCGAAGTAGAGCAATGGAGTATCAATAATCGCGAACAAACATTTAAAAAGGATCTGACCGATAATCAGTGGCACAACCGCGGAAAATGGCATCCGATACGCGAAAGCTATCGAAACGAAAACAACAGTTCCAACAATCTGCGCGACCATGGTCGATAAGTTGTTGCGAAGCCACAGCATGTTTCGCTCCTCGTGAACCTTCTTCAGGTACGAATAAATAGCGACATCGACAAAACTTGACGCAGCAAACCCAAATATGCCGCCCACAATTACTAATTGCGAGGATCCAATGACAAACTCAAACGCTGCTTCGTTTTCGTCGTTCCAAAAAACTGCATTAGAGACGCCGTTGAGAGCCTCGCCATCAAGCGAAAAAATAGTAATGAGAGCTAAAAACGCTCTCATCGCTAAACCAATTAAAACGATTTTGAACGCCTCTGATCTCCCTCGGAGCTCGTTAATTACATCAGTTGCCAAATATGAAAAACTAAAAAGGATGGTTCCTGTTGGGATCAGTATTCCCCCAAGAAAATCAAAAGAGTGAACTTTTACGCTGAGAGGAATTGAGCCTACAATTGCTGTATAAAATAGCCCAGTGGCAATGGCCAAAACTAGCGCAGGTCTGCTTTCCATGAAAACTTGATCCTAGAACAGTTCAAATCGCTTCTGATCAAACTTCAACTGATCAGCAATCGGTCGCAATAACACAGACCAAAAGATAGTTGACTGGCGAATCGGGTCCATCTTGTATAAGCCGTCAAACTCTTCAAAGTCTGCCACTCTGAAGACTGAAACGGCGGCAGCAGATTTTGCGCTCGGGCGATCTATGAGGCAAAAGTCATTAGTTCCCCAGCAATGGGTTACTTTACCTTCGGCAACCAATTTCGACGTATAATCGTGCCACCACATTACTTTCTCGTGGTGAATCAACTTTGTAAGATCATCCCACATTGTGATGTATTCATCAGGGTTCGATCCGAGAAGAAGGATTTCAATTGGGTCGCCAGGCCTATATGTATATTTTATGTTGGTTTTTTTATTTTTTGGCGCCTGATAGTTCAGCGTTCCAACATAATCCGGGGCATTATTGAACAAGCCGCGCTTTTTCTCGTATTCCATAAGCCGCACGGCACTTGGATTCTCTCCAAAATATTGTTTCTTATGTGCTTCATAGCGAGCTAGATCTGTGTCCCTGTCCTCCAGCAGCGAGCACAGAGGGGTCGTCACATATGTACTGCTATGACGCAATGGATCACGGGCAAGCAGATCATCGAATTCCTCCCAGGATTCTGTGTCATAGACTGAAATCAAGATTCCTTGAGAATGCGACGGATCTCCTCTACTCAACAGCTGATGAGAACCCCAGATATGAGTCACCTTCCTCTTCTTACGCAGTTCGCGAATGTAGCCGTGCCATTCAAGAGTTGCCGCAGCTCGCGCTCTTTTTGCGTCAGTTGACCACGAAGGGTAGTCTTCTGGATTGTTTATCCAAACCATGATTCTGGGCATTTGTAGCCTCCCGGGCACTATAAAACGCGCCAAAAGCCTTATCCGTGGCGGTCAAGATAGCACATATTAGTCCTACTCGCGACAACGTTGCATAGATGGTCGTCAGGCCCCCGGAGATTGCATAGCAGTATTTTACGACGGCTGGGCGAGCCTGCGCAGGCTATCAATCGCGATTGCTCTGCCTTTATCTTGTTTGTTGGGTAACTTCACGCGCCTTACAATATTGCTGCAATGGGGGTTACTTGCCAACTTGGATTGGTCCCCAAAACTCGCCGCTGCAGGGTTGAATATCAGCTATGGGTTGATGTCCAACCTTTAATCAGCAATTACGATCATTCCTTAATTAGGATACTCGATACACGATGTGGTTATAGGAAATTGTCGAGAAGATTTACTATTGATTGTTTCTTGAACCTTGATGTAATTCACCCAAGCTTCGTCCCCAGAAACAATTGCTATTTGAAACTTTTTTCGGGTTATCTGAGTCATTTGCAGAGCAGCAGCCAACACCCGCTCTCTTGGATCAGTGATCAACTCCACGTACCTGCCCCATGCTTCTAAGGCCGCCCTCTTCTCTTCAGCCCAGTCGTGCTGCTGATAAACGCCAAGGATGCCGGAGCGGCTGCCGCTGATGTGACCGAGAACGGCTTCTGTCACTTCCTGACGCTGGCCCAATCGCTGCATACCGGTGGCTACTGTCCGCCGAAGGTCGTGTATCCGCCAGTGAGCCAGCGGGTTTTCTTCCGGGGATAGCTGACCGTCCGATGTCATGGTTGCCACCAGCCTATCGAGCGCACGCTTCTGGACGCCACCAATGCAGGAGTGGGCCGAGCCATTTGTCGTGAAGACATAATCGCAGTTGGCAACTGGGCCGATAAGATCTACTTCCCGGCGCGCCAACTCGGACAGCGGAATGTTGCGCTGTTTGCCGTTCTTGATGCGGCTGCCATCAATGAGGATTCGGTTGTTGGCTTCGTCGAATTCCGGCCACGTCATCATCGATATCTCGCGACGCCTCGCGCCTGTCAAAATCAACAACCGGATGATCGAGCCGAAGGGATAGCCCATAAGAAATGACGCATGCCACACGCGGGCCAATTCATCGTCGCTCAGAACGCGGTCACGGGGATTTTCCTTCCCATGCTTCGGCAAGTTGGCCATTACGTTGATCTGCAAAACACCCCGGCCACTCGCCCAAGTAAACAGTCTGTGCAACGCGGAGTGAATGCGGCGCGCCGCCGTGACGGTGCCCTTCGCGTAAATCGGATCGAGCAGGTCGTTGATATCGCGCTTGGTGATTTCCTGGATCGTCTTACCGTGAAATTTCGGATTGATCCGTTTCTCAAACAGCGACTTTGTGTCGCGATAACTCTTATTCTTTTTCTGATCCAGTTCGAGCCACTGCTCCACCACCGCAGCAAAGTCGTTAACCGGGGCGGCTCCAGAGCGTCTCTCAGAGCCAGGATCGCCACCGATGGCTATCTCCTCCAGCAAGTCCTCTGCACGCTGTCTAGCCTCCTTGAGACCCGTCTGAGGCCACCTTCCAAGACTGAAGCGGCGCTGCTTACCGACAACGCGAGTCATCAGGCTGAAACTCTTCACGCCCTTTGGCGTAATTCGCAGGCTTAGGCCGGGGAAGGCCGCATCGAAAATCTCAGCCCCCTTGCCTTCTGGTGCCTTCAATTTCTCGACTGCGGCGGCTGTCAGCCTCTTTTTGGCCATCGGTGGATCCCTTCAATATCCGCTCCATGGTAACACTATGGTAACAACCTAGCTAGTTTCTGGCCGTTAACACCTGGAAACAGATATTTACAAAAATCCACCCTAATGTATTGGAAAATATCACACTTTTATGAGAAAAATTTACAGATAGAAACAGCTCGAATCAGAAAATACTATGATTTGTAATCAGGGGGTTGGCAGTTCGAGTCTGTCATGGGGCACCATTCACGAAACACAGCACGCTCGTGGAAGTCCCCGGGCCTTCGACAGTCGCTAAACCGCTTCCGGCACCATGGTGATCGCGCCGCAGGGGCATTCCGCGGCGCACATGCCGCAGCCTTTGCA
Organism: uncultured Kiloniellaceae bacterium; assembly: GCA_947500035.1. GTDB lineage: Bacteria > Pseudomonadota > Alphaproteobacteria > Kiloniellales > Kiloniellaceae > Denitrobaculum. The sequence continues at coordinate 8,355 of CANMQP010000016.1, read as the reverse complement.
GTAATCGTAATTGAACGCGAAGCGCTTGCCAGGGCCCAGCTTCTTGACCGCGTTGTCGGGACAGATTCCGTAGCAGTTATCGCACTCGAAGCAGTTGCCACAGGACAGGCAGCGTCTGGCCTCGTAGAGCGCGTTGTCTTCGGTCAGGCCCTGCAGGACTTCGTCGAAGCCGGATTGCCTGCGGACCAGTTCCAGCTGTGGCTGCTGGGTTTGCGGCGCATCGGTGTAGTACCAGGTGTTGAGCTTGTCGAAGGCCGCGAGCTCGTGCTTCTCAGCGGGCCGGAACTTTCCGCCAGTGAGCCAGGCATCGATATTGCGGGCGGCTTTCTTGCCGTGGCCGACGGCGACGGTGACGGTGCGTTCCGCAGGGACCATATCCCCGCCCGCGAACAAGCCCGCGCGGCCGGTCATCATATGGCCGTCAACTTCAACCACGCCGTCCCTGGCGATTTCAACACCGGGGACTTCGCCGAGAAAAGAGGTGTCGACATCCTGGCCGAGCGCCAGGATCAGCGTGTCCGCCTCGATGGTTTCGAACTCACCGGTCGGCTGCGGGCGGCCGTTTTCATCGACTTCCATTTTTTCGACCTGGAAGCCGGTCTCGTCAATCTGCTTGATGGTGCGCAGCCAGTGGATCATGACGCCCTCTTCTTCAGCCTCGGTGGCCTCGAAGTCGTGGGCGGGCATTTCTTTTCGGGAGCGCCGATAGACGATCATGGATTCCTCGACACCCAGGCGCTTCGCCGTGCGGGCCACGTCCATGGCCGTGTTGCCGCCGCCGTAGACGACGACGCGCCGGCCGAGCTGCGGCGGTTCCGCGCCGGTTTCGATATCGCGCAGCACCGAGACCGCATCGAGGATCTTCCCTGCGGCGTAGCCGGGGATGTTGATCCGCTTGGCCAGGTGAGCGCCGACGGCCACGAAGACCGCGTCGAAACCTTCGGAGGTAAAGGCGGCCTCGATGTCCTCGACTTTGGTGTTCAGCTCAAGCGTCACCCCCATGTCGAGGATGCGCTGAATTTCATAGTCCAGAACATCTCGCGGCAGGCGGTATTTGGGAATCCCGAAGCGCATCATGCCGCCCGCCATGGGGCCGGCCTCGCGGATCGTGACCGCATGGCCGAGCCGGGTCAGGTGGTAGGCGGCGGAGAGACCACTGGGACCGGCGCCGACCACCAGCACCCGCTTGCCGGAAGGCTGAGCGTCAAACTTCGGCTTCCACTTCTGCTCCCAGGCCCTGCGGCCAAGGAAGCGCTCGATGGCATGGATACCAACGGCCTCGTCCAGCTGTGCGCGATTACAGGCGGTTTCGCAAGGGTGATAGCAAACACGGCCCATGACACCGGGCAGCGGATTGTCCGCCATCAGGGTCTGCCAGGCCTGTTCGTAGTCGCCTTCCTCCGCATGGAACAGCCATTCCTGAATGTTCTCACCCGCCGGGCAGGCATGATTGCAAGGCGGCAGGCGATCGACATAAACCGGCTTTTCGGTGCGCCAGGACCCGGTCTCGTTTGCCAGACTCGTACCCGGGTCCAGCGTAATGGCGAAGGGCAGTTCCTTGCTCATGAGGTGCCTCCTTCGGCTAAGAGATCGAAGCGGCTGATGTTGCTGTCCGCCATGCGTTGGATCACGGCAAGCCGCTTCTTATCTTCATGGCCCTTCTTGAAGAGGTGCGCGAAACGGCGCTGCGGCCTGAGATAATCCTCCACCGGCACCGGGCGGCGGATCTTGCTGATCCGGACCACCTCACCCTGTTCGGCTTCGAAGAGCGGGAAGAGGCCGCAGGCAACAGCCAGCCGCGCAATGCGGATGGTATCGCAGGGCGCGGAGCCCCAGCCCAGCGGGCAAGGCACCATGATGTGAATGTAGCGCGACCCTGAAACAGACATGGCCCGGGTGACCTTGGCCTCCAGATCGTGAAGGTCGGCAACACTCGCCGTCGCCACGTAGGGAATGTTGTGGGCCATAGCGATCAGCGGCATGTTCTTGCCGGTGCCGAAGACATTGCCCGGCGCGTCGCCGAGCGCGGGCGTGGTCGCGGTGCGCGCGGCCGGCGGCGTGGCCGAAGAGCGCTGCACGCCGGTGTTCATATAGGCTTCGTTGTCGTAGCAGATGTAGAGCACGTCGTCGTTCCGCTCGAACATGCCGGAAAGACAGCCGAAGCCGATATCGGTGGTGCCGCCATCACCCCCCTGGGCCACGACCTTGACCTTGTCGCGCCCCTTGCGCCGCATGGCCGCAGCCACGCCGGTGGCGACGGCGGGCGCATTGCCGAAGAGGGAATGCAGCCAGGGGATCTGCCAGGAGGTTTCGGGATAAGGCGTGGTAAAGACCTCGAGGCACCCCGTCGCGTTCACGGCGACAAGTTGGCCCCCGGCAGCCTGCATGGCGGTGTCCAGGGCATAGCGCGCGCCCAGCGCCTCGCCACAGCCCTGACAGGCCCGATGGCCCGAGGTGATGGCGTTCGAACGGTCCATCGAAGCCTGGACGCTCCGGGCGGCATCGTCCATCAGGCGGTTACCGACCGTGTGAGTGCCGGTCTGGTAGAACTTGACCCGTTGCAGCGCGCTTTCTTCGGTCATGACAGGGCTCCCGCATTGTCGGTGGATTTAGCAGACGCAAGGTGCTTCAGGATATTCTCCGCGGCCGGACCCGAGCGCCGGGTTGCTTTAGCGCGCGCGATTTCCTGCGCGACGACAGCCTCGTCGAGGTCGAGGAAATGCACGTCCGGCAGGTCACCTGCGGTCGCTGCGGTCACGACCCTGCGAATTGAGGCTGTGGTGATGGGGCGTCCACCGAGACCCGCGATCACGGTATGGACGGGACGCGGTGTTTCCTGCATCGCCATGCGGACATTGGAAGCGACGACACCGCCGAGGCCGGGTGCCAGGCTCTTCTCCACCACCACGATGTTCCTGGCGCCCGCCAGCGCGGCTTTCAGCTCCGCCAGAGGGAAGGGACGGAACGAACAGATACTGACAGAGCCGACCGCGGTCCCGTCCTCGCGCATCGCATCGACCACCTCCTTGATGGTGCCGTTGACCGATCCGAGCGCGACGACAATGGTCTCGGCACCCTCCGTGCGGTAGGCGTGGAGCAGTCCGCCGGATTCCCGGCCGAAGACATCCTTGAACACGGACGCGATCTCGGGGATCAGCTGCAGGGCCTGGAGTTGCTTGTCATGGGCGAGATAGCGCACCTCCGTGAAGGCATCGGGCCCCACCATGGCGCCGATGGAATAGGGGTCCGCCGGATCCAAAACCTGTACGGGATCGTACGGCGGTAAAAAGGCGTCCACTTCCTCCTGAGATGGAACGTCGACCCGTTCGTAGGCATGGGTCAGGATAAAGCCGTCCATGCAGACCATCACGGGACAGCTCAGTTCCTCCGCCAGACGGAAAGCCTGAATATGCAGATCGACGGCTTCCTGATTGGTCTCGGCGAAAAGCTGAATCCAGCCGGCATCCTTCACGGACATGGCGTCCGTATGGTCGTTCCAGATGTTGATGGGTGCCCCGATGGCGCGGTTGCCGACGGTCATGACGATGGGCAGGCCCAGGCCGGCGGCGTTATAGACCGCCTCCGCCATAAAGAGGATTCCCTGGCTGGCCGTCGCAGTATAGGCGCGGGCGCCGGCAGCCGAAGCGCCGATGGCCACAGAGAGCGCCGCGAACTCGGATTCCACATTGATGAATTCGCAGTTCTCAAGCGCGCCGGATTTGACCAGCGCACCGACTCCCTCGACGATATGGGTCTGCGGCGTGATGGGATAGGCGCAGACCACTTCGGGCCGGCAGAGGGCGACCGCCTCGGCAACGGCGACCGATCCTTCAACCTGCTTGAGCATAGAAATTCTCCCTTATGCAGCGCCTGTTATTATGCAGACCCTGTTTTCATGCAGCCTGGGCCAGTTCGAAGGCTTCGCGTGCGGCGGCCACGTTCGCGGCGCCGATATTTCCCGGAAACTTTTGACCGATCGCCTTCTCGACGGACTCCATGTGGATCTGACCGGAGATGGCGGCAAAACCCCCGAGCAATGCCGCATTGGGGACCGGCCGGCCAACGTGTTTGACGGCCAGTTCCGTGGCCCCGACATCGCAGACATGATGCGGCGGAAACTTGGACACGAACTCCGCGATCCCCAGATCAGCAAAGGAACGGCGCGAGTTGATCAGGATAAAGCCGTCGGGATTGAGACCCTGAAAAACATCGACGGACTGCAACAGAGTCGGATCCTGGATAATCAAGGCGTCCGGCGCGAGGATCGGTTCTCGCGCCCTGATCTCCTTGTCGTCGATCCGGCAGTAAGAGACAACGGGCGCTCCCATGCGCTCAGATCCGAAGCTGGGAAAGGCTTGCGCGTGCTTTCCTTCCAGAAATGCGGCAATCGACAGCATCTCCGCCGCCGTCACAACACCCTGGCCGCCGCGGCCGTGAATTCGAACCTGAAACATTCCCTGCCCCGCGTTGTTTTCGTTGCGCGTCCTTCGCAGACGCCACGCTGCAATGCGGTCAAGTTACCCGGACAGGGAAGATGAAACCTTGATATCGATCAAACGCGGCAAAGCCGGACGGGAAAGCGAGATCCGTTGTAAGGGGGCGAAGCTGTTGACCCGGTCTTCACGTTGGCCGAGACAACTCTGCTCTCCTTTCCGGACGCCCCCGCTCCCAGAGCCGCCAGGCGACGCAGAGGTTGACCAGAACGAAGAGCGGCACGCCGATCATGGGCGCGATGGACATGGGGTAAGCATAGACCGCACGGGCGTCGGGCAGATCCGTGAAAACATAGAAGGGTCCCGGCAACCCGAGCTGCAGCAATATCGGTGCAGACGGCACAATGACCAGCACCCCGACCAGATTCCACAGCAGGAAGCCGCACCGGCTGATCCCGCCGCGCCCGGCCAGAACCGCAATCCAAAGCGCGCTGATGCCGAACAAAAGATCCGGAATGCCGACAAAGACTTCGAAGTAGAGCGGGAACTCACCTGTCATCGTCTTTGCCGCCGTGCCGAGGGCGGCAATCCGCAAGGCATGGAACCGGGCAAACCACTGCCATGGGGTGGTGTCGACAATCTGCCGCAGGTCCTGGCGCAGCGCGCGTGAGACAAGAACAGGTATGACGGCTGCTGCGACCGTGACCAGTTGAAGCCAGAAGCCCGGCAGCAGGCGCAAAACCTCCTCGCGCAGATACCAGCCGTGATAGCCGAGCAGCGATGTCGCGACAGCGTAAAGCGATAACCAGGTAAAAAAGACGTACGCCGGACACAGTGAACCGATCCCAGGGTCCCGGCGATGACTATGCCACGTCAGGAAAAAACAGAACCCCAGTTCAATAACCAGCAAAAAGGGTGTCAGTGACAGTTGCATCTTTCTATCTCCGGCATCGGGCTCGAACCTCCGGGAACGAGACCGGTATTATTTTTTAAGTGTATATGCACATACTGGTTCAAAAAAATTAGCTCTCCTGGAAGGCCTCGACCGTGGCCCCAAGATCTTCGATCAGGCCGGACCAGCGGTCATCGCCCAGCCGCTTGCCGATCCGAGCTTGAATTTCCTCCCAAAGGGGCCGCGCTTCCTCGACGCTCCGCAGCCCATCCCCTGTCAGACTGACTTTCCGGACTCGCAGGTCCTCTTCCTGCTCAATCCGGACCAGGCCTTTCCGCAGCAACGGCTTGAGGTTCCGGGTTAGGGTCGTGCGGTCCATAACCAGCGCCTCCGCGAGCTGGGTGAGCGGCATGTCCCCCTGCTCGACAAGATTGGCCAAGAGGATGAACTGCGTCGCCTTGAGCCCGCTCGGCTGCAAGGCAACGTCGTAGGCCTGGGTGACGATCCTTGCCGCCTTGCGCAGGTTGGCACAGGTGCAGTCGGCGAGTTCCGTGACAGAGTGACGTTTGGAATTCATGATTATGTGTATATACACTTACTTTCAGATTCGTCAAGCTCCCGGCATGTAGAAATTGCATCTCAGCAATCGGTGTATCTAGCGAGATAGCCCTCGAAAGACTTGTCCGGCTCAGGCTCAAATCGTCCCGCCTGAACCTCATATCTCTGGATCCGGTCGACCCGGAAATCCCGGAAATCCTGCCGGAGCTCACACCAGGTGGTCAGCAACCAGACCGGACCGAAGTTGGTCAGGCCGAGAGGGCGGATCATTCTTTCGCTCTCTTGATCGGCTAGGCTGCGATAGAGAATTTGCAGCCTGCGCCGCTCCGATATCGCCCGCCGCAAAGGGCCAAGCAGTTTGGGCGGCGGCGGTTGTCTTGCGCCCCGCATGGCAAAAAGCGGCGCCGTCTTCAAACGGCGGGCGTGTTCCGGCGGGATCGACATCTCGATCTTGGCCAGGGCCTCGCGCGCCGCGATGCCCAGGTCTTCGCCGGCCAGCACCTGAACGGCCTTCGCCCCGAAGGCCAGTGCCTCCAGCTGTTCGAAGGTAAAGGTCAGCGGCGGCGCATCGAAGGCCTCTCGCAACAGGTAACCCACACCGCGTTCGCCATCGATCGGCGCGCCGGACGCCATCAGGTGCCCAATATCCCGGTAAACGGTCCGGGGCGAAACCTCCAAACGTTCGGCGATATCAGCCGCAGTCATAACGCGGCCGCTCGCGCGCAGAATCTGGACAATTCGGAACAGACGCTCGGCGGGTCTCATGGTTTCTTTCCCTTCTGGGCTTCTTTCCCTTCTTGGCTCCTGCCCCTCCCGCGGCGACCAGAGCCGCTCCCCGGAGGACGCAATTTGGGGCGCGATCAGGGCAAGTATCAGTCTCTCATACTGCAATGGCCATAAGGTTGTCAGTAGGGTTGTGGTTTAACAGTCGCATTCATCCCTGGCGCCCATCCGTAGCCCAGTGCCCAAAAAGGAAATTGAAAATGAGCAGCAGCGTCTACGAAATCGTCGTCTACCAGGTGACCGACCGGGAAAGCGCTATCACGGCACGCCGCAAAGCCATGGAAGCGACAAAGTCCTATCCGGGATTTCGGGCCTACCGCCCCCTGAACGGCCTGGAACCGCAAACCCTGATGGCGGATCTGATTGAATGGGACGACTACGAAAGCGCCAAGGCGGCCGGCGAAAAGGTCAAATCAGATCCGGCCTTCACTGAGATCTTCGCGCAGATCTCGGACTTTAAACTTCTGGCTCACTTTACCTCCGGCAAACTGCTGTCGTCAGTCGATGCGTGAGGTCAAGGATGCCCGAAGCCTTTAAAAATTTTATCTCTGCCGAGTTGATCGGTGAAATGGCAAACCATCTCTCGACAGCCTGGCCGCCGTTTCCGCGTGAAGCCTTTATCGCCGAGGCCGCCCACGAACTTGAGAAACTGGAGCTGAAAGAACGCTCGAACCAGATTGTCGCTGCGCTTGAGCATCACCTGCCGGACAACTTCGCGGAGGCAGCCGCCATTCTGCGCGCCAGCCTGCCCGATGGCGACAAGACCGGCCTCTCTGGCTGGGCAATCCTGCCGCTCAATGATTACGTGGGCCGTGCGGGACAGCGACACTTCGAAACAGCAATGGATCTTCTGGAGAAGATCACCGTGCTCTTTAGTTCCGAGTTCGGGATCCGCTACTTTCTTCTGGCGAATCAGCCACGTGCCCTGGCGCAGATGCGGCGCTGGAGCGAAAACAGCAACCATCATGTCCGCCGCCTGGCTTCAGAGGGCTGCCGCCCCCGCCTGCCCTGGGCCATGCGCCTGCCGGCCCTGATGAAGGACCCGGCACCGATCCTGCCGATTCTCACCAAACTGCGCGACGATCCCGAAAACTACGTGCGCCGTTCGGTCGCCAACAATCTCAACGATATCGCCAAAGATCATCCTGATCTGGTCGCGCGCATCGCCGCGGACTGGATGAAGGGTGCCTCCGAGAGCCGGAAACGTCTTATCCGCCATGCCTGCCGAACACTCCTGAAACAGGGACACCAGGGAGCGCTCGAGGTCTTCGGCTTCACCGCGCCGAAGAAACTCTCGGCGGAGCTCGCACTCCACACACCGACGCTCACACTTGGCGAGAACCTGCTTTTTGAGTTGACCCTGGAATCGAACGCGACCGCGAGTCAGAGTTTGATGATCGACTATGCGGTTCACCACGTGAAGGCAAACGGCACGCGTAGTCCTAAGGTCTTTAAATGGAAGAGCTTGTCGCTGGAATCAGGCGGTCAGGCGACTCTCGCCAAGAAGCATGCCATCCGGCCCATAACAACGCGGCGCTACTACCCGGGCCTGCACCACGTCGAAGTAATCGTCAACGGGCAACCGGTTGCACGCTCCTACTTCACGCTTTCACTCTAGTGTGATGTTTCTGAAGTTCGCCGCATAATATGCGGCGAATTTAAGAGACTGAATCACACTAGATTCAATGA
>CANMQP010000015.1 GCA_947500035.1 uncultured Kiloniellaceae bacterium | reverse complement strand
TCGGTCATGATGCGGTACTGGCCGTTGTCGTAGGAGAGGCCGGAGATGCTGATGCCTGGCGCCAGGCCGTTTATGGATGCACTGCTTGGGTTGTTGAGGTTTATGAGGTCGGTCAAGCTGTCGAAACTGAAGAGGTTTACATTGTTCAGTCCGCCGGGATCCGACTCGGTAATGATGTGGTACCGATTGCCGTCGTAGGTCAGGCCCGAGATGCTGATGCCTGGGGCCAGGCCGTTTATGGACGCGCTGCTTGGGTTGGTCAGGTTTATCAGGTCGGTCAGGTTGTCGAACCCGAAAAGGTTTACGTTGTTCAGTCCGCCAGGATCCGATTCAGTGATAATGTGGAACGTCGGCGTCGCGAAGGCCGGCAGCGGAAAGGCTAGCAAACCGGCGATTAAAATCAGCACTCGTTTCATCTTATGACCCCCTGAAAAATGACGTCTTCAAGCCTTGCGGCGCGCCTTCTGGGCTCTTGAAATGCACCTGAATTCTCTGCAGGCAAACGCGGGGCGGGCTTATAAAACATGATTTCTCCCTCAGGAGAGGCCCGCAGTTAAAGACTGATTTCGTTTAATGAATCGGTCATCATTAAAATATATGTATACATATTAACACACAATAGTGTGGCGGTAAATCGGCATGTCATGCTGCACGCCTAGAGTCTGTTGCCCCGGCGCATTTGGCCCTGATAACGGGAATGCTCTCCACAGGCTGCTGGCCACTGCAGGATCCTTCTTGACGTTCATCGCCGTGCCGGTGAATGCTGCTGGATCGGCAAGACCCTGACCTAGAGAGACTTTATGATGAAATTTCTAACCTGGGCCTTGTGCGGAGCTTTCCTGTTCCTCGCGGCAGGCTGCGGTTCGCAGAGCACTCCGGAAAAGAAGGACAGCCTATCTGAAATCTTCGCGACCATGCTGGAAGACAGCATGGCGGCGGCCGATCTTGTGGCGCATGTCGAGATCACCGGCTTTGCGGAGGAAACCCGCAGCGGAGACATCGCGCTCTACCGGGTCGAGGCGAAAATGCTGGAGAGCTTTAAAGGGCCTTCCCCCGAGGCCCTGGTGTTCCGTCAATGGGTCGGCGAAGAGGCCGATGAGGAGACACTCGGCGAAGGCGTGATCGTCGCGCTCCACGAATCCGAAGCGGATGGCAGCTATTTTGTCCCGGAGGGCGAATCCGCCTTTCCGGATGACGAGGATCTGCTCGCAACCGCCCGGAAGGCCGCGGGCCGGTAGTTCCAATCAGGGGCGGATCGGGGGAGACCTAGGTCTCGTCTAGAGAGATCAGAAAACTATAGCCGTGCCGCTCGAAGCCGATGGCTTCGTAGAAGCTGTGGGCGGCGTCGCGTTTCAGGTTTGCAGACAGCGAGAGCTTATAGCACCCCTTCGCGCGGCAGACCTCGAAAGCTGCGGTCATCATGGCCTTGCCGATGCCTTTTCTGTGGATTGTAGGATCGACAACCACGTCTTCCATGACGCCGGACTTCGCACCCATGTGCCCGAGGTTATCCATAATCAGCAGAGCAAAGGAGCCGACAACTTTTTCATCGAGAAGGGCGACGTAGAGCTTGTAGTCCGGATAGGCGGCAAAGCGCTTCAGCAAGGCTTTGGCATGTTCCAGATCAAGCACCACCCCATCGTCGATTTCAGGCTGCGCGTAAAGCTGCAGCACCTGCGCCAGGTCGTTTTCCGTGGCTTCCCTGACCTCGACATCCTGCGCCATGCTTCAACCCTTCAGCAAACCCTGCAGGCTCTCCGCGACCTGAGTCACATGCTTGTCGTCGCCGGTGATGCGCTTGATCAGCATTGCACCCTCGATCGCGCTGAAGGAGAGCTTGGCCATGCGCGCCGGACTGCCCTGAAAATGGAAGGCGCCCGCCTTCCTTCCCGTCTTCAGAAGCTTGGTCAGCCAGGTGAGCTGCTCATCGAAAAATTTTTCGACCTCGTCCTGCATATCTTTGGGCAGACCCGGATATTCGCCGCTCAGGATGCCGCAGAGGCAGGCATGGATGGGATTGCTGGCGAGCGTGAGGATGGGCTCCAAATAGCGTGCCAAGGCGGCCCAGTAATCGACCTCATTCCGGCTATCGCGTTTCGGGCTTTCGAGATCGGTCATGGCCGCAAGCATCGTCTGGCGGTAGCGCGCGACAATTGCCTTGCCCAGTTCCGCCTTGGCCGGGAAGTGGTAGTAGATGCTGGCTTTCTTGATTCCGACCCGGTCCGCCACCTCCTGAAAGCTGAAGGCGTGAAAGCCCTTCGCCTGTATCAGGGCTTCAGCGGTATCCAGGATCTGCGTTGCGGTTTCTGCCATGGCTTGTCTCGGTGCTGCTGTCTGTCGAAGTGATGCAGATCCCCCTGTATAGCGGCTGTTTCCGGCGGCGTCAGAATTTTTCCGAAAAGGGCCGCAGATCGATCTCTTGGGACCAGGCCGAGCGGTCCTGGGTGATCAGCTGATAATAAGCTTCGGCGATAGCGTCGGGCTCCAGGCAGGCTTCGCGTGCCGGATTGAAGCGCTCGACGGTCTTTTCGCTCCAGATCAGGCCGTCCACCACGACATGAGCCACATGAATGCCGTCGGCGCCGTGCTCCCGGGCCAGGGCCTGGGCCAGACCACGCAAGGCGAATTTGGCCGAGGCAAAGGCCGCAAACTTGGCGCCACCCCGCAAGGCAGCCGTCGCACCGGTGAAGAGGATCGCGCCGCCGCCCTTCTTTTGCATCGCAGGGATCACCGCCTTGGCCGCGATCATGCCGCCCAGGCAGGTCACCCGCCAGACGGATTCGAACTCCTTCGCCGTGATCTCCAGTGCGGGCTTGATCAGGATCTGGCTGGCGTTGTGGATCAGGACGCCGGGTGCGCCCCAGAGGCGTTCGACGTCCTCGATGGTTTCACGCACCGCCATGGGTTCGGCAAGGTCGCAGCAGAAGTGCTTGAAGTCAGCGGGACCCGCAGCTGCTTCCGTCTGGCTCAGCGCGCGCTCCAGCTCCTTACCGAAGTTTTCCGAGCGCGCCAAACCGGCGACTTTATAGCCTTCCCGGTGCAGGCGCCGGCTCAGCGAGGCTCCAAGACCCGGGCCAACGCCCGTGATGACGGCAACTTTCTCACGCATATCCTGGATCCTCGCGACTGATGTTTTGGGTTGGAGGGGTGGAAAGGCTCTTTTACATAATGCCCATAACCCGCAGCGCAAGAACGACCTGCACAACCCAACCCACTGTGAAGGCGACTGTGCGCAAGCCCGGAATGCCCGCCGTATAGACCACGAAGTGCACCAGCCGCGCAAAGAAGTATATCATGCAGGCCGTGCCGGTCAGCGCATCGCCGATACCAAGGGCCACCACGGCGAGGGCCAGCGGCGCGAAGATCGCAAAGTTTTCGACCCCGTTCTTATGCGCCTTGATACTGCGCTCGGCCCAGTCCGCATGGGGCGCATCGTCCGCGGCGGGATTGCCCATCGTGCGCATCAGTCCGCGCGTAGCCATCCGATTTAGAACATAAGGCACCCAGAAAAGGGCGGTCATCAGGGCGGTGGCGGCCAGCCAGAAGATCTCTTGCGACATGTTTCGTGCCTTTCTTTCGGGTGAATAAACTACCTGACGATTGGTAGATGATTTGTATCTACCTTACGGAAGGTAGATACGGCAAGAAAATTCTTTTGGGAAGGACAGCTGCTCCTGCTAAAGCGCTTAGGCAGAGAGAGCAGGGTTTTGCGGCCATATACCAGTTGAAAAGTAATGCCGGTATGAGAGGATGCTCTCGACGATGGCCTGCTAACCATGCGCAAAGTGGACCTAAATGTGACAACTCTGTTTATAGGAACCGCAGGTGTCTCTATCAAATCTGCAAAAAAAATGGAAAGCTGCTGCTGATGATTTGGCAATCGAAATCATCGTTCCATTTCAGTCGGTTTTATCAAGTGGGAAAGAAGTCAGGGGAGAGTTCTTACTGCCGCAATTTGGTGCCAGGCGGGGCATGATAATTACTTTGAGCCGAGGTGATTCCGCTGAGACGCACCAGGAATGGGTCGATGAAGGATATGGCTATAGTATTCTTAGCGAACCGAAGGAGTTGGGAGCTTACGACAGAAGCACCTTTGTCAGAGTACTGCAGGATTGGGGCTGGTCAGGGGAAGAGTCTGCTAGGCCTAGCTGGCTGGAGTGATCGGGTGTAGCTCAACTTGACCCTAATTACGCAGCTACAACTCCAACAGTTGCGTTGGTGGATTAATAATTTTCGCAGGCGGCTCACTCAAGAGAGGAAGCATGAGTAATTATTTTGGGACCCCAAGCCGCTGCCTTCAAGATATTTCGAAACGCCGACGCGTTAAAATATTTAGATGTCGAGATAATTATATATGACGAAACAGGTTCTATATGTATTAGCGGCAATAATATCTCCATTTTTGCTATCTGGATGCGCCCCTGTATTTGGAAAGTATTATTACTTTTCTCTGGAGGATGCTGATGGGGTGGTTGTGTTAGAGCGTTCGGTGTCTGATGCGAGTAATCTCTTTTTCCACGATGAAATGCCCACAAAATATCAAGTCGTGAAAAATGAGTACTCCATATTCGTAGAGGTTGATAAAAAAAGCTATCTTCCCGCAGTATCAATGAATGCCTTGAGTGATGATGGCGCCAACTACGTACTAAAAGAACGAAAATCAAAAACGGCTCAAAGCTGTGTTTCATTTGATCAATTTACAAAAAAAACAGAAAATCATATCGAGTTTTTTTGGTACCCTTGCGGTGAAGAGGATACATCCGAAGCCGTGATTATTTATTTCGACGTGTTACGGCCCGACGAAACCTTAGTTGGCAGTGAAGAATTGAAGTTCAATTTGATATCCAATGGAATTTACTACGTCATTGATGCGTTGTAGTAAGCGGAGCGGGTTGTGAAAGTAGGAGCAGGTTTTATTTCATGCAAAAAACGCTGTAACTCACTGCATGAAAAAAAGATCTGACCTCGAGCACATTGACTGTTCCAAATTTGGAGCGGAGTTTTATGTTTCGGCATTTTGAGCTCTCAGCTTCTATGGTCTGTCACTGATGTGAGGGTACGAGCCAAGATGACCAAATTCGACGATATCCCCCTAAGCTCGGTCGAGATCTGCGAATCGCCCGAAGACAAGGAGTCGGGGCAGTTCGCGCTTGCACGTCGTCTTGAGGAGAGTGGACATAAAACAATCGCGTTAGATCGGGCAATTGCTGTGGTCGAGCGAGTTAGCGCTTCAGACTTGAATCTGCCTGATCTGCCTGCCAGCGAGTTGCTAAAGATCTCGCTTTATTCTGACCCTGACGTCTCAGGAGAAGAGCAGCCGATGTGCCTTTATATTCAAGGATCGAAATGGGGATTTTCTGGTGCGTTCCTGCGGACCAACGCGCCGGGAGGCAGCGAACGGATCTTTAAGCTGGAAGAAATCGCATTACCCGAAGTCTCCTCAACCGCCAGGTGACGCAGATGTTGTCGATAATATTGGTGCTGTACGCTGAACAGGAGTCCATTGGTACTTAGGGGGTAGGATCTTGTTTTGTAAGTCATTCAGCATCGAGGACTCTCTGCCTTAAAGATGACGGGGGTGTTCGATAGCGCGCCCGCGCATCAACCGTCACCTGCCAACGAGCCTTAGCGGGGCAGCACCGTCAGCGCCACATCGATAAAGCTCTGTAGCGCCGTTTTGTCCGCGCCGTTGCTGGCCATCACACCCAGGGCCAGGCTTTGGCCGGCAAAGAAATCGGCCAAAGCCTTCGGGTCTGCGTCGGCGGGCAGTTCGCCCTGCGCCTCTGCGTCCCGGAAGCGCTTCAGGATTGCGGTTTGCCGTTGTTTGTGCTGCTCGCGGCTGATGCGTTCCAGTGACGTCGGCTGGTGGGCGCAGTCGACCATGGAGTTGACCATGAAACAGCCGCGCGGTTTGCTTTTGTCATTGAGCGATGCGGCGATGGTTTCCAGATAGCGGCGCATGAATTCTTTCAAGGGGCCGGGGGTATCAAAAATCTCGTTGAAAACCGGAGCGTTGTGCTCGAAATAGCGCGCCAGTGCCTTGGCGTAGAGCGCTTCCTTGTCGCCGAAGGTGGCGTAGAGGCCGGGCTTGGCCATACCGGTCGCGCAGGCGAGATCGTTCATGGAGGTTCCCTCGAACCCACGTTCCCAAAAGAGCTCCATGGCTTTGTCCAGGACCTCGTCCGGATCTGATTTCCGCGGCCGGCCACGTCCGGTTCCCACTGCCTTCACCCTTATCTCACGAATTAAATTACCGATCGGTATTTAAATATCTTGACATCCCGTCATCCATCTTCATTTAAATACCACTCGTTACTAAAAATTTCAATGCCCCTGGATCAGCGGGCAAATTCAACCTCAGGAGATCACGTCGTGAGCAAGATTAAAGGAAAAGCCGCCTTTGTCACCGGTGCTAATCGCGGTATCGGCCGGGCCTTCGTCAAAGAGCTGCTGGCGGCGGGTGCCGCAAAGGTCTACGCGGCTGCGCGTAACACGGCGGCATTGGCCGATCTGGTCGAAACCAGCGGCGGCCGTGTGGTACCGGTCACGCTGGACGTCACCAAGCCGGAGACCATCCGGGCCGCTGCCGCCGCCCATGGCGACGTCGCGGTTCTGATCAACAACGCCGGAATCGCGGCCTTTGAAGGCCTGATCTCAGCCGATGGCATCGAGGCGGCCCGCAATGAGATGGAAATCAACTATTTCGGCGTCCTCAATGTGACCCGCGCCTTCGCGCCGGTTCTCGCGAAGAACGGCGGTGGCGCGATCGTCAACATGAGCTCCATTGCCGCCTATGTGAACTTTCCCGTTCTCGGCTCTTACAGTGCCTCCAAGGCGGCTGTGCATTCCCTGACGCAGGGGGTGCGGGCCGAGCTGGCCGCACAGGGCACGCTCGTCGTGGGCGTCTACCCCGGCCCGGTGGACACGGATATGGCAGCGAACTTCCCTGCCGAGAAGGCAACGCCCGCATCGGTCGCACAGAAAATTCTGGCCGCCGTCGAAGCCGGTGAAGAAGACGTCCACCCGGACCCCACCTCGGTGGAGACCTATGCAGGCCTGATCGGGGACCCGAAAGCCGTCGAGAGACAGGTCGGCGAGATGCTGCCGGCTTAAAGCTTTGTGGCCGGTGATTGCGCCCTGCAATTCGTGGGCGGTCACCGGCCATCTGCCGAAGAATTGATCCGGCCGATCTGGCGGGTCCGGTCTTTTTACGTCAAGATCGCTGCAGATTTGAGAGGAACTGACCAATGGGAACAGCTGTCATTATCGGCGCAGGCGAGGGTCTGTCCGCCTCTCTTGCGCGAAAGCTGCACGCGCGGGGCCACAGCCTGCTGCTGGCGGCGCGCAACACCGGCAAGCTTGCGGAACTGCAGGCGGAAACCGGCGCGACGGTGGTCGCTTGCGACGCCTCCGAGGCCGCCGACATGGAAAAGGTCTTCGCCGAGGCCGATGCCATGGAAGGACCGCTCGACCTTGCCATCTACAATCCCTCGGCCCGGGTGCGCGGCGGCATCACCGAGCTGGACCCGGCGGCGGTGAAGTCCGCCGTCCTGATCACAGGCTACGGCGCTTTCCTGATGGCGCAGCAGGCGGCCAAACGCATGATCCCGCAGGGCAAGGGCGCGATCCTCTTTACCGGCGCTTCGGCGGGCGTGAAGGGCTATCCCAATTCCTCGACCTTCGCCATGGGCAAGTTTGCCCTGCGCGGTCTGGCCCAGAGCCTGGCGCGGGAGCTGCATCCCCAGGGCATTCACATCGGCCACTTCGTGATCGACGGCGGCATCCGCAACGCCAGCAGGCCTGAGCGCGTGGAGACTGCGGAGAATCCGGACTCCATGCTGGATCCCGACGCGATCGCCGAGAGCTACCTGCACTTCCTCGATCAGCCCCGCTCCAGCTGGGCCTGGGAGATCGAACTGCGGCCCTGGGTCGAAAAGTTCTGAATGCGGACTACCTTTACCTTCGTTTCAAACACACAACGACAAGAAACTGGAATTTGAGAGATGACTGAGACTTCACCCTACGTGCCGCCCAAGGTCTGGAAATGGGAAGCCGAAAACGGCGGTAAGTTTGCCAAGACCAACCGTCCCATCGCCGGGGCCACCCATGAGCAGGAGCTGCCGGTCGGCAAGCACCCGCTGCAGCTTCATTCCCTGGCCACACCGAACGGTGTGAAAGTCACGGTCATGCTGGAGGAGCTGCTGGAGGCGGGACACAGCGGCGCGGAATACGATGCTTACGTGATCAAGATCGGCGACGGCGATCAGTTCGGTAGCGGCTTTGTCGAGATCAATCCCAATTCCAAGATCCCGGCCCTGGTGGACCGCAGCACGGAAACGCCGACGCGGGTTTTCGAGTCGGGTTCGATCCTGCTCTATCTCGCCGAGAAGTTCGGCGCCTTCCTGCCGAGCGATCACGCGAAGCGGACCGAGGCCCTGAACTGGCTCTTCTGGCAGATGGGCAGCGCGCCCTACCTCGGCGGCGGCTTCGGGCATTTCTACGCCTACGCGCCGGAGAAGTTCGAATACGCCATCGACCGCTTCGCTATGGAAACCAAGCGCCAGATGGACGTGCTCGACAAGCATCTGGCCGAGAACCGCTACATGGCGGGAGATGAATACTCCATCGCCGACATGGCCATCTGGGCCTGGTACGGCGCGCTGGCTTTGGGCCGGCTCTACGACGCCGGGGAGTTCCTGGACGTCACCTCCTACAAGAACGTCGTGCGCTGGGCCGAAGAAATCGGCGCGCGCCCCGCCGTGATCCGTGGCCGCAAGGTCAACCGCGTGAACGGCCCGCTCGAGGATCAGCTCCACGAGCGCCACGACGCCAGCGACTTCGAGACCCAGACCCAGGACAAGGTCGCGGCGGAGTAACCTCCCGCAAAGCTTGTTCGCCTGTTTCGGGCGTCTTCTCAGATCTGAGGGGACGCCCGAATGCCGTGCGGTGTAAGGCAACCACCACTGGGCCGATCTATTCGATCAAACCCACCAGACGCTTGTTTTCCTCGGACTTCAGCGAGAAATCGCCGCCGTCATAGGCGCGCGCGGCCTCTGTTGTCAGCCAGGCAATGGCCTCTCCGACCCACTCGGGTGGAATATGGGCCGACCAGTCGAGCTGGCTCACGGGATTGACGCCGGAGGTCCTGATGGACTGCTGCATCTCCGTGGCCACCGTGCCGGGCGAGAGGCCGACCACACGGACACCCTGATCTGCCCATTCCTTATGGGCGCAGCGGGTCAGGGACAGGACGGCGGCTTTGGTTGCGCAATAGTGGCTCCAGCCCTCCAGCGCACCGGTGGCCGCGCCGGAGGAAATATTGATCGCCACGCCGCTGGTTTCCTTCAGCGCCGGATAGGCCGCCTGCAGGCAGTGATACACCCCCTTGAGATTGAGATCGACGACCTGCCCCCAGGCGACGGGGTCGGAGCTATCGATCCGGCTGATGGGATCGATCGTTCCGGCGTTGTTGACCAGAATGTTCAGTCCGCAGAAGTGGCGTTGGGTCACTTCAATAGCGGCCTTCACCTGCTCATAGGATGTAACATCGCAGGGCAGGGCGAGGGCACGGGGGCCGATCTCGGCGGCGATGCGTTCGATATCCGCCCGGCCGCGCGCGGCGAGCACGACATTCGCGCCGTAGCTTGCCAGTTTCCGCGCCGTGGCTTCGCCGATACCCCGGCTCGCGCCCGTGATAAAGGCTGTTTTCTCGGTGAGGTCGATCATTCCAACTCCTGATGTGTTCGAGACTGCGAATATTGGCCAGAGATAGATTGGCCAGAGATAGATCGGAATTTTCTTGCGGGATAGATGGATTTTTAACCTTCATTCGTGCAATAATTGCATGAATGAATCTCACGCACCTTCAGATCTTCCTGGACGTCGTCCGCTTGGGCTCCTTCGCCGCCGTCGCCCGCAGGCAGGACACGGACCCCTCCTCCATCTCCCGCCAGATCGCGGCGATCGAGGCGGAACTTGGCGTTCGGCTCTTCGAGCGGACAACCCGGCGTCTGGCGCTCACCGAGGCCGGGCAGCTGATCTTTGAACGGATCCAGGCCCCCATGGAAGAGATCGGCGAGATCCGGGAGCTTGCCCGCGATGTCGTGGCGGTGCCCCAGGGAAACCTGCGCGTCTCCACCTCGGTTGCCTTCGGCGAGCGTTGGCTGATGCCGCGCCTGGCGGCCTTTCGCGCGGCCTATCCCAAAATCCGGCTCGAACTGATCCTGAGCGACGAGACGACGGACCTGGTCGCCGACAAGATCGACCTGGCGATACGCCTGGGGGCCCGTCCCTCAGGACCCTATGTCGCCTCAAGACTTCTCACGACCCGCTATCACCTGGTGGCCAGCCCGGCCTATCTGGAAAAAGCGGGACGGCCTTCGAAACCCGTCGAGATTCCTGCTCACGAGACCATCGCCTTTCCTTTTCCCGGCTTCCGCTCGTTGTGGAAATTCAGATCGGCGCGGGGGCGTGTCCAGGAAATCGAGATCAAACCCGCCCTGATCGTCTCCAACGCCCTGGTGCTCCGGCGCGCCGCGCTGGAGGGATTGGGCATGGCCCTCTTGAGTGACTGGACGATCCGCAACGATCTCGAATCCGGCAAGCTGATCGATGTCTTCAAGGGGCTGGAGGTGACCGCCACGGATTTCGACACGGCAGCCTGGATCCTCTACCCCTCGCGATCCTACGTCCCGGCGAAGACACGTTGCTTGATTGACTATTTGAAGTCTTCGTCACGGTGATGTGGGTGTTGAATCTCTAGTTCATTCCTGAAGTCATAAAATCCTTGATTGGAATGATCCCGACCCGCCCATCCATCGTGCCAATAACGATTTTCTGATCGGAGACATCGAAGGAAAAAATGACACTGAGTTGCCCATCCGGTCGAAATTCCGACCACTGCAGGATCTTTCCGGATGTGCTCTCGATTGCCGCAATCTCTCCATTCAAAAAGGTAACCACGATGATGTCTCGCGATGGAATGCTTTTAATCGCGGTCGCATTGGCTCTTGTCTGATGACACCAGATTTCCTTACCGGTCTCCAAACCCCTTCTGCAGATAAAACCGCTGTAAGCTCGGCTGGGATTTGGGTTGTGATACCGTCCCGAGAGAATCAGGCTCTCGCCATGCGAATCTGCGACGTAAGCGCCGGCGCAATCCATCGCATGATGGCTCCGATCCGGCGAAACCGGCCAGAGCCGGTTTAGAGACCCGTCTGGTCCAATCGTACAAAGGTATTTGCGCTCATGAGAGCCGGGTGGTGTGCCCTGAAGAGAGAATAGGTACGGTGAGCCATCCACACGCAGGAAGTGATTGAACACGTCGTAGTGTCCAAAGTCATGCCGACTCCATCTATCCAAGTCAGATGTGCCGAGGACATCAAGCTGGCCGGTTTTGTCTTCGTAGCCGCGACTTCGCCGGCCCAGGATCCGGCCGTCTCTAGAGATGGAAAACGCGAAATCGCCTTCGAAAAATACCTTTTCGGTGAGCGTGCTTCCATCATACTTCAAAATCTGCGAACCAAGCCGCTCTAACCAACCTTCTGCTGATTCTTTGATCAAAACAGCATGCACTAAAAACTGCTCAGCTTTTAGAATCTCTGATCCGTAACTGGTCCCCCGAATTTCTTGCTTAGTGGTTCCGTCCGGACCTAAAACTTCAAGCTGGCAATCATCATGGACAAGTCCAATCCTATCAATATCAAGCCAGGCAACATCCCAAACAGCGGGTCTGGTGCGGATGGTCTCTAACTTGAACGCTCTACGCACAGCATCTTCCGGATCTTCGACTCTAACCGGGAGCCTGGAGTCGGAGGCCATGTCGGCACTGCTTTTGGGGTGCTGCGCAGATATTTGCTGAGCGATAGACTCTTTGTTGAAAACACCTTCAAAAATTTCAGCCTCGTAGCTCGCCAGCACCTCATAGAAACTATCGAATGGATCATCCAAGTGTTCCGGCGACTCTTCTGTCCAGGGACGAACAAAGGCAATGATATGGGACCCGTCGCTGCTAAATACGCAGCGCACGACCTCCGGAATCGGGCCGATTACTGTACTGTGTTGACCAGTCTCACTATTCCAGACAATGAGTTCTCCGTCGAACATCCAACCACCATCGTAGCTCCCTGTTGCGATAGCAGCTGTCGGCTCGGTCGGGTGGAAAGCCACATCGTTGACCGGATAACGCAGCTGATCAAAAACCGCAAAAGGCTTGGTCTCCGGGGGGTGATAGAGGGCAACTCGGTACCGCAGGCGCTGGCCGCCATAACTGGCTCGTGCCGGTGGGTTTATGAGCAGGTGAAAAGCAGAGGTGATCGCGCATATCGATTGGTTGCGATTGAAGAAAACTCCGGTAATTCTTCCGTGACCGGGGAGCGAGGGATCTGAGATGAATTGCATATGAAGACTTTAGCGATGCATGAGTGCTTTCACCAGTAAGACTGAAAGTCTAACACTTCGCTATCCCAATAATATCCACACATCATCCCGCACCCGGCAGCGCGTGGGCGTAAGCCTCAAGCGCTTCCCGGCCCTTGGGCGTGACCGCGTAGATTCCCGTCTCGATCCGTTCGAACCAGCCGTAGTGATCGTCCGCCATCAGGCGTGTGGCGCGCGTGACGCCGGTGGCCTTTGCGACAACGGCGCCCTTCAGCGGACCCTTGGCCGCCAGTTGGGCCGCGCAACGCAGGGCGTCCTGGCGATAGGCGGTGACCAGACCCGCGCGGGTCGCGCCGCCCTGGTTCGGATCGCCGACGCGGCGGGCGAACTCGCGCAGCAGGCGGGCGCGCCTGGGCTTGGATTGCCGCGGACGGTAGGGGCCGGGGTCGCAGTGCACCTCGACGAAGCCATCCCGGAGACGCAGGGTGATCAGCCCCAGACCCAGCCGCCGCGCGAGCTTGATATTGTCGCGCAAGGCCTTGGCAAAGCGCCCGCCGCTGCCCTGTTCCACGGCGACATAAACCAGATCGGTGATCGCCTGCCGCGCGACCGCCTGATGAAAGAGCGTGAGGGAAAAGCCGACCTTAAGCTCGACAATGACCGGCTCTTCCTCGCCACGGCAGGCGACGATATCCGCCGCACCGACCTCCGACTTCACCACGTAACCCTGCCCCTCAAGATAGGCCTTAAGGGGCGCGTAAAGGTCGGTCTCACGGGTTTTCGAATCGGCCATGACCGAAGACTAGCCCATGCCCGAGGCGGGCGTAAGCACCTCCGGGCAGCCTAAAATCATTCCCTCTCTCCGGCACATGCTCTATCTCTGGCGATGAGCGATTAACAGACAGAGTCTTCCCGATATGCCCAGCGCGCGCGACCTTGGACTTGAAATCGGCAGCCTGCCGCCCGGCCCACTGAATGCCATCACCGATGTCGAGGGGGTGGCGGTCGGGCAGGTGACCTTGAGCGCCGGCGCGGTGCAGACCGGCGTGACCGCGATCCTGCCTCACGGGGGCAGTCTCTTTCGTGAGAAGCTGCCCGCCGCCGTCCGGGTTTTCAACGGTTTCGGTAAGTCCATCGGCTTCGTGCAGATCGAGGAACTGGGCACGCTGGAGAGCCCGCTGATCCTGACCAACACCCTCTCGGTGGGGACGGCGGCGGAGGCGCTGGTGCGCTACATGCTCGCGCAAAATCCGGAGATCGGCGCAACCACGGGCACGGTCAATCCGGTGGTTCTGGAGTGCAACGACGGTGCCTGGCTGAACGACATCCGCGGCCTGCATGTCAAGAGCCGGCATGTGGCCGAGGCTCTCGCGGCGGCAGTTCCCGGTAGCTTCGCACAGGGCGCGGTCGGGGCGGGGACGGGGATGAGCGCCTACGGCCTGAAGGGAGGCATCGGCTCGGCCTCGCGGGTGATCAGGATCTCGGGACAGGAATACAGGCTCGGCGCGCTGGTGCTCAGCAACATGGGCCGTCTGCAGGATCTTGTGGTCAAGGATAAGCATGTCGGACCTCGGATCGCGGAGCGCATGAAACAGGAGGGCTCGCCCGCCGAACAGGGCTCGATCATCGTGATCCTGGCCACCGACGCGCCGCTCTCCGACCGCCAGCTGCGCCGTCTCGCCGGACGGGCGGCGGCGGGGATTGCCCGGACCGGCAGTCATTTCGGCTCCGGCTCCGGCGACATCGCCCTGGCTTTCTCCACGGCGCAGCGGATCCCCCATAGCAAGCCCAAGGAGAGCCTTCTTCAGTTTACTCAGCTGCACGAAGATGGCCTCGACCCCCTCTTCTGTGCGGTGATCGAGAGCACGGAGGAAGCCATCCTGAATTCGATGCTCTACGCGGAACCAGTCGTGGGCAGGGACGGCCGCAGCCGTGCCTCGCTGGCCGATTTCTCAGGTTTTCTGAAGGACTAGTCTCTATCAGCCCGATCCAGAGCGGAAACAAAATGAAACATGAGAAAGCTAGAGGTAAGATCCTTAAATGGAGCGCTTTACACTAACCAGTTTTAACAGACCGAAGGATAGAGGTCGCCGTGCGGGTTAAATTTCACACAGAGCATAACTTTTGGGGCACGGAATACGACTGGATGGCGGTCGATGAGGTTGGGGCCGTTGGGTATTTCTCGACAGCCGGAATTGGCCCTGTACCCGAAATATGCATCCGTCACGAAACCCTGTTCGAGGATGCTTTCGAGCTGATCGTGCGAGAAGCAAAGCGCTGTGAATATGAACAGTTCAGCGGGTTCGATGCGAGCATATCCACCTGGGGGGATGTGGCACGCAGAGGTGTTTTTGGCTTCGATTGGGAAACTGGGACTTCAAGGTTTGCACTCGTCACCAAACCACTGAGTCCAATCAAGCTCGATAGCCTGCGTGGGCGCCTTTACGAAGAGACCAAAGAAATAAGACTACCCTGCAGGTTCGCTGAAAGAACCGGTATGGAAGAGATCATAGACTTTTCTAAAAAAGCTGAACCTCGAAGAGCATCACTCCGCGAGAAACTGGCCCGAAGCCTGAAAAACGTGAGTGCGCGCATAAAGCGCCACTGATCTGCCGGTGAGTCAGGGAATCGTCGGGAAACCGCCGGAAGTAAAAACATGTTTTTCATCTCATCTCCCGTTATCAACGGGACGTAACTCTTAAAATGAGATTCGCAATACGAGCGTTATCGCTCTCTCCGTAACGTTTTCTGCGCTTGTAATCTCTTCCAATCGAATAAGACAGAAGCTTACAACGGATAAATTAAATATGCTGTCACTCTTAATATAATTCTGAAATACCGTCAGCGCAACCCGATCAAAGCGCTGTATTCCGCTTCCACATCCAGGTCGACTTCCACGCCTTTGTTGCCGCCGTAAAGCCGGTCGTTCCGGTCCTTGCGCGGGCCGGAGATCCAGTAATCCTCTCCCGTCTCCAACTCGAAATAGTTGGACTTGAAGCCTGCGCCCTTCAGGCTCTGAAAGGTGAGGCCCCGATAGTACAGCGACTTCCCCGACTTGGAGAGATACACCCGTCCGATGCGCGCAGGCCCTTCTAAGGCGCCGGACTTCTGCTCAATATACATAATCCGTGAGCGGGAGGATTTGAAATTCTTCGGCAGGGTCAGATTTTGATCCAGCTTACCCTGCCAGTGGTTTGCATGTCTGCCGATACTCAACACTTTTAAGTTTCCAGGGTCTCTTGAGGGGTAAAAACGGATGCGTCGCCGGGTTTGTGTGCCTGCTTGTTATATGACACAAAGTCCTTGTGAATGACGATCAATTTCACACGCAGTGGTAGGTATTTCTGTCGATTTCGATTTCCGTTTTCTTCATACCTGTCTTCCTCTAGTTTTGTTCGTAGACTGATTTGCAGACTCTGCGCTGCAGATGATGGGGGTGGGTGCCTTTGATGGGGGAGGCGCCTGTGCAGCACCATGGCCAAGTCGGAGCATCCGCGCTAAGGGCTAAAGGCTGCAACCTCTGTTCACCTGTTGTCTTGCCGCTCTGTCGGCGTTTCAAGCCCGGTGAAAACTAGATCGGCGAAACGTTGTTGTTCTGACTTGCGGAGTGCGCAGATGTCCCACGATCTCCAGATCTCGCTTTTGGGCGAAATACGCGTGGCGTCCGGGGGCGTGCCGCGCCCCCTCCCGGCCTCGCGGAAGGCGCGCGCCCTGCTTGCCTTTCTCGCTGTCACGGGGCGTCCCCATCGTCGCGAACGCCTCTGCGAACTCTTCTGGGACCTGCCCGACGACCCCAAGGCATCGCTGCGGTGGGCACTCAGCAAGCTGCGCCGCGTGGTGGACGCGCCGGACCGCCGTCGCATCATCGCTGACCGGGAGCGTATCTCTTTTGACACGAAGGACGTCTGCATTGACATCACCCACCTGCATCAACGCCTGCCGCAGCAGGATACGCCCCTGCCGCTCGAGGAACTGGAAGCGGCCGCCCAGAAGCTCGACGCGATACCGCTTGAGGGCTTGGATGGAGCGGGTAGCCGGGACTTCGATTCCTGGCTGACCACCGAGCGCGACGACGCGCACAACACCTATGCGGCGGTTCTCAAGCAACTGGCGACACATCCTGAGACGGATCCGGTTTTGGGACGGAAATGGCGGCGGCTCTGGCAGCAGGCCGACCCTTACGGTTGGGAAGCGCACAGGCGGGAGGAATCGGCAAAGACGGCCACGCCGCCGGCGCCAGTGAAAGCGCGGGACCCCAGGGCGCGAACGCGGGCGAGTGACAGTGAGGGTTTCAAGGCGCCGGTGTCCGGCGCCGGGGGCGCGCCGGTCACAACGCCGGCGCGCGACGCCCGGTACAAGGCGCAAGCGCTGCGCACCCAGCGGATCGGATTCTGCGAGGTGCGCGACAGCACCAAGATCGCCTATGCGACCCTTGGATCGGGCCCCCCTTTGCTGAAGGCCGCGAACTGGCTCAACCACCTTGAGTTCGACTGGAACAGCCCGATCTGGGGCCGGAGCTTTGCTGAGATTGCCCGCCACCGGACCTTTATCCGCTATGACGAGCGGGGCTGCGGTTTATCGGACTGGGAGGTAAAGGACCTGAGCTTCGATGCCTTCGTTGAAGACCTCGAGGCGGTTGCCGACAAGCTGGAACTCAAGCGCTTCCCGCTGCTCGGCATCTCGCAAGGCTGCGCGGTATCGATAGAATATGCCGTGCGCCATCCGGAACGCGTGTCGGGCCTGATCCTGATCGGCGGCTATGCGGCCGGGTGGCGGCATCTGACCAGCCCCGAGGAGCAGGCGCGGCGCGAGGCGGTGCTGACCCTGACCGAGCTTGGGTGGGGCACCGACAATCCGGCCTACCGGCAAATCTTCTCGCAGACCTTTATGCCCGAGGCGACGAAAAAAGAACTGGACTGGTTCAACGAATTTCAACGCCGGACCACTTCGCCCCGCAACGCGGCGCGGTTTCAGGACGCCTTCGGCCATATCGACGTTCGCCACCGGCTCGCGCAGGTCACGGCGCCCACGATCGTTCTGCATTCCAGGCACGATCAGCGGATCCCGTTTAATGTCGGCCGCGCGTTGGCGGCGGGCATCCCCGACGCTCAGTTCATTCCCCTCGAAAGCCGCAATCACATTCTGGTCGAAAGCGAACCGGCCTGGAGAACCTGCTTCGATGCCGTCGGTCAGTTTCTTGCGGAAACGCGTATTTAGCGATCTCGTCGGACCCGGTGGCATCCCGAGACTCAACATGCCTTAGATGCCCACTGTTCCGTTGCTGTCTCCACGGCTGAACGCGCCGTAGTCGCGTTTGAAACCTGCGCCTCGGGGAACGCTTTTTACGCCCGCGTAGCCATCCTCAAAGCTGTAAAGGACCACGACGCCCTGGCCATGGGCCGGGCCGTCGGTGTCCGACATCATGACGCCGGCCGGGAAGGCTAGGACAAAGCCGGTGCCCAGCGACAGAAAGGCAGCGGCAATCAGGGTTCTTACGGGCATGGGAAGTCTCTCCTTGTGTTTCATACCGGCGCGGCGGGGCCATCGACCGGTTGCGGCAGCGGAAAAACGCGGCAAAGCCTCCAAACAAATCGTTTGAAGGCCTGTGCCGGATGATGCTGCGATCCTGGCAGTCTCCGACATGACCGTTGTCCCCAGCGTTGTCGCCAGCGTTGTCGGCTCAGTGGTATTGAGCCCAATGGCGCGTTTTTTTTGATCGATCCGGCTCCAACTGCACCTTCTTCAAGCAATCGGTTTTGTCTCGGGGGGGGAGATCACAGGGGGGCTCAAGCAGTAATCAAGGCCACAGTTCGTCTCGCATTCGATCTGAAAGCCGGGCGTTACCGCTGTTCCCACCGCTTCTCTTGGCGCCTGAAACACCTGTAGCAACTTGTTAGGTTTTTCTACTTATTGTATTTCCTGCACTCGTCTGAGGCAGATAGCGCGCAAGCTAAGGCGTGGCCCCGGTCACCCTTTAGCAGTCATTTCGGAAATCAACGCTCTGACCGCAGCGACTCTCTCTGGCCCCGCCTTTTCGGGCGATCCGCAATCGAATGGCGGCGCGGGGTCATACTCGACGAAAAGCTGAATCCTTTGCGCAAGTTCCTCGCCGGCGAGTTCGGCGGTGAGCGTTAATCCAAAGTCGATGCCGGCCGTGACGCCGCCGCCCGAGATACGGTTGCGGTCACGTACGACGCGCTCTGCGACAGGCGCGGCCCCGTAACCTTTTAACATATCTCGAAATGCCCAATGGCAGGCGGCTTTATAACCCTGCAATAAACCCGCCGCACCCAGGAGCAGGGAACCGCTGCACACTGACGTTACATATTGAACCACCTCCGCTTGGCGCCTCAGAAATTGCAGGATGTCTTCGTCGTCGAGCAAGGGAACAACGCCCAACCCCCCGCAGACGCAAACGACGTCCAGATCGGGACAAGTGTCGAATGTCGTCGTTGGATTGATCGAAAAGCCCGCATCTGCATCGACTGGCGACAGATCTTTCCAGATCATGTGGATTTTAGCGCCTGGGATCTTACTTAGAATCTCGGCTGGCCCTGTGACGTCGAGTTGCGTCATCTGCGGAAATATCAAAAAGCCGATATGAAGCTCTTTTGGCATAGCGATCCTTGATTGTGATTTTGGTGTTGCCAGGCTGCGCGGGCGTCTGGGGTGGAACCACCGCCCGCGCAGTGCAAAAGCTCGACTCTATTTGCAGATTTCGCCTGTATAGCGAACGAGGCCGACCATGTTGTCGGGATTGCGCAGGTCGACCAGACCGTAGCTGTTGAAGGTTCCTTTGGCGCCCTTAAGCGTGCCGCGGGTCACATCCTCCTGAATGTGATAGGTGATCTCGATCATATAGCGGCCCGGCTTACCCGGCACGGCGGTGAGGATCCCCAGGTCTTTGGTCTGAAAGGCACCACCGTCGTCCCTGCCGAAATAGTGGACCATGTCCATTTCAAGACCCGTTGCGGTTTCCCGCTGGGCGGTGATTTTGCCTGCAGCGGTCTGCACGCTGCCGGTCAGTCTGGCGGAAATGATCACCGGCTGACCCTCGCCCTCTGCAAAGAAGTTGGGAATCGCGACGCCGCCGATGGCTTCACAGCTTTCGCCCGCAGCCTGCACCCCCGAGGTGTCGGCGAGTGTCGTCGCAGCCGCTAAAATCAGTCCGTATCCGAGTTTCCTAAGCACGAGGCTTCTCTCCTTGGTTTGCTATCTGTTTTGAGGGTTTCACGCGTAGTAAGGTGACTTCAGTCCGCGGCTTGCCTGCTCCGTCACGCGGGCATCGAAGACACGTGTGGTGAAAGCGGCGTTCAGCTTTGCGGCCGTCTTGGGGAAGTCGTCGATGGCGAAGGCCAGAGCGTTCTCGATGCTGTCGAAGGCATCGACACCGCCGAGCGTGCCGGTGTGAAGACCGCTCAGCCAAAGTTTCGATATCAGGCCCTTCTGCTGTTTCAGTACCGGGTTGCGATCCCGCCAGGGCGCCTTCTCGAAGGGGACGTTCACCTGGACTTCCGTATAGACGAACGCGCCGGGCGCCTGCGCTGGTTCGGCACCGAAATAGGGAGATCCCATATCAAGGCTGGCGTCCCTCACCAGGGCGGCATCGAAGACACGCGTGGTTTGCGCAACGCCGAAGCTTTTTGCGACAGCCGGGAAAAATACGGTGCAATAGTGTTGTGCGGCCTCGATGCCGTCGAAACTGTAGAGCCCGCCGACCGAGTTGTTCCCGACGCCCGAGAACCAGGTCTTGTTCAGAAAACCGGGCTCTCCGGCGATTTGATTGTTGAGCTCCTTCCAGGGAACATCGCCAAAGGGAACCGAGGCCTGCAGTTCCGTATAGACGAAGGCTTTCGTATCCATGTGAGTCTTGCCTTTCATTGTTGCATTTTGTGCGAGCGGCGACGCCCGCCCTTCGGATCCCGAAATAGCGGCTGCGATTCCTGCAGCCAATGTGCCTAGCACTTCGCGGCGGCGCAGGACGCGTCCCGCAAGGCCTGCCGGACTCCGCTCCTCTTTCATCTGGTTCCTCCTTGAGTTTCGCCTCAGGATTACGCTGTTGCGGATTTGTCAGGGTTGAAATATAACGATCACTATAAATATAATTATGTAACGATCGTTATATTGTCAATCAAAAATATAGAGATCGTTATTTTTTCTGGAGAGTCAGATGAGTCAACCGCCGACAAAAGGGGAGCTCACCCGCGAGCGCATGCTCGACGCCGCAAGCCGGAATTTCCGCAGCCATGGCTATGCCGGCGTGGGTGTGGACGCGATCGCTAAGGCCGCGGGCGTCACCTCCGGCGCGTTTTATGCGCACCTGGGGTCAAAAGACAGTGCCTTCCGCGCCGCTCTGGAGCGTGGGCTGGACGAGGTGATCGAAGCTGTGCCCGGCTTTCAGAGCGAACATGGTTCCGGTTGGGTTCAGGCCTTCGCGGACTACTATCTGGGAAAGGCGCACCGGGACGATCTCGCCTGCGGCTGCGCCATGACGACCCTTTCACCGGAGGTCGCGCGAGCGGACCTGGAGGTTAAAGCGATCTACGAAGCGAAAATGAAGCGAATTGCGGGCCTTATCGCCGAGGGTCTGGCGGGTGGCGAGAGGGAAGAGCGTCTGTCGCGGGCCTGGGCCATGCTCGGCGTATTGACCGGCGGTCTGACCATTGCGCGCTCCATGAAGGGCAAGAAGCTCTCCGAGGAAATTGCAGCCTCGATCCGCCAGGCTGCAGTGACTACGGCTGGGGCGACCCGGTGAGGCATGGAGTGAAGTACCAGCCCGTGGTTCGATCACAGTGACTTCTGTTCAGAATTGGCGGATTAAGCGTTAGGCGATGCAACAGCTGATTTTCTCACAGGGGTCAGGTCTAAAATTATGTGCAATTTCAAGTTATCGCACGCACTCTTTAAGGCCTGACCCTGGACACTCAACAATGCAGGACCTGAGGCGCATTAGTTTTTAAGTGCCTCCAGACAACGCCTTTTCCAGTCGTCGAACCTCTGCCAGCAGTTTCGGAATGTCTTGCCGCGCATGAGCAATAAAATCCTGATCTGCTGTTGTGGCTCCGGTCAGCTCGATGTCATTGCCTCTCTCACGACCTTCGCCGGTCATAATAAAGCTCGAAGCGCTGGTGTGATCGCGGCCTTCCACACACGACTTCCAGGGGCCTGCAGCGGCGGCATCGCATCTGGCTTCAATTTTTTTCAGTTCCAGCTCGGTCATGCAGGTATGATCTCCAATAGAACGTTTCCGAATGAGTATGCATAGAAGCAAAGCTTGTCTCGGACTTGCCGGTCAAATGCGAAGTTAGCACTCTCCGATAGCCTTGGAAAAAGTCCAAGTCCGTGCGAGTCTTTGGCGCGTCAGTTCATTGTATTACGGTCACCACCCGTTCCCCCTGAGAGGACTCCTCGTGAAAATCGAAACCATTGAAACCCTGCGCCTTGGCGATCATCCCAATCTCCTCTGGGTGCGGGTGCACACCGACGACGGACTGACTGGTTTGGGCGAGACCTACTTCGGGGCGGGACCGTCTGAAGCAGACATTCACGACCGCATCGCGCCGATCCTTCTGGGCCAGGACGCAAGCCGGATCGAATTCCTCAACATGAAAATGCAGCCCTACACCGGTTTCACCGGCAGCGGTGCCGAGGTGCGGGCGTTGGCGGCGGTGGACGTGGCGCTTTGGGATCTGGCGGGGAAGGCGGCGGGCAAGCCGTTGAGCGATCTGCTGGGCGGGCGGACGCGGGAGTCGATCCAGGTTTACAACACCTGCGCGGGGCCGAACTACGTTTCCAAGACCTCCGCCGTGCGGCCCGACAATTTCGGGACGGCCGCCGGCGCGGCGGGCAGTCCGGCGGGGCGTCAAACCTACGAAGACCTGGAGGCCTTTCTCCATCACCCGGAAGATCTCGCCGCCTCCTTGATGGAGATGGGCATCTTCTCCATGAAGATCTGGCCGCTCGATCTCGCCGCCGGGGCGGCTGATGGTGTGGACATCTCCACGCAGGATCTGAAAAAGGGCCTTGGGCCCTTCGAGAAGATCCGCGCGGCCCACGGCGACAAGATGCGCCTGAAGGCCGAGCTGCATGGCTTGTGGAGCCTGAATGCCGCCAAGAAGATCGCGGCGGCGTTGGAGCCCCTCGAAATGGACTGGATCGAGGACCCGGTCTGGATGGACCGAACCAGGGAAGTGGCCGAACTGGCACGCGCGACCCGCGCTCCCTTGGCGGGCGGTGAGACCCTGGCCAGCCTCGGGCAGTTCGAGGCGCTGATCAACGACGGGAACATCGGCACGCCGATCCTGGATGTGGTCTGGGCCGGCGGTGTCACCGCCGCGCGCAAAGTTGCGGCCCTGGCCGAAGCCCGCTCGCGGCCCATCGCCTTTCACGACTGCTCCGGCCCGGTGACCCTGGCCGTCTCGACCCATCTCGCGCTCAGCCTGCGCAATGTCCGCGAACAGGAAATCGCCCGCGGCTTCTACTACAGCTGGTACCAGGACTTCGTCGACCAGCTGCCGCCGATCGAGAATGGCATGATTACCGTTCCCGACGGTCCCGGTCTCGGGATGGACCTGGCGCCGGGCCTGGAAAAACGGGTGGACGCGATTCATCGGATTTCGAAGGCTTGAGTTTGCTTTTCGCGGATGCTGTCTGAACGGAGTTGCTTGGCATGAAGAAACTGGGAATCGGCTTACTGGTCGTTGCCAGCATCCTTGCGACTGCGTTCTACGCCCATAATTTTTACCGGGAAGCAATCTTCGTCGAAGAAGCTGCTATCGGTTTGTCACGCTTTTCGCTGACACGGGTACTTGAAAAAGAAGAATGCGCCAGGCTGTGCTTTGAGAGCCGCTCCGTACGAGGCTTCGCGTTACCTGCCGACTATTCGGGGCTGAGCGTTTGTGGGACGCAAGGATATGGGACCATTCGAGAGATTGAGCATCCCGAGACGAGCGTCGACCGTCAGCCAGGATGTACGCGAAAACACAGTACAAAGGACGGCACTTACTACCACTTTATCATCACTGAGAAGACGCTCATTGTTATCCAAAGATCAAGCTCCTGAGTTGCCGTTGAATCGTGATGATCCGCAAAGTCTGTCCTATCGTCCTTAGAAACACGGATGGCCAAGTACAGTTTCTCGCCTTTGAGCATCCGCTTGCCGGGCGGCAACTGGTCAAGGGGACCATAGAACCCGGGGAATCTGACGCCTCTGCTGCGCGCCGTGAACTTGAAGAAGAAAGCGGACTCTCTATCGACCTGAAAAACCTGAAGCCAATTGTTGCAAGTAAGCAGATCGCTCTCAGGCAGGAATGGATCTTTTTTGAAACGACGCTTTCAAGCCCGCCGGATCATTGGACCTTTAAGAGCAACGACGATGGTGGCCAGGTCTTTCGTTTCTTCTGGCAGGATATCGATAAGCCATTGGACGACCTCTGGCGTGAGAGTTTTCATGCGGCTCTCGATTTCTACAAAAGTCATAAACCCACTGCGTAGGAGTACACCGATACTCGCAAGACTACGGCGCGCACCAGCGTTGGATGTCGTCGCTCTCGCCGATCAATGCGAGCCCGTGGGCGATGGAGACCAGTTCGTCGCCGGTTTCGATCTTCTCCGCGCCGAAGCGATCCTCGAACATCCGGCGCACGGCGGGGACGAAGGAGCTGCCGCCGGTCAGGAAGACCTTGTCCACCTCGCCGTTTTTCAGGCTGGCGCGCTGCATCGCGGTGTCGACGGCGCTGCTCATCTTCTGCAGGTCACCGGCAATCCAATGCTCGAAGTCGTCGCGCCGGAGCGTGAAGTCGAGCTCCACGTCTTCCCAGGTGAAATTCAGGTCGGTTTCATCGCTGCTGGAGAGCCGGGCCTTTGCCTCGGACACCGCCTTGTAAAGCGCGTAACCCTGGTCGCCCTCGACCAGATCGATGAAGTTCTGCAGACGCTCCGGCTCGTTACTGCTGCGCAGCAGCTTCCTGAGCTCCCGGAAATCCCGTGAGGTTTTCAGGACCGACAGCTCGCTCCAGCGCGCGAAAGCGGTGAAGAATCGGTTGGGCAGCAGGAGATCCTGGCTGCCCGAGCTGTAGGTCGTGCCCTTGCCCAGGCTGGGCGAGATCAGCTTGTCGATAATATGGAAGTCAAAGGTATCGCCCGCGACTCCGACGCCGGAGGAGGCGAGGGCGTGAGTCTGCAACTTCTTGCCCTTGACCTCGAAGCGCATGAGCGAGAAGTCGCTGGTGCCGCCGCCGAAATCCGCCACTAGAACCGTCGCGTCTTTCGTCAGGCGCTGGGCGAAGAAGAAGGCCGCCGCGACAGGTTCATAGACAAAGCGGACGTCCTCCGCGCCAAACCTGGCCAGCGCCGTGCGGTAGCGCTCCAGGGCAAGTTTCGGGTCCGGCGCGCTGCCGGCGAATTCCACGGGACGGCCCACGACCAGACGGGGCGGCAGCGTCTCGATCTGCGATCCGGCACGCGCCTGCATCAGCGTCAGGAACTTCGCCATCAGGGCTTCGAAGCTGAAGCGCTGACCGTAGATCCGGGTCTCGGAAAAGAGCGGGCTGGCCGCGAAGGACTTCAGGGACTGCAGAAAGCGGCAGTCGCCCGGGTTCTCGATAAAGTGCTCGATGGCCCAGGGGCCGGCGTCCGACTCGATGGGACTCTTCGGCAGGCTCTCGTCGGTCCAGAAGGAGAGGACCGAGCGGAAGGCTGAGAAATCCTGCTGGTTATGCTCGAAAACCACCGGGGCCGCGCCGCCTGTGCTTCCCGGTGCGGCGGGCAGGGTGACCACCGTGTTGGTGGTCCCGAAGTCGAGGCCGAGGCTGGACGTCATGATTCGCTCCCCTGATTTGCTTTCACCTGCCGCAATGGCGTCTCCGGGCCGGCGATTGCGCACAGGCCAAGCCTCCGTCAGCCGTCGCGGCGGGTTTTCCGCGCGGGGCCTCCGGATCGATCCCCCGGGCGTGATCGCGGAACGGTCACACGCGCCGGGGGGCGGATCGTTTCTCACATTCTGATGGCGGGATCAAGTTCCGGCTGATTTCGGGATCAAATCTCGGCCGACAGGCGTTAGGCGCCCGGGAGGATGGAGATGACCGCCAGCAGCCCCGCAACGACGATCAGACCCATGGTGATAAACTTGTCGAATCTGTCGCCTGGGCTTCTAGGGTCGGGCACGGTCGGTCTCTTCATCGGCTGGCGCCGGCATGGGAAATCTCAAAAGCGATTTCCTGCCCTGCGCTGTGGCATTTGTATGTCATGTTGACAGGCAAAAATGAATTCGCGGTTAGCGGCGGTGACTTTTGACGGTCAAAACTTTGGGGATAAACGGGTGCGTGCCGTCCGGCCTTTCTGCTGTCGCACCGAACCAGGACGACCGCCGCAGATATCACCGGAACGATCGCCGCAACCATCAAAGTGATGTCCAACCCCGGGACGCTCATCTAGGATGCTGCGGCGCGCGGAGTCGTGGTCGCAAACGGACGGGGCGAGGCCGGCATGCCGGGGTGCAAAGCTCGCAGTCGGTATTTTTTTTTAAGGAATTTCAGGGCGATGCTGGGTATTTTGGGTTTGGGCTTTCTGATCGGCATGCAGCACGCTTTGGAGGCCGACCACGTGGCGGCTGTCTCCAGCATCGCGGCCCGGCGCAGCGGGATGCGCGACATCGTCAAGCACGGGGTCACCTGGGGCGTCGGCCACACCCTGACCCTTTTCCTTTTCGCCGGCGCGGCCCTGGCGCTGGGCGCGACCATCAGCGCGGGGGTGGAGCGCTGGCTTGAGGGCGCAGTGGGCATCATGCTGATTCTGCTGGGGGTTTATGTGATCTGGCGCATGCTGCGCGACCGGGTCCACTTTCACGTCCACCGTCATGACGATGGAGTCCGGCACATTCACGCCCACAGCCACCGCGGTGAAACCGGGCCGCACAGCCCGGTCAAACATGCTCACGTGCATAGGCACGCGGCCAAAAATCCCGGCGGGATTGCCTGGCGCAGTCTTTTCGTCGGCCTGATCCATGGCATGGCGGGTTCGGCGGCCTTGCTGGTCCTCGTGGTCTCCAGCGTTGAGTCGCCCTGGATCGGGGTGGGCTACGTGGCGCTTTTCGGGGCCGGTTCGATCGTCGGCATGGGATGTCTCTCGGTCGCCATCGCCGTCCCGCTGGTCTGGTCCGCCCGGGCCATGACCTGGAGCAACCACATCCTGCAGGGCGCTATCGGCTGCGTCACAATTCTGGTCGGCTCCATGACGTTGCTTGAGAGCGCGGGCTGGAGCTAGCGCGCGGCGGCTTCGGGAGGTGGATTTTCTGTGGGGGAAATTTCCCTGCGATTATAAGGCATCTGCGCCAGGATGCTCGCCAGTGCGCAGGTATTCGACAGGCCCGCGAAAATCAACCCGGCGCCGACGAAACCGCTCAGAAGCGTGAACCAGGGCGAAACCAGCCACGCCAGGAGGAGGCCGATCACGACCATGCTGCCCGCTGTGATCTGGACCTGTCGTTGCAGGCTTATGGGCGCTTTGCGATTCAGCTCCGTTGTCAGGCCCGCTGACTTCCAGGCGGCCAGGCCACCCTTCAGCGCATAAACCTCCGGGTAACCGCAGCTCTGGATCTGTGAGCCGGCCTCGCGTGTGCGCTGCCCGCTGTTGCAGTGGAAGACCGCGATCCTTGTCCCGGTCTCGTCCTGGCCGGGCTTCCAGCCCTCGAGTTCGGCGCGCGGAATCAGCTGGGCGCCGGGGATGTGCTCTCTATGAAACTCATCCGCTTCGCGAATGTCGAACAGCCGCGCTTTGCCCTGGTCCAGCCAGCTCTTTGCGGTGACCGCGTCGACTTCTTGTAGGGCGCCTGACATCTGATCTCTCCTCCGGCCATGCAGCTGAAACTGAAAACACTACATCATAACATATTCGAAAATTAATATATGAAGGGTCGATCAGAATGCAAGGGCCTGAAGGCCTCGCAGATGGCGTGCGCTTGTTACTGGCGGACAGGACCTGGCTCGCCGCGGGTTTAAGCGTCCGGACGTCACCTTCCGGCTCGGGCACGATCTCAGGGGCTTTGCACGGGAGACGCCCGTTTGGGCAAGGTCTTGGCCGCTCTGTAACGGGCTCGCCTCAGAGAAACCTCGCGCCAAAGAAACCTCGGGCGGAGTCAGATTTGAACAGGGTCAGATTTGAACGGCGTCAGATTTGAGCATTTTCAGATTTGGGCATTGTCAGATTTGGCCGGCTCCAACCTCAACTCTGCTCAGTCTGAAGCACATTTGATCATCCTGGTGCTGCTGCGCAATTACCCCCCAAAGCTGTCGCGGGAACGCAGCGAAACGATTGTATCCTGAAAGACATGAGGGTTAGCGCGTATCCGCGACTCGGGATCGACTGCTGTTCAATAGTTTTCTTGTTTATGTCCGGGAGAGCGCGTTCCTGCTGTGTATTATTTGGGCCTAAGGCAGTATTGACTGGAGATCGGCAAAGGAAATTCGTATGAAGTTTGGTATTTCCATAAGGGCTTTCACGCTATTGGACATGAACTTCCGAGTGTTCAGTGTTACCGTTTTTTTAACGCGGTCTTTAGCCGAGGCCTCCTGAGGCGAAGTTTATTATTATGTCGCAATATGGCACGAGTTCGGTCTCTGTCGTCATCGCAACGCTTAATCGCTCTGAGCAAATTGCCAAGTGCATCGAGCGATTTCTCGATCTTGCGCCCAAACCAGGGGCAGCCTGGGAACTTATTGTCGTCGATAACGGCTCAACTGACGACACTGCCGAACGCATCAAGGCGCTGCAGGCGCAGTGTGACTTTCCCTTGAGTTATATCTTCGAACCGACGCCGGGCGTATCAGCTGCCCGCAACGCTGGCATTCGCGCTGCGCGCCATGACATCCTTGCTTTTACTGACGATGACTGCCGGGTCGACCCTTCATGGCTTCACTCGATTCAGCAGGTTTTTGCCGATGACCCGGCTGTGGCCATGGTCGGCGGGCGAGTCGATCTTTTTGATCCGGAAGACTACGAAATTTCGATACGCCGTTTCGACGACCGTTACGAGATAAAGACCATAGACGACATGTTTACCCGCCTGATCGGCTGTAACATTGCGATATCGGCAGCTGCCCTTGCCGGGGCGGGCGCCTTCGATACGGCGATGGGTCCGGGGACACGTTTCAAGGCTGGCGAGGACCACGAGCTTTTCTATCGCGTTCTGAAGGGCGGAGGGAAAGTCGTCTACGAACCCTCTGTGAGGGTCGAGCACGCCCATGGGCGGCGCGCGCAAGACGAAGTGCAGGCTCTTAAGGCAAACTACGTCAAGGGCCGGGCTACGATCTTCGGAAAGCACATCCGGGCTGGTGATCGCAGGTTGATCAAGCGCGCATATTGGGAACTCTGCGCCTATCTCTCGTCGCGCCAACGGCCCGATGGAGCCCTGACCACGCCGGAGCCCGGTGCAGCCCGCATCTACCTGACCAATCTTGTGCGGGGTTTCCTTTTTCTGCACTGAACCAGTCCCAGCTCCACCTCCAGCCCCGGCTCCGGCTGCACCAGATTCTCGCGTCCGTTCTGTGAAATGGCGGCGTCGTTCTCGTTCGACCCAGTATCCCGAATCTGAAATTCACTTCATTGAATTTCAGATTCAATGGGACACTAACTCATTGAAGCTAGTGTGATTCAGTCTCTTAAATTCGCCGCATATTATGCGGCGAACTTCAGAAACATCACACTAGGTCTTGCAACCGCCGCGACTCGACCTTCCCAGGCCGCTATTTTCTGCGCTGTTGAAATAGGGACTGAAGCGCTAAGCCACCGATATCCCAAAGATTGCAGATTCTTTCCCGGCTTTTTTGAACCTTTTGGCATTTGAACCGACTTATGGACTGGGCCAAGAGCTGTTGCTGGCCGACGGAGGGATGATTTCGCCTCTTCTCGTATTATTGATAGTAGAAAATGCGTAATTACGCTTGCCAGACAACCGGAGAATTTATTTAATATTTAGAAAATTTTGCTACGCATCGATTATCAACGGCGAGGTATTGATGCGGGCATGTCTGGGGAAACGGCGTTTTCTACTCGGTGCAACTCGATTGACCGTTTTGTTTGAAGACTCCCTTGGCTTTCGGCCGACGGGAGCGCATTCGCGGCTTTGAGACCTAATTCATCCTCGCCAGGTATTTCTTATCTCCATGCAACAGCGCGGAGATGCGGCTTTGGGTGGTTCGAATGTCTCGGCAACGTCAAGAAAACTGGAACCTGACTTCTATCGAAGTCATAAGGCGACCAGCTGTGGGGTGCCGCCGATGATCTCGGTTGTCATTGCCACGCGAAACCGCGCGTCCCAGCTTGAAAAGTGCTTGCGTCGCTTCGAACAGCTTGACCTGTCGGGCGTTGCGCAATGGGAAATGATCCTTGTGGACAATGGCTCCAGCGACGACACGGCGCAGGTGGTCAAGGATCTGATTGCCGGCACTGAGTTGCCGTTGCGGTACATTTTTGAGCCGATTGCAGGTGTCTCCTCAGCCCGGAACGCGGGCATCCGTGCGGCGCGGTATGATATTCTAACCTTTACAGATGATGACTGCATGGTCGACAGGGGATGGCTCAAGGCAATTGCTCATATCTTTCAGGAGGAGCCCGATCTGGCGCTCGTGGGCGGCCGTGTCGAACTCTACGATCCCAAAGATCACGAGATTTCCGTCCGGCGATTTCAGGATCTCTACCATGTGCAAACACTTGATGACCTCTTTAGCCGGTTGATCGGCTGCAATTTTGCAGTTTCAGCCGCCGCAATCAGCCGGGTTGGCACCTTTGATGCCTCAATGGGAGCGGGCGGCCGCTTCAAAGCAGGCGAGGATCACGATTTCTTTTACCGGGTCCTTAAGAGCGGCGGCAAGGTCATCTATGATCCCCGAATATTGATCGAGCACGCGCATGGCCGCAGAGCGGAAGCCGACATCCAAGCCCTTAAATCCAATTACACTCAGGGGCGGGCGGCTTTATTCGCGAAACACATTAACGCCGGTGACCGAGACTTGATTAGACAGGTTTACTGGGAGCTTCGCGCGCTCCTGCTGCCCCGAAAACGCAGCGATGGCTCTAAGGTTGCATCGAATTTCCGTTTCTTCTGCATTTACAGCTTTCATCTTTTGCGGGGACTCGCGTTCCTGCGTTGAACAGGCCGCCGGGACTGTGCAGAGCGGCTCCGGCAGGTGCGCATAACGCCTGGTTGCGGCCTAAAAATGGATATTATGTTATGACGCAAAAAAATAGGGTCGCCTTTATTGGTATTTGTTCCGGTGACAAGGACCTGATCACCAAATGGGTCGCATCAGGTGACCTGCCAAACATTAAGAAGCTTCTTGAGACCGGACTGGTTGGAGAAACGACCGGTCTGCCGGGTGTTTACGTCGGCGCGCATTGGCCATCCTTTATCACCGGCTGCACACCTGCGACGAACCGCGTGCATTCCTGGGAACAGCTGCGACCGGGCAGCTATGAGAGCTATCGCTGCAAAGCCGGTGATCATATGCAAAAGCCTCAGTTCTGGGAAACCCTGAGCGCACAGGGTATTCGCTCTTGTATTCTCGATATTCCCCATAGCCGGGTTTCGCCGGATATCAACGGTCTGCAGACCGTCGAATGGGGCGCACATGACGCAGCCTACGGGTTCCACGCCTCAAGTGAAGCCTTACGGCGGGAGATCGTCTCGCGTTTCGGCCTGCATCCGGTCAGCGGCAACAGCGATGCGGACCGCCCAATCCATGAATTGGACCGCTTTGCCGATGAACTGGTCCGCGGCGCCGAGATGAAGGCGGAGTTGTCGGAGGATTTCGTTCAGCGTGAAGACTGGGATCTCTTTGCCCAGGTTTTCACCGAGGCCCATTGCGGCGGCCATCTGCTTTGGCATTTGCACGATCCTGAGCATCCCCGCCATGGTGAAGCGGTCGAAGCCGGCGTCGGCGATCGGCTGAAAGATGTTTACGTGGCGATCGACGAGGGTATCGGACGTATTCTCAAGCGTCTTGACGATGACACCACGATCATCTTTTTGGCCAACCATGGTATCGGGCCCAAATATAATGCGGATTTTCTGCTGCCCGAGATTCTGATCGCACTGGGTGTCGCGGCGCCTGCCGATATTCCGGTTGAGGTTCCGGGAGCGATCGATCATGTCGATGACCTCGTCACCAAAGCCTGGCAAAAGCTGCCTCAGTCCTTCCGGGATTCCGTCCAGCCTCTTAGAGACCGGGTGCGCGGTGCGATCCATACCGAAAAAACACCACCTCCTAAAATCGTTCCCTCCGAGGGCAAGTGTTTCTTTGTACGCAATAATACGGCGCATGCCGGCATCCGCGTCAATCTTGTGGGCCGGGAACCCAATGGGCAGGTGCAGCCGGGTGCCGAATACGAGGCGTTCCTGGATGAATTGACCAGCGATCTAAAAGGCATCATCAATCTTGATACCGGCAAGGCCGTGGTGAACGAGATTTACCGTTGCGACGAGATCTACGAAGGACCCGAACGCGATCATCTGCCTGATCTCTTTGTCGACTGGACCAACGATGCCCCAATCGAGAAGCTTTGTTCCAACAAGATCGGGCATGTGTCCGGGAAGTATAGTTACTGCCGGACCGGCGAGCACAGGCCTGACGGCCTCTTTGTTGCCAAGGGCCCTGGGATTTCGGCAAAGCGGCTTCCGCGGAAGGTGACCTGCATCGAATTCGCCCCCACGATTGCAGAGCTGCTGGGTGTGGAGCTGCCCGACGTGGATGGGAGGCCGATCCACGAACTCCTGAATACCGCTGAAGCGTTTGCGGACCAGCGGCAGGGATGACGATAGGTTTCATACCAAGCTGCGGTGATAATACCCCATTGAGACTGCTGATGCAGCTCTTAGGCCAGGAGGAGAGCCACAGGCGGCGCGTCGGGATCCGATGCGGCGGCATCCGATGTAGCGTATCGGAGAGGCTTTCCGACGCTTTCCGAAGGGCAGCATCAGCGACCGCAACGGCGGCTTCCCAAGACTTCTGGACGGCGTCGCGTCCGCCTCGCGATGCCCCGCACCGCCACGCCGGCCGCTCCTGGCCTAAAATCTTCGGAAGCCGTCTCCAGAAGGCATTATCACCGCAGCTTGGTATTATCCGCCAGCTGGCCGGGGGCTGTCGTGTCCGCCGAGATTAAAAAACGTATCGCGGTTGGCGCAGGCTGGATGGTGTTCATGCGGTTCGGCGATCGACTGATCGGCCTGATCAGCATGGCAGTTCTGGCGCGTCTTTTGCTGCCGGAGGATTTTGGTCTGGTGGCTTATGCCATCCTGCTGCTGGCAATCCTGGAGATTTTCGCTGAACTGGGGGTCG
Organism: uncultured Kiloniellaceae bacterium; assembly: GCA_947500035.1. GTDB lineage: Bacteria > Pseudomonadota > Alphaproteobacteria > Kiloniellales > Kiloniellaceae > Denitrobaculum. The sequence continues at coordinate 96,778 of CANMQP010000015.1, read as the reverse complement.
AGAATGCGCTGATCCACGATCAGACAGCACCGCGGGAGAGTTACGACACCGCCTGGACAATGAATATCTGCAAGGGCTTGGCGCTCTCGGCGTTTCTCCTGATTGCGGCGGCGCCGGCGGCGGTGTTTTTCGATGCACCAGATGCGGAGCTCGTGATTTATGTCCTCGCGGCCCTGCCGGTGGTCAGGGGGCTGGAAAACATCGGGACCGTCGATTTCCGTAAGGACCTCGCGTTCCACAAGGATTTCGTTTTTAACTTCGCGACCCGCCTGAGCGGCGCCGTTGTGACGATCGTTCTCGCGTTTATCCTGCGCGATCACTGGGCATTGGTGATCGGAATGATCTTGCGGGCAACGCTCAGGGTGCTGCTGAGCTACCGTATGAGCGACTTCCGGCCCCTGCTGACCCTGTCGCGCTTCTCCAAAATTTTCAATTTCTCCAAGTGGATTATGCTGCAGAATCTGCTGCATGGTTTCAATGAGCGGCTGCCGGCGCTGGTGATCGGCCGGATGACCGGCCCGCAGGCTCTGGCGTTTTTCAACATCGGTTTCGAAATTGCCAATCTGGCCTCGACCGAACTGGCGGCGCCGATCCGCCGGGCGCTTTTCCCGGGCTTTGCCAAAATGAGCCAGGATCGTGCGCAGCTGGCGGACTCCTTCCGCTGGGCACTTGCCGTCATCGTGCTGGTGGGATTGCCCATTCCCGTGGGGATCGCTGCCACCGCGGATTACATTGTTCCCGTTTTACTCGGCTGGAACTGGCTGGATACGGTCCCGATCATCCAGATCCTCTGCCTGCAGGGGGCGATCGCGATTCTGGGAACCAATAGCCATCTGGTTTACTTGGCGCTTGGCAAACCTGTGATTACCGTCTGGCTGTCTGCCCTGCGGCTGGCGGTTCTGGTGCCCTGTTGCATCTACTGGGTGGGGCTCTATGGCGCGGTCGGTGCCTGCTTTGCGCTGGTCGTATCCGCCACCGTAGTGCGTCTGGCCGACTACGCGATCGTTCTGCCGATGCTCCGGATCCGCATCGCTGATTTTCTGGCTCAGATCTGGCGGCCTTTGCTTGGCGTTGCGGCCATGAGCACAAGCGTTCGGCTGCTCCATGAGTGGCTGGAACAGTCGGCGCTACAACCTTATCTTCTGGTCAAACTGGCGAGCTGCGTGATCTTGGGCGCAGTGATCTATCTCGCGAGCACTCTCGGTTTGTGGATCATCACAGGGAAGCGCGACGGCGCTGAATCCTACATCATCGGCCTCATCAGAGACTTTCTCACCTCGCGCCGGGTACTGCCGTCACGGGACGGGGCGTAGAGGCGCCGCTGACGACAACGAAGCCCCGGCCCTTAACTCGAAGCTCCGGTCTTTAAATCGAAACCTCGGTCTCTAGCTCGAAACCTTCGTCCTGCCATCCGGTTATCCCGCCGATCATCTCCTTGACCGGCAATCCCAGCCGCGCCAGGCGGACGGCGGCGCGGTTCGCGCCGTTGCAATGCGGACCGGCGCAGTAAACGACAAAGAGGGATTCCGCCGCAAATTCCGCCATTCGTTCCGCATCGATGGCGGCATGGGGTAGGTTTTGCGCCCCCGGGATATGGCCCCGGGCGAAGGCTTTGGGGCCGCGTACGTCCAGCAGGATAAAATCCGCCGCACTCTCCGCCATGCCCTGATGGACGTCGGCGCAGTCGGTCTCGACGCGCAGGCGCCGTTCAAAGTGGGAGAGGGCTTCTTCAGGCGTGGCGGCAGAGACGGCTGTGACCGGGTTTTTCATTCGTATTTCCTCAAGTATCAGGTCTTTCCGCTCTTTTGATCGCAGATTTGGGCCAAAATCCGCAATTGGCTGGAAAGACAATATACGTTAAAAACAAGCCATGTCTGGTTCAAACCCACTTTCCGTCGCCGTTCTGGCCTACGACCGTCTCTGCGCATTTGAGTTCGGTATTGCGACCGAATTGTTCGGTTTGCCGCGGCCGGAATTTGAACAATGGTATGACTTTTCCATTTGCGGACTGGAAACGGGGCTCTTGTCCTCGCTTGGAGGTCTCAAGATCTTGCCTGACCGGGGATTGGAGGGCTTGAGGAAAGCGGACCGCATCATAATACCCGGCTGGCGCGATCTGAACGAACGTCCGCCAGAGGCATTGCTCTACGATCTTCGGGTCGCGCACGCGCGTGGCGCGGAATTGCTGTCCTTCTGCTCCGGGGCCTTTGTCCTGGCGGCAACGGGACTTTTAAACGGGCGGCGTGCAACGACACATTGGCGGTATGGCGAGCGCTTTAGAGAACTCTTTCCCAAGGTCAGTTTTGTTCCCGACGTGCTTTACATCGATGAGGGTGGCCTCGCGACGGCAGCAGGCAGCGCTTCGGCTATTGATCTCAGCCTGCATGTCATCCGGCGCGATTTTGGTTCGGGCATAGCGAATGCTGTCGCGCGTCGGTTGGTTGTTCAACCGCACCGCGAGGGCGGGCAGGCGCAGTTTATCGAGCAGCCCCTGCGCGACGAAGAGAACCGGCTTTCGTCGGTGCTCGATTGGGCGCGCGAGCATCTGCATCGGGACATCGGGATCGACGAATTGGCCGATGTGGCGGTCATGAGCCGCCGTACCTTCGACCGCCAGTTCCGGCAAAGCACCGGCGTCAGCCCCAAGCAGTGGCTGATCAACCAGCGGGTGGCCGCCGGTAAGGAGCTTCTCGAGACCACAAGCCACTCGGTCGAGGAGATCGCCACCCGGGTCGGCTTCGGCACCGCGATGACCCTGCGGCATCACTTCCGCGGTCAGGTCGGCGTTTCACCGACCCGATACCGCCAGAGCTTCAGCCAGTCCCTTCCTGGCTGACGTTTCGGCCTGATTTGGAAACTCAATCGCGCAGTTTGACACCACCAATGTCTCCGACAAAATCGCATAGGGTCGGCACATAGTCCTCGCCCCGTCCATCGGCCTTGGCCATGGAAAGCAAATGATAGGTGGCGGGGGCGATGAAGGAGGGCATATCGGCGGCTTCGGCCATGCGCATGTAGTAGCCGACGTCCTTGCGGGCATTCGCGACCGAGAACTGAAGGTTGGAGGCGTCGCCCTTCATGGCATTGATCATGCAGAAATCGAACATACCGCTTTTGAGCGGGCCGGCGGCCATCACCTTGTAGAGGTTTTCCAGGTCGACGCCGGTCTTGACCGCCATCGCGGCGGCTTCCGAGATGGCTGAGGCCGTGGTCATGGCGAAGAAATTGTTGATCAGCTTCAGTTTGTGCCCGCTGCCCAGGGGCCCGACGTGGAAGATATTCTCGGCCATGTCTTCAAGAACCGGCCAGACCTTGCCAACCTCATCCTCGCCACCGCCGACCATCATGTTGAGCAGCCCCTGTTCCGCATGAAGGGGTGTGCGGCCCAATGGAGCATCGATCAGTTTTGCGCCCTTTGCCTCCAGTGCTGCGCCCATACGTGCGGTCGAGGTCGGGTCCGAGGTGCCGCAATCCACCACCAGGGTGCCCGGCTGGATTCCGGCGAGCAGGCCGTTCTCGCCGGTGATCACGGCTTCCACCGCATCAGAGGTCGTCACGCAGATGAAAATCACGTCCGCTTCCGGCGCCAGGGCGGCGGCGTTAGGGGCTTCGCTGGCGCCTTTCCCTGCGAGTTCGTCGATGGGCGCGCGGTTCCGGTGCGCCATGATCGTGAGCGGATAACCTTTGTTGATCAGATTGAGGCACATGGCCCGCCCCATCAGTCCGATCCCGACAAAACCAATGCGTTGCTTACTCATATCTTCCTGTCCCTGATGCTGTTCGTTGTGTTTCTGGGGGCGGGCGGGGAACTGAAATCTGTCCCGACCGGATGCCCGGCTGAATAAAAGGCTGAGCGAGAGTCTAAACGACCGAGACGCGCTGCGCTATGTCTCTGCCTGCAGAGTCCTTTGCGGAAATACGCAGACGCACCCTTCTCTTGGCCAGCGAGGAAAACAAAAAAGCGCCCCGCTGCTGCGGGACGCTTTTTCTGTTCCTGCCCGATCAGACCCGCTAACGGGTTCGATCGGCGGTCAATAAACCGGTTTTACTCGACGCGGAGGTTCGCGGCGGACGCACGGCCCTGCCGATCGTTCTCCAGATCGAATTCGATCTTCTGACCTTCCTGCGGGTGGTCGATGCCGGAGCGCTCGACTGCGGAAATGTGGACAAAAACGTCCTTGCCGCCATCGTCAGGTTGGATGAAGCCGAAGCCCTTCTGGGCGTTAAACCACTTTACGGTACCAGTAGCCATTTATCGTTCCTAGTCTTCTGAGTGAATGTGACCCGATCTGGGTCACGGGGTGGAAATCTTCACGTTCCCTGTCTGGAAACGTGCCTTACAAAATTGTCTGTATCACGCCGCCGTGCGGACGGGACCACGCCGGGACCGCCGTCTGCGATTCCTTGGTTTTGCGGGATCGGTCGCCTGGCTGCCCTGCTTTGCAGTCACTTTCTTGGCGCCTTGGGCGGCCACCGGCTTTTTCGATTGCTCCGGTTTCTTATTTGCTTGCTGCTTTTGTTGCGGTCGCCCCGGTTTGCGGCCCCGGTTGCGCTGGCGTTTGGGTCCATTGCCCCGGCGTTCATCCCGGCTGTCGTGATCGGTTTCCGGATTTGCCGCCTGGGCAAAACCTTCCGGAGCCTCGACGACGCTCAGGCGCTTTTTCGTTAGGCGTTCGATGTCGCGCAGGTAATTGCGTTCTTTCGCATCGCAGAAGGAGACGGCGATACCCGTGGTGCCGGCGCGTGCTGTCCGGCCAATCCGGTGGACATAACTCTCCGGCTCGTTCGGCAGTTCGAAGTTGATGACGTGCGTGACGTTATCCACATCTATGCCCCGCGCGGCGATATCGGTTGCCACGAGAACCCGGACCGAGCCTTCCTTGAACTCGGAGAGAGCCTTTTGGCGGGCCAACTGCGATTTGTTGCCATGGATTGCACGGGCTGTGATGCCGGCTTTTTCAAGATGACCGGCCACCCGGTTGGCACCGTGCTTGGTGCGGGTGAAAACGATCACGCGGGCAAAGCCTGTGTCGGCAAGCAGCGTTGCCAGCAGAGCGCGTTTCCGGCTGCCGTCGACAAAATAGACCTGCTGTTCGATCCGCTCGACCGTCGTGGCCGCCGGGGTGATCTCAACCCGTTGCGGGTCGTTCAGAAGGTCTGCGGCAAGATGCGCCACATCGTTCGGCATGGTCGCCGAGAAGAGCAACGAATGGCGCTTTTTCGGCACAGCCGCGACGATCTTACGGACATCGCGGATGAAGCCCATGTCCAGCATGCGGTCGGCCTCGTCCAGGATCAGGGTCTCGACCGAGTCCAAACGCAGGTGCTTCTGCGACAGCAGATCCAAAAGGCGGCCGGGGGTCGCAACCAGGATATCGAGGCCTTTCGACAAGGCCCGGACCTGCGGGTTCTGGCCGACCCCGCCGAAGATCACTGTGTGGCGAAGCTTCAGGTGCTTGCCATAGGTCTCGATGCCTTCACCGATCTGGATCGCCAGTTCTCGTGTCGGTGCCAGGATGAGTGCCTTGGTGCCGCGTGCCGGCGCGCGCTGGTCCGATTCGGACAGTCGCTGCAGCAGGGGCAGGGCGAAGGCGGCGGTTTTACCGGTTCCGGTCTGGGCGATTCCGAGCAGGTCCTTGCCTTTAAGCAGGAGCGGGATGGCCTGTTGCTGAATGGGGGTTGGGTTGAGATAGTTTTCCGCGTGCAACGCACGCTGAAGGGGCTCGACAATGCCGAGTTCGGCAAAAGTACTAGTGGTCAAGAAGTGTCTTTCTGCGCTTTATCACGGTAAATCGTCACTTTTCTTCGATCTACTGTGCGACGCTCTCACTGCGTCCCGTGCGCGACGGGGGACGAAAACAAATAACTATACTGTCTTACGATACGACGCACTCGGTTATATTCGGTGCGTATCGCGCTATCATAAGATGATGATGCAATGCACAAATGTGGTATCCCACGCCAGAAGTCAAGCTTAATCTATCCTCCGGGGTTTTGAGAGCCGGCCCGGCCATAGGCCGGTTCCGGTCTCTCAAACTGCTTTAGTTTCAGCGCTGTGCAGGCTGGATGCTGGTCATTTCGAGCCGAACGCAGTCTCCGACAAGGGGATAACCGGCCAGGCTTGGGCCCCCGCTGGCCACAGGATGCCGTGCGGGTACATAGTCGATCTGCGATCCGTCGCCCGGCGCGGCAAAGCTCATCTTCAGCAAGCAGCCCTTGTCGTCGTACCAGAGCTTGAGATCGACGTCGCCGGAGAGTTCGAAACTGCGTGCGGCCTCTTGTCCCCAGGGCATGGGGACATAGCTTTTGCTCGCCGCGGCGGCCACGTTGATCTCTGCCAGCTCACCGGTTTGGGTGTTCAGGAGCGTCTCGGCTTTGGGCGTATCCGGGTGCCAGTAGCTGCTGGGGATGACATCGGACGGCAGGACCGCGTTGCCGCTGTCGGATTCGACCACGAAGCCCCCGGCGCTGGCCCGGCCCTTGACCCAGTGCTCGGTGCCGTCGTCGTCGGTCTTTGTATTGATCGAGTAAAGCCGCCCGTCGCGCCAGACTTCCTGGTTTCGGTGCGTGTAGCGGTAGACCGTGATGAAGGCGAACTTGACCTCAAGGTCGATGCTCACGTCAACGACCAGATCGTCGCCGCGCCGGGTAAAATCGATGCTGTGATTCCCGATCGCATCGCCCTCGCGCAGAACGCTGAAGCCAAAGTCACTCTTCTTGTGGATGGCGCTGACCTGATCCAGATCATTCGCGGACGCCTGCTTGGCGAGCAAACCCAGAAAGAGTGCGGCAAAGAGCGTGACCATCAGAGCCGTTGAGGCCAGAGCGGTAAATGATGTGCGGTTCGAAGTCCGTGCAGTCATGAGTCTTTCCTTCATCTGGTCTTAAAACCGGCCGCCGCCAACGGCTGTTTTTACATTGCGGAGGTGTTTACGGGGTTCAAATTCTGCCAGCGTCTCGATGTGATCTGCGCTCTCCTTTTCCAGACCGCTTTGCTGCGCCGGTTCTTTGGAGAAAAAGATCAGGGCTTCGCCGACTTTGATGCCGAACTTGGACACATAGGCGCGGTTGATCATGACCCGCTCGTCCTGAAGCCAGAGCCAGTCGTCGAACTTGACGCGCAGGGTGCTGTCGCCGACCGGCAAATCAAAGTAGTAGGTCCAGTTCAGGGCATTTCCGGAGACCTTGCCCTTTGCCGTGCCGACCACGCCTGCCGCACTGCCCTCCCAGTCCTCGGGACCGGTTTTACGCAGGGTCCAGATGCGCTGTTCGGTCTCGCCGTCGTCATAGACGAAGTCTTCGACCAGGGTCAGCGTTTCGCCATCCCAGGTCCCTTCGATGTCGACGGTAAAGCGCCGCCTCACATTGTCAAAGCGATCCTGGAAATGTCCCCAGGCCTTGAGTTGTCCAACGAAGTATTCTTCGAGTTTCAACGCGGGTTCCGCCTGTTTAAAGTCTTCCAATTTCAATCCACCACATGATGCGACCGACAGTGCGGTCAGTAGAAAAAGAAACCCCCGAATCATTTTCCCCGTCTCCTCAGTGCCTTCGCTTTTGCCATGGCGTCAGCGTTGTTCCGCAGGCTGAAAGCCTTTTTCTATTCCGGTTACGGCTGTCACCGCGCCCGTTGTGTTTTCGTCTTCTGTGCTCCGGCTCTGGGTCTCTCTCTCGCTCTCTCTCTGGGCCAGGCGTATCCGGATTTCATCATGCACGGCGTGCGTGACCGGATAGTTCCGCATCAGAAGAACCGCAGAAATCTTGAGCGCGACCGGCAGGCCGCCGTACAACAGAGACAGCACGAGCAACCCGCCGGCGCTGTTCTCGCCGGTCGCGGAGAAGCCCGCGAGATCCAGAAGCGGGAAGGCCAGGCCGATGGCGATAGCAAAGGTCAATTTCGACGCGGTTCCCCAGACTGCGAAAAAGATTCCGGCGCGTCGGAAGCCCGTTTTGTCTTCGTCCCAGTCGACAAGGTCGGCCTGCAAGGCTGCCGGCAGCGCGAGATCCGCGCCCGCCGCAATGCCGGTGATCACGACGATGACGAGGAAAGCGGTCGTGTCGCCGGCGCCCAGGAACGGAACCCAGATGAAGGCAAGACAGGCGGTGGTCATGGCGATGCGCCAGGCGCCGTGTTTGCTCCAGCGCCTTGAGGCCATCACCCAGAGCGGAACCGACAGAGCGCAGACCCCGAAGTAGACCACAAGCAGGAAACCGGCCTGGTCGGCGGCGCCCAGCACATGGGTTGCAAAGAGCAGGAAAAGGGTCGCCGGGAGGGCGTTCGCGATCCCGTTCAGCAGGTAGCTCACCATCAGCTTTCGAACCGGCGGGGCCTCTTTGAAGAGCGAAAAGCTTGCCAGGATCGATCCGGTTGGGAGCTTTGATTTCCCGTTGTCGGGCACAAAGAGGCAGCAAACCGCAACCGCGAGCGCAAGGGTGACGATAATCATCACGCTGTTGCCCTGCAGGATCGCCCCGAGGTTCTCGGTTGCTTCGCCCGCGGGGGTGCCATTAGCGGTCGTTGTGCCGGCGTCCATGCCCAGGACCAATGGTAAGGTCAGGGCAGCGAGACTTCCAAACAGGCCGAAGAGAACGCGCGTGCCGCTGATCCGGCTGCGCTCATGGTAATCCGGTGAGAGCTCCGCACCCCAGGCGTAGGTGGGGACGACCACGGCGGTTCCGGCGAGGTAGATGAGGATCGCCCAACCCAACAGGTAAAAGGCGCTTGGATTCTCGGGCGGCTGGAACAGCATCCAGACCGAGAGTGCAATCAGGGGGCTGCCGATGAGAACCCAGAGGCGGCGGCGTCCCAGGCGCGCCGGGGTCTTTTCCGAGAGATACCCTACGATTGGATCGGTGATGGTGTCCCAGAGCCGCGCGATCAGCAGGACACCGCCGATCATCGTCAGGCTGAGGCCTGTGGCCTGGGCGTAATAGGTGGGGAGGAAGACCTGCAGGCTTAGGACGGTCGCCGCCAATGGAAAGGCCAAAAAGCCGTAACCCGCCATAATGCCGAGAGGCAGTTTCTCGAAGGCCGGAGACGACGGAGGCGTGACCGACGCTGCTGCGTCCGTCTGTCCTTCACTGCTCCGGTCCGTCTGTGCCATCTCTTCGCTTCTTTCCAGTGGGTCACGTCACCTGTTGACTTGGTGGTTCTGCGGCCAGCTTTGCGAGCTGTTGCAATGGCTTGCCGTCTCTCTTGAACGGTCTCTATACGTCGGGGGGCGGGAATTGGATGTGTGAGAACGGGCGGAATCAGCGCGAGTGGTGATTCCCGGCACGGCAGGTGCATGACAAATGGAGAGAAATGCCCGGAAAACTCAGCTTTTCTGCCAATCGGGCCGGACCTGCTGCCACCAGGATTGCCAGTTCTGAAGATCGAACCCGAAGCGCTGGCCCGTCAGGATGCTCAAGGCTCCGATTGCATCGCCTTTCAGCCACAGAGGGTCGTTTGGCTGTACAAGGCGGGATATGAGCGCATCGATGGTTTCCGTGTCCTTTTGCGCCAGCTCGGCGGCTGCCCACATGGCGGCCTGCTGAGGATCGAAATACTTCGCCGCGCCGTTCTCCGCCTTGGTCCAGGGGGCAGCGATCATGTCCGGCGGCACGCGGCCCTGACCAGAAACACCCATGGCCCAGAGCGTGATCGAGGCGCCGATATCGCCCGCGGGCTCCACAACGACGTCTCGAAAGGGATTCATGCGCCCTTCGGGGCGGGGCGTCTCCAAAAGTCGATTGAAGAAATCTTTCGGTGGTGATGAGGCCGCGGCATCGTACGCCAGGTCCCGGATCGGACGTCCGAAGACGGCGTAGTTTTGGGGGTCACGCAGCGCTTCATCGAGCACCTGCGCCCGAGCGAGCCAGTCGGTGATGCGCTTTTTGGGTTTCGGGTCGAGCTTCGGGAGCGGGGTGATCTCTCTGTCACCGGACGTTGCGGTTCCGTGCTGGAAACCCCAGAGGATGCCCTGTCCGTCTGCACCCGCGCCGCCGATGTAAACCCTATCTGCGGAAGCGATCACATCAAAGGGCTCGCCGCCCGGCAGATTTCCGGCCAAGGTCCAGTCGGTGCCATTTTCACTCCGCCAGAGTTGGCCGCCGCTGGCGCTGTCCGAGATCGCCCAAAGCCGGCTGCCGTCCGATGCGCGATCGAAGGGCCGCCAGCCAGGTCGGTTTTCGGTGATTGCTTCGGAACGCGCGCCGTTACTGCGCCACACCGCCGCACCGTCCTCCCGCCGGATGATGCCGTAAACCTCGTTACCGTGGCGAACCACTTCCGACATCGGCAGATCCCTGGGCCAGTCCGGCAAGTCGCTGACTCTCGTTCCATCGAAGCGGACCATTTTCCGGCCTTCAGGGCCTCTCAGATGCCCAACCAGGAAGCCGCCGACTTCAACCAGATCGACGATCCTCGATACACGGCGATCCGGTGTGGGGTGATCATAGGCCTGGCGCCAGGTCCGCCCGTGATCAGACGAGACCTGTAGTCCCGCGCGCCAGGCCGATGTTGCCGCCACCAGCTGCCCCTTCAGCTCCGCCATGGCAAAGACGTGAAACATTCGCGCCGTCGTGATCTGGCCTGTCGCCCAGTCTTCGCCGTTGGTGACCTGAAAATCGCCCCAACCCGGCGAGAGGCGCGGATCCTCGGACGGCCAATAAAGCAGTCCATTGCTGACAAAGGGGTTTCCTGCGTCCTGGCTCCAAAGATGGCGCTCGTAGCGCGTTTCTTGAGTTGCAGGGTTGTAGCTGTAGATCTCCGCGGAGTTATGATCGACGCCCTTGACGCTGTTGGTGAACCAGAGCCGGTCGCGGAAAAAGGCCATTTGGCTGATCACGGGCCAGGGACCCGTCTGAGTCAGAACCGGAAGCTCCGGAACCGATGAGCGAATGGATTGACCGGAGGCGGTCGACGATCCCGTCATCAGGATCGCAGCGGCGAGAAACCCGGTAAACTTGGTGTTAAGTGTGAGGCGGGAGATCGGTTTTCGCATTGAAGTAACATAAGGCCGACCGGATTCTTTGCCTGCTCCAGTCCTTCACAACCCCGTGAGCGTGATCACGTTTTGTCGGTCTTGGGCCGATTGTCTCGTCTCACCCACGCTGTTATTGGAATATGCTTGCTCCTGTTCCAATCGGGTTCCGTTCCGGTCGGCTTACTACAAAGGGTTTAACAATGCGCAGCTTCGACGAGATTTTTGAGCTGGCCGCCAATCGGAAAGGCGGCTCCGAGGCTCTCGAGGATCTACTCTCGAAACCCAAGTCCTCCGAGACGCTCGCCAAGCTGGGCGATGACCGCTGGCTTGCGGGAATGACGCGGTCTGTGTTTCAGGCGGGCTTCAACTGGAAGGTGATCGAGAAGAAGTGGCCGGGATTTGAAGAGGCCTTCGAGGGCTTCGATCCGGGGCGATGGTCGCTGATGTCCGACGAGGATCTGGATCGGCTGGTGAAGGATACGCGCATCGTGCGCAACGCCGTGAAGATCCTCGCCGTGCGCGACAACGCGATCTTCCTGATGGACCTTGCCCGCGAACACGGCAGCGCGGCCAAGTGTCTGGGGAACTGGCCATCCGACGACTACATCGGCCTGCTGGAACTCTTGAAGAAGCGCGGCGGCCGTTTAGGTGGCACAACCGCCCAGTATTTCCTGCGCCAGATCGGCAAGGACAGCTTTGTGCTTTCCAAAGACGTCGTAACGGCCCTCATACGCGAGGGGATTGTGGAGAAGCCGCCCGGATCCAAATCCTCCATGCGCGCCGTGCAGGATGCCTTCAACGCCTGGTCCCGGGAAAGCGGCCGTTCGCTCACAGAAATCAGCCGGACCCTCGCCATGTCCGTCGAGAGCTAGTCGGAGACTGTCCGAAGTGCTGAACGTAGGCATGAGAGAGGGTCGCGGCGGAGCTGAAGCCGCTGCGTGCCGCAATTTCGCTGAGACTCTTAGAGGTCTCCAGCAAGAGGCCGCGCGCAAGGCCGAGCCGCAGGTGCAGGTAATAGCGCTGCGGCGTGGTTTGCAGTTGGTCACGGAAGGAACGCTGCAGCTCCCGCTGTGACGTGCCGACCGTCTTCGCGAGCGCACCGAGCTTAAGGGGTGTTTCGAGAGTCTCCTGCATGACGGCTATGGTTTCGACCAGCTTCTGCGTCAGGCGCCCTGCACCGCGCAGGGCCAGGCCGGTCTGCGGGTCCTGAGCGGTGAGATGCTGATCGTAGATCAGAACACCTGCCACATCGAGGGCCTGGGCTTCACCGTAGTCTCTCGCGATCACCCTCAACATCAGGTCTAGTGTCGTGGTGGCGCCGCCCGCCGTGATGCGTTTCTTCGCCATGACATAGCGGTCGGGAACCACGTCGATCTCGAGAAACTCTTCTGCGAAGGCTTCGAGCTCCTGCCAATGGATGGTTGCCTTGTAACCGTCAAGAAGCCCGGCCGAGGCCAGCAGGTAGCTTCCGGTGTCCAGGCCCGCCAGAACGCAGCCAGCGCGCGCATAATACTGAAGCTCCCGCCTGAGCCTGCGCGATGCGTGGCGGCGGTAACCGTAACCGGCGACCACAAAGAGCATATCCGGCTTGCTCAGGTTGCTCAGTTTCTCATCCGCGGCAATGCTCAGGCCACTTGAAGTCGTGACCGGTTTGCCGTCCAGGGAAAGAAGTGACCAGTCGTAAAGCCCGGCTCCCGCGAAGTGATTGGCGGCGCGCAAAGGCTCGACAGCGTTCGCGAGGCAGAGATTGCTGAACTCGGGCAACAGAAGAAATGCGTAGTGAAGTGGCTTGATCGGCATGCTTTGGCGAATTTAATACGAATTGGGACGAAAATCATACGATTTTTGATCGGAGCTGCAGCTATATTCGAGAGGCAAAAGGGAGAAAGTAGATGAACTGGGAAGTCTTTGTGACCTGCGCCGTCACGGGCGCTGCGGAATCCGCCGACAAAAGCGAGCACGTGCCGGTGACACCGAAGGAGATCGCTGCCGCCGCCATCGAGGCGGCCAAAGCGGGCGCCGCCATCGCACATATCCATGTGCGCGATCCCGAAACCGGGCTGGGGTCCCGCGATCCCGAGCTCTTCCGGGAGGTGGTCGAGCGTGTGCGGGAGGCGGACACCGACGTGGTGATCAATCTGACCGCAGGCATGGGCGGCGATGTGATCTTTGGCCCCGGTGAAGCCCCACTGCCCCTGAACCCGAAAGGCACCGATATGGTTGGCCCGCTGGAGCGCCTGGCGCACGTCGAGCAACTGCTGCCCGAGATTTGCACCCTCGACTGCGGGACCATGAATTTCCTGGCCGGCGACTACGTCATGACCAACACGCCATCCATGCTGCGGACCATGGCGCGCCGGGTGCAGGAGCTGGGTGTGCGGCCGGAACTGGAGGTCTTCGACAGCGGCCATCTGGTTTTCGTCAAGCATCTCATCTCCGAGGGGCTGCTTGACGACCCAATCATGATCCAGCTCTGCATGGGCATTCCCTACGGCGCGCCGGACGACCCCATGACCTTCCAGGCCCTGGTCAACGCGTTGCCCGAGGATGCGATTTTCTCCGGCTTTTCCATTGGCCGCATGCAGCTGCCCTTCGTGGCTCAGGCCGCGCTCTGTGGCGGCAATGTGCGGGTCGGGCTGGAGGATAATCTCTATCTCTCTCGCGGTGTTAAGGCGACCAACGGTTCGCTGGTGGAGCGGGCTGTTACCATCCTGGAGGGGATGAACGTCAAGGTTCTGGGACCCGACGAGGTGCGGGCGAAGCTGAAACTGGTCAAGCGCGGCTGAAAACCAAAAGAGGCTGACCATCGCCGGAGAGAGATCTGATATGCGCGAAATTCGAAAAGTCGCTTTGATCGGCGGCGGTGTCATCGGCGCGGGCTGGGCCGCGCGGTTCCTTTTCAACGGTATGGACGTGGCCGTCGCCGATCCTGATCCGGAGGCGGAACGCAAGATCGGCGAGGTGATTGCCAATGCCCGCCGGGCGCAGAAGAAACTGACCTACAGCTCCGCGATCGCGGAGGGAACGCTCAGGGTGGTCAGTGATATCGAGGAAGCGGTCGGCAATGCCGACTTTGTGCAGGAAAGCCTGCCCGAGCGTGAAGACCTGAAGATCGAGATCCTGGCCCAGGTCAGCCGGGCCGTCGCCTCCGATGTGATCATCGGGTCCTCCACCTCCGGCCTCTTGCCCAGCCGCCTGCAAAGCAAGATGAAGAACCCGGAGCGTCTGGTCGTCGGGCATCCTTTCAACCCGGTTTATCTGCTGCCTCTGGTCGAGGTCTGCGGCGGGGATCTGACCTCGGCGCAAACCAAACAGGACGCGGCTGCGATTTACGAATCCCTCGGCATGAAGGCTCTGACGCTGCGCACGGAGATCGACGGTTTCCTGGCGGATCGTCTGCTGGAAGCGGTCTGGCGGGAGTCGCTCTGGCTGGTCAACGACGGCATCGCGACGGTCGAGGAGATCGACGATTCCTTCCGCTACGGCGCCGGGCTGCGCTTTGCTTTCATGGGCTCCTTCCTGACCTACCGGCTGGCCGGCGGCGAGGCTGGCATGCGCCACTTTATGGAGCAGTTCGGGCCGGCCCTGAAGCTGCCCTGGACCAAACTCGAAGCGCCGGAACTGACCGAGGAGCTGATCGACAAGGTGGTGACCCAATCCGACGCGCAGGCCGCCGGTGTTTCGATCCGGGACTACGAACGCAAGCGCGATGACTGTTTGGTCTCGATTCTTCAGAGCCTGCGCAAGAACGATTTCGCTGCTGGTTCAGTACTGAAGGGCTACGAGGCGAAGCTCTTCGGTCAGGCCCAGGGGCGGGTGATGTCGCCGGACGACGACCTGAGCCAGCCTCTGGTTCTTTTGCAGACGGCCGTCGATCCTGAATGGGTCGACTACAACGGGCATATGACGGAGAGCCGCTATCTGCAGGTCTTCGGAGAAGCCTCGGATGCCTTCTACCGCTACATCGGCGTGGATGCGGCCTATCTGGCGGCGGGATACAGCTATTACACGGTCGAGACGCACATCATGCATCTGCTCGAAGCGCACGCCGAGGAACCGATCGAGGTGCAGACTCAGCTTTTGGGGCACGATGAGAAGCGCCTGCGCTTGTTCCATACGATCGTTCGACGCAAAGACGGCGCGGAACTGGCGACGGCGGAGCAGATGATGCTGCATGTGGACACCAAGGCTCAGAAGGCCTGCGCGGCCCTGCCGGTGGTCCTCGCGCCGGTCAAGGCGATTGCCGAAGCGCAGAGCAATCTGGAGCGCCCCGGCGCCGCCGGGCGGCATATCAAGGATCTGACAGGTTAGGTTACGTGTTTGTCGTACTGACCCGCGACCCAGGCATGGAAGGCGTGCGTCGCGCTATCCATGACCGGGGAGAGGGTGCCGCCATCGAAATCAGGTGCGAGCCGCCCGCGCTGCATGCCTTCCACCACGCCGATATCCTCGATGAAGATCCCTTTCCACATCTCGCTGTTGCGCTGGCGCAGGTCAAGCCAGGGCGCCTCTGTCATCTCCGGCGAGGTGTAGTAGATCTCGACCCGCTCCAGCGTTCTGTCGTGAGACAAGGGTTCGAGCAGGATCGCGTAGAAATGATCTTTGTGAATGCCCAGCAGGACATTGGGATAGAGTGCGATGTACTCGGCGCAGGTGGACCACTTTTCCGCCAGGTTTTTGAAGTTCTCGAAGCTGCGGCCTGAGTCGTCGAGTTTTGGGTTATAGACTTTCGTCCCCTGGCCTGAGAACTGACCCGCCTCGATAATGTTGTAGTGATCTTCGAGCCGCGAGTAGCTGTTGAGGCCCGGATGGATCCAGGGAAGGTGGTAGCTCTCGCAGTAATTCTCGATCGCGAGCTTCCAATTGCACGCGACTTCCAGACTGAAAGAGGATTCGGCGCCACCGTGATACACCGCTTGCCCTTCGAACTCTGACCAGCGCTCTGTCAGAGTCGCGGTGGCGGTCTTGAAGTCCGGTGCATCGCCCGAGAGATTGATGAAAACGAGATCCATCCAGACGGTCGAGCGGACCTCGTAGAGACCAAGTTCGCTTTTCGTGACGGCGGGGTGATCGTTCCGGCCCGGTCCACCCAGGTGCGGCGTCGTTTTAAGCTCGCCCTCGAGACTGTAGCACCAGGAATGATAGGGGCAGCGGATCACACCACGGAAGTTGGTGGGCTCATCGACCAGGATCATGCCCCGGTGGCGGCAGACGTTCTGGAAGACCCTGATACGTCCGGTCTTATCGCGCAGGAGCAGGAGGGGAATTCCCAGGAAGGTGACGGGTTTGGCGTCACCTGCCTTCGGAACCTCCGTGCCGAAGCCAATGCAGGACCAGTTGGGAGCAAAAACCCGCTTCTTTTCTTCTTCGAAGACTGTCGCGTCCGTGTAGAAGGGATTGGGCAGGCACCCGCCCCTGGCCACCTGGGCGAGACCGGGCGTGGAGGTTGAGATCGGGGGCAAGGCATCATGCAAAGCCGAAGTTTCCGCCAATTTCACGAATGCCTCCTCTGGTTTCGATCCGTTTGAGGTGTGTTGCCTGTTGTGACTGTTACAGAACGGCAAAAAAGACGTGGGGATCAATAGGCCAAATGGTCATGTGTTGGGTGACCTGAGATCAACAAACGTGACTTAAAGTCAATCGACGCCGAGACGCTCAAGAGGCACTGCCGGTCAAGAGGGAGCCGTCGTGCGAACCGCGGCCTGTTCGGCGGTTTCGAGCAGCCAGTCCATGAGGATTTGAGAATGCCCGGTCAGATTCCGGCTGGCGTTTGTTGTTACGTAGAACGCGCCCGGCGCGGTAATCTCCAGACCGGTCAGACGCGTGAGTTTTCCCGCAGCGACAAGCGGTTTCACCAGACTGTTCCAGCCCAACACGACACCCAGATTATCCTGCGCCGCCTGGAGCGCGATGAAGTAGTTATTGAAGCGGCGGGTATCGAGGTTTTGAGGTGTCTGGCCGAGGCGTTGAAACCACTCGGTCCAGTCAGTCCATTCGGGATCGACACCATCCATGACCAGCAGGGGGAGTTTGGTGATCCCATCCAGATCGTTTGTTGGATGCGCTTCTGCAAAGTCCGGGCCGCATACCGGGTAAATTCGATCGTCGAAGAGCTTGAGTGCCCGCTCGTCCGGCCAGACGCCCTTGCCGTAGCGCACACGGATATCAACCTCCGAGGTCCGCAGTTCATGAGCCCGGTCGGAAATGACGTGGTTTAGCGTGATCTCCGGATGCGTTCGCGCGAACCCCCCCAGGCGCGGCATGAGCCAGAGAGAGGCGAAGGCCGTTGTTGCACCGATCGTAACCGACGCGCGGCGTTCCCTGTTCCTGATATCCTGGTAGGTCTGAGAGATCTGACTGAAGCCCTGGGCGAGAATGTTGTAGAGCTTCGTGCCGTCCGCTGTCAGAACAACGCCCCGATGAACCCTCTGGAACAAAGGCAAGCCGATGTCGGCTTCCAGCGCCTTGATCTGCCGGCTGACAGCGCCCGGCGTGACATTGAGTTCATGGGCGGCCCGCTTGAAACTCAAGTGCCGGGCCGAAGCTTCAAAGGCAGCGAGGCTGGTCAGGGATGGAAGCTCGTAGTACTGCCGGGGCATTCTGCGCGGTCTCGTGTTCGTGGCACCGATCTTATCGATCGGATCCTGTCATTGGAGGCTCGTTTGGAATTCCGGTCAATAGCCGGATGATCTCCGCCGCTAACCCGACTGTTGTTGCGGTTGCGGGCAATTGGCTCCCGGCGTTCCCGGACATCAGCCGTGACTCGCAAAGTCCGGTTTCGCGCCGCCGAGGGCAGTGGTGATTTCTGCAGCGGCTTTGACAATAAGACCGCCCAAAACCTGCACCCGTTCGTCCGTCAAACGCGCGGTCGGGCCGGATAGAGAGATCGCGGCCAGGGGGTGCCCATATTCGTCGTAGATAACGGCCGCGACACAGCGCAGGCCGATCGCATTCTCTTCGTCATCGAAGGCATAGCCTCGTTGCCTTGCCAGACTGAGGGCTTGGCGCAATCTCACGGGTGTATCGATTGTCTTTTCGGTGTAGCGGCCGAGGCCCCGGCGTTGAACGATCCTGTTAACTTCCGTATCCGGCAGGCCCGAGAGCAGAGCCTTGCCCACCCCGGAACAGTGAAGAGCCACCCGGCCACCGGGTTTCGCAATGGCCCGCATCATCTGCCGGCACTCCACCTGTCCCAGGTAAATCGCCTCTCCCTGGTCTTCCACCGCCAGATTGACGGTTTCACCGCTGTCTTCCATCAGGTTGCGCATGTGGGGCCGTGACATAGCGATCAGATCGCGCGATCTGACAAAGGCGTTGCCCACCACAAAAGCCTGCACGCCGACCAGCCAGACGTTGCGCTCCAGATCGAAGCGGACAAAGCGTTCTTCCTGTAGAGTGGTCAATAGCCGGTGTGTCGTAGAGGGAGCGAGTCCGACTTTCTGGGCGAGATCACTCAAGCTCAGGCCATAGTCTTCGTCGGTCAGGGCATTTAGAAGTGAAATCGCACGCGCTAGCGACTGAACCTGGCCGCTGCGGCGGCGGGCTGATCCCTCCTGCTTGGCCGGGCTGTCCTTCGTTGCCATGCCCCGGCTGCGACCTTTGCGGCGTTGTTGGGAAGCTGGACTCTTCGCCATCCCCGATCCTGTCCCCGTCAAGTCTGTTTGTTGCAATAAGCACCGTGATCCCGCGCATACGGCAGTCCGTAAAGCGGGCTCATGAATAGCGGTATCGTATGACTGCCGCTATTGCCAGAGGTGATTCGTTCCCGCCAGCACACGTACCCGGATAATCAATATGATTACAACGACATAGCTGAAGCGGCTTTGTGGGTTTTTCTTGTAACTGCAAGTAGTAAGCCAGTCACAATCTACTTTCTGGGGTTAAATTAACTGCGATTTAAGAAAATAAGGCGAAATTTGAGTGGATTCAGATCGAAGGTTCGAAGTGTAGGAAAACAAATAATTTACTGAAGTCTGAAGCGGCGAATCCAGGCATGCGTCATCGTTTTTGTACTCCACGGATTAAGTCTCTGATTTTGCTTGATAGGCAATCAAGAAACGCGTGTAGGCAAAGCAAGCACTCTACCTCGAGGTGGAACGAAAAGGTGGAGTGGGGGGCAAGCAGAAGCCACTGCGCATAACGGTTCTTGTTCGCATCACTTGGCAATCATCCACCGAAGCGGGGGGTGAACCAACAATTGGAGATAGTCTATGAAGAAAATCCTCGTACCTCTCGCGGCAGCCGGTCTTCTCGCCGGTGTTGGCGCCGTAAACGCAGAAACGCCCGGCGTTTCGGCTGACCGCATCATCATGGGCCAGTCCGCCGCTTTCGGTGGTCCGGCTGCTGCGCTTGGCACCGGCATGAACCATGGCCTGATGGCTGCTTTCCAGGAAATCAACAAGGCGGGTGGCGTTCATGGCCGTCAGCTGGAAGTCAAGCAGATGGACGACGGCTATGAGCCGGATCGTTCGATTGCAAATACGCGTCAGCTGATCGAGCAGGACAACGTGTTCGCTCTGATCGGCGCCGTTGGCACGCCTACTTCCAAGGCCACGCAGCCGATCGCAACCGAAGCCGGCGTTCCCTTCATCGGTCCCTTCACCGGTGCAGGCTTCCTGCGTGATCCGAACAACAGCAACGTGATCAACGTGCGTGCGACCTATGACCAGGAGACTGAAACCTGGATCAAGCACCTGACTGAAGATCTCGGCATCAAAAAGATTGCCATTCTCTATCAGGATGACGGTTTTGGCCGCGTTGGTCTGTCCGGCGTGAAAAAGGCTCTTGAAGCCCGTGGCATGTCGCTGGTTGCCGAAGGCACCTACAAGCGCAACACCGTCGCCGTGAAATCCGCTCTGCTCGAAATCCGTAAGGCCGAGCCGGAAGCCGTTGTGATGGTTGGTGCTTACAAGCCGTTGGCTGAGTTCGTTAAGCTGTCCAAGAAGCTGAAGATGGATCCGGTTTTCGTGACCATTTCCTTCGTCGGTTCCACTGCGCTGGCAAACGAGCTGGGCGATCAGGGTGAGGGCGTTGTCATCAGCCAGGTTGTGCCTTTCCCGCAGGACACCACGATCCCGCTGGTTGCCGATTACCACAAGGCGCTCAAGGCTTACGATCCTTCGCTGAAGCCTGGTTTCGTGTCGCTTGAGGGCTACATGGTCGGTCGTCTGACGATCATGGCGCTTCAGAAAGCCGGCAAGGAACTGTCGCGCGAGAACTTCCTGAGCTCGGTTTACGGCACGGGTTCGTTCGATCTGGGTGGTGCCACGCTGAACTACGGCAATGGCGACAACCAGGGCATGGACAACGTCTTCCTGACGGTGATCCAGCCGGACGGGAGCTTCAAGGCCGTTGAGACCTTGACCCGTTAAATCAAAGTGTGTGCCCGGGTGATCATTGGGTCACCCGGGTTTTTCCTGCGAGGTGGAGCTTCAGGATGAGTGGTAAATTTATGGGATTCGTCAAAGACGGTTTGGCCAAGGGGCGAGAAAAAGCCAAATCAAAGGCGGGCACTGGAGCTAACGAAACGGAGGCTGATTCCGCGGCCATTTCAGCGGCCATTACAAAGGAATCCGGACCCGTGAAAAAATTTGGCATCGGCCAAAAACTTTACCTCGCGCTTGGTGCGATTACCGTGATCACCCTTGTCGCAGCTTCGATGACGCTGCTGACCTTCGAGCGGGTCCGGACCACGCTCGACGCCCTGACCCAAACATCCGTAACCGGAATTATGAATTCCATGGGCATGTCCGCGGAGAGCGCCGCACTGGCTGCGACCGCACCTGCCCTGCTGAACGCTCAATCGGCCGAAGAGCGCGCCAAGATCAAAGAAGTGATTGCGGAGCGGCTTCAGGCGCTCGAAACCCTGCGTGAAGGCATTCTGGACGACGACAGCCGCGCCGAACTCGGAACCCTGGTCAGTGAACTGCAGACGTCGCTCGACAATTTGAGCAACCGGGTCAACGAGCGCGAAGGCTTTCGTCAAGAAGCCGAGGCGATCAACCGTCAGCTTCAGACGACTCATGAGAACTTCTTGAATTTCGTCGTGCCCGTTGTCGACGATAAGAACTTTCTGCTCGCCGTTTCGAGCGAAGAGACCACGGCGCGTGCCGGCAATGTTATCGAACAACTGGTCGGCAAAGAGGTGCAGTTTCTCAAATCTGCGCTGAGCGTCAAAGCCGCGGGACATCAGCTGATTGGTCTGATGGTTCAGATCGGTGCTGCCGGCAGTCCGGACGATCTGGTTCCCTTGCGAGAGCGTTTCACCGCGATCAAGGCGTCGATCGAAACAGCGGCTGCGAACCTGCCTGAGACTGACGCGGCTGCGAACGTCATCACCATCGCCCAGAATCTTATGAAGCTGGGGGACGGAGATAACTCCGCGTTCGATCTGCGCGCTAGGGAATTCAGATCCAAGACTCTGTCGTTTGTTGAGCTGCAGGCGCTCAACAACGATCGCAAGAACTTCCAGGAAGCGCTGACCGAATTCAGCTTTACCTTCGAAAAAGCGCTGGAGCCTGTTGTCGACGACGCCGAGTTCAATCTGGAGATCGGCAAGGACGACCTGACGGGTGAACTGACAGAGTCGATCTCGACCTTCGTCAACAAGGACGTCGCGGAACTCCGTGCATTGATCGAGCTTCGTGCCGACGTAAATCTGGCGGCAGGTCTTTTGAGTGCAGCTGTGGGTGCGCCCGACGTGGATGTGCTTGGCGCCATTCAGGAGCGCTATACCTCGGCAGCCAATACGATCTCGACCGCATTGCAAGCCTTCGAAGGAACCGAACTGGAGGCACCGGCGACCGAGACCGTCTCCGCGATAAAGGCAATCGGTTCGGGTGAGAAAGGCATTTTCGCCGTTCGCGAGGCCCTGCTGCGTGCCCAGACCGCCGCCAACGAATCGCTGGCGAACAGCCGTGATCTCGCCGAATCCGTCAAGGTCGCCGTGGACAAGGTTGTCGCCACCTCCAGCGAGCAGGCGGCCGATGGCAGCGAGACGGCGCGTGAAGCCATGGAGAGCAGCCGTTTCGTGCTGATCCTGATGATGGTGCTGAACGTGACCTGTAGCTTGCTGGTTGGCTGGTTCCTGATTTCGCGTCAGGTCGTGCGCCGTCTGGTCGGTCTTGCCGACGGAATGGGCGAGGTTGCGAACGGCAATCTGAAAGTCGACATCGATGCCAAGGGCCGTGACGAGATTACCGACATGGCCAAGGCTCTCGTTGTCTTCCGCGACAATGCCTCCGAAATGGAGCGCATGCGGGCGGAGCAGGAAGAGATGGAGAAGCGCTCGATCGAGGAACGGCGTCAGGCCATGACCGCAATGGCGGACCGTTTCGAAGAGTCGGTCCAGGGTATCGTCAATCAGCTGCTGTCTTCTGCTCAAAGTATGGAGGACAACTCCGGCTCCATGAGCGGAGCCGCCGACAAGACGAAGGAAGCGTCTGACACCGGCCGCACGACAGCTGAAGAGACGTCTGGCAGTGTGCAGACCGTCGCCGCTGCAGCCGATCAGCTGACCTCGGCAATCCGTGAGATCAGCTCGTCGATCAATCAGACCACCGATAAGGCCCGGGCAGCATCTGAAAAAGCGCAAACGACCAATGACGCCGTGGTCTCTCTCAGTGATGCTTCCGAGAAGATCAGTTCTGTAATTGAGTTGATCCAGGGTATTGCGGAGCAAACCAACCTCCTGGCCCTGAACGCCACGATCGAGGCCGCGCGTGCCGGCGATGCCGGCAAGGGCTTTGCGGTGGTTGCCGGCGAAGTGAAGAGCCTCGCAAGCCAGACTGCAAAAGCGACCGAAGAGATCACACAGCAGATCGCAGCGGTTCAGGAAGGTACTTCGGAAGCCGTGAATTCGGTGAAGGAGATCAACAGCCTGATCCTCGAAATGACCGAGACCATGGTCGCGGTGACCGCCGCCGTCGAGGAACAGGAAGCGTCGACGACGGAAATTGCCCGCTCCACCCAGACGGCTGCTAACGGCACGGGTGAAGTGACTCAGACCATGGTACGCGTTGCAGAGGTCGCTGATGAAACCGGTCAGCTTGCCGCGCAGGTTCTGAACTCGGCACAGGAGCTTTCCGGTCAGGCACAGACCCTGAACGAGGAAGTCGGTGGCTTCCTGAAGACAGTGCGGACCGGCACCTGATCAGATCGTTCCAAGAGAAGCGTGATCCGGGCCCGTCTTATTGGCGGGCCCGGATTTTTTTTGAGGTCATCCCTCTTTCAAAACCGGTCGCTGTGCCGTTCGGTCCCAGCGCCAGGGCGCGGCTTTCCGGGAGACTTCGACGCCGCCGACCCAGCGGGCAACGGCCCCGTGCGACTGGAAGTCCGCCAGGCCCGCAACAAGCTCTTCGCCGAGGGGCGTTAGGGAGATCATCCGCTCCGGCCAGGGTTGCGGCTTGGGGTTTGTCTCGGTTCTGATCGGTGGTTCTTCGGCCTTTTTGAGGTCCGCGAGAAACGACCAGTACATCAGATCACCCAGGTAGGGCAGCGGTTCGCTCTCAAGCTGCAGTTTCCGGAAAAGCTGGCCGCCGGTCATGGGGCCTTCCGCGAGCATTTTCAGGGTGAGGCGTTCGGTCAGACCAAGGCCGTCGTCGAGACCGGGAAGCTCCTGCAGATGGCGCAACAGTGCCGGCGCCATTTGCGGCAGAGAGGACGTGCCGGTCCGGGCAATCTCAAAAAGGCGTTTGGGCGACGTCTGCCGCAAGGCATCCCAGACACGCGTTCCGAGTTTCAGCATCTGCGGCGTCACGGGCTGACGCTGTTGCCACAACATGCGAAGTGCCGCGGGCGAGAGCTGACCAAGGCCGTTGAAGCGCGTGATCACCGGGAAGCGGTCAATGCAGATCATCTCCACTTGGCCGGGGCGTCGGCGCAGATCTTTTTGTTCGGCAAGCAGCGCGAGGATCCGTGCGAGAATCAGTTGATCGTAACTGTCGTGCTCGAACCAGAGGATGATCCGCTCACGGGTCATGGCTTCCATCAGCTCCTCGGCTTCCCTGCGCTGGCGCGCTCGGACATCCTCGATTGGAAGTCCGTAAGCGCTAGAGATAAATTGCGCACGGGCTTCGGGCAGGTCTTCTCCCGCCGGGACGGGGCCATGGCAGTAGGGATCGGCGAACTCCACGAAGTCGCCGGCAAACCCCGCGGTCTTGAGGCCGTCCCGGATATCCGAGCCGCAGCGGATATGGATTGTGTCGCTGCGCGCATCAGGTGCCGCCGCACCCTCGGCGATGGCCTTTCTGGCATCATTAAGTCTCTCGATATGCGCCGTGAGCTTCGGCCAGCTCTCGACGCCCAGCTCCCGGGCAAGGATCAACTGCGCGTCGCTAAGCTTCGCAAATTTCTGGGTGATGATTTCGGGCGCGTGGCCACGTGCTCTCGGGTGAAATTCAGCAGCGCGTTGCAGGGCGTCCGCGGCGCCCGACTTCAAGGCACGCTGCAGTTCGCGGGCGCGTTTTTTCTGCTGTTCGATATTGAGACGAACCTGATCGTCCGTCAGGACCGGTTCGGTCCGGATCGTTTCTTCGGGCATGATAACCCCCTCCGTTGCCACCTGGGTCCGCAGTTTCAGGCCAAAGGGGAAAATCCCAATATGTCGTCAAGTGGTTGTGGGCGCTGCCCTTTCCGCGGACGGGGTGCGTCAACCTCGCAGGCGCTATCTTGCGTGATTCCGCAAGCTGGAGCAAGGGCGGCTTTTGTTGCGGGACAGCCTTAAAACGTCAGACAAAGCCGCAAGGAGTCATAGATCGCAGCATGAATGTTGCGGCTGGAGACCGCATCGCCGACCCGGAAAAGCTGGTAAGCGCCGTTCGGATTGGGTGAGACTGCCTGCGGCCGCATGGTGATCAGAGCATCGTGGTCGATCGCGCCCCGGTTGACCGAGCCCTCTTTGAGTTCGAAGTAGAGTTCATCGAGCGGCAGGGTGCCGTGTTCTACGACGACCTGATCGACCAGTCGTTCCCGCGAGATTTTGCTGTACTCGTTGTACAACACTGCGGCGAGGCGGTTCCCGTCGCGTCTTACGCTGGTCAAGCGCTCGGTCAGCGTGACCTTCACGCCGCATTCCGAGAAGGCTTTGAGGTAAACCGGCGAATTGGTGCCGCCGATCTCCGGCGCGATGCTGCGTTCGGGTGTGACGTATTCAAGCGTGGCTCCGGCGCGGGCCAGGCTCTCGGCTGCCATCATGCCGGGGTGCGCGCCGTTGTCGTCGAAGAGAAGGATCTTCTGCGCGGCCTTGCTGTCCCCGGCCAGTACGTCCCAGGCGGTCACGACCAGATCCTCGCCCGCCTCCAGAAAGCCGGTGTTGGGCAGGCCACCCGTAGCGATGATCACGATATCGGGTGACTCCGCCAGTACGTCCGCGGCTTCGGCGTAGCTGTTGGTCCGGAGGGTCACGCCCAGCTCGGCGCAGCGTTCCACACGCCACTCGACAATCCCAATGATCTCCCTGCGGCGCTGCAATTGGGCCGCGAGACGGACCTGTCCGCCGGGCTCGCTTGCGGCTTCGAACAGCACAACCTCGTGCCCGCGCGCCGCCGAGACCCGCGCGGCTTCCAGTCCAGCGGGGCCGCTGCCGACGACGATCACTTTCTTTGCCGGGCCGGGACCGCGCGGGACTTCCTGGGGGATGGTTGCTTCCCGCCCGGTCGCCGGATTGTGGATGCAATAGGCGGAGCGGCCTTCGTAGATGCGGTCGATACAATAGCCCGCGCCGACGCAGGGCCGGATCTCTTCCTCGCGGCCTTCCATGATTTTGCGGGTGATATGCGGGTCAGCCAGATGAGCACGGGTCATGCCGACCATGTCGAGCTTACCCTCTGCTACCGCATGGCGGGCGGTGGCAACGTCATTGATGCGCGCCGCGTGGAAGACCGGGAACTTGGTTGCCGCCCGAACTTCGCCGGTGAAATCCAGATGGGGTGAAGATCGGGTGCCCATATTGGGAATCACGTGCGATAGAGCCTCGTCCGAATCGATATGGCCGCGAATCACGTTCAGGAAATCGATCTGGCCGCTCGCGACCAGGCGCTGCGCGATCTCCAGGCCTTCTTCCCTGCTCAGGCCCTTATCCCAGTCTTCATCGACCACCAGACGCAGGCCGAGGATGTAGGCCGCGCCGACTTCCTTGCGGATGGCGTCGATGACCGCAAAGGTGAACCGCAGACGATTTTCCAGGGAACCGCCGTAGCTGTCGTCGCGATGGTTCGTTGCCGGGGACCAGAAAGCGTCCATGAAGTGGCCGTAAGCTTCGATCTCCACCCCGTCCAGACCGCCTGCCTTGCAGCGGGCTGCCGCTGCGGCATAATCCCGTGTGATCCGTGTGAGATCCCAATCCTCGGCTTCCTTTGGAAAGGCGCGGTGGGCCGGTTCGCGCACCGGTGAAGGCGCCAGAACCGGCAGCCAGTCGTCCTGACTCCAGGAGGTGCGGCGGCCCAGGTGCGTGATCTGGCACATGACGGCCGTATCTTCTTCATGACAGGCGTCGCTCAGTTCCCGGAACCAGGGTACGATCTCGTCTTTGTAGACATGCAGATTACCGAAGGCTTCCGGACTGTCGGGCGAGACGATGGAAGAGCCGCCGATCATGGTCATGGCCATGCCGCCCTTGGCCTTTTCCTGATGATAAAGCCGATAGCGCTCCTTCGGCATGCCGTCCTCGGAGTAGGCCGGTTCGTGGGCCGTCGACATGATGCGGTTGCGCAGGGTCAGGTGTTTGAGCTGGTAGCTTTGCAGCAGGGGATCTTGTGTTGCCATGGTTCGCGTCCAATCCATTCAGATGGGAACGATGGCATTGCATCCGAACCGCTGCAACGTGCGTCTGCCTCAAGCTGGCACCTGAACCAGTTCCGTCCCGGTCAGTGATCGTTGTCCCTTAGCGGCTACTTCCCCGTCAGTGGTTGCTTTCCATTAGTGGTTGTTGCGGGGCGTCACCTCCGTGACCCGGTGGTATTTGGTCGCGGGCTCCAGGCACATACCGGTCGAGAGAGAGCCGACCATCGAGCGATAGATCTCCTGCCAGCCGGTCTGATGCGGCGGGATGGATTGCTGCCACGCAGCCTTGCGGCTGGCAATCTCCTCGTCGGAGATCAGCATGTCGACCCGTCCCTTGCGCAGGTCGACACGCAGGATGTCGCCGGTTTGCACAATCGCCATACCGCCGCCCAGCGCGGACTCCGGTGAGACATTCAGGATCGAGGGGCTGCCCGAAGTGCCGGACTGGCGTCCGTCGCCGATGGTCGGCAAAGCGCTGATGCCCGCTTTAATCAGGTTGTCCGGCGGCTGCATGTTGACCACCTCGGCAGCGCCCGGATAACCGATCGGTCCAGCGCCCCGGATCAGCAAAGTGCTGCGCTCGTCGATTTTAAGCTCCGGATCGTTGATGCGGTCGTGATAGTCCTCCGGACCCTCGAAGACGACGACACGGGATTCAAAGGCATCCGGATCCTCAGGGTCGGACAGGAAGCGCTCCCGGAAGTCGGGGCTGATCACGCTGGTCTTCATGATCCCGGAATCGAAGAGGTTACCCGTAAGAACGCGGAACCCGGCTTGCTGTTTCAGAGGATTGTTCAAAGGCCGAATGACATCGTCGTTGTAAACCTTGGCGTCCGCGTAGGCCTCGGCCATGCTCTGGCCGCTGACCGAAAGGGCGTCGCCGTGCAGCCTGCCCAGTTCCTTCAGGCGCGCGAAGACGGCCGGCACGCCGCCGGCGCGGTGGTAGCTCTCGGCCAGGTGTTCCCCGGCGGGCTGGCAATTGACCAGAAGGGGCAGGTCGAAACCGACCTTCTCCCAATCCTGCACGTTCAACTCGACACCCATATGGCGCGCGATGGCGACCAGATGGATCGGGGCGTTCGTGGAGCCGCCGATCAGGGTATTGATCGCAATGGCGTTCTCGAAGGCCTCCCGGGTCATGATCTTATCGGGCGTCAGGTCTTCGTGGACCATATCTACGATGCGCCGCCCGGTGCGGTAAGCCATCTGTGCCCGGTCGCGGTAAGGCGCGGGGATGGAGGCGCAGCCCGGCAGGCTCATGCCCAGGGCCTCGGCCAGGGAGTTCATGGTCGAAGCTGTGCCCATGGTGTTGCAGTGGCCCAGGCTCGGCGCGGCGTCGCCGACGAACTTGATGAACTCCTCGCCGGTGATATCACCTGCCGAAAAGCGCTGACGGCATTCCCAGGCGATGGCGCCGGAGCCGAAACCCGGTTTGCCGTCCCGGAAACTGTCGAGCATCGGTCCGCCGGAGAGCACGATCGAAGGCAGGTTCGCCGTGGCGGCTGCCATCAGCAGCGCAGGCGTGGTCTTATCGCAGCCGGTCGTAAGTATGACGCCGTCCAGGGGGTAGCCGTGCATGACTTCGACCGCGCCCAGATAGGCGAGGTTGCGGTCCAGGGAAGCGGTCGGCCGGCGGCCGGTCTCCTGGATCGGATGCACCGGGAAGACCAGAGGCACGCCACCGGCGTCGCGGATTCCGTCGCGCAGGCGGTCTTCCAGCTGTACATGAATGCGGTTACAGGGCGAGAGGTCGCTGCCGGTCTGGGCGATACCGATGATCGGCCGCCCGGACTGCAGTTCCTCAGGCGTCAGGCCGAAGTTGAAGTAGCGCTCCAGATAGAGCGCCGTCATCCCCGGATCGCCGGAGATGTTGAACCACTTCTCGCTGCGCAGCGGCTTGCGGTCCGCGCCGTTTCCGGAGGATTTGGGGGCATCGTTCTGGGGCGTTTTCGCCATGAGCCTGACTTCCTGCTGATCGCGGCCCGGCCGCACCATCGGAAGTGGCTATCGACAGGGTCGGTTCGTTGTCGTAAAAAGTATTACTAATAGAGATAAGCCATGGCGGCGGCAAAGTCACGTCTCGCGTCCGTCGGCCCGCACCTTCAGCTTTGGGCCGTTCAGCCGAAGTGCCGACGCCATTGCTCAGTGGATCTTACAGGCGGGAAACAGAGAGTGTCTCAAGGATTGTGACCGAGAAACATTTACAAGCGGAGCTGTTGCTGGATTGCCGGAACTTTCTCGGCGAAGGCGTGCGCTGGAATGCTGCGCTTCAGAAGCTTTTCTGGGTGGATATCGAACGCGCCGAGCTCTGGTCGCTCGATCCGGAAAACCAGGCAACCCGGACATGGACGCTGCCTGAACGTATCGGCTCTTTTGCTTTCAAGGCCAACGGCACGCTGCTTGTGGCACTCGAGGGCGGCCTGCACGATTTTGATCCGGAGTCCGGCGAGACCCGGCGGCTGACCGAATTTGAGCCGGAGCTGCCCTCGACCCGCATGAATGACGGTGTTTGCGACCGGCAGGGACGTTTCATTGTCGGAGGGCTTGATGAGGAAAGCCTCCGCCCGCTTTCCTCCGTCATTTCCTACAGCGCGGAGGGTGATGTCTCACCTCTGATCTCAGACGTCGGCTGCAGCAATTCTCTCGCCTTTAGCAGAGACGGCCGGAAGATGTATTTTGCCGATACCTCCGACCGCTTTATCTATCGCTTCGACTATGACCCCGATAAAGGACGACTGGGAGAGCGGGTTCTCTTCGCGGCTCTACCGGAAAAGGGCGGGCGCCCGGACGGATCGACCGTTGATGCGCAGGATCATCTCTGGAATGCGGAGTGGGGCGGATACCAGGTGACCTGCTATAATCCCGATGGCGCGATCGTGGCGCGGGTGACGCTGCCGGTCAGCAACATCACCTGCTGTAGTTTTGGCGGACCCGACCTTAGCAAACTCTTTGTCACTTCGGCGCAACAGGGTTTGAATGAAGAGCAGCGCGCCGCGCAACCTCATGCAGGCAGCCTCTTTGTTTGCGACCTGGCGGCCGGTGGACTGAAAAACCGCGGGCTGCCCGATGTGCTTTATGCCGGGTAACCGGCGTCTGAAGGAAAGCGAAGCGATATGATGCAAGCGATTGATACCTCCATCCTTCTGCCTGAAGACAGCGCCGGCGCGCTGCTGGTCGGGCGGGTCTGGGAGCCTGCGCTGGCAGGACCGACGCTCTGTCTTTTGCGGGAGGGCGAACTCTTCGACCTCAGTCCGGTTGCCCCGACCATGCGCGATCTGCTCGAGCTGGAGGATCTTGGGGGCAGAATCGAGGCAGCCAGGGAACTGCGCGCAATTGCCTCCCTGGACGACGCGCTCAAAGGCAGTCAGGAAGAGACGGTGGCTGAAGATCGCCTGCATCTGCTGGCGCCTTGCGATCTGCAGGCGGTCAAGGCGGCGGGCGTGACCTTCGTCGCCTCCATGCTGGAGCGGGTGATCGAGGAGCAGGCACGTGGCGATGCCAGCAAGGCCGAGGCCATTCGCGCGGATATGACCGCGATCATCGGCGATGACCTTTCCAAGATCGAACCGGGGTCAGACGGGGCCGCCCGTATCAAGGAGGTCCTGCTGGAAAAAGGTGCCTGGTCGCAATACCTGGAGGTCGGCATCGGGCCGGACGTCGAAGTCTTCACCAAGGGGCAGCCCATGTCCTCCATGGGTTTCGGCGCGCAGATCGGTCTGCATCCCAAGTCGACCTGGAACAATCCGGAGCCGGAAGTGGTTCTGGCGGTCAACAGCCGGGGCGAGATTGTCGGCGCCACGCTTGGCAACGATGTCAATCTGCGCGATTTCGAAGGCCGCTCGGCTTTGCTGCTGGGCAAGGCGAAGGACAACAACGCCTCCTGCTCGATCGGGCCGTTCCTGCGCCTTTTCGATGGCGGCTTTACGCTGGAGGATGTCTGCGCCCTGGATCTCTCCATGACCATCGAAGGCGCCGACAACTACCGCCTCGAAGCGGTCAGCTCCATGAGCAAGATCAGCCGCAATCCGGCGGATATCGTCAGCCAGACCATCGGGGCGCACCATCAGTACCCCGACGGCTTTTTCCTGTTCCTGGGCACCATGTTCGCGCCGACCGATGACCGGGATAATCCCGGCCAGGGTTTCACCCATAAAATAGGCGACCGGGTCACGATCTCAACGCCTCGCCTGGGCGCCTTGATCAACCACGTCAATCTCTCGGACCGACTCCCGCCCTGGCGTTTCGGCACCGGGGCCCTGATGCGGAATCTGGCAAAGCGTGGGCTTTTGGAGGCCTGACGGGAGAGTTCAAGCCCGAATGGTCTGTTCGTCGTCCCCAAAAAAGTGTAGCCGGCTCTCCTCGAAGCGCAGGTCCAGGTTCTGACCGGGACGCACATCGATGTCGCCCACGTGGCGGACGGTCAGGACACCCAATTCACCGCAGTTGACGTAGAGCATTACGTCGGCGCCGAGGTATTCCGTCACCTCGACTTCGCCGCTGCAATGTCCTTCGCCGGGCGCGACCACCTCGATGTGTTCAGGCCGGATGCCCAGGTGTGTGGGCGCGCGGCCGCTCGCCGCGTGGGGAAAGAGACCCTCGCCGTGGCCCGGCAGGCTGAAGCGCTCGTCCTGCGCCGCGCAGCTCATGACGTTCATCTTCGGGCTGCCGATAAACTGCGCGACGAAGAGGTTGTCGGGCCGCTCGTAGAGCGCGCGGGGCGAACCCACCTGTTCGATCTTTCCAGCCTGCAGCACCACAATCTTGTCCGCCAGGGTCATGGCTTCGACCTGATCATGGGTCACGTAAATCATGGTGGCTTTCAGGGTCTGGTGCAGCTTGGCGATCTCAAAGCGCATATCCACCCGCAAAGCTGCATCGAGGTTCGACAAAGGTTCGTCGAAGAGGAAGGCGCTGGGCTCGCGCACGATGGAACGGCCGATGGCGACCCGTTGGCGCTGGCCGCCTGAAAGCGCCTTGGGCCGCCGGTCGAGATAGTCGTCGAGCTTTAACACCTTTGACGCAGCCTCGACCTTTTCGGCGATTTCCGCTTTGGGCGCACCTGCGGTCTTCAGGCCGAAGCCCATGTTGTCGCGCACGCTCATATGGGGATAGAGCGCGTAGGACTGGAACACCATGGCAAGGCCGCGCCCCGAGGGCGGTTCGCCGGTGACGTCCCGGTCATTGATCCTGATCGCGCCCCGGCTGGTTTCCTCCAGGCCCGAGACGAGGCGCAGAAGCGTGGATTTGCCGCAGCCGGAGGGGCCGACGAAGATGACGAACTCACCATCGTCGATCGTCAGGTCGACGCCCTTGATCACCTGCAGATCACCGAACCACTTTTCGACTTTTTCCAGTTGGATCGCACCCATGATCTACCCCTTGCGTTATGCGTTTACCGCGAAGTGTTTCGGTGAGGCCCAGGCCAGCCAGGTTGCGGCCGTCCAGGTGAAGTCGCCGCCACCAGCGCCGCGCCCGGTGAGCGGGCAAAAATACTCGTAGAACCCGGCCTGTTCGATCAGCGCCCCGGTGTCGTGACGGACTCGTGCAGCGAGATCGCTATAACCGCGTTCGGCCAGACCCCGGCCAATCAGCTCGTTGACCACGCACCAGGCCGGACCGCGCCAGTAGCGCAGCGAGTCGAACTTCGGATGCTCCGGATCGAAACTGGGCACTGCAAAGCGGCAGGCCGCCAGGACCCGCGTCAGGCTGGCGATGTTGGCCGTCTCCTGCGCGGGTGCCACCAAGCCGGCGTAGAGGCTGAGGAAGGACACACTCGAGACACCGTCCGATGCTGCGCCGTTGCGCAGATCCCGCGCGCAGTAGGCACCGGCCTGGGGGCTCCAGAGTGATCCAGCGCCGGCCTCCGCACGCGCGATCCAGCCTTCGATTTCACTGACGGCGCCGTTTTCTCCAAGGGCATCCGCCAAGGCCAGAAGATCCCGGTCGGCGCGCAGCAGGACGAAGGTCAATCCCGGGTCTGCAACAAAGAAGGGGCCGTTTCTGGCGATCTCCATGGAATCCCAGCCACAATCGCGCCCGAACTGGATCACGGCGATGTAACGGTCGTAGTCAGCCTTGGTCGGCCGCATCTCGGCGTGGATCTGATCTGTGTCGCGGCGTTCGTAGGGCTCGACCTTGCTGGTGTCGACCCGCGACATGGCCTCGTCCCAATCGGGCGAATTATCGCGGCCTGATTCCCAGGGGTGCGCGATGGCGATAACGCCCAGTCCGTCCGGATCACGCTGTTCATGGAACCAGCGGTGCCAGGCCAGCAGCTTGGGAAAGAGCGCGCGGGCGCGTGGTCTCGCGGTCTCATCGGGTCCGGCCTCAAAGAGGTCTCTGGTGACCGTGGCGGCGACCGGCGGCTGGGAATAGCCGGAACTAGGCGGCGTTGTGCGCGACTGCCAGATCCGCGGGCCGGGAAAATAGTCGGGATCGTCCCGCCGGAAGATAATATGCGGTACCATACCGTTGGGCCACTGGGCTTCCAGCAGGGTTTCCAGTTCTCTCCAGGCACGGTCTTTGTCGATCTGTGCAAAGCCGCGCGCGGCGAAGGCGGAATCCCAGTTCCACTGATAGGGATAGAGCCGCGCGGTCGGGACCGTGAAGCCGCCTCTATCATTGTCATGCATGATCTGCGTGGCCTGCGCATCCAGTTCCGCAGCACGCTCGGGGTTTATCATCATGTTCATCCTTTGACACTTCCTGCTGTCAGGCCTTGGACCATATAGCGTTCGAACCAGAGAAAGATGCCCAGCACCGGCAGGGTCGCGATGACCGCGCCTGCCATCAGGTGCTGGCGTGGCACTTCCGAGGAATTGAGGGAGACGACGCCGCGTGACAGCGTGAAGATGTCCGGGTCGTCGAGAAACATGAAAGCGAAGAGGAACTCGTTCCAGGCGATCATGAAGACGTAGAGCGAGACCGAGGCCATTGCGGGCAGCGACAAGGGCAGGGTGATTTTTATGATCACACCAAGCCGCGACAGGCCATCCATCAAACCGGCTTCCTCCAGCTCGGCGGGCAGACCCTGGAAATAACCCTGCAGCATGTAGAGCGCCACCGGGATCGTGGTGGCCGGATAGATGATCAGTAGACCGGCGACGGTGTTGCGCAGACCAAGCTGTGAAAAGACTGCGTAGAGCGGGATCACCAGCACGATGGCGGGCACCATGTAGATCAGCAAGATCGAACGCGACAGCACGGCGCGGCCCGGAAAGCGCAGGCGGGAGACTGCATAAGCACCGGGGACGCTAAACAGGAGTGTCAGGATCACCGTTGCCACGGATACAATGGAGGAAATCAGCAGGTAACGTCCGAAGTTGAACTGGGTAAAGAGCTCTCCGTAGGAGCGGAAGAGACCGCCGAGACCGCCCGAGAAGTCGATCGAAAAGTCGAGCGGATTGGCCAGCAGAGACTGTTGGCTCTTCAGGCTGGTCATGACCAGCACGTAGAAGGGCAGGGCGACGATGACCGTGAAAAAGACAAAACCGAAGCCCTTGAAGACCCGAATCAAGATCTTTTCGAAGTCATAGCGCCGCAGCGCGCCTCGGGCCGCATCGTGCAGGCAGGCCCAGTTGGTGAAAGAGACGCTGCCGACGATCAGCAGGATCGCCAGAATCTGCCAGAAGGGCGCGACGTCCAGAGCAAGACCAAAGGGCTGGGCAAAGCTCGCGGCAAAGAGAACGACGAGCACCGTGGCCGCTGAGATAAAGCGTAGGGCCATGGTTCGTTGCGCCGGTTCCCGCAACATCAGCACCAGCGCGCCCAGCAGACCCGCCAGGGCGGCCGCATTGACGGAGGGTTGGGCCGGTGCACCCGAAACCAGGGCAAAGGTGATGCCGAGCACGATCATGGCGAGGACGCCCCAGAGCGCGCCGGAGAAAACCGCGAGCAGCAGTCCGTTGCGAAGAACAGCCATCATCCCTCGTCCTTTGGCGAAAAGCGGAAATAAATGATCGAGAAGGTGAAGAGAACCACGAAGACCACGACCGCGACCGCCGCGCCGGCGCCGAGGTTGGCCAGCGCGAAGCCCTGCTCATAGACATCGACGGTCAGGGTCCGGGTGCCCGCGCCGCCGCCGGTCAGCAGGAAGATGTCGTCGAATTTGTTGAAGGTCCAGATGAAGCGCAGCAGGAAGAGAACCGACAGGATGCCCGCGAGTTGCGGCAGA
Source organism: uncultured Kiloniellaceae bacterium (assembly GCA_947500035.1). Taxonomy (GTDB): domain Bacteria; phylum Pseudomonadota; class Alphaproteobacteria; order Kiloniellales; family Kiloniellaceae; genus Denitrobaculum. Next base: position 61,861 of record CANMQP010000015.1, on the reverse strand, counting down.
GAGAGGTACCAGAACTGCTGCAGGGGCGACGCGCCGTCCATCTCGGCGGCCTCGTACATGTCGCCGCTGATCGACTGCATGCGCGCGAGGATGAAGAGGAACGAGAGCGGGAAGTAGCGCCAGGCCTCGAAGGCGATCACAGTGGTCAGGGCGAGCGGGAAGGTGAACTCGAGGCCAAGCAGCGTGAAACTTGCTTCGCGCTGGCCGAAGAAGTTGATCGGACCGCCTGCCGCGCCCGTCTGCTGCAGGATCGCATTCAGAGCGCCGGAGAAGGGATCGAGCAGGACGACCCAGGTGAAGGCGACGGCAATCACCGGTGCCACGTAAGGGAAGAGGAAAAGTCCGCGCAGAATGGCCCGGCCTCGAAAGGCCTGGTTCATCAGCAGGGCGGCAAAGAGCCCCAGCACCAGTGCGCCGGCGGTGCCGAAGACCGTGTAGTAGATGGTGACTTTCAGAACGCTCCAGAACTCGGAACCCGCGAAGACCTTCCGGAAGTTATCCAGGGTCAGTTCGGCGTTGGTGAGGATATTTTCGGACTCGCCGGTCAAGACCGGTTTGCTGTCTCTGGGGTTGAGCGCGGAATCGAGAAAAGCCTGCTCGACCGTGACTTCGATCCTCAGGCGTTCCCGGTAGCCGCCCTCCAGGTCGCCCAGGGCGCAGCGCAGGTTCTGATTTTCGATGGCGCAGCGGGCGTCGAGATCGACAGGGGTCAGGCCGGTGGGCCAACTGTCCGTCATGACAACATCGGCGATGCCGCGTTCGCGCGAGGAATTGCGCAGGCGGTATTCGATCCGGATCTGATCGCCAACCGCAGTCGCATCTCCCCGGACGCGCTCGTTTGCCACAGGCGTCGGCGGGCGCAAGTCGGCCAGCTGGACAGGCTTAAAGCTGATCCAGAAGTTCGCCAGCAGTGGAATAAGGACGATGCTCGCAATGATGAGGAAGGTCGGTGCCAGCATGCCATAGGCAAGGCGCGCTTCGCGCCTTTGCATCGGCCCTATGCCCTTAGGCGGTCCGGAGGTCGGTTCAATGCTGCTCATGACACACTGCTCCTCTTCGAAAAGAAAAGACGCGTAGGGACGGAAATTGCGTGTGGCTCGTTAACGCGAGCGGCTGCCGTGGTGTCCGCGGGAAGAAGTGGGTGGCCCGGACGCGCCGGGCCACCCATCGAGTTGCCCGCCTGGGTTATTCGATCCGGCGGTTATTCGATCCGGGCCAGTTCTTCGTTCATCTTGGCGACCGTCGCGGCGGCATCCCGCTCGCCCTCGATGTACTCGCGGACCGCCCGATTGATGACCTGTGAATTGATCATCTTGGAGGCCAGGGAGAGCTGTTTGTCGGCCACGCCCCAGCGATTGGCGGTTTCCAGTCCGGCGACAATGGTCTGGATAACCTCAGCCGGATAGATTTCGCTCAAGGGGGCTTTGCGGTCGACTCCGACCGGCAGCTTGGACCAGGCCTCGACGAATTTCGTCTCGTCGCTGGCGTCGCCCTGGCGGATCGGGAACTTGCCTTCAGGGGCCAGCGAGAGTGTACCGGTGTAGCCTTCGTCCATGGAGAACTTGACGAACTCGATGGCGGGGTCCGTGTCCGCATCCGCGGTGATGCCCAGATAGCGGATGTCCGCCCAGGCCGCGCCCTCCGGATTTGAGGGACCGGCAAAGGTGGTCACGACCGCGGTCTTGGAGGCCAGTTCGCGAGACGTCGGGTCGTCATTGATGGTCGGTGGGGCGCTGTCGCGCAGACCTGCCAGCTCATCGAGGATAAAGGGAGACCAGATGATCATGGCCGCCTTGCCGGCAAAGTAGATCTCACGGGACTGTTTCCAGTAAAGCTCGCCCGGTGGCGAAGCTTTCACGATGGTCTTGTAGAAGTCGAGAACTTCCGTGGTCGCTGCCTCATCCAAGGGTGCAAAGCCCTTCTCGCCGACGGGGGAAACGCCGTTGGCCAGAAAGACGTGCTCCAGCACCTGGCTCATGAAATTCTCGTCGACCTTGGTCGCGGCAACAAAGCCGAACATCTCCGGCGGATTGTGCAGAGCTTCGACGGCTTTGGTGATATCCGCGTAGCTGTCGGGCGCGGCCAGGCCTTTTGCGTCGAAAAGGTCCTTGCGATAGACGATCATCTGGGTCCAGCCGTCGACGGGAACGGCGGCATAACCGTCATCGACCGCGGCCATCTGCAGAGCGCCCGGCGCAAAGGTATCTGCGCCCAGGTCCTCGACCACATCGGAAGCGGCGTCGCCGTCCAGAATACCCGCCTCGGTCCAGGGCAGAACATACTGCAGGGTGTGATAGATCACATCAGGCAGGTCACCGGCCGCGAAGGCCGCCGTGGCGCGCGTGCCCAGATCTTTCTCGGTGACTGGAATCACCTGCACCTCGATACCGGTTTTCGCCTTGAAGTCGGCGGCGATCTGCTCCTGTCGTGCCAGGCGCTCAGGCTGTTCTTCGGTGGTCCAGAAGCGCAGAGTATCCGCGGCCAGGCTGTGGCCCCCGACGCTCAGCGCGATCGCGGCGGTCGCGATCAGGCGGGCGGATTTTTTTAAGGCCAGGGGTCGAATGGATTTGAAATCTTTCATTTTCTTTCCTCCCTCGTTCAGCGGTTGTTTTTTCGTCTTCTTAATTTATTCGGGCGTCACGCGGCATCGCCGCAGGCGATCTTGCGCGCCAGTTCTTCAGTGCTTTGAGCGGGCGGGCCATCCGAGGCTCGTTTCAGGAGCTTTGCCTGACGGATGACTTGAAGCGTTGCAGGATCCTTCCCTTCGATCACATCCAGCAGCATGTCGGCCACTTGCGCGCCGTGATCGCCGCCGGATTGATCGAAGGTCGTCAGCTGCGGTTCCAGATAGGCGCCGAAAGGCAGGCCGTCGTATCCGAATATGCTAACGTCCCGGCCGACGGTCAGACCCAGAGACTTGACGGCCGTATAGGCGCCGATCGCCAAGAGGTCGACGGCGCAGACAATGGCGGTCGGCGGGTCCGGTAATAGCAAAAGGCGCCGGGCGATTTCTTCGCCGCTTTCAATATCCAGGTTGGGCGCGGTGTGAACCGGCGCGTCCTTCGAGGCGATCCCCGATGCCGCGATGCCGCGCAGGAAGCCCTTGAGGCGCAGGCGGGCGAAATTCATGTGAGGCGGCGCAGCAATGTGGGCGATATTCCGGTGGCCCTGTTGTGCGGCCAGGCTGACGGCCTCGACGAAGGCCGCTTCGTTATCGATGTCGAACCAGGCATAGTCGTCCGCCGAGTCGCTGCGGCCGTGGGAGACGAAGGGCACAGCGGCGCTGCGTAGGAATTTGATGCGCGGGTCGTGGGTTTCGGTCCGGCTCAGGATAAAGCCGTCAACCTTTCGCGCCTCGATCAAACGCCGGTAAACCTCGACCGCTTCCTGGGTCGAGCCCGCTGTCGAGACCAGCAGGTCCCGGCCACGGGCGTTCAGGCTGCGCGACACGCCATCGAGGAACTCCGAGAGGAAAGGATCGTAGAGCGCCGGGGTGCCGCGCACGATGACGATCCCGACGGACTCGACCCGACCGCGTTTCAGGCCGCGCGCCAAAGGGTCCGGCACGTAGCCGAGATCCTGAGCCGCCGCTTCGATTTTCGCACGGGTTTTCGGGCTGACATCGCTGTAGCCGCCAAGCGCCCGCGAGACCGTCGATTTGGACAGCCCGAGAGTCTCGGAAAATTCCTTGAGAGTCAGTTTTCCCTTCTTCGGGGCCACTTGTTTTCCATCCCTAATGCTTTGGATTGTCGTTTACAAAACCGGTTTTGTTTTTTTTATTTCTGCGCTTTTTTCGGCGGCTTGTCAAACGTCATGTTTTAGATGTGTCAATAATATTATTAAAAACAATATGGTAGAGTGAATGTCGAATGCTGGGAGCTTAAGCTTGTGGTTTTGCGATCTTTCCAGAGATCGTCAAGATTGGCTGGCGTGTGGGATTTCTCAGAAAAACGGCCGTAAATTCCTGAATTCAGGCTGTTGTTTGCCGTCAATATTTTTGCAAAAAACTCGTATTTTGGGCCTAAATGTAGTGATTTCGTGTTTTAAAACCGGTTTTGTATCGGGATGCTATATACATGGTCGTGTGTATGCGCATCTCTCCACCTTCGGAGGTGTCGAGCAGAAGTCCAAAGCGGTGGCCTCGACAGGTGATCTGGTGGTGACTCGCGCCCGTACTACTCTAGAGATTCATCTTCCCCTTCTTGATCGTCCAACTCTCCATGCCCAAACCTCGTCTTGTCCTGATTCTTGGTGATCAACTGACATCGGAAATCACGTCGTTGCAGGCGGCGGATCGAGAGCGTGACGTCGTGGTCATGGCTGAGGTTGCCGAGGAAGCGACCTACGTCCGGCACCATAAGAAGAAGATCGCCTTTCTTTTCTCCGCCATGCGCCATTTCGCCGAACGTCTTCGGTCCGATGGCTGGAGCGTCGATTATCGGAAGCTCGATGACGCGCAGAGCAGCGGCTCGCTCGGGGGAGAGATCGCGCGGGCAGCCAGGCAGCATGATGTGGCGGCTGTTATGGTCACCGAGCCCGGTGAATGGCGGCTGCGGGAGGAGATGGAGAGCTGGTCTGACGCGCTCGGACTGCCGGTCGAGGTCCTGCCCGATACCCGCTTTATCGCGTCTCACGATGATTTCGCCGACTGGGCCAAGGGCCGCAAGCAGCTGCGCATGGAGTTCTTTTACCGGGAAATGCGCCGCAAAACCGGCCTGCTGATGGAGGGCGATCAGCCCGCGGGCGGCAAGTGGAACTTCGATGCCGAGAACCGTAAGCCGGCGAAGAGCGATCTCTTCATGCCGCAACCCGCTGGTTTTAAACCGGATCAAATCACCAAGGAGGTTCTAAAGCTCGTTTCCGAGCGCTTTGGTGAGCATTTCGGCGAGCTTGAGCCCTTCTGGTTTGGCGTGACGGCGGCGCAGGCGGAAGAGGCGCTGGAGGTCTTTATCGAGCAGGCCCTGCCGAAGTTCGGTGATTTTCAGGATGCCATGCTGAGCGATCAGCGCTTTCTCTATCACTCCATCCTGTCGCTCTATATCAACGCCGGGCTGCTGGATCCCCTGGCGGTCTGCCGGCGGGTCGAGACGGAACACCATGCCGGGCGCGCGCCGCTGAATGCCGTGGAGGGCTTTATCCGCCAGATCATCGGCTGGCGCGAATTCGTGCGGGGCATCTACTGGCTCAAGATGCCGAATTACGTGGGGGAGAATTTTTTCAATGCGAAGAGAGCCTTACCGGACTTTTACTGGACCGCCGAAACCGACATGGCCTGTCTGCGGGCTGCCATTCTGCAAACTAAGGAAGAGGCCTACGCCCATCACATTCAGCGTCTGATGGTGACCGGTAACTTCGCCATGCTGGCCGGAGTCGATCCGAAGGAAGTTCATGAGTGGTATCTGATGGTCTACGCGGACGCCTATGAGTGGGTCGAGCTGCCCAACACCCTGGGCATGAGTCAGTTTGCCGACGGCGGCCTGCTGGGGTCGAAACCCTATGCGGCGAGCGGCAATTACATAAACAAAATGTCAGACTATTGTCACAACTGCCGCTACAAGGTGCAGCAGAAGACCGGCGAGGCGGCCTGTCCCTTCAATCCGCTCTACTGGCACTTTTTAGAGCGCAATGGGGATAAGCTGCGCGGCAATGCGCGCCTGGGGCAGGTCTACCGGACCTGGGACCGCATGAGCGACGAAAAGCGCGCCGACTACCTGGACTCGGCGGAGCGCTTCCTGGAAAAGCTGGTATGAAGTCTTGAGAAGAAAGTTGGATAAGCTATGACCTCCATCGTCTGGTTTAGGCAGGATCTGCGGCTTGCGGACAATCCCGCGCTGGCGCAGGCCGCGCAGCAGGGCGACGTCGTCCCGGTCTTCATCCTGGACGAGGCGGAGGCGCTGGGGGCTTCTCCGGCCCTTGGCGGCGCGGGGCGCTGGTGGCTGCATCACAGCCTCAAGGCGCTTGGCGATGATCTGGGAGGGCTCGTTCTCCTGTGCGGCGATCCGGCGGAGCAGCTCGCGCGCATCATTGAGGCGACCGGCGCGACGGCGGTCTACTGGAATCGCTGCTACGAACCGCACGCGATCGAGCGGGACACGGGGATCAAGGCGAAACTCGGCGAGCGGGGCATCGAGGCGAAAAGCTTCAAGGCGGCGTTGCTGCATGAGCCCTGGGAGCTCGAAACCAAGACCGGCGGACCGTTCAAGGTCTATTCGCCCTTCTGGCGGGCCGCACTGACCCGGGAGATCGGAGCGCCCTTGCCGCGGCCCACAGAGATAAAGCTCGCCAACTGCGGCCTTGGTGAGAGCCTTGAGGGTTTCGATCTGCTGCCGACATCACCGAACTGGGCGGAAGGCTGGGAGGATCTCTGGCAGCCGGGCGAGGAGGGCGCGCGAGACCGCCTGGAGGAATTTCTGGAGGAGGGCCTGAAGGGCTATGGCACGCTTCGCAACCGGCCAGACCTGCCGAATGTTTCCCGCCTCTCGCCGCACCTGCACTTCGGAGAGATTTCCCCGCGCCAGATCTGGGCGCGGACGCGCTTTTTCGAGGAAGACCGCCCGGAGGTCAGCAAGGACGCCGGGAAGTTCCTGAGCGAGGTCGGCTGGCGCGAATTCTCCTACCATCTGCTCTATCACTTCCCGACCCTGCCCGAAAAGAACTGGCGTCCGGCCTTCGACAACTACCCCTGGCGCGAGAGTGCGGCGGACCTTAAGGCCTGGCAGCGCGGCATGACCGGCTATCCCATTGTCGATGCGGGCATGCGCGAACTCTGGCAGACCGGTTACATGCACAACCGGGTACGCATGGTGGTCGCCAGCTTCCTGATCAAGCACCTGCGTCTGCACTGGAAGCACGGCGAAGCCTGGTTCCGGGACACCCTGCTGGACGCGGATCTGGCCAACAATTCGGCGAGCTGGCAGTGGGTCGCGGGCAGCGGTGCCGACGCTGCCCCCTATTTCCGGATCTTCAATCCCATGACCCAGGGCAGCAAGTTCGACCCCGACGGAATTTATGTCAGGCAATTCTGTCCTGAACTGTCCAAGCTCGACAACAAAGCCATCCACGCGCCCTTCGAGCTGACCGAAATCGAGCTGGCCGCCGCAGGGATTAAGCTCGGCCGGGATTACCCCAAACCGATTGTCGATCATGCCCAGGCGCGGGCGGCAGCCCTGGCAGGCTACAATGACGTTAAGGCCTCGAACGAGAGCGCGGCGTGACCCTGTCGCCTCGAGAAGCGGAAATCGCCGAGGCTTTGTTGCGGCTCTGCGCGGCCCGCGGGCCGGCGAAATCGATCTGTCCTTCGGAGGTGGCGCGGGCGCTGACAGGCGACGCGGAGGAATGGCGCGAACTGATGCCTTCGGTGCGGGCCGTTGCCTGCGACCTACGAAGGCGTGGCGAAGTCTCTGTTCTGCAAGGCGGCCGCGAGGTCGATCCGGCGATGGCCAAAGGTCCGATCAGGCTGGTTCTTGCCGAGAAGCGGTGCTCAGGCGGCTAAAGCCGCTCGTCTTGGCATCCCGCCGGCAGCGTTCGGAGCAGTAGCGGACCTGGTCCCAGTCTTTCGCCCATTTCCTGCGCCAGGTGAAAGGCCGTTCGCAGACCAGGCAGAGCTTGCTGGGCAGATCCGCTTTCTTTCGATGCTTCATCCCAGCGGCTCCTCGCTGGGAAGCAGGGTCAACTGGTCCGGGTTTTCCTTTTTACGGCGTTTGCGCCCGGTCATGGGGATGCCGCTTTTGCGGCTGCCGTGTTTGCTCTGGATCTCGTTTGCGGTTTCCCTGAAGGCCGGACTGCGCCGCAGTGCCCAGATTTTCTGGCGGGCTTCCTTGGCGGCCGCCAGATGATCGACGATGGGGAAGGGGTAGCGTTTGCCCAGAACCCGGCCCGCGCCGTCCCACTTCCAGGGCTCCTGCAGCGCGGCATCGGGAACCTCCGCCAACTCCGGCAGCCAGTGACGGGTGAAGCTGCCGTCCGGATCCTGATCGTGGCCCTGCTTGACCGGATTATAGATCCGCACCGTGTTGATCCCGGTCGTGCCCGATTGCATCTGAACCTGGGGCCAGTGAATGCCCGGCTCATAGTCGGTGAACAGGCGCGCCAGATGCTCGCCGGGCTTACGCCAGTCCAGCCAGAGGTGCTGGCTGGCAATTGCCATCAGCATGGCGCGCATGCGGAAGTTCATCCAGCCGCTCGCGGCCAGCGCGCGCATGCAGGCATCGACGAAAGGTAAACCGGTCTCGCCCTTCTGCCAGGCGGCGAGCCGTTCCGCATCGGGCGTGTTGGGGCGTAGTCCGTCGTAGGCACGATGGAGGTTGGTGTGTTCCAGATCCGGCGCGTCCTCGAGCTTCTGCATGAAGTGGCAGTGCCAGTGCAGACGGCCCGTGAAGGAGCTGAGCGCGCCGCGCCAGGAGCCGGTCGTGCCTTTCGGTGCTTCGCGGAGTGCACGCTGCCGCGACCAGGTGGCCTGCGCGATTTCGCGCGGCGAGAGGCTGCCCCAGGCGAGATGCGGCGAGAGCCGGGAACAGGCCTGAAAGGCGGTTACCGGGCTGGACATGGCGGTGCGATAAGCTTCGCCCCGGCTGAAGAGAAAGCTCTCGAGGCGTTCAAAGCCGTTCCGGCGCCCGCCGCTCTGCCGCTGGGGACAGGGATCGGGGACCAGACCAAGCGCGCCGGCGCCCGGTATCTCGCCTGGATCAAAACCCGGGATCGGTTGCAACGCGGGCGGCGCGGGTGTCACCGCCTCGGCCATGAAGCTGTCCCAGCGCCGTGCCCAGCCGTCTCGCGTTTTCAGGCGGCGGATCACACCGTTCTGCCGCTCCTGATGCCAGGGGATGCCGGCGGTGCGGCACCAGGCCGCGACCTGCCTGTCCCGCTCATAGGTCCAGAGATTGCCGGTCTCTTCGTGAGACCAGAGTGCGGCGATGGGATGGGCCCGGGCGATATCTTCCAGGACTTCGGTGACCGCGCCGGAACGAACGATGAGCGGTTGGCCCAGCGCAAAAAGCGCTTCCCGCAGCTCGCTCAGGCACTCCGTTGCGAAGGCCCACTGGCGGCCTGACATATCCGGTTGCTGCCAGAGTTCCGGTTCGGCCACGTAAAGCGGCAGTACAAGCCCCTCGGCCGCGGCTTTGGCGAGTGGGCGGTGGTCTTCACTGCGCAGGTCGCGCTTGAACCAGACGATCTGGAGGGGCGGTTTGGGAAGTGTCATGCTCTGTGAGATAGCGGGCGCGCTCGGTTTATCCATGGATGATACGCGGCTCGGCGCTCAGCAGATCAGAATTTCGGCGCGCGGCGGTATTTCTGCTTACAAATTGTGCAATGCGATATTTTTTGAGCAGTGACCGGGTGTTTCAATCTCTTGCCTGGCATCGGGATTCTTTTGGAACAGGTCTATCTATCTGTGAAGTCACGCAGAATTAAATACCGACACGGCTTGGCACAGAGCTTGCGACGTCACAGGGATGCAGCGCGCCTAGGGTTCCGGTTTCTCAGAGCGCGATCGTTCTTGACGGAAAACGCCAGGAACGTGGATCGGCCTCTCGTCTTAAGAAACAGAGACTGGTTCACGGTTTTCACTGAAAAGGTGGAAAACGATCAGATTCTGAGAAACGCAGGACCGAGAGGTGCAAACCGGACGGCCATGACATAGGTCCGGTGACACGGCGGGATAAAAACCCGGGAGTAAACTGCATAGGTTTGCGCGCGCAAACCTTCTCCCGGTTTGTGCGCAGAGAGCCTGATTGCAAGGCCGTTCCATAAGGTCCGGCCCAACGAACAGGAGATGCGTACAGCCATGTTACGGACATTCACCAAAGCGATCTGTCTTGCCGCGGCCTTGACTTTCACGGTCTCGCCGCCCGCCGCAACGGCCGCCGAAAAAACCGAGTTCAAAGTTTGCTGGTCGATCTACGTGGGTTGGATGCCCTGGGGGTATCTGCAGGATTCCGGCATCATGAAGAAATGGGCGGACAAGTACGGAATCGATGTCGAGATCGTGCAGATCAACGACTATGTGGAATCCATCAACCAGTATACCGCGGGCGCTTACGACGGCTGCTCCATGACCAATATGGATGCGCTCTCGATTCCGGCCGGAGGCGGCGTCGATACGACGGCGCTGATTGTCGGCGACTATTCCAACGGGAACGACGGGATCATCCTGAAAGACAAAGGCAAGCTTCAGGAAATAAAGGGACAGAATGTAAATCTTGTCGAACTCTCGGTCTCTCACTACCTGCTCGCCCGCGCGCTCGACTCGGTTGGCATGTCGGAGCGGGATGTGATTGTCGTCAATACGTCGGATGCGGACATGATTGCCGCCTACAGCACCTCTGACGTGACCTCCGTGGTGACCTGGAATCCCCTGCTGTCGGAAATCGAAGCGCAGAAGAACGCGACCAAGGTCTTCGACAGCGCGGGTATTCCCGGCGAGATCATTGATGTCATGATGGTCAACACCGAGACCCTGGCCGCCAACCCATCCTTCGGCAAAGCGCTGACCGGCGCCTGGTATGAAGTTGCCGCGCTCATGGCGTCCGATAGCCCGGAAGGCAAGGCCGCCCGCACGGCGATGGCCGAAGCTTCCGGCACCGATCTGGCCGGGTACGATGCACAGCTCGCCACCACCGAGATGTTCTATAAGCCCGCGGACGCGGTGGCCTTCAATCAGTCGAAGGAACTGCCCCAGACCATGAAGTTCGTGGCCGAGTTCCTGTTCGATAAGGGCATTCTGGGCGAGGGCGCGCCCAGTCCCGAATTCGTCGGTGTCGCCTTCCCGGACGGCTCTGTGTATGGCGATCCCAACAACGTCAAGCTGCGCTTCGACAGCACCTACATGCAGATGGCGGCAGATGGTGCTCTCTAAGTAAGGTCGCTCTGCCCCTCCGCGCCTCTTTTGAGGTCGGACGGGGCAGGCGGGAACCCCTGCCATGCGCATCACCAATCGAAAACCGAGCCGTCCGACGGCCTTTCTGCTGGGTCTGATCCCCTTCCTCGGGGTGCTGATCGCCTACGCGGTGGCCAGCCACACCCGGCGTCTGGAAAACCCGGCGGACAAGCTTCTGCCGTCGCTTGCGGATATGGGCGCGGCCTTTATGCGCATGGCCTTTGAGGCGGACCGGCGTTCGGGCAATTATCTGCTGTGGCTGGATACCTGGGACAGCCTCTGGCGGCTCGGGTCCGGAATGCTGATCTCCACGGCGATTGCCCTGATACTCGGGATTTCCATTGGGTTTGTCGCCCATGTCCGCAGCGGGCTGGCGCCCTTCGTCGCGACCTTTTCGCTGATCCCGCCCATCACGATCCTGCCGATCCTCTTCATCATTTTCGGCCTGGGCGAGGTTTCCAAGATCATGTTGATCGTGATCGGCACCGCACCGGTGATGGTGCGCGGCGTCTCGCAGGCGGTGATGGACATTCCGCGTGAAATGATCATCAAGGCGGAGACTCTGGGTGCCTCCGTCTGGCAGATGGTCACCCGGGTCGTCCTGCCACAGACTTTGCCGCAACTGATCACGGCGCTCAGGCTGGGTCTCGTGCCGGCCTGGATCTTCCTGGTTTCCGCAGAGGCCATCGCCTCCACCTCGGGGCTCGGCTACCGCATTTTCCTGGTGCGCCGCTATCTCGCGATGGATGTCATTCTGCCCTATGTCGCCTGGATCACGCTGCTCGCCTTTATCATCGATCGCCTGCTGCGTCTGCTCTCCAAGCGGGCCTTCCCCTGGCATCACCTGAAGGGGGATAGTCTGTGAGCGCGCCTGCTCAGATCCGGGTGCGGGATCTTTCCATGTCCTACGGCCCCTGCCTGGTTCTGGAGAGAGTCAATCTCGAGGTGGAGCAGGGATCCTTCTGTACCATCGTCGGAGCGTCCGGCTGCGGGAAGTCGACTTTTCTGCGCCTGCTGCTGTCTCAGGAAACGCCGACGCGCGGTACGATCGAGCTGAATGGTACCGCCTTGCCGCCGGAACCCACGCCAGACCGGGGGATCGTCTTTCAACGCTATTCCGTCTTCCCGCATCTCTGCGTCGAAGACAATCTGATCATGGCTTCCGAGTTCGAGGCCGCCCGCTGGACGGGCCGGCTGTTCGGCGGGGCGCGCAAAGCCGCGCGCGAGGCAGTGCGCGATACTCTGGATCGGATCGGTTTGACCGCTGCCCGCCATCGCTATCCGGCGCAGCTCTCCGGCGGCATGCAGCAGCGGCTCGCCATTGCTCAGGCGCTCCTGAAGAAGCCCGACATCCTGTTGCTTGACGAACCTTTCGGCGCTCTGGACCCCGGGATCCGGGCCGACATGCATGAGCTGCTGCTGGGCCTCTGGGAAGAGCTCTCCATGACCGTCTTCATGGTGACCCATGACATCAACGAGGCCTTCAAACTGGGCACCCGCATGCTGGTGTTCGACAAGCTGCGCCACGACCCCCATGCGCCCGAGGCCTTTGGTGCGACCGTGACCTATGACCTTCCGCTCACCAATGACCGGGCCAACGACCAGGAGAGCACGCGTCCCTCCCTGGACGAACTGCTCCCTTCACGACCACACCCGTAAAACAGAGGACTCCCTTCCCATGTACGAGAGATTTCGAGACAAGACCCGCCGCGCGCATCGGGCCGCCGGGCCGATTGGCGGCCCCTGCTTCTCACTTCCCCCTGCTGCGGTTCGCCACCACCACCCGGACTTCGACAAGCTGCAGCTGCGTGGCTGGAAGGCGGTGCAGAAGGAGAAGGACCTGCCGACGGCCGCCTGGGAAAAAGAGAAGCAGTGGGCACTGCGCATGGGCCTGACCGGATCGGACTCTCTGACCGATAAGTCCATCCCCACTTTCGCCCGGGGTGAGCTGCCCCACTACGCGGGCATCAACACCTTCCTGAAAGCGCCTTACATCGAGGACGTGACCGCGGTCGGGAATTACGACGCCGCGATTCTGGGGGTGCCTTTCGACGGCGGCACGACCTATCGCCCCGGCACGCGCTTCGGGCCCCAGGGCGTGCGCAAGATCTCCGCGCTCTACACGCCCTACAATTACGAGATGGGTGTCGATCTGCGTGAGCAGATGACCCTCTGCGATGTGGGTGATGTCTTCACCATTCCGGCCAATATCGAAAAGACCTTCGACCAGGTAACCCGCGCGGTCAGCCATGTGGCTTCGTCCGGCGCACTGCCGATCATCATCGGCGGCGATCACTCCATCGGCTTTCCCTGTGTGCGGGGGATCGCGCAGTGCACCTCCAAGCGCATCGGGATCGTGCATTTCGACCGCCATGTGGACATCCAGGAAAAGGACCTGGACGAGCGCATGCATACCACGCCCTGGTACCATGCGACGGACCTGGCCAATGTGCCTGCGGTCAATCTGGTACAGATCGGTATCGGCGGCTGGCAGGTGCCGCGCGAAGGCGTGGAGGAAGCACGCAAGCGCAACACCAGCATCTTCACCATGCGCGATGTCGAGGAGATGGGCCTGGCCGAGACCGCGGCCCGGGCGCTGGAGCTGGCCTGGAAGGATGCCGACGCGGTTTACCTTTCTTTCGACATCGATTGTGTCGATGCCGGGTTCGTTCCGGGCACCGGCTGGCCCGAGCCCGGCGGCTTCCTGCCCCGCGAAGCGCTGGAGCTGGTGTCCCTGATTGCCCGGGAAGGGATCTGCGGTCTCGAGGTGGTGGAGGTCTCGCCGCCCTACGACACCTCGGACATTACCGCGCTTCTGGCCACCCGCGTCATCGTTGACGTGCTGGGCACCCTGGTGGCGCATGGCAAGATGGGCGCGCACAAGGGCCTGATCGACAAGCCGGTCACTATTCCCGCCGGTCCGGAGGTCGCGTGACATGACCAAACTTGGCAGCATGCATGCGCACAGCCATCCGCACGATCATGGAAACGGGCATGAGCATTCACAGGATCACAGCCATCCTGGCCCGGGACATAATCACAGGCACGAAGGCACGGAACACCTGCACAGTCATGTGCACGGCCAGTCGGCCAAGGAACGGGCGGAGGAAGTCAAAGTCCTGGCGACCAGCTTCCTGGAGGGATTCCGAAGTGCCGAGGACAAGACCAGCTATCTGCGCCTCGCCGGCGTGCCCTTCCAGCGCAAGGGGTCCGACGGCCTGATCATGTATCTGGTCGATGCCGCCATTGTCGCCAACTGGCAGATCGGCACGGCCTCGCCGGCCTTCGCGTCGCGCGAACTGCTTTATATGCCGTTTCCCGGCAAGATGATTGACAGCCGGGAAAGCATGACTTTTACCTACGTATCGCTGAGCGAGCGGACGGACATCGACCTTCTGTCGATGCTGGCTGAACGCGTTGAAACTTCACTGCAGGGAGAGACCCATGATCACTAAGAGCTTTACGCTTTCCGGCGCTGCCGCCGCCGTCACGCTGTTCGCGGCGGGACCGCTTGCCGCCCATCCGGGCGACCACAGCGGTTTCGACCTGAGCGGCTTTATTGCCCATTTCGCTCAGGAACCGTTTCACGCCGGCGGGGTGTTGCTCGCCATCGCGCTTGGTGCCTTTGCCGTCGTCAAGCTCCGCAAGGCGCGCGCAAACCGCCGCGGAAAATAGCGCCGCTAGCAGGCCTCATATCGCCCGTGAGTGCCGTGTTTCGCCATGCTCCAGGTAGCTGTCGAAGATGGCGCACACGGCGCGGACCAGGGGCTGGCCGCGTTCCGTCACGGTGATTTTCTGGTCTGCCAATTCGACAAGTCCGTCTGTGATCAGAGGCTCCAGGTCGCTCAGTTCCTTGTCGAAGGCCCCACTGTCCACCTGCCCTGCGTCGCAGAGTGCTGAGATGTCGAGTTCACCCTGGCACATGAGCTCTTCAATGGCCCGGCGGCGCAGGCGGTCGTCATCGCTGAGCTCCCGGCCTCGCGCGACGGCGAATTTCCCCTCCCGAACGGCCTTGGCGTAGGCGACGAAATCCGGGCTGTTCTGGATATAGCCCAAAGGCAGACTGCCGATTGCGGAGACGCCCAAGCCGATCAGGACGTCCGCATCATCCAGGGTATAGCCTTGGAAGTTACGGCGCAGTCCGCCCGTGGCGAGCGCCTTGGCCATGGGATCTTCCGGCAAGGCGAAGTGATCCAGGCCGATCTGCGTGTAACCGAGCCAGCTCAGCATCTTGGAGGTAAAGCCCGCCTGTTTCACACGCGCGGGGCCGTCCGGCAGCGCCGCTTCATCGATCAACTGCTGATGCTTTTTCATCCAGGGCACATGGGCATAGCCGAACAGGGCAATGCGGTCTGGCCTGAGTGCGGTGCTCAGGCGCAGATTGCGTTCCAGCTTGCTCAGGTCCTGGCTTGGAAGGCCGTAGAGCAGGTCGAAATTGATCGAGGGAATGCCCGCGGCGCGCAGGTCGGCCACGCATTTTTCGACCATTTCGAAGGGTTGAACCCGGTTAATCGCTTCCTGGACCTCCTTGTTGAAGTCCTGCACCCCCAGGCTGGCCCGGTTGACCCCGGCCGCGGCGAGGGCTTTGGCTTGGGTCTTGCCGAGCCTGCGCGGATCCACCTCGACCGCGACTTCCGCGTCCGGCGCAAAATCGAAACGCGCGCGCAGTAAGTCCATCAGGCCCGTGAAATCCTCGTCCGACAGCAGATTTGGCGTGCCCCCGCCCCAATGAATGTGGCCGACCCGGCGGCGCTCAGGCAGGGCCGCGGCGACCAGCTCGATCTCCTTGCGCAGCAGCTTTACATAGTTCGCGACCGGGGCGTAGCTATTGACCACTTTGGTATGACAGCCGCAGTACCAGCACATCTGACTGCAGAAGGGGACATGCAGATAGAGCGAGAGTTTCTGATCCGGTCCGATGGCCCCCAGCCATGCAGCGTAGTCCTCAGAGGTGACGTCAGGTGTGAAATGCGGCGCGGTCGGATAGCTTGTGTAGCGCGGTAGCCGGGCGTCGCGATATTTGGCGAGGGTCTTATCCATGGCGTGAAGCTAGGAGGACTGCAAGCTTGTCGCCTTGATTTCGATCAACTGAAATCTGCTTCTTCACAGGTTTTTGATATGGCCACTACTTGGGCTAGAAGGCGGCCTTAAAGGGATTTTTAGCTTTTTTCTTCATAAATTTTATCTGTTTCGGGCTCCTTTCCCAGCGATGTCCATCCCTCCGACCGTCCCATCAGATGGGCTGGGCCACTGTTATTCTGGAGATACTCTTATGAAAAAGCCTTCCATCGACACACCTGCATCCAAGGCCAGCCAAGGGGCCAGCCACAGGGCCCGCCACAGGGCCCGCCACGGGATTGCTGCGGCTTTTGCTGCCGCCGCTGTGACCGTAAGCGCGTTTTCGCTGAGCAGCGAACTGCAGGCGTCAAGTGATGCGACCGTGATCGTACTGACTCAGACGCCCTGTCAGTTTTTGGAGACGGAAGGGGCCGACCACGGCTATACCTCGACCGAGCGGGCGGATTGTATGAAAATCAACGACGCTTCCGGAGCCGAACGGCTTGCGAACTCGGAGAAAATGACCCTGAAGCCGGGAAAATACATCTTCCGGGTCTCCAACAAGAATGTCCCCTACACCCTGGGCTTCTGGCTGCGCGGGGACGGGCTTGCGAACCGCGCCATGCTTCCGAGCGTATCCGGGGGCGGTCTGACCGAGGGGCAAACCGCGGATTACGAGATCACGCTGGAAGAGGGCGATTACGTCTTCTCCTGTCCGCTCAATCCGACACCTGATTACAAGCTTCAGGTTAAGGGCTGAGGCCGGAACAGAAGCCTTGTCGAGGGCCGTGGCAGCCGGAAAGTCAGCCGCCACGGCATTTTTCTCAAAAAAAATCGAATAAAACACCATCTGGTGTGTTGGCGTCCTGTAAATCGATAACTGCTCCCGGTTTCGACGGCAGGCGTTTCGTCTCTGCTGTCGGCCGTTCAAGGGGGCTGGACAGAGAGGAAACAGGAACATGGTTAAAGCCATTGCGAGTGCGGTTTTTGCCCTGGCGGTCCTTACGGGGACGGCGCAGGCGGAGAGCTGGAGTCTGTCTTCCGGCGAATCGAAGGTCTCCTTCGGGTCTATCAAGAAGGGCACAATCGGCGAAGTGCATCACTTCGGCGAGGTCAGCGGAGAGGTCGCCGCCGACGGTGCGGTCAAAATCGAGATCGATGTCGCCAGCGTCGAGACCTGGATAGACATCCGCAACGAACGCATGCTCAAATGGGTCTTCGACTCGGTCAATTTTCCCAAAGCGGTCATCTCCACCCAGCTTGATATGAGCAAGCTGCAGGCGCTGAAGCCTGGCGAAACCCTCTCCATGGATGTGACGGCGACGCTCTCGCTGGCCGGCCAGAGCAGCGATATCGATGCCAGCCTCTTCGTGGCCCGCCTGAGCGACGGCAAGGTCCTGGTGACCAGCGACGAACTGCTGATGCTCGATACCGCGGATTTCAATCTGACCGAGGGTGTCGAGAAGCTGCGCCAGGCGGCGGAGCTGAGTTCGATCGCGCAGGCGGCACCGATTTCGATCCGCCTGGTGTTCACTGCCGACGAGAAGAGTGCGGGGCTTTCCCCCGCCGTCGTGCCCGCGGGACTCAAAGTCTCCGCGGTCGCGGCCGCGATCACCGGCGATGCTGCGGCGGGGGCGAAAGCCTTTCGCCGTTGCGCGGCCTGTCATGAGGTCAAAAGCGAGAAGAACAAGGTCGGCCCGCACCTGGTCGGCGTGATCGGCCGGGCCGCGGGCAGTATCAAGGACTACCGCTATTCCGAGGCTATGTCCTCGACGGCGATTGTCTGGACGCCAGAAACTCTGGGTGAATTCCTTAAGGACCCGAAGAAGTATCTTCCCGGGACCAAAATGGTCGCGAAACTGAAAAAACAGAAAGACATCGATAACATCATCGCCTACCTCGCCGAAGGCGCGAACTAACGGCCTTTTCCGGCGGTTCCGTGCCCGCTGTTCAATCCAGGATTTTTATAACTTAACTCCCTATTCAACCAGGTCATTCCCGCAAGCCTCCAATGCGTTAACCATTTGTTAGGGATTGCCGATCTATCAGTTTCTTCAGATAGATGTGAGTGTGCCGGCGGACTTCAAAGCTTCCAGAAACTGCCACAAAACGATCACCATCTGAGGTGATGTTTCGTCGCGTTCGATGCCTACATCTTGAGCAGAGAAGAAACCAGGAAAGCTAGGAAGCAGAGTATGAACCGCAGTTGGAGCGCACAGGGCGAAGAACCAACTCTCGAGACCTTTTTTGAGGATCCGATCGTGGATCTGCTGCTGCAGCGCGACGGCCTGACCCGGCGCGATGTCTGGCGGGCCATCGATAAAGCACGGCCCGCTTTCCGGAACAGCGGCGTTACGACACCGCCGTGTAGCACTTTACCCCAAAGTCGTCATACCAGCCTAGCCAAGCCTTCTTGTCACTATTTATGATCTGAGGACAGATCCAGACCTGGTAGCCGAGGTCGATGGCGCCGTCGATCCGCGGGCCTTGGTTCATCTGATTGTCGTAGCCGCCGACAACGGTTCGGTTGACGCACATTTCGCCCATCTGGCCCATGACGATCAGTTCGTTGATACCTGCCGATCGAAGCAGTGTGTCCAGGAGGCTCTTGCCTCTGTTGTTTCCAAAGGACTTACCGCTCGCGTCTATGATGCCAAAAGCATTCATTCCGATCTTGAAAAAGACCGGAGTGTCCTTCGGCAGCATTTTCACCAGATTGTTGTTGGTCGGGTGACGGCCCGCAGTCGTCATCGCCGGGTTCAGCTCGATCATGACGCTTTTGAATTTCATTTCCTGGGCAAAGGCGATGATCCGTTGCTGGTCAATCGTACGCTGACTCAAGCTGTTTCCGCTATCCTGCTCGTCGATAATCAGGAGGCCGAACTTGCGGTTGGTTTTGCCCTGCAGATAGGTCTCGATACCTGGTATCAGCCCGCCGGTATACCTGGTCATCTCGTCGGTCCCTTGATTGGCGCTGCCGCTTAGCTCATTTCGGGAACGTGAAGCCGTTTCTGACCTTGCGGACCCTATAGCTGGTGCCGGTCACGTAGTGGCGGTATTCGAAGAGCTTGGGTTTCAGGGTGAGGATTCCGTAGGCGTCGTAAAACCTCGCCTTGGCCGTGTCCGTTCCCACCATCTGGTCGCCCTGGCGCCAGCCCTGGGTTGCGGAGAAATAGACCGGGCCCGAGACGCCCCATATGCCGGTTTCCATATGCGCGCGGGTGCCGCCATCCGGCGCGTAAATCCGGAACTGGATGCTGTAGGTGCCATCCTTCTTCCAGTTGACGATCCACTGGATACGCCCCCCATCGGTGGGCGGCGTTTCACCGAACCAGGTGCCCACTAGCAGGTCCCTGCGTTCTTCCTGGGTCAGGAAAGACTGGCTTTCGGCCGCATGCGCGGCTTCATAGGCAGTGACCGTGGCGCCGCACAGGGCCAGTGCTATGACAAGTCTGTAGATGATGCGGCACATGACCGCCCTCCCGTCCGTCAGCCCGAATTCTGCCTCGGCTTTGGTTTTTCTAATTTGTAGGCTAATCAATTTTTACAGGAAACTGCAATTCCGCTGTACGCATTTCCGGTGTTATGTTGCAAAATTACGATGTCTATATTTACCAAGGGTTGTGTTTTCTCAGCGTCTTCATCTTGCAGGGAATAAATGCCGTGAGAACAAGCTTCGGAGGCCGGATTGTTCCTAGCCTGATGGTCAGCGATCTGGATGTGACCCTCGACTTCTATGTTGAGAAGTTGGGGTTCGAGGTCACGGGCCGCTATCCCGAGATGGGGGACCCGCTCTGGGCTGAAATCCGACGCGACGGCGTCGCCCTGCAGGTCTTCTCTGCGGACTTTGCACCGGAAGGTTTCCCATCCCACCCCAGTCTTACCGGCACGCTCTATTTCTATCCCGACGACGTGTTACGGCTTGCCGCGGAGCTGCGCGGACGGGTGCTGTTCGAATGGGGGCCTGAGGTCATGGACTACGGCCAGCGCGAGTTTGCGCTCCGCGATCCCGATGGCTACTGCCTGGCCTTCGCGGAGCCCGCTTGACGTGACCGTCAGGCAGGCGCGCGCAGGGGCGGAACCTGAGATCGACGGAACGCAGGCCTCTTTTCACGCCAACAGGAGTCTGGTTTTCAGGCTAATAAGAGTCTGGGCCGTCCGGAGAAAACCCTGCGGCAGTCCAGAACCCGATGATCCGACGCGCGGCGGTCGAAGGCGCGTCTGTCGCCGGCCGAATAACCCTGCGCCGAATAACCCTGCCGAGCATCAGGCGCGCCGCTTTCAGCACCACTTCGGCGTACAAGAAAACGCCGCTCTGCCCTGCGGCGATCGGATTGCCGCCGCTCGATCATGTTCAGATGAGCTGGGCCGAAACCTCCGGGAGTCACCTCTCCAGCGTCATACGCCTGCCTTGTCTCGACATCGAGAACCTCGCCGCTGACGTCATTCAGGATCGTCCCGGTGAAACGGTCCCTCAGCAATCCGATATCGCGCAGGGTGTGATCGTTTAAAGCCTCAAGATTGGCCATCCGGCGTTTCTCGGCTCTCTGGGCTTTGAAACGCGCGATTGCAATTTTGAAATCAGTGATCAGAGGCTCTGCCGCGCACGCAATCCAGCGCTTGAACAGTCTGAAAACTTGCCGCTGCCCTGCACCGCGATTCGAAGCGGACATGGGATCCATCCTTTCGTCTTTTTGCCGATCTTGCGGAACAATCGCTGCGGGCGTGAAGCCGGCCGCAGCCAAGTTCCGTCATTCTATTGACGGCCATTTTCCAGGGCCGCCGTGAAGCGACCGTGATTTTTCAGCAGGCTCCTTAAAGGCCCGGCGTGAAAAATCTGTCAAAAGACAGCCTTGAGCTCTTTAAATCTGAGTTTGGGAATCTGAGTTTGGGAATTTGAGATCTTTGAATTTGAGGTCTTTGAATTTGAGTCTGGGCAAAAAAACCGGCTCCGCCGTGGAAGAGAGGCGGAACCGGGAGAGTGGGAGACACAGGATGTTTGAGATGTTGTTTTCCAGGTCTTCAGGGCCTTACGCGTACCTGGGGCCTATAACTCAGGGGGCCAAGAACTCAGGGGGTCTAGAACGCGGGGGACCTAGAGCCGGGAAAGGTTGAGGCGCTTGGGATCGCCCGCCCAAGCGGCGTTGAGCAGACGCTGCATCTGGGCAGTGGCTTTGTCGTCGCCCACGGCTTTGTAAGTTTCGCGCAGTCCGTAGAGGGCCCAGCCGTTGTTCGGCGTTTCATAGAGGGCGGCCTTGAAGGCGCGCTCGGCGTCGTCCGTCCGTCCGCTTTGCAGCAGGGCGGCTCCGAGAGATTGATTGACGGGGTAGTGCCAATAGGGCGGCTCCATGTAGGGCAGGCCGGATTGGATCTCGACAGCGGCGGTAAAACGGCCGACCGCCTCGTCATATCTCTCTTCCGCCTGGGCAATCCGGCCCAGCAGAACCTGGCGCGCGAGGGCCACGACCTCCGGACCCGGGACCGCGGATTCGATCAGGGGCGTAAAGTCGGTCCTGGCGTTGATTTCTTCGATCGCGGTTGCCTCTGTACGGGCGGCGTCGAGTTCTCCATTCATGACAAAGGCGCTGCCGCGGGCATAGTGCCACATGGCTTTGATGAAGGGCACGGAACCTCCGGGATTGGGGATCGCCAGAATCTCCGCCGAACTGCCGAACTGGGAGAGAGCGAGGATCGGCGCGGCCTTGATCGGCTGGACCAGGGGGATGGCCTCGGCCGCCTCCATCGGCAGGACGGCATCGAGCTTGCCTGCCGCCTTCAAGACGGTTTCTCCGGCCCCGGCCATCTGTGCCGATGTCATGACGAAGTGCACATTGTGCGGATAGTAGACCAGCGGATAGATCCCGCTGGATTGCAGCTTCGCGATCAGGGCCTCGTCGGCTTCGATCGCCGCCTGATTGACACGCACGGAGTCGATGTAGCGGCCGACGCGGGTGTAGATGTGCGAGGGCATGTGCACGATGTGACCCGCCCCCGGCATGAGGGCGCCCAAGCGGTCGGCATGCTTCTCGGCGCGCTCGGGCGTGTTGGAGGCCTCAACGATGTGGATGTAGAGGTGGATTGCGGCGGCATGATCCGGATTGCGGGCCAGAACGGTCTCCAGCAAAGACACGATCTCATGGGTCCGGCCTTTGGGCGTTTGAGCATCAGTCTCCCAATAATCCCAGGGGGAGAGGTTCATCATCGCTTCGGCAAACATGACCGCGATGTCGTCGTCCTCCGGAAAGCGCCGATGGACCGCGCCGATGGCGTTCGCAAAATTCTGATCCAGGGTCTCCCGGCCCGGATCTTCCTGGTCGGAAGGGTCGGCGTTCGAGGCATCGAAGTAACGGGCGTCGAGCGCCGCGATCAAGGCCTGTTCCTTAGGGCTGGCATCTGCCGCCCGGCGCCGCGCCTTGCGCATGGCTTCAGAGGCCGGCTGCAGGGCTTCGGGCTGCATCGGGACGTTGACATTCGGCCCCAGCGCCCAGGCCTCGCCCCAGAAACACAGCGCACAGCCGGGATCGAGTTTTTGCGCCTGCTTGAAGGAGCGGATGGCGTCGGCGTGGTTGAAGCCATAGGCCAGACGAAGGCCCTGGTCGAAGTAACGCTGGGCTTCAGGCTTCGTGGTTGTGATCGCGATGCTGAGATCGCCGAGACCTTCGAGCAGCGGCATCCTGGGGTTATCGTCTTGTGCCGCTTGTCTGTTGCGCAGGCCGGCCAGGATGGCACGGGCGGGTTGCGGCGCGGCACCGCCCAGAGCTTTGCGGGCCGCTTTGCCGCGGCAGATCGTTCCCGCGATGAGGCGCGGGTCGAAGAGATCGCTTTGCGAAACGCCTGCTGCCGACGCGAGCCGGGTTTCCAATGGCTTTTCGGTTTCCAGTGAGGTTTCGGTCTTCCGTGAGGTTTCGGTCTCGGGCGCGGTCTCGGCTTTCGAGTCACCGGAAGAAGGAGTGAAGGTCGCGGCGACCGCTAGCGCTGTTGCCGCAAGAGTCAAAGCGGGAACTTTCCAATCCGTCATGGTCTTGATCCACCTGTGATGAGACAAACGGGCGCGCGCCGGGGCGCGGCTGCGGACAGCGCCGCCCTTCGCCCTGCCGCAGCAGGCCGTTCGTGGTTTTTTCTGTTCAGGAAAGGCGGAGGAGATCCGTTGCGGATGCTCCCCCGCTCAATCAATCAGGCCCGTTCAATCAGGCCCTGATTCATCAGGCAACACTGGCTTCTTCTTGCAGGGTCGTGCCCTGAGCAAGCCGGCGCCGGAATTTCGCGTTCAGCGGACTGGTCGGCTTGAGCGCCATTCTCTCGTTGGAGAGAGACCTGGCGAGTCCGGTCTGGCCGTCACGGAAGGCCGCTTCGATCAGGGTCAGATCGATGACGTCCCGCTGGGCGTGGCTGCCACCGAAGCGATTTGCAATGGTGCGGACCGGACGGATCAGCTCGATCGTGCGGGCATAATCGCCGTGGCTGAACGCCTGCAACGCCATGCAGAGTGGAAAGCCGACCTCGGCGGTCATGGCGTCGTTGCTTCCGCCTTTGCCGATCCGTGCCTTCTGCGCCGTCAACACCCGGTTTGCGTCATCGGAGTTGCCGCTGCCGATAAAGGCCATCATGGCATGGAAGTCGTTGAAGGCGTAAAACGCATCCTCCGCAACCGGTGCCCAGGCCTTGGCGATTTCATTCCAGCGGTCGCCGAGCTCTACGCCGCGAAGATGCAGGCGCCAGAGCATCGCCGAAGCATCGACCATATCCAGGGCAACCTCGGAACGCTCCGCCCGGATTCTCGTGTCATAGAGATTCAAGACCCGTTCGATCTGGCCGAGATCCAGGTAGTACATGGCCAGATGCCACCAATTGTGAACGGACATGAAATTGTCGGTGGACCACTGAACCTGACGGCTTTCCATCCAATCGATGCCCTGCTGCTGGCGGCCTTCCATCTCGTAGACATGGGCAACGGCGTGCTGCGCCCAGGCATCTCGGGTATTCAAATCGATCGCCTGATGGCCATAGTCTTCGGCACGGCGATAGTCGCCCGTTTCCTCAAGGCCGAAGGCGTACATGCCCAGCAAGGCATGGTAGCCGCTGGTCCCGCCCGACCACTGGGGTAATTGGCGGGCAACGCGGTCACGCAAACTGCGCGCATCGCCGACAAAGAAATCGAACAGATGTGCGGTCTGAAGGGCGACGATATCCAGGGGATAGTCGATCAGAACGCTCTCCAGGGCATTAATGCCACGCTGCATATCGCCCGCCAGGAACTGCTGAATGGCGGCGATGTGCCCGGTTTCGCGGTCGTTCGCGGGCAGCGGTGTCACGGCCTTGAAGCTGGCTTCCGCCTCCGGCATGGCAGCACGCTCGGACGAGAGCAGGTGCAGGTAAGCCCTGAAACAGTGCCCCATGACGAAGTTGGGGCTCTCGACCAGGGCCGCATCGATGGTCGCCACCGGGTCGTCGATATAGCATTGCAGCTCGGTCAGTGCCTGCGCGTAAAGCTCAGATGCTTTTTCGTTCGCGCCGGTCAGGCTGTAACCCTGCGGGTCTTTGGCGGACATATATTCTCTCCTGGGGCTTTTTGTCTGTTGCGATGGCCCGGTTTTAAGCTGTGGGCGTGACTCCGCCGTAGGATGAGGCGTGAAAAAGCCGTCAAAAAAACTAAAGCGCTCTGAATCTATCGGAAATCGCGACTTTCCGGATGATATTTTTACGGCTCCGGCATGGCAACCGGCAGCGTGCCGAGAAAAATCGCCCGAACTGTCGGACTTGCCGCTTCTCTTTCGTCTATAAGAGAAACACTCATAGAGAAGGAGCCGGAACATGCTGTATGCACTACTGATTTATCAAGCCGAAGAGGTCACGGAAGCCTACGGCGAAAGCGAACAGGCCGCGGTTATGACAGCCCACGGGCAGATGCAGGAAAAAGCCAAGGCCAAGCGGCAGTTCGTGGCGGCAACCAAATTGATGCCGACGTCATCAGCGACGACCTTGCGCGGCGCGCGCGATGGCATAGGCGTGATCGACGGCCCTTTTGCCGAGACCAAGGAACATTTCGGAGGCTTTTACCTGCTTGACTGCGCGAACCTGGATGAGGCGATGGACTACGCCCGGCAGCTTCCCCATGCCGTCACCGGCGCTATCGAAATCCGGCCCGTGGCCTACAACGAGGTCGTGACGCCCGACCCGGAAACAGGCATTGGTGTGGAGCAATTCGAAACTCTCCCGTAATTTCACGGCATGGATTCCGTCGCCGCCATCGTGCGCTCCGACAGCAAGCGGGCGCTTGCCACGCTCATCCGGATTCTCGGTGATATCGAGCTGGCTGAAGAGAGTTTGCAAGAGGCTGTTGCGCAGGCTTTAGAGCATTGGCCCAGATCCGGAAGACCCGAGAACCCTTTGGCGTGGCTGATCACCACGGCGCGGAACAAGGCGATCGACCGGCAACGCCGCCGGGTCCTGGAAAGGCGTTACAGCGAATCCCAACAGGATTTACACGAAGTGCCATCTGCCGGGGCGCATGCTGAAGAGGGCATGGACGAGGCGGTTCTGGGTTTGCATATCCAGGACGATTTGCTGCGCCTGATCTTTACCTGTTGCCATCCCGCGCTGGCCCGTCCGGTACAGACGGCACTGACCTTGAAAACCATTGCGGGCCTTAGTGTGGCGGAAATCGCCAGTGGTTTTCTGGTGCCGGTCAAGACCATGGAACAGCGCCTGATCCGTGCAAAGCGCAAGATCGCCGAAGCGCGCATCCCCTATGAGGTGCCGCGCCCGGCCGATCTGCCGGAACGCCTGGGTGCCGTCTTGAGTGTGGTTTATCTGATCTTCAACGAGGGATATGCCTCATCCGGTGCGGGGGAGTTGATTCGCGTCGATCTTTGTAAGGAGGCGATCCGTCTGGCGCGCATGCTTGTCCGCCTCTTCCGGGGCGAACCCGAGGTTTCCGGACTCCTGGCTTTATTGCTGTTGCAGCATTCCCGGCACCGCGCCCGCACGGACGCGGACGGCCAGTTCGTCACGCTGGATCAGCAGGACCGCGGGCTGTGGGACAGCGGTATGATCGCCGAGGGGCGGTCGCTGGTCGAAAAGGCCCTCCATCAGAAAAGACCAGGCCCCTATCAGATTCAGGCGGCGATCGCGGCGCTGCACTGCGCGGCCCAGGATCCGGAGAAAACCGACTGGCCTCAGATCGCCGAACTCTATGCGGCGCTGGAGCACAGGCAGCCGTCACCGGTTGTCACCCTGAACCGTGCCGCGGCAGTCTCCAAGGCGCAGGGGCCAGAGGCCGGTCTCAAGCTGCTTGCGACGATCGAAGAGCTGCCCGATATGCAGCGCTATCATTACTTTCATTCGGTTCTAGGCGCTCTGCTGGCGGAATGCGGGCGAGCCTCCGAGTCGATTGCGGCTTTTGAGCAGGCGCTTTTGCTGACCCGCAATCCAAGTGAACGTGCATACCTGCAGTCCAAGGTCACGGCTCTGCTCGGCCAGGACAAGGCGGGATAGCTTTCCGAGCCTGAAGTTATTTTATGCGTTCTGTCGGATTTCTGCCTGGGTGTGCGTCTATAATCTGTGGAGCAGATCGAGGGACGGCCGGATCCAGCCTTCATTGCCGGAGGGTTTACGATGAAGCGTCGAGACCGCGTCCGCGAAATTTATAATCACGCAGACAGGAGAGTATTTCATGATTGATCCCTTTCAAACCCACGGCGCTTTCAGTTGGTCGGAGTTGCGCACCGACGATGTCGAGAAAGCCAAAGCCTTCTATACCGGCGTGATCGGCTGGACGACGGAAGAAATGTCTATGGCGGACGGCGGAACCTATACGGTCTTGAAAGCCGGAGAGACGTCGGTTGGCGGTCTGATGGCCATGCCCGAAGAGGCCAAGGGCGCACCAGCTCACTGGGCCGTCTATGTCACGGTTGATGATGTGGACAAGCGCCTGGAGATGACCAAGGCGGCAGGCGGCAGTGTGCTCATGCCACCCATGGACATTCCCGAGGTCGGGCGCATCGCGGCGGTCGCGGATCCCTCCGGCGCAGCGATCTGTCTGATCACCTATTCGGTGAAGGAGTGCGCGTAACGCGTCCGAGGATTTTGCGGGCCCGGCGTTTACAGCGAATTGCGTTTTCTAGAATCAGTGCATCTCAAAATCTGGGTTCAAGATCAGCATTTTGCTGATCGAGAGGCAGCGAATTTTGTGTCTATTTAAACGCAAATTGTTTTAGACAGCGCCGGGCCCGGACATTGCAGATCGTCCTCTGTTGCGGGAGGTCTGAAATACGGCTTCTGACGAAGGTCGAAAAAACTATTCGCCTTCGGCCATTTCTTCCAGCGTCTCGAGGTTTTCCAGCCGCACTTCGTTGCCGGGCAGGAGGGTAATCATGCCGGATGACTTGAGCTGGGTAATGGTCCGGCTCACCGTCTCGGTCGTCAACCCCAGAAAATCCGCCATATCGGTTCGGGTAATGGGGAGGGCGATGGGATTGGACTGAGAGCCGCTTTTCTTCGCGCGCCTGGACAACATCAGCAAAAAGGAGGCGATCTTCTCTTTTGCCGTCTTCCGGCCCAGGATCAGCATCTGCTCCTGGGCCAACGCAAGCTCGTCGTTGGCAATGCCAAGCAGGCGCCGCTCAACCTTCGGGAAGTCTCTGAGCAGATGCTCCAGCTTTTGACGGTTAAAGCGGCAAAGTTGCGTGCTGCAAACGGCTTCCGCGCTGTAGGCGTAGGCATCCCGGGTCGACAATCCCAGGAAGTCGCCCGGAAAGAGGAATCCGGTGATCTGCCTGCGGCCATCCGAGAGAAGTTTGTAGATCTTCATCGCACCTGACGTGACGTTGAAGACGTGATCCGCCGGGGCGCCCTCGTCAAACAGGCTCTGGCCGGTGGCCAGGAAAACGTCGGAGGATACCCGGTTAAGATGCTCAAGCTCCGCATCGCTCAACGCATTGCAAAAGCTCAGGTCGCGGACAGGGCAGGCGGCGCACGGCGATGCGCTACCGGCCTGCGGTCGCGGAATCGCGTCGCGCAGGAAGTTAACAGCGCCGTTGCCTTGCTCGTTCTGTCCTGCCAAGGATCTGTCCACCTCAAATGGGTCAGGGTTGGTACCGGTCAGAGTTTCACTCGTTGAGAAGGGGGTTACAACAGAAATGTGGTATCCCACGGCAATCTTATATTCGAAAACACGAATTTAACCGCCACAGATCCCTTTGCGTGAATGCCGCACCATCTTTGATACATATCAAAGACAAGCGGAATGTACCACAGCATCGTTCATCAATTATCGCTAGCTAAACCGATAGGATGGACCGCTGGAGATGGACTTGCAGGCGCGCGAATTGACGACTGACCGAATGGCCCAGGCCTTTCCTCTCATGCAGTTGGTAAACCCGAACCTGTCATTCGATGGCTGGCAACGCTATGTCGCCTATCGAACCCAGAGCGAAGTCACAGAGCCAAGCGGGATTTTGCTGATTGAGGATGCTTCGCAGCATATTGCCGGCCTTTTCGGCTATCTCATTGAACTTAATCTGCAACATGGCAGGGTTTTGGTGACACGGGATCTGGTCACTCTGGCTCTCTTCGAGCATCAGCGGTGCCAGACTCTGCGCACGATCGTGGAAACCATGGATGAACTGGCGGTATCCAATAGCTGTTCCGCGATCCACACTGTTACGGTGATGCCACCCACCTGTGAGGATATCTGTATTCCCTATGCTGAGCTCTTTGCCGCCGCGGGGCACCGGCGTGAACCCTGGGGCTATTGCAAGCTGCTTGCGCCACACTGCGTTTAGGTCAGCAGGCTCGGCTGCAGGAGCAGGTTTGGGCGAAGAAGAGTTGAACAGGTGGTTTTGAGGGAGCGATTCCGTCGCTCCCGGCCTGTTCGAAGGCCTATCCGCAGGCCTGTCCAGGCCTTGCAACAGGGATTCTTGCGGGTAGGGAGAAGAAATGTTCGCGGTTAAGGTGCCGTTCCGGACATAATTCCCTTTGTCGCGGCGCGTCTCCTCAGGGTAGCCTAGCCTTTGATCGTATGTCTTCATTACGGGGCAAAAGGCGGCGTCAGTTTCCGATTGGCGCACTCAGGAGCCGGCTGTCCCCGGAAGTCTTGAGACTTTTACGGGCTTTCTTTGGTCTTGCTTGGGCCTTGCTTGGGTTTTTCTGGGGCCTTTGTTGCTACAAAGCGGAACGGATACTTCGGCGGTTATGCTTCCTCGGTCATTCGCCCTGACATTCCGGAACTGGCGTGTCGCCCTGGTTCTTATGCCGCTGGCGGTTGCCTTGCGCATATTCGATCCCTGGCCGGTCGAGCAACTGCGTCTGCAGCTCTTCGATCTCTATCAGGAAATAAGTCCCAGAACACTTGAATCCTATCCTGTGGTGGTGATCGACATTGACGAAACCAGTATGAGCGCTCTCGGGCAGTGGCCATGGCCGCGCAATCTGCTGGCCGAACTGGTCGATTTTGCCGCTGGCGCCGAAGTTCATGCGATCGGTTTCGATATTCTCTTCCCCGATCGGGACAGGCTCTCTCCCGACAACCTGATTCGGCAATATCAGCAGCTGGCGCCGGAACTTCAGGATGCGTTGAGTGTTTTACCGTCCAACGATGCCGTTCTGGCCAATTCGATCGCGCGTGCCCCGGTCGTGCTCGGTGCCGCGCTTTCACAGGTCGGTCTGCCCGAGGCGGACTCCCTCTCACTGCGCACAGCGGTCTTCGAGAAAGGATATAATCCACGCGAATTCATGGTGCGTTACGGGGGCGTACTTGGAAACATCGCCCTGATTGCGGATCAGAGCCGGGGGCAGGGGATCGTCAGTCTTGCGACGAGCCGTGACAGCGTCGTGCGGCGGCTTCCGGCCGTCGTGCGCGTGAACGAATCGCTTTTCCCTGCGTTCTCCGTCGAGCTTTTGCGTGTCGCGGCCGGAGTGGATTCGGTGTCCGTCTTTACCGAGCGCGCCGGGATTAAGGGAGTATCCCTCGCCGGCCAATTCATGCCCACCGACGGCAGTGGTCAGTTCTGGCCGCATTTCTCAAGACATGACCCGGCCAGGTTCGTCTCCGCGCGTGACGTTCTGAAAGGCAGTGTCGATCCCGGCCTGCTCGCCGGGAAGTTCGTGCTGATCGGGACGACCGCGGCCGGGCTTGGGGATCTCTCTGCAACGCCGGTCGGTCAGAATATGTCAGGTGTCGAGATCCACGCCCAGATTCTGGAAACGCTTCTGACCGGCGGCCTGCTGCTCCGCCCCAACTTCGCCGTGACCGCCGAGATCGCTGTGATGCTGGTTATCAGCATCTTTCTGGTGTCCGCGCATGCCCGGGGCAAAGCGATCTCGACAATTGCCTTTTCTCTCGTTCTGGCTTTTGCCGTCGTCGGATTGTCATGGCTGCTGTTCGCGCTGGAAAGCCTGCTGTTTGATGCAACCTACCCCCTGTTCGTCGCCATGCTGCTCTATGTATTTCTGATCAG
Organism: uncultured Kiloniellaceae bacterium; assembly: GCA_947500035.1. Lineage (GTDB taxonomy): Bacteria > Pseudomonadota > Alphaproteobacteria > Kiloniellales > Kiloniellaceae > Denitrobaculum. Next base: position 31,471 of record CANMQP010000015.1, on the reverse strand, counting down.
TGGCGGCTTTCTGCGCGAGGAGCGGGAGAGGCGGCGGCGCGAGGAACGCCTGCGTGAATTGCAGGACGAGTTGATAAATGTCAGCCGGGTCAGTGCAATGAGCCAGCTTTCCTCGGCTTTGGCGCACGAGCTGAATCAGCCGCTGACGGCGATCATCAATTACATCCAGGCGGGCCGCAGGGTGATTTCCAAGGCGTCCGAAGCGGTGGCTCCGCCGGATGCGGCAGGGGCCTCCGGGCCTGAAACCATCGAGCGGGTCGGTTCGATGATGTCAAAAGCGCTGACCCAGGCAGAGCGGGCCGGCGGCATTATCCGGGGACTGCGGGATACCTTTGAAAAGCGCGAGTCAACCCGTGCGCCCGAGCAACTGGCGCCTATTATTGAAGAGGCGGTCCTGCTTGGACAGATCGGCTCCACGCGCAGTCGCGTCGAGGTAAAAACTGTCCTTTCGGCCAACCTGCCACCGGTTGACGTCAATAGAATTCAAGTGCAACAAGTGATAGTGAACTTGGTTCGAAACGCAGTCGAGGCGGTCAGCGACTCCCAGCTGCGCCGCGTGACGGTTGAAGCCTTTGCCCGATCGGCGGAAAGCCTGGAGATTGTCGTTGCCGACTCCGGACCGGGCGTCACGCCGGAGGTGAAGGGAAAGCTCTTCCAGTCCTTTATCACGACAAAGGATTCGGGAATGGGGATCGGGTTGTCGATTTGCCACTCGATTGTTGAGATGCATGGCGGCGAAATGTGGTTGGGCGAGGGTGCCGATGGCGGCGCAGCTTTTCACTTTACGCTTCCGATCGCGGGGTAAGAACTCTCTGTAGAGTTGTTTATGTCAGAAAAACCGAACGATATGAGCAAACGTAAACTGTACATTGTTGATGATGACGAGGCCGTGCGCGACTCCCTGCAGATTTTGGCGGAGTCCTACGACTATGCGCCTGAAGTCTTCGAATCCGGCACGGCTTTTCTGGGCGTGGCGGAGCAGTTGGGCTCCGGGTGCGTCCTGCTGGATGTCCGCATGCCCGACATTGACGGCCTGGAGATTCAAGCGCGGCTGGCGAAGATGAACCCCGGACTGGCGGTCATTATCATCACCGGTCACGGCGACGTTCCCATGGCGGTGAAGGCCATGAAAGCCGGCGCTTTCGATTTTATCGAGAAGCCCTTTACCGACGAGGCGCTCATGGACAGCCTTCAGCGCGCCTGGGCGCAACGCAGGGATATCGCCGAGTCGCGGGAGCAGAACAGCGATCATGAAGTGCTGGAGCGGATTGAGGCGCTGACACCGCGCGAGCGGGATGTCCTGGATCAGCTCATTATCGGCAGGCCCAATAAGATCATAGCCTATGAGCTGGGAATCAGTCCTCGTACGGTCGAGGTTCATCGCGCCCGGGTCATGGACAAGATGAAGGCGAAAAGCCTCTCGCATCTGGTCCGGATGGCCTTGAGCGCAGGATTACAGCTCAATGAGGAATAATGACGCCGGAATGGCGGATTCCCGCCATATCCAGCCAGGATACGTAGATTCCCCTATTTGTCGCTTGTTCAAACCTGCTTAAGGTTCGCGCCATGAATAGTTGTGGATATGAGGGGAACTCTGCAGTGGTCGTTGTGGTCGACGACGACGATGCAGTCCGGGATTCCCTCAGAATACTGCTCGAAACTGATGATATCAGCGTCTTGACCTATGCATCGGGCGAGGAATTCCTGGCGAGTCATCCTCATGCCAGGTGTGATTGCGTCATGCTTGACATTCACCTCCCCGGGGTCAGCGGGATCTCGGTTCTGCAGCAATTGACCGCCGCGGGCTTTGAAGATCCGGTTATTCTCATGACCGGCCGGCCGAGCGAGGCTGTCCGGGTCGAAGCGGAGCGCGCAGGCGCCCTCGCACTTCTTTTGAAGCCTCTCGACGGCGACAAGATCTTCGATATTCTGGACCAAGGCATTGCGGCCCGCCGTGCGGAGCAGAAACCCGAGCCTGATCGTTTTCACTAGCAGGGTGAAAACGTGAATCAGTCTCTGCTCTAACAACCTGATCGTTTTCACTAGCAGGGTGAAAACGTGAATCAGTCCCAGCTCTGAGAAAACCAGGCGATGCGCCGCCTTCACGACCCTGTCCGTCGGGAGGGAGCCTGACCTGCGTCGGATCAGGCGAAAAGACAATCCTTCACGAGAATCCTTTTAGTAATGCTCAACCGAACTTTGGCGCGCTAGAGTTGATCTTGGCGTGAGTCGGTCTAAGTATATTTCCCTACTACTGGAATTTTTTCGACAGGGTAGGCTGGGTGCGGGATGAGGCCAAGACTTAGCGCGCCAGGGGTGAAAGCCGGCGTGGGTCCTCCCTGATAAGAGCGGATACTGATGTCCGGGTAAGCGGCGAAAAGAGGAGAGGATTAAGTCACGAGTCAGGTCCTTTCGATCATGAAGGATCACATTCGGGACAGGCTTTGCGAGCTGAAGAAGCTGGGGGATTAAGTGCCGGTTCTGAACTAAGCGGTAAACAGAGAACCAACACGGAGGGATATAACAATGAATAAGATCGCAAATGCATTCATCGCGGGTATGGGATCATTGGCACTGGCCGGCTGCGCCGGCACCGGCCTGGAAAGCGCGAAAGACCAGACGCCGACCGGAAGCGAGTTTTCGAAAAGTCTCTACGACGGCTACCTCGGTCTTTCCGAGGGCGAATATGCCGAATACGATTTTGCCGATTCCGATGTCTTTGCACAAAAGGCGAGCCTTGCGGGCACCGGCGCCGAGGTGATGCCTGACGAGATTTCCGACCGGGATTTGCCTGAGGACCGTGTTGGCGTTCTGAGCTCCTCGCGGGCGCGCCTGATGTCCGCCATGGCGGCAGGGGCCGCCGCCAAGTCGCCGCAAAGCGCTGCCGAGGCGCAGGTCATGTTCGATTGCTGGATGCAGGAACAGGAGGAAAACCGGCAGCCCGAGGATATCGACGCCTGTCAGGCGGCCTTCTCCTCGGCCATGACCAAGGTCGAGGCCGACCTCGAGGAGCCGAAGGCCGTTGCCGCTGTCACGCCCGAACCCAAACCCGTTGCCAAGCCCGAGGATAAGAGCTGGGTCATCTACTTTGGCTTCGACAGTGCCGATCTGAGTGCGGAAGATGCCGAGAAAATCAAAGAGATCGTGACATACGCCAAGGAAAACGACGCGAAAGTGTCACTGACTGGACACACCGACCGGGTCGGCTCGGATGATTATAATAACCTTCTCTCCGTTGAGCGCGCGAGCGCGGTTGCCAAGGCAATGGGTGACCAGGGAATCGCCACCGGCGAGGTTCAAATGATCAGCCTGGGTGAGAAAGATCCGGCTGTTGCAACCGTCGATGAGGTTAAGGAGCCCTTGAATCGCCGTGTGGTGGTTAAGGTGTCGAATAACTGAAATTGACGCTGTAGACTTGTGTGGTTGGAGGGGAGCGTCACCTGGTGGCTCGCCCCTCCGGCTGCATTTCGACAAGCCGGGTTAACCGGCAACAAAGCTGCGCTTAAAAGCACGGCATCAGGTTTTGGCAACTACAAAGGACGGTTTCGTGAGACTCCTCATTGCGCTTCTTCTTCCCTGGCTGTTGTTTTTCACGATCGGCCGCCCGATCGCCGGTATCATTTGTCTGATCTTGCAGGTGACGCTGATCGGCTGGATCCCGGCTGCGATCTGGGCGGTCTATGCGCTGAGCAGCTATGAGACGGATAAGAAAATCGAGAATGCCGGCCTTTAACCCGGCTTCGGGATGACGTTTCTCCCGTCAGGCACCTCCGAGACTCTGCGCGCTCGCGACTCTGCGCAGCTGATGGCACCGGCAGGGGACAGTGGTCCCGTCTACAAAGGATAGAAAAATGAAAAAGGTCCTGATCGGCATTGCAGTTCTGGTCGTGATTGTCGTGGCCGCTGCGGTCGCCGTCCCTTTCTTTGTTCCCACCGAAGAGATCAAGACGCGGATCACTCAGGGCGTTGAGAGCGCTACCGGCCGCCAGCTCGTGATCGCGGGCGATCTGAGTGTCTCGGTCCTGCCCAGTCTCGAAGTTGTCGCGGAAGACATCTCCTTTTCGAACGCCGAGGGCGCCGCTGATCCCAATATGGCGTCGCTTCAGGCCCTGCGCCTGAAGCTGCAGATCCTGCCACTGATCTCCGGCAACGTGAAGGTCGACGAATTCGTCCTGGTCGACCCGGTGATCAATCTTGAGGTTGATGAAAACGGCAAACCCAACTGGGAATTTGCTTCTGCGCCCGCCGCTGACGCCGCGCCTGCGCCGTCGGGCGAAGCCGAGTCCTCGGGCGGTGGTGGCGGTTCGGCCATCAGTGACATCAGTCTTGGGAACATTCAGCTGGTCAACGGCAGCCTGAAGTTCTCCGACGCCGCGTCCGGGACGGTGCAGGAGGTTTCGGACATAAATCTCGCCGTGACCCTGACGGATCTCGACAGCCCCTTCACGGCGGATGGCTCGCTGCAGTGGAACGCCAAAACAATTAACCTGGCGGTCACCAGCGAGAAGCCGCGTGGCTTGACCACCGGTGAGGAGGCTCCTGTCGGTCTCTCCGTCGAAACAGACGTCATCAAACTCGGCTTTGAGGGTTCGGTTGCCACGGCGGCGAAGCTGCTGGTTGCAGGTGCGCTGGACGTCTCGACACCTTCGATTCGTGACCTGGCGGCCTGGACCGGCAATCCGATTGAATTCGAAGGCACGGGGCTCGGTCCCTTCAGCCTTGCGGGCAAGGTTGATGTGGACGGCGCGACCTACAGCTTCACGGACGCAAAGATCGCGATTGATGAAATTGAAGGCGATGGCAGCGTCTCGATCGCGACTGCGGGTGCCAAGCCCCAGATCGACGCGGCCCTGAATCTGGGAGTGCTTGACCTCAATCCTTATCTGCCCCCTGCGAAGGAAGGTGAAGCCACAGGCGGCGGTGCGGCCGGTGGCGATTCCGCCGCGGGTTCCGGCAGTGCCGAGCCTGCCGACTGGAGCGATGATCCGATCGATGTCAGCGGCCTGCAGGCGGTGAATGCCAACTTCGCGCTGACGGTCGCCGGCATTCTGGTGCAGGAGATCAAGGTCGGCCAAAGCGCCCTGGACGTCGCGTTGAAGGACGGGCTGCTGGGGGTCGATCTGACCGAGCTGAACCTTTACGACGGTAAAGGCCAGGGCAAGCTGAGCGTTGATGGCCGCAATGCGGCTCCGGCGATCTCGAAGAGCTTTGCCATGTCCGGGATTTCCGCGGAGCCGTTGCTCACCGATGCAGCCGGTTTTGACCGGCTCTCGGGAACCGGGAATATGGAGTTTGCGATTACGGCCACGGGTGCCTCCCAGCGGCAGATGGTCGAAAACCTGAACGGCAAGGGCCAGGTGACCTTTAACGATGGTGCCATCAAGGGCATCAACCTGGCCGCGATGGTCCGCAATGCGGCCAATGCCTTCCTGGACCCGGGTGCAAGCGAGACCCAGAAAACCGACTTTGCCGAGCTCTCGGGCAGCTTCGACATCAAAAACGGCCTGCTGAGCAATCAGGACCTGAAGCTTTTGAGCCCGTTATTGCGGGTCGAAGGCAAAGGCACTTCGGATCTGCCGGCGCGGACCGTTGACTACCGTGTCGAGCCCAAGGCCGTTGCGAGCCTGGAGGGCCAGGGGAGCGCCAGTGACGCCAGTGGTCTGGCCGTACCGGTTCTGGTCTCCGGACCCTGGCACGACCTTTCCTACAAACCTGATCTGGCCGGTGCCGTCGAAGGCCTCGCGAAAGATCCGGGCAAGGCCCTGGAGGGTCTGGGCGGCGATGCAGGCAAAGCCCTTGAGGGCGTCCTAGGCGGCGGCGACGAGGAAGGTGGCGGAGTGAAACTCCCCGAAGGCGCCGGCGATGCCCTGAAGGGGCTGTTCGGAAACTAGATCAGATCGGTTGGGATGGGATCGCGGAGTGTTTCCGTCAAAACATGATCCAGTCTAGGTTCCCACCGGACGCTGGAATGAGAGAAGGGCGCTGCCGGTATGTCTGGCAGCGCCCCTTTCTTTTTTGTTCGAACTCATATCCCAGCTTAGCGGATGGTGACCTCCACCCGTCTGTTCCGCGGTTCCGAGACATTGTCGGCGGTGGGCACCAGGGGATTGTTTTCGCCGTGCGAGGTGGCCTCGACGAAATCCGGGTCGAGGTCTCTGCTCAGGAGAAGGTCCCGCACCACGTTTGCCCGATCCAGCGAGAGGGCTGCATTGACGCTCGCGGCGCCGAGGGTGTCGGTATGGCCCACGACGGCGATTCTGGGCGGAGTCTCGCGTTCGTCGATCGTGCGCAATATATCGGGGATCAAGGCCTGGGATTCGGCTGTCAACTCCGAGGTTCCGGTTCTGAAGTAAAGCAGGAAGGTCACCGGAGGTTCCGGCTGGGCGTCGAGCGCTTCCCCAAAGACCTCCCGGATTTCATCCTCTTCAAGCACGAAGGGCTCGACCGGTTCCTGTCCAGCGCGGTCCAATCCTGTTGCCTGACCGGCTTGATTGAGGGTCTGGGCACCTGCCTCGTTCTGAACCTGGATCGCGCCGACCTTTCCGTCGTCGTCCTCCAGAAGAACGAAAAGATTGTTCGGTGCACAGGCTGAGAGAGCCAGGAGGGCGAGGGCGGCGAGCCACGGGCGGATTGCGCGCAGCTCGAAGGCCTGAGATGGCCTTGCCAGTGAAGGACTAGTCATCGACACGGGCCAGGAACTTGGTGCCGCGGACCGAGAGGGTCGCGACAGGCGTGACAACGGATACCGAATCCGGTGAGAGCTTGGCGATCACGCCCGACACGTAAAGCAGCGTGCCCTTCAGCAGTTCGGTGACGAAGGAGAGCTTCTCTTCCTTGGGCACAAACTCGAAGCTGGTCAGCTTCAGTTGCGATCCCGAACCCAGCGAAAGCTGAGAGTTGTCAATGAAAGTGATGCCCATTGAGCCGCTGCCTTTAACGATCAGCAGATCGGCGACGAAGACCGGATCGCCGACGGCGATGGGCGCCGTGCCTTCGCCGCGCATGACCAGTGTGGTTCCTTCCGCACTTTTGAGATAGCCGATGGCGTCATCGGCCCACGCAGATCCTGCCTGCAGGAACAACAGCAGGATTGCGAGATTTCTGACTATTCGCACCCTTATCCCCCCTCTTTTCAATGCCGTGCTCCACCCAACCGACACGATGGGCACGTGCAACAACATGTATTCTTATGCTGCGTGTATCGGCGGGAAAAAACAAGAACGTCTGCGTGCATATGGACGTGATTCTTCTTATGCGAGTATTTCTTTCGGAGGATTTTCAGTACGTTGGGTGAATTTTTGCCGCGGCGGATCGCCGCAGGTTCAGGTTTGAGGCGACATTATGCCGCTCCGCAGTCCGCTTGGCAGCAGGTCTCATACTTTAGTAACTTCCGCTCACCTGCATCGGGCTCTTCAACTTCAAGGCGCGGTTCGTCCGCGCCAGGCTTTGTGGTATGTTGTTTTGCATTTTTTTTGCTCTGCGGAAAGCGACTCGAGATGAGATCTGACCGGATTTCTTTCAAGTTTCCTGTTTCCGGCGCAGGCTTCTTCTGCGGGCGCGATCTGCGACATTTTTACCAAATCGGACGATGTTGATTTATGTCAATGGATGAACGGGCCTGCCGATTTAGAAAGAATGCATCTCTCACCTCCTTGTGCCAGAGGCGACGCCAAAGTTCGTCACCTCTGGTGCTTTTTTTGTTAGCACTCCGGGGGAACCGATGAATCCTTCCCAACATGCCGCTAAAGTACACCCGACGACCTACGTCGTTGGCGTCGCTCTTGCAGTGGGCTCGTTGCTTGGCCTTTTCCTGATGGCCAACGCTTCCGATCCTTATATGGCGTTTCACGGTCTGGTCTTTTTGCTCGCCTGTATCACCGGCGTGTTTTTATTAATTCATAAGCACTACAACGCTGCGCCACTGGTCGCGGCTGACCCTTCGAAGGTTGAATACAACGAAGGCGTCGTGAAGGCGGGGGTCATTGCCTCGGCTTTCTGGGGTGTGGTCGGCTTTCTGGTCGGTCTGATCATTGCGCTGCAACTGGCCTTTCCCGACCTGAACCTGGACCTGCCCTGGACGACGTTCGGGCGCCTGCGGCCGGTTCATACTTCGGCGGTGATTTTTGCCTTCGGCGGAAACGTTCTGATCGCCACCTCCTTCTTCGTGGTCCAGCGGACCTGCCGCGCGCGCCTGGCAGGCGAAGTTGCACCCTGGTTCGTCTTCTGGGGCTATCAGCTCTTTATCGTGATCGCTGCTTCGGGCTACGTGCTTGGCGTTACGCAGTCGAAAGAGTACGCCGAGCCGGAATGGTATGCGGATCTCTGGCTGACCTTCGTCTGGGTCGTTTATCTGCTGGTTTTCCTCGGCACGCTGTGGAAGCGCAAGGAGCCACATATCTATGTGGCCAACTGGTTCTACCTGGCCTTCATCGTAACCATCGCGATGCTGCACATCGTGAATAATCTCGCCCTGCCGGTATCGCTCGACGGGACGAAGAGCTATTCGCTCTTCTCAGGTGTGCAGGATGCCCTGACCCAGTGGTGGTACGGCCATAACGCGGTCGGTTTCTTCCTGACGGCGGGCTTCCTGGGCATCATGTACTACTTCGTGCCCAAGCGCGCGAACCGCCCGGTGTACTCCTACCGGCTGTCGATCATTCACTTCTGGTCCCTGATCTTCCTCTACATCTGGGCCGGCCCGCATCACCTGCATTACACGGCACTGCCGGACTGGGCGCAGACCCTGGGCATGACCTTCTCGATCATGCTGTGGATGCCGTCCTGGGGTGGCATGATCAACGGTCTGATGACCCTCTCGGGGGCCTGGGACAAGCTGCGCACCGATCCGGTTCTGCGGATGCTGGTGGTTTCCGTCGCCTTCTACGGCATGAGCACTTTCGAAGGGCCGCTGATGTCGATCAAGGCGGTGAACTCGCTCAGTCACTACACCGACTGGACGGTCGGGCATGTACATTCCGGTGCTTTGGGCTGGGTGGCTTACGTCAGCTTCGGCGCGATGTATCACCTGATGCCGATCCTCTGGAAACGTGAGCGCCTCTATTCGCTGCAACTGGTATCCGTCCACTTCTGGATTTCGACCATCGGCATCGTGCTCTACATCACGGCCATGTGGGTCTCGGGCATTCTGCAGGGATTGATGTGGCGGGCGTACGACAGCCTCGGGTTCCTGGAATACTCCTTTGTGGAGACCGTGGAGGCCATGCATCCCTTCTATGTCATTCGTGCCGGTGGCGGAGCACTCTTCCTCATCGGGGCCCTGGTCATGATCTACAACCTTTGGCGCACCGCCCGCGGCGACCTGCGTGACGAAAAAGGCCAGATCGCCACGACGCAGCCTGCCGCCGGTCAGCCGGCTGCGGCGCCAGCAGAATAGAAGGGGCGGAGACAGCTATGTTAGCCAAACATGAAATCATCGAGAAAAACTCGACCCTGCTCCTGGTTCTGATCCTGGTCGTGGTCTCCATCGGCGGACTGATCGAGATTGCGCCGCTGTTCTATCTGGAGAGCACGATCGAGAAGGTGAAGGGCATGCGGCCTTACTCCCCGCTGGAGCTGGTCGGCCGGAACATCTACATCCGCGAAGGCTGTTACAACTGCCATAGCCAGATGATCCGTCCGCTGCGCGACGAGGCCGAACGCTACGGTCACTACAGCCTCGCGGCGGAGAGCATGTACGATCATCCCTTCCAGTGGGGCTCCAAGCGGACCGGTCCCGACCTCGCGAGGGTCGGCGGGCGCTACTCGAATGAGTGGCATGTCGCCCACATGATCAATCCCCGCTCGGTGGTTCCGGAATCGATCATGCCCGGGTATCCGCATCTTGCGACCACGGCCATCAGGACGGACGATATTGCCGCCCACCTGAGAGCCAATGCCGGTGTGGGCGTGCCTTACAGCGATGAAATGATCGAAGCCGCATTCGTCGACCTGATGGCACAAAGCGATCCGGATGCCGACGGCGTGGATGACCTGATGGTGCGCTATCCCAAAGCCATCGTCGCCGACTTTGACGGCAATCCGGCGTTCGTGTCCGAACTGGATGCCATGATCGCCTATCTCCAGATGCTCGGAACGCTGGTCGACTTCGACAGCTACCAGCCTGAAGAAAACCTACGCTGAGGAATGACGCCATGAATTATCAGGATGTTCTTTACGTCAGCGAGACCTACGGTCTGCTTTATCTGATGCTGCTGTTCGCGATCGTGTTGGTCTATGCCCTCTGGCCGCGCAACAAAAAGAAGTTCGATGATGCGGCCAGAATGCCGCTGGAGGAGGATTGACCGTGGCAGGAATTAAAGAAACGGATGAGGTAACCGGCGTCGACACCACCGGTCATGAGTGGGACGGCATCAAGGAACTCAACAATCCTCTGCCACGCTGGTGGTTGTGGACCTTCTACGCCTGCTGCATCTGGGCGTTCGTCTACTGGATCTTTATGCCCACCTGGCCGCTGGTTTCGGATCACACCCGCGGGTTTCTGGGCTACTCGAGCCGCGCAAACCTGACAGAGGCGGTGGCTGCGGCCCAGGCCCGCCAGAGCGTGTTTCTGGAGCGGATCGCGGCAGCTGAACTTGAGGAGATCCGCAATGACGCCGATCTTCTGAACTTTGCCCAGGCGGGCGGTGGTTCGGCCTTTGCGGTCAACTGTTCGCAGTGCCACGGTCAGGGTGCTGCCGGCTCGGTTGGCTATCCCAACCTGAACGACGACGACTGGATCTGGGGCGGCAGCCTGGAGGCGATCCAGGATACGATCCTCTACGGTATCCGCTCGGATCACGAGGACACCCGGGTCAGCGATATGCCGGCGTTTGGCCGCGACGAGCTGCTGAGCCGCGAAGAGATCCGCGACACGGCGGCGTACGTTCTGTCCTTGTCCGGCGTGGAGGCGGATGCGGAAGCGGCGGCGCGGGGTGAGGAGCTCTACATCGATAACTGTTCCGCATGCCATATGGAGGACGGCACCGGAAATCAGGATCTTGGTGCGCCCAATCTGGCCGACAGCCTCTGGCTCTATGGCGGCGATGAAGCGTCGGTGATTGTCAGTATCAACACCGGCCGCGGAGGTGCGATGCCTGCCTGGAACACCAGACTTGATCCGGTCACGATCAAACAGCTGGCGGTTTACGTTCATTCCCTTGGGGGCGGTGAATAAGGGCGGCGTTATGTGATGACGGGGACCGATTGCTTTTCTCCGGGGGCTGAGAAAGGCGTAAACCGGATCCCGCATCGCCAGATGGATCGCGTGTTGCATCCATCGTTGAAGGGGGTGTTTCTCGTTCCCGGCTGTGTTGGCCGGGAACGATCGTGAGAAAGAGCCGGTCGCTTTTCACGGACTCTCTGTTGAGCGTGACTTAGTCTCTTACTCACTTGGTTTGAGGACGGTACAGGATCTTGATGGTTTTTAATCAAGACGGGCCGTGCTCAGGTTACGCTTCGCACATATGGCCCTGCTGAGACGGGGCGAGACAAGGTGATGGTGGATCAAGTCAGAGAACAGGCCTATGACGGCGGCGGCGGTGTCGAACGCAGCCAGGCCACGGCGGTCAATACAGCGGAGCAACGCTCGCTCTATAAGAAGCGCGAGAAAATTTACCCCAAGGCCGTCTCGGGCACCTTCCGTAGGCTGAAGTGGGTGATTCTGGTCGTCACTTTATCGATATACTATCTGGCGCCCTGGATCCGCTGGGACCGGGGGCCCAACCTGCCGGATCAGGCAATCCTGATCGATATGCCCGCCCGGCGTTTTTACTTCTTCTTTATCGAGATCTGGCCGCAGGAGGTTTACTACCTGACCGGCCTCTTGATCATTGCGGCAATCTCGCTTTTTTTGATCACGACCCTCGCGGGACGGGTCTGGTGCGGCTACACCTGCCCGCAAACCGTCTGGACCGATCTCTTTTTCGCGGTGGAACGTTTCATCGAAGGCGACCGTGGGGCGCAGATGCGACTAGAGGCCTCACCGTGGAACGCCTCGAAGATCGGTAAAAAGGTCGCGAAACATTCCATTTGGCTGATTATTGCTGCTGCGACCGGCGGTGCCTGGGTCTTCTACTTTGCGGACGCACCGACCTTCCTGCCACAGCTCTTTACCCTGGAAGCACCCTTCGTTGCCTATGCCACTATCGCGGTTCTGACCGGCACGACCTATCTTTTCGGCGGGCATGCGCGCGAGCAGGTCTGTACCTACATGTGCCCCTGGCCCCGGATTCAGGCGGCCATGCTGGACGAAGAGTCCCTGACGGTGACCTACCGGGATTTCCGCGGCGAGCCACGCGGGCCGCGGCGGAAAAATGCGCCTGTGGAAAACCTGGGTGACTGTATCGACTGCAACCAGTGCGTCGCGGTTTGTCCCATGGGGATCGATATTCGCGACGGTCAGCAGCTTGAGTGTATTACCTGCGCGCTCTGCATCGATGCCTGCGACAACGTCATGGACAAAGTCGGCCTGCCCCGCGGGCTGATTGCCTATGACACACTGGCGAACGTCGATGCGCGGTCACACGGCGATAAAGCGCGTATCCGACTGCTGCGGCCGCGCAGTATCATGTATATGGCCATTCTCGCGCTGGTCGGTGCGGTGATGCTGGTTTCCCTGGTCAGCCGTTCCGCGGTCGACGTCAACATTCTGCGCGACCGCAATCCTCTTTTCGTGACCCTGTCCGACGGCTCGATCCGCAACGGATATACGGTGAAGATTCTGAACAAGGATCACGAACAGAAAGACTTCCGTCTGACGGTTGAAGGCGCACCCGGAGCGGAGCTCCAGGTGGTGGGATCCGAGCCTGAAGTTCTTGCCGTCCGGTCGGACCGGCTTGCGAGTTTCCGGGTATTCGTTACTCTTCCCCAGGGGGCGATGGCGGATGAGTCTCTCCCCTTTACCTTCGTCGTAACGGACAGCGCGACCCAGACCGAAACCCGTCACGACAGTATCTTCAGAGGGCCCGCACAATGAAGTTGAGCCTGCCGGAAAACCTGAACGGTTATCACGTCTTTGCTGCCTTCGCCGCCTTCTTCGGCGTGGTCTTCGCAGTCAATGGGGTCATGGTGTTTCTGGCGTTGGACAGCTGGAGCGGGCTCAGCACCGAGGATGCCTACCAGCGCGGCCTGCGCTACAACACGACGCTCGAGGCGATGGAGCACCGGGATGCGCTTGGCTGGCAGGAGAACGTCATCTACACGCCGGGAAGCCCGGATGCGACCGCCGCGGCAAATGCGGACTCTCAGAGCGAGACTTACGGACGCATCACTCTGGAAATGCGCGACCGTGACGGGGAACTCCTGGAGGGCCTGATTGTCGCCGGTCAGATCTGGCGCCCCACCAACGAGGGCTTCGACCGCCCGCTTGAGCTGGAGGCTGTCGGTGCGGGCCGTTACGAGACCGATGTCGCCTTTCCCCTGAAAGGCAATTGGCTGATCCGCCTCAGCGCTCAGCGCGATCCCAACCGGCACGATCTTGCACGCGCGGATGACGGCGCGTATGAGGGCTTCGTCTTCGGGATTGAAAAACGGGTCAATGTCCAATGAGCACCGGCATGGACTGCTGCCCCCCGGTTGACCTCGCGAAGGAGGCTGAACGCCACGAACACGAGGGTCTGCTGGCGACCGCCTGGTCCTTCGCGCGTTGTCTGGAGGGGGATCTCTACGATCTCAGCCTGGGGGTCTCGAACCTGCATTGCCCAAGCTGTATCAACCAGATCGAAAAGGGGCTCGCCGAACTGCCGGGCATCGAGCAGGCGCGGGTCAATCTCAGCACGCGGCGGCTCTTCGTGCGCTGGCGCGAGGACACGACCGGCCTCGCTGAGATCGTCTCGAAAGTGGATGGCATGGGCTACCGGCTCGCGCCTCTGGACAGCGGCAGTCAGGAGGAGTCGGGGAACCGCGAAGAGAGGGAATTGCTGCGGGCCGTGGCGCTCTCGGGCTTTGCGGCGGCGAACGTCATGCTGCTGTCGGTTTCTGTCTGGAGCGGACTGGTCTCCGACATGGGGCCCGCGACCCGTGTGATGATGCATTGGATTTCCGCGCTGATTGCCCTGCCCACGGTGGTGATCGCCGGACGGCCGTTTTTCCGCTCTGCGGTGGGCGCTTTGCGCAGCGGCCACCTGAACATGGATGTGCCGATCTCGCTTGGTGTGACCCTGGCGGCGGGTATGTCGCTGGCCGAGACCATGCGCGGTGGCGAGCACGTCTATTTCGATGCCGCCGTGACCCTGCTGTTCTTTCTTCTGATCGGCCGCTACCTGGATCTGCGTATCCGCGGCAAGGCCCGCTCGGCGGCGGAGAACCTCATGGCCATGCGCGCTTCGAGCGCCACGGTGATCGATCCGGACGGCAGTCAGCGCCGCGTGGCCGCGGCCCAGGTCGAGCCCGGCATGCTGGTGGCCGTGGCCGCCGGCGAACGGATCCCGGTCGACGGTACTGTCGAGCAGGGACAATCCGACGTGGACACAGCCCTGGTGACCGGTGAATCCGTACCCCGGACCGTAACCGCCGGCACGGAGGTCTTCGCCGGTACTTTGAACCTGAACGGCGCGCTGCGCGTCCGCGTGACCTCGACGGAAGATTCCACGCTGCTGGCCGAGATCGTGAACCTGATGGAGGCCGCCGAACAGGGCCGCGCGCGCTATCAGCGTCTGGCCGACCGGGTGGCGCGGGCCTATTCCCCGGTGGTTCATATCCTTGCCGCGGGAACCTTCCTGGGCTGGCTCTGGATCGGCGCCCTGGATTGGCAGCTCTCGCTGATGATCGCCGTGGCGGTGCTGATTATCACCTGCCCCTGTGCGCTCGGACTGGCCGTGCCGGCGGTTCAGGTGGCCGCCGTCGACCGTCTGCTGCGCAAGGGGATCCTGGTCAAGGCTGCGGATGGTCTGGAGCGCTTGGCGCAAGCCGACGTGGTGGTCTTCGACAAGACCGGGACCCTCACTCTGGGACAGCCGGAACTGATCAAGGGTTCTGACGCCTCGCCGCAACGGCTTCAGTTGGCGGCAGGGATGGCTGCGGCCAGTAAACACCCCCTGGCCCGCGCCCTTTACCGGGCCGCCAAGGCGCAAGGGCCCGTCCCCTCATTGCCGCAGACGGTGTCGGAGACACCCGGCATGGGACTCTCGGTTCAAATAAACGGGTCGGAGCTGCGCCTCGGAAACCGGCTCTGGTGCGGGATTGAGGAGGGGGCGCAGGATGCCTCTGACAGCAGCGACTTGGATATGGAGCTCTGGCTGGCTGGCGAAGGCGAGCCGCCCCTCGGGTTCCGCTTCCGGGACGAGCTGAGGCCTGACGCGCGGCAGAGCATCGAAGCTCTGAAGAAACGCGGTCTGGCCGTCGAGCTGCTCTCCGGCGATCGCCCCGGACCGGTGCGTCAGGTAGCTGAGACCCTGGGGATCGAGACCTGGCATGCGGAATGCCGTCCCGATGCCAAGATCGCCCGCTTGAAGGCGCTCTCGGCCCAGGGCAAACGCGTGCTGATGGTCGGTGACGGCCTGAACGATGCGCCGGCCCTGGCCGAGGCATTTGTCTCGATCTCCCCCGCCGATGCCTCTGCTGTCAGCCAGACGGCGGCGGATCTGATCTTTCAGGGCGACAGTCTGGATGCGCTGGTCGAAACCCATTCTGTGGCTGGGTCCGCCAGGCGCCTCGTCTTGCAGAACTTCGCGCTGGCGTTTTCCTACAATGCGATTGCCGTGCCTTTTGCCGTGGCCGGATATGTGACGCCCCTGGTGGCTGCGGTTGCCATGTCCGCGTCTTCAATTGTCGTGACAGTCAATTCGTTGCGGCTTTATGCGATGAAGCGGCGCGCCGCGCCCGAGGCACGCCGGCAGAAATCTGCATCTGCCGGCGTGAAGCCAACCGCGCCGATCTCAGGAGGCCAGGCGGCCTCATGACGGCCCTGAGCTATCTTATTCCTGCCGCACTCTTTCTGGGCCTCTTGGGCGTCGTGGCCTTCTTCTGGTCGCTCAGGTCCGGGCAGTTCGACGACCTGGACGGCGCGGCCCACCGTATTCTCTTCGATGACGATGAAGAGACCGATACGGATACGAAAAAAACGCCCGAAGACAACGAAGCGGACAAGAAAAAGGCTAGAGAGCGCGGGGCTCTCTAGCCTTTTTTCGTCGTTCTATTCTCAATCAGATCAGTGTCGTTCCTGGACCAGATCGCGGTAAGCGTACCAGGTGGCGTGCCCGATCAGCGGGAAGGTGACGATCAGACCCACGAAGAGAGTGGCCAGTCCGCAGGCCGTGACCATGGCGACCAGCCAGGCCCAGACGATCATGGCTTTCAGGTTGTCCCGCACGGCGCGCAGGCTGACCAGAATGGCGGTAACGGCGTCGACGTTATGGAACACCAGCAGGGGAATTGAGACAACGCTGACGGAGAAGACCACCGCGGCGAAGAAACCGCCGACCACAGTGCCCACGGCCAGCATCGAAAGACCTTCGAAGGTGAAGAGCAAAAGCTGGGTTGCTTCTTCGAGGGGCGGAATTTCCAGGGTTCCGAAGAAGAGGGCGAAGAGCAGGGTCGCAATCCGGATCCAGGCCAGGATCATCAGGGTCAGGAGCACGCCGATATAGGCGAGCTGACCCGGGGAGCGGGTCTTGACGAAAAGCGCGCTTTTCAGGTCCACGTCTTCGTTATTGGCATGCCGCCGGCTGATTTCGTAGAGACCGACCGCCAACATGGGTCCCAGGAGCATGAAGCCCGCGATCATCGGCAGCAGCAGATACTCGAGACCGGAGAGGAAGAGACCTGCCGAGACGCAAAAACTCACAATCGTCAGCAGTGCCCCATAGGCCAGCGATACGCCGGGCGCGCGCCAGAGGTCGCTCCAGCCCGCTGCCAGCCATTTCCACGGTTGTTCCATGGTCACGGGCCGGATTGTGAAACGCGGCGCGTGTCCGCTGACCTGAGCCGTATCCTGTGAACTCATAAACTCTTCTCCCTAGAAGTCATTCGCGCATGCCGATTGCAGGATAACGCAAAGCGGCGGTATCCCCCTAGAGGTTAATCTCGCTCAGGTCGGCCTGTGCATCATTGACGTGTATCAATGCCGCGGAAACGAGAGCGTTTTAGATTGAGGTAATCGGATGCGCCCATGCGTTGTTCAAGCGCATCTTCCCCGCGCTACGGCCCCAAGTTATAGAATGTAAGGAGGAGTCTCATGAGTGAACATCGCCTTGTATCCTGGCCCTGGTCGAAGGCTTCCGGAACCCCCAAGACAGCCGCCCGGCCCCTGGTCGAGCTTCAGGATCATATGAACCATCTCTTCGACGAGCTCTGGGCAGGTTTCGACGCATCGGGATTTCCCGGCCGGGTCTTTGCCGAGAAGGGCGAGGATGGCGGTTATCTGAACCCCAGCACCGATCTCAAGGAAACCGATGACGGCGTTTCGATGGAAATGGAGCTCCCCGGTCTTGAGGAAAAAGACATCTCGGTCGAGCTCAAAGGCGATCGGATTGTCGTGACCGGCGAGAAAAAGGAAGCCAAAGAGGAAGAAGATAAGGAAAAGGGATACCGCCACATTGAGCGCAGCTATGGCAGCTTCCAGCGTAGTTTTGGACTGCCGCCCTCCGCTGATACTTCGAAGGCCTCCGCGGTCTTCAGGAATGGTGTGTTGACGGTCTCGATCCCGAAGAATCCGAAAGAAGTGGAAGCGGCCAAGAAGATCGAGATTGCGTCAGGCTAACCGCGCATTAAATGGCTGGCCGGGTGCAGGCGCACGGATACCTGCAGCTTTGTGCCCGGCCTCACTTGAATTTCGACGACTTCGCGTCCGCGCATTATGACCGGTTCTGTGTCATTCCAGACAACGAAACTTTTGACCCTTTAATCACCGGAGCGATTATGACCTACAAAGATATCCTCGTTTATCTCGATGACTCTGCGGCCTGCGAGAAGCGCGTTCAGGCGGCCATCGAACTGGCACGGTCTCATGACGCTCACTTGACGGGGCTGGCGCTGGACGCCGGGATCACCATGGCGGCCTATATGGAAGTTCATGTGCCCGACGACATTCTCAAGCAGATGCGGCAACGTGAGCATGAACGGGCGGATTTGATTTCGAATGATTTCCGCAAGGCCGTGGAACGTGCCGGGGTCAACAGCGACTGCCACATCGTTAAGACCACCGATGTCGATGCGGCCCGCACCATCGCCGAGATGTCCCGCTACGCCGATCTCGTCGTGCTGGGACAGGTCGACGACCGCAAGAGTGAGCCGCTTGGCGGCACCAGACTACCCGAGGATGTGATCCTGGCGGCGGGCCGCCCGGTTCTGATGGTGCCCTACATCGGTGCCGGAAAAACCCTTGGTGAGCATGTCCTGATCGCCTGGAATCCGGGTCGGGAATCCGCGCGCGCGGTTGCCGACGCGCTCCCGATGCTCAAGCGGGCGAAGTCCGTCACCGTCCTATCGGTCAATCCGGTCGTGGGACGCGGCGCCCATGGAGAGCGTCCCGGCGCCGACATCGGGCGGCATCTGGCCCGCCACGGCATCAAGGTGACCGTGGATAAGGTCACCACCGATCAGGTCAGCGTCGCGGACGCCATCCTGGCCTATGTCTCCGACAATGCCGTCGATATGATCGTGATGGGGGCCTACGGCCGTTCGCGTCTGCGCGAGATCGTGCTGGGCGGCGTGACCCATGAACTTCTGAAGCACATGCCGGTGCCTCTCTTGATGTCGCACTAGACAAGATCAAGTTCAGATGGAATTGCGGGAGACGATTTATCGTTCTTGTGAATCTGATCCAGCTATTAGACCTGGACCAGACCATATTTCGGTCTAACTCCCAGCCACAGGAGACAGGTTTTTGTGAGAGGGATTGCAGTGGGCAATCCCTCTTTTTGTGATTCTTGCTTAAGCAGCCGAGATCGAGCTGGCGATTTTGCCGATGGCCTCGACGGTTCCGCCGCCTTGCTTCGCCTGCGCCATGAGCGGAGTTGTATTGCGCGTGTGCCGCTTTTGGCGTTTGGGTGGAGAACTACTGGATGGGAAGATAGACGTTTGTCGTCTCCGCCAGAAACGTCCGTCTAAACTTTAGTTATAAACCTCACGGCATAAACCTCTGGCCAATGGTTTGGCGATCGAACGCTCCGTAGATCGAGGACACCGGTCGGGATGTCGCGAAGATGGCTTTCCGGGCGGCTTCATTTCAGTCCTACCCCGGAGATTCCCATGACAAAGTACGCCGCCACACCCCGTCTTTTCGCATCCGCCGCTTTGGCTGCCACCCTGCTGTTGCCGCTTCATTTTGCTTCCGCTGCAGCGGAGAAAGGCGCGTATGCGGGCAAGACAGAAGAGGAAATTACCATGAGCCTTCGGAAGCAAGGCTACGAGGTCCGCAAGATCGAAGTCGAAGACGGATATCTAGAAGCCTACGCCTTGATGGACGGCGAACGCTACGAGATCTATGTGGACCCCAAGACCGGCAAGGTGGTCAAGATCGAGCAAGATTAGAGCCTACGTCCGATCAACCTCTGATCACATGCGAAGGTCTGGTCATTCCTGGCCGTTTCCGCCAAAAAGAGCGACCGGCCTTCCATTTCCCCCTTTTCAACAGAGGAGTCGCGCCATGCGGTCTGTGAAGGTCTGGGACCCGCTTGTCCGCGTCATTCATTGGGGAACGGCTCTGCTGTTCCTCGCCAACTATGTCCTGCTGGAGGAAGACGGTGCTCCGCACCGCATCGCGGGTTACCTGCTTTTCGCATTGGTTCTGATGCGTTGTGTGTGGGGCCTGACAGGCACGCGCTATGCGCGTTTCAGCGCTTTTTGGCCGAGCCTGTCGGAGGTGAGGAGGCATCTCTTTGCGCTTTCGAGACGGGAGCCCGAAACGCATTTATCCCACAACCCTCTTGGCGCAATCATGGTCTACAATATGCTGCTGACACTGCTGTTGATCGGTACGACCGGCATCATGATGGGCACCGATACTTTCTGGGGGATTGCATGGGTCGAGGAATGGCACGAAATCCTCGCGGACTACGCGGTTGTCTGTGTCGGACTTCACTTGGCCGGTGTCATGTTCGAAACATGGCGCTCCAAGATCAACCTTGTAAAGGCTATGATAACGGGGAGAAAAGAAATTCCCGAATAGCGTTTCCTACACGGTAAGGGTATGAGCGGACACACATGCAGCAACGGCTCTGATCACAGGCACAAGGCTGCCACGCTCTTTTGGTTGCTGGGGCTGCAAGTCTTTTGTGCCGTTCTTCTCTTCGCTGATGCCTCCCTCGAAATTTCCGGGATGGAACTTCTACTGAATGGGATCGGGCACGAGTACTTCGAGTTCGCGATCGTGGTAGCGTTGGCATTGGGGATTGGTTTGACAGTTCGTGAAATCCGCAAGGTTCTGCTCCGGCACAAATCGATGGAGAAGACTTTGAGAGCGGCATCCGGTGCGTTTTACCAGTTGATGGAAGACCGTTTTGATAGCTGGTCGCTGACGCCATCCGAACGTGATGTCGCTTTGCTCGCGATCAAGGGACTTTCGATTGCGGAGATTGCGAAGGCCAGACACACCAAGGAAGGAACAATCAAAGCGCAATGCAACGCGACCTACCGCAAGGCGGGGGTGACCGGCAGGACACAACTCTTGAGCCTGTTTATCGATGAATTGATGGGTGAAGGGCTGAGTCAGGTTAAAGAGTCAGATGTGAACTCAGTCGGGGCAACTTCCGCGCCGTCTTCCGGTTCTGTCGCCAAAGCCACAAAGTCCACCGAAAAGCCAGATTGAGCAAAGACCCTCTTGGGTCGGGTTTGTGGACTCTGATCGGTAAGCCAGATGATACGGTGTATGCCTTGTACCTGTCTGCGGCACCTCGCGTTTCACAGAGCCGAAACAGCTGATTGACCTGCCTCAATGATCAACAGCCTGCGATGGGCGAGAGTTGCGTTTCGCCCTGTTCATCTACAACCATATGACAGCTTTGGACGGAATCTATGGAGCGCGGCCCAATGGGCGAAAAGACGCTGTCTTCAGCGGTGAGAAAGCTCTCGGCATTGCCGTCTGAACATATCTGCGCTCCCAGCCAAAAGCGTCCCTGGCACGCCATTTCCGTAACCGAGGTCATTGCGGCGCAGGACAGTGGACTGAATGGTTTGAGCGTAGCTGAGAGCGAACGGCGCCTGATCGCGTTCGGCCAAAATCTTCTGCCTCAGCCCAAGCGCCGTGGTGCGCTCTCCAGGTTTCTGGCCCAGTTCAATAGTCTTCTGATTTATGTTCTCTTGGCCGCGGCCCTCGTCACTGCCGCGCTGGGCCACTGGATCGACGCTCAGGTGATTCTGGCTGTCGTGATCATTAATGCCGTGATCGGTTTTGTGCAGGAGGGTAAGGCCGAGCGCGCCCTGGAGGCGATACGCAGTATGCTGGCACCCGCCGCCAGCGTGATCCGGTCGGGGGCGCGCGTCACCATTGCAGCCCAAGACCTGGTACCTGGCGACGTGGTTTTGATCGAGGCCGGAGACCGGGTGCCCGCGGATCTGCGGCTCTTCGATCTTCAGGGACTCAAGGTCGATGAATCGGTGTTGACCGGTGAATCCGTTCCGGTCGCGAAGGACACTGAAGCGGTCGCAGAGAAGGCCAGTCTGGGCGACCGTCTCTCGATGGCTTTTAGCGGCACCCTGGTAACCTATGGCCAGGCGCGGGGCGTTGTTGTCGCCACAGGCGGACAGACTGAAATTGGCCGCATCAGCGGTATGCTGACCGAAGTCACGACTCTGCAGACGCCGCTTTTGCGCCAGATGGCGGTTTTCGCCAAGTGGCTGACCGGTGGGATTCTCGCACTGGCCGTACTGGTTCTGGCCTTCGGGCTCCTGGTGCGCGATTACGGTTTTTCGGAAATCTTCATGGCGGTTGTTGGCTTGTCGGTGGCGGCTATTCCCGAGGGTCTGCCGGCGATCCTGACGATCACGCTTGCGATCGGCGTCCAGGGCATGGCGCGCCGCAAGGCTATCGTGCGCCGATTGCCTGCCATTGAGACCCTTGGGTCGGTCTCGGTGATCTGTTCCGACAAGACCGGGACCCTGACCCGGAACGAGATGACGGTGGCTTCGATCGCGACCGAGCGGCGGATCTTCGATGTCAGCGGTGTCGGCTACGCGCCACAGGGTCACTTCTCGCTCGAGGGCGCCCATATCGAGCCGGAGGTCTACCCCTTGTTGCGCGAGGTCTGTCTGGCGGGCCTTTTGTGCAACGATGCGGAGATGCGCGACGCCGACGGGCACTGGATCATCGATGGCGATCCGACTGAGGGCGCATTGGTTGTCGCGGGCGTCAAGGCCGGGTTCGACCCGGCTTTTGAGCGCCAGGCCTGGCCGCGCCGCGATGCGATCCCCTTCGATTCGCAACACCGTTTTATGGCCAGTCTGCATCACGATCACGAAGGTCATGTC
This sequence comes from uncultured Kiloniellaceae bacterium, assembly GCA_947500035.1. Lineage (GTDB taxonomy): Bacteria > Pseudomonadota > Alphaproteobacteria > Kiloniellales > Kiloniellaceae > Denitrobaculum. The sequence continues at coordinate 9,070 of CANMQP010000015.1, read as the reverse complement.
CGAATTGTCGTCAAGGGGGCGCCCGAGCGCCTGATGGAGATGTGCGCCTGGCAGCGCGATGGCGGCGGTGACGGTGCGCTCGATCGCCGCTATTGGGAGGAGACAGCCGGGAGAATTGCCGCGCGTGGTCAAAGGGTGCTGGCCGTCGCGGCGAAGCCTGTCGAGCGCACGCAAATTGGACTTAAATTCGAGGATGTCGAGGAGGGACTAACGTTCCTGGGGCTGTTCGGCTTGATCGATCCGCCGCGCGCGGAGGCGGTTGCCGCCGTCGCGAACTGCCGTGCCGCTGGTATTCGCGTCAAGATGATCACGGGTGATCATGCCGGAACCGCGGTTGCCGTTGCGCGCCAGCTTGGGCTGCAAAATGCAGACGCGGTCCTGACCGGCCGCGACCTCGACGCCATCGACGACCAGGACCTGCCGGCGCGCGTCAATGAGACAGCGGTTTTTGCCCGGACCAGTCCGGCGCACAAGCTGCGGCTGGTCCGGGCCCTGCAGTCCGGGGGCGGGGTCGTCGCCATGACCGGTGATGGCGTCAACGACGCGCCTGCTCTCAAGCGCGCCGATGTCGGCATCGCCATGGGCCGGACCGGCAGCGAAGCTGCTAAAGAAGCGGCCGAGATGGTGCTGGCCGACGACAACTTCGCAACCATCGCCGACGCCGTCTGGGAAGGCCGGCGGGTCTACGACAATCTGAAGAAGGCTATTCTTTTTATCCTTCCGACCAATGGCGCCGAAGCCTGCGTTCTGATCGGTGCGATCCTTCTGGGAAGCACGCTGCCCATCACCGCCGTTCAGATACTCTGGGTCAATATGGTGACCGCGGTGACCCTAGCGCTGGCGTTGGCCTTTGAGCCCGCCGAAGCAAACATCATGGAACGACCGCCGCGCCCGGCCAATGAAGCGATTCTATCGCCCTTCCTCCTCTGGCGAACCGTCTTCGTGTCGCTCCTCTTCACAGGCGCAATTTTCGGTGAATTCATATTCGCCCGGGCCCAGGGCGCACCCATCGAGCAGGCGCGGGCCATTGCCGTGAATACGCTGGTAGTTCTGGAGATTTTTTATCTCTTCTCCGTGCGCTATCTCAAGGGACCCTCGATCACCTGGCGCGGCCTGTTGGGAACGCCGGCCGTGCTGATCGCGGTCGGCGTGGTGATCGCTCTTCAGGTGCTCTTTACTTATCTGCCTTTTATGCAGTTACTGTTCGGCGTCCAGCCCCTCGATCTGCTGCAGGGGCTTCAGATCATCGTCATCGGCGTTGCGGTCCTGCTGGTACTGGAACTTGAGAAGTGGGGCTACAGGGCCGTCATGGATGCGGTGCAGAGGGGGTGATGGCAGCGCTGCTTACTGTCGTTTGTTTTTGTGCAGTAGATTTTTGCGCGCTTTTCAGGCAGCCTTATGTATAGAAAGCGATTGGTTCGCTCGCAGGAATACTTGGGGGAAGGGAATTCATGTCTTGGTTCAAGCGCAAGGCGCGCAGCAAAGTCGAGAGCAGCGGGCCGGTGATTTCAGCGCCCATGGGTGCGGACTTTATGAACAATGCCATGGCCGGGGGGCAGGCCAAGCCGAAGGAAGTCGTCTTTGCAGGGCACGGTTCCTTCAACACGGTGACCGACAAGAACTATCCCAAAGTGCGCCTGCCGCCGAGCGTGACCATGGTCTTCTGGTGCCATCATGGTGAGGCTCTCCTGAACACGGTCGGGGCTTACATCGAGTCGCGCAAGGACGTTCAGCAGCTTCCCGACCACCTTCTGGAGATGATCGCCGCCGACGGCAGTAACCCGGACGTGCCGGTCATCGTGCGCGGGGGCGAGGAAGTCTGGAATTACCGTCTGACCTATCCCTCGGGCCTGAGTCTGGGCAACAATCCCGCATCCGTTCCGTCATCGGTTTACAATCCGCCCGTGGCGCCCAGCAGCGCCGCGACAGTGCCGCGCGGTGTTGTCGGCGATCGCCGCTACTGCGTCGTGCCACCTTTGTCCGGCGACATCGGCGACCGGGGCGTGCCGATCATTGCGCTGCTGGCGGGCAACTGGAACATCTGTGACGGTGCGATTGTGCATTGGTGTGCCTGCCGCTCCATCGCCGACCGCTAAAGCACCGCAGGTTTAGCCAGAACTGATGCGCGTGCTCTCACATGCCCCGGCGCCGCGGCGGTCGCGTCAGAGCTTGTCGCGCAGGGCGTAGTAGAGCATGCCCAAGACCAGTCCCGGCCAGCGCAGCAGAGTGCCGCCGGGGAACCGCCGCGTCGGGATGCGGGCGAAGACATCGAAACGCTCGGCAGTTCCTGCCACGGCTTCCGCGATCAGCTTGCCGGCCAGCGAAGCCATGGCGACCCCGTGTCCCGAGAAGCCCTGAACGAAGTATATGTTCGAAGAGAGGCGCCCGAAGTCGGGCATACGGTTTAACGTGATGGCCAGCGTGCCGCCCCAGGCGTAGTCGATCCGTTTGCTCTCCAGCTGGGGATAGACCCGCAGCATGTATTTGCGCACGAAACCGGCGATGTCCGCGGGGAAGCTGCGCCGGTAATTCTCGCCACCGCCGAATAAAAGACGCCGGTCGGCGCTGAGCCGGTAATAGTCGATGACGAACTTGGTATCCGCCACCGCCACATCGTCGCGGATGATCTCCCGGGCCAGCGCGTCACCCAGCGGCTCGGTGGCCAGGATGAAGTTGTTGATCGGCATGATCTTGCCCGCCAGCCGCGGCTCGAGACGCTCCAGATAGCCGTTACAGGCCAGGACCACATGGTGGGCAATGACCTGATGGCCGTTGCAGGCAACCCGGCATACGGCGCCATCCTGATAGCCCGAGACGCGAGAGGCTTCAAAAAGCCGCGCGCCCGCGTCGTCTGCGGCCCGGGCGAGGCCGAGCGCGTAGTTGAGCGGGTGCAGGTGCGCCGAGTCGCTGTCCAGAATGCCACCGTGATAGCGGTTGGTTCCGAGCATCGCGCCGATCTCGTCCTTAGAGACGCTGCGCAGATGCGCATAGCCATAATCCCGCGCCAGCTTCTCGACATAGGGTTCGAAGTCAGCGGCATCCGCCGGCTTGGAGGCCGCGTGCAGAATACCCGGCTTAAGGTCGCAATCGATCTTGTGCCTGGCGATCCGCGTTTTCACCACGGTCTTGGATTCTTCGGCCAGATCCCATAGGCGCCGGGCGTCTGCGATGCCCAGCATATCTTCCAGGACATCCTGCTCCTGCCGCTGGCCGCTCCCGACCTGTCCGCCGTTTCGCCCCGAGGCGCCCCACCCGATCCGGTTGGCCTCCAGCAGGATGACGTCGTAACCCCGCTCGGCCAGGTGAAGTGCGCTGGAAAGACCGCTGTACCCGCCGCCGATCACGCAGACATCGCAGGAGCTGTCCCCGCTCAGCGAGGGATAATCGCTGTGCCGGTTTGCCGTTGCGGCGTAGTAGGACCTTGCGTGGGCTTCCGCTGTCATTGCGCTTTGGTGATCTGATTGCGGCGACAGCTCACCAAATAGAAGACTCCGGCTGTGGGGTAAAGGCCTGAGTACCTAGACGCGTCAGTCGAGGTCCGGGTAAGCGACCTCGGTCATGAGGTCCGAGAGCTCGACATAGACCTTAGTCCAGACCGCCTCTGCCTCCGGTGTAAATTCGTCGCCGAGCATTTCGGAAAGCAACTGGATCAGGACGTCGCCGACGATCGGATAGTGTTCCTTTTTCACGCCATAGGCGACGTGCCGCATTGCCAGTCCCTCCAGCATGGGCGCCAGGGATTCCATGTTATGGAGTTCGGAGACGATAATGCCGAGTTTGCTCATCAGCATTGTGCCCTGGCGGCCGATGTCATTTGTGAAAAGGATATGTGCGTCAGGATCTTTTTCGAAAAGAATCTTATAGAAACGATCGCCGGCCTGCTCGCTCTTGACCGCGATTTCGCGAAAGCTGTCCCGTAAGAGCTGCACTTCTTGGATGGTGAGCGCCATTTGCATCTCCCAATGCTTCAGTTACACACTCACATGCGCAACTGCACTCAGGAATGCAATCCTGAGTGGTATTGTGCAGCTACATGCTTATTAAGTATTTGTATTATATGTATTTGTATCATATATGGTTTTATTATTGCAGACGCGTGACCGCCTGCGCGCGCCGCACGCCTTTGATTAGTTACACTCAAAGTTGTCGGGGTTGAACCCGCGAAAAAGCATAAGCATTATGCATTTTTGCATGATGCTTCCGGGGAGTTGGAGGAATGGACTGGGATAACTTAAAGGTGGCGCTGGCGATCAGCCGCCTTGGATCCTTGACACAGGCGGCATATATGCTCGGCATCGACCAGTCAACGGCCGGGCGCAGGCTTTCCGCGCTGGAGGCGGACCTCGGTGTCATTCTTTTCGTGCGTTCGAAAACCGGCTTTGCTCTGACAGATGCCGGTCAGGCTGCGATTGCCAAGGCGATCGATGTGGAGCGCCGGGTTGAGCAGTTAAAAGATGCGGTGACCTCGGCGGATTCCGGACCCGTTGGAATTGTTCGTTTGCTTGGCAACGCCTGGACGATCAGCCGATTGAGCCGCCTGGTCATGGCGCCGTTTTTAGCCAAACACCCGCGCCTTGATCTTCGCACCGTCTCTCATGTCCCACGCAGCCTCGTCCGTGGCGAAGCGTCCCTGGCGCTTTGGTTTGAGGTCGAGCCGCGGGACGGCGCTTTTGCAATCAAGCTCGGCGAAGTGCCCTACGCGGTGTACCGCTCGCGCTGGGCGAAATCCGATCAGCTTGGCTGGGTGTCGTTTTACGACGAAGATGCCTTGCGTCCCAACATCACCCGCACCCAGAGCCGGATCCGGAGGCGGAACGAGCCGGTCCGTCTGACCGCGACGGATGCCAGTATCGTGTATGAGGCCGTTCGCAATGGCGTGGGCAAGGGGCTGGTGCCCATGTGCCTGGCCGAGCAGGACGATGAACTGGTTCGGATCGGCGAGGGGGAACCTGAACTCACGCGGGATCTTCATCTGCACGCCCATCCCGATACGGTACAGACCAAGCGTGTTCAGGCGACGATTCTCTGGCTCCGGGAGTCCTTTGACAAGGTGTTCCTGCCGCCGCAGTAGGTGCAGTTTTGGCCTCTACGGGACCCCAGCTAAGGGGACCTGGCTAAGGAATCTCGACTAAGGGATCTGGGCCGAAGGCACTGGTTTGAATTCCCGTTCAAACATCTCGGCGGTCATGAATCCCGTCAGCCCGTTTTCAAAGCGCAGAAAGTAACCGCCGTTCTCCGGCTCATGGAGTGCGACCCACTCCTGTGTCACCTCGATCGGATCGAGAGTAATGTCCTGGGGAATCAGGCAGTGAATGTAAGTCGAGACGCTGGTGATCTTGATTGCCTCGACCTCCAGGGAGCCGTGGTGCCGGCGGTATTTAGCCATCTTTCTGCTGAGCCAATTGCTTCTCGGATCTGATCGCTTCGCGGTGTGACGAAGCCTTGACTTAACTCTGCAAAAAAGTCCGGCACCTGCGGGAAGACCCTCTGTGTAATTTGGTCCAGGTGCCGGAAGTCAGGTCATTCGAATTCAAAATTTCATGTGTCTTGCGCTGCGACCGCGCAGCTGTGAGACCTCAAAAAGGGACCAAATTCTGACGAGGAATTCCGGCCTCCAGACTGTCATTCAGGTCGGAGTCGACAAAACGGAGCGAAGCTTGCGCGCTTTTGGCGCGTTGGCTTTCGTCGGCAAAGGATGGTGCTTCAATAACTGTTGCGGCGCGGGTTGCACCGGCGGCAAATGTTGCAAGGGCCACCACCGACACGGCGCCTGCAAAGCTTAAGGCAAATAGTTTTTTCATAACTGAACCCTCCAGTTTCTTGACAGGAAGATAAGTTCGGTCATGTGCCGCGTCATTCCCCAAAAAGCGTATAGGGCTATGCGTTTATGAAGGGCTGGGTTGTGCGGTGGAGAGGGGTGGGCATCGGAGCTTCTGCGCCCGGAGTCTTGTCAGAACATCTCAAAGATCAGAAGCCGGTCCGGCGACGCAATTTCAACGCGGCAGACCGCCGCGCCCAAATTGTCGATCTCTGCCGTGACGTGATAGAGGCCGGCTTCGATGTATCCGGCGTTGCAACCGCGCTCCTGCATCTGTGCGCCTGCGCCCGGCGTGATCCGGTATCGCAGGGTCATCTCGGTCTCGCCTTTGACCGGCAGCAGGATGGTTGCTTTGTCGCCCGCCGGCAGGCTTTCCATGGTTTCGCGTCCGCCCTGAAAATCGACCTCAATCCCCTCGAGCGGCCAGGGACTCGTGTTGACGATTTGCAGCGATGTTCTGCCCGCCCAGATCAGGTTCGGAATGAAGAGGGCGGCCAAGAGACCCATCACAACAATGACGGCGGCGATGGTTTTGCGCCCGCTCATACCCTTGTCCAATAGACCGCTCATAGCTCAATACACCTCTGGAAGTCCCGCCGCTTTGATGCTCCGAAAAATAGATCTGCTTGATCCCGCATGCAAATTCGATTCTCCAGCCTGTGTCGCGTTCCTTCGAACAGACCCTAGGGCAGGTCCAAAGCAGCCTTTGTAAAGCCTACCGGGTTCGGATGGTTCGGCGAATGCCGCTCGGCACGGCAGGCGCTGGGGGCGCTTTCCGTTGTCTGCTTTCCTGCGGTTCAAGGGCCCGGAAGCCCCCAGAGCGTCTCGCTTCGCGCCGCAACGGCCCTGGCCCGCTATAGATCCAGATTCGGAATTCACTAGATCCAGTTGCTGTGACGGCTGGCTTTTCCGGCGCGCCATGTAATATTGGCTCTAACGAACTCCTGAACTGGCCCTATCGGCCCGGCGTGACTCTGGTCATTTTCCCGGCGCCGCCAGGGAGACTCCTGGAACAGAGGCTTTTCGAATGAGAGTTCAAGCAGGGAAGGACACGCCGATGACTTCGGGCAGCAAGCAAATTACCGTCGAGGATCTGGTTGCGACCTTCGACGCCTTCAACAAGCATGATGTCGAAGGTGTCATGAAGGCCTTTGCCGACGACTGTGTCTTTTACCCGGTCGGCGGACCGGAGGTCTATGGCTCCAAGATCGAAGGCGCGGACGCCATTGCGGCGGCCTTCTCCGGCGTTTGGGCGGCCATGCCCGACGCCCATTGGGATCATCACAGCCACTTTGTCTACGAAGACCGCGCCGTATCCGAATGGACCTTCAGCGGCACCGACAAAGACGGTATGCGCGTCGAAGCCGAGGGCGCCGATCTCTTTACGGTGCGCAACGGCAAGATCGTCGTCAAACAGGCGCTTCGCAAGAACCGCCCCGTTTTCAAGGCGTAATCCGCCATGTCTGTCGTTAGTGATGTCTCTAGAGCGCGATCGTTCTTGGCGGATTCCGCCAAGGACGTGAATCGCCTCTAGTTATAGGGAGCAGAGGCTGATTCACGATTTTCACCCAATCAGTGAAAGTCGATCAGACTCTGGTGAGGAACATCTGATGGCCGATCAAATCCTACAGACCAGAGACACTGCCGTATCGGGTGCCGCCGCACCGGGTGCCGCCGCACCGGGCGGCATGCGCCCCAGGCACTGGCCGAAAAGCAGCTACGATCCGCGCTACGATCCATTGGTCGATCGTGGACCGGGCCATAACCGCGACTATGCCCCGACCTATTGGGTCGGTACCGCCGGCCCCGCGCCCGAGGACGACGGACCCATCTCGCAGGATGTCGATGTGGACGTCGCGGTCGTCGGTTCCGGCTACACCGGTCTGAGCTGCGCGATCCATCTCGCTAAGGAACACGGCATCAAGGCCGCGGTTCTGGAGGCGAACACCATTGCCTGGGGCTGCAGCACCCGCAACGGCGGGCAGGCGCAGATCTCTTCGGGGCGTCTGAAACGCTCCCAGTGGATCAAGCGCTGGGGCCTGGATGTCGCCAAGGGCCTGCACGCGGAAATCTCCGAGGCATTCGATGTCTTCCGCGATCTGATTCTTTCCGACGACTTCGATTGCGATCCGCAGCGGGGCGGGCATCTCTACATCGCGCACAATCAGCGCATGAAGAAGATGATCGAGGAGGAGTGCGAACTGCTGAACAACGCCTTCGGCTACGGGACCCGGATTCTTTCCCGCGACGAGCTGCACCGGGATTTCGTCCGTGACCAGGAAGGCGTCGCCGCGATGCACGAGCCGGACGGCATCGGCATTCACGCAGCCAAGCTGGCCTTCGGCTATATGAAACTGGCGCGCAAGCTGGGCGCGACCATTCATCCCTCCAGTCCCGTCATGGGTTGGAAAACGGTGAACGGCGTGCATCATCTGACCACGCCCGGCGGGACCGTGCGTGCCCGCGCGGTGGCGCTGGCAACGGCCGGCTACACACCGCCGGGATTGCATAACCGGACCAAGAACCGTCTCATGCCGGTGCTCTCCAATTCGATCGTGACCCGGCCCCTGACCGACGACGAGCGGGCGGCCTGTAACTTCAAGACCAATATGGTGCTGACCGATACCCGGACCCTGCGCCACTACTACCGTCAACTGCCCGACGGGCGGGTTCAGATCGGCAGCCGCAGCGCGATCACCGGCGCGGACGCCGAGAACCCGAAACATCTGGCCTTGCTGCAGGAAGGTCTATATCGGAAGTTTCCGGTCTTGCGCGGGATCGATCTGGATTATTCCTGGTGGGGCTGGGTGGACGTCAGTCACGACATGATGCCCCGAATTTTTCAGCCCGACCCCAGGCAGTCGATCTTCTATGCGCTGGGCTACGGCGGGAACGGGGTGATGTATTCGGCACAGGCCGGCCGGCGCATGGCGCAGATGGTGGCCGGGAAGGGCGCAGGATTGGATCTGCCGATCTTTACTTCGCCTCTGCCCAGCCACGGAATCCTGACGCCCTTCCGGCGGATCGGCCAGCGGGCCATGTACGTCTGGTACTACCTGAACGACGAGAAACGGAAGTAGCGCGGCGAGAGTCTGCCAAGAGAGTTAAAAAACGAACCGGCGGTGTGAGGTTTAAGCTCCGCCGCCCAAGAACGACCACGAGAGGGATAGACATTATGAAGATGACGACGGAAGAAGCCTTTGTGAAGGTTTTGCAGATGCATGGTATTGAGCATGCCTTTGGGATTATCGG
>CANMQP010000014.1 GCA_947500035.1 uncultured Kiloniellaceae bacterium | reverse complement strand
ACGTGAATCAGTCTCTCCTATTTTAGTTAGAGGGCGATTCACGTTCTTGACGCTTTTCGTCAAGAACGATCGCACTCGAGAGCCTGATCGTTTTTCGAGGCATTGAAAAACGTGAATCAGTCTCTCCTATTTTAGTTAGAGGGCGATTCACGTTCTTGACGCTTTTCGTCAAGAACGATCGCACTCTAGGAAAATTTCGAGAAGTCGGGCAGGCGCTTTTCCATGAAGGCCTGCATGGCCTCGTGGGCTTCGGGCGATTCCAGGCGGTGGGCGAAGTGGCCGAGCTCCTTATTGATCCGCTCCCTGACGCCGCCGGAGGGGTCCTTCATCAGGGCCTTGGTCAGCCGCAGGGCCTCGGGCGGTTTCGCGGCGAGACGCCGCGCGGTCTCCAGGGCGGTCTGCTCCAGATCCGCGTCGGCGCAGACGCTGTTGATCAGGCCGACCTCGCGCGCGGTCCCGGGATCGAACATCTCGCCCAGCATCAGCAGTTCGGCGGCCTTGCGGTGGCCGGCCAGCTGCGGGATCAGCAGGCTCGAGCCCGCCTCCGGCACCAGCGCCAGGTTCACGAAGGGCAGCTGGAATTTGGCTGAGGCCGCTGCGTAGGCGAAATCGCAGTGCAGCAGCAGCGTCGTGCCGATCCCGATGGCCAGGCCATTGACCGCCGCGATCAGCGGCTTCTCGGCCTCAGAGATGCAGTGCAGGAAGCTGGCGGCGGGGCTGTCGCCCGGGGTGGGCGGATGGGCCAGGAAGTCCGCCAGGTCGTTGCCGCTGGAAAAGGAATCGCCGGTGCCGGTGATCATGACCACGCGGACATCCGGGTCGCTCTGCGCCGCCGCGACCAGGGCGGTCATGCGTTCATACATGGCCAGGGTCAGGGCGTTCTTCTTGTCGGGCCGGTTGATGGTGATCTTCAGAACCCGGTCTTCGGTCTGGGAAAGGATCGTGTCTGTCATGGGAGGAAGGCCCTGCTTGAGGTGAGGAGGAGTAACCACTGTATGAGATTGCCTGAGATTGCTGCCCCCTTCGAAATTGTAGCTGCGGGGAGCTTTGACAACCTTGCCGTTTCCGGACTGCGGACGCGGCGCGTGAATTGACGCTTAGTGTGACGCCATGACGCCGCCGCGCCAAGCAAAACCCCTGCGCCGCCATGCCTTTGAAAAGCAGGACAAATCCGGCCCGCCACCGGCCCCAAGCTCAAGACTGTGCCCCCTGTCCGGACCCGGAAAAGCGTCAAAACGCAGCTCGCAGACCAGCCCAATTAACTCAAATTTTACAGCAATTTATATAAAATTCTTGAGACTATACAAAAAGTATTGATGCCTCCCGCGTCGATACGCCCAGGGGTAGTTTCAGGTTTGGTTTCGGGTCTGGTTTTGGGGGGACGGCTCTTGCCGTTGAAGCGCCCCAAATCAGGGCCCAAATCAGGCCCCGGATCATACCCCGAATCAGGAGAGGTTTTTTTCATGTCCAGTCAGCAGGCCAAAGATCCGGAACGCGGCGTTCAGTCCTTGGGGAATGAAGCGCAGACGCCCACAGGCGCGCCGGGCCGCACAAGCCTCATGGCGGCCGGCGTCATGGCGGCCGGCGCGGTCTTTGCCGCGGTCATGGCCGTCGCCGCCGTCCACGCGGTCCTGGCGATGACGGGGCTCGCCGAACAGGGGCCGGACTGGGGCCGGGATCTGCTCACGGGTCTGGTGGCGGCCTTGGTGGGGGCAGGCATGCTGCGCGTCCAGGCCGGGCGGAACGCTGCCCTGTCTTCCCGGGCCGAAGCCAGCGCAGCCGGGACGCCGGAAGAGGTCGGTCAGGACGCCGGTCAAGAGACGGGCGAAGAGATGCCCGCCCCAAAGACACCCGCCGCGCAGCCCCAGATGCTCATGACCGGCGGGGACGATGACGGGCGGCGCCAGCACCTGGAGCAGATCGCATCGCGCCTGGAGAGCGACGGGCAGGCCATGGTCGAGCAGGTCATGGTCAATGCCGAGCTTCTGCATTCCTCCCTGCATCTCATGTCCTCTGGCGGTGGCGGGAACGCCGGCGAAGCCCTTTCCGCGGCGCAGGAAGCCTCCACCTCCGCCGACACCATCGCCGCCTCGATGGAGGAACTGACCACGGCGATCCGCGAGATTTCCAGCCAGGTGGCCACCTCCGCCGGGGTCGCGGTCGAGGCCGTGACCCACTCCGAAGCGGCGGGCGAACTGGTCCAGACGCTGGACAGCGGCGCCCAGGCCATCGGCGAGATCGTCTCCCTGATCAAGGGCATCGCCGAACAGACCAATCTGCTGGCGCTCAACGCCACCATCGAGGCCGCAAGGGCCGGCGACGCCGGCAAGGGCTTTGCCGTGGTGGCCAACGAGGTCAAGAACCTGGCGACCCAGACCGCCAAGGCGACCGAAGACATCTCCAACCAGGTCGGCGAGATTCAGTCCGTCACCTCCCAGACCGTCGAGAGCATCGGCACGATCCGCTCGGTGATCGACCGCATGAACGAATCCAGCTCCGCCATCTCCGCCGCCATCGAGGAGCAGAACGCGACGACGGAACAGGTGGCGGGAACGGTGGGCCTGGTGGCGCAGGGGACGCGGCGGGTGACAGAGAGCCTGGAATCCGGCGCCCCGGCAGGCGGCGGCTCCGGCGAGGAGAGCATGGCCCAGATCGCCGAGGTCGCGCGGGTGATGGATCAGCTTGCGGCGACGCTGAGGGAGTCTGTTTCGGAGATTCGGGCGGCTTAGGATTGTTGGGCCAATAACCAGGTCGAGAATAGGAACCGGTTTGAGTCTGTTTTGTGTTTAGCACTCCACTGCGCTGCGTCGGATGACTGAGATGGGCGGAAAGCGGGCATTCGCTGCCCCCCAAACGTTCGATGACATGATGACAAAAGCGGACTTGGCAGCACCGTTGCAAAGTCGAGCCTATGTCACAGACGCTTCATCGACCCCAAAATTCTCTACTCCTTCGATCACCTCGTCGTTGAATTGGTAGACAATCGCCACGCTATGTCGCGCGCGAGTGATACCGACATATAGCTTCGCCTTTGTTCCAGGTTTCAGTTCGAAAGACCGGTCCTTCAACCAGGAAACCATATCGCCCGTTGGATAAATCAGCACGTGATCAAAGGTCAGCCCTTTAGAAGCACCAAGATTGTGGACGCTAAAACCCCTCTCTACTTTTACACTACGGTCCCATCTCAATTGCACGGCATCATGCTGGCCTAGATAATGCAGCACGTCTTCTGGCCGAACCAGAAAGATTCCTTGATGCTCGGCGACGTCGCTTCTGCAACTGTCACACGTACAAGGCATTGTTGGGTTGAGTTGGGGATAGAGCGATGAAGAAAACGCGCATATCGCCGCGTTGTTTCGATGCGAGTGCGCCAATATTTCTTCGTCAATTTCACAGGGAGTTTTCTTTTTCTTCTTTTCTTTTATGAAGTCAGCTATTCGCCCATATTCGTAGTTTTTGTTCTTCTGCTCACGGTGCGTAAGGTATGTGACCTGCCTAGGGTCACCAACCATCACTATGTCCATTGGTGCATCCAGGAGCTTAAGGATTAGATCGAGGTCACATCCAGCTAAATCCTGAACTTCATCGATCATCACACAGCGGAAAACTCTGCTTAATCTCTCTATGACCTTGCCGCCATGATGTTTATCACATCGCAGGACAAAGCGAGATATCTTATCCGAAAAAATTCGACCATCTTTAGCAAGATAGAACCTTTCAGTTTCAGTATCTTCGGCAAAGTACACAGGGTGACCTTGATAGGTTCTGGTCTTAAGGCCGGATCGTGTGTTCACAAGCATCATACCAGTTATCTCGGTATCGATGACATCGCCCTGATATGGGCGAACGCCATGCTCCAACAGAAAAGAAAACCAATTTTGGATAACTACGTTCTCAGGTATGTAGCCCAGGTGCTTCAACAATTTGCGACGAATTTCTTCACCGTTAGCATCTGTATAAGTTGTTATGAGGGTTCTTCTATCTGGGTTCTCTGCGACCCTCTCAATCAGGAACCTAGTTTTTCCTGATCCAGCACCTGCTATTATAAGCTTATTCTCCACCGCAGTGCTCGATTGCATCTAGAATATATTGTGGATAGGTGATCGAAGTATCGGCCTCGAATATTTTAAGTGCAACTTCGGTCTTGTTGGCCCGCATGCTTACAAGAAGTTCATCATTGCTCGCTTGAGCTCCACCAAGAATTCCATTTAAAGAATTGAGATCATTGACTTTTAAAAGCTTGGGTTCCAGGGTGTTGTAGTTGAATTTATTCTCTCCTTCGTTCAAAGGGCCATCATCGACTTCCTCATCGAAGCAGATTCTTATGTGATCTTTCGCATTCTCACCGAGGTAACTTTGGTACTTTTTCTTCACTGCTGCGACATCGCCATCGCTGTCGGTTACGACTGCAACGCGCGTGCCGATTTCCTCAGCAATTTCCAAGAATCTCAAAAACGAAGTGCCCACAGATATTACATCGATGCCGTTTTGTAAGGGTAACTTCCCACTGTGCCCATCCATGTATGCCCTCTGGACAACCAATTCATCGGAGTCCCCCTCAACCAGGATGGCAGACTCGCACAGAACGAGGCGCAGCGTGTCGTACCCAGCCAATTTCATAAAGAAATCCCGTGAGTCTGGTGTTAGATGGTCGAGCTTCGCGGTTTGCTGATTGCTGAGTAAGATCAAGCCCTCAAGGCCAAGTTTGTTGGCGACGAAACTGTTGTGGGTTGAGACGACAATCTGTTTTGTACCTATGTCATCTTGGATGCTTTTCAGCAGCTGAGTCAGCTTGCTGTGAGACAGATGGCTTTCAGGTTCTTCCAGGAGAACGACATTCGCCTCTTTCGCCCTTTTGTGGCTGAGAGCTAGCTTCGTCTTAATGATGCTCTGCTCACCCCGCCCAATGAAGTGAAATGGTGTATCTCCCAAATACGTCATTAGGCTGGTTTCCCAGGCATTCTGGGTGGAGAGATCAACTGAAATGCTTATGTTCTGGTCACTGATTTTTGCATCATCCCCAATCTTCTCGCTGATAGCCTTTACGGCAGGTTCTTCCATGAACCCTTCTCTCATTTTGCGGTGCGCCTGCGAAATCTGTACGCGGTCATCGTCTTCCAAGTTGTCTCGGATTATTCGTGAAACGTAGACGTCTGATCCGCTCTGCGTTCTGACCTTCGTCGCATCCACTAGCGCGGACCGGAGGGGGAGAGATCGTATCGTTCTCTCACGACGCGCAAACGATTTGAGAGAGTCTCGGTAGAATTCGATGGGGATCGACCTAAGCGTCCCGCTTTCCAGTAATTTTTCATACTCCCCTTTGTAGTCATCGTTGAAATGAACCATGTATCTTAAGCCGCTCGCGGACTCACCGTCACTGTTCAAGTTGCCTATGAGGTTTGCGAGCTCAGGTGTGTCTTCTCCCTTCAGATATAGTTCGATCAAAATATGCGGAGGCTCTGGTGAATTTCCTTCTTTGACGGCAGACAAATAATCTGTCTCAGTCTTCTTATTGAATAGGTACTGAGAGAGTTCATTTCTGAGGTATCTTCCATTAAAAAGGCCAGTTAGGCAGAGATGTATGGCTTCGATAATAGTGGATTTACCGCTCTCGTTTTGGCCTACAATAACATTTAGACCATCGTTCAAGTCGATCTGAAATCTACCGTGAAAGCACTTGAAGTTCTCAATCACTACTTTTTCAATACGCATGGATCTTGCGCCTCGCCATCTACTTCCGGTTGATGCTACATCATCATAGGTTTTTCTTGAAGTTAAGGATATGTGCTCGCTTGGGGGGGGCTGCTTGTATGGGCTGCGCGGCGCTTGAACGGCTGCTTCCGGGAAGCGATCGATTTCAAATTCGGCATGAAGGAGTGCCAGCTTGCGGCCGGACGAGCAGCTTGACTGAGTGCACAGCCTAGCTTCCCGGTGGCTGAACTGCCGCAGGTCTGCCTCGAGCTCTCAAAGCCATCAATCAAGGTCGTCTTCGCTGTCCTCTTCAACTTCGCCGTAACTCAAGTGGTCAGAAGTCGCCACCTCCAGCATCTCGCGCCTTTCTTTGAAGTCTTCGACATCCTCGTAGTGTACCTCCAACTCGTCGAGCACTCCCTGCTTCTGGCGATCTGATCTCAACGCTGCGAGGTAGTCGGCCTCCAATGCCGGATCGAATTGCAGCGGCTCAATGAGGTCACGTATAAATCTAACGTTGGGTCCCGATGCCTCTCTGGAAGCGAAGTATGCGATCAACTCGACTTGCAAGATATCCTCGTCTTCAAAGTCGAAACTTTCCCGGACAAAAATCTTTGAAGCTTTGGATCCGTATTCGATTTCATATGTATAGAGATTGAGTCTGCCTGCCTCGCTTCTAACTATGTGGAAAATCGGAAGCACGATTTTCGAGATCACCTTTCCAACGAATTTCTTGTGGCGGCGCTCATTGGGCGTGACAGTGAACATGCCTTCAATGTCGATCTCGATACTCAGATGCTTTTCTAAAAAGGCGTTGAGGTCATCCCGCTCGTGCGACGGACCATACACCGACGCTAAGTTGTACCGGCCGTAACGATGGGATTTGTAGAATCTGGAAAGAATGCCGATGAACTCATTGTGTACGCTAGCGAGATTGATTTCATGGCTCTCTTTAAGACGCTTGACTAGCTCTTGGTGGCTATGGGTAATGAGACCTCGCTCAAACTCGCTTTGATCTGTGACCTTATCGTGTTCGGTCATGATAACTGCGATTTTTAGCAATCGTTCGATCCCCACAGCGACGCCATAGAGGAACTCAAAGGCATCTTCTTCCGCCGCGAAGCTTCTCATTTCGTGGAATGCTTGCAGCCCATTGAACAGGGATCTACCGGCAATATCCAACTCGGTGCCAAGATTAAAATTCTTCCAGTATTCGTCAGGACGCATCTCCGGAATTCTCTCTGCATGCTGCTGTTCCCATTGTCATACCACGCTGTACGACATCGATCACGTTGGGTTTGCTTCGTCTCGCGATCCTGACGTCAAACCCGCTCCAGGCTTTGCGCTGTCGGCGAACGGCAGCTATCCGGGTTGCGGCCGCACAATTGATGCATCAAGTCCAATGGCAGGAAAGGGCCGAGTACCCAGGTTGCGAAGCTCGGTTTTGCGGAGCACTGACCTTGGCGCAGGCACGTTACATGTGCGCAGTAGGTTATGTAGCGAAAGACGAGGAAGGCACTAATCGTATGCCTCGACAGGTCATTTGACTTGCCGAGTACCTCGGCAGTTCGGGTATCGAGAACATCCGAAAAAGGCTTGCCCTGTCTTGCGATTGGCTCTCTCGACCATCTTCGACCCACAGCGGGGGCATTTCGTAAGGTCGGTTTTCTTTCGGGTGGTATTTTCCCGGACATGCTGAACATGGGCGCGCCGTGTGCGCGGGGTGCGCGGGGTCACTGCGCGGGGTCAGTGCGCGGGGTCAGGTCTTCGATTGTGCGTACCTTCAAGACTGCCGACGCACAATCAAAGGCCTGATCTGCTGACATGTAACCAACCTGTGGCGCTGCGCAAAACGATTTCGGAGATCCGGGTGGCCTGAGGGGGAGCGCGGCAGGCAGGAGAGCATGTCGCGTTCAATTGCATTCTCCAAGCGACCCGAACGCGTTGTGCTTTGCAAACGCTGCCTCGGATCGCTTGAAGAATAAGTATCTTTCATCGAACGCGACACGCAGGGGGTGCATGTCGCATTAAATTGCATTCTCCAAGCGACCCGAACGCGTTGTGCTTCGCAAACGCTGCCTCGGATCGCTTGGAGAATAAGTATCTTTCATCGAACGCGACACGCACGGGGTGCATGTCGCGTTGAATTGTATTCTCCAACCAACCCGAACGCGTTGTGCTTCGCAAACGCTGCCTCGGATCGCTTGGAGAATAAGTATCTTTCACCGAACGCGACACGCAGGGGACCAGGCAAAAGGGCTGTCCCGCTTGAAGCGAGACGGCCCTCTGGTCGGACGTGACAGGTCTCCTAAACCTGGGATGGCGCCGCCGTCTTAGGCGGCTTTGCGGCGCCGGAGCATGCCGAGGCCCAGCAGCCCAAGACCGAGGAGGGCGAGCGTGCCGGGTTCGGGGACGGCGACGGGGTCGACGGCCAGGCCGCCCGCCGTGCGGATGTTGTCGAAGCTGTAAAAGCTGAAGCGCGTGCTGTTTCCGACCTGGGTCCCTTTGTTCAGGAATGACACGGAGAGGATGCCGAGCGGATCGAAGAAACCGAGAAAATTGAGCTTGTCCATAACCAGGCCGGTGATCTCCAAGGTCCCGCTTCCTCCGGTCACCGTAATGTCGAAGGGATTGTCCGTGCGGGACTCCATGGACAGCTCCGCAGCCCAGAACTGAGTCCCCGCCGGCAGCGCAGAAAACGTCTTGCTCTCCTGCGGCCGCCCTGCATCGGCCAGGCACCAGAAACTGTTCGGACAGGAACTGCCCGATCCCACGACTATGGGTGTGCGGCCCGTGAAGGTTCCGTTTGTGAAACTGTAAGGGTTCGGTTTTACGCCGCTAACGCCCGTGAAGTCCTCGGTCGTGACCGTGAGACCGCTTGTCTGGGACGCAAACTGCGTCGCGTCGAGCTGGATGGGTGTGGCCTGCGCCGCCGGACCGAAGGTGAGGGCGCCAAGGGCAAGCGTGAGCCCCAGAGCGAGACTGGTTTTGATCCCGGCCGCCCGATGATTTCCCCTGCGCTGCCCGCCGGCCAACGCGCGTGACACCCATCCGCTGCCCCGCAGCGATGCGCCTGAAGTTCTGAACATTCAAATTTCCCCGAGAGTTGATTTTATAACGCCGATTACGAGATCTACGTTAAGCAACAGGCGTGCCAGTTTGTTAAGGATTTGATTTATATGAATAGTGATGCGGTTGAGAACAGGAATGCGCTGTGACTGTAAAACTTTCTGACGGAAAATAATCAGAATATTTGTATTACTGCATATATTTTGCTTTTATCTATTTGATTCTGATAAACAAAATTTTTTGAAGTATTGTAAGGTTTTTCGACGCCGATTTTCATGTAACTGTAAGTATTGTATGTAGGGCTATATTTGCATGCAGATGTGATTTTCTGTGGCTTTCTGTTTGGAAGCGACGTCCGTCGGTTGCTCCGGCGCCGGTCAGGAGACGTCCGGAGGCCGGGACAGGTTACGCCTTCTCGGCCTTGGCTGGGTTTTCCCGCTGACCCGCCAAATCCGTTTGATCCCCAGACTCCAATTGGCCAGTCGACTCCATTTGACCAGCAGACTCCGTTTGGCCAGTTGACTCCGTTTGACCCGCCGATTGGCGTTCCCGGGTTGCGAGATGGGCGCCGCCGGCCACCAGAAGCGCGCCGAGCGCCGTCATGGCGAGGATGGGTTCGTCCCAGGCGATAAAGCCTATGATGGCCGCGAAGACGATGGTCATGTAGCTCCAGGTATTCACCTTGTCCCCTGGGGCGGCGGCGAAGGCTTTGGCGTAGAAGTACTGCCCGACGATCGTGAAGGCTGCGATGCAGAGGATGGGGATCACCTGCGCGGCCTGTGGCGGGTCCCAGGCCCAGGCCGAGTCCCAGTTCCAGGCCCAGTTCCACTCCAACAAGATCCAGGCCCAGTCCCAGATCCAGACGAGCGGGATGGCCGAGAGCAGCAGGGCAAAGAACGAGAAGTAGAACATCTGCCGGACCGGCGGCTCCGTGCTCGAGAGCGACCAGATCACCAGCGCCGCCGCCGCGCCGCCCAGAGCCGCGAGAACCGCGGCGGCGTCTCCGAGCGATATGCCGACCTCACCAGGCCGCACGATCATCGCGACACCGGCGAAGCTGATCAGAACGCCGAGCCAGACGTAGCGGTCCGACAAGCGGCGATAGACGATCAGCGCCAGGATGGGCACGAAGAGCGGTCCCATGGATTGCAGGATCACCGCATTGGCAAAGGGGATCCGCGCCAGCGCGTAGAAGTAGGTCACCAGGGCGGCATAGGTGAAGACCGACCTCAAAAGATGCTGGGGCAGACGCTTGGTCCCGATGCCGCCGGCGGGCGGGCGGAAGCAGACCCAGGCGCCCATGAGAATGAACATCCCCAGGTTCGACCAGAAGACCAGCGTAAAGACATTCATCCCGCCCGCCGCGAAGCGCGCGGAGGTCGCCCCCAGCGCCAGTAGCAGCGCCGCAAGGATCATGTAGCCCGTGCCGAGGGCGATGTTGCTTCCTGTTTGCGGGGCTGCCATGGGGGCCTGTGGTTGCTTCTCGGTGTTTGGGTGAGAAGCTACCGGAGGGGCGCTGACAGCGTGCTGTCAGGAGTATGGTGGGAGTTTTTTTTGGGGGGGGGAAGCTATCTTGTCCGACGCACAAAAGTCGACCTGACCCAGGACTCATATCAGTCTTCTGCTGCGTGATCGCAGTCAGGTTCGTGTCTGCGCCTTGACCTTTTCCAAATTCGCGCGATGAAAGCGCAAATCACGGCGAAGCCGATGACTGGAGCAATCATGTCTGCAGCACCGACGGTGAGTTTTATGATCGGATCGCCTATGTGATGCATCATCGCTTCGTTGACCTACCACCCTCTCCCGGAGAGACCGTGCGTTACGGCGCGGCCAAGGGCAGAGTTTTTCTGAACAGAGTGATCGTAAAGCTTGTGTTCCAGACCTGTCTCGTCAAGAGCGGGCAAGCTCGTCTTCTCTCCATTACAGTTTGTCCCTCTTTGGGCAGCATAACACTTCCCGAGCTGATTGGCGCCTCAGCAGATCGAGCTTCGTCGTGGCGACAGTTTCTCCTATCAGCCCAGAGCTGGATGAGACTAAGCCCTGCGCGGGATGGTTCAACCTGACCCCGAACTACCGAACTACAGGCCGGACACATGACCGCTCTCGACCAGGCCGATCACACCCAAAAAGTCCTTGCTAAAACCGCGCCCTCCACACATGACCCAGATAGCATATCTCGCGCTTTCGTCGCGAGGCCTCCCAATTATAGATTTACTGGATTTAAGGCTATCGGTATTATTAATTGAAGCCCGATCACTGTAATCTCGCTCTAGTTGTGGCGAACCGAGTTCGATTGCACGGAAAACCGTAAACCAGACAATCGGAGGTTCGTAGCTTGAGAAACTTATCCTTGACCAAAGAAGCGATCATCAAGCGAAACAACGTCAGGATCCACGGAACTGGAAGCAAAGTGATGATGTTGGCTCATGGTTTTGGCTGTGATCAACGCATGTGGCGGTTTGTACTTCCGGCACTGTCAGAGCGTTATACGCTTGTGCTGTTTGATTACGTCGGATCGGGAAATTCCGATCTGTCCAGCTTTTCCGTTGATAAGTACGCCGACCTGAACGGATATGCTCAGGACGTTGTGGATATCATTGACGCCCTGGAGCTTGAAAATGTGACGTTTGTCGGTCACTCGGTCAGTAGCATGATCGGACTGATCGCATCAATGGCGACACCAGGCACGATCGCAGAGCTGATAATGGTGTGCCCATCGCCCTGTTTCCTGAACGATTTGCCGGAGTATGAAGGGGGGTTTAACCGGAGCGATCTGGAGGAGCTCTTGAGTCTTATGGACAAGAACTACATCGGCTGGGCCAACTACCTGGCACCACTCGTCATGGGGGCGAACGCATCGGAGGCGCTTGTCGGAGAGCTTTCAGGCAGTTTCTGCTCTACCGATCCTATCGTGGCCAAGACCTTCGCCAAAGCCACATTCTTTTCAGACCACCGCAGCCTCTTACCTCAGTGCACCGCGCGAACGCTCATATTGCAATCGGCTTCAGATTCACTGGCTTCGGTGCACATAGGAAAATACATCCATCAGCATGTGCCCAGCAGCGAGTTGCAAATCATTCAAGCCGAAGGGCACTGCCTGCATATGACCGATCCAGAGGTGGTGGCGAGGTCTATAATCGATTTTGCAGATTAGCAACCTGATGAGCCCTTGCGGGACAGAGACCGATCTCCTGCCGTGCGGCATCGCCAAGATCGGCAAAGACAGAAATCTGCTCACCTGCAAC
This sequence comes from uncultured Kiloniellaceae bacterium, assembly GCA_947500035.1. Taxonomy (GTDB): domain Bacteria; phylum Pseudomonadota; class Alphaproteobacteria; order Kiloniellales; family Kiloniellaceae; genus Denitrobaculum. Next base: position 359,592 of record CANMQP010000014.1, on the reverse strand, counting down.
CGACACGCCCTGGAGCTATTGGCTTGTGAAAGTGTGGACGAGATTGTTGGCCGCAAAACCAACGATCTGGTGTCGGTTGGAACACAGATTTTTTTGGACAGCTATGTGTATCCGATGCTTTTGAACGAGGGCAGGGCTGAGGAGGTGCAGCTGACTCTCAAATCACTGGCTGGCGAGACTAAACCGATCGTTGCCAATATCAGAATGAACGCGGACCATACGACTGACTGGGCTTTCATGACGTGTGTCAACCGCGATCAGCTCTACACCGAATTGCTGAATGCGAGGGACACACTTCAAGCTCAAGCGCGGGAGCTCGGTCGGCTCAACGCCCAGAGTCAAGAACGTCAGTCAGACCTTCAGGCCTTTTGCCAAAGCTTATCCCACGATTTCACTGGTCCAATCCGGCGAATCCGTCAGCTTGTTGAGTTCGCGTTAGTGGAGCTTCAGAAAGGCGGGATAGAAGCGCCGGAGGAATTCGAAATGCTCGGTTACGCAGTGAAGAACTCTGAAGTGCTGACAGATTTGACAACGGGTTTGGTCGGGTACCTTGTCGCCGATGTGGCAGTACCGCGTGATGAGACCGTGGATCTGGAGAAGATCGTATCGACGGTACTTTCCATGGGTGAACAGCACGACCCCACGATACCAAAGGTGCACCGGACGTCATTGCCGACCATCACCGGCAGCAAAGCGCAGATTCTGGTATTGTTTAAAAACCTGTTGGAAAATGCCATTAAATACAACAAGAACGATCCAGAGATCACGATCAGCCACAGCGAGGATGTCGCCAAGAATCGGATCGTGATTGCTATCAAAGACAACGGTATCGGGATGTCGGAGGAATATCTGGAAAAGATATTCAGCCCATTCAAACGATTGAATCCAGCAGGCGACTACAAAGGCAGCGGTCTGGGACTGAGTATCGTCAAGAAAATGGTGACAAACCATGACGGGGACATATGGGCCGAGAGCACGCTGGGCACTGGAAGCACGTTCTACGTCTCACTCCCCCTCAATCCGCAGGGCCATCCCATTAGACCTGACTCTGACCGCTGACCCTGGTCGTTTCACTCATCCCTCCACATGCCGTAGACAGCAAACGCAGCAATGCCGACGACAATGAGCACAACGGTTCCGATGACAACACCCGTTACAAAACCAGACTCAAACATGACTCAGTGCCTTCCTTGTCGCCGGGGTAAGAGCTCAATTTCTGCTTCACTATTCAACACGATACAGCCTAACCAAAAGCTGCAGTCCAATTTAAAGTAAATGCGGGCTCAGGTCGTCGATTCTTCGTAGCTTCAGGATCGCCGCCGCAGAATCGATGACCTGACCCTGGTCGAATGACTGCTTTGCGATTGCTGCGCCGCGACATCGCGGGTTGCCGTGAATAGCAGTTAAGGGCCGAAGCCTGCCGCGGGGCGTTGCTGGCCGAGAGAGATCAGGTGAGTCCTCAACCTAAGCAGACTGTCGTGATCGCGCGTGAACGACGGCTATCGGGAGTCTGGCGGTCGTTCAGCCGGCACTATGCGTGGGCGGAACATAAACCCACCAAAAAAAGAGCGTGATTAGAGTGGCCAAGATCCAGAATGCAGCTGATGTCACCTCAACCAGGTGCCTTTGCGGCTTCGATCGCTGTGCGAACTCGCGCTGGAAGCCGAAACCCTCAAGAGTGATCAGCTTGCATTCCAAACGCCGCAGATAGCGGGTGATCTCGAGCATGACGAGATAGATTGAAAAGCAACGGAGCGCGGCGAGAATCACGATGGCCGCTGGTAGCGCGCTCAGATAGACCGACTGGCCGGCTGCGAAGACCGGCAGCTTCGTGTATAGGAACGCGGCGACCCCCGCCGCGCCCGCGATGGCCAAACGTTCGGTCGCAACAATGCTGTCATAGTAGTGCATGAGATCAGCCGTCAAGCGGTCGTACTCGCGCCGCAGAGACTCCAGGTTCTTTTCATCAAGCGCGGTCATGGGATCGGACGATGCAGGATATTGAACTTGGCTTCTTCCAGGGAGGTCGCCTCGGCTTGGACTTTCTCAGTCATCTCTAGCGTGTCCTCAGTAAACCGGACTCGGGTGGATGATACCGGAGATCGAATGGCTAGGGCATGCGCCCCAGACAGCGAACTCTACGACGCGCATGACTGCCGCCGCTGAGTTGAGCTTCACCCCGCATTTAAGTGTGACCCAAGGTCGCCCGGCGTGCAAGCGACTGGCAGCCTGCCGCCGCCTTCGAGAGGTTTCATCAACCTTCTGCGGCTGCGCTGATGGCGGCTTTGGGTTCATTGGCAGAGATGGACCGGATCAAGCAAAATGCCTGCTATGCAACCGGGGACCGGTCTTTACGTAACCGGAGTCAGCTCTCCCTTTATACGCACTTTCAGGACCGCTGCCGTGCGCGGGGCAGCTCCACCTGACCCTGGCCACAACTTGGCCACTGAGCGAGGCAGGACTGGGGCAGCCACGGTCTTCCCTTCACTCCGACAAAAGTCCGTTTTCAGGCAAGCCGCGCGGGATCTCTCGCGCCCGGGCTTCTGTGGGCGGTTTCTGGGAGCGGATTCTGGGGGGGCGGTTTCTGTGGCCGGGCTTCTGTAGATGCGCCCTTATTCAGCGCCAAACTCACCACAGTTTTGCCACTGGCAAAAGTAATTCATAATTATTAACTCTTGTTTTCACGAAGGAGCCTAGTGACCGGAGTCACATAGGCAGCAAAAAAGACTTCGCTTTTGAAATTCAGAAGTGAATGGCGCAATAGGTATGAAGTACCGTTTTGCGTAAAGGGGTATTTTGCCCGATGAATATTGAAACTATACAAGGATATTAGGCTATGAAAAAAGTACTTGGAGTTGCTCTCATCTCTCTCTTCACCTCGACGGCAGCATTTGCGGCATCATTTGCGGACGCCGATGCCGATGCAAGCGGAACAGTGAGCGCTGAGGAAGCTGCATCGATCATGCCCAACCTGACGGAAGAGGTTTTCAAGGCTGCCGATGCTGACGGCAGCGGCGATCTCAGCGAAGCCGAATTTTCGACGATCCCCCAGTAAAGATCAGTAACGGTCTGTCGTTAATGACGCAAAGCTGACTGAATGGGCGGACATTCGGGTTCACTCTGACTTCCCAACAGGGTCCCTCGGATGTTCGCTCATCGGTCTCGGGTCTGTGGCGATACCCTGAATCACCACAGGGCCTGTATCTCACAGGTTACTTTGACGATCCGGACTGACCCCAGTTGCACTCCACATCCAGTGCATCCGGATGCGGCTTCCGAACCCGCTGTTGGCCGCTAATCACTCTCTCCCGCATCGCCACCATCCCGTTCCTGCAGAATCCGGTCGATCAGGCCCCACTCCAGCGCTTCCCCGGCGGTCATGAAGCGGTCGCGGTCGAGGCTGCGTTCGACCTCTTCGATGCTGCGGCCGCAGTGCTCGGCGTAGAGTCGGGTGATGCGGCGTTTGGATTTTTGCATCTCTTCCGCATGGATGAGCACGTCGGAGGCCTGGCCCTGGAAGCCGCCCAGGGGCTGGTGGACGTGCAGGCTGGCGTTGGGCAAGGCCGCGCGTTGGCCCGGCTCGCCCGCCATCAGAAGGAAGGAGCCCATGGAGCGGGCGGTGCCCATGCAGAGCGTGTGCACCGGGGCGCGGATGTATTGCATGGTGTCGTACATGGCGAAGCCGCTGGTGACCACGCCGCCGGGCGAGTTGATGTAGAACTGGATCGGCTTCTTCGGGTTCTCGGCCTCCAGATAGAGCAGCTGTGCGCAGACCAGGGCGGAGACCGTGTCGTTGACCTCGCCGTTCAGAAACACGATCCGCTCGCGCAGCAGGCGGGAATAGATATCGAAGGAGCGTTCGCCCCGGCTGGACTGCTCGACCACCATGGGGACGAGTTGCATCGCTTCGCGCATGGGCGAACTCCTGTCATTACGGTTTTTCCGGCGTCGAGGGCGGGGGCCCGGCGAGCGGGGGAGGCGTCAGGCCGCCTGGAGCATATAGAAGCGGTTGTTGTTCGCGGCCTTGAGCGGCTGCTGCGTCACGCGCTCGTCGGACAGAACATGGAGGATCCTGAGATGGGTCCTGCCGTCTGCATTGGGCCTGATCTGAAAGGTGACAATGCTCTCGAGGAAAGGCGGCGCGTCGTCTTTCATGCGGTAGCTGATTTCGGCGTTCGCTTCGGGGGAAACCAGATCCGCTTCGGGGGAAACCGGCTCCGCATCAAGCAAATCCCGGTTGGGCAACCACTTCTCGCGGAACTCGGGACGGCTGATCGCGCGCCAAACCTTCTCGGGCGGCGCATCGAGTTCGACGTCAAGCACCACATCCGCCGTCTCGTCTTCACGCTTTTCTTCGCTCATGGCTCCATATCCTTCAGCAGTATCTTCAGCGCATCGATTCGCGCGGGCCAGTAAGCCCGGTACTTTCCAAGCCAGCGGGCGATCAGCAGCAGGCCGTCGGGATCGACTTCGTAGTTCACGAAACGCCCCTGCCGTTCCTCGCGCACCAGCCCTGCCTTGCGCAGCACCGAGAGATGCTGGGACATGGCCGGCTGGCTGATCTCCATCCCGTCGCGCAGGCTGCTGGCGTTCATCCCGCCGGCCGCCAGCTTCTCGAAGATACTGCGGCGGGTGGGATCGGCGAGCGCCCGGAAGATCTCATTCTCCATCATGAGAATACATAAGCATAGGCTTATGTGATTCGCAAACTGTTTTTGCGGGCGCGGTTCTTCTTGGCCGGAGGAGGGGGGCGGTTGGTTTGCCGCCGCGGGTCACGGATAAGGTACGGCGGCGTTTCCGCTGTCCGGTCGTTCAGGAAGGTCAAATCTCTGGGGCGGGCCCTGATGATCCCGACAGGATCGGCGCCGGCGGAGGTCAGACCTCGGCGATGGACTTGATCTTGGCGCGGCGCTGACCGGAGCGCTGGGCGATTTCGTTGTCCTGGTCCTCGATGGCGGTGCGCGCCAGGGCCTGGAGGGAGTCGCCGAAGGATTGGTCGAGCAGCTCGCTCGACACACGCCGGTTCGAGGTCACCATGCCGTCTTCGTAGGTGACGTTGAACATGGAAAATCCGGCGAGTTTGCCTTTGGGTTTTTTACGCGCCATTGCTCTGTTTCTCTTTTTCGGCTCTCTAAGGATCAGGCCACTTGAATCCGGGCGGCGTCGCCGTAGCGTCCGGCGATGAGTGACTTGGCGTGGCGGATCAGTTTCTGACTTTCCCGGCCGCTAATGGTGAAGATGTGCTTCCCCGCGCTTTGGGCGTGGGTCACAAAATGATGCAGGCCGTAGGTGATGAGGAAGTTGGTTTCGTTACTCATGATATTTCCTTGGTATGAATTGCATTGTCCGGCCGGTCTGAACGCTGTCCGCAGTGCGAACGCTGTGTCGGACCGGCCTTCGAACAGATTTTTTGGATTGAACGCGGCGCGCGATCGGCCGGATCAAGTTTTAAAGGAAGAGCTTTAGGGTTTGGTTAATTTACGTAAATCCGCGCGCTCTCTCATGGTGAGAGCTAAGGCGCCGGTTCTGCGGACCGCCAAAAGCGAAGCCGTCTGAACCCGTTGTATTGTGCAGCGCACCCCTGGCTGTGGGGCAGGGAAAACGCACTGGTGCCCTTTGCGTTTAAGTCGATTCAAAATTCACTGCCTCTCGACCAGCCTGCTGCCGGTCTCGAACGCAAATTTTGAAGCTCTAGGGTTCAAGAAAAACACAAAGCGCACTGGTGCATTTTGCGTTTAAGTGGATTCAAAATCCGCTGCCTCTCGACCAGCCTGCTGCTGGTCTCGAACGCAGATTTTGAAGCTTTACGGTTCAAGAAAACACAAAGCGCACTGGAAAGCACGGTCACTCGGTCGTGGGTGAAGAGAGATCCTGCGCGTCGCTTTGCGCGACAGGCTCGGATTCCGCGGCTTTTCTCTCCTTGGCTTCCTTCTTCGCAGCGGCGCGTTTGGCTTTCTTTTCCGCGTTCATCCGCTCGCGCTCTCTGCGTTCGAAATTGTAATTGGGTGTTCTAGCCATTGTCTTTCTGTTCCTTATCGGCCGCCTCTTTGGCCAGGCGGAGAGCGCGCAGCTTCGCGGTGTGTTCCGCGCTCTTCTGCCGGGCCTCGTCTCTCTCTTGCAGAGCCTTCTGGTCTTTCTTCTGGGTCGCGGCGAAGAGTTCCTCGGCCTTCGATTTAGGTGTCTTCAACATTTCAGGATTCCTCTGCTACGGATCGAAGATGCACAGACGGGGGCTTTATTCTTCAGCGCGGGCAGGCTCCGGTAGAGGCGCTCCCCGGTAAAGGCGGGCCCCAATAGTGGTGCGCCGGGCATGCGGCCGCCGGGAGAAAAGTCCGCCACGAAGCTGCCCCGGGCCTCACGAGACCCGGGTTCCCGGGTTCGGACCGAGAGACCGCGGATCTCTCCTGCGGCCTCCATCGCTTCGTCAGGCGCTCTTTAAAAGGCCGTATCGCCGCCGCCGTCAAAAGCGAGCCGGAGGCGGCGCGTGGCTAGTGTCCCGAATCTGAAATTCACTTCATTGAATTTCAGACTCCACGGGACACTACCTCATTGAATCTAGTGTGATTAAGCCTCTTAAGTTCGCCGCATACTATGCGGCGAACTTAAGAAACATCACACTAGTCGATAACGGATAGATTCTCGGCGGAAGACTTGCCGTTCTGTCCGGGCTGAAGCTCATAAGAGACCTTCTGGCCTTCGGTCAGGGAACTCAGGCCGGCGCGCTCGACGGCAGAAATGTGAACGAAAGCGTCCTTGGAGCCGTCTTCCGGCTGGATGAAGCCGAAGCCCTTGCTTGTGTTGAAAAACTTTACTGTACCAGTCGTCATGATTTTTTCCTCTAACGGAGAGTGTTGAAACGGCGCCGCACGCAAGGCGCCGACGCGGTTGGTTTAACGCTCACATTGTCAGGGGATAACTAAGCTAATCGGGTGACCGGTCATTCAGGTAGCAACAAACGAATGCAATACGTATTGACGTTATATGGGGTATAACCCCTGGAATGCAATGATTTGCGGCAACCCGGCAAATACCGCGCGGGTTTGTGCCCCTGTGAGAGCTGCTATTTTCTGCAGGGCTGCAGCGGGATTGCGGTGCGCAAGCCGGTCATGACGAATTTCAGGATGCGTGGGTTTTCTCCCCGGACTTGACCGGCAGCCCTTCCCTGGCATTGCAAGTTCAGACAAAGACACGGTGATGGTCCTACTGTCCGGTCTCAAAAAGAGATCAAATAACCGCAGGCTTTTGGCGCGCTTCTATTTTGGGCTGTGATTATGGTTAATATTCAATTAGCATAAGGACTTGAGGGTATGAGATAAGGGGGAGAATGCCGTGGCACAGATAGCTGATGCGGTTGCGCCGGGAACAGGTCATCACCGCGATCTGGCCGAATTTATACTTCCAGCGATTGTTGCAGGGACCGGCGGCATGCTGCCGACCCTCTCCAGGCTCGCGGCGACCTATGTCGATAATCCCTACACACCCGAACCGGCCTACGGGATTTACCTGGGGCTGGCGATCTTTTTCGTGATCGGGGCGATCCTGGCCTTTGCCTTCGGGGAAAAGTCCCTGCGCCAGGCCCTGATCATCGGGATCAGCGCGCCCGCCCTGATCAATTCCATCGCCTCCGGCCTGAAGGACGCGGACAACGCGCCCCGGCCCGCGCCGGTCTCGCCCGCGGGAGAAGAGCGGCTGGTCGATCCGGAGACCTTCGCGCCCATCGAGCGCAGCAGCTGGAACTTCTCCTTCGGCGGCACAGCCTATGCCCAGACCACTGAGGCCCCCGCGGCAACCCCCGGCGCGGAGGCCGGTCGGGAAACAGTGGTCACGCCGGAGATGGTACCCAGCCCCAGTCTGATTCCAAACCCCAGCATCGTGCCGGGCGCCTCTGTCCGGGAGCTGCCATCGAGTGTCACGCTCAGGGCCGTGCCGGTGCCGGGCGCCAACCCGGTGGCACCGATCAGCCGTGAGAGCCTCTACGGCGAGCGCAGGGTAACGCTCCGGCTGGGCTTCACCGGGATGACCAAAAAGAACAATGTTCCGATCAAGGTCAGCTTTTTCGATGAAGGCGGCTACCGGGTGGGACAGAGCATGAGCCTGCCGCCGAGCGCAAGCCGGATCGTGACCCGCAAGGCGCCGGTCAGCGCGCAGGGGCTGTTCTTCGAATTCGACGGCATCAAGAAGTCCGTGCGGTTGCCCCAGGGCGGGTTCCAGCAGGCGCGCTTCGAGGTGACCGGCGCGCTGAAAAAGGGCAACGACCTGGTCTGGTCGCTGGGCTACAGCCGCTCCCTGGTCAAGGTCAGCGGGTTCGACGTGAAGCCGGGGAAGGTGGTGCCGGTCAAAGTCATCGCCGAACAGGTGCGCGCGAGCGGCGACACGCGGATCTTCGGCATCGATGCTTCGCACTTCCAGAAATCGATCGACTGGGCGGATCTGCATCAGGGCAATCTGCGCTTCGCGATCCTGCGCGCGACCTACGGCAAGACTCCGGACCGACTGATCGAGAGCTATTGGAGCGATTACAGCGCCTTCGAAAAGAAGGACGAGATTGCGCTCGGCTTCTATCACTTCTTCCGCTTCGGCCAGCCGCCGGAGGAACAGGCGGAAAGTTTTCTGGCGGCGATCCAGGAAAAGAAAACCGCGCGCGCCTTGCCGCCTGCGGTGGGACTGGCACGTAACACCTACGACACCGCCATCACCGACGAGAACCAGAAGGACTACTTCGCCCAGGTGGGCAGGTTCCTCTCGATCCTCGAGGAGAAGACCGGACGGGAGGCGATGCTCTTCATCAATCGCGAGATCATCGAAGAGCTTGATATGCCCGCGGATCTGGCCGCCAAGCCGCTCTGGATCAAGGACTTCGAAAACTCGACACCGGCTCTGCCTGAGGGCGCCGAGGGCTACCGCCTGTGGCTGCTGGGCACGGCGAAGCTGCCGGGCGTCCAATCGGTGGTGGACCTGAACATCTATAACGGATCCGCCGAGAGCTTCGCGGCCTTTACGACCGCTCCGCAGATGTAGGGGCTGGTCCTGCTGGTTTTGGCCGCAGACGCTGGCACAGGTCGCAGACTTCGGTTTTTGAAGCTCAGCTCAAGGCGACGACACTAAAACTTCACGCTTCCGTCAAACAGGTTTCATGCTGCGGGCGCATCAAGGCGGCTCGCCCGCAGAACACTCATCCTGAGACAAACCAGGGAGCGTCCATCCATGAAAAAAACCAAATCCTTCTCGAGAGACTTCAGCCGCCGTTCGATTCTGGTCGGCGGCACCGCCGCCGCTGGTCTTCTGGCCGCCAAGTCCTTCCCGGCGCCGGCCATCGCGCAGTTGAACCGTCCCTTCTTCACCCACGGCATCCAAAGCGGTGATATCTCCGCCGACGGCGGTGTGATCTGGGCGCGGGCCGACCGGCCCTCGCGCCTGATGGTCGAGGTCTCCACCACGGAGTCCTTTAAGAACGGGCAAATGCTGCGCGGACCCGCCGCCCTGGAGGGCAGCGATTTCACCGCCAAGATGACGCTGAAGGACCTGCCCGCCGGCCAGGATGTCTTCTACCGGGCGCAGTGGCAGGACCTGGACAACGTCAACAGCAGCAGCGAGCCCATGACCGGCCGCCTGCGCACATCGCCCGCTGCCAAGCGCGACATCAGCTTTGTCTGGTCGGGCGATACCGCCGGGCAGGGCTGGGGCATCAACGAAGACTGGGGCGGCATGCGCGGTTACAAGACCATGCAGGACAACAACCCGGACTTCTTTATCCATTCCGGGGACACGATATACGCGGATAATCCGATCGAGGCGCAGAAGGAGCTGCCCGACGGAACTCTGTGGAAAAACCTGGTCACCGAGGAGAAGTCGAAGGTCGCCGAGACGCTCGACGAGTTTCGGGGCAACTATAAGTACAATCTGCTGGATGAGAATGTCCGCAACTTCAACGCCCAGGTGCCGATGCTGGCCCAGTGGGACGATCACGAGGTCGTCAACAACTGGTATCCGGGTGAGATGCTGATCTCCGACGACCGCTACAAGGTCAAGAGCGCGTCGCTCCTGTTTGCGCGGGGCGCGCAGGCCTTTCACGAATACATGCCGCTGCGCAGCAACCCCTACGAGCCCGAACGGGTTTACCGCAAGATCAGCTACGGCCCCTCGCTGGACATCTTCTTCCTGGACCTGCGCAGCTACCGCGGTCCCAACGGCGCCAACAACCAGCCGGAGCCTTCGGCGGAGACCGCCTTTCTGGGGGCGCAGCAGCTGCGCTGGCTGAAGCGGGAAATGCTGGCCTCCAACGCCACCTGGAAAGTGATCGCCAGCGACATGCCGCTGGGTCTGATCGTCTATGACAACTGGCGGGAAAAGAATACCTTCGAGAACGGCGCAAACGGCGACGGTCCGGTGCTGGGCCGCGAGCACGACATTGCCGAGCTGCTGCGTTTCATCAAGAACGCCAGGATCGACAATACGGTCTGGCTGACCGCCGACGTGCACTACACCGCCGCCCACTACTACGACCCGAACAAGGCGCAGTTCCAGGACTTCATGCCTTTCTGGGAATTCGTCTCCGGTCCGATCCACGCCGGCTCCTTCGGTCCGGGCGAGATGGACAACACCTTCGGCCCGGAAGTCAAGTTCACCAAGAACCCGGGCGGCAAAGCCAACCTGCCGCCGAGCGAAAAGCTGCAGTTCTTCGGCAAGGTCGATATCAACGGCGAGAGCGAAGAGATGACGGTCACCCTGAAGGACATCGACGACCAGGATCTCTACAGCGTCACGCTCCAGCCCAAGCGGGCGTGACGCCGATTTTGAACTCAGATTTTGAGTATTGCGTTTGAAGAGGAATGCAAACCACGGAAGTACCTCCGTCAACTTCACCGGAGGATCTGATCGGATCCTCCGTTTTTCTGCGTAGCGCGAGCTGGACAATCCGCGTGACCTTCGTAATCTGTATAACTCGTTTGTCGTAAACTACAGAGTCTCCGATGGATGAAACTCTGCTACATCTCGTTACTCTTCACTGAGATCTTCTTGCTTGCCTGCTTTGTTTTGGCGGTTTCGTCCTTTCAGGCTTCGGTCGCTGACGAACGGATCGAGATTCCGGGCACGCGGGTCAGCCTTGTGCCGCCGGAGGGTTTTGAGCCGTCGGGTGACTTGCAAATGCTGCAGAGTGATGTGGCCATGGGGGCTATTGTTGTCGTTGAGACCTGGCCGCACACCTATGCCGAGGCCTCAGAACTGTTCCAGGTGAAGGATCAAGAGGGCGGTCTCGTCGTGACCGGGCGCCGGGAAGTCACGCAGGATGGTTATCCCGGTTTTATTGCCTGGGACACCACTCCTAGAAATGGTTCGTTTCGCGATCATTGGATTCTTGTTTTAGATGGTGGGGGGTTCTCCCTTGGTGTGACGGTGATGACGGCCAAGCGCGGGAGTCTGTCTCATGAAGCTGTGCTGGCGGCCTTTGAGACCGTTCAGATCCGATCCATAGAAGACTTTGATCTGCGCGAGCAACTGGGATATCGCTTTCATGAGGCCGGAACATTTGAAGTCTACTCGATCGAGCAAGGCAAATTCGTGACCCTCAAATCGAAAGGAGAAGTGAACGCCCAGTTCAAAATAGAGGTGGTGCCGCGTTCAAGGTGCGGTCCAGTGGAAGTGCCTGGTATCGCCCTTTTGAAATCGAACTTTCAGTCGATCTTCTTCGTCTCTGTGAGCGAGATCGACGCGCCTGCAGAGATTGTGATCGATGGCTTGCCCGGCGTCGAGTACCTGGCGAATGGCGTCCACATAAGGACCGAAGAGGAACTGGCGGTCTACCACGCGACGCTGAGTGAGCGCTGCCAGTACTACCGCTTTATCGGCTACGCGCCACGCCGTGAGCGCGACAAGTACATCGCCGAATTCCGACGCATGACAGAAAGCTTCGCCCGCAAGTAAGCGGGGCGTCTCGGTGTCGCAGGGGTGCGGGCGTTGCAGCTAAAAAGGCGCACCTTGAATATCCGCCCGTAATCAGCGACACAAAAATGCTCCTGATTACGGGCATTTGGGGACTCGACTTACCCGTCAGGATCGTATAGTTTTTCCTCACGCACCAAATTGGAGCATGAAGATGAAAATGTACCGAGTCCTCTCACCAACCTGGTGATCTCGCCCTTCGGGGGCGGATCCGCCTTCGAACCGGCCCCCGGCTTTGACCGGACCCCGACTTAGATCGGACCCCGATCTAAATCAGACAGCGCCGGATTTTCATCCCTCTCAACATCATCATCAGCTTTAAACATGACGGCAGGCTGCAGTGTGCAGTGCGCGTCATCGCGATGCAGGATACGAGATCATGTTCCGTTTTTTAGAGTCCTTTATCGATCCCTTCAGATCCGTCGACGGCACGCCGCCCGACCGTCTGTGGCCCTATCTGCTGCACAATCTGAAGCCCTTCCGGGGCGTGCTGGCCACGGTTTCGGTCATGAGCCTTTCGGTGGCCATGATCGAAACCGGCCTGATCTACTACGCCGGCCGGCTGGTGGACCTGATGGCCTCTGCCGGACCCGAGAGCTTTTCGGCGCGCCATGGGGTTGAGCTGGCAGTGGTGGTCCTGCTGATTTTGATCGCCCGCCCCATTGTGATCGTCGGCAGCATCGCTCTGCTGAACCACGCCATGTCGGTGAACCTGCTGGACCAGGTGCGCTGGCGCGCGCACAAGCATCTGCTGGGACAGTCGGTTGGCTTCTTTCAGAACGACTTTGCCGGGCGGATCGCCAACCGGGTGATGCAGACCGGTCCAGCCGTCGAGGATTCGACCTATATGTTCTTCGAGGCGATCTGGTACGCGGCGGCCTATGTGCTGGGCGCGATCCTGATCCTGGTCAACGCGGACGAGCGGCTGATCCTGCCGCTGGTCCTCTGGCTGGCGGCCTATCTGACGCTGCTCTACCTGCTGATCCCCAAGATCGGGGATGCCTCCAAGCGCATGTCCGATGCCCGTTCGCTGGTGACCGGGCGGATCGTGGATTCCTACACCAACATGCAGACGGTCAAGCTCTTCGCCCACTCGGCGCGGGAGGAGGCCTATGCCCGCACGGCCATGGCCATGCACCGGCTGCGCTTCGCCCGCCTGCTGCAGCGCATGACCGCCATGACGGCGGGGCTGGCGAGCCTGAACGGCGTGCTGATCGTGACCACGGTCGGGGCGGCGGTCTGGTTCTGGCAGCAGGGCGAGACCACGCTGGGCACGGTGGCCGCGGCGGCGGCCCTGACCCTGCGGCTGAACGCCATGACCGGCTGGATCATGTGGGTGACCTCGCAGCTCTTCCAGAATGCCGGGATCATCAAGGAAGGCATGGAGACCATCTCCCAGCCGCATGGCGTGGTCGACATCCCGCAGGCGCCGGATCTTGCGCTGAGCGGCGGCGGGATCCGCTTCCGTCAGGTCGTCCATCTCTATGGCCGGGACCCGGCGCATCAGGCCGAGGGCGGATCCGAAGGTAAGAGGCCGGTCGCCGGCGGACTGCACGGCATCGAACTGGAGATCAGGCCCGGTGAGCGGGTCGGCCTGGTGGGACGTTCCGGCGCGGGCAAGTCCACCCTGATCAACCTGCTGTTGCGTTTCTATGACGTGGAGGGCGGGGCGATCGAGATCGATGGCCAGGACATCAGCCGCGTGACCCAGGAATCCCTGCGCCGCTCGATCTCGGTGGTGACCCAGGACACGGCGCTACTGCACCGCTCCGTGCGCGACAACATCCTCTACGGCAAGCCTGACGCCAGTGAGGCCGAGATGCGCCGGGCGGCCCGGCTGGTCTATGCGGACGACTTCATCGCCGGTCTCTCCGACCCCAAGGGCCGCAAAGGCTATGATGCCCATGTGGGCGAGCGGGGCGTGAAGCTCTCCGGCGGTCAGCGCCAGCGGATCGCGCTCGCCCGGGCCGTCCTGAAGGACGCGCCGATCCTGGTGCTGGATGAAGCCACCTCGGCTTTGGATTCCGAAGCCGAGGCCCTGATCCAGTCGGCGCTGGGCGGCCTGATGGCCGAAAAGACGGTGATCGCCATTGCCCACCGTCTCTCCACCATCCAGCGCATGGACCGGATCATCGTGCTGGATGAGGGCGGGATCGCGGAGCAGGGCAGCCACGCCGAATTGCTCGCACTGGGGGGGCTCTACGCGGGCTTCTGGTCACGCCAGTCGGGCGGGTTCATCGGGACGGAAGCTGATGAAGCTGAGCAGGAGAGGTCAGCTTAAAATAAAGGAAGGGCGAGACTTTTTTTGTCTCGCCCTTCGTTCCTCTCTTAAATCGAGAGCAGGTCTTACATCGACAGCACCAGGTCGAAGTACACGCGGTAATCGAAGATGCTGTCGTCCTTGTCGGTGATCGGTGTTTCCGCGCCGAGGCCGAGCTGGATGTTGTCATCGAAGCGGTAGCGGAAGCCGCCGCCGACAGTGACGGTCGTGCCGCGGTCGTCGCTGCCGAAGTTCAGCACGTCGACGCCATCGAGCTTGCCGAGCGCGCCGGTCAAACGCTCGCCCCTGGTGATCGGCGTAAAGCCGTTCAGCTCCAGGATCGGGAAGAAATCGGGGAAAAGTTCGTAATCGCCATGTACGGAATAGTGGAGGATGGAGGTGTCCTCATCCGTGTCGAGCGCCATGTTCGCGCCGATACTGGCCTGCAGCCCGAAATCGCCGAAGGTGGTTGCGCCGGTCAGGAAGGGATTCAGGAAGCCGTCGCCGTCGCCCTGTAGTTCGATGCCGCCGGTCTCCAGATCGTTGATGGGGATCTCATAACGCAGGCCCGCGGTCAGAAGAGTTTCGTCTTCCGGCTTGGAGATAATGGCGTACTTGAAGCCCAGCGTGAGGTTTGCGAAACCGGATTCGTCCTCGAGGACTTCGTCGAACTGGAAGTCGGCATAGCCGTCCTTGGTTGCGATCAAACCCAGGCGGTCGGTGATCGCGAGCCGCAGCTGCAGGGCGACCAGGTTGACGTCGCCGCCGCCGGTCACGAATTCGTCGGGCAAGCGGTGATAAAAGTAGAAGGCCCGTGCCTCGGTCGTGATGTAGGGGGTCTCGTTAAAGATCGGGTTGGTCAGCGGCGCGACGTAGCGGCTGTGTTTGCCTTCGCCCAGGGAACCTTCGAGGTCAAATCCGAAGGGATTGAAAGTGTCGTCAGCGGCAAGGGCGGTTTGAGGAAGGGCGCTTGCCGCGAGCAGAATCGATGCCGCGGCGATCCGGGGCACTGCGTTTGCCGCGGCCCGGGTCACCGCCTCGCAAAGTCGATGGGTCATGTCTTCTCCGTTTTATCCGGTCCCCTCTATCGGGACCGCGCAATGGACGTTCAGGTGCATGCGCCGCGAAACGGTCTTCATGCCTCACCTTGCACAGCCGGCAATCACCAAAGGTTGTGCGCGAAACGGCTAAGCATCATGACTCTAGAAAGACCAGCCTCCAGCACATTGCCGACTCGAGGCGCTTGTAAATAAAAGGAGAATTGCAGGATTCGGACATTGATACAGGTCAAGAATCAATCCGAATTTGACAACGTGCGGTAAAAAAATCTGTTTAAACGAGTGTTTGGCCTGGTCTGATGACTGTCTGTTTGTACGCTTGCCATGCCGTTCTATTCCCTTGCGGCATCTTCGATCCAGCCCCAGAGGTATTCTCCGAATCTGCAGCAGCGGACATAGATCTGAATGCCTTGGTTCATCCTGTCGGCCCGGGGAGCTAAGGCAACCGCTGCCCTGGCCATACCTCTCTGCGGCAGCCATCGGGGAAACAGATGTCTCCGGTCTTGCTTGAACTATTTTTCAGATCAGGATTTGGATAATTATTTTCAATTCTGGTTTTTATGTTAAAAAAATAAAAATATATTTGAGTAAGCAAAATAAAAATGCTGTAAATAAAAATAAGAAAGAATTTCAAATATTATTGCAATATTTATACCTAATCGCCATATTGTTGTGTAGATATACGGAGTCAATGGAAGGTATTTTGCGTGTCCGATGAAAATCCCGCTTCAACACAGCCCACCCCGGAAGAGAGCGAGGCCGGCGATCAGCCCAGGTCAGCGCCGGCCAAAGCCAAGACCGCAGCAAAGGCCACAACTAAGACCACCGAGGAGCCGGCTGTGAATCCGGTCCGGGTTTCCTTCATACCGACGAAATAGTCCCGGAATGCAACTTGGTAAATAGCGTTTTGCATTTGGGCTGATGCAGAATTCACGACCTCTCAATCAGCAGGCTGCTGATCTCGAACGCAAATTTTGAAGCTCTGTGGCTCAGGAAAAACGCAAAACGCACGACGAGGTGATTTGCAATGACACAGCGTACGAGAATTGAAACGGTGACCTTCACGCGACCCTTCAGGCTTGGTGGCTTCGAGGTGGAATTGCCCGCGGGCGAGTATTGCGTGGAGACCGACGAGGAGTTGCTTCAGGACATCTCCTTCCCCGTCTACAAGCGGGTGATGACCTTGCTCCATCTGCGTGAAGATCCGAAGCGCCCGGGCCGTAAACAGACTCTGACAATCGATCCGGAGGAGCTGGAAGCGGCTCTGAAACGGGACAAAGCGCCGCTTGAGGCCCCAGCCGAACCGTGAGGCGTACCGCAGCTTCGGCCACAGGCCGTGAAAAAATCGATAGGTCGAGATGACGCTGAACTTTCCGAACCAGAGCCGAAGCTTCGACGAAAGAAGGCACCGTGTCTGCTTTTGGGGATATGACGGCCCGATCGAGATTTCATTCTATGCCGCAGCCGACGCCCTGCAAAAGCTCAGCCCCGATATGGGGGGCACAGAGGCATGGTGTCTGAAGACATTCGACTCTGCCGTCGAGCAGATCCACGAAGCTGCGATCAGAGTCTATAAGCGCGACAAAGGCGGTTACGCCTTTACGCTGGAGGCAGAGGACTTTTAGAAGACTCGGCGGTCAGGGCTTTATCGATCGGCAAGCTCGTCAACACGGCTCAAATCGCCAGCGCTCAAGATACCGGCGCTCAAGCCCGGGGGCTCAGTCCGTAACGGCCACCCGGTATTCGCCAGCCGCATCTTCTATCCAGCGCCAGAGATATTCCGCGAAGCTGCTGCGGACGTAGATCTCGAAGCTGAGACGCGCAGTCTCCATTGGGCAATGAGGCTCCGGGCATTCAAAGAAAAGGGCGGCTGTTTGAGAGGCCGCCCTTTGGTTCATCTCGCCTTTGGAGTGCGATCCTTTAGATGGCCTTACGCCTACGCGCCCAGCCGAGGCCTGCAAGACCCAGGCCCAGCAGTGCCAGCGTACCGGGTTCCGTAACCGCGACGACAACCGGCGGCACAACGTCGAAGCTCGTCGACTGGATTTGGATTCCAAGTTGGCCGCTGTTTTCCTGACAATTGAATCCTCCGACACAGGTTACGGTGATGCTTGAGAACGACAGCCCGCCAAACAACGCGGTCAAATCGTTGGTTTCGATTGCAGAGCTATGGACCGGAAGCTCGAACGCTCCCAAGCTTGTCACCCCGTCAAAAGCTTCAACTTGATAGATCACGTTCCCGACGGTGGGGATGTCATGGGCCGTCAGGGTCACATTCGTGACGAGCTGACCATAGTCGATGGTCAAACTTTCTCCTTCGTCCAAAGTGCGATCGTTGCCGCGGCCGGCGATTCCCAGGCCGCGTTCGCCAACAAAGCTCGAGGAAACAACATCGCTCGACCCGGTGACTGTGGTTCCGGCGAGGTTGAAGGAGGCTGCCTGCTCGTCGGCGAATGTCGTGTAGTCGGCGACGATCGCGCCGGCGTTTGCCGTGCTGACGCCGAACATCACGAAAACTGCGGTCGTGACGGCGGCAAGTGTTCTTGAATTAATCATCTGTAGTTCCATTACTTCGGCGCGCGCGCACCCAATTCCTGGAGCCCGACGCGTTCATCCTCGTGATTTCAGTTTTCGAATTGCCTTTGCTCGCAACCGAAGCCGCACGCGAGAGGTCATCGCGATCAGCGCACGGTTGTTGCAGCTACAACAATCCGGCCAATCGTTTTATTCCGAAACTATTTCGAGGTGTGAGATGCAGGACGTGAGATACGATCAAGACCACCAAGGTCTATGAGTGCCCAACCTGGTCTTAGCCCGTGACGGCCACCCCATATTCCCCAGCGGCGTCTTCGATCCAGCGCCAGAGGTATTCCGCGAAGCTGCTGCGCACGTAGATCTCGAAGCTCGGCGTTTCGTCTTCCAGCCGGTGGAAGACAACGGCGGCCTTGGCCATGTCGCTCTGGGCGCAGCTTCCCGGCGCGAAGACGCTGTCGTGGAAATCCAGGGTGCAGCCCTTAGCCAGGGTGTCGATGGCATTGGGGCCGGAGACGGCGATGCAGCTGTAGCCTTCGCCCACATCGGTGACGGACGCGTGCTGGCCGCTGAGGGCGTCGCGCAGCTTGTCGGCGAGGGGTGGGGTTTCGTCTTCGCTGACCGCCCACCATTCGTCGGGACCGAGCCAGAGCAGGGTCGCGTCTTTGCCCGCAGCGGCGCTGTTGGGCGCCAGGGGCAGCTCCGCGCCCAGGACGGACTTGGCGGCGCTCACGAAGGCCTCCGACTTGGGATTGCCGCGCAGGTTGACGATACGCCGGAAGGGACGCTCGGCCATGGATACTCCCGCGTCACCGGTTTCGTCCGCGGCCCGGCTGGGCAGGGCGAGCTGCGAGAGCGGGCTTTGTCTGAGATAGGCCTCAACCACGGGTCCGCTCTCCTTCCTTATCATAGAACACAACGTCGCTGACGCTGCAGGTGATCACCTTGCCGTCCGCCTGGGGCGAATAGAGCTTCTGGCCCATGCGCGCGCGGCCGCCCTTGATCAGGGCCATGGCGATGGAGCGTTCGCAATTGGGGCTGTGATAGCTGGAGGTCACGTGACCGACCATGGCCATGGTCGGGCCGCTCTCGATCTTCTCGACCAGCTGCGCGCCTTCGGGCAGGACCGTGTCGGGCGCATCGGTCAGCAGGCCGACCAGTTGCTTGCGGTCCGGCTTGTCCATATCCGAGCGGTAAAGCGAACGGCGGCCGACGAAGTCCTTGGTCTTGGAGACGATCCAATCCATGCCCAGATCGATGGGCGTGACCGATCCGTCAGTGTCCTGGCCCACGATGATGAAGCCCTTCTCGGCGCGCAGCACGTGCATGGCTTCCGTGCCGTAGGGCGTGATGGCGTACTTCTCACCCGTGGTCATCACCGCCTGCCAGAGGGCCGCGCCGTAGCTGGCCGGCACGTTGATCTCGTAGGAAAGATCGCCGGTGAAGGAGATCCGGAAGACCCGCGCGGGAATGCCCGCGACCCTGCCGTTGCGCCAGGTCATGAAGGGGAAGGCCTCGGCGGAAAGATCGATATCGTCGGTCAGTTCGGCCAGGAGCTTACGGGCATTGGGACCGGCGATGGAGACCGTGGCGAACTGCTCCGTGACCGAGGTCAGATAAACCTCCAGCTCCGGCCATTCGGTCTGTAGATATTCCTCCAGATGCGCCAGGACCGGGGCTGCGTTGCCGGAGGTGGTGGTCATGAGGAAGTGATTCTCGCCCAGACGGCTGGTGACACCATCGTCCATGACCATGCCGTTCTCGCCCAGCATCAGGCCGTAGCGGCAGGCGCCGACCTTCAGCTTCAGCC
Organism: uncultured Kiloniellaceae bacterium; assembly: GCA_947500035.1. Classification (GTDB taxonomy): domain Bacteria; phylum Pseudomonadota; class Alphaproteobacteria; order Kiloniellales; family Kiloniellaceae; genus Denitrobaculum. The sequence goes on along the minus strand of CANMQP010000014.1, from coordinate 339,992 downwards.
AGGCATTGGTGTAGACCCGGTTCAGGAACTCCGCCGCGTCCTTGCCCTGGATGTCGATCTTGCCCAGGGTCGAGGCATCCATCACGCCGAGGGACTCGCGGCAGGCCCTGACCTCGCGGTTGACCGCCTGGTGCATGTCCTCGCCCTCGTGCGGGAAGTACCAGGGGCGTTTCCACTGGCCCACGTCCTCGAAGGTTGCGCCCGCGTGTTCGTGCAGGGCATGCATCGGGGTTTTGCGGGCGGGATCCAGCAGGTCGCCTATGTCGCGCCCGGCAAAGACGCCGAAGGTCACCGGGGTGTAGGGCGGACGGAAGGTGGTCACGCCGACGTCCGGGATCGGACAGCCGAAGTACTGCGAGACGATGGCGATGGCGTTGACGTTACTGGTCTTGCCCTGATCCGTGCCCATGCCGGTGGTGGTGTAGCGCTTGACGTGCTCGATGGAGCGGTAGCCTTCGCGCAGGGCCAGATGCAGATCCGCCGCCGTGACGTCGTTCTGCACATCGACGAAGTGCTTGCCGCCGTGGCCCAGGGGCTTGTCGCCGGGCACCAGCCAGAGCCAGCGGGCGGGCAGGAAGTCCCTGTCGGCGCCGCCCGGCGCATTTGGGTCCTCGGCCTGAGGCGCGCTGCCTTTCTTCCGGCTCTTGACACCGGCGGCTTTCGCGGCGGCTAGTCCCGCGTCATGGCCCTGGCTCAGGCAGGCGCCCAGACCGAAGCTGCCGCTGCAGGCGCCCGCCGTCGTGGAGGCCTGGGCGCTGTCGCCGGGCACGAAGCAGGCGTAGGTCTCATCAAAGAGGATCTTGCCGCGCGACTGGCTGTGCAGATGCACGGTCGGGTTCCAGCCGCCCGAGACCGCAACCAGATCGCATTCGATATGCTCGCCGACCGCCTTGGCGCTCTCGCCGTCGTCGCTCAGGCGCGTCACCTGGACCGCCTTGACCCGCTTGTCGCCGGCGGTGGCGGTGATGGCGTGGCCGTCGAGAATGCGCAGGCCGGCGTCGCGGGCCTGTTCGGTCAACGGGCCTTCCGCGTAGGCGCGCAGGTCGACGATGGCCGCGATCTGAATCCCGGCCTTGTGCATGTCGAGCGCTGCCGCGTAGGCGCCGTCGTTGTTGGTGAAGACCACGGCCTTGCTGCCGGGCTTGACCCCGAAACGGTTCAGATAGGTGCGGCAGGCGCTGGCCAGCATGATGCCGGGGCGGTCGTTGTCGGAGAAGACCAGGGGCCGCTCGATCGCGCCAGTGGCGATCACCACCTGCTTCGCGCGGAGCTTCCAGAGGCGGTGGCGCGGCAGCTTGGGGGGCTTGGCGCTCTGGGGCAGATGATCGGTCAGGTTCTCCATCAGGCCGATGAAGTTGTGATCGAAGTAGCCATAGGTCTGGGTGCGGGTCAGGATGCGGACGTTGTCCAGGCCTTCCAATTCCGCGCGCGCGGCCGCGACCCATTCGAGTGCGGGCTGGCCGTCGATCTGCAGATCGGGCTCGCTCAGCAGACTGCCGCCAAGCGTTGCGTCCTGTTCGGAGAGGATAACGCGCGCACCGCTGCGGCCCGCCGAGAGGGCAGCGGCCAGTCCGGTGGGACCGGCGCCGACGACCAGCACGTCGCAGTGGGCGAAGGTTTTGTCATAGCTGTCGGGATCGGGACCTTCGGGCGCTTTGCCCAGGCCTGCGGCGTTCCGGATGATCTTTTCGTAGGTCATCCAGAGCGAGGCCGGCCACATAAAGGTCTTGTAGTAGAAGCCCGAGGGGATCAGGCGGGAGGCGATGTTGTTCACGATGCTGACGTCGAACTCGACGCTGGGCCAGCAGTTCTGCGAGGCGGCTTTCAGGCCGTCGACCAGTTCGATCTGGGTGGCGCGCAGGTTAGGGTCCGTGCGCGCGCCTTCACCAACCTGGATCAGCGCGTTGGCTTCCTCGGCGCCGGCGGACATGATGCCGCGCGGGCGGTGGTACTTGAAGCTGCGTCCGACCAGATGGACGCCGTTGGCCAGCAGAGCCGAGGCGAGGGTATCGCCTTCGAAGCCCTGGTAGACCTTGCCGTTGAAGGTGAAGGAGATCGGCTTGGATCGGTCGATCCGTCCTCCTTCAGTCAGGCGAAAACGTGCGGGCATGTCTTTATTCTTCCAACTAGACGTCTTTGCGCAGGTCGAGCTTGGGCGCTTTTGTGCCCGTCTCGTAGACCGCGAGAATCTGATAGGAGACCGTGTCGCGCGCGACGTTGAACCAGCGCCGGCAGCCGCTGGTGTGAACCCAGCGCTCCAGGAACACACCCTTGGTATTGCTGTTCATGAAGACGTACTCGCCCCACTGCTCGTCGCTGAGGTTTTCGCTGTCCTTCGGGCGTTCGATATGCGCTTCGCCGCCGTAGGAGAACTCAGTCTCGAACCGCGGACCGCAATAGGGGCATTTGATTTCTAACATAATCTCTGTTCCCTAGTGAGCCGTGTCTTTAATGAGCAACTGCGGCGGCGCCGTGCTCGTCGACCAGATAGCCGCTGTTGAAGCGCTCCAGCGAAAAGGCTTCGTTGAGCGGGTGCGGACGGTCGTTGGCGATGGTGTCGGCGAAGACCCAGCCGGAACCCGGCGTGGCCTTGAAGCCGCCGGTGCCCCAGCCGCAGTTGATGAAGAAGCCCTCGACCGGGGTCTTCGAGATGATCGGGCTGGCGTCCGGGCAGGTGTCAACGATGCCGCCCCACTGACGCATCATGCGCATGCGCTTCAGGCTCGGGAAGAGCTCGCAGATCGCGGCCAGGGTTTCTTCGGTGACGGGCAGGCTGCCGCGCTGGCCGTAACCGACGTATTTGTCGACGCCCGCGCCGATGACCAGCTCGCCCTTGTCGGACTGGCTGATGTAGGCGTGGATCGCGTTGGACATGACCACCGTATCAATGACCGGTTTGACCGGCTCCGAAACCAGGGCCTGCAGGGGGTGGGAGACCAGGGGCAGGCGGATGCCCGCCATCTCGGCGGTGACCGAAGAGTGACCCGCGACCACGACGCCGACCTTCTTGGCCTTGATCAGGCCCTTGGCGGTCTGAACGCCGGTCACCTTGCCGTTTTCGATCTCGAAGCCGTTGACCGGGCATTCCTGGATGATGTCGACGCCGTGCTCGTCGGCGCGCCGCGCGTAGCCCCAGGCCACGGCGTCGTGGCGTGCGGTGCCGCCACGGCGCTGGTTGGAAGCGCCCAGGACCGGATAGCGGCCATTGCCGCGCAGGTCGATGATCGGCACCAGATCCTTGACCTGGTGCGGTGTCAGGAACTCGGAATCGATGCCGTTCAGGCGGTTGGCGTTGACCCGGCGGGCGATGTCCCGCAGGTCCTGCTGGTTATGGGCCAGGTTCATCACGCCGCGCTGGCTGAACATCACGTTGTAGTTCAGCTCCTGGCTCAGGCCTTCCCAGAGCTTCATGGCGTGCTCGTAGAGGCCCGCACTCTCGTCCCAGAGGTAGTTGGAGCGTACGATGGTGGTGTTGCGCCCGGTGTTGCCGCCGCCCAGCCAGCCGCGCTCGATCACCGCCACGTTGCGGATGCCGTGGATCTTGGCAAGGTAATAGGCCGTCGCCAGACCGTGGCCGCCGCCGCCGACGATCACCACGTCATAGGAGGACTTAGGCTCCGGACTGCGCCAGGCTTCCGGCCATTTCTCGTGATAGCTCAAGGCGTTGCGCATCAAGCTGAAGATCGAATAGCGCGACTTCATGACTGCTTATGTCCCCTGTGCGCGGGCAGGTTTGCCCGGCTTTGTCTTCCGCACGAAATCCGGCCGCAGACCAGCTGCCGCCTTCGCACTCCGTTTAATATGCTTTTGCCCGCGAGACAATCCAGGGCCTTTCACAGGCCCCTGCACAGAGCACTCGAAGAGACGAAAGCACTCTTTGTGGTTCCCGCCAGATAGTTTTCTGTTCGCGACACCAGTTTTAGTTTCACCAGACTGGATAATTTGTGCCAGAGTTGCGCCGCGCCCGGAAACTCAAACCGGAACAATTGAATTTGAGCTTCAAGCGGGCGCCAACTAAAAGAATTTGGCGGGCAGCAGCACCTGGAATTTTTCACCCCTTGCGGTGGATGTTGAGGCCGTCGCTTCGGGCAATCTCAGCTTTGGGCGATCTCAAGGGCTTTGCCAGTGCCGGTTCGTAATTTTGTCCTATTTTTGAGTGCCTTATGCTCGGCAATGCACCTCGCGAACTTCCTCTGACGACCGCCATCGTCCTGACTCCGAACTTCTCGATGATCGCCCTGACGTCTGCTGTCGAGCCCATGCGCATGGCGAACCGATTGAGCGGGAAGACGCTTTACGACTGGCGGTTGATCACCGTGAACGGGGAGCCGGTCCCGGCTTCCTGCGGGATCGAGTTCCGCCCGACGGCGGCTTTGGAGGAAGTCAGCGGCTTTTCGACCGTGATGGTTTGCGCCGGGATCGAGGTCTATAATTTCTATAGCAAAACCCTGGATTCCTGGCTGCGGCGGATGGACCGGCGCGGGGCCGACATCGGTGCGCTCTGCACAGGTACGCATGTTCTGGCGCGTGCCGGTCTGCTGAACGATTACCGCTGCACCATCCATTGGGAGAATCTGGCGGGATTTTTGGAGGAGTTTCCGGAAATCGAGGTCAGCACTGAACTCTTCGAGATCGACCGTAACCGCTTCACCTGCTCCGGCGGTACGGCGGCGCTGGATATGATGTTGAACGTCATCACCCGCCAGCACGGTTACGAACTGGCTGTCCAGGTGGCCGACGTCTTCACCCATGAGCGCATCCGCGATCATCACGATCATCAGCGCATGTCTCTGCCGGCCCGCCTTGGCGTGCGGCATCCCAAGCTGCTTGCGGTCATTGCCCTGATGGAAGAGAACCTGGAGGAACCGCTCAGCCGGACCGGACTGGCGCGCGAGGCCGGGCTTTCGACCCGCCAGCTGGAGCGGCTGTTCAGGAAGTACCTCAACCGCTCTCCGGCGCGGCATTATCTCGAGCTGCGGCTGAACAAATCCCGCTTGCTGTTGCTTCAGACCAATATGTCGGTCATCGACGTGGCGCTGGCCTGCGGCTTCGTCTCGGCCTCGCACTTTTCCAAGTGCTACCGGGATTTCTTCGGCCGCACGCCCCGCAAGGAGCGGGGACTGCCGCCGCTCGCGGACCTTGACGAGCACGAGACCTCATGAGGTGGCGTGTCAGTCTGAAGAGTCTTGAGGAGCCGCCGGGTTCATGGCGCCGGCATTCGACATGATGGAAAGCGACGCAGCCCCAGGATCGTCTGCAGGATCGTCTGACAGCGCGCGTGCAGGGGGATTGAACCTTCTGCTCCAGGCCGGTTGGTACGGCGCTGGCTTTGCCGCTGTCCTCGCTCTTGCGCTGATCAATCTCTATTTTCCCTTCGGCACCGATCAGGCGGTATTCTTTTATGGCGCGCAGGAGCTGGATCAGGGCGGGATCCTCTACGTCGATTACTGGGACAACAAACAACCCGGTCTCTACCTTTTCTACCTCATCGCCGGACGGCTGTTCGGCTTCAGCGAGTACGGGATTCACCTGCTCGAGCTGATTTGGATGATGGCCTTTTCCCTCGTTCTGATGATCACCTTGCGGCCCCATTTAAAGGCGCCCTGGCTCTCCGCCCTGGCGCCGCTTGCGACCATCGGCGTTTATTATGCCGGCGTCACCGAGTATGAGCTCACGCAGCTTGAAATGATCGTGGCCTTTCCGCTCTATCTGACCGCCTGGTGCTGCCTGCGTGCCGTGACGCTGGCGGAGACCCGGTCCTCGCCGGGCGTCATAGTCCTGCTGTTTTTCCTCAGCGGTTGCTTCGCTGCCCTGGCGGTGCTCTTCAAGCTGCTGCTCGCCGTGATCCCCATCACCTTTTGGCTCCTGGCATCCTTTTTCCTGTTCCGCGGGCGCGCCCTCACCTTGGTCGGGCTGGCGATGCGCTTCTGGATTCCCGGAGCGGCCGGTGTCGCCCTGCCGCTCGCGGCGACGCTCGTCTGGTTCTGGCAGGCCGGAGCGCTTCAGGAACTGCTTTGGACGTCTTTTGCCTACCCGCCCGAAGCCCTCGCGAGTTCCCCGCCCGCACCGAAGTCGCGCTTGCTGACGGCGACGGCCTTTCTGCTGACCAGCATGGCACCCTGGCTGCTCTTCACCGCGATCGCCGCCGGTGTCTGGCTGGGACGGCGGGCAGGCGACCTCCAGGCGATGATGCTGGCCTGGCTGGTGGTGGGCGCTGCGTTGTTTCTGATCCAGCGCTTTTCCTGGTGGGAGTACCACATGCTGCTGCTCTTCGCGCCCGCCGGGATCCTGGCGCTCTGCGGTATCGACTGGATCGCCGCGCGGGTGAACCCTGTGACCGAATTTGGCGTCACCGGACGTCTGAGCTGGCTGAAGCAGACGCAGGTCCCGGCGATGCTCTGCACGCTGCTTTTTGCTGTCCCGCTCGCCGCGTCCCTGACCGGTCCCTTTCTTGCCAAGACCCAGAAGCTTTTCTACGGCGCGGAGGTCTTGCGCCAGGGGCTTCAGGCCTACCACTGGATGGCCAGCGAGAACTACGAGCGCCTCTGGGTCGGCAGCCGCTTCCTGACCGAACCGGACGCCAGGCCAGGACCGATCTACGCCTTCGGCAGTGCGCTGGTCTATCCCTTCACGGGCCGGAAGTCGTCCCATGTCACCGCCGGGTCGGCCTGGGAGTATTACCTGCCGGCGCAAACGCGTGAGATCCTGGACGGCTTCGACAGCCAGGAGGTACCTTACATTTTCGTCGACCGGAATGACGAGAAGCTCTTTCAGCTCCGCCCGGAGATCGCCCGCTATCTGCTCGAGAACTACACGCGCCTCAAGAAGGACGACAGCGGCACCTGGTACGAGCGCAAGTAGGCAGGCTCAAGCGGATGCGGCTTCCAGCCGCCGGGCGTTGATCAGGAGCAGCAGTTCCGCCGCCGCCTCGGCGTCGCAGAGCGCGCGGTGGTGGGATTTCAATTCGATCCCGTAGCTGCTGCAGAGATTGCCCAGGCTGTAGGATTTGTGGCCCTTGTAGAGGGCGCGCATGCTGGCGCAGGTGCAAAGCTGCGGATGGCGGAAGCGCCGGTCCAGGCGCCGAAACTCTTCTGAGATAAAGCCGTAGTCGAAGCGCACGTTGTGGGCGACGAAGATGGCGTCGCCCATGAAGGCCTGAAAGTCGTCGGCGATTTCGGCAAAAACCGGCGCACTGGCCACCATGGTATTGGTGATGCCGGTCAGACGGGTGATGTTCGCGGGGATGGCCTGTTGCGGATTGATCAGGCTCTGCCACTTGCCGATGATCTCGCCGTTCTGGACCTTTACCGCGCCGATCTCGGTGACCCGGTTGCGCGCCGCCCGTCCGCCGGTGGTCTCCACATCCACGACCACGTAGATCTGTTCCGGATCGATGATCCATTCGACCCGCTTGACCTCGACCCTGAAACCGGCCCGCCCGAGCAGGTCGAGCTGCATGAGCTGGTTGCGGCGGATCTGATCGCCCGCGCTCTTGATCTCGATGAACCGCAGCTCGTCGTCGTTCCAGAGCATGAGGTCGGGGAAGCCGTCCTTGCGCCCCATGTAGTCCCTGCACATTTCGCGCAGGACCGTTGCCAGGGCTTCCGGCGGCGCCTTTTGCAGGAAGGGGCCCAGCCAATCGGTGATGGTGGGGCGCCAGCGGAAGATGCCGTTCGGCGTGCCGTAGTTCGCGCTCAGGCTGCTCAAGAGTGTCTGTAACGCCGATGAGGGATTTTGGAGCCGTGCGAGTTTGGCCTCGATCCGGTCCTGGAAGGCCTCGTAGAAGCCACCGGATTTCAGCGACTGGGGCAGGCGTTCGAAGGCGTTGTGCAGACTGGCCCCGGCCTCGCAGTAAATCTCCTCCCAGAAGAGCATGCCGAAGAGGGCGCGCCACACGCTGTTCTCGCTCTGGAAGACCTCGTAGCCCTGACGCCGGAAATAGTCCGCCGCGCCGCGCTCCGGTGCGTTGCGCATTGATTCGTCCACAGCGATCACCTCGGCGGCGCGCAGGCGGTCTGTCAGGGCGCTGGTGCGCTTGCCCTTGAATTTGCGCAGATAGAAGTCCTGGGCGAAGAGGGCCTCCAGATCGCTGGCCGGTTGGGCCATCATGGCTTCCAGCCTGGCGCGCACAAGGTCGCGTTCTCCGCGGGCGTACTGCAGCCTGACCAGGCGTTCGTTGCAGAGTGCCGAGCCGCCGAGGCTGTAGACCGCGAGGGCGGATTCCACCTGACCTGATTTCTCCAGGCGGCTGCCCAGCGCAAAGAGCAGGTTGTCGCGCAGTTCCTCCGCGGCGTCGCAGGGCGCTTGCGGCCAGGAGGGGACCTCTCGGGCCCAGAGCAGGCAGGTCTCGTCCGTCGCGATTTTCAGATCTTCCAGTCGGCGCGCGTAGAAGTGGCTGGCCGTTGCTTCCTCGCGAGTCTCGAAACGGGCTTCATAGTCGGCCTTGAAGTGGTGTGTGCGCACCAGCCCCAGGTCGCGCAGGGCGAAGCGCGTCACGCCCTGTTCGATCCGTCCGAAGTAGAGATAAAGAAGGAACTCCAGGGCCGCGCGCCGTCCCTGCACCACGAAGCAACGCACCGCCTCGGAATTGACGAAGTGCTCGAAACGCAAGGTCGCGCGGGCATGTTCCAGCACCGCCGCTTTGGGCCAGCTTCGCTTCACGCCCGCCGTCTCGAGGTGAGGGGCCATGAGATTGAGCAGGGCATCCTTGGAGAGGCCGTCGAGCAGTGCGTCGAAATCCTGGAGGCCGACCTGGGCGGCAAAGCCCTTCGCGCGCAACGCAGAGAGGGCATCCGGAAGATCGCCGATCTCCGCATAGCGCAGCTTGGCGGTCTCGAAGACCCGGCCCTTGCGGTTCACCATCCGCACGAAGAGACACTTGGCCTGTAGTTCCAGGGCATCGAATTCCGTCAGGAAGTCAAGGTGCTCCGCGTCAAGAACATGGGCGTATTTCTCCCGCACGAAATCCAGCATTTCCTGGAAGTGGGTCAGGTAATAGAGCTGGGGCAGCTCACGCTGCGGCCTCGCGGTTCTCTGTTCCTCGCGCGGCGTCTGGTCAAAGGCGAAACCCGACTGGGCGGCGGGATCGCGGTCTTGGGGATTGCCCGCCCGGCCATAGCCTGTCCCGCCACTGCGCAAAGACTCCGTTTGCCGCCTCAAAGGCATCGCCATAGCTCTTCCCGCAGTCAAAATTCAGAAAGAACAAACTATGAACTTTTCGACTTGAGCTGGCAAGAGTGATGGTGGGGCAGCCAGGGGATTGAGCCTGGGGAATGCATCTAATTGACCTGAAAGTGCAGATGGTCGTCATGCCGGGCGGCGTTCCAGCCCGCGAAGCCGATCTTGCCGCTCTGCAGCTTCAGGATTGGCTTTAAATAAGGCTCCAGGAAAACGCGTTGGACCTGTCGGGACGCGGAGCTTCCGACCAGAAACCGGACCATATCAGCCGTGCGGGCCCGATCCAGTTCGTAATTCTCGAAAGTCCCCTGCAGCCAGTCGAACCGCCAGCGCAAAAAGCCGTCCTGGGGTGAGGCGGGATCGGCTTGTTGCTGCGCCCAGGACGGCGCGAAGGCCCAGTACCCCATGAACCATGCACCGCCTTTGGGGATCGGCTTGCCGCTCGTTTTGTCCTTGTAGAAGAAGGCCAGATCGAGCTTGCGGCCGTCGTTGTGACTGAGATGCGGGATCAGGGGAATGCCGATAGGAAGGGGAAAGCCGCCATCCAGGTAGCTGACGACCGTGCCCGGGTGTTTGCGCGCCATGTGATCAGAAAGCGCCTCGAGAACCTGCTTCGTACCGGGGATCACGTAATGACGGTTGAGAGCGCAGTAGAGAATTGAGTTTGCCGCGTAGGGATGCTGGCTGTCGGCAAAACAGTTCAGGGCAACGCGGCCATAGGCAGGCGCCAGCACCGGGAGGATGAAAAGACTCGTAAGGCTGTAGAGTGCGATGAAAGCGGCGGCGGTCAGAACGCCCCTGTTTCCCCGTCCGCTCCTTCCACCCTGCCGTCTGCCGGCAAGGAGTTCTCCGAGACCGTAGGCCAGCCAAAGCACAAGACCGCCGACTTGCGTCAACAGAGTGAGAAGCAGGATTAGTGCAAGCGCCAAGACGGGGCTGAGAAGACCTCGCTGTCGGCTCAAAGGGCCAAGAAGGAGCCGAAGCATTCAGGTTTCCAGGAAGGAAGTTGAAATTAGGAGAACAGCTCTTGATAGGAGAGTTCGAGTTTCGTTGTAAACAACCAGGACTATAAATCCCTTCAGAATTTAGGGTCGAACTGTGACGGCATCATGGCCGATAGTGGAGGTGTCAGGATCAGGCGCAAGAGGGGGCGGATACCGCGCTCTGGCTGGCGACTCTGCCCGATGACGGGCCGAGCGGCGGCTTCTTTCGGGATCGCAAACCTATGGCCTGGTAGGGGACGGACCGCCTGCTGCGCCGGAAAATGTCAGCAGGTTTTGTGTTCCGGCGCATGGCAGCCATGTCCATGCGACCATTGCCGCGGCGCGCGGGCTCGGGTAGAGCATATTCCGACCTTACGGGGTCATTTGATGGTTCAGAGGCGATCATTCGGGCAGGCGTGTTGTGCCGCGCGATGCAGCGCATCGGGCAAGCAACACAACGCACCCGATGATTGCCTCTGAACCACCGTAGGCCGGGTTCTTTTGTCTCCTGGCTGTGTTGCGCTTATCGACCGATGCGCCGCATCGCTCTTCAAAGCGCGCCGTGCCAGCAGACAAAATCTTCCCGGTCAAATGACTCCGTAAGGTCGGAACATGCTCTAATCAGGAAGTCTGCGTCATTTTGCGCCGGGACCCGCCATGACCTCAGAGTCCGCCGCCGAACATTCGAGTGAGCTCGACAGCCGCACCGCCTGGAAGCGCCTGGCCGCGGCCCTGGCGCTGAGCACCATCGGCGGGGTCGGCTTGTGGTCCAGCGTGGTGATCCTGCCCGCGATCCAGGCGGAGTTCGGCGTCGACCGGGGCGGCGCCTCCCTGCCTTTCACCGCGACGCTGATCGGTTTTGCGCTCGGCGGCATCCTGATGGGCCGCATGGCCGACCGTTTCGGGATCGTCCGTCCCATCCTTCTCGGCGCCGTGATGCTGGCCCTGGGTTACATCGCCACCGCACTGGCCAACGCCTACTGGCAGTTCATTGTCGCGCAGGCCCTGCTGATCGGGATGCTGGGCAGTTCGACGACCTTCGGACCCCTGGTCGCGGATATCTCGCACTGGTTCCTGAAGCGGCGCGGGATCGCCGTGGCGATCGTGGCCAGCGGGAACTATCTCTCCGGCGCGCTCTGGCCACCGGTCCTTCAAGAAGCCATCGAGATGGTGGGCTGGCGGCAGGCGCATATCGGTGTCGGCCTTTTCTGCCTGATCACCATGGTGCCATTGGCGTTCCTGCTGCGCAAAAAGCCGGATCTGGAAGCCATGGATAATGCGGCCAGGATCTCGGCTTCGGCCCTTCCCATGCCGCTGTCACCGCGCAGGCTCCAAGCGGTGCTGGTGCTGGCGGGCGTCGCCTGCTGCGTGGCCATGTCCATGCCGCAGGTGCACATGGTCGCCTACTGCGTCGATCTGGGTTATGGCCCCGGCCGCGGTGCCGAGATGCTCTCGATCATGCTGGCGCTGGGGGTGGTCAGCCGTCTTGTCTCCGGCCTGATTGCGGACCGGATCGGCGGGATCGGGACCCTGATTCTGGGATCGACCCTGCAGTGCATTGCACTGCTCTTCTATCTGCCCTTCGACGGCCTGGTGTCGCTCTATATGATCGCCGCGCTCTTCGGCCTGTCTCAGGGCGGGATCGTGCCGAGTTACGCGCTTATCGTTCGGGAGTACTTTCCGGCGCGCGAGGCCGGCTCGCGGATCAGCCTGGTGCTCATGGCGACGGTCGCGGGCATGGCGCTGGGCGGCTGGATGTCCGGTGAGATCTACGATCTGACCGGATCCTACGAGGCGGCGTTCCTGAATGGTATCGGCTGGAACCTCCTGAACATGCTGATCGCCTTCTGGCTGCTGGCCAGCCGCTTCAGGCCGCGGCCTCAGCCTGCCTGACTCTTTTCGAAGCAATCATGTGAGCAGGGTTCTGCAGATTGTGCCGCGAATGGTTTTTGCCGCGGCGGCCTCGCTCCAGCCCCGTTCCCGGACCAGCAGATCCCAGGCCTGAACCGACGAAGAGGCCCAGAGATAGTCCGTCGCGCGCGGAACGCTCCAGTCCAGGGACAGGGCACCCTCCTTCTTAAGACCGCCGACCAGGCCCCGGTAGAACTTCAGCAGTTCGCTCATGCGGTCGTCCCAGGCGCGCGCGGCGTCTTCATCTGTCGCGCGCATGCGGATCAGGTCCGTGGCGACCGGGTGGATCTTGGGCACGAAGTCCAGCCAGACCTTGAGGACCGCATCCAGGCGCGCTGCCGGGTCCTCCTGTTCCATGGCGGACTCGAAACCTTCCCAGATGAAGAAGCGTTCATCCGCCCGGCGCACCAGCGCCATCAAGAGACCACCGCGCGAACTGAAGTGCACATAGACCGACTGGCGGGTCATGCCGACGGCGGCGGCGATTTCGGCCATGGACACCGCCGCGCCCCGTTCGGCGATCAGATCCCAGGACGCATCGAGAATTTCCAGGCGGGATCGTTCCGCGCGTTTTAAATTTGACACCTGTCAAAAATCCGATTTAATTTTACATATGTCAAATTTATCGGAGTTCATCGTGAACGCAAACATTAAACTCGAAGATCGTGTGGCGCGGCTGGTCGCGTGGTACGGCGACGGCACCGACGGCGCCAGTCCGACGGCGGAGCAATGGCGGCAGGTGGTCGGCAGGCCGGCGGAGAGTCCGGTCACGCTGATCAACTTCTTCAAGCTACGCGATCAGGGGCTTTACCAGGATGAAGCCATTGCGCCCGCCGCTCCAGAAAGCGGGAAGGCGGCCTTCGACCGCTATGCGGCGGTCAGCATCCCGACCATGGAAAAGATCGGCGGCCGCTTTCTGCTCGTGGCCCCCTTTGAAGCCGGTTTCGTCGGTCCCGAGGAGGATTGGGACCTGGTCGCGATCGGGACCTTCGCCAATAAGGAGGTCCTGCTTTCGCTCTGGGAGGACGCGGACTATCACGCGGCCTATCCCCACCGTACCGCCGCCTGCGCCCGCCAGAAGGTGGTAATCTGCAATGGATAGGGTGTCGGTTAAATGAGAGAGGCCGGGGTATTCCGCCCGAAGAGCGTACCCCGGCCATTTCCCTTCAGGTCCGGGTGATGGAAACCCCGCCGTCAGCCAGGATCGCCTGACCTGTGACGAAGCTGGAGGCGTCGGACGCCAGGAACAGCGCCGCACGGGCGATCTCTTCCGGTCGGGCGATGCGCTTTAAGGCATGCAGGCCGCGGACGAAGGCCTGGGCCTCGGGCGTATTGGAGTGGGCCTGCGCCATCTCCGTATCCGTGCCGCCGGGCAGCAAGGCATTGACGCGAATACCCTGCGGACCATGCTCCGCCGCCAAAACCTGCGTCAGGCCGACCAGGCCCGCCTTGCTGGCCGCATAGGCGGCCATAGAAGGCATGCCGATCGTGTGACCGACGAAAGAGGAGGTGAAGATGAGTGAACCTGCACCGCGTTCCAGCATGGCCGGGATCTGGTACTTCGCACCCAGAAAGGCGCTGGTGAGATTTGTTTCGATGGTGTCGCGCCAGCTCTCAAGCGTTACTCCGGAAGTCTCGCCCATCTCTCCAAGCTGGCCTGCGTTGTTGAAAGCGATATCCAGGCCGCCGAATTCCTTTCGTGCCAGGCCCACAAGGGCCTTCGCGGTGGCTTCTGCACGGACGTCTCCGGCTAGCGCGACAGCATCGCCGCCCCTGGTCCTGATCTCGCTCACGAGCCGGTCCAGCGCCACTTTCCGCCGGGCGCTGACGACCAGTTTGGCGCCTTCCATTGCGAAAAGCTTCGCTGCCGCATAGCCGATACCGCTGCTGGCGCCGGTGAGAATGACGACCTTGTTTTCGAGTTGCATCCTGTTTTCTCTCATCAGATTGATTGCCGATGGGGGGGTGATGCACCCTCCGGTTTTTTGCCGCCATCCGCTTCTTGTGTTCGAATTCGGAAGCGATGAAGCCGCGCGAAAACGTTAATGCGATGGTTGTGTCGGAGGTTTTTATTGCCCGCAAAGATCTACAGTGGGTTGTCGAGTTCGCGCGGCAGACTATTCAGCAAGTAGAACTTAAAGGCAAAATTGCCAAAAAATTGGGCAAATAGAGTATAGATGCAGGCATTTGAACTAAATGCGTCGGATTTAACTCTTTTTCGGAGAAAGTCTTTTAAAGTCTAAACGCATAACGTTTCTTTCGGGGCCTTCTCATGAAAACTGCGCGTCTTTTCACGATCCGGAACAGTCTCTTTGTCATTTGCTCGGTGCTTATTGCGACTGTCGCTTATTTTGCCGTCTCCGCCATGCTCTCGGCGCTGGAAGATCGAAGGGTGGCGGAGCGCAACACCTTCAACAATGCCTTGACCGATCTGCTGGTCATCAGTGCGGGTAACTGGGCGGTAGAACGCGGCGTAACCAATACGGCCCTTCACAATGCCAATCCGGTTTCGCAGGAGCGCAAGGCGAAAATAGAGGCGCGGCGCCAGGCAGCCGACGGTGCTTACCGCGCGGTTCTCGATCAGATCACGACACACTTCAGTTTTAGTGACATTGAGCCTGCTCTTAAAAGAACCGAAGAGGCCTATGCGAAGGTTCTCTCCGCGCGGCAGCAGGCCGATGCGGCCCTGGCGCAGCCTTTGACGGGGCGGGATCCGGCCGTAACCGAAGGTTGGCTGCCGCAGATGACCGGTCTGATCCTCGAGAGTCAGGCTTTACGGATTGCGGTGACCAACACTCAGACCTCGAGCGATTCCGTCAGTCAGCTTGCCGCCTTGAAACACTTTTCCTGGGTCATGTCTGAATACGGCGGCCGGGAGCGCGCCATCGTCGGCGGCGTCATCGCGGGTGGCAAGCGCATGTCGCCCGAGCAACTGCGAACCCTCAGCGGTTACCGCGGACGAGTTGAAACCGCCTGGGATACCGTTCGGGACATTGCCCGGGTTCCTTCGCTTGAAGCTTCCCTGGCCTCGGCCATCGAGGCGGCGGAGCAGGGTTACTTCGGATCCTTCGAGACCCTCCGAAATTCGGTCTATCACGCCGGCACCAACTCTGCCGCCTATCAGCTCACCACGATCGAGTGGATCGATGCGTCGACGGCGGCGATCGATTCTCTGCTTGCCCTGGACGCGGCGATCTCCCAATCCTGGCTGGACTACGCTGTGGGTCTTGAAGGACGCGAACTTTCAGACAATCTGACCATTGCCGCCGGAAACTGGGCGGTGGAACGCGGCGTAACCAACAGCGGTCTGCACTCGGTCACGCCCGCGGGAGAGGGCTTGCTGAAAAAAATCCAAACCCGCCGGGCGGCGGCGGATGCCGCCTTTGCGGCAGCGATGGATCAGCTTGCCGCCTGGGAGGATTTTAAAGGCAAAGATACGTTTCTATCTGACCTCAAGGCAGACTTCGCGGCCTTGCAGAGCCTGCGGGCGGAAGCGGATGCGGCGCTGGCTCAGGAAAAGGCGGACCGTCCCTCCGAACTTTTGTCGAATTGGCTTCCCACGGCCTCGCGCTTGATCATCAGAAGCCAGAAGGCCATGGTCGCGGCGACAAACGCCCTCGGTGAGCAGGATCCGAAGCTCGCGCTTCTGCTTCTGATGCGGCATGACACCTGGATCATGTCGGAATTCGCCGGCCGGGAACGCGCGATTATGGGCGGGATTATCGGTTCCCGTTTGCCGATGTCGGCAAAGCAGATCAAGACCCTGGCAACTTACCGCGGCCGGGTTGATTACGCCTGGGACGAGGTTCAGTTGAGCGCCGAAAATAACCTGGTGCCGGCGGAGGTCAAAGAAGCGGTCGAGCAGGCACGCGCGCACTTCTTCGGCTCCTTCGAAGAAATCCGGCAAGACCTCTACCGCCAGGCCACCGAGACTGCGGACTACCCCATATCGAGCGTGGAGTGGATCGAGACGGCGACCGACGCGATCGATGGTCTGCTGGCGATCCAAAGCGCGATCAGCGCGACCAGCGAGTCGGCCACGAGCCTCTCCGAGAGCAGCGCGACCCAGACTGTGGTTCTCGCGGGTATCATCCTGAGCGTCATGATCGCAATCGGCGGGGTCACGGCCTGGGTGGTGATTTTCCGGATCACCCGTCCGATCAACGGCATGACCTCGGCCATGATGCAATTGGCCAGGGGGAACGCGGATATGGAGATCCCGTCCGTCGGACGTGCCGACGAAATTGGCGACATGGCGGATGCCGTGCTGATCTTCAAGGAAAATGCCAAGAAGGCAGAGCTTCTGGCTGTGAAGGAGCAGGAGGCCGAAGCCAAGAAAAGCGAGGATGAAAAGCTGAAGATGGAGCTCCTGGCGCTTTCCGACCGCCTCGATCAGGAGATCAAATCCGTCATGGTCCAAACTTCGTCGCAGGCCGACGGCATGAAGAAATCCTCAACCGAAATGGGCGAGATCATCAGCCGTTTGACCGAACGCTCTTCGAGTGTCTCCGATGGGGCGTCGCAGGCGAACGAGTCGATCCAGACCGTTGCCTCCGCGGCTGAAGAGCTCAGTGCATCGATCAGCGAAATCACCCGGCAGGTCGGTCAGTCTTCGACGATCGTCCAGAAGGCCGCGGCCGAGGCGAACCGGACCGACGCCATCGTCGGGGGGCTTGCGGAGTCCGCGCAAAAGATCGGCGACGTGATAAATCTGATCCAGGATATCGCTGAGCAAACCAACCTGCTGGCGCTCAACGCGACCATCGAAGCCGCACGTGCAGGGGACGCCGGCAAGGGCTTTGCGGTGGTTGCCAACGAGGTGAAAAACCTGGCCACGCAAACCGCCAAGGCCACCGATGAAATCGGCAGCCAGATCGGCTCCATCCGAAACGAAACCGAAGGTGCCGTTGAAGCGATCCGGGTCATTACCGAGACCATCAAGGAGGTCAACAGCATCTCAGAGACGATCTCCAGTGCGGTCGAGCAACAGAGTGAGGCCACGCAGGAAATCAGCGCGTCGGTTCAGTCCTCGGTACGTCATATGGGGGACGTCTCCGGACAGATGACTGACGTTGCCAGTGAGGCGGCTCAGGTAAACGAGCGGTCCGACAGTGTGCTCAGTTCCGCCGAGGCGACGTTGAGCAATATGGACGTTCTGGACAAACGTATGGGCGCCGTCCTGACGGACTTGCGGGAATCCGCCGTCGGTAACCGCCGCAAGGATCCGCGCTATGAAGTGAACTGGCCGGTGGTCGTCAACTGCGATGGTGGCACGATGAAAGCACAGGCGCGGGACATGTCACTCGGCGGAGCGCTTTTGACGAGCGACGAAGATCTGCCGGAGTGCAGCAAGCTTGCAGTGAGAATTGGGGACATGCCGGATATGATCTCCGCAGCTGTGGTGGGCCGTTCCGACCGGGGAATTCACATCAGCTTCGACGGGAGCGAGCGGACACAGGCCATGATCAACGATCTGCTCGAGAGGTCCGGCGTGAAAAGCGGCGCGAAGATGGTCGCTTAAGACGGCAGGCTACGCCTTGTTCCAGACATCGCGCAGAAAGACCGGCAGATCGTTCGCTGTGGGTCTTAGGGGCACCTGATAGAGCATATCGCTGACGAACCCGCGGTGGTAGGTCGTGTGGTTGACGATGTGATACAGGATCTCCATCCGGCTCATGGCCCCTGCGCCGCCGCCGACGAATTCGAAGGTGATGACTTCCGCAAGTTCCGCATCCGAGAGGCGGTCGGCCAGATCGATATACCACCGGTCCATAGCCTGGACGTTGCTCCAGAGCGTCTCCAGCGGGGGCGAGGTTTCCGTGTTGCGCGCTTTGTAACCATGGGACCGGCCTTCCAGATGTGCGCGGAAGATGTCCTCGACCACATAGACGTGGTTCAGCGTATGCAGAATTGTCTTGAAGTTCGTCTGGCGTTCCCGCGTGCGTTCTTCCGGCGGCAGCTCGGCGACTTTCTCGTAGGTCAGCCGGTTGGCCCAGGCCTTGTAGCGGGTCAGCATCTGCAAGGGGTTTGAGATCTTGTCCGGTTTCGTGACGGCTGTATTCATGAATTGAGTTTCTCATTCGTAAGCATAGTCAGATCCAATGTGACTCTCGACTGACCGAATTGACAAATGAGAATTCTTGATCCGAAAACACTGTCCCGAAGGACTCTCTTCTTTTTGGATTGTATTGAGACAATATTTTCGAAACGGCGGCTCAGGATTGTAGCCGGCGCCGTGTTATTGCAGACACCCGCAGTATGAGATGCGCCTGTAAGCTGGAGAGGCAAGCTGGAGAGGCAAGCTGGAGAGGTAAGCTGGAGTTACCAGCCGATGACCTCCGGAAGCCAGAGGGACAGCTCCGGAACGGCGAAGAGAATGGCCAGCATCACGACCTGGATCAGGATGAAGGGAATAACACCCTTGTAGATGTCCAGTGTGGTGACGTCCGGCGGTGCGACACCTTTCAAAAAGAACAGCGCCCAGCCGAACGGCGGGGTGAGGAATGAGGTTTGCAGATTGATGGCGACCAGGATCGCCAACCAGACCGGATCGACATTCGCCGCTGCAAAGTAGGGAAAGAAGAGCGGCAGCGCGATGTAGGAGATTTCGATCCATTCGAGAAAGAATCCCAGTATGAATAGCAGCAGCATCATAAAAATAAGGCCGGCATTGACGCCGCCGGGCAAGGCTTCAAACATGGCATGAACCAGGCTCTCGCCCTGCAGGCCGCGAAAAGCGAGCGCAAAGATCTGAGCTGCGACGAGAATGAAAAAGATCATGGCGGTGATCCGCGTCGTGCCGCGCAGGACCGCCATCAGCAGCGGCCAGGTGAGGCGGCGGTTCAGCAGCGCAACCAGCAAGCTGCCGAAGGCGCCCATCGAAGCTGCCTCTGTCGGCGCGGCGACACCGCCGATGATGGTTCCCAGAACCGTGGCGACGAGTGCCAGCGGCGGACCGATGACCAGAACGGCTTTCTTCGCCAATGCGGCGCCTGTGACACTTGAGCGCTCCTCCAGGGGGATGGGTGGGGCCGACGCCGGTCTGGCATAGGCAAATCCCAGGATGTAAAGGCAGTAGAGCGCGGCCAGCGCCAGTCCCGGCACCATGGCGGCGGCGAAGAGCGTGCCGACCGACTGGCCGGTGATATCCGCGAGCAGGATCAGCACCAGGCTCGGGGGAATGATCTGGCCCAGCGTGCCCGCCGCACAGATGCAGCCGGCGGCCAGGGACTTGTCGTATCCGCGGCGCACCAGAACCGGCAGGGTCAGCAGCCCGAGGGTCACGACCGTTGCGCCGACGATCCCCGTTGACGCGCCCAGGACCACGCCGACCACCACGATGGCCAGCGCCATGCCGCCTTTCAGGCCGCCGGCGAGATAGCCGACAACCTCGATCAGCTCTTCCGCGATCTTCGACTTCTCCAGCATGACCCCCATAAAGACGAAGAGCGGGATTGCCATGAGGGTGTAGTTGGAGACAACGCCGTAGATACGGTGCGGCAGGAGGTTGAAGAGGGATTCACCGAACCCCAGAAAGCCGAAAATGAACCCCGAGAGGGCGATACCGATGGCCACCGGCACGCCGATCGTCGTGAGCAGGAAAAAGGAGACGATCATGCCGATCGCGAGCCATTCGTTTTCAGCCATATTCAGGAAACAGTCTCAAAGAGGGTAACGGACAGACTCAAGGCTCTGGCTTACCTCTGTCCGCAGGATGAGCAGCGCCGGACAGGCGGGCGCAGTTCGCAATGACCTGGGCCAGCTGTTGGCAAAAGAGCGCCGCGAATCCGATCGGCAGAATCGCCTTGAGCAGGTATCGCGCCGGAAGGCCGCCCGGGTCGGGCGAGCCTTCTCCGTTCATCCAGGATTTCTCTACATAGGGGATCGAGTATTTCAGCAGCAGGAAGGCCACCGCCATTCCCACGATCCCCGCGAAGATATCCAGCAGGAGGCGCGTCCGGCCCGAGAAACGCTCATAGAGAACGTCCACCCTTACCGCGTCTCCCTGCATCAGGGTGTAGGGAATGGCGAAGAGAGCGATCGGCGCCATGAGATGCCACTCCAGCTCCTGACTCCAAACCGATCCTGTGCGAAAGAAATAGCGCAGCAGAACGTTCGTCGTCACCAGCAGCACCAGTGCCAGAATTGCGAAAGCGGCCACCTGTCCAAGCAACGCGGTGACCGCTTCCAGCCGGGAAGCCAATTTTACTAACAGCGGCTGGTTTCCTTACGCGGGGTTGCGCAGCTTGGCGTGCCAGACGCCTTCGCTCATGCGGGCCCATTTGTCATGGGTCTTCTTGAAGGCGAAGTAGGATTCCATGACCTTTTTGAAGGTCGGGTCGTTGCTCGCGAGTTCCTCGTAGACGCCGTCCATCGCCGTCTTGAGGCCGCCGACGACATCGTCGGGCAGGACGCGCGCCTCGGTGCCTTTGCTGATGAATTCCTCGAAAGCGAGCGCGTTGTTTGCCTCCGACCAGGTATGTGCGACCATGTTTGCGGCGGCGCAGGAGGTCACCACCGTTTGTTTCAGATCGGGCGGCAAGGCCTGCCAGGCCTGTTTATTGATGGCGAATTCGGTCACCGTCGTGGGCTCGTGCCAGCCGGTGGTGTAGTAGTACTTGGCGGCCTTGTTGAGGCCGAGACGCTTGTCCTGGGCCGGTCCGACCCATTCGGCCGCGTCGATCACGCCGCGCTCAAGCGCCGGAAAGATCTCGCCGCCCGGCAGGAGCTTCACGTCGACCCCGAGTTTCGCGTAGCCTTTGCCCGCGAGACCCGGGATCCTCAGCCGCAGTCCCTTGAGGTCTTCGAGCGAGTTGATCTCCTTCTTGAACCAGCCGGTCATCTGCACGCCTGTGTTACCGCAGGGAAAGGCGACCAGATCGTAGGGTTCGTAGACTTCGTGCCAGAGCTCGATGCCGCCGCCGTGATAGAACCAGGCGTTCTGGCCCTGAAAGCTCATGCCGAAGGGGACCGCGCCGAAGAACTGCGCCGCCGGAATCTTGCCGGCGCCGAAGTAGGACACCCAGGCATTGACCTCGAGTGTGCCGCTTGAAGCCGCGTCGAAACCTTCGAAGGCGGGCACAAGTTCGCCCGCGTGGAAGTGCTGGATATCCAGCCGCCCGCCCGAGATGGTCTTGATCCACTGCGTCAGATCCGCAAGCGATCCGGGACCGGTCGAATAGAACGGGACGCCGGGTGGGAAGGCGGTGGTGAGTTTCCACTTGAAACTATCGTCCGACCGCACAACCGCCGGTGCCGCGATGCTTGCCGCACCTGCGGCTGCCGCGCCAACGACGCCGCGTTTCAGAAATGATCTGCGTTGCATGAAGTGTCCCCTTGCGCCCTGTCATGAAGTTTATGCTGTGCCGCAGTCTTTGCGGTCACTTGGGGACAATTCTGCAATATGCATGCCATGGCATGTTTGCGGTGACGGCAAGTGTTTCCGGGGAAACTATTCGGACGGGCGCGGCGGGGCCTGTTTAACTTTTAAGCAGAATTATCTGCCCGCCTAATCTTTGGTCAGAGTTGCGAAGCCCCGGAGGCAGAACCGCGGGCAGAACCGGGAATAGAACCGGGAACCGAACCGGGAACGATCCCCGCGGGCAGTTTTTCGACATGTCCGGCGATGGCACCGGCGGTCGCCAGCCAGACATCGTCGCCCAAATTTGCCGCAATATGTTCGAGCGCCCGGCGCAGGTGGCGCAGCCGGAAAGGCTGGCCGACGATATAGGCGTGCAGCGCAATTCCCATGACAAGCGGCTGTGCCTTCGCCTGTGCTCTCATTTCATCGAAGTTGTCGATGATCATGTCGGCGAATTCGCGCGCGCCGGCCCGCCGCACGGCAATGGCGGGAATGTCGTTGATCTCCTGCGGGTAGGGCAGGGCGAGAATCGGTTCGTTGCGCGTCCGCATCCAGACCGGCTGATCGTCCGAACACCAATCGAGCAGATAGCCGTAGCCGGCTTCGCTCAAAAGATCCGGTGTCACGTTGCTTTCCGAGATCCAGGGGCCGAGCCAGCCGCGTGGGGGCCTGCCCTCATGCGCTGCGATGCTTGCGGTCGTCTCTTCGATAAGTTTCCGTTCCTCAGCCTCCGGCAGGTCGCCCTGGCGTTCCGCGTTGCTGCGGCCGTGGCCAAGGATTTCGTCTCCGCGGTCGCGATAGGCCGCGATCAGTTCCGGGCAGTGCTCATAGAGGCTGGAATTCACCAGCAGCGAAACCGGCATGGAGAGGCTCTCGAAGAGCTCCAGCATGCGCCAGGCGCCGACCCGGTTGCCGTAGTCGCGCCAGGCATAATTCAGAACGTCCGGCTGTCCGCTCGGTGCCAGAACCGCGCCAAGCCCCTCGCCGAAGGAGAAGTGTTCCAGGTTCAGGCCGACGTAGACGGCGAGGCGGCGGCCGCCCGGCCAGTCGTAAAGAGGGCGATGCGGAAGTGCGGAGTAGTCGAAGCGTCCGTGGCTCTTGAGTTTCAACGCAGTCCCTTTTTGGTATTCCGGTTTTTCTGTTTTGACCGTCAACTCGGCGCAGTCTATTGGGGTGCTTGGCCTGTTGGAGTGCCTAGCCGAGCCGCTCTGTCCGCATCTTAGGAATCAAAAGGAAAGCCTGTCAAAAGCCTTGGCGTCCAGAGGCGTCACGACCGGGGACTTGTTGCCCGCCGTCGGCGCACTCCACAGAGGTCGCAAAGAAAAGAGGAAAGCAGACCTGCTTTCCTCGAGAGTCTCTCCGGCCCGTTCTAAAGCCACGTTATTGCAGCCGCGTTATTGCAACCGCGTATAAAACTTGGTGAAGACCATATCCTTCGTGGCGTTGGCGATATGGCAGGCGGCGCAGGCTTCGGCGGGCAGGGCCGCGGCCGTCTTGGCGAGGGGCGGCGCATGGTGGCCGAAGTTGAAATAACCCCAGCCGTTGGTTTCCGCAAAGCGTGCGCTGTCCTTCACCGCGACATCAGCGCCGTTGAAGGCACCGGGGAAGTATCCGCGTCCGGAGGCCTCGTCCGCCGAGCCGTCCTCATAGTCGGAACGCAGCACCAGCTGGAGCTCCTTGTAGAGGATCGTGCCTTCGGGGAAGACGCCGGTCTTCTTGTAGATCCGATAGGCGCTGGGCTGGATGTAGACGTTGTGGAACTCGGGAAAACCGGCCTCGCCGCCGTTCAGACCGTTGGGGGTGAGCGGGCTGCCGACGAAAATCCATTCATAGTAGTTTTCGGGCCGGATAAGCTCGCCCTCTGCGTTGAACTCGGGTTTTTCGGTGACCTGATTGCCTGCATCCTTGTTCGACTCTGCCCCCGCCGTATTGACGACCTCGCAGGCGGCAAGGGCGAATGCGGTCAAGAGCGACAGGGCGATCAGCAGGGTTTTGGTTTGTATCTTCAGCACCTTTTTTCCTCCAGTGAACTTGTTTCCGGCAGACACGCTTCCGGTTGCGGTATCGGATGCATCAGACTTATGGAGCGGCGGGATTCCCGATAGAGCCGGGCGTACAGGATTCTTGATCAGACGTTCAGAACTGGAAAGGGATGGCAGTCCGCACCGGATTTCAGCGGGCGGTGGGTGATCAGGATGTTTAGTGATCATGCAGTGAGCGATCATGCAGTGAGCGATCAGGCCGTCTGGTTATCAGGCGCGTCAGCCCGGGCGGGCACTCAGAGGTTGGGCGCGTTTGCGATCTTCTGCAGGCTTTTGAGGGCCCGGTCCGAGCGGCGTTTGATTTCCGGGGGCGTGGGCTCGGGAAGGGCGCCGATGACACGCCGGATCTGCAGATCGCCGATCAGAAGATTGAGATAGAGTTCGACCGCGTCCTTGGTGGAAAGGCCCTGGATCACACCGGCCTTGTGCGCCTGCTGAAAAACCTGGGCGATAAGGGGCACAACGCTGTCCCGGCCGCCTTCGGTCAGCGCCGCGCCGAGTTCCCCGCTGGCATCAGCGGCGGCGGCCCGGTTCAGGGCGATGGCGCGCTGTCCCAGCACCAGGCCCAGCAGTTGCGGCCCCAGCCTGCGCAGGGTTTTGAGCGGTGGATGCTCCGCCTGCAGTTCCTTCTCCAAGAGCTCCTTCACATCCCGCGCATTGCGGACCACCATGGCTTTGAAAAGCCCCTGCTTGTCGCCGTACCAGCGATAGAGCGTTTCGTTCGAAGCCTTGGCCCGGGTCGCGATGCTGAGCATCGAGGTGCCTGCATAGCCCTTGGTTTCCAGCAGCTCATAGGCGGCCTTTTCGATCTTTTCCTGCCTTTGGGCACGTGCTGAGCTTCGCATAAGGGGTCTCCTGATTCATCTTGACTCAAACCGTACATATAATTACGGATAAGATCAAACGTACACGTAGTTACGGATTTTAAATTTCAGCTGACGTTTTCCAACAAGGGTCATCATTGGGAGCAGGACATGCATTCTCTTCTCCGTCTTTCCGCCTTTTCGGGCCTGATCCTGAGCGGTGCTATCTTCGGCTTCTTCTATGCCTGGATCTGCTCGACCATGTGGGGTCTGGACGCCGCCGATCCGAAAGTCGCCATTGCAGCCATGCAGGCCATGAACGCATCGGTCAGAAACGCCGTCTTCGCGCCCGCCTTCTTCGGCACGCCCTTCGCGCTGCTGCTGACCGCCGGACTAGCCCTTTGGGCGGGCAGGCGCGATGCGGTCTGGCCTTTTGCCGCGGCGGGCGTCGTCTACCTCTTTGGCGCGATGCTGCTGACCATGCTGGTCAACGTCCCGATGAACGAGGCCCTCGCCCTGCTGGAAATCCCAGCGGATCCCGGCGAGGCTGCCCGGATCTGGGCAGACTATTCCCCGAGGTGGCAGGTCTGGAACCAGACCCGCACCCTGGTCTCAGGGATCACCTTGTGTCTTGCCGGTTACGGGATGATGCGGCTGGGGCGGGGGTTGGCGTGAGTAGCCGTCATTTCTCCGGTTCTTTCGGTTCGGGTGCCACGGCTTCCCATGTTGAGTTCCCCCACACCTCGGCGCCCTGGTTAGCTTCACCGGAGCCGGCCGTTGCGCCAGCGGGGCTTGGATTCTGGCCCGGGGGCATCAGGCGTTCGCCCAGGGCATACCAGTCGAAGTTCCGGGTCGCATACATGGCGGCGGCCAGCAGAACCAGAAGCAGCAGGCTGCCCATCAGCATGGCCTGATCCTCAGCCTGCAGGGTGAAGAAGAGGTAACCGTAGACGCCCGAGAGCAGGCCGCCCAGCATCAGGCCACGGATCCAGCTGGACGTGATCTTGGCGGCATAGAGCGTGACCAGGGCGACGCAGGCCAGCGCGGCCAGTCCGAAGGCGCTGGCGAAGCCGATCACTTCGGCCAGGGAGACTTGGAGCAGAAAGAAGAGGGTGATGGCGGCGCCGACCATGAGGTACTGCACCACGTGCAGGCGGCGTTTGCCCACGGCTTCAAACACAAATAGCGTGCCGAAGGTCACGATGATAAAGAGCAGGCCGTATTTGGCCGAACGCTCGCTCATCCGGTAAAAATCGACCGGGTTCAACAGCTTGGTTTTCACCGCGTTCAGGTGGATCTGCTGGACCAGCGTCTGTGCGCCCCCGTTGTCGTCGCGCAGAACCTGCGGCAAGCCGCGGGCCAGGTGTGAGATCTGCCACTGCGCCGAAAAGCCGTCATCGCGCACCTCGTTGGAGACCGGCAACTGAACGCCGGTGAAGCTCGGGTGGGGCCAGTCGCCGGTCAGGGCAAACTCGCTGTCCCGGCCCAGGGGCACGAAGCCCAGCACGCTGCTGCCTTTCAGCTTGAGGTCGAAAGCATAATCGATCGGCCCGGACTGCGGCGAGAGTTTGGGCAGGGGTGCCTGAATCCAATTCAGGTTGCCGGCCAGTCCGCTATGCAGTTTGTTGCTGCGCACATCGAACAGCAGTTCTTCGTTGCCCCAGAGAAGCTTTGGCGCATTGGCGCTGCCGCGCAGATCGGAGAGTTGAACCAGCAGCTTGGCCTGCGCCCACTGCACGCGGGCCTCTTCGTCGATGGGGAGCGTCTCGAGCGCCGGGATCCGGAAGCTGCCCCGGGCCTTGGCATCGGCGGTATAGAGCAGAGCTTCGTAAATCCCGCGCTTGCGCGTCTGGCTGGTGAGGCCCGCCGTGATCTTCTGGGCGTCCGGCAGGATATAGAGGTTGCGTCGATGCCATCGGGTTTCGTCCAGGTAGAGTGGTTTTTCCTCGGTGTAATCCGGGCTTTTCACCTTGACCACATAGGGCTCTTCGATGGGCAGCAGCAGGATCGGCCCGGCGATGGTCTGCGAACGACCCCAGCTCTCGCCGAGTTCGCGTGTAACCGACTTGCTGAGGTGAGCCCGCTCCTTGATCACTGAATAGACGTACTCGAGCGGGATGAGCATGAGCAGAACCAGAAAACCGAGCAGCAAGACTTTAAAGAGCGCCGCGTGACGCGCGAGCAGCGGTGTTGTGCTTTGTCCGTTATCCATAAGAGGAACCCCTGAAGAAATATGCGGCGCGGCGGTTCAGGCGCTCTGCCTGTGGCCTGACGCCGCTTCTCAATAGGGGCTGTTCTCGCGCCGGTTTGTGGCAGAGAAGGGGCGGGGAGGTGTCTCTCTTGGGGTAACTCCGTGATTCTTCGATTTCTGGAGGCAGGAAAGATTCACGCGAAGATTCAAGCGCAGCCGTGTGCGGGCAAGCCCTCAAAAGGCCCGCCCGCTTCGGGTCAGTTTTCGTAGTCTTCGCAGCTGTAGCCCAGGGTGGCCAGACCCTCGGAGAGGTAGTCGGCCAGCAGGGGGGTGCCCAGCAGGTACTCGGCGCTGTGCTCGTTGTGGGCCTCCGCGGCGTCGCTGCGGATCTGCTGCCAGTCGTCGGCGCCGGCAGAGTCGCGGCCGAGCCACATCAGGGCGACCAGGTCGACCTGCGCGTCGTCGTTCATGTCGTCGATGAAGCTTTTCATCTCCTCATAGACGGGATCCTCCGCCACGGGATCGTCTTCATGCTCCTCCAGGGCATCAAGTGCGTCTTCATCGATCGGGGGGGCGTTGCCGTCAGAGTCGGAAGCCTCCGGCGCTAGCTTCGCATCGTACTGATGGGCCTTGAGAATTAAAAAACAGACAGTCTCCGGATTGACTTCCAGCATTGGCTTTGCCTCCCTTCGCCGGATTATTCCTCTATGTGCTGGTGATGATTTTGAGGGGCGTGCCGGGGGCGGACCATGATTTGGGTCAAGTTACCGCTGGTCGGAAGAAGTCTTTTGCACCGGTGCGCGCTGATCCCGAATCCGTGCTTGTAACGGGGGCATTTTGGTTTCAGGCCGGCGGGGTGCCGCTGGACATTTTGTCGCATCGAAGTGCATTCCCGGCGCATTCACGCTGCGTTCCCGGTGCATTCCCCGGGGGCCGGAAACGCCGGTGTCGCCCCGGAGCCCCGGTTCGCCCCGGTTGTGCGGAGGCTTCAGTGGCCGAGTCAATTTATTGTGACTTATGAAGGGTTTGTGTTAGCATTTGACTGACTACATGAGCAGTGTATGAGTCTTGCCGTGAAGAATCTTCAACCGCTTTTAGCCGCTCTGGTGATCGCCATGACGGCCTTGTTTTTTGCCATCCTTTCCATGGCCGATGTTCCGGCTCCAGGTAAAGCGCTTGATGCGCCGGCTTCTAGGTCCATCCAGCTGGCTTCCCATGACCTGGAGGCTGTGCATGGTTTGGATCCTGCGCATGGTTTGGATCCTGCGTATGACCTGGAGGCTGCGCTGGCGGTCTCTCAAGACTGCCCCTGTCCCGCGGAGAGGGAAGAAGTGGACTGTAACCTGGATCTCTGCAGCGCGGGGATCGTTCAGAACACTGCACCCCCGAACCGCGCGCTTGCTGCGATACCGAATCCGATCCTGAGCGATGACCTGAGCGGTATCGCCAAGGAGCCTGAGCACAGCCCTCCAAGACTACCGGCCTGACGACGGCGCCCCGTTTAGGCGCTCTCTTTCCGGCACAGCCTCTGTAGCGACAGCCGCTGCCTCCTAGGCAGCGCGCGTTGCCGCGCGGGCAAAGACAACAGACAAAAATCAGATCTTGGAGTTACCCCATGACTTTCAATCTCTGGGGAGAAATCCCCACGGACGTGAAATCCGCGTCCGCGAACAAAATCGCCCTTCTGCTGCGGCTCGGCCTCGGCTCGGTTTTCCTGGTCGGCGGCTGGTGGAAGCTGTCGCGCGCGATCGACGCCGCCCAGTCCGAGGCTCTGGTGACCAAATACATGGCCGCCAACGGCTACATCAATTCCTTCTTCGAAGAGTATCTCTTTTCCGGACCGGATCCCTTCCTGACACCGCTGGCCTTCCTGACTTTGCTTTCCGCCTTCGAACTGCTGTCCGGCATCGCGCTGTTGGCCGGTGTTTTCGTGCGGGCCTTGAGTTTTATCTACGCCTTCCTGCTCTGGAGCTTCGTGATCGCCTTGCCGGTGGTCACGGTCTCGGGGCTGGAGAGCGAAGTCAGCTCTCACTTCTCGCCAGCGCTGCTGGTACAGATCCGCGACATCGGCTTGTCGGGGATGTGTTTCATCCTCTTCGCCCTGGGCTCGGGGTCCTATTCGGTTGATCAGCGCTTCCTGAACCGGGGCATGGCGCCGGAGCAGACCAACTGGAATCACTACGGCCTGCTGCTGCGCCTCTCGGTTGCGGCGGTCTTTATCGTCGGCGGTTTCTTTGCAGGCTACGGCCACATCAAGAGCTTCGTCGAGATTCCGGTGTTGCTGGTGGCGATCGGCCTGGTCCTCGCCAGCGGCCACGCCACGCGTATCGCGGCCATCGCCGCCTTTGCGGTCATCGCCTGGTACAGCGTGGGTAAGCTTAGCTTCGACGCGACCCTGTGGAACAACCTGAACGCCATCAAGCGTGAGTTCGCCTTCCTGGCGGCGGGCTGGTTGCTCATCGCCTATCAGGGCGGAAGGGCCTTCCGGTTGGATAGCCTCTTCAAGTCGCCGATGAACGCGATCCTCGGGAAGTCGCAGCAGGCGTAAGGCGCCGCAAGACGCGGGCGGACTTCGATGTGGGGGTCGGGGCCCGCCCGCCGTCTTATAAAAAAAGCCGGAGCGAGAACCTCCGGAGCGCGCAATGAATGGGGGAATTAAAACCGACCCTGTCGCCAGAAAATTGTTTTTTTCGCAGTATTATTATGTTAGTGTACGATCAATTAATGCGTTTCAATTTCGTCCGGGGAAGAGAAATGACGCAGAAATTTATCTTTGCCATTGTCATCGCTTTCGTTTTTTCGGCCGCTTTGCTCGCGCCCAGGGACTATGGCGGTTCCGATGGCGCCCATGCGCAGGCGGCGCCGTGTAATCCCAACATCCAACGCTGTTGAGCGGGTGGATGTTTAGATGCCCTTTGAAGGAACATACCTCTATGCCTTCCTGACAGGATTGTTCTTCATCCTGTTGTTTGCGTGGGACCGCCTCAATCAACGGCTGGAAAACGATCATGCGAAGTCCAGGCAAACCCGCTTTGTCGAGATGCTGTCGCCCTCGAAACTCTTGCGCAGCGCGATGTATCTGCGCGGCTGGGCGGTTTATTCGGCGTTGCTCTCGATCTTCTTTTTCCTGATCTGTTCGGTGGGCGAACCGGTTTTTACGGTTCTTCTTCGGCCGTACTTTCAGGAGATCGGATTTGACGACGTCGATCCCGCGAGTCCCATCGTACCGCTGGTCGTCAGTCTGATCATCACCGGCGTGCTGCCGCAGTTTCCCCTGCTCAACCGGCTGGAGGAGCACGCCCGGAGACTGACGCATCGTCTGGTCGGCATTCCCGACAGCTTTAACGATCTGACGGACGCTCTCTTCGAGGCGCCGCTGGATGATTCGGCGATGGACAGTGACTCGGCGACCCGAACCGAGAACACCTTGCGTGTGGCGCATGAGGTGCTGGGTGACCGGGTGGACAGGGAGCGGGTCAAGGCCGCGATGATCAAGATCGAGGCCCTTGAATGGATCGGGGAAGGCCAGTCCTGGCCGGGCCGAAAGGTCACTGTCCAGTTCAAGTCGATCTCCGATGAAATTCGCGACCGGGCGCAGGCGGTGACCGAGGACATCGACGATCTGATCGACCGCGCCGCCCGGCAGCGGGGCCGCCAGGGGGAGCAGGGGCAGGCCGCTGTGCAGGATCAACGGGCTCTGGCCAACCGATGGGAAGCGGTGCTGACCCGCCTGCAGTGCGCGGCTGACGACGTCTGTGCGATGATGGCAATCTATGCTGAGAACGCGAGCAGGTTGCCGCGCCGCTCCCCGGCGGGTTCCGGACGGGTCGTGGGTTTAGCCGGTCAGCACAATGCCTTGCGCCAGTGGATTCAGAGCGCCCGCCGGGGGCGCGACATCTCTCAGAACCAGTTCGCGATCTTGCTGCAGAATCTGGTTGTTGTCGCCGTCACGCTGTTTCTCGTCGGGTTTGCCGGCAGTGTCCTGGGTTATCTGAGCTATCCCGGAATCGAGGGGAGCTGGCTTGAGCGCGCGCCCGAGACGGCCTTTCTCTGGCTCATCGGCACGCTCATTCTTTACGGGCCCGCCGCGATGGTGGGCTGGGCCATGAGGCTGCGGCGCGTCGAAAACGGCGACTGGCGGTGTTTTTCCGATACCCAGGCCGTCTTCCCCTGGCCGCAGTATCTCTTCTACTTCATCATCTGCTATATGACGGCCGCCGCCAGCATGGGCTTCTTTTTCTTCGCTGACGCTTACTTCCGCGCCGCCGATGAAACCATCATGATGCAGCGCTTCCTGCAGGAGGCCCAGTGGGGGCCCACGATTGCCTACGCCTTTATGGGCGCAGCCTACGCGACCGCCATGGCGTTTTTCTTCGATCTTCGGGATAAGCATCAGAATTCCCTGCGGAACATGCTGCGGGTGAGTGCGGGACTGGTGGTCGTTCTGGCCCTGATCTGCTGGTTCGGATCCCTCTACCAGTTTTCCCAGTTCCTTTCCGTCCCCGGCACCGCGGACCATATCTGGCCGATCATCTGGTTCCAGACCTTCGCGGCGGTCATCTTCGGACTGATCGTCAGTTTGTCCACGATCATGACGCTGCGCCGGCTCGACCGGGCGGAGAAATGGCGGGAAGCTGTCCGGGCAAAACGCCTTGCCAGTCCGGTCCGGCCGGAGGTCCACGCATGAGAGCGCTTGCAGGAGCCCTTTCCCTCGCTGTGGTTCTGATGCTGTCGGATCACGCCCGGGCCGCCGAGCCGGTCGTCGCCGGCTACCGCGAAGATGCCCGGCCCTTTGTGCATTTAAGCGACTCCGGCGGCCCGGCCTTCAGTGGCTTCATTGCCGAGTTCTGCGACCAGGCTCTGGCGTTGGCTGGCTACGAGGTCACCCGCGTCCCGGTGGATGCCGTTTCGCGCTGGCGGAAGCTTGATGCTTCCGAGGTGGATATGCTGTGTGATACCACCTCGGTGACCAAGGAGCGGGCGGGGCTGCGCCTCTTTACGCCGATTATTTTTCTCAGCGGCGTTTCCTACGCCTACTCAGCGAAAGCGGAGCAAGCCTTTATCAGCCGCTATTCGGCCGCCGCGAAGGCGGTTACAAAAACGGCTGCTGCGGCGACGTCGGAAGTCGCCGGCGGTTCCTCGAGCGATGTGGCGGCCATCGGGCGCGCGCCCTATTGCGCGGGGCAGGCCGAGAGTCTGAAACCCTCCCTGCCTGCGGACCGCACGCCGCTGTTGAGGGTTGGCGTTCTGAATGAAACGACCGCGCAGGACGCCGTGCGGAGTTCTGAGACGCTTGAGCTCTTCCGCCTGCGGCCCGGCGAGGTCATCTGCATCGAGTCACTGGTCGGAAACTATGCCCAGGGAGTCGAGTGGCTCTGCCGCGGCGACATCGCGTTTTTTTTCGGCGACCGCGATATGCTGCAGACCTATCTCGATGAACACCTGCAGAATGACCGGGACTGCGACGCCATCCTGTCAGGGAAATTCTATTCCTACGAACCCTATGCTCTGATCGTCCGCCCGGACCGGGTCGACCTGGCGTTGGCCCTGCAGTCCGCGATTTTCACCCTCTTCGCCAACGGCGAGAGCGAACGCCTCTTCGAGCAGCATTTTCCGAAGCGCTCCAAATCAAACCTGCTGGAAGCCCTGTTCCGCATCAACAGCATCGGCCGCGTCGACTAAGGCCGCTTCGCGCAAGGTGAGCGTGGCGCTGCCGCCGTCCTCGTTACAGCCTCTGTCGTAGGGAGTTGGGTCCTATCTTGCGGTCTCTTCGGCAGAGTTGCCGGCTCCGCCGCCGTGGCCTTATCCGGCCGGGATTATCCTGACCGGCCTTTCCGCAACTTCTTCCGGTAGATGTACAAACCGACCGTGGTGAAGAGCGAGAGGACCGCCCACCATATATGTGGCTCGCGGACAACGAGGCCCGTCTCAGCCCACGGCCGCCAATCGACCGCGATGGACCATAGGGCTGCCGTCGCGATGACGGCACCATAGTACGCAGGGGTTATGAGCCTCAAAATCATGCCGATCATCCGGGTTACAGCACGTGCGCCGGGACGAGCGGGCCAGAAAATCCTGTGGAACCAATGCCGTTCGTCACCAGATTGACTTGCTAGAATGCTGTTATCTACCCCCTTCTCCGTCTCCGCCGTCTCCCGCCATCATCATCCCCCTCCGGGGCCGCCTTCACGCTCGGTGCGGGCAGCTCCACCGCCGCCGCCAGATGCGGGAACACTGCCGTCGTATGGGGGATGCCCATGGCCTGGACGAAGTGGTCCTGGAACTTGGCTTCGACGGCGGTTTCGATCTTCTCGACCTTTTTAACCACCGCTTCGATGTCGTCGCGGGTTTTCTGGTTCAGCAGGGCGATGCGCGCGCCGGTGCCCGCGGCGTTGCCGGCTGAATGCACCCGGTCCAGGGGGCAGTCGGGGATCATGCCCAGGATCATGGCGTATTTGACGTCGATGTGGCTGCCGAAGGCGCCCGCCAGCATGATGCGCTCGACGCTGTCGATCTTCAGGTGGTCCATCAGCAGGCGGATGCCGGCGTAGAGCGCGGCCTTGCCGAGCTGGATGGCGCGCACGTCGTTCTGGGTGATGCGCAGCTCGGGCTCTCCGTCGCCTTTCCCGTCACCCTCGTGCAGCAGGTAGGAGAAGGTGCGGCCGTCGGGCTGGATGCGCGGAGTCCTGGCGGCCATTTCGCCGTTGACGGTGCCGTCGGTCAGCAGGAGGCCGGCCAGGAACATCTCGGCCAGGACCTCGATGATGCCGGAACCGCAGACGCCGGTGACGCCGGTCTTCTTGGTTTCGGCGGCGAAGCCCGGCTCGTCGGACCAGAGGTCGCTGCCGATCACCTTGAAGCGGGGTTCCAAGGTCTCCGGATCGATGCGCACGCGCTCGATGGCGCCGGGCGCGGCGCGCTGGCCGCAGGAGATCTGCGCGCCCTCGAAGGCCGGGCCGGTGGGGGAGGAGCAGGCGAGCAGGCGCTCCTTGCTGCCCAGCACGATCTCGGCGTTGGTACCCACGTCCACGACCAGGGTGATTTCCTCGGCCAGATGCGGCGCTTCGGAGAGGATCACGCCCGCCGTGTCGGCGCCGACATGTCCCGCGATGCAGGGCAGGACGTAAACCCGCGCATCCTGGTTGATGTTCAGTTCCAGCTCCGTGGCCCAGAGAGTCATGCCCGAGTTGGCGGCCAGCGCGAAGGGGGCGCCGCCGAGCTCGGTCGGGTCTATGCCCAGCAGCAGGTGATGCATGATGGGGTTGCCGACGAAGGTGGCGTTCAGAATGTGAGTGCGGTCGATCTGGGCTTCTTCCGCCACGGCCTCGGTCAGGCTGTTGAGCGCGTCGCGCACGGCGGCGGTCATGGCCTTGTCGCCACCCGGGTTCATCATGACGTAGGAGACCCGGCTCATGAGGTCTTCGCCGAAGCGGATCTGCGGGTTCATGATGCCCGACGAGGCCAGGACCTCGCCGGTCTGCAGATCACAAAGATGCGCGGCGATGGTGGTGGAGCCCACATCCACCGCCATGCCGTAGGCGTTGCCCTGGAAGCCCGGCCAGATGGCGGTGATGACCTGGCCGCGGTGGACGGCGACGGTGACCTTCCACTCGCCCTTACGCAGGGCCTGCTGCAGGCCCTGGAGCGTGCGCAGGTCGCATTCCAGATCGGTCAGGCTCCACTGGGATTTCAGGGCGGCGATCAGGCGTTCGAGATCGCCGGTGGGGTTGTGCATGTCGGGCTCTTCGACCTCGACATAGTGCAGGCGCATGGCCGGGTCGAGCTCGATATCGCGGACCTCGGCGCGCTTGCGCACCACCTGCTTGTGGACCTGGCTGTCGGCGGGCACATCCACCACCAGATCGCCCTGGACCAGGCTCTGGCAGGAGAGGCGGCGATCCGCCTTCATGCCGCGCTTTTTTGTGTAGCGCGCCTCGACCTCGTTGCCGGGGGAAACGTTTTCGGCCCGGCTGGAGATGCCGTGCTTGGCGAAGTCGCCGATTTCCGGCTGGACCTGGCAGCGGCCGCAGATGCCGCGCCCGCCGCAGACCGAATCGATATCCACGCCCAGGCTGCGGGCGGCCTTCAGGACGGGGGTGCCGACGGGGAAGTGGCCGCGCCGTCCCGAGGGCGTGAAGACGACCAGTGCCTGCTTTGCTTCCTTGGTCGCCGGTTCGCCGATTTCTTTCAGTGTCTCAGACATGCCTGTCTCAACTCACCTGCCTCAACTCAAAAGCAATTCCCGCTCCCAGATAGCCTAACCGCGCGGCTCATGACCAGACTTGTCTGCCGACGGCATGAACTGCGCTTTTAAAGCTCCGGGCGGTGTTTCCCCGCTTAACTCCCCCGACTTTGGTCTCTCCTCCTCCGCCGCTCGCGGCGAAGTTTTAACCTCTACGACGCCGCCGCTCGCGGCGGCCGGCACCTTCGCCCTCGGCACCTTCGGGGGCGGGGGCGCGGTACTTTTTGATCCAGGCGCGGCAGTCCTTATCGTGACCCAGCAGAACGTCGGAGGCCTTGATGCCGGTCAATTCTTCTTCGTGCAGCGGGTTCATGATCGCGGAGGTCATGCCGGCCCCGGCGGCCATGGCCAGGAAGAAGGCATTCATGGCGTGGCGGTTGGGCAGGCCGAAGGAGATGTTCGACGCGCCGCAGGTGGTGTTGACGCCCAGCTCCTCACGCAGCTTACGGACGATGGCGAAGGCCTGCTGGCCCGCCGTGCCCATGGCGCCGATCGGCATGACCAGGGGGTCGACCACCACGTCTTCCTTGGGGATGCCGTAGTCGGCGGCGCGCTCGACGATCTTCTTGGCGACGGCGAAACGCACCTCCGGATCCATGGAGATGCCGGTCTCGTCGTTCGAGATCGCGACCACCGCCGCGCCATACTTCTTGACCAGGGGCAGCACCCGTTCCATCTGCTCGTCTTCGCCGGTCACCGAGTTCACCAGGGCCTTGCCCTGATAGACGCTCAGGCCGCTTTCCAGGGCCTCGACGATGGATGAGTCGATGGAGAGGGGCAGGTCGGTCAGGGACTGCACCAGCTTGACGGTCTCGGCCAGGATCGCGGGCTCGTCGGCCAGGGGGATCCCGGCGTTGACGTCCAGCATATGCGCGCCCGCGGCCACCTGGGCCAGGCAGTCGGATTCGACCCGGCTGTAGTCGCCCGCGGCCATCTCCGCGGCCAGCGCCTTGCGGCCCGTTGGATTGATACGCTCGCCGATGATGCAGAAAGGCTGATCGAAGCCGATCACCAGTTCTTTCGAGTGCGAGCTGACAACGGTGCGTGACATGATCCTGGTACTCCTGGCAAAGGGCGGCGGCGTCCCTGTGTTTTCCGCGCGCCGGCTGTCTTGTTTCCTGCACTCCGGGTGCACCGAGATTAGCCGCGATCATGCTTCCAGTGGCTGTCACACTGGCGACACCGGATATCTTAAAAGCGTACTGACGTGCGAATCAGGCAAAGGCCGTCAAAAAAGCTGCTTCTCTGCCCGCTGCAGTCCTTGCGTCAGCCGATATCGCGCGTGACCTTGAAGCCTTTGCCCTTGGGATCCATCGTGAAGTCGCCATCGACGACCGCGTAGCTCCAGGCCGCCGACTTCTTCAGACCGCCGAGCGGATACATATGGACCTTGGCGATACCGCAGTTCGGATCTTCGGCACGGTACTGGGCCAGATCCATGATCAGCTTGTCCGGCGCGTTGACGGTCATCAGCTTGGCGACGTTCATGGCCTGGCGGGTCAGAAAGCGCATGGAGGGGCCGACGCCGCAGGCCTTGGCGTGGTTGATAAGCGTCTTGATGGTGGCCAGACCGGGTGCGCCGATGTGGATCGGCAGCTTGTTGCCCTCGGCCTGGATCGCGCGGTCCCAGGCAATGATCGGCGCGGCCTCGAAACAGAACTGCGTCGCGATGTAGAGCTTCGCGCCCGTGCGTTCCGCGAAGGCGTTCTTCCAGACGATGGCGTCCTTCAGGCCCTGGGGGGAGATGTCGGGGTTGCCTTCCGGATGGCCGGCGACGCCGATTTCACGGATACCGTACTTATCGAAGAGGCCGGTTTCGAGCAGGTCCATGGAAGACTCGAACTCGCCCAAAGGCGTATCCACGGCACCGCCCAGGGCAACGACCTCATCGATCCCGACCTCGGCCTGCAGCTTCTTCAGGTTTTCTTCCATGACCGCGGCGCTGACGATGGAGCGGGCGGCGAAGTGGGGCAGGGGCTGAAAGCCCTCTTCCTTCAGGCGCTTCGCCGTGGCGATGGTGTCGGCGAAGTCCGATCCCGGCAGGAAGGTCACGGCGACCTTGGTGCCCGGCCGCAGGTGCTCGCGGTAGTCGGGAATCTTCAGCGCGGAGCCCGGCGTGGTCTCGATGGAAAAGTCCCGCATGAAATCGATGATCTGCTGCTTCATGGGGTCGGCCTCGCTCAGGCTGGAGAAGGTGGCGGCTGGGGCTGCGCTGCTGAAAACGTTCATATCGCTATCCTTGGCTCAGGAGCTCGGGGGCTCGGGCGTCGCGCCGTTCAGGCGTCTGCTGAGGTTGATTCGAGGGTGCTGTCGGACTCCAGGCCACCGTTGGCGACCAGTTCTTTCAGGCGTTC
The DNA here is from genome assembly GCA_947500035.1 of uncultured Kiloniellaceae bacterium. GTDB lineage: Bacteria > Pseudomonadota > Alphaproteobacteria > Kiloniellales > Kiloniellaceae > Denitrobaculum. Next base: position 302,928 of record CANMQP010000014.1, on the reverse strand, counting down.
GTCGTCATAGGCGGTTTCCAAAGCTTCGGCGGCATTTGCCGCTTCGGCCTCAAGATCCTCGCTGACATCGCTCGGCGCCGCCCGGCGCCAGTGCTCCAGGTAGGAGTCGCTGTCGCGCAGCTTGGCGCGCATGGCGGCCCGGTCGATCGCCTTCTCGAAGCGCTCGTCGAGCTGCCGCTTGGCGTTCTTGCGCCCCGCCTTCACGATGACCTGGGCGGGAATGTCGCGCCAATAAACCACTGTCAACTTCGCCATACTCTGTTCTTTCGTCCTGCGACCGCTTGCGGCGGCCTCTTGGTGTTCGGTCTTTTGTTACTTTGTTAGTGCGCCTGCCGGATAAAGCCTTCCAGTTCGCCGTAGCCGGTAAAGCGGTACTCGTATTCCAACTCGATCTTTCGCGCGGCGGCTTCCGCGTCCGCCTGAAGTTCGCTGTCCTCGGTCTGCGCCAGATAAACCAGCTTGGTATAGTTGCCGAAATACATCGGCAGCAGCTCCGGGTGACGGTCGATCCCCATGCCCTGGATGATCAGGCGGTCGAAGTGCCGGACCAGGTAATCGGTCAGATAAAAACAGGTCGGGTCTTCGTCCGCCTGCGCGTTAAAGCTCTCAACCCCGCTGTAAAAGGCATAGCAGTGCGGACCTTCGATCCGCTCCGCGCCTTCTTCTTCCAGCACCCGGTCCAGCTCCCCACCGGTTCCGCAATCGCCGTAGAGCACCAGGATCTTCTCGTAGCGGTCCCGGTTGTCGCGGATTTTCCGGCGCACGCCCTCGGGTATCTTTTGCGGGGTGTTGTGCCAGATCGCCGGTAAACAGGTGACGCCCAGGTGGGTCCAGTGGTTCAGGCGGATGAGGTCCACGACTTCCCGGGCCAGAGCGCCACAGGCGATCAGCAGGGTGCGGTGTGCCGTATCCTCTCTCGCTCCGTCGTGCACTGGATCCCCTCAAGTTCGTCGTGGGCCGGGATTGCAGCGGGGCGCCAAGCTGGAGCCCGGGGTTCCTGGTCAGAGCTGGTTGTGCTTGCGCGCCATGAATTCCTTGGCCGTTTCCACCGCGACGGCGGCATCACGGCAGTAGGCATCCGCGCCGATGGCCTCACCAAAGGCTTCGTTCAGCGGCGCGCCGCCGACCAGCACGATATAGTCGTCGCGCATGCCCTTTTCTTTCAAAGTGTCGATGACGACCTTCATGTAGGGCATGGTGGTGGTCAGAAGCGCGGACATACCGAGGATGTCGGGTTCGTGCTCTTCGATGGCGGCGAGATAATTCTCGACCGGATTGTTGATCCCGATGTCGATCACATCGAACCCGGCGCCTTCCATCATCATGGAGACCAGGTTCTTGCCGATATCGTGGATGTCGCCCTTGACAGTGCCGATGACCATCTTGCCCAGCTTGGGTGCGCCGGTCTCGGCCAGCAGGGGGCGCAGGATGGCCATGCCGCCCTTCATGGCGTTGGCGGCCAAGAGGACCTCCGGCACGAAGAGGATGCCGTCGCGGAAGTCGATACCGACAATCCGCATGCCCTCGACCAGAGCCTGGGTCAGGACGTCGTAGGGTGTCCAGCCACGGCCGAGCAGAATGTTGACGCCCTCTTCGATCTCTTCCTTCAGGCCATCGTAGAGATCGTCGTGCATCTGCTTGACGAGCTCGTCGTCATCAAGCGTGCTGAGGTCGAGATCGTCTTCATCGGACATGGCGTTCATCCTTAATCGCGTCTGCTCTCAAACCTTTGCTTACACCCGCCTTCATCAGGACTGCGGTGCCGTGAAACAAAGGCCTTCTCTTACGCGCCTCAGAGAAGCGCGTCTCATTGCATATTTCCATGGAATGAGCGGCCTTGAGCTTCGTCGCTCGCGACAACTGCTGTCTGAATTGCGACAAAGCGTCACGCAATCGTCTGCCCGGGGTCCGTGAAGGCAGGATCCGGTGATGTTTCGCTGCGGGGCCGGCGGCGAACCGGAAGAAAGCCTCGATCCGAAAACGGACTCGCTTCTCTTAGGGCATGGCCTAAAACGACAAGGCTGGTCTCTTGCAACGGCAAGGTCGGATGCTTGGCGTTTCAAGTCGCCGCAATACTGCTCTTGGTGAGGCTTAAGCTATCGTAAATATTAACACTTTTTTCATTCATATGTGGTCTCTTTGTTAACCTTAATAAAACTCTAATGCTCGGTAGTTGCTGCGGCGTGAAGTGATATCGAAGGTTGGGAGAGACTGATTGGTCACGAGACCTTGGACAATGAGACCGATGTTTGGACGACTGGCGGCTGGGCTGCGGAATCTCCGGCCTTCAGCGCAGAAACTGCCCTTGCGCATGCCCTCCACGCTGCGGCCCAAATGGGCGTCTATCGACGACGGCAAGAACAGCGACCGGGATCTGCGCCGCAATTTCAACGTTTTCTCTCTGATTCTTTTCGTTCTGTCTTGCAGTGTGCTGGGCGGCTGGGCCTTTACGACCTACCACGAAGTACGCCGGGAGGTCCGGCACCAGCTCAAGTCGGCATTGGACGACGCTGCCGTTCCGGTCGGGCTGTTTTTCGCCGATCATGAAGCGGTCCTGCGTGAGATCGAATGGGGCAGCCTGGTCAATGAGCAATCCGCCGAGCCGCTGGCCAGCGAATCTCTCACCCAGATCCTCGGGCACTGGCGGCAGGCGGCCATGCTGGAGGCGGACGGACAGGTCAGCGAGAATTGGGCGACCATTCCGCTTCCCGGCGAGAACGAGCTGCAGTCCCTCTTCGCCGAGGCAGCTGAAGAGCGCCGGACGGTCCTGAGTTCGCCCTTCAATATTGATGGAACCTGGTTCGCCACCCTGGTCCGCCAGGCCCGCTATGGGGATTCCTCCAAGTTCGTGGCCGCGAGCTTTCCGATCCGCTCCCTGCTGGAGTGGTGGTCCGGCCTGGTGCTTCCGGCCGGAACCAAGCTGACCCTCATGACGCAGGACGGTCGCGTCTGGGTGGAACGGCCTCAACCGGAGGCCAGCGACGAAAACATGCTGAACGTCGAAATGCTGTTTGGTCTGGTTGGCGATGCGGAGCGGACATCCGGCAGCAAAGTCTTCAAGGATGACAAAGGCGGTTTGAAGCCGGAAGTCCTGGCCTGGCGCGCACTGGATCATTTCGGCCAGATTCTGCTTGCGACCCTGTCGGCGGATGACATCTCGGCGCTCTGGCGGCAGCGCTTCCTCACGACCTGGATCTTCGCGGCGGCAGCCAGCCTGGCGTTTCAGCTTGCGACCCTCCTGATCGGCCGCTCCGTCGTGCGTGAAGCCCGGCATCGTGAAGCCATGCTGCAAGCCGTGAGTGACAGCGAAGACCGTTTGCGCGATATCGCCAATGCCGCGTCGGACTGGTTTTGGGAAATGGGGCCGAACCTCAGTTTTACCTATGTTTCCGACCGGGTGCGCGAGGCCACCGGTATGGACCCTTCCAGTTTCATCGGGCACCGGGTGTTCGAGGTGCTCGATCCCCGGGTCGATCCGGCTGCGGCCCAGGCCCATCAGGACGATCTGGAGCGGCAGGCGGGCTTTCGTGACTTTACCTATCGAATCGACCTGACCGACGGCCACGTGCGCTGGATCAAGCTGAGCGGCAAACCGCGCTTCGGGATCAATGGCGCGTTCCTGGGATACCGGGGCACGGGCACCGACATCACCGTCGAACGCATGGTTGCCGAACGTGCCGCGGCGGCTCAGGCGCGACTGACGCGGGCGATTGAGAGCAGCTCGGACGGGGTCACGCTGTTCGATTCCTCCGAACGTCTGATCCTCTGCAACCGGCGCTTCCGGGAACTCTTCTTCCCGGGCATGGAAAAGCTGGTGCAGCCCGGCGCCAGCTTCACCGATATCGCCATGCTCCATGCCAAGGCGGGCCGCAATCTGGAAGCGGCCAAGCACCCCAGATCCTGGGTGGCCAAACAGGCCCGTCTCAGGGCCAAAAACGAAGCGCATGAGATCCGTCTGGATGGTGACCGCTGGATTCATGCTGAGCATTTCCGCACCCCTGAGGGGGATACCATCAGCCTTTACAGCGATATCACGCCCTTTAAGCGCCGTGAAAAGGAGCTGATGCTGCTGGCGGCAGAAAACACGCGGCTTGCGGCGGCAGTGAACGGCACCGAGGCCGGTGTCATAATCTCCGACCCGCGCCAGCCGGGGGATCCCACGATCTTCGTGAATCCGGCCTTTACGCGTCTGACCGGCTACGAGCCCGGCGACGTCCTTGGCAAGAACTGCTGGTTCCTGCAGGGGCCCGAGACGGATCCTGAGACACTCGAGACGCTGGAAAACGGTCTTAAAAGCCATAATCCCGTGCGTGTCGACATTATGAACTACCGCAAGGACACCTCGGTGTTCTGGAGTCGCCTTGTGGTCAATCCGGTGTTCGATGACGACGGGACGGTGCTGTACCACGTCGGTGTTCATACGGACATTTCGGAGCAGAAGCGGGTCGAGAGCGAACTTGTGGAGACCAAGGAACATGCCGAGGTCGCCAACCGGGCCAAGTCCGACTTCCTGGCGGTGATGAGTCATGAGCTCCGGACGCCGCTGAATGCGGTGATTGGCTTTTCCGAATTCCTCACTATGGAAATGCTCGGTCCCTTGGGCCACGCCCGTTACAAGAGTTATGCGGACGACATCAAATCCTCCGGTCTGCATCTCCTCGATCTGATCAACGACATCCTGGATCTCTCCAAGGCCGAAGCCGACAAGATCGAACTGCATGAGGAGCCGCTGGATCTCGGCGCTACGGCCGAACACTGTCTTGCCATGGTGCGCAGCCGGGCTGACCACGCCAAAGTCACGCTGATCAACGAGCTGCCCTCGCGCCTGCCCTCGCTCCTGGCCGATGAGCGCAGGGTGAAACAGATCCTGCTCAACCTCCTCAGCAATGCAGTGAAGTTCACGCCGGCCGAGGGCTCGGTCCGCGTCTTTGTGGAAAACACCCGGGGCAAGATCAAGCTCGTGGTCGAGGATACGGGCATTGGCATCGCGGCGGCGGATATTCCCAAGATCCTGGAGCCCTTCGGCCAGGTCGACAGCACGGTCAGCCGGGAACATGAAGGCACCGGACTCGGACTGCCGCTGTCCAAGCGCCTCGCCGAGCTTCACGACGCCACCTTCGCAGTCGAGAGCGCGCCGGGGCAGGGGACGTCGGTTTCAGTGACCTTCCCTTCGCACCGTATCCTGCGAAAGAAGGCCGCATAGAACCGATAGGTGCCGGGAAGAGGAGAGGGCGGAGCCTGTGACCGGCATCTTGCCCAAGAGCGCGTGCGGCGCAGAGGCATCCCAAGCCCATTGTGAGTCGGTCTATTTATTAAAATACAACGTACTAAATTATTTTTCTCATCCTATTTATTAGAATTTTAGATCGAAATTTGGAATTCGAAGTTCAGAATTTGAGAAAAACTTGAAGCGGGCTGGTCGCGATTTGTCCGTTTCTGACTTAGCGCGCAAACTTCGTGGAGAGGATGATCGACGAGGTCGTTTTGCGGATACCGGGCAGGGCGCCGATTTCATCGAGCAGCGTGTCAATCCGCTCGGTCGTCTGGCAGGAAAGAACCGCGATCAAGTCATAGGGGCCGCTGACCGCGTAGAGCGAGGTCACTTCTGAGAAGGCCCGCAGGCTGGCGGCAACCCGGCTGGAGAGTTTGGGTGCGACCGAGATCATGACGTGGGCCTTAATCCGGCTCTTCTCGTATTCGTCACTCATGCGCAGGGTGTAGCCGTTGATCACGCCGCTGCGTTCGAGCCTCTCGATCCTGCTTTGAATCGTGGAACGCGATACGCCCAGGCTTCTGGCAATGGACGAGGTGGGTTCTCGGGCATTGTTTTTCAGCAGTTCCAAAAGCTTAAGGTCTTTTTCATCTATTGGCATATTTATGGTTACCGTCGTTAAATTGCCTAGATTATATCGTTATTTCGACAGATTGGTCACTTCATTTCGACAGAGTTCTGCGGTTTCATAGAGCGAGATTTACCCGGTAACTGCTTGAGGTGCCCAAATGTCCGCTTCTTTTACATCCCCTGGTTCACCGCTACACGGCTCCGGGGTGAACGGTGACCAAACCACCCGGTCCCTCATCGTCGGCGGAGGCAAGATCGGTGAAGCGATTACGGCTTTGCTCTGCGGAACCAACGACTACGCGGTCACCATCGCCGACCGGGATGGTCAGGCGCTCGAGCGCCTCAAGGGCACCTGGAACGGCAAGATCTCAACGCGCTGCCTGGATGTCAGCGATGGCCGCGCCATGCGCGAGGCGATCGCGGGCCATGATGTGGTGCTGAACGCCGGACCCTTCAGCCTGACGCCGGTGGTCGCCGAAGCCGCCAAAGACTGTAATGCGGGCTATTTCGATCTGACCGAAGACGTGGCAAGCACACGTTGCGTGAAAGCTCTGTCCGAGGACGCCGACTCGGTTTTTGTGCCGCAGTGCGGCCTCGCCCCGGGTTTCATCTCGGTCGTCGCCAACGACCTCGCCCAACGCTTCGACGAGATCCACGAGATCCGGATGCGCGTCGGGGCCTTGCCGCAGTATCCCTCCAACGCGCTCAAGTACAATATGACCTGGAGCACCGAGGGCCTGATCAACGAATACTGCAATCCCTGCGAGGCCATCCATGAGGGCGAGATGCGTGAAGTGCTGCCGCTGGAGGGATTGGAGGAGTTCGCTCTGGACGGCGTGACCTATGAGGCCTTCAACACCTCCGGCGGGCTGGGCACGCTCTGTGAGAGCTATGCCGGGAAAGTCCGGGATTTGAACTACAAGACGATCCGCTACCCGGGTCACAACGCGATCATCAAGCTGCTGTTGAATGATCTCGGGCTTTCATCCCATCGCGATCTGCTGAAGTCTGTCCTGGAGACCTCCGTGCCCGCAACTCCGCAGGATGTCATTGTGATCTTCGTGACCGTCAGCGGCATGCAGAACGGCCGGCTGACCCAGGAGTCCTATGCCAAGAACGTCTACGGCAAAGAGCTGGGCGGACGTCGCTGGAGCGCGATCCAGCTGACCACTGCCGCCGGGATCTGCGCCATGGTGGATCTTGTGCGCAACGGGTCGCTGCCGGGCAAAGGCCTGGTGAAGCAGGAACAGGCCGACCTCAGCCTCTTTCTCGAGAACCGCTTCGGCCAATATTACCAGTAGGCCAGTATTACCAGTAACACAGCATTGCCGGTAAATGCGGGTGTCGCTTGCCTCGAGCCGAGGCGCGGCCCGGCAAGCGAAGATCCCGCGATCGCCCGCCGGGCCGGTGACCGCCGGACCGACCTTCTGTCGGCTCATGCTTCCGCTGGGTCCTTGCTCCCTTTAGGCTCGTACTTCTGCGCGCAAAAACGCGTTTGAAAGCACCCAGGCCGTCATCACGGTTCCCAGTGCTTGAACCAGATAGGCAAGGGTCAGGATCACAAAGACCGGAATGTTCGGATAGTAGCCCTCGGACAGCATCGCACTGTCAGGCTCGAGCGCATTAAGGCCGCCGACAACGAGTGTCATTGAGATGGCAAAAAGCAGAATCGGGCCGGTGATCAAATGTCCCGCGATCCAGAAGAACTGCGATGCCCCGCGTGACAGGGCGGCGCCGATGCCGCGGTGCCGGTCCGCCACGAAGGCCGGCAGAAGCGTCCCGAGGTATCCGAAGACCAGGAGGAACCCAAGCGCGCAGATCAGGCCGATGGCCGCGATCACGGACCAGCCATCACTCTCCAGGCTGACCTGGCTCAGGGAACCCGACAAGGCGAGGATCATCATCGCGATCACAGGGATGAGCATGAGCAGGCCGAGACCAAAGGTTCGAAGAGCGAAGCCGAGCACACGGGTGTTGTCGGCGGCCTTATCCCGGTCGTCCGGCAGTAAGAGAACGGCATGCGCGTTGAAGGCCAGGTAGGCCCACACCAGGACCGACGCGAAAATCAGACCGCCGCCGACCGAGAACTCCTCGCCAACCAGCTGAATCGCCAGTTCCCCGATCACTGCAAGTGCAACGTAGGAGCGAAGGCGCATGAAGAGCTGAAGAGATGTGGAATACACGTGCAGTCGGTCCATGGATTTGAGGCCGGGCAGGGCCTCCTGGATGTCTTTAGGATCTGTCCTTCATAGACAGAAGAGTGGCTCCGCATCAAGCAGGCGGTTGCACGAGGGCGCGTCTGCACGTCGGGAGCGGATCTCGCGCCCGCAGGATTGCTCGCCTGCTATGAAAGGAAATTCATACAATCTTCGGTCGATATCCTCAACAGCGGCGGAAAGCGGTTTAAGAAACCGCGCTGCCTCACTATAAGCACTTGCATAGTCGGTGGCCGGCATCAGATCTTGGCGGTGCTGGGTAAAACAACTGAATAAGAGTGCTATGCAGAGTCTCTCTCACCTGGACCGGCTCGAGGCGGAGTCTATCCACATCATCCGCGAGGTTGCGGCCGAGTTCCGCAACCCGGTGATGCTTTATTCGATTGGCAAGGACTCCGCGGTGATGCTCCACCTTGCCATGAAGGCCTTTGCGCCCGGTGTCCCGCCCTTTCCGCTGCTGCATGTGGATACCACCTGGAAGTTCCGCGAGATGATTCTGTTCCGGGATCAGCTGGCGGCCCGGCTGGGGCTGGAGCTGATTGTGAACATCAACCAGGACGGCGTTGCGCGCGGCATCGGCCCCATTACCCATGGCTCCAAGCTTCACACCGATGTCATGAAGACGGAAAGCCTGAAGCAGGCTCTCGACAGGCATGGCTTCGATGCGGCCTTTGGCGGCGCGCGGCGCGATGAGGAAAAATCGCGCGCAAAGGAACGGGTTTTTTCCTTCCGCTCGAAGTCGCACCGCTGGGATCCCAAGACGCAGCGCCCTGAGCTCTGGAACCTTTACAACACCCGGATCGCTGCCGGGGAAAGCGTCAGGGTCTTTCCGATCTCCAATTGGACGGAGCTCGATGTCTGGCAATATATTCACCGTGAAAACATTCCGCTCGTGCCGCTGTATTTTGCCGCGATGCGGCCCGTCGTCGAGCGCGACGGGGTGCTTGTGATGGTGGATGACGAGCGTTTGCCGCTCGCACCGGGCGAAGTGCCGCAGGAGAAGCTGGTGCGCTTTCGCACCCTTGGCTGCTATCCCCTGACCGGCGCCGTCGAATCCTCGGCCAAGACCGTGCCCGATATTATTCTGGAACTCCTGCAGAGCCGGGGCTCGGAGCGGCAGGGACGGGTGATCGATCAGGATCAGATTGGCTCTATGGAAAAGAAAAAGCAGGAGGGCTATTTCTGATGCGCGCCTCTCATCCAGCAACGACCGATGCGGCAAAAACCGCCACGCAAAATACGGGTGTGCCAAGGAACGAGACTGCGGAGATCGATATCGAAGCCTTTCTCAAAGCACAGGATGCGAAAGACCAGTTGCGCTTCATCACCTGCGGATCGGTGGACGACGGAAAGTCCACACTGCTCGGGCGCCTGCTGTACGATTCCAAAACCGTATTCGAAGATCAGCTCTCGGCGACGGCCACCGAGAGCAAAAAGTACGGCACCCAGGGCGAGAAGGTCGATCTCGCACTCCTGGTTGACGGGCTTCAGGCCGAACGTGAACAGGGCATCACGATCGACGTCGCCTACCGCTACTTTGAGACCGACAAGCGCAAGTTTATCGCCGCCGATACGCCTGGGCATGAGCAGTACACCCGCAACATGGCAACCGGCGCTTCGACCGCTGATCTGGCGGTCATTCTGATCGATGCGCGCAGAGGTATTCTGACCCAGACCCGGCGCCACTCCTACATTGTGTCCCTGCTCGGCATCCGGCAGGTGGTGCTGGCGGTCAACAAGATGGATCTGGTTGATTACGACCAGTCCACCTTCGATGCCATCTTTGAGGAATATGTCGCTTTCGCGGAGGAACTGAACCTCGCGGAGGTTCGCGCCATCCCCCTCTCGGCGCTGACCGGAGAGAATGTGTTCGCTCCCTCGGAGACGATGGCCTGGTACGACGGCCCCACGCTTATGGCCACCCTGGAAGACATCGAGGTGACCGGCGAGCGGGCGGAACAGGCGCGTGAAAGGCCTTTCCGTCTCCCGGTTCAATGGGTCAATCGCCCCAATCAGGATTTTCGGGGCTTCAGCGGTACCGTTGCATCCGGCAGCGTATCCGTGGGAGACCCGATCCTCGCAAGCCTCTCGGGCAAGACATCGAAGGTGAAGGCGATTGTCGGTCCGGCGGGTGAGCTTGAACAGGCGGTGGCCGGTCAGGCGGTAACGATCTCGCTGCGGGACGAAATCGACATCAGCCGCGGTGATCTCCTGGCGCACCCGAAATCCGCGCCGGACACTGTCGATCAGTTCGCCGCGCACATCATCTGGATGGATAGCGACCCGATGTTGCCGGAGCGCACCTACGTGGCGCGTTTTGCGTCCGATCAGACGATCGCGCGGGTCACGGACCTCACTCACCTGATAGATGTGAATACCCTGGATCATTTGGCCGCCAAGACCCTTGGCCTGAACGATGTCGGTTACTGCAAGATCGCCCTGGACCGGCCGGTTGCCTTTGACGCCTACAAGGATAACCGCCAGACCGGCGCTTTCATCCTGGTCGACAAGTTTACCAATGCCACGGTCGCCGCGGGCATGATCGACTTCCCTCTGCGCCGCGCCAGCAATATCGAATGGCACGATATGAAGGTCGACAAGCTGGCCCGGGCCGCCGCCAACGCGCAGAAACCGCGTGTCCTCTGGTTCACCGGGCTGTCCGGATCGGGCAAGTCGACCGTCGCGGACCGCCTGGAGCAAAAGCTCCACGCCCTGGGCAAGCGAACCTACCTGCTCGACGGTGACAACGTCCGTCATGGCCTGAACAAGGATCTGGGCTTTACCGATCAGGACCGGGTGGAGAATATCCGCCGGGTGGCGGAGGTCGCGAAGCTGATGGTCGATGCGGGCCTGATCGTGCTGGCGTCTTTCATTTCGCCCTTCCGCTCGGAGCGGCAAATGGCGCGGGCTCTGATGGACGAGGGCGAGTTTGTCGAAGTCTACGTCGATACGCCGCTTGAGATCTGCGAAGCGCGCGATCCCAAGGGCCTTTACAAGAAAGCCAGGGCGGGCGAGCTGAAGAACTTCACCGGTATCGATTCAGACTACGAGACGCCTGAGAACGCCGAGATTGTCCTCAAGAGCGGTGAGGTAGATCCCGATACTCTTGCCGATCAGATCATCGCCTACCTGGAAAGCCACTCCTGACGCGGTACGTCCGCTCAAGGGTACTCGAGACAGTCCGGGGCAAGGGAGCTCAGGAGACCCCAAGTTTCTTCTGCAGGCTCGAGCTTGAGGTCGTGTACTGAAAACGCAGCTTCTGATCCGGGTGAATAATCCGGAAGGCCTGTTGCGCCATCAGGGCTGCTTCGTGGAAGCCGGAGAGAATCAGCTTCAGCTTGCCTGGGTAGTAGTTGATGTCGCCGATGGCGAAGATGCCGGGCTGGCTGGTCTCGAACTTCTCGGTGTCGACCGGGATCAGGTTTTCATGCAGGTTCAGGCCGAACTCGGCGACCGGTCCCAGTTTCATGGTCAGGCCGTAGAATGCCAGCAGCGTGTCGCACGCGACTTGAAACTCGCCCTTTTCTTTGTTTTTCAGAGTGACGGCTTCAAGCAGTCCGTTCTCTCCATGTAAGGCGGAAACCTGGGCAATGTGCAGCTTCATGCCACCCGCCGCGACCAGGTCTCTCATCTTATTGACCGAGTCCGGTGCGGCGCGGAACTCGTCGCGCCGGTGCACCAGTGCCATTTGCTTTGCCAGGGGCTGTAGGTTGACGGTCCAGTCCAGCGCGGAATCCCCGCCGCCGGCAATCAGGATATTCTTGTCGCGGAACTGTTCCATCTTGCGCACGGCGTAGTGCACCGATGTGCCTTCAAAATCTTCAATGCCTTTGATCGGGGGCTTTTTTGGCACGAAGCTGCCACCACCGGCAGCGATCACGACGACCGGCGCCTGTAAAACGCTGCCTGCGTCGCTGGTCAGCCGCCAGCGGCCATCGTCTATCTTCTCAAGTTTCTCCGCCATCTGCGAAAAGTGGAACTCCGGCGCGAAGGGTTTGGCCTGCTCGATCAAACGGTCGGTCAGTTCCTGGCCGGTGCAGATCGGCAGGGCCGGGATGTCATAGATCGGCTTTTCCGGATAGAGTTCCGCGCACTGTCCGCCCGGTCGGTCCAGGATGTCGATCAAATGGCACTTGAGGTCCAGCAAGCCGAGTTCGAAGACGGCAAATAGGCCGACCGGCCCGGCGCCGATGATGATGACGTCCGTATCAATGGGGGGGATATCTGTGGCCGGAGTGTCTTTGGCTGTCATGTCTGTGGCGGGGGTATCGACGGCGGGGTTTGTCATTCTGCTTTATCCAGTCTCGCGGGACGCTTGCCGCATTTTCCGATCCGGCGAAATGCAGTCAGGCACTGGTCAAACTTAGACTGGATCCGGTTTGGCTGGAACCACTTTGTGGTGATGCCAAGGCATGTGATTCGCTTGGCGATCTTGGCTCACCATCTGAGCGCGACGGCAGGTGGAGCAGGCCCCCGGGCCGCGGTCGGGGATTCAATCCGGCTGGACCCGCTCTGGTGCCCGGATCACTTCGTTCTCGTTAAGACCAAGTGTGCCGGGAGACCAGGTGCGCCGGGCCGGTACGGACGTGCAGCAAAAGGACAGTCTATCAACAGACGGCAACTCGCCATGAACAGTCATGCGAGCAAACTGTCCCTGATCGAGTTGTCACTTGAGGTGCTTTCGTTCAGCGCAGCTGTCTTGTGTGATCAAACTGTCTTGTGTGATCAAACTGGAAAGGCCGCCTGGAAGTTGGCCAAATACCTCCCGTCAGCCGGGCATGCCCGGCTGAGTTCGGTTCTTGTTCCAGTCAGGTCGCCGTGAGTCCCCTGCTCAGACGACCTTCTTCACCAGGCTGAGGAATTGAGCGCGTTCTTCTTCCGAGAGTGGTCCAAGAATCTCGCTATCGACCCGCTTGGCGCCAGCCAAAAGTTCCTCGACGGTTTTGTATCCGAGAGGGGAGAGGCTGAGAACCATGCGGCGGCGATCGGTCGAGTCTGGAATACGCTCGATCATTCCGCGTTCATGCAGCCGCCGGATGACGCCTTGGATCGTTGCGGGATCCATTGCGGCATAGCGGCCGAGCTTGTTCTGCGACAGCTGGCCTTTTTCGTGCAATCTGGCCATTGCGAAGAACTGCGTTGGGGTGATCTGGTGTTCGCCCAGAACAGATAAGAAGATCGCAGAGGCCCGCTGATGAGCGCGACGGAGCAAATGGCTGATCTGTTGGTCAAGCACAAACTGCTCCTGCGAATCTTCAGGTTTATCTTCAATTGACGCCGGCAATATACTCAATTTTCTTACCTTTAGTATTCAATTTCCATCTCTCACAGAAAGGCATTTAATCCCTTATTGGTATTAAAATTGGACCAAATGCATTTCCAATTAGTAGAAATATAGCCTCAACTATGGCGAGTGTCTACGAGTAACAGCGGCGGCGTTTCTTTGACGACATTTAAAACGAATTAACACTAATAATATCACAGATTTGCGCTACAGGCAAAAGTCCCCGGAAAGTATAAGTATTTGAATTGAAACGATATCTTTTCCCATCTGTCTATCGTTGTCCAGAAAGGGTACCGATTTACGTATGAGTTGCAGATGTTTTTTTATTTCTGGGCTGCTTACCAGAGGTTGGCGTAAATCGAGTCCCTGAGCGGCAGCCAAAAGTTCGACGGCGACGACATGCGCACTGTTCTCGACCATGTCCGAGAGACGCCGTGCAGCGTGTGTGGCCATGCTGACATGGTCTTCCTGATTGGCAGAGGTTGGCAGGCTGTCGACCGACGCAGGGTGAGCTAATCCTTTGTTTTCACTGGCAAGAGCGGCGGCTGTGACATGGGCGATCATGAAGCCTGAGTTCAATCCCGGCTCGGCGACCAGGAAGGCGGGCAGGCTGCTCATGGCGGCATCCGTCAGCAGGGCGACCCGCCGCTCGGATAGCGCGCCAATCTCCGCAATCGCCAGTGCCAGCGTATCGGCGGCAAAGGCCACGGGTTCTGCGTGAAAGTTTCCTCCGGAGAGGATTTCGCCGCTGTCGGAGAATACCAGGGGATTATCCGAGACCGCGTTGGCTTCGCGGGTCAGGGTCTGGGCAGCCTGACCGATGATGTCGAGCGCCGCCCCCATGACCTGCGGTTGACAGCGCAATGAATAGGGGTCCTGGACCCGGTCGCATTCCAGATGCGAGCCACGGATTTCGCTGCCGGCCAAAAGCCTTCTGAGCTGCGCGGCAACTTCGATTTGGCCGGGCTGGCCGCGGAGTTCGTGAATTCTAGGGTCAAAGGGTGTGTCGCTGCCCAGGGCGGCATCGACCGACATCGCCCCAGCAACCAGAGCCGAGTCAAACAGCCGTTCGGTGAGAAACAGGCCTTCCAGGGCCAGGGCGGTAGAGACCTGAGTCCCGTTGAGCAGAGCCAGCCCTTCCTTGGCGTCCAGATCCACGGGCGGTATTTCAAGAGCCTCCAGGGCTTCGCTTGCGGCCATGACCTGGCCGTCCAGGCTGATTTCCCCGACACCGAGGAGTGCGCTGGATAAATGGGCCAGGGGGGCCAGATCGCCCGAAGCGCCCACAGATCCCTTGGCCGGGATGACCGGATAGGCCTTGGCGTTGAAAAGCGCGATCAGACGGTCGATGACCTCGCGCCGGATACCTGAAAAGCCCCGCGCAAGAGCGTTGACCTTCAGCAGCAGGATCAGCCGAACCGCGGAGTTGGAGAGCGGCATGCCGACCCCCGCAGAGTGGGACAGCACGAGGCGCCGTTGCAGTTCACTGACCTGATCGTTCGGGATCGAGGTTTTGGCAAGCACGCCGAACCCGGTGTTCACGCCGTACACCGTCCGTCCCTCGCGCAGCACCGTTGCGACGGTCTCAGCCGATCGGTCAATGGCCTCGCCACAGCCTGGATCAAGCTGCAGGGTCTGATCGCCCAGCCAGATCGTCCGCAGATCGTCCAGTGTCAGGTGACCCGGTGAGAGTGTGAAGGCGCCTTTTTCAGTCATGCTCTGGCCTATGAAGTTGTATATACAACTTCTAATCCGGATTTGAGATCAGGTCAATCGTCCGTAAAGGGCCCTTATCCCTGGCCGCCAGAGGGGCGGATGGTGCCGGATGGCCCCGGATAGCTTGTGCATTTGCCTGCGCCGGTGTATCAGCCCTGCATGACATCCGAACTTCCCTTTTGGCAGCGCAAATCCCTGGAAGACATGAACCGGGAGGAATGGGAATCGCTTTGCGACGGCTGCGGAAAATGCTGCCTGATCAAGCTCGAAGACGAGGACAGCGGCGACATTGTCGCGACCGATGTCACCTGCAAACTGCTGGATCTGGGTACTTGCCAGTGCAGCCAGTATCCGCAGCGATCGAAATATGTGCCCGATTGCGTCACCCTGACGCCTGAGAACATCGGGTCCCTGGGTTTCATGCCGGCCACCTGCGCCTATCGTCTGCTGGCCGAGGGCAAGCCGCTGGAAGACTGGCATCCGCTGGTGAGCGGAGATCCGGACTCGGTCCATCGCTCGGGAAATTCCGTGCTGAACCGGGTGGTGCCCGAGACCGAGGTCGAGGATGCCGATCTCGAGGACCACGTGATCGACTGGTTCGACGGGGAAGCCGTCAAGTGGGACTTTGTCGAGGAAGATCTCAGCCCGGGCGACCCCGCCGATAAGGCCTGGAACGATGGCATTGGGGACGATGGCGGTTGGGACGATGAGGCTTGGATCGAGGAAGAGAGCCGGGGCGAAGAAGAGAGCCGGGGCGCTGTGGGCGATGGAGCTTGAGGCTCTCCTGCAGGCGGCTGCGGCCGCAGGGCTGTCGCTCCGCGGCGGATTTCACCCTTCTGCCGAAGACGGCGTTCCGCTTCTGAAGACGGGCGCGCCCGCGCAGACGCTTCTTCTGCTGGGGAACGTCGACGAGGGTATGTGGCAGGCCTTTCAGGCGTCGCCGGAAGGCCGCGATGCCGAAGCCTCTCACGCACATCCGGTGTCAGATACTGACTTGGGTCCCCTGGATCGCTGGAGCCGCCGGGTGATCACCGCCCTGGCTGAAGACCTGGGTGCCGAGCCGGTGTTTCCCTTTGGCGGCCCACCCTATTTTCCCTTTCAGGCCTGGGCGCAGAAATCGGAGCCGGTCTGGCCGTCGCCGCTGGGTCTGCTGGTCCATCGTGATTACGGTCTTTGGCATGCTTACCGGGGAGCGTTGCGTTTTGCGGCCCGGATTGCCCTGCCGCCTCGGGATGATGGCCCTTCGCCCTGCGTGTCCTGCGCCGGCCAACCCTGTCTATCGGCCTGTCCCGTGTCCGCCTTCTCCAGCGCGGGCTATGACGTTGCTGCCTGTGTCGCGCACATTGCGCAGCCCGGAGGACGTGATTGCATGGATCTGGGGTGCCGGGCGCGCCGTGCCTGTCCAGTGGGGAGTGATGTGCGTTACCAGCCGGAGCAGGCGGCCTTTCATATGCGCGCCTTCTTGAGCGCGCGCCCATCAACCTGATCCGGCCATCAACCTGATCTGGCCATCAACCTGATCTGGCCAGAAACCCGGTCAGTTGGAGAAGAGTTCTAAGTGTCTGGTCTTTCGCAAGGCACGCACTAAGTTTTTTTGGCCGCGTGGCGTGAGAGTTTTTAGAGGAGAGGTGAGTGGCGCGAAAAGTAATCCTGATCGATCATCCCGTCGGCAAGCGCGACGACAGGGCCTCGCGTATGATTTCCGAGCGTGGTTTCGAGGTTGAATGGATTTCTCCCGGGCGGGGTGACGAACTGCCCGATCCTTCGAGCCTGACGGACGTTGCCGCTGCGGTGGTCTACGGTGGCCCGGAGAGCGCCAATGACGGCGAGACTGCGCCCTACATCGCCGAAGAGATCGATTGGGTCGGGCGCTGGGTCGCCGCTGAGAAACCCTATCTGGGAATCTGTCTCGGCGCGCAGATCCTGGCGCGGAGCCTCGGGGCGAAGGTGTCGATGCACCCGGAACGAAAGCATGAGATCGGCTACGTCGAGATTCAGCCCACGGCGGCGGCCGATGGTTTCCTTCAGGACCCCATGCATGTCTATCAGTGGCACAAAGAAGGCTTCGAGCTGCCGGACGGCGCCGAGCTTCTGGCCACAGGATCGGTCTTTCCCAATCAGGCCTACCGCCTGAGCCCCAAGATTTACGGGATTCAGTTTCATCCCGAGGTGACGCCGGAGATTTCCCGGCGCTGGCTCTCCGATGCGGCGCACATGCTGGCCGAACCCGGCGCCCATTCCGCCGAGCGGCAGCTGGCGGACAGCGCGCAGCACGACGCCCCGCTGGAAGACTGGCTGGGCGGGTTTCTGGACAGTTGGTTAGGGAAAGGGAGTTAGGGCATGGTTTCGTGGTCGCAATGTAGGTTTCCTCTGGCGAAGCTGGTCGAGAGGAAATCTGCGGCGTTGTTCGTGGTTGCATCGCTCGGTCTTTGCACTTCCGTAAGTTTGTCCGCCGCGGCGCAAGACTCCTGTGTCTCGATGAAGACTGAAGTGATGGAGGGCGTTACCTGCGAAGAGCCGTCACCGGGATCCGTGTCATGGAAGAGTCTCTTGTTGGGGCATGACGTGCAGGCATACTCGACGGTCGTGGAGAACCAATGCGATCAAGCGATTCAGATTACACTGGTCGTGCCGGGTCAAGCGGAAGGCACGCACGGATATGCGAGAGCAGCGGCTCACGAACCTGCAATGCTGGTTGGGTGCGGGAGACCGGAGAAACCTCTCGGATGGTGTTTCGAATCCGAGACCGTCGACAACCAGTGCCCGGAAAGTCTGCTCAGAGTGTTTCCTGAGTAGTTCCCTCAGCATCAGGATCTGACTGCATCAATCAAGATGCCAGTGCGTCTCCTGCCCGAATCAACCGGTTTCCGAGGTAGCTCATGGTCTTTCCCGCGACCCGGCGCGTTGTCTTCGACAACTGCTGGTACGTCTGCTCCGCGGTGCCGGCGCGGTCCGCCGCGTCTCTTTTGGGTGCTTCCCAGGGAAGAGCTGTGCCCGGTCGCATTTCAACGCCGGCGGCCCGGGAAATGCCGCGAAATATGAGATCCATGATATAATTTGCCTTATGTATAGGGTCGGGAGGTGATCCCTTTGAGTTTCCTCTAGGCACTATTATGCCTGCAGTGATGGTTCAGCTGACAAACGATCTCTTCTAATCAATGGATTAGAATTAATAATTTATAGATCGAGAATACTATGCGCCGACTTCCTCCCTTGAATGCCCTGCGCTCTTTTGAAGCGGGTGCCCGTAGTCTCAGTTTCACCGAGGCCGCGAAAGAACTGAACGTCACTCAGGCGGCGGTCAGTCATCAGGTGAAGTCCCTGGAGGAACAGCTGGGCTTCAAGCTCTTTCACCGTCTCACACGGAAACTTCTCCTGACCGAGGAGGGTCAGCAGCTCCTGCCCGTGGTGAGCGAATCCTTTGACCGGATCGCGGCAACCATCCTTGATCTGCAGCGCGGCGGTGACGATACGAACCTCTCGGTCTCCCTGACCCCAACCTTTTCTTCAAAGTGGCTGGTGAAACGCCTGGAACGCTTCTGGAAGCAGTATCCTGAGATCGATCTGCGGCTGCACCATTCGCTGCAACTGGTTGATTTTATTGCGGATGAAATCGATGTGGCGATCCGGGCGGGGGATGGACGCTGGCCCGGGGTTACGGCGGAGTTTCTGATCGGGGTCGACATGGTGCCGGTCTGCAGTCCGGCGCTTCTGGAGGGGCCACATCCCCTGCGCACGCCGTCCGATCTGAAACACCACGATCTGCTGCATGAAGATAATCACGAGGACTGGGTCTCCTGGCTGACGCTGGCCGGTGTGACGGACGTGGATCCGCATCGCGGCACCATCATCGACGATTCCTCGGTCATGATCGAAGCGGTCGCGGGCGGCCGCGGCGTGGCGCTGGGACGAATTACGCTGATCGGGGATGACCTCGCCGCCGGCCGCCTGGTCCGGCCCTTCGAGCTCGCGCTGGAATCGAGTGTCGGATACTACCTCGTCATGCCGCCCGGAGCGGGCAAGAAGGCGAAGGTGCAAGCCTTTCGGGAGTTTCTGATGGCGGAGGCCGCAACTGCCAGGGCGTCCGGGAAAGTCAGGTCCTTAGAGGAAATCAAGGCCTCTGAGTATGATTGAACACGCGCGGGGGCGGGGTCAGTTTCTGCACCAGCCTTTTGACTCGCCGCCGTCATGAGGGCGGGCAAAGTTGGATTGGATCAGCAGCTGAGCCAGATCCATTCCCTCCTGGGTCGAGATGTTCGCGCGGACGGAGCCGGCGTCATCGCCATCGCGTACGCCGTTCAATGAGATCAGGCTGCCGATCCGCCGTTCCGTGAAGCGCCGCGCCGCGGCGGCCCGTTTGGACTCCGACTGACACTGGCCGGGAGTCCGGGGCACGTCGAGGCTGGCCAGGCGCACAACCACCCGCAGCGTCATGCCGGGCCAGGGATAGGCATCGACCAGCACCGTGTCGCTTTCGTAGATGGCGATCACATCGGCGGGAACCGAGAGGCCGTTCGATAAGGACGGTGTTGCCGACAGGAAGAGCAGGACTGCACCGAGCGTGAAGCTTGTGTGGAGGGCTTTAAATCTCATTTGCTTGCTCCTTTGATCGGGACAAACCCACGCCTCTTAAAGGGCCGATGAATTACTGCGCCAATGAATTACTGGGCCAATGAATTACTGCGCCGATGAAGATTCCTCGTCCCGCGACGGCGCCTGGGCTCTGTCGTGCAAGCCGTATTGGCGCTCGACCTCCGCAACGGTCAGGCGGTAGTCCGCGAAGAGCTCGGAGCGGCCGCTGTGCTGTGCTTTGCGGTGATGCTGCTCGCGCCGCCATGCCGCCACCGCTTCGGCGTCGCGCCAGAAGGAAATGGAGACGAGCTTGCCGTCCGTGGTCAGGCTCGAGAAGCGCTCCACCGAGATGAAGCCGTCGATCTTATCGAGTTCTTTGCGCAGGTCCGCGGCGATCCCCAGATAGTCGTCGTGGCAACCGGTTTTGGGTTCGAGTTCAAAAATCACGACGTGCATAGAGTTTCTTTTCTCCTAACTCGGATATTGCGCTGTTCGATGCAGTGCCGGGGGCTGCAGGCGCTTGTTCTTTCCCGACAAATTCAATGCCTTCCGGAACGAGGTCATGTCCGGGGTTCCTGGAAATCAGCGGCCCGTCGATCTCGGTGATCAGCTTGATTCGAATGGCGCGGGCAAAGTCCTCGAAATCGCTCGCCGTGACCAGAAAAGCATTGGGCCCGCCCACCACGCCGGCCTTGTAGTACGCGCCCAACCTGGGTTCTTCGTTCAGGATCGCGAGACCGTTCACGGTGATGTTCTCGGCGTTCAGGATCGCGCGCGCCACGGCGGGCTGTTTGCCCTGGTTGGCGATGCCGTCGCCGGAGACATCGACCGTGCGCCGGGTGCCGTTGTAGCCATTGAGTTCGATCAGCGCCCGGGCGAAAAGCATAGCATCGCCGATCGCCGTCGCGCCGCCTTCGATCAGCCTGGGTGCCGTCCCGACCTGCGCCGCGAAGGCCTCGGCCGATGCGCGGTCGTTGATCCGGGTCCAGTCGATCGCCTGAACATAGGTGTCGGCGCCCGACCATTGAATGAGCGTGACCACCATGCCCTTGCTGCCCAGACTCTCAATCACCGTGACCACCGCAGGGTGACGGAAGGCTTCGGCAAAGCCCGACATCTGCAGGGCGTATTCGCTCTCGTTCACGCTGGACGAGACGTCAATCGCGAGCACCAGCTCCAGCACGACGTTTTCCGCGGCGGCTTTGGAGATAAAGTGCGGCCCGGATTGACAGCAGGCGAGAAAGCCGAGGAAGAAGAGGCTGCGCAGGAGCACTGACCGCATATAGTTTTTCCGGGACAGGTTTCATCCAACCGCAAAAGGATAGAGGATTTTGTCGCAACCCGGGCGGTTTTCCTGCGATCCGGCAGTGGCGCTTTGCCCATCGTAGGGCCTTATCGCCTTTCGGGACGCTACTTCGTATTGATTTATTTGGCTTTTTCGGGGCGTCTCAAAAGAGCGTGTGCTGGCGTTGTTCGCCACTGCCTGAGCCGGCCGAGTCAGAGCAGAGTCGTCTGATCCACGGTCGCCAGGAGCAGAATCGCCCCTGTCGCGATGACCATCAGAGATCCCAGGACCGACATGCCGATCTGGACACGGCGTTGCCAGGGTGACTCCTTGCCCGCCACGCGCAGCGCCACCCTGCGTGATGTGACGCTCAGAACCGCAAGTGTGGCGACTGTGATGGCGGTTCCCAGGGCCATAACGAAAGTCGCCGCGATGCCAGCCAGAAGCAAACCCTGGGCGAGGGTAAAGAGCAGCACAATCACGGCGCCGGTGCAGGGACGGATGCCCACGGCCAGAACGATCCCCAAATACTGACGAACGCCCGTTTGTGTGACCGCGGCGGCGGCCACCGGTTGGTGATGGCCGTGGCCGTGGTTGTGGCCGTGGTGGTTTTGGGCGTGATCTTCATGGTTATGATCATGCCCGTGCCCGCCGTGACTGTGTCCGCCGTGGCTGTGTCCGCCGTGCGCATGGTCATGCCCGCAGCCCTTGCCGCGCACGGCACCATTCAGCATCCAAAGGCCGATTGCGATCACCAGAACGTAGCTGGCGATCTCCAGAGTCCGGGTCTGGCCGGTGACCTCGAGGCGCGAGAGATCGAGCGCGATGGCCAGCAGACCGACCAGCAGGATCGCCGATACCGCCTGGGCGGCCGACGACAGGAAGGTCAGTTTGATTCCGCGCCGTAACTGGTCTTCGCTGGCCAGCAGGTAGGAGGAGATCACCATCTTGCCGTGCCCCGGGCCGGCGGCGTGAAAGATGCCGTAAAGGAAGGACGCGAAGAGCAGGAGGTAAAGCGAACGGTTCGTCTCGTCGCTTTTCATGTCCCGGATCACCTTGATCAGGTCCCGGTGCAGCTCCTGCTGTTTTTGCCGCACCTGCAGGATAAAGCGCTCGAGCGCGCCCGGCGGGGTCTGAGGTTCTGCGGCTGGTGACACGCCGGGCAGGGCCGGTCCGGACGAGGCATCGTTATCGCTACCCTGCAGGATCTGCGCGGACGCGGGATTGAACTGCGCCGGCGCCAGGATGAGACCGATGCCGGCAAGAGCCGCCATACTGAGGCAAAAAGAGGCGGTGATCAGGTAGCGCAGGTAAGAGGACATGAATACTTACTGTCGCGGTGTTCTGTTATGACGATCGGTGGAGGCCAGGTGCGCGCTGTCCGGGATCTCAGGATGTGGGGCAGGGGAAGGTTACGATCGTTGGGGCGACCAGATCGAAGTAAATCCTGTTGACCTCATCCCGTCCGATCTCGTAGCGGCAGGCGCGCGGCCAATCCCCCTCGAAACGGACCGGATCCTGTTCATTGAGCAGGATCTCGATGTAGTAGTTCTCGTCATAGGTGGCGAAGGTGAGGTCCTGCGTTCGAGGGTCGACCGGTGCTTCCAGCTTGATCACGAAGTGATAGCTGATCCGCTCCAGATAGGAAGTGGCGGTCAGGTTCTCGAAATTCAGGTTCCGAAGTCGCTCGCCGTCGAGCGTGATCCGGGTGAAGTAGTCGGTGGCGCCCAGGGTATCGCGGCTGGCCTTGGCCAAAGCCGCCAGCTCATCCGGATCAAGCGTGCCGTTCTTGTTGCTGTCGAAGTCATCGATGACCAGAAAGGAATAGAGGTCGTCGAAGGTCCAATCGACCGCAAAGGCCGTCACCATGCCGCCCACGAACTGCGGCTTGACCACCGTATCGATCCAGACATGGGGATGCGGGTCAGCAGGCTTGGGCGCGAGCGCAACCAGACCGGCCAAGGCAGCGGCAGGTAGAACGCCGATTCGTGAAAAGCGGGGCAGAAAGGTCATGGGGCCCTTGCTTAGCATAAAAAGAGTGAGGCACTTGAGTGAATTCTATGGCCTCACAGCACGATCTTCAGGAGGTATTGTCTCTCAGGCAGCGTTTCAAGTCCGTTAAGCCCGCTGCGGTGCTCAAAAAAAGGGCGGCCGGTACGCTCCAGCCGCCCTCTTCAAAAAAGAGTGAGACGTGGCTATACGCCGATCACGCCACCATCCTGTTTGGTGACGACCACCACTGACGGCCGCGGTGGAACGCCCTCTTTGAAGTCGGGCCAGCGGGTCGCCGGTTCCTCGAAGGTCGAGTTCTTCTCAAAGCCGGGATAGTCCTTGGTGCCGTCGGTTGCCGGATGCTGAACCGCGAGGAACAGGGATTTGTCGTCCGGCGTAAAGCGCGGACCGCACATTTCCGCACCAACCGGTACGCGGAAGAACATCTTGCCGGTGCCGCGCAGCTCGCCCTCGGTCTCCATGGCCCAGATACCGTCCGCGGTGCCTGATTTCGACCAGTTGCTGCCCTGGTCGGTCGAGATCCAAAGACGCCCCATGTGATCGACCGCGCAGTTGTCCGGGGAACCGAACCAGCCGTTTTCGCTGGTGGCCGGGTTCCACTGGGCGCCAACCTCGGCAACCGAGGGATCGCCGCACTTCACCAGGATATCCCACGCATAGCTCTCGGAGGCATGGTCACCGTCGGGCGGTGAAAGCTCGATGATGTGACCGAAAGTGTTGGCAGGACGCGGGTTGGCGACGTTGACCTGCTCTTCCTTGCGCTTGGAGTTATTGGTGCACATGACGTAGACCTTGTTGGTCTTGGCGTTCGGCTCAACGTCTTCCGGCCGGTCCATGGGCGTCGCGCCCAGCAGGTCGGCGGCACGGCGGGTTTCGATCAGCACATCGCCCTGGTCGGCGAAACCGTTTGCGGCCGTCAGCGGGCCTTCGCCATGGGTCAGGGCAAGCCAGTTCATGCCGCCTTCTTCGAACTTCGCGACATAGAGCGTGCCCTCGTCGAGCAGGTTCATGTTGGCGGCGCGGTCTTCGGCGTTGAAAGTGCCCGCACTCACGAACTTGTAGAGGTAATCGAAGCGCTGGTCGTCGCCGCAGTAGACCACGACCCGGCCGTCCTTGTTCACGATGGGCTCCGCGCCTTCGTGCTTGAAGCGCCCGAGCGCCGTCCGCTTGACCGGGGTGGAACTGGCGTCGAAGGGATCGACCTCGACCACCCAGCCGAAGCGGTTGGGCTCATTCGGCTCCTTGCTCACGTCGAAACGGTCCTCATAGCTGCCCCAGGCGTACCAGCCGCCGGGAACGCCGTAACGCTCGTGGTTCGCGGCTTCCGTGTGGCCTTCGGCGACTGCGCCGTTGAAGTAGCCATGGAAGTTTTCTTCCGCCATGAGGTAGGTGCCCCAGGGAGTCATGCCGCCGGCGCAGTTGTTGATGGTGCCGATCACCTTGGTGCCGCTGGAATCAGCCGTCGTTTTCAAGCGCGCGTGCCCGGCTGCGGGGCCGGAGAGCGTCATTTCGGTCGTGCTGGCCGTGATGCGGCGATTGTACTGGCTATCCTTGACCAGGCCCCATTTCCCGTCGGTGCCTTTTTTGATCTCGATGACGGAACCGCCGTGCGCGGCCATCTCGATGTCGATCAGCTCCTGGGTCATGCCGGCGAATTCGGCGTCTTTGTCCTGACGGCCAAGGCCGGGGAACATGACTTCTTCGCTGGTATACTCGTGATTGACGCAGAGCAGTCCGTGATCCGGATTGTCCGAGCCGAAGGGCAGGCCGACGAAGCCGACGTAATCATTGTTGTAGCCGAACTGTTGAAGCTGTGTGGCGGCCGACTGCTTCATGGGGTCGAACTCAGGCGCATCGGGGAAGATCGGATCGCCCCAGCGGATCAGGACGTCCGCGTCGTAGCCTTCGGCCACGTGGTGGGTTTCGTCCACACCATGCTTGATCTCGGGGAAGCTGAAACTCGCCTTGGAGGCCAGCGCCTGCTTGCTCGTGCCGGCCATGAGCGAGGAAACGGCTGAGATTGCGGTCACCGCCAGAGCGCCCTTGAGGATATCGCGGCGTCCGAAACGGGACGCAATCACATCGCCGATCGTCGGTGCTTTCGAGGGGTTGCTCGGGATGTCGTCTGACAGTTCAAACGCTTCCGCGCGTGTCAAAGCCTGTGTATCTTCACGTTTCATGCTGCACCTCCACTGCATGCCCGGCTGTCAGGGGAATCACCGGTTCCAAGGTGACGGCCGGATGTTCTACCAGTCCCATATTGGGAGAAGTCTCGGGCTTCTTGTAGGAGTGTGATGTTACAGAAAAATGACAGTAATGTGAGAGAATAAATCGCCTTTGGATTCATTGTGAAAGCCGGCTAGGTGCTTGATTGATTGGAGTCTACTTTGTGATTGCTTGAGACGATTAAGCTGCCGGCTGTATCCATTGATGGCTTACTCAATCAAATAGATAATTCCGGTATTGGGATCTAAAGTCCCGCTCGGCTCGTAAGGTCTTTGAGCAGGCGACTTTGCTAGGACGTCTCGGTGATGGTGATAGCGAAAGGAAGAGGGTTTGGCGGATAGACTGGTGAAAGACGGCAGTTGCATTTGGATTACCGGGGCGAGTTCCGGGCTTGGCCGCGCAGTTGCCGCTCTCCTGGTGACGCAAGGCTATCATGTTGCGGTGTCGGCCCGGCGTGAGGAGGCTTTGAAGTCTCTGGCTGAAGAGCTCTCAGATGCCAGTGGCAAAGTCTCCGTCTATCCGCTTGATGTTACCGACCGGGATGCGGTCCGGGCAACGGCGGAGCAGATCGAGGCGGAGGCCGGACCGCTGGGCCTGGCGGTGCTGAATGCCGGTACGCACCGCGAGGTCATGGCACAGGGTTTTTCGGCGGAGGATGTCCGCGCACTGATTGAACTAAACCTGATCGGCTGCGCGAACTGCCTGGAGGCGATTCTGCCGGGCATGATCGCACGGCGGGATGGACAGATTGCGCTGGTCTCTTCTGTCGCCGGCTATATCGGCCTGCCTACATCCGCCGGCTACGGGGCGAGCAAGGCGGGCTTGATCAACATGGCGGAAGCCCTGAAGCCGGAGTGCGACGGCTACGGGATCAAACTCCAACTGGTCAATCCCGGCTTCGTAAGGACGCCGCTGACAGATAAAAATCCATTTCCCATGCCGTTTCTCATGGAGGTCGAAGATGCTGCCGCCGCGATGGTGAAAGGGCTCGGGTCGGCCCGTTTTGAAGTGATCTTCCCGCGCAGACTGGCGTACATTCTGAAGATCCTGAAACGCCTTCCCTACCCATTGCTCTTTGCGCTGACACGCAAGTTGATACGGCGCGAGTGAGCTTCTGACCGCATGCTCAGAAAGGCGAACCGAGAGCCTGCCCAAAACGTCACAGAGGTTACTGCTAACGATCATGCGGTCTTCAAATTTCTGACCCATAGCAGTGATATTTTGACCTTTCGTTCAATGCGTGGCGGCCATCGATTCCTTAGTGGGTTTAAATCTTCATGATGATGAGGGTCAGCACCGGATCGATCGACTTTCCTGCAGCCCAGCGGCAGTGAGGGCTATGATATTGAGTTCTAACCCCTCAGGAATAGTTGGCCTCTTGGTTGCGGTTGATCTCACAGGCCGCTGTTAGGGGTCGTGTTTCTGAGCGAATAAAGCCAGCGCACCACGAGTCTTTGACGATGACTAATGCCTATCGGGTCGTACGGGCGACAACACAAAAGAAAAACATATCTTCATTTCCCTTTACCGATTAGTGTAAATATATCGCGTCATAGGATCCAAATAATTTGTATCTTATAGATGCGCTGTAGCTTCGGATGTCTCCTGGTGGAGCGATCCGAAGGCGGTTTAACTCTTTTGCTTCGGGGGGAGGCATCAAATTCTAGTTTGATCACTTCAAACCGGGCCGGCCGCAAAGGCTGACTCTTTCTTTTTCGTATTCGCTCGAGTCCAGCGCCGGGCCGGTGGCGTGCGCAGCGCGCTTTAGCACAGACCCCGACGTCATTTCAGGTCGCTTGACTGATTACGGAAAAACAAAAATTCTACCTTCAATAGAAGAATCAACATTGACAGAGCGGCACGTAGACTTGCATACAGTGGTATGGTAGTTGCCCGCAAGCGGCCGTGGGGAACAGGTGGGGACAGGCAAAAACAAATGTGTAATGGTGACGACGTATTGCCGCGCTTGCAAAGCCCTTTGCATCTCGAGGCATACAAATACTGGCGGTCAAAAAAATCCGGGGGCTTACTGCCCGGAAGGGATGCGATAGATCCGCTCGAGCTTCCATCAGTGCTGCCGTGGCTAAACCTGGTCGATGTTGTAAGAGACGGAAACAAATATCGTTTTCGGCACCGACTCATTGGAACCGGTATCGTCGAACGCTTCGGAAGGGACGCGACCGGAGCCTGGTTCGATGACATCTACGACCCGGCGGTTAACGAGGCGCAGGTGAAGGGTTACATCGCGCTCGTCGAGAGCCGCCAGGCCGACCTCGCGCTCACGCCGATGCCCATAGCTGAGAAAAACTTCATGACCTATCAGCGACTGGCGATGCCTCTGGCCACAGATGGCATCAATGTCGACATGATCATGATTGTCATCGATTTCGATGAACCGCGGATCAATTGAATTCGCTTTAAGGTAGTTTTTACACGGGCGTTAAGATGGTCGTTCAAGTGCGAACTGTTTGACGTCAATCCGACCCACATTGAACCCGGCCTCGCAGTAGGCAAGATAGTAGGTCCAGAGGCGGCGGAAGTGCTCATCGAACCCGAGAGAGGCGATGCCGGGCCAAGCCGCGTCGAAACTGCCGCGCCAACGCCGGAGGGTTTCGGCATAGTGCAAGCCAAAGCCGCTTTCATTCTGATAATTCAGTCCGGCGCGGGCTGATTGTTCGGCAATGATCTCAGGCGAAGGCAGCATTCCGCCGGGAAAGATGTGGCGCTGGATGAATTCCGTGTTCTTGCTGTAGTCTTCCCAGGCGTGGTCGGCGATGGTGATGACCTGCAGCGCCGCGATCCCGCCGGGTTTCAGACTGTTGCGGAGCTTTTCGAAGAAGACCGGCCAATAGCGCAGACCGACCGCTTCAAGCATTTCGATTGAAACGACCCTGTCGAAGGTTCCGTCGATATCCCGGTAATCCCGACGCAGGATTTCAACACGTTCATTCAGGCCATCGGCCTGGATTCGCTGCCGGGCGAAATCATACTGTTCGTTTGAAATGGTAACGGCGGTGACTTTGCAATCGTGCTCCTTGGCGAGGTAGCTGGCAAAGCCGCCCCAGCCACACCCGATTTCGAGTACATGCTGTCCCGGCGCAACATTCGCCATTTCCGACAGCCGCCGGTACTTGTTCGACTGCGCGGTTTCCAGCGGTTCGTCCGGTTGTGCGAAGATGGCTGAGGAGTAGGTCAGGCTCTCGTCGAGCCAGCGCCGGTAGAAGTTGTTTCCCAGATCATAGTGATGGGAAATGTTCCGCCGCGAACCGGTCTTCGAGTTAAATTTCAGGAGATGATAAAAGCGGCTCATGAGCCGGGGCAGAGGCCGGCCCGCCAGCACGTCGTCCCAGGCATCCTGGTTCGCTTCGCCGAATTCCAGCAAGGCGACGAGATTTGGAGTCTGAAAGTAGCCTGCGACGTAAGCGTCCGCAAAACCGAGGTGACCGCCCGTGACCAAACAAGAAAAGAACTTGGGCGTGGTGATATGAATGGCCGCTTCCGGGCCAGGCACTTCGGCTTCAAAACGGCGGGTGCTGCCATCGGGCAGCATGATATCTATCGCGCCCTTTGCCAGTGTCGATCCCAGCAGGTTGAGGAGTTTGTCGATCTGCCGGTAGGTTATGGTCTTGTACAGCCCCAATGTCTTGTTCCTCGTCGTTTTGCCGATATCCGCGGTGCGGTTGTTTTGGCATTTTACGCTTCGGGGCAGGAGCTGCCCTCTGCGTAGCTTGATCAAAATTCAGTTCACGCGTGCCGGATCTTTTGCCGGTCTATTCGGGCGTTGCTGGAAGCGCGCGCCCTTGAGCCATAAGCGCAAGGCTTCCCAATGGATGGCGCCGGTCACCTTGAAGGTCATCAGGGGATAGCGCAGCAGGGTCGAGAGCAGGGCAAGAGAGGTCAGTTTCGACCGTTTGCCGTTTTGTGTGGCCACCAGCAGCTCGCCCTCGGGAACCTGCTGACGGATCACCACCGAGAGCGCCTTGCCGGGCGGCTTAATGCGGAAATCGTAGCGCGCCTTCATACCGATGAAGGGGGATACGTAGAATGCCTTGTCACAGCTCTGGATCAGCGCGTCGCCTTCTTTCCAGTCCTCGTCAACGGCTTCTACGTAGGAATGATGTTCGCCGAAGGTGTTTCTGACTTCGTAAATGATTGCCTTCAGGCGGCCGTCCCGGTGGCGGCAGAACCAGATCGACAGTGGATTAAAGACGTAACCCAGGATTCTCGGCATGCAGAGGACCTGGACCTGTCCGCCCTCGAGGTCAATTCCCCGTTCCGCCAGCTTTTGGTCGAGCCAAACGCGCACCGCTGTCCCGTCTCGCGATCCGTGATCGCGATCGGAAAACGAAAAGATGTTTGAGCGGTTGTAGGAAAAAAACCGGAGTTTCCGATCCAACTGCGGCAACTCGTCGAGGTCGATCAACATCGCAAAGGTCCGGTAGGTGAAGCGGTGCGAAAACGGCCTCAGGCGCTTGTGCATCACGCGTCCGAAGTAAAGGCATGATGCGCTTTTATTCTCGTGCGCCGACCCTGCGGTCTCTTCTGGCTTTGTTTGCATGTTCGAACTCTTACTCGGCAGCCATCACGGTGCCGAGATCCGCGGGTTGCGACGGTGCAGCATGCCGCGCGGCGGTGCTTCTCGGTGTGATCTCCTCGAACCACGCGGGCGGCGACCCCAGAGCAGCGGCCACGGTCAGGCCGGATTGCAGGCCATCTTCATGGAAACCATGACCAAAGTAACTGCCGCAAAACCAAACACCGGATTGCCCTTGGATTCTTTTCAACCTCTGTTGGGCTTCAAGGGCGGTCCTGTCGAACAGCGGATGTTTAAAGATGAGATCCTGATGGATCTCCCCCTTTATGGACCTCGTTCCCGGATTCAGGGTTACGAAGAGCGGAACGGAGTGATCGATATTCTGCAGCCGGTTCATCCAATAGGTGAGGCTCAGGTCATCCAAATGACCCAAGGGCTGTTCCGAAAGATAATTCCAGCTTGCCCAGGCACGCTTGCGGCGGGGCATGAGATCCGGGTCGCTGTGGAGTACGACCCGGTTGTCGCTGTAGCCGAAGGCGGAGAGAAGATTGCGCTCTTCTGCGGCGGCGTCCTGACCCAGGATTGCGAGTGTCTGGTCTGCATGGCATGCCAGCACGACCTGATCGAAGCTTTCCGTCTGTCCGCTGATGTCGCGGAGGCTGACACCCTCGCTGTGCCGCTGGAGGCCGACCACGGCCGCGTTCAGCCGGATTTTACCATTCCGCTCGCGTCCCTGAAGGGAGTCGGCGACACGGGACACGTAACTTCGGCTGCCCCCCGTGACGGTTCGCCATTGCGGCCGGTCGGTGTACGACAGCAGACGGTGGTTTTCGCAAAAGGCCACGAAGCTTTTGACCGGGTAGTCAAGCATCTGTTCCGGTGGTGTGGACCAGATCGCCGCGCCCATGGGCAGAAGATGTCCTTTGACAAACTCCGGTCCGTAGTTGTGTTGCTCAAGGTAGGTTCCAAGTGAAGGGCCGATCTCATCCTTGCCGTCCAGGAGGCCGGGCGCTTCGCGGTAAAAGCGCCGCAGATCGTTCAGCATGCGCCAATAGGCGGGCTTGAGCAGGTTTTGAGGCTGCGCCAAAAGGCCGCTCAAGCTGCCCTCATACTCGAAGGATCCGCCTCCGAGCGAGACCGAAAACGACATGTCACTGTCTTCGGTCGGAACGTCCAGGCTCTGAAAAAGGCGGACCAGGTTCGGGTAGTTGAGCTTGTTGTAGACGATGAATCCGATGTCTACGTCGATGTTCCGCTTTGCTCCGGGAACCTCGACCGAAACGGTGTTCGCGTGCCCCCCGAGCTTGTCCTCTTGTTCATAGACGACAACCTGGTGTTCTTTCGCCAGTGCCCAGGCCGCGCCAAGTCCGGAGATGCCGGTGCCAACAACTGCAATTTTCATAGGGATCCCTGCAACGGCCGGTAATTTCTAGTCATTCTGTTCGTTTCAACCTTCGCGAACTGCGTAGCCTCATTGCCTTGACTGCTCGCGGGAAGCTTCACAGCCTATTCCCGGTCCTCTCTCAGGTCCGCGCCAAGCTCGTTTCGCAAAAGCCACAAGCGGTAAATCATGTGAATCTATACGCAACCGGATCGGAATTCGATCACATCGAAGACCGGTGCTTCGGGATAATTTTTTCGTGATTGGGGAAAAAAACCGCAATGATGGCCGGGCCGATGGGAATTTCACACCTTTCAGGTTGCTTGAGCGTCCCGGATTTCGTTTTTAACCATCGCTATTAATATCGTTCTCAAACGGAAACACTCTGTTCAAGCCTTTAAGCCGCGTTTTGGGCGAAACCTCGCAAAGTCTTGCAGGCCCTGCCGTCAACTGGATATGACTGCGCTCACATTACAGTGAGACGGCGCGTTTTTCCGCGCAGCGGAGTTGCATCGCGCCCGCCAGCGACCAAGTGAAATACAAGACTGGCGACATGCCATGGATTGAACCCGTCCGCGAGGTTTCGTTTAAGACTCCGCCCGACGAGGTTACTTTTGGGAGATAGAGAGATGCGAGTAGCAGCGCGATTCGTCGCGGTTCCTATGCTCGCCCTGACGTTGGCCTTGACGGCCGGCGTCGCACGAGCGGAAAACCTGATGGAGACCGTCGAGTCTTCGGCACAGTTTGGGATTTGGGCATCTGCGGTGGAAGCCGCTGGGTTGAGCGATCAGTTAGAGAAAGACGGCCCCTACACCGTCTTTGCGCCGACAAACGAGGCCTTTGCGCGCTTGCCCGCAGGTTCCATGGAGGCTCTTCTTAAGCCTGAGAATCACGAACAGCTGGTGCGCCTGGTGGCCTACCACCTGGCGAAGGGACGTTTTGCGTCGGAGCGTCTTGAGGGGCGCGTGACGCGAATCGAGTCCCTGCAGGGCGATGTCATTGAGATTGAAGGACGTTATGACGAACTACTGGTCGATGCCGCCGAGGCGGTCGAGACCGATATTCCGAGCTCGAACGGCGTCATTCATGCCATCGACAACGTTATCCTGCCCGAATGGCAGGACCCGGCGCTAGAACCCGGCGCCAGAACCCCATGGTAAAACCCGGTGGTAAAACCCACAGTTAGAGTGCGTTTCGGGAGCGGCGGGTTGATGGCCCCGGCTTAGAGCTTGGCGTAAGCCACAGCCAGCGCCCCTCCGATCCGGGCATTGTTCTCAACCAGCGCAATGTTGGCCTGAAGCGTCCGTCCGGCGCTGAGGTCGCCCAGTCGCCGGAGCAGGAATGGGGTGACATCTTTACCCGTGATCCGTTCCGCATCGGCCTCGGCCAGTGCCTGGCCTATGTAAGCTTCCACCTGTTCCTGATCGAGGGCCGCGGCTTCGGGCAGCGGATTTGCCAGAACCAGGCCGCTTTCAAGGCCGAGATCCCAGTGCGACTTCATGACGCGCGCGGCGTCCTCGGCGATCTCGACGCGGGCGGCAAGCGGCAAGCCTGATGTCCGGCTGAAAAAGGCCGGAAACTCGTCCGTTCCATATCCGATCACCGGTACGCCGCCTGTTTCCAGAACTTCCAGCGTTTTCGGCAGGTCGAGGATTGCCTTGGCGCCGGCGCAGACGACCGCGACCTTTTGGCGGCCCAGCTCGGTCAGATCCGCGGAAACATCATAGCTCTGCTCGGCCCCGCGATGGACGCCGCCCAGCCCGCCGGTCACGAAAACCCGGATGCCCGTCAGTGCAGCCGTGATCATGGTCGCGGCCACGGTGGTTGCGCCCTTGCCGCCATTGGCGAGCACCAGTCCCAAATCCCGCGTGCTGACCTTTGCCACGTCGGCCGCCTGAGCGAAGAGCGAGAGTTCTTCCGCCGTCAACCCGACCTTGATCCGGCCGTCTATCAGACCGATCGTGGCGGGCACGGCACCGGCCTCCCGGATAATCTCCTCGACTCTCTGCGCGACCTCCAGATTTGTAGGGTAGGGCATGCCGTGCGAAATGATGGTCGATTCCAGGGCAACCACCGGGTCACCCTTCCGCAGGGCGTCGGCGACATCGGGGCGCAGGTCGAAGAGGTCTGTCATGTGAGCTTGTCCAAAGGCTGTGCCGTTCGTGATGAGACGGCAGGCTGCTAGTTGGTGTTGTTCGGGTTAAATCCCAGCAAAGTCGGGGCACTTCAAGGCATTTTAACCAAAGGAGACTTGCGAGACAGGGCGCCCCGCTATGCTTAATGCCGTTTAAATCATGAAACTTTGATCCGGGTAACCTTAAAATCAAAGATATGATCTTGTTGTTTATGGTTTTTAAATCGAATCCGGTTAGTTAATAGAGATCACCAGTTAACCTTGGATCTTCAGGCATGACCGTACTCGAACTTACGCCGCAGCGCCCTGCCTTGCCATGGAAGGCCATTATTCCTATCGCTGTCCTGGTGACGCTGGCCTGCATCGGCGTGTTCGTGCTGACTCTCATCCCGCAAAGCGACCGGGGCCAGTTTGCGGTGGTATTCCGCCCCGACATGACCCAGGAACAGATTGCGACTTCCGTCGTTCGCGCCAAGGGCGAAATCATCAGCGACGGAGCCTTTGAGACGGTTGTCGTTGCGCATTTCGACGATCCGGGTTTTGAAACGCAGCTCAAGAAAAACGGCGCGCTCTTCATCCTGAACCCCTCGCTCGTCAACCGGCGCTCGCGATAGCCCAAGATACGCGGCAGAGCCTCGGCGCATTGCACCGGCTCGTTGCCCTGGCGCGTTCAGACTTCGATCTTTCCCAACAGCGCTTCCTTGAGCGCGACCAATCGCTCATCATCCTGGCTCGAGTAGGGCCGTGCCGGCGCCACGCCCCAAATCGGGTTGGGCCAGGCGGCGTCGCCGTGGAAGCGCGCAACCACGTGGATATGAAGCTGGGGCACCTGGTTGCCCAGCGCCGCGACGTTCAGCTTGTCGGGCCGGTACAGCTTTCTCAGCGCCCGCGACGCCTGCCGGATTTCTTCACCGGCGGTGGCCATGTCTGCCGGTGACAGGTCGTCGAAGTCTTTCAGACCGGCTTTTCGCGGAACCAGAACGAGCCAGGGGTAGTTGGCGTCGTTGATCACCCGGAGCTCGCAGAGCGGCCAGCTGGTGATGGCGAAGGAGTCCGCCGCCAGTTGCGGATGAAGTTCGAAAACCTCAGTCATCTTCTTCTCCCGTAAAGGATGGCAGCGGCTGGTTAACGTCATGCCGGGGCGATTAACGCTGCGCCGTTTCGTAATTCTCGGCCTGATAGACCGGTGCATTCGAAGGTTCCAATGGTTGAGCGCCCAGAATGATATCCGCCGCCTTTTCGCCGATCATGATGGTGGGCGCGTTCAGATTGCCGCTGACGATACTGGGCATAATCGACGCGTCGACCACGCGCAGGTTGTCGACGCCGTGCACCCGGGTGGAGTGATCCACCACCGCCATCTCGTCCTTGCCCATTTTGCAGGTGCAGGAAGGATGGTAGGCGCTGTCCGACTTCTCGCGCACGAAAGCATCGATCTCGGCATCGGTTTTGATCGCCGGGCCGGGCTTCAATTCGGCGCCCCGGTAGGGATCGAAGGCTTTTTGCGCGAAGATTTCCCGGGTCAGCTTGACGCAGTCGCGCATTTCCCGCCGGTCCTGCTCGGTCTCCAGGCAATTGGGCTGGATGATCGGATGCTGGCGCGGGTCACTGGAAGCCAGCTTGAGGTAGCCCTTGCTGGTCGGCCGCATGGGGCCGACGTGGGCCTGGAAGGCGTGACGGTCGCCCTGGTCCCGGCCATGATCATTCACCAGCGCAGGCAGGAAGTGATACTGGATGTCCGGATGCTTCACACCGGCCTGGCTGCGGATGAAGGCGCCCGCCTCCAGGTGGGCGGAGGCGCAGAGACCGGTTTTAAACAGAAACCATTGGATGCCGATCTTGACCATGTTATGCGGCTTCATGGCGTCAAATAGTGAAATCGGCTGGGTGCATTCCTGCTGAACGTAAAGTTCCAGATGGTCCTGTAGGTTCTGGCCGACGCCGGGAAGGTCGGCAACGACAGGAATGTCGAGCGCCTTCAGATCGTCGGCCTTACCGATCCCCGAGAGCATGAGAAGCTGCGGCGAATTGATCGCACCGCCGCAAAGAATGACTTCCCGGTCTGCATGAACCTGATGGGTCTGGCCGCCCTGTGCGTACTCTATCCCGATGGCACGGCTGCCTTCGAAGAGGACACGGGTTGTCAGAGCGCCGGTCTCGACCTGCAGGTTGCTGCGGTTCAGCGCAGGACGCAGATAGGCGGAGGCGGTGCTCCAGCGCTTGCCCTTATGGATCGTCATATCCATCCGGCCGAAGCCTTCCTGCTGGTAGCCGTTCATGTCATCGGTGAAGGGATAGCCCGCTTCCACGCCGGCCTCGATGAAGGCGTCGAAGAGTTTGTTCGGGTTGCTGCCGGTCGAGACATGCAGGGGACCGTCGTTGCCCCGGTAAGCGTCTCCGCCCTTTTCGCGGGTCTCGGCCTTGCGGAAGTAGGGCAGACAATCGGCGTAGGACCAGCCGGTCGCACCTTCCTCGGCCCAGCGGTCGTAGTCCAGCGCATGACCGCGCACATAGACCATGGCGTTGAGCGAGGAGGATCCGCCGAGCACACGTCCGCGCGGCCAATAGAGTTGCCGGTTGTTCATGTGGGCCTGAGGCTCGGTCTTGTAGTACCAGTTGTACTTGTCGTTATCGAGGTTGTAGGTCAGCGCCGCGGGCATGTGGATTTTCCAGGAATTGTCCTTTGGCCCGGCTTCCAGCAGCAGCACGGAGGTCTCCGGGTCTGCGGAGAGACGGTTGGCCAGAATGCAGCCCGCGGATCCGGCGCCTACGATGATATAGTCGGTCGTTTTCATTTTATTCATCAACTCGATTTTCGACTCAGGACATACGGTCCGGTCGGTTGCAACGCATTCAGTAGGGCGCGTCGACGTCGCCCAGTTCCACGTAGACGCTTTTGATCTGTGTGTAGTGTTCGACGGCGGCCGAACCGTTCTCCCGTCCCACGCCGGACTGCTTGTAACCGCCGAAGGGCATTTCGATCGGCGTGATATTGTAGTTGTTGATCCAGCAGGTGCCAGCTTCAAGTTTTGCGATCACCCGGTGCGCCCGCGCCAGGTCGCGGGTGAAGACACCGGCGGCCAGGCCGAAGTCGGTATCGTTCGCGCGGGCCACGACTTCGGCTTCCTCGTCGAAACTCAGGAGCGCCATGACAGGGCCGAAGATTTCCTCGCGCACAATCCGCATGTCGTCCTTGCAGGCGGCGAAGACGGTCGGCTCGACGAAGTTTCCATCCGCCAGCAGGGGATCGCAGGGGCGTCCGCCACCGACGATCACTTCGGCACCCTCATTCCGCCCGATCTCGATGTAGGAGAGGACCTTTTCCATGTGTTCTTTGGAGATCAGAGCACCGACGTGCGTCTCCGGGTCCATGGGCTCGCCGATCTTCATGCGAGAAACCCGCGCCACCAGCTTTTCCTTAAAAGCCTCCATGACCTTGGCCTGTACGAAAACCCGCGTGCCGTTGGAGCAGATTTCGCCCTGGGTATAGAAGTTCGCCATCAGGGCTGCCGAGACCGCGTTATCCAGGTCCGCGTCCTCGAACACGATCAGCGGCGACTTGCCGCCTAGTTCCAGGGTGACCTTTTTCAGGCTTTCGGCAGCGTCCGCCATCACGCGTTTGCCGGTGCCGACTTCGCCGGTCAGGGACACTTTGGCAATGCCGGGGTGTTTGGTCAGCATCTGGCCGGTCGCGCCGAAACCCTGCACCACGTTGAAAACACCATCCGGCAGTCCGACCTCGCTGTAGATCTCGGCGAGCTTCAGCGCGGTGAGGGGCGTGAGTTCCGCCGGTTTGAAGATCATGGAATTGCCGCAGGCCAGGGCAGGGGCGGACTTCCAGCAGGCAATCTGGATCGGATAGTTCCAGGCGCCGATCCCCGCACAGACGCCCAGCGGTTCCCGGCGGGTGTACGCAAAGGCCGAGCCCAGGTCGATGTGCTCGCCTTTGATGGTGGCGGCCAGACCGGCGTAGTATTCGATGCAGTCGGCGCCGGAGATGACATCGACCGCTTCGGCTTCCTGGATCGGTTTGCCGCTGTCCAGGACTTCCAGTTCCGCCAGTTCGCGGTTGCGTTCCTTCAGCAGGTGGGCTGCGTCATTCAGGATCCGTCCGCGCTGCGCCCCAGTCATGGCGGACCAGGTCTCGAAGCCCTTTTGGGCGGCGGCGACGGCGTCGTCCACATCCTGCTGCCCGGCGATCTGAACCTTGCAAATGGCTTCGCCGGTCGCTGGATTGATCGTCTCGAAGCTCTCGCCGGAGGTGGCGTCGCGGTAGCGGCCGTCAATGTAGAGAGGCTGTTCGGGCAAAAGGCTCATGTTCTTGTTTCCGGTGTGCGCGGTTTGGTTAGGTTACGGATTGAATGTTGCGGACGTTCGCGGGCGAAGGCTCCACCGCATGCTTTTTGAATTGATCGTTCGCGTAGTCTCGGGCGATGGCTGCCGCTTCTTCAGGTGTCACGCCGCCGGAGGAGAGCGCGCAGCGCAGCCAGAGCCCCTCGATCAGGGCTGCCAGGCCGGTTGCGACCGCCTTGACGCGTTCTTCCGGCAAATGCGGTTTGAGTGCGTGTTGGAAGTTGCTGATCATGCGCCGCTCGTTGATCGCATGCACCCGTTTCAGGGTCGGGGTTTGCGGGACCAGCGCCCAATAGGTCAACCAGACCGAGACCACTTCCGGCACGAACTGCGCCGGAGCGAAGTTCGCATCGATCACCGCGCGGATCCGCTCTTCAGGTGTTTGGGCGTCCTTCAGACGGCGCACGGTCTCGACCCTGAGGTCTTCGGCGATGGAGCGCCAGGTGGCTTCGAGCAAACCGGCTTTGTCGTCGAAGTAATGAGCGACGATCCCTGAGGAGAGTCCAGCGCGCTTGCTGATCCGGGCAATGGTGGTGGCACCGAAGCCGTCTTCGTGGATCGAGGCGATGGTGGCATCAATCAGCTGCCGCCGCCTGATGTCCTCCATTCCAACCTTGGGCATCTCAGCTTCTCCCTTGCGCGCTCCCTCATGACCGGTAAGTCCGAGCACAAGAACGGCTCATCATAGCAGCGCAAACTGGGTCTATTTTATTTTTATTGAACGTTCAATTAAAATAAGCAAGAGTCTCGGCAATGAAGACGGCCAAGCCGCTCGCGAGGGGACATTTCGGGGAGATTTCCGGCTGAACTGCGCCGTTCCAGGCGCAGATGTCAGGGATAAGACTTTCGGTCTGAGATGCAATAATGCCCTGATCATAGTGGTTGCGTAAGCCGTTTCGGCGGCCAACTTCACAGCACTGCGGGACAGATGGCGGGCCGCAGCGTAAACTACAGCGGAATAGCCTGCCGTTGCCATCGTAACAGACCTGGCAGCAGCAGCGGCGCCGCAAATATCAATGAGAGCAAACATCATTGAGTGCAGATATCGCTTGGTAGAGAAAACGAAAATCGGGAGACTGGGAATGAAGATGTGGAAACATATGCTGGCCGTGAGTGCGGTTTCGGTGCTGGCCTTGAGCGCCGGCGCGGCTTCGAACGTGGCCACGGCGGCGGATCCGGCCAGCTGTAAGGCGGTGAACTTTTCGGATGTGGGCTGGACCGACATCACGGCAACGACGGCGGCGACGTCGGTTGTCCTCGAAGGTCTGGGATATGAACCCAAGGCGAACCTTTTGTCCGTGCCGGTCACCTACGCCAGCTTGAAGAACGGTGATATCGATGTCTTCCTCGGCAACTGGATGCCGACCATGGAAGCCGACATTGCCAAATACCGCGAGGATGGGTCGGTCGAGACCATCGGCGCGAATTTGGAAGGTGCCAAGTACACACTGGCGGTTCCGAGCTATCTCGCCGAAAAAGGACTGAAGGACTTTGCCGACATTGCGAAGTTCGAGGACGAACTGGATGGCAAGATCTACGGCATCGAACCCGGCAATGATGGCAACCGCCTGATCCAGCAGATGATCGATGACAACGCTTTTGGTCTGAAGGGCTTCAAAGTGGTGGAATCTTCCGAGCAGGGCATGCTGTCCCAGGTCAAGCGCAGCCAGCGCAAGGAAGATGCTATCGTGTTTCTCGGCTGGGAACCGCACCCCATGAACGCGGACTTCGAGCTGACCTATCTGACTGGTGGTGACGACTTCTTCGGGCCCAACCTGGGTGGTGCGACGGTCTACACCAATGTGCGCAAGGGCTATACCAGTGAGTGCGCCAACGTCGGTACGCTGCTGAACAATCTGAAGTTCTCCCTGGCCATGGAGAACGAGATCATGGGCGCGATCCTGAATGACGGCGAGGAGCCCAACGATGCGGCAGCGGCATGGCTGAAAGCCAACGCCGCTGTCCTCGACGGCTGGCTCGACGGCGTCAAGACGCTGGATGGCGCCGAGGGTCTCCCGGCCGTAAAAGCACACCTGGGCCTCTAAGTCCCGGTCACCACAAGCGGCAGAGTCCGGTCAGGCGCAGGGTCCGATCAGGCTCTGCCGCTTGTTGTATTTTACGAGCGGAAAAACGGATAGTGATGCGGGGGAGGCGGAGCCATGGATTGGTTGACCGAGAACAAACTTCCGCTCGGCAAGGGCGTCGAGTGGTTTGTAGATGAGCTCTACACAAGATTTGACTGGCTGTTCGATCTTATTTCCGATGTTCTCGGATTCCTGGTCGAGGGCCTCACGGACGTCCTGCAATGGTGTCACCCCCTGGTCCTGGTCGCGTTGATCGCCGGGCTGGCTTTTTGGCTGCACCGCTCGGTCGCTTTGGTGATCGGGGTTGTCTTGTCGCTTCTGCTGATCATTAATCTGGGGTACTGGGAAGAAACGCTGGCGACCCTGTCTCTGGTGATATACGCCACCGTCGTTTGCATGGTGGTCGGCGTGCCGATTGGCATTGCCGCCGCCCACCGTCCCCGGCTTTACATCTTCCTTCGACCCGTGCTGGATCTCATGCAGACGATCCCGACCTTCGTCTATCTGATCCCGACCCTGATCCTTTTCGGCCTGGGCGTCGTGCCCGGACTGATCTCCACCGTCGTCTTTGTCATCCCCGCGCCGATCCGCCTGACATATTTGGGCATTTCTTCCGTGCCCAAGGCCCTGGTGGAGGCTGGTGAGTCCTTCGGCGCGACCAAGCAACAGCTGCTCTGGAAGGTGGAACTGCCGCATGCCATGCCCACCATCATGGCCGGGTTGACGCAATGCATCATGCTGTCGCTCTCCATGGTCGTGATCGCCGCCCTGGTGGCCGCCGACGGGCTGGGGGTTCCGGTTGTCCGGGCGCTCAATCAGGGCAATGTCTCCAACGGCTTCGAGGCCGGATTGGCGATCGTGATTGTCGCCATTCTGCTGGACCGTTTCTGCAAGCAACGCGGTGCCGTTAAATCCGGAGAAAAGTCATGACGGGCCGCCCCTCCAACACCGCCGTTGAATTCAAGAATGTCGATATCATTTTCGGCAGGAAGCCGGAAGCCGCACTGCCGCTGCTCGATGCCGGGGAGAACCGGGATTCGATCCAGGAGAAAACCGGCAACATTCTGGGCGTCGCCGACGCCTCGATCGCCATCGAGGAGGGCGAGGTCTGCGTCCTGATGGGTCTGTCCGGCTCCGGCAAGTCGACGCTTCTGCGCGCCGTGAACGGCCTGAACAAAGTCACCCGCGGTGAGGTTCTGGTGCAGGACGGCGCGCGCCGGGTTGATGTGACCTCCTGCGATGCGGCCACCCTGCGCGATCTGCGCATGCATAAAGTAGCCATGGTGTTCCAGCAGTTTGCGTTGCTGCCCTGGCGCACCGTGCAGGAAAACGTCGCCTTCGGTCTTGAACTTCAGGGCATGCCCAAGGCCGAGCGCGATGCCATCGTGGCCGAGAAGCTGGAGATGGTCGGGCTCGACCGCTGGAAGGACAAATACGGTCACGAGCTCTCCGGCGGCATGCAGCAGCGCGTCGGGCTGGCGCGCGCTTTTGCCACCGATGCGGACATTCTGCTGATGGACGAGCCCTTCTCGGCGCTCGACCCCCTGATCCGCGACCACCTGCAGGACGAGTTGCTGGAGCTGCAGCAGAAACTCAAGAAGACCATTATCTTCGTCAGCCACGATCTGGACGAAGCCCTCAAGATCGGGACACACATCGCCATCATGGAAGCTGGCCGCATCGTCCAGTACGGCGAGCCGGAAGCGATCGTGCTGAAGCCCGCAAATGCCTATGTGGCCGAGTTCGTCGCGCATATGAACCCGATCAATGTATTGCGCGGCGAGTCGCTCATGACCCCGTTGGAGAAGCTTCGCCGGGAAGGCGAGGACATCATCCTCGATCCGCAGAACTACTTCCGCGCCCGGCTGGATGCGAAAGGCGCTCTGCACGAAGTAACCTGCGGCGGCGCACGTGCGGTTTTGACGGACTATGACGAGAGCCTGCCACAGGAGGCTTATCGCGACGGGATGCTGATCACGGCGCCGCCGTCGCTTTCCATGCGCAAAGCCATTGAAATCCGCAAGGTCACCGGGTGCCCGGTCGTGCTCAGTGATGACGGACGGGTTGTCGGTGTGGTCGGGGATGAAGAAATCTATCACGGCATTCTGCGCCAGGCGTCTCTCGCCGATCATGACGCAGAAGCGCCGAGCGGGTAGTTCGCAAAAGGTACGGCAGATTGCGCTTAACGACCCCCGCTTGTTTGGTCCATAAGACGATACACAAAAAAACTTTGCGGAATAGGACTGATCATTCATGCGCATTCTGATTTGCGGAGGCGGGATATCGGGCCTCTCAACGGCGCTTGCATTGAAAAACGACGGGCACGAGATTGAGCTGATCGAGAAGGCGTCGGGTTGGCGTGCGGAGGGAGCGGGCTTGCACTTGCCCGGCAATGCCGTCCGCCCGATGGAGCATCTGGGGATCTATCAGGATGTGACGGACGCGGCCTTTGTCCTGCCACGTATCCGTTACACGGATCATCGCGCGGTAACGCTGTTCGATCTTGAGCTTCAGGATGGCGCCTGGCCGGTCTTTCATGCCATTCCACGCGCGGCCTTTCACGAGATCCTGCGCCGGCATTTGCCCGATCTCACTCTCCGCTTCGGCTGTGAAGTGATGGCAAGCGGAGGCGGAGACGGCAGCGCCGAGGGACCTGTGCAGGTGACCTTCAGCGATGGCTCTGTGTCGGACTACGATCTGATCGTTGCCGCGGACGGGATCAACTCCGCCATGCGTGCCATGCACTGGGGCCGGGATCTCGCACCTGTGCCGGCCGGGATTTCCTGTTGGCGCTGGATGACCGATTTGCCCAGCGGACAGGCGGAACCGCACTTCATGCTCGGGCGCGGAACGGTGTTGCTTGTCATGCCGGTCAGTGCCGGGACCGCTTATGTCTTCGCGTCCGTCGTCGACCCGGACGGCAGCTTTGCGGATCGGGGCACCGAATTCCTGAGATCCGCCTTTGGCGACTTTGGCGGTGCCGTCCCGGCGCTGCTGGCGCGGCTTGAGGCCGACGAACCCATCCTGGCCGGTGCACTGGCTCAAATGATTGTCCCCAGGTGGTTCCAGGGTGCGCGGGTTCTGGTCGGGGACGCGGCGCATGGCACGCTGCCCACCATGGCACAGGGCGCGACCATGGCCATGGAAGATGCGCTGGTTCTGGCAGAGTCTCTGCGAGAACACACGAACCTCAGAGATGCGCTGAGCCAATACGAGAAACGTCGGCTGCCCAGAGCGCAATGGGTGCAGCATCAGTCCCTCAAGCGTATGGGGCTGGCGCGGCTGAAATCCGGC
Organism: uncultured Kiloniellaceae bacterium; assembly: GCA_947500035.1. Classification (GTDB taxonomy): domain Bacteria; phylum Pseudomonadota; class Alphaproteobacteria; order Kiloniellales; family Kiloniellaceae; genus Denitrobaculum. Next base: position 259,994 of record CANMQP010000014.1, on the reverse strand, counting down.
CCGCTGATCTTCCTGCGCAACAGTCTCATGAAGCGGCTGGGGCCAAAAGTCCTGGCATCGGGATGGCGGCCGCTCGTCGATCAGTCTTTTTGATCTGCATCCGAGTGTGTGAATTTGAGAATTGCGCTAAAATGGTTTTCTAAAGATAGAAATCGGAGTCGCCATGGCGATCAAAGGAATCCTCTTCGACAAGGACGGCACACTGCTCGACTACTATGCTACCTGGATGCCGGCCAATCGGGAAGCCGCCCTGACCATTGCCGAAGGCGACGAAAACATCGGTCAGCGGCTTTTGCTGGCAGGTGGATACGATCCCCGTGAAGACCGGATCCGAACGGGCTCGGCCCTGGCGGCGGGAAGCAATTGGGAGATCGCACAGTGCTGGTCACTGGCGCTGAACGGACATCGCTATCATAAGCCGGTCGAGGCGATTTTGAAGGTGATCGATGAGATCTTCGAGCGCAACGGGCGGGATTCTGCTTCGCCCGTCACCGATCTGGTGCCTTTTCTCGCCAGCCTGAAAAGGCAGGGTTTCGTGCTTGGTGTCGCGACCAATGACAGCAAAAAAGGCGCCATCCGAAGTCTTGGCCGTTTCGGTGTGATCGAGATGTTCGATTTTCTGGCCGGCTATGACTCAGGCTATGGCGCAAAGCCGGGACCGGGTCTTGTGCAGGGCTTTTGCCGCTCAACCGGATTGGACTCAACCGACGTGATGGTGGTCGGCGACAATCTCCATGACATTGAAATGGGGCGCGCCGCAAATGCCGGGAGTGTGGTCGGCGTTTTGACCGGAACGTCACTCCGCGAAGAACTGCAGGATCATGCCGACCACGTGCTCGAGAGCATTGTGGGGTTGGAAAGCCTGCTCGTCGGGGCTCCGGATTAACCAGAAGCCCCCTTGCGTCCTGATGAGCAGGTGTTTCGTTTCACGAGATCTTGCGCCGGCCCAATTGGCACTCAGGCGGCGGAGGCTTTTTTCAGGCTCAGCTGCGGGCGCGGGACGACTTTAAAGGCGCTGTGGTTGATTTTTTTCAGGACATAAACCTTGTCGCCCTGCTTATTGAGCCGGGTCATCTCGGCGAAGGCCTCGGCATAGTTCATTGTTTCGGTTTTTGAGTCTTTAGAGTTTTTGCGCGCTGGCGTGGACTTCATTTTTGCTTCGTTTCCCTATGTGTCACATTCATGCGGCGAGATCGAGACCGGCAGCTTTACGGGCGGATCGCATGCGTCCTTGAACCGCCCGGTTAAGGGGGCCTGAGGCACAGCGTTCATTCTCGCGGGTAAGGCTTTGAACATAGCCCGGGAGGGCCGGGGCGCAAGCGGGTACAGGACATGCCAGCCATGCCACAAGCGAATGGCGCCGCAGCTTCCGGGAGCTTTTGGCGGGTCTTTCTGCGTCACAGAGTTGTGACAGGGGTGTGATCGGGGCCGGTGCTAGACTCGCAGCTGCGGGAAAGTGAATGGCTGGTTCACGAGGGATAGCTTAGGATTGGCGTCGATGCCTCAAGAGTAGACGTCCTGGCCGGGGTGACGACGTGCCTTGCGATTTACCTTCGAGGAGTCTCTTGTCGTGTTCAATTCTCTCTCCCGGACCCTGGGTGCCGCCGCAGCGCTCTCCTTATATGCGCTCCTCGCCTCCGCTCCGCTTGCGGCGGGCGAAGTCCCGCGTCAAGGCTGGTCCAGTCAGTTGGCGCAGATCAGCGGCGATCCGGAGAAGCCCCGCAGACATTTCAGGGTAAAAAACACCCTTCGGCTCTCGAACGAAGAAGCGCTCCGGATCTACCGCGAAATGCGAGACGAGATCTACCGGGCCTACGGTGGCGGCACGCGCGAAACCACGCCGCCTTTCACGGATTGGGCCCTTTTCAACACGATGCCTTACCGTTCGGCAACTCACGGCGCACGCTACGTGAACAACTATGCGAATGACATTGCGAGAGACTACGGGCGATATGAAGCGGCGGGCATCCTGCCGGTCGGATCGCTGTTGGCAAAGGATAGCTTTTCCATGACCAAGGAGGGCGAGATTGATATCGGCCCCCTGTTCATTATGGAAAAGATGCCCGCCGGCTTTAACCGGGTCAGCGGGGATTGGCGCTACAGCATGATCATGCCCAATGGCGAGTTCTTCGGCGAAACCAAGGGACGTGGCGCGCAGAAGGTCGAATACTGCATAGGTTGTCATCTGGCCAAGGAAGAGCAGGATCACCTCTTCTTTGTGCCCGAAGGCCTGCGTGTGCCCCGGCGTTGACGAGGTAGCTATTCTCCGCCGGGGAAGGACCCGTCGTCCGCGGCCTTGCGCTTGGGATCCCGACCCCGGCGCCGGCGGCCTTTGTCGGCGCTCTGAGCTGCGGGCTTTTCGCCCAGAGGACCGCTGCGGTGCTGCTCTTCAGCGCCGGTTGAGATCTGACCCAGCCGCGCAATGATGCTGTCCAGGCTCGGTTTTTCACCCTTCTCATAGTTGTCCATGGCGTTGCGCATGGCGCGCAGATGCTCCGGGGAGGTGCCGCAGCAACCGCCAATGATCCGGGCACCGGCGTCTGCCACGATCTGCACGTAGTCGGCCATAAGTTCAGGGGTGCCGTTGTAGCGGATCGCGCCGTCCACATATTCGGGGATGCCGCAGTTGCTCTTCGCGATCAGGACATCGTCGGGCTGTGCGGTCTCCGCCATATTGGAAATCGCGGCCACCAGCTCGGCTGCACCAACACCGCAGTTTCCGCCGTAGGCGATGGGAAGGGAGGCCAGGTTCTGCATCAGGGTCGCGACCTGGCCCGGCGTAACACCCATCATGGTGCGGCCATTGGTGTCGAAGCTGAAGGTGCAAACGACGGGCAGACCCGTGGTCGCCGCCGCTGTCACGGCCGCCTGAACCTCTTCGACTGCTGAAATAGTCTCGATCCAGAGGACGTCCACGCCACCTTCGGCCAGGGCTTCCGCCTGTTCGGTGAAGGCGGCAATCCCCTGTTCCATTGTCAGCTCGCCCAGGGGAACGAAGAGGTCACCGGTTGGCCCCATGGAACCCGCGACAACCACTTCGCGTCCGGCGTTGCGCGCGACCGAGCAGCTGATTTCGGCGGCGGCCATGTTGATCTCGCGCACCCGGTCCTGTGCCTGGTGCAGTTTCATGCGGTTGCGCGTCCCGCCGAAGGTGTTCGTCAGGATAATGTCCGAACCCGCATCGACGAAGGCCTGCTGCAGGTCGCGCACCTTTTCCGGCTGCTCGACGTTCCACATCTCCGGCGCGTCGCCGGTCTGCAGCCCGGCGGCAAAGAAGTTGGTTCCCGTTGCGCCGTCGGCGAGGAGCAGTGGGCGCTGGCTGAGCAGCTCTGAGAGACGGTTTGACATAGGCCTGACGTTAAAATCCTTGGGGATACGCCGCGAACGCGGGGGATCCGGATCAGGGCGGCGCGCAAATTAAGCTGACATTGAAGTGGTGGCAAGCGCCTAACGGTTCTGCCGCAGATTTCTTTTGCACGCTCTGGAGCAGCGGATTGTCTTTCTCCCATAAAGAGAAAAAAGAAAATGCATCCTCGCCATTTGAGAAAGAGCCTCGAGGGATCCAGCAAAAGCAAGTACTTATACTGCAGATGCAAACAACCAAAGATAGACACGATTAACTATATTATAACGCCATTTTGGGATGCTGCGCGGAAGTCAGGCAACTCGAACAGATCTGTGATTCTTAAGTTCTCCAAGTCCCTGTCTTGCCGCCTCATCACTCCAGGGTTACGCGATGTTTAAGTTCAAAAAGGCCACGTCCAGTCAGATCTCAGCAGGTCAAGAGGGCGCAGAACCTCCAAAAGGCCAGTGGGTGCAGAAGTTTGGTGTTCGCGAGCGCCTGTTTTTGGCCTTCGGTTTCGCGGCTGCTCTGACGGTGCTGGCCAGCGGGATCGCCTGGACGGGGTTGGACCAGGTTTCAGGTGCAATCACGAAAATCACAGCCGAGGCTGTGCCCGAGATCACCGAATCCCTGACCCTTGCCCAGCAGACCACCACCATTTCTGCCGCGGCGCCCGCGCTCTCCAGTGTCACGACGGACGCGGAGCGGGAGCAGGTGATTTCGGACCTGCGGCAGCAGATTGAAGTGATCACCAGCAGGATCAATAACCTTCAAGGCGATAACGTCGATAAGGCGGCCTTGACCGGTATTCTCGATAAGCTGACGGCGCAGATCGACATCATGGATAAGGCGGTCGCCGCGAAGCTCGCCGCACGGGTCGCGGCCGCTCAGTCTCTCATCGACCTTGAGCAGGTGCACGAGGAGGTCCTGCGCAGTATTAAACCTGCAATTATGGGCTCGAACGCGGTCCTCTCGACGGAGGCTCAGTTTATCCCTCAAATGACGGACAGCGCCGAAATCCAGGCCGGTTTGAAGCGCTTGCTGGATGGCGGGCTGCGCGACCTGCGGATTTATCTCGAGATGGAATCGCAGGTGAACCTGGTCGCCGGCAAGCTGGCGCAGGCTGCGAACCTGCCTAATCTCGATGCTGTCTGGGGTGCGCGGACGGAATTCGAAGCCTACGTGGCGCGCTTTCTGCGGGCTGGAATGGCCGCGGATTCGCCTTCAAAGGCAAAAGTCGTGGAAGCGCTCGCGAAAATGCAGGCCTTGGGCGAGGGCACAGAAACGGTGTTCGATCACCGGATGATCGAACTGGAGGCCCGGGAGAAGATCTTCGGGGCACTCGAAATCAGCCGTAACCTGACCGGTGAATTGAGCGCAAGCGTTCAGGCCCTGGCCGATTCAGCGCAACACCGCAGTGAGAGCGCCGCGGAGGGTTCTCATGGTGCCGTGCAAAGCGGCAAGCTGCAGCTTGGCATCGTCGCGATTGTCAGTTTCCTGGCGGCGGTTCTGATTGCCTGGCTCTACGTCGGCCGCAATCTGGTGCGGCGCCTGTTGAATATCATCGACAGCATGGAGCGTCTTGCGGACGGTGATTTGACGGCCGAGGTGCCGCGGGATGGAAGTGACGAAATCGCGCGCATGGGCGATAGCGTTCAGGTCTTCAAAGACAATGCGGTCGAAGCCAAAAGACTGCAGAGCGAGCAGGAACGGATGAAGGAAGAGGCCGAAGCCCAGAAGCGCGATCTCCTCCTGAAGATGGCGGATGAGTTCGAAGAGGTGATCGGCACCGCCCTGAACACGGTCTCAAGTTCCTCCGAACAGATGCATGCTTCGGCCCAGGCCATGTCCGAGACGGCAACCGACGCCAGCTCCATGTCGCAGGTCGTGGCGAAAGGCGCTGAGCAGGCGATGAACAGCGTCAACACTGTGGCCTCCGCGACCGAAGAGCTCTCCTCCTCGATCAATGAGATCAGTGGGCAGGTCAACAAGTCGTCGGAGGTTGCCAACGACGCGGTCAGCAAAGCTCAGGCCACCAATGAGGTGGTTAAGGGGCTTGCCGACGCTGCCGAGCGCATTGGCGCGGTCGTGGAATTGATCACCGCGATCGCCGAGCAGACCAACCTCCTGGCGCTCAACGCCACGATCGAGGCTGCGCGTGCCGGCGACGCGGGTAAAGGATTTGCCGTGGTTGCCAGCGAGGTCAAGAATCTGGCCGGTCAGACCGGCAAGGCCACCCAGGAAATCTCCGATCAGATCACCGGCATTCAAAATGTCACCGAGGACGCCGTAAAGGCGATTGCCGAGATCACCCAGGTCGTTGCCGAGGTGGACGAGATTGCCACCTCCATTGCGTCCGCAATTGAAGAGCAGGGCGCGGCCACCCAGGAAATCGCCCGCAATGCGGAACAGGCTGCTGCCGGAACGCAGGAAGTGACGTCCAATATCCAGGGAATCACCGACGCCGTGACCCGCACCGGCACCTCATCCTCCGAGATCAGCGAGGCGTCCGGAGCGCTCTCGCAGCAGGCAAGCCTGTTGAAGCAGGAAGCGGACAAGTTCGTCGATCTGATCCGCGCAGGTTAGGCGGGGATAAGCGCATATCAGCGAAGCTTGTGCAGGCATTTGAGAGGCATGGCTGCAACTTGTCTATGACCCCGGTGCCTGGTCTTGCCGGTTAGGTGAACGCCCCTGGCTCAGAGGCTGTTTTTGCCCCGAAAAATCTCGGCCGTTCGGCCCGAACGCGCAAAAAAAATCAACCGCTCTTCTCTCGTTTTGCGGCCTGTGCGTGTGTAGAGCTTAAAAAGAGCGAAATGTCGGTCATTTGTGACGTCGATCGTCGCACACACGTAAAAATCGCAGATATCTGCAGGCAAAATCCTTTTGAGATTGTGCGTGAAGCGCGCCAATCACGGTTGAGACCAGTCACACGACATGTCGCAAATTCGAATAAAATTAAGCCTTTTAGATGCTTAGCGGTGATGTTCGTTTGTATCCGCGCGTCATTCTACCCTCGCGGTATTTGCGCAGCCGCCCGCGTTCAATTGATAAACGAAAATATCTGTCCCTGGAAATCTGATTTCATACTTTCTCAGCAAGACAAACCAAAAAGTAGTAAAGAAATCAACTTTACTCTCATTTAATTTTTTGAGTTCATAAATTAAGACAGAGGGAAACAACTTTTCTATCCTTAATTTTGAAGTGAAAAACAAGAGTTTGACTTGATTTTCTCTTTGGGTTTTGGCGGGAGTCGAGTTTTTTCGTTCGCGCCAATATTCAGATGGATGTGGCGGCTAAATGATTAGTATTTGCGCCAGTGCTGCTTGGGAAAGCCCTTGAGCAATGGGCGAGCGTCTTGGTCTCGAAAGGGGATAGCATGTCTGATAGTGATGTAACGAACGAGGTGCAAGCCTCCACCGGAAGCGCTGGGCGGTCGGTGAATGAAGATAGCCAGAGTCCTGCCGCAGGCCGGGCGCGGGCGAACTTCCTCGCCAATCTGTCGGTTGGTAAGAAGATCGGTTTTGGCTCTGGTGCTATATTGTTCTTCTTGGTGATTGTGGGTGGACTTGCTGCTTACGGTCTCTCCGTCGCGAACAGTCAGTTCAAGGAGTACCGCTCCCTCGCACGCCAGACAAACGAGATGGGCCGGATTCAGGCCAACCTGCTCTCGGCCCGCCTTGGGGTGAAAGACTACATCATCAAAAATTCGCTGGAGGCCGCGCAGACCGTGAGAGACCGCGCTTCCACGACCGAAGAAATTATCCAAGGCGCTGAAGAGCTGTTTCAGGGCAGCGAGCATCTGCCGAGCATCGTGGGCGCTGTGGATGAGATCGCGACCTACCGCGCGTCCTTCGAAAAGGTTACCGGATTTGTTCAACAGCGCAATGAACTGGTCGATCAGCTCAATACGATCGGTCCGGAATCGGAACGTACGCTGACCAAGATTATGAAAAGCGCTTTCGATGACGGCGATGCGACGGCGGCCTACCGCGCGGGGATTTCGCTGCGTCACTTGCTTCTGGCGCGCCTCTATTCAAACCGTTTTCTGGTCGATAACGCGCAAGCGAGTGCGGACCGTTCAAATCAGGAGCTTAATGACTTCGAGCGGACGGCTTCGGATATGCTGAGCGAGCTTCAGAACCCGGTGCGGCGTGAACTCGCGACCAAAGTTGTCACCTTGGCAGGGAACTATAAGACAACCTTCAGCCAGGTCGTAGAGGTCATCTTCAGCCGGAACAATATTATCCAGGGGACCCTGGATGTGATCGGCCCCCGGCTTGCCAATGAAATGGAGCAGATCAAGCTCGCGAACAAGGCGGCGCAGGATGAGTTGGGACCACGGGCGACCGCGGAAATGGACTTTGAAGTGATCGCCGTCGAAATCGTTGCCGTCTCCGCCATCGTGATCGGCATCTTCCTGGCCTTCTTCACCGGCCGTGCCATCTCGCGGCCTATCATCGAAATGACCGCCACGATGCGCCGCCTTGCCGAGGGAGATACCTCTGCAGAGGTGCCTGCGCGAAACCGCAGCGATGAGATCGGCGTGATGGCGCAGGCCGTCCAGGTCTTCAAGGAGAACGCGATTGAGGCCAACCGTCTGCGTGAAGAGCGGCTGCGCAACGAAGAACGCGCTGAGCAGGAAAAACGCCAGGCAACCCTGCAGATGGCGGATGACCTCGAATCCAGTGTGAAGGGTGTGGTCGACGGCGTCGGACGCGCCGCGGACGAGATGAAGGTCACGGCTGAGTCTCTCACGACCGCCTCTGAACAGACCAGCAGCCGGGCGAGCACGGTTGCAGCCTCTTCCGAAGAAGCAACGGTGACGGCTCAGACCGTGGCTTCGGCGGCCGAGGAACTCTCCAACTCGATCCAGGAAATCGCTCGCCAGGTGGCGGATGCCGCAAATGTCTCCTCGACTGGCAAGAGTCAGGCAGAGTCCACCAATGCAACGGTGATGGGTTTGGCGGAAGGCGCGCAGAAGATCGGTGACGTCGTCAACCTGATCAACGACATTGCCGAGCAGACCAACCTGCTGGCACTGAACGCCACCATTGAGGCGGCCCGCGCCGGTGAGGCCGGCAAGGGCTTCGCCGTGGTGGCTTCGGAAGTCAAGTCCCTGGCCAATCAGACCGCCAAGGCGACCGAGGAAATCAGTCAGCAGATCGGAACGATGCAGGACTCGACGCAGAAGACGGTCAGTGAGATCGAGGCTGTGGTTGAAGCTATGTCCAGGATCAGCGAGATGACAACGGCGGTTGCCTCGGCCGTGGAGGAGCAGAATGCCGCGACGCGGGATATCGCACAGAATATCCAGCAGACGGCCAGCGGTACGCAGGACGTTTCCGCGAACATAACCGAGGTGAACTCCGCGGCACAGCAATCTGGTGAAGCGGCAGGCAAGGTTGTGGAGGTGGTCGGTCAACTCACCGATCAATCCAACACTCTGCGCAGCGAACTCGAGCAGTTCCTGGCCAGACTGCGGGCAGCCTAGAGCAGATCAAGTTTAGGAAGCTTTGTGATCGGAAGCTGGGGCGCAGTGTTTCAACTGTGCCCCATCGCCGTTCACAAGTCCCACCGGGACTCAAGAGCGTTCCTTGCGAGAAATGCTCCTAACGAACTCTGTCGTGCGTTCGCGAAATTCGGTCCAATTCGCCGACAGCGGTTTTTTTCAGATCTCCGGCATTTGATGCTCACCCCGTTGCAACGCCGAACGCGACAAGAACCGCCAGGGCGGCCAGCAGCCAGAGCCAGGAGAGACCGTTTCCGGATTTCACTTTCCGATCGTCGGACATCGCGTACTGCTCCCTTGCCACGCGGCTGCGTCTTTCTTCTGTCCCGGCGCAGTTAGTCGCTGGTCCGTCCAATCAGCTCTGCACCTGCGGCCACTCTAAGGGGGCTCTCGCGTCCCCGGCGGCTGCCGATGGCCAGATAAACCCCGGGTAGAAGAGCGGCCCGAACTCGGGATACGACCGATCGTAAACCTGGTTAAAAATATTTACAGACTAGGCGATAAGTCAATAAGATTTTGTTTTATAAGGAAAAAATAGAAAATTCTTTACTCTCCATCAGATCGTAGTTTGTAAAGACTGTAAAAATTTCTCGATGTCCGGATCTTCTTTCCGAGACGCCGGCGTCCACCGAGCTGGCGTCCACCGGAACACGCTGATATCCGCTCCGGTAAACCCGTTCGGTTTTTTCAAGGGTTTTGCCTGGAGGGTTAGGTTGAGGACTCATATTCTTTGATGGTCTTGATCGTATTTTGCCGGGTTTAAGGCAGGAGAGGTCTCGAAAGCGGGCCTGTCGGCCCGGTGAGAGGGCTCGACGCCCCTAAAACCAGGCAAAACACGACCCAAAAGGGCGGCAAGATTATGAGTTCTGGGCAGCGTCGTGTCGTCAGTCCAATTCTGGCTAAGCACGATGCTACGGCATCGCTCTATTTCTAACTCCTTGCCAGAAAACATAATTTTGTCGTCAGGACCGTCAAAGAATAGGAGTTCCCAACCTAGTTCAGTGATGTGGCCCTGGCGCGATAGTCCCGCGGAGCGCAACCGAACCGGTCTTTAAAGATACGCGAGAAATGCTGAAAATTATTGAGCCCCCAACGCATGGCGATCTCACTGACGGATTGGGAGAGCAAGCGCGGATCTTCGAGATCGCGTGCGATCTGCTGCAAACGCGACTCCCGGATCGCGGCGGCAAGCGAAGTCTCTTCCTTTGAGAAGATTTCGTTCAGCCGACGGACCGACATGCCCATCGCGGCGGCCACCCTGTTGCGATCCAGGCCAGGATCCGAGAGGTTGGCTTCGATAAAGGCCCTGCTTCGGGAGAGAAGCTGCTGCTCGGGCTGGCTGACTTCGTAAGCGACGTCATTGACGGATGCCAGGCCCGCAGCAATCAGATCTATAATCGCATCCTGCATGTGATCCTGAACGGGCGTGTCGGAGTACTGCAGACTGTCGGCGATCTGACAGATGCCGTTGCCGACGACCTTGCCGATCGCGCTTTGCCCGCTGAGCCGCCGTCCAGTCAGCAGGTCGGCAGCCGGCAGACGCATCAGAAGCTTGCTGCGCGGGACCTGCACCACCAGTTGCTCGAAGCTGTCGGTCAGCTCGAGTGCGTAGGGATCAATTGAGCTGTAGAGCACCAGATCGCCGGTTTCGAGATCGGCGCTGCGGTCATGCTGGGTCACGCGGGAACTCTTCTTGAGCTGCAGGCTCAGAAGAAAGAAAGCATCGCTTGAACGCGCGATGTCTATCCCGCGCCGGTAGACGCTGTGAGCATTGCCCGACACCTGCGAAAATGAGAGCTTGGAGAGCCTCTCGAGGCGAATGTCTCCTTGAAATCCATCCTGCCCGTCGCACTCGCAACCGAGTTGGACGTATGCGTCGCAAACGGCTTCCCGCCAATAGGAAAATCGCTCGTGGTCCCTGACATCGCGGGTACTAAAGCGCGTTGGCATGGCCTCTTCCCTGCTGTGCCCGGTCTGCTTTCCGGGCGGGCATCAGCCCTCTTCGAGGGCAGGTTATTGCTCAAAGAGTAGGTTTCTCCGCTCAAAAAAACAAATTTTTCCGCCCGTTCACCGAAGCACGCTCTTTGCCAATGGGTGAAAATCTGTCCTGAAAAAGCCTGCAATAAAGAGGGAGCCAAGCATCATGTCCGGTCCGTTCAAAGTCGCCGCTGTACAGGCGGCGCCCGTTTTTCTCAATCTCGATGCTACGGTCGAAAAGGCGACTGCCCTGATCGATGATGCTGGAAAGCAAGGCGTGAAACTGATCGCGTTTCCGGAGACCTGGGTTCCGGGATACCCCTGGTGGATCTGGCTTGGCGCGCCCGCCTGGGGCATGCAATTCGTCGGCCGTTACTTCGAGAATGCCATCGAAGCAGGAAGCCCGCAGGATCAGGCGCTCGCTGCCGCGGCCAAACGAAACGGCATCCAGGTCGTGATCGGTGTTTCCGAGCGTGCGGGCGGCAGCCTCTATATGGGGCAGTGGCACTATGGCGCTGACGGAGAGGTCGTCTCCCGGCGGCGCAAACTGAAACCGACCCATGTGGAGCGGACCGTCTTCGGCGAAGGCGATGGCAGCGATATGATCGTCAGCGAGACGGACCTTGGGAGGGTCGGCGCGCTCTGCTGCTGGGAACATCTGCAGCCGCTGACCAAGTACGCGATGTATGCCCAGAACGAGCAGATCCATATCGCGTCCTGGCCCAGTTTCAGCCTCTATCGCGGCGCGGCCTATGCGCTGGGCCCGGAACTCAACACCTCAGCCAGCCAGATGTACGCGGCGGAGGGACAGTGTTTCGTTATCGCGTCCTGTGCCACGGTTTCAGAGGAAATGTTTGAACTGCTGTGCGACACGCCGGATAAGCAGCAGTTCCTGCAACCCGGTGGCGGTTACGCGAGGATCTTTGCGCCCGACGGCTCGCCGGTGGGAGAGCCGCTCGGCGAAAAGGAGGAAGGGTTGCTGATCGCCGAGATCGACCTCGGCACGATCGCCTACGCCAAGGCGGCCGCCGACCCGGTCGGCCACTATTCGCGGCCCGACGTCTTCCGTCTGATGTTCAACCAAAACCCCAACCCTGTCGTCATGCCCTTCGACGAGGGGATCGCGCTGGCGACCGAATACAAAGCCGCGGTTCAGGAGGAAGGGAGACAGGAGGCGGCCGATGTCTCCGAATAAGTCTGGAAAGGATGACGGCGCGCGGCGCTATCCCCTGCGCATGCCGCCGGGTTGGACACCGCCTTATCCCTCTTTCATGTCTGAATTCGATGCCTCCCGGCACTCGGCGTCGATGGTCGTCATGGGATGTCAGTTCGAGGAAGGAGACCGCGCCACGGCTTTTGAATTTCTGTCCCGGATGGCGGCCTTGGCCGGGACGGAGGGGAAGGCGGATCACGTCGATCTTTCCTTCTGCGAAGCCGATAGCGCCGGGCGTGCGCAGTTCGTCGTGACCGGCTACTGGCTGAAGCCTGAAGTTCTGGAGCAGTTCTTTGAAGGCGCTGCTTTTAAGACGCTCTGGCAGCGCCACGCGGCGGAAGCTTTGCCCTACGGACTCTTTCGTGAAGTCTTCAATGTTCCCTTGAAGCGTTTTGAAACCCTGCACTCCGATCCAACACACCTCGTCGGCGTGGCGAATGCGCGGATAGACGTAACGCAGCCCATCGACCGTCATGCTTACTGGGGCAGCATGCGTGACCGCATTCCGTCCTCGGCGGATGACGCCTTCGCTCCCTCCGGCTCAGTCGAGATCCTTGAGCAGAGCGCGCACCGTATTCTGCTGCGGCCGAACGAAAATCTCGCCGTGATCCGTTCAGGCCAGGACCTGGGCGGGGTCGTGGGACAGGAGCGGGACGAGTACTACGGCGAGGTCGAACCGGTCTTGAACGCTGGCATGGCGTTCCTACGCGATCAGGGCGCGGAGGTGAACTGTCTGGACTGCCGCTACATGGCTTTCGTCGATGACGGTGGCGAGAAGACCGACCACACCTTCGGCCTGGCTTATTTCCGCTCGCTGTCGGATTTGGAGAACTGGTCCGAGCACCACCCGACGCATCTGGCGATCTTCAACGCTTTCCTGGAGTTCGCGCCGCGCTACGGACCGGCGATGAAGTCCCGTTACTGGCACGAGGTCTCGGTTTTGCCCGCGCAAAGCCAGATCGCCGAGTACGTGAATTGCGCGCCCGGGACCGGCCTTTTGTCCGGCCTGAAAGGCTGAGTAAAAGCTAGTCCAGCATCGGCAGGTTCAGGCCGTGCTCGCGGGCGCAGTCGATGGCGATGTCGTAACCGGCGTCCGCATGGCGCATAACACCGGTCGCCGGGTCGTTGGTGAGGACCCGCTCCAGACGGCGCGCGGCTTCGTCGGTGCCGTCGGCGACGATGACCATGCCGGCGTGCTGCGAGAAGCCCATGCCGACACCGCCGCCGTGATGCAGCGAGACCCAGGTCGCGCCGCTGGCGCAGTTGAGCAGGGCGTTGAGCAGTGGCCAGTCGGAGACCGCATCGGAACCGTCTTTCATGCCCTCGGTCTCGCGGTTCGGGCTGGCGACCGAGCCGGAATCCAGATGGTCGCGTCCGATCACCACCGGTGCCGAGAGTTCGCCCTTGGCGACCATCTCGTTGAAAGCCAGTCCAAGACGCGCGCGCTCGCCCAGGCCGACCCAGCAGATCCGCGAGGGCAGGCCCTGGAACTGGATGCGCTCGCGCGCCATATCGAGCCAGTTGTGCAGGTGCGGGTTATCGGGGATCAGCTCCTTCACCTTGGCGTCGGTTTTATAGATGTCTTCCGGATCGCCGGAAAGCGCGGCCCAGCGGAAGGGACCGATGCCCCGGCAGAAGAGGGGCCGGATATAGGCGGGGACAAATCCGGGGAAATCGAAGGCGTGCTCGCTGCCCATCTCCAGCGCCATCTGCCGGATGTTGTTGCCATAGTCGAGGGTCGGGATGCCCTGCTTGTGAAAGTCGAGCATGGCCTCGACCTGAACCTTCATGGACTCCTTGGCGGCCCGGGTGACCTCGGCGGGGTCGCTGATCTTGGTCCGTTCCCAGCGGTCCAGGCTCCAGCCGATGGGCAGGTATCCGTTGAGGGGATCGTGGGCGCTGGTCTGGTCGGTGACCGCGTCCGGGCGCACGCCGCGTTCGACCAGTTCCGGGAAGACTTCACCCGCGTTGCCGAGCAGGCCGACCGAGATGGCGCGGCCTTCGGCGCAGGCTGTGGTGATCATTTCGAGCGCGGTATCGAGACTGTCGGTCGTGTGATCCAGATAGCCGGTTTCCAGGCGCATCTCGATCCGGCTGGGCTGGCACTCGACCGCGAGCATGCAGGCGCCGGCCATGGTGGCCGCGAGGGGCTGCGCACCGCCCATACCGCCCAGGCCACCGGTCAGGATCCACTTGCCGGTCAGATCGCCGCCATAGTGCTGGCGCCCGACCTCGACGAAGGTTTCGTACGTGCCCTGCACGATGCCCTGGCTGCCGATGTAGATCCAGGAGCCCGCGGTCATCTGGCCGTACATCATCAGGCCGACTTTATCGAGCTTGTGGAAATGATCCCAGTTCGCCCAGTGCGGCACCAGGTTCGAGTTGGCGATCAGAACGCGCGGGGCATCGGCGTGGGTTTTGAACACCCCGACCGGCTTGCCCGACTGAACCAGCAGGGTCTCGTCGTCGTTCAACTCCTTCAGACTGCGTGTGATGACGTCGAAGCTCTTCCAGTCCCGCGCCGCGCGGCCGATCCCGCCGTAGACCACTAGCTCGTTCGGGCGCTCCGCGACCTCGGCATCCAGGTTGTTCATCAGCATGCGCAGCGGCGCTTCGGTCAGCCAGCTCTTGGCATTGAGTTCAGGGCCACGCGGCGCACGGATTTTGCGTTCGTTGTCCAGACGTTGGTTATCCGGGCGCTCACTGTTGTTGGATGCCGTCATGAGGCTCTCTCCGATGTCAGGTTCCAAAGTTGTATATACAACTTTCTTCCGGCTGTCGAGACGGAGTCTCCGGGCCTGTGCGAATTGCCGCGATGCTATGATTCAAACGGCAGGGGACCTCTGCGATGGCGTTCGACCGCGCCATTGAGAACCGTGTCTGTCGGGTAGTGGCTCATATAGGTGAAGGCGGCCTGAAACTGCCAGAATTTGGGGAAATAGATCTGGCGCATGTAGCGCTGCACGCCGTGTCTGTCGATAAAGCGGTGCGCCTTCTGCATGTCGTTGTAACCGCTGTCGGGTGCGTGGTCGGCTTCGCCGTGATAGGCCTTCAGTGGCGCGTTGAGCCGGATCGAGACGAACTGATCGAGATGGCGCGGCGAATTGTTGCTCCAGTCATGCCGCACGGCCAGCATCTTATGCAGATAGCTTTTGCCTTCTGCGCGCTCCATGGTGACGGCGCCTTTTATTCCGATGTAGTCAAGGACCTGCTTCATTTCATAGGGGGTGAACCACCATTCACCGAAGCGCCTTCGGGAATCGTGGTAGAGACGGAACAACACCGTGTTTGCGGGAACCTCGACGATCTGCGGGGCGACAATACCGCCGCTGCGCCCTCCGTGGTCGTCAAAGCCGCGCACCGTCAAAAGCGTCTGTGTCGCCAGCGGCGGCTCAAAAAATCTGTCGTTCGCAGCCATTCTTCATGTCCTTGAGGTTTTCCAATTGATCGCGGTCAACGAACGGGGCCAATGATCAGGCTCGATCCTGCCGCAGCGGCGGCCCGGCATTCTGAAGCTGCCGGTGAATCACGCAAATATCAAAATTGGGGCACGGGACCGGGGCGCGGGACCGCGGCGCGGGACCGGGGCGCGGGGGCGGGGCATGGGACCGGGGCAGGATGTCGGAGCGGAGCCGCCGGGAAGCCAGATCGCCCCAGACGGTTTCCTGAAGCTCAACAGACCCTAGCTCGCCAGGCCGAGATAAGCCTCGATCAGCTTTGGGTCCTCGCGTGCTTCTTCTGCGGAACCCATCCAGACGCTGCGTCCCGATTCCAGCACGCATACCTGATCGGCCACGGCCAGCGCGCGCTGGGTGTTCTGTTCGACCAGCAGGATGGTGATGCCGCGCGCCTTGAGCTTTTCGATGGCGTCGTAGCAGACGTCAACGATTTTGGGCATCAGGCCCAGCGAGACCTCGTCGATCATCAGGAACTTCGGAGCCGCCATCAGGGCCCGCCCGATGGCCAGCATCTGCTGCTCGCCGCCGGAGAGGGAACCGGCGCGCTGGGTGATGCGCTCCTTCAGGCGCGGGAAGGTTTCCAGCACCATGGCTTTGGCCTCGGCTTCCGCGCTGCGCGGGCGGGAGTAGCCGCCCATGGTGAGATTCTCCTCCACCGACATATCCGCGAAGAGACGGCGGCCCTCCGGCGCCAGCGCAATCCCGGCGCCGACACGCTCGCGCGCGGGCAGTTTCGAGATATCCCTGCCGTCGAAGGAAATGCTGCCGCCCTGTAGCTCGACCTGCCCCGCGATCGTCATGATGGTCGAGGTCTTGCCCGCGCCGTTGGCCCCAACCAGCGCGAAGATCTGACCCTGGGGAATCTCGAGACTGAGGCCGTGCACGGCGGTAAAGGCGCCATAGCCGCATTTCAGGTTTTCCAGCTTAAGCATGAACGGCCTCCTCGCGCTCGGCAACCGAGCCCAGATAGGCCGCCTGCACCGCCGGGTCGTCCATCACGGTTCGCGGATCGCCGGCGGCGAGATTGCGGCCGTTGTCCAGGACCACCAGGCGCTGGCAGATGCGCAGGACTTCGCTCAGGTTATGCTCGATCAGGATGATGGAGAGGCCGTCCTGGTTCAGGGCGACGATGGTGTCGGCCAGGCGTCCCGCCTCCATATGATTGAGGCCCGCCAACGGCTCGTCGAGCAGCAGCAGCTTTGGATCCAGCGCCAGGGCGCGGGCGACCTCCAGTCGTTTCAACATACCCAGGGGCAGAGAGGAGGGTTCGGAGTCTGCCATCTCGTCGATGCCAACTCTCTGTAGGAGTTCACGGGCACGTTCGCGTTCCGCGTCCCGGTGCCGGTGACCGAGGGCGGCCAGCGGAGAGAGGGTTTTTGCGTGTCCCGCGGCGAGGGTCACGTTGTCGATGACCGACATACTGCGGAAGGGCCGCACGATCTGCTGGGAGAGGCCAAGACCCAAACGCACCCGTTGATGGGTTGGCAGTTTTGTGATGACACGGCCTTCGAGCGTGACTTCGCCGGCCTGCGGTGCGACCACGCCGGTGATGCTGCGCATCATGGTGGTCTTGCCCGCGCCGTTGGGACCGAGCAGGCCGAGCAGTCCGCCCGGCTGCAGATCGAAACCGGCGTCTTCCAGGGCGGTTACACCGCCGAAGCGCACCGTGACGCCTTTCACCGACAGCAGCGCCGTCATGCCTTGCCTCCCGGAGCCGTGCTTTTACTTCGCCCCTTCAAGGCCGCAACCATCCCAGCCATGCCGTTCGGGCTGAAACGCATGACCGTGAAGAGCAGCGCGCCGTAGAGCAGCAGTTTGTAGTCCGAGATGAACTGCAGCCAGAGCGGCAGGACCGAGAGCACCGCCGCGGCCAGGATCACGCCCCAGACCGAGCCGATGCCGCCAACCACCACCATGGCCAACACCGTGATGGATTCCACGAAACCGAAGCTGTCCGGATCGATGAAGCGGATGTTGTGGGCGTAGAGGCCGCCCGCCAGACCGGCCAGCGCCGTGCCCATGGCGAAGGCGGCGAGTTTGTAGCGCGCCACGTCGATGCCCAGCATCCGCGCCGTATCCTCATCGTCGGCAACGGAGTCGAAGACATAGCCCATCCAGGAGCGCTTGAGGTAGAGACTGAAGGCGGTCACGGCGGCGGCGATGATCAGAACCAACGCCATGAAGGCGGGCTTGGAGAGGCCGCTGCTCGGGATGCCGGAAAGGCCCATCTCGCCGCCCAGAAAATCCTGCTGCCGGACGATACCCAGAAAGAGAAATCCGACGCCCATGGTGGTGATGGCCAGGAAATCGTGCCGCACCCGAAGCGACGCCAGACCGACCACCACGCCGATCATGCCCGCCAACAGGAACCCGGCGGCCAGGGCGAGCGGGAAGGGCAGGCCGCTCTTGGTGATCATGGCCGCGCAGTAGGCGCCGATGCCGTAAAAGGCCGCGTGCCCCAGGCTGATTTGCCCGCAGAAGCCGGTGATGAGGTTCAGGCTGAGGGCAAAGATCACAGCGATGCCCATGGCGGTCAGAAGCGTGATTTCGTATGCCATTACTCACGCTCTCCCAAATAGACCCTGAGGTCGGAGCATCAGGACGGCGATCAGAAATGCGAAGGCAATGGCGTCCCGGTCGAGCAGATTGCCCAGATAGATCGTGCCGTAGGCTTCGATGACCCCCAGCGCCAGGGCGGCGATCAGGGTGCCGCGCAGATCACCGAGGCCGCCCAGGACGATAATCGCCAGCGCCTTGTAGCTGGGCACGCTGCCCATGGTCGGCTCCACCAGATTGTTCAGCAGGGCGACCATGACCCCTGCGGCGGCGGCGAGGGCGGAGCCGACGAAGAAGTTGATATCGCGGATGCGCCCGATGTTGACCCCGAAGGCTTCGGCCATCTTCGGGTCGGTTACCGTCGCGCGGGACGCGGTGCCGATCCGCGTGCGCAGGGTGAGCAGGGCGAGACCTCCGATCAGAACCACCGCGCCGATCATGGTCGCCAGTTCGGCCTCTTTCAGATTGACGCCAAAGACCGCGACAGTGTCCTGCAGAGGCGGCGCGGTAAAGGAGAGCCCGTAAGGTCCGAAGATCAGGCGGAAGAGTTCTTCCATCATGATGAAGAGGCCGATCGAGGCGATCAGGGCAACGTAAGGCGGCCGGCTCAGCAGCGGCTGGTAACAGGTCCGGTAGATTCCGATTCCGAGCAGCCCCATCGCCGGCATGGCCACCAACAGCGCCAGCAGCAGGCTGCCCGTTGCATTGGTCACGATCACGCCGATGTATCCACCCAGGGTAAAGAGCCCGGCGTGGGCCACGTGGAGGATCCGCAGCAGGCCGTAGACCAGGGTCAGGCCGACCGCGATCAGGGCATAGATACTGCCCTGAACCAGGCCTTGCAGCAGGAGTTCGAAAGCGAGCATGGAGCGAGCCTTGCGGGGGAGACGGAAAAAGGAAAAAGAAAAGGCCGCTCCACCCGCGCGCCGCATTCATGGCTGCGCGGGCGGGAACGGCCTTGGACTGGAACTACTTTTCGGGCGGGGCCAGCAGGTCCGGATCGCTGATGATCGAATGGCGGTGCCAGTTGCCGTCCTTGACCACCTGCACCTGCACGTCCTTGCGGACTTCGCCCAGGCCATTGAAGGAGATCGTGCCGGTCGAAGCTTCAAGCGTCAGACCGGCGATGGCGTCCCGGATCGCTTTGGGATCTTCACTGCCCGCCTCGCGCAACGCGGCGATCGCGACCTTCATGGCGGTGTGGCCGGAAGCCGCGACCATGTCGGCCTTGTATCCGGCCTTTTCCTCGAAGGCGGCGATGAAATCCTTGGCTTCGGGCGAGTCCGAATCCCGATCCAGCGAGGTCGTGATGATCACGCCTTCCGAAGCGCCGCCGGCGATCTCAATGAACTTCTGGGAATCGTAGCCTTCCTGTCCGATCACCGGCACGTCAATCCCGCCGGAGCGCAGCTGTGAGACCAGGGGACCGGCGGTGAAGAAGTAGCCCGATGCATAGATCGCGTCCGGAGCATCGGACTTGACCTTTGCCACGATCGGTCCGAACTGTCGGTCTTTGATCGAGTATTCGTATTCGCTGATGATCTCGATGCCGAATTGCTCCGCGGCTTCCTTGAAGCCGTTGGCCAGGGACTGACCGAAGTCGTTCTTCAGGGTGATCAGGGTGACTTTCTTTTTGCCAAGGCTCTCGCCGATCAGCTTAGCACCCGCACGGCCCTGGACTTCGCCAACAAAGGAGGTGCGGAAGACGTAGTCGCCCGAGCGGGTGATCTCCGGATGCACGGCAAAGGCGGAGATGTAAGGCACGCCCGCCTCCTGGAAGACACCGGCAGCGGCCCGGGTTGCGCCGGAATAGCTGCCCGAGATCGCGATCTTGACCTCGTCCTGCTCGACCAGCTTGGTGGCGATCGGTACGGCGGACTTGGGCGAGGCCTGATCGTCGTAGACCACCAGTTCGACGTTCTTGCCGTTGACGCCGCCATTTGCGTTGGCCTGTTCCGCGGCCAATTGCGCGCCGATCAGCGCCGATGTTCCGTCCGCGGCGGCAAAGCCGGTCTGCGGCACATTGATCCCGATCTTGATGCTGTCGGCCTGGGCCGCGCCGGTCAATCCGACTGCCGCCGAGGCGCTCAGGAGGGCGGCAAAGGCCGTGGCCTTGATGAAGTTTTCCTGCATGTCTGGTCCTGTTCCCCTGTTGGATCGCTGCAGCCCTGTGTCGCTGCCTCGTGTTGTTCTGGTTCGCTGCCCTGTGGTGTTCCGCTTCGCTTCGGGCGCGTTTCATTCTCTCACTTGTATATACAAGTATAGGCAAGGGAATTTTCGAGAGTCAAATGCCGCTGAAGAGGGCAGGAGCTGTCTTCAGCGACCCGCTTGGGGAGCTGGTGAAAGCTTTTTCTATCATGGGCATAGCTGTGGGCTGCGAAGACTGGCGTTTCCAAACAACAGACCTGCCCGGGCGTCTCATGCCTTACGCGGAAGCCTCACGGGAGACCGGCCTGTTCAGTTGACGCTGCCTCTGTAAAGCGCGACCTGCATACCGCCGGTCAGGGGTTGCGAGAGCTCTGCAACCATGTTTCTGCCTGCGGTGTTTGGGTTGCCGAACTTATTCGCGACGACGCTTAGCACCCCATTTTTTCCCCGTCCCGCCATGTTGCAAAAGACCATCGCGCCGCCGTCGGTCGAGGCGGCAATAGACATGGGAGAGGGCGCGGCGCCGTCGGCGATCAGGATGTGGACGTCGACCGTGGCGTTGCCCAGGCTTGATTTGAGCATCTTGTGACCATGATCCAGGCAGATATCGATACCGAAATCCAAGTTGGCATGGGCAAAAGTCGCTCCGTAGTCCTTGGATTTGTAATCGCCGGTGGACTGATAGGTGTCGTTGGTCTGCTTGTAGTACTTGTGAATGATCCGCCCGTTGGCCGCGATCGGGCAGACGTTGTAGTACTTGCGCTTGGAAAGCCCGCGCGCTTTCGAGTAGGCGATCGAGCCGGGAATGATCAGCATGTTCGGGTAGCTTTTCGAGGACTGCTCGATCTTGTCGTAGAGGCTGTGTTTCTCGCTGCGGGAGAGGGACGTAATCGCGGTTCCGCCTTTTTCGGTGATGCTGTGACCGGAAAAATAGTATTCAGGCGCGACGAACATCTTAAGTTCCTTGCCGTTGCTATACTTGCTCATCATGGCGTCGGCTCGTGAGAGTGCATCGTCGAACTGGTCGTAATTGCTGCTGTCGGTGCCTCCGAAGTCTGCGACGTTCTCGAATTCGATCATTGCGGCGAGGATCTCGGTCATGCTGTCTCCTGGTTTAGGGTCTGTTGAGGTTCAGGATACCGCCGGGGTTGGCCAGAGCTAAGTCAAGATTAGGAGCGAGAAGGCAGAACATGTTGGGCATATTCAACGACGAGCGACGCGAGCTTGATTTAGCTCTGGCCAATCCTTTCAGGACGGATCAAATATTTTCAGCCCTTGCGTCGCGAGCGTCTTGTGTGGGGCCCGCCACACCGCGTCACTCGCTCCTAACCGCTGAAAACATATGATCCGCCACGACGATATCCTGAACCTCAACAGACCCTATGACATCGTGTGTCACATGGAAGCCGCCCGCGGCCTCTGTTCCCGAGCGCAGGCGATCATATCTGAAAGGGTGCTTTGCTTTTGCTGCTGTCCAGCTTAAGCACGTCAAGGGTTTCGAATATGGCCCAGAAACGGATCAGCGCCGCCTCGAGGCGGCGGGGGTCGTCGGCGGGCCAGGTGGGGTCCGTGACTTCGGAAGCGTTTTCCGTAAGATCGAGCGACATCAGCATGGTTGAACCGGTAAAGGCGAATTGGATATCGAACCCCAGCCTCTGTTCCAAAGCCAGCAGCTGGCCGCGCAGGACCGGCGTGACGATGGACCGGGCTTCATCTTCATCGGTCGCATAGATCTCGAAGCTCTGCTCGAAGGTCCAATCGCCAAGCTCGACCCGCTCGGGCGGCGTTTGAAAGCCCCCCGCAACCTTTTGCAGATGCCTGTCGTTTTTCAGAATGAGCGTTTGTCCTCTGAAACGCCTCGAGAGCTCGAACACCGAAAGCAGGCCGTTGAAGACCACCGATGAATGTCCTTCGGCATTTTCCTTGAGCAGCGCATCGGTCTGCAGAAAGACGATGTCCTTGTAGGACCCCGCTAACTGGTTTTCGTAGCGGGACGTGCTGAAGCCGCCCACCAGACCGAAGCTGGCAAAGTTTTTGGCTTTCGATTGCATCGGGGCAAGTGCGTAGGAAATACCGGCGGCATCGCAAAGGGGTTTATAAATCTCCTGGCGCATGGCCAGGGTCATGTCCGGCCGCGGCCGTTTGCTCAGCGCCCATTGAGCGCCGCCACCGGCCAGCGCGCCCAGAAGCACGCCGTTCGCCGTCCCGATTGCCAGATAGGCCAGGCTGCCGACCACCAGGGCAATCGCAAGAGACGCGATCCAGGTCAACTGATCGCTGCGCTTGCGGGCCTGATGCTTCTTGACCAACTCAATGAGGCGCGGCGCGATGCCCTCGTTGTAGATGGTCGCGGCGGCTTTCGTGGCCAGCGGGACGCCGGAATGCGCTGTTGCGGGTTGGTCGGAAAGAGCGGCCTTATCGTTCAAAGCTTTGTCTCTGCATTGAGGCGGAGGGTTTCGACCACATCGAAGATCATGGTCAGGTCTTTGACGATTCCCAGCAGCCGCCTTTTGTCCGACAGGGGCGTCTCCAGTTTGCCGATATTAAAGGCATCGCGGTTCAGTTCGATGGACATAAGCAGCGAGTTACGGTCAAAAGCAAGGCGGACTTTCGACTCCAGTTGCCGCTCCAGTTCCAAAAGACGGTCCATGAAGGCCGGGGTCAGCAGATAGCGCGCCTCGACCTGATCGCTTGAATAGACTTCATAGGCCCGCTCGAACCTGGGATCTTCCAATCGCACGCGTTCCAGCTTGTTGCCGATGCCGCCGAGAAAATTACCCAGCATGCCGCCGTCCCGCAGCACCAGCGTGCGTCCCCGAAAGCTCTTGGTCATCTCGAAGGCCGCCAGCAAGCCATGAAAGACCGTGCGGGAATTGTCTTTATCGACGTCCTTGAGGTGCGCATCGACAAGTGAAAAATCGAGATCGTCATAGCGGCCTGAGACTTCGTCTTCGAACCGGCTGCGGTTAAAGCCGCCGACCAATCGGAGTTCAGTGAAATAGCGGGCGTTCGACCCGTCCGGACGCAGGTGATAGGTAAACCCCAGGGCGTCGCAAAGCGGAATAAAGATCTCCTGTTTTATGCTGTCGGTCAGGCGTTTGGTCGGCCTGCCAATCAGCAGCCAATACGCGCCTGCGCCGACTGGCAGGGCCATGAAGACCGAGTCAACGTCGCGGGTAAGGAAAAACATAACGAGGGCGGCAGCGCCGCTTGCCGCAAGAATCAAGATCCAGTTGCGGACCTTTTTGCGGGCCAGGGCGACACGCTCGTGATCGCGGGCCTGCAAACGCGGGGCGATCTCTTCGTCGAAAACCGCTTCGAATCGATCCAGCAGCGAGCGCGTATGTGTCGGCGAAGGCAAGTCCATGGTCTTCCCCGATCACTTCAGATAGTCGTCGACATTCACAGCTGCGCGGTGGCTGCTGTCTTCCATCTCCCAGAAGGGCATGGGCTTTACCTTCGCCCAGCCCGCAATCATGCTGCCGGGAAAAATCTCGACAGCGTTGTTCAAATCGGTAACGGCGGCGTTGTAAAATCGCCGTGCGGCCGAAATATGCGCCTCGGCTTCTGTGAAGGTGTCCTGAGCTTTTGAGATGGTTTCCGCAGAACGAAGCTCAGGATAGTTTTCGGCGACCGCAAAGAAACGGGCCATGCCGCTTTGCAGCTCCTGGCCGGCGGTCAGATGGGCTTGGACGGCTGCGGGGTCGCTCGGGTCGTAACCGGCATCGACGCGCGCGCGCAAGGCCGTAAGACCTTCCAGCAGGTCTTTCTCATGAGTCATGAAACGCCCGGCAAGCTTCAGGATGTTGGGGAGCAGATCGTGCCGCTTTTTGAGTTGGACATCGATCGACGAGAGGGCTTCCCGCGCCGCGTTTCGGCGGCTGATGAGTTTTGCATACCAGACATAGAGGATCACGCCGGGCACGACGATGATCAACAATAGCGTTCCCAATTCCATCCCGTCACTCCCCCCGAAGGTTTAGGATTCGTTGAAGATCGAAACACGCGGGTATCATTCTTAGTGGAGCCGTTACCAGTTTTCGAGATCTATTTCGCGATCTGAACATAAGCCCGGAATGGTAAATAAAGGTTAAGACAGCGTGAAACGCCGCCGGGGATGGGACCCGACGCGTGGACTCGACTCTCCGGTCTCCAGCCGTCGGTCTCTGGGCCTGTTATCCGACCCGTGGCGGCGCGGCCCGAAACCCAACGGCCGTGTTGTCCAAAACATTCAGCAGGCGTTGACGCCGAAAGCTCCAGCCGCGCCAGTCTTCAGTGGTTTGTCGCAACTCACGCTCCAAGTTGCCAAGAAGATGAAACGCGAGACGCCGCTCGCGCGCTTTGAGAGGGGCCTCCCGGATGTAAAGCTGCAAAGCCGGTATCGCATCGGGGCCGATTTCTTCGAGATAGGTAAAGTCCAATGGTTGGCCCGCGCCGCCGAGCTCAGCGCTGTTCCTGACGTTATAGCCCGCCACAATGCCTCCGAAATCAACGAAGCTGCAGATGCAAAGGACTGCGATCAGATTCACGGCGTTGATATCGGTGAGCCAACGCAGGGACTTGCCAAGCGAAATTTTACAGATGATGAAAATCAGTCCGCAGGCCACTAGACCCATCCAGATCAGCGCGGCGATGCGCAGATAGGTCAAGCCATAGACTTCGACATAGTTGAGGGTGCGCCAGATTGCGTTGACGGTGAGGAAAAGGTTCTGGCCGATCCAGAGGAATACCAGCAGCCGGACCGGCCGTGACAACGCTGCCGGCGCACTATCACGAAAAGCGATCAAGGTGAAAGCGCCGGCCAGCAAAGCCGTTGCGATCAGGGGATATGCGCCCCGATGGGCGTAGCCTGCATAGCTCAGGCCTTCTGGCAAGGTCTCGGCGGACCAGAGGTAGATCAGATCGGTGGCGGTTTGGGCCAGAAAAATCAGATTGAAAAGGATCAGGGCACGCAGCACTGCCCGCGCGGAAAAAAGACCATCGACCCCTCTCTGGAGCGCTGGCGGGACAGGCCGCCTGGCCAATGGACGTCTGAGGTGACAGGGACGCAAGAACGCCCAGATCGCCATAAAGCCCATCAGCCAGAAGAACACCCGCTGCGGACGGAAAAAAGCGGCAATCCGGTCCCAATCGAGCGCCGGGCGCCAGGAGTCGATCACCGGATTGGCCTGAACCAGAAGCGCGGTAAAAATCACGCCCAGACCAAGCGGCAACGCCCAGTCGCGCAGGAGTGACCGGTAGAGAGGCGGTCTTGGCCGTCGTCGTACAACTCTGCGAAGCCGCAATGCATCGATAATAAAGCGGCCCGGCAGCCGGAGGCCAAAAGCGATGGCAAGCCGGACCCAATCTTCTGTGGAGTCCGGCCAGAACGCGTTGCGCCGCAGGGTGAAGGCGAGGGCGCAGAGAGCCAGTAACAGGCTTGGAATGACTCCGGGAGATTCCACCAGGGCAAGGGTGATAAATATCGCCGTTATGAAAAGCACCTGGCTTTGCCTGGAGCGTAAATCCGGTGGATTGCAGGCGGTGAGAACGGCGAGGATGAGCCATGCCAGCAGGGCGAGGCCCCAGCCGATCTGACGGTCATACAGCAGAATGTCACTTGCCGCGGTCAACGCCAAAGCCATCCCGATCTTGCCGCGAAGGGAGTGTTCGACCGGCAGCCCCGAGCTCAAAGATTTGATCAGCATATTTCTTCCACCCCCGCTGTACCGGCTCGCCTCGAGGATGAGAGAAGACTTCACCATCAAGGTATCGTGGACGGAAATAGGCCGCGGCTTCGCGGCAATTCCGGGGTTGGATTACGTCGTTATTTTGAGGGATTAAGGCGGGGTTGGGGGCAAAGCTCTGAAGATGCCATGATTGACTATCTGCGTTGCACCGGTGTCAGCTGCTGAAGCGGCCCCAGAGCTGGAAGCGGTCGCCCGGGTGGACAAGCCGGGCATAGGTGACGGACTTATCCCCTGACCAGGTCCGGCGCTTGAGCAGCAGGCAGGGGGATTGTGGGCTGATCGAGAGCAGGCGCGCGGTTTCCGGGTCCGGCTGGATCGCCTGAATCACATGTTCCGCCTCACTCAGGGGAGCGGCTTTCATCAGGTATTCGTAGGGCGTGATGCTTCTGAAGTTCTGGCTCAGATAGTCGGGGGCCGCTGCCGGGTTGACGAAACGGTCTTCCAGCTGCACCGGCTGGCCGTTCTCGAAATGAAGGATCAGTGAGTGAAAAATCTCCGTGCCTTCTTCCAGTCCCAGCAGACCGGCCTCGACGCTGCCCGCGGTTTCCACGCGCAGCTGATAGATCTGGGATGAGTATTCGTGACCGCGCTCGCGAATCTCATCCGCGATGTTACGGATCTCCAGCACGGCGGATTGCGGGCGGCTCTTGGCGACAAAGGTTCCGGCCCCCTGGGTGCGGGTGAGCCAGCCCTCGGCGGTGAGTTCGCGCAGCGCCCGGTTGACGGTCATGCGCGAGAAGCCGAGCGACCGGGTTAGCTCATTTTCCGAGGGAACGCGGGCGCCTTCGGGCCAATCACCCTTCAGCACACGATCCAGGATATGGTCTTTGACCTGCTGATAGGCAGGTGCGTTGTTTTCGCCTTGAGGAAGGGTCATGCGGTCCAGTCCGATCTCTGCAAGACGTTCACACAGGTTGCAGGGCAGGCGGATTTCATCTTAACGTTATCCCAAGGTCCTAAGAGCGACAATCAGGCTTGTATAGACAAGCTTGCGCCCTCTGGCCAGCATGGCTTGCTATGGGAGCGAGTTACAAACCGGAAGTTCAATGGAGCCGTTCGTCTTTAAATCCGGGACCGCACCGGTTCTCTTGTCGATGCCGCACAGTGGCGTGTTCATTCCGCCCAAACAGCAGGCGCGCATGACTCCCGCTGCGTTGGACGTACCGGACACCGATTGGCATCTGCCCCAGCTTTACGATTTTCTGGAGGACCTCGGCATCGGGGCGATTCGCGCGACCCATTCGCGCTATGTGATCGACCTGAACCGCGATCCCAGTGGTCAGCCGCTCTATCCCGGGGCCAACAATACCGAGCTTTGCCCGACCACCAGCTTCTCAGAAGCGCCGCTCTACCGGACGGGCGAGCAGCCCGACGAAGCGGAGATCGAGGCGCGCAGAGCGAAGGTCTGGCAGCCTTACCATGACAAGATTGCCGGCGAACTCGCGGCTATCCGGGAGAAGCACGGCGTCGCGGTTCTCTGGGATGCGCATTCGATCCGCAGCGAAGTGCCGCGCTTTTTCGACGGGCGCCTGACCGATCTCAATCTGGGCAGTGGCGGGGGCGTAACGGCGGCGCCTGAACTGCTGAACCGGCTTGGTGAGATTGCCAAGGTGACGGCAGATTACAGCTTCGTCATCGACGGACGTTTCAAGGGCGGCTACATCACACGCCACTACGGCGATCCGGCGAACAACATACACGCCATTCAGCTTGAGCAGTCCTGGGCGACTTACATGAACGAGGACCCGCCCTTTGGCTTCCGCGAGGACCTGGCGACCGGTGTGCGGCCCGTCCTGCGGCGTTTTCTGGAAGCCGTCGCCGCCTGGGCGCGGGACGCATAGATCCTTCTAGAGCAGATCCGGTTTAGATGGAATCGCCTTCGGCGATCCGTCGTACCGGTGAATCTGCTCTAACTATATGATGTAGAGCGGGTTCACATCTTTTAGCGAAAACACAAAGTGTTTCCGTTAAAAGATGACGCGCTCTAGTTTCGGATAAAGTGCAGATCGGTGAAGCGGCTGCGGAACGCGGTGACATCGGCCGCGACCCGGGCCGGATCTTCCTCTGACAGCCCGCGCGCGATCAGTCCCGCCAGTTCGGGCATGTCTTTTGCGGTCATCCCCCAACGCACGATTTCCGGCGTACCGATGCGCAGGCCATTCATGTCATCCGTAACCGTTTCGATTGGCAGGCCGATGCCGCAGGTCAGGATATTGGCCCGGCGCAGCCGTTTGGCCGCCGCCTGACCTCCGCCGTAACCGGCTGCTTTCAGGGCAAACT
This sequence comes from uncultured Kiloniellaceae bacterium, assembly GCA_947500035.1. GTDB lineage: Bacteria > Pseudomonadota > Alphaproteobacteria > Kiloniellales > Kiloniellaceae > Denitrobaculum. The sequence goes on along the minus strand of CANMQP010000014.1, from coordinate 231,781 downwards.
GATGAGATGCGGTCACGCCCTGCGCGGTCGAGAAGAGCGGCAGGCCTTCTTTCTTGAGTGCCTCGGCCAGAGCGGCGGCGGTCTCGACCATGGCGTTGGCGTAGGCGGCACCATGGTCCCGCCAGTCCAGCAGGCTGATCGCGAGCGCCGCCGACTTGGCCGCGTCGAAGTTGGCGGTCAAGCCGGGGAAGGCGATGGAGTCCAGGCGCTCGGCCAATCCGGCGTCGTTGGTGACGATCAGCCCGCCTGCGGGACCGCCAAGGGATTTATAGGTGCTCATGGTCATGAGGTGTGCACCCTGATCGAGCGGGTTTTTCCAGGCGCGGCCTGCGATCATGCCGCAGAGGTGTGCCGCGTCGAACAGCAGGGTGGCGCCGACCTGGTCGGCAATCGCACGGACCTCGGCAACCGGGTGGGGCGCGAGATTCAAACTGCCGCCCAGCGTGATCAGTTTGGGTTTGATCTCATGTGCCAATCTGCGCAGGCCATCCACATCGACGCTGTAGCCCGTTGCATCGACCGGTGCCGTATGAATTTCGACGCCGTAAAAGCCCGCTGCGCCGGCCGCGTGATGGGTGACGTGACCGCCGATCTCGCCCGGCGGTACGATGATCGCATCGCCCGGCTGCGCCGTCGCCATAAAGGCGTAGAGATTGGAAAGTGCGCCCGATGCGACCCGGATTTCGGCGTAGCGCGCGTTGAAGATCTCAGCTGCCAGTTCCGCCGCAATCACCTCGATCTTCTCAATCGCTTCCAGGCCCATCTCATACTTGTCGCCGGGATAGCCGAGGGAAGGCCTGGACCCGAGGCCCTGCGCCAGGACGGCTTCGGCCTTCGGGTTCATGACATTGGTGGCCGGATTGAGATTGACGCAGTCTTCTTCATGGATCCTGCGGTTTTCTTCAATCAGCGCATCGATCCGCTGCGCGACCGCCTCCGAGGCCGCTTGCTCGGTGTCCGCCGCGATGGACTGGATGTAGTTTTCGGCATCTGCGGGAACCCAATTTCGCAACTTTAGCTTCGGCATAGATTTATTCCCGCATTCACGTGGAGCCTGAGGGGGCAGTGGATTACGCCTTCCGTCCCGGGGCATGATCTACAACAGAATCCACTTCTGGCGGCGCGCTGGCAAACCAGTTATCGTCGAACCAAGGCATAGAAAAAATGAGTCTATCTTAAGTATTTGTATGGCTGTTGATCCTCCAAGACCCAAAGCCATGCCCTTGCGGGCCCTGCGTGCTTTCGAGGCGGCGGCCCGGCATGAGAGCTTTGTGCTGGCCGGTGAAGAACTTGCCGTCACGCCTGGCGCCATCGCCCAGCAGATCAAGCTCCTGGAAGACTGGGCGGGCTGCCGGCTCTTCGAACGCAGGGCACAAGGCGTCCGGCTGAGCGAGCCGGGACGTGCGGTTTTGCCGTCTTTGACGGCGGCTTTTGACGCCTTGGGGGCTTCGGCCCAGGAACTGCGCCGTGCCGGTATGCCGGGCTCGATCCGGATCGCTGCCTTGCCTTCCGTGGCGCAACTCTGGTTGTCGCCACGCCTGCCGGCCTTGCGGGCGGCTTTCCCGGAGCTTCTGATTTCAGTCACCGCGCTGGAACGCCCGCCGAACCTGCAACGCGAATCCTTCGATCTGGCGCTGTTTTTTCTGAATGAAGTGCCGGAGGGCGTGGAATGCAGCGTACTGGCGGAGGACCGGCTTTTTCCCGTCTGCACGCCGGATCTCGCCGAGAAGCTCAAACGCAGGGCCGAGCCCTCTCATGACGTTCTGCTGCACGACGAGACCTGGCGCGATGACTGGCCCGACTGGCTGCGCGCGGCGCGGGCGCACAGCGGCCGGCACCGTCATACCAGCGACGGCGGCAGCGGGCCGGTCTTCTCGCTCTACAGTCTGGCCGTCCAGGCGGCCATCGACGGCGCGGGCCTGCTGATCGGCCATGAACCGCTGGTCGAGACCGCTCTGGCGCGCGGGCGGCTGGTTCAGGCCTTCAATTTTTCCCTGCCCAGCGACAAGCCGCTCTGTGCGCTTGTGTCGAGGGAAAGCAGAGAAGATCAAGTCAGCCGGCAGGTGGTGCAATGGCTGAAACAGGGCGCCCGCGCTTAGCACATTCACCCCTTCGCAGGTAACAAGGTTCTTCTGATTTAACGCGCGGGCGGCTCCCGCTGGCCGGGAAAAGCCGATCGGTTTAGCCGGAGCGGCGTAACTCCATGGCTGTTTTGCTGTCGCTCCGGAAACCGATGGATTCATAAAAGGCGATCGTACCTTCGCGCTGCGTGCCGGTCATGAGCATCACTTTGTAGCAACCGGCTTTCCAGGCTTCCTCGATGGCGTAGGACATCACGATCTTTCCAACTCCGCGCCTGCGGCTCTTTTGGTCGGTGACGACATTTTCGATCACGGCATAGGACGCAAGCCTGCGCGTGAGATTGGGCACGATTACCAGGGTGCAACCGCCCAGGATCTGCGTTGCGTCAACCGCGAGCAGGACCTGCGTCATCGGACTTGCGAGCAGGCTTTCAAGTGTCGCGGCGGCGGCATCGCGATCAGGTATTGGGTCCGCTGGGTTGAGTTGGCGGTAGAGTGCGAGAAGTGTATCGAGATCCGTCTGCTGTGCGGATCGTACTGTGATCGTCATGAAGTTGTCCTCATTGGCGAGGCGCAAGCCTGCCGTAGGATCGCCCGGACGCAAAGAGGTAAGCTTCTATCTCGACGACTTTTTCCATCGGCAAAAGACCCCATATCTCATTGGTGAGCCGATAGGGCGCTGATCACATTTGAAACTCTGTCGGTCGAATCTTGAGTGCCGCGCGTAATACGGAATGAAATTCAGGAACGGAGATAAAATGCGTTCTTTTCTGGTCATCACCCTTATGGCACTGCCGCTCGCGGCCTGTGAAACCACGTCAGAGCGCGTATGCCGAGACGAGCGCGGTTTGACGCCGGGAAGTCAGGCTTTCGTCCAGTGCGAGGAGGCCGAGTACAACAAGCTGGTGCAGCGTGTCCGGCGGCATCAGAATATCGGGAACAAGTAGTCGTCCGGTCGGCTCAAATTCAGATCTGCTTGGCAGATGTGCCGAAAGAGTGCGCTCAAGCTATCAGGCGACGGCGCCCCGAGCCGCGGCGCCACCGGATCCGCTCTTGCGGGAGGATAGGATACGCTCGACGATTTCTTTCTTCGCGAACTCGGGCAGTTTGGCGCGCTGGCACACCTGCTCGATGGCGTTTGCTGCGCCCTGACGCAGAACCAGTTCGATGTTCTTCGCGGGAATGTCGGTCAGGAGCGATACGGCCGTCGCGAAGGCAAAAAGGTTACCGCGGCGCGCAATCAAAAGGCAAAGCGTCCGATTCAAGAGCCCCTTATTGTATATGACCCGTAAAAGCGCTTCTGCTTCATCGTTTTTCTGCAGATCCACCAGACGCAGCAGAACGGCCGATTCGGTCTCCTCGGTGATGCGTTCGGCAACGTCTTTGGGAACCTCGTAAGTTTCCTCCAGAAAGATCCGCGTTGCGTCCGAGACATAGCCCACCAGCTCGGACACTAGGCGCGCAGGCAACTGCGACCGCATTGCCATTTTCTCCAGCAAGCTGGGCTCGTGCCCGAAACGGTCGATCACAGCCCGGTATCCCGAGATTCCGATCTGAGCGCCTTTATTGCTAATCAGAATATCCGCAACGCCCGCATCGCCGACCTGTGCGAGAAGGTCGGCAAGCGCGGTCTCGAGCGCCGGGCGGCCGGCGATGGCCTTTCGGACCTTGTTCGAAACCACGCGCACGATCTCGCAGAGTTCCTCGTCTTTGAAGACCGGGGTCTTGGCAAGAAATGCCGCGGAAACACGCTCGGCATCACGCGCCAGCATGTACCCCAGTTCCTTTGGCAGGTCGGGCCGGTTGCAGAGGCTGATCGCGAGTTCTTCGCGAACGGCCTGGGAGGTATCCTCGATCAGTTGCCGTGCGATCCCCCAAGCGACATCGCGCTCCGAATCGCTCAGCTCACCCTCAAGCCGTTCCCCCAGCTTGACAGCGAGCTGTCTTCGTTTGGACAACGGCTTGTCGCTGAGCTTTTGCCCAGGTGGTGAAGGGTTCTTTTGCGTCGTCACAGGAGAGTTGGTCCCAGTTTTTTCAACGTAAAAACGATAAGCCTCACAGAATCTACGTCATTGGTTATACAAAGCTTAAGGTCAGTGGTTTGCAGGCGTTTTTTCTATCACTGGTTCATATTGTGCCCAGACTATTTGTCACTTGGTAGAGCGGCGCTGTGCAAAGTGACGAACGGGGTAGGCTTTTAACTGTTCTTCTCAAGGGAATCAGCGACGCTCTCCAGCGCCTTGTCCTCAAGCTCCTGTTTGAACTCGGTCATCAGATCTGCACGCTCTTTCGGCGGCAGTTTCTCAAATTCCTCCTGTGTGAGACCCTTTTCTTTCAGAAAGGCGTCAAAGAACCTCTCTTCCGGCGTTTTACTCATGTAGTCGAGAAATGCCGCCGCGGCGCCGCTGCCGGAACCGGCAGCAACCTTATCCGCGTCACTGTCTCCCTGCGCGATTTGCTGGGCGAGAAACTCCGTATGAGCCTGCTTTGAGCGCTGCAGCTGCTCGTACATCGGATCCGCCTGCATGGCGGCTGTGTCGATATTGTAGCCCACCGTCGGGAGCCTATCGAACTCCGCCTGAGTTAGGGCAGTGGAAGATCTTTCCACCTCACCGCCAAAGAATTCGGCAATTTTTTCCGCCCTGGCCTGGGCGAGCATCGGGCCGGATTTTCCGTTAACAGCTCCCGGCAGCTCGGCTTGAAGGACCGCGCCCAGCGAATTGGATGTCTCGAGAAAGCCGTTGTTGTCGATCCGGGCGACGACCTTGCCATTGACGCGGACCGTCGCATAGTCCTGATAAGCCGGATGCTTCGATGTATCGGCGGGTGTGGTATAGCGCGATTCCAGGAACTTCTGCTGACTTTCGTAATAGCTCTGGAACATCTCCGTGACAGAGGTGGGGATGTTTTCTCTGTTCAAAGACCTTATGGAGCTTGGGTCAACTTTCACGGCGTTAAAGGCGTGTCCTGGCTGAATCGCGGTCATATCGAGCATCCTTTGGCGTACGGGGTTTCGCTCTGAGGTAGCAAAAACCGTGCCAGAGATGGGCGGCTTTTACGCTTTGCAAAGGACCAGGCACTATAGTGTTGCAGCTGATGAAACCGGGTAAATCGCCATGCAATACCATAGACTTGAGCTTGTTTTGAGCGCCTTCCTGCTTTTGACCTTTGCCAAAGCCGCACCTGTCGCTGCCGATCCCTACACAACCTGCCTGGGTGAGGTCGCCAACGCGGACCTTGAGGCCAAAACCGCTTACCAGCGCGGTTTGAGGGATTTGATCGTCGATCGGAAGCCGGAGTTCGCGGAACTCGCAGATATCAATCGTGACCTGCAGGTTCTTCTCGCCCGGATGCGGTTCGAACGGCTGAACTATCTACTCACCACCGCGCCGGAGCGCGTGGATGGCAAAAATGGACTTTCCAGGTTCCGGAACTTCAACTGGACGCAAGAGGATCTTGAGCGGCTGACCGCCACCAGTGCCGGGTACCAGGAGCAAAGCGAGCGGCTGGAGCTCTTGAAGAGCCAGAACCAGGGTCATCCCGGCTGGCCTGAAATGCGTAGCTTTGTCCGAAACGGGATGTCGGAAGGGGGAGCCTTCGCACAAATCACCGCTGACTTTATCGAACAGACTGCGGCAATTGAAGCACGCCTGGCCGGCTGTCAGGAAAACTGAGCAGCTCGGAAGATCTGAAAGGCTCAGGAGAACTGGACGGCTAGAGGATTTGAGAGCGGTCTGTCACCGCTCCGGCCTCAGCCGGTCTTGACCCCGCAGCCTTTCAAGACCACACGGGTGATGGTTTGTACCGCGGTCTCGAAGTCTTCTTCGGTCAGATCGCGGTGGTGCAGGACGGCTTTGGCCTGAACCTGAAAATCGGCGTAGTGCTGAGTAGAGGCCCAGATCAGAAAGAGCAGGTGGGCGGGCTCTACCGGATCCATAAGACCCTTGTCGGCCCACTTGCGCAGCACCTCGGATTTTTCCGCGACCCACTCGCGCAGGTCCGTACCCAGGTAGTCCGCGAGGATCGGCGCGCCCCGGATGATTTCATTGGCATAGATGCGCGAGGCGAGGGGCTTATCGCGCGACAGCATAACCTTGGTGCGTATGTAGGTGGAGAGCGCCTCCGCAGGATCGTCGTCTTCGGTTATGCGTTGAAAGGGTTCGAGCCAGAGATCGAGGATGTTGTCAATCACCGCGCGGTAGACCGATTCCTTGGTGCTGAAATAGTAGTGCACGTTGGCTTTGGGCAGGCCGGCCCTGGTGGCGATCTCGGCGGTCGTCGCACCGGCGTAACCCTTTGCGGCAAATACCTCTTCGGCGGCGGATATGATCCTGGCCTTGTTGCGCGCCCGAATCTGGCCGGTCTTCCCGGAACTCCTGCCGCTGGTCACGGCGTTATCACCGCTGTGCGTTTCCCCCGGCGCTTCTTCGCGCCTTATATCTTCCGTCATGATTTTCCGACTTTTCTTCTTTGCGCAGAGACCGGCAGCCCGGTTCAAGGTTCGGTCTCTGCAGATCTTTACCGCACAAGCATAACGGCAGTCACATGCCTAAGCAAAATTCCTTCTCTCACACGCAGGCTGTGAGTGAGACATCATTCGCTCTTGCAGCCGCGATTTCAAGTAATAATGAGACGCGTTCGCAATATTTAAACTATTGATATTAAATACAAAAATTCGTGGGTTTAAAAAAGTTGACCATATGGTCAGAATTTGACTAACCTTTTTACCAACGATAGGGCCGGGCGAAAGACTCGGTCTCAAGAATACACTTGAACAGAGACATACTGGGACCGAAAGATGACGGCTTCTGCTGATATTCAGGCAGGACGGCTGCGTCCTGATGATTACGTCGAAAACTTCAACGATGTACATCCGCCGCTCGACCGCAAACGCGCGGTGATCGAAGCGTCGCGCTGCTACTACTGCTATGATGCGCCCTGTGTCGAGGCCTGCCCGACGGGTATCGATATTCCGAGTTTTATCCGCAAGATTGCGACCGACAACGTCAAGGGATCTGCGGTCGACATCCTCAGCGAGAACATCATGGGTGGTGCCTGCGCGCGGGTCTGCCCGACCGAGATTCTCTGCGAGGGGGAGTGCGTCCGCAATACGCAGGAAGAGAAGCCGGTCAAGATCGGCGAGCTGCAACGCTTCGCCACGGACCGTCTGTTTGAAAGCGGCGCCGAAGTCTTCGAGCGTGCGCCCTCCAGCGGGAAGACGGTCGCCGTCGTCGGCGGCGGTCCCGCCGGTCTCTCGGCGGCGCACCGGCTCTCGATGCTGGGCCATGACGTGGTGGTCTTCGAGGCGCGCGATAAGGTCGGCGGCCTGAACGAATACGGTATTGCCGCCTACAAGGTGCCGCATGATTTTGCGCAGCGGGAAGTGGAGTTCATTCTCTCACTCGGCGGTATCGACGTGCGCTGCGGTCAGGCGATTGGTAAAGACTTCTCTCTCAGTGACCTGCGCCGTGACTACGATGCGGTGTTCCTCTCCATGGGCATGGCCGGCGTCAACGCACTGGGTCTGGAGAACGAAGACCTGGCGGGCGTTGTGGATGCGGTCGACTACATCGCTGATCTGCGCCAGAGCGGCGATCTCTCGAAGCTTCCCGTGGGCCGAAAGGTCGTGGTGATCGGCGGCGGCAACACCGCCATCGACATCGCCGTCCAGACCAAGCGCCTGGGCGCGGAAGATGTCACGCTGGTCTACCGGCGCGGCAAGGACAACATGAACGCCACCTGGCACGAGCAGGACTTCGCTCAGCTCAACGGCGTGAAGATCAAGCACTGGGCCCAGCCGACCAAACTGATCGGCAAGGACGGGCAGGTGAAGGAGATCGAGTTCGAGTACACCCAGCTCGACGACAAGGGTCGCCTGATGGGCACCGGCGATCACTTCACGCTGCTGGTGGACCAGGTTTTCAAGGCGATCGGACAGACCTTCGTGCCAACGCCATTGGTGAATGGTTCAGCCGATGTGCTCGAGCTGGCCGGCGGACGGATCGCGGTGAACGAGGATCGTCAGACATCGCTGCCGGATGTTTGGGCGGGCGGCGACTGCGTGGCCGGAGACGATCTGACCGTCGCGGCAGTGCAGGATGGCAAGGTCGCGGCGATGGCTATCGACCGGCGCCTGCGTGGATAGCATTGCGCGGCTAAGAATACGGCGCTGCCATTAAGAGCAGTATGTTAAGAATTTATGTGAACAGTTGGCTTTAGTAAGCTGAAAAACATAGGAGAGGTCGAGGTGGCTGATCTTCGTTGCAACATTGCCGGCGTGCAATCTCCCAATCCCTTCTGGCTGGCCTCCGCGCCGCCGACCGACAAGGAATACAACGTCGTGCGCGCCTTCAAGGCGGGTTGGGGCGGCGTGGTCTGGAAGACCCTGGGCGAGGATCCGCCCGTGGTCAACGTCTCATCCCGCTACGGGGCCGTGAACTACAACGGCACGCGCATGGCGGGCTTCAACAACATCGAGCTGATCACCGACCGGCCGCTGGATGTGAACCTGCGCGAGATCAAGCAGGTCAAGCGCGACTGGCCGGACCGGGCCATGGTGGTGTCCCTGATGGTGCCCTGTGAAGAGGAAAGCTGGAAGCGCATCCTGCCGCTGGTGGAAGACACCGGGGCGGATGCGGTGGAGCTCAACTTCGGCTGCCCGCACGGCATGTCTGAGCGCGGCATGGGCTCGGCGGTCGGGCAGGTGCCCGAGTACATCGAGATGGTCACGCGCTGGTGCAAGAAGTACACGCGCATGCCGGTATTCGTGAAGCTGACACCGAACATCACCAATATCCTGCATCCCGCGCGCGCGGCGAAAGCGGGCGGGGCGGACGCGGTCTCGCTGATCAACACCATCAACTCCATCGTGACCGTCGATCTCGACGCGATGGCACCGACGCCGATCGTCGGCGGCAAGGGTGCGCACGGCGGTTACTGCGGACCGGCGGTGAAGCCCATCGCCCTGAACATGGTGGCGGAGATCGCCCGCGATCCGGAGTGCGGGGGCATTCCGATTTCCGGCATCGGCGGCGTGAGCAACTGGCGCGATGCCGCCGAGTTCATCTCCCTGGGGTCGGGCTCCGTCCAGGTCTGCACGGCGGCCATGCACTATGGCTTCAAGATCGTCGAGGACATGGCCGACGGCCTGTCGAACTGGATGGACTCCAAGGGCTACAAAACCCTGGACGACTTCCGCGGCGCGGCGGTGCCGAACGTGGTCAACTGGAATCAGCTCGACATGAACTACGAGTGCGTGGCCGAGATCAACCAGGACCTCTGCATCAAATGCGGCCTCTGCCACGTGGCCTGCGAAGACACCTCGCATCAGGCGATTTTCGCCAAGCGCGTGGAAGGCAAGCGCCATTACGAGGTCAACGTGCCGGAATGCGTCGGCTGCAATCTCTGCATGCTGGCCTGTCCCGTCGATGACTGCATTACCATGGTCGAGGTCGACAATGGGAAGCCCTACATGAACTGGTTGCAGGATCCGCGTAATCCGGCGAACATCAAGGCGGCGGAATAACCGCCGATAGCTGCAAGACGAACAAGCAAGGCCGGAAAGCAGCCGAGAGAAACTAAGACAAGGCCGCAGAGGCCGGAACACAGGGATGCGGCCACTCGCGCTACGATGAGTGGTTGCTGCAGATTCGGGGACGACAGATGCAGAATATGCGGGTTAACGGCGATCGCCTTTGGGACAGCCTCATGGAGATGGCCAAGATCGGCGCCACGGAAAAAGGCGGGAACTGCCGCCTGGCTTTGACCGACCTGGACAAAGAAGGCCGTGACCTCTTCGTCAACTGGTGCAAGGAGGCCGGCTGTACGATCAAGGTCGATCAGATGGGCAATATCTTCGCCCGCCGCCCGGGCAAGGACGACAGCCTGCCGCCCGTCATGACCGGCAGTCACCTGGACACCCAGCCGACCGGCGGCAAGTTCGATGGCGTCTATGGCGTGCTGGCGGGACTGGAAGTTATCCGGACACTGAACGATTTTAATATCGAAACAGATGCGCCCATCGAAGCCTCGGTCTGGACCAACGAGGAAGGCTCCCGCTTCGCCCCGGCCATGGTGGCCTCTGGCGTCTTCGCCGGTGTCTTCGATCTGGAGTACGGCCACAGCCGCGCCGACCTGGACGGCAAGACCATGGGCGAGGAGTTGGAGCGTATCGGCTACAAGGGCAGTGAGCCGGTTGGTGGCCGTGAGATCCGCGCCTTCTTCGAAGCGCACATCGAGCAGGGGCCGATCCTGGAAGCCGAAGAAAAGACCATCGGGGTGGTCACCGGCGCCCAGGGGCAGCGCTGGTTCGAGGTCACCATGACCGGCGCCGAATCCCATGCGGGTACGACCCCCATGAACCGGCGCAAGGATGCGCTGCTCGGCGCGTCCAAGGTGGTGACGGCAGTCAACGACATTGCCATGAAGTACGCGCCGAATGCCGTGACCACGGTCGGCCTGATGCAGGTCAGCCCCAACTCGCGCAATACTATTCCCGGTGAAGTCTTCTTCGCGGTCGATCTGCGCAATCCGGAAGACGACGCCCTGTCGGCGATGGCGGCTGAGCTGAAGGAGGTCTGCGAGAAGGTCTGCGCCGAAGACGGCCTGGAGCTGGATCTGAGAGAGATCTGGTATTCGCCGCCCATCGTCTTCGACGCGGATTGCGTAAAGGCCGTGCGTGGCGGCGCGGAGAGCGAGAACTTTGCGCACCGGGACATCATCTCCGGGGCCGGGCACGATGCCTGCTACATCAGCCGGGTCGCGCCGACCGGCATGATCTTCGTGCCTTGCGAAGACGGCATCAGCCATAACGAAGTCGAAAACGCGACACCGGAGGACCTGGCGGCCGGCTGCAATGTGCTGCTGCAGGCCATGGTGGCCCGCGCGACTCTCTGATAAAGCGCTCGAACAAGAAAAAGCGCTTGCGTCAAAGCGGCCATCGGGCGGATGAGGATTGATCTGGGGGACAGAGCCTGGCTGTTGAGCCGGGCCGGAAATTTGAGGTTGGAATGCAAAACGTGGCGGTGAAAGCCGAACCCGCGGCGGCGAACCGGAGCGCCGGAAACTCCGTAGTGGAGACCGAACAGCTGTCATTGACGTTTCAGACAGCGGACGGACCTGTTTACGCCCTGTCGAACGTCAACCTGACGATTGAGCAGGGCGAATTTGTATCTTTCATCGGCCCCTCCGGCTGCGGCAAGACGACCCTGATGCGCGTGATCGCGGATCTGGAGCAGCCGACCCAGGGCAGCATCACGGTCAACGGCGTCACGCCCCAAGAAGCCCGGCTGAACCGGGCTTATGGCTACGTCTTCCAGGCTCCCGCGCTCTACCCCTGGCGGCAGGTCGACCGCAACGTCACCCTGCCGCTGGAGATTATGGGGCTCTCCAAGGAAGAACAGGCGCAGCGTGCCGCGCAGTACCTGGATCTGGTCAACCTCAAGGGCTTCGAGAAGAAGTTCCCCTGGCAGCTCTCCGGCGGTATGCAGCAGCGGGTGTCCATCGCCCGTGCGCTAAGCTTTGAACCGGATCTGCTGCTGATGGACGAACCCTTTGGCGCGCTGGACGAGATCACACGGGATCATCTGAACGAGCAACTTCTGCGCTTGTGGGAGAAAACGCAAAAGACGGTGGTTTTCGTCACCCACTCGATCCCGGAGGCGGTTTTCCTCTCCTCCAAGATCGTGGTGATGTCGCCGCGTCCGGGCCGGATCATCGATGTGATCGACTGCAATCTGCCAGCTGACCGGACTTTGGATGCCCGCGAGACTCCCGAATTCCTGGAGATCGCCCACCGGGTGCGCGAGGGGCTGCGGGCGGGACACAGCTATGACGACTGAGGTTGCCGATCCCGCCAGCTCAGCGCCAACGGTCCGGCAGCCGGGGTTGCTCTCGCGTGTCATGAGCGGCAAGACCGGACCGGTCGCGGTCATGTTGCTGCTGATCCTTGTGATCTGGTACGCGGGCGCTGTCTATCTCAACGCGCCGCGCCTGATCGACGGCTATGAGCGCAACGACACCGAATGGAATTTTTCTCAACTCACCGACGATGCCTGGGCCATGGAGCGGCCGATCCTGCCTGCGCCGCACCAGGTCCTGATCGAGATGAACGACACCATCTTCGGCAAGAAGATTACTTCGAAGCGCAGTCTGGTCTATCACTCCTGGGTCACGATATCCTCGACCCTGCTCGGCTTTGCCATGGGCACGGCCCTTGGGATGCTGCTTGCGGTCGGGATCGTACATGTGAAGGCTCTGGACAAGAGCCTGATGCCCTGGGTGATCGCGTCCCAAACCATTCCGATCCTGGCCATCGCGCCGATGATCATCGTGGTCCTGGGCGCGATCGGTCTGACCGGACTGGTGCCCAAGTCGATCATCTCCATGTACCTCTGCTTCTTTCCGGTGACCATCGGAATGGTCAAGGGTCTGCGTTCACCCGATCCGCTGCAGCTTGATCTGATGCGCACCTACAGTTCCTCGACCTCGCAGGTCTTCTGGAAACTGCGCTGGCCTTCGTCGGTGCCCTTCCTCTTTGCGAGCCTGAAGGTCGCGATCGCGATCAGCCTGGTCGGCGCCATCGTCGGTGAGTTGCCGACCGGCGCACAGGCGGGCATCGGCGCTCGCCTTCTGGTCGGCTCCTATTACGGTCAGACGATTCAGATCTGGTCGGCGCTGGTGACGGCTTCGATCCTGGCCGGGTTGCTGGTGGCTCTGGTTGGTGTCGCCGAAAAATTCGTGCTGCGCCACATGGGTGTGATCCATGCCGGGGGTGCGCGATGACGCTGCGCATCAATTCTCTGGCGGTTTTCCTGCTCCTGGCGGCATTGAGTGTCGCCATCGACTCGCGGCTGGGCGGTTTTACCTGGTTCAGCGGTGTCTCGGCGACAGTCGCACTGAGCATCGCTTTTCTCTGCGCGCTTTGGTGTCTCTGGAACGGGCGCGGCGGCTCCCTGGCAGCGGGCGTTGCCGTTGCGGGTCTGCTCGCGGGGGCGTTTGTGCCGCTCGCCGCCATAGAGGCTGCGGCGGAAGGGCAAACCGGGTTTGAGCTGGGCATCGGCCTTTGGCTTTATCTTTTCGCGCTCGCCTTCTTTGCCTGGCGCGCGATGGCGCTGCTGTCCGATCTGCGCGGGTCGTCACCGCAGGCCAATACCGTCTTCGCTCTGCTGGTGCCCGCCGTTTTCGGGTTCTGGCTGTTGTACCTTTGGCAGGTTCTGGTCGAGGGGTTTGGGGTGCCGCGTGTGCTGCTGCCGTCTCCGAGTGCAATTGGGGAAGTGATGGGCGGCAGCACCGGTACCATGTGGGCGGACTTTTACCAGACCTTCATCAAGTCGGTCATACCCGGTTACCTGATGGGCTGTGGTGCCGGGTTGCTGGTCGCGGTCCTGGTCGACCGCGTACCCTTCCTGCAGCGGGGCCTTCTGCCGCTGGGCAATTTCGTCAGCGCTATTCCCATCGTCGGTATCGCACCGGTGATGGTCATGTGGTTCGGCTTCGACTGGCAGTCCAAAGCGGCGGTGGTGGTCATCATGACCTTCTTCCCGATGCTGGTGAACACCATTGCCGGGCTGGCGGCATCCGGGCGGATGGAGCGGGATCTGATGCGCTCTTACGCGGCGAGCTACTTCGAAACGCTGCTGCTTTTGCGGCTGCCCTCCGCGCTGCCCTTTATTTTCAACGCCCTTAAGATCAACTCCACCCTTGCCTTGATCGGCGCCATCGTGGCCGAGTTTTTCGGCACACCGATCGTCGGCATGGGTTTCCGGATCTCGACCGAAGTCGGTCGTATGAATGTGGATCTGGTCTGGGCGACAATTGCGATTGCCGCGCTGTCGGGGTCGCTGTTCTATGGTGGTCTGGCAATGCTGGAACGCAGCCTGACCTTCTGGCATCCTTCTTATCGGCGCAGGGGAGGGTAGGGCAAGCCGGTCGGCGCCCAAAAAACGAGAGAATCAACGGAGCAACAACGAAGCGACTGGTGAAAAGGGCGATCGCGCACAGAAAAGCGGATCGCCATGCAGGGATAATAACAGGAGAGGTTTAATGAAAAAAATTACACTGCTTGCTGCCGCAGCCGCGGTTGGCTTGTCGGCCTTTGCGGCGCAGGCTGCGGAAGAAGTGACGCTGCAGCTCAAGTGGGTCACTCAGGGACAGTTTGCCGGCTACTATGTGGCCAAGGACAAGGGTTTCTACGAAGAGGCGGGTCTCGACGTCACCATCAAGCCGGGCGGGCCCGACATTGCGCCGCCTCAGGTAATCGCAGGCGGCGGTGCCGACGTGATCATCGATTGGATGCCGTCGGCGCTGGCATCCCGTGAGAAGGGCGTGCCGTTGGTCAACATCGCCCAGATCTTCAAGTCTTCGGGCATGATGCTGACCTGCCGTAAGGATTCCGGCATTACGTCGCCCGCCGACTTCAAAGGCCGCACCCTGGGTGTCTGGTTCTTCGGTAACGAGTATCCCTTCCTGAGCTGGATGAGCAAACTCGGCCTGCCGACCGAAGGCGGCGCGGATGGCGTCACGGTCCTCAAGCAGGGCTTTAACGTCGACCCGATCCTGCAGAAGCAGGCGGACTGTGTCTCCACCATGACCTACAACGAGTATTGGCAGATCATCGATGCCGGCCTCGCGCCGGAAGACCTGCTGGTCTTCAAATATGAGGATCAGGGCGTGGCCACTCTGGAAGACGGTCTCTACGTTCTGGAGGAAAACCTGAAAGACGAAGCTTTCGTCTCCAAGATGGCCAAGTTCGTCGCGGCTTCCGTGCGGGGCTGGGAATACGCCGCGGCCAATCCGGATGAAGCGGCAGAGATCGTGCTCGAGAACGACGCCACAGGCGCACAGACCGAGAAGCATCAGCAGCGCATGGTGCGTGAGATCAACAAGCTGGTTGCCGGCTCCGACAAAGGCATCGGCTTCCTCGATCCCGCCGACTACCAGCGTACGGTCGATGTGCTGCTGGGCAATGCTTCAACGCCTGTGATTACCAAGGCTCCGGAAAGTGCCTGGAGTCATGCGGTCTGGAACATGTCCCAGGGCAAGTAAGGTCCTGCGAGAGCAGACTTGCGATGATCCGGTCGAGAGGGGAAGTGTTACAGCTTCCCCTTTCTCTTGAAACCAAAGCCAGACTGCGACTCTCCTGCACTTTAGTGCATCTCAAAGCGCGAAAAATGCTTTCTCGTTGCACTCTCTGGTCGAGGCTTTCATAGTGACCGACTTATGTACCTGAGAGCAATTCGGCAAACCCGATACTAGGTTGGGAACTCATATTCTTTGACGGTCTTGACGATAAAATTATGTTTTTTGGCAAGGAGTTAGGAACGGAGCGATGCCGTAGCATCGTGACTGACGACACGACGCTGCCCAGAACTCATAATCTTACCGCCCCTATGGGGTCGTATTTTAGCAGGCTTTAGGGGCGTCGAGGCCTCTCACCGGGCCTATAGGCCCGCTTTCGAGGCCTCTCCTGCCTAAAGCCTGTTAAAATACGATCAAGGCCATCAAGGAATATGAGTCCTCAACCTAAAAGACGGCAACGTGGAAAGACGCATCCCGTCTTGGCGCGAAGCCTTTTCCGTTTCTCGATTTCACTCTTCGGCGTGGTGATCGCAGATTCAAGTGGGATCCCTCCTGGCGGGATACGTCAGGAACAGGAATCACACTCCACCTGATTGAATAGAGCCCACCACGTGCCATCGGATCAGACCAAGACTGCCGCACCACTTGAGCCAGCCGCCGTCCCGGCGCCTCGGAACAATGTGCTGCAGGGTGTCGGCTGGATGCTGCTGACCGGTTTTCTCTTTGTCGCCGTGACGGGGATCGTGCGTCATCTGGGCTCCGACATGCCGGCGATCGAAGCGGCCTTTATTCGCTATTGCTTCGGTTTGCTGCTGATCCTGCCGGTCCTGGTCAAGCTCACCAAACAGCGCATGGAGCCCGGGCTGCTGAAGCTCTATGGGTTCCGCGGGCTGGTGCACGGCATCGCTGTTATGCTCTGGTTCTATGCCATGGCCCGTATTCCGATCGCGGAGGTCACTGCCATTGGATATACGGCGCCCATCTATATCACCATCGCAGCCGCTTTCTTTCTGGGCGAGCGCCTGCAGCTCCGCCGGACGCTGGCCATCCTTGTTGGTCTCGCCGGATCCCTGGTGATCCTGCGTCCGGGCTTTCAGGAGATCAACGCGGGCCAATTGGCGCAGGTGGTGGCCGCACCACTCTTCGCCGCATCTTTCATTATTGCCAAGAAGCTCACCGACCGGGCGGACCCCTCGGCGATTGTCGGCATGCTCTCGGTCGTTTGTGTGATTGTGCTGCTGCCAGGGGCCATCCTGCAGTGGCGCGATCCCACCCTGGAAGAGCTCATGTGGCTGGCCCTGACGGCGGTTTTCGCGACGGCGGGACACTACACGCAAACCCGTGCCTTCCGTGCGGCGCCGATCACCGTCACCCAGCCGATTATGTTCCTTCAGCTGGTCTGGGCGGCGCTGCTGGGCATGGCGCTCTTTGATGAGAGTCTCGATCCCTTCGTCTTCCTGGGCGGCGCGATCGTCATCGGCGCGGCAACCTATATCTCACACCGCGAAGCCCTAGCAGCGCGCCGTCAGAAGGCGTTGGCGATCGGCAAGTGATCTGTTCACCTCGAGAGAGGTGGCGATAAGATCTTATGCCGACCCGTAAGTGGTCTCAGGTCAATCCAGCGCCTCGACGATGCTTTGCAGCTCGCTGCTGAGGGAGGTTGTGGGAACGTCCTGACCGGCACGCCGGTACCAGTAAGCGGCGTTGGAGGCATCGCCCTCGACGCGGTGCAGATGGGCGTGCACCCAGGCCCCGGCCTTGCTGTCATCGGCCTGCGCAAGCTGGTGGGCTTTGTCCCAATCTCCTTTGGCCTGATACCAGAGGGCTTGAAGCGGGAGGCTATAGCCGGCTGGTGGCGATGACATATCAAGCGATGAATTGAATGCCTTCAAGTCCACTGTTTACTCCCAGATCTTATCTGACGCTTTCTGCGCGCTGTTCTTTCTTGCGCCATTCCCTGCTGTGTAAACGCGGTGGGGCAGATCCGCCAGGGAACCGCAATTGAGGCGTGTGCGTACAGTATCTAGGAGAGAGGGTGGGTCGTGCAAGTCTCTGATTGCAAAAGAAGACGGGGTCGGACTAAGTGAAACCGATCAAGACCGTCAAGGAATGTGAGTTCCCAACCTAAGGACTGAGGCAAGACAAGCCAATGACGAAGAGTGCGATCATCTTTGACTGCGACGGGGTTCTTGTGGACTCGGAGCGGATCGCGATTGCGGTTGAACGCGAGCATCTGGCGCGCGTGGGACTGATGTACGACACCACCGACTATCTCAGCCGTTTCGTGGGCCTGACCAGTCAGGACTATCATCTTGCGCTCGAGAGGGATCACAGGGCGCTGCACAATCGTTCCCTGCCGGGGCCATTTTTCGAAGACCTGAAGAGGGAATGCCTGGCCCGGTATGAGTCTGAACTCTCATCCTTTGATGGCTTGGAGCGCTTTTTGGAGAGCTACGACGGCGCGGTCGCCGTCGCCTCTTCGAGCTCCGGTCCCATATTGCGGAAAAAGCTTGAGATCACCGGCCTTCATGCCCGTTTCGATCCCCACATCTATTCAGGCGATGACGTCGCGCAAGGCAAACCCGCACCCGATCTATTCTTGCTTTCGGCGTCTCGGCTAAAGGTCGATCCCAGCCAGTGCCTGGCCATCGAGGACAGCGTAAACGGTGTGCGCAGCGCTGCCGCGGCGGGAATGGATGTCTGGGGCTTCACCGGGGGCGGCCATGCCGATGCCCAGCTGGGAGACCGATTGAGGGCAGCGGGAGCGCAGGAGGTCTTCTCCGGCTTCAGCGATATCATGCGCGCTTTTCATGGCCGCCCGTGGTGAGGGGCGGCAAGGTGCGGCGCGATCGCGTCGGCGACACCTGAGAGAAGCTGCTCGCCGTGTTGTGCGATTACCTCCGGCCTGGCGTAGAGAAACCAGGGCTGCCGGACCGGCGTGGGGGCCAGGGCGCGGGCTGTAATCTCACTGCGTTCAATCGCGGCGGCAACGGCGGAGCGTGGTTGGATACTCACGCCCTGTCCGGCCGCGACAAGCGCGATGATGGCGGGTATCGATTGAACCTGTGCAATGTGAGCTGGGCGACCGGCGGCGGGACGGAAGAAGGTTTCCAGTTCGAAGCCGGCTTGCGGCACCAGGGAATGCGCGAAATAGGTTTGGTTTGCGATCTCCTGCGCGGTGACCGGCTCATTGGCAAGAGCCGGATCGAACGCCGGATCAAGAGCCGGGTCGTGCGCGAAGATACACAGCAGTTCGTCGTCGCAAATGTGCCTGCGTTTGAGCCCGGTCGAAGCAACCTCTCCGACCTCCAGCGCCAGATCCGCCTCGTCGCGGCGAAGGTAGTCGGTGGCCTGACCCGGGTCCGCCGCCATCAGGTCCAGTTGCATGGGATCATGGCCGCTTCGCAGGTAATCGCCGACAGTGGGGACCCATCGCAGGCCGTCCTGCGGGCCGAAAGCGATGCGCAGGCGTTGCCAGACGCGCAGGCTCACCTCGCGCGCCTTGGTCTCAGCTTCCAGCAGGAGGGGAGCACAGGCTGCCGCAGCATCGGCGAGGGCCTTACCAGCTTCGGTCAGCCGGAGCGAACGTCCGCGCCGCAGGACCAGATTGGCACCCAGCCTTCGCTCCGCCTCCTTGACCTGATGACTCGCGGCGGACTGGGTCAGGCCAACGGCCTTGCCTGCCGCGGTGAGCGACCCGCTCTCCTGGATGGCCAACAGGATCCGGTAGTGGCGCCATTCGATTTTTATCATATGAAAAATTTTAATGAAAAACTGTCTAATAATCAATTTGTCGATGGTTTTCTGTCTGCGTAGTCTCTTGCTGTGATCTGGAGAGGGGAGTTCCATGCCGCGCGCCGAGCCACTTGCGTTTCCAACTGAGCTTCCGGAGGGGTTTCCGCGCCTGGAGCGTGAGCCCGAGTTCAATCCGGGCATCCATCTGGCGCTGGAGAAGCCCGAGACGATCGTGACCCTGCAAGAACTCGGATACACGCCCGGCGAGATCGCGGAATGTCCTTCAGATCTCGGCATCACCTCCTGCTTCCGGGTTCTGAGCGATGAGGGCGTGGCCTGTCTGCAGGCGGTTGCGCGCAGTCTTGCCCGCTATGCCCGCAGTAACGAGCGGATCCCGCGTCTCGTGCGCGGTGGTGTGTATCAGTCCAGTTTCCTGCGGGACTTCTGCCTGTCGCCGGAGGTGGCGGAAGCGGTCTCCGGTATCAGCGGCTGCGAAGTGCTGCCGCACTCAATTCCCCATCAGCTCGGCCATCTGAACTATAACCCCGAGACCGTTGGCGAGAATGTCGACAAGTGGCACACCGACACGCTGCGGATCGATTACGTTCTCTTCGTGAGCGATCCAAATGAGGTCGAGGGTGGGGAGTTCCAGTATTTCGAGGGCACCAAGAACGAGATGCAGGCGATCACTGGCCGTGGAGAGCCTTTGCCGGCAGATCGCGTTATCTCTCCAAGTCTTCCCGGGGCGGGGTACGCGGTTCTTCAGCAGGGAAACATGGTCGCGCACCGGGCCCAGGGCCTGCGGCAGGCCGGGGAACGCATCACGCTTGTGAACGGCTATGTTCCACGCGAGATCGGCGTTCCCGATTTCACCCGCTTCGATCAGCTCTATCTGGCCGACCCCAAGCATGTTGCGGCCAGTGAGTACGCCCGCCATATCGCCTGGATAGGGCGGGAGATGCTGCAGGCTCAGATCGAACGGCCTGAGTTCACCGACGATCGGGAACGCCTTGCCGGAAAGCTTGAGGCGGTGACCGCGTTGCTGTCCGCGGCCGCGGCGGAAATCCGCGCGGCGGAGGATGCCAGGATGGAGCATTTCGGCGATGGGTAGGGACAGACACTAAGCAACCGGCCCCTGTAGACAGGTCGAATCTCTCTTCCACGCCTAAGTTGATTGGATCGGCGCTTCCCAAACAGGATACTCTGCGACCCGATTGCCGTGTCTTGCTTTGCACGGTCCCCAGGGAAATCGGAAGTGGCGGATGACACAGCAATGGAGCGTCGATGTTCTGACCTGCAGAGGCAGTTCCTATGACATTGGGCTGCAGGTCGCCGAGGGTTTTCGAAAGACACCTCGCGGGCGCGCCTTCAAGCGCCGCAAGGAACGCCGGCCCGTCGGCTTCAGCCTGAAAAACGCGGAGGCCGCGCTCAACGCTTACGCGCCCAATATCTGGGAGGAGTTACACGGCCTCGCGGACGGGCTTGAAATCTCTCTGGAACGCGCGGTGGCGGAATTTTCCAATGGCCGTTTGCGTTATCCCAAACGCGGCTGTTCGGCGGTGATGACCGGCGGGCTCTACGGGCGTAACTACGACTTCAGTCCCAAACGCTACGACCGCCTGCTGATCGCCGTTCAGCCCGAGGGTGTGAATGCCAGCATCGGCTTTTCCGACCGATTCACCGGGCGGGACGACGGTATGAACGAGCATGGCCTTTGCGTCGGACTGCACTACGTGAACGAGGCCAATTGGCAGCCCGGGCTGGTCAGTATTCTGATCGTGCGGATTCTGCTGGACCAATGCGCAACCACGGCGGAGGCGGTGGATCTGGCCAAACGCCTGCCGCACGGTCTCGGCTTCAACTACTCGATCACCGATGCGCAAGGCAACGCGGCCGTGGTCGAAGCCTCGCCTGCCGGGATCGCCGTGCGCGAGGGCAGGGAGCTTGCCTGTACAAATCACTACCAGTCCCCGGAACTGCAAAGCCAAAACCGTCGCAACGCCAGTTCCTACCGGCGGCTCCCGACTTTGGAGACCTGGTCGCGTGATCGAACCACGGCGGCAGACTTATTCCTTCGGCTCAATGCGTCCCGCTCAGCCGTTTTCGCCCACGGCTACACGCGCGGCGGCGGTACGCTGCACAGCCTCGTCTGTGACGCCGCTCAACGGAAAATGCTGGTTGCTGTTGGTGGCGACGCTACCCCGGTGGAGCTCGATATCGGCGCCTGGGCGGCAGGCAGCGATTTTGCGGTCACGCAACTGGCCGGCCAACTGGGCGGCAGGCTTAAACCCTTTGACCCAAACCGACGCGCCCGCGTGAAGCCGACAGGGGAGAGCGGCGGTTCCGATAAGAACTTCGTCGACGCCGATCTCAGCAATGCCGCCTTCAGGGACGTCTCGTTGAAAGATGCGGTCTTTGAGAATGCGAACATGGCCGGCGCAAGATTTGCCGACATCAACCTGGCCGGCGCACGCTTCGACAACATCAGTCTCGCCGATGTCGAGATTACTCGGAACTGCAACTTCAAGGGCATGACCATCGCCGGGGTCAGCGTCGAGGAGCTGTTTGCAGCCTACCGAGAACATAGGGCGGAGAAGAATTCGTAACACGGTACGCACTGCGAAGTCATTGACGCCCAACCTGCCCTAACCCATAGAGTGAGCATCTGACACCCATGAGTCCCTCATGACCGAAACCGCCTTCGTTGCCCTGACGACCTTCTTTGCCACCGTCGGTCCACCGGACGTTGCGGCGCTTTTTGCCGCGCTCACGCATGACAACACGGCAGCCGAACGGCGCGCCATGGCACTGAAGGGTTCCCTGATCGGTGCCGGAATTCTTCTGTTCTTCGCGCTGTTCGGCGAGGTGGTGCTGGACAACTTCGGCATCTCCCTGCCGGCCCTGCGCACAGCAGGTGGTATCCTTTTGCTTCTGATTGCGATCGACATGGTCTTCGCGCGGCCCTCGGGCGGAACCACGACGACGCGCGAAGAAAACAAGGAAGCAGAAGGCAAGAAAGACCTTTCGGTCTTTCCGCTTGCTACGCCATTGATCGCCGGGCCGGGTGCAATCGGTGCCGCGGTTCTGCTGGTTGCCGACGCGGACGGCGATCCCGTTAAGACTTCGATCGTTATCGGCGCGATGCTTGCGATCGTGCTCTTGACCTTCCTGCTGATGCTGGTCGCGACCCAGGTGCAACGGCTGCTCGGCGTTACCGGCCTGCATGTCCTCTCTCGTGTGATCGGCGTGCTGCTCGCGGCGCTGGCGGTTCAATTCATCTTTGACGGTGTGGCCAACAGCGGGTTGCTGTCTTAGCGGCGAGCTGTCAGTGGTAATGGAACTGCCATGAATGCTTCCCGCTGTCAGAGCCACCTCCAAGGGAAATAACAGCTTGTCCAACGGTCACGCGCCAAGCACTCAACTTCTGTTAGACGCACCGATCGCAAAGGTGCTTTGGCGTCTGGCGACACCCAATGTCGTTGCGGTTGCGCTTTGGACAGCGGTGACCTTCGCCGATGCCTGGTACGTGGGGCAATTGGGCACTGCGGCTTTGGCAAGTTTGGCGCTCGCCTTTCCTTTTTTGAGCCTGATGCAAATGATGGCCGGTGGGGCTATCGGCGGCGGCATAACCTCGGCGGTGGCCCGCGCGCTTGGTGCCGCGGAGGTCGAGAGGGCTGAGAGCACGGCCTGGCATGCGGTGCTGATCGGGATCGTCGGGTCCGGGGTTTTCATGGTCTTCTTGGGTTTGTTTGCGCGGCCCATTTTCGAACTTCTGGGGGGTGAAAGCGACGCCCTCTACGGTGCTGTCGCCTACGCCCGGGTCGCCTTCGGCGGTGCGGCGGCCATATGGTTCATTTTTGTGTTGTCCGCGATCCACAGGGGCACCGGTGACACGGCGACACCGGCCCGCGCCATCGCGGCCGCCAGCATATTGCAGGTTTTTTTGTCCGGTGCCTTGACGTTGGGCTGGTTCGGACTTCCGGCCCTGGGCGTTCAAGGCACTGCGACCGCGCTGGTCATTTGCCAGGGATCCGCAGCAACTTATCTCGCCCTGCATCTGTTTCGCGGCAAAGGGCGTGTGCAGCTGCGCCCGCATGCCCTGCAATGGGCACCTATCCGTGACATCATGCGTGTCGGCGGTCTCGGTCTCGTCAACAGCGCCTGCATGGCCATGACCGTGGTGGTGATCACCGGTTATGTCGGCCGCTACGGAACCGAAGCGCTGGCTGGTTACGGACTGGGTGCCCGGTTGGAACTGATGCTGGTACCCATTGCCTTTGGAGTAGGCGCCGCTTTGACGGCGGCGGTCGGCATCAACGTGGGCGCCGGCCAGTTTGCCCGCGCCCGCCGCTTTGCCTTTGCCGGGGCCGGCGTAACCCTGCTGCTGACCGGCGCGCTGGGAATCTCTGTGGCCATCATACCCGGTCTCTGGCTCGACCTCTTTACGGCGGATCCCGGCGCCTATGCCTATGGTGTCAGCTACCTCGCGATCGCGGCCCCCTTCTATGGCCTGTTCGGTGCCGGGCAGGCGTTTTACTTCGCCAGTCAGGGAACCGGCCGCATGATTCTGCCGGTCTCCGTCACACTCGTTCGCTTTCTGACGGTCGCGGGCATCGGCGCAGTGGCGGTTTCCCTCGCCTGGAATATCACCGCGCTCTTCGCCGCCGTTGCGGTCGGCCTGACCATCATGGGGGTCGGACAGGCGCTCTGTGTTCTGGGGCCCGGTTGGCGCGGAAGCTGACCGGGACCTCATAGGGTTCGCATGGGGCAATCAATCGTGATCAGCGGCAATTGTAGCTGTCCGCCGCCCTGGCGGTTCGAATCCCGCCGGAAATCAATTCCTTCAGGAGAGGGCTGAGCTCTCGCATTCCCCCCCCCAAAAAAAGCCCGCCAGTCAGGCGGGCAAAGGGATAATGGGGGAACTATGAAAAAAAACTTCTTCGCTGTCGATTTCATTGCGCCGCGACCGTCGTGTCGCTCCCTGCGCATTGAGGTGACGCCACCGATAATGCCGAAAACGGAGCGCCGGATAAATTAGGGACTTCCCGTATGTCATCCTTTGGCCCAACACCAAGCCGAGGCGGAGACATTTTGGGACAGCTGTTACCGAGCCGCCATCGGGCGCAAATGCCGGCTGATCGCGGGGCAAGCGGACACCTGAGACTGGGCGACACCCAGAGCAGTTTGCGTTTTAACTGGCTCAAAATTCGCTGCCTCTCGATCAGCAAGCTGCTGATCTCGAACGCAAATTCCGAGGCACTTTGATTCCAAGAAAACGCGAACCGCTTTAATGCGCAGATGGCATCAGGTGTCGACGCTCAAACTACTTCGGCCTGACCGCATCCGCCGTGCCCTGGATGAAGGCGATGACCTTTTCCAAGTCTTCTTCGCTCAGCTTGTCCTTGAAGTTCGGCATGCCGCTGCCGCTGAGCGAACCGCCCAGGACGATCTCCTCGGCATCCGCGAGGGTCCTGGCCTGGCTGTAGCCCAGGTTGGGCACATTGCCGCCGTTGTTCACCCCTGGCACTCCGTGACAGAAGAGACAGTTCGCCACGTAGAGCGCCGCGCCCGGTCCCACGTCATCGGGATTGTAGGGCAGGCCGGCGACCAGTGTCTTCGGATCGTGCTCGACGTAAGCTGGAGGTTCCGCGTTGCCGCCGATCTTAAAGGTGTAGACCCGTCCCGGTCCGGTGCGCTCGGTCGCGCGTTGCAGCATGCCGTAGACACCGCCCCAGCCGACCGCAATGGTGATGTACTGTTCGCCCTCGTGTTCCCAGGTCGCGGGCGCCGCCACAACGCCCGAGCCGACCGGTGTCTGCCAGAGCACTTCGCCCGTCGTTGCGTTATAGGCGATGAAGCGTCCGTCCGCCGTACCCTGGAACACCAGGTTTCCGGCGGTCGTCAAGGTGCCGCCGTTCCAGGGCGAGACGTACTCCGCGCGCCAGGCTTCTTTCTGGGCGACCGGGTCCCAGGCCAGCAGATGACCGAAGGGCGTGGCCTCCGGTGCGACGGTGTTGAAGAGATAACCCAGGTTCCAGCCCAGCCCCGACATGACCGAACCGGGTTTGTGCTTGTTCAGTTCCCAGGCCGCATCCTGTGTCTGGACCAGCGGCACGCCCTGAGCCGGGATATAGACCAGGCCCGTCTCCGGATTGAAGCTCATGGGGTGCCAGTTGTGCGCCCCATAGGCGGAGGGAACCGTTTCCCAGGGTTCCGTGATCGAGCGCGCGCCCTCGGCCTCGATCGGGCGGCCATCCTCGTCATAGCCGGTCGCCCAGGTCACCTTCACAAAGGGCTCGGCGGAGATGAAGCTGCCGTCGGTGCGGTCGATAACGTAGAAAAAGCCGTTTTTCGGCGCCTGCATCAGCACCTTGCGGTCTTCGCCGCCGATCTCCAGGTCGGCCAGAATGATATGCTGGGTGGAGGTGTAGTCCCAGCTGTCGCCCGGCGTGTTCTGGTAGTGCCATTGGTATTCGCCGGTCTCCGGGTTCAAGGCGACGATGCTGGCGAGATAGAGATTGTCGCCGCCGGCGGGGCTGCGCAGATTGCGGTTCCAGGGGCTGCCGTTGCCGGTGCCGACATAGAGCAGATTGAGTTCCGGGTCGTAGGCCATGGCGTCCCAGATCGTGCCGCCGCCGCCGGCTTTCCACCATTCGCCCGCCGGGTCCCAGGTCTTGGCGGCGGCTTCCATGGAGGCATCCTCGAAGGGTTTGGAAGGATCGCCGGGCACCACGTACCAGCGCCAGGCCTGATCGCCGGTTTCGGCGTCGTAGGCGCTGACGTAGCCACGCACGCCGAACTCGGCGCCGCCGTTGCCGATGATCACCTTGCCGTTGATCACGCGCGGCGCGCCGGTGATGGTGTAGGACATCTCGCGGTTTTCGATGGTGTCGGTTTTCCAGAGCCTCTTGCCGGTCGCCGCATCGATGGCATGCAGGAAGCCGTCATAGGCGCCGACAAAGACCTTGCCTTCGTAGAGCGCGACGCCGCGGTTCACCACGTCGCAGCAGCCTTTGAAAGCGAATTCGCGCGGGACTTCCGGATCGTAGACCCAGAGTTCCTCCCCCGTGACTGCGTCCAGGGCATGGACGATGGACCAGGAGGCCGTGACGTACATCACGCCGTCCACCACGATCGGCGTTGCCTCGACCCCGCGCCGTGATTTCAGTCCATGGTGCCATGCCAGGCCCAATTCGCCGACGTTCTCGGTCGTGATGTTCTTGAGTTTGCTATGGCGCGTCTCGGCGTAATCGAGACCGTAGTTCAGCCAGTTTCTGGTTTCGGCGGCATTCTCGATGATGGCTTGGGTATTGATGCCGCCGGTGGCTTTGCGGATGGCGTCTTCGGCGATGTCCTGGGCAACTGCGGACGTTGAGATCAGACCAGCGGACAGCAGAAAAGAAGCGGCAAACAGCTTTTTCAATGGAACCTCCCACAGGTTATTTTTTTGGTCAGTTATTTTTGAGGCGTCTTGACGCGCCCTCATGCCGACAGGGTAGGTCGGGAGTGATTTTTGCGCAACTCTGAGGGGAGGTGTGAAGGGGGTTAGAGTGTTGTGGTGCACGGCATCAGGCCGACATAGCAGCTTTTTTCCAATGGGAATCTAGCGCTGGTAGGCCTAGCATGATGATGGAAAAAACGAATCATAGAACAGTGGTTGGCAGCCCAGGGGAGAGTGCGATGAGAGGCCTGAAGCTTTTAATCGGCGTCGTTTGCGGAATGACCTTGGGGAGCGGCGCGCTCCCGGCGCATCCGCTCGACGGTCTGTCTGCGGCAGAGATCGCCAGGGTCAGCGAGATCATGCGCGCACAGGGCCTGGCCGACGCGCAAACGCTGTATCCCCTGATCGAACTCATCGAACCCCCCAAGGCCGAGGTGCTGGCCTGGTCCGAAGACGAAGTGCTCGACCGCCGGGCCCGGGTGCACTACAGCAGCGCCCTCGGATTTCAGAGTGCCATCGTGAACATCACCGACAGTTTTGTCGACGAGCATGGACCGGCAGCGGGGCAGCCCATGGTGCTCTTTGCCGAATTCATCAGCGCCATGGAGGCCGCCCTCAGCCATCCCGAGATGGTGGCCGGACTGGAAAAACGCGGACTGACGCCGGACGGGGTTTTCTGTCTGCCCCTGACGGCGGGCAATTTCTTTACGGAAGAATATCAGGGCACCCGCCTGATGAAGGTGCCCTGCTATCTGAACCCTACCGGCTCGAACTTCTACGCAAAGCCGATCGAAGGCCTCTTCGCGGTGGTCGATCTCAATAGGAGAGAGGCCTTGCGGGTGGTCGACGAAGGCGCCATCCCGCTGCCGCAGGACCCCTGGGGCTACACGGAAGACGAGGTGGCCGAACGCACCGCGCTGCGCCCCGAGAGCAACCCGGCGCGCCTGTCCCAGGCCGGCGGCCCCAACTACAAAATCGAGGGCAGTCTGATCGAATGGGACATCTGGCGTTTCCGCACTCGCATCGACAAACGCCCCGGCGTGGTGCTCTCCAACATCGATGTGAACGACGGCAGCGAATGGCGCTCGGTACTCTACCAGGCCCATCTGTCGGAGGTTTTCGTGCCCTACATGGATCCGGGCGAGGGCTGGTACTGGCGGACCTACATGGACAGCGGCGAGTACGGCTTCGGGCTTTTCCTGACGCCCCTGACGCCCGGGGTCGACTGTCCCGCCTACGCGACCTTCCTGCCGGCCGTCATCAATGACGATACAGGACAGCCGCTGGAGATCCCCGGCGCCATCTGCATCTTCGAGCGCAACATCGGCGACCCGGCCTGGCGGCACTTCGAGGTCTTCGCGCAGAGTGAAGAGACCTTTGTCCCGGCTGAGGGGCGTCCTGAAACCGAGCTGGTCGTCCGCTCGGCTTCGGAGGTCGGCAACTACGACTATCTGATCGATTACCGTTTCAAGCAGAACGGCGAGATCTACATCAAGATCGGCGCGACGGGCCTGGATGCGGTCAAGGGCGTGACGTCAACCTCGATGACGGATCCGACCGCTGCCGAGGATACCCGCTTCGGGACTCTGATTGCGCCGCATCTGGTGGCGCCCTTCCACGATCACTATTTCAATTTCCGTCTCGACTTCGACATCGATCAGCCCAGGAACAACTTCGGGGTCATGGAGATCGTGCCGGCCAAGCCGGAGGCCGGCAGCCCGCGCCGTTCCATGTGGACGGTCGAACATAAAATGCCCAAGACCGAACTCGAAGCCCGCTATCAGATCAGCGCGAAGTCGCCGCGTTACTTCCATCTCATGAACCCGGACCGGACGGGACCGCTGGGTCACACGCCCGGCTATATGATCCATCACGGCAGCATCGCCTATGGGCCTTTCGACTTTGAGAACGACCCGCCGATGAAGCGCAACGCCTATATCGAATACAGCGTCTGGAACACGCTCCACGATCCGGCGCAGCGCTATGCCGGAGGTGCTTTTCCCATGCAGGGCGACGGCTCGGACACGCTCGCCGAATGGGTCAAGGCGGATAGGAACCTCATGGGCCAGGACATCGTCACCTGGTTTTCGGCAGGCTTCCACCACATTCCGCGCATGGAGGACTGGCCGGTGATGTCGACGGAGTGGAAGACCATCCACATCATGCCTCATAATTTCTTCGCCCATAACCCGGCGCTGACGATCCGCAAGGACGAATAGGGCGCGGTTTCGCGCAGCAGACGCGCGCTCTTGAAAACAAAAAAAACGGCAGTCCTGCGACTGCCGTCCAATAAAATCTGTCGAATTCGATACTTAAATTTTTTTGCGAGGAGTGTTCTGCTTCACCAATTCCCTTAATTGTGAAACCAGCAGCTGTGCCGAATTAACGTGAAGACTTTGACACAGTGAAGCGGCTAACTTCCTCTTGATGCCGACAGTGATCCAGGAACTTCAATGCTCTGGTTCGACCGTCCTTCATCCCGATTGAGACGACCGCGATGCCCACCAAAGACGCCTGCGATCTCAAACTCAGCGGAGGTGTCCAGTGTTTCGTTGCATACATGATCGGCTCTCCTGTTAGCCATTTCACTTGTTGAACTTCATGAGACCAGTGCCGTCTCATGTCTTCTTATGTAGCTTGTACGCATATAATTGTCAAATTGAAAATTAATTGATCATCAAATTAATTTTTTATATCCCTCTTAAGGCAATGCTAATTGACATTACAGAGAGTTTAATTTAGCGTCTGCATGACCGCAATGAGCGGCTTTAAGGGGATTTATCATGCCCGACACGATGTCGAAAAAAGAACAGACCCAGAAGGCGTCCGAGGGTGAGTCTGATAAAGTGACCGAGAGCGTCATCGGCTACATTCAGGCCGTCGAGAAGGCCAGCATGCGCTGGTTTGATGAGGTTTCGAAGTTCGAAAAAATGGATTCGGCTTACTACTGGCCGCTTCTCACCCAGATTTACCGTAACGATGCCAAGGGCAGGCGAACCAGCCTGTCCGATGCGGAGAAATTCGTACCGCATCTCTCGGCGTCCCAGGTGCGCCGCGCGATCACCATCGCCGAAGAGGCCGGTTTCGTGAGCCTGAGCGATCCGCATAAGCGGCCGCGCTATGTGAAGCTGCAGCCCAAGGCCGCATCCCTGATCGAAGATACGGCGGAATTTGCCCTGACGGAAATGTCGCGGTTTCTCAATTCCGATTGAGATCTTTGTGAGGCCTTTCCTGCGGCTTCGGCTCGAGATTCGGGCGTCCGGCCCGTGCGTCAGGACACGACGAGGCCGCTGTGAAGACCGCGGTGGATATAGAGCTTATCGTTTGAAGAAACACGGATGAAGCGGTTCTGGTAACGGAACTCCTGCTGGTTTTCGACGGGTAACTGTTTGCCGAGCACGCTTGATTTCACCAGAAGGTCGATGATGCCTCTGGGGCCGAGCGCGGCCGTATGCGCGCTAAACTGATCCAGGTTGTCTTTTAGCGCGGTCTCCAGGTCCTGATAGCGCAGGCTGGCTTTACCGCTGCTTGAAACGATCGCGAAGACCTCCTCGATATCCGGGATCCGGGTGTGCAGCTCGTCGATCAGATCGGTAATCAGATATTCGGAATAGAGCCGGTCGAGGTTTTTGCGGGTCTCCACCGAGATCATGGTCTCCCCCTTCTGCAGGGCGTTGCTGGCGGCAAGCTGCAGATAGGCAATGATATCGCGCGGGCGTCCGTAGCTCCGTCTTTCGATCTCGCTCATCAGCGGACGGGTCCGCCGTTTCCCGTTCAATGAAACCCGCGTGCTGTCGAACAGCAGCCCCAGGGCCTTTTCCATGAGCGCCGAAGAGTCGGTGACGCCGTCAGGCGGGGAACTGCCCGCCGCCTTGAAAATACGATGGGACACCATGTCGCTGAGGACTGAGTTCTGCCAGCGCAGATCGATAATGTCGCTCATCAGCTTGGCTTTGTTGTTACTGCGCAGCAGATCATAAATGTCATCGCGCAGGAACACGATCGGATAGAAATTTGCGCGCCGGGCAAACCTGGCCTTGATGTCGACGGTCGCCTTGAAGAGCCCGCCGAGAAGCTTGGCATAGGTGCTCTCAGGGTGGGCGCTTTCCCGGTCGTAGTCGTCGTCCAGATCGTCATAGAGGATGTAATAGGTGCTCTCGTCGATGTGCTGGTCGATGATGTTTTCCAGGATCGCGACGCGCTCGTAAATGGCGGTCTCGTTGGTCAGGTAGGCATTCTTTGTCGAGGCGCTGCCGCCGCTGCTCAGAATTTTGAGACCGAAGGAGCGGTCCGTGATCTGTTGGATGTAACTTGATGTAGCGCGTCCCAGGTCCTGAGGCATTTCTTCGTCGATCAGGGCGCGCAGGTCGGCGGATATGGCGTGGTTCTTCGCGAAGGTCCGCAGCATTGTCATGTAGGTGATGTATTTCCAGATATTCGTGAAGCGTGATGAGGTGGAAAAGCCTTCCTGATCGAACTGCGCGAGGATATTGAAGGGGAAGTTTCGAAAGGACAGGGTCTGTGCGAAGGTGCTGTGATCCTGCATATTGAGAATGTGTTCGGCGATGGCCGTCTTGCCCGAGCCTTTACGCCCGATCACAAAACAGCTCTCACCGCTGTAAAGACCTGTGATCCTCTGGGTCTCGAAGAAGTAACGCGCGTTTTCCTCGCCGCGTTCCTCAAGTTTCCAAGCCGCAACGGCCTTCAGGCACGGGTTTTCCGTCGCACTGTCCATCGCCATCTGTTCCCCGTATTTATTTGTTTTAAAGTAGCATAGACCCGGATGATTTTTGACAATCACTTCAAGATTTCTGTGATCTCTACCAGTCGTTTAACGATTTCGCGGCTTTTAACATCCGCAGGTATAAAACCGGCATTGAAATTCCCATATGTTGCTGCTGAGATGGATCCATGAGTTCGTCTTAAAACTGAGTGTTTGGGAGACCGCAGATCGTGACAGAGATCACAAGACTTCCCGGTACAGCGCGTGGCCGCTGCCGTGCCGTTGTGCGCGGCGATTTCGTCTGGACCGTTGGGACCGGCGGCGGGGAGACGGTTGCCGAACAGACCCGCAATACCCTGGCGGCAATCGAGACCAACCTGAAGGACGCGGGCACGGATAAGCACCGCATTCTGGAAGCCACGATCTACCTGACCGATATGGCGACCAAGGCGGAAATGGACGAAGTCTGGTGTGCCTGGATTCCCGACGACGGCTGGCCGTGCCGGGCTTGCGTCGGCACGAACCTCGCGCCGGGCGATCTGGTCGAGATCAAACTGCTGGCGGCGAAATAGATCTGCCCGAACCCCCAACGATCTCCGAAAGAATTTGTCTGATGACATTCGACCACGAAGGGCGGGAGGTAAGTGACTTTGCCTTCGGTCCCTGTGCCGTTTGCGGTGCCGATACCAAAGGCTCGACCTATTGGGCGGGCATCGGTCCTTCGCCCACGCTCTTTGCGCCGGGCGCCAACAAACCCTTTTGCAGTGCTGACTGTTCGGAAAAATACGCCGGAGCGCCGGGCGTCGAAACCGGCGGGTCATCGGAAGACGGGCCATCAGTCTGAGACTCGCACGACGGCTGGCTCGATCTTGGCTTCCCCCGGGCGGGTGGCCCTGAAGTTCGCCAGATAGAGCGCGCAGGAGACCAGCAGTACTGCGATCCAGACCGTTGCGGAATGCCGCTCGCCGAGCAACAGCATCCCCCAGAAGATTCCGCCAAAGAGCGCGATGAAGCTGCCGATGGACACGAAGACCGCGCCCGCCTGCTTGAGCAGGTAGAAGTAGAGATAGACCTCCAGGAAACTCACCGGCACGAAGGCGAGGACCGCCCACTGTCCCCAACCCCAGGGCTCGTGCAGCCAGGGGGCGGCGAGCGCCGCCATGGCCTCGAAGGAAGAGAAGCTTTGCCACAGAAAGAACGGCAACAGCATCGCCGTCGCCGCGATGGCCTCGCCGGTCACGACCTGAAAGGCATCCAGATCGGACGGCCAGCGGGCCGCGACATAGACGCCGTCGATGGCATAGGCCAGTGGAATGATCAGCGCGAGCAGCAGGCTCTCCATCCGCGCCGAACCGGGGGCTGAAGCGGGCGCGGTGAGATCGGGCCAGAGTACGAGCAACACCCCGAGCATGCCCAGCGTTACAGAGGCCAGCCGCGGCGCGTTGAGTCGCTCGGTCCTCACCAGGAGGACGATGACCACGGTCAGGACCGGGGTCAGGGATTCGAAAAACACGATCAGTCCGGCGGAGAGCTGCTCGGCCACCAGAATGACCGCACCCAAGGGTACCACGAAGCCGAAGAAGGCGCTGATCAGGAAAAACCAGAGATGAGAGAGCGAGGGGCGAAACCAGATATCTTTGCAGGCCATCACCAGGAGATAGGCGCAGGCCAGAAGAAACATCGCGATGGTGAGAATGGCGAGTTCGTCGAGCTCTGAGTCGCCGGCGATCTTCAGCAGGGTGAACTGCAGCCCCCAGGACGCGCCCAGAATGAAGAGCGGCAGGCTGTAGCGCCACTGCGGGCGGACGGAAGACTCTGAAGGGACGCGGGACTGTGGCGCACAGGGATGCGACCTGCGCGGAGCCTTACTTGCAGATACTCCGCTGCCGGTAGACGCAGAACTGGTTTTCCCGCCGGACGCAGTCGGCCCGCCGTGGTTCTCTGGCGCCGTCATCCCTCGACGAGCTCCCCGTGATCAGCACTTGAAACCGCAGTATAGCATAATTGTATGTATACATGTAAAAATAGTTTGAGGTTGAGAATTGAACCTGGAGGACTGTTACGAACGCCACTGGACAAGCGCTTTCTTGACGCCGGGCTGTGGCCACTGCGTATCTGCCAAAACCGACCTAATCAGACCCGATCGCAGCAGATCGGATGCGCAGATTACAACGCCGCGCGGGCCGAAGACCTGCGGGCCGGCGCACCGCGCTATCTCCTGTAACCGCGATGACGCCTGATCTCTCCTGCGCCAGGTGCTGTATTTCCAAGTGTTGAACATTCAACCTGATGGAAAACAGATATCATATGTGTTATAACGGAATGGGCGCTTCGATTTTCATTTAATAAATCAATATTAGATCAATAGCTTAGAAAGTATCGCGCGCCGTTTGGGGAATATAGTTAATCGGCGGGAAGTTTTTATGGCGCGTTTCATTTCGGCTGTTGTCTTACTGGTATCTTTGTTACTTATGCCAGCTGCTTTCCAGTCCGCAGATGCGGGTCCGGTCGGAAAGGCGCTCGGCGAACTGGGTATGGACGCGGAGACCCAGAATCTGGGGGATGCGCTTCAGGGCGAACTGGCTGCCCTCAAAACCCAGGGAAACACGGTGCGCGGCGCGAGCGGCGCGCTCTCGGAACTGGCGCTGAATTCGGGTGAACTGATCTGCAATTCCTGGCTGATCGGGTTCAACGTCAAGATCCGCAACATGATCATCGAAAACGAAAAGCTTTCCGGTGATGCGAAGATCCGGCATCTGCAAGCCATTACCAAAATGCGCGAGTTCGTCAGCAAGCTGGAGCTCGAGTGTACCCGCGTTGGTTTGATCGGCGATGGCGGTCCGGCCGGTGACGAGACTGAGGAAGAGGGCGAAGAAGAAGCGGAGCCCGAAGAAGCGGAAGACGACGGGCGGATCAAGCCGTTGCCCGGTGAAACCGTCGGCGATGCCATTTGCCGCCACAGATGCCAGGCCGCGTTCGACAAAATGCGCGAATGGGAGAAGTCCCTGAAGTCCGCTGAGGCTTCACTCAAGACTGCGACCGACGAAGCGACCAGGCTGCAAAAAAAACTTACGAGGCTGGAAGCCGACCTGGCCGAAAGCAAGGCGAAGGTCGCCAAGGCAAAGAAAGACGTCAAGAAGACGCTCTATCCCGACAGCACCTTCCAGGAGCGCCAGGCAGTCATACGGGCGGGAAAGGACCTCTCGATCTATGAGCCCGCCGTCGAACGCCTGACCGGCGAAGTTGCCTCGACCAAAGCCGCGCTCAAGAAGGCGCAGGGCGAGGTCAAGAGCTGGCAGGATCACGTGAACTGGGTCGCGCGCTACGCTGATCAGGCCCGCAATGCCTACCACGAGTGCATTCGAAACTGCGTGAAAGAAGCCACAGCCGCGGGTGAGAAAATGACACTCACCTGTCCGGACGACTATCCTTGCGCGACCAAGGGAACGGATGCCGCGCCCGGTACGGGTGGGGAGACCGAACCGAAAGAGGCGAAAACGGCGTACGTCTGCCCCATGCCGCCCGCGCACCTTGCCGCCGTGGTCGGCGCGAACGACAAGATCGGCAGCGGCGCGCGCCTGAAGAATAAGGTCAAGGAAGCCTTCGGCGGTGGTTTCGGCGTCGGCGGCAGCGGCGGCAACTCGATCGGCGGCGGCTTCGGACAGGGCCGCAGCACCTTCGGCAGCGGCGGCGGCCGTCCGGAAATCGGACCCAAACCCGATCTGGATGACGATCCCATCGACGACGACGACAAGGTGACCCAGGAGGTTCAGGGCGTCGAGCTGGCGTCCGGTGCGCTCTGGACCGACGAGGGGCTTCTGGTCAGCATCAGCATCGAAGACTCGCCCGGTGACGGCACCTTCCAGTCGGTTTTCCTGGAAGACTCCGAAGGCCGCCGCCGCGCACCCGATGAAATCCGCCTCTACGGTCTCTGGCACGAATGGCACCTGAGCGTGACCTGGACCTATCGCGCCTGGGTCGACAACGAGCTGGTCAAGGAAGAGAGTGGCGGTTGGAGCGCGGACGGGCGCAATGTCTACGTTGCCTCATCGCTGAGCGAGGGCACGGCACAGGATGCCGGGCTCTGGAGGATGATGGGCTTCAAGACCGCCAACAAGGGTATGCGTTCCATCGGTGCGCTCTTCAAGATCAGAAGAGAAGATCTTGCCAGGCCGATGGACCTTGTCGTGCATACGACCCTGCCGGAAGAAAGTCCCGTTACCACCGTGCCGATTGTTGGCCGATTGTTCCGTCAGGGCGAGAAGGACGAGCGGAACCTGGACGTTCTGATCAGACCGACCCTTGCCACGATCGCGCAGGAAAACAACTGCTACTGAGACGGCGTCTCAGAGGCCCGCCTCACCGGGTCCGTCGGTTTCATATCCCGAGCCGCCGGGCTGCAGCCATACCGGTCGAAGACCGGAGGGTGTATTTAATGTTTTTTCTGACGTCATCCGGCGTTAGCCTCCTTGCCTTCAGTGCGGCAAGGGAGGTTCAAGTGCAAGGGGCAGGCCAAGAAGAAGAGACGCAAGAAGAAGCGGGAGAAGAGACAAGACCGGCGGCTGGGACCAAAAAGTCTTGGGGGATCAACAACGACACCGCCCCCCTGCGGGATGTTCTGCTGGGCAAGCCCGAGTATTACCGCTGGGTCGAGGCCGGACCCTTGATCGGCCGGACGCTGGCCAATGCCCACAAGACCGGGGCGAAGTTCGATCTGCAGACTGCGATGGCGCAGCATGCCGAAATGGTCTCGATCTACGAGGATAACGGCGTCGCTTGCCACTATCTGGAGGCCGACCCGGTTTTGCACCGGAACTTCTTTGCGCGCGACTCCTCGGCCATGACGCCCTGGGGCGCCTTGATTTGCCATATGCAGCTCAAAGTGCGGCGGGCGGACTACGTAACGGCGATCCGTTTTTATCAGGAGAAGGCTATCCCGATCTGGAACTATGCGACTGCCGGACACTTCGAGGGCGGCGACTTCGTGATTCTGGAGCCGGGCAAAGTTCTGATCGGCTACTGCGGCGAGCGTTCCGAAAAGGAAGGCGCGGAACAGGTTGCCGGTTTCGTGCGTGAGGAAGGCTGGGAGGCGGTCACCGCGCCGATCAGCCGTGAGTTCGTCCATATGGATGGGCTGGTTGTGCCCCTGGCGGAAAAGCTGTTGGTTGCCTGCGTCGATGCCCTGGAACCCTGGTTGGTCGAGCAACTGAAGGAGTGGGGTTTCGACTTCGTCGATGTCCCCTATCGGGAGGCCAAAAACCTGGGCGTCAATCTGGTGGCGCTGGGCAACGGCAAGGTGCTTTCCATGAAGGGCGCCAGCGAACTGAACGAAAAGATGCGCGCGCTTGGCTTCACGGTGTACGACCCGGATATGTCCATGTTCACTCTGGGCGGCGGCGGGGTGCACTGCCTCTGCCAGGCGCTCTGCCGGGACGCGCTTTAGTCTCAAGCTGCGTTGCGTGGTTCGCCCGTGACCGGCTAGATCAGAGCAAGTTTAGATGGAATCGCCGAAGGCGATCTATCGTGCTTGTGAATCTGATCTAACACTAAGACTCAAAACATGATCCGGTCTAGTGTCTGACTGCCGTCGCGCGCGAGAGGAGCTGCAGAATGAACGACCGGACCCGGAAAATCGCTGACTCAGCCGTAAAAGCGGTTTTCGAATCTTATCCGCCTGACGTCCGGGAAAGCCTCCTGAACCTCCGGTCGCTGATTCTTGAGACGGCGGCGGAGAGAAATGAGGTTGGTGAGCTTCAGGAGACGCTGAAGTGGGGACAGCCCAGTTACCTCACAGTCAAACCCAAAAGCGGCAGTACCATCCGCATCGACCAGGTTAAGGGCCAGGCCGGGCGCTATGCGCTCTACTGCCACTGCCAAACCACGCTGATCGAAGACTTCCGCGCGCTCTATCCTGACGAGTTCCGTTTTGAGGGCAATCGCGCCGTGCTTTTCGATGCCGCCGACAAGCTGGACGAAGCAGCTTTGAGACACTGCATCGCGCTGGCCCTGACTTACCATGCGCGGAAAAAGGCGCGCCGATAGGCGCGCCAAAAGCCCGCAAGACTTGCCAGCTATGGCGAACTCTGGTCTGCTCTTGGTTCAACTGAGTTCAAACCCCGGAGCTTCTCTATGTCGCCGGAATTCCTGCTGACTTCGATCGTCGTGGTGCTTTTGCCCGGCACCGGCGTGCTCTACACGCTGGCAATCGGGCTGAGCAAGGGGTGGCGGGCAAGTATTCTGGCGGCGCTGGGATGTACGCTGGGGATTATCCCGGCCATCATCGCCTCGGTTGCCGGTCTGGCGGCGCTGCTTCACACCTCTGCATTGGCATTCCAGGTCATCAAGTACCTTGGTGTGGCTTATCTCTTCTATATGGCGTGGTGCGTGCTGCGGGATGGCGGCAGCATGGAGATTTCCGAGAAGACCACGCCCATGCCGGCGGGCAAGATCGTCTTCAACGGTTTTTTCCTGAACATCCTGAACCCGAAACTCTCGCTCTTCTTTCTCGCGTTCCTGCCGCAGTTCGTTCCTGTGAACACAGCCAACCCCACCTCCACCATGCTGGGTCTGGCGGCGGTCTTCATGCTGCTCACCTTCGTGGTCTTTATCGGCTACGGGGCCTTCGCCGCGGCCGCCCGCCACTATGTCGTGTCCAAGCCCGGCGTCATGCTCTGGCTGAAGCGCGGTTTCGCCGGCGCCTTTGGTCTTCTTGGTCTGCGGCTGGCCCTGTCTGAGCGATGATTTGCTTCGGAGTGCTGAGCCGGAGATGGTCGCTACGTCTTGGATGATAGATGTACAGTTGTGAAGAGATAGATCGGCGCGCTCCTGTCTGGCACGCTCTCTCCGACCTTTTTCTCGACACCGAGTTCGACGAGTCTGATGCAGGCGTGATCGCGGAGAAAATACGGGCGGCTGGATTTTCCGCTGACCAGGCCGAGGAAGTTCTGCGCCGGGAGGTCGCGCCGGTCTTTTGGGTGAACCTGACCCAGGTTGCAGGAGAGTGGGTGCCTTGGGGTGAAGCTCAGGTCCGCGATCTGATATGTGATCATCTCCAATCACGCTCGCGGTTTCTTGCCTGGTTCGACAATTTGAAATCCTACAGGCAGATGGCGGTTGTCAGGTCCGAGTGGCGGCAAGTCCGCACGTGTTTGGAGCGCAATGCGTCGTAGGGGCGCAGTTTCGTCTTCAGACGCCAAAGACCTCTTCGACCAAGTCCTCCAGTTTTGCAGGCAGATCCTCCGCGCGCAGAACCGCGCCGTGACACGGAACGATTCTTTTGGGTTTGTCTTCGCGGATCTGTTGGCGAACCCAGGCCAAATAGGCGGCTTTATCCCCCGTTCCGTAGGTCGGGAAGGGTTTTAGGATTTCGGGTATGTCCGATTCTTTCTGATCGGCCCGGATCTGTGGACCGCAAAAGGCATCAACGACGAGCCAGCTCGTTTCCTTTCCCCCGCGCAACCGCAACCAGACTTCGCCTGTCTTCAAGCCCACAGGCTCAATGAAGTCAGTGTCAGTTGGCAGCCCGGCCTTCAGATTCTTCAGGCTTTCGATGCTCAGGCCGGTAACCTTCCGCAGCCGCGGCGCGGCTTTGTCGGAGGCGCAGAGTTCCGCGGTGGGGAAGGCTTCGCTGTACGCGCGAAGCGCCTTGTTGTGATAGTGATTGGGGGCCAGCAAAAACGCCACCTCGCCAATCCCGGCAAGGCTCTCCAGTGCCTCTTTCCCAAGAGCGTCGACAGGGCTGAAGAGGCACAGACGGCCGTCCTTCAGCTTCAGGGCCGAGCAGCGCAGATTGTTGCGATCCGCGACGAAGACGCCTTCAACTCCGTCCAGTTTACCGAAGACCGATAGCTGACCCGCCATGTTGAGTTCCATTCTTGAGTGATTATTCAAAAAAAGATATCATAAGCGCGACTGAAAGCAAGAAGGGACGGAATGGGGCGTCATCAGGAGTTCGATGCGGGCGAGGTACTGGAGGCCGCGATGTGGGTCTTTTGGGAAAAGGGCTTTCGCGCGACCTCGATGGTGGATCTCGAAGCGGCGACTGGACTTCAACCGGGCAGCATCTACAACGCTTTCGGCAGCAAGAAAGGCTTGTTTCTTGCCGTGCTCGACTTTTACCGCGAGCAGGTGGTCGGCCAGCGCCTGTGGGTGCTTCTGCAGACTGCAGACCCTTTGGCGGCGATCGAGGCCTTTTTCCGAACCGCTTACGAGGATCTTGCGCCGGAAGAGTTGGCCGGGTGCCTGCTGACCAACTCAGCCACCGAGATGGCCATAGCTGACAAGGAGATTCAGGCCTGCGTTGCCGCCGGCATCGCACAGATTGAAACGGCTTTCCAGGAAAGGCTGATCGAGGCGCAGGCCGCTGGTGTTCTGAGTCCCGATAAAGACCCTGCGCTGCTTGCCGTTCATCTGAACGCCTGCTTTCAGGGCTTTGGCGTTGTCGGCAGGCTGACCCGTGACAAAGCCCGGCTCGATGCCATTTCGGCTGCCGCGATGCTGTGCTTGCGGTAAGCCGTTTCGCGGGTCTTTTGGTTCCAACGCAAGAAACGGATGGCCTCGGCATGGGAAAGCAGGTAGTTCCCAGCCTTGAGTTGTTTAACGTGATCGGGTGGGAAGCTATGACGAATGGAGCGGCGATCAATCGCTCGATGGGGGCGCTGGAATGGGGGATGGTGATTTTGCTGGCGCTCGTCTGGGGTGGATCGTTCTTTTTCAATGAAGTCGCCGTGCGGGAACTGCCGCCCCTGACGGTCGTGGTGGGCCGCGTGGCTCTGGCCGCGATCATTCTGCTCATCCTGCTGCGGCTGTTGGGGCAACGGATGCCTAAGAGCGGTGCCGTCTGGCGTGCATTCTTCGTTATGGGCCTTATCAACAACGTCATCCCCTTCACTTTGATCGTCTGGGGACAGATCCACATTGCGTCCGGCGTTGCCTCGATCCTGAATGCGACAACGCCGCTTTTCACTGTCCTGGTGGCCCACTGGATGACGGCGGATGAGAAGATCACGAGAGGCCGGGTGATGGGAGTGTTCGCCGGTCTGGCCGGCGTTGCGGTCATGATCGGTGGTGATGCTCTGTCTGAACTTGGCGTGAACGTTCTTGCCCAGCTTGCTGTTCTCGCCGCGGCTTTGTCCTATGCCTTTGCGGGCGTTTACGGGCGCCGCTTCCGGGCGCTGGAGATTTCCCCCATGGCGACGGCCACGGGACAGGTGACCGCCTCCAGTATACTGATGATTCCGGTTATGCTGATCGTGGATCAGCCCTGGCTGCTACCGGTGCCCAGCGCGGCGGCAATCTGGTCGCTGATCGGGGTGGCTGCGCTCTCGACCGCCTTTGCTTACATCCTCTATTTCCGGATTCTCTCCACGGCGGGTGCGACCAATCTTCTGCTGGTCACCTTTCTGGTTCCCGTGAGCGCGGTGCTGCTTGGAGTCCTGGTTCTTGGTGAGATTCTGCTGCTCAAGCACATGGCGGGCATGGCACTGATCGGTCTCGGCCTGGCGGCGATCGACGGCCGGCCCTGGCGCTACCTCCGGTCAGTCTTTGCGGTCAGAGCCTGATCGCTCAGAAGTCCTGCCGGTACATGACGAAGCCCGGACGTACCGCGATCTTGTCATAGAGCCGCATGGCGGTTTTGTTGGTCTCGTGGGTATGCCAGTAGACCCGGGTCCCGCCTGCGGATTTCGCCGCATCGTAAACCGCGGTGATGAGGGCGCGCCCGACGCCCTGGCCGCGCGCCGTCTCGTCGGTGAAGAGATCCTGCAGATAGCAGGTCTGCCCCAACATGGTGGTGTTGCGGTGAAAGATATAGTGCACCAGACCGACCAGCTGGCCGTCGCGCTCGGCGACGAGCGCATGCACCGGCTCGGCAGCATCGAAGAAACGCGCCCAGGTCGTTTTGGTCACTTCCGCCGGGATCGCCGTCGGGCCCGAGCGTTTATAGAAGCTGTTATAGCCCTCCCAGAGGCGTGACCAGGAATCGAACTCAGCGGGCAGGGGCGGGCGCACAGTGATTTCGGCAGGCATGAGAGACTTCCGCTTATGGACGACTGAAAAGCGTAAGTTCTCCGAAAGGTTACACCTGCGAAAGGTCCGCTTTGATCAAGCTGTCGGGACCAAAGCAGGGGAGGCCGGGGGGAGACCGGCACTCATGGCTTGTAAGGGCGATGGGCTGTGGTAACGTCGCGTGATGACCTCTTCTTTTGCCGTGCCACGCGAATTTGCCACCGACCGCCTTCGTCTGAGAAAGCCTTCTCCCGACGATGCGCAAGCCCTGTTCGAGGCTTACACTCAGGATGAAGACGTCGTGCGTTTTCTGACCTGGAAACCCCACGCTTCGATTGATGACACGCGTGCGTTTCTTCAGTGGTGTGACGCCCGGTGGGCGCAGGGGGAAGTCTTTCCCTACGTCATCGAACTGCGTGATGGTACGGCTGGGCCGGTGGGTATGATCGATTTACGCCGGGCGCAGCACACAGCCGATTTTGGGTATGTGCTGGCGCGCCCTTTTTGGGGGAAAGGAATTGTCGCCGAGGCCCTCAAGGCCCTGGTCGACTGGTCGCTTGCGCAACCGGACATCTGGCGGGCAACGGCCTTTTGTGATGCCGAAAACCCGGCTTCGGCGCGGGTGATGGAAAAGGCGGGCATGCGTTACGAGGGCTTGTTGCGCCGCTATTTTGTGCACCCCAATGTCTCGGCCGCGCCACGTGATTGCACGCTTTACGCAAAGGTCAAAGAGGACGTTTGAGCTCCGCCACTCTAACTCGCCCTGAGCGGCATAACGTTCGGGCGGCCTTGCGCGCTCAATGAAATCTCGGCCTCGACACCGTAAACCCGTTGCAGGCGCTCGGCGGTCAGGACGCTTTCCGGCGGGCCTTTCGCCTCGATCCGGCCCTGGGAGAGGCAGATCATCTGATCGGCGAACTGGGCCGCCAGCGTGAGATCGTGCATGGCGGCGATGGCGATGGTGCCGTGGTCCGCGCAGTGCTTGCGCACTGCCTCCAGAACCACGAGCTGATGCCGTAGGTCCAGCGCCGCGGTCGGTTCGTCCAGTAAGAGGACGTCGGGTTGGCGGAAGAGGGCCTGGGCGAGGAAGATCAGTTGCCGTTGACCGCCGCTGACGGCGTCGAGGGTTCGCCCCTGAAGCTCCGCCAGGCCGAAGCGGGCAAGCGCAGCTTGCGCGGCATCGGCGAGAGCGCCCGCAACCGACAGACCAAGGGAACGCAGGCGGCCCAGCAAGACCACCTCCAGGACCGTAAGGGACGAGGTCGGCCCGATGTCCTGGGGCATGTAGGCAATGACCGCCTGCCGTTCCGTCCTGCCCAAGGTTAAATCTTTGAGGCTGACCTGGCCGTGAGACGGCAAGAGCCCCGAGAGAGCCTTGAGCAGGGTTGACTTCCCGGCGCCGTTGGGACCGATCAGCATGGCGAACTGCCCCGGCGCGCAGGAGAGACTGGCCCGCTTGACGATGGCGGTGCCGCCCAGCGAGACCTCGAGCTCTTTGACGTTCAGGGTCACCAGAACCTCCGTCGGCCGCGTATGATTAAGAGGAAAAGAAAGGGCACCCCGATGACCGCCGTCACGATCCCGATCGGCACGATCGCGCCCGGCGAAATCAGTTTCGAGATGACCGATGCACCCGCCATGACGAAGGCGCCGGTGACCGCGGACATGGGCAGCAGCACGCGCTGATCTTCGCCGACCAGCATGCGCGCGATATGGGGCGCAACCAATCCGATGAAGCCGATGGTGCCTACGAAGGCCACGGCACCGGCGGTCAAGAGGACGATCAGCGTGAAGATCTTGAGCCGCAGGCGTTCGACCGGAACCCCCAGGCTCTGGGCCCGCTCGTCGCCCAGCCTGAGCGCCGTCAGTTTCCAGACCTCGGGCAGCAGCAAGACGATGACAAAGAGCAGGATCCCGCCGGTGATCGAAACGGAGAGATAGGTCGCCTTGACCAGGCTGCCGAAGAGCCAGAAGATGATTTCCTGCAGCACCTCCGGCGCGGAGAGATACTGCACCAGGGACTGCAGCGACTGAAACATGAAGAGGGTGGCGATCCCGGCCAGGATCATGACTTCCGAGGTCATGCCGCGCAGGCGCGCCATGCCGTAGACGATGCCGGCGGCGAGACAACCGCCGAAAGCGGCGGCAACCGGGACCGAGAAACTGGGGATCAGGGGCAGCTCGAAGCCGGTTAAGATGGCGAACGCCGCGCCGAAGCCGGCGGCGGCCGAGAATCCCAGCGTGTAGGGGCTGGCCAGGGGGTTGCCCAGGATAGTCTGCATCAACGCGCCGGCGGTGCCAAGCGACGCACCGACCAGCAGGGCCATCAGGGTCATGGGCAGGCGGATTTCGTGGACGATGACGTGAACCGTCGTGTCCACCTGGCTTTCCGGCAGAATGAGCGCGGAGAGAACATCCCAAAACCCCAGAAAGGCCG
Organism: uncultured Kiloniellaceae bacterium; assembly: GCA_947500035.1. Classification (GTDB taxonomy): domain Bacteria; phylum Pseudomonadota; class Alphaproteobacteria; order Kiloniellales; family Kiloniellaceae; genus Denitrobaculum. The sequence continues at coordinate 188,282 of CANMQP010000014.1, read as the reverse complement.
GGCCGACCAGGATGTCGACAACGACGACCAGCGCCAGAACCGCGGCGGCCGCCAGCAGGATAAGACTGCGGCGCCGGACCAGCGTGCTGTAGGTCGGGGACTCCGTTGCGGTCAGTGACATGGCAGAAAGCCCTCAGTAAGAGCGGTCACACCCGCGTGCGACCCGGAAAAGGTGCCACTGCGCCGAAGCTTGAGAGTCTCCCGCGCAGTGGCCTGTCTGGGCTTTGGTCAGTCCAGCTTCACCATGAAACTGCCGTCAGCCTTGATCGGCAGATAGGTCTCGTAGAAGCGCTCCTGGTTCGCCACAGGATCCACGTCCGCGAAGGCTTCCGGATGCAGGATTTTCGCAATGTACTGCAGGAAGCTGTAGTCGTAGAGCGTCCGTGCCCCACCGTGGTAGACGGCGTGAAGCTCACCGTTTTTGACGGCGGGCAGGCTGCTCCAGCCCGGGCGCTCGGCGTAGGCCGCCATGCGGGCGCGGGTGGTGTCCGCCTCCACGCCGAACCCCATAAGCACGGCGGTGTCCCGTCCGGCCCAGTCGGAGCCGGCCAGGAGCACGGCCACGGGCTTGCGGGCGAGAACGTATTCCGGGTTCAGCGGCCCCCAGTTCGCGATCTTGCCCTCGGCGATGTTGTCGCCGCCGGCCATCTTGATCACGCCGCCCCACATGGTGTTGCCGTAAGAGTTGCCATAGGTGTCCGGCCCGGCTCTGCCGAGTTCGACGTAGACCGGCTGCGGCGTGCCCCCGGCGGCCTTGACCCGCTGGATGACGTCCAGCACGGCCGCTTCGTATTCCCCGGCCAGCTTCTCGGCGCGCGCTTCGCTCGCCATCACTTGCCCGATCAGGCGGGTGCTTGCCAGATGCTTCTCGAGGGTTTGGGCGTTGTAATCGGCGACCACGATCGGAATGCCCGCGGCTTCCAGTTTGGCGATGCCTTCTTCACCCAGGCCCCGGTATTGCCAGGCGGCGATAATGGCGACATCCGGCCTAGCGGCGACCGCTTTCTCGATGGAGAAGCCACCGGCTTCTTCATAGCCGACATCGATCAGTTCGGCGATGCGGGGCGAGACCGCGATATAGGCCTGAAACTGGCTGCTGCGCCAGCCTTCCCAGGGCTCGCGGGAGATGGCGACGACGCGGTCAAAGGCATTTTCCCCGACGATGGCGTAAAAGTCTTCGAAGTAGAAACCGAGCAGAACCCGCTGGGCGCCGTGCGGCACCTCGACGCTGCGGCCTTCGGTATCGGTCACGGTGATGGTCCCGGCCGACGCGCTCAGCGGCAGCGGGAGGCTAAGGGCAAGCGCGGCAAAGACGCCGGCAAGCCCTTTCAGAGCTTTGAACATTTAAGATTTTCCTTTGAGTCGACTGAAGCATCCGCGCAAACCGGATGACTTGCGCGAACTTGAGATCTACGCGGGACTCAAAGGGGTGGAGCGCGGCTCCGAAAAGCCTCTGCATCGCCGTTACCTGCGGCAATCCGGGCTTGGGTGGCTTTGACGCGATAAAGCGTTGTGTCCGGCAGCCGCAGTCCAGGCTGTTCCGGCCCCGCGATCGCAGCCGGTCCCCCGACGGACTGACACCATTCGCAACCGGGAAAGAATGTGGGACTGTCGGGTACTTCCTTGCCGTCGGCATCCAGGTTGATGACCACGAGACCGCGCGGCGTACAGATCACGATACTGTTGCCGGAGAGCAGATCCGCCGCAGCGGGAGACTCCGCCGGCAAGGCCGCATCCGCGCTCTGCACAACGCCGAACGCCGTCGCAACCTGCATCAGCAGCCATGCGATCAGCGGCAGCAGTGACAGGCGCCGGAATTTTCGGAGTTCAGCCAAGTTGAATGCCAAAGACAGAAATGCAATGGCGCGACGTTATAGTATTACACAGGGCGGTCAATCGGTTTTTTTATCGTGTTGACGGGGTCTTCTTAGACCGGTTTGCTTCCTCGGCAAAGTGGAAGTATCTGCCTGCTCCTTCATGATTAACGCGAATGCTTTTCAAGAAAAACCAAAACAGCCAAGTCATGTCCGACCTTCAAACCGCGCGCCTCAGACTCCGTCGACCCCGGCTCTCCGACGTCCCGGCGCTCTTCCGCTTTCTCGGCGATCCCGAGGCTATGCGCCACACCCACGTCGATCTCACCTTGCGCGATTGCCGCCGCCGCATCGCTGTTCATGAACGCTTCCGCCGCCGCAATGGCTGCGCGCCCTGGACGGTGACCGAAAGAGCCTCAGGCGGAGTTATCGGCTGGGGCGGTCTCTACCACGACCCCTTCGACCGGCGCTGGGGAATCGAGGTCGGCTATGCCTTTCACCCTGACGTCTGGGGCAGGGGCTATGCCACAGAGTTGGTGACCGCGAGTGTGAGGCAGGCGGATGAGGTTTTGGCACTTCCCGAGGTCTGGGCCTTCGCGCAGCCGGACAACGCGGCTTCGCGCCGGGTGCTGGAGAAAACCGGCTTCACCGAGGTCCGCTTCGTGCCGGAGATGGCGCGCCTTCTTTATCGGCGCGAACGCGCGGCATAACAGCGCTGCGCAGAGCGCGTTGCTCGCCTCCCGCGCGATGTAGGTCCTTTGAGGGCCTTCTCATCGCGCGTGTGAGATGACATCATGCTGACGGCTCTTGCGGAGCTTGTTCACCATCGTCTCAAAATCGGAAAATCAATTCATCGATCGATAGGGAGGAACATCGTGATCACTAGCCTTCGAAAATCTACCGGCCTTGGCGCTTTTGCCCTCAGCGCAATACTGAGCGCGGGTCTCGCCGCGCAGGCGCTGGCCGCGAACGACGCGCCGCTCACCGAAAACTGGGCGCCGAGTGAATGGGGCGCCGACGATATGGCGGGGTCGGTCAATCGCACGACGCCGGAGATGGTCCTGAAGGCCGCCAAGCTGGTCAAGCAGGGCAAAGTCGCGACCCTGGGTAAGGTTTATCAGCAGGACGCGCCTGCTTTCGGTTCGCGCGGCTGGCGCATGACCATTCCCGGCATGCCCACCGGCGGGCCCTTCGGCGAACAGCAGATGGTCTACAACGACGAATACGTCTCTGCCGAGATCGGCCAGATCGGTACCCAGTTCGACGGGCCCGGCCACATCGGCATTATCACTTCGAAAGGACACTTCTTTTACAACGGCCGCTTTATCGAGGATGAAGATGTAACACCCTATGGGCTCGGGCCTCTGGGCGTTGAGCATGTTGCCGAAAAAGGTTTCGTCTGCCGGGGTGTGCTGCTCGACGGTGTCGCCTACAACGGTGGACCCATGCCGATCCCGACCAGCCGTGAAAAGACCGATCCCGGTATCGTGTCCGCGGCTGACATTGAGGCCATGGTCGAGCGCCAGGGTATCGATCCCATTCAAGAGGGCGACTGCGTTTTCCTCCATACCGGTCACGGAAATTTCTGGCATCCGAAGGACTGGGATAGCTACAGCGCCGAGGAGAAGAAGACCCGAATCGCGAAATTCAACAGCGGCGAGCCCGGCTTCGGCCTTTCGGCCTGCAAATATATGGCCGACCGTAAGATCATTCTCTGGGGCGCCGACACCTGGGGTTCGGAAGCGGTCGGGCCCGGCTTCGGCGGCGAGAACGATCAGCCCTTCGAATGCCATGTGGAGATGTTGACCAAGCGCGGGATCTGGAATCTGGAGAACATGGATCTCTCCAAGCTGGCCGAAGACAAGGCCTACGAGTTCCTCTTCGTCTGGTCGCCGCTGAAGATCAAGGGTGGCACCGGCTCTCCGGGCAACCCGGTCGCGCTCTACTAGTGTGATGTTTCTGAAGTTCGCCGCATCATCTGCGGCGAATTTTCGAGACTGAATCACACTGGATTCAATGAGGTAGTGTCCCGTTGAATCTGAAATTCAATGAAGTGAATTTCAGATTCGGGATACCAGGCTTTTAAGTCTGAGATTTGAAAACGGCGGTTCCTCCGCGGAGCCGCCGTTTCTTCATGAGAGGTCGTCTCGCCAAGTTTCAAACCGGAACCGCATCCTCGGTGTATTGCGCCAGGAACTCGGGGCTCGGCGGGATCGGTTTGATGACGTCGACCAGGACGCCACTTGGGTCGCGGGTCATGAAATGACGTTGACCGAAGGGCTCGTCGCGCAGGGGCAGCAGGATCGGTAGCTCCGCCGCCTGCGCCCGTTCGTACTCGCTGTCGACGTCCTCGACCTCGAAGTTGATGATCAGGCCGGAGACCCTGCCGCGCGCTGCCGCGGGAACGGTCTCATGATCGCCCTGCACGATCGCGATGTTGACGCGCGGGTCTTCGCGGGATTGAAGATGCACGTACCAGTCACTCTCAAAACTCGGCGCGAAGCGGAAATGATCCTGATAGAACCGGGCGGTTGCTGCGACCTCGTCGGTCATGATCACCGGATAAAACTGGGTGCATTTCATGGCTTTCAATCCTCTCGCAATAAACATACAATCTGTATGTAAATGATAAAAACATACAAGGTGTATGTATGCAAGAGGATTCGGATATGGCTCCTGTGAAACCCTCGATAAAGGCGCCGGCCCAGGCTTCGCAGACTCCGGCCCAGGCTTCGCAGACTCCGGCCCAGGCTTCGCAGACTCCGGCCAAGGCTTCGCAGGGAAGGGCAGGCCGACAGCCAGACCGCCAGATGCAGCGCAGATCCAATAAGCAGCGCAGCGAAACCACGCGCGCGGCCCTGATCTCGGCGGCGCGGCGTCTCTTCGTGGAAAAGGGCTATGCCGAAACCGGGACGCCAGAGATCGTCGCGGCGGCCCAGGTTACCCGCGGTGCGCTCTATCATCACTTCGACGACAAAGCGGATCTTTTCCGGGCGACCCTGCGGGAAGAAGCGCGGGCGGTCGCCGATCATATCGAGCGCGAAACCCAAGAGGCGCCATCGGCGCTGGAGGCCATGACACGCGGGGCCGACTCCTACTTTACGGCCATGTCGGTTCCGGGCCGCGTGCGCCTGCTGCTCCTGGATGGGCCGGCCGTGCTGGGCCACGCGGAGATGGCGGACATCGACCGGGAAACCGGTGGCGAAGAACTCCGGCAGGGCCTGGCCTATGCCATGGAGCAGGGCGCGCTCGCGCCGCTACCGCTCGAGAGCATGACATCCATTCTCTCCGCAGCCTTCGACCGGGCCGCGTTGGCGATTGCCGAGGGAGCACCGGCCGATGACTACAAGGCAGCGATCCGCCGCGTGCTGGAAGGCCTCCTGAAAAAAGCCTGATAGGTGGTTTCTTACCTCACGCGTATTGGGCCAGCCCGTGACCGAAGGACCAGTTCTCCTTCGGAACCTCGACCAGATTGATGAAAACATCCTCCGGCCGCAGGCCTGGAGACTCGGTCAGGCGTTCCACGATTCCGGCGAAGAGCGCCCGTTTCTGCTCCAGAGTCCGCGTGTTGCTGACGGTGAGCTGGATCAGCAAAAGATCGTCGGAACGATCGATGTTGAGGTAGTTTTTGCCGAAATCAAAAGTGGCGTCACCATGTTCTGAAATGGTCATGAAGCGGTCGTCCTCGGGGACTTCGAAGGTCTCGCACAGGGCTTGGTAGACCTGATCCATGACCTTGCGCTGGTAGTCCGCGCTCTTGCCGCGTTTCATTGAAATTCGTGTGAGGGGCATCTCGGCTTTCCTTTCTTGTATCCGGGCTAGAACGGCTTGTTGCTGGAAAGCTAGTGAGGAGAATGCCATAATGGAAACGAATAGATATTATTTCAAAGATGCGAAAAAATAATCATGCTTCAGCCCCCTTTAGAGATCGATCTCCTGCGTAGTTTCGTCGCCGTCGCCGAGGGCGAGAGCTTTACCTCCGCCGGAACCGCGCTGGGCGCGAGCCAGTCGGCGATGTCGGTGCGCATCCGAAAGCTCGAGGAGCGCCTGGGGCGCCGGCTCCTGGACCGCACCCCGCGTTCGATCGCCCTGACCCCCTTCGGCGAGGGCTTTCTGGGGGATGCACGGCGAGTGCTGGCGGCCCATGACGATGCGGTTCTCCGCGCGCGGACGCATATCGAGCGCCCGAACTTTGCGTTGGCCGTCAGCGACCATGCCGCCGGCGCCTGCCTGCCCCAGGTTCTGATGACGCTTGCCGCGCGTCATCCCGAGATCCAGTTTCTGGCCACCGTCGGCGCGTCGGTCGAGATCTACGAGGCCTTCACGTCCGGTCAGTACGATGCTGTTGTGGTCCGCGAGGAATCCGGCAACAACAAAGGGCGGCGCCTGTTTCGTGATAAGATGATCTGGGCGGCGGCTAAGGGTTTCGCATGGGACCGAAGCACGCCTCTGCCGCTGGTCTCCCTGGCGGCGCCCTGCGGAGTGCGGGCAACGGCGATCACCGCTCTGGCGGCGCAGGATATTGCCTGGCGGGAGGTCTTCGTTGGAACCGGCGTGGCGGCGGTGCAGGCGGCGGTTTCGGCTGGCCTGGGCATTGCCGCGCTGGACAGCCGGAACCTTCCGCACGATTGCCGCCATGTGAAAAGCAGTCTCGGCCTGCCTCCGCTGCCTGCGACAGAGATGCTGCTGCACCATCGCGTGCCCGGGCGCCGCGGCAACGAGATCGCAACCGCCATTGCCACGGCTTTTCGCGAGAGTGCGGCCTGAAGCGAAGGGCTGAGGTGCTATCGCCCCTGATAGACCGGCGCGCGGCGTTCGATCCAGGCGGCCAGGCCCTCCCGGCAGTCCTCGGTCGCGGCCATGCGCGCAAACTGCTCGCGTTCGATCTCCAGGCCCTCCGCGATGCCGACATTCAGGCCCCGTGTGACCGCCGTGATGATGCGGGCGGCGGCCAGTGGGGAGTGGCGCAGAATACGCTCCGCCAGATCGAACGCGGCCGGCATCAGGTTTTCGTGCGGGACAACCTGGTTCACCAGGCCCAGCTCGTAAGCGCGTTGCGGTGAAAAGCTATCGCCCGTCAGCAGCAGTTCAAGCGCGCGCTTGCGTCCGGCCAGGCGGGGCAGGCGCTGGGTGCCGCCAAAGGTCGGCGGAATGCCGATCCTGATTTCAGGTTTGGCGAAAAGGGCCTGCTCGCTGGCAATGGCCAGGTGAACCGCTTCTGTGATTTCACACCCGCCGCCAAACGCCAGGCCGTTGACCGCGGCGATCACCGGCTTGGGGAAGGCTTCGAGGCGGGCAGTCATGCTTTGCCCCCGGCGCACAAAGTCCCGGACTCCCTCATCCGGGCCTTTTGCGATGCTTTGCGATAATTCGTGGATGTCGCCGCCGGCGGAAAAGGCCCGCTCGCCCGCGCCGGTGATGATCACGGCGCCGACCTCTGTATCCCCTTCAATCTGCGCCAGGAGAGCGAGCAGCAGATCGTTGATTTCGTAGTTCAGGGCATTGAGTTTTTCCGGACGGTTGAGAGTCAGGATCGCGACCCTGTTTTCAACACGCAGCAGCACCGGATCAGCCATTGTCAGCACCTCGAATTCAATTTGCGTTCTTGTGTGCAAGTTAGGGCACTGTCACGCTTGAGTATACTCACTAGGCAGTATACTTTGGATGCCATGCCAAAAGATGCCAAGACCACCCGGGACCGGATTCTGGACGCCGCAAACCGCCTCTTCTATGCGGAGGGCATCCGCGCCGTCAGTGTGGATGCGATTGCAGAAAAAGCGGGCGTGACCAAACGCACGCTCTATTACCATTTCAAGAGCAAGGATGAGTTGATCACCGCCTATCTGGAATCGCGCGACCAGCCCAATCTCAAACTCTTCGCGAAGTGGTTTGAGGAAGCCGAGGGCGGTCTCGCGGCAAAGATCGAGGCGCTGTTCCGGAATCTGGCCAAGTCGGCGCGCCACCCGCGATGGAAGGGCTGCGGTTTTCTGCGCACCGCCGCCGAGCTGGCCAACATGCCGGGGCATCCCGCGATTCAGGTCGGCGCCGCGCACAAGCATAAGTTCGAGGTCTGGCTGGCCGAGGTGATTGCGGCGGAGGGTGCCGGGAACGCGGCCCAGCTCGCGCGCCACATCGTTCTCCTGATGGACGGTGCGTTTTCCACCATGCTGATCCACCGGGACCCGGCCTATGTTGAGGCGGCGGGGGATGCGGCCGCCGCCCTGGTGCAGGCGCAGATTCAGACCGGGAACAGCTAGCGCTTCTCAGGTGACAGAGAGCAATGAGCGGCTTCGTCAGGCCGCTCTTTTCATCAGTCCCGAGAGATGAGAAGCGCGCTGCTCCAGAAACTGCCAGAGGCGGCTGTCATAGCCTTGCGCGACGGCGGACTGCACCGATGGGCGGGCGGCAAGGGCGCGCCGCCAGGCTGCCACTTTGGGTTTCTCCTCCAGGATCCCGAAGCTGCCGATCCGATCGAAAACATCGAAGTAACGAAAGACTGGGCCGAAAGCCGCGTCGACCAGGGAAAAGCGCGCACCGGCAAAGTAGGGGCCATCGCCCAAGTGTTGCTCAAGCCGTTCAAACTTTCCGGCCAAAGCATCGGCCTTCGCGGTAAAAGCGATGGCATCCGCAGCCCGGTAAAGACCTGCGATATCGTTCAGGACCGCTGAAGCGAATTCGATCCAGGCACGCTGTTCCGCACGGGCCAGGGGGTCTCGCGGATGCAAGGGATTGGGTTGAGTCTCTTCCAGATATTCGAGGATGACGGCGGATTCGAAGATCGCATGCCCGTCCACCTTCAGCAGCGGCGTTTTGCGGAGCGGGGAGAGTTCGAGAAACCAGTCGGGTTTGTTCGAGAGATCGACGTCGATCCGCTCGAAAACCACGCCCTTTTCGCTCAGCGCAATCGCGGCCCGCTGGACATAGGGGCAGAGGTGATGACTGATCAGGGTCAGTTTTTCGGGCTGTTTCATTGCCATATACTCCATGATTCATGCATTTGCATGTAACTATATGCAAATGCATGAAAGAGTCAATCTTGATGCAGATGCATCTATATGTCATCGTGAGGTCTATGAAAAAGGAACCTGGAGAAACCACAATCCGCGTTTGGGCCCGTCTCTTGCGGGCGCAGCATGCCGCTCAGAGTCAGGTGGAGAAGGCGTTAAAGGATGCCGGTTTTCCACCGCTTTCCTGGTACGATGTCCTGCTGGAACTCGAGCGCGGTGACCAGGCAGGGCAACGCCCCTTCGAGCTGGAGCGCCACCTGCTGTTGCCCCAGTACGGACTGTCGCGTTTGCTGGACCGGATCGAGGCGGCGGGATATCTGGAACGCCGCCCTTGCGCCGATGACGCGCGCGGACAGGTCGTGGTGATCACCAGGGCGGGCCGGCAGTTGCGGCGGAAGATCTGGCCGACCTATTCGGCGGCGCTGAAGACCGCCGTCTCCGATCGCTTGAGCGGGAAGGAGCAGGAAACGCTGGGCATGCTCCTCGGGAAACTGATTAACTAACTTCCGGCCAGAGCTGCGGAAAGAAATCGCCCGCGATGGCGTCACCGTCGCTGTAGCCCGCAGCTTCGAACAAGGCGCGTTCTTCCTTCGCCCAGTCGCCGCGGTAGCGGATCTCTCCGTCTTCCGCTGTCATGCGCAGGGTGTAGCGGTGGACCGTCTCGCTGGGTGTGCTGGTGGAGAGGCTGCCGTGCAGCGTGCGCATGTCGAAAAAGATGCAGTCGCCCAGCTCCAGATCGAACTGCACCAGGTCATAAGCGCCGGGGTCGCCCTCGATATCGGGCGGCAGGTCATAGCGCACGCCCTTTACGACCTGCGGTGCGTCACCAGCATGATGTCCATCATCGAAACGCACCCGCAGGAAATGTTTGTCCCAGAGGTGGGACCCCCGCACGAAGGAAATGCCATTCTCCTTGCTGACGGGCTCCAGCGGCAGCCAGAGCACGCACATGGAACCGGCAAAGTCGAAGTAGGAAATATCGTGGTGAAAGGGCGGGCGTGAAGAGCTACCCGCTTCGCGCAGGAACCAGTTGTCCATCACCAGATTGATCCGTTTCGCACCCAGCAGCTGCGCGGCGATCGCAGCACAGGGCGAATGCCGGACGAAGTCCTCGAAGGCCGGGACATGAGACCAGCACCAGAAGTCTTCCCAGTAAGCGGGTGCGTCCGGTTCCTTGCAGTGGTTGGTCAGATTGGGGCTTGGGTGCTCTAGGTCGGCCTTGATCCCGGAGCGCAGACCTTCGATCCACTCCGGCGCAAAGACCTTGCGCAACGGAACTACGCCGTCGCGGCGGAAGCCGGCAATGGCTTCAGGACTTATCTCCAGTGATACGTCGCGCGCCGCTCTATTCAACATTGTCATGGCCCTGCTCCTGCTGCACAGCGACATTGAAGTCACGGAGGACAGGGCCATGTCAATCCGTCATGAAGGGTCAGCGCTTTAGGACCAGTTTCGTGTCCTGCTCGCGCAAGAGGAAAAGAACCAGACAGGCGGCCAACACCGGTACCGAAGCGAAGAAGAGCTGATTGCTGCCGCCGCCGTAGGGGTCGAGGATCTGGGGCAGGGACACCACGACCGTGACGGCGTTCATCAGCAGCATCAGGCCGTAGGTGATCGTCCGGTAGAGGCCGAGCGCGAAGGCGAGAATCAGAGCCGTCTGCACCGCGCCGATGGCAAGGATCGTGTTGACGCCGAAAGATGCGCCGTAGAAATGCTGGAAGAGTCCGATGAAATCTTCGGGTATGATGAGTTTGTCGATGGACCAGACCAGCATGAAGATCGCGATGCTCCATCTCAGAATGGGCAGAACGGCGGCGGGGCTTGCCGTGGGCGTCAGGAACTTGGGCATCGGTTTGAGCACTCCGTTTTTTCTACAGCATTTCACTGTGTTAGGGGGCTTTCGCCGGTCCCAACGACGTGGATATGGGCCGGGACCTCTCGGGAAAAAGGGTCCCCTCGCGGGAATGTGATCTGTAAGGATCGCTGGAAGCTGCCACGACAACACGCCGGAAAAGCCCCCTTGAGGGCCGGACACAACTCTTAGGTCTCGAGTTCCAGCTGGCGCAGGAGCTTGGCGATGCCGCGCTTATTGGCGGTGGCGTCGGCCAGACTGTAGCGGTCGAGCGTCTCGAAGAAGGCGCGATGGGCGTCGTTTAAGGCGGCGATCAGGCCGCAGGCGCCCTCTATGGCGCAATTTCCATCATTGCCGCGCATGCACTCAACCAGTCCGGTGCCGCGCTCGGCCCGCCGGACCACCTCGCCGATTTTGATCTTCTCGGGGGCAATCGCCAGCCGCAGGCCGCCGCCTTTGCCGCGCGTGGCGGAGGCATAACCCTCGTTCACCAGCCACTTGCACACCTTGGCAACGTGATGAACCGAGATGCCGTAGCTTTCGGCGATCTCTCGGGAGCTGACCTGCCTGCCGTCGCTCACGGCGAGGTAGATAAGGGCTCGGAGAGAGTAGTCAGTGAAAGCCGTGAGTTGCATTATGAATTCATGACAGATTGCAGGCGGCAGATCAATTTGAGTTGCAAAGCCTGAGGTTCAGCACGCAACTGAAAGGCGTGAACTGGCTTCTTTCGGACGTCATAATCACGCGCCATCTGGCGTCCCGGCGCCCTGACTGTTACTTCAATGTCGCATTATCCGGCCTCCAAATGCACATCGACCCTAAGAGGAGAAAATCATGTCACAAGCCCAGAAAGCCCTCGATTTTGCCAAGCTGCATGTCCCCGGGCAGCCGCTGGTGCTCTACAACATCTGGGATGCCGGCGGCGCCAAGGTGCTGGCCAAGGCGGGAGCCAAAGCGGTTGCGACAGGAAGCTGGTCGGTCGCGGCGGCGCAGGGCTATCCGGATGGACAGAAGATCCCAATGGAATTCCTGCTGCAGATCGCCGGACGTATCGCCGAAACCGTCGAGCTGCCGCTGACCGTCGACTTCGAAGGCTGCTATGCCGAGGCGCCGGATGGGGTTGCCGCCAACGTCACCCGTGTGATCGAGGCCGGCGCGATCGGGATCAACTTCGAGGACCAGGTTGTCGGCGGCGAAGGGCTCCATTCCATCGACGCTCAGTCCGCCAGGATCGCCGCAGCGCGCCAGGCCGCCGAGGCCACCGGCGTACCGCTTTTCATCAATGCCCGCACGGATCTTTTCCTGAAGGAGAAGGATGCCGGCAAACACGAGAGCCTTGTGGCCGAAGCGACAGCGCGCGCGGCGGCCTATGCCGAAGCGGGTGCGAGCGGCTTTTTTGTTCCCGGTCTGACCGATCCGGCGCTGATCCGCAGTGTCTGCGAAGCGGTCACTCTGCCGGTCAACTGCATGATGAAGGAGGGCGCCCCCTCAAGCGACGAGATGGCGGCGCTCGGTGTGGCGCGTATCAGCCACGGCCCGGGACCTTACTTCACCGCCATGGCCGACTTCGCAAACCGCGCACAGGTTTGATCGCTGTGCGGTCGCTCTTCACCCCGCTCCGGGCTTCCCGGCTAGTATCTTTTTCCTGTCTCAATGGAGTGGAGCAATACCTACTCCTTGAGCTGGATCGGCCGGACCGGCCTGCCTCGGGTTTGAGCGACATCAAAGAACTGCAACCGAATTCGTGATCTCCTGACCGGCAGTGGCCTCGACCTATATGCACGTCTTTCCGGTCAGGTTTCGATTACTTACGGGAGTATGATATGGCGATCTCACCGATGCTGTTCCTCTGTCTCTTCTTTGCCGGGCTGGGGCACTTTTTTATCGGGGCTGCCGCGATCTGGTGGGTCTCGCTTCAGGCTTCGGACAAGAAGGGAAAGAGCAGCAGTTAGGGGGCGTTGCAATGGCCCAATCATGCCTGATCTCCAATTGGGCAGTAAGTTCTTTTCAGTAGGTCCCTCAGCTATTGACCGGTTGGTCACTGAATTTCCCCGTCTTCAGAAAACTTTAAGCTCTTGCGTTGTTCTGTTGTTCGCTGCTCCTGCAGTTTCAAATGAGCTCTTAGGAGAAGGTTTTTTTGGGCGCTTCAGGTATGATTGTTGGCAAGCTGCGAAACCTACTTCTGTTTGGCAGTATGCTATTGGCCATCGTGTTCGGTGCCAGCACGGCTGAGGCTCTGAGCTGCCGTAAGCCTGGTGTACAAGAACACATTCGCAATTCGGACGTGGTGTTCTATGGCTCGCTGCAAGGACGCCCGCGCGTTGATCGGGATAAACGGGAATGGATAGGCAAGTTCAAAGTGCTCTGGGCCTATAAGGGCATAGAGGATAAGTCTGTCATTGTAACGCTCACCAATACCCGTGCCGGTGATTTATCTGGACGACGGTTTAATGGTGGTATGCCGATCTTGGTTTTTGCCGAACGCGAGGGGGTCAGCGAGGACGGTCTGGTAATAGCCAGTGTCCATTACTGTTCCATGATGGCTTATCACGGTCGGTCTCACCTTCACCCAAAGTACTGGTATCTCTTGAACCAACTGCAGTAGCGGCTGCCGCTCATTCCCAATGGCCTGAGCTTGGCCAAACATGGTTCCTGCCCGAGTTGGTCCATGGAGAGAAGCATTCTCCGCAGCCGAACTCATGAGGCACGGTGGTTGCCGCGCTGGAAACGTAACCACTATTCGCCCAATGCAAAGCGCGCACCGACGACCCCTCGTCAATGCGCGCTTTTTTTGTGGCGCAGAGAAGACTCTCTGAGAATCAGGAGAAGAGCATGCCGCCGTTGATGTCGACGCAGGCGCCGGTCATGAAGGCCGACTGGTCGGAGGCCAGGAAGACGGCCAGGTTAGCGGTGTCTTCGGAGGTGCCTTCGCGCTTCACCGGGCTGACGTTGGCCACGTGGGTGCGGACTTCCGGCTTGGTGAAAATATTGTGGAAGTCGGTGTCGATCATGCCCGGGCAGAGGGCGTTGACCCTGATGCGCGGGCCGAATTCCTTGGCCAGGCCGCGGGTCATGGTCATGACCGCGCCTTTCGAGGTGGCATAGGCCACGGCGCCCGGTCCGCCACCGTCCCGGCCGGCCTGAGAGGCCATGGGGACGATCGCGCTGCCTTCCGGCATGTAGGGTTCGACGGCCTTGACGATCAGGAAGAGGGAGGTGGTGTTCAGATCCATGACCCGCTGGTAGTGTTCCAGGTCCATTTCCTCGATGCGTTTGCGGGCCACAAGGCCGCCGGTCACATGCATCAGCACGTGGATCTCTTCGCCGAACGTTGTGCGGGTGGCACTCACGAGCTTTTCAACATCGGCCGGGTTTGTCATGTCGCCCTGCAGGGCGAAAGCTTCGCCGCCTTTGGCCTCGATTTCCTTCACCGCTGAGGCGGCGCCTTCGCTGCTGGAGTGGTAGTTGATGGCAACCTTCACGCCTTCTTCCGCCAGGCGCATCACGCAGGCGCGGCCGATATCACGGCCGCCGCCGGTCACGATCGCTACTTTTCCCTTCAGGTTCATCGAGACTTCCTCCCACTGTCGCCCAAGTCAATTTGGGCGGAGTTGCTGTTACAGCATTTGCTGTTTGCCAATAGATGCATTTCGAGTTCGACTGGTATGGTAGTGTCCCAGGCCTGTCAAGCTAAACTCAAGTTGCTCGCCCGGGATTGCCGCCCGATGATTCCTGCCCAATGATTACTGCACCGGGGTGGAAAAGCTGAGACGGTCGCCGCGTGCGGAGCGGGGCAGGGTTCCGCCACAGGTCTCGCGTGTTTCTCCGTCCGGAAGTGATGATCCGAGGCGGCCACGGCGTTTCCAGCCAACTGCTATTCCTCGAAAAACTCGGGCCGGTTTTTCTGCGCAGTCTCAAGGGTTTCGTCCAGACGGGTGAGGTGTAACCGCGTCGCCGCCACAATGGCATCTTCATCCCGTTGTTTGAGCGCTTCGAAGATCCCGGAGTGGTCGCGGTAGAGTTCCAGCATGCCGTCTTTGTTCGCGAGACTCAGCATACAAAGCCGGTCCACGTGAGACTTATTCTGTTCGATGGCGGCAAAAGCGAATTCGACCTTGGCCGCGATGCAAATCAAGTGGTGGAACTCGTAATCGAGTTGGTGGAACAGGTCCGTGTCGCGCTTATTCGCGGCCCGCTTTTGTGCCTTGAGGTTACCTTCGATCCGCGCAAGATCCTCCTGCTGCGCAGCTTCGCAGGCCTTGCGGACGACTTCGACCTCAATCGCCGTGCGGATAAAGCGGGTGTTGAGGATATCCTTGACCGAAATCTTCCGTACCAGCGTCGCCTTCTGGGGGCGAACCTGCACAAGCTTCATGTTGTTCAGGCGGATGAAGGCTTCGCGGACCGGCTGACGCGACACGTCGCTGTGCTTCGCCACTTCCACCTCGGAGAGTTTCGTGCCGGGCGCCAGACGCAGGTTCACGATATCCGAGCGCAGGCGCTCGAAAATATCGTCTGCGGAAGTTCGCCGCTCCGCTGTACGGGCCGGGTATTGAACGTTCATGTGGCACCCCAAACTGCCTTTAAGCCTTCGAAACCTTGTAAACATCAGGCAACGGATTGCGACGTTATCACACCTCTGACGAACAGAAAATGCTCCCGCCCGCGGGCGAAAGGGCCGGCATCGTCACTGGAAAACGGTAAGCAAAACACCAAGGCCGTTGAAAGATACCCGATATCCGCAAAAATTACCATACTAGTCGGCATATTTGTTGACGAACGCTGAATGACGTGTTTGTCTCGAGTTTCAATCGATAAAAAAATAGACCGCTCCACAGTCGTGTAGGCGCGGCCGACAGGTATTTGGGAGGATACACATGACCCTATTTAACAGCGGGAAAAAATTGCTTCAGGGCACCGCATTCGCTGGCGCCCTGGCCGTTTCGGCAACGGCCGTCCAGGCCGCCGACATGACGTTCCGCGGCGCCAGCCTCTTCGATAACGAGCACGCCTACAGCAAAACCCTGATCCGCTTTGGCGAGCTGGTGAATGAATACTCGGGCAAGGACATCGCGTTCGATCTGCGTGGCAACAGCGAGCTGGGCATCGAGCCGGACTACATCAATTTCCTGAACCAGGGCGTCGCCATCGACTACGCCATCGCGGCGCCGTCCAATCTTGCACGCTTCGCGCCCTCGGTTCCCTTGATGGACATGCCCTTTGTTTTCCGCGACCTCGATCACTGGAACGCGGTACTCTCGAGTGGCGTGCTGAAGCCCCTGGAAGACGTAATTCTCGAGCGCGCCGACATCAAGGTGATCGGCTATGCAGGCGGCGGTACCCGCAACCTGATCTCGAACAAGCAGATCTCCAACATGGAGGAGCTGGCGGGTCACAAGATGCGCGTCATGGGCGCGCCGATCCAGGCCCGCGTCTTCGAGGCTCTGACGGCGGCGCCTTCCGCCATTGCCTATTCCGAAGTCTACAACGCCATTCAAACCGGTGTCGTCGATGGGCTAGAGAATGAATCCGCGAGCCTCCTGCAGTACAAGTTCTTCGAGGTCGCGCCGCATGTGACCCTGACCCAGCATTCGATCACCGTGCGTCCGATCCTCTTCAGCGGCAAGTCCTTCGCGAAGCTCTCCCCTGAAATGCAGGAGGTGGTTCTGCGTGCCGGCAAGGAAGCGGGTGAGTATGGCCGCGAACTGGAGTCCCGTCAGGATGGCGAGAAACTGAAGCAGATGGAAGCTGCCAAGCAGATCCAGGTGCATCCCTTCGCCGAACGCGCGAAGCTGCTCGATCTGGTGATCCCGGTTCAGGACAGCTATGCCAAGGAGCTGGGCGCGGAAGATCTGCTTCAAGCGATCCGCGAAAAGTAATTGCTCGACCGCACTGGTCTCCGCGGCCCTCCGGCTGCGGAGACTTTTTTTGCGGATGGTTCCGGGTTGAGAACGCATAAGCTATGGTAACCTTGATCGTCTTTTGCAGGTTCTCAACCTTGTTGGCTTAAGCGCCAGGCCGTGTTTGTCTTTCCGCATGAAACACAGACTCTGGACTTTTCTTCCTTCAGCTAACCTGCGTTGGATATCGTCATGATTAAACGGGCTCTGGAAGCCATTTGCCAGGTCTTGCGGCTTGCCGTTGGCGTTCTCATCGCGGCGCTGATCGTGCCGGTGGCGATGCAGGTGATCGCCCGCTACACCGGTCTGATCCCGGTCTATCTCTGGACCGAGGAACTGGCGAAATTCATTTTCATCTGGATCGTGATGCTGGGCTCCATGATCGCGGTCTGGGAAGGCACGCACTTCGATGTGCATGTCGTACCCGACGCGAGAACCCGCCTCGGCAAGCTGATCCAGCGCGGCTTCGTTCTCGCGATGGTCAGCCTCTTTGCAATCCTCTTTGCCTACTACGGCATCGGCTACGCTAAATTCGGGTCAATCCAGCAGTCGGTGATGATGCAGGTGAACCTGCTGGTCATCTATATCACCGTACCCCTTGCCGGGATCGGTTGGGCGCTGTTCGCGCTCTACCGTCTCTGGGAAGCGATCTGTGACTTCCGCCAATCGAACGAGGTCACGGAATGATCATCCCAACAGGCACCGCCTGCCTGATTCTGGTGGGTGGATTCGTATTGCTGGTGGCGGCGCGCGTGCCGGTTGCCTTTGCTCTGGGCATCGCGACCATTCCTGTCGTGGCCCTTGATTTGCGCCTCACACCCTTTCTGATCATGGACCGGATGTTCCAGTCCTATAATTCCTTTATCCTGCTGGCGGTCCCGTTCTTTCTTCTGGCCGCCAACCTGATGAATTCCGGCAAGATCACCGACCGCTTGATCGAGCTGGCACGGGTGTTGACCGGCTGGCTGCCCGGCGGTCTCGGGCAGGTGAATGTCGCGGTCTCCATGCTCTTCGCCGGTATCTCCGGCTCTTCGACCGCCGACGCCGCGGGCTGCGGCAAGATCCTGATCCCGGCCATGACCAAACAGGGCTACGATCCGCGCTTCGCCGTGGCGATCACGGCCTGTTCCTCGGTCATGGGGGTGATCATTCCGCCCAGCATTCTCATGGTGGTCTGGGGCGGCGTGATGTCGATTTCGGTCGGTGCGCTGTTTCTGGCGGGTGCGATCCCCGGATTGATGATCGCGGCGGCGCTCATGGCGACCGTCTACACCTACGCCAAGGTCTACGACTATCCGACCGCGGGACGTCCTACCTTTGGGGAGTTCTGGCGGGCGCTCAAGGGCGCAGGGCTGGCCATGCTGACCCCGGTTTTCGTGATCGGCGGCATTGTCGGGGGCATCGTGACGCCGACGGAAAGCGCCATTGTCGCGGCCTTTTATTCTTTCGTTCTGGGCTTCTTCGTCTACCGGAGCATCAGCCCGCGCGAACTGGTCGGCGTGCTCTATGACACGGGACGCTTTGCTTCGATCTCGCTCTTTGCCATCGGGACGGCCTCGGCTTTCGGGTGGATGCTGTCTTTCTACAACGTACCCAGACTGATCGTCGGTCTCATGACCAGCCTCGAGTTCGGCCAGTTCGGCACCGCGCTGGTGATTGCCGCGCTGTTTCTGCTCTTCGGCCTCTTTATCGATGCCATCCCGACCATCATCATCCTGGGCACGGTCCTTTTTCCGGTCGCGACCGCGGCTGAGATCCATCCGGTGGCCTTCGCGATCATCGGGATCGTCTCGCTCGCTTTCGGGCTGGTGACGCCGCCTTACGGGCTTTGTCTTTTGATCTCCTCGTCGATCGCAGGTCTCAATGTCGTGCAGGTGCTGCGTGATGTGGTGATCATTCTGCTGCCCATGCTGGCGATCCTGCTGACGATTATTCTGCTGCCCGAAATCGTGCTCTGGCTGCCGAAGCTCCTGCTGCCCGGTTCCGTAAAGTAAAGGCAGCGTGATCCTTTTAACGGAACCGCTTTCGGTACAAAAAACAAACCCCGCCAGAATTGGCGGGGTTTGTCGTTCCCGGGTTCGGTCCGAGCTTTTTTGAAGCGATCTACTCGGCGGCTTGGGGCCGTTCGACCGGCACGGGCTGCTCGCGCTCGTGCTTGATCTTCAAGGCGTCGTAGTAGGACGCGAAGGGCGGCCGGTCGATGTAGCGTCCGACACCGCGCTCCGTGCGCACCTCGCCGTCCTGATAGACGATCTTGCCCTGGCTCATGGTCATGGTGTTGGCGCCGGTGACCGTCATGCCTTCGAAGATATTGAAGTCGATATTCTGATGATGGGTCTTGGCCGAAATGGTGCGGCTCTTCTTCGGATCCCACACGATCACGTCCGCGTCGGCACCGACGGTGATCGAGCCCTTACGCGGATAGATGTTGAAGATCTTGGCGGCGTTGGACGAGGTCGCGGCCACGAACTCGTTCATGGTCAGCTTGCCGCTGTTCACGCCGTGATGCCAAAGCACGCCCATACGGTCTTCGATGCCCGCGGTGCCGTTCGGGATGATTGTGAAGTCGTCCCGGCCGGCGGCCTTTTGCGGGGCGCAGAAGCAGCAGTGATCGGTCGCCGTGGTCTGCAGGTTGCCCGACTGCAGGCCGCGCCAGAGGGCATCCTGATGCTTCTTCGACCGGAAGGGCGGGCTCATGACGTGGGCCGCTGCGAAATCCCAGTCCGGATGACGGTAAACGCTGTCGTCGACCAGCAGATGGCCGGCCAGAACCTCACCGAAGACCCGCTGGCCTTCCTGCCGTGCGCGCGTGATGGCTTCCAGGGATTCGATGCAGGAGTTATGGACCACGTAGAGCGGCACATCGAGCACCTGCGCCACCCGGATCGCCCGGTTCGCGGCCTCGCCCTCGACCTCCGGCGGGCGGGAGAGGGGATGGCCTTCCGGTCCCGTGATGCCTTTTTTCAGCAGCTCCTGCTGCAGATGGAAGACCAGCTCGCCGTTCTCCGCATGGACCGTGCAGATGGCGCCCAGCTCGCGCGCCCGGGTGAAGGAATTCACCAGCACCTCGTCCTCGGCCATGATCGCGCCCTTGTAGGCCATGAAGTGCTTGAAGGAATTGACCCCGTGTTCGGCGACCAGGGTGCCCATGTCCTTGTGCACGCTCTCGTCCCACCAGGTGATGGCGACATGGAAGGAGTAATCGGTCGCGGCCTTTTCCGACCAGCCGCGCCAGGTCTTATAAGCCTCCATGATGTTTTGCTGGGGCGAAGGGATCACGAAGTCGATGATCATGGTGGTGCCGCCCGCGGCGCCCGCCGTCGTGCCCGTGAAGAAATCCTCCGAGGCCACGGTGCCCATGAAGGGTAGCTCCATGTGGGTGTGGGGATCGATACCGCCCGGCATGACGTAGCAGCCGCCCGCATCGACGACTTCCGCACCCGCGGGCACGTCGAGTTTCTCACCGATGGCCTTGATGGTGCCGTTTTCACTGTAAACATCGCCGCGATAGGTGCGATCGGCGGTGACGATGGTACCGCCACGGATCAGAACAGACATTGGTGCTCTCCTCTTGTTCAGCTTGATCTTGCGCCGGGTCGCTCACCTGCCGGAGGCTTCGCGCTGGTTTGCCCCTTATCCGCGACGTCTCCGCGGGGGCGGCGCAAATTCCATCACGTTTTAGGCCGCCAGATGACCTTATTTAACGCAAGGCTGGAAATTCTCTTGAAGGGTGCCTCTCGCAGAGCACAGCGGCTGTCGCGGAAGCTCTTGACTCCGAAGCAGGCAGCCCTCGATTTCCATGTTTTGTTAATCATCCAGGAAACCTGTCCATCTGGTCAAATTATTTCTGAGCCTTCCCGTTCGTGACCTGGCATCTATCGCCTTTCCGCGCGGATGCGGGAGCTCTGTTCGCACCAGGATTGAATCGCGCAAACACCCTTAAGGATCGTTGATATTATCGGTCATTATCCTTACGGTTGTGTGTCGGCACACGTCCTGACGGCGAGGCCGAGAGATGGGTGCCGTATAACGTCCGATGGACTGAATTCTATCGCCTGGCCCGCCTTGGCTTGGAGTTCACGTGTTCTGAAGTGTTTATAACTTACGATTGCATGTCACGCTCCAGGTTGTGTGTGGAAAGAGTATGTATTGTTGTTCTTTATAGCCAACAACTCTAAGTAAATGTCACTGATTGCGGCTTTCTGCGTGGAGTGTGTTTTGCTAGACTCGTTCCGTTATTGTGTCTTGGGGAGGGGATTACCTCATCACCGATCCAAATAATCATGACTTGGCTGAAGGCATCCTTCGAAACCGCGAAGACGTGTTGCAGCAGGTTATCGACAACGTTCCGGCGATGATTGCCTACATCGACACGGACCTCCGCTATCGCTTCGTCAATCAGCAGTATGTCGATTTGGTCGGCATCGATGCCGACGCCATCATCGGCAAAAGACCCGAAGAGTTCCTGGATTCTGAGGTTTTTGGATTTGCCAAACCGATGATGGAGCAGGTCCTGACCGGCGTTGCCGTGCAGTTTGAAAACAAGATCATCCTGAAAGATGGCCGGCGATGTTGGGTTTCGGTGAAATTTGCGCCCGACTTCGAGACTGTGCCGTCGACCCAAGAGGGCGAAGCCAAGCCTGAAAGCCGGGTGGTCAGGGGATTTTACGCCCTGATGGTCGACATCGACGAGCGCAAGCGTGCCGAAGAGGCGCAAGAGGAGAGCGAGCAAAGATTTCGCGATATCGTTTCCGCTTCATCGGACTGGTTCTGGGAGTTGGACGCGGACTTCAAGATGTCCTACCTCTCCGATCGGGCTGGGGTCGTCGGTGGTATCCAAATCGAGCAAATGATCGGCAAGACCCCCTGGAGTGTAAACGATCCCGATGGCCAGGATCGCTTCTGGCGGGAATGCCGGGGATTGATCGAGGCGCATGCGGCTTTCCGGGACCTGCGCTGCCACTATAAAGGCAGCGCGGACGGCAAAGTCCATCACGTTGCCCTCAGCGGACTTCCCTTGTTCGACGTTGCGGGCGCCTTCATCGGCTACCGAGGCAGCGCGAACGATATTACCAAGGAACTCGAAGCCATCAGGGAGCGTGAGCGGGTTCAGGATTTCTTCGTCAAGGCGCTGGAGATGCTGAACGTGAACTTCGCGCTCTACGACCCTGACGAAGTGATGATCTACCGGAACGACACCTTCAAGAAGTTTGCGAAGGGCGCGGGCTGGAACATCGGACTGGGCGATCGCTATGAAGATCTGCTGAAGGAAATCATGGCATCCGGCGCGGTCGAGGAGATGATCGGACGCGAACAGGAATGGATCGACGAGCGTTTGCAGAGTTTCCGGGCGCTTGGGACCGATGAGCAGGGGGCGCACTTCCGGGTCAGGTACCGCTGGCTTGACGGCTCCATTCATTGGACCGACAGCAGCCGGATCCGCACGGCTGAGGGCTATACCCTGGCGGGCAATATCGACGTCACCGATCTGGTTGCCCGTGAAGAACAGCTCCGCCAGGCGCAGAAGATGGAAGCCGTTGGCCAACTGACCGGCGGCATCGCCCATGACTTCAACAACATCCTGGCGGTCGTGCTCGGAAATCTGGACCTCCTGACCGACCACCTCGATGATCTTCCCGACTGCAGCAAGCTCACCTTCAAGGCGATCCGCGCGGCGGAACGCGGGGCCTTGCTGACACAGCGCCTGCTGGCTTTTTCGCGCCAACAGCCGCTCATACCGACACCCACCAATATCAATGCACTGGTCAGTGGCATCGAGGAGCTGCTGCGCGGTGCGCTGGGCGAGCAAAACGAGCTCGAATTCGTGCGTGCCGCCGGGTTGTGGCGCTGTGAGGTGGATCCTTCCCAGGTCGAAAACGCCGTTTTGAATCTGGCCATCAACGCGCGGGATTCCATGCAAAGCGGCGGCAGGCTCACGATCGAGACGGCCAATGCCCGTCTCGACGACGAATACGCGGCAGCGCAGGTCGAGTTAACGCCGGGTCAGTACGTGATGCTGGCCGTCACCGATACCGGTTGCGGGATGCCGCCCGATGTGAAAGCGCGCATCTTCGAGCCTTTCTTTACAACCAAGGAGATCGGGCAGGGCAGCGGACTAGGTCTCAGTATGGTCTATGGGTTTGTCAAACAGTCCGGGGGACATATATCGGTTTATAGCGAGGAGGGTGAGGGCACGACCATCAAGATCTACCTTCCGCGGGCGACGGTGCAGGACGAGCGGGATGTCGTTAAGTCCCATCGACCGGATGACACCCTGGGCAGCGGCCAGCGGGTCCTGGTGGTCGAAGATGAGCAGTTGGTGCGCGAACTGACGCGCGATCTGCTGGAAGACCTGGGCTACGTGGTGGTGACGGCGGACACGGGCCGCGCGGCCTTGGAGATTTTGGAGAGCGGCGAAGCCTTCGAGGTCCTGCTGAGCGATGCGGTTTTACCCGGTGGCATGAACGGGCGGCAGCTGGCGGAGGCGGTGAAGGAGAGGTGGCCGGTAATGCGCGTGCTTTACATGTCCGGTTACACCGAGAACGCCATCATCCATCATGGCCGCCTCGACCGTGATGCGGTTCTTTTGCAGAAGCCTTTCCGCAAAAAGGACCTGGCGTTGAAGATGCGTGAAGTCCTCACGCAGGAGATGCCCGAAGACGAGGCGAGGGATTGGGGAGATAGGTAATGCAACAGCGATTGCTCGTCCTCGATGACGAACCGGAATTTTGCGAATACGTGCGCAAGGTGGCCGAGCAGGAAGACTATATCGTTGAAACCATTCAAGACTCGCGCGACTTTCAGGAGCGGTACGATGCTTTTAATCCGACCCTGATCGTCCTGGATCTGGTGATGCCAAATATGGATGGAATTGAGATCATCCGTTGGCTTTCATCCAAGGAACGCCCCGTCCATGTTGTCCTCGCCACCGGCTACAACCCGCGTTACGCCATGATGGCGGACAAGCTTGCGATGGGCCACTCCAAGCACCTGAAGATCAGCCCGATCGCGAAACCGGTGCGTATAGACACTCTGCGGCAAATCCTGCGCCAGGATTGCCAGCGTGACGTCTCCGTGGAGTCAGAGACCTGATCGCGTTCAAACTCAAAACCCTCCTGGTCGCAACGATCTGAGGCTGGAGAGGAAGTCCGCGGCCTAAAACCCCTCGACGACTATTTTTCCCTTTGCCGTCCCGGCTTCGATCATGGCATGCGCCTTGCGCAGGTTTTCCGCATTGATCGGCTTGAGGACTTCCGCGACCGTCGTGCGGATGTGCCCGGCGTCGATTTCCGCAGCCACATGATTGAGCAGATGATGCTGCTCGATCATGTCAGGGGTCTGGTGCATGGCCCGGGCGAACATGAATTCCCAATGCAGGCTCGCCGCCTTCATCTTCATGCCGGCCATGGGCATGGGCAGATCTGTGTCGTCGATGGAGACGATGCCGCCCTGGGGCCGGATCAACTCGACCGCTTCCTCCCAGTGCCGCATATCGTTGAAGATCGCGATATGATCGACGTGGTCGAAACTCAGATGGCGGACCTGTTCGACCATGGGCTCGCGGTGATTGACCACATGGTCCGCGCCGAGCTCCTTGACCCAGGCAATGGTCTCGGGACGGGAGGCGGTGGCAATCACGACCAGTCCGGCGCGTTTCGCCAATTGAATTCCGATCGAGCCCACACCGCCTGCGCCGCCGACCAGAAGGATGGACTGGCCTTTGTCCGCGCCGTCGCGGTCAATGCCAAGGCGGTCGAAAAAGGCCTCATAGGCAGTAATCGCGGTCAGGGGCAGGGCGGCGGCTTCCGCATGGCTGAGCGATTGCGGTTTCTTTCCGACGATGCGCTCATCGACCAACTGGAACTCCGCATTGCTGCCGGAGCGGGTGATGTCGCCCGCGTAGTAGACTTCGTCTCCGGCCTTGAAGAGCGAGACACTGGGTCCGACCGCTTCAACCACGCCGCTAGCGTCCCAACCCAGGACACGGGGGCCGACCAGCGCTTGATCCTTCGGAGCGCGCACTTTGGTGTCAACCGGGTTCACCGCGATCGCCTTGACCGCGACCAGGATGTCGTGGCCTTCAGCGACGGGCTTGGGAAGATCCGCATCGATGAAGGACTCCGGATCGTCAATCGGCAGGTAACGGGTAAGGGCAACGGCTTTCATGATGATCTCCATCCAGTTTACGCGGGTTTGCAGGACAACAGCCGACGGGCTTGAGGTCTTCTCCAATCTAGTTCTTGTCGAGAGCAGAATTAATTGCGAGAAAATAGGAATGATAATTCGGAAACTCTGAATAATGGACCGGCTTGATACACTCGCTTTGTTCCTGCGGATCGTTGAAAAAGGCGGCCTGGCCGCCGCGGGCCGCGATTTCAGCCTGTCACCGGCGGCGGTGACGGAGCGCTTGGCCGGGCTGGAGGCGCACTACGGCGCGCGGCTGCTGAACCGTACGACGCGCTCAATCAGCCTGACCGACGAGGGACGTGTGCTCCTGGAAGGTGCCCGTGATCTGGTCAGTGAGGCCAAGGATCTGGAAGCCCGTGTGCGTCTCGGGGTCGAACAGCTTTCAGGGCCGATCCGGATCAGCGCACCCTTTGACCTCGGGCGTCACCGGGTCGCCCGGACGCTGGATCGTTTCATGGGGGCTCATCCGGATGTCAGTGTCGATCTTTCCCTGACCGACGGCTATGTCGATCTGGTCGCCCAGGGCCACGATCTGGGAATTCGGTTCGGTGATTTGAAAGATTCTTCGCTGCATGCCCGGAAGCTGGGCGACAATCGCCGCCTGGTCTGCGCTTCGCCTGACTATCTGAAACGCCACGGCACGCCCGAACATCCCGGCGACCTTGCGGATCACAACTGCCTGCTCATGCGTTTCGGCGACAATATCGATCAGGAGTGGCCCTTCATGCTGGAGGGAAAGCGCAGGATTTTTGTCGTCCGGGGCACCCGGCTCGCTAACGATGGCGAGCTGGTGCGGCGCTGGTGCTGCGAGGGGCAGGGGATCGCGCTGAAGTCGAACTGGGACGTCAGCGAGGACCTGGCGGCGGGCAGGCTGGTCGAACTGCTCTCGGCGTTCGAGCCGCCGCCCTCGTCGCTGCAGGTCATCTATCCAGGCGGACGCAAGCTGCCGAAACGGGTGCGCGCCCTGATCGATTTTCTCTGTGAAGAGTTCGCGGCCTAACGCCTATCCCGCCAGGTCCAGCTTCTCGATCTGGCCTCTGGTTTCGGAAATCAGGTTACCGATCTCGGTCGCCGATCCGGACGAGCGGCCGGCCAGCTCCCGGACTTCCTCTGCGACCACGGCGAAGCCGCGGCCGTGCTCACCGGCGCGGGCGGCCTCGATCGTTGCGTTGAGCGACAGCAGGTTGGTCTGAGACGAGAGCTGGTTGATCTGCGAAGCGACGCCGTCGATCCGGTCGAGGACACCCGACATCAGGTCGGTCGACTGTGCGATGGCGACACGCCGTGAGGTCGCATCCGACGCATTCATGACGATCCGGTCCAGTGCGCCGGAAACGTCCATGATCGGCTGGAAGGTGGCCGACAGCCAGATGGTCTCATGGGCGCTGTTCTCCAGCGAAAACTCCTTTGCCACGGGCGCGCCGCGTTTCAGATTCTGCTGCTCGTCATTGGTGACGTATTTTGAAAGGCTGAGCATCGCGGAATCGCTGCTGTCGGTTTTCAGGAGCTCCTGTGCGAAGGGGTTCACGTCCGCGACCTGGCCGTTCGCATTCCATTCGATAACCGCGTTGGAGCGCCGGATGGCTTCGATGCGGGCATTGGACGCCAGGGC
Source organism: uncultured Kiloniellaceae bacterium (assembly GCA_947500035.1). GTDB lineage: Bacteria > Pseudomonadota > Alphaproteobacteria > Kiloniellales > Kiloniellaceae > Denitrobaculum. The sequence goes on along the minus strand of CANMQP010000014.1, from coordinate 161,910 downwards.
ATCCAGCTTGGTTTCGGTGATATTGGCCTGAACTGAAATGAACTTGCTCAGCTTTCCGCCTTTGTCGAAGACCGGATTGATCGAGAGTGAAATCCAATAGGGCTCGCCACTCGACGAGTAATTCAGGATTTCCTCATAGAAAGGTTGCTGGGCCTGAATCTTCTCGCGAATACGCGCGACCGTCTCCTGGGACGTGTGTTCACCCTGCAGAACGGCGCCGGGCTTCTTGCCTTGAACCTGTTCGAGATCGTAACCGGTCAATCTGGTGAAGCCGGGATTGACATACTCGATCAGCCCTTCGGGGCCTGTGATGACCACCGAGTTGTCGGTTTCGTTGGCGACCAGTGAGAGCAGCTTGAACTGTTCCCGGCGCCGGACGTCCTCATCCACATCCTTCACGAAGGCCGTATAGACGATCTCATTGTCCAGCTTGACCTTCGACAGTGAGAGGGCGCCCCAGACCCGCGTCCCATCCTTGCGCTGAACCTCAACTTCGCGGCTGGTCCCGACAATTTTATCCTGGCCCGTGGTGCGGTTGGCATTCACTTTCTCGTCGTGGCTCGCCTGGATTTCGTCGGGCACCAGCATCTTGACGTTCTGGCCCAGGACTTCGTCGCGGCTGTAGCCCCAGAGCTGTTCGGCGGCGGCGTTGAAGAAGGTCACGATGTTGTTTTCATCGATGGTGACCACCGCATCCAATGCCTGCTCGAGGGTCTGGTTGATCATCTCGCGCGCTTTGCGCTCTTCGGTGATGTCTTTCACGAAGGCGGTGTAGCTGATCTGTCCGCCCACATCGACTTTCGAGAGCGAGAGGTTGGCCCAAATCCGTTTGTTGTCCTTGCGCTGGATCTCGACGTCCCGGGAGGTGCCGACAATCTTGTCCTGGCCCGTCGAGCGGTTCGCGTTGACAAGATCATCGTGTCCGGCGCGGATTTCGTCGGGCACCAGCATCTTGACGTTCTGCCCCAGGACCTCGTCACGACCGTAGCCCCAAAGTGTTTCGGCGGCGGCGTTGAAAAAGGTCACGATATTGTTGTGGTCGATCGAGACAACCGCGTCGAGGGCCTGCTCCAGAGTCTGGGTAATCCTCTCGCGCGATTCGCGTTCCTTTGTAATGTCTTTGACAAAGGCGGTATAGCTGATGCTGTTGCCGTGTTTGACTTTCGAGAGCGAGAGGTTGGCCCAGATCCGGCTGTCGTCCTTGCGTTGGATTTCCACGTCCCGCGACGTGCCGACGATCTTGTCCTGGCCCGTCGTACGGTTGGCATTGACCAGTTCGTCATGCCCGGCGCGGATTTCTTCCGGCACCAGCATTCTGACATTCTTGCCGATGACTTCCCCGCGCGCGTAGCCCCAGAGTTGCTCAGCCGCCTTATTAAAGAAGGTGACCCGGTTTTTTGCATCGATCGACACAACGGCATCGAGCGCCTGTTCCAGCGTTTGGTCAACGGCACTTTTCCGTAGAGAGAAAATTCGTCCAAGCATGATCCGGCAGTCCCTGGTGTAGTACGATGGTATGTTTCCTTGCTTAAGTAATTACGAGATTTTCTATAAATATAAGATTAATGGTCGAACGCTTTTGCCGTGGGTTTTATCAGTCTTTATGCAAATTATCGTAATCGTGGAAATTTGAGTTCTGTTTCTATTTTAAGTAAATAGAGTGCTGCATTGAGTTCTAATGTTTGGTGTGTGTCTTCTTGTGTTTAAATTTCGCACAGATGGCGAGAGTGGGGACTTATCCATTGTTCAATCACGCCGGCGAAGCCTGGGGGCATCTGTAGAGCGGTGCAGAGAAGCGGGCGGTGCAACGAGGGAGTAACGGCAGGGATCAAGAGGCCAACACCCAGAGCGGCATCGCAGACTCGCAGGACTTCGCCGCTCGAAAGCTGTGGCGAAATTGGACGCTCAGTGCTTCAATGTCTCGCCGCCCTGATGGGGTTGCGGCACAGCTTAATCGCGCTCAATCCCAAAGCCTCACGCGCTGCTGTTCGTCGTTCCAAAAGATCAAGGCCAGGCGGCCGACCAGGTTCTCGGCGGGGATGGGCCCGAGGGACCGGCTGTCCAGGCTGTTGTCCCGGTTGTCGCCCATGGCGAAGTAATGGCCCTCCGGCACTTCGAACAGCCTGGTGTTGTCAAAGCGCAGATTGTCTCCGACCTCGTAGATATCGTGTTCGGCGCCGCCCGGAAGACGTTCGCGGTAGCGCTTCAGGTTCGGGGTGTGGGACAAGCCCGCCTTCTCGCCGGGTGCAAGTTCAATCTCAGTTCGAGCGACGGCCTCGCCGTTGATATGCAGGATGCCGTCGATGACTTGAATCCGATCGCCGGGCAGACCGACGATCCGCTTGAGATACTCAATGTTATTGTCCGGGGGTCTTTTAAAGACGGCAATATCGCCGTATTCCGGAGCTGTGAAGAATAGTCTTTCAGAGAAAATGTCAGGGCTGAAGGGCAAAGAGTGACGAGAGTATCCATAGGCATACTTGGACACATAAACCATATCGCCAGGACGTAAATTTGGTTTCATCGAGCCTGAAGGGAGAGAAAAGGCCTCCCAAAGAAAGCTATTGTTCAGCGTGGTGATTAGGTTGGGGAGGATGACGGCAAGACCGACTACAGCGTACCAGCGCGCAAACCAAGCGCTTGGTTTCGCGCCATTGAGCCTCCGAGCTTCCATGCTGCCATGTATGACTGCCATCAGGTGCATCAAAGCGACTCCTCCGATGACACCTGCCTTCATCGTTAGCGCGACAGGACTGATTTGAAGCCATAAAGGGAGCGTGAGGATGATGACGATCGTCAACGCGAGGTAGGCGAAGGCGGCTTTTCCTCTGCCCAGGTAAAGCATAATCGCGATGGGACCGAATAGGAGTGCAAGAAGGGCGGTCGCCCAGGGCTTGCGATTGATGAAGGCCGACATAAAGAGAAAAACCCCGCCGCTGGACTTGTGATCGCTCTGCGTCGCCCAAAGCCTTGGCGCGCTGCCCGTTATAGCCGCTGTGCCGGAAGCTAACCAGTCGCAATCGCGACCTGGACCGCACCGCCTTGTCGCTTTGGCCGATGGCGTGCGATACAATCCGAAATTGGGCCGGGCGGCTGGGTCGGCGTCGGGGTGCCCGGTATCAAAAAACACTATTGGGGGAGGTCAGGAAAGATGCTTTTTTCCGGTATCAACTACATTGCCGTGGTCGTGGCGGGGGTTGCGTCCTTTGCTTTTGGCGCGGTTTACTACATGACGCTTGCCAAGCCCTGGATGGCGGCGGTCGGCAAGACTGAGGAGCAGGTCAAGAGCGAGTCTTCGCCGGTGGTTTACATTGTGGCCGTCATCTCGCAACTGGTCATGGCTTTCATGCTGGCGGGGGTGCTGGGCCACATGATTCCACTGGGAGGCGGGGAGGCCGCCGTGCCGTCAGTGACCCTGACCAACGGACTTGTCACCGGCTTTTGCATCTGGTTGGGCTTTGTTCTGACCACCATGCTGATCAATCACGGCTTTCAAGGCCAGAAACGCGCTCTGAGCGTCATCGACGGCGGCCACTGGCTCGGCGTGCTGCTCCTGCAGGGTGCGGTCATCGGCGCCTTCGGCCTCTGATGGTCCTTCCTTGCAATCAGCTTTCTTGACCACCTGGTCAGTTTCCGTCCAAGATTACCGCTCGATTTGTTCGCGGGTCACACCGGACGAGGCGAAGCCGAGGACTAGCGCCGTTGAGGCGCGCAGCCCCAGCGGCGCTTGAGCGAAAACAAGGAGTTCGAAAACGAACTCCCGACGAGGCATCGCCGAGGACTAGCGCCGTTGAGGCGCGCAGCCCCAGCGGCGCTTGAGCGAAAACAAGGAGTTCGAAAACGAACTCCGGACGAGGCATCGCCGAGGACTAGCACCGCTGAGGTGCGCAGCCCCAGCGGCGCTTGAGCGAAAAGGGACTCGCTTTGCGAGACCCGAGAACTAGTAAGGCGAAGCCGAGGACTACAGTGATTTGTGTTTCAGTTGTCCATAGGTCTCAAGACTTGCGTTCGAAATCAGCGGGTCGCTGATTGAGAGGCAGCGAGTTTTGAGTCAGCTCAAACACAAATTGCGATAGCGCCGTTGAGGCGCGCAGCCCGAGTGGCGACTGAACGTAAATAGAAGGGACTCGCTTTGCGAGGCCCGAGAACAGAGTAGCGCTTGAGCGAAAACAAGGAGTTCGAAAACGAACTCCGGAAAAAAACTTACAGGAGTTTCACCATGGCGACGGTAAAGGCAGGTTTGATTCAGGTTGGTCTGAAGGGGGATACCTCAGGCACACCCGAGAGCATTCGCGAAAAGATGCTCGAAGCGCACATTCCCTTTATCGATCAGGCCGGGGCAGCGGGCGTGAACGTGCTCTGCTTCCAGGAGGTCTTTACCCAGCCTTACTTCTGCCCGAGCCAGGACGCCAAGTGGTACGCCGCCGCCGAGAAGATTCCCGACGGCCCAACGGTCAAGCTGATGCAGGAGTATGCCAAGAAGCACTCCATGGTGATCGTGGTGCCGATCTATGAGGAAGAGATCACCGGCATCTACTACAACACCGCCGCCGTGATCGACGCCGACGGCAAGTATCTGGGCAAATACCGCAAGACCCACATTCCCCAGGTCGCCGGCTTTTACGAGAAGTTCTTCTTTAAGCCCGGCAGCTCGAACTGGCCGGTCTTCGAAACCGCCTTCTGCAAGCTCGGCGTCTACATCTGCTACGACCGCCATTTCCCCGAGGGCTGGCGCGCGCTGGCGCTGAACGGTGCCGAGTATATCGTCAATCCCTCGGCCACCGTCGCAGGCCTTAGCCAGTATCTCTGGAAGCTGGAGCAGCCGGCCTCCGCCGTGGCGAACGGTGTCTACATCGGCGCCATCAACCGCCCCGGCACGGAAGACCCCTGGAACATCGGCCGCTTCTACGGCAGTTCCTATGTGGTCAATCCGCGCGGCGAGTTCCTGGTGGAGGCCAGTGAGGACAAGGACGAGCTGGTCACCGCCGATATGGACATGGAACTGGTGCGCGAGGTGCGCAACACCTGGCAGTTCTTCCGCGACCGCCGTCCCGAGACCTATGGCCGCCTGACGGACCTTTAGAGCAGCCCCGGCCATTAGAACAGCCCGGCGCAGCGTCTCGAGTGCTATCGAAAGTTGGTCCGGTGTCAACTTAAGCCGGCACAGACTTTACTAACGAATTGGTGTTTACTATGACCTGAAGTTCGCGCGGCTGAACTTGGGGATCTCGTCTTTGACCATTAAGAAAACAAAAATGCGATGAGAAGGCGATGATGACGTCATGCAGACACACTCTGTCATTCTTGTTGCTGATCTTGTTCGCTGGCGTGGCGACGGGCGCGCCGGCCCTTGTCATGCCGGTCTTGGCGGAGCAAGCGGATGTTGAGGCCGTGTCCTGCGCGTACCCGGCCGGCGGGACTGCGCCAGCCAATACGCTCGACGATATCCCGCAGGGCCAGGCGCGGCCCCTGTCTGTCGCTACTTTCACCGATGCCGCCGGCGCCGTCGATCCCGCGGGAATCCTGGCCGAAGACTTTCTGGCCGATCCCTGTCTCTCGAGTTATCCCGTTCCGCCGCCGGGCGGGGCTCTCTGGTTCCGCTTCGACGTTACCAACCCCTCCGACCTGGAGAAGCGCTGGTTCGTGACGACGATGGAAGCCATTGTCGATGACATCCGGCTTTACGAGCAAACGGCGGCTGGCCTTACCTTGATGTCGCGGACCGGACGCACCACGGCTTATCTGGAGCGGCCCGCGAAAAGCGGCCGGCTTGCCGTGCAATTGTCTCTCGAAGCCGGCAGCAGCACGACCTTCTATCTTCGGATCTCGGGTACCTTCGCACCCAAGACAACGCCGATCCTGATTTCGCCGGGCCTTCTGGCGGACCTCTCAAAGGTCACCAACAATCTCTTCCTGTCGATTGTCGGGTTTCTGGCGATCATGGCCGTTGTCAGCCTGATCCTCTATCGGCACATCGCGCCACGCTTTTCTCTATACTATAGCTCTTACCTGGCCAGTCAGTTCGCTTTGGCGCTGATCTACCATGACTGGCTGGCGCAGATCCCCTTCATGAACCTGCCGGTGACTTTCGTGGCCCGCTGGTCGGTCTTCTGCGGCGGCGTCGGCACGCTGATCCTGATCCTGTTCTGCCGCGCGTTGTTAACGACCGGGGAAAGCTCGAAACGGGAGGAACTGCTGTACCGGGCCTTGCTGGTTGTCGGAGCCGTCGTCGTTCTGGTGGTGGTCGCGGACCCCTGGCGGTATTCAGGGCTGTTGTTTCTCCTGAGAACCCTGGTGCCGCTGATACTTCTGGCCCTGTCGCTGCGCAAGCATCGCGCCGGACTGGTCCAGGCCCGATGGGTGGCGGCCGGTCTGGCGGCACTGGTGTTCGGTATCGGCGTCGGGGCCTATGGATTCCTGTCACCCGCCGCCATCGAACCGACCTCCTCGGCATTCGATCTGATCTTCATGCGGCCATTGAACATGACCTACTTCGTGGCGGTGTTCTGTGAGCCGGTCTTCATGATGATCGCGATATCGGCAATGGCTGCCGTCATGCAAAAGCAGCGTCAGGCCGCGGTCGTCGAGGTTCAAGCGCTAAAGCAAAACTTGACCTCCATCGAAAATGAATTCTTTGAAGTACAAAAAGCCACGAACGCCCGGCTCGAGGCCCTCGAAACCGCGCTGGCGAACGATCCTGAAAAGAAGGAGCATCTCTCCGCCGAGCAGCAGTTCCTCGAGCGCGCGACGGAGTGTGTCCTGGATCACATCGGTGAGCCGGGCTTCGATGTGAATGAACTGGCTGTGACGCTGGGTATCAGCCAGAAGACACTGGGCCGCCGCCTGAAAGACCTGCATGGTCTGACCCCGGCGGCCTTCATCAGATCGGTGCGTTTGAATGTGGCGCGCGATCTGATTTTGCTGCGCCGCTACAACACGGTCGGCGAGGTTGCCTTCGCGGCGGGTTTCTCGAGCGTCGGGCATTTCGCCAAGCTCTACCGCCAGCAGTTCCAGGAGACGCCGAGCGAGACACTCAAAAGTCTCTCCGGCGGTGGAGTCTGAGACAGTTTGGGCGTAGTCGCTATAAGGGAGAGGGCCGAATGGCAATTGATTTTGGGGCCTTGCCGACAACATTATGATTGAGCGCGTTCAAAACCTTAGGACACAGCTGTGATGACCGGCACTTCCACCGGCACGAATCTCTTTCTGCTCTTTGTTTATACGGCAGCCTTCGGCTATCTCTTCAAACTCTATGCCTTTCGGAGCGTTCGCATTGCGTTGGAAGCCTCGGGAAATCACTTCCGGTTCGAAGAGCTCTGTGCGCCCGGAAACCGGAGCAACTCTCTGCTGGCGGTCGTGAGTTTTGTGGCCTTCTGGCTGCCGGTCGTGCTGCTGGTTTCAGAGCCGGATTACCTGCGGCTTTTCGTCGGATGACGAAGCAGCGTGTTGTGGTACAGACCGCGCAACGACCCGGCCATTTCACGCCGATCTCAAGAATACTCCTGGTTCTTTTGTTTCCGCTCTTCCTCGCCGCCTGCGTCTCGCCGGAGAGCTGGGAGGCCGTGCGGGTGCTCAAGGATATCGATGCGGGCGAGGCCCCCAGCGCGCTGAAGGAGACGACGCCCACTCCGACCCGGCGGGAGATCAGCTACAGTGTCGTCCAGCCGGAGAACGGCCGGCCGGGCCCCTTGCAGACCGCCGATCTCTACCACCCCAACCGCGCCGATCCCGACGATCTGGACGGCGCCCTGGTGCTGGTCCCGGGCTTTACCCCCAGCGGCAAGAACGACCGACGGCTGGTCGCACTGGCCAGGTCTTTTGCCCGGACCGGTTTTCTGGTGCTGGTGCCGGATCTGCTGGGGTCCCGCGAGACCCGGGTGCGCCTGGGCGATGCGCGGCGGATCGCCGATGCCATGGTGCATCTTTCAAGCCGACCCGAGATCGAGGCTTTAAACGGCGAAGGGACAGTTCCCCAGGTCGGTGTCGTCGCCATCTCCTATGCGGTCGGCCTTGCGGTCCTGGCTACCACGGAAGCGGACGCGAAAGACCGCACCGGCTTTTTGGTCGGGCTGGGCGGCTATTACGACACCACCGAGATCGTGCGCTTCACCACCACCGGCGCCTACCGTGTGCCGGGCGAGCGACGCTGGCGCAGCGCTCAGCCTTTGCGGCCCGCCAAGTGGTATTTCCTCTCGGGCAATATCGAGGCCCTGACGGATCCGGATGACCGCGCCACCCTGACCGCCATCGCCCATATCCGGCAGCGCAGCGGCCGCGCGGCTCTGCTTGACGGGCAGGGCAGGGATCTCGTCGCGCAACTCGGTCCCGAGGGCCGCGATCTTTACAGCCTCATGACCAACGAAGACCCCGCGCAGGTCGCGCCTCTGCTCGCGGGTCTGCCGGAAAGCCTGCGAAGACAGCTCGACGCCCTAAGCTTGAAAAACCGAGACCTCTCGCACCTGACCGGCCGCCTGATCCTGATCCACGGCCGCGAGGACCCTCTGGTGCCCTTCAGCGAGAGCATCGCGCTCAGCAATGCCGTACCCGAGACCGAGCTCTTCCTGATCGACGGCTTCTCCCACATCAACCCGCGCTCGGTCGGCGTGATCGGCCAGTTGCAACTGGCGGACGCCATCCAGGCGATCCTGGCCCGGCGGAAAAGCAAATAGAAGCTCTCAAACCGGTCTATAGTGAGAATCGGAACTCTACCTCGCGATCTCCACTTTGTAGGCGTCGTGGCAGGCACGGCAGGCCATTGTAATTCCCTGGAGGCCTTCGAGAACCGAACGGTAGTCTTCAGGCATCGCAGGGCTTGACACTTTCCGTGCGGTGGCCGCGAAGGACTCGGCGGCTTCATGGAAGACGTCGCCCATGGCACGGAAGTCCTCGGGCATGTGGCGCCCGAAGCCCGGACCCATGCCCATGCCGCCACCCATGCCTTTCCCCTGACCCATACCTTTACCCTGACCCATGCCTCTACCCGGGCCCTGGCCGCCTCCTGCGCCCATCTGTCCGCCGCCCATCCTGTCGCCCATCTGTCCGTCTCGAGCCGCGCGCCTGGCTTTAAAGCGCTCCTTCGCGGCGGCGATCTCTTCCTCGCTCGCGCCCTGTTCCGCCATGGCCGCCCAGCGGTGATGGCCCTGGGTCATCTGAAGTTCCGCGATGCCGGCCGCCGCCTTGAAATCCTCTTCTGCCAGCGCCGCCATCACATCATCCAGGTTCGCCATATGCGTCCGCATCTCGGCGAGGAAAGCCGCGGCCACTTCGGCGGGTAGCTGGACCGCCGCGCGCGGATCCTCCTCCGCCGAGACCGGCGCGAGGGGAAGAGCTAAAGAGGCCGCGAGCAGGGCGGTGCAGAGCCTTTTCTTCAGGCTTCGGCATCTGTTGTGAAATGCCGGGTGAAGGGCGGGGAACTCGGTCCCGGTTTCCAGGGAGCGCATCTTAAGTTCTTTCCTGTCATTGGTGATCGAACAGACCTGGAACAACAATAACCCTTACTCCCAGGAGCGCCTTGACTTCGGTCAGTTCTGCTTGCGGTGAGAGGCCTGGAACTGACCCCCTTTGCTTTCATGCATCCTCCGTCCACGAAGCTCCGGCACTCCGTTGCGCGGTCCGGTCAGCCGAAACGGGTGAATCCCCCGCCGTCTCTTCAGCCTAAAGAGGTGGAGGCAGGGCGTTGCAGTTCCGATCTCGGCGGACATTGTTCCAAAATGGACAAATTTGCGCACGTATTGGACAAAATGACTGGCAGCCCTTGTTCTTTCGCATGCGAACGGCTTTCTTCCCGACAGAGATTTTGGGGAGATCAGAACATGATGAAGTCATTCCAGGGGCTGGCCTTTGCCGTGGCCGTGGCCCTTTTCGCAACACTTCCGGGGACCGCAAAAGCAACGCTGATCGGCGATGAGGTGAATCTGGAAATTTTCGCAAATGGTCAAAGCGTTTCCGGCCCCTTGACAGAGACCGTGGGAGACGGCGTTGAGTTCAACCCGCAGAATAGACTCACTTTCGATGTTGGTGCCTCCAGTATTGAGATCACGAGCTTAATCGGTCCCGCTCAGTTTTCATTCAATGTCGACTTTGTCTTTACAGACCTGGACTGGGTCGGTGAGGCGGGTGTGATCGTCGACGTCCTATTGAACCCAGTTCAGGGTATCGGCAGCGTGAGTTTCACCGAGGACAGCGTGACCTTCTCTGTGCTTGAGGGTGATCGCGTTGGCCCTGGGATGCTGGCCTCGATCGAACTCGTCACGCGGCACGCCAGCGTCGCCGTCCCCGAGCCCGCGACGCTGGCGCTGTTCGGCTTTGGTCTCGCAGGCCTCGGCTTTGCTCGGCGTAGGCGGATGTGGGGCAGGGCGTAAGTTCGGCCCACCTGATTATGAAACCGGCGGTTCCCGACAAGGGGATCGACGCTTTTTGCTGGCGGTAACTCTACCGCGTCTCCAGTTTCCGGTAATCCACCGCATGATCCTCCCAGCCAGGGCGGTTGAAGTTCCGACTGGTTCTTCCGCCCAATGACGCAACGGCGGAGCGCCGCGCTTCTGATATCAGCGGACATTGTTCTAAAATGGACAAACTTGCGTCCATATTGGACAAAATGGGCGCCACCCCTTGTTCTTTTGCATGCGAACAGGTTTTGTCCCGGCAGAGAATTTTTGGGGAGATCAGAACATGATGAAATCACTACAGGCGCTGGCCTTTGCCATGGCCGCCATCGCGATACTTCCGGGGACCGCGAAAGCGACGCTCATCGGCGACGAGGTCACGATCTCGTTTCAATCTAGAGGTACGACGATCTCGGTCACTGGCATCGCAGGCGTCGATCCCCTCGCAATCGTCGTGTCATCCTCCGCCAATACGCGGTTCGACCCGGTCTTTGGGGAGTCTTTTATCGAAATCGGTTTCTCGACCGAGTTTTTTTCAAACGCATGGTTCTTTCGTGAGGAAGTGCTCGTTTTTTCAGGGCTGGATTGGGGCGAAAGCGGCTTCGTAATTGGTGCGACGATGATTGAGACCGTCTCGGACACAGGTCTTATTGCGAGCGACCTGATCTTTACTGCCAACTCTGTCACCTTGGACCTGAACGGAGTTGGTTTGCGAAACGGCGAAACGGTCCGGATCGATCTGGTGACGCAGCATAGCCCCACCGGCCCCTCTGCGGCTGTCCCGGAGCCCGCAAGCCTCTTGATCTTTGGCTTGGGCCTGGCCGGCTTGGCTGGAGTCCAGCGCCGCCTCCGAAAGGGAAAAGTCCAAATCGCGCATCAGCGCTGACTGAGCGATGTCAACGGCATTGGCTCTTCGCTGTTGTTTTGGTCAAACCGCGGTTGCGAGCCGGCCAATCACTCAAGCTGCGTCTGTGCAAATTACGCACAGCCTCCTATCGACAGGATATAGAATGAAACTTCACGTCTTAGCCGCAGCCCTTGTCGGCGCGCTGCTCTTTGCGCTTCCCGGCACTGCCAATGCCATGCCCATCCTGATTTTTGAGAATGATCAGTTGCTTGGCGCGGATAATGTCGTTGTCAACGGGACACTCTTCGACGTCAGATTCCAGGACGGCACCTGCAGCGCGATTTTCTCCGGCTGCGATAACCCGTCGGAAGACTTCGCCTTCACCGACGCGAATTCCGCCAAGGCGGCGGCCCAGGCCCTGTTGGATCAGGTGTTTCTTGACGGCCCGGCGGGCCTGTTCGACTCAAACCCTGAGCTCACGCTCGGATGTTCGGCTTCGGAACTATGCCTCGCGAATATTCCCTATGCGCAGTCGGTTCCCGGCATGTTTGAGTTCGTCTCCGCGCGAAACCTGCCGGATCTCGTAGACCCGCCCTTCGAGTTCGAGAACACAGGAGACTCCGATTTCGACTTCTCGGACAACGGATTTGCGGTCTTCGCGGTTTTCACCTCCGCTGGCCCGTCAGTGGCCGTCCCGGAGCCTGCTTCTCTTGCCCTCTTCAGTTTCGGCCTTGCCGGTTTCATCTTTGCCCGGCGCGGTCGAAGCCAGCGAGCGACCTGAGAGGAACTCGCTGACACCAGCAGCGGCTCCTGCACCGGGGCCGCTGCTTTTTTTTGCGGAATGCCACCCACTACCGCTTCTCCACCTTCCGGCAGTCCGCCGTGCGGTCCTGCCAGCCGTGGCGCACCAGTTCCGGGTCTTCGTGCTCTTCCTCCGGCCAGCCGATGCAGAGGTAGGCGACCAGGGACCAGTTCTCGGGCACGTCCAGGTCCTTCATCGCCTGCACGGGATCCAGGATCGAGACCCAGCCGACCCCGACGCCGCGCGTGCGGGCCGTCAGCCAGAGGGTATGAACCGCGAGGATGGCGGAGTAGCGCAGGGTCTCGGGCATGGTCCGGCTGCCCAGCCCGTGGCCCTGCAGGGTCTGCTCGTCGCAGAAGACCGCGAGCTGCACGGGCGCCATGTCCAGGCCGGAGAGCTTGAGCCCGGCGTAGCGTTCCGCCTGTTCGCCCTGATAACCCTCTAGCGCTTCGGCGTTGGCCGCTTCGAAATTTTTTCTGATCGCCGTTCGGGCTTCGGCGCTCTCCACCGCCACGAAGCGCCAGGGCTGGCTGTTACCGACCGAGGGCGCGAGGCAGGCCAGATCCAACAGTTCCTCGATCACCTCGGCCGGAACCGGATCGGGCTTGAAGCGCCGCACGTCGCGCCGCCAGCGCAGCAGCTGTGTGAGTTCTTCACGAAACGGCTCGCTAAAGCGCGGTGGGGTTTCCTGGGTGTCTCGGGCGGGCATCACGGTGGATCAGGGCTTCCGGAGAATAACGACATCCTCTCCGGCTTAAGCCGATGCGGGGAGGCCGTCAATCAGAAGATGCCGCCGGTCAAACGGCGTGTTGCCGGAGCAGGGGCCCGATCAACGCGCAGGGGCCCGATCAACGCGCAGGGGCCCGATCAACGCGCAGGGGCCCGATCAACGCGCAGCGGCCTGCTGGGCGCGCACGATCTTGCAGGTAAGGTCCCTCTTTTCGGCGATGAGCTGCAGCACCTCTGCCTTGCCCTGAGCCTGGACCGCGAAAAAATCGAGATATACGGTTTTGCCGTCCGTGGTCTCAAAGCTGGAGCAGATCACATAGTGGTCGCCGACTTTCAGAACCACCGCGGAAACGTCGGCGGGCTCGTAGGTCTCGAGCGTGCCGCTCGCTTGGTTCAGATGATAGAACTTTCCGTCAATCGAGTTGGCCTTGATGTAGTCCACCATGGCTGCCCGCAGCTCGGATCTCAGCTCGGTCGAGGCGGTTTCCGCAGACGCCGGCGCATGGGCGAAGCCCGCTGCGACGCAGGCCGATAAAGCAAGTCTGGGTAATAATTTGTGAAGCATGACGGCCCTCCGTATCAATCTGGATGGAGCATGCCGAAGATGCCGCGGAAACTGCATCCCCATTTGAGGGGTCTTTTAGATAAAAATAGCAGAATGAATTAAGGCATTGAAAAATATATAATAGTCTTAACGCGCAAGCGGCGCAAAAAGCCGCAGGGCCGCCACTGTAAAGCGGCGGCCCCGGTGGCCATGAAATGGCTTCTGCCTGTTCAGGCGGTGCGGTCATTGCATTGCGGCGGACCTGCTTTCCGTCAGCTTGTGAGCCTCCACCATCTCGCGTGTGATGCTGCGCCGGCCCGCGAACACGTCAACCACCCGGGCTTCGCCGTGACTGCGGTCGATCAGGAAGTCCATGTAGGTGGTCTTTCCCTCGGGGGTCTGGAAGCTGGAGCAGAGGACGAATTTTTCCCCGGCCTTAACCACCAGCGTAAAGGCTTCGGAAAGATCGTAGATCAGGACCTGATCGTTGACAGGATTTTGGAAAAGGAACGCCCCATCGCTCGAATGCGAGTCGATATAGGCCGTCACGGCTTGCCGGAGCTCGACGCGCAGTTCGGTCGAAACGGTCTCTGCCTTCGCCGAAGACAGCGTCAGGAGCGCCATGACGCCCGCGGCTGCAGCAAGTTGTGCGATCTTTCTGTGAAACATGACAAGCCTCCAATTCGGTGTGGGCAGACTTTGCCGCCAATCACGGCCGCCGGGCACCCCTATTTGAGGGGCATTTGAGATTTAGTTTTTTCAAATTTTTTTATGGTGGAATCACAATGGCTTGGAGGAACTTGCATAAAGCTGGAGCAGCGCAGTCCCTCGCAGTCTCCTGTTTGCCGGTCGATCAAGGCACCGCCGTCAATCAAGCAACCTCGTTAATCAGGGGACCGGGCGCGGGGCTCTCTCAAAAGCAGCATTGACCTTGAGACCCGATGGGAGCGAGAATTGTCTGCATACATGCGGTTGGGGCAATTCAGAAGAGCCGGGCAAACGGCTTTCGGGGGAAAAGGCATGGCAATGTTCGCGGCGGCTTGTTCGTTGGGTCTTCTGACGGGCCTGCTCATCGGTCTCTCGACGTCCGGGGTCACCGGCTCCGTGGTCTCCGCCGTTCTGGCCATGGCGGCCGGCGTGGTGGCCCTGACCGGCGTCAAGAATCCCTTCCTGCCGAAAGGCGAAAACGCCGCCGAGCGCAGCGCCGGTCATAACTGGGCGGTCTCGGCCTTCGCGGTCCTGACCATCATTGGACTGGGCAGCGGTCTTTGGGCGCGGACCCATGATCTGCTGTCGCCGACCCCAGAAGAAATCACGGCGCGCTGGACCGGGATAGGCGTCGAGCCGGAGGTCGCCCAACGCATCGCGATGCTTCAACTCAGCGGTCTGAGCCTCAGCGCAGAGGGGGAGGTGAAAGCCGAATCCCCCGAAGCTCTGAAGAAGACCGCGAGCGTTCTTTTCTCGGGTGTTTCGGATGCGGACTGCCAGCGCACGGACCCCTCACGCGCGCCCGATGCCGCCGAGGCGCGCAACACCTGGTCGCTCGCGCCGGAACCCTGGCCGGCCCTGGCCGCGGGCCTCGCGGATCTGCCCAAAGACAGCCTGCAGACCGTGTGGGCCAGCCACTGTGAAGGAGCGTCACGATGAGACCGACCCGAGGCCTGTTCCTGACCTCCGCCCTGCTTGCCGGGATGACGCTGCTGGCCAGCGAAACCGCCCTGGCCAAACCGCCCGCCGATATCGTCCGGGCCGCGGCAAACTCGGTCGTGCGGGTGATGGCCGAAGGCTGTCCCGGCACAAAGGGCTCGCGCGCCGGTTCGGGCTTTGTCTGGCCGGAACCTACATCCATCGTCACCGCCCTGCATCTGGTGGCCGATTGCCAGACCCTGACCGTCGAATATGTCGAGGCGGGCGTGCAGCGCCGCGCCCAGGCCAGCCGTTCCCTGCGCCGGGCCGATCTGGCATTGCTCACGGTCGAAAACCCGCCATCGGTTAAAGCGCTGTCCAAGACCGCGACCGCGCAAACCCAGGAAGTGCTGGCGGCCATCGGTCTGCCCCTCAACGTGCGGAACTGGCAGGAGACCTATGGGTCCCGCGCGCTGAACGTGAGACGGCTGAGCGACATCCTGAACGACTCCGCCCGGCGCGAAATCGAGACCCTCGGCGCCCCGGCCATCGATTTGGACGTCTTCCGGCTCACAGCTGTGGTGAAGCCGGGTTCCTCCGGCGGTCCGATCATCAATGCCGAAGGCGCGGTGGTGGGCGTGGTCGACGGCGGATTGGACGGCGGCGCGTCTTCGCTCAATTGGGCCGTGCCCGCGCACCTGCTTCAGGAATTGATGGAGCGCGGCCAGAGCGGCGCAAACGTGGGCCTGGGGGCGGCGGCCGAGTCGGTTTTCGCCTTTTCGGTGCCCGAAACAACACAAGCTGAAGAGGCTGTGAACCGGGATTTCTTCTGTGGCGGGCGCAGCTATTTTCATCTCGCGACACGGAGCCTGAGCGAGATCGTGGATTCTATGCAGACGCCCGGGACACTGGATGATCCCCAGGGCTTCGCCTATGTCGTCACGACCCTTGCCCAAAATGTTCCGGAAAACGATCTGGCTGCTCTGCGCTTCGATCTCTTTGTCGATTCCGAAACCGGGGCGACTATTGCGGTTCCGGAGAGCATGTCGCTCTCCGAGGATAGCGGCTTCTGCATTGCGAGTTCTAACCACGGTGATATCGCGCTGATCTTTCAAGGCCAGGTTTTCGATCCGAATTACACGAATGTCGAGTTTGTCTCGAACCAGTTCGTCAATACCCTCAGCCAGGGGCTTGGCTTCACCAACTGTCAGGCCGATCTTGCCTTTTCGCAGGCCGTCCCTCATTCACGGGTGGATGGTTTACTCGCACGGCGTTTCGCGGCGCTTTGCTATCATGCCCAAAGTGGTGAGCAGGCTTACAACTTCGTCGCCCACCTGGGGCGCATGAACACTTACCTCGGGGTTGTCGCGGTCAATGGCGAATTCTACGACACCGGTGCTTACGCCAATCCGGCCAAGACCAAGGACTGGGCGGCGGCGGCCCTGGCGGTGATCATCTCCACCTATCAGATCTGATCGGCTCCGCTCCCGCTCCGCTTCTGCCGCCTGATCGTTCTTCGCCCGCTCTCAAGCATGTCCTTGAGCCATCATGGCGTCGGCGACTTTTCTGAAGCCTGCGATGTTGGCGCCCTTTGCATAGTCGATCTTGCCGTCGTCCTCCTCGGCGGCTTCGACGCATTTATCGTGAATGGTCTTCATGATGTCCTGCAGCAGCTCCGCCAGTTCTTCGCAGCTCAGATCCCGGCGCATCTGGTTCTGGCTGATCTCGAGCCCGGAGACCGCGACGCCGCCTGCGTTCGCGGCCTTGGCCGGACCGAAGAGTATATCGCTCTTCCTGATGCGCTCCCGGCCCTTCGCGGTGGTCGGCATGTTGGCGCCCTCGGCCACGGCCATACAGCCGTTGTCGATGAGCTTGGCGGCGTCCTTCTCATCAAGCTCGTTCTGTGTCGCGCAGGGCAAGGCGACGTCACAGGCAACGCCCCAAGGCGCTTCGCCTTCCTGCCAGTCTGCGCTGAACTCCTTGGCGTAAGCTCCAAGGCTGCTGTCTGGCTTGGCTTTGTGGTCCCGGACCCAGTCGATCTTCTCCTGCGTCAGGCCCTCGCCGTCGTGGATGAATCCGCCGCTATCGGACAGCGTGACCACCTTACCTCCGTTCTTTAGCGCCAGTTCGGCGGCATGCAGGGCCACGTTCCCCGCACCGGAAATCACGATGGTCTTGTCTTCGATGCCGTCGTCATGGCGCGCCAGCATGTGGCAGAGGAACTGGATCAGCCCATAGCCCGTCGCTTCCACGCGTAGCTGGCTGCCGCCGAAGGAGAGGCCCTTGCCGGTCAGGACGCCCTCAAAGCTGTTGGTGATGCGCTGGTAAGCGCCGAAGAGCCATCCGATCTCCCGCGCGCCGACGTTGATGTCGCCCGCCGGGACATCGACATCCGGTCCGATGTGCCGATGGAGTTCCAGCATGAAGGACTGGCAAAAGCGCATGATTTCGGCGTCCGAACGGCCCCGGGGATCGAAGTCCGCGCCGCCCTTGCCGCCGCCCATGGGCAAACCCGTCAAAGCGTTCTTGAAGATCTGCTCGAAGCCGAGAAACTTCAGCACCGAGGGATCGACGCTGGGGTGAAACCGCAGCCCGCCCTTATAGGGGCCGATCGCCGAGTTGAACTGCACGCGGTGGCCCCGGTTCACCTGAACTTTATTCTCGTCGTCCATCCACTCGACCCGGAAGGAAATCAGCCGGTCCGGCTCCGTCAGGCGCTGCAGCAAAGCTGCGTCGCGGTAGGCGGCGTTGTCATTGATCAGCGGCAGGATATCTTCGACCACCTCGCTCACAGCCTGGTGGAAGGCGTCCTCGTGCGGTGTGCGGTCCTTCAGGTCGGACATAAAGCTGTCGAAGTCTATCTTGGCCGTGGTCATTGGCGGCTCTGCCTTTCGATGTGATTGACTGGACGAGGCTCGGCGTGCGCAGGTGTCAAGCTGTCGCGGGGGGACCGGATGTCAACGCGCCGTTGCCGGATTGGTTCCCCGGTCAGGCTCTCTCCGCCACGATCCCACCGGTCGCCGGGTGCTCTCGAAGGCGCGGTCTCCTCACTGCGGGGCCTGGAAAGCTTAAAGCCTATCGCGCGCGCAAAAAAAGAGCCGCCACTCTGCAGCGACGGCCCTGGTTTTACTGTGCCCGGTTTAAGTGAGCCCGGTGTGATTGAAACTGTACGCTTTCCTCAGGCCGCCGCGCGTTTGGATTGGGCGCGCGTGGCTCGGCTGCGAATTCTGGCCGCGCGTGACCGCCCGGGGCTCACAGGAAAGAGGCCTGAAGCGGGACTCACCAGCTTTTGGCGAAATCCTCCAGAGATCCGGCGAAGACGTTGTAGTCGACCGGCCCTTTGATGCCCGCGATCCGGCCCCGGTTGTGATACTGCCAAAGCGTCCAGGGCTGCCGGTTGTAGGCCGGCTCAAAGAGGATGCTGCGCAGCCAGAGCGGGTTATCCAGTTTCCTTTTACTGAGATAAGCCACATAAAATTCCGGCGTCGCATAGAGCAGGGCCTTCATGCCGTAGTGAGGCTCGACGATATCC
This sequence comes from uncultured Kiloniellaceae bacterium, assembly GCA_947500035.1. GTDB lineage: Bacteria > Pseudomonadota > Alphaproteobacteria > Kiloniellales > Kiloniellaceae > Denitrobaculum. The sequence continues at coordinate 143,445 of CANMQP010000014.1, read as the reverse complement.
AGAAAGGCCGCGAGTTCTTTCATGACATCCAGGCGCCCGGCGCCCGCCGCGCAATTGCCGCCGAATTCCAGATCGACGGCGGGCGGCAGCATCTCCGGGTCGGCGGGGACAGTGGCGATGAAGTGGGCCGCTTGCTCTTTCCCCGGGCGGCAGAAGGTGAAGAAGTGATAGGCGCCGCGCCGCAGCCCGGCGGTCTTTGACTCTCGCCAGTTTTCCGGGAAGCGCCGGTCGCTGAAATCACCACCCTCGGTCGCCTTGATGTAGGCGAAGGCAATGCCCGCCGCCGCGGCCTTCGGCCAGTCGATCGGACCCTGGTGATGGGACACGTCGATGCCGCGCACCGGGTATCTCTCGGCATCGGGATGAAAGGTGAGGAAGTAGAGAGTGGCAGCGGCCGTGACGAGAGTCAGGCAAGCTGCCGTCAAGCCCGCGATCGTAAGCAGACGCTGGGCGAGGTTTCGATGGGACCGGAAAGGACGTAACTGCATAGGGGTGTCTCAGGAGGAATTTCGATCCCTGTCTTGAAGCTGGACCTGGCGTTTTGCACTGCGCATCCGTGACGTTGGCCGGACCGCGGAGTCTGCAGTAAGCGCGCGAAATGTGACCCGGCCAGGTCGGTGCCGTGGCAGAACCCGTGAAATTCGATGGCAAGCTTATGTCGGACCCCGGCGGGTATTGGATGCCGGTGGAAATGCGCGCGCGGTTCAAGATGATGAGACTGTGATCGCTTGATCAGAAACCGGTCGACACCCTTTCAAGTGGAATGTTCGATAAAAAATAATCAACAAAAAAGAGAATTTAGTAAATACCGGATAACAATCCTCAATTGTTTGAAATAGTCATAATAATAATGAAATTTGGATAGATAATATTCGGATATTATCTGTTTCAAATGATGGTTTAATATTTTATTGTTGAAGGGCTTTCGGTTCGAATATGAGAGTGTAACAGATAAATACATTAGATTTTTGTAGATAACGCGATCTTCTGTGAAGGTTCATAGGTCATGGCCTATTCCAAATCTCGCGAGATATCAGGCCGGCTTTCGTCAAACGCAGGCAGCCCTTGCGCCTGTGAGCCTCCTGCGAGCCGTGACCGCCCGCAAAAAACGTCGCTTGAGACCCGTCGGATCCTTCATGTCGATGATGATTCGATTGATCACCTCTTGATCAGGAAGCTCTTGTCGAAAATTGAGGCCCCGAAATTTGATGTTGTTTCCGTGACGAGTTTCCAGGAAGCCCAGAAGTGCCTTAAGAGCGAGTTTTTCCACGTTGGGCTTGTCGACTATCACCTTGGCGCGCGCTCAGGACTGGAATTGGTACAGGCCTTGGGAGGACGTTCGGGCACGACACCCCTGGTTATCTTAACGGGGCAGGGTGATTATGCGATCGACGTGGAAGCGATCGAAGCGGGAGCCTACGACTACCTGGATAAGGAAGGCCTGACCGAGACCCTGCTCGAGCGAACCATCCGGCATGTTCGGGTTCAATACGAGACGGAACGGCAACTTCGCAGGAGCGAAGCCCTTTTGCGGCAGGCCACGCGCGAGGCCGAAACGGCGAACTCTGCGAAGTCGGACTTTCTGGCCCGGATGAGTCACGATTTCAGAACGCCTCTAAACGCAATCATTGGATTTTCCGAAGCCATTCAGCACGAGATCGCGGGTCCGATCGGGGCGTCGAAGTATCTCGGCTATGCCAGCGATATAAATCAGAGCGGTCAGGTTTTGCTGTCTATGATCAGCGACATCCTAGATCTTTCGAAAATCGAGTCGGGCAACATCGAGTTGAATGAGACCGACATTCTGATTGAGGACGTCGTATCGATGGTTCTCAAAATGGTTTTGCCCGGCGCAAAGGCCGCGAAAATTTCGATTGAGACCAATCTTCAGCCGGACGTGCCGGTCCTGCGCGCCGACCGGCAGTTGATTGAACGCATGCTCATCAATTCCCTGACCAATGCGATAAAGTTTACACCTGAGGCAGGCCGGATCCTATTGGGCGCGGAAGTAACGAAAGACGGACTTCAGTTGACAGTGGAAGACAACGGCATCGGGATTCCGCAGCAACAGCTCTCGCGTGTTACAGAGCCCTTCACCCAGATCCGCAGATCCCACAACGCGTCTGCCGGCATAGGTTTGGGACTATCCATCGTCAGTTCCTTTATCGAGCTTCATGGCGGTTCGCTTGCCATCGAAAGCGAAGTTGGCGTGGGCACAAAGGTTATCCTAAGCCTTCCTTCAGAGCGTTTGAGGGAGGGGTCTTAAACCGCCTGACATCTGGGGGGCTCAATGTTAGCGATTTACGAATACCTGTTTGGCGCCGCATCTTTCGTTCCCCATGGCTACTGTCTTGCATGGCGCCCGGATCTGATCGCGATCCACGCTTTTTCAGACGGGGTCATTGCCTTATCCTATTTTTCGATTCCGATTGCCCTGATCCTGCTGTTGAACAAGCGGGAAGATCTGGCCTTCAAACGAACCTTCGGCCTTTTTGCGCTCTTTATCTTTTCCTGCGGCGTCACTCATCTGACGGCAATGATCATGCTGTGGGAGCCTTACTACGGCGCCCAGGGGATGGTAAAACTGGCCACCGCGATGATTTCGGTCGCGACAGCGATTTCACTCTGGCCGCTGCTGCCCAAAGTACTTGCTCTGCCGGGACCCGGACAGCTTCGCAAGATGAACACGCAACTGGCGGCGGAGATTGCCGAGAAGAATGCAGCTCAGGTCAACCTTCACCAAGCCTATCAGCAGGTCGAGGCCCAGGTCGTCGAACGCACCCGCGAATTGCAGGCGTTAAACCAGCGCCTGCAAGACGACGTGCTGCGGCGCAGCCTGCTGGAAGAAGAGCTGCGCGAGAAGGCGGCACAGTTGATCGCGACAAATGCCGAGCTGGAGCGTTTTGCTTACATTGCATCCCACGATCTGCAGGAGCCGCTGCGCAAGATCCAGGCTTTCGGCGATTTGCTGAAGAGCGAATACGAGAGTGTCTTGCCGGACGAAGCGGTCGAGTATGTCAGGATCATGCAGAACGCGGCCTATAGAATGAACAAGCAGACGAAGGACATTTTGACCCTTTCCCGTCTCTCCTGGGACTCGATCCAATTTGACAGCCTGGATCTTGCGGAAGTGGTTGAGGAGGTTGCTTTCGATTTGAAAGAGCGCATTGAAGAGGCCGGCGGGAAGCTCGAAGTCGGGCCTCTGCCCAGCATTCCCGGGGACCGGACGCAGATCCGCCTCCTGATGCAGAATCTCCTGGTCAACGCATTCAAATACCGCGAGCCGGATTCAACGCCGGAAGTCCATGTGGAGGCAGCGCTGCATGACACCGGCGCACCGGGAACCGGCGGCGCTTGTGTCGAGATAAGCGTGCGGGACAATGGAATAGGGTTCGCTCAGGAGGATGCCGAGAGAATTTTCTCGATTTTTCAGCGCCTGCACGGGCGCAGTGAATTTGACGGAACAGGAATAGGTCTGGCTATCTGCAAGAAAATCGTCGAAAATCATAATGGAGCAATCGAGGCAGTGTCATCACTTGGCAAAGGTGCAGTCTTTAATATTCGGTTGCCGACCTCGCAACCAGAACGGCGAGAGATACATGCAGGCACAGGCACAGAAGTATAGCGTTCTGATGGTCGACGACGACCCGGAAGACGGAGTCCTCGTAAAAAAGGCGATTGCGTCGACAGGTCCCAAAGTCGATTTCCAGTTTGTTGCCAGCGGTGCCGAGGTTCTGGATTACCTCTTCACGGAAGGGCGCTTCACCGACCGTTCCAGCGCGCCGCGCCCCAATCTTATTCTGCTTGATCTCAACATGCCGGGCGTCGATGGTTTCAGCGTGCTGAAACAGATCAAAAGCGACATGGATTTGCGCCGGATCCCGGTGGTCGTGTTGACCACGTCGGAGGCGGAGACCGATATCGTCAAGAGTTATGACTGCGGTGCAAACACCTTCATCACCAAACCCTCAAGCTTTTCGGACATGATCGAGGTTATGACATCCCTGAAGAGCTATTGGTTCGACGCCGCCCGGCTGCCCACCGCCTGACGCTGCGGCGATGCCCCGGCAATCTCATCTGGCCATAGCGGACGGCAGCCTTCATCCTGTGACTGCAAGTGGTCTTATCGAGCAGTGAGGGTGCGTCATGTCCGAAACGAAACCGCCTAAGATGGGCTCCATGTTCGGCGGGCAGGCCGGCGGCGGTTTGTTCGATATTCCCACGGCTTCCTTGGACCAGGTCGAGAACGCCGACATCGTGGTGATCGGCGCTCCGAGTGCGACGCCCTACCCATCGGTCGGCCCTTACTGCGCCGATGCGCCGGACGCGATTCGATCTGCCTTCGGCTGGCCGGGTGTCCTCGACCACCACGATTTCGACCTGGGCGGAAAGATCTTCGCCGAGGGTACGAAAGCTGTGGATTGGGGCAATCTCGACTATAGCGGCCACGATTTTGCCGCCAATCGAGAGCGGATCTCGCAGGCCGTGAAGAGCGTGCTGGACCAGGGCGCGGTGCCCGTTGTTCTGGGCGGTGACGACTCCATTCCGATCCCGGTGCTCCAGGCCTACGAAGCCCACGGTCCCCTCACCATTCTTCAACTCGACGCCCATATCGACTGGCGGGACGAGGTCGGCGGAGAACGTCTGGGCCTGTCGAGCAACATGCGGCGGGCCTCGGAGATGCCGTGGGTCGAAAACATCATCCAACTGGGCGCACGCGGCCTCGGCAGCGCCCGGCCCAGGGACTTTCGGGATGCCACCGACTGGGGCGTTCAATTTTTTCCTATGCAGGATATCGTGACCAGCGGGGTCGACAGGGCGGTCGAAGCCGTCCCCGCCGACAGCAAGGTCTTCGTGACCCTCGATATCGATGCCATGGACCCGGCCGTCGTGCCCTCGGTGATCGGCCCCGCGCCGGGCGGCTTCGACTACTGGCAGGTCGTCAATCTGCTGAAAGCCCTTGCGGGGCGCTCCAAAATCGCCGGCTTCGACCTGGTCGAACTCATGCCCGCCAACGATATCGGCGGACGCGGCGCGCTGGTCGCCGCCCGCCTGACCGCCGTCGTCATGGGGCTGATCAGCCGGCAGCGCGGCTGAGCGGAACCGCAAGTCATAAAACTGCCTGAAAGCTCACTCGAGATTTCCTTCATTTCCCACGCGACAGCGGGCGGTTTTTTCGCTTAGTCTGCGCCGCGATTTTGAGAGTGGTTCCGGACGGCAAAGTTCGGTAAGGCAGGACATATCATGAGTGGGATTACACTTCTTGACGGCGGGCTCAGCCGGGAACTGGAGAACTGCGGCGCGGAGCTGCGGCAACCGGAATGGTCGGCGCTGGCCCTGATGGAAAAGCCCGGTGCCGTGCTGCAGGCCCACCGGAATTTCCTGAAAGCGGGCGCCGAGGTGGTCACCAGCAACAGCTATGCCCTGGTGCCTTTTCATATCGGGGCCGAACGCTTCGGGCGCGATGCCTCGGGCCTTGCCGCCCGCGCGGGCAAGCTGGCCCGCGAAGCCGCTGATGAAGCCGCCGATGAAGCCAGTGCAGACGAAAGCAGGACTGTCCGCGTGGCCGGTTCGATCCCGCCGCTCTTCGGCTCCTACCGCCCCGACCTCTTCGATGCCGCAGGGGCTCCGGACCTGCTGGCACCGTTGGTGGAGGGCCTTGCGCCTTACGCCGACTTCTGGCTGGTCGAAACCATCAGCTCCCTGACCGAGGCCCGGACCGTCCATGCCGGGTTGAGGCCGACGGGCAAAGCGATCTGGCTTTCCTTCACCCTCGAGGACGCGATCCGCGACGTTCCACGGCTGCGGTCAGGCGAGCCTGTGGCTGAGGCGGTGCAGCTGGCCGCCGAGCTTGACGCGGATGCGCTGCTCTTCAACTGCTCCGCGCCCGAAGTCATGGCGGCGGCGGTGCATCTGGCCGCAAAGCTATTGGCGGAGCATGGCAAGGGGATTCCGGTCGGCGCCTACGCCAACGCCTTCGTGAAAGCGAAAGACGACAGCCCGCTGGTGGCGAACGAGACCATCACACCGGTCCGCAAGGAGCTCACGCCGGAACGCTACCGCGACTTCGCGAAGTCCTGGATCGACGCCGGTGCGCGGATCATCGGCGGCTGCTGCGGCATCGGCCCGGATCATATCGCAGCCCTGCGTGATCTTTGAAGGCAGGTGATCGGCGGGGCAGGACCGTCCGGGAAGGTTTTCGCGCAAAAGCCGGGTAAAAACCTGGAACACTCAATCTGCCCCGCCGCGTGGATCGCTCAGTCTCGCGGGGGGCGGAGCATGGGAAACATGGGCGGCGCCTCGCCCGCGGAAATCTCGCCGATCCGTTCGAACCCGAAACGCTGATAGAGAGAAATGTTTCTGGGATTCGACGATTCCAGGTAAACCCATTCCTTCCGTTCGTCACAGTCCCGAAGGGCATGTTTGAGAATGGCGGCACCAAGGCCCCGGCCGACGAATGCCGGGTCGGCGGCAATCATCGGCAGGTACCAGCAGGGAATGTCCTTGGGGTGATATCGCTCCATCTGGCCGAAAAGCTCTTCCAGGTCCTGCGCGATTTCGGATCGTGTCGTTTCGGCGAGAATGCGCTCGACGCCATCTCCGTCCGGCTCGATCCCGGGCGAAAGCCAGAGCGAGGCGGCGTTGTATCCGCCCGCAACATAAGCGGTTCCCGCATCGATCGCGTGACCGCCGAAGGCCTCCGCAAAGCGCGGCATGGCTTCCAGATAGACATCGGGCTCGGGCCAGATCCAGCGTGCCACCGGATCGGCTGAGAAACCCAGGGCGATCGTTTTCAGGACCTGCTCTTTCATTTGCTTCGACGCTGTGCGGACAGAGTGAGGATTTGCAGTCTGCAGCTTTTGAGGTTGGATAAACATTCGCATAGTTTTCCTTCGCGACTCTCGGCAGGTCCGTGACCTGCGGCAGGTATTCGGCCGATCCGCCCCATCACCAAAAACCCGTGTCCCAAAGCAGGCTCGTATTGCTTGCCTTGATGCTTGCCGGTAATGGCACGGGCGGTCAGGGTTCGGATGTGCCGACGAATGACTCGGCGTGTCTTACCCGCCTGAGTGTCCCCGGATCGTCCCCCGGATCGTCCCCCGGCAATCAGCGCACCAACCCTCAATCACGGAAGAGAGCACCAGGCGGGGGCAATCAATCGAGGAGCCGAACCCGCGGAGCATGAGCCGCGGTCTGATCGGCCCGGCTCTTGTCCGTGGTACTCAAGAGGCACTCGGGGAAGCTGGTGTGTTCGTGAGGTGCGTTATGGAAAACCACGCGTAATCCGGCCTGATGTCAGGCCGGCGGCATTCCGGTGAAGACGGGAGGGCAAAGGTGAAACAACCCTAAATTGCGCCTTCTTTCGAGCATAATTATCACTTGATTGAATCCTGCCCCCATTTCCCGCAAGTAGCGCGAAAAAACCAAATCAATGTGGGGTTTGAGCACCTTGCAGGTAACTGCACGTTAACGTGCGATCTCTAGTTTCTGGTTTGGCGGACCCTCTGGGTCGAACCGAATGCGAAACCCGCGAGACCATCGGGGGTGTTTCTTTTTTGCTTGCAGGTCTAGTACGGCGGGGGAGCGTATCCATGAAAGCCAGAACCAAGATTATCCTGAGCGTCTTCACGTTCTTCTTTGCCGTTATCGTGGCCATCACCGCGCTGTCTTATAAGAACTTCAGTGCCTCCTCGGAAAACATGAAGCACAACGAGCTGGACGTGACCGCGCGGGCGGTGGCGCAGGCCGTGTCCGTGAAGATGGCGGGATATTTCGGGTCTCTGGAACTGGCGTCGAAGCAATTCAACAACGCCGCAAGCCTGGAAGGCGACGACCTCTTCGCCTATCGGCAGACGATCCTCAAGGATCTGCTGGAAAGCAACGGCGCGCTGGAGAGCTACTACGGTTTTAAGGATGGTTCGACCTACACCACCAAGGGCTTGATCCCGAACTTTAAAGAGAAGGCTCTGCAGCGGGAGTGGTACAAGCGGATTCACGGCGGTGAGGCGCGCATCGTCACCACGCCTTATGTTTCCTCCGCGGGCTTTTTGATCATGGCCGTGGGTGTTCCCCTGCTCGAGGGGCAGACGATCACCGGCACCCTCTGCATCAATCTGAAGCTGACGGAAATCACCGACTTCACCCGCAACCTGCTCGACTTCGAGAACATCATTCTGACCCGCGCCGACGGCTATATCATGGCCCACCAGAACCCGGACCTCATCGGCCAAAAGCTGTGGGACGTGATTCCCGGTCTTCAGAAGCACAGCGCGGAGACCGAGAGCACGCGCCTGCAGTTCGAGATCGAGGACGAAGGCTACGACGGATCGCTCAGCGTCATCGAAAATCTGGGCTGGAAAGTCTGGGTCTTTGAAAAGCAGAGCACGATCCAGGCCGATTCGACGGAAAACCTCTATGCCTCCAGCGTACAATCCGGCGTGGCGCTGATTTTGTCGGCGGTGATGATCGGTTTGCTGGTGTCCTATCTTGTCTTCAAGCCGATGGCCGGGATGACCGGCGCCATGCAGCGCCTTGCCGATGGCGACCTGGAGGTCGAAGTGCCGGCCCAGGGCCGCAGGGACGAACTGGGCGAGATGGCCAAGGCCGTACAGGTCTTCAAGGACAACGCGATTAAGATCAAACAGCTCGACGCGGAGCAGGCGCAGGCGGAAGTGCGCGCCAGGGAGCAAAAGGCCCGGGAAATGAACGCCCTGGCCGATGGCTTCGAGCGCAGTGTCGGGACCGTTGTCGAGACCGTGTCGACTTCCTCCAGGTCGATGCAGTCCTCGGCGCAAACCATGTCCTCGACCGCGGACCAGGCCCTGTCCCAGTCCCAGTCGGTTGCCAACACCTCCGAGCAGGCCTCCGCCAACGTTCAGACCGTCGCGGCGGCCACCGAGGAACTGACGGCCTCGATCAATGAAATCGGACGCCAGGTCACCGATGCGGCCTCCACCGCGAACCGGGCGGTGGAAAACGCCGGTGAGACCAGCCAGACCATCCAGGGTCTTGTGGACTCCGCGCAGAAAATCGGTGATGTCGTCAATCTGATCACGGATATCGCCGAGCAGACCAATCTGCTGGCGCTCAATGCCACGATCGAGGCTGCGCGCGCCGGTGATGCCGGCAAGGGCTTTGCGGTGGTCGCCTCCGAGGTGAAAAGCCTGGCCAATCAGACCGCCAAGGCGACCGAAGAAATCAGCCAGCAGATTTCCGGTATTCAGGATTCGACCAAGGACGCCGCGACCTCCGTGGAGGGGATCGGCAAGATCATCAGCAACATCAACGAAGTGACCACCAACATCGCCGCCGCGGTCGAGGAACAGTCGGCGGCCACCGAGGAAATCGCCCGCAACGTCCAGGAAGCCGCTACCCGCACCCAGCAGGTCAGCAGCAACATCACCAGCGTCAGCCAGGCCGCCTCGGACACCGGCACCGCCGCCAACGAAATTCTCGGCAGCGCGGAAGAAATGTCGCAGCAGTCCGTCGCCCTGAAACAGGAAGTCGACGCTTTCCTGAAGCAGGTCCGCTCAGCTTAGGCAAAGCGAACTGGGGAGGATGCTTCGGTAGACTTCCCGACCCGCGTTCAATCAAACAAGTCACGACACAGCCTGGACCGTGAGAGCGGTTTAGACTTTGTGGTCAGATCAGATTCACGAACAGGATAGACCGCCTTTGGCGATTCCGTCTCGGCCCGATCTGATCTGAGGGCAGGTCGAGGCGCTCACTGCTCACCGCCTATCTCTCGCAGATGGACCATGCTACTTTTGGCTGTTCCACAATAGGGAGACTGAACCGATGGCGCGTCTTTTGAATCTCATGACCCTGGCATCCGCTTTGACCGTCACCGCGAGTATCGCACTGGCCGACGGTCATATGAGCTTCAAGAACTCGGGCAAGGTCCTGCCCACGAACCTGCCTTTCTCGGAGCTGGTCGAGGTCGGCGACACCCTCTATCTCTCGGGCCAGATCGGCAACAAGCCCGGCACGCTGGAACTGGCGGACGGCGGCATCGCCGGCGAGACCAAACAGGTGATGGAGAACATCAAAACCTCCCTCGAGGCCCACGGTTACGGCCTGGAAAATCTCGTCAAATGCACGGTCATGCTCGCCGACATCGGCGAGTGGGGCGCTTTCAACAAGGTTTACAAAGACTACTTCGCAGAAGGCCGCTTCCCCGCCCGCGCGGCCTTCGGCGCCAACGGCCTGGCCATCGGCGCCGCCGTCGAGGTGGACTGCATCGGCGCGAAGTAGGGCGACCGGAACCAGCCGGGTTTCCCGAGTCCGCTTCAGGCTGCGCTGCGCAGCGGCGGCTTCGGCAGGGCCTGCATGAGATCGGCAATGACGTCATCGACGCCTTCCAGGCCGATCGACAGGCGAACAAGGCCTTCACTGATCCCGTGCGCCATCCGTTCTTCGGGCGTGTAGGTCGAATGGGTCATGCTTGCCGGGTGCTGGATCAGGGTTTCCGCATCCCCGAGCGAAACCGCGCGCGTGATCATCTCCAGCCTATTCATCATCGCGCGGCCTGCGTCGATACCGCCCTTCAGTTCGAAGGCGATCATGCCGCCGAACTGTGACATCTGGCGCTTTGCCAACCCATGTTGCTCGAAGCTCTCCAGGCCCGGGTACCAGACTTTCTGAACCGCGGAGGATTGCTGCAGCAACTCGGCCACGGTCATGGCGCTGGCGCAGTGCCGGTCCATGCGGACCTCGAGTGTTTTCAGTCCGCGCAGGATCATCATGGCGTTAAAGGGCGCCATCACCGCGCCGGTCATATCCTTCATGCCAGTGAGCCGGATCTGCGAGACCAGTTCGGCGGACCCGGCCAACAGGCCCGCGACCACATCCCCGTGGCCGCCGAGATACTTGGTGGCGGAGTGCAGAACGATGTCGGCACCCTCTTTGACCGGTTGCGTCAGGTAGGGGGTCGCGTAGGTGTTATCGACCACGACGATCACGTCACGCGCATGGGCAATCTCGGAGACGGCGCGAATATCGACCAGACGCATGTTGGGGTTGGCCGGAGTCTCGAAGTAGACCATTTTGGTCCGCTCGCTGATCGCGGCCACGAGGTTCTCCGGTTCGGTCAGATCGACATGGGTCACGTCGATGCCGAACTTCTTCAGGCCGTGCTGCATGAAGGAGAAGGTGCAGCCGTAGAGCGTCTTATCCAGGATGACTTCATCGCCGGGGGCGAGGAGGGTCCACATCGTCGCCGTGATGGCGCCCATGCCAGACGCCAGGGCCAGACCGGCCTCGGCCCCTTCGAGCACCGCAATGCGCCGTTCCAGAAGATCGCAGGTGGGGTTCGAGATCCGCGAATAGATGTGCCCCTCGCGCTCGCCACTGAACATCTCGCCGCCGGCCTCTGCCGTTTCGAAGGCAAAGGTCGAGGTCAGATGCAGGGGCGGGGTCAGAGCGCCCTCATTCTCCATCGGGTCGTAGCCGTGGTGGATCGCGAGGGTCGAAAAGCTGTCGGGACGGTTGCGCATGATGGTCTCCTGCAAGATGACAGGCAGAGCCTATATTGCTTTTGATTCCCGGAAATTGCGAAATATGCTAAAAATTCAGTAAATATTAGCATTAACTGCCAAAGAATCCGCTGATGGACCAGAAAGACCGCCAGATCCTGCGCGCCCTGCAGCGCAAGGGCCGCATGACCAACCAGGACCTCGCCGCGGAGGTCAATCTCTCGCCCTCACCCTGTCTGCGCCGCCTGAAGCTCCTGGAGAAAAGCGGCGCGATCAAGGGTTACAGCGCGGATGTGGATGCGGCGATCTATGGCCTGCCGGTGACCGTCTTTGTCCGGGTCAGCCTGGACAGCCACACCGAAGCCACGGTCCGGCAGTTCGAGGAGGACATCCGCCGGGTCGACCAGGTGCTCGAATGTTTCGTCATGACCGGCACCTCCGACTATCTGCTGCGCGTGGTCGTCGCCGACCTGCCCGACTACGAGCGGTTCGTGCGCAAAAGCCTGCACCCCATCGGCGGCATCGCCTCCATCGACAGCAGCTTCGTCTACGGTGTGGTCAAGAAGACGGGGGTCTTTCCGTTGGTGATGTGAGTGTGGGGAAACAGGGTGGTGGGAGTCAGGTCCTTGTTTATGCGTCTTTCCACAGCACCACTTACGCATACACGCCGACCTGACCATAACCGTTGTGAGTTTTTCTGCTACCCCCGCAATGCGAGCAGGAAATAGAGTAGGGCCATCGGACCGTATAACTCGGGTTTCTCGGTTACAAAACACCCGGCTCCATGACAGGTTGAGAGCCCCGCATAAATTGCGCGATGATTAAGTGCGTTTCTTGCGATACTGACTATCCCTCTATTTCCACGTTTTGGATCAACCATCACTAAAATCCTTTCCAGCGGTGGGCCGGGGCCTCAGCTTTTGCGAAATTTGTCGACGCTTGAGAAGGATTTTAACTGGGTCTCAATTCGTGTTCGGAAGCCGTGACTGCGGATCGGTAGTGTTTCGGAAGTTTTCCAAAAAAAAATTGATCGCGCGCTGCCCGGTCTGTGCTCTTATTTAGGTTGAGAAGAGCTGTGCTTTCAGACTTTTGTTAGGAATGGTACGGCGAATTACAGAGACAGAAAGAATTTGAGCGGGAGTGATAAAAAAAGTGAATTATACGGCGAATCAAGTGGAGTTTATTAAGCAGTGTATCGATAATGGCACTGGGAACGGCAACAAGAAATGGAAGTTAGCTGATTTGGCGTCCGCCATTAATCTGTCGGAAAAGCAGCTATACAACATCCGTGGCAAAGTACATAGCATTTCGGATAAGAATTTTGCTTTGTTCGAAGCTGCTTTTTTCCCAATCGGTAGTGAGTCTGATAGTGAATTAAAGCGGGCTTTCCAAGCAGCGAGAGACATGGATGCTTTGGAGGACAGGAAATTTGCTTCCATAGCGTCTGACTTGAACGCACGCTCCTACAGTCTCTCACAACTCTGGGATCGTGTGATTCAAACGGATCGGGACAGCGTTTCATTTCCCATACTTGGCCGCCACCCGTCACAAAGACTTGGAGGGTTCGATCCGTCCGAAGTGACTTTTGAGCTGACCGATCAGAAATTCTTTATTGCTTATCCCGAAACCCTGAAAAAGGCTGTTAAGGAGGGATTGCCCTACGATCTTCATCCCGAATCACCTGACTATTTCTCGTTCAGACCTGAAGAGCTGTTCAACCGAATTCCATCCTTCGGTGCCGTCGGTCTTTCTGATCTAGATGTTTGCCAACTTGTGGAGCGCTTCACCGAAGACTATGCCCAGCGCGTTATCAGTGCTTTCAAAGGTCCGGGACGCCATAAGCCCTACAACAAAAAGAAGTATGGGGTTTCAAAGGTTGAATCACAGGTAAGCACTGGTGAGCACGAAACGTCGGGAGCTTTGATATCTTTGTACTGTACCGATTACTTTACAAACTGGGTGATGAGCAGGATATATGACGAAGTCGTTCGCTCGAATCAGAATTTTTTGAAGAATTTCGAAAATTTTCCTTACATGACAATAAATAATGAGCGCGCTCATTTACCTTTTCTGACCCCGTCCATCGGCTTGAACTGCATCGTTTGCTGTTCAGGCAACAAGTCGGATAAGAGGCTTATTTTTGCTCGGACCAATAAGACTGCGTCAAATTTCTCGCAGCATAATCGGCTTCATTTGCCGGTGAATGAGGGAATGAATACCGATGACTTTGACGAGAGAATTGGTAGGCCATCGATAGACAAACTGTATCGCCGAATGTTGGATGAAGAACTTGGAACTGGACTGTATGATCGAGGCCTCTATGAAACACTCTCAATCTTCATCGATAAAAACCACGGAGAATTTGGGATTTTCGGCTTCATCGAGCTCGATATGACGGTTGCGGAAGTACGTATGGCGCGAGAACGCACAGCACCGGATCAAGAGCGAGAGTTTGTCGACGACCTCATAGACATACCAGCTAACGCCGGCAGCTTGATCCAGTTTGTTCTGGATCAGCCCCGGTCCATTCGCGATTTCACAAGTTACTCGCCCCACCTAATCGACCAAGTTATCAGGCGTGGAATACTCGCAAAGTTGTAGCTGGCGGATGAGGTTCTTGTTTTGCGAACCCGAATGTCCGAACATACGACGGCTATGCCCAGTGAACGATATTTGCGGTGGTGCGAGTGGACTCTACCGCAAAGGTAACTGCAGTGTGAGGCCGATACGAACCAATCTTAAGCTTGGTAGGGGAGGTCGGATTCGAACCGACGACCTGCCGCTTATCGGGCGCTACGGAGTATAAACCCGCTGCTCTACCGCTGAGCTACTCCCCCTCGAATTGCCAGACGTGAGGCTTCCGGGGCCGGAAGCCTGGGGCATATTCGAAAGGGTGTTTGGGCAGGTCGTTGCATGGCCTGGGTATACGGAATGCGACGCCCGATTGCAAGAGCGGGGCCGGCAAACAGGGAATCGCCGGCAAAGTCGACAGGTCGCGCAAATACGACAGACCCGGCGGTGAGGGGGGGCATCGCCGGGCCTGTCAGCGCCGGATGTCTTTCACTGGGTGGCGCTTTAATTGCTAACCTGTGAGGCGGCCTTTAGTTCCGGAAATCATGCCCGTGATTTTTCGGTGCGCTGGGTTTGTGCCTGCTGCTGCCGTAATCGAACTTCTGCGTCGCAGGCCTTGGGCGGGTGATGCCCTTGGGCACGTCCTTCAGGCGCGTGCTCTTGTTGCGGAAGTTGTGCCCGTGGTTCTTGGGGGCGGTGTCCTTGAAACTGCTGGCGCCGTAGTCGGTGTTTGCCGTCTCGGGCGTTTTTACGGTGGCCGCGTTCTCGGCGATCAGATGGTGCCGCTTCAGGCGGTGGCTGCTGTTTTCAGCGGGCTGTGCCGTCGTATGCCGGAAGCGGCTGGCGCCGACATAGAACTTGCTGGTGCTGAGCTTCCGTGCGCCGATCCCGCTGTAGCCCGAGTGTTTGTAGCTGTTGCGTTTGTAGAGCTGGTGTTTGTAGATGTTTTTCTGGTGGCCGTACCGTTTATGGCCATAACGTCCGTGACCGGTATATCTGTGACCCGAGTATTTATGGTTCGAATAGATTTGACCGGACGAGCGGTGCCCGTAGCTATATTGCTTGCGCTTGCCATGCCCGAACTTGCGGTGCCCAAAACTGCGGTGGCCAAACTTCCGCTGCCCGAACTTTCTCGTATGGCCGAACTTTCTGTGGCCGAAGTTCCGCTTGTGCCCGAATTTCCGATGCCCGAAGCTGCGGTGGCCAAAATGCCGCTTGTGGCCGAATTTCTTATGTCCGAATTTCTTGTGGCCAAAGCCGCGTTTCTTGAAGCCGTGATGGCCGTGGCCTTTCTTGAAGTTCCCGGCCTTCAGGAAATCTGCCTCCTGCGCTGTGGCGCCGGCGACTGCGTTCAGAGCTCTCAGATCCGGCTGCGGCACGGCGGCGCGCGCGGCGGAAGTCAGCATAAGGGTGATCACGGCGAGGATCGTGATGATCTGCAGTCCGGCCCGTGCGGTTCGTTTCAACATGCGTCACTCTCCAATCTATCTCGTCCGCTATCAGAGGGGCGGTCGGAGTTGCAGCCTCGTGAGTAATGACTTGGGTTCAGAAACCCGGAAGTGCCAGACACGGGCCGATCACAATTTAGCGGGAGGTTTGAGAGCAGCGGATTAAAGCGGCTGATTCGCAGGTGTTTTTGCCGTTGCGACGATTGTTCTTGCGTGAAGCCTATCGGCTAAGGAAACTCGCGCCACTTCAAGTCTCAAAGCACCGCAGGAATCCAGTGTCCACCAGCCCTTCAACCCCGCTTCCGGCACTCTCTCTGATCCTGGGCGGCGCGCGCTCGGGCAAGAGCCGCCATGCGGAGCAGCTTGTGGAATCGGCAGCGGAATCCCTGGGCGGGGATTGCCTCTATATCGCGACGGCGGTGGGGCAGGCGGAGCGCGATAGTGAGATGGCCGCGCGCATTGCCGAGCACAAGGCGCGCCGGGGCGCGCACTGGCGGACCATTGAGGAACCGCTGGATCTTGCCGGGGTGCTGCGCCGCGAAGCGCGGGCGGAGCGGCCGATCCTGGTCGACTGCCTGACCCTCTGGCTCTCCAACCTCATGGCCAAGGAGCGGGACATCGATGCGGAGATCGCCGGGCTGGTCAAACTGCTCTCTGGTGAATCGGGGCCGGATCTCGCTGGCCCGGTCGTCTTTGTTTCAAATGAAGTCGGTCATGGGATTGTGCCCATGCACCCTTTGGCGCGAGACTTCCGGGATCATGCTGGACGCCTGCATCAGGCCGTCGCGGCGGTCGCGGATTCGGTGGTTCTCATGGTCGCGGGGATTCCCATGATCGTGAAGGCGCCTTAAGAAAGATAAATGGTAAAACAACGTACTGGTGAGATGAGTTCATGTCGCAAGGTAACAAAATTCCCGCTACCGTCATCACCGGCTTCCTCGGAGCCGGTAAGACCAGCACCATCCGCCACCTGCTGGAAACCGCCAATGGCAAGCGCATCGCGCTGGTGATCAACGAGTTCGGCGACCTGGGCGTGGACGGCGAAATCGTCAAGGGCTGCGGCATCGAGAACTGCGAGGAAGACGCGATCCTGGAGCTGCCCAACGGCTGCATCTGCTGCACCGTCGCCGACGACTTCATCCCGACCATCGAGACCCTGCTGAACCGGGCCGAGCCGCCCGATCATATCGTAATCGAGACCTCCGGCCTGGCCCTGCCCAAGCCGCTGGTCAAGGCCTTCAACTGGCCGGAGATCCGCACCAGGGTGACGGTCGACGGCGTGATCACCGTAATCGACGGCCCGGCGGTGGCGGAGGGTTTGTTCGCCAGCGATCCGGCGGCGGTCGACGCTCAGCGCAAGGCCGACGACTCCCTGGACCACGAAAGCCCGCTGGAAGAGCTCTTCGAGGAGCAGATCAACTGCGCCGATATGGTGGTGATCAACAAGACCGACCTGCTGGCCGAAGCCGAGCTGGAGCGGGTGCTGCGCGATGTGAAGGGCGAGCTGCGGCCCGAGGTCAAGATCGTCCGCAGTTCCTACGGCCGGGTCGACGCCAAGGTCCTGCTGGGCCTGGAGGCGGCGGCGGAAGACGACCTGGACTCCCGCCCGAGCCATCACGACGACGGCCGCGAGCATGACCACGACGACTTCATGTCCTTCGCCGTCGACCTGGGCGAGGTGGAGAACCCGAAAGCCCTGGTCGAGCGCCTGCTGCCGGTGATCGCCCAACACGGTATCCTGCGCATCAAGGGTTTCGCCAAAGTCGCGGGCAAGGACATGCGTCTGGTCCTGCAGGGGGTCGGTGGCCGTTTGCAGCACTACTACGACCGCGACTGGCAGCCGGAGGAAACCCAATCCACCCGTCTGGTGGTGATCGGTGAGGCGGATATGGACAGCGACGCGATTCGCGCGGCGCTGGAGTCCGGCCGTCCGGGTGCCCAGGGCGCCCCGCGTGAAGCCGCCGCCGTTCGGGCAGGCTGAGCGCGTAGGGCGGGCTGAATAAGTAGGGTGGGCTGAGCGAGCCCTTCTGGTTTTTCGAGCCGAATGTTCAGGGCCGGACATACGAACCGGCGTAAAGGGCGAGAGCAGACATGCATCTTTTGCAGGCGCAGGCGGGCGGCATATCCGACGGCTCGGAAGCCGTCGATCTCGGCCAGACCCCGGGCGACATCATTGTGCTCTCGGCGGCGGACACCGAGCTGGCCAGTCTCTCGCTGGCCTGCGGGCATCTCCGCGCAAGGGCTGACCCTGGGGCGGCCGATGGGACGGGCAACGCTGACCTGCCGAGCCTGCGTCTCGCCAACCTCATGCAGCTCGGCCACAACCTCTCCGTCGATCTCTATGCCGAGGAGATGATCGCCAACGCGAAGCTGGTGATCGTGCGGCTGCTGGGCGGGGTCGGTTACTGGCCTTACGGTGTCGAGCAGCTGCGCGCGACCTGTGCCGAGCGGAATATTCCCCTGGCGCTGCTGCCCGGCGACGATCAGCCCGACGCGGAGCTGGCCGACCACTCGACCCTGGGGGGCGAAGCCTGCCACCGGCTCTGGCAGTACTGCATTCACGGCGGGCCGGAGAACGCGCGTAACTTCCTGCTCTATGCCGCGACGCTCCTGGAGGGTGAGGGCCGTTCGCTTCCGGCCTGGAACGAGCCGCGTCCGCTGCTGCGCGCTGGGATCTATTGGCCAGGATACGATCAGCCATCTCTTGACGACATTAAGAGCGAATGGACCGCGGGTGCGCCCGTCGCCGCCATCGTCTTCTACCGGGCTCTGGTGCAGGCCGCCAATCTTGCGCCGGTCGATGCCCTGCTCGCGAGCCTCAAACAGCAGGGCGTCAATCCCCTGCCGGTCTATTGCGCCAGCCTCAAAGAAGCGCTCTCCGCGGAGACCCTGCGCCAGCTGCTGGAAGACGCCGGCAGCGAGATCGTGCTGAATGCCACCGGCTTCGCCATCTCCAGCCCCGGGGCCGAACGGAAGGAAACACCCTTCGACGGCCTGGACTGTCCGATCCTGCAGGTGGTCTTTTCCGGCGGCAACGAGGCCGCCTGGCGCGAGTCCGCCAACGGTCTCTCGGCTCGCGATATCGCCATGAACGTGGCCCTGCCGGAGGTCGACGGGCGCATCCTTTCCCGCGCCGTCTCCTTCAAGTCCGAGGCCCGCTTCGATCCGGCGACCCAGTCCTCGATCGTCACCTACGCGCCGGTCCCTGACCGCATCGATTTCGTGGCGGCCCTGGCGTCGAAGTGGCTGGCGCTGAAACGCGCGCCGCTTTCCGAACGCAAGGTCGCGCTGATCCTCGCCAACTATCCGAACCGGGACGGGCGCATGGGCAACGGCGTCGGCCTCGATACGCCGGCGGGCTCCGTCGTGTTGCTCCGGGCGCTGGCGGCGGCGGGCTATGACGTCGAAGATATCCCCGAAGACGGCAATGCCCTGGTCGAACGCCTGGCCGAGGGACCGACCAATGCCGCCGTCGACGGACGCGTCATTCGTGTGCGTCTCGACTGTGACATTTACATGGCTTTTTACAAAGATTTGCCTGCGGACGTGCAGTCCGCCGTGACCGAGCGCTGGGGCGCGCCGGAGGCCGATCCTTTCTTTGTTTCAGATGAAACCAACTCGGGCAGCTTCGCGCTTTCCATGTTCCGCTGCGGCAAGATCACAGTCGGCCTGCAGCCCGCCCGCGGTTACAACATCGACCCGACCGCGACCTACCACGATCCCGATCTGGTGCCGCCCCACGGCTATCTGGCCTTCTATGCCTGGCTGCGAAAAGTCGAGCAGGTTCACGCGGTTATCCACATGGGTAAACACGGCAACTTAGAATGGCTGCCCGGCAAGTCCCTGGCGCTTTCGGAAAGCTGTTTCCCCGAGGCGGTCCTGGGCCCCATGCCGCACCTCTATCCCTTCATCGTCAACGACCCGGGCGAAGGCACCCAGGCCAAGCGCCGGGCGCAGGCGGTGATCGTCGATCACCTGACCCCGCCGCTGACCCGCGCGGAATCCTATGGCCCGCTGGCGGATCTGGAGTCTCTGGTCGACGAGTACTACGAGGCCGCCGGTGTCGACCCGCGCCGCCTTAAGATTCTGCGTGAACAGATTCTCGAACTCAGCGCCTCTATCGGTCTCGACAAGGACTGTGGCATTGTCCCGGCGGATGACGCGGATGCGGCCTTAAGCAAGCTGGATAACTACCTCTGCGAACTGAAGGAATTGCAGATCCGCGACGGCCTGCACATTTTCGGTGAAGCGCCGGAAGGCACGCAGTTGACCGACCTGCTGGTGGCGCTCACCCGCCTGCCGCGCGGCGAGGGCAAGGACGGCGATGCCTCGCTGATCCGTGCGCTGGCAGCCGATCTGGGCTTCGAGGGCTTCGATCCCCTGGACTGTGAGATGGGCGCTGACTGGAGCGGACCCCGGCCCGAGGTTCTGACCGGCGAAGGGAGCTGGCGCAGCCAGGGCGACACGCTCGAGCGCTTGGAGCTTTTGGCCCAACGTTTGGTCTCGGGCGCGCAGTCGGCGGCAGCCGAATGGGCACGGACTCTTCAAGTGCTGGAGAGCATCCAGAGCAGCGTCCGGCCGTCCGTCGCCGAATCAGGGGAGGCCGAAATTGCCGGCGTTCTCAAAGGCTTGAACGGATCTTTTGTACCTCCGGGTCCGTCCGGTGCGCCGACCCGGGGCCGCCTGGATGTGCTCCCGACTGGCCGCAACTTCTATTCCCTCGACAGCCGCACGGTCCCGACCCCTGCCGCTTGGCATCTGGGCTGGAAATCCGCCTGCCTGTTGATCGAGCGCCACCGGCAGGAGCAGGGCGCCTGGCCGTGCCGCATCGCCCTCTCGGCCTGGGGCACCGCCAATATGCGCACCGGCGGCGACGACATCGCCCAGGGCCTTGCGCTCTTGGGTGTGCGCCCGACCTGGGAGGTGACCTCGCGCCGGGTCACCGGGTTCGAGATTTTGCCTCTGTCTGTGCTGGACCGCCCGCGCGTGGATGTCACGCTCAGGGTCTCCGGTTTCTTCCGCGATGCCTTCCCGGCCCAGATCGATCTGTTCGATTCCGCGGTGCGCGCCGTCGCGGCTCTGGACGAGCCGGCGGAGAAGAACCCGCTGGCCGAAGCCTTCCGGCGGGAGCGGGATGAGTTGCAGTCCAAAGGCGTCGCGGCGGAGCTCGCCGAGAAGCGCGCGGGCTACCGGGTTTTTGGTTCCAAACCAGGCGCTTACGGCGCGGGCTTACAGGCTTTGATTGACGAGCGTGGCTGGGAAGATGAGGGCGATCTTGCCCGGGCCTATCTGGCCTGGGGCGGCTATGCTTACGGCGCAGGCAGCGGCGGGACGGCGGCGCACGGGCTCTTTGAAACCCGCCTGCGCGCGGTCGATACTGTCGTTCATAATCAGGACAACCGCGAGCACGATCTGCTGGATTCCGACGACTACTACCAGTTCGAAGGCGGCCTCACAGCGGCGGTGCGTCATCTTTCCGGCCAGCAGCCGCAGGTCTATCACAACGATCACTCCCGCCCGGAGAGCCCCAAGATCCGCACCCTGGAGGAAGAAGTCGCCCGCGTCGTGCGTGCCCGTGTGGTCAATCCCAAGTGGATCGCGGGGGTGATGCGCCACGGCTACAAGGGGGCCTTCGAGATGGCGGCGACCGTGGACTACCTTTTCGCTTTTGCTGCGACCGCGCGGGTGGTGGCCGACCACCACTTCGATGCGGTATACGATGCCTACCTGGGCGATGCCGAGGTATTGGCGTTCCTGGAGCAGAACAACGCGGCGGCGGTGCGCGAGATGGCCGAACGCATGATCGAGGCGCAGGAGCGCGGGCTCTGGCGGGCAAAGTCCAATTCGGCGCAGGCCAGACTGCGGGAGCTTGCGGGACATGAAAAAGAACAAGAGGTGACGGGATGAGCGCAAAAGATCAGGCTGGCGAAAAATCCAAGGGCGAAATGACCGAGGAAGAGCTGAACGAGCGCGCCAACGAAAAGGCCCGCAAGCGCAAGGCCGCCCGCGATCGCATGCTCGCCACCAAGACCGAGGAAAAGGGCCTGCTGATCGTTCACACCGGCAAGGGCAAGGGTAAGTCGACGGCGGCCTTCGGCCTGATCGCGCGGGCCATCGGCAACGGCATGCGCACCGGCGTGGTTCAGTACGTGAAGGGCAAGTGGGAGACCGGCGAGCGCGTCGTACTGGAAGCCTTTCCCGATCTGACCGAGATCCGCACCATGGGCGAAGGCTTCACCTGGGACACCCAGGACCGCGCCCGCGACATCGCTGCTGCCAAGCGCGCCTGGGAAGTCTCGAAGGAAATGATCGAGGCCTGCCGGGTCGACAAGTCCAAGGGCGATAAACCCAAGTACGACATGGTCTTACTGGACGAACTTAACATCGTCTTGCGCTATGATTACCTGCCGCTTGAGGAAGTGGTGGAGTTCCTCGACAACCGCCCGGAAGACCTTCACGTCATCGTCACGGGCCGCAACGCCAAACCCGAACTGATCGAAGCCGCCGACCTGGTCACCGAGATGACCCAGATCAAACATCCCTTCCGTGAGCAGGGCGTCAAGGCGCAGAAGGGCGTGGAGTTTTAGGGGGACTGGAGCCGTTAAACTCGCAAGGGACTAACGTCTGGTTTGCACACAAAGCTGGCATTGCAATGGAAAACTGAAGAAGCTATTCAGTTGGTATGGAAAGGCTAAAGGTATTCCCATATGTCTCTCCCAACCGAGAGCACGTAAACCGACGCTTGGTAATTGTGAGGCGTACAGACGGTTTGTATGCCATTACAGATGAATACCATTATTTTTCTGCCGATGAAGATGGCATAGTTTACGCTGAAGGTTGGGCTACGCTACCTGCCCACGGGATTTTTGAGAGCATAGCTCTGGCTGAGCAAGAAATTCAAAGCATGATTGGTTCAATTAGTTAACCGCTTTGAGCTCAATGCGTACATTGCCAAAGTTCGAAATTCGGTGAAGCTGTGCCAATGTCTCCGCCATACCCGCACTGATCGAAGTCGCCGACCTAGTCACCGAGATGAGGCGGATTGGGTATCCTTTTCGGTGGGAATGTGGGTAAGACGCGTCGGGGCACGAAAGTCGTTGCCGCGACTATGGCCCGGTCTTTCCTTCGGGTGGATTGCGGTAGAACTCCACATGGAACGTGACGGCACCCTGGGGCGTCACATGATGCGGCACCTCGGGTTCGACAACGCCTGGAACACCGGGTTTCAGGAGGGTGTCCTCACCTCTTGACGGGATGCTGTAGCACAGCGCTCCCGCTGTCACCTGGATCAAGCCCCAGACCCCCGCCTTTGTGTTGTGATCCTTTAACAGGCCGCGGGGGAGCGTCGTTTGGGTAAAGTCTGCCGTGCGCTTGTACGGGACCAGTCCTTTGGGAAGTGCTTTCATGGATCAACCTACCACGCCATCGCCGGCGATCTTACCGACCGGCTGCTGACGGCGCTTCAGATCGTCCGCGAAGCTGTGGTTGCGGTCGCGGTGCCCGGCTTCATCTTCCCGGACGACCAGAACCACATCGCGCAGTGTCGCGTTCGCGGGTAGCTTCCAGTAGTCGATCGCGATGGGCGGGGCCGGAACATCGGCCTGAATGCCGTTGTCGATCTGTGCCAGAAAATGCGTATAGCTCGCGACCGCTTCCTCTTCGAAGTAGCCGACCACGCGATGGGCCGTCTTGGGCGCGAAGAGGTAGAGCCAGAAGTAAAAATTATAGAACACCGCCTGGGTCAGCAGGATGACCCAGCGTTCAGCCAGGGTCGGCTTAGCGATCTGGACGAAGGTCATGAGATGCATGCGTTCGTTGTCGGCTTCCTCCAGCAGCTCCCGGATCCAGCCCTGGTCATCGCGGATATGCCGCAGCGCCTTGAGATGCTGCAGCAGTCCGCCCACCATACCGGGCACCGCGGCCACCGTCTCCAGCACCACCGCGCGATGCCCGTAGCGCTGGGCAAAGAAGCGATCCGCGATGAAGCGCAAAGCCTTGACGAAGCCATAGGCGATCCGGTCGCTGAGGTCTTCCGGCGCACGGTGAAGGGCGGCAGTGTCCTTGATGGTTTCCACGGGCATTTTCTCTTTCCCGACCTAAAATGTATTTCTTCTACATCTTATATGGGGGCAGTTTTCAAAAAGCAATATAAAAAATACATCTTTAAAAAACTAACAATGCCCGCGGACTTGATCGCCAAAACGATCCAGGTAAAACAATCTCTTACGGGGACAGAGCATTAACGCGCAGAAGGACGTGGAGTTTTAGGGGGGAGGCAATAACTGCGCAGGCGACCAGTGTCGATTTTGCGGACAAGGTTACCCTCTGTTCGCAGGGATTAAATGACTGCTTTTCGCGCTGGAGCTGATCTCTTATGTTCCAACTCCAAGCCGCAATGTCTTTATCTGATGCTAGACGGACAATCGTTTGAGGAGGCTATGCTATCCAAGGTCAACGGCATATTCGTCAAAATTTCTTTCGAAGTTCCAGACGGCATCCATTTGGAGCGCGGTCTCGAATATCGGCCTGCGGCCCGCTTCAACCGGGTTGGACAAGATGCATTGTATCTCAGTCCAAATGAACAAAGCGCTAGAGTTGCAATCGGTGAATATGTGCGCTCGGGTGATCCGCAACGCTTTCTGATATCCTATGACGTTGAGCCCTGTGTGCTATTTGATCTGCGCCACCCGCATGCTGCAGAAGTTTATGAACTAGCGCGGAAGCCTTGGCGCAGTGCGCTTGATGCCGGAGATGAACCCAAATCTTGGTTGGCCGCCGATACTGTTCGAAAGGCTGGCCATGTTGGGTTGATCGACCCTTCGCGCCAGAGACCGGGATTGTGGCACGTCACATTGTTTCGATGGAACGAAGATGACGCCCCTCTGGTGCGTCAAATCGGCCAGCCTGTGCCCATCGAAGTAAAAGCCAAGACGTAAAAGTGATTGAACGCATTGCCGACATTGCTGGCGAAGCAAATAACGTCGTTATGGGTTCGCAGCCGACATTGCCGACGCGGCAAGGTATCAAGGACCCGCCTAACCCCCCGCCAGCGCCTCCGCCAGCGATGTCTCTTTCCGCACCGGCGGTTTCAGGTTCAATCCCGAATGCAGGTCGATCAGGTGGCTGCGCATGATGGCATGGGCGGCGTCGCCGTCCTTCTTCACGAAGGCGTCCAGTAGGGCGTGGTGGGCGTGGCTTTCGCAGGCGGTGTCGGGGCGGACCCAGTAGAGGGCGATGATCAGGGAGGACTTGGTGATCAGGGACTGAATCATGGCGGCGTAAACGCTGTGCTCGGCGATCCCGGCGATCTCGATGTGAAAGAGGCCGGAGAGGGCGAGGGCGCGGCCCATGTCGCTGTCGGCGAGCGCCTCGTGCTCGGCCTCGATGTGCGCCTTCAAGCGGGCCAGGTCGGCATCAGAAATTCTGGCCGCCGCGCGCCGGGCGACCTCGGGCTCGATCAGGGCGCGGGCTTCGAAGACCTCATGGGCGTCGCCGACGGTGGGTTTGGCGACGGAAGCGCCGCGGTTGCGCCTGATCTCCAGCAGGCCGCTGTGGGCCAGGGCCTGCAGGGCGGAGCGGACCACTGTGCGGCCGGCGCCGTAGATCTCGCCGACCTCGTCTTCCGACAGCCTGGTGCCGGGCTGCAGGCGGTGTTCGATGATGGCGTTCTGCAGGCGCAGGCAGATCTCCAAAGCCGGTCCCGGCGGCAGGGAAAAGGCACCGTTGAAACCTTCTGCCGGTGAGGGGGCATTGGCAGGATTAGTCGCGGGATCGACGGTTTTGCTCGACGTTTGGCCAGACGCCTGATCCGTCGCCCGGGCATTGGCCTGGCCGGGGGACTTTTTCGTCGACTTCTTGGCTGACTTGGTGGCGGATGACGGCATCTTGAAACTACTCGGTACAGGCTCGGTCAATGTCTCGTAAGTTTGATCGCAACTCGACGTGACCGGCGCAACCGAAATTCACGTGATGCTCGGCCGGTCCATCAGGGCAGCGGCAATCAGACGGCCGCACTCAGGACTCTGGCGATCAGTCCACTTGGACATAGCCCCGGCGGGTTGCAGCGGCAAGCAAAAATCGTATACAATTTTTGCTTCAATCGTGTGCAAGGTGACGAATTTTTAGCCATCGAAGCCCTTTCTGCTCTGGGGTCCAAGATAAATAGTGAAATAAAACAACGGCTAAGAGGCGCGTGAGTTTCTGGCATAGCCGTTGCAGTTATGGGGGCAGAAGGAAGTCTTGCAGGGGAATTTGCAGTGTCCGCGCTCGAACTTGTATCCGTCACGAAAGCTTACGGCGAGACCATCGCGGTCGATGCCATCACCCATAATTTCGCCTCGGGCAGCTATTCCTGTCTCCTCGGGCCCTCGGGCTGCGGCAAGTCCTCGACCCTGCGCATGATCGCCGGGCACGAGGTGGTGACGGAAGGCGATATCCTGCTCGGAAGCGCCAACATCACCGACTTGCCGCCGGCCAAGCGCGGCACTGCCATGATGTTTCAGAACTACGCGCTCTTCCCGCACCTCAGCGTGGTCGACAACGTGGCCTTTAGCCAGAAAATGCAGGGCGTAGAGAAGAAGGCACGGCGGGCGCGGGCGATGGAGTTGCTGGAGCTGGTCCATATGGAGGATTACAGCGAGCGCGTGCCCGATCAGCTCTCCGGCGGGCAGCAGCAGCGCGTGGCGCTGGCCCGGGCTCTGGTCACCGAACCGCAGATCCTGTTGCTGGACGAACCTCTTTCGGCCCTCGATCCTTTCCTGCGCACCCGTATGCGCGCGGAGCTGAAGAAGCTGCAACGCGAGCTCGGCATCTCTTTCATCCACGTCACCCACAGCCAGGACGAAGCCCTGGCGCTGGCCGACGACATCATCGTCATGAACAACGCGGTGATCGAGCAGTCCGGCGCGCCGCAGCAGGTCTTTAACGCGCCGACCTCCGAATTCGTGGCCCGCTTTATCGGTGGTCACAACGTTATGAAAACTGACGCCGGCCTGATGGCCGTTCGGACCGACCGTGTCCAGATGGCGCGAGGAACCACGGGGGCGGCGGATGAGGCGTTGTCCGCGACGGTGCGGGACGTCGAATTTCTGGGCAGCGTCGTCAACATTTCGCTCGACGGCGGCCCGACCGGCGATCTCATCGCCACCCTGCCGGACAGCCGCTTCTTCGATCAGCCCGTTGAAATCGGGGAGAGCGTTTTTCTCAGCTGGAAAGCCGAAGACGCCCATCACCTCGCGGCATAAAGGCCACAGAGAAATTGACGCAGAGAAATCAATAGAGAGAAACCGGCACAGACCGGCGTAACCGTAAAACTGAAACAGCCAGCCATCAAAAGGAGATATGGCGATGACCACAGGGACAGGTAAAACAAGGATCAACCGCCGCTCGCTGCTCAAGGGCGCTGCGGCGACCGCCGGGCTCGCAGTGGGCGCGGGCGCCGTCACCGGCTTTCCGACCGTCTGGGCGCAGAACATCAAGAACGTCACCCTGCGCCAGTTTGGTACCGGCGTGTCCAACCTCAACGAGGTGGCGGCGAAGGTGAAGGAAGACCTGGGCTTTACACTGGAGATGACGGCGCTGGATTCCGACAGCGTCACTCAGCGCGCGGCCACGCAGCCCAAGTCTTTCGATATCGCGGACATCGAGTACTGGATCTGCAAGAAGGTCTGGGGCGCCGGCAATCTGCAGGCCATGGATACCAGCAAGATCAAGAATTACGACAAGATCGTCGGCACCTTCCGTTCCGGCAAACTGACGCCGGATTCGGTCATTGCCCAGGGCACGGCGCCTCATACGGTGGGCTTCGTCGAGGGGCCGGAGGGTAAGACCTTCGTCGACAATGAATCCGGCTGGATGACCCTGATCCCGACGATCTACAACGCGGATACATTGGGCATCCGCCCGGACCTGATCGGTCGTCTGATCGAAAGCTGGACCGAGCTTTTGAACCCGGAATTCAAGGGCAAGGCCTCGATCCTCGATATCTCCTCCATCGGCATCATGGACGCCGCCATGGTCTGCGAGGCCATGGGCGAGGTGCAGTACGGCGATAAAGGCAACATGACCAAGGAAGAGATCGACAAGACCATGGCGATCTTTACCGAGGCCAAGAAGAACGGCCAGTTCCGGGCCTTCTGGAAATCCTTCGACGAGAGCGTCAATCTGATGTCCTCGGGCGAAGTGGTGATCCAGTCCATGTGGTCGCCGGCGATCACCGCCGTGCGCTCCAAGGGCATCCCCTGCGTCTACCAGCCGCTGAAAGAGGGCTATCGCTCCTGGGGCGGTGGCCTGGGACTCTCGGCCAACCTCTCGGGGATCGAGCTGGACGCGGCCTACGAATACATCAACTGGTATCTCTCGGGCTGGGTCGGCGGCTTCCTGATGCGTCAGGGCTATTACTCCGCTGTGCCGGAGACCTCTAAGAACTTCATGACCGAAGACGAGTGGGGTTACTGGTTCGAAGGCAAGACAGCGCAGAAGGACATCGTGAACCCGCAGGGCAAGGTCATGGAGAAAGCCGGTGCCGTGCGCGACGGCGGTTCCTTCTACGACCGCATGGGCGCGGTGGCCTGCTGGAACGCGGTCATGGATGAGAACAAGTACATGGTCCGCAAGTGGAACGAGTTCATCGCGGCTTAAACATCCATGAGCTCATCTTCAACTCAGACACCCGGCGCCGTCATGGCGCCGGGTGCGGCTTCGAAAGAGACCGCCGTATCGAAGGCACCGTCACCGGAAAAGGCGAGCTGGTTTCTGGTCAGCCCGCTGGTTCTGGTGCTGGGCGTCTTTCTGGTGCTGCCCATCCTGACCATCGTCACGGTCAGTTTCTGGGACTACAACGAGTACAACTTTTTCCCGGCTTTCATTCTCGAGAATTACAGTTACCTTCTGACCTCCCAGGTCACGCTGGCGACCTATCTCAAGACCTTCAAGTTCATGGCGCTGACCTGGGTTTTCTGCGCGGTGATCGGCTTTACGGTCGCCTATTTCCTGGCCTTCCACGTGCGCTCGCTGCCCATGCAGGTCGTGCTGTTTCTGATCTGCACCGTGCCCTTCTGGACCTCCAACATCATCCGTATGATTTCCTGGATTCCCTTCCTGGGCCGCAACGGTATCGCCAACTCTACCCTGATCAGCGCCGGGGTCATCGACGAACCGCTGGAGTGGCTGCTGTTCTCGGACTTCGCCGTGGTGCTGGCTTTCGTGCATCTCTACTGCCTCTTCATGGTGGTGCCGATTTTCAACACCATGATGCGGATCGACCGCTCGCTGATCGAGGCCGCCCGCGACGCCGGGGCCAGCGGATTTCAGATCCTGACCAATGTCATCATTCCCCTGACCAAGCCGGGCATCATGATCGGATCGATCTTCGTGGTGACCCTGGTGATGGGGGACTTCATCACCGTGCGCTTCATGTCGGGCGGTCAGAGCGCGTCGGTCGGCCGGGTCATCTCCAACGAAATCGCCTTGCTGCAGTACCCGGCGGCGGCGGCCAGCGCCGTTGTTCTGCTGATCACCGTGCTGATCATGATCGGCATCATGATGCGCTTCGTCGACATCAGGAAGGAACTCTAGTGGAACCACGTTCCCGATCTTTCTACGTACTCGCAGGCGTTTTCGGACTCTTTGTGCTGTTCCTCTACGGCCCGATCCTTACTATCGGCGTGCTTTCCTTCCAGGGACCGGGCGGCGGTCTGACCTTTCCCATGAACGGGGTTTCCCTGCATTGGTTCTTTGATCTCTTTGAGCAGCAGGCGGTGGGGGATATCTGGGGTTCCTTCCGGCGCTCCTTCGCCCTTGGGCTGATGGTTATGGTGGTCACGGTCGTGGTTTCAGTCATGGGCGGCCTGGCGTTCCGGCGCAGGTTCCGGGGCTCGACGGCGCTCTTTTACCTGATCGTCGCGAGCCTGATCATACCCTCCATCCTGATCTCGCTGGGCGTGGGACTGATCTTCAATATTCTGGATTTCGATGTGCACTGGTCGACCTCCGGCTTCGGGGCGCAGCTGACCTGGACACTGCCCTTCGGCCTGCTGATCATGTTCGCGGTCTTTAACCGTTTCGATAAATCCTACGAAGAGGCGGCGCGGGACCTGGGGGCGAGCTCCTGGCAGACCATCCGCCATGTGGTGCTGCCGATCATCGCGCCCAGCCTGATCGGTGTCGCGCTCTTCGGCTTCACGCTCTCTTATGACGAGTTTGCGCGCACGTTGCTGACGGCGGGATCGCACAATACCCTGCCGCTTGAGATCGTCGGTATGACCACCAACGTGACCTCGCCGGTGCTTTATGCCCTCGGGACTCTGACCACGGTCTTTTCATTTCTGATGATCGGCAGCTTTCTGCTGCTGGTGATTTTCCTGAAGCGCAGGCGGGCAGGGGCGGGTAGCGACGCGGGCAAGGGCATGGTGTGATGCGTATCCTCATCATCAATCCCAACAGCACCGCCACCATGACCCGCTCGATTGCCGAGGCCGCCCGGGCGGTTGCATCAATGGAGACCAAGATCACCGCGGTCAATCCGGAGCAGGGTCCAGCCTCGATCCAGGGGCCGGAGGATGGCGAGGCTGCGCTGCCCGGTCTCTTCGAGACCTTCGCGTGGGAAACGCGCGGCGGTGATTACGACGCCGTCATTATCGCGTGTTTCGATGACACAGGGCTGGCGGAGCTCAAAGCCCGCAGTCCGCTGCCGGTGCTGGGCATCGGCGAAGCGGCTTTCCATGCCGCCATGATGCTGGGCGGGCGGTTTTCCGTGGTCACCACTCTGGCGGTGTCGGTTCCCG
This sequence comes from uncultured Kiloniellaceae bacterium, assembly GCA_947500035.1. Lineage (GTDB taxonomy): Bacteria > Pseudomonadota > Alphaproteobacteria > Kiloniellales > Kiloniellaceae > Denitrobaculum. The sequence continues at coordinate 113,169 of CANMQP010000014.1, read as the reverse complement.
TGATCGAGGAAAACATCGCGGCCTACGGTTTCGCCCGCCGCTGCGCCAAGGTGCGGGCGTCGGGTGTCCCCGTGCTGCAGCTCGACGGCCCTGACGGGCAAGCCGAGGGGACGATCCGTGCCGAGGCCCGGCGCGCGCTTGCGCAGGATGGCTGCGACGTTATTGTGCTGGGCTGTGCCGGTATGGCCGACCTCGCGGCCAGCCTGTCGGGGGATCTGAAGCTTCCCGTCGTGGACGGTGTGGCGGCCGCCGTTGGTTTCTGCGAAAACCTTGTCCGGATGCAACGGGTCAAGGCGATCGCCTGACAAGGACGTAGGGAATGACGGAACTGATCATCAAGTCGGCCTCTGTCGCGGACTTTTCGGTCGCGGTTGACTGGGCCGCCGCGGAGGGCTGGAACCCGGGGCTCGACGATCTGGACGTCTTTCATGGCTCCGATCCGCAGGGCTTCCTGATGGGGTGGCTGGATGGAAAACCGGTCTCTTCTATTTCCGTTGTGCGCTACGGAGCGGACTTCGGTTTTCTGGGCTTTTACATCGTGCATCCTGATCACCGGGGGACGGGGGCGGGGCTCGCCACCTGGAACGCAGGGATGGCGTTTCTGGGAGACCGCATTGTCGGCCTGGACGGTGTCGTCGATCAGCAGGAGAACTACCGGCGCAGCGGTTTCGAACTCGAGGGCCGCAACATTCGTTTCACCGGCGTGCCCGTGCTGCAAGGCGTTGAAGAAGCGGGCAGTGACGTCCGCGACGTTACGCCCGCCGATGAAGCGGCGCTTTTGAACTTTGATCTCCCTTTTTTCCCGGCCGCACGGGATGTCTTCACGCGAAGCTGGGTGCGCTCAGGAAGCAGCGCCAGCCGGACATCGAAGCTGGCGCTGCGTGACGGCGAGATCATCGGATACGGTGTCGTCCGTGCCTGCCGCTCCGGATACAAGATCGGCCCGCTCTTTGCCGAAAATGATCGGACCGCTCGCGATCTCTTTCTTGCGCTCTGCAAGGATCTGTCCTTGCAGGGCTCGGCGGGTGGTGAGGTCTCCCTCGACGTGCCGGAGCGCAATGAGCTGGCGGTTGCGATGGCCGAAGACTTTGGACTTCAGCAGGTCTTTGAAACCGCCCGGATGTACCGGGGCGGGATCCCGGCGCTGCCCTGGCAGAAAACCTTCGGACTTGCCAGCTTTGAGCTCGGTTGACGAGCTCGGCTGCGTCGGCCTGCTACCTGCTCGCCTTTTGGTCCAGCTGCAACCAATCCCGCGCCGGTAGTCCGTAGGCCATGTCCATCACCTCCAGCTGGATCGCCGTTGGCTTGCGGGAGTTGGAATTCCAGAGCACGACCACGCCTGTGTCCTGCGCAGGATCGAAGAGGATCAGCGAGCGGTAGCCGTCGACGGCACCCCGATGTCCCACCACCCGGTAACCCTCGGTGCTGTACTTATAAACCCGCCAGGCGAGCGCGTAACGGGCGTCGCGGATGTGTCCGCCGTAGCGGCCGCTCAACCTCGACTGTTCCCGACGGGTGTAGACCCTTGGGCTGTGCAGGTTGTCCAACTGTTCCTGGGGTAGAACCTCCGGCATGAGGCCCATCTGCGCGCGGGCGAAAAGTGCGAGATCCCGGATCGAGCCGTTGACCCCGCCGGCGGCCGGCACGCGGTAATAGGCCTCTTTGACCTTGCGTCGTTTCGCCGCTTTCATCCCGCGGGCATAACGATGTGGCTCAGCCCAGGAGGCCGCGTTTTGAAGGTTGTCACGTCCGATGCTCGCGTTGGTCATGCCCAGCGGTTTGAAGAGCAAGGTCTCCAGCGCTTGGCCGTAGGAAGACTGCGCGACCCTCTCGATCACCTCTGATACTGTATCGAAGGCGACATTCTGGTAGGAGTGGCAGTCGCCGATCGGGCAGACGGCTTTGAGCTTGCCGAGGCTGCGGCGGATCTCGACGGGATCCCGGCCATCTTCCAGGCTGGTGTCATAGGCATTGGGGACAATGCCGAGCCTGTGGGAGAGCAGGTTTTCAAGTGTCACGTCCCGTTCGGACCCGCCGGGCAGGCGCAGCGACGTCTCGAAGCCCGCGATCGTATCCGACAGGGACAAAGCGCCCTGGGAGGCAAGCCTGGCGGTCAGGCTGGACGCGACACCCTTGGAGAGGGAGGCCCAGCGGAAGACCGTATCGGCGGTCACCGGCTCGCCATCAATGCGAGTCTCGCCGTATCCGCGGGCGAAGGTGATCTCGCCTTTTTCAATGACTCCAACTGCGAGGCCGACAATACCTGGATCTTCGGCAAGCCGGTTCAGCCGCTGGTCCAGGCGGTCGTAGTCGATCGGGGCGGCGGAGGCCGTATGGCTCTCCAAGGCGAGCGGTAGAATGAATGCGGCAAGCAGAATCGCGAAACGCTTTGACGGCATGGGTTTCCTTTGACGGGACAGGTCGACGCCGATCGACGGAGGGCGGGAGGTTTTCCAGGGCCACAAATTACGGAAATCGGGAAGCACTTGCTACGAGAATTATGACGCAGGCCGATGAAAGGTGAATAGGAGGGGAATGAAAGCGGCAGGCCGGTCATTGTGAAACTTCTAAGACGGCGGGGCTTCCAGGTTGACAGCCCGCAGTCCCGTTGCTACCCAATGCTGATGGGGTTTGCGATCACCCCGTGAGGCGTCAGCCCAAGAGTCGCGTCCTTAACCTTGTTTTGAAGGGAGGGCGTGTTATGACGTCTCCAACAGAAATCACTGTAAATCAATTGTCCCGCCTGATCGGACTGCCCAATTCGCCAGCGATTGTCGATATTCGTATCGATGAAGACTTTGCGCTCGATCCCAGGCTGATTCCGGGTTCCCGCCGCCGGAATCATCGGGAGATCGCTCAGTGGATGGACGGTTATTCCGGAGGGAATGTCGTCGTTGTCTGCCACCGTGGCAAGAAGCTTAGCCAGGGCGTCGTTGCACTGCTGCGGAATGAGGGGATTGCAGCCGAGAGCCTGGCGCTGGGCTTCGAAGGCTGGGCGCAGGCAGGCTTACCCGCGATCGCGCCCGACAAGCTTCCCGAACGCGACGACAGGGGCCGAACACTCTGGGTCACCCGCGCCCGCCCCAAGATCGACCGGATCGCCTGTCCCTGGCTGATCCGGCGCTTTGTCGATCCGGACGCGGCTTTTCTTTTTGTCTCTCCTTCCGAGGTGGAGCAGGTGGGCGAGAAATTCGGCGCGGTCCCCTTCGATATTGAAGGCAGCTTCTGGAGTCACCGGGGCGAGGCCTGTTCCTTCGACACCATGCTTGAAGAGTTCGGCCTTCAGTCGGATGCCTTATCTCATCTGGCGCTCATCGTGCGCGGGGCCGATACGGCCCGGCCCGAACTCGCACCAGAAGCGGCGGGTCTGCTGGCCGCGTCCCTGGGCCTATCGCGCATGTACCGGGACGATCTTGAACAGCTCTCCGCGTCCATGGTGCTTTATGACTCGCTCTATCGCTGGTGTCGGGACGCCACCGGGGAAACCCACGACTGGCCTGCCCACAGATCTGCAATGGCCGTCCAATGAAGGATCAATTCCAACCTGACGACGAGACCGTGGTTTCCGGAGACACCCAGGTGCCGCAACTGCCGAGCCTCGCCGAGGCGACCAGGGTCTGGCTGCGCATCGGCTGTCTTTCCTTCGGTGGCCCCGCGGGGCAGATCGCCCTGATGCACCGCGAGGTGGTGGATGAGCGGCACTGGATCAGCGACCGGCGCTTTCTCCATGCCTTGAACTTCTGTTCGCTGCTCCCTGGGCCCGAAGCGCAGCAGTTGGCGACCTACCTGGGTTGGCTCCTGCACGGCGCGAAGGGGGGATTGATTGCCGGCCTGCTCTTCATCGTTCCGGGCGCCCTGGTCATGTTCGTCCTTTCCGTGATCTTCGTGGTCGCGGGGGATGTCCCCGTCGTGGCGGCGCTCTTCTTCGGCCTGAAGTGCGCCGTCCTGGTGATTGTCTTCGAGGCCTTGTTGAAGGTGGCGCGACGTGCGCTGAAAGGGAAGCTGCCCTGGTTGTTGGCCGCGGCGGCTTTCGGGGCCCTGTTTCTCTTTTCCGTTCCCTTTCCGGCCGTGGTGCTGAGCGCGGCTCTGGTCGGTGCGCTGGCGCCGGGAGTCTTCTCCGGCGGCACGCATGGCGGGGTTAAATCCGGATCTCCGGCCCTGCTGGACGCGGTCATGGCAGCAGACCCGGGCTATGCGAAAGGTCTGGCGAAAAGCGCGCGCCGGGCCGGTATTCTGTCGTTGGTGGCCTGGGGCGTGCCTGTTCTTGCGTTGTTGCCGTTCGCCGGAGTCTATGCCGAGGTCGCCTGGTTCTTCTCCAAGATGGCGGTGGTCACCTTTGGCGGTGCCTATGCGGTTTTGACCTATGTCGCACAGGAGGCGGTCGAGGGTTATGCCTGGCTCTCGGCAGCGGAGATGCTCACCGGACTGGGACTGGCCGAGACGACACCGGGGCCGCTGATTCTTGTTCTGCAGTTCGTCGGGTTCCTGGTCGGGTATGGTCAGGAGGCCAGCCTTACGGGCGCGGTTGTCGCGGCGCTGATCACGCTCTGGGTCACCTTCGCGCCTTGTTTCGCCTTTGTTTTTCTGGGGGCGCCCGCGATCGAACGTCTGCAGGAAAAGCGCGCCTTGGCCGGTGCCCTCGCGGCGATCACGGCGGCCGTGGTGGGTGTCATTGCTAATCTGGCGCTCTGGTTCGGCCTGCGCGTCGTTTTCAATGAGATGCAGGCGGTCGGCAGGGCCGGAGTCTCGCTCGACCTCCCGGTCCTGCAGAGCCTCGACCCTGCCGCGGTGATCATTGTTCTTTTGGCAGCTGTCGCGCTCTTCCGCTTCAAGCTCGGGGTGATCAAGACTCTGTCGCTCTGCTCACTCGCGGGTCTGCTTTTAAAGGTGGGGCTGGGGCTGTAGTCAAGGTCCCGTATCCTGAAAAGCGCCGGTGCGTGGCAATAGAGATTCAGCGATGCCATCGAGTTGCAGCGGGCGCAGCTTAGTTGCGCCCTGTCCGATCATGATGCGGCCGACATAGCCCCAGTAGAGAAAAGCAGCGCGTGCGTTGATCTGCTGCGAGGAGAGACCTTCCGAACTCAGCACCGCCGCGAGATACTTCAGCCGGATTTTGTCGACCGAGGCGACCGTTGCGGCCGCGCGCTGATTCTCCGTCGCCCAGGATCTGACGGCGCGCTCGAGAGCATTGTTGCCGCACATTGCCTTGCGCATCCAATGCTTCAGGCGTTCGCCACCGGGATTGGCCTGCTCCACTTCGGCAATAATGCCGTCGGTCCTGACTTCCCGCCATCTGCGCAGCAGCGCGATGTGAAAGTCCTCGATATCCCGAAAATGCCAGTAGAAACTTCCACGCGATACATTCAGCGACTTGGCGAGCGGTTCAGCCTTGATCGCAGATATTCCCGATTGAGCCAGAACGGCCAGACCATGATCCAGCCAGTCATCTTTCGAACGTCGTGTTTTCATACGTAATCCATACAGTAATGTATTGAATCCCTTTTAATGCGATAAGTTGTTTGATTGCTAGCATTTTTCGCGGACCCGGAGCGATTTTTCAGGAGGCGTTATGGAATAGCGAAGCCTGGAAGCTTCGTGGCTGAGGCGGCTCGACGCACAAGGAGGCTTCTGGTGGGACAAATCGGCGCAGCAATGCCGGCGGGGTGCCCTTTGGGACTCACCATGAACCTATAAAAGGGTCCACGACGCTATTGGGCCGCGCAGTTTCAGCGCCCGACACGCGCTTGTGCCGCCTGTGCTTGCGGGATGTAGGCGTACCTGAATTGGGAATTCACCATCACCCCAAAGGGCAAGTTCGAGGTTTGGCCGATTCGGGGAATGAGCACGATCCTGTTCCGCGAAGACGGGAAGGCGCTCGAACACGTCTATCACTATGACGCCGCCGGGGAGATCTATGAGAGAATCCCTCTGATCGGTGCAGTCTTTCGGATCCTTCGGCATCCTCAATCTCAACAGGCCCTAAGTTTTCACTGGTGTTAAGTTCGGGTCGTTAAGAGTTTCAATCCGGCAACAGCGAAGAACGCGCTCAGAAAACCTTGAATCCAACGCCTTGCCTTGCTGTAGAGTCGCACCATCGGCCGGGTTGAGAAAGCCAAAGCGTAGATGGTGTGGATGGCCACCGATAAAAAGCTGGTGCCGACGACAATGGCTGCGGCAACCCAAAGTGGCGCGTTGGCCTGAAGACCAAGCGAGATGATCGCGGTCCATGCTAAAGCAGCCTTTGGATTCGTCATCTGGATCGTGAAGCCGCGCAGAAAGTAGCCGCCCTGCGTGAGTGCTTCCCCTTCTAAAGTCTGAGCTTGGATATCATGAGCCGATCGGGCAGCCCGAAATGATTTGAAGGATAGCCACAGTAGGTAAAGCCCGCCTGCGATCTTTATGACGGTCAGAGCAAAGGCATAGGAGGCTAGGACCGCGGAGAGTCCCGTGGCCGTCAAAATCGCCCAGCAAAAGGACCCGCCGGAGACACCGAGTGCCAGAGCGAGACCGGATCTACGGCTCTGGCTCATGGAGGTGCCCATGATGGCGAGCACGTTCGGGCCCGGGCTCATGATCGAGAGCAGGAATGCCGTGTAAGCAAGAAAAATACCGGGCAGATAAGGTGAAACGAGGTCCATTGGGCTGTCTCCGTTGGGCGGATCATTGACGCATTCATTGAAGTCTAACAGACTGGTGGCAGGAAACATTTAGGTCTGGACCAAACTATGAAGGAAGGCCCGGATATCGCTCAGGTTGCCGCGTGCCTCGGTGAGCCGGCGCGCGCCAACATGCTTCTCGCGCTGATGTCGGGTATGGCTTTGACGGCAGGCGAGCTCTCGCGGGAAGCCGGTGTGACACCCGCGACGGCAAGCGGGCATCTGGCAAAGCTGGAGGCGTCCGGTCTGGTTGTCGGTGAAAAGCAGGGGCGGCACCGTTTCTACCGGCTGGCGGATCCTGATGTCGCGCACGCGGTCGAGGCCCTTGTGACGGTCTCCGCCCGGCTTGGCCACATGCGCACACGACCGGGACCCAAAGACGGAGCCATGCGGCGGGCACGATCATGCTATGATCATCTGGCTGGAAGTCTGGCTGTCGACCTTTTCGAACACTGGCGCACAAATGGAGTTTTTGGGTCTTTGCCGGAGACTTTCGAATTGACCAGAAGGGGGCAGGAGCTTCTTTCCGAACGCGGGATCGATGTTACTGCGCTGACAAAGTCCCGACGCCCTCTTTGCCGCAGATGTATCGATTGGAGCGAACGCCGTCATCATCTGGGTGGTGGTGTCGGTGCGGCGATTCTGAGCCTCGCGCTGAACAAGGGCTGGGCAAACCGCAAAGACAGCTCCCGGGTTGTGATCTTTACGCCCGGCGGCGAGAAGAGATTTGTCGCCTGGTATTCACTCTGACTCGTTTTTTCCCTGGAGAGGTCTGCCATGTTCAGTCACTTCACTCTCGGTTCCAATGACCTGGCGCGTTCTCAACGCTTTTACGATCCGATCATGACGGCGTTGGATCAGCGGCTGATCCAGGCTTCGCTGGAAGACGGCTACCTGATGTACGCGCCGGATGACGGAAGCCATCCCCATCTCTTCGTTTGCCAGCCCTTCGACGGTCTGCCGGCGACCTGGAGCAACGGCTTTCATATCGCTTTTAACGCGCCGGATCAGGCCACCGTCGAGGCGTTTCATGCGGCGGCGCTGGCCTACGGTGGATTTGACGATGGGGCGCCGGGGCTGAGACCGCACTACGCGCCGGACTATTTCGCGGCCTACGTCCGGGATCCGGACGGCAACAAGCTTCAGGCTGTGTGCTACCTGGATGGACGCACTGCGGGTCCGACCGGCGATGTCATCTCGCATATCACCCTGGGTCACAGCGACCTGCAGCGCGCCGGCATGTTTTACGGCGCGGTTTTGGGTGCTCTTGGTGCGCAGGAAATACCGGAAGAGGGCGACGCGACCTCACTTGCTTTCGGCGGCGGCCAGAACGAACTCCCGGTGGTCTATATTCAGCTGCCCTTCGATGGCCGCCCGGTGACCTGGGGGAACGGCACGCATACCGCTTTCGCCGCGCCGAGCCGTGAGGCGGTGCAGCAGTTTCATGCGGCCGCATTGGCCCATGGCGGTGTCTGTGAGGGACCGCCGGGACTTCGGCCGCACTACTCCGAGTACTACTACGCGGCCTATGTCCGCGATGCCGTCGGCAACAAGCTGCAAGCGGTCTGCCGTAGGCCATCGTAAGGCGGAGAAATCAGAGTCTCTTTGCCATCGAAAGATGATGTTTAAAGCTGCGCGGCTTTCCGGTTTGGATAAGGTCGTCGGAAGACTCTGGCGGTTCAAAGCAGCCTGGAACGAGACAGGGACTGGATAAAAACTCAGATCGTAAAAAGAATATTTTCCTTTTAATCCCAGGTGTTTACCCGCCATCTGCCGCGTTAGACACGCGCGGGGTGTAAATTTTTGGTGATCCAACTCTACTGCGGGGTCGTAAGTGGGGGCATCAACAAAACATCACCTGGGAGTGCTAATTGTGCGAGTGACCAATATCTTTAAAGCCTTTGTTTTGATCATCCCCTTCGCCCTGGGCGCCTGCGCCAGTCATAGCGACAAAGACATGAAGAAAGACATTGTCGATACCGCTGTCGGCGCCGGTCAGTTCAACACCCTGGTTGCCGCGGTTCAAGCCGCCGATCTGGTTGACACGCTGAAAAGCAAAGGCCCCTTCACGGTCTTCGCACCGAATGACGACGCCTTTGCCAAGCTGCCTGCCGGTACGGTCGAAAACCTCCTGAAACCGGAGAACAAGGATCAGCTCGTTGCGATCCTGACCTATCACGTGGTACCGGGTAAAATCATGTCTGCCGACATCGCGGGCAAAACCGCCGATGTCGCGACCGTGCAGGGTGGAGAGCTCGCTGTGGACGCCACCAGCGGTGTGAAGGTCAATGACGCAACCGTCATCGCTGCCGATGTGGGGGCCTCCAACGGCGTCATCCACGTCATCGATACCGTCTTGCTGCCGAAATAACCCCTATCAAGCATGCAAGAACGAGAGCCTCGCCCCTGCGGCGGGGCTCTTCTGTTTTCCAGCTCTTCCTTTTTTCAGCTTTGCGCCGGGTTTCACAAATCTAGGCTCATTTTGACGCTGGTCGGACGGTCGTAGCCTAGATGTGACACTTCGCCCAGCTTACGAAATCCCATGGCGGCAAAGGCCTCGTGATTTTCCGTAAGCTCGATCCGTGTTTGCAGCTCGAGCGTCCGCATGCCTTCGTTGCGGGCCAGTGCGGCCGCGAAAGCGATCAGCTCGCGGCCGATGCCCCGGCCCTGATGTTCAGGGTCGACGGCCAGCTTGCCGATATAGAATGCCTCGCCCGCGGGCTTTAAAAAACAGCAGCCGACGAGCCTGCTGCGGTCTTCCGCCAGCAAAAGGATCTCATCCTGGGATTTTTCTTCCAGCATCCGCGCATCGAAGCGCCCCAGTGAGGAAGGCGGATCGATCCGGCCCTCCATAAAGGCGTAAGAGGCGCGCAGGAGATCGAGCAATCCCGACCAGTCGCTGAAACCAGGGGCTTTGACTGAAATTGAAACCATGGCTCTCAATCAGAAAAGACGTAGTGCATCGTGACCCGCTGTGGGCATAGAGGTTTAGCCCGACTTTGCCGCTGTTCACTCTGCCCGTCAATTGAGCCCTGCAGCAGACTGATATCGGCTTCACTCGGCGGGGGAGGCGGTGTATTGATGGGGCATGGAAGTTCGAAGCGATGCCCCGGAATACCTGACCACCCGCGAAGTCGCAGCATTACTGCGGGTCAAGGAGCGTAAGGTCTATGAGATGGCCGCGGCGGAAGAGATTCCCTGCCGCCGGGTGACAGGCAAACTCCTGTTTCCACGCGCCGAACTCGAGGCCTGGCTGATCGGTGATCAGACCCCCGCCGTGGGTGCGCCGCAACAGATCACACGCAGGACGCCGGCAAACGTTGTCGCCGGCAGTCATGATCCTCTGCTGGACTGGGCGATCCGGGAATCCGGATCCGGCCTGGCAACCTTTTTCGATGGCAGCCTGGATGGCCTGACACGGGTTGAATCCGGTGATGCCTTGGCGGCCGGCCTCCATGTCTTCGAGCCGGACCGGGATGACTGGAACATTAAGCATGTCAGCGAGGCTCTCGAGTCTGCGCCTATCGTCCTGGTCGAATGGGCCATTCGAAGCCAGGGTTTGCTGCTTTCCAAGGACTTGGAGGGAACCGTCCGCGGTATCGGTGACCTGCGCGGCAAACGGCTGGTCCGACGGCAACCGGCGGCGGGCGCGGGTATTCTCCTGAGTTATCTGCTTGAGGAGGCCGGTATCGCTGCGGACGAGGTAAGCTTTGCCAAGGACGTGGCCCGCACGGAGACCGACGCGGCGGTGACCGTGGCCTCGGGCCGAGCCGATGCGGCACCGGGCCTGGAAGCCATGGCCCGGCAGTTCGGGCTGGCTTTCGTGCCCACGCAAAAGGAGCGCTTTGATCTCATTGTCGATCGGCGGGCCTGGTTCGAACCGCCGTTCCAGGCCTTGTTGGAGTTCTGCAGGGGAGCGGCCTTTGCGGACAAGGCCGAGGAACTGGGCGGCTATAACCTGAGCGGTCACGGACGGGTCCATTGGAACGGAGCATGAATTTCGCCAGTCGCTTCGCGGCGGGTTATCAGAGAGGCGACGCGCAGTGACCGAGCCCAGCCAGAGCGCACGGGACTGGGATGCGCGCTACCAGGCAGTCGAGGACGGCCTGTTCGGCGAAAGTGCCAACGAGTATCTGCGCATGTTTTGCGCCCGTTCGGATTTTACCGCCTTCACCGGCCAGGCGGCGCATTCCTGCCGAGTGCTGTGCCTTGCAGACGGCGATGGCCGGAACGGGACATGGCTGGCGCAATGCGGCTACGACGTCACGGCGGTCGATCATTCGGCAGAGGCGACGCGGCGTGCGATCGCGCGGGACCGGGCGGCGGGCGTGACGGTCGAGCGCATCACGGCCGATCTTTCGGACTGGATGCCTGAAGCCGGGCGCACTTGGGATTTCGCCTGCATTCTCTATCTGCATGGCACGCGCGCGCTTCGGGAACGCGCGGTGCGCCTTGCTTACGAAACGCTCACCCACGACGGCTGGTTTTTACTGGAGGGCTTTTCCAAAGCCCAGGCGGATTCCGACGCCATGGGACCTGACGATCCGGATAAGCTCTATGACAGCAGTGAGCTTCGAACCTGGCTGTCGGATGCGCTGGTGATCGAGGCAACCAGCGGCAGGCTCACTCTCGAAGAAGGGCGGCGGCACGCGGGGGAAGCTGAGGTGGAGAGGCTTGTCGCGCGCCGCCGCTTTAGTGCCGGGTCAGGTGTCAACCCGGCGGACGACTGGAATTAGAGTCCGGTCATTAGAAGCCGGTCAACTGTTGGGCTGCTCGCCTGCATTGGGGAAAAACAGCTGCTGGCCGTCACGTTTGTAGTCTGCGATGGCGGTCTGGCCTTCTTTGGACAACACCCAATCGATGAAGGTCTGACCCAGGTCTGCCTTTACGCGCGGGCAGGCATCCGGGCTCACCTGGATGATGCCGTACTGATTGAACATGGCGTCATCGCCTTCGACGGCGATGGCGTAGTCGCCCTTGTTCTCAAAGGCGATCCAGGTCGCGCGGTCGGTCATGACGTATGCGTTCATGCCCACGGCGACATTGAGGGTCGCGCCCATGCCGGATCCCGTTTCCCGGTACCAGCTTCCGCTGTCGCCCGAGGGATCGATCCCGGCGGCTTTCCAGAGCGCCAGTTCTTTCTTATGAGTGCCGCTGTCGTCCCCGCGGGACGCAAAGGGGGCGCCGGCTTGCTTGATGGCGGTCAGGGCGGATTTCACGTCGCCTGAACCCGAGATGCCTGCCGGGTCCGAGGCCGGACCGACAATGACGAAGTCGTTGTACATGACATCTGCCCGGGAGACGCCGTAGCCGGCCGCAACGAATTTCTCTTCCGAGGCTTTCGCGTGCACGAGCAGAACATCGCCGTCGCAGTTCTGCGCATTCTTGATCGCCTGACCGGTGCCGACCGCAACCACGCGGACCTCAATCCCGGTCTTTGCGGCGAACTGCGGTAGGAGCGCGTCGTAGAGGCCTGAATTCTGGGTCGAGGTGGTGGACTGGACGATGATGAACCTGTCGTCGGCACTCACCTGACCAAGTGTCAGGCTGCCGGCAAATGCTGTGGCGAGAAGAAGGGAAAGGCTGCGACTTTTCATTTTTGGATCCATGGCAATTGATTGGACTAAAAAAGAAGGTGCCCGCTGAGATAAGTCCTGCCCTCTCGGGAACGGGGTGCGTCGAAAAACTGAGCAGCGCTGGTGACTTCAGTCACCCGGCCATGATTGAGAAATACGATCTCGTCGGCGAGCCTCTGAGCCTGGCCGCGATCATGAGTTACCAGGAGAACCTTGGCCCCGCTTGCTGCGGCTGTCCGGATGAGGTCCTCGATCGCCGCGGTTGCCTGGGGATCGAGGCTCGCGGTCGGCTCATCAAGCAGCAGCAGTTTGGGCCGTGCCGCGAGCGCGCGCACCAGGGCCACGCGCTGCTGCTCACCGCCTGAGAGGACCCGCGCCGGCCGGTCTGCCAGCTCCTTCAGGTGCCCCATTTCCAGCAGTTCTTCCAGCCTCTGACCCTGTTCGGATCGCGGAACCCCATAAATCTTGAGCGCGTGTTTCAGGTTGGCGCGCACCGAACGCCGCAGCAGGACCGGTTTCTGAAACACCAGCGCCACGCGCTGCGAGGGCAGGGTTTCGGTCCCGTTCCAGCGGATCTTGCCGTGTCCCGGCGTGATCAGCCCGGCCATGATCCGGAGGGTGAGGCTCTTGCCCGCGCCGTTCGGCCCCATCAGAACGGTCGTTCCATGGGCGGAGAGCGTCAGGTTCAAGCCATCGACCAGAGCTTTGCCCTGGCGTTCGAAAACCACGTCCTGAAGCGCGACAGCCGCTGGTTCGATGCCGGACTCAATCACGGAGAGATGGCTGTTGCGGGACAAGGTTTCAGGCATAGGCCAAGCGCTCCGCGGACTTGCGCAGTCCCATCAGTCCCGCATTCACCAGGATCGAGAGACCGACGAGAATGATACCCAGGCCAAGCGCCAGGGCGAGGGCACCCTTGGAGGTCTCCAGCGCAATAGCAGTGGTCATGACCCGGGTGACATGGTTGATATTGCCGCCGACAATCATGACGGCGCCGACTTCCGCCAGGGCGCGCCCGAGACCGGCCAGGGCCGCCGTGAGAAGGGAATAGCGGGCATCCCAAAGCAGGGTCGCGACCGTCGAAAGACGCCTCGACCCCATGGAGCGCAGGAGCTCGTCATATTCGCCGTGCATGTCCTCGATCACCTGCCGGGTGAGGGCGGCAATGATCGGCGTGACCAGGATCGACTGGGCAATGATCATGGCGGTTGGGGTATAGAGCAATTGCAGCACACCCAGGGGGCCTGCGGCGGAGAGCATCATATACACCGCCAGTCCGACCACCACGGGCGGCAGGCCCATCAGGGCGCTGATCAGAACGACGAGCGTCGCGCGTCCCGGAAACTTACCGACCGCCAGGACGGCACCCAGAGGCAACCCGATGACGCAGGCGATCACCACAGCGGTGAAGGTCACCCGCATCGAAAGGCCGATGATCTCCATCAGCGCCGGGTCGAACCCGGCAATCAGTGCAAAGGCTTGCCCGAAGGCGGCCCCGAAGTCCTGCATTCCTGCATCCTACAGTCGAGATATCGCGCTTGCAGAGGCGTTTCTGCAACCGCTGATTTTTCGATTTTCCGGAAAAAACGGAAAAAAACAACAAAAAACAACAAATAACGTGATTTGGAAAACTGATCACGGAGTCGAAAAGCAGGCTCTGCTTTGGGTTTGGAGAGCGCACCATGGGGGAATTCAGTCCTGAGACGGAGGGCTGTTGGAAAAAAGACTGTGCCCGCTCTTCATGCCAAGAAAGCGTTTTTCGCCCCGCCGACGGCCGGATTCGTAAGGGGGTTGGCGTTCGTTACTTCAACGCGTGGCCGCAGCTTGCGCAGGCTTTGGGGCGTCTGAAAGGGTTGTAGTTCGTCACGCTCCGTCCGCAGGAGCCGCAAAACCGGACGGCCCAGAGAACGAATAAAACGCAAAGTGTCACCATGGGGATAAAGATGTAGAGGACCGGCAGAGGAGCTCCTTCCAGCCATAAAACGCCCAAGGTGCAAAGCCCCAGGAATATGACCAGACTTCGAAATGTCGTTGGTTTCATCATTGTAATATTGCTCGTTCATAAAATTCGGTTGCGACATGCTTTTTTCCTAAAAGAGATAAGACCCGGCAAAATTCCGGGAGCATCGGCCGTATTTTTATCAGCTCCGTTTATGACTTTTTTTTGTCGAAGATTGTGCGCGCGAACGTCACGCTCTTTAGGCTAAATCCAAAAGGCCCACCACTTTTCCCGGGTCAGATAGAGCGCCGCTGCAAGTATTCCCAGCAAAAGCGGAATGTGAATGACGAATTCGCCATTGAGCAGAACCGCGAGAAGGCCGAGAGCGAAACCGGTTGCGAAGGCCAGAGCCGTCTTGAGGAGTTTTGATAGCATGGTGTTTGAGGCGCCATATGTTCGAAATTCAAAGGGCTTACGGACCGCAATAAGTGCCGTAAAGCTTCTTGGATACGGTTTTTCCCTGCGTTGACTGGCGGTTTTGCAGCATATCTCCCGCTCCATGACAAGCGCGATCAAGCAGGAAAGAAAAGGAGGTTCTATTTTACCTCCGAGCTTCGGGGAAAACCCCAGAGTAAAGCAAAGGGAATAAGCGTTTCGGCATGAGCATCCTGGAGAAAGCGGTCTGGTACGTGGAATGGCGGCGGCGTGAGGCCTTCACGCTTGAAGACGTGGCACGAGCCTGTGGCGTCTCGCGCTTCCACCTCTCGCGGGTCTTCCAGTCTGCCTCGGGCCGTTCGGTCATGGCCTACGCCAGGGCCCGGCGGCTGAGCGAGGCCGCGCGCCTGTTGGCGGCGGGTGCGGAGGATATCCTCCCGGTGGCGCTAGTGCGGTGGAACTGAAATTGGTATCATTTATGATCGCTTTTGCGGTTTTCTGAGTAGGAAGCGTCGCGCTGGCGATGCCGAAGCATCGGCGAGCGGCGGTGACGCCCTTCAGAGAACCGCAAAAGCGACCTTTCTGGCAGCTTTGCAAATCCCACGGATGTCGTTGCGAGCGCTTTGTGATGCTCCACATCACGGCAGCCCTCGCGCCTAACCGTGTAACATGCAAAGCTGTCATAACTGACACCAATTTCAGTTCCACCGCACTGAACGCCGGTTACGCGTCCCACGAAGCCTTCACGCGGGCCTTCCGCGAGCTCTTCGGTATCACGCCGG
The DNA here is from genome assembly GCA_947500035.1 of uncultured Kiloniellaceae bacterium. Taxonomy (GTDB): domain Bacteria; phylum Pseudomonadota; class Alphaproteobacteria; order Kiloniellales; family Kiloniellaceae; genus Denitrobaculum. The sequence goes on along the minus strand of CANMQP010000014.1, from coordinate 97,781 downwards.
AGGCGTTGCGCGCGGCTCGCAGTCTTGAAAACCTTCAACTTGTGGAGCCGATCGCCATGGATACTTCTCTTTTGACCGAACTCAAACCGCCGCGCATCGTCGAGCGGGGTGCTTTTCAGGTCGCCGGACACGCGGAGCGTTACAGCTTTGCGACCAATCACGCGATTCCCGATCTCTGGAGCCGTTTCGCGCTGCATTTCGGTCAGATCCCAAGTCAGGTCGGGAAAACCACCTACGGCGTCTGCTATAACGGCGACGCGGAGGGCACCTTCGATTACATGGCCGGAGTTGAGGTCAGCGGCGCGCCCGATCAGGCCGACGACCTGACCCGCATGACCGTGCCGGCGCAGCGCTACGCGGTCTTCACGCATTCGGGCCACATCTCGGACATTCGCAAGACAGTCTATACGATCTGGAACAAGTGGCTGCCCGAAGCGGAGGTGACGCACGCCAACGGGCCGGATTTCGAGCTTTACGACGAGCGTTTCGACGTCGCGACCGGCACCGGCGAGGTCGAGATCTGGGTGCCGGTGCGCTAATGTGATGTTTCTGAAGTTCGCCGCATAATGTGTGGCGAACTTTAGAGACTGAATCACACTAGATTCAATTGGACACTAGGGAGTCTTGGCTGTTGCGGCTCCGGCCCACTCCCCCGCCCGGCGACCCATCGAAATTGTCTTGCGGGCGACCAGGCGGGCCGGAACCGGTCCGCTTGAGAGAGATCAAGAGTCGCCCCGCGACGGCTTGCTCAAGGGCTATTCCGCCGCTGCCCGGACCAGGTTCTCGCGCAAGCCCGCGATCTGGGCCTGGAGGTTCAGCAGGGCCTTCTCGCCCAGACCGGAGGCCGCGAGGATACAGCCGGGGATCTTGCGGGCTTTGGCTTTCAGGCGCCGGCCCTCGGGCGTGAGCGAAATGCGCACCTGCCGCTCGTCGGCAGGGTCGCGGCGGCGGGCCAGAAAGCCCATGGTCTCCAGCCGTTTGAGCAGTGGGGTCACGGTGCTGGATTCCAGGAAGAGCTTTTCGCAGATCTCGCCGACGGTCTGCCCGTCCTCCTCCCAGAGGGCCGAGAGCGCGATGTACTGCGGATAAGTCACGCCGAGCTCGTCAAGCAGGGGTTTATAGACCCGGTTCATGGCATGGTTCGCGGAATAGAGCGCAAAGCAGATGAGATCGTCCAGGGCCGGGCCGTCGGCGAGCGGAACCTCTTTCTGCGCTGAAATCCGGGATGGTCGAGGCGCGGCTTTTTGCGCCTTTTTGCCGCTCGTTTTCACGCTCTGCGCTTTGGGTCTTTGTGCCTTAGATTTTTGGGCCTTGGATTTTTGGGTCGCAGGTTTTTTGGTCTGGCCGCTCATATTTGCTATCCTGTTTTTCCATCGGCGCCGCTTCGGTGCGGGCCCATGTCGCTCTATTTAAGTCGTGTGCGATATTATCGCAAGCACTTGACAGATCCGCTTCTAAGCCCCAGTTATATCGCACACGATATAATCGTAAACGATATTGAAGAGTAATCTGTTCCACAACGACCGTGCTTGCTTGGGGTCTTTCGAGTCCCTGTCATCACTTCAACCAAGGAGAAAACCATGTCCGTAAACGTTCTTTACACCACCTCCGCCCGTGCCACCGGCGGCCGGGATGGTCATTCCGCGACCCTGGACGGCAACTTCGCCGTCAAGCTGGCGACCCCCAAGGAACTCGGCGGGGCCGGGGGCGAGGGCAACAACCCGGAGCAGCTCTTCGCCGCCGGCTACGCCGCCTGTTTCCTCGGCGCCATGAAGTTCGTCGCTTCCCAGGAGGCGGGCCTGAGCGTCCCGGAGGACACCAGCGTCACCTCCAAAGTCGGCATCGGCCCGCGCGCCGCCGGCGGCTTCGGGCTGGAGGTTTCACTGTCGGTCGTCCTGCCGGGCCTGGAACGCGCCGACGCAGAGGCCCTGGTCGCCAAGGCCCACGAGGTCTGCCCCTATTCCAACGCGACCCGCAACAACATTGATGTTCAGTTGAAGGTGTTGTAGGTCGGCTTGAAAGGTGACACCCCGGCGTGCGTTCGCGTGTGCCGGGTTTTTTTGTGGGGCTATGTGGCTGATCTCACGTGGGGCGGGGTGGAGTGGCACAAATGATCGTTATTGACCGGGTGGTTTTGGTCGTAGGTTTGTGTCCGCAGTGCGAACTTTTTTGCGCTTTGCGGAAATGATTCCGACGTCCGCTTTCCTTTACGCCTCTTTTACCGCGTCGACAAAACGGACGATCTCATCCTGCGTGTTGAAGTAATGCACGGAAGCCCGGGTCAAAGCCTGGAGATTGCGCGGCTCGAGATCGAGGCGTGCGCAGGTGATAGGGGAGACGGAGACGTTGATCCTATCGGCCCGAAGACTATCCGCAATGGTCTTGGGGTCGATGCCGTCTTTCGTAAAGGTGACGATCCCGCATTTTTTCTGGCCCAGGTCATGCAGAGAAACACCTTCGATCGCTGAAAGCGCAGCGCGCAGGTCCTGCGCAAGCCCGGTCACACGGGCCTCGATGTTGGCGATCCCGACCTTTCGCGCATAGCGGACGGCTGCCATCAGACCGACGCGGCCGGCGACGTAGCTTTCCCAGTTTTCAAAGCGCTTCGCACCTTTGGCAAACTCAAAGCTGTTCGCCCCGGTCCATTTCGCGGACAAGAGGTCGATAAAGGGCGGGTCTATCTTCTCGAGGATACTTTTCCGGACATAGAGAAATCCCGTGCCTCTCGGACCGCGCAGGAACTTGCGCCCCGTGCCGGACAGAATATCGCAGCCGATCTCCGCGACATTCACGTCAATCTGCCCGACGGATTGACAGGCATCCAGCAGGTAAAGAACGCCGTGTTTCCTCGCGATGTTCCCCACCTCGGCGGCAGGGTTCACCAGGCCGCCCTGTGTCGGCACATGCGTGATCGCGATCAGTTTTGTCCGAGGTCCGATCATCTCGTCCAACGCATCGACATCGATCTGGCCCGACTCGTCCGAGGGGACCAGATCGATTTCAAACCCTAGGCGGCGTGACTGTTGCAGGAGCGCGAGGTAATTGGACGCGTATTCGGACCCGTGGGTGATCACCCTGTCTCCCGGCTTCAAATGCAGACCGTAGAACGCCATGTCCCAGGCACGGGTTGCATTCTCGACGAATGCGATCTCTTCGGGTTCGGCATTCAGAAGAGCGGCAAACTCGCTGTAGAAAGCCTGGATATCGTCCTGCGCCCGCCTTTCGGCTTCGTATCCGCCGACCTCGTTCTCGTCGCGCAGCACACGTTGGAGCGCATCGAAAACCGGCGTAGGCATGAGGGACGAACCGGCATTGTTGAAGTGCAGCACCTTCTCACAGCTCGGGGTGTCCAAACGGAGTTTCTCGATATCGATCACGACTTAAATCCTTTTCACCCGGGGTAAAGACGCCTGAACCACCTCGGCCAGATTCCGGGCAGTTGCGCCAGGTCTCGCGCCGCTGCCGTCGTCAGAGCGATTGGAACGCCTGACCCAGACGCTGCGCATGCCAAGTTTTGTTGCCGGAACGGCTTCGCACAGTCCTTCCGCGACGTGGACGATCTTGTCCGGTCTTTCATCGAGCCGGCGCAGCGCTTCCTTGAAAATCGATACGTCAGGCTTGTAGGACCGCACCTGCTCGGACGTTACAACGGCGTCGAACGGGACAGCTATTTTTTGGAGTGTCCGCGCCAAAAGACTGTCGTCCACATTGGAAATGATTGCCAGGCGAAACCGCGTTGCAAGTTCTGCAAGCGCAGCGTTGGTTTCATCGAAGACCGGCCAGTCCGGTAAGGAGTCGGCAAACTCGATTCCGCGTCCTGGCTGTGCCTGCCCCAGGAGTTTTTCGGAAATCCGGTCTGCTACATTTTCCAGAACCCTGCTGTAAGGAAATACATTCTTCCGGATTTCCAGAGCGTCGAGCTCCAGGAACATCTGAATCAACTGATCCTGTGAAACGAGCGCGTTTGAATAGCCATAGATGCCCCGCAGTGCGGCAGCGGCGCCGCCTTCCCAATCGACCAGCGTTCCGTAGCAATCGAATGTGAGCGTCGTCGTCTCAGCGTCCTGAAAAAGGCTTTCCAAGGTCTTCATCAGTGTTTTCCTAAAGCCTGAAATCGGGTTGCTTGAGGTCCAGCAGGCGTTTCATGCCCGCGAAGTATCCAGGCTCGCCATTGCAGTCTTCCGCCGCCAGAAACTCGACATATTGTTCGTCCATTTCTGCCATGTCCGCGCCGGTGGCCATCGCCACAACCTGAAGCTGACAGGCTCTCTCAAGCTGATAGGACGAGACCACTGCATCGGCCAAAGTGGAGGCCGCAACCAGGACGCCGTGGTTCTTCATGAAAAGCACCTTCTTCCGGCCAAGCGCCCGTGCCATTTGCAGCCCCTCGTCCGCATTGGTTCGGGGCACGGCATAGCTGTCGAGGTAAGAGATTTTCCCATGGAAGTAAGCCGCCGTCTGGCTGAGCCGCGTGTCAAACCGGCTTGCTTTCAAAACCGTCAGGGCCGCCGCGTGCGGGGAATGGAAGTGCAGGATACATGTGATGTCCGGCCTCGCTTCATAGAGCGGAAGATGTATCGGCACGGCATCATGGTTTGCCTTGCCGTTTCCCGACAGCAGTTGCCCGCCTCTGTCGTACAGAAGCAGGGAGCTGGCCTGCAGCATTGAGAAATGCGTGTCGCCGGGCGTGACCAGGTAGCGGTTCTCCGCGGCAAGTCTGCAGCTGAGATGCGTCCAGGTGCCTTCGTTCAGACCTTCTATCGCGAAAATGCGATGGGCCGCCGCGAAATCCTCCCGTAACTCTGTTTCATTCATTTCACCCTAGCCTCTCGTGTGGCAAGGCTGACGGTCCTCGCCTGTCTCTCCGCCAAGCGAAGCCCATGGAGCCTGTGCCTGTGTCACCGGTTGTTCCAGGCACAGCTGCCGAGATATCTCGCTATCCCGAGGTGTAGCATTACGGGTCTTATCGTTATTATCAAAACGAGTTATTATCATTATTGTTATTAAGAATGGAAATAACGCGCGATGAGACGTGATCTCGAAATTGATCTATTGAGGTCGTTCGTGGCTGTTGCGGCCCACCTGAACTTTACCAAGGCCGCGGAATCGCTGTCGCGGACACAGTCCGCTGTCAGCCTGCAGATCAAACGGCTCGAGGAAATCGTCGGCAGGCCGCTGTTTGACAGGACCCGCCAATCCGTCTCAATCACGCCAACAGGCGAGGCCCTTAAGGTCTATGCGAACCGTATCCTCTTGGCGAACGACGCCGCACTCTCTCAGATACGGCACCCCGAAGCTGAAGGGCGCATTCGCATTGGCGCTCCGGACGATTATGCGACTTTGGTGTTGCCGAAAATTCTGTCGGTCATCGAAGCGGAACACCCGCGGCTTCAGATCGAAGTCGTTTGCGAAAACACGCCCGATTTGCTGAGGATGCTTGACAGCAGAGACCTGGACATTGCCATCGCAGTTCACGCACCTGACGCAGTCTCGGGACAAATCCTGTGTTATGAACCCCTTCACTGGGTGGCATCGCCGGGCTACATAAACGACCCCGATGATGATTTGTCGCTGATTCTATGGCCAGCTAACTGTATCAGCCGGGAAATCGCGCTGGAATCTCTCAGGCAAACCGACAGAAAATGGCGCGTGGCCTATTCGACCCGGAGCATCAGCCTGATTGAAAGCGCGTTGCTCAGTGGCTCAGCAGTGGCCGTCATGGAAGCATCCTGCATACCTGACAGTCTGCGCATCGTAGATGGGCAGGTTGGATTGCCGCCATTGAAAGATGTAGCCATTTCGATTCACCGCTCAAACGAGGAAGCCCGCAACGTTTCTCACGTATCAGCAACCATTCACGCAGTCTTCGGGAACAGCTTGCGTAGTGCGATGAGGGATAGACGCAGTAAGTGACCCAATTTCAACAGCCTCTTCCAGGATGTTTGTGTCGAGCGAAATTGTGTCGGGGGTTGCTCATTACCCGACTCTCGAATAGAGATCATCCGCGACCGCCGCTGCAAATCACGAACACATGCAGCCTAGCTCAATGGATAAAGCCTTCGGAATCTGACACTTATTGTGTGACTGATGGGATACGGGTTCGAGTCCCGTCGTTGCAACCAACAACTCGGTCACATTTGACGAATGTCTCAAAGGTCCCGCCATCCGGACCTCCGCTTATGCGTCTGGTTCGCTGGAAAGGAGCGGGATCAGTGACAGGCGTTTCTTGCGATAAGTAGAAGCCGGCATTCCTACATGCCGGCGAAAGGCATTTCGAAAACTTGAGGTTTCGCTGTAGCCAACTTCGTCGGCGATATCTTCAATCGGCATATCTGTGGTTTCCAGCATCTGCTTGGCTTCTTCGATTCTCAGTGTCTGAATGTAGTCAACCGGCGTATGCCCGGTCGCCTTGCGAAACCGCCGCAGCAAACTGCGCTCGGACAAGCCGCTGCGTTGCGCCATAGCGGCGACCGGAGACGCCATGGCGTAATTTTCCGCAGCCCACATCTGGGCCTCGGCAACCAGGCCGTCTTCATGCTGGGCCCCTGCGAGCAGGGAAGCATAGTGCAACTGACCTTCGCTGTGCGGCTGCAGCAAATACACTTTGGCAATGCGTCTTGCCTCTTCGAGACCCGCGATCCGGCCGACCAGATACAACACCAGATCACCCCAGGCTGACGCTCCGCCCGCCGTCACAATCCGGTGCCCTTCGCCCGCCGGGATCAGTATTCGTGCGCGCTGCATCCTGACCTCGGGAAACCGCCGCGCGATGACGTCGCAAAAGCTCCAGTGGCTCGTCGCGTCCAGACCGTTCAACAGGCCGGTAGCGGCAAGCAACAAAGCCCCCGAGCACACCGATGCCATCATTGCGCCATCGGAATGCGCCTGAAGCAGCCAGGGTATCAGCTTGTCGAAGGCTTCCGGCGGTTGCCTATCGGGGGCAAAGTGCAGATCGGGAATGATGACAAGATCCGGCTGCCCGAAATCCTTCAAACGGCCATCCGGCGTGATCAGCCGGCCATTGACGTCGAAATACGGCTCTCCATCCAGTGTCAGCAGCGCCGCCTCAAAAACCGGCGGTTTGGGCTGCACACCATGCAGCATTTCCCAGTCGCGCCCGACCGACGCCAGCGCATCAAGGATGGAGAAGAGGGTTGAGGTTCCGGCGCAGGATATGGCCACAACAGCGGTCCGGCAGACCTTGTGGGTGAATTCCATTGGCATGTCCGATTTTCACCGTTTTTGTCATTTCACGGCATATCACGGCGCATGCTCTTCTGGCAATAACGTCGCAGAGATGGACGCATGTCTTGCAAATGCCGTTGGTTGAGAGCGCGGAAGAAAACGCACTCCAGCCCGCATCACATGCCTGCCCCGGCTTACCGTAATTCTAGAAACCTGAATGGAAATGAAGATGACGAGTTCCAAGATGCCCCATGAGTCGCACCAGCTGTTTTTGACGGATGCGGGCTTCGAAACATGGCTGCTGTTCAACAAGGGCTTCGATATGCCCTGCTTCGCAGCTTACCCGCTGGCGCGAAATGCCGAGGGTCGTGCCGCAATCGAGGAGTACTTCGCGCCCATCTTCGACCTTGCCCGAAAAAACAACACAGGCTTTGTGCTGGATACAAACACATGGCGTGCCAATCCTGACTGGGGTCGGGAACTCGGGCACGACCTGGATCATCTAACCTGCGTGAATGATGAAGCCGTCCAATCGGCGATGACCCTGCGGCGCGAGTTCGGCCAGGGGCTGAATGTGCTCGTCAACGGTGTGGTTGGTCCGCGTGGCGACGGCTACGATCCCAAAACCATCATGAGTGTCAACGACGCGGAGAGCTACCATGCTTTTCAGATCGGCGTCTTCGCGAAAAGCGGCGTGGACATGATCACCGCGCTCACCATCACCAACGTCCCCGAAGCGGTCGGAATTGCAAATGCGGCAGCGGCGGCAGCGGTGCCGTGCGTCATCAGTTTCACACTGGAAACCAACGGACGTTTGCCGACCGGAGAAATGCTTTGCGATGCCATTGCGCAAGTTGATGCGCAGGCCAGGAGAGAGCCCGCCTATTTCATGATCAACTGTGCGCACCCGGATCATTTCATGAAAGTAATTCCCAAAGGCGCTGATTGGATTGAGCGCATTGCCGGGGTGAGGGCGAACGCCTCCCGCATGTCGCATGCGGAGCTCGATTGCTGCGAAACGCTTGATGACGGTGATCCGGTTGAACTCGGCGAACAATACAGAGACCTGCGCCGATTGCTGCCGAACTTAAAAGTATTCGGCGGCTGCTGCGGCACCGACCACAGACACTTATCACAAATCTGCAAGTCGCTGGCCGCGTAAAGCGGTGTCAGAAAAGCTTGATCGATTTTTTCTATTCAAGAGCGCATCAAATCAGAGAGTCAGAGCGGTATAAAAGACCCCGGCACAATGTCGAACCGCTTTAGCTGCGCTTTTCCAAGGATACAAAAATGAAACCGAAGCAAACGGCGAACGCCATCGTCATCGGCGCGGGACTGTCCGGCCTTGCCGCAGCAAAGGAGCTGCGCACGCGGGGTATCGATGTCACTGTTCTGGAAGCCTCAGAGCGGATTGCCACCCCTTGGCGGACACGTCACCCCCGGTTGCGCCTGAATATCCACCGCCGGTTCGTGCGGCTCCCCGGTGGCCAAATGGTTTACGATAAAGACACCTATCTGTGCCGGGACAGCGTGGTCAGGTATCTGAACAACTACGCCGCTGGACTGGGCGTTCAGATCCATTTGGAAACTCGTGTCCTGGCGGTACATCGCAAAATGGGCGGCTGGCATGTCGAGACGAACAAAGGCGACTTTCATTGCTCTGATCTGATCGTGGCAACCGGGCGGGAACGCTTGAAAGCGACACCGGTTTGGCCGGGCATGGATGTGTTCGGGGGCGAGATCATCCACGCTGCCGACTTTGCCGACCCCCGTGCATACGACGGTAAAAGGATTCTGGTGATCGGCGCGGGGAATTCCGGCACGGACGTTCTCAACCACCTGTCCCGTAGCGATCCCGCACAGATTTGGGTCTCCGTGCGACACGGGCCCGCGATCTTGCCAACCCGGGTACTCGGTTTCCCGCTTCACCGGCTGGCAAACCTCTTCGCAGGCCTGCCTAAATGGTCGCTCGATCCTATGTTTGCGGTCATGCAGCGGTTATTCTTTGGTGATTTGCGCCGCTATGGATTGCCTCGCCATTCGGTGGGGGGTGGTACGCGTATGATCGAGGATGGCGTGGCATTCGCCCTGGATGATGGCTTCGTTGCGGCATTGAAAGCGGGGCGCGTTGAAGCTGTGGAGGAAACCCTGGGCTTCACCTCCACTGCCGCCGAGTTGTCCAATGGGCGCAAAATCTGTCCCGATGTGGTGATCTGCGCCACGGGCTACCGGCCCGGCTTGGAGGATCTGTTTGGGGATTTTGGAGCACTGGACGGCAAAGGCTACCCACTACACCCCATGGGCCAGGCGGACATAAAGAATCCGGGGCTCTGGTTCACTGGCTATGGCGTTATTTTCCAGGGCTTCTTTCACGCGGCAGGTCTGAGCGCCAAGCGTATTGCGTCCGGCATAGCATCGCGGATTTCTTCGGCTGAGGAACTGCAGAGCCAGCGCCGCACGGCCCATAGCGATAAGCTGCAAACGCTTTCCTTGAATGAAGCAGACCAATGACCTCAATCTGACGTGGTCCCTGTTCACTGCGACCTATTTGCAACCTCCTTGGACTGACCGATGAATGCGTGTGGTTTGAGTGCCGCGCCGCACCGGGTTGTGGAGAGTGCAAAGATCAAAGAGGCCAGGACGGAAGCTGAGCTGGCGGTCAAGTTTGTCTTGGTTTTCTCCCGGCGCTCAGGATGAGCCGCAGTCCCGTGACAAGAACGAGCAGTCCGAGCGACAGCGCGACGGCCAGGAGGATGTAAACCAGCCTGGGGGTTGTAAGTTCAGCCGGGGTGGCGGGCAGGTTCATGGGGCGGGAGAAGACGAACATGAGGGCGGTCTCACCCAGAAAAGGCGCGTCGGACAGGTCCGAAAGCAACGAGGGGATCAGCAACCTTCCCGAGGGCAGGGGCCAGGCGGCGAGGATCGCCTGGCTCGAGAGGGCGTGGGCGAGCGCGGCATCTCCGTTCACCCGCGCGGCGGCGATGCCGAAGGCGCTGGCGGCCACGCCGAAGCCGCCCAGGATGGGGCCGGAATCCACATCGCCGAGCCAGGAATAGGTGTCCATGCCCTTGCGGAATTCCCGCACGCCGCTGATCAAAGCGCCTTGCTGCACGAACTGCCGCTGGTAGAGCCCGTACCAGGCTTTCGCGGTTTCCGGCCAGAGCTCCTTCGCCCAGATCAGCTTGTAACTGATGCCCACGCCTCTGGCCGGGCCGATGCCGACGCCCTCGAGAGGATCCGCGACGTAACTGGGAAGCTGCGTCGCCGGGTCCAGCATCCTGCCTTCGAAGCCGCGGCGCGCGCGCTCGGCGAAATTCCCCAGGTCAATCTCCAGAAGTGCGGCGGCGCGCTGCATGACCGCAATGGCCGGAAGGATGTCGATGGGATAACACTGTCCCGGGTAATCGTCGAGCAGGCCGTGGGGAGATTGATCGAGCTCCCAGGAAAGCGAGATGACCTGCTGCCTGAGCAGGGGCTCGTACCGGGCCTTGCCGGTGATGGACTGATAGGAGGTCAGGCCGGCGATGAGCAGCATGCGGTAGAATATGTTCTCGCGTTCGAGATAGCTCTCCCCCCAGTGCCTGATCACCCAGCTTGCGTTGGCCGGGTCCACCACCAGCTCCGCCGCCGCCTCGATGGCATCGGCCGCGTAGAGGCTCGGCCTCGTGCCGCCGGTCCCGCCCGCCGCGACCCAGGCTTTATCGAGTTCTTCCGTGCTCCAGAGAAAATAGACCGCGCTGAACATGGGCCATTCGGTTCCGGAGATATCGGCAAGGCTCAGCTCCGTGCCGCGCGCAGTCTCAACACGATCCCGGGCCCATGCCCCAAACGGCTCGGCGATGGAGAGGTGAATATCAGCCGCGAAATCCGAGACGCCGGATTGCGCGGAGGACTCTTCCCTGATCTGATTGAGCACCGTGACGGCCGGGTAAAGAAAATAGTAGATGGAAATGAAACAGAGACTGAGCCCTGCCAGGGCTCTCAGTGCGTTGCGCACGCGGTGATCCTTTTTGAGTGTCTAAAGAGTTTTGGGGACAGGATCTAAGGGTTTCAATGGGTAAAAAGCGGAAAACAGCGTGGCTGGGCGCCGTCGCGCACCGAGGGGGAAAGCGTGGGGCAAGGCGCGGGGCGGAAACTCGGGATCCTGTTGCGCGACTCCTTGCCGCAGCGATCGCAATGTCCGCCGCTTTCTGCAGAGGGTTCGACGTAACACACCGATGCTTCCGGACGCACTTTTTCAGGCTATCATTGGGCAGGAACTTAAGCCAGCGCGGAACTCAAGCCAGCCGCCAAGCTCACACCACCGACAGACAGGCGCACTTGGCCAGGTGATTGACCTTCTGGGTCGTGCTGCCGAGCACCAGAGAGCCGATACCGCCCAGGCCGCGGCGTCCGGTGACGATGAGGTCTGCGCCGCAGTCCTCGGCGCAGGCGATGATCTGCTCGGCGGGGTCGCCGCGTTCCGCGCGGATCTGCGTGATCTCCAGGCCGAGGTCTTTTGCGACAGCCTTGCTCGCGTTCAGAACCTTTTCGGCGGCCTCGCGGACTTCCTCGGGGGAGGGCATGGTGGTTGCGGCATGGTAGCCCATGGTCGCCCCCAACGCGAAGGCCACCGTATGGGGTTGCGGCGTGTGGACGAGATGGATTTCCGAAGCGTACTTTCCGGCCAGATCACAGGCCAGGCGGAGCGCAACTTCAGAGGTTTCCGAGCCATCGACACCGACCACGATATTCTTAAACATACCACCTCCCTTAGTTGGTTTTGATAGGTAAAGCATAGCGGAGCAGTGGGGTTTTGGGTTTGACGTGCATCAATGAGTCGGCCGTCAGTCGACGGAGGCAAGAGTGCTTCGGGTGTGATCGCAAGACGCCGCCGCCGGAGCGATCCACCCGCCTGTTCCGGCTTTGGTATGGCGAAGCGTATACGGGACGGGGAGGGCCGCCACCTTGGTGGTGCGGCCCTCCGTCAAAAGCGAACAGTCTGCGCTCAGGCGGCGGCTGCTGTCTGTTTCAGGCTGTCGTAGGCGGCGGTTTCGAAATCCAGATAGCCGGTGAAGGAAACCGGGTCGCCGAAGGGCAGGATCTGTGTCGCCCAGAAGCCGCCCAGGCCGTTCTGCCGGTCGATCCAGTAAAAGAGGTTCGCCAGTCCGGCCCAGCCGATGGCCCCGGCGGGGCGCCCGGTCGGGGCCTCCTCATCGTTGACCATGAAGCTGTAGGACCAGCTTTTCTTCAGGCCGGGGAAGAACTCCGCATCGTTCGAGAGCGCCGGGATCACCCCCGGCAGCATGCCGACCTTCTGATGCGGCTGGAGGCCGTTGCGCACGGCCTGCTCGACCGTTTCCCTTTTCAGCACCGGCCCGTTCGGGCCCATGCCGTCGTTCAGCCACATGCGGATGAACTTCATGTATTCGCCGACCGATGCATAGAGACCGTGGCCCGCCATATCGACCTCCGGATTGTCGGGCAGGGCGAAGTCCATGGGTGTCAGGCTGCCGTCCTCGCCGCGGGCATGGATGCTCGCGGTGCGCGCCTTCATGTCGTCGTCGCGGGTGAAGGCCATATCCGTGATGCCGAGGGGCGCGAAGACCCGCTCCCGCAGAACCTCGCCGAGCCGTTTGCCGCGGATGCCCTCGACCACTTGCCCGGCCCAGTCCATGTTGCTGCCGTATTCCCACTTCTCACCCGGGTCGAACAGCAGCGGCGTTTTCAGCGATGCCCTGGTACAGCTCACCACCGAGGGCTGGCCGTGCTCCTGCGCCATGCGCAGATAGTGCGCGTTGAAGAAGTCGTATCCCAGCCCGGCGGTATGCAGCATCAGCTGCCGGGTCGTGATCTCGGTCTTGGGCTTTCGCAGCCGGGGAGCGCTATCATCGTCGAAGCCTTCGAGCACCATCAGTTCACCGATCTCCGGCGCGTAGTCCCGGGCCGGGGCGTCGAGGTCGAGCAGCCCTTCCTCGACGCACTGCATCACCGCCGTGCCGCCGATGGCTTTGGTGGTGGAGAAGATGGCGAAGACCGTATCGCCGGTCATCGCTTCCTCCCCGCCCAGGCTGCGCAGGCCGCGGGCCCCTTCGTAGATATTGCCGTTTCGATCCGTCACCATGGCGACCACGCCCGGGACGCGGGCCTCGTCCGGGCCCGCCGTCACCCGGTCCAGAATGCTGTCGAGCGGCTCTTTCCAATTTCCGTCGGTCATCGTCTTTTCCTCCCTTGGTCCCGGCTGTCGCGTGCGGTTTCTTTTTGCGCGCCGGGACCGGTTGATTACTGCATGGCGAAACCCTGGTAACCCTCTGCGGCAACCTCGGCGCATTTCTTGCGGTAGGTACCCACGCCGCCGGTGTAGGAGAGCATGCGGCGCGGTTTGCCGGGCACGTTGGAGCCAAGATACCACGAGGTCGTCTTGGCGAAGAGTGTCGCGTTCGCGGTTTCGTCGTGATGGGCGACCCAGGCCGCTTCGGTCTCGGCAGTGGGCTCGATCACGCTCTTGCCCTGGCTGCGCAGATAGCCGATGCAGTCCGCGATCCACTCGGCCTGCTGAGCGAGGCAGGTGGTCATGTTGCAGAGTGCCGCCGAAGGGGCCAGGGGAACAGCCGTGGTGAACAAATTGGGAAAACCGTGTATCTGAAGGCCCATAGTGGTGCGGATCTCGTGTCCCCATTCTTCCTTCAGGGAGTCCCCGTTCCGTCCCCGGATGTCGATCCGCGTCAGCGCCCCGGTGCCCGCGTCGAAGCCGGTGGCCAGCACGATGACGTCGAGTTCGCAGAGGCTGCCGTCGGCAAGCTCGATCCCTTCGGGCACCACGCGCGCGATCGGATTTTCGCGGCAGTTGACGGTGCTGACATTGGGCTGGCGGTAGACCTCCAGGTAGCCGCTCTCCAGCGGCACCCGATGGGTCCCGAAGCCGTAGTCGGTCGGGATCAGAAGATCGCAGAGCGTTTCGTCCTGCAGCCGCGCGCGCATTTTTTCGCGCACGAATTCGGAAACCTCCTCGCTGACCGCTTCATCGAAGAACATCTCGGCGAAGGAGGCGAGCCAGAGTTTCAGCGACCCGTCGGCGTGAATCTCCTCCAGCCGCGCGCGCCGTTCCTCAGGTGTCAGCTCGCTCCAGCTCGGGCCGAAGTCATATTCGAAGCCGGTGAAGGTGTTGGGCAGCGTTTCCTTCAACTCGTCGAAGCGGGCTTTGTAGGCCGCGCCGTCTCCCGCGAAGTCCGGGTTCTTCATGGGCAGCACATATTGCGGCGTGCGCACGAAGACCGTCAGGTGATCGACTTTGTCGGCGATGGTCTGAATGACCTGGATACCGGTGGCGCCGATGCCCACGACACCGACGCGTTTGCCAGCAAGAGCGACCTCCTCGCGGGGCCAGCGCGAAGTATGGAAGATCCGGCCTTTGAAGCTCTCCTGTCCTTCGAAGACCGTTTCCATCGGAGCCGACAGCATCCCGCAGCAGGTGATCAGGAACTGGGTGTCGATGACTTCGCCCTGGTCGGTGGTCACCCGCCAGCGGCCCGTCTCCTCCTGCCACGCCGCGCTTTCGATGGTGGTTTCGAACTGGATATCCTGGCGCAGATCCAGCGAGTCCGCGATATAATTCATCCAGCGCTCGATCTCGGGCTGGCCAGGAAAGCGGCAGCTCCAGGTCCAGTTCTTGTAGAGATCCTCGTCAAAAAAGTACTGATAGATATAGGCTTCAGAGTCGAACTTGGCGCCCGGGTAGCAGTTCCAGAACCAGGTTCCGCCCGGCCCCGACGCGGTGTCATAAGCGCGGACCTTCAAGCCCATCTTGCGCAGCATGTGAAGCTGGTAGAGTCCGGCCACACCGGCGCCTATTACAAGCGCGTCGAGCTCTTTCACTTCAACCGCGCCCTCTTCAACTGCACCGCCATTTTTCTTGGTCATTGATTTCCTCCCTTACGTTTTTTTTCTGGGAGCAGGATAGAAGGGCCGGTGCATTCGATCTTGAAGGAAGCCTGCCGGTTGCTTGAAGGAACCGGGCATTTTTTTGAAGCTTCCGGGATTTTCTTTGAAGGATCCGGGCAGGGCAGCGCTCGCATTCAGGGTTTCATTGTTAAATTTCGCTTTCGCGCGTTAGTCTGAGTGCCGGGGATCGGCAGCGTGGCCGAGTTCAAGGAGGAAGAGCGTGTCCGAACTGATCGCACCCAAAGACCTGCCGATATATGTTCCGGGCGAGGTGCTGGCCGAGAGTGACGGGCTGGGATGGAAAGGTCTTTCCATGCGCGCCTACGACTATCACGGACAGGATGTCGAGATACCGGCGATGCGCGACTATATGCTGGTATCTTACCAGACCGGGGTCACGCCCATGCGCCGGCGTTTCAGCGGGCGCTGGTCCGAAACCCTCTGCCGTCCCGGCGCGGTCTCGCTCCTGACCCGCTCGCAGCTTTCTCACTGGCACTGGACCGAGGACGTGACGGTCACGCACGTTTATCTGACACAGGACTTCGTCTCCAATATCGCCAGGGAGTTTACCGGGCGCGGGATCGAGGAGGTCTCGCTCAACGACGTTCTGCGCACGGACGACCCGGTGCTGACCGGCGCGGTCGGCACCATTGCCTCGGAGGCCATCAGCCCGACCCACGGCAGCGATCTCTATATTGAAGCCGTGGGGCGACAGCTGGTTATTCATCTGCTGCGCAACTACGCGGACATCAGAGTCAGCAGCAATGCCGGGCGTGGCCAGCTTTCCGCCGCGCAGCGGAGCCGCGCGCTGGAGTTCATCGAGGTGAACCTGCACCGCCACTTGGAACTGGGTGAGATCGCCAAAGAACTGAATTTGAGTATCTCCACCTTCTCCCGTCATTTTTCTGAAAGCATCGGCCAGCCGCCCTACGCCTATTTGACCGAACGCCGGCTGGAACGCGCGCGCCGCCTGCTGGCGGAGACACAGCGCCCGGCAAAGGAAATCGCCGTGGTCTGCGGCTTCAGTGATCAGCCGCACCTGACCCGCATGTTCTCGCGCCGTTATGGCGTGACGCCCGCGGCCTTTCGAAAGTGGGGTCCGGAGGGGACGATACAGCTGGATGCTTAGACTAGGTTGAGGACTCCTATTCCTTGATGGCCTTGATCGTATTTTAACAGACTTTAGGCAGGAGAGGCCTCGAAAGCGGGCCTGTCGGCCCGGTGAGAGGGTTCGACGCCCCTAAAGCCTGCTAAAATACGACCCCAGAGGGGCGGCAAGATTATGAGTTCTGGGCAGCGTCGTGTCGTCAGTCCAATTCTGGCTAAGCACGATGTTACGGCATCGCTCCGTTCCTAACTCCTTGCCAGAAAACATAATTTTGTCGTCAAGACCGTCAAAGAATATGAGTTCCCAACCTAAGCTCCCGTATGCCTTGACGGCCTTGACGACCACAGTTTGAGTTCCCAACCTAAGCCGCATTCGACACTTTGCCCGGATGCCGTTTCTTGTCGTCTTCCCTGAGCCGGAAGGCGATGCGAAGCAGCTTCTTGAAGCGCGGGCAGGAGAAGTGCGTTTCGGCCCGGCATTTTGCAACATGGCGCAGGATCTTGCTGAGCGCGGCGAGTTCGTCAATCCGCCGGTCCAGCTCGTCCGCTTTCGCGGTGATCTTTGTTCTGTCGAGTGTGGCGGTGCTTTTGCCGGGCAGCATCGCAGGCAGCTCCTCGAGTCTGAACTGTGCGAGGCGCCCCAGGGTAATCAGCGCGAGTTGATCGAGCACCTCGGGTTCGAATGCGCGCCGCAGGCCCTTGCGGCCGCTCGATTGGATGAGGCCCTTTTCTTCATAGTATCGCAGTGTCGAGGCGGGCAGGCCCGAGCGTCTCGCGACCTCGCCGATATCCAGTTCGAATTTCATCAATTTCTCTCTTGACCTCAAGTTGACTTGAAGTAGTAGCTTGTCCGAAGACAACATCTGAAATCAAGAGCTTTGAGGAAAAAATGGACCCGGATTTCTGGCACCAGAGATGGCAAGAGAACAAAATTGCGTTTCATCAGGCCGAGGGTAACGCACTACTTTCAAAACACTTTCATCTCCTGTCGCTCCAAGAGGGCGACCGCGTCTTCATTCCGCTCTGCGGCAAAAGCAAAGACATCGTATGGCTGGCCGCCCAGGGTTGCCGCGTTGTCGGCATCGAACTCAGCGAGACGGCCGTCGAAGCCTTTTTCGCTGAAAACGGACTTGAGGCGGAGGTCTCCAGGACCGGGGGTCTGAGGCGTTACAGATCCGGGCCGATTGAGCTCTTCGCCGGCGATTTCTTCAAATTGAGCAAGGAGCTCCTGAGGCCGGTCGATGCGATCTACGACCGGGCGGCGCTGGTTGCGATGCCCGAGCAGATGCGGACATCCTACACGCATCATCTTGCGAAGCTTTCCGGAAACGCGCCGCAGTTTCTTATCACCTTCGACTATGATCAGAGCCAAACCGAAGGACCGCCTTTCTCGGTTCCCGCCGAAGCGATCGACCGGCTTTACGAAGGCATCTACGATCGTGAGCCGGTTGCGTCTGCGGAAATCGCGGGCCCCTTGGCGGAACGATGCATGGGTACGGAAAATGCCTGGTTGCTGAGGCCGTAGAGATGTGCCGCTGCAGGATCTCGGTCCCGCTGACAACGACAGTGCGGACTGAACGTACGTTCGGCGAACTTACGCTTTTAGAGGCGGTGGTTTGTGCCCACATTCCGGAACGCAAGCATTTGGGGGGCAGGGGACGGTCAGGCCGACTAACTCGTCAACGGGCCATGGCGTCGAACGCTGCCTGTAGCTCTTCTGTGACCGTTGGCCCCGGCCGCAACGAGTTCTTTCCCAGATGCTCGACACGAAGATCGTCCATAAACCTCTCCCACATTTCTGGTCCGCCTTCCTCTAAGAGCTGGGCTCGAATAGAGTATTGCGGCGTGGCGGGAAGCCAGCGCCGCCCCCAAGCTCCGAGATGTGCGAAGATCGGCACCAGCGTGATTGCCTTTTCGGTGAGCAAATAGATGGTCTTCTGTCTATGATCCGGATCGCTGGACGCGGTGAGCATCCCCGCCGCGACCAGCTTCTTTAAGCGATCCGCCAGCAGGTTCGTGGAGATACCTTCGTCTGATTGGGTCAAGAGGGCGCCGTAGGTTCGTCGACCGCCAAACATGACATCTCTTAGAATGACCAGACTCCATCGATCGCCGAGTAGTTCGACACTCAAGTTGATCGGGCATCCGGAACGTTGATCAGGCAAAACCACCTCCAAACACAAACTAGTTGCATTATTGCAGTAGTTAAGTCATATTCCAACTACTTGCAAAATTGCATCGGTTGGCAGAGGGCACTGTGGCTGAGCAGCTGAAGATCGAGACACTCGTCCGGGCTATTTTCGATGCGTATCGGGCGAACGACGCGAACGGGTTTCTGGAGCGGTTGCACCCCGATTTTCGCTTTACCAGCCCCTACGACGACGCGATCGACAGCGATGCTTTCATGGAACGATGCTGGCCCGGTAATCACCAACTGACGGGTCACAAGCTTAAGCAGATTGTCACGGACGACAAGACTGCGTTCGTTCACTACGAACTTCCGACTACCGCCGGAGACGCATTTCACAACGTAGAACGATTTGTCTTCCACAACGACCTGCTCTTCAGCCTTGAGGTTTTCTTTGGCGATCCGCCCGCCGGGCACGGACGATGGAAGAGCGAAGACATCAAACCAGCTACAGCCGTGCGAGAGCTTATCAATAATCGCTACCAGGCCATTCGCGATAAAGATGGCGACGGAACGATGTCAGCCGTGTCGAACACGGCGCTCATGTTCGACGTAGTCGATCCTCTCTGTCACACGGATGCATCTGCTATGCGACAGCGCATGCAGGAATGGTTCGATAACTTTGACGGGCCGGTGAGCATCGAACTGAAAGACTTGGTTGTCTCCGCCGATGGCGGTACCGCCTTTGCCTACAGCCTCAACCGATACAAGGGCACATTCACGTCTGGCGGATCGACCGACATGTGGGTGCGCCACACCTCGTGCTATCGCCTCAAAGAGGACGGCTGGCAGCTTGTGCACGAACATCTATCGGTGCCCTTCGATATCCATACGGGCAAGTGGTCGCTTGACCTACAACCGGCCTAGGCCGGTTCGATCGACGTTGCATTGCCATCAGGGTTTTAAGTAGACTCAAACCCGTGCTTCGCACCTTTCGCGCAGTCAGGTAAAGAGGCGGAAAAAGATGACGGCGGCTCCGGCCGCGAAAAGCGCGAGACGCAGGGCTGCCGGTCTTGCGCCGATCAGGGCAATGGACATCAGGGTCAGCCCGAGCCCGATCTGGACCGCCGCGAGCAGCGCGCTCAAGGGCGTGGTCTGAAGCTCGATCAGAGCCGGGTTCGCGATCATCGCCAAGGGGATGATGTAAAGACCGAACCCAAGAGTCATGGCGGTCAGCGCGACCTTCAGCCAGTTTTCGCCGATCATGCCCGCGGCGATGAACACGGCGCCGCAGACCGGCGGCGTAATGGTCGAGAGCAGGGCAAACCAGAAGACGAAGAGGTGCGCCTGCAGCGGTTCGAGCCCCAGCTGGATCAGGGCGGGACCGGCGACTGAGACGCAGATGACGTAAGCCGCCGTCGTTGGGACTTCCATGCCCAGGATGAGGCAGGCCAGTGCGGTCAGCAGAAGGGCGGGCCAGAGCATTCCGCCCGAGCCCGAGAGGATCAGGGAGGTGATCTTGACCCCGAGCCCGGTGATTGAGAGCACGCCGATGATGATGGACGCGCAGATGATGATGGCCGCGATCATGGAAACCTGCCGCGCGGCATTGAGCAGCGCGTTCTCGATCCGGCCGCGGGTTTCCGCCCAAGATCCGATGCCGCGGGTGTTGAAGAAGAGCAGCAGGAAGCTGGCGAGAATGGCCAGGGACGCGGCGTATTGCGGCGTCACGCCGATCCAGAACATCCCGATGAGAAGCAGGGCGAAGGGTACCGCGAAGAAGGCCGAGGTGATCAGGACAATCCGCAGCGGCGGCTGGTCCTCGGCGCTGAGACCGGAGAGCTTTTCGCGCCCGGCGTAGGCATTCACGCCGACCCAGACCGCCAGAAAGTAGAGGATGGCGGGCAGGAGCGCGGCCGCCATGATCGAGGTATAGGAGACGCCCGTCAGCTCGACCATGACAAAGGCACCGGCGCCCATCAGGGGCGGCATGATCTGCCCGCCGGAGGACGCCACGGCCTCGACCGCGGCCGCCAGGCGCTTGGGGTAACCCAGCCGGGTCATCGCGGGCAGGGTGATCGCGCCGGTCGAGGCGACGTTGGCCGATGCCGATCCGGAGATGGAGCCGAAAAAGGCGGAGGACAGGACCGAGACCTTGGCCGCGCCGCCCTTGAGGCGTCCGGCTGCGGCGGAAGCGACGTTCATGAAGCCCTGACCGGCTTCGCCCGCATTGAGGACGGCCCCGAAGATCACGAAAATCGCCACGACGTTCACGGAGACACCGGTCAGACTGCCCCAGATGCCGCCCTCCGCGATGGTCAGGGTGCCGAGGAAGCTGGCAAGCGGCGTACCGGAATGCCCGAACTCGCCCGGAATGTGTTGCCCGAAGAGGCCGTAAAGCAAGGTCAGGAAAGCCACTAATGGCAGAGGCCAGCCGATTGCGCGGCGGGCGGCTTCGAACACGACGATCAGCAGGGTCGCGGCGACAAGAAGCTGAAAGTTCCCTTCCAGAAAGCCGTATTGATCGGAGAGCACGTCGTGGGACCAGGCCACCCAAAGCGACGCCGCGATGCCGCAGATGGTCAGGGCGATGCCGCTGACCCGCATCACGGGCGACTGCGCACCGACCAGCAGTATCCAGGGCAAGGCAAGCGCCAGATGCAGGGGACGGCTGACGAGATTCGGTACCAGCCCGGAAAAGATCAGGGCGAGGTGAAACGCAACCAGCCCGAAGGCCGCGACGAAAACGATACTACGCACAGGGAACCCCATTTGCACATCAGGTGACCCGGCATCGCTGCAAGGGCGCCAAGAGAGAACCAGGAGTGAGAAGGTCCAGAAAGAGAAAGCCCAGAAGAAAGAAAGCCAGGAGTGACCCTGGCTTTCACACTTGCCGGGTGTCAGGCTCGATCGCCCGACATCGGGACGCAGTTACATCTGGGTGTCGGTCAGGCTGTAACCGATTTCCTTGTAGTAGCGGATCGCACCGGGATGGATCTTGCCCGTGATACTGCTCATCAGGCCTTCGTTCACGCCATTCCACCAGGGCGCGGCCTCACCCATTTTGGCGCGCTGCTCCCAGAAGGTCTTGGTGAGTTCATAGGCCACGTCATCGCTCATGGCCGTGGTCGTGAAGGCGGCCACCGGCAGGGCCGTCGTCGTGATGTCGGCATCCTGCCCGGCATAGGTGCCCGCCGGGATCACCAGCTTGGTCCGTTTGGTCTGCGCGATCTGCTCGTCATTCAGCGACATGACTTTCACGCCCGTGGTTGCCGCTGCTTCGATCACGTTTGGCGCGGGATAAGACCCGGCCGTCACGAAGCCGTCGATCTGGCCGTTTTTCAGAGCCGCGACGGCGTTGGAGAGTTCCACTTCGGCCAACTCGACTTTTCCTTCCAGGCCAAAGAGTTTGAGATATTTCTCGCCCTCTCTTGCACCGAAGGAACCTTTGCCCAGGAGGATCGTCTTGCCTTCCATGCTCGCGAAATCAGTGATCCCGCTGTTGTCGGACATGACGAAATGCATCGTCAGCGACGGGATGGGGAAGAGGGCCCGGATGTTGTCGAAGGCGGGGTCGCTCTTGTCTTTGAACATCGCCTTGCCCTGCTGGGCGAGGCTGACCAGCACAGGCGGTGTGGTAAAGACATAGTCTGCGCCACGCGCGCGCACCTCCATGACGTTTTGGACCGAACCCTGGCTCTCTTCAACCGTAACGATGATGCCGCCCTCGGTGCCGTCTTTTATCGCCTCCGATATCTGCACCCCCATCTGATAGTACGAGGACGTCGATTTGGCCGACTTATAGGTCACGCGCTCTTGAGCGCTGGCAATTCCGGTCGTTAAGGCGAGCGCCGTGCCCGCCAAAAAGCATGTTAATTTCACCATTTTTTCCTCCCTTTGAATGTCGGATTATCTTGCTTGAATGTTGTTTCAGGTGTTCGCCCCGGAGAGCTGAAATACGACGGCGTCCGCCTGGGCCGTGCTTTTGTTTGTGTGCTCGCGCAGGAGCGCGCAGCCCGCCTTCACGTCGCCCGAGAGGGCATGGTCCTTCAGCGCCGTATGTTCGCACGCGCTGCGTTCCAGCCAGCTCCGGTGATCGGAGTGCGTCTTGGAATAGGCCATCAGCCGGTAACGGCGGGTCAGGTCGTAATAGGCCGAGACCGTCTCGATCAACCGCGGCGAACCGCAATGGCTGATCAGCGCGAGATGAAACTGCTTGTTGCGCTCGTCCCATTCAATCGCAAAGGCGGCCGGGTCCGTGAGCATCTCCGACTCGACTTCGCTCAAAGCGTAGTGCGCAGCGACAACCGCGGCGCGCCAGTCTTTGTCGCTCTGGCCGATCGACCAGGTCAGGCCGAGGCATTCCAGCTCGGCCCGCAGCCGCGTGGTGTCCTGCAGATCTTCGAGGGAGGAGTCGAGAACCCGGTATCCCTTATTGCCCTCGGCAGAGACGTAGCCTTCGCCGGCGAGCAGAGCCAGTGCCTCGCGGATAGAGGGGTGAGAGACCTTTTGCGTGCGCTTCAATGCCTCTATGTTCAGGCGCGCACCCGGGGCGAGGAAACCCAGCGCAATGTCACGGCGCAGCCGCGCAGCCAGTTCGCTGACGATCGTGCTCGATGATTGCTGTTTCATTGCCTCTCCCTGTGAGATCGTGCCGAGTCTTTTTTTGCGTGCAGAGTCTTGCCGCCGACCCGTTTCGTAATCTCAAGTGCCATTTCATATTATGATTTTTAGTCCACGTCAATGAGCCTTTGCGGACGCAGATTGCTGGCGCCGCCGTCGAGGGCAATGGTCTGACCGGTCAGAAAGCTGGCGTCGTCAGACGTCAGCATGGCCGCGAAGCGTGCGATCTCATCCGCCTCCGCAATGCGCATGGCCGGTGTTTCGGACTGCCAGTAACCGCGCGCCTTCGGGTCCGGGCCCATGCCCGCATTCACTGCCCCCGGCGCCAGCACATTGACCCGGATCCTGTGCGGGGCCAGCTCCACCGCCATGGCGCGGGCCATGGCACCCAGAGCCGCTTTCGACATCGCATAGGCGCCACGGTTCGGGACGCCGATCTGTCCATGAATGGAGGAAATGAAGAGGATTTTGCCGCCCAGGCCCATCATGAGTTCCGCCATCTGCCGGGCAACATGGAAGGCGCCGTAGAGATTGACGTTGAGGTGCGCCTGAATCTCCCGGGACGTCATCTTCAGGAAGGGGCCATCCGAGAGATAGCCCGCGGCGGAGATCAGGCTGTCCGGCACGCCGAAGCGCTCGACAATCGAAGTGAGCGCGGCCGTGACCGAGGCTTCACAGGTGATATCGGCCTCCTGAAAGGCGGTGCTTGCGCGGGCAGGCGCCTTCTGATCCAGGACAATCACCTCTCTGCCGTTCTCCTCTAGCCGGGAGACGATGGCCGAGCCGATGGCGCCCGCACCTCCGGCGACAAGAACTGCACCGCTTGGCCGGTCCGTGTGACTTTTGCTCATAACACCGCCGCTCTTTCTGAAAGTCCTGACTCGATCCTGATGCTGATCATTTTCATAATATGATTTAGGTGATCAGCATTGTAAAAGGTAATTATAAACGGAACGAGAGATGATCCACAGCCAGGCATTGACAGTCGTTAGTCACATCGTTAAATAGCTATCTATGGATTCATTGAATTTGCCGGAATACCGCGAAGAGCAGGCCAAGGCCCTGGCGAGCGCCGTGCGCATGCAAATTCTGCAGTGGCTGAAAACGCCCGGAGCGCACTTCAGCGAGCAGACGACGGGCGATCCGGTCCGGATCGGCGTCTGTGTGACCCTGATCACCGCCAGGCTGGGCATGAGCCAGCCGACGGTCAGCCGTCACCTGGAACTGCTGAAGCGCGCCGGCTTCCTGAGCGTGCAGCGCATCGGCAAGTGGTCTTATTACCGGCGCAATGAAAAGGCGCTGAAGGAATATCGGAGGTGGCTCGGTGAAACTCTTTGAAGATCTCGATAAACGTCTGCTCCCTGGTTTCAAGCGCCAACGGGTCCAGACCACGGAGGGTGAAATCCTTGCGCTTGTCGGCGGGGAGGGGCCGCCGCTGCTGATGCTGCATGGCGATCCCCAGACCCATCTCTGCTGGCACGGGATTGCCCCGCGGCTCGCCGAAGACTACTCGGTCGTGCTCACGGACCTGCGCGGGCGCGGGGAGAGTCACAAGCCGGGTCTTTCGCCCGGACATCTTGCCTACGCCAAGCGAACCTACGCTCAGGAGCAGATAGAGGTGATGGAAGCTCTGGGCTTTGAGAGCTTCCGGCTGGTGGGACACGACCGGGGCGCGAGGGTCGCGCGGCGTATGGCGCTGGATCATCCGGAGCAGATCGAACGCCTTGCCGTTATGGACATCGTGCCGGCGCTGAACTTCTACGAACGAACAACGGCGAAGATCGCGCAGGACTACTACTATTTCTTCTTTCTGACCCAGCCGGGTCCGATTCCGGAAAGCCTGATCCGGGGCAACCCGGCGATGTTTATGGGGCAAATTCTGACCGGCTTACCCGGGCAGGCGGCGCCTTACGATCCGGAGGCTTTCGAAGCCTATATCGCCGCCAGCACCAGCGAGGAAGCCATCGTCGCCATGTGCGAGTGCTTTCGCGCGGGCCTCTTCCAGGATATCGGGCATGACCGCGCGGACCGGGCAGCGGGCCGGACCATTGCCTGCCCGACCTTGGTGATGTGGGGCGATCAGGGCGTCGTGGGAAAGAACTTCGATATCCGAAGCATCTGGGAAGCCTGGGCGCCCGGTTGCAGCTTCGCGCCCATGCCCTGCGGCCATTTCATCCCCGAAGAAGAGCCGGACCGGGCCTTGAGCGCACTCCGGAAGTTCCTGGCTTCGGAAGAGGTCTGAAGAGCGGTTCCCAGGGGTATTGTTGACACAATACTATAAAGTACGTACTTTTATGGAATGCTGCGACTTGCGATCGATATCGGCGGGACCTTCACGGATGTGGTTGCCGAGACCCCGGAGGGCCTGACGTCCGTCAAGGTGCTGACCTCCGCGCAGGCACCGGAAGTTGCCGCGCTGGACGGTGTTGACCGTCTTCTACACAGCCTCTCCAAGACCCACGCAGAAATCACCGGCGTCGTGCATGGCACGACCTTGGCCACCAACGCCCTGATCGAGCGCCGGGGTGCCAAGACCGCCCTGGTGACCACGGCGGGCTTTCGCGATGTGCTGGGGATGCGGACCGAAAAGCGTTTTGAGCAGTATGCCCTCGACATCGAGATGCCGGAACCGCTGGTGCCCCGGCCTCTGCGCCTGGGGCTTGCGGAACGGATTTTGGCCGATGGCTCGGTTTCCATTGCGCCGACGGAACAGGATATCGACAGCCTGGCCGCGCGGTTGCGCGCGCAGGAGGTCGAAGCGGTCGCCATCGGGTTCCTGCATTCTTATAAAAATCCGGCCCATGAGGTCTTTGTCGCCGAACGGCTCAGGACGCAGCTGGGCAATGACGTCACCCTTTGCCTGAGTTCCGAGGTTGCCGGGGAGATCCGCGAGTACGAACGCTTTTCCACGGTCTGCGCCAATGCCTATGTCCGTCCCTTGATGTCACGCTATCTCGGGCGGCTCTTGTCGCAGCTTCAGGACCGGGGCTTCGACGGGTCCTTTCTGATGATGCTGTCCGATGGCGCTTTGACGACCCTGGATCAGGCGACGCGCTTTCCCATCAGGCTGGTCGAGGGCGGGCCCGCGGGCGGCGTGGCCCTGGCGGCGCACGTTGCCCGCGAAGTCGGCTCCGACAAGACCCTGTCGCTGGACATCGGCGGCACCACCGCCAAGATCTGCTTCATCGAAAAGGGTCAGCCGCAGACCAGCCGCCGCTTCGAGGTTGCGCGGGCCTGGCGCGATGTCAAAGGCAGCGGCCTGCCGGTCAGGGTGCCCACCGTCGAGCTGGTCGAGATCGGCGCGGGCGGCGGATCGATTGCCAACATCGATACTCTGGGGCGGCTGAAAGTCGGACCGAAAAGCGCGAGTTCCGAGCCGGGGCCGGCCGCCTACAATCGTGGTGGTGAGGATGCGACCATCACCGACGCGCACGTGACCGTGGGAAATATCGCTTCGGATGGTTTTGCCGGGGGTATTATCGCGTTGGCGCCCGAAAGGGCCCCTGACGCGATCGCACGGCAGATTCAGAACCCGTTGGGCATGGACGCGGTGGAACCTGCGGCGGCGGGCATCATCGAGCTCGCTGACGAGACCATGGCCAATGCCGCGCGGGTCCACGGGGTCGAACTTGGGCTGGATGTTTCGAGCTTCGATCTGCTCGTTTCGGGCGGCGGAGGCGGCCTGCACGGCGCCCGGATCGCGGACAAGTTGGGCATTAAGCGGATCATTGTGCCGCAAAACGCGGGCGTGGGTTCGGCAGTGGGATTCTTGCGATCACCGGTCGCGTTTGAGAGCGCCATTTCCGAGGTTGAGCCTCTGGAAGAGATCAATGCGCAGCTCTTGCGGACGCGGGTCGAGGAGACGCTTGCGTATGTGCGGGACATCGTGGCCGAGGCGGTGCCGCCCGACGAGATCGAGTCTTCGATCAAGCTGGAACTTCGTTACAGCGGGCAGGGGCTTGAGATCCCTTTGAGCCTGCCGGACCCGGAGAGATTCGAAGAGGGCTTCAAGAACCTCGCCGCCCGGTTTGAGGAGCGCTACCTGGCGCTGGTCGGCTTTACGCTGGAAAACATTTCCATTGAACTGGTCTCGGTCAGTGTCGGCGCGCGGGAACGTAAGGCGACGGGGCCAAGCGACGTCCCCGGGGCGGTGACGGAAGACAGCCAGCCAAGCCAACGCGATATTTACGATCTCAACGCGCGGCGAGCGCTGACTTACCGGGTAATCGAACGGGCCGCGATCAACGGTCATGCGAGCCGGGGGCCTGCGGTCGTTTCGGAGGCGCAAACGACAACGCTCGTGCGGCCCGGATGGTCGGTGCGCCGCGTGGGTCAGGGGCATCTGATCATGGAGCGGGCGGGAGGATGACGGCGATGACAAACGCACAAGACATCATCGCCCGGAACGTCCTCTGGAACCGCTTGATCTCGGTTTGCGAAGAGCAGGCCAACGCGCTGATGCGCGCGGCCTTCGGCGCGATTGTGCGCGAGGCCGGCGATCTCTCGGCGGGCGTCTTCAACGCCCGGGGCGACATGCTGGCCCAAGCCGTCACGGGCACGCCCGGTCACGTGAACACCATGGCCGCGTCGGTGCGCGCGATGCTGGCGTTCGTCCCGGCGGAGACGCTCTCGCCCGGCGATGCGCTGGTGACGAACGACCCCTGGATCGGGGCCGGGCATGTTTTCGATTTTGTGGTCGTCACGCCGGCTTTTGTAAACGGCGAGATCGTGGGCTACCTCGCCTCTACAAGCCATATCGTCGATGTCGGCGGCCGCGGGTGGTCGGCGGAGGGGCGTTCTGTCTTTGAGGAAGGCGTGACCATTCCGGTTATGCGCCTGCGTAAGGGCGGCGCGCTCAACGAGGATCTTCTGAATATCGTGACGGCGAACTCCCGCGTTCCGCATGAAGCGCGCGGAGATATCCTGTCGCTTCTGACCTCCAATGACACCGGTGTGTCGCGCCTGACCGATCTGATGAGGGAATACGACCTTGAAGATCTCTCCGGCATGACCCGCTTTATTTTCGAAAGCTCTGCCCAGGGCACCAAAGCGGCATTGTCGCGCGCGCCTCGGGGCGTTTATGAAAACCGTCTGACGCTCGATGGATATGATGCAGCGATTGAGCTGCGGGCAAAAATGACCATTGGTGACGGGCGCATCGATGTCGATCTCGCCGGGTCGTCACCGGTCGCGGATCGCGGGATCAATTGTCCGCTGAACTACTCGGTGGCCTACGCCAGCTTCGGCATCAAGGCGCTGCTGGCGCCGGAGATTCCCAACAATCAGGCTTCCCTGGACGCCATTTCGGTCTCCGCGCCCCCCGGATTGGTCGTGAGCGCTGAACGCCCCAGCCCGGTCACCGCCCGCCATGTCATCGGGCAGGCCTTGCCGGACCTGATGCTCGGCTGTCTCGAACAGGCGCTGCCCGGCGAAGTCCTGGCGGAAAGCTCCGGCGCGCTCTGGACGATTGCGCTTTCGGGGGCCGGGAAGACGGCGTTCACCTCCTTGAATGTCGCCCTCGGCGGCATGGGCGCGCGTCCCCATTCGGACGGGCTCTCCACCACCGCCTTTCCCTCCGGCGTCGGCGCGGTGCCGGTCGAGGCCGCCGAGGTAGCCGCGCCGGTGATCTATCATTCAAAGGAATTTGCCCCCGACACAGGGGGGGCGGGAAAACAGCGCGGCGGGTTGGCGCAGCGCATCGAAATCGGATCGCGCCTGGGCGAAGATCTCTCACTCTCGGCGGCGGCCTTCGAACGTCTGACCACGGGTCCGGCCGGGCGGCAGGGCGGTCTGAGCGGTGCCAAGGGGCAAGTGAAGATTACCGATGGTACGCAGATCACTGACAAAGGCATTTATCGAATCCCCGCAGGCGCGCGGCTCATTCTGCAAACGCCGGGCGGTGGCGGGTTCGGCGAGCCCGCGAAGCGCGACAGGGACGCGGTCGCGCGGGATCTTTCAGAAGGGCTGATCTCACAAGAGGCGGCCGAGAGGCTTTATCAAAAAGAAATAAAGGAAAGGGAGAAGAGAAAATGAAATTCATAAATTCAGTTTTGGCGGCCGGAACCGCCCTTGTCATCAGTGCAAGCGGGGCCGCGGCCGAAACCAAGTGGGATCTCAGCACCGCCTGGGGCGCCAACAACTTTCATGCCCAAAGCGCGATTGCCTTTGCGGATGCCGTGCGCGAAGGCACCAATGGATCTGTCGATATCACCGTGCATCTCTCCGGCGAGATCGGCGTCAAGATTACGGAGAAGCTCTCGTCCGTGGAGAACGGCATCATTCAGATGGCGGACATGCTGCTGTTCCTGCAGGCCGGTGAAGCACCCTTTCTCGGGGTCGATACCCTGCCGTACCTGATCCAGGGGCAGGAGGAGATGAAAACCTGGTTGGAGGTTGCCGGGCCGAAATACGATGAGATCTTCGCCGCGCACAATCAGAAGGTCCTCTACTACGTGCCCTGGCCGTCGCCGGGCGTTTATACGAAGGAAGCGGTCGTCAGCGCGGACGACATGAACGGCCAGCGCATCCGCGCCTTCAACGCTACCTCCTTCGAGTTCCTGAACCGCCTGGGGGCGGCTCCGGTCGAACTGCCCTTCGGTGAACTGGCCGCCGCGGTGGCCGCCGGAACCGTTGACGGCGCGGCGACCTCGACCTCGACCGGCGCCAATTCCAAGCTCTATCAGTTCACGAGCCACTTCAATCCCCTGAACTGGTCCATGTCGCCCGATGCGGTGACGGTGAACCTGGATGCCTGGAACGCGCTGAGCGACGAGGAACGGACCGTCATCGAGGGTCTGGCCGACAAGATGGAGGCGGACTTTTGGGCTGCATCCGCCGCCGAAGACGAAGCCAAGACAGCGGTTTTGGTCGAAAACGGCATGACCGTCTCCAAGGCGGATGATAGCCTCAAAGCCAAGATGGCAGATGCAGGCAAAGCCATGTGGGCGGACTTCTTCGCCAAAGTTCCGGAGGCAAAATCCGTTGTCGAAGCCTACGCCGCCAAGGTCGGGAAGTGAGCTGATACCGCCGGGGGCACCCCCCGGCGGCTTCGCGGGACATGGACAGAATTCTTAAAACCGTCGATCGCCTATCGCGCCTTGCCGAGACGATTGCGGTGATTTTGATCTTTGGCTACTGCGCCTTGATGCTCACCGAGGTCGTGGCCCGCGCGCAGGCGCAGAGCTTTTCCTTCACCTGGGAATTCAGCCAGTATGCGATGGCGTCGATTTTCGCGCTTGCCGCCGGTCCCGCCATCCGCACCGGGGTCCATGTTCGCATATCGCTGCTGCCCGAAGCCTTGCCGCCGACAGCGCGCAGGTCCCTTGACGTCGCAGCGAATTTTGCCGCCCTCTTCATCGTTGCGTTGATTGTCTCCGCCGTCTGGACCAAGACCTTCACCTCGTTCGAGCGCAATATTCTGGCCACCAGCGTGACCAAAACGCCGCTTTGGATTCCGCAGGCCATTGTGCTTTGGGGCATGGGGCAGCTCTGGCTCGACCTGGCCGCGCGTTTATTTCGGCGGATGACCGGACGCCCCTGCGAGTGGCGGGACGCCGATGCGGAAACCGCCGATGTTTGAAATCGCCGTCGTGACAGTCCTGCTCTTCGTTGCGCTGCTGGCGGGGTCGGTCTGGATCGGATTGTCGCTCTTCGCCATTGGTTACAGCCTGCTGTCGATCTTCAAGCCCAACATCCCGATGGATATCTTCTCCAGCGGGGTGATCTGGGGCTCCATGATCCCGACTCCCTTGCTGTCGCTGCCCCTCTTCATCCTGATGAGCGAAGTCCTCCTGGCGGCAGGGCTGGGGCGCTCGCTCTTTTCCGGTTTGTCACCCTGGCTCGGGCGCCTGCCGGGCGGCTTGCTGCACGTCAATGTCGTGGGCTCGACCCTCTTCGCGGCGGTCTCCGGCTCGTCCGCGGCGACCACAGCCATCGTCGGTAAGGTCAGCCTGCCGGAACTTCAGGCGCGGGGCTACGACCGGCAGTTGGCGATGGGTTCGCTGGCCGGTGCGGGGACGCTGGGATTTCTGATCCCGCCCTCGATCATCATGATCATCTACGGCGTCGTCGCCGAGCAGTCGATCCTGGAGCTCTTTATCGCCGGGGTTATTCCCGGTCTCGCCCTGGCGCTTCTCTACATGGCCTATATTGCCGCGCATCAGGTGGTCAGCGGAAGCCAGCCGAAGCTGGAGCGCACGAGCTGGTCCGAGCGCCTGCACGGCCTTCGCGATATCGGACCCGTTGCCGCGCTGATTGCCGCGGTGATGGGATCGCTCTATCTCGGCCTGGCAAGCGTCAGCGAACTGGCCGCCATCGGAGTCCTGGGGGCTGTTGTCATTTCCATTGCCATGGGCCGCTTTTCGATGGCCGCGATGATCCGCGCGGGGCGCCGCGCCGTGCGGACCTCCGCCATGATCGGGCTGATCATCATCGGGGCGGCGCTGCTGAATTCAGCCTTCGGTTTTCTCGGCATCCCTAAGGCCATCGCGGGGCAGATCGCGGCAATCGGCCTCTCGCCCTTTGCTTTGATTGCGGTGCTGCTCGCATTCTACGCGCTGCTGGGCATGTTCCTGGACGGCACCTCGATCATTGTCATGACCCTGCCGATCACCCTGCCACTGGTCACGGGCGCCGGATACGATCCCGTGTGGTTCGGCATCTTCGTGGTGGTCGCCGTTGAAATCAGTCAGATCACGCCGCCCATCGGCTTCAATCTTTTCGTCATTCAGTCCCAAACCGGCGAGAACATCGGCAGGATCGCGCGCGCCGCGCTGCCTTTCTTTGCAATACTGCTCGCCTTCGCGCTCCTTCTTGCTATCTTCCCCCAACTTGCTTTGTGGTTGCCGGGAACGTTGCAATGAGCAGTCTTTACAGTCAGGTCTGCGATCAGATTCTGGAGCAGATCAAGTCCGGCGCTTTGAAGGTCGGCGACCGTCTTCCGCCGGAAGCTGAATACGCCGCCGAGCTCGGTATCAGCCGCTCGACGCTGCGCCTTGCCTTCTCCGAGCTGGAAGCCTCCGGCGTGCTGCAAAGGCGCAAGCGCGCTGGCACGGAAATCATCTCCGACACGCCGAAGCAGCGTTTCAACATGGCAACGACCGGCATCAACGAGCTGCTCAGCCTGGGCCGCGACACCAAGTTGACGATCAAGGGGACGCGGACCGTGAAGACGGAGGATGTCGAGCAGCTAAAAGGGCACCGAAGCGAGACCGGTCATTGGCTCGAGGTGCACGGCGTGCGGACTCTGGCCGGGGCAGCGAAGCCCTTCAGCGTCAATCTCGTTTATGTGCCCGCCCGCTATGCCGGCATCGAGCCGCTGCTGAAGACGACCGACACATCGGTGTTTCGCGCCATCGAGGAGAGCTTCGACGTCTCCGTCGGCCGGGTCAGCCAGGCGACGCGCGCCATTGCCTGCCCGGCGGAGGAGGCCGGGATCATGGGACTGGCCGAAGGCGCACCCGTCCTGCAGATCGAGGCACAGCTTTATCAGCGTGACGGGACGCTGATGGAAATCTCCATTGCGACCTTTGATCCGGAGCGCTTTCAGGTACGCACCGACGTCGAGATCGAGTAGGGCGCCTCGCGTCAGCGGCTTATCAGGAGGCGGAGTCCCAGGAGTCCGAGAACACCTGCCGCGAAACGGTCGATGTAGAGCCTGGCCCGCATGTAGCCTGTGCTGACCGCGGGGCGGCTCATGGCGAAGGCCAGCGCCGTGTAGAAGGCGGCTTCAATCAAAAAGTGGTTGGCGACAATCAGGAGGTTCTCCGTCGTGGTCAGGCCTGCCGGGAAGATCACCACCAGCACCGCGGCGGAGAAGAGGACGGATTTCGGGTTCAAAAGGTTGATCAGCAGGCCCTGACGGAACGCGTGCGCCGCGGGTTTGGTCTCATTCCCGATCGGATTGCGTGCGCCGGTCCACATACTGTAGGCCACGTAGATCAGATAGCCTGCGCCAAGGAACTTCACCAGCGCGTAGGCCCAGGGAAAGAGCAGAAAGACGGCTTCCAGACCCAGCAGGGCCGCCAGGGTCCAAAGCGACGCGACCAGGCCAAGTCCAAGACCGACTGCGACGCCCGATTGCCGCCCGGCGCTGAGTGTCGTTTTGATGGCCACCAGCAAAGCCGGGCCGGGGCTGGCGATCGCCGCGAAAAGCGCGAGGTTGAATGCGATGAGGTGCGAAAGTTCCATCTCTGTCTCCGAGATTTCAAAGCTGAAAATTCTTGAGGCCCAGCGCTATTCCTCGCCGGACGGCGGCACGAGAACGAAGTTGCCGAAGTGAGTCTTCGTCATGAATTCCTGTTGGGCGATTGCGATTTCCGAGAGCGGGAAGACCTTCGAGAGCAGGGGCCGGATTTCCCCGCGTTCGATGTAGGAAATCAGATTTGGGAAGACCGGCGCGTCCCAGGCCGTGCTGCCGATCAGGGTGATATCCTTTAAGTACATGTCACGCATGTCGAGGCTGACAAGCGGGCCCGCGATGGCGCCGGAAGAGACATAGCGGCCGCCGGGTCTCAAGAGTTTGAGCATGTCGGGGAAGTCCGGCCCGGCCACGTTGTCGACGACCACATCGAATGCATTTTCGCCCAGCAGGGCGAGCAGGTCGCAGTTCCGGTCCAGGATGCTATCGGCGCCGAGCTCGCGCAGCTGGTCCATCTTGGCTTTGCTCGTCAGCGCGGTGACCTGCGCGCCGCGGCGCCTGGCAAGCTGGACTGCTGCCGAGCCCACACCGCCCGATGCACCGGCCACCAGAACCCGGTCACCTGAGCCCACGTGCGCCCGATGCAGCATGTTTTCCGCGGTGCCGTAGGCGCAGGGGATCGTGGCCAATTCCTCGTCCGACCAGTCGCAGTCGACGGGAAAGACCTCGCTGGCCGGGACTTTCACATACTCTGCAAAGGCACCGTCAAAGTCGGAGGCCATCCAGACGTTCTCGTAGCTGTCATCGCCCTTGGGGCGCATGCAGGCCCGGACCAGGACCCGCTTGCCCACCAGGTTGCCATCGGCGTTGGCGCCTGCCGACAGCACGCGGCCGCAGCAATCCGTGCCCTGAATGAGTGGAAAGGGTGTCGCCCCGTTCCAGCCCCCGTCGCTCTTTTGCTCCGCCGCGCCGGACTGGCGATCGGCCGTCGAATCCGTACTCTCGGTCACGCTTGAGGAGTACCACCCGAGCCGCGTGTTGATTTCGGTGTTGTTGACGCCCGCTGCAAGCACTCTGAGCAGGACCTCGTGAGGTTCCGGAACCGGGATCGGGACCGCGCGGTAGTCGAGCTTGTCATAGCCGCCGTTCCCGGTTGTCACGACCGCCATCATTGTGCCGCGGCTGGCTGGATCTGTTGTTGTCATAGACGGCGTGCTTTCAGTCCGATTGGCGAGCGTGGTGCGTCGTTGCTGCGTCAGGCCCGGGTGTAAAAAAAGTCTATGGCCTAGGGTCAAGCCTTGGCAACTGCGGATCTAAGAGGTTTGGGAACTACGCAGGCAAACTGGTTTCAGCCATCCGCTTACCTCAGGTCTGTTTCAGGCGTGCGATGCTGCGGGCGAGGTTTAGCCGGGCCTGCCGGTCAAGACGATTGTGGAAATACTCGGTGAAATAAAGCCGGTCCCGCTCCAGAAAATCCCGAAGGATTGCACTGCGCCCTGTCCGGTAATCGTCGGACGGAACAAAGGCATACTCCCTTCGAATGGCCGCTTCGTAGCTTTCGAAGGTCGCGGCGTCCGTGCCGATGATAGACAGGTCCATGTCGAGAAAGAAGGCGCAGTCGGAAACCAGAATGTGATCCTCTGTACTTGGCAGCCGATGTCCGGCTGTCGCGAGAATAAGGGTTTCCGCCCTTTCAAGGCTGGAGTCGGGAAGGATGCCCGCGAGCTCGGACAGCAGGAGCGCGGCAGATCGCGCTTCGTTGTCCTTTGCACGCGGGTCATAGATCGCATCGTGAAAAAGGATAGCAAGTTCTACGGCAGGCGGGTCATGGATCTGCCCAATGGTCTTTCCCAGCCATGCCAGCAGTGCCTCGATGTGCGTCCAGGTGTGATAGTGCCGGTGTGGTTCGGCGTGTTGTGCTTTAAGGCGGTCAAGTATCTCGGCTGGCAGCAGGCCGTCATTCATCCGGGCCATCGCTCACAGGTTCTTTTGATCACGCAAAGATGTCTGGAATGAAGGGGCACCGGGCATGGCGCAGTTCAAGTGCGATGCCCGGTTTTCCCTTCCGACCGCTTACAGTTTGGACAGCTATTCGAACCAGCTGTCTACGGCCGACTGGTTTTCCTCGACCCACTTGGCCGCGAATTCGGCAGGGTCCTGTTTCTCGACGGCCAGGGCGTAGGTCATTGCCGTCAGGGTATCGGTGTCGAGCGACACCTTGGACAGGGCCGCTGCGGCTTTGGGTTGAGCGGATTCCAGTGAAACGGCGTAGCTGATGTTCAAGGTCGCGTTGTCCCAGGCGACCGCCGCGCTCGATTTTTCCAACCAGCCGGGCGTGGGGGAGGGCGGAACGATCACCCACTTCGTCGCGTCATAGGCCGGCTCCTTGAGCACGACCAGCTCATGGGCGGCGAACATGTGATGCGGCGTGTAGCAGAAGAAGACGATGTTCTTGTCCGCTTTGACGGCCGCGTCGACTTCGCTCAGGGCCGCGGTCTCTTCCATGACCTTGAGGGTCATGGTCTGGTCGTAGCCGTAAGAGCGGGCGCGTATTTGCTCGATGGGCGTCGAGCCCCAGCCATTCGCGCCGATCCAGATCTCGCCTTTTCCGTCACCGTCGGTGTCGAAATTCTTGGCCATCTCCGGATTTGTCAGCTCCTTGAGCTCGGCGATTCCGGTGCGCTCGGCAGTGCCCTGCGTGACGCACATCGCCTGGGTGCCGATTGCACCGCTGGGGTTCATTTTGATCGATTTCTTGCCGTCGACGAATTGGCGCTTGAGATGGTTCAGGTTGGGCAACCAGGCCTCCGGATGCACATGGACCGAACCGGCATCCATTGCTCTGAAGACCGCCGTGTTAGAGCCATCCTGAAGCTCGACCTCAAGACCAAGTTTATCCTCGAGGGCGACCTTGAGGACATGCGCCGTCGCCTGAACGGACGGCCAGTTGGGAACACCGATAACGACATCTGCAGCCAGCGCGGCGGAACTGTAGGCTGATACCGCGGCGGCGCAGCAAAGCGTTAGTATTTTATTTTTATGCATGTTGAACTCCTCCAGGAAGGGGGTGTCGGTCAATGAAAAGCCCCGGACCTGAGCCCCGAACGCCAATTGCCTGCATCAGCATACTACATCAATTGACTGTGTTACCATAGACCATCGAGAGGCTGATTTCTATTGAAGGAGGAAATCCCTGTCGTCATTCAGAAGCCGAAGATCCGGTTTAGAAGGAATCGCCTTCGGCGATCCGTCGTACCGGTGAATCTGCTCTAACTATATGATGTAGAGCGGGTTCACATGTTATAGTGTCCAATCGGTGATTCAGGGGCTCGAAATGCTTCTCGCACTGCGCACAATAAATGCAGCCCAGTTGACCCATCTCCGCTCGGGCATTAAGTTTCATGTGTCTAATCGAACCAAGGGAGGGTCGGATGTATATTGAACGATATCGAACACGTGGCCCTGTCTTAGCCCTGCAAATTCGTTTGTAGGGCTGATCGAAGGACATTCACGTCACGACGATCTGCCCTGATGGCAGCCTGTGCGGCTGCGCATATTGGATCGAAAGACGTGACAGATGACCTTGATCAACCTGCGCAATCTTGGCGTAACCCTCTCAGCACCCCTGTTCTCAAATCTCAATCTGACAATCGGCAAAGGTGACAGGATCGGCCTGGTGGCCGCCAATGGCCGCGGCAAGTCCACCTTGCTTCGCGCAATCTCCGGAGAGGCCGATACGACCCACGGTGAAATCACGACCGCACGCGGACTGCGGGTCGGGCGCGTGTCTCAGGACGTGCCCGAGGCGCTGCTGGCTGTGTCCATGTACGACGCTGTGCTTTCAGCGCTCGACAATGATCAGGTCGAGCATGAAAGTTGGCGCGCTGATGTCGCACTCGACCATCTACAGGTTCCCCCTGAACTACGGCAGCGATTGCTTGGCGCGTTGTCCGGCGGTTGGCAACGCATTGCGCTGCTCGCGCGGGTTTGGGTGACCGAACCCGATGTACTCCTGATGGACGAGCCGACCAACCATTTGGACCTCAACCGCATTGGCATCCTGCAACACTGGCTTAACACTGTTGCGCGCGGCACGCCCTTTCTGGTTGCCAGCCATGACCGCTCGTTTCTTGATGCGGTGACAAACCGGACATTCTTCCTGCGGGCCGAGCAGTCGCACTCGTTTGCCTTAGCCTATAGCGAGGCCCGCAACGCGTTAGATGAAATGGATGTTGCCGCCGCACGTCAATTTGAGAACGAGATCGCCAAAGCTAACCAGCTCCGGAGGCAAGCGGCGAAGCTCAAGAATATCGGCTTCAATTCAGGTTCGGACCTCCTCTTGAGCAAAACCAGGCAGTTGAAGGTCCGTGCGGAGAAGATCGAAGAGTCCGCGCGTCCGGCGTTTACCGAGCGCTCCGCAGGGAAAATCCGCCTGGCCAACTCGGGGACGCACGCCAAGGCGCTTGTAACAATCGAGGAATCAGAAATCACCATCCCAGACGGACAAAGCTTGTTCCGCGTCGGGCCGCTCTGGATCAATCGGGGCGACCGAGTCGTTGTGCTTGGGTCAAATGGCAGCGGCAAAACCCTGTTTTTGACCCGGGTGATCAACGCCCTGCGAGGAGGTCGATCCGGCATCCGGGTTGCACCATCGGTCGTGCCCGGCGTTTCGGATCAGACTCTTTCACAGCTCGATGGGTTTTCTTCGCCCATGGACGCGGTCACCGGCAGCTCTGAGGTTGGAGACCGCAGCGCTCGAGCCCTGCTGGCTGGCGCAGGCGTCGGCATCAACGTTCAAGACCGTGCGATATCTATCCTTTCAGGAGGGCAACGTAGTCGTCTGGCGATGCTGCTGCTACGGTTGGCAAAGCCAAATTTCTATGTTTTGGACGAACCGACGAACCATCTGGACATCGAAGGCCAAGAAGCACTCGAATATGAGATGTTGGAGCACGATGCGACCGCGCTATTGGTGAGCCATGACCGGACCTTTGTACGGACTGTCGGTACAAGATTCTGGCAGATCGAACAGAAACGGTTGGTTGAAGTCGATGGTCCGGAGGCGTTCTTCTCGAGAGAGCTGGATTAAGGGACGGGCAATTCAAAGCGGTCATCCGACTGAAACGCCCGGATGATCGGTTTCTCCGCAAAGTCGACCTCCGCTGTTCCATGGTTCCATCGGACGTGTCTACGGGATGCAGGCGCGACGGGAGGCGCGTTCATGCTGCATTTATCCCGGCCCGGAAGAACCGGACCGCATACAAAATTTACTTTGGAGCCAGTGCGGCCAGGGCGACAACGGCAAGCATCGAGAGCGCCATGGCCAGGTTGATGCGAAACTGGACGCGCGCGGGCAGGTCGAGCCGATGGAGCCAGACGCCCGCGCCGAGCCAGAGGAAGTGGATCGGGATCCAGATGGAATTGATCATCAGGAGCTTGATCAGGGTTTCGCTGGCCAGACTCTCCGGCCAGAACGCGAAGCCGGTGAAAAGCGTCGTGTTGACCGCATAGGCCTTGGGGTTGATGGCCTGCAGCGTGATGCCGCCCCAAACCCCGGGCGCTTTCCGGGCCTCGATAAAGGCGACTTTGCTGCCCGAAAAGGCAATGCGGGCGGCGAGAAAGATCAGGTAACAGCCCGAAGCGATCAGCAGGACCAGCCGCACCTGCGGGGTGGCCAGCACAATTGCCGCGAGGCCGGAAATCACCGCCAGGGCCACCAGGTTGGTCCCGATGAAGAGCCCGAGAATATAGCGCGCTCCCGGCTGGGGTCCGAAGGCGGCGCCGACCCCCGCCGTCGAGAGGACGCCGGGTCCGGGCGTGATCAGGAGAAAAAAGACGGCGGCGGCAAAGGTCAGCATGCGTCGCTGGTACCGGAAATCAATTGGCTTGTCGAGGCTGAGCCTGTGTCTTGCGAGCGGCTGCACGTCTCGAGCGACGCGGCGGGCAGGGATTTTCGTCGGGAATCAGGTCAAGAAAAAAGGGTGACCGGTTTGTTGCGCCGGCCACCCTGTCTAAGGAATTGTGACTGGAGGTTACTGGGTCATCTGGTTCCAGAAGCTGTCCTGCTGCTCGTACTCGGGCATGGCTTCGAGGTCTTCCTTGGTGAACTCGGCGGTGAAGACGTCATCTTCACCCTGCTTGAGTTCCTCGATGTTCAGAGCGACGCGGTGCTCTCCGATCCCGATGAAGCCGCCGACGTCAACGAGCGCGCGCTCGATTTTGTTGTTCGCGCCGACCAGAAGATCATGGATTTCGCCGACCGATTCGCCCTTTGCGTCGACAAGATTTTTCCCGATCAGTTCTTCGGCAGTGTATCCGCCTGCGATCTCACCGCTGAAGGCTTCGGGCTTGTCCTTGAAGGATTCGAAGCGCAGGGCATCGGAGGTCTCATCCGCCACGTTCTCCGCGGCCTCAGTGGTCGCGTCGGCGGCATCCTTCGCAGTCTCGGCCGTGGCATCGGCGGCGCTCTCCACAGCCTCGGTTGTCTTGTCCATCATGTCTTTGGACTCGGTCTTGGTCTGGTCCGCCCAGGCGGCCCCGGAAGCCATGAGAGCCGCACCCGATACCGCCATCAACAAACGTTTATGCATGATAATTTCCTTTTCGTTTCATCGCCTTGAATGCGGTACAATAACGCTGCACCGAATAACTGAATGGATAACGGCGAAGGCTTCAAAGCGTTCCATCACCCTGAAAAAAAACTCGCTTAGCGGGTACTGAAGAGGCCGCGCAGCCGCGCTTGCCTTTCCCCGATCCCGGGCCATCTCATGTTGTTCGAGAGCAAGTCCGTTCTCCGCACGCAAAGCTGTTGGACCTCGTGCTCTCGGTCAGATGCAGCTACGTTTTAAGCAATCCGGCAGTCCAGGAGCAGAGATTTGATTTACCTAAAGGCCTACTTCGCGGCCCTCGCGACCTTCCTGGTCGTGGACGGCTTGTGGCTCGGTGTGGTCGCCCGCAAGTTCTATGCGTCGCAGATGGGCAGCCTGCTGCGCGATAACGTCAATTTCCTGGCCGCCGGCGGCTTCTATGTCTTCTACGTGGGCGGGATCGTCTTTTTTGCCGTCGCACCGGCGCTTGCCGACGGCTCCTGGAAGGCCGCGGCCCTGCGCGGCGCGGTCCTGGGGCTGCTGGCCTACGGCACCTACGATATGACCAACCTCGCCACCATCAAGGACTGGCCGCTGACCATGAGCCTGGTCGACATGGCCTGGGGAACACTTCTGACGGCTATGGTTGCGGTCGTCGGATTTCTGGCGGCGCGGGCTTTCTCATCCTGATGTTGCAGGGCCTGAACCAAAGGTCCTCGTGACGGCGTCCTGATCGCTCCGAAGGACGTCAACCCAAGCGCTCCGCCGCAAAACGGAGCGCCACAATTATTCCTGAATATACACTCATTGCGAACGCATAGTCCCCGCAGGTTGCCTCGGCACTCAGTCCATTAAAACGGTCCTTTCGAGCGCGCTTGCTCGAAAGCAACGACGCGTGAGGCGGCAGATGAACATGAGGTTTTGGCGGGATTGGCTCTTGCTATGGGCTTTGGTGCCGGTGTGGGGCTCCTTTTTGCTCATGGCTATTCTCAAGGAGATCAGGGCCGATGATCCTTATGCAGCTCTGCATGCCCTGGGTTCGGTCGCGGTTGTGCTTGCGGCGCTTTTCTCTGTTTTCCTGGTTCCGGTCGCTTTGTTGCGGAAACACCTGCCGCGATACGGTGCCGCTGAGAACCTCGTTGTGCTGGGCGCAATTTTCTATGCATGGATCGCCCTCATCCTGATGGCGTTTAACCAATGGCCCGTGCCCCTCGATGCCTTGGCATTTGAATGGCACCGCGAGTTTTTCCTGGCGGTGCGCCGGGTGACGTTCAATACGTCTAGCGCTCCTCCAGGGATCCTATCGCTACCTTGGTGGAAACTCATTGTGCCGGAGTTTTTGACCGCCGCAGCGATCTATGCCGCGCCGGTGTTCTTTCTTTGCAAGCTGGTGGAGCGCCCCGCAGAGTTCTTCAGGGCCGCCTTTTTCATGGCGATCGCCTGTTGCGCCACCGTAGTCTCAGATGCGCTGTTTGAAATCAGCAGGATCCGCGAGCCGGAGTTCGACGCTTTGAACGGTCGCCGCTGGATTGAAAGGCTGGGTGCGATCGGTACATGGTCACTGTCTTCCGCAATTGGCGCCAGTATCAGCGCCATCGGCTTCAGCGGTATTTTACCGGAAGGTGCAGACCGGACCGGCGACTTGGACAGGCGGGCCCAGAGCATTCGGATCCCGGGTTACCTTCTCGTGTTCCTGGTTACGGCGGTTTTGTGGAGTGCGGCTTACCTGGTCGATGAGAGTTTTCGGCGTTAGGGAGAGCCGAAGTCGCGCAAAAATGATGAGCAGGGAAAACTTGGAACGGAGGCTTACGCCTGGGTGAACCTATTGCCATCGTCGCTCAGAATCACATCTAGTTAGGTGCTGTTGCCGGCATTCTGTGCTGCATTTTGCTCTGTAGAGATCGGCACTTCAGCGAGTCGTCCGGCAACGCATGTCGGGAAACTCTGCTCCATCGATAGGAGACCTGGCCGCGACATCAGGCCTTTCCTGTTCGAAGCTGTAAGGGATCAAGCATGTTCAATTCCGCCGAGATCATCATCGAGAACTTGAACCGGACGTTGGAGCAAGGCTTTGAAGCCAACTTCGGCAGGGATAACCTGGAACGGCTCGATCAGCTCACCATCGTTGCGCGCACGGCCCTGGAGCGGATCGCCGACACCAACGCGCTCTATCACAACATCGAACACACGGCTATGGTCACCCTGGTCGGTCAGGAAATCCTGCGCGGCAAGAAAATCAGATGCGGCGGTGTCACGCCGGACGACTGGTTTCATTTCCTTGCAGCGCTGCTGTGTCACGACATCGGCTATGTGAGGGGGATCTGCCTGAACGATGAAGATCCGCTCTTCGTGATCAACGAAAACCAAAAGCGCGAGCGCCTGCCGCGCGGGGCCTCCGACGCCGCACTGACGCCCTACCACGTCGACCGGGGCAAGATTTTTGTCCGAGAGCGCTTCTCCGGAATTTCCGGGCTGGACGTCGATCGCCTGACCCGCGCTATCGAACTGACGCGCTTTCCCGTGCCCGAGGATGGCGATCATGACAGCACCGACGACGAACCGGGTCTGGTCAGGGCTGCCGATCTTATCGGCCAGCTCGCCGACCCGCACTACATGCGCAAGCTCAACTGCCTGTTTCACGAGTTCGCCGAGACCGGCATGGCGGAAAAACTCGGCTACAAAACCCCGGCGGACCTGGCGGAGGATTACCCGGCCTTTTACTGGAAGGCGGTCCGGCCCTACATCGGTGATGCCCTGGGCTACCTGCGTATGACCCAGGCCGGAAAGCAATGGATCGCCAATCTCTACGCCCATGTTTTTGCCGCCGAGCATGACGAACGCAGTCTCGCACCCGTTGCGGCGGCGCCGTGATTCGGGTGGTGCTTCCGACCTTATAAAAATTGAACTTTCTACCGGGTTGCTGCGTTTCCCTTCAGCGGCCATGTCCGCGCGCAGCTTCAAAGAGGAGATGTTTTGGTGGAAGAGCAACATAAACCGAAAGAAGTCCGGCAGGGAGTCACCGGACACAACGTCCGCTATGTTTTGATCGGATCTGTCGCACTTGTGGTGATGGCCCTGATCGCCGTCTTCCTGTCGAGCTAGGCCCCCGTCGGATGCATTCCGGGGAGCGATCCGAAGCGTCGCCGCCGGCCCGGCGGCAGCAGTCCCGTCGGCCTGCTGATGTTGACAGTTCAAGGCCGAAACAC
This sequence comes from uncultured Kiloniellaceae bacterium, assembly GCA_947500035.1. Taxonomy (GTDB): domain Bacteria; phylum Pseudomonadota; class Alphaproteobacteria; order Kiloniellales; family Kiloniellaceae; genus Denitrobaculum. The sequence goes on along the minus strand of CANMQP010000014.1, from coordinate 54,887 downwards.
ATCGTCGGGCTCTCTCACGTATCCCCCGGGGGCATCTCCGGCCCGGGGCATTCGCCGCTGGCTTATCGTGTTCGCGGGTTCGGTCTCACTGTGCGGTTCAGACCGGATTTAGAGTCTCCGTCATGCGTCGGGCCGTAACCCGGATCAACTCAGGAATGCCAAAAGCTCTGCTTCGCCCTGGCGGTAATGCCGGGGGTTGATGTCCGGGTTGAGCTTGCCGATCCGCTCGATGCGGTCCCTGTCGTCCATCTCGGCCAGGGTGATGACGTCGGGATGGATGTAGCTGTTGCGTGCGATGGTCGGCGTGTTGTGCAGCCGTATCGCGGCTGCCTCGGCCAAGGCGCCGATCGTGATTTTATCTGTCTGACAGGCGACCTGGAAGGCCGCGTGAGTACCGTTCCAGGTCCGCAGGGTCTTGGCGGTGATCCCGTCGCCGCAAAGATCTGAGAGAACCTGCTGGATCTGTTCCGAGCGGACGGCGCGTGGCGCGCCCTGATCGTCCTGCCATGAAATCAGCTCACGTCCCGGAAGATCGCCTGACCTCTGCAGCACCCTCTGAAGCTGCGCGCCCTGGACGCGTTTGCGCACCTCTTTGCCGCCCTTGGCCTTGTAGTCAAGAAGGATGGTCGAGCCGTCAAAATTGACATGACGGTTGCGCAGGGTGGTCGCACCGTAGGTACCGTTTTCCGCCGTGTAGTCGGGGTGCCCCACGCGCAGCGAGGCGCGGTCGATCAGCGCCAGGACCGCCGCGATTGCGGTCTCGGCATCGCCGATATCGCCCGCGAGACGGCTGGTGATCCAGCGGCGCAGGCGGGGCAGGGCAAGGCCGAAGTTCGCGAGCTGCTCATACTTGCGCTCCGCGCGCTCGGCCGACCAGTCCGGGTGATAGCGGTACTGTTTGCGCCGGCGGGCATCGCGGCCGGTCGCCTGAAGGTGGCCGTTGGGCTGCGGGCAGATCCAGACGTCCTCGTAGGCGGGCGGGACGGCCAGAGCCTTGATGCGGGCGCGCTCCTGGCCCCGGTCGATCCGCGTGCCGTCGGGCGCGACGTAGGTGAAACCACGGCCGCGTTTATAGCGCCTGATCCCCGGTTGGCTGTCGGGGTAGTAGATCAATCCCATCTGCCCGGTCCTTGAGCTGACTCTGGATTTTTCCCGCGTCACCTGGCCTTGAGCTCGGATGCGGATTTGAGGACCTGGTCCCCGTCTTCCTGTTCGATCAGAAAGGCCGGGTTGTCGTCGGTCGCATTGCGTGTCACCTCGCTGCCCTTGAGGGTCTTGGTGACATCGCTGGTGTAGCGCTCGACGATGGTGCCCTCGCCGGTGCCGTTGCCCCAGTTCCACTGGACCTTTTGATCTTTGCTGAAGTCGGTCATCGCTCTTCTTTCTGTTGAAGTCTTACCTTCGCCAAAAGCTGCACTTTCTTAACGTTGTCGGCCGCTTAAGGTTCCTGTCGGAGGCCGAACAGGGTTCAGTTTCTGAGGGCTTCGATGAGTTCGTCCTTGTTCATGTCCGAACGGCCGGAAACCTCCAGCTCCCGGGCGCGCGCCAGCAGCTCTTCTTTCGTCCAGTCTTCATAGGGCGGCGCCTTGCCGCCTTTTTCGGAGGGCGACATCGCGTCATTGGCCTGCGCGTTCGCGATGGCGGCGGCCTTTTGCCGGTCGTAACCCTTTTCCCGCAGGGCTTCGTAGGTGTCGTCCTTCTTGATGGAGGGACCGTGGTCTTTGGACATATCTCGCCTCGTTTTTGTTCGTTTCGATCAATGACATTGCACAGCGCCGGGAGATTTCAACTCTCGTTTCGCCGCTTCGCGAAGGCCATAATTGACCTGGCGTGCCACCACGGCTGGCGGTAGTCTGACATCATGCGGACATTTTCCCGAAACATGCCGGCCCGATCCGATCAAAGCCCGGGACTGTTGGAGTCGCTTTTTGCGGTGGTGCTGATGCTTGGGTTGTTTGCCTTGCCGGCCCTCGCGTGGTGGCCGCTTGTGTTTATCTTTGCAGCCGTTATTGCCGTCGGCACGCTGATCGGCTGGCGCCATGATAAGCGCGAGGCCGAGAGAAGACGTGGTGAGAGCATCTGCAACTTTGCGCGCTCGTTCGACTGCCGCGTGATCGACCCCTGGGTTGTCCGGGCCGTCTATGAAGAGTTTTCGGAGAGCTATCCCATTCGCGCGGAGGACTCCTTTCGCGATGATCTTCGAACCGACGAAGAAGATCTCGAGGACAGTATCGAAGCCATCGCTCAGCGCATTGGCCGCAGTCTCGATAATACGGAAGCCAACCTTGTGTGGGGCCGGGTAGAGAATGTAACGGTCGGCGATCTGGTTCTTTTCCTCAATGCTCAACCGAAGTTGGGGGCTTACCGCGCAAGAGGATTGTCACTGAGTCAACGAACGGCAAAGTTGTTTCCATAATACCCTTTACCCAGTGAAAGAGCTTTCCCGACAGAGACGATGCTGGACGAACCCTAAATGAGGAATTCTGTTGTTCCGGCGCTTGGCTGCCTCTCGGTTCTTTTAGGCTGCGGAGTCTTGGCCGCGAGCGTTTTTGTGGCCGTATACCGGCTGAGTATAGAACCTCCACCGGAATTCCGGGAAGGTGTCCTGATCAATGTGATGAATCTGCAATGGGTGCGGCGCGACTTGCTTTCTTTGTCTGTTCCAATTGAGATCGGCTACGCGGAGACCGGTGAGGGCTGCCATACGTCCTCCGGCGCGTTGCTGTTACGCTCCCAAAAAATTCAACGCGTTTTGACGACAATCGTTACGCCAGTGTGTAATGACCACTCTGGAGATCAGGTGCTTTTGTCGCTTCCAACGGAGCGAATCTCGGCGAGTGGATCGTTCGAAGCCTCGGGGTTTTGGATAGAGCGCATGAAATTCGACGGCACGCAAACCGCCGGCGAGCCGATTAAAAACCTGATAAACTCTGAAGCTGCCGCTGCTCTGATCCGAACGGTCGAAGGGGAACCCTGGCCAAAGGGCTTTCTGATTAACTGCTCACGGGACAGGAAGGTTTATAGTCTGCGCGTGCTTTTGCCCAACCTGATTTATGGCGGCAGTCAATTCGAGGAAGTCGCCAATGTGCGGTTCCGCGATGGTACCTGCATGGACTCGCAGCACTGGCCGAAGATCAATGCGCTGATCGATCTGATCTGGTCGCTGGACGACTATCGAAGGAAAGAGGACTGACCCGTCTGCGCTTCACCCATCCCCGTCCAGCGCACCCGGTCCCGGCGTCGCGCCTGGCGGACACTTGCCCAGGATGATCATGCCCAGCACCTCGTCCTTGGTGACGTCCTCGGTGCGGGCGGAACCCACGAGCTGTCCGTTTTTCATCACGCTGACCCGGTCGGCCAGATCGAAGACGTCGTGGATGTCGTGGGAGATCAGGAAGATGCCGATGCCTTCGGACTTGAGCTGCTTGATCAGCTCGGCGACCTGGGCGGTTTCCTGCGGGCCCAGCGCGGCGGTGGGTTCGTCCATGATCAGAACCCGGGCGTCGAAGTAGATTGCGCGAGCGATGGCGACGGATTGGCGCTGGCCGCCGGAGAGGGCTTTGACCGGCGCGGAGAACTTCTCAAAATTCGGGTTGAGCCGGTTCATGATCTTGCGGGTTTCGGCTTCCATCCTATCGTCGTCCAGGAAGCCGCCGGTCGAAACCAGCTCGCGCCCCAGGAAGATGTTAGAGGCCGCATCGAGATTGTCCGCCAGCGCCAGCGTCTGATAGATGGTCTCGATGTTGTGGCGCCGGGCGTCGCGCGGATTTTCGATCGCGACCTCCTGGCCGTTGATGCGGATGGAGCCGCTGTCGCGCCGGTAAGCGCCGGAGAGGGTCTTGATCAGGGTCGACTTGCCTGCGCCGTTATGGCCGAGCAGGCCGACGACCTCGCCCGGGTAGAGATCGACATCGACGCCGTCGACCGCCTTCACGCCGCCGAAGGCGATGTGGATGTCCAGCATTTCGACGAGAGGCGTTTGCCCGCTATGAGAAGCGTGCGTGTTCATGGCTCAATCCCCCGTTCTGCGGCGGTAGATGATATCGGCAAGGACGGCGAGGACCAGCACCACGCCGACCACGATAGACTGCAGCGGCGCGTCGACCCCGACCATGGCCATGCCGGATTGCAGCGACTGCATGACCACCGCGCCCAGGATCGCACCGTAGATCGTGCCGATACCGCCGGAGAGGGCGGTGCCCCCGATGACGGCGGCGGCGATCACCCGCAGTTCGTCCAGGGTGCCCAGGTCGTTGGCCGCCGAGCGCAGGCGGGCCGAGGCAATGACGGCGGCGATGGCGGTCAGGAAGCCCATCAGGGCGAAGACTTTGACCGTCAGCAGCTTGGTATTAACCCCGGCGAGTTCTGCCGCATCCGGGTTGCCGCCGGTGGCGAAGACGTAGCGCCCGAAGCGGGTGCGCTTGGCGATCACGGTCATGACCGTGGCGACCACCAGCACGATGATGACCGGAATGGCGATGCCGTGAGAGAGGACCAGACCTTCAGGCATGGTTTCGCCGCGTGCCTCGAACATGCGTGCCGCGGCGCGGGAGGGAATAGCGTAGGCGTTCATGACCGCGGTGAAGCCGAAAATAACGGCCACGAAAAGACCGGCCAGCACAACGTCGGCGGCGAGGGGTTTAACGGTGAAGCCGTGATCGCTTTTGCGTTTTCGCGATAGGAACAGCAGAACCACCGCGGCAAGGGAGCAGACCGCTGCGAGCAGCCAGCTCCAGGTCGCGCCTAGGGTGCCTTCCGCGCCGCCGCCTAAAAGGGTGAAGGTGGAATCCAATGGTGCGACCGTTTGCCCGCTGGTCACCCACCAGGCCGCGCCGCGCCAGACCAGCAGACCACCAAGGGTCACGATGAAGGCCGGGACCGCCAGGTAGCCGATGATATAGCCCTGAGCTGCACCGACTGCTGCGCCAATCAGTGCGCCGACGAATACCGTGATGATCCAGATGGCGGGATGGCCGATGCCCAGCAGCTCCGGGAGAACCTGCGCCTGCAGCCAGCCGATGGTCATGCCGATGAAGCCCAGCAACGCGCCGACCGAGAGGTCGATGTGGCGGGTGACGATGACGAAGACCATGCCGGTCGCCATGACCGCGACCGACGCGGTCTGAACCGAGAGGTTAAAAAGGTTCCGCGGCGTCAGGAAGCGGCCCTCGGTCAGCAGATCGAACACGACCCAGACAATCAGCAAGGCGGCGATCATGCCGACCAGGCGCGTGTCGATCTGGAGTGTGCGGAAGGAGCGGGACAGTGTATCGCGCATGCTAGGACCTGTTGAAAATTAAGACGTCGTCGCGGCGGGATCGAGTTTCCCATCGGTTAGGAGCGGGCGGCGCCGTGTGGCAGGTCCCACACAAGACGTCCGCGACGCGGCTTCTCAGCCAAAATCAATGAGCTGCCTAAACCGGATTCTCTTTGGCGAGGGCGGTTCAGAATCTTTGTGTTGGATTCGGAGAACCGCCCGTCGCGTGGCTTGCCGAGGTGGCGTCAGCCGCAGATCTCGACCGCTCCGGCGGGTACACCGGCGCAGAGCGCGTCTTTTTTGATCCAGCCGGCATCGACGACCGCGTTCAGGTTTGCCCGGGTCACCGGAACCGGCGCCAGGAACCTGGCGGTCAGCTCCGTGCCGCCGGGGCTGGTCCAGGTCTGCGAGCCTTCGACGTCGCCCATCTTGGCGCCTTTGGCCATGGCGACGGCGATTTCACCGGCGGCCTTACCCAGATCGCGGGCGTCCTTCCAGACCGAGACGGTCTGGGTGCCGAGCGCCACCCGGTTCAGGGCGGCATGATCGCCGTCCTGCCCGGAGACCGGAATGCCTTCCATGCCCTGGGCGGTCAGCGCTGCGACCACGCCGCCGGCGGTGCCGTCATTGGAAGCCACGACCGCATCGACCTTGTTGTCGTTGGCGGTCAGCAGCTGTTCCATATTGCGCTGGGCGTTGGCCGGAAGCCAGCCGTCGGTGTAGGCCTCGCCGACGATTTTGATGTCCCCGGCATCAACGGCGGCTTGAAGAATTTCCTGTTGCCCGCCGCGCAGGAAGTCGGCGTTGGGGTCGGTCGGGGAGCCCTTGATCATGACGTAGTTGCCCTTGGGCTGCGCCGCGAAGACTGCACGGGCCTGCATGCGCCCGACCTCGACGTTGTCGAAGGTCAGGTAAAAGGCGCGGGCATCGTCGATCAGGCGGTCGTAGCCGACCACCGGAATGCCCTCGTTGTCCGCGGCGTCGATCGCCGGGCCGATGGCGCTGGAGTCCTGGGCCAGGATGATCAGGGCGGTGGCACCGCGCGCAATCAGGCTTTCCACATCGGACAGCTGCTTCGAGGATGAGGACTGGGCGTCCGCCGAGATGTACTTGGCGCCGGCGGCATCGAGAGCGGCCTTGATCGCGGCTTCATCGGTCTTCCAACGCTCTTCCTGGAAGTTGGACCAGGACACGCCGACGGTGATGTCTTGAGCAAGCGCCGTGCCGGAGATGCTTGCAGCCATGGCCACGGCGGCCAGGCCGAGCGTATATTTCTTCATCGATTCCCTCCCGTTTTTATTGCTTCGATCGACGCGCCGCGCTTCATCGAGCGGCGCTTTTGTCTATTTATTTCACGCCTTGAAAAAAAAGTGACACGGGACGCGGGCTGTGTCAACGTATTGCTGAAGTGCCGAGGGGGGAACCTCTGCAGGAGCCGGTGCAGAGGTGCCAGGCAGGACCCATGAAAAGGCATGCACAAACGGGAGCGAAACGATCCGCAAGGCCACGATCGATCTTGTCCGCGAAAATAACAGAGCCCTGATTCTGCGCGCGCTGCGCCGGGGCGGGGCTCAGTCGCGCACGGCGCTGGGCCGGGTGACCGGTCTGAGTCCGGCGGCGGTTTCGGGCATCACCTCCGCGATGCTGGAAGAAGGGCTTCTGGTGCAGGCCGACGCGCAAAGCGAAGCGGTCAAAGGGCGGGGCCGGCCCCAGGTCAAGCTGTCGCTTAACCCGCTGCACGGCAGCGTGGTTGCGGTCATGATCGCGGTCAACCGCATCCGCCTGAAGCTGATCGACTACGCCGGGGAGGAACGTGCGGAAAGCCAGGTCGACGTCGCGGCGCTGGAGCTGCAACGCGGTGATTTCATCCGCACCATCGGCGATGCGGTATTTACCCTGCTCGAGGAGAGCCCGCTTCCGGCCGGCCCGCTGTCGCGGATCGAAATTTCAGTCCAGGGTATCACCGACGGCGCGGGCGCGAAGATCCTTTGGTCGCCGGTTCTGCGGGCGCGCGAAATCGACCTTGGACGCCGGTTCTCGCGGCGCTTCGGGGTGCCGGTCTCGGTGATGAACGACTGCGCGGCGATGACCGAAGCGCTGCAGTGGATCGATCCGCCGCGCTATAGGGAACGCTTCGCTGCGGTCCTCATCGGTTATGGCGTCGGCATGGGGCTTTTCATCGACGGCGCGCCCTTCGTCGGCCTGCGCGATTCCGCCGTCGAATTCGGTCATATGAACCATGTGCCGGAAGGCGCGCTCTGCCGCTGCGGCCGTCGGGGCTGCGTCGAGGCCTATGCCGCGGACTACGCCATCTGGCGGCGGGCCAAGGGCATGGATGCGACCAAGCTGGTCGCGCCGCCGCCGCCGGAGGAAATGGCGCGGATCGAAGAGCTGGCCCGCGAGGGTGATGAAGGGGCGCGTGCGGCCTACCAGGAGGCGGGCTGCGCCATCGGCTTCGGGCTCGGGCGGCTGTTCGCTCTGATCGGCCCGGTGCCGGTGGCCTTCACCGGCAGCGGCACGCGCAGCATCGATCTGCTGGAGGAGGGCCTGCGTGACGGCTTCGAGCAAAGCCTGGTGGAAGACCTGCGCGGCGAACTGATTTTCGAGACCCTGGGCGACGAGGCGACACTGGTCTTCAAGGGCCTCGCCATGGCCGCCCTCAACCGCCTGGACACCGAGGACGTCGCGGCGTTGCAGGCCGGGGCGGCGGGGTAGGGATAGGCGGCTAACTATAGACTTAAACGGGGACCCATCTCGGGCCCCCGTATTGTGGTTACGTACTGGCACCACTCTTTTGTTTTCGCTGAGGCTCGCTTATTTCAGGCGATGCCGCCTTCCGATCAGCGTCAATCCCGCCAAGCCTGTAGCAAATAAGATCAGAGTCGAAGGTTCTGGAATGGCGATGGACCGAGTGAAAATGACGAATACTTCATCTGGATCGCCGCTTGTATCAAATGAAGGATTGGCAAAGAGGTCCTGAAATCCGTTTGATGTCCCGCGCCCGCCATTATTAACGCGTATCTGACGATACTGACGAGATGTTCCCGCCTCATATGGAAACAGTAGCTGACACTTCGTGGTTGCCTCGCAGCCGAGTGTCAACTCAGGTATCGTATCGAACATTCCTTCGCTTGAGTCGGTAAAAACCTGATTTAGGAGTGCGTCGGCTGCTTGATTTCCCTCAATCAGGGTCTGGAATGTAAAATCTGAATCTTCATCGCAGCCGCTAAAAAGAGCTACGCAAGTACCTTCCACGAATCTGACGTCGTACAAAGTTCCTCTGACATCGATATTTCGGGCGCCTCTCAACTGTCCGTCTGAGACATCAAGTATGACCCCAGCATGTGTCTCAGATGACGTGGCTCCAATTACAACACTTCCAAGCAGCGCCAGAGCGATGAATATTTTGTTCGTTTTCATGTTGGACATCTTTATTTCCCCTAGTGTGAAATTATACCAAGGGTTGAAATATGCGCTAATAAAACGAAAAATAATACACTATACACTTATAAAGTGTTTTCTCGGGCTTCAGGCGTTGGACTTTGGAGGCGTTCAACAGAGATCAAAGTGTGCACGAACACGTGGAATGGACTCGGTTCAAAAGGCAGTTTAACCCAGCCGCGCCAAGCGCGGCTGGGCTTACTCCGTCGTGCGGTACTCTTCGGGCATGACGAAGACCTCGTCGGCACGGCCATAACCGCCGTCTTTGACTTCTTCGACCAGAACCATGGTCGTGGGACGTACGACCTCGCCAAAGAAGCTGACCATCAGTTCCGTTGTTTGATGGATCAGATCCTCCTTCTGTTCTTTGTTGAGCGAGGCTTCGGGCAGTTTGTAATTTGCAAAGGGCATGTCTCTCTCCTTTTTTGGTTTTGGCGGGTCAGAGTGCGCCGCCATTGGCGCGGATAACCTGTCCGTTGACCCAACGGCCGTCGGCACCCGCGAGGAAGGACACGACGGCCGCAATGTCGTCCGCTGCGCCAAGACGGCCCAAGGGGATGGTTCGGGTGATGTTCCGGATCAACTCTTCGGATTTTCCCTGCATAAAGAAATCAGTCTCGATCGGACCGGGCGCCACGGCGTTCACGGTGATCCCACGGGAGCCGAGTTCTTTGGCCAGAACATGCGTCATCGCTTCAACTGCGGCTTTGCTTGCCGCATAAAGGCCGTAGGAGGGCTGATAGAGGCCGACGACACTGGAGGAAATGTTGATGATCCGGCCGCCGTTTTGCAATCGCGTCGCCGCTTCACGCATCCCGCGAAAGCTGCCGCCGAGATTGACCGCGCAATGCAGATCGAAGTCGTCGTCGGTTGCGGCGGCAATCGCCGCGTTGCGCATTACACCCGCGTTGTTGACCAGAATGTCGACCGGGCCATAACGCGCTTCAGCAGCATCGAACAAGGCGGCCATCGTCGCAGGATCGGACACATCGCCCTGTAGGGCTTTGGCCTTGCCTCCGCTCGCCACAACAGCCTCCACGACGTCCTGGGCCGCAAGCTCGTCGCGGGCGTAGTTGATGAGAACGGCATGACCGTCAGCGGCGAGGCGCCGGGCGATGGCCGCGCCGATGCCCTTGCCCGCGCCGGTCACAATCGCGGTCTTGGTTTCTTGTGTCATCTCAATCTCCTTTCGTTTGAAAGAAGATAGGGAGAGAAATGAATCGGATAATCACCTTGTTTTCGGAATGAAAATTCGATAATTACGAACAAATGATAGATCGCCTGGATGCAATGCGTTTGCTGGTGCGTGTGATTGAGCGCGGCAGCTTCACGGCTGCGGCGAGTGATCTCAAGATTCCCCGCTCAACCGCGACGGATGTTATCCGGCGGCTTGAGAAAGATCTCGCCACGCGCCTTTTGGAGCGCACCACACGTCATGTCGCGCCAACACCTGATGGCGAGGCTTACTACAGACGCTGCCTTTCCATACTGGCCGATGTGGAAGATGCCGAGGGCGCGCTCCGCGGTCACGAGCCGGCAGGTCTCTTGCGGGTCGATGCGCATGGCACGCTCACGCGCACATACCTTCTACCGCATTTGCCCGAGTTCCTGTCCCGATATCCCCGGATTTCGCTGCAACTCGGTCAGGGTGACCGCCTGGTGGATCTCGTGCGCGAAGGCGTGGACTGTGTAATCCGTGCCGGAGAGCCGAATGAGAGCGGCATGATCATGCGCAAGCTGCCGCCGATCCCGGAGATGACCTGCGCGAGCGCTGACTATCTGAGAGAATACGGAATGCCCGGATCGCTGGAAGACCTGGACGGCCATCAGATGGTCGGCTTTGTTTCGTCGAGAAGCGGCTCGATAATGCCGCTGGAGTTTCAGACACCCAAGGGAGTAAGGGAAGTCACCCTCCCGGGGAAGATCATGGCCAACGACGCGGAGACCGTGCACCACCTCGCACGCATGGGCTATGGTCTGGTGCAGGCACCACGTTACAGATTTCGCGATGACCTTGAGGCTGGGCGCCTGATAGAAGTTCTGCCGGATTTCCCGCCGCCGCCGCTCCCGCTGGCCGCGTTCTACCCGCAAAGCCGCCAGCTATCGCCGCGCGTTCGGGTGTTTGTTGATTGGGCTGCTGAAGTCTTCCGGACGGCAGATCTATGATCAGGTTTGAATGAGCCAGGGGGGATTTGGAGGTTAGCCATGAAATCGCATTTAATTCGTCATATGACAGCAGGCGATGTGGTGGTGTTCCGCGAACTGCTCACGCTGTTCGGCGAAGCTTTCGACGACGCCGAGACCTATTGCGGTGCGCAGCCCGGCGCGGCCTATCTCGAGGAGCGGCTCGGCAGCGAGGATTTTATTGCGCTGGCGGCGCTACAGGACGGCCGGGTGATCGGCGGCCTCGCGGCTTATGTCCTGAAGAAATTCGAGCAGGAGCGCAGCGAAATCTACATCTACGATCTCGCTGTCGCGGAAGAGCACCGGCGCCGGGGGATCGCCACGGCGCTGATCGAAGACCTCAAGCGCATCGCCGCTGCACGCGGCGCTTATGTGATCTATGTCCAGGCCGATGTCACGGACCCGCCGGCCATCGCGCTCTATACCAAGCTGGGAATACGAGAAGAGGTCCTGCACTTCGACATTGAGGTGAAGTAAACCGGCGCGCGTAGAGTGACTTTGCCGCGCGCCGGTTTTGTGTTGCATGCGCAGTCTTACTTGATGCCGCGCTTGGTCAGGAAGGCGCGGATCTTGTCAGCGATCAGGGCGCCGTCTTCCTCCAGGGCGAAGTGGCCAGTGTCGAGAATGTTGTAGTCCACATCCTTGAGGTCGCGCTTGTAGCCCTCGGCGCCGGGGACCGGGAAGAAGGCGTCGTTCTTGGCCCAGACGATCAGGGCTGGGGGCTGATGGGTCTTCAGGTAGGCCTGCCATTCCGGGTAGAGCTTCACGTTGTTCCGGTAATCGTAGAAGAGGCCCAACTGCATCTCGTGCTGACCGGGGCGCGAGAAGTTGGCGTAATCGAGCAGCCAGTTGTCCGGCAGGATGGCGTCCGGATTGCGGGTGCCGTGGGTGTACTGCCACTTCAGGCCTTCGAGGCTGAAGACATTCTTCGCGATAGTCTCACCCTGCTCAGGGGTGCGGTTCGCCCAGTAAGAGATGATCGGCGCCCAGGTCTCCTCGTTGATGCCTTCCTCATAGGCGTTGCCGTTCTGGACAATCAGCGTCTGAACCCGCTCCGGATGCTTCACCGCGATGCGCAGGCCGACCGGCGCGCCGTAGTCCTGGATCATCAGCGTGTAGGAGGAGATACCGCGCTGTTCCAGAAAGCCGTCGATGGTCTCGGCGATGTTGTCGAAGCTGTATTCGTACTCGCTCGCGGACGGAAAGTCGCTGGAGCCGAAACCCGGATAGTCCGGTGCGATCAGGTGGTAGCTGTCGCCCAGATCGCGGATCAGGTTGCGGTACTGATGCGAGGAACTGGGAAAGCCGTGCAGCAGCACGATGCTCGGTTTCGCCGGATCGCCGGCCTCACGATAGAAAATCTTGTGGCCGCCGACCTTCTCGTAACCGTAGCGAACTGCAGAGTTGTCGGCATGTGCCGGCAAGGCGGTCGTAGCCAGGGCGCTCACCGCAAGTGCGGCGGCGATCAGGCCGTTTCGGATGGAATTGCTCATGTTTCGATCTCCCGAAGCAAAGGGTTGGCGGGTTCGAGGCGGGCATGAAGATTTTCGAAACCGAATATAACCGCCTTAAATCCATTTGATCGGTTAGATATGGGAGTCTTGTATAACCAGTCAAGTTAAATTATATAGGTTAGAATGTTTGAGCCGAAATTTCCCTTTCAGTTCGTCGGCAACGACCTCGCCATCGACTTCGTCAATACGCGGATCCTGGTGCGTGATGAGCTGGTCGATCTTATCGAGACGCCGGAGGCGCTCTCCGCCTGGCTTGAGGCTGCGGGCGTGACGGCTGCTGGCCGTTGGACGAAGGAGTGGCTGGCGTCGGCCGGCGCGCTGAGGCAGGCCATTCGCGATGCTTTAACGAGCAAAGCGGCGGGAAAGGCGGCACCGGGCGAGGCGATCACAGTGATAAACGATCATCTGGCTCAGTCGGCCCGGCAGATGCGCCTCAGCGCGGCCGCTGATGGCTATGCACTGGCCCCGGCGCAGGAGCGCCTGTCGCCCGGAGCTGTGCTGGGCCTGCTGGCGCAACGGGCGGCAGAGCTGCTGGTGGCCGCCGACCCCAAATCCCTGAAGAACTGCGCCAACGAAAGCTGCGTGCTGATCTTTAAAGACGTTTCACGCGGCAGCAAGCGGCGCTGGTGCAGCATGGAGACCTGCGGCAATCGGTCGAAAGCCGCGGCGCATTATCGCAGCTCAAAGACTTGAAGGTCTTACGGCTTCATCTCGCGCAGAAAAAACGGCGGCCGAGAAGGGCCGCCGCCTGATAAACTGCCGAAGGGCGATAGAGGTCAGGTGGTCCTTCGGCGCCGCGCGAAGCCGAGGCCGGCTAGACCAAGACCGAAGAGCGCCAGTGTGGCGGGCTCGGGTACGGATATGCTCGGGCTGTCGTCTGTGATCAGCGTGATGGTGGCGGACGATCCGCTGTTCCAACGGACTCCTCCCTGGCCTCCCCCAAGATCAAATCCGATGGTATTGTCAAAAAACGATATGTCTGCATCGTCAAAGCCAATCACGTCGCTCACCGAGAGCAGGAAACCGGTGATCACGGCGTCCGGATTTCCGAGCCAGAACAAATCGGATAGGAGGACTTCGTACCGAGGGCTGGAGGCCACAAAGTCGCCCAGCTCTGGGTTGTAGCCAATCCGAACGGAAGACTCTTCGATATCGATTTCCCATAATCTGGCTTGGGAAAGGACTGGAACACCCATACTGAATTCGGGGCCTGCGGTTTGAACCACCGCACTTTCGGATGAGCAATTGAATCCGCTAGCGGGAACGTTAGTTGAGACAGAACAGCCAACCGTCTGCCCGATCAGTGTTGCCTGGGCGCTCGCGGTGAAACCTGTCATCAGGCCCACTAGCAGGAGTGTTCCGAGAAAGCTCTTCAGGAGCATTACCCCATGTTTTTGTGCCGATTTAAAATGCTGCATTTTGCTTCCCTTGTGGTGCCGTCGAGGCATTGATGCCGAACGCCGGCGGCGAATGGATGAAGTCGGCGAAGCTATTCTAATTTCAGTGGCAGCTCTGCGTGACGACGAGGAGACGAAGCATCCGCCACAACCAGGATGGGCTGTTCGCCGTCGGGTGCGATCGATGACTGGCCTGGAGAAAGAAGGGAAGGGGCGGACGGCATTTTGTCCAATCTGTGCGCAAGTTTGTCCAATATGGAACAGTGACATGTGGAGCGAGGGCATTCGCGGCGCTTGCATCACGGAGACCTTCCTCCGATATTTGCCTCCCCGCCGATCTTCAACCCGCTCTTCACATGGAGGGTCTCTCATGCCCCTGATTATTCTCGCCCAGATCACCGCCGCGCCCGGCAAGGAAGAGTTTCTTCAGGGCGAGCTGGAAAAGCTCGTCGCGCCGACCCGTGCCGAGGAAGGCTGTGTTCAGTACGATCTGCACCGGGACAACGAGAACCCGGGCTTCTTTGTCTTCTATGAGATCTGGGAAAACCGGGGTCTCTGGCAGGCCCATATGAACCAGCCGCACCTGGAAGCCTTCCGCGCCGCGACCGAGGGCGCGGTCGCCGAGTTTCAGCTCAATGAAATGAGCAAGATCGCGTGACGCCTGTATGAGTACCGGGAGCAGGGCTTCCGCATCCACAGCCAACCCCGTATCCAGCCCGGTCCGGCCGCTCTATGGCTGGCTGGCCGCATTTACCGTCGTGCTGATCTGGTCCGGATGGGTCGTGGTATCGCGCTTCGGCGTGGTCCAGACCCTGACCATCTACGACATGATGGCTCTGCGCTTTGCCGTCGCGGCCATTGCCGTCTCGCCTTTCGTCTGGCGCTACTGGCCGCGCCGGCTGCGCTGGTGGCAGATTGCCCTGGTCGCCTGCGGGCAGGGAACGCCGTACCTGCTGCTTGCGTTCGGCGGGTTTCAGTATGCCCCGGCCTCCCACGCGGGGATCATGATGAACGGTACGCTGCCGATCTTCGCCGCGGTCCTGGGGTGGATCTGGCTGAAGGACAAGCCGGACAGCTGGCGCGTCGCCGGGATGGCGGTGATCCTAGCCGGCTGTGTGATGATCGGATGGGACCGGGGCACCGGCGGCGCTGAGTTCGATGTCTGGATCGGCCACCTGATGTTTCTGGCGGCGACGCTCTTCGTGGCTTTTTTCCTGATCGCCACCAAGGCCTGGCACCTCACGCCGGTGCAAACCATGGTTTGCATTCCCGTCATCAACCTGCTGTGGTTCGCGCCCTTTTATCTGACCGTTCTGCCCAGGGCCGTCACGACCGCGCCCTGGCCGGAAATCCTGCTGCAGGGGCTTTACCAGGGGCTGGGCCCCAGCGTGATCGCGATCCTCTGCTTTACCACGGCGGTGCGTTCCATCGGGACCTCGTCGACGGCCGCGATGATGGCCATGGTGCCGGGGATGGCCGCCTTACTGGCGATCCCTCTGCTGGGCGAATGGCCGAGTGCCTTCGCCTGGACGGGGCTGGTGCTGGCGACGGGCGGTATACTTCTGGCCGCAGGCTGGCGGCCCGGTAAAGGGCGTTAAGACAATTCGTAAAGTATGGAGGTTTTATGCCTGCTGACAGCAATTTGACCCGCGAGCGGCCGCTGGTGCCGCAGGATTCGGCGCTGTTGGTCATCGATGTCCAGAATCTCTGCGCCCGGCGCGACGGCGGGGAGTTCAAGGCGCGTTCGGATGCCGAGATCGCGCGCGACTATGCGGAATACTTCGAGCAGCTGGAGAGCGTCGCGATCCCGAATATGCAGCGGCTTCTGGCGGCCTTTCGCGCGTCCTCCATCGAGGTGCTCTATACGACGATCGAGAGCCTGACCCGCGACGGGCGGGACCGCAGCCTGGACTACAAGATCTCGGGATTTAATGTGCCGAAGGGTTCGTGGGATGCGAAGGTCATCGAAGAACTCGCGCCGGGTGAGGACGAGATGGTCTTTCCGAAATCCTCGTCCTCGGTCTTCATCTCGACCAACATCGACTACGTGCTGCGGAATCTCGGTGTTAAGCAGCTGGTGATCTGCGGCCTGAGGACCGACCACTGTGTGGAAAGCGCGATCCGCGACGCTTGCGATCTGGGTTATCTCGTGACCCAGGTCACCGACGCCTGCGCCTCGATTACGCAAGAGCGCCACGAGAATTCGCTTCAGACCATCAAGGGTTACTGCCGTCAGGTTACAACCGATGCCTTGTTGGCGGAGTTGGGGGCCTGATAAGGCTTTTCTCTGTCTGCTCGCGGCGGCTAAAACCTGCTGATCCTGCAGCTTTTGGCGCTCAGTCTTAACCATGCAATGTAACGTACTGGACAAAATTGCGCAGATTTTGGACAAAAGGCGCCGTTCCTCTTCAACTTCGGTGGCAAAGCTGCCCTTATTGCCGTCGGCAGTCTCAGGCCCGGGGGAGCAGCAATGTGCAGGCATCCGGCTTCCTATCGGCTTTGAGGCAAATTAACCATAGCCGCTGTTTGGCCACCGTCGCGTGATCAGCGATCAGGGGGCAGTGGCTGCGAGGAACGACTAATGAAAGACACCAAATCACTTGTGGCGGGTCTGATGCTGGTTCTTGGCCTGACAGCAGGCATGGCACAGGCGGCGCCCATAACCGTGACCGATCTGGACGCGTTTAGCAGCGCAGTCGGTGGGGCGGCTGTGACCCTCGATAGCTTCGACACGAGCAATTTTGGCGAGACTTCAATCACCTTCGAAAGCGGTGTGGTCTCAACGCGCGTTGGTGTAAACTCAGGATTTACACCAGTGATTGACAACGGGGTTAGTGCCTCGCGCTATCGAGGCACAGTGCATGGCGGCCGTTTTGACTTGGCCGAGCTGGTCTGGACCTTCCCGGTTCCGGTGGTCGGGTTCATCGCCGATTTTACAGATATTTTGTTCCCGATAGAGGTTACCATTTCGGGGTCTGGTGAGGTCTTCGACATTGCAGACGTGATGGGAGGGCGAAACGGTCTCTTCGGTCTGTTCGACGATATGGCGCCCTTTACCGAGATTCGCTTCTCTATGCTTGACGGGCTTCCAGCCCGCGGTTCTTTGTCTATCGACAATCTGCGATTCGCGGCGGCGCCCGGCGCTGCGGCGGTTCCGGAGCCAGGCTCGCTAGCGCTCTTCGGCGCGGGCTTGGCCGGGTTCGCCCTGGCGGGGCGGCGCCGGAGGAAGATGAACGGACGTTCCGGATTTTGAAAGCCGGTCAGGTGCGCATCATCTCGTCCGGGTGCTGCCAATGCTCCAGCTCACTGAGCCGCGTGAGCCAGGCTTCCACCTCCGGCCAGTCCGCGATCTCCCGGGAGATCGCGGGGCGCTCGGAACGGGGCTGCAGGATGTCGACGGCCTCGTAACAGTGGGGCGTATCCGTGAGCTTCAGGAACAGCCTGACTTTGTAGGCGCGTCCGCTATAGCGGTTTCCGCAGAGCTTGATGGTAGGCATCGCGTCTCCTCGCAGATCTGAGGTTTCGGGCGAATTAAGGCAATAAAGCGCGCTCGATCACGGCATTCTGGCCATGCATCAGAAAGGCCTTGGCGGTGTAGCTCCGGCACTTCGGGTGCTCTATCGCATCGGCTGAGACTTCCTGGCCCCGGGTGACCGGAGGGCAGGGGATGAAGAGGCAGTCCTCCCTTGCTCCGTCCAGGAAATCCGCCGTGATCCGTAGGTCCTCCAGCGCGAGGCCCGAAGTGTCGTCAGGCCAGCAGTCCGTGATCAGGACATCGGCCTTTCGGGCAAATGAGAGATCCTCCGTAGTTTCGACCCCCGGCGCAGGGTAGGCCGCGCGGTCGATCCAGTGTGACTTCGGATAGACCTGGATCAGTTTGAGCGGCAGAATCTCGGCGGCTTCGGCCCAGGAATGCAGAATGTTCCCCGCCGGCGCGACGGCGGCCACGGTCAGGTCTTCCAGGCTGCCGCGCGTTTGTTTCACGTAGCAGAGGTCACCGAGGGTTTCGCAAGGATGGTTCTGCCGCGTCCGGAGGTTCAGGATAGGCAGCCGGGTGGCCGCCGCGAGTGCGCTCATCCGCTCCAGGCTTGGGCAGCGGACGGCGATCAGGTCGAACCAGTTCTCGAAGTAACGCGCAAGATCTTCCAGGGACTCCGCGCCGCTGAGGGAAGCCGTGATCTGCGTGCAGTGCGCACCGAGCAGTTGCATGCCCAGGTCCAAGGCCGTCGTATTGCGCCAGCCGCGTTCCTCGACGATGAGGCCGACGCGCTTGCCCTTCAGGCTTTGCACCGGTTTTCTTTCTTCAAAGTCGCGGGCCAGTTCGATGGCACGGTCTGCAATAGCGTTGAGTTCGGCGGCAGTAAGGGACTGCAACGTCAAAAGACTCTGGGCGTTCATGAAGCTATCTCGACAAAAAGGGACGGCGCAGAGTCTTAGCTCAAGCGTCCGGAGCTGGCAAAAGCCAAGGTTTGTCGAGGAGCGTAAAGGGGAAAGGCCGCGCCCGGGGGCGCAGCCTTTTGCTCCCAAGGCTGGTCCCGCCTTAGACCGCGCGGGTGATGCCGCCATCGACCCGGATATTCTGGCCGGTGATGTAGCCGCCGCCTTCGGAGGCCAGGAAGGAGATCGTCGCGGCGATCTCTTCGCTCTTGCCGTAGCGCTCCATGGGAATGCGGGCACGGAACTCTTCCTTCTCCGGCAGGCTGTCGATGAAGCCGGGCAGGACGTTGTTCATGCGGATGTTGTCCGCCGCGTACTTGTCCGAGAAGAGCTTGGTGAAGGCGGCCAGACCCGCACGGAAAACGCCCGATGTCGGAAAGACCGGATCGGGCTCGAAGGCCGCGAAGGTCGAGATGTTGATGATCATGCCGGACTTTTGTTTCTGCATGATCGGAGTCACCAGCCGGGTCGGACGCACAGCATTCATGAAGTAGACGTCCATGCCCGTATGCCAGTCTTCGTCGGTCAGCTCCAGGACCGGCGCGCGCGGACCGTGCCCGGCGCTGTTGACCAGAACATCCACGCGGCCCCATTTCTCCATGGTCAGATCTACGAGCCGTTGCAGGTCTTCGGGCGACTGGTTCGATCCGGTGACGCCGATGCCGCCCAGTTCCTCCGCCAGGGCTTCGCCCTTGCCGGAGGAGGACAGGACCGCGACCTTAAAGCCGTCCTGCGCCAGCCGGCGTGCGGCGCCTGCGCCCATGCCGCTGCCGCCGGCGGTGATGATGGCTACTTTTTCGCTGCTCATGTTTGGTTCCTTGTTTGGGCCGCTTGTTGATTGGGGGGATGCTGCGCCCCTGTTTAGAAGTGACGCGGGCAGTGGTCATTGACTAGTCAGAAATCGAGGCCTATGACTGTAGAAAATCTACAGGCTTCGATCTGAGTCTATTTTCGGGAACCGCCGTGCCATCTCGCTTGCCGCCCCTCAACGCACTCAAGGCCTTTGAAGCCGCCGGGCGTCACCTGAACTTCCGGCTGGCCGCCGAGGAGATCGGTGTCACCCAGGGCGCAGTTGCGCAACAGGTGCGCGGGCTGGAAGACGCGTTGAACGCCAAACTCTTCGAGCGTTTGCCACGCGGTCTGGCGCTAACCGAAGAAGGCCGCAAGTATCTCGCGCCGGTGCAACGGGCCTTCCGCCTGATCGCTGACGCGACGCAAGAGATCCGTCCGCAGCAGGCGGTGCTGACACTCAGTGTCACGCCCTCCTTCGCCGGAAAGTGGCTGGTGCCGCGCCTGGGGGAATTCATGGAAAGCCATCCCGACCTCGATGTGCGGGTCGTGGCGGGGCAGGGACTTGCCAACTTTCAAAGCGATGGTGTGGACATCGCCGTGCGTCAGGGGCGGCCGCCTTTTGGTCCGGGCTTAACCGCAGAATTGCTCTTTCCCTTTGACGTCTACCCCGTGTGCAGTCCCGCGCTGCAGGCGGGAAAGCATCCGATCCGGAAACCGGAAGACCTCGCGCGGCATGTCTTGCTGCATGACGCCCACGGCCTCTGGCCGGTCTTTCTGGAGCAGATGTCTCAGGGGCAGCTTGAGGGCGGCAAGCCCATGGCGATTTCCCGGGCTCTGAAGTTCAGCCAGACTTCGCTCGCGCTCGACGCGGCGCTGGCCGGACAGGGTGTTGCCCTGGCGAGTGATCCCATGGTCGAGGACGATTTGGCGGCGGGGCGGCTCTGCCGTCCTTTGGAGATGACCATGAAAAGCGAGATGGGGTTCTACATCGTCGCGCCCCGGAGCCCCCGCAATGCCGAACATGTTAATCGCATGCGCGACTGGTTGATTGCCCAGAGTCGGGCTGATGGGCTAGATCACTGAACCTCTTGCGCGAGAACCTGCTTTAGGCAGGTAATGAAGGCGCTAACTCGTCTCGGCTGAAAGCTGTCGAAGGCGTGAGCGGCATAGATAGCGACCGGCGCGATCTCGTCTTGGGGAAAGAGCGAGAGGATCTCGCCTGAACGCAGCTCCTCCCGGATTGCGATATCGGGTAACAACGCGACGCCCAGTCCATCTCTGACAAAGCCCAGAACATCGTGGAAGGCGTTGCAGCGGACCTGAGGCGTGACCCGCAGCGCCGCTTCGCCCTGACGCTGGTAGAGGACCTGCGGGCCTTGCCATTGATTACCGATATGGGGCCAACCCTTCAGAGCTACCAGATCAACAGGTAGGCCGCCACGGTCGGCAACGAGGTCTTTGTGCGCACAGAGCAGATCCCGGAATTCGCCCAGCTTCGAAACTTTGAGGGATTGGTCCTGCGGCATGTCGACCCGGATCGCCAGGTCGATGCCGTGGTCAACGAGATTGAGCTGCCCGTCATCACTGTGAAAGACCAGCTCGGCAGCTGGGTGTTCCGTCAGAAACGCGGTGACCGCCGGACGGACGAAGGCCGATGCCAGTGCGTGCGGCGCGGTGATGCAGAGGCGTCCCGAAAGCGCACCGGCTTCCGAACGGGCATCTTCCAGCGCCAGCGCATGGATCTCCCGGATGTTCCCGCAGTGACGGTAAAATCTCTGACCGGCTTCGGTGAGGGACAAGCGGCGCGTCGTGCGCTGGATCAGCCGGACACCCAGGTCGCGCTCGAGCCGGGTGATGCTTTGGCTGAGGGAGGACTTGCCCCGGCCAAGGCGTTTCGCAGCCGCCGTGAAGGAGCCGGTCTCCACCACCTCCGCAAAAGCCATCATGTCGTTGAAGTTCGGTTTCATTGTTTAATTTTTATAAACAATTATTTCGAAAATCAATGAATTATCCTAATTTGATGCATCCTCTATATCAAAGGCCGGAGCTTCCCCACCGGGGAGCCGCTTTAGAAAGAGGAGTAAGAAATGTCTAACCAGAACAACGCCGTGATCTCCGCAGCTGAAGCAGGTAGTGAAAAGTGGAAAGCCGCGTTCAATACCGGCGACGCCGCCGCCTGCGCCGCCTGTTACGAAGAAGGCGCCGTCGTGGTCGCCAAGCCCTTCGGCACCTTCACGGGCCGTTCGGAGATCGAAGGCCTGTGGGCCAAGGTGATCGGTGACGGCTTTTGCGACGTCGAATATCTGGAGCCAGAATTCACTGTCGAAAGTGAAACAGCAGCGCTTTTGACCTCACGTTGGCAGATGAACAATGCGCACGGCGTAATCACCAGGGAGCTATGGGTGCTTCAGCCGGACGGCTCCGCACTGCTGCGCGAAGATCACTTCGAGGCCTTGGGGTGAGGTCAAGGCTAGCCCGTTGCAAGGCCTCGCCTGATTTCCAATCGGCCAACTGCGTTCAGCGAGAGTTCCAGAGGCGGGGCTTTTTGCAACGGAGTCCAGCCGGTCTTCAAGGCGTCTTTGATCGTTTGGACGACAAACGACGGGGTTATCGCATTCACCGTCGGTCCTTCCACCAGTGAGGTGATGATCTCCAGCCGCTGTCCGTCGGTTTCGGTATGTTGAACAACCAACACGCTGTATCCGCTGTCACCGGAAACGCTCCATCGGTATTTTTGCCCTTCGAACACAATGACCCTGGATTTTTTCCTGGATAGCATCAGTCCCTCTCACTTCGCTCTAAGGTCCGAACACCTCAATGCGCCTCTCTCTCAGCGGCAAAGCGGTCATCATCGCTGCTATCAGCGAAAAGCTGTTTCGCCTGCTGGAGCCCGCGTACCGAGTTACCAAAAAGGACACGCATTGTGCCTTCCAGATCCTTCAGTGTCAGAACGGCCTCGGTCGCGACGCGGGGTTCGTCCTCGATCAGGGCCCGGCGCAGGGTCCCGGGCAGCGCGCCGCTGGAGAGGGGCGGGGTGACCAGCATGCCGTCACGTTCAAGGAAAACGTTGGTTCGGCTGCCTTCGGCCAACTCGTCGCGCTCGTTCAGGAACAGCACTTCATCGCAGCCCGTGGCTTCGTGCCAGCGGGCGTACTCCCTGTCGTAGAGCTGCCGCCGCGTGGTCTTGTGCCGGAAGAAGGGGTCGCGGCTGTCGATCCTGTGCTCCGAGATGACGAAGCGAAATGTTGCATCCCGGTCGGGCGGCGCCAGCGCTGTGCTGGTGATCGAAATGTCGCCCTGCCGATTCAAGAGCAGCCGCACCCTATAGTGTCCGTCCGTCAGCGGTACGGCAGTTTCCTTCAGGACGCGCTCAACCGCCGCGGCGTCATGCCTGAAGCCGAAGTACCGCGCCGAGTCTTCCAGGCGTTCCAAATGGTAGTCCAACAAGTGGTAACCCGACTCCGGGCGCCAAACCATGGTCTCGATCAGTTCGAAGTCTTCCATTGCGGTGGTCAGAAACTGTCCTTTCAGCAGGCACTCGTCGTATTCGTCAGCGGGGTTGGAATCGTAGACGATCCCGCTGCCGATTCCCATTTCCGCTTTGCGTGCAGTCTCTTGCGCGCCGTCGTTAGCAACCTCGATCATCAGCGTGCGGATCGCCACGTTAAAGCGGCAGTCGCCGTTGGGTTCGATCATGCCGATGGCGCCGGTGTAGACGCCGCGCGCTTCCGGCTCCAATTCCTGGATGATCTCCATGGCGCGGACTTTCGGCGCGCCGGTGATCGAGCCGCAGGGAAAGATCTTTGGGATGATGTCCTGGAAGCTTACGTCATCCTGGAGCTTTGCGGTGATGCCCGATGTCATCTGCAGCACCGTGCGGTAGGTCTCGACCGTGAAGAGGTCGGTGACCTCGACGCTGCCGGTCTCCGCGACACGGCCGATGTCGTTGCGCAGCAGATCGACGATCATCAGGTTCTCGGCGCGGGATTTCTCATCGCTGCGCAGCCAGGCGGCCTGCGCCGCGTCGCCTTCGCTGTCCAGGCCGCGCGCGGCAGTGCCTTTCATCGGGCGGGTCCAAACGCGGTTGGCTTCGCGCCGGAAAAAGAGTTCGGGGGAGAGCGAGAGCAGATCGAAGCCCCGTCTTTTCAAATCGGGACCGCCGGACGCTGGGTCATGGATCAACGCGCCATAGGAAACCGGTTGTCTGTCCCGCAAATCCCGATAAAACGCAGCCGGATTTCCCGAAAAGTTAAAGTTATACTTGAAGGTGAGGTTGATCTGATAGACGTCTCCCTCCGCAATGTAGTCCCGGACCCTGCCGACCTTGGCAATGTAGTCCTCGCGGGTGAGCGAGAGTTCCGGCGTGGAGGTCTCATAGCGTCCGGCGTGCGCCAGGATTTTTGCGAGCGCCTCGGTGCCGAGAGAACGTGGCGGGTGAAAAGCGGCCATCCAGATCAGGGGGGAAGAGCTCTGTGTTTTCTCAAGACGGTCTTCGATCAGGCCGGCCAGCCGCGGCTCGAAGAGGTAGCCCAGTTCGTAGGCAAAGTAACCCGCGAGGTGGTAACCGCTGGCGGTGAGATCGGCCATCCGCTTCAGGGTCGATGCTGCCTCCTGCGGCCGGTTGCAGCGCAGGATTTCCACCGGCTTCTCGAACAGCAAGGCCCGGCCCTCCGGCGCCAGGTTGTCGTCGAGAAGCACAAAGGCTTCGGAGCTATCGAGACCGTCCAGTGTCATGGCTTTGGTTTTACGCCGGTGCGGATACTGCGGCGGCGCTGCTGTCAGCGCTCGCGTCCTGCTGTGCGATTTCGCGTCCGAAGACCTCTTCGAAGGCCGCGCGCAGGGCGACGTCCAGATCGGCCATGGTTACGGGCAGGCCCAGATCCGCCAGCGAAGTCACGCCGTGCTCGGCGATGCCGCAGGGCACGATCCCCTCGAAGTGGGAGAGGTCCGGGTCCAGGTTGATGGCGATGCCGTGGAACGCCACCCACCGCCGGACCCGCACGCCGATGGCGGCGATCTTGTCTTCGCGGCCCTGACCCCGGTCCACCCAGATCCCGACCCGACCTTCGCGGCGCTCGCCTTGCACGTTGAAGCTGGCCAGGGTGCGGATGATCCATTCTTCCAGATCATGCACGTAGCATCTGAGATCGTTGTTGCGGTTCCTGAGATCGAGCATGACGTAGCCGACCCGCTGTCCCGGACCATGGTAGGTGTACTGACCGCCGCGCCCGCTTTTATAGACCGGAAAGCGGTCGGGCTGGATCAGGTCGGCTTCCTGCGCGGAGGTGCCCGCGGTGTAGAGACTGGGATGCTCCAGCAGCCAGACGGCATCCCTTGCCGTGCCGGCGCGGATCTGCGCAACGCGTTGGTCCATGAAGGTCACGGCGTCTGGATAGGCGACTGGCGCGTCATCGATGCGCCACTCGACCGGCTGTAACTTGCTTTCTGACAGAGGAGCACCCGGTGCCGCCATCAAATCCGTTCCATTCTGTGATCGGCAGGTCCGCAGTCGCGCGATCCCCCGGGGAGGTTCCTATCGTTGCTGAAGCTCGCGTTCGCGTGTGTTGCAGGACGCTTGAGACTCTCACGTAACTCCAGTTTGCCGCCGGACAATGCTCTCAAAACGACATAATTCGACGGCAAGCTGGTTCCAAGAGGCTTTTTAGTCTAGTCCCCGGGCCGGGTCACGGGGCATTATCCGCAGAGTGAAAGTTGATTTCGAGGCCATGCTCCGATTCATTGTCGGTGGTTTCGGGGTGAGCGCGAGCGCAGAGGGGGCCTGGGGCAGCGATCTGCCGCCGCTATAGGCTGGAGGCCTCGGCGAGACAAAAAAAGTGAGAGGGAGATACCATCTTGGCTGAAAACCTACGCGACGCCGCGCTGTTCTATCACCGCTATCCGAGACCGGGCAAACTCGAGGTGACCGCGACCAAGCCTCTGGGCAACCAGCGGGATCTGGCGCTGGCCTACTCGCCGGGCGTGGCCGCCGCCTGCGACGCGATCGTCGAGGATCCGGCCGTGGCCGCCGAGGTGACGGCCCGCGCAAACCTGGTGGGCGTGGTGACCAACGGGACGGCAGTGCTGGGATTGGGTGCCATCGGCCCGCTGGCCTCCAAGCCGGTGATGGAAGGAAAAGCGGTTCTCTTCAAGAAGTTCGCTGGGATCGATGTGTTCGATATTGAAGTGGACGAGCTGGATGTCGACAAGTTCGTCGACATCGTCGCGGCTTTGGAACCGACCTTCGGCGGGATCAACCTGGAAGACATCAAGGCGCCGGAGTGCTTTGAAATCGAACGCCGTTTGCGCGAGCGCATGAACATTCCGGTCTTTCATGATGATCAGCACGGCACGGCGATCATCGTCGCGGCGGCGATCTACAACGGTCTGCGGCTGGTCAAGAAAGATCTCGACAAGGTCAAGCTGGTGACTTCGGGCGCGGGTGCGGCCGCGCTGGCCTGTCTCAATCAGTTGGTCTCCCTGGGGATCAAGCGCGAAAACATCTGGGTGACCGATATCGCCGGCGTGGTCTACGAAGGCCGGACCGAGCAGATGGATCCCCTGAAGGCACACTATGCCCAGGCGACCGACGCGCGCACTCTGGCTGAAGTCATCAAGGACGCCGACGTCTTCATGGGGCTCTCCGCGCCCGGCGTCCTCAAGCCGGATATGGTCAAGGCCATGGCGGATCAGCCGCTGATTCTGGCGCTGGCCAATCCGGTGCCCGAGATCATGCCGGAAGAGGCGAAGGCCGCGCGCCCCGACGCGATCATCGCGACCGGCCGTTCGGACTATCCGAACCAGGTCAACAACGTGCTTTGTTTTCCTTTCATCTTTCGTGGCGCGCTCGATGTCGGCGCGACCACCATCAACGAGGAGATGAAGCTGGCGTCCGTGAAGGCGATTGCGGATCTGGCCATGGCCGAGCAGTCGGAGGTGGTGGCCAACGCTTACGGCGACGGCGACCGCAGTTTCGGTCCCGAGTATCTTATTCCCCGGCCCTTCGATCCGCGCCTGATGCTGGAGATCTCTCCGGCCGTGGCCAAGGCTGCCATGGAGAGCGGTGTTGCCACCCGGCCGATCGAGGACTTCGGCGTCTACTGTCAGAAGCTGGGGGAATTCGTCTTCCGTTCGGGTCTGGTCATGAAGCCGGTTTTCGAACGGGCCAGACAGAAACCGAAACGTCTTATCTATGCCGAAGGCGAAGACGAGCGGATTCTGCGCGCGGTTCAGGTCGTTGTCGACGATCAGGTCGCGAAGCCGATATTGGTCGGACGCCCGGAGGTGATCGAGACCCGGATGAAACGCCTGGGTCTGCGTCTCAAGGCCGGCACGGATTTCGAGATCGTGAATCCGGAGCAGGACTCGCGCTACAATCTCTATTGGAAGACCTATCACGAGGTCATGCAGCGCAAGGGAATTTCCCCGGAGGTCGCCAAGACCGTGATCCGCACCAACAACACGGCGATTGCCTCCATTGCGGTGCGCCTGGGCGATGCCGACGCGATGATATGCGGGGTGAATGGGCGCTATTACAAGCACTTGAACCAAATTGCAAATGTTCTGGGTAAAGGGCCTGAGGTGCATGATTTCTCGGCGCTCAGCCTCCTGATCCTGCCCAACGGCACCTTTTTCATCGCCGATACCTACGTGACCGAAAATCCGGATGTGACGGAGATCGTGGAAATGACCGTGCATGCCGCGTCCCACGTCCGGCGCTTCGGGATGGAGCCCAAGATTGCGCTGTTGTCGCACTCCAATTTCGGTGCGCAGGATTCCGCGAGTGCGCAAAAAATGCGCGAGGCCGCTGCGATCCTGCACGAGAACTATCCGGACCTGGAGGTCGAGGGTGAGATGCATGCGGATTCCGCGCTGAAGCCGGAGATTCGCGAACGGGTCTTTCCGAACTCCCGCCTCCAGGGCCGCGCCAACCTGATGATCATGCCGACCCTGGATGCCGCGAACATCGCCTTCAACATGGTCAAGTCCATGGGGGAAGGGCTCTCGGTCGGGCCGATCCTGATCGGCTGTGCCGCGCCCGCGCATATTCTGACGCCTTCGGTGACCGCGCGCGGCGTGGTCAACATGTCCGCGGTGGCAGTGGTCGATGCGCAGGATCACGAGATGGGACATGCGCTTTAAGGAAAAATTCTTACGATCAGACTTCAGACATTCTTTTGTAGGCTTTCCTCGCTAAGGTGACCGCATGAGCGAACCGCAACCTGCCCGCAGCGCCCCGGACGCGCCGTCGAGCGATACCGAGGAAAGCCCCGGTCTCTCGATGGAGCTCGTCTTCGCGGTGCAGGATGCGCTGGCGGAGGAACGTGTCACTGAATTAGAGGATCTGGTTCCCGGTCTGCACGAGGCCGACGCGGCCGACCTGCTGGAGACTCTGAACCGGGACGAGCGCAAGCTCCTGGTCGAAGTCCTGGGCTCGACCTTCGATCCTGAGATCCTGCCCAACCTCGACGTCTCCGTGCGTGAGGAGGTGATCGAGTGGCTGGGCCCGACGGGGCTGGCCCGCGCGGTCACAGAGCTCGACAGTGACGACGCGGTCGAGGTCTTCGAGGACCTCGACGAGGAATTCCAGCACCGGATCCTGAGTCAGTTGCCGCAGGCCCACCGGATGATCCTGGAGGAGGGGCTTTCCTATCCAGAGGACTCCGCCGGGCGTCTGATGCAGCGCGAGTTCGTGGTCATTCCTTCGGCCTGGACCGTAGGCGAGACCATCGACTACATGCGCGCGGCCAAGGACCTGCCGGACGATTTCTACGACCTCTACATCGTGAATCCGAAGCACCATCCGATCGGGTTCCTGCCGCTCAGCCGCGTGATGCGGACCAAGCGCCACGTGCGATTGACAGAGTTCATGGAAACCGACTTAAAGACCATTCCCGTGACCATGGACCAGGAGGACGTTGCCTATCTTTTCCGGCAGTACGGTCTGGTTTCGGCGCCGGTGGTGGATGACGCGGGACGCCTGCTCGGCGTGATCACCGTCGATGACGTGGTGCATATTATCGACGAGGAAGCCGGCGACGACATAATGAAGATGGGCGGCGTGAGCGAGCCCGATCTCTACAGTGCCGTGCTCGATACCACCAAGGCCCGCTTCACCTGGCTGGTGGTCAATCTGCTGACCGCGATCCTGGCGTCCCTGGTGATCAGCCTCTTCGACGCAACCATCGAGCAGATCGTGGCGCTGGCGGTTCTGATGCCCATCGTGGCCTCCATGGGCGGAAACGCGGGCACCCAGACCCTGACCGTCGCCGTGCGGTCGCTGGCCATGAAGGACCTGACCGAGGCCAATGCAACGCGTTTCATCGGCAAGGAACTCCTGATCGGAACCATCAACGGCATTCTTTTCGCAGTCCTGACGGGGGGCGTCACCTGGCTCTGGTTCGAATCCCTGTCTCTGGGCATCGTGATTGCCGCCGCCATGGTGATCAACATGGTGGTCGCCGGTCTGTCCGGGACGCTGATCCCCCTGGGCCTGGAGAAAGTCGGCGTCGACCCGGCGATTGCTTCCAGCGTTTTCCTGACCACTGTCACCGACGTGATCGGCTTCTTCGCCTTCCTGGGCCTGGCGGCGGCGTTTTTACTTTAGGGCGCCGGATCAGGGCTCGCTGCTGTTCGGGCAGTTGCCGGGAACGCTGGCATTCTCCCCATCACTCTCGCAGCCACCGGCCTTGATGTTGTCGACGCAGGGTCCGCTGTAGGAGGTTTGCGTCACGCTGTCATGGCATCCCCCGGCGGCATCGGCCTGGTTGCGGTTATTGGGTTGAGCGCGGATGTTTTTCGGAGCCTCTCCACGACCGGTTTTCGCGCCGGTCTGAAGCTGATCATTTGCCAAAACCGGATGAACCATGACCGGCGCGGAGAAGACAGCGGCGGCAAAAATAACGGCGGCAAAAATAACGGTGAAGGTGCGTGTGAAGGTCATGACAGGACCCTTTCGATGAGAGTGCGTGATTGCTTCACACATGCGTCGGTCGCTCTATCGAAAAGGTTCAATTTTAGTTGTGTACGTTTGAAGTGAGATTGAAGTCCGGAGGTTTTCAGAGCTCCGGAGCCTGCTTTTGCCCTTTAATCCACAAACTCCGCCGTCTCCGCGCCGTCGAAGCGGCGGATGCGCAGGCCGGCGATGTCTTTCGGGTCGGCCATGCGGCAGTTGACGGCCATGTGCTTGTAGCGGGGCCTGTCGAGGTTCTCCCAGTGGGTTGTGCAGCCGCAGGTCTTGCAGCTCTTGGTGACGAGAGTCCTGTCGCCGCAAAGATAGTCGATGGTGCCGTCTTCTGGGTAGCTCAGCTTGAACTTCTCAGTAGGAGCGTGCGCCCATAGTGCGCCGATCCGCCGGCAGATCGAGCAATTGCAATTCGTCAGCCATTTCGGCGTTTCGGAAAGCTCGAAGGTGACAGCGCCGCAATGGCAGGATCCGCGGATCATGTTTGGGGTCCAGGTGCTCGGGTTGGGAAATGAAATAGCTAGGGGATTTTATACAACTTCACGTAGCTTTCGAGCCCTTTTCTAACTCTGGCCAAGAGGACTAGTATCGGGCAGATTTTATGATCAAGACCATCAAGGAATAGGAGTTCTCAACCTAGGATAGCCATGACTCTTGAAATCCGACTTGCAGCACAAAGTGATGCAGCCGCGATGGCGCTCATTCTCAACGAGATCATCTCGATTGGCGGCTCGACGGCGTACCGTAAGTCTTTCGATGCGCACGGAGTCATCGATACCTTTATTTCACCGAAACGCGGGATCTCCTGTTTTCTGGCGGTCGAGGGATCTCAAGTCATTGGTTTCCAGGCCCTGGAGTGGGCCGATCCCGATTGGCCAGGCGAAGACCCCTTGCCCCCGGATTGGGCGGTGATCGCGACCTATGTGGACCCGAAGGCCCACAAGCAAGGTGTCGGACGTGCACTCTTTGCGCAGACCGCCCTCGCCGCGAAAGACGCCGGGGTCCGTTTTATCGATGCCACCATTCGCAAGGAAAACTGCGGCGGGCAGGCTTACTATCAGGGTGTCGGTTTCAGGGATTACAAAGCGGACGCTGAGACTGTTTCGAAGCGTTACGCGCCGGTCTGAAAGGTCACTCCTGCGGAAAGGCTCCCCGGGTCCGGTTGGCGAAGGCGACCAGGGAGAGCATGACCGGGACCTCGACCAGGACGCCGACGACGGTGGTGAGGGCGGCGCCGGAGTTCAGGCCGAAGAGGCTGATGGCGACGGCGACCGCAAGCTCGAAGAAGTTCGAGGTGCCGATCAGCGCGCAGGGCGCCGCCACCTTGAAAGGCACGCGCCAGAGCCACGCCGCGCCGTAGGCGATGATGAAGATGCCGTAGGACTGGATGAGCAGGGGCGTGGCGATCAGCAGGATCAGCAGGGGCTGTTCGATGATGATGTTGCCCTGAAACCCGAAGAGCAAGACCACCGTCGCCAACAGGCCAATCACCGAGAAGGGTTTGACCCGTGCTACGAAGCGCGCGACCGCCGCTTCGCCGTCCTGTTCCGTAGCCTGATTCATGAGGGCGCGTTTCAGCAAGGCTTGGCGTGTCAGGTAGCCCGCGATCAGTGGAATGATCACATAGAGCCCGACCGAGAGCAGGAGCGTTTCCCAGGGCACCGAAATCTCCGTCACGCCCAGCAGCAGGGCAACGATCGGTGCGAAAGCGAAGATCATGATCACGTCGTTCACCGAGACCTGCACCAGGGTATAGGTCGCATCGCCCCGGGTCAGTTGGGACCAGACAAAGACCATGGCCGTGCAGGGCGCCGCACCCAGAAGGATCAGCCCGGCGATGTACTGCTGTGCATCCGCGGGCGCGATCAGATCCGCGAAGAGGATTTCGAAGAACAGCACGCCAAGCGCCGCCATGGAAAAGGGCTTGAGCAGCCAGTTAACCACCAGGGTGATGATCAGGCCCTTGGGCCGCTCGCCGATGTGGCTGAGGCTGGCGAAATCCACGTTCACCATCATGGGATAGACCATGGCCCAGATCAGCACCGCGACCACCAGATTGACCGAGGCGTACTCAAGTCCCGCGAGAACAGCAAAGAGGCCCGGCGCCAGGTTGCCCAGTGCGATGCCCGCGGCAATGCAGAGAGCGACCCAGAGCGAGAGCCATTTTTCGAAAAAACCGATCCCGGCGGGGGACGTCAGGTCGGCGGTTTGCGGCGTGGCGGGCTGGCTGCTCATGTGATCGCTTTACGGTAAGATGTCATCGTCTTTAAGGGCGGGGCCAAATGCGCACGTCGCAGGCGATCTGATCGATTGCGGGGCGGCAGAGTTCCGGTTTTCCGCCGCAGCAGTCTTCCATCAGATAGCCCAGTAACCCGCGCACGCCGTCATAGTCCGCGAAGTAACGCACGGACCTGCCTTCGCGCCGGTTGCGCAGCAATCCCGCATTCAGCAGGACGGAGAGATTGGCCGACATGGTGTTCTGGCGCACCTGAAGGCGTTCGCCGATCTCGCCCGACAGCAAGCCTTCCTCGCCGGCCTGGACCAGCAGGCGGAAGACCTCCAGCCGGGTTTCCTGGCTGAGCGCGGCAAAGGCGGTGAGTACGTCTTTTGTATCCATATATCATGAATAATTGATATATGGAGTGTTGTCCAGGCCTGTCGGTCCGCGCCAGTCCCTCTAAGATTGAACTTGGCTATGGGCGCAAGGTGACTACATGATGGAGAACGGAAAGCCGGTATTTGAATGTACGATGAAACTTCGGTTTAGACTGGCGCCAATCGGCGCGATCGCTTTTCTCACTGCATTACTTGTTGTCTTGATGGGGGCCGCTTTCCTATTGCTATGGGAGGTGTCCAATATAAGCATGTATAGCGATACCCCAATTACTATCGATTGTGCCTATCGCGCCGTTGCGGCGGTTGATGGTGTTACCAGCGCCGAGCAGCACAAATACGCGATAGCATTTGAGGGCTGGTTGTTCTCTGGTCAGCTCTTCCACGGAACAGAGGGCGAGCCGTTTACCCGCTATGGCCTTGACGTAAGCACATCGTGGCTTTCTGGCGATGACACAATGGCGATTGCAATAAAGGTTGGGGAAAGCCTTCGCGACATCTGTGGAACATAAAGGTCCGCGCCGGTCTCCCGTCGGAGAATAGCAGCTCAAGCCTCGCCCGCCAGCCGGTCGCGCATCTCACGAATAACCGTCACCAGATGATCGGCAACCGCACGCACGCGCCGGGACTGGGCGAGGTCCGAGTGGATCACCAGCCAGATGGCTTGATCCACGCCCAGCTCGACCGGGAGACGCTGGAGGCCGGCGTCGCGGGCGAGAAAGTGCGGGAGAATGGCGAGCCCGAGCCCGGCGGACGCGGCCTGCAGTTGGGCGGAGAGGGTTGTCGTGGTCAGCGCCGGAGCGCGGTTGCGCAGGCTTCGCGCGATCCATTGCGCGGCGGGCAGGTGGCTCTGTGCTTCCGACCAGCCGATGAAGCTATCGTTGTCCAATGGGCCTGAATCCACGCTGCGTTTTCGCGTCTTGAGATAGCGACGTGATCCGTAGAGACCGAAGCCCAGTGTGGCGAGACGGCGGACCGTGACGTTGCCGCGGGTCGGCTTGACCATGCGCAGGGCGAGGTCCGCGTCGCGCCGGTGCAGATTGACCGAGGCGACATCCGTGGCGATTTCCAGTTCAAGCTGCGGATGGCGGTTCAGGAGGATCGGGAGGCTGGGGATGATAATGGGGTTGGCCAGGTTTTCGGCGGTGGCCAGCCGCACCGGGCCCGCAACCTCGGATTCCTGCGCCGCCTGATGTTCGAAGGCCTGGGCGGCGTGCTCCAGGGCTTCGGCCTTCGGCAGGAGCGCTTCGCCCTCGTCGGTCAGCCGGTAGCCGGTCTGGTGGCGCACGAAAAGCGGAACCCCCAGCGCGGCCTCCAGCCGGTCTATGCGCCGGGAGACGGTGGCGACGCCGCCGCCGGTGAGACGGGCAGCCGCGGTCAGGGTTCCCTTGCGGGCGACAGCAAGAAAAACCCGCGCATCGTCCCAAAGCAGTGCTTGGCCTGGCTTTGTCATGCATTTTCCGTTTCTGAAAATCAAGCTTCCGATATTGTGGCTTTTACGTTTAAAAATGAAAAGTCATCTTGCAAGAGAAACAGACAGCAGGATGAGCATCATGAAGACACGGCATTTGACGCCGGAGCTTGAAGTCTCCGCCCTTGGGCTCGGCTGCATGGGCATGAGCGAATTCTACGGCCCGCGCGACGATGAAGAGTCCCTGCGGGTGTTGCACCGCGCCGCGGACCTCGGCACCAGCTTTTACGACACCGCCGATATGTACGGTCAGCACCATAACGAGGAACTGCTCGGACGTTTCCTGAAGGAGCGTAAAGACAAAGCCGTGATCGCCACCAAGTTCGGCATCGTGCGCGAAGGCAAGGCCTATGCCCGCAGCATCGACAACAGCCCGGATTATGCCAGGAAATCCTGTGAGGGTTCGCTGCGGCGCCTCGGTGTGGAGCGGATCGATCTCTACTACGTCCACCGGATCGAAAAGGACCGGCCGATCGAGGAGGTGATGGGCACCCTCGCGGAACTGGTCCGGGAAGGCAAGATCGGACATATCGGTCTTTGCGAGGTCAGCGCCGGGACTCTGCGCCGCGCCCATGCCGTCCACCCTGTCGCGGCCATCCAGACCGAGTACTCGCTTTGGACCCGGGATGTGGAGGCGGACATCCTGCCGACCTGCCGGGAGCTTGGGGTCGGCTTTGTGCCCTACTCACCGCTGGGCCGGGGTTTCCTGACCGGCAGTTTCGATGCAGGCACCGAGTTTCAGGCCGATGATTTCCGGGGCAAGCTGCCGCGCTTTACCGGCGAGAATCTGAATGCGAACCAGGCCATCGTGGCGGTGGTGAAGGAGATGGCGGCTGAGAAGGGCTGTAGCCCCGCGCAGCTGGCGCTGGCCTGGCTGCTGGCCCAGGAGGACTGGGTCGTCCCGATCCCCGGCACGAAGCGGTTAAAGTATCTGGAAGAGAACGTCGCCGCCGCCGAACTGGAACTGACCAAGGTGGAGAAAGAGGCGCTCAGCGCGGCGGTCGGCAGCCGGACTGTGGCCGGGGCACGCTACACGGCAGAGGGGATGAAGGGTGTGAACGCGTAAGGCTGCTTCGCTTCAGTTTGGCGCCGCCGGTGTCCAGACCTCGACCGCTTGCGAGAGGCCGCGCAGTTCGTGATCACCGAGGCAGCGGGTCGCGCAAAAATCCGCGGCCTCCGCCTTCGTGGCGGCGTCCATCAGGACCGTCGTGCCGGTTTTCTTGTTGAATTGCTCCAGACGGGCGGCGCGATTGACCGTATCGCCGTAGACCGTGAAGGCCTGCCGCTTTGCCGAACCGACGATACCCGCAGCGATATCGCCGGACGCAATGCCGATCCTTAGTTTGACGCGATGCCCTTTGAAACTCCTCTGTTCGGTCAGGGAAATCAAATCCTGTGCCGCCTGCAGCGCGGCGACTGCCGGATTGTCGATGGCGAGGGGCGTGTTGAAGGTGACCAGAAATCCGTCACCGAGATAGCTGATCACCACGCCGTCCCGCCGGCTGATCCGATCGGTGCATTCCGCCAGAAAGGCATTGAGGGTCTCGATCACGTCGTGCGGATCGCGGCCCGCGGCGAAAGTCGAAAAGGCCTCTATGTCGGCGATCAGGACCGCACCCTGGCGCACCTGCGGCTCCATGGACGCGGAATCCTCCACCAGGCGGGCGGCAATGGTTTCGGGCACATACTGACCCAGGGTTTGCGAGACCCGTTCGCGGGCCTGCCGCTCCGCCTCACGCTCGTCCTCTGCCCGCAGTTGGGCGAAAAAGACGCTTCTGGAGCGGTAAACCGCCACCGCGAGAATGAGTGCCAGAATCAGGACAAATCCGGTTTCCTCGACCCGGTTGCCGATGCCGATGAAATTGATCGAAAGGAAGATCTGCTCGTAGTCTTGGGTCGAGGCCTTTTTGGGCAGGTCCGCCCAACTGAGTGTGGTTTCCATACCGGACACCACGTAGCCGAAGGCCGACCACCAGCCGATGGCCGTGATCACGCCGGTCCAGGCGACCAGACCCCAGGATAGCGACAGGCAGGCCAGACCGACAAAGGGCAGCAGGTAGTAGATGCCGTAGCCCCGGAAGGCAAGGATCTGCGGGACCTCATGGCTCGGACTGATCGGAATGATGACGAAGCAGGCGCAGAGCAAGAGAATGTCCAGCGAGAAGAGTAGGTATTTTGCCCAGGGCCGATCCCAGCGCGACCCGATCAGAGGGTAGTAGATCATGCCGATCAGCACGAAGGTGGTCAGGGCGACGATGCCCGTGAAGCGGGGCAGTCGATCGACCGACTGATAGGAAACGACGAAAATGATGGCGCAGGCCAGGACCGCGAGGGTGCGGCAGACGATGGCGATGCGAAGTCCCTGCGCCTCGGCCCTGGCCAGCCTGCTTACCCGGTCATCCATAGAGCGTCACTCATCCAAAGCTATGCGCTGCTTGACTGGCGGGACGGCGACAGCGCCCAGATACTCCGGATGCCAAGCCTTTAAGATGTTGTATGCGCAGCTTGTCTCTGCAATGCGTGCCTGAAAAAGACTGCCTGAAAAAGATCTGCCTGGAACCTGGAAAACCCGGTTGACAGACCCGGGCACGGCACTTACGCGGCGCGCAGCAGCAGACGCGCGGCGGGGAAGTGGATCTCGACTCTCGTGCCGATCCCGACATGGCTTTCGATCTGCAGACTGCCGCCATGAAGCGTCATGAAGTTGCGGGCAAGATGCAGGCCCAGTCCCGTGCCCTCGAACTTGCGGTTCAGTTCGCTGTCGACCTGCACGAAGGGCTCCGTAATGCGCTCGAGGTCCCGCTCGGAAATCCCGATCCCGGTATCGGCGATTGCGATGGTCATGCCTTCCGTTGGGCTGGTCTCGGCTTCGATCGCGACCCGTCCGCCGGGTGAGGTGAATTTCACCGCGTTGGAGAGAATGTTCAGCAGGACTTGCTGAATCTTGGTCTCGTCGCCGCGCACGACCGGCAGGGTTTCGTGACAGTTGACCGAGATCTCTATACCCATCTTCGCCGCACGTGGTTCGACCATGCGCAGGCAGCGCTCGATCAAGCGGCAGGGCGCAAGCAGAGTTTCGTTCAGCTCCGC
The DNA here is from genome assembly GCA_947500035.1 of uncultured Kiloniellaceae bacterium. Taxonomy (GTDB): domain Bacteria; phylum Pseudomonadota; class Alphaproteobacteria; order Kiloniellales; family Kiloniellaceae; genus Denitrobaculum. The sequence continues at coordinate 18,730 of CANMQP010000014.1, read as the reverse complement.
ATGGCCGGCTTCGATCTTTGCGACGTCCAGCACATCGTTGATCACGCCCAAGAGGTGTGCGCCGCTGGCGCGGATATCCTCGGCGTACTCGCGGAATTTCGGGGTATCGTCCGGGCTGCAGTCCGGGCCGGAGCTCTGGTGTGCGATCAGTTCTGAAAAGCCGATGATGGCGTTCAGCGGGGTGCGCAGCTCGTGGCTCATGGACGCCAGGAAGTTCGACTTGGCCAGGTTTGCCGTTTGCGCGCGTTGCTGGGCCGCCGCCAGTTCCTCGGCCCGCAGGGTCATGTCCTCGACCGTGAGGTTCAAGAGCGACAGCGCCGTGCCGACCCCCAGGTAACGGTCGTTCTCGGTGATGATAAAACCCTTGAGGAGAGCGCTGGGGCGTTCCTGCACGATGATCCGGTTCAGGGTGGTGATGCTGATGCCCACATCCACAACGAGGGGCGCGGAATCCATCAGTTGGCTGATTGCTTTGCGGCCGTAGAGCGCGCGCCCGAAGTTCTGGGCCAGTTGAAACAGCAACTCGTTTCTATCGATGATGCCCACGGGCAGAGCGTCTCTGGTGACGGCAAGAGTCAGCAGATCTTCGTCCGCGGCAAAGCGGTCATAGGCCTCGGCGCAGGGGCAATCCTCCGACAGGGGGGGGACCTGCAGCACGAGCCGATCCAACTGATGTGTCATAAACCTTTTTCCCGATGCCTTACACCTCCAGGTCGTATCGAGTTACGTGAGAATTCGTGAAATGATGGTTAAGGGATTTAAATCTTCATAAAAGGGTCACGTTACAGCTCGGCACTAGATCTCCGAATCCGGAGCCTGATCGACACCGGTATCCGGTCCGACGTTCTTATGTTCCCGGCGCCGGTCATGTGGAGAACAGAGCCCCAGTTTTCGAGCGGATCGGGTTCGCCCTTCATCATCCTCAATGAACAATCTGAATTCAAAGGGATCGCAAGCTGCTGGCCACGGCGGCGGTGGAGACTCTGTCTTCACGTTGAAGCGAAGGTGCAGTTTTGCGCATTTCAGCCATGAAATCGGGATCTGTTTCGCGCGACACCGCTCGGCGAGGGCATTGCGGTAGTGTTGGACGACTCCTCTGAATTCGTCGCCATTTGGCGTGATGCTGCCCCCTAACAGGTCTACCACGATACCCTGGCCACCCTTGCGGACGTCGTGACTTTAGAGCTTGCCGAGCGCCCAGTAGCCTCCGACCTGATTGTACCGGGTGACAAAAGAGTCCAGTAAGCTATGTGCGATGGCCTTCAGCTCCTTACGTTTAGCCACTTGGACGTCTCCTCTCTTGTTCGCTTCAGGTAATCAGCCAGCGCTGTGCGGCCTTTGAGGACCTGCAGCGTAGATGGCTTGAGCACGACCTGTCGGGGAGCAATACCAGCCAGTATTGAAGCGCAATCAGCCGGCCAGGATGTCAACTTACTCACTGATCAGCCATTTCCTAGAGGCCTTCAGCACCGCCTGGTTGAGATGAGCGGCGGCGCTGGCGACGATCCGGCTAGATTGCCAGTAGAGTGCGACGTCCAAGTGGCGGTCGGGCAGCAGGGGGACGAGCCGTCCCTGGGCGATGTGATCGGCCACGAATGCCTCCGGGTTCATACCCCAGCCGATGCCTGCCAACGCGGCTTCGAGAAAGGCCTGCGGAGAGGGTAGGTTATGGGCCGGGAAGGTAATCCCTTTACCAAACGCGGCCTGTGCCCAGCGTGATTGCAGCCCGTCTTTCATGTTAAAGGTGAGGGCAGGGGCAAGCGCCATCGCATCCGCCGTCACGCCATCTGGGAACCATCGCTCCATATAAGCCGGACTGGCCGTGGCAATATAGCGCTGGCTGCCCAGGGCTGTGGAGTTGCAACCCTGCACCGGTCCGGGCTGCGCGGTCACGGCGGCGATCACCTCGCCGCGGCGCAGCCAGTCGGCGCTGTAATCCTCATCGTCCAGGACCAGATCGAACAGCAGGCCGTCGCAGGCGGCGATCACCTCGATGAACCAGGTGGCGAGGCTGTCGGCGTTGATCGCGAGCCGGAGCGTCGGCGCCTTGTCCGTCGGCACGATCCCGGCCAGGTCGGCCCGAAGCTTGTGTTCCAGGAGACCCACATCCTCCACATGACGGAGCAGCCGCGCTCCCGCCGCGGTGGGCGTGCAGGGTTGGGCGCGGATGATCAGGACCGTGCCCAGGCGGTCCTCCAGTTGCTTGATGCGCTGAGAAACCGCCGAAGGCGTGACATGGAGCTCCAGAGCGGCTTGCTCAAAGCTGCCGCTTCGGATGACTGCGGCCAGAGCCGCCAGCAGGGGGTAATCAAGCATGAATTAATTTCACTAATCTGAGTGAAGAAAACTTAATTCGCCTAAGTTAGCAAAAAGCAGTAGTCAAGGCACGCATTCAAGTGAGGGTTCCCGATGATCGCTGCTTTGTTCTCACATTCCCTGCCGGGTCTGACGACGGCCTATGTTCCGGGATTCCTGTTGGGGCTCAGCCTCATTGTCGCGATCGGAGCACAGAATGCCTTTGTTCTGCGCCAGGGTCTGCGCCGGGAGCATGTGTTCCTGATCTCGCTGACCTGTGCGCTGTCCGATGCGCTTCTGATCACTCTCGGGGTGGCCGGATTTGCGGTGGTCTCGAAGATGCTGCCCTGGGTGGAACCGTTGTTGCGCTATGGCGGCGCCGCTTTTCTCTTCCTCTACGGTCTGCGCAGTTTTGCGGTCGCTCTGCGCAGTGACGCCGCATTGATGCCCTCGCAGGAAACGGCGGGGCCGGTGGGCAAGGCCCTGGCCACCTGTCTCGCCCTGACCTGGCTGAACCCCCATGTTTATCTGGATACGGTGGTATTTCTGGGCTCGATCTCGACCGGTTACGGCGAAAGTCAGTCCATCTTCGGGTTCGGCGCCGTCACCGCCTCCTTTGTCTTCTTCTTTTCTCTGGGCTATGGCGCACGCCTGCTGCGCCCGCTGTTCGCCCGGCCTTCGGCCTGGCGGGTTCTGGAAGCCGGGGTGGGGGTCGTGATGTGGACGATCGCGGCCAGTCTCCTGTGGGCATGACTGCCCTTGCCGCCGTGATTGGCGTGCTTACTTCGATGCGGGCCGAAGCATCTTGCGCCCCATCGCGATTACCTTTGTCTCTTTCTGAACGAGAAACAGGAGAAAGCCGTGATATCAGCCGGGGCACTTAACGAGGGATTCGTCGTCGCGATCATGATCGAAGCCAAGGATGGCAAGGCGGAGGAGCTCGCCGCTCTTCTGTCGGACCTTACTGGACCCTCCAACGCGGAACCGGGTATGCAGGTCTTTCTGCCCTATCGTTCGCCCAGCGACCCAAAGCGGTTTTTTATCTACGAACTCTATCGCGACGAAGCGGCCTGGGAGGCGCATCAGCAGACCGCGCATTTTAAAGCAGCGCTGCCTGATTTGCTCGCGCTCGCGGCCAGGCGGGAACGGGTGCCCTTCGTGCCTTGTGTCTCGATCTAAAGCGTGCATCCCTTCGTCAGGACATCATTTAGTATTTCAATCCAGTCTCTGTTCCCTCAGATCCGGGTGCAGGCTGTTTCCGAGGATATGCTGGCTCCGTGCGATAGCATGCTCCCCGGCTCCGACGATCAGGGGATCGGGCTCGCCGACCACCTCCAGGTTCTTGTTGGGATAGGGCATGGAAGAGAGGAAGTGCAGCATGCAGTTTAAGCGGGCGCGCTTCTTATCGTTGGATTTGATAATGGTCCAGGGCGCGTCCGCGGTATCCGTATAGAAGAACATGGCCTCCTTGGCCTCGGTGTAATCCTGCCACTTGTCCAGAGACTGCCGGTCGATGGGCGACAGTTTCCACTGTTTCAGAGGTTCGCGCTCCCGGGATTTGAAGCGGCGGTGCTGTTCGTCCTGGGTTACCGAGAACCAGTACTTAAACAGCAGGATCCCACTGCGCACGAGCATGCGCTCAAGCTGCGGAGTCTGGCGCATGAACTCCAGATACTCGCTGGGATTACAGAAGCCCATCACCCGCTCGACGCCGGCCCGGTTGTACCAGGAGCGGTCGAACATCACGATCTCACCCGCGGAAGGCAGGTGATTGACGTAGCGCTGATAGTACCACTGGCTGCGTTCTTTTTCGGAGGGCTTATCCAAAGCAACGACCCGCGCGCCACGAGGGTTCAGGTGCTCCATGAAGCGCTTGATCGTGCCGCCCTTGCCGGCCGCGTCGCGGCCTTCAAAAAGGAAGACGACCTTCTGCCCGGTGGCCTTCACCCAATCCTGAACCTTCAGGAGCTCGACCTGCAGCTCGGCCTTGCGCCACTCATATTCCTTGCGTGCGATCTTGTTCTTGTAGGGGTATTCGCCGGTTTCGAAGAAGCGTTTGGCCTCTTCGCGGCTGAGCGGGGCTTGCGTGGCCTCTTGCGCCGGTTCAGGCGCGAAGAGCGGTGGGTGCGGTGCGGCCTTACCGTTGGTTTTGCCCTTGCTGGCGGAAGATGCCTTTGTCTTGCTGTTCGCCGCCGACTTGACGGCGGGCTTGGACACCGGTTTTGGTTTCTGCGCCGGGTTTTTGGAAGTGACGACCTCGGCCTTCGCGGCAGGTTTGGGTGCCGCCGTTTTTTTGTCGTCCAGATTATCGCTCATGAAGCCATACCCCCTGCAGAGTTTAATTGGGAAAAACAATTAAAACATCATAGGATTTCCCGGCGGTTCCCTGCTTGACCTATGTCAAATCTTCGGTGTGATGCAGGTTAGTAATGTCAAATAAAACCTCTTTTTGCTGTTTCGGAACATCACCCGATGGATGAGCAACAACTTGATTCTATGAGAGACTGTATTTCCGCGGCAGGTGTTTCCGGTGTTTGGACAGAGCCCGCCGAATGCCCGGCCTTGGAGGGCGTCAGGGGCGCTTACCTGCTTGCTTTGCGCCTGCCGGCTGAACAGGAGCTCGACGGGCCCGCGAGGGGCGCCAAAGTCCTGGCGCCGGGGTGGTATCTCTACGCCGGCAGCGCCTGGGGCGGTGGCGGAATCCCTGCTCGTTTGGAGCGTCATTTCCGCAGGGAAAAGAAACCCCATTGGCATATCGATCGCCTGACGCTTCAGGCCGCGGATATGTCTGCCCTGGCGGTGCCCGGCGGCGGTGAGTGTGATCTGGTTGCGAAGCTGTTGTCTTCCCGGCGTTTCAAGATCGCGGTCGCAGGCTTTGGCAGCAGCGATTGCAGGCGCTGCGAGAGTCATCTGCTGGAGGCTGTCGCATAAGGTCACGGTTCGTTACGCCGGGGCCGCCTTTTGAAAAGGCTCTCTTAATCTTCAGGGCGCGAGTATGAAAACACAGCGAAACGAGAATTCTGTCGAAGCCTTTCTGGACAGCGTTGCGGATAAGCGGCGGCGGAACGAGGGTTTTGCAATGCTGGAGATGATGCGGCGGGTGACCGGCTGCGCGCCCGCGGTGTGGGGGGACAGCATGGTCGGGTTCGGCAGCTATCGCTACAGGACCGCGAATGGCCAGGAGCAGTCCTTTTTCTTAACCGGCTTCTCGCCGCGCAAGTCGGCATTGGCGGTTTACATCATGACGGGTTTTGACCGCTTCGGGGAGGAACTCGCCAAGCTCGGCAAGCATAGGACCGGCCGTTCCTGTCTCTATATCAGCGACTTGGATAAGATTGACCGTAAGGTGCTCGAGGTCATGATCCGCGAGTCTGTGGAACAGATGCGAGAGGCCTACGCGACAGGCGGCTGAAGCGGAGTGCCGCGCTTAATTTCGATATTTACGTTTACGTAAACGTAAAGTATTGTCGCTTGATGAGTAAAACCTTCTCCATCACCGAACTGGCGCAGGAATTCGCGGTCACCAACCGGACCATTCGGTTTTACGAAACCGAGGGCATGCTGACGCCCTTGCGCGAGGGACAGCGCCGGATTTACCGGCCACGTGACCGGGTGCGGCTGAAGCTGATCCTGCGCGGCAAACGGCTGGGTCTGAGCCTGCAGGAGATCCGCGAAGTTATCGATCTCTATGATGCCGCCAAGGGAGAAGCAGGTCAGCTCCAGCTGCTGCTCGATAAGATCGAAAGCCGGCGCGAGGATCTGGAGCACAAACGCCGGGACATCGACACGACACTTGCGGATCTGGACGATGTGGCCGCGAAGTGCCGTGAGCGCCTGCGGCAACTGGATCTGGATCAGGTGTCTCAGGAGACTTCGGACGGCGAGATAAAGTCTCTCAAGCGGGGGAGGGCCGCGAAATGACGGGCTTTACCGCGCGCGATCCCGATTACGAGGCCAAACTGCGCGCCAGCTTCAGCCGGATGCGGGTGATGGAACTGATTGGCGCCCGGCTGGTGAGAATAGAGCCGGGTCTGGTCGAAATCGAGCTGCCGTTCCGCGAGGACCTGATGCAGCAGCACGGGTTTTTTCACGCCGGAATGTCCAGCACCATTGCCGACACGGCGGGCGGCTATGCGAGCTTTACCTTGAATCCCGAGGACACCTCGGTTCTTACGGTCGAATTCAAACTCAATCTTCTCGCCCCCGCAGACGGGGAGCGGCTCGTCGCCGCCGGCCGCGTGATCAAACCGGGCCGCACCCTGACGATCTGCGATCTGGAGGTGACAGCCTACAAGGACGGGCAGCCCAAACTGGTGGCGAAAGGCCTGCAGACCATGATGTGCGTGAGAGAACGGCCCGATATCCTTGCCGCCGGGTAACAAGAAGCCAATTCAAATTCCATAGAACTTCGTCAGCCTATCTTAGAGGAAGCGTCACATGATCCCGAACCAATATCCCAGCCTCGATTTCGACCTTGGCGAGACCGCTGAGATGATGCGCGACACCGTGATGTCTTTCGCATCCGATAAGATCGCTCCGCTGGCGGCGGAGATCGACCGGGACGACCGCTTCCCGCGCGAGCTCTGGCCGGAGATGGGCGCGCTCGGACTGCTCGGTGTGACCGTCGAAGAGGAATACGGCGGCAGCGGAATGGGCTACCTGGAACACTGCGTTGCCATGGAAGAGGTCAGCCGGGCATCGGCCAGTGTCGGCCTGAGTTACGGCGCGCACTCGAACCTCTGCGTCAATCAGCTGCGCCGCAACGGCAACGAAGAACAGAAAAACCGCTATCTGCCGAAGCTGATGACCGGCGAACATGTCGGCGCCCTGGCCATGAGCGAGCCCGGTGCCGGTTCCGACGTGGTCGGCATGCGTACCCGGGCGGACAAGAAGGGCGACCGCTATGTCCTGAACGGCAATAAGATGTGGATCACCAACGGGCCGGAAGCGGACGTTCTGGTGATCTATGCCAAGACCGATCCCGACGCGGGTCCGCGCGGCATTTCAGCCTTTCTGGTGGAGAAGGATTTTGAAGGTTTCTCGACGGCGCAGAAGCTTGACAAACTTGGCATGCGCGGCTCGCCGACCTGCGAACTGATCTTCGAGGACTGCGAAGTCCCGGAAGAAAACCTGCTCGGCGGAGCAGGGCGCGGCGTCAACGTTCTGATGAGCGGCCTGGACTACGAGCGTGCCGTGCTGGCGGCCGGATCGACCGGTATCATGCAGGCCTGCATGGATGTGGTTGTGCCTTACCTGCATGAGCGCAAGCAGTTCGGCAAAGCGATTGGCGAGTTCCAGCTGATGCAGGGCAAACTGGCGGACATGTACACCACCATGAATGCCAGCAAAGCCTATGTTTACGCCGTGGCGAAAGCCTGCGACCGGGGCCAGACCACCCGTAAGGATGCAGCGGGTGCGATTCTCTACGCCGCGGAAAAGGCAACCTGGATGGCGCTGGAGGCGATCCAGGCGTTGGGCGGCAACGGTTACATCAACGACAACCCGACGGGGCGTCTCTTGCGCGATGCCAAGCTCTATGAAATCGGTGCGGGTACCTCTGAAATCCGCCGCTGGCTGATCGGCCGTGAGCTCTTCAGCGAGACGGCTTAGGCGTTCCTGACAGTCATCAGCCTCTCATCGACTCACCGGGAGCCGTTTTATGACCCTAATCATGAAGCCGAAATGTGAGCGCTGCGGCAACGGTCTGGCCAAAGAGGGCGAGGCCTATATCTGTAGTTATGAATGCACCTTCTGCCCGGACTGCACCGAGGCCATGGAGAGCCTCTGTCCCAACTGCGGCGGTGAACTCCTGCGCCGTCCGCGGCGGCTCGAGGCGCCAAGCGTTGCTTGATAGTGAGCGGCCGGGGGCGGTTTGAACGAGCGTCCGCGCCGGCATGTTCGAAGCGCTTGTGGCGGCATAAAACGTTGGAATGCATACGAATTGGCGCGGAGTCGGAAGGAATAGAATAATTTTCTTCATCCGTTGAATCAAAGAAGAGTCAACGCCTTAGCCGCATGCGGGTTTTGAATCTCCAGATGGCGGATTTCCGTTTGCGGATGGGAAGAGTAGGCTTCCGCAATCGAGGCCATTTGCCCGAAGTTTTAGGAGGCCACGTGCCCACAATACTCATCACCGGTGCCAATCGCGGGATCGGCTTGGCGCTTGTAAAATCCTTCGCGAAGGACGGTTGGAAGATTCACGCCTGCTGCCGCAATCTGGAGCGCGCGAAGAAACTCAAGGCGGTGTCGGGGGACATCACGCCGCACAAGCTGGACGTAACCGATAAACTCAAGGTGGAATCTCTTGCGCGCGGACTTGCCGACGAGCCGATTGATATTCTGGTGAACAACGCCGGTGTCTACAACACGCGCGAAGGCTTCGGGTCGACCGACTATGAAGCCTGGACCGAAATGCTGGCGGTCAACACGCAGTCGCCCCTGCGCATGGTGGAACACTTTGCCGACCTGGTTGCCAGGAGCGAGCGCAAGGTGATTGCCAATCTTTCGAGCCGCCTGGGATCAATCTCGGCGGTCGAGAAGGGGGGCAGCTATCCCTACCGGACGTCCAAATGCGCACTGAACATGGTGACCAAGCTGCTCTCGGTCGATCTGGCGGATCGCGGGATCACGACCATCGCGTTGCATCCGGGCTGGGTCCAGACCGACATGGGCGGGGAGGACGCGGACATCGACGTCGAGAAGTCTGCAAACGGCTTGCGTTCGGTACTGGAGCGCGCCGATCCCTCCCAGAACGGCGGCTTTTTTAACTACGACGGCGCCGCCATCGCCTGGTGAACATAAGCGAGGACATCCAAAAGCTATGCTGCTCAATGAGGAACAGGGACTGATCCGCGATACCGCCCGGCAATTCGCACAGGAACGCCTCGCGCCCAATGCCGCGGCCTGGGACCGGGAGGCGCGGTTTCCCAGCGAAGCAATCCAGGAGATGGCATCGCTGGGTTTCCTTGGCATGCTGGTGCCGGAGACCTACGACGGGGCGGGCGCGGACAATCTCTCCTATGCCCTCGCCTTGATGGAAGTCGCCGAAGGCGATGGCTCCTGCTCGACCGTGATGAGCGTGCACAACTCGGTCGGCTGCATGCCGATCCTGCGCTATGGGTCAGAAGACCAGAAGGAGCGCTTCCTGAAGCCGATGGCGCGCGGCGAGAAGCTGGGAGCTTTCTGCCTGACTGAACCGCAAGCCGGGTCCGACGCGGCGGCGCTGAGGACCCGCGCCCGCAAAGACGGCAACCACTATGTCCTGGATGGCGTGAAGCAGTTCATCACCTCCGGACGCAACGCGGATGTCGCGATTGTCTTTGCCATCACCGATCCGGAGCAAGGCAAGAAAGGCATCAGCGCCTTTATCGTGCCGACCAATACGCCAGGCTACGAGATTGCCTCCACCGAGAAAAAGCTGGGGCAGAAAGCCTCGGACACCTGTCAGATTTCCTTTGAGTCCTGCCGTCTGACCCCGGACCACCTGCTGGGCGAAGAGGGCGAGGGCTATCGCATCGCTCTTTCCAATCTCGAAGGCGGGCGCATCGGGATTGCGGCGCAATCCGTCGGCATGGCGCGGGCGGCCTACCAGGCGGCGTTGAGCTATGCTAAGGACCGCCAGAGCTTTGGCAAGGCGATCATCGAGCACCAGGCGGTTTCCTTCCGACTCGCCGATATGGCGACGCAAATCCATGCCGCCGAGCTGATGGTCATGGATACCGCAAGACTGCGGGATGCGGGCGTGCCCTGTCTGAAGGAAGCGGCGATGGCCAAACTCTACGCCTCCGAGATGGCAGAGCGGGTCTGTTCCGACGCCATTCAGATTCACGGCGGATACGGCTACCTTGCGGACTTCCCGGTTGAACGGATCTACCGCGACGTCCGGGTCTGCCAGATCTATGAAGGAACCTCCGACATTCAGCGCATGCTGATCGGCAGGGAGATTGCGAAGGACTGAGCGGGGCTCTGCCGGCCAGGACAGCCTTATTTCAAGCGGTGGCCGCCAACAACCGCATGTGAGGGTAGAGACTCAACTATGAACCAGAAGAAAACCACGGACGTCATCGAGTTCCATTTCGATTTCGCCAGTCCCTTCGGCTACTTTGCCGCCCAAGAGATCGACAGTCTCGCGGCCCGGCACGACCGCAGCGCCGTCTGGCGGCCCGTGCTTCTGGGTGCCGTCTTCAAGGAGACCGGCGCGCGGCCCTTGACCGAAATTCCCATGAAGGCTGGCTACGCCAGGCACGATATCCAACGCACCGCGCGCCGTATGGGTCTTGCCTTTCAGATGCCAAGTCCCTTTCCCTTTGCGACAATTGCCGCCTGCCGTGCGTTTTACTGGCTCGATGCGCTCGACCCCGAGGCCGCGAAGACCCTGGCCAAGGCACTCTATGATGAGGCGTTTGGAAAGGGTGGGGATATTTCGAGCGCGCAAAGCGTCGTGCAGGTCGCCGCAGGCCTTGGACATGATGCCGGACAGGTCGAAGCCGCGCTGAAAGACCCGGAGGTCAAGGAGCAGCTGCGCAGCGTTGTAAAATCGGCGATCGAGCGCGAAATCTTCGGTTCGCCCTTCTTTCTGGTAGATGGCGAGCCTTTCTGGGGGCATGACCGGATGGCCATGCTCGAAGACTGGCTGCAGAGCGGCGGCTGGTAGACAAAATGCGCCCGTCGGAAGCCGCCCGCGCCATGGACGGCGCGGGCGGCCAGGGCGGTCGGGGCAGAGAGCGAGTCGGGCGCATAAAAGTGGCCTGATGTGCTTTACGTTTACGTAAACGTAAATTTTGACTCGTCACCTTTGTGCCGCTTGGGTATACAGTTTCCGCTGTACGTTGTGTTTGCCGGCCACCGTTCGGCGTTTAGTCTGCCGGGTGGTCCGATGCGCCGAGAGCCCGATGCCCCGAGAGCCCCATGACAGGGATTCCTGTCGCAGAGCGCTTGGCAAAAAAAGTCCGGCGGAAGAGGCTGGGAGGAGATCAAGAGTCCATGACCGTTTTAAAAAGTTCCATCTCGACGCGCGCGCCTGAATTTCAGGAAAACCGTGCCGCCATGCAGTCGCTGGTCGAGACGCTTCGCGGTCAGGTGGATGAGGTCCGGCAGGGCGGCGGAGAGCGGTCCAGGAAACGGCATCTGGACCGGGGCAAGTTACTCCCGAGGGAGCGGGTTCGCACCTTGCTCGATCCTGGTGCGCCCTTTCTGGAACTCTCTCAACTGGCTGCCTTTGGGATGTACAGCGGCGATATTGCCTCCGCCGGCCTGATCACCGGCATCGGACGGGTATCGGGGCGCGAGTGCATGATTGTTGCCAACGATGCGACCGTTAAAGGCGGCACCTACTATCCCATGACCGTGAAAAAGCATCTCCGGGCTCAGGAGATCGCGGAACAGAATCATCTGCCCTGTATCTATCTGGTGGATTCGGGCGGCGCCAACCTACCCAACCAGGATGAGGTCTTCCCGGACCGGGATCATTTCGGCCGGATTTTCTACAATCAGGCAAATATGTCCTCCAAGGGCATCGCGCAGATCGCCGTGGTCATGGGCTCCTGCACCGCCGGCGGCGCTTATGTCCCGGCCATGGCCGACGAGAGCATCATCGTGCGCAATCAGGGGACGATCTTTCTGGCCGGCCCGCCGCTGGTCAAGGCCGCGGTGGGCGAGGTCGTGTCGGCAGAAGATCTCGGTGGCGCCGACGTGCATTCCCGCACCTCCGGGGTAACTGACCATATGGCCCAGAACGATGCGCAGGCTCTGGGCATGGCCAGGCGGATCGTTGGCAATCTCAATCGTGTGAAGCGTCATGATCTGGTGGTCGAGGAGCCGCGCGACCCGCTTTACGACCCTGCTGAGATTTACGGCATCGTGCCGCAGGATCTGCGCAAGCCCTATGATGTGCGGGAGGTGATCGCCCGGCTGGTTGACGCCAGCGCTTTCGATGAATTCAAGGCGCTCTACGGCACCAGCCTGATCTGCGGCTTCGCGCGGATCCATGGCTATCCGGTCGGCATCATCGCGAACAACGGCATTCTCTTTTCCGAGTCTGCGCTCAAGGGCGCGCACTTCGTGGAGCTCTGCTGCCAGCGCGGCATTCCCCTGGTGTTTCTGCAAAACATCAACGGCTTCATGGTCGGGCAGAAGTATGAGGCCGGCGGCATCGCCAAGGACGGTGCGAAGATGGTGACCGCCGTCGCCTGTGCCAAGGTGCCCAAGTTCACCGCTGTGATAGGCGGCAGCTTTGGCGCCGGCAACTACGGCATGTGCGGGCGCGCCTATAGCCCGCGCCTGATGTGGATGTGGCCGAACGCCCGCATATCTGTCATGGGCGGCGAGCAGGCTGCAGGGGTTCTGGCGACCGTGCGCCGGGACAATATCGAAGCGCGGGGCGAAAGCTGGAATGTGGAAGACGAAGCGGCCTTTAAGCAACCGATCCTGGATCAGTTCGAGCATCAGGCCCATCCCACTTATGCAAGCGCGCGGCTGTGGGATGATGGTATTATTGATCCGTTGGATACGCGGATGGCTTTGGGACTGGGGATCTCCGCCGCGCTCAACGCACCGATCGAACCCACTTCTTTTGGCGTTTTCAGGATGTAAGAGCCAGGATGTACACACCTTTTTTTGTCGAAGAAACCGGACCCGATGGGGTCGCACGCATCACCCTGACCCGGGTCGATGTCCACAACGCTTTTAACGACGCGCTGATCTCGGAGCTTACCTCGGCTCTCAAGGGTATGGAGGATGATCCGCGTGTCCGCATGGTCATCCTTGCCGCCCGGGGCCGAAGCTTTTCGGCGGGCGCCGATCTCAACTGGATGAAAGAGATGGCGGGCTTTAAGGAGAGCGAGAACCTGGAGGACGCACGGGGTCTCGCGGAACTGATGCGGACCCTGAACGAACTCAGCAAGCCGACCATGGCGCTGGTTCAGGGCGCGGCCTTCGGCGGCGGGGTCGGACTGGTGGCCTGCTGCGACATCGCCCTGGCGTCGGAGGAGGCAAGCTTTTGCCTTTCCGAAGTGCGCCTCGGATTGATCCCGGCGGTGATCTCACCCTATGTGATCGCGGCCATGGGCCAGCGCGCGGCGCGGCGGTACTTCCTTACGGCGGAACGTTTCACGGCGCAGGAGGCTTACCGCCTTGGCCTCGTGCATGAGCTCGTCTCCGCTGCAGACCTGGAGACGCGCGGAAAAAGGCTTTCCCAGGTGATCCTGGCAGGCGGGCCCGCCGCGCAACGGGAATCAAAGGACCTCATTTTCGCGGTCAGCGGCAAGGTGATCGATGAGGCGGTGATCGAGGATACGGCGGTGCGGATCGCGCGCCTCAGGAAGTCGCCCGAGGGCCGGGAAGGGGTCAATGCCTTCCTCGAAAAGCGCAAGCCCGACTGGGCGCAAGACTGATCGCTATGGGCGACGGTAACCGCAAACTTCTGGGGGCTGTGCTGGCGACCGGGGCGATGATTGTCCTGATCTCCTTTTCGGTTGGCGACGAGGCCAGTTTCTTCCAGCTGATGATGCTGGTATCGATTTCCGCCAGCGTTGCTTTTTTCTTCACCGTCTTTCCGGGCAGCCGGTTTTTCGCCATTGCCCTGGCGAATTTTCTCGCGATCTACTCCTGTATCTTCGTGGTTTTTGTCGAGGCCAACTTCACAATGGTCACGAGGACGTTGGCGGAGCTTGCCTATGTTTTGCCGATCCTTGGCTTCATGCTGGGAACCTGGCTGCGGCGGGCAGCCATTCGTGACATCGTGGTGTCTCACAAGGTCCAGGAGGGCAGCAAGTTCAGGCGCGGCCTGCCCTGGATGCTGCCGGTGCTTCTGGTCGGGATCTCAACTTTCGCGATCCCGGGACGCGACCTGAGTCCGCTGCACCAGGGCTATCTGCTGTTTGGCGCCATGACGGCAATCGCGCTGGCCGTTTTCATCGTCAGCAGCAACGTCGCGGCCTTTCTGCTCGATACCGGTCTGGTGTTCGAAGCCTTTTTCAAGCGGGTGCAGCGGCTCACCATTCCGGCCTTTGCCTTCGTGACCTTCTACTCGATCAACGTGATCGTCTTTGCCTGTTTTTACAGGATCCTGGATCGCTTTTCGGATGGTCCTCATTTCGTGATCGAGGGCGTCGGCAGGGAAATCTCGTTTCAGGAGAGCCTCTACTTTTCCATCATCACAGTGAGTACGGTCGGTTACGGCGACATCGTGCCGGAGAGCGTCGCTTTGCGCGCGCTTTCGGCGATTCAGATCGTTTTCGGCGTGCTTCTTCTCCTGTTCGGGTTTTCCGAAATCATGAGCTACAGCAAGGAACGCGGCGCCGAGCGCCAGGAATAGTCCACGCAACTTACATAGACGACACGTTTAAAAGATTGGGACCAAGCTTTTGTTTGACAAAATACTGATTGCGAACCGGGGCGAGATTGCCTGCCGCGTGATCGAGACGGCCCGGCGAATGGGGATTGCCACGGTCGCGGTTTATTCCGATGCCGACCGTGACGCGCTGCATGTTGCCTGCGCCGACGAGGCCTGCCACATCGGTCCCGCACCGGCGGCGGAGAGCTATCTGCTTGGTGCGAAGATCATCGAGGCGGCGCGAAGGACGGGTGCACAGGCGGTCCACCCCGGTTATGGATTCCTTTCGGAAAACGCCGACTTCGCTGACGCCTGCGCCGACGCCGGTTTGACCTTCATCGGTCCTCCCGCAGATGCCATCCGGGCCATGGGCTCCAAGAGCGAGGCCAAGGCACTGATGGAGCGGGCTTCGGTGCCGCTGGTGCCGGGTTACCACGGGACGGATCAGGATCCCGCGCTGCTGGCCTCCGAGGCCGAAAAGATTGGTTATCCGGTTCTGATCAAGGCCTCGGCCGGCGGCGGCGGCAAGGGCATGCGGATCGTGCGCTCGGCCGCCGGGTTCGCGGCGTCGCTGGAATCTGCAAAGCGTGAGGCGGCCTCCTCTTTCGGTGACGAGCGGGTCCTGGTGGAAAAATACCTGACCGCGCCGCGCCATATCGAGGTTCAGGTCTTCGCCGATTCTTTGGACAACGCGGTCTATCTCTTCGAACGGGACTGCTCGGTTCAGCGGCGGCATCAGAAGGTGATTGAAGAAGCCCCGGCGCCCGGTATGACCGAGGCGCGCCGCGCGCAGATGGGCGAGGCTGCGGTTGCGGCCGCCCAGGCCATCGGTTACCAGGGGGCGGGCACGGTGGAGTTCATCGCCGAGGGCGAGGATTTCTATTTCATGGAGATGAACACCCGCCTGCAGGTCGAGCACCCGGTCACCGAGATGATCACCGGGCAGGATCTGGTTGAATGGCAGCTCCGGGTGGCTTCGGGCGAAGCGCTGCCTCTATCCCAGTCCGAGCTGCGCATCTCGGGCCACGCCTTCGAGGTCCGGCTCTATGCCGAGGATCCGCAGCGGGACTTTCTGCCGGCGACCGGCCAGTTGAAGCATTTCGAGACGCCCCCGGAATCCCGGCATTTGCGTCTGGACAGCGGTGTGCGGACCGGCGATTCGGTTACGGTCTACTACGACCCCATGATCGCGAAGCTGATTGTTTGGGACAAAGACCGTGCTTCTGCTTTGGCACGTCTGCGGGCGGCCCTGGCCGGGACATATATTGTCGGCGTGACAACGAATACCGCCTTCCTGGCCGCTGTGGCCGCACACCCGGCCTTTGCCGAAGGCGGCGTCGATACCGGCTTTATCGAGCGCTATGCGGAGGATTTGCTGCCGGCCCCCGAAGCCGTCGATGATGACTGTCTCGCTCTGGCGGCTCTGGCCGAAATGTCCGCGGTCCGGCGTGAGGCCGCGCAGGATGCGCTGCGTTCCGGCGACAGCGGCTCGCCCTGGTTCCGGACCGATGGCTGGCGTCTGAACGGTGAAACCCGCCGGCACCTGCTGTTTCAGGAAGGCGAGCAGGAGTTCGTTCTGGACATCGGCTATGCGCCGGGGGGCGACTTCGAGGCTGCAATGCCCGGTGGCTCGGTCATGTCGCTGCGGGGCGACTGGCAGGAAAACGGACATCTGCGGGCGAACCTGAATGGCCGTGTCGTCAGCGCAAGGGTGTTGCGTCACGACCAGGACTTTACGGTTCTGCACGACGGCAAAAACCACCTGCTGCATCTGCTGGATCCGCGTAATCCGGACCTGACGGGCGAGGATGAGGGTGGACAGCTTACCGCACCCATGTCCGGCAAGATCGTGGCGGTACGGGTCGAGCCCGGCGAAACGGTCGAGCAGGGGCAGGTGCTGGTGGTGCTCGAGGCCATGAAGATGGAGCACAGCATTACGGCCGCGCAGGATGCGGTTGTCTCGACGGTTTTCTTTGCCGCCGGTGATCTGGTGGAAGAGGGGGCTGAACTCCTGAGCCTCGAGGCCGCTGAAGACTGAGGGTTTGAGCAAAACAGCGTTGGAAGAAAAGAGGGTCCTTTGTCCTATCCGGCAAGCGTGAAGATGGTAGAGGTCGGTCCGCGCGACGGCCTTCAGAACGAAGCGGACATCGTCCCCACCGCAATCAAGGCGGAGCTGATCGACCGGCTTGCCGACTGTGGTCTGCCGGTGGTCGAGGCCGGCGCCTTCGTCTCGCCGCGCTGGGTGCCCCAGATGGCGGATTCGGCGGAAGTGCTGGCGGCCATCAAGCCGAAGAAAGGCGTTCGCTACCCGGTTCTGGTTCCGAACGTGAAGGGGCTGGAGCGTGCACTGGAGATGAAGGTGGAGGAAATCGCCGTCTTCGGCGCGGCCTCCGAGAGTTTCACGCAAAAGAACATCAACTGCTCGATCGCCGAGTCTTTAGAGCGCTTTGCGCCGGTGATGGAACAGGCGCGCGGGCAGGGGCTGAGGGTCCGGGGGTACGTTTCCTGTGTCCTCGGTTGTCCTTACGAGGGCGACATAGCCGTCAGCGCGGTGGCCGAGGTGGCGGAGGCGCTCTACAAGGGGGGCTGCTATGAGATTTCGCTTGGCGATACCATCGGGGTCGGCACGGCCGCCAAAGCGCGGACAATGCTCGAGGCCGTGGCGGCGCGCATCCCTGTGAGCGACCTGGCGCTGCACTTTCACGATACCTACGGCCAAGCGTTGGCCAATATCCTGAGCTGTCTGGAATTGGGCGTGGCCACGGTCGATTCGTCGCTCGCCGGCTTGGGCGGATGCCCCTATGCGGAGGGGGCGTCGGGTAATGTGGCCAGCGAGGACGTGCTCTACATGCTCGAGGGGCTGGGGGTGGAAACCGGGGTCGATCTGGATCGTCTGATCGCGACTGCCTGGTGGATTTCCGAGCGTTTGGGCCGCAAGCCTGCTTCCAGAGTTGCGCTGGCGCGCGGTGCCACATAGGGCGCCGAATTGAGCTGCCGCGAAGCGAGGCTCGTTTCTTTTCAGAGAATCACTGGAAAACAGGGCGCAACCTCTATCTCATAAGGCGGATAGGATGAAGCCTGTGTGCTTCCCGGTGATTAAAACGGGCCGTCGGAGGATGGCCATATGTGAATGAAACGCTATGAGCAAACTGAACCTGATCAAACTCTCCGTCGGGAGCGAACATGTGGAGGGCCTGCGCGAGTGGCAGGCCTATCGTCTGCGTGAGACCGGCCAGATCTACCATCAGACCCGCATGATGCCCCGGCGCAAGGACGAGCTGCTGGACGGCGGCTCGATCTATTGGGTGATCAAGGGGCAGGTGCGCGCGCGGCAGCGCCTATTGAACATCGAAACCGTCTATGACAAAGAGGGGCAGCGCTACGCCCGTTTGATCCTGGATCAGGAACTGCACCGGACCGTCAACCAGCCACACAGGCCCTTCCAGGGCTGGCGTTATCTCAAGCCCGCGGACACGCCGCTGGACCTCTCGGACGCCCCTGAAGGCGTTGCGGAAATGCCCGAGGAAATGAGGGCGGAGCTCAAGGAATTGGGCCTGATCTAAAAAGAGTATTTTTTTTCATTTTCTTGCTGGACAGCCCGGAGCTGGGGGCCTATAACCCCGCTCGTCAGCGACGCAGACACTCCGGTGGATCACGCGCTGGCCATCCAAAACGATGAGATTGTCCCAGGTGCACCTGGTAACGGTTGCACAGGGGGTTTCTTGTCGCTACTATCTTCGGCCTCACTTCACCGGTTCATCGGTAGGTTGGGTTGTGATTTCGGGAAACCGGGGTTGCGCGGATCTTAGGCTTGTTCTGATGTCCGCCTGTTCTTTGACATAGTGAATATGATTTGGAAGGGATGCGCGGTCGGCGGTCTGTGTGAGGTATGTATTGTCTCATGTATGGGCCTATGCTTTGCGCATCTTGTGTTACACAACTATGCGTAAGAGTGTAGGAGCCTTTGAAGTATCTTTGGGTCTTTGGCCTGGTTTGAGTTTTGGCTTGGACTTGGTTTGAGGATTTAGAGATTACAGGTCAACTTGAGAGTTTGATCCTGGCTCAGAACGAACGCTGGCGGCAGGCCTAACACATGCAAGTCGA
>CANMQP010000013.1 GCA_947500035.1 uncultured Kiloniellaceae bacterium | reverse complement strand
CGCTCCACTCTTAACTTCTTGCCAGAAAACATAATTTTGTCGTCAAGACCGTCAAGGAATAGGAGTTCCCAACCTAGGTCTCTTCTTCTTTACCGTCGATCACAACATCCGCGAGGTCCGAGTCATCACCCAGATCGTCGGTGTTGGTCAGGACAGCATCGTCATCATCGTCGTCAGCTTCGAGATCGTCGTCATCGGCATCGTCCAGAAGGACATCGTCTTCCACGCTTTCGACCGGCTTTTTGACGGCTTCCTTAGGCGTTGCCTTGGCAGCCGGTCTCGCGCGCCTGGACTTCAACAA
Organism: uncultured Kiloniellaceae bacterium; assembly: GCA_947500035.1. Taxonomy (GTDB): domain Bacteria; phylum Pseudomonadota; class Alphaproteobacteria; order Kiloniellales; family Kiloniellaceae; genus Denitrobaculum. Next base: position 363,340 of record CANMQP010000013.1, on the reverse strand, counting down.
AGCATCCGGATCAAAGTTTGCGCCGCACTTCGGGCAAGCGATCGGATTTCGCTGCATATCGTAAAATTTGGCGCTGCAACTCTGGCAGACGCGCTTAAGACCCCACTCCGGCTTGGCCACGGCCAATTCTCCACTCAACTACGACACGGCTACGGGCGTGGCGTTTGCCATGTTCGACTGCGCCTGTCAAAAGGTAATTGAATGTATCATCTCGTCCCGGCGCGTCACAATCCAAGAGTGAGAGCTTTTTCACCAAAAAGAGGACAGGAGAACCGCGATGAGCCAGGAGCGGGTTTTGCGTCTATTTCGTGACCGGATCTGCTGACGATGACCCGGGGGCGCTTGCTTGAAAGTCTTGTCATCCTGCTTCGGTATGCTAGAGCAGGACCGCTTCTCGCTATACCGACTGCTTGGGAGATAGCGGCCAAGGGGTTTCCCGTTGCGGGCGTGCAAGTTCCGCAGTTGAAAGTGAGCATAAATCTACGCAGGGGCCGGGACTGAAACCGGGTTGAGATAAATGACCGTCAAACCTCTAACTGCAACAGCATCGGGGCCGCTGAAGGGCGAAGTGCGCGTGCCGGGCGATAAGTCTATTTCCCATCGTGCGCTGATGCTTTCCGCGATTTCGGTTGGCGAGAGCCGGGTTGAGGGCTTGCTTGAGGGCGAGGACGTTCTCTGCACGGCGGAGGCGATGCGGGCGCTTGGTGCTGAGATCGAGCGGGATGAGGATGGAGTCTGGCATATCTGGGGCCGTGGTGTTGGCGGTCTTCAAGAGCCGGCCAATGTCCTCGATATGGGTAACTCGGGCACCGCCGCACGTTTGCTGCTTGGCCTCCTGGCAACCCATCCTCTGACCGCGACGATGACCGGGGATGAGTCCTTGCGCGGGCGGCCGATGGGCCGGGTGACAAAGCCCTTGAGTGAAATGGGAGCGGCTTTCACCGGTCGTTCCGATACTTCCGGGCAGGGCCGGGAGCTTTTGCCCCTGACCATTCAGGGAAGCGACAGTCCAATTCCGATCACCTACCGCTTGCCCGTGGCTTCGGCGCAGGTCAAATCGGCGGTGCTGATGGCCGGACTGAATACTCCCGGCGAGACCACAGTGATTGAGCCTGCCCACACCCGCGACCATAGTGAATTGATGCTGCGGCACTTCGGTGCCCGGATAAAGGTCGAAGAAACGCCCGAGGGACGTGCCACGACCCTGACCGGACAACCTGAATTGACCGGCCGGGATATCACGGTTCCCGCGGATCCCTCCTCTGCTGCTTTCCCGTCGGTTGCGGCCCTTTTGACTCCCGGATCCGAAATCACCCTGCGTGCTGTGGGTATGAACCCCCACCGCACCGGTCTGTTCACCACGTTGCGTGAAATGGGCGCGAACATCGAATTTACGAATGAACGCGAGGAAGGCGGTGAGCCGGTCGCCGATCTGATCGTCCGGGCCGGACCTCTGCGGGGAATTGAAGTGCCGGCTGAACGGGCGCCCTCCATGATCGATGAATATCCGGTTCTCGCCATGGCGGCCGCGTGTGCCGAGGGCACGACCGTGATGCGGGGCCTTGCTGAGTTGCGGGTCAAGGAGTGTGACCGTCTGGCGGCAACCGCTCGCGGGCTTGAAGCCTGCGGTGTCAAAGTGGAGGAGGGCGAGGACAGCCTGATTGTGCACGGGGTCGGAGCCGCGGCTGACTATCGGCCGGAGGGCGGCGGCACGGTTGCGACGCACTTCGATCATCGGATCGCCATGAGCTTTTTGGTGCTCGGTCTGGTGTCCAAGACGCCGGTCACGGTCGACGATGCGACGGCAATAGATACCTCCTTCCCTGATTTTCAGCTCTTGATGACAGGCCTGGGCGCGCAGATTTTCGCCAGAAACGCGCCGGTGCAGTCAGGAGCCTGACAAGCATGATTATCGCGGTTGATGGGCCTGTTGCTGCCGGAAAGGGGACCCTGGCCCGGAGCCTGGCCAGGGAACTCCGGCTTGCCTACCTGGATACCGGATCCATCTACCGGGCGGTTGGGGCTAAAATTCTGGAAGCGGATCAGGACCCGGGCGACCCGGTTGCGGCGCTCAGCGCGGCGGAATCTCTCGTTCCCGGGGACCTTGAGCGCCCGGACCTGCGTCGTGAGTCGGTCGGATTGGCCGCTTCGACGGTCGCTGTAAACACACAGGTACGTGCGGCTCTTTTGGAATTTCAGCGGGATTTTGCTAAAAATCCCCCGGATTTACCAGATGGGCCGGCCTCAGGCGCCGTTTTGGATGGCCGGGATATCGGGACCGTGGTCTGTCCGGGCGCCGATTTGAAGTTTTTTGTGACTGCGACGCCGGAGGCCAGGGCCGAACGGCGTCATAAAGAGTTGATTGAACGCGGCGATGAGTCTATATACGCGCGCGTTCTTCAGGATTTAAAGGATCGGGATGCCCGTGACTCACAGCGCGTGACGGCTCCTCTGAAACCGGCGGAAGATGCTGTGTATCTTGATACCAGCGTGCTGGAAGCCGGGAAGGTTCTGGAAACGGCACTGGATATCATACGGTCGAGGGACCTTTAGCCTCGGCGTTTTTCAGGCCGTTTACCACCGGGGGCTTGATGTCCTCAGAGTGGTTTCAGAAGGCATTGAAACCTGTACCGGCGGCAGTTGGCTTAGGCCTTGCCGCCCCGTCGTCGTTCAGCCTGGTACGTGGTCTTCCGTGGGCCGGAGGTGCCGCGGGGCAGGACGGCATAATGTAAGCCCGGGATGGTCCCGGGAAGACCGCCGGAGTCAACCGGCCGGCCCGTATAGTGCGATTTGAAAGGACTTTAACACATGGCTGAAGCAGCCGTAGAACCCCAAACCCCAGCGAAGGAAAGCTTCGCAGCACTTCTTGAAGAATCCCTCGGCACAATCCCAAGCCTTGAGGGTACCGTTCTCAAAGGCACCATCGTTTCGATGGACAGCGATTCCGTCATGGTCGACGTCGGCCTGAAGTCGGAAGGCCGCGTTGCCCTTAAAGAATTTTCCGAGGCCGGAAAAGTTCCCGAGCTGAAAGTCGGCGACGACGTCGAGGTTTACCTCGAGCGGATGGAGAACAAAAACGGCGAGGCTATGATCTCGCGCGAGAAAGCCAAGCGCGAAGAAGCCTGGACCCAGCTTGAGAAGGCCTTCAACGATAATGAGCGTGTGAACGGCGTTATCTTCGGCCGCGTCAAAGGTGGTTTCACTGTTGATCTCTCCGGCGCCGTGGCCTTCCTGCCCGGCAGCCAGGTCGACATTCGTCCCGTACGCGATGTTTCTCCCCTGATGGGAACGCCGCAGCCCTTCCAGATCCTGAAAATGGACCGTGCCCGCGGCAACATCGTTGTCTCGCGCCGTGCCGTTCTTGAGGAGACCCGCGCCGAGCAGCGTTCGGAGTTGGTTGCAAACCTCAAGGAAGGTCAGGTTCTGCAGGGTGTGGTCAAGAACATCACCGACTACGGAGCCTTCGTCGATCTCGGCGGTGTCGACGGCCTCCTGCATGTCACCGACATTTCCTGGAAACGCATCAATCACCCGACGGAAGCTCTGGCTATCGGTCAGCAGGTTGACGTTCAGGTCATCCGTTTCAATGCCGAAACCCAGCGTATCAGCCTGGGCATGAAGCAGCTTGAAGCTGATCCCTGGGAAGGCGTTTCGGCCAAGTACCCCATGGGTGCCAAATTCGTTGGCCGCGTGACCAACATCACCGACTACGGCGCTTTCGTCGAGCTGGAACCCGGCATCGAAGGCCTGGTCCACGTGTCCGAGATGAGCTGGACCAAGAAGAACATCCATCCTGGCAAGATCGTTTCCACCAGCCAGGAAGTCGAGGTCATGGTTCTCGATGTGGACGAGCAGAAGCGCCGGATCAGCCTTGGTCTGAAGCAGTGCGGTTCCAACCCTTGGGATGCTTTCGTCGACAACTATCCGACGGGCAGCGAGATCGAGGGCGAGATCAAGAACATCACCGAGTTCGGCCTCTTCGTTGGTCTGCCTGGCGAGATCGACGGTATGGTCCACCTCTCCGATCTGGATTGGAACCTGTCCGGCGAAGAAGCCGTCAAGGAGTACGAGAAGGGCGCAATGGTCAAGGTCAAGGTCCTCGATGTCGATGTCGACAAAGAGCGCATCAGCCTTGGTATCAAGCAACTTTCCGACGATCCTTTCGCCGGTTCGACCCAGAACATCAAGAAGGGCGATGTGGTGACCGTCACGGTTCATCAGATCACCGACGGCGGCATCGAAGTACAGCTCGCCGACGGCGCTCTGGGCTTCATCCGCAAGGCCGAACTCTCCCGCGATCGCAGCGAGCAGCGCCCGGACCGTTTTGCGGTTGGTGAAAAGGTCGATGCCAAGATCACCACGATCGACGGCAAGACCCGCAAAATCTCGCTCTCGATCAAGCAGCGTGAAGCCGAGGAAGAGAAGCAGGCCATGGCGGATTACGGTTCGACCGAATCCGGCGCCAGTCTTGGTGATATCCTTGGTGCGGCTCTTTCCAAAGCGGCGGAGAACCGTGAGGACGAGGCGCCTGCGCCTGCTAAAAAGGCTGCCGCAAAGACCAAAGCTGCCGATGCTGAGGCTGAAGAAGCACCAGCGGAAGCTGCAGAGGCGGAAGACGGCGACAAGGCCTAATCGACTTGATCCGGCGCATCTGCGTCGCGTTCTGACAAAGCGGCCCGGCAAATTTGCCGGGCCGTTTCTGCATATAGTGAAGGTCTTGTTAACTCTGTTGTTAAAAAAACCTTTGATCTTAGTGGGTTACACTTGACGCCTCTGCATCGCTCTGGCAACCTTCGGTGTAACGATAAAGAGCCAAAGCGGTTTCCCTGCTTTTGTCGCTTCACTTCAATTCGAAACGGCACGTGAAAATCCCGACTTTGGCGGTTGAACAGATAAATGGGGCGTTTAGGCTTTGACCAACTCAAGGTCTTTATACGCATGGCTTGCCAGGGGGAAGGGGCATTATGACCAAGTCGGAGCTCATTCAGCATATCGCGGAACTGAATCCACATCTTTATCATCGCGATGTGGAGCGGATTGTTACGACAATTTTTGATGAAATTTCCGAGGCGCTTGCACGCGGAGATCGGGTGGAACTTCGCGGTTTCGGGGCCTTCTCGGTAAAGCATAGGGAGGCCCGCGTGGGGCGGAACCCGCGCACGGGCGACGCAGTCAGCGTATCCGAAAAGCACATTCCTTTCTTCAAAACCGGTAAGCAGCTGCGCGAGCGCCTCAACGGCGATTCCTGATCGGGAGCGGAAGAGACCGTATTTTAGTCTGACCGTCTTTTGGTTTGCGCATGCTTTTGCCGGGTCCTGTTCTTGGCGGAAAAGCACATGCTTGTGCCGCTTCCATGTGCCGTTACAGCTGTGCTAGCATTGACAGGTAGCCGATGCGGCTGGGTTGCGTCGCCTGCATCGGTCCTGGAGCAGGGCCAGTCGAGAGTGGATCCGATTCGCGCGCGATCGCCATCGACCGGTGCTATTGCTCAATCTGCTCTGGAGCGAATGATAGAGGCCTGATTAGGCTTTGGATCCCTTAGGCAATATCAGCGAGCCGAATGTGAAATACCTCTCCTGGATCATCACGCTGCCTCTGACCGTCATCGCGGTGATCTTTGCGGTCAGCAACCTCCACAGCATCGCGGTCGGGTTTTGGCCGCTCGAACAGACCTTCTCGCTGCCGCTCTACATTGCAGTGCTCGCGACCTTCGTGGTCGGTTTCGTCTGTGGCGGAATGGTGCTGTGGTTCTCTGCCGGCAAGACCCGCCGCAAGGCGCGCAGGCTGGAGTTCGAAGCCGTCGGATACAAACGCGAAATTGCCAGTCTGAAGCAGAGAGTATCGCAACAGGCGGCCCGGGACGCGCACAGGTCCGGAGCAGGATTTTCTGAGGGGCAGCGCCAGATCGCCGCGGGTGGACCGTCCGGGCAAACTTCCTTGGACGGATCTCAACTGGGTCAGGCCAACGCAGGCACCGGACCGACTCGTTTGACGGGGACCTAAAGCCTGAACTGGGCAAGCGTATAATTCGGTCAGCGGGCTGTGGGGAAACGCGGACCTGTTTTTGAACAGCTACCGGACGAATAAAGCTATCCAATGCGGATTATCTCGGCCGCAGAAGTTGAAGGCGCACTGGACTTCACCAGTCTGGTCGAACGCCTGCGTCAGGCTTTCCGGCGTGAGACTGTTGTGCCGGCGCGGCATCAACACAATCTGGATGACGGAAATGGCGGCGAGGCCTCGCTTCTGCTGATGCCGGCCTGGCAGGCAGGGCAAGGTGCCGGCGTCAAGTTGATGACGGTCTTTCCAAACAACGCTGCGCAAGGCTTGCCCTCCGTCATGGGCGCCTATCTTCTGCTCGACGCCAAAACGGGTTCGCCCAAAGCCCTGATCGACGGTCCCACGTTGACCGTCAAACGTACGGCGGCCGCCTCCGCACTCGCATCACGGTATCTCTCCCGGCCCGATTGCGAGCGTCTTCTCATGATTGGAACCGGTGCTTTGGCGCCTTACCTGATCACCGCGCACGCGAGCGTGCGGCCGATCTGCAATGTGCTCATTTGGGGCCGCAATCCTGACAAGGCCGCGCGGCTTGCCAAGCGGCTGAACCGGCGGGACTTTCGCGTCGATTTCACCACGGACCTGAAGGCTGCGGTGCAAGGCGCCGATGTCATCTCCTGCGCGACTCTGAGTTCGACGCCTTTGCTCCAGGGGCGTTGGTTGCGTCCGGGACAGCATGTGGATCTGGTCGGGGCCTTCCGGCCTGATATGCGCGAGAGCGACGATGACGTGATCAAACGCGCGCGCATTTTCGTGGATACGCGCGAGGGGGCATTGCGGGAAGCGGGTGACTTATTGATGCCGATCCGCGATGGCGTCTTTGATCCGGCGGACATTGCCGGCGACCTCTTCGATATGACCCGCGGCGTGCGCGCAGGGCGGCGCTACTACGATCAGATTACACTCTTCAAATCTGTTGGTACGGCAATCGAGGATCTTGCCGCCGCACAGTTAACCTTCGAGCGGGCGTGAACGGGTTTGCAGGTGCCAGGCACTGATGTGCAGGATCTGCGGTTGTGCCCGGCCGGGAAATTCGGCAGAACATTCGATGCAGCGTGAGACCGCTCCCCGTCCGTCAACCAAGCAGCCGTGAAGGAGACCATCTATGGATCCAAAAGACCGCATCCTCGTAGGTATCGATACGCCCGATTATGAGCGCGCGGAGACGCTTGTGCGCAGTGTCGCGGGCCGGGTCGGCGGAATCAAAATCGGCAAGGAATTCTTTACGGCTCAGGGGCCGGACCGGGTTCGTCAGTTGATCGGCGAGCAAAAGCTGTTCCTGGATTTGAAGTTCCATGACATTCCCAACACCGTGGCGGGTGCGCTTCGGTCGTCGCTGCGCATGCGGCCAGCGATCGTCAATGTCCATGCTTCAGGTGGGCGGGCCATGATGACGGCTGCGGCTCAGGCGGCCGCGGAAGAAGCTGCAAAGCTAGGTGTCGCGAAACCTTTGGTGATTGGCGTGACTGTGCTGACCAGTCTGGACGACGCGGATCTTGCCGCGGTTGGGCAGCAAGGCCCGGCTTCAGAACAGGTTGAGCGACTGGCCGCTTTGACGCAGGAGTGCGGTTTGGACGGTGTGGTCTGTTCGCCTCGCGAAATTACGGCGCTTCGCAAACTATGCGGCCCGGATTTTAAGCTTGTTGTGCCGGGTATCCGCCCGGTCTGGGCGGCGACCGGCGACCAGAAGCGCATCATGACGCCAGCCGATGCCGTGGCAGCTGGTGCGGACTATATTGTCATTGGGCGTCCCATCAACGCGGCCTCTGATCCCGCTGAGGCCGCGGATCGGGTCGTAGAGGAGCTTTTGGCAGCCTGACAGCTTGGACTGGACTCGAATTTTCGGGATCATCTGCAGTGACGGATAGCGGACAAAACACCGGTGTTAAGCGGAGGTTTCCGTTTCTTGCGCTGGTTCCGGCGTCCTACAGATTTGTGTTCGAAAACAAAGCCTTTCTGCCTCTCGTCCTGCTGCAGCCGGCCCTGGTCTATCTCATACTCTCTTTTTTCATCGATGTCGGGGGCTTCGAGTTCTCAGATGAGGTGCAAACCGGCGCGAGTGTGCAGGACACTGTGGGCTTCTCGGTCAATGGCGTGGCGCTGGCTCTTGTTGTCTTTGTTCCGGCGTCTCTGCTTTTCGTGTCTTGGCACCGGCTTATTCTGCTTGCGGGCAGCGAAGGTCAACCGCGCTGGCTCTATCTACCCCGCACCCGCCACTGGAAGTACTTCGGCTACATGGCGGGCGGCCTCCTAGCCGGTCTCGTATCCGTTGCGTTCACTATTATCGCTGCAAGTATCGTGTTGGCTATTCTGGCGAGCTTGCTGGGGTTCATTGCCTTGCTTTTCCATTACCTGTTTCTTCTGATGCTTCCTGCCGCATACGTGGTTCTCTTTGCCAAGCTCTCGTTTCTTTTTCCTGCGATTGCCGTGGACGAGACATACAGCATTGCCGACTCCTGGCACCAGACCACCCATAGCACCTGGTCTCTCGCCGTCGGTTTCCTGCTGTGTTTCCTTCCCGGCGGGCTATTGCTGCTGGCGATGAACATGACTCTTTCCGACTTCATCAGAGGGTACGGCGGCGTGCCTCTTTGGCTGGAGGCCGCCAACCTTTTTGTTCTCTCCTACAGCAGTCTGGTTTGCGTGACCTACATCACCTTCGTTTTCCAGAGTCAGTCCGGCTGGGTGCAGGCTGCCGCGGAGGATGAGGGTTCTTGATTTGAGACCCGGAAGACGTCCGGTTGATTGCTTGTGCCGGGCATGCGACTTTGCGGCATGATGCCCGCGGGATCGCGGGGTCGCCGTTGACTCAAGGCATAGCGATTGTATGACCCATTCTTCGACTCCGCCTGAAGAGGCCGTGACTTCTCTGCCGATCATCGCGAGCGTGAAAGAGTCTTATCGGCTTTTGTTTTCGAACCTTTGGGCTGTTCCTGCGGCGGTTTTTCTGCCGGTTTTGATCTATTTCCTCTGGTATCTGCTGTTGCACACTACCGGTATTCTTGCCGCTATTGCCGGTTCAGACCGATCGAATCCTCTGGCCGGCTTTTTTCTGATATTTCTGGCCTTCGCCGTGCAGGCCTTTGCTATGAGCCTTCTCTACGTGGCCTGGCACAGGCTGACTCTGCTGGGACCTGAACACGGCCGGCCAAGATTTCTCTATGCGATCAGGCGCCGGCATTGGCGGTTTTTTGCCAATGCCCTGCTGGTATTGACGATCGTCATCATCGCGGTCTTTCTCACGGTGCTTCTTCTGACCACGATCATGCCGCCTGCGGCTATGGCGTTCCTGGTGTCCATCGTCTATATCGCGCTTCTCGTGAAGTTCTCATTTGTTTTCCCCGCCATAGCAGTTGATGAGAATTATGGGCTGTTGAATGCCTGGAAACAGTCGCGCGGCCAGGAACTCCGCCTCGTTGCCGGCTTCGTTCTGTGTTTCTTACCGGCGTTTGCACTCTATTTCTTGGTGAACTGGGATGCGGTGGTTCAGCTTGCGACCAGCGGTCAGGCGCAGATCACGCCGCGCCCCTTTTGGCTCGAAGCTTTCGTAACTGTCTTTAGTCTTCTGAACGGCCTTGCGGTGGTTTCTTATCTGTCGATTGCGTTCAAAACCTGTAGCGGCTGGGTCCCGGCGGCGCCACCAGTGCCGGAATAACGCGGGCCGCTTTGGTTTTAGCCGGTTTCGGACTCCAATTGAGAGAAGAAGCGATCGATGATGCGGCGGATCACGCGCGAGATGCTGCTGCCGGATTCGGCCGAAAGCTCCTGCAGAACCTCGTAGTGATCCGGATGAAGTTCGATTTCTCTCGCCAGCCAGCCATTGCTCTCGTTCTCACGGGTGATCAAACCGGCTGCGCCCCGCAGGGTGAGGTCCCGGAGTCTGCGGACAAGTTCATCGGGGTTCGGAGTCTCCCGCCCAGCTTCTTCAATAGCGCTGCCAATGATCTTTCTGCTGGCTTCAGAGACCGAGACCTGCATTTCCTTCGCAAGCTGGTCCAGAAGTTCCGCCTGAGTCGCGTTCAGATTAACCTTTTGGATCATCGCGCGGTGCTTGCGCTGGTGGTCTGCGGCGGTATGGCCGTCTGAATGACTGGCACTCGAATAACCCCCATCTGGGCCTTTGCCGTCCCGCGTGATTTCCCCGCCCCGTGCATGAGACCGGACTTGGTCTCCGGCAAGGTTCTCAACCGCGAAAATGGCCAGTGCAGCGAAGATTACCAGCAAAGGATCGGTAATTTCCGGCGTATGATTGATAACGTAAGTCTGTCCGACCTCGATGCCCGCAACCCAGGCGGTCGCGGCGAGGAGGCTGATCCAGCCACCGGCTCCCATCCGCAACAGCAGGTACACGATGCTGCCGTAAGCGAAGACCTTCTCGGCCGCCGACTGTGCATTGACGAACATGGATCCACCCAGGAAACCCTGGAACGGCAGCCAGTTGAAGTCCGCCGTTTCCGCCCGGAGGATAAAGGGCGCCAGATCGCTCCAGGCCAGGGTGGTGAGGAGGCAGAGCAGCAGCGGCAGTTCGACCCGGCGCAGACGGCTGAAAAGGGTCCAATGCAGTATGATGGCAATGATCCCGCCCGCGACGTTTGAAGGGGTCAGCACATTGAAAACGATCAGAACCTCCAGCCCGAAGCTGCCCAGGACCAGGAGCGGCAGGAGACGGCCCAGGCGCTTGCCAGGCAGGCCGAGATTCAGAAGATAACCCACGATCAGCCAGGCGACGGCGGTATAGGCTGTGCCCGGCACGCTGAGATCGCCCACCGCGAGCAGCGGCTTGACGGAATCCTTGATCGACTGGAAGTCGATCGACGGAACGAAGGGGATCAGCCGGTAGGCCAGCCAACTGCCGATCAGGATCCAGGGCACGAGTTGCAGACCTGTGGCCTGCTCCGCCGCGCGCCGCATGAGGTGACGCGAAGGGATGCCCAGAGCGCCGCCGACCACGATGCCCAGGAGGTTCCAGATCACGTCTTGAAGATTTTCATCCCGCGAGGGCAGATAAAGCTGCGCGACCTGCAGCAGAAAGGCGAAAACGACCCCCAGAAGACAAACCATCAAGAATTGGCGGATCAGCCGCGTTTCCGGGCCGGCCGCCAGGATTCCGAGATACCCAAAAGGCAAAAACAGCACTACGTTGCCAAGAATATCGCCCCGGCTGGTTTCCTGGCAGCAGGTGTCGATAAAGGCCTGCCATGCGGCGGGATCGAGCTGTTGAAACTGAAAGTCGAAGGGGTAGATCGACCCGTAGGCAGCAATCGCTGCAAACCCCAACCAAAGCTTATTCATATGCGGATATACGATAAATCTATCTGTATGGAGTGAAACTCTTCAAAGAAACGCCCGGCAAGACGGTCTTGGCGGCGCACCTGTTTGTAATCTGACAATGCTAGCGCATTCTGGCGGCGCAGCGTCCGATAATTTTGAAGAACGCTATTTTGACTATTCATTCCTGTGCCGTTCGACGGCGACAAGAGTAAAAAATCAGGTGCACAGCCTTATCACACCCTCTAAAACCGCTTTATGAGCGTCGATGTAAAAATCTGTGGCCTTTCCACGCCGGAGACAATGGCTGTTGCGCTGGATGCCGGTGCCGACTATGTCGCCGTCAATTTCTTTCCGCCGAGTCCAAGGTCTGTGACCTCCGATCAGGCGGGCGAATTGATGCGGCCCGTCGGCGAACGGGCGATCAAGGTGGGCCTGTTTGTGGATGCTGACGACGCCTTGATCGCGGAAGTGCTGCGTGCGGCGCCGCTTGATCTCCTGCAGCTCCATGGGAGTGAGTCCGTTGAGCGCGTCGAAGCAATCCGGACCGGCTTCGGGGTTCCGGTTATGAAAGTGATAAAGATCCGCGGCGCGGAGGATGTCGCCCGGGTCGAAGATTTTCTGGAGGTCTCGGACCGGATTCTCTTTGATGCGGCGCCCCCCGCCGACATCGAAAACCCGCTCCCCGGCGGCAACGCAGTCTCCTTCGATTGGACCTATCTCAAGGGAAAAAGCTGGTCGAAGCCCTGGATGCTGGCCGGTGGTCTGACAGTCGAAAACCTACCGCGGGCTGTCGAGCTTTCAGGTGCGCTTGCGGTCGACGTTTCGTCAGGTGTCGAGGACCGGCCAGGCGTGAAGAACCCGGATAAGATTCGGGCTTTCGTGCAACAGGCCAAAAGCCTCTAGCTTGCCTTGCGGTCGCCGTGATTTTACGGCAAAGTCCGCCGTCCTTTCGGTGTGACGCGCCCGCTTTCCGCAGGCTTCTTTGCGTGAAGCAGGGACGCTGGGATCACACCGGATTCACATGATTCACGCCTTGCGCTTTGAGTTTCGGGGAACGAATTCAGGCGCCGGGGCGCGCACGAGGCTGAAGTAACAGAATGACAACGCCCAATTCCTATACCACCGGGCCCGACGAGCGCGGCCATTTCGGCAATTTCGGTGGCCGATTTGTCGCCGAAACGCTCATGCCGCTGATCCTGGAGGTCGAAGAGGCCTATGATGCGGCCAAGAACGACCCGAGCTATCAGGCCGATATCGACTACTATGCCAAGCATTACACCGGCCGCCCGAGCCCGCTCTATTTTGCGGAGCGTCTAACCCAGGAATTCGGCGGCGCGAAGGTTTATTTCAAGCGCGATGAGCTGAACCACACCGGATCCCACAAAATTAACAATTGCCTCGGACAGGTTCTGCTGGCCAAGCGCATGGGCAAGACCCGGATTATCGCCGAAACCGGCGCCGGTCAGCACGGTGTCGCGGCGGCGACCGTCTGCGCGCTCTTTAATCTGCCCTGCATTGTCTACATGGGCGCGACGGACATCGCCCGGCAGGCCCCCAACGTCTTTCGCATGAAGCTTCTGGGCGCCGAGGTCGTACCGGTTACCAGCGGTACCGGAACCCTAAAAGATGCTATGAACGATGCTCTGCGAGACTGGGTCGCCAATGTGGAATCCACCTTCTACATCATTGGCACGGCGGCGGGTCCGCATCCCTATCCGGCCATGGTGCGGGATTTCCAGTCGGTCATTGGCCGCGAAGTGCGCGAGCAGATGATGGAGGCCGAAGGCCGCCTGCCAGATAGCCTGGTCGCCTGCATTGGCGGTGGTTCCAACGCTCTGGGCCTGTTCCATCCCTTTCTGAACGACCAGGATGTTCAGATCACCGGCGTCGAAGCGGCGGGGCACGGTATTCCAACCGGCGAACATGCTGCTTCGCTCACGGGTGGACGCCCCGGTGTCCTGCACGGCAACCGCACCTATCTGCTGCAGACCGACGATGGTCAGATCAAGGATGCGCACTCAATCTCGGCGGGCCTGGATTATCCCGGGATCGGTCCCGAGCATTCCTGGCTCAATGACATCGGGCGCGTGAAGTACGTCTCGGCGACCGACAAGGAAGCTCTGGAGTGTTTCCAGCTCTGTTCCCGCCTCGAGGGTATTATTCCGGCCCTTGAGCCCTCTCACGCGCTTGCGCATGTGCGCAAGGTCGCGCCCGATCTGCCGCGGGATCATCTGCTGGTCATGAACATGTGCGGGCGTGGGGACAAGGATGTCTTTACGGTCGCTGAAGCGCTCGGAGTCGAGATATGAGCGAGAGTCGTTTAGAGCGCCGTTTCGCGGCATTGAAGGCCGAAGGCCGGGGCGGTCTTGTCACCTTTACCACGGCCGGCGACCCTGACTACGACACCGCATACAAAATCCTGCAGCGTCTGCCTGAGGCCGGCGCTGATGTGATCGAGCTGGGCATGCCCTTCTCGGATCCCATGGCCGACGGCCCCTCGATCCAGGCTGCCGGCCTGCGGGCGCTTGATGCCGGGATGACCCTGCGTAAGACTCTCGAGATGGTCCGCAGCTTCCGGGCGGAAGACGATGTGACCCCGATCGTACTTATGGGCTATTACAATCCGATCTACTCCTACGGGGTCGACGCCTTCGTCAAGGATGCGCTGGACGCCGGTGTGGATGGTTTGATCATTGTGGACTTGCCGCCGGAGGAAGACGATGAGCTTTGCGAGCCGGCGGTTGCCGCGGGACTGCATTTTATCCGTCTCGCGACGCCCACGACCGACGATGCACGCTTGCCGAAGGTTTTGACCAACACCAGCGGCTTCATCTACTACGTCTCGATCATGGGCATCACCGGCACCAAGGCGGCCTCTGGTGACGCGGTGCGCGCTGCGGTCACCCGCTTGAAAGGTCACACCGATCTGCCGGTTGCGGTCGGCTTCGGTATCCGCACGCCTGAACAGGCTGCTGAGGTTGCTGCGGTTGCCGATGCGGCGGTTGTCGGGACGGCCATTGTCGAGCAGGTTAAGGCAGGACTGGGGCCGGATGGGCTTGCGGGGGCAGGCCTGGTTGACGGTGTCATAGATTACGTTGCGTCGCTTGCGCAGGGTGTACGTGCAGCCCGTCAGGGATAGCGGATGCACAAACAGAGGAAGCTGTCAGCGGCCGTTCGTGAGAATTTGTTCGCCACGCTGGGCGAAATAGCCTAAGCAAAGTCACCTGAGTATAGAAAACGAAACGCTATGAACTGGATTGCCAACTTCGTCCGCCCAAAGATCCGGGCTCTGGTCAACAAGCCGGACGTACCCGATAATCTCTGGGAGAAGTGTCCAAGCTGTGAGCAGATGGTGTTCCATCGGGAGTTGGAGGCCAATCAGCGCGTCTGCCCGCACTGCAATCATCACCTTCGTATCACGGCACGCCAGCGTCTCGATTGGCTGTTCGACGATAGCACCTACAAGGTGATCGAGCTGCCCGAAACCATCGTCGATCCGCTGAAGTTCCGGGACCGCAAGCGTTACACAGATCGCCTGAAGGAAGCACAGGCGAAGAACGAGGATAAGGAAGCCATCGTTGTCGCTCATGGCGAAATCGGCGGTTCCAGTGTTGTGGTCGCGGCCTTCAATTTCAGTTTCATGGGCGGTTCCATGGGCATGGCGGTCGGCGAGGGCCTTTTGGCCGCGGCCCGTCTGGCGGTGCTGCAGAATGCTGCGCTCATCGTTGTCCCCGCATCGGGTGGTGCCCGCATGCAGGAGGGTATCCTCTCGCTGATGCAGATGCCCCGGTCCGTGATCGCCGTGGATCTGGTCAAGGAGGCCGGGCTCCCTTACATCGTGCTGCTGAGCGACCCGACGACTGGCGGTGTTTCCGCGTCCTTTGCCATGCTGGGCGACATCGCGATTGCTGAGCCGGGCGCGACCATCGGCTTTGCCGGGAAGCGCGTGATTGAAGAAACAATCCGCGAGACGCTGCCCGAGGGTTTTCAGCGTGCCGAGTATCTGCTCGATCATGGTATGGTCGACATGGTCGTGCCGCGACAGGAACTGAAGGTTACGCTGGGCCGGATCTTGAACCTGCTGAGCGTAAAGACACCGTCCGCTGAAATCGTCACGCTGCCGGTGAGCGAGGAGTCTGCTTCGGAACCCGAGGCCGATGCCGAGCCTAAGCCAAAACCAGAAAAAGCCGAGTCCGGCAAGGAAGAGCCCGCCGATGGCAAGACGGAGTGACGCGGTCCTAGAACGCCTTACCCGTCTTCATCCCAAGATCATCGACCTCTCCCTCGGACGAGTGGAGACGCTGCTGGAGCGCTTGAATCATCCGGAGCGGAGGTTGCCACCGACCATCCATGTCGCGGGAACGAACGGGAAAGGCTCGCTGATTTCCTACCTGCGCGCCATGCTGTCGCTGGGGGGAGACCCAGAGACCGGAACCAACCGGGTTCATGCCTACACGTCACCGCATCTGGTTCGTTTTCACGAACGCATTGAACTCGACGGCCAATTGATCGACGAGGATTTGCTTGTCGAGCTGCTTGAGGAATGCGAAACGGCCAATCTTGGTGAGTCCATTACCTATTTTGAGATCACGACAGTTGCTGCCTTTCTGGCGTTCGCGAGAACCCCGGCCGATGTCCTGTTGCTCGAAACCGGTCTTGGCGGCCGCCTCGATGCGACGAACGTTCTGGAACGTCCGCGCTTAACGGCGATCACACCGATCTCGATTGATCACGTTCAGTTTCTTGGCAATGAAAAAGAGACAATCGCTGCCGAGAAGGCAGGTATTCTCAAGGCCGGTGTGCCCTGTGTGGTGGCGCCGCAGGAGCCTTCTGTCATGGCTGTGTTTGAAGCCAGGGCGGCGGAACTCGGCGTATCCCTCTATCGAGGCGGCATCGATTGGGAAGTTGAAGCTCTGGAAGACGGTTTCCGTTTTACGGGACGCAAGGGTTCTTTCCATTACCCGAAGCCCGCGCTCCCGGGTGCCCATCAGATCGTCAATGCCGCTGTGGCCGTTGCTTGTGCCGAACAGTTGGACGAATTCCATCCGAAGATTGCCGAGGGGATCACAGCGGCTGTCTGGCCCGCGCGTATGCAGCGTCTGACCAAGGGACCGCTGCTGGATCTGTTGGGCGTTGAGCCCGATGGCGGTGATGGTGCCGACCGCCGTTGGGAACTCTGGATCGACGGCGGACACAACGCGGCAGCAGGGGAAGCGCTGGCCGAGGTCATCGCCGCGTGGAATGACCGTCCGGTGCATCTGATTTACGGCATGTTGAATACTAAAGTTGCCGAGGATTTCGTGCGGCCGCTTGCCGAAAAGGCATCCAGCCTTCACGCGGTCGCCATCCCGGATGCCACGGCGTCGCTCACGGCTGACGAGGCACAGTCCCATGCGGTCGCACAGGGCTTTGCCGCGACCTCAAGCCCCTCTGTCGAAGCGGCGATTTCCGACATCAATGCGCGTTTCCCGGGCGGACGGATTCTGGTCTGCGGCTCGCTCTACCTGGCTGGACATATCCTGGCGGATAACTCCTAGATCAAATCAGGTTTAGAGCTTTTCGGGATTCGACCGAAAAAAAACACCTCCGCGACAAACAGCGAAGGTGTTTTCGTTTCGTGCGAGTCGAGTGGCGGTGGGTCAGATGACCTCTTCAACCCACTCGATGAGCTGGTTTTTCGCGACCATACCGATTTTCGTCGCGGAGACCTGTCCGTCTTTAAACAGCATGAGTGTCGGGATACCGCGCACGCCATACTTTTGCGGCGTCATCGGATTGTCGTCGATATTCATCTTCGCGACAGTCAAACGGCCGTCCATTTCCTGAGCGATCTCTTCGAGAGCCGGCGCGATCATTTTGCACGGGCCGCACCATTCGGCCCAGAAATCCACCAGAACGGGTCCATCCGCCTTAATAACATCGACTTCGAAGGAAGAATCACTGACGGGACTGGTAACCATTGTAACCTCTATGACCTGTTGTTGGCGCCGGACTCACCGGTCCACTGCGCGAGCATGTTTCAAATGTAGGGAGCGGGGGGGCACGACGTCAAGGCGCGTGATCCGCAAGCAGAGCATCGCTGAGATGCATGAGACGCGGGCCATCTGTCCAGAGCAACAGGCTTTCAATTTGTTTGTCCGGATAGATCTGCTTCAGGACCGCCTGATAAGATGCCATTTGTTTCAAATAGATAGCTGGAACCTCTTTGGGATCTACAGGTGGCGGCCGATTGGTCTTGTAGTCGATGATCCAGACTTTTTCATCCGTCACGAGCAAACGGTCAACCTGTCCGGAGATGACCTCTGCGCTGCGCTGCCTGCCGGATTTCCGGCTTTCGGGAATCACCCCGACCACGGGGACCTCTGCCTGACTGCCCGGGCCGAAAAGTGCGCTGAAGCGTGAATCGTCAATAACATCAAGAGTTTCTGCGAGGATTTCGGCCTGTTGCGCGTCGGTCAGATCATGGAGCGCGCGTGCGAGAAACCGGTGACCGGCCTCGGCCCGCTGGTCGAAAGGCAACTCGGGCAGGGTCTGCAGAAGACGGTGGATCAGGCGGCCCCTGCGGAATTGTTTGCCGCGGTCAAGGCCCAGGGGCGAGCGCACGGCGGGCTCGACTTCCGACGGGCGGGAGGGGGCAAGAGGCCGCGGTGGTGAGGGTTCTGCAGGTGGCTGTGCCTGCGCCCAGGCCGGCAGCTTTACCGGACTGCGCCGAACCTCTGCGGAGCTGCCCCTGCTCTCCGTTGCCGCGGCTTGCGGACTCTCCAGGCGCCAGCCTGTGCCCGACCACCCCTCGGCAATGCTGCCCGAGAAATCGTACTCGACTTCCTCGGCCAGAGGCGCGATTCCCGACTGCACCAGATTGTACCAGCAGTCGTCCGGGGGCGTGCGCCGCTTATCGTTCCACCCGCAGAGCAACAGCCTGTCTTCCGCCCGGGTCATCGCCACGTAGAGCAGGCGTTTGTACTCGCGGGTATTGGCCTGCGCGATGGCGCGCCGGGCCGAAGACTCGGCGAGACCGGCAAAGTCCTGACCCAGCGACCAGATCGGCAGATCTCCCTCGTTCTTCAGCCAGATCAGTCCACGATGCGGCAAGGGGCCCTGCAGTGTATCGGGCAGAAAGACGACAGGTGCCTGCAGGCCTTTCGAACCGTGAACCGTCATGACACGGACTGCCCCGCCGCCGTGTTCCATATCGCGTTTGATTTCCTGTTCGCCGCGTTCCAGCCAGTGGAGAAAACCCTCGAGCGTCGGCGTCTGCTCGCGCTCGTAGTTGAGCGCAAGGTTCAGAAATTCATCGATCGGATCATTGGCGTCCGGACCCAGCCTGGCAACCAGGGCTTTACGCCCGCCAAGGGGCCCGAGAATTTCGGCAAAGAGTTCGAAAGGCCGAACGTTTTCGGCACGCGCGAGAAGCATCTCAAGTCTGTTGCGGGCGGCCTGGAATGCAGGCTCCTCCATGGCGCGTTTCCTGAGCGACGACCAGAGTGAACCTTCCCGGCCATGGGCCAGTGCAAAGAGTTGTTCTTCGCTGAGATCGAGCAAGGGCCCCTTGAGGACCGTCGCCAAGGTCAAATCGTCTTCGGGCAAAAGCAGGACGCGGCCCAACGCAATCAGATCCATGACCGCGATCTGATCGGTCAGGACCATGCGGTCGACACCGGCCACAGGGACCTGAAGCGTTTTGAGCTCGCGGACAAGTTCTTCGACAAAGTCGTTCCGGCGGCGCACCAGAACCAGCAGATCGCCGGGATCCATCCGGCGGTTCTTCGAGGCCAGCCAGGACTCCGGATCCTCGGCCCCGGCCTTGGAAAGGGTCCAATGATGAATCTTATGGGCGACCAGGCGGGCCAAGCGGCTGCGTGGCGAATTGAGCCGCTGCCCGGCGACAGGCAATTCCCAGGGTTCGGGCTGCGTTTCTTCCTGCGGGTCGACGGGCGGCCAGATGTCGACGCGTCCGCCCTGCCCCACACGTGCCGGAAGATGCTCGATCAATTCCTCACCGAAGCGCACGCCGTCGAAGGCCTCCGGCTGGGCGAAAACCTCATCGACCGAGCTTAGAACGGCCGAGGTGGAGCGGAAAGAAACGCCCAGCCCCACCTCATCCCAGCTTTGCCCGGCGTCCAGGACACGCTGCGCAAAATAACCGCGCATGGCTTCGAAGGCGGCGGGATCGGCACGCTGAAAACTATAGATTGACTGTTTTGCGTCACCCACGACAAACAGTGTTCGATTGTCCTCGCGGGCGCTCTCGCCCTGAAAGAACTCATCGGCAAGACTACGGATGACCGCCCATTGATCCGGGTTCGTGTCCTGTGCTTCATCGACCAGGATATGGTCCAGACCCCCGTCGAGTTTGAAGAGCACCCAGGGGGCGACTTCGGGTCGTTGCAGCAGATCGCGGGTATGGAAGATCAGGTCGTCGTAGTCGAGGAGGGCCCGGTTGGATTTCAGAGCCTCATAGAGTGTCAGCATCTCTGCGCCCAGACGCAGCAGGGCCACCGACTTATGCGCCACCGCGAGCGCATCAAGCCGCTTTTGAACCTCGAGAATACGTTGGGCTTCGACTTCGAGAACCGGCAGGGCGCTGGGAACGGCCGCCGCGGCGCCCTTGGTCAGCAGGCGTTTCGCCACCTCCCGCTTCTTGGTCGTGAAGATCGAAGCATAGGCGTCGAAACCTGCGATCCGGTCTTCCAAACCGCTCGCGAGCCAGGCCGCGAGGGTCTCGCCCTTGGCGATATCTGTCTTTGAACCGGCGGAGAAGGCATCGCAGGCGAGGCGTAAACCGATCAGGTCCAAGGCTTCATCCTGAAGGGCATGGGCGAGCAGGTCATCCGCGGTTTCGCTCTCTTCGACACCCAGACAAGCGTATATCGCCGCGCTCAGGCCTTCGAGTCCGCCGTGCCGTTGCAGGCTCTGTTTGAGCCGTCCACGCGCCATGATCAGTTCCGCGATCAGATCGCCGAATCCCTGTTCCTGCGCATGGGTTGCGATTTCCGTCAGTGCCCGTCCCAGGGGGTCCTGCGGAGTCTGTCCGGCTTTTGTCAGGATCACCTCGCGCGCCTGCAGCAACAGCTCCTCGGCGGAGCGATCATCGAGTACCTGGAAATGCGGCGCGACGCCTGCTTCCAGCGGAAAGCGTCCAAGCAGCGACTGGCAGAACGAATGGATGGTCAGGATCTTCATGCCACCAGGTGCGTCGAGGACGCGGGCAAAAAGCTGGCGCGCAGTTTCGATCAGCGCGTCGTCAGGCGTGTTACCCGTCAGGGACAGCAGTTCTCTGGCCAGGGCCGTTTCTTCCAGGGTTGCCCAGCGCGCGAGCCGCAGGGCCAGCCGGTTCGACATCTCGGCGGCGGCGGCTTTTGTGAAAGTCAGACAGAGAATGCGCGGTGGAGCAGTCCCCTCGAGCAAGAGACTCAGAACCCGGTCGGTCAGCACCTTGGTTTTGCCTGTACCTGCGGAGGCGGCGACCCAAACAGAGGACTTGGGAGAGGCCGCCCGGCGCTGGGCAAGAGAGGCACTCTGCTTGATCCTGTCGCTCTGCTGCGAAATCCCGACGTTGAAGAGATCTCTGGTGTCGGTGGGGGCCATCAGTCCGAGCCTCCTTCGCCGGTCGTCCATTCTTTAATGCGCGCAAGATGGGCGTAGTCGTTGAAGCGCAGACGCCGGTCGTGACGCGGCTGCGCGGGATACGGCGTTTCGGGATTGTCAAAGCGGGTGATCAGGCTTGTCAGTCCCGTGATGGCGGCCTCCGCAGAGAGTGCGGCGGATTGCTTGAGCGGTTTCATCTCGCCCGCCGTGGTGCCCCCGGTAAGACGCCAATAGCTCAGATGACTAACCTCGCCGTGCAGATCGCCAAAGGCGCCAGCGTTGAACATCGCCGCTTCAAGCGGCAATTGGGGCGCATATCCCATCTCGACTTCCGGGTCCGTTGGGATACGGCCGGTTTTGTAGTCGAGAATGGCAAAGCTGCCGTCCCGCAGAGCATCGATACGGTCGGCTTTTGCTGTGAGCTCGAAGGCTCCTCCCGGCGCATTCAGGACCAGCCTGCCGGTTTCCTCCGGATATGATCCTCGGGTTTGTTCCCGCCAGGCCTGTTCGGCCCCGGCGAACCATTCGGCGATCCTCAAAAAGCGAGGCCACCAGAACGCACGCAGACCGGGCCGCACGGCGGCACGTTCGAAGACCTCTGCGCCGATCTCCAGCAGCTTCCTTTCGGGGTCCGAGGGCAAGCGGTCCGGATAGGCCTTCAGAAAGAGCTCCAGAATTTCGTGGATGATGGTCCCCTTTTCCGCGCCACCAGGATCGGCGTCGATGGGATCCAGCGGACGGAGCCGCAGGATCTCACGGGCATAGAGTGCGTAGGGGTCGCGCCGCCAGGTTTCAATCCGGGTAACCGAGAGACGGCGGGGCCGCGCGGCGAGGGGCGGCTGGGGCGAGGGTGGCTTGCCGCGCGAGGTCCGGTCCGGCTTATCCAGCATCTCCGCCCAGGCTAGCCAGTCCGGTGCCTCGCTGGTGAGTGCTTCCGAAATGCCGAGGCCCTGGAGCAGAGCGTCCAACCGCAACAGCCATCGCGAGGGGACGGTCGGCGTGCCGTCTACGCGCGTCGCGCGGGTAATGTAGACCCTGGGTGCTGAGGCAGCCTGCGCGAAATCGTGGGCGGAGAGGCCGATCCGGCGCTCCGGTGAGGGCAGGTTGAAGTCCGCGCGCATGGGCCGGCTGAGCCAGGGGCCCGAGTCAACTTCCATGGGCCAGGTCCCTTCGTTGAGGCCGCCCAGGATCATCACGTCCGGGTGCAGCAGCCGCGCTTCCAGGGGGCCGAGGATCGAAAGCCTGGGATGGCTGCTGAAGGACTGGCGCACGACCCGGCCTTCCAGCAGGCTGCTCAACAGCGCGGGGTAGCGCCAGCGCGAGACTTGAGGCAGGCTGTTGGCGGCGTCGCGCAGTTCATCGACAAAGTTGGCCAGCGCCGCCCCCGCCTCGCCGAGCCAGATGCGTTCTGCGCCGCTTTCCGAATCGCTCGCCGCCAGGGCTTCCATAAAGGCAATGTGCGCGTCGATGATGTTCTCAAGACCCTCGGCTGCCTCGAGGATATGGTCGAAGTCAGCGGCGGTCTGGGCGAGCCATTCGACAAAGCGCCGACAGTCCGCCTTTTGCTCATCCTGCTTCGGATTACCGCTCTCTTCGTCAAGGCTGGCGAGGAGGCCGGAGAATCCAGGGGCGGGACGCACGCCGCGCCAGACCAGCTTTTCCATCTGGCGCAGCACATCCAGATAATTCTCCCGGGGCAGGCCGCCCGACGCCATGGGGTGCTTCAAAGCTGCGAGGGTTGCGAGGGGTTCCAGTTTGCCTGCAATCATTTCTGCGGTGAGCCGCAGGAAGCTTCCGGCGAGTGACGTGGCAAGGGGTTGTCCGGCGGAATCGTCAACGGTCAAGCCCCAGCGTCCGAGTTCGGTCGCAACCCGTCGCGCCAGGGCGCGGTCCGGTGTCACCAGAGCCGCGCGCCGTCCGTCTTCCTCCAGGCTCTCCCGCATCAACAAGGCGATGACCATCGCTTCCTCGGATGCGCCCGGGCAGTCGATCCTCTGGAGAGGCTCCAGCGCGGCTTCGATGTCCTCAGTCGGCATGCTTTCGATGGCGTCCAGCCACTCTGGCGTCACGGCGGCCGGCAGCAATGCCGTGGAGAGCAGGTCTGCGCGCTCTTGCGCGGCGGCGCTCTCTTCCCTCGTGCTCCAAGCTCCGACATCACTTCGTTCGGTCTCCAGGCGCGCAAGCAGATGATACAGGCCATACTGCGGATGGCTCGGGTCGGTTCCGATCGCCTGCCAGGCCTTGTCGCCGGCTTTCAAGTCTGCGCCCGGCAAGACGACGTAGCCCTGCGGCAGGGTCGAGATGACTTTTATGAGTGCCGCCGTGGCAGGGATCGAACCGGTGGAACCGGCCACCACAATGGGGAAATCCGGGGGTGTCTCCTGCCAGGCTGCGGCCTGTGCCTCAAGCAGGAGACGCCGCCGCTCGGCGATCCCGACGCAACCGGATTCGGCTTGGATCGCAGGCCACTGCGCCGAGAGGATTTCGAGGAAATCGAGAGTGATCTGCCAATGGCTGGCATATTCCTGCGGGACCAGGTTTTTCAGATCGCGCAGATCCAGTCCCTCGGTCTCGACCTGATCCAAAAGGCTTGCAAGCTCTGCGGCGAGACGTACGGCCTGATCCTCGCTCGGCGCGTCGACCCCGTCCTCGGCGGCCGCCACCTCGCCCCATTTCATGATCAGCCGGGCCAGCAGAAGTTGCCGCCGCAGGGGGGGAATGGCCGGCGGGATCTCGGTCTCGGCACTGGCATCCACCGTCACATCGCCGCTGGTCAGTTCCAGTTCGTCCGCATCCAGATCACCCAGGGGCATGAGCCGCGGCAACAGGAGCGCACGGGCCCGGGAGATCCGCAGAAAGGCCTCCTGCAGCACCCGGCAGGCGCGCCGGTTGGGCAGTAAAATCCTGACCTTGGCAAGCGTCAGCGGATCGTGACCCCATCGCTGGATCACGCCCTCTGCCAGAGCGTCGGCAAAGGCGACGCCCGCGGGAATGTTCAGAACCTTCGGGTCTGCTGTGCTCATCCGGCTCGTGGGATCATCGCGACGCCACCTTATTGCTCAGGTCTGTACCGACGAGAACGAAAGTTCCTTCAAAG
This sequence comes from uncultured Kiloniellaceae bacterium, assembly GCA_947500035.1. Lineage (GTDB taxonomy): Bacteria > Pseudomonadota > Alphaproteobacteria > Kiloniellales > Kiloniellaceae > Denitrobaculum. The sequence continues at coordinate 339,324 of CANMQP010000013.1, read as the reverse complement.
CCCATTCGGTCTCGCGCAGCTGTTCCGGGGTTCCGATATGGAACCATTCGCCGTCGTGGCGAATACCGAAGAGACGCTCCTTCTCGATGGCGCGATCATACAGCAGGTTGAGCGAAAAAGGACCGTCGGGAGCATCGTCAAAGAAGCGGGGGTGCAGGATCTGGATCCCGGCATAGATAAAGGGAGCCACACCGCGCTCTTTGCGTCGCGATATCCGTCCGGCGGCATCCATGTGGAAGTCGCCCACGCCGTCGTATCCGAAGGCATAAACCGTCGGATGCAGCAGCAGGAGCCCATCCATCTCGCCTTCGTTCCACTGCTCAGCCAAACGCTCCAGGGCCGACGCGTAACCATCCAGCCAGCAGACATCGCCATTGGTCACGAAAAAGGGATTTTCGCCCAGCAAAGGCAGTGCTTTTTTCACACCGCCGCCGGTTTCCAGCAATTCCTCTTCGCGGGAGTAGAGGATTTTCGGGGACGGCCGCCCTTCCAGGTGCGCGACGATCTGCTCACCCAGGTAATGCAGGTTGATCACCACCTCTTGAATGCCGGCGGCTTCGACGCGGTCCAGGATGGTATCCAGCATAGCCTGGCCCGACACTTCGACCAGCGGTTTTGGCAGGTTCTCGGTGAGCATCTTCATACGCGTCCCCAGGCCTGCCGCCAGCACCATGGCCCGTTTTGGGATCTCGGTCGTCATTCATGTCCTCCATTGCCCGCCGCGTCATGGCTTGCAGGCACGATTCTCCGCTCCGCCGGCAGGTTTTCATCGAACCAGACGCGCAGATCCTGCAACGCCGGATGTCCGAGGGCCTCTTCGATGAGGCGCCATGTCCGGGGAATGTATTTCAGATAGGTTGGTTTTCCGTCACGGATCAGCAGGCGGGTAAAGTTTCCCAGGATCTTCACATTCCGCTGTGCCGACATGACGGCGAAAGATTCCTTGAAGGCGGCGTCCGGAAGTTCGGGAAAGGCTGCGAGGTAGCGCGCCACTGTTTCCTGGGCAACGGAGGGCGAGACATCGCGCCGGACATCGCAGACCAGTGACATGAGATCGTAGGTCAGCGGCCCGATCACCGCGTCCTGAAAATCGAGCAGACCGCAGGCGGAGAGGCCTTCACGCCCCGGAAGCACCATCAGATTGTCGACATGATAGTCACGCAGCACGAGGCTGTCGGGAACCGCGCGGGCCCTTGGCAGAGCCGCCCGCCAAAGTGCCAGAAACTCCGCCTCCAGTGCGGCCGCTTTCTTGGCGCCGAGGGTTTCGGGGCCGAGGACTTCAGGCAGGTACCATTCGGCGAAGCGTCCGACTTCCTCCAGCAGGATCTGGTCGGAGTAGGGTGGCACCACAAGAGCCGAACCGCCGGTGGTCTGCGGTTTCCAGCGTTGATGGAGCGCGATCAGGTTATCGACGGCCAGTTGGTAAAGCCGGCCCTCGTCCTGACCATCGGCCAATTCGTTCGTGAAGGTCCGATCGCCGAAATCTTCCAGCAGAAGAAATCCGCGTTCCAGGTCGACGGCCAGAAATGCCGGCGTGCTGAAGCCGAGTCCGTCAAGCAGTCTGCCGATGTCGTGAAAGGGCGCGACCTTTTCCCTCGGCGGCGGCGCATCCATCAGCATGGCCGCGTCGCCGTCGCGGTTCAGACGTATGTAACGGCGGCTGGAAGCGTCGCCCTGCAAAGGCTGCCGCCGCGCGCTCTGCCAGCCTGCCTGCACGAGGAAATCCTCGATCTGGCTGTCGCGTTGGTTCATCCGGCCAGATCTCCCTGAAGCGCAGCGAGGCTCTCCCTGCGCTTGGTCCAGGAACCGAAAGCGGCCAGGTCTGCGATTCGCGCATCCGGGCTTGATCCAAACCCAAGATGAATTTCGAGCCGGTCGGCGGGCAGCAGGCCACCCAGGCGGTCGGGCCATTCAATCAGTGAGATGCCGTCGGCAAAGGCCTCCTCAATGCCAAGTTCGTAGACTTCTTCCGCCTGCTCCAGGCGATAAAGATCAAAGTGCCAGATGGTCGCGGGCACGCGTTCATAGAGTTGAACCAGGGTAAAGGTCGGGCTGGGAACCTCCTCCTCCTGGCGTTCTACGGCACCTTCGCTTTCCACGGCACCTGCGTGTTCACGGGGGAGGGCATTAATGAAAGCCCTGGCAAAAGAGGTCTTTCCGGCGCCGAGGTCTCCAAACAGCGCGATCACGTCGCCGGGCGCCACAAGCCTGCTCAATGCCCGGGCCAGGGAAGCGGTCGCCGCCTCGCTGGCGAGCGGCAGTGTTATGGCGCTTGTGGTGGTGTCGAGAGGTCTCATGATAGGAGAGGTTTTAACGGGCGGACCCTTGGGCGGCAACAAAGGAGTGGCCGCTCTCGAAGCTGCCCCGAATCCCCGCGGGACCTAGCTGGGTTCGGGCAGGTTGCTGGGCTTCGGTAAGGGGGTCTCCGCGGGTTCCGTGGCTGCGCCGGGATCGATGGGAATGTGGCAGGTAACCGAGGTTCCCGTGCCTTCCAAGGATTCCAGCTCGACCCAGCCACCATGCATTTCGACCAGGCTTTTCACCAGGGAGAGACCCAGTCCCGCGCCCGATTGCCGCGCCTGTCTACTGCCGGTTTCGAACTTGCCGAAGACGCGCGCCTGATCGTCTGCCGGAATCCCGGGACCCGTGTCCGTCACTTTCAAACGGATCATATTGTCCTTCCGCTCGGCGCCGAGGGTCACGGATCCGCCTTGCGGGGTGAACTTGATGGCGTTGGACAGCAGATTAAAAAGCGCCTGTTTGAGGCGGCGCTCGTCGACGAAGGCGGTTCCCGTGTCCTCCGCGCACTCGAGCTTCAGGCGGATATCCCGGTTCAGGGCGCGTTCGTGGCCCAGGGTCTCGATGGTCTCGAGCAGGCCGCGGACCGAGGTTTCGCTGCGATCCAGGTGCAGGTACCCCGCCTCGATCGAGGCCAGATCCAGGATATCGTTGATCAGCGTCATGAGGCGTTGCGAGGATTCCACGATTGCGTGGCTGTATTCCAGCTGTCGCTCGTTCAGGCTGCCGAAGAATTGGTTCTCGAGAATCTCGGCAAAGCCGACGATGGCGTTGAGCGGCGTGCGCAGTTCGTAGGAAATATTGGCGATAAACTCGGACTTCAGGCGATCCGCGGTCTCCAGAGCCTCGTTCCGCTCGAGCAGGGCGCGCTCGACGTGGATCGAATCCGTGACATCCAGGAAGGTATAGAGCGAGGCCCCATCCGGAAGAGGCACCTGCGCCCAATCCACGATCGATCCGTCGGCCCGCTCGAATCGTCCGCTCATGGATTCGGCCTCGGTGGCCTGTGCGACCATGGTTTCGAGCACTTCCGGCCACTCTTCGGCGGAGATGTCGAAGAAATCGTGCATGCGGTCGATCACCTGCCGGGCGTGGGGTTCGCCGGAAAGCAACTCAGGTGGCAGGTTCCAGATCCGGGCAAAGGCCGGATTGGAAAGCTTCAGCCGCCCATCGGCGCCGTACACGGCGACACCTTCGTAGAGGTTGTTGAGGGTTTCGCGTTGTACTTCGATCAGGGTGTTGTAGGAGCGTTCCAGGGTCAGCCGGTCCGTCACGTCCTCGAAGGTCATGAGCACGCCGCCGAAGGGATGCGGCGTCGCCACCATCCGCAGCGTGTTGCCGTCCGGCAAATGCTGCAGTTCCTCCATGGGTTCGATCATGGTGCGGAATTCGCGCAGACGCTGCTGTTTGAATTCCGGATAGTTGGCGTACTCGGGCATCCGGCGCTCGTCCCGCGCGGCATCCAGGATGTCGCTCATATCAGGGCCGCTGTTCAGGAAGGCTTCGTCGATCCGCCACAGCGATGCGTAAGCCGAATTGAAAAACTTCAACCGCATATCCGGGCCCAGAATCGCGATGGCTGTGCCGAGGTTCTCCAAAACCGTCGCCTGCGCCTCGATATGCCGGGTCAGCTCGACCTGCAGGTCTTCGCGCGTGGTGTCGTCAAAGGCATATCCGATCAGGCGGCCGTCTCTTAAGGGGCGTTCATTGACCTGATAGAGGCGGCGCGCACCCCCAACGACGATATGATGGCTCTCGGTTTCCTGTTTGCCGCTTTCCTTGGCGCGCTGCGCGATCGCCTGACCGATACGCCCCTGTGACTGTCCCAGAAGCTCCAGGCTCTCCGCAACGGCATTTTCGGCCTTGGTGTCAAGGGCAGCGGCATAAGCCGCATTGCAGTACGTCAGGTTCAGATCGCTGTCGCGTCGCCAGATCGGAATCTGCAGCGCGTCCAGGATCGTGCTGAGATCCTCGGTTTCGCGCATGGCGCTGTTCAAAACACTTTGCTGCGCCGAGACATCGCGGAACCAGATCGTGTCGGCGACCGCCTGTCCGTCATCGGCCTTGGTACGAATACCCAGCGCTTCATAGATCCGCGTGCCGTCGCGGTGCCGCAGGCTGAGAATAAAACTCTCGCCCGCGGTTCTCAGCGCCTGCTCCGCCGCAATGAGCTGTTGGGCATCCTGGTCGGTGAAGATCCCGCTGACATCTTCCAGGCTCGCTGCCTGTTCAGCCCCGTCACCCAATACAGCGGTCAGATTGCCACTGCGGTTCAGGCGGGCGGTCTCATGATGATAGGCCAGGCAGGCAAAAGGCGCGGAGGAGAGCACGCTGCCGAGCACCCTGGCCTGTTTCGTTCCCTTTTCTGCGGCCGCTTCAGCCTCGAGCCAGCGCTTGCGATAGACGAATGCCACCAGCGCTGCGCCCGCGATCCCGATCGCCGCGAATAAGAGTCCCGGTAGATATACCGGCAGTCCCGCCAAGTTGTCTTCCCCCCAACCAACCGGATCGAACCCGCCGCTTTCACGGACCCGATCAGAGGACACGCTGGAGAGCGACGGCTCTCCAAATATATGTTTTGGAGGCTGGTCCACGTTCCCGTTGAAAACTCGGAAACAATCAGCCTCCAGAGTGCGGCAGCACTCCCAGCTTATGAGCATAACCCGGCAGCATGAGACCGCTTACCTTGCCGGTAAACGACCACCAGCCGGATTCATGCTATGAGTCTAAGGGTTTACACGCGCCGCGACAAGCCGTCAGGGGTTTGTCGCTACCGCAAAAGAAACGGGGAGACCCGAGAAGGCCTCCCCGTGTATGTCTTTGGTTGAATTCACCTACGCCGAGCGGCGCACTCCAACCTGACTCTGATCCGGTCTAGTAGCGGTAGGTTTCCGGCTTGAAGGGGCCTTCCGAACCGACACCGATGTATTCGGACTGCTTGTCTGAGAGCTTGGTCAGTGTGGCACCGACCTTTGCCAGATGCAGCTCGGCGACTTTCTCGTCCAGCTTCTTGGGCAGAACGTAGACTTCGTTGTCGTAGTTTGCGTGGTTCTGCCAGAGCTCGATCTGTGCCAGCACCTGGTTGGAGAAGCTGGCGCTCATCACGAAGCTTGGATGGCCGGTGGCGCAACCCAGGTTCACCAGGCGGCCTTCCGCCAGGACGATGATCTTCTTGCCGTCGGGGAATTCGATCTGGTCGACCTGCGGCTTGATGTTATCCCACTTGTAGTTCCGCAGGGCTTCGATCTGGATCTCGGAGTCAAAGTGGCCGATGTTGCAGACAATCGCCCGGTCTTTCATGGCGGCCATGTGGTCGGTGGTGATGACGTCGACATTGCCGGTGGCGGTGACAAAGAGATCGCCGTATTTGCAGGCATCGTCCATGGTGACGACCTCGTAGCCCTCCATCGCCGCCTGCAGAGCACAGATCGGATCGACTTCGGTCACCGCGACCCGGCAGCCGGCGTTGCGCAGCGAGGCGGCGGAACCCTTACCGACATCGCCGAAACCGGCAACCACGGCAACCTTGCCGGCCATCATCACGTCGGTGGCGCGGCGGATACCGTCCACGAGGCTCTCCCGGCAGCCATAGACATTGTCGAACTTCGATTTGGTTACCGAGTCATTCACGTTGATGGCGGGGACCTTCAGCGTGCCTTTCTTGGCCATCTCATAGAGACGCAGCACACCGGTGGTGGTCTCTTCCGAGAGGCCACGGACGTCATCGAGCAATTCGGGATACTTTTCGTGCATGATTGCGGTGGCATCGCCGCCGTCGTCGAGAATCATGTTGGGCTTCCAGCCATCGGGTCCGGTCAGGGTCTGTTCGATGCACCACCAGAATTCCTCTTCCGTCTCGCCCTTCCAGGCAAAGACCGGGATTTCGGCGGCCGCGATGGCGGCTGCGGCCTGATCCTGGGTCGAGAAAATGTTGCAGGAAGACCATCGCACGGATGCGCCCAGGGCGGTCAGGGTCTCGATCAGCACGGCCGTCTGGATCGTCATATGCAGGCAGCCGACGATCCGCGCGTCCTTGAGCGGCTGGCTGGCCCCGTATTCCTCGCGCAGGGCCATCAGACCGGGCATCTCGGTTTCGGCGATTTCGATCTCTTTGCGGCCCCAATCGGCCTGCGATATGTCGGCGACTTTATAGTCTGAGAACTCGACCATTGATTCTTTCTCCGGAAAGCTGCGCCGGTTCTGAGGGCGCCAAAACAAGTGGGTGTCAATTCTGGACGCTGATGTAACAGCGAAAACCTGCGGCTTCAAGGCTGCAAAGTGTGATCGTCATGCGATCATCGTTCGTGATGGTGTAATTCGAGAGTCTTAAGAAAAGCTTCGTCCGGCACGGCCAGAGACTGTGCCTCGACTTGCTGCCAAGGACGGAGTCACAGAGTTAGACTAACTTCACCGCTACGACAGTCTGTCTTTCCCAAAACCACCTGAAAGGGCGTCGTCCCCGACTCAAACCAATCAGGGGGTGATTGACACTGTCAGTGGCTCTCGTTGTAGTCGTCGAGCAGCGCGGAAATGCGGCCGGAATCATGCTGGTCCATGATCGCCATGGCCCGGTGGCTGGCGGCGCGCATGTCAATCTTAAGAACGCGTTTTTTCACGCGCGGCAGGCCGGTCGCGGACATGGAGAGATCGCGCACGCCAAGTCCGAGGAGCAACGCGGTGAACCTGGGGTCGCCCGCCATCTCACCGCAAACCGAAACGGGAATACGGGCGCGGAGCGCAGCGCCGACCGAGAACTGTATCAGCCGTAAAACGGCTGGGTGCAGAGGGTTGTAAAGATGCGCAACCTGCTCCTCGCTGCGGTCGATCGCCAGCGTGTACATGGTCAGGTCGTTGGTGCCGATCGCGAAGAAATCGGCCACCTGGGCCAATGCATCGGCTGCCAGCGCGGCGCCGGGAATCTCGATCATTGCGCCAACCGGCGGCAACGGATCGGCAATTTTGATCCCCTGAGCCTGAAGCCTCTCGGCGACCGAAAGCAGGATCTTCTTGACCTCTTTGACCTCGTTCGTGCTCGAGATCATGGGCAGCAGGATACGAACCTGACCGTGAGCGCCGGCTCTGAGAATGGCGGCGAGCTGGGTTTCCAGGAGGGAAATCTCCTTGAGCGAGAGGCGGATCGCACGCAGACCCAGCGCCGGGTTGACCCCGGTTCCCACATGATCTCCGAGCGAGGACGCCAGCTTTTCGCCGCCGACGTCGAGGGTGCGGATGGTGACCGTGTATCCGTCCATACCTTCGACGATGGTCCGCAGCGCGTCATACTGCTCGTCTTCCGCGGGCAGATCGTCCCGGTTCATGAACATGAATTCCGTCCGCAGCAGACCCACGCCTTCCGCTCCAACAGCGACGGCCTGAACCAGGTCGCGCGGTAGTTCCAGGTTGGCCTGCAGACTGATGTTCTCGCCGTCTCTTGTGCGCGCATCAACGTCCCGCAAGAGGGCAAGAGAGCGGGTCTCGCGCGCCAGGGCCTGGCGCCGGAGCTTGTAATCGGACAGTCGTTTTGCCGTCGGGTTGACGATGACCCGCCCGTTGCTGCCATCGACCAGAACGCTGTCGCCGGTTTTGATGCCGGCGAAAAGACCGGTGATGCCGAGCACCGCCGGAATACCGAGTGAGCGGGCCATGATGGCCGTATGGCCCTCGGCGCCGCCCAGATCCGTCGCGAAACCGCCGATCCGCTTCGGGTCCATCAGGGCCGTGTCGGCAGGCGTGATCTCTTCGGCAATCACGATGCTGCCGGGTTCGAGATGGGCGAAGCCGCCGTATTCGGTCTTGGTGAGGTTTCGGACGATGCGCAATCCGACCTCACGTACCTCTTGCGCCCTGGCGCGCAGGTAGGAGTCGTCCATCTCTGCGAAATTCTTCGAGATCTCGGTAATTTCCGCCATCACCGAAGCTTCTGCGTTGAGCATCTCGCGCCGTATCCGTTGCTCCACCGCTCCGAGCAGACTATTGCTTTTGAGCATCTGAAGATGCGCGTCCAGCAGATAGCCAAGCTCTTCGGCTGCTGCTCCGTGGTAGGTCTCGGCCTTGGATTTTAAGTTGCCGACCTGTCGGCGTGCCCGCTCGACAGCGTCCTGAAAGCGTTCGACCTCCTCGTTCAGCTTGCCTTGGGGCAGACGGTATTCCAGAACCTGTATATCGCCGCCATCGCGCAGATGTGCCGGGCCGACGATGATACCTGGCGAAACCCCCAATCCCTCGAAGACGCGCTCCTCCAGGCCCTCGGAATTATCCGGGGTTTCCTGATCAGGAGCTTTGGTTTCAGTCTTCATCGAATTTACTGACGATAAGGGCCGTCAGGGCATTCACCACATCCTCGGCGGCGGGGCCCGTGGCGCGGAGTTCGATCTGGCTTCCCGGCGAGGCGGCCAACATCATCAGGCCCATGATCGAACAGCCGGAGACCTCTGTCTCGTTTTTCCGGACCATTACCTCGGCATCGTAGGCCCCGGCAACCTTGACGAACTTGGCCGACGCCCTAGCGTGCAGGCCCCGTTGATTCTGTATTGTAACCACTCGGCTGACCATAACGACACTCACGATTGCTCGTTGGTCAGAAGCTGTGACGCGACGTTAATGTACTTCCGTCCGGCGTCTTGTGCCTCTTTTACCGCCGAACGCATGTCATGGGATTCGCGCAGACTCGCCAACTTGATCAGCATCGGCAGATTGATACCTGCAATCACCTCGACTTCACCGTAGTCCAGAACGGAGATCGCCAGATTTGACGGTGTACCGCCGAACATATCAGTCAGAAGAACGACACCTTTGCCCTGATCGACCTTTTTGACACTTTCGATAATGTCCTGACGCCGGACTTCCATGTCATCCTCGGCGCCGATGCAGATACAGGCAATGTTTGCCTGCGGTCCGACCACATGCTCGAGCGCGTCGGCAAACTCCTCGGCGAGCCGCCCATGCGTGACCAAAACCATTCCGATCATTGTTCGTCCTTCAGTCTCATGCGGGCGCTGTTTTTGTTTCTGGTTTCGCAGGATTTGCAGCCCGTTCTCTCTGTGACTCTCTGTTGATGTCCCGATGTACCAGGCTGACCTTACCCCATTCTTCTGTCAGCCAGGCCGCCAGTTTCTCCGCCAGAGCAACTGAACGATGCCGGCCGCCGGTGCAGCCGAATGCAATCGTCAGGTAGCTCTTGCCCTCGCTTTCATAGCGCGGCAGGAGAGGCTTAAGCATGGCTGTAAGTTCTGTAAAGAAGGGTTCAAAGGCCGAATCCGTCTCGATGTACTCCGCAACAGCCGCATCGCGGCCCGATAGTGGCCTGAGATCCTGCACGTAGTGCGGATTTGTCAGAAACCGGACGTCGAAAACCAGATCCGCCTCTCGGGGCAAGCCCATGCGATAGGAGAAGGAGGTCACGAAGATCGCCATGCCCGAACCCTCTGACAGGCCCAACTGGCCGACGATCTGTTGGCGCAACTCCCCAAGGGTCAAGCTGGAAGTATCGATCACGTAGTCGGCACGTTTGCGCAGGGGAAACACCAGCCTGCGTTCGGCCATGATGCCGTCGTGGAGCGGCCGGTCCTGCGACAGGGGGTGCCGGCGGCGGGTCTCGGTAAAACGCCGGCTGAGGACCTCGGCGTCGCAATCCAGAAACAGCAGCTTCAGGTCCAGATTGTCCCGGTTTTCGAGTGTATCGAGTTGCTGCAGAAAGGGTGTCACTGCGAAGTTGCGCGTCCGAATGTCCACACCAACCGCGACTTTGCGCTCGGCGCCCCCCTCGTCGATCATGGTCTCCAGGAGATTCAGCGGCAGATTGTCGATCGCTTCAAAGCCGACGTCCTCCAGGATGCGTAAAGCCGAGGAGCGACCGGCCCCGGAAAGACCGGTGACGAGTACTACGCGCATTCGGGGCGTCTCTTGGGGCATCCGATTTCGTCACACACTTTCGAAAAAAGACGAGATCGGCATCTGCGCGCCGAGTCTCTTAATCCTGATCCATAATAAACCTGCTCATCTCCCGCACGGCAAGCCGCAGCTTTACGCTTGCGGAGGCTTCGAACGGGAACAAATCGAGACTTGGAAGGGAAATGCCCAGGAAACTGCGCGTTTCCACTTCGGGCATACGTTCGATCTTTGTTGCTTCGACGAGGTTGAAACAGGCTGAAAGTTCTATTTTCTCGAGATAAGGCATCTTGAGGATGCCCAGACCCCTGACCTCGATGCGTCCGGCAAGACTCAAAGGCGCTTCGGCCCAGAGCTCTTCACCTTGGAGGGAGAGGCAGGTCTGGTCATCGGCGACCAGTTGCGCGCCTTGATCGATCAGCCGAAGCGCCAGGTCCGACTTCCCGGCGCCCGAAGGGCCGAGCAGCAGAACGCCGGTTCCCCGACCGTGATCGTCCGGCACTGCCACGCAGGTGGCATGAACCAGCGACTCCGCCATTGTCTAGCTATCCTCGGCGGGCAGGGTGATCGTAAAGCGGGTTCCGGCAACCTCGCCGGAGCCGTTGTAGCGGTTTTGCGCGAAAATCTGGCCGCCATGTGCTTCGATGATCTGCTTCGAAATACTCAGGCCCAGTCCCGAATGTGTGCCGAACTTTTCAGACTTCGGCCGTTCGGTGTAGAAGCGGTTGAAAATAGCTTCCAGCTTGCCATCCGGAACGCCGGGGCCTTCATCCGAGACGGAGAGAACGATGTCCTCGTCCTGCCGCTCGGCGCGCAGACTGATCAGACCGCCCGGCGGGCTGAATGTAACGGCATTGCTGATCAGGTTCCGCAGGACCTGTCCGAGCCGGCCCTCGATCCCCTGCACGATCAGCGGAAGATTGTCCGAGACCTCGACCTGGAAGCGGGGACCGTCTTCCGGGACGGTGGCGCGGTGAACCTCGACCAGGGCGTCGAGCAGGCGTCCGACGTCGACCGATTCCGTGTGGGCGCGGGAGAGCTCTGCATCCAGGCGCGAAGCGTCCGAGATGTCGGAGATCAGGCGATCCAGCCGCTGAACATCGTCCAGGATGATCGCCATGAGGCGCTTTTGCTGCGAGGGGTCTTCGATGCGCGCGACGGTCTCGACCGCACTGCGTAGAGAGGTCAGAGGGTTTTTGATTTCGTGCGCCACGTCGGCGGCAAAGCCCTCGATGGCGTCGAGCCGGTTCCACAGAGCTTCTGTCATGTCGCGCAGGGCGCCCGAGAGTTCGCCAATCTCATCCCGGCGCGAGGTGAAGTCGGGGATTTCGTGCTGGCGGCCTTTGCCGGTACGGACGTGGTCGGCGGCTTCGGCGAGCCGGACCAGAGGGCGGGCAATATTGCCCGCCAGGAATAGCGATATAAGGATCGTCATGCCGAGTGCGACCCCGCAGACCATCAGAATATCGATCCGCCGGTCCCGCACCGCCGCTTCGATGTTCTTGCCGCTGGTCGAGAGCATCAGGGCCCCGAGAATACGCCGGTACCGCTGCACCGGAACGGCGACCGAGAGCACGAGGTGCGCGGCGCGGTCATGGCGCACCATTCCGGGGCTCTCGCCCTGAAGGGCTCTGATGACTTCGCTGTAGTCGTCCGCGCTTTGAACGGAGGCTTCGGAGTAGAGCTCGAGGTTGTCCTGGCCGGGCAGCCAGTTCGCCAGGCGGTCCAGGTGGCGTCCCAGCCAGCCCATGGGAATCCCACCCTCTGGCGGCGGCAGCTCGATCATCTGCACCTGGCCGCCGGGTCCGCTCAAGACATAGCTGTCCGCCAGTATGTCCTTGTTTTCGGTAAATAAGCGCGCTCTGACGCCGGTCTCTGCCAGGAGCACTCGCATCAGGCTGCGGGCCTGCTCCGGTACGATCTGCTCATCTCCGATCTGGGTGGTCACGACGGCGCCGTTGGCCAGACTGAGGGAGAAGGCGCGGGCCTGAATGCGCAGGGAGTCGAGTTCCGAGCGAATCAGCGAGCTTTGGTACTGGGTGAGGTGCAGCAGGCCGAAGACCGGGATCAGCAGGACCAGCGAATTGAGAGCCAGAATACGCCGGGTCAGGGGCGACCGCCAGGACCGGCGCCAGCGCCGCTTAGTGACGGGCGGCGCCGAGTCGTCTGCGTCCACCGTCAAGGTCGAGGGCGCGGCCGGCTTCATTCCGGCGGCTTTGCTGCGGAGCTTTGAGGTCTCGCGGGTTTTGGAAGGATCGCGGGATTTGGAAACGTCTCGGGCGGGGGTTTCGCGCGCGCGCAGCGGCGCTACCAGCGGCTTTGGCGGCATACCACCGTCACTGTCGATGGTAACGCGGCGGCTTCCCGCGCTGCCGACCCGCCGTTCCGTCACTGCTCGCGGTACCGGTACCCCACGCCGTAGAGCGTCTCGATCTGCGCGAAGTCGTCGTCGGCATCCTTGAATTTCTTGCGTAACCGCTTGATGTGGCTGTCAATCGTCCTGTCATCGACATAGATGGAGTCGCCATAGGCCGAATCCATCAGCTGGTCGCGGTTTTTGACATGCCCCGGACGCTGCGCCAGGGCCTTCAGTATCAGGAACTCGGTGACTGTGAGGTTGATGGGCTCGCTTTTCCAGGTGCAGAGATGACGTGCCGGATCCAGCATGAGATCGCCCCGCACAAGCGGCGGCTCCACGCCCTCCTGTTCACCGCCATCCTGTGTGGCGCGTTCGCGCCGCAACAGAGCCCGGATCCGCTCGATCAGAAGGCGCTGGGAGAAGGGCTTGGTGATGTAGTCATCCGCCCCCATCCGAAGTCCCAGGACCTCGTCGATCTCGTCGTCCTTGGAGGTCAGGAAGATGACGGGAACGTTGGAGTTCTGGCGCAAGCGTCCCAGCAGTTCCATGCCGTCCATCCGCGGCATCTTGATGTCCAGGACGGCCAGATCCACCGGGTTGGCGGACATGCCACGCATGGCTTCCGTTCCGTCGTTGTAGGTGCGCACCTTGAAACCTTCGGCCTCGAGAGCGATCGAGACCGAGGTCAGAATGTTGCGGTCATCATCGACCAGGGCAATTGTCGGCTGCATCATCGTCTCTCTTTATAGTGTTTTTTGCCCCCGGGGAACAACTTGAGTGTGGCTGAGGCATTTCTGTGGCTTTTCATCTCTCACTAATCGCCACACTGTGGCGGTTTTGGGGCAAGTCTTGGGCGCAACGGGGATCATTGGTGAAGACGCCTTAATCTGCGGTCCGGTCTGCAGTGGCCGGACGCGCCGCACTTACCGGAAGACTGCCCTGGAGATTGCCCTGGAGATTGCGCGCAGCCCGATATTTCCACCCGCCGTGCTTTTCCCCTATGGCCAATGCCGCGCCGCAGCGCTAAAGATGGCGCCATGACCAAGGACATCCAAACCACCGATGTTGCCATTGTCGGCGCCGGGCCCGTGGGGCTTTTTGCGGTGTTCGAGTGCGGCATGCTCAAGATGCGTTGTCATGTCATTGATTCTCTAGAGGGAATTGGCGGTCAATGCACGGCGCTCTATCCGGAAAAACCGATCTATGACATCCCTGGCTACCCCTGTGTTCATGCGGCTGAGCTGATTGACCAGTTAGAGATTCAGGCGGCTCCCTTCGATCCGGTCTTTCACCTGGATCAGCAGGTCGATGGCCTGACGCGCCGCGAGGATGGTCAGTGGCTCTTGCAAACCAGTAAAGGCACGCGGATCTCAGCCAAGGCAGTCATCATCGCGGCGGGCGCGGGCGCATTCGGGCCGAACCGCCCTCCCCTGGAAGGCCTGGAAGACTACGAGGGCACGTCGGTTTTCTACATGGTCCGGCGGCGTGAAGACATGCGGGACCGGCGGGTTGTCATCGCTGGCGGCGGGGATTCGGCCGTGGATTGGGCGCTGTCTCTCGCTGAAGTGGCGGAAAAAGTCTATGTCGTGCACCGCCGGGACCGGTTCAGGGCGGCACCGGAAAGCGTGGACCGGCTGCATGCCCTGGCGGAAACACCCAAACTCGATCTGGTCGTGCCTTACCAGCTCTCCGGGCTTGAGGGCAACGCAGGACAACTCTCCGGCGTTCGCGTCTCGACGCTGGATGGTGAAGAGCAGACGCTGGAAGCCGATGTGCTCCTGCCCTTCTACGGGCTGGCGCCCTCTCTCGGACCGATCGCCGATTGGGGACTGAATGCCGAGCGGAACCATATCCTGGTGGATCCTGCGTCGAGCGAGACGAACCATCCGGGTATCTTCGCCATTGGAGACATCTCGACCTACAAAGGAAAGCTGAAACTGATTCTGACCGGCTTTTCCGAAGCGGCCATGGCCGCACACGCCATCCATCCGCTGGTCTATCCGGATCGTGAACTGCATTTCGAATACTCGACCTCCAAAGGCGTGCCCGTCGGCTAGGATCCGTTGCGTATCAATTCGAAACAGATCTGGGCAGAAGCGAACGAGATATGACCGATCAGGAAACCTCACCCGGCGCCGTCATTCGCGGCCTTATGCGCTCGGCTTCTCAGGTCAGCCTCTCGACGGCTCTGGCACGAGACGGCACCGGGCGGCCCTATGTCTCTCTGGCGCTGGTCGCACTGGACCACGATGCAAGCCCACTGCTGCTGCTTTCCGATCTCGCCGACCACACTGCTAACCTCAAGGCTAAACCGCATCTCGCCTTGCTGTTTGACGGAACGTCGGGCTATCGCGATCCGCTGGCGGGGCCGCGGGCTTCCGTCCTGGGAACGGTGGAGGTTGTTGACGACCAACGGCTTCTTGCGCGCTTTATCCGCCGCCATCCCGGCGCGGAACTCTACGCCGGCTTCAAGGACTTCAACCTCTACCGTCTCGAAGTCGAGACGGCCCATCTGGTGGCGGGTTTCGGTCAGATTCATTGGGTGGAAGCTGCGGATGTCCTGATCGATGCCACGCCTGCCGTCGCGCTTGCCGAGGCCGAGGAGGATATCGTCACGCATATGAACGAGGATCACGCGGATGCGGTCGCCCTGATTGCCACGCGGATTCTGGGGCAGCCGGAGGGCAGCGAGGAGGCCCCCTGGAGTCTGACCGGGGTCGATCCGGAGGGTTGCGATCTGCGCCGTGGCAGCGTTCTCGCACGGGCAAGCTTCGATAAGACGGCTTTTGATGCCGAGAGGGCCAGAGTCGAACTGGTCCGCTTGACCAAACGTGCACGGCAGATGGACACTGGCTCATAATCTGCGTTGGTTGTCCGCGGATTCTGATATGGTTGTCTCCATTCCGACTTCGAGCGGGGTCAGACTCTGCCTGTCGCCAATTTTGGATTTGTTATAAGTATAGCTCTCAGGTCTATACGGGTTTTCGCTGAAAAATCGAGATCTCTTCTCGCTGTGGCGCCACCATTACTCATTATTTTACGCTAAAAAATATTACTTATTTCCGGTGATAAAGTGGGTGACAGTTTTCGTTCGATCGAATTCAGAAAAAACTGCCTCGTTAACTAAGATCCGGACTCGCATCTATTTTCATTCTGCGCTACCCCTCTAAGTGCGAAATCAAGGCGTCCGGTTTTCAGGCTCAAGGTCGAAGCAAGTCTATGAAAATGAAGGGCGCCCATAACTTGGCCGCGCAAAGGGAGACACTACGTGACCAACACAGGCCCAGCCGTCAGCACCTACGGCTTGGACAGGCATGCTGTCCGGAATTTCGACACCGCTTATTGGAACCTTGATGCGCCGGCACTTTACGAAATGTCAGTTCGGCGCGGTGACGGGGTGATTGCGCCGGGTGGGGCGTTGGTTGTCCAGACCGGCCAGCACACAGGCCGTTCTCCAAAGGACAAGTTTATCGTAGATGAGCCCTCGACGAGCGGAAGTATCGCGTGGGGCGACGTCAATGTGGCCATGACGGCTGAGAACTATGCGCGCCTCTACAGCAAGGTTCAGGCCCATTTTCAGCGTCGGGATCTCTTTGTTCAGGATGTCTATGCGGGGGCCGATCCCGAGTACCGGCTGCGCGCCCGCGTGGTGAGCGAGAGTCCCTGGCACAGTCTTTTCGCCCGCAACATGTTCATTCAGCCGCCGTTGGCGGAGCTTGCGGATTTTGTACCTGACTTTACGGTCCTGCATGCGCCCTATCTGCACGCCGACCCGGCGACCGACGGAACCAATTCAGAATGCTTCGTGGTGGTCAATTTCGCCGAGCGTGTTGTTATCATCGGCGGCACGATCTATGCCGGTGAGATCAAGAAATCGATCTTCTCCATACTGAACTACCTGCTGCCGGAACGCGACGTTCTGCCCATGCACTGTTCGGCCAACATCGGTGCCGACGGTGACGCGGCAATTTTCTTCGGGCTGTCGGGAACTGGCAAGACAACCATTTCCGCCGACGGCAACCGCACTTTGATCGGCGATGACGAGCACGGCTGGTCCGATGGCGGCGTCTTCAACTTTGAAGGCGGGTGTTATGCCAAGGTGATCAATCTCTCGGCGGAGGCAGAGCCTGAAATCTACGCCACGACACATCGTTTTGGCACTGTGCTGGAGAACGTGGTGATGGACCCGCTCAGCCGCCAGCTGGATTTCAACGACGGCAGCCTGACTGAAAATACGCGCGCCAGCTATCCAATCGACTTCATTCCCAACGTTGCCGAGAACGGCCGGGGCGGTCAGCCCAAGAACATCGTGATGCTGACGGCTGACGCTTTTGGCGTTTTGCCGCCGATCAGCGAGCTTTCCGCTGAGCAGGCCATGTACCACTTCCTTTCAGGCTACACAGCGCGCGTCGCCGGCACCGAGAAGGGGGTCACCGAGCCCAAAGCGACCTTCTCCACATGCTTTGGTGCTCCTTTCATGCCCAGACACCCCTCGGTCTACGCGGGTATGCTCGGAGACAAGATCAAGAAGAGCGGCGCCAAGTGCTGGCTGGTCAATACCGGCTGGACGGGTGGTGCCTACGGAACGGGACAGCGGATGAGTATCGCGCATACCCGCGCCATGGTGCGGGCAGCCCTGGATGGGAAGCTGGCAGGTGTGACTACGGTCCGCCATCCCGACTTTGGCCTCCTGATCCCGCAAAACTGCCCCGAGGTGCCCTCGGATGTTCTCGACCCGCGGCTGACCTGGGCCGACAAATCCTCCTATGATCAGACCGCACGGGATTTGACCAAGCGCTTTGCGACGAACTTCAAGCAGTTCGAACCCTATGTCGATGAGAGGATAAAAGCGGCGGGAATTCACGAGGCTGCGTAGTTTTCCGCATCGGTTCTCACCGAAACAACCTTCGGTGAAAAGAGTTGTTCAAACGGCCTCCGCTTCGCGGGGGCCGTTTTTTGTCTTAAATGTTCGCCGTCGTGCAATTCTTGCGAGAAAGCAAGGGCTAACGAACAAGACATGAACTCACGACGGTTCTGCGATGACCCGGGGTCGTGTAAATACCTAATTTGCATGAAATTTTAGAGGTATTGTGGTCTATCCGTGACATCGTTGTGATATGCAGAGCTCCTGTACGTTTCGGGCCGGTTTGTTAAGCTCGCATTAATTTCTGAGGCGTTAATTGGTGGGTGTCGGCAGCGACATTTAACCCGTACCGAGGAACACCCGAGAATGCAGCTTTCAGCCACTAAAACTTCATCCACTTCCTTCTTTGCTTGGACCGGCCGTTTGATCGAGGGAACCGACCGACTGATCGAAGGCCTGCGTGAAGAGCTTCACGCCATCCATGTCCAGGAACAGGATCGCGCCTTCCTTGCGACCGGCAAGGGAATGACCTACGCGCCTTTGGACGAAGCCTATTACGCCGATAACCCGACCTTCAGCAGCACCACGACCCACTAAGTCTCATCGTGACGGCCGTTGGCCGCCCGCGTTGGGCGGGATATTGAATTCATTTTGGAATCGGTTGACGACGGATACCACGCCGACCGGCTCCCAAATAGATTTTTGAGATTACCTCCGCCAGCACAGCCGAATGGCTTAATCCCAGAGCTTCTTACCCGGCTCCGGGATTAAGCTTTTTAGGCAGATCGAAAGACGATTCTATCTCGAACTAATGCGCTTCCGCCCAATTTCCGCCGACGCCTGCATCGGCGACCAGTGGGACCGAGAGCTTCAGCGCCGGATCACAGGCCTTTTCCATTACTTCACGCACCACCGCGGTGGTTTCCTCGATCTGGGCTTCGGGTACCTCGAACAGAAGCTCATCGTGGACTTGCAACAGCATCTTTGCGTCCAGGCCCGCGGTGGCGAGCGCGCGCGGCACCCGTATCATGGCACGTTTGATCACGTCCGCTGCTGTTCCTTGGATCGGCGCATTGATCGCCGCCCGCTCTCCGAAGTTTTTGCGGGCCGGGTTCTTCTCGCCGATGGCCGGAATATGGATCTTGCGGCCGAAGAGAGTCGTCACAAAACCATGCTTTTTACAATCTGCCTTGGCCCGTTCCATATAGGCCTTGATACCGGGATAGCGTTCGAAGTACGCGGCGATGTAATTGCGGGCTTCGTTTTGCGGGATTCGCAGGTTATTGGCGAGTCCAAAAGCCGAGATACCGTAGATAATGCCGAAGTTGATGGCTTTGGCCTGGCGCCGGATCATCGGATCCATGCCTTCCACCGGCACACCGAAGACCTGGCTGGCGGTGATGGCATGGATGTCCTGGCCCTCCAGGAAGGCCTGGCGCAGGGACTCGATGTCGGCGATCTCGGCGGCGAGGCGCAACTCGATCTGACTGTAATCCACCGAAAGCAGTTTGCAGCCCTCTTCCGCCACGAAGGCTTCGCGGATCTTGCGGCCTTCCTCCGTGCGGATCGGAATACTCTGAAGGTTGGGATCGTTTGACGACAGGCGCCCCGTCGACGCGATCGCCTGTGCGTAGGAGGTGTGGATCCGGCCCGTTTCCGGATTGATCTGTTCCTGCAGCGAGTCGGTGTAGGTGCTTTTCAGCTTTGCCAACTGCCTCCAGTCGAGAACGCGAGCCGGAAGGTCGTGCCCTTGAGCGGCCAGGCTTTCCAGAATGTCCGCACCGGTGGCATAGGCGCCGCTTTTGCCCTTTTTCCCACCCGGCAGGCTCATTTCGTCGAACAGGATCTCTCCAAGTTGCTTGGGTGAGCCAATGGTAAAACTGCGACCAGCCAATGTATGGATCTGGGTTTCCAGCTCCGCCAGACGCTGGGCGAAGTCATTGGACATCCGCCGCAGGACGTCGCGGTCGACCTTGATCCCCGTGCGTTCCATTCTGGCCAGAACCGGCACCAGGGGGCGTTCGATCGTTTCATAGACAGTGGTCATCCGGTCGGTGACCAGGCGGGGCTTCAGCAGGCGGTGCAGCCGCCCGGTGATGTCGGCGTCCTCAGCGGCATAATCGAGGGCTTTGTCCAAGGGCACTTTGTCGAAGGTCACCTGGGATTTTCCGCTGCCCGCGACATCTTTGAATTTAATTGTATTATGGCCAAAGTGAAGCTGAGCCAGATCGTCCATGCCGTGGCCGTGCAGGCCGCCTTCTACGACATAGGAAAGCAGCATCGTGTCGTCGATGGGCGTCATTTCAATGCCGTAACGCGCCAGGACGATCATGTCATATTTGATATTCTGTCCGACCTTGAGCACCCCGGCATCTTCCAGCAGAGGCTTGAGCAAAGCGATTGCTTCGTCCCGTGGAATTTGCTTCGGCGTATCGTCCGATCCATCTGTGGGGCCGGCCAGATCCAGCCCGCCCTGGTCGGAGTCTGCCGCTGCCGCCGCTTCCGTGGAGCGGTGACCGACGGGGATGTAGCAGGCCGCTCCTGCTTTGCAGGAGAGGCTGACTCCCACCAGCTCTGCGCTATGGGCATCCAGCGAAGTGGTTTCGGTATCGATCGTGACGATACCCTCCTTGTTCGCTTGGGCAATCCAGCGTTCCAGCGCGTCTTTTGTCTGCACCAGTTCATACTCGGCTTCGCCGGGTGCCGCTTCCGGTTCGGCGCTCTGGCCGGCTTCATTGCCGCCGCCCAGCATTTCCCCCAGCCGGGCGATGATCGAACGGAAACCGTTTTCCTCCAAAAAGGCGCGTAAGACGCTGCCGTCAGGATCCATGCGGTCAAAACCGGACAGGTCGTCGTCGACCTGAACGTCGCGTTTCAGTTCGACCAAGCGCCGGCTGATCCGGGCCAATTCCGCGTGTTCGATCAGGTTTTGCCGGCGTTTCGGCTGTTTGATTTCTTCCGCCCGGTTTAGCAGCGACTCCAGATCGCCATATTCATTGATCAGCTGCGCGGCCGTCTTGATGCCGATACCCGGCACACCGGGCACATTGTCCACAGAATCACCTGCCAAGGCCTGAACATCGACGACCCGGTCAGGTTTCACACCGAACTTCTCAAGCACCTGTTCTTCACCGATTGCGATGTTCTTCATGGGGTCGAGAAGTTCGACCCCCGGTTCGACCAGTTGCATCAGGTCTTTGTCCGAGGAAACAATGGTGACTTTGACACCGGCTTCCTTTGCTTCGCGCGCGTAGGTCGCGATCAGGTCATCGGCTTCGTAGCCCTTCATTTCGATCGACGGGAGGTTGAAAGCCCGGGTGGCCTCTCTGATCAGACCGAACTGCGGGATGAGCTCTTCCGGAGCGTCCGGGCGTTGCGCCTTGTACTGCGGATAGAATTCGTTGCGGAACGACTCGCGTCCGGCATCGAAAATCACCGCGAAGCCGTCGGACTCGTGATCGGCCAAAAGCTTGATCAGCATATTGGTGTAGCCGTAAACCGCGTTGACGGGTGTACCGTCGGGCCGGGTCATGGGCGGGATCCCATAGAAAGCCCGGAAGATGTAACCGGAACCGTCAATGAGGTAGATGTGATTGAAGGGAATTGAGTTGCTCATGGACGGGAGAATGCCGGAGAAGACAGGGGCCGTCCAGTCCGGTTACTGCTGTCTGACGGCGGCGTTGATCTTGGTGGCTTCGATGGGGCGATTACGGATCCCGAGGTACCCTGGGTTGCCATTTTCACCAACGCGGGCACTTGACGAGTTCAGAGAGATTTTTTCTTAACTCTTTGCCATTGTGTATGTTTTTTAATCGCAGCTATCGAAATTTAACACTTCTCACCCTAAGTTCGTTTCATACTTATGCAAATTAAGGCTTCCTTGGTGCAATTAAAAGATGTGCTTGAGGCGCCGATTCCAATTTGAACGAGTGGGAGCTCGTCGGTGCGGATTTCCTGAATGAATATCTTTACATCACTGGATCGGGCGGCGACCTCGGCGTTTGAGCTCCAAGGAAGCTACAGAGGCTGGATTCACTCGATCGAAGGTTTTCGAGGCTTGGCCGCGTTTCTGGTCTACCTGGTGCACTATGCAACTCTGATCAGGCCCTGGGTCCCCGAAAAGTCTCCGACCTACTACGTCAGCGAGACCCTCTTTTCCATCGGCAACGTCGGTGTCGACATCTTCTTTGCGATCAGTGGTTTTTTGATCTACGCCATGTTAATCCGCCGGGAACGTCCGTTTCTGCCTTACGCAAAGCGGCGGATCTCTCGGATCTATCCGGTTTTTCTGGCCGTCATGCTGATTTACACCGCCCTATCCTACGTCGTGCCGAGCGAGAGTAAGATACCCACGGGCGAGGGCGAGGCGTTCTGGTACCTTATCGCCAACTATCTGCTGCTGCCGGGCATCCTCGACATCGAACCCATGATCACCGTCGCCTGGTCGTTGAGTTACGAGATGTTCTTCTATCTCGTTATTCCGCTCATCATCTCGCTTTTTGGTTTAAGGAAGATTCCGGTCAAGCTGCGAATCGTGATTTGGTGCTTGGTTTGGGGTGGGGGGTATCTCGCCATGCCCGGGCACTTCCGGGCGTCTATGTTCATTGTTGGGATTTTGGTTTTCGAGACCTCGCAACTGATCGACCGGAAGCGCGGGTCCGCCTATGTGACCCTCTGTGCGCTCGCGGCTTTTACCGGGGTCTTGGCTTTTAAGGTCTCTATCTATTTCGACTTCGTGACCTTCACCAATGCGGGAAGGTTGAGCAAGGTCATGCTGTTCGGGGCCTGCTACCTGCTCTGCATCGCGGCCTTCTGCAAGGAGGGTTGGCTTTCGCGCTGTCTCTCAGGGCGTTACCTGCGGTACTTCGGCAATATCAGTTATTCTTTTTATCTGATTCACGGACTGACGCTGAAGTTCATTTTCTTGCTCATGGCGATATTTTTGCCTGCGGAGACCTATGCCGCTTCCCTGTGGTTCTGGGTTCTATTTTTGCCGGCCTTCGCGGCGTCCTGTGTCGTCTCTGCCGGTCTCTTTCTGCTGGTCGAGCGGCCTTTCTCGCTGGATGGTGTTGGATTCTTCAGTCTCCTCCGGTCCCGCTCTGCTTCGGCTTCTTGAAGATCATATGGCGGCGGTATAGTTCTGCGTCGAAGGCGATGCCGTCATTGCTTTGAGCAGGCGGCTTGCAGAGCCGAAGCCTTCAGAAGTCGCCTTGATCGCCCCTGCCAGCTCGATAGCCGACGGCGGTGAGAGGCAGCAGGCGGTATAGCGTTCGAATTTTGCATGGATCTTGTCATCGCCGAGCGGGTTCTCCGCATTGCCGCGCCCGGCCGAAGGCGCTGAGGTGAGCGCCGTGCCGTCTTTTAAGTGCAGTGTCACATGCGCCAGGCGTTCGGCGGGGAAACGGGCGTTGTAGTCGTCGTCTTCCCTCAAAACCATTCCTTTGCTCAGGCGAAGGGTTTCCGGATCCTTCAGGGCCGCGCCATCGATCTGCGCGGGCTCGAGTTCGCCATGTACCAATGCCGCGGCCAGGGGAAAGGGCAGAGAGTATTGCGCCGCCTCGGTATCCGCCGGTTCACGTGTCGCCAACCGGGACGCCTCATGAAAGGAGACGACCTCGACATGATCGATGTCGGATGCCTTGAGGTCATGGGCCTTGCGCAGATCAAGTGCCGCCTCGGTGGCGGGCTGCGCCCAGCGGCAGACGGGATAAGGCTTGAAGTACTGATCCAGCATTAGCCAGCGGGTTCCAAGATCCAACCAGTGACCGGCCGCTTCCTCCGCTTCGAGCGTGATTGCCGGCGCTCCGGTGAAGCCATCCGCCGCAAGATAGGCAGCGGATATTCCGGCCATGGCACCCCAGCCTGCTCCATCCTTCAGCATGGTAGGGTGATCGATGCAGCGCATCATTTGGCTGCGCGGTCCGTGATACTCGGCAATCCCCAAGGCGTGGCGGCTCCGCTCATGGTCAAGCTTCAGGCGCCGGGCACCCAGACCTGCGCAGGCGACCGCCACCCAGGCGCCGGAAGTGTGATAGTCAGGCACCGTTGCATGGAGTGTCACGCCCGCGCGAATGGCCAGTTCGTAGCCGATCACTAAACTCGTCATGAATTCGGCCGCGCCCATGCAAGCTCTATCGTCGGGGTCCTCGGCCAAGGCCAGAAGGGCCGGCAGGACCGCCGCGCCCGCATGGCCTTTGGCAGCGGGATACCCGTCATGGGCGTCGACACTGTCTATGGTCATGCCTCCCGCGAGGGCCGCGCCTGCCGGGCTGACAGGTCGGCCGTCGAAGAGCATGCGGACAGCCGGTCCACTGCCCGCTCCAAAGTGATTGGCGGCGTGATCGCGAATGATCCTGGATAGTTCCGTGCCGCTGCCCGCCGCGGCGACCCCGCAAAGATCGAGAAGGCAACGCCAGGCCTGATGTTTGACATCAGAAGGCAGGTCGTCGAAGGACAGGCCGTGGAGGAAATTCAAAATCTTTGAAATCGTCAAAATCATGCCTCCGGCGTGACGGACATTTCACTGCGCTTACGAAAGTCAGCTTATTCCGATGGCGCTGCTGCAGAGGTTCTCTCTCCGACTCTTAGTTATCCCCGATCGGCAGTCAGGGACCGGTTCCTCGTGGTCCGTCAAATGGCGAAACGTGCAACCGCATCTTCGTTCCAGACCATGCCCAGGCCCGGACCCCGTGCCGTCACCTTGCCGTCTTCCACTTCCATGGGTTCACGCAGGATCGAGCCTGCAATGTCGAGGAACTCAAGGTAGTGAGCCGTCGGCGTGACCGGCAGGACGTGGGCGCTGGCTTCTACGAAGAGATGGCTGGAAACCGGGATCGCGTTGGCTTCGGCAATTCCGGCGGCCCGGAGCCAGGCCGTAATGCCGCCGATCTTCATGAGATCCGGCATGGCGCAGTCGCAGGCGCCCGCGTCGATTGCCTTGGCCATGTCCTGCGGGAACCACCAGTTCTCGCCGGTTTGGATCGGTGGCGTTGAGGCGGCGCGGACCTCGGCATGTCCTATGAAGTCCTCGGCAGGGACCGGTTCTTCCACCCATGCCAGATCAAATTCACTCAAGACCTCGATCCTGCGGATGGCATCGGGAACGCTGCGCGACTGATTGAAGTCGACCATCAGCTCGACGTCAGGCCCGATGATTTCGCGCACGCCGGAGACCATTGCGATGTCGCGCGCCAGATCGCCATCGCCGATTTTGATTTTGATCGCCCGGAAACCGCGTTCAAGCGAGCGCTCCAAGTCTTCCCGGTCCTCCTTCGGGTCGACGACGCCATAGCTATCGTAGGCAGGCATCGGCCGTGCCTGGCCACCGAGCAGGTTGACCACCGGCAGGCCAGCGGCTTTTCCCAGCGCGTCCCACAGCGCCATATCAAGGCAGGAGAGAGCCATGCCAACCAAGCCCTGGCGGCCCAGAAGCCGAAAGCGGTTCTCGTAGAACCGCGCCTGCTCGACCGGTGCGACGCGCTGACCGGTCAAGCTCTCTTCAAGCTCCGACAGGAATGCAACGATCGCATTCAAGGTCGCGGGGGTATAGCCGAAGACATAAGCCTGTCCGGTCACGCCTTGGTCGGTTTCCACGTCGATCAGCACCAGCGGCGCACTCGGCAGCGTGCCGACAGCCGTGCGCACGGGCCGTTGCAGAGGCGCAATGACAGCGCGGCTTTTAAGTCCGGTCACAATTGGAATGTCGGTCATTTTCGCTTTTTCCCGGCGCAGTATGAGATGTGACCAGACTACTGAGCCAAGGCTCAACTTGTACAGTCACGGCTTCGGCAATTTCGTGCTTCACCAACACCGCTTGCGTCCGGGCAGCAAACCAAGGTCGCTCTGAGCAGGGGACTGCAGAGAGGCGTTTACTTGCGGCCGCGGGCCATTAGATTATGATTCCCTGTGCTCTCTCGACCTGACTTCTCATGCTGTAAGGACCCAACCCATGCATAGAGTTCCCGCAAACGGCGCCAACATTCCTGCGATCGGTCTGGGCACCTGGACCCTGAAGGAGGATCTGGCGACGGAGCTCGTCGGAAGCGCGCTGAAGTCGGGCTATCGCCACATCGACACGGCGGCGATGTACGAGAATGAAGAGGCCGTCGGCGCCGGCATACGGGCGTCAGGTTTGACCCGCGATGAAGTCTTTCTGACCAGCAAGGTCTGGCCCACCGACATTGCCGAGGGGGATCTGCAGCGCTCGGTTGAGGCCAGTTTGAAACGGCTCGGCACGAACTATCTCGATCTGGCGCTGATTCACTGGCCTTCCAAATCCATTCCTCTGGCGGAGTCTGTAAAAGCGCTGAACGAGGTGCGGGATCGGGGTCTGGCGCGTAATATCGGTGTCTCGAATTTTACCTCGGCGCTGATCGAAGAAGCCGTGGCTCTTTCAGAGCACCCGCTGGCCTGCAATCAGGTCGAGTATCATCCTTTTCTCGATCAGGACCGCGTCATGTCTGCCTGCAAAAGACACGGCATGGCACTGGTTTCCTACTGCCCGTTGGCACGCGGCTCGGAGCTGTTTGAGGCGCCCGAGGTTGCCGGACCAGCTCAAAGCTATGGCAAGAGCCCGGCGCAGATCGTCTTGCGCTGGCACGTGCAGCAAGACGGCGTGATTGCTATTCCGCGTTCCAGCAATGCCGGGCGCATTAAACAGAATTTCGAGATCTTCGACTTTGCACTGACCCCGGGAGAGATGGCTGCGATTTCGGCCTTGCGCAGCCGCAATTACCGCATTTGTGATTTCGAATTTTCACCGGACTGGGACCAGAACTGAGCGCACGACCTCTTTGTCGTCGTGCAATCAGGCGTTACGGCTCGAACAGTTCGCTGACTTTTACGCCGATCGAGACTCCGGACAGCGTGACCACGTGAAGCTCGAGCACCAGAGATTGGGAGAAATCCGCTGGCGCGGGTTTCATCACAGAGATTGTCATGTTCTCCACGACGAGTGGTCGGCTTGGGTGAAGTTTCGCGGGATAGGGCGTGGAGATTCCTGAAATCGAATTCTCGTCAAGGGGTTCTCCGCTCTCTTTATCTTTGAAATAGTAGGCCAACTTGAAGCCGGAAATTTCAAAACTCTGCGGATAGGCACGATTGGGTTCGACCGAAAGCCGCTCGACCTCCAGAATGTAGTCGTGGTCTGTCTCTCTCAAAATGCTGTGGCCGCGCAACCAGACACCCCAGCCGCTGCCATAGTTGTTCAGATAGAGCGCCCCCATCTCTGCTCGTACAGGTGTGAAGGCTGCCAGAAGCAGGCTGGCTGTCAAAACCAGAGACGCGAAGCGACGACCTGGCTGCATAGGTTTGCTCCCGATCCGAGGCGAAAGACTCTATTCTTCTTAGCCTTATCGACACCGCAAGCCTGCCCTATTTTTATCCGGCCGTCGAGCGGCGGCCCCCACCCATGACCAGTTTGAGGCTATGCCCGGACAAGAGTTCCGCGGCACGTTGTCCCGCGATCCGCCCCAGGGTGACGGCGGTCAAAAGGCCGTTCCCCGAAAGGTAGCCGCTGATTCGCGGACCCGATACGCCGCAAGCAGCGCCACCGCCCGCGAACAGGTTGGGTAGCGGTGATGCGTCCTCTTTCAGAGCGCGCGCATCATTGTTGATCCGCAAACCGCCCTGGGTGTGAAAGAGAGTCCCGGTGACCTTGACGGCGCGATAGGGCGGCTCAAGAGGTTTCGTCGCAGCGAAATTCCGGCCAAAGCGATCCGTGGAATCGCCCGCTGTTTCAGCGATGGATTTACGCAGAGCATCGAGAGGAAGTCCGGTGACTGCCGCCAATTCTTCCAGAGACTCAGCCTCGCGTATGGCACCTTGCCGGACTGCATTCTGGTAGTCCTCGAAAGCCATGCCGAGATCATGCAGGCGTTCGTCGAAGACATTCCAGGCCACGCCATCAGGCTGCTTCAGCACGTCCACAGCCTGTTCGGAATAGCCCTGGTGTTCGTTCGAAAACCGCTCGCCGGCCAGATTGACCTGAATACCGCCCTCCATCATCAGGGCCCAGGTGATGAGAATTCCGTGAGGTGTCGCAACGGATCCATGACCCTGACAGGCGCTGAGATGAAGCGTCGCGGCGCCCAGCTCGCGGCCCCAGATGACTGCATCGCCCTGATTTCCAGTGTGGCCGAAGTAGTCGGCACCGGCCATTTCGGGGATGTATTTTCGAATCATTTCCGCGTTGCCGCCGTAGCCGTTGCAGGCGAGAATCAAAGCCTCACAGCCAATGTCTTCCTTCGTCCCGTCCGGCCGCGTGATCTGCAGTCCGCAGATGCGGGCGGTGTTGCTGTCTGCGTAAAGAGCCGTGACCAGGGCATCCGTCATGATGTCGACCCCGGCAGTTTCCGCTGCGGCTATAAGGCGGCCGATCAGGGCCGCACCGGTCTTCTCCGGAACCGCATGCATCCGGTAGCGGGAATGACCGGGATAGAGAAAGTCATCGAGCACCACCCATTCCAGATCATGGCGGTCTGCGAGCCATTCAAGGCAGGGACCGGCATTTTCCGTCACGCAATCGACGATCGCCTGCTCGGCATCTCCGCCTGCCTTTGCCTGGATGTCCTCCGCAAAGATGGCGGGTGTGTCTTTGACCTTGACGGATGTCTGAAAGCGGGTGCCTGCGGCGGGGATCAGTCCGGAGGACAGCGCGGTGGAGCCGGAGGGCACCGGGTCGCGTTCCAGCACCAGAACCTCGGCACCGGCATCTTTCGCCGCGAGGGCCGCGGTCAGGCCGCAGGCGCCTGAACCGATGATGACGATCGGGACAGTGATGGGAAAGCTTATACCCTCTGGTGAAAGAATCGTCACGGCAGTTTAATCCAGGTTGGCCAGGAAATCGGCACAGCTTTTGATCTCTGCGATTCCCTTCATGCTGGCGATGGCCGTTTCGTGGACGCTCTGGTCAAAAGCTGCGCAGCCGTCGCTGAGAACCGTCGTATGAAAGTCGCGCACATGCGCGTCACGCAAGGTGGAGGCGACCCCGCCGTTGGTGACAATTCCGGCGAAGACCAGGTGTTTGATCCCCGCGCGCCCCAGCACCCATTCGAGTCGGCTCATATAAAAGGCGGAGTAAGCAACCTTTTCGACCGAGATATCCGCCGGCGCCAGATCGTCGATCAGGGCCTGGCCGAAAGAGCCCGGTGCGAAGTCGCCTTTGCCCAGGAAAGGCCGCAGCTCTTTGAGATGAGGAGAGATAAAGGGGGCGCCGTTCTTGCCGGGCACCAGGGTGAACTGTGTCGAGACGATCCATCCGCCCTTCTCGCGCATCTTCTCCGCGACCGGTTTCAAACGCGCGGGCAAGGCGGCGATGGCGTCCGACTTCGCGCCGCCGCGTGCGTAGGCTCCTTCCGGATGCAGAAAGTCGTTCTGCATATCCACCAGCAGCAACGCCGTCTGCCCGAGTTCCATGGCGCTCATGTCAGCCCTCTTCCTTTCTTGTGATCACCAGATTGCCGAAGCCATCGACCAGCCCCTCCAGGTCCGGATCGATAAAGATCGTTGTATCCGGTTGTTCCAGGATCGCCGGGCCGGGCACCCTTGTTCCCTCCGGCAGCACCAGGCGTTCGTAGGTTGCCGCCTCATGCCAGGTGCCATCGGCCCAGACCTCGCGGGTGCCGGTCGGTTCGACCCGGCTCTTGCCATCGGTTTTGGGGGCAAGGATCGAGAGATCGAACTTCGGACGTTTGCCGACCACGGTCACACGCAGGTTCATGATCCGGATCGCGATTCCATCAAGCAGGCGGCCATAGGTCTGACGGTAAGTATCCTCGAACGCGGCTCGGATGGTCTCGCTCGTGACCCCGGTCGTCCCGCCTCCGAATTCGAGAGCTAATGGAACAGACACGGTGTGAGTCTGTCCGAGATAATGCATGTCAAGTTCGAAAAGGTATTCTGTCCCTTCAAATACGACATCTGCCGCGTTTAGCAATTCTTGTCCCGCTGCGGCGGTCTCGCTCATCTGCCGGTCCAGTGCCTGGACGTCGAGATCTTCGAGCATCCGATTGATCGTCATCACCCGGTCATGGCGCATATCTGCAATCACACAGCCCAGGGCGCTGGTCACGCCGGGATAGCGCGGGACCAGCGCTGACTTGAGGCCGACTTCCTTGATCAGCGCGCCGGTGTGCAATGCCCCGCCGCCGCCGAAGGGCATGGCGGAGAAGTTTTTCGGATCGTGTCCGCGCTCGACCGAGACCAGCCGGATCGCGCCCGCCATCTTGGCGTTGGCCACCCGGATAATGGCTTCGGCAGCGGTCATGATGTCCAGGCTGAGCGGTTCGGCAACATGTTTCTGGATCGCAGCCTTGGAGGCTTCGACGTCGAGCCGGTCCAACTTGCCGCCGATTGGCCGTTCCGCATTGATTCGGCCCAGGACGACGTTGGCGTCGGTAACGGTCGGCCGGTCGTTGCCGAGGCCGTAACAGACCGGTCCGGGATCGGAGCCCGCGCTCTCGGGCCCGACCTGCAGCAGGCCGCCGCGGTCGACCCAGGCGATGGAGCCGCCGCCCGCGCCGATGGTGGTAATCTCGATCATCGGCGTGCGGATCACCATGCCGAAATCGATGGAAGTCTGCGGGAAGAGCGCGCTCTTGCCGTCGGCGATCAGGGAGACATCGAAGCTGGTGCCGCCCATGTCGCAGGTGATGACGTTCGGAAAACCCGCCGAGCCCGCGATGTGCGCCGCGGCGATCACGCCCGCAGCCGGGCCGGAGAGGGCCGTGCGCACCGGAAAACGCCGGGCGGTTTCCACGGCCATGACCCCGCCGTTCGACTGGACGATCAGAACCTGCCCGCCGAAGCCGCCGTCCCGAAGTCCCGCTTCCAGGCGTTCGAGGTAGTCACCCACCGGTGGCTGGAGATAGGCGTTCAGCGACGCGGTCGAGGCCCGTTCGAACTCCCGCACTTCCGGCAGGATTTCCGAGGAGGCCGTGACATGTTCGCTTGGCCAGATCTCCCGGACCGCCTGCACTGCCGCGCGTTCGTTCTCCTGGTTTGCATAGGAGTTGATGAAGAAGACGCAAACCGCTTCGGCGCCCCGTTCGAGCAACAAGCGCGCGGCGGCCTGAACCTGGCCCGGATCGGCCTGTTCCAGAAGCGTGCCGTCCGCAAGGACCCGCTCTTCCACCTCTACCCGGAGATCACGTGGCACGATGGGTTCGAACTTGCCCCAGAGGCCCCAGGTCTGCGGTCTGTCACGGCGGCGCATTTCCAGCACGTCGCGAAAGCCCTTGGTGGTGATCACGCCGCAGCGCGCGCCTTTGCGCTCCAGCAAAGCGTTGGTGCCGACGGTGGTGCCGTGAACGATGGTCGAGATACCGCCCAATTGATCGAGCCGCTGTTGAATGCCGTTGCGGATACCCTTGGACTGGTCGCCCCGCGTTGTGGGCACTTTGGCTACATCGCAGGTGCCGTCCGCCTCGTTCAGGAAAAAGACATCGGTGTAGGTTCCGCCGACGTCGACGCCGACGACGGTTTTGCGATCCTGACTGCTCACGAAACTCTCTCCCGGCGCAAGACTTCGGTCGCATTGATGTCAGGCCTGCCCTGATCGTCGACGACACAGGCGTAGTCTTCGCGCGCGGCCTCGGGGCTGATGTAGCCCAGGCGCACGTCTTCACCGACCGAGTTTGGGTCACGCTCCAGGGCCGGGCCATAGCCGCCGCCACCGGGGGTTTCCAGATGCAGCCGCTGCCCCTTGGTCAGTTTAATGCCGACCATCTTCGAGGCCATGGGCGGCGAATGCTCGCCGTCATCCTGTTGGTACCTGAAAAGGTTCTTTGCGCCCTCCGAACCTCCGGCCACGCCGGGCGGGGCGAACTTGCCGCGCTCGCCAAAGAGGAAGACTTCCGCCTTTTCCTCCAGAAGCTCGAGTTCATAGATCGCGCCGCAGCCGCCGCGATGTGCGCCGACACCGCCACTGTCCGGACGCAGCGCCCATTGGGTGAAGCGAACGGGATAGGCGGCCTCCAGAATCTCCAGCGGCGGGATGGTCGCCGTCGAAATCGGTGCGTTGCCGTGGTTCAGACCGTCGCCGTCCGGATGACCGCCGTGCCCTCCGCCGAAGAAGGAGAACATGACCCATCGGCGCCCGTCCTTGCGGTGACCCGCCAGCGAGAGAGCATTGATGGTGCCGTAGGCGCAGCCATTGGTGATCTCCGGGTTCGCCTGGGACAACGCAACGAAGATCACGTCGATGACGCGCAGAATGGTCTCCGTATAACCGCCGACCGGTTTCGGCGCCTTCACGCTCAGCAGGCTATTGCCCGGGATTACGAAGTCGATGGGATCGAGCACACCGGCGTTCGCGGGGACGTCCTTGAAGATATGCTTCAGGGCAACGTAGCAGGACGCAACGGTGGTCGAGCGCGCGATATTGACCGGTCCGGCGCAAGCCTGCGAACTGCGGGAGAAATCCAGGGTCATGCGCCCGTTCCGGATTTCCATATCAAGGGCGATTTTCAGGGGCTCGTCGGTGATCCCGTCGTTGTCCAGCCAGTCTTCGGCCGCATATCGGCCTTCGGGCAGTTCCGAGATGAAACTGGACATCAGTTGTGCGGCGCGTTTGCGCAGCTCGACCAGGGTTTCCGAGATCGACGCTTCGCCATATTCGTCGAGCAGTTTGTGCAGGCGCTGCACGCCGAGATCCAGGGCATTGAGTTGCCCGTTGAGGTCGCCGTAAAGGCTGCCCGGCAGGCGCGAGTTGGCCTGCAGGATGGTGATGATGTCTTGCCGCAACTCCCCCTTGACGTAGAGTTTGACCGGCGGGATCAGCATGCCTTCCTGGAAGCACTCCGTGGCCACTGGATTATAGTTTCCGGGCACGTTACCGCCGACATCGTGCCAGTGCCCGACCGACGCCAGATAACAGAAGAGTTCGCCGTTTCGGTAAAAGGGCCGCACCAGCTTGAAATCCGACAGATGCGTGCCGCCGTCGTAAGGATCGTTGAAGATGTAAACGTCGCCGTCCTGGGGCACTTCGCCCGCGGCGGCGGCCTTGTCGATGACCGCCTTCACGGCGAAGGACATGGCGCCGACGAAGACCGGCAGGCCGCTCTTGCCCTGGATCAAGGTGTCGCCGGTCTTTGCGTCGTAGAGGCCGTGGCTGGCGTCATGGGCTTCGGCAATGATCGGATTGAAGGCCGAGCGGAACAGGGTCGCGTCCATCTCGTCGGCGATCTGTTCCAGCCGGCCCTTCAGGACCGAGAGCGTGACGGGATCAATCGAAGTCATGCGTTCAATCCTCGTACTTTTTGCTGCCGTCCAGGATGGCCTGGGTGCCGAGCAGATCGTTGAGCTGGGTGAAGTCGAGCATGTTTTCCTTGAAGGATGCAGTTGTTCCGTCGCGGTGAAGGCCCTCGAAATAGGCGCTCATGGTTTTGGCGATGGCCCGGACCAGACCGCCGGGGAAGATCACCAGCTTAAAGCCGATCCCGGCGAGCTGTGCCGCGGGCATAACAGGTGTCTTGCCGCCTTCGACCATATTGGCCATGACGGGCAGGCGTCCGGCGAACTGTTCAATCACCCGGCGCATATCGTCTTCGGTCTTGACCGCCTCGACGAAAAGCATGTCCGCGCCGGCCTCCACATAGGCCTCGCTGCGCTCCAGGGCTGCGTCCAGACCTTCCACCGTGACCGCATCCGAGCGGGCGATGATGACGGTATCGCTATCCGTCCGGCTGTCTGTCGCGGCTTTGATCTTGCCGCTCATCTCGCCCACGCTGACAAGCTTCTTGCCGTCCAGGTGCCCGCAGCGTTTGGGCAACTGCTGATCTTCCAGCTGGATGGCGCTCGCGCCGCTGCGTTCGAAGACCCGGACCGTGCGCTGCACGTTCAGGGCGTTGCCGAAGCCGGCATCTCCGTCGACCACAATCGGCAGATCCACCCGCTCGCGAATCCGCCCGACCACGCCCGCGACCTCGTCCATGCCGGTAAGGCCGATATCAGGGCTGCCGAGTTGGGTGTAGGAGATCGAGGCGCCGGAGAGATAGAGTGTCTCGAAGCCTGCGCGCTCCGCCATCATGGCGCCGAAGGCATCGTAAACTCCCGGCGCGACCACGATGCCGTCGCCCGCGAGCTGTTGCCTCAGCCGTTTCTGCGGCGTCATAAAATCTTCCTCAGTGTTTTCTCGAGATGGGGGATCAGCCCGCCCGCCGCGACGATGGCGGCAAGGTGTTCCGGAACTTTTTCGCAGGCGAGAGTTTCGCCGGTCGTTTCATTGACGATGCGGCCGGCGAGCGGATCGATCGAGATCCGGTGATCCTTTTCGATGTGCTCGACGTCTTCGGAGACCAGGGCATAGAGGCCGAGATTGAAGGCATTGCGGTAGAAGATGCCGCCGAACGACCTTGCGATGACGGCGGTGACTCCCAGCATCCGCAGGACCTCTGCGGCCTGTTCGCGGCTGGAGCCGATGCCGAAGTTCTTGCCCGCGACGACAACGTCGCCACTTTTGACCTGGCTCGCGAAGCCGGGATCGATCGCTTCCAGGCAGTGGCTCGCGAGCCCTTCCATGGCGCCTTTCATGTAAGCGCCGGGCGCCAGCAGGTCTGTATCGACCCCGTCGCCGTACTTCCAGACACTCCCCGCAGTGAGGTCGTTGCTCATGACCCCGAGCCTTCCGCCAGCAGAGGCCGCGGATCGGCGATATGGCCCATGACCGCCGTCGCAGCCACGCTGTAGGGCGATCCCAGGTAGACGAAAGACTCCCGCGATCCCATCCGGCCTTTGAAGTTGCGTGCGATCGAGGCCATGCAGACTTCGCCTTCGGCCAGCACGCCCGCGCCATAACCCGCGCAAGCACCGCAGCCGGAGGGCAGCAGAATAGCTCCCGCTTCCGTCAGCGCGGCCAGCGAGCCATCCGCTGCCGCCGCCGCGGTTGTCCGGGTCGAGGCAGGCGCGATCATCAGACGGGTGTTGCTGGCGACCTTGCGGCCTTTAAGCACGCGCGCGGCGGCATGTAGATCGACCAACTTCGCACCGGTGCAGGCACCGATGTAGCACTGATCGACTGCGACCTTCTCCACATCTTCGACCGATCCCGCGTTCGCAGGGCTATGGGGTGCGGCGATCTGGGGCGGCAATTCCGCCGCGTCGAAGTCATGGATGGCGCGGTAGGTCGCGTCTTCATCGCCCGACCATTTTTCCCAATCACCTGGATCGCCGCCTGCATCGGAAATGGCCTCTGCCGTTATCTGATCCGGTCCGATCAGTCCGGTCTGCGCGCCAAGTTCGGCGGCCATGTTGCTCAGGGTCATGCGCTCCTGCATGGAGAGACCGGCGAGGGTGGCGCCGCTATATTCGATGGCCTGGTAGTCACCACCATCCATGCCCAGAGTCGCGCAGAGCTTCAGCATCATGTCTTTCGCCGTGACGCCTTCGCCGAGCGATCCGTGCCAGCGCAGCAGGATGGTTTCCGGCACCTTGATCCAGGTTTCGCCGGTGGCCAGCACGCCGGCCATATCGGTTGCGCCGACGCCGAACATATAGGCGCCGTAAGCCCCGCCTGTCGGTGAGTGACTGTCGCCGCCGACCACGAACATGCCCGGGGCCAGATGCCCGCGCTCGGGCAGCACCACGTGGCAGATGCCCTGTTGATCATAAAATTTTTCGATCTCCTGATCCCGTGCCCAATCCCGCGTAAGCTTCAGAATCGCTGCGCTCTGGGCATCGAACGCGGGCACGTAGTGATCGGAGACCAGTACGATCTTTGTGGGATCCCAGACCTGCACGCCGAGGCGTTCCAGCATCGGCTTTACCCGGCGTGGGCCGCCGCTGTCATGGATCATGGCGAGATCGACGTTACAGGTGACGATCTCGCCCGCCGCGACCGTCGATAGGCCAGCTGCCTGGGCGATGATCTTTTCCGCCAGCGTTTGACTGACAGCTGTTTGAAGAACTTGATCCGCCATCAGGTTTCGCCGGTTCTAGACAGCTCGGATTTATCGGCATTGTCGTCCGCCGCCCATCTCTTTTCCGTCTCGCCCTGCACCCGCGAGAGCGACATGCGGTACTGATAACGATCCGGACGGTAAAGCGCGGTTATGAACTCAACCGGCGTTCCGTTCTGATCACGGACCACCCGTGAAATCTTCATCAGAGCAGCGCCCGGGTCGGTGCCGAGGCACTTTGCAACGACGTGGTCAGCCAGGATTGCGGAGATCGTTTGCGAGGCGGAATCCACCTTTATGCCGCAGCGTTCCAGCAGAGAAAGCAGCGGCAGGCTCGAGAGTTCCTCCGCGCTGAACTGGTGGCCGAGAGCGCTCGGGACATAGGTGGTCAGGTATGAGAAGGGGGCATCGTCGAGATAACGCACCCGAACCGCCCTTTGCACCTCGGCGCCGCTCTCGATCTCAAGCGCCTCCGCGACAGAGTTCGGGGCGGGCAGGTAAGCAAATTCCAACAGCTTAACGGTCGTCTCAAGGCCCATTGCGATCAGGTTTTCCAGCAATCCCTCGACGGAAGACGCAATGGGTGCCGAAGGCGGCTGATAAATCACGCGCGTGCCCCGGGCACGCTCGCGCACTACCAGGCCATCTGCGGCGAGCTCGTCCATGGCCCGTTTCGCGGTGATCCGGGAGACACCGAAGCGTTCGGTCAGATCCTGTTCGCTCGGCAGGCGTGCGTCGGCGCCGTAGACACCGTCGGTGATCTGACCCTTCAGAATCAGATAGATCTGATGATACAGCGGCGTTTTCAGGCCCTGGTTGCCTAGTTGCATCGGAACGTCCCGGGAGGGCGCAGTGTTCGATGCCGTACCACTGCCCGTTTCCGCGGTCCGCGGAGCTACGGCCCGCGGAGCTGATGTGACCTGAGACATGCCATTCCCTAACGCGCGCTTTCCAGGAGATTTCAAGCCTCTTGCTTACACGCGGTTGATTATTGTTCTAATGACATGTTGATATAACATTAGAAGTCAAGTCAAGGCGCTCGAAACCTCATGAGTCGGGTTTTCGCGGATCGAAAGTAGCCTGAGTCAGATTACTTCGGGCCGCAGGCCTGGCTCGCGAGGGTCATAACATCCCGCAGTGCTTCGTCATCCGCGCCATCGACCGGATCGGGCCGGTTGTCGGCGCGCGCCCGGCGGATGTCGCGCCAGAGCCAGAGGCCGGCATTCCAGATCTGGGGCATATCGTTGAGCAGCTTGTCCCGGTCAAAGGCGGCATCCAGGTCGATCTTCTTCGGATTGACTCCCGCCTCCGCCTTCTTGATGGAGTCCAGCACCTGCTGCGCCATCAGGCCGTAACCCACGACCGTGGCATGCATGCCGTCGAGCCCCTGCGTGCCGCCGCGCCGGAAGTTGCCGAAGAGGCTGGCATTGATCATGACGTTGGTAATGGTCTTGCCGTTGGCCAGTTTTACGACGTTATTGGCCGTGCGTTTCTGATGCTTCGAATCGTAGGAGAGAAGCAGCTTCGCAACGTCGACGAAGTGCAGGCGCGCCGGGTTGTCGAACGCGGATTTCAGAATTTGCTGCGCTTCCTTGTTCACCGCCATGATGTGTTCGTCGAGCTTTTTCAGCTGATTGCCGGTCATCTGGCCATAGCCGAAGCCGAAGCGGTTTTCGTACTTATCGTAGTACTTGCCCTTACCCGGTTTCTTGGCCTCGTGCCATTCGATCATATCGGGCAGAGGCATGAGATTTGGAACGGTGCTTGGGAGGCCAAGGTTGTTGAAATAGATGTGTTCGACCTCCGGCGGCAGAGCGTTGAGTTCGCGCGCCAGCCGCCTCAGTTCTGTTCTGAAGGTCATGCGCCCATTCGGATTGCATTCGAACGCAATGTCCCAAAGTCCATTGTTGCTGCCGATGTTGACCAGCAGGCGTTTGGGCTTGCGGGCCGCGACCATGCCGACCTGGCTGAGATGCCGGAACGCAGCCTTGCCGGAAGGGTTCAGGGTGAAGCGCGCGTTGAGCGACTGAATGGTCGGGCTCAGTTTAATCTGACCGAGGTTGAGCTTTTTGATTTTGTTTTTCGCACCCGGCGGCAGCGTTTTGAGAAAATCGTCGGAAGTCTGCCAGGTCTGAGTGTAGAGATCCGCGATGGTGGCCGAGGCGACGGCGATGTTCTCGAAGAACAGTCTGCCGGACGGTGACGCCGGTGCCTTGCCGAACCAGTAATCCAGATTCTTTCCCAGGTCTTCTTTGATGCCGTTGATATCCGGCAGCATGCGCAGCCACTTTTCCATGTCGACCACAATCGGCCGCTGCGCATCGGGGCAGGTAAATCTGTGGCGGATGCCCAGGGCTTCGGCAGCCAGCGCCGGCGGCGAGAGCTGCATCATACCGTTCTTCATGGTCAGCGACCGCACCCCCTGATACAGCGAATCCCCGATCGCCATCATTTCAGGATGCATGTACTCGTCTGGAATCGTCCCCATTTTATCCCCCAAGACGCCCCTCGATGTGATCAGCCAGGTCACCACGGCTCCATTGCCGATGACTGATAGCGCACGTCAGTTTATCGTGAGCATCATTTGTTAACAAACATAATTAATGTGTAGGCGTTCGAAATGAACAGGGGTTTGAACTACCGGATAACGCAAAGGTATCTACTTGAAAACATATAGATGAATGTTCTCAATATATGATCCGCCGCGGATGGAGGTTTCTTTAAAACGTTTGGCTTCGTCTTTAAGGTATCAAGGAATATGAGTTGACAACCTAGTATCCCGAATCTGAAATTCACTTCATTGAATTTCAGATTCAACGGGACACTAACTCATTGAATCTAGTGTGATTCAGTCTCTAAAACTCGCCGCAGATTATGCGGCGAACTTCAGAAACATCACACTAGGTCTCAAAAACGATCTGCATGCGGTCGGCGACGAAGCGGGCGATGCAGAACTGCACGGGTTTATCCTCTTTGTCGACATTGATGCTTTCGACGACCAGGACCGGTTTGCTGGCCGGTTGCTTCAGGGCCTTGGCGTCTTCCGCCTCGGGCAGGCGGGCCATGACTTTGGTGGTGCGGCGGGTGTAGTCGCCGGCGCCGTGATGGGTCAGGGCCTTGGTGATCGAACGGGTCTCGGCGTAGACCGGGATCAGTTCAGGAAAACGTCCGGCGGGGAAGTAATTCGAGGAAATCGACAAAGGCCGCCCGTCGACGTCGTTGAGGGTCTCCAGCAAAATACAGGGCGTCCCCGGTTTTAGTTTCAGGCCCTTGGCGACGGTCTGATCGGCCTCAAGTTCCTGCGCGCGCAGCAGGCGGCCCGCGGGATTGCGGTGCTGCTTGGTAATGATTTCGCTGAAGCGGGTGCGCTTGCCGATCAGATAGTCGACCACGTGCTCCTGAACGAAGGTGCCCCGTCCTTGCTCGACGCGCAATAGACCCTGTTCGACGAGGCCCGAAACGGCACGCCGGAGTGTGTGCCGGTTAACCCCGAAGCGTTCCGCCAGTTCGGGCTCCGTGGGCAGGCGGCTGCCCTCCGGATAGACCCCCGCCGTGACATCCTCCGCAAGCTGCTGTTCGATCTGGCGCCACAGCGCGATACCCGTTCCCCGTTCGATCATGTCGTCAACGCCGTTTCTGTCTTTTGCCGCATCGTCAGCAAATGCCTCGTCTCTGCCGTAGAAACGCGAAGTCATCAAAACTTCACTTTTTGAGTCTTTACGGCGCAAGTCTTTTGCCTCACTTTAGGATAAATCATATGGATGAATAGATGAATATGTCAAATCATATAGCATCAAGCTCCGAGGATCAGAGAGCGCCAGGCAATGCTGACGCACAAAGCAGCGACCGCAGCGCCTGGATGTCGATCCTCGCGAAGGCGGATCCCGGAGAATTGAGCCGCGCCTGGGACAGTCTGGACGACAAACCCAAGTGGCGCTGGCTGCGAAAACCCGAGACCGGTCTTGTCATGGTGCGTGGCCGCGCCGGAGGGACGGGCGCCGCGTTCAATCTTGGTGAGATGACCGTGACCCGCTGTGCAGTCGTCACCGAGAGTGGTGATGGCGACGGGGGATTCACCGGCCAGGGTTATCTGGCGGGAAGGGATCGCCGTCATGCGGAACTCGCCGCGCTTTTCGACGCTCTTCTGCAGGATTCCTCCAGGCGCCCCGCGCTGGAAGACACGCTCCTCAAGCCCCTTGCGGATGGGCTTACGGCGCGGCGGCGTTCGGCTTCGGCCAAATCGGCCGCCACCAAGGTCGATTTCTTTACGCTTGTCAGGGGGGAAGACTGATGATCGGAGCAGACGCGAAAGCTGCAGGATCGGATCTGAACGGTACCGGGGCACCCAATGCAGGCTTCGATAATCCTGTTCTGCAATCTCAAGCCATGTATCGAAAGCTTCTTGGTGCCATGGCGCAGCCCGGACGTATCCTGTCATGCGAACTGTCGTTGGATGTTCCGGCCCCACTCTGGCCGACCACCGCGGCTGCAGCACTCACCCTGCTGGATTTTGATACGCCGCTCTGGCTGAACCCAGGTGCTGCTGCGGCGCCTGCACTCGGTAACTACCTGCGTTTTCATAGTGGCTGTCCGCTTGTCGAGGCCACCGGCAATGCGGCCTTTGCCATCATTTCAGATCCTGCCGAGCTTCCGCCGCTGGACAGCTTTGCGGCCGGCACCGACGAGTATCCCGATCGTTCCGCAACCTTGCTGATCCAGGTTGAGCGCCTTGACGACAGCCGTGGCGTGATTCTGCGCGGACCCGGCATTGAGTGCAAACAGACCTTGCAGGCAAAGGGTTTGCCGCAGGGTTTCTGGCAGCAGGTGCAGGAGAATCACGCCGGCTTTCCTAGGGGTGTTGACATGATTTTCTGTGCGCAGAACCAGATTGCTGCGCTGCCCCGTTCGACGCAAGTGGAGGTTTGAGCGATGTATGTTGCTGTCAAAGGCGGTGAAGCGGCGATTAACGAGGCACACAAGCTCTTGGCGGAAGAACGCCGGGGCGATCCCTCTGTCTCCGAACTCTCTGTCGACCAGATCGACGAACAGCTGAGCCTCGCGGTTGACCGGGTGATGACCGAGGGCTCGCTCTACGACCGCAAGCTGGCCGCGCTTGCCATCAAGCAGGCCCGTGGTGATTTGATCGAGGCGATCTTTCTGATCCGCGCTTACCGGACGACTTTGCCGCGCTTCGGATCCTCGAGCCCGGTTGATACGGCGGCCATGGGGATCCGGCGCCGGATCTCGGCAACCTTCAAGGATATTCCCGGTGGCCAGATCCTGGGGCCGACCTTCGACTACACTCATCGCCTGCTGGATTTTAAGCTCGCTGCAGAAGGGGATGGCGGCCACGGGAACTCGCTTGATGAGGATGCCGGCTCAATCGACGAAAAGGTTTTGCTCGACGAGGCCATGCCACGCGTCGTCGATCTTCTGAAGCACGAAGGGCTCATCGAAGACGAGCGGCCAGGCGACGATGATGATGACGTGGGCGATCTGACCCGCGAGCCCATGAGCTTCCCGGTGGAACGAGACATCCGGCTGCAGAATCTGGCGCGTGGTGACGAGGGTTTCCTGCTGGCCCTGGGGTATTCGACCCAGCGCGGTTACGGCCGCAGTCATCCCTTCGCAGGTGAAATCCGGCTGGGGGAGGTCGCTGTGGAATTTACGCCTGAAGATCTGGGGTTCCCGATTGAGATCGGGGAGCTGACCCTCACCGAATGCCAGATGGTCAACCAGTTTAAGGGTTCGGCTGAGGCCCCGCCCCAGTTTACGCGGGGGTACGGCCTGAGCTTCGGACACTGTGAGCGCAAGGTGATCGCCATGGCGCTGGTCGACCGGGCTCTGAAAGGACGCGCGTTGGGTGAAACCGTGGAGGGACCGGCCCAGGATGAGGAATTCGTCATGGAGCACAGCGACAACATCCAGGCCACCGGCTTCGTCGAGCATCTGAAACTGCCGCATTATGTCGACTTTCAGTCCGAACTGGAACTCGTCCGCAAAATGCGGCGCAAGATGGCACGCGCGGACGCCGATAATGCGAACAACGAAATCGTCGAAGCGGCGGAATAGGAGCCGAGCAGAATCATGACGCAGGCAGCACAACAAGCCGCGATACCGGATGAACAGGCTGAAATTGACGCCGGTGCCGGGCCGGACCCCAACTACAACTTCGCCTATCTGGACGAACAGACCAAACGCATGATCCGGCGCGCGATGCTCAAGGCTGTGGCGATTCCGGGATACCAGGTGCCTTTCGCCAGCCGTGAAATGCCCATGCCTTATGGCTGGGGCACCGGTGGCGTGCAGGTCACGGCCAGTATCATCGGACCCGATGACGTTCTGAAGGTCATCGACCAGGGGGCCGACGACACAACCAACGCCGTCAGTATCCGGCAGTTCTTTGAGCGCACGACCGACGTTGAAACCACGACCCGGACCGAGGATGCATCGATTATCCAGACGCGGCACCGAATCCCCGAGAAAGCGCTCAGCGAAGACCAGATCCTGGTGTATCAGGTGCCGATCCCCGAGCCGTTGCGCTTCCTGGAGCCGCGCGAGAGCGAGACGCGCAAGATGCATGCCCTCGGCGAGTACGGCCTCATGCATGTGAAGCTTTACGAGGACATTGCCACTCACGGACACATCGCGACCACCTACGCCTATCCGGTCAAGGTGAACGGTCACTACATCATGGATCCTTCGCCGACACCCAAGTTCGATAATCCGAAGATGCACCGCATGCCGGCGCTTCAGCTTTTCGGCGCGGGCCGTGAAAAACGGATCTATGCCATCCCTCCGCATACGGCGGTCTACAGCCTGGATTTCGAGGATCATCCCTTTGACGTTCAGCAATGGGAGCAGCCTTGCGAGATTTGCGGCGCAACCGACACCTTCCTTGACGAGGTTGTCACCGATGACCGCGGCGGGCGCATGTTCGTCTGTTCCGATACGGATCACTGCACCCGCGATCAGGAGGCCGCAGAATGAGTTCGACAGAAGAAATTCTCGATCAGCCTTTGCTGCGCGTCACAAATCTAACCAAGAGTTACGGCGGCAATGCCGCCTGCCGTGATGTGTCTTTCGACCTTTGGCCGGGAGAAATTCTGGCTGTCGTCGGGGAATCCGGCTCCGGGAAGACGACCCTGTTGAAATGCATCTCGGCTCAGCTTGCCTGCGATGACGGCCGGATCGAGTACCTGATGCGCGACGGAATCCTGCGGGATATCCATGGCCTCAGTGAGGCGGAACGCCGGTTTTTGATGCGCACCGACTGGGGCTTCGTTCATCAGAATCCCCGCGATGGTTTGCGCATGCGGGTGAGTGCGGGCGCCAACATAGCCGAACGCATGATCGCAGTCGGTGGACGGAACTACGGCAAGATTCGCGGCACCGCCGAGGATTGGATGGACCAGGTCGAGCTGGATCCCGGACGCGTGGATCATCAGCCGGGCACCTTTTCCGGCGGCATGCAGCAACGCCTCCAGATCGCCCGCAATCTGGTGACCCACCCGCGCCTTGTCTTCATGGACGAACCCACCGGCGGTCTCGACGTTTCCGTGCAGGCAAGACTTCTGGACCTGCTGCGTAGCCTGGTGAACAAAATGCAACTCTCCGCAGTCCTGGTAACCCATGATCTGGCGGTGGCGCGTTTGCTGTCCCATCGCATCATGGTGATGCAGGGCGGTGAAGTCATCGAGACCGGTCTGACCGATCAGGTCCTTGACGACCCGCAGCATCCCTACAGCCAGATGCTGGTCTCATCGATCCTGCCGGTATGATGCCTGCGGGACCGAAAAACATGACGACTGATAAAGGCGGCAGCCGAAATGACTAAAGACATGCCTCGCTCCGAACCTGCGATCCCAATGGTCCAGGTGCGTAATCTTCACAAAAGCTTCACCCTGCACACACAAGGCGGTATCGAACTTAGTGTTCTCTCTGCCACCGACCTGACAGTGTCGGCGGGCGAGTGCGTCGCACTGATGGGACCATCCGGGGCAGGAAAATCGACGGTTCTTCGTTGCCTCTACGGGAACTATCTGCCGCAGGCCGGCGCGATCCTGATCCGGCACAAGGGACATATGATCAATCTTGTGGGTGCGGAACCGCGCAACGTCCTGGCGATCCGGCGCGAGACCCTTGGCTACGTCAGCCAGTTTCTGAGGGTCATTCCGAGAATTCCGGCCATTGATCTGATTTGTGAGCCCTTGGTGACGCTCGGGGCCGACCCGGAAGCGGCCCGGGAAAAGGCTGCCGCCTTGCTGACCCGGCTGCGGATCCCGGAACGCCACTGGTCTCTTGCGCCGGCAACCTTTTCCGGCGGAGAGCAGCAAAGAATCAACATCGCACGCACGATGGTGGTAGACTACCCTGTGCTGCTCCTCGACGAACCGACGGCGTCCCTGGATGCCGAAAACCGCCACACCGTGA
The DNA here is from genome assembly GCA_947500035.1 of uncultured Kiloniellaceae bacterium. GTDB lineage: Bacteria > Pseudomonadota > Alphaproteobacteria > Kiloniellales > Kiloniellaceae > Denitrobaculum. Next base: position 295,589 of record CANMQP010000013.1, on the reverse strand, counting down.
TCGACTTAATTCTGGAAGCCCGTGAGCGCGGTGCGGCCATCGTCGGGATTTTCCACGACGCGGAGGTGCGCGACGCGGTCTGCAGTGCGCAGTACCATGTTGCAGTACCGGCAGACTCGGATGAATCCTCAATGAAAGCGGATGAAATGAACAGCGACGACAGACAGGATCTCGCGGGATGACAACGGAAACGGTATTTACGAACGCCAAGATCGTCACGGCGGATGCCGTCATCGAAGGAACGGTGACGCTCGAAGACGGGGTGATCAAGGATATCGGAGGGGGCGACAGTCAACTCCCCTCGGCGGTAGACTTGGAAGGCGATTATCTGGTCCCCGGTCTGATCGAAGTTCACACCGACAACCTGGAAGGTCATGTCTGTCCGCGGCCGGGGGTCGTCTGGCCCATGCTTCCCGCGCTATTTACCCATGATTCCGTCCTGGCCGCGGCCGGGATTACGACCGTGTTCGACGCGCTTCGTATTGGTGACCGTTCCTCGGACATCGCGATGGAGGAAACCGTCAATGCGGCCATCGACGGGATCGAGCAGGCCCAGGATCACGGCCTGCTGCGCAGCGAGCACTACATTCACCTGCGTTGTGAACTGGCGACCGAGAACGTGGTCGACTGCTTTAACAACATCAAGGACGCACCGTCACTGAAGCTGGTCTCGCTGATGGATCACACACCCGGACAGCGCCAGTTCGTCGACCTGGAGCAGTTCAAGATCTACTACGGCGGCAAATACAAGATGAGCGATGCGGAGCTGGAGAGCTTCATCGACAGCCAGTTGGAAGAGCATTTGAAGTACGCCGACAAGAACCGGCAGGCCTTGTCGGAGATCTGCAGCGCGCAGTCTATACCCATGGCCAGTCACGATGACGCCACAGAAGATCATGTCGATGAAGCGGTCTCGCTCGGCATCACCATTTCCGAGTTCCCCACGACACTTGAAGCGGCGCGCGCCGCCTGCGAACGGGGAATGGCAACGGTCGCCGGCGCGCCGAACGTGGTTCGCGGACGCTCGCATTCGGGCAATGTTTCCGCATCGGAATTGGCGAGCCAGGGCCTCCTGAACAGTCTCTCGTCGGACTACGCGCCGATCAGTTTGCTGCATGGCGCTTTTGTCCTGCACCGGCGCGAGGGACTCTCGCTCCCCGACGCCATGGCGATCGTAACCAGGAATCCGGCCCGTATGGTGGAATTGAATGACCGCGGCGAGATCGCGCCCGGTTTGCGCGCCGATCTGGTGCGGGTCAGCGATCACCAGGACATGCCGGTCGTCCGTTGCGTCTGGCGCGAGGGTGTTCGGGTCGTCTAAGAGCCAACACTGCTGAACGCAGAGGAATCGGAGATAAGGGTGTGATGGAAAAGCCTTTTGAATTGATGCGCGACATCTACGAGAACGGCGGCGGTCAGCTTTACGATGCCGAGGCCGTCACCCAGCTTCAACATGGATTGCAGTCGGCGGCGCTGGCGGAGCGATCCGGAGCCCCGTCTCACCTGATCGTCGCGGCGCTATTGCATGATATCGGTCACCTTTTGAGCGGTGATGAAAGGGAGGCCGCCGAGCGGGGGGAAGATGCCCTGCACGAGAGCTGCGGCGCCGCCTTTTTGAGCCGCTGGTTCGGAGAAAATGTGACGGAGGCTATTCGTCATCACGTTGCCGCGAAACGCTACCTGGTCACAGCCGAACCGGGATATGCTGAGATCCTCTCACCGGCGTCGGTTCGAAGCCTCGAACTGCAGGGCGGTGCTTTTTCGGTGACAGAAGCGGAGGCCTGGTACCGGCAGCCGGGTGCCGCCGACGCCGTCAAGTTGCGCCGCTGGGACGATGCGGCGAAGGACGTGGATGCCGTGGTGCCTGGTTTTGAAGCTTACAAGGGGCATATCGAGAGCGTGCTTAAGCCCCACCGGCCTGAAATGAAAGAAACATAATGTGACTCAGCGTTACGCAGTTTACTTTACCCCCGACCGCTCCAGCGAGCTGGCGCGCTTTGCCAATGCCTGGATCAACGATGAGCCCGGGGCGACGGTGTTCGGCGACGAAGTGCCCTGGTCGGGATTGATCGACCCCGACTACCGGCGTTCCATTACCTCCGCACCCCGGACCTACGGGTTTCACGCAACCCTGAAGCCGCCCTTTTTTCTTGCATTGGGGAAAGAGCTTGCTGCGCTGGAAACGGCAGTTGCTGAATTTGCTGCCGCGCGCCCGCGCATTCTCCTGCCCAATTTGCAGTTCGAGGTCTTGGGTAATTTTCTGGCGCTTGGCCTGTCTGAGCCGCTCGAGGAGGTCGACCGCCTGGCCGCAGACGCCGTCCGCTGTCTTGATGAATTTCGTCGGCCGGCCTCGGACGAGGAGCTGGCGCTGCGCCGTGGCGTCGGTTTGACGGAACGCCAGGAAGCCTTGCTGGTGGAGTGGGGTTATCCCTACGTCATGGAGGAATTCCGGTTCCACATGACGCTCAGCACCCGCCTTGACGAGACCGGACAGTCCCGCCTGCTGTCGATCCTGAGGCCCATTGTCTCGCCGCTGATTGAAAACCCGATCACGATTGAGGCGGTTTCTCTCGTCGAGCAGCCGGAACCCGGCGCGCGTTTCATCGAGCGAGGGCGTTTTCCTCTACTTGGCTGAGGTTCCTCAGCAAAGCAACGAAGGTGCTGATGGCTGCCTCCAGGCTTGAGTCGTTCTGCAGCCGCACCACATCCGGCCCGTCGATGTGAAAGGCCGCTGCGCGCTCCAGGCGCGCTTCGATATCACTCTCGGATTCACGCTCCCGTCCCTTCAAGCGCGCGCGCAGAGTTTCGCGTGGCACCTGGATCGAGACAATCCGGGCCGGCTGAAGGCGTTGGCGCACCTCCGGGATGACCCCGCGTGAGACGTTGACCACGACATGGCGGCCATCCTCAAGATGCTTTTCGATGGCGGTCGGTATGCCATACCAGAGCCCGTGCGCTGGCCAGGAAAGACTGTAAGCGCCACGTGCGCGCCGGTCTTCAAAAGCCTCCAGGGAAAGCGACTGATAGGGCTCGTGTCCCAGAGCGGCCGGACGGGTAATATCCCGGCGCGGGAAGAAGAAAAGATTATCCTTTCCAAGAGCGGCTTCCGCACCGCCGATAATACTGTCCTTGCCGGATCCCGAGGGTCCAACCACCAAAACGAGTGTGCCGCGAGGCTTCTGTCTCAAGGTCACAGGACCATCTTGCGCAGACGTTGAGAGATTAAATCGAGCACGGTCACCGTGGCGATAATAATAATGATAACGGCCGCGGTCTCGGCGTAATAGAAGCCGCGGATGTACTCCCAAAGGACCACCCCGATGCCGCCTGCACCGACAATACCAAGTACCGTGGCAGAGCGCACGTTGGATTCAAAGCGGTAGAGCGAGTAGGAAATCCAGAGTGGCATGACCTGTGGGATCACACCGAAGATCACTTCCTGCACCTTTCCGGCGCCGGTGGCGCGAATGCCCTCGACCGGCCGCGGATCAATGGCTTCCACGGCTTCCGAGAAGAGCTTCGCGAGAATGCCCGTGGTGTGGATCCAGAGCGCCAGCACACCGGCAAAAGGACCGAGGCCGACCGCCACAACGAAGAGCATGGCAAAAACCATTTCGTTGATGGCGCGCGCTGCGTCCATCAGACGGCGCATGGGTTGTACGATCCACCAGGGTGCAACGTTTTCGGCGGAGAGGACGCCGCAGGGAATGGCACATATGACCGACAGCACCGTGCCCCAAACAGCGATCTGGACCGTGATGAGCATCTGCTCCAAAAAGGTTGGCCATTCGTGGAAATCGGGCGGAAAGAAACCGGCCGCGAATTCGCTCATGTTGCCGGCATAGATAAAGAGGTCCAGCGGGCGCATCTCTGCGCCTTCCCACGACCACATCAGCACCAGGAAGAACAGTCCCCAGCCGATCAGGCTTGTTACGCCGCGCTTCAGGTCGCGCGGCGGAAGTTCCAGGCTTTTGCTCTCACCCCCCGGGTTGCCGAATTGGCGGCTCTGCCGGCCATTATGTTGCGTGATGTCTGTCATGATTAGGGTCCGGGAGTTGAGGGTGGTCTGTGTGGTGGAATCAGTTCCACCGCACCGGGGTTCAGGACTCACAAACGGCGATGGTTTCGCTGCCGTTCCTTTTTTTGTGCTTGTGAGTTCTCAACCCAGTCGTTTGAAAGGCAGAGTGGATAGAGAAACGGTGGCGCCCGGTTGGAGCGCCACCGTCCCTTCTATCGGTTCCGGCCTTAGTTGTTGGCCAGGATTTTCAGGGTATCGAGCTTCTCTTCGATGCTCGCGATCTTTTCGTTCTTTTCGCTGGTATCCATCCGCTCATCGCCCTGCAGCTTCACTTTGTCACGGAAAAGCTGCAACTGACGGATCGGGTAGAGCTGTGCGTTTGAGGAGTCGCGGAAGGGAGCCCACTGCAGGTCAGCGAGGATTTTCTTTTCCTTCTCGACGTCCGTACCCAGGCGGCCATAGCCCAGGAAGAAGGCCTTCAGCTGTGCCTTGGTCTCGTCGGAGAGGTTCTTGCGATAGACGATCGGATCGGCGGGGATCAGTGGCGACTGCCAGATGACCTTGATGTTCTCGAAGGCCTTCGGATTGTTTTCTTTGATCCGGCTCAGGCTCTCGGTGTTGTTGGTCGCGAAGTCGACCTGTTTGTTGGCGACGGCCAGTGCGTTGGTTTCGTGATTGGCGCTGCGAACGGTCTTAAAGCAGTCCTTCGGATCAACGTTGTTCTGTGCAAAGACGTAGTAGCTCGGCACCAGGAAGCCGGAGGTCGAGTTCGGATCGCCGTTGCCGAACGCCAGGTCGCCTTCGCAACCCAGGACGTCCTCCAGCTTCTCGAGCTTGCTGTCCTTGTGGGCAAGCAGCAGTGACCAATAGCCGGGGTTGCCGGTGACGTCGACGGTCTGGACGAAGACTTCGCCGCCGGCGCGGTCGACGGCTTCCATGGCCGATTTGTTGCCGAACCAGGCGACATCGACCTTGTCGAAGCGCATGCCTTCGATGACGCCTGCATAGTCAGGCGCGAAGAAGGCTTTTACCTTCATGCCGAGTTTCTTTTCCATGTCCTCCAGGAACGGATCCCAGATGGTCTTAAGGTTCTGTGAGGACTCGGTCGAGATGATGCCGAAGTTGAGCGTCTCAAGCTTCTCCGCGGCGGCGGAGGCCGTGAAAGCGAGGCTGGTTGTCAAGGCGGTCGCCGCGATCGTGGCGGCACCGGCAAATTTAGCAAACATGAGTTTCTCCTTGTAAGACAACTGTTTATTGGTCGGTTCTTGAGTTCGGCCCGGCCGCGGCCGCTTTAACACCGCGGCTGCGGGGTCGCTAAGCCGTGGCGGCAATCGGCATCTGCTGCGGTGCCTCGACCCCGTGAATAGCGCCGCTGAGCGTTTCGTCCATGACGAGCTCTTCGCTGTCGGCACCGTAGAGTTCACGCAGGAAGCTTGGCGTCAGCGCTTCGCTGGGGCCGTCATAAACCACTTCGCCGGCACGCAGGGCGACGGTGCGCGGGCAATAGCGCATGGCGTAGGCAACCTGATGCAGGGATACGACGATGGTAATGCCATCTTCGCGGTTGATCCGTGCCATGTTTTCCATGACCCGGCGGGCTGATTCGGGATCGAGCGATGCAATGGGTTCGTCGGCAAGCAGGACTTCAGCGCCTTGCATCAGGGCACGTGCGATTGCCGCGCGCTGTTGCTGACCGCCTGAGAGAGTCGAGGCGCGCTGTCCTGCGTATTGATCCATACCGACCCGGCGCAAGGCTTCCATGGCCAGCATTTTTTCTTCGCGGGTGAAAAGACCGAGCGTCCCGCGCCAGGCCGGTATGCGGCCCAGAACACCCAGGACCACGTTGGTCAGCAACGACAGCCGGTTAACCAGGTTAAACTGTTGAAATATCACGCCGATGCGGGCGCGCAAACCGCGAATGCTCCGGTTGAGCTGGCCGCTGTCCTGGACCGATGAACCCAGAACCTGAATGCGGCCGCTGTTTCCCGCCTGACTGGCGCCGGCGGTCTTATCCCCGCGCTCCAATCCGGAAATCAGACGTATTAGAGTCGATTTACCCGACCCGGATGCACCGATCAGCGCAACCATCTCGCCACGTTCAACCGTCAGCGAGACATTCTTTAGCGCACGATGTTTCCGAAAGGTTTTCGACAGTCCATCGACCTCAATGGCTGAACCCATAACCCCACACTCCCCGTTTATCTCCGGAAGAGGGTGACGAAAAGCGCTGACGGAGATGTGACGAAAACTTTTCTCTTTTGTTAAATTTGCCGTGGATAATTTGTGGACTAATTCGTTATTTACGTCCTGGGTTGAGCGCTGCGGTGGCCTCGAACTAATTCTCCAGCAGGTCAAATACAGCTTTAATCGTTCGCTGCGGGGCGCATTCGGCGAGGCAGACCAGGTGTTCCGGAACCCGCAGGTCTGCGCCGGAAATCGGCAGGACGTGGATGTTGTCGCCCCGAATCAGTTCCGCTTCGGAAACCACGCCGATGCCCAAGCCCTCGACCACGGCGGCGCGAACGGCTTCGCGGCTGCCGATCTCGAAGACATCCGTGAGGCTCATTCCGGCGGCGGCAATGGCGGCTTCGAATACGGCGCGGGTTGTTGATCCCTCTTCTCTCAAGATGACCCGGGTACCGGCAAGCTGTTTGAGGTTCACGCTTTTTCGTTTCGCCCATTTATGCGCCTTCGGGACAAAGGCAACGAGCCGGTCGGCAATGAGAAGTTGCGAGATCAGGCGCGGATCGTCTGTGGGCGGTGGGGGGATGATCGCGACATCGATGCGCCGCGCCATCAGCTCTGCCAGTGTGTCGCGCGAATTGCCGAAGTTCATCGAAATCTCGATGCCGGGGTATTGTTCTTTGTAACGCGCGACGAGCGGCAGGGCGTGATAGGGTGAGTCTGCGCCGATCCGCAGGAACCCCGCATTCAGGTTGCGGGTCTCCGAGAGCAGGAGTTCGGCTTCCGCTTCCAGGCGGAATTGCTTTTGCGTAATCGCGTGCAGCCGCCGGCCCAGGGGTGTGATCTCGATACCGCGGCCCGCCGGAACGAAGAGTTCCACGTCGTAATGGGTTTCAAGTGCCTTGACCTGCGAAGAAAGAGTCGGCTGCGAAACGTTCAGCGCCGCCGCCGCGCGCGTGTAGCTGCCGTGACTGGCGACGGCATGAAAGGCTCTGACTTGAGAATAAATCATAGACATGAAGTATAATATATATCGAAAACATCGATTTTACATATGAAACTGATGCTGCGTAATCTGCCGGCAGATGAAACATGCGCGACGCAGGGAAGTTCAGAGTCATGGCCGCCGAATACAATGTTCTCGAACGCGCCAGACGGACCGGAGAGAACCACGAGTTCCTTCTGACACCAGGCCCCTTGACCACCTCTAAGCCCGTAAAGGCCGCTATGCAGCGAGACTGGGGGTCCTGGGATCAGCCCTTTATCAAGCTGACAGGTGACATCTGCACCCGCCTGACCGATATGGCCGGCGGCGGTGACGATTTCGTCTGCGTACCCCTGCAGGGCAGTGGGACCTTTGCCGTCGAGGCGATGCTGGGTACGATGGTACCGCGCGGCGGACATTGCGCTGTCCTGGTCAACGGCGCATATGGTGAGCGGATCGTCAAGATTCTTGAGGTCATGGGGCGCTGCTGTACGATCCTGCGCAGTCCCGAGACGGAAGCCTACGATGTCTCGGCTCTTGATGCGGCGTTGAGCGAAGACACCACAATCACGCATGTTGCGGCCGTGCATTGCGAGACCACGACGGGAGTCCTGAATCCTCTCAATAGCATCGCCGTCGTCACGGCGCGCCATGGCCGCGCGCTGCTGGTGGATGCCATGAGTTCCTTTGCAGCTCTGCCGATAGATGTTCGGGCCTTGCCCTGTGATGGTCTGGTGTCATCTGCAAACAAGTGTATTCAGGCTGTACCCGGCATGGGCTTTGCGATCCTGCGCAAGAGCGCCTTGGCTAGTACGGCCGGAAATGCGCATTCCCTGTCACTCGATCTTCACGACCAGTGGCTCTATCTGGAGCAGTCGGGCCGCTGGCGCTTTACGCCACCGACTCATTCTGCGGCTGCGTTGGCGGTGGCTATCGATGAACATGCCGATGAAGGCGGCGTCGCAGGGCGGGGCGGCCGCTATGCCAGCAACCACAGCGTTCTGGTCCGTGGTATGCGGGAGATGGGCTTCGAAACCCTGCTCGCCGACGCAATTCAGTCACCCATCATTACGGCCTTTCTGGAACCAGCCGATCCGCGTTTCAGTTTCCAGGTTTTTTACGATCTTCTCGCGGCGCGCGGTTTCGTGATTTATCCAGGAAAGCTGACGGCTGCGCCGACCTTCCGGGTCGGCACCATCGGAGCGATTGACGCTCAGGACATCCGGGGTCTTTTGGAAGCTGTGCGGAGCGTACTAAGTGAAATGGGCGTGCAGGATGCATCTTCGGCACGTGAGACCACTGCCGCGGAATAGATGCGGAATAGATTCGGATTGGACTCCGGGCCAGCGCCGGACGATGAAGTGAGGATGAAAGCATGAACCGTAAAGTCACCGTCAACGACCGCAGCTACGATTGGCCGGCACAGCCGGTCGTTGTCGTTTGCATCGATGGTTCGGAGCCTGCCTACATCGAAGCCGCGGTCGCGGCGGGGGTCATGCCCTTTACCGCCAGAATGCTGGCGCAAGGTGCCGACTTGCGGGCGGATTGCGTGGTGCCGAGCTTTACCAATCCCAACAATCTCTCGATCGTTACCGGCCAGCCGCCCGCCGTGCACGGCATTTCAGGCAACTACTTCCTCGATCCCGACAGCGGCGAGGAAGTGATGATGAACGATCCAAAATTCTTGCGCGCGCCGACCATCTTCAAGGCGTTCCAGGAGCAAGGCGCAAAGATCGCGATCGTCACCGCGAAGGATAAACTGCGCCGCCTCCTCGGACATGGCCTGCGCATTGGTCCGGACGCGGCCACCTGCTTTTCCTCGGAGAAGTCCGGTCAGGCCAGTCTTCCGGAGAATGGCATTTCAGGTGTTGTCGAGATGGTCGGGATGCCGGTTCCCGATGTGTATTCCGCCGAGCTTTCCGAATTCGTTTTCGCCGCGGGCGTCAAGTTAATGGAACGGGACCGGCCGGATCTGATGTATCTCTCCACCACGGACTATGTGCAGCACAAGCATGCGCCCGGAACCCCGGGTGCGAACGCTTTCTACGCTATGATGGACGGTTACTGGGCTCAGCTCGACGCCATGGGATGTGTTTTGTCTCTGACGGCGGATCACGGCATGAATGCCAAGCACGATTCCGATGGCGCACCCGCGGTTATTTATCTGCAGGACCTGCTCGATGACTGGATGGGAACGGCTATGGCCCGCGTGATCCTGCCGATCACCGACCCTTATGTGGTTCATCATGGCGCTTTGGGCTCTTTCGCTACGGTTTATCTGCCGGCCTCCGCTGATGCCGACATCTTGACCGGAAAGCTCTCCGCCCTCGAGGGTATCGAGTATGTTGCGGGGAATAGCGAGGCCTGCACTCGCTTCGAGCTGCCGCGAGATCGGATCGGAGATTTGGTCGTCGTCGCGAAACGCCACGTGGTTCTGGGAACCAGCCAGTCTGGTCATGATCTTTCCGGTCTGGAGGTGCCCTTGCGCTCTCATGGCGGCATCTCTGAACAGACCGTGCCGCTTATGGTGAACCGGCCTGTACGGAACCTTACAAACCGTGCGCTCAGGAACTTCGATGCTTTCGATGTTGCTCTAAACCACATCGTCGAAGTTCAGAGCGCAGCCCAGTAACGACGGGACTAAAGGACCGCTTCCTGAATCCGGAACGAATCGGGTTACTCTGATAGACTAGGGCAGGCCAACTGCCGCATCACTTGGGAATTTACGAAATGAGTCTTGCCGAAGATATGGCCGGTAGGCCGCGCCACGAAATGATGCGTATCGCCGGGCGCAAGGTCGACGCCGAAGGCGTGATCGAGGTCCGTTACCCCTATAGCAATCAGGTGATCGGGACCGTGCCACGGGGCACGGCGGCTCACGCGCGAGAAGCCTTCGAAATCGCGGGCGCTTACACGCCCACACTGACCCGCTACGAGCGGCAGCAGATCCTGTTCCGCGCCGCGGAGATCATTCAGTCCCGGCGCGATGAAATCTCGGATCTGATCTCGCTCGAGCTGGGACTCTCGAAAAAGGATTCGCTTTACGAAGTGGGCCGCGCCTATGACGTTTACACCCTGACCGCGCAACTCTGCATCCGGGACGACGGCGAGATCTTCTCCTGCGACGTCAGCCCGCAGGGCAAGGCACGGCGAATCTACACCATGCGCGAACCCTTGAAGGCGATCAGCGCGATAACGCCCTTCAATCATCCGCTGAACATGATCTCCCATAAGATCGCGCCGTCGGTTGCGACCAATAACTGTATCGTCTGTAAGCCGACCGACCTGACACCCATGACGGCGCTGATCCTGGCTGACATTCTTTACGAGGCCGGTTTGCCCCCGGAAATGCTGTCCGTCCTCACCGGCATGCCCGAGGATCTGGGCGACGAGTTCATCACCAATGAGAACATCGAGCTGATCACCTTCACCGGCGGTGTTCCGGTCGGCAAGCTGATCGCGAACCGTGCGGGCTACCGCCGAACCGTTCTGGAATTGGGGGGTAACGATCCGCTGATCATCCTGAACGATCTTTCGGACGATGATTTGGCCAAGGCCGCCGATCTGGCCGTGGCCGGTGCGACTAAAAATTCGGGTCAGCGTTGTACCGCGGTCAAGCGGATACTGGTTCAGCAGGATGTGGCGGAGCGCTTTGTGCCGTTGGTGGAGGAGCGCGCCAGGAAGATCGTTTTTGGCGATCCTTTCGACCCGGACACCGACCTGGGCACGGTCGTTCACGAGGAGGCGGCAAAGCTCTTCGAGGCGCGCGTTCATAAAGCTGCAGAAGCCGGGGCGGAAATACTCTATAATCCGGGGCGCCAGGGCGCCCTGCTGCCGCCGATTGTAATCGACAAAGTCGATCACGCCTCCGAACTGGTCATGGAAGAGACCTTCGGTCCGGTCATTCCGATCGTGCGTGTGCCGAATGATGATGCCGAGGTGATGCGAATTTCCAATTCGACGGCTTTCGGTCTTTCCGCGGGTGTCTGTACAAACCGCCTCGATCGCATCACGGCCTTCGTCAATGGCCTGAATGTCGGGACGGTCAATATCTGGGAAGTGCCGGGATATCGAATCGAAATGTCGCCTTTCGGTGGTATTAAGGATTCCGGGTTAGGATATAAGGAGGGCGTGCTCGAAGCCATGAAGAGCTTCTCCAATATCAAAACCTATTCGCTGCCCTGGCCCGGTTGAAGCGCGATGGAAAGAACTGAAAGAAGGAACAAGGATTGAGCGGTACAGAAGTTTTTTTGACGATTTTAGGGGGTGTGGCGCTGCTGCTTTGGGGCGCCCGGATGATTCGGACAGGCATGACACGTGCCTTTGGAACCGAGCTCAGGAGCATTGTCGCCTCCTGCACCAGTAATAGAGTTTTTGCCGCCGGCGCCGGTACGCTTGTTGCGGGGCTCATTCAAAGTTCGACCGCGACGGCACTCATCGTTTGTTCTTTCGTGGGCCGTGGCGCACTTGCCACGGCACCTGCCCTTGCCGTGATGCTGGGAGCGGATCTGGGGTCTGCGGCGGCGGTTGTCGTCGTGGCCTCCGGTATTGCCGTGATCTGGCCTATCTTCGCGTTCCTGGGCTACGTCATTCATGTGGCGGGCGCAAAGCGCAGCCCGCGTATCAAGCATATCGGCCGTATTCTGATCGGTTTTGCGATGTTGCTGGTTGCCCTGAATATGGTGGGGGGCGCATCGCGGTCGCTCGGCGAGAGTGAGATCGTCGGCCTGATTCTGAACGCCATGGCCAGCGAACCCTTCCTGGCGGTCGTGGTTGGTGTTGTCCTGACCTGGATGGCCTATTCCAGCGTTGCCATCGTGCTCCTGGTTTCATCCCTGGCTGTGGCAGGGGCTTTCCCGCTGGAAGCTCTCATGACGATCGTTCTGGGTGTCAATCTGGGCGCCGCGCTGCCGGCAATCACTGCAACGATCGCGGAACCGGTGTCGGCGCGCCGCATCCCGCTGGGCAATCTGATTTTCCGCTTGATCGGCGTGGTTGCCTGCTGGATTGCGCTGCCCTGGCTTGCCCCCGAACTCGCGAGGCTGGTGCCCGACCCCGCTGCGCAGGTGGTGGTGTTTCACGTCGCGTTCAACGGTGCTCTTTGTGTCTTGTCCCTGGCCCTCATCGGGCCGGTCGCGGCGCTGACGGAGAAAATCCTGCCGGAGCCGAGCGCTGAGCTGAGCGATAGCGGGCCGCGCTACCTGGACGAGCACCTGCTGGAGACGCCCTCACTCGCTCTGAGCAGCGCGACGCGCGAAACCCTGCGAATGGGTGACATCATCGAGGATATGCTGGCAAAGACCATCCGGGTCTTCCGTGAAGACGACAAGACGCTGTTGTCGGAAGTGGAGGCTCAGGAGGACCAGATCGATCAGCTTTACGAAGCCGTGAAGCTCTATCTGATGCGTCTCTCCCGGGATGAGCTGGACGACGACGAAAGCCGCCGCTGTATCGAGATCATTACCTTCACGACCAACCTTGAACATGTCGGCGATATTATCGACAAAAACCTGATGGAACTGGCGGCCAAGAAGATCAAAGGCAAGCTGAGTTTCTCCGATCAGGGCCTTGCTGAGCTGGCCGACGTGCATTCCATGCTGATGGAGACGGTCCGCTTGTCGCTGAGTGTGTTCATCACGCCGGACGCACAGCAGGCGCGTTTGCTTCTGGCGCGGAAAGACCAGTTCCGCAAGATGGAGCTGGAGGGCACGGAATGGCACCTCGAGCGGCTGCGCTCGGGCATGATCGAAAGTATCGAGACCAGCAGCCTGCACCTCGACATGCTGCGTGACTTTAAACGCATTAACTCGCATCTGACGTCGGTTGCCTACCCGATCTTGAGCCGGCGGGGCGAGCTGCGCAGCTCCCGCCTGGTAAATGAAGAACAGGCCGAGACTCTGCGGGAGCGCAATGTAAACGGAGGCGCGACAATCGCCGGACCGAAATCGTAAGGCGGATATTTTTATAAGGGAGAGGCTTGCAGTCCTCCTATCCAACGAATGGAGGCTGAACCTCCTCGAAACCACCATGAAAAAACGAATTTAAATCGTGCAATGGACAGGGAAGTAAAAAATGAAAATTGATATCTCAAAGTATGTGACGAGCGTTGCCAGCTTCGCCCTTGCCGGCGGGTTGGCGGTCAATGCTGCCTCGGCGGAAACGTTGACCGTCTACACGGCGGTGGAAGCTGAAGACCTGGCGAAATATGCGGCGGCCTTTAATGCCCATCATCCGGATATTGAAATCAAATGGGTGCGCGATTCGACCGGCATCGTGACGGCGAAGCTGCTGGCGGAAAAGGATAATCCGCAGGCCGATGTGGTCTGGGGTCTGGCGGGAACCAGCCTGATCCTGCTCAAGGGCGAAGGCATGTTGGAGCCCTATGCGCCAAACGGTGTCAAGGAACTGGATCCGAAATTCGTTGACAGCGAAGTGCCGCCCTCCTGGGTCGGGATGGATGCCTGGGTGGCGTCGGTTTGTGTGAATATTCCCGAGGCCGAAGCCGCGGGACTGCCTATGCCAGCCTCCTGGAAAGACCTGACCAAGCCGGTCTACAAGGGACAGGTGATCATGCCTAACCCGGCCTCGTCTGGCACCGGCTTCCTGGATGTCTCCTCCTGGCTGCAGATGTTCGGTGAAGAGGGTGGCTGGGCCTATATGGATGGCCTGCATGAAAACATCGCCCGCTATACCCATTCCGGTTCCAAGCCTTGCAAGCTGGCAGCGGCAGGTGAAATCCCGATCGGCATCTCCTTTGCTTTCCGGGGCGCCAAATCGAAAGCCGCCGGTGCACCGCTCGAAATCGTGGTGCCCTCCGAGGGCGTAGGCTGGGACATGGAAGCGGCGGCCATCGTTAAGGGCACGGATGCCATGGACGCTGCCAAAAAGCTGATGGATTTCGTGGTCTCTAAGGAAGCCAACGAGATGTATAACAGCGGGTATGCCGTCGTCGCCTATCCCGGTGTGGCCAAGCCCGTCGAGCATTTTCCGGAAGGCCTGGTCGATGCGATGATCGATAACGATTTCGATTTTGCGGCCAAGAACCGTAAGGCTATTCTCGCTGAGTGGCAGAAGCGTTACGATTCTAAATCCGAGGCGAAATAGCCCATTTCTCTGCGTGCGGCGGACGTGCAACCAGGTCCGCCGCGCCGCGCATTTTTTTGAGGGCTGTTATGTCCGGTTCGGCGCCATACCTTCGCCTTCAAGGCGTATCCAAATCCTTTGGCAGTTTTACGGCACTGCAGGACATCGCGCTCGATGTCTACGAGGGCGAGTTCGTGTGTTTCCTGGGTCCCTCGGGCTGCGGCAAGACAACCCTTCTGCGCATTATAGCTGGGCTCGAAATCCAGTCGGCGGGGCGGATCACGCAGGCCGGGGTCGATATCTCCCGCTTGCCGCCGTCTCAGCGGGATTTCGGGATCGTATTTCAGTCCTATGCGCTCTTTCCCAATCTGAACGTGAATAAGAACGTCGCCTACGGCCTGGAGAACGCGGGGTCCGCACGCGCCGACACCGCCCGGCGTGTCGAAGAGTTGCTGGCGCTGGTCGGATTGCCTGATCAGGGAGCGAAGTACCCGGCGCAACTCTCCGGCGGTCAGCAGCAGCGTGTGGCCCTGGCCCGGGCCCTGGCTATGTCACCGGGATTGCTGTTGCTTGACGAACCTCTCTCGGCGCTCGACGCCCAGGTGCGTGGACATCTGCGCCACGAAATCAAAAGCCTGCAGCGCCGCCTCGGTGTCACGACCATCATGGTCACCCATGATCAGGAAGAGGCTCTGACCATGGCCGATCGCATCGTCGTCATGGATCACGGTATTGTTGAGCAGGTCGGCACCCCGCTGGAGATATACCGGGAGCCAGTCAGTCCCTTTGTCGCCAATTTTATCGGCACCATGAATCAGCTGCCCTGCCAGGTGAACGGCACTGGCGGTGTGAAACTCGGCCCTCTGTCCGTCGCTTGTCAGGACCATAGCGTCCAATCCGGCGCTTCCGCGATTCTGGCCATCCGACCCGAGGATGTGGTGCCCCATGGCGCAGGCGCCCGCTCACCCGGGGCGCCGGATATTATCGAAACACCGGGAAACGCCTTCGACGCCCGGATTGAGGATATGGAGTTTCTGGGGTCCTTCTTCCGGGCCGAGCTCTCCGGCGACGTTCTCGGCAGTCATCATCTTCTGGCCGATTTTTCCATCAATGCCGTTCGGCGGATGGCGTTGGAGACCGGCAAGGAGTTGACGGTCGAGCTTCCCGCCGAGCGGGTCCGGATCTTTGCCGGCACGCTGGTGTGATGCCATGACCGATGCTGCTCTAAATCCCGCCGCGAACACCGGACCACGGGCGCGCTTCAATCTGGAAGCCTGGGTCATGCGTGGCGGGATCGCCATCGCGGGACTGTTTCTGCTCGTCTCGGTCATCCTGCCGCTTTACGCGATGCTGTCCAAATCCTTCGAAGACAAGGACGGAAACTTTGTCGGCCTGACCAACTACGCCACCTACTTCGATACGCCTTCGCTCGCCTATTCGATCTCAAACAGTCTGACGGTCTCGATCGTGGCGACGGTTATTGTGATCAGCCTCGCTTTTGCCTATGCCTATGCCATCACGCGCACCTGTATGCGCTTTAAGGGCTTTTTCCGACTGGTGGCGCTGGTGCCGATCCTGGCGCCGTCGCTGCTGCCCGGGATCTCCTTTATCTACATGTTCGGCAAGAAGGGCTTCATGCGGGAGCTTCTGATGGGTGAGCCGATCTACGGCTTCATCGGGATTGTGCTGGGCTCCAGTTTCTGGACTTTCCCCCATGCGCTGCTGATCATGAACACCGCTCTTTCCCTCTCGGACGCCCGCCTGTATGAGGCCGCGGAAGCATTGCGGGCGTCCAAACTGCGCACCTTCTTCACCGTGACGCTGCCCGGTGCAAAGTACGGCGTGATCAGTGCAGTGTTTGTGGTCTTTACCTTGGTGATCACCGACTTCGGCGTTCCCAAGGTGATTGGCGGACAATATTCCGTGCTGGCGACCGATATCTACAAACAGGTCATCGGCCAGCAGAACTTTCAAATGGGCGCGGTGGTGAGCGTGATGTTGCTGATTCCGGCCGTGCTGGCCTTTAGCGTCGATCGCCTCGTCCAGAGGCGGCAAGTCGCATTGCTCTCGGCGCGCGCGGTTCCCTATCAGCCCAAACCCTCCCGTGGCCGCGACCTTGGTGCTCTGATCTTTTGCACCGTCATCGCCGGCATGCTGCTCCTGGTACTCGGGGTGGCGGCCTATGCGTCTTTCGTGAAGTTCTGGCCGTACAATCTCAGCCTCGGCTTTACGCATTATAACTTCGAGATCATGGACGGCGGCGGTTGGGGCGCCTGGTATAACTCTATAAAGCTGGCGGCGCTGACTGCGCTGATCGGCACCGGTTTGATCTTTACCGTGGCCTACCTTGTGGAAAAGGGGCAGGGTGCACGCTTTGGCCGTGTTGTCATCCAGGCGATGGCCATGGTGCCGCTGGCAGTTCCAGGCATGGTGCTGGGTCTTGCCTATATATTCTTCTTCAATAATCCGGCCAATCCGCTGAGCGGGATCTACGCCACCATGGCGATCCTGGTGCTCTCGACCGTGGCGCACTTTTATACCGTGGCCCATCTGACGGCCGTGACCGCGCTTAAGCAGATCGATGGCGAGTTTGAATCTGTCTCTTCATCCTTGAAGGTTCCTTTCTGGACCACCTTCAGCCGGGTCACGGTGCCGGTCTGCCAACCGGCGATTTTCTCTATGGCGGTTTATCTTTTCATGAATGCCATGACGACAGTATCTGCGGTCGTTTTCCTCTATTCACCGGACACCAATCTGGCCTCGGTCGCAGTCATGAACATGGATGATGCCGGGGATATCGCGCCTGCCGCAGCCATGGCGATGATGATCGTTTATACCAATTTGACTGCTGTTGTGATTTACGGGTTGTTGTCCCGCTTTGTCGAAAAACGGACTCAGGCCTGGCGAACGCGCTAGATCCGATGACGTTTAGATGGAATCGCCGAAGGCGGTCACTCGACCTTGTGAATCTGATCTAACACTAAGAGTTAGAACGGATTCGCATGTCTATAGCGAATTGCGTTCTTCTTGAATCAGTGCATCTCACAATCTGCGTTCAAGATCAGCAATCTGCTGATCGAGAGGCAGCGAATTTTGTGTCTGTTTAAACGCAAATTGCTTTAGTCCGCTGGGCAAGAAGCGGTTTTCAGTTGGAAATTCAGGATGGTGAATTCGGCAGGTCGCAAAGGTGCGAAGCCGACCTGCAAGTTGACCATGCCGCGGTCGATGTCCGCTTCGGTGTTTGTTGTGTCGTCACAACGCACGAAGAATGATTCGTTCAGCGTTTTGCCCTGGAAAGCCCCTTGGCGGAAAAGCTGGAACATAAAGTCTTCGACGGCCTCACTGATCTCGGCCCACAGCGGCTCATCGTTCGGCTCGAAGACAACCCAGTTCAGACCACGTTCGAGCGATTCCTCGATCATGAGCGCCACCCGCCGCAGGGGAAGATACTTCCACTCCGAGCCCAGGAAATCGGCGCCGTCGAGCGTGCGCGCGCCCCAACTGACGATACCGGTCTTCGTGAAGCTGCGCAGGCAGTTGATCCCGGCCTGATTTAACAGGCGATTCTCCGCCGTGCTGACGTTCCGTTCCAGTCCTTGAGCGCCGCGGATGCCAGCGTGAACGCCTGCCGGCGCTTTCCATACACCCCTGGAAGCGTCGGTACGCGCGATCAGACCGGCGATCGCGCCGCAGGGGGCGCAGGCGATACTTTTGCCCCGGTTCGAAGCACTCGCAGCCAGAATATTGGGGTAGTAAAGAACTGCATTGGGGTCGCGCAGGCCGAGGTTCTCGATACCGCCCTGAGGGTCCAGGACCGATACCGGCATTGACCATTTGCTGCGTGGATCGACCAAGAGGATCGCCCGGCGACTTTTGCAGTAGGCCAGTGCCGTGCCCAGGCTGCGGACATCAATATCCCGTCCCGGTTCAAGAGGGGGGATGGCGAGCAGATTGAAGGCATCCACCTGGTCCAACGCCCAGAGTCCCTGCTGGCGGATCGACAAGGAGGGCTCAGCGAACTTCTCGTTTGCGACGCGCACGACGAAGGCTTTCTGGCCACCGTTCTCAAAAAACTGCCGCACTGCATGGCTGAGAGGGTATTTGTCCGATACTTCGCCGAAGTACTTACAGAATTCCGCAAGACTGTCGATTTTAACGGCTTTATCTGACGTGCCAAGTTCCGCAGAGCCGACAAATGCCGTGATCGATGTTTCCGCCGCGTCTAGGGCTCGTTTCAGCATTGAGTCCTCCTGCACCTAGAGCAGGCCTCAACCAGACGAAAGCGCTGAAGGCGACTCTTCATCTCGTTCACTCTGCTCCGATCCGATCTACACGCCGGTTGATCTATCGTCGTTCCCTAGTGTGACGTTTCCGAAGTTCGCTGCATAGCGTGCGGCGAGTTTTAGAGACAGAATCGCACTAGCTTCAATGAGTTAGTGTCCCATTGGGCCTGAAATTCAATGAAGTGAATTTCAGATTCGGGATACTAGCGTTTCTTTTACACAGCTCCAGCCCGGATCACAAACACCCCAGATCGCGAACACCCCGGATCACCGGGCCTCTGTTGGTTTGTCGGACGGCCCGCATTGCTTTGGGGCGGGGCCGTCGGCTATTGTCGCTCCGAAGTTGTTAATCAATTCCTGCCGGACCGCTTCCGGCGCTGAGTCGGGCGTTATCTTGGCCAGCTGCTTTCACCTGCCGTGAAGCTATGCCCTTGATATCAAGGCTATTGTGCGGTGGCGCAACGCATCTGGGTTATCGCCGCGTTTCTTGAAAGACGTGGACAGAGGAGGCTTACGTTATGAAGGTGCAGGCAAATTACATCGGCGGAGAGTGGATCGACAGCAGCGATGCGAACGACAATATTAATCCCTCCGATCTCTCCAATGTGGTGGGCCGCTATTCCCGGGCCTCGGCTGCCCAGGCCGAGCAGGCGATCGCGGCGGCTCGCGATGCATTTCCAGCCTGGGCGGCGACCACCCCGCAACAGCGCGCTGATATCCTGGACGCGGCCGGCAATGAAATCATTGCCCGGAAAGCCGAACTTGGTGAATTGCTGTCCCGCGAAGAGGGCAAGACCTTGGCGGAAGGCATCGGCGAGAGTATGCGTGCCGGTCAGATCTTCAAGTTCTTCGCCGGTGAAGCGCTGCGGACGCCTGGCGAGAAAGTCGCTTCAATCCGACCCGGCGTGGATGTGGAAATCACTCGTGAGCCTCTCGGTGTGATCGGCATTATTACGCCCTGGAACTTTCCGATCGCAATTCCGGCCTGGAAGCTGGCGCCCGCGCTGGTTTTTGGGAATTGTGTCGTGCTGAAGCCGGCCGATCTGGTGCCAGGCTGTGCCTGGGCCATCGCAGATATTCTTGTGCGTGCGGGTCTTCCTGCCGGCGTGCTGAACCTGGTGATGGGACGCGGATCGGTGGTGGGCGAAGCCCTTCTCTCTTCGTCCGAAGTCGATGGGATCAGTTTCACCGGCTCTGTGGCCACCGGCAAACATGTGGCTGCCAAGTGCGCGGAGAGCCTCAAGAAAGTGCAGCTGGAAATGGGCGGCAAGAATCCTTTTGTGGTTCTGGACGATGCAGATGTCGGCGTCGCGGCGGACGCGGCAGTCAACGGTGCCTTTTTTTCGACCGGTCAACGCTGCACGGCGTCGTCCCGTTTGATCGTGACCGAGGGTATTCATGACAACTTCGTCGATACGGTGATCGAAAAACTGAAAGGGCTCAAAGTCGACAATGCCCTGGATCCTTCAACTCACATTGGCCCGGTGGTCGACCAGAGCCAGCTGGACCAGGATCTCTCTTATATCGACGCCGGTCAGAAAGAGGGCGCCAAGCTTGCCTGGGGCGGCGAACGGCTGAACCGCGAGACCGAGGGGTTCTATCTGCAGCCGGCACTCTTCACCGAAACCAACAACCAGATGCGGATCAACCGCGAGGAAATCTTCGGCCCGGTGGCGACGGTGTTGCGGGTGAAGGACTACGATGAAGCGCTGGCGATGGCCAACGACACAAGCTTCGGGCTCTCCGCCGGTATTGCAACTTCATCTCTGAAGCACGCCAGCCACTTTAAGCGTAACGCCGAGGCGGGTATGGTCATGGTCAACCTGCCGACCGCCGGTGTGGACTATCATGTGCCGTTCGGCGGCCGCAAAGGCTCCAGCTATGGTTCGCGCGAACAGGGACGTTATGCGGTTGAGTTCTATACGACTGTGAAGACCAGCTACACCGCGCCGTAATGCCGTTTCCGTTTCAGTGAGTCTGTCAGCCTCCCGGGCGGAGCCGGGCGTAGCGAAACTATGCCGTGTGAAGGCCGGTCGCTTCGCGCCCGGGTTCTTGCATTCACGCTAAGAGTTTCTCGATCATCTCGAGCAACTCGTCATCTTCGAAGGGCTTGAAGAGGACATGGTCGGCGCTGTGAACGTCGGCGATGGCGGTCGCACGCTCGAGTGTCTCGCCGGGGCCGCCGCCGGACACGATAATAATGGGTAAATCCGAGTTTTCGGAGCGCACCTGACGCAGCAATGACAGGCCATCAACCTTCGGCATCCAGATGTCGACGATTGCGAGGTCGGGGGCTTCCTCCTTGATCAGCGCGACGCCCTCTTCGCCATTCCCGGCTTCCAGCGTCTTGTAGCCGGACACGTTCAAGACGGCGCAGATACTTTCCCGAACAAACTCGTCATCATCTACAACCAGTATTTTCTTCATACGCCTTTACTCTCCGGGGCTGCTGCAGCTTCGCGGACGATAGGAACATAAACTTCGAAGCAAGAGCCTACATCTTTTTCACTGTTTACTGAAATAGCGCCTTTCCAGCCTTTGACTATACCATAGACGACGGCCAGACCGAGACCCGTGCCGCGACCCACTTCCTTGGTCGTGAAGAAGGGCTCGAAAATATGATCCATAATATCGTCGGGAATCCCCTGTCCCCGGTCGCTTATGGTGATGCGCGCATAATGCCCTTGTTCGATTTCCAATCGTTCCGTTTCTCCTGGGGCCAGCATAACACAGTCCAGCTCCAGTTTGACCTCACCAGCGCCTCCCATGGCATCGTTGGCATTCTGCACAAGATTAAGTACCACCTGAATGAATTCGGTTTCGTTAACCTCCGCCGGTACTTTGTCCTCATTCGTCTTGAGAGTCAGCTTGATGTCGGGAGGGGTGATATCCTGTGCGAAGCGCATGGTACGCGCCGTCAGTTCCGCCAGATTCACGGCGGTACGCTCGCCCGAGCCTTTGTGTGCAAAAGTTAGGACATCATTCACAATGTCTGCAGCTTTGCGGCTGCACTCCAGTGCGCGCGAGAGGTAATGGTTGAGCTGTGCGTCTGTCGTTTTGTTCAGGGTGAGTTTGGTAAAGTTAATGATCGGGTGAAGAAGGTTGTTGATTTCATGCGCGATCCCGCCGGCCATCTGACCGAGCGCCTCCATCTTCTGGCTCTGCTTCAGCCCCTCTTCCAGTTCGGCCTCGCGGCGCTCGCGTCTTCTTTGCTCGGTCACATCGGCAATGAGATGCACGATCGAATCGCCGATGAAGGGCGCCGAACGGACGCTTAGGCTTCGCACCTCGCCGTCGGGCCGTTGCCAGTCGAATTCGCCCACCCAGCTGCCTTGTTTTTCAATCGCGTCATAGTTTTCGCGGCGCAGCGCGGCAAAGTCGGTTTTGCTGTATTGGTTTAAATCCGTCAGCTTGAGACCGATCATCTGACTTTTGTGTGTGAGACCGGCGATTTTCAGAACGGCCGAGTTGACGTCGATGATGCCGCGTTCAATGTTCGCAATACTGAGGCCGACATTTGCCCTGTCTAAGGCTTCCACAATAGCCTGATTCCGGGCATTGCTCTCTTTCAGTGCAGCGTCCGCCTCCGTTTGCTCGGTGACATCCTGGGTGACGCCGAAATAAGCGATCAGATCTCCATTGTTGTCGAGTTCCGGATGTCCCTCGACTTTCACGTATCTGATCGACTCATCCGGACGGACGATCCGGTACTCCTGCGTGAAATGCTGCTGCATCGCCCAGGCATTGCGGCTTTGATCCTGCATCGCCTTTCTGTCCTGCGGATGCATTTTCGAAAAGATTTCGTCGAGCGTTAGTTCTCTATCCCGAGGCTCGAGGCCGAAAATCCGCCAGAGTTCGTGCGACCACTGTGTCATTCTCCGCCTGGCGCAGAAGCGCCAGTGTCCGATATGACCGAGTCTTTGGGCTTCATTGAGTTGTCGCTCGCTGTCGCGCAGCGCGTTTTCCGCTTCCTTTTTCTCCGTGACATCCTGGTTTATCCCAAAGATTGAGACGATGTCGCCGGCGGAATTGCGTTCCGGGTGGCCTTCACAGGAATGGAATCTGACCTGGCCGTCGGGCATCAGCACGCGGTGTTCGCTTTTGTACGCGATGCCTTGGTCGATGGCATGCCTTTGTCGGTCCTGAAAGGCTGCCCGGTCCTCCGGGTGGATGAATCCGTCGCCGTCCTCTTTGGATGAGAGTGTATTATCGGTTGATATGCCGAGCAGGCGGCACATTTCCTCCGAGCGCTCGATGATGCCTTCTTTGATGTACCAGCGCCAATGGCCGCTGCGGCCGATGCGCTGGGCCTGCGCCAGCTCACGCTCACGCCGTTTCAGTTCTGCTTCAGCACTCTTATGCTTGCTGACATCCTGAACCATGCCTTCGAAATATTTTACATCGCCCCTTTCGTCTACGATCTTGCTCGCGGTGATGCTGACCCAAACGCTTTTTGTATGGGTCTTGTCCCGCAGCTTTGTCTCGAAGCCGTCGAGGACGCCCTTTTTGTCGATCTCACGCTTGATGGCGACCCGCAGGACAGGTTCAGGAAACAGGTTGTCCGGGGCGGTGTTGACGGCCTCCAGGAACTCCTCTTCGTCGGGAAAATTGAAGAGCTTGAAAAGCGCCGGGTTGGCCTGCAGGAACTCTCCTTGCGGAGTTGCGCGAAAGATGCCGACAGCGGCGTTCTCGTAGATCTCGCGGTAACTCTGTTCCAGTTGTCTCGCTTTTTGCTGCTCCAGGACCTCTTCGGTTTCGCAGTTGGCGGTTCCACGGTACCCGAGGAATTTTCCGGCCCGGTCAAAGTAAGGCACGCCGCTGCTTTTGTAGTGTTCCACCCTGCCGTTTTGAGTGCGGCAACTGAAACGGAAATCGCGGAAAGCTTTGCGGGCTTCGAGGCAGGCTTGGTGCTCGCGCCATTTTTCTTCATTGCTTAGGTCGACTTCGCCCATCTCCCAGCGGGTTTTCCCCAGAAATTCACTTGTCGTGTTGCCGTTCGCGAGGGCGAATTCATCTGAAAAGTAATTGAAACGCAGATTCTCATCTTGCATCCACATCCAGTCGGATGCGGCGCGTGCGTGGTCGCTGAGTTTGGCTTCACTCTCCTCTAAGATGGCCTGTTTTCTGCTTTGTTCTTCTAATTGGGCCTGCAGCTTTTTGTTGGCTTCTGTCAGTTCAGCAAGCTTCTCAGCCAGTTCATCTTGGTTGGCGGGCGCTCGCGCTGCCGTTTGGCGTCTTAGCGAGAAGTTCCACATGATGCTTCCAAAACAGTCAGCGCAAAACCCGTGATCGGCGGGTTTGTCTGTCCAAAATTCTTTGCCGGGCCATATCTATGCAATTTTATGGTGCCAGGAACTGCGTTGTCCATGCCGCTGTTGAGGTGTGTGTTCCGGTTGCTCCGGGCTAATGGCGGTCCGGGGCCGGATTGCGGCGCTGCGCGGACACGCAGGCCGCTGCCCACCCTGACCCGACGGAGCGCCGATCTGAAAGATCCCCAACCCGGCAGCCCCAACGCCTAGACCGGCTGCGGCATCAGAACTGCCAGTAATCTTCATTCAGGAATTGAGAGTTTCAAGCTTGAAGCGTTTTCCGGGCCGAGACCATCGGCCGGATGCGAGGATCACTGGACTTCAGTGCGGATTTTTATAGCGGGACAGGGGCCGGTAACGGCGGGAGGCAGTTAGAAGGTAACAACGATGTCTGAGAAACGGGCCTTACTCGTTCAATGAGCTGTAGAGTTGCTCCAGACTTTCCGCCAGGTCTGATCTCTGTTCTTTTTTCAGATCGGAGATCGCCCGGGCGAGTCGGATAATAGGATCATGTTTTAAGGCGTCCTGACCTTTCTCGGTCACGGTGAAAAGTGGCGAGCGGCCATCCTGCGGATTAATTTCTGACTGCAGAAAATCCTGTTTGACCAGACTGTTTGCTGCGCGCGACGCAGGGCCGCGGGTTACGCCAAGGAATGTTGCCAGCCCCGCGACCGTGCGTGCTTTTCGGTTGGCGCGGGCAAAATAGCGCAAGGCTGACCACTGACCCGGGTGAATATCGGTAGGTCCACGCTTGTCGTAAATCGACCGCGCCGTCTGCTCGAGAAGCAGCGAAAGACCCATATCGGCCCTACTTGGATTGAGCATAGGTATTTTCCCTCATAGAAAAACCATACTAATTGTCGTTGTTAATAGCAACAAATCTATTGACGCGAGCACACGTAAAACCTATCTTTGCTATTAGCAACAAACAACTTGAGGACCACTGGAATGTTTGCACACTCGAACCCAGGCAATTCAACGGACGGCGGCGCCGCTCCGGAGAAGGGTGATCTGGGCCGCAGACTTCTGGTGCTTGATGGGGCTTGTTCCTTTCTAAAGCTAACACGCGAGGTTGGCGAAGCCCTTGGCTATCAGGTGGAGGTGACATCGAGTACCCGCGAGTTTCTGCGGATTTACGAACGCTTCGCACCTTCGGTCATTGTCTATGACTTCTTTTCGCAAGGCATGGACGGGTTTGAGTTGGTCAACTGGCTGGATGCTCGTGATTCGAGTGCGCACGTTGTCCTGACGTCGAGCAAGGAGAGTTTTTTCCTAGGTGCGGCCCGTGAGTTCGCATCCGCGAAAGTAGGTTTGGATGTTGACGTCATGGTTGAACCCATAAGCAAAGCAGATGTCAGCTCTTTGCTGTCCCGTCGGTTGGCTGCTCGCGACGCCGACCCAAGAGGCTGTTGAGGCCTCGCTGAACCGCGGGTCGATGCGATGGCCCGGCCGACCAATTAAACCGAGTGTGAGAGATCAGAAGGACCAAAAAATGTATCAGGAATCACCGGCCTCCGAGCCCAGCAACCAGCAGGTCGACAAGTATGTCGCGAACAGGATCCGCGAACGGCGTATTGCTCTTGGCTTTACCCAGCAGATGCTGGCTCAGCGCATCAAAGTGACCTATCAGCAGGCCCAGAAGTATGAGCGTGGCACCAACCGTGTGACCGCAGGCCGGCTGTTCGAGATTGCCCGCGTCATGGGCGTTCCGGTCAGCTATTTCTACGAGGGCATCGAGCAGGGCGTCGAAGCCGATGAGACCGGCCCGAAGCGGCACCACATGGATCTCGTGCGGAATTTTTCCCGGATCGAGAATGCCAAGCATCAGCTTGCTCTGCGTCAGCTTTGCCGGACTCTTGCAGACGGTTGAGGCAAAGAGGCTGGTTGTTCTTCGATGAAGGTCGTCTGAAGCAGAACCAGCCCCTTGCGTCGATCTGACGACCCTTGTGTTGATCTGAGAGAGCGATGCTCCTGCTTGTCCTTGAGAACCAGGAGCGATCGCACTCCGGTGCAAATCTCAAGCGCAGATCTCTAGCGCAGATCTCTAGCGCAGATCTCTAGCGCAGATCTCTGGCGTTCCGGACCTTCTAGTGGATCCGCCTGAGCTTGTGTTGCAGCCGTTCGAGAAAGAGCCTCCGGCTGCTGTCTGTCGAAGCATCCATTTTGTAGTGCGCCAGCCAGAGCTTCTGGCAGCGTTTCGCGCAGAGGGCGCCGATGCCCCGCAGGATTGTCCGGCGTCCCGGTTCGCCAACGACCTTGCTCCACCACCAGGGAGCGCCGCAGGTCGTTACCGCGCCAAGAAAGCGAATGTGGGTCATGAGCGGGCGGATCGGCTGATTACCCTCGGGCATCGTAAAGGTGACGTGGGGCACCCAGACCCGGTCCAGCCAGCCTTTCAGCATCGCCGGTAAACCGTACCACCAGGTCGGATAGACGAACAGCAAGCCCTCGGCCCATCTCAGCAGCTCGATGTGATCCTTGACCGGGTCCTCGTTGAGATCCCTGGTGTGGTAATCGCGCCGCTCCTGCATACGCATCACCGGATCGAAGCCTGCCGCATAGAGATCGAGCAGCTTCACATCGTGTCCGCCCTGGTTCAGGGTTTCCACGGCTGTATCCCGCACCGCCGCGTTGAAGCTCTCCGGAACCGGGTGACTGTAGACGAGTAAAATTCTCACTTAAAATTTTCCATCACGCTTTGAATATGCTGCAAGAACGCGGCCCGCTTATCTGCGCTTGCGCGGTTAAGGTCATAGAGTGCCAGATAATCCTGTGGAGCGCCCAAAGTTTGCGCCCGCAGTACACGGGTTACCTGTTTCCGGGGCGCATCACCGAGCAAAAACGCCCGGATGCGACTGCCGCCATAGGTCACGACTGCCGCCGTGCGTTTGAGATTACCCAGGGACGGTCTGACCTTGCCGTTTTCCATGCGAAAGGAGACTCCCGGCAGGAAAACACGATCGAAAAAGCCTTTCAGGATTGCCGGATAACCGAAATTCCAGACGGGAAACACCAGTACCAGAGCCTGCGCCGCCTGAAGGCGGTCGATGTAGTCCTGCACTGGGGAGCGGTCTGCCGCCAGGTCGTGGTAGGCCAGACGCTCTGCGCGCGTCAAGCGGGGATCGAAGCCCTCGGCGTAGAGGTCACAATCATCCACTTCGTGCCCGCCCGATGCGAGGGTTTCAACGACACGGCTGTGAAGGGCGGCCTGGAATGAGGTTTCGACGGGATGTGCGAAAAGGACCAGGACGCGCATTTCCCGGCCTACTCAGCGCTTTGCATGCCGGGAAAGAGATAGGTCTTCTGGCTGCTGTAGTCGAACTCGGGGTCGTCCCAGGCAATCATTTTCCCGGGATTGAGAAGGCCCTGCGGGTCGGCTTCGCGCTTGAACGCCAATTGCACGGCGTCGGTTTGCTTCATACCGCCCTCTTCGAGCGTAAAGCGGTGCGGGTTAAAGATCGGCGCGCCCATGTCCTCGTGAATGGCCATGATTTCTTCCAGACGTTTTTCGTCCGAAAAGCGGACCAGCGGGAGGCCGAAACATGTAATGTCGCCGTCGAAGCGCACAAATTCCAAGTGCGCCGGCACCTCGTCGCCAAAGCGCTTGTGGATCTTTTCGATCAGTTCAAGTTGACCGGGGAAGGGATAGAGCACCTGAAGATAGGTGATGTCTCTCTCGAGCCTGCGGGCGCAGAGCGTCGTGTGATTCCAGGCCAGTTCGTAAACCGGCGGAAGGTTTTTGCGCTCTTCCTCCGTCGCTTTATCCGAACGATACAGGATCTCGCTTTTGCCGCCGCCTGCCGCGTTTCCGGTCGCGCGTTGATGGAACGTCAAAAAGGCATCCATGGCATGGGGTGCGATCATCAGCAGCACGACGGATTGATCGCGGCGGGTAAAGCTATGGTCACGGCTCAGATAGTCGTGGGGGATCGGCGCGGCGATGGGCGTGATCAGCTTTTTCAGGATCCCGTCCTGGCGTGCGAGGTCGTTGGCATAGCGCGCGCCGGTCATGAAGTCATCGAAACCTACAATGACCTCGGTCCAGTCATAGGCGGGGGCAAGCGGGGCCTCAACCTCGGTGATAATGCCGTTGGTGCCGTAGGCGTGCATGACCTTATGCAGGTCTTCACCGGTCAACTCCAGCTGCCTCGGCTCGGCCTCCATGGTGACGATCCGCAGGCGCAGAACATTGCCGAAATCGCGCAGTCCGCCCCAGGTGATGGAGCCGACCCCGCCGGAACCGCCGCCGATAAATCCACCAATCGACGCAGTACGGTAGGTCGAGGGAAACATCCGCATTTCCTGGCGGCTGTGGGCGCGGGTTTCTTCGTCGATCTTGGCAATGATCGCCCCAGGCTCGGTGATCACGCGGCCTTCGCCGATTTCGCGCACGGCGGTCATCTCCGCGAGATTGAGGACGACACCACCGGATAAGGGCATGGCCTGGCCATAGTTGCCGGTGCCCGCGCCGCGCGGGGTCACGGGCACACCTTGGGCATGGCAGGCCTTGAGGACCCGGATGACTTCGTCTTCGTTCCGGGGCGTGACCACAAGATCGCCCGAAACATGATCCAACTGGCGTTTCAGCACCGGCGAATACCAAAAGAAGTCGCGGCTTTTCTGACGCACCAGGCGCGGATCGTCTACCATCGCGAGACCGGCGAGTTCCTGCTTCAACGCGGAAATATCGTACTGACTCATGCCGCTCCCTCAAGTGACCTGCTGGACATCAGATCGTCCAGTTCCCGGTAGTCCGGCAAGCTGCTGTCAATGATGCGGCCGCTTCGGATCACCCGCCGCCCGCTCTCCGGGCGGGACAGCAGCTCCGAATAGTTGCGTCCGTCGAACAGCAGCAGATCCGCTGGGCCCCCGACCGCCAGCCGCCCGAGATCAGGCCTGCCGATGATATCCGCGGGCCAGCGGGTCATGACCGAGACCCACTCGCGCAGCGGGCAATCAAGCTGCAGGATCCGCACGGCTTCGCGCAGGACTTCCAGTCCGTCCAGATCGCCGTATCCGTAAAAGGGGTCCCGTGTATTGTCCGAGGCAACGGCCACCGGGATGCCCCAGTTCCGCATCTCGCGCAGCAGGGTGACACCGCGCGCATGCGGGGTACGCTGCTCGGCACGATCCTGCAGGTACATGTTGCACATGGGCAGGGAGACGATCGCGATCTTGGCTTCCAGCAGGAGGTCCAGGCAGGCTTCGGCCTCTTCGGGCGGCTGGTAGGCTAACGAGCAGCAGTGGCCGCAGACGATACGCCCGGCGAAATCGTTGCGAATCGCGGCTTCGGCGACATGCCGCAGACTCCGGGATTCCGGGTCCAGGCTCTCATCACTGTGAAAGTCGAGGTCGAGCCCCCGCTCTGCGGCCAGCTGAAAGATGATATCCAGGGCTTCGTCGAGGCCGGGCATCATGAAGGTGACAGCCCCCAGAATACCGCCGCAGGCCGCGACCTGATCGGCGAGCTCGGGCCCGAAGCCTTCGAGGAAGCGGTCAATGCCCAGGATCGAGGCCGCCTGCAGGTCGATCCGGCCCGCCCACTCCTCACGCATTTCGGCAAAGAGCGGCCAGGAAATCTTGTGCTGCGGATCCGAGGAGTCCAGATGAGTGCGCAACGCCGCGGTTCCATGGGCGTAGGCGCAGCGCAGCGAGAAATCCATGCGCTGACGGACGTCCGCTTCGCCCCAATGGACTTCACGGTCTTCGAGGACGGCGGAGAGTGCGCCGTCGAAAGTGCCGTCGGGATTGGGTTTGCGCGGCCAGATATGACCTTTGTCGATATGGGTGTGCATGTCCACGAAGCAGGGCAGGATCATCCCGTCGCGCTGGTCGGTTTGCCCTTTCCCCTGCCGATGTGCCGGGGGTGTGATTTCGGCAATACGCGATCCTTCGATGCGGATATCCGCTGAGATCAGTCCTTCAGGGTCGGCGCTTTGAAGGTCGAGGTCCGTGTCCGGCTCTAGCAGGGCGACTGGCAGCTTTGCATTGGTAATCCAGGTCTGCTGTTGCTCAGCCATCTCGCTCATCATCAGTTCTCCCGCTTTATGGCGCTTTCGTGCCACTTTCTCAGCATCAGATGGGAAAGCAGGCTGAAGGTCAGAAAAATCAGAATACCGGTTACGGAGATCAGCAGCAGTGCGGCGAACATGCGTGGAATGTTGAGGCGGTAACCGGATTCCAGAATACGGTAGGCCAGTCCCGCGCCGCGCCCTGCCGAGCCCGCGGCGAATTCCGCGACGATCGCACCGATCAGGGCCAATCCGCCGGCGATCTTCAGTCCACCCAGGAAGTAGGGCATGGCGGCGGGAAGCTGCAGGTGCCAAAGCGTCTGCCAGCGCGAGGCGCCGTAGAGCTGGAATAGATTACGCAGATTGTGATCGGCTGAGTTCAGACCCAGGGTCGTGTTCGAGAGGATCGGAAAAAAGGCGACGATCCAGGCACAGATCAATAGGGCGACCGGAATGCTGTCCACATAGATCAGGATCAGCGGCGCGATGGCGATAATCGGCGTAACCTGCAGGATGACAGCGAAAGGAAAGAAACTGATTTCCACCCATTTCGACTGAGTGAAAAGTACCGCCAGTCCGACACCGCCCGCCACCGCGACGGCCAGCGCGGCAAAGGTGATTTGCAGGGTTGTGATCAGCGAGGTGGAGAGGACCGCCCAGTCCTTGACCAGTGTCTCCATGATCAGGCTTGGCGCGGGCAGAATGTAATGCGGAATTTCTTGTATCCGCACGAGGGCTTCCCAGCCGAGAATGGCGCTCGTCAGGATAACCACCGGGAGGATAATCCGCAGCAAGCGGTCCCGGCGCTCTGCGGCGGCTCTCAAATCGGGGCCGGATTTTACGACGGTCTCTTCGAGGGCGCTGGTCATGTTCCCGGCTTTACTTGATCCTGAGCTTACTGCTTCGGCTGGTTTGGGGCCGGTACCACCGGCCGGGTCGGTGGGTGAAACGTTCACGCTGTGACCTCCGCTCGGGTCGTGTGTTCATCCATGGCGGCATGCAGCGCATCCGACGCATTGCGGCAAAGGTGGGCATAGTCCTCAGAGGTGCGGAAGCCATCCCCCCTGGGATGGGGCGCATCATTGCTGAGTTGCTGGGCCACCCGGCCCGGACGCGCCGCCATTACGACGATGCGGTTCGAGAGGTAGACCGACTCAAAAACGCTGTGGGTGACAAAGACTACGGTCCAGTGGTGCGCCTCCCAGAGGTGCAGAAGATCGTCGTTGAGCTTGAAACGCGTAATTTCATCCAGGGCGGCAAAGGGCTCGTCCATCAGGAGGATCTTCGGCTTGGTCACCAGGGCGCGGGCAATGGAGACGCGCATTTTCATGCCGCCTGAAAGTTCGCGCGGATAGGCGGCTGCGAAGCCGCCGAGGCCAACCATCTCCAGAGCTTCGCTGACTTCGTCGCGAACCGTCGATTTCGAGGCGCCGTCCAGGCGCCGGGGCAGCCAGACATTCTCGAAAACATTGGCCCATGGCATCAGGGTCGGTTCCTGGAACACGAAACCGATGTCTCCGCGTTCGGGCTTGCCGTCCGGCCAGTGAACCTGTCCCTCTGTTGTATCTCCCAGGCCCGCGATGATCCGAAGAGCCGTAGACTTCCCGCAGCCGGAAGGTCCCAGGAGGCTGATAAAATCCCCTTTGCCGATATCGAGGGACATGTCCTGCAGGGCGAGGGTGCCGTTTGAGAAGCGCTTTGAGATGTGCCGCAGGGAGACGACGTGGCCGCCAGGCGGCGCGGAAAACGCCGCACCGCCCTGCCCTGCGGCCCCATTGTCCGGGATGCTGTTTGCTTCGGCCATTGAGCCCACCAGGTTATTCAGGCCGCAGGTCCAGTCCGACTTTTTTGTTCACGAAATCCAGCGTGTAGGACTGCTTGTAATCGACATCGGCGCTGACAACCTTGGCCTTGACCATTTTGTTGAAGAAACTGGTCATACGTTCGTCGTTCATGGCACCGATCCCCAGAGTCTCGGTATCACCGGAGTCGACGATGCCGTATTCCTTCATCTTTGCGATGGAAAATGCGATTTGTTCGTCGGTGATTTCCGGATTGTCGGTCTTGATCAGATCGTTGGCCGCCGAATTGTCCCCATAGAGATAGTTGTACCAGCCCTCGATCGAGGCATCGACGAAGCGCTGCACCAGATCGGGATTCTCTTCGATCAATTCGTTTCTGGTCTCGATCGTGGTGGAATAGGTATCGAAGCCGTAGTCGGCGAGCAGGAAGATATTCGGTGCAATGCCGGTCTCGCGCTCGACGGCGAAGGGTTCGGAGGTCAGATAACCCTGCTGACCGAGCCGCTTGTCGGCAAGGAAGGGCGCCGAGTTATAGGTGTAGGGCCGCACCTGATCTTCCGAAAAACCGTATTCCGAGATCATCCACTGATAAAAGCTGTTGAGACCGCCTTTGCCGATCAGAAGTTTGATGTCCTTCAGGCTTTCGAAGCTGTCCAGACCCTGGCCGGGATGGGTCATGATGACCTGCGGCTCTTTCTGGAAGACCGCCGCGATCGCCTTGGTCGGAATACCCTGCTCCACGGCCGAGAAGGCCTGCAGCATGTTGCCGCCCATCAGGAAATCGACCTTGCCGGTGGGCAGAAGCAGCCTGTTATTGGCTTGCGGCCCGCCCGGCAGGATGGTGACCTTCAGGCCGTGCTTTTCATAGGTGCCGTCGGCAACCGCCTGATAGAAGCCGCCGTGCTCTGCCTGCGCCACCCAGTTGGTGCCGAAGGTGACTTCATCCATTGCCTTTGCCGCGGTGATGCTCGTCAGCGCAAAAAGGCCGGCGGCGAAGGTCACTGCGGCGGCGTGTTTCAGGTTTTTGAAGGCTGAGCCGCTTGTTTCTGCGGTATCAAGGTTATCTCTCACCAACTGCATGTCCCGGTTCTCCCTTGTTCTTGCTTACGGGGGTGGAGCCGGAGAGGAACCGGCGCCTGCACTGCGTTTTCGTTGAGTCCAACCTGGTGCTTTGTGCAAGTCCGGTGCCAGTGCGTTTGACTGGAAATCCTATGCGGGCAAAGCGGATTAAAGGCTGGCATCCCCGACGTAAGTCTAATTTTTGGTCATTTGCCGTTTGTTTGACCAGCAGCCTAGCATGCATGTTTTTCGAACAACAGATGGAGCAATGGTGGCGCCTATTGCCGCGAGCGCGAAACCAACGAGGACAGCGGGTGAAGCGAGACTTCGGTGATCAGCCGCGCCAGCCCCGCGGTCACATGCTCGACCACGGCCTGACCGATCTCAGGCGTTGCCTTGCTTGCATCACCGGCCACGCCCAGGGGATGCAGATCCTGCGCCTGCCAGCCGATGCCGACCCCGCCGACATAGCGCAGGCGTTCGTTCGCCGCCTCGGTTTCGGGCAGGACCGATACGAAGTTGGCGGCCTTGTCCATCTTGACCAGATCCGGGCGCAGATAACACATGATCGAGGTTTCGACGGTACCGCCATGAATGCCGTGCCGGACTTCCTCCGCATCGACCAGTCCCTCGGGCAATCCCATGTGCCACCAGCTGGAACTGACCGCCAGGATTTCCTGCTTCACCCGCAGCTCGCGGGCAACAATTTCCATGATCTGCGGCTGTCCGCCATGGGCGTTGATGAAAAGAATTTTCGAGAGTCCAGCGCGTTTCACGCCTTCGGCGACCTCATACCAGACATCGATCAGGGTCTTGGCGTTCATGGTCAAGGTGCCGGCGAAGGCCAGATGCTCGTTCGATTTTCCGATCGCCTGCGTCGGCATGAGGAGCGCGGGGACGTCAGGCGGCAACTGGGTCATGCCGCGTTTAGCCATCTCCTCCGCGATCACCGCATCGGTGGAAACCGGCAGGTGCGGGCCGTGCTGCTCGACAGCGCCCAGCGGCATGACCGCCACGGTGGCGGCAGGGTCCAGGTCTTCGAAGTCTTCAGTTGTCAGGTCTTGCCAATAGCGCAGCACTCTACCTACCCTCTTGTTAAACTTTAATCAGGCCCTCTTGTTGAACTTTAATCATGATTGAGTGTAGCGCAATGCTGAGCCACCACACACCCGAGTCTATGCGCGCACCCTTCGCGCTCTACAGCCATGGCGTCGTCGTGCCGCCGGGAGCCCATGTCCTGTTCGGATCAGGTCAGTTGGGCATTACCCTGGATGACACGGTTCCGGAGGGTGCCGCCGCGCAGGCTGAACTCTGTTTCGAAAGTATTCGCAACTTACTCCACGATGCCGGAATGGGCTTCGAAGACCTGGTCCGAATCAATGCCTTTGTCACCGACCGGGCCCATCTTCCGGCCTACATGGAAGTGCGGGATCGCTTCATTGAATCGCCGCCCCCGGCTTCGACGCTCATGATTGTGTCGGGTTTCGCGCGAGAAGTATTCAAAGTGGAAATAGAAGTGGTTGCGGCCAAGAAATTTAGTAAGTAATCGAAAAAAATCTCCACGCTTGCACACACTTCTGGTGCGAGTCATCATTCGCCGGCCACAGGCTCTGCGTGCATCTTGAGAGGTGTCTTCTTGCGCTTGTTTTTCTGCATAAAATCTGGGCAAACAACCTATAAAATATTGATTTAAAATATAAAAATTCGAAGCTTTAAGTTAATCAGATACGGCAAATCCACTCTTGGTTGATTTGCTAAAATGTATAATTTTTAATCAGGATATCTTTTTATACAATTTTTGGGTGTTTTGAAGAAAAACAAATGTTGCTTAGATTTTATTAAAACCTGTTGTTGTTATTAGTCTCCTCTATCGCAACAACCTCAGATTTGTCGGGACGGCTGCGAAGCCTGGTTCAGAAGACTTGCCGTGTGCGGGTAAGCAAGGAACCGAAGGCCGGATATCGATGGTCGGCCCGAAGGCTGACCGATGGAGGAGCGCGCGGGCATGTTTTCATTATTAGCGAATTTGAAGATTTCTCAGAAGTTGCCGATCGCAATTGTCGGAACGGCGTTACTTCTCGGCGCCGGGATCGGCATCAGCAATTACTGGACTGCGTCCCTCCAGGTTAAAGACGGTGTTGAGCAAAAGCTGACCGCTGTCGTTGAGGCACGGGCGGTCGCGTTGAGCGATTACCTCACGTCGATCGAGCAGGATATCCGTTACACGGCGACCAATCCGGCGGTGCTTGACGCTCTGGAGGCTTTTGAAGCCGCCTGGCAGGATCTTGGTTCGGGACAGACCGAGACGCTTCAAAAGCTCTACATCACCGGAAACGATCATGCCCTTGGGGAAAAGCATCTGCTGGACGCCGCTGACGATGGTTCCAGCTACAGCAAGGTGCACGCGGCCTATCATCCCTGGTTCCGCCAGTTCCTGATCGAGCGCTCTTATTACGACATCTTTCTCTTCGACACGGACGGAAACCTGATTTACACGGTTTTCAAGGAACTTGACTACGCGACCAATCTCAATAGCGGCGAGTGGAAAGACAGCGATCTGGGCAATGCCTTCCGGGCCGCTTTGAAAAACGCGCAGGCCGGGTCGATCTCCTTTTTCGACTTCAAACCCTACGCGCCAAGCCACGGTGCGCCCGCGAGCTTCATGTCCACACCGCTGATCGCGCCCGATGGCAACCTGAAGGGTGTCCTGGTCTTTCAGATGCCGATCGACCGCATCAATGCGGTGATGAGTGCCGATGCCGGCCAGGATGAGGAAGCCAATAAGGATGAGGAAGCCGGCAAAGATGAGGCCGCGGACAAGGACAACTCGGCCGGCCTCGGCTCCACTGGGCAGGCCTTCATTGTCGGTTCCGACAATCTGATGCGGAACCAGGCGCGCCTGGAAGAGGAGCCGACAATCCTGGTACAGGAAGTCGCCAACGAGGCCGTCAGCGAGGCCCTTGCGGGGGAAGACGGCGTCAAAGTCGTCGAGGGCTATCGTGGTGAAACGGTCCTGTCGGCTTACAGGCCGTTCGAATTCAATGGGGTCACCTGGGCGATGATCGTCGAGGCGGAACTGAGTGAGATCATGGCGCCGGTCAAGCAGATGCTGGTCCAGATGCTGATGATCGGCGGCGGATTGCTGATCGCCGTCGGGTTGCTTGGCTTCCTGATTGCCCGTGGCATGGCGACGCCGATCCGTCAGGTGACCGAGTTTATGTCGGCGCTGGCGAAAGGCGACACACAGCAGGAGGTGCCCTCCACGGGCCGCCGGGACGAAATCGGCGAGATGGCCCAGGCGCTTGTGGTGTTCAAAGAGAATATCTGTGAGGTGGAACGCCTGAAAATCGAAGAGCAGGACAATCGAATCCGTCAGGAAGAGGAATTGAAAGCCCGGCTCAACCAAATTGCTGACGATCTTGATCAGGAGGTGAAAGCCGCCGTTACGGAAATCAGCAAGAGGGCCGAGGGCATGAAAGGCAGCACCTCGGAAATGAATGGCGTTATCGGCCGTTTAAGCGAGCGGACCTCGACGGTCGCCGAGGGCGCGGATCAGGCAAACAATTCCATGCAGACTGTGGCCTCCGCGACCGAGGAACTCTCCACCTCGATCAACGAAATCACCCGCCAGGTCGGGCAGTCCTCCAACATCGCCCAGGCCGCCGCTCAAGAGGCGGAGAGTACCGACCAGACCGTGGGAGGGCTTGCAGAGGCGGCCGAGAAGATCGGCGACGTGATCAACATGATCCAGGATATTGCCGAGCAAACCAATCTGCTGGCCCTGAACGCCACCATCGAAGCGGCCCGGGCAGGAGAAATGGGCAAGGGCTTTGCGGTGGTTGCGGCTGAGGTTAAGAATCTGGCCAATCAGACCGCCAAGGCAACCGAAGAGATCAGCTCTCAGATCGGCAGTATCCGCAGCGAGACCGAAGGCGCGGTCGGGGCGATCCGCTCGATCAGCGGCACTATCAAGCAGATCAACGAAATCTCCGAGAGCATCAGCGCTGCGGTCGGCCAGCAAAGCCAGGCAACGCAGGAAATCAGCTCCAGCGTCCAGAACACCGTTCAGCATATGACCGAGGTTTCCAGCCAGATCGCCGACGTGGCCGGCGAAACCGAGCAGGTCAGCGCGCACTCCAGCAGCGTTACGGAGAATGCGGACACGACCTCTGCACATATTGAACAACTGGATCAGAGCATGACGCGGATTCTGCAGGAGCTGCGGGACTCCGGAAACCGTGGGACGCGCGAGATGGCCCGGAGTGCCTAGTTGTAGAAGCTTAGGTTGAAACGCCGCAAATGCCATCGGCTCTTTGCGGCCCTCGGCCGGCGCGCGCGATCTCTTGTACGGCACGGCGGGCGCGGTCAGGACGCAAACTTTCCAGGACCCTGTGACGCCGGTCTCCATGAACGATCGTTATACACAAAATGGTGTGAAGATCTCATGTCGTGCTTACTTAAGGTAAACCTGTGAAGCTTTCTATGATTAGGTTTTTTCAGAACTATCTGTGATAGTGTTGCCGGGATTTTTGTTTATTATATTTGGATAATTACTCCAATATTTCGAGCAAAGACTCTGAATCACCGGCTTTAATTACACTTTGTTAAAAATTGTTTGTGTTAGTGGGGGCGCGGCTTGCGGTGCTCTCATGCTCGCCGCTTCCGGCGGGTTTTTTTTTATGGCCAAAGCGGAAAAAGAGGCGCGCGGCATTGTCCGGTGACTGGAGAGCGGACTACAGAAGGAATGTGTAAGCATGTTTTCGCTGCTCAACGGTTTGAAGATTTCACAGAAATTGCCCGCCGTGATGTTGGGGACGGCTATGACGCTGGCTGCGGGACTCGGGTCGGTGAACTACTACGAAGCCTCTACCACAGCGCTCCATACGGTCGAAGTCGAGCTGGACGCCGTCCTCGCCGGCCGGAGAGATGCCCTATCGTTTTATCTGGGGACGATCGAACAGGACATGCATTTCATGTCGACGAACCCGACCGTCATATCCGCGCTGGATGATTTTCAGGCGGCCTGGCAGGAGCTGGGCGGCGATCAAACGAAAACGCTGCAAGAGCTCTACATTACCGAAAATCCGAATAAAACCGGCGAGAAACACCTCCTGGACGCGGCCGACGACGGGTCCCGTTACAGTGCGGTACATGCGACCTATCATCCCTGGCTGCGCGAGTTCCTGATCGAACGGGACTACTACGATATCTTCCTTTTCGATACCGAGGGCAATCTCATCTACACGGTGTTCAAGGAGCTCGATTACGCGACCAATCTCAATAGCGGCGAGTGGAAAGACAGTGACCTGGGGAATGCTTTCCGGACGGCGTTGGCGAGCGGAGTGAAAAAATCGACGCACTTTTTCGATTTCAAACCCTATGCGCCGAGCCATGGTGCGGCCGCAAGCTTCATTTCCACGCCCGTCATGGACGAGGCCGGGAAGACAAAAGGCGTTCTGGTGTTTCAAATGCCGATCGTGCGTATCAATGCCGTTATGTCCATTACCGACGGCTTGGGCGAGAGCGGAGAGATTTTTATCGTGGGTGCCGACCGCTTGATGCGGAACGATGTGGCCCACGGCGACTCGACCATCCTGACGCAAAGTATCGACTATGATGTTGTCGAGATGGCCCTCAACGGAGGGCGCGGCATTGGAGAGGTCGAAGGCTATCGTGGCGCGCCGGTTATGGCGGCCTATCAGTTCCTTGATTTTCACGGTACGCGCTGGGCGATCATTGCCGAGGAGGAACTGAGCGAGATCATGGAGCCGCTGCATGCGATGCGCCTTGAAATGATCCTGATCACCCTCGGTTTCCTTGTTGCGATAGGGCTCTTTGGTTTTTTCTTCGCCAGGTCAGTAACGCGCCCCATCGATCAGATGACCGGAGCGATGACCGTCCTTTCCGGAGGCAACCTGGACCAGGATATTCCCGCTACGGAGCGGAGCGACGAAATCGGTCAGATGGCCCAGGCCCTGCTGGTGTTCAAGGAGAATGCCTGCGAGGTCGAGCGTTTGAAAATCGAGGAGCAGGAGCGCCAGGTTCGGCAGGAGCAGGAGCTGAAAGAGAAGCTCAATGAGATCGCCGACGAACTGAACAAGGAAGTCAAGGCGGCGGTCACGGACATCAACGTGCAGGCCGAGAGCATGAAGGGCAGCACCACCGATATGAACGGCGTGATCAGCCGGCTGGGTGACCGCACCGCAACCGTTGCCGCCGGCGCGGATCAGGTGAGCGGCTCGATCCAGACCGTCGCCTCCGCGGCGGAGGAGCTCTCCGCTTCGATCAGCGAGATCACACGCCAGGTCGAGCAGTCCTCCAGCATCGCGCAGGCCGCGGCGGAAGAAGCCGAACGCACGGACCAGACGGTCGGCGGTCTTGCCGACGCCGCCGAGAAGATCGGCGACGTGATCAGCATGATCCAGGACATTGCCGAGCAGACCAATCTTCTGGCGCTCAACGCCACCATCGAGGCGGCCCGGGCGGGCGAGATGGGCAAGGGCTTCGCGGTGGTGGCGGCGGAGGTCAAGAACCTGGCCAATCAGACCGCCAAGGCGACCGAGGAAATCTCCACGCAGATCGGCAGTATCCGCAGCGAAACGGAAGGGGCGGTCGGTGCGATCCGTTCCATCAGCGGCACCATCAAGCAGATCAACGAGATCTCCGAGG
Source organism: uncultured Kiloniellaceae bacterium (assembly GCA_947500035.1). Lineage (GTDB taxonomy): Bacteria > Pseudomonadota > Alphaproteobacteria > Kiloniellales > Kiloniellaceae > Denitrobaculum. The sequence goes on along the minus strand of CANMQP010000013.1, from coordinate 256,186 downwards.
CGATCAACGAAGGCATCGGACAGCAGAGCCAGGCGACACAGGAGATCAGCGCCAGCGTTCAGTCCTCGGTTCAGCATATGAGCGAGGTCTCGACCCAGATCGCGGATGTCGCCAGTGAAACCGATCAGGTGCGCAGTCACTCCGGCAGTGTGATGGAGAACGCGGAATCCACCTCCACCAACGTCGAACACCTGGATAAACGCATGGACGCCATCATGGCCGAGCTGCGGGAATCCGGGAACCGGCGGCAGGATGAACGGGTCCAGGGAAACTGGCATTGCCAGGCAGTGATCGCCGGCGTCGCGCAGAATTGTCGCGCCATCGATGTTTCCCGGGGCGGTGCTCTGCTTGAGGGTGCATCCGGACTGGAAACCGGAAAAGATTTGACCCTCTTTATCGAAGGCCTGAGCACGGAGTTGAAGTCTTCCGTCGTTCAAGTGTCATCGAAGGGTGTGCACCTGAAATTCGAGGGGCTGAACGAAGAGCAACGAGACGCGGTGGCAGGCTTTATCAGGCGTTCAGGGCAGCAGGCGGCCTAGGTCTGACGGCTGTTCCAATGAATTGCTTATGGGTAGGCCCGGATTCTACTCTAAGTATAAATCCGGGACTCCAGGCTGATAGTATTTGCTGTGTAATTTCACGGCCTAAATACTCAGTTTACTTTGTCTTCATTGGACGGGAGTTACTATGATGTGTTCAAACAACTAGAAATGGTTATTTGACACCCCTGTGTAATCCGCTGAGGTTGAAAAGAACATGCTTGGATTTTTGAACAACATCAAAATCCGCAGCCGTCTGGCTCTTGCGCTCCTGCTTCCGATCCTGGGGCTCCTGGTGTTTGCCGGTATCATGGTCTTGAACCAAAGCCGCAGTTCGTCTGAGCTGTCGAAGCTACAGAGCCTCGCTCAGATCGCACCTGATATCAGTGCGCTGGTGCACGAACTTCAAAAAGAACGCGGCAATTCGGCGGGCTTTATCGCCTCCAAGGGCGGCGCCAAGTTCGACGCCCGCCTGACGGCACAGCGCAAGGCAACCGACGCTGTCCGCACCCGGTTCGACGAAATCCTGGATGCCTTTGATACCGAAAGCTTCGGCAAGAGCTTTGCAGAGGAAGTTAACGCCGTCAGAGCTCGAGTGGCCGAACTGGATGTGAAGCGGAATTCGGTCAGTGACCTGAGCTTCGGCGTGCCCGATATGGCAAAGTACTACACCGGAACGATCCGGGCGCTGCTACATGTGGTTTCCGACCTGGCGTTGTTGAGTTCGGACGTTGAAATCACGCGTGCTTCAATGGCTTACATCAATCTTCTTCAGGCCAAGGAGCGTGCCGGTGTCGAGCGGGCCATGGGCGCCGCCGGTTTCGGCAAGGGCAGTTTCAGCCCGGTCGTGCATGAGCGCTTCGTGGCGCTGATTGCGCAGCAGAAGGCTTTTCTCGACAGTTTCCATCTCTTTGCATCATCGGCGCAGTATGCCTTCTACGAGGATACCGTTGCAGGTGAAGCCGTAGCAGATGTGCAGCGGATGCGCGACATCGCCATCGCGAGCGCATTCGGCGGGGAGCTGGAGGGAATAGAAGGCGGTTACTGGTTCGACCGGATCACGGAAAAAATTGATCTTATGAAAAGAGTCGAGGATCGGCTCGCCAACGACCTGCGTGCACTCGCCACGACCTTGAAAGACGATGCCCAAAGCGAGCTTTATTTCGCTGCATTCTTGACCCTGGGATTGCTGCTTGTGACCGCCCTGGTCGTTATCGTGATGGTTCGGAGTGTCACCCGACCGATCGGCCGCGTGACTGTATCCATGGCGGCCCTCGCCAGCGGCGATCTGACTAGCGAAATCGAAGGGACGGAGCAGACGGATGAAGTTGGTGAGATGGCCAGAACGCTTCTTGTTTTCAAGGAAAACCTGAGCGAGGTCGAGCGTTTGAAAATCGCCGAGCAGGAGCGCCAGGTTCGGCAGGAGCAGGAGCTGAAAGAGAAGCTCAATGAGATCGCCGACGAACTGAACAAGGAAGTCAAGGCGGCGGTCACGGACATCAACGTGCAGGCCGAGAGCATGAAGGGCAGCACGACCGATATGAACGGTGTGATCAGCCGGCTGGGTGACCGCACCGCAACCGTTGCCGCCGGCGCGGATCAGGTGAGCGGCTCGATCCAGACCGTCGCCTCCGCGGCGGAGGAACTCTCCGCCTCGATCGGCGAGATCACACGCCAGGTCGAACAGTCCTCCAGCATCGCGCAGTCTGCGGCGGAAGAAGCTGAACGCACGGACCAGACGGTCGGCGGGCTGGCGGAAGCGGCTGAAAAGATCGGTGATGTGATCAGTATGATCCAGGATATCGCGGAGCAAACCAACCTTCTGGCGCTCAACGCCACCATCGAGGCGGCCCGGGCGGGCGAGATGGGCAAGGGTTTTGCAGTGGTCGCGGCGGAGGTCAAGAACCTGGCCAATCAGACCGCCAAGGCGACCGAGGAAATCTCTACGCAGATCGGCGGGATCCGCAGCGAAACGGAAGGAGCGGTTGAAGCGATCCGCTCGATCAGCGGCACCATCAAGCAGATCAACGAGATCTCCGAGGCGATCAACGAAGGCATCGGACAGCAGAGCCAGGCGACACAGGAGATCAGCGCCAGCGTTCAGTCCTCGGTGCAGCATATGAGCGAGGTCTCGACCCAGATCGCGGATGTCGCCAGCGAAACCGATCAGGTGCGCAGTCACTCCGGCAGTGTGATGGAGAACGCGGAATCCACCTCCACCAACGTCGAACACCTGGATAAACGCATGGACGCCATCATGGCCGAGCTGCGGGAATCCGGGAACCGGCGGCAGGACGAACGGGTCGACGGCAACTGGAACTGCCAGGTGGCCGCGAACGGCGCCGCACAGAACTGCAAGATGGTCAATATGTCTGTCGGCGGCGCGCGCCTGGAAGGACTGAACGGTGTCGAGGCCGATACCCGCGTGACTGTCTTCGTTGAAGGTCTGAGTGCTGAGTTGCCTGCGTCGGTGATCACGGCATCGCCCTCAGGCGTACATCTGCGCTTCGACCTTGATGACACGGCCAAAGACATCGTCCGCCGCTTTCTTGGTCTATCCGGCGCCAGAGCCGCCTAGCCCGATGTGAGACCCGGAGCGCCCTGATTCAGGGCCTGTCCGGGCGGTCTGTGGATTGGCTTCAAGCCGCTATTCCCCTTGCGCTTTCTTTCTGCGTCTATCACCCTGCTTGCAAACACAAAGTCGACGACAAAGAGCAATGCGGGGAAAATCACGTGGTGGAGACCGGGAACAAGCTTGTCATCAAAAACATCGGCCTGCTCTTGAGCGGCGCGCTCGAGAAACCGATCCTGGACGCGGATACTGTCATCGCTGTCGACGGCCGGATCACGGCTTTCGGCAAGGAAGCCGATGTCGAGTGCGATCAGGCCGATGTGGTGGTGGACGCCAAGGGTACGACCCTCTCCCCCGGTCTGATCGACAGCCACGTGCATCCGGTCATCGGCGACTACACCCCGCGCCAGCAGCAGATCAACTGGATCGATAGTTGCCTGCACGGCGGTGTGACCTCCATGATTTCGGCGGGTGAAGTGCATCTGCCCGGCCGTCCCAAGGACATTGTCGGCCTGAAGGCCATGGCGATTGCTTCCCAGCGCTGGTACGAGAATTTCCGCCCCTCCGGCGTGAAGGTCCATGCTGGGGCTCCCGTCATCGAAGAGGGCATGGAAGAAGAGGATTTCAAACAACTCTCCGAAGCCGGCGTAAAGCTGCTCGGCGAGGTCGGCCTGGGCAGCGTAAAAGCCGGTGACCGCGCCAAGGAAATGGTGGCCTGGGCGCGCAAGTACGGCATCCAGAGCACGATCCATACCGGTGGTCCTTCCATCCCCGGCTCCGGCCTGATCGATAAGGACGTGGTTTTGGAAGCGGATGCCGACATCATCGGCCACATCAACGGCGGCCATACCGCGCTGCCCGACGACCAGATCGTCTGTCTTTGTGAACAGTGTTCCCGTGGTATCGAGCTGGTCCACAACGGCAACGAGCGCTCGGCGCTGCTGGCCATGCGCACGGCGCGGGAGCTGGAGCAGGTCGAACGGGTGATTCTGGGTACCGACGCACCGGCGGGATCGGGTGTACAGCCGCTCGGGATCCTGCGCATGATCGCCATGCTTTCAAGCCTGGGCGATGTCCCTGCGGAGACCGCCTTCTGCTTTGCCACCGGCAACACCGCGCGCATGCGCGAACTCGACTGCGGCCTGATCGAAGTCGGCAAGTCCGCGGATTTCGTCATTATGGACCGGGCCCAGCACGCGCCCGGCAAGACCATTCTGGAATCGGTCGAGCAGGGCAATCTGCCGGGCATCGGCATGACCGTCATCGATGGGGTCGTGCGCAGCCAGCGCAGCCGCAACACCCCGCCCGCAACCACCCTGCCGGAGATTGTCTAGGGCGATCTTCAGGACTTGCCGGGGTTCATTCCGAACTGCTTCATCCGCGCTGAGCAGACGCTCTCCAGGCATTCGATCAGGGCGTCTACCCTGTCCTTACGGTGGGATGCGCGGGATAGGAAGTAACCGATCCTGACCTCGGTGTCCGGCTTCCAGGGCACCAGCACCACGCCATTGTCCAGTTCCGGGTCCAGGGCGATCGGATCGGCAAAGGTAAACCCCAGTCCGTTCTTAACCAGTCGGTAGGCTGCGGCACCTGCTGAAACCTCGTGTCCGACCGGCAATTCAACTCCCTTGCTGGTCAGCTCGGCGTCGACGATCTGGCGGATGACCGTGTTGCTGTCCAGGGCGACGTAGGTCTCCCCTGTCAGATCTTTCGTCTTCAGGCTCGCCCGAGCCGCGAGTCTGTGTCCCTTGGGCAGCAGCACGTGCAGCTTTGTCGTATGCAGATGGCGCGGCGTCAGGCTCTCGACCGGCAGGGGCAGAGTCGAGATGCCGACATCGAAGAGGTCGTGCATGATCCGCCGTCCGAGATCGCGGCGCGGGTGGATTTCCAGCTTCATTCTGAGATCCGGCAAACGCTTGCTGAGCCTGGCCATGGCCGGAAGCACCAGGCCGTTTACGATCCTTGGATGGCAAATGATACGCAAGGGCATGTCGCCTTTGCGGACCTGATCGAAAAAAGAGGGGATCTCGTCGATTGACGCCAGAATGCGCAGGGCCTCGGGATAGAAGGCCTCTGCTTCGGGGGTCGGCTCCAAACGCTTGCGCGTCCGGCTGAAGAGAAAAACACCCTGCTCGTCTTCCAGCAGACCCAGCAATCTGCTGGCCGCCGGCTGGCTGAGGTTTAGTCGGGCGGCCGCTCTGGCCAGGGTGCCTTCCTCCATCACGTTGACGAAGATACGCAGGCTCTTGAGGTTCATAATTCCAATTTTCTGATATATGAATCGAATAATTCTAATTTCCTGATGAAAAGAAGTCGACTAAGAATCTCCAAGATCACCGGTCGCAGAACCGGGGAAGAACTTTAGGGAGGGCAAAAATGGACCGCAGAAATTTTCTGCAATGGGCTGGCGCAGCCTCTGCGATGGCGCTTACGTCATCGCCGGTTTTTGCGGACTGGTCGCCCCGGCGGCCGATCAACATCATTCTGCCTTACAAGGCCGGCGGCGGCACCGACAGCTTTGCACGGGCGATGGCGTCCGTTTCCGGAGATCTGGTCCCGGTCCCTTTGGTTATCGTCAACAAGCCCGGTTCGTCAGGGATCACCGGCGCGACCGAGGCTGCCGCTGCCCGGCCCGACGGCAATACGGTGATGCTGACCTCGGCGGGATCCTTCTTGCTGACATCCATGCTGCGCGGGACGGACGTCAATCCCTTCGACAGCTTCGAGATCATTGGCCAGATCGGGAACCTGACCACGTCTCTCTTCGTACCGGCGAACAGTCCCTACGGATCGGCGGCAGACTTCGTTGCCGCTGCCCGGGCCAATCCGGGTAAGTTGCGCTGGGCGCATACGGGGCGGGGCGGCATACATCATGTTGCCGGACAGGGTTTTCTGGCCGCAAATGGCATCGAGGCGGTCGATGTTCCCTTCAAGGGCGGCGCGGGCGTGCGCGCGGCCATAATCGGTGAGCAGGTGGACTTTGCCTTCACCGGCATTCAGCAGGCCGCGGGTTTCGAGGATCAACTCCGGGTCCTTGGTTTGAATGCCATGACCCGCGATGCCATTAAGGCCGACATCCCAACCCTGCCTGAGCAGGGCTTCGAGATTGCGGAGGTATCTTCCCCGATCGTTCTTTTTGCACCGAAGGGCGTCGAGCCTGATATTCTCTCGGGCATGGAAAAGATGTTGCAGGAGATCGCGCAACTGCCCGCCTTCGCGGAGATCATGGCGGAACGCGGCAATACGCCGGCGTTTCTACCCGGTGCGGAGGCCAAGGCGCGCCTGATGAAAATGCAAGAGGATGCCGCGCCGATCATCGCATCGCTCAAGTCGTCGAACTGACCGGCGTGATCAGCCGAATACATAGACCGTCGCCGGTCGGTCTCGCTTTGCTGCTTTTCGGTCTTGCGGCCACGGCAGCGAGCTTCCAGATCGCGCCGGATCCGGACGGCGGCTGGGGCGCGCGCATCTTCCCGCTCGTGGGATCGCTTGCCGTTGTGATGTGCGGCGCCGTTGAATGCTTCGCCCGCCCCACACAGGCGCGCACGCCGGAGCACCAGGCCACTCTGCGCGTCATTGCCTTGCTGATTGTCTCGATCGCTTACATTTGGCTGATCGGCCGCTTCGGCTATCTGCTTAGCACTGCGGTTGCCGCGCCTCTGGCGCTTTGGCTCTTCGGTATCCGCAAGCGGATAGGCCTTGCTGCCGCGGCCATTCTCTGTCCGGCGATTTATCACCTGCTTTTCTTCGAAGCGCTCGGGGTCTTTCCGCCTCTTGGGGACTGGTTCGATCTTCTCGACGTGTTCGCGGGATAGCAGGTCATGGAGATCTTCGCAGGCCTCGCCTCGGTCCTTACCGATCCGGTACTTTTGCTTTGGGTTTTCGCTGCCGCGATCGTGGGCATGATCGTCGGCGCGATCCCCGGTCTGACCGCCTCGGCGGCCATCGCCATGCTCCTGCCGGTCACACTCTACATGGATCCGCTTGCCGCACTCGCGTTCCTCTATGTGATCGGCAAGTCGGGGCGTTACGGCGGATCCATTGCCGCGATCCTCTTTAATACTCCAGGCACAGCGGCCTCCGCGGCGACCCAGATCGATGGCTATCCGCTCGCGCGTAAAGGACAGGCCTCTAAGGCCATGAAGGTCGCGACCCTCTCATCCGTTATAGGTGACTTTATTGGTGAGATCCTGCTGATCGCCGGGGTCGGAGTCATAGCCGCGATTGCCCTGAAGCTCGGTCCGCCGGAACTCTTTGCCATCTATGTGGCTGCCTTCATCGTTATCGGATCGGTCATTGGGAAATCCATCACCCGCGGACTTGCCAGCGCGGCGCTTGGAATCCTGATTGCGATGGTCGGTCTCGATCCGATCAGTTCAGAGGGACGCTTTACCTTCGGCAGTTTCGATCTGACGAACGGGATCAACCTCGTCCCGCTCATGATCGGTATTTTCGTGCTCGGCGAAGTCTTCACGCAGCTGGGGCAGACTGTCCGGCAGATTGAGGTCACCGGGGAGGGTGCGGATAAAAAGTCGCAAAACGCGCTCAGCTGGCGTGAATACAAGCCCTGCCTGCCCCATGTCATCCGCTCCTCTTTCATCGGTGCCTTTATCGGCATGCTGCCTGGTCTGGGCTCCGCAATTGCTGCTTTTGTCGCGTATGGTGAAGGCAAGCGCCGCGCCAGGAATCCCGAGCTCTGGGGCAAGGGCGCGCTTGAGGGGATTGCCGCGCCGGAGGCGGCGAACAACGCGGTCTCCGGGCCCTCCATGGCGCCGCTCTTGACGCTGGGTATCCCCGGTTCCACCATCGGCGCGATCCTGGTCGGCGTGTTCCTGATCCACGGAATCCAGATCGGTCCCACGCTCTTCATTACCTCCCGGGATCTGGTCTACGCCCTTTTCGCCTGCGGCCTGATCGGGATCGCGCTCTATGGCGTGATCGGCTATTACGGCGCGGCTTTCGTCGGGCGCTTCATCACCCGTATCCCCGTGAAAGTTCTCTATCCCATTATATTTCTGACCTCCTTCGTGGCGGCCTATGCCTCTCGTGGCAGTCTCTTCGATGTCACTGTCATGGTGGCGGCGGGTTTCGGCGGCTGGGTCATGCGCCGGCTGGATTTCAATCCGGCGGCCTTCGTGATTTCCTTCGTTCTGGCCGGCGGGGCCGAAGAGACCTTCCGGCAATCGCTTCTGCTCTCCGATGACGGTCTTCTGATCTTCGTGACGCGCCCGGTTGCGCTGGGCTTTCTGTTGCTGGGTCTGGGCGCACTGGTCCTTCGCATCCGAACGGTCCGCCGCCAGGCGCGCCTTGCCAAAACGCAGACGGCGTGAGGCCCGGATGACAGCAGCCCTCTCCGGAATTCGCGTCGTTGATTTCACCCATGTCCTTGCCGGACCCGCCTGCGCCTATTTCCTGGGCCTTCTGGGTGCCGAAGTCATCAAGGTCGAATCCGTGGGTAAAGGCGATGCCATGCGCCACCGGGGCGGCAGTGATGCGGAAAAGTCCCGCGCCGGGATGAGCACCGCTTATCTGACCCAGGCCGCCGGCAAGAAATCCATTGCGATCGATCTCACCAGCCGGGAGGGCGCTGAGGTGATGCGGCGGCTTCTTGGTTGGGCCGACGTCCTGGTGGAGAACCATCGCCCCGAGACTCTTCAGTCTCTCGGTCTGACCGAAACCCAAACGAGGGCGGTGAACCCGAGATTGATCCATTGCGCGCTGACCGGCTACGGGCGCGGTGGGCCCCAGGAAAACGCCCCCGCCTATGACGTCAACATCCAGGCGGCCTCCGGACTCATGACCCTCACAGGCACGGCGGAGACCGGACCGATGCGCACCGGAGCGCCGGTTATGGACTACAGCGTAGCGCTGGCCGCCGCCTTTGCCATTGCCGCCGCCTTGCACCATCGCAACCAAAATGGCGAGGGCGCTTTCATCGACGTCTCGATGCTTGAAGCCGCTCTCACGCTCATGGGCTCGACGGTCACGGACTATCTGGCCACGGGCCACCGCCCGCAGCCGCGCGGCAATGCAGCCAACAGCCGCAGCCCGGGTGCAGGTACCTTTCCCTGCCGCAGCGGAATGCTCAGCCTCGGTGTGAATGAAGAGGCGCAGTTTACCGCGCTCGCCAGGGTCGTCGGTCGGGCGGGCTGGCTGACGGACGCGAGGTTTAGCAACCGGGAACGTCGAAACATCCATGCCGCTGCCTTGGAGACCGAACTCCTGAATGTGCTTGCAGAACGTGACGCAGAGACCTGGGAAACGCTCATGCATGAAGCCGGCGTTCCCGCGGCCCGGCTGCGCAGCCTGCCGGAGAGTCTCGAGCTGCCTCAGGTGCGGGCGCGTGGCTTCATTCACTCCGATCCGGAAACCGGACTTCGACTGCCGACCCTTCCTTTCCGGATAAATGGAGCGGCGGTCCATGCGCCGGCGATGACGCCACCGCGTCATGGTGCGGACTCAGCGGAGGTCTTGGGCTTCCTCGGTTACAGCGACAAGGAAATTAACAGCTTCTTGTCTCAGGGTGTCGCGCAGCAAGCCGAACCGACTTAGGTCGTCCGCACGATAAAGTCAGGAACGATTTGGGATTCCGCAATGTAGGGCGCGATTTCGTGTCCCTTGAAGAGGCCGTGGTCGGTCACCAGCACCGTACGGAACCCGGCGGCGGCGCCACCGAGGATATCGGTGTGCAGCGTGTCGCCCACCATGGCAATGCGATGGCCCGGCGTCCCGGGGCGGTCGCGCTCGATGCGGCGGGCGACTTCCTCGAAGGCATTTGCAAAGGGTTTGCCGAAGAAGCGTGGTTCAACCCCGGTGCGGTCCGCAATGTCATGGGCAAAAAAACCGGGCTCGAAGGAGAGAGAAGCCTCCAGCGGCGCGACGAGGTCCGGATTGCCAACCAGCACCGGACGTTTGTTCTTTTGCAGGGACCGGACCAAAAGCTCCTGTCGGGGACGTGTCCAGCCGATGCTTGAGAGCAGGATGAAGCCCTCCACCGCGTCATAGTGGGCCGGGTCATCTTCCAGCCGATGCGGGTTGGCGCAAAGCTCCTCGATCCTGGACTCGCTAAAGGCCATGAAGCCCCATTTGAAATCAGGGGCAAAGTCGCTCATATGGCTGGCCAAGACATCCCGGCTTGCGACGATCCGCGAGGCGTCGAAGCTGTAACCCATGCGCGTGTACTTGGCGCGCGCAGCCGCGGCATTGAAGCTCGCACCGTTGGTCAGGACATAGGTTTCCTTCCCCATGGCCTGCAGGGCCGCGATGCGTGCTGGCGCGCCGGGAATCGCGGTATTGCCGACGTTGATCACCCCGAAGGCATCCAGCACGAAGACATCGAATTCCCCGGCCAGGTCCCCGAGGTTTTCGGCCTCGATTGAAGTTGCGGGAAACGCAGCTGTTGGCAGTCTCTCGCGGACCGCTTCATAGCGCGCAAAGGCTCTGTCCGTATTCATCTGCGGACCGTCGAACACGATAGTCGTCTTTCCCTGGAAGGATGCCGTTTGCCGAACTGCTTGGTGAATTCAGCAATCCAGACGCTTCATATCACCCGAAAGCCGCGTTAGCTACCCGCCGCCGCCAGATTTTGATTGGTTTTTGCGAAGTAGTCGCCGACCGTCGAAATGATCGTCTCCACGTCTTCGTCGGTGATGTCAAGATGTGTCACCAGCCGGATTGAGGGTTTCTGGCTTCCGAACACGATGCCTTCGCTTGCCAGATGCGTCAGCAGCGCGTTGTGGTCCTCCGCGCGCGGGGCTACGAACAGCATGTTGGTGTGGTCCGGGTCGTGGATCACCTTGAGTGCCGGGAATTGTGCCAGGCCTTCCGCCAGGCGGGTTGCCCGCCGGTGATCCTCGGCCATGCGCGCGATGTTGTGCTCCAGGGCGTAGAGCCCGCAGGCTGCCAGCACCCCGGCCTGCCGCATGCCGCCGCCCAGGATTTTGCGCGCCCTGAGCGCTCGCTTGATGAAATCGCGCGGACCGCAGAGGACTGAACCCACCGGCGTACCCAGGCCCTTGGAGAGGCAGAGCGAGACCGTGTCCGCCTTGCGGACCAGATCCGCCGGAGGGCAGTCCGAGGCGACCGCGGCGTTCATCAGGCGCGCGCCGTCCATGTGAACGCTCAGGCCGCGCGCGTGCGCCAGGTCAGCGATGGCATCGAGGTTGTCCTGGTCCTGAACCCGGCCGCCACAGGTGTTTTCCAGGCAGACCAGCCGCGAGACAGCATAGTGCGGGTCGTCGGCTTTGATCGCGCTCTCGACCGCCTCGGGGGGCAGTCCGCCCTTTTCGTCCATGGGCAGGCCCACAGGTGAAATGCTGCCGAGCACCGCCGCGCCCGCGGCTTCGTCGTGAAAGATGTGGCTGCCGGCGCCGGCAATGTATTCCTCGCCGCGCTGGCAGTGGGTCATGAGGGCGACCAGATTGCTCTGTGTCCCTGTCGGCAGGAAAAGCCCGGCTTCCTTGCCCAGCAGATCGGCGGCTTTCGTTTGCAGAGCTTCGACGGTCGGGTCTTCGCCGTAAACGTCGTCACCGACTTCGGCTTCGGCCATGGCTTGGCGCATCCCGGCGGAGGGTTTGGTGACCGTGTCGCTGCGCAGGTCGATCATCCGGCGGCGATTGCCGCCTGCCCCCGCAGTCTGCGCTGTCTTCATGCCCTCGTACATCGCCATCTGCCGTTTTTTCCTTTTGATATCAGGTGGGTAGGGCGGCGACCACGTGCACGCGGTGGCTTTCGCCGCCATTCAGCGCGGTATGATAACCCCGTGTGTCGGTAAAATACACCGATCCGTCCGCGGGCAGATGGGTGACATGGTGATTGACGATAAAGAGCGCACCTGGATTGGTGACGATCGGGATATGCAGCCGGGGCTCCGGGTCCCGGTGCCAGGAGTTGCAGTTGTAGGTGCCCTTGGACAGCACCCGCATCCGGCCGATGGGAAAGCGCTTGACCAGTTCCTGGTGCAGAAATTCGAAATAGCTGCCCTTGAAGGCGGGCACGAATTCGCTGAAGGCATGCTCGTCCACGATGTCCTCGCGCGCGACCTCTTCGTAGCTTTCGTCCACGCGGGTGTAGAAGCGCCCCGAGAGATCGTTCGCGGTCTCCACCTCGACCCCCGGCCGCCGGGTGAGGGAGAAGGCTCCGAAGCCCTTCTCTAGATCGCCTTTGAAGGCGGTCCGCTGCAGCGCCTCATTTAGTGCCGCGCGCAGCTTTGCGATGTCAAAGCGCAGGTCCAGCTTCTGAATGCCGGGTCCGGGCAGGAAATTGGCCACGGACTGCGTATCGGGAGGATGCGCCAGCCAGTCTTTCATGACGGCGGCGTCCCGTTCGATGCTGTTGCTGCTGGTCGGCATGGCGAGATCTCTCCGGGCGTTTTAAACCTCCCGATTGATCCCCATCGCGCGAACGACCGCAAGTCCGAAAAGCGACTCTTTCTTATCCGCCCGGCTCACCTGCAGGCTCACGTGGATGCGATGTCAATTCTTTCCACTTACGACGATGTGCCCGCATAAGCCGGATGCTTCTGCGGGATCTGCCGCATGCACCAGATCAGGCCGACCAGGGACAGGAGCGTCGCGAAGGTAAAGAGCGGGGCGTAGCCCACCCAGTCCGCCAGCACGCCGCTGACCATCGAGGCGAGCATATAGATGATCAGCTGGGCGCAGGAAAGGATGGTAAAGTCCGTTGCAGGCTGGTTCCGCGAACTGGCGCCCATGTAGAGGCTGTAGAGGCCGACCACCTCCATGTAGCGGATCACCGTATTGAAAAAGGCCAGCCCGATCAGAACCGCCGCGGTCGTCGTCTGGCTCGCTGCGGCCAGCGCAAAGCCGGCGAAGCAGAGCGTGCGCGCGAGCCCCAGTCCATAGAGGCAGGTGAAGAGGCCGTATTTGCGGATGACGAAGGCCGCCAGGAGCGATCCTCCCAGTCCCACCGTCGCGGCGGAGGCGCCGCTGGTCAGGCCGACAAGGCTCAGGGAGAGACCTTTGTCGACCAGAAAGGGTTGCTCCATGGGCTTCACGAAGCCTTCGCTGCAGCGATAAAGCAGGGCGAAGGCCAGGACCTGAAGGGAATCGGGACGGCGCAGGAATGCCATCAGGGAGGGCCGTTCCTTTCCCGCTGTATCGTTTTCCTCGGGCGTACTCTTTTCCTGCATCAGACAGATCGGCAGGGCGGCGAGACCCGCCAGGGCCGCGATCGAGAACATCGTGACCTGCCAGCCGAAGTTGTCGTAGAGGATAAGGGCGAAGGCGCTGCCGATCAGAACGCCGGCTGCGATGCTGCCGCCCTGAATGGCGTTGCCGTAGGCGCGCTGGGCAGGGGTGAGAACCTCGACCGCGTAGCCGTCGGTGGCGATGTCCTGTGTCGAGGCGGCGAGGGCGACCAAGCAGGCAATCCCGAAGATGATGAAAAAGTCGTCCACCGGCGAGAGCTGCGACATGATCAGGATCAGGCCGATAATCGTCGCCTGCATGGGCAGGATCCAGGAGCGCCTGCGGCCCAGGCGCGAGAGCTGATAACGATCGACGATGGGGGCCCAGAGGAACTTCAGGATCCAGGGGATCAGCAGCACCCCGATGGCGCCGATCATGCTGCGCGAGACGCCCTGTTCGCGAAAAATCGCGGGCAGCGCGGCAATGAAGAGGTAGATCGGAATGGCCTGCGCGATATAGAGACCGGTGAGGACCGCGAGAACCCGGCCCGGCGGCATCCGCTTGACAGCGTCAGCCGTCCCGACGCCTTCAGCCGGTGGGGCCGGTGAGGAGTCGGTCATGCCTGGCCCCGCTTGCTGTTGGATAGGTCCAGCCAGTCTCGCAGGATCGGCAGCACTTCGTCCTCGCGTGCAACGCGCCGCGTGGGAAAGGGCATGGCCCGGACGAAGGTCTCGTCACTTTCTTCCGGATCTATTTGCGGACGCACGCGGACCAGACCGAAACAGACCTCTGCGAGATGTGCGCGGTTCTGCTTGAACCACATGTTCTGCGCGCGGCGGGTCTCGTGGGTGACTTCGCCGCTTTCGATATCGATAATCGAAATCAGACCGAAGGGCGATTGACGTTGCGCAAGCAACGCCAGTGTCTCCAGGTAGTCTTGTTCGTCGGCCGCCGTCACCGTCCCGGTCAAGCTCATCCTGAGAAAGGGATCTGAGGTCGTATCGAAGGTGAACATCGTCGGATGGCCTGCCTGCTATGCTCTGGATTAGAAGGTTCGGCTGTAGCGCAGGGAGACCACGCGGCCGAACCCATTGACGGGGCGGTTGCGCGAGGCGCTCGCCGTCGGGTTTTCGTACTCCACATCCAGGATGTTCTCGACGCCGAGGCTCAGCTTGCCGTCGAGTACCGGATAATCTGCGGCGAGGTTGAACGTCAGGGCGTTGTCGATCTTGACCCGTTGCACGCCGTCGTCCCGGTCCCGCGAGCCGGTATAGAGCGCTTCGAAGCGCAGGTTCAGGTCGAAGTCCGTCGCATAGGTGGCGTATCCTGTCAGGCGCATCGGCGGTCCGATGCGGTTGTTCGGCAGGTAGGACTCCAGGTCGCCGTCGCCATCCTGGTCGCGCTTGCCCTCGCTCCAGGAAAAGACGCTGCCGAGGGTCAGTTGATCGTCGATATCGACTTCGCCCACCGCTTCGAAACCGTAGACCCGTTCTTTCTGCTGGCTGACTTCGTTGGTCGAGACGTCGAAGCTCGTGCCCAGGTCCGACTCGCTGATATAGGCGCTGAGATTGCCCCGGAAAGACTCCCACTCGCCGCGCATACCCACTTCGTAGTTGTCCACCAGTTGCGCTTCCGGCGCGATGTCGGAGAAGTCCACCGGACCGGCGGTTCCCAGACCGGCGCGGCGGGTAAAGCCACCCACGTCGGGCAGGGAATAACCTTGGGAAAAGGCGCCGAAGACCTCGATTTCGTCGTTCAGGTAGACGACAGCGCCGATGTTGAAGACCGTTTCGCTGTAGGTTGCCGAGCCGCCGAAGACCTCGACCTCGGGCAGGGGAACGCCGTTGAAGTTGTAGGCGGGGCGGGTGAAATCTTCGAGTTCGAGCTTGAAACGCTCGTAACGAAGTCCGCCGCGCAGCTGCAGCCAGTCCAAGGGTGCGACCTCCAACTGCGCAAAGCCGGCGTAACTGTCCTGTTCCATGGGCGCGATAGCCTCGACGCCGTCCTGGAAATGCTGTGTGGTTTCATCGTGGGTAAAGTCGAAGCCCCAGGTCAGGCCCAGGCTCTCGTAGATGCTGTCCAGTTTGGTATCGACGGTCGTGCGCAGACCCAGCTGGTCCGCGAACAGGGTGGTCTGGCCTTCTTCCGTGTTGACGTACACTGCCGGGTTGGCGACCGACTGCCGGGCGTCGGCAAAGCGCTTCTCGATATCGTTGCGGAAAGCCTGGATCGAGAGACTGCCCAGGGCGAACTCGCGGTCGTCGAACTTCAGCGCCTGATAGTTCGAGTCTTCGGTGATGCTCTTGGCGTCGTATGGATCGTCGAAGTCGACGCTGACCGGATCGGTGTCGTAGTCAGTGTAGAACTCAGGCTGCTGGTCGAAGCGGGTGAGCTCCGCGGTCAGTTCGATGCGTTTGCTGTCGTTGTCGAAATCCCGTCCGAGCTTGACCAGGCCGTTATAGGAATCTCCGTTCGCGAAGGCACCCTGCCCGAGCAGGGGATCGTCGGGCAGCCGGTCGCCGTCGCCATCAAAGGTGTCGCGGGTCATCTCGCCCGTGACCACCGCCAGGTAATCGAAGAGGCTGTTGTCGCCCGAGAGCCTGAGCGAGGCTTCCGGCGCCAGGGAGTCCTCGACGTCCGCCGTAAAGGCGCGCAGGCCCACGCTGACGCCGAGCGAGGGTTTGCCGTCCGTGGATTTTTTGGTGATGAAGTTGATGATGCCTCCGGTCGCGCCGTTCCCGTAGATGCTGCTGGCGCCGTTGACCACCTCGATCCGCTCGATCTGGTTGAGATCGATCAGGGAGATAATCCGCGACACATTGCGCAGGGGCGTGTTGCGCGATACGCCGTCGACCAGCACCTGCACGCCGCGTCCGCGGAAGGTCTCCGCCGAACCGGACACCGTCTGGTTGCTGGAGGAATAGCCGGGCACGAACTTCGACAGGATGTCCGCCGGGTCGCTGGAGATCGAGAGCTGCTGCTCGATCTGCTCGCTGTCGATGATCACCACGGAACCGGGGATGGCGGAAACCGGGCGCGGGGCCCGGGTCGCCGTATTGATGACGGGCTCAAGTTCAACCGGAGGTGTGGTGTTTTCGCTGCCGGTCGTGTCTTGAGCCTGGCTCTGTCCCGCACCCGCGGCAAGACTCACCGCCAAACCAAGTACCGACGCTTGATACGCAAAGCGTATGTTCATGTAATCCCCCAGAATTTTCCTGAAAACGCCGTCGCTCAGGCCTATAGGCGCGCAGGGGTCATACGAGCTTCATACGACCCCACGCAGCGGCATATTCAATGACTGAGTGCTTATTTCAGATATGCAAATAAGAATCAATCGCAAAAATGAAATCAACCGTAAATACCTATGCTTTTGGGCGTTCAAGCGGGTCTGCATCCGGTCCTTGATGGGGAGATTAGAGTTCCGCTGTCGGCCTCAGGCGGCAACCGTCCCTGCGTCTTGGCTCTGGCTTTCCGAGATCCAGTTGATGGCCGGCGGGCACTGCTCAATGTCATAGACCTGCCGTCCGAGCAAATCGTTCACGATGGCCGCGCTGCGCCAGGCCATGAGGCTCAACTGAGGATCGGCGATGCCGTGGCTGTGGCGCGCTGTGTTCTGCATGTAGATCCGCCGGTCTGAAGGAGCGTCCCACAGAACTTTGAAGGACTCGTCCAACCTCGGACGGCCTTGGTTGTCGAACTCCATCCGCCCCATGATCGGCTGCAGAATCTCGGGCAAGCGCGTCTGGTAGCCGGTGCAGAGAATGACGACATCCGCCAGGACCGCTTCTCCCTCTCCGATCATGAGGTTGTGCGCGTTCAGGCTGAATGCCTCTTCCTTCTCCTGAAGCCCGACGACCTCGCGGCCCGGCGAGAGTGTGAGACGGCGATCATCGTCCGAAAGATGCCGGCGCTGATAGAGCAGATGATAGACTTCGCGCAGAGTAGAGGGCGAGATACCGTCACTCTTGAGCTTTTGACTCTCCACGATGCCCGCCTTCCGGCCTTCCGGAAGCCGGAAGAAAAGCCGCAGGTAATCGGGCGTGAAGCATTCGTCGGCGAAGTGAGAGTCGTCGAGCTGGTCGAAATTCGGCCGCCTGCTGATCCAGTTGACCGACGCGGGTTGCCCAAACACCTCCCGTGCGAGGGTCAGAAAGACCTCGGCACCTGTTTGCCCGCCACCGACGATGGCCACGCGCTTGCCTGTGACATCCGGCGTACGATGCATAATCTCGCTGGCGTGAAAGCAGCGCTCGTCCGACCGTGACGGCGCCCAATCGGGAAAGTTCGGTTTGTGGCCGGTCGCAATACAGAGGTTTTTGGCTAGGTCTGTATCCTGATCCCGGCGCACCTGAAACCGCGCGCCGTCGAACGCGATTTCCCGCACGGCCGCGTTAAAGCTGGCATTGCGGACCCGCGATGCGACCCAGCCCAGGTAATCGGCAAATTCACTCCGGCTGATGTTCTCGAAGGAGGCATTTACGAAATCGTAGAAACGCTTCTTGTGCACCAGATAGGCCAGAAAGCTGTGCGGATTGGTGGGATCGGCGGCTGTCACGAGGTCCTTCAGGAAAGAAGTCTGCAGCCGCGCGTCCGGCAGCATCAGGCCCGGGTGCCAGTCGAATTTCGGCCGCTGATCGAAAAAGCGCGCGTGGAAATCGGTCACAGGTTCCAGCAGAGCTGCCAGGCTGAGATTGGAGGGGCCGAGGCCGACACCGACCAAATCGTGAGAAGGCGCGGTCGTGGAAGGATGGCTCATGGCAGGCTGGCTCATGGCAGGCTGGCTCATAGACAAGTCTCTTCCTTGTTGGCGTATGAAGGGGCGTCGAAGATGTGGAGCGGATTCTCGATCTCTTGGCCGACCGCCGGGCTGGGCCGCTGGTCGGAATCCGCGTAGCCGATTTCGAAGCGGGCCTTGTTGAGGCAGACGCGCGGGATCTTGGGCGCGAAGAGCTCAAAGAGCCGGAAGCGCTCCGCCAGCTCCGGATGGCCTTGCTGATAGGCGCGGAGTTTTCCGGCAAGCAGGCCGTAAAAATCCGCTTCTTCCAGCAACCCGCAGTCCGCGGCAGCTTCCGAGACAAAACGCAACACCGTCACGAAGTGACCGGTCTGAATGTTGTGGACGATCACCTCGGGGCGCTTCTTGGGCAGGATGCCGCGAATCTCCTGGTCCAGGCTCTCGAGTTCCTCGAAGGGCCGGTCCACCAGATCCAGATCGCCCTGGAAGTCCTTGACCACCAGCGCTGCCGGTGCCCAATCCCGCAAGACAACGGAGATGTTCTGGCCGTGGGCGATGAAAGACACGCCGTGACGGCAGAGGAAGTGATAGAGCGGCACGGTGATCTCGTCGAACAACCCTGCGAACCAGTCTGCGGCTGTCAGGCCGGAGCGCGCGACATACTCGGCAACCAAGGGCCGCCCGTTGCAATCGCGGTGATGGAGCGCCGAGAGCATCACACCGCGTTCGCCGGCCTCCAGCTTGCTGTCCAGTCTCTCCCGCCAGATCGCACCCAACCCTTCGTGGTAGCGGTAGGGAACGCCCTCAATCAGATCGAAGGTGGGGTTGGGAACCTGCAACCCCGCAACCTCGCGCAGGACCAGCGTGCGATGGGTTCGGCTGAGAAAAGAGTCCCTCTCCACCAGTTCGACCAGCCAGTCGGAGAGCCGCGGCCCGACGGGAATGTAGTGGCCCGGGATGCCCCGGTAGCAGGAGGTGTTGAGGATCGAGAGCGAGAGCTTGATGTCGAAACCGTTGGCCCGCTCGATATTACTCAGCGTCCGCAGCGAGGGTTGAGCCCGAAAACGGTCGCCGAACCTGCCCAGAAAAACGATACGCCCGGCAGCAAGATCCTCGGCGAACCACTGGGTCACAACATTCTGCCATTGCCAGGGGTGAACCGGCACAAGCGTGACGTCGGTTACCGTAAGGCCTTTGCTGCTCAAAATCTGCTGCAGACGCAGCTCCTCATCCGCATTGAGCGCAGCGCGCAGAAGCGCCGGTTCCGATAAATCTTCTGCGCGGGCCTGGGTGGTGCCGTTACGGTTGACGGCCAGCCAGCCCAGTTGGAATGCCCCACCGAACTCCGGGGCGTAAGCCTCGAAGTCATCCTGCCCCCAGCCCAGGCGGCCCTTGCTGGTAACCGCCTTCGGGTGCCCTTCCAGACGCGCATGAAGTTCGATTTCCGGCAGATCCGCGAGCGCACTGGCCGTCGTTCCTGCATTCAGGCGTGCCAATTGCGCGTCGGCGATGGAGGTGTTCTGGAGGTCTCGCAGGTACCAGGCCATATCCGCCGGGGCCATGCCGATTTCCAGGCGGGCATCGGAAACAAACTGAAAGATGCTGAGTTCCGGCGCGTACACCCCGCCCGGGGTTCGCTTGACTGTTTCCGGATCGACCGTGATGTTGCCCCAGGCCCGTTTGCTGCCTTGAAAGCTGTAGCTTTCGCCGGAGGCGAGAGACAGCAACCACAGGCCCTTTTCCTCGGACCAGGCCGGAAAGATAACCTCTTCATAGGCCAGTTCACTGATCGCCTTGGCGAGCAGGTTGCGCTGCGCCTTTGCCCAGTATTGGCACGCGGGCCTTGGCGCGGCCTCGACTTCGAGATTGCGTGCCGCCTGCGCACTCACAGCCGCACCGTCTCGAAAAAGGTCTCCCGGTCGCAGTGCATCAGGGCCGAGCGCTTATGCGGGAAGTCGAATTCCTTGACCTTGTAATAGGCAACGGCGTCGGCGTAGCGCAGAAGCTTCGTGTGGGAAGCCCGGGGCTCGCCCACCACTTTGCGGCTGCGCAGGTCGTCAATGAAAAGATAGTGGGTCAGGGCGCGCAGCCATGCCAGTGTCTTGGCATGACCCAGGTGGCGGCGGTTGCCGACCAGCCCGTGCCAGCCCCGGTCGTAGTCATCGGCGTCGTAATAGGATCCCAGGCGGTCTTCCTTCGCCCAATAGACTTCGAAGTATCCGAAGGGGTCGCCGTCGAAAGATCCGATCAGCCCGAAGGCATGAGGATCCTTCCGCAGAGTCTCCAGATAAGCCGCGAGCTCTTCTTCGCTCTGTGCAAGCTCCCAGAAGAAGGCAACGCGTCCATCGTTCATCCAGCTGTAAAAAGTTTCCAGGTCTTTGGCGGGATCGATGCTCCGGAAGGAGATCGTCATGTCGATGATCGGATCATAGCGCTCATAGACCAGACCGCGTGGTTCGGGCGGGCGCTGCGGGTGTCTGATCTTGCCCATCTCGGTGACGCTGATCAGCGGCATGCTGCTGGAGGGGCGGCAGTGCAGCCAGGGCGCGGCGCTCTGGAAAAAGGCTTTTCTCTCAAAGGAGAGGAGTTGGCCTGACGCGCTCATCGAAACCAGAGCCAGATCGTGGTCGCTGTGCAGCGTGCGTTCGAGCAGAGCGGGCGCCAGCTCAACCACATCGCTCTCGGGCAGATCGATAAAGGTGCGTTCGATCATGCGCAGCAGATGCGGTGCCGGGAAGGCCCTCGCGCCGGAGTCCATGCTCGCGCCGCTCTCCGCCCCCTCCGGCAGGGAAAGCGTGACCCGGCCGGGCTGATCGGCGTCCCGAAAGCTCCGCACGAGCATCATGCCGAGGCAATCCGGCGCTGCGCTTTCCTGGTCCAGGCTGCTGGGAGTTTGTGCCGCCGCATGGGATGGCGGCAGGTCTTGAAGCTCACTTTGTGACAGTTGCATGCTGATCACCCTGTTTTGGCCAAGCGCGCTTCCGGCATCCTTGGCGTTGAAGTTTCGGTGTTCGAAGGCGCGTAAATCGGGTTTGCCATGGGCACGTAGACGGCCAGTTGATCCTGGCCCTCATGGCTTTCGTTGATATCGCGCAGACAGGTCAGGAAGTTGCCCTTGGACCAAAGGGTCTCTTCCTCGAGCAGTTTGGTGACGAAACGCGGATCGCGCAGACCCTCTTCGCGCAGCTTCAACAGGAATTCCCGCAGGCTTGCAAAGAGGGAAGCCTCGTCCGTGCTCCCGCCCTGGGCGATGGAGGCGATGACATTGAAGAGGTTGTTGACGATCAGGTAGTAGCCGTAGAGCCGGTCACCCAACTCATCGGACACCGTGTTTTGCGCCTCGCCGCCGATGCCTGGCAGGTAAGTCTTCAGCACCTCATGAGCGCTGTCGCTGTGGCCGGTGCCCTGACAGTCCCGGTAGTAGACCCGCATCGGATAGTCTTCCTGAAGCGTTAGGACAGTGTTCTGCTGATGGGCACCGAACAGCAGGCCGTAATCGGCGTGGATCTGCAGAAAGGGAGCGAGCACGACCTTGAGGAACCGGTCGAACCAGCGCAGGCCCGCTTCTGCTTCGCTGCGTCCTTCGCGCGTGGCAATGCGCCGGATCAGCGCTGTCAACCTGCTGCAGCCGCCTTCGGGATGGTCCTGGCAGAGGGTGGCCAGGACTTCGGTGTGGCTGACCGCGTCGCCTTTGAAGGGGTTTTGGCGGAAGAGGACGGCGCTCTCGCGGATGGTCGCCCCCTGGCTGTCCTTGAGCGCCATGTGGACCGGCTCGCTCAGGATCCGGAAACTTGGAAAGCGTTCCGAAATTTCCTGCCAGAGGGGCGTCGCGAAAAGCTGATGAATCTGCTTGCCCCGTTCCCACTCCTTGGGCAGCAGCACGCGGACCGAGTTGGTCAGACGCACGCTCAGGGAGAACTTCAGCATGTAATCGGCATGCTCGGCGTAGAGGGTTCGCACCGACGAAGTCGGGCGGAAGGGCGCGCCCACTTCACCCAGATCGATCAGATCGCCGTTTGCGACCATCGCTTTGATCTCGGGTTGAGACAGCAGGTACTTCGCCTGCCAGGGATGCATCGGCATGGGTAGATGTGCCGGGGCGTTCTCGATCAGGGTCAGGGTGTGTGCGGGAAAGGCGCTGTCCGATGCGATCAGGTCCTTGATGGCCTGCCGGAGTGGAAGGTCTTCAGTACCGCCCGCATCCAACCGGTGCCGATGTACCAGCATCCAGCGCAGAGGAAAGGTTGCCGCGAACTCAGGTGTCAGGGCGCGCACCTCATCCCGAGACAGCTCGTCGTGACTCTTGGGGGTCGGGTGAACCGGGTGCCCCAGCAGCAGCGCCTGTTCCGCTTCAGCGAAGGACAGGGGCTGGGTGAAGATGTGTTTCAGATCGCCGCGCCGGTACTCCAGCGCGTCCGACAGACTCTCCTGACTGTCCTGCAGCCGGCTCAGAAACTTGGCGCGGGCGCCGGCGGACACCTCGCCGACAATCTTCGGGTCATGGAGGATCAGGCCGGCCAGCGTCATGAGGTCGATGGGCCGCGCGCTTTGCGGATCTTTCCCAAGCAGGATCGGTGCGCAAAAGCGATGTCGTCCGGCCTGCGAGCGGTGTTGCAGACCGACGTAGCCGGTCAGCCCTGTGGCGCGCAGGGGGATGGCCAGAAGGTATCGCTGCGAGTCTGCCAATAACTCTGGCTGCCCAGTTGTCAGCGATGCCGAGCCTGCGCTGGAGCAGGTCGTCCAGCCGGTGTATTCGCGCAACAATGCGTTGAGAAAAGCGGTCGGAGAGGGGTCGAGTGTTCTGATGGTCTGCATCCTTCGCCCTAAGGTTTCCATCGCCGATATTGGGACTCATAATGCAATTGATTCTTAATTGCAAATATCATTTTTATTTTTTAGAGTGATTTTTCCAGGCGAAACGCCTTCACGTAATACACTGAAATATTGCAGAAAAATGAAAAGCGCTATGCGATTTCATAGATTTGAGCAGCTGTTTCGAAGCATATCTCTGTCAAGGAACGGGCCAATGCCGGGGCTGTGCCTGACTCTAGCTGTCACTGCGGTTGGGCAGGCGGTTCTTTTCACGATGGTTCCCGTAATTGGCGAAACCACAAAAATGAGTTTGAGTGGCCTGAGTCTGGTTGTCGCACTGGGAATTCTGGCCTTCGTCGTGGCGGCGCCGCTCTGGGGCCGGGCCAGCGACGAACTGGGACCACGCAGGGTCATGCTGATGGGCTGTGGCGGTGTGATCCTCGGTCAGGCCGGCTTCGCGCTGGCGATTGAACTGGCGGCAAGGGGCTATGCCGGACCGGACGGCACCCTCACCGCGATGATTCTTTTCCGCGTGATTCACGGGGCGGCCGCCGCCGCGCTTTTCCCGGTCGCACAGGCCTGGGTCGCGGGCGTCTACGATGAGTCGGAACGACTTTCGAAGTTTGGCACCTTGCGGCTGGCCATGACCATCGGACGCCTTGCCGGTCCTGCGCTCGCTGCCGGCCTGACGCTTCTGGCACCCTTGGCGCCGATCCATGCTCTTGTTGTGTTCGCGCTGCTCGCCTTCCTGGCCATGTCGCTTTGTCCGGAACCTGCCGGGACGCCGCAGGCGCACCCGGACGAAATTGCACCGAAGCCGCGCGCCCGTTCCGCGGTCCGCGCCTTTCCGCTCCTGCTGAGCGTCGTGCTGCTGCTGGCGCTCATGAATGGACAGCTCCAGTTTTCCATCGGCCTGCATGCACAGACCCGTCTGGCTCTGGACGCTGTGCAGGCCAGTCAGTTCGTGGGCCTCTTGATGAGCTTGGCCGCTGCTGCCGCGATTCTGGTCCAGGTCTTTGTGTTGAAGCGCCTCAAAGGACGAAGCTTCCCGGCCCTTGTCCTTTCCGCCATGCTGGCAAGCAGCGCTGTCGCCCTCGTCTACTGGGGTTGGAATTGGGAAAGTTTCGCTCTAGCCGGTGTCTTCGTCGGCGCATCGCTGGCCATGGCGTTTCCCGCTTGCGCGGCACTGCTTGCGGCCTCCCGGGAACCCGGCCATTTCGGCAGTGCCATGGGCGCGTTCGGTTCCGCGCAGACCATCGGCTACGCCCTTGGCGCCGGGTTGGGCGGCCTTTACGAGATCGCCCCCGCGGTCTCTTTCGGAGTCTCCTTCTGCGCGCCGCTGGCCGCAGTTGTTCTGGCCTCTGTTTCTCCGGCACTGAGAGGTCCGCAAATGAAGCCAGCCGGGCGCTGACGTCACAATGAAGGAGTCCGGAATTCTCCGTTTGGCCATGCGCCTGCTAAAAGACGGCTTTGCCTTGCATCGTGTCATTGTGCCGTGCAACCTGGATTGAAATCCGCTCGTGTCTTTTTGTTCCGCAGCGCCGAAAAAGGATCCTTGTCGATGCCTATTATCAAGCCGCAGGATGCACCGGTTTCGCAGGCAACACTTGATGGCAATGATCTCGAACTTGGACCCTACAAAGCTTTGCTGCTCAGTGACGCTGGCGGCTTGACGCAGTTCGGCGCCTGCCTGGAGACGCTGCCGCCAGGTTCAAAGTCTTCCATGAAGCACTGGCATGAGAGGGAGGACGAGTTCGTCTATATCCTGGATGGCGCCCTTGTTCTTCATGAAGGCGGAAGCAGAAACGAAATGACCGCAGGCGATGCGGCGACGTTCAAAGCTGGCGTCGACTCCGGTCACTTTCTTGAAAATACCAGCGACAGGGATGCCACTTACCTGCTGGTTGGAACCAGGTCTCAAGACGACGTCGTCCATTACAGTGATCGCGATTTGGTGCTTACAAAGACCAATGGCGAGTGTTTTTGGACTGATCGAAACGGAACGCCGGTTGAGCGATAAGAACCGCGAAAAGACTGTCCGATTGAGTCTTTGACTGTCCTGCTGCCTTTTGGCCGAGTATCTCCGACGCAGCCGCTTGCGGTTAGCCGGTATTCTTTCCCGATCTCTAAACGCGCTCGACCCTACCGTGGTAACAGCCCGCGGCGGCATTGTGGATATGGATGTAGGAGACCTCAGCGTTTGATGGATCACATCATACGTAGCTTTGGCCCTTCCGGTGCCGCGGATTCACCCGCGACACAGTCGCCGCGTCTGGCTGGACGATAAGGTTGCCGTAACTCGGAGGCTTAGCGCCTCTCAGGTGTGCATCTTCGCGCCCTTGGTGATTTTATCGACCAGCTTGCGCTCTTCGCGCAGGGCCAGGCCGACGATCTTCAGGTTTTCGGTCGTGACCGCGCGGACGGCGTCCCGGTTGGCGGCGTCATGGCCGGTCGTGAACATCTCTTCGATATAGAGAGAAAGTCTGGCGCCGCGATTGAGCGCGCGATTGTGGATTTTGGTCAGGCCGGGTCCGTCCGTGGAGAGCACAATCACCGGCTGGATGATCAGCGGACTGTAGGCTTGCCCGTCCGCATCCCGATAGGCCTCGCCCAGCAGGCTCTCGTTGGCACCCAGCACGCCGCTGGTCAGGAAGGCGGTGACGTTCAGTTTCTGCCAGACCGCAAGGTCTTCGCGCACGATGATGGCAATCTTGGTATCAAACATAGTTCCGACTTCAGGTCCTGTGCGTCCAGTTCTTTCTCTCGCCCAGCAACCTGAGGTGCCGGGGCAGGCCGGCATCATCACCGCCCAGGACGGCGGCGGCTTCCGCGTTAAGGCGGTCCATCGCGGCATCGAGCGGGCCCTGCAGCGAGCAGCCCTTTCCGGTGGCGTAAATCCGTTGTACCCGGCGGTCTTCGGCATCTGACAGGCGCTCGACCAGCCCGAGACTCTCCATGCGGTCGACCACGCCGGTAATGCTGGCGCTGTCCAGTCTCATGCGTGACCCCAGGTCCGCTCCGCTGATCCCGTCGTCCTCGGCCAGGATCTTCAGCACCGCATACTGCACCGGCGTAACCCCGTGAGGCGCCAGGAGTTCTCGCGCGCGGCGGGTGACCTGCTGTCCCGCTTTTCCGATCAGAAAGCTGATGCAGTCTTCGATCCGCTCCACTCGGTTTTCCTCTCTCTTATTTACCTCGTATAAAAGTATTTTGTATACAAGGTAAATAAGAGAAGCAAGGGTGATTGGATCCAGGGATAAAGCCGGGTTACCTAACCGAGGTTAGGAAGCCTCGAGCTAAGCCTGCTCGGCATCGAACACGGCGCGGGAGGCTGTCACCTGATCGAATTTCCGCCCGGCCCAGATCACGAGGGGCTTCCAGAATTCGAGAAATTCCTCGCCGAGCGCGGTCAGTTGGTAGGAGACCGCGACGGGCGGTCCGGGGTGCACCTGCCGCGTCACATAGCCATCCCGCTCGAGCGATCTCAGGTTTTCGGTCAGGACACGCTGCGTGATGTCCCCGACAAGCCGCTTGATCTGATTGAAGCGTTGCGGGCCGTCTTCCAGGCTGAGCAGGATCAGCGACTGCCACTTCCCGCTGACCCGCGCCAACACATTCCGCACGGGGCAGAGCCCGCTGTCGTCGTCTGCCGTCACGGTGATCTGGAGCATACCTGGTTCCCTTTTGGTGCGTTATTGACACTAAGTATGAATTAAATACTTATGATTGGAAGCCCGAAATTCTGCCGGTTATCTGCTGCCGGTTAAGGGCTGAATGCCGCGCACCTCAGGAAGGAAATCCGCAATGACCTCAAGGCTCGAAAACAACAAAGCCAACGCGCAGGCCCTTTACGACCTGATGTTCAATCAGTGCAAACCGCGCGAAGCCGTCGAAACCTACGCCGGCGATGTCTACATTCAGCACAACCCGCATGTGGGTGACGGCAAGGAAGCCTTCATCGCGTATTTCGAGCGTATGGCGGCGGACTATCCCGGCAAAACGACCCACTTCAAACGCGCGATTGCCGAGGGCGATTTCGTCGTCCTCCATTGCCATCAGATCTGGCCCGGCAGCGACGACTATGCCGGGATCGATATCTTCCGCTTCGACGACAACGGCAAAGTCGTCGAACACTGGGATGTGCTTCAGGTCATCGGCGGCGCGTCGAAAAATGACAACGGTTTGTTTTAAGCCGGCGCTCCAGTTCCATCAGTTTAATGCGAGAGGAACAGCGGGACTTCCGAGGCTTTGATCATGCCGAGCGCGTTCTTGCCAAAGCGCTTCTGCAGCAGCATTTTGCGGTAGCTGCTGCCCATCACGATGATATCCGCTTCCATGGCCTTCGCATAGCTGAGCAGCACGTCCTGAGCCGCGCCCTCGATATGGTCCACCACCGGCGCGTGGCCGTAGGCGCGGCAATAGGCGGCGGCCTGCTCAAGCAGAACCTTGGGCTCTTCGCCGCTCTTGGATTTCCCGGCGCAGACGATGTGCAGTTCAATATCCGGCCAGAGTCCCATCTGGACGAACTGCTTCATGGTCTTGGCGGATTCCAGTGAGCCGTTGTAGGCGATCAGGGCTTTTCGCATGGGCCGGATCTCATTGGTCACGGCGAAGACAGGCCGCACGCCGCCGGTGATCAGTTTCAACAGGGCATTCTGCGGGTCGGCAACCACGCCGTGGTCGAACCATCCGCGCGCGCCGAGGATGCAGAGGTCGTGATAGCGCCAGGTGGAGGTCACGGCCTCCATAGGGTCCTCTTCCTGCCGGATCACCTGGACCGGAAGGCCGGCTTCGCCACAGGCGGCTTCAAAGCCCGCAATGGCGTTTTCGTCCAGTTTGTGGCTCTTGGCGATACGCCCTTCGCGCAGGTCCTGCGCGTACTTTCCGGCGCCGAGCGGAACCGGACCGAGCGCCGAGAGCCGTGCCACGTCAACCACCGAGAGGATGGAGATTTCCGCATCGTGCAGTTTCGCCAGATCGATCGTGTGTTTGATTTTCGCCGCCATTGCCGGGGTGCCTGCGACACCAACAAGAAGTCTCTTAACCATCTTTCTTCCTTTCGGGTCATTGGTTTCGATGAGAGGGAGCCTTTACCTCCGGGCCGGCCGATTGCGGACCGAATGCCCTCACCAGGCTTTTACCGCCAGGACGTCGCAAGGCGGGGTCCGCAGCAGGTCCTCGGCGACACTGCCCAGAAGGGCATGGGCAACGCCCGTCCGGCCGTGGGTGCCGATGACCAGCAGCCCCGGCTTGAGCCGCTGGACCTCCCGGTCGATAACCTCGCGCACCGTGCCTTCCTGCATGGCGTGGTGAAGCACCGGCGCCTTGGAGTCCAGGCTTGCCACGAATGTTGCCATCTCCTGGTCGATCATCGCTTCGAATTCGATCTGGTGCTGCTTGGTGACTTCCCGCCGTGTGTCCGGGCCGTAAAGAAAACCCTTGAAGGGAATGTCGTAGGCATGCACCAGATGAAACGCGCTGTCGGGCGAGAACTGCACCGCGAACTCGATGGCGCGCCGGGAATAGACCGAAAAATCCACGCCCACGACAATCTTTTCGTAGGCAGCATTCACACGGTCCTTCACCAAAAGGATCGGGGTGTTGCCGGCACGAATGACGCGCTCGGCCGTGGTGCCGCGAAACATGTCCTTAAAGGCATCTTCCCTGTGCACGCCGAGCACGAGCAAGTCGGCTTCGAGCCTTTCCGAGACCTCCAGGATATCGACGTAGGCACGGCCGAAAACGATTTCGATCGCAATGTTCAGTCCGCTGTCCAGGAGAATTTTGTGAATATGCTCCCGGATGATGCCCATGGCCGTATCTTTCTGAGCGTCGGCGAAGGAGGCCGGCAGGCCTTCGTCGATCACATGAACGACCGTCAGTTCCGCGCCGTGATCGCACGCGAGCATCACAGCCCGGTCCAGGGCCCGGTCGGAGCGGGCCGAGAGATCTGTCGCCATCACGATTTTTTTCATCTCGTTCGCTCCAATCCTGATTGCTTCGTGCTTTAAAGGACGCAGTTTTTTTCTTTGCAGGACGCGTGCTCAGGGTGTGATGGCGATCTTGAGCACGCCGTCCTGCTGGTTTGCGAAGAGCAGGTAAGCCTCCTCGATCTGATCCAGGTTGTAGCGGTGAGTGATCATCGGCTTGAGGTCGACCCGTCCGGACGCGATCGCGTTCATCAGCCGGCGCATCCGCTCCTTGCCGCCGGGGCAGAGCGAGGTGACGATCTTGTGGTCGCCCAGCCCGGCGTGAAATCCGGAGAGAGGGATCGTGAGATCCTCGGAGTAGACCCCGAGGCTGGAGAGGGTGCCGCCCGGCTTCAAAACCTGGAGGCATTGCTGAAAGGTCGATTGCAGCCCCAGGGCTTCGATCGACACATCGACACCGCGCCCCTTCGTGAGGCGCAGGATCTCCTCGACCGGATCCGTCTTGTTGAAGTCGACGACGATATCGGCGCCCACTTGCTTTGCCATTTCGATGCGCTCCGGCACCGCTTCGACCGCGATGATCGTGGTGGCTCCGCGCAGTTTGGCGCCGGCGGTCGCGCAGAGTCCGATCGGTCCCTGGGCGAAGACGGCCACCGTGTCGCCGATCTTGATGTTGCCGGATTCCGCCCCGGCAAAACCGGTCGACATGATATCCGGGCACATCAGGACCTCTTCGTCGCTCAGCCCGTCGGGGACCGGCGCCAGGTTCGCCATGGCATCGGGCACCAGCAGATACTCGGCCTGCGACCCGTCGATCGTATTGCCGAAGCGCCAGCCGCCCAGAGGCTTCAGGCCATGGGCGCCGCTCTGACCGTCCTGGGCACAGAGACCGTCCAGGCAGGCGTTGGAATATCCGCTCGGGCAGATTGCGCCCGCGATAACCCGCTGTCCTTCCCTGTAGCCCTCGACATTCCGGCCCAGCTTTTCGATCACGCCGACCGGTTCGTGGCCGACCGTCAGGCCTTTGGCGACGGGATACTCGCCCTTGAGAATGTGGACGTCGGTTCCGCAGATGGTTGTGGTGGTGATCCGGATCAGGGCATCGCCCGGTCCGACATCGGGCATGGCTTTGTCGTCCAGGACAATTCTACCAGGTTCAACGAAGAGGGCTGCGCGCATCATTTCAGCCATGGCCGGCTCACTCCCTTATGTAGATCCAATCATACCAGCTTGCATTAAATCGCCCTTAGTGGCATTGATTTAGGTCAATGCTGCTTCAACAGACTTCAGACATCTTCAATGATGTCAGATTGAAACCAAAGGCGCTTAGAAATGCTAAGCAGACCGTTTTTCACCATTCATGAAATCGCCGAGCTTCTGAAGGTCAGCGAAGCGACCGTTCGGAGCTGGGTTCATGACGGTGAGCTGCGGGCTGCAAGATTCGGCCGCGAATTCCGTGTGGCGGCCAAGGATCTGGAAGCTTTTGTGGATGCGCACGTGATGCAGCCATCGCCAGAACAAAAAGACTGATCGAGCTGACATATCCGGGGCTCGGTGTGCGAGCTGGAGACTGATCTGCGCTTTTCGCAAGTTCCGCGAAAAGCGGCCAGACTCCAGCCTGGCAAGCTGACCTCAAATCGTAAACTCGCAAGGGTGCGATGCTATGGCAGCTTTCGAACGGAAACGCCTGTCAGCCGGACAGGCGGCTTCGCCGGAAAAGAAACGACACTGGCACGCCATGACGGCCGATGCGGCCATGAGGGAACGTGCTGTTCAAGCCGCAGGGCTGGATGACCGTGAAGCCCTGGCGCGGCTGGCGGAATACGGTCCCAACCGTTTGCCGGCACAGAAGGCTCGCAGCGGCGTTATCCGGTTCCTGGCCCACTTCAACAATCTCCTGATTTACGTCCTTTTGGGCGCCGCGGCTCTGACGGCTGTGCTTGGACACTGGATCGATACCGCCGTTATCTTCGCGGTTGCCTTCGTCAATGCCACCATCGGCTTTCTGCAGGAGGGCAAGGCTGAAAGAGCTCTGCAGGCGATCCGGCAGATGCTTTCGCCGCAGGCCACGGTTCTGCGGAACGCGCCGAGGATGTCGGTGCCGGCCGAGAATCTCGTGCCGGGCGATCTTGTCATTCTGGAGCCCGGCGACAAGGTACCGGCGGACATCCGGCTTACGAACGTAAAGGGCTTGAGGCTTCAAGAGGCCGCCTTAACCGGTGAGTCGATTCCGGTCGACAAGTCGCTTGATCCTGTGCCCCTTGACGCGCCGCTCGGCGATCGAACTTCCATGGCCTATGCCGGAACGCTGGTGGCGGCGGGACAGGGCATGGGAGTTGTCGTCGAGACTGCCGTTCATACGGAGATCGGCCGCATCAGCGGACTGCTGACCGAGGTCCGGCAGCTTTCGACGCCGCTCCTGCGCCAGATGGACATCTTCGCCCGTTGGCTGACGCTTGCGATCCTGGTGCTTGCAGCTTTCGTTTTCGCGTTCGGGGTCACGCTGCGCGACTTCGCGCCGGTTGAGATGTTCATGGTGGTGGTCGGTCTTGCCGTGGCTGCCATCCCCGAGGGGCTTCCGGCAATTCTGACGGTTACCCTGGCGATCGGCGTTCAGCGTATGGTGGCGCGAAACGCCATTATCCGCCGCTTGCCCGCCGTCGAAACCCTCGGCTCGGTCTCCATCATCTGCTCAGATAAAACCGGGACGCTGACCCGTAACGAGATGACGGTGCGTTCGATCGCCACGGCGGCGCATGTTTTCGATGTCGGCGGCGTCGGCTACGAACCCCGGGGCGGCTTCAGTCTGGACGGCAATGAAATTCTGCCTGACCATCGGGCTCTCCTCTCGGAGGTGATCCGCGCCGCTGTCCTCTGCAACGACTCGGCCCTGCGTGAGACCGGGGGTCAGTGGAGGGTTGAGGGCGATCCCATGGAGGGGGCCTTGCTGACCCTTGGTCTGAAGGCCGGTCTCGACCCGGTTTTGGAGGGCAAGTCCTTTCCCCGGACCGACATCATTCCCTTCGATTCCGAACACCGCTTTATGGCCAGCCTGCATCACGGTCATAGCGGTGAGGGCTTTATCTATCTGAAGGGGGCCCCCGAACGTGTGCTGGAGATGTGCAGCCGGCAGCGGGGCGCCGACGGTGGCCGGCTCAGCGATCGGCCTCTGGACCGGGACGGCTGGCTGAAGCGTATCGAGCATGCGACCGCGCAAGGGCAGCGTGTGCTCGCCCTGGCTTTCAAACCGGTGGCGCAGGATCAGCGGACGCTCACCTTTGATGATGTCGAGAGCGATCTCACCCTGCTCGGACTTCTCGGCCTGATCGATCCGCCGCGCGAAGAAGCCATTGCCGCGGTCGCCGAGTGTCAGGCCGCCGGCATCCGGATCAAGATGATCACCGGCGATCACGGCGGCACGGCGCGGGCCATTGCCGGGCAACTCGGGCTTGCCAACCCGCGCGAGGTTTTGACCGGCCCCGATCTCGATGGCCTCACTGACGCGGAGCTGATGAGCCGTGCCTTTGAAGTTGATGTCTTTGCGCGCACGAGTCCCGAGCACAAATTGCGCCTGGTTCAGGCCTTGCAGGCAGGCAAGCACGTCGTTGCCATGACCGGAGACGGGGTCAACGATGCGCCGGCGCTCAAGCGCGCGGATGTGGGTGTTGCCATGGGCGGCAACGGCACCGAGGCGGCGAAGGAGGCCGCCGAGATGGTGCTGGCGGACGACAACTTTGCCTCCATCGCCGCCGCCGTGCGCGAGGGCCGCACGGTCTACGACAATCTCAAGAAGGCGATTGTCTTCCTGCTGCCCGTGAACGGGGGCGAGTCCTTCGCGATCATCATGGCCATTCTGCTCGGCTATACCCTGCCGATCACGCCCTTGCAGATTCTATGGGTCAATATGGTCAGTTCCGTCGGACTGGCGATCGCGCTGGCCTTCGAGCCGACCGAAGCCGACGTCATGAAACGCCCGCCGCGCCCCGCCGGCGCGCCGATGCTGTCTGCATTTCTCATCTGGCGCATTCTTTTCGTCTCGGCCCTCTTTGTCGCCGGCATTTTCGGTATTTTCTCCTGGACGCGCAGCCATGGCGCCAGCCTTGAAGAAGCGCGCACCTATGCCGTCAACACGCTCGTGGTCATGGAGGTGTTCTATCTTTTCAGTGTGCGCTATCTGCGCGCGCCTTCCTTGACTCTGAAAGGGATCCTGGGCACCCGCGCCGTCCTTGTCGCGGTGGCGGCTGTGGTTTCCCTGCAGCTGGTTTTTACCTATGCGCCCTTTATGGCGGCCTTCTTCGACACCCGGCCCGTGGATTTCATTCACGGCGCGGAAATCATCGCGGTGGGTGTCGCCCTCTTTGTTGTTCTCGAGGTCGAGAAGTGGTTGCGGATTCGGATGACCGGCCCGCGTGATGAATCCGGCGGCGTGCCGCCGGCAGTGAAAAGAAAGGGAGCGCCGGCACGCTGGCGTGGTCATTAATGCTGGAAATTGTTTCTGTTTCGGTCTTCTACGAAGTCGCGGCACTCCTGGTCCTGGCGGCCGCCGTGGGCTTGGTCGGCGTGCTGCTCAGGCAGCCGCTGATCGTCAGCTTCATCGCCGTGGGCATCCTGGCCGGTCCCTCGCTCCTCGATATCGCCCGCTCAGACGCGCAGATCAATTTGCTGGCCGAACTGGGAATCGCGGTTCTGCTCTTCCTGGTCGGGCTGAAGCTTGACGTCAAACTGGTGCGGACACTGGGACCGGTCGCCCTGACCACCGGTCTGGGGCAGGTCGCCTTTACCTCGATCATCGGCTTCGCGCTCGGCCTGGCGCTGGGCTTGGATATGGTGACGAGCCTCTATGTTGCGGTCGCATTGACCTTCTCAAGCACCATTATCATCGTCAAGCTGCTGTCCGATAAGCGCGAGATCGATTCTCTTCATGGCCGTGTCGCCCTCGGCTTTCTGATCGTGCAGGATCTGGTCGTCGTGCTGGCGATGTTGGTGATGTCGGGCATCGGCGCCGGAGCGCAGAGCGAGGGTTCCGCGCTTGCGGATATCGCACTGGTCTTCGGTTACGGCCTCCTCATGCTTCTGGCCGTCGCCGTTTTCATCCGTTTTATCGCCGACCGCCTCGTCGAGCGGCTGGCCCGGGCCCCCGAGCTGCTGATGTGTTTCGCCATCGGCTGGGCCGCCCTGTTGGCGGCGACCGGCGACTATCTCGGCTTCAGCAAGGAACTGGGCGGACTGCTTGCCGGCGTCTCGCTGGCCTCGACGCAGTTTCGTGAGGCCATGGCGGCGCGCCTTGCGCCACTGCGCGACTTCCTTCTCCTGTTCTTTTTTATCGCGCTTGGCGCCAGTCTCGATCTCTCGCTCCTGGGACAGCAGATTCCCGCGGCGCTCACTCTCTCGCTCTTCGTTCTGATCGGCAATCCGCTGATCGTCCTCGTGATCATGGGGGCGATGGGTTACCGCAAGCGCACCGGGTTTCTGGCCGGGCTGACGGTCGCCCAGATCAGTGAATTCTCCCTGATTTTCGCGGCGGTCGGCGTGTCGCTCGGCCATATCGGCGCGCAGACTCTCGGGTTGGTCACGCTGGTCGGCTTGATCACGATCTCGCTTTCCACCTACATGATCACCTATTCCCACCATCTCTACGCCTGGCTCGAACCCTTTTTGGGGCCCTTCGAACGGCGCAATACATCCCGCGAAGTGGTCGGCCAGTCGGATCACGTGCAAAAACGCTATGACATTGTCCTTTTCGGTCTCGGCCGTTACGGCAGTGCGATCACAGAGCGTCTCTTGCAGCATGACTGTTCGGTGCTTGGTGTCGACTTCAATCCTGCGGTGGTCCGTGAATGGCAACAGGCCGGGCTGGATATCGCTTATGGCGACGCCACCGATCCGGAATTGGTCGCGAGCCTGCCGCTTGCCGGGGTGAAGTGGGTGGTTTCCGGTATTCCCGAGCACCAGACCGGCGTGACTCACGAGGATGCGCGCCTCGCCCTGGTCGATGCCTTGCGGAGCGCGGGTTTCACCGGGCGTGTGGCCATCGCCGCCCATCGCGGGCCCGATGCTGAACGTTTTGCAGCCGGTGGCGCTGATCTGATCCTGCAGCCCTTCCGCGATGCAGCCGACCAGGCCGCGCAGTTGCTTTTGTCGGATGAGGCGAAGGACCTGTCCTCCCGAGGGGGAGACAGAGCGGAAGCTGAATAAATAGGAAAATCGGGTGACGGAACAGCACATAGACCGGAGTCCAAGCGTCTGTTTACGCCTCAGAGGGATTCAGTCAACGGTATCGTTGATCTGGATCTTACCGGACAACAGCTGCCCGCACTCCAGATCCTTCGCGTCGGCCGCTGATTTTACTTACGGTTTCCATTGCTGTTCGGCGCGTGCGAGGAGTCCCTGAGGGCGTCCTGATAACTCCGAAGCTTCTTCGTGAGATAGGGGCTGATCGGTGCGGCGCGGTGGTCTGCTGTGCTGTCTGTTGGGTCGGGGGAGTCGTTTCGTGGGCCTGATTCAATCCCTTGGGATGCAGTCCCCGCAGGAGTCTGGTCTGATGACATGGGCAGCTAGGGCCTTCACTGTGTGACACAGCAAGTGGGAAGGTGGGCCCACTTTGGACCTTCGCCGTAAGGTCAGGCACGCGTGCAGGCATTATGCGATCGCTGTGTCATAAGAAATCGCACCACAGTGCCGCAGTCTGACCAACCTCCGCGAGTGGCGCAATTAACTGTGACATACTCTCTGATGTTAAAGTTTTGCATGCTGAGTAGTTTTGCGCGATGCCTAAGGCCGTCGCGCTGTGATTGCGCGCATTGACCTTCTCCCCGCGATCGATACTGTGACAGATTCGAGCTGCATCAAACCGGCAAAGTAAAGCGAATCCGTGACCATCGATCCGACCGAAGTCTCGAAGCCTCTTATGCCGGCTCCCCCGGCGCTGGCTGCATTTCAGAGGGCAGCGCTTTTCCTGGACTTCGACGGAACGCTGGTCGAGCTGGCCGGGCACCCCAATGAGATCCTTCCGGATCATCGTCTTTCGGATTTGCTGTTACGCTTGTCGGACCGGCTGGAAGGCCGTGTCGCCCTTGTCAGTGGCCGCACGGTTGCCGATATCGACCGGCACATGGGCCGCTTGCCGATCGCGGTTGCCGGGTCTCATGGGGGAGAGTTGCGCGCGGCAGGTCATGACGGGATCGAGGTGCTGGCGCAATCCATCCCGCCCGAGGCGCAAGCGGCTGCCGAGGCTTTTGCAGAGCAGAACCCGGGGCTGATGATTGAGCAGAAGCGGCTGGGGTTCGCTTTGCACTATCGGGCGGCACCCGGCCTGGAAGCCGCCGTCGTCGCGTTCGCAGAGAGGTTGACAGAGACCCACCAGCTCGCGTCGCAGCGCGGAAAGATGGTTGTCGAATTCATGCCCGAGGGCTTCGATAAGGGCCGTGCCGTCGCGTGGTTTATGACGCAACCCTCTTTCGAAGGATCGACGCCCGTCTTCCTTGGCGACGACGTCACGGACGAACACGGCTTTGAAGTTGCGTCGGCGCAAGGGGGGCTCGGTATCTTGGTGGGTGACGCGCGCGTGACCAAGGCGACAGCTCGGCTCCCGGGCGTTGCCGAGGTCCACGACTGGCTCCGGGCCTTTGCAACCTGATTCGACGCGGATCGGATCAGATCAGGTTTAGATGGAATCTCGGGCGGCGATCTATCCTGCTTGTGAAGCTGATACAGCGGTAAGATCTGGACCGGAGCCTGTTTCAGACCTTGCGGCTCAGGGCGCCTTCAGGGCAGCGACAAAGTCTTTCTGCCATTTCTTCACATCTTCGTTCTTTACGGTCTCGATCATGCCCTGCCAGCGCCGGATCCGCTCTTCCTTCGGCATGGCAAGCGCCGTGCGGATCGCTTCACTGACCTCATCGCCGCTGTGCGGATTGACCATCAGCGCATCGGTCAGCTGTAAGGCGGCTCCGGCGAAGCGGGAGAGGATCAGGACTCCCGGATCCTCCGGATCCTGGGCGGCCACATATTCCTTGGCGACCAGGTTCATCCCATCGCGCAGCGGCGTGACCAGCGCGATCCGGGAGGCGCGGTAAAAGCCCGCGAGTTCCGCACGGGGATAGCCACGGTTTACGTAGCGGATCGGCACCCAGTCGATGTCGGCGTGCGCGCCGTTGATGCTTCCGGTCAAGCCCTCCAGGGTCTCACGGATCTCCTGATAGGTTACGACGGCCTCACGCGATGGCGGCGCGATCTGAAGCAGAACCACATCCTTCGCGCTCTCGGCGTTTTGCGTCAAAAAGCGGTCGTAGGCTTCAAAGCGGTCCGGCAGGCCCTTGGAATAATCCAAGCGGTCGACGCCGATAAGT
Source organism: uncultured Kiloniellaceae bacterium (assembly GCA_947500035.1). GTDB lineage: Bacteria > Pseudomonadota > Alphaproteobacteria > Kiloniellales > Kiloniellaceae > Denitrobaculum. Next base: position 219,102 of record CANMQP010000013.1, on the reverse strand, counting down.
ACTTTCTTGCCTTCCGCGCTTTGCACCAGGCGCTCGTAGGCCGAACGCGCGGTGTCGCCGACGGCCGCGCGGGAAAATTCTTCGTAGTCGATGCCGATCGGAAAGGCCTGGGCCTTCACGACCCGGTCTTCGAAGCGGATCACGCCATCGGCATCGACAGTGCCCCCGAGTTCCTTCTCTACGTAATGACAGAAGGACTCCAGCCACTCCCGGGTCTGAAACCCGATGATGTCGTATTCCAGCATGGTCAGGACCAGGCGCTCGTGGAACGGTAAGGAGACGAGCAGACGGGTCGGTGGCCAGGGGATATGCAGAAAGAAGCCGATGCGGTTCTTGATCCCCCGGTCGCGCAGCATCTTACCGAGCGGCAGCAGGTGATAATCGTGCACCCAAACCAGGTCGTCCGGCTCGATCAACGGCGCGACGCTGGTCGCAAAACGCTCGTTCACGCGTTCGTATCCGCTGCCGAACTGCCGCTCGTACTCCGCCAGATCGATACGGAAATGAAACAGCGGCCAGAGAGTCCGGTTTGCGTAACCGTTGTAATATTCGTCGATGTCCTGGGGTTCCAGGTCGATCGTGGCCGTGGTGATGCCGTCGGTCCTCTGCATGTTGAGGTCTCCGGTGAAGACCTCTGTCTCCTTACCGGACCAGCCGAACCAGATGCCGCGGTGTTCCTTGAGTGCCGCCCCCAGAGCGACGGCGAGTCCGCCTTGCGCCCCGTCCTTCTTTTTCTTGTCGGGGACGCTGACGCGGTTGGAAATGACAATCAGCCGGCTCATCGGACGGTGCTCCAGGGTTCAGATAACAGAACGGCGCAGTTGATGATCCCGACCAGCGAGTAGGTCTGGGGAAAGTTCCCCCAAAGTTCGCCCGTTACGAAATCCATGTCTTCTGAGAGAAGACCGGATTGTGTGCGGTGTTCCAGCATGGTTTCAAAGAGCTCGCGGGCCTCCTCATTCCGGTTTGCATAGTGCAGTGCCTCGATCAGCCAGAAGGTGCAGATATTGAAGGCCGTTTCCGGTTGTCCGAAATCATCCTCCGTATCGTAGCGCAACATATGTTCTCCGCGTCTCAGGCTTTTTTCGACCGCTTCCAATGTTGCCAGAAAGCGGGGGTTGTTCGCACTGATGTAGCGCAAGTCGACAAGTTGGAGCAGGCTGGCATCCAATTCTTGGCCACCGAAGGTCGCAACATAATGACCGCTTTTTTCCGACCAGGCCTGCGCCTCGATCTTGGCTCTGATTGCTTGCGCACGTTCCGTCCAAACAGCCTCCCGGTCGTGCAGGCCCAACAAGGCGGCGGCGTTTCCGAGCCGGTCGCAGGCGGCCCAACTCATCACCACACTGTAAGTATGAACTGCCGAACGGGTTCTGAGTTCCCATAGTCCGGCGTCCGGCTCGCTATGGCTGTTCCAGGCGGCTTCGCCCACGCTTTCAAGCTTCTCGAAATCGCTTCTGTCGGCCATCCTCAGAAAGCGGCGGTCGAAAAAGGACTGGATGTTCGGCAGAATGATCTGGCCGTAGACGTCATGCTGCACCTGTGTATAGGCCGCGTTGCCCGCCCGCACGGGACCCATGCCACGGTAACCCTGCAGCCCCTCGACGAGGCGCTCCTCCAGCTCCCGCTTGCCGCTGACCGAGTATAGCGGCTGGATCTGTCCGACCTTCGCATCGTCGACGAGGTTGCGGAGGTACCCGAGGTATTTTTCCAGGACGTCGAGTGCGCCCAGGCGGTTCAGCGCCTGGACGGTATAGTAAGCATCGCGGATCCAGCAGTAGCGGTAATCCCAGTTCCGCTCGGAACTTGCCGCCTCCGGGATCGAGGTGGTCAGGGCGGCGACAATCGCACCGGTTTCTTCGTGTTGGCAGAGCTTCAAAGTGATCGCGGCGCGGATCACCGCGTCCTGCCACTCCAATGGGGTGGCCAGCCCACGGACCCACTCGCGCCAATAGGAAATCGTTTGCTCCAGCATGGAGTCGACTTCCCGTCCGACCTTGCCCAGAAAGGGCTCGTCGGGACCGAGGAAAAAGTGCAGCGTTTTCTCCACGCGAAAGGGCCGTTGCTCCAGAACATAGCCGACCGAGGCATTGGTGGTCAGGCGCAGGACCTGTCCACCGGCCAGGTAGCGGATGTGGTTGCTGCCATTGGTATGGGCCGCCGCTTCGGTCCCGTAGTTCTTCATCGGCGCCAGACGCACACAGAGCCGGGGCGCGCCCGTGATCACTTTGACGATGCGGATATAGGCCACCGGTCGGTACATCCTGCCCGAGCTCTCGAAGCGCGGGCAAAAGTCGATGATCTCGACCGCGCCGCCGCGCTCGTCTTCCAGGCGAGTGACGAGGATCGGCGTGTTGCGCAGGTAGCGTTGTGTCGCGCTGATCTGGTTTTCCAGCTCCAGGCGCCAGACTCCCTGGTCGTCCTTGGCTTCCTCGCCCCGCAGCAAGGCACAAAAGACCGGGTCACCGTCGACCCGCGGTACGGAAGCCCAGACCAGACCGCCGCGCATATCGACAAGTCCGCTGACCTGGCAGTTGCCGATGGGCCAGAGTTCGAGATCTGCCTGGGAATTTTTTGTTGAAGACTCTTCGGCCTGGGAGTGTTCAGCCGCGCGTTTTTTCGATTTTGCAGAAGGAGATGTATCCAAACCAGAGGACCCTCAAACGAATTGCGGTTCTTAAGCTAAGCAGATTTCCCTGCTTTTGACAGCGTGTTTGCGGTTTGACGGCGTGGCGCAGGCGCCGCACCGTTCTCACTATAGAGCCATGGCCACTATAGAGCTACGGCGCGTTTTGCAGGGTGCATTTTTGGTGGCAGGCGCTGCCGTCGAGGCTTGTCGGCCGTCGCCTCCTCCTTGGCTGCAGGCTCGTGAAACACCGGTGAGTCTCGCTCTTCATGGCGCGTGCTGAATGGAAGGGCGCGGGGAGCAAAATCACTGTTGCGGCGTCATGCCACAGTTTAGAATTGATATAACTCAAAGTTTTTTCCCGTTGAAATGACAGGGTTTCTTCCATTCATAAAAGGAGGATTGGATGAAACACCCGATAGCGACCCTTTTCCTTTCTACAAGTCTGGCCACAAGTCTGGCCGGCATGGCAGCCGCCAACGACCTGCGGGATATGGCCCGGGAATATTTCGAGCCCTTGCCCTCAACGATCCCCAGCGTCAAAGACAACCCCATCACCCCGGAAAAAATCGACCTGGGCAAGGCGCTCTTCTTCGATCCCCGGCTTTCGGCGTCCGGCGTATTCAGTTGTTACTCCTGTCATAACCTGGCCACGGGCGGGGACGACAATCTCGAAACCTCGATCGGCCACGGCTGGCAGAAGGGCCCGCGCAATTCCCCGACGGTTCTCAATGCCGTCCTGAACGAGGCCCAGTTCTGGGATGGCCGTGCCGAGGATCTCAAGGCTCAGGCCAAGGGGCCGATCCAGGCCGGGGTCGAGATGGCGAACACGCCCGAGACCGTGATCGAGACTCTGAACAGCATGCCGCAATATGGCGAATGGTTCACCGCCGCCTTTCCGGAAGAAGCCGCGCCGGTCACCTTCGACAATATGGCCAAGGCGATCGAGGCTTTCGAGGCGACGTTGATCACACCTGCGCCCTTCGATGCTTTCCTGAACGGCAATGACGATGCCCTCAGTGCCGAGGCGCAAGAGGGGCTCCAGCTCTTCGTCGACAAGGGCTGCGCGGCCTGTCACAGCGGCGTCAACGTCGGCGGTCACGGCTACTACCCCTTCGGCCTGATCGAGAAGCCGGGCGCCGAGGTTCTGCCGCCGGACGACAAGGGCCGCTTTGCCGTCACCGAGACCGTGGACGACGAGTATGTCTTCCGTGCCTCGCCCCTGCGCAACGTCTCCGTCACCGCACCTTATTTCCATTCCGGCAAGGTCTGGGATCTGAAGGTTGCAGTCCAGATCATGGCCGAGTCCCAGCTGGGTGAAGAACTGACCGACGCCGAGGCCGACTCGATCGTCGCCTTTCTGGACAGCCTGACGGGGAGCGTACCTGAGGTGACGGTGCCGGTGCTGCCCGCGGAAACCCGGACGACACCGCGTCCGAGCGCCGAGATTATCCGCTGAGGTAGCTCGCTAAGTCCGGGGCGCAAACCGCGGGTCGTCTCAGCGCGACGGGACGGCCCGCGGACCCTGTTTCGGGCTCTCACTCCAGAAGGGAGACATAGCTTCAGTTGGCCAAGGCAGCGCCGCTTTTGCGATGACCAACGCGAAAACGCGCCTACACGACCTTTCGCGCGGAAATCAGGAACTGATCGACTTCGCTGCGCAGCATTTCCGCCTGCTTCGAGAGTTCATTTGCGGCGCCATTCACGTCGTTCGACGAGTGGCTTGTCTCCTGAGCCGATTCGGTGACGCTGGTGATATTCACGGTGATATCCGTCGTGCCCGCCGCGGCCTGCTCGATATTGTTTGCGATTTCCACCGTTGCCTTGGTTTGCTCATTGACCGCGGAAGAGATCGAGGCATTGGCTTCGTTGATCTCGGTCACCTTTGCTGAGACGTCGGTAATCGAGCCGACTGTGCTGTTGGTCGCATCCTGGATGTTCTGGACGTATCGGCCGATCTCGTCAGTTGCACTGGCGGTTTGCTGAGCCAAATTCTTGACCTCTCCCGCGACCACGGCAAAGCCCCTTCCAGCCTCGCCGGCACGGGCGGCTTCGATCGTGGCGTTGAGCGCGAGCAGATTGGTTTGCGCCGCGATGTCGTTGATCAGATTGACTGCCGCGGTGATCTGCGCGGCGGCGTCCTTGAGCGCATTGACTTGTCCGGCGGCGGTTCTGGATATCTCCGCGGCCTGGTTGGCCAACGCCGAGGCGGCGGAAACCTGCGTTCCGATCTCTCCGCTGGCAGAGGAAAGTTGGCTGGATGCCGAAGCCACGGTCTGCACGTTGACCGAGGCTTCCTCAGCCGCGGCAGCGACCGTCGTGGCCCGCTGGCTGGTCCCTTCTGCGGCGCTGAGCAAAGATTCGGACGAACTGCTCAACTCGGTGGCCGCGCTCGAAACTGTCTCGACGACTCCGGCGATGGACTGTTCGAAATTGTCCGTGATTGCGCTGAAATCCTCGACCTTGTGTTTCATGGCCTCGAGGGCGGCGTTGCAGAGCTCCGCGGAATGCTGAAACGTGCCCTGCATCCCTGTGGTTTCGATCTTGCGGAAGTACATATTCTGGCTGACGTGGCTCATGCAGGCCGCCGACTCGCGCACGTAGGCGTCACAACGGTCGATCAGATCGTTGATCGTGTAAAGCAGTTCTCCCAGCTCACCGCTTGCCTTGATGCCGGTCAGGCGCACCTCGAAGTCGCCGGCCGCAACGCGCGCCAGAAGTTCGCGGGACCTCTTGATCTCATCAGCATTGCTTGACCAGGCCATCATCCTCCTCCCAGGGAAAACATGAGCTGGTTAAAGCTCATTTTGCTGTCGTTCAGAATGTCTTGAATGACTTTGCGACCATCCTGGAGAGCCTGTTTCGGGCTCGCGGCCGCCTGTTCGGTTTTCAACAGATCCCGATACAACGGAATGATGTGTTCATCGATAATCTTTCGTTCGGGCTTGCGGCGGTTGGAGTGATAGCCGGTGATTTTACCGTCTCTATCGAAACTGGGTGTGACATGGGCGTAGACCCAGTAGTTGTTTCCGGTCTTGGATCTGTTGTTCACGTAAGCGAAGATCTCTTTCCCGCTCTTGATCGTCTCCCAAAGCAAGTCGAATAGAGTTCGCGGCATCTCGGGGTGGCGCACGATATTGTGCTGCTGTCCGATACACTCTTTCTCGCTGAGTTCGGCCATCTTGAAGAACAAACGGTTGCCGTAGATGAGCTTTCCCGTGACATCCGTTTTCGAAACAATGATTTCGTCGCGCTCAAAGGTCGTTTCCCTCCCTGAGAGCGCCGCGTTTCCATACAAACTCACCCGATATCCCTCCGCAACTTCGAGAAGACAGAGCAGGCCCGGAGGCTCGCGTGCCCGCTGATTGAACAAGTCGTTAGCTAAGTGGAAACGCAGATTACGAAAACAATGTTAAAGATTGCTAAAACACATTAAATTGTTTAAACATTAAGTATATTGATTTTGTTGTTTAAACGATAATTCGGCGCGCAAGTTCTTGTTTGATTCGAGAGGTTGGGAACTTCATTGCCGTTCAAAGACACGCGCTGCCTCGCCGGCGCCGGATCGGAATGACTTTTAATGGAAAATTCAGGATTCTACTCCAGATTGAGATTGCCGGCTGCGGCCGTTCCGAATTTAGACCAGAATTCCAACATGCAATCATTGTTCGTCATCTTACTCGCAGGATTGGAATCAGGCCTTGTCGATCCCAGGTTTCTACGTGATTGGTCTGAAAGGATCATTGCACGCACAGATTGCCCTCAGGACTGGCTGATCAAGCTCACGGTCAGCGCCTCTGAGGAAGAGGCGCGCGACGTCCTGTTTGAGCGCTTGCGCGAGACCGACGAAGGTCTTGGTGTGCATTACGACGAATTGCTTCTCGGGTTTCTCTTTCTGGCGCATGAGCGCCGCCTGATGACGTCAGAAAGATTTATTTTAAACGTGTTCGATGTCTTTGATGCCGGTGACACGATTCTCTTCACGCCGGAAGATATTTTGAAAGAGGCGTCCGTAGGGTATGTGATCTCGAACGTTAACACCGAGGTCTTGCAGGTTCTGGAGCAACTCGGCGAAGCCTCTGTGCCGCTGTTTGACTCTCTTCACGACAGTGGGATTTACGAGAAGAAAAGAGAGTACTTTGAACAGTAGCCCGCGTTAGCCGATAGCCCTAAAACTCCCGATCGTCATCGGTTTTGAGCGCGGCCAGATGCGATGAGGTCTATTGAGATGGCGTCAATTGGCCGTCCGTGTGCGCCGCGAACCGGTCAGCCTCAAGGCTCTTGCGAAGCGGGCGGATCGGCGACCTCGAAATCGAAGCGCTGCGCGAAGACTCCGTTGATGGAGACCTCCACCGAGTAGGCGCCTTTGGGATCGCCCTCCAGAACGCACCAGCCGTTGCCGATCCAGCCTTCCTCCGGTGCGACATAGCGTTCGGTGACCGTCGTGGTGCGGTCCGTGAACCTTGCTGTCGTATCGAACTCGCTTGGCGCGTCGGGCCAGTAGGCCGGATCGGAGGGCAGGGTCAGAACTTCCCTGAAGCTGACCACTTTGCCTGCATCTGACAGACGAAGCCGCCAGCCGTAGCAGCTCTGCCCCGGCAGGAAGGGAACCCGGTTCGACTGATAGCTGAAGGCCTTCCTGCTGTCGGGGTCGTTGTCCAGGGTGACGACGAAGGCCGCCTCCGCAATGGAAATCTGCCGCCTGCTCACGGAGGTTTTGGGGTCAGCCTGACCCGGACTGGCTCGCTCCGGGTCGGGGTTGGCCGAAGCTGTTTCGCCCAGGCCTGCCGCGCCGACCCCCACAAGCCCCAGCGCCGTGATGGTAAGCGCGACGGCGAGAACGGGGGAAGGTCTGTCAAACTTCAAGACGCTGAAAAAGCAACGGAAAACCACGTGCAGACGGCCTGTGCGATGATGATCCCTTCAAATCTAGGGGGAATTCGTTAAGAAGACTCTTCTTCCCTCTCTTTTACGAAGTCGCTGTTTTCTGCCGTGGAGATTCGCAGGGCCGTGGCCCCCCAATATGGCCAAGTCCCCCAATAGGGATAAGGCTTGATCTTTGCACCTGCGCCGGGAAAAGCTCTGATCCAGAGCCTGGTGTGTATCGGTTAACAAAAGGATGTCCCGGAGGGTGCCGAATTGTCTCTCTAATTCAATGGCTTAACTAAGGGTGGGACTGCGAATTTGGCGCAAAGCTGTATGCCGTGCTCTGAGATGTCGTCCCACCGCTTTCCAGCTACCGCTTTTGAGCTTTGGCCTGGCGTTCAAACCGGGACGCTGTCCTATCTACACCGCCGTCCGCAACGGGTCGGGTCAGGGGAGAGAACATCACTCGTCGCGCAGCTTTTTCTGCAATTCGTCGTCCCACTTTGTCTCTTCCCCGATCACCTCGCGAAAGACGATTTCCTGCACTTCGGGTTTCATCTCAATGATCCCCGATGCGATGTCGGGCGGCGCGCCGTCGAACTCCAGGGTATCCGTCGCCAGCGCGCGCCAGTAGTTGAATTCCTGCCCTGCCGTGCGTGGGTTGAGCGGTTCGATCGCTTCCCAGAGCGCTGCGGGATCGTATTGGATTTCGTTGGCTTCAACGATGATCTTGCCATTCTCGCCGACGACCCGCTCCGGAGCGTAGGAAATCACCCCTGCCTCCTCCGCCGCGATCACCGAGCGCAGCATGGGCACGATCCCGTCGAAGGCGTGATAGACCCGCTGCGCCCAAGGTTCCGTTGCTACAAGCGGCGAAACATTCTTTGACGCCTGTGGAAAATAAAGCATCAGAGGTGTGCTGGTCCAACTTGAAAAGATGTGTAAGCCGACATCGGAATGGGCTTGTCCTTCCAAACGGGCGATTCTAAGCCAATCAGTGAGAAAGGCAGCAAGAGGCCACTTGTAATTAAGAAATACTTCTTCATCCCAGTGCGTTGTGCGTCCTGTTCCGGCGACGCCGTTCCAGTGCCAGTAAAGCGCGCGTAAATCTTCGGGAACGTCGATTCCGAGAGCCGAAAGTGCGAGCAGATCGCTACCCCCCTTGCGGGCACGCTTGAATTTGCTGGCAATCCCTCGCCCATGCCTTTCGTGGATCGCCTTGATTTTCTCGATCAGGCCGTCGATTTCGGCGACGAGAGCGGGGTCGGGAGATATCGGCTTCTTTACTGTATCAGTCGACATAAGCGCTGACCGTTTTACCATCCCGGATGAACGGATAGTATTTTTCCGCCGCGATCAGGCCGCCCTGCTCCGCGCATCGCCGGCTGTTCACGAAACGCAATTCGAGACCGGCAGTTCGGCCATCGCATCGCTCTCGAAACGCGCCGTTACGGGGGGCAGCGCGGCGTTGTCGCTTTCGAGAACTATGGCGGCCCGCGCACCCATGATTTCCGATCCGGCGACCCTGGTCTGGCCCAGGGGGTTGCTTGCCAAAGTGTCGTCGACGTCGATGGTGAAGGACACGGTTTCGCGCGGCGCGAGACCGCTCATGGCCAGTTCGATCGAACGGCCGCCGTCGCGCACCACGGGCAGCCGAAGAACCCGCCCCGCGCCCTCAAGCAGTTCGAAGGGCTGATAGACTTCCACCCCCGGCCCCTCGGCCGAAGTGTCGAAGATCAGGCCGCCCGAGGACCCGGCCAGATCGAGGGTGAAGGTCATGGCGCCGAGCGCACAGCCCCCGCTGTTGCGAATCTCGAAGCGGTCCTTGGGCGCACTTTCCTGAAAGATCACCTGCACCTGCGCCTGGGCGGCAGTGCCCGCGCCCGTCACGAAGAACATGCCTGCCATGAAAAACACCAGCGCGCAGCTACGGATGATCGATGGGGGAGACTTTGTCATGACTTGTTCTCTCTTCCTTTGCCTGACGGCGCCGCCTGCGCGAGGCCGGTGCCTGTGAACCCGGTCTCAATCCTGTGGTCAGATCAGATTCAATAGATAGATCAGACTCACGCCTGCGCCAGTTCGCCTTCGGCAATTTCACCCTGACGCCAACCTGAAACTCAACAGACCCTGGTTATACGATGCCACTGCCGGAAAGGCTCGGCAAGCGGCCGGTCCGAGAGTAGGATGGCACCGACTCATTCGAACAACGGGTATTTTTCCCACACGGCGCGGTGCGGGACGGCATTGACTGTCTGTTCCGGATGCCACGACGTGACGGTCAGGTGATTACAATTGCGGGTTCTGGACTACATTGCGGCGTTTCTGAAATTCCGGCCTGAAATTCCGGTCAAGAACGCGAAAGAAATCAGGCGTGAAAACCCCAAGTCCACCGCGGATTGCTGCGCCGGGGAGCGGCTTCAAAGCCTTGTCGCAACGGAATTCTGGCTCGGCGAGGAACTGGTCGACGCCTTCTGCGTAGTCTTCGTCAAAACCGGCAAAGGCATCTGCCGTCTGTCCTGGAACGACGATCCCGAGTGGTGGGAACTTGAGGAAACCGATGAATTCCCCGAGCCCGTGCAGGTGCCTTTCGACCCTGCCCTCGGCGATGATCATTTTAGGTATCCTGTGACCGACCTCGCGGCACGGCATGAATTGACAGGCGAGAAGATCCTATCCTTCACAGTCCAGGAAGATCCGGAGGACAAGGCCGACCTGGCCATCCTGAGGCTTGCCTCAGGCAGGGAACTGCGCTGGTCCTATCGCTTGAAGACCGAGGAGACTGCGCTGGAGATATTGAAAGTGAGCGCGTGACTTTGCGCTGACCGCTGTCACGCCGGTTCCGCCGGGGCATAACCTCTGCGGCTGTCTTCACCTGTGTTGTCAGGTGCAGGCGCGTGCGTCCTGAACGTCCTGAAACCAGTCGAGCACGGCAGCCTGGTCAGTGGGCAGTTCGCAGGCCATCTCCGCGCCGAACGCGGCCCAGGCCTCGACATAGGCCGGGCGCAATGCCGTCAAGACGGGCACATCGGACGCAATCGCCGCGCCGATCAGATCTCGGAAGCCCTTGCCTTCGCTTTCGCCCCGCCCGAAGCGGTTCAGGATCAAAAGATCGACGTCGGAGGAGAGATTTTGCTCCAGATAGGCGGCGCATTCCGCCAGCGCGCCGGAATTCAACCGGCATCCGCGGGATTGCGGCCCCAGGGACTGCGAGATCCGGTAGCTGCGGTCGGAGCCGATGATCTGCAGATCCATATCCGCGCAGTGACATTCTCCGTTATCGAGGCCCCCGTTATCTAAGCCTCGCGTCTGCAGGGCGCCCTGGACGCGCTTTCCCTGTCCGCAGAGTGTTTGACCGACCTCGTTCAAGAGGGCATCGACATCGCCATGGTCACAGCGGACCGCCGCAAGAAGTGCTGAGCTCATACCAACCTACCGTGCGCAAGAATGTCTCAGAGCCGCCATCAGGGCATCCCCCAGCGAACCAGAGATCAACAAGCCGACTGTAGGCCGGACCCGATGCAACAGCCAGAGGGTGAAATGTCGCAGCAATGCTGGGCGGCCACCTTTGCGTCATGCCCTGGGGAACGTCATAGGACGCACAAGGTCGATAGATCGCCCTGCGCGCTCAGGACAGCACGGACGGCCAGTTCGCGTCCGCGGCGGCGATGCGGCCGGGAATATCGCGCTCCCATCGCCGTTGAACACCGCGCGAGTAGTTCAGATAGAGTTTACCGTCCACGATCTTCCAGGCCTCCGGCACGGTCGACGCGGTGTAGCCTTCGCTCACGGCATAGGCGCAGTAGCCGCCGTATTGCGGCGCGTAAGCCTCGGGACTGGCCGCAAAAGCGGCGCGGTTCTCTTCCGATGCAAACCGCCAGGTCACGCCCATCCAGTCATGGGTCAGCTCGGCTTTGCCCGCGACGGGCCGGCCTTCGGTGAAATAGGCCACGGCATCGGAGCCGTCGATGGCGATCCCGTCATCGGCATAGACCGCCGGCTTCGTGGCGCGGGCAGCCTGGGAGAGAGCGAGCGGGGCGAAAATGGCCGCTGCGGGCAGGGCAACGGCAAACGACAAAAGGCGGCGTCTGGTGAAGGCCATGGGGAAACTCCAATTGTGGTCTCTGAATTCCTGACACCGATATGGTGTGAAACAGCGTCGCTGCCACCCTCCTTACGCAGATGTTATCGGGCCGTGAGCGGCGGGTTGGCTCGTTTTTACCGGGGGCACGGCGGACCTTCTTCCGCGTCTGGATATGCAGGTCAAAAAAAATCGGAATAAAACCAATGACCGGATTGTTGTAGCTGCAACACCCGCTCGCAGATCGCGGTCATCGCGGCAAAGGGGCCAAACCGAGGACAGTCGAATGCTCGTACAGATTTCTCCTAAGCGTCCGGTGGAATACGACAGGACAGCGACACCCTGCGATGTCATCTCGCTTCGTCCGGCGGTTTGGCACAGGTCGGCGACGAGCGAGTATCCGGCATCGTCCCCATGGGGGGCAAGCATGCGGAAGATATCCTGCCCGCAGCCACTGCCACTCATACCAAGAGGTGCCTCTTCTGTTGGCGGGAACAAGGCAACGTCGGTTCCGGCTGAGACTTTCCATGTTCTTGGCTCTGACGACTGCAGAAAAGATAAAGCGTCCCCATAATACCGGTACGCGGAATCGCCGCAAACAGCAACCCATCATTCACAACATCACACCTGCCCCTTGACGGGCGGGCAGAGGAGGGAGACGGACATGTTCGGCTCAAAAGCGATCGTGCGCGGCACGGTACGGAATTTCGGCGGGTATCTGATTGAAGCTTTCGATCAGGGCGACCGGATGGAAGGCCTCGGCACTGTCATGCGCCAAATACCAGGAACAAGTCAGGGAGTCTGCAAATCCCTTTGCATGCACTGGGTCGCCCATCACGCCAATGACGTACCGAAGAGTTTTGCGGAGGCGGCAAGGGCCATGGGATCGGGCAAGCAGCGCAGCGGCGGCTATTTCACCGGTGTGGCCATTGCCTTGAACCAGTTGAAATACGCCGACGCCCTGAGGACCCGTACAAACCCTACTGATTACAATCGTACCAAGGATCAGTTTACCGATGATTTCCTGCGCAGGCACGGAATCCTGAGGCAGATGAAGATCTCCAACCCGGCGCTGAACCTGTCGCCTGCCGCGTCCAAAGCGCCTCCAGGGCTCAGGCCGCCTCCGGGGTTCAGGGACCCCGCGAACAGTCCGATGGTGCAAATCGCGTTCGGCCGGCGGTTGGGCGAGTCCATCGTGGGCAATCACTCGGGCCGCTATTGGTCCTACAAGATCATCTCCATCCATGGGCCGGTGGGGGGGCACGCCGTGGCAGCCTTCGTTGGTGACGACGCCATGTTCTTCGATCCCAACTACGGCATTTTCTATTTCGAGAAAGCGGCCGACTTCCAGCGCTGGGTCGGCGAACCCGGCGGTTTCTACTGGGCCTCGAACTACGTCCGGCATTTGGGCGATGACTTCGTCATAAAGTCCTACGCGAAGGGGATTTGACCAAAGCGGGCCTGCGGGCGCCCGGAGCTGGAGCGGGTCTCTCGCGCTATTAGATAAGGGGAAAAGGTGATGGTCGTTTCATGGCGGTTCGCACAGGCACATACCGAAGCGAAGTATCCGGCCGCAAGGGTCCGGGTGGAATCGATGGTCTTTGCCGATCTCGTGGACAGCATCAATCAGGCGTATGAAGATCATGATTTCCTGGCTTTGCAGTATCTGGGCACCTGTCTGTCCTCATCCGTTTTCGGCATGTTGCGAGGCCCTTCCTCTATCGAGAAGGACTTGCCCAAGACGCTTGCACAGCTTCACCGGGGCATAAATTCTGCGCTCAGGAAGCGAGACTTCAAAGCAATGCATCATTTGGGCAACAGCTTGGCTGCGGTCAGCGTTCTTGCACATGTTGCGCAACTCCGCGTGATCGGGGAAACCGCCGTCAATCGGCCCAGCAACGCTGCAATTGCAGTTGGGTCGCGGACCAGGGAACCTCAGCTGGAGCCAGGGTGTGTCGCTCTTGCCGGCTAAGCTCAATCAACGTTGTAAAAATCAGGACGCGGCCTCGTTACAAATTGACAGCTAAGCCGGTAGTCTGCACAACTCTAGCGGTATGCTGATTCTCAAAGGGCCCTGGCCGCGGGACGCTAATGCTATCGGGGCACGATGACATGGGCGACACTCCAAAGACGTACGATCCTGATGGCCTGCCGGATAAACTGCGGCAGGCCCTAGAGCACTGGAAACGCCTCAAGGGTGCGCGCGCACTTCCCCTGCGCTCGGCCTTCGATCCCCTCGATGTGCCGTCGCTTCTACCGCATCTGCTGATGGTTGAGGTTGTACGAGATGCCCAGGACCAGGATTTCAGGGATTTCAGGTTCCGCCTTGTCGGCACCTACATCGACGACCGCGTGAAGGACAGCTATACGGGAAAGAAGCTGTCGGAGATCGAGGGCAAGGGCCCGGGTTCGGAAGTCTGGCGCGCCTACAGCGAGGTGGAGGCCAGCGGGACACCCAAAGTCCTTTCCCTGAACTACATCGGGCCCATGGACGGGATCAAGAAGTCCTGGGAGATTTTTCTCCCTTTCTCGATTCAGGGCGAGCGTGTCGATTTCATCCTGGTGCTGATCGAATTCGATTGAGCGATGCGAGGCCTGTGTTTTCCTGAAGCGCTTTCCCGCGCCGCGCCACCAGCGCACGACGGCGCTTCTCGTTACGGGTTTTTACGCCTCCGGCACAACGGCCATTGCTTCTATTTCAATGCGGAAATCCGGGTTGGCAAGGCAGTTGACCCCGATCCAAGTTGCGGCAGGTTCCTCTCCTTCGGGGAAAAAATCCTTGAGGGCACGGCTGATGAGATCGGATTCCTCGAGCTTGTAATCGACGATGTAAAGGCGCAGAGAAACGACGTCCGCGAGCCGGGCGTCAAGCGAGGCCAGGGCGATCTTTACGTTCTCCAGTGACTTGGAGGTTTCGGCAAATAGATCGCCCGCGCCCGTCAGGGTTTCGTCTGCGTCCCAGGCCACTTGTCCGGACGTCATAACGATTCTGCTCCCTTTCGCCGATACGGCCTGCGAGAATCCATATTGCGTGCTGTTGAAGAGTGCCTTGGGGTTGCCTCTGGTCATGTTCATTCTTGTAAAGCCTTGAAATACTGTGATGCTAAGAGCTGGGCGTGCGAACACCGGCATGGCACGCGGCGCGCGGCCATCTCCGGCGCAGAGGCCGAAACGTGACGAACCTGTTTGCTATTTAGGTTCAATTTCCCGGCTGCAACCTGAAATCTGCAAGCGCAGAGCATTAGGAGGCGGGTGGAATGAGATAATGTCCTCGTGTTGGTGATGCGGGCACATCGATCATCGCATACCAAAAAACCGTGGGGCGGACCCTCCCATTAGACCCGGCTCTTCTCTACGTTAGAGAACGGACTCCAAGTCTTTCGCATATGACATGACCGCACGCCATTCAGGCAGTTTCTGGAGATCGGCTATTTTCAGAGGATGTGACCGGTTCACCGTCTCGCTGACGAGATACAGCAGTCCGTACAGCACTGCTAATTGTTTGATTTCGTCTTCCGTGAATGCGTCCAGGAAGGTTTTGCTTTTTGGATGATAGAGATCATCGCAAAAGCCGCAAATAAGTTCGGCCGGAACATCTGCAATGGGAACATCAATCTCATATTTCGATTGCAGCGAGGCACTGGCGAGCACCCGAATCTCCTCAATTACTGCCACCCGAAGAGCTCTGGATTCTTCGTTCACACCGGCCAACGTGCCCTGCTCTCCTGTCATACAACTGTTCTGCGCCAAGTCCAGTGAACCGAGTATGTGGTCCAAACTAAGGCATTAGATGTTATCTGAGCTCGCTTAGAAATACACAAAAAAGATCTGAGTCTATCTATTCAGGGTCATCTTTATGCTGTGGCGGCCGCGCAGCGGTTCCGTCTTGCGGCACCACCCGGGACCGCATGACGGATGATCTTGCTCCAGAAAGCCCGGAGCGCAGATGGCTCCGGGCGGACAACTCAGTGATGAGCTTACTGGGCGCCGATCGTCACACCTTCCGGCGTGGAAGCTTCGAGAGAGGCGTCGGCAACGCTGCGGATCAGGGGCCAGTTGTTCTCAGAACCCTTGATGAAACCGGGGATGTTCTCTTTCCAGCGGGCCTGGACCTTCTTGTTGAGGTTCAGATAAAGCTCGCCGTCAACGATCGCCCAGGCGTTGGGGTCACCGTCGAACTTGCGGCCCATGGCGGCGCCGAAGGCGCAGTACCCGCCGTATTTAGGGGCGTACTTGGCCGGGTCGGCGGCGAAGAGATCGCGGTTCTCCGCGCTGGCGAAGCGATAGTTCGCGCCTTCATGACTTGCGGTGAAGCGGTCGTCACCGATGACCGGCTTGTCCTGGGTAAAGTAAGCCACGACGTCGTAGCCGTGCACGGCGTAGCCCTCTACGATATTGATCTCGGTTTCGGCCTGCGCGAGCTGGGCTGTGGCCGGAACGACCGCCAGCGCCAGGCCGACGGAGAAGAGCGCGTTACGAAAAGCTTTGAAAACAAGCGACATTGGGATACCTCCATAGCGTTTGATTGTTCGAAGGGGCATGGGTTTGCGGGCAAGGCCGCTGTCCGGTCCCTGGAACAGAGTTAAGCCATCAGGTTTGATATTTTGTCCGAAGAAACACGCCGTTCGTCCGAAGACCCCGATCTCTTTCCCTGGCTCAGCGGCCGCAACCTCACTGCCAGCGTCTTCTTTTCCGGGTCCCTCTGCGGAACTTCGGAGGTCGGCGATGACGGCGCGCAGGGTCATTTGCATCTGCTGCGCCGTGGCCCGCTAAGCCTGCATAGCAAGGGCGAAGCGGTCCGGCATATCGAGGTGCCGAGCCTTATCCTCTTCTCCAAACCCCGCGGCCACCGTCTGGAAGCCGACGGACAGGCGGCCAGCGAACAGAAGAGCGAACAGAAGAGCGAACGGGGCGGTGGATTGGGCAGCGGATTAGGCAGCGAACTGGTGTGCGCCCGCCTGAGCTATAATGGCCCCGAGGCCGAATTCCTGATGCTCGGCCTGCCGGACCCGCTGATCGTGCCGCTCGATGCTCTGGCGGGCCTGGGCCCGGTGCTCGAGCGTCTTTTCGATGAAGCCTTCACGCCCGCGTTCGGACAGCGGGCCGCGGTCGATCTGATCCTCGAACTGCTGATCGTTATGTTGCTGCGGCATTGTATTGCGGCGGGCCTGGTCGAGCGGGGCCTGCTGTCCGGCCTGGCGGATCCCAAGCTGGCCCGATCCCTGGCCGCCATGCACGCCGATCCGGCCGCAGAGCTGAACATCGAGGCCTTGGCGGGGATCGCCGGCATGTCCCGCTCCAACTTCGCGGCCGCGTTCAAGCAGCGCGTCGGGGCGTCGCCCGGCGACTATCTGACCGCCCTGCGCCTGGAGCTCGCAAAGCAGCTCCTCCTGCGCGGCCGGCCTCTGAAGTCCGTCGCCCCGGCGACCGGCTATCAAAGCCCGACTGCCCTGGCCCGCGCCTTCCAGCGCCGCTTCGGCTGCGCCCCGCGCGTGTGGCTGATCCAACAGCGGGAAAAGGGTTAGCGGGGTCAGTTACGCCTCCACTGTGGAGAGGCCGGATTGATCTCTTTAACGTTGTAAGACGAGAAGCTTGCGGGTAAGGATTTCAAGGATCAATATCCATCGTCGCTTCTCGTCACGGTTAGGCTGACGATAGGCAGTGTGTAAGGTTCGAGGTAGAAAGACGCCGAAGTGACAGAGCAAAACATGTCGGGTGATTCACTGGAGGCTGATGCCCGACCGCTTATGTCGGATTTCGCCGAGGTTTCCCTGCCAGAGCTTCCAACCCTCCCGGGCATGACGTCGGAAGCCGAATGCCGGTACCTCTTTTGGATGGGCTCGAGCAAGCTGCGCGGCACCGGCGATGTTGTAGAGGTCGGCTCCTGGCTCGGCCGAAGCAGCATCCACATTGCCGCCGGGCTGGCGGCAAGCGGCAAGCAAACTCATCTCCATTGCTTCGATGGCTTCAGTTGGGCATCGGGGGACAGTAACGTCATCGACCTTCCGCTGAAGAAGGGTGACAGTTTCGAACAGTATTTTTTGGAAAATGTGTCAGCCTTTGCTGACCGCATTACCAGTCAGCGAACCAAAATCAAAGATATCAGATGGTCCGGGAAGCCGATCGAATTCCTGTTCCTCGATGCGCCAAAGAAACAGTCTGACATGACCCGTTGTCTGGAGGTTTTCGGCTCTTCCCTGGTGCCGGGCTCAGCAACCCTTGCAATACAGGATTATCTCTATTTTCCGGCATATTCGCTGGCTGTTTGTTGTCATCAGCTGGCGGACCACTTATCCCTGAAGCAAGTTGTGCTTGGCGGTTCGACGGTCGCTTTTCACGTAACCGGGCCCCTCGACTTCGAAAAGATCAAACCCGACGACTGGGATATTCGGACTTGGAGCGTCGCGAAGGTACAGGCGGTCTGGGATGAGATTCTTGCGCCCCTGCCGGGCAAGTCCCGTGAGCGCCTGGAGCCGGGTCGGGCATTGCATCTCTATGATGTCGGCGCAAAGCAGGAGGCCCTGGATGCAATAAGAGCCCTGCCGATGAGCGAGTTTCAGCGGCATAAGATTAAGCGCCTGACCTCCTCGCACTACTACCTCAGCTACCCGGAACTCTTCACAGCGGCAGGTTTTCCGGGAACGGCCCGGCAGAATCTTCTCTCGATCGTCAAGCGGCTGCGTGACCGGATTCTCCGTCTCACCACTGCCGGGTAACCGCCTGGCTTTTCCTGCCGCTCTGCCTTTGCAAGCTGACGCGCAGTTCAGAAAACAAGGGATGAACCCGGTCAACACACCACTTGCAACTCAGCTGCAGAAGTCGCTCGGGCTGCGCCCAAGGCTTTGGCGGAACATGTAGCTGAAGGCGCTGGAAGAGGCGTAGCCCATGTCGAAGGCGACCGAACTGACCTTCTCGCCGGCGGAGAGCCTGGAGATGGCATGGAAAAGGCGCGCGTGCCGCAGCCAGCGTGACGGCGGCATGCCGGTTTCGGCGGTGAAAAGGCGTTCGACCGTCTTGCGGCTGGCGGGGGCATCGGCGAGCCAGGTCTCGACGGAGTCGATGACGCCGGGATCGTCGAGCGCCGACTCCGCGAAGCGGCGGATGCGGGAATCCCGTGGCAGGGTGATTGAGAGCGGGACATCCGGCGCCGCGGCCAGTTCGTGCCGCAGCAGGTCGTGCAGCGCAGCCTTATGGCCGTCGGCGCGGCCGCGTCCCTTGCGCGGAACCGTCTCGGACATCAGGGCGCCCAGCAGCGGCGTCATGGCGATGATCCGGCAGTCCGCGCCGATCTTCCCGGCTTCGTCCCGGCGCACATCGACGTAACGCATCTCGTTGTCCGGCCCGTAGCGCATCCAGTGCTCCACATCCGGCGGAATCCAAAGGACCATCGCCGGGCTGAGCAGGAGGACGAGGTCCGGCGTGCCGACATACATGGAACCCGAGGCCGCGGAGATGAGCTGTCCCCAGCCGTGGCTGTGCCAACTGTAACTCTCGTTGGCCACGGACTTCACCAGTTC
This sequence comes from uncultured Kiloniellaceae bacterium, assembly GCA_947500035.1. GTDB lineage: Bacteria > Pseudomonadota > Alphaproteobacteria > Kiloniellales > Kiloniellaceae > Denitrobaculum. The sequence continues at coordinate 200,012 of CANMQP010000013.1, read as the reverse complement.
CCCGAGATAGCGCGGCATGCGCGCTTCGCCGGGATCGCTCACGGGATGGTCTTTCAGTTCGGTCATCGGGTCAGTCCGGTCATCGGGCCAGCTCGGTTATGGGCTCAATTCCCTCAGGTGTCTGACGAATTCTAGATATAATTTGTCTCGCTGTCGAACGAAAGACAGGTTGTTCTGGTTTAGGGTCGTGTGAAGAGAGCGTCTCCCCTTTCCGAACAGAGCGTGCCACCGCCATGAAAAAACGCACTTTCCTGACCTGGTTCGCGCTGGGCCATTTCGCCAACGACTGGCCGGTGACCTCGCTTTGGCTGATCGTGCCGGCGGTCGGCATCGCCATGGAGCTCTCGCCGGCCGAAGTCGGCCTGCTCTTCACCATCTGCAATATCGGCGGTGCGCTCGCCTATCTTCCCGCCGGCATCCTCGCCGATCACGTCTCGAACCGGGGCCGGCTGCTGGCCGCGACCTTTTGGTGGGTCGCCATCGGCTATCTGCTGGCCGCCATGGCGCCGGGTTTCTGGAGTCTGGCGCTGCTGCTCGCCGTCGCCGGTCTGGGCGATGCGGCCTGGCACCCGATCGCCACGGGCGTGCTCACCCGTGACAACAAGAACCGCCGCGCGCACGTGCTCGGCATTCACGCCATCGGTGGCTCGCTGGCCGAGGTCTTGTCGCCGCTCGCCGTCGGCTTCCTGCTCGCCTACGTCGACTGGCGCGGGGCCCTGGCGCTCTCGGTGCTGCCCACCGTGGTCATGGGTCTATGCTTCTTCTGGGTCGTGCGCGCGGTTCCGCGTGTCGAGAAGAAGCCGGTCAGCAGGCAGGACATGCTCGGGCTGCTGAGTATGTGGCGGCGGGGCAATGGTCTTCGCATGGTGGTGATGATCTGCCTCTACAACATGGCGCTGATGGCCTTGCTCAGCATGATCCCGCTCTATCTCGCGGACCGCCACGGCTTCGGGCCGGAGGCGGCGGGCATCGCCTTCTCGGCCATGCTGATCATCGGCGCCCTGGCGCAGCCCTGGGTCGGCAAGCTCTCCGACATCGCCGGCCGCCGGCCGGTTGTTGTCTTCGGCAATCTCACGGCGGCGGTGGCGGCCGCGCTGCTGGTTTTCCAGCCTTCGCTCTGGGTCATGATCGCCGCGATGATCGTCGCCGTCGCCGCGCTGGACGCCATCCGCGCCGCCGTTCTTGCGGGTGCGGTCGATCACACAGGCCGCAATGAAGGGACGACGCTGGGACTCGCCTTCATGCTGTTGGACGGCATCGGCGCGTTCGGCGCGGTGCTTGCCGGCATCGCGGCGGGCTTCTCCTGGCCGCACATGTTCGGCCTCGCCGCCGCCTTCTCCCTCGGCGCCGCCGCGCTCGGTTTCGTCACGGTCTTCGGCGGCGTGGTGGCTTCCAGCGCTCAAGCCGAATCCTAGAGCGCGTCATGTTTTAACGGAAACACTCTGTGTTTTCGCTAAAACATGTGAACCCGCTCTAAATCGTATAGTGAGAGCAGATTCACCGGAACGGCGGATCGCCGAAGGCGATTCCATCTAAACCGGATCTGCTCTCTGTGGCAGGTCGTCGTTGAAGCCGGGTAGCGTTTTGCGTTCCGTCTTTGATCACAGCGGTTCCGAAACCGCCGGCAAAGCGCCTGATTCCCAGTGCGTCATCTCGAGCTCCCTGTCTGGGCTCCTCAACCCCGGCGATTGAAGCGTTTTCCTCAAATCGTGACCGCTCGAAAAAAAATCGGAATAAAGCCGGGGGGCAGATTGTTGTCGCGGTAACAAGGGCGCATCGGCCGCGGTCGTCGCGGCAGGCCCGAAAAAGCGAGGAGAGTCGGATGCCTGGATTTATTGCTCAACTGCGGCCGGTGACACCCGGTAACGGAGCGGATCAGCGCAAGGCTTTCGGGTATCCTGCAGAAGCCGGGCCCGTGCCTGCAATGGCCGGGAGCCTGGAGTGCTCCTCAACGAAGCACTCGCCATGGGGCGCGCCGATGAGGCCGATCTCCTCCGGCTGGTCGCTGCCGCTCATTCCCGGCGATCTCGCCGTGGCCAGCGGGCTTAAAGAGGTTAGGTTTGAAGAGATGCCGCCCGCGCCGGCACAGCAATCGGCGGCTTAGCAATCATCCGATCGGTTTAGCCGCTCAGGCGAACCGCCCAACCACATCACCACACTTCGCCCCTCCCAGGACTTAAGACCCCAGGACTTAAGACGGGGGCCAGACACGAAAAGGAGGCTGACATGTTCGGCACACCGGCAGTCGTGCGCGGAACCGCGCGTATTTTTAACGGATACCTGATCGAAGCTTTCAACCAGGGCGACCGGGTGGAAGGCCTCGGCAACATCATGCTGGCGCTTCCCGAGACCAGCGACGGCATCTGCAAATCCCTCTGCATGAACTGGATCGCCCATCACGCCAATGACGTCCCCACCTCTTTCGCCGAGGCGGCGAAGGCCATGGTCTCCGAGGCCAATCCGCGCAGCGGCGGCAACTACTCCGGCGTGGCCATGGCCCTCAACCAGCTCGCTTACGGCAAGGCGCTCGACAACGCCAGGACTTGGGCGGAGGCCGCCCGTATCAAGGACGCCTTCACCGATGAGTTCCTGCGCAAACGCGGAATCCTGCGCCAGATGAAGATCAGCAACCCGGCGCGGAACCTGGTCAATCCGGGCCTCAAGCCCGGCCGCAACAACCGCGCCGTGGACACCGCCTTCGCCTGGCGCCTGGCCAAGGCCATCGTCGGCAAGCACTCTGCCGGCTACTGGTCCTACAAGCTCATTTCCCTGCATGGTTCGGCGGGCGGGCATGCGCTCGCCGCCTTCGTCGGCGCCGACGCCATGTTCTTCGACCCCAACTACGGCATCTTCTACTTCGAGAAAGCCGCCGACTTCGAAAAATGGTTTGGTGCCCCCGGCGGCTTTTACTGGGAGTCCGGCTACGTCAAGGAACTGGGCAACGACTATGTGATCAAGTCCTATGCCAAGGGCATTTGATCGGGGAAACCGGGGCCGGGTGCAGGGCTAGTCGACCGCAGCGGGCGTTGCCCGGCCCGCCCTGTTTTATTCGGCTGCGATCGAGGTTGGAACCTCACCCTCGTTCAGCCAGGCTTCAAGCGGCGTCAGGGGATCGAGCGCGGCGGCGTTGATGCCGTTCGGGCCGGGCAGGATTCCGCAGTGATCCAGACCGGGGACCATGAAGAGGGCGACGTTTTCCTTCAGCGCCTCTTCGCCCCCGGCCAGTTCCGCCGCCTTTTCGTGCCACTCCACGGTCTTGTAGGGGGTCACGATCGCGTCGGCCCAGCCGTGGAAGACGATCATCTTGCCGCCGGCTTCGCGAAAGGCCGAGATATCGGGGTCGTCGCCGTTATAGGCGGCGGTGGAGAGGCTCATACGGGCCGGATCCTTTTCGAAATCGAAGTCCATGGGCGTCCAGTTGCCGCCGGGATCTTCATCGAAGGCCATGTAGCGGCCGAAGTTGGTCGCGAAGGCGGGAACGAGCTTGCCGCCGCCCTCGCCATTGCCCGTGAGCCAGAGCCACCAGAAGGGCTCGGACCCCTCGGGAATGCCGCCGGGATAGAGCTGTTCGCCGGCCGCATTCCGCGGACCTTCCCGCCACTTTGCCAGCGCGTCGAGCTGCTGATTGGAGAGCCCGATACCGCTGTAGTCCACTTCGCATTGGCGCGGATCGGCGATCACACCGTCCTTGGCGCCGTCCACCGCATCGCACTGGCGCAGCACGGCCTCGCCGATCACGGCGGCTTCGGCGGGGCCGAGGATCTGGCTGCCGTCCGGCGCGGTGTTGGCCTGGACCAGCCAGGACATCTTGGTCCCCACCAGGCCCGGGTAGTCCATGGCCGGCGCGCCGGAGATGATGCCGTCGAACATTTCGGGATGGCGCAGCGCCGCGACCTGGGCCATGCGCCCGCCGGTGGAGCAACCCTGAAAGATCGCCTGCTCCGAGGCGCTGCCGTAGAAGGCTTCGATCATCAGGTTCGCGATGCGGTTCGTCTCGCCGACCGACCGCCATCCCCAATCCCGCTCGGCCTGCGGGTTGTTGTAGGCCCATCCGGCATCGACCACCGAAAGTCCGTGGTGCCCGCTGTCCGATGTCGCGGTGGCATAGCCCCGCTCCAGCCCGGGACGCATGGCGTTGATCCAGCTCTTGCCCGCATCGGCCCGCCCGAGAATCCCGCAAAAGCCGCCGCAGCCCGCCTGGTAGTATTTGCCGTTCCACCCCTGCATCGGCAGCCGCACCTCGATAGAGATCGCGGGCAGCGCCGTGGCCCGGACTTCGCAATAGGCCGGGTTCGCCTCCGCAGCCGCCACCACCCGCGCCGAGGTCACATGCCCGCCGGAAAAGACGCTGTCGCGGAGGGCTGTGCAGTCCGCGCCGCTCTGCTGCGCCAACGCCGGACTGCCGACAGAGATCAATGCCAGGGCCGTGAGGATTTTCTTCATTGCCGCGCTCCGTTAGGAAATGTTTTGCGGGAAAAGTATTCAGCGCCTGTGGGTTGTGGTCAAGGCTTCCGGGGCAGCTTGTCGGGTCGGGTAGTTTGTGGCGTTGGGCAAACTGATAATCACTCTTGGCAGATCCGGGTCGTCCACACATGAGCCCGCAGTCTCAATATTGCGACTAGGACGTCAAATGCCATCTCAACTCCATTAAGATGCACAAATCATAACCTAACCTCATTTCAATTTTTATTCCAATTCATGGAAGTGATGCTAGTTTTTCGAAACCCAGCAAATTAATTGGAGAAAATGAGTCCATTTCCCATCTTGGAATTTCTCGAGCGTTATTTTCGTATGATTCAAGTATAGGTAATAATTCTTTGGGGGAAGAGATATTCAGGAGGCACTTAGTTTTGTCGAAATAAGATTTTGAAATTGAGCGCGCAAAAATTTCGAAGGCTCCGTGGTGTCGTCGTGCGTAAAGAAGTGTTTCAGGCCACCAGCTATTATACACCTCCTTTCTATCAATATCTGCTCTCATGAAAAGAACAAAATCTGCTTGCATCAAGTACTTAAAATCCAGACCTGATGAGCTCGACCTTTGCTCCAATATATCAGACCTGACAGATAGACGCCGCAATTCTAACCTGTTATTGCGATGTTCTAGGGATTTTATATAGCTCCTAAACTTAGTAAAATTTGTCATGTTGTTTTTTTCGTGACCAACGTCACGTGACAAGTAGTATTGTTGAGTTAGTAGAACGTTTGTTTGGTCAAATCGTTCTAGTTTGATCAAAATTGCGATCGCGTATAGAAAAAGCTCATGAGCTAGAAATTTAAAATTGTCAAAATCCCAATCTCTATAGCTGGTTATTTGCTCAGGTCGAGACATGTAAGGTATCAAAGATTCCAAAAATCGGTGGAGCTTCAATATGTTTTCTTCCGAAGGTGCGTACTGACCAATCGCTGTGAAAACTTGAATTGCCTCGTTTCGATATGGAATGAATTGTTCAATATTTTCGATGACAGCATCGTCGAACTCTCCGTCGAAATCATTGATTCTAAAATTCTCAATATTTTCAGAAAATATTTGAAAATACTCATCTAATGCGCCCGCCGAATAAGGTTTGTTTCCTCTGATAGCTGAGATGACTCGTTTCTGCGCTGCTGTTGTGCCTAGCGATATGCTCTTTTCTTCGACCAAGAATGCAGGAATCTTACCGATTTCAGGTTTTACATACAACGGCTTGTCGAAGATCCATCTCAATAGTGTTTCAAAATTTTCTGTATATTTTTCAGACTCACTTAAATCAATATAGATTCTAGATTTGTAGTATGTTGGTAGATATGGCTCTCCTTCATCGTCTTTCTCTGTTACTACTGCGACGAATTTTTCTTGTTCTTGATTGTCGTAGATTTCTTTCGAAATTATCTGTGTCTCAGTGCCAACGCCACCTGCTCTTCCATCAGCTTTCTCTGCATAGGTTTTATCGGTCACAATTACGACTTTTTTGATCTCTCGATCAGTTACCATTTTCTCCATGAAGGCTAGAGAGTCGTGTCCCTCCTTTAGATCCCATTTATCTAGAACCACCTCAACACCCGACTCACTGAGCTCCGAGGCTAGTTCCAAAACCCATTGTGCGTGAGTTGAATCGGACCAACTATAAGAGATGAATAACTTAGGGTGTTCCATAACGGGCGGTTTTTCCTTTCGAGATCAGATGATAGAGCAAATGTTCGGCACGTGGTCAGGATCAGGTCTTGTGTGGTGCAGCTGTCATCAAGGACAAAACCCCAAAAGCCAACTGGACTCCATCAAAGACGCACAGATCGAGATCTGACCCAATCAAAACACTACCTCCGTAGTTGTATACGTAATAATTGCAAGTTACGGGTCTGAGTCAAAGGGAAAGCAAATGCTATTAGGTATGAACTTCGACCAGATCAACCAGGAGACAATACAAGCACTCATAGCTGCCGGCGCGACCGAGTCAGTCCATCTCGACTTCAAACGGGCCACTTATGGCAAGTTAGATGGCGATAAAAAGGAACTTCTGAAGGACATATCTTCATTTGCGAACAGCCTTGGCGGCCACTTGGTAATTGGTGTGGATGAGGAAGAAGGCGCCGCTTCGGCGATAGTAGCTCTCGAAAACGTCGGCGTTGAACAGGAGCTGTTGCGGCTGGAGCAGATTGTGCGAGCCGGCATTGAACCAACTATTGTTGGTTTGCGTATTAAGCGCGTGCCGGTTGGTGATGGAGATGTGATCGTTATTCAGGTGCCGCGCAGTTTTAACCCGCCTCATCGCGTTATTTTCAAGGGCAGCAATCGGTATCATGCTCGAAACTCTTCAGGAGTATATGAGCTGTCGTTGGAAGAACTGCGGCGGCTGTTTGGACAACAGCGATCTATTGAAGAACGCGCGACTGCGTTTGTTGGGCAACGGTTCTTGAAAATTCAAGCCAACGACGGGCCGCTGGCCATGCCCATTGAAGAAGGCGGGATCGTGGTTCATATGATACCGCTGCCAGATTTTGGGGCTAACCGCCGCATCGATGTTTCTCTGCTTCGCGAAAACAGAAATGCATTTAGTCCCATCGGAACAGATGGACACTCTGGGCGGGTAAACCTTGATGGGTTTGTAGTGTATCGAAGCGGTCAACCGTGTCGCGGATACACCCAAGTATTTCGGGACGGAAGTGTTGAAGCCACAAGCGCAAGTGTGTTTACAAGTGACGTTCGACCGCGCACATTCGCTTCGCGTTCTCTCCCCGAAAGAATTATCTCCTCGCTTTCATTGTATATGGGCGGGATGCAAGCGATCGATGTATCGCCACCAATTCAACTGCAAATATCCTTTTTCGGAACAAACGGTTTGCAAATAGGCCTCAGCACCAGGCACATGCATATGTTCGACTCGCCACCGCCATACGACCGTGAAGAGCTGCACCTACCACCAACCGTCATCTCAGACTATTATGAAGATAACAATTATGAATCAGTTGTTGTCGACCAGATGAATTTCCTATGGAACGTTTTTGGCTTTGATAGGTGCTTTAACTTCGACGAGAACGGCAGATGGCGTCCGGAATCCTAAGCAATGAGAAAAGCGGCACCGAGGAGCGTCAGTCACTTTTTATATAGCACAGCCCCGAGGCGTGAATTGGGCGGTGTTGATCAATCGGCCTTAACTGTGTCCCAGCGCTCAGCAGATTGCTTGACGTCTGCCGCCAGGAATGCGCCATGCGCATCAAGTGAAATGGTGTCAGGTCTAATGGGATGGCCCTGATCATTTCTTGCTTTTTATCAACCATGTTTGCTCTCTTGGCAGAGAGGATTCCTGCTGCCGCCACGTTCTGCTACAAGGCGGACATAAAGGACGATATGTCCACCTTCAGGAGCCTTTCCCTCGTGGATGACGACGAGTCAGCGCAGTAGAACTTAGAAAGTTCGGACTTCAGTGCTCTCCCCGATATGACACTATTGATGATAAGGTCAGCGCGTGACTGTGCAAAAAGTGACTCATTCCGGTGTATCTCTAAAAAGCTGTGAAAGGGCGGTTCCATGAACGATGTTGGGAACACTAATGTTTTCATAATTAAGGCCTCGAAGTATGGAAATCTTTGAGGTTGCGACCGTGCTTATCTCGGTGATGGCGCTGGGGCTTACGGTCTATCAAGCGATCAAGATTCGCCAACACAATATACTGACTGTCAAGCCCCTCCTACGAGTCGGTTGGAACGCAGGTGAAACTGCAGATGGCATTTGGATAGCGAACAACGGACTCGGCCCGGCGATAATTACTTCAATTAAAATCTGCAAGAATGGCAAAAAAGTGACAATACGAGATCTTGAAGATAGGCTTTTCGAGCACGGAATTGAGGCTCGTATGGGTCTCGCAGAAGGGGAAACTGTCATCGATACCGGGGAAACCTGCTGGATCGTGAGAACTCGGGATCAGGTATCTTCCATCATACAAAGGGAATTCTGGAATGAGCTTGAGGGGCTGACAGTGCACCTAGTCTTCAAGGATCTGTATGGAGTTAGCGCGCCACGAATCGAATGGCAATGCCCAAATCCCATAGAGGCGTACGTACGCCCTCGTTCAGAGTCCTAGGGGTTATGTCAATCTTATTCTAAGCGCGCAAATCGTGATTCATCGGGGTCAGGTCTTCTTTTGTGCGTCAGATGCCCGCAGTCGTAAGCCGTCTGCCTCTTCATCGAGTTCACTCTGGAGGACGGTCATGTCGAAGTTCTCGGCGACACCGCTCGCAAAGCCCTCATTAATGGCAGTCTGCAGTGCTCGACGTTTTGCCTCTATCTTATCTACCGAGTCCAACTCAGCCTCCTACCGCAACTTCACCAACAGCTCCATCAGCATTTCCCGCTCGCGCTCGCTGAGCGGCTCCAGCGTCTTGTCCGTAATCTCAAACGCCTTCGGAAAGGCCCGTTCCGCCAGCGCCCGTCCCTCATCCGTCAATCCTACCAACAAACGCCGGCTGTCTTCCGGGTCGGTCCAGGTTTTTGCCAGATCGCGTTTGGCGAGCCTTGCGATGACGCCTTTGATGGTGGCGGCGTCCATGGAGGTCAGGCGGCCCAGGCGGTTCTGGGAGCAGGAGCCGAGCTCGTAGAGGCGGGCGATGGTGGCGAACTGGGTGGTCGTCAGGCCCTCGGGGATGGTCTCCGCGAAGATCGCCGTGTGGCGCTGGGAGACCTGGCGCAGGATGAAGCCGAACTGATCGTCGAGCTGATAGGACTCCTCCGCCGCGTCCTTGGGCGGGGTCTTGGTGTTGGCGTTGGCTACGGCTCGTTTCAAGGTGTTCTCTTTTTTGTTTATCTATGCCTATGGCTTAGTTCGGCTCCAGCCCACTCCCCCTCCCGGCCACCCACATGATAATTCCGATGGGTGGCCGGGAGGGGGAGTGGGCTGGAGCCGGTTCGGCATTAGCCGAACTTAATCAAATCGCATCTCCTGGTGCCGGTTCGGCGCGAGCCGAACTTAATCAAACACTCAAGTACGCATTGCGCACGGCCTCATCTCTCTCCAGTTCCTCAATCGTCCCATCATACTGCACGGCGCCGCGCTCGATAATATACGCGCGGTCGGCGACCAGTTTGGCGAAGTGCAGGTTCTGTTCCGACAGCAGGATGGTCAGCCCGAGTTTTTTCAGTTCGCGGATGGTGAAGGCGACCTGTTCGACGATCACCGGGGCCAGGCCTTCCGAGGGTTCGTCCAGCAGCAGGAATTTCGGATTGCCCATCAGGGTGCGGGCGATGGTGAGCATCTGCTGTTCGCCGCCGCTCATGGCGCCGCCCAGATTGTTGCGCCGTTCCTCCAGGTTCGGGAAGAGCTCGAAGAGCTTCTCGGGGGTCCAGTCCGGCGCGCCCTGGCGCGGCGGCTGGCGGCCGACCTCCAGGTTTTCCAGGATGGTCAGGTCCGTGAAGATGCGCCGTTCCTCCGGCACGTAGCCCATGCCCAGCTTGGCGATGCGGTGCGCGGGCAGGGCGGTGATATCCTGGCCGCCGTAGGTGATCCTGCCCGACTGCGCGCCGACCAGCCGCATGATGCTTTTCAGGGTGGTCGACTTGCCCGCGCCGTTGCGGCCCAGCAACGCGACGACCTCGCCGTCCGACACGGACAGGGAAAGATCGTGCAGAATGTGGGCGCGCCCGTAGAAGGTGTTGATCCGCTCCAGCTCAAGCATCGGCCATTCCCTCTTTATCAACACCCTCCTCACTTCCAGCCCCCTGCTCGCCAAAGGTCGAGCCGCCGCCCAGGTAAACCTCCTGCACCCGCGGGTTGGCGCGGACCTCTTCGACACTGCCGTCCGCCAGGATCTCGCCCCGGTTCAGCACCAGCACGCGGTGGGCATGGGAGAAGACCACGTCCATGTCGTGCTCGGTAAAAAGCACGCCGATGTTGCGTTCCTTCACGATGTCGGCGGTCAGCTGCATCAGCCCGACGCGCTCTTTGGGCGCCATGCCGGCGGCGGGCTCGTCCATCAAGAGAAGCTGCGGACTGTGGGCCAGGGCGATGGCCAGCTCGAGGCGCTTCAGATCGCCGTAAGCCAGCACCGAGGCGGCACGTTCCGCCTGGCTCTCCATGCCGACCAGCTCCAGCAGGGCGCGCGCTTCCGGGCGATGGCGACGCGACGCGGGCGGCCAGACCGAGAAGATGCCCCGGTGGTGGGAGATCAGCGCCATCTGCACATTCTCCATGACGGTCATGGAGGCGTAGGTCGCGGTGATTTGAAAGGTGCGCCCGACGCCCATGCGCCAGATCTTGCGCGGGGTCTGCCCGATCAGTTCCCGTCCGTTCAGCTTGACCGAACCTTCGTCCGGCTTCAGCTGGCCGTAGAGCATGTTGAAGCAGGTGGTCTTGCCCGCCCCGTTGGGACCGATCAGCGCCAGCAGTTCGCCTTCCTTCAGATCCAGCGAGACCGCGTTGACCGCGTTCACGCCGCCGAAGGATTTTGAGAGGCCGCGGACTTCCAGGAAAGACATCAGCCCGCCTCCTCTTGCGCTTCTTCAAGTTTGTTGGATGGCCCGCCGAAGCGCCCGCGCAGCCACTGGCCGACCCCGACCAGGCCGTTGGGCAGCAGGATCACGATGCCGATGATCATCAGGCCGAGGAAGAGCCGCCAATACTCGAAGCGCGACAGCCAGTCCTGCAGCAGGGTGAAGACCACGCCGCCGGCCAGGGGCCCGAAGAGCGACTGCACGCCGCCCAGGAAGACGATGATCAGCGCGTCGAAGGAGCGGGCGATCTCCAGCTCCGTGGGGAAGATGCTGCCCTTGGCGAAGACGAAGAGCGCGCCCGCCAGCCCGGACATGAAGCCCGCGAAGATGAAGGCCGACCACTGGACCAGGCGCACGTTGATGCCGATGGCCTCGCTGCGCAGGGCGGAATCCCGTCCGCCGCGCAGGGCGTAGCCGAAGGGGGTGTAGGCCATGAACAGGAGCGTGGCGATGCCGCTGAGGCCGACCGTCAGCACCAGGTAGTAGTAGGCCGTGGTGCCGCTCGCCCAGGCGCTGGGCCAGATGCCCAGAATGCCGTCGTCGCCGCCGGTGACCTCGCCCCACTGGAAGGCGACCGACCAGACCACCTGCGCGAAGGCCAGGGTCAGCATGGCGAAGTAGACGCCCGACAGCCGCACGCAGAACCAGCCTATGACCAGGGCCAGCAGACCGGCGGCGAAGGGCGCGAAGAGCATGGCGAGCTCCATGGAAGCGCCCGAGAACTGCACCAGCAGCGCCGCCGCGTAGGCCCCGCCGCCGAAGGTCGCCGCATGGCCGAAGGAGACCAGGCCGCCGAGCCCCAGGATGAAGTGCAGGCTGGTGGCGAAAAGGCAGGCGATGATTACGTCCGCCAGCAGCACCTGCAGGAAGGTGCCGCCGAAAAAGGGCACGGCGGTCAGCGCGATGACGGCGGCGGCGAGCGCCAGCCAGAGCCGGCCGGAGAAGGCGCGCAGGGGCGCTTCCGGCGGGCCTTGGCTGCCGTGGCTGCCGACGATCTCCGGACGGCCGAAGAGGCCCCAGGGCCGGAAGATCAGGACCACCGCCATGACCACGAACATGAGGACGAGCGTGCTTTGCGGCAGGAACTGGACGCCGAAGACGTTGAGCTCGGAGATCAGAAGCGCGGCCACGAAGGCGCCGGGGATGGAGCCCATGCCGCCGATCACCACCACCACGAAAACGGGAGCCAGGATGTTGAAATCCATCAGCAGGTCGGCGCCGCCCTTGGGCAGCTGCGCCGCGCCGCCGATGCCCGCCAGGGCCGAGCCCAGAAAGAAGACACCGCTGAAGAGCCAGGACTGGTTGACGCCCAGCGCGCCGACCATCTCCCGGTCCTGCGTCGCCGCCCGCACCAGAATCCCGACGCGGGTTTTATTGAAGAGAAACCAGAGGCCGCCCAGGACCAGGAAGGAGAGGAAGATCAGCACCAGGTCGTAGCTCGGCAGCAGCTGGTCGCCGATCTTCACCACGCCCTCGAAGCCCGGCGCCCGCTGGCCGATCAGATCGTCCGGGCCCCAGATCAGCAGCGCGAGATCCTGGATCACCAGAATGACCCCGAAGGTCGCCACCAGCTGAAAGAGCTCCGGCGACTTATAGATCGGCCGCAGCACGCCCAACTCGACGATCAGGCCGATCACTCCCACCGCGACGCCGGCCAGCAGAATGCTCGCCCAGAATCCGATGAAGCCCGGCAGCACCGTCATCAGCGAATAGGCGATGAAGGCGCCCAGCATGTAAAAGGAGCCGTGGGAAAAATTGACCACCCGGGTGACACCGAAAATGATCGAGAGTCCCGAGGCGACCAGGAACAACGCCGCCGCGTTCGACAGGCCGGTCAGAATTTGAACGATGAAGAAATCCATCTGATCTCGCTAAGGCTGAGGCCCTTACTTCACGCAGAGCTGAAACTTACGAAGAGCTGTGACAATTGTATGTCATAACGAAAAGAATCCGGGGGATAACAGCAGGCTTTTCGCTCATACCGAGCCCCTGCCCGGCGGAGCGGAGCGCGATCGTTCTTGATTGAAGCAATCAAGGACGTGAATCGCCCTCCCACTACCTGTTTAGCTCCGCCGGGATTGCTCAAAAGGCTGCGCCGGATCAGTCCGTCGCCGGGCGCAGTTTCCGGACTTCCTCGTCGGAGGGCAGGTAGTTGGCGCCTTCCTTGTAGGCCCAGTCCACCATCATGCCCTTGCCGTCCTTGACGGTGGTTGTCCCGACCCAGGCGCCCATGGTGGATTGATGATCGATCGCCCGGTAAGTGATTGATCCTGATGGTGTATCCAGGGTCAGGCCCTTCATGGCATCGACCATGGCTTCGGTCTCGGTGGAGCCCGCTTTCTCGATCGCGGCGGCGATGCTCAGGATGGTGTTGTAGCCGACCAGGGAGCCGATCCGCGGGTAGTCGTCCCAGCGCGCCTGATAGGCTTCGACGAAGGCCTTATGCGCCGGTTCCTCGATCGCGTACCAGGGATAGCCGGTGACCACCCAGCCCTCGGGCGCTTCGTCCTTCAGCGGGTCCAGATACTCCGGCTCACCGGTCAGAAGGCCCAGCACCATCCGGTCCTTGAAGAGCCCGCGCAGCGCGCCTTCGCGCACGAATTTCGCCAGGTCTCCGCCGAAAGTCACGTTGTAGATCGCATCGGGTTTGGAGGCTTCAAGCGCCTGGATTTCCGCGCCTGCGTCGATCTTGAAGAGGCCCGGCCACTGCTCGGTGACGAATTCCACGTCCGGGCGTTTTGCCATCAGCGCCTTTTTGAAGGCCGCGACCGCGTCCTTGCCGTAGGCGTAGTTCGGCGCGATGGTCGCCCAGCGTTTCGCCGGGTTTTCCGCGGCGATTTCGGCCAGCATGCTCGCCTGCATATGGGTCGAGGGCCGCAGGCGGAAGGTGTAGCGGTTGCCCTTGCCCCAGACCAGCGCATCGGCCAGGGGTTCGGCGGCGAGATAGAGCCGTTTCTTTTGTCCGGCATAAGAGGCCAGCGCCAGACCGACGTGGCTGAAGAGCGACCCGGTGATCATCACGACTTCGTCGCTGGTGAAAAGTTCTTCCGCGATCTTAATGGCTTCGCCGGGTTTGCCCTGGTCGTCGCGCGAGATCATCTCCAGCTGTTTGCCCAGCACGCCGCCCTTGGCATTGATGGTTTCGACCGCCAGAACCGCGCCGTTCTTGTAGGGGATCGTATGGCCCGGCAGACGTTTGTAGCTGTTGATATCGCCGATCTTGATGGTATCCGCGGCAAAGGCCGCCGTTCCCATGACGTTTGCGGCCATCGCGACCGCGGCCGTCAGGCCAACCAGTTTCCTGTACATGTCTTCTCTCCTGTTTTGTCCATTCTTGTTATTTTGTTATGCCCAAATCGGAAGCCCGGTTCGGCCCTATTGGGCGGCCGTTTGCGATGCACCTCCTGTGGTCTCCACATCAGGCTGTTTTTCCGCCGCGAGCATCTTCTCGACGATGCGCCGGTAGAAATTTGGTCCCTTGTCGATGGCGAGCCGGATCGGGCGGCGGCTCTGGGGCCGCAGTTCCTCCTCCTGGATCGCTTCCAGAATGACTTTGTCCTCGGCAAAGGCGACCCGGAACATCTCGTCCATCTGCGTTGCCGCGGTCTCGTCCTCCACCGCCGTATTGCGCAGGTGCATCCAGCGGTCGATGGTGGTGGTGGCGTTGACCGGGGTCATGAAATGCAGCGCGAAGATCCGCACGCCTTCGTCCCGCTTGTCTTCCGGCAATTCGAGTGCGGCATCGGCGCTGCCGAAGTCGATCGCCGCCACGCAGGGCGGGTGCAGGTAGTAGTAATGCCAGCGGTCCACGTTGCCGCTGAAACCGCCGAACTTCTGGAAAAAGCCGATCGGCGGCGCATCGCGGATCCAGCGCGAGGTGACGATGACATCGCCGTCTTTCTCGGTGCTGACCGGCACCTCCTCGCTGGCGGCGTTGCCCAATGTGGTGGGGTGCACGAAACTGACATGGGCCGGATCGCAGAGGTTCTCGGCGACATTGAGGTAGTTCGATTTTAGATGCAACGCATCGCCGTGATGCATCGACCATTTGGGATCGGTGAACTGCGGCAGATCGAAAATCGAGCTGGGGTCCGCCTTCTCGGCCTCGCCCATCCAGATCCAGACAATGCCGTGGCGTTCGTGGGTCGGATAGGCGCGGACATAGGCGCTGGCCGGAATTGTCTCCTGTCCAGGGATGCGCACGCAGTTGCCGTCATGGTCGAAGGTCATGCCGTGATAACCGCACTGGATACAGTCGTCTTTCAGCTTGCCCTTGGAAAGCGGCATCAGACGGTGCGGGCAGCGGTCCTCAAGGGCCGCGATGCCGCCGTCGCTTTTGCGGTAAAGGACCACGTTCTCCTCAAGGATCGTTGCGCGCGTGAGAGAGTGGCCGAATTCGCTCGACCAGCCCGCGACGTACCAAGTGTTCCGAACGTACTCCATTTCCTTGTCCTCCAATGGCCATCCAGGTCAATCCGCCCGGCCTGGCCGAGAATCCGGACCTTTGAGCCCTAGTCCCAGTCAGGCGCGATCACGACCTTCAACCCGTCTGTCTCTTCCGTCAGTGTGATCTGGCAGGACAGACGCGAGTTCTCCTGAACGTCAAAGGCCTCGTCGAGCATGTCCTGTTCTTCATCCGCAGGTGCGTCCAGCGTGCTGTACCAGTCGTTGTCGACATAGATGTGACAGGTCGCGCAGGCGCAACAGCCATCGCACTCCGCCTTCAGCCCCATGTCCGCATCGCGCAGGACGCGCATGAGAACCTGCCCCGGCTTGGCGGGCAGTTCATGGCTTTTACCTTCGCGGTCAATCACCGATACAATCATGTTCCCCTCGTCGTTCCAAAGTTGTCGCCAAATTGAGCCATCTGTAATGCGGTATTTCGGCCTCTATGGCTATTCGTTTGTGATCTTCGGAACGTCAAATTCTGATCCAATCCCGCTCTTGGTATGCTTTACCGCTAACGCAGGCCGTCCTCGCCGATGGCTTCATCCGCTTTCAGGCCGCCAACTCTCGGGTGCGGCCGGCCGGAATCCGTCACCGAAACCGCAACCATGATTTCGTTGGCACGCGGTGCATCCGGAACGCGCACTTCGATGCCGTCGAAGTGGCTGCGGACGTAAGCTGCGTCTTTGTGGCCAAGCGGCACATCCAAGACCTGACCGGGTCCGCCCATCTTCTTTGACGAGGGCACGAGGGCCGCGCCTTTCTCAACGGCCTTGCGGAGCGGCGCTCCCAGGCGCGGATGCAGAATGGCGGCTGCGTGCTCAAGCTCACCGTTTTCGCCTACCATGGCGGCCTTACCGTAGCTCTCTGCCTCTGCCGGTTCGATGCCCAGCGCCGCAACGCAGGCATCGCCAAGCAATCCGCCCAGTTCAGCGCCGATCTCCATCAGCGGTTCCAGGTCTTCGACGTATTTGCCGGCAAAGGGATTCTCGATAATCGCCACGGCCACGGCCTTGCGCGTGGGCGGGGAGACTTCGCGGCCGATTTCCTTATGAGTCTGTTCGACCGATGTGATGATTTTTCTGATCTTCGCGCTCATCGCAATCCGTCCTCTCCCTTGATATCCGCGGCCGCCAGACCGCCGACGCGGTTGTGAATCCTGGCGCCCGTGCTCATCACTAGAGCCAGCAGCATTTCGTCCTGCCGCGGCGAGTCGGCCAGGCCGACCTCAATCGCATCGAAGTGGCTGCGCACATAAGACGCATTGATATGGGTGATGGGAATATCCAGGCGGGTGCCGGGACCACCGACCTTTTTTGTCGAAGGCACGATGGCTTTGGAATCACCCAGACGTTCGCGCATGGAGTAACCACCGGGCACATGCCAGAGCGCACCGTGCTCCAGCTCGCCGCCGGTGCCGACAATCGCGCCCTTGCCGAAACCCTCGACCACATCCGGGTCACCGCCCAGCGCGGCGATCAGACGGTCCGCCATGTCCAGCCCCAGAGGCTTCAGATCATCCATGAAGCCGGAAATCTCTTCCACGTAGCCGCCTGCAAAGGGATTGCGGATGATCGCAAGCGCTGCAGCGCGCTGCAGCGGTTGAGCGGGCGCGGGGCCGAACTCATGGTAGATGGTTTCGACCGTGACCAGCATTTTACGCAGCTCGACGTCAGGCATGGGCCGTTCTCTCAATTTTTGGGGTTTCAAGGATCAGGGGGAAGGTTTTGTTGCAAACCTCGATCTGGTTTTCCAACGTCAGCACTGCCGCGTGGATAAGGCCGGATTCCTGCAGCCGCTGGGCTTCCGCGAGGCCATTCGCGAGGGCGTTCGAGACCTCTTGAGGGCTCAGGAACCCCCGTTCGACGGTGACTTCGCGCGAACCCAGATCGCTGTCCGGGTCCAGCTCGCAGGCGGCTTGCCGTTCAATGGCGGCGTGTCCGGGAAGATCGACCGCGTTGGCAATCATCGTTGCCGCTGCGTCCGCCGCCGCCGCAGAGGACGCAAGGACCGTGACCGAATCGGCAATGCCGAACGACAGGCTGCGGCCGTGACGTCCGCTGGTGGCGATGCCGCGCACAGGCTCGCCGGCGTTCACGGTAAAGCGCCCGTCGAGCTGCGGTCTGCGCGGGTCGGCGACCAGTCCGGTGGTGAAGGATTGCCTGGGTGTAAGATGCAGCGCGATATCTCCGCCGTTGTTGACGTAGGCCTTTTCAAGCGGCGCGCCATGCGTCATGGCACAGAGAATTTCATCTGCGACGGCACCGGCAACCGCGGCCATGGGCGTGATAAAGTGACGGCCTGCCAGAGGCGACGTCGCCTGGGCCATACGGCGTGCAATCTTACCGCGGAGCCCCTCGCCAGTGGTTGCAACGGGCTGGCGCAACGCGGTCAGCTCCTCGACCAATTCGGTCAAGACGGTCAGAAACCGCCGTTGTGCCGCAACGAACGCAAGCGCGCGCTGATCCTGATCTGCAACCGCTTCGATGATCAGATCGATCGGTCCCTGCTGGAGATGCAGACGGCCGTCGCTCAGGATGGCCGATTGAGGACTGGCCCAGCTCATGACCCGCGATCCCGGTCCCAGCGGTAGAGCTTGCTCGTGGTCGGCCAGGGGTTGTCGTCCGGATTCTGCACACGCCGCGAGCCGCTTTGCGCCAGAACATCTTCCATGGATACCACTGCATCCATATAGCCGCCGAGTTGTTCGTAGTCGTCGAGGCGCATGGTGAATTCGATGGGGGCGACGATGGCCGGTGTCGGGACGTAGCCAAAAGAGTTTTCCGGCATGCGGGTCACGTCCACCATGACCGTGATGCCACCGCCGGGCCAGACATAGACCGGCGCACCGCCGCAGGAAACATATGTCAGGGTGTCCTTGACCGAATGGGTCAGCCGCACCGGATTTTCGGTTACACCGGCCCGCAGCGACCCTCCGGCACCGCCCATAAAGAGCACTGAACAACAGGCCGGCTCGCAGTTTTCGGCGATGCGTTCGACCGAAACCTTGAGGCTGGCGGGCAGATCTTTTTCGACCGGCTTCAGGTCTTCGTCCAGCTCGAAGTAGGCGTATTGTTCCCCGGTGGTCGAGACCATGAGCAGGCTCTGACCCGCCTTGGCGACCTTGGGATCGAAATCCCCGAGGATCGCGAGAGGGTCGTCAACGTCCGTCCCACCCCAACCGGCGCCCGGTTCCGCAACCTGGAAGTAGCGCCCGGGGGTGGAGCGCCGGCCTTTGATCTTGATACCGGTGGGCTCGACGCCGAGGACTTTCCCGGCCTGATGTTCCGAGAGCACGCCCGTGATGTGGTCATCGACCACCACCACCTCGTCGCTGTGACCGAACCACTGCTGCGCGAACATGCCGATGGTGGCGGAGCCGCAACCGACCCGCATGCGCTCCTCCTGAAAGCCGTTGACGATCGGCGGTTTTCCCGCCTGAACCACAACGTCCGACCCCTCGTCGATGGTCAGCTCGACCGCTTTGCCGTTACAGAGGTTCAAGAGGGTATCGCAGGTGATCCGGCCCTCTTTCTTAGACCCGCCGGTCAGGTGATTGACCCCGCCGAGCGAGAGCATCTGCGAACCGTACTCACCGGTGGTGACGTGGCCGACCGCCTCGCCCGCGGCCCGGACCACGGCCTGCTCCGGGCCGAGATGCCGGTCGGTGTCGATCTTCACCTTGACGCCGCAATAGCTGAAGATGCCCTCGGTTACGACGGTCACCATGTCCACATCGTCGGCTTTGCTCGAAACGATAAAGGGCGCAGGTTTGTAGTCAGGGTAGGTCGTGCCCGCGCCCACAGCCGTGACAAAGCCGCTCTGTCCGACCAGGTCGCCGCTCCATTCCTCTTCGCGGTTCATGAAGGGCACTAGCTTGTGGCCGTCGTCCTTGGCCTGTTCGATGATGGTCAGCGGGTCAAGGCGCACCAGCACGCCCGCGTGATTGGCATAGCGGTCGCAGGCGCCTGATTTACCGTCGGCGATATAGCACATCACCGGACAGGCGTCGCAACGGATCTTTTCGACCGCTGTGGCGGGTTTCGTCTGCGCCCTGCGCTGCTCAGCCTGATCCATTTGACACCTGTTTCTTCTCTCGTGCGCGGAGCGCCGCATGGACCTTATCCGGCGTGGCCGGCAGGTTCCGGATGCTTGCGCCGGTCGCATCCCGGATCGCGTTGAGGATCGCCGGTGCAGTGGCGACAAGCACATGCTCGCCCAGGCCTTTGGCGCCATATGGGCCGTGGGGGTCAGGCTCTTCCAGAACGACCGATTCGATCTGCGGAATGTCGCCGATTGTTGGAATCAGATAGTCATGGAGATTCTCGCTGCGCCCGGGGATAAATTCTTCCATCAGCGCAAGGCCGATCCCTTGCGCCGAACCGCCTTCGATCTGCCCTTCAATCAGGGTCGGGTTGATCGCGCGGCCGACGTCATGGACGGCGGTCAACTTGATCAGCTTGACCGTGCCCAAAGCTTCATCGACCTCCAGCTCCATCATCTGCGCGCCGTAACCATAGGCCGCGTAGGGTTCGCCCTGTCCGTTCTCGTCCAGTGGCGAGGTCGGCGGGTCGAAGGTGCCTTCACCCATGGCAACGAAACCTTCACCGTCACTTTCAAGGCCGGACAGCGCGATGCGATGGCTGCCATCATCATCGTCTGCCACCAGATGATCGCCGTCCAGCCAAAGCCGTGCATCGCTTGAGACGTTGGCGAAGCGTAAAAGCTTCTCGCGGAGATTCTCACCCGCGAGAAAAGCCGCTTTGCCGGAAATGAAGGTCTGACGCGATGCCGAGGTTTTGCCGGCGTCCGACGTCAGGTCGGTGTCGTCATTGACGAAATCCATTGCCTCAACCGGCAGCCCGACGGCGTCGGCGCAGATCTGCGCAATCACCGTATTGGCTCCCTGGCCGATGTCCACCGCGCCGTTGAAAAGCACAAGCCGTCCGTCCGCCTTCAAGCCGACCTGGATGGTCGAGGGATTCGGCAGTGAGGTATTGCCGCAGCCGTACCAGAGCCCGGAGAGACCGACACCGCGCTTACGACCGGCATTCTTGGGATCGGCGTTAAAAGCGGCCGCTTTATCGCGGGCGTTCCGCCAACGGCTGCGCAGAGCTTCCAGGCATTTTTTAGCGCCGCAGCCTTGCTCGAAGACCTGACCTGTGACCGTAGGAACACCGTTTTCCAGCGCGTTGATGATCCGGAATTCGAGCCGGTCGATGGCCAATTCGTCGGCCAATTCATCGAAGAGACTCTCCTGCGCAACAGCTGACTGGGGTACGCCAAAGCCCCGGAAGGCGCCGGAAACCGGTCCATTGGTATGGATGCCCTGTGCGACAGCCTCATAGTTCGGAATCCGGTAAGGGCCGGAAGCATGGACGGGTACGCGGTTGGCCACGGTCGGACCCCAGGAGGCATAGGCGCCGGTGTTGAAGATGCCGTCGAATTTCATCGCGCAGAGTTTGCCGTCGCGGGTCGCGGCGATCTTAGCGGTGATCTGCGACGGGTGGCGTTTTGTGGTCGACGCCATGGATTCGCTGCGGGTGTAGACTATCCGCACCGGGCGTCCAAGCCTCCAGGCTGCGATCGCCAGGAAAGGGTGGGTCGAGAGGTCCAGTTTGGAACCAAAGCCGCCGCCCACCGCCGTGGGAATCACACGTACCTGTTCCGGAGCAATGTTCAGAATTGCGGCAATCTCATCGCGGTTCATGTAAGGCGCCTGGGTACAAACCTCGATCTCAAGCCTATCGTCAATCCTGCGGGCTATGCCTGCTTCGGGTTCGATATAAGCATGCTCGATATAGCCGGTCGAAAAGCTGCCCTCGACCATGGCCGCAGCTTCGCCGAAGCCCGAGTCGATATCTCCGCAACGGACCTGGCCGCTGGCCATACGATTGCCCGGACGGTTCTTGTGCAGTTGGGGTGCTGAGGTTTCCAGCGCTTCGTCCGGTGTCAGGCTGTGGGGTAACACTTGCCATTCGATCGGAAAGTCCAGCAGATCGAGGGCCTCGATCGCCGCGGGCGTACCGACGACAGCGGCCACAGCCTCGCCCCGGAAACGGGTTTCTCCCTCCGCAAAGACCGGCTGGTCCGCAAAGGGCGGGATAACACCGAAAAGATTCCGGCCCGGGACATCCTCCGCCGTTAGAACCGCTTCCACACCCGGGTGCGATGCGGCATAGCTCTCCAGGTCACCGAGCGTGAAGGCGGCGCGGTGGTGTGGAGAGCGAATAACGCGGATAAGTAGACTCTCCTCAAGCCCGGTATCGGCGCCAAAGATCTCCGTGCCGCGAACCTTGGCTTCACCGTCGACCCGGTTCAGACGGGCGCCGACGGCGGCGCCGGAATTGCTGCGCAATGGGGTTGTCGAAAAATCCGATGCTTCCATGACCGCGCTGATGATCTTGCGATAGCCCGTGCAGCGGCACAGCACGCCGCCAAGGGCGTCCTTAACGTCCTCTTCGCTCGGCTTTGGGGTTTTCTCCAGCAAGGCTGCAGCGGACACGATGATGCCGGGTGTGCAGATCCCGCATTGCGCCGCGCCGTGATGCAGCATTGACTGCTGCAGCCTGGAGAGTGCGCCGTTTGCGGCCAGTCCCTCGATGGTGGTGACCGCGCGGCCCTCCACTTGGGCCGAGGCGACCATGCAGGCGCAGACCGGCTCACCGTCGATCAGAACAGTGCAGGCGCCGCAGTCACCCGCATCGCAACCCACCTTGGTGCCGGTTTTACCCAGACGCTCGCGGAGCAATTTGGTCAGGCGCTCTGCGGGCGGTGCTTCGAGCCGGGTTGGCTCACCATTGAGCGAAAAGGAAAGCACGACATTCATGCGGATCCCGCCTCACCGATCGACGCAACGGCGAGCTCTAAAGCGCGTCGAACCAACTCTGCTGCGATATCCGTGCGATAATCGGCGGTTCCCCTTGTATCATTGATCGGAGCAAGGCCTGCGACATGCCCGGACGTAACAGCTTCGGAGAGGCCGCTTTTTGCTGCCCGTCCGATCAGACTTTCCTCCAGGCCTTTCAGGCGCTGCGCAACCGGCGAACAGGAGCCGACTGAAACGCGGGCCTCCGCGATCTTACCCTGTGCATCGGGTGTGATCATCACGGCGACCATGGCGATCGAGATCACCAGATAACGCCGGGCCCCGAGTTTTAAAAACGAACTCCGGCTCTCGGGCAGGACTTCGGGAATGAGCAGGGCACTGACCAGTTCGTCCGGACGGCAGGCTGTTTTCCGGACTCCGGTAATGAAGTCCGCCAGGGACAGGCGGCGGGTACCGTTGGGAGAGGCGAGTTCGACCTCTGCGTTCAGAGTCAGGAGGGGCGGCACACCGTCGGCGGCAGGCGATGCATTGCAGATATTCCCGG
Source organism: uncultured Kiloniellaceae bacterium (assembly GCA_947500035.1). Classification (GTDB taxonomy): domain Bacteria; phylum Pseudomonadota; class Alphaproteobacteria; order Kiloniellales; family Kiloniellaceae; genus Denitrobaculum. The sequence goes on along the minus strand of CANMQP010000013.1, from coordinate 177,233 downwards.
CCAGGGTGCCGCAGTTTTGAATCTGGATCGAGCCGACTTCCCGGGCCGCCGCCTTAAGGCCGTCGAACGCCGCCGGAAGCCTTGCTTCAATGACATCGGTCCAGGTGGTCAGGCCACCGATGCGCCAGCCGGAGTTTTCTCTTGTGATACCGCGAAGTTCGGGGATGGCCGTGAGATCAAGCAAGCTCTCGGAGATCGGTCGATCGCCCTGTGCAGGATAGAAATCCGTGCCACCGGCGAGAATACGCCAAGAGCCCTGTTTCATGCACTGCAAGGCTTCTTCGAGCTGAGTTGGCCTCGAGAATTCCCCCATACGCTTAACCACCACCTCGTTGATTCGCGTGTGCTTATTTTATCGTATGCATACCAATGTAGCATTGGTGTAGCAACATCGTGGCTGCTGTTCGGGTTCTGCGTCAACTAAAAACTGAACCGGGTTGATGTCGCCGGCTCTGTCCCTCTCGCGCAGGACCGGGGGCGCGCAGGACCGGGGGCGCGCAGGACCGGGGGCACGCAGCACCGGGGGCACGCAGCACCGGGACCGCAGATGGTTTGTGTCTCGAACTGATGGAAGAGCAGCGAGAGGCGTTATCGGCTGGCGATGAGGGACGCAGGCAGCGAGCCGGAATGCCACGAGAATGATCGAGGTTGGCTGCAGCGATTCAAGCCATTGCTTCGGTTGAAATCGTCTCCCGCAGTCGCTGACAAGTTCCAATAAAACACCAGTAAGGACAAAATAGGTTAAAAACATCTCGTATAGGGGGTATAATTTCATTCGTATACAGCATTTAACGAAATGACTTTTTGTTTGTATAGTAACGGCAACAAATCGGTGACCCTTTCCAGAACTGTGACGGCGGGATGAAATCGTGGGTTTGTACAGAGTTGCGTTTCGGCACTTAAAGCCGGGGTTGCTTTGCTGTCTGAGGGTCCTTCAAGAGGGGGCGATGTAACCCGTTCAGGGTTCGGCGAGGGTATGGACAGTGTTCGCAAGGGGAGAAGAGCTTACATTGCGGTTGCTGTCTGTTTGATCAGCCTGCTGGTTTTTGTCGGTTTCTTCATCCACAGCTCGGAGCGCGAGCAGCAGAGGTTGGCTGAGGCTGAGTTGGCAGCCGTCGCGAATGGAATCGCGACGCTCGCCATGTTCGAATTGACAACGTCACCGGCACCGAACCTGATCGGCCTGCTGCAACAGCTCGCCGTGGCAGATGATCTGTTACGCATATCTTTTCACGACAACGACACTGCCAAAACCTATGAAGTCGTGCGGTCATCCGACGATCTTTTCCCGGACTTGGACGACCCGCGCCGCGGATTGAAACTTGATGTCATCTCGCTCGAAATTCCTGTTTTCCTCGAGGGAAAGCTGCGGGGAAGTCTGGGACTGGAAAAACCGGTCTTGCCGCCGCCCGGGGCACGTTCGATCTGGGAACATCTTTTTGTGTCCCTCCTGACCTTGTTTGCCGCTCTTGCGGCCGTTCTGATCGGTCTTAGAATCTTTGTCGTTGCGCGCAGTTCCTCCAGTTCCGACTCACAGCGGCCTCTCTCACCGTTGGAAGCAATCGTGAGTCCTTTTCGCAGTCACGATTCGGCAAATTTCGCTGCTTTGAGGCCGGATCAGGTTGCAGCCGTTGTGCGGCAGGCCGGTTTTACGATGATGGTCAATCTTGCCAACATTTCGTTTCTGCTGGCGATCCTATGGCAGGAGGTCCCCTTAGTTCTGCTGATTCCCTGGGCGGTGTTTGTGTATCTGCTGGTCCTGGCCGCGCTCTGGTCCTGGTGGCGCAATCACAAACGTCCTTTGCCTGAGAAGGTGTCCAAGCGGGCCTTGCGCCGGATGACTTATCGTGCAGGTGTTCTGGGCTTGGCGTGGGGCATCGCGCTTTCCGTCTTCTTCACCGATGCCAGTGCCGTCGCACGCTACATTCTGATTGCGGTCGGGCTCGGTACAGCGGCCGGCGGAACTGCGGCACTGGCACCTGTGCCCTCTGCTGCGATTGCCTTCACCAGCGCGATCCTGGTCCCTGGAGCTTTGCGGTTTGCGACTCTCGAGGGCGACGGGTTCATCACGCTGGCTATCCTTTGTGTGCTCTTCGCCTGCGCGATGGGGGCTTTCCTGAGCCAGGTCTATCACGCCTTTGCGCGTAACGTATTGGCGCGGCTGGACGAAGCCCGCCATGCCGAAACCCTTGCGCTGGTGATGAACACCTATGAAGAGCAGGCTTCCGACTGGCTGTGGGAAACGGATCCTGAGGGACGGCTCCGTTCGGTGCCGAAACGCATGGAGTTGCTGTTCGGAAAAACCCCGGGCGGCTTGACCGGCCGTACCTTCAGAGAGCTCAGTGCACAGTCGCTCGGGGCACAGTCGCTCGGGGCACAGTCGGAAGGCACCGCCTGGTGTAAGCTTTTGCAGAGGCTTGATGCAGGCCAAGGCTTTCGCGGTGAAGTCATTGAGACACTCGATCACCAGGGCGGACGGCGTTGGATATCTCTATCAGGGCGCTGCCGGCCGAGTGGAGAGTGGCACGGCGTCGGTTCGGACGTGACGGAGCGGGAGCGGGCCTTGGCCTCGATGCGTGAGGCGACCGAGGCTGCTGAAGCGGCATCGCGTGTAACCTCTGCGTTTCTTGCGACCACAAGCCATGAACTGCGAACGCCCCTGAATGCAATCATCGGCTTTTCGCAGATGCTGACAATCGGTCAACTCAAGCCGGAGAAGGTCAAGGACTACATCCAGACGATCAATAGCGCGGGACAGCACCTGCTGCAGATTGTCAACGGTATCCTCGAAATGGCGCAGATCGAAGCTGGCAGCAAAAGGCTGTTGCGGGAAACCTTCGATCTGGAGGAAATTGTCGGCGCATCTGTCGAATTCCTCTCTTTCGAAGCCAGCAAGGCGAAGGTCGCGGTACGGGTGGCACCCAACGCCGCACCCATTCGCGTTTGCGCCGACCGCCAGGCGCTCCGGCAGGTTCTGTTGAACATCATCGGGAATGCGGTGAAGTTTACCCCTGAAGGCGGGTCGATCGACGTTGCGGCCCGAACGCTTGACGACAGCGTCGAGATAACCGTGGCCGATACGGGGATTGGCATTTCGCAACGCCACATCGACCGGGTCTTTCAGCCATTCGCACAGGCCGACGACCGGTTGGCCCGGCGCTACGAAGGAACCGGCCTGGGCCTCTCCATCGCCAAGGGTCTGATCGAGCTCCACGGCGGCAAGTTATTGATCAGCAGCCGTGTCGGTGAAGGCACGACACTCACCATTACCCTGCCCCATGGCTTGCACGGAAATCTGGCGGAGCGGCAGGAACCGGCCTCCCATTGACCGGCAGACTTTATCTTCGGGTCTCGATCATCGCCAGGACGCTTTTTTTCTCTTCCGCGCTCATAACAGGCCAGTCACGGATCTCATCGACGTTTCGGAGGCAGCCGATGCACAGACCCGAGCCATCGTCGAGCTGGCAGACACTGATGCAGGGCGAGGGGATGGAGCGGTCGATGCCGCGCAGACGTGCCCGTTTTCGCCGCTCGCGGCGCGCCATGCGTTCTGCGTCCTGTTCTTTGTTCAAGGTTTTGAAACCTTCGTTCTGCGTATTATCCCAAAATCGGTTCACTTCGATTAAGGCACTGCGATCGCGACCTTAAAGCCCGTCAGAGGGCAAAGCCTAACGAGATCGTGTTGACTGCAGATTTGCCTATCCGGGAGCCCCCAATATATCCTCGTTGGCGCAATTGCCAGCCAAAGTCGTGAGAAGCAGGTTTTTTTTATGGTCCGTCGATTACGCCTCTGGAGCGGCCTGTTTCTGATGGCGTTTGTCTTTACCCACTATGCGAACCATGCGCTTGGGATCGTATCGCTTGAATGGATGGAGGCTGGCCGTCGCGTTTTCCTTGCTTTCTGGCGTTTTTTTCCGGTTAGCGTCCTTTTTTACACAGCGTTGCTCCTGCATGTTCTCCTGGCCTTCTGGGCATTGTACCAGCGTCGCCGTCTGAAGATGCCAGCCTGGGAGTTCTGGCAAACGCTCCTGGGCTTCGCGATCCCGCCCCTTCTGGTTTTGCACATCCTAGGAACGCGATTTGCCCATGAAGTCTTTGATCTCGAGGGCAACTACTTCCGTGTGCTCCTGGTTTTTTTCGTTTTGCGTCCTGACTACGGCATCAGGCAACTCATTACGATCGCGGTCGTTTGGGTCCATGGTTGTCTCGGGGTGCACTTCTGGCTCAGGCTCAAGCCCTGGTATCCTCGGGTCTTGCCTTATCTCGCGGCGCTTGCATTGCTGGTGCCTGTCCTGGCCGCGGTCGGGGCCTTTGTCGCCGGGCAGCAGATTGCGGTTCTGGCGCAGGACCCGACGTGGCTGCAGGAAGTTGAAGCCACGGTGCAGTTAGCGACCCGTACGCAGGCGGCGCAGATCGCGCTGCTCGACAACATCGTCCTCGGCGTTTTGGCGGCGCTCCTGCTTCTCTCGCTGTCTGGGCGGGTGGTCCGACGGATGCTGGACCGCCTGCGCGGCCTGGTCCACCTGACCTATCCGGACGGGCGCCGTGTCGCGGTGGTTCAGGGCACGACGATTTTGGAGGCCAGCCGCGGCGCCGGGATCGGACATGCGTCGGTCTGTGGCGGCCGTGGCCGCTGCTCGACCTGCCGCGTGCGCATCGGCACGGGCTCAGAAGATTTGCCGCCGCCCAGTCTCGAGGAAAAACGTGTTCTCGAGCGGGTGGGCGCACCGCCCAATCAACGCCTTGCATGCCAAACACGGCCGCAGGCCGATCTGGAGGTCACACCGGTGCTTCCGCCCAGTGTCAGTCCCCGCCAGGCCGAGGGCGGGGCCGATTATCTGCAGGGCCAGGAGCGGGAAATTGCGATCCTTTTCGCAGATCTGCGCGGGTTTACCACTCTGGCTGAGCACAAGCTGCCCTATGATGTCGTCTTCATCCTAAACCGTTATTTCGCGGCCATGGGGGCAGCGGTCGAAGCCAGCGGCGGGCGGCTCGACAAGTTCATCGGTGACGGCGTCATGGCCTTGTTCGGTATCGAACGCGGACCCGAATCGGGCAGTCGCAACGCGCTGGCCGCCGCGCGCGCTATGGCAGAGCGTCTTGAAGACTTGAATCGAGCCCTGGCCAACGATCTCAAGACGCCGTTGCGGATCGGGATCGGGATTCATGTCGGACCTGTGATTGTTGGCGAGATGGGGTATGGTTCGGTAACTTCGGTGACCGCGATCGGCGACGCGGTCAATACCGCAAGCCGGCTTGAGACCATGACCAAGGAATTCGGCGCGCAACTGGTGATTTCCGATCCGGTGGCTCAGCTGGCAAGCCTCGATACGAAGAGCTTTGCCAGCCACCGCATCGAGGTTCGGGGCCGGGAAGAAGGCCTGACGGTCAGGGTCATTCCGGCTGCGACGGACCTGGAGCTGCCGGAAAAGCCGCAAGAGGCTAAAATCAACAGGGCTGCGAAGAAGCCTGACGCAACAGCCGGATAGTGCCTATCCCGCTCAATCGAGCGGATGTATTCCAAGGCAGGTCCGCGGCAGCCCTTGTGAGGCAAATCCCAGGCGGCACCCTGATTCTCAACCTAGTTCGCACTTCTAAAATCTGAGATCGCCTTTTTGAGTTCGAGGTACTGGTCGCATTTGGTTCCGCAGGCCTGTTTTAGAACCTGCAGCCGCTCTTGGGCGCGCGCCAGATCCGACGTTTCCAGATAGAGCTCGCCAAGATATTCGTTGGCTCCAAGGTGTTGCGGTTCGAGTTCCAGCGCTTTGAGGTAGTATTGCAGCGCGCTATCCCGTTCTCCCAGCTTACGGCGGCTGAAGCCCATGAGACTAAAGGCATCGGGATTGCGCGGGTTTACCGCAATCGCCTTTTCCAGCAGGGGGATCGCCGAGGCATAGCTGCCCAGCTCGATCAGCTTGATGGCCTTCGCCAGTTCGCTGTTCCCGTCTGAGGTGTCGTCGGATTCGTAACCACCGACCGGACCTGCGGTCTGAACAGGCGGTGGGCTTACAAAGAGAAAGACGAGGGCGGCCGCAATGCCGCGAAGCGTCGTTTTGCCTGCCATGGTATCTTCCTGCCGTTTAAGACCAATCCCCAGTCTGATCGCGCATGGTCTCGACGGCCTCGGGATTCTCTGCATCGATGATCCGACGCACCAAGTCATAGCTGAACCCCTTTCGGCCGAGCGCTGCCATGTCTCTGTCACGTTTCTCCGCGCGCTGTGCTTCAACCCGATAGGGACCGAGCCGCCGCTTTCTTGCGTAGACAATGGCGGCGGTGACCTCCGGGTCCGCGCTCTGCTCTCTAAGGCCGGTGAGAGCGGATTCGATGAGATCTGCCGCGACACCCTTTGCGGCCAAATCGGCGCGAATGCCGCGCGCCGAGGTACCGCGCCGATGCAGACTGCGCGCCCGCGTCTCGGCATATCCCCGATCGTCGAGCAGGCCGTTGCGCACCAGCTTGTCCAGAATCGCGTCAATCTGCTTTGCACCCTCCTCCCGGTCCGTGCCGTGCGCACGAGCAGAACGTTCAACTCTCATCATCAGCAGACGCGCCAAATGTGACCGTGAGGTCGCGTAACGCTCCAGGTGATAGAGCGCAGCATTTTCCAGGTAACGTGCCGTCGCTTTTTTTGGGCCTTTTCTGCGGCGCTGGCCCTGTTGCTGCGTGCTATCCGATTCATATTCTTCAGGCATGGATCGAGGACTCATAGATTGTGATAGCCTAGATCGTACTTTGCCATGTTTTAGGCAGGAGCGAGTGCGAAAGCCGTCCTGTCAGCCTGGTGCGCGATCTCGACGCCCCTAATACCTGACATACCAAGGCCTTGGAGGGCGACAGGATTATGAGTTTTGGACAGCGTAGCGTTTTCGGTCGTGATGCCCAGCGGAGTTATGCGCCATCGCTCCGCTCCTAACGCCTTGCCATAAATCATAGTTTCGTCGTCAAGGCCGTCGCAACTTATCAATTCACAACCTAAGCCGTTAGATTCCCGCGAGAACCGCCTGCATTCGCCGAGAGTGCGTCTTCGGGTTACTTATCATGCCACTGCCGTTTGAATAGCGGCGGCCACGAGGTAATTCGTAAACATATTTAAACTGTATGCATGCATTCTGACTCCCAAAGATCCCGTCGTCTCTTTATGAGGTTCTATTCAAGGGTAAACGCAAGCCGAGGTGAGTTCTACTTTGAGTGGGTCTACGTAGTAGACCGTATATTTCAATGATATTGGTTTGAATACACTCTTAGCACAGAAAAGACGAAATCAAACAGGGGCGCTATTCTCCAAGACGTACGAAATATGACGACAATCGACAAGAAATTGGTAGACGCCCAGGTTTATGCGTTCTTCGCAGCCGCACTTGTCGTGTTGATGTTGCTCTTCGGCTTTTTCATTGACAGCGCCGACAGTGAACAGCGGCGTCTCATACGGACTGAATTATCGCTGGTCGCGCGCGAAGCTGCGCATTCGGCGGAGTTTCAGTTGCGTCAGGACAAAGCGGCAGGTCTTCAAGTCGAACTGAACGAAATTCTCGCTAACCATGATCTTTCCTATCTTTCGGTATCGGACAGGCGTTCGGGAGTGATCTATAGCGTTCCTGTGGGCAAGAAGCCGGCCGGGGCTTCGAACGATACGCTCTCTCTGACGCTTCCCCTCCGATCGGGTGATAAGCTGTTGGGGACACTCGTGCTTGAGAAGGATCTGATAAAGGCCCCGGAGGCGCAGTCCATCGGCAGCCACCTTGCACTATCGCTGGGGTCGCTGCTGGCTCTGATCGCAGCGGCCTGGATCGGACTTAGATTCTTCGTGATTACGCGCAGATCAAAGGGTTCAAGTCCGGCCTTGCCGCTTTCCACGCTTGCCGCGGTTGCCAGTCCGTTCCTTGACCGGGACCACCCGGATTTCGCGGCGCTCAGGCCGGATCAGGTTGCCGTGATTGTGCGGCAATCCGGTTTTACCATGGCGTTGGTTCTGTCGAATGCCGCCTTTCTGGTGGCCTGCATCTGGTCACAGGTTCCCCATTGGATTCTCGTCACCTGGGCTGCCGTGGTGGGAACCCTGGCCATGTTCAGCCTCCGGGTTTGGCTGCGAAACCGTCATCGTCCTTTGCCAGCTGCAGTTTCCAAGGCGACCCTGCGCCGGATCACCTATCAGGCAGGTATTCTGGGCTTGACCTGGGGCATTGCACTCTCGGTGTTCTTTGCGAGCGTCGATACCAATGCCCGTTTTGTCCTGATGGCGTTAGGGCTGGGTATGGCGGCGGGCGGAACGGCGACCTTGGCGTCCGTCCCCTCCGCGGCTTTGGTCTACACCAGCGCCATCTTGGTCCCGGCATTGCTCAGGTTTGCCACCTTGGAAGGCGATGGGTTCGGAACCCTGGCCATTCTCTGCATTCTCTATGCAGGCTCCATGAGTGCTTTTCTCGCCCAGGCCTATCACAGCTTCGCCCGTAACGTGCTGGCACGTCAGGCCCAGGCGCGTCAGGCCGAGACGATCGCTTTGGTGCTCAATACCTATGAGGAACAGGCATCGGATTGGCTCTGGGAAACGGACAGTGACAAGTGTCTGATGGCTCCACCCGAACGTATGGAACACCTCTTCGGTTACAAACCCGGTGCGCTGGCAAGTTCCAGCCTGATTGAACTTCCGCTGGATGGAACCAGTGAAGGCTGGCCGCAGCTCCGGGATGCGTTTTTGACCCATGAGAGTTTCCGCAATCTAATCGTCCGTACGGTCGACCTCGAAGGTCAGGATCGCTGGATCTCGCTCTCCGGGCGTAAGCGGGAAGACGGCAGATGGCACGGCGTCGGTTCGGATGTCACTGTCAGGGAAACGGCTTTGATACGGCTCCGGGATGCGATGGAGGAGGCGAAATCGGCGTCCCGGGCCACCACCGCATTTCTGGCCGCCACCAGTCATGAACTGAGAACGCCGTTAAATGCCATCATTGGTTTTTCGCAACTCCTGAATAGTATCGAGGTTCCGCCTGAAACAGCCAAAGACTATCTGGAAACGATCAACGGCGCGGGCACGCATCTGCTCAACATCGTAAACGGTATTCTCGAGATGGCCCAGATTGAGGCCGGCCAGAAAACCCTGCGGTATGAGGAGGTCGATGTTGCGGCCGTGACACAGGAGGCCGTTGTGTTTTTGTCGTTACAATCGCAAAGCGCAGGCGTAGCGCTCAGGTTCACACCTCCCGTGCCGGTTCAGGCGATCGAGGCGGATCGCCAAGCTTTGCGCCAGGTCCTGCTCAACGTCATTGGCAACGCGCTGAAATTTACACCGGAGGGCGGTGCCGTCGATATTGAGATCATCGACGAGGATACCGACATCTGCGTCGTCGTGTCGGATACGGGCATCGGCATTGCGCCCGAAGACGTGGACCGCGTGCTGAAGCCCTTCGCACAGGCCGACGATCGGCTGGAACGTCGCTACGAAGGAACCGGGCTTGGCCTTCCAATCGCCAAGAGCCTGATTGAGCTGCATCGCGGCGCGCTCTCCATCGAGAGCCATGCGGGCAAGGGGACCACAGTGCGCATTGTATTGCCGCGTTCCGCAGCGTTTTCACCAAAGCTCGCCCGCGTCAGCTAAGTCAAGCCGAGCGAAGCCATTCGCTGAGACGGCGCTTCGCGTTTCTGCGGGCTGCCGCCACGTCGCGTTCGCATTCATGACATCGAAAAAGCAACGGATTTCTTGCAAGCCACGGCTCGGGAGACTATTTGATCCGCTATGCAATCTTCTCCGACGACCAAGCCCTTGTCGCCCCGCAAGATGGGTGTGATCAATGGACGCGGACTCTGGACACTTTATGTCAAAGAGGTCCGCCGCTTCATGAACGTTTTTTCCCAGACGCTTATGGCGCCGATGGTAACCACCCTGCTGTTCCTTGCTGTCTTTGCCCTGGCATTGGGTGGCGGTGGGCGGCAGGTCGGCGGCGTCGATTACATCCTTTTTCTGGGGCCGGGCCTGATCATGATGTCCATGGTCCAAAACGCCTTCGCGAATACCTCTTCCTCTATCCTGATCGCCAAGGTGCAGGGCAACATCGTCGATTTACTCATGCCGCCGCTGTCTCCGGCAGAGCTGGTGATCGGGGTTGCCGGCGGGGGTGTGACGCGTGGGGTCATGGTGGGATTTGTTGTGGCACTGGGCATGTCGGTCTTCGTACCGCTCTCGGTTCACAATGCAGGCTTTATCATCTGGCACGCGGTGAATGCGTCGCTGATGCTGGCGCTGCTGGGCATGATCGGCGGAATCTGGGCAGAGAAATTCGACCATATCGCTGCGGTGACCAACTTCATCATCACACCCTTTTCCTTTCTCTCAGGAACCTTCTATTCAATTGAGCGCTTGCCGGAAAACTGGCGTTTTATCGCGGATTTTAACCCCTTCTTCTACATGATCGACGGCTTCCGCTACGGCTTCATCGGACACGCGGACTCTTCGCTGACCGTGGGGTTCTTTCTGGTCCTTATCGTCAACGTCATCCTCGGGTTCACAGCCCACCGCATGATTGCGACCGGCTATCGGCTTAAGGCATGATGCAGCCGTGACACGCAGTGTGCGGCTTCCCTCTCGACGCGATGATGCTGCGTCGAAAGCAGACAAAATATGAGCTTGGGCGCGGCAAGAGAAACTCGAAAACCAAGAGCCGCCCGCCACTACGGGGCAGTCAACTGGCGTGGTCTCTGGGTGCTTTACTCCCGCAAGGCCGTGCTCCGATTCCTTCGTTACGGCTTGGAATCGATCGCCGGCCCGGTCGCCTCCAGTTGTATCTTTGTTCTGGTTTTTGTGCTCGCGCTGGATGGCGGCAGGGCGATGTCGCCTGATTTGACTCTTGCGCAGTTCGTTGTGCCCGGAATCGTCATGTTTACCCTGGCGCAGGTCGCCTTTGATTCCGCAGCCGTGATGATTATTCACGACAAGCAGGACGGGGTCATCCAGGATGTATTGATGGCGCCCCTGACGCCTCTTGAGATTGTCGTCGCTTATGGGCTGGGAGCTGCGACCAACGGGCTGCTGACCGGCGGCATATTGCTGCTGATTTTTGCGATTTTTATCGATCTCCCCTTTGTGAATCCGCTCATGGCGATCGCGTTTGCGCTCGGCGGGACATTGCTTTTTGCCATGGTCGGCATGATCGTCGGAATCTGGTCTGAACGCTGGGATCATTTCAGCGCCGCCGAGACCTTTCTCGTCATGCCCTTGGGGTTGCTCTCAGGCACGTTCTTCTCTCTTGAACGTGTGCCGGGTGGGTTTGAATGGCTGCTGCTGGGCAATCCCATGTTCCACGCCATAAACGGCTTCAGGGCTGCCGTGACCGGCCATAGCGATGCACCGCTTTGGCTGGGTGCCGGCATGATTGTTGGACTAACCCTGCTTCTGGCAGTGATAACCTGGCGTCTCTTCGCTGTGGGATACCGGATTAAGTCTTAGTCCGCCGGCAGCCCTCTTAATACCTTAAATCCAAGATTTAATCGAATCTCTACACTTTTGGGTTGAAGCTGGGCGCGGGTCGAAATGCGTAAAGAAGCGGTAGGGTGCACAGGCTTATGTTTTTAGCGAGATTTTTGGGACTGTCCTCATGCCATGCGGCAGCGGCACCAGGAGCCCTGCGCAGGCTCTATGTCCCGCTTTTGCTTCTTTTTGTGGTTTTCTGGTCGGATGCGGTTCTGGCCAGAGCGGTCGACCGGCCATTCGGGCAAGGCGTTCTGTGGAAAATCGAAGACCCGTCGAACGATGTGGCTCCAAACTATGTCTTTGGCACGGTTCACGTCACGGACCGCCGGATTCTGAATCTGCCCATGGAGGTCAGAAAAGCCTTCGGTTACGCCCGTGTCGCCCTGTTCGAAATCAAGCAGAGAGGCAGCGACGCAGCTCTTTTTCGAGAGCTCGTGATGCTGGAGGACGGGCAATCCGTGAGCCAGTACCTGAACGGCGACCAGCTTCGGCGTTTAGGCAAAGCCGCGGAGCTCTACGGCTTCGAAGAGCATGTTCTCCATCGCTTCAAGCCCTGGGCTCTCTATACTATGTTCTCCGTGCCGCCTTCCGAGGCTGCGCGGAAGAAGTCCGGCAAGAAGGTGTTGGACAATGCGATGCAGACTCGGGCGCGGGACTTCGGATTGCCGGTCTACGGGCTTGAGACAATCGAGGAACAGCTGGCGCTTTTTGAAGGGTCGTCTGATGACGAGCAGGTTGCTTACCTGGACTCGGTATTACGGCAGCTCGATGAAGTCGAAGTCGGTTTCGAAACCCTTTTGCAACTCTACTTGGCGCGCGATATTGATGGCATCTTCGATCTTGCGATCGAAAGCATGGATGCCGCTGACAGCGAAGCCTGGGAGTCCTTCCAGGAGGTCTTCCTGGACCAGCGTAATATTAACATGGTTGATCGTATGCAGGCGCATCTGCAGGAGGGCGGAGCTTTTGTCGCGATCGGCGCCTTGCATCTGCCCGGCGAGCTGGGCGTGCTGAACCTGCTTCAGTCCAAGGGTTACAAACTCACACGGGTTTACTGAACCTTTCTTCAGCTTGACCCAAGGCCCCTGCCATCCGGCTTATGGCTGGATTGCAGAGCGTCCGGTTGACAGCGCCGGGGTTTCAGCGAATATTCACGAGATATCCGGGGTGGCTTCGGCTTTCCCGGGCATTTTTTTTTGGTCGACGTGTAGCCAGAAGGAGGATCTCGTGAGCCAAGCACTTATGCCGACCTACGCCCGCGCTGACCTCGCCTTCGAGAGAGGTGAGGGCCCTTACCTGTACACGGCCGACGAGCGACGATTCCTGGATTTTGCCGCAGGGATCGCAGTAAACTCATTGGGTCACAGCCACCCGCATCTGGTCGAGGCGCTGACTAAACAGGGCGCCAAGCTGTGGCATGTTTCGAACCTTTATCAGATCCCCGATGGCGCGCGCCTGGCCGAACGGCTGGTGGCCAACAGCTTCGCGGACCGGGTTTTCTTCTCAAACTCAGGTGCGGAAGCCGTGGAGGGTGCCCTGAAACTGGCGCGCAAGTATCATCACGCCAAGGGGCATCCCGAGCGCACCCGGGTGATCACCTGCAGCAGCGCCTTTCACGGCCGGACCATGACCACGCTCTCCGCAGCGGGTAATCCGAAGTACCTGGAGGGTTTCGGGCCGGAGCCTGAAGGCTTCGATCATGTCGCCTTCGGCAATATGAACGAGCTACGGGCGGCGATCACGCCCGAGACGGCGGCGGTCCTGGTCGAACCGGTTCAGGGTGAAGGCGGTATTCGTCCGGCGTCTCTCGAGTACCTGCGTGCCTTGCGCGAGGTCTGTGATGAATATGGCCTGCTGCTGATTTTCGATGAGATCCAGTGCGGCATGGGGCGGACCGGTAAACTCTTCGCCCACGAATGGGCCGGGATCACGCCGGATGTCATGGCCCTGGCCAAGGGTATCGGCGGCGGTTTTCCTATGGGAGCCTTTCTGGCAACCGAGGAGGCGGCCTCCGGCATGCAACCCGGGTCGCATGGAAGTACTTACGGCGGCAATCCACTGGCCATGGCGATCGGTAACGCCGTGCTTGATGTCATGCTGGAAGAAGGCTTCCTAGCGCAGGTGCAAAAGACCGGCGATCTGCTGAAAGCCCGCCTGGAAGCCTTGGTGGCGGCCAATCCGCATGTCTTCGAAGAGGTGCGCGGAACCGGTTTGATTCTGGGTCTGAAAGCCGTGCCGGCGAATGTGGAGGTGATCGCCGCGCTGCGCGACGAGGGTCTCTTGACCGTGGGGGCGGCTGAAAACGTCATTCGTATCCTGCCGCCTTTGATTATCGATGAGACACATGTTGACGAAGCTCTGGCGGCTCTCGAGCGGGTCTGCGCGGGTTGGCCGGCGACGGGTTCAGGCGGTGCGGCATGACAAGCCCTAAGCACTTTCTCGATCTGGACCGTTTCTCCGGCCAGGAGCTTCACGATATCCTGGATATCGGGACGAGCCTCAAGCAAGGCGAAACCCTGAACGGCGAGAGCAAGCCGCTGGCCGGCAAGATGCTGGCCATGATCTTCGAAAAACCCTCCACGCGCACCCGTGTGTCTTTCGAGGTCGGCATGCGTCAGCTCGGCGGTGACGCTGTGGTGCTTGAGCCCAGCGGGACGCAGTTGGGCCGCGGCGAAACGGTCGCCGATACGGCGCGGGTTCTCTCACGCTACGTGGATGCGATCATGATCCGCACCACGCGGGAGGATATCCTTCTGGAAATGGCCGAATATGCGACGGTGCCGGTGATCAATGGCCTGACAGACCGCACCCATCCCTGCCAGCTCATGGCGGATGTCATGACCTTTGAAGAACATCGCGGCGGTATCAAGGACCAGGTGATTACCTGGTCCGGGGACGGCAACAACATGGCGACCTCCTGGATTCACGCGGCCACACGCTTTGGCTTCGAGCTGCGCCTTGCCTGTCCGGAAATCCTCGCTCCGCCGCAGGATGTGCTGGATTGGGCCGAGCGGGAGGGCGGTAAGATCATCGTTACTCCGGATGTCGAAGCTGCGGTGGACGGGGCGGATTGCATCGTCACGGATACCTGGGTGTCCATGGGCGACGATGACGGCACGACGCGTCACAACGTCCTGCGCGGCTATCAGGTCGATGACCGCCTGATGTCGCTTGCCAAACCGGACGCGATCTTTATGCATTGCCTGCCGGCCCATCGTGGCGATGAGGTAACGGCTTCGGTGATTGACGGGCCTCAGTCGGTGATCTGGGACGAGGCGGAGAACCGCCTGCATGCTCAAAAGGGGATTCTCTACTGGTGTTTGGCAAAATGAGTCCGGACAGTGGTTCTGCCGGGGATCCCGGGGAGAACCCGATCCTGGATGATCCGGTCCAGCCCTTCATCCTGGAGACCTCCGGCATTCGCGGACGTCTGGTAAAGCTTGGCGAAAGTCTGGATGCGATCCTCGGACGCCATGACTATCCGCAGCCGGTTGCGACGGCGCTTGGCGAGCTCTTGCTGCTCGCATCCGTTCTTTCGAGCATGCTCAAATTCAGCGGTGTTTTTACACTCCAGGTCAAAGGTGACGGCCCGGTCAGCATTATGGTCGCCGACATCACCTCCGAGGGTGAATTGCGCGGCTACGCGGGTTTCGACGCTGATAGAATTGCGGCCTTGGGCGCTGCACCGCCGGAGAGTGGCGGCCGCCGGAGCGTTCCAGACTTGCTAGGCAAAGGATACCTTGCTTTCACGGTGGATCAGCGATCCGACAGCGATCGTTATCAGGGCATCGTGGAACTGGACGGCGAGAGCCTGGCGGACTGTCTTCTGCACTACTTCCGCCAATCGGAGCAGATCCAGACCGGTTTGCTGGTGGCCGTCGGACAGGACGGGGAGGGGCGCTGGCGCGGCGGCGGTCTGGGGCTCCAGCACCTGCCCGATGAAGCCAAGGCCAGCGGTCAGAACGAGGATCTTCGCGAGGAAGACTGGCGCCGCTCCATGATATTGCAGGCCAGCTGCACCGAGGCCGAGCTTCTTGATGCTGATCTGCCTGCCAACGATTTGCTCTTTCGCCTCTTCCACGAAGAAGGCGTGCGGGTTTTCGAACGCCGGGCGATCGCCTTCGGTTGCCGATGCTCAAGCCGCCGCCTTGAAGCCGTGCTTGCGCAGATGCCGCGCGAAGAGGTGGAAACCCTCAAGGTCGACGGCGTGGTCGTTGCGACCTGCGAGTTCTGCAGCACCGACTACCGATATGACGATGCCGCACTGGACCGCCTTTACAAGTAGCAGGCGGGTGTTCCTCTGACGCCTGTGAGTGGCTATTTCGACCTCTGCTGTATTTTGATCAAAATTTGCTTCTAGACCGGATCACGTTTTGGCGGAGCCACTAGAGCGGATTCACATGCTTAGATCAGATTCACCGGGTGAATGGATTGCCATAAGCAATTCCATGTAACCCGGGTCTGATCTAGGTGGTTCCGACGAGGTTGAGAATTCGTAACTGAGAATTCTCAACCGAAACGTATGAATCCGTTCTAAATCTGATAGTTAGATCAGATTCACAGGCACGACAGATCGCCGATTGCGATTCCATCTAAACTTGATCTGATCTATAAGCCTGTGAACACTCCAATCGTTTCGAGAGGACTCGGGAAAATGCGTTTTGCTTTGCGTGGTACGGCCCGTGCGGCCCTGATGGTGATATTCGGCCTGGTTGTCGCTGCCTGCGAGACTCCGCCGTCACAGAACAACTTCGCGGAAATCACCTTTAGTCACCTGCCCGAGATCAAATTAAACGTCAGCGAGATCGTCTATCAATCCGACTATCAGGCACCCAAGGCCCTGCCCAATGTCGATCATGTTTTCCCCGTGCCGCCTGAGCGTGCGGTGAAACGCTGGGCCGATGACCGGCTTCGGGCTGTGGGGCCGGCAAACAAAGCCGTATTTATTCTGAAAGACGCGTCGGTGATCGAAGAGAGGCTTGAGACCAAGGGCGGCGTTACCGGTGCTTTTACAACGGAGCAGACCGAGCGCTATACCGCCCGTTTGGCGGTTGAGATGAATATTGTCGATAACTTCGGCAACACACTCTCAACGCTGAACGCCCGGACGGAACGCTCAACGACGACCGCGGAGGACCTCTCGTTGCGCGAACGCGAGGAAGTCTGGTTCAAGCTGACCGAGGAGGTCATGCGCGACCTGGATCAGCAGCTCGAACCCACGATTCGGCGGGTGTTTTTTCCTTATGTGACTCTCTGAGCCCGCCCAGGGGCACATGAAGGCCGCCAGGCCTTTACGCCTGCGAAGAAGGGCCCAGCTGACCGGATCGGCGCTTAAGTCCGATCGTGCGAGCGTTCCGAAAAAATCGCATTTGTCGCTGATCCGCTTTACAGCCGCAGGTGCTTCATATTGCCGCGCCCATAGACCGACGCCAAGCTACAGCTTTGCCGTCGTTGTTTTCGGTGGCAACATCGGGAACGGGTCTGGATGAGGCCTTATTGGCCACTGCTGTCCATTTTGCACCTTTTCATTACCTGTTGAATTACAAGGGATTTTTCTTGAAACTGCAGAACTTACGCGCTTGACTATTAACACAAGAAATACGGTATTAAACTTTATGTAATTTCACACAATATGCGGTAATTTGCGACTAATAGGAGTGTATACCTGTACAAATAGTATAATAACGAGTTTGTAACGCGAAATATATTTTCCTATAATAGCAAAACTCTCTCGGCATGTTCACCTGTGTGCGAATGGCTCTGCAGGTGTCGAAAATTCAGAGGAATATATGAAAGCGTTACTCATCGGCTTATCGGTTCTATCTCTTGTGGGGTTCGCCAGTGCCGCACAAGCACAATTCTACCTTGGCGCGCAAGGCGGCATCTCGATTCAAGATGACAGCGATGCCGAAGACGGCAACCTTGAAGGCGAACTCGGTTACTCGGAAGGCTTTGCGGTGGGAGCCTTGGGGGGATATCGCTTCGGACTCAATGACAGCGTTTCTCTTGATGTGGAAGCAGAGGTCACTTACCGCGATAATGATGTTGATGACCTCACGATCAACGGCGTCGATTTCGATGCCGATGGTGAGCTGACCTCCTTCGCTTTCATGGCGAACGGTTGGTTGAATTGGCATGTCGGATCCGGCTTTAAGCCCTATATCGGCGGTGGCGTCGGACTTCTGCATGTCGAACTGGAAGATCTGAACGTTAACAGTATCGGTCTTGGTGACGATGACGATACGGTCGTCGCGGGACAGCTCGGCGCTGGTGTAGGCTATGCGGTGACAGAAAACGTCGAACTCTCGCTCGACTATCGGTTTTTGATTGCCGATGACGCCGACTTCAGCGGTACCGAGACGGAGCTTCAGAACCACTCGGTTCTGGTTGGATTCAAGTATCTCTTTTAGATCCTGACATCCGCGTCTGCCCCGAAGAGTTAGAGCACGATTGACGTTCTTTGATTGCCCTTGATCAAAGACGCTCGTGCTCTAACCATTTCTGAGTGCAGGAACGAGGGCCTGCGGGCCACGTCCATAGGCTTCAGCCGTCTGCCGCCGCCCAGTCCGCCAGTTTGTTCAGGAAGGCCTCGCACTGCTCCACCTGAGCAATGTCGATGAACTCGTTGGGCTGGTGCGCCTGATCGATTGAGCCCGGGCCGCACATAACGGTGGAAATCCCGATTTCCTGAAACAGGCCCCCTTCGGTCGCGAAAGAGACGACTTCACTGGCGTTAAGGCCGGTCAGCAGGCGCACGAGCTGCTCGGCCGCGCCGTCGTCCTCAGGTGTCAGGGCCGGGACGCTGGAACGGAGTTCCGTGATGATCTGCGCATCGGGCGCAAATTCACGCAGTTTCGGCAGGACCGTTTCCGAGGCATAAGTCTCGTAGCTTGCGAGAATGGCCGCCGGGTCGTCTCCGGGCAGGGTCCTGTGCTCCCAAAAGAAGTTACAGTTCTGCGCGATGATGTTCTGCGCGGTTCCGCCCTCGATGACGCCCACATTGAAGGTGGTGTAGGGCGGTTCGTATCCTGATTCAGGCACCCCGTTCGCGCGCTTGGCTTCCGCCATCTTGCGGACGAAATCGATCAGCATAGAGGCCGCGAAGATCGCATTGCCGCCCCGGTGCGGTTGGCTTGAATGTGCTGCTTGCCCGGTGATCCGGGTTTCATAGACCGCGATACCCTTGTGGCCGTTGACGATCCGCATCGACGTGGGTTCGCCGATGATCACCATAGCGGGGCGGGGCAAGTTGGCTTTAAGATCCGCGATCAGGCTGCGGACCCCCAAACATCCGACCTCCTCGTCATAGGAAAGCGCCAGATGGATCGGCTTCTTAAGCGGCCGGGCGAGAAAGGACGGAACCAGTGCGAGGGCGGCCGCACTGAAGGATTTCATGTCAGATGTCCCGCGCCCGTACAGCCGCCCGTCCTTCTCTACCACATTAAAGGGATCGCTGACCCAGTCCTGGCCTGCCACCGGAACCACATCCGTGTGACCTGAGAGAACGATGCCGCCCTCGATGTCCGGGCCGATCGTGGCAAAGAGGTTGGCTTTACTGCCGTCTTCGTTGCTGGTCCGCCGGGTCGCGACGCCGTAGCCCTGCAGATAATCCTCGACAAAGTCGATCAGGGCGATGTTCGAGAGCGCCGAAGTGGTGTCGAACGCAATCAGGCGATCGATCATTTCGCGCGTGGTGAAGGTATCTCGTGCCATGATGTGACCACTTCCGATTTGTTTGGAATTTATCCCCGCCAGAAAGCCGGGGTCAGGAGGACCAGTACGGTAAAGAGTTCAAGCCGGCCCAGCAGCATGCCGGCGCTCATCAGCCATTTAGCGCCGTCCGGCAGGGGCGCGAAGGTGCCGGAGGGGCCGATCACTTCGCCAAATCCAGGGCCGACATTTGCAATCGCGGTCGCCGCGCCGGACATGGCCGTGATGTAGTCAAGGCCGAACATCGAGAGACCGATGGCCAGCAGCGCAAAGCTGACGGCGAAGAGGAAGAAGAAGCCCATAACCGACTCGGCGACGCCTTCCGCCAGTGGCTTTCTGTTGTAATAGGGAAAGAAGATGCCGTGGGGCTGCATCAGGCGGAGCAACTGCGTCTTGGCCGTCGCGTAAAGCACCTGAAAGCGGAAAATCTTGATCCCGCAGGTGGTCGAACCCGCGCAGCCGCCGACGCACATCAGCATGAAGAAGAGGATCACGACGAAGCCGCCCCATTGGCCGAAATCGGCCGTTGAGTATCCGGTTCCGGTGATGATGGATATGACGTTGAAGGTGCTGTAACGCAGGGCCGCGGGGATATCCATGATGCCTTGAGCGACGACCCAGCCTGCCGTCGCCAGGATCGCGAGAACGACCAGCGCCATCAGTCCGCGCACCTGGCTGTCGTTGATCAGAGACCGGAAGTTTCCTCGCACCGCACGCAGATAGAGCACGAACGGCAAGCTGCCGAGCAACATGAAAAGGCTGATTGACCAATCGACGGCGCTGCTGTCGAACTGTCCGACCGAGGCATCGTAGGTTGAGAATCCGCCGGTCGCGATCGAGGTCATGGCGTGCGCGATGGCATCGAAGCCCGAAAGACCCAGGCTCCAGAGCCAAATGGCGGCGAAGACCGTCAGGGAGACATAGACAATCGAGATTTCAGCGGCGATCTGCGCCGCCTTTGGAAGAACCTTATCCGTATCGAAGGCTTCCACCCGGAACATCTGCATACCGCCGACCTGCAGGATCGGCAGGATCGCGACCGCCATGACGATGATGCCGATGCCACCAAGCCATTGAAGAATCGCGCGCCACAGCAAGATACCTGGGGGTGCGTTGTCGAGGCCGACGATCACGGTCGAGCCGGTGGTCGTGACGCCGGACATGGATTCGAAGAAGGCGTCGGTGAAGCTCATGTTGAGATCGCTGAATGCGAAGGGCAAGGCACCAACCGTAGCGATCATCAGCCATGACAGGTTGGTCATGACGAAGGCCTGACGCAGCGTAAAGGTCAGAAACCCTGAGCGGGTGGTGAGCACCATGGAAACACTGAGAAACAGAGCGATCGCCGAGGAACCGGCAAAGACCTGCCAGTCAGGATGACCTGCGGCGGCATCCACGACCGCGGGGATCATCATGGCGACGGCCAATACCGAGAGCAGAATGCCAGCGACGAAGACGACCGGGCGCAGCTCCATTACCTGCGAATCCCATCATTTGCTGGGCTGAGGGGCTGAGCAGGTGCATACGGGTGCTCAGGCCGTTGCGCGGGAAGGCACGGCGCCCGTTCTTCGATTGCTGTCATGCTCCGATTCGTCACAGTGCCATTACGCGCATTTGAGTCCCGAAACTCAAGTGTTTCGGGATCACCTTGTTTGCGGCGAACCGACCAGGGCCAGGAACTCCCGGCGGGTAGAGGCATTGCTGCGGAACAAACCAAGCATACGGCTGGTTACCATCGTCACCCCGGTTTTGTTGACGCCACGGGTCGTCATGCATTGGTGGGCGGCTTCGATAACGACTGCAACGCCCTTGGGTTTCAGAACGTCGTTGATGCTGTTGGCAATCTGGGCCGTCATTTTTTCCTGAATCTGCAGGCGACGCGCGTAGGCCTCGACGATGCGCGCCAGCTTACTGATTCCAACGACCCGGTTATCGGGCATGTAGGCAACGTGTGCCCGACCGATAATCGGTGCCATATGGTGCTCACAGTGGGAAACGAAGTCGATATCACGCAAAAGAACGATTTCGTCGTAGCCTTCAACCTCCTCGAAGGTCCGCTGAAGCACTTCATCCGGATCGACGTCGTAACCGCCGAAAAACTCGTCATAAGACCGCACCACCCGGTCCGGAGTGGCCAGCAGGCCTTCGCGGTTCGGATCGTCCCCGGCCCAGCGCAAAAGCGTTTTCACCGCCTGCAGCGCTTCTTCACGTGTCGGCTTGTCAGAAGAACCCAGTCCGGTCTCGGTGGACGGAGAGGGGGAGAGGTTTGTATTCACGTTCGAAACTCCATGTTGCTGCGGATCGGTCCTGCAGTGGTTCGGCAATGAAGTGGATGCAAGTCCGCAACAGGCAAGGGGGAGGCAATGACTTAGCCCGCTCTAACCTACCCGGCCTGACTTAAAAAGACCGGTATATCCTCGGCGCGATCGCTTCCACGAAAAGGGACCTGAGAGGGGGCGCTGCCATGATGTTCAGTTAGTTCAACTGCACCGCTTGGTGGGGGCTGTCCAGAGAGAAGGCCGGGACCTCAACGTCGAAACGCTCACCGTTCGCGTACTCCATCTCGTAGGACCCGACCATGATGCCCGAGGGGGTCGAGAGCGGCGTTCCGCTGGCGTATTCGTAGTCATCCCCGGGACTGAGCTGTGGCTGTTCGCCGACAACACCGGCGCCACGGACTTCCTGCACCCGTCCCAGCGAATCGGTGATCCGCCAGTAGCGGTTCAGCAACTGGACCGTTTCGTCTCCGGTGTTCTCGATGTGAACCTGATAGGCCCAGACGAAGTGACTGTCAGACGGCGAGGATTGCTCTTCCAGATAGACTGGTTTGACCGTGACGCGGATACCGCGTGTTGTCGCGGAATACATGGTCTGTGGAACTCCTTACCTGGCTATCGCACCCGCAGGTCCTCTCGGTCCTGCCAGAGTAGATCCAGGTAAGGTGGAATCACTCTTGGTGATCCAGCATCCTGGTGAACCGCCGCTCAACTCTCCGAGTTGGGGCGAATTCACATGTTTTACGGACCCACACTGGGTTCCCGCTCAACATGATCCGGTCTCGAGCCCGGCTTTTTCTTTGATCTCACGAAAAAGGGACGGGCCTTCATTTATTTCGTTAGAGATCAATTCAAGTCCTCAACGGATCCTGTCAGGCCTGATTGTACTCTAAGCGCTTGGCGGACCTTAGTATATCGCCACTTATGATCAAGTAAAAATAAGAACGGCGCCGCTTTCGCGACGCCGTTCTCTTCGATCAAACCGGGGATCTCCCCCGGTCAAGAGGCGATATCCAGTTACTGGATAATGACTTCAACACGGCGGTTTGCCTGTTCACGTACACCATCGGCAGTCGGAACGGCCGACTCGGCCTCACCACGTCCACCGACCGAGATGGCATCTGGCGCCACGCCCCGGTCAATCAAAGCGGCACGAACTGCGTCCGCCCGCTGGAGTGAGAGATCGATGTTGTACTCTTCGGAGCCCGCGCGGTCAGCGTGACCGGTGACAGCAAACTCTGCATCATCCAGTGCGCTTGCGGTTGAGACGGCTTCGTCGAGTTTGGCGAAGTCTCCGCCCCGAACGCTGGAGCTGTCGAAATCAAACAGCAGAACGAAGGGCTTCGGCGCATCCGTCGCGACCACTGGGGCAGGCGCCGGAGCGGCAGCAGCAGGGGCAGGCGCAGGGGCCGGCTTGGCCTCCAGATCCGCGAGTGCAGCGAAGAACTCATCACGGCAGGCTGCAATGTGGTCAGGCTGGTGGTTCTCTTCCTGCTGTTCGATCCAGCAGTCGAAGCGCCCTTGCGCATGAGCGGCTCTCTCAGGCTTGTTCTCGCGTCCACCGTTATCCAACGCAGTGACCAGGCGGGCACGGGCGTCGGTCAACTCACCGACCTTATCGGCCGGCAGGTGCCATGCGGAGATTTCTTCAGGCAGGACAACTTCGCCGCCCGCGGCGCGCAGGCCCTTTTGAGAGAAGTAACCGGCATCCTGCCAGTCGTACATTTCGTCAGCCTCGAACAAGGTGATCTGACGATACTCCTCGGTCAGAGCTTGGGTGAAGGGCGTACCGCCCGATGCATTGGCATTGCGCATGTTTTCAATGTCGTAGCCAACACCGAAACCAGCACAGCCGCTCAACAGAGTCAAAGCGGCGAGAGCGCCAAGTAATTTAGTAGGGAACATATTCACACTCTCCTTAACGGCGGCTCCATGTGGCGCACCGAATATAAAACGACGTAATTCTGAACCGGATCTATGCGACTTCGCAATGCGTGTTGTTACGGACTTGATGCTGACGAAAACACAGTCTATGTGCGGCGAGTCTTACTGTCAAAACCGTTTGATGGCAAATATACACGCCGACATTCGATCCTATCGCGTTACAGTGATAGTTTTTTTATTATCCCGACTTCTCTGTGATCAACTGTGGATATTTCATGATTTTTTTGCGGCGGCCGAGAGGCTGGTGAATTATCAACCATAGCGGGCTGAACTTCAACAACCCTTTCACCCGTCGCCGCTGCATCCTCCGGGTCGTGCGTCACCAGCAGGGTCGGCAGGCCCTCCGCTCGTGCGTGGTCGAACACAAACCGCCGGACCCTCTCGCGAAGATGAACGTCCAGTTTCGAAAAGGGCTCATCGAGAAGCAGAGCACGGGGTTCGGACAGCAGAGTGCGCATCAACGCCACCCGGGCCCGCTGACCGCCGGATAGGGTCGCCGGGTCACGGCGCGCAAAGCCTTCCAGATCCGCTTCTACCAGAGCTTGATTGATGCGGGCGTCGCGCTCCTGCCGGCTTTTGATGCGTCGCGGTAAACCGAAGGCGAGGTTCTCACCTACTGAGAGATGTGGGAAGAGCAGATCGTCCTGAAACAGGATCCCGGCCCGGCGACGCTCTGGTGGGAATCCCGTCATATCTTGACCGTTGATAAAAATTTTTCCTGTCGTGTCGAAAATCGGGTCCAGAGTCCCGCAAACGCACGCCAGGATGCTGGATTTGCCGGATCCGCTCGGTCCCATCAGGGTCACAATCTCGCCGCCGTTAACGTCGAGATCCAGCGGCGCGATCAGGGGGCGGCCTGCGATTGCGAGACTGACGCCCCGCAAGGCCAAGCTGCTTCGCGCCTCGCTTCGGCCCTTTGACCCGTCTCTTGCCCGGTCTCTTGCCTCGTCTCTTGCCCCATCTCTTGATTGACTCACGCGATTCCCCTCAAGCCGCGGCGGTGACGATAGAGTAACGCCGGTATCCCAATTGCCAAAGCGAAGGCGATCATTGGCATCAGGGCCTGCAGCAAAGCAAAGACGCCGGCCACCCGGCGATTGGCGCCGGCCGCCAGGCTCACGGCTTCCGTCGTAAGAGTGACATAACGCCCGCCGCCTGCAAACAGGGTCGGCAGGTACTGGGCGACGCTGACCGCGAATCCGATTGCCATGGCGTAAAGAACCGGCCGTAACAGCATCGGCAGCTTGACCCGCCAGAAGACCCTGCCGGGCGACGCTCCGAGACAGAGCGCGCTGCGCACGTAGCGTTCGTCGAGATTGCGGTAGGAATCGGAGAGCGATAGAAAGACATAGGGCAAGACAAACAGCAAATGCGTCCAGACCAGGGCCAACCAGGTGCCGTCGAGATTCAGATGTACGGCCAGGACCTGGGTTCCGAAGAGGAAGCCGATTTGCGGCACCAGCAGGGGCGCGTACAACAACCAGATGGCGCGCCCGTTGCTTGGTACCCTCTGGCGGCGTTCATTCTCCAGACAGGCGACAACCAGGATGGTCGCAATGGCCGCGGCCGCCAGGCCGATGGACAGAGTGTTCAGGCCCGCATTCAGGATCGAGCTTCCCTGCCGCATCCAGCTGTCGAGCGAGATGGCGCTGGGGAGGATGTCGGGGTAGCGCCAACGCCTGGCAATCGACCAGACCGCCATACCCAGAATGCTCATGGCACCCAATCCGCAAATGGCGCCGGCCGCCAAACCGAAAAGCGGTGCGAGTGCACCTCCGCTTCCGCCGCGCCGGCCGTCGGTTAACCAGGACCGGGCGAGCTTGGCAACCAGGATTTCGAGCAATCTCCAGCTTCCGATGGCCGCGGCGACGATACCGAACTGCAGGCTCGCGCAGGCGGCTGCGACAAACCGCATGCTCAGATCCGGATCGTTGAACCAGCGCAGGACCAGGACCGCAAGCGGTGGCGGCGTGGTGGGCGCCAGGATCAAGGCCATGTCTACGACCGATAGCGAAAAGGCGAGTACTGCGTAGATTGGCAGGCGGATCTGCGGATAGATCGCGGGCAAGACGGTCTTGATCCAGGCTGTCACGGGTCCGTAGCCCAGCGAGCGGGCGATCGCAAGACGGCGGTCCGCCTGGGTCTGGTGAAGGGCCGCCAGGGTCATGAGGAAAAGAAAGGGCATTTCCTTGACCACGAGACCGAGTGTCAGCGCGAACCCGTAGGGGTCCTGCACCGTGGCGATATCAGGCGGTGTGTCCCAGCCGCTCGGCCAGGGCGAGACCAATCGCACAAGCCATCCGCTGGGGGCGATCAAAAAGGCCAGGCCGATCGCCACTGCGACGTGGGGAACCGCCAGCAGTGGAGCGATGAGACGGCGAAGCGCTTGAAACGATTTGCGTTCGCCGCAGGATGCGACGAAGCCGATGACCAGCGCCAGGGACAAAAATGTCGAGAGAAGGCCTGAGACCAGGGTTAGTCTCAGAGCGGAACCCAGGCCCGGATAGGCAAAGAGTTCGCGCCAGCCGGCAAGGCTGAATTCATCTCCCCCAAGGGCCGGGAAAATTCCGAAGGCAGGCAGCCAGGTTCCGATCAGTCCGGCGCCGACCGGCGCCAGAAACAACAGCATGGTAAAGCCGGGGGCGGCGCGCAGAATTCCAATTCGCCTGAACCCGTTCACACGCGTTTCTCCGAAACCCGAGATGCAATGGAGATCGCGGTGTCAGGCAAGTGCATTGGCGTCGGAGCCGCGGGGTCAGCGGCTATAGCGCTGCTGCCATTCCGCCTCAATTTTGGTCATCCATGCCGGGTGGGGTTCCAACAGCGTTGCACCCAGTTGCTCGGGCGTAAGTGTTGCGGCACCGCGCGGCAGATCGTCAAAGCGCTGCCGGTCTTCGTTCGAGAGTTTTGACATGGCCAGGACGGTATCGTCGCCCCAGACCGCCTCGTTCTGCTTTTCCGCCTGGGCCTCGGGACTCATGAGAAAATCGGCAACGACCATGGCAGCCTTCTTGGCCGATGCGTTAAAGGGAATGGCGACAAAGTGCGTGTTGCCGATCGTGCCTTCTTCCAGGACGAAGACCCGTGCGGTATCCGGCAGCAGGTCGGTCGCGATCAGTGATGAAGCTTCCGATGGATAGAAGGAGATGTGGATATCGACTTCGCCGTCATCCAAGAGCTGCCTTTGCGCCGGACCGTTGGCGGGGAAAAGTTCGCCCTTGCGCCAGAGGTGGGGATGCAGAGCGTCAAGGTAATCCCAGAGGGGCGCCGTCACCTCGGCAAAGCGCTCGTCGCTGGTGAAGGGCTTTTGCAGTTCGTCCCGATCCTCCGCCAGCTCGATCAGCACCTGCTTCAGGAAGGTGGAACCGATAAAGTCGGGTGGGGTCGGGTAGGTGAAGCGGCCCGGGTTTGCTTTTGCCCACTCCAAAAAACCCGGAATGGAACGCGGGGTCGTTTTCACGCGGGCGCTGTCGTAGATGAAATTGATCTTTGCCATGCCCCAGGGCGCTTCCAGGCCTTCGACGGGAACCGTAAAATCCACCAGTGTGCTGGGCTTATGTTCGACGTCGACCCCGGCGAAATTGGGAAGCTCTTCACTGAAGGGGCCGAACAGAAGTCCGTTTTCCTTCATGGCCGCGAAGTTCTCGCCATTGATCCAGATGAGATCGATCGAGCCGCCGGATGTGCGGCCCGCGGCCTTCTCGGCCAGAACCCGGGAAACCGCATCGGCCGTGTCCGAGAGTTTCACATGGTTCAATTTGATGCCGTAGTCGTCCCAAACCCGCTGGCCGACCCAGGCTATGTAAGCGTTGATGCGCTCGTCTCCGCCCCAGGCGTTCCAGTAAACCTCTTGCCCGCGCGCCGCGGCAAGGGTCTCCTCCCAGTTAGCGGCGAGAGTCTCGCCCTGAGTCTGTGCCTGGCCCGCAGCAGCGGTGCCGAGCAGGCAGATAAGGCCGATGAAAACCTGACGAATTCCGGTCTGAATACTGCGCATCGTTGCTTCTTTTCTCTGATTTCGGGCGAGGGGCAACCTAGCCCGCGCGCTCGCCAATGTCAGTAGCTAGAAAATTGCCTTCACGCGGCTTTTACCGGGAAGTTACCGCTTACATCGATTATCTGCGGCCTGGGCACAGCCACAGGTTTGTCTTGCGGCTGTCCGCGGCAAGGGGTTGCGCCATTGCATCGCGCCGCGCCTTCGCTTATACAAAACCGGCTGCGGGCGTAGCTCAATGGTAGAGCAGAAGCTTCCCAAGCTTACGACGAGGGTTCGATTCCCTTCGCCCGCTCCAGCTTTCCTGTCATCCTCCTACATTCCCTGATGGCGGCTGTGTGTTCGAAACACTTCCGGCACCGCATGCAGGGCGCGCTGAAACTCGATGAGAAAGAGTGCGGTTCTCTTGACGGCTTCATCAATTCCACCTTTGGCCCGTATCTGGATCGTCCTCTTCAGTGCCTTGATTTTCGCCATGGCGCAGTTTCACCGTGCCGCCGGCGGAATTATCTCACCGGTTTTGACCGAAGAGTTTCAGCTGACCCCCACGGCGATTGGCGGTGTGATCGGCGCCATGTTCATTGCGACGGTGATCATGCAGGTGCCTGCGGGTATCGTACTGGACCGCTATGGCGTCCGGCGGGTCGTGCCGCTCTCGCTCGCCCTGTCAGGCTGCGGCAGCCTGCTTTTTGCGCAGGCGGTCGACGTCCAGTGGCTGCTCCTTGCGCGTATTCTCCTTGGCGTCGGGTTTGCGTCGCTCACGGCCGGAGCTTACCTCCTCTTCGCCCGCTGGTTCCCGCAGGACAGGTTTGCAACCTTGTCCGGTCTCATGGTTGCGATCGGCGGCATCGGAGGCTTGACCGGAACCTACCCGCTTGCCGAGTCCATAGGGATCTTCGGCTGGCGGGCGAACTTTGCCGCCGTCGGATTCCTTATTCTGGCCGTGTCGTTGCTCGGATACCTGACGATCCGCGATGCACCGCCGGACTATCGTGACCAGGGCGGCCGTCCCAAGTCAATCAAGGAAACTCTGACGGGATATCGGGAGATCTTCGGTAAGCGGGACTTCTTCAAGATCCTGGCACTTGGGCTGGTGACCTTTGCGCCCATCACCGCGATTGCCGGACTTTGGGGTGGGCCTTATTTCCAGGAAATCCACGGCCTCAGCCGGACCGAAACCGGACTGATTCTCTTTGTGCTCTTTCTGTCGACCAGTGTCGCAGGTTTGGTCGTGGGGCCTTTGGACCGCCGCTTTGGCACACGCAAGGGCGTCATTTTAGGATGTACATTTTTGTCATTCAGCAGCCTGACTGCCCTTGCGGTCTGGCCGCAGGCGCCTTTGGGGGCCGCCATTGCCTGCTTGGTCTTTATGACCTTCTGCCAGCAGTTCTACCTGCCATTGGCTGCGCACAACCGGGCGCTCTTCGCCGATCACCTTATTGGCCGTGCTGCGACACTCCTGACCCTGGTTTCCGTGGCCGGCATTCCCTTGCTGCAAAGTGGTTTCGGTCTCGTCTTGGATCTCAGCCGGCGCTCCGGCCTGTCGGACGAACTGGGGTATCGCCTTGGTTTTGCATCCATTGCCGTCGCGCTGTTTCTGGCGTCCTCGATCTACGCAACGGCAAAAGATATCAAGCCGCAGGGGGAGAAGGTGCATGACCCCGGGAATGCGCAAAAGTAATCGGTGGCGTCTGCAGAACTAGACGCAGTGCATTCGTTGCAAAATTATAACTCTCACCGGAAATCAATTGCTGTGATCCTCAGGTGTCTAATGGATGTCAAATAAATGGCATTCTGTGATATTAAAATAGCAATGTAAAAAGCGATTGAATGTCACTTTACGGGCGCAAATATTCGATTCATAACGATGTTGTATTGTTATGAAGGAGATTACGATGTTTGAAGTGAAGCGTTTCGCCCCGTTGTTCGCGGTTCTTGCTTTCGGTGCCGCGGTGTCGGCTTGCGACGAAGTCCCGCGGGAACAGCAAAGTGAAGCGCCGGCTCAGCTTGAGCAGGTGCCTGACAACCAGCAGCCTCAGGACCCATCGGTTCCTACGCAGTAAGGAGCTGAAGCGCAGGTTCTTCTGTGCGCTCTTCTGCGCGGAGTTAAGGAATAGGGTCTGGAATGCCAGCCGGGCCAGTCCGGCTGGCAGACTCTCACTCGGGTCGAGCGACGTGCCAGGGTGGCGAGGATTGGCCCAACAGAAGCGACGGCGGCCCTTTTGGGCCGCCGTCTTTTGGTTTCTGCTGGCCAGGTGATTCGCGTCAAAGAAACGGAACCTACAGGCGCAGAGGGAATTTCTGTTTTCGCACGCTCCCGCACTGGACGATCAGGCCCGGCGGAGGAGAGACTTTCCAGAGGGGTCAGGCTGCGTTGGCTGCGGACCTGCGATCATTGTTCTCTGCGACAGTGGGCAGAACGTCGATCACATCCTGAATGAACTGGCTGCGGGCGATGACCGACCATTCGGAGTCGTAGGCGCAATACCAGCCGTGGTCTTTGCCAAATGCGCAGAGGAGATATTCGTCGTCCTGATCCAGGATTGCGACGACAACCTCCCCGTTGTCGATTTCAACCGGAACACAGGATCCGGCGCGCTGATCGTCGACCAAGTGGGTGCCCGCTTCGACGAGCACGTTGATATCGGCCTTGGTAAACGCGAGATGTCCGATAGGCAGTATCGACACGTATTTTCTTCCTCAATTGCCGTTGTTCAGCTTGAACAGTCTCGCAGCAGTTTATGACCAAGACGTAAACAGGCTGACAGTTATATCCGGCACCAGTCTTGAGTGAATATGGTTAACGAATGCACCGGTCTAGTGGCAAACATTGCCTGAAGTCAAGTGCTTACATTCAATTGGGGAGAAGTCAGGCCGTGCCTTCGGGATCGGGGATCCGTGCTGCGATCTGGCCGCGGACCAAAACCAGACTATCGCCGGATGCGGCAATTTCCGGTACGAAGCTTTTCGCCGCAAAGGCTTGAAAATCGCCGGGACCGAGGGTGTTTTCGCCAATTTTGACTCGGCCTTCGACCACATAGATTTCTTCAATCCCGCCTCTGCGTTGAGGCTGTATGCGGCCACCGGGAATCATACGAAGCAGATAACTCTGCCGGTTGAAATTGTCGTCCCGGTTGAGTCGTTTTTTGTAAACCCGTGGCGCAAGCGCGTCCCAAGTGCCGTCTTCGGCACGTAGAAGCGATGGCGCCGAATCTTCAGGCTCGTTTTGACCCGCCTCGAGGGCGGCAGCAGAGGGTCCTTTGGCCGGCGGCGTTTCCTCGGCCGCTGTGGTTTCGGTTAGGGCTGGTGTTTCGGTTACGGTTGGTGTGTCTTGGACCGGCGGTGTTTCAAGGGCGGGCGGTGTTTCTTCGGCCTGAGAAGCTGAGCCGGCCGTGGTATTTTCCGGTACCTGAGATATCTCTTTTGCCCGGGGCACATCTGTGGCCTCTGGAGCCTGCTTTGACAGAATATTCCGAGCGGCTTTTAAGACGGACTGAACCTTCAAGGCTGCTTGATCCCGCGAAAGCCTCTCGGTTTCCTCGGCTTTGGTGTCGTTCTCGGCTTTGGTGCCGCCCTGCGCTTCCGGTGTCTTTGGAAGCTGTTTGGTTGTTTGCTGCCGGCGGACTTCCGGCTTGGTCTCCGGATCGGCCTTTGGGCCGGTCTTGGGGGCGGTGTCCGGGCTGGCCGCCGAGTTGACCTCTTGCTCGAGGGCCGACACCAGGGCGCGCGCCGTGTTTCCCGACCGTCCGTTTCGCGGCGGTGATTGACTTGGCGTCGCAGCCGTTACTCTGCGGGGGACCCGCTGACCCGCCTGTCCGCAGCGCACCCGGCTTGCAAGGGTCGAGTCCAGCGATATCTGCTCTAAAGTGGCCTGCACTTCGCGTTGAGTCTTTTGATCGAGAATGGGATCGGCTTCAGTGGCGCCGTCGCCTTTGCGGCTGAAAGATGTTTCTTTCTTTGATGTTTCGCGCAGTTCCGGAGCCGGATCAGGCTTCTCACGGTGAAGCAGCGCGCCACCGCGCTCCATTCCAAAACGCCGTTCCCAGTCTTTCACAGCCGTGCGCAAAGCCGGATTCTGACTCAGTTCGTTTTTGAATTGCAGCAGCATGGCCCGGTTCAAGGTGCCGAGCACGAACTCCGCTGCCAACATCTGTACTTCTTTTTGGTCCATTGAGCTTGGATCAAACCTTACGCGACAAAAAATAAAACCCACCTGCAACCTGCGACTGTCAAGCTCCGCAGGTGGCGGCAGAATGCGAGTCTTTGCAATAAAACGCGCACACTAACCACTTCCCTGCATTGGTTCCAGACTAAGCTTTCAGAGTCTTTCTCATCGTGGTGCGATTCGGCTCGGCATGCCTTGCCGGATCTGCGGGCGCAGGCTTAGCGAAACAGACGTTTGGTCAAGCGAATTTCTGGAGTCGGCAAAGCTGCTCGGGCATATAGAGCCCGATCCAGTGTTTTTGAAGCTATAATGGAACCACGGCCTCAGGTTTTGACTCAAGACCCACGGTTTTGACTCGAGAAATAAAAAAGGGGCCGGGCTCTATCTAAAAAAAGGGAGCGTGAGAATGCCGGCAGCAGACTCAAAGAACGGCCGCAAGACTTTCCGGAAAATTCTGGTCGCGAATCGGAGCGAAATCGCGATCCGGGTACTGCGCGCGGCCAGTGAACTTGGGATTCGCACGGTCGCGGTTTACTCCCACGAAGACCGTTTCGCCCTCCACCGTTTCAAATCGGATGAGAGTTATCTGATCGGCAAGGGCCGTGAGCCGGTCCAGGCTTATCTCGCGATTGATGAAATCCTGCGTGTCGCCAAGGATGCCAAGGTCGATGCGATCCATCCCGGCTATGGCTTCCTGTCGGAAAACCCGGACTTCGCCGACGCCTGCCGCCGGGAAGGCATCACCTTTATCGGCCCGTCGCCGGATGTCATGCGCAGCTTCGGCAGCAAGGTCGAGGCGCGCGACATGGCTGAAGCCGCCGGCGTTCCGGTCATGCCAGCGACCGGCCCTCTGCCAAGCGACAAGGACGAGATCGCCAGGCTGGCTGAACAGGTCGGCTATCCGGTCATGCTGAAGGCCAGCTGGGGCGGCGGCGGCCGCGGGATGCGGATCATTGAAAGCGCGGACGAGCTCTTCGAACAGGTCGCCGCGGGCCAGCGGGAAGCCCGTGCCGCTTTCGGACGGGACGAGGTTTTTCTGGAGAAGCTCGTGCGCCGCGCCCGCCATGTCGAGGTGCAGGTGCTGGGCGATCTGCACGGCAACATCGTGCACCTCTTCGAGCGTGACTGCACCATGCAGCGGCGCAATCAAAAAGTCGTGGAACGCGCCCCTGCGCCCTATTTCGATGAAGCGCAGCGCCAGGACCTCTGTCAGTCGGCGGTGAAACTGGCGCGCTCGGCGGGCTATCAGCTCGCGGGTACGGTGGAATTCCTCTACGACGTGGATACCGCCAAGACTTACTTCATCGAGGTCAATCCGCGCATCCAGGTCGAGCACACGGTGACCGAGGAGGTCACGGGCGTCGATCTGGTGAAGGCTCAGATCCGCATTGCCCAGGGTGCGGTCATTGGTAGTCCCGAAAGCGGCGTTCCGGCCCAGGAGGATATCAAGCTGCGCGGCCACGCCCTGCAGTGCCGAGTCACCACGGAAGATCCGCAGAATAATTTCATCCCCGACTATGGGCGGATCACCAATTACCGCGGCGCCAACGGTTTCGGCATTCGTCTGGATGGCGGCACCGCCTATTCAGGGGCATTGATCACGCCCTTTTACGACTCTCTGCTGGAGAAGGTCACAGCCTGGGCGCCGACACCGGAAGAGGCCGTCCACCGCATGGACCGGGCATTGCGCGAGTTCCGGATTCGCGGCGTGGCGACCAACCTCTTCTTCCTGGAGACGCTGATCGGGCATCCAAGCTTCGTTGCCGGCGACTACACCACACGCTTCATCGATCAGACGCCCGAGCTTTTCGAGGTGCAGTTCCGACGCGACCGGGCGACCCGCCTGCTGTCCTTCATCGGCGATGTCCTGATCAACGGCAATCCCGAGGTCGAGGGCCGTCCCGCCCCCGGCCCCATGCCGGAGGCCCAGGTGCCCGCCACCAAGATTCTTGTGACCACCTCGGCGGACCAGGATCAGGGCCCGCGCGGCAGCCGGGATCTCCTGGATCAGTTAGGCCCCGAGGGGCTTTCCAAGTGGATGCTCGATCAGAAACAGCTGCTGGTCACCGACACGACCTTCCGTGACGCCCATCAGTCGCTCTTTGCCACGCGCATGCGCACCTACGATATGCTGGAGATCGCCGAGCACTATTCCCGTTCGCTGCCGAATCTCTTTTCCCTGGAGTGTTGGGGCGGAGCCACTTTCGACGTCGCCATGCGCTTCCTGAAGGAAGATCCCTGGGAGCGCCTGGTCGCGCTGCGCGAGCGGATCCCGAATATCCTGTTCCAGATGCTGCTGCGCGGTGCGAACGGGGTCGGCTATAAGAACTATCCCGACAACGTGGTGCGCTTCTTCGTCCAGCAGTCGGCCGAGGCCGGGGTCGATATTTTCCGGGTCTTCGATTCCCTGAATTGGGTCGAGAATATGCGGGTCGCCATGGACGCGGTGGTCGAGAGCGGCAAGGTCTGCGAGGCGGCGATCTGTTACACCGGCGATATCACCGACCCCAATCGCAGCAAGTACGACCTGAAGTACTACCTCGACATGGCCAAGCAGCTTGAAGCTGCCGGCGCGCACATCATTGCGGTCAAGGACATGGCGGGGCTCTGCAAGCCGGCGGCTGCGCGCATGCTGATCACGGCCTTGAAGCAGGAGGTGGGCCTGCCGATCCACTTCCACACCCACGACACCAGCGGCATTGCCGCCGCCTCGATCCTGGCAGCTGCCGAAGCCGGCGTGGATGCGGCCGACGGGGCGATGGATTCCATGAGCGGTCTGACCTCGCAGCCGAACCTGGGATCGATCGCCGAGGCCTTGAAGGGACAGCCGCGCGATCCTGGTCTGGACAGAACCGCGTTGCGCGAGACGGCAAACTATTGGGACGGGGTCCGGCGCTACTACCAGGCCTTCGAGAGCGACATGCGTGCCGGATCCGCCGGCGTTTTCGAGCACGGCATGCCCGGCGGCCAGTACACCAACCTCAGGCAACAGGCTCGCTCCATGGGACTGGAAGCCCATTGGCAGGAGGTGGCGGCCGCCTATACGGCGGTTAACGAGATGTTCGGCGATATCGTGAAGGTCACCCCTTCCTCCAAGGTGGTCGGCGACATGGCGCTCTTTATGGTGACCAACGATCTCACGCCCGCCGAGGTGCTCGATCCGAACCACGATATTGCCTTCCCGGAATCCGTGGTCGAGCTCTTCCGGGGTGACATGGGACAGCCGCCGGGCGGTTGGCCCAAGGCGCTGCAGGAGAAAGTGCTGAAGGGCGAGACAGCAAACACTGTACGCCCGGGCTCAGTCCTGCCGGATACGGATCTGGAACAGGAGCGCACGGAGATCGAACACAAGCTGCGCCGCAAGGTCGACGACCGGGATCTCGCCTCCTATCTGATGTACCCAAGTGTTTTCGAGGAGTACGCAAAGCACCGCCGCAGCTTCGGCAATGTCGCGATCCTGCCGACCCCGGCCTTCTTCTATGGGCTGGAGCACGGTCAGGAGATCAACGTCGACATCGAGCGCGGCAAAACCCTGATCATCCGCTACCAGGCGACCAGCGATGCCAACGTCGAAGGTCAACGTACGGTCTTCTTCGAGCTCAACGGACAACCACGTACAGTCAAAGTGGCTGATAAACTGCTTGCGGCAAACGCACGTACACAGGTCAAGGCCGATGAGAACGACCCCGGACAGATCGGGGCACCCATGCCGGGCCTGATCGTCTCGGTTTCCGCCTCACCGGGCAACAAGGTGGAGCCGGGCGACCGGCTCTTCACCATCGAAGCCATGAAAATGGAGACCGCGGTCTACGCGGAGATCGGCGGCAAAGTCGTTGAGGTGACAGCGCCCGCCGGCACCCGTGTCGAACCGCACGATCTGGTGGTGGTCATTGAGGCGGAGTGACTGGCGTTACAGCCTCCTGCGAGATCTGGCCCTTTGACGTCCGGATGGCGGGGCAGACTAGCCGATCACGTGAGTCCCGCCGGAGACCCGGACGCTCTCGCCCTTCGTCGGACCCACCGTGACCGTGAGCGCCGAGGGCGCGCCCATATCGTGGCCCTGCAGGATCTCGATGGTCCCGCCGTCTTTCAGCCAGCCGTTATCGCGCAGGAAACCGCCGAGGGCCGCCGCCGCGGCACCGGTTGCCGGATCTTCGTAGACGCCGCCGACGGGAAAGGGGTTGCGGGCGTGGAAGCGCCGGTCGTTTTCGGCCCAGATCAGGCTGATGGTGGTCAGGCCGGCCGAGGTCATCAGGCTTTTGACCTCCTCATAAGGGTAGGACATATCCGCCAGGGTGCTGCGGCTTGAGAGCGCGATGACCAGGTGCGACGCTCCCCCATTGGCGATGGTCACCGGCAGGCGTGCGTCCAGGTCCCCTGCGGTCAGGCCAAAGGCGGCCAGGATGGCTTTTTTCAGCTCTTCAGGCGCCGGTTTCGACCAGGTTTCCGGTGATTGCAGGGCGGCACCCCAGCCGCCGTCCGCGGTCGCTTCGGCTTCAACCGTGATGTTGGCATCGTTGAGTTCCAGCTTATAGGTGCCCGCGCCGAAGCGCTGGCCCAGAGCCGCGCCGGTTGCAATCGTGGCATGACCGCAGAAGGGAACCTCGGTTTCCGGAGCAAAGTACCGCACGCGCCAGCCCTCGCTGGTTCGGGACAGAAACGCAGTTTCGGAATAGCCGACATCAGCGGCGGTTTTCAGCATTTCTCTGTCCGAGGGCATACTCTCTACGAAGGCAACGCCCGCCGGGTTGCCGCCGGCGCCCTGTTCCGAAAAGGCGGAAATTCTGACCACATCCATCATACCGATCCTTTGATCTGAAGCGTAAGTGCGAAGCAGCGCTCTGCTCCGGAGTAAATCTGCTACGGAAAGCCACAGGTCTTCACTGTTAGTCGATTACCTTTGGGTAGCAAAGTTAAACACGGTAACGAGATCGTTAAGTTTAGCTAACCTTCCTTGCAGAAGGTCGGGTCAAAAGAGGAATGTCCCTAGCCTTTGTCTGCGCCGCCGATCAATCCGAAGAACCCGACAATCTCGAGAATGCGGCCGTCCCCAGCCATCCGCCCGAAATCAATGCTCTCCGGCAGGGATTGGCCGTTTTCACGTCGCAGGCACCAAGTGAAGCGAAAGCAGTCGTGATGTGCGTCTAAGGGACTGAGCCGCACAACCTTTCCTTCGGGAACGCTGGCCTGAATCTTGCCGATCAGATCGCACAAAGCAGCGCGGCCGGTCACCTCCGCTCTGGGGTCGCTGTAACGGCCTTCCGCGTGCCAGACCTGCTCCAGGATTTCCTTACGGGTATCCGGGTCGCGTTCCCGCCAGGCTGCGCAATAGCGGTCAATCAGTTCTGTAAGCTCGACGGTGTCCATAGTTTCGCTCTTGGTTAATTAATAATTAATCAAAATGTTAAATGCATTGAAGTTTAACGAGTAACTTTGGTTCTGGTTCTTGGTCTGTTACTATACGATTATCTCTGCTAAGCACGTCATGAAAATTGCTTAACAAGGATAAGCGCTATGGATCTTAATCGGTTGCGCGCTTTTCAGGCTGTCTATCGCCACAATAGCACTGTCGGGGCTGCCCGTACGCTTTCCGTGACCCGCTCGGCCGTCAGCCAGTCTCTTGGTAAACTGGAGACTGAAATCGGTGTGCCGCTCTTCACCCGCGCTGCGAAAGGACTGGTTCCGACTTCGGCAGGGCACAGCCTCTTTCACCGGATCGACCCTTTTCTGACATCCCTGGAGGGTGAACTTCGCGCGATCAAGTCGGCGGGTGAGCGTCCGTCCGGTCTGCTGCGGCTTGGTGCCCCGGTCGCTTTTGGCCGTTGCTACCTGCCTGTGAAGCTGGCCTCCTTCCGGGCACGCTATCCGGAGGTGGAGTTCGCACTTGAGCTGGGCAACCAGACCCGGCTGCTGTCCCTGCTCGAGGCGGGGGAACTGGATTTCACCATCGCTGATGTCTTCGACGATCCCAGTCCGTCACGCCTGCGTTCGTCGCTCTTCAGTCTGGAGACCCTGTTCGAGGAACGCATGACGTTGGTCTGTTCGCGCGCGTATTTCGAAGAGCACCGGCTCGAAAATGCGACGATCGAGACGCTCGCGGCCTGCGAATTCCTGACCTATCAGAGCCAGAACTTCGATCTCAAAAGCTGGTTCCGGCATCACTTTGCCAAGGTGCCGCCGCAGCTTTCGATTGCTCTGACGGTTGATGACAGTCACGCGCTGATCGAAGCGGTGAAATGCTCTCTCGGGCTCGCTGTGTTCGGGTCGCATCTGGTGGAACCCGAGCTTGAGAGCGGCGCATTGCGCGCCGTACTCTCGGGCCCTGCCGACGAGATCAACCGCATCTCATTGGTGCAGCTTCTCGACAAGAAGCCGTCGCTCACCGAACGGGCTTTCGTCAAACACCTGCTGGCGGGCTGAATTACTCCAGGTTCAGATCCAGGAAGAAGTCGTTGCCCTTGCCGTCGATCACGATAAAGGCGGGGAAGTCTTCCACGTCGATGCGCCAGATAGCTTCCATGCCCAGTTCCGGGTATTCGATACATTCGACCTTGCGGATGCAGTCCTGCGCCAGACGTGCCGCCGGTCCGCCGATCGAGCCCAGGTAGAATCCGCCGTGTGCCGCGCAGGCCCGGCGTACCTTGCTGCTGCGGTTGCCTTTGGCCAGCATGATCATGGAGCCGCCTGCAGCCTGGAACTCTTCGACAAAGCCGTCCATGCGGCCCGCTGTGGTGGGGCCGAAGGAGCCCGAGGCATAGCCCTCCGGTGTCTTGGCCGGCCCGGCGTAGTAGATCGGGTGGTTCTTGAAATAGTCGGGCAGCGGTTCACCGGCTTCCAGACGGGCACGCAGCTTGGCATGCGCCGCATCGCGGGCGACGATCATGGGCCCGGTCAGCGAGAGGCGGGTTTTAATCGGGTGTTTGTTCAGTTCGGTGAGGATCTCGGACATGGGCCGGGTAAGATCGATCTTCACGACCTCGCCGCCCAAGGCCTCGCCGTCCACATCCGGCAGGTACTTCGCCGGGTTACGCTCCAACTCCTCCAGGAATACACCTTCCTTGGTGATCTTGCCCATGGCCTGCCGGTCGGCGGAGCAGGAAACGCCCAGAGCAATAGGCAGGCTGGCGCCATGGCGCGGCAAGCGCATGACCCGCACGTCGTGACAGAAATACTTGCCGCCGAACTGCGCGCCGATCCCCATGTTCTGGGTCAGCTTGAAGATCTGATCCTCCATTACCGTGTCGCGGAAGGCATGGCCCTGATCGGAGCCCTGCGTCGGCAGGCTGTCCAGATAGCGGCAGCTGGCCAGTTTGACGGTCTTCAGCGCCATCTCCGCGGAGGTTCCGCCGATACAGATCGCCAGATGGTATGGCGGGCAGGCTGCTGTGCCGAGCGTGCGGATTTTTTCATCCAGGAATTCGA
The DNA here is from genome assembly GCA_947500035.1 of uncultured Kiloniellaceae bacterium. Lineage (GTDB taxonomy): Bacteria > Pseudomonadota > Alphaproteobacteria > Kiloniellales > Kiloniellaceae > Denitrobaculum. The sequence continues at coordinate 138,261 of CANMQP010000013.1, read as the reverse complement.
TCAGCCGGTCGGGAGTGAGCAGAGAAGGCGTGGCCTGGAACAGGAAGGTCTTGTTGGCCGAGCCGCCGCCCTTGGCGACGAACAGGAACTTGTAGGCGTCCTCGCCCTCCGCATAGATCTCGATCTGGGCGGGCAGGTTGTTGGCGGTGTTCTTCTCTTCGTACATGGTCACCGGCGAGACCTGGCTGTAACGCAGGTTCCGCTTGTCGTAAGCGTCGAGCACGCCCTGTCCCAGCGCGGTGTCGTCGCCGCCTTCAGTCCAGACGCGCCGGCCCTTCTTGCCCATGATGATGGCGGTGCCCGTGTCCTGGCACATGGGCAGGATCTCACCCGCCGCGATATTCGCGTTCTTCAGAAGATCGAAGGCGACGAAACGATCGTTGGGGGAGGCTTCCGGATCGTCCAGGATCTTGCGCAGCTGTTCCAGATGACCGGGGCGCAGCAGATGGTTGATGTCCATGAAGGCCTGCTCCGACAGCAGGCGGATGGCTTCCGCGTCGACCTTCAGGATCTCTTCGCCGTTGAAGCTTTCGACCGAAACACCCTGATCCGAGAGCTTGCGGTAGGGCGTGGTATCCTCGCCGAGCGGGAACAGGGTTCCAAGCCCTTTGACGTCCTGATTGCTGCCTGCATTTTCACTGCTCATGAGTCCACCTCTGGATCTGAAAAGACCTGTCCGGTAGCGTTAATGCGAATTGCGTAATCACACTACCGGTCCGACGCGCCTTGAATATCCGATCTGCACCGAACTGTCCAAAGGCTATCTATCGCAGGGCTTAAAGTCTCGGTGAGCGGTCAGCGTATAAAATAGATCACGGAGCCGGCCAGAAGCCCGCCCATGATCAGGTTGAAACGGCGCTGGCTTTTGGAATCGCGCAAAACCTGCTGCAGGGCGACTCCTGCAGCGAGCCAGATGAAGCTGCTGGGCAAGGCGGCAAGGACGAAAACACCGCCCAGAGAGAGGGATTGCACCAGTGCTCCGGCGGCGTCGGTCTGCAGGTAGGTGCTCGCAGCCCCGGCGCAGACCAGCCAGGACTTCGGATTGACCCATTGAAAGCCTGCGGCACCCAGGAAGCCAATGGGCTTTCCGGCTTGTCCCTCATCACCGGATTCCGGTGCCGAGGGCTGCGCCGTGGCGATTTTCCAGGCGAGCCAGAGAAGAAAGGCGGCGCCGCCCCATTTCAGCGCCTCCATAATCTGCGGGCTGTCGAGCACGACACTGCCCAGTCCGAAAGCGACGATCGACATCATGAACCCCATGCCGAGCACCACCCCGAAAAGGCAGGGCAGGCCCCGCATCAGACCTGCATTTGCACCGGTGGCAGTCAGTAACACATTGCTGGGGCCCGGCGTGACCGCGGCGACGAAAGCAAAAATGAAAAAGGCGAGCGCTTGTTCAAGAGACATGGCTTTGGCTCTCAAGATGGGCTTCGGTTGTCCAGACGGGGCGCACTAAGCGGACCTCAAATCCAGGGCGGGTCCTCGACCTTCCGGCCGTCGTTTGCATTGCCCGTGTTCAAGGTTCCGGCCGGTTCGATCATGATGATCTCGCATTCCTCCTCGGCCACGGGCAGATGTTCCACTCCCTTCGGCACAATGTGGATATCACCCGGCGCCAGCCTGGCTTCGCCGTCCCGGTAGCGAATCGTCAGCCGGCCTTTGTTGACCATGAAAAGCTCGTCGGTATCCTCATGGGCATGCCAGACGAACGCGCCCTGGATCTTCGCGATCTTGATGTGCAGGTCGTTGAGTTGGCCGATGACTTTCGGTGACCACTGCTCGGAGAATTTGCTGAACTTGTCGGCCAGATTTATTGTGCCGGGCTCGTAAGGCATGCAGGGGTATCCTATCTGTATAAGGACAGTGTCCTCTTGTGGAATTCATGACCGGTAAGAAAGACAGATCGTGCGGCGAAGGTATTGAACGTTTGTGCGGGAACGCTTCCGTCGCGCAGCGGCCGAGGCGCGACTGGTTCCGTAACCTGGCGTCGGCCCCGGGTCTGGAGCTGTTCGAGGCCTGGTTCCAGGGACATGCCTATGACAAGCACCGTCATGACACCTATGCCATCGGTTTGACCTATGTCGGTGTGCAGGCCTTCGACTACCGGGGCGCCGCGCAGGTGAGTACCGCGGGCAAGGTCATCGTTTTGCATCCCGACGAAGTTCATGACGGCCATGCCGGCAGCGAAGAAGGCTTCGGTTACCGGATGCTGTACGTTTCGCCCGTGCGTCTTTTTGAAGCCGTACGTTCGCTCTCCAGTGATGCCGTCCTTCCTTTTGTTCCGGACGCTGTTTCCAGCGATCCCAAACTGGCAAGCGTGATCGCATCGGCGTTCGATCATGGCCGCGCACCGGGTTTGGAGCCGCTTGCGACGGACAGCCTGATTCTGGAACTGGCTGAAGGTTTGCTGCGGAACGATCCAAAACGCGCCCTATCCAACTCACGGCGAAATCTCGATCTTCCTGCCTTGCAGCGTGTCCGCGAATTCCTGGACGCCGCGTTTGACCGCGTGGTTTCCTCGTCGGAACTGGAGAGCGTTAGCGGCCTCAGCCGTTACGATCTCGCACGTCAGTTCCGCGCGGCCTACGGCAACAGCCCCTACCGCTATTCTCTGGCGCGCCGCCTGGATTTCGCGCGTTGCCGCTTGAGCCGCGAGGGCTCGCTGGCGGAACTGGCGGTCGAAGCCGGTTTCGCTGATCAGGCCCATTTCACCCGCATGTTTAAGTCGGCCCTTGGCATCACCCCGGCGCGTTACGTGCGGCTGCATGAATCGCTGTAGCGCTAGACATTTCCTTCCCGTTTCCCAGCCCAATTCCTAGCCTCCTTCCCGGCCGAAACGAAAATCGGCCCCCAACCGGATTGGCTGGAGGCCGACTCTTCAAGCTGGATTTTCAGCGACTGGCTTAACCGCGGCCTTTCCAGGGGATCAGCCAGTTCTCGGCCATGCGCATGAGAATATCGATCGCATAACCGATGACGCCGATCAGAATGATACCCATGATCACGATGTCCGTGAGCTGAAAGCGTGACGCAACCATGATCATCATGCCCGCGCCTTTCTCGGCGGCGACCAGTTCGGCCGCGACAACCGTTCCCCAACAGACACCCATTGCCACACGCGCGCCGGTGAAGATCTCCGGCAGCGAGTTCGGAACAATGACGTGCCGGAGGATCTGCCATTTCGAAGCGCCCAGAGAATAGGCTGCATGGATCTTCGATATCCGCACGCCTGATACACCGGCGCGGGCGGCAATGGTCATGATCCAAAGGGCCGCGAGAAACAGCAGGATGACCTTGCCGACCTCACCGATCCCCGCCCAGATGATCACCAGCGGGATCAGGGCCAAGGGCGGCACGGGCCGCATGAATTCCACGATCGGATCGAACCAGCCGCGGAACCAGTCGCTCAGGCCCATGGCATAGCCAAGCGGTATTCCAACCAGCGCACCGGCCAGAAAGCCTGCGATCACGCGAAACAGCGACCAGCCCACATGTTCGGCCAGGGTAAAGTTCTGGTAACCGCCGCCCATGATCTCGATGACGCGCCCGACAACCGCTTCGGGCGGCGGCAGCCAGACCGGCTCCATCTGCCAGCCCTGCTCCGGTTTGTAATTGGGCGTTCCCTTTGGTGTGAGCGTGACTTCACCTGAGTCGACCTCGACCGTCTCGCCCGGCGCAATGGCCTGGCCGTTAATGGCGACAACCTTGGCACCTTCGTCTCTGCCGAGTTCGTCGTTCCTGTCGACCCGGATCAGGACCGACCGCCAGGCAGCGACCTTTGCGGCGTCGTCCTTGGCAAAGCCGTCTCCTGGTTCGATCTCCGGCGCATCCGCGGCTGCGTCTCGGGGAAAGACCGTGACATGGACGGTCCCGTCGTCCCGTTGACCGTCGGGCGTTTCGGCCGTGTAGGTGAAGGTCGCGTCGCCCACGAAGGGGCCGGGTGCGTGGATCGGCGACCAGCTTGACCCGGTGAAGGCACCCCAGATCAGGAAAATGGCGATCACCGAGATGACCGAGGCGGCCCGGTTCGCCGTGACCGCACTTTCGTCGCCGAAGGTTACGGTCTTCCTGGAGGTGAAGTCGGACCGTTTGGTCAGGTGGCTTGCAACCGCTTTGACGGCAAAAAATGCGCCGACAAAGATTGCGACGTAGATGAGAAGAATAGTCATGCCGCGGTCTCGCTTCTGCCCATGATTTCCTCTTCCATGTCCCAGATCATCGACAGGATCTCTTCGCGGGTCGTGCCGTAGTCATCGTGGTGCTTCACTTCGCGCAGATCGGCTCCAACCCCCATCTCGGCAAAAGGCAAACGATACTCTTTGTGGATCCGGCCCGGCCGCGGCGCCATGACCAGAAGCCGTTCGCCCAGCAGCAAGGCTTCTTCCACGGAATGTGTGATCAGGATGATTGTGGTGCCGGTCTTTTTCCAGATTTCCAGAACCAGGGACTGCATTTTTTCCCGGGTCAGCGCATCGAGCGCGCCAAGCGGCTCATCCATCAGGATGACCTCCGGATCATTGGCCAGGCAGCGGGCCAGAGCCACGCGCTGCTGCATACCGCCGGAGAGTTCGTAGATCATCTTTTCCCCGAAATCGTGCAGGCCGACGATCTCCAGAAGCTCCGTGACCCGCGCCTCGGTTTCAGCGCGCGGTGCGCCCTTCATGGCGGGTCCGAAACCGATATTCTTGCGCACGTTCATCCACTCGAACAACGCACCCTGCTGGAACACCATGCCGCGCTCCGGTCCAGGGCCGTGCACCACCTCGTTCCCCAATTTGATAATGCCTTCGGTCGGTGCCAGGAAGCCGGCAACGATATTCAGAAGTGTCGTTTTTCCGCAGCCCGATGGACCCAGCACGGACATGAGCTCGCCGGTTCCGATATCCAGATTGATATTCTGTAGTGCCTGTACCGACGCGCCGTTCGGCAATTCGAAACGCATTGAAACGTCTTCGATCGTGAGTGCAGTCATTGCTCTCGCCCCCAATCCATGAAAATGGGCCTGGAGATTCTTCCCCAGGCCCGGATTTCCAGCTTACTGAGAATCAGCCAAAGGACCTGCGTTGACTGCGTTCTCGTAAGTGTCGAGGGCTTTGTCGATCGAGCCCGCCTCGACAAAGACGTCCGCCACACCCTTCATGAAGGTCTGCGCGTTGCCGCCCAGCCATTTCTCGGAGAGCTGATCTTCCGCGGAGGGGAAGGACATCGTGGCAATGGCGCCCTTGGCGGCTTCCATGTCCATGCCGGCTTCCTTGGCGATGACTTCCAGCATGGCTTCGTCTTTGCTGGCGTTCCACTTTGCGTTGGTTGCCGCGGTGACGCCCAGGAACTTCGACACCAGATCGGGATTTTCAGCCACGAAAGCAGCTGGCGCCGAGGTGACGTCGAACACCAGAATGCCGAGCTCTTCCTTCTCCGTGCCCGTCAGCAGAACGTTTCCGTGTTCCTTCATCCGGGTCAGGCCGCCGCCATAGCCACAAGCAAAGTCGACGGCTTTTTGTGCCAGGGCCGCAGCGCCTTCAGGCGGGGGCATGTTCACCACGTCCAGGCTGGCGATATCGATGCCGAAGTGGTCCATCTGGCGCAGGAAACCGTAGTGCGCGGCGGTCCCCAGGGGCACGGCCACTTTCTTGCCGGCCAGTTCCGATGCGGAAGACTTATCGACTTCCAGGTCACCATGGACGACGCAGTTGTCATTGTCCGAGTAGCTCACGGCCACGTCCAGAACCTGGATATCCTGCCCCGCGGAGGCTGCCACAACGAAGGGCGGCAGACCCTGGCTGACGGAGATCTGCACATCGCCCGAAGCCATCGCGGCCGACATGGCGGTGCCGGTTTCGAACGAGCGCCAGTTGATCTTCACGCCGAGCTCGCGCTCGTAGGTGCCATCCGCCTTCGCGGCCAGCATTGGCATCGGCCACTCGAGGAAGTAAGCGACCGTGATCTCGTCCACTGCTTTGGCCGAGGATACGGACAGCGCCATTACCGCCGCTGCCGCTGAAACTAGCATTTTTTTCATCTTTGCTCTCCCAGTTAAAACTTCTGTTCCGCGTCCGTTTGAAAATGACGCGGAACCCTTCGCCTTGTTCTCGCCTTCACACCTGCACCGGTGCGAGACGTTTTTTTGACAGTTATCGAGGAACTCAGTCAGGTCAATCTTTTTTGCTTCTCCTCTCTCGTAAGTGGCGGATATCGTTTAACGAAACTCAAACCTGTCGCGCACAGCCATCGCGGATATCCCGATGCTGGCGCCTGCCAACTGCAGGTTGCGGAATGCCGCGGGCCGGACCGGCAGGACCGGCAAGGGCAGTGATTCGGGGGCCGCCCCCAGCAGCCGCTCAGCAAGAACCCGGCCCATCACGAGAGACATGGCCACGCCGCGCCCGTTGTAGCCGAGGCCCGCAACCAGACCCGGCGCAGGTTCGTGAAAGTGCGGGATACGGTCGTCCGTTATTGCGATCTGGCCACTCCAGCGGTAGCGCCAGTTTTCAGGCCGGATCGACGGAAATATCCGCCTTGCGTCCCGAAGCAGCGCGTTAAACCGAGCTGTTCCGCCAAAGGGTTTCCGGTAACCGATTCCCCCGAAAACCATGCGATTGTCCGGTTCGCGCCGGGCGTACATGATCAGGCGACGGGTGTCCGAAATGGTGTGGCCTCCGGGCAGAACCGGGTCGATTTCATCATCGCCAAGCGGATCTGTGGCAATCTGGATCGGATTGAGCGGCAGGATCGAGCGTTTCAGGCCCTTAAAGAGATTATCCGTGTAGCCGTTCGTTGCCAGCAGGACTCTGTCTGCCGTGATCCTGTGTCCGGCCGCCGTCATGTTCCAGCGCTGATCATGCCGCTCCAGGTTCCGGACCGCAGAGCGCGCGTAGATTTTCACGCCGAGAGACTCCGCAACGCCTGCCAGCCCCCGCACCAGCGCCAGGGGCTGGACCGCCCCGCCCCGCGGCGACAAGGTGGCCGACTGGTAGGCGGGTGAGCCGCTCAGCCTCTGGGTGTCTTCGGCTTCCAGAAACTCGAAGCCGGCCCCGAACTTGTTCCATGCTCTGGCCCCGGCTCTGGCCTGCTCCCGTGCCGCGGGGCTGTGGTCCGTTCGAAGCCAGCCGTGCTGCCGGGCGTCGCAGTCGATCTTGTATTTGCGGACCAGTTCAAAGAGTTCGTCGGCGGAACCAAGCGAAACCTGAGCCATTCTCTCAAAATAGGTGTCTCCGACCGCCGCGCGCAGGTCTTCCGGCCGTGCCACCGGCAGCATGGGGTTCACCTGTCCGCCACTCCGGCCCGAGGCACCATATCCGACATCGCCGCCATCCAAGACCGCAACATGGCTTCCGGCCTCTGCCAGGGCAATCGCGGCCCGCAGCCCGGTAAAGCCGGCCCCGACCACAGCGACGTCGCAACGGAGGTCTTCGTCCAGGGGCGAACCAGCCGGCCGATCCGGTGCTGTCACCTTCCAAAGTGCCGTTTCCGAGACTTCGGTTCTCATAACTTGCTTTCCTGTCATTCCATATGAGTGATGGTTTTAAAATACAGAACTTAAGTTCTTTTATTCAGAATTAAAACAAAATTCCGCAGAGGTCGGACAATTTGAATGAATCCGACCCTGGCGGGGTGTTTGATTGTCTGGGCTGGATTTGCGAAAAGGGCGACGACTTGCCCTGTTCAGTCAGCGGGTTAGTGCAGCCGGTTCATGGGATTTCTCTCGTGAAAGCCCTGAGCTAAGCGCCGATGTGATGGCCCATCTGAGCTGAAATGCGTTTGGTCATCTCAAGCAGTTCGGGCGCCATGAGCTGCAGCTCACCGATGCCCGCCTGTGCGACCGGGCACCAGATCGAGACGGCCGCCATCACGGCCCGGTCCGTGTCCAGGATCGGGGCGGCGATACCTGCCACCTGCAGGGATTCTTCCCGGTCGGCGGTGCCATAACCCCGCAAGCGGGTCAGCTTCAATTCGCGTTTAAGCATCTCCGGGGAGATAATGGTGTTTTCCGTCAGGCGCTCGAATTTCAGCTCGCCCAGCAGACGCTCCTGTTGCGATTCGCTCATGTGGGCGAGAAAGATCTTGCCGGCTGCCGTGCAGTGCAGCGGCGCACGCTCCCCGGCGCGCGACGCGTAGCGGACCGGCACCGAGTCGAGGGTACGAAGGTAAAGGACTTTATCGTCGTCTCGGATCGATAGGGCGACGTTGAAACCGTTTTTTTCGCAAAAAGCCTCAAGTTCCGCACCGGCAACATCCTGCAGATCCGTCTTGCGCCAGGCTGTCTGCGCCCAATAGGAAAGCTTGGGGCCCAGCCTGTAGGCTTTCAGGGATGCGTCCTTTTCGACGAGACCTTCGCCCTCCATGACGGCCAGAATCCGGTGGGCCGAACTCTTCACGAAACCGGTCTTTTCGACAATTTCCATATAGGCGAGCGGACGTCTCGCGTGAGCCAGAACATCCAGAATCTGCGCACACTTATGGACGATCGAGCTCTGCTGCAGTTTCGTCATTTTGAACTTCTTGGAAACAAACCGGTCGAAAATCCATATTACGGAACTCCGTGCAAAGACAAGCGGAGAATGCATCTCCGGCTTTGCTGGGAGTGATTAAGGTAAGATAAAAAATAAAAAATTAGACATTTTGTAAAATTTCTGCTCAATGGAGCTTATGAGCAAGTTATCTTCGGACTACGCTGCGATAAGCACATTGATGGCGCGGCTTTTCCCGGGTCAGTTGGAGGTCGTTCTGCATGACCTTGGGACCGGAAAAATCGTCGGGATCGAGGGAAACCTCTCCAATCGTGCCGTCGGCGACGAATCGCTTGTTGAAACCGAAAGTCTCGAGGCGGATGTCGACGATGCCGACATCATCGGGCCCTATGCGCAGACAAATTGGAACGGCGAAGTTTTACGATCCTTTACCGCTGTGGTGCGTGGTGAAGACGGCCGGCCGAGCGGGCTGATCTGTGTGAATATGCGCACGGCTGCCTTTGCCGCGGCGGCCGATCTGCTGACGGCTTTTAGCGCCGTTGGGCAAAAGCCGCGCTCGAAGGCTCTCTTCGCGCAGGATTGGCGGGAGGCCGCGAATGCGCTGATCGCCGAGACACTGTCGGAACGCGGCGTGACGCTCGTGACTGCCCGCAGGAACGACAGGGTCGCTCTCGTCGCGGCGCTTGACCGGGCCGGCATTCTTGAGATGCGAGGCTCGCCGGACTATGCGGCCAAGGCGCTGGGGATGTCGCGCGCCAGCATCTACAACCTGCTGAAGGACGCCCGCCGCGAGGGGGCTCCAATGGCTGCAAAAAAGACGGCAGCCAACAAGACAACGGAGGTGGCTTAGTCCTATGCGCAACTTCGAACTCGAGACCTACTTTTCGAAATGGGAATTCACGGCCCGCCATCACATGACGGCCTCCGACGTGCAGAGCATGAGCCTTGAGAATCTGCTTGCGATGGCCGGCACCGCTCCAGCAGAAAGCCTGGGTAAGCTCTGGCTGGGCTATACCGAAACCTGGGGAGCGCCGGACCTGCGTGCGGCGATTGCGGGCACTTACGAGCGGATGCAGCCGGACAACATCCTCTGCTTTGCAGGCGCGGAAGAAGGCGTCTATGCCGCCATGCGGGTTCTTCTGGGGCCTGACGACCATGCCATCGTCGTGGTTCCGAACTACCAGGCCGCGGAAACCATTCCTCTGAGTATCTGCGCGGTTACGGGTGTTCCGCTTGACGCAAGGCGAGATTGGCGCTTGGATCTCGAAGATGTCAGACGCGCAATCCGGCCCAACACAAAGCTGATTTCCATCAACTTTCCGAACAACCCGACCGGTGCGGTCATGCCGAGGGCAGATTATGACGCCCTGATCGAGCTCTGCCGTGAGAAGGGACTGTATCTCTTCAACGACGAGGTCTATCGGCTTCTGGAGCTGGACGAGACCAAACGCCTGCCGCAAACCGCAGATGTCTACGAGAAGGGACTTTCCCTGAGCGTGATGTCGAAGGCCTATGGTTTGCCCGGTCTGCGCATCGGATGGATCGCCAGCCAGGACAAGGATGTTCTTCTCAAGCTGGAGCGCTACAAGCACTACCTTTCGATCTGCAATTCGGCGCCGAGCGAACGGCTGGCTGTGATCGCACTGGGAATCCGCGATAAAATCCTTGAACGGAACCGAGCGCTGCTCCGGCGCAACATAAGCGAGCTCGACAGCTTCTTCGGTGATTATCCCACGCTCTTCGAGTGGCGCCATCCGGACGGCGGTTGCATCGCCTATCCCCGCTACATCGGGCAAGGCGATGTAGAAAGCTTCTGTCACGATCTCATTGAAGAGAGCGGTGTGCTTCTGCTGCCCGCTTCGATCTACCGCTCCGAACTTATGGAAGCGCCGATCGACCGTTTCCGGATCGGCTTCGGGCGGGAAAACATCGAGGAGGGCCTGACAGCGTTCCGTGACTTCCTTGATCGCAATCACAACCGTCTCGCTGTTTAGCGCGTGTCGCATTCGATCGAAGAAGTATATTCGCGGGCGGATCCGAGGCGGCGTTTGCAGAGCACAACGCGTTCGGATCGGTCAGAGAATGCAATTAAACGCGACATGCACTAGAAGGCCTTGGCCATGCGGGTTATCGGTCTCGAAGAGATACGGCCTTTCCTCGACAAGGCACCGATCATCGACGCCGTGCGTGAAAGCATCATCCTGCACAGCCGTGGCGAGATCGAGACGCCTGCGCGCATTCAGATGCTCTTTGGAGCGGTGGCGCAGGACTTGAGAGGCGACTGCCACGTCAAGTCGGCCCTTTCCGCCAAGCTGCCCTACTTTTGCATCAAAGTCGCGACTGGCTTCTACGGCAATCCCGCACGTGGCCTTGAGGTGAACAACGGCCTGCTACTGCTTTTATCCGCCGAGACGGGTGTGCCGATCGCCCTGCTTCAGGATCAGGGTTATCTAACATCCGCCCGCACTGCGGCGGCGGGTGCGCTTGCTGCTTCCCTTGTGGTGGATGCGACGCCCCGGCGTCTGGGGGTGATCGGCACAGGCCAGCAGGCCGACCAGCAGGTGCGTTGGATTTCCGCCCATGTCGGCATCTCGCAAATCACGATCTTTGGCCGCGACGCGAGCAAGGCCGCCGGACTGGCGGAGCGGTTGAGCGATAGCGGCAGGCCTTGCCGGGTTGCGGGATCGGCGGCGGAACTCTGCGCGCAGTCGGACATCATCGTGACGACCACGCCCGCCAGCACGCCGATCCTGCAGTCTTCGGATATCGAGGGGGGCAAACACATCATTGCGGTCGGGGCTGACAGCCCCGGCAAGAACGAATTGGATCCGGAAATTCTGGCGCGGGCCGAAACCATCATCACCGACGATCACAAACAGGCCTTGCATCACGGCGAGTTCGGCGTTGCGGTTCGCGCCGGTCTTGTGGAGGAGAGCAGCGATTTCCCTCTGGGGCGTGTCCTCGAGGACCCCGCAGGCTTTACAGTGGGTGGGAATGCGATCTCCGTGGTCGATCTGACCGGGCTCGGTGCCCAGGATCTCGCGGTTGCCTCCCTGGTCTACGAAGGACTCTCGAAGTCTCAGGAATCGCTGTAGGAGATCTCCAGGACTTCAATGAATTCCGGGCCATTGGGCGTGCGGACCTCTACCGTGTCGCCCTCCCCAGACTTTATGAGGGCGCGGGCAATGGGCGAAATCCAGCTGACTTCGTTATGCTCGCTGCGGGCCTCGTCGACGCCGACGATGCGGATGGTGCGCTCGGCGTCGTTGGAATCCGCATAGGTTACCGTGGCGCCGAAAAAGACCTGGTCGTGATTGGTCTGGCGCGCCGGGTCGACCACCTCGGCAATCTCGATGCGTTTGATCAGAAAGCGCATGCGCCGGTCGATCTCGCGCAGGCGCTTCTTGCCGTAAATATAATCGCCGTTCTCAGAGCGGTCGCCGTTTCCCGCCGCCCAGGAGACCACCTCTACCACCTTCGGCCGTTCCTCGACGCGCAGGTACTTCAACTCGTCCCGTAGCCGTTGCAGGCCCGCCGGCGTGATGTAGTTCTTGACCCCGCGTGGGAGAGCTTCCGGCTCTTCCGGCAAGTCCTCGTCTTCCGCGTCGGTCTCTTTGGTGAAGGCTTTACTCATGGGCGCATTTTACCCTGCGTCCGGCCGGGCTGCACAGGGGAATATCTACTGATGTTCGCTCAGGTCAGATCCGACCCGCCCGCAAAGGCTTCCAGGGTGTGCTCGAACATCTCTTTCTGAAGATCCCGGGTGATGAAGACCAGCCGCGAGCGGTGATCCCCGTCGGGCCAGCTCTCCAGCTGTATGGGCGGGTGGAACATATGCTGTACGCCGTGGATGACGACCGGGCCCTCGCAGTCTTCGATGTTCAGGATGCCCTTGATGCGCAGCAGATTGCCGCCGTAGAGCATGATTAGCATCTCGACCCAGGAATTGAGCCGGTCCCAGTTCAGGGGTTCCTCCCGGGTGATGCAAAAGGCGCGGATGCTGGCGTCATGCCGGTTGACGTCATGATGATGGTGGTCGTGGTGGTGATCATGCCCGTGATCGTGGTCATCCCCTTGATCGTGGTCATCCCCGTGCCCATCATCCTCTTCGTAAGCCTCGGTTTTCAGCCAGCGCTGCACATCCAGGGTCTTGGTGGTCGGATCGTAAAGGCCGGCGTTGAAAAGCGCCGCGGCCTCAACCTTGCCCTGCGAGACCGGCAGGACCGGCGCGGCCGGGTTCAGATCTTTCAGGCGGATCTTCAGGGCCTCGGCGGCATCCGGCTCGGCGGCATCGGTCTTGGTCAGCAGCAACCGGTCGGCCACCGCCGCCTGCTTCACGGATTCGAAGTGATTGTCGAGCGTAGTGCCGCCGTTGGCCGCATCGACTGTCGCGATCACTCCGTCCAGGCGGAAGCGCTCGACCAGGAAAGGATCGTTCATCAGGGTCTGTAGGATCGGCGCCGGGTCGGCCAGACCGGTGGTTTCGATTACCAGCCGGTCGAAAGGCGGAATTTCGCGCTGAACCCGCTGCTTGAAGAGCCTGCGCATGGTCTCGACCAGATCGCCCCGGACCGTGCAGCAGAGACAGCCGCTGTTCAGCAGGATCGTATCTTCCTTGGCATTCTCGACCAGCATGTGATCCAGGCCGATCTCGCCGAATTCATTCACGATCACCGCGGTGTTCGCCATGTCCGGCTGCGTGAGGAGATGGCGCAGAACCGTGGTCTTGCCGCTGCCCAGAAATCCGGTCAGGACCGAAACCGGCAAGGGGGCATCCGGAATCGCCAGATCCTGTGTTTGCTCCTGCCCTGGCGTGCTCATGATGCCGTTCCGTAGCTTGTTCGCAGAGTCTCGCCCGGGTTTTCCTGTTCCACCGGGGCAGCGCGAAGATGATGCAGAACCCAGAAGGCCAGGGACAGCAGTAAAATCGCCCCGGCCTGATGCAGTGCGCCAAGCCAGATCGGCACGACCAGCAGCAGGGTGGAGATCCCGAGGATCACCTGTGCCACGACTCCGGCCAGCAGCAGCGTGAAGGCGTTTTGTGCGGCGTCGGACAGCGCAAGGCGGCGCGACCAGATCCACAGCCCCAGGACCGCGGCGGCACAGACCATGGCCAGCGCCCGGTGATTGAACTGCACCGCGGCAATGTTCTCGAAGAAGTTCAGGGTGAAGGGCGAGAGCGCGCCGTAGTCACTCGGGATCCAGTCGCCGTCCATCAGCGGGAAGGTATTGTAGATCATGCCCGCGTTCAGCCCCGCCACGAAGCCGCCCGAGGCAATGGTAACCAGGAGCAGGCCGATCAGGCCGATCACAGAGCGGCGCAGGCCGCTAACCTGGACGGCAGGGGATGGGGGCGGTGCAGGCACCAGGAGGCGCAGCGCGACCCAGAGAATGTAGGCATAGATCACGATGGCCAGCAGCAGGTGCGCCGTCAGACGGTACTGGCTGACGTCGGTCCGGTCGGCGAAGCCGCTGGCAACCATGTACCAGCCTAGACCGCCCTGCAGGCCGCCGAGCAGGAACATCGCGACCAGATGCGGGATCAGATCGCGCCGGAGCTGCCCCCGAATCAGGAACCAGACGAAGGGCACCGCAAAAACCACCCCGATCAGGCGGCCCCAGAGCCGGTGGATGTATTCCCACCAGAAGATGGTCTTGAATTCCTCGAGGCTCATCCCGGCATTAACCTGCTGATATTCCGGGATCTGGCGATAGAGTGTGAAGACGCGCTGCCATTCGGCGTCGCTCAGGGGCGGCAGAGTCCCGCCGATGGGTGCCCATTCCATGATCGAGAGGCCTGATTCGGTCAGGCGGGTGATGGCGCCGATGACCGCCATCGCCAGAATCATGGCACAACAGCTCAAGAGCCAGAGGCCGACGCTTCTGTCAGAGCTGTTTGGAATTGTCCGGGCGGAGACTGAGGGGCTCGCGTTCATGGATGCTTCTTGCTGAACTGGATTCCTGACGTCCGCTAACGCGAACGCGAGACAATCTAGTCCGCCAACCCTGTGCGGCCAAGTGCCCACTCACTGTGGCAAAGCGCCGCCACTGGAGTCTTTTGCGGCTGATGGCCTTTACAGGGTCATGAAGCGGGCACGGGCGCCGCGCTCGATGGCGGCAGCGGGCAGGCGTCCGACCGGCAGTCGGTGCCGCAGGAGTTCAAGCAGGCGAAGCTCCTCCTGGCTCACTTCTCCGTCCGAGGCGGCAACGTCACAGGCCAGGGCGTAGGCGGTTTCGCGCAGCTTTTCGGGCAAGCTGGCCAGGATCACGTTCAGCACACGCTCCAGACCGTCGTCGTTGTTCATCAGCTCCGCGCAGTCGCGGGACGTCTCAAGCAGTTTGGCCTCTTCGTAGTCCTCGAAGACCGGCAAATGCTTGACCACATCGCCGATGGTCAGCAGTTCGGAGTCCGTCATCTCACGGTCGGCAGCGGACACCAGAACCATGGTGTAGATCAGGGCGGCATGATGGTCGATCATAAGGACGGCTCGCTTCTTTCTGTGCTGATTTCGCCAACGGGGTGCGTTTCGGAAAATCTCTCAAACTAACTTGCAGCCGCAGTGGCCATGAAAGGGGCGAAGGCCCATCCGCAAGCCGCTTGGCGACGACACTCGCTATATACTGCCATCCTACGAAGTTGCAAGGGAGCGATGCAAATTCCGCACTCGACAGATGGGGAATGGGAAGGCAGTTTCCGCCGCTATGGATGCTGTATTAAACGTCGTTTTACCTGTTTTCGGGATCATGCTGGCCGGATACGCCTGCGGACGCTTTAACGTTTTGGGTGAGTCCAGCGGCGAGGCTCTGAACGCATTCGTTTATTATGTTTCCCTGCCCGCTCTCTTTCTGGTCTCCATGTCGCGCGTCGAAGTCTCCCAGATTTTCAACCTTCCCTACCTCCTGGCGATCGGCGGCGGCATGCTGGGAACCTTCGGCATCGCGATGCTGATTGCCACCTATCTCTTTCCGAACCGGCTCGGTGCCTTGGGCTTAAACGGCTTAACGGCGATCTTTTCCAATACCGGCTATATGGGCATTCCGATCCTGCTTCTGGCGTTCGGGGACCGCGCGACCATGCCCGGTGTGATCGCGACGGTTCTGAACGGAACCGTGGTGCTGGCGGTCGCGACCGTGATCATTGAGATCGATCTTAACCAACGCAGCGGTGGGCTCGCCATCCTGCGCAACGCCTTCGTTGGCGTCTTTAAGAGCCCGCTCGTGGTCTCGGCCCTTGCCGGATTGCTGCTTTCGGCCATCGAATTCCCGCTGCCCGGTGCGCTGGCGACCTTCTGCGACCTCTTGGCGGCGACCGCGGGTCCCTGCGCGCTCTTCGCCATGGGCCTCTTTATGGTTGGGCGGTCTTTTACCGCCGGTGCAGGCGAGATCTCGATCCTGGTGTCGCTCAAGCTGATCTTACAGCCGATTATCACAGCCTGGCTGGCCTATGGCGTGATGGATATGGAGCCGATCTGGGCCGCGTCTGCCGTCATCATGGGGGCCTTGCCGACCGGGGCTCTGGCCTTCGTCCTGGCCCAGCGCTACGGCATCTACACCCAGCGTTCCACGGCGGCGATCATGATCTCGACGGTGCTTTCGGTAGTGACTTTGACTGTCCTGCTGAACATCCTGGGGATCAGCTAACGCATGTCGCGTCAAAAGAGCGAATCCCCCTCTGCGTCATTGCTGAAAAACGCGCTGATCTCGTCGACCGCTTGAGCCAAACCCACCTTCTGCGGCACCACGCCCTTGGGAAAGGCGCCATGCAGGCGCGAAGGCATCATGGGATCGAGCAGCACGAAAATGCCGCGGTCCCGGTCCCGGCGGACCAGCCGTCCGAAGGCCTGGCGCAATTTCAGGCGCACCAGCCGGTCGTCGAAGGCGCGACCGCCGAAGAGCTTCCGGCGCTCGCGGTGCTGAATATCAGGCCGGGGCCAGGGCACCCGGTCAAAGACGATCAGGCGCAGAGCGTCGCCGGGCACATCCACGCCGTCCCGAACCGCATCGGTCCCCAGCAGACAGGAATCCAACTCGTCGCGGAAGATATCGACCAGGGTGGAGATATCCATGGCGTCCACATGCTGGGCATAGAGGTGCAAACCGGCCTGCTCCAGCGGTTCCACCAGCCGCTGCCGGACCGCGCGCAGGCGGGAAATCGCGGTAAAGAGGCCGAGCCCGCCACCGCCAGACGCCAGGAAGAGTTCGCGGTAAGCCGCGGCGACCTGGTTCAGATCGTCCTTCCGCACATCGGAAATCACGTAGACCCGGGTTTGCTTCTCGTAGTCAAAAGGTGAAGTCACCAGGGCTCGGATCGCCGGATTCTCCAGGTGCAGCGCGCCGGTGCGCTGCTCCGCCGCCTTCCAGGCCGCTTCGCCCAATTGGCGTTCGGGTTGCTGGCTCTCGGGCAGCGGCTTCTCGGATTCAGCGCTTTCAGGTTCTTTCTTCGTCGGCGTGCCGCCCGGGTCATCGGTCAGGGTGGCCGAGGTGATGACCAGCCCCTGGGCGTTGCGCATCACGGCGTCGGCGAAGGGGATGGTCGGATCCTTCCAGTGGCGGAACATGCCGACATCCATATCGTTGCCGCCGTTGCGTTCGACCGCGAACCAGTCGGTGAATTCCGGCGGGGTGTCTGCCTGAAGAGCGTCCAGCATGGCGCACCAGGCCGTGATCTGCATCTGGCCGCGCCGCTCCAGGCTGCGGGTTGAGGCCTCGATCCGGCGGCGCGTGTCGCTGTCGAGCTTGTCGGCATCCTCGTCGAGCCGCGCCTGCAAACCCTTCTTCAGCCCTTCCATGGGTTTCAGGACCGTCATAAGGGCGTCTTTGAGTGCTGCGGCCGCCTCGATCACGTCCGGTTCCGCTGGGCGGGCGTCGACTTCCAGACTGTAGGGGCTGTCATGGCCGCCGCTGCGGGCGTAAACCTGTTGCCGCACGCCACGTAAAAAGGCCTCCGCCGGGCCGTTGGTGCGCCCGTCGGCGATCCTCTGATGCCAGGCTTCCGCCGGCAGCACCGTGGCTGCCCGCAGGGTCTGGTTGAGCAGATCGGTGAGCTCGGCATCGCCCGCGACCAGGTCTTCCAGTCGTTTGCGCAAGCCCCGTGCCCGGCCCGCCGAGCGGCCTGCAGACTCGCCGCCGATCAGCCAGCGGCGCAGATCGTAGGTCTCATGCCCGGAGAGGTGGGCGGCGAAGGCGCTGTCGGCGGCATCGAAAACATGATGGCCTTCGTCGAGGACGTAATGGGTCGGCAACTGCCCGTCCTCGCCGCCCAGCGCCGCCTGGACCATCACCAGGGCATGGTTGGCCACGACGATCTCGGCCTGTTTTGCCTTGCGCAGATTGCGCTCGATAAAGCATTTGCGATAGTGGGAGCAGGCGGAATAGATACATTCGCCGCGCCGGTCGGTCAGGCCAAGGGTCTTGGCCCGGCCCAGCAGATCCGCGAGCCAGCCCGGAAAGTCGCCGCCGACCATGTCGCCGTCCCGGGTCCAGGCGGCCCAGCGGGCCATCAGCCCGATGGCAACGCCGTCGCTGCCCCGGCTGGCCAGGCCCGTCACAGCTTCGTCGAAATTCAGCAGGCAGAGATAGTTCTCGCGGCCTTTGCGGATCACCACCCGCTCGGACTTCAGGCGCGGTTCCGGATAGAGCTTGGAGAGTTCATCGTCCAGTTGGCGCTGCAGGTTCCGCGTATAGGTCGAGATCCAGACCGGCCCGTGATTCTTCTGCGCCCAAAGACTGGCCGGGGCGATGTAACCCAGGGTCTTCCCGGTTCCCGTGCCCGCTTCCGCCAGAACCAGATTGGGTTGATCGGCTTCGCTCCTGGGGCCGAAGGCCTGACTGACGGCGGAGGCGTAGTCCGCCTGCTGCGGCCGCGATTCGGCCTCGCTATCCAAGAGCTCGCTCAGGCGGTGCCGGGCCTCGGTTGCCGTGACGGCCTCGCTGCCGGGCGGGGCGGAGGGCGGCACCTCGTTCCATTCCGAGAGGAAATCCCAGACATGCAGGCCGCGCGCCCTATGCCGCTCGTCGCCGCTGTCGGTCAGTTGAACGGCTGAAAGGACCGCAGGTCCCCAGCGCCAGCCGGTCTGGGCCATGGCCCAGGCGATGTCGTGGGCGGAGGGGTCACGCCGGCTGCTTCCTGCCGCCAGTTCGCGCAGCAGGGCGAGGGCGATCTGCGGCAGGACACTGACATCTGCATCCAGACTATCCGGCGTCAGCAGGCCCAGTTCGTTGGCGAGACCGCGCGGCGTCGGCGTGCAGAAGCGCGCCGGGCGAACGAAGGCGAAGAGCTCAAGCAGATCGTAGGCCGGGAAGGCATCGCAGCCGAGTCGCCGGGCAACGGCCCTGGCGTGGCAGAGAATCGGCGCCTCCTGGCGGGCGCGCGCGGCCGCGTCACGCAGAGAGAGCTCGCTCAATTCTCCGTCCTGGTCGAGCCAGACGGCTCGGGTCAGACCGACCGCGAGCATCGGCGCTGCCGGCAGTTGCAGGCTACGGTCGCTGATCGGGGCCGCGTCGAAATCAGGGGCGCGCACCTGAGGGGGCTCATGGCTGTGTGACATGGGGCGGAGTATATCGACAGATAGCGACGAAGGTCACGGCGGAAGACGCCTGCTGTCTCGGTTGAGGAACCAGTAACGAGGATCAGGAGCAATGCAGTGACGGCTTCCTTAAGCTGGATAAGCTGCGCCCGCTGATGCAACGTTGACCTCTCGCCGTTGCACGCCTAGGTTCGCCTCCAACTTCTGTGGCTGTTTCCCGGAAACGGCCGGCATTTTCCCAACAGAGATAAGTGACGGAACCCATGTCGAGCGAGAGAGAACTGGCCCTCCAGGCAAAGGCCTGGCCCTTCGATGAAGCCCGCAATCTATTGGCGCGCATCGGCGGGAAAACGCCCGAAAAAGGTTACGTTCTCTTTGAAACCGGCTATGGCCCCTCGGGTTTGCCGCATATCGGCACCTTTGGCGAGGTCGTCCGGACCTCGATGGTGCGCCGCGCCTTCCAGGAGATTTCGGACATTCCGACCAAGCTCTACTGTTTCTCGGACGATATGGACGGCCTGCGCAAGGTGCCGGACAATGTTCCCAATAAGGAGATGCTGGAGGCGAACCTGGGCCGGGCGCTGACCTCCATTCCCGATCCCTTTGGCGAGTACGAGAGCTTCGGCCACCACAACAATGCGCGTCTGCGCGGCTTCCTGGACAGTTTTGGCTTTGACTACGAGTTCCAGTCCTCGACGGAGCTCTACAGGTCGGGGCGGTTTGACGACGCGCTGCGCAAGATCCTGCATCAGTACGACGACATCCAGAAGATCATGCTGCCGTCCCTCGGGCCGGAGCGCCGGGAGACCTACAGTCCCTTCATGCCGGTCTGTCCCAAGACCGGACAGGTCCTGCAGGTTCCGATCCTGGAGCGCCATGCCAATCAGGGCACCGTCGTCTACAGGGACGCTGACGGTGAACTGGTCGAAGTTCCCGTGACCGGCGGACAGTGCAAACTGCAGTGGAAGCCGGACTGGGCGATGCGCTGGTACGCACTCGATGTCGACTACGAGATGTCGGGCAAGGACCTGATGGACTCCGTCAAGCTGGGCGCGCGGATCACCAAGGCGCTGGGCGGCAAGCCGCCGGGCGGCTTTACCTACGAACTCTTCCTGGATGAAAAGGGCGAGAAGATCTCGAAGTCCAAGGGCAATGGCCTGTCGGTCGAGGAATGGCTGCAGTATGCGCCGCAGGAGAGCCTTGCGCTTTTCATGTACCAGAAGCCCAAGACGGCGAAGCGCCTGTATTTCGATGCCATCCCGCGCATGGTCGACGACTATCTGACCTTCGCCGGGAAACTTCCTGAAGAAGAGCCGGCCCGGAAACTCGAGAATCCGGCTTGGCATATTCATGGCGGCAAGATTCCGTCCGCCGACTCGCCGCTGAGCTTCGGGATTCTTCTCAATCTGGCCGGTGTTTGTAACACAGAAGACAGATCTGTTCTCTGGGGCTTTATCGGCCGTTATGTGCCGGAGGCGTCACCTGAAAAGACGCCTTTCCTGGATTCCATGATCGGCTACGCGATCCGGTATTATCAGGATTTCGTGAAACCCTCGAAGAGCTACCGGGCGCCGGACGGCAAAGAGCGCGTTGCTATGGAAGATCTTCTGGCGAAGCTCAAGACCTTGCCTGCGGAAACCCCGGCCGAGGACATCCAGACCCAGGTCTACGAAGTTGGTAAGACTCACGACTTCGAAAATCTGCGGGATTGGTTCAAGGCGCTGTATGAGGTGTTGCTTGGACAGTCGCAGGGGCCGCGCCTGGGCTCCTTCTTCGCCTTGTATGGCTTGGAAGAGAGTTGCCGGCTGATCCAGCGCGCGCTTGACGGCGAGGATCTCGCTTAGGGCTCACTGAGAAGAGAGTTCGCGCCTGTCGCAGGGCGCAAACTCTGCGGTGTCAGCCGTTTTTACCGCAATGTTCGCAGACAGCATTCACGCCGGGAGGCGGTTTGGGGTGCTCTTTGTTAGCCAGCTTGCTTGAGCCGCCAAAGTTATGAAAGTTGCGGCATTCCTTGGAATAGGCGGCTTCCGCGTCGCGGGCCAGGCTGAACTTGAAAGCGTTAATGCGCTTCTTGCCCTTGAACAGGCGCGCAAAGAAGCCGGGTTGCCCGGTGCCGCGCTTCAACTCTTTTAAGAGTGTCTGCTGCAGATTGCCGTCGCTGCGTCCGACAATGCGAACCGCGAAGCGCTTGTTCCCCGACATTGTGCCCAGTGCGAAGTTGCCCGGATTGTCGCCGACCGTGTTTTGAATGACTTTGCGCTCTAAGGCGAAAGGGCCATCCATGTCGAGTGATGCCACTTACTTGCTCCTGTTTCATCCCCCCGCAATGGAGGCTTTCTCGAGAGCGTGATCGAGGATCCAGAACCTTGATCTCAAGATGGATCGCGCTCCAGCAGACAGCTAACACCTTGGCTTGTCTGCGTTCTTATGAGTGAAACCTGAGTAAAAAAGCTTAGTGTTCGGTTAACCGCACAGGAAAAGGGACGCTATTGAGCTAAAAATCCCGTCGAATTCAACCTCCGTGGGCCCAATTCCAGTAGAGTTCTCTCGCTTTTTGATATATCGGGCCGGTTTGGAGGTTTCTATCGCCGATCTTCGTGATGGGCACGACCTTGGCGTGGTTGCCTGTGCTGAAGGCCTCATCCGCATCCATGACCTCTTCCCAGGTGATGCAGCGCTCGTAGACGGGAATGCCTGCATCCTTAAGGAGTTTACCGACCCGTTGGCGGGTGATGCCGTTCAGAAAAGTCCCGTTCGGGGCGGGTGTGTGCGCCGCGCCGTCCTTGGCGATCCAGATGTTCGCCGTGGCCAGTTCCGCCACGTTCCCGAGCCCGTCCAGCACAACGGCGTTGTCGAACCCGTTGTCGATGGCTTCGCGCAGGGCGCGGCCCGAGTTGGGATAAAGGCAGGCCGCCTTCGCCTGGGTCGGTGCCATGCTCGCCAGGGGGCGCCGGAAGGATGAGAGCTGAACCGACATACCTGTGGGTTTGGGCATCGCCGCGTCAAACACGCTGAGGCAAAAGCGGGTGCTGTCCGGGTCCGGGGCGACAAAGCCTGTCTCCGCCCAGAGCATGGGGCGGATATAGAGTTCGGCATCGTTTGCGAACTTCGAAACGCCTTCCCGGGCGATTTCGAGGATCTCGCCTGCCGGGATGGGCGGCTTAAGTCCGAAGGCGAGGCCCGACGCGATCGTCCGCTCGCAGTGCAGGTCCAGATCCGGCGTGACACCCTCGAAAGCCCGCGCACCGTCGAAAACGACCGATGCCATCCAGGTTGCGTGTGTCATGGGACCGAAGATGGCCGGATTGCCCTCTTGCCAGCTTCCGTCAATGAAATGCACGGCCCTCATACGCTCTTCCTTCATTCAGGGGATGTCGGGGTCTGATCTGACCCTTGGGATTGGGTGAATCGCGTCCGCAAACGCTATCATATTAAAATCTCTTGCCAAGCCTTGTTCCCAAAGCGGCAATCCTGCGCTGATGACATAAGGCTGATATGTTAGGCAAGGAGTGATACGGCTCTGACGACATACGACTGATCGGCAGGGAAAACAGGTATCGGTCTGTTTTGTCTACTGGCTCGCCCAGATGATGCGCGACATCCAGGCAACGTCACGATTCTGAAGATCACTCGAAGAGGCCGCATTGCCGACCTGCGCCAGTTCGATACGGCGGGCGCTCTCACGAATGAGTTGGCAGATCATGATGCTGCCGTCCTGCTGTTTGACCAGCACGCGGTCGCCGCGCCGGATGCTCGCGCTCGGTGATACGACGATCAGATCGCCATCGCGGTACACAGGCTCATAGCGCTTGCCGTTGATCTCCAGGGCAAAGGCATTCCGGTCTTCGATATGCGGTGCAAGAACTTCGTCCCAATCGTCACCTGAAGGCGTTCCATGAGCGTCGAAGAAGCCGTCTTTGGAGGATTGCGAAATGTCCAGGCTAGGAATTCGCTGCGCGATTGCGCTGGCGTTTTCCTCACCGACGATATTGACGAACTCGGCAAGAGACGCGCCGGTTGCCGCGAGGATTTTTGCGATTGATTCCGTACTGGGCCAACGCTTTTTACCCTGCGGTGTGATGCGCTTGCTTTTGTTGAACGTGGTCGGATCCAAACCGGCCTGACGCGCAAGTCCCGATGGCGAGAGACTGTACTGTCTCGCCAGAATGTCGATGGCCCGCCAAACGTCGTCATGCTTCAACATGGGAAGATTATCTTATAAAAACCGTTTGCGTGCATTAGGAATAAATAACACGCAATCCCATGGAAGATGTGGGAACTCTTGGTGAGTGAGTCCAGGGGAAACTCGAAGATGGGCCTTCAAATCGGGGTTTACTTGGTTTTTGCCGGGTCGCGAGATGCTCTCTGTCCGACATGGGCAGTGTCTTTGGGAGGGTATGACGCGAAAACGCCCGGACAGCTCTCTCGCATGCCTGGGGAGACCAGCGGCAGGTCGCAGCAACTGGCCAGAGGCTTACCGCCGCCTTGAAGCAGTCAGCGGATCATGCCTGACCGTGTTACGAAGGGGAGGTTTGGGCGATGCCGGGATCGTCCGCTCAGTGCCCGGAATCCTATTTGCTGTCGTTTGATTTTACGACTCTGTCGTCTCGCCGAGCATGGCCCGGTAAATGACACGGGCAAGATCGGGGCTGACATGACCTGCCTTGGCGCCTGCCATGATCATTTCACGAGTAGGAGCACTCGGTACAAGAATAAAGCCGGAGTCGCCGACCGCGCCCACCGCGTCGAGGGCTTTCTCGAGCGCGCGGCTGCCGCGGATATCATTTTTTTCTTCGTTTTTGACTACCATAGTCCCCTCGATAGCGGTTTTTTGTGAGTGCACTGCTCGCTATGCTTGTGCAAGCCGCATGCCAGCCCAAAATTCGTCTTGTTTTCGCTGCCCCCAGCGTTAAAGGTCACGCCCATGCAGGCTTTGGATCATAGGCTATCGCATTTTGCAACGCAGAATTGACCGATAGTTGCAAAATGCGATCGAAGCTATGCAACTTTTAGGCGACAAGTTTGGTGGAGCAGGCCCTGATTTATGCATGATACTCTGATTTTCCATATGTGCCGGCGTGACGAATGGGCCGCAGCGCAGGCGTCCGGAAGTTACGCTGGTTCTTCTCAGGATCTCGCAGACGGTTTCATTCATTTCTCGACGGCGCTGCAGGTTGAGATCTCCGCCGCAAAACACCGCCGCGGTCAGGATGGACTGGTTCTCTTGACCGTCGATGGCGCGAAGCTCGGGGCAGCGCTGAAATGGGAAGCGTCCCGCGGTGGCGCTTTGTTTCCTCATCTTTACGGTGAATTGCCTGTTGATGCTGTGGTGCGGGTCGACGACTTGCCCCTGGGACCCGATGGACGGCATATTTTTCCGCAGTCTTTGACCATTGGCGGCGGTGATGACGACCCTCTGCCGGAGCAGTCGGCCGACAGGAACCCGCTGAGTGAATAGTTACCAGATCCTCGGGCCGCTATTGCGGCTCTTTAATCCGGAAAAGGCGCACGATCTGACACTCTGGGCAATGGCGCGCGGCTTGGCACCCAGGGCAACCGGCGAGAGAGATCCGCTGCTTTCCATCGATCTTTGGGGCCGGTCCTTTCACAATCCGATCGGTCTTGCCGCAGGTTTCGACAAAAACGCGGCCGTGGTCGGGCCGGCTTTGGGCCTGGGTTTCGGTTTCGTTGAGATCGGCAGTGTTACCCCTCGCCCGCAGCCGGGCAATCCCAAGCCCCGCATCTTTCGTCTGACCGAAGACCGGGGCGTCATCAACCGGCTGGGATTCAACAATCTGGGTGTGGAGGCCGCTGCGCGGAACCTGCGAAAATGGCGCGCGGCCCCGTTACCGGGTCTTCTCGGAGTCAATCTGGGTAAGAACAAGGATACCGAGGAGGCGGTGACCGATTATCTTGCCGGCGCCGCGGCACTGGGAGGTTTTGCCGATTATCTGGTGATCAATGTTTCTTCGCCCAACACGCCCGGACTGCGGGCCTTGCAGGGACGGGCCGAGGTAGACCGGCTGATCTCCGCAGTTCAGGCCGCGCTGCGGGAGAACTTTGCCGAAAAAGCGCCGCCACTGGTGTTGAAGGTTGCGCCGGATCTGACCGAAGACGACATGCAGGATATCGCCCAGGTGGCGCTGGAACGGGATCTGGATGGTTTGACGGTTTCAAACACCACAATCACCCGGCCGGAGTCCTTGGCGGCACGTGACCGCAGCGAAACCGGCGGGCTGAGCGGCCGGCCGTTGTTCGATCTCTCGACCAGGGTGCTCGGGGATTTCTACCGCCTGACCGGGGGCAGGATCCCGTTGATCGGCGTGGGTGGTGTCGGCAGCGGCGCCGACGCCTACGCCAAGATCCGCGCCGGAGCATCGCTGGTTCAACTCTACTCGGCCCTGGTTTATGAGGGACCGGATCTGGTCGAGCGGATCAAGCGGGAGCTTGCCCGGCTTTTGCGGCGCGATGGCTTCGAAACGCTCAAGGATGCGGTCGGCGCGGCACACCGCTAGATCAGACCAAGGTTAGATGGAATCGCCGAAGGCGATCACTCGTGCTTGTGAATCTGATATGACACTATGATTTAGGTCAGATTCACATGTTTAGGGCTACAGAATGTCGAGCACCGCTTCCGGCGGGCGTCCCAGTGCGGCTTTGGAGCCGCTGCTGACGATCGGGCGTTCGATCAGGATCGGGTTTTCGACCATGGCCGCGATCAACTGATCATTGCTCAGCGCCGGATCGGCTAGGTTCAATTCCTTGTAAACCGCTTCGCCACGCCGCATCAGTTTCCGGGGCTCCAGGCCCAATTGCGCGAGAAGCTCAGTGAGTGTTTCTGTGCTGGGCGGGTTTTTCAGGTATTCGACGACCTCGGGCTCGATGCCTTTCTCCTGCAGCAGCGCAAGCGTTTGCCGTGATTTGCTGCACCTTGGATTATGATAGATCTTAATCGACATTCCCGCCTCCGGATTGCGTCATTCATTCTTGCTTGGGTGACCGCCGCTCGATTCCATGCCGTGCCTGCGCACAGAGGTCAAGGCTCTCGTCATTCGCGAGCGCTCGGCAGGGGCTCTTTTGCGCTGGAAACCCTTGGTTAACCATCTTTCAAGACCTGGCGGGGCAAACTGTCGTCTCTGGATCGATCAAACCTTGGGGAACTTCGCGCCGGCATGTCCGTGGCCCGCAATATTCTGCTGTTCATCATCTATACGGCACTGGCGATTGCCGTGGCTGTAGAGGCGCCCTTGCGCGTGCCCCGTCTGGACCAGTCCGTCGCGGTGGTGATCGGCCTGCTGATTTTCCTCGCAGGGGCCTTGGTTCATGAGATGTATCAGCGGCTCTCGCGCGAAACCTTTCTCGGCCGGCAGATACTGGCCCTGCGGCACGCGCAGTCCGAACTCTACGAGCAGCTCAACTGGTCCCGGCGCGAAAACAAGGCGCTGGCCGAAGCTGTTCAAGCGGTCGTCCGCTCGGGACGACTGCCGAGCGAACCCGGCACGGTCGATGAAGCCATCACAGAAGTGCGCGTTATCAAGTCCCTTGGAGCCTCACAGCCGAGGCCTGAAAGTCAGCAGAAGGTGGTTGCCGAGCCTGCCATAACACTGGTTGCCGATCCGGACGGCTTTGGCCCCATCAGCGCCGGGGCCTCAGCGGCTCATTCAGCGCTGGGCGGGCAGACTCTGTCTGGTCCGGCGCACGCCAAACCGAAGGCCGCCGCTCCGCAGGGTCCTGCCGCGAAAACCTCCGCTGACGAAGGTCTCAAGGCCGCTGCCAGCGGGAAAACCGCCAGTGAAAAAACCGCCAGTGAGAAAACGGGGGGCGGGGAGTACATCCTGCCCGACGTGATCCGGAATCTCAGCGAAGACGAAATTCTGAAACAGGTTCAGAACGCCCTGCGGGATGACCGGATCAGTTTTGTGCTGCAGCCGATTGTCAGTCTCCCGCAGCGCAAGCGCCGCTTCTATGAGTGCTTCTCACGGGTCCGGACCGAAGAGGATCAGATGATCCTGCCCGAGGAATACATCGGCGTTGCCGAGCGCGAGGGCTTGATTACCGCCATCGACAACATGCTGCTGTTCCGCTGCGTCCAACTGGTGCGCAAGATTCAGCGCCGCAGCGATAACCTCGACTTTTTCTGCAACATCTCGCCTCACACCCTGCGCGATGATGATTTCTTCGGTGACTTCGTGGAGTTCCTTGAGAGCAACGATGTTCTTGGACCAAACCTGATTTTTGAGTTTGCCCAGTCCGAGTTTGCCGCGTTCGGTGAGGTGGAGATGGCGCACTTGGAGCGCCTTGCGCGGGTTGGCTGCCGCCTTTCGTTGGATCAGGTCACGAATCTGCAGATGGATCTGCCGGCCTTGGCAGCTAAAAACATCCGTTTCGTCAAGATCCAGGCCGATCTGCTCGCGGCGGGGACCTCTGAAGTCGACGCCTTGCTCGAGGCCTTCAGGGATGTCCCGGTCAAGCTCGTGGCGGAAAAGGTCGAGGCTGAGGACACGCTGCGAAAGCTGCTGGATAAACAGATCGACTTCGGCCAGGGTTACCTCTTCGGTGAGCCCCGTCTCGCGCGCCCGGCGGCGTGATAGCGCCGCCTTCAATGAGCGTCAGGGCGTGACAACGCTTGCCTTGCATAGGTGCTTGTGCGTGACGACGCCGCAATCTGACACGAACCACGTCTAAGCGGTTACTGCCTCGCAGGCCAGGCTTGCGGCGAGAAGCTTTCTTTCAATCCCCGAACCTCTGTGGCACAAGACTGCATCTTTCCTTTTGACTTTGATTTCAGGTTCAGGTGGTTTCGCTTCTCGAGGGCCTTTCGGCCATTTCCGACAATTACGACGGCTACATCATTGACTTATGGGGCGTGATGCACGACGGGGTGCAGGCCTTTCCGGAAGCCCTCGACTGTGTTGCGCGCTTGAAGCAGGCGGGCAAGGGTATCGCGATTCTCTCGAACGCGCCGCGCCGCGCTGAAGTGGTGATCGCGCGCAATGCGGATCTGGGGATCGCGCCGGATTTGGCCGATGTGGTGATGTCGTCCGGTGAAGACACCTGGCTGCATCTCAATGAGCGCCCGGACGCCTGGTATCAGGCCCTGGGCAGCCGTTGCTACCATCTGGGACCGGACCGCGACCACGGTATGCGCGAAGGCCTGGACTACGATTTCGTCGAAAGCCTGGAAAAGGCTGATTTCATTCTCAATACCGGAACCCTGGCCTTCGACCACACGATGGAGGATTACAGCGAACTTCTGGAAGCGGCGCTGACTTTGAAACTGCCCATGGTCTGCGCCAATCCGGATCTGGTTGTGATCCGCGGCGGCGTCATGGAGTACTGCGCGGGCAGCGTCGCCGAACGCTACGAGCAGCTTGGCGGCCAGGTGCGGTCCCACGGCAAACCCCATCGCGGCGTCTACGACCGCTGTTTTTCGATGATGGGCGTGTCCGACCGCAGCCGGATCGCGGGGGTCGGCGACTCCCTGCGCACGGATATTGCGGGCGCCGAGGCGGTTGGAATCGCAAGTATTTTTGTGGCCGATGGCATCCATCGGGCTGAACTGAACGTAGACTCTTCGGGGAATCCCGAGCCGGACAGGCTAAAAACCCTGTTTTCGGAGGCTCGGGCGAGACCGGCGGCAGTCTTGCCGCGGCTCCGCTGGTAGAGCTTGCCAGCGGTGCAAAGTTGAGGTTGTGCCGAGAGGCTGTGTCTCTTTTCACCGTTTTGGTGATGGCAGGTAAGTGTCTTGGCGGAGCGAAGCCCGGGGTGGAGCCGGTTTATGGGTAAGCGGTATAGCCGAAAGTTCGAATGGCACTTCGACGCGCCACGTGAAAAACTCTGGCCCAGCCTCGCCGATACCGCCCGCTTCAACGAGGCGGCCGGCCTTCCCAAGCATGACATCGAGGAAATTCCCCAGGAAGACGGTTCGGTCGTCTATCTGGGACATGTCCGTATGGGCCCCATCTCCATGAGCTGGCGCGACTGGCCGGTCAACTGGGTCACGGGCGAGTGGTTCGAGCACAGGCGGGATTTTTCCAAAGGGCCGCTGAAAAAGCTGAATGCCCTGCTGCGTTTTATCCCGGAGGGCAAAGGCTGCCGTTGCGAGTATTATCTGGAGGCCGAGGCTGCAAATCTGCTGGGTCATGTAATTCTCAGCACCAGTTTTTTCAAAGGTGCGGGCAAGACGTTCGGAGAGTTGGCCGAGGATGCCGGACGCTTTGCGGTTGGCGATATGCCCATGGCTTTTCGTTTTCAGCCGCCGCCGCCGGAGCCGGATGTGCAGGCCCGGATCGATGGAATTGTCACCACCATTGAAGAGTCAGGGCATGGCCACGGCCTTGCCAGGCGCCTCGCCGATCTGGTGCAGAGCGCGCAGGAAGTCGATCTCGTTCATTTGCGGCCGGTCGGACTGGCGCGCGAGTGGGGCGAAAAGGAGCGCAACGTCATCGAGCTGTGCCTTGAGGCGGCACGTGCCGGGCTGCTGGCTTTGCGCTGGGATGTCCTCTGTCCGCGCTGCCGGGTTCCCAAGGCATCCGTGGCCAGCCTGGACGCTTTGCCGCGTGGCGCGCATTGCGACACCTGCAACATTGATTATGACGGCGATTTCTCCCGGAACGTGGAGCTGAGCTTTCATCCGGCGCCGGCCCTGCGCTCGATCTCGGCGGGGGAATACTGTCTCTTCGGGCCCATGAGCACACCCCATATCGTGCTGCAGTTGACGCTTCAGGCAGGCGAGACCCGGACCGAGGCCATGGCACTTGCGCCTGGAAACTACCGTTTGCGCAGTCTGGAACCGGGGCCTGAGGTGGATTTTGACTTCGAGGACGGCCAGGAGATTCCCGAACTGATCGCAGATCGCGAGTGTTTCGAGGCTGCGGCGGGAGCGCGAAAGGACAGCATTACTCTGCATAACCGGAGTCAACGTCCTGTGACACTGGTACTCGAGGAGCGTCCCTGGGTGCGGGACGCTCTGACCGCGGACCGGGTCACGGCCATGCAGGCTTTCCGTGATCTCTTTTCCGATCAGGTTTTGCGCCCCGGCGACGAGGTGGAAGTCAAGCGGATCTGTCTGCTGTTCAGCGATCTGCAGGGCTCGACTGCCCTCTACGGGGCCATCGGAGACGCCCGCGCCTATCACCTCGTGCGCGATCATTTTGCGTTTCTGGCGGCGATCGTGCGCGAGAACAACGGTGCCGTGGTCAAGACCATCGGCGACGCGATCATGGCCGCCTTCGCCGACCCGGCCGATGCGGTGCGCGCAGCCCTCGCGATCCAGAGCAAAGTCGAAAGTTTCAACGCGGCCCGCCCGGGGGAGGGAATTGTCATCAAACTGGGCATCCACGAAGGCCCCTCCATTGCCGTGACCTTGAATGGCCGCCTGGATTACTTCGGTTCGACCGTGAACATGGCGGCCCGACTCCAGGGCACGTCGCGCGGCGGCGATGTGGTGATTTCCACGAACCTTGCGAAGGATCCGGCGGTCGCCCCGCTGCTGGCGCCTTTGGACCCCAAAGTCGAAACGACGCATCTGAAAGGCTTTGATGCGCCGGTCGAGTTTCTCCGAATCGCCCCGCAAAACCCGGCTGTTTGATCTACTCAGGCCGCTTCGTCCTCCAGGTTGGACTTGCGCCGCTCGAGCGGCTTATACTGGCGCGCAAAAGGTCAATTAGGCGAGGCACATAGGGCGTGATTCGTCATTCTAACGTTTGAATCAGAAGTGAAACGGGGGGGCTTGTGAGGCTGAGCTCGGTCATTGCCGGGATCGTTGGGCTGCTGTTGACGGCGGCCTGGCTTGGTGCCTGTGCCTACTACGTCGAGACCTTTGTCGGTTGGAACGGGCTGCAGCGCCTCTTGCCCCATGAACTTGCCATGGGTGTCGCCGGTGCCTGCCTGCCGCCCACGCTGCTGTGGCTGGCGCTGGTCTATTTCATGCGTGGCCAGATGGTCAACGAGGACGTGGAAAAACTGCTGCGTCATTTCCAGGCCATGACCTATCCGGACGATGAAGCCAGGACCCGGGTCCAGCAGGTCAGCGCAGCGCTCAAGGCACAGGCCGGTGAGTTGACCGAGACGACCGACGAGATTTTCGAGCGCATGGACGCCATGCGCCATTCCTTTAAATCGCAAACCAGCGAACTGGCCGGTGCCTCTGTGCGGGCGGCGTCCCAGGCCGAGCAGCTTAAAGAGTCTCTTGCCGCGCAAACCCAGGAGGTCGAAGCCGCCTCGACCCGGATCAACGGCCTGATGGCTGCGGCGCGGGAATCCGTCGATAGCCAACTCAAGGCCCTCGAAGATACCGCCGATCGGGTCGACTCCATGGTGCACCAGATTTCAAGCGGTCTGAAGCAGCCGCTCGCCGATTTGCAGGCTGCGGCGGAGCAGACCATTGCGGCAACCGAAGACGTCGCCACCCATCTCGCGCGCCGCAGTGCGGAGCTGACCACGGCGCGCGAAGGTGTGCAGGCCAGCGGCGATGCGCTGCATGTCGAGCTCGAACGGGACCTGAAGGCCTTCGAGGGCGCGGGCGAGAAGGTTTCCGCCCATGCGCGGCAGTTCAACGAAAACATGCGTCAGCAGATCGAGCTTCTGGGGCAGGTCTTTACCGACACGGAGCATAAGGTCGGTTCCGTGCGTGCGGCCCTGGCCGAGGAGCGCGCGCAGTTCGGCAGCATGACCACGGAGCTGGCGGAGACTTCGCAAAAGATCGGCGAGGATCTGAAGCACGATGCGCGGGACGTGCGCAGCGCGTTCGAACTGGCGGCCACCCGGGCCAAGCTGATCACGGAAATCCTGCGTGAACAGGGTGGTGTGCTTCATACCGAAACCGATCAAGTGGTGGATCGGCTGCGTGAAGCCGCCGCCGGGGCCGCCGATGAGATCGAGGCCGCTGGTTCCCAGCAGATTGATCGCCTCCAGGATGCCGCCGCCGCAGCCCGTGAGTCCTTGAGCGAAGTGGGGGCTGAGATCGAGCCCATGGTTTCGGCCATCGAGGCGGCAGGCGCGCGGGCCGTGATCCAGGCGGGTGAGGTTTCCAAGTTGCTTGGAACCCATTCGGAGAGCCTGGGCATGCACGCCGAACGGGTCAGCGAGCGGGTCGACCGGATTGCCGAGACCTTGAAGAAGGGCACGAACGACTTTGACGAGGCGGCGCACAATGCGGTCGCGCAAAGCGCCAAGGTCGTGGAGATTTTCCGCAGCCAGGGCCGGGTCCTGACCCAGGCCGCCGAGAACGCCAATAGCTCCGCCGGTGAGCTGCGGGCCCAGGTCCGCGAGGAGATCAGCGGCTTCGGGGCCATGAGCGAGGACTTCAAAAGGCTTCTTCAGGAGGTCAAGGATACGCTTGCGCAACAGGCTGAGGCCATCAAGGCCGCTTCCGTTGCCTCGAAGACCACCTCGGGGGAGATCCGGGAGCAACTCAAGACCCAGGCGGAAGAGGTCGACAACGTCGCCGCGAGCAACCTTGAACGCCTCCGCAAGATGGCTGAAACCATCGACGGAATTTCGCTGCAGGTCCGCACTTCCGCCGACCGCGCGATTTCCCGCGCCGAGGACCTTGGCGGCAATCTGGAGGCCCAGGCCAGCGATTTCGGCGGCACGGTTGAGACGGCCTTTCAGCAGGCCCGGGACGCCGGTCAGATCTTTCGGGACCAGGGCAAGGATATTCTGGCGGCGGCGGACGAGGCCGCGATCCAGGCACGGCACCTCAAGGAGAAATCCATCGAGGCCAGCCGCGACGTCTTCCTGCGCACGGCAACGGTGATGATGGAGGATTTGAACTCCAGTGCCATCGACCTGAACAAGTTCATCGAGGAAGACCTGCCGCCCGAGTTCTGGAAATCCTACCGCTCCGGCGATAAGTCGATTTTCGCGCGGCGCCTGCTGCGTAAATCGGACCGCTTCGCCTCGCCTGAAATCAAGGCGCGCTATGACAGTGACGAGCGCTTTCGGGATCAGGTGACCCGCTATCTGAACCAGTTCGATTCTCTGATCAAGCAGTCGGCGGACTGCGATCCGGAACATATTCTTTCCGCTGCCTTCATGACCTCCGACGTGGGTAAACTATATCTCTTGTTGTCGCGCTCTCTTGGCCGCAAGCATTAAGCTGCGTCGAGCACCTGCGATAAGACGGGTATGAGGATCTTCTGAGCCATGCGGAGTATGTCGACGAAAACGCTGTCTAGCGACGCCGCAAGTGGTGAGACCTCGACCCGCGAACAACTGGCCACGCTGCGCAATCTGCTGCCCTATCTCTGGCCGGCGGGACGAAACGATCTGCGGCTCCGGGTTCTGATCGCCCTGGGACTGATGGTCGGGGCGAAGGTCACGACCGTTTATGTCCCGCTGCTCCTGCGTTCGGCCGTCGACAGCCTCTCGCCCGGCGCCGGTGCGTCCGCCGCGAACCTGGTGGAGAGCGAACCCCTGATCGTCCTGCCGCTTGGCCTGCTGCTGGCATACGGTCTCGCGCGCATCCTCGGTGTGGCCTTCGCGCAGGTCCGCGACGCGGTCTTTTCGAAGGTGGCCCAGCATGCCATCCGGCAGGTCGCGCTGCAGACCTTCGAGCATCTGCACCGTCTGTCTCTCCGCTTTCATCTGGATCGTCAGACCGGCGGCCTGACCCGTGCCATCGACCGGGGCACCAAGGGCATCGAGTTCCTGCTCTTCTTCGTTCTCTTCAATATTCTGCCCACCATACTGGAGATCCTCTTTGTCAGCGGCATTCTCTGGTATCTCTTCGACTGGCGCTTCGCGGCGGTCACGCTGGTCACCATCCTGCTCTACGTCTTCCTGACCTTCGTTCTGACCGAGTGGCGGATCAAGCTGCGCCGGCGCATGAACGATGCGGACAACGATGCCAACACCAAATCGGTCGACAGCCTGCTGAATTTCGAGACGGTCAAGTACTTCGGCAACGAGCGTCATGAAACCCGCCGCTTCGATACGGCGCTGCAAAGCTACGAGAAGGCGGCGGTCGACAGCCGGGTCAGCCTCTCGGCCCTGAACAGCGGTCAGGCCATCGTCATCTCGATCGGTGTCGTCGCGATCATGGTCATGGCTGCCATGGGCGTCGTGGCCGGAGTCATGACCCTGGGCGACTTTGTCATGGTGAATGCCTACCTCATTCAGCTCGCCATGCCGCTTAACCTGCTGGGTACGGTCTATCGGGAGATCAAGCAGTCCCTCATCGACATGGAGGTCATGTTCAATCTGCTGCACACCGGCGCCGAGATCCTCGACCGCCCGGATGCAAAGCCGCTGCTGCCCGATGGCGGCGAGGTGGTCTTCCGCAACGTGAGTTTCGGATATGACGCCCGCCGCCCGATCCTGCGTGGCGTCGATTTCACCGTCCCCGCGGGTAAGACCGTTGCCATTGTCGGTCCCAGCGGTGCAGGCAAATCGACCATCAGCCGGCTGCTCTTCCGTTTTTACGATGTCACCGAGGGACAGATCCTGATCGATGGCCAGGATCTTCGCGCCGTGACCCAGGATTCTCTGCGCGCCTCCATCGGGATCGTGCCCCAGGACACGGTTCTTTTTAACGACACGGTCTATTACAACATCGCCTATGGCCGCCCCAGCGCGACTCGCGAAGAGGTCGAGGCCGCCGCCAAGCTCGCCCGGATTCATGAGTTCGTCCGGGGCCTGCCCGATGGCTACGACAGCATCGTCGGCGAGCGCGGCCTGAAGCTCTCCGGTGGCGAGAAACAGCGCGTGGCCATTGCGCGCACCATTCTGAAGGGCCCGGCGATCCTGCTGTTCGACGAAGCCACCTCAGCGCTGGACACCAGGACTGAACGGGCGATTCAGAACAGCCTGAACGAGGTCTCGCGGGATCGCACCACTCTGGTGATCGCCCACCGGCTCTCCACCGTCGTCGACGCGGACGAGATCATCGTCCTGGAAGCCGGCCAGATCGTCGAGCGCGGGCAGCACGAGAATCTGCTCGACCGGGAGGGCCATTACGCCACCATGTGGCGGCGTCAGCAGGAAAGTGCCATGCAGCGGCGTCAATCGGATGTGGAACCTGCCGTTCCAGCTTCCCCGCCGCTGCCTCTGGATGTACCCTGAAGCGTCAAGGTTCAGAGTATCTGGTGACGTTCAGACGATCTGGCAGACAACGATCTGGAGGAGGACATGACGCCCCGCCTGACCCACATTGCGCTGCATCTGCGCGATCTTGAGGCCTCAATCCGTTTTTACCGCGAGATCTGCGGCATGGAGATCATCCATGAGCGCGAGGACGGAGGCACACGCGTGGTCTGGATGGCCGAGCCGGGGCGGGAGACGGACTTTATCTTCGTGCTGATCCCCGGCGGTCCGGGCCGTGATCAGGCGGAAAATGATTACAGCCATTTCGGATTTGCCCTGCAAAGCCGCGCCGCGGTGGACCGGGTCGCCGAAGCGGCGGAGCGGGCCGGACACCTGGCCTGGCCGCCGCGGGACGAGCCCTATCCGGTGGGATACTATTGCGGACTGCGGGATCCGGACGGTAATTTTGTCGAATTCAGCTATGGCCAGCCCCTCGGGCCCGGCGCAAAGCCGCTAGGAAAGCCACTGGGACCAGGCGCAAAGCCCCTCGACGCCGGCGGCTAAGCCCGCCGAAGCAGGCGGCTAAGCCCTCCCGACTCAGGCGGCTAAGCCGAAACGCGGGAAAACTGCTGTGAGATGAGGATTCCCGGCATTCCGGCACAGGTTCCGGGGGGATTCGCCTTTTTCACCTTGACGCCACGGGGGTGCTGCCTTAAAACCCGCCCCGCACCGGGCGCTTTCGCCCGGATTATCGTTTTATGCCTGCTTTTTAGTTTAACTGGGAATGGTATCATGGCTCGTCGTTGCGACTTCTCCGGCAAAGGTGTTCAGACCGGAAATAACGTAAGTCACGCGAACAACAGGACTCGCCGCCGCTTTCTGCCGAATCTTCAGCAGACTTCGATGCTGAGCGACGCCCTTGGCCAGACGGTTCAGTTCCGCCTGAGCACGCAGACCATCCGCACCATCGAAAAGCGCGGTGGTCTCGACGCTTATCTTCTCTCGACCCCTTCCGCCAAGCTCGGCCAGCGTGCCCGGCAGCTCAAGCGCCGGGTCAAGAAGGTCCTCGAGAGCCAGGCCGCTGCCTAAGGGGTGGTCACTGACCGAGACTCACGCCTGACAGAGTTGAAGGGGCCCGTCTTCGGATGGGCCTTTTTTACATCCGCAGCCCGGAATCTGTTCGTCCGCCTCGAATCCGGTCATTCCAAAATCACTCTTCAAGTTCGAAGAGCAGCAGCAGGTTCCGCTGAATGATGTTGAAGTTGTTGTCGGACAGCAGATAGACCAGCGTCTCGCCCTCCGGACCGCGCTTCACATCGATCCCCTCCATATTATCCACGGCCAGAGGCGGGCGGATCACAGCCAGTTCCTCACCCTTCAAGGTCTTGCCGGGCCCGATATCGGCCTCGGCGATCCGGCGCAGACGCATGGCGACCCCGATGATCGGGGTGTAGGAGCGTTCGAGCACCAGAATGTCGCCGTTGGGCAGCCGCGCCGCGCCGGTGGGCTTGAACTTGCCCTCGCGCTGAAACCGCAGGCCGGCCCAGGTTTTGTCGCCCTTTGGCGCTTTTCCATCCCAGAGATAGGCCGCTACCTGGTTGGCGCCGCCGCGAAGCTCCTGGGCCTCGGTGATGGCCAGAACACGCCCGTCCTTCAGGGTTACCAGCGATTCGATACCCCCGTTGCCGAAGGTCGTGGTCAGCGGCGGCGGCGTGGGCAGGGCGGTTGGGGCGTTTTTGTTCGTGAAGGGATCCGCCGGATAGCGCCAGACCCGATGGTTCCGCTCGAAGCTCACCAGCAAATCGCCGCTGGCGTGATGGGTCAGGGACTCCGCGTCGCGCTCGCCCTTATCACGCAGCGGCTTGCCGTTAAGTCCGGTGATCGGGGTCATCGCGGCGTCTGACAAGCCGGTCAGCCGGCCTTTCGAGTCATAGGTCAGTTTGGCATGAAACCACTGACCATCGTCACTGGCGGCGGTCAGGCGCGAGAGATCGTCGGAGACCAGGAGGCTGGAGAGCCCGCCGAAGGCCGACACCTGAGACTTCAGTTCCAGCCCGCCGCGCCAGATCAGCTTTCCGGCCTTCCGGCGGTCGGGCAGTGTGGGATGGAAGGGGATGGTTGCGGACGAGACCGCAACAGGGTCCGCTGCGACGTTCCTGACTGTCCCGAAGCAGGCACATAGCGCGAGCGCCAGCAGAAGGCCGAGCGGCCGCGAAAATGTCTGTGTCAATTCCCTGAAGCTCTCCTGAAAACGCACGCGATTGTGATGCTCCGCGGCGGTCCGCTCCCCAGCGCAAAGTTGAAAACACCGTCTTACAGGTTAACTATAACCCGGTATTCCGATTTCATCACTGACATCCGCTTTTTCATCAAATCTTGCCAGTCACAAAACAGCTTTTCACAAAACAGCTTTGCGGTTGGCAAATACAGGAGGTTATCATGCAGACATTGGCACGCAGACAGGTTCTTAGCGGTATCGCCGCGACGTCGTTCGCGGCTGTCCTGGCTGACCCGCGCCTGGCCAGGGCCGCGGCGTCTGAGCTCAAGACGGTTTCGATTACGACCGAAGACGGGCGTTCGGTAAAGGCTGCCCTTGCCATGCCGGCCAAGCTGCCCGCTCCCGCGGTGCTGCTGATCCACGAATGGTGGGGCCTGAACGACCAGATCAAGGTTGTGGCTGCTGAGCTGGCCAAGGAAGGCTACGTGGCTCTGGCGGTGGATCTCTACGATGAAAAGGTCGCGACCCAGCCGGATGACGCCAGGGCCTTTATGCAGGCGGTCGATCCGGGGCAAGCCACCAACACGCTGCAGTCCTGGGTCGCCTGGCTGCGCGATCACGATGCGGTTGCCGGAAAGATCGGCACGGTCGGCTGGTGTTTCGGCGGCGGCTGGTCTTTGAATGCTTCCATTGCGGCGCCCGTCGAGGCCACGGTGGTCTACTACGGCCGGGTGGAGCGTTCTGCCGAAGACCTCAAGGCTCTGACCTCACCGGTGCTGGGCCACTATGCCACCGCGGACCAATGGATCAACCAGGAGATGGTCAGCAAGTTCGAAGCCGAAATGGCCAAGGCGGGAAAGTCCAACCAGTCCCACTGGTATGAAGCCGACCATGCCTTCGCCAATCCGACCTCGGCCCGTTACGACGAAGCCGATGCCAAGCTGGCCTGGGAACGCACCCTGGCGTTTTTCAAGGAACACCTGGGTTAGCTTAGCTGGGGCTAGAGCAGATCCGGTTTAGATGGAATCGCCTTCGGCGATCCGTCGCACCGGTGAATCTGCTCTAACACTATGATGTAGAGCGGGTTCACATGTTTTATCGAAAACACAGAGTGTTTCCGTTAAAACATGACGCGCTCTAGCTGGAGACTAAACAGACCTATGGCCCGCCGGACCGCTGCTTTGACAGGGTTCGGCGGGCCTGTTTTTTTTGCCGAATGCTTTGGCCTGGATCAGGAGACCTTCCGGCGGCGATGGTGGTGCGTGGTCGCGTTGGGGCCGCCTTCATCGAAGAGCTCTGCCAGCTTCTCCATCACCGTGCCGCCAAGTTGCTCGGCGTCGACGATGGTGACCGCCCGTTTGTAATAGCGGGTCACGTCGTGCCCGATCCCGATGGCCAGCAGTTCGACCGGCGAGCGGCTCTCGATGTAAGAGATGACTTCGCGCAGGTGTTTTTCGAGATAGTTTCCGGGATTGACCGAAAGGGTCGAATCGTCCACCGGCGCGCCATCCGAGATGACCATCAGAACGCGCCGCTGCTCTGGTCGGGTCACGATCCGGTTGTGGGCCCACAGCAGGGCTTCACCGTCGATGTTTTCCTTCAGGATCCCCTCGCGCAGCATCAGACCCAGGTTCTTGCGCGCGCGGCGCCAGGGGGCATCGGCGGCCTTGTAAATGATGTGACGAACGTCGTTCAGCCGGCCCGGATTGGGAGGTTTCCCGTCGGCGATCCAGCGTTCGCGGGACTGGCCGCCCTTCCACATGCGCGTGGTAAAGCCCAGGATTTCGACCTTCACGCCGCAGCGCTCGAGTGTGCGCGCCAGGATATCCGCGCTCATGGCCGCGACCGTGATCGGCCGTCCGCGCATGGAGCCTGAGTTGTCGATCAGCAGGCTGACCACCGTATCGCGGAACTCCATATCCTGTTCCTGCTTGTAACTCAGCGAGTGAGTCGGGCTGACCACGACACGGGTCAGGCGTGCGGTGTCCAGGATTCCTTCTTCGAGATTGAAGTCCCAATTACGGGTTTGCTGGGCCAGCAGACGGCGCTGTAAGCGGTTGGCGAGCTTTGCGATCACGCCCTGCAGGTGCGCGAGCTGCTGGTCGAGCATCTGACGCAGGCGGTTCAGCTCATCCGCATCGCAGAGTTCTGCGGCATCGATGGTTTCGTCGAAGATCGAGGTGTAGGGGTGATAGGCCGCCTGATCCAGAGCGTTCCGGCGATCCTGGTGCTGCGGTGTTTCCGTCGGCTGGCCCGGCTGTTCGTCTCCGGCATCGGCCATCATCTCGCCGTCGGCGTCCGCATCCTGGCCTTCACCGGAATCGTCCTCCATGGCTTCGCCCTGCTGGCTTTCCATGCTGGCCTGGTCTTCCGCCGATTCCTGTTCCTCGCCGTCGCCCCGGGAATCCGAGGGGGCGTCTTCGGATCCGTCGCCGTCCTCGTTCTCGTCCTGATCGTCGCCCAGATCGTCCTCGCTGGTGACATCCAGATCCAGATGCCGCAGCATCTGCTTCACCACCTTGGCAAAGGACTCCTGGTCTTCCGCGTTCGCGCCCATGTCGGCAAGGTCGCGCAGAACATCCGCATGCAGATGCGGCCGCCAGAGGTCGACCAGATTGCGGGCGGCGGGCGGTGGCGGTGTTCCCGTGATGGCCTCCCGCGCAAGCACCCGCAGGGCTTCGGAAAGAGGCACATCCTCGTGACTCGTCACGCGGGTCAGGCCTTTGGCGTGGCATTGTTCGGCCAGGGTTGCTTCAAGGTTCGAGGCGACGCCGGTCATGCGCTTCATGCCCAGGGCTTCGCAGCGCGCCTGTTCAACGGCATCGAAAACCTCTCGGGCCGAGTCCTGCTGTGGCCGCTGGACCCGGTGCGTGCCTT
This sequence comes from uncultured Kiloniellaceae bacterium, assembly GCA_947500035.1. Taxonomy (GTDB): domain Bacteria; phylum Pseudomonadota; class Alphaproteobacteria; order Kiloniellales; family Kiloniellaceae; genus Denitrobaculum. The sequence goes on along the minus strand of CANMQP010000013.1, from coordinate 98,146 downwards.
CGTCGTGATACTTGAGACGCAGGGCGACCGCATCCGCCTGACCACGAACCTGTGCGACATCCGAGGCGGGCAGATCGCGCGCCGGCATCGGCAGCCTGACCTCCGTGCCCGAGAGGCCCTGGCCGCTCGGGGTGAAGGCCGCGGTGATCTCTTCACGCTCCGAGATCGCGCGCATAGTGGCCGCCGTGACGCGCTTGAACTTCTCGATGGGGCTTTCGCTGTTGTCCATGGTCTTTGCCTGGCGCTCTGCATCCTGCTGACTGTCCTTTTGGGCCCGGGGGCGCGCCCCCGGCAGTCAGATGATGATTTCGTTCGCGAGTCCGGCGGACTGAATCCTGACCGGTCTCTCCTTAAACGAGCGACGCACTTCCTTCCTGAAGCTCGGTGCCGAAGCAACGCTGATAGTATTCCGTCACGACGCCGCGCTCGATCTCATCGCACTTGTTCAGGAATGTGAGGCGGAAGGCGAAACCGACGTTGCCGAAAATCTTGGCGTTCTGCGCCCAGGTGATCACCGTCCGCGGGCTCATCACCGTCGAGATATCGCCGTTGATGAAGCCGCTGCGGGTCAGATCCGCCAGCGCGACCATCGCCGCGATCGTCTCCTGGCCTTCCTTGCTGTCGTAATCCGGGCACTTGGCCAGAACGATGTTCTCTTCTTCCTCGTGTTCGAGGTAGTTGAGTGTGGTCACGATGTTCCAGCGGTCCATCTGGCCCTGGTTGATCTGCTGCGTGCCATGATAGAGGCCCGTGGTGTCGCCCAGTCCCACCGTGTTGGCGGTCGAGAAAAGCCGGAAGGCGGAATGCGGCTTGATGACCTGGTTTTGATCGAGCAGCGTCAGCCGGCCTTCGACTTCGAGAACCCGCTGAATCACAAACATCACATCCGGGCGTCCGGCGTCGTACTCGTCGAAGACCAGTGCGGTCGGGCGCTGCAGGGCCCAGGGCAGGAGCCCCTCGCGGAACTCGGTGACCTGCTTGCCGTCCTTCAGGACAATCGCGTCCTTGCCGATCAGATCGATACGGCTGATGTGGCTGTCCAGGTTGATCCGGATGCAAGGCCAGTTCAGGCGCGATGCGACCTGCTCGATATGCGTCGACTTACCCGTACCGTGATATCCCTGGACCATAACCCGGCGGTTGAAGGCGAAGCCCGCCAGGATGGCAAGCGTCGTATCGTGATCGAAACGATAGGCCTCGTCCGCATCCGGGACGTAGCTGTTGGGTTGGCTGAACGCCGGAATCTGCATGTCGCTGTCGATCCCGAAGGTCTGACGTGCCGATACAGTGATATCCGGTCCCGCAGTGGGCATTTCTGAGCCGCTGAGGGCTGGTGCTGAAGACATAAGTTACGGTCCGTTGGTGAGATGTTCGAAAAGAATAGAAGCCGGTCTCTACGGGCTTTCGCGGAAAGATACTTTAAGCAGGGCGTAGGCCCGTGTGACATCCTTAAGTCGCTCCTCCGCCTCCGGATCACCGCCGTTGGCATCGGGATGTAATTCTTTGGCCAATGCACGGTACTTAGTGCGGATTTCCTGAAAGGTCACGGGATGTTTCAGTCCGAGGGCAAGGAGAGCCTCGGTTTCCTCGCTCACAGGCTGTTTTGGCGCTTGGGATTTCGCCTGATCGCCGAAAATTCCAAAATCGTCATGCAGGTTTTCGCCCCGCCAGCGCTTGGCCTGCGGCTTGTCTTTGCCCAGGGGCCAGGTTTCGCGCTGCCAGACTGAATCGGCGCGACGCTCCCGTTCGATTTCCTGCTCGCTCATGCCCTTGAAAAAGTCCCAGGCCTGATTGTATTCGCGGATATGCTCCAGGCAGAACCAAAGATAGCGGTTCAGCTGGTTCCGGGACTTCGGCGCGCGGTAAGGGCCTTCCAGCTCGCAGCCGGGAAAATGGCAGGCATACTGGGCGGCGGCAGCCCGCGGGTCAGGCGTGCCCTGGTATTTGTGGGTCGAACGAGACATCGATAAATTATGGAGGCGGTAACCGGGCGAGGCAAGGATTGTAGCGCGAAATTCGTATGTTACGCTGAACATTTACTATGCCGATCACGCGCTGGACCCGGGCCTCGACAGGGCGCCCGGCTAGAGCAGGTTCCGGTCTTACGGATTCACTTGACCGGGATGATTTCATCTCCTGGCGCGGCGAGGTCTGAAGAGCGATGCCCCTAAAATCCGTTCCGCGCATCGCTCGAGAAACGCAACAGAGCCAGAAGGCAAAAGAACCCGGTCAAATGAACCCGTAAGATCGGAATATGCTCTAGTGGCATTGATCGGCATCAAATACAGTTTGTGCGTCGCTCTGATAGAAAGGCCCGGTTCTGACCTTCGGCGAGCCTGATCTCCGGTCTGAAAGACAGGTAACGTGCCGGCAGAGGCGATGTTCCGGGCCGCGCCGCCCTCTTAACCGCAACCCACCTTGAATTACCGAGTAAGCAAAAATGACCATGACTGACCGTATGAACGAAAAACTGACGGCGGGGCTCTCTCCCCTCCACCTTTCAATCGTGGATGACTCCCACAAGCATGAAGGCCACTCGGGCTGGCGGGAAGGCGGGCAGACCCATTTCAGGGTGGAAATTGTCTCCGAGCAGTTCAGCGGTAAATCCAGAGTCGAACGGCAGCGCATGGTTTATGCGCTTTTAGCTGACGAACTTGCTGAGACTGTTCACGCCTTGCAGTTAAAAACGCTTGCGCCATCGGAATACACGAGGCGATAATTTAATTGCACTAATAAAGTGTATTATGATTTTAATCATACATCTAATGTGGGTATTGACGAAAAATGATCCATTCATAATAGTGTATTTATAACAAAATACACCCATAAGGATAAGTGCGGCGGCGTATCAGGCGGTATGAGTGGTTGGTAGGAGAAGTAATCTGACTCGGTCAGGGGCGGAAGGACGAGGCGGGCAGAACCAGGAAGCGCGGTCGGAGAGCAGTCTGGTAAGCCGGAACATATTGGTGTCCGGCCGCAGGACGAGTTTGCGTCTTGAGCCGGTGATGTGGGACGCACTGGGGGAAGTGTGCCGGCGTGAATCCAAGAACGCCAACGAGCTCTGCACCATGATCAATGCACGGCGGAACGAATCGAGCCTGACGGCGGCGGTCCGGGTTTTTATTCTGGCCTATTTTATGGCGGCTGCGACCGAGGAAGGGCACGTGAGCGCCGGACACGGGACGCTGTCCGACGACGCTGATTCTGATACCGATCCAACCTAGAGTAGATGCGTTTTGGACAGAATTGCCAAAAGCGATCCGTCACTCTTGTGAATCTGCTCCTAAACCGAAGCAAGGTCGATTCTACATCTTACAGTTAGATCAGACCCATAAGCACGATAGACCGCCGCTCAATGGGCGAGATCAAATTGCTTTCCTTGCCGCTTACTCTCCCACGGTCTCTTTGTTGCCTGTTTCCTTGTCGTCTGTTTCCTTGTCGCCCGTTTCCTTGTCGCCGGTGTAGAAGGCAGGCCAGCTCTTACGGGCGACTTCGCCATCGCTCCGGAAGGTATGACAACTGTCGAGCAGCGGCGGCTTCGATGGGTTTTCAGGTGGCGGCGACTCCCGGCGTTTTTTTGCGAGCGTCGGATAGAGGGTCTGGTAGGCGACCGTGGCCATGGCCGTCAGCATCTCGACCAGATGGGTGCAGCCTTCGACGCCGCCCACTTTGCCGCGCAGCTTCTGCCGCCATCCGGGCCCGATCCTCAAGCCAACCACCTTTTGAAAGTTCGGCGTGATTGCCGGGCAGATTTGGTATGGGCCGGCGTCGGTCACCGCTTCGATGCCGTGGACCAGAAATTCCTCATCGATGGTCAGGCGGATCCACATGTCGTGCAGGGGCTCGTCGGCTTCGATGTAGCCGCGGAAGTCATTTGGAAAGCCATAGGGTTTGGTATCGGTCATGTGACCCTCGATATCCCAAAGACCGTCCTTGCGCGCGAAACCCTTAAAGTCGAAGCGCCGTGTGTGCTGAAGTTCGCGTTCGACTGCTGGTGAGAGCGCCATGTAATCCTTCCGAGGTAGCTGTTGAAGCTGCAGGGTTTTGCGGGGTCTCGACGGGTTTCTTCCGCGTTTTTGCGCAACCTGATCTGATGGGCGGAATATAGTGCTGTCTGGCGGGCCGTCAACTGACGTGCTCCATCACCGCTATTCCCCCGAGTTCAGGTTATGGTTGAGGAAATTACATTTCCCTTAAGAGGCGATACGAACAGAACCACGCCCGGCGCTTTGTGCGCGTATCCTTAACCGGCGGCCACAGTCTCTTCCTCGCCTTGCGAATCTTCCTCATCCTCCAGTCGCTCGATCTTGATCGAGGTGATCTGGTTGCGCATCCGTCCGACGATCTCGAAACGGCAGCCGTGGAAAACGAAAACCTGCCCGATGTCCGGGATCCGTCGCGCCTCGTGCAGGATCAGGCCGGCGATGGTCGAGGCCTCCTCGTCCGGCAGATACCATTCGAACTGGCGGTTGAGGTCCCGGATCGTCACCTCGCCGTCGACCAGCAGGCTGCCGTCTTTCTCCGCCTTGACGCCCTCAATGTCGACGTCGTGTTCGTCGGCGATGTCGCCCACGATTTCCTCGAGGATATCCTCCAGGGTTACGATCCCAAGCATCTCGCCGTATTCGTCAATGACGATGGCGAAGTGTTCGTGACGGCTGCGGAAGGCTTGAAGCTGTGACAACAGGTCGGTCGATTCCGGGATAAACCAGGGTTGGGCGGCAATGGAGAGAATATCAAGGCCCTCCAGGTTGGTGGAGCTTGCCTGGACCGCCCGCAGCAGCGCTTTCGCGTGCAGCACGCCCACGACGTTGTCGCTTTCGCCCTGCCACAGCGGAATCCGCGTGTAGGGACTGGCAAGGATGTCGTCGACGATTTTCGCCGCCGGTTGATCCACATTGATGGCCACCACGTTTTTCCGGTGGGTCATGATCTCTTCGACCTCGACATCACCAAGATCGAGGATGGATCTCAGCATCTGGCGTTCGTGGCGGATTTCCTCGCCGATGCCTGAATGCAGATCGATCGCGCCGCGCAGCTCTTCTTCCGCAACGTCCTGCGCGAGACTGGCGGAGAGGTCGATACCGAAGATCTTTAGCGTGGACCCTACGATCCACTGGATGGTCAGCGTGATTGGTCCAAGGATGAGCACGACAGGGCGTAGGATCGGCGCGACGGTCAGGGCCGCCTTGTCCGCGTTGTGCAAAGCATAGGTCTTGGGCAGAACCTCCGCGAAGATCAGGATCAGGAGGGTCATGCCCAGGGTCGCGTAAGCCACACCGGCTTCGCCGAACCAGCCGATCATCAGGCTGGTGGTCAAGGCGGAGGCCGAGATGTTGACCAGATTGTTGCCCAGCAGGATGGCGCCGATCAGGCGTTCCTTCTTGTCCCATAGACGGTTGACCACGCCTGCACGCGGATTGCCGTCCTGCTCCAGGGTGTGCATGCGGGGCCGTGACGCCGCAGTCAGGGAGGTTTCAGAACCCGAAAAGAAGGCCGAAATCAGCAACAAGGCGAGGATGGCGGCCAGCATGATGATCAGTTCAGTTTCCATGAGCGGGGCTTTGTTTCGTCCTTTTCGTGAGCTTGCTTAGCAGTAGGGCTCGGGGTGGGGGTGGATTGGAAAGCGGTTTATCTCTTGCGGGCTATGCCTTTTTGAGCCGGGTCTCACGCCGCCAGGCTTGTCTTGAGCAGCGCCTCGACTCTGTCCAGTTCGACGTCGCGTTCCAGGAAGGCCTTGCCGATGCCGCGCGCGAGCACGAAGGTGATCCGGCCTTCGGACACCTTCTTGTCGCGCATCATGTGCGAAACCAGTGTGGCGCTGTTCCAACCGGCGCCGGTGCGTGCGTTTCCGCCGATGGCCGTCAATTCGACCGGCAGGCCGCAGGCCTGAAGATGCGCGCGGACCCGCGCTGCGTCCTCCGGCGGGCAGAACCCCATCTCGACAGAGAGATCGAAGGCCATCACCATGCCCAGCGCGACGGCCTCGCCGTGGATCAAACCGCCGCCGTAACCGGCCTCGGCTTCAAAGGCATGCCCGAAGGTGTGGCCCAGGTTCAGCAGAGCCCGTAATCCGGCCTCGCGCTCGTCCTGGGCGACGATATCTGCTTTCGCCCGGCAGCTGACGAGCACGGCCTCGCGCCGCAGGTCCCGGTCGCCGGCGATCAGGGCCGGAGCCTTTTCTTCGAGCCAGGTGAAAAAGGCCGGGTCATTGATCAGGCCGTATTTGACCACCTCGGCATAGCCGGCGAGGAATTCGCGTTGCGGCAGGGTCTCCAGCACGTCCATATCCGCCAGCACCAGGCGGGGCTGATGGAAACTGCCGACCAGATTCTTGCCGCGTGCCGTGTTGATGCCGGTTTTTCCGCCGACCGAGCTGTCGACCTGCGCCAGGAGTGTCGTGGGAATCTGAACGAAGTCGAGGCCGCGCAGGGTCACCGCCGCCGCGAAGCCGGTCAGATCGCCGATCACACCGCCGCCCAGCGCGACCAGGGTCGTGCCGCGCTCGATGCCGCCTTCCAGCAGGCGGTCGATTACCTCTTCCAGCTTGGCGAAGGATTTGGTTGCCTCACCCGCGGGAAGCACCAGGCTGCGGTGGGCGACACCGGCGGCGGTCAGGGACGCTTCTAGTGCTGGCAGATGCTGCTCCGCAAGGTTCTCGTCGGTGACGACGACCACCGAGGACTGGCGCAGAACCGGCTTCATCAGCGCACCGGCCTGCGCAATCAGCCCGCCGCCGATTTTGATGTCATACGCCCTGTCGCCGAGCGAGACCTCGAGCGTGTCGATCCTTGTCATGTCTGCTATTCCCCGGCCTTGCGCGCCGCGTAGTGTGTTGTGTTCTTGGTTCGGGCGTCAGTCTGTCCTGTTGGGTGATCTGACAGGAAGGCGGCAATGGCGTCGACCGCGCGCTGTAGGGTTTTTTCAACCGGACCATCGACGGAATCGATCACGATGTCGGCCTCGCCGTAGACGGGATAGCGCTTATCGATCAACGCGCCGAGAATTTGACGCGGATTGCCCTTGTTCAGCAGGGGCCGGTGGTTCCTGCGGCTGGTGCGCTTCACCAGCAGGTCGAGATCCGCGCGCAGCCAGAGCGATGTCGCGTACCGGCGGATGCTCTCGCGGGTTCGCGGGTCCATAAAGGCACCGCCGCCGGTTGCCAGGATCTGCGGCTGACCATCCAGAAGCCGCTCGATGACCTTGCGCTCGCCGTCGCGGAAGGCGGCTTCGCCGTGCCGTTCGAATATCTCCTGCACCGTGCAGCCCGCAGCGGCTTCGATTTCCGTATCGGCATCGACAAAGGGCAAATTCAGGGTGTCGGACAAGCGCCGCCCGATACAGCTCTTTCCGGCACCCATCAGGCCAACCAGGACAAGCGCCCTTGGCAGGCGCAATGCTGCTGTCTTGCCTTTGGACGCGCTCGCCTGGCCTATCGGATCTGCCATCTCTGTCTTCACGTCTTCGAACCGTCTGTTTCCGGCATCAACTCTTTGCGTCAAGGGGCCAAATACGCTCCCGCGCAAGCCCCGTTCCCCGCCATCCCCTACGTCATCTCCAGCGTCGCCGCACCGATAGTATGTCGGGTCGCCGATGGTAAATCACGCGTTAACCCCAGAGTGCGATAAAGGGGTGTCATTCACCCTTGTCGCTGATCCCTCAAATTGGACCAAAGTCTAGGAAAACTGCCGCAAAGTTGCCATACTCGAAAGTTATGGTCATTTCGGCTAAGTGATGCAAGCTTCGCGCGTTCCTTGGCCAGTGATGACGGCGGCTTACTCGACGGCACTTCTGTTGTTGCGATCCCGGATCCTTGCGGATCCTTTGCGGTTCGATAGAATCACCGGATGTGAAGAGGTTAGAACGCTGAAGTATTCCATGAAATATGACCGCGAGCGGCGATCCGCTCTTTTCGAGAGAGTCCAAGCATGCCACTGTTTGTTTTTGCACGAATCCAAAGCTTGCAGTTCCGCCCATGAGAAAAGTCAGTCTAATCGCCGTCGTCCTGCTGTTCGGTCTGGTCGGCGCGGGCGCCCTGTTCCTGACGACCTGGGACATTCCGGCACCCTCAGCCCCAGTCGAAAAAGTCATTTCCAATGAGCGTTTTCCCCGCTGATCACCGGCTTTCGCCGTCTACGGCCCTTGCTGCCTGTGCAGCCGCATTGATCGTGACTGTGAGTTTCGGTGCCGTTCCTGCAGTGGCGCAGCAGGAGACCGCCCCGCAACAGCCCGGAAGTCCTGTGCGCCTGGCGCCGCCGGTTTCCCTGTTTCCGGGCCAGCGGCCTGCCGCACCGGCGCCGAATGTGCCGTCGTCGGAGAGCATCGAAGGCCTGACGGTCAAACAGCCCGGCAATCAGCCGTCGATCCCGACCAAGAAGGGCATTGAGATCGATTCGCTGTCGGACGTTGATCCCAATTCTATCGGTGCGATCGATGCCGGGCGTGGCGGACTGGGCGCAGATCTTTGGCGCGGCAGCGACGGCGCGACAATCGCGGGTCTTTTGCGGAGCGCGCCCGAGGGCGTGTCGTCGACGGCCCTGCGCGATCTCCTGCGGCGCACCCTCTTGTCGGTGGCTGACGCGCCGAGGTCCGTCGGGGCCGGGAACAGTCCGTCCTCGTCCGCGCTTGCACAACTCCTGCCGCCCGGAAGCCTCAACACAGGTTTGCCTCCGGCCGGAGGCAATGGCGGTTCAGATGCGGGCTTCCTGTCATTGCGCGCGCAAGCCCTTGCCGAGCTCGGCGAGACCCAGGCGCTGAAGGACTTGCTCGCTGTGGTGCCGCGCGGCGATGTCAACGAGTCAATGTCGCGGGTACAGGTAGAAACCCTCATGCGGCTGCAGGAGGATGTGTCTGCCTGTGCGATCGTGCGCGACGCGGTTGTGTCCTATCCGGCGGAGCCCTTCTGGCCCAAGGCGCTGATGTACTGTCAGATCCTCGATGGCGATCTCAAACGGGCGATCCTGGGACTGGATCTCTTGCGTGAGGGCGGCGGAGACGACACCACGTTCTTCATGCTGGTCGAGAGTGCTGAAGCGGCGATCGCCGGTCCGGTCAATGACGTGACGGCTGCCGATCCCTCCACTCTGCATATGAGTCTGGCGCGCGTGACCAATCAGCGGATCGTACCGGAAGACATCACTTCGGTACAGCCGGCGGTTCTGGCGGCGATGGCGGCTTCGTCCGCTTACGAGCTGCCGGAACGGGCTGCCGCCGCCGAGCAGGCCGTCAGGTTCGGCAGCCTGCCCGCCTCTGCTTTAGGCGAGATCTACAATGCCTTTACCTTTGGCGCAGATGAACTCTTCGCCCCGATCGAGGCGGCGTCGCTGATCGATGGCGCCCGCGCCCGCGCTCTGCTCTATCAGGCGGCGGTCAAACAGGATCTGCCTGCCGCGCGCGCGGAAATTCTCAGTGAAGCTTTCGCGCTGATGCGCAAGGACGGGCTGGCGCCGGTCGGGAGCAAGCTGCTGCTGCCGCTGCTGGCCGACATCGAGCCGAACCGTGCCCTTGTGTGGTTCGCTGAGACGGCGGGACGGGCGCTCTATCTCTCAGGACGCACGGAGCAGGCTGATGCCTGGGCCGCGCAAGCAGACCGGCTCGCCCCGGTCGACGACCAGGCTAAGGGCGCTTCGCTCGGCCTCTGGCCATACCGGCGGCTTTCCGGCGCTGCGACCGCGGCGTCGGCACAGGCGGGCGGGAACGCAGGCGCCGATCTTTCGAGCCTCGAAGCCGGTAAACGCGGTGAAACCCGGATTGCGGCCGCGCAGCCAGGTGCGGCCGGTCTGTCGCCGGCTGCCCGGAACAACCTGGAGGGCGTCAGCCTTTCCGATTGGATCTCGCAGCGCGCCGGTTACCTGCGTGACCTCGGAGCATCCGGCGAGAGTGATGTGGCTCAATCGTCAGTCCTCTCCGCGCGCCAGGTTATTCTCCTGCGTGCGCTTCTCGGCGCGCTGGGCCAGAGCGATAGCCCGTCCTGGTCCGAGCTTGCGCTCTTCGACGCCGCGCGTTCGGATATTGACGGAACCCAGACTCAAACGCCCGCAGGCGGCGATCCGCTTCTGCTCCTGGCGCTCGAGGAGGCCAGCCGGGCGAACCGGAAGGGTGAGACTGTTTTGCTGGCGAGCATGAGCGCCGGGGATCCGTCTCTGGCCCAGGGTGACCTGCTCGCGATCGTAACGGCGATCGAAAGCCTCCGCCGCCTGGGGCTGAGCCGCGAGGCCCGCGCTCTGGCAATGGAAGCTGCCGAAGCCAGCGGGCTCTAGGCCATGGGCAAGGCGGGCTCCGCTGGTTTGTCCACGGGTCTGACCGCCGGCAGTGACGCCTTTCTGGAAATGCTGGCGGCCGAGCGTGGCGCTGCCGCCAATACCCTCGATGCCTATCGCCGCGATCTCGAAGACTGCGAGGATTTTCTCTCCGGGCGCGGCCGGGGCCTCGGCGATGCGCAGACCGACGATCTGCGCGCCTATTTGCGTTTCCTGACCGCCAGTGGCATGGCGCCGCGCACGGCGGCGCGGCGGCTCTCGGCCCTGCGGCAGTTCTATCGCTTTCTCTATGAGGACCGTCTGCGCAGGGATGACCCCACCACCGGCCTGGAGGCGCCGCGTCAGGGACAGGCCTTGCCCAAAATCCTCAGCGAAGCCGAGGTCGAACGTCTGTTGGATACGGCCCGTGCCGACGGCACGCCGGAAGGCGTGAGGCTCGTGACTCTGCTTGAATTGCTCTACGCGACCGGTCTGCGGGTCTCCGAACTGGTCTCCCTGCCGCTTTCCGCCACCGCCCGGGATCCCCGCGTTCTGCTGGTGCAGGGCAAGGGTGGGCGCGAACGCCTGGTACCTCTCAGCGAACCGGCCCGTGAAGCCCTGTCGTCCTACCGGGAGATCCGCGCGCGCTTTCTCATCAGCAAGCAGGCCGCAAAGCAGGCAAAAAACCTCAAGCTGCGCGTGCCGGACTCTCCCTGGCTCTTTCCCTCGCGCGGCAAGTCGGGGCATTTGACTCGCCACCGGGTGGGGCAATTGCTGAAAGACCTCGCGATTGCCGCGGGGATCGATCCGGCCAAGGTTTCGCCCCATGTCATGCGCCATGCCTTTGCCAGCCACCTGCTCGACCATGGTGCCGATCTGCGCGCGGTTCAGAAAATGCTCGGTCATGCCGACATCTCCACCACGCAGATCTACACTCATGTGCTCAGCGAACGCATGAAGAGCCTGGTCCTCAACCATCACCCGCTTTCGGGCGCAGCCTTCGGCAAGAGGCCGTAACGGGCATCACGCGGCGTTTCGGCGCTGCTGAAGACAACCGGGTTCTGATTCGTCTTAAGTCGGGTGCGCGCCGCACAAAAAGCTCTCTTGCGGCGCGAAACAATCTGTCTATACTGCGCCGCAACATTTGCCGGAAATTACCCGGCAGCCATGCGGTTGAGATCATTTCGAACCCATAATTTCAATACCGGATGCTGCGTAGCACAATCCGACAGGCCCACCAGAGCACATCAGGCTCCTGACCGAACGAGGAAAATCATGAGTTTCACCATTGTTGAGCCCGCCACCGCCCGCCTGAATCGCAGTGAACTGGCCGTCCCGGGCAGCAGTCCCGCGTTCTTTGAAAAGGCCGCGAAGTCGGCCGCCGACGTGATCTTTCTGGATCTGGAAGATGCGGTGGCGCCGGACGACAAGGTGCAGGCCCGCAAGAACATCATCGAGGCTTTGAACGATCTGGACTGGGGCGAGAAGACCATGTCCGTGCGGATCAACGGCCTGGATACCCATTACATGTACCGCGATGTGGTGGACCTGATCGAACAGGGCGGCGAGCGCCTGGACATGATTATGATCCCCAAGGTCGGCACCGCCGCCGACGTCTATGCGCTCGACATGCTGGTCACCCAGGCTGAGGACGCCATGGGCCGCAAGAAGAAGATCGGCTTCGAGATGATCATCGAGACCGCGCTGGGCATGTCCAACGTGGAAGAGATCGCCGCCGCGTCCTGGCGCAACGAAAGCCTTCACTTCGGCGTTGCCGACTACGCGGCCTCCACCAAGGCCCGCACGACGGTCATCGGTGGCCCCAATGCTAACTACGGTGTGCTGACCGATAAGAACGGTGATGAGCCCCGGGACTATCACTGGGGTGACATGTGGCACTACGCGGTCTCGCGCATGGTGGTTGCCGCCCGCGCCCACGGCCTGCGTCCGATCGATGGTCCCTTCGGCGACTTCTCCGATCCGGACGGCTTCAAGGCCCAGGCCTACCGTGCCGCGGTGCTGGGCTGCGAAGGCAAATGGGCGATCCATCCCAGCCAGATCGACATTGCCAACGAGGTCAACTCCCCCTCCGAGAAGGAAGTCACCCAGGCCCAGCGTATCCTGGACGCCATGAAGCAGGCCCAGGCGGAAGGCAAGGGCGCTGTCTCACTCGACGGCCGCCTGATCGACATCGCCTCGATCAAACAGGCCGAGGTCATGGTCAAGAAAGCCGAGCAGATCGCCGCTGCGGGATAAGGCCGCATCACATCAGCAGGAGAAGGGCTCTGCCGAAAGCTGGAGCCCTTTTTCTTTCAGTGGACGAATTTAGGTTCCTGCGGCGTGTGACCAATCCGTTCTAAGTTTGAATGTGAGACCAGATTCACAAGCGCGAGCGATCGCCTGCGGCGCTTTCATCTAAACTTGATCTGACCTAGAGGCGCGTTTTCAGATTCTGGAAGCTTCTTGGATAACGCCTGATGATGTCTTCATCCGGGATATTGTGCCCGCCCGCCGCGACCCGAGCCTGCACACGCGCAGCGCTCAGTTCGGCGCTTTCAAGTGCGACATAGATAAGCACGGTATGAAAACCCCGGTCTTTTGCTTGTTGCAGGTACCGCAAGTACACTGCGCCGGACAGTGTTGATTCGACAATGAAGGATCGGTCGCGTTCGATGCATTGTTGCACTGACATCAGCGCGCGCTTCCCAGCAGCAAGACTCTCAGCCTCGATTGTCGTAAAAGAGCCGGTCAAGGTTTTGGCAATAGCGTCCGGATCAATGACGACTAAATCCGGAAAACGTTGTCGGATGGATTTGGTGAAGGTCGATTTTCCCGAGCCGTTAACACCCCCCCCCACGATAAACATTTGCGGCTGCGGCATCTTCAGAGTCTCGCCTTGGATGGACCACGCTTTGTTGGAATATGCACGAGCGTTAGGCGCGGCTTTGTCATATCGAAGTCGAGACGCTCCACCTCAGTGTCAAATTGCTACCGGTGACGGTCCCGTACTCTCTGTCTCATGAAGGCTTCGGATTCCGCTTTGCCAGGTCCTCTTTCGCGGTTTCGAAAGCGCTGTCTCCAAGACGCCTCGCACCGGCAACAGACTCCAGCTCGTCTGCCAACTGCTGCGCTTGCGCGGTCTCGCGCGCATGTGTGTGTAAAGTCGCCTTTGCAGCGGATTTTCTTACCATTCCATTCCTCGGTCCGAAGGGTGAATTGCCAACCGATGTACTCTACCACAGCCGAGCACAGGGGATCAGTTCGAGCGCTTTGCGGTCAAAAGGAGCTCTCATCGAAGCCGCGTCTGGATCACGCCTCATTTGTGTTTCAACGCTGGTCTTTTATCTAAGTGATCTCAAATGAAATTGAGAAAAGGGTTATCAAATAAAAACAACTATGAATTATGAAAGGCTTTACTCCTGAACAAAATTTTTTGTTGTTGTTTAGGATTTGCCCGTGGATGTGTTTCGCTTAATAAAATGTCGTTAATTCTTACAGATTTGAATTTCGACAAAATCGAACAAAAACAATTAGAAAGATATGATTTCGATCCCTCAAGAAAAGAAATTTTCGCGCGAAACCGTCGGGTTTGTTTACAATCTAGATTGGCTCTCTGCCTTGGAATTTTCTAACTCATTGCGGCTTAAGGATCTTTCGCTCCGGCATGGTTATTGCACAACCCCAGGTTCTTGAAATCCGGCCGCGTTTGGCTTCATGAATTGGGGATCTATTAATCATGCAAAAGTTTCTTTCGGCGTTCGTTCTTGCGGTGGCGCTGCTGTCCGGCGCATCGCTTGCGCAGGCAGGCGTCATTACCAATGCTTCCGGGCATGCCACTGGGATTACGGGGCTTAAAATTCCGGGCGGATTTTACGATGTTTCCTTCAAGATCGGCTCCTTCAACGATGTCTTCGGTTCGGATCCCATGCCGGATCTGACCCCGACCTTTGCCGGCGACAACGTGACGCCCTTTGCGGCTATCGAGGCGATCGTCGAGGAACTAAATGATGCCGCCGTGGCTTTGGTGGCCGACCAGTCCGGTGCCACGGGCAACTTTATTCTGGTGCCTTACGAGTTCGCCGCCAACATGTTGGCGGCCACGACGCAGTTCAACGAGCCTTTGCCCTGGACGGCGCTTCTCACTCTGACCGGCGGTAGAGATACAACCTCTGTCGGAGAATTTACCTTTGCCTTTGCGGTCTTCACGCCTGCCATACCCGAGCCCGGAACTCTCGCGCTCTTAGGTCTCGGGCTTGCCGCTCTCGGGTTTGCGCGGCGCAAGCAGATCCTGTGAGCCATGATGACCTGCAGGCAGGACAAAGCCGGTCCTGCTGATCATTTGGATTGGTCGCTATAGCCGGCAGAAGAAAATAAAAGGCCCTGTCCAAGCGACAGGGCCTTTTCTGTGGCAAGGTATCCTCGCGCCGTCACGCGACAGATCTGACGGCATCGCGTTCAATTCGGGCCGGCTGAACCCTGACGGCTGTTCTCTGCCGGCGCAGAAACGCGAGACCTGCAAGGCCGAGAGAGAGCAGGATGAGGCTGGCCGGTTCCGTAACGGTGACGGGCGGTGCGGCGCTCGCCGTCACCACGTTATCGAAACTGTAGTTTCCAATCAGTGTCCCGTTGTCGAGAGGCGTCCCGTTGTTGCGAAATGAAATGGAGATCAGGCCAAGCGGGTCGAAGACGCCGAAAAATCCGAAGGCGAAGCCGCCCAATTCGATGCCGGTCAGGTTTAAAACACCGCTGTTCCCCGTGACCACAATGTCGAGCAGGTCGGTCTCGATAAAGTAACCCAATGTGGCGCCCCAATGCGTCGCGTCACCTGGTAATTGTGAAAAGATCCTCTCGCCCTCCTGATCGAAGTCCGAGAGGCAGAAATTGTCATGGGGACAGGCGCCGCCGTCGTCAGTGATTGCGGGCCTGTCCGAGCTGTAGGTTCCGTTCGCGGTCACGAAGGGCGAGGCTTTCTCCCCGGCGGTATAGCCGTTGAAGTCTTCTACAATGACGTTCAGTCCATTGACCTCTGTGGCGAACTCGAGCGCATCGAGCTGAATCGGGGCGGCGTTCGCGGGGATTTGGCCGGCAAAAAAAATGACCACGGCCGCCACGGCGGCTCCCAGCTTGTATCTAACTTGCAGCAATCTTTGCGTCCTTCCGGTTTTCGCGCGTTAAACAATTGATCGTCTGATCTGTTTCAGCGACCAGCCATCTCCTTGCGGTGTTTGGCGGGCGCCCAACCCGATGAGGCCGATGCTTAGCAATGCAAGGCTGGCGGGCTCCGCCACAGTGACGGGCGGCGCTGCGCTGGCGGTCACCACATTGTCGAAGCCGTAGCTTCCGGTATCGATTGAGCCGTCGGGGTTTTGTGTTCCGTTGTTGGAAAACGAAATCGAGAGCAGGCCGGCCGTGAAAGCAGCGAATTCTAACGGGTTGAGTTGCACCGGGACCGCCTTCGCGGGGCCATGAACGGCGACGGTCAGAATTGCGGCTGCGAATAAGGCGCCGAGATGAAATCCCATGTCCTGTACTCTCTTTTTCTCCCGCATTCCCAACAGTGCGGGCCCATTTGAGCGGGGGCCGGGACGGGGTTTCAGCTATTCGATTTGGGCGCAGACCGCGCCTAATATTCAGTTGGAAGATTTAGTTTCGAAAGTTAAAAGTCAAGGAAAAATAAACGCATAAGTTGTAAATCATTTCGACATATTGTTGCGTATATCAAAATGAGAAGATGAAAATATCATAATAAAAACAATATATTGTAGTTGTTTAGAAATTGAAATAAGTGTAAAAAATTCCGACGATCACCACTGCCAGGTCTATGTGGACTTTTGTGCAAATGGTTGCGTGGAGGATTGGCGCAATCGCCCTATTGTTCCGCAAAGCTGACCGAATTGGGAGGCCTTGGCGCTTGCGGGGAACCCTGCTTGACCTAGGTCAAGGGCTTGCGCGGTAAAAAGCGTAGTCTCTGCCCAAGCTCTTAACGACGCCCAAGCTCTTAACGACACCCGAAGCCGGGGTGGCCTTTTCCCCCGGGGAAGGCTAGCCCTTCAGGCGCCCGGCGCCTTTGAGCTGTCCCATGATCATGAGAAACCTATGACCGTGGGACGCCGATAGTCACGAGTCGAATGGTGAGGTGATGATATGAAACGCCGAAACCTGATGCTTATCGCGTTTCTTATGACCGGATGGATGTCCGTTTGTGCCGCCGCCTCGGCCCAGTCAAGCGATCCGCATGAGCTTTATGAACAGCGCTGCGCCGGCTGCCACAGTGAACACGCCGGTGAATTCGTTCAGGAATCCATCCTGCGCGAAGGGGAGAGCTTGATTGGCCGTGACAGCGGCATGAACGTCCGGGCATTTCTTGCGCGCGGACACGGTAAGCTGTCTGCCGCCGAAGTTGAGGTGATGATGACGCATCTGACTTCGATCCTGGATGCCGGCGCCCTGTTCCGGGACAACTGTGTCATCTGTCACGGTCGTGCCGTGCTTTTCGCGCGCAGCCATCTGGGCATGAAGGACGGGGTACTCGTCGGCCGCTACACGGGACGCGCGGTGGACGAGTTTCTGCAGACCCATGGCAGGCTGGAGGCCGCCGAGGTCGGCGTCGTCGTCGAGGCCCTGGCGAACCAGGTCACCGGTGAAGCCTATCGGGTAAACTGAGCCCGCAGCGCTCTTCTGGGTTTTCTGGCAGCTGCACGAAGCTGGGGGCGGGGGAACGACGTTCCCCCGCTCCGTCTTTTGCACAAAGCGCTGACGTTAATCCGCGGCAAAGCACATGAAGAGGCCGGTCCCACCTGTCTTGGCCAGGTCTTCCTGGCTGCAGCCGCGCGAGGCGTGGGCCGAGTTCCAGGAGGTGTTGCCGCCGCCGTGACGGTCGTGATGCCCGACCTGGGCGCTGCCTTCACCATTGCTGGTCCAGTTGCTGCAGGTGTGATCCTTGTCGTCGGGGAAATAGGCGGTGCCGTCGGCCATGGTGCCGGTCAGGATGTCGTGCTTGTTCGGGCTCTCACCGCGGCCGTTGACCCTGTTGCCTTTCTCGTCCAGGGCCGTGCGCAGCACGATGTTCGGGTTCAGGTGCAGCTGGTCCAGATCGACGGCGATCAGTTCTCCGAGCGCATTGTACCACGGACCTTCGCCGATCCGGCTGCGCGCCGAGATGCCGCGTTTGCCGTCTTCTTCGGTGCTCAGGTAGGCCCGCCAGGTCTTGCCCGCTGCGCCTGCCGCGCCGGAATCGGCCGCCAGTTTCGTGCAGTAGGCGTCTGCACCCTCCAGTCCACCGAGATTCCCGCCGTTGCCGGGCCCGACACTGGTGATGAAAAATCCCATGGTCTTCTCGGCGGCGGAGGCGGGTGACGTGGTTACCGGCATGACTGCGAGGGCAAACGTAAGCGCAGCCAGCGGCAGCGCAATGGAGAGATGACGAAGAGTGATCATGACAGGTCCTTCTTGATGTGGTCTTGGATGCAGTGCGACGAGTCACGGAAAGCGTGATGAAGTCCGGCAGCCGGGTGAGATCCGGGAATTGAGGCAGCGTCAGGTCCGCGTGAACCGCAACAGTCCCTTAAGTATTGAAGATAAAGTTCTGCGCCGGAACCGGACCTGCGGCAGAACTTCATGAGTGCAACTCACGCTCTTCCTGTGATGAAATATGCGGCAGAGAAAACAGCGCTTTTCAAATGACTTGCGGATGCGCTGCCATTCGAGAAGCATGGGTGGAATACTCAAGTGGGAGCAGGAACGTGACGCGCGATGCGACAAGGGGTGCGGCGAAGCCAGGGGAAATCTTGAAGCGCGATGAGATTTACGTCATCGCAATCGCGTTTTTGGCGGCAACGCTGATTGCCGCGTCTAACGTAAGTCCCAATGGTGCCACTGCGGTCTTCGGCCTTTACGCCTACTGGGTGATTCGTCTCTTTATCGAAGCCTTACTGTTCATCGCTCTGCGCCAGGTGATCGAACGTTACCTGCCCGACCAGCGTAACTTCGCTTTGGTCACGGCCCTGGCGTTTCTGATCAGCCTGCCGCCCTTTGTGCTGGCCATCACCGCTTTCGATATCGTGCTGGGCTATCCCGAACTGGGTCTGCACGCTGGAGGGGCCGTGTCTGGCGCGCCGGTCTCCAAATTTGCCGAGTTCGGTCTCGAGTTGTTCTACCTTTCAGACAATCATCTGGCATTTTGCCTGCTGCTCAGCCTGCCCAGGATTATGATGAGGTACCTGTCACTGCCGGGTGCAGGGGAGACGCCGGCCGCGGAGAGGCCGGTCACACCAGTAGACGATGCCCTCGCGGCTCAGAAACATGCAGCGGGATCAGCCATCCTCTCGCGCATAGACCCGCCGCTGACAGGCCCGGTTCTCTGGGCCGAGGCTCAGGAACACTATGTGCGCCTGACGACCACGGACGAATCCCGAATGGTGTTGCAACGTTTCTCGGACATCCTTCAGGATCTGCCTGCCCAGGCCGGTGTTCAGGTTCATCGTTCCCACTGGGTCGCCTTCGACGCGGTCGTCGAGACCTTTAAAGACGGCGCCAATCTGCGCCTCCGCCTCCAGAGCGGCGACGTGGTGCCGGTGAGCAGGTCTTATCGCTCTGCAACCGAACAGGCGCTTCAGTCCAATCGCGTTTCACTTGAACGGTGAGAAGGCTTTGGGAGGGTCCTTCTCTTGCGCGCGGTTCGTCCCTCCCAAGCGCGTCGCGCATCTTTGAAGATTTCCCTTCCCTATATACTCATCCGCAGAATCCAAATTTTAGAAAACACCGGCTCCATGTTTTTCGTTTAATTACTGTTTTATTCAAATCACTGAAGAAAAATTGCAATAAATCTCTGTGGTGCATGGATTTTAACTATGTATTTATAGTGCCGGTTTATTGATTTGAGCGATCAACACTCAGGTTGAAAAACTTTCATTATGAAGAGGCTTTTTCATGTCGGCCACGCATCACGAGCAGAGCGGCGCTTCATCTCCGACCCAAACAGACCGCGCAAAGCGATCCGAGACCGGCGGCGGAAACTTCTTCACCAATCTGAAACTCGGCAAAAAAGTCGGCCTCGGTTTCGGTATCATTCTGACGTTTCTGGCCGTCGAGAGCGGGATCTCATATTTCGGTCTGTCGGGAGCAAACGAAGAGTTCACGGATTACCGTTCGTTGGCGCGCCAGACCAACGAGATGGGCCGGATTCAAGCTAATTTGCTCTCCGCACGTCTCGGTGTGAAGGACTACATCCTGAAGAACACCACAGAGGCGGCAAACGCTGTGCGGCAGCGCGCGGAGACGACCGAGGAAATCATCCATAACGCCGAAGACCTCTTTCAGGGCAGCGAACATCTGGCGACGATCGTAGGGGCGGCCGATCAGATCGCGGCCTATCGCAGCGCCTTCGAGGAGGTGACCGGATTCGTCACGCGGCGCAATCAGCTGGTTGATCAGCTCAACACCATCGGTCCGGAGTCCGAGCGCAACCTGACCAGGATCATGGAGAGCGCCTTCGCCGATGGCGACGCCACCGCAGCCTACCGCGCCGGCATTTCACTGCGTCATCTTTTGCTGGCGCGGCTCTATTCGAACCGCTTCCTGGTCGACAATTCGCAGGCAAGCGCGGATCGTTCCAATCAGGAACTGGGCGACTTCAAGAGCAGTGCTGCCGAGATGCTTGCAGAGCTTCAGAATCCCACCCGCCGGGAGCTGGCAACCCGGGTTGTCGAGTTGGCCGACGACTATCATGCGACGTTCGGTGAAGTGACCGATGTTATCTTTAAACGCAACAGTATCATCACAGGCCGTCTGGACGTCATTGGCCCCAAGCTGGCCGGCCAGATGGAGCAGATCAAGCTTGCGAACAAGGCTTTACAGGACGACTTGGGGCCTGAGGCAACCGAGCACATGAACGCTGCCGTGGTGATCGTCGAGCTCGTTGCCGCTTTCGCGCTCATTCTGGGTGTGATCCTTGCGTTTGTCATCGGCCGCGCGATCTCCCGTCCGATCGTCGAGATGACCGGTGCTATGGAGCGTCTTGCCGACGGCGACACCACGTCCGAGATTCCTTCACAGGGCCGCGGCGATGAAATCGGTGTGATGGCGAAGGCGGTTCAAGTCTTTAAGGTCAATGCCAGTGAGGTCGAGCGCCTGAAGCTCGAGGAACAGGAGCGTGCGGCTAAGCAGGAAATGGTGCTCAAGGAAAAGCTGAACGAGCTTGCCCGCGAACTCAATGATGAGGTCCAAGTGGCGGTCGGACAGATAAACACCCAGGCCGAAGGCATGCGGGGCAGTGCGTCTGAGATGAATGATGTTATCCGCCGCCTGAGCGAACGCACGACGGTTGTTTCCGAAGGCGCCAACCAGGCCAACGGCTCGATCCAGACTGTTGCTTCCGCCACGGAAGAGCTCTCTGCTTCGATCAGCGAAATCACCCGCCAGGTCAACCAGTCCTCCAGCATTGCCCAATCGGCGGCGCAAGAGGCCGCGCGCACCGACCAGACAGTGGGCGGATTGGCCGAAGCTGCCGAGAAGATCGGTGATGTCATCAGCATGATCCAGGACATCGCAGAGCAAACCAACCTGCTGGCGCTCAACGCCACCATCGAGGCGGCGCGCGCAGGCGAGATGGGCAAGGGCTTCGCCGTCGTTGCCGCCGAAGTGAAAAACCTGGCCAATCAGACCGGCAAGGCCACGGAAGAAATCAGCAGCCAGATCGGCAGCATCCGTAATGAAACCGAAGGGGCCGTCAACGCGATCCGCTCGATCAGCGGCACCATCAAGCAGATCAATGAAATTTCGGAGTCCATTACCGAGGCGGTCGGACAGCAGAGCCAGGCCACCCAGGAGATCAGCTCGAGTGTTCAGTCGTCTGTCCAGCATATGACCGACATCTCGGCTCAGATCTCCGACGTCGCCAGCGAGACCGAACAGGTGCGCGGACATTCCGGCAATGTGATGGAAAACGCCAACTCCACCTCTGAAAACATCACGCAGCTGGATCAGCGCATGGCGACAATTATGTCTTCCCTGCGCGAGTCCGGAAACCGCCGCAAGGAGGAGCGGGTCGAAGGTTCCTGGCAAGGGGATGCTCGCGTCAAGGGTACCGCGCAGACCTGCCGGATCGCAAATCTCTCTGCTGGCGGCGCGCTGCTGGAGGGATTGGGCGCTTACGAAGCCGGTGAGACAATGACCTTAATCGTAGAAGGCCTCCGCGCGGAATTGGATGCCTCCGTCGTCGCCTCCTCGCCGAAAGGCCTGCACATCCAGTTCGATATCGGCGAGAGCTGTAAGGAGGAAATCCGCAGGTTCCTCAAGGTTCAAGCGAAGAGTGCGGCCTGATCAGCACCGGGGTCGGATCAGGTTTGGAGCGAAGCGCTAGCGGCGACCTATCGTACTTGTGAATCCGGTCTGGCTGTAGAGGTTAGAGCGGATCACAGTCCCAATCGCCCGCTTTCGCTGCGTTCGCTGTGACCGTGTCACCAGCCTCCCGACGAGCCGCCGCCGCCGAAGCTGCCGCCGCCACCGCGAAAACCGCCGCCTGAACTCTGGCCGCCCGAGCGGCGCGCGCGGGCTGTGCGGTGGGAATTGTGGCTGGCGCCGTATCTGACATGGATGTAGCCCATCAGGACGAAGAACAGCAAGAAAAGCGGGCCGATGAAGGGGAGGACGCGATTTACCAGCGGTTTCGGCGTTGGCTGTGGTTCATAGCTTCCCGCAATCGCCGCCAGGATAGCGTCGACACCCGCCATGATGCCGTGAGGATAGTTGTTATTGCGAAAGGCCGGCAGGATCTCCTGATGGATGATCTGCCTGGAAGTTGCATCAGGCAGATCGCTCTCGAGCCCGTAACCGACCTCGATGCGCACCTTCCGCAACTTGGGAGCGACCACCAGGAGGATGCCGTTGTTCCTGCCGGCTTGCCCGATGCCCCAGTGCCGGCCCAGCCGGTTTGAGTACTCCTCGATCGTCATACCCTGCAGGCGGGAAAGCGTCACCACCACGACCTGATTGGACGTTTCGGACTCATGCTTTTCCAGTTGCCGCGTGATCTCTCTTTCCTGGCTGCCGTCCAGTAGATCGGCGTTGTCCACGACCCGCCCGCTCAGCGCCGGAAACTCTGGAACAGAAAAAGCAGGGTGCGCCGAAAACGGGGCAACCAGGATCAGGGCGGCAAGCAGTGGGATGGCCGCAGAATAGTATCGGGCGCTACAACGCATGAAACGCAGTTTGTTGGTGCGGCCTCACTCTCTTGACCTTTCGTTCAGCTTCGATTTCGATCAGGCGATCGGCCAGGAGTGCACCGCAGTACTCAGTGTCGCCTGTCGATGTTGCCTCTTGTTCCTGTTTGATAGGCTATCTCACCAGCTCCCGGACGAACCGCCGCCGCCGAAGCTGCCGCCGCCCCCGCTGAACCCGCCGCCGCTGCGGGAGCCGCTGCCGCTGGATCTACCCCATCCGCCGACACGAATCCCGCCGATATAGAGGTCAATCGGCAGCCTGTCGCCGAGGAAGAGTTTCAGGACAACCATCAGAACAAATGCGAAGACGATCAGGAGGCCGAATTTATCTGTCTTCTGCGGAGATTTCGCTTGAGGTTCATAACTTCCCGCAATGGCCGACAGGATGGCGTCGACGCCTGCGGTGATGCCACCCGGGTAGTCTCTTGAACGAAAGGCCGGCAGGATTTCCTTTTCGATGATCAGCTTTGCGGTTGCATCCGGCAGGTCGCCTTCCAAACCATAGCCGACCTCGATGCGCACCTTGCGGGACTTGGGGGCCACGACCAGCAGGACGCCGTTGTCGCGGTTCTCCTGTCCGAGTCTCCAATGACGGCCCAGTCTGGTCGAGTAGTTCTCGATCGTCGTGCCCTGCAGTGAGGGGAGGGTGACCACCACCACCTGGTTCGAGGTCTCGGTCTCGTGCTGCTCGAGCTGCTGTGAAAGCCTGCGTTCCTGTTCAGGGTCGAGCAGGTTGGCGTTGTCCACCACCCGCCCTGTGAGCGCCGGAAACTCCAGTGCTGCGCTGGCCGCCGGTGAAAAGAGCAGGGCAGTCGTCAGCAGAACGGCCGGCCGCAGGAGCGTGGCGAAGGCGAGAGAGGCCTTAACGCGATCAAATCCGCCTATCTGGCAGAGTTTCCATTTCACTGCACTCTCCCCCCAACCTAGATCTCGATCAGGTGATCTGGCAGTTCGTTCTTATCGCCCGGCTGGATCGGAAAGTGTTCGGCCAGCAGTGCCCCGCAAGCCTCGACCGCCTGTTCGAAGCCCTCGGCGTGGCGGCCGCCCTTCACGGCCTTTACAAAATCGGTGACGATGGCATCCCACTGGGCTTGCTTGATTTTGTCGCTGATTCCCTTGTCGGCCAGGATCTCCACATAGCGTTCGCCGACCGAAACGAAGAGCAAAAGACCGCAGCGTCCCTCGGTGTGATGGAGACCCTGCTCCAGGAAGACCTCACGGGCTGTGCGCGCGGCCCGGCGTTGTTTCACTTTTGCGGGGATCAGCAGCAGCTTGACCGCTGGCCAGCGCAGGGCGAGGCCAAGGATGACAAAGAGCCCCATCTGAAGGATCGAAACCAGCGACAGCGACCAGGAAAGACCCAGCGTGACGACAATGACCGGCACAGCAAGCGCCGCGACGGCCGCCCAAAGCAGTGGGATGTAGGAGTAAGGGTCGCTCTCGCGCGCGATCACCGTCACCAGCTCCCCGCTGGTCTTCTGCTCGGCTTCTTTGATCTTAGCCCGCAGCCGCTGCTTCTCTTCTGTGTTTAGAAAGGCCATCTCACCAACTCCCCCCCAATCTCACCAACTCCCTGACGAACCGCCGCCACCGAAACTTCCACCACCGCCACTGAAACCACCGCCACCGCCGGACCCGCCGCCGCCAAAACCGCCTGCGCTGCTGCCGCCCCAGCCGCTGCGGCGATAACCGACCCCGGTCCCGCTGCCGCCGCCGACTTTTTCGAGGTAGGCGAAGAGGATAACCGCCAGGAACAGCAAAAAGAGAATGAGCGGACCAAAGCGTTCCTGCGGCGGCGCGGATCGCGGTTGCGGGTCGTAGCTGCCCGCGATGGCGGCCAGGATTCCATTGACACCCGCCGCAATGCCACGGGGAAAGTCGCCATCCCGAAAGGCCGGCAGTATTTCCCGTTCGATGATCGCTCTCGAAATTGCATCGGGCAGGTCGCCCTCCAGCCCGTAACCGACTTCGATGCGCACCTTCCGCGAGGCGGGGGCCACGATCAGGAGCACGCCGTTGTTGCGCTCCTCCTGCCCGACGGACCAATGGCGGCCCAACTGATAACCGTAGTCCTCGATCGTTGTACCCTGCAGGGAAGGGAGGGTCACAACCACGACCTGGTTGGACGTCTCCGCTTCGTGCCGTTCCAACTGCTGGGTCAGCCCGCGTTCCTGGTTGGGGGTCAGCAGATTGGCGTTATCCACGACCCGCCCGGTTAACGCCGGGAATTCGAGAGCCTCAGCAGCAGCCGACGGCAAAAGCAGGGCAGCAAGCATCAGCAGGGCCGGCAGCAGAAACGGGGGGCGCGAAAAAGGCTTGAGACTGCGCATAGGGTTCAAGGTTACCGGCGACACTCAGTTGAACTTGACTTGCGGGGGTTCGGCCAGGGATTCGGGCTGCGTAAAGGTCTCGCGGATTTCCATCTCCGAATAGAGCAGCGAGGCCCAGATCCGGCCCGGGAAGGTGCGCAGTTCCGTGTTGTAGACCTGAACCGCCTGTATGTAATCGCGCCGCGCCACGGCGATGCGGTTTTCGGTCCCTTCCAGCTGTGCCTGCAGGCTCAGGAAGTTCTGGTTCGATTTCAGATCAGGATAGCGTTCCACCACCACCAGAAGCCGAGACAGGGCCTGTCCGATGGCGCCCTGATTGGCCTCGAACTGTCTGAAAGCCTCCGGGTTGGAGAGGATATCGCTGGGAAGCTGTGTCTGGGTCGCCTTGGCCCGGGCCTCGACCACGGCGGTCAGGGTATCTTTCTCCTGCGCCGCAAAGCCCTTGACCACCTCCACCAGATTGGGGATCAGATCCGCCCGGCGTTTGTACTGATTGTCCACCTGGGCCCAGGCCGCCTTGACCGCCTCGTCATAGGTTGGGATGTCATTGACCCCGCAGCCGCTCAGGAGTGACAGCAGCAGCCCGCAGGCAAGCAGGCGGGGAAGGAAACGGCGAAGAACGTGCATGGAGGGGCTTTCGGTAAATCTGGGTCGCGTAAAAACGTCCTGAACCTACCACCAGCTTTCAAAGAGTTCTACCAATCCTTGTACCAAGGGTGTGCGTTGCTTGAAGGAGTTTACACGCGACTTCAGCTGCCCGTCGGTCGGTAGGCAGCTGAAGTCAGGCTGATCGAAAGGCGATTGCCCTCACCTGACCGGCGCCACGACAGACATATTTGTCATGGCGCCAGTATCGTCATTCATCCCGAAACGTCCGTGCAAAGCTGTCGAGCAGGGGTTTCATGAGGTAGGAGATGACCTGCCGCTCGCCGGTTTTGATCAGGATTTCAGCGGGCATGCCCGGGACCAGCTGCAGGCCGCCGATCTTGCTGAGTTCGGCCTTGGATATGGAAATCTGGGTCCGGAAGAAGGAGGTCTGTTTGACCTCGTCGTAAACGCTGTCCGCGGAGATGGTCTGGACCTTGCCGGTGATTTCCGGGGTCGTGTCCTGATTGAAAGCGGTCAGGCGGATGGTGGCGTCGAGCCCCATGCTCACCCGGTCCACATCCGCGGGCGGGACCTGCGCCATCAGCACCAGTTCGTCGTCGCTCGGGATGATGTTCATGATCGGATCGCCCGCCGTGATCACGCCGCCCTTGGTGTGGACCCGCAGGTCCAGGATCCGGCCGGCCTGCGGCGCTCGGATTTCACCGCGCTCCAGCCGGTCTTCGGCAGCTGCACGCTGCTCGATCAGGGTATAGAGCTGGGCCTGAACGGTGGTCAGGTCCCGGCTCACCTGCTCCCGGAAATCCTTGTCGGCCCGGGCGATCTGAGCTTCGGCTTCATGGATCTGCGCCTTGAGGCTGGCGATCTGCGCCCGGCCGCCGGCCCGTTGGCCTTCCAGCCGCGCAAGACTGCGCCGCAGTTCCAGAACCCGGGTTACGGGCACCAGCTCTTTGCGCAGCAGGCCCTCCAGGACCTCCAACTCGTCGCGCGAGAGCTTGAGCTCCTTGCTCACGGCGCTGCCTTGCTGCTTAAGACCCTTGATCTGTTCGCTGAAGGCCGCGATACGCTGCTGTACGGAGACCGCCTCCGCCGCCCGGGCTTCGCGCCGCGCCGTAAAGAGCTGATCCTGGGCCACGATCATCTCCGCCACTTCGCTCTCGGCACTGCGCTCAAGCAGCTGCGCGGGGTAGACGATGCTCTCCTTGCCGGTCAGCTCGGCGGTCAGACGTGCGCGCTGAGCCAGGAAATCGTTCTGCTGATTGACCACAATCGCCAGGTTTGCCTGGGTCAGGGTGTCGTCGAGCCGCATCAGCAGTTGACCGGCTTGCGCGTAATCGCCTTCTTGGACATAGATCTCACCGACGATGCCGCCTTCGAGATGCTGCACGGTTTTGCGGTTGCTCTCGACCGCCACCATGCCCGGCGCGACCACCGCGCCTTCGATGCTGGTGCCGATGGTCCAGCCGGCGATACCGCCGAACATCAGGACCACGACCACCAGTCCGAAAACCACCTGTCCGGTCATCCGGTCTGAGGGGGCAGGTGACTTAGTCGCCCGCGGGGCGGCTTTAAGCTCTCTGGTCAGTTGGGTCATGACGCTTTCCTTTGCTGGACAACGATCCTCGGACCTGTGCCGGGACCTGTAATGGCATTTGTGGGAACGGCGGCTTTTCCATCGCTCGAGTTGCGCTCGGACAAGGCTGCGAAAACCTCGGACTTGGGCCCGAAGGCCGAAACCCTGCCGCGGTCGAGCACCAGGACCTTGTCCGCCTGCTTGACGGCCGAGGGGCGATGGGCGACGACCACAACGGTCTGTCCGCGCGCCTTCATGTGTTTGATCGCCTCACTGAGCGCTTCCTCGCCCACCGCGTCGAGACTGGCGTTGGGTTCGTCCATGACGACCAGGGCCGGATCGCCGTAGAGCGCGCGGGCCAGGCCGATCCGTTGCCGTTGGCCGCCCGACAGCAGGCGTCCGCCCGCGCCGATCGTGGTGTTGTAGCCTTCCGACAGCCCCAGGATCATCTCGTGGGCACCGGCATTCATGGCCGCCGCCACCACGGCGCTGTCGTCGATCTCTTCACTGAAGCGCGCGATATTTTCCTTCACCGTGCCGTTGAGCAGCTCCACGTCCTGCGGCAGGTAGCCGATGTATTGGCCGAGCTGCTCGCGGTCCCACTGCCAGAGATCGGCGCTGTCCAGGCGGACGTGGCCGTGGTGCGGCGGCCAGGCGCCGACCAGCAGGCGGGCGAGGGTCGATTTCCCCGAGGCGCTCGGACCGATCACGGCCAGGGCCTCGCCGGCGTTCAGAGAGAAGGTGATGTTGGAGAGGATCAGACTGTTGCCCTCCTTGCCCGGGATACCGGCGAAAAGCTTTTCCACGCTCAGCCTGCCTTTGGGGGCCGGCAGCAAGGTGCGCGGCTCCTCCGCGGGCACGTCGTCCAGCAACTGCTTGATCCGGCGGTGGGCCCCGCGGGCCGCGATGAAGTGGCGCCAGGATCCGATGGCCTGCTCGATCGGCGCGAGACCGCGGCCCATGATCAGCGATGCGGCGATCATGGCGCCCGGGCTGATCACGCCGTTGATGGCGAGATAGGCGCCGGCGCCCAGGATCGCGGACTGGAGCATGAGGCGGATCGTTTTGGTCATGGAGGTGAGGCTCGCGGAGCGGTCGCTGGCCTTGTTCTGCAAACGCAGCGCCTTGTGCTGCAGCTTCTGCCACTGACGGTAAAGGCCGGGCAGCATATGCATGGAGGCGAGCACCTCGGCATTGTTCCGGCCGTCGGCGACGATTTCATTGCTTTCGGCGAGCGCATGGGTGGCCTTGGCGAGATTGCCGCGGGTCATGAATTCGTTGATCAGGGCCAGCACCAGCAGGAGCGCCGCGCCGCCGGTCGCAATCCAGCCCAGCAGCGGGTCCAGCAGAAAGACCACAGCGATGTAAACCGGCGTCCAGGGCGCATCGAAGAGCGTGCTGGGACCTGTGCCGGACAGAAACTCGCGCAGGGTCTGAAGGTCCCGCACGCCATCCTGGCCCTTGTTGTTCCGGGCGGCTGACTTTTTGATCTGAGCTTCGAAAACCCGTTCGCTGAGGCGCAGGTTAATCCGGTTGCCGATGCGAATGAGGATCTTTGAGCGTACGGCCGACAGCAGCCCCATGATGACAAAGAGACCTGCGATCAGGAGCGAAAGATAGACCAGGGTGGATTCGCTCTGGCTGGTCAGGACACGGTCGTAGACCAGCATCATGTAAAGCGGGCCGGTCAGCATCAGCAGGTTGATGACCAGGCTGAAGGTGCCGGTCATGAAAAATCCGCCGCTGCAGCTCCGGAATGCGGCCTGGAGTTCGGATAAACCGCTTCGCTTCTTGCTCATGTCACACTCCCGATTTTTTAAGTTTGCGCCTGGAGTAAAGCCGCGCCTATGGACGCGCCGACGGAACCCGGCACCGAATGAATTGATTAATGTTTGGAAAAAGGGGGTGGGCCCGGCGTTACACCGGGCCCACGTCATGTCGCTTAGATAGCGATGTCGTTCTCGCTCAGGTCGGCTTCCGAGACGCCAACCAGGGTGACAGAGTCACCATTGCCAAGGTCGATGACCGTGTCGTCGCCCTGGTCCTCGGCTGCGTCCAGAACATCCTGGAAGGATTCGAAGCCGAAGTCGGAGAGGTCGAGCTCATCGCGGCCGACCTCGAAGTTGAGCACGGTGTCGTCGCCGGTACCCTGCTCGAAGATGAAGACGTCGTTTCCACTTCCGCCTTCAAGCTCGTCATTGCCGGCACCGCCGTTGAGCTCGTCGTTGCCACGGCCACCCTTGAGCACGTCGTTTCCGGCACCGCCCTCGAGCACGTCGTTTCCGCGACCACCGTTGAGCTGGTCGTCTCCGCGGCCACCTTTCAGGATGTCGTTTCCACGCCCGCCTTCGAGCTGGTCGTCTCCGGCACCGCCCTTGAGCAGGTCGTTGCCACGCCCGCCTTCAAGCACGTCGTCTCCGGCGCCGCCATCAAGCTCGTCGTTTCCGGCACCGCCTTCAAGCACGTCGTCGCCTTTACCACCTTCGAGCAGGTCTTGCGCGGAGCCGCCGATCAGGACGTCGTCACCCTTGCCGCCGAAGGCCTCGATGCGGGTTGTGGCTTCCGATCCATCGAGGAAGTCGTCGCCGTCACCAGCATCGAAGGTGACTGTCTTCAGGTCGGTTTTGGAGAGATCCCCGACTTTCAGGTTGTCGTCGCCGCCACCGCCGTTGACTTCCAGGCTCTCGGTGTTCTGGATGTCGAGCTGGAAGAGACCAAGGTTGGTGCGCTTGAACTCGACGTCCGAGCCACCGGCGGCCACTTCGAAGTTGTCTCCGGCAGCGGTTGCGCCGTTGACTTCGACGGTGTCGAACCCGGCACCGCCGTCCATGAAGTCGGAGCCGTCACCGTTGTTCCAGATCATGCGGTCGTCGCCTTCGCCGCCTTCCATGGTGTCATCGCCTTTGTTGCCGATGATGACGTCGTCGCCTTCGCCGCCTTTAAGATGGTCGGCAACCGAGCTGCCTTTCAGAAGGTCGTCGCCTTCGCCGCCGTCGGCGATGATGGTGCGGGTGGCTTCGTCTCCGTCCAGGGTGTCGTCGCCCTTGCCGCCGTTGAAGATCACGGTCTCAAGGTCGGTGCCCTCGAGGTCGCCGACTTTGAAAGTGTCGTCTCCGGCCTGGCCGTTGACTTCCAGGGTCTCGGTGTTCTGGATGTCGAGCTTGAACTGACCCAGGTTGGTGCGCTTGAACTCAACGTCGGAGCCACCGGCTGCGACTTCGAAGTTGTCTCCGGCACCGTCGGCACCGTTAACCTGCGTGGTGTCGTAACCTTCGCCGCCGTCCATGAAGTCGGAACCGTCGCCGTTGTTCCAGATCATCAGGTCGTCGCCTTCACCACCTTCCATGGTGTCATCGCCTTTGTTGCCGATGATGACGTCGTCGCCCTTACCGCCTTTCAGGTGGTCAGCCACTGAACTTCCTTTCAGAAGGTCGTCGCCCTCACCGCCGTCGGCGATGATCTTGCGGGTGGCTTCGTCACCGTCGAGGATGTCGTTGCCCTTGCCGCCGTTGAAGTTGACGACCTGCATATCGGTGCCTTCCAGGTCGCCGACTTTAAAGGTATCGTCTCCGCCACCGCCGTTGACGTCCAGTTCCTCGGTGTTCTTGATGTCGAGCTTGAACGGGCCCAGGTTGACACGCTGGAATTCCACATTGGAACCTTTGGCTGCGACTTCGAATTCGTCTCCGGCCCCGTCGGCGCCGTTGACTTCCGTCGTGTCGTAGCCGGAACCGCCGTCCATGAAGTCGGAACCGTCTCCGTTGTTCCAGACCATCCGGTCGTTGCCTTCACCGCCGAAGATAAAGTCGTCGCCTTTGTCGCCGGCGATCACGTCATCGCCGGAGTTCCCATGAAGAACGTCGACGCCGTCGCCACCGCTGACCGTATCGTCGCCATGTCCGGCGAACACCAGGTCGTTACCACCGTTTGCATGAATGATGTCGTCGCCGCCCAGACCGAAAATAAAGTCCGTGCCCTCTCCACCATCAAGCTTGTTGTCCTTGTTGTCACCAATCACGAAATTAATTTTAAATGGCATTCCATACTCCATAAATTGGCTCTTTATGCTCTAGCGCGTGCTAGGCTCGAGCGCTTGGTAGTGATGGAACAATCCAGTCGTTAACTTTATTCCGAAATATTTTCGATTAATTTGATTTAGTGAAATTGACTTTCCCGATTCCCGCTCATTGCCGGGCATTGGAGAGACTTCGAATGACGGGAAGAATGTCATGATGCTCAAGCATGAATCGCGCCGGATCAGGGATTAATAACGAAAATTGTTTTGTAAAATACTGAAAAATAACAGTTATTTGTGAATTTATCTTGTGACCTATGATCTGTTAACATAGTGTCACTTGATTTTTTTGGCATCCGCTTGACGCTTTAGAAAGCGTTTGGTCTGAGTCAAAAAGAGTCAGAAATTCGATTTCTATGAGGCAGAAAAAATCTCACAGCTGTGAGATATGATACTGTCCCTTTTTTATAAGAGAAGACTCTTCGCTAGAAGTCTGCGATACCCGTGCCAATGAAATTCGGCCCGAGACGCGCATGTTGCGCGGGCTCCTGAACGCTGGTGACCGGTGCTTCCAGCGGCTTGTCTCCGGGCTTGTTAAAAGGCCGGCTGTCTGAGATGAGTTCGATTTTCGCCGTTAGTAAAAAGAGACCGCTGTTTTCAACGTGGCTGCTGTCCAGGAAGGTCAGTAAAAACTCTCCGCCCTCTCCGAAGGAAAAGGAGCGGGGCGTGTTGTCAAACTCCACGGATACCGAAAGCGGACCCGGAAAAAACCGGACCACCGGAGATCCCTGCGTTGAAACGGTCCCCTCGGCAGGGGAGATGTCGAATGCGACCTGGAAGCTGTTGCCGCTATCGTGGGCACCGGTGTTGTGAGCACCGCTATCGTGGGCACCGGTGTCGTGGGCGCCTGTATCGTGGGCTTGGGCGGGCGGCACGGGAAGGTCGTGAACGATCAACGCGCCGTAGACAACGATCGCCTCTTCACCCACCGAAAGATCGAAGCGGGAGTCCGGGGCCCACTCGACAGACCATTTGAAGCCCTGGTCATGCCCGGCCTTATGGCTGAACACGATATTGGAAACCGAGACCGAAGCAGCCTGTGCCGTGACAGGTGCGAAGAGCCCGATGGCTGCCAAAACCCATGCAGATAAACGCGTTGCCATGATATCCCTGCTTCTTCTCTCCACCCTTCACGCCGTTCCGAGAACCGGCGCTGGGCCCGTTACAGAGGGTCAACAACTCACGCGTTCGTTTTATTCCGATAAAAATGAGTTTTACCGGAAATCTTCAGTCTGAGGGGGCTCTTCATCCGAGTCCTGCGAGGAAGAAGGCTCGTTCTCCGCTGGTATTAATCGCCCGCTGCGCATTAATCCCCGAGATGGATCTTGATGTCATTGGGATAGGGGCGGCCCCTCCCGGTCTCGATAAAGTCCCGCAGGCTCAGCAGGTAGCAGGTCCATTTCGTGCTGAAATAAAGAAAGTCTTCCTCGGACGCGGCTGTGTTCTCATGCTCCAGCCTGACCCAGACCTGATCGGCGTCCTGCTGAAGGGAAAGTGTCAGCCTGCAGTCCTGCCACGGCCCGGGCCCGGAAACGCAGCGCAGCCCGATCCGCGCATTTTCCTCCAGCACCTCGATCCTGAAGGAGAGGGTCACCACATCGGAAAAATGCAGATGCAGCAGCTGCCCGACCTCCGGCGTTCCCTCGCTCCGGGTCGACCACCAGCCGTCCAGGCCGGCGGGCTCATGCATGGCGCGGTAGATTTTCCCGATCTCGCCGGCAATGCCGACACGATGACTGACGCGTGCCATTTTCATCTCCTGCTTTTTTCCCACTCTAGCAGAGATAGGGGTGACGAATGGAGCTCTTCTCACAAAGATTCGCGGCAGGTCTACTCCGGCGCGGTGTAGGTGATCCCATGAGGCACGGCGGCACCCCGGACCAGCTTCACGCTATAGGGCAGCGCGTGTTCCTGGAGTGTCGCAGAGGCTTGGGTGTCGCTCAGGTATAGAGATCGATATCGACCAAGACCTAGCTCCACTTGATGGAACAGCCCATGCTGGGGATCTGTTGGCGCGGGCCCTGGTCCGTTTCCGCGATCTGGCGCATGGCGTTCAGAAGTTCGGGAGTCCGGTTTTGCGGATCGCCCATACCGGCGCTGTCGAGCCGCCCGCGATACTGCAGCTCACCGTCCTTGTTGAAGCCGAAAAAATCGGGTGTGCAAACGGCGCCGTAGGCCTTGCCGACCGACTGATCCTCATCCACCAGGTATGGAAAGGGAAAGCCGTAGTGCTGCGCGAAAAGCTTCATGTTGGAGGGCGAGTCGGCCGGGACGCGGCGGTAGTCGTTGGACATGACCGCCAGCACATTAATGCCTTCGTCCATCAGAGTCTGCGCATCCGCCGCAAGCCGCTCGCCGATGCCCCGAACGTAGGGGCAGTGGTTGCAGATGAAGGCGACCAGAAGGCCTTTGTCGCCCAGATAATCGGACAGGGTGAAGCTGTTGCCGTCCGGGTCCTTCAGGGTGAAGTCGGGGGCTTTCCAGCCGAAGTCGCAGATCGGTGTGTCGAGTAGCATGACGGAACCTTCTCTCTTGAACGGCTTCCTTGGGGTGCTCTGAAAGGCGGCGGACCCGCACTACAATGCGGGCCCGCGCCGGTGGTACGCAACCCCTTTACGCGGCGGCCTGCGCCGGATCGTTCCAGGCGTTCGGCTTGAAGGCGTCGTCGAGCGTGGTGTGCGCGATGTGGTTGGTGTAGTTCGACATGACCTTCAGGCTGGTGCCCAGGATGACGTCGAGCACGGCCTGCTGGCTGTAGCCCGCGGCGATGAAGGCTTCGACCTCGGCGTCTGTCGGCCAGCCGCGCTTTTCATTGATGACCGCCGCGAAGCTCCGCAGGGCCTCGAGCTTGGGATCGGCGATCGGCGTATTGTCGCGCAGGGCGTCGATCACGTCGGCGGGCACCTTGGCCATCTGTGAGAGGGTCGTATGCGCGGCCATGCAGTAGCTGCAGCCGTTCAGGCGGTTGTTGGTCATCAGGATGATCTGACGCTCGGTCTCGGTCAGCTCGGTTTTGTCGAAGATGCCCGCCAGGGTCATGTAACCCTGCAGCAGCGCCGGCGAGGTCGCCATGGTGCCCAGCAGGTTCGGCACGAAGGAGAAGGCGTCTTTCGCTCCCTGCAGGATGGGCTTGGCGCCTTCGGGCGCGGACTCGATTGTGTGGGTGATGAACCGGGACATTGGATTTTCCTTTCGGGTTTTGGGTTTGGTTTTGGGATCTCTTGCCGGTCTTGTTTTGACCAATCGGTATAAATTCATATGAGAGTTTAAACCGATTGGTCAATACTAATTTGCAAAAAAATAATCCCGACCGAATTTTTAATTAATAACAGAGTCTTAAGCGGCGAGCTGCGCGAGCGCCTGATCGCCGATTGCCTTGAGGCTCCCGCTATCGAAGACGCCGCGCGCCATCACGCGCAGGCCGACAACCTGGGTCAGGAGGGACTTGGCGGCTTTGCGCGCATCGAGGTCTTTCGAGACCTGGCCGCGCGCCTGGGCCCGTTCGATCATGCGCAGGAAAAACTGCTCGAACTCCTCCAGCGCCGAGGTGACCATGCCCTGCACATCCTCCGGCTGGTTCGGCAGGTCGAGCGCGGTATTGACCAGCAGGCAGCCCTTGCGTTCCCTGTCCGCCTCGCTCTCCGCGACCAGCCCGTCGAACAGGGTCCGAATGGCGGCAACCGGATCCTCCATGGCCTCCAGCTGCCTGATCGCCGCCTGCCGGTTCTCGCGGTCGTATTTCAGAAAGGCGCGGGTGAAGAGGTCCTTCTTATTGCCGAAGGCATTGTAGAGGCTGCCCTTATTGATCTGCATGGCCTTGGTCAGATCGGCCATGGACGTGGCTTCATAGCCCTTCGCCCAGAAGACCTTCATGGCGCGATCGACCGCCTCATCAACATCGAAGTCTTTCACCCACGGCATCGGATTGCCCTTTTGGTCAGTGCAGTGAGCTATGGATATAAGGGGTTTAGACCGATCGTTCAATACATTCCGATGAGAGACGGCAGTTGCTCACGCGATCCCTGGCAGCTATTCACAAGCTACCTGCGGAGGAATATCAACCTGCATGTCGTTTGAAGCCCAGCGTCGCCAGAACTATCGTACGGTCTGAAACGATCGTACGGCCCGGAACTGTCGTACGGCATAAAAATCAAGACCCTACCCCGCGTCCTACCCGTGACACCTGGGATCAAGTGACGAAGATCAGAGCGCCTATGAGCAGCCTATTGAATTCCATCGGCGATTTTTTTCTGGAAAAAGCGCTTGCGGCAGAATCCAGGCGCGCTGGCCTGGCGAGAGATTCACTCCAACTCTCCTTTGGCGATGTCGAATTCCTCCGCAGCGGGAACAGCAGGTCCGGCGATTTATCGGAAGCTCTCATCCTGCTGCACGGCGCGGCTGCAGACAAAACATCCTGGCTTCGTTTTGCGCAGCACCTCAAAAGCGGCCTTCCTCTGATCATTCCCGATCTACCGGGACATGGCAAAAGCGTCTCGGACATCAAGCTGGACTACGGCATCCAGAGTCAGGTGGCGCGGCTCAAAGAGTTCTTGGCTGCGCTCGGGATCAAACGAGCGCATCTCATCGGCAATTCCATGGGCGGCGCCATTGCAATCCACGCGGCGGCAACTTCACCCGCTCTTGTTTCATCCCTGGTGCTCATCGACACAGCCGGTGTCGAGGTAAGTCCCAGCTGGTTACGGCAGCAGGTAGAAATGGCCGGCATCAACCCCATGCTTGAGGAGCGCGATGCTTCAGACTATCGGGCGATGATGCGCATTGGCATGGAAGCGCCACCCTATATCCCCGGCATCATGGTTTCTGCCTTGGCCAGAGAGTTCGCCGGGCGCAGCGCCCTCAACCGGAAGATCGCCGAAGATATCGCGCAGGATTTGGAGCAAACTGAGCATCTCTCAAAAATCATCGCACCGGCCCTTATACTCTGGGGCGCGATGGACAAGGTTTTGCACCTCGACAACGCCGAATTTCTACATCAGCGGATCGCCAAAAGCCGAACGATCGTCATGGAGAAAGTCGGTCACGTCCCCATGGTCGAAGCACCGAAAGAGGTTGCTGTGGCCTGCAGTGAATTCTTTCGGGATGTGGTACAGTGACGGCGGGTCAATCGATGGCTGCGGTGCAGATTTTTCGCTGTTTCGATTGACTCGTTTCCTGCGTGGGGTGTGGCCAGAGTCAGATCTTATTCTGTGCGTATTGTCCAGTCACCGAACGCACAAAAACGAACCAAGCCTCTGCTTTTTACTTTACGTTGATTGGTAAAGTAAGTCGTACCTGCGTTCTTCAAATTTTGCTCTATCTTCCAGACCTGCGGCGAGGCACAGCTGGGGTGAGAAAATCCTATTCGCAGGCGTGTGTTTTAATTGCTTGTCTATCTGCTCAAGAAGGTCGAATGGCTCTACATCCGGCGGAGCCGCTATACGTCCGGTTACGACGTGCTTTTCCTCTGTAGCAAGATGCTCATGGTCAATTTTTTCGTCACGCCAGCAAGTCGAGCATAACGTCACATAGCTTTCAGTATGTGAATAAACGACAGCGTCTCCTTCGAGTTGAGCGCTCAGCTCTTCAAGCTCTCCGTTTGCTTCTTGAGTACCTGCAAAATCATAAAAGTGATAGTTGTTTCTGCGTAGTGTTGAAAGATGGGGAAAGACCGCGACTTGCGTTTCTCCATATTTATGGACGGTGATGGGTGCGCCATCGAACAAAATAACATCCCCATAGTTAACGCCTAAATCCTGATACAGCACACTTCGAATAATGCCGTGGCACGGACTTAAACGCTCAATCCATATGGTCTCTTCTAAGCCCGGTTCGTCGCAACTTGAAGTCCGTTCCGCCAGGGTATGTTCAGCCAGCCGCACTTTGCATGTGGGGTAACGGCCTTCAGGAAGATTGAACCGCCCCAATTCAATGTTTTGATCCATCTCCTTCCATACGTTTAGGGCTATCGCTCCTTCATTGGCTCCTGTCGCACAAATTCCCAGATTCCATTGATAGTTTTCTCTTTGCGTATCACTGAGGTCTATTGCTTTTTGATTTGCGAGTAGGCCCTCGAAAAACCGCCCTCTGGTTTTAAAAAAAAGCCCTTGATTGTAATGCGCCCACGACGTTTCGGGCAGTAACTCAACAAGGCGAGCATAGCTCCTTTCTGCCAGGTCGTCATATCGGCGAGCCATAAGTCGCGCCACGCTTGATAACGCGTCTACTGCTGCTGTTTCTTTTTCTGCTTCTTTGCTCGCGAGAGCGATTTCTGAGAGTCGTTTGATTATTTTCGAAAATAATGAAGCATCGGGAGGTGGAGCATTAAGGTCGTCTATATCCCGAGCAGCTTCCATGGCAGAGCCAAGAATTATGACAATGTCATCGTTCTGTTCGTAACTTTCGTATATCTTGGACAAAAGACTATAAGCCTGATCTAAAGAAAAATAACCATGACTTACTATGTCGATTAAAGCATCTGCAGCGTTTTCTTCTGTCTTATGTTCTTTGATTAGAGGCTCTAAAATCTGCCACGCTTTATCAGTTTCACCTTCACGGCATGCAGTGATTGCATTTTCGTGAATTTCTTTGATCATCTCATCAGTTAGAGTTTTTTCGAACATCGAGTGTTAAGCTTCTGAAAAAGTGGTGATTTACGTGAGTCTCTATGCAGGGCTTACTTAAACACAAATGTCTTAAGATAGGTTACAAGTTGTTTCGAATGGTTCTCGTCCGGCGTGAGGAATGCGAAACGCGAATTGATTGGGGGCATGTGTGGACGGTGATGCACCAACTATGGTGTCGTCTTATCACTTTGCAGCGACACAGACCATGGGTGGTACAGAGGATTGCTCGCCTCGACAGAGAGGAAGTTTATAGCTAACTGATGGAGACACTGCTTGTTGGGCAAAGATCTCGTAAGGGACATTCTGCACAAACCGGAGTGTCGTGGCGGCAAACTGTCTGGCCCAAGAGCTTTACTAGTTGGTGATGTTCGTCAACATCATCGGAGGTCCAATTCACAGGCATTCTGGATGTTAGTTGACAATATGCTTCTCCAAAACCCGCTTGGCGCCGCAACAAGCCCAATCGTTTCGTGACTCTTAAGTGATGCGAGTCGACGACCAACGCCCTCATCTTCAAACTGCTGAAGTTCAGGGTCGCCGCGCTTACTCTACGTCCGGCCCCCGGTAGTTTTTCTAACCATGCAAGAGCGGAATCAACTGGCCATAGCGCAAGAAACTCAAGCTCTAATCGGCCTCGCGCAGCGGTCAACTGGTGCAAAGCAGCTTGTATGTAGCGCGCTTTATTGTCTGGAAAGGTTACACTTGCAATTGTCTCTCGGACCTCGCAATAGGAAGCGTCGCGAACTGCTTCCCAAGATTCAAAACGGTTAATCAGGGCCTCAAGAGCCGATAGCGAAACGGAGCCGCGGGTACGTCCACCGAGAATGCCCAACACCAATTGGCTCACCGGGTCTAGGTGATGCCAAGGGCCTTGCTGGTCGAAATGGTCGGTGAGTCGGCAGTGAATTGTCTTGATTGCGGACGAATACACATTGTTGAAAGCAAATGGTACCGGAGCTTTCTCATCATCATTTGTGTGCGGCACGATTATGGTTTCGTCATTTTGGTGGTCGAGCGCCTCCTGCTGATTAAACACCGACCTAGCGCGAACTCTAAATACGCCTAGTTGAATCCTAAGCGCAGCAACAAAAAAACCAAGAATGACAAACAATTTTAGTGTTACGCTTGAAGTGTCGTCGACGTCTGCACTCCATTCCTCGTGAAGCCGCGCCCTTAGAGACATTGGTGTCAAAGATGCGGCGCGCTGTGTAAGCCAATTGCAGATGGAGTTGATATTTTGTGAAATATCGAACGCAATTAGGGATACAAAAATTCCAAGAACTACTGCGCCGATCAGTTCCATCATGTCGACGCCCATTTGCCCAGAATCACGCCTAAACTGCTGAACGCTTCATTGGCTGCTTTTACGCCTTCGCCGCTGATCCGATACAAACGCTTTCGAGGGCGACCTAGCTTGCTTGGGTTTCCCTCTTCCCAGGTACTAGTAACGAGACCAGCATCTTCAAATCGCAAAAGAATGGGATAGAGCGTGCCGGAAAAGAGTTGAGTCTGCCGACGGATATCTGCACCTGAAAGCTCTTTTCGCGGATTCTCCATGAACGCGTGGAGAACTTTGAGTGATTGATGCGTTAAACGTAGAGGTTTCCTGTTTTGCATGATAGAAACTCTACATCGGGTCTGTTCGTTAAGATGTCAATGGACATGCCTTGTCTCAAAACGATTCAGAGCGCTATTGATTGATGTTTTCTTGGCAGCGTCAGATCTGGATTTGTATGTCTGTTGGCGGTGCCTTTAGGTCAAAAATAATCGCTAACCGCCAAAAGCGCCCTAAAAAATGTCGTTCCCAGTTCCGTCATTTTCTTACAGAGCGCAACCAATTCCATCTCACGCTCCGCATCTAGACTTTCGCAGACCCGGTCGGTCCCTGCCCGTAGCCATTCCACAGAGCCTATGAAACCCTCTGACGCGTGTAGTTCGATCAATTCTCGCGATTGTGGCTGTAGTTGGGGGCACGTCTCGTTTGGTGCGTGGTACAGCTATACTTGAATGCAAGAATTAAAACCTGATCTCGATCACGTAGTTTTGTGTTCACGAGATTTGATTGTCGAGGCGTCGCCGACGAACTTGATCGTGCTGGCGGCGTTGCTCAACAACGGATATCCGGCTTAACTGAAGTGCTTTTTCTAGGTCATATTGCGGGCTCATGAATTTTGACTTTCTCGTCAAGTAATCAGCAACCGCTTGTGCGTCATCAATAGCAGGCGGAGCTTCGGTCCACGATAGGTTGAGAAAGGATGCGAGGCCGTGTCGATATAGTATGGGAGCAATACTGTTGAGTAGGCGACGAGATTTCGGGATCATTAGTTTTGACATATCCACCGGATTCCCGTGCAGAAAATCGTTCCGGCAAGAATAGAGCTGCTTGTACAACCAGCACGCTAGATTACCTCGAACCGGCTTTTGTTTGTTGCGCCAAATCTCAAAATATCGATGCCTATTTTTGGGATCAATCCACGGCACTCTTTTGAGAAGGTCGTATACTTTGTGTTGGTTTGTTCGATCGCTACCTCCGGGATGGACAAGGATCTCGAAAGCGGAAACCCATAATCCAATATTTCGCCCATATTCATTGATGGTTGCGTCAACTCCCGCTGGAATAAGCGAAGCTAAGTTGGCCATGTTCAGAGAACGAAATAGAGCGACATTTGACCAATCCGCATGTGCTTGATCATGTAGAATCGTCCATCGACGCAATAATTCTGTCAATAACGGTTCATCGAAGTCCCGTCTTCTAATAGAGATGTGGGGTAAATCAGGTGAGCACTGGCCTCGAAATGCCGCTGCTTCATGAACTTCAAATATGGCGGGACTAAAGCCAATGATGTGTTTGTAGTTTTTGCTAACTATCCATGGATGAACCCAGAAAAAGCTAGAGTATATTGCACGATTACGAGTATTGTTATAAATAATGTTCCTGGATAAAGCATAAGGCACCATTGAAGCAACAAGGAGGTCGCGGAAGCTGGCAGCAACTTCTACTGTATTTAGATGCTCTGGTGCATCTGCTCGCCTCAAAACAACGACAGGGTGTATACGTTTCTTAAACGAGTCGTTAAACCGCAGCATGAATTTGCGGAATTCGGGATGCTGTCGCTTTATCGCTCTGACGCGCGCATCAGATGCTGGAGCTAATGCAAAAAATAGGCTCTCAACGGGCTCATCTAAGTCAATGTTTGGCAGAACCCAAACTGGTGTCCAATCCATGCAGTAACTTTCCAGTTTCGATGTTTGGAGGGTGCCGGTGTCTTCTTTAGGGTGACGGGCAGTTCCCGTGGCTTTTCAGGACTTAAGTTGTTTTCACTTCTGGAGTGAAATAGGTCGGTTCATACAAGCAGCGTTGCTCGACTCTGGATTCGTGCATCTGTCAGCACCGAGTATACCTCGAAAGCAATCAACTTTCTTCAAAAGCATCTTCAAAAAACTCCGCTTCCAGCTCTGTCACCTTCCTGAAGAGCGCCACCAACCCCGCCTGCCGCTCCGCGTCGAATCCCTCACAGGCCCGGTCGGTCTCTTCCCGCAGCCACTCCACGAAGCTGACGAACTCTGCCGTGGCATGCAGCTCGATCCATTCCCGGTATTGCGGCTGGGGTGGCTGGGCATCAGCGACCGGTTCCGCCCAGGCCTGGTAGACCCATTCGGAGCAGAGCAGGACAGTCATGGCTTCGGGGTATTGACCTGAACCCGCGTAGCCGCTGGCGCCGCCGACGATGGCATCCGAGATGGCTTGCGTGACCGGTGACGGCGGGGTGTTGCGCCAGGTGGCTTCGGGGACGCCGAGGCGCTCAAAGGACTTCAGGAAAAAATCGTTCTCGGCGTTGGTCAGGACCGAGAGGAAACCGGCCAGGGGGCGGCGGGTGGCCATGTCGGGGGCCAGCGCGACCGCGAAGCCGACCGCCTGGGCCAGACAATCCACGTAATGGTAGTCCTGAATCAGGTAGCGGATGAAGACCTCATCCGGCAGGGTTCCGTCCGCGAGCTGGCGGGTGAAGCGGTGGGTGGTGGCTTGGGTCCAGAAAGGCTGCGATTCGTCGCGGAGGTGGTCGGTGAAGCGGGTGGTGGTTAATTCATTCTCGTTGTTTGACGAGCTCATAGGTTCTCACTCTCGAATGAAGTTTCGGTTCCAGCCCGCTCCCCCTCCCAACCACCCACAGGATAATCGCATTGGGTGGTTGGGAGGGGGAGCGGGCTGGTGCCGGTTTCGACGCCAGTCGAAACCTAAACAAAAGACTCGGTGAGGGCCGGTGCCGTTTCTTTCGACCAAGGTCGAAAGAAACTAATTCAACGAGATAACTCCACCGCATAGCTCTCGACCGGCACCAGCTTCCCGATCATCTCGTGCTCCTGCAGAAAGGCCGCAAAAGCCTCGTAGCGGCCTCTGTCCAGGGCGGCGGGGCGCAATGCAAAACGCGGCAGGGTGTCGCGCCAGGCGCGGCGGTTCAGCTCGTCGTCCAGCGCCGGACGGTAGCTGATGAAGTCTTCCCAGGCTTCGTCCGGGTGATTGATCATGAAGGTCACGGCCCGCTCCATGGCCCGCAGGACCTTGGGGAAGCGCGGGTCGTCGAGCTTGGCGTTGTTGGCGACCATGATCAGTTCGTCGTAGGTGGCCACGCCCTCTTCCTCGACGTAGAAGGCCCGGCCCTTGTGGCCCTCGATGTCCATCTGGTTGAGCTCGAAGTTGCGGTAGGCGCCGATCACCGCGTCGACCTGGCCGGAGAGGATCGCCGGGCTGAGCGAGAAGTTCACGTTGATCAGCTCGATATCGTCCGTGGTCAGGCCGTGGCGTGCCAGCATGGCGGTCATCATCACGTCTTCGAAGCCGCCGACGGAAAAGCCGACCTTCTTGCCCTTCAGGTCCGCGATGGATTTGATCGGGCCGTCGTCCAGCACCAGCAGGGTGTTCAGCGGCGTGGCGACCAGGGTGCCGATGCGGGTCAGGGGCAGGCCGGCCTCGATCTGCAGGTGAAGCTGCGGC
The DNA here is from genome assembly GCA_947500035.1 of uncultured Kiloniellaceae bacterium. Lineage (GTDB taxonomy): Bacteria > Pseudomonadota > Alphaproteobacteria > Kiloniellales > Kiloniellaceae > Denitrobaculum. The sequence goes on along the minus strand of CANMQP010000013.1, from coordinate 55,490 downwards.
TGGTAGGAAATCGCCAGGTCGCCCCGGCCCGCGGCGACCAGCTTGGGCGGATCGTTGGGATCGGCGGGCTCGATCAGCTCGACCTCCAGGCCTTCCTCGGCGAAGTAACCGCGCTGCTGCGCCACCACGAGCGGCCCGTGGTCCGGGTTCAGGAACCAGTCCAGCAGGATGATGGTTTTCTCGGCGGCCTGGGCCGGGGTGAAAGACAGGCTGGAGACGATTGCCAACGCGAGGGCGGCGAAGGTCGGTCGGAAAGCGTGCAAGAGCGGCTTGGATGAAAAACGAAACGGCATGGCGGACCTCCTTAATCCGTAATCTGGTTAGGAGATCCGGGAGTGAGTAGCGGAGGGTCTTTGCGGAGCGTTCTCTCGCGGTGAGAACCGGTTTCCTTCCCTGCGCCGGCATTACCCGGATCAGGTTCGAAGGGTCACTGCGCGGATGGTCGCCCGCTCAATATCTCAGCCCGTCAATATCAGCCCGCAGGCTGATAAAAGGCCCCCCTAGGAACGGCAGCGATCATCAGCTGCGGGCGGCCTTGCGTCAAGCTTGGGTTTTTCTGCCGGCCCTTGTTGGTTCGATCTAAATGCAGTGCCAGCCCTCGCCCCCACCCGGCCACCCACATGATAATTCCGATGGGTGGCCGGGTGGGGGCGAGGGCCGGTGCCGGTTTCGACGCAAGTCGAAACCTCATCAAACCACACCAGTGGCCGGGTGGGGGTGAGGGCTGGTGCCGGTTTCGACGCAAGTCGAACCCTGATCAAACTTCTCACGTGGCCGGGTGGGGGTGCGGGCCGGTGCCGGTTCCACGTAAGGTCATCACACTTCTGGACGCGGGGGAGGGATTTTCAAGGCGCTTTTTTTCGCGAATTGTTGCAGATTCTTTGCTGCGATTGCTTTCACGGGGGTACTGCGCTGTGTTAGACAAGCCCGCGATGTGAGAGTCTTGCGTCGGTGCCTTTGTCTTAACCCCTTAAAATCAGGGGATGCCTGGAGCGTGCGTTGCGCGCCGGGGGAGGCCTGAGCAGGAGTCGACTGGGGTCAATGGGTTGAGGGTCCGCCGCCGCCTTGTCAAGGGCGGGCATCCGAAGCGGATCGTCGGGAATTAGGTCATGCATAACTTTTTGGATTTCGAAAAGCCGATCGCCGAACTCGAGGGCAAGATCGAGGAGCTGCGGCATATCTCCGACAGCGGCGACATGAACATCGCCGAGGAAGTCACCAAGCTGCAGGAAAAGTCCGACCGGCTGCTGCGGCAGAGCTACGCCCGCCTGAGCGCCTGGCAGAAGAGCCAGGTGGCCCGCCATCCCGACCGCCCGCACTTCAACGACTATGTCGAAAACCTGATCGAGGACTTTACCCCGCTGGCGGGCGACCGGGCCTTTGCCGAGGATCACGCCATCGTCGGCGGGATCGGCCGTTTCCGGGGCCATTCGGTCATGGTGATCGGCCAGGAAAAGGGCTCCGACACCAACGCCCGGGTCAAGCACAACTTCGGCATGGCCCGGCCCGAGGGCTACCGCAAGGCCCAGCGCCTGATGGAGATGGCGGACCGTTTCGGCCTGCCGCTGGTCACCCTGGTCGATACCGCGGGGGCCTACCCCGGTATCGGCGCCGAGGAGCGCGGCCAGTCCCAGGCCATCGCGCGCAGCATCGAGGTCTGTCTGGGCCTGAAGGTGCCGGTGATCTCCGTGATCATCGGCGAGGGCGGCTCCGGCGGCGCCATCGCTCTGGCATCGGCCAACGCGGTCATCATGCTGGAGCACTCGATCTATTCGGTGATCTCGCCCGAGGGCTGCGCCTCTATCCTCTGGCGCAGCGGCGATCAGGCCAAGGAGGCCGCGGAGGCCCTGAAGCTTACGGCGCAGGATCTCAAGCTGCTGGGCGTGATCGATCAGGTCGTGAGCGAACCGCTCGGCGGCGCTCACCGGGGTGTCGAGAAAACCATCACCGCCGTGGGCAACGCCATCGAGGCGGAGCTGGAGAAGATGCGCGGCAAGGACGGCACGGTTCTGAAACAACAGCGCCGCGACAAGTTCCTGGGCATGGGCCAGAAGGGCCTCTCCTGACCCCGGCCTCGCGCGCTCAGCAGTGTTTTTCCGAGAGCCGCCAAGTCCTCTAACGCCGCGCGCTTGAAAGCCGCCGCAACCTGCTGTCAGCCCGTGCGTCTGAGCAATTGCGCGCCGGCGCGCTCGGCGGGGCTGCTGGGGAAAATCGTGGCCAGGCCGGTTTCCGGCAGTTCGCCGACGTCACAGCCCTCCAGGTTCGCGCCGGTGATCACTGCGCTGCTGAGATTCGCGCCGCGCAGGTCGCTGCCGCTCAGATCGGCGCCGCGCAGGTTCGCGTGCTGAAAGCTGCAGGCGGCCAGCACCATGTTGGAAAAGCGCACGCCGCTGAGATTGGCGTAATCGAAGGACACCGTGGCCAGGTTATGGCCGGCCAGGTCGTGGCCCGAGAGGTTCTGTTCGTCGAAGCAGGCGCGGGTGCCCTCCCGGCCGTCCGACGCCACCCAGGTCTCGTGCCATTGGATAATGGCGTCCAGGTCCCGCCGGCTGGTCGGTTCCATGCGGGCCGCGGCGGCCAGAACCAGCCCGCTGTCGCCCAGGGTGACGTTCTCGAAGGAGGCCGCGCGGAAATCCGCGTTCTGTACCAGGGCCTGCGAGACATCCAGGTTGCGGATCTGTGCCCCGTGAAAGCGCGAGCCGGTCAGATCCGCGCCCTTCAGGTTCACATCGTCGATCCGGGCGCTGGAGAAATTGACGTTGCGCAGCGAGGCGTCCTCGAAGTCCGCCCCGATCAGGTCCGCCTCCCGGAACGAGGTTTCGATCTCCCGGTAGACCGCCGTGCCGTTGCGTTCCTGGCCGTGGATCAGCGTGCCCTTGCGGATGTCGGCCCGGGTCAGGCGCGTGCCGTGCAGGGTGGCATTGTCGAAAATCGCCGCCTGCAGGTTCGCGATCTCGAAATTCGTCTTGGTCAGATCGCTGTTCTCGAAGCTCGATCCGAACAGCACGGTGCGGCTGAAGTCGGCATTGCGCAGGCTGGCGCTTGAAAAGTCGCAGGCGATGAAGTGGGCGCCCGCGAAACAGGCCGAGGAGAGGTCCAGGTGTGCCAGATCGCACTTTTTCAGGATCACCCGCCGCGCGGCCTTGCGGCCCCGGGCGAAGCCGCGCTGCACCACCATCAGCTTTTCCAGGGCTTCCGTGGTGATCCGGCGGTCGATGATGACGATGTTATTGCTCTCTTTGAGCATGCCGTCTCCACGGAGGTTGCCGATCCGCCCTTATCAACCTATCCCGCCGGCTTTTGGCGCGGTCTGGCGGCGATCAAGGCGCAGATAGAGGCGCACGCTGCCTGGAAGAGGCAGCTCCAACCTGGAAGTATCAGCCCTAAGTGTTTGTAAAACGTTGAGTATGCCTACAATTTTAGAGGCTTTTCGGGCTGCGGCGCAGACCAGCGCGCTTTGTTTGAGGCCAGAGCCCCGTTTCAGGCTGTCCGGAGGGGCATCTCCACCCTTGGATCCGCCTCTTTCGCCCGGACACTGTTCCATATTGGACAAAATTGCGCAGATTTGGGACAAACTGCGCCCGCCCCCTTCACTTCCCCGGGTCATTCTGATGTGATCCCTCGCGCAATCTTAGGTTCTCGGGAGCTTCGGCGCTTTTTCAGTTCCCGGCAGGCTTTGATCCAATCTAACTTTGATCCGATACAACCATGACAAATGCCCGGCGCAAAAATTCGGTCCGCAGAGACCGGAAAGCCGCGGCGGCGAGGGGAATTCAATGAAGGGATTTAAATCATACGCAGCGAGCCTGGTTCTGGCCCTTGGGATAAGCGGGCTGACCCTGGAAAGTGCGCAGGCGGCGCCCATGACGGTGACCGACGTAATTGCCTTCACGGTAGCCACCGGCGGGGCACCGACGACCCTTGAGACCTTCAGCAATGACATTGCGCAAGCGCCGCAAATCACCTTCGACAGCGGTGTGACTTCAACGATTGCGGGCGGCGACCTGACGGGGGAGAACCGTGTTTCCTTCGATTTCTTTCAGGGGCGTGTGAGCAGTCCCGGCAGGCCAGATGCTTTGACTGTGACCTGGACTTTTCCCGTTCCGGTGATCGGCTTCATCGCGGATTTCAGTTTTGCCGCTGTGATTGACGTTGCCATCTTGGGCTCAGGCGGTCTCTTCGATATCAACACCGTGATGGGGGGCGAAGATGGCATGTTCGGCCTGGTCGACAGCCAGGCGCCCTTTACCCAGATCCAGTTCAGCCTTCAAGAGAGCGATGATACGGTTGAATTCTGGGGCGTCGACAACCTGCGCTTCGCCGCGGCGCCCTCGGTGGTGGCGGTTCCGGAGCCCGGCACCTTGGCGCTCTTCGGTCTCGGCCTGGCGGGTTTCGCCCTGGCGCGGCGGCACGGCAAGTTAAGGGAGCAGCAGAATGCGGCGTCTTAAATCATACGCAGCGGGTCTTGTATTGGCTCTCTGCGGCTTCGCCCTGTCGGTCGGCTGCGCCCAGGCTGCGCCCATTACCTTCACTAACATTTCTGATTTCGTGACCGCCGCTGGCCCGGCACCGATTACGAACGAGGGATTTGACACTGAAATCGCAGACGGCACTTCAATCACTTTCGGCAACGGCGTGGTTTCAACCTTGGCCGTTGGGCAGCCGAGTTCGAGTCAAAACACTGTTCGCAGTGGTTTCTTTCAAGCCGACTTGAGCAGTAATGCCAGTACTGGGGCCTTGAACCTGATCTGGACTCTTCCCGAGCCTGTGACGGGCGTTGGCCTGGGGTTCGCTTTTCTGGGCCCGCTTCAATTGACCATCCCCGAGTTAGGCCTGGTCGTTGATGTCATAGACACACTGGGGGATACCGCCGGGTTCTTGGGGGTGATCGACAGCACCGCGGCTTTTTCCCAGATCCAATTCAGCGTTCCCCCAGGTAACACTCAGGGCTTTATGGCCCTGGATGACCTGCTGTTGGTTGCGGCGCCGGCCATGGCGGCGGTTCCGGAGCCGGGCACGCTGACGCTCCTCGGTCTGGGTCTGGCGGGTTTCGCCCTGGCGCGGCGGCATGGCAGGGCAAGAGGGCATCGGGCGGGATAACCGCGCCTATCGAAGTATCCGGCGCGAGGAACTCACGTTGAGCCCGGCGATCAGATCCAGGCTGGTGCCGTCCTTTGTAAAGGGCAGGCACAGCCCCTCGACGTCGAGGAAGGGCTTATCCCGTGCCGCGCTCATGGGCCAGTAGGCATAGGCGGGGGCCTGACTGTCGCGGCAGGCGTCAAAGATCAGGCGGTTGCGGTCGCGCACCGCCGGATCGAGTTCGGAGATCTTCCGGCCGGTCAGCTCGCCATATACATCCACCAGCTTGCTGCCGAAAAACCGGATGTGGTAGTCGTCGTCGAGCACATCCATGAGGGCCAGTGACGGCCAGAAGCGAATGGCGTTTTCAGGCAGGAAATCACTGCGCAGCGGATAGGGCCGGTCGCCTTTGAGGTCTTTCCAATGGCTCAGCGCATCGCCAAGCAGCGGCGAGATGAACTGCGCCTCTTCGGATGAGACGGGCCCGAAGACTCGTTTGTCCAGGGCATACTCGGGCAGGGTCAGCATAGGCACCAGTGTCGTCAGCGGCCGGGAACCAGCGATATTTGGTCTTTCACCGCGAAGTCAAGATCATTGATACACCTATTAATACAAAGAAAGTTCTAATCGGTTCAACAAAGGCCTCACGGAGACTTTGCCTTCGAGATTCCTGCCCAGCGCGGGCGGCGGCATCTTGAAGGCTCCGGGCGGACACTGAGGGAGGAATCCGTAAAATCCGGCTTCCGGCCGGCGTCCGCTTTTCGTCACCTTTTTTCGATCAGCGTGCTCAATCCGGTGCCCGGCAGCGCCCCGATCCTACAGCTCTCCAGCTTCGCATTGGTGATCACGGCATGGCTGAAGTCGGCGCCGCGCAGGTCGCTGCCCGTCAGGTCCGCGCCACGCAGATTTGCATACTGGAAACTGCAGGCCGCGAGGATCATTCGGGAGAAATTTACCCCGCTGAGGTTTGCGTAGTTAAAGCAGATCGTCGCGAGGTTCCGTCCGGCCAGGTCGTGGCCGGAGAGATTTTGTTCGGCGAAGGAGGCCCGCTTTCCGTCTTTGCCGCCCGACGCCACCCAACGCTCGTGGTCGGCGATGATGGTCTCCAGATTTTCTTTCTCCATCGGTGCAGCCGGGGCGGCGGCCAGCAGCGACAGGCTCTCGCCCAACTCGACTCCCTCCAGGGAGGCCGAGCGAAAGTCGGCGTCCTGGATCAGTGCCTGGGACGCATCGACATTTTTCAGTTCGGCCCCGTGAAAACTCGACCCTCTCAAGTCGGCTCCCTTCAGCTTGACGTTGTCGAGCTTTGCACCGTCGAAGTTCGCGTTTCGCAGGAAGGCGTTTGTGAAGTTGGTGCCGCGCAGCTCGGCCTCACGGAACGAGGTTTCGATCTCCTGATAGCTTGCCGTGCCTTCCTTCTCGCTGCCGTGAATCAGCGTGCCTTTGCGAATGTCGGCCCGATCGAGACGGGTATCCTCCATGGTGGCTTCATCGAAGGTGGCGGCCTGGAGATTGGCGCTCTCGAAGTTCGTGCGGGTCAGGTTGGCGCGCTCGAAGTTCGATCCGAACAGCATCGTTCTGCTGAAGTCGGCATCGGTCAGGTTTGCGTTCGCGAAGCTGCAGGCGATGAAGTGGGCGCCGGCAAAGCAGGAGGACGAGAAATCCAGCTTCGAGAGGTCGCATTCCTTCAGGATCACCCGCCCGGCATTCCTGTCGCCGCGCGCGAAACGTCCCTGCACGACTCTCAGCCTGGCCAATACCTCGGCGGTGATGCGGCGGTGACTGATCTCGATATTGTTGCTCGCGCCGAGCATACTGTCTCCGCTCCGGACCGATGTTCAGTTCCATGACCCTTAGAAGGTCAATCTCTTCTCATGATTGCCGTGCGACGCAGTCATGACCCGCGGAGCAATCAAGAGGGTGCCGTGCCGAAAAGGTTGTTTCCGGATCGCCCCCACCTTTTCACGACCAGGCCTTTTCATGATCCCGCCATTTCATGATCCCGCCATTTCATGATCCCGCCTTTTCATGACTCCGGGGCCTGCTGCCATCCGGCTCGTTTCCTTCCAGGACTATCGGCAAAATTCCTGTACAAAGCCTTGAGATTATTTTGGGTTGTGCTTTGGGTGAAGCTATTTCAATTAGGTGAAGTGCCGCTTTTGCTTGGTTTTGTTTATACGCGTGTAGTGTTTTTAGGCTCGATTACACTTTTTTTCTTGGCCCGCTTTGTGCGCCCGGACTCGGTGCGTTCCTGTCAAGCGCCCCCTTTTCACCCTGTCAAACTCCGGTTACCACAGGCTGTAGGAGATGCACTCCCGGTATTGTGGCTTTCATTTTTGTGCGTATACTAGTATTCTTGTAAAAAGAGCGGTGCCAAAGGTGCCGAAAAATAAATGAGAGGGAGGTCTCATCATGAAATTCAAAACGCTTCTTGGCGGCGCTTTCGCCGCTGCGCTTTTATCGTCATCTGCCTTGGCCGAGGGTTGGCCGGAAAAACCGATCACCCTGATCGTGCCCTGGGGCGCGGGCGGCGCGACGGATCAGGTCACCCGGGTCGCGGCCGGTGCTCTCGAGGGGCCGCTTGGCCAGAAGGTCGTGGTGGTCAATCAGCCCGGCGCGTCCGGTTCCATCGGCTCGAAGGCCGCATTGGATGCCCCCAAGGACGGCTACACCTGGACCGCGGGCGCGGCCAAGGACCTGGGCACCTATGCGGTCACCGGGAAGCTGGACACTTCGATCAAGGACTGGCACCTCTTCCTGAACTCGGCGCTGGTCAACGTGATCAGTGTGAATCCGGATTCCGATATCAAGGACATGGCGGGCTTCCTCGCCGCTTTGAAGGCGGGCAACGGCACCGCTGTCGGCACCTCCGGTGTGAACTCAGCCGGTCATTCGGCCATGGAAGCGCTCGTAAAGGCTTCTGGCGGCGGCTACAAGCACGTCACCTACGACGGCGGCGCGAAGGCGGTGCTTTCCACCGTCTCCGGCGAGACCCAGGCCACCAGCCAGCTCATCACCGAACAGATCGAGATGCTGAAAGCCGGACGGCTGCGTCCTCTGGCGGTCCTGGCGGATGCACCTATTGAGGTTCCCGGTCTCGGCACCATTCCCGCCATCACCGACGTCTTGCCGGACTTCAAACCCACGCCGATCTACTTTGGGATCTTCGTGCCCAAGGGCGTGCCCGACGAGGTGGTCGCCAAGCTGGAATCGGTCTGGATGAAGGACATCGCCAAGTCCGACGCGCTGATGGACTACACCACCAACAAAGGCTCTGTCATGACGGTCCACGCCGGCGACGATGCGCAGGACCGGGTCTGGGCGTCTATCCAGTCCAACGCCTGGCTGCTGCATGACGGCGGTAAGTCGGTCAAGAGCCCGGACGAACTGGGCATTCCCCGGCCCTGAATCCTGATCTGAAAAAGGCCTGAAGGCCATGACGGATCAAAGGGTCGATAAAATCACCGGCGTCGTTTTCTTTCTGCTGGGGGTCGCCGTCGTCGGCGCCTCCCTGGCGATGCCGGACTTTCAGGAGCAGGGGGCCTCAGTCTATGAGGCCCCCGGTCTCACCCCGGCGCTTCTGGGATTTGCGCTGGCGGTTTCGGGCCTCCTGCTGGCGTTCCGGCGTGCGCGGACCGAAACCGCAGGGTCCCTGCCGGATCTGCGCGCGCCGGAGTCCCGGAAACGGGTTTTGCTGGCGGTGGTGCTGACGCTGATCTACGCCCTGGGCCTCTTGGGGCGCGTTCCTTTCATCGCGGCGACCGCCGTCTTCGTTTTCAGCTTCACGCTCAGCTTCGAACACCTGATCGACAAAGACCGCACCAAGCTGCCCAGGCGCGCCGCGATTGCCGCGCTTCTAGCGGCGGCGGTGAGTGTCGCTATCTCCTTTCTTTTCCAGGATCTCTTCCTGGTTCAACTGCCTTAGGCCGCGCAGATGGGGCCGCTCGATCTCATCGGAAATGCGCTGGTGAACGCGGCCACGCCCCTGCAGCTTTTCACCATGCTCTGGGCGACGCTGCTGGGAATCCTGATCGGTATGCTGCCGGGCCTGACCGCGACCATGGGTCTCGCGCTGCTGACCACCCTGACCTTCCACATGGACAGTCACACGGCCATCGTTTCGCTGCTCTGCATGTACGTGGGCGCGATCTTCGGCGGCAGCCGCAGCGCCATCCTTTTGAACATGCCCGGCACCCCCGCCAGCGCCGCCACGACGCTCGATGGTTTCCCGCTGGCGCAATCGGGCCGCGCCCGCGAAGCGCTCGGACTCGCGACCGTCGGCTCCTGTTTCGGCACCCTGGTCGGCGTGGTGCTGCTGGCCTTGGGGGCGCCTTTGCTCGCCGACTACGCCCTCAAGTTCGGCGCCTTTGAATTCTTCTGGCTGGCGGTGTTCGGCATCGTCATTTCAGGGCGCCTGACCGCCATGGAGGATCCGCTCAAGGGTTGGATTGCGGGCCTGCTGGGCCTGATCATTGCCATGATCGGGCAGGAAAGCGTCTTTGCCTATGCCCGCTTTTCCTATGGCATCACGGACCTGACCGGCGGGATCAATTTGATCCCCGCCATGGTCGGGGCCTTCGGCTTTGCCGAGATCCTGACCTCCATAGCCGGACGCAAAGGTCCCGTCGTGGCCAAGGCCACGGGCCGCCTGCTGCCGTCTTTCTCCAAGCTCAGAAAACACTGGCTGACCATCCCGCGTTCGGGGGTTGCCGGAACCCTGATCGGGGTGATTCCGGGGGTGGGCGAGGACATCGGCGCCTGGGTCTCCTATGCCCTGGCCAAGCGTTTCAGCCGGGAGAAAGACCGCTACGGCAAGGGCTCGGAGGAAGGTCTGATCTCGGCGGAAACCGGCAACTCCGCGGCGGTGCCCGGCGCGATCATTCCGGTACTGACCCTGGCGGTGCCCGGCTCCGCGCCCGCCGCCGTTCTTCTGGCCGCCATGGTGATCCACGGGGTCCGCCCGGGGCCGCTGATCATGATCGAAAACCCAAGCTTCGTTTATGACGTGGCGGCGACCCTGATCTATGCGGCCTTCGCCATCACGCTTCTGGGTTTGCTGCTGAGCGGCAGCCTGCTGCAGGTTCTGCGCATTCCCCGCGAGCGGCTGATGCCGGTGATCTTTGTGCTCTGTACCGTGGGCTCCTTCGCCATCGCCAACCGGCTCTTCGATGTGCTGGTGATGGTCTGCTTCGGCATCGCCGGGTTCCTGCTGCGGCAGATGAAATTCCCCATGGCGCCGATCGTGCTGGGTCTGGTCCTGGGCAGTCTGCTCGACAAGAACCTGCGGCGGGGGCTCATTCTCTCCGATGGATCCCTGGAACCCTTCCTGACGCGCCCGATCAGCGCGGTGCTGATGGGGGTGACACTTCTGTCCGTCGCGCTGGTGCTCATCCCCTTCGGGCGGCGGAAAAAGACTGGACCCTCTTGAGGCGAGAGGCGAAAAAAGCCCGTCCTGTTCAATCAAGACCAAGTTTGAGAGAAAACCCATGCCGAGGCCCCGCAAAGATCAGAGCGACCAACCCGACTTCAGCCGGGATTTCGATCATCTGGTGCTGGACCGCACCAAGCCCATTGGGCCACAGGTCTATGAGGCGGTGCGTCTCGCGATTATCCTCTCCAAGCTGCCGTCCGGTGCGCGCCTGAACGAACCCGAGCTCGCCGGCTATCTGGGCGTCAGCCGCACGCCCGTGCGCGAGGCCTATCTGCGCCTGGTGGGTGACGGCCTGATCCAGAGCCGCCCGCAGGTGGGATCGATCGTCGCGCCCCGGGATGAAAACCGCGTCATCGAGGGCATCATCGTCCGCCGCGCGCTGGAGTGCGAAGTGGTGCAGATTCTGGCACAGAAGCAGCCCTCGCTCGACAGCCTCAATCCCTTGCTGGCGCTGCAGGAAAGCGCCGTCCTCATGGGCGATCCCGTGGCCTTTTTCCGGGCCGACGAGGCCTTTCATGCCGAGCTTGCCCGCCTCGCTGCTATCCCCACCGCCTGGCGGCTCGCGCATTCCGCCAAGGCCCATACGGACCGGGCCCGCATGCAGCTGATGAGCGGCATCGAGAACCGGATCGGACTGGCCCTGGAGGAACACCGAAAGCTGCTGCGCTTCATCCAGGCCGGCGATGCGGCGGCGGCGCGCGAGACCGTCTCCAGTCACATCAACTCCGTCTTCGATGCGGTGGGGAAGCAGAGCTGATCGTGAAATTCTATCAAGCGGCCTCGCCAAGCCAGCTCCTCTGCCGTTAAACTGCTGCCGTCGCAAAAACCGGCGCGGTCTGACGCCGGAGGAATTCTTGAAGGAGGCTGCCATGCCGGAAAGCTTGTCCGGGGATCAAGTGGAACTGCGGGCAAGAGCCCGCGCCTTGGCGCAGAATGTCATCGCGCCCCGCGCCGCAGCCGTTGACCGCGAGGAAAGCTACCCCTGGGACAATGTCCGCGCGCTGAACGAGGCGGGTTTCTTCGGCATGACCATTCCCAAGGCCCACGGCGGACCCGGTTTGAGTTACCTGGACGCCGCGCTGGTGATCGAGGAGATGGCCAAGGTCTGCGGCGTCACCGGGCGCATCGCGGTCGAGGCCAACATGGGGGCCATCGGCGCAATCATGGCTTACGGTACCGAGGCACAAAAAACACTGGCCGCCGAGATTGTGCTCAGCGGCGACAAGCCCGCCATCTGCATCACCGAACCGGCGGCGGGTAGCGCGGCCACCGAGATGACCACGCGCGCGGACCGTAAGGGCGACTTCTATATCATCAATGGCGGCAAGCACTGGATCACCGGCGGCGGTGTCTCACGGCTGCACCTGGTTTTTGCCCGCGTTTTCGACGGCGGGGTCGAGCAGGGGATCGGTGGCCTTATTGTCGTGCGCGAGGGCGCGCCCGACCTGGAACCGGATCAGCCGGAAACCGGCCTCATCATCGGCCGCCGGGAACCCACCATGGGGCTGCGCGGCATTCCCGAGACCGAGGTGCTCTTCAAGGATCTGGCGGTGCATAAAGATATGCTCCTGATGCCGCCGCAAGGATTGCGCCGGGGCTTCGGTGCACTCATGACCGCCTACAACGCCCAGCGGGTCGGGGCGGGCACGGTCGCCCTCGGACTGGCGGCGGGTGCCTATGAGCAGGCACTGGGCTACAGCAAAGCCCGCGAACAGTTCGGCCGACCGATCTGCGAATTTCAGGGCCTCCAGTGGATGCTGGCCGATATGTCGATCCAGATCGACGCCGCCCGCGCCCTGCTGCATAAGGCCGCTGCTTGTGATGGTTTCCCCGACGTCCTGGAGGCGGCGCAGGCGAAGGTCTTCGCCTCGGAGATGGCGATCAAGGTCACCAACGATGCCCTGCAGCTCTTTGGCGCGGCGGGCTATTCGCGCAACAATCCCATGGAGCGCATGCTCCGCGATGCGCGCATGTTCACCATCGGCGGCGGGACGGCGCAGATCCTGCGCACGGTCATCGCCGCCAACATCCTGGAACGCAAGCTGCCGCAAAGCCGTGACGGCTATCTGAACCTGCCCAAGTAACTTCACCGCCTCTTTTGTCTTTTTGGAGTTTCGCCATGACCACGGCCGCGGAGATTCTCGCTCAGGCACTCTATGACGCAGGCTGCCGCCATGCCTTCGGGATACCTGGCGGCGAGGTCCTGACCGTCATGCACGCGCTGGCCGATGCCGGTCTGGACTTCACCCTGACCAAGCACGAGAACGCTGCCGGCTTCATGGCCGAAGGCACCTATCACGCGACCGGCGCGCCCGGCGTTCTGATCGCGACCCTGGGACCCGGCGTGGCCAACGCGGTCAATGTGGTCGCCAATGCCGAACAGGACCGGGTCCCGCTGATCTTCCTGACCGGCTGCGTCGATGAAGCCACCGCCGCCGGCTACACCCACCAGGTCTTCGATCACCGCGCGCTTCTGGAGCCCATCACCAAGGCCAGCTTCACCCTGGTCGACGGCGCGGTCGAGACCATCGTCGCCAAGGCCCTGACCATTGCGATGGAAGGACGGCCCGGTCCCGTGCACATCGACGTGCCCATGTCGGTCGCCGGCGCCGAGCAGGCCAATCCGCGCAAAGCCGTTCCGGTGCGCTATGCCCCTGTCGCGCCCGCGCCGGGACCCGATCTCGAGAAAGCCCGCGCGCTCTTTGCCGCCGCCGAGCGCCCGATCCTGCTCGCCGGTCTGGAGGTTCTGGCCCAGGGCTGCGAAGAGGGCGTCGCCGACTTCGCCCGCCGGCATCGGATCCCGGTGATCACGACCTACAAGGCCAAGGGGATTTTGCCCGAAGACGATCCGCTCGCGCTCGGCGCCGCCGGACTCTCGCCGCTGGCCGACCGGCATCTGCTGCCGCTGCTGGAACAGGCCGATCTGATTTTGCTCGCGGGGTACGATCCGATCGAGATGCGCCAGAACTGGTGCCGTCCCTGGGACCCGGAAAAGACTCCGGTGATCGAATTGACCGCCGCGCCCAATCATCACGGCATGCACGAGTCGGCTGTGACATTTGTATGTCATATCGAATTGGGATTGGGGGAGATTGGGAACAATTCCGGGGAGTTTGACGCCGTCCGCTGGCCCGGGGGCGAGGCGGCGGCGGTGCGCGAAGCCCTGCGCGCGGCCTTCCGCACGAATGAGGACTGGGGGCCCGGCGCGGCGATCGAGGAGGTGCGCCGCCTGCTGCCGGAGAACGGCGTCGCCACCGCCGACAGCGGGGCTCATCGTATTCTGCTCAGCCAGCTCTGGGACTGCCCGCAACCCCGCGGTTTGCTTCAGTCCAGCGGCCTCTGCACCATGGGCTGCGCCCTGCCGATCGCCATGGGTTTCAAGCTGGCCGCGCCGGATCGCCCGGTCGTGGCCTTTACCGGAGACGCCGGTCTGGAGATGATCCTGGGCGAGCTCGCGACCCTGCGGGATCTCAAGCTGCCGCTGGTGATCGTGGTCTTCATCGACCGCTCGCTGGGTCTGATCGAGTTGAAACAACGGGGCCAGGGCCTGCGCAATCTGGCGGTCGATTTCGGCGGCACCGATTTTCCGGCCTTGGCTCAAGCCCTTGGCGGGCAAGGGTTTTCAGTCGACACCCGGGCCGGCATGGCCGCCGCGGTCGGGGCCGGGCTGGCGGCGCAGGAGGGCTTTTCCCTGATCGCCGCCGAGATCGGCCCCCGCGCTTACGACGGCCGCTTCTGACGGCCACTTCTGGCGAGTGACCGGTCTGCTCTATTCGGCGGCATCCCTGCGGGGCAAGCGCCAGTTCGGCCGCGGGAAATGGCAGGTGTAGCCGCCCGGGTGCTTTTGCAGATAGTCCTGGTGCGCATCTTCGGCTTCCCAGAAGTCGCTGGCCGGAACCACCTCGGTCACCACTTTCCCGGGCCAAAGACCGGAGGCTTCGACATCGGCAATGGTCTCGCGCGCGACGCGCTCCTGCTCGTCGTCGGCATAGAAGATGATCGAGCGGTACTGGCTGCCGATATCGTTGCCCTGGCGGTTTTCCGTCGTTGGGTCATGAATCTGGAAAAAGAGTTCCAGAACATTGCGGTAGCCGATGCGCTCGGGATCGAAAGTGATCTCGATTGCCTCCGCATGACCGGTTCCGCCGGTGCAGATATCCCGGTAGGTGGGAGATGCGGTCGTGCCACCGCTATAGCCGACTCGGGTCGAGACCACGCCCGGCAGTTTGCGGATCAGATCCTGCATGCCCCAGAAGCATCCACCGGCGAGCGTTGCTGTTGCCGTCATCTCGTTCCTCCTTTTGGACTAGGGTCGCAATTATGTTCGTTCGACCCATTACTTAGGTCGGTTATCTCCGAATTGACAGGGTCTTGGCATCACGCTTGCGTCAGGAACGGCAGTTTAGCGGGCATTAAGGCTCATTTTCCGTCGTTGGCGCTTCCCCCTCGATCTCATATTGGTCCGGGAGATTCGGCGGTTTGTAAGAAGTGACGCGTTTCTCGCGCTCGATCGCGGACCAGTGTATCCGGGCGCCTTCTGCGATAAAACGTGGTTCGGCCTTTGGCAGATACCAGCCCATCCAGGATTTGCGTTTCGGCCACTCCTTCAGCTTGTCGCTTTTGGGAATCCATTCCAGCAGCTTCCAGAATCCGCGCATGGAGTTATGCAGCGTGCCGCCCGGATCCGGCGGGATATAGCTGTGCTGGCTGCCTTTGCGTTTATGGCCCTTGATCAGATGGTTCATCATGGAGGTGTTCACCAGCAGGCCTTGTTCGGCGGCCTCCTCAAGCAGCCATTGAAGCGGATATTTCGAGAGTGCGCTTTCGTCCTCCGGGTAACCGCCGCCCACGTCCGAGTGCACGCCGGCAAACCAGACCTGTTTGATATCTTGTTCGACCTCCTCCTCGCTTTTGTCGAAGGGATTGGCGACGAATTTCTGCGGCTGATCCCAGTGATTCAGACGGAACATACGCCGCCGCTCGTCGATCGCCATGGCATGGCGGAAGACTTCGACGCTGGGATTGCGCCGGGTGTAGGGCAGCTTCTGCAGGCTCGGAATGAAAAAGCGGTCCCGGCGAGGGACCAGGACCGAACTGACCGTATCCCAAACGCCGAGAAACTTGATACGGATCTGGCGGGCGGAAGCAACGCGCTGAAAATGCCAGGCAATTTTCAGATCGTGGTTCTCGCCCGCCTGCTTATACGCACCGAGCGCGTAGTCACAGAGGTTCGCCTGCTCCGGTCTTAGCAGGCCGATGGTATGCAGCAGCCCGGCGAGGACCCGCGCGGTGTAGGCACCGCGGCTGAAACCGAAAAGATAGATGTTGTCGTCTGTTTTATAGTTGTCGATCAGGAAGCGGTAGGCGCTCAGGACGTTGTCGTCCAGTCCGTAGCCGGTCGCCAATCCCAGGACGGTCTTGGTGTCCTGCCGCAGCTCGGCCCAGGCGTCCCGCACGGCGAGGGTGCCGACCCCCGGATCATAGAAGACGCTTTGTTTCTGGGTCTTGCCGACCACCCGGAAAAGCTTCAAGACGTTCGAGAGATTTGTCTCGATCTGGTTTCCGGTGCCATCGCAGCAGATGACAATGTTCTTCGCCACCGATTCGTTCCCCCCTCGCGCGTATCCTGACCTCATCGTACAACTAATTATGCTCAGGCCAAAGCTCTCTGCATGGTTCTGGGCATACTTCTGGAGAATAGACATTCCCGCCGCATCCGGTAGTCTATGGCAAGAGTGCTCAACCACCGGCTGTTGCAGACCTCGGCCTTGGGAATGCACTCCGCAGAACAAGAACGAACAAGCACCGCGGACAGAACGGTCCGCCCGCGACATACGGGAGGAAAAGATATGTTGAAAGAGCTCAAGTTCACAGCCGGCAGGACAACAGGTGCCGCACTGATGGCCGCTGCAGTCTTTGCGGGGTCCGCATTCCCGGCCTACGCCGACGGCGAGATTGTCGGACTGATTACCAAAACCAACACCAATCCCTTTTTCGTCAAGATGAAGGAAGGCGCAGAAGCCAAAGCCGCGGAGTTGGGGATGGAGCTGCGCAGCTTCGCCGGCCAGTACGATGGCGACAACGAAGCCCAGATCTCTGCGATCGAGAGTCTGGTTGCGGCCGGGGCCAAGGGCATTCTGATTACGCCTTCCGATCCTGCGGCTTTGACCGATACGGTTCGGCGTGCCCGTGAGGCAGGCGTGCTGGTGATTGCGCTGGATACACCCTTTGATCCGATCGATGCAGCGGACGCCACCTTTGCGACCGACAATTTCAAGGCGGGGGAACTGATCGGCCAGTGGGCGGCTGCCAAGATGGGTGCCGATGCCGCCAACGCCAAGATCGCGACGCTGGACCTCTCGGAAGCGCAGATTACGGTGGACGTACTGCGCAATCAGGGATTTCTCACCGGCTTCGGCATCGACGTCAAGGATGTGAAGAAGATGTATGACGAAGACGATCCGCGTCTTGTCGGCGGCGATTCGACCCGCGGCTCCGAAGAGGGCGGACGTACCGCTATGGAAAATCTTCTGCAGAAGGATCCCGGAATCAATCTGATCCACACCATCAACGAACCGGCTGCGGCGGGTGCTTATGAGGCCCTAAAGGCCTTCGGGAAAGAGCAGGATGTTCTGGTGGTTTCCGTCGATGGTGGCTGCCCGGGCGTGCAGAACGTCGCCGACGGCATCATCGGGGCAACATCTATGCAGTTCCCGCTCAAGATGGCGGCGCTCGGAGTCGAGGCGGTCGCCGACTTCGCTGCCACGGGCGCAAAACCCAAGACCACACCGGGTCTCGATTTTCTCGACACCGGCGTGACTCTCATCACCGACCAGCCTGTCGAGGGCGTCCCATCAGTCTCCTCGAAAGAAGGATTGACCCAGTGTTGGGGCTGATCTCACTGGCATGACAGCCGCAGTGTTGCGCCGGGGTTCGCTTGCACAGACTGGCGGACTTCGGCTGCAGCAATAGCCAGGAGAGAGGGGGACATTCTCCATGTCGGACAGGGATACTCCCAGCGTGGCGCGCGGCGGGGAAGAGGTCGCGTCTTTCCAGGACGAGGCCCATGGGCCGCTTGCCAGGCTGCATTACTTCCTCCATGCCAACCCGACGGCCGCGCCTTTAATCGTGCTGCTGCTGAGTCTCTTCGCGTTTGGTCTCGTCGCGGGGGAACGCTTTTTCACCCCCTTCAATTTTTCGCTCATCATTCAGCAGGTGACCGTGATCGGGATCCTGGGTGTTGCGCAGACGCTGATCATCATCACAGCCGGCATCGATCTCTCGGTCGCGGCGATCATGGTGCTGAGTTCGGTGGTTATGGGGCGCTTGGGGGTGGTTTACGGCCTGCCGGTCGGCTTCGCCCTGATGGCCGGATTTGCCGTCGGCACGCTTTGCGGGCTGGTGAATGGTTTCCTCATCACCCGTTTGCGCCTACCGCCGTTTATCGTGACGCTCGGCACCTGGTCGATCTTCTTCGCGCTGAATCTCTGGTATTCCGATGCGCAAACCCTGCGCAGTTCCGACATCGACCGACTGGCGCCCCTGCTCAAGTTTTTTGGCGAGCGTGTTGGTGTCTTTGGCGCACAATTCACCTATGGCTCTTTCCTGATGATCGGCCTCTTCGCGCTCTTTTGGTACATTTTGAACTGGACCGCTTGGGGCCGGCATATCTACGCGGTCGGCGATGACAAGGATGCCGCTGAACTGGCGGGTATCCGCACGGACCGCACGCTGATCTCTGTTTATGCGGTGGCCGGCGCGATCTGCGCGCTGGGCGGATGGATCGCGATCGGGCGCCTGGGGTCGGTCAGTCCGCAAAGCTTCTACGAGGGAAACCTCGATGCTATCACCGCCGTCGTGATCGGCGGCTGCTCGCTCTTTGGCGGGCGCGGCTCGATCCTGGGCACCTTGATCGGGGCGCTGACCGTCGGTGTCTTCCGCTCGGGTCTCAAGCTGGCCGGCGTTGATGTGCTCTGGCAGGAGTTTACGGTCGGGCTCCTGATTATCGTCGCCGTGGCCCTGGACCAATGGATCAGGAAGGTTTCGACATGACGAGTCGCGAATCGCAAACCGGCGCGCCCCAACCCGTGCTGCCCCAACCCGTGCTACAGGCGCGCGGACTGGTGAAGCGCTACGGACGTGTGGTCGCGCTGGATCATGCCGAATTTGAACTTTATCCCGGTGAGGTTCTTGCGGTTATCGGCGACAACGGGGCCGGAAAGTCGACCTTGATCAAAAGCCTGAGCGGCGCGGTGGTCCCGGATCAGGGTGAGGTTTTGCTGGATGGGCAGCCGATCCGGTTCCGTTCTCCGATGGAGGCCCGTGCGGCTGGTATCGAGACGGTTTATCAGAACCTCGCCCTCTCGCCCGCGCTTTCCATTGCGGACAATCTCTTTCTGGGACGGGAAATCCGCGCCGGTGGTCTGGCGGGGTCTTTGTTCCGCAAGCTTGACCGGGCAGAAATGCGGCGGATTGCGCGCGAGAGGCTCAACGAGCTTGGACTTATGACCATTCAGAATATCGATCAGGCCGTTGAAACCCTCTCGGGTGGTCAACGCCAAGGAGTGGCGGTTGCTCGGGCCACGGCCTTCGGCTCGAAAGTGGTGATTATGGATGAGCCGACCGCTGCGCTCGGCGTCAAAGAGAGTCGCCGGGTTCTGGATCTGATCCTGGACGTCAAGGCCAGAGGACTGCCCATCGTCCTGATCTCGCATAACATGCCGCATGTCTTCGAGATCGCAGACCGGATCCATGTGCACAGACTCGGGCGGCGGATCACTGTTATCCGGCCGCAGGATTGCTCCATGTCGGATGCGGTCGCGATCATGACCGGGGCGATGGAGCCACCCGATTAAGTTGTAAACTCTCGTGCATCTGTTTGCAGGTCGCATAACGTTGCTTGGGTGGGTAGTGCAGCGCCCGTTTTGTTGTGTGTCGGTTGGGGAATCTCGCGAATTGATCATAAGAATCTGGAAAACATGCAAGTTATATTGCTTTAAATTCGCCCCTCTCAGCTGAATCCGTCCTGATTACGCATTCTGTTAACCATACATTGGGAAATAGGCGGTTATTAATTACCACCTAAGATAATCACGCATGATTCGGCGCTGGTTGATTCGATCCGGCCCATCATAAGCGTTTCGAGGGTGCAAACATGAAGAAAAACGACAAGGGTGAATTCATTGGGGCCCGTACCGACGCGCAGCGTGAGAGGGACAGAAAGTTCAAGCAGACTGCCTTAAATCTGATTGAGGAGTCGGGCGAAAACTGGGCGATGCACAGTCTGGCGGTGATGAAACGAAATGCGCTGGCCCGGACTCTCTACCTGAACGATGTCTATCAGCGGATCATTGAGGTGCCTGGCGTCATATGTGAATTCGGCGTGCAGTGGGGTGCTTCGCTTGCGACGCTCTCCAATCTGCGGGCTTTGTATGAGCCCTACAACCATTCACGCAGAATCTTTGGTTTCGATACCTTTTCCGGCTTTGAGTCCGTCGACGCCAAAGACGGAGGCGGCGTTTCGACGGGCGACTATCGCTCGAGAGAGAAATATGAAGATACGCTCGAGGAGATCCTGACATATCACGAATCCATCTGTCCCTTTCCGGAACAGAGAAAATTCGAGCTGATAAAAGGTGATGCTGGGAAAACAGTCGCAGACTGGAAGGCGGCCAACCCCCATGCCGTGATCTCCCTTGCGATTTTTGACATGGATTTATACGAGCCCACCAAGGAGGTGCTTCTTCAGATTCGGGATCGCTTCGTGAAGGGATCCCTCCTGGTTTTCGATGAATTCAATTGCAAACACTTTCCCGGTGAAACCCGGGCTGTGGCCGAGGTTCTTGGCCTGAACAATATTCGCCCTGTGCACCATCCGCTGCAGAGCTATTGTTCGATCGTGGAGTTCGAATGATGAAGGACTACGTCTTCGAAGACTACAGCATTGAAAAGATCCTCCAGAACAAAGATCAGATCTTCGATACCTACCGGGAATACGGGGTCGTGTTGTTCCCGCGGCTGCTGCGCGGCAACGGAACCTACAATCGTTATCTCTCAGACCTCAAAAAGATCATGAATAAGGTTATCGCACGACATACGCAGGATCCCGCGCCGCCGGATCTAGGCGACATGCTGGTAAGGCTCTGTGAGCTCAAGGCAATAGATGGAAAAATCGTCACGGATCTCGGCACGCAACCTAATAAATTCTTTTCTTTCAATCAGCTTAAGTATTCAAGCTGGATAGACAGCTTTCTGGAAGAAGTGTTTGGTGGGGAAGCGGAGTGCGTTACGCCGCAAGCGGGCGATACGCTGCACTTCTTCCCTCCCGTCAAGAGCTTTCAGAGGTACAATCTTCCGCCGCATCAGGACTATCAGTATCTGATGCAATCGCCCAAACAGGTCACCTTTTACATCGGTTTATCTGAGCACAAACCCGATGTCGGCGGTCTGCGGATCTGGGAAAAATCCCATAGGCTGGGGATCTTGAAATCCACGAAGAACCAATTCGGGTCCTTCGAGGTCTTCGACCATTCGGCACTGCTGGAGGATTACGTGGTTGCGGATCACCACTGGAGCGTTGGCGACTTCGGTATCTTCGACAGTCTGCTGGTGCACAGTTCCGTGCCGAACGTCAGCCGGAACTGCGGCCGCGTGGTCCAGATCTTCAGGTATTCTGATCTGAATGACGCTACCGCAGAGTCCTATGACTACTACTCCACCGCTTACGATCGGCGTGGGGTCCGCTTCGAAGAGGTTCACGAAAACCTATATGTGCCGCCGGCGCAACTTCAGGCCGGAGAGTAACCCCTCCGCTTGAGACGTCAGGCAAGCTTGCCGTGGCACTGCTTGTACTTTTTGCCTGACCCGCAGGGGCACGGGGCATTCCGCTGCACCTTACCCCAGGTCGAAGGGTCGTTTGGATCGAGATTGGCTGACGCCGCGCGCGTCTGCGTTGGCTGAGCACTTTCTGCCGCTTCTCCGGCCGGGGCACCGGCGCCCACAAGGGCTGGATCCTGGCGGGTTTCATGCATTTCCTGTGGCGCGCGCTGAAGCTGCACGGCTTCCGGGTCTGCGACGCGCAGTTCGAGCCGGCTGAGCATCATGGTGACCTCGTCACGGACTTCGGCCAGCATGGCCTCGAAGAGCTCAAAGGCTTCTTTCTTGTACTCATTGAGGGGATCGCGCTGACCATAGGCCCGCAACGCAATGCCATGACGCAGATGATCCAGCGACAGGAGATGGTCTTTCCACTGCTTGTCGAGCACGGAGAGCAAAACCTGCTTCTCGACCGAGTGCCAGATTTCAACACCGTGGTTCGCGGTTCTGGCGGCCATTTTCTTGTCGGCGGCTTCGGTGATGCGTTGGCGGATTTCCTGATCCGCGATGCCTTCTTCCTTGGCCCAGTCGGCAACCGGCAAATCAAGATTGAACAAGCGCAGCGTTTCTTCGTGAATGCTGCCGACTTCCCACTGTTCGGCGTAGGCGTTGGCCGGGATGCAGCGGGTGATGAGGTCTTCAATCACCTCGTGGCGCATATCGACGATGGTTTCGTGGACTTCGGTCGCCCGCATCAGATCTTTGCGCTGCTCATAGATGACCTTACGCTGGTCATTCATGACATCGTCGAACTTCAAGAGGTTCTTACGAACTTCGAAGTTGCGGGCCTCGACCTTCTGCTGGGCCTTCTCGAGCGCTTTGTTGACCCAGGGGTGGACGATGGCCTCACCCTCCTGCAGGCCGAGCTTCTTCAGCATGGAATCCATGCGCTCGGACCCAAAAATGCGCATCAGGTCGTCTTCCAGGCTGAGGAAGAACTTGGAAGCGCCCGGATCGGCCTGGCGGCCTGAACGGCCACGGAGCTGGTTGTCGATGCGGCGGCTTTCGTGCCGTTCGCTCGAGATCACGAACAAGCCCCCGGCTTCTCTTGCGACCGCTGCCTTGGCTTTCACGTCGGCTTCGATTTCGGCAACCTTGTCGGCGCGCTGGGCGTCGTCTTCGATCGCTTCGGATTCCTGCTTGACGCGCATATCGACGTTGCCGCCGAGTTGAATATCGGTACCGCGGCCGGCCATGTTGGTTGCGATGGTCACGGCGCCCGGCGCTCCGGCCTGAGCAATGATGAAGGCTTCCTGCTCGTGATAGCGGGCGTTCAGGACCTTGTGCTCAATCTTCTCTTTCTTCAGCAGCCCGGCCAGGTGCTCGGACTTCTCGATCGAGACAGTGCCGACCAGAACCGGTTGCTTACGCGCCGTGCATTCGCGGATCAACTCGATGATCGCATTGTCTTTCTCGGCCGCGGTGCGATAGACCTCGTCGTCGTGATCCAGGCGGATGAAGGGCAGATTGGTGGGAACCTCGATGACGTCCAGATTGTAGATGTCGGAGAATTCCGCGGCCTCCGTCATCGCCGTGCCGGTCATGCCGGCCAGCTTGGGATAGAGACGGAAGTAGTTCTGGAAGGTGATCGACGCGAGAGTCTGGTTCTCTTGCTGGATCTTGGCGTTTTCCTTGGCTTCCAGAGCCTGATGCAGGCCTTCGGAGAAGCGCCGGCCCTCCATCATTCGACCTGTGAACTCATCGATGATGACGACTTTGTCATCCTTGACGATGTAGTCTTTGTCGCGTTGGAAGAGCTTGTGGGCTCGCAGGGCCTGATTGACGTGGTGCAGCACACTGACGTTATCGATATCGTAGAGCGACCCGCCGTCCAGCATGTCGACTTCCTGGAGGAGTTCCTCCATCCGCTCCGTGCCGGACTCTGTCAAGGTGACCGCGCGGGCCTTTTCGTCCATCTCGTAGTGTTCGGGCTCAAGTTTCGGGATCAGAACATTGATCTTGATGTAGAGCTCTGAAGAGTCTTCGGCAGGACCCGAAATAATCAGCGGCGTACGCGCTTCGTCGACGAGGATCGAGTCCACTTCGTCGACGATAGCGTAGTTGAAATCCCGCTGGACCATGTCTTCCAGCTGGAACTTCATATTGTCGCGCAGATAATCAAAGCCGAATTCATTATTGGTTCCATAGGTGACGTCACAGCGGTAGGCCGCGCGGCGCATCTCGTCCGGTAAGCCAGAGACGATGCAACTGACCGTCAAACCCAGGAACTTGTATACCTGACCCATCCATTCCGAGTCGCGCTGAGCCAGATAGTCGTTCACGGTCACGACGTGGACGCCCTTGCCGGAGAGGGCATTGAGGTAAACCGCCAGAGTCGCAACCAGGGTTTTACCCTCGCCGGTCTTCATCTCCGCGATCTGACCGCGATGCAGAACCATGGCGCCGACCATCTGGACATCGAAATGCCGCTGTCCAAGCGTGCGCTTTGCCGCCTCGCGAACGGTCGCAAAGGCCTCGATCAAGAGGTCGTCGAGCTTTGCGCCGTCACTCAGCCTTTGGCGGAATTCAACAGTTTTTGCTCGTAGATCTTCATCACTAAGGGCTTCAAGCTCTGGTTCGAGAGCGTTGATGGCGTCGACAGTCTGACTCATACCTTTGACGTAACGGTCGTTAGCAGAACCAAACAGCCGCTTTGCAAGCGCGCCGAACATTTATGACCTCGAACAGAAATTAATCGGGAACTGTGCAGAACACGGAGTGACAAATAGGCGTCCGCGAGGTGCCTGTCAACGCTGGCAGCCTGCAGCAAGAGGGGATCAAGCGGCCTTTTGATTCCCGCGTACCGGGATTTAACCAAAATCGTGAAGGCAATTGAGTTCTCTGTGTAATTTTCCTGACTGCGCAGTAGCGCGATGCGCGCGCAGGACTTGGGATGCGGGCGCGATGCCCTTGTCGAGGTTGGTCTGACATGCAAGATGAGATGACAGAAGGGCAGTCGGCGGCTCTGGTTCAATGGCAAAGGGGCGTGCAAATGTACTTCTGAGCGAACCGAAGGTGCGCTGTGACGCAGGCGACAGGAGCCTCCTTCACTGCAGGATCTGTAAATTTAAGGAAATCATTGTGACGCGACCAAACGACCGGAGACACTCGCGCCAGAGACTCTCACACCAGTCCGCCATGGCCGCTTTCCTGGGCTTCTGTGCCCTGGCAGTGCCTCTGACACTTCAGGCGCTTGCGGACCGGGGCGACTTGAAAGTCCGGGTTGTTTCCATGGCTCAGGCTGAGTCGGACCTGGCCCCCTCGAGCGCGGAAAGCCTGCCGACCCTGGACTATGCGGCAGAATCGGACATCTCCGGCTCCGATGCGACCCCGAAATCCGACTCTTCCGTACCCGCAGGCCGCGCGTCGCCTCTGGTGATCGAGCCTATCGAACCACCAGCCGGTTCGGTGGGTAATGCCGTGAGTGAGCCGGGCCGTGCGGCGGATGTTGACGTCCAAACCCTGGGCAGCGCCATGCAGGACATGCTCCGGCGCAATCCCGTCGTTGCCGAGGTTGACGGAGAGGCAATCCGGTGGAAAGACGTGATCGAGTCCGCGGGCGATCTGCCGGAGGAGTACCAGAGCCGCCTCGAATCTGTTTTTCCTGCGCTCTTGGACCGCCTGATTGACCTGAAATTGCTGGCCAACGCCGCGCGGGAAAAGGGTTTGGATGATGACAAGGATCTGCAGCGCCGGGTCAAGTCCTATGAGGATATCCTTCTCAGGGATGCCTATATGGCCCAGACGGTGGCGCCGGACATTGCTGAAGCGGATGTCCGTGCCCGCTATTTCGAGGTCTTGCGGGCCAATGCCGGGATGACGGAACGTCATCTGCGCCACGTCGTGGTTGAGAGCCGCGAAGAAGCTTTGGCCGTTGTGCAGTCCCTGGATGACGGACTGGATTTCTCCGAATTGGCAAAGAGCTATTCGATTGGGGGGTCGGCGGCCGACGGTGGAGATCTTGGCTTCATGCGCCGCGACAGCCTGGGGTCTGACTTTGCGGCCGCTGCTTTCGATTTAGCTGTCGGAGCCTACAGCAGCCGGCCGTTGCGGACCGAATTCGGTTGGCATGTGATCAAGGTCGAGGCCGAGCGGAAGGCCAGCCTTCCGGTCTATGAGGAACTGGCGCCCAAGCTGCGTGACGAGTTGGCCAGAGAGCGCATTGGCGCGGTCCTTAAGAAATTGCGCGCCGACGCGGATCTGGATCTTTTCCCTGAGAACTGACGCGCGCAGATCCTGAGCGTCTCATCGCTGCCGGATCCCGAGCTTAGGTGCTGTCGCGGGGAGAAGCGGGGTCTCGATTTGATGGATTGCTCTGTAAATTCTCCAGGGTTCTTGCCGGTTTGTTCGGCGAAACAGAAATGCCGGGAGTCACCCAACTGTTATGCGAGCAGACTTGTGCCCGGACGGCCCGCGTGCAACAAAAACGCTCAATTCAAGAAGAAAGGCCCGGATTTCGGCTTTGTTCCGAAGGTTGGCCTGTTAAAGGAGTCGCTGACATGCGCATCAAACATCTTTTGGTCCCAGCATTTTGTGCCCTCTCGGTCGCATTTGCACCACCGGTTCAGGCACAGGACAGCGCGGCTGAAGATCCCGTGGTTGCCCGGGTCGGCGGTGAAGATATCCTGCAATCCGAGGTTCTGGCACTGGCCCAGACCCTGCCGCCGCAGCAGCAGGCGCAGATTGCCCTGATTTTTCCACAGCTTGTAGAACAGGTGATTGATCTCAAGCTGGTCGGGGATGCCGGACGTGCTGCCGGCCTGGCAGAGGATGAAGAGGTCATCCAGCGCGTCAAGGAGTCGGAAGACCGCATTATTTCCCAAACCTACATCGTGCGTGAGATCGAGGCGCAGGTAACCGACGAAAAGCTGCAGGCGGAGTACGATAAGTTCGTGCAGGAGAACCCGGCGTCCAAGGAAGTGCGGGCCCGCCACATCCTGGTCGAGGAAGAAGAGCAGGCCAAGGCGCTCATCACTGAGCTTGATGGGGGGGCTGATTTCGCCGCCCTTGCCGGCGAGCATTCGACCGGTCCTTCCGGTGCGCAGGGCGGTGACCTGGGCTATTTCGGCGAAGGGCAGATGGTGCCGGAGTTTTCCGAAGCCGCCTTTGCCATGGAGGTCGGTCAGCACAGCGCAACACCGGTGCAGACTCAGTTCGGCTGGCACATCATCAAGGTCGAGGATAGCCGGCTCGCCGAGCAGCCTTCTTTCGAAGAGATGGAAGAGAACCTGCGCTCCGAGCTCTCCCGCGGCGTGTATCTGGATATGATCGCGAAACTTCGCGAAAACGCGGACATCGAAATCGTAACGCCTGAAGCTGCGGAGCCCGCTGAGGGTGATGAGGCGCCCGCAGGCGAGGGAACCAGCCAGTAAATTTCGGCGGTTGTTCGCCGCATCGTCGGCTCGTATCGTCTGAGACCGCGGTTTCAAGAGGTCCCGGCCTTCAAGTTTCTGAAGGACCGGGACAAGTTGCCGCGTTGCCCAGCGCGATGGCCGCAGGAGTGGAAGTGCGATGTCTTCGAAAGTCTCTCCTCTCGCACCGGCGGTATTCCCTGCGATGCCGCCGCTTGCCGGGCTGGAAATTACGACCGGGGCCTGCGGCCTGAAATACCGGGACCGCACGGATGTCTGCGTGATGGTCTTCGATCCCGGCACGGCGGTGGCCGGGGTTTTGACCCGTTCGCTGACCGCCTCGGCCCCGGTGCTCTGGTGCCGTGAAGCCCTATCCCAGGGCAGCGCCCGGGCGCTTGTGGTGAATTCCGGCAATGCCAATGCCTTCACGGGCGCGGTGGGGACCGGCTCGGTGGAGCGGACCGTCGGGGCTGTGGTGGACCTCATCGGCTGCGCCCCGGAGGAAGTCTTTATCGCCTCGACCGGCGTCATCGGGGAACCCCTGCCGGACGATCGCCTGACCTCGGCGCTCGCGGATCTTGCCAAGCTTTTCAGGACGGACGCCTGGCCGGAAGCGGCAGCGGCGATCATGACGACCGATACTTACCCCAAGGGCGCAACCCGCAGCACCGAGATCAATGGAACCCCGGTCACCATCAATGGCATTGCCAAGGGTTCCGGTATGATTGCGCCGGATATGGCGACCATGCTCTCCTTCATTGCCACCGACGCCGCGCTGCCCTCGGCCCTCTTGCAGTCCCTTTTGAAGGACGCAAACGAGCGGACCTTCAATTCTATCACGGTGGATGGGGACACCTCGACCAGCGATACGCTTTTGCTTTTTGCGACCGGCAAAGCAGGCAACCCGCCTATTTCCTCGGCGGAGGATCCCGCCCTTACCGCCTTCCGGGAGGCGCTTGAGGATCTGCTGCAAGATCTGGCCATTCAGGTGGTGCGCGACGGCGAGGGCGCCAGCAAGTTCGTAACCATTGATGTATCGGGTGCCGAAACGCCCAGCGCGGCGCGGCGCATCGGGCTTGCAATCGGCAATTCGCCGCTGGTGAAGACGGCGGTGGCCGGCGAAGATCCCAACTGGGGGCGTATCGTCATGGCGGTCGGTAAGGCCGGCGAGCGCGCGGACCGTGACCGGCTCTCCATCCAAATCGGCGGGATTGAGGTGGCGAAAAACGGCTGGGTTGTCCCGGGTTACGACGAAGCCCCCGTCGCGGCCCATATGAAGGGCCAGAACATCGATATTGCGGTGGACGTGGGCGTTGGCGAGGGCGAGGCGCGGGTCTGGACCTGTGATCTCGGTCACGGCTATATCGACATCAACGCCGATTATCGCAGCTAGAGACACACAACATGGCAGACGAGACAGACCTTGGAGGCTGCTGGGCGGCCGGTGAACGGTCGACGGCAACGGCGAAGCCGCTGGTTTTCGTCGCGGCGGTTGCGCTGATCGATGCCGATGGCCGTGTCCTGATTGCGCAGCGGCCAGCGGGCAAGTCGATGGCCGGACTGTGGGAATTTCCGGGCGGCAAGCTGGATGCGGGGGAAACCCCTGAGCAGGCTTTGGTGCGTGAACTTGAGGAAGAGCTCGGGATCGACACCCGCGAAAGCTGCCTGGCCCCTCTGGCCTTCGCATCACACAGCTATGATGATTTCCATCTGCTGATGCCGCTGTTTGTCTGCCGCATCTGGCAGGGCACGGTGACACCCAGGGAAGGTCAGGTGCTCAAATGGGTGCGTCCCGCGCGCATCGGCGACTATCCGATGCCTGAAGCCGATGTGCCCCTGGTCGCGCAACTGCGCGACCTGCTTTAGGCCCCCGCGCAACTGCGCGACCTGCTCTAGATCCCCGCGCAACTGCGCGACGGATTTTCAAACAATAACCGCAGGGGTTAGTCGGGTTTGTTCCGGCCTCTGACCGGTAGACCGGTGCTGTCATCCGCGCCCCGTTCGGGTACGCCCAGCGCATCGGCCAGCCTGCTGCGGGCGCTGCCCGGACGCAAAGGCTGCTGCTGCGAAGAGTCGGGGGCCCAGCCGGTAAGCGTCAGAACATCGAAGGTTGCTGCTATGCGGCCTTCGGAATCTCCATACTCTTCCTGATAGATTTCTGCGGCGCGAAAGAGTGTGGCGCGGCGAGTGAGCGTCCGGCGCCGCTCGTGGATGGCATTGGTCTCGCCCATGCCGCGCAGATCCCGCATCAGCTTCAGGGCATTTGGGTAACTCACAGTGATCCGGTCCGCGTCGGCGACGGGCAAGGCAAAACCAGAGCGTTGCAGCAAGGCCCCCGCGTCGCGCAGGTCCGCCAGGGGCGAGAGACGCGGACTGGCGCCGCCTTCCTGCTCGATCTCGGCCTGCAGCCAAGCGCTTCTGAGCTCGTGCAGGGTCTCGCCGCCGAGCATTGTGCCCAGAAAGAGACCGTCGGGCTTCAGCACCTGCCGGATCTGAATCAAGGCGCCGGGCAGATCATTGGTCCAGTGCAGATTGAGGTTTGAGGTTACGAGCTCAAAGCTTGCCGCCGCAAAAGGCAGGAATTCCTCATCCGCGGCAACGACTGCACGGGATGACAGCCCGGTTTTCGCTGCCTCGGCCATCGCGGGGGAGAAATCGCTGCGCACCAGCAAGCTGGTATCGACCCTTTCCGCGAGTATGTTGGCCAGTTCGTTGCCGCGAGAGCCCAAATCCAGGCAGGTTGGAAAGGTCCGGGCGATGTCGAGCAGGCGGTCCGCCATGCTTTGGGCGACGGCGTCGAAGAGAAAGCTGAAGTCGCCGATCCGCTCCGCGGCGCGATCCCGGTGCCGGCGCACGAGTGATCGGTCGAACACGTTCATTGCATCGCTCATGACGACATCCGTTGCTTCCGGCTGTTTGTTCCATTTGAGTAGCGTTACTTATGCCTGTTTCGGGCGATATCAAAGTTCTGCTGTCTTGGCAAACGACCGCTGCCCCCAATAGAGGCTCCAATAAAAGGCCACAGCCGTCAGGCGCGGCCGGCAGGATATGAGCGATTGATCTCCCATGGTTGCACGGGGCATGCTTCCATTCATGCAATCTGTTGTGGAGATCGGGCGCCGAATGCTGGATGCCGTTTTACCGCCTACCTGCGCCAAATGCCGCGTGGTGGTGGAGCGCAACGGCACGCTCTGCGCCGATTGTTGGAAGGATCTTCGTTTTCTCGGCCCACCCTGGTGCCAGAGTTGCGGTTTCCCTTTTGAATACGACGGGGCTGAGGCTGGTATGTCGGGGGCTGCAAGCTCTCTGGATCCCACCGGTAATGCTCCCCTCTGCGGCGACTGCCTGCAGAGCCCCAAATCCTTCGATCGGGCAAGATCGGCTCTGGCGTACGATGATGCCAGCCGGAGTCTGATCCTTGCTTTCAAGCATGCCGACCGAACCGAGACGGTTCTGAACCTCACGGGCTGGATGGCACTTGCCGGCGCGGAGCTGCTCGAAGACGCGGATCTTATCGTCCCTGTCCCATTGCACTGGGTGCGATTGTTCACACGCCGCTACAATCAGTCTGCGCTGCTGGCGCAAAAGCTCGCTGAGCGCTATCACAAACCCTTTCATCCGCGGATTCTCGAACGGCGGCGCGCGACACGGCCGCAAGGGCATCTCAGCCGCGCCGCACGCCGCGACAACGTGGCTGGTGCATTTCGTGTCCGGGGATCGATGGTGTCTGAAATCCGGGACCGCAGAGTGCTCTTGATCGATGATGTCTATACAAGCGGCGCAACGGTCGCGGCCTGTGTCGCTTCGTTGCGGAAGAACGGCGCCGGGGCGGTTGACGTTTTGACGCTCGCCCGGGTTCTGCGCAGCTGAGGCGCCGCTGGGCGACCGGAAGCGGTAAAATTAAGGTGATTTGAGCATTCGCAGCTGTAAATTGGCGGTGACGACCCTAAATCTCCAGGGTTATATAAAATTCCGTGTTTGGAGTGCGTTCGCCCCTGTAAGAGAGTGGTTCGCCTCTAACATTTTGTTTTACTTTGCGGTTTTTTCGCTGGAGCAGTGAAAAAAGCTGCGCGCTACGGGCGTAACTGAGATTCAGAGAGTACAATGTCGGAACAACAGTCACCTGCGATCGAAGTCTATTCAAGCATGCTGTGCGGTTTTTGCGCGCGGGCCAAACGCCTGCTCGAAGCGAAAGGCGCGAAGTACGATGAAATCGATATCATGCTGCAGCCCAGGCGGCGTCCGGAGATGATCCAACGCGCGGGAGGCCGCACAAGCGTGCCGCAGATCTTCATCGATGGCCGGCACATTGGCGGCTGCGACGACCTTTATGCCCTTGAACAGCAGGGCAGTCTTGATCCGCTTCTGATGAAAGCCTCTTGAGCGCGGTGTCCGAGACCGGGTCGCCTTTTACCGCGGCCTGCATTCAGATGAACACCGGGCCGGATCATGCGCCCAGCCTTGCGGCTGCCGAGGCGCTGATTCGTGAGGCGCATGGCGCAGGTGCAGACTTGATCATGACCCCCGAGGTGACATCGCTTCTGGAGTCACGGCGCGCGTCCGCCTTGGAGAAGTCACTGCCGGAGGAGAGTCACCCCGGCATCCCTCTCTTTCGCGCGTTGGCCGCCGAGCTGCAGGTCTGGCTGCTCGCCGGTTCCTTCGGGATCGGTTTGGGCGACAACAAGATTGCCAACCGCTCGTTCCTTTTCGGTCCTGATGGGAACGTCAAGGCGCGCTACGACAAGATCCACATGTTCGACGTGGAGATCCCCGATGGCCAGACCTACCGGGAATCTACAACCTATCGGGCTGGCGAAAAGGCGGTTGTGACCGATTTGCCATGGGGGCGGCTCGGTCTGACGATCTGCTACGACCTTCGCTTTCCTCCGCTATACCGGGTTCTCGCGGAGGCCGGAGCGTCATTTATCACGGTGCCTTCCGCCTTTACCCGACTGACGGGTGCCGCCCACTGGCATACGCTGTTGCGTGCGCGCGCGATCGAGACCGGCTGCTATATCTTCGCACCTGCTCAGTGCGGGACACATGCCGGCGGGCGGGAAACCTACGGCCACTCGTTGATCGTATCGCCCTGGGGAGAGGTGCTGGCCGAAGGAGGCGAAGAGCCCGGAGTCGTGATGGCGAAAATCGACCCGGCGGCTGTCGGTAAAGCCCGGTCGATGGTGCCTTCCCTGACCAACGCCAGGGACTACGCACCCCCGGACTGAGGAGTCCCAGGTCTGAACTCATCCTCCCGCTGGGCACAAATACGTTGGATTGCCGCCGGTTTCGGCTTTTCCACGATGAGGTCTTCGTAAGCCAAGACACGCAGTCGTCCCGCGACAGCCTCCAGGAGTTCGCCCGGTTCCAGCAGGAAATCCGGGTTCGAGGGGCGCCCGAACCGCTCGTTACCTCGAGCGAAAGTCTCGTAAATCAGCGTTCCGCCCGGCGCGAGGGATCCTACGATCTGAGGCAGGATTGGGCGGTAAAGGTAGTTTGTGACGATAACGCCTGCGAAACTGCCTGGCGTGAATGGGAAGGGGCTGCCGTCTTCCAGATCGCACTCAAGGGTTTTGAAACGACCCGGCGGTGTCGTATTTTCCCGCAAATCAACGAGGTGGCTCAGATCCCGATCGGCCGCCAGCACGGGATGTCCCAACCCCAGGAATAGACGGCTGTGGCGGCCTCCGCCGCAGGCAAGGTCCAGGACACGGCCGCCTGATGGAACGTGACACGCGAAACGCCGGACCCATTCCGAGGGATTGCTGCCCGTTAACTCGGATTTTGAGGGCTGTGCAGGCGTTTCAGATGTCATTTTTCTTGATCCTATGGTGTATCGCGAGTCTTATCATTGCTAGAGTGCCTTGGAGATAGCATTTTTTGACCTGCTCGGGGATCTGAGTGCCTTCGATCGGATGGATTTGGCGGAATGATAGTTTTTGATCTGAGATGTAAAAAAGAACATGTCTTCGAGGCGTGGTTTAAAGACAGCGCTGCCTATCACGAACAGGTCGAAGCGGGCGTCGTGCGGTGTCCCGTGTGCGGTTCCAGCCGGGTCGAAAAAGCTCTCATGGCGCCAAACGTCACAACCCGCCGTCAGAATAAGGAACCTTCGCAGGTGGAGTCCGACCAGAGCTCCGCGCCGATGGGCGAAGTCATGGCACCCGCGGCGGCGGCGAATTCCCAGCCGGCTCAAGGCTCGGTGACCACAAACGCCGATCTGGAGAAGGTGACGGAGGTTATGCGCGCGCTCACCGAGTTGCGCGAAAATGTCGAGCGCGAGTGCGACTACGTGGGAGGTGACTTTGCCGAGGAAGCTCGCAAAATTCATTACGGCGAGAGAGAGCCCCGGGGCATCTATGGCGAGTCCAGCGATGAAGACGCCAAAGCCCTGGAAGAAGAGGGGGTTGAATTTGCCCGGGTCCCCTGGGTTCCCCGTCACGACTCCTGACAAGCCTGAGCTGTACGTTCAATCGCGGCCCTGGCGGCCAGGGCCAAGCTAAAACGAAACCTAGGGCTTGGTCGCAAACAGCATATAGTTCACATCCAGATCCCGTCGCGAGAGCCGCCAGCGGCCGTTGACCGGATTGTAAACAACACCGCTCATATCCTCGATATCCAGTCCCTGGGCACGCAACAGGCCCGCCAGCTCCGACGGGCGAAGGAACTTTTGCCAGTCATGGGTTCCGCGTGGCAGCCAACGCAGAACGTACTCCGCCCCTAAAATAGCCATAAGATAGGACTTCGGTGTCCTGTTAAGGGTCGAAGCCACCATCGCGCCGCCCTCTTTCACCAATGCGCAGGCGGCTTTGGAAAAAGACGTCACGTCAGCCACGTGCTCAATGACCTCCATGTTCAGGACCACATCGAAGCTCTGCTTTTCCGCGGCAAGATCTTCGGCGGAGGTGTGACGATAGTTGATTTCGAGGCCGCTCTCGGCGGCGTGGGTGCGCGCGGTTTTGATGTTCTTTTCGGCTGCGTCGATTGCCGTGACGTCCGCGCCCAGCCGGCAGAGCGGCTCGCTCAGCAGGCCGCCGCCGCAGCCGATATCCAGAATAGTGACACCGGAAAGGGGCTGGTCCGACAAGGGATCTTTCCCGAAGTGCCGGGCGGCATGATCGCGAATGTAGCCCAGGCGGGTTGGGTTGAGCTGATGCAGGGGTTTGAATTTACCTGACGGATCCCACCATTCCGCTGCGATGGCCGAGAATTTCTCGATCTCCAGCGGGTCGACGCTCGTGTGGTCCTGCAGCTTGGTCATGTCCTGGTTCCGATAATATTACAGCCGGGCCCCGGCGGTGTACTTGCCACCGGCCCCTCGTAAAGAGTATGGATAGCCGCCGCATTGCGGGCAACCTGATCGTTCTCTTTTATTTCAAGGTCGTTATGTCCCGAATCGTGATGAAATTCGGTGGTACTTCGGTGGCTGATCTGGATCGTATCCGCCACGTCGCCCAACGGGTCAAGGCTGAGGTGGATGCCGGCCACGAGGTCGCCGTTGTTGTTTCCGCCATGTCCGGTGTCACCAATCAACTGATCGGCTACGTGGATTCTGCCGGTAAACTGGCTGATTTGCGGGAGTACGATGTCGTCGTCTCTTCCGGCGAGCAGGTGACCAGCGGACTGTTGGCCATCGTCCTGCAGTCGATCGGCGTGAATGCCCGCTCCTGGCTGGGCTGGCAGGCGCCGATCAAAACCGACGGCAGTCACGGCAGCGCGCGTATCCGGGAAATCGAGGTAGAGGATCTGATCCGGCGCTTCGGCGAAGGCCAGGTCGCGGTTTTTGCCGGGTTCCAGGGGATCGGCCCGGATGGCCGCATCTCAACTCTTGGCCGCGGCGGATCCGATACCTCCGCCGTTGCGCTGGCCGCCGCGCTGAAGGCCGATCGCTGCGATATCTATACCGATGTCGATGGGGTTTACACGACGGACCCGCGCATCGTTACCAAAGCCCGCAAACTGGACAAGATAACCTACGAAGAGATGCTCGAGATGGCGTCGCAGGGCGCAAAGGTCCTGCAGACGCGCTCGGTTGAAATGGCGATGAAACATTCGGTGCGCGTGCAGGTGCGCTCGAGTTTCAACGACGCCGAAGGCACGCTGGTTGTTGACGAGGATGAAATCGTGGAAGACGCACTTGTAAGTGGAATTGCCTATAGCCGGGACGAGGCCAAGATCACTTTGATCCGGGTTCCCGACCGCCCGGGTATCGCCGCGGGGATTTTCGGACCTCTGGCCGACGCCTCGATTAACGTGGATATGATCGTTCAGAGTTATTCGGCGGATGGCAACTCGACCGATATGACCTTCACCGTGACGAAAACCGATATGGACCGGGCCGTGTCGGTGCTGGAAGAGCTCCAGGATGAGCTGAAGTACGACGCTTTGACCTCAGACCCGAACGTCGTGAAGGTGTCGGTGATTGGCGTCGGAATGCGCAGTCATGCCGGCGTGGCCAAGAAAATGTTTACCACCTTGGCGGACAAGGGCATCAATCTGCAGGTGATCTCCACTTCGGAAATCAAGGTCAGTGTCTTGCTGGCGGAGGAGTATGCCGAACTGGCTCTGCGCAGCCTTCACACAGCCTACGGCCTTGATGCTGCATAAAACGCAACACATTTTGTCGCGATCTCGTGTAAGATCATTGCATCATGAATGCTCCGCCTCACAATCCCAAGACAGAGAAAGATGCGGGAAAATCGGCATCCTTGCGCGATTCTACAACGCCTGAACCGCTCGGCGATAAGCCACCTGCCGGCGCGCCTGTGCCTGCTGAGGAACGGGTGCCGCCGGGTCCGCAGCGCTTGACCAAAACGCCGGATCCAAAGCCTCTGGACATTAAAGCCCATGATGGCCGGGCCCATGAGTGGGCCGGATCACGGCGCTTGCTGCGCCTGTTGCGGGATTTGATGAAGGAGCGCGGCAGTAGCCAGGCCAAACTCGATAACATCGTCAAGCTGATCGCTCAGGACATCGTAGCGGAGGTCTGCTCCATCTATGTCCTGCGCCCGGGTGATGTTCTTGAACTCTTCGCGACCATGGGCCTGAAGCCTGAAGCGGTGCATCAGACACGCTTGCACGTCGAAGAGGGTATTGTCGGACAGGTGGCGGCGCTGGCTTTGCCCTTGGCCTTGTCCGATGCGCAGAAACATCCGAATTTCGCTTATCGGCCCGAGACCGGCGAAGAAATCTATCAATCTCTACTTGGCGTGCCGATCCTGCGTGCCGGCCGTGTCCTCGGCGTTCTGGCTGTTCAGAATGTAACCTCCAGGAATTACACAGACGAAGAAGTCGAGGCGCTCGAGACGGTTGCCATGCTGCTGGCCGAGCTCTTTGCGGGCGGCGAAATCGCCCTGCTTGAGGACGAAACGGCTGGTGCAGGTGGCGGCAGGCCAATGCGCCTGGACGGTTTGATGCTCAACGAAGGGCTGGCGACCGGGCAGGCCGTTCCGCACACCCGCGGCATTGTGATCTCACAGGTGATTGCCGATGACCCCGAGGTCGAACGCGGGCGCCTGATCACCGCTGTTGCCGAGATGCGGGGCGCAATTGACGGCCTTCTGGCGCGGGCTGACATTGCGGAGTTGGGTGAGCACCGCGAGGTGCTCGAGGTTTATCGCATGTTCGCCGAGGATAGAGGCTGGATCGGCCGGATCGATGAAGCCATTCTCAGCGGCCTCACGGCCGAAGCGGCCGTCGAGAAGATTCAGGTGGCAACCCGCGCCCGGATGGCCAAGGTCAAAGACCCTTATCTGAAGGAGCGCCTTTCTGATCTGGAGGATCTTGGAAACAGGCTGCTGCACCATCTCCTGGATCCCGAGGGCACCGACACGCAGGATCTGCCCGAAGATATGGTCCTGATTGCACGGAACCTGGGGCCTGCGGAGCTTCTGGACTACGATGCCGAGCGACTACGCGCCGTGGTGCTGGAGGAGGGCTCGCCGACGGCTCATGTCGTGATTATGGCGCGCGCCCTGAACATTCCAGTGATCGGACGTTGCCGGGATATCGTTACTTCAGTGCGCTTTGGCGATCAGGTTGTTGTCGACGCCGACAACGAACAGGTTCTCTTGCGGCCCAACGAGGAGGTTCAGGAGAGCTTCTCAAGCATGATCGCGGAGCGGGACCGCCGTCAGGAGATGTTTGCGGCGACACGCGATCTGCCACCTATCACCGCCGACGGACGACGCGTGTCGCTGAATATCAATGCCGGGCTTCTGATCGAAATTCCGCACCTCCACGAAAGCGGCGCCGATGGGATCGGGCTTTATCGCACGGAAATTCCCTTCATGGTGCGCGACACCTTTCCGGGTGTGACGGCGCAGACCGAGCTCTACAGTCGTATCGTGGAACAGGCAGAGGGAAAGCCGGTCGTCTTCCGCACACTCGACGTCGGCGGAGACAAGGTTTTGCCTTACTGGCAAGGTGAGGTGGACGAGAACCCGGCCATGGGCTGGCGGGCCATTCGAATCGGCCTGGACCGTCCGGCGGTTCTGCGGCAGCAGATCCGGGCCTTGCTGAGGGCGTCCGAAGGGCGCGACTTGCGGATCATGTTTCCCATGATCAGTGATGTTGCGGAGTTCGACGCAGCCCGGGCGCTGCTGGAACGCGAAATCGAACGGGCCGCGAAGAAAAACGAGAAGCTGCCGACGGTGGTGAAAGTCGGGCTGATGCTGGAGGTTCCGTCGCTGGTCTGGCAACTGCCGGCGCTCCTGGACAAAGTGGACTTCCTTTCCGTGGGCAGTAACGACCTCTTTCAGTTCCACTTTGCGGCCGACCGCGGAAATCCGCGGCTGGCGCGGCGCTATGACGTGCTTGCACCGGGATTCCTGAAGCTCCTTCACAGCGTTGCCAATCAGGCTAATAAAAAGGATGTAAGCCTCTCGCTCTGCGGCGACATGGCGTCACACCCGCTGGAGGCCATGGCCTTGCTTGGTTGCGGATTCGAGAGTCTGTCCATGCCCGCACCGAGTATCGCCCCCATAAAGACGATGGTCCGCAGTTTGAATCTCGATCCTTTACGCGCTCTGCTGCCGTCGTGGCTGGAATTGCCGGACCACAGCTTGCGGAGTCATCTGAAAAGCTATGCCGAAGAGCAGAAGGTTGATCTCTAGTGTGATGTTTCTGAAGTTCGCCGCATAACATGCGGCGAGTTTTAGAGACTGAATCACACTAGACTCAATGAGGTAGTGTCCCGTTGAATCTGAAATTCAATGAAGTGAATTTCAGATTCGGGATACTAGGCAAAAGGTTGATCGCCAGATTGAGAGCTCATGAACCACAGCTTCAAGAAGCGCTAAGACGATGAGTTCCCGATCCAGCCCCGCCCAGAGTGCGGGCGTTCGAGCGCCGGCTTTGCAAATTTTCGCATTTTGCGACAGGTTTTGTGGTAAATTCCGGATACAAGGACGGTTAAACGGGGCTCGAATGGGACAACCGCGCAAATCTCCGAAAACTGTATCGGAGGTTTTGACACGGAAAATAAAAACCCATTGTTAACCAAGATGATTTAGTTTTCTGTGATGCTTAGCTTTTCCATGTCACTAACATCATGGCGTGAATCCTGTTGTGAAGCCTAAAAAAGACAATCAAGAACCCATTCTGAACGTCGGCGAGACCAGCCTTGCCGCCCCTGAACCGGTTTCTTCGCTCCTTCGACGTCACCGCAAACAAATGGGCCAGGACCTCAAGACGGTCGCCCAGGCGTTGCGCATCCGTTACGTCTACCTCGAGGCGATTGAACAGGGCCGCTACGATGCGCTGCCTGGGTCGACGTATGCGCTTGGTTTCATTAAAACTTATGCCGAGTATCTCGATCTCGACGAAGAAGAAGTTGTCCAGAGATTCCGAGAGGACGTCGACGGCCTCGACGATCAAACGCAGCTGGTGTTTCCGTCTCCAGTCCCCGAGGGCAAGGTGCCCGGCGGCGCGATCCTGCTGGTCGCGCTGATCATGGGCGCGCTGGCCTATGGTGGCTGGTACGGGCTTTCCAGCCGCGACTCCAGGTTGGTGGACTTTATTCCCGCCCTGCCGGACCGCTTGCAGGCGTTGTTCCAGGATGAGTCGTCTGGGACCGAACTCGCCATAGCCGGTGTTGAGAGCAATCCCGCTGAAGAGCCGATGGCGGAGAGCACATCCGGCGAAAGCCCAGCCACATCCGAGACGGCCGATACCCCGGCAGTTGCGGAGAGCGCCGTTGCGGCGGCTGCCACTGCCCAACCTTCAACTTCAACACCTGTTCCCAGCCCAGAACCATCTCAGACCAGCCAGACCGCCGCGCCGGCGCCCGCGACGACGCCTGCTGCGCCCGCCACGGCGAGCGCCGCCGCTGTAGCTCCGGCTTCCACAGAGGTGCAGGCCCAGACTCAGACCCAAAATCAGCCGGCTAATTCGGCTGGGACCACGTTATCCCAGACCGGTACAACGGTCATTTCGTCTCAAACGGTCACAAGCCTGAGCTCGAGCGAAACCGAGATTCCCGCCGCACCCGCTGCGCCCATTCCGACTCAGACCGTATCGGTTCCCGATGCAACGCAGCCGCAGATTTACGGTGAGGACAATGCCGATGCGCGCATTATCCTGCGGGCAACGCAAGATGCCTGGGTCCAGGTCAGGGATCGCTCCGACGAACTGCTGCTTACCCGGGTTCTGCGGGAAGGCGACGTCTACCGGGTTCCGAACGAGGAGGGTTTGACCCTTTTGACCGGAAATGCCGGTGGCATCGAGGTTCTTGTCGACGGCACGCTGATGGCCCCCTTGGGACCTGTCGGGTCGGTCCGGCGCGACCTTGCGCTTGATCCTCAGGTTCTCCTGGCTGGCGCCACGCAACAGCAATAGTCGCTTTTCGTCCCGCTGATCTCATGCGGCGTTTCCTGCGCCCTTGAAGTTTGTGCGCAAAGAGCGCATTTTCCGGCTTGAAAGACACTGCCGGCCATTTGGCAGATCTTCCTGTGCCAAGCGTGATCCGGCTGCCCAAAGGCCGGGTCTTGGCGCAGGAAAACTGTGTGTGCCTGCACCTCTTGCGGCGAGCCCCTTCAGCTTTTAGTGGGCTTGCTCTCGAAGGAAACGGTCAGACTTCAGGACCAGGGATAAGAGCGAAATCATGAGTGTTCGGCCCTATCGGGATATCTACCGCCGCAAGTCTCGTCAGATCAGTGTTGGCAACGTTAAGGTGGGTGGAGACGCGCCTATTACGGTGCAATCCATGACCAATACCCTGACGACCGACGTGGCTGCGACGGTTGCGCAGGTTCGTGAGATGGAGGCCGCGGGTGCGGATATCGTTCGGATTTCCTGCCCGGATGAGGAGTCGACCGCGGCTCTTGCCAAGATCATTCCTCAGGTCTCGGTTCCGATCGTCGCCGATATCCATTTCCACTATAAACGCGCCATCGAAGCCGCCGAGGCCGGCGCTGCCTGTCTTCGGATCAATCCAGGCAACATCGGCAGCAGCGAGCGGGTTCGGGAGGTGGTCAAGGCCGCGAAGGACCACGGCTGCTCTATGCGGATCGGTGTCAACGCCGGCTCCCTGGAGCGCGAACTGCTGGAAAAGCATGGCGAACCCTGCCCCGAGGCGATGGTCGAATCGGCCCTCAACCACATCCGCATTCTTGAAGACAATGACTTCTTCGAGTTCAAGATCTCCTGCAAGGCCTCGGATGTCTTCCTGGCCGTCGCCGCCTATCAGGGGCTGGCCGACGCTTGCGACTATCCGCTCCATATCGGCGTGACGGAAGCCGGGGGGCTGCGCATCGGGACCATAAAGTCCTCGATTGGCCTGGGAGCTCTGCTCTGGGCGGGTATTGGTGATACCCTTCGGGTCTCGCTTTCCGCGGATCCTGTCGAAGAGGTCAAGGTCGGGTTCGATATACTGAAATCGCTCAACCTGCGGCACCGGGGTGTCAATGTGATTTCCTGCCCGTCTTGCGCCCGGCAGCAGTTCGACGTGATTAAAACGGTCGAGGTCCTGGAAAAGCGCCTGGCCCACATCACGACGCCAATGACGGTGTCCGTGATCGGCTGTGTGGTCAATGGTCCCGGCGAGGCGCGGGAGACGGACATTGGCTTTACCGGCGGCGGCAACGACACCCATCAGGTCTACATCGCGGGCCTGCCGGACCACCGGCTGAAAAATCAGGACATCGTCGATCATCTGGTCGAACTGGTCGAGGCCAAGGCGGCCCAGATCGAGGCGGAGACGACTGCCGAGGCCGAACGGAACGCCGCTGCCGAATAGCGTGCGCATTGTCTAAAAAGCGACCGCCAAGAAGATACATGCAATTCAGAGAATTCCGGAGAAGTTAAAGTGTCAGCCCTGCAACCTGTTCGCGGCACGCGCGATATACTGCCTGAGGAGATGCGGCGCCAACGGGCCGTGATCGAGACGGCGCGTGAAATTGCCGAACGCTATGGGTATCTGGAGATGGCAACGCCGATCTTCGAGTTTACGGAGGTCTTCAAGCGCACGCTTGGCGATACCTCGGACATCGTCACCAAGGAAATGTATACCTTCTCGATGAAGGAAGGTGAGCAGATCACCCTGCGGCCCGAGAATACGGCCGGGGTCGCGCGGGCCCTGATGTCCGGGGGCCTGAGTCAGCAGCTTCCTCTGAAATTCTTCT
Organism: uncultured Kiloniellaceae bacterium; assembly: GCA_947500035.1. Taxonomy (GTDB): domain Bacteria; phylum Pseudomonadota; class Alphaproteobacteria; order Kiloniellales; family Kiloniellaceae; genus Denitrobaculum. The sequence continues at coordinate 14,136 of CANMQP010000013.1, read as the reverse complement.
ACGCCGGACCGATGTTCCGTCATGAGCGCCCTCAAAAGGGCCGCCAGCGGCAGTTTCACCAGTTCGGGGCCGAGTTGCTTGGGGTTCCGAAAGCCCAGGGCGATATCGAGCTGATTGCACTGGGGGCGCATATCCTGACCGGGCTTGGCGTGTACGAAAACACTTCTTTGGAGCTCAACACTCTGGGCGACGGCGACAGTCGAGCAGCCTATCGCGCGGCCCTGGTGGAATACTTCTCGGATCACAGGGACGAGCTCTCGGGCGACAGCCGGGATCGGCTGGTACGTAATCCCTTGCGGATCCTCGACTCCAAGAACGAGGGCGACCGCAAGATTGTCGCCGGTGCCCCGGTCTTTGGCGATTACTTGAATGCCGAGAGCAGGGAGTTCTTCGCGACCGTCAAGGAAGGCCTGGAGGCTTTAGGGATCGGGTATAATCTGAACCCGCGCCTGGTCCGCGGTCTGGATTATTACTGCCACACTGCCTTTGAGTTCACGACCGATTTGCTGGGCGCGCAGAGCGCGGTTCTGGCCGGTGGCCGTTATGACGGTTTGGTGGAGACCATGGGCGGTCCCGCGACACCGGGTGTCGGATGGGCGGCGGGGATCGAGCGGCTTTCCATGCTGATGGACAAGGAAGTTCCGGCGCCCAGGCCCATTGCCGTCATTCCGGTCGGCCAAGCCTCGGAAGCCGTGGCCTTGCCGCTTGCGCAGAAGCTTCGGCACGCGGGATATGGCATTGAGCTTGGATTCAGTGGTAATGTCGGCAAGCGGATGAAGCGGGCAAACAAGCTGGGTGCCCGCGCCGCCGTGTTGTTGGGTGAGGACGAATTGGCGAAGCAATCCGCTACAATCCGGGATCTGGACACGGGCGAACAAGAGCTCGTATCCCTTGACGCGGTTGTAGAGTACCTCGTCCGCTTCCGATAGCGGACCGATTGTGGTCGGCCCGCACCAGAGCTCTACCGACCGTCTTGTCGTGATTGGCGTGAGCCAACGGACAGCGTCCATGACTCTGCGCGACCGTCTTTTCGCTGAAGAGGCCGACCAGTCGCAAATCCTGAGGGAGTTGGGCGAGGTCGGTGTTTCACAAGCCCTCGTGATCTCGACCTGCGAACGGCTCGATATTCTCGCCGTGCAGGACGCCGATGAGGCCTCCCGTGCCCAGGACCGGCTTCAAGGAATAGAAGCCCGTCTGCGTCTGGTCATGGCGCGCCGAATCGGTGAGGATCCGGGGGTTTTGGATGAAGAAGGCTACTTTCACCGGGGGCGCGCGGCTTTGCGTCATGTTTTCGCGGTGACCTCGTCGCTCGACAGCCAGGTGATCGGCGAGCCGCAGATCCTGGGTCAGGTCAAGGCCAGCCATCGGCAAGCTGTCGAGCATGATATGTCCGGCCCTTTGCTTGAGGCGGTGATGCAGGCCGCCTTCGGCACGGCAAAAAGGGTCCGCAGCGAGACACCCGTCGCGCAACAGCCTGTGTCCCTCATTGCGTCGGCGCTGCAAACCGCTCGCGATCTGCACGGCGATCTCTCGCGCTGCGCAGGATTGCTGGTGGGTCTGGGCGAGATGGGTGAGCTGCTGGCCATTGAATTTCAGGCTGCCGGTCTGCCGGAACTGACGGTCCTGCATAGTTCGGACCGGCGCGCCGAGATTGCATCCCATCGCTTTGGGTGCCATACCCGCCCCTGGCAGGAATTGGATCTGGCACTTGAGGCGGCGGACATCGTGATTACGGCGGCCGGCGGCGGGCGCTACAGCCTGGAACCGGCCATGATCGATGCGGCGCTCCGGAAACGGCGGAAAAAGCCAATATTCCTGGTTGACGCCTCGGTTCCTGGTGATGTCGCGCCCGCGGTCGGCGAGATGGATGGCGTTTACGTCTACGATCTCGACGATCTGGAGAATTTGGCGCTGGCCGGCAAGGTCTCGCGTGAGACCGCGACCATGGCGGCCTGGAAAATTCTGGGCGAAGAGCTTTTGCGTTTTGAGCGCAAATGGGCGGAGCGGGCGGCCGGGCCAAGTGTCGCACAGCTTCGGCGTCACTTCGAAGCTGTGCGCGACCAGGTTTTGAGTGAGGGAAAGCTGGACGCCGATGCTGCGACCCGCCTGTTGATCAACAGGCTGTTGCATGAACCTTCGAAGGCGTTGCGTGAGAATGCGGCGGAGGTTGCCCACGGCCCGGACCATGATGCCTTGGTGAGCGCGGTGAGCCACCTTTTCGGGTTGGGTGAGTGTGGCAACCTAGCTCTAGGCGAGGCGAAAAAAGATGAAGACGCGAGCGGTAATCCCAAGGATGTATCCGGATGCGGCGGCGAGAGTGTGAAGGAGTAGTTGGGCGTGAACCTGGACCAAAAACTGGATGCCGTTTCGGCGCGCCATGATGAATTGCGTGATGTCCTGGCCACCCATGACGATCCCGGCTCCAGCGATTATACGGCAATGCTGAAGGAGTATTCCGAGATCACGCCGGTGGTCGAGGCGATTGCGGAACTCCGGCAGGCACAGAGCGAGTTGGCCGATCTGGCCGAGATGATGACGGATGCGGATTCCGACGCGGAGATGAAGGCGCTGGCCGAGCAGGAGTTTTATGAGCTCAAGGAGCGGATTCCGAAGCTGCAACACGACGTCCAGGTCCTTCTGCTGCCCAAAGACAGAGATGACGAGCGCAACGCGATCCTTGAAGTCCGGGCAGGGACCGGGGGCGACGAAGCGGCGCTTTTTGCTGCGGAGTTGTTCCGGATGTACCAGCGTTTTGCGGACACCCATGGCTGGCGGTTCGAAGTTTTAGACATGTCGGAGACCGGTATCGGCGGTCTCAAGGAGGCCAGCGCATCGATTTCCGGGCGTGGGGTCTTTGCGGAGCTGAAATTCGAATCGGGTGTGCATCGGGTCCAACGGGTGCCCGTCACGGAGTCGGGCGGCCGGATTCATACCTCCGCAGCCACGGTCGCTGTTTTGCCCGAAGCGGAAGATGTTGATGTACATGTGGAGGAGAAGGACCTTCGCATTGATACCTATCGTTCCCAGGGCGCCGGCGGTCAGCACGTAAACACCACCGACTCCGCTGTTCGCATCACCCATTTGCCCTCAGGCGTGGTGGTTCAATGCCAGGACGAAAAATCCCAGCACAAGAACAAAGCCAAGGCCATGAAGGTCCTGAGAGCGCGCCTCTACGACCACATGCGTCAGCAGCAAGAGGACGAATTGGCGGAAAACCGGCGCAGTCAGGTCGGCAGCGGCGATCGGTCCGAGCGGATTCGCACCTACAACTTCCCGCAGGGCCGGGTTACGGATCACCGGATCAATCTGACGCTTTACAAGTTGGACAAGGTCATCACCGGTGAGGCGCTTGGCGAGCTGATCTCTCCTCTCATTGCCGAAGATCAGGCGGCAAAGCTCGCGGAGATTCAATGATTGCCAGGTCTGAAGAAGCCGGAGAGCCTCTGACGGCTTCTCCGAAGCTGTCAAAGCCGGTGACCGCGTCTTCGGCGCTGCAGACGGCTACGGCCCGCCTCACAGCGGCGGGGATAGAAAGGGCACGGCGGGATGCCCGCCTTTTGCTCTCTACGATCCTGCCCGGTGGAGCCGCGGCGTTGCTGCGGGAGCCTGAGCAAATCCTGAGCCGCAGTGAACTGAACCAGTTTCAAATTGCAATCGGCCGCCGTGCGAAACGCGAGCCGGTATCGCGCGTCGTCGGGGTGCGGGAGTTCTGGAGTCTCCCGTTCAAGATATCGCCTGATACACTTGACCCGCGTCCCGACAGCGAAACCCTGATCGAGGGAATTCTGGAGTGGGTTCAGGACAGGTCCAGGCCGCTGAGAATACTGGATTTGGGTACCGGGACGGGCTGCCTGCTCTTGGCGCTTCTCTCCGAGCTGCCCGCGGCCCGAGGACTCGGCGTGGATATCTCCGATGAGGCTTTGGCAGTGGCGAGGGACAATGCCGGCAATCTCGAGCTCGCGGGGCGTGCCGACTTTGCCCGCCATGATTGGACAATGGGCCTGACCGGCGCATGGGATATCGTTCTGAGCAACCCGCCCTATATTGCTGAGGATGAAGTGGCGCTGCTTGAACCCGAAGTCTCAGACTACGACCCGCCCGGAGCTTTGATCGCTGGCGTCGACGGTTTGCGTGATTATAGGATTCTCATCCCCGGCGCCACGGACTTGCTCAATGCATCCGGGCTGCTGGCGCTCGAAGTGGGGCGGGGGCAGGCAGATAGCGTCGAGGAGATGCTTTTGGCCGCCGGATTGCATTCTCCATGGCGGAAACGCGATCTTTCGGGTGTCGAGCGCTGTTGTTTTGCCGTCAAGGTAAAAAAGTAGTTGGAAATGGGGAGTCGGACCGCTAGTTTGAATTCGCCGAGCAATTGCTCTCGCGTCCTAGGGGCGCCCCACGATCCTGAAAAGTGTGCGTGGTTCAATCTCGCTAGACTGAGCTTTCGAAGCGAAGACAGTGATGCGAGCGGCATTTATTCCGTTCTTAAGTAAGTGAACGATGAGACAGCAAAATTCTAATGGCGGTCGGCGACCGCGCGGTCGTACGAACAACCGCAAACAGCACGGTGGTGGCCAGAGTCGCTCTGGTACATATGACAGCAACGGTCCCGATGGCCGGATTCGTGGCAACGCGAGTCAGGTATACGAAAAGTATATCGGACTTGCGCGGGATGCGACTTCGGCCAGCGATAGGATTGCTGCGGAAGCTTATTATCAGCATGCCGAGCACTACTATCGCATCGTGAATGACAGCACTGACCCTGAATCGCCGGGATCTCAGCGGGCGCACGGCCCGCAGTCGAGCACAGCGCCGCAGCAAACCGCCGATGTTGAAGGCAATCAGGTTCTGCCCCACGGCAATCAGTCCGGGCGCAGTCAACAGGAGCGGCATGACCGCTCGGACCGGTCGGGACGCAATCATCAGGATCGTCGCAGCCGTGGTCCCGCAAGGGACGATGCAGAAGTGCCAGGACTCGAGCCGCAGCCGGATATTGCGCTTGGCAGCGGAGTGGTAGCATCGGACCGTGCTTCACAAAATGAGCTGCCGCTTGACGGGCGCGAGGGGCCACGCCGATCCCGGGGTGGCCGCTATGGTGACCGGAACAGGTCCAGATCTGCTGAAGCGTCCGACTCTTCGGGGCGGTCAGAGCAAACCGCGCCGAGGCAGGTGGCTTCACGCCAGGACGAGCCGCCGCCCGCTTCGGATGCGTCGGGACCATCGCTTGAAGACAGCATCCCGGCCGCGATTGTGCCGTTGGACAACCCTGCTGAAGAGGCGCCGACACCGCGCCGCCGCGGCCGGCCTCGCAAGCGGCCCGTCGAAGAGGTGCAAAGCACGGCCTCGTCCGAGGACAGCCCTGGCGGCGAGACAGCACCTGCGCCCGACGCTGCGGAAGCCGCCCCGGCTCCCAAGCGCCGTGGACGCCCTCGCAAGGTGGTGGTCGAGACCGCACCCGCGGCGGAAGGCGACGATGCGACTTCCGAGGGACCGAACGCAGCAAACGCCTGACGGCTCGAACATTACAGCGTTCACGTGATTGCGGATGCCCAGGTTCTCAAGGCTCCGTCATGTCACTCTGTTGATGACCTGACGGAGCCTTTTTATGTTCAGAGGGCAGCGAAGGATCTGAGGCAGATCTAATCCTTACGGGTAGGGAAGGTTCACAAGTCCGGCAGGTCGCCGAAGGCGTTCTATCTAGACTTGATCTGCTTTATGCCTCCAGGCTGTCGCCGACCGATATCCTGCCGTCGTTCAGAACCTCGGCGTAAATGCCCATATGGACATGACCAAAGCCGCGTTGGAGCGTCTGTGGGACGTTGATATCCCGTTCTGCCGTCGAGGGATTGACGCTGGTCGCGGGGCAGCGCCGGATTTTGCTCAGGACCTTCAGGCGAACGCCCGAGATCTCGATCTCCTGACCGACCCAGTCAAATTCCTGCCAGGGCCGCGCGCCCTCGATCATGACATTGCCGCGGAAGCGTAACGGATCGAGGTCGCTGCGTGCGACCCGCTCGAGATCTTTGATGGAGGCGATGTTGATGATCGAGACGCATTTTTCGCGCACGTCGCTGAACATATGGCCCGGCGCTTCGATCAACTTCGGCGCGCCACGGGCCTGGTCACCCAGGAAACCCGCGAAAAACTGCGCAACGATCGTACGGCCCATGGGTTCGGTGATCTTTCCGGCCACGACCTGCTTGCCACCGCGCTCGATCGTCAATTGACCGCTGTCCGAATCGAACCTGGTCTGCAATTGAGCAAGCTTCTCGTTCTTCGCCAGCATCAGGAAGTTGGCTTTCGGCATCCATTGCGGTGCTTTGATGTCGAAGGCTGTCGAACCGTGCGACAGGGCAAAGCGGCGGTCATCGGGTAAGCCCAGCCCTGCGGTCAAATCAACGTCCTGAAGATGCTCTCCGGACATTCCCTTGACCGGATAGCGGACAATATCTGTGATCTTGATCGCCATCGAACGGCGCTCCTTGTATGTCTTTTCTTTCAAAAAACGCCGGCTCTCCAATAAAAGTCCCGCGTGGCGATGCCGTGTCTTTCCGGACCGCTCTATCGGTAGCAGCTATCGATGCGGATAGTGATCCGCTGGAATTCGCTTTGAAATGCCGGATTTTCCTTCTGAAGGCAGGAACCCTAACAATTCAAAGAGATAAGGTCCAATTGTGAGTTGGCTGCTTTGGACAAAGGCAAAGACTGGAAGTCAGGTTGAAATAGTGTGATTCACATCTTGTGTCTTTTCTGCAACAGTCCCATATGCTGTGTGACGGGTGATGTTGATCAACGTCGTGGTTACCGTGTGCTGCTATCCTGCGGGCACGGTCAGAGAAACCCTTTGTATCGTCGACTGTGGGCCGCATGGATCGGGCACGGACGAGGGAGGCACCTTATATGGATTTGAACAAGTTTACCGATCGGGCCCGAGGCTTTATCGAGGCCGCGCAAGGCTTGGCGCTGCGCAGCAATCATCAGCGTCTGACCCCGGAACACCTGCTGAAAACCCTGTTGGATGACCGGGAGGGCACGGTTGCCAAGCTGATTGCTGCCGCCGGCGGTGACCCCGCCAAGTGCCTGGAACTGGTTGAACTCGACCTGGGTAAGATGCCGAAAGTCGAGGGCAGCGGTTCAGGACAGATGTACCTGACTCCCGAGTTTGCGCGCTTGATGGATCAGGCGCAGCAGGTCGCTGATAAGGCCGGTGACAGCTATGTCACGGTCGAGCGTCTGCTGCTGGCGCTTGCCATGTCGGAGGGAACCGCGAGCGGCAAGGCTTTGAAAGAGTCAGGCGTGACGCCGCAGAAACTCAATACCGCGATCAACGACATCCGTAAGGGCCGCAAGGCTGAGTCGGCCTCCGCCGAAGACAATTATGATGCGCTGAAGAAATATGCGCAGGACCTGACCGCAGCGGCCCGCGAAGGCAAGCTGGACCCGGTGATCGGCCGCGATGAAGAGATCCGCCGGACGGTGCAGGTGCTTTCCCGGCGGACCAAAAACAACCCGGTTCTCATTGGTGAACCCGGCGTGGGTAAAACGGCGATTGTCGAGGGCCTGGCCCAGCGCATCGTCAACGGCGACGTTCCCGAGACCCTGAAAGACAAACAACTCATGTCGCTGGATCTCGGCGCCATGATCGCCGGTGCCAAATTCCGGGGCGAGTTTGAAGAGCGCTTGAAAGCGGTGCTGCACGAAATCGCTGAAGCCGGTGGTGAAATTGTCGTTTTTATCGACGAGTTGCATACCCTTGTCGGGGCGGGTAAGGCCGATGGCGCCATGGATGCCTCCAACATGCTCAAGCCTGCGCTGGCGCGCGGGGAACTGCACTGTGTCGGCGCGACCACACTGGACGAATACCGCAAGCATATTGAAAAAGACGCAGCTCTCGCACGCCGCTTCCAGCCCGTGGTCGTCAGCGAGCCCTCGGTTGAGGAAACCGTATCCATCCTGCGCGGCCTGAAGGAAAAGTACGAGCTGCACCATGGCGTGCGGATGACCGACGCGGCGATCGTCGCCGCGGCGACGCTCTCGAACCGCTACATTTCGGACCGTTTCCTGCCCGATAAGGCCATCGATCTGGTGGATGAGGCCGGTAGCCGGCTGCGCATGGAGGTCGACTCCAAACCGGAGGAGATCGACGAACTGGACCGGCGTCTCATTCAGTTGAAGATTGAAGAGGCCGCGTTGGGCAAGGAAAGCGACGAAGCCTCCAAGGAGCGGTTGAAGAAGCTCGAAACCGAGATCGGCGATCTGGAGAAGCAGTCGGCTGAACTCACGGCGCGCTGGACCGCGGAAAAGAATAAACTTGCGGGCGCGCAAAAGCTCAAGGAGCAGCTGGATCACGCGCGCGGCGAGTTGGAGATTGCGCAGCGGCAGGGACAGCTTCAGCGCGCCGGTGAGCTGATGTATGGCGTGATTCCCGACCTCGAGCGGCAGCTGGACGAATCGCAGAATGCCGAAGGCCGCAAGATGCTGAACGAAGAGGTCACGCAGAGCGATATTGCCGCCGTGGTCTCCCGCTGGACCGGTATCCCGGTCGATAAGATGCTCGAAGGTGAACGTGACAAGCTTCTGCGCATGGAATCCATGCTGGGCGCACGGGTGATTGGCCAGGACGAGGCGATTTCCGCGGTTTCCAATGCAGTCCGCCGGGCGCGGGCCGGATTGCAGGATCCGGATCGTCCGATTGGCTCCTTCCTGTTCCTCGGGCCGACCGGTGTCGGTAAGACCGAACTGACCAAGGCGCTCGCGCAGTTTCTGTTCGATGACGAGACCGCCATGTTGCGGATCGATATGTCGGAGTACATGGAAAAGCACAGCGTGGCGCGGATGATCGGCGCTCCGCCGGGCTATGTCGGCTACGAAGAGGGCGGCGCCCTGACCGAGGGCGTGCGTCGGCGGCCCTATCAGGTCGTGCTCCTCGATGAGATTGAAAAAGCGCACCCGGATGTCTTCAACGTTTTGCTTCAGGTCCTGGACGACGGTCGCCTGACCGATGGGCAGGGCCGGACCGTCGACTTCAAGAACACGCTGATCATCATGACCTCCAATCTGGGCGGCGAGATTCTCGCGGCACAGTCCGAGGGCCATGACAGCGATGAGGTGCGTGACCAGGTGATGGAGGTTGTCCGGGCGTCTTTCCGGCCTGAGTTCCTGAACCGTTTGGACGAGACCCTGCTGTTCCACCGCCTGACCCGCGATCAGATGAGTGGTATCGTCGAAGTCCAGCTTGCGCGCCTGCACAAGATGCTCATTGAGCGCAAGATCACGCTGGATCTGGACGGGCAGGCCCTGGCCTGGCTGGCCGACAAGGGGTATGACCCGGTCTACGGCGCGCGTCCTCTGAAGCGCGTGATCCAGCGCGAACTACAGAACCCGCTGGCAGGTATGATTCTCGGGGGCAAGATCGCCGAGGGTGATACGGTCCATGTCTCCACGGACGAAAGCGGCCTGACCATCAATGGTGAGTTGGTGGCAGCCGCTTAAGGTCCGCAAACGGGACTGTTTGAGCCGGCGAAGCACTATTCCGGCTCAAACTTCCAGGCTCCATCCGGCTGGCGGCAGGCCCGGCCATAGATCTGCTGCTCGCGCCCTGCAATCCGTGCCGTGGCGGTGTACTCCCGGCAGGGGCCTGCCCCGAGTTCTTCAGATGGAATGGATAGGCTCTGGTCAGGCCCGATAGGCTCTGGTGGATTGCGCCAGACGGCCGCGGTCTCCGGCCGGATATCCAGTGGGCGGCTGTCAACTTCGTCGTACTCGAAATTATCGTGAATGTAAGCCGCATCATCTGACCAATGGCCGCGGTGCGGCCCGCGTCCGTGCCGATGCCCATGTTTATGCCCATGAGCATGTTTATGGCCGTGTTTGTGTTTATGGAAACGTTCTTTGCCGCGATGCGCCTCGCGAGGATGCCACGCACTCTGCCGGTAGCCTGGCCGGTCATCGTCGTCATCCCAGGAGTCCGCCCAGGAGTCCGCACGTGCGCCTGACGCGTCAAGCAGGGCGGTAAATGCCAAAATGACTCCCAGCAGAAGGCAAAGGACAGGTGTTGTAATACGCTTCATCGCTCTTGCTCCCAAAACATCGCGATCCCTGTTGAGGACTGTGATCGAGATGTTAGGGAGTTGGAGCTGAGCCCTTGGTGAATGCGCCGTTCATCTGACGTTCAGGTTCGCCGGAAATCAGATCATGTTTGGCCCCTACCACGCGGATCAAGAACCGGCGGCTGAAGCTTCCACAGTCCATAAGCTGAGCTGTATGGCACGCTGGATCGGCAGGACTCGATTAGCAGCCGTTAGGGCTTGCGGCACTCGCTGTTGCGGCGCCGCTCTCATCCACCGCTTGACCACCGTTGCAGTTCGCAGGGTCGGCCTGAACGATCTGGGCGTTGCCCGCGATGATGTCCTGACGCAACTGATCCATGTCGGCGCGGTGCGCCTGGAAGTTTTTCAGGTCTTGCTTCTTCAGCTTTTCGCCGGCCGGCAGTTTGATCTTGCGAGGATTGACCTGCTTGTCGTTGAGCAGAACCTCATAATGCAGGTGCGGTCCGGTCGAACGGCCCGTGGTGCCGACGTAGCCGATGACCTGCCCCTGCTTGACGCGCTTGCCCTTCTTGACACCCTTGCCATAGCTCTTCATGTGCGCATAGGCGGTCTTATAGCCAGAGTGGTGGCGAATACGGATGTACTTGCCATAACCGCCATTCCGGCCGATCCGCTCGATGACACCGTCACCTGCGGCGTAGATCGGCGTGCCGCTTGGAGCGGCGAAATCGAGGCCTTTGTGCATCCGGGTGTAACCCAGGATCGGGTGCTTGCGGCGGCCGAAGCCCGAAGAAAGGCGGGCGCCGTCCACCGGTGTCCGAAGCAGGGCTTTGCGTACGGCCTGACCCTTTTCGTCGAAAAAGTCGGTGAAGCCGCTGGATGGTGTGAAGCTGTAGAGATTGAGCGGCGTGCCGGACAGGGACAGTGATGCGACCAGAATGTTGCCGGTCTTCGCCATCTTGCCTTCGTTGTCGTAGAACGCCTCGTAAACCAGGTCGAATTTGTCGCCCGGCTGAATCTCACGCTGAAAGTCGACGTCATAGCTGAAGGCACGCATCAACTCAATCATGACCGAGTTGGGAATGCCGGCATTGCGGGCCGCGACAAAGAGGCTGCTGTCGATGGTGCCGCTGCCGTGCAGAACCTGGCGTTCCAGCGGACGGGCAATGGCTTCTGCGACGAAGTCGTCGCTTGCGGCGGCGCGGGCCACCTGAACGATTTCATCGACCGCGCTCTGCAGGCTGAGGCCCATCAGCAGGCCGCCAGCGTTGGAGTCGTCGGCGCTGCCTTGCGCGTTTGCTTCTTCATCGTCGCTTGCTGAAACCGTGGAAAAGGTCAGTTCGATTTCCTGGCCGGGCCGCAAACGGCGCGGGCTGTAGACCTCGCGCAAGGCCGTGATGGCTTCATGAGCATCGGAACGCCCTGCACCTGCGCCGACCATCAGGCCCATCAGGGTATCGCCCCGCGAGACCTTCACCGTCTTCGGCTCCAGGGACGGCGTATCGAGGGTTTCAGCTATGGAGGGAGTTTTCGGGCGCTGCGTTGCTGCGATGGATTGCGCGCTGCTGCCCATTCCCACCAGGGCTTCGGCATATTGCGAGGCGATGTTCGACGCCCGGGCGATGACGTCATCGCTGAGCTGGTCCTGCCCTGCATCTTGTTTCTGCACCACGCCCTGTTTCTGCTCGGTGCCTGCGACCTCGGCAAGCGCGGCTGTCTGGGTGATTTCAGGTTTTTCGGCGGATGCGCGCTTTTCACCGCTTTCCCCGGTGACCTTCACCACCAGCTCGCCGGCAGCCGCCGGTGCGGTTTGACCGGACGAAGCAATTTCCGCGGTTTGCGTGCCGGCTGAATCTGATCCGAAAACCCATCCGCCGATGGTCCAAACGCCGACACCGAAGGTGAAAACGCCCATCAGGCCAGCAGTGACGATACCGCTCGCAAGCAGTTTGCGGTTGAACTGCGAGGCGCCATTCGTTTGGAAAGTGCCGTTGCTGAAAATGCTTGTGGCTTTGCCCAGGACAGACGGGCTCGTTGGTTGGCGGAACGTCAAAACTCGAACTCTCCGTAAAACTACAGCCGAATCCGAGTTTCGGCCCCCGTTGTAAGGTTAACCATATACATTAATTTTCGATGAAGGCTCAAGGTTAATTGCGATTGAAAGCAACGCCTTAGCGCTCTTTCCCCGTGTAAGCTCTCTATTTGGCCTGTGTTATTGTTGGGGCATGGCAGATTGGCGGCATAAGTCATGCGCTCAATTGGCGGGATCTAACTGCTTGTCGCGGGGCGATCTTTATTGATCACAGGGGTGATTGATTAGCATCGATCGAGTTACTCGAAGCAGTGCAGGGCGGTTCTTCTCTGTTGAATGAAGTCCCAGTCGTAAACGACACCCAGGCCCGGCCCCTGTGGTACGGGCACGCAGCCCTGGTCATCGACCGCATCCAATTCGTCGCTGTATCCACAGGCGTAGACCGGTGGAACGGCGTTGGGGCAATCCGGTCCGACCAGGGCGACTTCGTAGAAATTCGAATTCCGCATCGCCGACATACAGGCCCGATGGGCGGGCCCGCAGGCGTGGATCTCGCAGTCGACCCCCATGGTCTCTGCCAGGTGGGCGATCTTCATGCAGCCGGTAATGCCCATGTCGTACTCCGGATCGGCGCGCAGGAAATCGGTACCCCCAGCGATCAGGAAGTCGGCCTTGGGCTCTACACCGCGGATGTGTTCGGTCTGTAAGAGAGGCGTTCTGATCTTCTCCCGAAGTCTTTTATGCGCGAAGGCGGAGGTGCCCGCATCGCGAAAAGGATCTTCCAGCCAGAAGAAGCCGGCGTCGTCACAGGCGTGTCCGACATAGAGTGCATCCGCGAAGGTGCGCAGCTCGCAGGCAGGGTCGATCATCAGCGTCATGCGGTCGCCCATCTGTTCCCCCATGTAACGGACGTTATCGGCTTCTTCCCGCGCGTTGCCGTCATGCCAGCCGTGGATCTTAAAAGCCCGGTAGCCGGTCTCGAAGCACTGTTCGGCGAAAGCAACGAAGGCTTCCTTGCTGTCCAGGCCGCCGCAGCGGTCGGCATGGTATGTGCTGGCATAGGCGGGCAGGCGCTCGCGATAACCCCCGAGCAGCTTTGTGACAGAGGTCCCGTACTTCTTGCCGGCGAGGTCCCAGAGGGCGATGTCCAGTGGACCGTGCCCCATATGGTCGTATTGCCGGAACTCGCGTTTGAGGTCATCGAAGATGCCCTCGCGCTGCTCCGGATCCCGGCCGATCAGGTTTGGGGCCATCATCAGGCTTTGGGCCAAAGCAGCCTTGGTGCCGACCCAATGGGTGACGTATTCGCCGCGTGTCCCGTCGTCGGCGCGAATCACCACGGCATACTTCGAGAGTTCGATTTTACCGCCCGGTTTGTAGCCGATGTTGTAAACGGCCTTTTCGGATTCGCTCTCGAGACCGAGATTCTCGACGTCAAAGGTGAACTCATGAATCTCGATTCGGTCGATCTTGCTCACAGCGGCTCTCCTCTTAGCGGTTGCCGGATCAAACTAGCAGTAAAGAAGCACTTCTTCGAATGTACCGAAGGGATTTGCGTGCCGGACAATGACTTTAAGGCGTGAAATTCCGAGAGATGACCACCTGGAATGGACCTGCTGTTGCGGGTTCCAGAATCGGTCTTGAAAAGAACCTGGCGAGTCGCCATTTCCTTTCTACGAAAGCAGCGCCGTTTCCGCGGTGCTGATCTGCCCCAAAGCCGTTAGACCGAATGGCGATTTTGCCAAAAAAGCCCATAAATCCTAGGCTTTTGGTATCTTGTCTTCGGTTTGTCTGATGAGGGCAAAAAAAATGCAACAAAAGGGTTTGACACCCTAGGGCCTCAGGCATATAACCCGCCCCGCAGCACGGGGCTGGGTCGCCTCGCCGGATCGAACCGGCAAGGAGATTGGACGCCGTGTTGCCTGTTCTTTGACATAGTGAATATGATTTGGAAGGGATGCGCGGTCGGCGGTCTGTGTGGGGTATGTATTGTCTCATGTATGGGCCTATGCTTTGCGCATCTTGTGTTACACAACTATGCGTAAGAGTGTAGGAGCC
>CANMQP010000012.1 GCA_947500035.1 uncultured Kiloniellaceae bacterium | reverse complement strand
ATGCCCGGTGGATCTATGCGGCATCGCTCCGCTCTTAACTCCTTGCCAGAAAACATAATTTTATCGTCAGGACCGTCGAAGAATATGAGTTCCCAACCTAGACCGGATCATGTTTAGGCGGAGACACTCCGCATTTTCGTCTAAACATGTGAATCCGTTCTAAATCCTGCAATTAAACCAGATTCACAAGAACGAGTGATCGCCTTTGGCGATTCCATCTAAACTTGATCTGATCTAGATCTCGGGCGCATTGATCAGAACGGCGCTTTCGCTGTCGGCGTTTCGCAAGACGCACAGCAGATCATCCTGCTTGAGCGCAACGCAACCTTCCGTCGGTTCGTAATCATCGCGGGCAATGTGAAGGAAAATGGCGCTTCCGCTGCCCGGCACTACGGGGTCGTTATTGTGGTCAAGCACCACAAGGGCATCATACAGCTGGTCCTCGCGCCACAGCTTTTCGTGGCTTGCATCATAAGGCAGTGTGATCTGCCGGTTATAGTGGGGATCGTCCGGTGCATCACACCAGCCGTGATTGGCGGTTATCGCGGAGAGAGGCAGGGCGGTTTCAACGTCCTGGATCCGGTCCGGACGATACAAAACCCTGAGCATGCGCCACCGCCCGACAGGCGTTGCGCCATCGCCTTCCTGTTTTCGCTCGGCTGATATCAGGTTGCTTCGGCCAACGACACAGCGGAATTCGCGGTGGCCGAAGCGTGCGCGCCAGCCGTCGGCAGTCTTTTCTACGACGAGATCCATTTAGGGGTTATATCCGACGCCCTCGCGCTGGTTCAATGCCGGGCTTCGCGGCCAGGGCAGGGACCTCTCTCAATACGCGTCGACCTTAACCTCGTGAGCTTGATCCTCTGTTGGGGAAGCGGAAAGGAAGAAATGAGACTGAAGCAGATCACGTTGAGACAGGAGAGCTGGAAGCGGTCTGTCGACCTGATGAATCTGGTCTAACTGTATGATTCAGGACGGATTCACCGCACCGCGCCACTTGCTCCTAAACGACGATGAAACATGATCCGCCACGACGATAGCCCGATACTCCACAGGCTCTAGATTGCGCCGGGCGTCTTTCCGGCGTCCAAGCCGGGCAGGGCGCCGCGCTCCTGGGTCATCGACTGATAACGCTCAAGGCCTTCGAGCATGCGATCGGCGAAGCTGGCTTGAATGGCCGCGCGGTCGCTTTCCCCGCGCTCAACGCCGCCTGTGCTATCACTGCTTGCCGCGGTTTCATTCGTAACCGTTTTAAGTTCGTCTGCGCTTATGTTTGCCGCTTTCCCGGCCACTGCATTGGTGGCCGCGGCGGCGCCACTCGAAGGAGGCGTGGAGGCGCGGGTGTTGATGTAACGGCTGGGATCAATCGGAATGCTCTTGCGTTCTGCGGGTGGTTCGGTCTGATCTTGTGCCAATGGGTTCACAGCCGAGGGGGTGGTGTTGGAAGTGACCCGGGCTGGTGGTGATGCTATAGCCGCTGCTGACGCCAGCTGTGCGCCACCATCACTTTGCGCAGAAGCTAACGCTCCCGGAGTGGTTGACTGCGGTGTTTTGTTGGTTGGTGAACCAGGGTTCGATACTGCGCCCGAGGCGAGCCCCATGTCATTGAGAAGGGCCTGCAAGGCAGCGTTATTTGCCTGCATCTGCGATACAGCGGCGGAACCGGCATTTTCACGGGGTAAATTGCCTTCGCTTGACTGGGCTGCGACGGTTACAGGGGGCTGTTCTTCCGCGATCCCGGCTTGGGCTCGTGCCGGACCCGCAGGGCTCGCGGCTGCGGAGGCGACGACCGTGCCACCGCTCTCGGGGAGCGTTTCCTCTTCGAAAACCATCGCCATGGCAATCTCGCCGACATCCTGACCCGCGGTTTCCTCGACGATTGCGTTGCCGATGGAGGAGGCAAAACCAAGGGGGCCCCCGTAAAGCATGCCGCCGGCGATTCTCGCCGGTGCCGAAATCGTATCGCCGGTCAGATCCCGGTAGATCGTTGAGACGACCGGGATGTGTTGCAGCGGATTGATGATGTCGATGAAATCCCAGAAACCAAAGGACTCGTTATCCTGGCCTCGTTGCGACGGATCAATGTCGTGCTCATGGGCATTTGCATGGGTCAGCGCGCTATCGAACGCCTTGACGGAATGGTGAACCTCATTATTGGCGCGGGTCTCTTGGTTCCTCGACGAGGTTCCTGCTGAATTTCCGGGAGTCAATGGTTCCCGGCCCTTGGATTTTGCGACAATTGCATTATCCCAGGCGGTGTAAGACGGATCGGCGCGCTCAAGGTTCATATCGGTCTCTGCAAAAGATTGCTTTTGGTTCGTTGGCAGAACAGGCTTGCAAAAATGGGACCAGGAATAAGCCTCTGTTTTAATTGATAAGAATAATCCGCACCCTGCTTCGCGGCAGAAGCCGCCGGGTAGATTTTGCCGCCGTTCCGCGCCAATCGAGACCAAACACTCGCGGCAATGACGTGCGGTTCCGCCGATCGCGTGAAAAGAGTTTCAATGCGGGCCATCCGACCCAATGCTACAAACTGTGATCAAGTAAGCTGTTGACTGAAGTTTGGAGCTGGCTTTGACGGCGCGGCATTCGGAAGACATCGAGGCCTGGATCATAGACCAGGGTCTGCGTGGGGCTTCACTCGACGAGATCACGGCTGGTTTCTGCCGTCGCCTGCGCGCTGCCGGACACCCCCTGCGGCGGGTAAGCGTTAGCCTGCGCACGCTTCATCCACAGTATGGCGCGCACAGCTTTGTCTGGGACTCCGCGAGTGACAGTCTCTCCAAAATTGCCCATCTCCATCAGGAGGCGGGGGATCAGACATTCCTCGATAGCCCGATTCATTACCTGGTGAGCGGCACCGCGAAGCATCTGCGCTGTCAGTTGGACGGCCGCCCCTTAAAGGTCACCTTCCCAATGGTCGAGGAGCTTCGGGCGCAAGGCTACACCGATTACGCCGCCACAACGGTTCTCTTCGCTGCTGAGCAGGATTTCCAGACCATGGAGGGTATTTTCTTCTCCTGCGCGACCGACTGTGATGGCGGATTCAGCGATGAGGAATTGACTTGGATTACAGGTCTTTTGCCGTCCCTTGCCCTGGCGCTGAAGTCGGCTTCCGTGCAGGAGGTGGCGGTCAATATTGTCGAGGCTTATCTGGGCAAGGACGCAGGGCATCAGGTCCTGCGCGGAAAATTCAACCGTGGTTCAGTTGAGAGCATCGATGCGGTGATTTTGATCGCTGATTTGCGCGGGTTCACGGCGACGACCGGCCTCTTGCCGAGAGAAACGGTCGTCCAGCGGCTAAACGGCTACTTCGACTGTATCGTGCAGCCGGTCGAGCAGCAGGGCGGACAGGTTCTGAAGTTTTTGGGTGATGGGCTCCTCGCAACCTTTACCCTCGAAAATGGCCAGCCCAGAGATCAGGTCTGTGCCAGTGCGTTGCAGGCGGCACGCAGCGCGCTGACCGAGGTTGCGAAGCTCAACGCTCGGCTCGAATCTCAAGGCGAATACGCGATGCCGCTGGATATCGCTTTGCATTTGGGTGATGTCATGTATGGCAACGTAGGCGCCGCCGACCGGCTCGATTTCACCGTGATTGGCGCTGCGGTTAACGAGGCCAGCAGGATCGAGGGACTCTGCGACCAACTCGGACGCAACCTTCTGATATCCGAAAGCTTTTCAGAAGAGCTCGGGTCTAAGGGCGGTGATCTCGTCTTGCTCGGATCATACCCGCTGCGTGGTGTTTCCGCGGAACGGCAGGTTTTTGGCCTCGCGGAGGAACGACCGGCGTCTGGCGCAGGCTAAGTGCGCAGGATTTACAGATAGTGGCCGAAGCGCGCGGCCTTGGTTTCCAGATAGAACTGGTTATGACCGTTCGAGGGAAAATGGTGCGCGACCCGTTCCTCTACTGAGATACCGCAGCGTGCCAACGCGCTGACTTTCTGGGGGTTATTGGTCAAAAGCCGCACTCTTTTGAAGCCTAGCTGACGCAGCATTTCCGCCGCGGGCAGGTAGATACGCTCGTCGGCGTCAAAGCCCAATTGCTCGTTGGCTTCGGCGGTATCGGCGCCCTGGTCCTGGAGTTCATAGGCGCGCAGTTTGTTGATCAGGCCAATTCCCCGGCCTTCCTGCGAGAGGTAGAGCAGGATGCCTGATCCGGCTTCGCCCATGGTTCGGATCGCACCGCGCAGTTGATCGCCGCAGTCGCAGCGCAGGCTGCCCAGCAAATCGCCGGTGAAACACTCCGAATGCATGCGGGCCAGCACGGGCGCTGAGGGGTCGGGTTCGCCGATAATCAAGGCCAGGTGCTCGATGCCGCCGTCGTTGGGCCGAAAGGCCACGACGCGTGTGTTTTCCGCGTGGTCCAGGGGAATCTTCGCAGCGGCAACCTTGGTCAGGGCCTTTGCGGCACCCAGCCTGTAGTCTGCAATATCCTCGGTCGAAACGCTCAAAAGATCGTGCCGGCCGGCCCAGTCTCTGATCACCTCGACCGGAAGCATTTGGCTGTTGGCCGCTGTACCCGCGCCAATTGCGACCTGCGCAATGATGGCAGCCGGAAGCAGCCGTGCGAGTTTGGTCAGATCGATTGCACTCTCGCTCAGGGCGGCCGGAGCAGGGGTGACGCGCGGGCGGAGCACTTCTACATCGTAGCCGGGCTCGTCCGTCGGGTCGGCGAGAGATTGGATCGCGCTCGCTTCGATGGCGTCGCTGTCAAGAGACAGGGCAAACACTCCGCTGACCGGAATCAGGCTGCGGGCCTCGTCAAAACCGACGGCGACTGCACGGCGCGCGGTCAAAAGCAGGCGCGGCGTGGTATCGATCGAAACGCGGGAATCCGCTGTCAAGCTGCGCAGCTGCGAGAGTGTTGCGTCGCAAAGAGTCTCTGCCGATTGCACCAATGCCGCAAAGCCGTCACCTGTATAGACAAGCACGCAGGCCCCCCGGCGCAAGTCAGCAATAGCCCGGTCAACGGACTGCAGCGCGCTGGCAGCGATGGGGATATTTTTGGCAACCAATTCAGACATCTTCGTTCGCTGGGGGCTGTTTCACGGTTTTCTTCACATAAGAGGAAACAATCCGCTTTTACCGCGTCATGTCACCCTCCGCCTGTCAGGTCAAGAGACAGTTGATTTTCGCTAATCGATTGTCGCGCTTTGTCTTTGGCCATTAACATGGGGCCCGCTGGCCCTGGAGCAAGCGCTGCCGGGGCCCTCAATGATATGGCAAGACCTTGGTTTTGCAAGGGGTCTTGCAAGCAAGGCATAAGGTGATGAGAAAAGGGGCGGCATGAGCGGGAAAGTCTTTTTGGACTACGACCAGGTCCAGTTGGACCGGGAAATGAATCTGCGGGGACGCTGGCCCGAGCATCAAAGCTACTTCGACCGCTGGGCAGCAGACTCTTTGCATGTCAGAAAGACGTACAATTGTCACAGCGACCTGGTGTACGGCGGCACGCCCGGTCAAAAGCTGGATCTTTTTTTGCCCAGTGGCGAGCAGCGTGCGCAACGGTCGGGGAAAACACCGCTGCTCGCCTTTATTCACGGCGGCTATTGGAAGTCGCTGGACAAGGGCGATTTCAGCTATCTCGCGCCCGCTTATCTGGAGCGCGGAGTCGCGTTTGCCTCGTTGAACTACGATTTATCCCCCAAGGCCGATATCGGCGAGATGGTCGCTCAAGTCCATCGCGGACTGGCGTGGCTGATCCGCCGGGCCGGGGAATACGATCTGGACCCAAGCGGCCTTTACGTCGCCGGTCATTCCGCGGGCGGGCATTTGGCGGCCATGGCGGTCAATCCGGCCTGGACGGCGGCCTACGATCTGCCGCCGGAGGTGATCAAGGGCGGCTGCTCGGTTTCGGGCGTATACGACCTGGCACCCGTGGCCTTGAGCTTTCAGCAAGAGGAGCTTCAGATCGCCCCGCGGGTCGTCGAGAGCTTCAGCCCCCTGACGGATATACCCGCCGCTGCCGCGCCTCTGATTTGCGCCGTGGGTTCGGATGAGACCGCCGAGTTCATTCGCCAGCAGGGGGCTTATGTGGCGGCCTGGCGCCAAAAAGGCCTGTCCTGCCGGGTCATTGACTTACCGGGAGACAATCATTTTTCCGCTGCCGACCGGCTTGGCGAGAGAGACCACCCCTTGTATCTGGCGCTTCTCGAGCTGACTTCTTCGTGATGTAACTATTGAAACGGGAAAGCCGATGGCCCTAATTAACCTCCAGCATCCAGCGTGCAACACGAGATAGTCCTTGGCTTTTTGCAGTTTTGACTTCCGAACTCACTGAATTGAAGCCGCCATCCGGAATAAAGATCACTAATTCACGGCGGATAGCTGCGTCCCTTGCTTGAACAGGGTGGCGTGCAATGGTATCTCAGGACAAAGAATACAGAGGGGCGTCATCCATGGTGGCAGCGGTCGGTAAAAAGATTCTCCTGGTGGACGACGACGATCCACTCCGTCAGTCCTTGGGCGAACAGCTGCGCCTGCATGAAGAGTTTGAGACCATCGAGGTCGATACCGGTGCAGCGGCGATCGATATCACCAAGAGCGATCACTTCGACGCGATCCTGCTGGACGTGGGCCTGCCGGACATGGATGGCCGGGAGGTTTGCCGCCTGTTGCGCCGCAACGGGGTTAAATCGCCGGTCATCATGCTGACCGCCGCGGAGTCCGATGCCGATACCATTTTGGGGCTCGATGCGGGCGCAAACGATTACGTCACCAAACCTTTCCGCCTCGGGGTATTGCTCGCACGCCTGCGCGCGCAGCTGCGCCAGCATGAGCAGAGCGAGGACGCGGTCTTTACCATCGGCCCCTACACCTTCCGTCCGAGCGCGAAGGTCCTGATCCACGGTGAGACGCAACGCAAGGTGCGCCTGACCGAGAAGGAAACCTCGATCCTCAAGTACCTTTACCGCAACGGCAGCAAGGTTGTCGGCCGCGATGTCCTGCTCAACGAGGTCTGGGGCTACAACGCCGGGGTGACCACCCATACCCTGGAAACCCACGTCTATCGCCTGCGCCAGAAAATCGAGGCCGATCCCTCGAACGCGGAGATCCTGGTCACTGAACCGGGCGGCTATCGGCTGGTGCCCTAACGAGTGACCTGATCGACACGCTCCCTTAAAATCCGGTCTTGCAGGGGCATTATTGCCGCTCTCGCCACATTTTTGCCAAATTTGTCTTGGGAAGCGTCTTTCTCTCGCCTAAATATGTTTAAGGGCTGAAAGGAAGACTGTCGATTTGGCTGAAAACTCTGATTTTTACGTCCGCTTCTGGGGGGTTCGCGGCTCGATTGCCTGTCCCGGCCCGGCCCATAAGCGTTACGGCGGCAATACCTCCTGTCTGGAGGTGCGTTGCGGCGAGCATGTGCTGATCTTCGACGCCGGCACGGGCCTGCGGCCTTTTGGCGAGAGCCTTTGCAGGATGTCCGAGGTCGAGGCCGACATTTTCCTCACGCATACCCACCATGATCACATCATCGGCCTGCCGTTTTTCAAGCCCAACTTCAACAAGCGGAACCGCGTCCGCTACTGGGCCGGCCATCTGCAGCCGGAGCACAGCCTGCATGACGTGCTCTGTCAGTTCATGAGCGCGCCGCTGTTTCCCGTGCCGCCGAAGATCTTCGCGGCCAACGTGACCTTCCACGATTTTTATTCCGGTGACATCCTGGAGCCCCGGCCCGGAGTGCGCATCCGGACCGCGCCTTTGAACCATCCCAACGGCGCGACCGGCTACCGGGTGGAATATGGCGGAAAAGCCATCTGCTACGTGACGGATACCGAACACACCGAGGGCCAGCTTGATCGCAACATCCTGGAGCTGATCGAGGGCGCCGATATCATGATCTACGACTGCAGCTATACGGACGAGGAGTTTCCCCGCTTCAAGACCTGGGGGCATTCGACCTGGCAGGAGGGCATGCGGCTTTGCAACGCGGCCTCCGTCCGGCAGCTGGTGATCTTTCACCATGATCCCGCTCATGATGACAACTTCATGGATCTGGTTGCCAGGGAGGCGGAGGAGGCCCGTCCGGGGTCCGTCGTAGCCCAGGAAGGCATGGTCCTGCATCCGTGACACCTCAGACAGCTTCGGCCACTGATCCCAAACCCTCACCTTCCCCGGGACCACACAGCGCTCTTCAAGGCTCACTAAAACCAAAGCTCTCCGGCCGGGTCCGCCGCCGGCGTCTTTGGTTTGGGCTGATGACGCTCTTTAACATAGCCCGGCGGGGCTTTTTTATCCCCTATCGCTACGCCGAAAGCCTGCCCGACGCGGGAGAGCGGCCATCCTACGCCGCCATTGAGCGCTTCCTGGAGCGATCCCGCCCGGCCTTTGCCGAGTTTCTTGCTTCGATGGCGCCCTACGCGGATGACTTTGCGCGGATCGGCGCCGATCCGCCGCCGCAGCCGCGTTGGAACCAGTCCTGGTTCCCGCGTCTGGACGCCGCGGCAGCTTACTGTCTGGTGCGGTCGCATGCGCCCAAACGCATCATTGAGGTCGGATCGGGGCACTCGACACGCTTCGTTGCCCGCGCCATTGCGGATGGCAGGCTCGAAACGCAGGTCACGGCCATTGACCCGGCGCCACGGGCGGACCTGGGCAGTCTGCCGGTGACTCTGGTCCGCAAAACCCTGCATGAGGCCGGGACCGGGCTCTTCGGAGAGCTTGAGGCAGGCGACTTTCTGATGATCGATTCCAGCCACATCCTCATGCCCGGCAGCGACGTGGATATGCTGTTCGGTCAGGTTCTGCCGGCCCTGCCCGCCGGGGTACTGGTCCAGATCCACGATGTCTTTTTGCCCGACGACTACCCGGCCGCCTGGGATTGGCGGGGATACAACGAGCAGCTCGGAGTGCTTCCGTTGCTGGGATCGGGGGGCTGGGAAAGCGTTTTTGCCTGTCACTTTGCCGTCAGCCGGATGGCGGAGGAGCTTGCCGCCTCTGCGGCGGGTGGCCTGGAAATGCCCGCCGAAGCGATTGAGTCGGCCTTCTGGTTGCGCAAGACCTGCGACGCTGTGGGTTAAGAGTTGAGGGGCCCTACCTAGCCGAAATCCGGCGGTCACGCAAAGTCACGACAAACTGACGCCCAGTGATCGGGTGCCGGAGTTATAATTCAGGATAAAAGAACCAGTTTTAAACTGTCTTTCTGGCATGTAACGACCTTGAAAGTGTTTATTTGTCATAATTTAGAGACAGTGCAACGCTTGATGCGGCATTTTGAGACGATGAAACAGCTCTTGGCTTCGAGCCGATTGGAGCCGGGCGGAACAGGCGGATCACTTGAGAATTTCCCAATGGTTGCGTAAATCCGGTGAACCGGAGCTACCCGAGAGGGTCAGCCAGGCTATTCGCGATCAGGAAGACGCGACCGAACGCCTGATCGGCTGGGTGCAGCTCTCCGTCGTGCTGGTTTTCGGCATGCTTTACTTCCTGTCCCCCAAGGTCTTTGCCGAGGACGCAGAGTTCGCACCTGTCCCCTGGGCTCTGTCGATCTATCTTCTGCTGACGATTATTCGTATCGTCTGGGCCCACATGGCCCGTCTGCCATCCTGGTCGCTCGCCGTCTCGGTCTTTTTCGATATGACTCTGCTGATGGTGCTGATCTGGAGCTTCCATCTGCAGTATGAGCAACCCGCGTCTTTCTATCTCAAGGCGCCGACTCTGCTTTACGTCTTTATCTTTATCGCCTTACGTGCCCTGCGGTTCGAGGCGCGCTTCGTGCTGCTGGCCGGGCTGGTGGCCGCGACCGGCTGGGGGATCCTGATCCTCTATGTGATCGAAGTCGATCCGACCGACACCATGATCACCCGCGACTATGTGCAGTATATGACCTCGAACACCATCCTCCTGGGCGCGGAGTTCGACAAGATCATCTCTATCCTGCTGGTTTCGGTGATTCTGGCGGTGGCCCTGCGCCGGGGGCGGGCGCTTCTGGTCCGCTCGGTCAGCGAGGGGCTGGCGGCCAAGGAGCTCTCCCGCTTTTTCGCGCCCGAGATTGCCGCCAAGATCACGGCCACGGATCAGGGCGTTGCCGCAGGCAGCGGAGAGATGCGTCAGGCGGCGATCGTCAATCTGGACATGCGCGGCTTTACCCGCATGGCCAGCCAGGCGGAACCTTCGGTCGTAATGGGCGTGCTGGCGGAATATCAACAGCGCATGGTGCCATTGCTCCAGAAACACGGCGGCAGTATCGATAAGTTCATGGGTGACGGCATTATGGCGACATTCGGCGCCTCCAGCCCCTCGCAGACCTTTGCCGCCGATGCCATGCGGGCGTTGGACGATGTGGGGGCCGCCGCCCAACGCTGGCACAGGGAACGGGTCGCTGCGGGCGAGTACTGCCCCGAGATTAACGGCTCGGTCGCCACGGGCCAGATCCTCTTCGGCGCGGTGGGCGACGAAACCCGGCTCGAGTACACCGTGATCGGCGATGCGGTGAACCTCTCCGCCAAGCTGGAAAAATACAACAAGCAAGCCGGCACGCGCATTGTTGCCGATGCGGAAACCTACCGGCTGGCCCTTGAACAGGGCTACGTTCCGGCCCTTGAAAAGCGGAGGCTTCCCGAAGTCGAGGTCGACGGCATCAGCCGGCCGCTTGATCTGGTGGTTGTGTCGGACTGACCGGGTGTTTTCCCGCTCTTGAGCAGATCCGGTTTAGATGGAATCGCCTTCGGCGATCCGTCGTACCGGTGAATCTGCTCTTATTGTATGATGTAGAGCGGGTTCACATGTTTTAGCGAAAACACAGAGTGTTTCCTTTAAAACATGACGCGCTCTAAGCTGTGGTCAGACGAACTGAGCCCCTTCACGGCCATGAAAGAAACCGTTGGACAGGGCGGTGTGGCCCGCCAGTTGTCTGAGAGCCACGCTTGCTTCTTCCCGACCGATCCGCCCATCGAGCCGGTCCTGGAAGAGCCGGGCGACCTCGATCATGCCGATTTTCTGGGGCGAAAGGCGGAAACGGCTGACGCCGCAGGCTTTCAAGAGATCGAGTTCGTTGAGAAGGCAGCCGTAGGACGCGGACTGGGTTTGCACGCCGTTAACCACCAGAAAAGGCTCGTCGTCCAGGGTTTCGACCGGCAGGCCGTCCGGATCCTCGCCGCAGGCGTAAAGGCACCCGTCCTTGCTCCGTCCGTAGGCACGGGCATGGTAGCAGCGAGCCGAGATAGCCAGTGGCCAGCGCCCGAAGACCTGGATTTCGATCTCCGGCATTCCGGTCTCTGGCATTCCAATCCCCGGCATTCCAATCTCTGGCATTCCGGTCTCTGGCGCATCCTGTCCGGCAAGTTTGCCGATCGAGGCCGCCGGGAGTTCGACGGGCAAGGTCACACGGACCGCGCCGTCCGCCGACAAACGGGCCAGCGTGGATTCGTTATAGACGTTGACGTAAGGCCCGATCACGTGAGGTCTGCCGGCGAGCAGCGGCAGAGCGGCGACATCATTGGCCTCGACCAGGCCGGCGCCCAGCTCCACGGCGTCTTTCACCAGCGCCAGATCGCGTTGATCGGTGATCAGTGCCGGGGTCGAAAGAACCACCTCCTTACCTGCCGTCTCAAGGCGTTGGATGACATCCTCGTAGTGGGGAAAGGTGAAGGGCGCGCGCTTGGGGCAGACCACCTCGCCCAGGCAGACGCTGGTGACCGGCGCTTCGTCGGCGATACGGAAATAGAAATCGCGCCAGGCCTCCGCCGGCCAGTGATAGAGCAGGGGCCCCAGGGTCAGGAGCGTGGTCATCGCCAGTCCTTTCTGTAAGCGCCACCGGTGCTCCGGCCCCCCTCACTGAGCGCGGCCAGAGAGGTGGGTTCGGGCGCGCGCCCCGCGGCGGCCTCTTCGACCGCCTCGCGCAAGGCGCTGACCACCTGGGCAATGTAGGCGCGGCCCCGCTGGCGGCCTTCGATCTTCAGGGCTTTGACCCCCGCCGCCGCCAGCTCGGGAATCAGGGGGCGGGCATCCAGGCTGACCGGATCCTCGAAGAGATAACTGGCATGGCCGCGCGCCTTGAAGCGCCCCTTGCAGAGGGTCGGATACCCCGAGGGCTCCCCCGATTCAAAGCGGTTGATGGTGAAATCGCCGAGCCGCACCTGGACCCGCCCGCCCTCGGGGACGTACCTGACATGGCTGGCGGGTGAGCAGACACCGGCGGTATTGGGTGAGCGGCCCGTCGCATAGGAGGAGAGGGCGCAGCGGCCCTCCGCCATCGGACACATACCGCCGTAGACGAAAACCTCGGTCTCGACCGGTGCCTCGGCGGCAATCTCCTTGATCTGCGGAACCGTGAGAACCCGCGGCAGCACCGCGCGGGTGATCCCGAAATTGCGGTGATAGTACGCGAGCGCCAGAGGATGCGCCGCCGAGGCCTGGACGGAGAGATGGCGCCTGAGATCCGGGTGGCTCTGCGCGGCGTAGTCAAGGACACCGATATCCGAGACGATGATGGCGTCGACGCCCAGGCCCGCCGCATCGTCCACGGCCTGGCGCCAGGGGCCTTCGTTGCCGGCCTGCGGAAAGCTGTTGATCGCAAGATAGACCTTGCTGCCGCGCGGATGCGCATAGGCGACGGCGGCCTCCAGTTCTTTCCGGCTGAAGTTGAGGCCGGGGAAGTTCCGGGCGTTGGTGCAGTCGCGGAAGCCCAGATAAACCGTATCGGCCCCGGCATCTACCGCGGCCTCCAGCGCCGCCGGCGTTCCTGCCGGGCAGACCAGTTCCAGTCCTGGCAGGTTCATGAGACATCCTCTTGCCGACGCTGTGGACCCGGGCGACGGCGTTGTGTGCGCAGTTCGCGGATTTCCGCACGCAGTTTCCCGATCTCGGAACTCTGGCGTTCCAGCCGCTCGTGCGTGGCCGCCGTGACCGCGCGCCCCAGGAGCGAGACGTCCCGGTCGAGCCGCGTGTAACCGCCGAGCGCGGCATCCAGGGCCGCGCGTGCCAAGGGGGCCGCGTGCCCGAAGGTCTCGCCGATGATCTGGCGCAGATCCACGCGCGCGTCATCAAGTGCGTTGCGCAGGGCCAGCACCAGCTCCATGTCACCGGTAATCTGCAGGTGCCGGGAGAAGAAGAGTGCATCGCCGTCGACTTCGCCCTCGAGCAACGCGGTGAGATCTGCCAATGCGCCGCGCACGGAGGCGTCGGGGGCTTCATGGCTTTGCCGATCTTGCCCAACAGCGGCAATGCGCGGGGGGCCGTTTGTCAGGGTCAGGATAAACGCGACCGGCAGATCACTTGGGTCAAGAAGAAGATGCCGGCCGGCGTAATCCGCCAGGCGCTCGGGAACGCCCGGATGCAAACGGCAAAAGGCATCTACGCTGCGCTGCAGAAACCAGGCAAGGGTAGGGGTCGGGAGCAGGCGCAGAGGGAGGCCCGCTACGAGAGCACCGCTGAGCGGCGGGGGCGAACGGAAGTCCAACATTTCATTTGTAGCTGTTTCTGTGTAAGCCGGTTCGGCTTTCAGCACTCTCACTAGATCAGATCAAGTTTAGATGGAATCGCCGAAGGCGATGCGTCGTGCTTGTGAATCTGATCTAACACTAGGATTTAGAACGGATTCACATGTTTAGACGAAAACGCTGAGCATTTCCGTCTCAACATGATCCGGTCTAGCAATGCGGCTGGCTGATGCTATTGATCCACATCAATCCAGAGGTGTGCCAGAAAGCCGCAGAGGATCAGGCCTTAGGCCGGATCAGGTCTGGGCAACTCGTAAATGTCGCGGTCAAAGCCGTCGGGGAAGGTTTCCCGTGCGATGACCTGGCCTCCCAGGGAGAGGACCAGAGCTTTGGCGGCGAGGTTCTCGTCCAACATGTGGGTTTGGACAAGCTCCCACTTCAGCAATCCGTAACCGAAAGCGATGGCGGCCCGGGAGGCTTCCTTTGCAAAGCCCTGTTGCCGGGCTTCCGGCGCGATCCACCAGGTCAGTTCCGATCGAGGCCATCCGTCCGGCCATACCAGCCCGCAGGCGCCGATGAACGCGCCGCTATCCCGTCTTTCAAGCGCCCACATGCCATAACCGCGCAAATGCCAATGCCCAAGCACGGCGGCCAGTTTGTTCCAGGCCGCATGAGGTGGCTTCGGTCCTTCATAAAACTTCGAGGCTTCAGCGTCCGCGTAGAACTTTTGATAAGCGCCGGCGTCGCTGTCCCGTGGGGCACGCAGGATCAGCCGTTCGGTTTGCAGCGAGGGAATCTGAATCAAGAAATCTGTTCCGCAGAGGGTTGGGAGAGGAGGCTTGGGACAGCTTACTGCGGTCTAATCAGGACGGCAATTGCGACTCGGAGGCGAAACTCATGCATTGAAAATTCACTGACATGCCTCAAATCCGCATTTGAGTCTTCTGTACATAATGCTCTTTTCGCGAGGATTCCCGTGGCTGCAACCAACAGGACCGCACTGCTTGAGATTTCAGGCAAGGAGTACGGCAAGCTCGCTTCTTTATTAGAGCAGGTCGGCGAGGATCTCGCCTTGGTCAAGGATGCCGAGGAGACGTCGATCAAGGATGTTGTGGGCCATCGCGCCCACTGGATTGCGCTGTTTCTGGGCTGGTATGCCGATGGTCAGGCGGGCAAGAAGGTGTTCTTTCCCGCCGAGGGCTACAAGTGGAACGAGCTCAAACGCTATAACGCCGCCCTGAGAGCGGAGCAGGCCGGCTTGGGATGGCAGGCGGCCTGCCGTCTGCTGGCCGTGAACCACGCCAAACTGACCGGCTTTATCGAGGGGCATTCGGACGCAGACCTCTATGGCGAACCTATGAAGGGCGCGAACAACCTCTGGACGCCGGGCCGTTGGGCCGAAGCGGCCGGGCCAAGCCACTATCGATCGGCGGCCAAGTACATTCGGAAAAGGCTGAAAGACCAACGCGATTGAAGCGAAGTCCGGATGGCAAAATACTCTTAAAAATCCGGAGCGCAGACCATCACTTGTAAGGGTCCGCCGCATCGCGCAGACCGTCGCCCAGGAAGTTGAAGGCCAGGATGACCAGGATGACCGGCTGAACCGGCAGCATCAGCCAGGGATAGAGCGCGACCACGTTGATGTTCTGGGCTTCGTTCAACAGGACGCCCCAGGAGGTGATCGGCGGGCGCAGGCCGAGGCCCAGGAAGGAGAGGGCGGTTTCGCCCAGGATCATGGTGGGAATGGCCAGGGTGGCCGAGGCAATCAGGTGACTGGCGAAACTGGGCAGCAGATGCCTGCCGATGACCCGGGATGGCGAAGCGCCCATGAGCTGGGCCGCGGTGCAGAAATCCTCTTCCCGCAGGCTGAGTAGTTTCGAGCGTACGGCACGGGCCAGGCCCGGCCAGTCGAGCAGGCCCAGGATGACGGATATGCCGAAAAAGACGCCGATCGGACTCCAACTGACCGGCAAAAGCGCCGAGAGGGTCATGAAGAGCGGCAGTTCGGGGAAGGATTTGAAGATCTCGATGGCACGCTGGACCACGTTATCGACCCAGCCGCCGTAATAGCCTGCGATGCCGCCGATGATGGTGCCGAGAACAAAGCTGATGGCCACGCCGATCAGTCCGATGGTCAGGGAAATGCGTGAGCCGTAGAAGATCCGGCTGAGCAGGTCGCGGCCCAGGCGGTCGGTGCCCCAGAAAAAGGCCGTACCGTTCTCGGCGGGACAGACCAGATGGAAATCGCCCTCGATCAACCCCCAGAACTTATAGCTCTCGCCGCTGCAGAAGAAGCGCAGCTTTTCGACTTTTTCCGGGTTCGGCGTATACTCGCGCCGAAGGTTTTCCATGTTCAGCCGGTAATCGTAGCCATAAACGAAGGGCCCGACGAACTCGCCTTCATGAAAGAGGTGAATGCCCTGGGGCGGCGCATGGATAAAGTCGATGTGGCGGCTGTGCAGATTGTAGGGGGCGAAGATCTCGCAGAAGACCGCCACGAAGTACATCATGAGCAGCACGACCCCGGAATAGACCGCCAGCTTGTGGCGTTTGAACTTCCACCACATGATCCGCCACTGAGACGCCATGTAGTAGCGTTCCTGCTCCGGGGTCAGGGCGGCTACGGACTGGGGATCAAAGGGGGCGGGATTGACGTAGTGTCCGCCGCTGTTCTCTGGGCTGCTGTTCTGTGAGCCTCGATTTCGGGAGCCCGGAGTTTGGGCGTTTGGGCTGTTGGGCGGCAAGGTCTGATCGCTCATTTCGTTGCCCCTCCAGCAAGCCGGATGCGGGGATCGAGCGCGGCGAGCGCCAGATCCGAGATAAAGACTCCGATCACCACCAGGCTGGCCTCAAACATCAGGAAAGAGCCGGCCAGGTACATATCCTGACTTTGCAGCGCGCGCACCAGCATGGGGCCTGTGGTCTCCAGGCTCAGCACCACGGACACCAGGACCGCGCCGGAAATCAGCTGGGGCAGCACGTTGCCGATATCCGCGATGAAGGGATTGATCGCCATGCGCAGCGGATACTTCAGCAGGACCTTCAGGGGCGACAAGCCTTTGGCGCGGGCCGTAATGACATATTGCTTCTGCAGCTCGTCCAGCAGGTTGGCCCGCAGGCGGCGGATCATGGCGGCAGTGCCCGAGGTGCCGATCACGATGACCGGGATCCAGAGGTGCTCCAGGATCGAGCTCACCTTGCTCCAGGTCCAGGGGTGATCGACGTACTTAGGGTCCATCAGGCCGCCGATCGAGGTGCCGAACCAGAGGTTGGCGAAGTACAGCAATACCAGAGCCAGCAGGAAGTTCGGGGTGGCGAGACCCAAAAAGCCTATGAAGGTCAGGACATAGTCGCCGACGCTGTACTGGCGCACCGCCGAATAGATGCCGATGGGGAAAGCGACCGCATAGGTAAAGAGAATGGTGGCCAGGGCGACCACGAAGGTCAGCCAGAGCCGGTCGCCGATCACCTCGTTGACCGGCAGCTGATGCTCGAAGGAAAAGCCCAGATCCCCCTGGACCAGACCGAAGACCCAGACCGCGTATTGCTCCAGGAAGGGTTTGTCGAGGCCGTACTCCCGGCGCAGGTACTCGATCTTTTCGGGATCGACCGCCTCGCCCTGGGCCTGCATCTCTGCGATCTCGGTCTCCAGGAAGTCGCCCGGAGGCAGCTGGATGATCACGAAGATGATGAAACTGATCGCCAGCAGAGTGGGGATCATGGTGAGGATGCGCCGAACGGTATAGCCTAACACTGGTCCTATGCCCCCGCTGCGGCGCTGCGCAAATCGTGATCTGCCGAGGCCTGCGCCCTGACGAAGTGACCGTCGCCCAGATCGACCATGCCCAGTTTGTTCCGGCCATCGATGGTGAAGGGATGGGGCCAGGTCTCCGGGTTCGAGGCCCGGCCTTCCATCAGTGCCGAGAGATCGAGCCGATGCGCCGGGTCGGGTTCCGGCACCGCGGTCAGCAGCGCCTGGGTGTAGGGATGGGTCGGAGCCCGGAACAACAGCTCGCGGGGGGCCAGTTCGACCAGCCGCCCCCGGCACATCACCGCGATCCGGTCCGCGATGTAGTCGACCACGGCCAGGTTATGGCTGATGAAGATGTAGGTCAGGCCGAGGGAGGCCTGCAGGTCCTTCAGGAGGTTCAGGACCTGGGCCTGGATCGAAACGTCCAGGGCGGAGACCGGCTCGTCACAAATCAGCAGGTCCGGTTTCAGCGCCAGCGCGCGCGCAATACCGATGCGCTGGCGCTGGCCGCCGGAAAAGCTGTGAGGGTAGCGTTTCAAGTAACGCACGTCGAGGCCGACCACGCGCATCAGTTCCTTGACCAGCTCGGCCCGCTCGGCGGGATCGGTCATGCCGTGGATGATCAGGGGCTCGCTGATCAGCTCGAAAACGGTCATGCGCGGGTTCAGTGAAGAGAAGGGATCCTGAAACACGAACTGGATCCGGGTACGGAAATCCACCAATTCCTTTCCCTGCAGGGCAAGGACGTCGGTGGCTTTGCCCCGATCGTTAAAGACGATGCTGCCTTCATCAGCCGTCGCGGCCCGCATGATGATTTTGGAGAGCGTGGTCTTGCCGCAACCGCTCTCTCCGACCAGTCCCAGGCACTCGCCGCGCTTGACCGCAAAGCTCACGTCATCGACCGCCAGGACCGAGGTATCTTCGCTGGGGCCGAAAAAGCCGCCCTTGCGGATGTTGTAGGTCTTGGAGATGTGCTCGACCCGCAGCAGCGGCGGCTCGTCGGGATCCTCCGGCCAGGGTTTCATGCCGTCGCCCAGGTTGACGCCGCTGTCGTGCTTGATTTCGCGGATCGGCTGCAGTCGCTCGCCGGGCTTCATGTCGAAGCGGGGGACCGCGTGCAGCAGCGCCTTGAGGTAGGGATGACGCGGGTCGCCGTAGATGTCGTTCAGGTTGCCGCGCTCCATGACCTCGCCGTGATACATGACCACCACCTGATCGGCGACATTGGCCACGACGCCCAGGTCATGGGTGATCATGAGAACGGACATCTTCAGTTCAGTCTGCAGATCCTTGATCAGCTTGAGAATCTGGGCCTGGATCGTGACGTCCAGCGCGGTGGTTGGCTCGTCGGCGATCAGAAGAGCCGGGCGGCAAACCAGGGCCATGGCGATCACCGCGCGCTGGCGCAGGCCGCCGGAGAGCTCGAAGGGATAGGTGTCGTAGGCGCGCGCCGGGTTCGGAAAGCCGACCAGACGCAGAACATCGATCACCATTTCACGCCCCTGAGGGTCCGAGACCTTCCGGTGCAGGTGCAGGGCTTCGCCGATCTGGTTGCCGACCGTGTGGACCGCCGAAAGCGAGGTCATGGGTTCCTGAAACACGATCGAGATGCGGCTGCCGCGGATATCACGCATGGCCGCGCTGTTGGGCGCCAGGGCGGCGATGTCGACCACTGCGCCGCCGTTGGCGGGGTCGGCAAAGAGGATCTGACCGCCTTCGATCTGCGCGGATCTGGGCAGGATGCCCATGATCGCCTGACTGACGACGGATTTTCCCGAGCCGGATTCCCCCACCAGCGCGACCGTGGAGCCGCGGGCGATAGAGAAGGAAACCCCACGCACGGCGTCCAGCTTGCCTTCGGGCAGGGAAAAAGAAATCCGCAGATCCTGGACCCGCAGGAGATCGGTATTCGAGGCCTGGTCCAGGTCACTCAACGTCACATTCCCCCAATTCGTCTCTTCCTCCCGAACCTTAGCAACGGGACTCTTCTCGCTCCGCAGCGGCGGCCCGCACGCGCAGACTATCCGAACTCGTTGCAGTCGTCACTTGGGCTGTTGTTTTTCCTGTTCTTTCCCGGATTTTTCTTGGGGCTTGCTCAAACCTCGAGACCTTCCGGCGTATCTGCATTGAGGTCGATACCAAGCGGCCGCAGGTTGCTGGCCGTGGTCGCATCAATATTGATGTCCTGTTTGCGGGCGGCTTCGGCGGCCCGGCGCACAATGGCGGGAAAACCCTCCAGCGAGGATTCGAAGGACATGGTGGTTTTCCTGTTGTTTGCGCCTGCGGGTCCGGCTGTACGCCCGGTCAGAGTGAGCTGCATGAAACCGCTGCCGCCTTCCTTTTTGTGGCTGCGGCGGCTGCCGAAGTAACGCAGTTTCATCCCGGTCAGCTCCTGCCACGCGAGATAGCTGGGGAAGCGCCCCTTGGAGGTCTCGGGGTCACCCGGCCTGACCAGTGTCGCGATGCCCTGGTCATCGAGCGAAACTTCCAGGTACTGGCGTTTCACCGTGCGCAGGGCGAAGAGGCCGAAGAGGATGGCCAGTGCGCCGAAGAGCAGGGCGACAAACCAGGGCAGCGCGCCGGTCAACAGCAGTCCGAGTGCAATCATCAGCCCTGCCGCAGCGCGCAGGTAGTCTCCCAAAACCGATTTCAGCGGGTAGCGGTATCTGGTCACGCCCAAATCGTCCTCATGGCCAAATCTTCCTCAAGGCCAAATCGTCCTCAAGGCCAGATTTACCTCCTGCCCGGATCTTTCTCATAACGGGTCTTTCCCTGCGGTGTTTTGCCTTTTGTTTTCATTCCTTGGGGCAGCATGTGAAAAGGCCTCTGAAGGCGCAAGGAACTTTATTGCCGGCTGGAGCACCAGCCACCCCAGAAGCCGGTCGAGAAAGGCCCAGGTCGCTTCGTCGTGCACCAGATGGTGGGTCAGGATGCCGGTCGGCTCGTCGATGTCGGTGTGACCCTCGCGCCGGGCCTGAAGATGGGCCTGCAGCAGACCCAGAACCTCGGTTTCGCCCAGAAAACCGCGTTCGGGTTTCCAACGCAGCAGATCGGCGTGGGTATTGACCTGGAGCAGCCCCGGAGCCGCCATGGGCTGTTCCCGAGCCTTATAGGTCGAGAGGCCTGTAATGCCGCAGGCGGGTAATTCGGCAATGATCTCCGGTGCGATCCGGTTCCAGGGCGGGACCAGAACAGGCAGGAATCCTTGGCCGAAGAGACCGGCGAGGCGGTTTTGGCCCGCTTTCAGGCGTTCCATCGTGTCGTTCAGCGGGGCCGCCTGGCTAAGTTCCGTCTTCTTTTCACCGGCTGGGGCGGTGTTTTTGTGGGCGATGCCGTGCTGGAGCACGGCGATCTCGGCCTGGTTCTGACGGACCGCAGCGCTCAATGTTCCGGCCAGGGCGGTTTCGCAGCGTTCGGGGATCACGGCCAGGCCCAGTCCGGCGGTATGCTCTCGGGAGAGTGTCAGCAGGCGGTCCAGCGCGGAAGTGGGCGCAATCGCGTCGTCGTCGCGCCACCAGATGCTGGCGGTTTGACCGGCATCGCGCCAGAGCACCAGTTCATGGGCGAGGCTGTCCCAGCCGGTCATGGCGCGGCATCCCCTTTTTTCCGCTGGGCCACATCGCGGATCAAAGCCGCGGTTCGCTCGGCACCGGCGATATCCAGCTTGTCGAAGAGATGAGCTTGCCGCGCGGGGGTCAGGGCCTCCTCGACGGACCTGGCGAGCGTTTGGGCGTCCAGGCGCTCTTCCGGCAGCAGCACCGCCGCGCCGCGCTCGGCCAGGAGCTCGGCCCGCAGGGTTTGTTCGGTTTGCTGGGTGGCCGCGAAGGGTACCAGCACCGCCGGCACCTCCGTGGCCAGGATATCCATGACCGTGTTGTAACCCGCCTGGCTGATGGAGAGCCGCGCTCGCGCCAGCAGTTCGGTGAAGTCGGCGCGGGCCCGCTCCAGGACGATGCC
Source organism: uncultured Kiloniellaceae bacterium (assembly GCA_947500035.1). GTDB lineage: Bacteria > Pseudomonadota > Alphaproteobacteria > Kiloniellales > Kiloniellaceae > Denitrobaculum. The sequence continues at coordinate 614,053 of CANMQP010000012.1, read as the reverse complement.
CTCGCCGCAAAGCGCCTGCAGGGCGCGGAAGCGGTCTTCAGGCAGATTATGGCCTGCAAGCAACCGCCAGGGGACATCGCGCAGAGAGGTTAGCGGGCGAGCCGCGATTGCGGCCTCGATCAGGGGTGCGGCGACGGCGCCGCCACCCGCGGACACCAGGACCTCGCCGTCGTGGCGCGGTTCCGCCTTTGCCGGTAAATGGGCCGTCTCGACCACGTAGCCGGTGTAGCGGATCTTGTCACCGAAGGTCTCCGTGGCGGGAAAGGACTGCTCCATGGTGACGAAGGCCGGGTCGCCGTGGACCAGGACCTGGTCGAAATAACGTTCCACAGCCGAAACAATCCACTCGGTTTTGCCGGGTTTCTTATGGGTGGTCAGGATATCGCGCAGGGAGCAGAAGACCTGCGGTGGATGCGCAGAGGCTTTAGCCGCGTCGAGCAGGGGCAAGAGCTCGAAGCGCATCTGCCGCCGCCCGAAAGGGAACATTTCGAAGAGGATCACGCCCGGCTTGTGCTTTTCCAGTAGGCCGAGCAGCAGATCGCGGCGCGCGGTCTTGCCCGCGTCGTCAAGTTCCCGGCCCTCTGCATCGACCAGGGCGCTGAAGCTCTCATCGAGGGTGCGCAGGGGCGGCAGCTGGACAAACTCGCAGGCGCCGACATCGGTGCCTGGCACCGGCATGCCGCCTGACACGAAGACCACCCGCAGGCCGGCCCGGTCCATGGCGCGCGCCAGGACGCTGGCCCGGCGCAGATGCCCGATCCCCAGCAAATGCTGGACGTAGAAGAGAACGTCGGCGCGTTTTGATGGCTTCTTGGCTGCGGACATCTTGGGGTTACCTGGCGAGCATGGAAATGTTGAGCTCTTCTAGCGCGGGCCTGCCGTCCCGAGACAGCCGAAAGGCGTGGCAGCAGTCATTTCGCAGTTTGAGCGGCGGTTTTCCGGTCATATCCCATCCGCTGGCGAGCGCATAGAGGGCGCGGATGACGCCTTTATGGCTCACGGCTGTCACGGTTTCGTTCTGTTCGGCCAGGCTGGTGAGCAGGGGCTGCAGCCGGATCTGAACATCGCGCGGACTCTCGCCGCCCGGCGGCTGCAAATCCAGACCTCGCGCTTCGTTCTCGGTCATCTCCGTGCCAAGATCCCGGCGCAGGTCGGCGAGGCGCTGGCCTTCCCACGCGCCCCAGTGCATTTCCTGCAGCCGCGCCTCGATCTGCGCGTCCGGGTGCCCCAGAATTGAAGCGGTGTCGCGGGCCCGGATCAGAGGGCTGCTCAGCCAAAGTGCGGAGCGCGCGCCCGCAGGCAGGGTCCAGGACGGGATTTCCGTGCGGGCCTCGTCGGCGAGGCCGATGTCGCTCCGGCCCTGAATGCGCTTCTCCTGGTTCCAGGGCGTCACACCATGCCTGAGAATGTAGAGCAGGGTCATGCCCGGTCTCCCTCATGGCGGGTCAGGAGCGCCTGAATGCGGGTCGCCGTGTTGAGCGCGCCATCGGTATCCAGGTTCAGCTTCGCGGCACCGCTGCGCGCGAACTCAGCGCCCACGGCTTGCAGCAGGCTCTCCGCAGTCAGATTCTGTTCCTCCAGCAGGGTCAGCGCACCGCGCTCGGCCAGAAGCCGCGCCCGCAGGGTCTGCTCGGTCTCCAGACCGCCCGAATAGGGCACAATGACCCGGGGACAACCAGCGCGCAGCACCTCCATCACGGTGTTGTAGCCGCCCTGGCTGATGGAGAGGCGGCAGTTGGGCAGCAGGGACGTGAAGTCCGGCCGGGCCCGCTCGACCGTGACGTGGGAGGGCGCCTGCGCCTGAAAGGCCTGGAACTGCATTTCGGGCAGGCTGTGGCCGATCAGAATACGCCAACGGAGGCCGCGCAGTTGGGCCAGGCTCTCGGGCAGTTCCCTACTCGCTGCCAGGGCGGCGGCGACCAGGGCTTCGCTGACCGCGCCGCCACCGGTCGACACCAGGATTTCATCGCGCCCGTCCTGGGGATGAGGCGGTTGATCGACTGATTCGTCAACCACATAACCTGTATAGACAACTTGATCCGCGATCTCCTTGAGGGGCGGAAAGGTCTTGTCGAAGGGAATCAGATTGGGATCGCCGTGCACCAGGGCATGGTCGAACACGCGCTCGATCCAGTCGATCATCTCGGCGATGCGCTCCGGTTTCGGGGGCTCGACCAGAATGTCGCGCACTGAGGAGAGGATCAGGGGACGCGGGGAGGCCGTGCGGGCCGCTTCCAGAAGGGGCCGGAGCTCGAAGCGCATCTGCCGGCGGCCGAAGGGGAACATCTCGATCAGCAGGGCGCGCGGCCGCTCGGCTTCGTAGAGTGCGAGCAATTGATCGCGCCGGGCGGATTTGAAGGCCTCGTCGGCTTCCAGGCCCTGCTCGTTGACCAGACGCCGGAAGTGTATGTCTTCGGCGCGCAGGGGCGGGAGTTGAACGAAGTTCACAGACCCCGTGTTCAGCCCCGGTACGGGCATGCCCCCGGAAACGAAGGTGACCTTCAGGCCTTGGCGTTCCATGGCCCGGGCCAGGGTCGCGGCGCGCTTTTGGTGGCCGATCCCCAGCAGATGCTGGACATAGAAGAGAACATCGGTGCGGCGCGCCTGACTCATGGTGGCCGGGCTCACGGCGGCTGGGCTCACGGCGGCTGGACTCAAGTGGAGGCTCTCTTTGGCTTTCTGGGCGCGCCGCAGGATGGCATCAAGCTGGCGGGATACGCTGGAGAGGTCGTGTTCGCGGGCGGTCTTTTCAATGGCGGCCCTGGCCATCTCGCGCCGTTGTTCCGGCCGCGCGAGCAGGGCGGCGACCGCGGCGCCGATGGATCCGGCATCTTCGGGCGGCGTGAGAAGGCCGGTGGTGCCGTGTTCGACGATGGCCGGCACGCCGCCGGTGCGGGCAGCTATGACCGGCAGGCCGGCGGCTTGTGCTTCCAGGAGGGCCATGCCGTAGGCTTCGTTGACCGCGGGCCAGACGAAAAGATCGCCGGCGGCGTAGATCTCCTGCAAGGCTGCCGGCGCGCATTCGCCCAGCAAACGCAGGCGCTCGGGGGCGATCGTCGAAAAGGCGGCCTGGACCTCCGCTCGCGCCGGTCCGTCGCCGACGATCAGGATCTGCCAGGGGCGGTCCTGCAAGGGCGTCAGGGCGTCGGCCAGGACCCGGTAGGAGGCCAGTTTGTCGCCCCGGCGCATCATGGCGACGGCGAGCAGCCAGGGCTGATCGGGGTCCAGGTCATGCGCCTTTGCCAGTAGAGATCGGGCCTGTTCGGGTTTGAGCGCCGCCGACTGAAACCGGCGGGTGTCCAGGAAGGGTTTGATCGTCTCCAGCCGGGTACCCGCTGGCAGGCAGGCGGCATCGTGGGGATTGACCGTCACCACGGCGGCGCATTGGTCCAAAGCGGCCAGTGTCGCGCAGTGGCCCGCATCCCAGGGCCCGCCCGCGCGTTTGTAGGCTACGGATGCCTCGGCGACCAGGTAGGGGATGCCGAGCTCTGCGGCCACTTTAGGTCCCACCCAGTCCGGTGCCTTGTAGTAGAGATGATAGGTGAACCAGGCCTGCGGCCGTTCGGCAGGGGGTCTTGCCCGGTAGCGCCGCAGCAGGCGGTTGGCGAGGCTCTCCCCCAGCTGTTTCAGCCGCTTCTGGCGCTGCGGATCGCCTTTGGGGTCGCGGCTGCGCAGACGACAGGCGAGTTCGACTTGATGCCCGGCCTGCTCGAAGGCTTTCAGAAACAGCCGTGCCATGTGCCGGTCACCGGAGGGCACCGGATGATCGGGCGGTTTCATGGGCGCGTAGAAGGCGAGGCGCATCAGCTTTGCCCAAGCATCAGGTTCGGCCGAAACGGGACACCAGCGCGTCGATGCCTCTACCCATGGTGAACTCACGCCTGACTCTCTGACAGCCGGCATTTGCGAGCTGTGCCCGCCGGGCCGGGTCAGTGATCAGGCCCTGAAGCGCTGCCGCCAGTTCCGGGGGATTCTCAGGCGCGACGAGAAGTCCTGTCTCTCCGTTGCGGATCAGCTCCGGAATCGCGGAAACCGCCGTCGAAACGCAGGCGATGGCCTGACTCTGCGCTTCCATCAGCACATTGGGCAAGCCATCCCGGTCGCCGTCCTTACCAATCCGGCTGGCCAAGACGAAGAGATCAGCCTTTCGGTAGTGTTCCAGAACGACCTCCTGGGGCTGTGCGCCAAGCCATTCTATCCTATCATCGATGCCGAGCTGCTGACCCAGGGCCCTCAACTTTTCCTTCAGTTTCCCGCCGCCGATATGCACCAGACGCCATTGCAGATCCTTGGGCAGCCGGGTCAGCGCGTTCAGCAGATCATCATAGCCTTTCTTTTCCACGGCCCGCCCGACGGAGAGCAGAACGACGGGGTCCGCGGCGGCGCTACCATCGCGGTTGGAAAGGGGTGTGTCGCAAGGCGTGTCGCCGCCATTGGACGTAAAGCGCTCAAAATCCAGGCCATGGTAGACCAGACCGACCTTGTCCGGCTGTGGCGCGAGGCCGGCGAGGTGATCCCGGCCCACTTCCGTGCAGGTGACCAGCCACGCCAGTTCCGCGAGCTTCTCGCGCTTTTCCCACTCCGGCGTGGTCCAGATGTCCTTGGCATGGGCGGAGGCGGACCAGGGCAGACCGGTCATCAGCGCCGCGTAGCGCGTCACTGAGGCCGGCGTGTGGAGGAAATGGGCGTAGAGCTGGGTGATCCCGCCCGGCAGTTCGCTCGCCAGAACGCAGGCCTGCCCGAAGCGCCTGATACGGTTGGGGGTCAGATCGCGGACCAAGTCGCGCAGAAAGGCCGCGCGGGCCTTTTTATAACCCGGCAGCTTCGCCGCCGCCCGCCACGCGCGCCAGACCCGGGCGGGTTCATTATGCAGGTACTCCGGCAGATAGGTCACCGGCGCCTTGATTTCCCGATGAACCGGATGCACTGAGCTGTCCGTCGGATGGCGGAGCGAAAAGAAATGCAAATGCAGGCCGCGCTGTTCGAGCGCATGCAGCTCCTGCGCGATGAAGGTCTCCGAAAGCCGCGGATAGCCTTTGAGAATGACGGCAATGCTGGGGCGGGAATTCATATATGACGAGGGTCCGGATCGTGTTTTGAGAGGGTGCGGACTGCGCGGGCAGGGAAGCAGATCTTGCAGGCGCGGCGAGAGTACGCGAGGCCCCTAAATTCTGTCAAAACACGAACCCGCAAGCTCTTCTGCTTTGTATCGCTCAACCCAAAACCGGCTGGTTTCGTCGGCGAGCTTGGCGACTTCGGGCACCAGACCCTTTGCCGGCGCGCTGTCCAACCCAAGTCTGTCCAGGATCCCGGCGACGGCCGCAGAGGGAAACGCGGAGAGTTCCTCGTATTTTATCCGAACCGGATCAATGTCTTCCTGGTCAAACCACTCGGTCCAGGCGGCATCATATTCTGTCAATTCCTTGATGTGATGCGTAATCTGATCCGGGTCGTATCTGGGCGGTTGCGGCGGCGCCAGCCGTTCCAATTCCGATCCGTCGGCGGCCATATGCCACAGGCCGGTCTGTTCCGCCTTGGTCCGTGAAACCGCCTGCGCGACCTTGTCGCCGCGGGTCAGGTGAATAAAGAGGGTCCGGCCGAATACAGCTTCAAACCTTGCTCTGTCGCTTGGTAATCCAGGGTAAAGGCTATCCAGTTTCTGCATGAGAAAGCCAAAACTCATCCGCATCAGACGCAGGCCAAAGGTATTGGTGCTTCCCGTTCCCAGCTTGTGGATGGCCGTCAGCGCCGCGCGCAGCAGATCCTCATCGTCTTCAATCTGTTGGAGCGGCAAATTCAAACGCTCTGTCCAGGACGCCACGGAGGGCAGATGAAAGTAGGATTCAGGCTTCCCGGCCACAGCCGTTGCTGACAGAAGCCTGCACAAGAGGGTGCTGCCGCTGCGAGGTGTCGTACAGATGATGTAGGCTTTGTATTGGCTCATGACTCCGGAGCGCAATTGAGAGATGGATCCCGTAGCGGCGTGGTTTGGTCTCAGAGCTGCGCGCGCCGTTACGAGCCGCCGGGCATCATGACGTCGTCGCGGGCGTCCTCGAGCGCCGCGAGGCCCCTCTGGCGGCGTGATACCCACTGATTGGTCAATTTGACCACGTTGCGCCGGCCGTCCAGCAGGCCGGGCACCACGGTTTCCGAGGGCAGGCGCTGTTGCGGCAGGTTGCGCAGGGCGGTCGCCATGGTGGCCGGATTGCGCTCGCCATCGTCGGTCAGCATGGTCAGCAAGCCGAGATCCTGCGCCCGGGACGCCCGGATGAACTGTTCCAGGCGTGGTTCCGTACGCGGAACGATCAACGCCCGCTTATCGAAGGAGAGGATTTCGCAGAACGTGTTGTATCCGCCCATGCCCACCACGGCCACCGCGCGCTTCACGAAGGCCTCCAACTGCGCGTCGAAGGTGATGGCTTCCACATTATCCAGCCGGTTGACCCGCTTAATGAACTCGCTTTGAAGCTCGGAGCCCATGAAGGGCCCCAGAACGATCAGAGCCGGATGCGGCAGATCGCGATCAGTTTCATAGGCGCGCAACACCCAGTCGATGATGGCTTCTCCATCGCCGCCGCCGCCCACGGTGACCAGCAGGAAGGGATCTCTGATCTTTTCCAGCCTGGGCTGCGGGGCGTCCTCGGTCGTGCTGCGGCGCAAATAGCCCGTGTAGGTGACCTTGCGGTGCACGGAGGGCGGCAGGTCAATGCCTTCCAGCGGATCACAGATTTGCGGCAGGCCGTAGATCCAGATGTCGTCGTAATAGTTGCGCAGCGCCGGTTCCACGCCCTTGCGCTCCCATTCCGGCGCCAGCAGATCCGGCTCGTCCATGACATCGCGCAGCCCCAGAACGCAGGGCGTGCCGCGCGCTTTCAGCATCTCGAGGGTCGATTTGACCTCGCCGCGCAGGCCGAGCGGTTCCTTGTCGACGATGAAGATATCCGGATCGTAGACCTTGGCGGTATGTTCGATGATCGAGGAGCGGATCGCCAGGGTGTCGCTGATATCGATCCGCAGGCTCAAGGAGGTGTAGTCGCCGTCGCGCAGCTTGATCACGCCGGGAATCCGGACGAAATCCACGCGCGACGAGAAGCCGTAATTGCCAATGATCGGCGAGCCGGAAAGGATCAGGACCGAGAGGTTGTCTTCGGCCTTTGCCAGGGTGTGGGCGATTTCACGGCAGCGTCTCAGATGTCCGAGCCCAAAGCTGTCGTGGCTGTAGATCAGAACGCGCGTGTCGCGCGGGCCTTGGGTCATCAAGTCTTCTCTCGTTCCCCCGCCGACAAGGTGTACTGCCAGCTATGCGCACTCTGACGTCTCATCATGTGGGTGTCAAACCGCCAGACACAAGCATGAAGCATTGCACAATATTGAAGCGTCAAAAAGCCTCCATGACCGGATTCTGTTGATGAGCATGATGCCGTGGCCGGATTGCCGCGTTGCGAAAATCGCAGCCTGCGCAGTGTTTACCGCCATCAGGTCATCGTTTAAGGTCCAGACACCGGGGACATCAATCCACAGCCGAAAGTCGTCGATTCCACTGCATGGAACGCAATCTTTTCAAATACATCTGGCATCACAGCCGGCGCGAGCAGGTGGGTATCCTCCTGTTGGTGGCGATATCCCTGCCGTTTTACTTTTTATCGCTCAATCTTCCCAAGCAGATCGTCAATCAGGGCATCATCGATGGCTATGACCTGATCGGCCAGGCGCCGGAAGAACAGCAACGCTCGCTTTTCTCGATCGACTCGATCTTTGGTCTGGGGGGTGAGGACGGTCTGTTCGAGGGTTTCCTGCTCAATCCCTATGCCTATCTGCTGGCGCTCTGTGTCGTGTTCCTGAGCCTCGTCATGGTCAACGGCGGCTTCAAGTTTTTCGTCAATACCTTCAAGGGACAGCTTGGCGAGCGCATGCTGCGGCGCCTGCGGTTCGAGCTGACCGACCGGGTTCTGCGCTTTCCGATCCCCTTTATCCGGCGCATGAAGCAGGCCGAAGTGGCTACCATGATCAAGGACGAGGTCGAGCCGCTGGGCGGATTTATCGGCGACGCCTTCGTGACGCCCGCGTTTCTGGGAGGGCAGGCGCTGACCGCCATGCTCTTCATCATGGTTCAGAATCTCTGGCTCGGTCTGGTGGCCGCGGCAATCGTGTTGTTTCAGGCGATTCTGATTCCGAAACTGCGCCGGCGGATTCTCGACTTGGGACGGCAGCGCCAGCTGACGGCGCGCAAGCTCGCGGGCCGGGTCGCGGAGATTGTCGACGGCGCGGTCGAAATCCAGGCGCACGACACGACAAACTATGAACGCGCCGACATGACCAAGCGTCTGGGCGAGATCTACGACATTCGTTTTGAGATTTTTCAACGCAAGTTCTTCGTTAAGTTCCTGAACAACCTGCTTTCTCAGTTCACGCCTTTCATCTTCTATTCCGCCGGCGGTGTCCTGGTGATCAGCGGCCGCCTGGATGTCGGTGCATTGGTCGCCGTGATCGCGGCCTACAAGGACCTGCCGGGCCCGATCAAGGAACTGATCGACTGGGATCAGCGCCGCAACGACGTCCAGATCAAATACGATCAGGTCATCGACCAGTTCCAGCCGCCCATGATTATCGCACCGGAACTGCAGGATCCGGGGCAGGACAGCGGACCCACGCTTGCCGGTAAGATCGAGGTCAATTCCCTGACCCTGGAAGACGACAACAACACTAAACTGGTCGAGGGCGTCAGCTTTGATTGCGATGTCGGGGATCACGTGGCGATTGTCGGCCCCAGCGGCAGCGGCAAGGATCACTTGAGCATGATGCTGTCCGGTTTGATCCCACCGACCTCGGGCGGCGTGAAGATCGGCGGCAGAAACCTTCACGATCTGCCTTCGGCCGTGACCGGCCGCCGGCTTTCCTATATCGGGCCCAATACCTACTTCTTCCCGGTCTCGGTCCGCGACAATCTGCTTTTCGGCCTGAAGCACAGGCCTCTGCGGGAGGCGGAATATGATAGCGAGGGCAAGACGCAGCGGGCGGCGCATGTGGCAGAGGCCCTGCGGGCCGGCAACTCGGATCTGGACTACGAGGCGGACTGGGTCGAGTACGCGGCCGCGGGCGCTTCCGGGCCGGATGAAATCAACGTCCGGATGATACAGATTCTCAAGGACGTCGGCCTTGAAGACGACATCTACCGGCTTGGGCTGAGCGGCACGATCGATGCCGATGCCCACCCTGAAGTGGCGCAAGGCATTCTGCTGGCGCGCTCCGCGCTCTCGGACCGGCTTGCGTCCGAGGATGCGGAGGATCTGGTGGTGCGGTTCGATCCCGGTGCCTACAACCGAAACGCCACCCTGGCGGAAAACCTGCTGTTCGGGACGCCCACCAATCCGATCTACGCGACAGACGCGCTCGCCCAGAATCCCCTGATGCTGCAGGTTTTGAAGGAGAAGGGCCTGACCGACGTCCTGCTGGATATGGGCTACAGCATCGCAAAGACCATGGTCGAAATCTTCGCGGATCTGCCTTCGGGCCACCCCTTCTTCGAACAGTTCAGTTTCATCGAGGCCGACGACCTGCCGGAATTTACGGCCCTGATCGCACGGGGCGAGAAGTCGGGCCGTGCCGCGCTGAACGAGACGGAGCAGGGTCTTCTGCTGAACCTGCCCTTTAAGTACATCGAGGAGCGGCATCGTCTCGGCTTGATCGATCCGGAGGTCGAGAGGAAGCTTGTCGAGGGGCGTCAGCGCTTCTCCGAGCTCTTGTTGGATCAGGATCCGGGCGCGGTGGCTTTCTATCGGCCGGAGTCCTATAATGCGGCTGCGTCGATCCAGGACAATATCCTGTTCGGACGCCTGGTTTATGGTCAGGCACAGGCCGCTGAGACCATTGGCCGGGTCATGTCCGAACTGCTGGAGGAGCTGGGGTTGCGCCAGCGCGTGATCGAGGCGGGCCTGGACTTCAATGTCGGCATTGCCGGCTCGCGGCTTTCCATCGTTCAGCGCCAGAAGCTCGGGTTCGCGCGCTGCCTCCTGAAGCAACCGGATGTCCTGATCGTGAACGAGGCGGCGGCCGGGATGGATAGCTCAACCCAGACAAAACTGCTGGAGACCGTGCTGCATCAGCGACGGGGGAAAGGCGTCCTCTGGACGCTGCAGCACCCCAGGTCCGCGGAACTCTTTGATCACGTGCTGGTCATGCGCGCCGGCCGGGTGGCGGAACAGGGCAGTTTCGCCGAGCTGACCCAGCCGGGCTCGGCCTTGAGCGCGCTGCTGGCGGCCGAGTAGGGGGACGGCGCGCGAAGAGCTGCGCGCGGGAAACGCAAAGTCGTGATTGGTGGAACGCGGGAACGATAACTATCTCGTAAAGGGTGAGGCACTAGAGCAGATCAAGTTCAGATAGAATTGCCGACGGCGATCTTTCGTCCTTGTGAATCTGCTCTAACTTAATGAAGTGGACCGGATTCACATGTTTCGTTTGAGAATTCAGAATTGTGGATTCTCAAACGAAACATGATCCGGTCCAGCCGAAACATAGGAACGCTAAGATGAGCATCGAGCAGGAAGTTGAAATCCTTCGGAATATTCCGCTTTTCGCCAATGTGGAGCCGGCGAAGCTGAAACTGATGGCTTTTGCCAGTGAAAGGATGATGTTCAAACCCGGACAAGTACTCTGTAGCCAGGGCGACCCCGGCGACTCGGCCTTTATCCTGATCGATGGGAAGGCGAATGTTGAAGTCGACACGCCGGAAGGTCCGTTGACGGTCGCGACCATGGAACGCAATGATATTATTGGCGAAATCGCGATTCTCTGCGATGTGCCCCGGACCGCGACGGTAATTGCGGAGAGTGATCTGGTAACCCTGAAGGTTACAAAGGATCTCTTTTTCCGCATGGTGACGGATTTCCCGGAGATGGGCGTCGAGGTCATGCGTGTGCTGGCGCACCGCCTTGAAGCCACAACGGCACAGCTGATGGCTGCGCGCGCCGGGAATGCTTAGAAGCAAGCGAATATCTTCACATTGAACGAAATAGAGTTGGTTCGCGGTCTTTGCCGGTTGGGCGTCGCGCGATCACCTTCGGAACAACAGGAATCCAAATGAGTCGCTTAGACAGTGTCATCCGGCGCCTGCAGGCGCAGCGGGCCTGCCTGCAGCAGGGTGTCGACCTTGTGCGTGATCTTGAGGGGCCGGTGCTGGAACTGGGCCTCGGCAACGGCCGGACCTACGATCACATCCGGGAGATTTGCTCCAACTGCGAGATCTTCGTTTTTGAGCGTAAGGTTGCGGCCCATCCGGACTGCATCCCCGACGATGAACATCTCTTTCTGGGCGATCTTTCCGAGACCCTGCCCAGGGCGGTCGAGCGCTTCCGGGGACAGGTCCGGCTGATCCACTCGGATATCGGCACCGGCGACCAGGCCCGCAACGCCGAGATCGGACGTTACATCGCAGGTTTCGTGCCGGATCTTCTTTGTCCGGGCGGGATCATTATCTCGGATCAGGAAACCGCCTTTTCAGGTGCCGAAGCCCTAGCGCTTCCCGAGGGTGTAAGGCCGGGCCGCTACTACATGTACCGCGCAGGCGGGACTTTGTGACCTACATGTAGATCTGGTATTGAGGTCTGATATTGAGATCTGGCCGCTCGGTCAGTCGATGTCCACCATGATCGGAACGTGATCCGATGGCTTTTCCCAGGACCGGCTGTCTCGCAGGATCTGCATGGCCGAGATCGAGGGCGCGAGAGCCGGCGAGGCCAGGACGTGATCCAGGCGCCAGCCGTAATCGCGCGCGAAGGCTTCCTTGAAGCGGTATCCCCACCAGCTATATAAAGGTTCCGGAAGCGGAACGAAATGCCGACCGACATCGACGAAATCCCCCGCTGCATGGAGCGCAAGCATATGTTCGGTCTCGACCGGCGTGTGGCCAACGGACTTCACGAGGCGTTTGTGATTCCATACATCCTGCTCGAAAGGCGCGACGTTCATATCGCCGACCAGCACCGCTTTGCGCTGCGCGACTTTGTCGCTTTTGGCCCAGGCCGCCATCTCGGTCAGAAACTGAAGCTTATGGGCAAACTTGTCATTCTGTTCCGGATCCGGAACATTTCCGCCTGAGGGAACGTAAAAGTTGTGAATCTCCAGCCCGCCGGCGACGGTGACGCTCAGGTGGCGGCAGTCGTCCTTTTCGCACCAGACCCGGCGGTCCTCGACCTCGAAGGGCAGGCGGGAGAGGATCGCGACGCCGTTGTAGCTCTTCTGCCCATGGATGCTCAGGTGCTCGTAACCCATGGATTTTATGGCTTCGACAGGAAAATCGCCGTTCTGGACCTTGGTCTCCTGCAGACAGACAACCTGGGGAGACTGTTCTTCGGTGATGCGCGCCAGATGCTCCAACCGCTGGCGGAGCGAGTTAACATTCCAGGTGATCAATCGGACGGACATGCATACTCCCGAGTCTTGAGGGACAGTGATTTTGTTTCCTTTCCGGAACGAAAATCCTCGCGGAGCGATTCCTCCGCAGGTTGTTGTTTCTGTACCGGAATGGATTCAGCCATGAGACAGCTTGAACCCGAAGCTAGAGGAAAGTCGGCAGGATTGGAACGAATTAAGCGTATGCGGCCCCGCAAGCTGTGCTTCCGTCAGAACGAGATCCGGTCCAGCGACAGGTTAAAGTGTTAAGTCCTCGCCGGGTCAGGGGTGGTGTGGGGAAGTAACCTGCCGACTCTCGAAGAATCCAACTGCGCCAAAAGCCGCAGAAGCAAGTACCGGGGGAAGTAAGTTATTGAAAAAATAAAGGAACGCCCGGTCGGGGGGAGAGCCGGGCGTTCCAGTTCTTCGCAGAGATTAGAAAGACGATAGGGGGGAGCTATCTCTTTCCATTCTGGCCGCGTGCCATATTGGCTGCGGTCTTAGATTAATAGATAGGTCACATTTCTGAACTTACAATCGTCTCTTGCTATGCGTCCTGTGCAAAACCGCCCCGCACAGGATGCAGAGCAGGCGGAATCTGCCGATTTCGATCGGAAACCAGGGCACTTTCAGGGCACCTGAGACCTACATTGCCGTCCACCGCGGCCCCGAAGAATATGAATTCCCATTTTTTTTCATAGACTTGATGGCGGACGCCGTTTCTGCGCGCCGAAAGGATGAGAAATCCTGCTTCAGGCTTAATAGAAAATATCTATCACGCTCTCTCGCCCAGGCTGTTTGCACCGCGTTCCACCAGATTTCCGGCGCACTCCTGCGACCCCGCTTTCCCATCGTTGCCTTTTCCAACGCGCTGGCGGCCCAACTCTCGAGAGGTCAGGCCCTGGACTGCAATAGCTCAGGCAGACAAGGCCCGGAGGGACCCTGCGGCGCGGGCCAGTGCCCGGGCCCGGGCTGCTTTGCCGAAGGCCTCGAAAAGCTTCACGGACTGCGGATTTTCCATGACCTTGTATTCGGGGTGCCACTGCACACCCAGCGCAAAATCCCTGGCGCCATCAACCTTGATGGCCTCGACGGTGTCGTCATGGGCCAGGGCTTCGAGGCTGAGGCCTTCGCCTAGGCGATCAACGGCCTGCCAATGCAGGGAGTTGATGGTGATTTCGGATTCTCCGAGCAGGCTCTCGAGCAGACCGCCTTTCACCAGATGGGCCGGATGCCGGGGACCGTACTGGACGTCCGGATCGTCGTGCCGGGGCTGGCGGTGATCGAACTTCTCCGGCATCTCGTGGACGCGGGCATGCAGCGTCCCGCCGAAGGCCACGTTGAGCTCCTGCATGCCGCGGCAGATGGCGAAAAGCGGCAGACCCTGGCGTACCGCCTCTCGGATCAGCGGCAGGGTCGTGGCGTCGCGCGCGATGTCATGGGGCTCGGCCTCGGGTGTCGGTGTGACCCCGTAGTGATCCGGATGGACGTTGGAGGGGCTGCCGGTGACCAGCAGGCCGTCCAGGCGCGCCACGGCCTGGGGAATGTCGATCAGCTCGCCCAGCGAGGGCAACATGACCGGCAGGCCGCCGGTTGCCAGTGAAATCGCCCGGACATACTTGTCGCCGACCGTATGAAAGCTCTTGCCGTCGTACTCGCGCACGCAGGCGGGGACGCCGATAAGCGGCGCATAAGAATTTTGTGTCATGGAAGGAAGCTTAGCGTTTCGGCCTGTGATGGCAAGGGGCTGGGCGCCAGACTGTAGACTGCGGGCCGCACGCTGGAGGATCAAACAAGCGTGAAGTCGAATTTCGACGGCTGTCCTTGCGGGAGAGGGGCGAGAAGAATACCTAAAGGACATGGAAGCCCTGGAATCATCCATTCTCGAGTGGAAAGCCGCTGTCGTTCTGGCGTGGTTCGCGCTGTTTTTCCTGGCCGAACGCTGGAAACCGGCGGCGCGGGAGCGGCCTGAACCGGCGATGCCCGCAGGTGAACGTCCCTTGGGCGCGTGGCAGCGGGTCGGACGCAATCTCAGCCTCTGGTTGGCGAATGTCGGTTTGGCGCCCCTGATTGTGATTCCGCTGACGCTCTGGGCCTCGACTCATGCGCTGGACTGGCGGCCCGACTGGTGGTCGGGGCTGACCGGCCTGATCATCGATCTGATCATCCTGGACTGCCTGATCTACTGGTGGCACCGGGCCAATCACGAAGTCCAGTTCCTCTGGCGTTTCCACGAAGTGCATCACCTCGACCGCTTTCTGGATACCTCGACCGCCCTTCGCTTTCATTTCGGTGAGGTTCTTCTCTCCGCTGCGGCCCGGGCCGGTGTCATCCTTTTGCTCGGAATTCCCTTTTTCTCTGTCATCGTCTTCGAGATTCTGGTGCTTCTCTGTGCGCTCTTTCAGCATTCGAACCTGAAACTCGGCGCAAAGACAGAACGCCTGCTCTCACGCGTGATCATCACTCCCTCGATCCATTGGGTGCATCATCACGCGATCCGGCGCGATACGGACTCCAACTACGGCACGATCTTCAGCTTCTGGGACCGGCTCTTCGGATCGAGTTCGAAAACCGAGCGTTGGCCCGATATGCCGATCGGTGTTGAACGGACGGAAGAGCGAAGGTTCTTTCACCTGCTGACCCGGCCCTTTACCAGCCGGCGCCGTTCGCCGGCGGCGGAAAACCGGATTTCCCCGTAAGCATTCCCGTCAGCGGTTATTTCCCAATCCTGGGGTATCGATCTCCAGATCATCGTATTCGAAGATCGATTTCTCGATCGGGACATCGTATTGGGCGTTAAAGAGCGAAACCTGCGTGGCGATCCCCTGGGCGTCCACCACTTCCCACTTGTGCAGGCGCAGCGGCTTGTCGCTGAAGGTCAGGGTGATGCGGCCCACGTCGCCATTGGAGGAATCCTCAAGAACCATGGAGAGCACACCGGCATCCTGGACGACGTCGACAATCTCGATGTCGTCGGTCAGCTCCACCTTTTCACGGATCAGGAACCAAAGCGGCGTTTCCCACAGCGGCAGGAAGGTGGCCTGTTTCAGTTCGCGGTCGTAGTACAGCAGGGTCAGGCCGTTGGCGATCAGGAGCGCAGGATGCGGATCGTCGTACTGAAAGCGCATCTTTCCGGGCCGCTGGATATGAACCTCACCCTCGGCGAAAGAACCGTTGGTGGATACCTGGATGAAGCGTGCGTGCACAGAGGTCAGGGTATTCAGGTAGCGCTCAACCCGCGCTACGGCAGCGCTGTCGTCCGGGGAGAGCGCGGTGGTCTGGAGGGGTGGCTCGCCGTTGCTGAGCTTTCGTGGGCCGGTCCAGTTGATCGCTGGTTCCAATCCAGGCGGGCGCGCGAGTTCGTTGGCCGCCTCTGGTGCTTCTTCAGCAGCGTTTTGGGCCATTGCCGGCAATCCGACAGCGGTGGCCGATGCGGTCAGGCCGGAGACCACCGCAGCTTTGAGCCAAGTCTTCATTCTTTAATCGTCGTGTCCGCCGGGGGCGAGAACTTCGCGTTTTCCAACGTGATTGGCCGGGCTGACGACGCCTTCCGCTTCCATCTTTTCAATAATCCGCGCCGCCCGGTTATAGCCGATCTGCAGTTGGCGCTGGATAAAGCTCGTTGAGGCCTTGCGATGCTGGGCGACAATGGCGATGGCCTGATCATAAAGCTCATCGCCGCTGTTGCCGCCACCGGGGCTATCCATACCGTCAAACGAGGGCTCTTCATCCTCGGTCACAGACTCGATGTAGGAAGGCTGCCCCTGCCGTTTCAAGCAGGCAACGACATCTTCGACTTCCTGATCAGTCACAAGCGGACCGTGAACACGCGCAATTCTGCCGCCCTGGCCCATATAGAGCATGTCGCCCTGGCCCAGCAACTGTTCCGCGCCCTGTTCGCCCAGAATGGTCCGGCTGTCGATTTTCGAGGTCACATGGAAACTGATCCGGGTCGGGAAGTTCGCTTTGATGGTGCCTGTGATGACGTCTACGGAGGGCCGCTGGGTCGCCATGATCAAGTGGATACCGGCCGCGCGCGCCATCTGGGCCAGGCGTTGGACGGCGCCCTCGATGTCCTTGCCCGCGACCAGCATCAGATCGGCCATCTCGTCGACCACGACCACGATGAAGGGCAGGGGCTCGGTCTCGAAAGGCTGTTCTTCGTGGATCGGCTGCCCGGTGTCCGGGTCGAAGCCGGTCTGGACCTTACGGGTCAGGATCTCACCCTTCTTTTTGGCTTCCTCCATCCGGCTGTTGTAGCCGTCAATGTTCCGCACGCCGAGGCGCGACATATTCCGGTAGCGCTCCTCCATCTCTCGAACGGTCCATTTGAGCGCCACCACGGCCTTTTTCGGCTCGGTGACCACGGGGGCCAGCAGATGCGGAATGTCGTCGTAGACCGAGAGCTCCAGCATCTTGGGGTCGATCATGATGAATTTGCACTGATCCGGCGTGAAGCGGAACAGCAGCGAGAGAATCATGGAGTTCACGGCGACGGACTTACCGGATCCGGTGGTGCCCGCCATGAGCAGATGCGGCATCCGCCCCAGATCGGCGATGGTCGGGTGTCCGCCGATATCCTTGCCCAAAATCATCGGCAGCTTTCCGCCGGCGCGATCAAAGACGTCCGAGCCCAGCAACTCGCGCAGATAGACGGTCTCGCGCAGGGCGTTCGGCAGCTCGATGCCGATAACGCTGGAGCCGGGCACGACCGCGACGCGCACCGAGATCGCGCTCATGGAGCGGGCGATGTCGTCTGCCAGGCCCACGACCCGGCTGGTCTTGGTGCCCGGTGCCGGCTCCAACTCGTAGCGGGTGACCACGGGTCCGGGGCGGACCTTGACGATTTCGCCGCGCACGCCGAAGTCCTGCAGCACCGTCTCGAGCATCGCGGCGTTCTTCTTAAGGGCGTCGCGGGTCTGGATCGCGTCCTGGGCCGAGGCCGGGGGCAGCGCCAGAAGGGTGAGGGGCGGGAGCTCGTATTCTCCGTGGCTGCTGAAGAGCTTGGGTTGCTGCGCTTCCTGTGCGCGTTTGCCGGGTTTGGGGCGGGCTTTGCGCGGGGCGACGAAGTTGAGGTCGTCTTCGGTCTCCACGACCGCCTTGGACAGGGGCCTGCTCTCTTCGCCCAGGCTCGGTTCGATCCGCTCCTTGCTGCGTTGGGCTTTGCGCCGGGGCGCTTTCGGGCGGCTGACGGCGGTTTCCAGGGAATCGTGCGGTTCGTCAGCGCCGTCGCGCCGGCCGAAGTTATCCGCAAAGCCCGACAGGCTGTGACGCAGTGCCACCCATTCCTGGCGTTTCAGGCCCATGGCGTAAACCAGGGCCGCACCACCCAGCAGGAACGCCGGAAGTGCGATAATCCAGGACGTTACACCGATCATCTGGGAAAGACTGTTGAGGATGATGCCGCCCAGGATGCCTCCTAGGCCGGCATTTTCGACCAGCCAGCCCTCGGGCTGCGGCAGCGCTGCGAGTCCGGCGGCGAATATAATGATTCCGGCCACCATCGCGCCCAGGCGAAGCCACCAATGGGGCAGCGTGTGGTCGCGGAACAGGCGCCAGGACCAGCCCCCCAGGACCGGTGTGAGCATAAAACAGCTCAACCCCAGCAGCGGCAGCAGAAAACCGACGGCGCCGGCGCCCGGGCGGCCCAGCAGGTTCGTGACGGGACCGTCGGTTGCGTGATTGGGGGAGGGATCCATGGGATTGAAGGTCAAGAGGGCGGCCAGAGCCGCCAGGGCAAACGCGAGCACCAGCAGGCCGAGCGCTTCCACAAGACGCCGGCGCATGAAGTCTCCACTGCCTTCCGGCAGAAACCGGGGCCGTTCGTCCCGGCTTGATCGACTGATTGCGCTGTCTCTTGCCGCCATCGTTGGATCAGTCCCTTTCTCGAATCTTTGCGGTTTCAGTCCAGAGTCGAACTCTAAGCTATTGAGTCCTGGTTGGAAAACTGCCGAATTCCACCAATCAAAGCCAGTTAAAAGCGCTTTTTATGAAAAGCGCGCACGTCTGCAGACGGGTCTACAAGATCTCAGCAATGCGGCCAAGGGCAGCTTTTGTGACCTCCGCATCGAATACCAGCGCGATTCTAATGTATTTTGCGCCTGGATTATAACCCTCGCTGTCCGCCATTGACATATAAGCGCCCGGCAGGACGCGAATACCTGCCTCCTGCCAGAGTTTTTTTGCTGCGGCTTCACCGTCGCCCACGTCCAGCCAGAGGAAAAAGCCGCCATCGGGTATGCTGAAGCCGAATCTGTTGCCAAGCACCTGCTGGGCGATCTCGAAGTTGCTTTGGTAAAATCTGCGGATCGCCTCGACGTGCGTATCGTCACCCCAGAGGCGGGTGCCCGCCGCCATGACCGGAAGCGGTACACCCGCACCGCCGACCAGCATGATCGCATTGAGGGCAGTAATCAGCTTTTCGTCGCCCACGGCGAATCCGCAGCGCAGGCCCGCTGCGTTGGAGCGTTTCGAAAGGGAGTGAAAAACCAGCAGGTTATCGAGAGAACCCCCCAGTTGGTCTACGACATCCAGCGCACCCGCTGGAGGTGTACGCGTATAAATCTCCGCGTAGCATTCATCGAAGGCGACGACAAAGTCATGCTTGCGGGCCAGAGTCAGCAGATCCGCAAGCTGCCGGCGGTTTGCTGCCGCGCCCTGGGGATTAGAGGGCGAGCAAAGGATGCAGAGCGCCGTACGTTCCAGAATCTCCTCCGGCACCGATTGATAGTCGGGCAGGAAGCCGGTTTCACTGTTGGTGGGCAGGAAGACGGGCTCGGCCCCTGCTGCCACCGCGGCCCCCGCATAAACATGATAAAAGGGGTTGGGGATCAGGACGACAGGCGGCGGAGCCTCCGCGCTCGCAGGAGTCTGGGGGACCGCAGGAGTCTGGGGGACCGTCGCCATGGTCGCGAAAAACAGGCCTTCGCGGGTGCCGGGCAAGGCCAGGATATGGCGTTGCGGATCGATTCTGCCCGGTGAAATCTCAAAGCGCCGCTCCAACCAGGCGCTGCAGGCCGCAAGATAGGCCTCACTGCCGCGGCTGGGCGGGTAGCGCGACCAGTCGGCGGCGTTGGCCGCGATCTCCTCGGCGACAAAGGCGGGCGGTTGGCCCTTTGGCTCGCCGATAGAAAGCGCCAGGGCTGTGGGCGCCCCCAGCGGCGCAGGCCCGGGTTCCAAGCCCTCCAGGAGACTCCGCAAGCGGGTGAAGGGATGAAAAGCCTGCAGGTTCTGACGATCGATCACGGCATGCGGTTCCAAAGACAAGGGACAGAGCTGTTGAGAGTGACGTGAGGTCCCGAGTCTAGCCGCCGGGGATTCTCCCTGGCAAGCACAGGCTGGCCCGGCAAAAAACAAAAAAAGAGCCCGGTGGGGAAGCCACCGGGCCAGGTCGTAAGAAGGTATCACTGTCAGCGCCGCTTCCAGCCGAAGCCCGGAGCCGGCGCTGACTCTATGAGGTCAGTAGGATTGCGATCCCTGACCGAATTCCGGATAGGCTTCCAGGCCCAGTTCCGCCTTGTCGAGGCCCATTTCCTCTTCCTCCTCGGAAACCCGGATACCGACCGCTGTTTTCAGGGCGAACCAGACCACCAGGCTGGCGCCGAAGGTAAAGGCGCCGATGGCCAGAATGCCGATAACCTGGGTCACGATGCTGGCACCGCCGAAGATACCGACACAGAGCGTGCCCCAGATGCCGGCGCAGAGATGGACCGGAATCGCACCGACCACGTCGTCGATTTTCAGCTTGTCGAGCAACGGTACGGCGAAGACCACGATGCAGCCGCCGACAGCACCGATGACCAGCGCAAGGCCGTGGTGTTGCAGATCGGGTCCGGCGGTGATGGAGACCAGACCGGCCAACGCGCCGTTCAGGGTCATGGTCAGATCCATCTTCTTGTAGAGGATCTGGGTCAGTGCCATCGCGGCGACGACACCTGCAGCCGCGGCCAGGGTCGTGTTGACGTAAATGATTGCGATGGCTGCGACATCCAGGGCTGAGCCCATCGCCAGCTGCGATGCGCCGTTAAAGCCAAACCAGCCCATCCAGAGGATGAAGGTGCCCAGGGTTGCCAGCGGCAGGTTGGCCCCCGGCAGGGGATTGACCCGGCCGTCAGGACCGTATTTGCCTTTGCGTGCGCCCAGAACCAGTGCGCCCGCAAGAGCCGCCCAACCGCCCACGGAGTGGACAATGGTCGATCCGGCAAAGTCAGAGAAGCCCATGGTCGTGAGCCAGCCCTGGCCCCAGGTCCAGGAAGCCTGGATCGGGTAGATGAAGGCGGCCAGAACCAGGATGAAGATCATGAAGGGCCAGACCTTGATGCGCTCGGCCAGAGCACCCGAAACGATCGAGGCCGTGGTCGCCACGAAGACCATCTGGAAGAACCAGTCGGACATGACCGAGTAGCCGTTGCTGGTGACTGCAGCGATCAGTTCGTCGGTCGCTTCATCGGCGTTGATCAAGGCAAGTTCGGCGTCAGTCGTGTTGTAGAAGATGCTGAAGGAGCCGATGAAGCCGTCCGGCGCGACGTCGACATACATCAGGTTGTAGCCGACCAGGTAGTAGGCGATACCGGCGATCGAATAGAGCGCGATGTTCTTAAGGCAGATCGCCGCGGTATTCTTGGTGCGGACCAGGCCGGATTCCAGCATGGCGAAACCGGCCGCCATCCACATGACCAGCACGCCGTGGATCAGGAAGGAAAAGCTGTTGAAAATGAACGCGGTTTCCTCTGAGACCGCAGCCTCTGCCGCATTACCTAGAACCAGTGTGGTCGAGGCGGCAAGGCCGGTCAGAACCAGAAGTTTGCGCCCCGGAGTCGGGAGTGAAAAGAGTTTCATCGAAAAGGCCTCCTAAAGCGCCTCAGCATTGGTTTCGCCGGTTCTGATCCGGACTGTCTGGAGAACATCGAGGACGAAGATCTTGCCGTCGCCGATCCGTCCCGTGTTTGCGGATTGCTGAACGGTCTCGACGACCTGTTCGACCATTTCATCCTTGACCGCGATGTCGATCTTGACCTTGGGCAGGAAGTTGATTGCGTACTCCGCGCCCCGGTAGATCTCGGTCTGACCCTTTTGCCGGCCGTAACCTTTAACCTCGCTGACTGTCAAACCCTCGACACCGATCGCGGTCAGGGCCTGGCGAACATCGTCAAGCTTGAAGGGTTTGATGATGGCGGTGACCATCTTCATATCATTTGTCTCCCCGTCGTTTTGACTGTCTCTCGCGTAAATTCCGGCGCTGTGCGGGATCGTCAGGCTGATCCAGGGCTGTGCCCCGTCCCCGTGAAAACGCTCAAATTCCCGTACAGCGCATGGCCTCTCCTTCTCAAGAAGCGTGCCAAACCGGGTGCAGTGCACAAAAAGCTTAAGAATCCACATACTTCCGACAGCCTTGTTCAGCCGCAGGGCTGCAAAATTACTAATCAGGTAAGATTAAAAATTAGGCAGAAAATAAATTTTGCCTAAAAAATGAACATAAGATCGGAGGTGCCGGGTCGAAACACCGCAAAATAAGAGGCGTGATTGCGCGCGCAGGCACGCACCTGCGGCCTTTGGTCTGTCGCGGCCGATCAGCGGCCTTGATAGATTGCTGCAATATGATCAGAGTCCCCGGATAGCGGAGAAGGATGTGGCAAGAGTGAAAGCAGGAGCTTCCAAAACAGCGGAGCAGCAGTTTGAGGTCTTGGTCGTCGGTGGCGGACTGGCCGGGCTTTCAATGGCGTCCGCGCTGGCAAGCGCGGGCGTGTCCGTAGCCGTGATCGATCGGGAAGATCCGGCCAAGTTGGTCTCCGCGCCCTATGACGGGCGCTCTTCCGCCCTCGCGCGCGGATCACAGCAGATGCTCAACGCCATAGGTGTCTGGCCGAAGATGGCTGACGCCGCGCAGCCGATCCTGGATATCCGGGTCTCCGACGGCAAGATCGGCCGCCCGACCTCGCGCCTGTTCCTGCACTACGACCACAACGACGTGGCCGGCGAGCCCATGGGCTACATCGTCGAGAACCGGGAAACCCGTGCAGCCTTTCAGGCGCATCTACCCACGCTGCCCAGCTTGACCGCTTTTGCGCCCAATTCGCTGGCAAAACTGGACCGCGGCTCGCCCGGCGGGCCAGGATCGGGCGGGCCAGGATCGGGCGGGCCGGGGTCGAGCGGGCCGGGATCAAGCCGGGTCCGTGTGGTTCTGGAGGATGGCCAGGTGCTTACGGCGGCGCTGGTGATTGCGGCTGACGGCCGGAATTCCATGTTGCGGCGGGAGGCCGGGATCCGCTCGACCAACTGGGACTATGCGCAGTGCGGTATCGTCGCCACGGTGCACCACCAGCGGCCGCATGACGGTGTGGCACATGAGCACTTCCTGCCCGCGGGCCCCTTCGCCCTGCTGCCCATGGTCGACGGCGAAAAGGGCGAATACCGGTCTTCGCTGGTCTGGACCGAGTCGCGCGAATTGACACCGCGCATGCTGGCGTTGGATGACGAGGACTTCTCGGAACAGCTGCAGCGCCGTTTCGGAGATTCGCTGGGCGCCTTGCGGGTGCCCGGCAAGCGCTGGTCCTATCCCCTGTCCATGATGCATGCGGAGCGCTACAGCGATCACCGGCTCGCCCTGATCGGCGATGCGGCCCATGCCATTCATCCGATCTCGGGCCAGGGCTTCAATCTGGGGCTCAAGGACGTGGCGGCGCTGTCCGAATGTATCGTCGACGCCCGGCGCCTGGGGCTCGATATCGGCTCGCCCCAGGTACTGGAGCGCTATGAACGCTGGCGGCGCTTCGACAATATCGCTCTGATCGCGACCACCGACGGCTTGAACCGTCTGTTTTCCAACGACCTGCCGCCGGTGCGCCTGGCGCGCGATGTCGGCCTGGCGGCAGTCAACCGCATGCCCGGCCTCAAACGCTTTTTCATGAAGCATGCCATGGGCCTGGTTGGGGACTTGCCGCGTCTGGTGCAGGGGCGGCCTCTGTGAGCGTTCAGGCAAGGTAACTCCGGGGGAGAGATCATGATTGCGGGGATCGGCGAGATGGCAGGCAGCCTGGCGCGCTTCGCTGCGGTGCCGGCATTGCTGTTTCTGCTGTTTGGCGCCGGCGCAGCAACGGCCCAGGAGCAAGGGGACTCGGTGGTTCTGCAGGGCGGCGGCGGCGAGGTCTATATCGGCGGCTTGCCACCAGGCTGGATTCAAGCGGCACGGGTCGAGGGCATGCCGGTCGACTTCGCAGCTTGGACCCCGCACGGCCAGACCAGCAATGACTGGCGGGAGATGATCGCCGCGCAACTCTTCTCCGACCTGGGAGGGCGCGATCCGGCCGCTTTTCTCGACCGGGTGACAGCGGGCTACGATCAGGCCTGTGATTCGATCTCGACCACTTCGATCAAACCGGAGCCGGTCAATGGCCTGCCTTCCGCGTTCCGGGCCGTGGCCTGCAGCCGCAACAGCGGCAGCGGTTTCGGCGAGGTGGTCTTGTTCCGCGTCATTGCCGGACAGAACGCTCTCTATATGATGGAGCGCATCTACCGGACCGAACCCTTCGCGCCCGGCACCATTCCCTTTGACAACGATTTCCTGGCCCTGGGTAAAGAGAGCCTGGAGCTGGGGCTCGCCTGCCAGCGCGCGGCGCCGGGCGGCGGAACGGGGGGCGGCAACTCGCCCTGTCCGGAAGGCTGGACGCCGGCGCTGGACAGTCTTGCCGCGGGCCAGACGGTCACGGTGTTCCCGGCGGAGCAATAGCGGTACAGATTTAAGCCTGTGCGTGCAAAGCTGCGAAAGCCGTGCCGGGGCGCTGACGGTTTGCGGTCACAATTTCCACGATCCGGCACATAATAGCCATTCAATCAAGATTTGAACCTCGGCGTTTGGTTGCTGAGCGGTTACTTCCTGTCGCTTAAGTATCAAATTGTAAAAAATCTATGGTTAATCAGTTGCCTACCTGAATTCTTATGTTCTATGTTTCTGCAAGTATGCGAGGAATGGGGATTTAAATGACAACTTCGGGTATTCGTGCCGCCGACGGCGGCCGCGCGTCTTTCGTGTCTTCGATCGGGCGCGCAGTCGCCGCTCTCTTACTGGCCGTGTTTGTTTCCGGTTGTGCAATTACAAACAGCCACGTCTCCACCAACGGAGTGCCTACACCTGGCTCGTCTCCAAAGGTGCTTGTGATGGTGCCCGATGTCGAACTCTATGTGTTTACGGCGGGTGGTCTGAATGAAACCAACGCGGAATGGACAGCGACGGCCAAAGGGCACGTCGATACGGCGTTGGCGGAAATTCTCGAATCTATGTCCGTTTCGGCAGTCGACTATGAAGTCGTTCAAGACGTCGGCCCTGAGAGCCTTGCGGAAGCGCAGGTTCTGAAGCTCCATGAGGCCGTCGGCGCGGCCATTATCGACCACAAATACAGCATTTATCCGCTCCCCACCAAGGAGGACAGTTTTGACTGGGGACTCGGTGAGGGCGTAACTGGGCTGAAGGAAAAATATGACGCAGATTACGTCTTGTTTGTGTATCTGCGTGATAGCTTCTCCAGCGGCGGGCGCGTTGCTCTGAACATTTTAACGGCCGTGATTGGGGCTGGTGTCAAGGGTGGTGTGCAGTCCGGATACGCATCTTTGATTGATCTCAACTCTGGTGATGTCGTTTGGTTTAATAGCCTAGTGAACAATGTTGGCGATCTTCGCACTCCCGAAGGCTCGAAGGCGGCGACCCTGGACTTGCTTGAAGAAGCACCTCTATGAACGAGAAACAAAGGCACCGCTTTTTACCGGCTCTCGCGGCTGCCTTCGCACTCTCGGCTTGCGTTACAACCGGAGAGGTAGAGCCACTTGCCCCAGGCGAAAAGCCTGCAATAGACACCGACGAGGCAGGTCTCTGGCTTCAATCCGAAAAGGCTGAGAAGGCGATCCGGGAATCTGGCCGAGTCGTGACTGATCCCGAACTCAACGCCTATGTCAAAGATATCGTCTGCAAACTTGAGCCCGAGTATTGCAAAGATATCCGCCTCTACATTGTCAACACTCCGGGGATGAATGCATTCATGTCGCCGAGTGGCGCAATGTTTGTATGGACTGGCACTCTATTGCGCTTTGAAAACGAGGCGCAACTGGCACACCTGCTTGGGCATGAGTTGGCACACTACCGGCTTCGTCACCGCTTAAAGAAATGGCGTGAAATGCGCGCGACGAGCGATGGGTTGGCGTTTTTCACCGTGGCTACCGCGGGCGTTGGTCTTTTTCCCCTGACAATCGCGGGTGGACTGGCAGCAGCTGACAGTCTTAGCAGCTTTAGCCGCGAGACCGAGCGGGAGGCCGATGACATCGGTTTTGAGCGCATGGTCGCTGCAGGCTACGATCCTCAGGAGGTGGTAAGGTTTTGGGAAATGACCGTCAATGAAGAAGCCGAATCCAACAGAGTAGCACCCAGTGTTTTTTTCTCGACTCACCCTCAAAGCGACGAGCGGCAAGAAGCCATTCGTAAGAGGATCGAGGAGCTGGGTGAACTTTCTGACAGTCTCGTGGTTGGGCGTGAACAATACATAGCTCAGACGTCAAGATTTAGGCGTGCTTGGCTTGAGCAGGAGGTAAAATACTCGGATTTTGGCAGAAGCTTAGTGGTTATCGAGCAGTTGCTCGAAAAAGATCCCGAGGCCGGTGATCTTTATTTTGCCAAAGGCGAGATTCTGTGGCGACGGGATGAGGAAGGTGATCTTGAAAGCGCTGCAGATGCCTATGCCGAGGCGGTTTCTCGGGTGGATTATCCGCTGCAGGCTCATCGGTCTCTCGGATTGGTTTTCTGGGAACTCGAGCGTAAAGGGGAAGCTGCCAGTGCTTTTGAAACCTACTTGGCGGTAAGCCCTGATGCCGACGATCACCTGATTATCCGAAGCTACATCGATCAACTCAAGTAAGGCGTATTTTTTGTTATGAGACTACTAGTACTCTTCACAGGCTTGGCGCTTATTTTAACAGGATGTGCACCATTTAATCTTGTTGAACCCAAGCCGCGTGAAATCGGCACTGCCTACAGTGTCGAACCGACAATAGCCTGGAATGCCTATTCAAAGCAGCAGTTCGGGTTGATTGATGAGCGCTGGACTATTGATGGTTTCGGCCTCGGTGATATGCGATTCTGGCACGATGTTAATGACGGCGAAGCTCTATTTGAAAGTCGAGTGATCGAGTATCCCACGTTCCAGTCTGATATGAGGCCGACCGAAGTTGCGGAACTCTATGCCGGCTCGCTTTCCAAAGCTGACGTTGTGGACTTCGAAACCCAAAATCTTCGGCCGGCGAAGTTTGGCAGTGTCGATGGTTTCCGCTTCGAGTTGTCGTATCTCCTGGCCAGTGGATTAAAGGTGCGCGGCACCGCCCTCGCGGCGATCGTTGATCAAAAGCTTCAGCTCATCGTCTACTCGGCCCCTGAGCTTCATTATTACTCAAAGAACCTGGACGAAGCAGAGAAGGTTATGGCCTCGGTTCAATTGCTCTGATCCGTTGAACCCTCGCTCGACTGCTTGCCCAGGACTAGCTGCAACCGTTTGGCCGGTGACGGCTCGCACTACTTCTCCCGAAACTTGGAGTTAAAATGTCGTCTAGCACCCGCCATCATGATGATCGCGGCCCAACGGTTGGCGCGAACGCCTTTGCACGCCTCTCCATCATTCTAGTCGCGGCATTCCTGGTTGCCGCTTGCACGCCTTCTCAACGGCCGATCAAGGTGGCTGAGACAAAGCTGCATTTTCAGAGCACAGCGAAGTATGAACGCAGTGCCGACGGTGGCACGCAGCAGGTCTGGGACAAGGAAGACGAGGTTGTCGATCTGACCAAGAAGGCCATTGTCGTGATGCGCGGCGAGTTGGTCGCGCCACCCAACTATGAATACAAGGCGATCAGCATCAACTACAGAACTCAGCCGGTTTCAGAGCTCGGCAGTGGCCGCGATTCTTCAAGCAACGACATTGAGTATCTCTCCGATACCAACCACTTCCATGCTGTTTTGGTCGAGCCGGGCACTTACCGCTATGCCTGGAATGCGTTGGGCAGTCCGGCCTGGGTGATCTCGCGCTATTCCCCAAGCCGCCTCATCGAATTCACGGTCGCAGCCGGAGAAGCGGTCTATGTCGGCGATCTGAGGGTGATCGTTCCGGGGACCACGTTCCAGAGCGGCGGTGAGACGGTCACGGGCAAGTTTTTAAATCTCGGGGGAAACTTTTACGACTACGACTTCCTGGTCGAACATGACGATGCGGCGGCTCAGCGGTTTTATAATTCGCTGCCGCTCGATGAGCGCCCGCCACTGCAAAGCCGGATCATGACGAACAACCCGATGCCCAATATCAGGCGCTATGGCAACAGTAGCTGCGATGGGCGTTGGCGCATCGCCTATGCGAGCCGTGGCATCTGCTGAAGCGGGTCGGGGCGCGTGGGCCAGGATGTGAAATCCGGAGAGAAGGCGGGCCAATGGGTCCGCCTTTCTCATATCTCCCGCGTGAGCAGTTTTTCCTCGAAGGGGAAGCTTGAGATCTCCTCGATGCCGGTCTCCGTGATCAGGACCTGTTGCTCCAGCTTCACGCCGATGCTGCCGCCTTCCTCGCCCATGTAGCTCTCCACGCAGACGGTCATTCCCGCTTCGAAACGGCCGTCGTAGCCGCCGGTCTCGAAGTCTTCCAGATAGACGCAGCTCGGATATTCGTCACAGAGGCCGACGCCGTGCACCACCACCGAGTAGCGGTTGGGCAGGCAGGAGGCCGGCATCTTCCAGGCGATCTCGGCCAGTTCGCGAAAGCTCAGGCCGGGGCGCAACAGTTCCATGTTGGTCTGAATCTGCTCCAGCGCCAGGCGGTAGAGACGGCGCTGTTCATCGTTGGCCGGGCCGCAGATGAAGCTGCGTGAGATGTCCGAGCAGTAGCCGAAGGGGCCGACCAGGTCGGTGTCGAAGGAGACCAGGTCACCCGACTGGATCACTGCGTCGCTGCTCTCCTGGAACCAGGGATTACAGCGTGTACCGCTGGCCAGCAGGCGGGTCTCGATCCATTCGCCGTCCATGGATGCGTTGACCTGGTTCATGATGGCCCAGAGCTGGTTCTCGGTCATCCCCGGTTTGAGCTCTTCGTACATCCTGGTCATGGCGGCTTCGGCGGTCGCAACCGAGGCCCGCATGCAGGCCAGTTCCTCCGCGGACTTGATGCTGCGTGCCTGCTCCAGAACGCCCTGGGCGTCGAAGACCTCGACCCCGAGATCCGCCAGCGCCCGATAGCCCTCCGGATTGCAGCTGTCGATCGCGAGGCGCCTGTTGCCGCCGCCGTGCGCGGTGACCAGATCCGCGATCTCGGCTGCCCAGGTTTGCGCGCGCTCCTGCTTTTTGGGTCCCGCCGCGAAGTAGGACCAGGCGGTGGCCGGGCGGGTTTCATCGATCAGGTCCAGGTGATCGGAGAGGTGTTCGCAGTTATGAAAGTCGAAGAGGACCACCGGGCCCTCGGTCGCGATGTAGGCGTAGCGCACCGCGTTGTGCAGGGTCCAGACCGCCATGTTACGGCTGTCGGTGGCGTAGCGGATGTTCAGGGGATCGAAGAGGACGCAACCGCTGTAATCGAGCCGGCGCAGTTGTGCGCGGACCCGCTCCAGGCGGTAATGGCGGAGCTTGCCGAAATCCAGGGATGCGCGGGTGTGGTCGATGATCCGCCGGGCCTTCGCCTGCGCGTCGATCCAGGATGTCCGGGACGTCAGCAACCGCGCCTCCAAATTCGAGAGTCAAAACCGGAAGGCTCTCGGGTGAGCGCATCGGGTTTTGTCACTTGTTTCAGAAGAGCAGTTTGCAGCAGACCGGACGCAGGGCTTTCCTGCCATCGTCCGGGGTTTGCCCAGGAACGTCACTGGGGAGCTTCATGGGGGGAGCGTCACGGAGGAGCAGCAGGGCGCCCGACGTTTTTTCCGGTCAGGGATCGCGCGACAGGCCCTTTGTCTCAAGGGCATTGAGATACTCGGCCCAGATCTCTTCCTGGTTCTCGCCCAGTTTGTAGAGATATTGCCAGGAGAAGATGCCGGTATCGTGCAGGTCGTCGAACTTGATCTTGACCGCGTAGTTGCCGACCGGCTCGATCCCCATGATGCCGACATGGCGGCGGCCGGGCAGGGTCTGCTTCTGCCCCGGACCGTGCCCCTGCACCTCCGCCGAGGGGCTCTCGACGCGCAGCAGCTCGGCGGAATAGGAGAAGGCGGTTCCGTTGTCGAAGTCGATCTCCAGGCGTTTTTCCTCGGAGATGTAACGGATCTCGCTGGGCCAGTGCTTGGTTTCGAGTTCCTGAGAGGGCTGTTCTTCGATCATGGGAAAGAGAGGCTTTCGCTGGGAAGGGAGAAAATCGACGGTGGCTTAATCGTCGAGCGGGCGGGCTTCGTCGGCCAGCATGATGGGAATGCCGTCCCGAATGGGATAGGCCAGCTGCGCCTGACGGCTGATCAGTTCCTGAGCATCGGCGTCGTATTCCAGCGGACTTTTGGTCACCGGGCAAACCAGGATCTCCAGAAGCTTTCTATCCAGCTTGGCGGCGGACTCGGTCATTCTCTTCGCCTTATGTGGTGATATGCGGCGCTTTCACTGTTCTAACTGGCAACAGAAGCGCCGGTTTCAAGATCGGACTTTACGCGACAAAGACGAGGTTGGAAAAGGGGAAGTGACCAGCGATCAGAGCTGTTCGCCGCGCGACGCGCCAAGACGCCGGACACCGACCCCGATCGGGCGCCGGCGGTTGCCCGGGTGCTGCTCGTCCGGCCCCCAGATGGCCTCATAGGTATCGACGGCCATGCCCCGGCGCTGAAATGCGATAAAGGCGCTCAGCAAGAGGCTCCACCAGAGCAGAAGCGAGAGCCACATCCAGTTAGGGCCATTGGATTGATAAAGCCCGGTCAGGATCGCGGCGACGGAGAGCAGCACCGCCACATAACCGGCGAATTTATGGATGTACTCGAAGACCAGCCGGTGACGGGTCATGTCATAGTGATCGCCTGGCAGAATTTCGCCGCTTCCCGCTTCGTCGGGGCCGCCCTTGGAGCCGCGCAGCACGCCGCTTGCGATCTGGAGCAGGGCGAGGGACAGGACGATCCAGCCGAACCAGGCGTGGGGCCCCGGCAGGATCGCCTGGGGCGACAGAGTTCGGGGCGGCGCGGTCAGGATCAATCCCAGGGCAACCAGCATCAGGATCCCGCCGCTGTACTGGCAGACGCGGTGGGTATGCCACCAGGCGCGGTTGTCCAATTCTTTCGGCCAGCTTTGACCGGGCCAGATCTTGAAAAAGCGGGCTGCCAGAATGCCGATGGGCACACAGCCGCCCCAGGCAAAGACCATCAGGCGGGCGTGCCAGGAGAGTTGGATGCCGACCTCATGGACCCGATCCGGATCGATCGGTGCGGCCAGCCACTCCCACATCAGCCTTTGACCGCCCCGGCGGTCATGCCCGTGATGATCTGGCGTGACGCCACGAAGGTGAAGATGATCGGCGGGATCGCCAGTAGCATGCCCGTGGCCATGATGACGCCCCAGTCGATGTCGTACTCGGTCAGGGAGTTCACGATGGTGACCGGCACCGTGCGCGAGTTGCGGTCGGCCAGGGCGTTGGCCAGCAGGAACTCGTTCCAGGCAATTCGGAAGGTGAAGATCGAGGCGGCGGCGAGACCCGGCTTGATGACGGGCAGCACCACCAGGAAGAAGACCTGGAACGGACCGGCGCCGTCGATCCGGGCGGCTTCCTCCAGCTGGATCGGCACCTGGACGATAAAGCTCTGCAGGATCCAGATCACGAAGGGCAGGTTCATGGCCACGTAGATCAGAATGATGCCCAGGCGCGTGCCGTCGATCTCGAACTGGAAGGTCCAGATGCCGAAGACCGGCACCAGCAGCACCGCCGGCGGCACCATGCGCATCATCAGTGTGGTCAGGGACACGGTATCACGCCCCATGAAGCGGAAGCGCACCAGGGCGTAGGCCGCCATGCAGCCGATCACCAGGGTCAGGGCGGTCGAAACCAGGGCGATGATCAGCGAGTTTATCAGCGCGCGTCCGAAGGTCGGGTCACAGTAATCGACGCTCTCCGGCTCGT
Source organism: uncultured Kiloniellaceae bacterium (assembly GCA_947500035.1). Classification (GTDB taxonomy): domain Bacteria; phylum Pseudomonadota; class Alphaproteobacteria; order Kiloniellales; family Kiloniellaceae; genus Denitrobaculum. Next base: position 582,584 of record CANMQP010000012.1, on the reverse strand, counting down.
ACCAGAGCATGTCGCAGAGCGCGGCTTCGTAGTTGTTCAGCGTCGGCACGAAGATCAGGCCGACCGTGTCCGACATGATGTCGACGTTCAGCTTGAAGGAGGTCATCAGCATCATCAGGATCGGGCCGATCGACATAACGATCAGCGCGACCAGCAGGGCGTAGAAGGCCGGGTTTTGCTTTTGGTAGGTCTTGGCGCTCATGACGCGGCTCCCTCGGCCTCGGCGCGCAGGCGAAGGGCGCGGGTCTCGGCGAATTTGTTGTAGAGGAACATCCCGAGGGTCAGCACCAGCAGCAGGATCAGCAGGTAGTTCGACATGGCCGCCGCCACGCCGAGCTCGCGGAACTCCGAAGCGGTGCGCGAGATCCGAAGACTGAGGATTTCCGTCGAAAGGCCGGGGCCGCCGTTGGTCAGGACCAGAATGACTTCCAGCACCTTGAAGGCGTCGATCAGACGCAGCAGGCAGGTGACCACCAGAACCGGCATCATGAGGGGCAGTTTAATGTACCAGATCTGCTGCCAGCCGGTCGCGCCGTCGATGCGCGCGGCCTCCAAGGCCGACTGAGGCAGGGACTGCAGGGCGGCGAGCGAAAGAATGAAGATGAAGGGGGTCCACTGCCAGACATCGGCGATGATCACCGAGGCAAAGGCCCAGTCGCCGTCCGACAGCCAGGGGATCGGCTCAAGCCCCAGGTTCTTCAGGGTCCGGTTAAAGATGCCGACGGTCGGGTGATACATGTAACGCCACATGAGACCGACAACGATGGGCGCGATCATCATGGGCAGGATGAAGAGCGTGCGCAGCAGGCTCATGCCGCGGATGTTGCGGTCCAGCAGCAGGGCCAGACCGACCCCGACGAACATCTCCAGCGAGACCACGATGGCCGCGAACTTCAGGGTGACGGCAAAACTCTCGCGGAAGCTCTCGTCGCCCAGCAGGTTGATGTAGTTCCGCAGACCCACGAACTCGGCTTCGCCAATGCGCTGGCTGGGGTTCCAGTCCAGGAAGCTAGCATAGATCATGTAGCCGATGGGATAGAGCAGGGCGATGGCCAGGACAGCCGCCGCCGGCGCCAGAAAGAGATAGGGCGTCAGCCTGTTTACATTCGCTGTTTGCATGACGCGGTGTCCTGAGTGAGCGGAAAGTCGGCTTCGGGCTTCTGTTTCAAGGCAACCGGGCCAGAGCAAAAGCCCCGGCCCGGCCTTGGTTTGGAAGGATCAGTTCCAGGTGTAGTAGCCGGCCTCGTCCATGATGGCGCGGGCGCGCTCGGCGACACCGTCAAGTGCCTCTTGGGGATCCAGACCCTCGGTCAGCACCTTGGACATGGTCGTGCCGATGTCGGCGTTGATCTTGCCCCAGGTCGGGATGATCGGGCGCCAGTCCGGATCGGCATACTTCAGCGCTTCGCCGAAGGTGGCCGAGTAGGGGTACTTGGCGTTCAGTTCGGCATTCTGATAGGTGGAGAAGCGCGAGGGATTGCCACCGGCCATGGCCACTTTCAGATCACCCTCTTTCGAGGTCAGCCACTGCATGAGCAAGAAGGCGGCCTCTTTGTTCTGGGCGTTGCGGGGAATTGCGATACCGAAGCCACCGGTCTGCGAGCCGCGGCGCACGCCTTCTGGATGCAGGGCGTAGCCGACTTTGCCTGCGACCTTGCTCTTGGCGGGATCCTCGAAGCCGGCGGCAAAGGCGATGGAATCCATGAACATGGCCGACTTGCCCTGGCTGAAGGAGGCCGCCGCTTCGGCGGGACCGAAGGTCTGCGACCCCTCGGGTCCGCAGTCGACGATGGTCTTCAGGGCGTTGGCCGCCGCGACACCGGCGTCGTTGTTGATGATCGGGTTCCATTCGTCATCAAAGACGCGCCCGCCCAGGGGTGCCAGATGCAGCAGGAAGGCATGGCTGGCCTGATGACCCGAGGCCGCGCGTGAGGCCATACCGCCCATACCCTCTTCAAGCTTGGGAATCCGGCAGGTCACGTCGAGCAGTTCGTCGTAGGTCTCCGGCGTCTTCAGGCCGTGCTTTTCGAAGATGTCCTTGCGATAGGCCAGCACGGATGTTTCGGATCCGAAAGGAATCCCGAAGAGGGACCCGGTTTTCCCCGGCAGATAGCCCTTGGTGCCGCCGGCCACGCCGATGTTCTGCACGTAGCCGTCGATCAGGTCTTCCGCGTCGTAGCGGGGATTGGCCAGTTTCGGGTTCATGAAGAAGCGCGCGAGGTTCTCCAGCTGATCCGCGAAAACGTAATCCGCCTTGGAAAAGACCACGTAGGCGATGAGGTCGTAGTCGCCCTTGTTCTTGGTCAGCTCCAGGGTCTGGCGCTCGCGCATTTTCAGGTACTGCAGCTGGTCGACCTCAACCCGGATGCCGGTTTCCTTGGTGAACTCCGGCAGCACCTTCATGACCGCGTTGTAGTGCGGGTGCGCGGGGAAGTTCACCACAAGCGTGGTGCCCGCGTAGTCTTCATACGGATTAGCCCACGCCATGCTGGCCGAAACGGCCAAGGCGGCAGCGGCGCCGGTTAACGGATTAAAGAGTGCTCGCATCGTCTTTACCTCCCTGATTTTTGGTTTTTTATTGCGTCAGACCCGAAGGCCGGACGCCTTATCGAAAATCATCATTTCCCTCGTTATCACCCCAAAGGTCTGAGCTGTGCCGGCCTTGATGGGACCGTCGCTGGGGGTTTCCACCAACAGCTCCTGCGCCCCGCAGTGCGTGACCAGCACCGACTGGGCGCCCAGGTATTCCGAGACCACCACTTTCAATTCGATCGGCGCGCCTGCGGCCGGATCGACCAGGAGGGACGAGGGCCGGATGCCGAGCGTGACGTCCCGGGGCGCGGTGCCGGGCAGGCGCGCAGAGGTCTCGGCGTCGAGCGGCAGCTTGTAACCGTCGCCCTGCACCCAGACCTGGTCGGATTCCTGCAGCAGTTCGCCCTCGACGAAGTTCATGGTCGGGCTGCCGATAAAGCCTGCGACGAACTGATTGACCGGGGTCTTGAAGAGTTCTTCCGGTGAGCCCTGCTGCTGGATGATGCCCTCGTTCATCACCACGATCCGGTCGCCCAGGGTCATGGCCTCGACCTGGTCGTGGGTCACGTAGACCATGTTCTTGTCGATCACGTCGCGCATCTCGGCCAGTTCCGTGCGCATCTTCGCGCGCAGCTTGGCGTCCAGGTTCGAGAGGGGTTCGTCGAAAAGGAAGGTGCCGGCGTCGCGCACCAGCGCCCGGCCCATGGCGACGCGCTGACGCTGGCCGCCCGAGAGCTCCGCCGGTTTGCGTTCCAGCAGATGGCCGATGTTGAGCATGTCGGCGACCCGCTGCACCTTTTCGGTGATCTCCGCTTTTGGCACCCGCGCCAGACGCAGCGCAAAGGACATGTTTTTCGCGATGTTCATATGCGGATAGAGCGCGTAGTCCTGGAACACCATCGCGATATCGCGTTCCTTGGGTTCCAGCTTGCTGATCGGCCTATCGTCGAAGAAGATTTCGCCGCCGGACAGCGTTTCCAGTCCGGCGAGAATGCGCAGGGTCGTGGACTTGCCGCAGCCCGAGGGGCCGACCAGCACGGTGAACTCGCCGTCCTCCAGGGTCAGGTCGATCGGCGGCAGTACCTTGACCGGTCCAAAGCTCTTTTCGACCTTATCGAATACGATCTTCGGCAAATTTTCCTCCCGTGGCGGCTCATTTGAGGCTGAGTCCACCTTTTTATGCACTCCAGAGTGCACGCGAGCGTTGGTTTTAAGAAGCCTCTGTTCGTGTTAATAACGTTAGCGTTAACGTAACCTACAGCCTAACTATCTGTAAAAAGGCGTAAATCAAGATGCGGCGCAGTAGCGTTGGAATCCGGGAAGTGGCGGAGGCGGCGGGCGTCAGCATGATGACGGTCTCCCGCGCGATCCGTGGCGTGGAGGGGGTGTCCGAAAAGAAGCGGGCCGAGATCCTGCGCATCGCGAAAAAACTGAACTACGTTCCCAACAGCAACGCCCGTTCGCTGGCGGTGGAGAATTCGAATCTCGTCGGCATTTCCCTGCCGACTTTCGCCAACGACGTTTTCGCCGAAATCCTGGCGGGTATGCGCGGCACCTTCGAGGGGGCGGGCTATTCCAGCGTGATCGATACCACCGAATACAGCCCCGAGAGCGAGCGGCGCTGGGTCGAGAGACTCCTCACCTGGCGTCCGGCGGCGGTCATCCTGACCGGAGTCGATCACCTGCCGGACGTGCGGGCGAAACTCCAGGACGCCGCCATTCCGACGCTTGAAATCTGGGATGTCACCAGTGACCCGATCGATATCTGCGTCGGGATCGATCACGAGGCTGCCGGTTACGATCTAGGGCGTTATGCGGTCACTTTAGGATACCGAAGCCCAGCCTATGTGGGAGCGCCGCTTGGCCGTGACAGAAGGGCTGATGCGCGCCTGCGAGGGATCAAGCGGGCCTTTGATGAAGGGCCGTGCTCCCATCCCATCCGTGTTGCCGGGCGGCCGGAAAGGCACGCCTTCGGCGCGGGCGCGGCCGGCATCGACGAGCTGCTTCAGGAGTCACGCCCGGATGTGGTGTTTTTTCTGAACGACCATATGGCCTTCGGCGGCATGATGGCCTGTGGCCGGCGCGGCCTGCGCATCCCCGAAGACATCGGAATCGTGGGCTTTAATGCCCTGGACCTGACAACGGTGCTGCCGGTGCCCATGACCACCGCAACCACACCCCGGCGCCAGATGGGTGTCGTCGGCGCCCGGAACCTTCTGGCCCGGATCCACGGGGTAGAGACGGAGCGCACGACCATGTTGCCCGTTGCGCTCATCGCGGGTGAGACGACACGGCGCGAATAGAGAACCCATACGTGTTATGAAGATGCGGGTTAGTGGGTCGAGAAACCGCTGCTGGATTTGTCGGCGCCTGGCTGGTGGATCGCCATCTCCATGATCTTGGTCATGGTTTCTGCGCGCTCCTGCAGCGTACCGGCTTCCAGCAGCAACTGCTTTTCCGAGGCTGCGAAGGGGCAGATCATCGCCAGGGACGTCACCAGATGTTCGTCTTCGGTCTGGCCGATGGCCTCCCAGTCGCCACGGATACCCTGAGATGAGAAGTAGCCGCGCACGGTCTCGAGCAGCTGATCACGGTCGATGTTTGCCGCGCCTGACGACAGATCGTTCCGGAACCGCGCGTAATCAGCCGTGACCCGCCGGAAACCCTTTTCCAAATCCAGCTCAGACATGATCTCGAAGCGGATGACTCCTGCGAGCGTGAGCAGGTAACGGCCGTCGTCCGTCTCGCTGAAGGCGTTGATTCGCCCGGCGCAACCCACGCCATAGAGTGGCGGCCGGTCCGGCGGCGGGCATTGCAACGGGGTGTTCGAGCTATCTTCCGCGCAGGGCTGAACCATCCCGATGATGCGATTGCTTTTCAACGCTGAATCGATCATGGCGAGATAGCGGGGCTCAAAGATATTCAGAGGCAAATGCCCGCCCGGCAGCAAAAGGACCCCCGAGAGCGGGAAGACCGGGATCTCTTTGGGCAGATCGTCGAATGTGGGATCGAACGGAGAGCGGGTCATTCTGCCACCTTTGCGGCCGGGCCTTCGCCCTCTTGTTCGAGATAGCCTGCGTCTTCACCGGGTTTAGCCCAGTGGACGGCGGCCGAACGCAGAAAGTCTGACATCTTGTCGTTCATAGTGCGCTCTGAAGTCCTCTTCACATTCCTGCTCTTGAAAAGTCTTTGCCCCACGCCCGAGCGTTTTTTGACTGAAACGTCCCGCGTTACGAAAAGAGGATCGAGGAGAGGCGGCTTCGCACATCCTGGGTCAGAGGGTCTGTCTGGCCCCAGGCGTCGAAGAGTTTAACCAGCTGTTTCCGCGCGGCCTGCTCGTCCCACTCCCGGTCACGGCGGACGATTTCCAGCAGAGCGTCGGCGGCGGCCTCGGATTTCCCGGCACCCTGCAGCGCGAGGGCCAGATCGAAGCGGCTCTGATGGTCGTTTTCGTTCTGCTCGACCTTGCGTGTCAGTTCGGTGATTTCGCCAGCGTCCATTGACTGCTCCGCGAGCTCGACGGCGGCGGCCGCAGATGCGATCTCCGGCGCTTTCGCGGTCTCGGGTGTGAGGGCATCAAGCAGCTCGCGCGCGCCCTCAACATCGTCGGCACCCAGACGGCAGCGGATCGATCCGGCCAAGGCCCGGACATTGTCGGCTTCATGCTGCAGGATTTGACCAAAGATAGCCGATGCGGGTCCGTGCTGACCTTCTTCCAGAGCGGCCTCGGCTTGCGCCAGGGCCTGTTCAATAGGGTTGTCGCCCTGATTGCCGCCGGCTTCCTGTGCCAGGCGCTCTACGAAGGCTTTGATCTGGCTCTCGGGCTGCGCACCGACGAAGCCGTCCACCGGCTGGCCCTGGAAAAAGGCATAGACCGCAGGAATGGATTGAACCCGCAGCTGCTGGGCGATCGCCTGGTTCTCGTCAACGTTGATTTTAACCATACGTACAGCGCCGCGCGACGCACGTACGGCTTGCTCAAGCATGGGGCCCAGCTGTTTGCAGGGACCGCACCAGGGTGCCCAGAAATCAACGATAACCGGGGTCTTCATCGAGGCTTCGATGACATCCTTTGCGAAGGTTTCCTGTGACCCGTCCTTGATGGTATCGGCATCGGCTGTGCCGCCGTTCAGGCCGTCGGTCCCAATGATGGTTTCCATAGATTGCAATCCTGTTCTCGTTCAAGGTTCCCGGTGTTTCCTGCGCCCGGGAGCTGTTGTCCGCAGCCGATTTAGAGTCCGATCACGGTTCCAGAGCCATGTCGTTTCGTGAGAGAAACAATAACCTTCTCAGTCTAACGACCACGCTCCGCTAAAACCGCTCGTCACAGCCTCTGACTGCCATATTTCTGTGCAATCGCAATTTACATGGCGGCTCCCGCGATGGAAAGCAAGCCGTTACAGCAAGCAATTCTGCGGTATCTGGCGAAGGCGCGGGGTCTTCTGCGACCACTGGCTGAGTCAGTTCTCCGGTGTCGCGGATTCAAGGGCGTCGAGATCGACAAATGCAGGGGCGTGGTTCTGCGCTTCGAGGAACTTAATCAGATCCTGCGGCGCGATTGCGGTGGTCATGCGGTTGACCAGGGGGTGAAAGTTAAGCGGGTCCGCCTCCAGCATTCCCTGGTCCAGAACGAACTTCACTTTGCTGTCGCGGTCGTTGATGACCGCAAAGGGCGTCACAGCGCCGGGTTCTACCCCCAGATGCGTGCGCAGGCGATCCGGTGAACCGAAGGAGACTCTTCCTGCGCCCAGGGCCGTGCCAAGCGCCTTGAGGTCGATCTTGCGGTCTTCGAAGCAGGTCACGAGCCACATCTGGCCCTTTTTATTGCGCAGAAAAAGGTTTTTGCTGTGGCCGCCCGGCAGATCGTCCCGAACCGACTTCGCTTCTTCCACCGTAAAGACCGGTGCATGCTCGATCGTGCGGGTCTCGATGCCCAAAGTCTTGAAGCAGTCAAAGAGCTGTTCGGGTGTGGTGGGCAATGCTGTTTCCTGTTCGCTTTCGGGCATGGCGATCTTTCCGCTAAATCTCAGTCGACTTAGCCTGATAACGCCCGGAACGGCCCTCCCGCAAGCCTGAAGTGCAGGCTACGTGCGGCGAACGGCGCAGTGCCGTTGAGGCCGAGCTGTCCGAGGGTAAAAGAAAAATCAAAAAATCAGAGAGGAGGGGCTTGCATTGCCCGCGGAAAGGCGGTATCTCCGCCGCCGAACATGAAGATGCGGGCGTAGCTCAGGGGTAGAGCATAACCTTGCCAAGGTTAGGGTCGTGAGTTCGAATCTCATCGCCCGCTCCATGTTTCCTTCCTTCCCCCTTAAAAGATGACGGCCATAGGCCGAAGACCGCGCGGCTCGGTTGCACTCTGGCTCCGAAGGCCCGCGGTGAGCCGCTTTAGCGCGGACTTTCCATCACCAGCAAAAGCACTGCGTGATCCGAGAGCGATTCATAGCTATGGCTGATATCGGCGGGATAGCGAAAGTAATCGCCGGACCCGAGTTCTTCGGTCGCGTCCAGCGGACCCAGTCTGACGCGGCCGCTGGAAACCAGAGCATGCTCGAGCGTTCCCTGCGGATGCGGGTCCGATTGCCGGACAGATCCTTTGCGCAGTTGAACGCGATACAGATCTCTCCGGCTCGCTGGCGGGCAATTGGCGAGAAGGGTCGCGGAAAATTCTGAAACCTCCGATGAGAGGCGCAGGCCTTCTTCCGCCCGGATGAGGGTCAACTCGGGTTCAGCCGTCTCGAATAAAAAGCTGAAGGGGATGTCCAGGGCCGACGCGATCGACCAAAGCGTCTCGACGCTGGGGTTCCCCTGGCCCGCCTCCAGTTGAGACAGAGTGGATTTCGCGAGGCCCGCCTTGGAAGCCAGAGCCGACAGGCTCAGGTCCGCCCGGTGACGTTCTTTCTGGATTGCTCTGGCGATCAAGGCACCCGGTGTCATGTCCTCATCCCGTTGAGAAAGACCGTTCTTTAAAACAAACACCGTTCGGTTTGACGAACGAACCTGCATGTGTTCATTATAAAGAACATTGTTCGTTTGGATAGAGATTCATGTCTGAGATCAATCGTTCGCCCGACATTCGCGACGGTGTAAAGGATGCAGCGCCGGTTTTGATGGCCGTGGCGCCCTTCTCGGCGGTGTTTGGCGCGGTCGCAATCGAGCAGGGACTGAGCTTCCACGAGATGCTGCTGGCCTGCCTGACGATCTATGCGGTCGCCAGCCAATACGTCATGGTCGAACTTCTGGGTCAGAATGTTCCGGCCTGGTCTGTCGTGCTCTCGGTCTTCGCCATCAACTTCCGGCATGTCTTGTACTCGGCTGCCATTGGCCGGAGCATGGCACGCTTTTCCGGCCCGCAGAGGGCGGCGGCCTTCTTCCTGCTGGTGGATCCGCAATATGCCGCCTCGGAGGCGCGGGCAGCGCGCAACGGGCTCCGTCCGGCTTACTACTTTTCCTACGCGGCCTGCGTCTACATCACCTGGATTGCGACCAGCAGCCTTGGCGGGTTATTCGGATCGCTGATCGAGAATGTTGAGCGCTATGGTGTCGACTTTATTCTGCCGATCTACTTCACCGGCCTTGTCGTCGGCTTCCATAAGCGTCCCAGCTTTCTGCCGGTGCTCGTTATCAGCGCCGGGGTCGCGCTGGCGGCATACTTCACCCTGGGAACACCGTGGCACATCACACTGGGTGGACTTGCCGGTCTGCTGGTCGCCGCGGCTCTGGCGCGGCCCGAAGGCGAGGGCATACCGAAAGGGGAGAAGCTCAATGCATGATACGGTCCTGATCATCCTCGCCTGCGCCGCCGTTACTTATCTCACCCGTATCGGCGGCCATCTGGTCTTATCGAGGTTTGGTGAGATCCATTACCGGGCAAAGGCCGCCCTGGCATCCGTGCCGACCGCGGTTCTGACGGCGCTGGTCACCCCTTACGTTTTCACCAACGGCAGCCCCGAGGCATTAGCGATCCTGGTAGCGGGCCTGGCGGCGCTCAGGGCGTCCCTGATGATGAGCGTGGCCGTAGGCCTGCTCGTTCTCTTGGCGCTGCGGGCGCTATTGATTTAGCGGATCATCGTGGTTTCAAAGAGCCGCCCGCGCCCGGAAAGACGGTCGCTCACACCCGCCAGGCGCAGCATATGCCAGGCCAGCGCCAGATTGCTCGAGAGGACCGCTTTGCCCAAGTCTGCCTCGGCCTCCGCGATGACCGGCAGGACGCGCAGGTTCGTGCAGGAAACAAACACGGCATCACAGTCTTCACTCCGCCCGACCGAGAGGATGGCGTCGCGGATTGAGGCTGGCGTGATGCGGGCGACGACCTCCTCCTCGCTCTGATTAAAGGAGGCAATCCTTGGAATTTCAAAGCCCCTCTGTTCGAGGTGCCCGCGCATGGCGTCCGTTACGTCCGGCAAATAGGGTGTGATGAAGCCGATCCTGACAGCCTCAAGGGCACGCAAGGCGGCTTTGACGGCGGTAAGGGGATTGGTGACTGCCGTGCCGTTGGCTCTTTTGCCGCCGTTTGCTTCGAGACCCGCGCGGACCGCTTGTGCGACTTTTTCTTCGCCGATGATGGTCGTGCCCGACGTACAGCCATAGCCCACGACGTCAAGTCCGGCAGCAGCAGGTAAAAGCCGGGAGGCGGCAGGCAGATTCGCTTCCATGCGCGCCAGGGTTTCAGGTGTCACCTCGGGATCGCTCGGGATGCGGCTGTGATAGAGGGCCACGCCCTCCAGGCCAAGCAAGTCGCGCAGTTCCTGCTCAATGGTCTGGTCGGTTTCAAGGACAATCAGGCCCAGTTTGGCGCGGTACCCGATCCCGGCATCGGTTTCGAACGTCAGCGGCAAGTCTGGCGCAGCTGCGGCTTCCAATGCTGTCATCTCCCGAAACCTTCCGCATATTAAAGGGCCGACTGGTGAAGCGCGCAGGATATCACGTCCCAGGATATCACGTCCTTGCTTGATGACGCGCCTGCTATATCTCCGGCAGCTCCGCCGGCGCGCGCCGCGTCAGCCACTCGGCGCCGCCGTCGCGAATGACGATGTTTTCCTCATGCACCATCTGCTTGCCGGGCGCGAAGGTCATTCCGGGCTCGAGGGTCAGCACCATATTGGGGACCAGCAGGGTGCCGTCAGTCGCCGTATTGGAGGGCCATTCGGTCAACTGCATGCCCAGGCCGTGGCCCAGGCGCCCGACATCGTTGCCGAGCGCGCCGCCGCCCTCCAACACCTTCCACATGGCCCGGAAAAGGTCGCTGGTCGTTGCGCCTGGCCGGGCTGCGCGAAAGCCCGCTTGCGTCGCTGCATAGACCGTATCGTAGGCACGCCGGACCTGATCGGAGGCTTTGCCGAACGAGAAATTACGGTCGAAATCGCAGAAGTAGCCATCGAACACCGCGCCGGTGTCGAGCATGAGCAGATCGCCCTGCTGCAGGTTGCGGTTCGTGGGCGGAGAGATGATATCCTCATAGCCGCCCTGGCCGGCTCCGCCGACCAGATAGGGCACGTCATCGCCGCCACGGCGCAGAATTTCGGTCTTGAAGGTCCGAAAGGCCTCGATCTCGGTCTGCTCATCGGACAGGAGTTTGGGCAGGGCCTCGAATGCGCTGGAGACAACGCCGCAGATGTGCTGGATCTTTTCGACCTCGATGTCCGACTTGACCATACGCAGGCTGCGCAGAATGCCTGTTGCATCGACAAAGTCATTTCCGTGCAGGGCTTTCCGGATCCTGTCGAAATCGCCAAGCGGCATGCGCAGGTGCGTCTCCGGACCCATCGGCACGCCGATCCGCCCGGTCGCACCGGCGGAGTCGCGCAGCGCCGTGGTCAAAAGCGTGATGCCGTCGTCCTCCGGCCGGGGGGAGGACCAGGTACGGATATCCTCGACCCAGGTCCGCGCCATCACGTCCGCGCCAATCGCCGGGACAACAGCGATGGGCTTGCCTTTGGCGGGAATGACCAGAAACCAGGGCCGTGTCGGGCTTTGCCAGAACTGAGTCAGAAAACCGGAAAAATAACGGACTTCGGGTTCGGTGGAGAGCAGAAGCGCGCTCATGCGTTGCACGGACATCAGTCTCTGAGCGGCTTGCAGTCTCGCCTCGAATTCCGACTCAGGGAACCCCCGTTCCGGGGCCGGCCGCAACTCATACAAAACGTTCGATCCGCTCATAAGCCCCCGACCCTTGCATTCTGGCACACGCTCCGATGTTATTTGTCGGGCAATTGCTCTTTAATTGCAACCTGTTAGTCGAGGAGAGAGCGGAAATTCCGCCACACCGGCTGCGATCGGTTTCACTCCGCCGCATGTACTACAATTTGAAGGGAATATAGAGCACCAGATCCGGGAAAAGATAACAGAGCAAAACCGTCAGAAGCATGAGCAGCAGGAACGGCCAGACGCCGCTGGCCACCTCGCCGATCTTGGCCTTTCCGACGGCCTGGATCACATAGAGGTTGAGACCGACCGGGGGTGTGATCAGGGCCACCTCGATCAGGATGACGAAAAAGATTCCGAACCAGATGGGGTCGATGCCGAGTGCCATGAGCGAGGGTGCGAGAACCGGAACCATGATCAGCATCATGGAGAGGGCTTCCAGGAAAAAGCCCATGATGACCAGCAAAATCGAAACCGCCAGAATAAATAGCCAGGCTTCGTTGAAGTTGCCGGCGATAAAAAGGGAGATGTCCTGCGGTATCCGGTAGAGCGTGATCGCCTTCCCGAAGATCTTCGCCCCCGCCACGATCATCAGGATCGTGACGCTGGTCACCATGCTGTCGATCACCGCGGCCTTGAAGCCTTCCCAGCTCAACGAACGCAGCACAAAGGCGGTAATGATCAGGGCGAAGGCGAAACCGACGGCGGCTGCTTCGGTCGGCGTGAAGATCCCCCAGTAGATGCCCCAGACGATGAGCGTCGCGAGCGCCACCGAGGGCAGGGCACGTTTGCTCGCCGCCATGCGGGTCGCCCAGGAAGCTTTTTCCGACTTCTGATAGTCAGCGGAAAAGACCGCATAGGCCATGGAGAAGAGAATAAAAAGGCCGACCAGGATCAGGCCCGGACCGATGCCCGCGAGGAAGAGCTTGATGACGGATTCTTCGGTGATGAAACCGAAGACGATCAGGGGAATCGAAGGCGGGATCAGAATGCCCAGCGTTCCGCCCGCCGCAAGCAGGCCCAGTACGAACTTCCTGGGGTAGCCCCGGGACTCCATCTCCGGGATTGCGACGGTCGCGATGGTGGCCGCTGTTGCCACCGAACTGCCTGAAATCGCCGCGAAGAGCCCGCAGGAAATGACCGTGGCCACGGCCAAACCGCCCGGCCAGTGGCCGACCCAGGCCTGAACGGCGGCAAAGAGATCCCGCCCGACCCCGCCTTTCAGCAGGACGTTCGACATCAGCAAAAACAGCGGCACCGACAGCAGGATGAAATTGTCCAGTCCACCCAACAGGGACTGAGGCACCATGAGAGGCGAGAAACCGCCGATCGCCAGCAGAATAAATCCCAGTCCGCCCAGCACAAAGGCGACCGGCACGCCGGCGAGCAGGAGAGAAAAGAGGGCGACCAGGATCAGGATTGTGGTCACGCGCCGTCCTCGCCGATATGGCCTTCATGACCGCCCGGTTTGCGCCAGCCGGATCCGGTCCAGACCCGCAGCAGTTCCGCGAGGCACTGCAGGCAGAGCAGGCCGAGGCCGAGCGGCACCAGAGCCTCGCTCCACCAGTTGGGGATATTGAGCATGGTGCCGCTTGAGCGGCCCTTCAGGTAGGAGTCGAGCGCGATACCGAACCCCCAATAACAGACGGCCGCGGCGAAGATGCCGATGAAAAGCAGGCTGACCGTATCGGCCAGCTTTTTCCCAAAGGGACTGAAGCGGGCGTAGAGCGCTTCGATCATGATGTGCTGACGCCTGTGCAAGGTCACGCCCAGGGCCATGAAGACGCCCGCTATCATAAGGATCTGCGAGATCTCCGCGGCCCAGATCGTGGGCGCGTTCAGGGCGTAGCGGGCCACGACTTCGTAGGTCAGCATCAAGCCGGTCGCGACAAAAAACCAGGCTGCGACAGTTCCCAGGAAGATGCTGATCGAATCAATCGCGCGCAAGAACGCCCCCTCTGGCGAATATGTTCTGAAAAATCCTGCCACGCCGTGTCACGGCGTCATGCTGTGGGTAGTGTTGAGCTGTGATTTATGGTTTTGGCGCAGTATTCCGGGCTGGTGTGGTTCCGGGCAGGCCCGATAAGGAACCGCCCGGAACGTTACCTCTCTCGACGAAGCTTTACTGCTGCAGCTTCTTCGCCGCATCCATGACGAGCTTGCCCAGTTCGCCGGCGTCGCTGGCGTACTGGTCGTAGACCGGCTGGGAGCACTCACGCCAGGCATTGATCTGCTCGGCGGTGGGTTCGACGATCTTCATGCCGTTCTTGACCGACTCCGCAAAGGCCGCTTCTTCGATCTCGGAGATCTTGTCGCGCACCGCGGCGTCAGCCATGGCGGCAGCGTCGCTGATGATTTTCCGATGGGCCTCGGGCAGTCCGGACCAGAATTCATCGTTCACCACGACGATAAACTCGATGTCAGCGTGCTGGGTCTTGGTGATGGTGTCCATCACGTCCCAGAGCTTGCGTGACTTCACGCCCGACACGCCGGTCATGCCGACGTCGACGGTGCCGCGCTGGTAAGCCAGATACTGCTCCGACCCGGAGATCAGCGTTGGGGCGCCGCCGCAGGACTTGACGAATTCGCCCAGGGTTTTGCCGAAGACGCGGACTTTCTTATCCTTCACGGCGTCCGGTGTCGCGACGTCGCTGCCGTTGGAGAGCATGACCGCGCTGCCGTAGGCCTGCCACCAGAGCACCCGTGCGCCGGTCTGCTCCAGGATGGCGTTATCCAGCGGATCCCGAACCGGGCTGCCTTTCGCCGTTGCCTTGCGGATCAGCTCATCGGTGTTGAACATGAAGGGCTGGTAGAAGATGTCGACAGCCGGAATATCGCCGACAAAGCGGGTGAGGGACGCAACACCCATCTCGATCGAGCCGGAACCAACGGCCTGCGGCACCTGCTTGTCTTTGAAAAGCTGTGCGGAATCGTAGATCTGGACCTCGATATCCCCGCCGGACTTCTTCTCAACCTCTTCCTTGAAGAGCACGAGGTTTTGCCCGAGATGGCTGGTAAGTGGAAGCTGGAGTGTAATTCGCAAGGTGGTCTCGGCGGCCTGCGCCATGGAAAGACCGCCACTCAGAACCGCGGCGGCCGCGGCCATTGTAAGGAACTTCTTCATCTCTTTCTCCCCTGGAGCCCGCTCGTTCTTCACCGGAACGGTGAAAGGCGGCGTTTCAGCTCACATTTATTTTCTTGCCGGACGATCCACCGCGCGTGTCGTCACGCACCGTGAAAAGTCAGTTTCACTGACCTTAGCTTGCCAAGCCTATGCAGGGCTGTCAAAAAAAGAGAATGATTCGATAAGGCAAAGGCCGCTTCGGTAGAATTTTGTTATACGAAACAACCGGTTTTCGTATCGGCACTTCACAAGAATCACGACAGACTTAGCTAAGGACTCCGACATGCAGACATCCCCGGCCGCCCGCCTGAGAGAGCTACTGGCCGAACCACAGCTCCAGGTCATGCCCTGCTGTTTTGATGCGCTGAGCGCGCGTCTGATCGAAGAGGCGGGTTTCCCGTTGAGTTTCATGTCCGGTTTCGCGGTCTCGGCGGCAAAGATCGGTGCGCCGGATACCGGCCTGATTTCCTATGGCGAAATGGTCGGCCAGGGCCGGGATATCTGCAGCTCCGTATCGATCCCCATCATCGGCGACGGCGATACGGGTTACGGCAATGCGCTCAACGTGAAGCGGACGGTTCAGGGCTATGCACAGGCGGGTTTTGCGGCGGTGATGATCGAGGACCAGGTCGCGCCCAAGCGCTGCGGCCATACCAAGGGCAAGATGGTGGTCGACCGGGAAACCGCCTACAGCCGGATCGAGGCGGCGGTCGATGCGCGCAATGAAGGCGCGGATATCATGATCCTGGCGCGCACCGATGCCCGCCACACCGAAGGCTTGGACGAAGCCCTGGCCCGGGCTCAGCAGTTCGGACAGATCGGCGCGGATATCCTCTTCGTCGAGGCGCCGCGCAACGAAGAGGAAATGCGCCGGGTTTGCGGCGAGGTGCCCGGCATTCATATGGCCAATCTGGTCGAGGGCGGCGCGACGCCCCTACTGCCGCCCGAGGTTCTCCAGGATATCGGCTACCGCATCGCGGCTTATCCGCTCACCTTGATGTCCGCCGCCATGAAGGCCATGAACGACGCTCTGGCCGAGATGAGAGCCGGCCGGCATCCGGCGTCCCAGGTGCTGGAGTTTGGTGAATTGCGCAGGCTGGTCGGGTTTGACGCCTACTACGAAGCGGAGTCCCGTTACGCCGGCGCCCGGGAGGACTGACGTACACACGGATTCCAGGGTCGAAGCCATGGACTTTCCTGCACCCGCCGCACCTGATGAGAGAACTTTGCGTCTGGGACGCCTCGCGCGGCTCCGGGACAGTATGAAACGCTTCGACCTGCCGGCTGTGGTTCTGCACGACCCTCACAACATCCGCTATGCGACAGGGGCGCGGAACATGATCCCGTTCCTGCTGCGCAACCCGGCACGCTATGTCTTCGTGCCGCAGGAGGGGCCGGTGGTCCTCTTCGAATTCGAAGGCTGTGCGCATCTGGAAAAAGACAATCCGGCCATCGACGAAATCCGGACCGCCAAAACGGTTTCCTATGTCGCGCGCGGGGCCTTGATGGCCGATACGGCAAAGGCCTGGGCGCGCGATATCGCCGAGTTGATGCGCCTGCACTGTCCCGGTGAACGGCGGGTCGGTCTGGAACGTATCGACGCGGGCGCGGTCGAATGCCTGCGCGACGCCGGGTTCGAAATTCTCGATGCCCAGGCCCCGGTGGAGGGGGCGCGCGCGATCAAAACACCCGAGGAGATTATCTGCTCGAAACGCTCCGTCGCCTGCGTGATGGCGGGCGAATGGAAGCTGCGTGCGGCCATACGGCCTGGGATCAGCGAGAACGAGCTCTGGTCCGTGCTCCACAGTCATGTGATTGCCAACGACGCGGACTATATCGAGACACGGCTTCTGAACTCGGGGGAACGCACGAACCCCTGGTTCCAGGAAACCGGAACCAGAGTCCTGATGGCCGGCGATTTCATAGCGCACGATACGGATGTGGTCGGTCCGCACGGTTACTACGCCGATTTCTCGAGGAGTTTTCTCTGTGGCGACGGGATGCCGAGCGCCACACAAAAGACGCTTTATCGCCTGGCCTATGAACAGGTTCATCACAACATGGCTCTGATCAAAGCCGGACGCTCATTTCGTGAAATCACCGAGGCCGCCTGGGTCATCCCGGAGCCGTATTACGCGCGGCGCTACTATCTGCTGATGCACGGCACCGGCCTGACCGGCGAGTATCCCTACATCGTTCAGAATGCCGATTACGATGGCGGAGTGAACTACGACGGGGTCGTCGAGCCCAACATGGTGCTCTCGGTCGAGAGCTACATCGGCCACGAAGACGGCGGCGAGGGGGTGAAGCTGGAGCAACAGGTGCTGGTCACGGAGCAGGGGATCGAGGTGATGAGCGACTTTCCCTTCGAAGCCGCGTTTCTATCCGGCGAAATCTAGAGCGCGTCATGTTTTAACGGAAACACTCTGTGTTTTCGATAAAACATGTGAACCCGCTCTACATCATAGTGTTAGAGCAGATTCACCGGTGCGACGGATCGCCGAAGGCGATTCCATCTAAACCGGATCTGCTCTAGGGTATCTGCCGCCGGTCTGCTCAATATCAGTTCTGGGTTTTTGGTCTGGGTTTTTGGTCTGGGTTTCGACTCTAGCTTTCGGCTCTAGATTTCTGGGACGCCGTCTTCATCGAAAAAGATTGCGAAGCCCAACAGGTGATCGACGAAGCTATCGCGATCGCCGAGCGGCAGCATGACCCGCTGAAACCGGGTGGCGACGCCCGACGGGCGCCAGTTGGCGCGGCCATCGCGAAACACCGGGCCGATATGTTTGCAGCAGAGTTCGACATCATGATGGAAATCCCGGCCTGAATCGCTGGGGATGAATTCGCTGATTTTCTCACCGGTGACTTCACGCCCGTAGACCTCGCGGAAGCGGGTTCCGGCAACGCGCACTATGAAGTTGTCATTGGGTGTTCGCTCAAGCAGATAGGTCGTCGGAAGCAGTCGTGGAAAATCCATGGGATCGACATCACCGCGGGCGGGCATGGCTCTATGGCCCCGATGTTCATCCCAATAGCGGACAGCCCATTTCAGATGCTCTTCCGCCTGTTCCGGGAGGGTGTCCGAAACCTGATTTTCCGCCGTATCACTTGTGACAGTGACGGAATACATCGCTTCTTTCCTTATTTTCTTCTACTCTCGACCTTCCCGGGTCAAGCGGTCCGATCAGATCAATCGGGCCGAATTGCCGGAAACGCCTCCGCGCGATTTCAATCCGCCGATACGGGCTTGGCAAGCAACACACCACCAGAGTTGGTCGATGGCTAAGTGTCGGTTGTAAAATGGAGATTCGACCTTTCTAAGAAATATACACTTCAATCAGATTAAATCCATGGCTGTTGCAAAGCTAGGCCCAAATGGTGAACGACATCCTAAAAATTCAATTTTCTCGGCAAGATAGTGATGGATTTTGCGCGCAGAAATTGTCTTCGGCCAAGCCCCGGTGATAGGCTTTTCCGATCAAGCCTATCGTGATCCCTGGTCGGGGGAGACCGGGGAAACCTATCTCCAGGCGCAGGTTGATCAGGACTGATTTTCCGCGGGCCTCATGCCTCGAAGTGCATGACACCCGCAATGGATCCGACGTCTGTTCCGTTGTCCGACAAGGGAAGTATCAGCCGCTGATAGAGTTTCATGTCATCGCTGTCGACGGTGTAGATCGTATTGCGGGTGAAGACTGGCGCGACATGGCCGATACAGCAAAAATGCTCATCCAGGGTTTCCGCCAGGATCTGTCCTTCAAGCAGTTCGGTCAGGCTTTGTCCCTTGATTTGTCCGCCGTAACGCGCGTTGACCGCTTCCCCCACGAGCCGGAAGCGGAAATCCTGATTTTCAACATCAAGTAGCAGTATGTAGGGAAGAAGTTCGGGGATCGAGAGAGGGTCGATCGCATTTCGAGTCGGGAAGTCGCCTTCGTCGGCGAGGGACCGCCAATAGCTCAGCATCCGCGTCAGTTTGATGTCCGCGGATTCAGGCAGCGGCTCACCGGAGCCAATGACCTGCAGGGTTCTTTTCTGGCTGAGACGGCGACCGGAAAAGCGCAGGCCCCTTCGATCCTGTCGCGTGTTTTTCACTTCGCTAGACTAACTCATTTGATAGAACAGTTATGATTTTATCATCTATAGCAGGGTTCTTAACAGCCTGTTGCAAGGTTCTACGGCGTCTCTCCCGCCGATTAATGAGGCGCCGAAACCAGGAGGTAGAGAAGGCCCAAGCCGACGGCCACCGTCCCGGTTGCAATGGTCACGATTGACGTCACAATCGCACGCCAGGAGCGCTTGTATCCGCCCCCCGAACTGCCTGCCGCGGCGAACTCAAAGCCCGCCTTAGGTTCACTGTTGCTCATATCAGGTCCGACCGCTTACCGTCTGATTTCGTATATGTCGTCTGGTTACCCTTAGATCTGCCGAATGCTTGTCCAGGACCGCCGGGATCTGGAAAAGCTTTTAAGTTTCAGTGGGTTTTGTTCCAACTGAATGCCTTTTCCAGACAGGTCCGCAGTAAGCCACAATAGGTTTAATATCTGGTTTAGCCCGAGCCGGAGAGTTGAACGGGCCTCACGGGTCGCGCTTCGGCCTCTGTGGCAAGGACCGCCCGCATACGAAAATTTGACTCAGTTTTCCTGTAAAAAACTCAATTCCTTCTGATAGCTACTCCCCATTAACCAAAGAATGCTATAGCCTCAATTGAGGTGACACGAACAACGGGCAGCACGCAGATCAAGCGGCCCGCATTCCGGGGGGAGCGCGAAAATGGCAAGTCACGCCGAAGAGCATAAATCGGAAATCATCGAGACCCTTTGCAAGCGGGCGGCAAAACGTCTTGAAAAAAAGCGCGCGGAGCATGCCGTTCGTTTTATCAAGCAGCTTTATGCCAACGTCGCGCCGGACGATCTTGTCGATGAATCCCTCGATAATCTTTACGGTGCCGCTCTGTCGCTTTGGGGCCAGGCGCAGCAACGCAACAACGGCGAGGCCAAGGTCCGGGTCTATAACCCCCGGCCCGAAGAATTTGGCTGGAAGTCTTCACACACTATTGTCGAAATCATTAACGACGACATGCCGTTCCTGGTCGACTCCGTGACTGCGGCCATCGGACAGCTCGAAGCCGAGGTCTTCCTGGTCATTCATCCGATGATCAGGGTGGAGCGCGACGCAAAAGGCAAACTGAAGACGCTGTTTGAAGACATCAAAGGCGATGGCCGTGAGTCGGTCATGCAGCTGCAAATCAGTGAGCAGCCCGCCGAGCAGCAGGCCGAGTTCCGCGATCGTCTGGAAAAGGTGCTGCAGGATGTGCGCGTTGCCGTGGATGACTGGCAATCCATGCGCAGTCAGATGACCGGGATCATCTCGGACCTCGAGAAAAGTCCGCCCTCCATCCCTGAAGCCGAGATCAAAGAAGGCGTCGCTTTCCTGAAATGGCTCAATGACGATCACTTCACCTATCTCGGCTACCGCGAATACCGCTTCGAAGGCAAAGGCCAGAAGGCCGTCTCCAAAGTCCTGGATGACGTTGGTCTCGGCGTTCTGCGCGATACCTCGTTTCAGGTTTTCGACGGATTGCGCAACCTTGGCAGCTTGCCTGCCGACATTCAGGACTTCGTCAAAAAATCCGATCTGCTGCGGGTCACAAAGGCCAACAGCCGCTCCAGTGTGCATCGCGCAGTGCATATGGATACCGTCGCGATCAAGAGGTACGACTCAAAAGGCAACGTGGTCGGTGAGCGCCTCTTCATCGGTCTTTTCACGTCCGCCGCCTATTCCCGTTCACCCCGCGATATTCCGTTGCTGCAAAAGAAGGTCGATAATCTGATCGGACGCTCGGGCTTCGCCCCCGGCAGTCATGACGGCAAGGCTTTGAGCCACATTCTGGAGAGCTATCCGCGCGACGAGCTCTTTCAGTCGACCGAAGACGAACTCTTCGACACTGCAATGGGCGTCCTCCACCTTCAGGAGCGTCAGCGGATCGCGCTCTTCTTGCGCCGCGATCCCTTCGAACGTTTCGTATCCTGCCTGCTCTACGTGCCGCGCGACCGCTACGACAGTACTTTGCGGCTGCGTATGCAGACGATTATTGCAGAGGCCTTCAAAGGCTCGATCACGGCCTTTTACACGCACCTTACGGACGAAGCCCTGGCGCGTCTGCACATCATCGTGAAAACCACCCGGGGCGAAATCCCGGACGTGGATCATGCGTCCCTTGAACATAAGCTGGCGGAGGCCGGCCGCTCATGGGTCGACAGGCTGGAAGAAGCGCTGATCGAAGACCGGGGCGAAGAACGCGGCATCAGCAGTCTGCGCCGTTTCTCCAAGGCCTTCCCGGCGAGCTATCAGGACCACTTCAACGAACACGATGCGGCGTTCGACGTCACGCGGATCGACGAGGCGCATGAGAGCGGCGGCCTCTCGATGAACCTCTACCGTCCGCTGGAGGCCGAGGCACACCGCCTGCACTTCAAGCTCTATATCGCCGATCAGCCGGTTCCGCTCTCCGACGTTCTGCCCATGCTGGAGAACATGGGCTTGAAGGTCATCAGCGAGAATCCCTACAGTATTCATCCCCTGAAAGCCGACAAACCTGTCTGGATGCACGACTTCCAGATGGTGACCCAGGACGGCGACGAAATCGACATCCCCTCGATCAAGCGGGCTTTCCATGAAGCCTTCGCCAAGGTCTGGCGCAGAGAGATGGAAAACGACGGCTTCAACAGGCTGGTTCTGAAAGCGGGCCTGACAGCGCGGGAGATCACGATCCTGCGCGCCTACTGCAAGTATCTTCGCCAAGCCCAGATTCCCTTCAGTCAGGCTTACATGGAAGAGACCCTGGCCGGGAACTCAAAAATCACGCATCTGCTCGTCGAGCTTTTTCAGTGCCGTTTCGCACAGAACATCGGCGACGAGCGCAGTAATGATGAAAGGGATTCCGACGCCCAGAAGATCGTTGAGGAAATCCGCGCCCTGCTGGACCAGGTCAGCAACCTGGACGAGGATCGGATTATCCGGCGTTTCCTGAATTGCATCGAGTGCACGCTGCGCACCAACTTTGCGCAGATTGCCGAGGACGGCGGTCCGAAAAGCTACCTCTCGTTCAAACTGGATTCGCGCAACATCGACGAGCTTCCTTTACCGCGCCCGTTTCGCGAAATCTTCGTCTACAGTCCGCGGATCGAAGGCGTGCATCTGCGGTTCGGCATGGTTGCGCGCGGTGGACTTCGCTGGTCGGACCGGCGCGAGGATTTCCGGACCGAGATCCTGGGGCTGGTGAAAGCGCAACAGGTAAAAAACGCGGTGATCGTGCCGGTTGGCTCGAAGGGCGGTTTCGTCGTCAAGCAGCCACCGGCAGCAGAAGAGGGCCGTGAAGCCCTCCTGGCCGAGGGCATCGAATGCTACAAGACCTTCATTCGCGGTCTTCTGGATATCACCGACAATCTGCAGGTCGGTGAACTGACACCGCCGGATTTCGTGGTCCGGCGTGATGCGGACGATCCCTATCTGGTCGTGGCCGCGGATAAGGGAACGGCGACCTTCTCTGATATCGCGAACGGTGTCTCCAAGGACTATGGCTTCTGGCTCGACGATGCCTTCGCTTCGGGCGGTTCCGCCGGTTACGACCATAAGAAAATGGGCATCACGGCCCGCGGCGCCTGGGAGTCGGTGAAACGCCACTTCCGTGAAATGGGCAAGGATACCCAGACCGAGACCTTTACCTGTATTGGCGTCGGCGATATGTCCGGCGACGTCTTCGGCAACGGCATGCTGCTGTCCGAGCAGATCAAGATGGTCGCGGCCTTCAACCATATGCATATCTTTGTGGACCCGGATCCGGATCCGGCAAGCTCCTTCGCAGAGCGCAAGCGCCTCTTCGAACTGCCACGTTCGGCCTGGACGGATTATGACGAGAAGCTGATCTCAAAAGGCGGCGGGATCTTCGACCGCAGCGCCAAGTCGCTCACCATCTCCAAAGAGATGAAAGCGCTGTTCGATATCAAGGAAGACAAGCTGACGCCTGTCGAGTTGTTGCGCGCAATCCTTCTGTCCGAGGTCGAGCTGCTCTGGTTCGGCGGCATCGGGACCTATGTGAAATCGAGTCAGGAAACCAATGCCGACGCGGGCGACCGGGCGAACGATGCCCTGCGCATTAGTGCCAAGGAACTGCGCTGCAAAGTGATTGGCGAGGGCGCCAACCTGGGCATGACGCAACTTGCGCGGATCGAATACGCCCAGCACGGCGGGCGCAGCAACACAGACTCCATCGATAACTCGGCCGGTGTGGACTGTTCCGACCACGAAGTGAACATCAAGATCCTTTTGGGCGATATTGAAGAATCCGGCGATATGACGCGCAAGCAGCGCGACAAGCTGCTGGAAAAGATGACCGACGAGGTGGCGGAGCTGGTGCTGCGGGACAATTACCTGCAGACCCAGGCGATCACGGTCACCTGGGGATTGGGTGCCCATCTGCTGGACCGCTTTGCGCGTTACATGCGCGTGCTCGAGAAACAGGGCGACTTGAATCGGGCGATCGAGTTCCTGCCTGATGACGAGACCATTACGGAGCGCTTGAAGCAGGGTGCGGGTCTGACGCGGCCGGAGCTCTCGGTGCTGCTGTCCTATGCCAAGATCACGCTCTATGAAGAGCTCTTGGCATCGGATCTGCCGGACGCTGCCTACATGGCCGGCGCTCTGACCAACTACTTCCCCAAGGTCCTGGGCAAGGACTATGCAGAGCCGATCTCCCGGCACCGCCTGCGCCGCGAAATCATCGCGACCGTGGTGACCAACGATATGGTCAACCGGGTCGGCATTACCTTCGTTCATGAGGTGAAGGAAAAGACCGGGATGCCGGCATCCGAGATCGCACGCGCCTATAACATCGTTTGCGAGGTTTTCGGTCTGCGTGACCTCTTCGCCCAGGTTGAGGCACTCGACAACAAGGTCGGCGCCGACGTGCAGGCGGGCATGCTGGTGGATACCGGCCGCCTGATCGAGCAAGCGACGGTCTGGTTCCTCCGCAACTCCGAACATCCCCTGGGCATCGAAAAGAACCTGAAGACCTACGGCAAGCCGATTGCAGAACTGGCCCAAGATTTGAAGGCCATGCTGTCCCTGGAGACCCGGCGTCTGCTCTCGGTGCGAACCAAGGAATACCGGGCCCAAGGCGTTCCTGAAGAACTTGCCAGCCAGGTTGCAAGCCTGCCGCTTCTCTTTGCCGCCGGGGACATTGTGTCCGCGGCGCAGCAGGCCAAACTGCCGGTCGAACAGGCCGGAAAGATCTACTTCGCCATCGGTGACCGTTTCGGGTTCGACTGGCTGCGGCGCGCGGCACGCCGCCTGCCCAGCGACTCAGCCTGGGATAAGCTTGCGGTCACAGCCATCGTCGACGACCTTTATGGGCATCAGAGCGCTTTGACATCGCGCGTGCTCGATGCCGTAAAGGGCAAGGTCGAGGCGGACGAGGTCATCCACAGCTGGGCAAATGAGCGCCGCACGATCGTGGCCCGGACCGAACAGCTTCTGGCGGAACTCAATGCCGCCGGGAATCCGGATCTGGCGATGCTTGCGGTTGCCAACAGGCAGCTCAAGTCTCTGGTCGAGGGTTAAGTTTTGTGATGCGATCGCTCTTCGCTGAGGTCTTTAAGAGCGGTCGCGGTTGCGCGTAAGGCGTTACTCGACGCGCACGGCCGTGCCGTTGGCGCTGACCATCAGCATGGAGTCGCCGACGGTTTCGTAATCCAGATCGACACCGATGACCGCGTTCGCGCCGAGTTCTTCAGCTTGTGCGACCATGTCCTCCATGGCGTGCTCCTTCGCGCCGCGCAGGGCCTTTTCGTAGCCGCCCGCGCGGCCGCCCACCACATCGCGAATCCGCGCGAAGAAATCGCGGAACATGTTCGCGCCGACGATGGCGTCACCGCTGACGATGCCCATGTAGCCGACAATGCGTTTGCCCTCGATTGAGTCCGTGGTGACGATCTGCATGCTGGAATTCCTTCTTCAACTCTTCAAATGTGTTTCCCGGTGCCGTCGCCGGCGCGACTCCATTTGCGCGCCCGGTTGACGGCCATTTTCTCCTGGACCGACCGCTCGACGTCATACCCGAGATCTTCCGCCAGACGGTAGAGCAGGATCAGGACATCGGCGGTTTCCAGTGCCGCTTCCTGCCGGTCGCGCTGTTCGACGGCTTCGGCCAGTTCGCCGAGCTCCTGCTGTGCGCGGGTCACCAGGTCGATTGGGTTCTTGGCCGGACCGAAGGTTGCCGCACCCCATTCGGCAATCGTCTTTTGCGTCTCGCGATCGGGTGTCGGCGCGGGCATGGCGTTCCTTGTTGCGGCTCTTGGCACTTACAATTTAATGTTGCTCGGCGCGGCCGCGATTCGCGACGTTTGCCTCGTTGTGTGCTTTACCCTAGCCCGCAGTCTGAATTCCGGCAATGCAGATGGCTTTTCCCCGCAAACCCGCAGCCGGAGAACCCACAAAGGGACACTATGGCCGACAACAACCTGCAGCCCGAGCAGATGAATGGCGGCGCTGAAAGCGGTGCTTGGAAGGCGAGCCCGACGGCCCTGATCGCCTGGTGCTTTTACGACTGGGCGAATTCGGCCTTTCCCACGGTGATCGTCACCTTTGTCTTCGCCAACTACTATGCTTCGGCGCTGGCATCCTCGCCGGAACAGGCGACGGGGGAATGGGGGATGGCGATCAGTCTTTCCGGCCTTGCGATCGCGATCCTGGCGCCGATCTTCGGCGCGTTGGCGGACCAGGGTGGTCCCCGCAAGCCCTGGCTCTTTGTCTTCACGGTCGTGTGCGTGGTGTGCGGGTTCTCTCTCTGGACCATCGCGCCCGATCTTTCCCTCGCCGCGCGTGCGTTGATTCTCGTGGCGATCGCCAACGCCGCCTTCGAACTGGGACAGGTCTTCTACAATGCCATGTTGCCGGAGCTTGCCCCTGTGCAGAAACTGGGACGCCTGTCCGGCTGGGCATGGGGGCTGGGCTATGCGGGCGGGCTGGTCTGCCTGGTGCTTTGCCTGGTACTTCTGATTTGGCCCGAACAGCCGATGTTCGGCTTGGATAAGTCCGCTGCCGAACACGTCCGTGCGACCGGGCCGCTGGTGGCGATCTGGTTCGCGGTCTTTGCTTTGCCCCTCTTCCTCCTGACGCCGGACCGTAAATCGAGTGGGCTGTCTTCGGGCGAAGCGGTCCGCCGCGGGATGCGGCTGTTGTTCAAGACCCTGCGGGAACTGCCGAGCCATGGCCAGATCGGCCGCTTTCTCCTGGCGCGGATGATCTACATCGACGGTCTCAATACGCTCTTTGTCTTCGGCGGCATCTATGCGGCCAGCAAATTCGGAATGGATACGGAGGAAATCCTGATCTTCGCGATCCTGCTGAACATCACGGCCGGGATCGGTGCGGCCGCCTTTGGCTGGATCGACGACTGGATCGGTGCGAAGCGCACCATCACCATTTCGGTCGTCTGCCTGACGATCCTCTGTTCCTGGATTCTCGTGGTGGACAGCAAGATCTGGTTCTATGCCCTGGGCTGTGCCATCGGCGTCTTCATGGGGCCGACCCAGTCGGCCAGCCGCTCCATGATGGCGCGGCTGGCTCCGGCGCATCTCCGCACCGAGATGTTCGGTTTGTTCGCGTTTTCCGGTAAGGCTACCGCCTTCGTCGGACCGGCTCTGGTGGGTTGGGTCACCCTCTGGACCAACAGCCAGCAGGCTGGAATGGCGGTGATCCTGGTGTTCTTTGTTGTGGGGCTTCTGGTTCTGGCGCCGCTCAGGGAACCGGAGAATTAATCGACTCTGTGCTTCGAAAACGGGGCGGATATCGTTCGCCCCGTTCTTATCCTGTCCTCAGGACTTGCGCCCGCCAGTATAGAATGGCGTGAAGAGCCAGCTTTCGATCGTGTCTCCGGCAGTGGTGATTTTCTTCACGAGACCTGCCGTCGCGCGCCCCAGATACTTAAAACCGCTGTGAAAGGCTTCGCTGCGGGCTTTGCGGCCGCGGCGCAGATAGATCGCCATGTCCTGGTGGATCCGGTCCACGGAGGGAGCCTGAGTGCCGACGTCAGACGGGCTCAGGACTGGCTGCTGGCTTCTTGAGGTCTGATTGATGGATTTCATGGCTCGGGTCTCCTTTTTGTGCTCTGCGATCCGGCAGAAGCGCTGCGTCATTCAGTGATTGGAAGATAACGAAGATCTTCAAAGTTGATAATATAGCGATATCGAATATGATTTGTTCCTATGAGGAATAAATAGAGGCGAGCGTGATGGACAACGTCGGTGAATTGCAGGTCTTCGTCCGCGTCGTACAGCTCGGCAGTTTTTCGGCTGCGGCCCGATCGCTCGACCTCACGCCCTCCGCGATCAGCAAGCAGGTCGGGCGGCTGGAAGACCGGCTCCGGACCCGGCTCTTTAACCGGACCACGCGGCGGTTGAACCTGACGGAGGCGGGGACCGGCTTTTATGAGCGCTGCCGGCAGATTCTCTCCGATATCGAGGAGGCGGAACAGGCGGTTGCGGATTTACGGTCGACCCCCCGCGGCACCCTGAAATTGGCGCTGCCGTCGGCTTTCGGCCGTTTGCATGTCGCGCCGGTCCTGGCGGAATACCTGCAGCGTTATCCGGAAATGCGCATCGATCTGAATCTGAATGACCGGCTGATCGACATTATGGCGGAGGGGATGGATCTGGCGGTCCGGATCGGCGATCTCTCCGATTCCAGTCTGATCGCGCGCAGACTGGCACCCAACCGGCGTGTGGTTTGCGGAGCCCCGGCGTATTTCGCCCGTAGGCCGGTTCCCGGAAAACCCCAGGACCTCTTGGACCACAACTGTCTGGTTTACACCTATCGGGCGTCACGCAACGATTGGCACTTCAGCGGTCCCGACGGCAAGGAAACCATCCAGGTTTCCGGTAATCTCGAGGCCAATTCCGCGGAAGCGCTGCACGCAGCCGTGTTGTCGGGCCTGGGGGTCGGACTTCTGCCCATGTGGCTGATCGGCACGGACCTTAAAGCCGGGCGCATCATCGAGGTCCTGGGCGACTATCATTTCCCCGACAGTGCGGTCTATGCGGTCTATCCGCCCGGCCGCCATCTCTCGCCCAAGGTCCGAAGCTTTGTCGACTATCTCGCCGAGCACTTCTCCGGCGATCTCGACTGGCTCGACGACACGCCGCGCAAAGAGGCCGGTTGATGTGAGCTGCCGCCGGGCTCTTCAAATAAACTAGTGCCGGAAGTGCCGCATGCCGGTGAAGACCATGGCGAGACCGGCTTCGTCGGCGGCGGCGATGACTTCGTCGTCGCGCATGGAGCCGCCGGGCTGGATGACCGCTTTCGCGCCCGCATCCACGGCTGCCATCAGTCCGTCCGCGAAGGGGAAAAAGGCATCCGAGGCCACGACCGAGCCGATCGTCGCGGGCTCGGCGAGACCGGCTGCGTCCGCTGCTTCCCGCGCCTTCCAGGCGGCGATGCGTGAGGAGTCGACCCGGCTCATCTGACCGGCGCCGATGCCCACCGTCGCGCCGTTTCTGGCATAGACGATGGCGTTGGATTTCACATGCTTCGCAACACGGAAGGCGAAAAGCATATCGGCCAGTTCTTCCGGATCCGGTGCGCGCTTGGTGACGACCTTCAGATCTTCGAGCATGATGCAGCCGTTATCCCGGCTCTGCAGCAGGAACCCGCCGGAGAGTGCCTTGAGGGTCATCCCGGGCGCGGCAGGGTCGGGCAGGGCGGAGGTGGTGAGAACCCGGAGGTTCTTCTTCGCGGCCAGGACTTCACGGGCGTCTTCGTCCAGGTCGGGCGCGATCACCACCTCGGCGAAGAGCTCGGCGACCTGTGCCGCGGTCGCACCATCGAGTGTGCGGTTCACGGCGATGATGCCCCCGAAGGCGCTGACCGGATCGCAACTCAGAGCCTGGGTATAGGCGGAGGTGAGGTCGTCGCCCTGGGCGACACCGCAGGGGTTGGCGTGCTTGATGATGGCAACGGCGGGTTTGTCGAACTCCGCGACCAATTCGAAAGCTGCATCGGTGTCGTTGAGGTTGTTGTAACTCAGCTCCTTGCCCTGGAGCTGGGTTGCGGTTGCGACTCCCGGACGCGGTTGGCCGTCTTTGCCGCTCCCCGCGATGTAGAGCGCGGCGGCCTGATGCGGATTTTCGCCGTACCGCAGCACCTGCGCCCGCCGTCCGCCCTGTGTGCGCTGTGCAGGAAAGTCAACGCCGCGTTCCTCGTCGAGCCAGTTGGCGATCATGGAATCATAGGCGGCGGTATGACCGAACGCCTTCGCCGCCAGATCGCGCCGAAGGCTGGCTGAGGTCGCGCCCTGGTTGGCGGTAATGTCGTCCATGACCTTCCGGTAGTCCTGAGGATCGGTGACGATGGTGACCGACGCGTGGTTCTTGGCCGAAGCGCGGACCATCGCGGGACCACCGATGTCGATGTTCTCGATACAGGTGTCGAAGTCGGCACCGGACGAGAGCGTCGCCTCGAAGGGGTATAGGTTCACCACCACCAGATCGATCGCGCCGATCGATTGCTCGTCCATGGCTTTACGGTGGCTCTCAAGGTCGCGCCGGGCCAGAATTCCGCCATGAATCTTAGGGTGCAGGGTCTTGACCCGGCCATCCATGATTTCGGGAAAGCCGGTGTGGCTGGAAACATCGGTAACCGCGACGCCGGCATCCCGGAGGGCACCGGCGGAACCACCGGTTGAGAGGATTTCTATACCCTGTCCTTCAAGAAAACGACCCAATTCAGTAAGGCCGGATTTGTCTGAAACGGAGAGAAGGGCACGGGTGATTTTTTCGGACATAGAGCGGCTCCAGCGGGCGTAATTCCGGGGTCCGGCTCGGCATCGCGCAGGGAAACCGCCATCATGGCCCGGCAGGTGATGCTCTATCGTGAAGGCCATGCAGGCCGCGCAAAGCACGCTGGCCGGATTGCTTGGGTGGGGTTTAGGGGGCCGCCGCGGTTACGTCAAGCGGCGATGTTGCGCTGCGGTAAATGCGGCTCGTGGGATCCAGGAACGATCACGAAGTCAGAGCGCCACGACAACCGCATCCTCGGATTGCGCAGCTGCCTTGCGGTACTCGGGGACGAGCCGCTGAAGCTGTTGCGCGACCGTTGCGTGATCCCGCGCCGCCGCCGAGTCATTCAGATCGTCGAGGCTGCGCGACAGCAGTTCCAGGTTTGTTGTGCGCGGCGAGGCGAGATGAAGTGAGGGGTGGCTGGTCTCGACCAGGGGCTCCAGTTCGTGAAAGAGCTCCTCATAGAGTTTCTCGCCCGGCCGCAGGCCGGTGTAGACGATCTTGATGTCCTTCTCCGGCCGCAGGCCGCCGAGCCGGATCATCTGCCGCGCAAGGTCCTCGATTTTGATCGGTTTGCCCATATCCAGAACGTAGATCTTGCCGGCTTCCTCCGAGGGCGCACTCGCGCCCAGCACGGAGGCTTGCAGCACCAGTTCCACCGCCTCACGGATGGTCATGAAGTAGCGGGTCATGTCCGGATGCGTAATGGTCAGCGGACCGCCGTTTTCCAACTGACGGGTAAAGAGCGGCACCACGGACCCGGTCGATCCGAGAACATTGCCGAAGCGCACGGTCACATAGCGGGTGCCTGATCCGGTACGGCCGGCGATGTCCAGCGCCTGGCAGTAACTTTCCGCGAGCCGTTTGGTTGCGCCCATGACGTTGGGCGGATTGATGGCCTTGTCGGTCGAGATCAGCACCATGGCACCGACACCGTGTTTGCGGCAGGCGTCGGCTGTGTTGCGGGTTCCGATGACATTGGTCAGGACACCCTCGATAGGGTTGGCTTCCACCATCGGCACATGCTTCAAGGCGGCGGCATGGAACAGCAGCTCCGGCCGTTCCTCGGCCATGGTGACGTTCAGCCTGACCGCATCCCGGACGTCTCCCAGGACCGCGCGTTGCGACATTTCCGGATACTTTTCCGAGATTTCCAGGTCGATGCCGTAGAGCAGATACTCCGCATTGTCGAAGAGAATAAGACGGCTTGGCCCAAAGGCGGCGATCTGGCGGACCAGTTCAGACCCGATCGATCCCCCTGCGCCCGTGATCATCACGCGGCGGTTCGCGATCAACTGCCGCATGGACGCACGGTCCAGCTTTGCCTGGCTTCTGCCCAGAAGATCTTCGATGGCAATGGGGCGGACTTCTATTGCGCCGGATGCGGCGCCGTCCGCGTTGATCCTGAAGTCAGTCAGGCGCGGCATTCTGTCGATGTGCAGGTCCAGCTGCTCCGCGAGTCCGAGCAGAGCCTGCATGGCTTCGCGCTCCAGCGATTTGGCGAGAATGATCCGCCGCGGCCGCCGGCCATCTCGCTGGGTCACAGAGTTTACGATCTTCTCGAGCTCATTTATATGCCCGAGCACCGGAACCTCGTGAATGCTGCGGCCCACTCTGGTGCCCCGGTCATCGACGACACCCAGGACGTCGTAAGCGCCATCACGGTCCCGCGCCATTTCGCGGATGAAGACCTCCGCCGCATCGCCGGTTCCAACCACCAGAACCGGCACGCGCAGATGCCGGCTGCGTTCCAGGAGGTGACGCAGGCCACGGTCCTTGAAGACGCGGTAAGCCATGCGGGGGGCACCTAACAGGAAGATCAGCACGAACCAGTTGATGATCACGGATGAGCGCGGGATATCGACGGCGCGCGTTGTCAGAAAGGCAATCGGGACGTAAATCATCAACGCAATGGTCACGGCCTTTACGATGGCCGCGAGATCGTTCATGGAAGCGTAGCGCCAGATACCCCGGTACAGCCCGGTGGCCCAGAAGACCGCGCCGCAAACGCCTATGAAGAGAATCCAAGCCGGAATCAGACGGTCGGAAAAGTGGGGCAAAGCCTCCGAGCCGAGCCGAAGACTCAGGGCGAGCAGAAAGGAAAGTCCCGCCATGAAGATATCATGCAGGAGTGCTGCGAGTGCGCGCGGAAGCTTGTGCGATTTCACTTTCATCCGGATGTCATCTGCTGCAGCAATCGGGCCTGCCTTGGGAATCGACCTGCTCTCCGACATCGGTCTGTCTCAGAAAGTCGAAATGAGCCGGGAGCGCGTAATGTCTTGCTAGATTAGCACGAAGGGGACTCGGGTACGCAAGGCCGGGTTGCGCCCACAGGGTGGCTATTCGGTCGCAGAGGTCGTGCCTTGTGGTGCCATGGGGTGGTTGGCAAAGCGGAACAGCAGTGCGGCAACCACAAAAATGCCGGCTATCAATGAGAACCAGGGTCGGAACGAGACGCTCACAACTGCCAGAAAAACGAGGGCGATATTGTGCAGCAGCAGGTTACGCGATACCCAGGCATGGCCGGCGCCGCGCAGCAGGGCTTTCTGGTAAAAGTGTTCGCGGTGGCCGCGCCAGATTTTCTCCCCGCGCAGGGCGCGCCGGCAGAGGGTGATGGTCGCGTCGCAGAGATAGTAAAGCGGGAGTAGAAGTGCTGCGGCCCATTGGCCCTGCGCCGCGCAGACCAGCAGCAGCCAGCCGATCAGATAACCCAGCGTGACGCTGCCGATATCGCCCAGGAAGATTTTCGAGGGCGCCCAGTTCCAGACCAGAAAGCCCGCGGTACAGGCCGCAAGCATTGTCGGATAAGCCGCGACCGCAGATCCCTCCTGGGTGAGCATGTAAATCAGCCCGAGGCCCAGCCCTATGGTAAGAGTTTCGATGCCCGTGATGCCGTCGGCGCCATCCATGAAATTGAAGAGGTTGATGAACCAGACCCAGGCCAATGCCTTGAAGAGGTGATCCAGCCAATCCGGCAGCAAGCCTTGAAATACGAGAAAGCCGCCGCCGTCCGATGCGGTAAAGGCGATGCCGGCGATAACCACCGCAAACTGGACGATCAGGCGCAAAACGACCGGCTGGTTTTTGACATCGTCCAGCCAGGAAATGGCCGCCAGAATCAGAGTGGCGGCCAGAACCGCCAGAAAGCCCGGCGGCGCGGTACCGTGGAACAGAGAGATCAGGCCCCACGACGGAAGCAGAACCGCAAGCACTGCGAGGCCGCCGCCACGGGGTTTGGGATGTGCATGACTGCTGCGTTCGTTGGGCGTATCGAAGATGCCGTAGCGGACCAGAAGTCTCAGGACGAGAAAGGTCATCGCCCAGGTCGCAACCGCGCCGAAACCCGCAGCAAAGATCAGTTCAGTCAGGGTCATGATGGCGTTATAGACCTATTTCACGCTCTCGAGCCAGAACGGCGTGTGCCCGTTGCGGGATGAAGAGATCTAACCGGTCTTATTGGAGGTCATTCGCTTGATCGCCCATTTTATCAGGAGGTCTTGCGAGGCCGTGCCGTCTGCGTCCTCTGTGAGGCCGTCGCTTGAAGGCGCATCAGAGGTGACGACGATCTGTTCGCAGCGCCGTACCTCTCCCGCACGCCCCAGATAGATACTCTGTTCCAGTGAGAGGGTGCCGCCACGGGCCCTGAACTGCCAGCCGGCACCCTTGGCCGGGCGCAGCAGGACATTGTCGCCGCTGGCAGCCAGGCTGGCGGTGACATCCGGATGCAGATGGAACCGCAGAACGACCGGGTGGGCACCATCGCCCTCGAAGCGGTCTTCGCCGCGCAAGTCATCTCCGGTTGAGGAGAGAAAAAGCCGCCGGTGATGGATGACCCCGAAGGCGTCGCGGTAGCCGTCGTGGCTCATATCGAGCCAGGTATTGCCTTCGACTTCCTCGCGCCTGCAGGCCACGTTGCGCGGCGTTTTGAACAGGCTCGCCTGAGGCCCCAGCTGAGATGAGTTGGTGTCACCCAGGACGGCGGTGGTATGGGCCGCGGTCGAACGCTGCACCCATTGCCAATTGGGATGATTGGCCTGGGCGCCGCAGTTCACGATCAGACGTTCACGGCCCGCGCTCAGCTCAAAGCCAAGGGTGCCGGCGTGGGCGTTACGGTCGTAGCCCGGTTGCGGCGGACGGCCCGCATCCACAATCACGACACTCCGCCCGGCCTGGAGTCTCTGAAATCCGCTGTGGGGCGCATTGAGCAGACTGCGTGCAGCGCCGTCGGCCCGTTGGAGGATCATATCGATCTGCCAGCCAGTGTCTTCATTGCTGCCGTTGAACAGCGAGAGACCGCCGTCGCCGTGGCGCAGAAGGCGCAGGATCGGTGCCATATTTTCGATTGCTGTTGCCAGGCTTGGCGGCACGGGTTTACCGGAGGCGTGCAAAAGGGCGCGGATGTCGATCAGCGCGCGCAGGACTTTCAAATGCCGTGAAGGACTGCGTTCGATGTGGCCGCCATCGGCCAGGATCTGTTTCGCGAGCTCACGCTCCAGCAAGGCGAGGCCGCGTTCCAGCCAGCTTTCGCAGCCGGGAATGCAGGCACCGACGGAAATCAAGCCCTGCAGCGCCATGATCAGGTCGCACCCGGCTAGACCACCGGGCAGAACCCGGGAGAGATGCCGCGCCTGCTGCACCATTCCCTCGAGCAAGCGATGCCTGAAGGCGACATCGGCGCTGGCGGCGAAGAACTCGTATTGGCCCAACCAGTTGGTCAGGCGCTGACCGAGAATGACCGGCTGCCAGGCCGCTGCGCTATAGTGATCGTTTGCCGCAAGCCAGGACCCGACCAGATCCCGTGCCCGCCTACGGGCGGCGTCGCCGCCCACGGCGCGCAGATCCCGCAGCCAGGAAAAGGAGTGCAGATTGGCGATCCAGCCAGCGGGCGCGCCCGGCGGCCGCCAGAGCGGAGCCGGGTTCCGCAGCGTGTTGCCCGCGAAGTTAAAGTTCCCGGCCAGGATCTCCGCACCTTCGTCGGCATTTCCGGGCCAGGGATCGGTGGGGCTGAGCCGCACAGCCGTCGCGTTGGGCCCGAAGAGTGAGAAACGATAGGGCGCCAAACCGAACAGCGGGCGCTTGAGAGAATACCAGAGCGCAGAGGCCACCTGATCGCCCGGACGGCGCAGAAAGTGGCCGAATTTACCCGCGCCCTCGACAAGAGTCTGCCGAAGCGAGTCGAACGTTGAACGGGTGCTCTCGCCGTCCGGAGACGCCACTGCGAGACGGCCGACCTGTCCTTTGCTCATCATCCTCCTGTGCCGCGGATACGACTGATGTTTGCCGCGTAGTTGCCGGGTCCTCCGGTGAAGGTCGCGGTACCCGCAACCAGAACATCGGCGCCGGCGGCAATCGCGCTCGGAGCCGTCTCGAAGTTGATGCCGCCGTCGACCTCCAGATCGATGTCGCGGCCGCTCGCCTCGATCTTGCGCCGCAGGGCTTCGATTTTGTTCAATGCGCCCGGGATGAAGGCCTGTCCGCCGAATCCGGGATTTACGCTCATCACCAGAATCAGATCGAGCTGATCGATCAGGTGGTCGACCGCGTCGACGGAGGTGGCCGGATTGAGAGAGATGCCGGCTTTTTTGCCCAGCGATTTGATCAGTTGAACGGTTCGGTGGACATGGGGTCCCGCTTCGGGATGGACCGTGATGATATCGGCGCCCGCTTCAGCGAAGGCTGTCACAAAAGCATCGACCGGCGAAATCATCAGGTGTACGTCGAAGGTCTTGCGGCTGTGGGGCCGCAGAGCTTTGACAACGCCGGGTCCGATGGTGAGGTTTGGGACGAAATGGCCGTCCATGACATCGATGTGGATATAATCGGCGCCGGCCTCGTCGACCGCGCGCACCTCCTCGCCCAATTTGGCGAAGTCCGCGGAGAGGATCGAAGGTGCTATTCGGGTACTTTGTTGCATGGCTTCTTGGTAACAGCATGACTCCGCGCCCGCAAGCGCAGGCGTGTGTAAAAGATGGCGCTTTTCGGTGCTTTACCCGCGAACGGCGCATGGTGTTAGCAGGGACGACGACTCCCGGTGAATCCCCTGCACGTTTGTGAGAGAATCTCACGCCCAATTGTGGCGGTTCGAGGGCGATCCGCCGGCGGCGTTCGATCTGTCGCGGTCCGGCTCTACATCCGTCTCAGCCGGCAGGCGAAAAACCCATCCATTCCGCCCAGATCCGACAGATGAGAGGGCAGGGTTCGCAGGTCGCCGTCCGCGGTGATTGCGGCTTCGAGCCCTTCACCGAGCTCCTCCGCCTTGAGGGGAATCCGTTCCAGGTCCTTGCGCGTTTCCAGCAGCGCTGCGATGCGTTCGGGCCCTTCCTGCGGCTGCAGCGAACAGGTTGCGTAGACCAGAAGGCCGCCGGGTTTGACCATCTCCACGGCGGCATTCAGAAGACTGTCCTGCAGTTCCGTGACCGAAGCGATGTCCCCGGCTTTGCGCAGCCAGGCAATGTCAGGATGACGCCGCAGCGTCCCCGTGGCGCTGCAGGGCGCGTCCAGCAGAACCGCATCCGCCGGCTGCTTCGGCTGCCAGCGGGTCGCGTTCGCTGCGATCACTTCCGCCGAGAGGTTCAGCCGGTCCAGATTCTCGGACAGGCGGCGAAGCCGGCTGGTCGAGCGGTCGACGGCGGTGACCTTGGCGCCGGCGGCAGCGAGCTGCGCGGTCTTACCTCCCGGCGCCGCACAGAGATCGATGACCCTTAAATCCTCTATCTCGCCCAGCAGGCGGGCGGGCAGCGTGGCCGCAGCATCCTGAACCCACCAGTGGCCGCGATCGTAGCCGGGCAAGCGGCGCACATCGCCCGCATGCTCGATGCGGACTGAGCCTCCAGGCAGTTTTTGGGCGTCCAGGCCTGCGTTGGCCATGCGCGTGACCCAGTCGCCGCTCTCGGTCTTGATGGTCAGATCGAGCGGCGGCTCTTTGAGATTGCTCTCGGCAATGGCCCGAGCCTGCGCTTCTCCATAAGCTTCGCTCCAGGATTGCCAGAGCCAGTCCGGGGTGTTCAGGCGCGCCGCGTCCTGTGCTTCCACCAGCGCCCGGCCTTCCCGGTCGAGCCGCCGCAGAATGGCGTTGATCAGGCCTTTCTGGCCCGAGGTTCGGGGCGTGGTTGCAAGAGCCAGGGTCGTGCTCAGTGCCGCGTGGGGCGGTGTTTCCAGGAACAGGAGTTGAGCGGCGCCCATGCGGATCAGGTCTTCGGCTTCCCCAAACTTCGCCTTTAGGGGGCGGTCCAGGCAATGCGCGATCAGATCGTCGATCTGCCCAAGGCGGCGCAGGACCGTGGTGGTCAGCAGCCGGACGAAGGCGCGGTCGCGGGCGTCGAGATTGGGGAGGTCCTTGTGGGCATTCAAGGCATCGTCGAGCGGTGTTTCCTGACGCAGGACAGCGTTCAGAATCGTCGCCGCGATGCGGCGTGGATTGGGGTCCTTGCCGGTCCGTGACGTCGGGGCGCGCGGCGGCACTTGACCGGGGGAGGTCTCACCCGGCTGACGGCTGCGTTTGGATTTGCTGTTGGTTCGTTTGCTTGGCATGGCCGGGGTTTAGCATTTCGGCAGTGCAATGAAAGCGGAATCTTCAGTTTTTGTGAGGAAAGGAACCCATCAGGTCATCAATGAGGGGAGGGCGGCGCGCGATCACGAGAATTTTACGCTCAAAGCATGACGAAGCTTCCGCAATCCCCGAAACCGACCTTTTCACCAGAGATGCCGTTGCATTTATGTAACCGGTTTCAGAAACCTGCGGTGTTCTTGCGCCCTGCAAAAGACCAGCTGACTCCGCGATTTTCGGGGTCTGATACTGTCGGAAAAGAGTAATATTTATCAATCACGTAAAAGGTTTTTTCTTATCGCCGTCTCCAGCTTGCGATGTGCCGGTAACCCGCAATCTCCGTAGGGATGGGCCGTGCCTGCAATGGCGAATGCCTGTTGCTATTGGTAAACAACATGTAAAAGATGTGTAAGGGAATAAAACATGCCACAGCTGTGATGGCCGAAATCCAAGGCTAAACACGGCGATCATCGCGACAAAAAAACAAGGGGGGCATCAAATATGGCGCTGAAGCCAGCACTCACGGATTTACCTATCAAAACAGCCGATGCCGGCTTTTATCGGGGCTTTAGCCGGGACGTTACGATCTCGTCGAAAATCCTGATCGGGGGGCTTGTCATCTGGGCCGTTGCCTTCCCGGAGCAAGCCGGGGCCATCCTGAATAAGTTTAACACCTTCATCCTCGCGAACTTCGCGACCTGGTACATCTGGGTCGTGGCACTGTTCGTGCTGGTCTGTATTGCCCTGGCCATTTGGCCTGCGGCCGGCCGGCTTAAATTGGGTCAGCACGACGAAAAACCGGAGTTTTCGAACTTCTCCTGGTTTTCGATGATGTTCGGCGCCGGTATCGGCGTCGGCATGCTGACCTGGGCGGTCGCGGAACCGGTCTATCACTTCAACAATAATCCCGAAGTGATCAAGGGGCTTACCAATGCCGCCAGTGCGGACAATATCCGCATGGCCTACAAGTGGTCCTTCCTGCACTGGGGGCTTGGAGCCTGGGCCTGTTATGCGATTGCCGGATTGGCACTGGCCTTCTTCAGTTATCGCCGCAGCCTGCCACTGACCATTCGCTCGTCTCTGACGCCTTTGTTCGGTAAGTCACTGTCCGGACCCTGGGGTCACGTCATCGACATCGTTGCTGTGGTCGCGACCATTCTTGGTGTTGCTCAGACCCTTGGTTTCGGTGTTGAGCAGTTTGTCTCCGGTCTGTCGCGTATCGGGATTGGCGGCCTCTCGACCGAAGAGGGTACGGCGAGCTCGCTCGGGATCATCGTCGCGATCCTAGTGATTATGGGCGCCTCAACGCTTTCGGCGCTGTCGGGTGTCGGTAAAGGCATCAAGTGGCTCTCGAATATCAACATGGTTCTCAGCATTGCCCTGCTCGGGTTCTTCCTGCTGTTCGGCTCGACCTTCTTTGGTCTGCAGGCCCTGGTCGTCGGTCTCTGGGATTATCTGATCGCCATGCCGGACATGATGTTCCGGGTCTGGCAGTCGGACGGTGTCGCAGACTCTGTCGCGACGAAGCTTGCGAACTGGCAGGGTGCCTGGTCCGTCTTCTACTGGGCCTGGTGGGTTGCCTTCGCGCCCTTCGTGGGCCTGTTCCTGGCGCGTATCTCCAAGGGCCGGACCATTCGCGAATTCGTCCTGGGGGCTATGATCGTGCCTTCGATCATGTGCTTTGTCTGGTTCACCTGGGCCGGTGGCACGGCGATCGATCTGGAACTGACCGGCGGGGCCGGTGGCGTCATTACAAGCGCACCGGATGGCGATAAGATTTTCGCCATGACGAACTTCATGCTGGCGCCGATTTCGGAGATCCTCTCCTGGCTGATGGCGGCTATGATCGTTGTCTTGCTGATGACCTATCTGGTGACCTCGGCTGACTCCGCGGTTCTGATCGTCAACACGATCAATGCAGCGGGTGACGAAGGTCCGAAGGCGCGTCCGCACATCATCTTCTGGGGTGTGGCGCTCGGGTCCGTGGTCGCGGCGCTCTTGCTGGTTGGCGGGCTGAAAGCCATCCAAACGGCGATGGTGATCGGGGCCTTGCCCTTCTCCCTTGTAATGGTGCTGATGTGCGTTGCGCTGATAAAAGCGATCTACAACGACAGCCGGCGTGAGCAACAAGGCATGGAAACGGTAACCAGCGCTCCTGCCGAGCCCGCCGAATAAGGCATCACCCCCATCTTCGGGTTAGCTTGAAAAAGGCCTCCGCTGCGAAATCGGCGGGGGCCTTTTCTTGGCCTGCTGGCCGGTTGGGTTCGCTCTCGTCTGTGC
The DNA here is from genome assembly GCA_947500035.1 of uncultured Kiloniellaceae bacterium. Taxonomy (GTDB): domain Bacteria; phylum Pseudomonadota; class Alphaproteobacteria; order Kiloniellales; family Kiloniellaceae; genus Denitrobaculum. Next base: position 543,130 of record CANMQP010000012.1, on the reverse strand, counting down.
TTCTGCTTCAGCGGCGCTTCTGCCTCAGCGGCCGGATCCGCCGGCGGCCATGGCCCGCAGGCGCGCGACGCGGTTCGCGGTGCTGGGGTGGGTCGAGAAGAGGTTGTCGACCTTGTGGGCGTGCAGCGGATTGATAATGAACATATGGGCGGTTGCCGGGTTCCGCTCCGCCGCGACATTGTCGATGCTCTGCGCGGAACGGTCGATTTTCTCCAACGCGGACGCCAGCCACTCGGGATTGCCGCAGAGCTCCGCGCCCAGGCGGTCCGCTTCGTATTCCCGCGAGCGTGAGATCGCCATCTGAACCAGTGCCGCGGCCATAGGGGCGAGGAACATCATCGCCAGCGTGCCGATCAGACCCAGCGGACTGTTCCGGTTGCCGCCGAAAAACAGTGCGAAGTTCGCCAGCATGGAGATCGCGCCGGCCAGGGTCGCGGTGATGGTCATGGTCAGGGTGTCGCGGTTCTGCACATGGGCCAGCTCATGCGCCATCACGCCCGCGACTTCCTGCCCGTTCAGACGCTTCAGCAGACCGGTTGTCGCGGCAACCGCGGCATTTTCCGGATTACGCCCCGTCGCGAAGGCGTTGGGCTGGTCGTTCTCAATCAGATAAACCTTGGGCATGGGCATCTTGGCGTTTTGCGCCAGGCTTTTCACCATGCCGTAAAAATTCGGGGAGTCCTGAGGGCCGATCTCCTTGGCGCCATACATCTTCAGGACCATCTTGTCCGAGTTCCAGTAGGCGAAGAGGTTCATCGCGACTGCGATGCCAAAGGCGATCACCATACCGGCTTCGCCGCCGAGCATGAAGCCGACGCCGAGGAACAGGGCCGTCATCGCGGCCAAGAGCATAGCGGTTTTGGTATAGTTCATCGCAGGGCCGGGTCCTTTCTTCTCCAACTCGTCTCCCGACGCTTCTCAGGTAAGGACCGGAACCATGGCCTTCAAGACTTGGCGGCGCTTAGGTTCAATGCCATATAAAGGACATGACCAAGCTTTTTACGTCCCACAAACCGGCCCCGGCGAAGACCTCGCGCGCGGGCGCACCCAAATCTCAACCCAATCAGGCGGACGGGCAAGTCACGGCTGAGAAGATGGAAAAGGCAGCGGCCCTGCGCGCCCGCTCGGGCCAGGTCAACCTGCCCAAGGAAATCGGCGGACCGGAAGGCCCCGAACCCACGCGGTATGGGGATTGGGAGCGCAACGGCATCTGTTCGGACTTTTAGTCGCATTCCCCCGGCAGGCCTGCACGCTAATATCCTGGATTCTACACCCAAACTGAGTCCGGAACCCACTTCATGAAGCTATTACAAGCCCACAGGCGGCGCATCGACGCGCTTGACGATCAGATCGTGCGTCTGCTGGCGGAGCGCTACGGCATTATCGAAGAAGTCGCGGTGATCAAGGCCGAACATGGCATCCCCAGTGTTCTGGCCGATCGCGTCACCGAAGTCATCGAACGAAACGCGAAATCTGCTGCGGAGCTTGGCCTGGACCCGGATCTGGTCCGCCGTATCTACAGAGTGATGGTCGATGAGGCCTGTGCGATGGAAGACCGGCTGATGAAAAAGCCGGCTTAAAGCACGTCAGCGCCGCAGATTCACCAAAGCGACACCGATCATGGCAAGCGCCATCCCGGCCAGAGCTGTGATCTCCAGCGTCTCACCGAACAAAAACCAGGCAATCACCGCCGTGCAGGGCGGCACCAGGAAAAAGAGGCTTGAGACCCGTGCCGCCTCGCCGCGCCGGATCAGGATGTAGAGCAGGGTCATCGCGCCGAAAGACAAGACGAAAACCAGCCAGCCCAGGGCAATAATGAAGTCCGCATGCCAGACCACCTCGCGTGTTTCCAGCAGGAACGCCAATCCGCCGACCAGCAGGGTGGTTGCCGCAAACTGGATGACGCTGCCGGAGCGCAAATCCATTCCGCCACAGAAACGTTTTTGGTAGAGGGTCCCGGCGGACATACCGAAAAGCGCAAAGACCGAGAGCGCCATCCCGAAAGGCGTTCCGATGCCCAGCGAGAGCTTGTTCGAGACCACGACAATCACGCCCAGCATCCCAAGAAACAAGCCGATCCATTGGCGGCGCGTCACCCGTTCGCCCAACAAAGGCCCGGCGGCGACGGCCACCAGGATCGGTTGAACCCCGACGATGAGGGCTGACACACCGGCTTCCACACCCTGGTCAATGGACGCGAAAACCGCACCCAGATAGGCCCCGTGCAGCAGGAGTCCGGCAAGCGCGATGTGACCGGCCTCGGTCCAGCTCTTGGGCCAGGGCGCACGGATCAGCAGGGCGAAGGGCAGCATCAGAGCCACCACGATGCCGAAACGCAGGGCCAGAAAGGTCATGGGTTCGGCATAGGGCAGGCCGAGCTTTGCACCGATAAATCCGGTACTCCAGAGAAACACGAAGACCGCCGGCATAACGACGGGCATGAGGTTTCCTGTGGTGGTGGTTGGTGCGCTCGAGGACATGATGTTACCGCTTCTAACAGGTCCGGCGGCGCTTGGCCCGGTTAAAATTGTCATGGGACAACTTCAGCTTTTCTGCGGCTTTCGGCCTGATCGTGCCATCTCCGGAGCGAGGGACAGCCATGCGTTCAATGGCTTTGCAGAAACGCATTATTCTTGCTAATCAAAGAGACCATTTACATCGGAACTGAAGATCATGGCGGATCGCCGCCTCTCGACACCGCTGCTGGCGCTGGACCTGGACCGAACGTCCAAAGTGCCGCTGCACCGGCAGCTTTACGACCAGATCCGCGAAGCGGTCCTGGCCGGGCATCTGCCGCCCGGTGCCCGCTTGCCCTCCTCGCGAACCCTGGCGAGCGAACTCGGCTGCTCCCGCAATACGGCGGTAACCGCCTTTGATCAGCTGCTGTCCGAGGGCTATCTGGCCGGGCAGGTGGGGTCCGGCACCTATATCTCGCATGTTCTGCCGGAGGAGCTTCTGTCGCTCTCGGGTTCGCAGCGGCGCCGGCCCCTGCCCGGCGAAGGCGTAAAGCCATCCGTGCAGAGAGGGTCCCGCCGCCGTGGGCTCTCCAAGCGGGGTGAGGTTCTGGCCGCTTTTCCCCGGGGCCGCCGCGTCGCCACCCGCGCCTTTGCGCCCGGCCTGCCGGAGCTGGAGCTCTTTCCCTTCGATGTCTGGGCGCGCTTGCTGGGCCGGGTCTGGCGCCGTCCGCCGGAGAGCTTGAAGCGGCACGGCGACCATGCGGGCTACGAGCCCCTGCGCCGGGCCATTGCGGACTATCTGCGCACCGCGCGCGGCCTGATCTGCGACTGGCGGCAGATTCTGATTACCTCTGGGGCGCAGCAGGGATTGGATCTCGTGGCCCGCACGCTGCTCGATCCGGGCGATGCGGTCTGGTTCGAAAATCCCGGCTACAGCGGTTTGCGCGGGCCGCTCTTCGCGGCGGGGGCCGAGGCCGTGCCGTTACCCGTGGATGCCGAGGGCATTTCCGTGGCGGCCGGACGCGCCCGGGCGCCGGACGCGCGCATGGCCATCGTGGCGCCTTCACATCAGTATCCGCTGGGAGTGACCATGAGCCTGGCGCGCCGTCTGGAATTGCTCGCCTGGGCACGGGAAGCGGATGCCTGGATTCTCGAGGACGATTACGACAGCGAGTACCGCTACGCGGGACGGCCGCTCTCCGCTTTGCAAAGCCTGGATGAAGCCGATAACGGGCGGGTGGTTTATCTGGGCAGCTTCTCCAAGGTCATGTTTCCCAGTCTGCGCCTGGGCTATCTGGTGGTGCCGGAAGACCTGATCGAGCCCATGGGCCGGGCCCGCGGCACCCTGGACGATCACCCCACGGCCATAACCCAGCCGGCGCTGGCGGCCTTTATCTCGGAAGGGCACTTCGCAGCCCATGTCCGCCGCATGCGCGTGCTCTACGCGGCGCGTCAGGCCGTGCTGCTGGAGGAAATCGGGCGGGAACTTGCAGGCCTGCTGGAAGCACAGCCTGATGAGGCCGGTCTGCATATCGTGGCCTACTTTTCGGAAGATCTGGCCCGGCGCATGAGCGACCAGGAAGCTGCCGACCGCGCGGCGGCGGCGGATCTCTCGGTGTCTCCGCTTTCGGGATACTACGACGGGGACGCGGAGCGGCAGGGTCTGATGCTGGGCTACGCGGCGGTGCCCGAAGACGAGATCCGTTTGGCGGTGCGGAAACTGGCAGGCATCCTGTCGCGTTGAGAATAGGTCAAGGCGACGAAAAAGAGCCCGAATCCTGTGCGATCCGGGCTCCTTTAGAGTCTGACCTGACTTGCGCTTTATCAGCCCGCTTTATTCATCCTGTTGTCGATCAGGTCGTTGACCACGCCCGGGTCGGCGAGGGTCGAGGTGTCGCCCAGGTTGGAGAAGTCGTCCTCGGCGATCTTACGCAGGATCCGGCGCATGATCTTGCCCGAGCGTGTTTTGGGCAGGCCTGGGGCCCACTGGATCAGATCCGGCGAGGCGATCGGCCCGATCTCCTTGCGCACCCAGCCGACCAGTTCCTTGCGCAGTTCCTCGCTGGGCGCCTCGCCGGCGATCAGGGTGACATAGGCATAGATTCCCTGGCCCTTGATGTCGTGGGGGTAGCCGACCACGGCGGATTCGGCGACCTTGGGATGGGCGACCAATGCGGATTCCACCTCCGCCGTGCCCATGCGGTGGCCCGAGACGTTGATCACGTCATCCACCCGCCCGGTGATCCAGTAGTAGCCGTCGCCGTCCCGGCGGCAACCGTCGCCGGTGAAGTACTTGCCCGGATAGCTCGAGAAGTAGGTCTGGATAAAGCGCTCATGATCGCCGTAGACCGTGCGCATCTGCCCGGGCCAGGAGTCCGCGATACAGAGGTTACCCTCGGTAGGCCCCTCCAGCACCGCGCCGTCCGCATCCACCAGCACCGGCTTGATGCCGAAGAAGGGCCGGGTGGCGGAGCCGGGTTTCAGGGGCGTCGCGCCGGGCAGGGGCGTAATCAGGATGCCGCCGGTCTCGGTCTGCCACCAGGTGTCCACGATTGGACAGCGCTCGTCGCCGACCACCTTGTGATACCACTCCCAGGCCTCCGGGTTGATCGGCTCGCCCACCGAACCAAGCAGCCGCAGGCTGGAGCGGCTGGTGGACTTTACCGGACCTTCGCCCTCACGCATCAGCGCGCGGATCGCGGTCGGGGCGGTGTAGAAGATATCCACCTTGTGCTTGTCGCAGACCTGCCAGAAGCGCGACGCGTCCGGATAGTTCGGCACGCCCTCGAACATCAGGGTGGTCGCGCCGTTGGCCAGGGGACCGTAGACGATATAGCTGTGTCCGGTGACCCAGCCCACATCGGCGGTGCACCAGTAGACCTCGCCCGGATGGTAGTCGAAGACATAGTGATGGGTCATGGCGGCATAGACCAGATAGCCGCCGGTGGTGTGCAGCACGCCCTTGGGCTTTCCGGTCGAACCTGAGGTATAGAGGATGAAGAGCGGATCCTCCGCATTCATCTCCTCCGCCGGACAGTCGGCGGAAACCTCCGCGCAGGCCTCGTGGTACCAGACGTCCCGGCCGTCTTTCCAGCCGACGTCGCCGCCGGTGCGCTTGACCACCACGACCGTGTCCACGTCCGGGCAGCTCTCGAGTGCCTTATCGGTGTTGGCTTTGAGCGGCACTTTGCGTCCGCCGCGCAGACCCTCGTCGGCGGTGATGACACAGGTGCTGGCACAGTCTTGAACCCGTCCGGCGAGGGCGTCGGGGGAGAAGCCTCCGAAGACCACGGAGTGGATCGCGCCGATGCGCGCGCAGGCCAGCATGGCGTAGGCGGCCTCGGGGATCATCGGCATATAGATGGTCACCCGGTCGCCCTTCTTGACCCCACGGGCCTTCAGCGCGTTGCCCAGGCGGCTGACCTGCTCGTGCAGTTCGCCGTAGGTGATGTGCTTGCTGTCCGCCGGGTCGTCGCCTTCCCAGATGATCGCGGTGGTGTCGCGCTTCTCCGCCAGGTGCCGGTCGATGCAGTTGTGCGCCACGTTGGTGGTGCCGTCCCCGTACCAGCGGATGTGCACATCGCCCGGACCGTAGTTGACATCCTTCACTTCGCTGTAGGGCTTGAACCACTCGATCCGTTTGCCCTGTTCACCCCAGAAGGCCTCTGGGTTCGAAACCGACTGTTCGTAGAGTGAAAAGTAACCTGATTCATCAATCCAGGCAGCGGAGGCCGTGCTCTCCGATACCTCGTAGACCGCGCCTTCAGTCATAGCCTGCGCTCCCTCCAATATGCCGGCCTTAAGACCGGTTTGTTTCTTGATGACGATGCCCACCAGCCGAAATCCGGCAGCCGGTTTGCCCGTTCGAAATTATTATCGCTTTCCGGCCCTGCGACAAGCGTCGGGCCTTCCGGCCTTATAGAAGACTCGGGTCTTGATCAGGGATCCGTGTCGCCCATGGCGCAGATGATTTTCCATTCGGCCGGTTTGACAGGCAAGACGGAGAGGCGCGACTGGCGGACCAGTGCAAGCTCGGACAGCTTGGGTTCCGCCTTGATATCCGCCAGGGTGACCGGCCTGACCATGGGCCGGATCGCCTTGATGTCGACCATGCCGAAACGTCCGGAGGCATCGGTAGGGTCAGGGTAGTACTCCTTGACCACCTCCGCGATGCCGACGACCTGTTTTTCGTTGACCGAGTGATAGAAGAAAACCAGATCACCGATCTTCATGGCTTTCATGTTGTTGGCGGCCTGATAGTTCCGCACGCCGTCCCATTCCGCGCTGCCCGCTTTGACGTGGTCCGCCCAGGACCAGGTGCCGGGTTCGGATTTCATGAGCCAGTGGGCCATCTTCGTCCTCTCGTCACGTGACAGATTTCGGCCCAAGGCTACCTGCTTTGCGGTGGGTTTGGAACCATTGTAATTCATGAGTCCTCAAGCCCGCTCTTCGACAACACAAGAGCGCGAGCAGACTGGGGCCAGCTTGACCGCCCCGCTGCAGGCGTGCTCCCCTGCGCCATCGGCTGTTTCATCTCAGGGCGGGAGTCCTTCCGGTTTTGTTCTCATCTAAGTGGGCCTCGCTCACGCTGCTGTCCCTGTGCGAAGTGGCCGCCATGTCCTTGTGGTTTTCCGCTTCCGCCATCGTGCCGTCCCTCAGTGCCGATTATGAACTGAGCAGCTTTACCCAGTCGCTTTTCACCAGCGCGGTCCAGGTCGGGTTCGTGGTGGGCAGCCTGATCTCGGCGGTGCTGGGGCTGGCCGACCGGATCGATTCCCGGCGGTTTTTCATGGTGGCGGGTCTGATAGCGGCCATCGCGAACGCGGGAATTCTGATCGTCGAGATCGAGGGTCCCGCAGTACCTCTTCTGCGCTTTATCACCGGGCTCTGCATGGCCGGTCTCTATCCGGTGGGAATGCGCCTGGCCTCGACCTGGGCGAAGGGCGATATGGGACTGGTGGTCGGTCTTTTTGTCGGCGCATTGACCCTGGGCTCGGCCTCGCCGCATCTTTTCAACGCCCTGGGCGGTGTCGACTGGCGCGTGACCATCATTGCTTCGTCACTCGCGGCTCTGGTCGCCGCCCTGGCGGTTAACTTCGTCGCTGTCGGACCGAACAGCCGCCCGGCCCCGAAGTTCCATCCCGGCGACATCCTCTGGGCCTGGAAAGACAAACCGCTGCGCCTGGCCAACCTCGGTTATCTCGGCCACATGTGGGAGCTTTACGCCATGTGGGCCTGGGTCGGCGTCTTTCTCGCGGCCAGCTTCGCCCAGCAGATGACACCCGAGGCCGCGGTTTCATCGGCGAAGTTCGCCACCTTCGCCACGGTCGGCATCGGCGCGCTGGGCTGTCTGGCCGGCGGCTATTTCGCGGACCGGATCGGACGGACCAGCCTGACCATGATCGCCATGGCGGTCTCGGGCAGCTGTGCGGCGGTCGTTGGTTTTTTCTTCGGCGCCGATCCCTGGCTGGTTACCCTGATCTGCATGATCTGGGGACTTTCCGTGATCGCGGACTCCGCTCAGTTCTCGGCTTCGGTCGCCGAATTGAGCGATCCGGGGCGGGTCGGCACCATGCTGACGCTGCAGACCTCGCTCGGCTTTACGCTGACCCTGATCACCATTCACCTGATGCCTTACGCGGTGGAAGCGCTTGGCTGGCGCTACGCCTTCCTGCCGCTTGCCATCGGACCCTTCCTGGGGGTCTGGGCCATGGCACGCTTGCGCGCCCATCCCGCCTCTCAAAAACTCGCGGGCGGGAACGGGTGAGGGTTTGCTTTAGTTTAGTGAATCCGGCACCAGCCCTCTCCCCCTCCCGGCCACCCATCGGAATTATCATGTGGGTGGCCGGGAGGGGGAGAGGGCCGGCACCGCGCTAGTATCCCGAATCTGAAATTCACTTCATTGAATTTCAGATTCAACGGGACACTACCTCATTGAATCTAGTGTGATTCAGTCTCGAAAATTCGCCGCATATTATGCGACGAACTTCAGAAACATCACACTAGTAAAACGCCTCTAACCCGGCAGCACCTTCTTCCAGGGCCGGATGGTGACGCTTTCGAAGAGGTCGGCGGCCTTGTAGGGGTCACCATCGGCAAAGGCCTGCGCATCCGCCAGCGAGTCGTATTCCATGATCAGCAGGGAGCCGGTCATGGCTTCGCCGTCTTCGCTGGTGGTCGGGCCGGCCATGACGATGTGATCGATGTTGGCTTTCAGGTAATCGACGTGGGCCGGGCGGTTTTCGGCGCGCACATGGGCATGGTCGGCTTTGTCGACGCAGCTGATGACGTAATACATGGGGCTTCCCTATTTGCTGAAATCTGTGGAGGTCTTTTATGTCCTGAGTGGCGGCGCGTGAAATCACTCTGTGGTGAAAGGCCGGGCCAGCAGGCTGCCGATCACAGCATCGATGTCGGCACCCTGATGCAGGATGGCGTTGACCGCCTTGCTGATCGGCATTTCGATGCCCAGCGTTTTCGCCAGGGTCGTAACGGCGGCGGCGGACTCGACGCCCTCCGCGACGGTCAGGCGCACGGACATCAGATCCTCGAAATCCGCGCCTTCGCCCAACGCTAGACCAAGCGCGTAGTTGCGCGACTGCACGGCAGTGCAGGTCAGGGTCAGATCGCCGAAGCCCGACAGGCCCATGAGCGTTTCCGGTCGTCCGCCCTTGGCCAAGCCCAGGCGCACGATCTCCGCCAGACCGCGGGTGATCAGCGCGGCTCGGGCGTTGTCGCCCAGGGCGCGGCCCTGCACGATACCGCAGGCAATGGCGATCACGTTCTTGACCGCGCCGCCGACTTCGGCGCCGGTCGGATCGTTCGAGAGGTAGGGCCGGAAGCTGCGGTTGCCCAAAGATTCGGCCAGGGCAGCGGCCAGATCGGCATCTTCGCTGGCCAGGGTCACGGCGGTCGGCAGGCCGGAAGCCACCTCCGCCGCGAAGGTCGGGCCGGAGAGAACCGCCAGTGGCCGTCCGGGCAGCGCCTCCGCGGCAACTTCGGTCATGAGCTTTCCGCTGTTGCGTTCGATGCCTTTGCAGCAGAGCACGAGCGGGGTGTCTTTGGACAAAACGGCGTCGAGGCCGCTGGCGATACTCCTCAGATGCTGTGCCGGAACCACCAGCAGAAGGGCATCGCTCCCGCTCAGCTCGGTGGCGTCCGATGTTGCGCGGATCGAGGGATCCAGGACTGCGCGCGGCAGGTAAACAGAGTTGCTGTGATCTTCGTTGATCTCCTGCGCGAGCTCCGCGTTGCGGGTCCAGAGCAGCGCTTGCCTGCCCGCTGTGGTGACCGCTGCCGCCAGGGCCGTGCCCCAGGCGCCCGCGCCCAGAATGCCGATCCGTTCCATCATAGTCTTTGTGCCATTGGAATTTTTGTCACTGGCTCACAGTCTCAGGTTAAAGGCGATGGAGATGCGCTCCCGGTCGCCTTTGTAGGGACGTACTCCGTGCTGCAGCCAGCTTGGAAACATGATCAGCAGACCGGCGCGCGGCGAGAGGGTCTCGGCGGCACCCATGGAGGCGCCCGCCGCGCCGCCGATGCTGAGTTCCGGCGCATACATGATCGGGGCCGCGCCGCGCGGGTCCTGAATTTCGAATTCGCCGCCCAGTGAGGGGTCCTGGCCGATCCCGCCATCCTCGACATAATAGCTGCCGGACCAGAAGGCGCCCGGATGGGTGTGGAATTCGTTGCCCTGGCCGGAGCGGTTGACGTTGGCCCAGCAGGTCACTTTCCAATCGATAGAGACCGGTTTCCCGTCACGGCGGGTCGTGACCCGGTTGGCCAGTTTCTTAGCCGATCCCAGCATGTATTCGAGGGTCTCGCCGCCCCATTCCGGAAAGTCCCAGGTTGATTGCCAGCCGCCCAGATTGCTGTGCTGGGTCGAGGCGCTGGTGCGCTCCTTTTCCAGAATGATCTGCTTGAGCTTGCGGTTGACCTCCTCCGCGCCGGGCAGCAGACCGGTCAGGATTGGTGTGGGGAACAGGCCGTTCATCTCGGCCTTCATGTCGGCGGCAGGACGGGCGGAGGATTTATCAGGCATCAGGCAACGCCCTTCAACTGATCGAGCGGCCAGCGCGGCCGCGGGGCGAAATCGAGGGGATCGGTCAGGCCGAGCTGCAGACGCTCCATGCCCGCCCACGCGATCATGGCTGCGTTGTCGGTGCAGAGTGAAATGGGCGGCGCCAGCAGCTCTGTGCCCTGTTCCTTGGTCAGTTCACTGAGGCGGGCCCGCAAAGCCTGATTTGCGGCGACTCCGCCGGCCACCACCAGGGGACCGGGCCGCCCGTAAGTCCGGCTGAATTGATCCATGGCGTGCGCGCAGCGATCCGCCAGAACGTCACCGACCGCGCGCTGGAAACTCGCGGCCAGATCGGCCACCTGCGCGTCGCTCAGATCCTCTTGGCTGCCAAGCATCTCCTCGATGCGGTGGCGCACGGCCGTCTTGAGACCTGAGAAGGAGAAGTCGCAGCCGGGCCGTCCGCGCAGGGGACGCGGCAGATCGATGGCCCGGTCGTCGCCGCTCCGCGCCGCGCGTTCCAGCGCCGGACCGCCAGGGTAGGGCAGGCCGAGCATCTTGGCGGTTTTGTCGAAGGCCTCGCCGACCGCGTCGTCGATGGTGCCGCCGAGCCGGATGTAACGTCCGACCCCCTCGACCGCGAGCAATTGACAATGGCCGCCGGAGACCAGCAACAGAAGGTAAGGAAAAGCCGCCGCATCGCCCTCGGTCAGGCGCGCCGTCAGGGCGTGGCCCTCAAGATGGTTCACTGCGAGGAAGGGTATCTTGTGCGCTGCTGCAATCGCCTTGGCGGTCATCACGCCGACAAAGACGCCGCCGATCAGACCGGGTCCGCCGGTCGCCGCCACACCGTCCAGTTCCGCGAAATCCAGACCGGCCTCGGCCATGGCCTGCTCGACCAGATCGCCGATGTGATCCAGATGGCTGCGCGCGGCAATTTCCGGCACGACGCCGCCGAAAGGCCGGTGCTCGTCGAGCTGCGACAACACCTTGTTCGCCAGGATTTGCCGGTCGTCCGTGACCACGGCGGCTGCGGTCTCGTCGCAGCTGGTTTCGAGTCCCAATAGAATCATGATTGCGAAGATTAAACTTTCGTTGCCGGGCGCACCACCACCAGAGTCTGATTTCGGTTCTGATTTCAGTGCGGCCTCTTACCTCTTGTGGAAGGGGTCGTGACTCAAATCGGCAGCAATTTCCAGCTTTCAATGACGATTTTCCGCTTTGCCTGAGGGATTCGAGGCTGCGGCATTTAAGAATCTGGCGCCGCGCCCGTCGGAACGTTAGGTTCGGGCCGTAAGATCTACATTCTCGTTGCAGGCACTCCATGACCCAATCCGCCATTCTCCGCCTCGGGACCCGGGGCAGCCCACTTGCGCTGGCGCAGGCGCATGAGGTCAAGCGCCGCCTGGCCGAGGCGCATAGCGATCTGGCCGCGGAAGACGCAATCGAGATCGTCATCATCAAGACCACCGGCGACAAGATTCAGGACCGCGCGCTCTCGGAAATCGGCGGCAAGGGCCTTTTTACCAAGGAGATCGAGGAAGCGCTGCTGGACGGGTCCATCGATGCGGCGGTGCACTCCATGAAAGACGTCCCGACCTGGCTGCCGGATGGCCTGGAGATCTCCACCATTCTGCCGCGCGAAGACCCCAGGGACGCCTTTTTCTCGCTGAAGGCTGACAGGCTTTCAGGATTGCCGGAGGGGGCGGTGGTCGGTTCGGCGAGCCTGCGCCGTCAGGCTCAGGTCCTGCTGGCCCGGCCCGATCTGAAGGTGGTGACCTTCCGCGGCAACGTGCAGACGCGTCTGCGTAAACTGGCAGAAGGCGAGGTCGACGCCACCTTGCTCGCGGTTGCCGGTTTGCGGCGCCTGGGTGAAGCCGGGCGGATCACTTCGATCCTGGAAACGGACGAGATGCTGCCGGCGGTGGCCCAGGGAGCTGTGGGTCTGGAGGTTCGCTCGGACGATTCGGTCACGCGCGGCTATCTCTCGGCCATCGATGATGCGGCCTCTGCCGTGCGGGTGGCCGCGGAGCGGGCCTGCCTGGAAGTGCTCGACGGTTCCTGCCGGACGCCGATCGCAGCCCTGGCGGAACTTGATGAGGCGCCCGGATCGCTGAAGCTCCGGGCCCTGGTGGCCATGCCGGACGGCAGCCGGGTCTGGCGTGGCTCCCGGCAAGGCTCGGCGGGGGATGCCGCTGAGCTTGGAAAAGATCTCGGCCAGGAACTTCGTGCCGAGATGGGACCGGAGGCTCTGAAGTCGCTGACGTCGCACTGACGGCGAGGCTTTGGCGCCCATGTTTCGACTGTGGGGAGAGTGCTCTTGCGCGTGTTGGTGACAAGACCGAGGCCTGACGCGGAAACTTTTGCCGAAGTCCTTGCCGCGCGCGGCCATAAAGTTCTGCTCGAGCCGCTCTTCGAAGTCGTCAATCTCCAAGAGGCTGCCGGTCAGATCGATCTGACCGGGATCCAGGCTCTGCTCTTTACCAGCGCCAACGGCGTCAGGGCCTTTTGCGCCGCGTTCGCTCCGCGCAAGCCCGAGGATTTGGCGCTTCGGGTTTTCGCTGTTGGTGACGCCTCGGCCAGGACGGCGGAGCAGTGCGGTTTTAGGTCCGTCGAGAGTGCTGATGGAGATGTCACAGACCTGATTGCTCTCGTGCGCCGGCGGGTCGATCCAACCCAGGGTGGTTTGTTTCATGCCGCAGGTAGCAAAGTCGCCGGGGATCTAAAGGGTGGACTTGAGGGCGCGGGCTTTGTGTTCCGCCGGTCAGTTCTCTATGAAACCCGCGCTTTGGAGGCCCTTTCGGACGAAACGCAGGCTGCGTTCAAAGACGGAGAAATCGATGCCGTGACGTTTTTCTCTCCACGAACCGCCAACAGCTTTGTTAGGCTGGTGGATGCGGCGGGTCTGGGGGACCATCTTGGGGCATCAATTGCGGTCTGTTTATCCGCGGCAGTGAGGGACGAGATGGCTCCATTGCGCTGGAAAGCAGTGGTGGTTGCGGCGCGGCCGACTCAGGCCGAGGTGGTGGCGCTTCTGGAACCGTGAATTTGGTCTGGAACCATAAGCTTGGCCATGAACAAGGGCGCAGAGAGTAGAGTTCATCTCATCGTGTGAAGGTCAGCCTTCGGGAAAGAAAATGTCAGATAAAAACAAAGCCTCGGGCGGCAGTTCACCGCGTCAGAGCGAAAGCGCCGCCAAAGGCGCGCAACCCGTCGCCCAGATCATCGAGGCCTTCGGTGGCCTGCGCCCCATGGCAGGCAAGCTCAAGGTTGCGGTCAGCACGGTGCAAGGCTGGAAAGAGCGGGATTCGATCCCGACGGCGCGGCACGGAGAGATTCTGAGCGCGGCCAAGGCCCATAACATCACGCTGGACCCGGCGGTTTTGTCGTCGAGCGATCACATGACGCGCAACCAAACCGCCAAAACGGCGTCATCTCAGGGGACGGACGTTGCCTCACCATCTGGCACGGCGGCTGTCGCGGGCGCCGATGGGCCGAAGGATCAGAACGTGAAAAAAGACGACAAAGCCTCCAAAGCAACAGGACCTAAACCTGCCGGCTCGGCATCGCCCGCGTCTGCGGCACCTCCTCCAGCAGCCTTCGGCGCTCCATTCGAAGATACTCCGGCGAAGGATGCTCAAGCGAAAGAGCCGGCGAGCAAGACCGCAATTCCGGCAGCGGGCGGGTCGAAATCGCCGGATGTCAAAAGCCCTGACTCCAAAGCCCCTGACTCCAAAGCGAAAGACACGAAAGCTTCAGAGCCGAAGGGCGCGGCATCGGGCCCAACCGATCCGAAAGCCGCCGATTCGAAAGCCGCCGATTCGAAAATCCCCGATCCGAAAGTCTCTGCCGTGCCGCCTGCGGCGCCAGGTAAATCCGGCGGTGGTGGTGTCAGCGGTTTCCTGATGGGTGTCATCGTCCTGGCGCTGATCCTGGCCGGCGCGGTCTACACGCGGGGGCATTGGCTGCCGCTGGTGGACTCCTTGCCGATGATGGCCGGGGGCGAAGCGGCGGGTACCGGCGCTGCCGCCGAGGAGACGGCGGCGCGGATTGCGGCGCTCGAGAGCAAGCTGACGAACCTGGAAGGCCAGATCCGGTCTGCACCCGACGCCGCCGAGGTCGATCTGACCGCGGTCGATCAGGCGATTGCGGATGCCAATCAGCGGATCGATGCCCTCGACGGAACGCTCGAGCAGCTCCTGGCCGGTGGGGTCGTGATCGCCGCCGACGGTCAATCAGATGGCGATACGTCCGCATCACCCGGTTCGGCGCTGGATCAGCAGGAACTGGCGGCATTGAAGGCGCAGGTCGAGCAGCTGGCCGAAGAGATCGAATCCGCGGCAGGCAGTGCCGCTGAGACCGGCGCAGCTGGTCAGACGGAGACGCCGCCCGACGATACCCGTCTTGCCGAGCTCACGGCACGCCTTGATGAGATCGAGCAGACCGTGACCGGCCTGGAAGATCCGGCGGAACGCCTGAGCGAACTGGACAGCCGCCTCGACGCGGCGGAGCAGGGGGTTGCCGCTCTTCCGGCATTGGAGTCCCGCTTGTCGGCCCAACTGGCGGCCTTGAGCGAGACCATTCCCACCGGCCCCTCCGAAGATGCGGGCGACGCCGCCATGTTCCTGGCGCTTCTGCAATTGCGCGAAGCTTTGAGCGGGTCCGGCGCCTTCGAGACGGAACTGGCGCTGGTTGATGGACTTGCAGCGGAGGATGCCGAGTTGAAAGCGGCGTTGGCGCCTCTATCCGAACGCGCGGCCTCCGGGATCGCCGGTTTGCCCGGCCTGAGAGTCTCCTTCGATGCGATGGCCAGCAACGTCGTGGCCGCGGCCCGCGGCGGGGAAGAGGACGACTGGATTGCCAAGACCGTGCGCAAGGTCTCCGAGGCGGTGACCATCCGCCCGGTCGGTCTGGTCGAGGGGGATGACGCCGGGGCTGTCCTGGCCCGTGCCGAGGTCAAGCTGGACGCTGGGGATCTGGCCGGTGCCGTCGCTGAACTCGATGCCTTAAGCGGATCGGCCGCCGAGGGTGCCGCGGCCTGGCGGCAGGAAGCGGAGGCGCGCCTGGAGGCGCAAAAGGCCTTGAGCCTTCTGGCGGCCAGGGCGGCGACACTGATCGGGCTGGGTGGTTGATGTCATGATCAGAGCCCTCCTCCTCTTTCTCAAGATCGCCATCGTCGTTGGTATTTTTGTCTGGTTCGCCCAGAACCCCGGCCAGTTCTCCATGCAGTGGATGGGCTATCAGGTTGACTTCAACAACGCGGCCTTTTTGGTGGTGCTGGTGGTTTTCGCCATCGTGGTTTCTATCGTAGCCTACCTGATCTGGCGTTTTATCCTCAATGCGCCCGGCGGGATCGGCGCGGCCCGGCGGGAACGCCGTCGCCGCAAAGGCTATCAGGCGCTGACCCAGGGTATGGTCGCGGTTGCCGCGGGCGAGAGCGAACTGGCCAACCGGCTCTCCCGCAAGGCGGATGCTCTGCTGGAGGAGCCGCCCCTGACCATGCTGCTGTCTGCTCAGGCCGCCCAGCTCAACGGCGACGATACCGCGGCGCGGCGCTACTTCGAGGCCATGCTGGAGAACGAGGAGACCCGCTTCTTCGGTCTGCGCGGCCTGCTGATGCAGGCGCAGCGCAGCGGCGACACCCAGGCGGCGCTGGAATACACCCGCAAGGCTCATGCCATGAAGCCGAAGTCCGAGTGGGTTCTGACCAATCTCTTCGAACTCAGCGAGGAAACCGGCGATCTGGAGAGCGCCGAGCAGGCCTTGCGGCAGGCGGCGAAGTACAAGGCCATGCCCGAAGCCGAGGCGACCCGGAAACGGGCCGTGATCCAGCTGACCCGGGCGCGGACCGCGCATCAGGCGGGTGAAATCCAAAATGCGCTGACCTGGGCGCGTGACGCCCACTCCCTGGCGCCGGACCTGATTCCGGCAACCCTGCTGCTCGCGAAAGCCGCCATGGACGCCAACCGGCGCCGCGAGGCGGTCAAGACCCTGGAAAAAGCCTGGCCGGTCGCGCCGCATCCGGATCTGGCGCGGGCGTACCTGGATCTCTGGCCGGACGACAGCGAAGTTCAGCGGGTTTCGCGTCTGGAGAAATACGTGGCTGCGCGGGCCGACCACATCGAAAGCCGCCTGATCGTCGCCGAGATTTCTCTCGATGCCCGTCTTTGGGGCGAGGCACGCGGGAAGCTGAACCAGGCTATTGAAGCCGCCGGCAATCATGCGGAAGGGCCCGGCTCCGACAAAAGAGGTCAGGCCGATATCAGTGACATTCCGGGACGGCGGCTCTGCCGCCTGATGGCGCGCCTGGAGCAGGAAGAGCACGGCGACGGCGATGCCGCCCGCCAGTGGCTGCAGCGGGCCAGCGAAGCCGCCCCCGATACCGCGTGGGTCTGTAACTCCTGCGGCGCGGCCGCCACCCAGTGGGACCCGCACTGCGGCGCCTGTGCCACCTTTGACAGCCTGCGCTGGCAGAATCCGCCTCATGTGGAAGCCACGCACCTGGCCCTGGAGCATGACGAGCCGAAACTGGTCGGCAGTTCCTCGGATGCTGTCCTCCCGCCCCCGGCAAGACCCGGGACCACGGCAAACGGCAGCGGCGGGACGGCGGTCATCGCCGGGACGGCACAGCGCTAGGAGAGATCGCTTAGTCTGCGGCTTTGAGGACGCAGTGGCTTGCAAGGCGCCACTTGCACGCCGCCACAAACTTTGCTATGCCCCGCATCACAGCGCGCGTGCCCCAATAGCTCAGCTGGTAGAGCACCTCATTCGTAATGAGGGGGTCGGCAGTTCAAGTCTGTCTTGGGGCACCATTTTTTCTCTTGCCGTGCATTAGATCAAATCCAGCTCAGACGGAAGCGCCAAAGGCCATCCTGTCTAGACGACACCGCTTTTCTTCAATTCCGCGACTTCCGCCCGCAGGGCCTTGACCTCGGCCAGGATCAGCTCGGTTTCGCTCATCATGGCGTCGCGCTCGGCGCGGGCTTCGGCCTCGTGCTCGGACTGCATGGCGTCGACGATGACGCCGATGAAGAGGTTCAGCACCGTGAAGGCGGTGGCCACGATGAAGGGCACGAAAAGGGCCCAGGCGAAGGGGTGCACCTCCATCACCGGACGCACGATGCCCATGGACCAGCTCTCCAGGGTCATGATCTGGAAGAGGGTGTAGGCGGATTCGCCGATGCTGCCGAACCAGTCCGGGAAGTCCTCGGCGAAGAGCTTGGTGGAGATCACCGCGAAAACGTAGAAGATCAGGGCGAGCAGCAGCATGATCGAGCCGATGCCCGAGAGCGCGGACAGGAGGCCGCTGACCACCCGGCGCATGGCCTCGACCTTTGAAATCAGCCGCAGAATACGCAGGATCCGGAAGGCCCGCAGGACCGAGAAACTCCCGGACGCCGGCAGAAGGGCGATGCCGACCACCAGAAAATCGAAGATCCGCCAGGGATCCCGCCAGAAACCACGGAAATCGGCGATCAGCCGGGCAATGATCTCAAGCGTAAAGATCGCCAGGATCGTCCGGTCCAGGATCAGCAGAAGATTCCCGAATGCCGCCATGGCCGTGGGGCTGGTTTCCAGCCCCAGTGTGACGGCGTTGACGGCGATCAGGACCAGGATGGTGCGTTCGAACGCCGGAGCGTTCAGCACAAGCTGCAGTCGTTCTCGGATCATTGCGGAGATTTCCATGATTTTGGGGGGAAACGGCGACTTCTATCTGGGCGTTCGCCACCTGGTCTTCAACTCAGGTCTGGCGCAGCCGGTGCGTCCGACATGCTCTAGCAGATTGGACGGCCGCCGTCATGAAGATCGGGAGAGTTTCCATCTTACCCGTCGCCGATACGCCTTTTTGGAGAGAAATTCACCAAGAAAGCAAACTTAAGATGAGTGCCTGCTGGCTGCCCCGTGCGGCCCTTGATAACTTTAGCCGGATCTTTACCCCTGTCTGTCAGTTTTTCAGGAAGGGTTCGCGGTGAGGGTCTGATCTTTTGCTGGTCGCAGCGGAAAGCGTAAGTCAGGCGCTACTCCATTTTGTAAGCGTGTCATGAATTCTATCAACAATCCGGTCCTTACAGACGAGGCTTTGCGGAGTCTGACGGAGCATTGGCGATTGATCGGGCAGGGGGCTTCCGTGCCGCTGCGCCGGAATTTCGAGCCTATGTCGATTCCACTTCTGCTTCCGGACGTTTGCCTGATCGAGTTGACCCAGCCCGAGCGGCGGTTCCGCTATCGCCTGATCGGCACCCGGGTTGCCGAGAAAGCCGGGTTCGACGCGACCGGCTGTTACCTCGACGAGTTGGGCTGCGGGACGACGATCACCTTCGTAATCAAGCTTCTGCAGCGCTGCGTGGATCTGCGCCAACCGGTGGCATCGCTCAGCGGTTTCGGGACGGGCGGTCGCGCGAGCCTGATTGTGCGGCGGGTCTTCCTTCCCTTGACCCTTGGCCGTGGGGCGGTCGATCAAATTCTCTGCGGACAAACCTTCGACCAGAACCCCCAACCCATGCCGTCCGGCCGGGAGATCGACCGAAGCAGTCCCATGTATATGGACCTCGCGGCATCCAGCCCCGATGCCGAACACGAGTACTTCGATCTCTGAACCTGATCTGATCTAAATTCGAGCGCCAGCGCTGCGCCACGTGAGGCTGAAGTCAGAACGTCCGGAGAATAGATCCCCAATTCGCGTAGTCGGCCCTGCGGTACTCGAAGCCGAAAGAGGCAGGGGTTTCAGGCCGTTCAAGCGGTACAAGACGATCATGACCGATGACGTTGCGCAGGATGTCTACATCGCTTGCCTGCGCGATCCGGATTTCCCATACGGTCTTCGCAGCCGTGGCGCTGCGCTGCTGGATGCACCACTCGCCCTGGAGCGTGGCGCCGCAGAGCCGGACCAGCAATTCCTTCGGGCTGGGCCAGGTCTTGCCGCTGCGCCGGTTGAGCAGGTCGGTCGGATGCCAGTCGCTCTTTGCTTCGGCAAGGACTGAGACATAGCAGGCGTGCTTTTTCCGGAAAGCGGGATTGGAACTGGGTTTCATATCTCGAATCTGAATCGGACCGCGAGAACCAGATTCCCGCTCCTGACGCGCGTCGTCAAGCTTCATTGGACGATCAAAACGCAGGATTGGAGTCGGGGGTAGACGAACAGCCTGTCGCGGAAAAACGAAAGGCCCCGCCATTGCTGACGGGGCCTAACGAAGCGGTATCACGCACCCGAGATCCGGGGGAGAACCCGGGTACAGGAGTGACCCTGAACTCAAAAGATTACCAGGAACTTAATGACTGATTTTGCTGTATTTTTATCTAAAATACCGGAAAAATACCTAAAAAGTTGTATGCTGATTCAACTTTTTGTAGTGACTTTAAAATCAGAACCTTAAGAGGCTTTTTTCACCTTTGAGCTCTTTTCCCCGGAGGCTGAGTCCCCGCGAATCCTGCTCAGAAATTTTTTTGTAATCCGGCCGTCAGGCGTCATGTCGAGCTTCTTTTGAAAAGACTTTACGGCCTTCTCGGTTTTGGGGCCCCAAAGACCATCCGGTTTCCCCAGCTTGTAGCCCTTGGAAATCAGGAAGGCCTGCACCTCCTTGATCACTTCAGGTGAGGCGTTGACCCTTGCCAGAAAGGTCGAAACCGAACGGTGCTCGAACTGTTCGGCCATGTAGAATGCGGTCTCTCCCGCGTTATCTTCCACATCCATGTCCGCGCCGGCTTTGATCAGGCGCTTGACCACGGAAAGCCAGCCGGAACTCGCCGCCGCCATCAGCGCCGTCGTGCCGTTGATATCCCGGGCCTCCATGTCCGCCCCTTGCTCCAGCAGCAATGCAACGACTTTATCGTGACCCTGCAGGGCTGCGAGCATCATCGGTGTCCACTGATGCTCGTCCCGGACGTCGACCGGGACACCTTTTTCCAGCAGTTCCGTGACTTGATCCAGGTTGCCGCCGTCGGCGGCCGCGAGCAAACGCGCCCGGTCGTTGTGCGGCCGTTTGACCGGCTGTTTCCGCTCCACGTCCTCGTCGGTGACCGGCGACCAATTGGCGGCACGTTCGCGTGCCTCTGCCCGGTCGGACTTCGAGAGACTCTTGTTCAAACGTTCGACCGCAGCTTCGGCGTCCTTATGATCCAGTTCCGCCGCCAGGATGTAATACTGCAGGGCGGTGATCGGGTTGGCCTCTACCGTCTCGCCCTTCTCATAACGCTGCGCAACCAGGAAAAACGACTCGGACTCTTCCTGTCCGGAGAGCGAGCGCCATACCCTGAACGCAGGATCGAGGGTCGGATCGTAACTCTCCTCATCGCTCTTTGCTGTCGTTGCCTCAAGGTAAGAGGGCGCGGCGTTCGCGACAACCAGCACTGCGGCAAGGATCAATGTGAATTGAAAGGCTTTCATTACGGCGCGATCCTAAATCAACACATTGATGTTTGAAACTCTGTGGGCCGGGTTTTTCGCCCGGATCGTAAATTTGCAGGAGCGGTCCGAATCCGACCGATACAGAGACCGCGAATAGCGCTTGTGGAGCCAGGTTGAGGCCTCATAAACTACGAACACCACGATCATAATTCATGAAACTCAAACTAAATTCCTTATGCTTAAAATTGCGTGAACGAACGCGTTCCGCCGAGGTTTGTGGCTGAGATAGCCGGCAGGGTTTTGCGGCTCTGACCTCGCCAAGTTCCCGTCATATTCCCATATAGATATGACCCTGAAGAAAGTCCCGATCCCCATGCCAGAGACTCCGATGTCACAAACCCCAAAGTCAGAGACCCAAAAGTCTGGAACCCCAAAGTCAGGGATTGGCGAAGCCTCTTCCGGCCCGGTCGTCTTCGGCGGATATGACCGGACAGCCTTGGACGCGCAGTACAACAACCGGGCCGCCGTGCCGGACTTCGCCGACATCGTCGCGGCCTGGCAACGCGACTCGGCAACTGCGAGATCTGAGCTGAAGGGGCATCTCGACGTAGCCTACGGCGCGGGCGAAAGGGCCAAACTGGATATCTTTCCGGCTGCGGGCGATGCGTCGGGACAGGCGCCGGTTCTGGTTTTTATTCACGGCGGTTACTGGCAGGCCCTGGATAAGAGCGTATTCTCCTGTGTGGCGCCGCTGTATGTCGAGGCGGGCATTACGGTGGTGACGATCGGCTATCCGCTTTGCCCCGCTGTCACCATGGGCGAAATTGTCGCGCACTGCCGCGCCGCGTTGCTGTGGCTGTCGGCCAATATTAGTGACTACGGCTGCGATCCGACGCGGATCTTTCTCTCCGGCCACTCCGCCGGCGGACATCTTTCCGCTTTGCTGTCGGCCACGGACTGGGCTGCGGAAGGGGGGGCGGCAAATCTCCTGCAGGGCGCTATTCCCCTCAGCGGCCTCTACGAGCTGGAGCCAATCCGGCTCAGTTACCTCAACGAAGCGCTGCATTTGACGCCGGAGGACGCGCGCCTTTATGCGCCGCGATTTCAGACCGGGCGTATATCCTGTCCGCTTCTGCTCGCGGTCGGCGGTGACGAGACCGATGAGTTCCTGCGCCAGCAGCGCGACTACGCCGCCCATCTGACCGACCAGGGGCTGACCCCGCAAACATTGGAGTTGGAGGGCCTCAATCACTTCACGCTGGTGGATGCACTGCGATCACCCGATACGGTTTTATCCACTGCCATCGTAAATTTGATACAGCAGCCTTAGAAAAACTCAGGAACCCCGTCATGGATGCACCAGCCCCGCAAGCCATTCACCTCGACGCCTACCGTAAACCCGACTACCGGATCGAGAGTCTGGCCCTGGCCTTTGATCTGGAACCGGAAGCGACGCGGGTGAAAAGCCGTCTTGAGGTTGCCTATGACGGATCTCCATCAGATCTTTCAGAGGCTGCGTTACCGCCGCTGTGGCTCGACGGAGACAATCTGAAACTTCTCTCGGTCTGCGTGGATGGCGCGCCGCTGGATGAAACCGCGTACCGGCTGGAGGCGACGGGGCTGTCCCTCGATGTGACCAGCCCGCGTTTCCTTCTGGAGATCGAAACCGAGATCAATCCCAAGGCCAACACGCGCCTGGAAGGTCTCTACATCTCCAGTGGTACCTTCTGCACCCAGTGTGAGGCAGAGGGCTTCCGGCGCATTACCTTCTTCCCTGACCGGCCGGATGTGATGACGGTGTACGAGGTCACTCTGCGTGCCGACAAGGCGCTTTATCCGGTCCTGCTGTCGAACGGCAATCTGGTCGAAAGCGGAGACCTGCCCGATGGCCGTCACTGGACCCGCTGGGAAGATCCCTTTCCCAAGCCCTCCTATCTCTTTGCGGTCGTGGCGGGTGATCTGGCCTGCGTGGAAGACAGCTTCACAACGGCGTCGGGGCGCGAGGTCGCCCTGCGGATTTTTGTCGAGCACGGCAATGAGGGTCGCTGCGCCTACGGCATGGACTCTCTGAAACGCTCCATGCGCTGGGACGAGGAGCGCTTCGGCCTGGAATACGATCTCGATCTTTTCAACATCGTTGCGGTCAGCGACTTCAACATGGGCGCGATGGAGAATAAGAGCCTCAATGTCTTCAATTCGAAGTGCGTGCTCGCGGATCCCGATACCGCGACCGACGCGGACTATGCTTCGATCGAGGGGATCGTCGCCCATGAATACTTTCATAACTGGACCGGTAATCGGGTCACCTGCCGCGACTGGTTCCAACTCAGCCTCAAAGAAGGACTGACGGTCTTCCGGGATCAGGAGTTTTCCGCCGACATGCGTTCGGCCGCGGTCAAGCGCATCCAGGATGTCCGCACTCTGCGCGCGCGGCAATTTCCTGAAGACGGCGGACCGACGGCGCATCCGGTACGCCCGGCCTCCTACATTGAGATCAACAACTTTTACACCGCGACGGTTTACGACAAGGGTGCGGAAGTTATCCGCATGATGCAGGGTCTGCTCGGGCGCGAGGGCTTTCGCAAGGGTATGGATCTCTACTTCGAGCGCCATGACGGCCAGGCGGTGACCTGCGATGATTTCGCCGCCGCGATGTCCGACGCGACCGGAGTCGATCTCAGCCAGTTCAAACTCTGGTATTCCCAGGCGGGCACCCCCAGCGTCACGGTGACGGGGGATTACGACGCGGCGGCCCGCAGTTTCGAACTGACCCTGTCCCAGTCGCTTCCCGACACGCCGGGACAAAGCGGCAAAGGTCCGATGCATATTCCGCTGGATCTTGCATTGCTCGATCCAGACGGTCAGCCAATGCCCTTGAAGCTGGCCGGCGCGGAGGCTGCGCCAAGGAGCCGGGTCCTGGAGTTGTGCGAAGCACGGCAGACCTTCCGCTTTGAAAACCTGGATCATGAGCCCGCCGTATCAATCAATCGTGGCTTCTCGGCGCCGGTCAATCTCTCCATAGAACACACGCCGGCGGCGCGTGCCGTTTTAATGGCGCGTGATGGCGACAGCTTCAATCGGTGGGAGACCGGTCAGCAGTATGCGACCGGACTGCTGCTTGAAGCTGTGGAAGCGGGTGGCGAGGGCCGGCAGACGCCTGAGGCTCTGATCGATGCCCTGCGCGAAACCCTCTTGGACGAGACTCAGGATCCCGCCTTCCGCGCTCTGGCGCTGACCCTGCCGAGCGAGTCCTTTCTAGCCGATCAGATGACGACCGTCGATGTCGATGCGATCCATCTCGCACGCGAGAAGATGCGCGGCGACATCGCGCGCGCTCTTCGGAGCGAACTGCTCGATACTTACCGCGGCATGCAGAGCAATGCGCCGTTCGAGCCGACGGCGGACGCCGCCGGCAAGCGTGCATTGAAAAATCTCGCTCTGGCGTATCTGACCGCCTTGGATGAAGCGGAGATGTGGGATCTGGCGGTCGTGCAAAGCCGAAATGCCGACAACATGACTGACCGAATGGCAGCGCTTGCTCTGCTCACCGACAGGCAAGGGCCGGACCGCGAGGATTGTCTGCAGGCTTTTTACCAACGCTATCGCGATGAGCCGCTGGTCGTCGACAAGTGGCTGGCCCTGGAGGCGATGTCGGTCCTGCCGGGCACGCTGGAGCGGGTGAAGGGGCTGCTGAAACATGAGGCCTTCACCCTGACGAACCCGAATAAGGTGAGAGCGTTGATCGGGGTTTTCGCGGCAGGCAACCCCCTGCGGTTTCACCAGGCCGATGGCAGCGGATATCAGTTTCTGGCGGATCGGATCGTAGAGCTGGACCGGATCAATCCGCAAGCCGCGGCGCGGCTGATTGCGCCGCTTGGCCGCTGGTCGCGTTTCGATGGCGCGCGTCAGGCTCTCATGCGTCAAGCGCTGGAAAGTATCCTCTCCGCGGAGAATCTCTCGCCGGATGTTTATGAGCTGACGTCCAAGTCCTTGACATGAACCCGATCGGGAGTGTCATTTAGGTGCCTGGCGACGGAGTCCGAGAGTTCCGCGAAGCGAGAACGACATCTGCGGAGATCTCGGGTAGAATAAAATCCCCCATGCGCTCTATTGCAGTTGAGCGGTTTCATCGCCAGATCAAGTAAAACGCCGCGACGGTGGACTTGAAGATAAAGAATGGGCCGCCTGCACTCCGGCGTAACCGGTTGCAGAGCAGGCAGTGGGACTTAGGCAGAGCGGAACGTGAAGAAGTATAACTTGATCATTGAGCCCTGGCGGGATCTTCCCGGAAGTGTGCGGCGCGGGCAGAGTGGTTTCCGCTGGCGCGTTTCCTGGGAGCTGGAAGGCCTCTACTATGCGGAAGGCTTCGCAGATTCCCACGCCGAGGCCCGGGAAGCCGCCGAGGCCTATCTGATCGATAAAGGCGTCAAGCTGGGATGGCAGAGCGCCTGATCTTTCTGACCGATCAGGGGTGCCCGCACCCGAAGCTGTCCAACACACAAGTTTACCCAGTACTTTGAGTGTGCCAGGTACTTTGAGTGGGCCGGATATCTGGAATCTTACGGAAGACGCAGCAGGCCTGCGCGGGTGACACCAACAGATCTGGCGCCCTAAAGCGCATGTCTAGGTTGAGGACTCATATTCTTTGATGGTCTTGATCGTATTTTGCCGGGTTTTAGGCAGGAGAGGTCTCGAAAGCGGGCCTGTAGGCCCGGCGAGAGGGCTCGACGCCCCTAAAGCCAGGCAAAATACGACCCATCCGGGACGTGGTCCCCAGGCGATAAGATTATGAGTTCTGGACAGCGTCGTGTCATCGGTCACGATGCTATGGCATCGCTCCGCTCTTAACTCCTTGCCAGAAAACATAATTTTATCGTCAGGACCGTCAAAGAATATGAGTTCCCAACCTAGAGCGCGATTCTCATAATCGAGTGGTTTTTCACGACCTCTGGACCAGAGCGTCGGGTCGGCTCTGGCCGGCGGTCAGGACGCCATACGGACGACTTCGAGCCCCTGATCGGCGAAGTGGTCGATCATGTCCTCGAACTTGCGGGTATAGCGGTTGCGGAACTTTGCAAAGTCCGCAGCTATCAATGCTTCCGGGTTGGCCGACTTTTCAAACTCGCTGATCCGGTAAGACATCTCGGACCGGTACAGAGCGAAAGCGCCGTTGGATACCAACTCATCGCGTTTCATCACAGTCTCCCTGACATTCAGTTCGTAAAACCCAAGTCTCACTGAGATCGAGGCTCCAAACGCAAAGCACTATAGCAAGCCCGGACGCCGTGGGAAACAAAAATGTTGCAATGCAATAAAATTGCCTCATTTCCGATGAAAAGCCCACAAGAAACCAAGGGATATTACAGTTTCACAAATGTTTCTATATGCTTAATAATTTTGCACCCGGTTGTTCAGGCTACATTGCAATGCAACAAAAACATGCAATTTTCAGCTTTGTGCCTGCGATTCGCACGGCTCTGGATCAGATCGAGTTTAGATGGAATCGCCAGCGGCGACCTGTCGAGCTTGTGACTCTGTTCTAAGGCTTCGGTTTACCCTCACTTCGGCACTGCACGGCGCCCAGGCACGTGACCGGGCCGGTCAGCTTCCGGGTTAAGGGCTCATAAACTGTGGAGCTTGATGGGAGGGAGCGCTTCAGGTGGTCGGTCAGTCCGATCGGTTCTGTGAGACCCCTCGACCTAGCTGTAATGCCGTTTGACGAGGTCCCGGAGTTTTTGTTTGGTCAGGGGCTTGACGATGTAATCCCTGACAAAATCATAGGAAAAAGCGGTTTCCCTGTCCTTGGCGTTCTCCGATGAGGAGAACATCATCACTTTGACGCCGGTTCTGAGACTCTCGTCCCGCTCCAAGTGTCCTTTCATGGATTCCAGGACGTCGAAGCCGGTCATGCGTGGCATGTTGATATCCAGGAGGATCAGCACCGGCGGCGGCGGCACGCCGATTTCTCGTTCGCGGGTTTCAGGATCGGCGATGGCCTCCAGAAAAGCATCCCCGGCCTCGTACTCGGCAAATTTGCTGTCCTCCAAACCGGCTTGGACGATACGGCGGGTGATGTAGCGATCGATCTCGTCGTCATCAACAAGGACCACGGAGAGTGTCATTTCGCGACCTCCAGTCTCTGAGCCGGTTGCTCAGACGCGGGTGTTTTATGATCATGCGGCAGGGATATCGTGAAGCAGGATCCCTCTTGCGAGCTGACAACTTCAATGCTGCCCCCGAGATGACTTAGGTTTTTTTCGACAAGGGCAAGGCCCAGGCCGCTTCCCGGTTCGTTCGAGTTTGCCACCCTTTTGAAAAGCTTGAAAATCTTTCCAAGATGATCTTCGGGAATTCCGACCCCGTTGTCCTCAACAGCCAGCTTCATGGCACCGTTCTCGTCCCAGGTTCTGACGTGGATCCTATGCTCCGTCTTCTCCGGGTCGCTGAACTTGTAAGCATTGGCGAGGAGGTTTTCGAGAATGGCGCTCAGGCGCGCCGGGACGCTGCGGATCGGATCGCCATGGGCGAAATCGGTGGTCAGTTCGGGCGTCAGGCTGGATTGTCCTTGGACGGCCTGCGCGGCTTCGCGCACCAGATCGGGGATCGAGACATCCTCCATCACATCATCCAGGTGATCCGCCCGGGCCAGGGTCAGCATGTCCTCGATCCGTCCGGAGAGGCGTTGAGCCAGCATCCGGGCGCGCGATAGATTGGTTTGCACCTCTTCCAGGTCGCCGTTCTCGAGGTCGGTCTCGCTGAGTTCCAGGATACCGCTGATCGACGAAAGCGGCGCTTTCAGATCGTGCGAAGCACTGTAGGCAAACTCCGTGAGTTCATGATTCAGGCGTTCAAGGTCTTCGTTTTTCCGGCGGATGTTTTTTTCGTTCTCTTTGCGCTCGGTGATGTCGATGACCGTCGCCATGACCAAGCGGCCGTCAGCTCCATCAAGCGGGGTCAGGCCGATTTCGACCGGAAACTCCGTCCCGTCCTTTTTGAGGCCGAAAAGATCCCGGCCCACGCCCATACTGCGCCGGTCCCGGGTGTTCTGGTAGCTTGTGCGGTAGACCGCATGCTTTCTGTGATAGCGTTCCGGCACAAGCCGTTCGATCTTGTCACCGATCAGTTCCTGGTTCTCGTAGCCGAACATCCTGTTGGCCTGCTCGTTCACCAGTTCGATCTTGCCGTGCTCGTCGATCATAACCATGGCGCTTGAGGCCGCGTCGATCGCGCGGCGAATCTTGACCTCGCCCATTTTGCGCTCGCGGATGTCCAGGATAGAGACCATCACTAACGTGCTTTCATCCGACGTGACGGGGTCGAGGCCGATTTCCACCGGGATCAGCTCTCCGTCTTTTCGGACGCCGTAGAGATCGCGGCCGGTGCCCATATTTCGGTTTGTCGGCACCTCAAAAAAAGCCTGACGCAGTTCAGGATGGGCGGCCCGGATTTCCTGAGGGACTAAGACATCGACAGACTGGTTATGAAGTTCGCCGTCCTTATAGCCGAAGAGTTCAGCAAAACGGCGATTGCACAACACGATATTACCGTCGCGCGAAGCCAACATCAGGGGCGTCGGGCAAACCTCCAGGGCTATCCGGTATTCTTCACGTATTTCCACGGCACCCAGGTCAAGTATGCGTTTGTCACAGTGTAGAACATTATACATCCTACAATCTTCACTAAATTGGAGTTAAATATTAGCTTTTTTCGGGTTGTGCGATATTAAAACTCTGAATTGATTGTTTAGTGATGATGACATCATTTGCGGTCTCTTGCGGCCGGAACAAGAGCTCGACAAGCTTTGTGTCGGATCGGACGGGATATTTAAGAGACGCTCTACGCAGAACCTGTTTCAAACGCCCCGTGACGGCTTGCAGCGACAGACTTTTCGCTTCGAATCTTGAGTCCGGTTACAAGATGCCGCTATAAGCGGGTATGACCAGTCACGCTATGCCTTCGAGCGCTCCTGATTTTGTCGAGATCTATCCGGGTGTGATTGACGCCGTGACCTGCCGCGACATCATCACCCGCTTTGAGGCGGATGACCGCAAGCGGCCGAGCTGGTCGCGGCTGAGCGATACGCCCAAAATCCGGACGGGCATGATGCTCAGTTTGCCCGATCACGAAGACTGGCAGGACGTTGTCGATAAAGTCGGCCAGGCTGTCATGCTGCGCGTCCAGGACTACGCCAAACGCTATCCGGCCTTTGGTATGGTCCTCAAAAGCGGCAACTGCAAGCTGACCCACCCCCTGCTCGAGCGCATCGAGCCCGGGCAGGGCTTCGACTGGCACATAGACGGCAGCAGACCGGGCTCGGCTCACCGCGTCCTCTCCACGATCCTCTATCTTGCGACCATTGATGAGGGCGGCGAGACCCAGTTCGCATACCAGGGCAAAGCGGTGCGTCCGGCCGCCGGTATGCTGGTGATCTTCCCGCCTTTCTGGACTCATCTGCACCGCGGCGCCACGCCCGCCAAGGACTCCAAATACAATCTGACCAGCTTCGTGGTGCTGCCGAGCTAGTTTAGGGGTCGGATCTGACCCGGCTGACGTTACTTGGACCTTGTTTGCCGTCACCGAAATTGCTGTCACCACATCGATTTTTCGGTCGAGCGGGCGAAGGATGTCGATTTTACGCGGCGGACGATCTCATAGGGCGAATCCGTTGGATCTGTCTGTCCGGCAGGTGGACAGACTTCTCGCCGGATGAGGGCACTGCCAGCCCGGACGGTGTATGAATCTTCGGGGTCGGTGGAAATGACTGCGAGGGTCCGGCTTCGGGCTGGAAACGTGGGCTGGAACAACGGGCCGGAACAATGGGCCGGATTCATGGACCGGGACCACGGGTAGCGACAAGGAATGACAAAATGGCCGTTTGCGCACTGGGATATCTGGGTGTGCGTTCCGATCAACTGGACGATTGGGCAGACTTCGCCGGGCGGCTGCTGGGCATGCAGAAGATCGACCGTGGCCGAAAGGCCTTGGCCTTTCGCATGGACGATCATGTGCAGCGGCTCATGGTGTCGGATGAACCAGGCGATAGCCTTGCGTTTATGGGATGGGAAGTCGCACGCAAGGAGGATTTGCCGGCCTACGCCGCGCGCCTTGAACAGGCCGGGACACCTGTAAAAGTAGGTTCGAAACAACTGAGCGACAGGCGCTTTGTCGAAGAGCTTATCTGGTTCGAGGATCCGGCCGGAAACCGCATAGAGCTCTTTTTTAACCCCATGATCGCATCGGATCCCTTTGTGCCCGGCCGGCCTATCGATGGATTCAAGACCGGGCCCCTGGGAATGGGGCACGCTGTGTTGCACGTCGAAAATATCGACCTGATGTTGCCGTTCTATCGCGACCTGCTGGATTTCCATGTCTCGGATTACGGTCTGCTACCCTTTCCACTCTATTTCTTCCACATCAACGGGCGTCATCACAGCTTCGCCATGGTGGGTTCGGGCCGGGCAGGGTTCCATCACTTCATGGTCGAGTTCCAGAACCTTGATGACGTGGGCCAGGGATATGACCTCGCTCAAGAGGAAGACGGCCGCGTGGCCTACACCTTGGGGCGGCACACCAACGATTACATGACATCCTACTATGCTCATTCTCCGTCCGGTTTTTTTGTCGAAAACGGCTGGGGGGGGCGGGTGATCGACCCCGCGACATGGGCGCCCCACGAAACCACGGCCGGGCCAAGTTTCTGGGGGCACGAGCGGCTGTACCTCAGCGAAGAAGGCGGGCGCAAAGCCCTGCGTGAGATGCGGTTGAAAGCCGCGCGCGACGGCAAACGCGCGCCACCCCTGGCCGACTGCCCCTGGCTCTGTGAAGCGCTTTCAAAACGGGAGAGCTAGGCGATGACGGCCCAGGCCGCGCCCGAACTATTCGATGTTGTCATCGTGGGTCTTGGCCCCGTGGGCGCGACGCTGGCACACCTTCTCGGCCTGCGGGGTGTCGAAACGCTGGTGCTCGAGCGCGAGGCCGCAGCCTATCATCTGCCCCGTGCCGTGCATTTCGATGACGAAGTTATGCGCGTCTTCCAGTGGATCGGCATCGCAGATGAATTGCGGCCGCAGATACGCATCAATCCGGGCATGCGGTTTGTGGACCCGAACGGAAAGCTGCTGCTGGATTGGCCGCGCCCCGCGGAAGAGAGCGCGCTCGGCTGGCACCCAAGCTGGCGGTTCCACCAACCGGACCTGGAAAGACTTTTGCGCGCGCGTCTGAGCGGCCGCGACAGCGTTACCCTGCGCACCCATTGCGACGTGGTCATGATCGAAGATAAAGGCGACCGGGTTGACCTGCGCTATGAAGACAGCTCTGCCGAAAGGGGCGAGCCCCGGATCACGCCCAGGACCAGGTCCGTGCGCGCGAAATATCTGGTGGGCTGTGACGGTGCCCGCTCCGTCGTGCGCCGCTTTATGGAAACCGGCATGCGGGATTTGGGATTTCACGAGCGCTGGCTGGTCGTCGATCTGCTCTTGAAGGCTGAGAAACCGGAGCTTGGCGATCACACGATTCAACATTGCAGTCCCGTCCGTCCGGCCACTTATGTCCGCTGCCCGGGGAACCGCCGCCGGTGGGAAATCTCGGTGCTTGCCGATGAAGACAGCGATTCCGTCGCGGCGGAGACCGAAGTCTGGAGGCTTTTATCCGGCTGGTTGACCCCGGACGAGGCCACGCTGGAACGCAGCAGCGTCTATAACTTCCATTCGCTGATTGCCGAAGACTGGCGCCGGGGACGATTGTTGATCGCCGGAGATGCGGCACACCAGACGCCACCCTTTATGGGGCAGGGGATGTGCGCCGGGATCCGGGACGTCGCCAATCTCAGCTGGAAGCTGGCCGATGTTTTGCAGGCGCCATCCAAGGATCGCGCGGCCGCCGATAGCCTGCTGGACAGCTACCAGTCCGAACGTGAACCCAACACGGCGGAGTTCATCGAGACGGCGATCCGATTGGGCGGGCTGATCAACGCCGCCGATAGCGAAAGCGCGTTGCGGTCCGCCGTCCAAAAGCCCGGGAGCGCGGCGGAGCTCAAGTCGATCTACCCACCGCTCGGCCCGGGACTCGGTTCAGGCAGGAACGCGGGGCGGCAGTTTGGTCAGCCTCGCATGAACGATGGCAGGCGCATGGATGACGCGACCGGGTTCCGCCCGGTCATCGTTGCAAAAGCTGCGCTGGCCTCCTGGTTCACGCCACCGGGGAACGTCTGCCTGATCACGACCGAAGACTGCCGGGAGGCCGCGGCACATCTGGCTGCATTCGAAAGCGGCGCCGTGCTGCTTCGCCCTGACCGCTATATTTTAGGCTGTGCCGACAGTCCGGAGGAACTGGCGGGTTTGCTGCCTCTCCTTTCTCATAAAGCCCAAGAAGAAAAAGTGATCTGACCAATGAAGCTCTGTTCCTTTCGATTTGAAAATCGCCCATCCTACGGGATGGTCACCGGCTCTGGTATCGTCGATCTGGGCAAACGCCTGCCTCAGACAACACTTCGGGATTTCATTGCAGCTGGCGATCTGTCACCAGCTGCGGACCTGATGGACGAAGCCGCGGACTACGGCTTTGACGCCGTGCGGCACGACCCGGTGATCCCCAATCCCGACAAGATTATTTGCGTCGGCCTGAACTATCACGCGCACATCAGCGAAACCGGGCGCGAAGTAACCCCCTATCCGGTTTTGTTTCCCCGTTTTTCCGGCAGCCAGGTCGGTCATGAACAAGCGCTGATCAAACCCTTGGAATCCGACAAGCTCGACTATGAGGGCGAGCTGGCTGTGATCATCGGCAAGGAATGCCGCCGCGTGTCCGAAGCGGACGCTCTAGCCGTCGTTGCGGGATACGCCTGCTACAACGATGCCTCGGTGCGGGATTGGCAAAAGCACACCCATCAGTTCCTGCCCGGTAAGACCTTTCACGCCACCGGCCCTTTCGGTCCCTGGATGGTGACCGCGGACGAAATTCCCGATCCGGCGAAACTGCGCCTGCAGACCCGCCTGAACGGCGCGGTGATGCAGGATACGACCACGGACCTGATGGTTACCTCTATTCCGCGCCTGATTGCTTATTGTTCGACCATACTTCCGCTTTTGCCGGGCGACGTGATCGTCACGGGCACTCCGGGCGGTGTGGGCGCCCGGCGCAACCCGCCTGTCTTCATGAAAGAGGGTGACGTTTGCGAGATTGAGATTTCCGGCATCGGCGTGCTCCGCAATCGGGTGAAATCAGAGGGGTGAAATCAACGCTTGTCGATTTTAAGCCGCATGCAAGAATACAGGGATGGAGCCGCGCGAAACTGTAAAGAGAAGCAGGGGCATGAAAAGCCAGAGCGACGGAGTCCGCGCCCTGGTGCGCGGGCTAGATGTTTTGCGGCACGTCAATCGTACCGGTGTCTGCCGGGCCAGTGAAATCGCGAAAGCAACCGGTATTCCGCGCCCCACTGTTTACCGGCTTCTTGAGACTCTTGAAGAACAGGGCTACGTGGCCTTTTCGCCGACCTCGAACCGCGTGCGCGTCACCCGGCTTGCCGCGTCGCTCGGAGACGGCTTTGCCGTCAACTCGCGGATATGTCAGGCCGCCGGACCGACTTTTGCGGAACACGCGCCAAAGGTCGTTTGGCCGTTGGATCTGACCACTTACGAAAACGCCGCGATGGTCGTCCAGGAAACCACTCACGATCGCAGTCCTCTCTCCATCGACCGGGGCATGACCGGTTTTCGCCTGCCGATGCTGCGGACCTCCGCCGGACGCTGTTACCTTGGCCTTTGCCCGCCCGCCGAACGCGAACTTATCCTCCAGCATCTGTCACGGACCGGCGACCCGGAAGATCTTCCCTTCCTTGACGAGAGCTACCTTCAACCCATGTTGCGCGCTGTCCGGCAGACGTCGCGTGCCACCCGTGACAGCGAAGAGTTTCAGCCTAAGACAGCCTCATTCGCCGTGCCGGTCTGGTCCGCGGGCCGGATTCTGGGCTGCGTATCGGTTATCTGGACACGTGGTGCCATGCGGCTGGAGGAGGCGTTGCAGAGCATGGAAGCTCAAGTCAGAGAGATCTCCGCGCAGATTTCCGCGGCGCTCGACGCCTGAGGTTCGGCCAGGTGCCGCGCTGTCGCAAATCAGACGAAAGATGTCTTGGAAACAACGGCTTTAGCACCGCAAAGCCTTTTGAATGCGCGCGCCGCGAAAATTCAGTAGCGCGGTTTTAAAATCTGCTGCATAAGCGATTTGGAATCATGTAGAGCATGCTTTAGCTGCGGCGGAGGAGCCTGTGTTTGCGGCGATATTGACGGCCTGGCCGTTACTGCTAGGAATCGGGCTCCTGATGATCGGCAATGGGCTGCAGGGCACGTTGCTGGGCGTGCGCGCCACGCTCGAGGGTTTTCCCACGGCGACGACCGGTCTCATCATGTCCTGCTACTACGCGGGCTTCCTGTCCGGGTCGCTGATCACGCCCCGTGTCGTCGCCCGTGTCGGGCACGTCCGGGTCTTCGCGGCGCTGGCCTCACTGGCTTCGGCTTCCGCCATCGTGCATGCGATCTTCCTCGATCCCTACAGCTGGGGCGCTATGCGTCTGGTCACCGGGTTCTGTTTCGCCGGCCTCTATGTGGTTGCCGAGAGCTGGCTGAACGACATTGCCACCAACGACACCCGCGGACAGCTGCTCTCGGTCTATATGGTGATCACCCTGGGCGGCATGGCGGGCGGGCAGTTGCTGCTGAATTTTGCCGATCCGGAGAGCTTCAAGCTCTTTGCCATGATCTCGGTGCTGATTTCCGTCGCGCTGGTCCCGACCTGTCTGACCGCGTCGCGCACCCCCAGTTTCGACGCACCGACACCGGTGCCGCTGCGCAAGCTCTACAAGCTCTCGCCCCTCGGTGTCGTGGGCTCGCTGATCACCGGAACCGCGAACGGCGCACTCTTTGGCATGGGGGCGGTCTATGCCGGCAGCGTGGGGATGTCCTTTGCCGAGATCTCCTATTTCATGGGCGCCAGCGCCATCGGCGGCATGCTCCTCCAATGGCCGATCGGACGCATTTCGGACCGCTACGACCGCCGGACGGTCTTGACCGTCGTGACCTTCCTGGCGGCCCTGGTCGCGGCGGCCCTGATCTGGATGCCAATTCCGGACTTTTCCGTACTGCTGGTCATGATTGCGCTTTTCGGCGGTCTGAATTATCCGCTCTATTCGCTCTTCATTGCCCATACCAACGATTTCCTGGAGCCGGACCAGCGGGTCGCGGCCAGCTCCGGCCTGATGCTGGTGATCGGAATCGGCGCGATCCTGGGGCCTTTCGCCGCCGCAACCTCGATGAACCTTTTCGGCCCTGACGGTTATTTTATCTGCCTTTGTTTCATTCATGTCGCCATAGGCGTCTTCGCGCTCTACCGCATGTCCATGCGTTCGGCGGTGCCGGTCGACGAGCAGGTCGCCTACGTTGCGATGCCACTGCGGGCGACCCCGGCTGTCGCCGCGCTCAGCCCCGAGGCCGAGTGGGTGGAGGACGATGACGAAGCCGCTGCCGGAGAGGAAGAAGTTTCTCCGAATGCCGGGAGCTGAAATCGACGTTCGTTTGCTTGTGCAATAGATGCTCACTGTCACTTTTTCCTGCGGGACAAGTGACTCACATCGGGTAGGCAGGGATCGGTTTCGTTCTGCTTAGGCCTGATCCAGATCGGATCGTGTTTTGGCGGATCCACATTGTGGATCCGCCAAAACACGTGCATCCGATCTAACTCAAACGGCTAGATCGGATTCACAAGGTCGACAGATCGCCGTTGGCGATTCCATCTAGACTTGATCTGCTCTAGGATGAGCGTCGCAAGGGTCGCTTGGCGTCCAGGGGGGAACGGGGTTTTGGATTTTTCAGTACTTGATCTGGCATTGGTTGCGAACCTGTCGCTGCTTCTGCTCATCGGGATGGGGCCTAAAATTGCCCTGGTTCCGTTTCTGGACGCAACCAAGGGATTTGAGCCTGCGCGCAAGAAGAAGATCGGTACACGGATGGTGCTGGTCGGGGTCTCTGCCGCACTCCTTCTTTTTCTGCTCGGCAATTTCCTGATGAACCTGCTGCATGTTTCCGCCGGGGCCGTCAGCGTGGCGGGCGGCATCGTATTGATGACGATTTCCCTGAAAATGATCACGGCGTCGGGGCACAGCACGGAAACCAAGGTCGCCGATCCTGAAGATGACGATCATCTCGCCGTCTACCCTCTGGCCATTCCCTATATGCTCAACCCGGCCGGCATTGTCATTTTGCTGGTTGCCTCCAGTAAAGTTCCGGATTTGATATCCTGGGGGCTGGTCGTCGGTATAATACTTGTGGTCGGCGCTTTCGATATGCTGGTCTTCCGCAATATCGAGTTCGTCGCCAAGCGCATGACACCGACCAAACTCGTGATTTCCGAAGTGGTCTTCGGGATTCTGCTGACCGCACTGGCGGTGGAGATGCTTGTACTGGGCCTGAACGGTCTCGGGGTCATCTCTCTCGGTGAGACCGCTCACTGAAGACATGACCTAAGCTTGGCTCATTTTCACCGTTTGCCCAGCGACGATTCTGCGCCCTATCGGCAGCAGGAGACTGGCCATCGCGACCACATAGATCGCGGCCGCAAGAATCTGCGCAACCCGGCCAAGAATGGCGACAGAGTCTCCCAGGGGGGCGGTCGAGTACACCAGGCCGAACAGCATGCAGTAGGCGATGAAGCCGGGAATGAAAATTTGCGACGGGCCGTCGCCTCGTGCAATGCGTGCCGCAAAGAATCCGGCGGCCGCCAGTATCAGTAACAGCAGAAGCGCAGCTTCGCGCTGCTGAGTGAGAACAAATACGGAGAGAGCGGCGATCGTGGCGCCAATCGCGTTTCCTGAGGCAAACCCAAAGGCGTAGCGGGTCGAGCGGTCGAGGCTTGTTGCACGCAGCATGGCCGCCATGGTCAGCAGAACCACCATCGACGCGACGCCATCCGCATTCAAAAAAAGATGAGCCGGCAGGATCACAGCCGTTGCAAAAACTGCACGCATCAAAGGCGGCAGATGCGTCGCTTCATCGGGCGGCTTCGAAGCCGGGATTTTGCCCCGGTGAGGAAATAGGGCGTGGCTCACGTAGACCAGCAGGAAGCCCTGAACGACCGATGTGACGATCTCCGAGATGACCAGCAATGCCGCCGCGTCAGAGGCGTTCGTCACACTGGAGACCACGATCAACATGGTCAGGGCCATGACCCCCAATACGGCCAGGCGCGGCAGGAAGCATACAACGAAGGCCCAAAGGTACATGAGAGAGAGAAAGAGAGCTTTGAGCAGCGGTGCATTGCTCGACAAAAGCGAGATACCAAAGGCCGCCGCCGATGCCGCGGAGGCAGTGACGATCGCCAATATAGCTGCCATACGCCCCGGCGCGGCAGGTGCCGCCGCCAGTATTTGGATCGCAATCACCGCGGAGAGAGGCGGCAGGAATGCACCTCTCAGAATTTCGACACTCAGCCCGATCGTAACGGCGAAAGCCAGACGATAGGCAAGTGCGCGGCGCTGCTCAGGAGACAGCTGCTCAGGAGACATAGGTCAGGAAGGCGATCAGCCGGATGCGGAGCCAGGCGATGGCGTTCATCACCGGATTGCCGCCCGTGTAGATGATCACCGCTGCGCGCGAGCCATAACGCGCACCACGCGGCGGGTTTTCCTGATCGAAGGACAATTGAACCGGAAAGCGCTGTGCATCCGCCAGCCATCCGGTCTCTCGAGGCGTCACGGGAAGTCCGGTGCTGGCGTTCGTTTGCCCTTCGGCCACACCCCAACCGATGGTGCGGACTACTGCGGGAAAAACCTGGCCCGGCAAGACATCGAGAACGACTTCGGCTTCCTGGCCTGCCGCGATCACACCGATTGAGTTTTCCGGCAAGGGCGCGAGCAGCCACGCATCCTGTGCGCTGATAAAGGTCAGCGCGGGCTGGCCCGGCGCCACGGTCTGTCCGCCTGCAAGCTGAAGGTTCGTGACCACCCCGCGCGCAGGAGCCAGCACCGAGGTTCGCGAGAGGTCAAAGCGTGCCCGTTCGAGCGCCGCCAGGGCCTCCTTGATCTGTGGATTATCCGCGCCGCCAGGGCCCAGCTGTTCCTGGGCGCGGCGCAGATCGGCTTCCGCACTCTGCGTCGCGGCGCGCGCCTCATCGATGGCTGCGACGGCGTCGTCTTCGCGCGCTTTGGGATAAACGCCCCGCTTGACCAGATCCAGTGTCCTCGAAGACTGTGCGCGGACATTGGCCTCGGCCGCCCTTACTTCATCGAGACGCGCCTGGGAGACCGCGACGGAGGCTGTCGAGGCGCCTACGGCCTGTCCGGCCTGTTCCAAAACGGCCTCGGCCTGGGCGACGCTTAACCTGTAGGGCGTGGACTCGATGCGGAACAGCTCAGTCCCAGCGTCGACGATCTGATTGTCCGTGACCCCGACCGCCTCGACCCGCCCACTGACTTCCGGGGCAATCCGCAGGATAAAGGCCTGCACACGCGCATCGCCCGCGAAGGGTGTCGAGCGATCCGCGATCACGAAATAGAAGAATAAGATGATCGCCAAACCGAGAACGGCGAGCGTAAATCTCCTCAAGCCCTGCAGCTTGTTTCTCTCGTCTGTCATTGCGGGTCTGGCGTCCTTGAATTGCGCTTGAGACCTTTTCAGTTAGCCTCGCTCGAAGTCGTTTGTCTACCCGCGAAGCACAGGGGCCCACGGCTCTCAGCGATAGTTCTCCGGGTGATTTGCCTCAATCATCTTTCTCGGACTTAATATCACGCTGTCGACGCGCTACCTTCTCCAGCAACTCAAATGGTTTTTGGGCCCAGAAACCTGACGCCGGACAGGCCAAACCAGGGGATACTCATTTGACACTCGGGCGACAGATATTGGCGGGCGGCGTGGTTCCGGCCGCACCCGCGCTATTCGGCCTTTCGAAAGCTTATGGCTTCTCGGCTTGGAACAGACCAGATTTCGACAGCTGGAGGCCGGTCGTGACAGTTTTTACGCCCTTGAGGTGATGACCTCGAGGAAGGCGCTGCCGTAGCGTTCCAGTTTCGCCTGACCGACCCCTGACAGTCCCGCGAATTCCGACAGGTTCGCCGGTTGCTGCAGCACCATCGCGACCAGTTGCTTGTCCTGGAAGATGACGTAGGGTGGGACGCCCTGGGCCTTGGCCAGTTCCATGCGTTTGGCCCGCAGCGCCTGGAAGAGGGCATCCTGTTCCGGATCGCCGAAGTCGACCGGGCCCTTGCTCTTTCCGCTGCGCCCGCTGCTGCCCGTGCCGCGCTTGGCCGCCGGATCGCGGCGCAGTTCGATGCGCCGCTCGCCGCGCAGGACCTCGCGGCAGTCATTGCCCAGACGCAGCCCGCCGTAGCCTTCCATGTCGACCACCAGCAGGCCCAGTGAGACCAGCTGCCGGATCACAGAGCGCCATTCGTCCCGCGAGACCTCTTTGCCGATGCCGTAGGTGCTCAGCTCGTCATGGCGGAACTTGCGGATGCGTTCCGTGTCGCCGCCCAGCAGCACGTCGATGATGTGGGCCGCGCCGAACATCTGGCCCGTACGATAGACGCAGGAGAGGGCTTTCTGGGCGATCTCGGTGCCGTCGAAGCTGCTGACCGGCTCCAGACAGGTGTCGCAGTTGCCGCAGGCCGCCATATCGCTCTCGCCAAAATACTCCAGCAGAACCTGGCGGCGGCAGCGGGTGGTTTCGCAGAAGCCCAGCAGGGCGTCGAGCTTGCGGCTCTCGATCCGCTTCTGCGCTTCCGAGGCTTCGGAGGTCTCCGCCATCTGGCGCAGCTTGGCAACATCCTGCAGGCCGTAGATCATCCAGGCTTCGGAGGGCAGACCGTCACGGCCGGCGCGGCCGGTTTCCTGATAGTAGGCTTCCATGCTTTTCGGCAGATCAAGATGAACCACGAAGCGGACGTCGGGTTTGTCGATCCCCATGCCGAAGGCGATGGTCGCCACGACGACGACGCCCTCTTCCTTGATGAAGCGGTCCTGATTGGCGGCACGCACACGCGCGTCCAGGCCGGCATGGTAGGGCAGGGCGTTGAAGCCTTCGTCGGCCAGTTTGCTCGCGGTCTCCTCGACCTTTTTGCGTGACAGGCAATAGACAATGCCCGCCTGGCCTTTGCGGTCGGCGAGGAACCGCATGAGTTGATTGCGCGGCGCGGTCTTGGGCTGAACCGAATAGCGGATGTTGGGACGGTCGAAACCGGCCACGAATGAGCGGCCCTGACCCAGTTCGAGGCGTTCCAGAATATCGCGCCGGGTCGGACCGTCGGCGGTTGCGGTCAGGGCGATCCGGGGCACCCAGGGAAAGCGGTTGTGCAGGATCGCCAGCTGCAGGTATTCAGGCCGGAAATCATGCCCCCATTGAGAGACGCAGTGCGCCTCGTCGATGGCGAAGAGGGCCAGTTCGCAGTCTTCCAGCAGCGCCAGGAAAGAATCGGTCAGCAGCCGTTCCGGGGCAACATAGACCAGATCCAGTTCACCCGCGCGAAGCTGACGTTCGACCGCCATGGCGTCGCCGACGGAGAGCGAGGAGTTGAGCGCGGCGGCCTTGACTCCGAGCTGCTTGAGGCTTTCGACCTGGTCGCGCATCAGTGCAATCAGTGGCGAGACCACGATGGCGGCGCCCGGACGCACGATGGCCGGGATCTGGTAGCAGAGGGATTTGCCGCCGCCCGTGGGCATCAGCACCAGCGCGTCGCCGCCCTCGATCACATGCCGGATAACATCGCCCTGTTCGCCCCGGTAACTCTCGAAACCAAAGACGCTCCTCAGCACCTCCCGGTCAGGGCTTGCCCCCTGAGGGTCAAAGAGTGCAGGTGTCTCGGCCTGCTTTTCGGGCAGACCGGAAGACTGCGGATCAAAAGCGGGCGCGGCGGGATGATCCAGGAGATCTGACATGGAACCTGACGGTGAGAGCGAAAGACTGAACAGCTGCAGGCAGGTTAGTCTTTCCGGTCGACCACAAGCAACCGAACCTTTCTGTGTCCGTGATTGAAAAGTGCGTGCCGTCATCAACCAGAGGTGAATTGCAGCTTATATTCATTAACCACTCTATGGTAATTACAA
This sequence comes from uncultured Kiloniellaceae bacterium, assembly GCA_947500035.1. Lineage (GTDB taxonomy): Bacteria > Pseudomonadota > Alphaproteobacteria > Kiloniellales > Kiloniellaceae > Denitrobaculum. The sequence continues at coordinate 502,231 of CANMQP010000012.1, read as the reverse complement.
GTGGTAAGATCCGACAACCAATGGCTTCGCGTCTGATCACGTTTGATGCAGCACGTTGTATAGGGCCAGGCTTCAGTGCCGTTGGTGATCGAGTTGAGCGGAGTTGATGAAGGGCAGGTCTGGTCCTGCCCCGATGGTGAGTGCGAAAAACCGACGATGAAAACGATCGACGTTGATGCCATCCCTACGGCGGAAGAGCTGCAGGCGATGTTCATTGAAGGGGCGCAGGAGGGCATTGCCGAACTGCACCGGCAGTCATCCGCTGCGCGCGCCGGCGACGTCACCTGGCCCGAGGCGATCTCTGTCATGCGCGGCATTGCGCACGATATCAAGGGACAGGGCGGCAGCTTCGGCTATCCCCTGGTCACTGCGATCGGAAACTCCCTCTCGACCCTTCTCAAGCACGAACGTCTTTTGAGCGATCCCGGCCTGGAGCTTCTCTCGGCGCATCTCGCGGCTTTGACGGCCATCATGGACAAAGCGATCCAGGGTGACGGCGGGGATCTGGGCGGCAGCTACGTCGAACGACTGGATGCTCTGGTTACGGAGCTTTAGCTTCCGTGCCTCAGGGGTGAAAGCTTGTCCCCTGGCTTCATTTTTCCAGGCTCGGCGTGAAACCTGGCAGAAGGTGAAGGATCGCTTGCCAGGTTCCGTCCAAGCACGCGCTCGCGTGAGCCGGGGAATGCAATCGAACAGAACATGCGTTAGCCTCTTCTGAAATCATCAGAAGGGAGAGCGCTCGATGCGTCTTGAGAATAAGGTTGCGATCGTCACCGGTGGCGGGTCCGGGTTCGGCCAGGGGATCGCGGAACTCTTCGCCGCCGAGGGCGCGGCTGTGGTCGTGGCGGATATCAATGGCGCAGCGGCCAAGGACGTGGCCGACGGAATTGCGTCGTCCGGTGGCCGGGCCACCGCTGTTGAGGCCGATGTGACCAAACGCGCAGGCGCGGCCGCCATGATTGCGTCTGCGTCAGACAGCTTCGGCGGGCTCGACATTCTCGTGAACAATGCCGGCGCCGCCCATCGCAACAAGTCGATGCTCGAGGTGACGGAAGAAGAATTCGACCGCATCTACGACGTCAATGTGAAGGCGATCTATCTGGCGGCGCTGGAAGCGGTGCCTCTGTTCCGCAAACAAGGCGGGGGCTGTATCATCAATACCAGTTCCACCGCTGCCCTTCGCCCACGGCCCGGACTGACCGTCTACAACGGCTCCAAGGGCGCGGCCAACGTCATGACCAAATCCATGGCCGTGGAATTGGCGCCGGACAAGATCCGGGTCAATGCCATCTGTCCCGTGATCGGCGAGACCGGGTTGCTGGAGACCTTCATGGGCGTGCCCGATACGCCGGAAAATCGCAAAAAATTCGAGGCCACCATTCCGCTCGGCCGCTTCTCGACCCCCGCCGATATCGCCCAGGCCGCGCTTTACTTCGCCACCGACGAAGCAGCCTTCATCACCGGCGTCTGCATGGAGGTCGATGGCGGGCGCTGTATCTAAAGCCCATTTGACCGGAACCGTTTCGATAAGCTCAAAAGCAAAAGGCCCGGCGTAAGCCGGGCCTTTCTCGTTTGGATCGGATGATCCGATACTTGCTTATTCGCGGTTCCCGAAGAGCTGCAGCAGGAACAGGAACATGTTGATGAAGTCGAGATAGAGCCGCAGGGCACCCATGATCGCCTTCTTCTCCATGACTTCGCCGCCATCGGACTCCGCATACATGTTCTTGATCTGCTGGGTGTCGTAGGCCGTCAGACCTGCGAAAATCAGCACACCCACGACCGAGATCACGAATTGGATCATCGGCGAGGCCAGGAAGATGTTCACCACCATCGCGACGATGATACCGATCAGGCCCATCATCAGGAAGGAGCCCATGCCGGAGAGGCTCTTCTTCGTGGTGTAGCCGTAGAGGCTCAAGCCCGCGAAGGCGGCAGCCGTCACGAAGAAGACCCGCGTGATCGAGGCGCCTGTATAGACCATGAAGATGAAGGATAGGGACAGGCCCATCAGGCCGGCATAGACCCAGAAGAGGGTCTGTGCCGTCATGGCCTTCATTTTATGGACGCGCGCCGACAGGAAAAACACCATTCCCAGCGGGGCCAGCATCACGACCCACTGCAGGGGGGTCCCGAAGATAGCGGCCATGAGCGTCTCGCTTTTGGAAACGCCGTAGGCCACCGCACCGGTCACTGCCATTGCAGCGGCCATGTAGTTATACACGTGGAGCATGTAGCTCCGCAGGCCGACGTCGTATTGCGACAGTTCAGCCTGATTGGTAGACATATAGCGGCGGTCTGGGCCGTTAACCATAGCTTTATTCCTCAATGATCCATTTTGAATCTGCGCCTAATATTGGGGCTTATCAGACATGAATCAACACATTTCCGCATAAACCATGCGACAATTCGATTTGGCGGGCCGGGGCCTATTGTCCACAGGCCCTTGGGCCGCGATTCAACACATTATTCGTTGCGCAGCAGCGGCGCCGCCTTCTGTCCCAGAGCCCGCCAGGTGCCCGCAAAGCCGAACAGCAGCGTAATGGCGGTCGCGATCAGGGCGGTCGAAACCACAGCCCAGGGCTGGAAAACGAAGTCCAGGCGCATGATCTCGGTGATCACCAGGAAGGCGGCCGTTGTTCCCAGAACCGCGGCAATAGCGGCCGTCAAGGCGCCCAGGAGACCGTATTCGAGCAGAAAGGCCCGTCCGATGGTGGCCCTGGTGGCGCCGAGCACCTTGAGGATCACCGCATCATAGACCCGCCTGTGGTGTCCGGCCGCGACGGCGCCCGCCAGCACCAGCACGCCCGCCACCAGGGCGATCGAGGCGGTTGCCCGCACCGCGGTGGAGACTTGCTCGAGCAGTTCGGTCACGGCGTTCAGCGCTTCTTTGACCCGGATTGAGGAGACGTTGACGAAGCGGTCGGTGACCGCGCGCTCGATCCGGTCTTCGACGTCCGGTGCCGCCCGCACCGTCGCGATCTGGGTCTGCGGCGCCTGCGACAGCAGGCCCGGCGAAAAGACCATGACGAAGTTGAGCTGCAGCTGCGACCAGTCAATCGCGCGCAGGTTGGCGATCTCGACATCGACATCCCGGCCCAGGATGTTGATCGTCAGGCTGTCACCCAGTTTGAGGCCCAGACCGTCCGAGATCTGCTGATCCAGGGAGACCAGGGGCTTGCCTTCGTAATCCTCCGGCCACCACGCGCCCCGGGTCAGCTCCGAATTGGGCGGCGGCGTGCGGGACCAGGTCAGGCCCCGGTCGCCCCGGAAGATCCATTTGATGTCCGAGGGGACCTCGATCTCCGAGGGCGCTAAGCCGTTCACGCCGGTAATCCGGCCGCGCAGCATGGGCACGCGCCGCAGTTCCGTGATGCCGGGGATGCTTTCGACCACCTCGTCAAAAGCCTCGACCTGATCCGGCTGGATATCGATGAAGTAGAAGCCCGGAGCTTCTTCGGGAAGGTTCTGCTCGACCTGCTGGGTCAGGTTGCCCTCGATCTGCGCGATGGTGACCAGCACCGTCAGGCCCAGGCCCAGGGACAGCACGACGCTCGGGGTCGGCGCGCCCGGCCGGTAGAGATTGGCGATGGCCAGGCGCAGGCTCGGCAATTTCGAGCGCGGGGCCTTGCGGGCCAGCGCCATGACCGCCCGCGCGGTCACGTAGAAGACCAGAAAGGCGATCAAAGCGGCGGCGACGAAAAAGCCGGCGATCTTCTGGTCGACCGCGGTCAGAACCGCCAGGGCCGCGAGGATTCCGCCCGAGACCAGGATGCTCAGGCTCATCCAGGCGCTCAGATGTCCTTTGGCCGGTGCGATCGCGCTGCGGAAAAGGCTGGCCGGCGCCACGTCGCGGGCCCGGCCGAGGGACCAGAGCGAGAAGGTCAAGGCGGTCAGCAGGCCGAAAACCGCCGCCGTGATGAGCGGAAGTGGATAGAGCCCGACCACCGCACGCCAGCCCAGCGCATCGCCGATCAGGTTCGCGACCACCATGGGCGCGAAGGCGCCGATCACCAGACCGATCACGGTCCCGAGCGCCGCCAGCAGGAGGATTTGGATCAGATAGACCTTGAAGATCAGCTCGCCGGGCGCGCCCAGGCACTTCAGGGTGGCGATGGTCGCGGTCTTGCCTTCCAGGTAGCTGCGAGTCGCATTGCCGACGCCCACGCCGCCGACCAGCAGGGCGGTCAGGCCGACCAGGGTCAGAAAGAGCGTCAGGCGGTCGATGAACTGGCTGACCCGCGGGGCCGCCGAGGAGGAATCGCGGATGCGCCAGCCGGCTTCCGGGAAGGTCTCCTCCAGCTCGGCCCGGAATGCCAGAGCACTTTGGGTCTCGGGCAGCGCCAGCCGGTAATCGTAGCGGGTCATGCTGCCGGGTTGTATCAGGCCGGTCGAGGGCAGGGCGTCGGCGGAAATCATGAAGCTCGGCCCGACCGTGAAGGCCCGGGTCGTGTGGTCCGGCTCCTTCAAAAGGGTGGCGCGGATGACAAAGCTGCCGTCGCCCAGATTGACCCTGTCGCCGATTTCGAGCTCAAGGCGGCGCAGGGCGCGCGGATCGATGGCGGCGCCCCAGCTGCCGTCGGCAAAGGCCAGAGCGGCCTCCAGGTCGCCGGGCGCCGTATCTCCGGCGCTGATCTCGTCAGGGTTTTCCGCCCCGAGCCTGACCTCGCCGTAAAGCGGATAGAGATCGTCAACCGCCCGCAGTTCCACCAGCACGCGCTTCGATTCCGCGCCGATCCCCCGGGCCATCGCGCGCATCTCGACCACCTTGGAGATGGTCGCGCGCTCGGAAAGCCAGGCGCGCTGGTCTTCCTCCGCCGGGCGATGGATCAGGTTCAAGGACATGTCGCCGCCCAACAATGCCCGGCCATCGTTGCGCAGGCCTTCGACCATGGACTGGGAGACCGACCCGACGCCCGAGATGGCGGCGACGCCCAGAATCAGGCAGGCAAGAAAGATCCGAAAACCATGAAGGCCCGCCCGTAACTCGCGTCGGGCAAAGCCAAAGGCGATCCGGGTTGAGCCTTTGATGTCGTGGGCCTGTCCGTTGTCTTGGGTCTGTCCGCTGTTGAGGCTACTCACCCGCCTGCGCCCTCGTGACCGGGGGCCGCCTGGCTGCTCACGTCCGTCAGGCCGTGGTCCACGATCAGGCCGTCGAGCAGTTTGACGGTCCGGTCGCAGCGCTCCGCCAGTTGCGGATCATGGGTGATCAGCACCAGGGTCGTGCCGTGCTGTGCCTGCAGATCGAACAGGAGCTGGATCACCGTGTCGCCGGTCGCGCCGTCCAGGTTTCCAGTCGGCTCGTCCGCCAGCAGAAGGTCCGGCTCGGGTGCGAAGGCGCGCGCCAGGGCCGTGCGTTGCTGCTCGCCGCCGGAGAGTTGACCCGGATAGTGGGTCAGGCGATGCCCCAGACCGACGGCTTCCAGACAGGCCGCGGCGCGGTCAAAGGCGTCGCCCCGGCCCGCCAGCTCCAGCGGAATGGCCACGTTTTCCAGGGCGGTCATGGTCGGGACCAGGTGAAAGTCCTGAAACACGATGCCCACGGCGTCCCTGCGGAAGCGGGCAAGCCCGTCTTCGTCCAGGGCGGTGAAGTCGGTATCGCCGATCACGACCCGTCCCTGGCTGGCCCGTTCCAGACCGGCCATGATCATCATCATCGACGACTTGCCCGACCCCGAAGGACCGACCACGCTGACGGTTTCGCCGCGCCGGATGTCCAGGTCCAGCCCGCGCAGAATATGAACCGGTCCCGCAGTCGAGGGCAGGGTCAGTTCCACGGCGTCAAGGCGGATGATGGAGTCCCCTTTCGAGTCCGGCTTGGAGGCCTGCTTGCCTGCCGTTGCGCGGTCCAGCGGCGCGTGCATCATGGGGGTCTCCGAATTGGTTTGTTGGATCTCAGGGCTCGATTGAAGCATCTTGTCGGCGTCGGGCAAGGTTCAATGTTCCGGGTAAAAGCCAAAAATTATGTAAAACAAAGCCCTTCCGATATGGTCTGGAAGAACCGCTTTTCAACGCCATGGCGCTCGCTGTGTTTTGTTGCGCGTTTTTCCGGGTGTTTTTTCGGATGTTTTTCCGAGTGTATTTCTGCCGAGTTGATCGCCCGCCGGGGGCGCCCTATATTTTTCACCGAATTGCATAGAAGCTTTGCCTGTGACCTCCTTTACAACCTCTTCGCTCCCTCCGTCTCGTTTACAGCGGATTTCGCGCTGTTTTACGGGGCTTTTACGGCCGTCGCCATGGGCTGCGTTCGCCGCTTTCCTGCTGCTGCCTCTGTTCGCGGCTTTTCCGGGGTCTAACGGGGCTTTAGGCCAAGAAGCGTTGCGTTTGATGGTGTTTGGCGACAGTCTAACCCATGGCTACGGATTGAACGCCGGCGAGCCCTTCCCGGACCAACTGGAGGTAGCCCTTCGGGCGCGCGAACAGAAGGTGACAGTGATTAACAGCGGCAATTCAGGCGATACCACGGCTTCGGGCCGTGCGCGGGTCGAATGGGCGCTGGCCGACAAGCCCGATGCGGTGATCGTCGAATTGGGCGCAAACGACGGCCTGCGCGGGCTCGACCCCGCCCAGACCTACGAAAACCTGGATGCTATCGTAAAACGCTTCAAAGCCGAGGGGATACCTGTATTGCTGGCGGGTATGCTCGCACCGCGCAACCTGGGTCCCGAGTATGTCGAGGAATTCGACTCGGTCTTTCCGCGTCTGGCGGAGAAGCACGATGTGCCGCTCTATCCCTTTTTTCTCGAAGGCGTTGCGCTCGATCCGGACTTGAACCAGGCGGACGGCACCCATCCCAATAAAGAAGGCGTGGCCGTCATCGTCTCGAAAATCCTGCCCAAGGTCGAAGAGTTGCTGGCGGCGGCTCGCGGGACGGGGGCGCGCCATGGCGGATGACGGGTTTGGCGGCAAGGCCTTCAGCGGGACCGAGGCCGACGAAAAATCGGGCTCGCTGGCATCCGATGGCTTCAGGGCGGCCTGGGTGCGGGGTGGCGAGTGGGGACCCACGGTCAAGGCCTGCGCAAGCGAACTGACGGATCTGCCCGAAGGCGCCAACTTCGGATTTCTCTATCTCACCGATGCCTTTACCAAGGATATGCCCAGCGTCCTGACTTTCCTGCGCGAGACGACCGGTATTCAGAATTGGGTCGGGACCGTTGGACTGGGTGTGCTGGGGAACGGCATCGAATATCACGACCGGGGCGCCCTGTCGGTTCTGGTCGCGGCCCTGCCGCCGGAGAGTTTTCACGTTTTCGATGCGATCGAGGATGAACGGGCTGAAGAGGGCCTGGCGAAGCTGCTGGCGGATCAAAAGCAATGGCTTGGCGAAGAGCGGCCCGGCCTGGCGATCGTCCATGGGGATCCGCGGAACGTCCGCCTGACCGAGATCGTCGAAGAACTCGCCGAATCCACGGCGCCCTTCCTGGTCGGCGGCCTGGCGGCCAGCCGGATCGGCGAATTCCCGCAGATTGCCGACCGGGTGATCGACGGCGGCGTATCGGGTGTTCTGCTGCAATCCGAGGTCGAGGTCGTGACCGGACTGACCCAGGGCTGTTCGCCGATCGGTCCGCTGCGCGAAGTGACCCAGGGCAGCGACAACGTCATCAAGGAGATCGACGGCCGACCGGCCTTCGAGGTTTTCAAGGAGGATATCGGCGAGCTTCTGTCACGGGACCTGCGCCGGGTCGCGGGTTACATCTTCGCGGCCTTTCCCATGCACAACAGTGACATGGGTGACTATCTGGTCCGCAACCTGATGGCGCTGGACACCGAGCGCGGCTGGGTCAGCGTCGGCGAGAATGTCGAACCGGGCCGCAAAATCATGTTCTGCCGGCGCGATCATGCCGCCGCGGAGCAGGATATGCGCCGGATGCTCAAGGACGTGAAGGCGCGCTGTGGCGGGACGGCCCGCGCCGGGCTCTATTACAGCTGCGTCGGCCGCGGCCAAAACCTCTTTGGATCCGAGTCTCAAGAGATGAAGATGATTCAGGAAGAACTCGGCGACATCCCCATCGCCGGCTTTTTCGCGAATGGCGAGATTTCGCGGGATCGTGTATATGGTTACACCGGCGTTTTGACGCTATTCCGCTGACCTGCTGATTTTGGACAAACTCATTCTATGCGAGGCTGCTCTTCCTCTGGCTCTGACGGGATATTGAAAGCCAACGGGACGTGGCCAACGGGACGTGGCCAACGGGACGTGAAGGTGAAGTCACCGGACGGCGCGTCGTAAAAAAGTAAAAGGAAGACGTATGGAATACCGCCGCCTCGGGCGTAGTGACATTAAGGTCAGCTCGATCTGCCTGGGGACCATGACCTGGGGGTCTCAGAACACGGAAGAAGAAGCCTTCGCACAGATGGATTACGCGCTCGGCGAAGGCGTGAACTTCTTCGATACGGCGGAGATGTATCCCGCGCCGCCCCGCGAGGAAACCTTCAGCAGGACCGAAGAGATCATCGGCAACTGGCTGGCCAGCCGCGGGTCGCGCGACAAGGTGATCATCGCCACCAAGGTCACCGGGCCGGGCAGCCGCTTTCCTTTTCTGCGCGACGGAAAGCCCCGCCTGACGCGCGAGCATATCGTTCAGGCGGTCGACGACAGCCTGAAGCGCCTGCAGACCGACTACATCGATCTCTATCAGCTGCATTGGCCCGATCGCTCGACCAATTTTTTCGGCAAGTTGGGTTATACCCACGATGCTGAAGAAGACATGACGCCGATCGAGGAAACCCTGGATGTTCTGGCGGAGCTCGAAACTGCCGGGAAAATCCGCCAGATCGGCGTGTCGAACGAAACGCCCTGGGGTGTCATGACCTTTTTGCAGAAGGCCATGCTGGGGCTCGGGCCGCGCGTGGTCTCGATCCAGAACCCCTACAGCCTGCTAAATCGCAGTTTCGAGGCGGGTCTTGCAGAGATCGCCATTCGGGAAAAATGCGGACTCTTGGCCTATGCGCCCCTGGGTGCGGGAACTCTGAGCGGCAAATACCTCGATGGCCAAAGCCCGGAGGGCGCCCGCTTCACGCTTTTCCCCGAGAACCGGCGCTACCGCGGCGATCGTGCCGACGCAGCGGTGCGCGCTTATGTGGACCTGGCGCGGGCTCATGATCTTGAGCCGGCTCAAATGGCATTGGCCTACGTGAACACCCGGCCTTTTATGACCTCGACGATCATCGGCTCGACCTCGCTGGAGCAGTTAAAGCCGGATATCGCCGCCAGCGAGATCACGCTCGGCGACGAGGTGCTCGACGCGATCGAGCAGATTCACAAGATCTACACCTATCCCTGTCCCTGACCAAGAAGGAGGTATGACGGCGGCAAAGAGACGAAGCTCCGGGGAACTGTCATTCCGGAGCTGGCATTTAAAAAAATGTATTCAGATAGAATATTCAGTTGGTTAACTCACGTAGGGGCGTCACGATATGCGGCTGTTTGTTGCATTGGCATTACCGGAAAATTTGGCGGAACAGCTTGAGAGAATGTGTTCAGGGTTGCCCGGCGCGAATTGGGTTCCACCGGAGAATCTTCACCTGACCTTGCGCTTTGTCGGCGAGTGCGACGGACAGGAGGCAAGCGATCTCGACACGGCGCTCTCCACAGTCAAGGCGAGCCCTTTCGATCTCTCGCTGACCGGTTTGGGGCAGTTCGGCGAGGGCCGGCGGACAAGGTCCGTCTGGGCGGGAGCTCAGCCCTCCGACGAGCTTTCGGCTCTGCAGAGCCGGGTCGAGCGCGTGGTTCAGACAGCCGGCTTCAAACCCGAGTCCAGAAAATTTCACCCGCATGTGACCCTCGCGCGCTTCGGGTCCAGTCCGGGCGGCAAGCTGCGTACCTACTTTGCGCAGCATGCGCTTTTCCGGACCCTGCCGTTTCCTGTAACCGAGTTTCATCTCTACTCGAGCGAACTAGGAAAGGGGCCGCCGCTGTACCGGCGCGAGGCGACCTATCCGCTGGAGTCGGCGCTTGAGACCGAGGCTTTTGATCCGGCCCCGGAGGAGTGAGAGCGCGTTACGCTCTCTGACTTCGCCGGGTTTCGCGCTGAACGATGTAGATTCCGCTGACCGCCACGACCGCGGCACCAAGCCAGACGTACTGATCCGGCAGTTCCTGCCAGAGGATCCAGCCGAAGACCACACCCCACAGCAAGACGCTGTAATCGAGCGGTGCGATCACGGCGGCGGGCGCGTAGCGGTATCCCTGTCCGATCATAAACATGCCGGCGCTGCCGATCAGGCCCATGACGGCCAGCAGGAGAAAGTCCGGCGTTGGCGGCGCGACCCACTCGAAAGGCGCGATGGCGCCTGAAATCGCGAGGGAAATGAGCGCGGTCCAAATCATCATCGAGAGGGTCGAGTTCCGGGGCGCGAGCTTGCGGGTCAGCAGCATGACCATGGCGTAGCAGAGGGCGGCCCCGATCACCAGCAGGGCCGCCGGGTCGAAACTCTGCCCGGTCGGGCGCAGGATAATCATGGTGCCGAGAAAGCCGACGATAACCGCCGACCAGCGGTGGATGCCGACCTTTTCTCCAAGGAGCGGGACCGAGAGCGCCGTGATGAAGAGGGGACTGGTAAAGGCGAGGGCAAAGGCATCCGCCAGGGGAATGCTGCGCAAAGCCGCGAAAAACATAAAACCGGCGCCGAGCGCAAAGAGCGCCCGCAGACACATCAGCAAGGGCTGCGGGCTGCGCAGACTTCGCGGACCGCCGGTAAAGGCCATCACCACGAGCAGGGGCAGGAGACCGAAGAGATTGCGGAAGACCAGGATTTCACTGACCGGATAGCCGCTGCTCAGCCACTTCACGATGGTGTCCATAATGGCCATCAGCAGCATGCCGACGGCGGCATAGGCGAGGCCCAGACCGACCCGGTCGCTCTGTGCCGGTGCCAGGCTCACAGCCGGCCTTGCAGATGTGCGATCAAACCGCCCATGCCCTTCTCGATCAGATCCAGGGTGCGTTCGTAGTCCGCCGCGTCACCGCCGTAGGGGTCGGGCACATCCTGTCCTTGAAGGGGCGCCGGTGCATGCTCGAGAAAGAGCTGGGTCCGCTGTGCCTGGTCCGGCGTAGAGCGCTGCTTTAGGATGTTCAGATGACCCCGGTCCATGGCTGAGATCACGTCGAAGGTCTCGAGATCTGCTGCCGTTACTTCCCGCGCGCGCAGTCCGCTTAGATCGTAGCCCCGTTTGGCTCCGCTGCGCACCGCAAGCCCGCTCGGTGAGCTGCCGCTGTGGTAGGGGTGCGTTCCCGCGGAATCGACGACTATACGTTCGCCAAGGCCCGCGTCCCGAAGCTGCTGGCGCAAAACAGCCTCGGCTGTGGGTGAGCGGCAGATGTTTCCGGTGCAGACGAAGAGAACCTGGAGTTCGGTCAAAGGAAACCTCATTCTTTGCAGTGGCGGTCGCGTTTGTTCTCGAGCCATCTGCGGCAGGATTCGAAAACGGCTATGGTTCGGCGCCGAAGGTGGAAAATATCTTGCGAGAGGATTCTTGGGGGACGAAAAAACCGATGTCCAATAAAACAGACGGCTTAGAGCAACCGACGTAACTCTGTAGGAAATCAGGAATATGAGCAAGTCATTGGTGATCCTCACCGGAGCCGGTATTTCCAAGGAATCGGGTCTGGATACCTTTCGCGACGCGGACGGCATCTGGGCCAAGGTGCGCCTGGAGGATGTGGCGACGCCCGAGGCATTCGAGCGCGATCCCGACCGGGTCCATGCCTTCTACAATCATCGCCGTGCCGGCCTGCTGGAAGCCGGTGTTCAGCCGAACGCGGCGCATGAGGCTTTGGCGCGCCTCGAGACGCGCTGGCGTGAAGCAGGATCGGAGAACCAGGTTCTACTGGTGACTCAGAACATCGACGATCTGCACGAGCGCGCCGGTTCCTCGAACCTGCTGCATATGCATGGCGAACTCTTAAAGGCGCGCTGCCTTTCCTGCAACGCGGTCTCGGATTGGCGTTCGGATATGTCCCGGCAAAGCCCCTGCCCGGCCTGCGGGGAGTCGGGTGGTCTGCGGGTCGATGTGGTGTGGTTCGGGGAGATGCCCTATCACATGGACCGGATCTACGCGGCGCTGGGAGATTGCGATCTTTTCCTGTCGATCGGCACGTCCGGCAATGTCTATCCCGCCGCCGGTTTCGTTGAACAGGTCCGGCATCATGGCCGCCCCACGGTCCGAACGGTTGAACTCAACCTGGAACCTTCCGAAGGCGCCAGTCTCTTTCATCATTGTATCCACGGTCCCGCAAGCGAGGTCGTTCCGGCCTATGTCGAAAGCCTGCTCGGTGGGACATGATCCGCACGCCTTTTCCATCGATTTACCCTACGGCACCCGACAGTGTTCTCTTGCGTTCTATTAAAAAGGGACATAATAATTATTAGAGATGCGGGCATGAATCGTCACAACTCTCAGTGTTGCCGGTACTACCTACGTAGTAAGGATCTTCATTGAGTCTGATAAAACACCTGGCCGCCGGCCTGCGGATCGGCAACAACGGGGTCGGGTAACGTGAAGTCAGGCCGCAGGTGTTTGCTCAGCCAGGCCTGACACTGCGGCGGCCGCATGGGCTTGGCGATGAAGTAGCCCTGCGCATCGATCGAAGGCATGGTACGAAGGTATTCCATCTGCTCTCGGGTCTCGACGCCTTCCGCGACAACGGTGACGCCAAGGTTCCGCCCCAGCGCGATCACGGCTTCCACCACCGCCGCATCCCGGTGATTGCCAAGCATATCCGTAACAAAGGACCGGTCGACCTTGATCTGGTCGATCGGAAGTTGCCGCACGTGCGCAAGAGATGAGTATCCTGTCCCGAAATCATCAATAGCGATCTTCACACCTAAGGCGACAAGTTCACGGAGCTGCATCTCCACTTCATCGACATCGTGAATCATCACCGTTTCGGTGATTTCGAGAGTAAGGGATGCCGGCGGCAATCCGGTCTCTCGGAGGATGCGGGCAATGTTCTCGACAAGCTGCCCACGTTTGAACTGTATGGCCGACAGGTTGACGGCAACCGGAATGCCGCAGCCGAATAGCTGCGCCCAGTGGAAAGCCTGTTTACAGGCCTCCAGAAGAATCCATTCCGACATCGCTGCGATCTGGCCCGTGGACTCCGCAGTTGGAATAAAATCGCAAGGCGGCACTCTGCCCCGCGTCGGGTGTTGCCAGCGCACCAGTGCTTCGACGCCCGTCACCCTGCTCGTCGAAGTTTCGATTTGGGGCTGGTACTCCAGAAAAAACTGATCATGGCTCAATGCCTCGCAAAGTTCTCGCTTGAGCAGCGAGAGCGTGCGGACCTGCTTATTCAGCGCGGCATCGAAAAAGTGATAGACACCACGTCCGTCATTCTTTGCTTTGTAAAGTGCTGCGTCTGCGTTTTTGAGTAAACTCTCCACGCTGCTGCTGTCCTGATCCAGGACAGCGATACCAATCGATGTGCTGGTATTAATTTCATGTCCCTCAATCTCAAAGGGCTCTGAGAGCGCTTTGATTATGTGTTGCGCCACAATGGCGGTATCCTGGTGACTTTGCAGGTTCGTCGCGATGACGGCGAACTCGTCGCCGCCAAGCCGTGCCGCTGTATCGGTTTTGCGGATGCAGCCGGTCAGGCGTTTCGCGACCTGCATGAGCAAGCGGTCACCGATAGGATGGCCAAGCGAGTCATTGATGGACTTAAAGCGGTCGAGATCCAGCAGCAACAGCGCCATGCTCTTTTCACTGCGGTGCGAATGCTCGATCATGTTCTCAAGTTGCGACATGAAGAGCACGCGGTTGGGCAATTCGGTCAGAAGGTCGTGCTGTGCAAGATTGCGATATTTCTGCTCGCTTTCCTCGGCGCTTTTCAACGCCGCCCGCAGCTTTTCCTGGGTGGCGGAGAGATCACCGGCCAGCTTCGCATGCATTTTCGACTGACGTTCGACCACGTCCTTCGCGGCTTTAACGGCGAAGGTTTCTCTCTGTAATTCTTCCTTTTTGCCGGCCATATAGAGCGCGTAGCGGATCGAGCGTTCCAGGGTAGAGGCGTTGATGTCGCTTTTAACCAGATATCCCGAGGCGCCCGCATTGGTCGCGGCGACATCGACTTCCCTGTCGTCATGTCCGGTCAGAAATATGAAGACGTTGGGTTTGTCAGCGGGGTCACAGCTTTCGATCAACTCGAGGCCGGTTCTTCCGCCCAGGAAGTAATCGATCAGATAGACGTCGTAGTTCGTCTGACCAAAGGCCTTCGTGGCGGCGTTCCAGTCCGAGATCCAGTCGAGCGAGATGTAGGTCCCGAAAATTTCGATCAGCATCCGGCGGGTCGCACGATAGTCGACCTCGTCGTCATCGATGATCAAAACCTTCAGAGGATGTGCTTCATCAGGTGAAGGGTCAAACGTTCCCTGTCGGGCCAAAGACATTGCCGCCTACCATTTCCGCGGAACACGGGGATTCTCAGTTGAGAATTATCAAATGAAAAGCTGTATAAATCCTTGAGCCAACTTGTAATTGCAAGCGAGGACATTCCAAAAACAACTTATCGGCAGGTCTGTATTTGTTGCAGCTATATACCCAATCCCGGTCATTATTTCATTCGAAGCACCAGGATACAGTGAGTCGCAGCCTTTTTATTCTTGGTGAAGCAGCGGATCTTGCCGTTCGTTGCCTTGACCGGATTTTGTAAACTGAAACAGTCAGTTGCCATGGATGCGATAGGCGCAACGCCGCGCGCCCTGGAGCAGGTGTTCGACGCGTTCGATCCGAATTTCGGGGCCCAGAGTATCCTGGAACACCGAGAGTTCCGCGGCGCAGATCCCGGTGCAGGCCTTGGCCGCCGCGCAGATCGGGCAGTGGTTCTCGACGAGGAGGTATTGGCCGTTCTCGTCCTTCAGCACCTCGGCCATGTAGCCTTCGTCGCTGCGGGCCTTGGCCAGGGCGGCAAGCTTTTCTTCCAGGCTTTTCGCCCCTTCGAGCGCGGTACGATAGCTGACGACCTGGCTTTGCGACCGGCTGGCGATCAGCCGCTCCATTGCGCCGTTCCCAAAGTTTTCGCGGATCGACGCGATCAGTTCGACGGCGAGATCCGCGTGGCGGTCCGGAAAGAGGCTGTCGGCGGCGGGGGTCAGGCGCCAGCGCTTGACCGGTCTGCCGGCGCTGGCCTGCGGCTTCGGGCCGCTTTTTGGGGCGTTTGCCGTGCCATCTTCGGCGCCTCCATCTTTCGCCAGCCGGCCCGTATCATCCTGGGAGACCAGCTTCTGGTCGTAGAGGTCATAGAGATGCTGGCGCACCGCCATCGGGGTGATCGAGAAGGCTTTTGCCAGGGCCTGGGCACTCTGCGGCCCCTCGCGCTTGAGCAAGTCCAGGATCGCCTGCCGTGTTTTGATCGCCTTTGTCGATTTCTCCGCCATAGACTTCACCTATAGAATTTCGGCGGCTATTCCAAAAGAAAATTCTTGCAAAAGCTCGCCAACAGGATCAGATTGAATTTAGAAAGAAAAAACTTTCTTAATAAGCTGAAAGGGCGGATCCATGGCATTTGTACGGGCAGGCAGCTACAGCGAGCTCTCAAAAAAGGGGGCTGAGTTGGTCCGGCTGGAAGGCAAACAGATTGTGCTCTTCAACGGCCCGAAGGGCGTCTTCGCCTGCAATAACCGCTGCCCGCACGAGGGCTATCCTCTCAAGGAGGGGAGCTTGACCGATGGCTGCATCCTGACCTGCAACTGGCATAACTGGAAATTCGACCTTGAGAGCGGCGAGACCCTGGTCGGTGGCGATAAGTTGCGGCGCTACCCGGTCCGCATCGACGGCGACGAAATCTGGCTGGATCTGACCGAGCCGCCCCAGGAAGAAAAGGTCGCGGCGGCGGAGGCCAATCTGCGCGAGGCCGTCGACAAACACGAATACGACCGTATCGCCCGCGAACTTTCCCGCCTCAGCCTGGCCGGTGCCGACCCGCTGGAAGCCCTGCGGAAGGTCATTGCCTGGCAGCATGATCGTTTCGAGTTCGGAACGACCCACGCCATTGCCGCGGCGCCCGACTGGCTGGCGATCCGGCAGCGGCTGCTGGACCAGGGCGTGGAGGGGCGGGACGATGCTGCCGCCGCTCTGGTGCCGCTAGTCGAGAGCATTGGCCACTTTGCCTGGGATGCCCTGCGCGAACCTCATTTCCCCTTTGCCGGGGGAACGGCGCCCTACGATCCCGAGGCTTTTGTCGAAGCCATCGAGGCCGAGGATGAGGATCAGGCGGTGCGCCTCCTGCGCGGCGCGCTCGAGGCGGGGCTGAGTTTCGCCGAGCTGGAGCCCGCTTTTGCCCGCGCGGCGCTCGCGCACTATGCCGACTTCGGCCACTCCGCGATCTATGTCGTAAAGACCGGAGAGCTGATTGGCGCATTGGGACCGGAGGTGACCGAGCCGCTGCTGCTGGCGCTGACCCGCTCGCTGATCTACGCCAGCCGCGAGGATCTGCTGCCTGAATTCCGCCACTACGCCGATGTCTTGAGCCGCTGGGCCGATGCGGGAACCCGCGGCGTCGCGGCTGCGGACTTCGTCGGCCTGAGCGTCGAACAGGCCCTCGAGCGTGCCCTGGAGTCGGGGGGCGCGGTCGAGCCGCTCTATGCGGCCCTGCTGGGCGCCAATGCCCAAAATCTTGTGAGCTTCGATCTCCCGCTCCAGGGACGGACCACGGGCTCGATCTCGAACAACGTCTCCTGGCTCGATTTCACCCACGGGGTGACTTTCTCGAACGCGGTCCGGCATCTCTGTACGCGCAGTCCCGAACTTTGGCCTCAGGGTCTTTTACAGATGGCCTGCTTCGCCGGACGCAATGCGCGCTACATCGACCGCCATTTCGAAATGGGCCCCTGGCGGGTGACCGATCCTGTGGCATTTGTATGTCATAACGTCGAGAATTTGCTCGATCATGGTCAGTTCGAGTACATCGTCGCCTGCCATCAGGTAAAACTGACCATGGCCATCGCGGATGAACTGGCGGCCGGTCCTGCAGCTGAAACCGCGGAAACGCTCGCGGCCGGTTTGAACCGCTTCCTCAATTCGCCTCTGAAACGCCGCCACAGCCTGCGCACGGCGCGCCAGGCCCTGGCTTTTGTTGCGAGCGAGTAGTGGGGATGGATCATTCAAGCGGGCGAGGGTGTTAGGCCAGGATGTGAAGCGGGCATCACGTTCGCGCGAAGGGCACCGCATAGAGCGTGTTTAGCGGCCGTCTTGGCGTTAAACTGCCTGGAGCCTTCACTTGAGATCTGGTTTCAGACGTGACCGAGACGGACAGCGAACACGCCGGCCCACCGCCCGAACTGGCTGAAACCCTGCGGCAGGCAAGAGCCTGCCGGGTTTGCGAAGAGCAGCTCCCGCTCGGTCCGAGACCCGTCATGCGCGCGCAGGCCAGCGCGCGCGTCATGATCGTTGGCCAGGCGCCCGGCACGAAAGTCCACGAAAGCGGGATTCCCTGGAACGATGCATCCGGCAATCGTCTGCGCGAATGGCTGGACCTTGACAGCGAGACTTTCTATGACGAGAGCCGTATCGCCATAATTCCAATGGGTTTTTGTTACCCCGGCCGCAATCCCAAAGGCGGCGATAATCCGCCCCGTCCGGAGTGTGCGCCTCTGTGGCATGGGCCGCTGCGGGCCGGCCTGCCGAACATCGCGCTGACCCTTCTGGTCGGGCAGTACGCCCAGGGATTTTATCTGGGTAAGCGTAAGAAGAAGACCCTGACCGAGACGGTCAGGCACTGGCGGGATTACCAGCCGGCGTTTTTACCCACACCGCATCCGAGCTGGCGTTCTACCCTGTGGTTACGGAAGAACCCCTGGTTCGAGGAGGAAGTTCTGCCTGAGCTGAGAACCAGAGTTAAGGCTTTGATATAGCGCGTGTTTCGTCCAATCTAACGGATAATTCCAGACAGGATCCGAGGCAGCCTTTGCAAAGCGGAAGGTGTTCGGATATGCCGGAGGCTACAGCTACCAGAGGCGAAACTAAACGTGATGCACTCTTGATTAAGCTATTGACTTAAAATCTGATTTTGACACCCGTGACGACCCAGAAATCCTCGTTTTTCCGGTCATCGGTGCTCTTGTTTTCCTCGGCGGAACTATTCCGGTCTGCAGCGCCGAGGACGCCTGTAAAGCTGATTCCCGGACCAACCGCGTAGCCCGCTGACAGGGCCAGGGACTCGATTTCCTCCAACTCGGTCTCGCCTTCGCTGCTGCCGTACATCAGCTGAAGCTCCCACGGACCTTGCGCATACCTGGCGCCGATATCGAAGCCACTCTTGTTCAGTTCGTAGCTGGTCGTAGCCGCGATCTGCGCATCGGGCGCCACGTTAATCGTCCAGTTCACCCCGAATTGCGGCGCGCTGTCCGATCCCAGGTCGTCCGGGCGGTAGCCCACGCTGCCTTGCAGGCCGGCAAACCGGGGTGTGAAGAAGGCGACGCCGCTCTCGCTGCTGGTGGGTGAAAGCCCGTAGGTCTGGCTCTCAGACAGCATCTGGCGATCAACCTGAAGATCGAACGCGGTTGCGGCCGCGACATCGTCGTTTGCGGTGCTAGCGTTCCAGGCGCGATTTTCGGCGAAAAAGCTTCCGGGGACCAATTCTTCGAGATCCATACTCCAGGCGAGATTCGGAATCAGCGTCAAGGCGCCAACCAAACTCACGATCCCTGGAGTACCTATAGTCATCTCTCGTTCAATCCCTACAGGAGCACTTGAGTTTAAACACTATAGCAAGGAATATTTAATAAAAACTTTAGTCGCGAATCAATTAAAGACTAAATTCAACTCTTAGTTTACTCTTAACTTAACGAAAAGCCTCGTTTTGTTCAATTCTTTCCATGTCATCGTCAGAAAGGCCAAAGTGATGGCCGATTTCATGAATGAGAACATGCCTGACGATGTGAACCAAATCTTCGCCGGTTTCACACCAATAGTCCAGGATCGGGCGGCGGTACAAAAAGATCATATCGAGATCTTCAGGACTGTCCAACACACTCTTTTGTGTCAGGTCGATACCTTTATAAAGGCCCAGCAGGTCGAAAGGCGATTCGCATTCCATCAGTTCCAGGGTCTCGTCGTCCGGGAAGTCGGTCACCTGAATGACGACACTTCCGACATAATTCCTGAGTTCCGCCGGGATCGTTGCGTAGGCTTCCCGCGCCTGCGCTTCAAGATCGGACAATTCTGGCGGCGTGGTGTAGCGCCCGATGTCGTGTAGATGTGCCATACTTTCCCTGACCCTGGAGTCTGACCGTCGTTTGGCTGAAAGCTGGAGAAGTCATCTGCCAGCCTCCTTAGCATATAGGAAGAGAAAGGCGCTGGGGCTTGACACTTTTCCTCGATAACAGCTTTGCCGCGGTGCAGCGATTATCATGCGTCAGGCCGGCCGTTCTCGTCTCAGCCTTTTCGCCGCTTGCTTGTTGTCGCATGCGGCGCCCCCAGATACCCTATGCATCCCCACTGCTAAAGAGGAAATCTTATGGCCGAGAAGCTTAGCACGGCTGCGCGCGCCGCGGCTTTGGCCGAGTTGACGGACTGGCAAGAGGTCGAGGGCCGCGATGCGATTCAAAAATCGTTTAAATTCAAAGACTTTATCGAGGCCTGGGGTTTCATGAACCGGGCCGCGCTGGTTGCCGAGAAGATGAATCATCATCCGGAGTGGTTCAACGTCTACAACCGGGTCGAGGTTGTTCTGACCACGCATGATTGTGACGGACTTTCCGAACTTGACGTAAAACTGGCCAAGCGTATGGATGGTTTCGCCGCTTCATGACGTCCCGGTCTTAAGGCCGCAATGACAAGAGGGACCGGCAATGCCGGTCCCTTTTTTTACCTATGATGCGCGATGAAATCGCGTTACTGCATGCGCATGGCGCCGTCCAGGCGAAAGGACGCGGCGTTCAGCATGACGTTTTCGCAGATATGCAGGACCAGCCGGGCGAATTCGTCCGGGCGTCCGAAGCGGTGGGGAAAGGGCACCTGGCCGGCCAGATTGTCTTGCACCTCCTGCGGCATATTGAGCAGCAACGGCGTGCCGATCAGGCCTGGCGCGATGGTCAGAACCCGTACACCGTTCTTCGCAAACTCGCGCGCCGCCGGTAGCATCATGCCTGTGATGCCGGCCTTGGAGGCGGCGTAGGCAACCTGACCCAACTGGCCTTCCTCGCCCGCGATCGACGAGGTGGAAATGATGACACCGCGCTCGCCGTCATCCAGCGGCTCTTCCGCAAGCATCTCGGCCGCCGCCAGACGCATCAGATTGAAGCTGCCGATCAGATTGACCTTAATGACTTTTTCGAAGTCTTCCAGGGGCATGGCGCCGCCGCGGCCGACAATCCGCTTGGCGGGAGCAATGCCGGCGCAGTTCACGGCAATGCGGCAGGGTCCATGCGCTTTACGCGCCTTGGCGACCGCGGCTTCCAGCTCTTCGGCCGATCCCACGTCACAGGCAATCCCCAGTCCGCCGGTCTCCGCCGCGACCGCCTCGACGGTTTCGGGGTTCAGATCCAGTACGGTGACCTTGGCACCGGCCTTCGCCAGATAACGAGCCGTCTCGGCGCCCAGGCCCGATCCGCCGCCGGTGATGATTGCCGCTAGTCCCTTAACGTCCATTCCTCTTGCTCCTTTGTCGACAGGCCGTGAGCCTTCGTTTCGCTTATTGTTTTGCCGGTGATTAACCTCGCGCGGGTCTATAGCAGAAGCCGCAAGCGAAGGCGATAGCTTGTGGCCGAACGGGAGCTGACATCGGCTCAAACGCCTCGAGCGGTGTTTTGCTCCCATCGCCATTCGCGCACCGAACCCGGCGAACCTCCAGAAAGTCTTGATCAAATCCGTGCCTGCGCGAAACACCTGCAAACCTCGCAAAACTGCCAGTGAACCTGCCACCGCGGGCACTTGCCGACAGAGATATTGCGATTTTTGCCCAAAACTCCCATATCTAGGCCATGTCGACAGATCAGCCAAACTCCGAGGCCACCAAACCGCAGGCCTCCGAGGACGAAGCCGCACTCTACCAGGAAGCCCTTGCCGGGCGGGCCCTTGTGCCGGTCTCTCCGGCGCGGATGAAACGCGACGAAAAGAAGGTCAAGCGCGGCTTCTGGCCGAAGGTCCGCTCCACTATCGGCAAGGTTCCCTTCATGGAAGATGCCGTGGCGGGCTATTTCTGCGCGACGGATCGCAAGACGCCGGTCTGGGTGCGGGCCACATTGATGGGCGCCCTGGCATACTTTGTGGTGCCCGCTGATATGATCCCCGACTTTGTCGCCGGGCTCGGTTTTACCGACGATGCAACGGTCATTCTTGCTGCCCTTCGGGCGATCTCCGGACATATGAAAGAGGAGCACCGCGCACGGGCGAAGGACACTCTGTCGGAGTCGGACGAACCGGATTCCGATGAATGGGAGTCTGCCGAGCGCGAAACTTTCTCCACCGAATAGCTCCAGACCCTACAGGCGGGATTGCGGCGGCGTGCTGCGATCACGGCCCTGTTGCGACTCGCGCTGTACGATGTAAAGCGTCGAGGCAACGATGATGACCGCGCCGAGCCAGGTCCAGCCGTCGGGCAGCTCATCGAATAGCAGATAGCCTATGGCACCCGCGAGCAGGAGTTTCGTATAGTCGAAGGGTGCGACGAAGGAGGCTTCACCATTGCGGTAGGCCTGGATGATCATGGCCTGGGATCCGATACCGACCACGCCGACACCACAGAGCAATCCGAACTCATAAAGACTGGGTTCCCGCCAGAGGTAAAACGCTGGCGGCGCGGTAAGGACGATGGAGGTGATGCAGAAGATCAGCAACATGGTCACACTGCTCTCGCCGTCGGGAAAGCGTTTGACCAGGGTGACCGCCAGGGCGATGCCAAAGGCCATGGCGAGCGCGGCCAAGGCGGTAGGCTCAAAGCTGTCGGCTCCGGGCCGCACAATCACCAGAACACCCAGGAATCCAACGAAGGTTGCGGTCCAGCGCCGCCAACGCACGACCTCCGCCAGCAGCAGAAAGGCCAGCAGTGTCGTAAAGAGCGGTTGCGTGAAACCCAATGCCGTCACATCGGCGAGCGGCATCTTCGAGACCGCGTAGTAACCGCAGATCATGGCAATCGCGCCGGAGAGCGCGCGTACCATATGGATACCCCAGTGCTTACTGATCAAGACCGTCCGCCGTTCGCGCCAGACGAAAGGCAGGATCGCCAGAAGCGCGAACAAGGCGCGGGCAAAGCTGATCTGAAAGGCATCCATATCGAGCTGCGAGAGGGTTTTCACCAGTGCGCCGTTGACCGTGAAACCCGCCGTTGCGCCCAGCATCCATATGGCGCCACGATGGTTCGGCGAGAGCAGGCGCCAGGCCTTCTTCCGGGCTTCGCTTTGCGTCGATGCCATCAAATTTGCGCCCGCGGTGCCTCGGCAGCAGTACGTTCACGCGCAACCTTGGCCTCCCGCTGCGCAATATAGATGGCTGAAGCCGCGATGATGCCTGCGCCGATCCAGGTCCATTCGTCGGGCACCTCACCGAAGGCGAAATACGCAAAGAAGGCGACGAACGGCAGGCGGGCATAATCGAAGGGGATTACCGCCGAAGCGTCGGCCAGCCGGTAGGATTTGGTCAGGGCCAGATGGGCGATCGTCGCCACCAGCCCGATCAGGGTCAGGTAGCCCAGTACGGTCCAGCTCGGCCACTCCCAGACGAAGAGCGCCGGAATCAGGGACAAGGGCGTCATGATCAGGTTCATAATCAGCACCATTGCCACGGTGTCTTCGGTCCGCGAGAGGGTTTTGACTAAGAGCACCGATCCGGCCATGAAGCCGGCGGCGATGACCGGCATCGCCATGGCAGGTGTGATCTCAACAAAGCCGGGCCGCAGGATGACGATCACGCCGAGAAAGCCGGCCAGGGTCGCCGACCAGCGGCGCATGCCGACTGCTTCGCGCAGGATGAAGAAAGCGCCTGCGGTGGCAAAGAGGGGAACCGTGAAGTTCAGGGCTACGGCCTCGGCGAGGGGCAGGATGGTAATCGAGGTAAACCAGCAGAACATCGCCGAGAGGCCGACCACGGACCGCGCCAGATGCATTCCCGGGCGCTCGGTCCTGAGTCCGGCCAGGCCGTGGCGGAACAGCCAGGGCAGGACGAACGCCAGGGCGAAGAAGTTCCGAAAGAAGGCGATTTGTACCGGGTGCAGTTCATCCGCGGCATAGCGGATCAGGATGTTCATGATCGAAAACCCGAGCGCGGCAAGGGTCATCAAAAGAGCGCCCTGCAGCGGCGCGGAGATCGCATCGACGCGGCTGAAAGAAAGTTTTGGCGGAGACATACCCTGCGAAGGGTACAGATTTAGGGCCCCTTCAGCTAGGAGGGCAGACGCAGCCCTGCCCTGCGCGAGGTGGGCGGCTAGTCATCTGCCGCCCGTGCCTCACGCAGCCTGTCCAGCTTATATTAGGATCCGGTTGTGCGGACCCCGTTTAGCACTGATCAGGCGAGGCCTGGCGCGACCTCGAAGCTTGCTTCCGTGCGTTCGCGAATTTCATCGACGGTAACGCCTGGCGCGATCTCGATAAGGGTGACCCCGCCGTTTTTCTTATCGATGTCGAAGACTCCGATGTCGGTGATCAGCAGGTCGACCACGTGGGTGCCGGTCAGCGGCAGGTCGCAGGCCTTCAGGAACTTCACATCACCGGCTTTAGAATTGTGGTCCATGACCACGACGACGCGCTGTACGCCCGCCACCAGATCCATGGCGCCGCCCATGCCCTTGACCAGCTTGCCCGGGATCATCCAGTTGGCCAGATCGCCGTTCTCGGCAACCTGCATGGCGCCCAGGATAGCCAGGTTGATATGTCCGCCGCGGATCATGCCGAAGCTTGCCGCGCTGTCAAAGTAAGAGCTGTGGGGCAGCTCGGTCACGGTCTGCTTGCCCGCGTTGATCAGGTCCGGGTCTTCTTCGCCTTCGTAAGGGAAGGGGCCGATGCCGAGCATGCCGTTCTCGCTGTGCAGCGTGACGTGCATTCCCTCGGGGATGTAATTGGCCACCAGGGTCGGAATGCCGATGCCCAGGTTTACATAAAAGCCGTCGCTGAGTTCTTTTGCGGCGCGTGCCGCCATTTCATCCCGCGTCCAAGCCATGCTGTTGTTTCCTATCTTAAGTATCTGTCTCGTTGTTGGGTCATCAGGCTGCCGTTCGGCCGCGCGCGGAGACTAGCTCGCGCAGATCAGCCCACGGAGATCAGCTGCGGGGCCGTGTCGTGCGTTTTTCGATGACCTTGCGATAGCTTCCGCCGTCGATGATGCGTTGCACGAAAATACCCGCGCAGTGGATTTCATCGGCGTTCAGGCTGCCGGGCTCGACCAGTTCCTCGACTTCGGCGACGGTGACTTTACCGGCTGTCGCCATGGGCGCATTGAAGTTGCGGGCGGTCTTGCGGAAGATCAGATTGCCTTCCGTATCGCCTTTCCAGGCCTTGACGATAGAGACGTCGGACCTCAACCAGCTTTCCATGACGTAGTCTTCGCCGTCGAAGTCGCGGATTTCTTTGCCTTCGGCGACCAGGGTGCCGACACCGGTCTTGGTGAAGAACGCGGGGATCCCGGCGCCGCCGGCGCGGATGCGCTCGGCCAGGGTGCCCTGGGGGTTGAATTCGAGCTCCAGATCGCCGTCCAGGTACTGTTTCTCAAATAGTTTGTTCTCACCGACATAGGAGGAGACCATCTTCGCGATCTGGCGGGTTTCGAGCAGAACGCCCAGACCGTCGCCGTCGACGCCGGCGTTATTGGAGATGATCGTCAGGTCCTTTGTGCCGGAGGCCTTGAGGGCCTCGATCAGATGCTCGGGAACCCCGCAGAGCCCGAAGCCGCCCGCCATCAGCGTCATGCCGTCGAACAGCAGGCCATCGAGGGCGCTGGCCGCGTCGGGAAATACCTTGTTCATGCTGTGTCTACCCTTGTCACAATGGTTTCGCCGCGAGCATTGAGGCCGCCCGGTCTTGTATCTTTGTCGCGATCCGCACGGCTGCGTTTGTATTATCGCCGCAGTGCAAAAAACGCGGCATCATACTCAAGCGTTTGCCCCGGCTCAAGACGATCTCTTAAGCCCCGTTCATGCGCCCGTCCTGGATCATGCTTGCCAAGCTCTCCGGGCCATGGCACCTCTTTCCGGGTTAAATTTCGAGTTTTGGGGTTCAATTTCAAGGTGGTTTTCCAGATGCCTTTTCCCGCGCCGATCCAACCGCAGATTGCCGGACTTGAAAGCTCGAAGATCGTTGAACTCTGGCAGATGGGCTTCGGCGTTGAGAACCTGATCCCGCTCTGGGTCGGCGAAGGCAACGAACCCACGCCGGACTTCATTTGCGATGCGGCCAACGACGCGTTGAAAAGCGGGATCTGCTTTTACAGCCAAAAGCGCGGCCTGCCGGAACTCCGGCAGGAACTGGCCGGCTACATGGCGCGGACCTTTGACATCCCCCTCGATCATGAGCGCGTCACCGTCACCACGGCGGGGATGAACGGCATTATGCTGATGGCGCAGACGGTCGCGGGCTTGGGCGATAATGTGGTTTGTGTGACGCCGGGCTGGCCGAACGTGATGGGGGCCATCGAAATCATGGGGGCCGAAGCGCGGCAGGTCAGTCTGGATCAACGCGACGACGGCGGCTTCACCCTGGATCTGGGACGCTTGTTCGCCAACTGCGACCAGCGGACGAAAGCCCTCTTTATCGTTTCGCCCAGCAACCCGACCGGCTGGATGATCACAGTGGAAGAGCAGCGCGAGGTGCTGGCGTTTTGCCGCAAGCGCGGCATCTGGCTGATCGCGGACGAGGTCTATCACCGCTTCGTCTACGAGCAGGGGGTGGGGAACTCTTTCCTGCAGATCGCCGATCCCGAGGATGCCCTGGTCGTGGTGAACAGCTTCTCCAAGGCCTGGGCCATGACCGGTTGGCGCATGGGGTGGCTGACCCATCCCGCGAGCCTGGGGCCGGTGATGGACAATCTGATCGAGTTCAATACCTCGGGCACCCAGGGCTTTCTGCAGCATGGCTGTATCACCGCTTTGCGGGATGGCGAGCCTTTCGTGAAACAGACGGTAGAGCGCTGCCGCCAGGGAAGGGATCTGGTCTTCCAGCGCTTGTCGGCCATACCCCGGGTCCGGGCAACCAGCCCCAAGGGCGCTTTCTATTTCTTCTTCGCGGTGGAAGGCATGACCGACAGCCTGAACGCCGCCAAGAAAATCCTGCACGAAACCGGCGTCGGTCTGGCACCGGGGTCGGCGTTCGGGAAGGGTGGGGAAGGCAATTTCCGGCTCTGCTATGCCGGCACTCTGGATCGTCTCTCGGAAGCCATGGACCGTCTCGTTCCGATACTCGGCAAGGACTTGTAGCAGCCCGAGACTGTCGCTTTAACGCCACTAGTAGTCGCTTTGAAGACTAACGGCTAGCTATCTGAAAATGTTTAAGATTCCGTGGATTTCCGCTATGCAGAATCAGCATGGCGTGCCCGTTGATTCGGCATTGGTGCCGCGTCGCAACTGAGCTTAATTGGAGATCAGAATGAGTTTTTAACTTCGGCTCTGAAGTATTCACCAATATTTAGGTGTCAGAGCCCTCTAGAAGGATCAGCGCAATGGCGGACTTCAATTTTGTTGTCGACAGCACGATGCCAGGTTTGTGCGCAAGCGATCTGACCCGCCGCAGCGGTCAGGCCATGGAAGCGTCCTACTCCAGCACGGTTCCGGCCGCACGGAAGTCACGATGGTCCAAGATCTCCGACCTTCGCATTCTGAAGGACCTCGGTCTGGACAGGAACGCCTGCTAAACCGGAATTCGTTCCGACAAGAGGTTCATATTCTTTGTTAAAACGGGGGTTGCCTGATGGCAGCCCCTTTTTAACGGCCGGAAACATGGTTAATCGGCGAAAAATTCGCCGAGCGCTGCCGCGCAGGCTTCGGGCTGTTCTTCCGCGACGAAGTGGCCGCAGTCCAGCGCCACCTCGGAGACCTCCTCCGCCCACGCCCGCCAGATCTCCGCCGGGCTGCTCTCTTCGGTCAGGAAATAGCCCCGTCCCCAAACCAACAGCAGAGGACAGGTTATGCGCTTGCCCGCCGCCCGGTCCTCTCTGTCGTGAGCCAGGTCCTGGCTTGCCCCGGCACGGTAGTCGGCGCAGGTGGCCGCAACGACTGATGCTTTATGGAACTGACCGAGGTAGTGGCCGAGCGCTTCGGGTGCCAGGCTGTTGCCGTCCTGGATCCAGCGGTCCAGCAAATGCCGGATGTAAAAATCCGGATCCTGACCGATCATATGCTCGGGCAAAGGCGCGGGTTGGGCAAGAAAGGGCCAGTGGTAGCCGTCGAGGGCCTGCTGCCAGTCCATGGCCTCCCAGACCTCGAGTGTCGGAATGATGTCGAGAACCGCCAGGCGTGAAACCCGCTCCGGGTGATCGAGCGCCATGCGATAGGCCACCCGTCCCCCGCGGTCGTGACCGGCGAGCGAAAAGCGGTCGAAGCCCTGTCTGGCCATCAGTTCTACCAGCGTCCGGGCCGTGGTGCGTTTGGCATAGTTCAGGTGCGCTGGATCGGGTTCCGGTCCCAGGCTGTCGCCGTAGCCGGGCAGGTCGGGAATGACCAGAGTGAAGTCCTTGGCCAGCATTGGGGCGACCGCATGCCAGGCCACGTGGGTTTGCGGATAGCCGTGCAACAGCAGCAGCGGCGGACCTTCACCCCCGATCATGACATTGATGACCAAATCTCCGACCGGGGTCTTTTGGTTTTGGAAGCCCTCGAACATCTCAGCACCCAACGAAGTTTTGTGGAACCAGTTATACTGGTTCCATTGCCTAGCATATAGGAACCGGTTATACAAGTTCCATGAAACAGCAATCTCTCCCCGGCGATATCTCCTCCGCCGATATGGCCTTTCATCTCAACACCGGCCGGCTCTGCCTGAATGCGGTTGCGACCTTCGGCGACTGGCCGGGTGATCGAATCGAGCGCTGGCCGGGCACGGAAGACCTGGGCCGTTGGTGTCTGGACTCCGGATTGCTTCCGCAGATGCCCAAGGTCTCCGAAGCGGACCTTGCTGCGGCCCGTGCGCTCAGGGCGGCGATTTACCGCTTGGTTCAGGTGGCGCGCGCACAGGGAGAGTTCGTCCCCGAGGATGTGGCGCTTTTGAATGACTGGGCGGCGCGTCCGGCGCTGATCCCGCAACTCAGCGCTAGAGGCGAAGACCTGATCTGGCGGGCAGACGCGCCCCTGGAGGCGGTTCTGGCGTCCGTGGCCCGGGACGCTGTGGAGCTGCTGACCAGCGAGGTTCTGGGAAAGATCCGTGAATGCGCGGCCGAGGACTGCTCGGTGCTTTTCATCGACGCATCACGGCCCGGCAAGCGCCGCTGGTGCTCCATGAGCCGTTGCGGCAACCGGATGAAAAAGCAGGCTTTCCGGCAGCGCCATAAAGGGGCTTGAGAGATCTGCCTGCTCAGTGGAATGGGATCAGGCTTTCCCGCTGTCCCGCGCTATGAAGTCATCCATGCGTTCCAGAAAGCCGGGCATCCCGTCATGAATATAGTCAATGACCGAACAGCCGTATTCGGCTGAGGCTTCCAGGTTGTTCTGCCAGTCGGGCACCACTTCCCAGACATCCCGCAGGGCCTCCACCGTGCCGTAGGCGACCTGGCTGAAGAGCGGCAGGCGGTGCCCGAAGTCCCGTTCGATAATTTCCCGGTGTTCCAGTCCCATGGCCACGGGCAACGCGGTGTCTTCAAGCATGGCGCGGGTGAGTTGGGTCGGCTGGTGCTCCGAAATATCGATCCCCTTGCGCTTCAGGTGATCGCGGACAAAGTCCATGACGCCGTGGGGCGCCGGTCTGAGACCGGCAGAACGGATGATGATTTCATCGCCCGCACCGAGCCGGGCCTTCAGACTGTAATCGGCCGTCATGCTGCGGAAGATATTGCCGCTGCAGATGAAGAGGACGGTTGGACGGGGTTGCATGCGGCACTCCATGGGTGCTGAACAGGTTTACGACCTGAGCAGCAGATGATTGACGCCGTTCAGGACTTCGTAGGTTTGGGTGAATTGCTGGTCGAAGGCGCTGCGCTCGAGGCGGGGATCGAGTTCCGCGAGGCTGGCGTAGATGTCCGACACTGTGGTCTTGCCGTCGATCCGCTCGACGATGGCGGCGGCAAGCCGGGGCAGGTTGAAGCGCAACGGCAGGCCATCGAAAGTGACGCTCAAAACCGGGTTCTTGCGCAGAGATGCCGCAAGGACATGGTTCTCGAGACGGCAGAGGAAGGGTACCACCGCGCCGTGGGGGTCGGGTTGCGCCTGGCAGTCGTCGTTGCGGCTGACGTAAAAGACATGGGTCTTGATGTTGCCGGCCAGTTTTTCGGCGAAAGCGGCGCGCCCCAGATCACTCTTGTCTCGAAGCTGCATGAGAAGTTTCGGATCTTTCAGATAGCTCTCCGGGCGATAGCGCGCGGGTTCGATAAAGCTCACGAGATTGAAACCTGCCGAAACGACGAATTCGCCGACCTCCTCAACGCTGTAGGCCCGGTCCTGACTATGCAGCAGCAGGTCGACCAGCTCGGCGTCGCTGCGTTTGTGATCGCCCAGGAAAGGATTGCGGCGCAGCCAGTTGGTCGGTGGCAGGGCCTCCAGCAGGCGCCGAACCTGTTCAATACGTGTCTTCAGGGGCAGATCGCTCCCCAGCGCTCTCAGCATATCCTGGGTGGGATAGACACCCGTCCGTCCGTGCGTGGCGTAGACCATCAAGCCCATTCCGCCGTCCTGCTTGAGGACCGTTTTCAAGGCGTCCAGGCCGTCTTCCGGCTGCTTCAGATGGTGCAGCACACCGCAGCAGTCGATGTAGTCGAAGGCTTCCAGCCCCATCTCCGGCAGATCGAGCAGGGAGCCGCTGTAAAAGGTGACGTTGGTCAGGCCGCGCTCTGCGGCCCGCGCCTCGGCAACGGCCCGTGATGCCGTCGAGAGATCGAGATAAACCACATCGCCTTTTGGGCAACGATCAGCGAGCTGTTGCGCCAGCATGATGGTCGCGTCGCCGGTACCGCCGCCAGCGACCAGCGCCCTAAACGGCTTGGCAAAGTCGCGCCGTCCGGCGAAGAGGTAATGGTTCAGTTCGTCCAGATTGCTCGGCGAGCCGGTGATCAGGCGCTTGTGTTCGTCGCGCGGGTCCCGGCTTGGGTAGGGATAGGCCTCGTATTGATCCTGAACGAAGTCGGACATGATCGTCTTTCGGGTTGCGCGGTTCAGCTCCGGCCAGTGGTCAGAACGACTTTGCCGGTCGACTTGCGGCTGGTCAGAAGCTCCAGGGCCGTCGCCGTCTCTGCGAGGTCGTAGTGGTGAGAGACCAGCGGCGACAGCTTGCCGGCTTCGAACCAGTGCATCAGTTCGCTAAACTCTTCCCGCACCAAGGCAGGTGCGTGCTTGCGGTAGGAGCCCCAGTAGAAGCCCAGGGCCGCGATGTTCTTCACCAGGAGCAGATTGGCGGGAATTTGAGGAACCCGGCCGCCGGCGAAGCCGATCACCACGATGCGGCCGGACCAGGCGGTGCAGCGCAGGGTCGCGTCGAAGACATCGCCTCCCACCGGGTCGAAGACCACGTCGGCGCCCCGGCCGTTGGTGATCTCCTTGACTCGCTCACGGATATCTTCTTCGCGGTAGTCGATCAGGTGATCGGCGCCGTGTTTGCGCGCCACTTCCAGCTTCTCCGCGCCACCGGCCGTCGCAATGACGGTTGCGCCCAGCGCCTTGCCGACCTCGACCGTGGCCAATCCCACACCGCCCGCCGCGCCGTGCACCAGCAGTGTCTCGCCTTTGCGCATTCGGGCCTGCCAGGTCAGCGCGCCGTGCGCCGTGCCGTAGGTGATCGGAAACCCGGCAGCCGTGATGAAGTCCATGGAATCGGGGATGGGGTGAACGTCGCTCGCCTTCACGACAGCGGTGTCCGCGAAGGCGCCGTGATCGCTCAGGCAAAGAACCCGCTGGCCTACGGCAACGCCACCGGCCTCCGGCCCGGCAACCTCCGAACCAACCGCTTCAACGACGCCGGCGCCCTCGAGGCCCGGGCTGAAAGGGAAGGGGCGTTTTTCCTGGTACTTGCCGACGATCATCAGGGTGTCGGCAAAATTCACGCCCGCGGCATGAAGCGCAACCCGGACCTCATCGGGGCCGAGCTCGGGCAGCTCGGCTTCACCTATGACAAGATCCTCGGCGGGGCCGTATTGATGACAGAGGACAGCGCGCATGGTTTGAAGGTCTCCGGAAATCAGAATTCGGCCCGAGGCCGCAGGCGGGGGTTTGAGCAGGGCGGTTTGATCAGAAAGGCAATTCCTTTGCAGGCCGGACCTGGCCGGTTCTCGTGCCCGCACGGTTGAACAGAGGCGGTTCGATCAGATCGGCCAGACTCTTTGCATGGGTGTCGCTGATGATGCCCAGTTTACAGAGGACCTGCCCGGTTGCCACCTCGGCGGCGCGGGAGGCCCCGTCGTCGACCTTCAGCGCGAAACCCAGTCCAAGCTCAGGGATCGCGCCGCAGTAAACACCTTCGGCGCCGGTCTTGATCAGCGCCCGCCCGCCGGTCGCTTCCATGATGCGGGTGCAGAAACGCGCGCTGCCGGCAACCATGAAAGGTTCCGCAGCCATGGCATCCAGGATTGTCTTACTGGCGGCCTGCCGGGCTTCCGGCTGGTCGGAGGGGTCGGCCATGCGGGCCATACCCAGGGCGATGTTCCCCAGGGGAATACCGATCACCGGGATGCCGCAGCCGTCGATCCCACGGGGCGCGTCACCGAGATCCAGACCGCACATGCTTTCCAGAACGCCTAGGATCCGCTGTTGGACCGGATGCTCGTACTTGATGTAGCCCTTGGTCTCGACACCCATATGTTTGGCGAGGGTCAGAAAACCCGAATGCTTGCCCGAACAGTTGTTGTGTGCCGCGGTCGGCTCTGCGCCGCTGCGCAAAAGCGCGATCATCGAAGCTTCGTGATAGGGCAGGTGCGCACCGCACTCCAGGTCCGAGACCTCGCAACCGATACGCGGCAGCCAGGCCAGAACCGTCTCTACGTGCCGCGCTTCGCCGTCGTGGCTGGCGCAGGCGATCGCAATCTCGGCTGCGCTCAAACCGTGCGCTTCCGCGGCCCCTGATTCCACCAGCGGAATAGCCTGCAGGGGCTTGATTGCGGAGCGGCCGTAAACCACGCGCTCGAAAGCGCCCGACGAGAGAACCACAAGGCCTTGCGCATCCACCACGGCCAGGGAGACACGGTGGAGGCTCTCGACCATGGACCCGCGGGTCACCTCGACCGTGATCGGACTCACCACGTTCTGTGCGGCTTCTTTTTGCGCGCTGCTTAGGCTTGAGAGCGTCAATTCAGGACTTTCTGTCATAGGAATATTCTTAAGTTACTCTTTGCCGCGCTTACAGTTGGGAACCCTGAACCAGGGGCGCAGTCGAAACCTGCCGTCTCTCTCCGGTTCCGGATGAAAGCAACTTGCCTTGCAGCCGCCGGGCATGCAAGTTTTCGCATTATGCGCGGATATTTTGGAATAGGCGTCGAAGGAATCAGCAAGCCGATGAACCTCGGTAATCTGATCCGCTCGACGCATTCGTTTGGCGGCAGCTTCTTTTTCACCATCGCCCCGGTCTTCAATGCCCGGCAGGTGAAGAACGCCGATACCTCGGACGCGGCCAAGACCATGCCGCTCTATACTTATGATTCTGTTGATGAATTGATGCTGCCGCGCGGGTGCTCGCTGGTGGGTGTGGAGCTGACCGACGAGGCAATTGCCTTGCCAAGCTTCCGGCATCCGGCGGCTGCGGCATACGTTCTGGGTCCGGAACGCGGCAGCTTGTCGCCGGAGCTTCAGGAAGCCTGCGACCACATCGTCAAGATCCCCATGAAATTCTGCGTCAACGTCGGAACCGCCGGGGCCATTCTGATGTATGACCGCCTGATCAGCTACGGTCGTTTCCCGGCCCGCCCGGTGCATTCACGCGCGGCGCCGGAGCCCTTGCCCGAACATGTTCAGGGAGGGCAGGTGCTGCGCAAGAAGCGGCGCCAGGCTGCAGAACAAGCTCAACAAGCTCAACAAGCTCAACAAGCTCAGCAGGCGCAAAGCGGCGGGAGTGGGCAGGCCGAAAGCAGCGACGACTGACATCGCCGCTGCAAGGATCTCACCTGATCAGCCGGATGAACCGGCCTCAAATCAATAGCGGATGAAAGGGTTCAGCAGGCGCCCAACCGGGCCGGTCAGCTTTATCGGCGCATCGGTCACAATCAGACAAACACAGGGCTCGCCGGGTTCTGCGGTCGGTTGATGATCAACATCGCTGTCAGCCATCTGGAAATCACCGCGCGCAAAGCGGCCTGAACTATCCTGGTAGGCACCAGTCAGAAGCAGGGTGTACTCCGAGCCGTAATGGCTGTGCTGCGGCATGGCGGCGCCTGCGGCGACCCTGATCAGGCGGACGTTGAACTCCGGCCCGGAGACGGAGAGTTCAGCCTCCTCGAGACCGCGTATGACGGGGCGCCACACAACATCATTCAGGTCTCCGCCAACGTAACTGCGCAGAGGCTCAGGCAGCACAAAACCCTCGGCCGCAGCAGCTGCCGCAGTTTTTGAGCTTGGATGCCGCACCACGTTGTCCGGCAGATCCGCTGCGTCATCGAGTTTCGCCATCACGGACTCCAGCGATCCCGCGCTCAACTCTTCGGGCTCTATCTCATCGAGAAGGTTTGCGCCAACCGCTTCGAACGCGGCAATCGCGTCTCTGCAGAGTGGGCAAAGGGCCGAATGGGTCGCAACAATCAGCGACTCCGCTTCCGACAGCGTGCCTGCCGCGTAGGCCGCGAGCAGCTCGTCGGTTACATGATTGGCCGGCAGCGCACGCATGGCGCCGCCGTGACCATGAGGCGAGGCCGAAGTCATAGGGACTCCTCCTTGAGTTCTTTTCGAAGGTGTCCGAGCGCCAGACGCAACCGGGACTTGACGGTCCCAAGCGGCAGGCCGGTTTCTTCGGCAATGGCGCCATGCGCCTTATCAGCAAAATATGCCATCTTAATCAACTTTGCCTGCTCCGCAGAGAGGCGGCTGATTGCTTCTTTCAGCCGTCTCGCGTGCTGTTGTTGTTCTACGATCCCGTCCGCGAGCGCCTCTGGCTGCGGAACGAGAGCCGGGTCTTCCAGATCGATCTCCGGGCGCTTTTCGCGCCGGATCGCATCGATTCGTTTGTTTCGCGCAATCGTAAACACCCATGTGCTTACGGCTGCCTGCGCCGGGTCGAAACTGGCGGCTTTGCGCCAGACCATGATCATGGCCTCTTGAACCAGTTCTTCCGCCTGATGCATGTCCGAGCCAAGCCGCATCAGATAGGCCTTCACTCGGGGCGCAAAGAAACCAAACAGCTCCTGGAACGACTCTTTACAGCGCCGTTCTGCGATTTCATGGACCAGCGCCACCAGTTCGGGCGGCGTTAGCGGGTCCTGCCGCTTAGGTTCTTTAGCTACCGGCTCCTGCGTCATTTCGTTATCAGACGCGATAAACGCGATGGCGGCAAGAGATCTTGCCACCTCTGCATTTACATCCTGTTGCGCGACAGCATTATTCACACAGATTTCCACTTCATTGCTGCACTACAGGAGGCTATACGGCGTGACCAGAGGCTTGGATCAGGTTTGGCGGTCTTCCCCGCAGTTTTTTTGCATAAAATCCGGGATATGCCCTCACGAAGCAAAAAATCCTGTTATCAGGGGGTAGCGAACGGAAAAGTGCTCTCTATAATAACGATATGACTTCATTTGCATTGATGCGGGCGACAATGGCCGGGGTTCTGGCGTTGCCGCTCTTTTTCACACTGGGCACTTCTGCATCGGCCCAGGGAATCGAACGCCTGGGAGATTTCGGGTCCTGGAGCGCCTACCGCTTCATGGAAGACGGTAAGCCGGCGTGTTACATGGCGTCCGTGCCCAGCAAGTCGGCCGGCGACTACTCGAAACGGGGCGACATCTATGCCCTCGTGACCCACCGGCCTGCCGAATCCAGGCGTGACGAGGTCAGTTTCGTCGCAGGCTACCAGTTCAAGAAAGGCAGCCCGGCAACGGTGACGATCGGGGACCGGACCGAGGAGTTCTTTACCCAGAATGACGGTGCTTGGGCACCGGACCACAATCTGGATAAGGCAATGGTCCAGGCGATGATCCGTGGCTCGACCATGCTGGTCAAAGGCACTTCTTCCCGCGGAACGCTTACGACCGACACCTATTCACTCAAGGGCTTTACGGCAGCCTATCGCGCAATCTCCGCAAGCTGCGGTGTCAATTAACCATCTTGCTGGCCGGCCTGATCGCATGAAAGCCTGACGGGATGGCTTGCGTTTAACGGTCCGCGCGCGTATCTAACGGCTATGGCTGGAACCGCGCACGCTGAGCTGTTTGCGCCGCCGAGCGACTCGGCGGATACCAAGAACCTTGTGGGTCTCTCCCGCGAGGAACTTGAGGCTGAGATCACGGCCCTCGGCGAACCGGCCTTTCGCGCCCGCCAGCTCTGGCACTGGATCTACAGCAAAGGCGTCACTGAGTTCGCCGAGATGAGCTCGTTGAGCAAAGCTTTCCGCGCCCGGCTTGCCGAGCACTTTGTCGTTCGCCGGCCCGATGTGGTTCAGGACCTGATCTCAGCGGACGGGACCCGGAAATGGCTGCTGCGCTTCGCCGACGGCCAGGAAGTTGAGACGGTCTATATCCCGGAGGAAGACCGGGGCACGCTCTGCGTTTCCAGCCAGGTCGGCTGCACCCTGACCTGTAAGTTCTGCCACACGGGCACGCAGCGGCTGGTCCGTAATCTCTCCCCGGCGGAAATCATAAGTCAGATCATGCTGGCGCGCGACGCTTTGGACGAATGGCCGAGCACCCGCCTGGACCGTAAAATCACCAACGTGGTGATGATGGGAATGGGCGAGCCGCTTTATAACTACGAAAACGTGGCGACGGCGCTGAAGATTGCCATGGACGGCGAGGGTATCGCGATTTCCAAACGCAAGATCACGCTCTCGACCTCCGGTGTGGTTCCCGAGATGGAACGCTGCGGGCGGGAGCTGGGGGTCAATCTCGCTGTTTCGCTGCACGCGGTCGATGACGAGACCCGCGACAAGATCATGCCGATCAACAAGAAGTATCCGCTGAAGGAATTGCTGCAGACCTGCCGCGATTATCCCGGCACCAACAACGCACGGCGGATCACCTTTGAGTATGTGATGCTCAAGGGCGTGAATGACTCGCCTGAGGACGCACGGGCGCTGATCAAACTGCTGAAAGATATTCCGGCAAAGGTGAATTTGATTCCCTTCAATCCCTGGCCCGGCTCCTTTTTCGA
Source organism: uncultured Kiloniellaceae bacterium (assembly GCA_947500035.1). Classification (GTDB taxonomy): domain Bacteria; phylum Pseudomonadota; class Alphaproteobacteria; order Kiloniellales; family Kiloniellaceae; genus Denitrobaculum. The sequence goes on along the minus strand of CANMQP010000012.1, from coordinate 465,887 downwards.
GTGCTCCTCGAACAATGCCATCCACCGCTTCGCAAAGATCCTGAACGACGGGCAGCTCTCCGCGCCCGTCCGGGCGACGCGTGGCGAGGACATTCTGGCGGCCTGCGGCCAGCTCAAGTCCGAGTCCGAACGCAAACGCAAAAGCGAGCGGACTTAAGAGGCTTAGCCCGGAGAGATCCGCCGCTCAGTCGCCACTTAAACTTTAAAACACGTCGATCAGGAAGGGCATCCGGAAGGTCATGAGCACGTCCGGTGCGTCCGCGGTTACGCCCAGTTCCAGATTGAAGTTTGCAGCCAGGTTCTCGTCGAACTGGAAGCTGTAGCCCAGAAGAAGCGACCCGACATCCAGGGTGTTGCTCGAGAGCGTCACGCCGTTGACCTCGGTATCCGTCTCCCCGATGAAGTCGTGCTTGTAGCCCAGGGTGAAGGAGGTGCGTTCGTTGATCGAATAGGCCATCCCGAAACTGACCCGGTAGGCGTCACCGGGATCGACGTTGCCGATATTCTGATCATTGAAGCTCTCACCCACATCGTCCTCGACCGTGTAAAGATATCCCAGGTTCGCGAAAAACACAGCAGGATCAGAAGGATAGAGCGCTGTAATACTGGGTTCGACCGAGTGAAATCCCGAGCCGGTGGGCAGTTCGGTCTCCAGGCCGTTTGCATCGCGACTGACGTCGAAGGGTCCGGTTCCGGTGGTCGACTTGTAGCGCAGGTTGCCGATGAAGATCGGCCAGTCGTTCAGGCCGTTGTTGATCTGGTAATGAGCCGCCACCTCGATGTCGCCGAGCCCGTTGCCGTCCAGCTCCTGTGTAATGGTCGCGTTGGGGTCGACCTGCGGGATGACGAAGCTGACCCTGTCGTTCCGGATCACATAGGGCACCTTCAGTTCGAGCTCGAAACGGTCGGTGATCCCAAGCCGCCCGGTCAGCGCCGGGGTGAAGAGATCCCGGTCGGTGTCCTCGGCTTCCAGAAGTCCGATCAGGAAGGTGTCCAGAATTTCGATGCCCAGAAAGGTGAAGCGGTTGACCTGCGAATGGGAGTACTGAAGCGAGGGTTCGACGATAAGCTTGCCTGCCGGTGTGAGGACACCCCCCAGTTCCGGAATGGCCTGAACCTCGGGAACCTTTCGTTCAGGCGTTTCGGGCGGTTTCCCGACGGGCTGCTGCTGGTCTTGTTGGGCGGTTTGAACCGGTCGTTGCTGTTGCGGGTTCGACGCACGGGTCTTGGCGCTGAGCCAGTCTTCCTGATTGCTTTGGGCGTCGCGGGGCGGTTCGAACGCATAATCCGTCAGGCCGGTCGTCCCGTAATTCAGTCTGACGTCCGAGGCTGGAGACCGGCCCCCTCTGCTTTGAGAGAGCAATTGATTTTTGAGATAGTCGATCTCTTCGCGCTGCTGCTGTAGCGCGCGTTCGAGGCGGGCCAGTTTGGCCTCGAGCGATAGGTTTGTAGACTGGGCAGCTGTAAGTGATTTGTCACTTGGCTGAAGTGTTGCTGGCGGCAGCGTTTGAGCTGCCAGAGGGCCAGCCGGATAGGAGAGCACGGAAATCGTAATTGCAGCGGCAGATTGCCATTTCATTTGATACCCCCTCAAATTCAATTATCTGGTTTTAAAATCTCCCGCCGATGAGTTGTCGTGAATGAAACAAAGGTTTCTCTGCAGTATACTCTTATAGATAGAAATTTCTACTATTCAGATTTTTCATTTACGACAGTTTGTAAATGACTCTGCCGTCGTGTCCTCATGCGTCTTCCTTCCCGGAAACGACTTTCTGCCTCTGCTTTGATGCGGGTGTGTTTGAGAAAATTTATCGCAGAAAAACAGGCGAGTCGAAAAATTTTACAACCTGAAATCTTTGGTCTTTATGATCTAAGTAATTATAAAAAAACACTTTAATGGGCCGACTGTCTGCAAATTCTGCCTAAAATGCAGCGCAGGGCTGTATGAAATCTTTACAATTATGGTTAACGAAAATCAAGCCTTAAGACTAGCTCTTTGTTATATAAATAAAATTAGAAGTGGCATAATAATTGCTACGATGTATAGCATATATACTAAGCATTCGATTTCTACGTAAAAATTCCTAAATGACGAGTATTATAGGAAAATAAGAAAATTTACGTAGTGCCGATCGTGCAAGGGGGTCATAGCCCTATCTCTGCTCACGCAGATAGGTTTGATGTGCCTCGGCGTGCACTGACATTGCTGTTTGTTCCCACCTCACTGCGCGAAAGCGTCGGTGCTGCCTGTGCGATGAAGTGAATTTTTATTCTACTTCTCGTCCGGCTGTCCGGCATGCTCACTGCGTCGGTGCACCCACCTTTACGGGCGCGCCGAGAGACAACTATTAGCTGAGTGCGGGTGGATTTAAGACAGACCGTTCTCTAGAGCATGCAATCCGGAGCATCGGAGATGCCGGCCGGACCGGAGGAGAGGCCCAGATCGGATCCTGTTTTGTCGGAAGCACCTTGTGGTTTCGCCAACATATGTGAACCCGATCCAACTCAGATAGTAGGAGCAGATGCACCTCAACGGTGGGCCTGCTCTGGAAATCATTCGGGGCGGAGCAATGCTGAACTCCCTATTACGCGAAACATCTGACGGCACGCTGGCGGCCTTGCTGTCGGCTTTTTATAAAGCCGTTGAAACACCTTCGACCTGGTCACCCGCCGTACAGTCGGTCATGTCGACCTGCCGGGCAAGCGTTGGGCTTATCGTATCACACGACTTCGACAGCGGCATTGGCCGGATCGAACATGCTGAGAATCTCTCCGAGCTTTTGGTGCGGCGTTATTCAGAGCCCGATTCGCCTGCGAATGCCTGGTTCCGTGATGAGCGGTTTTTCCGGAACACCGACGCCGTGGTGTCAGGCGAGGAGATCCTTCCCTTCGAACTCTTGCGCGAAAGCAGGTTCTATCGGGACTGGCTACAGCCAGCGGGAATCCATCATTGCGTCTGGGGTGTTTTGGCGCGCAAGGATAAGCGGCTGATCTGCGCGGGGTTCGGCCGGCCGGAGAGCGAAGGGCCATTCGAGGCCGGCGACCTGGCCTTGATCGCACAGGTGATGCCGCACTTCCGGCGGATCATCCAGGTGCATGAACTCTTGGGCACATCGAACTTCTCCCAACAGATCCTGATGGAAATGCTTGGCGCCCTCTCGGTCGGTGTAGCTTTGCTGGATGGGACTGGCCGGGTTATGGAAGCAAACGCGATGGCGGTCAGTTGGCTTTCGAAAGAACAGAACGACAGCCACCGGAAAAACGGTTCAGCCGTCACGCTGGACAGGTTCAAACCAGGCCTCCAGGCTTTCCTGAAATCGGCGGGAAACGGCGCTGAGAGCCGCAAGATGTCAGTCATGAGGTCTGAGGGACCGGAACCGGTGACTCTGATTCTGATACCTCTGTGCAGGGAAAGCGTGATTGCCGAGGACAACACTGCCGGGTCGATCCTGATCATCAGCGATCCGGAATACCGTTGCCGGATCCGCGAGGACCAGCTGGTCAAATGCTACGAGTTCACACCCACCGAAGCCAAGCTGGCCAGGCTCCTCTCCAACGGCTACCGGCTCGACGAGGCCGCGGAAAGTATGGGTATCAAGTATCAGACCGTGCGAACCCATCTGAAACGGATCTTTTCGAAGACCGGTATCGACCGTCAATCGGAACTCGTTCGTCTGATCTTGACCGGACCGGCTTCGTTTCGCCTGCCCGAAGCGAAGCGTGAGGGTTGTTTTGACCTGCATTTCGACGAGCGCTGGGTGGTGCGCAACCGCCCCAATGGAGAGGCCTGATCAGAAATCCTGTGAAAGTTGTATTAAAAGGCATTCTTCACACCAAATCTGACCCAAATGGGGCACGACAGCGACCGGCGCTCCTTCCATTCTAGGGCTTCAACTCATCCGGGCGCCAGGAACCTCGGACTATGGGGACACTATGTTCAGCTCTCCATCGGTCCGGCGTCTCAAGATCTTCAGGTAGTCAGCAGGCATCATCTAGACCTTAGGAGGGAGCCTTATGTTTAAAAGATTTTTGATAGGGAGTTCGGCGCTTGCTCTCGTTATGACTTTCGCGCTCGACGCGTCTGCGAACCCCAAGAATAAATTTGGTGACGGGAACACCGCAACGGCAGACGCAATGGCCAACGCCAATGCCAATGGCGGCGCGGGCGGCAACGGCGGGAACGCCAATGCAAACGGCAGTGATGAAGGTCCGGGCGGAACAGCCGGGACCGCGGGCGCCGGCGGTGCGGGCGGAGCAGGCGGAACAGCCTCGGCCTATGCCGAATCCTTCAACGAAGACGTCGAAGTGATTTCCTATCAGTACATGACTGCGGCCGTCACCGGCGCACCGATCCGCATTCTTGGCGGTAACGGCGGTAACGGCGGCGATGGCGCCATTGGTGGGGACGGCTCCTACGCGGATGCCTATTCCGAAGCGAACGGCGGCAACGGCCGGCGCGGCGGCAATGGCGGCGATGGCGGCGACGGCGAATACGGAGAAGCCTATTCGAACGCGAATGCCGGCTCTGCCGCTGACGGTGGCAACGGCGGTGACGGACGTCGTGGTGGTGAAGGCGGCAACGGCGATGCGAACACCGCGGGCAACAGCGGTAACACCGATTCCGGCGGCAACGACGGCAATGGCGGCAACGCAAATGCCAACGGTGGCGATTCCGGGGCTGGTGGCGCGGGTGGTGCCGGTGGCGCGGGCAGCGCCGGCGGGAACTCGGCCACGGGAGGCTCGGCAACGGCCGGCGCAGCAACCGGAACCGGTGGCGCTGGTGGCGCCGGCGGTAGCGGTGGTGCCGGTGGCGCAGGCGGGACCGGTGGCAATGCGAACTCCGGACCTGCCACGGCATCTGGTGGTGCCGGCGGCGATGGCGCCGGTGGCGGTGCCGGTGGTAATGGCGGCACGGCAACGGCCGGTGCAGCGAACGCGACCGGCGGTAACGGCGGCAACGGCGGCAACGGTGGTGTCGGTGGCAATGGTGCCGGTGGCACGCTGTCGACGGGTGCGGTTGCGGTTAACGTCGGTGCCGGAACCTTTGGCGGTATCGCCAATATCAATGTCTCCTCGGGCTTCTACAACGCGACTCTTGGTGGCGTGTCTGTGGCAGCTCATTCGGGAGTGAACATCGGCAATGTAGCTGCTGCTGGTGGAACCCAGTAAACGAAGAGAGATGGAGGAAAGAACTATGTTAAAGAGTCTTTTGGCGGGAACGTCGGCCATCGCTCTCGTTCTGGCATTTGCAACGGGTGCTTCCGCAAACCCGAAAAACAAATTCGGCAACGACAACGAAGCTTCGGCGATTGCAAACGCAGACGCCAACGCTAACGGCGGTGCCGGCGGTGATGGTGGCAACGCCAATGCCAACAATGCGGGTCCGGGTGCTGCGGCTGGGGCGGCCGGTGCCGGTGGCGCCGGTGGTGCCGGTGGAACGGCGACGGCCTATTCGGAGTCCTTTAACTCCGACCTCGATGTCATTTCCTTTCAGGACATGACCGCCACCGTGACCGGTTCTGCCATCCGTGTGATGGGTGGCAATGGCGGCAACGGCGGTAACGGCGCCGCCGGTGGTAACGGCGACTATGCCGAAGCCTATTCCGAGGCCGATGGCGGGAACGCAGGTCGTGGGGCACGCGGCGGTGACGGTGGCGATGGCGCTTACGGCTATGCCGAATCCAACGCTGACGCTGAATCCGGTGCCGATGGCGGTAACGGTGGCGATGCCGCACGTGGCGGTCACGGCGGTGATGCAACCGCCAGCGCTTCCGGGAGCTCCGGCGATACCGACTCGGGTAACAACAGCGCAAACGGCGGCAACGCCAATGCCAATGGCAACGGCGAAGGCAATGGCGGTCAGGGCGGTACAGGCGGCAACGCCGATGCCGGAACCAACATTGCCAACGGCGGACCTGCGGCAGACGGCGGTGCGAACGCAACCGGCGGTGCTGGCGGGACTGGTGGGACCGGCGGTACAGGCGGTAACGGTGGTGCCGGTGGAAGCGCGACCTCTGCCGATGCATCCGGAACCGGCGGTGCCGGCGGCGCAGGCGGTGCCGGTGGTACGGGCGGCAACGGTGGCGATGCCACTTCGGATGTCGCGACGGCCATGGGTGGCGCCGGTGGTGCCGGTGGTAACGGCGGTAACGGTGGCGCGGGCCAGGGCGGCATGCTGACCACCGGACCGGTCACGATCGATGTTGGTGCCGGAACCTTCGGCGGCATCGCCAACATCAATGTGTCGTCCGGTTTCTACAATGCGACTTTGGGCGGTGTGTCGGTTGCGGCGCACTCCGGGGTCAGCATCGGGAACTGACGAGACGCGCATATGAGACCGGGATGGCGGGGCACGCTCCGCCATCCCCCTCACATTTTTTCTCTGTCAAAGACGCGGAATCACCCTCCGAAGCGATCAAGGTGAGGGGTGAGCTGTGGATACCGGGAGCTGTGTCATGAGACGGAAACTTATTTTATTACTGACAGTCGGCGCATTAATTGCCGGCAGCGAGAGCCACGCAGGTGATGTTCTTGCAAATGGCCAGGGCTTGGACCCCTTCAAGTCCAGCGGCATGTCTTCCATGGATGTGTCGTCTCCGGAAACCAACGCCTTTGGAGATGTCGGGGTTGTCGACGCCGCGCAGATGGGCGAATTGCGTGGCCGGGAAGGCGGTACATCGATCACCGTCGCGACGGATCAGGATCTCAACGCCAGCGTCGTGGGCGGCGCCATCACGGCCGATACTTTCGCCACAGGTGGAGTCAGTTTCGGCGACAACGCCTTCGATAACTTCGGCGGTGTGGGCCTGGTGAATGTCGTGACCGGGAACAACAACGCGGTCGAAGCCGCCATCGGTGTGACTTTTAATCTCTTGGATTAATGGGCTCTTGGATTAACGGCCTGGTGGCGATTGAAGGCGGCATCTGTTGAGCCTCTACGCAGGGGTGTAGGCCTATTCTTTTAAGGGATTTCGATCATGCAGAGGATTCGATCCGACAGGATTCGGTCCGTTCGGACTCGGCCCAACAGAACCTGTCCTGATCATGGCTTGAAGGGTGCCGGCCTCGCACGTCAGCAGGCCAGGAAAGGCGGCGCCTGGAGATTTGCGCTCCTGCCGCTCGCGCTTTGCCTTCTGGCCGCTACCGCGTTGCCCGGAAACCTGCTCGCAGGTGAGACCCGGGTGTGGGGTGCCGGCGGTGCTTTCTCGCTCAAACTCACCAGCCTCAAGGAGGCGCGCTGGAAGCGCGTGATCCGTCAACAGTATGACTTCAGCTGTGGCTCGGCGGCGGTCGCGACCCTTCTCTCCCATCACTACAATGCACCGGTCAGCGAGGCCGAGGTCTTTGAGGAGATGTTTCTGACCGGGGATCAGGCCAAGATTCAAACCGACGGCTTCTCCATGCTGGATATGAAACGCTTCCTCGATAACCGCGGTCTCAAGTCCGACGGCTTCAGGATGTCGCTGGAAAAGCTCGCGCGGATCGGGGTTCCCGGAATCGTGCTGATCAATACCCGCGGTTACCGGCACTTTGTCGTGGTCAAGGGGATCGAAGCAGACCGGGTCGTGGTTGCGGATCCTGCCCTGGGAACCACGGTCTGGGACCGCGACAACTTCGAAAAGGTCTGGGGCGGAGGCATCGTCCTGGCCGCGCGCAATGAGATCGAGACGGCCCGGGCGCACTTCAACAAGGCCGTCGATTGGCGGGTCCGGCCAAAGTCACCGATTGGCGAAGGCCTGGACCGCGCCGGTATCAGCTCCTTCACCCTGCATCTTCCCGGCCGAAACGAGTTGGGGAGGTGACGCCGTGACCAAAATGATATCTCCCTCCCGGCTGTTCGCCGTCCCGATGCCCGTTCGCTGCGGGGTTCGCGGCTCGTCCAGTGACGGCCTGCTAAGCCGGAAAGTGTTCCGACGGGGGCTGATGGCCTGGGGCAGTGGCTTGGCGCTTGCGGGTTTTCTCGTGGCGCTGGCCCTGCCCGCACCGCAGGTCGCAGCGGATGCTGCGGGACGCGCCTCGCTCAAAGCCGCGAATTTCGGCGGTGGCCAGACTTTGCAGGACGACTTCCACGGGCTTGAGACGGTTGATCTAGCTGAACTCGCGGATCTGCGCGGCACGTTCAATGTCGGCGGTCTTGAAATGGCGATCGGGGCAAACATCCGAACCTTTGTCGACGGTGCTCTTGTCCTTGAGTCCGTCGCGCAGGTGAGTCCCTCCGGACTGGTCTCCGAGATGGTCTCCTCCACGGCAAGTCCGCCGGGCGGTGGCGTAACCTTTAATTTCGGCCGCGAAACGGATGTGTCTCTTCAGAATGTCGCCCCCGCCAATGTGGATCTCGGGGCCTTGGCCGGCGATAGCGGCGTGGCGATCAATGACAGCAACGGCTTCAGCGCGGCGCTGCACCGGATCACCCAAAATCAGATCCTCGGCGTGATCGTGAACACCGCCGACGGACGCTCTCTGCGCCAGGAACTGAATATCGACGTCACGGTCCAGAACTTCGGCAGTTTTCAGCAATCGATCCGCAGCGCGGTAAGGAACAGCCGTCTGATTAACGGGATCAGCCGGGCCAATTGAACCGCTGTTTACGGCGGTGCCGACCGGGGGGCCGAAAGCTCTTCATTTTCACTGGCGGGCAGGCCTTGCTCCCTGTCCGCTTTTGCCTATACTCCGCGCGGTTTCAGACCTTCTTATACATTGTAGCGGATTGCGTTTCTGGAATTACGGGATCTCATAGTTTCTGTCCGGCATCGGCAATTCGCCGATTGAGGGGCAGCGCACTTTGAGTCCGTTCAAGCGCAAATCGCTCTAGAACGACGCGTGGATCTCATGAGCGACATCAAGAAAGTCGTGCTCGCCTATTCCGGCGGTCTCGACACCTCGGTAATTCTAAAGTGGCTGCAAACGACCTATAACTGCGAGGTCGTCACCTTTACCGCCGATCTGGGGCAGGGCGAGGAGCTGGAGCCCGCGCGCAAGAAGGCCGAGATGCTCGGCGTGAAGGAAATCTATATCGAGGATCTGCGCGAGACCTTCGTCCGTGATTACGTCTTCCCGATGTTTCGCGCCAACGCGCTCTACGAAGGTGTCTATCTTCTTGGCACCTCGATCGCCCGCCCTCTGATCGCCAAGCGGCAGATCGAAATCGCCCGGGAAACCGGCGCCGATGCGGTCTGTCACGGCGCGACCGGCAAGGGCAACGATCAGGTGCGCTTCGAATTGGGTTACTACGCGCTGCAGCCGGACATTCATGTGATCTCGCCGTGGCGCGAATGGGACCTGACGTCACGCACGCGGCTGATCGAGTTCGCGGAAAACCATCAGATCCCCATTGCGAAAGACAAGCGCGGCGAAGCGCCCTTCTCGGTCGATGCAAATCTGCTGCACATCTCCGCCGAGGGTAAGGAGATGGAGGATCCCTGGGTCTCGCCGGGCGAACATGTCTTCTCGCGCAGTGTCTCGCCGGAAGCCGCGCCGGACGAGCCCACCTTCATCGAGGTTGAATTCAAGCATGGCGACCCGGTTGCCATCGATGGCAAGGCCCTGAGTCCGGCCAACCTGCTGACCCGTCTGAATGAGCTGGGCGGTGCGAACGGCATCGGCCGCCTGGATCTGGTCGAGAACCGTTTTGTCGGTATGAAGAGCCGCGGAATATACGAAACGCCGGGCGGAACGATCCTGATTGCCGCCCATCGGGCGATGGAATCCATCACTCTGGACCGCGGCGCGGCGCATCTGAAAGACGAGCTCATGCCCCGTTACGCCGAGCTGCTCTACAACGGTTTCTGGTTCAGTCCGGAACGCGAAATGCTGCAGGCGCTGATCGACAAGAGCCAGGAAAAGGTCAACGGCACGGTCCGCCTCAAGCTTTACAAAGGCAACGTGATCGTCTGCGGCCGTAAGTCACCTGACTCGCTCTACAGCATGGAGCACGTTACCTTCGAAGAGGATTCGGTCTACGATCAGCGCGATGCCGAGGGCTTCATCAAGCTCAATGCCTTGCGTCTGCGTCTGCTCAATCGCCAAAAGGGTCAGGCCTAGGTTGAGGACTCATATTCTTTGATGGTCTTGATCGCATTTTGCCGGGTTTAAGGCAGGAGAGGTCTCGAAAGCGGGCCTGTAGGCCCGGTGAGAGGGCTCGACGCCCCTAAAACCCGGCAAAATACGACCCATCCGGGCGATAAGATTATGAGTTCTGGACAGCGTCGTGTCATCGGTCACGATGCTATGGCATCGCTCCGCTCTTAACTCCTTGCCAGAAAACATAATTTTATCGTCAGGACCGTCAAAGAATATGAGTTCCCAACCTAGGCGGCGCGGGCCGCTTTAACCCGGGAAGGGGCTGACACCGATCACGGCCGGGTGAAGGGCCATGGCCACCACGTGGATCACCAGGGCGACCAGAGGGCGCCACCATCCGATGCCCCGCCAATCGAGCTTTGTGCGGCCGGACGCGATGGCCGCGAATGGGACCAGGCTGGTGGTCATGGCGTAGGGTCCCCAGGCGGCGCCGACGGCGGCCTCGCGGCGCTGGTCAATGTGGTGCATCCCGCCCAGGCTGAGGACCGCGATGCCGATCATCAGGATGATCGATGCCGCGTCCCCGTTGGCCAGCAGGTGGCTGAAGGCCCAGAGTGTTGTGCCCCACAGAAAGGGGTGGCGGGTGATGGTGAAGATACCGCGTGCGGCGCTTTGCGGGGTGTCCTCCAGCAGCTTTTGGCCGCCCACCGCCGTGGCGCTGGGTGTTGTGAGGCCGGCGACGATGGCAAAGAAGGCGATCGGCATGAGCAACTGAGGGGCCCAGGACAAGGCCGGTGCGGGAAACCATAGATTTACAACGGGCGCGCTGGCGTAAGCGAAGAGCATCCAGACGAAAGCCGCCAGAACGCAGAGCGAATAGAGTATTTGGAAGCCGTTGTTGCCGAGTTTCCGGCTCAAGGGCTTGCGTAAAGACGCGCTGGAGAGCAGAAAGTGCCCGCCAGCAAAGAGGATTGTAGCTGCCAGAAGTTCGTTCACTGAAGGCACCGCATTGTTTCAGAGTTTCGGGGTTTCCCCTGATGACGGAAAAACCCCGAAACTCTGCAAGAACCACTGGTGGCAATATGGGAACAAGATGGCCCAGTGTCTAGAGTGACGCACGCGACGAAATTGAAAGCCGATAAGAGATGACAAAAGACACCAGTAAGACGGCTGAGATGCCACAGGACGATCCCATCGCCAAGATGATCCTCCAGCTGCTTGAACAGCGTGATGCGTCCCAAAACCTCGATCCCAACGAGGTGGCCCGGAGTTTCGCTGCGGCACGCGCCAAGCGCAATGATCCACCTGATCTCTGGCGCAAATACCTGCCCGCTGTCCGGCAGCAGGCGCTGCATCTGGCGCGCCAGGGGCGTTTGACCATCCTGCGGAAAGGAAAGGTCGCGGATCCGCATGCCCCGATCAAGGGCCTGATCCGCCTGGCGTTGCCACGAGAGGCAGAGGACGGCGCATCTTAAAAAAAAACATCGGACCGGTCCTCAAAACGCCGAGGTATACCGGTCCGGTTTTTTGTTTCATCCGATGAGACGTCCGACGCTTCAAAGATCTAAAGCGTTGGACATTCAATAGGTTAGAAATCCGGCGCGTCGATGCCGGCCTGACGGCAGGTTGCGGTCACCGTGTTGGCCAGAAGGCAGGCGATGGTCATGGGGCCGATGCCGCCGGGAACCGGGGTGATGGCGCCCGCAACCTCCCTGGCCTCGGCTGTTGCCACATCACCGACCAGACGGGTCTTGCCGCCTTCCGCGTCGATACGGTTGATGCCCACATCGATCACGGTCGCGCCCGGTTTGATCCAGTCGCCCCTGACCATTTCGGGCCGTCCCACGGCAGCGACCAGAATATCCGCTTCACGGCAGACCGACGGCAGGTCTTTGGTCCGGCTGTGGGCGATGGTGACGGTGCAGCTTTCCTGAAGCAGGAGCTGTCCCATGGGCTTACCCACAATGTTCGAGCGGCCGACGACGACGGCGGTCAGGCCGGACATATCGCCGATATGATCCCGCAGCAGGAGCAGACACCCCAGGGGCGTGCAGGGCACCATCGGCGCCGCGGCACCCTTGCCGCCGGTCATGAGGCGGCCCGCATTGATCGCATGAAATCCATCGACATCCTTGGCCGGATCGATCGCATCGATGACGGCGAGGTCGTCCATATGCTTGGGCAGAGGCAACTGCACCAGGATGCCGTGGACGGCCGGGTCGGCATTAAGCTCCGCCACCTTGGCCAGAAGCTCCTCCTGGCTGACGCTGGCGTCCATCTTGTGCTCAAAGGAATTCATACCGCATTCGACAGTCTGTTTTCCTTTGCTGCGGACGTAGACCTGGCTCGCGGGATCTTCACCGACCAGCACCACGGCGAGACCGGGGGTCAGGCCGTGTTCCGATTTCAGTTTGGCGACCTCTGCCGAGACCCGCTCGCGCAAGCCGGCCGCAAAGGCTTTCCCATCAAGTGTTACCGCGCCTGCCATTCGAAGGTCTCCCCGCTGTTGTTTCCGCTATGCCGTCACGTTCGAGCTTTTTAACAATCTGACGCTGCCGGCCATGCCTGAAAACGGCAGGTTCATGACCGACGCCGACTCGCTGGCTTGTGCCGGCTTCAGTCTCGGCGCGATGACGCCTGTTCCACCACACGAGTGTGTCAGCTCGTTGAGCCATTCTTGTAACGACCCGAAGAGTTCTGCGCCACCGCCGATCATCATCAGCGTCTTGCGGCGATCACTTTGCCCCGACTGCACTTCGATCGCCGATTTAAAGCAACTTGCATTTAATCGGATTCAAAATTCGCTACCCCTCGATCAGCAAATTGCTGATCCTGAACGCAAATTTTGAGATGCGATGATTCAAGAGAAACGCAATTCGCTATCGGCAGGTGCCAGGTCTTTGCCGGCAATTCGATCAGGGCGGCGTTGGCCTTGCCCTTCTCCGGCGAGACACAGACCCGGACTTTTAAAACCCTTGCGCCATCGTCGAGCCGGACACTTCCGTCGATCCCGGTCCGGTGCGCCGCAGGCTGCAGACGCACCGCCACAGACGCACCGCCACAGAAACGCCCTTGTCCGTGAGTTTGAAGGGGCTGTGATCAGAAAGCCCCGACACGGAGCGAAACGCGAATGTTGGCGATGACCTGCTGGAGGAAGAAGATGGCGAGCAGAAGCACGACGGGAGAAATATCGATCCCGCCCAGGTTCGGCACGAAGCGCCGGATCGGACGCAAGGCCGGTTCTGTCGCCCGCCAGGTAAACTCGCCAATCATGCTGACAAACTGATTGCTCGTGTTGACGACATTGAATTGGACCAGCCAGGAGAGGACCACGGAGATAATCACCACGAACCAATATAGGTTGAGGGCGACACTTATAACGGCAAGCACGGGATCCAGAACAATCATCAGACTCTTCATCATTTCGTTAGCGGGGTGGCCGATATTCCTGCTCAGCCGATCAGGAACGACCGCCACACTATGTCATCACGGCTTATTTCAGCAAGCCGCTAGCTGAATGGCAGCGAAATGTCCTGTGAAGTGGGGCCCAGTGCTCTCCCAATTCCGTTGTCTGCTGTCCTGTATTTGCCGTGTTTTCTGAGGAAAAGCGGTGCCTTGACAGCCTTTGCCCGAATTCTCATTATCTCTATGTACCGTTCCTCATCGTCGCGGGAGCGAAACCGCAGTCGCGGTTGTTGTGGGGCCGTAGCTCAGCTGGGAGAGCGTCGCGTTCGCAATGCGAAGGTCGGGAGTTCGATCCTCCTCGGCTCCACCAAATTCCTGAAAAATTTAACGCCCCCTGGAATTGGGGTTGGGTTTCTGTCCTTTAGACCTCCGCCGGACCCTTGCCGGTCGCCTGAAATCCAAGCAATTCACGCATCACCGCCCTGACATCGGTTCCTCGATTCTCGAGCAATGCCTCAGTGAGCGACTTGCCCGCAAACATAATCCCGGGTTGTACCGCTCCTTCCTGACAATTTGCTCGTATTAATCGATGGTTAGGATAAACCACCTAAAGTGCACGCCAGTCACAAGAACTTCGATTAACTCATAGGTGGTGTCATGAATTTTAAAGCATCTTTGGCTGCGGCCACAGGCCTTGCCGGAATGTTGGCTGCTTCTGCCGCAATGGCGACGGAGGCGCATGTTGCGCCCATGCAGGATTTTGCTAACTCAACCGTAAAGACCTGGATTGCCGATGCAGACCTGGTTGCTGCGATCAAAGCTCAGAATGCAAAGCACGCCGGCCTTTCCCAGGCTGAAATCGATGCAATGGACAAGCAATGGCGCGCGGAAACCAGTGCGTCCAGCCAGCCGATGATCAATGAGGTCCTGGGCCATGCTGTCTCGAACTATCTGAAGAAGAAGAAGGAAGAGTCCGGCGGGCTGGTCACGGAAGTCTTCGTCATGGACTCCAAGGGTCTGAATGTCGCGCAGAGCGATGTGACCTCCGACTACTGGCAGGGTGACGAAGGCAAGTGGCAGAAAACCTTCCTTGCCGGTCCCGATGCGATGTTCATCGACGAAGTCGAGGAAGACGAGTCGACCCAGACCTTCCAGTCGCAGATGAGCATGTCCATTGTCGATCCTGCCAGCGGCGAAGTGATCGGTGCGATCACGGTTGGCATGAACGTCGAGGCCTTCCTGTAAGAGCCAAGACGCAAAGCAAAACGTCATATGTGGAATGGGAGGATCGCTCCCGACGGATAACGTCGGGAGCATAGTCCACCCACTTGAATATGCGGTTTAGAGTCTGACCGTCTGTCTTTGACTCAAAGGCAGACGGTCAGTTTCAAGAGTGCGGTCGCTTGCGATTTCGGCAATCAAGAGTGTGTACCGTTCTCAGGTCAAACGAAGAGAGACCCGTTCACTTTTCCTGCAAATGCGGGAGAGGAACGTACTCGAGACGTGTTTCAACTGGGGATATCTATGTCTGAGCAACAGTTCGGTCTACCCGCAAATTCGAGTCAACAGCCCTCACAGAGTGTCCTGACGGTCTCGCGAAAGGTCTCCCTTGTCGCTGCGCTGTCGATCGCGGTCGGGCTCGTTGTCATGGTAACGACCAACGTCATCAATGAACGTGCGGCTCTGGTTTCTCAGGGAGAACGCTCCTTCACCACCATCACCAGCCTGCTCGCGAATACGGTGTCCGGCGGCTTGCAGTGGAACAAGGCGGACTCCATCATTGCCGGGTACGAGGCCTTTGCCAAGGCAGATGACTCAGCGATCTCCGATATTGTGACCTACAATCGCGATGGCCAGGAAGTGACTCGTTTCAAGTCCGATAGCCTGCCGTCCCATGAACTTCCCAACGTCGGCGACTGGGCGAAGGCCGCGGTCGAGAACGGCGGGGTCTATTTTGAATCGACCGGCGATCACGTCATCATCGCGGTACAGCCTTTGAACAAAAAGAAGGATCCTGTGGGCATTCTGGCGGTGGCCTGGAGCCTTGAGGGTCTGAACGCCCTGGTGGCCGACGCCCTGAAGATGCAGATCATCGGTGCGATCGTAGCCGTGGTCCTGCTTGCCGGCCTGCTGGCTTTCGTGACCACCCGCATGGTCGGCCGGCCCCTGGCCCAGATGACCGCGGCGATGCGCGACCTGGCGGATGGCCAGCTCGAAACCGATGTCCCGGCGCGCGACAAGCGCGACGATATCGGCGCGATGGCGCAGGCGGTCGAGGTCTTCAAACAAAATGCTATTGAGATGCGCCGCCTCGAAGGCGAGCAGGCCGCGAACAAGGCAAAAGCCGAGGCCGACAAACAGGCTGCGATGAATGCCATGGCCGATGCCTTTGAGGCCTCCGTGATGGCGGTCGTCGATCAGGTCGCCAACGGCGCGACCTCCATGCAGTCCGCAGCCCAGGAGATGTCCTCGGCCGCCCAGTCGACCACGGAACAGGCCAACAGCGTCTCCGCGGCATCCGAAGTCACGACCGCAAATGTCCAGGCCGTGGCCTCCGCGTCAGAGGAACTGACAAGCTCCATCACCGAAATCAGCCGCCGCGTTTCTGAATCCTCTCAGATCGCCAGCGAGGCCGTCACGCAGGTCGGGCGGACCAACGAAGACGTCGAGGGGCTTTCCGCCGCCGCCCGCAAGATCGGCGACGTCATCAGCCTGATCTCCGATATCGCCGAGCAAACCAATCTCCTGGCGCTGAACGCGACAATCGAGGCCGCCCGTGCGGGTGAAGCCGGTAAGGGCTTCGCGGTGGTTGCCGGTGAGGTCAAGAACCTGGCGTCTCAGACGGCCAAGGCGACGGACGAAATCAGCGCGCAGATCGCGGCCATGCAGACCGCGACGACCGGCGCTGTGGACGCCATCAAGAACATCGGCGGAACGATTGCCAAGGTCGACGAGGTGGCGGGATCGATTGCCGCTGCCGTCGAAGAACAGGGTGCGGCGACGCAGGAAATCTCGCGCAACGTTCAGGAGGCCGCGACCGGAACCAGCGAAGTCTCCGCTACGATTGCCGAAGTTACGAAGTCCGCCGATGCGACCGGCACCTCCTCGAGCGGTGTTTTGACGGCGGCCGGTGACCTGGCAAACCATTCGGAAACACTGCGTCGCGAGGTGAACGACTTCCTGCGCAAAGTACGCGCGGCCTGATCGACTCTAGACCGGATCGATCATGTGAATTTGCTCTAAATCGGAGTGTTAGGTCAGAATCACGAGCACAATAAATCGCCTTCGGCGATTCCATCAAAATTTGATCTGATCTAAGGTTCGGAACGAAGGCGTGGTGCGGCTGCTATACGCCTTCTTTCTTCTCACCCAGCCGCATACCCAGTCGCGGATCCTGCGGTTTGAGGACCCGTTCAGCAGGAAACTTGACGGTCACGTTCGTGCCGCTTTCAGGAGCGCTCTCGATTTCCAGTTGCCCGTCATGCAGCTTGGTGAAGGAGTTTGAGAGCGGCAGGCCCAGACCCGTTCCCTCATAGCGGCGGCTGAGGGAGCTGTCGACCTGGCCAAAGGGTGTCAGGGCCGCCTGGAGGTCCGCCTTGCTCATGCCGATCCCGTTGTCCGAGATCGTAATCTCGTGTCCGCCATGATCGCCCATGCGGGTTGCCACGGTGACCTTGCCGCCGTGACCGGTGAATTTCCGGGCGTTGGAGCCTATGTTCAGCAGAATTTGACGCACCAGGCGTTCGTCGGCCCAGAGGTTGGGTAGATCCCCGGAAAGCTGAAGATCGAGCTCGATCCGCTTTTCTTCCTGTTTTGCGACAACAAGCTGAAAGCAGTAGCTGATGACCTCCGCCAGATCGATTTCTTCTTCGTAGAGCGTGAGCTTTCCGGCTTCGATCTTTGAGAGATCGAGGATGGAATTGATGATCCCCAGCAGGTGCAGCCCGCTGTTCTTCATATAGCCCACGTATTCCCGGTAACGGTGGTCGCCCAGCTCTCCAAAGAGTTCGTGTTCCATCACTTCGGAAAAGCCGATCACCGCGTTCAGGGGTGTGCGGAGTTCATGACTCATGTTTGCCAGAAACTCGGACTTGCCGCGATTGGCGCGCTCCGCTTCTTCCTTCGCGGCAATGAATTCTTCCTGGGCCCGGACTTCCTTGCTGATATCCGTGCCGATACCGCGGTACCCGACGAAGTTTCCCGCGCTGTCGAACAGGGGTTTGCCGCTGATGACATAGCTGTGCAGCTGCCCGTCCGCGTGCACCCACTGTGTTCGCAGATTGCTGAAGGGTTGCCGGTTCATCAACAGTTCCCAGTGCTGATCCCATTCGAACTTCAGCATGGGCGAGGGCGGCGGCAAACGCTCCCAGAGTTCCTTGCGGGTCTTGCCCAGCGATTTCTCCGGGGGAATGCCCGTGACTGCTTCATAACGTTCCGAGAAATAGCTGAAGCGCAGATCCGCATCCATCTCCCAGAACCAGTCCGAGGCGATCTCCGCAATGTCCTGGAACCGTTGCTGGCTTTGCCACAGCGCTTCTTCCGCCTCCAGGCCGTCCCTGGTTTTTTCCTGGAACTTGCGCAGGCGTTCTTCCAGCCGCTCGACTTCCTGGAGCAGCTCGTCTTGACTCAATCCAGAATACTTTGTCCGGACGTCGGACATAAAGTCTCCCTCATGCGGATCGGCATGTTCGAGAAAGTCTATAACAATAGTGCAAAGTTAACGAATCTTACGAGGATTAAAGCGTCGCAGACCATCTGTCCAGTGCATCTCGCCCGGCTTGGAATCAACCTGAGGTGTTTTATCGCTTCGCCTGATTGGCGAGAAACGGCGGGGGATTAATTCGTTTCGCGCGGCTTGAGATGCGCGTGCCAGCATTTTTCGAGCTGACGGAAGCCCCAGACGATCAGGAAGGTCAGCGCCATATAGAAGGCGGCGGCGGTCAGGAAGGCTTCGTAGGGGCTGTAGTAACGCGAATTGATGATCCGGGCCGCGCCGGTGATATCGACGAGCGTGATCAGGCTGGCCAGGGCGCTGCCGTGGAGCATGAAAATCACTTCGTTCGAATAGGCCGGCAGGGCGCGCCGGAAGGCGCTGGGCAGCACCACACGGCGCAGGACAAGCGAACGTGACATCCCGCAGGCCCGGGCCGCTTCAATCTCGCCGTAGGGAGTCGCGACGATCGCGCCGCGAATGATCTCGGTGGTGTAAGCCGCTGTGTTCAGGGTGAAGGCAAAGAGGGCATACCAGTAGGCGTTCTGCAGAAAGGTCCAGCTCTGGCTCAGCTCCTTGATGAACTCCAGCTGGCCGAGGCCATAGTAAAAGAGGAACATCTGAACCAGCAGAGGCGTCCCTCGGAAGCAGTAGGTGAAGAGCCAGACCGGTCCGGAAATGAAAATCCGGTTGGTGGAGCGCATCACCGCGAAGGGGACGGAAAGAACAAGACCTATGAGGAGCGACATCCCGACCAACTGGATCGTCAGCCACGTGCCGTCGATATACTCGGAGATGTTTTCGGTGATGATCGAGAAGTCCATGCTCACCCCGTCCCTTAAAATCTGATCGTTTCACTGATTCAGTGAAAAGGTGAATCAGTCTTTGTTTTAAATGTTTAGAGGGCGATTCACGCTCATGACTGTTTTCGTCAAGAGCGATCGCACTCTATACCTGCCGCACGCCGGCGCTGTAGTGCTTCTCCGCCCAGCGCAGCGCCAGGACCGACAGTGTCGTGAAAGCCAGAAACAGGATGCCGACCGCAAAGTAAAACGGGAAGGGCTCGCGCGTGGCGCCGGCCGCGAGACCGGCTTTGCGGACCATGTCCTCCAGTCCGATGACCGAGACCAGGGCCGTGGTTTTCATCAGCACCAGCCAGTTATTGCCGAAGCCGGGCAGGGCATGGCGCATCATCTGCGGGATCAGAATCCGGATCAGAACCTGGCCGCGGGACATGCCATAAGCGGCGCCGGCTTCCAGCAGACCGACGGGTACCGCCAGGATCGCGCCCCGGAAGGTCTCGCCCATATAGGCACCGAAGATAAAACCGATCGTGAGACACCCGGCGATGAAGGGATTGATGTCGACGTATTCGTCATAGCCGACCATCGGCGCGAGGTCGTTTACCAGGACCTGCCCGCCGAAAAAGATCAGCAGCATCAGCACCAGGTCGGGGACGCCGCGAATGATCGTGGTGTAGACCGTCGCGGCAATGACGGCGGCCCGCATGCCCGACAGTTTGGCTAGAGCGGTGATCAGCCCGAGAAGCATGGCAATGGCCAGCGAGACCAGGGCGACCGCGACGGTCAGACGTGCGCCGTCTAGTATGGAGGGGCCGTATCCCTGGAGGTCGAGCATGGATCTTTGCCGTGATCAGCGTGGTAGTTGATTTCCCTCCGCTCTGCGCGGTCACCAAGAAGAGGCACAGGACGGAGACTCTTTTGAGTTCGCACCGCGACAGGCCTATGCGGGCTGTCGCGGTGCGATCAGGCTCAAAACATCCGGGCGGTCTTATTCGCCGTAGATGTTGAAGTCGAAGTACTTGTCCTGGATGGCCTTGTAAGTGCCGTTGGCGCGAATCGCGGCAATGGCGTCGTTCAGCTTGGCCTGCAGGTCTTCGTCGGATTTGCGGATCGCGATCCCGGCGCCGTCGCCGAAGTACTTCGGATCCGAGAAATCGGGGCCGACAAACTCATAGCCCTTACCGGCGTCGGTCTTCAGAAAGCCGTCGTTCAAAGCGACGGAATCGGCGAGCAGCAAGTCGATACGGCCGGCCGTCATATCCAGATAGGCTTCGTCCTGGGTGCCGTAGCGCTTGATCTCCAGAATGTCGCCGAACTCTTCGGTCAGGAAGTTGTCGTGAATGGTTGCCCGCTGCACACCGACGCTCTTGCCCTTCAGCGAGTCCTTGTTGATCTCAATGCCGGATCCTTCCTTGCGGACGAACTTTGCCGGTGTCTGATAATACTTGTTGGTGAAGGCGACTTTCTTCTTCCGCTCTTCGGTGATCGACATGGACGCCACGATGGCATCGTACTTCTTGGCCATCAGGGCGGGAATGATGCCGTCCCAATCCTGGGCGACGAGGGTGCATTCCGCCTTGATTTCGGCGCAAAGAGCATTGGCGATATCGATATCGAAGCCCTTCAACTCACCACTGGGTGTGGTTTCGCTGAAAGGCGGGTAAGCGCCTTCAACACCGATCCGGATTTTCGTCCAGTCCTTCGCCTCCACATCGGCTGCAATGAAGGGCGCAGCGCCCAGAGTGAAGGCAGCGGCCACGGCGGCCACAAAGAGTTTTTTCATGTTGGTTCTCCCATAGTCAATTTTCTGTCTTCAAAGTGTTACTTCAGGGTTCCGGGTCTTACTTCAGGGTTCCGGCAAGGAATTGCTGGAACCGCTCGGATTTTGGATGCTCGAAAACCTCCTGCGGCGGACCGGCCTCTTCGACGCGGCCTTCGTGCAGGAAAACGGTCTCTGTCGAGACTTCCCGGGCAAATCCCATCTCGTGGGTGACCACGATCATGGTCCGGCCTTCTTCCGCCAGGTCCTTGATAACCTTCAGAACTTCATTGACCAGTTCAGGGTCCAAGGCGGAAGTGGGTTCGTCGAACAGCATGACATCCGGATCCATGGCCAGGGCCCGGGCAATGGCGACGCGCTGTTGCTGCCCGCCGGAGAGATGGGCCGGATAGTCGTTTTTGCGGGCCCGGATACCGACCTTTTCGAGCAGGGCCTCGGCCTGCTCAATGGCCTCGCGCTTCGGTTTTTTCAGCACATGGACCGGAGCTTCGATCACGTTTTGCAGGACCGTCATGTGCGACCAGAGGTTAAAGCTCTGAAACACCATGGCGAGGCGGGTGCGCAGGCGCTCGACCTGCCGGCGGTCGACCGCCTGCGGTTCGCCACGTTTATCGGTGGCCATGCGGATCAGCTCACCGCCGACGAAAACCTGGCCGGAATTCGGCGTTTCCAGCAGGTTGATACAGCGCAGAAAGGTGCTTTTGCCCGAGCCACTGGAGCCCAGCATGGCGATCACGTCGCCCTTGTGTGCGGAAAGAGAAACGCCTTTTAAAACCTCAAGAGTTCCGAAACTCTTATGGATATCCTCGCAAACCAATGCATGGTGCTCGGCGGCCCGTCCCGAAGCCGTCTCGTGCATAATATGATCCCTGCAATCAATCGCCATTTTTCGGCGTTGCTTGAACGTTAGTGGGCTTTCTCCACGAGTCAAAGGAAAACTGTGGCCGTATCAGCCCACCAACCCCGAAAAGATCCCGGAAATCAGCGGTTTTTTCGGAATTTAATCCTTGGGTCTCGGGCTTTGCAGGCCTGAGGTCTGGGGTCTGAAGTCGGGGGCCTGGAACTCAACCGACCCTAAAGGCCGAGCTCGGACCTGGTCCGGGCGATCGCGGCCTCCGCCTGGGCTTCCTGAGGTTGTCCGGCAAAGCTTTGCGAAGCCCGTTCCAGGGCTGCGCGGGCGCTTTCGGGCTCCTGCAGCACAGTGTAGGCGCGCGCCAGGCGGAGCCAGCCTTCGAGATCCCCGGGTTCACCATCCAAACGTTCCGCAAGCTGGTCGACCATGGCACGGATGAAGGCCATGCGGTCTTCCGCGGACATCTGCCGGGCGGCCTCAATCTCCTCGGGGCTCGGCTGGGGCATTGCCGAGCCGCCCACCGGATTGCCGGTGGAGCCATCTGACCCGGTGCCGCCTTCGGCGGAGGCGCGGGGACCTGGAAGGCGTGGTCCGGGAAGACGCGCTTCGCCTTGACCCTGATTTTGGGCCAGGGCCGCCTCAAGCTGCGCGATGCGCTGCGCGAGCAGGGGACGCCAGGGCGAGGCCGGGGTCGAGCGTTCCGAGAGGCCTTTCCAGATGCGCAGGGCATCGGCCAGGCGGCCATCCTGCGCCAGGGCCAGACCGCTGTAGTAAAGGGATTTCATATTGTTGCCATCCAGGGTGATGGCTTCGGCGAAGGCACGCCGGGCTTCGGCGCCAACTTCGCCACCGCTGGCGGCCACCAGGGCCTCGCCGAGAGAGGCATAGAGTTGAGGCTCTTTTGCGCCCAGATCGATCGCCCGCCGGTAGGCATTCGCGGAGTCGAGGAACCGGTTGAGCTGGCCGTAGGCGCCGGCCAGCAGCAACCAGGCGTGCGCATCGAAACCCTTGGCTTCGACGCGGGCCTCCAGCGCGGTGATTTCCTTTTCCAGATCGCTGTCTATCGCCCTCTGGAACTCGGCTTCCAGGGCGCGCCGCTCGGCAAAGGGAATGCCCGGCATTCCGGGGGACCCGAGATTAAGATAAAGACCGAGGGCAAGACCGGGCAAAGCCGCGGCCAGGAACCACGCCATCCAGCGGTTGCTCTTTCCGGCCTCGGCGGGTCCTTCAGTCGTCTCGGTCGCCTCTGCTGACGCCGTCACGTTCAACATGCGCCGCTCGATTTCAAGGCGCGCGGACCGTGCCTGATCTTCATTCAGCAGGCCGCGGTCCATGTCGCGTCCGACTTCGGCGAGCTGGTCTTTGTAGACCGTCAGATCGAAGGCGGCGCGCGGACCTTCATCGGCGCGCGCTTTGAGCAGGCTGTTCATCAGGACCGCGACGCAGATGGCGGTCAGAACTGCGGCGATAATCCACAGGATCATGTCTTCGGACTTTCGGAGGGACCACCTGCGAGCTTTTGCGGGTCCGGGTTTCCCGGTTCTTGTTGCGGCGATTCTTGTTCTGGCGGATCTTCAAGCAGTGCCGCGAGCCGCTGCTTTTCTTCCGCGGACAAGGGCACCGGTGTGTCGTTGTCGGCCCGCCGCTTCTGATTGACGAAATAGGCGCCAACCGCAAGCGTCCCAAGAAGCAGGAGGACCACTGGTCCAAACCAGAGGAAATAGGTTTCCGGCTTCATGGGTGGGCGCAGCAGTACGAAGTCGCCGTAACGGGCAACCAGGTAGTCCAGGATTTCCTGATCGCTGTCGCCATCCACCAGACGCTCGCGCACGATGATTCGCAGATCCCTGGCCAGCGGCGCGTTCGAGGAGTCGATTGATTCATTCTGGCAGACGAGACAACGGATCTCTGCGGAGAGATCCCTGGCGCGGGATTCAAGGGCCGGGTCATCGAGAACTTCGTCGGGCTCAACCGCAAAGGCCGGGGTGGTAAAGATCGGGGCGGCGAGACAAAGGCAGAAAAGGAGAGCCGCTGCCTGACGGCCGCTGGTTGCGAAGCCCGTTAGAATTTCTCGAAGGGCGCCGGCAGCAGTGGTTTTTTCCGCTCGGTTCATTGCTTCAGCTCGTTGATGAGCGGGAGGATAATTTCGTCCGTGGCCGCCTGGTCGAGCGGCCCGATGTGGCGATAGCGAATGCGGCCCTCGCCATCGACGATGTAGGTCTCGGGTACGCCGTAAACCCCCCAGTCGATCGAGACGCGTCCGGAATTGTCCGCGCCGATCCGTGCGTAAGGATTGCCGTGTTCGCGTAGCCAGCGGGCCGCGTCCTCCGGCTTATCCTTGTAGTTGATGCCGTAGAGGCGGATCCCGTTGCGCTTGGCCAGCTCGGTCAGGATCGGGTGCTCGGCCAGGCAGGGCAGGCACCAGGAGGCAAAGGCGTTGACCAGGGTGACCGTGCCCTGCTTCAGGTCTTCGTTGTTGAAGCCGACCACACCGGAGCCATCCAGGCGCGCCAGATCGAAGACCGGAACCTCCTTGTCGATCATCACCGAGGGAATGTCCGCCGGGTTGCGTTCCGGATCGAGACCCCAGAAAAAGTATCCGCCGAGGATCAGGAACACCAGGACCGGCAGGAAGAAAATCAGTTTGCGACCCATCTAGGCTCGTGCTCCCGCTTGACCGCTTCCGGACTTCGCCTGCCAGCGTTTGCTGCGCACCGGCGCGCCGACCCTCAGACGGCGATCACTGAGCGAGAAGGTCCCGCCGATCACCATGATGATGCAGCCGGCCCAGATCCAGGGCACGAGGGGTTCGTGATAGATGCGGACCGTCCAGCCCCCGTTCCCGTCGGAATCGCCAACCGCCATGTAGAGGTCGCGCAGGCCATTGGTGTGGATCGCGGCCTCTGTCGTGGGCATGTTCTGCACCATGTAGAGGCGCTTTTCCGGCGTGAGTACGGTGATGAACTCGCCGTCCCGGGTGACGACAAAGCGTCCCTGCTCGGCCTGATAATTGGGCCCCTGGATGGATCTCATGCCCTCGAAGAGATAGTTGTAGCCGGCGACCTCGATGTTGTCGCCCGGCCGGGCGATCCGGATGTCTTCGGTTTTCCAGGCGGCGGATCCGGTCATGCCCAGAATGGCGATGGCCATGCCGGCGTGGGCGAGGGTCATGCCATGGGCCGAGCGTGGCAGCTTGGTCATCCGCTTGAAGGAGTCGCCGAAGGGAACGCGGAAAAGTTTGATCCGCTCCGTCCATTCGATGATCGCACCGGCCAGCAGCCAGATGGCGAAGCCGACAGCGGCCACGGCGATTACCGGACCACCTTCCACCAGATAGGCCGTCGCCAGCATGGCGATGATGGTCATGAGACCGGCAAATTTGAGGCGCGACAAGACGGCGCCCAGTTCCGCGCGCTTCCAGGGCAGGAGCGGTCCGACCGCCATCACCGCGACCAGGGGCACCATTAAAGGAATGAAGACCGCGTTGTAGTAGGGCGTTCCCACGGAGATCTTGGTGCCTGCGGCCTCCAGCAGCAGCGGCCCCAGAGTGCCGACGAAAACCACCGAGGTGGCCACGGTCAGCAGAAGGTTGTTGAGCACCAACCCGCCCTCGCGGCTGATCGGGCTAAAGAGACCGCCGGCCGTCAGGGTCGGGGCCCGGACCGCGAAGAGCAGCAGAGACCCGCCGATGGCGATGGCCAGCAGGACCAGAATGAAAAGGCCGCGTTCCGGGTCGACCGCAAAGGCATGCACCGAGGTCAGCAGTCCCGAACGCACCACGAAGGTGCCGATCAGCGAGAGCGAGAAGGTCAGGATCGCGAGCAGGATGGTCCAGACCTTCAGGGAATCGCGCTTCTCGACCACGATGGCGGAATGCAGCAGCGCGGTGCCCATCAGCCAGGGCATGAAGGAGACGTTTTCGACCGGGTCCCAGAACCACCAGCCACCCCAGCCGAGCTCGTAGTAGGCCCACCAGCTGCCCAGCGCGATGCCCGCGGTCAGGGTGATCCAGGCCGCCAGGGTCCAGGGCCGGACCCACCGGGCCCAGGCGGCGTCGACCTTGCCCTCGATCAGGGCGGCGACGGCGAAGGAAAAGGCGATGGAGAAGCCGACATAGCCCGCGTAAAGCATGGGGGGATGGAACGCGAGGCCCGGATCCTGTAGCAGCGGGTTGAGATCACGGCCGTCCAGAGGGGCGGGGAAGATCCGGTCAAAGGGATTCGAGGTGAAGATAAGGAATGCCAGAAAGCCCAGGGTGACCATGGCCTGCACCGACAGCACCCGCGCCCGCAGCGTCGGCGGCAGGTTCTGGCCGAAAGCGGCGACGGCGGCGCCGAAGCCGGTCAGAATGACGATCCACAGCAGCATGGAGCCTTCGTGGTTGCCCCAAACGCCGGTGATTTTGTAGAGCATCGGCTTGGCCGAATGGGAGTTCTGATAGACCACCGAGAGCGAGAAATCCGAGACCATGAAGGCCTGAGTCAACGCGCCGAAGGCCAGAATGGTGAGGCCGAAGAGCAACAACGCGCTGGGCTGAGCGACGGCGATCCAGGCGCGGTTGCCGCGCGCGGCGCCGATCATGGGCACGGCCGATTGCACAACGGACAGCAGAAGCGCCAGGATCAGGGCGAATTGTCCGAGTTCCGCGCTCATGTGCCGGTCTCCAGCAACATTTGCATCAATGACTCTGGCATCAATGACTCTGGAACCAGGGGCTCGGGTGCGCTCGTTGCAGTCATCTCAGCCTCTCGGGGGTTGGGGCCTGTCGACAAAAAGGTTGCTGTCGAGTCGGGTCTCATCTTTCCACTGGCCTTAGTAAGTGTCGGCGTCTTTGGTTTGGGCGTCTTCATGCCAGTTGCCCGATGCTTTCAGGGCGTCGGCGACTTCCTTGGGAATGTAGTTTTCGTCGTGCTTGGCCAGGACTTCGCGGGCGACGAACACGCCTTGTGCGTTGATCGTACCCTCGGTCACCACGCCCTGACCTTCGCGGAAGAGATCCGGCAGGATGCCCTTGTAGGTGACGGGAATGCTGTTGGTCAGATCGGTCACCCGGAAACTCACCGTCACGCCGTCCGCGCCGCGGTCCAGGGATTCCTCCTCCACCAGGCCGCCCAGGCGGATGTCTGCCTTGGCGCAGGTCGCCTTGTTCTGAATATCGGTCGGGCTGCAGAACAACACGATGTTGTCACTGAAGGCCGTGAGGATCAGGGCGGTCGCCGCACCGAGAGTCAGCATCCCGGAGAAAACGATGTACATGCGTCTGCGTTTTCGGGTCATGAGCTTGCCGCGTCTTCAGAAGTGTTGGGTCCAGAGGTATCCGTTGCGCCGCCGCGGTTTCTACGGGCCGGGAATTCTCCCTGACGCCGTGCGAGTTCCTGCTCGCGGTTACGCAAGCGGCGCAGCGTGGACATGACCAGCCAGGCCATGATCACCACTGTCAGTCCATAGGACGGCCAGACGTAACTGCCGTAGCTACCCATATCTATAAAGGTCTGGAAAGCGTCCATTGGTTATCTCTGCCACCTCAACATAAAAGCGTCTTTCCCCAGGCCCTGCAGGCTGCACCCTTCTTCGGGGGTGTCTTCTCGATCTCTGGAATGTAGGCATTCCCGACCTGGAAGTCAGGCTGGAATCCTACCCGTTTACCTCCTGTTTACGCGGCATCTTGACGCAAGCTATCCAGGGTGCGCAAGCGCGCCCCGATCAAATCGCTCTTGATGCGTAACAACAGTAAGGTGATGTAAAACAACGTATATCCCAATGCCATCGCGATCAGCGGCCAGAGCATATCCGGATGGATCGTCGGCCCGCCGGCCCGGAAAACGCTGGCCGGCTGATGCAGGGTGTTCCACCAATCGACCGAGAACTTGATGATCGGCACGTTCACGAAGCCGACCAGAGCCAGAACGGCGGCTGCTTTCGCGCCCCGGGCCGGATTGTCGAAGGCGTGCGTCAGCGCCATGTGGCCGAGATAGAGGAAGAAGAGGATCAGGACCGAGGTCAGCCGGGCGTCCCAGACCCACCAGGTACCCCACATGGGCTTGCCCCAGAGCGATCCGGTCACCAGTGCCAGGAAGGTGAAGGCCGCGCCGATCGGCGCCGAAGCGCTGGCCGCCAGGTCCGCCAGCGGATGGCGCCAGATCAGGGAGAGGACGCTGGCAATGGCAATGTTGGTATAGACAAACATTGCCATCCAGGCGGCGGGCACATGCACATACATGATGCGCACGCTTTCACCCTGCTGGTAATCCGCCGGCGCGACGAAGAGCCCGAGATAGAGGCCGGAGGCCAAGAGAATGACCGTCGCGCCCACACACCACGGCAATACGGCGTTGGCGAGCCGTAGAAACCGCGCCGGATTGGCGAAATAATCGAATGCCATGGCCTAACAGCCCCTTAACAGCGTCAACCGCGAATCACCTTATGCTTTGACCAATTGCGTCACGAACCTAGGCGGCGGACTCCCAGACTACGATGATCTTGATCAATTCCGGTCTTGTTTTTTAGGGCAAGGCCCTTGGGATCCTATTTCTGGCCCTGCGCCGGGTTAAAACCATGATTTTCAACGACACGAGCCTCGTGACGTAATCTCTAACCTAGTTATTCGTTCGCTTGCCGCAAGGCCGCAGCCCCCGCCAATGGCGACACAACCAGTGAAATCAGTAAAATTCCCGCGAGCAGCAGCAGGTGCGGGCGGACCGGAAAGCCCAAGAGCGCCGCATCGACAGCCGAAACACCGAAAATCAGGGTGGGAATATAGAGCGGCAAAACCAGGAGTGGCACCAGCACGCCGCCGCGCCGCGCCCCGAGCGTCAGGGCCGCGCCGATCGCGCCGATCAGGCTGAGCGTTGGCGTGCCCAGCAGCATGGCGAGCGCGAGGATCGGCAGGGCACTCACCGGCATGTTGAACAGGATCGCGATCAGCGGGGCCGCCGCAATCAGGGGCAGGCCCGTGGTCAGCCAGTGCGCGAAGACCTTGGCCAAGACTGTCAGTTCCAGCGGCACCGGGGAGAGGGCCATCAGTTCCAGGCTGCCGTCCTCGTAATCGGCGAGAAACAGCCGCTCCAGCGACAGCAGGACCGCGAGCAGGGCCGTGACCCAGATCACCCCAGGGGCGATGGCGGCCAGCTGGTTCGCCTCCGGTCCGACGCCAAAGGGAAAGAGTGCCGCGGTCAGGACGAAGAAGAGCACGATCATAACGGCATCGGAGCGCTGCCGGAGGGCGAGCTTCAGGTCCCGCGCGATGATCCCGCCTGCGCCCGTCACCAGCTGTTCTCCAAAAGCTCCGGATCGATCGCCGGCGGGGCGAAATCCTGCAGCAGCAGGAGATCGGCATCGGCGATATCCAACGGCGTATGGGTGGCGGCGATAACCATTCCGCCCCCGGCACGATGTTCGGCAATCGCCGCCTCCAGGCGCTTGAGCGAGACGTCATCCAGGCCCACGGAGGGTTCGTCCAGCAACCAGATGCGGGCCGGACTGGTGATCAGCCGGGACAGCGAGAGGCGTCTCGATTGGCCGGAGGAAAGCTGCCGTCCAGGGACGTCGCGCAGGGTCGTCAGCGAGAAGGTCTCGAGTGCCTGATCCAGGAGGTCGTCATAACCCTCGGCAGATTTCGGCGGATAAAGCTTCGACCAGAACGCCAGGTTCTCGTGAACCGTCAGGACCGGCTTGATCGCGTTGCCGTGGCCGACATAGCAGATGTTATCCTGAAAGGCCTCCGGGTCGTCATTGACGGGCTTACCGTCCCAGTGCAGCTCGCCGCCCACAGGGGCCAGCAGGCCGGCCAGAACCCGCAGCAGGCTCGATTTACCGCTGCCGTTGGCCCCACGCAGGATCAGGGCGCCGCCGGCAGGCAGGGTAAAATCCAGCGCAGCAAAAATGCGCCTTCCTACACGGCTGCAGGCCAGGTTTCGTGCTTCGAAGGCAGACATATCGGCGGTGTGATTCCGGCTGAATTCAATCGATTTTACTAAGACTTCGGGACCGATATAACAGATCGCCCCACAGCCGCCAATGATTGCCGCGCCAGGGCTTGTTGCTGCGGCACTTTGCGCCGGAGACAAGGCCGAGACGAGGCCCGAGACAAGACCGGAGAAACGCGAGGGGAAAAGGGAGGGGCTGCGCGCAACCCTGGCCCGGAAAGGATGAACGGCCGCCGGGGTCGGGGACCGGCAGCCGTTCTAATCCAGCGTTAAGGGTAACTCACGAGACAAGCTGGCTGTCTCAGTCAGAGAGGGGAAGTTCTCCGTGACTGTTAAGCTAAGTTTCGAATACGTTCGGACTGAGTCGCAATTGTGGCGAAAACAAGATTTCTGGGACGCCTGGATTCCCGCCTGTTTTTGCTCCGCGACACGCGTTACCCGGCGCCCTCGAAGTCGCGCTGGTCGTCGATCACCTTGCCGTCGTTGGGTAACTCGCCCGGCGCTTGCAGGACGATCTTGCCGCGCAGCTTGCAGAAGGACTGAACCGAGTCGGCGATCGCGCCGGCGAGATTTTCGTTGTGGGTCTCGCTCTCGCAGAGCACGGTCATGGCGTCGCTTTCGTCTTCGCGGGTCACCACGATGCGCGCGCGCAGGATTTCCGGATGGGCTTTGACCACGCGGTCCAGCTGTTCGGGATGGACGAACATGCCCTTGATCTTGGTGGTCTGGTCCGCCCGTCCCATCCAGCCTTTGATCCGCGCATTGGTCCGGCCGCAGGGGCTGGCACCGGGCAGGATCGCCGAGAGGTCGCCGGTCGCGAAACGCACCAGGGGATAGTCGGGATTGAGGGTCGTTACCACGACCTCACCGACCTCGCCCTCGGGAACCGGGTCGCCGGTTCCGGGCCGGACGATCTCCAGCAACACGCCTTCGCTGATCAGCATGCCCTCGACCAGAGCACCATCCTCCGCGCGGCTCTCGTAGGAAATCAGGCCGAGATCCGCGGTGGCGTAGCACTGCTGCACGGCGACGCCGCGCTCGGCATATTCCTGCCGCAGGGAGGGGAAGAGCGCCCCGCCGGACACCAGGGCCCGGGTGATGGAGCTGCAGTCGGCGCCCATCTCCTGCGCCTTATCCAGAATAACCTTTAGGTAGTCCGGTGTGCCGCCGAAGCCGGTCGGGCGCAGATGGGCGATGGTCTCCACCTGCATCTCCGTGTTGCCGATCCCGGCGGGGACGACCGCACAGCCCAGGGCGCGCGCCCCGCCGTCGAAGATCCAGCCACCTGGTGTCAGATGGTAAGAAAGGCAGTTGTGAAGAATATCACCGGGCCGGAACCCCGCCGCGTGAAAGGCGCGGGCGGTGCCCCAGAAGTCGTGCCGCGCGGTCTCGAACTCGTAGATCGGGCCGGGCGACGCGAAGATATGCGCCATGGCGCCGGGACTGACGGCCGGGAAGCCGCCGAAGGGCGGTTTGTCTTTCTGCAGTTCGATCAGCGCGCTTTTGCGGGTAACCGGCAGGCGGCTCAAGGCCGCCATGTCGACGACATCCTGCGCCGTGACCTCCGCGAGCAGTTCGGCGTAAGCCGCCGACTTTTCCTTTGCCAGTCCGATCTGCGCTGGCAGGGCTTCCGCCAGCGCGGCCTGCCGGGCGTCGGCGCTGCGGGTTTCCAGTTCGTCGAAAAAGCTGCCTGACGCGGTCATGCGCTCGTCCTTATTTCAAAGTCTGATTTTGATGCGCCGGTCTTTTATGCGCCGGCTACTCATAAATTGCCGATGCGGCGTGCGTGAAGCGGTCCGGAAGCGCTTCGTTAAGCCAGCCAGCGCTTGCGCCGCTTATAATGTTTCACGTCCCGGAAGGATTTACGCCCGGCGCTGGAGACACCGAGATAGAATTCCTTCACGTCCTCGTTGTCGCGCAGGGTGGCGGCTTCGCCGTCCAGAACGACCCGGCCGTTTTCCAGGATATAGCCGTAGTCCGCATAGCGCAGGGCGACGTTGGTATTCTGCTCGGCCAGCAGGAAGGACACACCCTCGGTCTCGTTCAGTTTCTTGACGATTTCGAAGATTTCCTCGACCAGCTGCGGCGCGAGACCCATGGAGGGTTCATCAAGCAGGATCATCTTGGGGCGGCTCATGAGCGCCCGCCCGATGGCGCACATCTGCTGTTCGCCGCCGGAGGTGTAGCCGGCCAGACTCAGGCGGCGCTCGCGCAGGCGCGGAAAATAGTTGTAGACCATGTCGAGATCCTGCTGGACCGCGGTGCGCCCGTCCTTGCGGGTGTAGGCACCGGTCAGAAGGTTGTCCTCGATGGTCAGATGTTCGAAGCAGTGGCGGCCTTCCATGACCTGGACGACGCCCTGTTTGACCAGATCGTTGGGGGTCAGGCGGTCGACCTGGTTGCCCTCGAAGTGGATCGAGCCCTTGGTGACTTCGCCGCGTTCGGCCCGCAGGAGATTGGAGATCGACTTCAAGGTCGTCGATTTGCCCGCGCCGTTTGCGCCGAGCAGCGCCACGATGCCGCCTTCGGGCACCTCAAGCGACACGCCCTTGAGCACCAGAATGACATGGTCGTAGATCACTTCGATGTTGTTCACCGTCAGGATCAATTTGCTGGGCGCTGGGTTAAGTGCTGCGGCGGCTTCGGTCATGGGCTTCAGGCTTCCGGGTCTTGAGGCTTATAGGGTCTTGAGGTTTACGGGGTGTTCTGGTTTCCAGATTTGATCGCTCGATTTGGAGGTGAGTGAGGGCGGCCGGTTCAGACCGCCCTCGTTTCTCAGTCAGACCATTACCTGGTCATTCCGTCGCTTGCTTAGCTGCAGTCGCGGGGTGTGATGCCCTTTTCGGCTGCATATTGCGCGGCGGCCTCTTCGATCATCGGACGCAGCAGGCCTGCGCGGTTCGGCTCGACCCAATCCGAAACAGGTTTCCATTCCGTGCCGTTCCACTGCTGGACGAAGGCGCGGCCCGTGCCCTCATGATCGGCGCAGGTGATCTGAATCGGCTCCATGAAGCCGGCCAGGCCCATGGCTTCGAGACGTGCGTTGTCGATGTTCAAGGCTTCGAAACCGTCGCGGACCTGTTCACCCATGAGCGGCTTCTTGCCATGCATTTCCTGGGCCGTGCGGATGGCCTCGACGATGATGGCCGCGTTCATGATGCCGCGGTTATAGAGCACCGTGCCGACCTCTTCACGTGGGCCCGTGCCATTCCCGGCGTCATGGACCTTGGTCAGGACTTCCTGGATCGCGGGATAGTCGACGCCGGTGCCATGGAAATTCAGCGACTTGTAGTTATTCGCCTGAGCGCCTGCCGGTGTCACGTCCTGCTCCGAGCCGGACCACCAGATGCCGACGAAACGGTCCATGGGATAACCGACCGCCGCTGCTTCCTTGATGGCGGTCGAGTTCATGACGCCCCAACCCCACATCATCGTCCAGTCGGGCCGAACCTGACGTCCGATCTGCAGCCAGGTTGCTTTCTGCTCCAGACCGGGGTGGGCAACCGGGAAGAGGCTTAGATCGAAGCCATGCTTTTTCGACAGGGCTTCCAGGGTTCCGATCGGCTCTTTGCCATAGGCGGAGTCATGGTAGACCAGAGCAATCTTCTTGCCGTTCAGGGCCTCGTAACCGCCTTCTTTTTCCGCGATGTAGTTCACGATGATGTCCGCGCCCGACCAGTAGGTTGCCGGCAGGGTAAAGACATAGGGGAACACGGTCCCGTCGGATCCGGCCGTCCGGCCGTAACCCATCGAAAGCAGCGGAATCTTATCCGCCGTCGCGCGCTCGATCAGCGCATAGGTGATGCCGGTCGACAGAGGCGCGATCGCGGCTGCTTCCGGGCGTTTCAGGCGTTCGTAACACTCAACGCCACGGTCGTTGTTGTAGGCGGTGTCGCATTCCTCGTATTCGATCATGACGCCGTTGATGCCACCGGTGGCATTGATCATCTTGTAGTAGTCCTGGAACCCGTTTGCGAAAGGCACGCCGTTGGGGGCGTAGGGTCCGGACCGGTACATGAGACCCGGAATGTACTGTGTGTCCGCTGCGCTGACCGGAACGGCCGTCGCGATTGCTGCGGCCCCCAAGGCCGCCAGTCCTAAAGCTCTAAGATTCATCTTTTTCGTCCTCCCTAGTTTTTATCTTGCCGTACAAGTGTTGTTGGCCCGGGCGGAAACTAAATCCCTGTCATGCCGCCGCGCCGGGCCCGTTACCCCTCTCCGCTCAATGAGGAAATGGCCAGAGCCGGAGTTTTTCTTTCCCGATTTGCCAAAGCCGGGCGAGTCCATGCGGTTCGACGATCAGAAACAGCACGATCAGTGCGCCGAAAATCATGAACTCGATGTGTGATACCAGCGCCGTTGAGATGGTCGGATCGATCGCCAGCATCCCGTTGTTCAAGAGGATGGGCAGCAGCACGATAAAGGCGGCGCCCAGGAACGAACCCAGGATCGAACCGAGGCCGCCGATGATGACCATGAAAAGAACCTGAAAGGATCTGTCGATCTGAAAGGCGAGCGCTTCGACCGAGCCGGTATAGACAAAGGCCCAGAGAGCGCCGGCGACCCCGATGTAGAAGGAGCTGACGGCGAAGGCCGAGAGCTTGGCCCACAGCGGCCGGATGCCGATGATCTCGGCCGCGATGTCCATATCCCGGATCGCCATCCAGGAGCGTCCGAAACGTCCGCGCACCAGGTTTTTGGCGATCAAGGCCATAAGGGCGACGAAACAGACCAGAAACAGATATTTCGTGACTGCCGAGGCGTCGTTGCCGGTCAGGAAGAAGCCCGGCACGACTTCACGCGGGGGCGCGGATATCACGCCGGACGCGCTGTAGTTGGTCCACCAGTCGAACTTATTGAACATCCAGACCAGGAAGAACTGCGCCGCCAGCGTCGCGACCGCCAGATAGAAACCCTTGATCCGCAAGCTCGGCAATCCGAAGGCCGCGCCGACCAGCGCCGTGCCCAATCCGGACAGCAGAAAAATGATCACCAGGTGCAGTTCCGGAAAGGCGGTGGCGAGCTTGTAGGCGAAGAACGCGCCACAGGCCATGAAGCCGCCGGTCCCTAGCGAGAGCTGACCGCAGTAGCCGGTCAGGATGTTCAACCCGATCGCCGCGAGCGCGAAAATCAGGAAGGGGACGAAGATGGTTTCCAGGAAATACTCGCTGGCCAGGGCCGGTACCCCAAGCACGGCAATGGCGATCAGAATCGCCATCAGAATGCGATCCTGACGGATCGGGAAGATCGCCTGATCCTTAGCGTAACTGGTCTTGAACTGTCCTGCTTCGCGGTAAAGCATCGTCTAAATCCGTTCTATGATTTTCTCGCCGAACAGGCCCTGTGGCCGGAACAGCAGGAAGACAAGCGCGAGCATGTAGGCGAACCAATCCTGGATCGCGCCGCCGAAGAGGGGACCGAGGAAGACCTCTGCCAGCTGTTCGCTGGAACCGATAATCAGTCCGCCGACGATGGCGCCCGGGATCGACGTGAACCCGCCCAATATCAGGACCGGCAGGGCTTTCAGGGCGATCAGCGCGAGTGAAAACTGCACGCCGGCCTTTGAGCCCCACATGATGCCGGCGACCAGGGCCACGACACCCGCGGCGGTCCAGACCACGACCCAGATCGTCTTCAGGGGGATGCCGATGGACATGGCTGCCTGATGATCGTCCGCCACCGCGCGCAGGGCGCGGCCGATCCGCGTATAGTGGAAGAAGACCGCCAGCGCGATCACTAGGGCCGCCCCGACGAAGGCCGCGACCAGATCGAAGGAATTGATCAGCAGACCGCCTTCGAACATCCCTTTGCCGACAAACATCGGTGTTTTGGGAATGCCGATGTCGAGCACCTTGATATCCGACCCCCAGAGGGTTTGGCCGAAGCCGTCCAGAAAGTAAAAGATGCCGATGGTCGACATGAAGAGAATGATGTGCGGCTGATTGACCAGAGGGCGCAGGACGAGACGCTCGATGCCGACGGCGACCAGTGCCATGACCACAGCGGTAATCGCGAAGGCGATGGTCCAGTGCAGGCCCATTTCGATGAATCCGACCATGGTCAGCGCCGCGAAGAGAACCATCGAACCCTGGGCAAAGTTGAAAATACCCGAGGCCTTGAAAATCAGGACAAAGCCCAGCGCGACCAGCGAGTACATCACGCCCTGAAGCAGGCCCGCGATCAGGACCTCGATAAAGTAGGGCCAGGCGAAGAAGAACGAGCTGTTGAAGCTGGCCAGGCCCTGAAAGGCGAAGCCGAGGAGCGCGATGACCAGAGGGACACCGATCGCCCAGCCGCCAATATTCCGAATTGCGCTTGCGTTCATGTCCTGTTATTCCCCCGAATCCTGCCGTTCCCCCGAAAAACAATCGAAACCTTAATCATGACTGACTCCCAGATAGGCATCGATCACCAGCTGGTTCGCGCGCACTTCGTCGGGCGTGCCGTCGGCCAGCAGGCGTCCGTAGTCCAGAACCACGACCCGGTCTGAGATATCCATCACCACGCCCATGTCGTGCTCGATCAGCGCAATGGTTGTCCCGAACTCGTCGTTGACGTCCAGAATGAATCGGCACATGTCTTCTTTTTCTTCGACGTTCATCCCCGCCATGGGTTCGTCGAGCAGCAGAAGATCCGGTTCCATGGCCAGCGCCCGGCCCAGCTCGACCCGCTTTTGCAGACCGTAGGGCAGGCGCCCGACCGGCGTTTTGCGGATCGCCTGGATTTCCAGGAAATCGATGATCTCCTCAACCTTCTCGCGGTGTTCCAGCTCTTCCTTCAGGGCAGGACCCCAGTAGAGCGCCTGCCAGAGGAAGTTCTTGCGCATCTTGAGCAGGCGGCCCGTCATGATGTTGTCCAGGGTGGACATACCCTTGAAGAGCGCGATGTTCTGGAAGGTCCGGGCGATGCCGGTTTTCGCGGCTTCGTGGGGGCGCATCTGACTGCGCGTCTGGCCCTTGTAGGTGATGCTGCCGACCTGCGGATGATAGAAGCCGTTGATCACGTTGAGCATCGAGCTTTTGCCCGCGCCGTTGGGGCCGATGATCGCGCGGATCTCGTGCTTGCGGATATCGAAGGAGATATTGGTCAGCGCTTTGACGCCGCCGAAGGAGAGGCTGATGTCCTCGACCTTCAGAAGCTCTTCGCTGAAATTACGGCGCGGGTTGGGCGCCGAAGCGTCACTTGCGTCGCTCTGCGCGGGCGGCGCCGGGCGTTCGAGAGTTGCAGCTGTCATCTGGTCAGAAATTCCTCAGCTAGCCTGCTTCAAGAGTTCGGGAGCGTCGAAGGTCTGCGCGTCGATGACTTGCAGGTTCGCTTTGATCACGCCTTTGCGTCCGTCTTCGAAGGTGACCTCCGTTTCGATCCTCGCGGTCTTGGAGCCGTCGTAGAGCGCATCGACCAGAGGCTTGTAACGCTCTGCGATAAAGCTGCGGCGGACCTTCTGCGTCCGGGTCAGCTCGCCGTCATCGGCATCCAGTTCCTTATGCAGAATCAGGAAGCGCCTGATCTGCGCGCCGGAGAGATTCGGATCTTCCGAGAGGTCGCGGTTGACCTGTTCCACATGGGCCGTGATGGTCTTGCTGACATCCGGGTTGGCGGCAAGTTCCTGATAGCTCCCGTAAGCGATGTTGTTGCGTTCCGCCCAGTTGCCGACCGCCGTCAGATCGATGTTGATCAGGGCGGTGCAGAAATCCCGCTCGTTCCCGTAGGCGACGACTTCCTTGATGTCCGGGAAGAACTTGAGCTTGTTCTCGATGTACTTGGGCGCGAAGAGATCACCGCTGTTCAAGCGGCCGACATCTTTGGCCCGGTCGATAATCTTCAGGTGGCCGTCGTCGTTGAAGAAGCCTGCATCGCCGGTGTGCACCCAGCCGTCGGGCGTCTTGGTTTCCGCCGTCGCTTCTGCGTTCTTGTAGTATTCAACGAAGACACCCGGTCCGCGGAACATGACCTCGCCGGAGTCTTCAATCTTGATCTCGACACCGGGCGCCGGTTTGCCGACGGTATCCGCCTTGATCTCACCATCCGGCTGGATGGTGATGAAGACCGAGGCTTCGGTGCTGCCGTAAAGCTGTTTCAGGTTGATTCCCAGCGCACGGTAGAAATCGAAAATGTCCGGGCCGATGGCTTCACCGGCGGTATAGGCCAAGCGGATCCGGCTGAAGCCCAACACGTTTTTCAGCGGGCCGTAGATCAGGACGTTGCCCAACGCATAAAGCAGGCGGTCACTGAACGAGACCTGTTCGCCGTTGAGGATTGCGATCCCGCAGCGCTTGGCCACAGCCATGAAGTAGTGGAACATCTTGCGCTTCAGGCTGCTGGCGTCCTCCATGCGGATCAGCACGCTGGTCAGAATGTTCTCGAAGATCCGCGGCGGCGCGAAAAAGTAGCTTGGGCCCAGTTCGCGCAGATCATGCATCACCGTGTCGCCGGACTCGGGGCAGCTCACGCAAAAACCCGCTGCGTAGCTCTGTCCGAAGGAGAAGATGTTGTCGCCGACCCAGGCCATGGGCAGATAGGCCAGAACCTCCTCGTCGGCGGTCAGCCCTTCCAGCTCGGCGCTGTTTTTGGCGGTCTGCAGCACATTGTCGAAACTCAGCACCACGCCTTTCGGACGGCCGGTCGTGCCCGAGGTGTAGAGCATGATGGCGGTATCGGCGCCGTCGCTCTTGGCGATCTCGCCGTCGTAGAATTCCGGATGCGCGCCGGCGTAAGCGCGGCCTTGTTCCTGAACCTCCTCGAAACTGCAGAGGAAGTCCTGGCTGTAGTCCCGCAGGCCACGCTTGTCGTCGTAGATGATGCGTTCCAGGCGCGGACAGTTCTCACGGATCTCGATCAGCTTATCGACCTGCTCCTGGTCTTCGACCATGGCGAAGCGGACTTCGGCGTGTTCGATGACATAGGACATCTCCTCGGCGACGGAGTCCTGATAGACCGGCACCGGAATTGCGCCGATCGCCTGCGCTGCGGTCATGGTCCAGTAGAGGCGCGGCCGGTTGTCGCCGACGATGGCGATCTTGTCGCCGCGCTTCAGGCCCATGGCCGCGAACCCGCAGGCCAGCGCCTTGATTTCCTCGGCCACTTCGGCCCAGGTCCAGGCCTGCCAGATGCCGAATTGCTTTTCCCGGATCGAAGGCCGGTCGCCGCGGACGCGGGCGTGCTCGAGCAAAAGTTTCGGAAAAGTGTCCAGAGTCGTGGCGTCAGCGTTCATCGAAGCAGCGTTCATCCAAGCCATCCTGTCAGGAGACCGGACGCGGAAGCGTCTTCCGCACGCCGGATGAGTTCGAGGCCCACTTCCTCGCCTCGGCGTAGTGTTGTCTCCGCTACGCCGGTCTCCCTAAGTTCGTTTGTAGTCACATGTTTGGTTTGTGACTTTATCTCATTGCGTAACAGGTAAGTTGATTTGCAGGCGGAGGTCAAGAGCTAGTCGTGCGTGCGCGATTTCTTTGTCTGACTCTATCGCTTTTCATCCTCAGTGGTGTCTTTGCCGGTCACTTAAAAATCCAGCAAATTTAACGTCATAGCGCGTTAGTATTATGATATATAGCGGTAAAAATAGTTTCATATGTAACGGCTTGATCGCCGCGCCGTTCCGGAGACTCCGAATCGGCCTGGCCTGCGGTACAACCTATCCGGCCTTTTATCGGGCCGTCGGATTCGCCGGGATTGGCGCTTTGGATGGCTGGCGATGGCATCGCCGGATTGTGAAAAAAGCGTTTTCCCGCATGCGATCCACCCGGTATGCGGGCGATTTTACGGCAGCCTCAATCAGACCGGGAGCCGGCCGCAGCCGCGCCGGCATTTCAGGCCCCGGCCCGCCGGTGACGGATGTTGCGGTGCACTTGAGCTTCGTGGCGCAGAGGGCGGTCTTTTCTCGCGCCGATTCAACCAGGAACGGCCTTAGCTTGACTGATACATATAACGGACAGGGCGATATTCATATCTTTCCGGTATTTCTTGCGCTGCGGTATTGGTTTCTCCTCGTGGTGCGACTATGTTGAGCGCGGATTTCGACGGTGGACGGACGCGGGTGCCGAGGTGGCATGTCCCCGCGCGGCATTCCGCCGTTTCGAGTAAGATTAAACCAGCGAACTGAAATGGAGGCTGTTCATGGCCATTGGCAATGACACCCTGAATACGCGCCGTACGCTCACAGCCGGTGGCAAATCATATGATTACTTCAGCCTTGAGGCCGCATCCGACGCGATCGGGGATATCTCCAGGCTGCCGTTTTCGCTGAAGGTGCTGCTGGAGAACCTGCTGCGTTTCGAAGACGGCCGCACGGTCTCGGTCGAGGATATCAAGGCGCTGCCGGCCTGGCTGGCCGCGAAACGCTCCGACCGGGAGATCGCTTATCGCCCGGCCCGGGTTCTGATGCAGGACTTTACCGGCGTGCCCGCCGTCGTCGATCTGGCAGCCATGCGCGCCGCGATGACCAAGCTGGGCGGGGATCCCAAAAAGATCAATCCGCTTTCACCGGTCGATCTGGTCATCGATCACTCTGTCATGGTGGACTCTTTCGGCGGCCCTGACTCTTTTCAGAAGAACGTGGATCTGGAATTCGAGCGCAATGGTGAACGCTATTCCTTCCTGCGCTGGGGACAGACGGCCTTCGACAACTTCCGCGTCGTGCCGCCGGGAACCGGCATCTGCCACCAGGTGAACCTGGAAAACCTCGCGCAGGTCGTCTGGACCAAGGAAGAAGAAGGCAAGACCATTGCCTATCCCGATACCCTGGTCGGCACCGACAGCCACACCACCATGGTCAATGGTCTGTCGGTTCTGGGCTGGGGCGTGGGCGGTATCGAAGCAGAAGCCGCCATGCTCGGCCAGCCGGTTTCCATGCTGATCCCCGAAGTGGTCGGCATGAAGCTGACCGGCCAGCTCAAGGAAGGCACCACGGCCACCGATCTGGTGCTGACCGTGACGCAGATGCTGCGCGCCAAGGGCGTGGTCGGCAAGTTCGTCGAGTTCTACGGCGCCGGTCTGGATCACCTGACCCTGGCCGATCAGGCAACCATCAGCAACATGGCGCCGGAATACGGCGCGACCTGCGGCTTCTTCCCGATCGACGAGGAAACCATCCGCTATCTGAAGTTCACCGGCCGCGACGAAGGCCGGATTGCCCTGGTGGAAGCCTATGCCAAGGCGCAGGGCATGTGGCGCGACAGCAATACGCCGGATCCGGTCTTCACCGATACGCTGGAACTGGACCTCAGCACGGTCGAGCCGAGCCTCGCCGGACCGAAGCGTCCGCAGGACCGGGTCGCCCTCAGCGCGCTGGGCGCCGAAGCCACGAAGATCGTGAAGTCTGCCGTCGGCGACGACATCGCCAAGGGCACTCCCGTCGCGGGCAAGGATTACAGCCTGAACCACGGCGATGTCATGATCGCCGCGATCACCAGCTGCACCAACACCTCCAACCCCAGCGTTCTCATCGCCGCCGGTCTGGTTGCGAAGAAGGCCCGCGAAAAGGGCCTTTCGGTGAAACCCTGGGTCAAGACTTCGCTGGCGCCGGGATCCCAGGTGGTGACCGACTATCTCGAGGCCGCGGGTCTGCAGAGCGAGCTCGATGCG
Source organism: uncultured Kiloniellaceae bacterium (assembly GCA_947500035.1). GTDB lineage: Bacteria > Pseudomonadota > Alphaproteobacteria > Kiloniellales > Kiloniellaceae > Denitrobaculum. The sequence continues at coordinate 424,813 of CANMQP010000012.1, read as the reverse complement.
CTGGGCTTCGATCTGGTCGGCTACGGCTGCACCACCTGTATCGGGAACTCGGGTCCTCTGGCCGATGAGCATATCGCGGCGATCGACGATGGCGATCTCCATGTCGCGGCGGTGCTCTCCGGCAACCGCAACTTCGAAGGCCGGGTCAGCCCGCAGACGCGCCTGAACTACCTTGCCTCGCCGCCGCTGGTGGTCGCTTACGCCCTGGCCGGGAACGTGACCCTGGATCTGCTGAACGATCCGCTGGGCACCGACAGCGACGGCGAGCCGGTCTTCCTGAAGGACGTCTGGCCGAGCAATCACGAGGTCGAGGCCCTGATGACCTCGTCCCTGACGCCGGAGATGTTCCGGGCGCGCTACGACAATGTCTTCGAGGGTCCGGAAGAGTGGAAGTCCATCGAGACCGCCGCCGGCATGACCTACGCCTGGGACTCCGGCAGCACCTATGTGCAATATCCGCCCTTCTTCGAGGACATGGGGCCTGAGCCCGGCGCGCTGACCGACTTCGTCGGCGCCCGTCAGCTGGCGATGCTCGCGGATTCGGTGACCACCGATCACATCTCACCCGCGGGTGCGATCAAGAAGGAGAGCCCGGCCGGCGATTATCTGCTTAAGCATCAGGTCCGGCCGATCGACTTCAACTCCTACGGCTCGCGCCGCGGCAACCACGAGATCATGATGCGCGGCACCTTCGCCAACATCCGCATCAAGAACGAACTGGCGCCGGGCACGGAAGGTGGCGTGACCACCCATCAGCCGAGCGGCGAAGTCATGCCGATCTACGATGCCTCCATGAAGTATCAGGCCGAGGGCGTGCCGCTGATCGTGATCGGCGGCAAGGAATACGGCACCGGTTCCTCCCGTGACTGGGCGGCCAAGGGCACGCGTCTGTTGGGCGTGAAGGCGGTCATCGTGGAGAGCTTCGAGCGGATCCACCGTTCCAACCTGGTCGGCATGGGCGTCCTCCCGCTGCAGTTCAAGGACGGCATGACCCGCGAGACACTCAAGCTGAACGGCACCGAGACCTTCGACATCGTCGGGGTTGCCGGCGGTATCACGCCGCGTATGGACGTGACCTGCCGGATCCACCGGGCCGACGGCAGCAGCGAAGAAGTGCAGCTGCTCTGCCGCATCGATACGGCGGACGAGGTCGAGTATTACCGCAACGGCGGTATCCTTCACTACGTTCTGCGCAACCTGATGAAGGCGGCGTAGGGCTTCGTTCAGAGATTGGAAAAAGGGGCGCCGTTCGGCGCCCCTTTTTTGTGCGGACGCCGAAGACGCTGTGCAGGGCGAGGTGCCTCACGTAGACTGCGGCGCGCCTGATGGTTGATCCAGGATTCAAGCCTTATGTCCAAACTCATCGTGAAGCACAGCACGGTCTACCGCTACCGGCAGCCGGTCAGCTTTGGCGAACACCGCCTGATGTTCCGTCCGCGCGGCAGCCACGACCTGCGGGTGATCGATACCTCGCTGTCCATCAAGCCGGCGGCGCAGATTACCTGGATGCACGATGTCTTCTCCAATTCGATCGCGGTCGTGCAGTTTGCGGAACAGGCCGAGGAACTGAGTTTCGAGAGCCGTATCGAGATCGAGCATTTCGGCCTCAATTCGCCCGTGTTTCATGTGGACGAGTACGCGCAGACCTTTCCCTTCTGCTACGACGCCGACGAAGCGGCGGACCTTGGCCGCTGCGATGAACGTCACTACCCTGACCCGCAGCGCCGCATCGACGCCTGGGCCAGGTCCTTTCTGGAGCAGGGGCTGAACAGCAACACGCAGGATGTGCTGTTTCAGATCAATCTGGCCATCAATCGCCAATTCACCTATCAGCGCCGCTACAGCGTCGGTGTGCAGTCTCCTTTGGAGACCCTCAATCTGGGCAGCGGGACCTGCCGGGATCTTGCGGTCTTCATGATGGAGGCCGTGCGCTCCCTGGGTTTTGCCGCGCGTTTCGTCTCGGGTTATCTCTATGACCCTCTGCTCGACAGCAATGCGCCGGTCAGCGATGACGGCGCAATGACCGCTGTCGAAGGGCCGGACAGGGTCAAGGCTGCGGTTCAGGGCTCGGGCGACACGCATGCCTGGGTTCAGGTCTATATCCCGGGGGCCGGTTGGGTCGAGTATGACCCCACCAACGGACTTGTCGGCGGCGCCAACCTCATCAAGGTCGCGGTGGCGAGAGACCCCTCGCAGGCCATCCCGCTCCAGGGAAGCTATATCGGTCCAAGCGATGCCTTCGCGGAAATGCAGGTCGATGTCGAGGTTTCGACCGGTGACAGCTCTTCATAGGCGACAGCTCTTCATAAAGACTTAACCATCGGAGCGGTTCTCTTGGTCCGCTCCAGAGATTTTTCACCCCGCGAGCAAAGAACCGGATTGTCTTTAAATTCATAGAGATAGAGGTTGATTTCAGGCCGACAGTCACCCTAACGTGATTCGCCAGTGATCTTGGGCGCCCCCTAATCTCCTGGCATGAAAATACTACCCTCCTTTCTTCTTGCCGGGACCGTTGCCGCCGTTGTGGTGGGCGTCAGCTGGCATGCCTCCACGCTGCCGTCCGGTTCTTCGCCGGCCTGGGCAGCTTCCGACGCCGCCACGGTTCCGCTTCAACTGGCCTCCGATAGCTCCGGTGAGACGCGTCCGGTCGTGGTTGAGCTCTTCACCTCGCAGGGCTGCAGCTCCTGTCCGCCCGCCGATGCGCTTCTGGGCGAACTCGCGGATCAGCCCGGCATCATCGCCCTGGCCCATCACGTGGACTATTGGGATTACATCGGCTGGAAGGATCCCTTCGCCCGGCCCGAGGCCACCAAGCGTCAGCGCCGCTACGCCGAAGAGTTGGGCGCGCGCTTTATCTATACGCCGCAGATGGTGATCGACGGCCGGATCGACGTGGTCGGCTCCCGCCGGGCGCAGGTGATCAGCTCCGTGGTGACGGCGCAGACGACGGGCGAGAGCCTGGATATCGAAATCGAGGAACGCGCCACGCTTGCCACGGTCCGGATTCCCGCAGGCGCGAAACCGGCCAAGCCGGCGACAGTCTGGATGGCGGTCTTTGATGACGAACACCGCACCGATGTCCGGCGCGGCGAGAACTCAGGCCGTGAATTGGTCGACGCCAACGTGGTGCGTGAGTTCGTCTCGATCGGAACCTGGGACGGCGAGGCACTGGAACTCTCGGTCGATCTTACCGACGCCATCGCCGAAGGACGCGGCGGCTGCGCGATCTTCGTTCAGGAAGGCGGCGTGGGCCGCATTCTCGGCGCCGCCCTGATGCCGCTGGAGGGTGCGCCTTCGTAAGCTGAAGCGCACGGACTTCCGAGACCGAAAACCCCGGGACCTGCTCTCCAGAGCGGTTCCGGGTTTTTGATTCAAGCCAGGCCTTTTTCGACCAGTCCCGAGAGGCGGCGCGCGAAGGCGACCGGATCGGGCAGGGTCTCGCCTTCCAGGATGCGGGCCTGGTCCAGCAGAAGGCCCGCGGCGTCCTGTAGTTCGTCCCCGGCGCCCTCCTGCCCGATCCGCTTGGCGAGCGCCTTGACCAGACTGTGCTTGGGGTTGATCTCCAGCACCCGCTGCGCGCTGCTGTCCAGTTGGTTATGCTGCTTCAGGATCCGTTCGAGATTGATATCGATGTCGCCCTCGTCGGCGACCAGGCAGACCGCGCTTTCGGTCAGGCGCTCCGACGCGCGGACGTCCTTGACTTGATCCTTGAGGGTCAGCTTCACGAAGGCGATCAGGGAATCGACGTTGGTATCGCCGCTGCCGTTCTCCTCCTCGCCCTCTTTTTCGTCTTTCTCCGCGCCGCCGATCTTGCCCAGGTCGGCCCCGCCGCGGGTGACCGACTTGAAGGCTTTGCCTTCGAAGTCCGGGATCGAGGTGATCCAGAATTCGTCGACCGGGTCGCTGAAGAGCAGAACCTCCACGCCCTTGGCGGCAAAGCCCTCGAGCTGCGGGCTGCGCTTGATGTTCTCGCCGTCCGCGCCGCTGATGTAGTAGATCGCGTCCTGGCCTTCCTTCATCCGGCTGACGTAGTCGGCGAGGGTGGTCGTGCCTTCGGCGGTGGTCGAGCGGAAGCGCGCCAGCTTCAGCAGCGCTGCGCGCTGCCCGTCGTCCTCGTAGATGCCTTCCTTCAGGACCGCGCCGAAGTCACTCCAGAACTTTTCGAAGGCCTCCGGGTCTTTCTCCGCCTTCTTGGTCAGCTCCGAGACCACGCGCTTGGCGACGCCGTTGCGGATCTTGGTCAGCAGGGGATTGTGCTGCAGCATCTCGCGGCTGATGTTCAGCGGCAGGTCTTCGGTATCGATCACGCCGCGCAGGAAGCGCAGGTAGGGCGGGATCAGCTCCGCGCAGTCATCGGTGATGAAGACCCGGCGCACGTAAAGCTTCACGCCGTGCTTGCGGTCCGGATGGAAAAGGTCAAAGGGCTTGCTGGCCGGAATGAACAGCAGGCCGGTATATTCGATCATGCCTTCCGCCTTGAAGTGCATGCGCTCCCAGGGGTCGTCGAAGGCGTGGGCGACGTGATGGTAGAACTCGGTGTACTGCGCGTCGGTGATCTCGGATTTCGAGCGCGTCCAGATCGCCGAGGCCGTGTTCAGGCTCTCGGGCTCCTTGTCGCCCTCGCTGAGGGAGATGGGGATCGGGATATGGTCGGAATAGGTTTTCACGATGGTCCGCAGTCGCATGGGGTCCGCGAACTCCGTCTGATCGTCACGCAGGTGCAGGGTGATACGGGTGCCGCGTTTCGGAGCCTCTTCGGCTTCGCCGATCGTAAACTCACCGCGGCCGTCCGAGACCCAGGACCAGGCCTGGTCATCGCCGGCTTTCCGGCTGATAACCGAGACTTTGTCGGCGACCATGTAAGAGGAGTAAAAACCGACGCCGAACTGGCCGATCAGATTGGTGCCGTCCTGCTTGCTGTCGAGCTGGTCCATGAAGGCGGCGGTGCCCGAGCGTGCGATGGTGCCCAGGTTCTCCACCAGGTCTTCCCGGTTCATCCCGATGCCGTTGTCGGCGATGGTCAGAGTCTTCGCGTCCGTGTCGAGGCTCAGTTCGATTTTGAAGTCCGGGTCATCGGCGGTCAGCTCGGGCTGCGTCAGCGCGGCATAGCGCAGGCGGTCGCAAGCGTCCGAGGCATTCGAGATCAACTCCCTAAGAAAGATCTCCTTATTCGAGTAAAGGGAGTGCGCGACGATGTCCAAAAGCCGCGAGACTTCGGCCTGAAAGCTTAGCTTCTCTTCCGACATAAACTCTATTCCACTGGTGTTATATGGTCTGTTTTCGTTTTGCTTCTTTGCGACCGGCTGTTGTGCCCGGTGCGATTCAATTGTTTAGTGTTCGAATTCTGAAATTCAATGCCGAGAATTTTAGAACCGGAACCTGTTGACTTCATATGTCCCAATGGCGCTGTCGTTGCAAGGGCTGCGAAGTGCCCGGCTCCGTCCTGGTTCCGCTACAGGGCCCGGTTCTGCAACAGGCCCCGGTTCCGCAAGAGAAGGAGAGCTCAGGCGTGCAAGAGTCCCGTGAAGACCGGATTGAGGAACGCCGCGCCATGTTGCGGGAAATCGCGGCGGATGTGAGCGCGACCGCCGGTCATCTGGGGCGTGCGGCGCTCTCACCGGACGTGGTCGCGGCTTTGGAAAAGCTGCCGCGCCATTGCTTCCTGCCGCCGGAGAGCCAGCATCTGGCTTATGAGAACCGTCCCCAGCGCATCGGGCACGGCCAGACTATATCCCAACCCTTCATTGTCGCGATCATGAGCGATCTCGCCGCTGTGAAGCCGGGAGACAAGGTCCTGGAGATCGGCACCGGCTGCGGCTATCAGTCGGCGGTACTGGCCGAACTGGGCGCCGAGGTTTATTCGCTCGAGCGGATTGCTCGGCTGGCGGAAACAGCCCGGGAGCGTCTGAATAGACTGGGTTACGGTGAGGCAGTTCATATTCAGGCAGGTGACGGCGCCCGGGGCTGGCCCGAACATGCGCCTTACGACCGCATCGTCGTCACGGCCACCACCAACGCCCATGTCGTGGCCGAACTCCTGAAACAACTGGCCCCGGGCGGCCGCATGGTCGTGCCACAGGTGATCGGCGAGGACGCGGGTGGCGGTGTTGACGCAGAAAAGGCCAAAGAGAAGACCGGAGAAAAGGCCACAGACAAGGCACGCAGCCTTGCCGGGATCCTCCCCTTCCGCCGCCGTCTCTTCGTGGAACCTGACACGGATCTTTGCCTGATCACCAAAGACAACGACGGGGCTTGCCGCACGGAGCGCCTGCTGCCCGTGGCTTTTGTTCCGCTTGTCGAGGGCGAGCCGGAGGATTGATTCCGGTTAAATCCGCCTAAATCTCTGCTCAAATCTGCCGGGCTCTTTATATCGCCCTTGCATCCCGCTGCGGCGCGAACGATCTTTTGACCATGTTTAACCCTTCCGACAGCCGGGTCGTCGCCGTTCTCGGTCCGACCAACACCGGCAAGACCTACCTCGCCATCGAACGCATGCTTGGGCATCACTCCGGGATGATCGGCTTTCCCCTGCGCCTGCTCGCGCGGGAAAACTACGACCGTGTCGTCAAGATCAAGGGCGCGTCCCGGGTCGCGCTGGTGACCGGCGAGGAGAAGATCGTCCCGCCCGGGGCCACTTACTTCATGTGCACGGTGGAATCCATGCCGGTCGACCGGGAGGTCGACTTCCTGGCCATCGACGAGATCCAGCTCTGCGCAGATGCCGAGCGCGGGCACATCTTCACCGACCGCTTGCTGCACGCCCGCGGCCGCAACGAAACCATGTTTCTGGGCGCGGAGACCATGCGCCCGCTGATGAAAAAACTGGTGCCGGAGGCTGTCTTTGAGCAACGGCCACGCTTCTCGAAGCTCAGCTATGCGGGCGAGAAGAAGATCACCCGTCTGCCGCCGCGCTCCGCGGTGGTGACCTTTTCCGCGACCGACGTCTATGCCATGGCCGAGCTGCTGCGCCGTCAGCGCGGGGGAACCGCTGTGGTCTTGGGCGCCCTGAGCCCGCGGACCCGCAATGCCCAGGTGGGCATGTTCGAGGCAGGCGAGGTCGACTATCTGGTGGCGACGGATGCGATCGGCATGGGTCTCAACCTGAACCTGGATCATGTTGCTTTCGCCCGGCTGCGTAAATTCGACGGGCGCGTTCCGCGACAGTTGACCGCCGCGGAGATCGGACAGATTGCCGGGCGCGCCGGACGGCATATGAACGATGGCACCTTCGGCACGACCGCCGACGCCGGGCCTTTGCCCTCCGAATTGATCGAGGTGGTCGAGACCCACGATTTCGAGATGCTGCGCCATGTGGTCTGGCGCAACCGCGAACTGGATATGAGCAGTCCGAAGGCGCTGCAAAAAAGCCTGCAGCAGCGCCCGCCTTTGCCTGAAATGCTGCGGGTCCGGGATTCCGAGGATCTCGCCGCGCTGATCTCGCTCAGCCAGGACAAGGAAGTGCTGGAACGTGCGACCAACCCGGCCGCCATGCGCTTGCTGTGGGACGTGTGCCAGGTGCCTGATTTCCGCAAGATCCTCTCGGATCATCACAGCCGCCTGCTGGGCCGGATCTTCAAATATCTTGCCGCGGACGGGGCCCGTCTGCCTGACGATTGGGTCGCCGCCCAGATTGCGCGGATCGATCGGATTGACGGCGATATCGATTCCCTGGTTTCCAGAATTGCGGATATTCGAACCTGGACCTATATTTCGCACCGCGGTGACTGGCTGGAAGACGCCGCAGGCTGGCAGCAGAAGGCACGGGCGATCGAAGACCGACTGTCCGATGCTCTGCACGAACGCCTTACACAACGTTTTGTCGACAAACGCGCCATGGTTCTGGCGCGCCGTAATGAGGGAGTAGAGCCATTGGCAACGATCGTCGCCAGCGGTGAAGTTATGATCGAGGGAGAGTCTCTCGGTCGTTTGCGCGGATTCCGCTTCGATCTGGACGCGGCGGTGTCGCCCGATCACGCGCGTGCGTCGCTCGCGGCCGTGCGTGACGTTCTGGCGAGCGAGATCCCGCAGCGGATCGTCAAGTTCGAACAGGACAATGACGGCAGTTTCCTGCTGGACCGCGAAGGCAACCTGACCTGGCGTGGTGCCGAGGTCGGCCGTATCACGGCCGGCGAGACGGTTCTCGCTCCCAATGTTGAAATCGCGGCGAGCGATTACCTGGATGGACCTGGACGCGAGCGCCTGCGGCAGCGCCTTGTTGCCTGGCTCAACCGCCATCTGCGGGCGCAGCTCAAGCCGCTCTTCGGTCTGAATGCGCCTGAATTGAGCGGCTCGGCCCGCGGTGTCGCCTACCAGATGATCGAAGCGCTCGGCCTCATTCCCCGCCATGCGGTTGCCCGGCAGATCTCCGCGCTCTCCAAGGCGGATCGCAAGGTGCTTGCGGAGCTGGGGATTCGGATCGGACGGGAGAGCATCTTCATCCCGGCCCTCCTCAATCCCAAAACGGCGGGATTGCGCTCCGTTCTCTGGGCGACCTTTGCGGGCGTCCCCGTTGCTGACCTCGCGGGGCCGGGCTATGAAGCGCCCGCGGCCCAGGCAGACGCCGCCTCTCCGGCAGGTCCGGCGACTGAACCCGAAGCTGGGACTCAGGTAACTCCCGAACCCCAGGCAAATTCTGACGCTCTCGCAGCGTCCGAAACGCCTGCAGACTCCGCGCCCGAAGTCGCTCAAGAGGCTGCTGTGGAGATACCGGCGGAAGCCGCCGCCGACAGCACCGCGAACCAGGCTGAAGGAATCCCGGCTCCGGAAGCTGCCGGACATGAGACACCCGGAGACGAGACTGCCGCAAACGAGACTGCCCGAAACGAGACTGCCCGAAACGAGACTGCCGCAAACGAGGTTGCCGCTGCCGCAACGCAAGCTGCTGCCAACGAAGCCGCGCAGCCCTCCAAAGCGGCGCCGGCGGTGCGCAAAGAACCTGACTTCGGCTTGCCGCACGACGGTATGCTGGCGCGCAGCGACAAGCGCTCCGGGCGGTTTTTTCAGGCCATCGGCTACCGCCGCTTTGCCAACCGTTCCGGCGACGCCGTTCTGATCAAGGCTGATGCGCTGGAGCGGGTCTCCAACGAAGCGCACAAGCTGGCCAAGGAAGGCGCGTTCGCGCTGACCGAGGGTTTGCGGTCGCGCGGGAAGTGCGGTGACGCCGTGCTGGAAATTCTGCTGCCCGCGATCCGCTTTCAGCGCAACCGCTCCGAAGATGGGGCTATGGCGTTTGTCCGGAAATCGAGAAAAACCGAGACCCGCAATGCGGGCGGGCCAGACGGGAGGCCAGACGGGAGGCCAGACGGGAGGTCCGAGGGCAAGTCCGAAGCACGGCCTGAAGGCAAACGTCGAGGAAAAGGGAAGCCGAGGAGCGAGTCTTCGAGCCCTGCGGGAGAAGTCGCGGCGGCGTCCATGGGCGCGGACGGGGCCGACACTACGGGCGCGAAACCGTCGCGTGGAAATCGGGGCGGCAGGTCGAGGACTCAAAAATTCGACAGCCAGAAATCGGGCAACCAGAACGCCGCGCACAATAAGTCGGCTCAATCTAAGTCGGCTCAATCTAAGTCCGGTCAGGCCAAGTCCGGTCAGACCAGGTCCGGCCACAAGACTGCCGGTAACAGCCGGCGTTCGAAACCCGCCGATCGCATGGACCCTGATTCTCCCTTTGCCGTGCTGCGCAACATGTCCTTCAGCAAGTAAGCCGCGATGGCCGGGACGCAGGACGAGAAAGGCGGGACGGCGGCGGGCGAAGCCTTGCGGATCGATAAATGGCTCTGGTTCGCGCGGTTTTTCAAATCGCGCAGCCTGGCCAGCCAGTTCTGCGGGACCGGGCGGGTGCGGATCGCGGGGAACGTGGTGGGCAAAGCCAGCCACATGGTGCGGGTTGACGACGTCCTGACCTTTCCTCTGCGCGAGCATATCCGTGTGATCAAAATCGTCGCTCTGGGCACCCGCCGCGGCCCGGCGCGCGAAGCCGTCCTGCTTTATGAAGATCTGGCGCCGCCGGGCGCTGCTCCGAAAAAGACCGCCGAGGCGGAGGCCGGGGTTGCCTCGCGGGACCCGGGAAGCGGCCGCCCGACCAAGCGCGAACGCCGTCTTACGGACCGGCTCAGAGACAGTTAGGGTGATCGTCTTGTAACGGCGCCGGCCCATAGCCGCACCCGGCCGCCCCACGCGAGTATCCTATGGGCTGCAGGTGGGTGTGTGGGTTGGTGCGGCTGCGACGTAAGTGAGTTTCAGCGCTGAAAGATCACGGTCAGATTGTTACTCGGCATCTCGATGACGTCGGAAGCTGAAAGTCCGCGTTTGGCCGCTTCTTCCGTAACGACGTCCAGATCGCGAACACCCCACTCCGGGTTCTGAGCCCGCAGGGACTGGTCGAAGGCGGCGTTTGAGGGTGCCGTATGGGCGCCGCTTCGTTTGTAGGGACCGTAAAGACAGAGTTTCCCGCCGGTCTTGAGATAGCGCGCCGCGCCCTCCAGCAACCCGAGCGTCGCGGCCCAGGGCGCGATATGGATCATGTTGGCGCAAAAGATGGCGTCCAGCTCACCGAGCGGCGCGTCCTCCGCCCCCCAATCCGGGCGCGTCACGTCGATGTCCAGGGGCGCCGGCAGGCTCAAGTCCGCATGGGCGATGTGGGATGCGATGGATTGCCGCAGCTCCGGATTGAGATCGCTGGTTTGCCAGCTCAGGTCCGGGAAGTGAGGGGCGAACCAGACCGCATGCTCGCCGCTGCCGCTGGCGATCTCCAGGAGTTTGCCCTCTCTCGGCAGCACCTTCACGAGTACATCCAGCAGCGGTTCGCGATTGCGTTGTATCGCCTTAGAGAAACGCCGGGCGTCCGGTTCCTGTTCACTTTGGGTCACGTTTGATAAGCCCTACTTTGCCAAGGGTTGCAACGACGAGGTTGCGCATGATACGCACAGCGCTCGACTAGAGCACGATCCTTCTTTATTGCACCGTTTTTTGCTGTGGATCGCTTCTAACTCTATGAAAGAGAAACAGGTTTCGCGTTTTTCTGGTGCAGTGAACGCAGAGCCGATTTCTCGGCAATCTCCGCGCGGCTGCGGTTCTTGCGAAGCGCGCGTTTGAAGATCAGAGGGCAAAAGAGCCGGTGATCGAGAAATTGAAGGCCCTGTTGCTGGGCAAAGACGAAAGCAGCCTGAAAGCCGACCAGGGCCAGGATTCGCTTCAGGTCGCGGCGGCCGCTTTGCTGGTCGAGGCGGCGATGATGGATGAGAGCTTCGACGATGCCGAGCGGGCAACCATCGAGCGGCTTTTGACCGCGCGTTTCGAGCTTTCGGCCGGCGAAGTCAGCGCCCTCGTCGAGGAAGCCAAGGCGCAGGTGACCGAGTCGAGCCAGCTCTTCGGTTTTACCCGGATCATCGCGGATTCCTTTGACAATGAGCAGCGCGTCGAACTGGTTGGAATGCTCTGGCAGGTGGCCTATGCGGATGGCGAACTGCACGATTTCGAAGCCAACCTGATGCGCCGGCTTGCCGGCCTGCTGCATGTTTCGGATTACGACAGCGGGCAGGCGCGCCAGGCTGCGCTGGCCCGTTTGGGGCAAGCGGACCAGTGACGTGCTCAACAGTGACATATTAACCAGTGACATGCTGAATTGAGATGAACCCGGAGCTTTGCCGCAGGGCATGGGGCCGACCGTTCAGGGAACAACTTACGTGGAGAAGGAGACGGCGCCGGGATTGTGGACCCCAAAGTGCCGTTGGCGAGGAGATAAAAGATGACCTACATCGTGACCGAGGCCTGCATCAGGTGCAAATACATGGACTGCGTCGAAGTCTGTCCGGTGGACTGCTTCTACGAGGGCGAAAACATGTTGGTCATTCATCCTGACGAGTGCATCGACTGCGGTGTCTGCGAGCCCGAATGCCCGCCCGAAGCCATCCTGCCCGATAGTGACACCGAAGCCGAGAAGTGGCTGGAACTGAACCGCGAGTACAGCGAAACCTGGCCGAATATCACCCGCAAGGGAGATGCGCCGGCCGACGCGGATGAATTCAAGGACCAAAGCGGTAAGTTCGAGAAGTTCTTTAGCGCCGCGCCCGGTAATACTGACGGTTGAGCGTTGATCTCCGGCGGGTAAATTCCAGTGTGATGTTTCTGGAGTTCGCCGCATAATATGTGGCGAATTTTAGAGACTGAATCACACTAGATTCAGGATACTAGGGCCTGATTGTTTCACCAAATCGGTGAAAACGTGAATCAGTTTCTTTTCCAGGGGATTACGGGGCGATTCACAGTCTTGATCCTTTCAATCAAGAATGGTCACGCTCTGTAAATACTTCTCTATTCTGGTGTGTTCGGGGGCTGGTCGGCGGCGTCCGGCATAGCAGGATTGCAGAAATGGCCGGTCTATGTTGCGGCGCAACAGTTGTTTTGACGGCTTAAATATAGTATAAAGAATTTGCTACAGTTTGCTTGCGATTGCATCTGTAACAAACCAGCCTCGACACCCGGTGCATTTTTGCCCCGGTTTGTGCGGGGTTGTCTTTTATATGTGAAGAACACGGCGTGAGACAGCTTCTGCCTGTCATGCCGTTCAGCGCCGCACATCCGCACGCGCCTCCGGCCTTGGAATTCTGGTTGGAACGCAGTTGCCCAGGTAGTGCAAGGGCGGGAAACAGACGGAGCACGAGAACACGAAATGGCGAAATCGAGTGAATTCGGGACCGGCGATTACGTGGTTTACCCGACCCACGGTGTTGGCCGGGTTGTGGGTGTTGAAACCCAGGAAATCTCTGACGTTACCCTCGAACTGATCATCATCAAATTCGAAAAAGACCGCATGACGCTTCGCGTTCCGGTCAACAAGGCTCATGAATCGGGCCTGCGGAAGCTCTCCAGCCGTAAGATGATGGATTCCGCCCTGACCACGCTCAAAGGCCGCAGCCGCGCCAAGCGCACCATGTGGAGCCGCCGGGCACAGGAGTACGAAGCCAAGATCAATTCCGGCGATCCGGTCTCGATTGCCGAGGTCGTGCGCGACCTGCATCGCAGCGCCGATCAGCCCGATCAGTCCTACAGCGAGCGGCAGATGTACCAGGCCGCTCTGGACCGTCTGGCCCGTGAGCTGGCCGCAGTCGAGAAAATCGACGAAGAAGCCGCAACGCAGAAGCTGGAAGAGTTGCTCACGGCGGCCTGAGCCTGTACGAGTAACAGCAGTTCGCGGGGGGATCGAATCGGGGCTGTCCCGAGGCTGAGGCTCCGGGGACCTATTTGACTCGTTTATTTTGGCTCGTTGGTGCGGCTTTAACTGTTATCGGCCCGTCCTTTATCGGTTGCTCGCCCTCGAAGTGTGGTTGAGGAGGCCATCTGCCGCCATCATGCGCGATCGGCAGAAATTTGCGGTATTACGCGCGGCGCGAAGAATCTGGGCGATCTCTTCGGTTCATGGTGACGCTGATCGCCTCGACCGTCTGCATGCTCAACTCGAGGGCCGTCTGCGGCGCGGTGACCGTGTCGTCTACCTCGGCAACCTGATCGGCCGGGGCGAGAGTATTCGCCAGACCCTCGACCACGTCATCGAATTCCGGCGCGGCTTTCTGGCCCTGCATCAGAATTTCCCCGAAGACATCGCCTTTCTGCGCGGCGGCCAGGAAGAAATGTGGCAAAAGCTGCTGCAGCTCCAGTTCGCCAGCGACCCGCGCGGCGTGCTCTCCTGGATGTTGGACCAGGGCGTGGGCGCGACGCTCGAAGCTTACGGATCCAGCGCCAAGGAAGGCCTGCGCGAAGCGGCGTCCGGCCCCCTGCAGCTGACCCGCTGGACCGGCCGGTTGCGCAGCGCGATCCAGGACAATCCCGGCCACTATCAGATCATGAATGAAATCCGGCGCGCGGCCTATACCTCGGACCGCCGGGTCCTTTTCGTGCACACCGGCCTGGATCCGACCCGTCCGCTCGAGACTCAGAAGGACAGTTTCTGGTGGAGTTCCGCCGCCTTTGCCCGGCTGAGCGAACCCTACGGCGACTTCCAGCGCATCGTCCGCGGTTACGATCCGGCCCATCCCGGCCTGGAAACCGGCGACTATACGGTCACGCTGGATGCCGGCTGCGGTTTCGGCGGTCCCTTGATGGCTGCCTGCCTGACTCCCGAAGGCGATGTGATCGAGACACTCGAGGCTTAGTGCGGTTTTCTTCGGCCCTGCGCCCTGATCGCTCCTCACCGCTTGGGTGAAATTCGAAAACGACCTTGAATTGCAATGTGTTAAGTGACGCGCCCTGAGTCCCGGCGTCGCGGGCTTGCGAATCGCCGTTGGTGTCGATGGCACCGCGGGCCGTTAACACAAAAAAGTTCGCACAGAGGCGAACTCTGTGCTCTTATACTCTCATAAGTCGTCATTTGCACTGATTTCGGTTCCAGGCCGGATCATGTTTCGACGGGACCACGACGCGGTTTCATCCGGACATATAGCTCCGTCCTAATTCGTATAAGCAGAGCAGATTCACAAGGCCGGCAGGTCGCTATTGGCGATTTACTCTAAACTTAGTCTGCTCCGGTGATCCATCGATGTCCCGCTTGCGTACACAAAGTGAGGCGTTCGGAAAAACGAGGGGTACAGCGGCTATGGCGAGGTTCGAAAACGCAGAAACGCATCGGGCGCAGACACGTTTTATCCGAAAATCCATGTCCGAGCCGCTGCTCGCCCGGGATCACGAGTTCGATCTCGCGCGCGCCTGGCGCGACCACAAGGACGAAGCCGCCCTTCACGAACTCATCCGTTCCTACACCCGCCTCGTGGTCTCCACCGCCACGCGCTACCGGCACTATGGACTGCCGATCAGTGATCTGGTCCAGGAGGGCTCGGTTGGTCTGATGCAGGCTGCGGCCCGCTTCGACCCGGAGCGTGAGATTCGCTTCTCGACCTACGCCAGCTGGTGGATCCGCTCGGCGATCCAGGACTTCGTGCTGCGCAACTGGTCGATCGTGCGCACCGGCACCACGGCCGCACAGAAAACCCTCTTTTTCAATTTCCGCCGCCTCAGGGCCCGGATCGAAGACGAGAGCGGCGCCAGTTTCGACGACAAAGGCCGCAACCAGGTGGCGACGGAGCTCTCGGTCGGCCTGCACGAAGTCGAATCCATGGAGCAACGCCTCTCCGGCATGGACCATTCGCTCAATCATGTGATCGGCGAAGACGGCGAGAGCGAGTGGCAGGATTTCCTGGTCGACGAACGCCCGAACCCGGAAGACCTGATTATCTCCTACAAGGACGGTGAGACCCGCAGCCGCTGGATCACCGAAGCCCTCTCGGAGCTGCCCCTGCGTGAACAGCGCATCGTCAAGGCCCGGCGTCTGACCGAAGAGAGCGCCACCCTGGAAGAACTGGGGCGGGAGCTCGGGGTCAGCAAGGAACGGGTCCGTCAGCTCGAAGGCCGCGCGCTCTCAAAGCTGAAAAGCGCCATGCTGCGCCGGGTCGAAACCAGTGACGACCTGATCGCCGAAGTCTAGGTTCAGTGTAAAGAAACGGCCCGCGCCCCCTCCCGGCCACCCAATGTCATTATGCTGTGAGTGGCCGGGAGGGGGCGTGGGCCGGAGCCGCATACACAAACCTACTGCACGATGATCTTGACTTTCTGACCCACTTTGAGCGGCTGTTTCGGGTCCAGCCCGTTCAGGGTCGCAAAGCGCTCCAGCTTGAAATCCTCGAAAGGAAAACGCTCGGCGAGCTTTGCCGCCGTATCGCCCGCTTGTACCGTGTGGATCCGCAGGCGCTTCGGCTTCAGCTGCGCCGCTTCCTCCGCGCTGAGTTTCCGGAAGCTGTAGGTTGTCCGCTTCAGGCCCAGAGCCTGCGCACCGGTGGCCTCGGGGCGGGTGATGAAGAGGAAATTATAGAGCGTTTTCTCGTCGTATTGAATCGTGGTCAGCCGCCAATCATGCTCGCCCTGCTGACCTTTGATCCGCGCCTGGGCGGTGACGGCGTCCATGCCGTTCACCTCGATTTTTTCGACGTTCTGCAGCGGAAGCTTTGCGCCAAAGCCCTTGGTCAGATATTCGCTCAAGGACACATTGGCCGGCTTCGAGCCCTGGCGGAAAACGATGATCGAGCTGTCGGGATGCTGGGCGATGACCTTGTCGGGCCGGTTGATGATCCGGTACTTCAGCGGAACCTCGAAGGCGAAGCGCAGTTCCGGGTGCAGGAATTCGCGGCCCCGGGCAAAGCCCTGGTTGGGTCCGTCGCCATAGGTCATGCCGTCGATCTTTGAAAGATAGACATCCCGTCCGACGATGGGGTTCGCGACCGGCCGCTCGCCGGCCTGGGCGATGGCGCGTTGAATGCGGTCGGCGGTGCGCGGATGGGTCTGCATGATGTTGAACTCATCGGCGGCGTCCGGATTGCCGGCGATCCTTGCGTTCAGGCGGCTGTCGGCCTGCAGCTTGGTCAGGAAGTCCGCCATGCCCTTGGGCTCGAAGCCACCGCGCGAGAGGTAGCGGACACCCAGCAGGTCGGCCTGGAATTCCTGATCGCGGGAATAGCTCTGCAGGGCCATGGCGCCGACCTGGTTGGCCGCCGCGGCCGCTTCCTGACTGCCCAGCAGAATGCCGACACCCGCGGCCAGGATTGACGTTCCGACCGCGCGGCCGTAGCGCTGGGAGGCATGGCGCGCCGTGACGTGGCCGATCTCATGGGCCGTGACGCCGGCGATCTCCGCCTCGTCGTCGGCCAGGGCCAGCAGGCCCCGGGTCAGATAGACATAGCCGCCGGGCAGGGCAAAGGCGTTGACCACCGGGGAATCGAGCACCGTGAAGGTGAATTTGTCGTCCGGCGTCTCTGAGGTCTTGACCAGCAGGTTCCCCAGGCTGGTGATGTATTGCGCGAGTTCCGGGTCATCGTAGGCGCCGCCGAACTGCTGCAGGATCTTCTCGTGCTCCTGCGCGCCGAGCGAGGCTTCCTTGTCCTTGGTCAGGCCGCCGGTAAAGAAGGACTCCCCGGTCGCGGGTGAGGTTTCGCAGCCGCTCAGAAAGACCAGAGAGGCCAGAAGCGCCGAGGCCGTCAGAATGCGCGCAAACCCAGCGCGCGGGCGGGAGAAGATCATCAGTCGAGTACCTCAATCTGTTCCGGGTGCGTGATATTAATCGTCACACCGTTACGAAATTCCAACCAGCCGCGCGCCCGCACGCGGCGTCCCTCATAAATCGCCGGATCGAAACCCTCGGCTTCGAAGCGGCGGCGCTCGGCGGGCCCGATCACCAGGGTGAAATCGCTGCGCCAGTCCTCGCCGAAGTTAAGATAAGCCCGTCCGCGGACGACCGCCACCTCCAAGACCTCTCCCTCCACCAGATGGAATTGGCCCAGGTCCTTTTCGGCATTGTCGTGGCGCCGCACGGCGTAGGCTGCATGCGCCCAGAGCCCGCGCTTCGCGTCCCGGGCTTCGCGCTCCAGCTTCAGCATCTCCGCCAGAACCGACCGATTGTCGGGAAAAGCCTGCACCCGCGCCCAGCCCCGGCGCAGCAGTTCACCCTGCAGCCAGCGGCCCTGGCCGTCGGTCACATGGGCCAGAAGCCGGCCATGACGGTCACTGCGCCGCCTGTCGTAGGCCAGCCGCAGCTCCTGACCCCGGGTCAGCGCGCCGAGCAGATCCCTGGCCCTCGCGGCGGGCGGCCAGGGGGACGGGTTTTCGTACCAGGGCGGAGTTGGCGGTGCCTGGATGCCTGCCAGGCGCAGAATTCTGCCGTCATCCAGCCGCAGTCTGCCGCCGTCAAGGACCTTTGCCACGGTGACGGTCCCGCCGGTCTCAAGCCCGCGCAGCCCTTCGGTCCCGCCTGGCGATCCGGCTTCCGTGGCCTCTGCCGCGACACCCGGCATTGCCTTCAGGGCAAGGCAAAGGCCCAGGACAATGGCCCAACTGCGTGGAGCTTTCAGATCGGGTAGCGACATGGCGGCAGCTTAGAGTATGAATCCGGTTACGGGGCAAAAATCCTGGGTTAAAATCCGGGGCTAAAAAACCTGGGCGGCCAGCCGCTTCCATCCTCTCCGGCTTTGACCGCGGGCGGCGACGCGATAGAGTAACGCCTCACCCCTGCACAGGGTTTCATGATTGAATCCGGGCGAAACTGCGCCAAAGGCCCTATATCAGATGTTCGTATCTCAAGAGCCGGTTTGTCAGGAGGCATGACCAGCAGGAGCGGGCGCCGCTTTGCGCGCGAAACGTGACGGTTAGAGAGGCTTGAACGGGAAGATGATGTCGACAGCGGATAGTCCGGGCCGGATGAGCGGACTTTTTCCTTCCATCGCCGCGCGCGAGAGCGGCTACCTGGCGGTGGATGGCCTGCACGAGCTTTACTGGGAAACCTGCGGAAATCCCAACGGCACACCCGTCGTGTTCCTGCACGGCGGACCGGGTGCCGGAGCGGCGCCGGATCACCGCCGCTTTTTCGATCCCGGCGACTACCGCATCGTTGTGTTCGATCAACGCGGCGCCGGACGCTCGCGGCCTCAGGGCGAACTGCGGGACAACAGCACCCGGCATCTGATTGCCGATCTGGAGGCCCTGCGCGCCGAACTGGGGATCGAGCGCTGGGTGGTTTTCGGCGGCTCCTGGGGCAGCACCCTTGCTTTGGCCTACGCCCAGGCCCACCCGCAGGCCGTCCGCGGTCTTATCCTGCGCGGCATTTTTCTCGGCCGCCCTTCGGAGATCGAGTGGTTCCTGAACGGGATGCGGATGATCTTTCCCGAGGAGTGGACGCGCTTCTCGAACTTTCTGCCTGCCGAGGAGCGCGGCGATCTGCTGGCCAGTTATCACCGGCGTCTGATCGATCCGGATCCGGCGGTCCATCTGCCCGCCGCGCGGGTCTGGAGCACCTTCGAGGGCTGCTGCTCGACCCTGCTGCCCAACCCCGGCAAGCTGTCGCCCTTCGGCGAGGATGCCATGGCCTTGAACCTGGCCCGGATCGAGGCTCATTATTTCGTCAATTCGATCTTCCTGCCCCAGGACGCCTTGCTCGATAACCTGGACCGCATCCGGGATATTCCCGCGGTGATCGTGCAGGGACGCTACGATGTGGTCTGCCCCATCGTCACCGCCTACGAGCTGCATCAGGCCTGGCCGGAGGCCGATTACATCGTGGTCCCGGATGCCGGACACTCGGCCATGGAGCCGGGCATCTGCAAAGCGCTGATCGCGGCGACGGAGCGTTTCAAAACTCTGACTTAAGTCCGCGACCGGAGAGCGCCTCTTATGACCCTGGACCTGCAGCGCATCGTGCTTTTTGTTTCCGATATGGAGAAGGAAGCAGCCTTTTACCGCGAAAAGCTGGGTCTTCCGGTCAAGTGATTCCGTAAGATCGGAACATGCTCTAGTGAGGAACGCGAAGGCTGGATCGAATTCGACGCCGGGTCCTGCGCCTGGGGGATATCAAACCGCATCCGGTTCATGACCTTTCCGTCACCGGCGGCAGGGACCCCGAGGGCAATCCCTTCCGGGTTTCGGGGCCAAAGGCCGCCGGATCTGATTGACGACCGGCCTGTACAAATCCAGCGGGAAGCGTCAAGTCATTGCAAGTGTTTACAAATTTTCTAAAATGGGGTTATCTTAGCGCGTGATTCATCTTCTGGGTTGTACGCTCAGACTGGATTGCGCTTTTAAGGGTGATGTTTCGGCGGAGAGTCCCGCCGATTGCCGGATCACCCGGAGCAAGTCTGGTGTTCTGCCGGTTTTGCTTCAATTCTATGGATGTAACCGGCCGGTTTTTTGTTGAATCCAAAACGCGGGTTCGTCGGGAGAAACCGGGTTCCGGGTCGGGTTGAGAACTGGGGGGGGGAATTTACCGTGTCATTTCGGCGCCGTTTCTTTGCGGCCGTCGTATTTTCTGCGACGGCTTTTTCATTTTCATTCAGCAGTGGATCGCTCTCGCCGGCCTATGCCGGGGAAGACGACTCCGCGCTGATCTCGTTCGGTGTCGGTTATTTCGATGCCCTGCGCGCCATTAAGGATGATGATGCCGACGACGCGGCGGATTTCCGCCTGGAGTACCGGCACGACGAAAAGCTCTGGATCTTCAAACCCTGGGCCGGGGTCGAGGCCACCAGCGAAGGCGGCATCTGGGGCGGCGCCGGGATCCTGGTCGATATCTATTTCGGCAAGAACGTGGTCCTGACCCCGAATTTCGGCGTGGGCTTCTTCGAGGAAGGCAGCGGCCTCGACCTGGACAGTGCGCTGGAATTCCGCTCTCAGATCGAGCTGGCTTACCGCTTCGAAGACCGCTCACGCATCGGCCTCGCGGTCAGCCACATCTCCAACGCGGGCATCGGCGACAGCAACCCGGGCACCGAAATCGCCACCATCTACTACCACCTGCCGCTCGAAAAGCTTTTCTGAGCCGCGCAGTCGCGGGACCGGCAGACTTTACGAAACCCGGTAGGCAAAACCCGGCGCCCTGTGTATAACGGGCGCCGTCGCTTTCCAGAGTCCTTTTCGGCTCTCAGCGCCCGTAGCTCAGTTGGATAGAGCACAGGATTCCTAATCCTGGGGTCGCAGGTTCGAATCCTGCCGGGCGCACCATTCCTTCAGGAATGGTCGCCCTCTTGCTTAATCTAATGTTCGAACGTTGTTCGAACAGCCGCGCCATTTCTTTAGAAATGGCCGCCCCCCGATGTAAACCAGGGTTCCAACTCTGTAGCTCTGTTTGAACAGGCTCAGCAATGCGCCACTACGCCGCTTCTTCCTTCTGTGCCCCCACCAGATGCCGGTCCAGCGCGCTGCGTGTCTCTTCGTCCAGATTGAAGGTGATGCCGCGGGATTTATCGGTGGCGCGGATGATCCGGCCTTCGACCTCGCCGAAGCCAGGAACCTTCAGCTTGACCGAGTCGCCCTGATCGGTGCCGTCCAAGGCCGAGATCTCGGCGCCGCCGGCGGAGATGTCCTGGATGGTGCAGTCCCGCCACTGGCCTTTGACCTGAACTTGCGATGCCTGCTGGTGCTTCACTCGCTGGTGGACGCGCCGGTCGCCCGCCTTGGATTCGCGCAGAATTTCGGTGATCTGACTCTGCAGGGCATTGACGGCGCCAATCACTTCCTTGGCGTCGCAGCTGACCTGGGTGGCGACTTTTTCGGATTGCTGCGACGCGGCCGCTGCCTCCTGCATGCTGCCGGACACTTCCTGGGTGCCTGTTGCCGCTTCTTGGACGCTGCGGGCAATTTCCGTTGTCGCCGCCGACTGTTCCTTCATGGAGTCGGAGATGCCATTGGTGATTTCGCTAATCTCGTTGACCGTTTCCCCGATCTTCTCAAT
This sequence comes from uncultured Kiloniellaceae bacterium, assembly GCA_947500035.1. GTDB lineage: Bacteria > Pseudomonadota > Alphaproteobacteria > Kiloniellales > Kiloniellaceae > Denitrobaculum. The sequence continues at coordinate 403,560 of CANMQP010000012.1, read as the reverse complement.
CGCCGTTGCGGCTTCACCCGTGGCCCCCTGGATCGCGCCGATCTGCTGCTGGATCTGCTCCGTGGCGTTTGCGGTCTGGGTGGCCAGGTTCTTGACTTCGGAGGCGACGACCGCAAATCCCTTACCCGCATCACCCGCCCGGGCTGCTTCAATGGTTGCGTTGAGAGCCAGCAGGTTCGTCTGGTCGGCGATTTCGTTGATCAGGGTCACGATCTCTTCGATCTGCTTTGCGGCCTCAGTCAGGCTCTGGACTTTCTGCGTGGTCGTGCCGGCCACCTCGACCGCTTGCGCGGTGATGGCTGTCGAGCGGTCGATTTGGCGGCTGATCTCGTTGATGTTGCCGGACATCTCTTCCGCGGCGGAGGCGACGGTTTGCACGTTGCCGGTGGCGCTTTCCGCCGAGGCCGTGACCGAGGTACTCTGCGCGCTGACCTGTTGCGCGGCCTGGCTCATCTGATCGATCAGACCGTCCATGGAGTTGGCTTTTTCCCGGATGGCGCCGACCGCGACCTGGACGTGCTGATCCAGGGCGTCTGACATGGCCAGCATCTCCTTCTTGATCTGGGCCTTGGATTCCATCTCGCGCCTGGCTTCCGCAGCTTGCATCTCGTTGAGCTTTATCAGGGCTTGGCGCAAAGCCTCGACCGAGGTGGCCAGGCGGCCCAGCTCGTCTTTAGAGTCGGCAGTCAGTTCGACCGTGGTATCGCCCTCGGCCAGCGCGTCGACCGCGTCGACCGAGCGCAGCAGGGGCCGCAGGATCTGTTCGACCATCAGCAGGCCGCCAACGACCAGGATCACAATGCCCAGACCCATGGCGATCCAGAGGTCGCGTTCGGCGGCCTTCTCATGTTTCTCGGCAAGCTTCGCCGACTCTTCGGTGAACTTCCCGATCTCCAACAGCAGCTCTTCGAGCTTGTGATTGAATCTGTCTTCCTCCGCCTCGACCTCGATCACCTTGGTCCGGGCCTCCTCGAGACTGCCGGCCTTTAACAGATCGATGACTTCATCGGCATGGAGATCGTAGTTCTTGTGTTCGATCTCCAGCTCCTTGAGCACGCCCATGACCTTCTCGAACTCTCGTTTCGCCGCGCCGCCGGTCAGTTGGCCGGTCGAGTTTTCGACCATCGCCTCGGCCTCGAGGATTTCGCTATCCACCAGTTCTGCAAGCTCGTGGAAGCGTTTGTTCGAATGATCGAAGTGTTCTTTGGCATCTGGGTAGTTTGCCATCTCCTCGCCGAAGCGCAGCGTGCGTTCGAACTGGATCGCCTGTTCCAGCTGATGGATGGTGATCTTGGTGATCATGTTCGACAGCGGAAGGTCGTTCTCGGCGATCTCTTCCAGCTCGGTGCCCATGGCGGCAAGCTGAAAAGTCGCATAGAGGCTGACCGAGGCCAGAATGATCGCGCTGATCGCCACCAGGAGCATCATCTTCCAGCGTATGGATAGGTTCTTGTACATCTCGTCACCCGGTTTATTCGTACAGTTGGAGCGTTTTGGTAGAATATTGCTGCATGGAGAAACAATTAATGCGAGTGTGTTTCTCAAAACTTGAACGCAATGATAGGCGGTGGAGACTAAAAGAGGTTTAACGGCGAGAGGTTGTTGTTAGGACCTCTCCACTTGCCTTTTGCCTGCTCCGTTAAAAAACCAGCTTTGTCTTTGGGAAATGCGTTTTGACTTGGAATTTTCATCCGTTTTTCCGAGGTGTCATTGAATTGAATGGGATGAGTGCTTCGGACGTGTGTCTTCGAAGGGATGAAAATTCTCCGGGCTTCAGATTCTCCGGACCCTGAACCCTCTGGGACCGGACAGCCGGAAGATTCGCTCAGACGCAAACGCGAAAGCGGTTTCCGGTGAAGGTACAGCCGCTCTAACACCATGATTCCTCCGCGGATTGTTATTCCTGCTTGCCGGGAGAAATAGGCTGTCCTACGCTACCTGAGCGATTGATGAGCTCTTTGGGGGAGGCTGGGTCGTGGTGGGGAAGGCTGAGCGGTCTTTGGGCCGGGCAGGGATCTTTGCGTTCTGCAGTGAGGTGCCGCACGCAGGGGGTGGCTGGCGTGCGTGAGGCTGGCTTGATCGCCTCCGATGGGGTCCCGTCTGCGCGCAACTGCGGGCGGATCGTTGGATTTAAGCAAGCCTTCGTAACCCTCTATCACGGGCCAGGCGCTGCGCGCGGACCGGACCATGCGCCCCCCCAGAACGACTCTCAAGACAGGAGGCCGGGCGAGACCCAGTCCTTTCTGCCGCGCAGCAGTCTCTCGCCGCCCTACCGCATTACCCGTCCCTTTTGCCGCTTCGATTTGGATTCCGACCGGATTGCCTTCGATCTGGATGGCCGCGAGGTCTGGGTCGCGCGGGATGAGGTCGAGCTGGAAAAGGGCAGCCTGGGAGCCCGTGGGCAGGCGACGCTGGTCAGCCTGACCCTGCGCAGCGTCACGCGGGTCAGAATCTGGTATGGGCCGCCCCCCGAAGAAGAGGCCGCCGCCGGCAAGATCGGCCTGAAAGTCAAACCCCTGAGGATTGCCGTGGCCACCTGCGTGGCGATTTTCTTTTATCTCATGGCGGGCCAGATCGACCCTCTCGGGGCGCTGAGCGCGGCGGACAGTTACTCCAATGCGCTCTATCAGCAGGTTTATCGTGCCGCGAACTACGAGAAAGAGCGGGAGCGCCAATACCCCGGCCCCGGGTCGGACCCGCCCAAGGTGGTCGTGGTCGAGGTTCTGGAAGAAGACCTCACGCTCTTCGAGGAGAGCTGGCCGGTCAGTTACGACTTTCACGCCTGGGTGCTGGAACGGCTGAGCGACCGGCAGCCCGCGGCCGTCTTTGTCGATATCGCTTTCATCGACGACCGGAGTCTGGAGGGCGACGAGTGGGAGGACGAATCCGAGGCATTAGATGCCGTGCTCGACACGGCAGGAGAGAGCGCAAAGGAGAAAAGAGACTCACAGCGCTTTTTCCGTGGCGCGTCGGCCTACCTCGGTGAGACCATCGCCGCCTACCGCAACGACTGGCGGATCCCGTTGTTCTTTGCGGCGAAACCCTGCTTTCTGCCTTTCTTTCTGCCCGAGGACGTGCCGAAGGATGGGCCGGACCGCGCGGGCACCTTCGCGGTCGACGTGCCGGGCGGACGCTTCCACCGGCAGGGGGCGCGTTACCCTCTGTGGAACCATCAACCCAGGGGACAACGCTGTTTGCGGGATGTCGACAAGGCTTCCAACCTGATCACATTCAGCGAAAACACGACCCAAAAAGCAGAGAGCGCAGACTCAGACGACAATGTGTTAAACGCCAATGAGCCCGCTGCCAATGAGTTACGTTCGGGGCGGGAACAGGATGTTTCCAATGAACCGGACCGGTCTGAGCAAAAGCCCCTGACCCGGGGAGCAAGCAATGAGATCTTCGCCCGGCCGCTCCCCAGTGCGGCCTGCGCTGTATTTGACGCCGTCAGAAACCTGGCGCCCGTCGGGTACGCGGCGGCACTCTGTCCGGAAGAGAAACTTCGAGACTCCGCGGTGGACGTGATCGACCTGCACTGGTCGACGCGCAGTTTCACCATGGCGTTGGCGGACGGGGAGCTGGTGCCGCGAAACGGGCGCTATGCCTGCCGGGAACTTCCCGGGTCCTGGTGGAAACGGCTCTGGTTGCTGATCAAGGACTACGATAAGGATCCCCTCTTCGAGTTCGTCTCGCCTCTGCGCCAGATCTGCCCGCCATTCAAAAGCTACAGGGCCGCCGAAATCCTCAACGATGGCGCAAGTTTCGAGGATCTGCAGGGCGCGATCGTCGTCTACGCGCAGAATCTGACCGGTCTCAGCGACAGCTTCAGGCCGCCGGCGCACTGGCCGCTGAACGGCGCCTATTTTCATGCCATGGCAATCGACAACCTTCTGACTTACCGCGGGTCCGAGAGGCTGCTGCAAAAGACCGAGATCCTGGGCTTACCCGCGAGTCTGCTTCTCATGCTCGTGGGCTTTATCGCCGTGGTGCCCATTTGGGAATACGGGCTGATCCTGCTGCTGCGGGTTGAACGCGCGGGTGGGATGGCACGGACCCGCGCGGCGGCCTTCCGCTTCTATGGCATCTGGCTTGGAGGGTTTCTCCTGCTGCCCTTGCTGGCTGCGGCCATCGTCGTAGAGCTGATTTTCGTCACCACATTGCTGTTCCCGGGGGTCGCCCTCAATTTCATCGGTCTGCTCAGCTTGATCGGTGTGCGGTCTCTGCCGCGACTCTGGCGGCTGATGCCGCCGCTCTGGTTGGGGCTGGGCGGTTGGGGCCGCGGCAAGCCGGAAGAGGCAGGAAGCAAGGTGCTATAATTATAGGTTGTAAAACAAATATCTGTGCTATCATGAATCGTAAGTGCGCGTCCGAGCGCAATGCGGTATCGGCCAAAAACCAAAAAACAGACCTGCTGTAGAAAAGGGGAAGCTATGGGAAACAGGTACAGTGGAGGCGTACAGGCAATCGTTTTTGCAGTTTTTTTGAGTTTGGTGTCGGCTGTACCGCTGGCCTACGGCCAGGGCGAGCCTGTGATTACCGGGTTCAGCGGTTCGAAGATTAAGCTCTACACGGATTCGAAGAGCAAGACTGTCTGGAAACGGCTTTCGGCGAAGGAGTTGCGCGCGTTAGGTGGGGATCACAAGATTCTCGCCGCCACAAACAGCCGCTATGCTTTCAAAATCAAAGATCAAACCGTCTGGATTAAACGCAAGAACGCCAAGACCAGTAATGTGACGACCGCCCTGCCGCCCTGTCCCGTGGTCGCGGGCTTTGCGCAGGAGGCGGCCGGGAATGCGGTCTCGCGCGGATCGGGCGCGTCCTGTCAATGAGGCGCGCTTGCTTTGGGGAACGGCGATCCGTTGCAATCCGCGCGGTGATCGCCCTCGGGGTCTTTGGGATTCTCACGGCGGGTTTGATCCCGCCCGCCAAGTCCGATGTCTTTAAGTGGCTCGACCGGCAGGTCGACGGCGCGCCCGGCGAAGACGGGGTGCTGATCGACGAGCTGGAGCCCGGTCCCTGGCGCATGTCGATCCTGGAACGCGAAAGCAAGGCGACGCCGCAACGTAACGTCTCCAGCACCGCCTTCGGTAAGGACGAAGACGGCTACAGCGGGGTCAAAGAGCCGAAGCAGGAAGAGACCGGCGCGGCCTACAAACCGCAGGACGTCAATCTGCTGACCGACGGCATGACCCACTTCCGCCTGGCCCGTCCGGGCGTGGTGCCGGAAGCGCGGATCGAAGCCAAGCTCAATCAGATCGCGGCCCGGGTTCTGGCCGTGCAGCCGGTGACCAACGTCCCGATCCGCTTCGTCGTGACCGGCGCGCGCGGTCTCGGCGATGCCAGCGCCATGCATGACGGCGTGATCGGCATCCCGATTGCGATCATCGCTGATGTGGGCAGCGAGGACGAGCTGGCTTTCGTGGTTGCCCATGAAATCTCGCACGTGCTCCTGAACCACCACAATGCGGAGTGGCTGGCCAGCACCAACGAGAAGCTGGCCAACGTGGCCGAGGTCGGCCTGGCATCGGCGGTGGAACTCGGCGCCGCTTACGGCTTCCTGGACGCGAACAATCAGGCCGAGATGCAGAAGGTTCAGCTGATCACCTGGTTCGCGGCACAGGCGACTTTGTTCCTGACCGAGACGGCTCTCACGCCGAGCTGGTCGCGGGATCAGGAGATCGAGGCGGATCTGCTCGCCTTCGACCTGGTGGCGCGCGCCGGTTACGACGTCTACGAGGCGCCGGTCTTCCTGGAGCGCCTGCTGAAGTATTTCGAGGGGGTGGAGACGGATCCCTTCGCCGCGCGGCGGGCCGACCTGGACGCCCGGGCGGAGAGCACGCGCGACATCGGGCAGGCCTTCATGAACTTCGTCGAAAAGGCGCGTCTGGAGTTCGATGCCCTGACCACGGATCTCGAAGAACGCCACCCCGAGACCCAGGAGCGCTTGGATTCCCTGGTCGACTATATCGATGAGCACTACGAGGATAAGGAAGACGAGTTCGACGAGCGCGAGGCAATCCGGTCCGGTTGGGCGAAATTTCTGGCCCAGCCCTCCGTGGACGAGCTTCTGACCATTTACCGTGCCAGCTGGGAGACCCGGAACTACATTGATGTCGAAGACTACAAGGGCGCGCAGCAAAAGGCCTTTGCCGCCATCAAGGGCCGGGGCGGCAGCCTGGCCCTGCCGCGGCTGAATTTCGCCCTGCTCCGCAAGCTTCAGGGGGAGACGACCAAGCAGCGGCTCAATCTGGAATACGCGCTCAAGGGACCCGAGCCCTCCTTCGAGGTCTACCGGGACACGATCCGGCTCTACCGGGACAGCGGCAAGATCAAGGCGGCGGATGCCCTGATCGACGAAGCCTGGACCCGTTTCAAGGAGCCGCCGGGACTCTATCCCTTCCGCATCGATGCCCTGCTGCGCAGCAACCAGCGCGAGGCGGCGCAGGAGCTGACCACTACCTGCCGGCTGGTGTTCCGCGACAAGGCGAAATCCTGTGTCCAGGCCTCCCAGGGAAAACTCAAGGAATGGGAGGCGGAGCAGCAGGCCAGCCTGTGAGCGGCAACCCGTGAGCGGCCGGCCGGAAAAAGTCGACGAGTCTGAGACCGGCCAGTCACGAGCGGCGACTCTGAGATCGGTCAGTTAAGGGTCGGCCCGCCCGGGTTCAGCGAATCCATCGCCGGTCTGGAAACTGTCCGGCCTGTCGGAGGCGGGCGCATCTGGATCGGTCACGCGGCGGTGGGCGGAGCGATCCTGATTCTTGTCAGGTGAAGAATTTGGTCCGCCGTGCTCCCTCGGATCCCGCGAATGCGAAAGCTGTGACATTTGTATGTCATGTCGTTTTTAAATGGGGGGAGAAAGGGGACTTTTTAACGCTCAGGATTCCCAACCTGCCGTCCCAACCGCTCAATCGAAGTCGGCCGGCAGGCTGCTGTCCCGCTGGTGCACGAACATGCGCCGGATCTGGCTTTCCAGGACCCGGCCCTGGGAGAGTTCGGGCAGGTCGTCCTCGCCGAAGAAGCCAATTTCACTGGTCTCGACACTGGTCTTTGCGCTGCCGCCGGTCAGGGTACAGATGAAAAACATCTTATAGATATGAAAGGGATGAGGCGGGCTGTGCGGGTGTTTGAGCCGGTCGTAAACGGCGGCCAGCTTGGTGACTTTCGCCTCAAACCCGGACTCCTCGAAGATCTCCCGCTCGACGTTTTCCCGCGGCGAGGCATTGACGTCGGCCCAGCCGCCGGGCAGCGCCCACTTGCCGTCGGTGACCTCCCGGACCAGCAGGATCTGCTCCGCACCGCCTTCACAGCCCTGGAAAACCGCGCCCCGGACATCGACCTTCGGTGTTGCGTAGCCGGTCTCGCCCTTAAAAAGTCCTGCGATTACAGTCTCTTCCGCCGCGCCGGTCGCGGCCAGCATCTCCACGGCAAGCGCGCGGGCGGCATGATAGCGCTCGATGTCGTAGGGGTCCGTCGCATAGGTCAGCCCGGTTTGCGCCAGAGCCTGCAGCTCGCGCGCCCAGCGCAGGCGGCGCGGTTCGCCCGCTTCCGGAGGGCGCTCGGATGCAGGCTCTTGAGGAGGAGATGTCATGTAAGCCTCTTGATTCATCGACAGATTATGTCCCCACGCTGTAGTTTTATCTCATGGAACAATCGCAAACGACAGTCACGATCCCGACCGCGGGCCAGGGCCTGACCGATATCACGGAGAGAGTCTGCGGCTGGCTCGACGAGACGGGTGTCCGGGACGGACTCCTGACCCTTTTTTGCCGCCACACCTCAGCGTCCCTCACGATTCAGGAAAACGCCGACCCTGATGTGCAGCGGGATCTGGAGACTTTCTTCAGCCGTCTGGTGGCCGAAGATCCGGCGCTCTACCGCCATACCGCCGAAGGGCCGGATGACATGCCCGCCCACATCCGCGCGGCTTTGACCCAGACGCAGCTCTCGATACCGGTTCAGGGCGGGGGTTTGCTGCTGGGTACCTGGCAGGGGATTTATCTTTTCGAGCACCGGCGCGCGCCCCATCAGCGGCAGGTGGCGCTCCATCTTTTCGGGCGCTAGGTCCGCGCCGAAGGCGGTTGGGGACAGAGTCTCTTTTCTCGTGCTATAGCTTGCGCTTAAAGCTGACCCCGCAACGAAGAATCGACAGGAAAGAACCCATGGCGCTGAAGATCGGTGTGGCGCAGATGGTCGCCGATGCGGAGAAGGAGATCGAAACGCTCTCGATCGATCAGGCCCTGGCCGCGAAGAACGATCCTGACGTTCTCTTCGTCGACCTGCGCGATGTGCGCGAACTGCGCCGAGAAGGTAAAGTGCCCGGCGCCAAACACTGTCCGCGCGGCATGCTGGAATTCTGGGTCGATCCGGACAGCAAGTACTTCGATCCGGATTTCGGAGCCGGCAAGAAACTGGTCTTTTTCTGTGCCATGGGCTGGCGCTCCGCGCTCGCCACACAGACCGTTCAGCGCATGGGGCTGGAGCCGGTGGCGCATATCGACGGCGGTTTTACGGCTTGGAAAGATGCCGGCGGCGCCATCGACATGCCGGAGCCCCGCGCCTGATTCTCCCGGGTGCAGACCTTATCCTGCAGCGCTTCGAAGGAGCGGAACCATCGCAATCAAAGCCAAAAACATCGCCCTGGTCGCCCACGATCAGACCAAGGCTGAGCTCGTCTCCTGGGTGGCTTCGAATGAAGCCGCGTTACGGCCGCACAGGCTCTGGGCGACGGGGACGACCGGCAGAATCATCACCGAACGCTGCCCGTCGTTGGAAATCACGCTGCTCAAGAGCGGCCCGCTCGGCGGCGACCAGCAACTCGGCGCGATGATCGCGGAGGACAAGCTGGACGTCCTGCTCTTCTTCATGGATCCCATGACCTCGCTCCCGCATGACGTCGATGTCAAAGCGCTGACCCGGCTTTCGACGCTCTACAACGTTATTTTTGCCTGCAACCGCTCGAGCGCGGATTTCGTGATTTCAAGCCCGCATTTTGAAGGGGATTACCAGCGCATGCAGCGTGACGTCAGCGACTACGTGCAGCGTTCGGTTTGATATCTCAGGGTTTTCCTGTGGTGGGGGCTTTTTCCAATCTGGGTTGCGGGGGGATTCCAAATAGTCCCGCTATAGACTAGACTCGAGCGAGGCTTAGCGATCGGGTTTTCCAGAATGATGTCCAGGCTTCTGAACAAGCGGGATCGGGTGGTTGCGGAAAGTCTCCGCAGGTTCGTGGTCTCCACGGCTGTCTTCGCGGTTCTGATGCCGTTTTCTTCTTTCGCGCAAGAGCCTGAGCGGAATGATCCGGCTCCGCTGGAGGTGCGGGTATTCGACGGTCTGGATTTCACCGGAGCCGAGCGCAGCCTGGCGTTGGAACCGGGCAGGTCTTACGGTTACTTCGAACGGCTCGACAATGCTCAGATTTCTAAGGCGCGCTCACTCAAGGCCGGTGCGTCCGTGGGCGTTGTTCTCTTTCGCGGCGCGTATTTCGTCTCTCGTGACCAGAGCTGCGCGCCGACCCTTGGCAGCGATGAGAATCCCGATTTGATCTGGCACGGCGCGACGGCCGACTTTCTGCCGGCCCTGTCCGGGAAAACAGGCGTTGATCAAGTGGACGATGCGGGTGGCGAGGGATTCGCCTCGGCGATCGTTTTCCTGCGCGCAGCGGGTCCGCCGCCGGGCGCGCTTTTGATGAAGCGGCGCAGGTCTTACGGCAAAGGCTGCGGCAACATTCTGCGGTCTCTGAATTTCGACCGGCGTTTTGTTCCCATGGAGTTCGAGAGCTCACTCGCCAAATCTGCCGACCGCGCGCCGAAAAGCCCGGGCTGCGTCAATCTGCGGGGCGCCAAAGCCGCATTGCCGGAAGGGGGTGCCTCGGCCCGCCTGTCGGATATGCTCAAGAGCGACCGGATTGCATTGTTGCAGCCCTCCGACCTGGACCGCCGTTACGAAAGGCAGGACCGGGCTTTTCGCGCCGTGCTTTTCGAGGGTGAGAATTGCCAGGGCGAATCCGTGACCCTCGATGCGCCCGATGCCTCGAGCCTAGCCGGGAAAACCCCGGTTCCCGGTTCCGCACGGCGCGATCTGTTGCTGTCCGACTATCTCTTCCGGGACCGGGTGCGGTCGCTTCGCGTCGAAGCTGCCGGTGGCGCGTCTGAAACCTATGCCCAGGCCGTCGCTCCAGATCTGGAAAGAGATTCGAAGTCTGCCAAAACTCCAACGAAAAGTGCCCCCACGAAAAGCGCTTCGGTGACAGGCGCGGGGGCGACAGGTCCGGGGGCGATAACTGGCGGGACGACTTTTGCCTCAAAGTCGGAACCGATGGCGCCTGAGGATCAGCCAGTACAGCCGGCCCTTGATCAGATGAAGGCAGCCGCGATCGAACCCAAGGCAGAAACCGGCCTCTCCACAGCGAAGCTGGAGCCGATAACGGCCCTCCCGCCTCAACCTGAAGCGTCGGCCGTCAGTGTTGGGGACGAAACCGCCGGTAAGAAGACCGCGGTTCCCACAGTAGCCGTGACGGCGTCGCCCGTAGTTGCTCCGCAGCCGATCCCATCCTCCCAAGCATCTCCAGCTGACGCCGGTAAGGCGATTACACCGGACGTGAGGTTTGCGTGGGAGAAACCCGCACCCTCCCGAAGGTCAGCGGCAGAGGTGACACGAGCTCAACCACAGCAGAGCCAGCCGCAGCAGATCCAGTCAAACCAGACGCAAACGGCCCAGATCCAAACGGCCCAGATCCAAACGGCCCAGACCGGAGCGCCGCAGCAACCCGACGCACCTGCACCCGCTGACCCGGCAAGTCCGGGAGAAGAGGTCTTCACCTTTCCTGTCTACGACGTTTACCGGCTGAACTACTGTCTGCGCGCTGACGGCGGTTGCGGGGAAGCGGCTGCGAGCAAGTGGTGCGAGTTGAAGGGCTTCAAACGCGCCACCGCCTGGCAGAAAGATGACAATATCGGCGGCATCTTTCCGACCTTCCTGATCGGTGACAGCAGGATCTGCGCGCAGTACAAGTGCGACGGCTTCGCGGAAATCACCTGCGGAAATTAGCGGAATAAAAAAAGGGGCGGCCTTGCGGGCCACCCCTTCTTGTCTCACGTAGTGTGTTTGATCTACGTGTGCTTGAACTTCCGGATTTCGCCGGAGGCAAGTTTGGCGGTGTACTGTTCCAGCTCCGCCTTCACGAACGGCATCAGCACGTAGAGGCCGATGATGTTCGGAATCGCCATGGCGAAGATCATGGAGTCTGAGAAGTCGATCACCGGACCCAGTGACATGCTTGCCCCCAAAACCACGAAGAGGCAGAAGACGAGCTTGAAGATGAGCTCCATCTTCTTGTCTTCGCCCACCAGATATGTCCAGGCCTTGAGGCCGTAGTAGGACCAGGAAATCATGGTCGAGAAAGCAAAGAGAATCACGGCGATTGCCAAGACATAGGGGAACCAGGCAAAGGCGCTTTCGAAGGCGCTCGAGGTCAAGGCGACCCCGGTCAGGTCGCTGCCAAGTTTTCCGGTGATGATGATCACCAGAGCAGTCATGGTGCAGATCACGACCGTATCGATGAAGGGCTCGAGCAGGGAGACAAAACCTTCGGTGATCGGCTCTTTGGTCCGCACGGCGGAGTGCGCGATGGAGGCAGAACCGATGCCGGCTTCATTGGAGAAGGCCGCTCGTTTAAAGCCTTGAATCAAGGCACCGATAACGCCGCCGGCAACACCCTCGCCAGTGAAAGCACCGGAGAAGATCTGGCCGAAAGCCCAACCGACCATGTCATAGTTCATCACGATTATGACCAGGGCAGCACCGACGTAGATTACGGCCATGAAAGGCACGACCTTCTCCGTGACCCGTGCGATCGACTTGATGCCGCCGATGATGACGACGCCGACGATCAGGGCCATGACGATGCCGAAGAGCCAGCCCTTGTCGGCGAAGAAACTGGTTTCGCCGCCAGTCACATTGACGAACTGCTGGAAGGACTGGTTGGCCTGGAACATATTGCCGCCGCCGACGGCGCCGCCGATACAGCAGACCGCGAAGAAGACACCCAGACCCTTTCCGAGGCCCGCCATGTTTTTCAGGGCGAAACCCTTTTCCAGATAGTACATCGGGCCGCCCGATACGGTGCCGTCACCGTACTCGTTCCGGAATTTCACACCCAGAGTGCACTCGGTGAACTTGGAGGCCATGCCCAGCAGGCCGGCCAGGATCATCCAGAAGGTCGCACCGGCACCGCCGATGGAAACGGCGACCGCCACGCCGGCGATATTGCCGAGGCCCACTGTCCCTGAGAGCGCGGTTGCAAGAGCCTGGAAATGACTGACCTCGCCCGCATCGTCCGGGTTGGAATAGTCACCCTTTACCAGTGAGATCGCATGACCGAAGTATCTGAACTGGATAAAGCCGAAGTAGAGAGTGAAGACCGTTGCTGCGATGACCAGCCAGCCGACGATGAGCGGGAAGGCGGTATCACCCAAGGGCACGGAATAAAAAATAACGCTGACGATTACATTTGATACCGGAGAGATCAGTTCATTGATTTTTTCATCGATTCCCATGGCTTCTTCTTGCGCCCGCGCGATCGAGGGCAGAAGCGTGATCAACGCTGCGATCGCAAGGCTTGGCGTCCGTAGCAGGCGCCGGAAATTAAAAATATCCCCCATGATGTTCTCCTAAAGAATTCTTCGTTTATTGGAAGTGTCTCGTCTGTGGAGTCCCTGGCCCTATCTTTCTTTTGTCCCTCAAGGGACAACGGTGACAGGGACCGGCGAGATCTGAACCAGCGTGCCGGGAACCGAACCGAAGACGCGTGCGGCAATGTCCGACCCCCCGTTCCGGCCGACAATGATCTGCATGGCGCCTGCTTTCTTTGCGACTTCACAGATGACTTCGGGGATCTTGCCGTAGCGAATGACGCCTTCGACCTTGATGCCGGCGCCCTCCAGTTCCTTGAGAAGCGGCGACATGATCTGGGTGGACGCAAGTTCCACTTCCTCTTTCCGCCGCGCGTGGCGTTGTTCCAGCTCCTCTGGGGTCAGGAAGCTGTAGGGTGACCATTCCAATACGTAGACAATATGGACCTCGGCGTTTTGCGACTTCGCCCGTTCAAGCGCGAAGTCGAGAGCCCGCCTGCCGTCCTTTGTTCCGTCGTACCCGACGATGAACACGTTCGACATGATACCTCCTTGTTGAGTGGTTTCCCTCCTGATTGCTTTCCGGCCTAAAGGTGTATCCGCCGGCCGGTTTCGCTCCTTGGTTGCTCATCAGGCCAGTTACAGCCTTAACGGTCAACTCTACCTGGAACGAAAGATAACTAAATATCAGCGATTTCAATGTGTTAAAATATGGTTATTGATCTGTTTACTAGAGAAAAACGCTAATTTTTTCGTATATTTAGTTATTTTACCGGTTTAAGCTGAGAGAAATGACAAAATCTCAACATCAAAACAAAGAGATGGAGATTTTCTCTAGAGGCGGAGCGGCCCCGATACAAAGGAACACGGATGCCAATCCTCCTCTAACGCACTGTAAGAAGTGACTTTACGCCTTTCCTGCGAAATGCGGAGCGGCGTGACGGGCAGGGAAACAAGGGAGGGAAAACTCATGGATCGTTTCGACCGGCATATTCTCAACATTCTTCAGAAGGAAGGGCGGATTACGAATCTGGATCTCGCCGACCGAGTCGGTTTGTCGCCGACCGCGACCGGTGAGCGGGTCAAGCGCATGACCCGGGAGGGTCTCATCACCGGCTTTTCCGCCAAGATCGATCCCGCCAAGGTCTCGCGCGGATTGCTGGTCTTCGTGGAGGTCGCGCTGGAGCGAACCACCGCCGACATCTTTGACAGTTTTGAGAGCGCTGTCTGCCGCGCGCCAGAGGTGATGGAATGCCACATGATTGCCGGGCGTTCCGACTATCTGCTCAAAGCGCGTGTTCAGCATATGTCAGCTTATCGGCGCTTTTTGTCTGAAGTTCTCCTGTCCCTGCCAGGTATCCGCGAAACCCATACTTACGCCGTGATGCAGGAGGTAAAGTCAGACAATCTGCTGCCGATCTGACGTGCCGCGGAACTTTCCGTCCGATCCTGCTTGACGGAACTTGTTGCGGCCGATCAGAGTTTCGCCACCGCCGCTTTTTCATCGTTGGAAAGTTCATTTATGTCTGAAGACAATGCGACCGCGCTTTTGGTCATCGATGTTCAAAACGCGATCGATGCGCCGGTCTGGGGACGTCGTGGCCAGATGTCAGCGGAAGCGAACATCGCGCGTTTGTTGTCCCACTGGCGAGAGAGAAAACTGCCGATCTTTCATATCCGGCATGATTCGACGGAAGCGAACTCGCCCTACCGGCCGGGTCAGGCGGGAAATGCCTTCAAGGCCGAGGTTGCGCCGCTCGCAGGCGAAACCATCATCGCAAAACGCACCAATTCGGCCTTCATTGGAACTGACCTTGAAGAGCGGCTGCGGCAGTTTGGAATCTCACGGCTCGTGATCACCGGCGTCTTGCTGGAAAACTCGGTCGGGGCGACTGTGCGCATGGCCGGCAACCTCGGGTTCGAGGTTTTGCTGCCTGCCGAGGCTGTGGCGTCGACCGATAGGACCGATCGAAACGGTAAAACCTGGCCTGCGGAAGACGTGCATGCGCTGGCTTTGTCGATCCTCGACGGCGAATATGCCACCGTTGTCGAGACGCAGGACCTGCTCGATGCTTAAGCTTGAGACAGGAAACCTTTTAGGGGCAGGACAGAAGAGGTCGAAGCCGTGGAGATCGTGACTTACCGGGATGAGTATTTTGACGGGGTGAAAAGCCTCTGGCGTGAGGCTTTTCCCGACGATCCGCCCTGGAATGCAGCCGAGCTTGCGATTCCGGCCAAACTCAAGTCGCAGCCGGAACTCCTTGTGCTGGCCGTCGATGAAGGCGATGTCGCCGGTTCGATCATGGCCGGGTATGATGGACACAGAGGTTGGATCTACGCGGTCGCGGTGCGCGAAAGCCATCGCGCTTCGGGTCTAGGGACGAAACTGATCCGGGAAGCGGAGGCCCGCCTGGCCGCGCTTGGCTGTGTGAAGATCAATCTGCAGGTGCGGGCGGATAACGCAGCCGTGGTCGCGTTCTACCAGGGTCTCGGCTATGGCGTTGAGGAGCGGATCAGCATGGGCAAGCGGGTAGAGGGTTAGACACTCAAGGGATTCCCCCCGTCAGACTTTCTTTTATGCGTCAGCCTGCGGTCGACCCCAATAGTCTATCGCAGCGCGGAGTTCCCGATCAAAAGCCGCCGCCGCCTCGGGCCCGCGCTCCGGACCGTCATAGCGGCCCAGTTCCGCGAGCAGGTGGAAGAAGCCGTGGCCCGGAAGGCCCGGGTTGCCGCGGCTGACTGCCAGGGCGGCAAGCAGGGGTCTGCCCGCGGCATGGTCTTCGCGGATCAGGCCCTCCAGTGCCAGGGTCGTGTTGTGGATGCTGTGCGGCGGCGGCACCTGAGCCTGCGCGACCAGGTCGCGGTAAGTCACGGGGGTGCCGGTTTGGGCGCAGGCCAGCAAAACCCTGCGAATGCCAGCCAGAGTATTTTTATCCATATCTTCACCGCGTTTGCCGCCGCTCCAGATGGGGCGTATTTTTCTCCAGGGGAGTTATGCCGGAAAAGCTATGGAAAGACTTGCGAAAAAGACCGGCTCCTGTGTATCACGGGAGCTGTTCTTTTGTGCATTCTCCAGGGCACTCTCTTTGATGCAGGCCCGCAATGGAAAGCGAGACGATGGCCCGTTTTAAGACTTTGGACGATCTCGATGTCGCCGGTAAGACAGTGCTGGTGCGTGTGGACTTCAATGTGCCCATGCAGGAGGGAAAGGTCACCGACGACACCCGCATCCGGCGCGCGCTGCCCACCATCAAGGACCTGGTTGCGGCGGGTGCGAAGGTCCTGTTGCTGTCCCACTTCGGACGCCCGAAGGGCAAGGTCGTGCCTGAGATGTCCTTAAAGCCGGTGGTCGCTCCACTCTCTGCGGCCTTAGGACAAGACGTTGCCTTTGCCGGAGATTGCATCGGACCGGAAGCGGAGAAACTGGCATCCAAACTCGCGGCAGGCGAGGTCGCCCTTCTCGAAAATCTGCGCTTTCATGCCGGTGAAGAGGCTAACGATCCGGCCTTTGTCGCGGCGCTCGCCAAGCTGGGCGATGTCTATCTCGGCGATGCTTTTTCTGCGGCTCACCGGGCGCATGCCTCCGTTGAAGGATTGGCGCGGGCGCTGCCCGCCGGTGCGGGGCGTCTGATGCAGGAAGAACTGCTTCATCTGCAATCAGCGCTCGGCAGTCCCAAGCGACCTGTTGCCGCGGTGGTCGGCGGTGCGAAGATTTCCAGTAAGCTCGAGCTTCTGGGTAATCTGGTGGAGAAGGTCGATTTGCTGGTCATCGGCGGCGGCATGGCGAACACCTTCTTGAACGCCCAGGGTGTTGCGGTCGGCAAATCGCTCTGTGAGAACGAGATGGCTGAGACAGCGCGCCAAATTCTGGATAGCGCCGAAGCAGAGGGTTGCGACGTCGTGTTGCCATCGGATGCTGTTGTCTCCAGAGAGTTTGCCGCCGGCGCTGCTCACGAAATCGTTCCGGTCCGCGAGGTGCCCGAGGACACGATGATCCTGGATGCAGGCCCCGCGACCGCCGCCGATTTGGCGCAGCGGCTTTCAGCCTGTAAAACGCTGGTCTGGAACGGTCCGCTCGGGTGTTTCGAGATGCCGCCCTTCGATGCGGCAACCAACTCTGTCGCTCAGGCTGCTGCAGCCCTGACGAAGTCGGGCTCGCTGTTGAGCGTGGCCGGCGGCGGCGATACAGTTGCGGCGCTTGCGCATGCTGGCGCCGATAAAGATTTTTCCTATATCTCGACCGCGGGCGGCGCGTTCCTGGAATGGCTCGAGGGCAAGACCCTCCCCGGCGTGCAGGCGCTGGAGGATGCCGCGTAATCAGCCTCCGGCAGGCCAGTTCAGAAGATCGTGCGGCTCCAGGTAAGGGCGACCAGGGCCGCGGTGCCGACCGACACGCCGGCGAGCAGATTGTTGCGCGTGAGGAAATAAATGGCGAGCGCGCCGACGGCGGCGCCGAGACGGTCCGCCAGATAGGTCTCGGCCAGCGGTCCGATCGGAAAGATAATCATACGCGCGATCAGGGCGGCCAGCAACGCATAGGCGACGCAGGCGATCCATTCGAAAATCCGGCTGTCCGTGCCGACCCGCCCGGAGAGCGCGATGCCGAGCGCCCGCCAGACATAGGTGGCGGCAGCACCGGTCAGGATGACGGCGAAGGGCCACCAGAACTCACCCATGACTCCGTTCAGATTCCCGGTCACGATCGGGCCTCGCGGGCCGCTGATATCCCATAAGCGAGCGTTCCGGCAGCGAGGCCTGCAACGACTAGACTCCAATCGGGTGACCAGAGATAAAGCGGCGGGCCGATGACCGTGCCGAAGACCAGCGCCAGCATGCGGCTGCGTTGGCGCAGGTCCGATGCGAAGACGAGCATGAAGTAGATCGGATTTAGGAACACCAGTCCCAGGGTGACATATGCGGGCACAGTGTCGGCCAGCGCGAAGCCGATCGCGGTCGCGCCCAGGGTCGAGATCCAGAGCGTCCCCGAGAAGCCGGCAAAGTAGGCGAGGCGCTGCTCGCTCGGAAGTGTCGGGCAGACCCGCATGGCCGCCGCCCAACCGGTCACCGCGATCACATGCGCCGTGGCGTAATAGACCCAGCGCGGCACATTGGCGCCGCGGATCGTCGGCATCAGGGTCATGGCCATGGGCAGCAGGCGCGCGTTGGTCAGGGCCACGGCACTGGCAATCACCAGCAGCGGCGCACCGACCGAGTAGAGCTCGACCAGAGCGACCTGACCGGGCAGCGCCCAGGACGTAAGGGTCGAGAAAAGGCCGTGCCAGATCGCCAGACCGGACTCCCGAACCAGGGCGCCGAAGCCAAGATAACTGCCGCAAAGCACGAGCATGGGAACGCCGAAGGACTCCCGCGCGCCGCCCCGTAAAGCCGCCCGGGCCGTGCCAAAGTCACGGGTTGTCAAATCTTCGGCCATGGAGCTTCTGTGACTCGCTTGAGGGATGTTGTGACGCGACCCTGCAGGGGTCAGCAGGGCGATCGCATGGCCCGCACAAAGGAGGCTGATTTTGAAAAGATTTGCGCGGAAGCCGTTGAGCACCCGAGAATACATGTGTTTGATTGAACGCGACACGCGCTAGAAAAGAGGGGCACCCATGCTCTTGCTGCATGAGAGGATGCGTGGCGGTTTGCCTCGTGCGGAACTGGCGGGCAACTTCATTCCGGGCCGCGACAAGCCCTGATCAAACGGCAGTGCCGGGAACTCAGTTCGGGATGACGCGTTTTGCCGGCAGATGCACGGTGACCTGCGTGCCCTTGCCGGGTTCGCTGACCAGTTTCAGTTCGCCGTCGTGCAGCTCCGTAAAGCCCTTGGCAAGCGGCAAACCAAGGCCTGTGCCCTCGAATTGCCGGCTGAGCTGGCTGTCGATCTGTGTGAAGGGGGCAAGGGCCTTGTCGATATCTTCTTTGGCAATCCCGATGCCCGTGTCTGTCACGGCGAAGACAAAATCGCCGTTTTGCTCCACGTAAGCACTGATGTCGATGCGACCGCCGCCCGGCGTGAATTTCACCGAATTGGCCATCAGGTTAATCAGGATCTGCTTCAGCTTGCGGGCATCGGCCCAGACGTGCGGCAGATCGGGGTCCGCCTCGACCTTCAGGTGGATGCCGACTCGCTCCGCACGTTCGGACATCAGGCGTTTTACCGTGCCCAGAACCTCGTGCGGATTGACGTCTTCCTCGGTCAGATGAAGCTTGCCGGCCTCGATCTTCGCGACGTCGAGGATGTCATTGATGACCCCGAGCAGGTGCTGCGCGCTGACCAGAATATCGTGCGAGTAGCCCTGATACTGTTCGTTCCCCAGCGGACCCAGGAGTTCCGAAGACATCATCTCCGAGAAGCCGATGATTGCGTTCAGCGGCGTTCGGAGTTCGTGGCTCATGTTCGCCAGGAACTCGGATTTGACCCGGTTGGCCAGTTCCGCGGCTTCCTTGGCTTCGAACAAGGCAAGCTGGCGGACCCGCGTTTCCGTGATGTCGCTGGCGCTGCCCCGGAAACCGGCGAAGTTTCCGGTCTGGTGATCGTAGACCGGCAGGCCGTTCAGGAGGAAGTTTCGGCTGTTTCCCGCGCGGTCCTTGATCTGAACGTTCACGTCGCGGAAAGGCCGCCGATGATCCGGTGAGGTTCTGGCTTCCAGCTCTTCACTGGGCGTAACGGGGAGAGCACTGAGGGGGTGCCCAACAAGTTCGCTGGGATGGAACCCGAGAGTCTTTTGAACCTGCGGCGAGATATAGGCAATCTGCAGATTGCGGTCGGTTTCCCAGATCCAGTCGGAGACCAGGCGCGTGGTATCGTCCAGGCGTTCATTGGCCAGTGAAAGCGCCGCGTTCAGGGCCTTAACCTCGCTCAGAGAGGTGAGAAGCAATGCGCTGCCGACGAAATCGCCATTGGCATTGTTCAAGGCCCGGTGTTTCGCGCGGTAATACTCGACGCGGCCATTGATGCGCACGGCGTATTCGTTAATGACGCTGCCCGCCAGGGATTTGAGCGCGTTCAGTTCGTCGTTTTGAGAGCGCGATTTATCGCTCCCGAAACTATTGATCGGCGCGTTGGCGGAGAAGGCATCTGCAATTCGGTCGAAGGCCAGATTGGTATAGACAACCTGTCCGTGCCGGTCGTAAAGAGCGACCGGATCGCCATTCTCCAGCATTTCACGCTGCAGAACTGCGAGATCCTGGTCTGAATCCCCCGGTCCTTCTTGCGAGTCAGGCTTTTCGCGCGGATCAGACTTGTCGTCATGTCCCGACGTATGAGCTTCGAGAAGCTTCTTCAGTGGCAGGTTCACTGGATGCTTCCTTGCTGTTGCTTGGGAGAGTTTGACGCGCTGCTGATCTGTTCGATTGCCGCGCGGTATTCCGGGTTACGCCGCCAGGTGTTGGCCACCAGACTCGCGTTTTCCCGCGACACCTTGTCAAAGATCTGAACCGCCCGCGAAAGCTCCCGCGGATCGGTGGTCTCCGAGCCCGGACGTCCGCGCCGGCTCAGGAGAAAGATTGTTGCGAAGGCCTGCTTGGGATACCCGAGCGACCTGCAGAGGATGGCAAGTCCCTCGCCACCTTGATGGTAAAGCACGTGCTGCAGACCTGGCGGCTTGAAGCCTGAGACTTCGCCGAACAGGGCTTCGAACAGTGGGATCTCGCCCCGGCGCAGCACCGAAATCAAAAATTCGGGCGTGACTTCTCGGTGTTCGACCAGCTCTTTCGCCAGTGCCACTGCAGAAGTGTCTTTGTCTTCCGCCTTCTTGTCCTCATCCATCATCGAGAGGACGGTCTGTTCGAGCTTGTCGTCGAGCAGGCTTGGCTGGATGTCGAAACTCTTGAGGATTTGCTCGCGCAGGGCCGCTGAAACCCACCAGTACATCCGCGCCGCCAGCTGCGACGTCAGGTCTTCCCGGTTGACGAGCGGTTCGTGGAACGAGTCCACGCGTTGTGACTGGTCGGTCAGATAGGACAGCGTCGCTTCGGAAATCTTGGCGTTGTGATTCTCAAGCAAAAGCTTGATGACATCAGTCTCGCCCGTTTCCACGAGTGCATCCGAGACGATTTCGTCGATCGACGTCCGCATGGCGATGGCCAGTTGATGCTGATGGCCACGGTGCCGGATAATAGCGATCAGTTCCCGGTCACGCAGAACCTCGCTCTTGATGAGAATCGGCCGGGCAACTTCGATCTGATCGTTGGCGAGCGTGACCACGAGGTCGTGGGGTGCGAGCGGAGAGTCGGCGAGGCGTTCGGCGAGGGACTTCCGGACGGACATCTCAATGTCGCTGACCAGCTTTCCGAGAATATCGGCGAGGATGGCGGTTTCCTGCTCGGTCAGGCACTCTTCGCGGGCCGTGAAGAGTTCGCCGATCCGTTGTGCAAGCGACTCACGCCCTTCCACGGACTTGTCGAGCGCAAGCTCTAACAGAAATTGCAGGTTCCGATCCTGGCTGTTCATCGGAAAGTGTTCCCCATCCACTTACCTTGTGAAGCCGCACGACTTCCCGAGATACAATAATATACGTTCGGCCACATCCGTCTAATCTGTAATAAATTATGACAGGAAGATAGTAAAGGTAAACCAGGAAGCGTTATATCTTGCTTCTTCAAGACTCTTTTAAGTGAGTAGAAGCGCATCAAAGAAAATCCTTCATGCATAGCATCTGCTCGAGTCCAGTTCATTCGTGTTATCGCAAGGGTTTAGGGCCTTTGGCCGAGAGACGGACCGGTCGCACTATAGTTTGAGGTATTAAATTATTATGTGAGACCCGCTAATTTTTGTTTAATTTTTATACGATCAGAAATGAATTTTCGCAGCTGTTTGGCCTGTCGGAAAAATGCTTACTTATGAGTGTATTCTTCCTCAGATGTCTCCCGCATCAGGAATGGCTTGGCATGGGGCTTGCCATGGCCCGCCAGTTAAGCCCTATTTAGGGTCTGGCGATCGGAAAAGTTAATCAATGCTTAACCGCTTCACGTCATAAATCAATTCATGAAGATTGCGAACGATCCCAAAGGAGTGCTCCCGGTACTCGCTGGAAAGATCCGCGGGTTGGCTGAACCTGTCGTGCGCGAGCTGGAGGGCGTTCGGCCGGCCCGCGCGCCGGAAGCGCGAACCGACCCTAAAGCGAGAACCAAACCCGCGCAGCAAAGTGCCTCTGAAGCTGCCAGCGGCAAGACGACACTCACCGGCTGGTCCACGAAGGATCTGATGACAGCGGTTCGGGAAGCCATCAAGAGCGGCCGGGCTGTGGCGCGGGGCCGTTTTCTGAACATCCGCATCTAAGAGCCGCACTACTCTTCTTACCCGTGATTTTGGTCGTCTCTGTTCAAGGGTCTGTTGAGGGCTGTATTCGCAATGGCGAGTTGCGGTGACTGCCGCTTCAGATCGCTGGCCCTTGCCGACCTGCGCCGTCTGCGCCACATTGTTTCGATGGAAACACCCGGCGGACCTAAAGCGCAAAGCTTTGAACAGCGTATTCCTGAGGGCGACGACCGCTTGCGGCGAGTATGTCAGGACTGCGGATTTGTCGACTATGAAAACCCGAAGGTCGTCGTCGGATCGGTGGCGACCTGGGGTGAAAAGATCCTGCTGTGCCGCCGGGCCATTGCCCCCCGGATCGGATACTGGACGTTGCCCGCGGGCTACCTTGAAATTCATGAGTCCGCCGTCGATGGCGCCTGCCGGGAGGCCTGGGAAGAGGCCCGGGCGAAACTGAAGATCGATCAGTTACTGGGTGTCTACTCGATACCCCGTATCAGTCAGATTCAGCTAATTTACCGGGCACGCCTGGTGACGCCGGATGTTTCAGCCGGGCCGGAAACCCAGGAATTGGATCTCTTCGATTGGGCAGATATCCCCTGGGACGACATCGCTTTTCCATCAGTCCACTGGGCGCTGAACGACTTTTATGCGGTGCGTGGGATGACGGCTTTCGCGCCCAGAGGCAACCCGGCCGGGGAGACCGGCGCGATGTAGCTGACGCTGTCGCGCCTAACCCGGTTTCTCTAACTCTCCAGACCCATCAATGAACGGGCGAAGTCGCGGGCCTTGAAAGGCCGCATGTCCTCCGCCCCCTCGCCGACGCCGATGGCGTGGACCGGCAGCTTGAATTTCTCGGCCAGGGCCAGTAGCACGCCGCCGCGGGCCGTGCCGTCGAGCTTGGTGACGATCAGGCCGGTCACTGAGACCAGGTCCTTGAAGGTGCCGAGCTGTGAAATGGCGTTCTGGCCGGTGGTGGCGTCCAGCACCAGCAACACGTCGTGCGGGGCGTCCGGATCGAGCTTCTTGATGACGCGCAGAATCTTTTCCAATTCCGCCATCAGGTCGGATTTGTTGTGCAGTCGCCCGGCCGTATCGATCAGGACCAGGTCTTTGTTCCGCGCACGGGCTGTTTCGATGGCTTCGAAGGCCAGGCCTGCGGAGTCGGCTCCCGGGGCTTTGGCGACCACGTCGCAGCCGGTGCGTTCGCCCCAGATCTTGAGTTGATCGATAGCGGCCGCCCGGAAAGTATCGCCCGCGGCGAGCAGGACGGAATGGCCTTTCCGAGTGAGATCGGTCGCGAGTTTGCCGATGGTCGTGGTTTTGCCGCTGCCGTTGACGCCGACCACCAGGACAACATGCGGCTTGTGCCCCGGGTCGACCGCCAGGGGATGGGCGACCGGCTCCAGGATCGCAGCAATATCGTCAGCGAGCGCTTCACGGACCTCGATGGGGTCGACATCCTTGTTGAAGCGCGTTTTGGCCAGATTGGCGGTCAGCTTGGCTGCGGTGCTCACACCAAGATCCGAGGTGATCAGCAGATCTTCCAATTCCTCAAGCGCCGCATCGTCCAGCTTGCGCTTGGTAAAGATGCCGGTGATGCCGTCGCTGAGCTTGGAGGAGGAGCGGGTAAGACCGGCTTTCAGACGGGAAAACCAGCCGCCGGGTTTTTCTTCAGTTTCACTCACGCCGCAAGCGCCCCGATCAGTTGGGCTTTGTCCAAGCCTTTGATTTCAATTGGAAGGATCTCGCCGATATGCCCGGCGGGGAGGATGACCGGTGCGTAGTGTTCGCTGCGGCCAAAGCCGTCCTTCTCGACCAGAACCTGCGCCCTGCCGCCGATCCGGCTGCGCAGGAATGCTGCTTCGCGCTCGGCACCCAGAGCCCGCAGCCGGGCTGCGCGTTCCTTGCGCAGCTTGCCGGGCACCTGGGGCATGCGGGCCGCTGGTGTGCCGGGACGGGGCGAGTAGGGAAAGACGTGCAGATAGGTCAGGCCGCAGTCATCGACCGCGCGCAGGGAATTTGCGAACATCTCGTCGGTCTCGGTCGGGAAACCCGCGATGATGTCGGCGCCGAAGACCACATCCGGGCGGAGAACGCGGGCGCGTTCGCAGAATTCAACCGCATCGGCCCGCAGATGCCGCCGCTTCATGCGCTTCAGGATCATATCGTCCCCGGCCTGCAGGGAGACATGGAGATGCGGCATGAGGCGTTCTTCTTCCGCCAGCAAACGCAGGATATCCTCGTCAACTTCAACCGGATCGACCGAGGAGAGGCGCAGACGCTTAAGCTCGGGCACCAGGGCGAGCAGTCGGCGCGCCATCTGGCCCAGGCTCGGCTGGCCCGGTAGATCCTTGCCGTAGTCGGTGATATCCACGCCCGTGAAGACGACTTCGGCTACACCGTTTTCGACCAGAACACGGACCTGCTTCACGATCTCTCCGATCGGGACCGAACGGTTGTTGCCGCGGCCGAAGGGGATAATGCAGAAGGTGCAGCGGTGATTGCAGCCCTGCTGAACCTGAACGAAGGCGCGGGTGCGTTCCTCATAGCCATGGATCAGGTGGGCGGCGGTCTCGGTGACCGACATGATGTCGTTGACCACCACGCGCTCGGTCTGATCCAGGCCGAAGCTCTCGGCCTTCAGCTTTTCCTCGTTGCCCAGCACCCGGTCGACCTCGGGCATCTCGGCGTAAGCTTCCGGCGAGATCTGGGCGGCGCAGCCGGTGACGATCACCTGGGCATTGGGGTTTTCGCGGCGGGCGCGGCGGATGGTCTGGCGGGCCTGGCGCTCCGCCTCGGCGGTCACGGCGCAGGTGTTGATGATGATGGCGTCGGTCATGCCCGCGGCCTTGGCGTGGCCGCGCATGACTTCGGACTCGTAGCTGTTCAGGCGGCAGCCGAAGGTGATGATCTTGGGGTCGGTCATGACAGCGATGCCCGTTCGACCTTGCCCCGGAAGCTGGTGGCCACCGGTCCGGTCATGAGGACATGGCCGTCGTCGCGCCACTCCAGGGTCAGGACACCGCCGTCCATGGTGGTTTCGACCCTGCGTCCCGTGAGACCTCGCCGGGCGGCGGCGACCGCGCCCGCGCAGGCACCTGACCCGCAGGCCAGGGTAATTCCGGCGCCGCGTTCCCAGACCCGCTGGCGCAGGCGGTCGGGACCGGTCACGGAGATAACGGAGATATTGGCGCGCTGGGGCAAAAGGGGATCATGCTCCAGCTGCGGTCCAAGTGTGGCCAGATCGATGGCGTCGGCATCCTCGACGAAGAAGACCGCATGGGGGTTGCCCATATTGACGCCTACCGGATCCTGGAGCGGACCTGCGCCGATGCCCAGATGAAGGGTATCGCGTTCTTCGGCCAGAGGGATTTCCTGCCAACCCAGATTGGCGGGGCCCATGTCGACGGTGACTTCGCCCGTTGTCGCTGTCTCGGCGGGGAGATGCCCGGCGAGGGTCTGTATAACCACCTGATCACGGCCCGTCTCATTCATGACCAGCGAGGCGACGCAACGGGTGGCGTTGCCACAGGCTTCCGCCTCGCCACCGTCGGGGTTGCGGATACGCATAAAGAGGTCCGCGCCCTCGCTGGTCGGCGGCTCCATGACGATCAGTTGGTCGCAGCCAATGCCGAAATGGCGGTCGGCCAGCGTCCGCGCTTCCTCGACGCTCAGCGGAAGCGGCGTGCTGCGGCCATCGAGTACGACAAAATCGTTGCCCGCACCGTGCATTTTTATGAAGGAAAGCTGATCCATAACCCGGGTTATATGGCCAGTGACCGGTATAAGTCCATGGAGAAGCTATGCACTGCCTGCATTCCAGCCGTTTTCAAGATCAGATCAAGTTTAGATGGAATCGCCACAGGCGGCCTATCGTGCTTGTGAATCCGATCTAAACTAAACGAGTTAGAGCGGATTCACCTCTTTTGACGAAACCACAGAGTGGCGTCGACAAAACATGATCCGGTCTATGCCTTGACGGGACGGAAATCGGCGCTTATGTTCCGCGCCATCACAGCTTTGGCCATCTGCCGGCTTCGAGAAGCCCCGCCAGTCCGCGAGTATCGCGCACTGGCGCGAACTGCGTTTGGCCATTGGCGCCTTTGGCTGCCACCGTGATTTCGTGCCCCAAGGGGCGGTTTTGCTGACGATCGGATTGGACCGGTATGTTTGAGAGCCTTCAGGAACGCCTCGGCGATGTCTTTGACAAGCTTCGCCGCCGCGGTGCCCTTAGTGAAGAGGACGTTTCGGCGGCTCTGCGCGAGGTCCGCATTGCGTTGCTGGAAGCTGACGTCGCCCTGCCGGTGGTCAAGGATTTCGTCGAAGGCGTTCGCGAAAAAGCCATCGGTCAGGAAGTCCTGCGCTCGGTCACGCCGGGCCAGATGGTCATCAAGATCGTTAACGACCACCTGGTCGAGACCCTGGGATCCGAGCATTCCGCCCTGAACCTGACCACGACGCCGCCGACGGTGATCATGATGGTCGGTCTGCAGGGCTCCGGTAAGACCACAAGCTGCGCCAAGATCGCAATGCGGCTGACCGGGAAAGAGAAACAAAAGGTCCTGATGGCCTCGCTGGACGTGCGGCGTCCGGCGGCGCAGGAACAGCTGCGGGTGCTGGGCGAGCAGGCCCTGGTCAAGACCCTGAACATCGTCCCCGGCGAGCAGCCGGTCGCCATTGCCAAGCGTGCGCTCCAGAGCGGCGCGCTGGAAGGCTACGACGTGGTGATGCTCGATACCGCTGGCCGCCTGGCCATCGATGAAGAGCTGATGGCCGAGGTTGCGGCGGTTCGCGACGCGACCAACCCGCATGAAACCCTGCTGGTGGCGGACGCCATGACCGGTCAGGACGCGGTCAACGTGGCCTCGGCTTTCCAGGAAAAGCTCGGCATCACCGGTATTATGCTGACCCGTGTGGACGGCGACGCGCGTGGCGGCGCGGCTCTTTCCATGCGCGCCGTGACAGGCTGTCCGATCAAGCTGCTGGGCTCCGGTGAAAAACTGGACGCGCTGGAAGATTTCCACCCGGATCGTATCGCCTCGCGGATCCTGGGTATGGGCGACGTGGTGTCCCTGGTCGAGAAGGCCGCGGAAACCATCGATCAGGAAGACGCCGAAAAACTTGCCAAGAAGATGCAGAAGGGCAAGTTCGACCTGGACGACCTGGCCTCGCAGCTCAAGCAGATGCAGAAGATGGGCGGGCTTTCCAGCCTGATGAACATGCTTCCCGGTATGAACAAAGCCCAGATGGCCAAGATGCAGAACGCCAAGCTGGACGACAGTCTGGTCAAGCGCCAGCTGGCGATGCTCTCCTCCATGACCCCGAAGGAACGCGCCAAGCCCGAGCTGATCAAGGCGAGCCGTAAAGTCCGGATTGCAGGCGGTTCCGGCACCACGGTGCAGGAAATCAACAAGCTCCTGAAGCAGTATCAGGAAGCCAACCGCATGATGAAAAAAGTCAAGAAAATGGGGAAAAAGGGCCTGATGCGCCAAGGCATGTCGGGACTGATGCCGCCCGGCGGCGGGTTCCCCCAGTAAATACGAGATCATTGCTTAACGAAGGCCAAGGTCGAGTGAATTGATCACGAGACAGGGCCCTGAGAATAAGAGTAGAAGGAAGTTCGATGTCCGTAAAAATCCGTTTGGCCCGTGGTGGCGCCAAGAAACGTCCTTATTACCGCGTCGTGGTTGCCGATACGCGCAGCCCGCGTGACGGCCGCTTCATTGAGAAGGTCGGTGCCTACAACCCGATGGTTGCCAAGGACCATCCCGATCGTGTGAAGCTGAACGAAGATCGCATCAAGCACTGGCTCTCCGTTGGCGCGCTGCCGACCGACCGTGTGGCCCGCATCCTGGCGGCCAACGATCTTTACGCGACGCCTGCGATTCCCACGCAGACCAAGAAAGACAAACCCAAGGCGAAAGCCCAGGAGCGTCTGGCAATGGAAGCTGAAGCCAAGCGTGAGGCCGAAGAGGCTGCTGCAGCCCCCTCTGAAGAAGCTCCGGCTGAGGAAGCTCCTGCTGAAGAGGCACCTGCTGAGGAAGCCGCCGAGGCTTAAGCTGCGCTATTGGTTGTTTGGCGGCAGGTTCGATCCATGGCTGAGTCCAATGCCCCGTTGAAGCCCAAAGCCGAAGCCGACGACATGGTCTGTCTCGGCGTCGTTGCGGGTGCTCATGGGGTCCGGGGACTGGTCAAGATCAAGAGCTTTACCGCCGAACCGCTGGATATCGGGGCCTATGGACCGCTGAGCGATGCCAAGGGGCAGCGTCAGTTCGATCCGACGATCAAGGGTCAGGTCAAGGAAACGGTTCTCGCGGCTTTTGCCGGGGTCACCGATCGGGATCAGGCCCAGGCCCTGCGGGGGACCCGTCTTTATGTTGCGCGTTCGGTTTTGCCGGAGCCGGAGGATGAAGAGGAGTTCTACAACGCTGATCTGATCGGTCTGCGGGTTGAAGACAGCGCCGGTGAAGTCCTGGGCAGCGTTAAGGCGATGCACAACTTCGGCGGCGGAGATCTGTTGGAGGTTTTGCCGGCCGAAGGAAAATCCTGGCTGGTGCCCTTCACGAAACTGGCGGTGCCGGTGGTGGATCTTGAGGCCGGGCGGGTCGTTGTTGATCCGCCTGAGGAAGTGGAAAGCGGTGAGGCCGGTTCCGGTTGACTTGGGACACTGCCAGTTGAATGGGCTACCGCTGGCGTAGGTGCTTTGAAAGAGAGGCGGCAAGGTGATCGACACTGCGTCGCAGGAAACGCTTCGTTGGGCCGCGACGGTTCTGACCCTCTACCCGGAAATGTTTCCGGGGCCCCTGGGGCAGTCTCTGGCCGGACGGGCGCTGAAAACAGGGCTTTGGTCTCTGGAAACGGTGGACATTCGCGACTTTGCGCGCGATAAACACCGCTCCGTCGACGATACGCCCTCAGGTGGCGGCGCGGGGATGGTTATGCGCCCTGATGTGGTGGATGCCGCCTTGGCATCGGTCGAGGATCGATCGGGGCCTGTTTTGTATTTGTCGCCGCGCGGGCGGCTCCTGGACCAGGACTTTGTCCGTGGTCTTGCCGGAGAGCCGGGCGTCACGCTGCTGTGCGGGCGATACGAAGGGGTGGACCAGCGGGTGCTGGACGCCCGGAATGTCGTCGAAGTCAGTGTCGGCGATTACGTTTTATCCGGTGGCGAGCCGGCGGCTCTGGTCCTGATGGACGCCGTGGTGCGCTTACTGCCGGGGGTTATGGGGAACGATGAGTCCGGTCTGGAGGAGTCGTTCGAGCAGGGTTTGCTCGAGTACCCGCTCTACACGCGGCCGAGCGAGTGGCAGGGCCGCAAGGTGCCTGAGGTCTTGACCTCGGGGCATCATGACAATATACGCCTGTGGCGCTTAGCTCAGGCGGAAGAGATTACCAAGGCACGGCGGCCCGATCTCTGGGCGCGGTACCTGAAGCGAAGAAACGAAGTGCCCGGCAAAGGCCGTGCTGACGAAGAGTAAGGAATAGAGCGATGAATACGATCCAGCAGATCGAACAAGAGCAGGTCGCCGCGCTGAGCGCCAAGGGTTCTGCAGCGGATTTCGCCCCCGGCGATACCGTTCGTGTCAATGTGAAGGTTGTCGAGGGCACCCGTGAGCGTGTCCAGGCCTTCGAAGGCGTCTGCATTGCCCGCAAGAACCGCGGTCTGCAGTCTTCCTTCACCGTCCGGAAGATTTCCTACGGTGAAGGCGTCGAGCGTGTATTCCCGCTCTACAGCCCGCGTCTTGCTTCAGTCGAGCTGGTGCGCCGCGGTGACGTTCGCCGTTCCAAGCTCTACTATCTGCGTGGCCGCCGTGGTAAGTCCGCGCGTATCGCCGAGAAGACCACGGGTGCAGCCGGTAAGGCAGCCGCCGCAGAGCGTCAGGTTGCAGCGGACGCCAAGGCAGCTCAGAAGGCCGCCAACAAGGCCGCTAAAGCCGCCGAGGCCTGAGCCCCCCCGCGGTCTGAGGCACAAGGCTAAAGCCTAAAGCTTCTTCTTTTTCGACAGGTCATTACCGGATCGGCCGTCACCAGCAGTTGGTGTCGATCGGTCCGGATGATGCCGGACCCGCTTCTCAATTCCGGGACGCGGGTTTTGTCGTTTCCTGTTTTAGATCCCTGGTCTTTTGTCGGATCCCTGGATTACCGGCGCTTCCGGGTCCGGCCTTTTGCGGCGAGCGTCATGGAAACGTGGCAATGGCCGGGCTGGACCCTCTTATTTGCAGATATCCCGCACAGCCCGCCACTCAGCCTCAGAGAGGGCGGTGCGGCCATTGTCCTTGAGACCCTGGGTCAGTCGCGCGCGCTCTTCGCTTGAGGGGTGGGTCGAGAGCATCTGAAGAGCCGCGGGCAGGTCCTCGCCTTCCTTCGCCAGACGCTCGAAGAAGCTGGAAAGTCCGCCGAATTTCAGATCAGCCTCTTGCAGAAGTTCGATCGCCGAGCGGTCTGCCGCAGTCTCAGCTTCGCGGCTGTAGGACATGCGCAGCAGAATTTCGCCCGCTGCCGCAACGATGCCGCCGCCCATATCGCCCAGCAGTACCGAGAAGACGAAACTGATCCCCAGGCCCTGCACAACGGCGGTGGTGCCGTGCTGAAGGGTGACGTGTGCCATTTCGTGGGCCAGCACTGCGGCAAGCTCGTCCGGGCCTTCCACAAACTCCAGGAGCCCCCGGAAGATAAAGACTCTGCCGCCGGGCAGGGCAAAGGCGTTGTTCAGTCCGCCGTCGATAACCTGAACGTTGAAGTCATAGGGACTACCGCCGGCATTTGCCAACTCCGCAATCAGGCTGTCGAGGGCTTTCAGGCCGTCCGGATTGTCACAGACCCGCGGTTCGTCATTTGTCATGCCCGCGAATTCTTCGACCAGTTCGTCGGCAAACTGATCTGCCAGGGCGACCTCCCACGCGATCGGCACGCTCGAGGCAACCCATCGCGAAGCGAGCGGCAGGCCGAACCAGATCGAAGCGCCGAGCAGGCTAGCGCCGGCAATCGATAAAACCACATTGCGCAGGCGCTTGCTAACCGGCGGGCCGAAGAGCTGCGGTGCATGGACCCGGAAATCCGCCAGCAGGCGCTGATCGTTCAGCGTCAGCCGGGCATCCGGCCAGGAACGGCAGCCGATCCTGAAGGGGACCTGTTTGGCGATGTCATCGACGGCTTCCAGCTCTTCGAAGGGCCAGACGACCGGCTGGGCGAGCCCGCGGCCTGAGATCTCAAGACCGGACAGATCGATCCTGACCGAGACATCGTGCCGGTTGGGGGAGCTGCCGTCGTTGAAGCTGCCGTGATAGTCGCTCAAAGCCATGAAACTCCGGCGTTGAAGAGGCATGGGCGCGGCCGCTTTACGTCGTGTCGCGCCGAACGATGCGGCGTAAAGCTAAATCGCGCCGACATCCAAAACATCCGCGAGGCCTTCACCCCGCCCTTTTTTTTGTGCGTCGCTCTGCTGGATCTCGTCCAGATTGACCGTGCCCTTGACCAGAAGCGTTTCGGAAACCGCGCGGATCAAGGGATGCAGGAAGAGGACGAACTGCAGAACGTTCATCAATGACACGATCACAAGCGCGACGACGACCATGCCCAGGACCGTTGTCGGCGCCATGTGAGCAAGGGGATTGTCGGGATGCTGGCTGAACACGCCGGTTTCGCCTGCGCCGATGACCACGCCGATGACGCCACCGATAAGAACGAAGTAAAGAAAGAAAAAGGCGAGGAAAAACAGGAGATAAATGACGAAAACCCTCGAAGTCTTCAGCGTGCTCGCGAACGACAGATTGCCGAAGCGGGTCCGCGACGCGAAATAACGGAATTCAGTCACACTGTACCAGAGTAGGGAAATCCCCAGCGTCGGCGCGGCTATGACCAGCGCCAGGAGCCATTTCCAGAAGAGTTCGGCGGCGCGGCCGTCAAAGCTGAGCTGGCGGTTCCCGAACCAGGTATTATTGGTCCGATAGGCTTGCAGCCGTGTGTTCATGTACGGCACGGTCAAGCCCAGTGTGAGGCCGCTAAGGAGCAGCAGGCCGATTGCCCGAAAGGCATAGTCGCGCGCCCGCCCTGTCTGAGAGAAGCGGATGCCACGCCACTGAGTGCGCAGCAGGCGGTAGCGCCTGGCGCGGTAAACCGCGAAGAAAATCAGGAAATAGATGACGAGCAGGTATGCGGCTGTCAGGACGCCATTCAGAACTTCATCTCCGCCCACCAGGATCTGCAGGCCAATGAGGAAAATGGACAGGCCGGCCATGACGACCGCGGCGACGACAAAACCCAGAAACAGTTCCATGGGCGTGCCGGTGTATTCCATGCGGTCACCCAACAGGGTCACGCGGCTCCAGAGATAGCGCCGCATATTGGTTTTGCCCCAGAAGCGATAAATGCCGAGCGTGAAGAGGCCAAGTATGGCGTTGACGACGGCAATTTTGCCGATGCCGCCGCTCGTGCCGTCGTAGACTGCAAATTGATGCAGGGGTTCCTGAGGGCTGGCTGCGGCTGTTGCTGTTGTGGCCGGGCCCACGTCGGGCTGAGAGGGCTTTTCCGTGCCGGAATCGTTAAAAGACAATGGATTAAATCACTTTGTGCAATTGAAACTAATATGTTTACGGCGAAGATAGCCGTTCAATCATAGCAACTCCAGGAAGGAAGCGCGGGACAGGCAGGCTTTCGCCTCCAGGAAGTGCTGTCACCTCCAAATACGACCCTCTCTGGATACTTAAACCCGGCACACTATGGGTTGTAATTTTGTTAAAATTTCGTTTCAGTACGCCTGAATTGTAACCCGGATTGGCACGGTTCAGGTTTTAACGGATCGTGCAGGGCTGGTTCCCGGCGTGGCCGCGCGATGTCGCCCGGCCGGTCTACGATCAGCAGCGACTGGAGCGCTATGCGTTGGCCCACACACCCACATCCGTTGGCGGATGGGTGGTTTCCTCCACTTTTGCAGTCCCGCCCGGCTTTATTGAGTCCAGATCGTTTGTTCCCGTGGTCGTCAGTGTTGTAGTGACCGACCTGATCATCGGATGCAGCAATACAACGGTGTAGAGGAGCTTCAAAAGCGCGGCGAGCAATAGGCAGAAGACGACGACACCCATAAAGATCTGCACCTGCACCTTCATCGAGTGAGGTGGCTGAGGTATCTCGCCGCCGGCATTGACGAGCGCAAAAATCACGCCTGCTGATCCCAGAACAACAAGCGCGCTCACAATCGAGAGAACGATGGCATAGACAACGAACTTGACCAATAAAAGAACCGTATCCTTCGCCGGCAGTCTGCTGGAAAATCCTAGTTTGCCCAGGCGAGTCCGGGAGGCTACGTAGCGGAATTCCGTGACTTTGTACCACAGAATCGAGCACCCTAGTGTGGGGATTGCAAGGAGTAGTGCGGGTACCCACTGCCGAAAGAGATCCAAGGCGACGCCGTCGAAGCTAAACTGGCGGTCTCCCAGCCAGGTGTTGTTGATGCGATAGCTTTGCAAACGCGATTGCATGTGAGGATATGCAAGCCCGCCTGTCAGGACGACCAGAAGTAAAAGCGCCGTCGCTTGGAGAGCATAGATCCAGGCATTGCCGCGTTGCGTGAATTGCAGGTCGCGCCAGCGTGTTTGGGACAGCCTGTAGCCACGTGCGTGGAACAAGGCGAAGAAAGTGACGAAAGGGATACCGATAATGAGGGCGGTTTTCAGAGCCATAAACTGCAGCGGTCTGTGATAGATGCCATCCATCGACTCCCAAAGCAGGGACGCAAGTATCACAAAAACCGAGGACCCGACACTGAACCTCAAGGCCGCTTTGCCCGCAGAACCGCAGTATTCCAAATGTTCGCCCTGGACGGCAATGTGGTTCCGGAAATACCGGTGTATCCTGGTTCTGCCCCAAAAGCGGTAAATCCCCAAGGTAAGCAGGGCCAACAGCGCGTTCACCGCGGCAATACGGGTCAGTTCAGCTGTCAGGCCGTCGTAAACCGCGATGGGCTCGTCGTCGTCTCTTCTGCCTGTTGTCGATCTGTAAAACGGACTGTCGTCGGTTGCCGTGATCTTGTCTCGGAAAGCATCGGGAGTCATGGCGGAGCGCCTCACCTCGGTTACGGAAACTATGCAACGACCGGCCAGGCAGGCTCATCTTTGAAAGCCGCCAACAGGATACCGTCAATGGGTCCTGCCAAGCGCAGGGCCGGCGGACATACTATAGGTTGTGTTATTGTTAAGATTTCGTTTCCGAGGCCGTCATTCGGAATCGGTCGTTCTCGCGCGATGCTTTGTTAGAGAGCTTTCTTCAGCAGCGGAAGCGGGCGGTCCGGTCCGAAGACATTTGAGGGCTTAAAACCGGCCTCTTCCATGCCCATGTGCCGGTAAAATCCAACCGCGTTCGGGTCTGCGGCCAAAGTTAAGCCGGTCACGCCGCTCGCCCGCGCAAAGACCTCCATATCCCGCCACAGCAATCCACCGACACCACTGCCGATGGCTGCAGGATCAACGAAGCAGCATTCGACTTCCGCTTGCGGGCGTGCTTTCGAGAGGGCGTAGAAGCCTAAGGGCGTCGGCGCCTTGTCCGATCCGTCGTCCGAGGCTCTTTCGGCAATAACCACGTGATGGGCCGCCAGCAGGTCGGGTGTGACAGTCAGGGCCGGGACGCAGGCTTTGATAAAAGCGTCGTCGTAACCCCAGTGGGCCTTTGAGCTCAGTGCGAGCCGGCTAAGGGCGGGGCAATCTTCGGTCGTCGCGAGGCGGAGAGTGATGTTGCGAGGCATCTAGCGTCCGGTGTTTCAGGTCGGAAGTGAGGTTGCTGCGATTCCCGCACTTGAACCCGGATTTATCTTGAAGGCCAGTGCCGCTCCCGCACTCCAGGTGGTGCCATTTTACTCCGCAAAGAAATTAGAGAGCGCGTCCAGGGTCTCCAGGGGTCGTTCCTCCGGAATAAAGTGGCCGCAGTCGATGCCCTTGGCGGTGACGTCGCTGGCGCGCTCGCGCCAGGTGGCCGGTACGTCGTAATTCTCGTGCATCAGGCCGCGCAGCCCCCAGAGCACCAGCAGGGGGCAACCCACTTTCTTCTGAATATCCGCCTCGTCATGCTCCAGATCGATCGAGGCTGCGGCGCGGTAGTCCTCACAGGTCGCATGGATGCAGGCCGGGTCCCGAAAGGCGCGCTGGTAGGCCTCGACCGCTTCCGGCGCGAAGTTCTCCTTCAGGGCCGACCAGCGTGCCAGCTTCTCCTGCAGGTAATAGTCCGGATCCTGGCCGATCATGCGCTCGGGCAGGCCGTTGGGCTGGATCAGAAAGAACCAGTGGTAATAGCCGGTGGAAACCGCCTGGTTGGTTGTCGTAAAAACCTTATGGGTCGGCACGATATCCAGCACCGCCGCGCGCTCCACATGGTAGGGCCAGTCGAGGCAGAGCCGGTGGGTCACCCGCCCGCCCCGGTCATGCCCGGCAACCCGGAAGCTGGTATAGCCCAGGTGCTCCATGACCCGCACCATATCCGCCGCCATGGCGCGCTTGGAGTAGGTCGAGTGATCTGCCTCACCCGCGGGCTTGCTGCTCTGCCCGTAGCCTCTCAGATCCGCGCAGACCACGGTGAAGTTCTGCGCCAGCAAAGGGGCCACGCCATGCCACATGACGTGGGTTTGGGGATAACCGTGCAGCAGCAGTAACGGCGGTCCGTTCCCACCCCTGCGCAGG
Source organism: uncultured Kiloniellaceae bacterium (assembly GCA_947500035.1). Classification (GTDB taxonomy): domain Bacteria; phylum Pseudomonadota; class Alphaproteobacteria; order Kiloniellales; family Kiloniellaceae; genus Denitrobaculum. The sequence continues at coordinate 368,008 of CANMQP010000012.1, read as the reverse complement.
TTGATCTCAACCTCGCCGGTATCAATCCGTTCCTGTTTAAAACTCTCGAACATAGTGGTTGCCATGTGGGTTTGGTTTTGTCTTGGCGAGAATGTCACAGGGAGGGGGCGGGCCGCAAATGGCTGTTGCCGTGAGACGTTCCGCAGGCGCGGAGCGTTGGATTTAACGCAGCCAAGAGCGCGTGCAGGTCAGATAGCCCTTGGAGAGGCATCATCGCGTATCATATCGTATTGCAGGGCGTGCTGAGTGCTTACACATAGGAGAGTCTGACCCATGGTCACAAGACGGAGCTTTCTCGTTGGCAGCGGCATCACGGTCGGATTGGCGGCTTTGGGTGCACCCGCCGCCATGGCGCACCATGGCTGGCGCTGGACAGAGGACGGCAACTTCGAGCTGGTTGGTCTGATCCAGGCCGCGCAGCTCGGCAACCCGCACGGCGTTCTGACGGTGGATGCCGAGGGGGAAATCTGGACGGTGGAGGTCGGCCAGCCCTGGCGCAACGAGCGGGCCGGACTGAAAGACGAGATGTTCGCGGTGGGCACTGAAGTGACCGTTTCGGGACAGCGGTCCGAGGATCCGGAGCAAAAACTGATGAAAGCCGAGCGAGTCACCATTGATGGCCAGCTCTATGACCTCTATCCGAACCGGGACTGAAGCTGTGGACGGACGATCCGGCTGCGGGCAGAAAACCGCTTCGGCGAAGCGGTAAGCGATGGAGGTCTGGGCGACGGCCCTCGAGGCTCTGACAGCGCTCCAGAACATGGCCCTGCCTGCGGCTTTGCGCACCTCACGCTGGGTTTACCCCATCGTCAATGCCGCCCACATCCTGGGCCTGGCCATGCTGTTCGGGGCCATCTTACCGCTCGATCTGCGGCTCCTGGGTGTCTGGTCCGCCATACCCGTTAAAACGCTGAGCCGCGTTTTGCTGCCGGTCGCGATTGGAGGGCTGACGCTTTCCATCATCACCGGACTGCTGCTGTTCTCCGTCAGCGCCGCGAAATATGCGGCGACCCCACTGTTTCAGGTGAAGCTCCTGTTCGTCGCCCTGGCCGTTGCGAATGCGCTCCTGCTGCGTAGGTCCGCCGAATGGCAAGAGGCCAAGGTCTCCGAAGGTCCGCTGATCCGAACGTGGCTCAAACTGGCGGGCGGGTTCTCCATCCTGCTGTGGCTGACGGTCATCCTTTGCGGACGGTTTCTTGCTTATATCTAGTAGTCGTACCTCACCGAATGCCTGCTATGCGCCATTCCTTTACAGTAAGACTTTTCCCGGGCTGGCGAAGTGGCTATTCTCCGGCGCCTCAATGAGAATAGCGTGAGACCTGCGCGTGCCCCGGCCTGAGGTGGGTCGCCCTGGAAAGGGCTGTGGGGAACCTGGTCTCCCAGAGCGCGGTTCGCGCCCTAAGTTGTCTAATGAGAGGCTGATTCACGTTATTCTTTTCCGCAAAGAATAACGATCAGACTCAAGGGAGTGGCCAGGGCACAGCCCGGCCGAAGAAGGAAGAAGCACGATGCCCGCACCACGCACCCTGTTCGATAAGATCTGGGATAGCCATCTGGTCGACCGTCAGGATGACGGCACTTGTCTGATCTATATCGATCGTCACCTGGTTCATGAAGTCACCAGCCCGCAGGCCTTCGAGGGTCTGCGCATGACCGGCCGGACCGTCCGCCGCCCCGAGGCCACCCTCGCGGTGCCCGATCACAACGTCCCGACCTCGGGCCGGGCGCAGGGCATCGACGACGAGGAAAGCCGCATTCAGGTCGAGCAGCTCAGCAAGAACTGCGACGAGTTCGGCGTGCCGCTCTTCGGCATGGACGACGTGCGCCAGGGTGTCGTGCACATCATCGGGCCGGAGCAGGGCTTCACCCTGCCGGGCATGACCATCGTCTGCGGCGACAGCCACACGGCCACCCACGGCGCCTTCGGCTCGCTGGCCTTTGGTATCGGGACCTCCGAGGTCGAACACGTCCTGGCGACCCAGACGCTGATCCAGAAACCCGCCAAGAACATGCGCATCACGGTCGAGGGCAAGCTGCCGGTCGGCGTGACCGCGAAGGACATGGTGCTGGCGATCATCGGCAAGATTGGCACCGCGGGCGGCACCGGCTACGTCATCGAATACGCCGGTGAGGCTATCCGCGATCTCTCCATGGAAGGCCGCATGACGGTCTGCAACATGTCGATTGAGGGCGGCGCGCGCGCGGGACTCATTGCGCCGGACGAGAAGACCTTTGAATACATCATGGGCCGGCCCATGGCGCCAAAGGCCGGGGCCTGGGAGCAGGCTTTGGCCTATTGGAAGACCCTGCCGTCGGATGAAGGCGCGACTTACGACAAGGAAATCGTCCTGAAGGCCGCCGATATCGAGCCGCAGGTCACCTGGGGCACCAGCCCGGAAGACGTGATTCCGGTCTCCGCCGCGATCCCCGGCCCGGATGCCGCGCCGGACGAGAACAAGCGCAGCGCCATTGAGCGTTCGCTGGACTACATGGGCCTGACCGCGGGTACACCGATCAGCGAAGTGCCCATCGACACGGTCTTCATCGGTTCCTGCACCAATGGCCGGATCGAGGATCTGCGCGAGGTGGCCGCCGTGGCCAAGGGCCGCAAGGTGGCCGAGAATGTGCGGGCGATGATCGTGCCCGGCTCCGGACTGGTGAAGAACCAGGCCGAGGAAGAAGGGCTGGACCAGATCTTTATCGAGGCCGGTTTCGACTGGCGGGAGCCCGGATGTTCCATGTGTCTGGCCATGAACGCCGATAAGCTGGCTCCGGGCGAGCGCTGCGCCTCGACCTCCAACCGGAACTTCGAAGGCCGCCAGGGCCGCGGCGGACGCACCCATCTGGTGAGTCCGGGCATGGCCGCAGCGGCTGCCGTGACCGGACGCATTACAGATGTGCGTGAACTGAGCTAAGCGGGGAATAAGGACAAAGTCATGGATAAATTCGACAAGCTGACCGCCACCGCCGCGCCGCTGCCCCTGGTCAATATCGACACCGATATGATCATCCCGAAGCAGTTCCTGAAGACCATCAAGCGCACCGGCCTGAGCGAAGGGCTCTTCTACGAGCTGCGCACGGATGAGCAGGGTAACGCCAAGGACTTCGTACTGGACGAGCCGGCTTATAAAGACGCCCAGATCCTGGTCACGGGCGACAACTTCGGCTGCGGCTCTTCCCGTGAGCATGCCCCCTGGGCGCTGCTGGACGCGGGCATCCGCTGCATCATCGCGCCGAGTTTCGCGGACATCTTCTACAACAACTGCTTCAAGAACGGCATTCTGCCGATCGCCCTGCCGCAGGAGCAAGTGGACCTGCTGATGGACGATGCCGGCCGCGGTTCCAACGCGGTGATCACCGTCGATCTGGAGAAGCAGGAAATCACCGGGCCGGACGGCGGCACAGTCTCTTTCGAGATCGACGCCTTCCGCAAGCATTGCCTGATGAACGGCCTGGACGATATCGGCCTGACCATGGCGAAGGGTGAGAAGATCGACAGCTTCGAGGAGCGCCGCAAGCTCTCGCAGCCCTGGGCCTAGTCTAAACAGACATCAATAAGCTTACGCGCTGCGGCCTGAAAGCTTCGGCGGCGCGCTCCTATCAAGATTGCAGTGGGGAATATCTGATTCATGGCTTCCAATAAAAAGCTTCTGGTTCTTCCGGGTGACGGCATCGGTCCCGAGGTGATGCGCGAAGTGCGCCGGGTGGTCGATTGGTTCGACAAGCGCCAGGCGGTTCGCTTCGATCTGGAGGAAGACCTGGTCGGCGGGGCCGCGATCGACGCGCACGGAGTGCCGCTGGCGGATGCCACCATGGAAAAGGCCATGAATGTGGATGCCGTACTGCTTGGCGCGGTCGGCGGGCCCCAGTGGGATAACCTGGATTTCAACATCAAGCCGGAACGCGGCCTGCTGCGCCTGCGCAAGGAAATGCAGCTTTTCGCCAACCTGCGCCCGGCGCTCTGTTTCGACGCGCTGGTCGATGCCTCGACCCTGAAGCCGGAGATCGTATCCGGCCTGGACATCATGATCGTCCGTGAGCTGACCGGCGGTGTCTACTTCGGCGAGCCCCGTGGCATCGAAGATCTGCCGAGCGGCGAACGCCGGGGTATCAACACCCAGGTCTACACGACCTCGGAAATCAAGCGCGTGGCGGCGGTCGCCTTCGATCTGGCGCGTAAACGCGATAACCGGGTCTGTTCGGTCGAGAAGGCCAATGTGATGGAATCCGGCGTGCTTTGGCGCGAAGAGGTGACCAAGCTGCACGCGGCCGAATTTGACGACGTGGAGCTGTCGCACATGTATGCGGACAACTGCTCCATGCAGCTGGTGCGCGCGCCCAAGCAGTTCGACGTGATCGTCACGGACAACCTCTTCGGCGACATGCTGTCCGACACAGCGGCCATGCTGACCGGTTCGCTCGGTATGCTGCCGTCGGCCTCGCTGGGCGATATCGACGAGACCGGCCGCCGCAAGGCCATGTACGAGCCGGTCCACGGCTCCGCCCCGGATATCGCAGGCGAAGACAAGGCCAACCCGCTGGCGACCCTGCTCAGCTTCGCCATGATGCTGCGCTATTCCTTCGATCTGGGTGAGGATGCCGATCTGATCGAGACGGCGGTGAAGAACGTCCTGAATGAAGGCAAGCGGACCGGTGATATCGTTGCACCGGGCGCGACCATGGTCTCGACGACGGGCATGGGCGATGCGGTCCTGAGTGCGCTGGACCACCTGGCTGCATAGCGGATTATGTGAAGATCAAAGCCTGAATTGACGTCAAGAGCGATCACGCGTAGTCTTGCTGCGGTTGCGAACCAAATTAGGAGACGGATTGATGAGAAAGACAGTTGCAGTTCCTGCGGTCGCCCTGACTCTGGCTGCGTTCCTGGTTGCGCCTGCGGCGGTCTATGCCTGCAGCGGAATGAAATCCGTTGAAAACGAAGCTCAAATCGAGACTCAGACCGCGCAAACCCTGATTCCGACTACCACTACCACCACTACTGGCTCAGCGCCCATGACTCTGAAACCGGAGACTAAGGCGAACTGACCACTGTGCTTCAGGGTATTGGTAACGGGCCGCCCATGAGGCGGCCTTTTTTTGTTTTCGGCCCGTTACAGAACCAGAGCGAAATGGACTGAAAACAGAATGAGGATGATAGAAAATGACTAAGAGTAATTTGCGTTCAAACCGGCTCAAAAATTCACTGCCTCTCGATCAGCAAATTGCTGATCTCGAACGCGATTTTTGAGAATTTCTGCGATGACTCAAACGCAATTCACTTTAATCGAGATTGTAGCGCGCCCGTTCGCGGCCCAGGCGGCCGGTCAGGAACAGCGCGAACATGCGGAAATCGCTGATGAACGACCACCAGGGATGGGTAAAGGTCGTCGGTGTGTTCCGCTCGACCATGGCATGAGCGATCCAGGCGAAAGCATAGCCCGCCACCAGGGCCAGCGGCAGCAGCCACCAGTTGCTCGTGAAAATCGCAATCAGCAGTACGACCAGACCCAGTCCCGTGCCCACCGCATGGAGCAGTTGGGTGGCAGGTTTGCTGTGTTCCGCAAGATAGCGGGGCCAGAAAGCGCGATAGTCGGGACTGCGTTCCGCCATGGTTTCTTCACTTTCCAGGGAGCTTTCGGGTCATTTGGCCGGTTTGCCGCTCTGGTTACCTTGCATATTTGCTCGATCCCGCTTAATTCAACGCCGGAAATCGAGATTGATCAAGTTGGTAGATATTAGATATGGCTTACAAAGTAGCGGTAGTGGGTGCCACGGGCGCCGTTGGACGGGAACTTCTGACGACGCTGTCGGAACGCAAGTTTCCGGCCTCCGAAGTGGTTGCGCTGGCCTCCGAGCGCTCCGCCGGATCCGAAGTTTCCTACGGTGAAGATCACATTCTGAAGGTTCAGAACCTCGCCACCTTCGATTTCGCTGGTATCGATATCGTGCTGTCGTCACCGGGCGCGAAGGTCTCGGCCGAGTATTCCCCGAAAGCCGCACAGGCCGGGGCCGTGGTGATCGACAACACTTCGCATTTCCGCATGGATCCGGATGTTCCGCTGATCGTGCCGGAGGTGAACCCCAAGGCGCTGGCCGGTTACACCAAGCGAAACATCATCGCCAATCCCAACTGCTCGACCATTCAGTTGGTGCTGGCGATGAAGCCGCTTCATGAGCTGGCCAAGATCAAGCGGGTGGTGGTTTCGACCTACCAGGCGGTCAGCGGCGCCGGCAAGGACGGCATGGATGAGCTCTTCAATCAGACGCGCGGTATTTTCGTGAACGATGCGATGAAGAAAGAGCAGTTCACCAAGCAGATCGCCTTCAATGCCATTCCGCACATCGATAGCTTCATGGAAGACGGCTATACGAAGGAAGAGTGGAAGATGATGGTCGAGACCAAAAAGATTCTCGATCCCGCGATCAAGCTGACCGCGACCTGTGTGCGGATTCCGGTTTTTGTCGGACACAGTGAAGCGGTCACTATGGAGTTCGAGAAGCCGATTTCAGTGAAGCAGGCCCGGCTCGCGCTGCGTGAGCAGGAAGGTATCACAGTCATCGATCACCGTCAGGACGAGGGCTACGTCACGCCTGCCGAATGTGCCGGTGAAGACGCCACCTTCGTCAGCCGGATCCGGACCGATCCGACCGTCGATAACGGGCTTTCCATGTGGGTGGTCTCCGACAACCTGCGCAAAGGCGCGGCATTGAACACGGTTCAGATTGCCGAGCTTCTGGTGCGTGAGCATCTTAGCTAAGGCTGTATGAAGAGGGGATGGAATATTCCTGCAGTGGTGCCACGAGCTGTGCTATGCAGGCTTCGGTGTTAACTGATCCATCCTCTCAAGCAGTCGTGTTAGGGTTTTATGGCGAGCGAAACCGCGCAAGAAATCACACCTGATCAGTTGTTTCACCGGGCAGCGGCGCTGCATCGGCAGGGTCGTATTGATCTTGCGATCACGGCATACCGAAAAGTTCTTCAGGTAGCGCCTGAGCATGCCGGTGTCTGGGGGAACCTTGGGGTCGCCCTGCGCACGAAAGGCGATTACGAGGTCGCCATTATTGCGTACAAGCGTGCCTTGGAGATCGCACCCGGTGACCCCGGTATTACCGGCAACCTAGGCAACGCTCTCAAGGATATTGACCGTTTGGAAGAAGCGCTGGCGGCGCATCGCAGCGCCGCGGCGGCTCTGCCCGATGACTTCAATATCCGCTACAACCATGGCATCGCCCTGCGCGAAGCAGCGCGTTACGAAGAAGCCTTGGCCGAGCTGGAAGCCGCTATCGCCTTAAAGCCCGGTGCTCCCCACCCGCAATGGGACCGCGCCATCGCGTTGCTGCATCTGGGACGCTTCGAGGAGGGCTGGGCGGCCTACGAAGCGCGCTGGAAAACCGGGGATCTTCCGGAACGTCCAAAGGCCGTGCCGCGCTGGCAGGGGGAAGTCTTCGAGGGAAAACGACTTCTGGTTTTTGCCGAGCAAGGTTTTGGCGATTCGATTCTGACCAGCCGCCTGATCCCCTTGATCAAAGAGCGGGCGGGCGAAGGGCCTGACGCGGGCCGGGTCATCCTGGAGTGCAAGGCACCGCTGCAGGATCTTTTCTCCGAGATCGAGGGAATTGACCGCATGATCGAGCCGGGCGAAGCGGCCGGCGACTACGATCTGGAAGTGCCGATTATGTCGCTGCCGGGAATTTTTAAAGTCTCCGATGACAGCCTGCCATCACCGGCCAGGCTGCATATTCCGGATTACGCGCGGAAAAAAGCGCGGGTCTTGCTGCGCCAGGATACCCGCTTCAAGGTCGGGATCGTCTGGTCGGGCAGCGTGACCTTCAAGGGCAACCGCAAACGTGCGGTCGGCGTCGAGAGTTTTCTGCCCTTCGCCGAGGTGCCGGGTGTGGATCTCTATGCCTTGCAGAAGGGCCCGCGGTCGGGCGACCTGGAAACCGCTGGGGCCGGCGCCGTGGTGACAGCCATCGGCGAGAAACTGGACAGTTTCGCGGAGACGGCGGCAGTCATCGAAGCGCTGGATCTGGTGATCATGACCGACAGTTCGGTCGCCCATCTGGCGGGGTCCCTCGGTCGTCCGATCTGGAACCTGCTCAACAAGGCAACCTATTGGCTTTATCGGGGCGAAGGCGAGACCACGCCCTGGTATCCCTCGATGAAACTCTTCCGTCAGGAAGAGGCGGGGGCCTGGGATCCGGTGTTCGAGCGCGTGAAAGGTGAGCTGGCAGAGGCGGTCGCAGCGAAGCGCGCCGGGCACTGGCCAGGGTAGCCTGGGTCTATGATTGCGCGAGGTAGGCGTCCAACGTCGCCAGCAGCGCGGCCTTGCGTTCGGGAGAGGCAAAAGAGGCCGTGACAGAATTGCGGGCGAGCAGCGTCAGTTCGTCTCTCGTGAGCTCAAGCGCGCTCTGCGTTGCCTTGTAGTTCTGATTCACATAGCCGCCGAAATAAGCAGGATCGTCGGAATTCAAAGTGGCGACCAGACCCGCGTCCAGCATTTGCCGGAGCGGATGATCTGCCAGGTCCGTGACTACAGCGAGACTGAGGTTGGAGAGCGGGCAGACGGTGAGCGGCATGGCTTCCCGGGCCAGCCGCTCCACGAGGGCGGCATCTTCCAGGGCCCGGTTTCCGTGATCGATCCGGTCGACTTTCAACAGATCAAGTGCGTCCCTGACATACTCGGGCGGACCTTCCTCGCCTGCGTGGGCGACGACTTTGAAGCCCTCTGCACGAACGCGGGTGAAGATCCGTTCGAATTTCGCGGGCGGATGGCCTTTTTCGGAGGAGTCCAGGCCGAACCCGGTAATCCGGTCTCTGTGGGGCAGAGCCATCTCGTAGGTCGCGATGGCGTCGTCCTCGCTGAGATGCCTCAGGAAGCAGAGGATAAGCTCGCTGGTCAGGCCCAGTTCGCGCTCGGCGTCGGAAAGGGCGGCGGTGATCCCCTCAAAGACCGTCTCAAAGGCAATGCCGCGCCCGGTATGGGTTTGAGGGTCGAAGAAGATTTCGGTATGGAGAACGTGGTCAGCATGGGCGCGCTTCAGATACGCCATGGTCAGATCATAGAAGTCCTGCCGGGTGATCAGGACCTGAGCTCCCTGGTAATAGAGGTCGAGAAACTCCTGCAGGTTCTTAAAGCTGTAGGCGGCGCGCAGCTCTTCAACAGATCCGTAAGGCAGGGCGATCCCGTTGCGCTCCGCCAGGGCGAACATCAGTTCCGGCTCCAGGGTGCCCTCGATATGGACATGGAGTTCCGCCTTCGGCAATTCATCGATAAAGGCATTTAGTTCGGTCATCACACTTCTTTCTCTGCGCGCCCACAGTGTCTTGTGTGCCAACTTGAGGCGCGGGTCAATCCGTGAGGGCCATGAACGTAAGATCATTTAGATCGGGTGTGGAGATTTTCTCCTGTGCGGCAATGAGACAAAGCTCCTCCGCTTCGCGCCGTTGTGTCTCGACAAGAACACCGTAAAGCGAGGCCATGGCGCTCTGCAAAGCCTGGCCCGCATCTCCCCGGTTTCGCAGGTATCCGGCCAGGAACAAGGCCGCGATCACATCACCCGTCCCTTTGACCAGCGGCCCAAAGTCGAGTTTGGGCGTGGTCGCCAGATGGGCGGTCTGGCGGGTGACCACCAGAATTCCGATCCGTTCTGCCTGCGTGTTTTGGGCTTTCTGAGCGTTTTGGCTCGGATTAATTGGAATAGAGGTCACCATCACGACCTTGAGGTTAGTCCGGGTGTCATTCAGCAGTTGCCGCGCCGCAGCCAGGGCCGTGTTCTGGTCACGAACATCCCGGTCTGCGAGGATGCCTAACTCGAAAAGGTTCGGTGTGATGATATCTGCTGATTTCACGGCTTCCAAACGCATGAAGTCCGGAATCTCGGGGTGAACGTAAACGCCTGTATCCTCGTCACCCATAACGGGATCGCAGAGAAACAACGCATTGGGATTGGCTTGCCGCACCGCCGCGGCAGTTTCGAGCACGGCGCTCCCCAGTGCGGCCGTGCCCAGATAGCCTGATAAAACGGCCTGGCACTTGGGAAAGACGCCCCGGCGCTCAATTCCTTTGAGAACTTCGGCAACTTGCTCGGTCGCAAAGACCTCACCGCTCCAGTCACTGTAGCCCAGGTGGTTGGAGAACTGGAGACAGTGAACCGGCCAGACGTCAAAACCCAAGCGCTGCAGGGGAAATACCGCCGCGGCATTACCGACATGGCCATAGCAGACATGGGATTGGATAGAGAGAATAGACATCGAGGGTCCGCTTTATGCAACGGGGAAGGGTGCTGAATATTGTTGCTGTGCCAGTTTGAACAATCGCGACTGGATTTCAACCTCTTAGGTTTCGAAGACCGACTGCCGCCATTATCGCACTTTCCGGTGATAGGGCCAGGTGACCACATGAAGCGGATTGACTCATTTCTCAATTCAACTGTATAGTCTGTTTATTCCGTTATTTCTGTCATGAGAGAAATTTGAGAAAACAATGAAATTGACCCCGGTTATGGAGAAATACATTTTGCATTGGGGCGAGATGGGAACGCGCTGGGGTGTGAATCGCTCCGTGTCCCAGGTCCATGCTCTGTTATATCTTCATGGCAAACCCATGTCGGCGGAGGAGATCGCGGACAGTCTCAACATGGCGCGATCCAATGTTAGCAATAGCCTGAAGGAGCTGCTGACCTGGGGTCTCGCGAGCCGTACCCACGTTATGGGTGATAGACGTGACCAGTTCCTGGTCAAGGGCGAAACCTGGGATATGCTGATGACGATCGTCGAAGGCCGGAAAGCACGGGAGATCGATCCGACCCTGACCATGCTCAGGCAGTGCGTCGAAGAGGCCGGAGACGACCATGAAACGCCGGAAGACGTCAAGGCGCGTATTGCGAGTATCCTGGTATTCATGGAGGACCTGACGGGTTGGTATGAGCAGGTCAGCCGTTTGCCGCGGCCGATCCTCATCAAGCTGATGAAGATGGGGCGGAAGGTGGCGAAGCTGGTGTCGAAGAAGTAAAAAAATTTAATCTGTAATTTCTGTCTTTACAGAAATTACAGATTTTACAGCTCTAATAGGTAGGAGGGAGAGATGGACGCAGGTAGCTTCACTGGGCAGGCGTTGGAGCGGAAGCCTTGTCCTGCATGGACAGCCCGGTTCGCTCGATCCTTTGGGCGTAAGCTTTCGCGGCAAAGCGGAGTGGTACCGTCAGGTTCCGGAAAACAGGACTTTGCAGCGCTGGTAGGACCAGAGGGTTGGCAGCGGCTGTCTCCCCTGACCCGGTCGCGTTTCGCCTGCAGCGCCGGGATGAAGGATATCACCTACGAAGGCGCGATGCAGTCTGTGCGTTGCTCCCGGACCGGTTACCTCTTGGCGCAGTTTTGCCGTTTGTTCGGCACACCCCTGGCCCCTTTCGAGGGCAGGGATATTCCTATCGAAGTGCGGGTCCATAATGATCCCGAAAAGGGCGGAGTGGCCTGGGACCGGGTCTATTTTTTCCCGGGCCGTAAGCCCATCACCGTGACCTCGGCCAAGGTTTTCACCGACGACGGGAAGATGTTGCTTGAATGTGTTGGCGGAGGTTTCGGCATGCGTCTGAAGGTGTTCGAGCGGGACCGAAAACTGCATTTTCTGAGCCAATCCTATTTTTGGCGCAGCGCGGGCGTTTTCATCCGCCTGCCCGACTGGCTGACACCCGGGGTCGCCCATGTGATCCACAGCGATCTTGGGGACGGGCGCTTCAGGTTTGAAATGACGATGCAACACAATCGCCTGGGCGAGACCTTTTACCAGGACGGTACCTTTAAGGAAAAGGAGTGATGCGATGCAAACGGCTCTTGTTCTCTTTGCCATACAGGGTTTGATCGGCGCTTTCGACAATCTCTGGCATCACGAAATCACGGAAAAGCTCTCTTCAAAGCCCAATGCGCGCGGCGAGTTGATCCTCCATACGCTCCGTGAATTCATCTACGCGGTGATCTTCGTCGGGATTGCCTGGTTTGCCTGGAACGGCGCCTGGGCGATCCTGCTGATGACTCTGCTGGCCATTGAGGTCGTGGTTACGCTCTGGGATTTCGTGATCGAGGACCAGACCCGGAAGCTGCCGGGCTTCGAACGGATCCTTCATACGCTGCTGGCGATCAATTTCGGCGCAATTTTGGCGTTTTTCCTGCCGGTTGCGGTCAGCTGGAGCTTCAACGAAACCGCTCTGACAGTAGTGGACTATGGGCTATTGTCCTGGATTATGACCGCTTACGGGGCCGGTGTCTTCGGCTGGGCGCTTTACGACCTTTGGGTCGTGGTTCGCCTCTCTCTGCCGGAGTGGAAGAGAAATCCGATTCTGCCGGGCGGCAAACAGGAGCCGTTGCACGTCCTGGTCACCGGCGCGACCGGATTTGTCGGGAAAGTTCTGGTTCGGGCCTTGATTGAACGGGGCGATAAACCGCTGGTTCTGGCGCGCAACCCGGCCAAGGCTGACTATCTCTTTGGACCTCATGCCGAGGTTGCCGCAGAACTGGATGAGATCCCCGACAACCGGAAGATCGACGCGGTGATCAATCTGGCCGGTGAGCCTTTGTTGGGCGGCCTCTGGACGAAGCACCGCAAGGAAAAACTGATCGCAAGCCGGGTCGAGACTACCCGGGGTCTGGTCGCGTTGCTGCGCCGGCTCAAACAGCGGCCAGGAGTTCTGATCAATGGTTCCGCCGTGGGATACTACGGGCGGCGGGACGATGAGTTGCTCCGTGAGAATGCAAAGCCTCAGGACGTTTTCATGTCGAGGCTCTGTGCCGAATGGGAGCGGGCAGCTCAACAGGCAGAAGCTCTGGGTCTGCGCGTTTGCCTTCTGCGGATCGGACTTGTGTTCGGGCGCGGCGGTGGCGCCTTTCCGCAGTTGGCGCTGCCAATCAGGCTCGGGCTGGGTGCGATCATGGGCCATGGGCGCCAGTGGATGTCCTGGATCCATTTACAGGATCTGGTGGGTCTGATTCTCTTCACTCTGGACCGCAGGGATGTCGCCGGCGCCATCAACGCGACCGCACCTGTGCCGGTGACCAACGAAGACTTTACCCGCAAGCTGGCACGGCAGGCACGGCGTCCTGTCTTCCTGCGGGTGCCCGCCTTTGTGTTGCGTGTTTTTTTGGGCGAGTTGTCGGATCTCTTCGCCGCAGGTCAGCGGGTCGTCCCGCAGCGTGCCGAGGGTTACGGCTACAGATTCCTCTGGCCGGATCTTGCGGCGGCTTTGCCGGGCCTGATGGGCAGCGACGTGTCGTCCTTGGGGCAAGGCCCACAGGAAGATATCTGCTGGGTCTACTACGATGACGCCTGTGAAATCTGCGCGGGTGAGATCGGGCACTACCGGCAGGAGGCGCTGCGACAGGGTCTTGGTATCACCTTTCATGGCCTGAGCGGCGGAGAGCAGGCGCTGGCGGGTTATGGTCTGAGCGAGGCTGACGCAAAGCGCCGTCTCTACGTCTACGACGGCGATGGCAGGCTGGTGAGCGGTATCGATGCCATGGCGGCCATCTGGGCACGGATTCCCAGATATCGCTGGGCCGCGCGACTGGTTCGTCGGCCCGTCCTCCATGGTGCGGCGGAAGTGCTCTACGATGCCGTCGCAGTACCCATGCTGAGGCTTTGGAACGCCTGTCGCGGTCGGCGCAATTCCGGGGCCGAGAGGAATGTGATCCATGGCTGACACACAGGCGAAACCGGAGGGCGATGACGTCGTTGATGCACCATACCCTTCGATGTACGGGCAAATCATCGGTGACGACTACGAACGTTTGCCGCCGCTCGTGCGCAATATGCACGAAGTAAAAGGCCGTCATACCGCGCGGGGGCGGGGCCGGGTCGAGCGTGGATCGAACTTTGCCGCAAGGCGCCTGGCGGATTTTCTGGGCATGCCGCCGGAGGCGGCGGACATCCCGGTCGAAACGACTTTTTCCCTGGAACAGGGCGCGGAGACCATCACGCGCAACTATAACGGTGCCATACTGATCACCCGGCAGGCGATCGCCAAAAGCCGGCCCGCAGACGGGACGGCCCTCTTGCTGGAGCAGTTTGGTCCGGTCGCACTTTTTATCGCTTTGGAGGGAACCGAAGAGGGCATCACCTTTCATCTCCGGCGTTGTTCTCTACTCGGGTTGAGGTTGCCCCAAAAGCTCTCGCCCCGGCTGGTCGCGCGGGAACGGGTCAGGGATGGGCGCTATCACTATTTTGTCCGGATTGAACTGCCACTGGTCGGCAAGTTGATTGAATACGAGGGGCTGTTGGAGCTGGAGAAAGCAGTGAGCTGAGGCGGTTAACTCGTGCATGTTGCAGAGCAGCAATTGGCGCTTTAAGTGGCTTGGCGTTTTGAATAAGGTCTGATCTCCAGCAATCGAGAAGCCACGGGAAGACCTATGACCTCAACCGCCAGACCGCGCCGTTCGGTCCTTTATATGCCCGGATCCAATGCCCGCGCTCTGGAGAAGGGTCGCGGACTTCCGGCCGATGCCCTGATTCTGGATCTTGAAGACGCGGTGGCGCCCGATGCGAAGGAGCTGGCGCGTGAGCAGATCGCTGCTGCGGTTGCCGCTGGCGGCTACGGCGCGCGCGAGGTCATCGTACGGGTCAACGACCTGAAGACGCCCTGGGGCAAAGAAGATGTCAAGGCGATTGCCGTCTGCGGTGCGGATGCCATTTTGCTTCCCAAAGTCGAATCCGCCGCGATGGTCCAGGAGCTCGAGGCGCTGATGGTAGCCTCGGGGGCACCGGAAAACATGGCGATCATGTGTATGATGGAGACTCCTCTTGGTATGTTGCGCGCCGATGAAGTGGCGGGCGCGAGCAAACGCTTGTCCTGTCTGGTGATGGGAACGTCGGATCTGGTGAAGGACTTGCAGGCTGCCCATACGCCCGACCGCCTGCCGGTTCTGACGTCCCTGGGGCTTTGCATTCTCGCGGCGCGGGCGCACGGGTTGGCCATTGTTGATGGCGTCCATCTCGATCTGCAGGATGATGCCGGCTTCGCCGCGTCCTGCGTTCAGGGGCGCGAACTGGGTTTTGACGGAAAGACTCTCATCCACCCCAAAACCATCGCTGCCGCGAATGAGGCCTTTGCGCCCAGTGCCGAGGAAATTGCCTGGTCACAGAAGATCATCGCCGCTCACAGCGAAGCGGCGGCGGAGGGAAAGGGCGTCGTCGTGGTCGACGGCAAGCTGATCGAAAACCTCCATGTCGAGAGCGCTCAGCGCCTCGTCGCCATGGCCGGCAAGATCGAGGAGCTGGCGGCCGCGAACGCGGAGTAGGCCCGCTGGCGATCGATCAGGTTCCCTTCTCTCACTCAAGGAAGACAGGTGTGTGTGTGCGATGAGTAAGACTAATCCGGGCAACTATTTCGAGGACTTCTCCCTTGGGCAGAAGCTTCCGCATGCGACGCCGCGTACGGTCACCGAGGGCGATCAGGCCCTTTATACGGCGCTGTACGGGCCGCGCTTCGCTCTACAGTCTTCGGACGAATTTGCGCGCAATCTGGGCCTGCCGCGGGCACCCCTGGACGACCTGTTGACCTTTCACGTGGTGTTCGGGAAGACCGTGCCGGATGTTTCGCTGAACGCCATCGCCAACCTGGGCTATGCCAACTGCGTCTTCGGTGCCCCGGTTTATCCGGGCGATACTCTCTCGACGGAGAGTGTCGTGGTCGGCCTGAAGGAGAACTCCAACGGCAAGACCGGGGTCGTTTATGTCAATTCGACGGGCGTGAACCAGCGCGGCGAGACTGTTTTGGATTACGTGCGCTGGGTGATGGTCCGCAAGCGCGATGAAGCGAGTCCGGCACCGGATGTCAGCGTGCCGGAGTTGCCGAAAGCGGTTGCGGCCTCGGACTTACAGATACCTGAGGGACTCGATTTCACAAAGTTCGATACCACGCTGGCGGGAGCTCCCCATCGCTGGGGCGACTACGCGGTGGGCGAAAAGATCGACCATGTGGATGCCATGACCATCGAAGAAGCCGAACACCAGATGGCGACACGGCTTTACCAGAACACCGCCAAGGTGCACTTCAATCAGCATGTCGAAAAAGAAGGACGTTTCGGGCGCCGTATCGTCTATGGCGGGCACGTGATCTCCCTGGCCCGCGCGCTCTCCTTCAACGGCCTGGGCAACGCGGTCAAGATCGCGGCGATCAATGGCGGCGCGCATACAGCGCCGAGCTTCGCGGGGGATACGATCTACGTCTGGTCGGAAGTGCTCGACAAATTCGAGGTGCCGGGCCGCAGTGATCTGGGCGCGCTTCGCCTGCGCAGTGTCGCCACGAAGGACCGGGCCTGCACGGATTTCCCCGATCGTGGCGAAGCGGGTAGTGCCAATCCCGCTGTCGTTCTGGACCTGGACTACACTGTTTTTATGCCGCGATGAGTTTTCGCGTACAGCCGGGAAGTATGCCCTGGCTCAGCAAGATGTGAGAGTTCGGGCAAGTTGTGAGAGTTCGGCAAGATATAGACAGGCCGTCACACAAAAAAATGAAGCGCCGGGTGCAGAAGGGGCGAGCCCGCTGCGTTGCATCCCGTGAGGGACGCACCCCGACGCTTCGAGAGCCTTGCGGCCCAGCATTTGGAAGAGGCTGGGTGGTTTCGTATCCGGACGCTGGATATCAGACCTGGCGAAGCCGACACCGACATTGTCCAAAAACTCGGACCCGAGGGTCCTCCATCACCCTATCGAAGGCACCAGCTCTACTCTCCGACCAACCGGTGTCACAGTCAGCGCGCGAACCAGAGGTCCACTGCCGCATCCCAGAACTTGAGCGGACCAGCGCCAACCCGAAGGCCGGCATTTCCAGAGCCCCGCCAGAACAAAACCCCGAAGGCTTTCGTTCGGTCAGTCCCGCAAGATACAAGACCCTGCAAAACCTGGACCCCTTACACTTCTCCAAAGAGAAGCCAAGTCCGTCAACGGTGTCACCTCATCGCAGAGCGACAATGTGAACCCGACCGGAAGAACGAGGCGTGAGCCTTACGTGCTTCCGACATCGAAACATCGGTCCCGAGAGACTCTTGCTTCGACCGCCGGACAAACACCCCCGAAGGAGCTTTTTGTCCTCGAAACCGCTTCAGGGCCCTTTCCAACGGTAAACCGCGAGAAGGGGTGGTTCTGATACTGCTTCGACGCTTCCGCGTGCAAGAAAAGGTTCGCTTTTTTAACCATGATTTACAAGAAAGCTGTCGTGCGTATTTCAAAAAACTTGTGTATGAAATCCTCTTTATTTCACACTGCATCCCCATTTTATGCACAGTATTATCCACAGTGCGCGCAGTGCAACATCGGTAAAACCTGGATGACCACTATATGTAGTGGTTAAGCTTTCCTTTACGCCGCAAGTGATTATCATTCCTGCCGCAATGCAAAAAATTGGTGGTGTTGGGATGGGCCTCAAGTTGACTATTGTAGTGCTGGGGTCTAAATCAACTCGGGCATTGAGACTTCGGTAAAGTATTTAACCCATAACGTAAGCGTACGGGTCTAGAGTCGGGAAGAGTAGTCCATGGCAACAACAAATCGGCCACTATCGCCTCACCTGCAGGTCTATCGGCCGCAGCTGACGTCGGTTTTATCCATTCTGCACCGGGGCACCGGGATCGCACTCGCCGTCGGGACGCTGTTGCTGATCTACTGGCTGGCCGCTGCAGCCGGCGGGCCTGAGAGCTTCGCGCAGGCGCAAGAGCTCATTGGGTCTTGGATCGGACGTCTGTTGCTGTTCGGATGGACCTTCGCGCTCTTCTATCATCTCTGCAATGGCATCCGGCACCTCTTTTGGGACGGCGGCTACGGGCTGGAACTGCCCGACGTCTATCGCTCCGGGTGGATGGTCGTCACCGGTTCCTTAGCATTGACTGTTCTTTCCTGGCTCTTCGGCTACTTCGGAGGAGGCCTCTAATGTCACTTCGCTCTCCAATCGGCCGGGTTCGCGGCCTGGGTTCCGCGAAAGAAGGCGTGTCGCACTGGTGGTCGCAGCGGATGACGGCTGTTGCGCTCGTACCGCTGACACTTTGGTTCGTGGCAGCAGTCACGAGCCATGTGGGTGCGGATCATGCCGAAATGGCGGCCTGGGTCGGTTCACCCGTTACGGCAGGTCTCTTTATCCTGCTGATCGCTGCGACCTTTTACCACGCCTATCTGGGTCTCCAGACGGTGATCGAGGACTATTTCCATAGTGAAGCGGCCAAGGTTGTAACCCTGGTGTTGATCAAGGGTGCCTGTCTCGTTCTGGCGCTGATCGGCGTTCTTTCCGTTTTGACATTGCTTTTCGAGGGCTAAGACATGAGTTCCGCTGGAAACACCGCATCTAATGGCGCTTCTGCTGCCCCAGCCTACGAGATCGTCGATCACACTTACGACGTTGTTGTGATCGGTGCAGGTGGCGCAGGCCTGCGGGCAACGCTCGGACTGGCGGAAGCCGGCTTGAAGACGGCTTGTATTACGAAGGTCTTTCCGACCCGCAGTCACACCGTGGCCGCACAGGGTGGCGTGTCGGCTTCATTGGGCAACATGGGCGAAGACGATTGGCGTTGGCACATGTACGACACCGTAAAGGGGTCGGACTGGCTGGGTGATCAGGACGCGATCGAGTACATGGTGCGGGAAGCGGTTCCGGCTATTATTGAGCTTGAGCACTACGGTATGCCCTTCAGCCGGACGGAAGACGGTAAGATCTATCAGCGGCCGTTCGGCGGAATGACCACACGCTTTGGCGAAGGCATTGCGCAGCGGACCTGTGCGGCGGCGGACCGGACCGGTCATGCCATGCTCCATACGCTTTACCAGCAGAGCCTACGCCGCAATGCGGAGTTCTTTATCGAATACTTCGCCATCGATCTAATTATGGAAGATGGGTCCTGCCGTGGCGTCGTGGCCTGGAACCTGGATGATGGGACGATCCATCGTTTCCGGGCGCACCAGGTTATTCTCGCGACCGGCGGCTATGGCCGCGCCTACTTCTCCTGCACCGGCGCGCACACCTGTACCGGGGACGGAAGTGGCATGGCGCTTCGTGCCGGCCTCTACTGCCAGGACATGGAATTCGTACAATTCCATCCGACCGGGATTTACGGCGCTGGAACGCTTATCACCGAAGGTGCCCGCGGCGAAGGCGGCTATCTGACCAACTCCGAAGGCGAGCGCTTCATGGAGCGCTATGCGCCTTCGGCCAAGGATCTTGCCAGCCGTGACGTGGTCAGCCGGGCGATGACCATGGAAATTCGTGATGGCCGCGGCGTCGGTGCGGAAAAAGACCATATCCATCTGCATCTGGAGCATCTGGAACCGGCTCTGCTGCATGAACGGCTGCCGGGTATTTCCGAATCTGCCCGGATCTTTGCCGGTGTCGACGTGACCAAAGAGCCGATCCCGGTTCTGCCGACCTGCCACTACAACATGGGCGGGGTTCCGGCCCTCCTGACCGGTGAAGTCGTTACCGAGAAGGACGGGGATGCTAACACGGTTGTGCCCGGACTGATGGCGATCGGCGAAGCGGCCTGCGTCTCGGTCCATGGCGCCAACCGCCTTGGTTCGAACTCTTTGCTGGACCTTGTCGTGTTCGGGCGCTCGGCGGCCAAGCGTTGCGCCGAGATCCTGACGCCGGGCGAGAGCCATCGGCCTTTGCCTGCGGATTCTGCGGACTACGCGCTGTCCCGCCTCGACAAGACGCGCCACGCCAAGGGTGAGCTCCCAACGGCTGCGCTGCGTCTTGAGATGCAGCGCGCCATGCAGGGCCACGCTGCGGTATTCCGCACCGGCGAGGTCCTGAACGAAGGTGTCGAGAATCTCGCGACAGTCTGGGGCAAGCGCGACTCGCTGGGTATCCAGGATCGCTCGATGATCTGGAACTCGGATCTGGTCGAAGCGCTGGAACTGGACAACCTGATGTATCAGGCTTCGGTCACCATGGCTTCCGCAGCCAATCGCGAGGAAAGCCGCGGTGCCCACGCACGCGAGGACTTCCCCGACCGGAACGACACTGACTGGATGAAGCACACGCTCGCGTCCTGTGACGAAAACGGCAAGGTGGACTTCGCTTACCGGCCCGTCACCTTGAACACCATGACCAACGAAGTGCAGACCTTCCCGCCGAAAGCACGGGTTTATTAAGAGCTTTCGTTTTTGTAAGTAAGCTGAGTAGAACGAAGGCGTAAGGAGAGATCGATGGCTGAATTTGCCCTGCCGGCCAACTCAAAGCCCAAAGGCGGACAGACGCACCCGGTCACGGGTTCCGGAAAGAACGTGAAGACCTTCAAGGTTTATCGCTGGAATCCGGATGATGAAGCCAATCCGAGTATCGATACCTATCAGGTTGATCTGGACGATTGCGGTCCGATGGTTTTGGACGCGCTGATCAAGATCAAGAACGAGACGGATTCCACCCTGACGTTCCGCCGCTCCTGCCGGGAGGGTGTCTGCGGGTCCTGCGCCATGAACATCGACGGCACCAATACGCTGGCCTGCACCAAATACATTAGCGACGTCGACGACGAGGTGAAGGTCTATCCCCTGCCGCATATGCCGGTGGTCAAAGATCTGGTGCCCGATCTGACTCATGTCTACGCCCAGTACACCTCGATCGAGCCCTGGCTGAAGTCGGCCTCGACCGCACCCGAGCGCGAGCGCCTGCAGAGCCCGGAGGAGCGCGAAAAACTCGACGGTCTCTGGGAGTGTATTCTGTGCTTCTGCTGCTCGACCTCCTGCCCCAGTTACTGGTGGAACGGCGACCGCTACCTGGGCCCGGCCATTCTCCTGCAGGCCTATCGCTGGATCGCGGACAGCCGGGATGAAGACACCGGCAGCCGTCTGGATAATCTGGAGGATCCCTTCCGGCTCTATCGCTGCCACACCATCATGAACTGCACCCGGACCTGCCCCAAGAGCCTCAACCCGGCCAAGGCAATTGCAGAGATCAAGAAGCTGATGGTCGAACGCCGCGGTTAAGTGATTTGGAAAGCATTCAGATCGGAAGTCGTTGAAACAGCCCTGGCTCGCTCCCGAAGAAGCAAGCCAGGGTTTTAATTTTAGACCCGGTTCAGCAGGCGCGCCCGGATCGTTCCCGGCAGGCTTCTGATCTCGGTCAGGATTTCAAGGGCGTTGTCGACCTGACCCTCGGCGTCCAGCACGACATAACCGATTTCTCCATTGGTCTGATAGTGCTGGGCGACGATGTTGATATCGTGCTTGGCAAAGACGTCGTTCAGGCGCCCCAGTTCGCCCGGCTCATTGCGCTGAACCTGGATAAAGCGGGTTGCCGTTCCGCCGTTGGAGAGCTGCACCTGGGGAAAGTTCACCGCGCCCACCGTCGAGCCAATGTCCGAGTATTCGACGAATTTGCGCGCGACTTCTTCGCCGATGCGCTCCTGCGCTTCCTCAGTGGATCCGCCCACGTGCGGGGTCAGGATGACATTGTCGAGACCGCGCAGCGGGCTGACGAATTCTTCGCCGTTGGACTTGGGTTCGCTAGGGAAAACATCAACGGCGGCGCCCGCAATGTGACCGTCCCCCAACGCGGCGGCCAGGGCCGCGATATCCACCAACGTACCGCGGGCATTGTTGATCAGGAAACTGCCCGGCTTCATGGCCCGGATTTCCCTCTCTCCAAAAATATTCTTGGTGTCGGGGGTTTCGGGCAGGTGCAGAGAAACCACGTCCGCGCGCGCCAGCAAAGCCTTCAGGCTGTCCATCGGCGCCGTATTTCCATGACGCAGTTTATCCGCCTGGTCGAAGTAAATGACCGCCATGCCCATAGCCTCGGCGATGACAGCGAGCTGCGATCCGATATTGCCGTAACCGACGATCCCGAGAGTCTTACCGCGGATCTCACGGCTGCCGGCGGCTGATTTGGACCAGCGTCCGCCGTGGGCAGCGCGCGATTTCTGGAAGGTGCCGCGCATCAGCATGACGATTTCGGCAATCGTCAGTTCCGCCACACTGCGGGTGTTGGAAAAGGGCGCGTTGAAGACAGGAATGCCGCGGGTCATCGCAGCATCGAGATCAACCTGATTGGTCCCGACCGAGAAGCATCCGACGGCAACCAGCGTATCCGCGGCATCGAGCACTTCCCTGGTGAGCTGCGAGCGCGACCGGATGCCGAGCATATGGACGCCCTTCAGGGCCTCGATAAGTGCTGCCTTGTCCAGGGCCGTCGCCAGATGTTCGATGTTGTCGTAGCCGGCATTCTCAAGAATGCCGCGTGCCGTGGGCGAAATGCCCTCCAGCAAGAGGCAGCGGATCTGATTCTTGGGTCGCGATAAGCCCTTATTCATGGCTGTCCTCTGGCGTGTCGTCGCAGGGCGGGCGCGCAAAGCAAGGGGCCTGCGCCGCAGTCCGCGGAAGTGATGATGAGGCTTGTGTTATAGACATTCTCGCCCGGAGATCAACGTCTCTCCGGTGGCGGACTCGGGTCGTGTTGCCAGCTGCAATCCAATGCGGCGGCCCGGAAAGAAACTCCTGTTTGACCGCACAGCATATTGGCATGCTCTATTTTAAGGAAATGGACCTTTCGAGATATCCACTTGTCGCCTAGGTCTCCTGCATGCCTGTGACCGCGTCACTCAAGATGAAGAGAGAGCAAGCCATGTACGTTCCGGAGACCTTTGCCCTGACCGACCCTGAGCAAATCAGGAATGTGATCCGTGACTATGATTTCGGGCTCCTGGTGACAGCGAACGGAGGCGGCCCGACCGCGACGCATCTTCCGTTTCTTCTGGACGAGACCTCGGGCGCGCAGGGGACGCTGTTTGGCCATATGGCGCGGCCCAACCGGCACTGGCGCGACCTTGAGGCGATGGACCCGGACGATGAGGTTCTGGTGATCTTCCAAGGGCCGCACAGCTACATCTCGCCGTCCTGGTATGGTCCGGAGGCAAAAGCCGTGCCGACCTGGAACTATGTTGCCGTCCATGTCTATGGGCGCCCCAGGGTCATCCGGGCGCGTGATCAGATTATGCACTTGCTTGAGAAGATGGTTAATGCGCAGGAGGCCAGGTTGGAGGACCCCTGGTCACTTGACCGCTTGGAGACCGGGTTTGTCGAAACCATGACACGGGGCATTGTCTGTTTTGAGATTGCCATCACGCGCATTGAAGCCAAGGCAAAGCTCTCGCAGAACAAGGCGGCTGAGATGCAGCGCCATGCGGCTGAGGTGTTGTCGAAGGGAGATGCGCCGGCGCGCGAGGTTGCGAGATTAATGGCGCGGAACCTTGCCGGATAGTCGCCTTTTTGCTTGGCCGATTCCGAAATCCTGCCGGGTTGGTGCATCTGTAACTTGTGCTGCCACGTCGATTCCGCCTAGCTTAGGCTGTGAGGAATTGAAGAGGTGAGCATATGTTGCGGCGCGTTTTTTGGGGTTGGAGTTTAATTGTTGTTCTGCTGATTGCGGGAACTTTGCCGGCTACCGCCGATGAAGACGCCGACAAAATCAGGGGTGGCATCGAATGGTATTTCCAGTCGGTGTTGGCAGGATATCCAGGTGTCGAGCTGCGTCACGATATCGAGGTGACGCCCATCGAAGGCGAGTATGAGGCGGCCATTCGAAACCTCACGATCGTTGATAAGGACGGCAGCGACGCTTATCCGCTTGGGGACTTCTTTGCCCGCGTCGACCCACTGGAAACCGGGGACTACCGGTTTCATTCGGTCCGTGTTCCGGAAGAGATCCGTGCCGTGGATCCTACGAACACTGCAAACTCAGTTGCTGTGCGCTTGGGCCTTGAAAAGTTCGAGGGCGTGATGTCTCCACGTGCGGGCTACGCCTATGCCTATGAGATGTTAGCGCGAAACCTGTCGATGAAGCTCAACCTCATGCCAGACCAGGAGGGCGCTGGCGGTCCCAAAAGCATCGATCTGCAGATCGAAGAGCTCACCAGTAACTCCGCGTTTCAAGAGCCCCGTGAGAATGCCGTGGACCAGGACGTGGCGCTCAACCTGCGCAACCTCTCCTTGGACTTCAGTGATGGAGGCAGTTTGCGGATTGGCGAGAGTCAAACGGACATCGCGCTCTCTTTCGGCGATGTGATGAGTCTGCTGCGTGCGCAGGAGGACATTCAAAATGCGACCGCGAACCTGGCGGAACTGGATGAACAAGCCGAACTGGCCTTCATGCGTTCGGCCGTGGATATCTACGCGTCCATCGGTAAGTATGTTCAAGGCGGCAAGGTCAAGAACCTCACTTACGACAGCCCGGCGGTAAAGCTCGGCATCCAAGAGTCGCAGTTCGATTTTGAGGCTCTAAACCTGGACCAGGACTTCTCGTCGCAGGATGTACTGATCTCGACGCGCGGATTCTTTCTTTCCCTTCCTGCGGTCCCGGGAATGGATGCCGCGCTTGCGATGCTTCCCCGGCGTTGGACCCTGCCCATTAAGTTTCAGCGGGTACCCTTCAAGGCCATTATCGAGGACACTCAGGCACTTTTGGGCGATCTTTCCTCGCCGCGCGAGATAGAGCAGGGAAGTCCGAGGGTCGAGGCCTATACGGCCCAGCTTGGCGACAGGATACGCGAAGCAGGAGTGACAATTGTGTTTGATGGCCAATCGATCGAATCGGACGTCGTGACCGCGACGATGGACGGCTTGCTGAAAATCGATCCTGATAATCCCATCGGTGTCGAGGGCAGTTTGTCGGCGCAAGCCGTGGGCTTGATGCAGCTTTTCGAGCAGGCACAAACCATACCCGATCCGCAAGCAGCTCAGCAGGTGATGCAGGGTGCGATGCTGCTGCTTTCGACCGGCGAAACGGTGCCGGGCGGTCAGGTGCCGTCGGTCACAAATTATCGCTTCGAATTCACACCCGAAGGGGCGGTCATCCTGAACGGCAACCAGATGCACCCACCTGCTGCGCCGGCAGAGTGATGTCAGACTCGTAGTAAAGGCTACGGCGTAAGGAAGACGGTACTCTGTCCTTCTTACGCCGTTGTCTTTTCCGCGTCGCCAATCTGTCGGCGTTGAATCAAATCAGGCCGCAAGCTCAGATCGTCTGAAGTTGCGTCGGGGCCGCGTCAGGAGATGTTGATTTCGCCGTCGATGTCGTGGGATAGGCCGACCGCTTCGATTTTGAGCGTGACCTTGGCCTGAACGCTGCTTTTCCCGCTCAGGCTTCCGTTTTCATGGGCGGCGCGGACGGCCTGCTCGATCTCGCGCTGAGAGGTCACGCCGACCTTTTTCAGGAATTTGCGCAGAGACATGTTGAAGGCATCTTCATCCATTTGCTTTCTCCTTATTCGCTCCGGACCGCTGTCCGGATTGTTCGAGTGACAAAAACCATGCTGGAAAGGCTTGAGCAATGCCTTTTTAGCCGTGACACTCAGGCAGACCATTTGCCGCAGGCGGTCCGGATGTCGGGAAAATGCATCCATAGATGTCTACTCTTGCCTGCGGCAGATCAGAGCGTAGTCTGAGCCCGTAAACACCTTCGCTAAAACACCTTCGTCAGAGGATCAAGATGTCGAAAGTTGCCATCGTCACCGGCGGCGCCAGAGGAATCGGTGCCGCCATCTCGAAGCTCGCTGCCGCACGCGGCTACGCTGTCTGCGTGAACTATCAATCGAACGCGTCGGCGGCCGAGGAAGTCGTCGGTGAGATAAAGGCACAGGGTGGCCGTGCGGTGGGCATTCAGGCTGACGTTTCAAAGGCTGGCGATGTCAGCCGCCTCTTCATTGAGAGCGCGCGCGCTTTGGGTGAGGTTACGGCGCTGGTGAACAATGCCGGTATCACCGGCAGGATCAGCCGGCTGGACGAAACCGACGCGGAGACAATGCAGCAGACGATCGATATCAACGTCATGGGCGTCATGCTCTGTTCCCGTGAAGCCGTCGTGCGGATGTCCAGTAAGCACGGCGGCGCAGGGGGAGGGATCGTGTCGATTTCCTCTGGCGCGGCAACACTCGGCAGCCCCGGCGAGTTCGTCTGGTATGCGGCATCCAAAGGTGCAGTCGATAGCTTTACCCTGGGCCTTTCCAAGGAAGTTACGGGCGAGGGCATCCGGGTCAATGCCGTGTCGCCCGGTTTGACCGAGACCGAACTGCACGCCTCCGGCGGCGAGCCGGGCCGGGTCGCCCGCCTTGAATCCGTCGTTCCGATCGGCCGGGCTGCGACACCTGAAGAGGTCGCGCAGGCGGCACTCTGGCTCTTGTCGGAAGAGGCCTCCTACGTCAGCGGCGCGATCCTGCGCTGCGCGGGTGGCCGCTAAAGCGGGTGACGGCCGTCTCGGTTGGGCGAAGCAGTCCTTGTCATTCGTGGCGCGCTGTGCTTTTACCTGCGGTCTATGCGCATTCTCTTCATTACCTCCAACCGGATCGGCGATGCGGTTCAATCGACCGGTATTCTATCCGCTCTGATCGAGCGCCATCCGGGCGCGGAGATAACCGTGGCCGCCGGGGCGGTCTGTGCATCCCTCTTTGAAGCCGTGCCCGGACTGCAGCGTCTGTTGCCGATGAAGAAGCGTAAACGTGCCGGCCATTGGCGCGATCTCTGGTGGCAGTGCGTCGACACCCGCTGGGATCTGGTCGTCGACCTGCGCGCCTCCAAGTTTTCCTGGACGGTGCTCTGCAGGCGCAGTCTGACCGTGACCTCGAAACTCGACGATGAACCGCGCGTACTCGAGTTGGCGCGTCTGATCGGCGAGGAAGCAAATCCGCCCGCTCCGACGATCTGGCTTACCGCAACGCATGAGCAGGCAGCTCTTGAGGCAATCCCGGGCGGCCCTCCCGTGCTTGCCGTCGGCCCGACGGCCAACTGGATTGGCAAAACCTGGATGCCGGAGCGCTTTGTGGATCTGGTCCGCAGACTGACGGGACCGGATGGCCCGCTGCATGGGGGGCGGCTGGCGGTATTTGGCGCGCCGGGCGAGGAAACACAGGCGGCGGCTTTACTGGATGCCCTGCCTGCAACCAGGACCATTGATCTGGTCGGCAAGGCGGATCTTCTGAAGACGGCGGCCTGTCTCAAGCGCTGTGCATTCTTCGTTGGGAACGACAGCGGCCTGATGCATATGTCCGCCGCCATGGGAGTGCCGACTCTGGGCTTGTTCGGGCCGAGTTCGGAACGCCGCTACGGTCCCTGGGGAGACCACTGCGGATTCGTGCGCACGCCGGAAAGTCTGGATGAAATCATCAGCCAGCCCGGTTATCACCACACCTTGCCGAAAAGCTGGATGACCAATCTTCAAACCGACTCTGTCGAGAAGGCTGCTCTTGCCTTGATGCAAAGACTGAACGTCGGGTCAGCTGTGCAGCGGTAACAACGGTTCGCAGGCGTCGGTCACCTCGGTGAGCGTCAGGTCTTCCAGGGTCGGACGCCGCAGGATCGTGATTTCAGCACCGCGCGGGCTTACTTTTGTCGGATCCGACTCGTGAGAAAAGAGGGATACCAGCGGACAGCCCGCGGGCGCGATCAGATGCATCGGGCCCGTGTCGTTCCCAACGGCGAGCGCCGCGGATTTGGCCAGGGTCGCGATCTGAAGCAGGCTGGTCCGGCCACAGAGGTTGAGGGCGCTTGGGCAGACCGCGGATATCAGTTCCAGTGACTCTTGTTCTGCCGCGGTGCCCAGAAGCACAGGCCTGTATCCGCGCGTCACGATCCAGGCCGCCAGTTCGGCATAACGCTCCATGGGCCAGCGTTTCGCCGGCCGGTGCGGCGCGCCGCCAGGGACCAATAGCACGTAGTTGTCCGGCACCGCGAACCCGGTCAGGTCCTCGTTGGCGAAGGTCAGATCGGCCGGGGCGATATCTGTGATACCGGCCAGAGCGAGCTGCTGTGCTTCACGGGTCGAGATGTGCAGAATCTGATCGTCGGGCTGAAGATAGCGGTGTGAGCAGCCCGCGACCTTGCCGACCCATTCGGGTTTCGGCTGACCGATCAGGCGAAAATAAAAGCCTGATCTGTCGCTCCGTTGCAGATCGTAAACCCGGTCGAACCGCCCTGAGCGCAGTTGCGCACGGAAGGCGACGAGCGAGGGAAGTTGCCAGATACGTGGACGGCTATCGAGCCAGATCTCATCGAAGAGGCCGCTGGCCTTCGCCAGTGGCTGGTAGGGTTTTGTCGTCAGGAGCGTGATTCTGGCATCGCGGTGGTGTTTTCGAATGGCTTGACAGGCCCCAAGCGACAATACGAAATCGCCCAGAGCGCTCAGCTTTATGATCAGGATCTTTTCTGAATTGGCCATTGCGTCCTCTTAACACCGATATCCCGCATATCGCAAATCCGGTTTTGCGCGCGCGACAGGTGACGAGACGGCAAGAATACCTTAGTAACGGGAAGTTAACATGGAGCTGCCTGCCGACGCCGGTGGACATTCGATGCACAGGCCGAAAAACGATCCCAGACGGCACTTATGACTGACGGACCTCTCTTTACCTACCGAGCGAAGCGCGCCGCCGGCGAACTCAACCGTGACCCGGGTCAGGAGCTGGCGGCTGAAAAGCTGCAAAGCCTGCACAACGCCCTTAAGAACTATCAGCTCTCCAGCGGGCGCGTCGGTTGGAAGGAGCGTCTTGGCCTTGCCCAGCGTCGTGTGGAACCGCCGCAGGGACTCTACATTTTCGGTGGGGTCGGCACGGGCAAGTCAATGCTGATGGATGTTTTCTTTGAATCGGCCCCTTGCGAGAGCAAACGGCGGGTGCATTTCCATGCCTTCATGCAGGAAGTTCAGGACCGCTTGCATGTCTGGCGTGAAAAAACCAAGGGGGCGAAAGCGGATCCGCTTCCCGATCTCGCCGCGGAAATTGCCAAGCAGGCAACGCTGCTCTGCTTCGACGAATTCCATGTAGTCAATATTGCCGACGCGATGATCCTCGGCCGTCTGTTCGAAACGCTGTTCGAGCGCGGCGTTGTTGTTGTGACGACCTCCAACTGGCCGCCGGACCGTCTTTACGAAGGCGGCCTCCAGCGTGATCGCTTCTTGCCTTTTATTAACCTTCTGAAGCAGAGGCTCGACGTGCTGGAGTTGGATTCCGGTGTCGATTACCGGCGTCACCGCATGCGGAACCTGCCTGTTTATCATGCACCGCTGGGACCGCGGGCATCGGCGTCACTGGAAGATGCTTTCAAACAACTGACCGATGGGGCTGTCGCCGCGCCCGCTTCGCTGCACTTCAAAGGCCGCAGCCTGCCGGTTTCGATGGCGGCGCGCGGGGTGGCGCGCTTTACCTTCGAAGAGCTCTGCGCCAAACCGCTGGGGGCGGGCGACTACCTGGCGATCGCCGTCCAGTTTCACTCCGTCATCCTCTCCGGTGTCCCTACCTTGGGGCCCGAGAACCGAGACCAGGCGCGTCGCTTCATGACCCTGATCGATGCTCTCTACGAGCACCGGGTTAACCTTGTGATATCGGCTGAAGCGCCGCCTGAGCGGCTTTACCCGACCGGCGATGGCGCATTTGAGTTCGAGCGCACGGTCAGCCGCCTGCAGGAAATGCGCTCCAGCGAGTATATCGCACTTGAGCATCTGACATGATTTTTGACTATGACAATGCTTTCGGACCCGGGGGGATTACGCCTGGTTGTGGCCGAAATCCACCGTTTTCACTTACCTTTTGTTATGCTTCGCGCGTTAAAAGATAAAAAGCGTTCAATCTTTTGTGGCAAGTCCTGGAAACCGGCCCAGTTTGCTTGCCCTTAAAACGGATTCGCGTTAGTTAACCGTAATATATTCAGGGCGTGGAGACCGCCATGCCCGCATCGCTCCGTCCTCGTAATCCGTTCAAGGAAAATTCTATGTCTCGCAAGAAGATCGCGCTCGTAGGTGCCGGTAACATCGGCGGTACGCTGGCTTTGCTCGCCGGACTGAAAGACCTGGGAGATATCGTGCTGTTCGACGTTGTCGACGGCGTGCCCCAGGGTAAGGCACTCGACATCGCTCAGCTCTCCACCGTTGCAGGTTTTGACTCCAAGCTTGCCGGCAGCAGCAAGTATACCGCCATCAAAGGCGCCGACGTGGTCATCGTGACCGCTGGTGTCGCGCGCAAGCCGGGTATGAGCCGTGACGATCTTCTGGGCATCAACATCAAGGTCATGCAGGCCGTCGGCGAAGGTATCAAGAAGAACTGCCCGAACGCGTTCGTGATCTGCATTACCAACCCACTCGACGCCATGGTCTGGGTGCTGCAGCAGGCGTCCGGCCTGCCCGCCAACAAGGTCGTCGGCATGGCCGGCGTGCTGGACTCGGCCCGGTTCCGCCTGTTCCTCGCGGAAGAGTTCAATGTCTCGGTGGAAGACGTCAGTGCCTTCGTCCTGGGCGGGCACGGCGATACCATGGTGCCGATGGTGCGCTACTCGACGGTTGCCGGTATCCCGCTGCCCGATCTGATCAAGATGGGCTGGATCACCCGCAAGCGCCTGAATGAAATCGTCGACCGCACCCGCAATGGCGGGGCCGAGATCGTCGGTCTGCTGAAGACCGGGTCGGCCTTCTATGCGCCCGCCGCCTCCGCGATCAACATGGCGGAAAGTTATTTGAAAGATAAGAAGCGAGTGCTGCCCTGCGCTGTGAGTCTCAACGGACAGTATGGCGTCAGAGGCATGTATGTCGGCGTGCCGGTGGTTATCGGTGCCGGTGGTGCGGAGCGCGTCGTTGAATTGCAGTTGAACGCCAGCGAAAAGGCGATGCTGAACAAATCAGTCGGCTCCGTGAAGGGGCTGGTCGATGTCTGCAAAGGCATCATGAAGGGGACGCCGGCGAAACCGGTTGCCGCCAAAGCCCCTGCTAAGAAAACGCCAGCCAAAAAGGCACCTGCAAAAAAAGCACCCGCCAAAGCCCCAATCAAGAAGGCTGTAGCGAAGGCTGCCGCAAAACCTGTGGCGGCAGCAAAGAAGGTTGCGGCAAAGGCAGTCACGACAGCAAAGGCGACCGTAAAAAAGACTGTTGCTAAAAAGCCCGCGGTTAAAAAGCCCGCAGCGCCAAAAGCTGCTGCTAAGCCAAAATCGGCAGCCAGAAAAGCGCCGGTGAAGAAGGCCGCTGCCAAGACGACCGCCGCCAGGAAGGCTTCGGCTAAAAAGCCTGCGGCTCCTAAGGCGGCCCCCAAGGCAGCCCCGAAGACAACACCGAAAAAGGCGTGATCTTCGGATGTGCGAAGTCCCTCGCAAGCCGTGCCTTGAAGCCTGTGGCGCGGCGAAGGCAGCGTGGTAAGGTAGGGTTATGTCAAGGAACCTGCTTTGGAGTAACCGGTCTGCTTTGCTGAAGCAGGGGCGTTTGGGCGCAACGGTGTATTCTGTTGCGTCCGAAGTCACTGCCGCAAAGATTGAAGGATTTCCGCATCGCCCGCTCAATTCACAAACTATATTTGATGGCCAATGAACATTCATGAATATCAGGCCAAGAGCCTGCTCGCCAAATACGGTGTCGCGGTGCCCCGCGGCGGCGTTGCCTACACGCCCGAAGAAGCCGAGAACGCCGCGCGCGAACTCGGCGGTCCGATTTGGGTCGTAAAATCTCAGATCCACGCTGGTGGACGCGGTGCGGGGCGTTTCTCGGACGATCCCGACGGTGACGGCGGTGTCCGGATCTGCAAATCGTTGGATGACGTCAAGGAGAATGCCCGCAAGATGCTGGGTCATGTTCTAGTGACCAAACAGACCGGCGAGGCTGGTAAGCAGGTCAAGCGTCTCTATATCGAGGAAGGCTGCGACATCGCGCGTGAGCTTTATCTCGGCATGCTGATCGACCGGGCCAGCAGCCGTGTGACGGTCATGGCTTCGACGGAAGGCGGCATGGAGATCGAAGAGGTTGCCGCTGAAACGCCAGAGAAGATCCTGAAGATTGCGATCGATCCCGCGCAGGGTTTCATGCCCTACCACGGGCGTCAGATTGCCTTTGGTCTGGGACTGGAGGGTAAGCAGGTCGGCTCGGCCGTGAAGTTCATGATGGCCATGTACAAATCTTTCATGGAACTGGATGCCAGCATCGTTGAGATCAATCCACTGGTGGTGACTGGCGACGGGCAAGTCATTGCCCTGGATGCCAAGATGAACTTCGACGACAACGCGCTCTTCCGTCACAAAGACGTGGCGGACATGCGCGATGAGGACGAAGAAGATCCCATGGAGCTGGAAGCCGCGCGTCACGAGCTGAACTACGTGAAGCTCGACGGCAGTATTGGTTGCATGGTCAATGGCGCCGGGCTTGCCATGGCGACCATGGATATCATCAAACTCTACGGCAGCGAGCCGGCCAACTTCCTGGATGTTGGCGGCGGCGCAACCAAAGAGCGCGTGACGGCCGCCTTCAAGATCATTCTCTCCGATCCGAACGTTGAAGGCATATTGGTTAACATTTTCGGTGGTATCATGCGTTGCGACGTCATCGCCGAGGGTGTGGTCGCGGCTGCACGCGAAGTCGAATTACATGTTCCGCTCGTCGTGCGCCTGGAAGGGACGAACGTGGAATTGGGGAAAAAGATTCTCGCGGAATCGGGTCTGCCGATCTTGTCGGGCGATAATTTGGCGGACGCGGCCGAAAAAGTGGTCGCCGCCGTGAAGGAGGCTAAGTAAATGGCAGTCCTGGTCAACAAAGACACAAAAGTCATCTGCCAAGGCTTCACCGGCGCGCAGGGTACTTTCCATTCCGAGCAGGCCATTGCCTACGGTACCAAGATGGTCGGTGGCGTTACGCCGGGCAAAGGCGGCAGCAAGCATCTCGACCTGCCGGTCTTCGACACGGTTGCCGAAGCTGTCGATACCGCCGGCGCGAACGCCTCGGTGATCTACGTGCCGCCGCCCTTTGCGGGTGACGCGATTCTGGAAGCGGTCGATGCCGGTATTGAACTGATTGTCTGCATCACCGAGGGCATTCCGGTGCTCGATATGGTCAAGGTGAAGCGTGCTCTGGAAGGTTCCAGCTCTCGTCTGATCGGTCCCAACTGCCCCGGTGTCATTACACCGGACGAATGCAAGATCGGTATTATGCCCGGTCACATTCACCAGCGCGGCAAGATCGGTGTGGTTTCACGTTCGGGCACCCTGACCTATGAAGCCGTTGCGCAGACCACTGCGGCGGACCTTGGCCAGTCGACCTGTATCGGGATCGGCGGTGATCCGGTGAACGGAACGAACTTTATCGATTGCCTGGATCTCTTCCTCAAGGACCCCGAGACCGAGGGTATCATCATGATCGGTGAAATCGGCGGCAGCGCCGAGGAAGAGGCCGCTGAGTTCTATAAGGCATCCGGCACCAAGAAACCGATCTGCGGTTTCATCGCCGGTGTGACGGCCCCTCCGGGCCGGCGCATGGGGCATGCCGGAGCTATCATTGACGGTGGCCGTGGCGGCGCCGGAGATAAGATTGAAGCCATGAAGTCTGCCGGCTTCCTGGTTGCTGACTCCCCTGCCAGCTTGGGCAGCACGATGCTGCGCGCGATGCAGGGCTAATTGGAGAGAAGAGGAGGTGGCTTGGCCGGGGCCACCCGGACCGGGCCGACACGGAAAGATGTCACACCCGCATCCTGAAATGGACCCGTCCTACTACGGTCCCAATGCCGCGGTTATCGCGGATCTCTATTCGAAGTTTCTGGCTGATCCCTCGTCCGTGGACCAAGGCTGGAAATCTTTCTTCGGCGATCTGGAGGAGGATGCGCGAAGCCTCCTGACCGGCATGAATGGCGCTTCGGCACCCGGCGCGGCGGCTCCGGCTGCCGCACCCTCTCCGGTGGTGGGGGCCACAAACGGCGTGACCCCGACGGGTGGGATAACACCCGCCGACGTCCGCGCCGCGACATTGGACTCCATCCGGGCGCTCATGCTGATCCGGGCCTACCGGGTCCGCGGTCATCTCGAAGCCAAACTGGACCCGCTCGGTCTGAAACCGATCGAGCCGCATCCGGAGCTGGATCCCAAGACCTACGGATTTACCGACCAAGACCTGGATCGGCCGATCTTCATCGACCGTGTACTTGGATTGGAAACCGCGACTTTGCGTCAAATCGTCGAGGCGGTGCGCAAGACCTATTGCGGCACCATCGGCGTCGAATTCATGCACATTCAGGACCCGGCGCAGAAGGCGTGGATTCAGGAGCGTGTGGAATCGATCCATAATCAAACCGAATTTACCTACAACGGCAAAAAGGCGATCCTGGAGCGCCTGATTGCGGCGGAAGCTTTCGAACAGTTTCTCGATAAGAAATACACCGGCACGAAGCGTTTTGGCCTGGATGGTGGTGAGTCCATGATCCCGGCGCTTGAGCAGATCCTCAAACGCGGCAGTCAGATGGGCCTGGAGGAAGTGGTTGTCGGCATGCCGCACCGCGGCCGCCTCAATGTGTTGGCCAACTTCATGGGCAAGCCCTTTACGGCTATCTTCTCGGAATTCCAGGGCGGGGCCGCCCACCCCGAAGACATTGGCGGTTCCGGAGATGTGAAGTATCACCTGGGAACTTCGTCCGATCGCGAGTTCGACGGCAACAAGGTTCATCTGTCGCTGACGGCCAACCCCTCGCATCTCGAGGCGGTCAATCCGGTTGTGGTCGGTAAAGTGCGCGCGAAGCAAAATCAACGCGAGGTCCGTGACAACAAAAAGGTCATGGCCCTGCTGATGCACGGCGATGCGGCCTTTGCCGGGCAGGGTCTTGTGCCCGAGACGCTCGATCTCTCGGAACTGAAGGGATATCGCATCGGCGGTACGATCCATTTCGTGGTCAACAATCAGATCGGCTTTACGACCAATCCGATCAACTCGCGCTCAGGACCCTATTGTTCCGACGTCGCCAAGATCATTCAGGCACCGATCCTGCACGTGAATGGCGACGACCCTGAAGCTGTGGTCCACGTCGCGCGGATCGCGACCGAGTTCCGGCAGACTTTTGAAAAAGATGTCGTCATCGACATGTTCTGCTATCGCCGCTTCGGTCACAACGAAGGCGATGAGCCCGCGTTTACGCAGCCGATCATGTACCGTAAGATCAAAAAACATCCGACGACGCGTCAGATCTATTCCGATCAGCTGATTGCTCAAGGAACCTTTACCCGTCAGGAAATCGATTCCATGGTTCAGGAATGGATTCAGCGTTTGGAGCAGGATTTCGAGGCATCCAAATCCTACAAACCGAACAAGGCGGACTGGCTGGAAGGTGCCTGGAGCGGTCTGGGCACTGCGAAGGGTTATGATGCACGGCGGGGCAAGACAGCGGTTCCGGTCAAGACCTTGAAGGAAATTGGCGCGGCACTGACGCGAGTGCCCGATGATTTCAACCTCAACCGCAAGATCGCGCGCCAGCTCAAAGCCAAAGAGGCCATGTTCACAAGCGGTGAGGGCATCGATTGGGCAACCGCCGAGGCACTTGCGTTCGGTTCTCTGCTGATCGAGGGTGCGCCTGTGCGCCTTTCGGGTCAGGATTGCAACCGCGGTACCTTCTCGCAGCGTCATGCGGCTTTGGTCGACCAGGAAGACGAAACCCGATACAAGCCTCTCAAGTACATTCGCGAAGATCAGGCGCCGATCGAGATTTTTGACAGCCCGCTGAGCGAGCTGGCCGTTCTTGGCTTCGAATACGGCTATTCCCTTGCGGAGCCGCGTGCGCTGGTGCTGTGGGAAGCCCAGTTCGGTGACTTCGTGAATGGCGCTCAGATTATCATCGATCAGTTCATCGCATCCGGCGAGTCCAAATGGCTGCGGATGTCGGGCGTTGTGATGCTTCTGCCGCACGGCTATGAGGGGCAGGGACCAGAGCACTCGTCAGGACGTGTTGAGCGCTTCCTGCAGCTTTGCGCCGAAGACAACATCCAGGTCGTGAACTGCACGACACCGGCGAACTACTTCCATGTCCTGCGCCGTCAGGTGAACCGGGACTTCCGCAAACCCCTGATCATCATGACGCCGAAATCGCTGCTGCGTCACAAGCGCTGTGTCTCGAAGCTCAGTGACATGGGGCCGGGCAGCTGTTTCCATCGTGTCATGTATTGCGATGACGTGCCGAGCAAGCCGAAGGACGCAAAGCAGGTCGTGATCTGTACGGGCAAGGTCTACTACGATCTGGTCGAAGAGCGCGAAAAGCGGGGGATCAAGGACGTGCATTTCCTGAGGATGGAACAGCTTTATCCTTTCCCGACCGATGCGCTTGCCATGGAACTGGAACCCTATCGCAACTGCGATATCGTCTGGTGTCAGGAAGAGCCGCGCAACATGGGGGCCTGGAGCTACGTCAACGAATTCATTGAAGAGGTCGCGACGGAGATGGGCTTCAAGAATCCGAGGCCGCGCTACGCGGGCCGTGCGTCTGCCGCATCGCCGGCGACCGGTCAGAACAAGCGCCATCTGGCGGAGCAGGCTGCCTTGATCGACGACGCGTTGACGATTGGCCGCAAGCCGATGGGACGTATTGCGGCCCGTAAGGCCGCCGCCGCGAAGCATTCTGCTGCGAAAAACGGCAAGAAGTAATTGTTGGCGGCGGATGGGTCATCTTGAAGCCTGCCGTTCCACCCGCCACCTGTAATATGAGACACTAGGGCGTGCAAATGCGGCCCGGTAAAATGGGGTGATTGACAGACAATGCCGACGGATATTGTTGTTCCGACTCTTGGCGAGTCGGTGAGCGAAGCCACGGTTGCGCAATGGCTCAAAAAGCCTGGCGAAGCAGTCGCGATGGATGAAGCCATTGTTGAGCTCGAGACCGACAAAGTCACTCTCGAGGTCAATGCATCTGAGGCGGGTGTGCTGGCTGAGATTGTGGCGGCTGAAGGCGATAACGTAGAGGTCGGGGCGTTGCTTGGACGGATCGGAGAAGGCGGCGGTGCCGCTGCCGAGGCCCCCGCGCCCGCTGCCAAAACCGAACCTGCTGCGCCTGCTGCCAGCGAATCAGCGCCCGCTGCGCCTACGGCGCCCACGGGTGGCGCCGTGAATGGCGGTGAAGCCGTCGACGTGATCGTCCCGACTCTGGGTGAGTCGGTCACTGAAGCGACAATCGCTCAGTGGATGAAGAAGGTAGGCGATCCGGTCGCCGCCGATGAGGCGCTGGTCGAACTCGAAACCGATAAGGTGACTCTCGAAGTCAATTCGCCCAGCAACGGCACGCTGACATCGATCGTTGCCGAGGAGGGCGCCACGGTTGGTGTCGCCGCGGTCCTTGGTGTCGTGACCGCGGGCGGCGCCGGAGCGTCCGCGCCTGCGGCGGCATCTGCACCTGCAACATCTTCCCCTGCAACATCTGCAGCGAGCCCACCTGCGGCGGCACCCGCTGCATCAAGTCCGTCCGGTGCGTCGGCTTCTGACCTGGACCCCGGCTCCGCACCGCGGAGCGGTTCGAATGGCGGGATCACCAAGGCAGATGTCGTCTCGTTCCTGACGGCCAATACGCCGCCGGCTGCAATGACCCTCTCGCCCGCCGTGCGGAAGCTGATTGAAGAGAATCACCTGAACCCGGGACAGATCAAAGGTACCGGCAAAGACGGCCGGATCACCAAGGATGACGTCCTCGGCTTTATGGCGAACCCGCCGGCTCCGCCCGCAGCAGTCGCTGCGGCGCCCGCACCCGCACCCGCCGCTGCAACACCGGCAGCGGGAGCCCGCGAGGAGCGGGTCAAGATGACCAAGCTGCGCAAGACCATTGCGCGGCGTCTGAAGGATGCGCAGAACACTGCGGCAATGCTGACGACCTTCAACGAAGTCGACATGAGCGCCGTGATGGCCCTGCGGGCTCAATACAAGGAAGGTTTCGAGAAAAAGCATAGCGTTAAGCTTGGCTTCTCGTCCTTTTTCACCAAGGCGGTCGTGGCCGCTTTGCAAGCCCTCCCTGCGGTAAATGCACGGATCGATGGCGAGGAAATCGTCTACAATCACTTCTACGACGTGGGTATGGCGGTTTCGACTCCGAATGGCCTGATGGTTCCGGTCATGCGTGACTGCGATCAGAAGTCCTTCGCCGACATCGAGAAGAGCCTGGGCGAACTGGCCAAGAAAGGCCGAGACGGCAAGCTGTCCATGGATGAGATGAGCGGCGGCACCTTTACCATCACCAACGGTGGTGTTTTCGGGTCCATGATGTCGACACCGATCCTGAACATGCCGCAGTCGGCGATCCTGGGCCTGCACAAGATCCAGGAACGCCCGATGGCCGTGAATGGACAGGTCGAGATCCGGCCGATGATGTATCTCGCGCTCAGCTACGATCACCGCATCATCGATGGCCGCGAGGCCGTGACCTTCCTGGTGAAGGTCAAGGAAGCGATCGAAGATCCGCAGCGGCTTTTGTTGGATATGTGACGCGGGTTGCGTTGTGAAAAGAAAAGCTTCGCGCCCCGGGGAATAGGTCAGCGGCGATGGATGAGAGAAAGCTGACGCGCTTTTTAGACGTCAAAGGCGATGCGGAATACGAACTGGACCTGCGTGGCCTGGATCTACCGCACAGCATTGCCTCTATCGACCGGATGGTGGAGCGGCAGCGCTTCCGGGACGATCCCAGATCCGTGCGGATCGGACTAGAGCCCGCCAGCGCCGAGAGCGGCGAGACTCTCTTCGGACCGATCGGACGCCATCTTGTCGAGCTGATGAAAAAAGGCCTCGTTGCAAAGACCCGTCCGATTGCCAATATCGATGGCGGCGGGTTTTTGGTCGAGTTACCTGCAGGTAAAGCGCCTAAGGAAGAAACTGCTTCGGATCCTGAACCTGTTGGTTCAGAACCGGAAGACTAAATGAGTTGTTGAGAGGAAGCCAAGAGTCATGAGTGATCAGGAATACGATCTTGTCGTCATCGGCGGCGGTCCGGGCGGATACGTTGCCGCCATCCGCGCGGCGCAACTCGGCATGAAGACGGCCTGTGTTGAAAAACGCGGTGCATTGGGCGGAACCTGCCTGAACGTCGGCTGCATTCCCTCGAAGGCTCTGCTGCAGTCCTCCGAGAAGTTTGCCGATGCCAACAAGCATTTTGCCGATCACGGTGTGAAGCTTGGTAAAATCGAGCTCGATCTCAAGGCCATGATGGGCCGTAAGGATAAGGTGGTCAGTAATCTGACCGGCGGTATCGAGTTTCTGTTCAAGAAAAACAAGATCACCTACATCAAAGGCGAAGGCTCGATCCCCAAGGCCGGCGAGGTGACCGTCAAGTTGACGGACGGCGGCAACGAGACACTGAAGGCCAAGAAGATTCTGATTGCAACCGGTTCTGAAAGCACGCCTTTGCCCGGTCTCGACATCGACGAAAAGCAGATCGTGACCTCGACCGGCGCGCTGGAACTCGGCAAGGTGCCGAAATCCATGGTGGTGGTCGGTGCCGGCGTCATCGGTCTGGAACTCGGATCGGTCTGGTCGCGCCTGGGCGCCGAGGTCACCGTGGTCGAGTTTCTCGACCGGATCCTGCCGGGCATGGATGGCGATATCGCCAAGCAGACGCAACGCGTACTCACGAAGCAGGGTTTGAAGTTCAAACTCGGTAAAAAAGTAACCGGCGCGAAGAAAACCAAGACTGCCGTGACCCTGACCGTGGAGCCCGCGAAGGGCGGTGATGCCGAGGAAATCAAGGCCGATGTGGTGCTGGTTTCCATTGGCCGCCGGCCTTATACGGATGGTCTGGGTCTGGAAGAGCTGGGTGTAAATAAGGATAACCGCGGCATCATCCAGGTGAATGAATCCTTCGAGACCAATGTGCCGGGCATTTATGCGATCGGCGACTGTGTGCCCGGTCCAATGCTGGCCCACAAGGCGGAGGAGGAAGGCACCATCTGCGTGGAAATGATGGCCGGTCAAAGCGGACATATCGATTACAATCTCGTGCCGGGCGTCGTCTACACCTGGCCTGAGGTCGCCTCTGTCGGCAAAACCGAGGAGCAGTTGAAAGAGAACGGCGTGGAGTACCGGGTCGGAAAGTTTCCTTTCACGGCCAACAGCCGGGCCCAGGCCATCGGCGATACGGACGGACTCGTGAAGATCCTTGCCGACAAGGTCACGGATCGGGTTCTGGGCGTGCACATCCTTGGCCCTCTTGCCGGGGATATTCTCGCCGAGGCGGTGATTGCCATGGAATTCGGTGCTTCCGCGGAAGACATCGCCCGGACCTGTCAT
Organism: uncultured Kiloniellaceae bacterium; assembly: GCA_947500035.1. Taxonomy (GTDB): domain Bacteria; phylum Pseudomonadota; class Alphaproteobacteria; order Kiloniellales; family Kiloniellaceae; genus Denitrobaculum. Next base: position 328,018 of record CANMQP010000012.1, on the reverse strand, counting down.
TCGCACCCTGGCATGGGCGAAGCCGTCAAGGAAGCCGCGCTTGCGGTCGATGGCAGACCGATCCACATTTGAAACGGGCCAGCCAGCGGGCCAGCAGCCTGTTTGAGGCGAAATGAGCCCGGTCGGACTGATCGCCGTCTTCGTCGTTTCGCTCGTGCTTGTCATGCTGGGCAACGCGAGCTTTCCGGCCTTGATCCCGACCTTTCAAGCGGAATGGAGTCTCTCCAATACTGAGGCCGGGTGGATCAGCGGTGTCTACTATGCCGGTTACGCCGCGGCCGTGCCGTTTCTGGTCAGTCTGACCGATCGTGAAGACGCTCGTTCCATCTATCTCTATTCAACGGCGCTCAGCGCCGTTTCGGCCCTGGCCTTTGCGCTTTGGGCGGAGGGCTTCTGGACCGCGATGGTTTTCCGCGCCCTGGCTGGCGTGAGTCTGGCCGGGACCTATATGGTCGGGTTGAAAATCCTGACCGACCGCATTTCAGGCAGGCTTCAAAGCCGCGCCATTTCCCTCTACACGGCGCACTTTGCCATTGGTAACAGCCTGTCCGTTCTCATGGCCGGTGAGGTCACGCTCCTGGCCGGATGGTCCTGGGCTTTCGGTGCGGCGGCTTTGGGAAGTGTCATTGCCTTTCTCCTGGTGCTTCTGACTGTCGGTCCATCCGCTCAGCCGCGTGGACAGCAGAATCTGCGCGACATTCTCGATGTCCGGCCTGTCATTAGGAACCGGCCGGCTTTCGGATACATATTGGGCTATGCCGCGCACATCTGGGAGCTCTTCGGCTTCCGCAACTGGATCGTGGTGTTCCTGGCCTTTTCCATCTCACTGCAGCCGGATCAGACCTGGGGATTCAATGCGACACAGGTGGCGACCGTGGTCCTTTTGCTGGGACTGCCCGCAAGTGTCATCGGCAACGAACTGTCCTTGCGGTTCGGCCGGCGCCGGGTGATCACGGTCATCATGCGTTGCTCGGCGGCGCTTGCCTGCACACTTGGATTTACGGCGGCCTTGCCCTTCGGATTTGTCGTTCTTTTGTGTGGCGTCTATGGCCTGACGGTCACGGGCGAATCCGCGTCGTTGACGACCGGTGTGGTGCAGAACGCCGAAGGATCACGTAAAGGTGCAACCATGGCCCTGCAATCCCTTTTGGGCTTTGGTGTGGGTGCGATCGCGCCTCTGGCTTTCGGCGTTGTGCTCGATCTTGCGGGAGGAACAGGCGAGATGCTGGCCTGGGGCCTGGCCTTTGGGCTTTTGGGATTGGGGGCTGCGCTTGGGCCTCTGTTTCTGCTCCGCCTGACGCGGCAGGCCCCGTTGCGCACCTGAACGTCACTCCGCTTTTTTCTGTGCTCTCGGGTGGGCCTGATCATAGGTTGCCAAGAGAGTCTCAACGTCGACATCGGTGTAGCGCTGGGTGGTTGAGAGCGAGGCATGTCCCAGGAGTTCCTGGATTGCGCGCAGATCGCCGCCGCCCGCAAGCAGATGCGTTGCGAAGCTGTGGCGCAGGGCGTGGGGCGTGGCGGTGCTCGGTAACCCAAGAAGGCCGCGCAAAGACTGGATGCGTTTTTGGATCGCGCGGGCACTCATAGGACCGCCGCGCACACCCCGGAACAGTGCGTCATCGCCGGTCAACTCAAAGGGACAGGACCGGAGGTAATCCGCAAGCGCGTCGGTCACGACGGGCAACAGCGGCACCATGCGCTGTTTGTTGCCCTTGCCGGTGATGACCATGGTGTCCTGGCCGCGTGCCGGCGCGTCGGCAAAAGTCAGGCTCAAGGCTTCGCCGATCCGTAGTCCGCAGCCGTAGAGCAACAACAGCAGGGCGACGTCCCGGCGGGCAACCCAAGGTTCGTCTGAGAGTTCGCCGATTGTGTTGACGGTATCCTGTGCTTCGCTGGTGCTCAGCGCTTTTGGGATCGATTTTGGAACCTTGGGCCGGCGCAACAGGGTCGCGGCGGTATTGTCGGCCAGGCCTTCCTTTTTAAGCCAGCGGAAGAAACTACGGATCACCGAGACCGCGCGGGCGTTCGAAGATGCCTTGATGCCCCCTCCAACGCGTTGCGCCAGCCACGCGCGGAAGTCTGCCGTGGTCAGGGCTTCCAATTTGCGCAGGTTCGGCAGCTCACCATGGTGAGCTGCCTGAAAGTTCAGGAAATGAGCAAGGTCGGCGGCGTAGGCGCTGACCGTATGGGCCGAGAAGCGCTTTTCTTCGCTCAAGAATCCAAGCCAGGACTCGTACGAGGCCTGCAGATCCGCGGCGACATCAAGCCGCGCGGCCTGCGCGCGCAGCAGGGCATATTGCTCCAGGGAGGGGTTGGGCTTTCCGGCTTTGACGCCGGTTACTCTGGCAGGCTCAGCCATGCCCTGAAGGTATGTTCGATCACCTGGGCGAGGAAGCGCAGGAGTTCGGTGCCCTGGCCTGGATCAAACTGATCCGACTGCCGGGACCCCAATGCCAAGAGTGCGGGCGGCGCTTCGGAACTGATGTTGAGTCTGATCAGCGCGTCGGATCGCACCAGGCCCGCTCCCGCGCCGAAAATCGAGGGATCACCGTCGATATCGTTGCGCAGCAGGATATTCTGGGTCGGGCCGAAGATCTCGTTGACCATACCGGACTGCAGGCTGAGCACACCGGCCGGCGGTTGGTTCCGGCCATCGCCCTGGGACTGTTCGACACCCAAAGCCACCACGTCGAGATCCAGAACAATCGCGAGGTCGGTGGTCACTGTTTCGACAAAGTGCTCGAAGCTGCGCGCGGCCAGGAGCGAAACAATGGCTTCATGTGTGCGGCTCTGGGTGGCCATATTGTTGCGGACATTGGCGACCAGTTCGTCGCGGCTCGCTTCCATCTCAGCCAATTCAATGCGCAGACGTTCCACCATAAAGCGCTGCAGGTCGACCACACCGTCACCCTGGTCTCTACCGGGAACTTCGATCTTCTCCAGTAAGGCCGGATTGCGGGCGAGAAATTCGGGGTGTTGGCGCAGGTACTGCGCCACCCGGGCAGCCGTCAGCGGCGCGTTCTCTGCAGCTTTCTCAGAGGCGGTTTTCTCCTCTGCGCCCTTTTTGGGGGCCGCGTCGCTTGGGTTACCGGTCATTTTGCTCCGCTTCATTCACTTCAGGCCTGATCTTTCCTCGCGGTGGATTTTGCGGTTTGCTTCTCAGCTTCCCGCAGAACCAACCGATCAGTTCAAGGCCAGCTTATCACAAGATCGACTGGCCGGTCTTGGCCCAGTCTGCCAGAAAGGCAGAGAGGCCCTTGTCGGTCAGGGGATGGTTGAACATGGCTTTGAGTACGCCGGGCGGGATGGTTGCGACGTGGGCACCCATCTTGGCTGCTTCGATCACGTGGGCCGGGCCACGCACGGAAGCAACCAGCACCTGGGTGTCAATTGTGGGATAGGCGTCGTAGATCTCGACGATATCCGAAATCAGCTCCAGTCCGTCGATGCCGATGTCGTCCAGGCGGCCAACGAACGGGGATATATAGGTCGCGCCGGCCTTAGCTGCGAGCAATGCCTGGGCCGCGGAGAAACACAGCGTTACGTTGACCTCGGTCCCGGCGTCAGAGAGTACCTTGCAGGTTTTCAAGCCGTCCGGGGTCAGGGGTACCTTCACCGCAACGTTTGGCGCGATGGCGGCCAGTTTCCGGCCTTCGGTCAGCATGGTTTCGTGATCCGTTGCAGTCACTTCAGCACTGACTGGTCCCGGAACAATGTCGCAGATTTCCGCCACGACCTCCAGGAAATCGCGGCCGGTTTTGGCCACCAGAGAGGGATTGGTCGTGATCCCGTCGACCAGGCCGGTAGCGGCAAGTTCGCGGATTTCCGCGACGTCTGCCGTATCGATGAAGAACTTCATGCTCCGCTGCGCACCTTTCTGTATAGATACGCGGCGAGGGAGCTTGTCATGGCTTCTTCGACGCGCAAAATTGTTGTCTCCAACCGCGTGATAGCCGCTTACGGGCGGTACGTCCAGAGTGTAGCCCATGCCCGACCGCCATGCCAGATCTGCCCGGCCGTCTTCGACCGGCGAAAATGGCGTCCTGCCGGGATTGCTCGAGGCGCCGAATCGGGTTGCGGTCCTTTTGCCGCTGCCTCTGGATCATCCTTACGACTATAAAGTGCCACCTGGGTTAGACGTTCAGCCGGGCGACATTGTTTTGGTGCCGCTGGGTAAGCGCGAGTTGACCGGTGTGGTTTGGGACTCGGCGGAGCGCGGGTCTGAAAACGGCAAGTCCGACGTTGAAGCGGACATCGTCGAAGACCGCCTGCGGCCGATCCTGCGTGTCTGTGCTGTGCCGCCCATGACGCCGCTGCTGCGGCGCTTTGTGGAATGGGTGGCGGATTACACCATGGCGCCGCAGGGCGCGGTGCTCCGCATGGCTTTATCCGTACCCGACGCGCTGCAGGCGCCCAAGTCGACTCTCGCCGTGCGGCTTCCAGCATCGAGAGAGAAAAACGGCGACGCAGCAGAAGGTGACGTCAAGTGGACGGCGGCGCGCCGCCGCGTGATTGCAGAGGCGAAGGACGGTGTGGCCCGTTCGCCTGCCGATCTTGCATTGGCCAGTGGAGTCGGTGCTTCTGTCGTGCGTGGGATGGTTAAGATTGGTTTGCTTGAGCAGGTTGAGGTTGCCTCGCCCCGGCGTTTCGAGACACCCGACCTGGATTTACAGCCGCCGGAGTTTTTCGGAGATCAGGCCGATGCGGTCCAGAGACTGCGGGCCTCGGTCGGGGAGGGCGCCTTTTCGGTCAGTCTGCTGGATGGCGTGACGGGCTCCGGAAAGACGGAAGTCTACCTGGAAGCCGTTGCCGAGTGTCTCGCCGCGGGTCGGCAGGTGCTGGTCCTATTGCCTGAAATCGCATTGTCGGGACAGTGGCTTGAGCGTTTTCGGCGCCGTTTCGGGGTCGCCCCGGCGCAATGGCACTCGGATTTAACTCCGGCGCAGCGCCGTGCCACCTGGCGGGCGGTGGCTGAGGGAGAAGCGAGGGTTGTCGTTGGTGCCCGCTCCGCGTTGTTTCTGCCTTACGGTGAGCTTGGTCTGATCGTTGTCGATGAAGAACATGAATCCGCGTTCAAGCAGGAAGACGTGGTCTGCTATCATGCCCGTGATATGGCCGTTGTGCGGGCGCGACTCGGCAGTTTTCCAATCGTTTTGGCGTCCGCGACACCGTCTTTGGAAACTCTGACCAACGTGAAGAGTGGCCGCTATGGCTGTCTGAAACTGCATAAACGGCACGGCGGTGCCGAATTGCCGTCAATCGAACTTCTGGATCTGCGCAAGGACAAGCCGACCCGGATCGAGGGACTGGGCCAGAGTTGGCTGGCGCCGTCGCTCCGCGCCGCCATTGCCGAGACCCTTGCGCAAGGACAGCAGGCCATGCTGTTCCTCAATCGCCGCGGTTATGCGCCCCTGACTCTATGCCGGACCTGCGGTCACCGGCTGCGCTGTCCGCATTGTACGGCCTGGCTGGTTGAGCACCGGGGCCGGAGCTTCTCAGTCGAGGGCGAGGGCCCGGCGGGTGATTTGCAGTGCCACCATTGCGGCTACCGCGCCCGGCGGCCTGAGTGCTGCTTAGAATGCGGGGATAGTGATTCCTTCGCCGCCTGCGGCCCCGGAGTGGAGCGTATCGCCGAGGAGGCTGCAGCGCTCTTTCCTGATGCGTGCCGTGCCGTGATGGCGAGTGACACTCTGACGGGACCCAATGCGGCGGCGAAAATGATTCAGGCTGTCCAGGACGGGGAGATCAACCTCTTGATCGGAACCCAGGTTGTCGCGAAGGGGCACCACTTTCCCGATCTGACCCTGGTTGGGGTGGTGGATGCGGATCTGGGATTGTTCGGTGGCGATCTCAGGGCGTCCGAGCGCAGTTATCAGCTTCTCCACCAGGTGGCCGGGCGTGCCGGACGTGCAGGGCGCCCGGGCCGGGTGGTCCTGCAAACGTCCGATCCGGATCATCCGGTCATGCAGGCTCTGAGGTCGGGAGACCGGGACAGTTTCTTCGAAATGGAATCGGAGATGCGCCAGCGCTCCTACTTGCCACCCTTTGGGCGTCTGGCGGCTTTGATCATCTCGAGCCCGCTGGAGGCAGATGCAGACGGCTTTTGCAGGAACCTGGCGAAGCGGGCGCCCGGGCGGGAAGGCATCGAGATTCTCGGCCCGGCGCCTGCACCTATGGCACTGTTGCGTGGCCGCCACCGGCGCCGTTTCCTGCTGAAAACCCGTCGGGATCTGTCGCCTCAGGCCGTGATACGGGAGTGGACGGCGGGGATCAGATTGCCCAGCCGGCTTCGCCTGCAGATCGATATCGACCCCTACAGCTTCTTTTGATCAAAAAAACGCCAATTTTCTGTGGAATTCCGGCGGTTTTTCCATCTTCCGAAGAGGGAAAACGACCCAATCAGTTGCTTGAAATACAATGCCTTGGACAAGGCCTCCCGGCTTTCATCCGACTCGTCTTGCAACGCCCCGGTGACTATGATACCAAACGCGCGCTCGGGGCGGGGTAACCTGCTCTTAACGATTTTGTACGTCAGGAATGACCCAACGGGCAGGGTCAGTTTTTCCGCTTTTCTTTGGGGGCATCTGGCTTGGCTGGCGAAGACACGAGCTTGAGTGGCTTGGCAGGGCGTTACGCATTAGCGCTGCTTGAACTTGCCGACGACAAAAAAGAGCTCGACACCGTTGCCGGGGATCTGCGTGGTTTGAAGCAGATTCTGGTTGAAAGCGAAGACTTGCGCCGGCTGGTTGACAGTCCGCTCTACTCGCGCGAGCAGCAGAGCAAGGCGATTTCCGCTATTCTCGAAAAAGCGTCGGTCAATGAGCTGACGCGCCGTTTCGTTCTGGTCGTTACAGAGAATCGGCGCCTGTTCGTGCTCTCCGACATGATCGACGTCTACCTGGCCGAACTTTCGCGGCGCCGAGGCGAAGTGACCGCCAAGGTGACCAGCGCACAAGATCTGTCCGATATACAACAGCAAGCTCTGACCGAGGCCCTGAAAAAGTCCATGGGCAGTAAGGTGCAGGTTGACGTGACCGTCGACCCCAGCCTGATCGGCGGCATGATCGTCAAGGTCGGCAGCCGTATGATCGACAGCTCGCTGCGCAGCAAACTACAAAGATTACAACTCGCCATGAAAGGGGTTGGATGATGGACATCCGCGCCGCTGAAATCTCCTCCATCCTGAAAGACCAGATTGAGAACTTTGGCACCGAGGCGGATGTCGCCGAAGTCGGTCAGGTGCTCTCTGTGGGTGACGGTGTTGCCCGTGCGTACGGGCTCGACAATGTGCAGGCCGGTGAGCTGGTCGAATTCCCTGGCGGTATCAAGGGGATGGTGCTGAACCTCGAAGTCGACAACGTCGGTATCGTGCTGTTCGGCGACGACCGCGGCATTAAGGAAGGCGATACGGTCAAGCGGACCGGCGCCATCGTCGACGTGCCGGTCGGTAAGGGTCTGCTGGGCCGCGTCGTGGACGCGCTGGGCAATCCCATCGACGGCAAGGGCCCTCTTCAGGACGTCGTTCGCAGCCGTGTCGAAGTGAAGGCCCCCGGCATCATCCCACGGAAATCCGTGCACGAGCCGATGCAGACCGGTCTGAAGTCGGTCGACAGCCTGATCCCGATTGGACGTGGCCAGCGTGAGCTGATTATCGGTGACCGCCAGACCGGCAAGACCGCGATTGCGCTGGACACCATCATCAACCAGAAGCCAAGCAACCAGGGCGATGACGATACGAAGAAACTCTTCTGTATCTACGTCGCCGTCGGTCAGAAGCGCTCGAGCGTCGCGAAGTTCGTAAAGACCCTCGAAGACGCCGGTGCTCTGGAGTACTCCATCGTTGTCGCCGCAACCGCTTCGGAGCCTGCCCCGCTGCAGTTCCTGGCGCCTTATGCCGGTTGTGCCATGGGCGAATTCTTCCGTGATAACGGCATGCATGCCGTGATCACCTATGACGATCTTTCCAAGCAGGCTGTGGCCTATCGTCAGATGTCCCTGCTGCTTCGCCGTCCGCCCGGACGTGAAGCTTTCCCGGGTGACGTTTTCTATCTTCATTCACGTCTTCTCGAGCGTGCGGCCAAGATGGGTGACGATGCGGGTAATGGTTCCCTGACGGCGCTGCCGATCATTGAAACCCAGGCCGGCGACGTTTCGGCTTACATTCCCACCAACGTGATTTCGATCACCGACGGTCAGATCTTCCTTGAGACCAACCTTTTCAACAAAGGTATCCGCCCGGCCGTGAACGTCGGTCTGTCGGTCTCTCGTGTCGGTTCCTCGGCTCAGATCAAGGCCATGAAGCAGGTTGCCGGCTCGATCAAGCTGGAGCTGGCGCAGTATCGTGAGATGGAAGCTTTCTCTCAGTTCGCTTCCGACCTCGATGCCTCGACCCAGCGTCTGCTGGCCCGTGGCGCACGTCTAACCGAGCTTCTGAAGCAGCCACAGTACAAGCCGCTGACGGTTGAAGAGCAGGTCGTCGTGATCTTTGCCGGTGTGCGTGGTTACCTCGATGGCATCGAAGTGAAGCAGATCGGTGATTTTGAGCAGAAGCTGCTTTCCGAGATCCGCGGCAAAGGTGCCGATCTTCTGGAGACTATCCGGACCGAGAAAGCCTTGTCGGGTGAGACTGAAGAGAAGCTGAAAGCCTTCATGGACAGCTTCTCTAAGACCTACGTCTGACAGCAAACGTAATCAGCGGACCCGCGAACCAGGAAGCGTAACGGCGATATGGCGAGTCTTAAGGACCTAAGAAACCGGATCTCGAGCGTCAAGTCGACGCAGAAGATCACCTCGGCCATGAAGATGGTGGCCGCGGCAAAACTGCGCCGTGCGCAGGAGCAGGCGGAAGCCTCGCGCCCCTATGCGGAGCGCATGGACCGGATGCTGGGCTCTCTGGCGGCTTCGGTTGCCGGTAAGGCCGGCGCGCCGCCTCTGCTGGCCGGCAGCGGCAAGGACGATGTACACCTGATCATCGTCGGCACGGCTGACCGCGGGCTGTGCGGCGGCTTCAACAGCTCGATTGCCCGCGAAAGCCGTAATCAGATCAACGCGCTCAAGGCAGCCGGGAAGACCGTTAAGGTTCTTTGCGTTGGCCGTAAGGGACGTGATCAACTGCGCCGCGAATTCTCGGATCTGATCATCGACACCATCGAAGACATTGCCAAACCGGCGTTGAAATTCGACAGCGCGCATCAGATTTCCGAACGTGCGATCGCGATGTTTGAAGCCGGTGAAATCGACGTCTGCACGATTGTCTATGCCGAGTTCAAATCGGTGATCAGCCAAATCGTGACGACTCAGCAGCTAATTCCTTTCGTCGCATCGGCGAAAGAAGAGGACGGCGCCAAGTCGGAAACGGACAACGACAAGCTGGTCTACGACTACGAACCTGAAGAAGAGAAAATTCTTGCAGATCTTCTGCCGCGCAATCTGGCGGTGCAGATCTTCAAGGCGCTTTTGGAAAACAACGCCAGTGAGCAGGGTGCGCGGATGTCCGCTATGGATAACGCCACCCGAAACGCTGGCGAGATGATCAGTAACCTGAACCGGATCTACAACCGGACCCGTCAGGCAGTCATCACCAACGAACTTATTGAGATTATTTCCGCCAAGGAAGCAATGTAACGGGTCTCATCGACCCTTATCCTGGTGGTGCGAGAGGCATTGAGGAGCGATATCCATGGCAAAAAACATTGTCGGCAAGGTCACCCAGGTGATGGGGCCGGTTGTTGACGTTCAGTTCGACAGCGATCTGCCGCCGATCCTGAACGCGCTGGAGACGACGAACGACGGCAAGCGTCTGGTTCTCGAAGTTGCGCAGCATCTGGGCGAGAACACGGTCCGGACCATTGCGATGGACGCAACCGAAGGTCTGGTCCGCGGTCAGGACGTTGCAGACACCGGTTCCCCGATTTCAGTGCCTGTCGGACCCGGCACTCTGGGCCGCATCATGAATGTCATCGGCGAGCCGATTGACGAGCGTGGTCCGATTGATTCCACGATGTCCTCTCAGATTCATCGTCCTGCGCCTGAGTACGTCGATCAGTCGACGGAAGCTGAAATTCTGGTTACCGGCATTAAGGTCGTCGACCTGCTGGCGCCTTACGCCAAGGGCGGTAAGATCGGCCTCTTCGGCGGCGCCGGCGTGGGTAAGACGGTTCTGATCATGGAGCTGATCAACAACATCGCGAAGACCCACGGCGGTTATTCGGTTTTCGCCGGTGTCGGTGAGCGGACCCGTGAAGGTAACGACCTCTATCACGAGATGATCGAAGGTGGCGTTATCAAGACCGACGGCGAAGGCTCCAAAGCCGCGCTGGTCTACGGTCAGATGAACGAGCCTCCCGGAGCCCGTGCCCGTGTCGCACTCTCCGGCCTGACCCAGGCAGAATACTTCCGCGACGAAGAAGGCCAGGACGTGCTGTTCTTCGTGGACAACATCTTCCGCTTCACCCAGGCCGGTTCCGAGATCTCGGCGCTGCTGGGCCGTATTCCTTCGGCCGTGGGCTATCAGCCGACGCTGGCCACGGACATGGGTGGCATGCAGGAGCGGATTACCACGACCACCAAGGGTTCGATCACCTCGGTGCAGGCCATTTACGTCCCTGCCGACGACTTGACCGATCCGGCGCCTGCTACCTCCTTCGCCCATTTGGATGCGACCACCGTGTTGTCGCGTGCGATCTCGGAGCTGGGTATTTACCCGGCCGTTGACCCGCTCGACTCCACCAGCCGTATCCTGGAGCCCTCGGTTGTTGGTGAAGAGCACTACACGATCGCCCGTGAAGTTCAGCGTGTGCTGCAGTCCTACAAGGATCTGCAGGACATCATCGCGATCCTGGGCATGGACGAGCTGTCTGAAGAAGATAAGCTGACCGTTGCCCGTGCCCGTAAGATGCAGCGCTTCCTGTCGCAGCCCTTCGACGTTGCCGAGGTCTTCACCGGCAGCCCGGGCGTGCAGGTTCCGCTGGAAGAGACGATCCGTGGCTTCAAGGGCATTCTTGCCGGTGAGTACGATCACCTGCCGGAAGCTGCCTTCTACATGGTCGGCGGTATCGACGAAGCCGTCGAGAAAGCCCGCAAGATGGCTGCAGAAGCAGCCTAAGGGCGGTGACCGCAGAAGAAATAGCGAAGTTGGAACTGGCGGATGCCTGAAAACAAGGTTGAATTCGAGCTGGTCTCTCCGGAAAAGCTCCTCGTCTCCAAGGACACCGACATGGTCGTGGTCCCGGGCGAAGAGGGTGATTTCGGTGTGCTGCCGCGCCACGCGCCGATGATTTCGACGGTTCGGCCCGGCGTGATCTCGATCTACGAAGGCAAGACCGTCTCCGAGCGGATCTTCATTGCCGGTGGTGTTGCCGAGGTAACACCCACCCGCTGCACCGTTCTGGCGGAGCAGGCACAACCAGTGTCGGAGATCGATCCTGCCGCGGCCCGTCAATCGCTTCAGGACGCACAGGAAGATCTTGCCGCGGCGAAGACGGATGCTGAGCGCAAAGTGGCGGAGCGCCAGATCGCGGTCAGCACAGCAATGATCCGCGCCAGCGCCTGAAGCGGGTCTTCCGGCGGGGTGCGAAGCATTGACGTGAATCAATAGCCCAGGTTTTTCTAGTGCTATGTTGAATGGGGGCATTTCGCCCCCATTTTTCTTATGTTACGTTCCGGTGACATTGGAACTGCAGGCCGATTCGTTAATGGAATCAATGCTAGAAGCAGGAATCGACACTTGAGTTTTGCGGCAGACTGAATTCGGCGCGTTCAGTCATAAGAGTGGGTAGCAAAGATGGCTTACGAGCATTGGACCCTGGATGATATTGACTGGTCCGCTTTCGATCCGGCGAAAGTCGATCCCGAGATCCTGAAGATCATCAAGGCTGCAAGCATGGTTGAGTACAACGGTGCCGACTATGCGACCTATCTCTGCAATGTCTTTCCCGACGATGCCCAGTTTCAGGAGGTCGTGAAGGTCTGGGCCGAGGAGGAAATCCAACATGGCGCCGCGTTGGCGCGCTGGGCCGAACTGGCCGATCCGAATTTTGACTTTGAAGGCAGTTTCCAGAAATTCAAAGACGGCTACAGCCTGCCTTTGGACGCTTCGACATCCGTGCGTGGCACGCGATCGGGCGAACTGGTCGCCCGCTGTATCGTCGAAGTCGGGACCTCATCCTACTATTCGGCCCTCGCGGATGCGACGGACGAGCCCGTTCTCATCAAGATCTGCAAGCTGATCGCGGCCGACGAACTGCGTCACTACAAGCTCTTCTATACGCACCTGAACCGCTACCTGGCGTCTGAAAAGATCGGCAAGATCCGGCGGGCGCTGATTGCCCTCAGCCGTATCACAGAGACCGAGGATGACGAGCTTGCCTATGCTTATTTTGCCGCGAACGGGGAGGGGCAGGATTACGACCGCAAGCGTTGGTCTCAGGCCTACATCCAGCGCGCCGCCGGGTACTATCGGCCCAAGCATCTCGACCTGGGGGTCGCGATGACCTTTAAAGCCGCGGGCTTGAACCCTCGTGGCCGCCTGGCGGGTTGGGCGGCACGCGCGGGCTACTGGGCGGTAAAGCGCAAGGCGAAGGGCCTCAGGCAGGCGGCTTGAGCGAATTCGTGCTGATCCTGCGGAACGGGGCCGGTTTTATGTGCCTTATCCGGCCAGATGCCGGAACTCCTCGACAATCTTGCGATAGAGATCTCGTTTAAAAGGCACGGCCAGATCAACGACCTGACCAATGTCGACCCATCTCCAGGCTGAGAACTCGGGGTGCTCGGTTTCGATATTGATGGTTTCATCGCCGCCACGCAGGCGGAGGGCGAACCATTTTTGGCTCTGTCCCCGATAACGGCCTTTCCAGAGCTTGCGTACCAGTTCACGCGGCAGGTTGTAACTGTGCCAATCCGCACTCTCCGCCAGTATTTCCGCATCGCCGGTACCGATCTCTTCCTCCAGTTCCCGGAGTGCCGCGTCGCGCGGCTCCTCACCCCTATCGACGCCCCCCTGAGGCATCTGCCAGGCCGGATTGCTCATATCATTGCGCTGCGCGACAAAAACATGGCCTTGCGCGTTGAAGACCATCAAACCGACACAAGGCCGATAAGGAAGCGCGTCGATATCGGCGTCGGTCAGGGTTTTTTGGGCTTTTTTCTTGGACATCGGCTCTTGGTTTTCAGATTCTCATGACTTGCCGATGGAGGCGCGAAACGTCAATCAGGCGCGTCACGTGACACTGCGCTAAGGGTTTACGACCCTGACGAATTTCGTCAAGAAGGAACTGCATGCCAACGCATGCGCTCTGGTCAGTTGCCGGGTGTCTCGGAACCCGACGGGCCGTCCTTGGCTTTCGCTTTGTCTGTGGTCACGGACGCTTTCTGGGCGAGTTCCTGCTTGCTAACAGCTTCTTCGGCCAGAACCGAGATCGGAACGAGGACGATGCCTCGTTTCTCGATTTCGGCGCTCCATTCGGCCAGGCGTTCCACGGTGACCGGGAAAGGCCGGCCCATGGCAATCGCGCTGCCGAACTGTAGGGCAATGCGTTCAACCTGAGCCAGGCGAGCATCGATCGCATCCCGGCTGGCAAGCGGAACGTCCACGTAACGGTGGCTGCTCAAGGTAGGTACACTGAATTCGCCCGCCAGCTCCATGGAGAGGCTGTCCTCCCGTTCGGCGTTATCCAGCAGGATAATGCCCCGCTCCTCGATTGCCTTGAACAGGGGACGCATCTGACGCGGCGAGGCGACGAAGCGCGACCCCATCCAGACGGCGACACCGACATATCCGGTGGTGCGTTCGAGAGACCAGGCGAGCCGTGCGAGGTTCTCCTCGGGCTCCAATGCGGTCAGCAGTGCGTTTGGACCGGGATCCCGCTGCGGAAAGTCTATCGGCTCGAGCGGAAGGTCGAGCATGACCTCGTGGCCGTTGGCGCGGGCCAGCGCGCTGAGGTATTCCAGCGAGCGTGGCTTCGCATAGGGACTGAAGGAAAGTGTGATGGCAGGCGGGAGCTTCTTGATGATCTCCTCAGCCGCGATGCGGGCATGACCCAGCTCGGAGAGGACGAAAGCTATACGCGGTTTGGGATTGCCATCCGCATCTTTTAACCAGCGTTCGTCAATGTTCTGCCGGTTGCGCCGCCATAGAGGCAAACTGTTGTAATCGGGAGCCGCAACCTTGGGCAGGGCGGCTTGCTGAACGGGCTTGGAAGAGCCGGAAGGGCTCTGCTGTTGCGTGGTATCGGCGACCTTGGCCGTTGCCGTTTGGTCGTCAGGGCGTACAGCGATGTCTGCTGCGCCGTTCTTGGTCTCTGCCGCCTCAGCGCTTTTGTTTTCTTCGGCACTGTCGGCAGTTACCTGAGTCTCAGCTGCGGCGGGCGTTTTCGCCCCGTCCTCGGCTGCTACCGGTTCGGGATCAGACTGGCCGGATGGGGTCTTTTCTTCAGTTTTTGATGCGACTTGAGCGTCGGGCGCGGTTTCGGTTTGGTCAGGTAAATTCTGAGGCTCTTCGGCTTTGCTTGCCTCGGTCTCAGCCATTTCGCCATCAGCCGTGCCGCCCTCTGGTATCTCAGCCTGGGCCGCCTCCGCCTCCGCTTTTCCTGTCTCTGGCTCTTGCGGTGGGGCCGCAGGATCCTCGACCATCTGCACGGGCGGTTCAGAGAGGTACACGTAACCAATCCCACCGGCGACAACGCCGATCAGGCAGAACCATGCAAAGATCAGAGCCAACCTACTGCGTGACAGAGTTCTGGACCCTTTCCCGGTTACTTTTTGCCCGCCTCTGAAACACCTCGTTGCGAGGCTTCGCAGAGGCAGGGGCGTCGTTGATGGTTAAAACGCAAAGCATAAGGCAAAACAGTTACTTAATTCTGCGCGTCCGGAAGAATTTGGCGGATCTTGGTGTCCTTGCCCTGCCTTTATGGTGCGAGCGTTCTGAATTGATAGTGAATTCAATAAGTTACATTGGTGCAAAGTTAAGGACATCAAGCTTTTGCAGCAATTTCGCGTTGCTCATGGTCCGGGCAGACACCTTTTTGTGGTGGGATCTTGCTCAGGTAGCAGACTGATTGCCTGTGAAGGACCGGAAAAGCCCGGAGGACTCTGGCCCTGTATCGCCTGGAATGAACTTCGGAGGCTGCAGCGCGTTTGCTACAGCCTCCGATGGCGATCAGATGTTACGGCTTCTCTGTGGAAACCGTAGCTGTTAATTTGTGGCGCGCTCGCTGAAGAGCGAGAGGCCACGCAGCAGATCGATTGCGCGAGACAGCTGATAGTCTATCGGCTCGGCGTCTTCCTCTGCCTCTCCCTCAGGCACGGTGCTGTTGGCGGGCCGGTTGTCTTCTCCACCGCCGCTTGTACCCGGATTGGCCAAAGCGCCGCGCAGATCGGCTTCGCTTCGCTGGGGACCGCCGCTGACTTCTTCAACGCGAGCCTGCTCTACTTCAATATCCGGGACGATACCAGTGGCCTGGATCGATCCCCCTGAAGGCGTGAAATAACGTGCTGTGGTCAGGCGCATGGCGCCATGTCCTGCAAGCGGAATGATTGTCTGGACTGAACCTTTGCCGAAGGACTTCGTGCCCAGGATGATTGCCCGGCGATGATCCTGCAGGGCGCCCGCGACAATTTCCGAAGCAGAGGCGGAGCCACCATTGATCAGCACGACGATCGGCAGACCATCCATCAGATCGCCTGAGCGTGCATTGTAGCGCTGGGTGTCCTCGGATTCACGGCCACGGGTCGAGACGATTTCACCCTGGTCGAGAAAGGCATCGGAAATCGAGATGGCTTCGGTCAAGAGGCCGCCGGGATTGTTGCGTAAATCAAGCACCAGTCCCACCAGCTCGTTGCCGAGTTCTTTCTTGATATCCGCAATGGCGTTTTCAACGCCTGGTGTGGACTGCTCGTTGAAGGAAGTCACGCGGACGTAGCCCACATTCCCTTCCATACGGCTACGGACCGAACGGACCTTGATGACGTCGCGGGTGATGACCAGGTCAAAGGGGTCAACGCCTTCGCGCCGGATCGTGACCTTCAGGTCCGTATTGACCAGTCCGCGCATGCGCTCGACGGCCTCGGCAAGCGTAAGGCCCTGAACGGCCTCGCCGTCCAGATGGGTAATGTAGTCACCGGCTTCGACTCCGGCGCGGAAGGCCGGCGTATCGTCAATCGGGGAGACGACCTTAACGTAACCGTTCTCCATGGTGACTTCGATCCCAAGACCGCCGAACTCGCCGCGGGTCTGAACCCGCATGTCCTTGAAGGATTTTTCGTTCAGATAGCTGGAATGAGGGTCCAGATGCGAGAGCATGCCCTGGATCGCGGACTCGATCAGCTCCTCATCCGTGGCCTGTTCGACATAATCGGTTCTGACCCTCTCGAAGACGTCGCCGAATAGCTTGAGCTGCCGGTATGTTTCAGAGTGCTGTTCATTATCCTGCGCAACGGAGCCGCCGAGCGGGAACATAAGTACCACTGCGGCCAGGATGGCCGCCTTCTGCAATTTGTGCATTAACCTCGTACCTTATCGCCAGTTGCCGCCAACCAAGGCAGCGGATTGATCGCTTGTCCGTTTCTCCGGAGTTCCAAATAAAGTTCTGGTTTTCGAACCCCGTCGTCGGTCATTACGCCGATCGGCTCTCCCGCTAGTATCCACTGGCCGACAACCGCGTCCACGCGTTCAACGCCTGCCAGTAATGTATGATATCGTTTGCCGTGCTCTATGATCAAGATGAGGCCATAGCCGCGGAACTCGCCAGCATAGACCACTTTGCCGTCGAAGGGGGCAATTACCTGAGCCCCCTCGCGCGTTGCTATGGTTATGCCTTTTGACGCTGGACTGCCATTTTTGCCCTGTTGTCCATAGCGTCTCAGAAGCCGTCCGTGCGCCGGCATCAAAAGTTCGTTACGTGCCACCGAGGGGAAGGCGCGGATATTGGCCGGTTTCGAGAGATTGCCGCTCACCGCGGGCCGCGTCCCCGCTGACGCAACCTGTTGCTGATCCGAGGGAGGGGTTTCCGGGGTCTGTGCGATGACCGGTGGATCGGCAAGCAGCCGGCTCTCGAGCTCGCCCTGACGCTGTGCATTTTCAGCGAGACGCTGCTGTTCGCGGGCTTCCGCCTCTCTTTTGGCCTGTTCAAGCTCCAGCTGCCGCTTTTGTTCCCTCTGCAGAGCCAGTCGGCGTTCCTGATCACGCTGCTCGGCCTCGCGCGCCAGACGTTCCTGTTCGGCGGCCTCACGCTCGATTTTCCGCAGCAAATCGCGTAAATCCTCGGCCTCCCGGGCAAGCCGAGCCATTTTACGCTCCGACACAGCCTGCTGTTCCGTCGTTTGCGATTGCAGGCGGCGTTTCTGATCGATCAAGGCAGTCAGCGTTTTACGTTCATTGCTGAGGAGGTCGCTGGCGGCGCTGACATCGACGCGCTCGCGTTCGATCCTGACCCGCAGATGCTCCAGTTCGTCGAGATCTTTTTTCAGCCGGTCCGCTTCTTGCTCCAAAGCGGGAACGGCCACCCGTAACAAGGTTGCAGAGCGCACCGCGTCCACAGGAGATCCCGGTGCGGCCACCAGAGCTTCAGGCGGCAGGAGGGCGATGCGCTGCAGCGCGCCAAGCGTGCGGCCCAACTTTTGCCGTTGGCGCTGAAGTGCCGCCGATTTGGCGCCCTCCTCTTCAAGCAGGCTGACAAGGGTTTCCTCGATCGCTGAAAGTTCCGACTCAAGGTCCAGGGTTTTACGCGCGACATTGATCATGCGGCCTTTCAAGAGGCGCAGCTCAATTCGGACTTCTTCAGATTTGCGTGCCAGATCTTCGGTGTCGGCTTTGCTGCGCTCGAGGTCGCGCTGAATTTCGTTCAGGTTGGGGTTCGTCTGATCAGCGGACTGGGCCGCCGCAGGATGATTCGATATCACAATGGCAGCGGTCGTGGCCACGACCATCGAGATCGTTTTCGTCCGCCAGAGTGCGAACGAGGCCGCCATTATTCGGCCGCCGCGTCGGATGCCGCCGCAGCCATTTCGATCAGCGAACGGCCGGTCATTTCTGTGGGAAGCGGCAGGTTCATGAGTGAGAGAATGCTTGGCGCCAGATCAGCCAGGCGGCCGTTTTTGAGGCTTTTGACGGCAGCAGGCCCATTCACCAGTATCAGCGGCACTTTGTTCATGGTGTGGGCCGTGTGCGGCTGACCGGTCTCGGGATCGATCATCAGTTCCGCGTTGCCGTGGTCGGCAGTGACCAGCATCGCACCGCCGGCGCGGGCGATCGTCTCTTCCAGCCGGCCCACAGAGGCATCCACGATCTCAACAGCTTTGACCGCCGCGGCCAAATCGCCTGTATGCCCGACCATATCACCGTTGGCGTAATTGACGACGATCAGGCCGAATTCGCCGGACTCAATAGCGGCGCATAGTTTATCGGTCACCTCGGGCGCCGACATTTCCGGCTTCAGGTCGTAAGTTGCGACGTCCGGAGAGGGGACTAGGATACGTTCTTCCCCCTCGAACACCTCTTCGCGTCCGCCGTTGAAAAAGAAGGTAACGTGAGCGTACTTTTCCGTTTCAGCGATCCGGAGCTGTTTTTGCCCGGCATTCGAAACGACTTCGCCCAAAGTGGCGGTTAATTCCTCCGAGGGAAAGACGGTCGACATGAAGGCATTGAGCTGGCTGGCATATTCCACCATGCCGGCGGCAGTCGAAAAAGCCACCTCTCGCTTCCGCTCAAATCCGTCAAATTCCGGATCCAAGAGTGCTGCGAGAATCTCTCGCGCACGGTCAGCGCGGAAATTGGCCATCAGCAGACCATCGCCATCCGCCATTCCGGCGTAACCGCTGATAACGGTCGGCAGGACGAATTCATCGTTCTCGTCCCGGGCGTAGCCCTGTTCAACGGCGGCAAGAGCGCAATCCGCGCGTTCGCTGTCCCTATCGTTCCCGCCATCAACAATGGCATGATAGGCTTTGGTGACGCGGCTCCATCGCTGATCCCGATCCATGGCGTAGTAGCGGCCCGACACTGTCCCTATCTCCGCGTGTGGCGCATCCGCCAGGAAGGTCTCAAGAAACCCGAGCGCTGAGCGCGGTGGTGTGTCCCGGCCGTCCAGAAAGGCATGGACGACGCTTTGGACGCCCAAACCATGCAGCGTTTCAACCAACTGCACGATATGTTTCTGGTGTGAATGGACCCCACCGGGGGAGAGCAGTCCCATGATGTGGGCTTTGCCGCCTTTGGCCTTCACGGCCTCCGCGAACTCGATCAGGCGCGGTGAGCGCGCAAAGGAACCATCCGCGATAGCACCGTCGATCCTGGGCAGATCCTGCATCACCACGCGCCCGGCGCCGATGTTCATGTGACCCACCTCGGAATTGCCCATCTGACCCTCGGGCAGGCCGACTTCCAGTTCCGACGCATCGATCAGGGCGTGAGGACAGGATTTCGTCAGACGGTCGAGAACCGGCGTTTTACCGATGCAGATCGCGTTGTTTTCGCAGATCTCTCGGTGGCCCCAGCCATCGAGGATGCAGAGGACGACGGGGCGAGGCGGTTTCTGGCTACTCATAGAGGGAGTTATAGGCTCATTTCCGGTGGATCTACAGTGTTTTTGCACGAGTAAACTGTGTGGTTTCGGCGAGTATGAATGCAGGTCTTTGCAATATGGTTAATAAACCTTGCTTCGGGAAGCCTATTCCCGGTGATAAGGATGTCCGGCCAGGATTGACTGGGCCCGGTAGAGTTGTTCCGCGAGCAAGGCTCTGACCATCATATGTGGCCAGGTCATCCGCCCGAAGGAAATGCTGCGTGTCGCTGCGCTCCGCAGGCTCTCGTCCAGTCCATCCGCACCTCCGATCACGAAGGCGACATCCTGCACGGAGTTGTCTCGCCAATCCCCGATCATTTGCGCAAATTCCGGACTTGAGAGACTTTTGCCGCGTTCGTCCAAAGCCACCAATGTCGCGCGCTTGGGAATCGCGTCCAACAGCATCTCCGCCTCCCGGCGCTTCAGATGCGCGGAGGGCAGCGGCTTTCGTTCCTCGACCTCACGCAGGTCAAATTGCCAGTGCAGGCGCCTGATGTAGTGCTGATAGAGGTCGCGTATAGGTCCGGGCTTATCTCTACCGACCGCAGCCAGGGTTATGCGCATTTTCTACTCTTGCTGCAGTTTAGATACTTGCTGCCGGTTGCTGGCCAGAGTGATGTGTCGCAGTTGTTAAAGTTCGCAAAGCGATCTCTTTCGCCCGTTTTGACAGGCGAAAGCTGTTTTTTCCTGCACCTGCGCTCTCAGAATCGTAACGGCGTCCACGGTACATTCACGCAGAAGCAGTCCGTCCCGGGCCCAAAAGCGCAGTTGGCTTTTCAGGCCGTGCCCGCGTTCGCGACGTTTTCCGGCAGATCAACGCCCCACATCTTTTCAAGATTGTAGAACGCACGCACTTCCGGACGGAAGAGATGAACGATGACGTCACCGCCGTCGATCAACACCCAGTCACAACGTTCGGCACCTTCAACCTTGGCGCCAGTCACTCCAGCCGACTTCAACGCGCGGCTCAAATGATCCGCCATGGCGCCCACTTGTCGTTGTGAACGGCCACTGGCAATAACCATGTAGTCGGCGATGCTGGATTTGTCGGCGAGCTCGATAACGACAAGATCTTCCGCTTTGTCGTCTTCGAGGGAAGACTGGACCACTTGGAGCAGATGCTTGCTGGACGCCAGTGCGTCCTGCTTGCCGGCCTTGGAGGCCTTGTTTTCGCTTAGTATGGTCTTATCTCTCCGTTTCTCAGTCCTTGTCTGCATCCGGGTCGCAGTCTGCGCTCCGGACGCGCGTGGGAGCCCGTTCCTCAGCCGCCCGCATCGCTGTGGATGACTGGGCATTCAGCCTGTTATGGAGGAATACCCAAGCGGGTGGCGCGGAGTCCGCAAAACGCTTTAGTTCGCTCTCACGCTTGCGGAACCGGGCAAAATGCCTGGCTGCCTTGGAAGCCAGTGCCCTTAAAGAATAGGTTGGGCGATCAAAAACCGCAATGGCCATGGTGTTAAAGATTTTGTGCCAATCCTGCCAACGGTCGATCTGAAGCAGATTATCCGCCCCCATTAACCATACGAAACGAACGCGCGGAAAACGCTCCACGAGCAGCTGCAAGGTCTCTGCCGTGTAGGCGGTGCCGAACTCTCGCTCCAGCATGGTCACGCGGATCTTAGGGGTTCCGACCTGGGCTGCGGCGCGCGCCGCCCGTGTCGCCTGGGGTGCCATTTCATTGGCGGATTTCAGCGGATTTTGCGGTGATACCAGCCACCAGATCTCATCGAGATTAAGACGGCGCAGGGCTTCCTCGCTGATGGCTAAATGACCATCGTGGGCTGGATTGAAGGAGCCGCCGAGCAACCCGATACGTTGCCCTGCTGCCGGCAGGTGACCGTCAAGCATACGACCGATACGCGCCAGACCGGGGCGTCGCACCGGGTGCTTAAAAATCACGGGCATTTTTTGCTCTATTCACAACTTTTAGTATGAATTTCTACGATACACTTTTGGTTTTATGCGTTCTTCCCACCTTTATCGCGGGATCTGGCATTGCGCTCATGACAAAGTTGTTTCGGGATGGCCGTAGCGCTCAATTACGGCCGAACCTGACCTTTTCCACGCACCAGGTATTTATAGCTCGTCAACTGATCGGCCCCGACGGGGCCTCGCGCATGAAGCTTTCCGGTTGAGATACCGATTTCGGCACCCATGCCGAACTCGCCGCCGTCCGCGTATTGGGTCGAGGCATTGTGGATGACGATTGCGGCATCCACGCGGTTGAGGAACGCTTGAGCCGCTGTCTGGTCTTCGGTCACGATGGCTTCGGTGTGGTGAGAGCCATGCTGGTTGATGTGCGAAACGGCATCATCAAGCCCGTCCACAACCTTCACCGAGATAATGGAGTCCAGATACTCGGTATCCCAATCCTGGGCCACGGCCTCCTTGACGCTCGCGCCGATATCCATGGCTTGAACGGTCTCGTCGCCCCGGATTTCGCAGCCCGCTGATACCAGCGCTTTCAGGACGTCGGGCAGATGACTCTCAACGGCTGAGCGGTCCACCAGCAGAGTCTCGGTCGCGCCGCAGATGCCGGTCCGCCGCATCTTTGCGTTGACCGCGATGTCCGTCGCCATCTTCCGATCGGCGTCGCCGTGAATGTAGGTATGACAGAGGCCGTCGAGGTGAGCCATGACCGGGATCCGGCTCTCTTGTTGGACGCGCTCGATCAGTCCGCGTCCGCCGCGCGGCACGATCAGGTCGATGTACTCGCTCATGGTCAGCATGATTCCGACGGCAGCGCGATCCGTGGTCGGCAGCCGCTGAAGGGCGGCCTCGGGCAGACCGGCTTTTCGCAGGCCCGCCTGCAGGCATTCCAGGATCGCGCTCGAGGAATTTGCCGATTCAGAACCGCCGCGCAGGATTGCCGCGTTCCCGGATTTGAGGCAGAGCCCGCCGGCGTCGGCCGTCACATTGGGTCGGCTCTCATAGATAATGCCGATCACACCCAGAGGCACCGCGACCTTGGCGATCTGCAGACCGTTGGGCCGGCTGCGTTCTTCGAGTACGCGGCCCAGGGGATCGGGAAAATCCGCGATGGCTTCCAGGCCCTCGGCCATAGCCTCGACACGATCGCTATTGAGCAGGAGGCGGTCGAGCATGGCCGCCGACAGGCCCTTTGCCTCCGCCGCCGCCATATCCACGGCGTTGGCGGCGATGATTTTATCGGATTGATCGCGCAGGGCCTCCGCCGCTGCTTTCAGGGCGTCATTCCGCTGCTCCGGACCGGCCATGGCGAGCTCAGCGGCGGCGGCACGGGCCGCGCGTCCCAGGTCGTTCATTTCGCTGACAAGGTCGTCTCGCAATACAGCGGTTTCGGCAGTCATCTTCCGGTCCTCAGTCTTTCGGTTCGCTATTCTGACGACCCAATCGTCCTTACATCAAGACAAGATCGTCACGGTGTATCAATTCTTCCCGGCCCCGATAGCCAAGCCGGGCTTCGATTTCCCCGCTTTGGTATCCGATGATCCGGCCTGTGTCGGAGGCGGAGTAAGCCGCGAGACCACGTGCGACTTCCTGCCCGGAAGGGCTCAAAAGCGTAACGGAATCTCCGCGCTGAAAGCTGCCTTCGACGGCCGTTACACCCGCGGGGAGGAGGCTTTTCCCACCCTTCAGCGCCCTCACCGCCCCTTCGTCCAGCAGCAGTCGGCCCTGGGGTTGGAGGGCGCCCGCGATATAGCGCTTGCGCGCGGTGCGCGGTTCAACATCCGAGAGAAACCAGGAGGCGCGCTGGCCGTTTGACAGGCCCTTCAGCGGGTTCATGGCGCGCCCGTCGGTGATCACCATCCTGCAGCCTGCGCCGACCGCGATTTTGGCCGCCGCCAGCTTGGTGACCATGCCGCCCGAGCTATAACCCGGCAGGGCATCGCCGCCCATGGCTTCGATATCCGGCGTGATCGCCGAAATTTCGGGCAGGAACTCGGCGTTGGGGTCGCGCTTGGGGTCCGCGGTATAAAGCCCATCGATGTCCGAGAGCAGGACCAAGACATCGGCGTTCATCATGGCGGCGACGCGGGCCGCCAGCCGGTCGTTATCGCCGAAACGGATTTCGCTGGTCGCGACGGTGTCGTTTTCGTTGATCACCGGCACGGCTCCGAGGCGCAGAAGCGTCGTCAGCGTGTTGCGTGCGTTCAAGTGCCGACGGCGTTGCTCGGTATCTCCCAGAGTCAGCAAAATCTGCGCGACCGTGACATGGTGGCGTGCGAGCGCTTCCTGATAAGCATGGGCCAAAAGGATCTGGCCGCTTGCGGCAGAGGCTTGTTTTTCCTCGAGCTTTAGGTTCCCGGACCGGAGGCCGAGGTGACGGCGGCCGACCGCAATCGCACCGGAGGAAACCAGGATGACTTCGGTTCCGTCGTTCACCAACGTCGCCACATCGTCGGTCAGGGCATCCAGCCAGCTGCGCCGGATCTCGCCGCTATCGTCGTCAACCAAGAGCGCCGAGCCGATTTTGACGACGACACGCTTGGCGCCTGCAAGGCTATGATCGGTCGTGCTCACGGTTCGGATCTCTCCGAATCGGGCTCCACTTCATGTGCGGGCACGTCGCTATGAGCCGGCGCGTCGGCAGGCTCCCATGACTGCTTCCATTCGCTGGTTTCCGGCGCCCCGGCCTCGGAGCGCTCTGCCCGGTCTTTCTTTATGTACCCGAGCAATCCCGCCAGGACCTCCTGAACGCCTTCGCCGGAGACACCCGAGAGCATGAGAACTTCGCCGAGTGCAATTTCCTTGAGTTCCGCCAGGCGTTCTGTGCGCAACTCCTCACTGAGCGCGTCGATCTTGTTGAAGCCGACAATCTCCGGTTTGTAGTTCAGTTCCCGGCCATAGGCGGCGAGCTCGGAGCGAACGGTTTTGTAGGCCTCCAGAAAGTCGTCCTGGCTCGCGTCCACCAGATGCAGCAGCACACCGCAGCGCTCTACGTGACCGAGAAAGCGGTCGCCCAGTCCATGCCCTTCGTGCGCGCCTTCGATCAGGCCGGGAATGTCGGCAATGACGAACTCTTCGCCATGGAGATAAACCACCCCCAGGTTGGGGTGCAGGGTGGTAAAGGGATAATCCCCAATCTTTGGCTTGGCGCGCGAAACGGCCGAGAGAAAGGTCGACTTGCCTGCGTTGGGCAGACCGACGAGCCCGGCGTCGGCGATCAGTTTGAGGCGCAGCCAAAACCAGTGCTCTTCGCCGGGCCAGCCGGGATCACTGCGCCGGGGCGCGCGGTTGGTCGAGGTCTTGAAGCGGGCATTGCCGAAGCCGCCATCGCCACCTTTGGCCATGGTGACCTGCTGACCTTCCGTTGTCAGATCCGCGATCACCTCAGAGCGGTCCTCGGATAGGACCTCGGTGCCGACCGGGACCTTGACGATCAGGTCGGGACCGCCGGCGCCGGTCATGTCACGGCCCTTGCCGTTTTCGCCGCGCTTGGCTTTGAAGTGCTGGCGGTAACGAAAGTCGATCAGGGTGTTCAACCCGTTGACGGCTTCGAAGATCACGTCACCGCCACGGCCGCCGTCGCCGCCGTTCGGGCCTCCGAATTCGACGTACTTCTCACGCCGGAAACTGACGCAGCCATTGCCGCCGTCACCGCTCTTGATGAAGATTTTGGCCTCGTCGAGGAACTTCATCGCTCCGTTGGACCTTTCGCCCTGTCTATAGCGGATTGCGTTTTTCTAGAGCCACAGTGTCTCAAAATCTGCGCCAATGCCAATGGGCGAAATCAGCGATATGCTGATTGAGAGGCAGCGAATTTTGAGTCAGCTTAAACGCAATCTGCCCTTATGCCCGGGCTCGCCGGTGCATTTCATATGTCGAACACGAAAAAGGGGGAATGGCATGCCATTCCCCCTGAATTCTATCACCCTCGGATGCAGACCGAGAGGCGGGGCCTTAAGAGGCCTTCGGCTCTACCGACACGTAGGTACGGCCACCGGCTTTCTGCCGGAAGCTGACGTGGCCTTCGACCTTCGCGAAGATCGTGTGGTCCTTACCCATGCCGACGTTGTCGCCGGGGTGGTATTGCGTGCCGCGCTGACGGATGACGATATTGCCGGGGATGACCAGCTCGCCGCCGTATTTTTTGACGCCGAGGCGCCGGCCGGCCGAGTCGCGGCCGTTACGGGAGCTACCGCCTGCTTTTTTATGTGCCATGGAGTCCTACTCCTCTTCTTTGGCCTTGGGGGCCGCTTTCTTCTTGGCCGGAGCCTTTTTGGGAGCGTCCGCCTCATCGGCTTCAGCCTTCGGAGCGGCCTTTTTCTTCGGCGCTGCCTTCGCGGCTTTCTTCCCGTCGGTCAGAATGTCCGTCACCTTGAGAACCGTGAGGTCCTGGCGATGGCCGTTCTTGCGGCGGTAGTTCTGACGGCGCTGCTTTTTGAAGACGATGACCTTGTCGCCCCGGGTCTGCTCGACCACTTCGGCGGCGACAGATGCACCCTCCACGAAGGGAGCGCCCGTGGTAACGGACTTGTCGTCGCCCAGCATGAGGACCGAATCGAGGGCGACAGAGGCGCCAGCCTCACCTTCGAGCTTTTCGACGACGACAATATCGTCTTTGGCGACTTTGTATTGCTTGCCGCCTGTTTTGATGACTGCGAACATGTCGGTATTTACCGGCTTTTTTCGTGAACAGATGGGCGGGCGCCGCAGATGCAGCCCCGCCGGACCCGCGGAATATAGCTATGGCGAACGCCCTGTCAACGCTTTTCCCGCGGGATTTTCAGAGTCCCTTCGGAGAGGTGTCGAGAATGCCCCGAACAGAGGCTTTCCCAAGATCAGATCAAGTTTAGATGGAATCACCGGAGGCGATCGCTTGTGCTTGTGAATCTGATCTAACACTATGATTTAGAACGGATTCACACCTTTTCACGAAGCCACAACGTGGTTTCGTCAAAAGGTGATCCGTTCTAGTGTTCGGGGCTTATGTCAGGCCCAAGATACAGTATCGCCGTTGCGGCAATGGCGACGTCACTTTCGGCATTTCTCCGCGCCGCCGCCGTGGGTTTCTCAAAGCCCTGGACGAAGAGCTCGCCGCTGGCGGCGTCAGCGGTCAAAACCAACCGGGTGGTATCATTGAGAATCGGCGGTTTGAGCCAGCTGAAGGCCGGGTGGCTGGGGTTTTCAAGCCTATCGTCAATTTGCGGCTCCAGCATGGCCGCGCTTCGTTCATGGCTGAATTGTCCGCGCGCGCTGGCTTTGGCGGGCTGGGATTGCCAGTGGTTTGCTGCAGCAGCCGGGCTCTCACGCAGGAAGGCTTCGGTCGGACTGCGTTCGATCACACAGCCTTCGTGGCTTTCAATTCCGCTTAGCAGGAAGATCGACGGCAGGGCGAGCTCCGTTTCGCTCAAAACCCGTTTCGCATCGGCGTAGGTCTCACAAGTCTCGAAAACCTGCCGTAGCAGATGGGCCGGCGGGATAGCCCTGCTGTTCCAGACGCGCTTGCGGTTCATCATCCAATCCAAGGGCATGATTGGGGTTCGGCGCGGCATGGGGGCCTGATGGATCGCGGCTGAAAACCGGCCGGCGGCCATGCCCTGGATCGATCCGGTAAAGCCCGGCCAGGTTAAGTTGATCCAAGGTCCGGCCGGGGACGCGCAGCGCGCCGCCACGATCTCGGCGCCCAGGCCTTCGAGCGGCCAGTCCAGCACCCGGCGCAACAGGTTTCCGCCCTCGGCAGCCGCGGTCACGCCCGAAGTGCAGCCCCACTCGTAGTTAATATTCAGAAAGTAAACCCCGGGCGCTGCCAGCTTGTCGTTCATGGCGTCGATTTCGGCCAGATAAGGGTTGTCGGAACGCTGCAGCCAACTGCGGGAAAGGCGGTCCACCTGTTTGACTGCGAAACCCGGGAAGTGTCCGCTGCCGGCCTCCAACAGGGATTTCGCCCTTTCGATCTCCAGATCGAAGAGTTGCTCCGGCCACTGCGCGTCCAGCTCATGCACCGGTATCGCCGGCAGCCCATCGGGTTTGGGTTCCAAGGTTTTGGCGTTTTGTGTTTGGATTGGGGTGTCATCCGGCACGTTGGCGGTGCCTCGTTCCGTTCGTCATTCAGGGCCCAGCCTTGCCTCTACATCCTCGCGTTGTCTCTATATATAGTGTCCTTGAATTCAGAACCAGCAGGTCATTTGCCCGCTTGCAGGCGCGCAGGCGTTACGCTAATGTCCCGCCGCTTCGCGGAAGGACCGTTTCGACCCAGGTTCCGCGGAACGGAGGGGTGCCGGAGTGGTCGAACGGGACGGTCTCGAAAACCGTTGTGCCTTTGCGGGTACCGTGGGTTCGAATCCCACCCCCTCCGCCACAGGCTTTTCGCACAGCGAAACGCCGAAGATATCCGAGATAGCAAGCAGGGCGGCAGTCGTTTCGCAGAAATGACGAGAGCCCCGGGCTTCGAACTCGCTCTTCAGGCCCGCCACGGGTTTTTCGCAAAGCGAAACGCCGAAGATATCCAAGATAGCAAGCAGGGCGGCAGTCGTTTCGTAGAAATGACCAGAGCCTCTGCAGCATCATTCCCTTAGCCGACCACAATTCGTCCCAAGATTTCCGGTGTTTCGTAGCCCTCCATCGGCGACATGAAGACTGATCTGCGTCAAGGACCTGGCCACACCTGTGGCTTATTCTAGGCCTTGAAGTTCAATTCAGTGCGCTGCGGCTTTGCCGGGCTGGAAGGATGAGCGGATGCGGTCACAGGGTAATTTGGATACCTACGCAGGGCTGATCAGGCTGCTGACACTTCAGTTGTTTCTCGCGATTCTGGCTCTGATCTTTATTGCCAGCCTGTTTCCGGCTCTCGCCCAGGACTTCGACCGCGGCGGCCAACTCTTCAATGAAAAATGCTCCTATTGCCACAGTCTGTCGCCGCAGATGGGACCAAAGCTGGCCGAGCCTCCGAGAGGGCGGGTTTTTGAGCGCGAGGCCGCGCGCGAGCCCGACGTCGATTGGTCGGTCGAGATCGGCGAAGATAAGCGCGGTCCGCACTTACAGGGCCTTTTCGGACGGCCGCCGGGCGCGGTGAAGGGCTTCCCCTACAGGATTACCCTGCAGACCGACAACCCGGTTTGGAGCGATGACGATCTGGACTATTGGATCCTGAACCATGCCCGCTTGAATGACGCCGACCGCCGGGATCTGATCGCTTATCTCAAACGCGCGACCCGCAAGTAGAGATACATTCCTCCTTTGCTGAGTCGTCCTGTCTCAATTTAAGCGCTGGGGTAAAGTGATCAATTTGATAGAGCATTGTGGAGAAGTATTAAGGCAAACAGGAGAAGCCCTACGGCCCCAGCGAAGAGAGGTTTGCGGGGTATAAGTGGTTTAGTGCGTACGAGTTTGGGCGGGACAGCTTTGATGGGCTGCGACGCTTCGATGCCGGGCGTCAGTGCATGGGCGAGATCTGCGATTGCCCGCAAGTCATTGGACAGCTTTTCGAAGGTTTTGAGGTCGGACCATCTGTGCCAAAAGGAAGGAACCGGGAATGAACCCCATGGATGCTGAATCGAAACATAGAGTAGGTTGCCGACCACAGCCGACTTGATCTCTTTTCCCCTGAGTACTGTGGCGAGTGTTCCGATCCGCTGAAGGAACGGCCAGAATTCCGGCACCAGGTCAGCTAGTTGATCATTGGCGCACCATTTTCCTTTTCCCGATTGCTCAAAGGTCAATAACTCCGAATTGCACGCAAGTGACGCGGCATAACATTGCCGGAGCTGCACGAAAAGCAGTGCGCCGCAAAAGACTGTCGTTCCGAATCTGTCCAACACCCCCCTCCTGACGAGCTTAACTTCGCTGTGCAGGAGACCTTGCGAATTGTTTGTCCAACCGATCAGATGATAAGCGGACAGTGTGTCGTATTTGGGTACGAGCCCGAGTTGTTCGAACGGCTCTGCAGAGATCCGCAAACGCATGTGCTCACTGAGAATGTAATGCAGTCCCAATGCCTTGCAGTAGCGAGCAATTGTCATGTAACGCATTTGATTAAAGTAGGCTGACCAAACAAGCGCGAACGCGACAACGCAAAGAAGAGAAATTCCCGACATGACCAGGACTTGTATGTTTTGGATCTCTCGTAGAGCCTCTCGTGCATGTCTGTTTGTTGGTTCCGCCAGTGTTATCGACGTTAGTATCGCGTCAGGATAGAAGACATAAAGGAAGAGAATGATCACACCGATGACCGAGGCCAGGATCAAAACGCGGATCAGAGCGCGTTGACCTAGCCTTGCCGCATGGGTGGTGAACTCTGCGGGCCTGACCAGGTTTTCTATCCGAAAGTCTTTGGGAATTTCTGACACTGAGAACCTCGACGAAGGGGAAGTCATGCTTACCCTTACGACATTAAGATTCTACTTAAAGAAGAAGTTGTCAGGTTTACGGGGGACTTGCGATAAATCGCTCGAACTCTCGGTTATCTGTCCTGCTCCAGACGGATCGACAGAATCTTACTCAGTTCATCTCTGCATTGACCGACCGTTTTCCCACTGGTGTCGAAGGTCATCTCGGCGTTGGCGTAGAGCTGCTGGCGGCTCTCCAGGATCGAGCGAAGGTCGTTCATGGCGGCGGGATTTCCCGCCATCGGCCGGCGGTCGCCCTGGGCGCGGACGCGTTCCATATGTTCTTCCGGCCGGGCCTGCAGCCAGACGGAATGGAACGACCGGAGCAACATCTCATAGGTATTGGCTTCGGCGACGATGCCGCCGGCCACGGCCAACACGACTTCGCTATGCCGGTCGATAACCGATCGCAGGCAGCGCTGTTCCAGCCGCCGGTACCCGTCCTGACCGTAGAGCGCGAATATCTCTGCGACGGCAAGGCCGCTGTCGAGTTCGATCTCGCGGTTCAGTTCGATGAAGGGAATCTTGAGATCGTCCGCGATAAGTTTTCCGAGGGTCGATTTTCCGGCGCCGCGCAAGCCGATCAGGGCAATTCGGGACGCCTTCAGGTCGGCACCGGACTGATCCAGCATACCGGTAAGACTGTCGATGATGTCTTCGCGCTGCGCGGGGCTGGCGCGGCGTGCCAACTCGAGAATCGAGAGGATTTCGGGGGCGTCTTCCTGCGATTCGGACACCAGGTCCCGCAGTTTCATGCCGGTCGCAGCAGCAATCTGGCGCAAGAGAAGGATCGAGATGTTGCCGCTGCCGGTTTCCAATTGCGCGAGATAGCGCTCTGAAACCCCGGACTCCCGCGCCAGCACCTTGCGCGACATGCCATGGCGTTTGCGCGCACTGCGCACCCGGTTTCCGACCTCCTGCAGGAATCCCTGATCCTGGGATCCAAGGCGGCTCGCGGGCGGATCATTCTCCGTGACCAGGCTATCGCTGTCTGACGCCATCGTACTCTCTGGATCGTGTTTTGTTTCTTGCTGCGGACTTCAGCTGCATGCGGGAGTCAGCGCCTTGTGTCAAGCCGTCGTCTCCAACGGCCGTCCCTGTTGCCCGGCATAGCTTTGGATCGAGGCCCGCATGTTCGGCGGGATCGCAATGGGTTTCATCTTTGTTGCCGCGACAAACGCCGAGACGGTCTGGCCGGCGAAGCAGAGCCGCCCGTCCTGAAAGCACTCGACCCGGTGGGCCAGAGAGGACCGCCCTATGGAGCGGATATAGACCTTGCAGGAGAGCACGGCACGCGGCGTGACAGGTGACTCCATGTCGAAATCCAGATGTACGAAGGGCGTTCCCATACCGTTGTCGAGATTGATCGCATACCAGTCGACGCCGAGGCAGGCCTCATACCAGGCCTCAATGGCCTGCAGGCCCCAGGCGGGAATGTTGGCGGTATAGGCGATCTGCGCGGGGTCGCAGTCGCCCCAGCGGATGGAGATGTCATGTACGAAAGGGCCGGGCGGCAACTCGCGCGGTGCAGCGATGTCGCGGGCTTCCGGCGGTGCTCTCATGCCGCGCGGCTCAATAGGTTTCGACATGATAACGCCCTGTAGTGCGCAGTGTTGGTTTGAGGCTCGCCCAGTCGAGATTCTCGCCGCGGCAGATATCGGCCAGAGCTTCGTCGACCCCGGTCTCCATGCCCTTCAAGCCGCAGATGTAGATATGGGTGCGTTCGTCCTTCAGCAGTTCCGAAACCTCCCCTGCGCAAACCCGCATTCGGTCCTGAACATACTCCTTCGGCCGGTCTGGAAGACGGGAGTAAACCAGGTGCTTGGCGAGCAGATCTTCGGGCACTTTCATGAGAGGGCCGAAGTACGGCAACTCATCGGGTTGGCGTGCCCCAAAGAAGAGCAGCATTTTACCGGGAGCATCCGGCATGGCCCGGCGGCGGCGTTCGGTGAAAGCCCGGAACGGGGCCGAGCCGGTTCCCGTGCAGATCATGATGATGTTGGCCAGAGGATCGCTGGGCATCAGGAAGGTCGCGCCGAAGGGGCCGGTGACCTGTACCTGGTCGCCTTTGTTCAGATCACAAAGAAAGTTTGAACACAGACCTTCCGGTTCGCGTTTGACCGTCAGGGCGACGTTGTTGGTGTTCGGCCGTTCGCCGTCACGCGGGCTGGCGATGGAGTAGAGCCTCGACTCGTGCGGCTTCCCGTCTTTGTCCGTTCCCGGCGGGGTGATGGCGATCGATTGGCCTTCGAGGACCGGAAAGACCGTATCGCCGAAGTCCAGGATGATGTGACGGACGTCGTTCTCTACGTTGTCCTTGGTCAGCCGGAAGTTGCCCTGAACCGTGGCAACGGCGGGATAGTCGCGGCGGAAGAGATTGACGCTCGGCTTCGAAGCCGAGGCGGGCACCACCGCTTTGCCGCCGGTGCCTTCGTGCGCTTTGGCGAGCAGCGCATCGATTTCATCTTCCAGGGCTTCCAGACTCACCGAACCCTGTTCGCCGCACTCGAGTTCCTCCTGCTCTGGCAGTTCTTCCCATTCGAATTGTTCCTCGAGGGAATAGGCCTTCATCACGAGACGCCAGTTATCGATCGAGCCGGTCGGGCAGGGCCCGATGCAGTCCATGCAGTAGTTACAGATCTCTGCATCCACCACGTAGTTGTCGTCGTTGTGGCTGATGGCATCGATAGGGCAGGTCTCTTCGCAGGTCCCGCAACGGATGCAGATCTCCGGATCGATCAGGTGCTGTTTGAGCGGCTGCGACCCCGCCTGTGGATTCGGGGACGCGCTCATGCGGCGATCTGAACGTACTCGAAGTTGCCGGGCTGGTTGTCGATCCCGATCTTCGGCGGCGCGATCCAACCGGCGTATTCGCCGACACCGGTGGCCGGAACCATCAGCGACTGGATGAATTCGCCGTCATCGCCCGACGGCAGCCACTCGCCCTTGCGCTGGTTCCACTCACTGTCAGACAGGATGATGCCCGACGGCGTCACGGAGATGTTGGCGAACTCGCCGATCTGCCGGTGGAAGGCCGCGTGCGGCAAGGTCAGCGCAAAGTCGACACCGGTCTTTTCGATGATCTTGTTCCAGCGCTTGATGCCTTTTGCGCAGTCGGTGACGTAATCGTCCCGCAACCGCATGTTCAAAGCCGAAAGTGCCGGTTCATCGACCAGCTTGAATTCACCGTCGACGTGTTTCAGCACGGGGTAGGTATCATTGATCAGGCGGTGATCGTCGTCGATTTTGGTCTCGTGAAAGCGCCCCTTGATGCCAGAGTTAAAGGCATTGGCGGCATTGGTTGAGACCTCGGACCCGAAGAGGTCCAACGACAGCGAGTAGTGCAGATTTGCTTTTTTCTGCAGTGTCGGCAGGTCGATGACACCGAGTGCGCGGATCTTCGCGATGTCATTGGGATCCTCGATCCCGGCCGCCTTCATGGCTTCGCAGGTCCGCTGGATCACGCGGCCGATACCGGATTCTCCGACGAACATGTGATGGGCCTCTTCGGTCAGCATAAAGCGGCAGGTGCGCGAAAGCGGATCGAAACCGGATTGCGCCAGGCTCTCCAGCTGCATCTTGCCGTCCCGATCGGTGAAGAAGGTGAACATGAAGAAGGACAGCCAGTCGCCGGTCGTCTCGTTAAAGGCCCCCAGCATGCGCGGCGCGTCGCCGTCACCAGAGCGCCTGCGCAGCAATTCGTTCGCTTCCTCGCGGCCGTCTGCGCCGAAGTACTTCTGTAGCAGATAGACCATGGCCCAGAGGTGCCGGCCTTCCTCGACATTGACCTGGAAGAGGTTGCGCATGTCGTAGAGTGAGGGCGCTGTCTTGCCCAGGTGCCGCTGCTGCTCGACCGAGGCGGGTTCGGTGTCGCCCTGGATGACCACCAGTCGCCGCATCAGCGCGCGATACTCGCCCGGCACTTCCTGCCAGGCCAGTTCACCCAGGTGCTCGCCAAAGGGGATGGTGCGGCCTTCCTCCTGCGGTGCCAAAAGGACACCCCAGCGGTACTCCGGCATCTTCACATAGTCGAACTTCGCCCAGCCCTTAGGGTCGACGCCGACTGCCGTGCGCAGGTAGACCATGGCATCCTGGAATCCGTCCGGACCCATATCCTTCCACCAATCGATATAGCCCGGGTGCCAGCGCTCCAGGGCTTTCAACACCCGGCGGTCTTCCGAGAGGCCGACGTTGTTCGGGATCATGGTGTCGTAGTTGACGGTCATTGCATCGATCATCGGTCGTTCCTTTTCTTGTGGTCTTAGAAGACCTCAAACCCGTTCCATGTTGTAGTCGGCCTTCTGACCTGAACCGTAGCGGCGCAGTGCGCCGTCATCCCCGACCGCGTTCGGCCGCTGGAAGATCCAGTTCTGCCAGGCGGTCAGGCGTCCGAAGATTCTGGTTTCCATGGTTTCCGGACCGGCAAAGCGCAGGTTGGCCTCCATGCCGGTCATGGCATCCGGTGAGAAGCTCGTGCGCTCCTCGAGGAAGATGCGGACTTCGTCTTCCCAGTCGATGTCGTCGTAGGCGAAGGTGACGAGGCCCAGCTCTTCGGCTTCCTCGCCGGTGAGAGCTTCGCCTTTGCGGGTTTCGATTTTCACCACGCTTTCCGGCTCGCCGAGGAAACGGGTCTCCAAGCGGCTGAGCCCGTTTGACATCGCGTGGCGGCCAAAGTTGGCGGCTGAGACCATGAGGGTGGCTTCAGGGCGGTTATCGCCTTCGAAGGCACCGACCGCCATGTAAGAGCGGTCACATGCCCAGACCAGCTCGGCCAGTGTACCGGCAAAACAACTGCCTGGTTCAATCAGCGCCACCAGTGAGCGTGAGGTCATGTCGACGCGCTTCAGAACCCGGCGCCAATAGAGCAGGATCTCCTTGGCCAGCCAGTGCTCCTGATGAGCTTCCAGGAAGTCGTCGTAAGCCAGAACCCTGGCGCTGTTGCCCAGGGTTTTGAACTGTATAACCCCCAGTTCCATCTCGTTCAGGCGCAGATGAAGAATGGCATCGTCCAGCTCGCGCGCCGCCCGGAGCGGCCAGAAAGCGTCACCCTGCCCGGACATCTCGTCCGCCGAGGAAGGCGGCATATCTTCCGGGCCCTTGATGGTTACCGTGGCGAGCTTCCGCTCATGGTCCAACTCGACCTGAACGCTGGAGTAGGTCACGGCGTTCTGGGTGAAGCTTCGCGCCAGAGGCCCGAGTGTGATCCCGCTCACGCCATCAGGGCGATCCGATTTTTTCGCAAGCTCCTCGGTTTTTGCCGAGATAGCTTCCTCGAAGCGGGAGTTGGGAACGGTCTCGTCGACCAGCCGCCACGTGACGGCTTTTTTTCCTTTGATGCCTTCTTCGATCGAACAGAAAACGTCGGCCAGATCGCGGCGCACCTTGCGTTTGTCAGTGACCCGGGTCAGGCCCCCAGTGCCGGGCAGAACCGCGAGCAGAGGAACCTCAGGCAGCGCGACGGAGGAAGATCCGTCATCGGTCAGCAGGATGTATTCAGTCGAGAGTGCGAGTTCGTACCCGCCACCCGCGCAGGCGCCATTCACCGCGCTGATATACTGCTGGCCGGAATGGTGGCTCGCGTCCTCCATGGAATTCCGGGTCTCGTTGGTGAACTTGCAGAAGTTCACCTTGTGCGCGTGGGCAGCACCGGCGAGCATCCGGATGTTGGCGCCCGCGCAAAAGACCTTGTCCTTGCCGGAGCGCAAGACCACTACCTTGACTTCGGGATGCTCGAAGCGCAGGCGCTGGATCGCGTCGGCGAGCTCGATATCGACACTCAGGTCGTAGGAGTTGAGCTTCAGCTCATAACCCTCGAAGAGGCCCCCTTTTTCGTCGACGTCCATGATGAGGTTCGCAACCGGGCCATCGGTTTCAATGCGCCAGTGCCGGTACCGCGAGGGGTCGGTTTGAAAATCGATCATCTCTCTTTTTCGTCCCTTTATCCGGTCTGCCCGCCGTTGCAGCGGTCGCCGGTATCGAGTTGGCTCTGCTGAGCTCTTGATTAGAAGTTTAGTGCGGTCGGGGTCTTGGTCAAGCGGTAAAATGCATAATACAACGTTATATCACATAGACAGCGCAATATAATGCATTTACCAATCAACTCTTCCGTTGAGCGAACCTCGTCAGATCGACGCCCATATAGGACTTGTTCTCGGCTCCCAATGCTGTTTCGAGTTCACCCGCCAGCCCCTCGACTTCATCAAATAACCGCCGGGCTGCGTTTTTCTTGCCCATCGCCTCTTTCAGAAAGGCGTTGGTCAATTGAATGGCCGCTCTCAGAAATACCTTCTCGAGGCTGTTGGGTCGGCACGCCAGCCAGACCGGCTCCCAAACCTCGTGGGCTTCCCAATAAAATCCGCCTTCGAACAGCGACCAGCCGTATCGGTAGGTCCGGTTCTCCCGCCATTTCTCCGGATCGGTCGTTTCGGGACAGTGTGCCTTCGCCTCGTCCAGCAACGCCATATCCGCAAGGCTTCCAGTGCCCGGGCGATGTGGATGCGCGGGCAGGGCAATGACATCTGGCGGCAGCGTTGAGTGTGGGCTTGTTTCTTGAAGGGTTGTCATCGCGTCACCCTTGCGGCCGGTTGCCGACGGCGGTGCCGGCCTCAAAGAGACTTGCAACGAAGCGGCTGGTGGCCGCCAGGGTCTGCTCCGGCTTCTCGCGAAAGGGCGTGTGGGCGCAATTTGACAGGAACAGGCTCTCGAATTCGCCGCCGCAGAGTTCTTCGATGCAGGCAATCTGGGCGGCCGTGCCGTATTGATCGTCCAAGCCCTGCAGAGTGATGACGGGAATTGTAATCTGCGGCAGATATTCCCGGAGGTCCCAGTTGCGGAACTCCGGGTCGAGCCAGGCGCGGTTCCAGCCCCAAAAGGCGCAGTCTACATTTTCGCCGTGATATTTTTTCAGGCGTTCGCGCAGGTCAGTGGTCTCGAAAGTGATCTTGGTCTCTGCGATGGCGGCAATACCCTCGTCTTCGGTAAAGAAATGCGGCGCCATCAGTACCAGACCTTTTACGCGCGGGTCGGCTATGTCGCCCGCATGAATCGCCGCGATCGACGCGCCGTCGGAATGTCCGACCAGCACACCGCTCTTAAAGGCCATGGCGTCCAGCAGATCGGGCAAAACTTCGATTGCTTCGTGATGCATGTAGGTCAGAGGGCGAGGCACCGCGCAAGGCGAGGAGCCGCCATATCCCTGGCGCGAGTAGACGAACACACCCAGGCCGGTCGATTTCGCCAGCTGCTCCGGAAAATCCCGCCACAGAGCCGCGCATCCCAGGCCTTCGTGCAGCAGCATGATGGTGGGCGCTTCCTCCGGACGCGGACCAATCATCCGGTACTCGAGGTTCGCTCCTTCGATTGTGATGTGCCCGGCATCCTCAAGCGGCATAGTGCGTCAACCCCTGAGCTTAAAACGTTGGATCTTACCGGTGGCGGTTTTCGGCAGCGAGTCCACGAAGACAATCTCGCGGGGATATTTCCATTTCCCGACACTGGTCTGGACATGATCTTTCAAGACCTCGAACATGCCATCGGATGACGCACCCTCTTGCAGTATCACGAAGGCTTTGGGTTTGGTCAGCCCGTCGGGATCCTCGAAAGGAACTACGGCGGCTTCGAGAACGCTTTCATGAGAAATCAGGGCGGATTCGACTTCGAAGGGCGACACCCAGATGCCGCTGACCTTGAACATGTCATCGGTGCGCCCGCAGTAGTGGTAGCGGCCGTCGCTGTCACGGGTGTATTTGTCACCGGTCCGAGTCCATTCGCCTTCGAAAGTGCGTCTGGTTTTTTCCCGTTGGTTCCAATATCCGCTTGCCGCAGAGCTGCCGCGCACGAGCAACTCGCCCACAGCATCTTCAGCCACGTTCCGGCCTTCTTCGTCGACCAGCCGCAGGTCGTAACCCGGAACGGCGACGCCCGATGTGCCGTAGACGATGTCGCCGGGACGGTTGGAGAGGAAGATGTGCAGCATCTCGGTCGAGCCCACGCCATCCAGAATGTCAACGCCCATGGTTTTCTGCCAGGACCTCCCCACATCCTCTGGCAGGGCCTCGCCGGCGGAAAGGCAAATGCGCAAGCGGGCCGATGTTTTTTCGCGGCTGCAGTCCGGGTGCGCGAGCAGCGCGGCGTAGAGTGTCGGGACACCGCAATAGATGCTGGGTTGATGTTCTTTCAGTATGTCCAGCACCGCGTCCGGTGTTGGGCGGCCGGGAAAGAGGATCGTGGTCGCGCCGACTGACATGGGAAAAGTCATGCCGTTGCCCAGGCCGTAAGCGAAGAAGAGTTTCGCGGCGGAATAGACCACGTCGTCTTCCTGAATGCCGAGCACGCCCTGCCCGAAAAGCCGCGCGGTCTCCATCAGGCTGCTGTGGATGTGGGGCACGCCCTTGGGCATGCCGGTCGAGCCTGAAGAGTAGAGCCAGAAAGCCGTCTCATCGGCGCAGGTTTCGACGGTTTCAAATTGGTCAGATTCCGCCGCGAGGCTTTTCGCAAAGTCGATGTGATCGCCGCTGTCGCCGCCGACCACGAAGATGTGTTCCAGGCGTGGAAGGCTTGCCAGTGCGGGTTTCAGGGTCTCCAGGAGCGCCGCCGAGACGAACAGCACTTTCGCGCGCGAGTCCTCGAGAATGTAGTGATACTGGTCTGTCGAGAGCAGGGTGTTCAGCGCGACCGGAATAATACCGGCCTTGATCGCTCCCCAGAAGATGATCGGGAAGTCCACGGTGTCGTGCACCAGCATCGCGACCCTGTCTTCCAGCCCCAAGCCATGCGAGGTCATCAAATTTGCGGCGCGGCAGCTTTCCCTGTCGAGGTCCCCATAGGTCAGACTGCGGACCGGATCGATGAAGGCGGTCTTTTCGCTCAGACCCCTCGCGATGTTCCGGTCAATAAAGTCTGTGGCGGCGTTGTAGTTTCTCGGGTAGTCCATTTTCGATCCTTCCGCGCGTCCTATTTCCCGGTGAATTCAATGGCGCCGTCGGGCAGGAGGTAGAGAATGTAGGCGTCACCCTTCGTCACTGTCGGCCAGTGGTCGCTGCCCGCCGGATAGACGTACCAGCCGCGCGGCATGTCATCGAATTCAGCCTCGCTTTCAATCGGCATAATCATGCCGATTTCACCTTGAGTATGAACGTGATGGGGTCCCTTGATGTCGGCCATACGCACCACGTCGACGGAGAAGCGCCCAGCCTCGTTTCCGGGTTTGATCACGCGCCCAAAACGAATACCCTCCATCTCGCGCGCGCAGAGCCAGCCCTCGCTCTCGCCCTCGCGGCAAAGGGCCTCGACCGCTTGAAAGATCGTCCCATCGGCGGGGTAGCTGTCGTTGAGAAAGGCCGTCAGCCCGTCGTCGAGAGTCCGTTCGCCGATCGTCGCTGCGATGTCACTCATGATCCGCTCGAAGTCTGCGCGTGGCATTTGCTCTCTCCTCTCTCTGGTCGGTTCCATGTCTTCTGTAACCCGGGACGTTAAACACCCAGCCAGGTCTTTTGCGTGCTCTCGTCAGCCAGTATTTCCCCGGTCGTGCCCGACCATTGAATAGCGCCCTTGCCCAGCACGTAGACCCGGTCAGCCAAATTAGTCGCGAAGCGGAAGTTTTGCTCTACAAGCAGAATGGTCATCCCCTCGCGTTTGATAGCTTCCAGGCGTTCCTCGATGTCCTGCACGATGATCGGTGCCAGACCTTCGGTTGGTTCGTCGAGTAGCAGCAGATCCGGATTGAGCAACAGGGTGCGTGCGATTGCCAGCATCTGCTGCTCGCCGCCGGAGAGCTGCGCCCCACCGTTGGCGCGCCGGGCTTCCAGGCGTGGAAAGATCTCGAAGACGCGCTCGATGGTCCAGGGACCCGGGCGTCGTCCCGCCGCCAGCGTTAAATTCTCGTATACGGAGAGGGAGGGAAAGATGCCGCGCGTTTCCGGCATATAGGCGACACCCAGGTGCGCCATGGCGTGGGGTTTGCGGCCTGTGGTTTCCTCGCCGTTCAGATGGATATACCCCTGTTTTGGCGGTGTCAGCCCGATGATCGATCTAAGCGTGGTTGTCTTGCCCGCACCGTTGCGGCCCAAAAGCGCAACGACCTCGCCCTGGTTCACCTCCAGGGTGACGCCGTGCAGGATGTGGCTGGCGCCGTAATAGCTGTGAATGGTCTCGACGCTTAACATCTTCACTGCGCCTTTCCGCCCAGATAGGTTTCCTGGACAATGTCGGAGCCGCGCACCTCCTGGGGCGTCCCCTCCATCAGAATCTCGCCGTAGTTCAAGACCGTGATGCGGTCGGCATGGGAGAAGACCAGATCCATGTCGTGCTCGATCAGGAGGACCGCCAGGGCGCGGGGCAGGTCATCGATGAGTTGCAGCATGCGGCCGGTTTCTTCCGGGCTCATGCCTGACGTCGGCTCATCCAGCAGCAGGACCTTGGGGTCGGGCATCAGAGCCAGGCCGACTTCCAATTGGCGTTGCGCACCGTAGGAAAGTTCCGAGACGCTGTGATCGAGCAGCTCCGTCAGACCGACCTGTTCAGCAACGGCCGAGGTTTTCTCGTGAGCACGCCGATTGTCCGAAAGGCGCGTCCAGAAGTGCGCGCCGTATCCCCGGGCTACGATGTCCGCGACCATGAGATTGTCGCGGACCGTGCCGCTCAAGAAGAGGTTATTTTTCTGGAAACTGCGCGAGAGACCGCGCCGGGCACGGCGATCCGGCGCGAAAGAGGTGACATCCTGACCGTCGATCAGAATGCGGCCTTCATCCGGCATCAGTTCGCCCGCCAGGATGTTGAAGAGAGTCGTTTTGCCTGCTCCGTTCGGACCGATGATTGCGTGTCGCAACCCCGCCGGAACTTCAAGTGATACGCCCTTCGTGACCTGGAAGGCGCCGAAGGTTTTAAAGAGGTTTTCAGCCCGCAGCATCATTCGCACTCCGGTCCGATGATTTCCTGTCCCCGCTGCGGCGTGCGATCAGATTCCAACCGGTCTCGAGCCACCCGACAACACCATTCTTGCCCCCCATGACGACGAGAATTAGGAACAGGCCGAGCCAAAGACCCCAATAGTCGGTGAGGTCGCTCAACTCATGGCGCAGCAGGGTAATCAGTGCGGCACCGATCACCGGTCCGATCAGCGTTCCCAACCCGCCAAGGATGCCCATCACCAGCACCTCGCCCGAGGTGGTCCAGTGCAGGAGTTGCGGCGAGATGAACATGGTGTGCTGCGCGCTGAGGGTTCCGGCGAAGCCCGCAATCGCGCCAGAGAATGCGAAGATGCTGGTCTGGTAGCGCTGAACCGGCAGCCCCAGCGCGCGCATGCGACCTGCGTTGTCGTGCAGGCCGATGAGGATCGCGCCATAGGGTGAGCCGAGCAGGCGTTTCAGCAGCAGATAACAAACCACAACCAGGAGAATCAGGAAGAGAGCGAAGACGCCGGGGTCGTTCAAATCCACGCCAATGACCGAAAGGTCCAGGCGCGGAATGCCTGCGAGACCGTCGTCTCCGCCGAGCGCGCGCGTTTTGAAGACGAGCTCGTAGCCCATCTCCCCAATGGCGAGGGTGATCATGATGAAGAAGATGCCCTGCACCCGGGTGACCACTGAACCCACGATCAACGCGATCAAGCCGGTCAGCAGGGTTGCCGCGGCCATCGAAAGTGAAGGCGGCCAGCCCCAGAAAGCCGTAAAAACAGCAAAGGCGTAGGCGCCGCAGCCGAACAAGGCGGCATGTCCCAGACTGACGAGGCCGGTGTAGCCCGCGAGCAGGTCGAGGCTCATGGCCAGGAGGGCCAGGATCGCGATCTCCGCCAGAATCTCCATGCCGAAATAGCCGGCATTCAACCAGGAAATCAGCAGGGCGCCCAGTGTGAGGGCGGCGAGCAGCGAGCGGAAGTTAATCAGGTTACGCATGGCCTAACCTCTCGCCGGGAAGAGGCCGGAAGGCCGGATCAGGAGCACCGCCACCAGCAGGGCGTACATCAGCATGCTGGCGAAGCTCGGGAAGAGAACCTGCCCAAAGGTGAGCGTTGTCCCAATGAGCAGAGATCCGGCGAAGGCACCTTTCAGGCTGCCCAGGCCGCCGACCACAACGACCACCAGGGTCGGCACCAGGATCGAGACCCCCATACCTGCCTCGGCTGAGAAGGCCGGCAGGGCCACCACGCCTGCCAGGCCAGCCAGGGCGCTGCCGATCAGGAAGACGACAAAGAATGTGCGCTCGACATTGACGCCCAGGCAGCTCGCGGTCTCCGGATCGTCGACCCCCGCGCGGACCTCGGCGCCCAGGCGCGTATGTTCAAGCAGCAGATAAAGCGCTGCGAAGACCAGCAGGCCGACGCAGATGATGAAGAGGCGGTAGCTTGGATAGATCTCGCCGAAGAGCTCGAAGCTTCCCGCGAAGGGGATACCGCTGGTGACGCCGAGTTGATCTGTGCCCCAGAAATACCGTTGCGCGTCCAGGAACACGAAGATCAATCCGAAGGTCACCAGCACCTGCTTCATGGGGCCGGCCTTGCGCATCCGGTCAATAATCAGAACGTAGATCAGCGCCCCGACCGCCATGACGCAGATCGGGGCAATCAGGAATGCCAGCCACATGTTACCGGTCGCCTGCGCGACGGAGTAGCCGAAGAGCGCGCCGAGTGCATAAAGCGAACCATGCGCCAGATTGACGAAGTTCATCAGGCCGAAAATCACGGTCAGACCAACCGAAAGCAGGAACAGCAACATGGAAAGCTGAAGACTGTTCAGCAGCTGAACGAACCAAAATCCGCTATCTGTCAGCACGTTTTTCTCTCACACCCCGGCGGGGAATCTTGGCGAATTTCGTTTACGGGATCGGTTATCCGCGGGCGCTGCAATTGCAGCCCGGTACCAGATGCCGTGTGCTTTATCACAAGAGGAAGCAAAGCAGACGTTTACCCGGCCGAAGGCTGTGCCTCCGGCCGGGACGGGGAACAGCAGCTTACATGCTGCAGCCGTTCGGGGCGTCCTGTACGTCCGGGATGGTGTCCAGAATGGTCTGGACCACCTTGCCGTCCTTGAACTCGTTCTTGAAGACATAGATGTTCTGAACGACGTTGTTGGTGGCGGGATCGATCCGCAGGGGACCGCGCGGGCCGTTGAACTGGACTTTCGACAGGGCGGCTTTGAAGGCCTCCTCATCACCGTCTGCCTGCTTAATGGCCTGGACAATCAGATGCGCCGCGTCATAACCCGCGACGGCAAACTCGGACCCGGTCTTTCCGTGAGCCGCCTGATATGCGTCCTGAAACTTTTTGTTCTCCGGCGTGTCGATCGCCGGCACATAGTGCAGTGCCGCGACAGTACCGTCGGCCGCTTCGCCCTGAACATGGACATAAGCGGCAGAGGTCAGGAAGCCTGCGCCGTAGAGCGGGATGTCCTTTTTGACGCCGAAATCATGGTACTGCTTCACGAAGGTGATCGCCGCGCCGCCCGCGAAGAAAGTGTAGATCGCATCTGGCTGTGCCGCCTTGGCTGCCGTGATGTAGGGGCCGTAATCCTTGGTGCCCTGGAGCGGCGGATAGGCCTCACCGACGATCTTGCCACCAGCGGCGGTGAAGGTCGACTTAAAGGCCTCCATCATCTGGTGGCCCGCGGCGTAATCCGGCGCCATAAGATAAGCACTCTTGACGCCCTGATTGGCAAGCCAGGTGCCGACCGGTCGATTGATCTGACTGTTGGAGAAAGAGACCCGGATGATGTTGGGGCTGCATTTTTCGCCGGTCATGTGATCGTTGCCGGCGTTGGCCACGATCAACGGCGTTCCTGAATTGTGCACGAAGTCGCGCATGCCACCCAAGACGGCGGACGACACTACACCCATCAGCACATCAACCTTGTCCTGCAGGACCATTTTTTTTGCTTTTGCCAGGCTTGCGGCCGGCTTGGCTTCGGTGTCCGAACGCACCATCGTGACGCTGTTTTCGCCCAGATCTGCACCATAGTGCTCCAGGCCCAGCTTGAATCCGTTTTCGATGTGTGAACCGAGACCGGCATAAACGCCGGAAAAAGGCAGCAGGACGCCGACCTTGTACTCTTTTGCCATGGCCTGGCCGCCGGCGAGCAACAGCCCAGCAGCAACGGCGACCCCGAGTTTGACCCGAGTCCTCATTTCTTCTCTCCTCCCTAGTGGATATGTGCGTTTATTTTTGTTCTTCGGCTCAAAGCGTTACATGCAATTTGATACATGTCAATTTCAATATTTTATATTTTACGCAATATAATGCATATTTTAATAAAGAGCTTTTCGTATACAGAGGTCGGCCGGTTTGGCGATCCCTCCACCCGTTTTCGAGGTGCTTAAGACGTGCTGGTGCGGTTCTATTGCCCTGGTAACGCGGGGCTTTCTATTATCAGCATTCGGGCAGGTTGACCGAGAGCCCGCCTGTGCTGGTTTCTTTGTATTTGGTTGACATATCGATGCCGGTCTGGCGCATCGCCTCGATGCAGTTGTCCAGCGGCATGAAGTGTTTGCCGTCGCCCCGCAGAGCCAGAGCGGCCGCGGTGACGGCCTTCACGGCGCCCAGGCCGTTGCGCTCGATGCAAGGCACCTGAACCAGACCGTTGACCGGATCGCAGGTCATTCCGAGGTGATGCTCCATAGCAATCTCGGCGGCATTCTCGATCTGTTCGTTGGTGCCGCCGCGCACCGCGCAAAGACCCGCTGCCGCCATGGCCGCCGCCGACCCGACTTCGCCCTGGCATCCGACTTCGGCGCCGGAGATTGATGCGTTTTTCTTGATGATTCCGCCGATGCCCGACGCCGTAAGTAAAAAGGTCCGGATGTCTTTGCGGTCAACACCAGAGTAGAAGTCCAGATAAAACCGCAGGACTGCCGGGATCACGCCCGCCGCGCCATTCGTCGGCGCCGTCACCACTTGACCCCCGGCGGCATTTTCCTCGTTCACGGCCATGGCATAGACTGCGAGCCATTCATTGGCGGACTCAAAGTGTGCCGAATTGGACTCGCGTTCCTTCTCCAATTGACGCCGAAGATCGGCGGCGCGCCTTTTTACTTTAAGACCGCCCGGCAGTTCGCCTTCGAACTTCAAACCGCGT
This sequence comes from uncultured Kiloniellaceae bacterium, assembly GCA_947500035.1. GTDB lineage: Bacteria > Pseudomonadota > Alphaproteobacteria > Kiloniellales > Kiloniellaceae > Denitrobaculum. The sequence goes on along the minus strand of CANMQP010000012.1, from coordinate 283,090 downwards.
TCGATGCAATCGTTCATGATATCCCAGATCTGGTCGAGACGGCGGTCCAGCTCAGCAGCTTCCATATGCTGCAGTTCGTTGGCGCGCTTCATCTCGGCAAGCGTCAGCTTGCTGCGGGCGCCCATCTCCATCATTTCATTGGCCGTGGCAAAGGGGTAGGGCGCGCTGCAGGGTGCTTCCGCGGACTCGTAGCCTTGGTTGATAGCCTCCAGTTCCGCCTCTTCCACGACGAAGCCGCCGCCGATCGAATAGTAGATTCGCTCCAGCAGGGTCTCGCCCTCCTTGTCCAGGGCGACGAACTTCAGGCCGTTGGCGTGGCCTTCGAGCGGCGGTCCGTAGTTGTAGATCAGATCGGCGTCAGGATCGAAGATGAAGACCGGTAGCCCGGCCGGCGCAATGCATTTGTCGCGCCGAAGATCTTCCTCGCATTGCTTCGCCAGATCGGCATCGAGCGTGTCGGGTGTGAAGCCCATCAGGCCGAGGTAGACCGCGCGATCTGTTGCGTGACCCTTTCCGGTGAATGCAAGTGAGCCATACAGACTGGCACGTACCCGCGTCACCTTCTTTTCCGAACGCTCGCGCAGTTCATTGAGAAAGCGGCTGGCCGCGACCATCGGGCCCATGGTGTGAGAGCTCGAGGGGCCGATACCGATTTTGAAAACATCGAAGACGCTGATAAACATGACGCAAACCCACACCTGAAACCGCCGTACCGCGGAATTCCCTGAAAGAAAGGTCTTACAGGTGAGGCAGCAAGGCTTCTGCCGCATATGCGACATCTAGCGATGCATTCAGGGTCGTTTCAAGTCAAAGCTATGACGCGTGCGGTCCATCGTCAGCCATCCAGGTACGCGTAGGCGCAAGTGGCTCCGGCGCAGATCTTGCCTTTTCCCCCTTGGCGGCAATCGACCCGCAGTGTCGCCATGCGTCTGCCGTTGGACAGGATCGAGACCTCAACCTCCACGGCACCTTTCATCAGGGGCCGCATGAAATGGGTCGTCATGTCTACGGTCGTCATCTGACGGAAACGGCCATTGTGTGCCGAGAGACATAGAACGCCGACTGTATCCGCAACTGCGGCGATCGCCTGGCCGCAGATGATCCCGCCTTCGCGTGAGAGGTCCGCATTCTCGGGCAGCTCGAAGCGTCCACCCTGTGCCGTGACCTCAATCGGCTGGATCCGCAGCAACTGAATCCACGGCGCGAACATCTCGGTCAGAAGCGCTTGCATCTCCGGAACGCCGAAGCTCTGTTCATCTGATTCAGTCATGACCGGAACCTCACATGCTGTTGGGTAGGACCAGGACCAGCCAGGGCACGAAGACCAGCAGCGCAAGACGAAGAATGTCGACAATCCAGAAGGGCGTTACGCCGGCGAAAATCGTCGCGGTTGACACGTCTCGTACAACGCCTTTCAGAACAAAGACGTTGAGACCGACCGGCGGTGTGATCAGGCTGATCTCGGTGACCACAACAACCACGATGCCGAACCAGACCGGATCGAAACCGAGGCTGGTGACGAGCGGAAAGAACACCGGCACTGTCAGCAACAGCATCGAGAGGCTCTCGAAGACACAGCCGAGGACGATGTAGATTGCCAGGATCATCAGCAGGACGACCATGGGGCTGACGCCCCAACCGGTCACCAGTTCGACCAGGGCTTGGGGCAGGCCAGCAAAGTTGACGAAGTTCGAAAAGATCCAGGCGCCGATGAGAACGGCAAAGAGACTTGCGGTCGTGCGGGCTGTCTCGAAAAGAACTTCCCGGATCGCCTTGAAGTCGAGGGTCTTTCTCGAGAGCGCGATTAGAAAGGCCCCAGCAGCGCCCATGCCGGCGGCCTCGGTCGGTGAAAAAGTGAGATGCAGTGGCCAGAAATCGAGTAATCCGTAGAGACCCCCGATCACCAGCACGAAAAGCCCCAGCACGGCCCAGACGTCGCGCAGTGCAGCCATCCGGTCTCGCCAGCTCGAACGTTCGCCGGCCGGTCCCGATTTTGGATCGCGGAACACGGTATAGCGGACGGCGGCCAGGTAAAAGAGGATGCCAATGAAGCCCGGAATGACACCGGCAATGAAAAGTTTACCGATACTTGTCTCGGTCAGCAGGCCATAGATCACCAGGATGACGCTGGGCGGGATCAGGATGCCCAGAGTGCCGCCCGCTGCAATCGATGCCGTTGAGAGACCGTCTGAATAACCGAACTTGCGCATCTGCGGCATGGCGACCTTGGACATGGTCGCGGCGGTCGCCAGCGAAGAACCGCAAATCGCGGAGAAACCGCCACAGGCGACGATTGTCGCCATGGCCAGGCCGCCGCGCAGGTGGCCCAAAAAGACATAGGAGACCTGGTAGAGTTCGCGCGAAAGTCCGCCCTTGTTGACGAAAAGCCCCATCAGAATGAAGAGAGGGACGACCGAGAGCCCATAGTCCTGCGAGGTGTCGATGATCAGGCGGCTGCCCATAGAAATCGCTGCGCGCATGGAGGTTTCCATGGCATAGCCGATAATCCCCACGAGCCCCATGGCGATGGCGATGGGCATGCGCAGCATGACGAGAACCAAGACGGCGGCAAAACCAAGTGATGCGGCTAGCATGAAGGGGGCCTCATGGAAACGGGCGCGGCGCCTGGTTTTTTCGCCAGGGACTTTCTGCGGGAAGACTTCATGCGTTTTTGATCGCGGCCAGATAGTCCGGCGCCACGGCGCGGATAACGGCACGCAGCAACAGGATCAACGCTGTAACGAAGGTGCTGAAAGCAATGAAGTACGCGATGTAGAACTGCGGGATCTGGAGATATTCGGTGGTGTCGCCGTATTGCTTGGCTCGCTCGGCCAGTTCATACACGCGAATGGCCGGCCAGAAGATGACGATCCCCGCCAGAGCGTCGACCAGAACGTCACGGATCTGCGCTGCGCGGCCCCGAAAGAAGGGGTCGAGCAGGTCTACCACGATGTGCTCACCGCGCCAGCTTATGACCGGAAGCGATGAGAAGACCGTGATCGCCATAAAAAGCCGGGTGAGTTCTGTGGCGGCGGAGATCGGGCTGTTCAACACGCTGCGCAGCACCACGTCCGCAAAGGTCATGGTCATGAGCGCAAAGAGCGCCGTCGCTGCGAGATAAGAGGGCGCATGAGCCAGTGCGTGACGGGCCCATGCGCCTTCTTGAGAGTGAGAGCTTGTGTTCATAGAGAAACGAACTCGAGCGGTAGTTTTCTAACCCACCGCGCTCTAGTTTGCTGCCATGTCGCTGGCGATGAACTCGACAGCGGCCGTGGCGTCGACGCCTTTGTCGGTTGCGGCCTTGATGGCCGCTTCGATGATTGGCGCCGCGATGGCATCGTAAGCCTTCTGATCGGCCTCGCTCGCCGTGTTCAGGGAGTTGTCCGCCGTTGACTCGGTGGCTTCGACACCGATGGCGTCGATCTCATCCCACACCTGGCCGGCCATGCGTGACGCAGGCTCGCCGAAGACCGTCATCAAGGCGTCCTGATCGGCTTTGGCGAGGGAGTCGAACTTTTCCTGATTCATAATCAGCGCGAACGAGCCGCGATAAAAACCACCGGGCATCACGTAGCTGTGCTGTGCCACTTCGGTGAGTTTGAAGCCTTTCTTGCCTTCCATCGGCATCATAACGCCGTCGGCGGCGTTGGAGGCGAGCGTCTCATAGACCTTGGGGGCAGGTACCCGGATGCCGGTCGCGCCAAGGGCATCGCCGACCGCGCCCGACACGCCGCCGCCCAGACGCAGCTTCATGCCTTTGATCTGATCCAGCTCAGTCACTTTCGTAGAGCTGTGCAGCTGTCCCGGGCCGTGCGTGTGCAGGGCCACCAGCTTCACGCCCCTGTGCTCGTCGGCGGACTTCAGGTACTTTTCGTAAGCGCGCCAGTAAGCGACGGAGGCGGCTTCAGCAGACCCCTGATAACCGGGCAGTTCGATCAGCTGCGTGGCGACGAAGCGCCCAGGATTGTACCCGTGGAAAATCCAAGTGAGATCGGCGGCACCGTCCTGAATCAGGTCGAACTGCGCAGGGGGCGGCGCCAGCTTGTACTTAATTTCCGCAGTGACCCGTCCTTCAGTGGCCTCTTCGATCATCTTGGTAAGCTTCGGCCACATTTTGGCGTTCATGCCATGCGTTGGCGGCGCCCAGCTTGAAATGACCAGGGTTGTATCCGCAGCGAAGGCGGTGATCGCCGTCGATGCCGAAAGAGCCGCGCCCAGAGCAACGGCTGCAACCGGTTTGAAAAATTTCATAATGCTTCTCCCTATCGTTTGCCGTCAGCGCCCACTTTTTTAAGGGCGACTTTATTCATTCGAACCCACACCGCGTTTAAACGCGGTGATCCAACTCTTTCGCCAGAGCTCAGTCATGGCGTATTGGATCAGGCTAATAAAAACCGACCAGTCGGTCAATGATTATCCCGACTTCCCGGATTCTATGTGCGGGCCTTCTTCGGACCCGTCATGCCGTGCCGTCTTTTCGGACCTTTCACCATTGCTTTTTCAACGATCGCCGGACCCTTCAGATCGCGTTCAAAATGGTTTCATATGAAACTACTGTCAAGCAACCACTATATCGGTCCGTCCATCATCCGAGTGTTTCGAGGGCTTTGAGCATACGCCAAAGCTTCAAGGTTTTTCTCTATGGGCTCGGTCCCCGAGCCCTTGTTCACGTCTCCCGTTCGCTTCGGGCTCCAATTGGTTCCAGTTGACGGCCTTCCTTCGGATCTGACCGGCGTCCCGCCTGACGCTGCTGCCGGATCAGCTTGTGCAGGATGGCCTTCAGGTTCTTTTCCTCTGCACGGGTAAGGATTTCAGTGGCTTCGCGCTCGTGAGACTTTGCGGTGGTGATCAGTGGAGCCACCAGCTCCCGGCCGCGATCTGTGATGTATATTTTGATTTTACGCCGGTCCGTTGTGTCGTGCTGCTTATCGACCAGTCCAGAGATTTGGAGTTGATCGATAATCTTGGTCAGATGCGATTGCTCCAATAGGACGAACTGGGCCAGTTCGGTCAGCATCAGTCCGGGGCGGTCGATCAGACAGGCAAGGACGCGCCAGGTCTGTACTTTCACGCCTTGGGCTTTGACTTCCGTATGAAATTGACTTGAGAGTGCGTGGCTGGCCGCGGCCAGCAGGTACAAGAGATAGCCGTCCACAAAGGGGGCGGCGCTGTCTTCGGTCAACTTCAACTGCTGTAAGCTTGTCATGCATCGATGTGATCACAAGTCAGTTCCGGAATCAATCATTTCAAACATAAAAAATTGCATTTTCATATAAATCGAGTTGACAGCGGTCGGTCTCCTGCCGAATATATGAAAAAGAATATAAATGCCGGTGGTGCGGGTTGAGGTAGGCTCTACAGGCTGGATCGATCGGAGGTGAGCGTTGGCTGAACGGTCTTTTGTTCAGGAGGTGCAGGCGCTACGGCTGGGTGCAGGAGAGACCTTTCGGGGCGAAGGTATTCTTGCGGTGACCAAGGCCTTGCTTGAGGTCGGGGTCGGCTACGTCGGCGGCTATCAGGGGGCGCCGATCTCCCATCTGATGGACGTCTTGTCCGACGCCGAAGAAATTCTGGACGAGCTCGGGGTGCACTTCGAAGCCAGTGCAAGTGAAGCCGCGGCTGCCGCGATGCTCTCCGCCTCCATGCACTATCCGATACGGGGTGCGGCAACCTGGAAGTCGACGGTCGGAACCAATGTCGCCTCGGATGCTCTGGCAAATCTGGCATCGGGCGGTGTGACCGGCGGTGCGCTGATCATTGTCGGCGAGGATTACGGTGAAGGCTCTTCGATCATGCAGGAGCGCTCGCACGCTTTTGCCATGAAGTCCCAGATCTGGCTGCTGGATCCGCGCCCCAACGCAGAGTCGATCGTCAAAGCCGTACGGGATGGTTTCGAGCTGTCCGAGGCGAGCAATACACCCGTCATGCTGGAGCTGCGCATCCGGGCCTGCCATGTCCATGGTTCCTTTCAGACCCGCGACAATGTCCGGCCCGCGTTCACGCTGGAGCAGGCGCGTAACCACCCCCGGCGCGAGACGGACCGGATCGTCCTGCCGCCCGCGTCCTTCGCTCATGAACAGGAGAAAGTCGCCCAACGCTGGCCGGCGGCGGTCGACTTCATAAAGTCACGTAAGCTCAACGAGTTTTTCGAGGGCGACATCGCAGACGTCGGTATCGTTCTGCAGGGCGGCCACTACAACGGTGTGATCGCGGCGTTGCGCCAGCTCGGATTGGCGGATGTCTACGGCAAAACCCGAATCCCTCTTTATGTGCTCAACGTCACCTATCCGCTGGTCGATGATGAGGTTGTTGATTTTTGCCGCGACAAGCGCGCGGTCCTGATGGTCGAAGAGGGGCAGCCGGATCATCTGGAGCAGGCGGTCAGCACCATTCTTCGCCGGGCGGGTGTCGCGACCGCACTGCACGGCAAGGACGTTCTGCCGAAGGCCGGCGAATACACCAACAAGGCGCTGATCGAGGGAATCGGCGCTTTTCTTGAAACCCTGAATGACGCGGCCGTTGCGCCCGCCGAGGTCTCGCTGGGGCCGGCTCTGCCCGACGAGGTCACCGACGCCCTGAACGAGGCCGTCCCGCCGCGCCCGGCCGGCTTCTGCACGGGCTGTCCGGAGCGTCCGATTTTCTCCGCGCTGACCCTGGCGCAGCAGGAGGTTGGTGAGCGCCACATCGCCTGCGATATCGGCTGTCATCTTTTTTCGATCCTGCCGCCCTTCAACCTGGGCGCCAGCACCATGGGATACGGTCTCGGCGCGGCCTCGGCTTCCGGCCTGAATGTGGCGCAGGGCAAGCGCTCGATCTCGATCATGGGCGACGGCGGCTTCTGGCATAACGGTCTGGTCAGCGGAGTCGGCAACGCGGTCTTCAACAAGAGCGACGACGTGATCCTGATCGTCGACAACTACTATTCGGCTGCGACCGGCGGGCAGGACATCCTGTCGTCCCGCGCCGGCAACGTCAGCCGCTCGACCCGGCATCCGATCGAGGATGCGGTCAAGGGCGTTGGGGTGAAATGGGTCCGGCGGATCGATCACACCTATGACGTAGGGGCCATGCGCGATGTGATCGAGGAAGCGCTGACCACACCCGAGCGAGGGCCGAAGGTGGTGATCGCGTCCAGCGAATGCATGCTCAACCGCCAACGCCGCGAACGCCCGATCCGGCGCAAGGCGCGCAGTGAAGGCAAGCGGGTGGTCGAGCAGAAGTTCGGTGTCGACGAAGATGTCTGCACCGGCGACCACGCCTGCATCCGGATCTCGGGCTGCCCCTCGCTGACCCTGAAGGAAACCGAGGATCCGCTGCGGGACGATCCCGTGGCCTTTGTGGACAATTCCTGTGTCGCCTGCGGGCACTGCGGTGAAGTCGCCGACGCCGCGGTTCTTTGCCCGTCCTTTTACCGCGCGGACGCGGTTCATAACCCAAGTTTCTGGGACCGCAAACTTGCCGGCTTGCGCAACGCCGTCACGACGCGGCTTCAACAGCGGCGCGACGTCCGATACCTGCAGGAACCCGGCGGGGGAGCCCCGTCATGAGCGATGCGCTGTCCCAGGACCGGCCCCTTTGCATTGCCGTGCTCGCCATCGGCGGACAGGGCGGCGGCGTGGTTTCCAACTGGCTGGTGACGCTAGCAGAATCCTGCGGCTGGGTGGTTCAGGCAACCTCGGTCCCCGGCGTGGCCCAGCGGACGGGTGCGACCGTCTATTACCTCGAGATGATCGAGGCCGGCGCGCAAGCCCCGGTGCTGGCCCTGATGCCGACGCCAGGGGACGTGGACCTCGTTGTGGCCGCGGAGTGGATGGAAGCCGGGCGCGCGATTCAACGTGGTCTTGTTTCGCCCGATCGGACGACCCTGATCGCTTCGACCCATCGCTCGCTGGCCGTGGCGGAAAAATCCCGGCCTGGTGACGGGATTAACGATCCCCAAGCGGTCGAGGTTGCCGCGGCGCTGGCGGCCAAGCGCTTCCTCAAAGCTGATCTGGCAGAGGTCGCCTCGGCCAACGGGAGTGTCATTTCAGCCAGTCTCTTCGGTGCCATCGCCAGCTCAGGTGTTTTGCCCTTTCCACGCACGGCCTTCGAAGATGCGATCCGCTCCGGCGGCGTTGGCGTTGAAGCCAGCCTGCGGGCTTTCGATGCCGCGTTCACGTGCCTGAATGAGGAAACCCAGGAAGACGTTCCATCCGATCTTCTCGCCTTGCCAAAGCTGGAAGGAGGCTCTGCCAAAGAGCAAGAGACCTACGCAGCGCTGACAAAACGTGCGCAGACGTCTTTCCCCGATGCGCTCCTGCCGCTCCTGACGGCGGGCCTCAATCGTGTCATCGATTTTCAGGACAGCGCGTACGGCGAGGAGTACCTGGATCGTTTGGATGAGGTTCTCGCTCTGGAGAAACGGCTCGATGGCGCCAAGTACGACTATGCTCTGACCGCTGCCGTGGCCAAATATCTCGCAACGGCCATGAGCTATCAGGACGTGATCCGCGTGGCGGATCTGAAATCGCGCAGCCGCCGCTTTTCGCGTGTGCGCGACGACATTGCCGCCCAGGACGGACAGGTTGTCACCATCACCGAATTCATGCATCCGCGCGTCGAGGAACTGGCCGGCCTGCTCCCGGCGTTTTTGGGTCGGAACATTGAAGACAAGAAGCTGGTTCGCTGGGCGCTGTCCCTCTTCACGGGCAGCAAGCGGGTGCGAAGCGACAGTCTGCGCGGCTTTCTCTCGCTCTATTTTCTCTCGTCCCTGCGCCGCTGGCGCCGGAAGCTGCTGCGCCACGAAATCGAGACCGAGCATACCCGGCGTTGGCTGGCAAATGTGACCCGTACAGCGAGCGACGATTACGATCTGGCGGTCGAGATCGCCCGCTGTCGCCGCCTGATCAAGGGCTACAGTGACACCCACGAACGCTCCATCAGCAAGTTCGATCAGGTGATGCAGGGGATTGAGTTGGTTCGGGGCCGTAGCGACGCGGCGGACTGGGCGCGCCGTCTGCATGAGGCCGCTCTGCAGGACTCTGAAGGGACGGCGCTTGCGGGCGCTTTGGAGACTGTCCGGAGTTTCACCGGGCCCAAGTCGGAGGTCGCCTGAATGTCCGCGTTGGAGCTTAAGGTCATTGCGGTGACGGACGAAGCACCCATGGTGCGTTCCTTCGAATTGGCCTCAGCCGCAGGAGAAGAGCTGCCCGGATACAGCCCGGGCTCTCACATCAGGGTGTCGCTTCCGAACGAAGATGACCGGCCCTATTCCCTCGTCAATCTCGATCCCGCAGTACAGCCGGTGCAGGGTGTTTCCCGCTATCGGCTCGGCGTCCGGCTGGAAGAGGCGTCCCAGGGCGGTTCCGCCTTCATGCATGGCTTAAAGCCGGGCGATAGTCTTTCCGTGACTCTGCCGAAGAACGACTTTGCCTTGATTGACGATGCCGCGCCGGTCGTTCTGATGGCCGGTGGCATCGGGATCACACCCATTGCCTCAATGGCCAGCGCGTTGCTGCGGCAAGAGCGTGACTTTATCCTTCACTATTCCGGCCGGGCGCAGGGTAGCCTCGCCTTTATCGAGCCACTACGCGCGCTGCTGGGTGAGAAACTGGTCGAGCACTATGACGATCTCAGCGGCGGACACCTCGACATCGAAGCCCTCTTGTCGGCAGCCGATCCCGGGAGCCACCTCTACGTCTGCGGACCCAAGCCGATGATCGAGGCGGCCCAAGCGGCGGCCCGGCAGCGCGGCTGGCCCGAAGAACGGATACATTTCGAACTCTTCACACCGCCCGTCCCCAAGGCGGGAGACCGGCCTTTCGAGGTTGAAATCGCCTCGACGGGTGAGAGCTTCACCGTGCCGGTCGGCAAGAGCATCATCGAAGTGCTGGAGGCTGCCGGACAGGATCTGATCTACGACTGCCAGCGCGGCGATTGCGGCATCTGCCAGACCGATGTGATCTCCGGCGAGCCCGATCATCGCGACGTGGTTTTGACGGATAGCGAAAAGGCCAGTGGCAAGGTGATGCAGATCTGTGTGTCCCGCGCGCACTCGGCAAAACTCGTTCTCGATCTATAAGGGAGCAAGGACAATGAACCTGCAACCAGGTGAACTCAAAGACAAGGTCCGGCGCCTGATCCGCGAAGGCGAGGTGCACCGGGATCTCTATTGCAGTCCCGAGGTCTTCGCCCTCGAGATGGAGCATCTCTTCCGCAACGCCTGGATCTATGTCGGTCACGAAAGCCAAATTCCCAACAAAGGCGATTATGCCGCGACCGAGATCGGCACCCAGCCGATCCTGATGGTGCGCCATAGCGATAACTCGATCCGTGTTCTTTTCAACCGTTGTCCCCACAAGGGTACGCAGGTGGTCATCGACCGGCAGGGAAATACCGGTAAGTTCTTTCGCTGCCCCTACCACGCCTGGTCCTTCAAGACCGACGGCAGTCTGCTGGCGGTGCCCCTGAAAAAGGGCTACGAAGATTCAGGATTGCAGGAGTCCTGTGCAGCCAAGGGCATGACGCCGCTCGCGCACTCCAAAAACTACCGCGGCTTCATCTTTGCCAAGATGAACGATGCCGGGCCTGATTTCGACAGCTTCTTCGGTGAGTCGCTTTCCAGCCTCGACAACATGATCGACCGCTCACCCGAGGCGCGTCTCGAGGTCGTGGGCAGCCCGCTGCGCTACATGCATCATTGCAATTGGAAAATGCTGGTCGAGAACCAGACCGATACCTGCCATCCCATGGTCGCGCATGAGTCCTCGGCCGGCACGGTCAGGGAGATCTGGGAGCAGGAAGGTGGCGATGGACCCAAACCCATGGCCGTGGAATGCATTCTGCCTTTCACGTCGCCCTATGAATTCTTCGAGAATATGGGTATCCGCACCTGGGAAAACGGTCACGGCCACACCGGCGTTCATCACTCGATCCATTCCGACTACTCGGCGATCGAAGGCTACTTCGAGAAGATGGTAGAAGCTTATGGTGAAACGCGGGCGAAGGCGATTCTCGACGAAAACCGTCACAACACCGTTTACTTCCCCAACATGATGATCAAAGGGCCGATCCAGTCCCTGCGCCTCTTCAAACCGCTCGCCGCGGACAAGACACTGGTGGAATCCTGGATCTTCCGTCTGGTCGGCGCGCCGGACAAGCTGCTGCACCGCACCGCGATGTACAACCGGCTGATCAATGCACCGACCTCTATCGTCGGTCACGACGATCTGGAGATGTATGAGCGCGCGCAGGCCGGCCTCGCCAGTGACGGCAACCAGTGGGTCAATATGCAGCGGCTCTACGACCCGGCGGAGAGCGAGACGCCCAACGCGACCTACAACGGGACCACCGAAGCGCAGATGCGCAATCAGTTCCGGGCCTGGGAGAAGTTCATGACCCTCGATGCGGGTGAAGCCGCCGATGCAAGAGGATCAGCGGCATGACTCCGACGGAACAGGACCTGATCGACTTCGTGATTGCTGAGGCGCGGATGATCGACGAACGCCGCTTTCCCGAGTGGCTCGATCTCTTCGCGGAGGATGGGATCTACTGGATGCCTCTGGAACCGGACCAGGAAGAGGAGCATCTGACCACTTCGTTGATGTACGAAGACAGATTACTCTTGCGCACACGCGTTCAGCGGCTGGAAGGTCAGCGGACCTTCTCGCAAAAACCGAAAAGCCGTTGCCAGCACCTGCTGCAGATGCCCGCTGTCGACGAGGTCAATCACGAGGAAAACCTCTATCGCACCTACACGCCTTTCCATTACGTTGAAACGCGCTTTGACGAGCAGACTTTGCTGGCGGGCTGGGCGCGCCACAAGCTCGCCGTCGTCGAGGGCAAACTGATGATCAAGTGCAAGCGTGTCGATCTGGTGAACTGCGATGCGCCTCACCGTAATATCCAGCTCTTTGTGTGATGATGATCCCATGACCTTTCAAACGGAAACTTCGATCGCGCTGCGGGATCCGGCGAGTTTTGCCAATGTCTATTCCTTCTTCGCGGCGACGGCGCAGGTCTTTCCGGACCGGCCCTTCTTCAACGTCCTGCCGGAGACCGCCGGTATCTATGATGTCCCTGCGGGTGAGCTGACCTACGGCGAAGCAACCGGGCTGATCGAAAACCTCTTTGTTGCCTACCGCCACGCCGGTTATGGGAGGGGGGACAGGGTCGGACTCCTGTTGGAGAACCGACCGAGCTTTCTGATTCACTGGCTGGCCTTGAACCGTCTTGGTGTTTCCATTGTCCCGATCAATCCGGACCTCAGGGCCGCCGAGTTGGCTTACCTCGTCGGGCACTCGGAGATGAGCCTGGCCATCGTTTTGGAGGCGCGTCAGCGGGATGTCGCGAAAGCGAGCGCAGAATTCGGTCTGCAGGTTGTGGGGCCTGACGACACGCTCCCCAGAGCGCCCGAACAAGCCAAGATGAAAAACGGCGGCTTTGATGATGAGGCCGCTCTGCTTTACACCTCGGGCACGACGGGCCTGCCAAAGGGCTGCGTTCTCAACAACAGTTACTTTCTGAACTGCGGGCATTGGTACCGCTATGTCGGCGGGCGCTGCGCGTTGAATCTGGAGGGCGAGCGGATGATTACTCCGCTGCCGCTCTTTCACATGAATGCCCTGGCCTGCTCGACCATGGGCATGATCGCGGTCGGCGGCTGCCTGACCGTGCTGGATCGTTTCCATCCCCGGAGCTGGTGGGATTCGGTCCGCCAGTCCCGGGCGACCGTGATGCACTATCTCGGCGTCATGCCTGCAATGCTGATGTCGGCGCCGGCATCGACGGACGACAAGAACCACGCTCTGCGCTTCGGCTTCGGGGCCGGGGTTGAAGAGCGCCTGCACGCGCCTTTCGAGGAACGCTTCGGCGTACCGCTGATCGAGGCCTGGGCCATGACCGAGACGGGTAACGGCGCCGTGGTGGCCGCCTCCCAGGATCCCCGTCACATCGGGACCCGTTGCTTCGGCAAACCGCAGGAGGAGATCGCCGTGCGGATCGAGTTGGATGACGGCAATGAAGCGGGTGTCGGCGAACCCGGCGAATTGCTGGTCCGCCGAGCCGGTGAGAAACCGCGCTACGGTTTCTTCGACCGCTACCTGAAGGACCCCGAGGCCACCAAAGCGGCTTGGCAGGGGGGATGGTTCCATACTGGCGATATCGTGAGACGCAACGCCGATGGCACCCTGGCCTTTGTTGACCGCAAAAAGAACGTCATTCGGCGCTCGGGAGAAAATATTGCCGCGATCGAAGTGGAGGGCGTGTTGCTCCGTCACCCGCAGGTCGCGGGCGTTGCCGTCGCCGCAACGCCGGACGACGTCCGCGGAGACGAGGTTTTTGTCTGCGTTGTCCCGTCTGAAGACTTCGAACCCGAACTGGCGCAGGAAGTGGCGGAAGATATCGCGCGCTGGTGCCTTGAACAGCTCGCCTATTACAAAGCGCCCGGCTATCTGGCTTTTGTTGAAAGCCTGCCGTTGACTTCAACGAACAAAGTGCAGCGCGGCGAGTTAAAGGCGCTGGTCGAACAGCTTCGTACCCGGGAAGATACCCTGGATCTGCGTCATCTGAAAAAGCGGGCAGTTGCCTGATGACCAAACGGGACGCAAGGGTCCGGCAAGCCTATGACGGCGTCGTGGCCGCCGTACCGATTACGATTCCCTACCAGCGTTACTCCCCCGAGCCGGCGCACTGGTGGATTGCGCGGGCGCTCGGGGAATTGGTGCGGACCGCAGGCATTACGCCGCAGGACATTGACGGTTTTTGCGTATCTTCTTTCACGCTGTTCCCCGACACGGCGGTGGGCCTGACCCAACACCTGGGCCTTACACCCCGCTGGCTCGATCACATTCCCATGGGGGGTGCGTCCGGGGTTGTGTCTTTGCGGCGTGCGGCGCGGGCGGTTCAGTGCGGCGATGCGGAGATGGTGGCCTGCGTTTCCGGCGATGCGAACCATGTGGATTCCTTCCGCCGAATGCTCTCCAGTTTCAGCCGTTTCGCGCAGGATGCCTCCTATCCTTATGGCTCCGGCGGTCCCAACGCCAGCTTCGCACTCATGACCGACCACTACATGAAAACCACCGGTGCGATGCGGGAGGATTTCGGCAAGATCTGCGTGGCCCAGCGCGACAACGCCCTGAGCTTTCCGCACGCGCTGATGAAGAAGCCATTGAGCCTGGAACAATACATCTCGGCCCGGCCGATTTCCGACCCCATCGCGCTCTTTGACTGCGTCATGCCCTGCGCGGGAGCCGAGGCTTTCCTGGTGATGAGCGAAGACGCCGCAAAGAACCTCGATCTTCCTGCCGTACGGGTTCTCTCGACCATCGAGCGGCATAACGCTTTTCCCGACGACCCGATCCAGATTCGGGGCGGCTGGGAAATGGACCGGGATGAATTCTGGGCCATGGCGGGCATTGCGCCGGACGATGTGGATCTGCTGGAGACCTACGACGACTATCCGGTGATCTCCATGATGCAGTTCGAAGATCTCGGCTTCTGCAAGAAAGGCGAGGGCGCCGAGTTCGTGCGTGGCCACGATCTGACCAACGGCGGCAGCTTCCCGCATAACACCTCGGGCGGTCAGCTTTCGGTCGGGCAGGCCGGTGCCGCTGGCGGCTATCTGGGGCTGGTCGAGGCCCTGCGGCAGGTGACCGGGACCGCCTTGGGGCGACAGGTCGAGGGGGCCAAAACCGCCGTGGTTTCGGGCTTCGGGATGATCAACTACGACCGCGGGCTCTGTTCCGGGGCGGCGGCTTTGGCGGGGCCCGGCGCATGACCGAAGCGATCAAACGCCCGCGTCGAAAAGATCCGCAAAAACGCACGGTCCTGCCAACTTTGCCGCCGACCTCGCGCAGCCGCCGGGCCCTGGGCTTTAGCGTCGCGGCAGCCGAAGGGCGCTTCGTTCTGCAGAAATGCGATGACTGCGAGGCGGTCACCTATCCGCCGCGTGAAGCCTGTCCCAAGTGCCTCTCGATGAACCTCGAATGGCGCGACATGCCCGAGGGCGGGAAACTGATTGCCGAAACCACCATTCAAACCAGCACCAACGTGTATTTCCGGGAGCGCACACCCTGGCGTGTTGGCACGATCGCGCTCGATGCCGGGATACCGGTGCTGGCGCATATTCACGGCGATATTGCAGAGGGTGGGCGGGTGCGCATGATCGCGCGGACGGATAAGTCGGGCCAGGGGGTTCTCATGGCGCTGCCGGAACAGGAGACGGAAAACATGGCCGATGACAAGCAATTGCGGGAGTTGACCTGCGATCCGAAACATCGCCGAGCGCTCATCACCGACGGTCGAACTCAGCTCGGACAAGCCATGGCCAAAGCTCTGTCTGCCGCCGGAGCTTCGACGGTTTTTGTCGGTGTTGCCGAGACCTGGCGGCCTTTTGCCGGTGCAGATGCGCTGGCCGCCATTCCCAATGTCGAGGTGATTGCGCTTGATGTGACCGACACGGTCTCTGTGAATGAGCTGGCCAGCGAGATCGGCGGCAAGGTCGATATCCTGATCAATACGGCGGAGTATGTACGCGCAGGCGGCGCGATGGATAGGGATGGCATCGTCACGGCGCGTGATGAGATGGAAGTGAACTACTTCGGCCCGCTGCGGCTGATCCAGGCTTTCGGACCGGGGATGAGATTCAGGGGCGCCGACGGCGTGAACAGCGCCTGCGCCTGGGTCAATCTCCTCTCGGTCTATGCGCTCTCCAATTGGCCCGCCTACGGTTCGACCTCGGCCAGTCAGGCGGCGGCTTATTCCCTCAGTCAGTGTCTGCGCGGTGAGTTTCACGGCTCCGGCGTCAAGGTGCTGAACGCACTCTTCGGCCCGCTGGAAGAAGACTGGCGCCAGCATCTGCCGCCGCCCAAGGTCACCCCTGAGGGTTTGGCCAAAGCCGTTGTCGGCGCTTTGCAGCAGGGACTTGAAGAACTGACCGTCGGCGCGGTTGCCGACGACTTTCTGACCCGCTGGAAGCAGGACCCACGCGTCCTGGCACGCGAGCTGACCCAACCGGAAGGAGCCTAAGGCCATGAGTACAAATACGAGCACAGTCCTGCCGGCACTTGCGGAGGCTCTGGTGTCGGGAAAGATCCGCACCATCGACCTGACCCATACGCTGGATCCTGATTTTCCGGTGATCATCCTTCCGCCGGAGTTCGGCCAGTGCGCCCGCTTCCGGGTCGAGGAAGTCTCGCGCTACGACGAGCGCGGGCCGGCCTGGTACTGGCGGAACTTTACCTGCAACGAGCACACCGGCACGCACTTCGACGCGCCGATCCATTGGATCTCGGGCAAGGATCTGCCGAACGCAAGTGTGGACTCTATTCCCGTTGAAGGCTTTGTGCGCGCGGTCTGTGTGGTTGATTGCGTGAAGGAGGCGGCGGCGGACGAAGATTTTTTGATGACCAAGGGTTTTCTCGTTGCCTGGGAGGCGGAACACGGAAAAATTCCGGAAGGCTGCTGGGTACTGATGCGGACCGACTGGTCGAAGCGCAGCGCGGCGGATTATCTCAATCTGCGCGACGACGGTGCGCATTCGCCCGGTCCCGATGCCAGCGCCATTACCTTTCTGATCGAAGAACGCAACGTGGTGGGCTTCGGGACGGAATGCGTGGGCACCGACGCCGGACAGGGTGGGCATCTTTCGCCGCCTTATCCCGCGCACTTCCTGCTGCATGGCGCCGGCCGCTACGGCCTGCAGTGCCTGGCCAATCTCGACCAGCTGCCGCCCACCGGGGCTCTGCTGATCTGCCCGCCGCTCAAGATCAAGAACGGCTCCGGAAGCCCTCTGCGGGTCCTGGCACTGGTGGAGGAATAAGGCGCGTGGGTACGGAGCGTTACACGGCTGTCGTGACCGGCGGCAGCGCTGGGATCGGGGAGCGCCTCTGCCGGGATCTTCTGGATCTGGATTACGAGGTGATCTCGGTTGCCCGGCGCGCGCCCGACTGGTCTCACGCGCGTCTGAAAGTGGTGAAGGCGGACCTTACCGATCCGGCGGAAACCCAACGCGCCGCCGAGGAGATCGCCGGAATCGGGAAGGTCACCCACTTCATTCACAATGCGGGGATTATCCTGCCGAACTTGATCGAAGAGGCCGAACCCGAAGACCTGCTGAAACTGACACAGCTTCACGCCGGCGCCGCGCTAACTTTCGTAAAGGCCTTTCTGCCCGCTATGAAGGATCGTGGTTTCGGGCGGATCATCTTTAACTCCTCGCGGGCCGCCATGGGGGCGCAGACCCGCACGGCCTATTCCTATTCCAAGGCCGGTCTGCACGGTATGGCCCGCACCTGGGCACTGGAGCTGGGGCCGCATGGGGTGACGGTGAATGTGGTCGCGCCGGGGCCGGTTCTGACCGATAACTTTTGGGGTATCATCGAGAAGGACAGCGAGCGGCAGCAGAAGCTGGCGGCGTCCTTGCCGGTGGGCCGGATCGGAACCGTGGACGATGTGGCGCGCGCCATTCTCTTTTTCGCTGACCCGCTGAACGGTTATGTCACCGGGCAGACGCTCTATGTTTGCGGTGGCGCGAGTATCGGTGGCGTAACCCTGTAAGCGGGCCGTCTGGACGCTGCTTAGTTACACGGATTATATCAAGGAGCGCTAGAACTGGCGTCCCGGAAGGACGTCTTTCCCGCGGTTTTGCAATACAGTTAGGGTTCCAGTCCAGAGCATGCGTGCGGGGTTGTCACCGACGGTTTTCCAGGAATGGGGGGTGGAACCTTTGAAGTGTAGGCTGTCGCCGGGGCGCAGGAGGAAGCTTTCACCGCCCAGACTATGCTCGACCATGCCGCTTAGGATGTAGACGAATTCTTCGCCCTCGTGCTGAAAGGTTTCCGATTCATAACCGGGCGGGCTGTGGATGATGTAGGAGGAGAGCTCGTGACCGGGAAATCCGGCGCTCAGGGTTTCATAGCTGACGCTGGAGTCCGAAACCTGAAAGGTGGCGCGCTGGCCCGCGCGGGTGACCGCATCCGCGGGCTTTGGGCAGGAGACGAAGTATTCCAGGCCCAGGTCCAGCGCATGGGCGATCTGGGCAAGGGTCCCCAGCGACGGCGTCGCCATGGCCCGCTCCACCTGGGAGAGATAGCCCGGCGACAGGCCGGCCTTGTCGCAAAGCGCCTGCAGCGTGAGGCCTCTTTGCTTGCGGCATTTGCGGATCAGGCTGCCAAGCTCTAACTGATCCGCCCGGTCAATAACGCTCATGTCTTGTACACAGTACTTTCTTCTCTCCGCCTGCGGTCGCGAATGGCTGAAACATGCTCTAACCCGGCAACTGTTCCAGCCGCGGCATCAAGCTCAGCAGTTCACGCGTGTAGGGGTGCTGTGGCGCATCGAAGAGCGCTTGGGTTTCCTGCAGCTCGAGCAGCTGCCCCTGTTTCATGACGCCCACGCGGTCGCACATCTGCCGCACCACCGGTAGATCGTGGCTGATGAACAGCATGGTCAGCCCGAGGTGTTCCTGCAAGTCCTTCAGGATGTTCAGGATCTGGGCCTGGATGGAAACATCGAGTGCGCTGGTCGGCTCGTCGCAGATCAGAAAGCGGGGCTGGGTCGCCAGGGCGCGGGCTATGGAGATGCGCTGACGCTGGCCACCCGAGAACTCATGCGGGTACTTGCGCCAGGCGTCTTTCGCCAGGCCGACGCGGTCCAGCAGTTCGCGTACGCGCAGTTTGGCGTCTGCTTTCGGCAGAATGCCAAGGTGCAGCAGCGGTTCCGCCACGATGTCGGCAACCGTCATCCGGGGGTTTAGGCTGGAAAAGGGATCTTGAAAGATCATCTGGATCTGACGCCGATAACGGGCGATGCCTTCAGCGTCCATGGCGGTCATGTCCTCGCCGTCGAAGAGGATCCGGCCACCGTCGACGCCATAGAGCGTGGCGATCATCCGAGCGACCGTCGACTTGCCGGAGCCGCTCTCGCCCACGAGCCCGAAGACCTCGCCGTCGCGGATGTCGAAGGACACGTGATCGACGGCGGTGAGGTAGCTGTTCCAGGAGGGAATGATGGAGGACTTTGCGACGAACTGTTTGGTGATCTCCTTGACCTCCAGCAGTTTGCCCGAGCTGGAGGCTTCCGGTTTCGGCCAGTTGCGCGCGAGGTCTTCGATTTTGAATTCGGTTTCACGCCCGCCGTAGCTGACCTGCGGAAAGCGCTTCAGCTTCACGTGCGGCCGCGGTACCGCAGAGATCAGCGAACGGGTGTATTCGTGTTCCGGCGCGCCGAGAATCCGGTCAGTCTTGCCGCTTTCCACCACCTTTCCCGCGTACATCACGGTGACCTCTTCGGTGGTATCGGCGATCACGCCCATATCGTGGGTCACCAGGATCACGCCCACCTGGCGTTCGGCGGCCAGTTCCTTGATCAGGTCCAGCACCTGAGCCTGGATCGAGACGTCGAGCGCCGTCGTCGGTTCGTCGGCGACGATCACCGAAGGGTCGGAGCAGAGCGCCAGGGCGATCACGACGCGCTGGCGCATGCCGCCGGAAAACTGGTGCGGATACTGATTGAAGCGCTCGGCGGGATTGGGGATCGACACGCGGTCCAGCAGTGCGATGGCCCGTTCGCGCGCCTCGTCCGAAGAGACCTTGAGATGCAGCTGGATGGTCTCTACCAATTGCTCGCCCACGGTAAAGAGCGGATTGAGCGAGGTCAGCGGATCCTGAAAGATCATGCCGATCTCTTTGCCGCGAATGGCGCGCTTATCTTCGGCGCCCAGATGATCGATCCGCCGTCCCTTCAGCCAGATCTCGCCCTCGGCGATGTGTGCAGGGGGATCGAGCAGCCCGATCACGGCATTGCCGGTCATGGATTTGCCGGCGCCACTTTCGCCGACCACGCCCCGGATCTCTCCGGGCCGAAGATCGTAGCTGACGTTCTCGACGGGACGGAAAAGGCCGCGCCGGGTCGGGATCTCGACCGTCAGGTTGCGGATTGAAAGTACGGGATCGGTCATCGCAGCCTCGGATTCAGCGCATCGCGCAGCCAGTCGCCCAGCAGGTTCACACTGAGCGCCAGCGCGAGCAGTGTGCTGGCGGGGAAGAAAAGGATCCACCATTCCCCGGAGAAGAGGAAACCCTGGCCGATCCGGATCAGCGTCCCGAGAGACGGCTGGGTCGGTGGGGCGCCGACGCCCAGGAAGCTCAGCGTCGCCTCGGCGATAATCGCCAGGGCCAGCGATATGGTCGCGATCACCAGAACCGGGGAGAGCACGTTCGGAAGGATGTGGCGCAGCATGATCGGAAAGGCGCGGCGGCCGATCAGGCGGGCGGCGTCGACATAGTCTTTGCTTTTCTCGACCAGCGTTGCACCCCGCACGACCCGCGCGAACTGCACCCAATCGCTGAGGCCGATAGCGAGGATCAGCACCCAGATGGCCATCTGATCGCGGTACTCTACCGGCGTGACGCCTTTGGCGATGCCGAAAATCAGCATGGCGACCAGGATTGAGGGAAAGGTCAGCTGTATATCGGCCACGCGCATAATGAGCGTCTCGACCCAGCCGCCGAGGTAGCCGGCCAGCAGACCCAGGACAATCCCAAGCGCCATGGCGAAGAGTACGGCCGCCGCGCCCACGAAAAGCGATATGCGCATGCCGTAAAGGATCGTCGAATAGACGTCGCGGCCCTGATCGTCGGTCCCCATCGCGAAGCTTTCGCCGGTAAAGGCATTGGGCTGCAGCGGCGGCGTGAATCCGTTCATCAGGTTCAGACTCGCCGGATCGAAGGGGTTGGTGGTCGCAAAGAGCGGCGCGAAAACCGCGGCCAGGATAAGGGTCAAGGAGACGGCGGCGGAGACCATGGCGACCGGCGAACGCCGAAAGCTATAGGCCAGATCGCTGTCCAGTGCCTGGTGCAGGCGTGAAGGGGCAGGACCCTGATCGTCTGCGGAAGTCTGGTCTGTCGGGGTCAGGTCGGTCATTTACTGCTCACGCGCAAACGGGGGTCGATAAAGGCATAGAGGATATCGACGATCAGATTGATCAGAACGAACATCACCGAAATCATCATCAGGTAGGCCGCCATGACCGGAATATCGACGAACTGGATTGCGTTGATGAAGAGCAGGCCCAGGCCCGGCCACTGGAACACCGTCTCGGTGATGATCGCGAAGGCGATGATCGCGCCGAGCTGCAGGCCGATGATCGTGACAACGGGCACCATGGTGTTCTTCAGGGCGTGGCGGAAGTTGATCGTACGTTCGCTCAGGCCCCGGGCCCGCGCGAAACGGATGTAATCCTGGCGCAGGACCTCGAGCATCTCGGAGCGCACCAGCCGCATGATCAGCGTCATCTGATAGAGCCCGAGCGCGATGGAGGGCAGAATCAGCGCCTTCAGGCCGCTCTCTGTCAGCAGGCCGGTGTTCCACCAGCCGAGATTTACCACATCGCCGCGTCCGAAACTCGGTAGCCAGCCGAGCTCCACTGAAAAGAGATAGATCAGTAGGATGCCGATCAGGAATGTCGGCAGCGAAACGCCGATCAGCGAGGCCGACATGATCAAGTTCGCAACAAAGCCGTCGCGCCGGATCGCAGTATAGACACCGAGAGCGATCCCCAGCAGCACAGCGAAGGTCGCCGAAATGGCCGCGAGCTCCAGCGTCGCCGGTGCACGCTCGAGAAAAATCTCCGAGACTTCGCGTCCCTGGCGGTAACTGAGACCGAAGTTACCCTGGACTGCCTCTTGAAGGTACTTGAAGTACTGCACCGGAAAGGGCTGATCGAGGCCGAGCTGAACCCGCAGGCGCTCCACATCTTCCAGTGTCCGCTCCTGTCCGAGCATATTGTCGATCGGGTCGCCGACGAAGCGGAACATCGAAAAGGCAACGGCGCCTGCGACCAGCAGGACCAGGAGGGATTGCCCCAAACGTCTGACTATGAAGGTAAGCATTACGACTTACCTCTCATCGCAGCCTGCGGCAGGGCCGCCGGAAAAATTGTCATTGGTTTCTTCCTACGCGGCGATGTCGTTCTGCACCGCTCACTAGAGCGGGTCATGTTTTAACGGGAACACTTCGCGTTTTCGATAAAACATGTGAATCCGCTCTACTTCAAAGAGTTAGATCAGATTCACCGGGTGAATGGATCGCTGTAAGCGATTCCATGTAACCCGGACCTGATCTAGGCGGCAGGCGCAGAACGCAACGCCCGGAGCGGCCGCCCCTGCTGACGAGGAGCGGCCGCCTGGGGATTACTTCGCGGTGAAGTACTTCACTTTGGGCTGATCTTCGGGATCGACTTCGATCCCAAGGCCGTCAGCCATGCCCCAGTTCAGCACCTGGTGGTGGATCGGGATGTAGAGCTGCTCATCCTGCACCACACGCCAGATCGCTGCGATCTCCGCATTTCGCGCCTTAAGGTCCGTATTGGACGCCAGCGACTTGATCCTCTCGTCCAGCGCGTCGTTGTCGAAACCGGTGCCGTTCCAGGTGCCGATGTCGCTTTCGCGGCCATGGACCAGGAAGTTGAAGATGTACTCGGAATCGTAGGTCGGAACACCCCAGCCCAGCATGTAGAAGTCGGTCTTGCCGTCGGTGATGAGCGGGAAGTGCTGCGCCTTGGGCTTGGAATCCAGGTTCACCGTGATGCCGATCTGGCCCAGCATGCCCACGGCCGCCTGGCAGATCGCCTCGTCATTGATGTAGCGGTCGTTCGGGCAGTCCAGGCGGATCGAGAAGCCGTCGCCGTAGCCGGCTTCCTGCAGCAGCGCCTTGGCACCTGCCATATCGGTCGAGCTTTCGGCGTCCATCGCGGCCGTCCAGCCGTTGACGAAGGGCGGCGCGATCATGCCGGCGGGCTGCGACTGGCCGCGCATGACCACCTGGCGGATGGCATCGCGGTTGATCGCCATGGACATGGCCTTGCGCACCCGCACATCGGCCAGCGGGTTGGCGCCGGAGACGTTATCGGCCTCGATGTCGTCCGCGCCCTGGTTCATGCCGAAGAAAATGACCCGGTTCTGCGGTGCCTGCTTCACGCCAATACCGTCAGCGGAGTCCACGCGGGCAAGGTCCTGAACCGGCATGTCCTGGAGGAAGTTGACTTCGCCGGACAGGAAGGCCGCGACACGCGTCGCCGCGTTCTGAATCGGCGTGTAGACGATTTCCTCGATCTCCATGGGGAACTGGTCGCGGCCCCAGTAGGCGTCGTTGCGCGCCATGACCGTCTTCACGTCGGGCTCGCGGCTGACCAGCTTGTAGGGTCCGGTGCCGTTTGCGTTGGTCGTCGCGTAGGTGATCTCGCCACCTTCGAAGTCCTGCACCTTGACCGTGTTGTTCGCTTCGGACCAGCCCTTGTCCATGATGAAGAGGTTGGTGAGGTTCGACGAGAGGATCGGGTTGGGTCCATCGGTCACCATCTCGATTGTGTAGTCATCTACGGCGCGCACTTCCTTGATCGAGCCGATCAGTTCCTTCATGTCGGAGGTCGGCTGTTGGGCGCGCTCGAAGCTGAAGACCACGTCTTCGGCGGTAAAGTCGGCGCCATCGTGGAACTTCACGCCCTCGCGTAGCTTGAAGACCCAGATATTGGGGTCATTGGGGCTCGGGCCCCATTCGGTGGCGAGCGCGGCTTCGAAGGCACCGGTGGTGTCGCGAATGATCAGCGGCTCATACATCTGGTGGCGGATGGTGTGGCTCGGGCCCTCATTCTGCGAATGTGGATCGAGCGTCAGGGCGTCGCCTGCGCGCGCCCATCGTAGAGTTTCGGCATTGGCCAGCGCGGTCGTCGACAGCAGGACCGAGACAGCCAGGAAACTTACAGCTTTTTTCATAGTGACCTCTCTGTTTGTGTGAGCGGCGAATAGCGTTAGCCGCACTTATCGCGAGTTATGCACTCAACCGACTGGAAATGTCTGGAGAGTTTGTTCCTCAACAGACATAAATTTATGGTTGCATGCTCCCACATTATTTCACGGCGGCATTCCTGCAAGCTCTACATGCGTGAGCGAGATCGAAGGAGCGACCGCTGGTGCGCGAGTCTTAGCAACAATTTTTTCCTCAAACAAAAATTTTTTTGATGGAGTGAACTTAGCTCCATCCAATCCGGACCTTCACTCGGGTCCCGGTTCTGAAGTTCGCATAATTTGTTTCGGGCTCTCGTCGAACTTCAGAAACGATCAGGACACTGGTTAAGTATCTGATTTGGTGTGGCTTCAAGACTCGAAGCTGCTATCGAAGTGTCTGCGCGATTTCCTGCAGCAGCCATTCACGGAACAATACCACCTTTTCCAGCTTCGATTTTCGCTCCGGCAGAGTCAGGAAGTACCTCGGTGTTCGGGGTTTCAGGGCTTCCGGAATCTGAAAGGGGATGGTCAGAGCGCCTTCGTCGATGAAGCGCTGTGCGTTGTAGCGATTGCCCAGGGCGATCCCCAGACCGAGCCGGGCGGCTTCGAAGGCGTGCAGGGAATAGCTGACCGAGAGAAAACGCTGAGCCTCCAGATCAGGAGACTCCCGCAGTATCGCTTGCCATGAAATCAGCCGCCGCTCGGTTTCGATCAGTGTGACATTCGAGAGATCTTCCAGGCCGCGAATAGCATGCTGTGCGATTAGCTCGGGCGCGGCCAGCGGCACGACCTGATCCGAGAGAATCTGCGTGGCATTGGCAGCGCTGTCGGGGGCCAGGCGATACTCGATGGCGCAATCGATACTTTCCTCTTCAGGTGCGAGGGTCAATCGCTCGAGCAGGCGCAGATCCAGATCCTGGTGTCCGGCGGTGAAGCCCGCGATGCGGGGCAAAAGCCACATGGCCAGGAAACTCGGCGGCGCCGATAGGGTCAGGGTTTCGACCTGCGAGTGATTGGCGGCTTCGAAGGTCGCTTCTTCCAGGTGATCCAGAACCGGTCCGATCCGGTTGAGGTAGTCGCGGCCCGTGTCGGTCAGGACAAGGCGTTTGCCCTGCCGGTGGAACAGGTTTGTCCGAAGATGACTTTCCAGGTTAGCCAACTGATGACTGACCGCCGACTGCGTGACGGCCAATTCGTCCGCTGCCGCCCGCACACCGCCCAGCCGCGCCGTGGCTTCGAAGGCACTGAGAGCTTTAAAGGACGGCAGGTTTCTCATTGTTCGAAAATACTAATCAAAAAGCTGAAAATAAATCATTTTTTTCATGTAATGCTTTTCTATAATTTAGGCGAAAGCTTGATGAGGACGAGACTTTGACCACAGGGACGCTCGGAGCGCTGGAAGAACGGCGCGCTGCAATTGCTGAGATCCGCAGCGCGGTTGCGGCGCTCTGCGCCGGCTATGGCGAGGACTACTGGCGCCGACTGGACGGCGAGCAGGGCTATCCGACGGCTTTTGTGAAGGAAATGACCGAAGCCGGGTTCCTCACCGCGCTAATCCCGGAAAGCTATGGCGGCTCAGGTCTCGGGCTGCTGGAAGCCTGCGCGATCCTGGAGGAAATCAGCCGCCGGGGCGCCCACGCTGGCGCATGCCACGCCCAGATGTACGTCATGGGCTGCGTGCTGCGTCATGGCTCCGACGAACAGAAGGAGGCCTATCTGCCCAGGATCGCCAGCGGCGAGCTGCGGCTGCAGAGTTTCGGTGTGACCGAGCCCACGACCGGAACGGACACCACCAGCCTCAAGACCACGGCGAAGCGCGATGGCGAGGTCTACCGGATCAACGGCCAAAAGGTGTGGATCAGCCGTGTCGAGCATTCCGACCTGATGGTCTTGTTGGCGCGCACGACGCCCCGCGAGGACTGCGCGAAGAAGACGGAGGGCCTGTCGGCTTTCATCGTCGATCTGCGTGACGCGATCGGCAAGGGCCTCAGCGTTCAGCCCATCGACGCCATGATTAATCACCATGCTTGCGAGCTCTTTTTCGACGATCTGGAGGTGCCTGCCGCGAATCTTTTGGGTGAAGAGGGTAAGGGCTTCCGCGTGATCCTGGACGGCATGAATGCGGAGCGGATTCTAATTGCCTCCGAATGCATCGGCGATGCCCGTTATTTTCTCGACAAGGCAACAGCCTATGCCCGCGAGCGCGAAGTCTTTGGGCGTCCGATCGGCGCGAACCAGGGCGTGCAGTTTCCCCTGGCGAAGTGTTATGCGGAGATGGAAGCGGCGGCCCTGATGGTCGAGCGCGCGGCCTTGTTATTCGATGAGCGAAAACCCTGCGGCGCAGAGGCCAATATGGCCAAGATGCTGGCGGCTGATGCTTCTTGGAAAATGGGAGATACCGCGATGCAGACTCACGGCGGGTTCGCCTTTAGCCGGGAGTATAATATCGAGCGCAAATTCCGAGAGACGCGGCTTTATCAGATCGCGCCGATCTCAACCAATCTCATCCTGAGTTACATTGCGGAACACGTACTTGATCTTCCAAGAAGCTTTTAGGGAACGACCTGCCATGAAACCTTTGGAAGGCTGTCTTGTTGTCGCGATCGAGCAGGCCGTGGCCGCGCCGCTTTGTACCGCACGTCTGGCAGAAGCCGGGGCGCGCGTGATCAAGATCGAACGTCCCGAGGGGGATTTCGCGCGCGGCTACGACACCGCAGCCAAGGGCGAGAGCTCCTATTTCATCTGGATCAATCAGGGTAAGGAATCGGCGGTTCTGGATTTCAAGCAGCCGGAAGATGCCGCTCTGCTGGAGGCCATGATCGCGCGGGCGGATGTGGTCATACAGAACCTGGCGCCGGGGGCATTGGCGCGCGCCGGGTTCGGCAGCGAGCGCCTGCGCCGGGATTATCCCGGCCTGATCACCTGCGATATTTCCGGCTACGGCGAGAGCGAGGCCATGGAGGGTATGAAGGGCTACGACCTGCTGGTCCAGGCGGAGAGCGGACTGGTGGGAATCTCCGGCGGTCCTGGCGAGGTCGGACGGATCGGGGTTTCGGTCTGCGACGTCGGGACAGGCATGACCGCCCATGCGGCGATCCTGGAAGCGCTCTACCGTAAAGCCAGAACCGGCGAGGGCGCCGCTTTAAAGCTCTCGCTCTTCGATATGGCGGCAGAGTGGATGACGGTGCCTTTGATCCATTCCGACTTTGGCGCCGGTGCCCCGACCCGTCAGGGTCTGCGGCACCCCTCGATCGCGCCCTATGGAGCCTACCGGACCAAAGACGGCATCGACACACTGGTGTCGATCCAGAACGAGCGGGAATGGCACCGGCTCTGCGCTCAGGTCTTCAAGCGCCCGGAGATGGCGGTCGAGCCTCGCTATGATAACAACAGCCTGCGCGTGGCGAACCGGGACGCCATGGACGCGGACATTCTGGCGGTGGTTGGGGGGCTGATGGCGGATGAGTTTCGGGCGCGTCTTCTGGAGGCCGACATCGCCTTCG
Source organism: uncultured Kiloniellaceae bacterium (assembly GCA_947500035.1). Lineage (GTDB taxonomy): Bacteria > Pseudomonadota > Alphaproteobacteria > Kiloniellales > Kiloniellaceae > Denitrobaculum. The sequence goes on along the minus strand of CANMQP010000012.1, from coordinate 255,825 downwards.
CCGGTGTGAATTCCGTGGAGCAGCTTTCCGCCCATCGGGCACTCAGACGCCGGTCTGTTGCGACCTGCGAAGGGACACGTCTTGATCTGCCCGCGCCCCCTGTTCAGTGGGTTGAGGATCCGGTCGGAGATGCAGCAGGAACACCGCGGATCGGTGCGCACACCAACGCGCTGCGGGCGGAGTTTTCGCCGGCCGGGCAGGAGGCGTAACGCTGTGGAGGACCGCACACTCGATCGGACGGTTCTGGAAAGCTGGATCGGGCGGCAGGAAGAAACCGCCGATCTGATCGACCCACGTACCGCACGCCAGATGCAGGCGGCCCTTGACCGGTGTCCGACGCTGGAGCCTGGGGCTGCCCTGCCGCCGCTCTGGCACTGGCTCTACTTTCCAACAGTCGTTGCGCAGAAGGACCTCGGTCGCGACGGTCACCCCAAGTTGGGCGGTTTTCTGCCGCCGGTCGACCTGCCGCGCCGCATGTGGGCCGGTGGCCGCTTCGGATTCAAGCGGCCTCTGCGCATTGGCGAGACCGCGCAGCGGCGGTCGCGTATTCAAGATGTGCAGCTTAAGTATGGCCGCAGCGGTCCGCTCTGCTTCGTCACGGTACGGCATGAGATTTCAGCCGGTGACCGCTTCTGCTTTTGGGAAGAGCACGACATCGTTTACCGGGAGGATCCGGTACCTGGAGCCGCGCCCGCGGTTCCACCGGAGGCGCCCGCAGGGTCCGATTGGCAGCGACGTGTTGAGCCCAGCCCGATCCTGCTGTTTCGTTATTCCGCGCTGACCTTCAACGGGCACCGGATCCACTATGACCGGCAATATGCAGCCGAGGTCGAAGGCTATCCCGGGCTGGTTTTTCACGGCCCGCTGACCGCGACCCTGCTGTTCGATCTTTTGCTGGAACAAAACCCCGGCTGCTGGGTTTCCTCCTATCAGTTCCGGGCGGTGAGCCCGCTTTTCGACACCGCAGCTTTCACCCTGATGGGCAAGCGGGTGGATTCCGGCATTGAACTCTGGGCCGTCAACCCGGAAGGCCGCCTGGCTATGACCGCGCAGGCGGAGATGCTGTGACGCGAGCGCCGTTTAGCGCTTTGAGCGGCTCCGGGTTTCTTCCCAGGTTACAAAACCAAGGCCCAGGATGAAGGCTACCATTCCACCGATAACCAGTGCCAGGTACGCAACTTCTCCATCGGTCATTCTCTTCTCCCCAATAAGTTGTTTTCGGCAGGCTGGCCGGGGAGAAAAGGCTTGTCTTTGATCTATATCAATCCGCCGTTCACGTGCAGCGCCTGACCAGTGATATAGCTTGCGCCGGGGGACAGCAGAAATTCAATGGCGGCGGCGACTTCTGTGCTGCGGCCGATGCGCCCCAAGGGAATGCGCTCGGCCATGGCTGCGAGTTCCTGCTGCGACAGGCCGTCTCCCGTGCCGGGGTCTTTCTCGATAAAACCGGGAACCACACAATTGACCGTGATCCCAAACGGTGCCAGATCGGCGGCGAGGCTGCGCACCATCGTCTCCAGTCCGCCTTTTGCGGCCGCAGACATGGGGAAGCTGCGCATATCGGTCCGGAAGACATGCGCGGTGAAACTGCCCACGGCGACCACGCGCGGTTCTTGCGCTTTGGCCAGGTGCGGTCGCGCGGCACGCAGCAGCTCGTAGAAGCTGAAGAGGTTGCCGCGAAAGGCGTAATCCAGATCCTCTCGAGTGCCTTCGTTCAGTGATTTCAGGATCGGAAAGCCCGCATTGGCCACCAGCGCGTCAAGCCGGCCGAATCTTGCGACGGTTTCCTCGATCAGACGTTCGGCAACACCCGCTTCTGCAATATCTCCCAGCAGGACCTCTGCCCGGCCGCCGGATCGGCGGATCTCTTCTGCCATCTGCTCCGCGCCGGCACGGTTATGGCGGGCATGGACAGCAATGCCGATGTCGCGGCCGCGTGAAGTTGCGAGCCTTCGGCAGACCGCCGCGCCGATACCGCTCGAGGAGCCCGTGACCAGCGCCGTGAAACGGGATGTGCCTTCGCTGGGGTGTTCGGGGCCAGAGTTTTGGGGGCGATCCCTGTCCGTCATGGCGCTATCTCATTTCATTCTGTGTCTTTGGGTTCGGTTCCCGCCAGAGATCGTGGCTGGACCCGCACGATATAAGCACTTGCATGGCTTTTGGTCGATCTGTGTTGTTCGGCCGGCGCTGTTCGTCCGGCTGGGCAGGGACGGAGTTTGCAGTTAAGCTGAGCCAAAAGGAGAAGGTGGCTGGGCGCTCTTCGAACAACCGGATTTCGCGGCTACGGACGTCAACTGCACGACCGGCTGGTTGGGAGCGGAGATTCCTCAAACCGGCCAGTGCGCTATTGCGCCTGTGCGAGTTTTTCGGGATGGTAGCACCGCTTGGGTAGTCAGGGGAGGGATTGAGCCAGGTGCTCACGATCGAGAATCTCAATAAGAATTTCGGGGGGCTGCAGGCTGTCAGAAACTGCAGTTTTGAAATCAAAGAAGGGACGATCACGGGGCTGATCGGACCAAACGGGGCAGGGAAAACAACAACCTTTTCCATGATCGCCGGGGAACTTGTGCCGACTTCGGGACGGATTGTTTTCGAAGGCAAGGATATCGCCGGTTTGCCGACCCATGAGATGTTCCATCGCGGCATCGTGCGCACTTTTCAGATTCCCCACGAGTTCGCCAAGATGACGGTCCTGGAGAACCTTATGGTGGTTCCGCCGGAGCAGCCGGGCGAGCGGCTCTTCGCGAACTGGATTTCCCGGGGCCAGGTGAAGCGGCGCGAACGCGAGGTCCGCGACCGGGCGGAAGATGCACTGGAATTTCTCTCCATCTCTCATCTCGGCGACGAACAGGCGGGGAACCTCTCCGGCGGCCAGAAAAAGCTGTTGGAGCTGGGCCGGACCATGATGACCGACGCCAAGCTGGTCCTGCTGGATGAGCCGGGCGCGGGCGTGAATCCGACCCTGTTGCTGAAGATCCGCGAGATGATCAGCCGTTTGCGCGAAGAACGCGACTATACCTTTTGCGTCATCGAGCACGACATGGATCTTATTGCGAGCCTTTGCGATCCGGTGATCGTGCTGGCGGAGGGTACAGTCCTGATGCAGGGTCACATGACCGAAGTGCGCAGCAACCCCGATGTTCTGGACGCTTACCTTGGCGGCGGGGAGGAAGACTGATGTCGGTTCTGGAACTTGATGCGGTCGTCGGTGGATATGGCGATACTCAGATTCTCCATGGGGTGTCGATGAAGGTCGACCCGGGAGAGATCGTGGTGATCATCGGTCCGAATGGCGCGGGTAAATCCACCGCGATGAAGGCGGTTTTCGGTCTTTTGAACTTGAGCGGCGGGAAGGTCAGCCTGGACGGCGAAGACATTACCAACATGCCCCCGGAACAGGTCGTGCGCCACGGCGTCTGCTACGTCCCGCAGACCTCCAATATCTTTCCCAGCCTGACAGTCGAGGAAAACCTGGAAATGGGCGCCTTTGTCAGGGAGGATGATTTCCAGCCCCGCCTGCTGGAGCTTTACGAAGTCTTCCCGCCGCTCGCGGAGAAGCGCAAGCAGACGGCAGGCACGCTCTCGGGCGGTCAACGCCAGATGGTTGCCATGGCCAAGGCCATGATGCTGGAGCCGAAAATCCTCCTACTGGACGAACCCACCGCCGGCCTGTCTCCCAAGTATCGTGGCGAAATCTTCTCGATTGTTAAGACCGTCAACGCGACCGGGACGCCGATTCTGATGGTCGAGCAAAACGCGAAGCAGGCGTTGAAGATCGCGAATCGCGGATACGTTCTGGTCGACGGTAAGAACAAATTCGAGGGCAGCGGCCAGAACCTGCTGGACGACCCGGAAGTGGCGGAGATGTTTCTCGGGGGCGGCGCAGCGGCATGATCGAATTTCTGAACTTTTATCTGATCCCCGGTCTGGTTCTGGGCAGCATCTATGCGCTCGGCGCCATCGGGATCACGCTCACCTTCAGCATCCTGCGCTTCGCCAATTTCGCCCACGGCGAGACCATGCTGCTGGGGGTCTACATCACCTGGAGCCTGGTTCAGTTTTCCGGCCTGCATCCGCTTATTGTCCTGCCGGTCGCGGCCATGTTGACCGTGCTGGCTGTGCTCTTCATTGACCGCGCGTTCTACAAACCCTTCAGGGCCAGCCCGACCATCATGGTGGTCATCGCGTCTTTCGGCATGATGCTGATGATCCGTTCCGTCGTGCAGTTTATCTGGGGCGTTCAGTTGAAGGGCATGACCCAGGGCATCCAGCGGCCAATGGTCTTTTTCGACAGCCTTCGGATCTCGCCCAAACACGTCATGATCATCAGTGCCACGATCGTACTGATGCTGGCGGTGCACTATCTGCTCAGCCGGACGAAAATCGGCAAAGCCATGCGGGCGATGTCGGATTCGCCCGAACTTGCCAAGTTGACCGGCATCGATACGGAGAAGGTCGTGCGCATGACCTGGATCGTCGGTGGCGCCCTGGCGACCGCGGCCGGGGTGTTCCTCGCGATCGATACGCACATCGACACCAACATGGGCTTCAAGATGCTACTGCCCATGTTTGCTGCGGCCATTCTCGGCGGGATCGGGCGCCCCTTCGGTGCCGTTGCCGGTGGGCTGATCATCGGCGTCGTCGAAGAAATCTCCTCTTATCCCTGGATCGGCACGGAACCGCTCTTGAACCCCGGTTACAAAGCCGGCGTTGCCTTCGCCATCATGATCGCCATGCTGCTCTGGCGCCCAAGCGGCCTGTTCAAAGGGAAGGTCTTCTAAAATGGATCAATTCTATGGAATCTTCCTGTACGTCATTTCCCTTCTGACCATGGGTGGTATCTATGCGATCCTGGCCCTGGGATTGAACATCCAATGGGGCTTTACCGGCCTGTTCAATGCCGGCATCGCGGGTTTCTTCGCGATCGGTGCCTATGTCAGTGCCATTCTCACCACCGCGCCTTCCGTGCGGCATCTGGGCGGTTATGAGCTGCCTTACATCGTCAGTTTCGTCGTTGCTATGATCGTCAGCGGGATCATCGCCTGGGGCGTCGGCAAGGTCTGTTTGAAGCTGCGGGCTGATTATCTTGCCATTGCCACCATCGGCATCGCTGAGATCTTCCGTCTCATTCTGAAAAACGAGACCTGGGCGACCAACGGGCCGCGCGGCGTCTCCATGATTCCAAAGCCCTTCGAATCCTTGCCGGAGCCCTGGAATCAACTTGCCTTTCTCGGTTTGATCCTCGCGACGGTGGTGGCGATCTATTTCCTGCTGGAAACCGCGCGGCGTTCGCCCTGGGGCCGGGTGATGACCGCGATCCGCGAGAATGAAAAATCCGCGATGGCCGCAGGTAAGGACATCGAGAAATTCCGCATGGAAGCCTTTGTCGTTGGCTGCATGCTGATGGCCTTGGCGGGGGCTTTCATCGCGCATTACCTCAAGTTTATCGGACCCAACGCCACGGACCCCATGACTTCGACCTTCCTGGTCTGGGTGATGCTTGTGGTCGGGGGCAGCGCAAACAACAAAGGCGCTATTCTGGGCGCGTTTCTGATGTGGACCATCTGGTCGGCCTCGGAAATCCTGACCAGCCGCCTGCCGGATGAACTCGCGATTCGCACGGCCTACATCCGGATTTTCCTGATCGGCCTCGCCCTGCAGATCTTCCTGCAGAGATATCCCAAAGGAATTTTCCCGGAGGTGCGGCCGAAGCCGGAACGGCGCGTAAACCCTGCTGAGTCTCCCGCGGGTCGATAATTTTGGCGGATCAGGTAAAATAGAGCGAGCAACGACTGCCGGTGCGCATATTGACAGAAATTTTGATCAGGGCATCATGCGGTTTAAGAGAAGCCAAACTGCAATAACAAAACCATAAGTGCAGAGGAGTGACGTCATTATGAAATATATGGGTAAATTTCTATTTGCTGCTTCGGCCCTGGCGATGAGTGCGCCGGCCGTCAGTGCGGATGAGATCAAGGTGGGTTCAGTTGCGGGTGTGACCGGGCCGATTGCCGAACTGGTCGATCCGATCATTGCCGGGCGCAATCTTGCCGCGCAACACGTCAACGATCAGGGTGGATTGCTTGATGGTGATACACTCAGGCTGGTGCTGTCCGATTCCGCATGCGACCCGAAGGCAGGTGTCGATGCCGGCGGTAAGGTCGTCAATGTGGAGCAGGTTGTTGCGGTTATCGGCGCAAGCTGCTCTGGTGCGACGAACGGCATGGTTCAGTCCGTAACGATCCCGGCTGGTGTTGTTGCCGTATCGGACTCGGCCACGGCCCCGTCGATCAGCGAGCTCAAAGACAATGACCTGGTGTTCCGGGTTGCGCCGTCCGATGCCTATCAGGGCGCGGCGCTCGCCAAGCTGGCCTACGACTCCGGTGTCCGGAAACTGGCCATGACTTACTCGAACGATGACTATAACGCCGGTATCGCGACGGTGTTCGAGAAAGAGTTTGCGGCCATGGGCGGCACGATTACGGCCAATCAGGCCCACGAGCCGAACAAGGCCTCCTATCGTTCCGAGCTCTCCACGCTTGCGAGCGGCGGTGCTGAAGGCATTGCGATCTTCGCCTACTACGGCAGCAGTGGGATCGCCATTATCCGCAACAGCCTCGAGAACGGCTTGTTCGAGAGGTTCTTCGCTGCGGACGGTATGTTTGATACCTCGGTGATTGAGCAGATCGGTGCCGACAACCTTCGGGACCGGATCTCGATCACGCAGTCCGCATCGGATTACGCGGATACCTCCTATCAGGCGTTTGAAACCGCTTTCAGCGCGACCGGCAAAGACCCGAAAGCGCCGTATGCCGCACATGGCTATGACGCTTCGTTCCTGGTCGCCCTTGCGATTGAAAAAGCGGGTGCTGCAGATCGTGGCAAGATCGCCGCGGCGTTGCGTGAAGTTGCCAATGCACCGGGGGAAGTCATTCGTCCTGGTGAGTGGGAGAAGGCCAAAGCGCTGATTGCCGCCGGTAAAGACATCAACTACGAGGGTGCGTCGGGACCGGTCGACTTCGATGCCAACGGCGATGTCGTCGGCATCTACAGCGTTAATGTTGTCGGTGACGACGACAAATGGGCAATTTCGCTGCTGAAGTAAGACGCTCATATGCCTGGCTTTTGCGCCGGGCATCGTAAAGATCGCTGGCGGTTCTTTGCTGCGTTCCGGGAAAAGATGCCGGACGCCGAAGAGCCGCCAGTTGGCTTTTCCGGGATGAGTTTTCGCGTGAACGTGTTGGATTGATGGAAAAAGCAACAGCCAGACTGGGCGTTGATATCGGTGGTACTTTTACCGACGTGGTGCTTGAACGCGGGGGGCGGGTCTACTCAGCAAAGGTGTTGACGACGCCTTCAGCGCCGGAAAATGCAATCCTGGAAGGGCTCGGCGAGGTTTTGTCCAAGGCAGGGCTCAGCGCTGGCGATATTTCCGTCGTCATTCACGGCACCACCCTGGCCACCAATGCCCTGATCGAGCGCCGGGGTGCCAAGACCGCGCTGATCACGACTCAGGGTTTTCGCGATGTTATCGAAATGCGCAGCGAGAGCCGTTTCGAACAGTACGATCTGAACCTGGTGCTGCCGGAACCGCTGATCGCGCGGGCGCACCGCTATACCCTGCCGGAGCGGATTGGCGCGCAGGGACAAGTCCTGAAACCGCTCGACCCTGCCGAGATCGAGCGCCTGACAGACCAGATCGAACGCGGTGGATATGACAGCGTTGCGATTGGCCTGATTCACGCCTACATGAACCCGGCCCACGAGGAAATGGTTAGGGAGATCCTGCTCGCGCGGCTGCCCGCGCTCTCGGTGTCGATTTCCTCCGAGGTTTCGCCGCAGATGCGCGAGTTTGAGCGCTTCAACACCGTCTGCGCCAATGCCTACGTCAAACCGCTGATGAAATCCTACCTGGACCGTCTGGTCTCGCGCCTGGGCGCGATGGGTGCGAACTGTCCGGTCTTCATGATGCATTCGGGCGGCGGCATCATATCGCTCGAAAGCGCGTCGGAATTCCCGGTCCGGCTGGTGGAATCCGGGCCTGCCGGTGGCGCGATCTTTGCCGCGGATATTGCGGCGCGCTATGAGATAGACGCAGCCCTGTCCTTCGACATGGGCGGAACCACCGCAAAGATCTGCCTGATCAAGGACCAGACGCCGAAAACCTCGACGACTTTTGAAGTTGCGCGAACCACCCGCTTCAAAAAGGGCAGCGGTATGCCGATTTCCATCCCGGTGATCGAGATGGTCGAAATCGGCGCCGGCGGCGGTTCCCTGGCCCATGTGGACAGCCTGCAGCAGATCAGGGTCGGTCCCGAGAGCGCGGGTTCCGAGCCCGGTCCGGCCTGCTACCAGCAGGGCGGGGAAAGACCCGCCGTCACGGATGCGGATCTTCTGCTGGGCCGTCTTGATCCCGAGAATTTTGCCGGTGGTTCGATCCGCCTCTCAGGCGAGTGTTCCGCAGCCGCTGTTAAACAACATGTCGGGATGGCGTTGGCGTTAGACGAAACGACGGCGGCCTTTGGCATCTCGGAAGTTGTGGACGAAAACATGGCCAATGCGGCGCGGGTCCATGCGGTGGAAAACGGCGAAGATCTCTCGGGGTACAGCATGATTGCCTTTGGCGGCGCCGCCCCGCTCCATGCCGGCCGGCTCTGCGAAAAGCTGGGCATCGAGCGCTTGCTGGTGCCGCCCGGTGCCGGCGTTGGCTCGGCCATCGGTTTTCTGCGCGCGCCCTTCAGTTTCGAGGCCACCCGCAGCAGCTATATGCGTCTTTCGGCCTACGACCCTGAAGCGGTGCGCCGCGTGCTCGATGAGCTGGTGCAGGAAGCGGAAGCCTTTGTGCGATCCTGCGACACAGATTCGCCCCTGACACTCGAGCGCAAGGCCTACATGCGTTTCGTCGGGCAGGGCTGGGAGATCCCTGTGTCTCTCTCAGAAGCAGATGCACAGGCGGAAGATAGCCGCGCGGTTTCGGCGCGGTTCGAAAGTGCCTACCGGGCCCTGTTCGGGCGCACGGTTGAGGGTCTGGACGTCGAGATCACCAGTTGGTCGGTGCGTGTAAGTACGCCCGTGCCGCCCGTGACGCCTGTCGAAGCCGTGCCGGCGCAGCGTGCAGCGGTCTCGGATCAGCACAGACTGCTGTTCGACCCGGTTGGGCAAAAATTTGATGAAGCCCAGATCATCGAGCGGAATGATTTGGAGCCCGGCATGGCGGTGACCGGCCCCGCGGTTATCGTCGAAAGCGAAACCTCGATCATCGTTCCACCCGGTGTTCAAGCGGTCATGCAGACCGATGGCTGCGTTATGCTGGGGCGCAAAGCGGCTGGTTCCAGAGCGGAGGCAACAGTATGACGACTTCAGGGGCGCAATCCGTTTCCTATCAGGTCATGTGGAACCGCCTGATCTCGGTGGTGGAAGAGCAGGCGCAGGCCCTGATCCGGACCGCCTTTTCCACCTCCGTGCGCGAAGCGGGCGATCTTTCTGCCGGGGTCTTCGATGTCACGGGTGCCATGATGGCGCAGGCGGTGACCGGAACACCGGGGCACGTAAATGCCATGGCGGAGGCCGTGGGGCACTTCATTCGGGAAATCGGTGAAGACCAGATTTTCGAAGGCGACGTCTACATCACCAACGATCCCTGGAAAGGCACCGGCCACCTGCACGACATCACCATGGTCAGCCCCTCGTTTTACCGGGGCAAGCTGGTCGGCTATTTCGCCAGTACGGCCCATGTGGTGGATGTCGGTGGACGAGGTTTCGGGGCCGATGGGCGGGAGGTCTATGAAGAAGGCCTGCTGATCCCGATCATGAAGTTCGCGCTGCGCGGCGAGGTCAACCGCGATCTGATCAAGATCGTTCGGAACAACGTACGCGAAGCCGATCAGGTCGTTGGGGACCTCTATTCCCTGGCGACCTGCAACGAGACCGGCCACAAGCGTCTGGTTGCTATGATGGACGAGTTCGGACTGAGTGACCTTGAGGCGCTCGCGCGCTTCATTTTCGATCATAGCCGCCGTGCGACCCTGGCGCTCGTTTCCGATTTGCCGAGGGGCTCTTGCGAGAACGAGATGATGGTCGACGGCTACGACGAATCGATCAGATTGAAGGTGAAGCTGAATATCGGCGAAGAGGGAATTCTGGCGGACTTCGACGGGACCTCGCCGGCGATCGCACGCGGAATCAACGTGCCGCTGGTCTACACCAAGGCCTATGCGGGCTATGGCCTGAAGTGCGCTATCGCGCCCGATATTCCCAACAATGCGGCTTCACTCGCACCCTTCACGGTCAAAGCGCCGGTCGGCTGTATCCTGAATGCGGTTCACCCCGCGCCCGTTTCGGTCCGCCACGTCACCGGGCATTTTATCCCGGACCTCGTCATGGGCGCATTGCATAAACTGCTGCCCGGCCGCCTGCCGGCGGAAGGGGCGAGCGCGCTTTGGAACATCCACATCAGTGCGCGTCCGAATAGTGACCTCGACGGCCACAGAGGGGATCAGAAGGCCGAGATCCTGATGTTCAACAGCGGCGGCGGCGGTGCGCGGCCGGGCCTCGACGGTTTGAGCGCCACGGCTTTCCCAAGTGGCGTGCACACCATGCCGATCGAGGCGACCGAGCATGTCGGGCCGATCGTGGTCTGGCGCAAGGAACTGCGGCCGGGCTCCGGCGGTGCGGGCAAGTACCGCGGTGGTCTCGGACAGGTGATTGAGATCAGCGCGGCGCCAGGTCATGAATTCGATTTCAGCGCCATGTTCGATCGGGTCGCCAATCCGGCGCGTGGACGTAAGGGCGGAGAAAACGGCGCGGCGGGGACGGTGAGATTGGACGATGGAACCGTCCTGAAGACAAAAGGCCGGCAGTTCGTGCCTGCCGGACGGACGCTGGTGCTGGAACTTCCGGGTGGCGGAGGTTATGGCCCCGTTTCGGAACGTGACGCGGAGTCCGTCAGGCGCGATCTCGAGAACGGTTACCTCTCAACGACAACAGCAGAGGATTAACGCCTGCCGAGGCAAGGCGACAGGAATGAAGGATGACCCAGCTATGATGCTCGAAGGAAAAACCGCCATTATCACAGGTGCCGCGCGCGGCATCGGTCTTGCCTGTGCGGAACGTTTCGTCAAGGAAGGCGCCAAGGTGGTGCTGGCCGACGTGATGGACAATGAAGGTGAGGCCGCAGCCAAGCGCCTGAGCGAGTCCGGGGGCCATGTCTGTTACCGCGCCTGCGATGTGACGGACAAATCACAGGTCGAGGCACTGATCGCCTTTACCCGGGAAACCTATGGGCGGGTGGACTGCGTCATCGCCAACGCCGGGATTGTGCACACTTCGGATATCCTGGAGTTGGAGGAAGCTGATTTCGACCGGGTTATTGCCGTTAACCTGAAAGGCGTGTTCCTGACCGGTCAGGCCGCGGCGCGCGCGATGCGGGATCAGGCGCCGGACGCGGACGGCAGCCGGGGGACAATTATCAACATGTCCTCGCTCAACGCCGTGGTCGCGATTCCGGCGATTACGCCCTACGTGATCGCGAAGGGCGGGGTCAATCAGTGGACCAAATGCCTGGGCATTCGCATGGCGCCGGAAGCCGTGCGGGTCAATGCCATCGGCCCCGGCTCGATCAATACCGAGATGTTTCAGACCGTGGCCGACGATCCGGCGAAGATGCACGCCGTGCTGTCGCGAACACCCATGGAGCGGCCCGGCGAGCCCGACGAGATCGCCAAGGTCGCGGTCTTCCTGGCCTCGCATTATTCCAGTTACATGACCGGTCAGACGGTCTACCCGGATGGCGGCCGCATGGGGCTGAATTACGTGGTACCGGTCAAAGACAGCGCGGGCTAGGACGCGCCGCTTCCTCCGTCGGCCAGGACGACATCGACGGACCAGGCGTTGAGCGCCGCTTTCAATTCCTCCGGTGGCGCGCTGTCAGTGACCAGGACGTCGACCAGTGAAGGCGCGTCGACGGAGATCGGGGCGCGATGGTCGAACTTGGAGCTGTCGGCGGCAACGATACTGGTCTTGGCGCGGCGCATGATCTCGCGGGAGAATTCCGCTTCCTGCAGGTCGAAAAGCATGAAACCGCTCGCGGCATTTATGGCCGCCGCCGAGAGCACCGCGTACTCGACCTGAAAACGGCGCACGAATTCAATGGCTTCCACCCCGAAGGCCCCACCGTCATGGGCGCGCAATTCACCGCCGGCCATGAAGACCCGGTTGCCGTTACGCGCGGCCAGGGTGTGGGCGACCGAGACGGAATTGGTCACCACGAAGAGATCCCGGCGGTGTTGCAAAGCCTGTGCGATGTAGGAGGTGGTCGAGCCGATATCGAGGAAAAGCGAATCCCCGTCCTCGATGATCTCCGCCACCTTTTCGGCGATACGGCGTTTGGCGTCGGGGTTCTCGTCCACCCGCTGCTGGAAGCTGGCTTCGCTGCGCGCATCGGGCAGATGGGCGCCGCCGTGAACCCGGCGCACGAGCCCCTCCTTTGCGAGCGACTTTAAATTCCGGCGAATGGTTTCTTCTGAAACCTTCAGCCGGCCGGCAAGGTTCTGAATCCGGCTGGACCCGCCGGAGCGGCGCAGTTCCTGGAGGATTTCATTCTCGCGCTGGGTGGCGCGCCGGGATTCTGGGCGGGAGTCCGTTGCGGTCTTGGGGCCTGTCTCGGTTTGCGGGAGATCCAATCTCTTCTCCGGAACTCTAAGCTGTGATGAAATGACTGTTTTCTGTGCAAAACTCTCAGATAACCCACAAAAGTCAACACGAATTGCGGATATATGTGGATTCTACCGGAAAATGATGGATGATGAAGGGGAAGTTGTATCCGTGTGATTGGCTCCAGAAATAGTCTGGCGATTCAGTGATGAAGCCGGTGACAGGGACGGGCGCTGCAAAAAGGCAGCGAAAAACGCGTTAAAAAGAACGGGGAGTTCCAAAGATGAAAAAAAGCCTATCGCTGATCGCGGCCCTTTCGGCTGCTGTCTACTTCGGGCCGCTCGCGCCGGCCGCCTATTCGGCGGAGAACCAGGATCCGATCAAGCTGACTTTGCATGACTGGACCGGTCAGTTGCTGACCACCAAGATCATGGGAGAGGTGTTGAAGGAGGCCGGTTACAATGTCGAATACGTGCAGGCCGACTACATCGCCCAGTTCGCGGGCCTGAAAACCGGCGATCTGCATGTCGCCATGGAGATCTGGGAGACCACCGGCCGCGAAGCCATGGACGAAGCGGTGGCGACCGGATCCGTTGAAAACCTTGGCGAAACCGGCATGCTCGCGGTCGAGGAGTGGTGGTATCCCGCCTATATGAAAGAGGTCTGCCCGGGCCTGCCGGACTGGAAGGCGCTGAACGACTGCGCCGAGGAATTCGCCACCCCTGAAACCGCGCCCAAGGGCCGTTACCTGGGGGCTCCGGTGACCTGGGGCGGCTTTGACGACGAGCGGGTCGAGGCGCTGGAGATGGACTTCGAGGTGATCCATGCCGGGACCGACGCGGCCCTCTTCGCGGAGCTGCAATCGGCCTATCAGCGTAAGGCGCCGATCGTGCTCTGGGTCTATGCACCGCACTGGGCGCCCTTTAAGTTCGACGGCGAGTGGGTTGAATTTCCTGAATATTCCAAGGAATGCTATCAGGATCCATCCGCGGGGATAAATCCCGACATGGCCTACGATTGCGGCAAGCCGCGCGGGCCGATCTGGAAGGTTTCCTGGTCCGGCGTGAAGGACAAATGGCCGGGCGCGCATAAAGCCATCAAGGCCTTTAACGTCGAGAACGACGAGATGGGCGCCATGGTGACCAAGGTCGATCTGGACGGCAAGGATCTGGACGGCGTGGTCAAGGAATGGATGGACGCCAACAAGGACCGCTGGAACGGCTGGATTTCCAAGTAGTTAGCGCAAGTTCGAAGAGGCGGCAGGCGGCCCGGTCCGCTTGCAGCCTCGGGGTATAAATTGATCTGCCGGGGTCTTTTTCGGCAGATCACGAGGTCTCTATGGATAAGCCGGTAAAGCTCGCCTGTCGCTCGGTCTGGAAACTCTACGGACCAAATGCTGAAGATTTTCTGGGCGTCAAAAACGTTATGACACAGAAAAGTCACAGCGAACGACATCTCGAGCTGACGGGGGAGCAGATTCGCGCCGCCGGTCTGATCGGCGCGGTGCGGGCCGCAAATGTGGAAATCCGCGAGGGCGAAATTTTCGTCATCATGGGCCTGTCGGGATCGGGAAAATCGACCCTTGTTCGCTGCCTCTCCCGCCTGATCGAACCGACCGCCGGCGAGGTCCTGTTCGAGGGCCGCGATCTGCTGAGCATGCCCGAGCGCGAACTGATCGAGGTGCGCCGCCGCAAGATGGGCATGGTGTTTCAGCAGTTCGCGCTGCTGCCCCATCTGACGGTTTTACAGAACGTTGCCTTTCCGCTCGAGGTTCAGGGCGCCGGCCGGGCCGAGCGGGAGGCGCGGGCGCGCGAGGTGATCGAGCTGGTCGGCCTGAAGGGGCGGGAGAGTTACTTCCCGCGCGAACTTTCCGGCGGCCAGCAGCAGCGGGTCGGTATTGCCCGCTCCCTGGCGGTGGAGCCGGACCTCTGGTTCCTGGACGAGCCCTTCTCGGCGCTGGACCCACTGATCCGCCGGGAGATGCAGGACGAGTTCTTGAGACTGCAATCGATGCTGCACAAGACCATCGTTTTCATCACCCATGATTTCGACGAGGCGATCAGGCTGGCGGACAGGATCGCGATCATGCAGGACGGCGAGATCATCCAGACCGCGACGCCGGAGGAACTGGTGCTGCATCCGGCGACGGACTACGTGGCCGAGTTCACAAGGCACATTCCGCGCGCCAAGATCCTGACGGCCCGCAGCGTTATGGCGCCCAGCGTCATGACCGCCACTAAAGACAGGGGGGGCCCGGCACCCGGCACTTACGCCGGTGACGTCCAGGCCAGCGACCGGATTGAGGCCATCGCCGAGAGAATAGAGGCCGCCGACGCGCCCTTCCGGGTGCTGGAGGAGGGCGAGGTTGTCGGCAGCATCGACCGGCAGGCGGTGATCGATGTTCTGGTGGGGCGTGGACTGGTCGGGCGTGACCCGGTCAGGCGTGACCCGGTCGAGCGTGACCCGGTCGAGCCTGATCCGCTTGGGCGCGAGGGGGCGGGATGAGTCTGGCCAACCCCGATAGCAGTCCTGCAGGGCCGAACCCGGCCCGGGTCAATCTGACCCGATTCAATCCCATGGGCGCACCGCTCTGGCTGGCGCTCTTCGCCGTGACCTGGGTCTTCTCCAGCTATGGCCGGGAGTTCTCCAGGGCCATCGACGCGCGCTGGCTCATGAAGTACCCGGCCGGCTGGCGGCTGCCCTTCAAGCGGGACATCAGCGACGCCATGAAATGGCTGGTCGAGGATGCGACTTTCGGCCTCTTCACCTTCAAGGAATTCACCCGCGGCATCGCCTGGCTGATCGAGCTGCCCTACGACTTTGTGCGCGCGGCGGTGATCGACGGTTTTACCATCGGGGTCGGCAGCGAAGCCTCGCAGATCGCGCCCTCGCTGAGCTGGATCGCCATCATTGCCGTGGTGGTCGCGATCGGACGGGTGGCGAAGGACTGGCGGCTCGCGGCGCTGGTCGGCGGCTGTTTTCTCTATCTCGCGGTCTTCGGGCAGTGGGACAGCGCCATGGTGACGCTGGCCTCGGTCCTGATCTCCGTGCCCATCGGTGTGGCGGGCGGTTTGCTGCTGGGGATCGGGGCCTACCGCTGGCCGACCTTCGACCGGGTCCTGCGGCCGATCCTGGATCTGATGCAGACCGTGCCGGTCTTCGCCTATCTGGTGCCGATCCTCTTTCTCTTCGGCTTCGGGCCGGTTTCCGCGCTGGTGGCGACCATCATTTATGCCATGCCGCCCATGGTGCGGGTGACGACGCTGGCGCTGCGGGGCGTGCCCACGGAGATCCGCGAATTCGGATCCATGGTCGGCTGTACCCGGCGGCAGATGATGTGGAAGATCCTGGTGCCCTCCGCCGCGCCCAGTCTGATGGTCGGGGTCAATCAGGTTATTATGCTGTCCCTTAATATGGTGATCATCGCCTCCATGATCGGCGCGGGCGGCCTGGGTTTTGAAGTCCTGTCTTCCCTCAGACGCCTGGACATCGGCGCGGGGCTGGAGGCGGGCATTGCCATTGTGGTCATGGCGATTGCCCTGGACCGCTTGAGCCAGGCCTTTGCGGTCCGGCCCACACCGACCCATGATGAGATTGAAAGCCTGCAGCAGGCCGGCCTGATCAAGCGCCACCCCTGGGGCACGACGGTCCTTGCCGTGGCGCTGGTCACCGGCCTCGTCGGCCTGATGCTGCCCGCGGTTCAAAGCTATCCGGCTTCGCTGACCCTGACCACCGGGCCCTTCTGGGCGGATCTGGTGGCGTTCATCAACGTGAACTTCTTCGATCAGTTCGAGGCCGCAAAGACCTTCATGCTGACCTGGCTGCTGCTGCCGGTGAAGCGCTTCCTGCTGGGCATCCCCTGGCCCTGGGGCATCGCCATCGTCGCCCTGGCCGGCTGGAAGTTCGGCGGCTGGCGCCTGGGGCTGCTGGCGGGCGGGCTGGCGCTCTTCATCGCCGCCAACGGCCTCTGGGACAAGGCCATGGTCACGCTTTACCTTTGCGGCGTCTCGGTGCTCATCGCCTCGCTGATCGGCATTCCGCTGGGGGTGCTCTCGGCGGAGAACGAGCGGGCGAACCGCATCGTCTCGGCGGTGATCGACACCCTGCAGACCCTGCCCAGCTTCGTCTATCTGATCCCGGTGGTGATGCTGTTCCGGGTCGGGGATTTCTCGGCCATGATCGCCGTCGTGCTCTATGCCCTGGCGCCCGCCGTGCGCTACGCCGCCCACGGTATTCGCGGCATCGAGCCGCAGCTGATCGAGGCGGGCATCGTTTCGGGCTGCACGCGCTGGCAGCTGTTGCGCAAGATCAAGCTGCCGCTGGCCCTGCCGGAGATCCTGCTGGGTCTGAACCAGACCATCATGCTGGCGCTCTCCATGCTGGTGATCACGGCGCTGGTGGGCACGCGGGACCTGGGGCAGGAGGTTTACATCGCCCTGACCAAGGCGGACAGCGGGCGGGGCATCATCGCCGGGCTGTCGGTCGCGGCCATCGCCATCATTCTCGACCGCATCCTGGCCGCCAGCGCGCGCAATGCCCGCGCGCGGCTCGGGCTTGCGGAATAGGAGGGACCCAGGAATGAACCGGGAGGGAAAAGCATGACCACCATCGATGACGATACCCCCGCCCTGGAACGCGCCAGGGACTTGCCGATCTGGAGCGGGCCGGTCAATCCCACGACCCTGACCGGCGGCATCACCAATATCAACTTCCTGGTCGAGGACGCGGGCCGGCGCTACGTGGTGCGGATCGGCAATGACATCCCGGTGCATCAGGTGATGCGCTTCAACGAACTGGCGGCCAGCCGCGCCGCCCACGCCGCCGGTCTCTCGCCCGCCGTGGTCCATCACGAACCGGGGGTGCTGGTGCTGGATTACATCGAGTCCACGCCCCTGGACGAGGCCGCCGTGCGCGATCCGGAGACGCTGGCGCGGATCGTGCCCCTGCTGCGGCTCTGCCACCGGGAGGTTCCGCAACACCTGCGCGGCGCGGCCCTGATGTTCTGGGTCTTTCATGTGGTGCGCGACTATACGGCCACACTGCGCGAGGGGCGCTCGGCCTATGCCACGAAGCTGCCCGAGCTGCTGGTGGCGGCGGACCGGCTGGAGGCCGCTGTCGGACCCGTCGAGATCGTCTTCGGCCATAACGACCTGCTGCCCGCCAACCTGTTGGCCCAGAAACTGCCGGAGGGCGGCGAGCGCCTCTGGCTGATCGACTGGGATTACGGCGGCTTCAACTCGCCGCTTTTCGACCTGGGCGGGCTGGCTTCCAACAACGGCCTGGCGGAAGCGCAGGAGCGCTGGCTGCTGGAGACCTACTTCGAGACGCCCCTGAATGACAGCCTCTGGCACCGCTATCAGGCCATGAAGTGCGCATCGCTGCTGCGCGAAGCCATGTGGTCCATGGTCTCCGAAATTCATTCCGAACTCGACTTCGACTACGCCGCCTACAGCGCCGAGAATCTGGCGCGCTACGAGGCGGCGCTCGAAGACTTTAAAAATATCTGAGATATGAGGCCGTAACATGAGTTCTTTTCCGACTAGCGCCAAGGCGGTCATCATCGGCGGCGGCATCGTCGGCTGTTCGACCGCCTATCATCTGGCCAAGCTGGGCTGGAGCGAGGTGGTGCTGCTGGAACGCAAGAAGCTGACCTCGGGCACGACCTTTCACGCCGCCGGGCTGGTGGGGCAGCTGCGTTCCTCCGCCAACATCACCCAGTTGCTGGGCGAATCCGTTGCGCTCTACAAACGGCTGGAGGCGGAGACGGAACTGGCCACCGGCTGGAAGATGAACGGCGGCCTGCGCCTGGCCTGCAACGAAGAACGCTGGACCGAGGTCAAGCGGCAGGCCACGACCGCGCGTTCCTTTGGCCTCGACATGCAGCTGCTGACCCCCAAGGAGGCACAGGAGCTCTGGCCGCTCATGACCGTCGACGATCTGGTCGGCGCGGCCTTCCTGCCCACCGACGGGCAGGCCAACCCCTCCGACATCACCCAGGCCCTGGCAAAGGGCGCCCGCATGGCGGGGGCCTCGATTTTCGAAGACACCAAAGTGATCTCGGTCGATGTGGAGAAGGGCAGGATCAAGGGCGTCGTCACCGACCGGGGGCGTATCGATTGCGAGGTGGTGATCTGCTGCGCCGGGCAGTGGACGCGCAACTTCGCGGCGACCGTCGGGGTGAATGTGCCGCTGGTTTCCGTCGAGCATCAGTACATGATCACCGAAGCCATCGAAGGCGTCGCGCCGGACCTGCCGACCCTGCGCGATCCGGACCGCCTGACCTACTACAAGGAGGAGGTCGGCGGGCTGGTCATGGGCGGCTACGAGCCCAACGGCATTCCCTGGGCCCTGGACGGCATTCCCGAGGACTTTCACTATACCCTGCTGACCTCCGACTACGATCACTTCGAGCAGCTGATGGAGCTCGCCTTGGGGCGGGTGCCCGCGCTGGAGAGCGCCGGGATCAAGGAGCTGGTCAACGGTCCCGAGAGCTTTACCCCGGACGGCAATTTCATTCTGGGCGAAGCGCCGGAGCTGAAGAATTTTTACGTCGGTGCGGGCTTCAACGCCTTCGGCATCGCGGCGGGCGGCGGCGCGGGCATGGCGCTGGCCGAGTGGGTCAACAAGGGCGAGCCGCCCTTCGATCTCTGGGCCGCCGACATCCGCCGCTTCGGGCGGCCGCACTTCGATACGGACTGGGTCCGCTCGCGTACTCTGGAGGCCTATGGCAAGCACTACACCATGGCCTGGCCGCACGAGGAACACGACAGCGGGCGGCCCTGCCGCAAGTCGCCGCTCTATGACCGCCTGGCCGCCAAGGGCGCCTGCTTCGGCGAGAAGCTGGGCTGGGAGCGCCCGAACTGGTTCGCGGATCTGGTGGCCGGGGAGGCACCTAAAGATATCTACAGCTTCGGGCGGCAAAACTGGTTCGGCGCGGTGGCGCGCGAGCATAAGGCCGCGCGTGAGGCGGCGGTGATTTTCGACCAGACCTCCTTCGCCAAGTTCGTTCTCAAAGGCCCGGACGCCGAGGCCGCGCTGAGCTGGATCGCCGCCAACGATGTGGCGAAGCCGGTGGGCGCGCTGGTCTACACCCAGATGCTCAACGACAAGGGCGGCATCGCGTGCGACCTGACCGTCGCGCGGGTGGCGGAAGACGAATACTACATCGTCACCGGCACCGGCTTCGCGACCCACGATTTCGACTGGATCAGCCGCAACATTCCGGCGGGGATGAACGCGCAGCTGGTCGACGTGACTTCGTCCAACGCCGTCCTCTCCCTGATGGGCCCCAAGGCGCGCGACATCCTGAGCCGGGTGACCAGCTACGACCTGAGCAATGAGTCTTTCCCTTTCGGCCGCATGCAGATCCTGGGCATCGCGGGCTGCCCGGTCCGCGCGTTGCGTGTGACCTATGTGGGCGAGCTGGGCTGGGAACTGCACCTGCCCGTGGAATACGCCACCGCCGTCTACGACGCGCTGATGGAAGCGGGCGCGGATCTGGGCCTGCGCGACGCGGGCTACCGCGCCATCGAAAGCCTGCGCCTGGAAAAAGGCTACCGCGCCTGGGGCGCCGACATCGGCCCCGACCATACGCCTGACGAGGCGGGATTGGGCTGGGCGGTGAAGCTGAAAAAGAACATCGACTTCAAAGGCCGCGCGGCGGTCGAGGCGCAGCGCCGGGAGGGCGTGAAGAAGATGCTGGCGTGTTTTACGGTCGAGGACCCGGATGTTGTGCTGCTGGGGCGGGAGACGATTTACCGGGACGGCCAGCGGGTTGGGTGGCTGACCTCAGCAGGTTATGGCCATACGCTGGGGCTTCCGATTGGCTACGGCTATGTGCGGAACCCGGAGGGCGTGGACCGGGACTTTGTGCTGTCGGGGGAGTATGAGCTGGAGGTGGCGACGGAACGGGTCAAGTGCGAGGTTGGGATGAAGCCGCTGTACGATCCGGGGATGGTGAGGGTTAAGGGGTAGGGCTGAAAAGGCGAGTTTGTTCGGCTGCTCGATCAACGTTTTGGAATTTGTCTCCTGAGGACACAACACCAGTCGCAAGCTTGTGTATGACAGTTCTTGCGCTCTTAGCTGGTCAATTTTCTTACAACCGATATGTGAGAAGATTCACGTCCAGACTGAAGTTGTTGAACGGGTTGCGAATACTTCATTCCCAATTTGCGAAAACCGTCGGATCGACTCATGAAGTACAAGTACCGATCCTTGTGTTTGGATTGGTACTGATTGGCCAATTTTGCTTTTCGCTTAGGCAATCGATGTTTTGTCCAATCGTCGCTGCCAAACCAGTCGAGACGAAGTATAACACTCGGACTCAATGGAAACGGGATAACCGCTTGGGGGTGTTTTAACCCGAAACCATAGGTGTTCGGAACAGGCGCTGGCCCAGAATCTATCCAAAACACGGGGTTATCACTTGTCAGCAGTTCCTGAGTATCACTGATTTCAAATGTCCAGTTCATCTTGACCATTATTGCTGCAAGATTTTCACTCTGTTTGAATGCCATAAGGCCGACGCGACGGTCGACGCTCATTTCGTAGTTTTCTTTGTTTTGTATGAACTCTTGAAACTTGATGTCTTGCTCGGTTAATTGTCCATCTTCTTCCTTTTGACGGTTTTCCGTCTCTATTGACTGTGTTCCAACCCAGTCGGCGACTTCTCCGAAAAATGCTGCGATTTGCCTCAACTGCGCGGGGCTTCGGCTAAACATGGTTGCCAAAAAAATGGCGAAGTCACTCTTTGCTTCCAGATCAAGAGCCTTGAAAGACAATAAGTCGGATAAAATTTTCGACGCAGTTCCTTCTACAATCGAAAGGCTATCCTCTATGAAATCGATTCGATTACCATGTTCATCGACTGGAGAATAGATATTGGTTTCGTAACCAGTTTTCTTTGGCGTGGTTTGGCGCAGCGAGTCTTGTTGAGCATCATGCGTCCATAGCTTTCCTTCATTGTCCGTGAAGTTGCTCAAATAAAAGCGTGGAACAAAGTGCTGTTTTTTTGTCCGGGTCATTGTTTTAGTTGCAACTTGATTGTTTGTGATTGGGGTAGCTCAAAACGACCCCGTACATATGGTCTTTCGCGAATATTTTTGCAGAAGATATTTATCTCATTTATTAGAAGTTTGCGCCAAATGTGTTCGGTAGGGATGACTCAACCTAATCTCGATTCACGGTTCGGTTCGAGATCAGAATGCAATGGCGAGGTTCTTGAAGGTGACGGAAAGCGCCACTGGTTGAACGTCTATGATCACTATGGCTTGCTTGCTATAATCCTCTTCGGTCAGTAGGCGATCGTTAGATACGTCAATGCGCGTCACCAGATCGTCGTCCTCTAGCAGGCAGAACATCCGACCGTCCTCATCTATATCCGCATTCTCGGGAATCTGCTGTTTCGGGGGAATGCTAAGCGCATCGAGGAGCGTCTTCAGTCGATTGTCGATATCGCCATGTTGTACAAGTCCACCGGGCTTTGTTGCGGATAGAAGGCG
Organism: uncultured Kiloniellaceae bacterium; assembly: GCA_947500035.1. Lineage (GTDB taxonomy): Bacteria > Pseudomonadota > Alphaproteobacteria > Kiloniellales > Kiloniellaceae > Denitrobaculum. The sequence goes on along the minus strand of CANMQP010000012.1, from coordinate 233,674 downwards.
GATACGCAGCTTAGTTTGTAATTTGAGTGTTTTTGATACGGTTGGAATGTACTCAACACCTCCAACTGTTTTTCCAACATAGATTAAGGCTGGAGCATCATTGGGACGCGTCACATCTTCGATGTCGTTGAGAGGCTCCAAGCTCCACAATTTGCGCAACTGTGGTTCGATTTCGCGGCGGATTCGCCATTTGTCCTTCGCGTTTGCCTTTGGTGGAAGATCTCCTCTGTAAATCAGCGTGAATTTCACAATGCTCTCCTTCTAAGCTATCTGAGAACATAGAACGACAATTTACGCTTTCGCGCAGCTTACTTTGCAGGTAGCAAAATTATCAGAGATAGCTAAAGTTCAGTTTTGTGTAGCCGGGACCGCACACACATGACCTCGGCAACTTGATTTCTGCAAGGCATGTCGTGCATTTATTTCTTTCACCATTTTACTCGATGCTAGTCAGGCGTGTTGTACTAGCAAATCAACCATTTTCCCTTGGCCTATCGATACGCTTCTCGAAAAAAGCAAAGATTATTTATTTGCATGCCCGTTTTGATTGATTTTGTCTGTTCCTTTTACTAGAAATGCGGATGTTATATGACGGTCAGTGAGAAAACTGAAAAGCGCCGGAGAAGCCAAATGATTTTTAAAAGAAGAGCAGCTTGGCATTTAATAACAGTTTTTGTCGCGTTCACGTTGCTTTCCGTTCCAAAAATAGTCATTGCTGCTGGACAAAATGAAAATTCATTTAAAGCATATTTGTCCAATATAAGTGTAATTGGAAAAAGAATATCGAAAAGTTCTAGTGTTAGATTGGCGATAATAAGGTCAAAAAAAATTTCTATATCTAATAGAAATACATATCTCCCAGCCGGAAAAATTCTACTTCTAACAGGACATTGCTCATTTTCTTCTGGGCGAAATTGGTGTTTCGCCATAACAGAAGATGGAATTGGGGTATTTGTTTTGGTAAAAGGGGAGCATTACTTTAAAATAAACGAAAATTTAGAAAAAATTGCTGTGGCTATGCGAAATGGGGAAGAATCAGATCAAAATGGAAATACTTTTCGTTATTGGACTTCTCGCCCTTATGAAGTAGTTGATACATATGGTCAGTCTATTACAATATTAATTGACACTTCTGAGGGAAATAAAGGTTATAAGGTAGGGGATGAAGTAAAGGTTTCAGATTTTTCAAATAAATTTACTCTCATCGACACCCAGGATTTTCGATCTAGATCAGATTTTTCGCTCATACGGCCAGTATTTTCGGGCGAACTGATCGACTCAATATTTGAATCTATAGGGAGTTTTAGTTTAAGCAAAACTGAAAAAGCTAAAATAAAAGGATTGCTCCTGAAAAAGAATCTTGTGGAAAAAAAGGTGTGCGACTCGATAGTAGAATTTATTACAGGCGCTGACTTAGGTGCTGGAATAGACATCGGCGGCATACTGTCAGCGGTCAATCTTAAACTCGGAGTTACGGCAAAGTTCTCGGCTGCGTTGAAATATGAAAAAGGAACAGCCTTTGATACTTATAGATTTATAAGGGAATCAACTGACGGGTCTTCGCCCAGGTTTTTCGAGGCATGGGTTCGACAACGAAGGGATGGAAATAGTTGTGATAAAGATATCTCCTCCGTCGAGATAACAGCTTCGGACGATGTGGACTTTGGCGGTGGCAGGGGAAGTCTAACGACTGATTCTGCTACTGAATTAGATGTTGAAATTAGTGAGACTAACAAGCTTCCAAGGTACACATGTCGTGATGAGTATTTTAGAATTATAAGGCATTTAACACAGACCGATGGCGAGCTAACTCGGGAGGCAGCGGAGCTGTTTGTCGCCTATATTCTTAGATTCGAGGACGCAACGAATGCATCTCGATGCAAACGCTCGAGCTGATGGCGCTGGTGATAGACCGGGATAAGATCCCAGTTTGTGATCGGGATCACGTCTTAATTTGTGCATTTTTAATTGAGATCGAGTAACCTTTGACGTCCTGACCTCGACGGTTAGCGCACAAATTAAAACCTGACCCCAAAATGCATATTAGACCTGATTCCAAAATATAGTTCGTTTCGTCGCTCACAAATACGTCCCAGCCAGCGTAAAGACTTCGCCGCCGAGGCCGAGCTTGAAGCGGGCGATGCCGGGCTGGCTTTCGGTGTTTACGCCGCCGAGGTCGAGCCAGTCGATTCCGCTTGCCTTCAAGGTCTCGATGCCGCGCCAGAGCAGGAGGTTGTGGGCCTGGCCGACGCGCCCGGCGTCGCTGGTCCAGGAGGCAAGGTAGGTGGCGGCGCGGCCGTGGCGAACCAGGATGACGCCGGCGACCTGGTCGCCGCCCCGTCGTGCCGTGAGGGCGACCACGGCCTTGCGGTCGTGACCTGCCAGGGCGGCGATGAAATCGCCGTCGGGGCCGACGAAGCGCTTCTTGCGGCGGAAGCGGTCGTACAACTGCAGGCTTTGGGTCAGGCGGCGCGGGTTGGTCGTCACCCCCACGTCGAAGCCGGCCTTTTCCGCCTGCCGCAGGGCGTTGCGCCACTTGCCGTGCAGGCCGGCGCGCAAGGCCTCCAGGGGCGGTCGCAGGTCGAGCCAGATCGAACTGTAGCCGGTCACGACCGGGCGCAGGCTCCGGGCCCGCAGCATGGCGGCGCTCTTCGGATCATCAGGCAGTTCCGGCAGCCAGAACAGGAAGTCGCCGAAGCGGCGGCGGCGGAACTGCCGGGCGATGGTTGCGCAGACCTCTGCTGTGCGCGGGTCTTCCCGTGGGTCGATCAGCCAGATGGGGCCGCGCAGCACCCGGGCGATGCGGGTGAAGAAGCGGTCCCGGCAGAAGGCCTGGACCAGGGCGAGCGGTTCGCCGCCCTGGCAGATCAGGCCGCGCTCGGCCCGCTGGCCCTGCTCGCTTTCGATCGCCGCGCCGTAAGCCCAGGCCTGTTCCAGGCTGCTCTGCCCGGCCCGGCGGGTGAGGGCTTCCCAGGTCTCGCGGGGGCAGGGCTGCCAGGCAATATCGGCGTCGGATTCGGGTTCAGGTTCGGGGGCGGTGACCATGGCTGTCATAATCCCGGTTTTCACCGGGCCCGGCAATCTTAATACCAAGGGGCGAAAATATTGCACCGCAGGGATTGCCTCCGGGGATCTTCGGGCAGGAGAAGAGCCGCGGGCGATACGGCGTATCGGCAAGGCTTTTCGACGCTCTCCGAAGTTCTCTGGAGGCAACCGAAACGGCAGGTATCTGAGGTCCTCGGACTGCGTTGCGCGCGGCTTCCGATACGCCGTATAAGATACCGCCGTATCGCTGCGCCACGCGCTTTTAGCCGAAAACCTCAGATAACTGTTCCTGTGGTGCAATATTGTCGCCCCTTGGTATAGTCTGTGGTTATGACCCAGTCGGCCGACAGCCCTTCATCGCAGGCGGAGACGGTGGTGGAAGTCCGGGGGCACCGGATTCCCAAGCGCCGTTTCACGCGCTGGGCGCTCTACTACTTCATTCTCTACATCGTGCTGCCGGTGCTGGCCGTCAGCCTGCTGGCCGATGCCCTTCTGTATTTTCTTTTCACCCGCTTCACCGGTCACTGCTACGCGCTGTTCTGTCTATTTAACTGAAGCGTCATTATAGCGTGTTTTGCTCAATGGAATTCAAATACGCTGCCTTTCCGCTTTGCCTTAAACGCGCATTTGAATGCCCGATGATTCCGATTGAACAAAACACGCTCGAGACCGGGCTGGAACCGATACGGCATCAGTCGGAAACGCTCCAACAGGCTGCTGAAAAATTACATATTGTAAACGGGGTCAGGTCTTGTTTTGTGCGTTAGTCGTCGGGGCCAGGTCGTTTAGGGCGACTTGATCTCAATCAAAAACGCACAGTTTGAGAGCCGCCCCTTACGACTTACAGGGCCTGCTTGGGCAGGCGGGCTTCATCCTTGCCGGCCAAAGCGCTCGCGATAGTGATTCGGCGATATGCCGAAGCTTCGCACGAATGTCCGCCGCATCCTTTCATAGTCACCGTGACCGCTGAGCACGGCAACACGTTTCAGGGGGAGGTTGCTGTCAACCAGCAAGCGTATCGCTGCCGCCAGACGCGCTTTTTCCAAAGCACGTCCCGGGCTTTGGCCTGTCACCTGGGGATACCTCCGGGCGAAGGTCCGCTGGCTCATGTTCACGAACTTTGCCAGGTCAGAGACAGAAAGACCTCGCCCGATGTTTGAAATCATCCAGTGGTGTAACTCATCGAATTCCTCTGATCTGCCCAGGGTGTCGAGGTCATCAGGCGAAACAAACTGAGACTGACCACCTGATCTGTTTGGAAAGACAACCAGCTCTCTGGCTGCATCGAGAACGACAGCTGCGCCGAAATCCTCTTCCGCGATGGCAAGCGCCATGTCGATACCGGACGTGACCCCGCCGGACGTCCAGATTCTTCCGTCCCGGATGTAGATCGCATCCGGGTCAACTCGTACGTCCGGATAGGCCTCCCGTAGTCGGTCGCAAAAGCGCCAGTGGGTCACTGCCTTCTTTCCGCTCAGCAGCCCGGTTTTCGCCAAAAGGAAAGTACCTGTGCAGATCGCGGCGATGCGCAAGCACCTGTTCGAAATGGCTTTTATTCCCGCCAATAGCTTGGCATCGCCACAGGCCCGTGTAACGCCCGGCCCGCCCGCGATCAGCAATGTATCGACCTGATCGTCACCGAGTTCCATGATCGATCTTGTGTCGAGCGATTGCCCCAGATCGGTCTGAACTGAACCTCCGTCCACCGAAATCAGCGTTACATCGTACTGAAACCGCCCGCCGGACCACGCGCCAATTTCCCTCAGAACCTGGAGCGGGCCGACGATATCCAGCATCAACACATCCGCGAACACCAGAAATGCGACGCGATGTTTGATTGGCACGAAATTTGGCATCTTTTGTCGTCTAACAACTATTTACGCCAATGTTGATGCAGATAAAATCTGTCTGCAAGAGGATTGGAGAAGCCGATGTTAGAGATACGCCCAAATTGTGAGCTTTGCGACCGCGACCTCGAGCCGTCATCGCCTGACGCGATGATTTGCACTTATGAATGCACCTACTGCGTCAACTGTGTTGAGGAGCACTTGAAAGACGTTTGCCCCAAGTGCGGCGGAAACTTCCAAAAACGCCCAATTCGGCCCCAGGCGGCTTTGCGGTCCGAGCGTCGACTCGGTCTGGGCCATCACCCGGCGTCGACGGACCGCGTTCACACGCCTTATACACGTGAAAACATAGCTGAATTTGTCAGGAAAGTCTCGGGAACTGCCCCTGAGAACCGCTAAGTGGCGGGGGTCCAGGAGCCGGAAACCCGCTGGACGGAATGTACGCCGCCGGCTCTACCTGTAGCGCCGTGGGAAATGGCCAGGGTTATGGTCGGCGTCGGGGGCAGCGTATCCTGACCCATATCATTCATTTTCTCTTTCACTGCGCTACACTGCCCTGATCACGCTTCCGCGCTCTTTCGCTTATGGAAAGGCATGATCCCATGAAGGCGATGCTGCTGAAGAAAATCGGGCTCATCGAGGGAAAGGAAGATCCCCTCGAATTCGCCGAGGTCCCGAAGCCCGAACCGAAGGCCGGGGAGATCCGGGTGAGGGTTGCCGCCTGCGGCGTCTGTCACACGGAGCTGGACGAGATCGAGGGGCGGACGCCGCCGCCCCAGCTGCCGGTGATCCCGGGGCACGAGGTGGTCGGGCGGGTGGATAAGCTCGGGGCGGGAACCACCCGCTTCAAGGTCGGGGAGCGGGTCGGGATCGGCTGGATCCATTCTTCCTCCGGCGCGGCGGATGAGAACATCGATCCGGGCTTTACAGCCACCGGGCGGGACGTCAACGGGGGCTATGCGGAATTCATGACCGTGGGGGCGGACTACGCCGCGCCCATTCCCGGGGTCTTCGAGGACGCGGAGGCGGCGCCCTTGCTCTGCGCGGGGGCGGTCGGTTACCGCTCCCTCAAGCTCGCCAATCTGGCCGATGGGCAACGCCTTGGCTTCACGGGCTTCGGCGGCTCCGCGCATCTGGTGCTGCAGCTGGCGCGGCACCTTTATCCCAATTCCAGCTTCTACGTCTTCGCGCGCGACCGGGCGGCCCGGGACTTCGCGCTGGAACTGGGCGCGGTCTGGGCGGGGGATACGCACGAACGGGCGCCGGAAGCGCTGCACGCGATCATCGATACCACACCGGCCTGGAAACCGGTGGTCGAGGCCATGGCGAACCTGCGGCCCGGCGGACGGCTGGTGATCAACGCGATCCGGAAGGAAGAGCGGGATAAGGATTATCTCCAGAGTCTCAGCTACGAGCGGCATCTCTGGCTGGAAAAGGAGATCAAGTCCGTGGCCAACGTGACCCACCTGGATATCTCGGAATTCCTCGCCCTTGCTGCCGAGATCCCGATCCGCCCGGAGGTCGAAACCTACCCCCTTGAGGAGGCCAACCGGGCCCTGATCGAACTCAAACACGCCCCGGTGCGCGGCGCGAAGGTGCTGGTGATGTGACGGGGGAGAGGTTTGAGTTTCCGCGTCGTGTGCAAACCGGCGTCCAAAGTCTTCTGCGTGGTGTCTGCGGTCTTCGCCGGATAGGGTCGGGCAGGGTTTTGGAAAGAATATACTTCCATTGGGTGGTGTGCTGACGTGAAAATATTTGTAGGGGCGATCGCGTGTCTTATTGCCTTGGCGGTACTCATTGTCGGCTCCGCCATGTATCTCATGTACGACGATGAGCGCAGCGCCTGTCAGAGGTTCCTGGATATCGCGAATGACGAAGAAGAGATCGCGTACCTTTATCAATGGATGGATCAGAATCTCAAAGACGAGGCTGTTCTTGAATTTCTGGGTTATGCTGGAGGCGCAGAATATCTCACAGGTTATGACAACAAAGACTTTCTTGCGCTGGGAGTCGACTGGGACTTTCTGGGTATAGACCTCGACTATGCCAACTTGAACGTGATCCGTGCTCCTGATGATTGGGACGACTTTACGAACCCGGATAACATCCGGGCGGTTCAATTCGGCTACGGTCGCAATAGCGTCATTCTGAAGCTTGATCCGGCGTTCGAAACCGAGAGCCTGGGCGGCGGTGAATGGCGGCGCGAGGTTCGGGTGATCAATGACCGGGTGAGCGTCTATTGCGACTAGTTCTGCATACCACGAGGGCCGGGCATTGACTGAAACGCAAGCCATAGTACGACCGGCGCGGAGCGGCGACGCCGAAGCGATCGCCCAGCTGATCACGCAGCTCGGCTATCCCTGCACGGACCAACAAATGCGGGCGCGGCTGGCGGCGATGGCGGAGGAGGATCAGCACGAGACTTTCGTTGCCGAGATCGATGGCACCGTGATTGGAATGGTCGGTGCTTTTGTCTGCCGTATTTATGAAGAGGACGCGCCGGTCGGACGTATTCTCGCGCTGGGCGTCGATGAGGAATTACGGGGACAGAGTATTGGATCTTTGTTGCTGCGCGAGGCCGAGAACTGGATGAGGTCCCAAGGGGTGGCGGCACTTCTGGTGAACAGCGGAAACCACAGAACGGACGCGCATCGGTTTTACGAAGCCGCGGGTTATGCTGCGAAGGGCCGGTCTTTCGTAAAGCGCTTGGCGTTGCATGCCAAACCGTGAAATCAACAGGGCTGCAACATTGGCTTTTTCGTCCCCGGAAAGCCCGGAGCATCGATCAGGTTGGCACTCTCCGAGGACAAATATGAACTGCTAAGTGACTGATCTCACGGTGTTGCCTCTTGAGTTGCGGCTATTCAAAGCAGTCAAAAAAAGCTCGCGCGGCGGATCTTGAACAGGATTCCGGTCTCTGGATCGAAATGCCATCCACGGCGTGCGGGAAAGAAGCTGTTGCCGCCGAGCTGGAGGCCTGACTCTTGGATGGCAGAGTGCTTAGCCTCAGGATAGTATAAGATGAGGCCTGGCTGATCGAGTAACAGCGTTGCCTTTCCGTCCAGGAATTGGATAGGCCGGACAAAATGATGAAGAGGCATTTCTTGAGTGCGGTATCCGCGGCCGGCGGAATGTCCCGTTTGTAAGATAACCTCTTTTCTCGGACCCCATTCCAGGCTGCGTTCACTTCTCGGTAATTGCGCCAGTCCTGACTTCAGCCTGTCCTCCGCGAAGCTCGTGAATTCAGTGACCGTGTCCAGCACCTCGAAGAGTTCGGGAACCGCCTGCCACTCTTCCTTTGTTACGACATGGGCAAACAGCCCTTCGAGGCGTCTTTCACTGTACTCCTTCTCTAGCCAGGGTACAGCGGGGGTGAGATCGTGTGGATCGCAGTCAATGGCTTTTCCTGCGGCAAATTCCGTGACCGCGACACGAGTTGATGGCAGGTCATAGTATAATTCAGAGACAATTGCTTCGACTACCGAAGGAGCTTCCGCGTCATCGAAGTAGTAAACATAGGGATAGGCCGGCGCCTTTTTTTGTTGTTTTCTGGCCCGGTGCAATACCCGCATATCCTTGTGAGGGACTTTGAAGAGAACCGCTGCGCCGGACGGGAGTTTTTGAGACACCCAGTTGGGGCGACGTACAAACGCTGTATTGGCGTAGGCCCAGGGGTTGGACGTGTGATAGGTAGCACTCCAGACTGTGGAGGCGAGCGTATAGCTGTTCCCTTCAACGCTGAATCTGATGGTTAGCGGGGTGCACCTCGAACTCTGCGGGGATATGACATAGGGGGCAACAAGCCTCCAGCCGATTGCGAGGACTGGAACAGCGATCAGCAGGTTGATCAAGAGAACCGGAACGCACCCGAGCACTAGGGCAACGTACTGTCCAACGCGGAGTATCGGGTTTTTAGTCATGAAGTGATTTCAGTGTCAAAAAGGTTGTTTTTTTCTTAACGAAATTCTCCTTAAGAGAGTTTTCGAATTTTGGTGACTTCCTGCAACCAAATATCTTTTCGAACAGCTCTATTGTTTTAAGCCGTTTTGGTCGCTCCGTTTTTTTATCCGCTGGAGTGAACTCTTGAGGTTTCAAGAGTTGAGTTAACGCACTTGACAGTGCTCGATTTTTTTATATAACTAAATAGTTATGGAACAAACTGGTTATACGCCTGAACCTCAAAACCTGGACGCAATTTTCGCGGCCTTGGCGGATCCGACGCGCAGGGCGATTTTGTCGCGGCTGGCGTCGGGGGAGGCCTCGGTGAATGAGCTGGCCGAACCCTTTGAGATGAGCCAGCCGGCGGTCTCCAAGCATCTGAAGGTGCTGGAGCGGGCCGGGTTGGTGGAACGGGATATCGACAAACAGCGCCGGCCCGCGCGCCTGAAGGCCGAGCCCATGGCGGCGGCGGTGCGCTGGCTGGAGGAATTCCAGCGCTTCTGGACTTCGAGCTTCGATGAGCTGGAGGGGCTGCTGGAAGAGCTGAAAGACGCTGAAGGGAAAAACCGGAAGTGACGGCGCGGCGCCCGCTGGTCTTCCTGATGAAGCAAAAACCCAAAAACAGAGGATCGAGAGAATGAGTGAGCTGCCGACCTATGTGCTGGAGCGCGTCTTCAATGCGCCGCGCGAGCTGGTGTGGAGGACCTGGACCGAACCCAAGCTGCTGGCGCGCTGGTACGGGCCGAACGTGGAGACCATCGTGCACTGCCTGGACGTGAAGCCCGGCGGGCTCTGGCTCAACGAGATGAAGTGGGGCGGGAACTCCCATTACGAGCGGGTGGAATACACCGAGGTCACGCCGCCGGAGCGGCTGGTCTGGCTGCACTCGACCGCCGACGCGGAGTGGAATCTCAGCCCGAACGCCATGATGCCGGACTGGCCGCGCGTGCTGCTGACCACCGTAACCTTCGAGGAGGAAAACGGCCGGACCACCATGCGCCTGACCTGGGTGCCGCACGAGGCGAGCGCGGCCGAGATCGCCTGCTTCGCCGCGGCCATGGACGGCATGGGCAAGGGCTGGGGCGGCGGCATGACGCTGCTGGAAGAGCTGCTGGCCGAACTGCAGGCCTAGTTGCAGGCCTGGGGTAAGATCGCTGCGTCGGGCCTGGCTCTTCGGCCATTGCCTGACGCAGTATTTGTGCATATGCGGCGCCCGGTTTGGTTGCCTTCTGTTCAAATGCATCCCATGAAGGTCAGGTCCAGCAGGATCGCGTTGCCCCGGACGGCCCAGAGGTGAATTGCGCCAAGCAGCAGCAGGGTGAGGGCCGCGCCGGTGAAAGCCGGAATCATACTGCCTGCAATTCGCGGTTTTGTGCCGTGCCTCATGATGCGGCCGCTAACTCTTCCCTGCGAACAATGGCCCGCTCGGCGATCGGCCAGTGCAGCAGGGCGGAAATCAACCCGAGCGCGGCGCTGGCCCACCAGATCAGATCGTAGGAGCCCAGCAGGTCATAGATGTAACCGGCCAGCCAGGCGCCCAGGAAGCCGCCGAACTGGTGGCCCAGGAAGACGAGGCCGAAGAGCATCGAGAGATAGCCGGTGCCGTAGATCTGCGCCACCAGGCCACTGGTCAGCGGCACGGTGCCGAGCCACAGCAGGCCCATGGCCGCGCTGAAGAGGATCACGGTCGTTTCGGAGAGCGGCACCACCAGGAAGGCCATGAAGATGAGGGCGCGGGCGAGGTAGAGCAGGCTCAGCAGGTTCTTCTTGGAATAGCGCTCGCCCAGGTGTCCGCAGCCGTAGCTGCCGATCATGTTGAAGATGCCGACGATGGTCAGGCCGGTCACTGCCAGCCAGGGCGCGAAGCCGAAGTCCGCCAGATAGGCGGGCAGATGGATCGCCACGAAGGCGAGGTGAAAGCCGCAGACGAAGAAGCCTGCGTTCAGCAGCCAGAAACTCCGGTCTCCACAGGCTTCAGCCAGGGCGCCGCGCAGGCTCTGACGCGGCCCCTCTTTAGACATTGCCTGGGGCGACCCGGCGATGCCCAGTGATAGCGGCAGCATCAGCAGGCAGGTCGCCGCGAGCACCATCAGTCCGGTCTGCCAGCCGACCAGATCGAGAATCAAGTGACTGTAGGGCAGGGCGGCGAACTGGCCGATCGAACCGCCCATGGCCGCGAGACCCAGCGCCCGGCTGCGGCGCTCCGGCGGTGCCGCCCGGCCGACCGTGCCCAGGATCACCGAAAAGCCCACGCCGCTGAGGCCCGCGCCGATCAGCAGGCCGCCCATCAGCAACTGGCCGCCCTGACCGCTGAGGGTCAGGGCGGCCAAGCCTCCGGCGTAGCACAGGCCGCCCAGGGCTGCGACCCGGCCTGCGCCGTAGCGATCGGCTATCGCGCCCGCAAAGGGCGAGAGCGCGCCCCAGATCAGGTTCATCAGGCCCATGCCAAGCGCGAAGCTGCCGCGTCCCAGGCCCAGATCGAGCGAGATCGGGGTGAGAAACAGCCCCAGGCTCTGCCGGAAACCCAGGGACAGCGCCATGATGGCGCCGGCGCAAAAGACGAGAATCCAGAGAGGGCGCGTCATGGGAAAACTCCAGTGATGATTTTGGCTCGCGGTGCCGGGGCCCATGGTTTGGGATTCATGGTCTCGGGGCTCATGGTTTTTGGGGCGCGAGCTGTGATTGACCGGAGTCTAGGAAAGATCTATAAATCAAGAAAGAATATTAGTGTTAAATATTAATCAGAAAAAATGATGATGTAATCATGCGTCCCGATTTGAACATCGACCTCCTGCGCTCCTTCAACGCCGTGGCCGAGACGCGGCACTTCACCCGCGCCGCCGAGCAACTGAACTGCGCGCAGTCGGCGGTCAGCATGCAGGTCAAACGGCTGGAGGCGATTATCGGCGTGCGGCTCTTCGAGCGCTCCAAGCGCATTGTCAAACTGACCGAAGAGGGCGAGATCTTCCGCCGCTACGCCAATCGCATGCTCTGTCTGAACGACCTGACCCTGGCGGCCTTCGGGCGCAACGCCCTGCAGGGCCGGGTCCGTTTCAGTGCGACCGACACCTCCATGTGCTTCCTGCCGGCAATCCTCTCCCGCTTCGCCCAGAGCTGTCCCCTGGTGGAGCTGGAGATCCGCTGCGAGCGCAGTTGGGAGGCGCTGGACTCCCTGCAGGCCGGTGAAACCGATCTTGCGCTTGTGACCCAGCCCTGCGGGCGCAAGGGCGGTCAGTTGGTCAAGCGGGAAGCCCTGGTCTGGGCCATGGCGCAGGGGGCGTCGGTCGAAGAACTGGACCCGCTGCCCCTGGCGATCTTCGGGCCCGGCTGTATCTACCGTAAAGCGGCTTTGGCGGCGCTCGACGACTGCGGGCGGCGCTGGCGTCACGCCTATAACAGCGAGAGCCGTGACGGCCTCAACGTGGCCGTCGCTGCCGGTCTGGCGGTCACCGTCGTCCCGGTCAGCGCCCTGACCCCGAACCTGCGCGTGCTCGGCCCGGACGAGGGTTTCCCGCCGCTGCCGGAGATCGAAATCCTGCTGTTCGAAGCCAGCAGCGATGCCGCCCTGCCGGTCGCGACCTTCGCGCGCACGATCGAGGAAACGCTGGCAAAGGATAAAGGGACAGTATGATTGACTTCTCAGCATGACATTCAAAGCCAAGAACGATGACAGGTATCGTTCCTGGAGGACGACGAATTTACATCGACTCCTCCAAGTCGGTGTGCCTGAGCGCATTGCAAGAGATGATCGCGACTTTTGGCTCCTCGTCCAGGAGGGTGAGGAAGTTGGTTGCGAGGGCTGGAATGTGGATTGGATCAGCGACCAAGAAGCTTCAGATTTGTACAAACTCTTGGCCGAATTCTTCGAAGATGAAGGTGATCTCGGTTGGGATCTGCTCGACCGACTGCGGCGTAAGCTCGACCGGCTCTGAACGAGTGATTGAGCAGCCGCCTCATGGTACATGTTCACGGCCGTCCATGCGGTCTCCGAAACGTCCATAGGCGAGCGCTTAAGGGATGGTCTTTGGTTTAGCAGTGCCAGTCCGCTAAAGCAGGTTCGCTTTTTTCAGATTCCGGGCCCGGGCGCGGACGGAGGCGGCTGGGTCGTCGTCGGCTTTGGCGAGCATGGCCGCCGCGCTGCCCTTCAGGCTGGTATCCCGCTGCGCCAGATGGCAGAGGGCGTCGAGAGTCCAGGCACGCAGGAAGGGGCGTTTCGCTGCGTGCCAGGGCGTGATGGTTTCAGCGAGCCGCCGGGTATTCAGGTCTTCGTTCCGGATGAACTGAACGCTCTGGACGATGTGCAGTTGAGCTTCCCAGGCGCTTTGCGCGGCGGCGGTTTCGATGAAAGCGGCGGACTGTTCGGCGGTCATCTCCGCGCCCAGCTCCAGGAGCTTTCGGAGCGCCCAGGTGGCGGCGATTTGCAGGCGTGTGTCCTGGCTGTCAGCGAGCTCAAAAAGGCGTTCGAATGCCGTGAAGTCTTTGCCGACTGCTTTGCAGGCGGCCTCCAGCGAGCCGGTGGTTTTGCCGTCGAATTCCAGAACCCGTTCGAGAACTGCATCTTCTAAGGCGTTTGACATTTTTTATGCCGGAGGGCTGATGCCGTCGGAGCCGGAGCCGCAGGCGATGGTGGCGATCAGCGCGTCGTCGGGCAGGTCGGCTTTGCTGCGCGCGAGCTTGCCCGCTTGAAGCGCGGCGAGGGAGGCGGCGCCGGAGAGTTCCGCGCCGACACCCATTTCGAACCAGAGCCATTGCGCCGCCGTGCGCATCTCCTCGTCAGTGACCAGGACGATGTCGTCGACATGCTCGCGGATGATGTCGAAGTTGGGCTGGGCGCTGCGGCGCGGGGCAAGGGTGCCGGCCTTGGTGGTGATCTCCGAAAGAGTGATCAGCTCATCCGCCTTCACGCTTTCATAGAGGGTCGGCGCGCCGACCGCCTCGACGCCAATGATCTTGATCTCGGGCTTGATGGCCTTGGCCGCCGTGGCGATGCCTGAGATCAGTCCGCCGCCGCCGATGGCGACGACAATCGCATCGAGCCCCGGCGACTGCTTGAGCATCTCCACGGCCATGGTGCCCTGTCCGGCGATCACCGCCGGATTGGCGAAGGCGTGGATGTAGGTCAGGCCGTCGCGCTCCGCCCGCGCCAGGGCGGCCTCGTTGGCGTCGTCGTAGACCGCGCCCTCGATCACCACTTCCGCGCCCCAGGCCCGCAGCTTTTCCGCCTTGGCTTCGGGGGTTGAGCTGGGCAGATAGATGACCGCCTGCGCACCCAGGGACCAGCCCGCATAGGCGACGCCCAGGCCGTGGTTGCCGCCGGACGCCGTAATGATGCCGCGCTTTAATTCATTTTCGCTGAGCTGCAGGGCCGCATTCATGGCGCCGCGCGGCTTGAAGGAGCCGGTGACCTGCAGGCATTCCAGCTTGACCATCATGGGATTGGGGGCCGGTTCCTCGCGAATGAAGCGGGTTCTGAGCAGCGGCGTGCGGCGCACCCGGTCCTTGATGCGGGCAAAAGCGCCCTGGATGTCGTCGAGGGTGACGGGCGTGCTGGTCATGCCGGGAAGTCCTTGATGAAGCATAGGGGCGGTGAAGCATAAGAGGCAGTGAAGTGTTGCGCGGTAATTTAAGGCAGTGAATCGGAAGTGAAGACTCACCAGGGGAAAGATGATCGAAATTCCCCCTGCAGTAAACGCCGCACATAACCGGCGGCGGTTCTGCCTGGGCGTGGTGCTGGACGGGGTGACGCTGGACGGGTGTGGCACTCAACGGGCATCCCCTAAACTTTTCGCCAAATTACTAAACCAAATCCTGCCGAGCGTTGAATAGCGGGTTGTGCTAAACAACGGAATTTTTAGGTAATACAACCGGATTTTGCCCTGATTTTCAGGAGTTTTAGGGGATTTTCGCAATTGATGCTGCGCTGCGGGATCGAACGTGTTTGACAAAAGTTTAGTAATAAGTTTAGTGTTTTTCCTGCCGACGCACAGAATGCGGCAAGAAGGGGCCGTCGGTCTGCGACGTCAGAGTCATCGCAGGTTCAGGAATATCGCCCCCGAACAATATCAACGAGAGACCGGTCCGGGGTTTGCTCAAAAGCAACGAAAAGCGGAGGTCTCCAAGGGAGGAAAGCATGCGGAGATTTGGAGCCTGTTTGGCCGCGGCTGCACTGAGCGTGACGGCTGTGACGGCAATGAGCACTCAGGAGGTTCAGGCGCAGGATAAGGAGCTGACCCTCTGCTGGGCAGCCTGGGATCCGGCCAATGCCCTGGCTCAGCTGGGGAAGGACTTTACCGCCGAGACCGGGATCGAGATGAACTACGAGTTCGTGCCCTGGACCAACTTTGCGGACCGCTTCATCAACGAACTGAATTCCGGCGGCAAGCTCTGTGACCTGCTGATCGGCGACAGCCAGTGGATCGGCGGGTCGGCGACCTACGGCCACTATGTCAAGCTGAACGACTTCTTCGAAAAAGAAGGTATCTCCATGGACGACTTCGCGCCGGCGACCGTTCATGCCTATTCGACCTGGCCGAAGGGCACGCCGAACTACTGGGCGCTGCCGGCCATGGGCGACGCCCTGGGCTGGGTTTACCGCAAGGACTGGTTTGCCCGACCGGAGCTGCGCGAGGAATTCAAGGCCAAGTACGGCCACGAGCTGGAGGTGCCCAAGAACTGGAATGAGGTGAAGAACATCGGCGAGTTCTTCCAGGGCCGCGAGATCGACGGCAAAACAGTTTACGGCCTGGGGATCTATACCGAACGCGGCTCCGAAGGCATCACCATGGGCGTGACCTCGGCCATGTATTCCTGGGGCTTTGAGTACGAGAACCCGGACAAACCCTACGACATGCCGGGTTACGTGAACTCGCCCGAGGCGGTCGAGGCGCTGGAATTCTATAAATCCCTCTACGACTGCTGCACCCCGCCGGGTCACTCGGACGCCTACATGGTCGCCAATCTGGACGCCTATAAGTCCGGTCAGGTCGCCATGCAGATGAACTGGTTCGCCTTTTTCCCCGGCATCGCCAAGGATGAAGACGTGGGCGGCGACAAGTCGGGCTTCTTCGTGAATCCGGCCCAGAAGGTCGCGGCCTCCACGCTCGGCGGACAGGGCATTTCGGTGGTAGCCTATTCCGACAAGAAGGACATGGCGCTGGAGTACATCAAGTGGTTCGCCAAGTCCGATGTGCAGAAGAAGTGGTGGTCCCTAGGCGGCTACTCCTGTCACGTGGATGTGCTCAATGATCCGAACTTCCCCAACACCGCGCCCTTCGCCGGAGACTTCCTGAAGGCCATGGACGGGGTGAAGGACTTCTGGCAGGAGCCGACCTATGCCGAGCTGCTGCAGGCCATGCAGAAACGGGTGCATGACTATGTGGTCGCCGGGAACGGAACCGCGCAGGAGGCGCTCGACAAGCTGGTCGTCGACTGGACCGAAGTCTTCGAGGACGACGGTAAGCTCTAGTCCTGACTTTGAAGAGAGTGCAATGGCACTCTCTTCTGAAGTTTTGAGGCTGATTCACGATTCACTTTGAAGCAAAAGTGAATCGATCAGGCTCAAGGCGCCAGACTCCACCGGCCGGGCAATGACCCCGGCCGGTCCAGGGAACCCTTATGTCTTCTGGAAGCATTTCATGACGGATCAATCCAGCGATAGTTCGGCCGACGGTCTTACGGGCCAGGTTGCGCAGAATGTGGCGAAGGCCACGCCAGCCGCGGTGGTGCGGAAGGTGCGCGGGCTCTCCGACAGGGCGATCGCTTGGCTCTTTATTTCGCCGACGATTTTTCTGCTCCTGGCGATCAATATCTTTCCGTTGATCTGGACGGTCTATCTTTCCTTTACCAACTACCGCGCCAACCGGCCGGGGCGCCCCATCGAGTGGGTCGGCACGCGCAACTACGAGCGGCTGCTGGGCAACGAGGACATCTGGGGCTACCTGCAGGCGACCGCGCACTTCGTGGTCTGGACCATGATCATCCAGGTCATCATCGGCCTGGGCCTGGCGCTGCTGATCAACCGTAATTTCAAGGGCGCGAGCTTCTGGACCACGGTGATCCTGATCCCCATGATGCTGTCGCCTGCGGTTGTGGGCACCTTCTGGACCTATCTCTATCAGCCGCAGACGGGCATCTTCAGCTACATCATCAACCTCTTCGTCTCCGTCGGGCCCATCGATATGATCGGCTCGGTCGATCTGGCGCCCTGGTCGATCATCATCGTCGATACCTGGATGTGGACCCCCTACATCATGCTGCTCTGTCTGGCGGGGCTGCGCTCGATCCCGGACTATCTCTACGAAGCCGCCGAAATCGACCGGGCCAATGCCTGGCAGAAGTTCTGGTACATCACGCTGCCCCGGATCATGCCCTTCCTGATGCTGGCGGTGCTGTTCCGCGGGATCGAGAATTTCAAGATGTTCGACATGGTGGTCGAGCTGACCTCCGGC
Source organism: uncultured Kiloniellaceae bacterium (assembly GCA_947500035.1). Classification (GTDB taxonomy): domain Bacteria; phylum Pseudomonadota; class Alphaproteobacteria; order Kiloniellales; family Kiloniellaceae; genus Denitrobaculum. Next base: position 216,396 of record CANMQP010000012.1, on the reverse strand, counting down.
GGGCCGGGCTCGACCACGGAGGTGGCCTCGATCAATCTGAAACGCGAGGCCTTCGAGAAATGGCGGACCGGCTATTCCTCGGCCTTTGCGGTGATCCTCTTCGTCACGGTCTTCGGCCTGGGCAACATCTACGTCAAAGCCCTCAACAAGGTGAAGCAATGAGCGCCGCCGCCGCATCCACCACATCCGCCGCGACCACCAAGGCCCATTCGGTGGTCGAGAGTTCCAGCCGGGGCAAGTGGCTCGCGGGACTGCTGGTGGTCGCCTATGCGCTCATCACCCTGATCCCGCTGGTCTGGATCCTGGCGACCAGTCTGAAGTCGCCGCCGGATTCCATTTCCTATCCGCCCAAGGTGATCTTCGAGCCGAGTATGGAAGGCTACGTGAACCTCTTCACCACCCGCTCGCGCCAGACCGAGGAATACATCGAGAACCTGGGACCCGCCGAGACCTGGTACGACGAGATCGTGCGCAAGCGCAACATGGTGATCGTCGGACCCTCGCGCTTTCTCGACCGCTACATGAACTCGGTGGTGATCGGTTTCGGCTCGACCTTCCTGGCGGTCTTTCTGGGGACATTGGCGGCCTACGGCTTCTCGCGCTTTAAAGTTCCGCTGAAGGACGACCTGCTGTTTTTCATTCTCTCGACGCGCATGATGCCGCCGATCGCGGTCGCCATCCCGATCTATCTGATGTACCGCGAGCTTGGGCTGTCGGATACGGCGCTGGGCATGATCCTGCTCTACACCGCCGTCAATGTCTCGCTCTCGGTCTGGTTGCTGAAGGGCTTCATGGACGAGATCCCGCGCGAGTACGAGGAGGCCGCGGTGGTGGACGGCTACACCCGCCTGCAGGCCTTCTGGAAAGTGGTGCTGCCTCAGGCGCGCGCGGGCATCGCGGCGACAGCGATCTTCTGTCTGATCTTTGCCTGGAACGAATATGCCTTCGCCCTGCTGCTGACCAGCGGCAACGCGCAGACCGCGCCGCCCTTTATTCCGATCATAATAGGCGAGGGCGGCCTGGACTGGCCCGCGGTCGCCGCCGGAACGACGCTCTTCCTGCTGCCGATCGTCTTTTTTACCGTGTTGCTGCGCAATCAGCTTTTGCGGGGCATTACCTTCGGAGCGGTGCGCAAATGAGCCACGAAACGCAAGAGAGTGAAGCATCACAAGGGATGGCCCGTTTCTTCAAGCGCCGCTTCTTCAAACGAGGCCCCTGGGAGAACTTCGCGACCCTCCTCATCGCGCTGGGCATCTTCATGCTGATGCAGCCCTTCTCGATCGATCTCTTCAGCTATTCCTTCGCGGTGATCCTGACCGGCACGGTCGGCTTCGTCATCGTCAGTCATTTTCCGGAGTAGGTGCACGTGGCCGAGATTAGAATTGAAAATCTGCACAAGACCTTCGGCGATTTTACCGCCGTGCGGGACTCTTCCTTCACGGTGAAGGACGGAGAGTTCTTCGTCATGCTGGGTCCCTCCGGCTGCGGCAAGACCACGACCCTGCGCATGATCGCCGGGCTGGAGCTGCCGACCTCGGGCCGGATCTATCTGGACGGCGAGGATGTGACCAACCGGCGCGGCGGCGAGCGGGATATTGCCTTCGTGTTCCAGCTCTTCGCGCTCTATCCCCATATGAACGTGCGCAAGAACATCTCCTTCCCCCTGCGTATGGAGGGACGGCCCCGCAAGGAGATTCGCGAACGCACGGAAGAGGTCGCGCGCATGCTGCAGATCGATCACCTGCTGGACTCTCCGGTCGGGGGTCTGTCGAGCGGCGACCGGCAGCGGGTGGCGCTGGGCCGGGCCGTGGTGCGCCGCGCCAAGGCCTTCCTGATGGACGAGCCGCTGGGGGCGCTGGATGCCCAGTTCCGCGAGCTGATGTGCGAGGAACTGCGTCTGCTGCACCTGCGGGTCAAGGCGACCACGGTCTATGTGACCCACGATCAGATCGAGGCCATGTCCATGGCCGACCGCATCTGCATCATGAACAATGCCGAGGTGCTGCAGATCGGGCCGCCTTCGGAAGTCTACGCCCGCCCGGCGACGCGTTTCGTGGCGGGCTTCGTGGGCTCGCCGGCCATGAACTTCATCGCGGGCGAAGGTGGTCTGGAGGCCGGCAGCGAGGCGGTTCAGGTGCGCGGCTCGCGCATCGCCATTCCCCGCCTGCACGAGGACCTGACCTCGTCCGAAGCGATCCTGGGGGCGCGGCCCGAACATATTCGGATCTCCGATCAGGGCGCACTGCGCGGGCGGGTCTTCGCGGTCGAATATATGGGCACGCGGCAGCTGATTACGGTCGATACGGACTCCGGCCGCCTGCGGGTGCGGGCGCCCAATACTGTGCGGGTGAATGACGGCGAGGCCATCGGCCTGGACTTCGACTCCGAGAAGATCGTGGTCTTCGATTCCCGGACCGACCGGGCGGTTGCGAGCGCGCTGCAAGCGGGAGGTCAGCGTGGCTGAAATTACGCTTCAGACCATATCCAAAAGCTTCGGGGCGACCCGGGCGGTTGCGGATCTCGATCTGACCGTGCACGACGGCGAATTCGTGGTGCTGCTCGGGCCGACCGGCGCGGGCAAGACCACGACCCTGCGGCTGATTGCGGGCCTGGAAAAACCGGAGGCGGGCCGGGTTTTCATCGACGGCATGGACGTTACGGAGACGCCGACCTCCGCGCGCAATGTGGCCTTCGTGTTCCAGCAGTACTCACTCTATCCGCACTATAGCGTCTTCGAAAATCTGGCCTTTCCCCTGAAGGCACCGGGCCAGACTCTGAGCACGGAGGAGATCAAGGCAAGGGTGCGGGAGATCGCGGAACTGCTGCGCATCGATCACAAGCTGGAGAACCGCGCCACGGCGCTGTCCGGTGGGGAGATGCAGCGGGTGGCCATCGGGCGGGCCCTGGTGCGCAATCCCACGGTCTTTCTGATGGACGAGCCTTTGTCTTCGCTGGATGCCAAGCTGCGCGAGGACCTGCGGGTGGAGCTGAAGCGTATTCAGCGGGACCTGGGTGCGACAATTGTCTACGTGACCCATGACCAGCTTGAGGCTATGACCCTCGCGGACCGGATCGGCGTGCTCAACCAAGGCGAACTGGTGCAGATCGGTGACCCGCGTGAGGTTTATGAGACGCCTAATTCGGTCTATGTGGCGCAGCGGCTCGGCAGTCCGCAGATCAATCTGCTGGCCGTGGGCATGCTGGAGCTGCCGTTGGTTCCACCCTCTGCCACGACCCTCGGGGTCCGGCCCGAAGACATCGTTCTGGACCAGAGCGGCGGCGGGGTTGCAAAGGTACTGAATGTTGAGCACCTGGGCGTCGAGACGGTGATTCTGCTTGAACTGGCGGGACAACACCTGCATGCCCTGCTCGGCGATGCCGCCAGCCTGGAAGAGGGCGCAGAGATTTCCATCGGCGTGCGGGAGGGCGCGGCGCTGTTTTTCGATACAAACGGCAAACGCGTCGATCCGGTCAAGGCAAGCGCGCGTGAGGAGGCGGTTTATGGAACCTGAGACAATCAAGGCGCTGATCGGCCGGACCCACGCGGTCATTCTGGCGCATGCGGAAGAGCTGACCGATCTGGATCAGGCGATCGGCGACGGCGATCACGGGATCAACATGAAGCGCGGTTTTGACGCCATCGCGGCGGCGGCGGACACCATCGCAGAGCTGCCCTGCGGCAAGGCGCTGGAAAAGGCCGGTATGACCCTGGTGATGTCGGTCGGCGGAGCATCCGGGCCGCTCTACGGCTCGCTGCTGATGGCCATGGGCAAGGCGATGCCCGCGGAACCGGCTTCGCCCGGCGATTTCGCGAACGCCTTTCAGGCGGGGGTCGAGGCCGTGATGAAGCGCGGCAAATCCCAGGGCGGCGAAAAGACCATGCTGGAGGTCCTGTTGCCGGTCGCCGCATCCTTGAAAGACGCCGATGCGTTGGATATCGGCGCGCTTCGCGAAACCGCTGATGAGGGCCTGGCCTCGACAAAGGATATGAAGGCGACCAAGGGCCGGGCGTCCTTTCTGGGCGAGCGCTCGATCGGACATCTCGACCCCGGCGCGCGCTCCTCTGCGCTGCTGATCCATGCTGTTTGTGACGTTATCGAAGGTAAGTAAGACCATGTCGAATTTTGTTGGCATTGTAATCGTGTCCCACTCGCCCAACGTCGCCAAGGGCACGGCGGATATGGTCAGGGAAATGGTCGGGGATGAAGTTAAGGTGGCCTACTGCGGCGGCAACGCCGACGGCGGCCTGGGAACCGACGTGGCCACTATTCACAACGCGATCGATTCGGTCTTCGGCGCGCAGGGCGTGGCGGTTCTGGTCGATCTGGGCGGCGCGGAAACCAACAGCGAAATGGCCATTGAGATGATGGACGAAGAGCGTCAGAAGAAGATTGTGATCTGCAACGCGCCGATTGTGGAAGGCGCGGTGATGGCGGCCACGGAGGCGGCGGGCGGTGGCAGTCTGGACGAAGTGCGCGCGACCGCGGAGGAGTTTCTGTCATGAGCGAACTGCCCGCCGAAACTGCCGGCCCGGATGAGAGCGCCGACGCGAATGAAACGGTAGCAACAGGAGAGGCGACGATCCAGGATCCCACGGGACTGCATGCCCGTCCGGCGGTCAAGCTGACCAAGCTCGCCAAGACCCATGACGCCACGGTCGAGATCCGCACGGGCGAAGAGGGCAAATGGGTCAATGCCAAGTCGCCCAACGCGGTGATGAAACTGAAGGCCGGCAGTGGCGAAACTCTTTTCGTGCGGGCGCAGGGCGCGCAGGCCGACGACGCCGTGAAGGCTCTGGTCGCCTTGATCGAGCGGGATTTCGATGCTGAATGAGAGCCACTTTGAGTCGTAACGAGAACTATGATTGAGACTTCAGGAGAGCGCATTCTGAGCGGGGTCGCGGCGTCCGACGGCCTTGTGGTGGGCCGGGCCGTGCGGCTTGCCTCCGCGGCGGAGTTGCAACGGACAGCCGGTTCGCCCGAGGAAGAACGCAGCGTACTCGCGGGCGCCATCACGCGCGCCACGGAACAGCTCGAGGCGCTGGCCGGGGCCCAGGATGAGACGGGTGCCGAGATTCTCGAGTTCCAGACCGCGCTGCTCGAAGACGAAGACCTGCTGGCCCCGGTCTATGCCGCCGTCGAGGCGGGGCAGCCTGCGGATCTGGCCTGGATCAGGATCATCGACGGCGAGGTCACCGAATACCGGGAAGGCGAGGACGACTATTTCAAGGCACGCGCGGACGATCTTCTGGACCTCAAGGAGCGCGTGCTCGCCGCGCTGCACGGTAAGGAGACGGCACAGGTCAAGCTGGATGGAGACATCATCATTGCCCGGGACCTGACGCCCTCGCGCTTTCTGGAGCTGGACTGGAGCCTCTATCGGGGCGTCGCGATCTGCGGCGGCAGCCCGACCAGTCACGTTGCCATTCTGGCCCGCGCGCGCGGCATTCCGCTGGTGGTCGGGCTTGAGGATGCGCCCGAGACGCTGGTGGCCGCCTGCCCGGCTGTGCTCGATGCCGAAAGCGGGCGCCTGATCCTGGCGCCGACAACCGAGACTCTGGAAGAGATCGGGCGGCGCCTGCGCGCCCGGGACGCCGACGACGCGGCGGCGCAATCGCTGCTGGGCGAAGCGGCAGTGACGGCGCAGGGCGAGCGGATCGAGATTTTGATCAACGCGGACGATCCGCGGGTCCTGGCCGAGGTGCCGGTCGCGAACTGTGACGGCATCGGTCTGACGCGCACGGAGTTTCTTTTCAGCGACGGCGCGCTGCCCGACGAGCAGAAACAGTACGAGGTCTATCGCGATCTCATGACCTGGGCCGCGGGACGTCCGGTGATCATCCGCACCCTCGATGCGGGCGGTGACAAGCCGATTCCCGGCGTCACGGTCGATGACGAGAGCAATCCCTTTCTGGGTTTGCGCGGTGTCCGCCTGTCACTCCTGAAGCCGGAGGTCATGAAGCTGCAGCTGCGCGCGCTGGCCCGGGCCGCGTCGCTCGGCCCCTTAAAGATCATGATCCCCATGGTCACCGTGCCCGAAGAAGTCGAGGCAGTGCGCGCGCTGCTGGAGGCCGCCCTCTCCGAACTCGCGGCGCAGGGGGTTGCGCATGCCCGCCCGCAGCTTGGTATGATGGTCGAGGTTCCCGCCGCCGCTTTGGCCGCGGAGCGTTTCAAGGTGGATTTCTTCTCGATTGGCTCCAATGACCTCATTCAATACACCACAGCCTGCGCGCGGGATAACGCGGCGGTGACCGGGCTGGCGGACGCAAAAAACCCGGCGGTTCTGGAGTTGATCCGGCGGACGGTCGAGGCAGCGGCGCGCATGGGTGTCGAGGTCAGTCTCTGCGGCGACATGGCCTCGGACCCCAATGCAATTCCCGACCTGCTGGACTGCGGGTTGCGGCGGCTCTCGGTCGCGCCTGCGCAGGTGGGGCGGGTCAAGCTCGCGGTGCGCCGTTATGACTGACCCCAAGTCCACCAATCCCAAGTCCGTGAGTCCCAGACCGGCCAACCGGAACGGCACGGCATTAAAATCGGCCGCTGACCAGTCGGTCGCGACCTACAAGCAGATCCTGCGGGAGTTCATCGACCGGCGGCCGTCCGGCACCCGCCAACGCATCGCCAAGGCCCTGGGCACCCATAAGAGCTTCGTCTCGCAGATCACCAATCCGGCGCTGCGGGTTCCCCTGCCTGCCCCGCATGTCGCCTCGATTTTCAAAATCTGTCATTTTTCGCCGGAAGAACGGGGCGTCTTTCTGGACGCCTACCGGATCGCGCACCCCAATCAGGCGGCGGCGCTGGAATCCGAAGAGGTCTCCGGCAAGCGTATTGTCATGATCGAACTGCCGGACTTCGAGGATCCAGCAAAACAGGAACGTCTGGCCGAAGCCATTGAGGCACTTGCCGCCAGGATGATTGCCCTGGCGCGCGAGGGCGGCTGAGCTCTGCTCACACGGGAGGAAACGAAAAGATGAAAAAGCTGATCAACTCCGTCGATGATGTTCTCACCGAGAGCCTGCGCGGTTTCGGCGCGGCGCACAGCGATATCATCTCGGTGCACTGGGACCCGAAGTTCGTTCAGCGCGCGGGCGGCACGCCGAAGGGAAAGGTCGCGCTGATTTCCGGCGGCGGCTCGGGGCATGAACCTCTGCACGCGGGCTTTGTCGGACGTGGGATGCTGGATGCCGCCTGTCCCGGCGAGGTCTTCACCTCCTCGACGCCGGATCAGATGCTGGCAGCGGCGCAGGCCGTCGATGCCGGCGCAGGTGTGCTCTTTATCGTCAAGAACTACTCCGGCGACGTCATGAACTTCGAAATGGCCGCAGAGATGTATGGCGAGATGCATGAGGGCGAACAGGCGACGATTCTGACCAATGACGATGTGGCTGTGGAAGATTCGCTCTTTACCCAGGGCCGGCGCGGGGTCGCGGGGACGGTGATTGTCGAGAAGATCGTCGGCGCCGCCGCCGAGGCCGGTGCGGATCTGGCGGCCTGCCGGGCCTTGGGAGAGCGGGTCAATGCGGCCAGCGGCACCATGGGCGTGGCCCTGACCAGCTGCACCGTGCCCGCCGCCGGTAAGCCGACGTTCGAGCTGGCCGAGGACGAGATGGAGATGGGCGTGGGTATTCACGGCGAGCCCGGTCGGCGCAGGGTCAAGCTGATGGAGGCCGATGCGCTCGCCGCCGAGATGATCGAGGCGATCTGCAAGGAAGACGGACCCAGGTCCGGCGACCCGGTGCTGCTGCTGGTCAACGGAATGGGCGGCACGCCGCTGATGGAACTGTACCTGGTGTATGATGCCGCGCGCAGGCTCTGCGAGGAACGCGGCCTGACAATTGCGCGCTCGCTGGTCGGCGATTACTGCACCTCGCTCGATATGGCGGGCTGCTCGATCACGCTGACCAGGGTGGATGACGAGATGCTCGGCTACTGGGATGCACCGGTGCATACGGCGGCCTTGAGGTGGGGCGTCTAAAGGGTGTAACACCGCTTGAGTTGACATAGCTGAGTGCCATGGGGCGTGATGAAAAGCGGAACTGAGGGAAACGCCGAAGAAATCGATTTGCCGGACTACCTCCTGGAGGAGCAGATCGGCTTTATTCTGCGCGTCGCCTCGCAAAAACACGGCGGTGTCTTTGCCAACCTCATGCCCGAGGATCTGACGCCGACGCGCTTTGCGGTGCTGGCCAAACTGCACGAAAAAGGGGCCCTGCCGCAGAACGAGCTCGGGCGCCAGACCGCCATGGATGTGGCGACCATCAAAGGCGTCGTCGACCGGCTTTCAGCGCGTGGCCTGATCCGGACCCGGCCCGATCCCGATGACGGGCGCAAACACTTCGTGGAACTGACAGAGAAAGGCGAGGAGGCGATCCGTGCTGCGATTCCTCTGGGTCTTCAGATCTCCAAAGAGACGCTCAAGCCCTTGAACATCCGGGAGCGCACGACCCTGATCCGTTTGCTGCGCAAACTTTACGGCACTTGATGCCGCCGATGCTAACCATGGCCGGAGTTTAGTCTGCATGCGCCAGAATGTTGATCAGTTTGCCGAAGGGGTCGCGGACATAAAAGCGGCGGACATTCCAGGGTTCGTCGGTCAGATCATAGGGGATATCCAGCCCGGTTGCTTTGGCGCGGGCGTAGACCTCGTCGACGTCGTCGACCTCGATCGAGATATCCGGCACTTCGGTTCCCGACCCGCCTTCGCTGGCGACACTGATCTGGACCGGCGCGCTTTGATCGGACCCGAAGGTCACGATCCAGCCGAGGTCCATGAGAACCTCTAGCCCCAGAAGATCTTCGTAGAAAGCGCGCGCGGCCGTGACGTCCTTGGCCGCGACGTTGGAGACGATGCGTTTGACGGTCATTGTCGGCCTCGAAACTGTAATCCATCAGCCCTTGGGTCCCTCACTTTAGAGTGATTGACGCCGTTTCATGCAATTTATTGCCGCGAATTCCATGTGGCGTGATTTTTGTGCACAAAAAATTTCCTGACTTACATTCAAAAAAGTCATAAAAATAGCCATTTATTCAATTGAATGACCGATTTTATCTCGTTAGTATACTAGCGAGAACAGCACTCAATCCAGGTTGGTCGTTTCTGTGCCTTCATTGGATTGCCTGCGCAGCGGGATAGGCCTAGGCTGTTCCGTCCGGACGGTCCGGTTTGATCCGCGGAAGTTTCCTTGCTTTGGATCAAAGACAGCGGCGCGCGTGTGCCCTAAGCCTGCGGATGCCGTGCCGTCGCCGAGTGGTTTTTGAGGTGGAAGACATGCTGTTGAACGATGTGATGAGGAGGCTGGCCCGTGGGTAGTCAGGCCGCAGCTTTGCAGGATGACCGGAAGACGGGCGATCAGACGGCCCCAGAGCGGGTTGTCGTACGTTTCGCCGGAGATTCCGGCGACGGTGTCCAGGTTCTGGGCGCGGAGTTCGCAAAATCCGCCGCCCTCAGTGGCCATGATCTCATCACCTTTCCGGATTTTCCGGCGGAAATTCGCGCGCCGGTCGGCACGACCTTCGGCGTTTCGGCCTTCCAGATCCAGTTTGGCGGTCCGAAGGTTCTCACCCCGGGCGATACGGTCGACGTGCTGATCGCCTTCAATCCGGCGGCGCTGAAAACCAATCTGGCGGATCTGCGCGACGGCGGTCTGGTGATCCTGGACGAGGGGGCTTTCACCAAGCGTAACCTGGCCAAGGCCGGCTATGACGTCAGCCCTCTGGAAGACGATACCCTCGTGACCTACCAGCTGCTCAAGATCGACATTGCGCGGCGCTGCGGCGAGGCGGTGGCGGATACCGGCGCCAGCAAGAAGGTCGCCGACCGCGCCAAGAACTTCTGGGCGCTGGGACTGACCTTCTGGATGTTCGGGCGCAAGCGCGCGGCGACCCAGGAGTGGATTGCGGAGAAGTTCGCCAAGATCCCTGAGGTGGCCGCCGCCAACCTCGCGGCGCTCAACGCGGGTCATGCTTTCGGCGAGACCATGGAGATCGGCCGCGACGTGATCGGTCATCCGCTGGAAGCCAGCTTCGAGCCCGGCACCTACCGCAGCATCACCGGCATCGACGCCATGGCCAAGGGCCTGGCGGCGGCGGCCTGCTGCGCCGGTATCAAGCTCGCCTACTGCTCCTATCCCATTACCCCGGCCTCCGGCCTGTTGCACGCGCTGGCGGCCCTGCGCAGCAAGGGGATCGTGACTTTCCAGGCGGAAGACGAGATCGCGGCGGCCACGGCGGCCATCGGCGCCTCTTACGGTGGCGCGCTCGGCGTGACCGGGTCTTCGGGCCCGGGCATTGCACTGAAATCCGAAGCCCTGAGCCTGGCGGTGGCCACGGAGCTGCCGCTGGTGGTGGTCAATGTGCAGCGCGCGGGGCCGTCGACCGGCATGCCGACCAAGGCGGAACAGGCGGATCTCTCCATGGCGCTTTACGGACGTCACGGCGAGGCTCCGATCGCCGTGCTGGCGCCGGCGACCCCGGCGGAATGCTTCCAGACCATGATCGACGCAGCCACGATCGCGATCCGCTACATGACGCCTGTTATGGTGCTGGCGGACGGCTACATCGCCAACGCCGCAGAACCCTGGCGGATTCCCGATGTGGCGGAGTTGCCGGAGATTGCCCCGCACTACCGCGACGATCCGGAAAACTTCCAGCCCTTCCAGCGCGACGAAAAAACCCTCGCCCGGCCCTGGGTCCGCCCGGGCACACCGGAGCTGCAGCACCGGATCGGCGGCATCGAGAAGGCCGACGGCAGCGGCCATATTTCCTACGATCCCGATAACCACCAGACCATGACCGATCTGCGGGCCGAAAAGATCGCCCGGATTGCCGATATCCTGCCGCCGGTGAAGGTCGAGCGCGGCGTGGAGCGCGGGCGCGTGGCCATCGTCGGCTGGGGCTCCACCTATGGCGCGCTGAACGCGGCGGTGAAGGAACTGCTCTCCGAGGGCCTGGAGGTCGCGCATATTCACCTGCGTCATATCTCGCCCCTGGCGCCCGGACTGGAGGACCTGCTGCGCGGTTTCGATCATGTGCTGGTGGCCGAGATGAACGGCGGCCAGCTCTGCCGGCTGCTGCGTTCCGAGTTCCTGATTCCGGCGGAAGGCGTCAATCAGATGACCGGGAAACCCTTCAAGGTCGCAACCGTCAAGACGGCGCTCAGAGCGACCTTGCAAAAAGCCGAGGGAGGCGCGTCATGAACCAGGTTTTGACCGCGAAAGACTTCACCACCGATCAGGAAGTGCGCTGGTGTCCGGGCTGCGGCGACTACGCGATCCTGAAATCCGTGCGCACGACGCTGGCTAAGATCGGCCGCCCGCCCCACGAAGTGGTCTTTATCTCCGGCATCGGCTGCGCGGCGCGTTTCCCCTACTACGTGGACAGCTACGGTTTCCATACCATCCATGGCCGCGCGCCGGCGGTGGCGACCGGGGTGAAGCTGGCCAATCCGGAGCTGGACGTCTGGGTGGTCGGCGGCGACGGCGACTTTCTCTCCATCGGCGGCAATCATCTGCTGCACGCCCTGCGCCGGAACATGGATCTCAATCTGCTGCTGCTGAACAACGCGATCTATGGTTTGACCAAAGGGCAGTACTCGCCGACCTCCTCGGTCGGCACCCGCTCGCCCTCAACCCCGGGCGGTTCGGTTGACCGGCCGGTCAATGCGGCCCTGATGGCCCTTGGCGCGGGGGCACGCTTCGTGGCCCGCTCGGCGGATACTTTGCTGGATCACCTGCCGGAGGTTCTGACCCGCGCGCAGGCGCACAAGGGGGCGTCCCTGGTCGAGATCTTCCAGAACTGCATTGTTTACAACGATGCCGTCTGGGCCGGGATGGCCACCAAGGCGGAATCCTTCGAAAAGACGGTCCGCGTTGCGCATGGTGAGCCATTGGTCTTCGGTAAGGAGCGGGACAAGGGGCTGGTTTTTGACAGCCGAAGCGGCCGCATGGAATTGACCGAAGCGGGCGGCGATCCTGCATCGCTGGCCACGGTCCACGACGAAACCAACTGGGCGCTGGCCTGCGCGCTTTCTTCTATGGAAGGCGGCGATCTGCCGACGGCGCTCGGTGTGCTCTACTGCGATCCGGTGAACGACTACGGCTCGGATCAGGAAGCCCGCAATCACTTCACCACGCTCTCGCGGGACGAGCTCAGCAGTCTGCTGCATGACGGCGGAACCTGGGAGGTGGAGTGAGGGCCTGCCTCAAAAGCTCGTTGGGGTCACTCGTCTCGCCAACAGACTCCATTGACGACTTTCGTTCTGATCGTCTGATCCGCTGAGAGCAGAGCAGCTTCATGACCACTCTCTTTCATGCCCCGCTCACCTGCTCATTGGCGGCGCGATTCGCCGCGGGCGAGGGGGACGTACAGCTGGACATCTCTTATCTGAACCTTCGCACCAAAGAACTCGAAACCGGAGGCTCGCTCTTTGATGTCAATCCCTTGGGACAGGTCGCGGCCCTGCAGCTTGGGGATGGCAGTCTCCTAACGGAAACCTCGACTGTCCTGCTGTGGATTCAATCGCAATCCGGTAACGCGGATTTCCGTGTCGATCCGGACGACCCCGACTACTTTCAATTGCTCCGCTGGATCGCATTTTGCGCGACCGAGCTGCACAAGGGGTTGTTCCGGGTGCTGTTTTATCAGGAGGCCACCGATGAGGTGAAAGATCGCGTGCGGCGGCTTGCACCGCTGCGCTTCAAGACTTTGGAACAGCATCTGGCGGATCGAAATTACCTGCTGGGTGAGCGTTTCACTGCTGCCGACGCCTATCTGACCTGGTTTTTTGTGTTGTCAGGCAAAGCGCAGCTCGATCATGGCATCTATCCGAATCTAGAGAGCTATCGCCGGCGCGCGCTGTCCCGTCCGGCCATTCGCGATCTGATCGACCAGGACCGTAAGAAGGACCGTGAAATGGGGCAGGGAATTCTGCCCGCGTGACGCTGTTTAGGCCGACGCGGTCAGGCGCTTGACCTCGGCGACGATGTCCTTGTTTGAGAAGGGTTTGCTCATAAAGACGTCGGCGCCGAGATTGGCGGCGGTGGCGCGGTCCTGGGCCTGGCCCTTGGCGGTGATGACGATCACCGGAAGGCCGGCAATTTGCGGTGTCCCGCGCAGTTGTTTCAGGATCTCGAAGCCGTTGGTCTGGGGCAGCATGACGTCAAGTATCACAATATCCGGCGGGTTTGCGGTCACCGCGTCGATCACCTGACCGCCGTCGAAAATCGCAGAAACCTCATAGCCTTCGCGTTTCAGAATAAAGCTCAGTGATTCGACGATGTTCTTTTCGTCTTCGGCTATCAATACCTTGGTGGCCACGGCATTTCCTCGGATTCCCTGTGTCTCGCAGGCCTTTGCGGCCTTTTTCTCAGTCTATTGCGTCGGGCATACAATAGAAACACCTCTCTGCATCGACTCCCGATCAAGGCCATCGTAATTTGTAAGCTCTCAATCTGAGGAGGGCACATGGGACTCCTGCACCTTTCCATATCGGCACGCGACCCAAAAATGGCCTCCGGGGTGCTCGCCGGGATCATGGGCGGGGAGGCGATGCCGTTTCCGCCCTTTCCGGAGAGTTGGATCGCGTTTTCAGAGGCTGACGACGGTTCCGCAATCGAGGTCTACCCGCTGACGCATCGTATCCATCCGGGCGATGAAACGATTGCCTGCAGTGTTGGGGCGCCGGACAACACAAAGAGCTTCGTTCATGCCGCGATCACTTCGCCGCACGCGCGCCGAAAGATCATGGATCTGGCGGAGAGTGCCGGCTGGTTGACCCGCATCTGCAACCGCGGGCCCTATGAATGCGTGGAAGTCTGGGTCGAGAACCGCCTGCTGGTCGAGGTTCTGGATCCCGATATGCAGGCCGACTACAGCAAGAGCATGAGCATGCAAAACTGGGCCGATATGTTCGGTCTCTGATCCCTTTCCCATCGCGCGGTGCCGGAGGACGGCAGCCCCTACGGGGTTCAATAGCGTTCATTTGAAATGACTCCACAGCGGCCCGGTCACGCGGTAAAGGACAAACAGGGGCGTATAGGCCCTGCACCTTTGATCGAACCCGGGAGCAGAACTTTGGCTGACGCATCCACCTTTAGCAGCGCCGCTTATGGCGGTTCCGGCTGGTCGCAGCGGACCGCAAGCCACGCGCAGGAGATCGGTTCGCTCTGGCGGGGCGGGATCGACAGCGAGTGGCGGCAGCTTCGCACGGTGCTCTTGTGCAGGCCCGGCGCTGAGATTGCGGTCAATGACTTCAATGCGGCGCAGCAGTTGGAGGCCCTCGATCTGGGGCGGGCGCAGGAGGAGCATGATCAGCTCGCGGCGGCGTACAGAAGTGCCGGTGTCGAAGTTCTGACCACGCCGGCGGTCGACGCTCCCACGCCGAACCGGATGTTCTGCGCGGACCTTTTCGTAATGACCCCGCAGGGTGCGATTCTGGCCCGGCCGGCCTCGACCGTGCGGGCCGGTGAGGAGGTCGCGACGGCGCAGGCGCTGGCCGCAGCCCATGTGCCGATCCTGCGGACCTTAACCGGAACCGCGACGTTCGAGGGTGCGGACCTCCTTTGGCTCGACGCAGGGACCGCGCTCATTGGCCGGGGACTGCGCACGAACCAGGCGGCGATTGAGCAGATTGCGCAGCTCTGCGCCGAGCTCGGCATCACTCTGACCGTCGTCGATATGCCCTTCGGAACCATGCACCTGATGGGTATGCTGCGGATTGCCGACCGCGACCTGGCGATCGCCTGGCCCCGGCGCACACCCCATGCCGCGGTGATGCTGCTGCGCGAAAAGGGCTTCCGGGTCGCGTTCCTGCCGGACGAGGACGCCGCGCAGGCCAACCGCGCCATGAATTTCGTAACCCTCGCGCCGGGAAAAATCCTCATGCCCGGGGGCAACGATCTCACACGAAAGTGGTACGACGGACTGGGCATCGAGGTGATCGAAACACCCATGTTCGAACTCCGCAAAGCCGCCGGCGCCGTCGGCTGCCTGACCGGTATTGTCGAGCGTGAGTTGGCCTGAGCAACACCTGGATAGAACTTGGTCTTTCTAAATCTCGTTGTCGGAGAAGGGTTTCAAGTGGCTGAGAAAGTCGACGAAAGCACGGATTCTTGGTGAAACCAGACGTCTATCGAGGTAAAGCGCCGTAAAGGGAACCTCAGGCGGCCTGAAGTCCCGTAAGACCTCTTCCAGATCGCCCCTGCGCAAGGCTTCCATCGCCATGAAACCCGGCATTTGACTCACGCCCAGGCCCGATTTTGCGGCTCTGCCGACAGCCTCCCCATCATCAATCGTCAATTGTCCTTCAAACACCTGAGATTTCACTGATCCCCCGATATCGAAGTGCCAGGGCATCGCGCGCCCGGTGCGACGGTTCCGAAAGTTCAGGCAATGATGATGGGTCAGATCTGCTGGCGTGTGAGGCCTGCCCTTGTAGTTCCAATAGTTCGGCGTTGCGCAAACAATGAGAGGATCGGTGAAGAGGCGGCGTGTGACGAGGCTGACGCTGTCATCCAGGTTACCGGCCCTGATAACGACGTCCACGGCGTCACCCGCAAGATTGACGACCCGGTCGTCTAACGAGAGCTCTATTTCGACCTTGGGCCATGCATCGCGAAAGCCAGACAGTGTGTCCACCAGCCACATTCGTCCGAGCGCCGCTGGCACGCTGACCGTAAGCCGCCCGGACGGTTCGGCCGGTGTATTGGAAACCTCGTTGCCGAGAGCGGCCATATCCGACAACAGCCGTTTCGCCCCTTCTAAATAGCGCTCGCCTTCGGGTGTCAGGCCTAAGCTGCGGGTTGTACGGTGCAGCAGTTTGACCCCCAGATGGTCTTCCAGCCGCGTTACGGCCTTCGAAGCCGCCGAGGGGGAGAGCTTCAGGCGCCGGGATGCTTCGTTAAAAGCGCCGGTTTCCGCAACCTGTATAAATGCGGCGACACCGGACAAAGGAGGCATGTTATTCATGACACATTTTCAATTCAGAACCTCAGGCGCGGTGGTTTTTCAACCACTATGGCGCCCCCATCATGAGTCATACAAGACTTCACCGCCAACAAGGAAATCAGTCATGAAAATTGGAATTGTCGGCGCCGGCGCGATCGGACAACTCTACGCGAGACTCTGGAACAAAGCCGGACATGAAATCCTGCTCAGCTCGAGGCATCCCGGCAAGCTAACCGCCATGGTCCGGGAGATCGGTGCGGAAGTTCAGGCCGGGACTCCTGCGCAGGCCACTCAATTTGGCGATGTTGTCCTTCTTGCCGTCAACTACACTACGATTGACGAAGCTGTAGGGGCGATGCGGCCTCACGTACACGGCAAACTGATCATCGATGCGACCAATCCGCTGCGCCTCAAGGAAAGCGGCGGCACGGAGCGCGTGATCGGCGACAATGAGATCGCCGGTTTAGTGATGGCGAAGATGTTGCCCGAAGCACGCGTTGCAAAGGGATTTACGACACTTTGGACCGGCCACGTCGAACGCTACGCGAGGGTAGACGATCCGACGATTGCCATGACCTTGGCTGCTGACCACGAAAGCGACCGTGAGATTGTGGCCCAGCTAATCCGCGACGCCGGGCTGGTGCCCGTTGATCTGGGGTCGCTTGCCGACTCCCGCCCGCTCGACCCGCCGAGTCCGATCTGGAACGTCCTGCTGACAGCGAAAGAGCTTGAAGAGAGTGTCGCCGAATTCCGGCGGACAGAAGCCAGGTGAAGGCCGGGCTATAACACGACATCAAAACGTACTTGGGAGAAAAAGCCATGACTGCCGAACATTCAACAACTCGTACAATCAGCCCTGGCGTGTTTCTGAGTCCGAATGATGAAACGGCTCTGGCAGGAGAGGATCGCCTCGCCATCCATGAACTGATTGCCCGCAACTACCTGGTCGAGGACACGCGCGCCGAATCGCATCTGGCGTCCATCGTGACGGAGGATTTCAGGCAGGAACACGCGATTTTCGGCGCCACGGAGGGACGAGATGGCCTGGCGGCGCTCTTGAGAGACAATCCGGCTCTGTTCGACGGTATCCGCCATCAGGCGGTCAACATCACCGCGATCGGCACGGGACCGGATACCGCGGAAGCGATTCACTACATCATCGTGATGCAGGTTCATGCGATTGATGCTGAACCGGTTGCATCACTGCCGCGGCCCATCGGACATGGCGTCGTACGGGATCAGCTTGTGAGACAAAACGGGCGTTGGCTCATTCACCGCCGCGTCTATGATCAGATGTCAGTTGCAGATGATCTTCTGCCCGAAGGACAACATCAGGCGGCCGCCCGGCGCGTCACCCCCGACTGGGAGTCCTGATGACCAAGTTGAACGGCTTGATTTTGCCTCAAGTTGCGACGATCAGATCCTCCTGGCGGTGGGCGCAGTCTTCACGGGTGCAGAGGCGGCAGGTCGGACCGACGGCAAGGGCCTGATCCCGGGTGGCGGCGCTCAGGGTATCGCCGTAGACGGTCTGATCCGCATAGAGGGCCTCGCAGGCCAGCATGATGGAGAGCAAAGGCCGGTGTTGCCCATAGGCGCTGGCGCCTTTCTCCACGGCGCAGGCGACGAAGAGAAAACGGTCGTTGTTGGGAAAGGCCGCCAAACTGCAATTGACCATGCCGGGTGTCTGGAACGCCCGATAGACCGGCCAGAGCGGGCAGGCGCCGCCGTAACGCGGGATCGGCAGCCCGGGCAGGGCATAGCGTTTCGAGACGTAGCCGGAAGGATCCACGCGCATGAAGGCGAAGGGGATGCCCTCGGCACCGGGTTTGCGCAGAGTGACGAGGCGATGGCAGATCTGCTCCAGGCTGACATCGAAGCTGTGGCGCAGGCGTTCGATGTCGTAGCGGAGCTTGACCGCCTGTTCCAGGAAGCGGTCGTAGGGCAGGAGCATTGCGGACGCACAGTAGGAGGCCAGAGCGCCCGTTGCCCGGCGCCGGGCTTCGGCGCTGGTGAGAGTGCTGCTCTGTTCGATGATGCCGCTGATCGGCTCTGCGAGGGCCAGTTCCGCGGCGGTGCGTGCGAGCAGAAAACGGCGTGTCGGGCCGGGCAGGGCCTCGGCCAGAACCATTCTCTTGTCCTGAACCGTGCCGTTGTTCTCTATCTGATGAGATCCGGTCTTCGCGCCGGGCTTCAATCTGGGGGCTGAAACGGGTTTGGACTCCGCTTTCGACCCCGCTTTAAACCTTGCTTTAGATCTCTGCGCAGATTCCGGGGCGGCATAGGTGATCGAGAGGCCGTAGCGTTGTTCGATCATCTCGGAGAGGGCGGTGGTGACGCCTTGTTCCTTCAGGTTCAGGCTGCTCGCCAGGGCCTCGGCGGCGATCTCCAGCTCGGGAAAGTGGTTCTGATGCTCCTGTAAAAAATCATCGATCTCTTCGTTGGGCGAGATCGAGCGGGTCGGTGCAACCCCCTTGTCGAAAAAGGCGGCCAGGCCCTCCGCGACGCTGGAGAGCTGATCGCTTTCCGTGAGCAGGATGTTGTGAAAGCGTTCGCGCTGGTCCGGCTCGATATCGGAAACGGACTCCAGGATTTCCGAGGCCGAGCGGATGGAGGCCACGTTGGTCAGCATGCGGTGCACGGCGGCAGAGAGGAAGGGGTCCTGATTTAGCCGGTCCGCGAGGGCGATCACCGTCTGGTCACGGTCCATGTAGGTCCGGTAGAGCACCGTCAGCGCCCGCGCCCAGTCCGGGTGACGGCCGACCAGCTCACCCGCACTTTGCGGGGACACTTTAAGGTTTTGAAAGGTCGGCGATGCCGCAATCTCACCCAGATCGTCGATCAGGCGCCGGTCGGCGGCGCCGTCCAGTTCTTCCATCCGGATATCGAGTTCATCGGCAATGCGCATCAGAAGACTACCGCCGATGTTCCTCTTTTCGCTTTCAATCAAGTTAAGGTAAGAGGGGGAGACGCCCACCTTTGCCGCAAGAGCGGTCTGTGTGACGCCCAGAGACTTGCGGCGTTCGCGTAATTTCAGTCCGATCGGGGCCCGTGCCATTCTCTAACAGCCTCAATTCTTTAATATTTGTGCAGCGCAAGATAAAGAATTTACAAATCTTGCATACGAATACTACGAATTTTTACAAAAAAATTCAATAGTATCAATATATTATTGTCGCTTTGACTTAAGTAACCCATGATGTTCCACAGATGCCACAAGTGCATCGGCTGACGAGCGCTGAATGGCTTCGTTCAGCGTCACAACAATCAACGTCAAAAACGAGACGACTATGGGAGGTCACTTATGGACGAGATCAAAAGAGGTGTGAGTCGGCGCGGCGTGCTTAAGGGCGGGACGGCGCTGGCCGCAGGCCTGGCAGCCCCGACGTTCTTCATGCGCAATGTCTTCGCGCAGGATTTCCGGAACAATCCCGGCGACGGCGGTACGGTCACCTTCGGTTTCAACGTACCGCAGACCGGTGCCTACGCCGATGAAGGCGCTGACGAACTGCGCGCTTACCAGCTTGCGGTCAAGCACATCAACGGCGAGGGCGACGGCGGTCTGCTCAACACCATGCAGCCTCTCGCGCTCAAGGGCGACGGTGTCCTGGGCAAGAAAGTCGTTTACGTGACCGGTGATACGCAGACCAAGTCCGACGCCGCGCGCGCCTCGGCCAAGCGTATGATCGAAAAAGACGGCGTCATCATGTACTCCGGCGGTTCCTCCTCGGGCGTGGCCATCGCGCAGCAGTCGCTGGCGCAGGAGATGGGTGTCGTCTTCATGAACGGCCTGACGCACTCCAACGACACGACGGGCAAGGACAAGCGGCGCTATGGTTTCCGTCACTTCTTCAATGCCTACATGTCGGGTGCCGCGCTGGGGCCGGTGCTGGAAGCGGAGATGGGCAAGGAACGCCGTGCCTATCACCTGACCGCCGACTACACCTGGGGCTGGACCCAGGAAGAGTCGATCAAGAACACCACCGAAGGCCTCGGCTGGCAGACCGCCAACGCGGTCAAGACCCCGCTGGGCGCCGGTGACTTCTCGCAGTACATTACGCCGGTCCTCAACTCCGGCGCCGACGTGCTGATCCTGAACCACTACGGCAAGGACATGATCAACTCCCTGACCCAGGCGGTTCAGTTCGGTCTGCGCGACAAGCAGGTCAACGGCAAGGACTTCCAGATCGTCGTGCCGCTCTATTCCCGTCTGATGGCACAGGGTGCCGGCGAGAACATCAAGGGCATCTTCGGCACCACCAACTGGAACTGGTCGCTGCAGGACGCGGGCTCCCAGGCCTTCGTCAAGTCCTTCGGTCAGGAATACGGCTTCCCGCCGTCGCAGGCCGCGCACACCTGCTACGTTCAGACCCTGCTCTATGCCAACGCCTGCCAGATGGCCGGCACCTTCTATCCGCCCGAAGTCATCAAGGCGCTGGAAGGCTTCGAGTTCGACGGCATGGGCAACGGCAAGACGCTGTATCGCGCCGAAGATCACCAGTGCTTCAAGGACGTGCTGGTCGTGAAGGGCAACGAGAACCCGACCAGCCAGTTCGATCTTCTCGAAGTGGTGCAGGAGGTTCCGCGCAGCCAGGTCGAGTACGATGCCGGCATCTTCGGCGGCGAGTTGGGCCCCTACGAGGTCTAATTCCGAAGAGGCAGTCTGTAACGGTTGTCCCGTGGAAGGTGAGATATCCTCCACGGGATCACCCGTCAGACCAGAGGGGCAGTTTCCCGGGAGCCGCGATACTCCCGCGGAAGTGGTCTCGAACCGGAGGCTCCGCGCGACGGGACTCTGAGTTTCGTGCGGTAGATCCGCTTTTATCGCCCTAACATAGAATCGCTACGTTCTTCAGGTGGACGGTCATGGACACATTTGCGCTCCAACTTCTGAACGGTCTGGACAAAGGCGGCGCCTACGCGCTGATCGCTCTTGGTCTGACCCTGATTTTCGGCACCCTGGGGGTGGTGAATTTCGCGCACGGCGCCCTCTTTATGCTGGGTGCTTTCTGTGCGGTGACGGTTCAGAAAATTCTGACGATCTCGGTCAAGGTGAAGGACGAGAGCATCACGTTCTTCGAGGCCTATAAGGAAGTTCCCTATTTGGAGACCTGGTTCGGCGAAACCGGAGCGGCGATCATCGATTACTCGGTGCCGATCTCGATCCTGGTGGCGATACCGATCATGCTGCTGATCGGCCTGGTCATGGAGCGCGGCCTGATCCAGCGTTTCTACAAACGCACCCATGCGGAGCAGATCCTGGTCACCTTTGGTTTGGCGATCGTTCTGCAGGAGCTGGTGAAGGCGAATTTCGGCGCCAATCCGATCCCGACGCCCGCGCCAGAGGCCGTGGCCGGCAGCGCCAACATCGGCGAATGGCTCGGACTGGGCAGCACGGTGGTCTATCCCTGGTGGCGGCTGATCTATCTGGCTTTTGCCGGCGTGGTGATTGCGGCGGTCTTTTCCTTCCTGCAGTTTACGACCTTCGGCATGGTGGTGCGTGCCGGCATGCAGGACCGTGAGACGGTTGGCCTGCTGGGCATCGATATCCAGCGCCGTTTTTCGATCGTCTTCGGTCTGGCGGCTGTCGTCGCGGGCCTCGCGGGTGTCATGTACACGCCGATCCTGCCGCCCGATTACCACATGGGGATGGACTTCCTGGTTCTCTCCTTCGTCGTGGTCGTGGTCGGGGGCATGGGCTCCCTGGGCGGTGCGGTTGCCGCGGGCTTCCTGCTCGGCATCCTGCAATCCTTTGCATCCATGAACGAAGTCAAAAGCATCCTACCCGGCATCGATCAGATCATTATCTATCTCGTCGCCGTAGTGATCCTTCTGGTCCGTCCCCGCGGCCTCCTGGGCCGCAAGGGCGTGATGGAGTCCTGAGCCATGACGAACAAGATCACATTACGCAGCGACAACATGATGATGGGCCTCTTCGCGCTCGCCATCCTGACCATGCCGATCTGGCTGATGCCGATCGGCGCGAGCTACCCCGATCTGATGCAGAAGTTCGCGATCTTCGGAATCTTCGCCATCGGCTTCAACATCCTCTTCGGGCTGACCGGATACCTTTCCTTCGGGCATGCGGCCTTTCTGGGCGTCGGGTCCTACACGGCGGTCTGGTCCTTTAAACTGCTGAGCATGAATGTCGTACCGGCGGTGATTTTCGCCGTCATCGTGGCGGGCGCCTTTTCCTTCCTGATCGGCTTCATCTCGCTACGCCGTTCGGGCATTTATTTCTCGATCCTGACGCTCGCTTTCGCCCAGATGTCCTATAACCTGGCCTACTCCGTGCTCACGCCGATTACGAACGGTGAAACCGGGTTGCAACTGGCCAAGAGCGATCCGCGGGTGATCGACGGGCTCTTCGTCGAAGCGGGCGCCGGCATTCCCTCGACCAACTTCTTCGGCATTCCCATGAGCGGCTACAGCGGGTTCTATTTCTGCGCCGTGCTCTTGATTATCGGGTTTTACATCTCGCTTCGGATCACCCGTTCACCCTTCGGGATGATGCTCAAGGCGATCAAATCCAACCAGAACCGCATGAGCTATACGGGCCTGAACACTCGGCCCTACGCCCTGACCGCCTTCGTGATCTCGGGCATGTATGCCGGTCTTGCCGGCTCATTGCTGGCGGTGACCGATCCGCTCGCCGGGGCCGAACGCATGCAGTGGACGGCGTCGGGCGAGGTGGTGCTCATGACGATCCTGGGTGGGGTCGGCACCCTGCTGGGTCCGATGCTGGGCGCCGTGATCATCAAGTACTTCGAAAACATTTTTTCCGCCTTCAACGAAACGCTTCTGAACAATATCTTCAGCTTCCTGCCCGAAGGGCTGCAGGAGGTCGTGGTCTCCGTTGTCGGTCTCTTCGTCGGCGAGGGCTGGCACCTGACGCTCGGCATTCTCTTCATGATCATCGTGATCTACCTGCCCGGCGGGCTGGTCGAGGGCGCACAGAGGATCCGCGACTTTGTCGGAAGAAAGCGGCAAAAGAAGACTTCCGAAGCCCATCAACCGCAAATCGCTGAATAGGAGGAGCAGATCATGGGAATCCTCCAGGTCCAGGACGTCAACAAGAGCTTCGGGGGCTTGAAGGCGTTGCACAACGTCAATCTCGATGTGGAAGAAGGCGCCGTGCACGCCATCATCGGCCCCAACGGCGCCGGTAAGTCGACCCTGCTGAACTGCTTCGTCGGGCGTTTGAAGCCGGACACCGGTTCGGTGATGTTCAACGGCACGTCGCTCTTGGGCATTGCGCCGCACGAGATCAATCAGGCCGGTGTCGCCCGGGTGTTCCAGACGCCGGAGATTTTCGGCGATCTCTCGCTGATCGAAAACGTCATGATCCCGACTCTGGCCAAGCGCGACGGCGCCTATACCGTCAATGCCTGGGGGCGGGTCGATCAAGCAGCGGAAATCCGCGAGAAGGCAGAGCATATCCTCGAGGATGTCGGGCTGGTGGAAAAGCAGGAGATGCATGCAAACAGCCTGTCGCGTGGTGACAAGCGCCGTCTTGAGCTGGCCATGTGCCTGGTTCAGGAACCCAAGTTGCTGCTGCTCGACGAACCGACCGCCGGTATGTCGCGCGCCGACACCAACAACACCATCGATCTGCTCAAACGGATCGGGGAACGCGGAATCACCAAGATCGTGATCGAACACGACATGCATGTGGTGTTCTCGCTGGCCAGCAAGATCAGCGTTTTGGCGCAGGGCACGGTGATCGCCGAGGGCGCGCCGGAGGAGATCAAGGGCGACCCGCGGGTCCAGGAAGCCTACTTGGGAGGGGCGCACCTATGAGCATGACCGAGACTCCAGCGTTGCAGAGTAATGGGCCGCAGGATAACGCGCCACGGGCAACCGCCGCTCCGGAAAAGAACAAGGGGCCGGCCTTCTTTTCCTGCTGGGACATTCACAGCTATTACGGCGAGAGCTATATCGTTCAGGGGGTCAGCTTTGATATCCGGGAAGGCGAGATCGTCGCCCTTTTGGGCCGGAACGGCGCGGGCAAGACCTCGACCCTGCGGACCATTGCGCGTATGTCGGATCCGCAACTGACCCACGGCGAGATCTGGCTGGATCATAAGCCGCTCCACGAGATGAGCGATTTTCAGGCATCGCAGTTCGGTGTGGGGTTGGTCCCGGAAGACCGGCGCATCATCCCCGGCCTGACCGTCGAAGAAAACCTGCAGCTCGCCCAGATCGCGGAGCCCAAGGGCTGGTCGATCGAACGTCTCTACGAGCACTTTCCGCGCCTGGCCGAGAGGCGCAAGCAGGAGGGTGTCACCCTGTCCGGCGGTGAGCAGCAGATGCTCGCGGTCGCGCGCGCCCTGGCGCGGGACGTCAAGCTGCTGCTGCTGGATGAGCCTTATGAAGGTCTGGCCCCCGTGATCGTGCAGGAAATCGAGCGGATCCTGGAAGAGATCAAGGGCCTCGGACTGACGACAATTATCGTCGAGCAAAACGCCATCGCGGCGCTGCATCTGGCGGACCGGGCGATCATTCTCGACATGGGACAGGTGGCTTTCGACGGGATCGCGCAGGACGTCCTCGATAACGCAGAGCTGCGCCAGGAATACCTCGCGATCTGATTGTCCGGCAGGGTGGTCGGCGATTGGGGCGGTCGTTGATTGTGGCGGGCGCGGATTGCGAAAGCAGGGCAAATAGGTCAAATTCGGGGACTTGTCCTTCACGGGCAGAAGCCCCGGATTTGCCATGCGCCAAACGCCCGCCAAACTCAATGCCCTGGGACAAGAGTTTCAGATAGCTCTCTCGAGAGCTGACTGGAAGGAAGCGCTTCTTCTGGCAGACAAGCTCATTGCGCTGTTACCGGAGAATCCATCCCTTGTCTACAACAAGGGCCTGGTGCTCAAGAAGCTGGGGCGTGTTCCGGAGGCCGTTATCTCTTTTCAGGCAGCCCTCAATCTCGCGCCGGATCACCACAACGCAGAGTTCGAACTGGCGGCCGCGCTTTTGGAGAGCGGGCAGATCGAAGAGAGCGCGCGCCGGTTCGAAGACTACCTGGCGGCGGCGCCCGATGATGCGGACGCGTCCTTGAATCTTGGTATTGCGCTTGTGCAGCTGGGGCGTGCCGAAGCGGCTCTACCCCATTTGGGGTATGCCCAGAGTGAACTCGGCTCGGCGCAGGCACTGCAATGGCTGGCGACCGCAAAGCGCGACAGCGGCGACCTGGCCGCGGCGGAGGACTTGCTGGCACAGTTGCCCGCCGATGATGCGAATGCGCAGGCGGCGCGGCTGAAGATCCTGACCCAGGGCGCCAAAGGCAGCTTTGCGATGGATGTTCGCCGCTTTAAGTCTCGTTAGATCCCGGTTTCTGGCGGTAGCTTTTGCGGTAGAGGCCTGGTTCTTCCTGCAATGCGTTCTGAAGTTCCAGGTGACGTTCCAGTCCGGCAGAGTCCATTTCCGCGAAGCTCAATTCCAGCTCCTGCCGCTTGACCGGCCAGGCTTGGGCGACAGGTGTGCCGGCGGGCAAAGTGCCTTCGAATTCCAGGTCGCTCCAGAGGGCGGGAAAGTGGACATAGCCATCGCTCCAGCGATCGCAGTCGACCAGGCCGAAGAGGGTCCGGAACGGTAGATCGAGCCGGTTGGCGGGATGTCCGAAGAGGAGAGACCAGCCTTCGGGCAGCGAAATAGTCCAGAAGTTGTTGAACTTGATGGCAAAGTGGTTTTCGTCGACGCCGGGAACCTTGAGCGCCTGCTCGGGCACGTGAACGCCCAGGGGCGAGCGGGTCATGCGGGCCTGGGGATGAGCCGGCAGGTTCCAGTCCCACGAGAAGCCGCCGTCTTTGACGGTCACATCCGTGGCAAGGGGGAAGAGAATTCCGTCGCGCATGGCGTCGAGAAAAGGCGGGCACTGCTTGAGAGTGCGGACTTCGGCGTCCGCCAGCACCGCGCTTTTACTGACAGCCGGCATCTCTCTCAGCCAATCCGGCAGGCTACCGGAGGCGAGAGTGGGTCTTTGCAAAAAGGCGTCCCATCCCGGAAGACAGGAGAAGGCGATCTTCATCCCTTCTTTCGTGCCATAAGCGTGTGGGTGACCGCAACCACGATGGTGATCACCACAAAGATGACGCCGATGGCGTTGATCATGGGCGAAAGGCCGAAACGCATACGGCTGCCGATCTCGGTGACCAGGGTCCAGGAACTGCCGATGGCGAAGAAGGTCGTGTTGTAGTTCTCGATCGACTGCAGAAAAGAAACCACGGCTGCGGTCGCGATGGTGGGTGCCAGGAAAGGCAGGGTGATGCGGCGGAAGACCATGAAGGGAGAGGCCCCCAGATCGAGGGCGGCTTCCTCCAGCACCCGGTCCTGACGCTGCAGACGCGCCATGAAGAGCAGCATGCAGAAAGAGGCGATGAAGGAGGTTTGCGCGACCGTCGTCGTGAAGAGACCGGCCTGTACGCCGAAATAATCCCGCCAGAAGATCATCGTCGTTGCGCCCAGGACGATGCCGGGCAGGAGCACGGGTGACGCCAGGATGGTATATAGCAAAGTCGTGCTGCGCGACTGCATGCGCGTCAGGATGAAAGCGCCGGAGAGACCGAGCGGGATGGAAAAGGCGATGACCCCCGCGGCGATCAGCAGGGAATGCAGCAGGCCCTGCACGAAACGCTTGTCGTTTGGCAGTTCCGCGAACCACTGCAGGGTGAAGCCCTGCCAGTCCGTGACGGAAGGCGTCGGCGAGGCATTGAAGGCGGCGGCCACCATGAAGCCGAGCGGCAGGAACATGTAGGCGAAGAAGAGCACGAGATAGCCGTTGAGGATCGCGTCGGCCCAGTTGCGGCTACGCTGTTGCGCGGGGGCGGCGGCTGCGGTGCTGTTGATGGAGGTCGCGCTCATTTTGCGATATCCCTGATCCCGACCTTGAAGACTTTCATGGTCACCAGAATGAACACGATGCAGGCGACCAGCAGCGCCAGCGAATAGGCCGATCCCTGGTTCCAGGAGTCCGCCTCGAAAAAGCGGCGGTAGATGAGCTGGCTGAACCAGTCGGGGTGCATACCGCGTCCGACGATTTCAGGCGCGGCGATGGAGCCCGCCGAGAGCATGAAGGTCATGATCGAACCCACTGCTATACCCGGTTTGGCATGGGGAATGACGACCCGTGTGTGGATCTTCCAGGGTGAGGCGCCGAGATCGCGCGCTGCTTCGATCTGGCTTTTGTCCAGCGTATCGATGGTGTTGTAGATGGGAAACACCATGAAGAGGACGTAGGCATAGACCATGACGGCAAAGACCGCGCCGTTCGAAGCGACGAAGCGGAAACCCTCGCCGGCGGAGAGGTCGATGAAGCCGACAAAGTCCAGCAGCGTGTTCAGAATCCCGTTCCGGTCCAGGATCATGACCCAGGAGAAAATCCGCAGCAGTTCGTTGATCGCGTAGGGGATCAGCAGGCCGACCAGAATGATCGTGAGTGTGTTTTTGTTTTCCATGGTCGCGGCGGCATAGGCGACCGGGTAACAGATGAAAAAAGCGCAGATGGTCACGGTGAAGGCGTAGACCAGCGTCAGGATGAAGATCTGCAGATGCAGCCCGCTCATATCGGTGAAGTTTTTGAGCGAATAGTGTTCTTTCGTGCCTGCAACGCCGGAGGAGGTATCTTCCTGAGCCTCCAGATCCGTGATCTTGGTCTCGAGCGCACTGAGGCGTTGGTTCAATTCCGCCAGGCGGGCCGTGCGTTCACCCGCCGAGAGCGTGGGCTGTGCACCGGCGGCATTGGGCGAGGGCGCAAAGGGAGAGAGGCTCGGCGCTGAAGGTGAGGGCGCTGAAGGTGAGGGAGAGGGGGCAGAAGGAGAAGCTGTAGAAGGAGAAGGTGCAGAAAAGGATGGCGACGGCGCCGTCGGGGTTGTCGGGCCTGGAGCGGCCGGACTATCTGTCATCTGCTCGAGCGTGCGGACTTCACGCTCCAACTGGAGCTTTTCCACATAGGCACGGTCGATTTGCAAGGCCAGCATGGCCGTCTCGCCGCCACGATCCTCGTAGGTAAAGGCGCGCTCGATCATCCTGATCTGCGGGACGACGATCAGCAGCAGGATCCAGACGGCGACCAGGGCCACGAAGATGCCCGTGAGGCCCAGACCATAGGTTCTGACCAGAGCATTCATGGCTAGGCGGAACTCCGGGCCATGGGTCCGGGCCGCATCACTGCGGTATCGGTCGTGCTGAAGGCCAGGGTCATGGATTCGTCTACGCCGAAATCCCGGTCGCCCTTGTTGTGGAGATTGACGTGGATCACCTGGTCGCCCGATCGCAGATAGAGATTGATCAGAGCGCCCTCGAGATCCCGGCGTAGAAGCTGCCCCGTGATCCGGTTGTTGTCCGCGTCTCCGGCTCCTTCGTTGGCGGCTGCGAGTTCAATTCGCTCGGGGCGGACCAGAACCAGCGCCTCCTCGCCGACCGTCAGGTCGTTGAAGTTTCGGCCCCGGAGCAGGCCCTGTCCGGTTTCGACCTCGACCGTGGTGCCGTTGGTGTGTTTCACCCGGCCGCCAAAGACGTTCTGTTCGCCGACGAAGGTGGCCGCGAAGGGGGTTTGCGGGGCGTTGTAAAGCTCCGCCGCGGACGCGATTTGCTCGATCCTGCCTTCGTTCATGACCGCGACCCGGTCGGACATGGCCAGGGCTTCCCCCTGGTCGTGGGTGATGTAGATGAAGGTGACGCCGGTTTTGCGCTGGATGTCCTTCAACTCCGCCCGCATGTGCTGCCGGAGTTTGAGATCGAGCGCCGAGAGCGGCTCGTCCAGCAGCAGCACCGCCGGTTCGACCGCAAGAGCGCGCGCGACGGCGACACGCTGTCGCTGGCCGCCGGAGAGCTCAGTGGGTTTTTTTTCGGCCTGGCCGGTCAACGCGACGAGTTCAAGTAACTCCTCGGCTTTGCGGCGGCGTTCCTGTTTGTTGACGCCGCGCGCCTCCAGTCCGAAGGCGACGTTTTCCCACACACTCATGAGCGGGAAGAGTGCCAGGGTCTGGAAGATCAGGGCGGTGGGGCGTTTGTTGGGCCCTAAACCGTTGACGGACTGCGCGCCGATCGAAATCGAGCCGGTCGAAGGATCCAGAAAACCGGAGATCATCCGCAGGATGGTGGTCTTGCCGCAGCCTGAGGGACCGAGAATCGAGAAGAACTCCCCCGCGTTGATCGTCAGATCGGTGGGGTGAACCGCGGTGAATCCATTGGGATAGGTCATGGAAACACCGGACAGCTCTACGTTTTGTCCGTGCATGGTCATTTCTTGCTTTTGGCCTCGCGTTACCGGCCTGGAAAGAAGGCCGAAACCGCGGGAGCGCGTTCAGGCTCCCGCGGTTCCAGACCATTTGCAGCGCACTAGAAGCTGCAGCGCGTTTTCACGGATGCGCGAAAACGCTCAGGCGGCTCTAGGCGTTGGTGATCTGATCGACGTATTCCTGACGCAGCGGCGCAAACCAGGGTGTGTCGGCCTGCCACCACCAGAGCGAAGCAAGATTGTCGGCATTGTAAACCTCGCCGAACTGCTTCTTGTAGTCATCGCCGGCAAAGTCCGCAGCGCCCGATACGGCTGAGTTATAGCCGGTGTTCTTGCTGAGCAGGCCCGCCATTTCCGGGGTGAACATGGCATCCATAAAGGCATAGGCCTGATCGATATTGGCCGCACCGGAGGGCACGCCGACCGAATCCATCCAGGTGATGCCGCCTTCTTTCGGCATGCGGTATTTCCACTTGGCGTCCTCGCGGCTCAGCAGAAGGCCCGTGGTGTCCCAGGTCTGGCCGATCTTGGCGCCGCCCTGCTTAAAGGCGTTGGTGGCCTCGGTGGCAGAGTTCCAGAAAGCGGCGATGTTGGCTTTGTGCTCGATGACGTACTTGGCACAAGCGCTCCAGACCCGGCGGGCGTCCTCTTCGGTCTTGTAGACGTCCAGCATGCGGTTGGTTTCCAGCTCGCCGATGGCGTCGAGATAGAGCCCTACACCCATGATGGCGGATTTCTGGCGGAAGGCGGCTTTGCCTGCGGCCTCCGGCAACCACAAGGAGCCGAAGGAGACCTCGTCGTCGGAGAGGTTCATGACCGAGCTGTCGAAGGTGATGGCCTCGGTGCCCCAGTTGAAGGGCAGAAGGTAACGTTTTCCGCGGTAGGTCGCGCCCAACTGCACGGAATCGTTGACCATCGATGGGATCAGATTGCCGGCATTCTTAAGCTTGGCCTCGTCGAGCGGCTGCAGCAGGCCGTCCGGATAGTAGCTCGGGCCGTTGGTGACCGATGGGAAGATCACGTCAAAGCCTTTACCGCCCGCGGCCTTCAGTTTCTGTTCGGCTTCGTCATTGGAACCGTAGGTGGAGAGGTTCACCTTGATGCCGGTGTTGCCTTCAAAGAGATCGACCATGTTCTGCTGAACGTAATCGCCCCAGGCAAAGACATTCACGCTGCCGGAGGAAGCAAGAGCGTCGGAGGCGCGGAGAACGGCTGGCGCGGCGGCCAAAGCACCGGCCGCAGCCGTGCTCTTCAAAACTTTGCGGCGAGAAATCATAGTTTTTGTCCCTGTAAACGTCGTGAGGATACTCGCTGTTGCGAGTTTCTTTATTGCAGCTCCCCTCTAACCAAGAAGCTTTAAGGTGCTGCGTCTGTTTTATGACGGTTTTATTACAACGCTCCAATATTGACCCGATGTGTGTCCGCTTGCAAGCTCACAGCGAGTTGGTAAAGTCGGCTGCTTTTTTTGGCGGAACGGATCTATGGCACGCGCGACGATCAAAGATGTTGCCGAACTGGCGGGAGTCTCGATCGCCGCGGTGTCGCGTGTGCTGTCGATCAACGGCAGCGCCTCGCCCCGGATGCGCGCGAAGGTGATGGAGGCCGCCGATCAGCTCGGTTACCGGCCCAACGCCCTTGCGCGCAGTATGATCAATGCCCAGACCAACCTGGTCGCGCTGGTGATCGGGGCGACCTCCAATGTCTTCGACGCCGCGCTGGTCGACGGACTGGCCGACCACCTCGCCCGGCGCGGCAAGAAGCTGCTGCTCACGCCGGTGGTCGATCTGGGGGCCATCGATGACGAACTGATGGGTGCGCTCGATTATCAGGTCGATGCCGCCGTCGTCGCCGCGGGAACCATGACACGGGAAGCCTGCCTCAAATGCGCCAAGCTGGGCGTGCCGGTGATTCTCAGTGGCCGTAACATCGATTCTCCCGGCATCGACAGCGTTCTGGCCGACAACAAAGCCGGCGGGCGGATGGCCGCGGAGCTGCTGATGCGCTCCGGCTGCCGGCGCATTGCCTATGTGGGCGGCACCTACTACGCCTTTTCCGACCAGGAACGCCGGGAAGGCCTGGAGGATGCCTTAAAGGATGCCGGCCGGGAGCTTTCCGTCGCGGTCAAGATCCGTCAGTCAGAGGAGATGACCGGATTCGAGGTCGCCATGGAACTGCTGTCGCGCTCCGACCGTCCCGATGGTGTGTTCTGCATCAACGATATGGCAGCCATCGGAATCCTGCAGGCCGCCGCAGCGCTCGGCCTCTCGGTGCCGGAGGATGTCGCGGTCATCGGTTTCGACAATACCGAGTTGGCGTCCTGGCCGAATTTCCGCCTGACGACCATCGATTATCCGGTCGGCCAGATCGTAGATGCCATTATCGAAATGCTGGAGACCCGCCTCGCGCAGCCCGACCTGCCCGCGCGGATCCACCGGGTGCCCACCCGCATGGTGGTCCGCGATTCGACGCCGAAGAAACTCAGCCCCTTTCCGCGGTGAGTGCGAGGCGCGGGCTTGCATTGGCAGGGGCCTTGCTTTGGCGGGGGCCTTGCCTTGGCGGGGGCCTTGCCTTGGCGGGGTGGTCTTGCCTTCGGCGAGGCGCCGATGCATAAGCGAAGGGACCTCTTGGATCGCACCACCCGGTCGCGATTGTAATCTCGAAATCTTGGTGAGGATGTTTTGGTGATGAACGGCGCGCAGACTTTGGTGAAAACCCTTCTGGGGGCGGGGGTTGACGTTTGTTTTTCCAATCCCGGAACCTCCGAGATGCATTTCGTTGCGGCGCTCGACGAGCATCCGGACATGAAGTGTGTCCTCGGTCTGCATGAAACCGTGGTCACCGGCGCCGCCGACGGCTATGCGCGCATGGCGGGGAAGCCCGCCGCGACGCTGCTGCATCTCGGTCCCGGCCTGGGCAACGGCCTGGCGAACCTGCATAACGCCAAGCGGGCGCGCTCCCAGGTGGTCAACGTGGTCGGGGATCACGCCACCTACCACGGGCACTACGATGCGCCGCTGACTTCGGATGTGGAAGGCATTGCGCGGCCGGTTTCCGACTGGGTGCGGACCAGCAAGACCTCGCACCGGGTGGCCGGCGATGCCGCCGAAGCCATCGCCGCCGCCAGACAGGCGCCCGGGCATATCGCGACACTTATTCTGCCGGCGGACTGCGCCTGGAGCGAGGCAACGGGCCCGGCATCTCCCATCGAACCGCCTAAGCCGCTGGCGCCGATCGAGGAAGCCGTGAGCAGCGCGATCGATTGGCTGCGGAGTGGCCGCAAGGTGGCGCTGCTGCTGGGTGATCAGGCGCTGATGGAGGAGAACCTGGAACTTGCCGGTAAGATTTCGGCGGCTTCCGGCTGCGCGCTTTTTTCGCCGACCAGCAACCGCCGTATGATGCGCGGTGCCGGGCGGGTGGCGGTCGAACGCATCGCCTATCCGGTCGATGTGGCGCTGGCGCGCCTGGCGGATTTCGAGGTGGTGCTTTCTTTCGGCGCCGATGAACCGGTCGCGTTTTTTGCCTATCCGGGAAAGCCAAGCCGGGTCTTCCCCGAAGGCTGTGAAGTGATTCCGGTGGCCACGGTCCGTCAGGACATTCCGGCGGCGCTGGCCGCGGTCTGCGAGGGTCTGGGTGCGCAAAACACCACCGCGCCCGTCACGGAGCTTGCGTTGCCCGATGCACCAAGCGGGGCGATTACACCGGACGCAGCGGCCGCTGTCATCGCGCGTTCTTTGCCGGAAAACACCATTGTCATCGATGAAGCGATCACCTCGGGCCGGAGCCTGGATGGAATCACGCGGGGGGCTGTCGCTCATGACTGGCTGCAGCTCACGGGCGGCGCGATCGGCGGTGGCTTTCCCTTGGCCACCGGTGCGGCAACGGCCTGTCCGGACCGCCCGGTACTGGCGCTTCAGGCCGATGGCTCCGGGGCTTATTCCCTGCAGGCGCTCTGGACCCAGGCGCGGGAAGAGCAGCATGTGGTGACCCTGATCTTCGCGAACCGGGAGTACCGGATTCTCAAAGGCGAGATGGCGAATGTCGGCGTGAAGACCGTCGGCAAGAACGCGCTGGGCATGCTCGATCTGAGGCGCCCCACGATCGGTTGGGTCGATCTGGCGAAAGGTTTCGGGGTCGCGGGCGAAGCTGTGGAGAGCGTCGAAGACCTGACGGCAGCCCTGCAGCGGGGCTTTGCCGAGAAGCGGCCCTATCTCATTGAAGCGATCATGCCATAGTTTTGGCGACTCACGTCGCGGTATCTGCACCGGCCCGCTCCCCCTCCCGGCCGCTTTGTGGGGTTTGATTAAGTTCGGCTAGCGCCGAACCGGCACCAGCCCACTCCCCCTCCCAACCACCCAATGCGATTATCCTGCGGGTGGTTGGGAGGGGGAGCGGGCCGGCACCGAAACTAGATCTAACCAGTGTGGGCCGGTGCCGCAAATTACAAAATACTTACCCCTCACTCCGTTCCCTCAGAAAGCGGATCAGCGCCTGTCCGGCGTTGTGGATGTGGGCGGCGGTAAGGGTGACGGCCTTGCGGGCGTCGCGCTTGAAACAGGCGTCCAGAATGGCGTCATGGTCGCGTTTGGCGCGGGCCATGCCTTCGGTCAGATCGAGCTGGGCGCGGACATAGCGCTCGACCCGGTCGTTGGCGCCCTGCACGATCTCCAGGTAATAGGGCCGCCCTGAATCCCGATAAAGCGCCGAATGAAAGAGGCGGTTGAGGTCGCCCCATTTGGCGGGATCCGTCTCCGCGGCGAAGGCCTCGCAGTAGTCTTTTGCCAGCTCAAGGGACTCCGGAGTCATGGCTTCGACGGCGTATTCGATCAGCTTGGATTCGACCAGGCCGCGGAACTCGAAGATTTCCTCGATCTCGCTGGGCGACATGGAGGCGACCACGACACCCTTGTAGCGGACCGAAGTGACGAGGCCCTGGGCCTCAAGGCGCTTGAGGGCTTCGCGGACCGGAATGCGGCTGACGCTGAAGAGCCTGGCCACGCTTTCCTGGCGGATCGTCTCACCTTCCGCCATTTCCCCTCGGATAATTGCGTCCCGCAGGGCGTCGTAAATGACGTCCGAAGTGGAGGCGGTGAGGCTCAGGTTGACAGCCTTCAGATTCAGTTCGCTCGCCACTCACGTCTCTCGTTCTATTGCGTTCCGGTTCAAAACTAACTCTATACTAAATTGGATCCAATATACTATAGTTGATCTCAGAACGAAACCAATGCCGCAGAGCCGGGCCGGACATAAGCTGTAAAAACACCGGGTGGACCAGCGGACGAACAACGAGGGCGCGAGATCATGTGGAAGGGTATTTTTCCGGCGGTCACCACGAAATTCACCGAAGACGGCGGTCTCGACCATGACGAGATGAAGCGCTGCTTTGATCTGCAGATCGATGCGGGCTGCGACGGGATTATCGTCTGCGGTTCCCTGGGCGAGGGCTCCATGCTGTCCCAGGAGGAACGCCTGGAGGTCATGAAGACCGCGCAGGCCTCGGCGGGGGATCGTCCGGTGCTGATGACCGTGGCGGAGGCCGCCACCCGGGAGGCCTGTGCCCTGGCAGAGAAAGCCGCGAAAGCAAACGCCTCGGGCCTGATGATCGTGCCCAGCCCGATCTATCACACCAATGCGGAAGAGACGAAAGCGACCCTGCGCGCCGTGGCCGAGGCGGGTGATCTGCCGATCATGATCTACTCCAATCCGGTCGCCTACCGGGTCGATGTTACGCCCGACGTGATGGAGGATCTGGCCGACGACGCGCGGTTTGTGGCGATCAAGGAATCCTCCGACAACATCCGGCGCACCACGGACATCATCAACCGCCTGGGAGACCGCTACGATGTCTTCACCGGCGTCGACAATCTGGCCTTCGAAGCGCTTTCGGTCGGGGCCGTGGGCTGGGTTGCCGGTCTGGTGGTGGCCTTCCCGAAGGAGACCGTGGCCATCTACCGCCTGATGAAGGCGGGCCGGGTCGACGATGCCCTGCAGATTTACCGCTGGTTCCGGCCGCTGCTGGATCTCGATGTCTCGACCTACCTGGTGCAGAACATCAAGCTTGCCGAGGCCCTGGAGATCAAGTCCAACGACCGGGTGCGTATGCCGCGCATGCCGCTGTCCGGCGCGCGCCGGGCCGAGGTCGAGAAGGTCATCCAGGATGCGATCGCAACCCGCCCGGTGCTTCAGGATCTCGATAGTCTGGTCGCCTGAGAGGGTCGCTTGATAAAGTCGCCTGAGAAGGTCGCCTGCGAGAGTGTTTTGGGTCTGAAGAAGGGGCGCGCATGAAGATCACCGGAATCAGGGTTTATCAGGTCGACCTGCCCCTGAAGGAAGGCCGCTATAGCTGGTCGAACGGAAACTTCGTGGAGACCTTCGATGCAACGGTTGTCGCGGTCGAGACCGACGCGGGATTTACCGGGTATGGTGAGTGTTGTCCCCTAGGCTCCGCTTACCTGCCCTCCTATGCCCTGGGTGTGCGCTCGGGGCTTGCTGAGATTGGACCGAAACTCATCGGGCTGGACCCGACCGATCTGGGGCCGCTGAACCGGCATATGGATGCGGTGCTGCGCGGGCACCCTTACGTGAAGTCGGCGATCGACGTGGCCTGTTGGGATATTCTGGGCAAGGCCAGCGGGATGCCGGTCTATAAGCTTCTCGGCGGCGCAGAACAGGACGAGGTGCAGCTCTACCGGGCGATTTCTCAGGAAAGCCCCGAGGAAATGGCGGCGAAGATCGCGGGCTACCGCGCCGAGGGCTACCGGAAATTCCAGCTCAAGGTCGGCGGGGATGCCGACACCGACATCGAACGCATCCGCACCTGTGCCAAGGAGATGCAGAAGGGCGATATCCTGGTGGCGGATTCCAACACTGGCTGGAGCATGCACGAGGCCGCGCGGGTGGTGGCCGCCGTGCGCGATGTGGACGTCACTATCGAGCAGCCCTGCCCGACTTATGAGGAATGCCTGGTGACGCGGCGCCGCACGGCGCTGCCCTTCGTGCTCGATGAGGTGATCGACGGCG
The DNA here is from genome assembly GCA_947500035.1 of uncultured Kiloniellaceae bacterium. Classification (GTDB taxonomy): domain Bacteria; phylum Pseudomonadota; class Alphaproteobacteria; order Kiloniellales; family Kiloniellaceae; genus Denitrobaculum. The sequence goes on along the minus strand of CANMQP010000012.1, from coordinate 180,204 downwards.
TGGGCACCTTAATGCGGGGTATCGCCGAGGGCGCCATGGATGTGATCAACCTGAAGATCTCCAAGGTCGGCGGTTTCACCAAGGCGCGGGTCATGCGCGATATCTGCGTTGCGTCCGGCATTCCCATGACCATCGAAGACACCTGGGGCGGCGACATCGTGACCGCCTCCATCGCCCATCTGGCGCGTTCGACACCGGAAGAATTTGTTTTCTCTGCGACCGACTTCAACAGCTACGGCACGGTTGAGATTGCCAGCGGCGCGCCTAAACGGGTCCAGGGCCGCATGACCGCGTCGGAGCGTCCCGGTCTGGGGATCGAGCCCCTTTTCGAGGTGCTCGGCGATCCGGTGCTTTCCATCTGACCCGAAGGACGGGCTCGCATGCGCTCCAGCAAAGTCATCCACGTTATCTCCTGCCATGCGGAAGGCGAAGTCGGGGATGTCATCACCGGCGGTGTGATGCCGCCGCCGGGCAAGACCTTGTGGGAGCAGTCGCGCTGGATCGCCGAAGATCAGACGCTGCGGGATTTTATGCTCAACGAGCCGCGCGGCGGGGTTTTTCGTCACGTGAACCTGCTGGTGCCGCCCAAGGACCCGCGCGCGGTGACCGGCTGGATCATCATGGAACCCGAAGACACGCCGCCCATGTCCGGATCCAATTCGATCTGTGTGGCGACGGTCTTGCTGGAGTGCGGAATGGTGGCAATGACCGAACCGCAGACCCGCATGGTTCTGGAAGCGCCGGGCGGTCTGGTGGCGGTCACGGCGGATTGCCGAAACGGGAAGGCGGAACGCATCACGGTCCGCAATCTGCCGTCCTTTGCCGACAAGCTGGATGCCGTGCTGGAAGTCAAAGGCCTGGGAACGCTTAGGGTCGATACCGCTTATGGCGGCGATAGTTTTGTTATTGCCGATGCGAAGGACATCGGCTTCGCCATCACGCCGGATGAAGCGCGGGAGATTTCAGAGACGGGTGTGCGGATTACCGACGCGGCCAACGAGCAGTTGGGCTTCACACACCCGGAAAACGCCGATTGGAACCACATTTCCTTTTGCCAGATTGCCGCGCCGCTCGAGCTGCAGGCCGACGGTCTGCACGGGCGCAGCGCGGTGGCAATCAAACCGGGAAAGCTCGACCGTTCCCCCTGCGGCACCGGTTGTTCGGCGCGCATGGCGGTGATGCATGCCAAGGGAGAGTTGAGGCTGGGCGAGGGTTTTATTGGTCGCTCGATCATCGGCTCGCGCTTCGACTGCCGGATCGAGGAGGAGACGACCCTCAATGGTCGCGCGGCCATCGTGCCTTCCATTGCCGGGCGCGCCTGGATCACCGGAACGCATCAGCATATGCTCGATCCCGATGATCCCTGGCCGAGTGGTTACAAAGTCGGCGACACCTGGCCGATGGCTTGAGTGGAAAAATGAGAGAGGCCTTGCGACCCCTCCCGCTTGTTTTCGGGCTTAAGATTTGAAGCGCCGTGCTATGCCCCCCATCGCCAGAAGGCCCAGGCCGAAGATCGCGAGACTGGCGGGTTCGGCGACCGTGATCGAGCGCCGCGTAATCGTGAATACGGTGTCTGTGACGCCACCGTCGCCAATGAAGAGATAGGCAAACTCAGTGGGGAAGAGAAAGAATACCGCCGGAAGCGCACCGGGGGATGTCGCGTAGTCATAGTCGGTCAAAACGCCGGACGTGAAGGTGACAAAGGGCCCATCGATCGTCCCTTCGTAATCGATATCGAAGGCAAAGCCGTCGATCAGGAAGTCAAAACTCAAAAGGCCGGAAGTTCTATCGAAAGTTTCGACACCGGTCTCGGTGAAGAGGTTGCCATCAATCGAGAAAGATCCCGAAGCCGAACCGCCGACACGCGGGCCGCTTATCGGGGTGATTTCGATGTCGAAAAAGATCGGCATGGCCTTCAGACCGGAGCCTGAAGTCAGAAGGCTTGCGACAAGGACCGAGAAAGTCACAAGGGTCGTTCTTAGCAAAGCTATGGACATTGGAGGCTCTCCAATTAAGGAACAGGGATGACAGTCCAATGCACGGAGACACACAACTTTTGCGTAAGTGATTAAAGCTGTCCCCTTTGCGAATTGGACAGTAACCCACTTAAAACTCGGAATATTAAGAAATCACTAACCATGCTTCTCTGCAGCCGCGAAACCAAGGCTATTAAAGCTTAAGTGGTGGAAGACCGTTCAGAAACGGCTTGTGGAGACCATGGATAAATCTCGGTTCGTCTGCTTACCGTCCAGAAGTTCGGCGACGATCCGGCCCGTTCCGGGCGCCATGCCGAGGCCGTAGTGACTATGGCCGAAGGCCGCGACCAGGTTATGGAAACCCGGTACGGGTCCAATGACCGGCAGGTTGTCCGGGAAGGAGGGGCGGATGCCCATCCACTGCCTTTTAAGACCGGTGTTCAGGCCGGGTAGCAGTCGTTTCGCGAGGGGCGCCAGAGCTTCCGCGCGGGCGTAATTGGGCGGCGCATCGATGTTGGCGAATTCGGCGGTGCCCGCGACCCGGATACCGCCGTTCATGGAGCTGACAATGATCTTGGCGCCGGCATCCTGGATCGAGTTGTTAAGGATTACACCCGGCTCGGTGAACTCAAGGTGATAGCCCCGCTCGGCCATGAGGGGCAGTCGGATGCCTAGAGGGCGTAGCAGTTCCGCCGACCAGATACCGCCGGCCAGAACCAGTTTATTGGTGGGGAGCAAACCCTCTTTCGTTTCCAGGCTTTGTGTTCCGTCTTCCTGTGGCCGCAGGGCCGTCACCTCGATCCGACGGAATTCGGCACCTTGTGCTTGCGCTTGCTCGGCCAGAACCTTGCAGAGTTTGCCGGGGTCCCGTGCGCGCGCCTGATCTTTGACCAGAGCGGCCGTGTGGTAGCGGGGTGCCAGGTCGGGTTCCAGATCCCGCAGTTCTTTGCCGCCAATGATCTCGACCTTTGCCCCCCGTGCAGACCGCAATCTGTAAGGCAGATCATCGAGTGCCGGCTTTGCGTCGCCCCGGTAGACACTGACGTGCATGCTCTCGGCGAGCAGATTCTCGTGGCCGGTGCCCGAGAGATACCGGCGGTAAATCTCGACGTTCTCGAGCATCAGCAGGCTCATGGCATCCGAGATTCTCTCCACCTTTTCCGGCGTTGCGTTGCGCAGAAAGGCCCAGGCCCAGGGCAGGATCGAAGGCAGATCGCGCCAGCGGACCTTCACCGGGCCCTTGGGATCGAGGAGCCAGCGCGGCACGGATTTCCAGACCCCCGGCGTGCACTGCGGGACCACCGACCAGGGCGAGATCACACCGGCGTTGCCGTAGCTGGTTTCCTCGCCGGGGTCCTTGCGGTCGATGATTGTCACGGTGAGGCCGCGTTCCAGTGCACTGAGCGCGCAGCAGACACCGACGATCCCGGCGCCGAGGATCGTGACGTCGGTGGTTTCCTTGCCGGGCTCTCTTTTCATCTCAGCCCGTGGCCTGACTCGCGGTTGTTCTGCGCTGGGCGAGCAGTTGCAGCAAGGCGACCGGCGCCAGGATCGCAAGCGATACAAGATCGGCCTGCCAGCTCGGCGCGATGAAGATCAGTCCCGCGACCGCACAAAGCAGCCGCTCGATGACACCCATGGGCGCCAGGAAATACCCGACAACTGCAGCCGAGAGGGCGAGTACACCCGCGATGCAACTGGCAGCGCTGTAGGAGAATTCGAGCGCGTCGAAACCGGTTGAGGAGACAAAAAGTAACACCGGTGCGTAGACGAAGGCCATGGGCGCCACGATCTTGCCCAGCCCGAGGGTAAAGGCCGAGATGCCGGTTCTGAAGGGATTGGAATTGGCGATCGCCGCGGCGGCATAGGCGGAGGTGCAGACCGGTGGCGTGATCTCCGAAACCACACCGTAGTAGAGCACGAACATATGGCTGGCGATGGGGGGAACGCCCAGCTGCGCGAGCGCCGGCTGGGCGACCGAGACCAGCATGATGTAGAGCGCCGTGGTCGGAATGCCCGCGCCCATCAGAATACAGGCGGTGGCGATCAACAGCAGCGAGAGGAAGAGCTGCAGATCGGCCTGGGTGAAGATGTCGAAGGTGCCGAAGGGGATCAGTTCGTAGAGGCTTTGCGCCATGGCCGCAGCCCCGGAGGTGACCATAAAGCCGATGCGAAAACCGATGCCCGTGGTGTTGATCACACCGACGACGATGCCCACCGCAGCGGAGGCGGCGCCGACCGCCAGGGCATATTTCACGCCGGTTTCGACGGCTTCGGAAAGCTCCGGCATCCTGATCCGTTCCTGGGGATTGAAGACCCCGAGAACCGCGCCGGAACAGAGGATGACGGTCATGGTGAGATCGAAGCCGCCGCCCAGGAACTTCCAGACCACGAAGGCGATAAAGGCGATGGGAAAGAGCAGAGTGGCGGGTGTCGAGATCCGGGCGGCCCCCACGATCAGAGCCATGGAGATGCCGCAGAAGGCGGACATGTAAGGGGTGTAGCCGGTAAAGAGCACCACCAGAAGCGCCACCAGCGGAATCAGATTGGCCCAGCCCTCGCGCCAGACCGCCCCCAAGCGGGGCAGCAACTCGGCGCTGAGGCCTTTGAGGTCCAGTTTCCGCGCCATCAGATGCACGACCGTGAAGACGCCGACATAGTGCAGAAGCGCCGGGAAGATCGCGGCGATGACGATGGTGGTGTAGGGGAGTTCTAGGAACTCCGCCATGATGAAGGCAGCCGCGCCCATAATCGGCGGTGTGATCTGTCCGCCCGCCGAGCTGGCGGCTTCCACGCCGCCCGCGAAATGGCCCGGATAACCCAGGCGTTTCATGTTCGGGATCGTCAGCGCACCGGTGGAGACGGTGTTGGCGACGGAGGAGCCGGAAATGGTCCCGAAGAAGGCGGAGGAAACGACCGAGACCTTCGCGGGACCGCCGGTGTAGCGTCCGGCCAGAATGGTCGCGTTGTCGATGAAGAGCTTGCCCAGGCCCGTGCGCTGGGCGATGACGCCGAAGAGCACGAAGTGAAAGACGATGGTCGAGACCACCCAGAGCGTAACCCCGAAGATGCCCTCGGCCGGGAAATAGATATTGTTGATGAACTGCCGCCAGTTGGTGCCGGGGTGGTTCAGGATCCCGGGGTAGTACTGGCCGAAAAGGGCGTAGGAAATGAAGATGCAGATGATCAGGGGCAAGACCCATCCCAAGGTTCTGCGCGCGAGATCCAGCACCAGGATGATCAGGACGCTGCCGAAAAAGATGTCGTAGTTGTTGGGGTTGCCTTGCCGGAAGGTCTGCTCGGTGATGCCCAGGAACTCGATGCCGCGCCAGGCCAGACCGATGTAGAGGGCGCTGGCAATACCGAGAAACATCAGCAGGTAATCGTAGAGCGGCACATTGCCCGGGCTGAAGACCGAGCGCTTCATGGTCAGCGCGTGCCTGGAACGCACCAGGGGGAAGAGCGCATAGGTCATTATGAACAGGCCGGTCAGATGCAGGCCCATATGCCAGTAATCGACCGGGAGGCCGAAGCCCGCGGTGATGAAGTGGTAGATGGCGAAGACCAGCGCGACCACGCGCAGAAGTTTGGCGACAGGGACGGAAACCTCTCGCGTTGCCGAGGCCTCGTCGTATTTCTCCTCAATGGCGGCAAGTTCTTCCGCCGTGAGTTCATGGTCCCGATTCACGGTTGGATCCGACATTGTGTCCCCCTGATTCCCCGATCACCCGGCAGCGATCTTGGCGCCGCCGCCGGGTTACTCAGACACATCGTGTTTTTTTCCGCCGGTTTTTTACTTCAGCAGGCCGGCTTCCTTGTAGAAACGCGCCGCACCCGGGTGCAGCGAAACGCCGAGGCCAAGCACGCCGTCTAGCGCCGTTTCGGCGGTGATCTGCTTACCCTTTGCATGGCCGTTGTCGAGCAGCTTGCGGGTGTTCTTGTTCCAGAGCGCTTCGGTGATGCCGTAGATCAGCTCTTCCGGCTGATCGGCGGAGACCACCAGCATGGCACTGACCGCCGGTGTGACGGTGTCGCTGTCGATCCCTTCATAGGCACCGCCCGGAATCTTGGAGGGAATGTAGGAGGGAATAATCTCGTTGATTTTCTTGATCTCGTCGTCGGTGAAGGAATAAAGGCTCATACCCTTCGTGGACGACAACTGCACCATCGCGGCAACCGGCCAGCCGGCGGCATAGAAGTAGGCATCGAGCTGACCATCCGACAGGCGTTCGGCGGACTGTGAGTTGTTCAGCTCGGCCTCGTCCATGTTGTCGCGGGTGACGCCGTAGGCTTCCAGCATCTGCAGCACGGCGACCTGGGTGCCCGAACCTGCCTGTGCGATGCCGACCCGCTTGCCTTTCAGGTCTGCAAGTCCGTTCAACTCACCGCCCTTGGGCAGAACGAGATGCAGGTCCTCCGGGAAGAGGTTGGCGATCACGCGCAGCTTGGGGTGCGGTTTTCCCTCGAACTTGCCGGTCCCCGAGTACATGGCCAGCAGTGTGTCGGCGGCTGTCATGCCGGCTTCCAGCTCGCCGCTTTGAACGGCTGCGTTGTTCTGAACCGAGGCGTTGGTGGACTGTGCAATGGCGATCAGACCGGGGACGCCGCACTGGCCGCCCTGATCGCAGGCGCGTGAGCCCGGTGGGGCGGAAATGGCGTTGGCGATGGTCCCGCCGATCGGGAAATAGGTGCCACCGGCGCCGCCGGTGCCGATACGAAAGAAGGTCGGTGTCTGTGCCTGCGCTGTCGCCGCTAAAATCGCCGCGCCGCTGATTGCGGCGGCGAGGACTGTTGTTCTTATTTTCATGGGTCTCTCCCCTGTTGCTCCCAGCCGACCCCATCGATCGGCAACACGAAATGGTAAGAGCGGCGGGATATTTGCTCAAATTATTAATTTCTCTATATTTATAGAAAATATTTATGAGGTGGCGTTGTGAATCTAAAACAGATGTCGGCGTTCCGGGAGGTCATGCTGACCGGGTCGGTTTCCGAGGCGGCCCGAAACCTCAATCGCACCCAACCCTCCATCAGCCACATGATTTCCGGTTTGGAAGACGAGCTCGGCATGCGGCTGTTCGAGCGGCAGCGCGGCCGCCTGCATCCGGTGCCCGAAGCCCAGTACCTCTTCAAGGAATGCAACGACGTCCTCAACCGTATCAGCAGCGTCAGTCAGAACATGCAGCGCATGAAGACGATGGAAAGCGGTGAGCTCAAGATCGTTTCCATGCCGGGGCCGGCCACGGTCATCCTGCCCGAGTTGATCTGCCAGCATCTGGGGGCGAAGCCCGAGGTCAAGGCCACGTTGCTGTCACGCAGCTCGGACGCGGTCCAACAGCTGGTCGGGTCTCAGCAGTTCGATCTCGGCATCGCGGACCATGATCCGGCCCGGACCATCGAAGCCTCGTTGGTTTCGGCCGAAACTTTTTTCTTTGATTGTATCTGTGCCGTTCCGGCAAATGACCCGCTGGCGGAGCTGCCGGTGATCACGCCCGCGGAGCTTTCCGGCAAGCCCCTGGCCACGCTCTTCACCGAGCATCGCAGCCATATACTGACCCGCCGCGCGTTCGAGACAGGGGGGCAAAGTCTCAACGCGCGTTTCGTCGGGCAGTTCTTCCACCCGCTTTTGACTTATGTGGAGCAGGAGTTCGCCTGCGCGATCATCGACCCGGTCACCGCGGAGTCCTGGCTATCCCGGGCCGCGCATCCGGAGGCTATCGTCTTTCGCCCCTTCGCGCCGGCGATTGAATTCGGTATCGACCTGCTGATGCCCGCCTACCGTCCGGCATCGCTTCTCGCCGGGTCCTTCGCGGACCGCCTGATCGAGGTCTTTATGAAGATTGGCGCGCGGCGCATGGGCCAGGACTCAGCATGCGAGGCAATTGCCTAAGCCTCCGCCAAAACCAGGTCGGCGCCCTTTTCTCCGACCATGATCGCGGGAGCGTTGGTGTTGCCGGAGGTCACCGCCGGAAAGACCGAGGCATCAATCACGCGGAGGTTCCGGAGGCCGTGGACCTTGAGTTTGTGATCGACCACGTTCTCCGCCGGGTCTGGGCCCATGCGGCAGGTGCTGACCGGGTGAAAGACGGTCGAGCTGCGTTTGCGGATGTCTGCGATCATGGCCTCGTCGCTCTCGACCGCGCGGCCGGGCTGAAGTTCTTCCTCGATGAGGGCCGAGAGGGACGGGGTTGCAGCGAGTTTGCGCAGGAAGCGCACGCCCTCCAGCATCTCCTGCAGGTCGTGGTTGGTGGAGAGGGAATTGGGGTGGATCTCTGGCTGGACTGCCGGATCGCTCGAGCTGATCTGCAGATAGCCACGGCTGGTGGGGCGGCAGGGTGAGATCCCCAGCAGGAAACCCGGGTAAGGGTCGGGAGACATGAGCGGGCGCTTGCCCGGCGGCGCCTTGATGTAGCTGACCGGCGAGAAATAAAGCTGCATGTTCGGACGTTCGATGTCCGGCCGGGTGCGGAAGAACCCGCCGCCCTGATTGACGCTGAGGCAGAGCGGCCCCCGGCGCAGCAGCAGGTACTTCATCCCTGCCCAGAGTTTGCCGTGCCAGGGATGCAACTCGTTGTTGAGGGTCGGCTTGCGGGCGCGGTAAAGATGGTCGACCCCCAGGTGATCCTGCAGGTTCCGGCCGACCGCCGGGCTCTCATGCAGGACCTCGATGCCGAGGGGCTTCAGGACTTCGGCGGGGCCGACGCCGGAAAGCTGCAACAGCTGCGGCGAGGCGATCGATCCGGCGGAGAGAATGACTTCCCGCGCCGCGCGCGCCTGACGAAGCCGGCCGCTTTGCCGGTACTCGACGCCGATGGCCTTCTTGCCCTCGAAGAGAATACGGGTTGCCTGGGCCTTGCCTTTGATCCGCAGGTTGGGGCGTTTCATGGCGGGCCGCAGATAGGCCCGCGCCGCCGACATGCGGATACCGTTTCGTGTGGTGATCTGGTAGAGGCCGACACCTTCCTGGGTTTCGCCGTTGAAATCCTCGTTGCGGCGCAGGCCCGCTTCCATGGCGCCCTTGATATAAACCTCATTCAGCGGGTGCACATGCCGCGAGACGTCCGCCACATGCAGCGGGCCGCCGGTCCCGCGCCAGGCATCGGCGCCGCGCGCATTGTTTTCGGACTTCTTGAAGTAAGGCAGGACGTCGTCCCAACCCCAACCCGGATTGCCGAGCTCTTTCCAGGCGTCGAAATCTGCGGCCTGACCGCGGATGTAGACCATGGCATTGATGGAGGAGGAGCCCCCCAGCACCTTGCCGCGCGGCCAGTAGCCCTCGCGGTTGTCCAGGCCGGGGTCCGGCGCCGTGCGGTACATCCAGTTGACGCCGGGGTCATAGAAGGATTTGCCGTAGCCGATGGGCATCTGCACCCAGAAGCGCCGGTCGCTCTCGCCGGCTTCCAGAAGCAGAATGCGATGCTTCCCGTTCGCACTCAGACGGTTGGCCAGGACGCAGCCCGCCGACCCCGCGCCAACGATAATGTAGTCGTAGTCCATTCTGGAGGTTGCTGACACGGGAGTTGTCTTGCTTTCATTGATGATCCGGAGGGGGAGATTAAGTGACGTTCCTGTGGTGCGTCAGGTCCATTTTCGACATCCTGTCAGACCACTCGGCGTGCCTTCGCTTCTTCACGAACATCCTCCAAGGCGCTGGCGAGCGTGGTGACACCCGCGACGATATCCGGCGGTTTAATCCCGCTGAAGCCCAGAACCAGTCCGTTTCTTTGCGTGGGGGCGATGGAAAAGCGCTCGATGGGCGTGACCGTAATACCCTTTTGCTCTGCAGCCGCTGCTGCTTCGTTCTCTCGGAGGTCATCGGGCAGCAGTCCGATGGTGTGCAGTCCGGTGTCGGTCGGCACGATCTCGAGCAGGCCCGTGAGCTGTTCCCTGGCCGCGTCGCGGAGGACCTGATGGCGCTCCGCGTAGATCTTGCGCATGCGCCGGATGTGGGCCGCGAAGTGGCCTTCGTCCATGAAACTTGCGACGACAGCCTGGTTGGCCGAGGGCACGCCCTGCAGAAAGGCATTGCTGACCTGGTTGAAGACATCGACCAGGGCCGGCGGAGACACGAAGTACCCCAGGCGCAGCGCCGGGAAGAGGGTCTTGCTGAAGGTCCCGACATAGATCACGCGGCCTGTCGCGTCGACGCTTTTCAGGGTCGGCTGCGGATGCCCGCCATAACAGAACTCGCCGTCGTAGTCGTCTTCAATGATCAGCGCTTCGGCCTTGTCTGCCGCCTTCAAAAGGGCGAAACGCCGCTCAAGCGACATGGTCGAACCCAAGGGCTGCTGATGGGCCGGTGTAACGAAGGCAAGGCGGAAATCAGGCGCCAGACGCAGGCCTTCCTCGACTATCAGTCCCTGGTCGTCGACCGGCACGGGGATCAGGTTTGCGCCGCAGGCGATCAGGGAGTTGCGGGCCCCGATAGCGCCCGGGTTCTCGAACCAGACTTTGTCGTTGGGATCGAGCAGCAGGCTGCCGATCAGATAAAAGGCCTGCTGCGCGCCGCCGACGATAAAAATCTGCTCGGGCTCACAGGCGATGCCCCTGTTGGCCCGGAGATGGGACGCGACCGCACGGCGCAAAGGCCCGTAGCCATGCGGGTCGCTGTAGCCCATCACGATGTTGCGCTGATCCCGCCAGTGCTTGGACATCTGACGCGACCAGAGCGCCAGGGGAAAAGCATCGAAGGCCGGCATGGCGGTGGTGAAGGCGCGGGGTTTATGCGGCAGGCGCTCGTTGAACATCGCCGAGGCCCTGGCGATCGTGCGTGAGAGGCGGGGCTTGCTGAGCGGTTGCCGCTCCGCGTCGGAAGGCGGGGATGCCGCCGCAGGACGGTTTTCTCTCAGCGCGTCGCTGACAAAAGTACCCGCGCCGGTGCGGGACTCGATCAGCCCCTCGGCGGCCAGGCGCTCGAAGACCTCGATGACGGTGGTTCTGGAGATGCCGAGGTCTTTCGCCAGGGTACGGCTCGCGGGGAGGCGCTCGCCCGCGTTGAGACCGCCGGAGAGGATCATCTCACGGATCGCCGTGAAGACCTGGCTGGTGACCAGTCGCCCGGACTCGCGGTCGATATGCAGAGAGAGCAGCAGGGCGCCGCCGCTTCGTTTGACCATTGGGACCGGCAACCTTCCTGGAGTCTGACCGCGTTTTCGCAGATCAAGTGGTATTGTAGAATGTTTAAAATGGATCTTATCTCCAGTCCAATTCATTGTCATATCGATTATTCGAAAAGATCTTTCAGCCCTGTTTGAGCAAGAAGCAGGGCAAAATCAGACATCGAAGCCAAAGCGGTATTGCGTTCTTATGAAAATCAAATCCATCGAGACCTTCTCCACTCAATACGTCGGTTTCGTACGGGTGACCACGAGAGACGGCGCGCAGGGCTGGGGCCAGGTTTCGACTTACAATGCGGACATTTCCTCCCTGGTGCTGCACCGTCAGGTCGCGCCCTGGGCGCTGGGAGAGGACGCACGCGATATCGATTCCCTGGTCGATAGCATCACCGAGCGAGAGCACAAGTTTCCCGGTTCCTACCTGCGGCGTGCGATCGGCGGGCTGGACACGGCGCTCTGGGACCTGCACGGCAAGCTGGCCGGGAAAAGTGTCTGCGAATTGCTGGGCGGGACGCCCCGGCCGATCCGCGTCTATGCCTCCTCCATGAAGCGCGATATCACACCCGCGCAGGAGGCCGAGCGTCTTCTGAAGCTGCGGGACCGTGATGGTTATGATGCCTTCAAGTTCCGGATCGGCGCGGAATGCGGACACGACGTCGACGAGTGGCCGGGCCGGACCGAACAGATCGTGCCCATGATGCGCAAGGCCATGGGCGATGACACAGCTTTGCTGGTCGATGCCAACAGCGGCTTTTCACCCAGGCGGGCCATCGAGGTGGGCCGGATGCTTGAGGACAACGGCATTTCTCATTACGAGGAACCCTGTCCTTACTGGGAGCTGGAGCAGACCAAGGAGGTGACTGATGCGCTCGACATCGATGTCACTGGCGGGGAACAGGACTGCGATCTGGTGAACTGGCGCCGGATTATCGGGATGCGCGCGGTCGATATCGTGCAGCCGGATGTGAGTTATCTCGGCGGCATGACCCGCACCCTGCGGGTGGCCAAGATGGCCGAGACGGCGGGGCTACCCTGTACGCCGCACTGCGCCAACCTCTCGCTGGTCACGCTCTTTACCATGCATCTCCTGGGCGCGATCCCGAATGCCGGCAAGTATCTGGAGTTCTCGATCGAAGGGCCGGACTACTACCCCTGGCAGGAGGGACTCTACGAGCGTTCACCCTATGACATCGCCGATGGCAAGGTGACGATCCCCGATGCGCCGGGTTGGGGGGTGGAGCTCTCTCAAGCCTGGCTGGACGCGGCGGACTATCAGATCAGCGAAATGAGTTGAGTCCAGACCGGGGCCGGGCCAACATCTTGTCTCCTTTGGATGGCCGGATCGACAGGGAGCTCTCGTGAGTTCAAATCTCTTCACCGATGATTTCAAGACCGACCCCTACTGGTGGGAGGATACGCCGCGGCCCCGGATAGAAGCGATCGAGCTGCCCAAGACCGCGGACGTGGTGGTGATCGGTTCTGGCTACACCGGTTTGAATGCGGCCCTGGAGACCGCGCGCGGCGGGCGCCATACCCTGGTGCTGGATGCCGAGGCGGCGGGCTGGGGCTGCAGCACCCGTAACGGCGGGCAGATCAGCACCAGTGTGAAGTCGGATCTGGAGAGCCTGAGCGCGAAACACGGCCACGACAAGGCCTTCGCGATCATGAAGGAAGGTCATAACGCGCTCGCCTGGATCGAGGACTTCGTCGGCCGGGAGCAGATCGACTGTCATTTCAAGGTGCCGGGCCGGTTCCATGCGGCCCACTCGGCGGCGCAGTATGAAGCGCTGGCTGTGGAAGTCGGGCATGATACGCCGGGTCTGGAGATCGGCGCAGAGCTGGTGCCGCGCAGCGAACAACGCCGTGAGTTGGGCACGGATGCCTACCATGGCGGTGTCGTCTTTCCAAAACACGCCTCCCTCGATCCGGGGCGCTATCATCAGGGACTTCTGGACCGGGTCCTTGAAGCCGGTGCCGCTGTGATCGAGCACTGCGCCGTGACCTCGGTCGAACGCAAGACGAACGGATTCCAGGTCACGACTCCGCGCGGCAGCGTCCTGGCCCGTGACGTGGTGGTCGCCACCAACGGCTACACCGGAAGCGTGACGCCCTGGCAGCGGCGGCGGGTGATTCCGATCGGCAGCTACGTGATTGCGACAGAGCCTCTGGCGCCGGATCTCATGGACCGCCTGATGCCCAAGGACAGGATCGTCAGCGATACGCGCAAGGTGGTCTATTACTACCGGCCCTCGCCGGACCGAACCCGTATCGTCTTCGGTGGGCGGGTGTCGCACAACGAGACGGATCCCCTGACCAGCGGACCCAAACTGCACGCGGCCATGACCGGGATCTTTCCGGAATTGGCGGAAACCAGGATCAGCCATTCCTGGGTTGGCTTCGTCGCCTACACCTTCGACGAATTGGCGCACATCGGGCAAAAAGACGGCATGTACTATGCCATGGGTTACTGCGGTTCCGGGGTTTCCATGGCCAGCTACCTGGGCATGCGCACGGGGCAAAAGCTTCTCGGGCTCCGGGAGGGCCGGACCGGTTTTGACGATTTGACCTTTCAAACCCGGCCCTTTTACAGCGGCAATCCCTGGTTCCTGGGCGCATCGGTCATGTACTACCGCTGGCGGGATGCCCGGAGCTGATGCCTCGTTGGCCCTTCTTGACTCAATTGGTATCTTAAATTGTTGAGAATGGCCCTTCCTGCCAGACCATTATCAAAGCGTAAGATCGTAGCCTGAAACAAGAAGCGCGGCTGCACCGCCTTTCCCCCAAGTTGGAGGGCGCAAATGGCAGACCGATAAAGACTAAAGACAGGCGACAGATGAGGAGGCATGAAAATGGGAAAAGACAAGAGCTTTAGCAGCAGATCAAGGGCCGGCATTGCAGTGGCTGCAATGGCTCTGGCAGCCGGTGGTTTTGTCTCGGGGGCCACGGCTCAGGAGAAGGTGACCATTGCATCCTGGGGCGGTTCCTATCAGGACGCCCAGAGTAAGGCGCTCTTCCAACCGGCGGAGAAGGCGACGGGGATCGCGGTGACCGAAGAAACCTACGGCGGAATGTCGGACGTGCGCCTGAAGGTCAAGGCCGGGGCTATGACCTGGGACATCGTGGCCAGCGGATCCGGCAGCGCGGCGCGTGCGGGCGCCGAGGGCCTGCTTGAGCCTCTGGACTACGAGGTTATCGACGTCTCGAATTTCTATCCGACCCTCAAGATGAAGTACTGTGTCGGCGGCGATGTCTTCTCAACGGTTTTCGCCTGGAACACCGAGACGTACGGGGAGAATGGGCCGCAGAGCTGGGCCGACTTCTGGGACGTGGAGAAGTTTCCCGGCAAACGCGCGTACCGCGGCAAGGTCGCCGGCGCGCTGGAGCCGGCCCTGATGGCCGACGGCGTGCCCATGGATAAGGTTTACGAGGTGCTCTCGACCGAGGAAGGTATCGAGCGCGCGCTCAACAAAATTCGCGAACTCAAGCCGCACATCGCGGTCTGGTGGAGCTCCGGCGCGCAGCATGCGCAGCTGATGAAGGACGGCGAAGTCGATATGACCACCGGCTGGAACGGACGTTTTGACGTTGCCATCAACGACGGCGCAAAGGCGGCCTACAGCTTCAATCAGGCTCTGCTGGACTACGATTGCTTCGCAATCCCCAAGGGCGCGCCGAACAAAGATACGGCCATGAAGTTCCTGGCCGAGATCAGCAAGGCCGAGTACCAGGCCAACCTGCCGAAGTACATTACCTACGGGCCGACCAACAAACTTGCTTACGAGATCGGCAAGATCGACAAGGCGGTTGCGGAGAAACTGCCGTCGCATCCGGACAACGCCAAGCTGCAGCTGCCGGTCGATATCGAGTGGTACGGCAAGTTCGAGCAGAAAGCTTCGGCGATGTATCAGGATCTGGTGACCGAATAGAACGCGGTCACCGGGAATAGGGGTGGCGCTGGGGCGTTGGAGCGCTTGTCGCTGTCCGGCGTTGCGTTCTTGATGTATTTTTTCGGGAACGATCAGACTCTGGTTTTTGCGGGTCAGAGTTGCGCCACCCCTTTTTCGATGGGCCGGAGCTGTTTCAGCGATCGGTACGAGAGGTTTGTTTTGAACGAGATGACTCCGGCAGCTTCGTCGACCGGTTCTCCGGCAAATTCTCAGGCAAAAACGCCGGCAGGTGGCGCGCTGCCGATCACGATCCGCGACGCGACCAAGGCTTACGGCCGGATCTTCGCGCTCGACAATGTTGATCTGGACGTCCGCAGCGGGGAATTCCTCACCTTACTCGGTCCTTCCGGCTCCGGAAAAACCACCCTGCTGATGGTGCTCGCCGGTTTCACCCGGCCGGACTACGGCAGCATCAAATTCGGCGAGCGCGAGATTGTCCGCACGCCGCCCCATAAACGCGACCTGGGCATGGTGTTTCAAAACTATGCTCTCTTTCCCCACATGACCGTGGCGGCCAATGTCGCGTTCCCGCTCAAGCTGCGCGGTGTGTCAAAACCGGAAATGGATCAACGGGTCGAGCAGGCGCTGGAGACGGTGCAACTGGGCGGTTACGGAGAGCGGCGCATCGATCAGCTTTCGGGCGGCCAGCGCCAGCGCGTGGCCCTGGCGCGTGCGATCGTTTTCGAGCCGCGCATCTTGCTGATGGATGAGCCGCTGTCGGCGCTGGATAAAAAACTGCGCGAGCAGATGCAGATCGAGCTGCGCCGCCTGCATGACAAGCTGGGTATGACCACGGTCTACGTGACCCACGACCAGCGAGAAGCCCTGACCATGTCCGACCGCATCGCCGTGATCAATCATGGCCGGGTGATGCAGCTGGGCACACCCAACGAGATTTACGAACGCCCCGCCAACAGGTTCGTTGCGGACTTTATTGGAGAGTCGACCTTCCTGCCGGTGAGCGTTCAGGACGGCGTCGCAAGCTTCGGCGGCCAAGCTCTGAAAGTGGCCCAGTTGCCGCGCGGCGATCATGAACTGCTGCTGATGCTGCGGCCCGAGCGCCTGCACCTCGTCACCAACGGCGAAGAGGTGCGTGATAGCGCCGTGAATGCTTTCCAGGCGCAGGTGCGCGAGATGGTCTATCAGGGCGACAGCTTTCTCATGTATACCGAGCTCGAGGATGGCACGGAGGTCACCGTGCGCGGCATGACCCGGCGCGACATGGTCTCCTGTCTGCCCGCCATCGGCGATGCGGTGCAGCTTGCGCTGCACAGCGACGACACGGTGCTGGTCTCGGCCGAGGGGGCTTGAGCGGTGAGTGACTTGGCACTTCCGACGTCCTCTTCCTCTCTTGCGCATTCCAATCAGCAGGAGTTGAAGCGCGACGCCCGGCAGGAACGTTTCGTCCTTTTCAGTCTTTGCTCGCCGGCCCTTTTGCTGGTGCTGATCATCATGGTGCTGCCGGTCGGCTGGCTCTTCTGGCTATCGTTCCTGGGGGAAGACGGCAATTTCACGCTGGAAAACTACCAGCGCATGGTGGAGAGCAAGTCTTACGCCCGGATCTTCCGCAACACCTTTGAAGTCAGTCTGCTGACCACGGCGATCTGCATTCTGATCGGCTATCCCCTGGCATATTTTTTGTCTCAGTTGCCCAGGCGCACGGCCAACCTCTGCATGATCACCGTCTTGCTGCCCTTCTGGACCTCTCTGCTGGTGCGCACCTATGCCTGGCTGGTGCTGCTGCAGCGCCGGGGTCTGGTGAACGAATGGGGGATGGACATCGGGCTGTGGGATGAACCGATCAAGCTGGTGCACAACCTCACCGGCACGCTCATCGGCATGGTTCACATCATGCTGCCGTTCCTGATCCTGCCGGTCTACGGCTCCATGCGGGCGATCGACCGGGATTACCTGAAAGCCGCGGCAAATCTGGGCGCCAGTCCGACCCAGGCCTTCTGGCGGGTGTTCTTTCCGCTCTCGCTGCCGGGGCTCTTTGCCGGGTCGCTGATCGTCTTCGTGCTCTGCCTGGGCTTCTTCGTGACACCGGCAGTGTTGGGCGGCGGCAAGGTCATCATGGTCTCCATGCGGATCGCCACCAACATCGAACTCTTCTTCAATTGGGGCGCGGCCAGCGCGCTGGGGGTTGTGCTCCTGGTTCTCACTCTGGCGATCCTGGGCGTCGCGTCGCGCGTGCTGCGCTTCGATCAGATCCTGGGCAGGGGGCACTGACCGTGAGTTGGTTCAGCCGCCCGGCCTCTGAAACCCAAATCACCAACGGCCAGCGCCTCTGGCTTTACGCCGTGGCCTGGCTGGTCATGATCTTCCTGCTGGCGCCCACGGTCATCGTGATTCCCATGTCCTTCTCGGACTCGCAGTATCTCGAATTCCCGCCCCGGGTCTGGTCTCTGCGCTGGTACGAGCACTACTTCGGCTCCCCGGCCTGGATGCAGGCGACCGCGACGTCACTGAAGGCCGGGGTTCTCACCATGTTGGTCGCGACGCCGATCGGGGTGATGGCAGCCTATGGTCTCTTCGTTTCGAAAATGCGCGCGGCGAGCCTGATTTTTCTGATCCTGGTCATGCCGATCATGGTGCCGGTGATCCTGGTCGCGATCGGTGTTTTCTACATCTATGTGCAGATCAATCTGGTCAACTCCTTGTTGGGTCTGGTGCTGGCGCACTCCATTCTCGCCATCCCCCTAGTGGTCGTGGTGGTGAGTTCGGCGCTCAAAAGCTACGACATGAATCAGGAGATGGCCGCCCGCAGCCTGGGGGCCTCGCGCTTCAAGGCCTTTATGGTGATCACTCTGCCGCAGATCCGCTTCTCGGTGATCACCTCGGCCTTGCTGTCGTTCCTGACCTCCTTCGACGAGGTCATCGTCGCCATGTTCGTCTCAGGCGGCGAGAACTCCACTCTCACCCGCAACATGTTCAACGCGCTGCGGGATCAGATCGACCCGACCATTGCGTCCATCTCGACGATTATGATTATCGTCTCGACCAGCCTGCTGGTGCTGGCGCAGGCCTTCGGGCGATCGGATAGCGAGTCCTGATGCGATAGCATCCGATTAGGGCGGGCGATGCGAAATGAAGAGATTCCTACAGGCGCTTGCGGATAGCCTCGAAGAGCACTCTGGTTCCATGACCGCAGCGCTCTGTGATGCTTTGCGTCGTTCCGAGGGCAGCACACGTTTACCGTCCTGCGAGCCGCCCCCGATCGTCCGGATGCTCGATCAGATCCTGGCGACCGGTAACCCCGATCCCCACCCCTTGATTGAGGAGGTCGCGCGCATCAGGGAGACACTGGCCTGGTACGGAGCCAGGCCTGAACGTATCCCCGAAGCGATCGGAGCGCGTCTTTTCTTCGTTGAGCTGCTGGGGCCGGACGGGATGCTGTTTTGCGACCGCTGCCGCCTTGGTCTGCTTCTCTTGATGCCGGAGTCGCACTATCCGGCGCATGCGCACGCCGCCGACGAGCTTTATCTGGTGCTGAGCGGAACCGCCCAATGGCAATGCGGGGATACAGCGCCCAAACTCCTGCCACCCGGGTCTTTCGTCCATCATCCGAGCGAACAACCCCACGCCATGCGCACAGGCGGCGAAGCCCTGCTCGCGGTCTGGGCCTGGACGGGCGATATCGGTTTCGAGAGCTACAGCATGGGCACCACGCGATAGCGGTTCCGATTTTAAGCCGCCGCGTGGCGCCGGACGGTGGTCACCCGGAAGCGGTTGGCGACGAAGGCGGCGTCGGTCAGGCAGGCGTTGCCGGCAGGATTGGCGCCGCTGACGTGGTAGTCGCTGAAGGCCGCGCTTTGATTGACGAAGATGTTGCCGGTCAGATTGCAAGACAGGCTGACACCGGCGCGCGAGAAGGCATTGGCGGCCTTGTCCAGGGTGGCCTCATCTGTGGCGTAAACGGCGGCGGTGATGGCGCCCTTGTCTTTGGCGGATTGTGCCGCGCGGGCAATGGCGTCCTCGGCGGAGTCCGCTGCTATCACGAAGGCAATGGGACCAAAGCGCTCTTCCAGATGGGCATTGCTCTGCGCGGCGTCGAGCTTCAGGAGCATCGGAGTTGCCGTGCGTGCGCCTTCCAGGCCCTCGATGGCCTCTGAAGAGCGGACGACCTCGCCGAGGGAGCCGGCTTGCTTGACCCGCTCCAGGGTCGCGGGATTGGCGATGGCGCCGCAGATTCCGGCGGCGCGGGCCGGATCGCCCAGCAGCTTGTCGATGGCGGTCTTGAGACCCTCTGCCACTTCGTCGAAGGACTTATGCCCGGCGTCCGTCTCGATGCCGTCACGCGGCACGTAGATGTTCTGCGGGGCGGTGCACATCTGACCGCTGTAGAGCGAGAGGGAAAAGGCGATGTTGCCGCACATGCCCTTGAAGTTGTCGGTCGAGGCGACGACGATGGAGTTGACGCCGGCTTCCTCGGTGTAGACCTGGGCCTGCCGGGCGTTCTCACGAACCCATTGCCCGAAGCTGTTCGAGCCGGTGAAGTCGACGATGGCGACCTCGGGATGCAGGACGAGATCCTTGGTGATTTCTGCGCCCGCCTCGTCGGCGGCCAGCAACAGGACATTGGGATCGAACCCGGCTTCGCGCAGAACCTCGCGTCCGATCTCGATGCTGAGGGCAAGCGGCAAAATGGCGGTGGGGTGCGGCTTTATGATAACGCTGTTGCCCGTGGCCAGGCTCGCGAAAATGCCGGGATAGCCGTTCCAGGTCGGGAAGGTCGCGCAGCCAATAGTGACCGCGATGCCGCGCGGCAGAATGCGGAATTCCTTGTCCATCACAATGGGATCGTGCTTGCCCTGGGGCTTGGTCCAGGTGGCAGTGGCGGGGTTGCGGGTCATCTCGGCGTAGGCATAGGCGACCGCCTCGACCGCCCGGTCCTGGGCGTGGGGACCGCCGGCCTGAAAGGCCATGACGAAAGCCTGTCCGGTGGTGTGCATGACCGCGTTGGCCATCTCGAAACTGCGCTTGTTGATGCGGTGGATGATCTCCAGGCAAACGCCGGTGCGTTCCTCCACGGAAGCCAGAATCCAGGCTTCGCCAGCCGTCTTCGAGGCCTCAATCAGTTGCCCGATGTCGGCGGCGGGGTAGGTGATTTCCAGGGGCAGGCCGAAGGGCGAGGTTTCTTTGCCGACCAGCTTGCCGTTGGTCGGGTGGTCGGCCAGCGCGAAGCTGTTTCCAAGGCGCGCCGAGAAGGCGGCTTCGCCATCGTCTTTTGCGGTCTCGCCGTAAATTTTCCCGCTTGGCGCCTCGGGATAAGGGCTCCAGTAGCCGCGTTCCCGCGCCGCGGTCAAAGCCTTGTCCAGCATCTCGCGATGGGTCTCGAAGAAGCGCGTCATGATTGGTCTCCCGTCAAGCGGTTACGCCCGGCAATCACCGCCAGGTGCGATGCGGACATAGGTTGTTTTTGATTGATTTAAATAATTGACCGACCGGATGGTCTATGCAAGATGTTTTTTAATTGCGCAGGCGATCACCCCTGCCGGTCCGGCTTCGTCGGGCCATGGATCTTTGGCTTTGACCCGAAGTCCTGGGATCGGGCCAATGGTGCGTTGCCGGAAGCGCGGCGGGTCTTGAGACCCTGCCGATAGAAATCACCGCGGTTTGTCGCGAAAAGATAAGCAGGCGGAAAGATAAACAGGGAGTGCGGGTATGACCGAAGAGAGCATCCAAATCGAGCAGGCGGCGGGGTATCGTGTTTTCACCCTGAACCGGCCGGAGAAGCTCAACTCTTTCAATGCCGATATGAACCGGGCGCTCTTCGTCGCCTTTGAAGCCGCGGCCGCGGACGATGACTGCCGCGCGGTCTTGCTGACCGGGGCGGGGCGGGCCTTTTGCGCCGGGCAGGACCTGGGCGACCGGGACTTTTCGAAAATGGAAGGTCTGCCGGATCTCGGCGAGACCATTGAGACGCTCTACAATCCCCTGGTGCGCTCGATCCGGGCCATGGAAAAGCCGGTGGTCTGCGCGGTCAACGGCGTGGCTGCCGGGGCCGGTGCGAACATCGCCCTGGCCTGCGACATCGTGCTGGCGGCGAAGTCGGCGAAATTCATTCAGGCTTTTTGCAAGATCGGGCTGGTGCCCGACAGCGGCGGCACCTGGAGCCTGGCCCGTCTGATCGGCGAGGCGCGGGCAAAGGCACTGGCCATGACCGGCGTTCCGGTCTCCGCGCAAGACGCCGCGGACTGGGGGATGATCTGGCAGGCGGTCGAGGACGAGGCGCTGATGAGCGAGGCGCGGGCGTTGATGGAAGGCTTCGCAAAGGCGCCGACGGTCGGTCTCGGCCTGACCAAGCGGGCGATCCAGGCGGCGGCGACGAACAGCCTGGACCAGCAGCTCGATCTGGAACGCGACCTGCAGCGCGAAGCCGGACGGACGCCCGACTATGCCGAGGGTGTCAGCGCGTTCCTGGGTAAGCGCGCGCCGAACTTCACGGGCCGCAAGGCATGAGTGACTTGAAGGCCATGACGCCGGATGAACTGGCGAAGGCCTGTGCCGACTCCATGTGGGCCGATGACAGCGCGTCGCAAGCCCTGGGCTTTGAGATCGAAGAGGTGACGGCGGGACGGGCGCGGCTTTCCATGACCGTGCGTGAAGACATGCTCAACGGACAGCGGATCTGCCACGGCGGCTTTATCTTTACCCTGGCGGACAGTGCCTTCGCTTTTGCCTGTAACAGCTATAATCAGTTCGTGGTCGCGCAGCACTGCGCGATCAGCTTCATCGCGCCGGCCTATGAGGGGGACCGCCTGATTGCGACGGCAAAAGAGGTCACGCGGTATGGCCGCTCGGGCATTTACGATATCAGCGTGGCGCGCGAAGACGGCGCGGTGATCGCCGAGTTCCGCGGGCAGTCCCGCTCGGTCAAGGGCACGCATCTGCCGGAAGACGAGGGTGCTCTCAAAGCATGAGAGTCCGAAAAGACAAGAAACCAAAGCGATAAGAACACCAAGACCAGGAGGATCGCACCATGGAAGACCGGACCCCGCAGAAGACGGATCTGGATCCGATTGAAATCGCGTCACGGGACGAGATCGCCGGCCTCCAGCTCGAGCGCCTGCGTTGGTCGCTCCGTCACGCTTACGAGAACACGCCATTTTACAAGAAGAGCTTCGATGCGGCGGGCGTGCATCCGGGCGATCTGAAGTCGCTTTCCGATCTCTCCAGGTTTCCTTTCACGGTCAAAACCGACCTGCGGGATAACTACCCCTTCGACATGTTTGCGGTGCCGCGGGACCAGGTGGTGCGCATTCATGCTTCCTCGGGGACCACGGGAAAGCCCACGGTGGTCGGCTACACCCAGACCGATATCGACAACTGGGCGAGCCTGGTCGCCAGATCGATCCGCGCGTCCGGCGGACGGCCCGGCGATATCGCGCATGTCGCCTATGGCTATGGTCTTTTCACCGGTGGCCTGGGCGCGCATTACGGCGCGGAGCAACTTGGCTGTACCGTGGTGCCGGTCTCCGGCGGCATGACCGAGCGGCAGGTCACCCTGATCCAGGATTTCAAACCCGACATCATCATGGTGACGCCCTCTTACATGCTCTCGATCCTGGATGAGTTCAAAGCACAGGGTTTCGATCCGCGTGAAAGCTCGCTCAAGGTCGGGATTTTCGGGGCCGAGCCCTGGACCAACACCATGCGTCAGGAAATCGAGCAGGCCTTTGACATGCATGCGGTGGATATCTACGGCCTGTCGGAAGTCATGGGACCGGGCGTTGCCAATGAGTGTGTCGAGACCAAGGACGGCCTGCACATCTGGGAGGACCATTTTTATCCCGAGATCATCGATCCCGAGACCGGCGAACCGGTCCAAGACGGTGAGCAGGGTGAGCTGGTCTTCACCTCGCTGACCAAAGAGGCTCTGCCGATTATCCGCTACCGCACGCGCGACCTCACGCGTCTTCTGCCGGGATCGGCCCGCAGCATGCGGCGGATGGAGAAGGTCACCGGGCGGTCCGACGACATGATTATCCTGCGCGGGGTCAATGTCTTCCCCACCCAGATCGAGGAACAGATTCTCAAGTGCGCGGGCCTGGCGCCGCACTTTCAGATCGAGCTGACCAACCCGGACCGCATGGATGTCATGACCGTTCATGCCGAAGCGACCGCCGAAGGCGCGTCCGAAGCGGCACGCGAGGCGAGTGCGAAAGAGCTGATCCACCATATCAAAAGCGTGATCGGTGTCTCGGCGAAGGTGAGCGTCGGCGAGCCGCACGCAGTGGAGCGCTCCATGGGTAAAGCCCGGCGACTTGTCGACAAGCGGGTAAAGAAGTAATCAAAGCGCAGACCTAATCAGGGGAAGTTCTTTTTATGGCGCGCACACAGGCGCAGGACTACGGCGAGAAGCGCAACGCTATTCTGCGGCGTTCGGCCCGCCTCTTTGCCGATGGCGGTTTTGAGCGGACCTCCATGTCGAGCGTGGCGGCGGAATGCGGGGTCTCTAAACCGCTGCTCTATCACTACTACACCAACAAGGAAGAGCTGCTCTTCGACATCATTCACGGACACCTGGAAGAACTCTGCGAAGCCATTGAACAGGCCGACGATCCGGATGCGGAACCGAAAGCGCGCTTGCGCGGACTGGTCGGTGCGCTGCTCGACTGCTACCGCGATGCGGATGCGGAACACAAGGTACAGATCAACGCGCTCTCGGCCCTGCCCAGCGACAAGCAGGAGGCCCTGAAAGGGCTGGAGCGCAAGCTGGTGGCGATCTTCGCGGATGCGGTGAAGGGCATAAACCCGGCCGTGGAAGATGAGCAATCGATCCTGAAGCCGGTGACCATGTCTCTCTTCGGCATGCTGAACTGGCACTACATGTGGTTCCGCCCGGAGGGTTCCATCAGCCGCGAGGACTACGCGGATCTGGCCACGAACCTCTTCGTGAAGGGGCTGTTGGGGTTAAGGTAGCGGCCTGCCCGCTTGTCGTGAGGCAGGTGTTTAGGCCATAAAGCCCTCCATGGTCCTTAAAGAATCCTCTGCCTCCGCTGCCTTCTGTCTCGACGCCCTGATCGATCGCCTGCATCGGCGTGAACGCTTGCGCGTGTGGTCGATTGTCATCACCGTCTACGGTGATGCCATCGTGCCGCGGGGCGGGGTGTTGTGGCTGGGGGCGTTGCAGGCCTTGCTGGAACGGCTGCGCATTGAGCCGGGGGCGTTGCGGGCGGCCATGTCGCGGTTGGCATCGGATCACTGGTTGAGCCGTGAGAAGCGGGGTCGGCGCAGTTACTATGCGCTGTCGGAGACTGGTGAACGGTCTTTTGCGCTTGCCACCCAGCGGATCTATGCGGCGGGTCCCGTTGCATGGAACGGCGGCTGGACGATCTGCGTGGCGCCTGAAGAGGCCGGCGAGGCCCGGGATGCCCGGCGCAAGGCTTTGCGTGAACTGGGCTTCGGGACTCTGGGGCCGACGGTCTTTTGCCGGCCGGATACCGAAGAGGCGCCGGATGCCGCCGATTTTCTGGCTGGGGCGGTTGTCTTTTCGGCCAGGGCGCCGGTCAGCGCGCATCTGCCGCCGTTGACCTCCGCCGCCTGGCCCCTGGAAGAGACCGGGGCAGCCTACAATGAGATTTTGCGGGTGTTCTCGCCCCTCTTGGCGAGCTTGCGGGACGGAGCGCCGCTTGGCCCTCTGGAGGCCA
The DNA here is from genome assembly GCA_947500035.1 of uncultured Kiloniellaceae bacterium. Taxonomy (GTDB): domain Bacteria; phylum Pseudomonadota; class Alphaproteobacteria; order Kiloniellales; family Kiloniellaceae; genus Denitrobaculum. The sequence goes on along the minus strand of CANMQP010000012.1, from coordinate 155,515 downwards.
TGGCCGCGCGCACGCTGCTGATCCATGATTTCCGCCGGATTGCGCTGAAAGATCCTTTACTCCCGGCGAAGCTTTTGCCCGAAGACTGGGCGGGACGGGAAGCCCGGGAAACTGTGGCAGAGCTTTATCGTCTGCTATTGCCGCAGAGTGATCGCTGGCTCGATGACTGCGATGGCGCGCCGGATGGCGGTTTGCCGCCGAATTCAGCGTCGTTTTCCGCGCGCTTTGGAGGTTTGCCATCCTGATTGCAAATCAAAATGTTACAATATACGTGTTGATAAAATAATATTTGTAACATATTATCTCGATACTGCAGTGTGAGAGGTGATGCAATGTATTCTCAGGGGCTTATCGGTGCCGATGGTTCGACGCATGAAGATGCGGCGTTTCTCGAGGCTTTCCAGAAGCGGGTCGATGCGGAACTCAAGATCGAACCGAACGATCCCATGCCCGCCGGTTACCGCAAGACGCTGGTACGCCAGATCGCCCAGCACGCGCACTCCGAAATCGTCGGCATGCTGCCCGAAGGCAACTGGATTACCCGCGCGCCGACGCTGCGCCGCAAGGCGGCGCTGCTGGCCAAGGTTCAGGATGAAGGCGGCCACGGGCTCTATCTCTACTCCGCTGCCGAGACCCTGGGGGTCAGCCGGGAAGAGCTGGTCGATCAGCTGCTGAGCGGCAAGGCCAAGTATTCCTCGATTTTCAACTATCCGGCCATCACCTGGGCCGACATCGGTACCATCGGCTGGCTGGTCGACGGCGCGGCGATCATGAACCAGATACCGCTCTGCCGCTGCTCCTTCGGTCCTTACGCGCGCGCCATGATCCGAGTCTGCAAGGAAGAGAGTTTCCATCAGCGTCAGGGCTACGAGATCATGCTGACCCTCTGTAAGGGCAGCGAAGAACAAAAGGCTATGGCACAGGATGCGCTGGACCGCTGGTGGTGGCCGTCGCTGATGATGTTTGGCCCGCACGATGCGGATTCGACCCATTCCGACCAGTCCATGGCCTGGAAGATCAAACGCTTCACCAACGACGAGCTGCGCCAGAAGTTCATCGACGCGACTGTGCCGCAGGCGGAGTTCCTGGGTCTCACCATGCCCGACCCGGATCTGAAATGGAATGAGCAGAAGGGCGGCTACGACCACGGTGAAATCGACTGGGATGAGTTCTGGCGGGTGGTCAAGGGCGACGGCATCTGCAACCGCGACCGCATGAAGGCGCGCCGTAAGGCCCATGACGACAACGCCTGGGTCCGTGAAGCGGCGCTGGCCTACGCGGAGAAGACCGCGGCCCGGGAAACCGCCGTTGCCGCTGAATAGGCGCACGAGCTCTGGCAATTGAGCGCAAGTTTAATGAGAGACTGATATGACCGAGAAGAATACCCCCCTGTGGGAAGTTTTCATCCGCGCCCGCAATGGCCTGAGCCACAAGCATGTCGGCTCGCTGCATGCGGTCGATGCGGAAATGGCGATGCAGGCGGCGCGCGACGTCTATACCCGCCGCGGCGAAGGCCAGTCGGTCTGGGTGGTGCGCTCCAGCGACATCGTTGCCTCCGACCCGACCGAGAAGGAGACGATGTTCGAACCGACCGGCTCCAAGATTTACCGCCATCCGACCTTCTATGACATTCCCGAAGACGTGGGGCATATGTGATGCCAAACGCGGACCTCAAACCCGAAACCCTGTTCAAATACGTCCTGCGTCTGGCAGATGACCAATTGATCCTGGGGCAGCGCCTCGGCGAATGGTGCGGCCATGCACCTACGCTGGAAGAAGAACTGGCGCTGGCCAATATCGGGCTGGATCTTCTGGGGCAGGCCCGTTCGCTCTACAGCTATGCTGGTGAGATTGAAGGCAAGGGCCGGGGTGAGGACGACCTCGCTTTCCTGCGCCCCGAGCGGGAGTATCTTAACGCCCTGTTGGTGGAGCAGCCGAACGGTGACTTCGCGGTCACCATCGTGCGGCAGGTCTTTCATGCCGCCTTTATGGTTCCCTTTTGGCGCGCGATGACGGCCTCCAGCGACGAGACGCTCGCGGCGATCGCGGCCAAATCACTGAAGGAGGTCGAGTATCATCTCCGGCATTCTTCCGAGTGGCTTATCCGGCTGGGTGACGGGACCCAGGAAAGCCACCGGCGCAGCCAGGATGCGCTTGAGGAGCTTTGGGGCTACGCCAGCGAGCTCTTTGAGATGGACGCGCTTGCGGAGGAAATTCTCGATTGTGGAATCGCTGTCGATGCCGCCGCATTAAAGGCGGAATGGGACGCGACCGTGAATGCAGTTCTGGAGCGCGCCGCCCTGACCCGGCCCGCGGACAGCTGGTCGCAGTCCGGCGGACGGAGCGGGCGGCACAGCGAGCACCTGGGACATATCCTCAGCGAACTGCAGTACATGCAGCGCACCTATCCGGGTCTGAGCTGGTAACGCGATGACTGCTGCCGCACCATCGACCGAATCCACGAGGACCGCCAAGGCCTGGGAAGCGGCTGCGACCGTCTGCGATCCCGAGATCCCGGTTCTGACCATCGAGGATCTTGGCGTTTTGCGCGATGTGCAGGTGGCGGAGAGCGGCGAGGCCGTGGTGACGATTACACCGACCTACTCCGGCTGCCCGGCCATGCTGGTCATGGAAACGGAAATTCTGGGCGCGATGCGCAGCGCTGGTTTTGAGGATGTGCGAGTCAAGACTGTGCTTTCGCCGGCCTGGACGACCGACTGGCTGTCGGATGCCGGACGGGAAAAGCTGCGGGCTTACGGCATTGCGCCGCCGGTGCGCGCCTCGAGTTCACGCCAGGCGCTCTTCGGCAAGGATGCGGTGGATTGTCCGCAATGCGGGTCGTCCGACACGGAGCGGGTCAGCGAATTTGGCTCGACCTCCTGCAAGGCGCTTTATCGCTGCCGTGCCTGCGCCGAGCCCTTCGATTATTTCAAGTGTCTCTGAGAGGTTCGTTGTGGCCAAGTTTCATTCTTTGACCATTGCCGACGTGCGCCGCGAGACGGCGGATGCGGTGTCGATTTCCTTCGCGGTTCCCGAGGCGTTGCGTGAGGACTACCGCTATACGCCGGGTCAGTACCTCACCCTGCGCACGGACGTCGATGGTGAAGATACCCGGCGCTCCTACTCGATCTGTTCCGGATTGGATGACGGCGAGCTGCGGGTCGCGGTCAAGAAGGTCGACGGCGGAGTTTTCTCGACTTTCGCCAATGATAATCTGACCGCGGGTATGACGCTCGATGTCATGACGCCGGAAGGCCGCTTCCTGGCCGAACCCCATGAAGACGCGGCGGGCAACTATGTGGCCTTTGCCGCCGGCAGCGGCGTAACGCCCGTGCTCGCAATCGCGAAAAGCCTGTTGGAGCGTGAGCCGCAGAGTGAGTTCACCTTCTTCTACGGAAACCGCGCGACGGATTCGATTATCTTCCGGACAGTGCTCGAGGATCTCAAGGACCGTTTTCTGTCGCGCTTCCGGCTGATCCATGTCCTGAGCCGTGAGGCGCAGGACGTCGACCTGCTGCACGGGCGCCTGGATGCAGGCCGTATCCGGGACTTCGCCAAGGCCGGCTTGTTCGATCCGGCGGATGTGGATGCCTTCTTTCTCTGCGGTCCCGGCGACATGATCGGGCAGGCGAAGACAGCGCTGGGAGACCTGAAGGTCGCGCCCGAAAGAGTGCACGCGGAGATGTTCGTGCCTGCAGAGGGCGCCCCGCCGCCCCGCGAAGCCTCTGCGCGGGCCAAGGAAACGGTGAAGCAGGGCGCGACCATCGAGACCGTTCTCGACGGCACCCGCCGCAGCATCGAAATGCTCGAAGGCGACGAGAACGTCGTTGCCGCCGCTGCCCGGCAGGGTCTGGAATTGCCCTACTCCTGCAAGGGCGGGATGTGCTGCACCTGCCGCTGCAAGGTAGTGGAGGGCGAAGCGGAGATGGCGACCAATTATTCGCTCGAGCCCTGGGAACAGGAGGCCGGGTTTATCCTGGCCTGCCAGGCACGGCCCCTAACCGAAAAGCTGGTGCTCGATTTCGACGAAGTCTAAGCCGGTGACCGTCGATCACGACGTGACCTGAAGAATAGCTTCACGCGCCTATCTGAACTTTAACTCGTCTAATTTTGCGCGAACGCCTATCCTGTCCCCATTACCTTCGGTTTAGATTTTTTTTGGGGACGGATTTCATGGCGATAAAATTAGGCGGCGTTGAATTTTATATGGGCCCGAAGACAGTGGGCGCACCCGACGATCTGGAAGCCGTGATTGTCGATTTTATCGATGGCGCGAAAAAGCGCCTGGAGATCGCGGTTCAGGAGCTGGAGAGCCGGCCCATTGCCGAGGCCATTATTCGGGCCCGTGCCCGCAAGTGCCTGGTGAAGATCGTTCTGGAGCAGGATTATCTGAAGTCTTCGAAGCTGCAGAGCAACCCCTGGGAAGCGAGCGGAAAATACGAGCCGAACCGGGAGATCCACAACGCCATTCTGCGTTCCCGGATCGACGTCAAGACCGACTACAACACCAGCATATTCCACCAGAAATTTATCGTGCGGGACCGGGTGTCGCTGCTGACCGGCTCCACCAACTTTACGCCAACCGGGACGCACAGCAACCTCAACCACATCGTGGTCATTCATGACGAAAAGGTGGCCAAGATCTACGCGCGCGAGTTCGCCGAAATCCAGCGCGGCCATTTCGGCAAGCGCAACGAAGGGCATGATGAAACCCCGACCGACCGCATCGTGTCGGACCTGCCCATTCGGATTCTCTTCGCCCCGGATCACAATCCGGAAATGGAGATCATGAAGCAGATGTTGAAGGCGAAGAAACGCATCGACTTCGCGATCTTCACCTTCGCCAAGTCTTCCGGGATCGACGACACCATGCTGCGCTTGTTGGAGATGAATATGCCGATTACCGGCGCGTTCGACGGCGCGCAGGGCGCACAGAAGTGGGCGGCGGTCAAACCGCTGCAGAAAAAGGGCGCGAATCTGACCGCCGTCTGGAAAGGCAAAGGCGTCGGCAAGCTGCATCACAAGCTGATGGTACTGGATGAGCAGGTCGTGATCGGCGGGTCGTTCAATTACACCGGTCCGGCCAACCGTCTGAACGACGAAAACATCTTTATTCTGGGCGACCTGCAAACCACCTCCGCGGCGAGCCGCAAGGTGCAAAAAAAGGTCGGTGCCTTCGCTCTGAAGGAGATCGAACGCATCATCGAGGATCACGGCGCGCCGATCAGGCGGCCGCGCTAAAAAGAGAGCTGGTTTCGCTCTACTTCGTCTGACCGAGGGTTTGGTAGGAGCTATCTTCGTAGCAGGGGCGGTTGGCTTCGATTTCGGTCAGCGGCTGTACTTTTTTCATGCTCGCCATAGAGCGCCGGGTGAGCTGCTGGTATTCTGCGGTGCCGCGGCTCTTCCAGTCGATCTCCTGATCCGTCAGTTCGCGCAGGACTCGGGCGGGCGTGCCGACCGCCAGGGAACGGGCGGGGATTTTCTTGCCTTCGGGTACGAAAGCCGTCGCGCCGATGATTGAGGATTCGCCGATTTCGGCACGGTCCATAACCACAGCGTTCATCCCGACCAGAACGTTCCGTCCGATCTGCGCGCCGTGAATGACCGCCCCATGTCCGATATGGCCATCCGGCCCTATGACAGTCTCCACACCGGGAAAGCCGTGCACGACGCAGGTGTCCTGAACATTGGCGCCTTCCTGCACCACGATTCGCCCGAAATCACCGCGCAGGCTCGCCGCCGGGCCAATGTAACAGCCCGGGCCGATAATCACGTCCCCGATCAGAATGGCGTTGGGGTGGACGAAGGCGGTGGGATCGACGACCGGGATCATGCCGTCGATCTCGTAACAACTATCCATGGATGCTTCTTTCGAATTGCCGTGTTTTGACGTGCAGCATGGTAACCGGGAAGGGGCCTCTAGACCAGATGGCAGGCGACCTTGTGTCCCGTCTCGATGAGCCGGAGTTCGGGAGGGGTTTCGTGGCAGCGGGCCTCGGCCAGTGGACAGCGCCCGGCAAAGCGGCAGCCTTTCGGCAGATCGATCGGGCTTGGCGGATCGCCCTCCAGGCGGATGCGGTTGGCTCGGTTTGCAGCGCGTTTACCCGCCCGTGCCGAGGGAACCGCCGAGAGCAGGGCCTTGGTGTAGGGATGCTGGGGCCTTACGAAGAGAGAAACCCGGTCCGCCTGCTCGACGATTTGCCCCAGATACATCACGGCAATCTCGTCGCAGATGTACTGCACGACGCCCAGGTCGTGCGAAATAAAGAGGTAGGTCAGACCCAGCTCTTCCTGCAGGCGCCGCATAAGGTTGAGGATCTGGGCCTGAATCGCGACGTCCAGGGCAGAGACTGGTTCGTCGCAGACCACCAGCTCGGGGCGGGTGGCGATGGCGCGTGCGAGGCCAATGCGCTGTCGCTGGCCACCGGAGAACTGATGCGGGAAGAGGGCCTGCTGTTCGGGGCGGAGGCCGACCTGGGCGAAGAGCGCCTGCACCAGTCCGTCACGTTCGGCTTCGGCGCCGACCTCCATCAGATCCAGCGGCTCACGGACGATCTGCCCCGCCCGGACCCTTGGGTTGAGCGACGAGAAGGGGTCCTGGAAAACGATCTGGAAGCGTTTGCGTGCCAGACGCAGCGCTTCGCCGGTGAGAGCGCTGACCTCAGTGTCGTCGAGAAAGACCCTGCCCGCAGTGATGGGCACCAGCCGGACCGCTGCGAGGGCCGTGGTGGTTTTTCCGGAGCCTGATTCGCCAACGATACCAAAGGTCTTTCCGCGTTCAACCTCGAGGCTGACACCGTCGACGGCGTGGACGGTCTTGCTGACTCTCCCTGGTATCCAACTCTTGCCCCCGAAGTGAACCTTGAGGTCTTCGATGCGGAGCAGGAGGTCGCGGTCAGGGATTTCTGCTGTCATGACGCGCCGTCTTCCACCAGCAGCCAGCAGGCGGCGCTATGGCCGCTGCCGACGGGCAGTCGTTCAGGCCGTTCGTCGTGGCAGCGCGCGAAGGCATGCTTGCAGCGCGGCGCGAAGGCGCAGCCGCTGCCCAGGCGAGTCATGGCCGGAACCACACCCGGAATTTCCTCCAGTGGTGGCCGCTCCCTGCCCGGGTTCGGATCCAGTTGCGGCACGCAGGCAATCAGGCCCTGGGTGTAGGGATGGCGCGGCGCTTCGAGGATGGCCTCGACCGGCCCCTCTTCGACGACGCGTCCGGCGTACATCACGGTCACCCGGTCGGTCATCTCGGCGATCGCGCCCATATCGTGGGTGATCAGGATGATCGCGGTCCGCAGGTGCTGATTGAGATCCCGGAGCAGATCGAAAATCTGAGCCTGAACAGTGACGTCGAGCGCCGTGGTGGGTTCGTCGGCGATGATGACTTTGGGGCCGCAGGCCAGGGCGATGGCGACCATGACCCTCTGCCGCATGCCGCCCGAAAGCTGATGCGGGTAGGACTCTGCCCTGGCTTCGGGTTCGGGAATGCCGACGGATTTCAAGATCCCGACCGCGCGCTTTGCTGCGTCCTTCTCGCTGATCCCTTCGTGCAGACGGAGGGACTCCGCGATCTGTTCTCCCACCGTAAAGACCGGATTGAGCGACGTCATGGGTTCCTGAAAGATCATCGAGATGTCTTTGCCGCGAATGTCGCGCATACGGCGTTCGTCCAGGGACAGGAGGTCTGTGCCGGAAAGGCGGACCTGGCCGGCGGTGATCTCGCCCGGGGGGCTCGGAATCAGGCGCATGATGGAAAGGGCGGTCATGGACTTGCCGCAGCCGGATTCACCGACGATGCCCAGGGTTTCGCCCGCGCGCAATTCCAGCGAAACCTCATCCAGCACCTTGGCCGTGCCGTCGCGGGTCTCGAACTCGACGCAGAGGTCGGTCACCTGCAGGAGCGGCTCTTGCGGCGGCATATCGCTCATCGTTCGCGCAGCTTCGGATTGAAGGCGTCATTGAGCCCGTCGCCGATGAGGCTGACCGCCAGAACCGTGATGAAGATCGTTCCGCCGGGCAGGGTCACCGCCCACCAGGCGTCCAGGATGTTGTCGCGCCCGGAACCGATCATGTAGCCCCAACTGTAGGTATTGGGGTCGCTCAGGCCGAGGAAGCTCAGACCGGCCTCGAATAGAATGGCGGTTCCGATGGTCAAGGTGGCCGAGACGATCAGGGGTGGCAGGGCATTGGGCAGAATCACGCGCCAAATGATCCGCGGGTTTTTCGCGCCGACGGAACGGGCCGCCGAGACATATTCCAGATTGCGGATCCGCAGGAACTCGGCGCGGGCCAGACGCGCCGTGGGCGGCCAGCTTACCAGGCCGATGGCAATGGCGATCACGGTCAGGGATGACGAAAAGAGCGTCACCAGAACCATGGCGAACATCAGGGCCGGGAGCACCTGGAAGAACTCGGTCACCCGCATCAGGATGTCGTCGACAAGGCCCAGATAGAAACCGGCCAGAGCGCCGACGGTCAATCCGATGGTCACGGTGATGAAGGCGGCGGCCAGGCCGACCGCGAGTGTCGCGACGCCGCCATGAATCAGGCCTGCCAGGATGTCCCGCCCCAGATAATCCGTTCCGAGCGGAGCGGCCGCTTCCTGCCCCGGCGGCGTCAACGGTGCCCAGACGATCTCGAAGGGGTCGACACTGTAGACCAGCGGACCGACCAAGGTGATCAGCACCAGGACCCCCAGCAACACCAATCCGAACATGGCGGCATAGTTCCGTCGGAACATACGCCAGGCTTCCGAGACGGGATGTTCCGCCTTCGGGATGCCGCCCTGGATCATGACGTCGGTGTAATCACTCTGCGCCATGGTCTAGTCCGCTGTCCGGATGCGCGGATCGACGACGCGATAGAGGATATCGGTCACGACATTCATGATGATCACGATCAGCGCCGAAAAGAAAAGAATGCCCAGGACCGTGGGATAGTCGCGGGCCAGGATTGACTGGAAGGCCAGCGTGCCCAGGCCGGGCCAGTTAAAGACGGTTTCCACCAGGACGGCACCGGAAATGATGCTGCCGAACTGCAGGCCGGCGATGGTCACGACGGGCAGGATGGCGTTGCGCAAAGCGTGTTTGCCGAAGACGCTGCGTTCCGGCACGCCCTTCGCCCGTGCCGTACGGATGTAATCCGAGCCCAGAACCTCGAGCATGCTGGCACGGGTCAGACGGCTGTACTGGGCCAGGAAGACGATCCCCAGGGTGAAGGCCGGCAGGACCAGGTGATGGGCGACGTCGAGAACCTGGCGGAAGGTCCCGCCCTCCAGGGTGACATCGCGCATGTTGGAGATCGGAAAGATGGGAAAGATCCAGGCCAGCAGGATAATCAGCATGATTCCGGTCCAGAAGATCGGAGCGGAGTAGCCGACGATGGAGAGCACCGTGACCAGATTGCTGACGATCCCGCGCGGATTTCGCGATGCGATCACGCCAAGCAGGGTGCCCAGGCCGATGGCAAACAGCAGGGCCGTTGTGACCAGGAGAAGTGTCGGCCCGATCCGGCTCAAAATCAGGCTGGTCACCGAGGCGTTGTAGAAGAAGGATTGGCCGAAATCCCCTTGCAGGGTCTTACCGAGATAGACGCCGAGTTGTTCGTGCAGCGGACGGTCCAGCCCGTAGGCCTTGCGGATCGACGCCATGACCTCTTCGGTCGCGCCGCCCATCTCGCCCGCAATGACCTCCGCCGGGTCGCCGGGCGCGAGATGAATCAGCAGGAAATTGAGGACCAGAACGGCGAATACAAGGATCGCGGCGTAGAGCAAACGCCGCAGAAGCATCGTCAGGATCTGCATTCCGGCCGTCCCACCCTCGCCATTACATCCTCAGCGGAAGATACAAGTACGCGCTCCTCAGGTTCCCCGGAAAAGTGCGCATGGTAAGAGGAAGACTACTTCGTCTTGAAGACTTCATCCAGCGGCGCCATCGCTCCCCAAATGCTGATCGGCGGGTTGCCGATCTTTTTGCTGTAGGCGGTGTGGTAAGGCACGGTGTTGATGAAGGCGATCGGCACCTCATCGACGATGATCGCCTGTGCTTTGCGGTAGAGCGCGGCCCGCGCGTCGGGATCGGGCTCGACGCCGGCCTTGGACAGGATATCGTCGACCTCTTCGTTGCAGTAGCTCTGGGTGTTCGACCAGATCACACCTTTGCGGATATTGTCGCAGGTATAGGTGCGGTGAACCCCTATCACCGGATCCCCCCAGTTGAAGACGATGTCCATGGTCATGTCGAAGTCATGGCCGGAAACGCGTTTCGACCAGGTCGGAAAATCAGGCGCGGCCCGCACCTCAACCTCGATCCCGACTTTTTTGAGCTGAGGTTTCAGGTATTCCGCGATGGCTTTCTGCTGCTCGGCCACACCGGGGATGTAATCGACCCTGAGTTTGAACCGCATGCCGCCGTCTTTTTTTGCATGACCGGCCTCATCCAGCAGGGCGTTGGCCTTGTCCAGATCGAGGTCATAGGCTTCGACGCCGGGAGCGTGGAAGGGACTGCCCGGGACGACCGGTCCTGCGGTGCGTTGGGAAAAGCCGCCGTGCAGGGCATTGATGATGAAGTTCTTGTCCGTGGCAAAGGCGATGGCTTTGCGCACCCGTACGTCGCTCAGGAACTCGTTCTTGGTGTTGAAGGCCAGCCAGTTGACCGGGCCGACCGCGGCGTAGCCCTGGCTCGTGACCTCAAGCTTCGCGTTCTTTTTCAGCCGGCCGATGTTACGGGTGTTGGTGACGAAGGGATACATGTCCACCTCGCCCTTGTCGGCGGCAAGCGTCAGGCTGTTGGAATCCTTGTAGTGCTTGACGATCACACGGTCCAGGTGGGGCCGGTCCTCGATGAAGTAGTCCGGATTGCGCTCCAGAATCACGTGCTCGCCCGGTTTGAATTCAACAATCTTGAAGGGGCCTGAGCCGACCGGGTTGTTGTTGGCCGAGTGCGATTTGGGGTCCTGGCCGTCGCCGTAAACGTGTTTCGGCAGGATCGGCAAAAGCGCCGAGGACATCGCGAGCAGCGCGGCCGGATGCGCGCGTGAAAAGTGGATGATTGCGGTGTGGGCGTCCGGCGTATCGACTTTTTCGACAGGGGCGAACATCGTCTTGAAGGGATGGTTGTCCTTCACGGTCTGGATGGAAAAGGCCACATCTTCCGAGGTGACCGGCTCGCCGTCGTGGAACCTGGCGTTCTTGCGCAGATTGAGCGTGATGCTCAAGCCGTCGTCGGAAATGCTCCAGCTTTCGGCCAGATAGGGTTGAGGGGTCCAGTTTTCGTCGAACCGCAAAGGCGTTGCGAAAATCTGCGTTCCGGGAACCGCTGTGGCTGTGCCCGATTGAACGGCCGGGTTCAGGTGGCGCGGTTTCTGCGTGGTGCCGATGACCAGCGTGCCGCCTTTGACCGGATCGGCGGCCTGGATCTCCGCGCCCGCAACCATGCTCGCAACCAGAGCTGTCGCAAGGCTTAGGCTTTTGAAATTACGCACTTTCTCCCCCGTCTTCTCGGACGCTTGCCCGGCGTCCGTCTTGTTGAAGAGGCCAAACCCCCGGCCCCAGTTCAGCGTCTGACTCAACCGAAGTCTCTGAAATTCTACCTTATCACAGTTAAGTCTCAAATTTTTCAATGAATTGGAGGTTTTTCACTTTTAAGCTGCGGTGCTCTCCATCGAGGCATGCCGCTTTGATAAGTTGCGCCCTGGTTGATACAGCTCCTGCATAGACTAAACCGGAATTTTTGATCAGACTTCGGCCCGCGGCGTAATTCAAAAAGAAGCAGACAGGCGCCGGACTCGCGGTCTTGAGGGGAGAATCTGGTGCAAACGGTCATTTATGCGGCGCGAAAAATTATTACCATGGTGCCGAATCGGCCTGAGGCGAGCCATGTCGCGGTCCGCGACGGCCGGGTTCTGGCGGTCGGCAGCCTGGAGGAGGTCGCCGGTTGGGCTGAATCCGGACAGGCTGGATCCGAACGGGCTGGATCCGAACGGGCTGAAACAGGATCAGGCGATTTCAGGCTTGATGAAAGTTTCGCCGACAAGGTGCTGCTGCCCGGTTTTGTCGAGGGACACGCTCATATGATGGCGGGCGGTGTCTGGCAATTCACCTACGTGGGCTTTGAGGACCGGATCTCACCCGAAGGCGTGCTTTGGGGGGGGCTGAAGGACATTGAGGCCGTCACCAGCAGGCTGCGACAGATCGAGTCGGAGCTGGAACCGGACGCGCCTTTAATTGCCTGGGGTTTCGATCCGATCTTCCTGACGGCGCATCGTCTCAATCGCTTCGACCTGGATCAGGTCACCATGGATCGGCCGATTGCTGTGATCCACTCCAACTTTCATCTCATGACCGTGAACTCCATGGCGCTGGAGATGGCGCAATACGATCGAAACACCAACGTCATGGGCGTCGACCGGGGAGAAGACGGCGAGCCCACGGGCGAGCTTCAGGAAATGGCCGCCATGTTCCCGGTGATGCGGCGCCTGAAGATCGACATCCGCTCGCTGGCCCGCACGGAGGGCGGCATTCGCGCCTACGGCAAGGTCTGCCACCGCAGTGGTGTGACGACCGCGACCGACCTGATCAACGATCTGCCGTTGGAAGACGTCGAACTGATGGCATCGATCACCGGCGAGGAGAGCTATCCCGCCCGTCTGGTGCCGGTGCTCAACGCACACACCGCACCGGCCGAGGAGATTGCGGCGCAGGCGTTGGCACTGCGCGAAAAGTCCACCGATAAGCTGCGCCTGGGCTCGATCAAGATCATCACTGATGGCTCGATCCAGGGTTTCACCGCCCGGATGCGCTGGCCCGGCTACTACAAGGGGCCGGATCACGGGATCTGGAACATTCCGCCCGAGCAGTTGATGACGACGGTCGAGACCTTGAACGCCGCGGGTGTGCATATGCACATCCACGTGAACGGCGACGAGTCGTCTGAGGTCGCCATCGAGGCCCTGGCGCGGGCGCTGAGAAAGAATCCGAACCCGGATCATCGGCACGTGCTGCAGCATTGCCAGCTGGCTGACGCCGCGCAATTCCGCAAGATCCGAAACCTGGGGCTTTGCGTGAATCTCTTCGCTAATCATATTTTCTACTTTGGAGATAAGCATTACGAGCTGACGGTGGGGCCGGAACGGGCAGAGCGGATCGATGCCTGCGCGACCGCCCTCTCCGAGGGCGTGCCCCTGGCGATCCATTCCGACGCGCCGGTGACGCCCATGGGGCCCTTGTTTACGGCCTGGTGCGCGGTCAACCGTGTCACGCCTTCAGGCCGGGTCCTGGGCGCAGCCGAGCGGATTTCCGTGGAGGACGCCCTGCGGGCCGTGACGCTGGGACCCGCCTACACCCTGCATCTCGATCATGAGGTCGGCTCCATCGAGGTCGGCAAGAAAGCGGATTTCGTGGTGCTGGAGGACGACCCTTTGTCTGTCGATCCCATGGCACTCAAGGACATCGGCGTCTGGGGAACGGTCCTGGCCGGCCGGCTCCAACCGGTTTCTTAAAGAGCAAATACAGCCATGAGTTCCGGGGATCAGCGCCTGCCTCTGACCGTCATCACCGGCTATCTCGGTGCCGGCAAGACGACGCTGGTCAATCACCTGCTGCGTCATGCAGATGGCCGGAGGATCATGGTGCTGGTCAATGACTTCGGCGATATCGCCATCGATGCGGATCTGATCGAATCGCAGGAGGGTGACACCCTGATCCTGGCCAACGGCTGTATCTGCTGTTCCATGGGCGGCGATCTTTTTTACGCGCTTTCAGACGCCCTGGACCGGCAACCGCGTCCGGATCATCTGCTGATCGAGGCCAGCGGCGTCGCCGATCCGACCCGTATCTCGGAAATCGCCCGGGCCGAGCCGGAGCTGCGCCTCGATGGAACTATCGCGTTGCTTGACGCCCTTGGCTTCGCGGGATTGGTCGATGATGCACAGATCGGAAGTTCTGTGGTTCGCCAGATTGCAGCTGCGGACTTGATCGTCGTCAGCAAAAGCGATCTTCAATCGCCTGACGCTCTTTCAGAGCTCAAGGTGCAGGTCGCGGCGCTTGCGCCCACTGCCCGGCAAATCGAGGCGAGCTTCGGCCGGGTACCGCTCGAGGTGTTATTGGGGAGTTTGTCGTCCGCCGAAGTGGATGAGATCCCGCAGGGCTGCGCCAATCGCGATCACGCTGGCCACGATCACGCCCACCATGATCACACTGAAGATCACGAGGATCTCTATTCGCGTTGGTCGCTCTCGCGCGATTGCATCTTCGGACAACAGGCGCTTGCTGAGGTGCTCAAAGATCTTCCCGCGGGCTTGCTCCGGCTGAAAGGCTTCGTGAAGCTGGACGGGCGTTGGGCGCTGGTGCAGGCGGTCGGTGGACGGGTCGAAATCGAGTCCCTCCCAAGGGTGCCGGACCATATCAAGCACACAACTTTGGTGGCGATCGGCCTCAAGGGCCAAATGGATACGGCAGAGCTGGACCGGCTTTTTTCCCGCTAACGCAGCAACATTTCCAACTTTTCCGCGGGCACAGCTTCCTTTTCAAAGCTTCAGGCCTAAATATTTTATACTTGAAACAAATTTTCCGAAGTCGCATAGTATCGCAGGAATTGGATGAAGGGAGAGTTTGATGCGCGTTGCCTGTCTTGGAGGCGGACCAGCCGGACTCTACTTCGCGATCAGCATGAAGCTACGCGATCCGTCCCATGAGATCGTCGTGATCGAGCGGAACCGGCCCAACGATACCTTCGGCTGGGGCGTGGTTCTTTCCGATGAAACCCTGGACAACTGCCAACTCAACGATCCCATCAGCGCCAAGTCGATCCGGGAGCACTTTGCCTACTGGGATGACATCGCAACCCATTACCGGGGCGAAAAGATCGTGTCGGGCGGGCACGGCTTTTGCGGGATCGGGCGCAAGAAACTGCTCAATCTTCTGCAGGACAGGGCGCGGGAACTTGATGTCGAGCTGCGCTTCGAAAGCGAGTTCGGCTCGACCGAGGACTTCGCGGACTACGATCTGATCGTGGCCTCCGACGGACTGAACTCAAAGGTGCGCAGCGAGCACGCCGATGTCTTCAAACCGGATATCGAGAAGCGGGCCTGCAAATTCATCTGGCTCGGCACCCATCAGAAATTCGACGACGCCTTTACCTTCATCTTCGAGGAAACCGAGCACGGATGGATCTGGGTCCACGCCTACCAGTTCGACGACGACACCGCTACCTTCATTGTCGAGTGCGCGGAGGACACCTGGTTGAACTTCGGCTTCGACAAGATGAGCCAGGAAGAGACCATTGCGGCCTGCGAAAAGATCTTCGAGAAGTACCTGGATGGTCACGCGCTGATGTCCAACGCGAAGCACCTGCGCGGATCTGCCTGGCTGAATTTCCCCCGGGTTCTCTGCGAAAAGTGGTCGCACAAAAATATCGTTCTCATGGGCGACGCGGCTGCGACGGCACATTTTTCCATCGGTTCGGGAACCAAGCTGGCCCTGGAGAGCGCGATCGATCTCGCCGACCGCCTGCACAGTAACGCCACGATGGAAGAAGCCTTCGCCTGTTACGAGGATGAGCGCCGTCTCGAGGTCTTGCGACTGCAGAGCGCGGCACGCAATTCGCTGGAATGGTTTGAGGAAATCGACCGCTATCTCGATCTGGCGCCGACCCAGTTCGCCTATTCGCTGCTGACCCGGTCTCAGCGGATCAGTCACGAAAACCTGCGCCTGCGCGACAAGGACTGGCTGGAGGGCGCTGAGAAATGGTTCGAAGGCCGTTCGACCGGGCAGGCTCCCAAGGACTCACGCCCGCCCATGTTCACGCCTTTCCGCATTCGCGGGCTGGAGCTGGAGAACCGGATCGTGGTCTCGCCCATGGCGCAGTACTCGGCCAAGGACGGGACGCCGGACGACTGGCATTTCGTCCACTATACCAGCCGGGCGCTGGGGGGCGCGGGCCTGGTCTACACCGAGATGACCTGTGTTTCGCCCGAAGGCCGGATCACACCAGGCTGCACCGGACTCTACGAGCCCGAGCACGAGAAAGCCTGGAAGCGCATCGTTGATTTCGTCCATGCGGAGACCCCGGCCAAGATGGCCATGCAGCTTGGGCATTCCGGCCCCAAGGGCTCCACCCAGCTTGGTTGGGACGAGATGGATGCGCCGCTGCCGGGCGAGAACTGGGAGATCCTGGGGCCGTCGCCGGTGGCCTGGTCCGACAAGAACGCAACGCCGCGTGAAATGACCCGCGCGGATATGGATAAGGTTCGCGATGATTTCGTGCGCGCCGCCGAGATGACCGAGCGTTGCGGCTTCGATCTGCTGGAACTGCATTTCGCCCACGGGTATCTGCTGTCGGCCTTTATCACGCCGCTGACCAATCGCCGCGGCGACGAATACGGCGGTTCGCTGGAGAACCGTCTGCGCTTTCCGCTGGAGGTCTTCCGGGCGGTACGTGCGGTCTGGCCCGATGAGAAGCCGATCTCCGTGCGCATTTCCGCGAACGACTGGGTCGGCGACGAAGGTGTGACGCCCATGGAAGCGGTGGAAATTGCCCGGATCCTGAAGGACGAAGGCGTCGACATCATCGATGTTTCCGCCGGTCAGACCTCGAAGAAGGCGCAACCGGTTTACGGCCGCATGTTCCAGACACCCTTCTCCGACCGCATTCGTAACGAGGCGGGGATCGCCACTATGGCGGTGGGCAACATCTATGAGCCGGATCACGTGAACTCCATCCTGATGGCGGGCCGTGCGGATCTATGCTGTCTCGCGCGTCCGCACCTGACCAACCCCTACTGGACTCTGCACGCGGCTGCGCAGTTGGGCTATGATCGCGCCGATTGGCCCAAACAGTACCATGCGGGACGGGATCAGATGCAGCGATTGGCCGCCCGCGCCGAAGCCACGGTGATGAAGGTCTAGCCGGTGACGCAGCTCGCGGGAAAACATGCTCTTGTGACGGGCGGCGGAACCGGGGTCGGTGCGGCGATCGCCCATAGCCTTGCCACAGCGGGTGCAAAGATCACGCTCGCCGGACGGCGGCGCGAGCCCTTGGAGGCCAAGGCTGCAGAAATTCCGGGCGCCGCGATCGTGCAGGCCGATGTGACCGACGAAGTGGAGGTGCGCACGATGTTCGAAGCTGCGCGCGCGGCCCATGGCCCGGTGAGCATCCTGGTGGCCAATGCGGGTGCGGCGGAGAGTGTGGCGTTGAAGAACACGAGTCTCGATCAGTGGGAGCGAATGCTTTCGGTAAACCTCACCGGCAGCTTTCTCTGTGCGCGCGAAGCTCTGGCCGACATGCTCGCGTCCAATCAGGGGCGTATTCTTTTTGTCAGCAGCACGGCGGGCCTCAAAGGCTATCCTTATGTTGCCGCTTACTGTGCCGCGAAGCATGGGGTCGTGGGCCTGACCCGCGCCATGGCGAGCGAATTGGCGAAGACCGGAATCACCGTCAACGCAGTCTGCCCCGGATTTACCGAGACGCCGCTCCTGGCGGAGTCCATTGCCAAGATCATCGAGAAGACAGGCCGCAGCGAGGAAGAGGCCCGAAAGTCGCTCGCGGCGTCCAATCCGCAAGGCCGGTTTGTGCAGCCGGAGGAAGTGGCGGAGAGCGTGGTCTGGCTTTGCGGTTCCGCATCGGCTTCGGTGACCGGGCAGGCCATTTCCATTTCCGGAGGGGAGGTCACGTGACATCCGGCAGCGGAACATCTGCAGCAGTCACCAAGCCGGAGACTGCAAAGCTCAGCAAACAGCGTCTGCGCCTGTGGTTGCGGCTCTTGCGGGCAACCCGCTCCGTCGAGGGGGAACTGCGGGAGCGTCTGCGCAAGGACTTCGATGCCACCCTGCCGCGCTTCGATGTTCTGGCGGCGCTGCATCGCTGCCAGGACGGCATGACCATGACCGAACTCTCGCGCTTTCTCATGGTCTCGAACGGTAATGTGACCGGGATCATCGACCGGCTGGTGCTGGAAGGTCTGGTCGTGCGCGTGCCGGACAAAAAAGACCGCCGGGCCACTTTCGTGCGCTTGACCCCGAAGGGTGTCGCGGCCTTCGGTGAGATGGCGGAGGCACACGAGGGTTGGGTCGATGGCCTGCTCTCGGAGGTTTCTGCGGAGGAAGCGGCGGACCTGA
The DNA here is from genome assembly GCA_947500035.1 of uncultured Kiloniellaceae bacterium. GTDB lineage: Bacteria > Pseudomonadota > Alphaproteobacteria > Kiloniellales > Kiloniellaceae > Denitrobaculum. The sequence continues at coordinate 137,409 of CANMQP010000012.1, read as the reverse complement.
TCAGCCTCCTGAGCCGCTTCAACGAAACTCAAAGGAGCCGATGAGAGATGGCGGCTATGACCGAATTCAAACCTCAGCACTTTAACTGGCGGATGGACGGCAGCGTCGGCGTGATTTCGCTGGACCGGCCCGACCGCAAGAATCCATTGACCTTCGAGTCCTATGCCGAGCTGCGCGATCTCTTTCGCGACCTGGTCTACATTGACGAAGTGAAAGCAGTTGTCTTCGCCTCCAACGGCGGGAACTTCTGTTCGGGCGGGGACGTGAAGGACATCATCGGCCCGCTGCTCGACCGGGATATGAAGGGCCTGCTGGAATTCACCCGCATGACCGGTGACCTGGTCAAGGCCATGCGGGCTTGTCCTCAGCCGATTGTTGCGGCGGTCGATGGGGTTTGCGTCGGCGCGGGGGCTATGATCGCGCTTTTCTCGGATTTGCGCCTGGGCACGCCGGAGGCAAAGACCGCCTTCCTCTTCACCCGTGTCGGTCTGGCCGGATGCGATATGGGGGCCTGTGCCATGCTGCCGCGTGTCATCGGGCAGGGTCGCGCGGCGGAACTGCTTTACTCCGGCCGTTCCATGTCTGCCGACGAGGGCGAGCGCTGGGGCTTCTTTAATCGCCTTGTCGAAGCGGATAGTTTGGAAGACGAGGCTATCGCTCTGGCGCAGCGCTTTGCCGCGGGACCTAACTTCGGCAATATGATGACCAAGACCATGTTGAATCAGGAATGGTCCATGACCCTGGATCAGGCGATCGAGGCGGAGGCCCAGGCTCAGGCAATCTGCATGCAGACCCGCGATTTCAAGCGGGCGCACGATGCCTTTATCGAGAAGCAAAAGCCGGTTTTCGAGGGTGATTGAGCCATGAGCGACAAGAGCTTTCTATCCTGGCCCTTTTTTGATGACCCGCACCGGGTGCTCGCGGAGGAACTCGAAGGCTGGGCGGCAGAGAAACTTAGCGGGCTCGATCACAGCGACACCGACGCGACCTGCCGGAAACTGGTCGCGATGCTGGGGCAGGGCGGATGGTTGACGTACTCCGCGCCGGATCCCGCCGATCCTGACTCGCGGATGGATGTGCGTAGCCTTTGCCTGATCCGCGAGACGCTCGCGCGGCATGACGGCTTGGCAGACTTTGCCTTTGCCATGCAGGGCCTGGGCGCCGGGTCGATCTCACTCTTCGGCAGTGAGACGCAGCGGGCGACCTGGCTGCCCCGGACGCGGGCAGGCAATGCCATTGCCGCCTTCGCTCTCTCCGAGCCGCGCTCCGGATCCGACGTCGCCAATATCGAGATGACAGCGAGCAAAGACGGTGACGACTACATTCTCGAAGGCGAAAAGACCTGGATCTCCAACGGCGGCATTGCCGATCTCTATGTGGTCTTTGCCCGGACCGGCGACGCGCCCGGCGCGCGCGGGCTCTCCGCCTTTATCGTTCCGGGGGATACACCCGGCCTGGAGATTGCCGAACGCATCGACGTGGTCGCGCCCCATCCCTTGGCACGACTGGAGTTCAAGAATTGCCGAGTGCCCACAGAGGCCATGATCGGGGCTTCGGGCCAGGGCTTCAAAATCGCTATGAGCGTGCTCGACGTCTTCCGCTCCACGGTCGGCGCTGCCGCGCTGGGCTTTGCCCGCCGCGCGCTGGACGAAGCCCTGACACGGGCGGCCAAACGCGAACTCTTCGGTGCGCCGCTGGCCGAGCTGCAGCTTGTGCAGGGGCAACTGGCGGAGATGGCGCTGGATGTCGATGCGTCGGCGCTGCTGATCTACCGGGCCGCCTGGACCAAGGACCGGGGCGCGCCGCGCGTCACCCGTGAAGCGGCCATGGCCAAGCTTTATGCGACCGAAGCGGCCCAGTCGGTGATCGACAAGGCGGTGCAGATCCACGGCGGGGACGGCGTGCGCTGCGGGCAGATTGTCGAATCGCTCTATCGGGAAATCCGCGCGCTCCGGATCTACGAAGGCGCTTCGGAAGTGCAGAAGGTCGTCATTGCCCGGCAGGCGCTGGCTGAAGCCGCTGCTCTTGAGGGAGGCTGATCATGCTGGGACCCTCCGCCCATCTGGATAACTACAGCCGGGATCACCTTCCGCCGCTGGAAGACTGGCCCGAGATTCTGCTCGACCGGTCGGAGTTCCAATATCCCGACTACATCAACGCGGCGGTCGAACTGACCGACGGTGTGGTGGCAAAGGGCCTGGGCGATCAGGCGGCCGTCAAGGGCGAAGGCGAGAGTTTCACCTACCGGGAACTGGCCGCTGAGAGTAACCGCATCGCGCAGGTGCTGATCGAAGACATGGGGGTCGTGCCCGGCTACCGGGTTCTGATCCGCTCAGCCAATAACCCGCGCATGGTCGCGGCCTGGCTCGGTGCGACCAAGGCCGGCGCTGTGGTGGTCAATAGCATGCCGATGCTGCGCGCCGGGGAGCTGGCCAAGATCGTCGACAAAGCTGAGATCGGCTTTGCGCTTTGCGATCAACGGCTGAAGGATGAGTTGGAAGCTTGTGCAGGGTCCAGTGCATATCTCAAAAAAATCCTGACCTTTGACGGAACCAGCGCGCGTCAGGGCGAACTCGAAGCCCGCATGGCGGAAAAGCCCGCGACCTTCGAGGCGGTGAAGACCGGACGTGACGATGTGGCGTTGCTGGGCTTTACCTCCGGCAGCACCGGGGCCCCTAAGGCGACCATGCACTTCCACCGGGATATCCTGGCGATTGCCGACGGCTACGCCGCTTCGGTTCTGGCGCCAAGCCCCGAAGATGTCTTCATCGGCTCACCGCCCTTGGCCTTCACCTTTGGGCTCGGTGGTCTCGCGGTTTTTCCGCTTCGCTTCGGCGCGACGGCGGTTCTGGTTGAGGATGGCCGTCCGGCCAATCTGCTCAAGACCATCGAAGAGCAGGGCGCGACCATCTGCTTTACGGCGCCGACGGCCTACCGGGTCATGATGGGCGAAGTTGCAGAGGGCCGGGGAGATCTTTCCTCGCTCCGACTGGCGGTTTCTGCCGGTGAAACCCTGCCCAAAGCGACCTTCGATGCCTGGACAGCCGCGACCGGGGTTCCGATCCTGGATGGCATCGGCGCGACCGAGCTCCTGCATATTTTCATCACCAACTACCCGGACGACATTTTGCCCGGCGCGACCGGAAAGCCGGTGCCGGGTTACGAAGCAATGATCGTTGACGACAAGATGAAACCCCTACCGGCCGGTGAAGTCGGCAAGCTGGCGGTCCGGGGCCCGACCGGCTGCCGCTATCTGGGTGGCGACCGGCAGAAATCCTATGTCCGCAAGGGCTGGAACCTGACAGGGGACGCCTTCAGCCAGGATGCCGAGGGTTACTTCCACTTTGCGGCGCGGGCGGACGATATGATCGTGTCCTCCGGCTACAACATTGCCGGCCCCGAAGTGGAAGACGCGCTCCTCACCCACCCTGATGTGGCGGAGTGCGCCGTTGTCGGAGCCGACGATCCGGATCGAGGAACCATCGTCCAGGCGCACGTGGTTTTGCGCGAATCTGTTGACGGTGACGAGGCGCTGGTGAAGCATCTGCAGGATCACGTGAAATCGGTGATCGCACCCTACAAATACCCGAGATCAATCCTATTCACCAAAGCGCTGCCGAAAACACCAACAGGGAAAGTACAGCGTTTTAAACTCAAGGCCGAAAAGGCCACGTAACAGGGCTACCAATACGTAACAGGGCTACCAATGGGAGACACTCATATGAAAAGCAAGCTACTCGCGCTGGCACTGGCGGCCAGTGTTTCCATGCCTGCCATGGCGCAGGCGGAGAATGTAAAAATCGGCATGATCACGACGCTTTCGGGCGGCGGGTCCAGCCTGGGTATCGACATCCGTGACGGCTTCGCGCTGGCGGTCAAGCAGGGCGGCGGCAAGCTCGGCGGCCAGGATGTCGAGGTGATGATCGAGGACGATGCCCGCAAGCCCGACAAAGCAAAGCAGATTGCCGACAAGTTCCTCAAACGCGACAAGGTCGATATCCTGACCGGTCTGGTATGGTCGAACCTGGCGCTGGCCGTTGTGCCCTCCGCGGTCAAGGGCGGCACCTTCTACGTCAGTCCCAATGCGGGCCCCTCGCAACTGGCCGGCAAACTCTGTCACGAGAACTACTTCAACGTGGCCTGGCAGAACGACAATCTGCATGAAGCGATGGGTGCATACGTTTCCAGTCAGAACCTGAAAAACGCCTACATTCTGGCGCCGAACTACCCTGCGGGTAAGGATGCGCTTACGGGCTTCAAGCGCTTCTATAAGGGCGAATTGGCCGGCGAGACCTTCACCAAGTTGGGTCAGAAGGATTACGCGGCGGAATTGGCCGCGATCCGGGAGGCCAAGCCTGATTCGGTCTTTTTCTTCCTGCCCGGTGGCATGGGGATCGCCTTCATGAAGCAGTATGCCCAGTCGGGTATCGAGGCCCCTGTCTTCGGTCCGGCCTTTTCCTTCGACCAGGGTATCCTGAAAGCGGTCGGCGATGCGGCGCTCGGGGTCAAGAACTCCTCGCAGTGGAACAAGGATATCGACAATGCAGCCAACAAGGCTTTTGTTGCAGAATTTCAGGCGGAGTACGGCCGTCTGCCGTCGCTTTACGCCAGTCAGGGTTACGACGCGGCGCGCTTGATTGCATCCGCGCTGGAAAAAACCGGCGGCGTGGAAGACGCCGATGCATTCCGCGCAGCACTCAAGGCTGCTGAGTTCGAGTCTGTCCGTGGAGCTTTCAAGTTCGGCCCGAACAATCACCCCATCCAGGACATTTATGTGCGCGAGGTGATCAAGGAGGGCGATGTTCTGACCAACAAGATCGTTGGTGTCGGCCTGAAGGATCACGCGGATGCCTATGCCTCCGAGTGCTCGATGTAACTGAGAACGAGAGCGGGCCGCGTTTCGATAAGCGTGGCCCGCATTCACCTTCATCCCTTCCCTATTCCCGGCATGTAAGGAAAGGCGCCGATGTCCGCTGCCTTCATTTTCGAGCAGCTCCTGAACAGTCTGCAGCTTGGCGTCATGCTCTTCGTCATGGCGGCGGGGCTGACGCTGGTCTTCGGCGTGATGGGCCTGATCAATCTGGCGCATGGCTCGCTCTACATGGTCGGGGCCTTCTTCTGCGCCTGGGTTGCGGGCGAGACCGGCTCTTTCTGGATCGGTCTCGGGGCGGGGCTTGTCGCCGCGGCTGCGGCGGGGGCGATTATCGAGATGCTGGTGATGCGGCGGCTATACGACCGGGACCATCTGGACCAGGTTCTGGCCACATTCAGCCTCATTCTGATCTTCAACGAAGGCACGCGCTGGGTTTTCGGGGCGCAGCCGCTTTATCTGGACATCCCCGACGCGCTTGCGACTTCCGTGCCGTTGCCCGGCGGGGGCGGCTATCCTCTCTATCGGCTGATGATTATCGGTTTCGGGGTTCTGACGGCGGTGGGGCTCTATCTGTTGATCTCGCGCACCCGGCTGGGCATGCAGATCCGGGCGGGTGAGTCCGACCGGGAGATGATCGGCGCGCTCGGCGTCGACATCAACACGCTCTACACGCTGGTCTTCGCGATCGGAGCCATGCTGGCGGGCCTTGCCGGGGCGCTGGTTGGGGCTTTGCAGTCTGTCGAGGTCGGGATGGGCGAGCCGGTGCTGATCCTCGCCTTCGTGGTCATCGTTATCGGTGGCATCGGCTCGATCAAGGGGGCTCTGATCGGTGCGATCCTGGTCGGCCTCGTGGATACGCTGGGCCGGGCTTTTCTTCATCAACTCTTCGCCCTGGCTTTGCCGCCCGCCGAAGCCAATGGCTACGGCGCGGCGCTGGCGTCCATGTCGATTTACCTGCTGATGGCCATCGTTCTGGCCTGGCGGCCCAAAGGACTCTTCCCGGTCAATGCTTGAAATGCGTCGCGAAAACCTTTTGAACGCGGGGATTGCCCTGCTGTTGCTGGCGGTGCCGCTTGTCGCCTGGGCAATAGACGAGACCTACTACATCACCGTGGCTTCCCGGGTCGCAATCCTGGCGCTGGCGGGCGTAGGCCTCAATCTGGCGCTGGGCTTCGGCGGGATGGTGAGTTTCGGCCATGCGGCCTTTTTCGGGTTGGGCGGCTACGCGGCCGGCGTGCTCTCGCACCATGCTTTCGAGGGATCGGCCTTCATGAGTTGGCCGGTAATGATCGACGGCAGTGATTCCACGCTGACGCTGTGGTTTGCGGCGCTGCTGCTGTCCGGTGTTGTGGCCGCGATCATCGGTGCGATTTCCCTGCGGACCACGGGTGTCTATTTTATCATGATCACCCTGGCCTTCGCCCAGATGATCTACTACCTCGCGATCTCACTGCCGACCTACAACGGTGAAGACGGCCTGCCACTCTATCTGCGCAGCAACCTGCCGGGCCTCGATCTCTCTAACGATCTAACCTTCTTTTTCGTCTGCTACGCCCTGCTACTCCTGGCGATTTTTCTCTCTGTCCGCATTGTCGGCTCGCGCTTCGGGGCGGCCCTGGAGTGCGCTCGGCAAAATGAAAACCGCCTGTCGGCAATCGGGATTGCGCCCTATCCGGTCAAGCTTACGGCCTTTGTCCTCTCGGCCATGATTACCGGGCTTGCAGGCGCGCTTTTTGTCGAGCTGAACGGTTTCGTCAGCCCTTCGATCCTTTCCTGGCATCTCTCCGGAGAGATTATGATCTTCGTGATCCTGGGCGGCGTCGGACGCTTCTATGGGCCGATTGTCGGGGCGGCGCTCTTTATCGTGCTCGAGACGGTGATCGGCGGCTATACCGAGCGCTGGCAGCTCTTCCTGGGGGTGATCCTCTTGGGTGTCGTTCTCTTCGCGCGGGGCGGCGTGATCGGCCTGCTGGCGGGAAAGGCGCGCCATGACTGAACCGCTTCTCGTTCTTGACGGATTGCATAAATCCTTTGGTGCTTTGCGGGCGACCGATAACGTCTCGCTCGATTTGGCGCCGGCTTCGATCCATGCCCTGATCGGGCCGAACGGAGCGGGAAAGTCCACGCTGATCGCGCAGATTGCCGGCTCACTCAAGCCGACCGCAGGCACAGTACGCTTTCTGGGACAAGACATCACCGCGCTTTCGGTTCCCAAACGCGCGCAACTGGGCCTGGGCCGGACCTTCCAGGTCTCCTCCCTCGCCATGGCCTTTTCGGCGCTGCGCAACGTCATGCTGGCCGTGCAGGCGCGTCAGCATGCGACCTTCCGCTTCTGGCGCCCAGTGCGGGTTGACCGGTCTTTGATCGATCCGTCCATGGCGCAGCTGGAGCGGGTCGGACTCAAAGAGCGGGCGCATCTGCCGGTGACGGCCTTGTCCCATGGTGAACGGCGGCAGCTCGAGTTGGCGGTGGCGCTTGCGCTTGAGCCAAAAGTGCTGCTGCTCGATGAACCCATGGCCGGACTGGGGGGCGAGGATTCGCTGCGTATGACTGAAGTTCTGACTGGCCTGCGGCAGGACGTGGCCATGCTGCTGGTTGAACACGACATGGACGCGGTTTTCCGGCTTGCCGACAAGATTTCCGTGCTGGTGTATGGCCGGGTGATCGCATCGGGTTCTGTCGAGGACATCCGGGCTTCGCAAGAGGTCCGCGACGCCTATCTGGGGGAATGAGCATGCTGCGCGTTGAAGGTATCGAGACCTACTACGGCCCCAGCCAGGCTTTGTTCGGTGTCGATCTTTCCCTGAACCAAGGGGAGATGGTGGCGCTGCTGGGACGAAACGGGATGGGCAAGACGACCACAATCCGCTCGATCTGCCGCCTGACGCCACCCGCCGCCGGGCGTGTTGTCTTCGACGGGCAGGATCTGGACCGTCAGCGGGCCTTCCGGGTTGCGCGTCTGGGGCTGGGCCTGGTGCCGGAGGGACGTCGGGTCTTCGCAAATCTTTCGGTCCAGGAAAATTTGATCGCCACGGCCCGCGACGGCGACTGGAACCTGCAGCGGGTCAGTGACCTCTTTCCCCGGCTCGGCGAGCGGGCCCGGCAATCGGCGAGCACGCTCTCCGGCGGCGAGCAACAGATGCTGGCCATCGGCCGCGCACTGATGACCAACCCGAAGCTCCTGATTTTGGATGAGGCGACCGAAGGCCTGGCACCGCTGATCCGCCAGGAAATCTGGGCCTCGATTAAGATCCTGAAACAGCAGGGTCTGTCGATCCTGATCGTGGACAAAAACCTGAAAGACCTTTTGCCGCTTGCATCTTCCTGCGTGGTCCTGGAAAAGGGCCGCTCCGTCTGGAGCGGTTCACCCGATGCGCTCGCCGCCGATGCGGAGCTGCAGAACCGCTATTTGGGAGTTTGATCTTGCCCGCCTTTGAAACCCGACAGAAGATTATGTTTCAGCACTGCGACCCGGCGGGCATCGTGTTCTATCCGCGCTACGTGGAGATGTTCAACGCAGTGGTCGAGGAGTGGTTTGAGCAGGGGTTGGAACTCTCCTTCGCGGAGCTGGTCATGGAACGCGGGAAGGGTGTGCCGACCGCACATCTCGAGGTCGCCTTCAAGGCGCCGAGCCGTTTGGGCGAAGTTCTCGAACTTTCCCTGATCGTGACGAAACTCGGCAGCAGCAGCGTGACCTGCGCGATCGAAGCGCAATGCGGCGGGGAGGCGCGCGTTGGTGGAACCGTGACCCTCGTGCATATTGACGGCGCGCGCATGAAGTCGGAGCCCTGGCCCGGCGATTTACGGGCGAAAATCGAAAACTTTGCCACTTAACTTTATCATTTGATCCGGATACCCACAGGTACAACCATGCATGAAGTCCTTCACCCAGAGAACTGGAAAACGCCCAGCGGATACGCCAATGGCGTCGCGGCCAGTGGACGCACGATCTTTGTCGGCGGACAGGTCGGCTGGAACGGGGATCAGGTCTTCGAATCCGACGATTTCGTTGCGCAGTTCAGGCAGGTCTTACGTAACATTCTCGCCATCCTGCAGGAAGCCGAGGCCGGGCCGGAACATCTTGTGCGCCTGACCTGGTACATCACGGATAAACGCGAATATCTCGCGCGCTTGCGCGAAGTCGGCGCCGCCTACCGGGAGGTTTTTGGCAGAAACTTTCCGGCCATGGCCGTGGTGCAGGTGACCGCTTTGATGGAAGACCGGGCCAAAGTCGAGATCGAGGCAACAGCAGTGATCCCGGAGTAACCTAAGTTCGTTCACCCATGCGCAGGATGGTCAGGGCGAGCGCCTGGGCACGCGGAACGATGCTGTCGACTTCCAGGTATTCCTCGGGGCTGTGGACCTTGCCGCCGACCGGTCCCAGACCGCAGATCGTCGGCGCGCCGAGCACCGACGCCAGACCGGAGTCCGCGCAGCCGCCGGAGAATTCGCCTTCCATGGTCAAACCGACGTCACGGCCGCTGGAGAGGTAACTCTCGATCAAGCGTTCACCTTCGGCGGATTGCGTGAGCGGGTGAAACTCGCCCAGGATCGTCAAATGTGACGCGGTGCCCGCAAGTGTGTTCTGTTCGGCGATCTCCGTAATGGCTTTGACGATCTCCTCACGCCGCGCCGGATCCTTGTAGCGCAGGTCGATATCGCAGGAGGCCGAGGGCGCCACCGTATTGACCGACTGACCACCTGAGATCAGTCCAACGTTGAGGGTATGACCTGCTTCGTAGTCGGTCAGGGCGTGCCAGGCCTGGATCTTGCGCGCCAGTTCCTCGATGGCGCTGATCCCGTCCTGGTGATTGGCGCCGGAATGGGCCGCCTTGCCGGTGACCTCGCAGCGGAAGAAGATCCCGCCCTTGCGCCCGGTGACGATGTTGCCGGTGGGACGGCCGGGTTCCGAGTTGAAGACGGCCCGGGCCTTGCCGGCTTCGGCTTTGATGACCGCCTTGGACTCTGGCGACCCGATCTCTTCGTCACCGGTGAACAGCGCGATCAAGGGCGCAGGCGCGCCGCCGAGTTTCGAGAAGGCCGAGAGGATAAAGGCGTTGATCACCAGCCCACCCTTCATGTCGGCGACACCCGGGCCGTAGGCGATGCCGTCTTTGATCGTGAAGGGGCGGCGTTCCGTCTCACCCTTGGGAAAGACCGTGTCCCGGTGTCCCATCAGCAGGATAGGTTGATTGCTGCCGGTTCCATCTGTGGGCAGGGTCGCGCGGACTGCGTCGCCGTAACCTTCCAACGGCAGGGTATCGCAGGTGATGCCCTCGCGTTCGAAAAACGCAGCGATGGCCGCACCGGCCGCATCAACACCCGGCTTGTCATAACTGCCGCTGTCGATGTTCACGAGCTCTTCCAGAAAGGTGATCATCTCACCTTCATGCTCGGCGAGCCAGTCCGTCAATGCGGCTTCCTGCGCCGTTTTTGTCGCGGGTTTTGTCACATTTGTTTCCTAAACCGAGAGTGCGACACCGTCGCGTGCCGGATCCGCGCCGCCGTCCCAACCGGCGGCGGTTTTCCGCAGGGCGTGAACTCCGGCGAAGTGGTAACCAAGGGGCGAGCGCCGTACCGCGTAACCCTGCGCCTTGAGCGCGCTTTCGGTTCGGCGCGTGATGCGGTTGGTGATGTCGATCGTGTCTGACGTCGTGCAGAAGCGCGGAGCGGACACGGCCTCTTGAGCGTTCATGCCGAAATCGATGACATTCAAGATCGCCTGGAGCACGCCCATGGTGATGTAGGTGCCGCCCGGTGCGCCGACCACGAAGAAAGGCTCGTCATCCTTGAAGACGATGGTCGGCGCCATGGCGGTGAAGCGCGACTTGCCGGGGGCGAGCGAGCCGGTACGGCCGGGCCGGGGGTCGAAGACCGACATGCAGCCGTTGTACATGAAGCCAAGTCCCGGTGTGACGACACCCGAGGGCATTCCCAGCGAGTGGGTCATGGCAACGCAGTTGCCGTGTTCGTCGGCGACAGAGATGTGTGTGGTGTCTTTTGACTCCTTGGCGCCGCTGTTCAAGCGAGGCACAGATGTTTTTACGCCGGAACGGATACGCTCCGCCATTTCCGCCGCATAGGCCTTCGAGGTCAATCGATCCATGGGGATATCGACGAAATTCGGGTCGCCTACCGACTGGTCCTTGTCGACGGTTGCGATCTTCATAGCCTCGGAGACCGTGGCTATGTATTCCGGTGCGTTGTGTCCCATCGCCGCGAGATCGAAGTTCTCGAGGATGTTCAACATCTCCAGGACCATCAAGCCGCCGCCGGGCGGGTTGTTGGTCGCGATCCGATGGCCGCGATAGTCTCCCCAGAGCGGTGCGGCTTCTTTGACCGAGACGGTCTGCAGGTCTTCGCGGGTCAGATAACCCCCGTTGGCCTCCATGTCGGCGATGACCCGCTCCGCGATGGCGCCCCGGTAAAAGGATTCGACTCCTTCTGAAGCAATCTGGCGGTAGGTCGCTGCCAGATCCGGGTTCTTGAGGATCTCGCCCGGTTTGCGAAGACTTCCGTCATCCTTCTCGTAGATGCGCCGCGCCTCGGCGAGCCTGGTAACCCGATCTCTGTGCGGCGCCCGCCCTCCGCCTTCATCTAGGTTCCAGAAGTAGCTGACATGGGGGCGGACCATGAAGCCCTCTTCCGCATAGCTGATGGCCGGCTGAATAAGATCACTGAGGGTCATGGTTCCGAAGCGGGTCAAAGCCTCGTCGTAGGCCTTGAGGCTCATGGGGGTGGTGATGGCGCCGTAACCGACATCATTGACGTGACCCTCCAGGATGAAACCGAAACCGTCCTCGGCTTCTCCCAGGATACTGTCCTGCCACATGTCAGGCGTGACCTTGAAAGGGGCCCGGCCATGGAAATCCAGACAGCCATGCATCTCCAGTTCAGGCAGATAGAGCTGCATCGACCCGAAGCCCGCGATACCGCACATCTGAGGATCGACCACGGTCTGCACCAACGCCGTCGCGATGGCGGCATCGACGGCGTTTCCGCCCTTTTCCAGAGCCTCAATACCGGCTTCGACCGCTTCGGGTTGCGGCGCGCTGACGATGCCGTGGGTCACTTGGGCCTCCTAAAGCTTGCTCAAGTCGGGGACCGGACGGCGCGTGTCGCTGTTCTGCGCCAGCACCTGCTCCAGGCTCTGCGCGACCTGCAGCACCAGTTCGTCGGAGCCGTTGGGGCCGACGATCTGAATGCCGAAAGGCATGCCTTGATGGTCCAGGCCGCAGGGCAGCACGCAGGCGGCGGGCAACGCCATGGTCAGTCCGTAGGTGATCGCCAGCCAGCGCATGTAGGTCGGCATGGCATCGCCGTTGATTTCCTCAACGAAGAGCTGGGAATGAGGGAACGGCGAGACCGACGCCGCGGGACAGATTAGGATGTCCGCGTCCTCGAAGAAGCGATCGAACTCGTAGTAGATTTTTGTTTGGACATTATGTGCCCAGGCCACATCCGGCAGTGAATAGGCCATGCCGCGTTCCGTATTGTCGATCACATTGGGACCCAATAGGTCACGGTGCTTCTCCAGACGCTCGCGATGGGCACCGACGAAGTTCACGCCGCGCAGGATTTCAAAGCATTCATGGACATCGGTTAGATCCGGATCCCGTTCGTATGCCTCTGCGAAGACACCGCCAAAGGCCTCGACGCGGGCCTTGAAGGTTGCGCTGATTGCGTTGTCGACCGGCGCGCAGCCGAGGTCGGTGGAGAACGCCACGCGGACCGACCCCAGATCGACACCCGACAGGCTTTCCGGCATGCGCAGGCCATCGTCGCTGGAGAAGGGGTCACGCTTGTCGCTGTCGAGCTGCGCCAGGAGCAGCAGGTAAGTATCGGCGACAGTGCGGCCCATTGGCCCGAGCACCGCGAAGGGGTTGAGCGAGACCGGACGCCCGGTCGCGGGCACCAGACCAGGGGAGGGGCGATAGCCTGTGATGCCGCAGAAGGCGGCGGGTGTGCGCAGACTACCGCCGTAGTCCGAACCGGTCGCCAGAGGTACCATACCGGCGGCCAGGGCAGCGGCGGAACCGCCGGAAGAACCTGCGCAGGTCTTCACCGGATCGAAAGGGTTGCCGGTAGGCCCGTAGACTTTGTTGGTGGTGTTGGCGCCTGCGCCGAATTCCGGCGTGTTGGTCTTGCCCAGGATGTTCGCACCCGCCGCGCGGACATTGCCAACCATGTCGCCGTCTTCCTCGGGCACATGATTCTCGTAAATCAGGGATCCCCATGTGGTACGCAGTCCGGCCGTGGCATCCAGATCCTTGATCCCGACGGGCAGACCGTGCAGCAGGCCTAGGTCTTCGCCCGCCATCACGGTATCTTCAGCCGCTTTGGCCTCTGCCTTGGCAGCATCGACATCCATGGCAACCACGGCATTGATCCTGCCGTTGGTCTTTTCGATCCGGGTGAGGCAGCTCTCCAGCAACTCGACGGGCGAGAGTTGCTTGTTGCCGATCATTTGCCGCGCTTCGACGGCGGAGAGGTCGCAGGCTTCAGTCATGTTTTCTCATTCTTGTGTGATGGGAAGGGGGCTTTTGCGGACTCTAGGCCGCTTTGGGTGTCGCGCCTTCTCCCAGATCCCAGTAGATCCCCGCCATCACCGGCAGAGCGGTGCGGGTGATCGACATGAGGATATGCTCGTTGGGCGCATGCTGTGAGCAGGCGCCGTAGGAGTGGGGGATCCAGATCGCCGGCAGGCCCAGCAGATCCGTGAAGAGATCGTTGCAGATCGAACCGCCCATGCTCGGGATGACCGCCGGAGTTTCCCCCATGGAGCGGGTCATGGAGTCCCGGGTCCAGGTCACCCAGGGGTGATCCGGCTCGGTCCGTGACGCGCCGAAACCCCCTGAGTTTGCCTCGGGCGGCCCACTGACCTCGACCTGCGTAAAGCCGTGCGCATCCAGGTGACGGCGCAAGGCCGGCAATATCTGGCTCGTATCCGTGCCCGCGAAGTAACGCAGCTGGCAATGCGCCCTGGCGCGCGGCGGGATGGCGTTTACCGGATTGGCCGGATTGCCCGACGTCATGGCCAGGACCGCGAAGGAGTTCGAGCTATAGACCCGTTCGGCCGGGGTCAAGCCGGGCTGTCCCCAGTCCGGATCTATGGTCGGTGCATCGGGTCCTGCGTCGATCGTCAGGCCTTGTAGCGCTTCCCGGACGGCGGGCGGGGTTGGGGGCGGCATCCACTCCGGGATCCTGATTTCACCCTTTGGACCGGTGATGCAGGCCAAGGCATGGGCGAGGATGATAGAGGGATCGGCAATCAGCCCGCCCCAGTTCCCGGAGTGGTGTGCGCCCTCGCGCAGATCGAGGGAGAGGTCGAAGTTCTCCGCTCCCCGGGCCCCGAGGGTCAGGGTTGGGCGTTCAGCCTGGGCACGGGGGCCGTCAGAGGCAATGAAGACGTCGGCCTTGAAGTCGTCGAGGTTTGCTTCCAGGATTTCACGTACACCGTTCGAGCCGGCCTCCTCACCCATCTCGATCATGAACTTGGCGTTGAAGCCGAGCTTGCCGCGTTCTTCGAGTACGCAGCGTATGGCGGCGATATTGATGGTGTGCTGTGCCTTGTTGTCGGCGGTCCCGCGGCCATAGAGTTTGTCGCCGTCACGGGCGATCTCCCAGGGGCCATTGCCTTTGGTCCATTGCTGTTCCAGACCGCGAATCACATCGCCGTGGCCGTAGCCCAATACCGTTGGGAGATCGTCGCCTTCGTGACGCGTTGCTAGGAGCAAAGGGCCGAGCCCGTCAATCGGGTTCTCATATTTCTTGCAGGAAAAGCCCATAGCCTCGAAGGTCGGGATCATCTCCGCATCGACATAGCGGTGCAGTTCCGGCAGGCTCTCGCGCTTCTGGCTTTCCGTGCGGATCGCCACCCGCCGCTGCAGCTCCGTTTCGAAGCTGCCGCCGTCGAGATAGTCAATTACCCGTGCGATTGCGGCTTCGCGTCCATTCGGCGTGCTCATGACGTCATCCTCATTTTAGCTTCGTTTTCCTTATAGAGACTGCACTCGACATGTCCGCTCTCCGTTGGGATTGGGCGGGGCGCCTGCTGCGCACACTGCGGCATCATTTTTGCGCAGCGCGGGTGAAAGCTGCAGCCGCTGGGCATATCCAGTGGGTTCGGATAGGCGGCGCCGAGGTGCGTGTCCGGCACACCAAGGCTTGGGTCCGGCGTCAGAACGGACCCCAGAAGCGCTTCTGTGTAGGGGTGCCGCGGGCTGTTGTAGACCGCTTCGGCTTCGCCTTCTTCGACGATCCGGCCCAGGTACATAACGGCGATACGCGTCGCCATATGTTCGACCACGGCCAGATTATGGCTGATCATCAGGTAGGTCAGGCCCAGTTCCTGCCGGAGGTCCTGCAGCAGGTTCAGGATCTGGGATTGGACCGAGACATCCAGGGCCGATGTGGGCTCGTCGCAGATCACGACGCGGGGCCGGTTGATCAACGCCCGGGCGATGGCCACGCGCTGCCGCTGGCCACCGGAAAGCTGGCTCGGGAAGTTGTTGTAAACACGGCGGGGCAGGCCGACCAACTCCATGATTTCCTCGGCGCGCTGACGCCAGCTGGCCGGATCCTTGTCGCCTTGAACCTGTAGCGGCAGGGTGATGATGCTGCCGATCGATTTGCGGGGGTTGAGCGAAGAGTAGGGGTCCTGAAAGATCGGCTGCACGATCCGCGCGACCTCCAGGTGGCTCAGGGAGGCGAGCGGCTTGCCGTCGAGCTCAAGCGACCCGGCGCTCGGAGGCAGTAGACCTAAGAGCATCTTCGCCAGTGTGGTCTTCCCGCAACCGGATTCTCCCACCAGGGCCAGGACCTCGCCGCGGTGGAGTTTCAGATTGACGCCGTTGACCGCATGCAGGGGACGCTTCGCGCGCATGAAGCCCTGAGAGATCATAAAGCTGCGCGAGATATCGCGGGCCTCGAGAACGATTTCGCTCATGCCGCACCCTCCTGAGCGGGCTGTCTGACTGCAGCTTCGTCAGCCAGAAGGCAGCGGACGCTGCGTCCCGGCTCCGCGCCTTGGAACTGGGGAATGGGGGCGCTGTTGCAACTATCCCGCACCTCGGGACAGCGGCTGGCAAAGTGGCAGCCGGGCATTCTGCCCACGAGCGAAGGCACGATGCCGGGAATTGCGCCGAGATGAGCACCACGCTCGGTCTGCCCGGGAATGGGAATACAGGCCAGGAGGCCGCGTGTGTAGGGATGGGCAGGGGCTTTGAAGATCTGCTCGGCGGTTCCGGTTTCCACGATCTGCCCAGCGTACATTACGGCCACGCGGTCGGCGATGCGCGCCACGACGCCCAGATCATGAGTGATCAGGATCAGGCCCATGTTGAATTCGCGTTGCAGCTCCGCCAGTAGATGCAGAATCTGCGCCTGGATGGTGACGTCGAGCGCGGTGGTGGGCTCGTCCGCGATGATCAGGTCGGGCCCGCACATCAGCGCCATGGCGATCATCACGCGTTGGCGCAGGCCGCCGGAAAGCTGATGCGGATACTGGCCCAGGCGACTGGCGGCGGCGGTGATGCCGACTTTTTCCAGTAGGAACACGGCGCGGTCGCGGGCCTCGCCGCGCGATACCTTTTTGTGCCTGCGCAACGCCTCCGACAACTGGTCGCCGATGGTGTAGGCCGGGTTGAGCGACGTCATGGGCTCTTGAAAGATCATGCTCATGCGGTTGCCGCGAATGTCCGACATACGCCGCTCGCCGATATCGAACACCGACTCTCCGGCGATTTCCAGGCGCGTTGCCGTGCGCGTGGCCTTCCTGGGAAGTAGATCCATGATCGCGAGCGAGGTCAGCGATTTCCCGCAACCGGACTCTCCGACGATGCAGAGAGTCTCGCCGCGATCGACGTGGATCGAGACCTTCTGAACCGCATGCAGCGTGCCGGAGGGTGTCGGAATGTCGATCGTCAGATCTTGCACTTCGAGGATTTTGTCGCTCATTCCCGCTCTCCTCAATTCCGGTTCTCGGGTGCCGTGACATCCCGCATGCCGTCACCCAGGAGGTTGATGGAGAGCACCAGGGCGAAGAGAGCGACACCCGGGATGGTGATGAGCCAGGCATCGAAGAAGATCATGCCCTTGGCTTCGGCGATCATCAGGCCCCAGCCCGGATCGGGCGGTTGTACACCCAGGCCCAGAAAGGAGAGTGCGGCCTCCAGCAGGATCGCGTGGGCCATCTCGATGGTGGCAATGACGATCAGTTGGTTGGCGATGTTGGGCATGATCTCGGAGAGAATGATGCGCCGGTTCGAGCAGCCAAGTGATTGTGCGGCGGCAACGAAATCGAGCCCGCGGACCTGTTGTGTCGCACTGCGCATGACCACGGCGAAGCGGTCCCAAATCAGCAGCCCCAACACCCAGATCACCACGGTCAGGGATGAGCCGACCAGACTGACTACCGCGAGAGCGACAAGGACCACGGGCATGGAGAGGCGTGTGGTGATTATGAAGTTCACCACCATGTCGACCTTGCCGCCGAAATAGCCCGCCAGTACGCCGAGCGTGGTGCCGATCACGCCGGAGATCAACATGGCGGCAAAGCCGATCAGGAGCGAAATCCGTGCGCCATAGAAGAGCCGCGACATGTAATCCCGACCCAAGAGATCCGTTCCCAGCGGATGTTCCCAAGTCGCCTTTTCAGACTCGTGCCAGACCGGCGGGATAAGCTTGCGCGAGAGATCCTGGTCGTAGGGATCGCCCGGTGAAATCACCGGCGCCAGAATGGCCATGAGGAAGATGATCAGCAGCACGCCGCCGCCGATCATCAGGCCCGCGTGGCCGAAAATGCGTTTGCGTAGAAGTGAGCCCGGTGAGGGTTCAAGCACGCCATCTAGACCACTGCTGAGAATGGAGCCAGCTTGTCCGCCGACGGGAGTCTTTATCACATCGGTCATGTCATGCCACTCGGATGCGAGGATCGAGGAAGCCGTTCAAGAGGTCGGCCAGGAAGGTCAGCAGGATGTAAAACACACTGAACACCAAAACGATGGCCTGCATCATGGGCAGATCCGCGCGCTGGATCGACTCCCAGGCCAGGAAACCCAGGCCGTTGATGGCGAAGATCGTTTCGATGACGATCGAGCCACCGAGCATGAAGCCGAACTGCACCGCGGAGAGCGAGACCACCGGGATGATAGCGTTGCGCAGGGCGTGCTTGAAAAGCACTGTCATGGGGCGCAGGCCCTTGGCGCGGGCGGTGCGGATGTAATCGGACGAGAGCACTTCGAGCATGCCCGCGCGGGTCAGGCGCATGACCGCCGGGGTGACGTAATAGCCAAGGGCGATGGAGGGCATGATGAAGTTCAGCCAACTTGCCGTGCCCGTGATCGGAAGCATGCGCCAATTGATCCCGAACCAGAGGATCAGGGTCAGGGCAAGCCAGAAACTCGGCATGGCCTGACCGATCACCGCGATGGTCAGGGCAACGCGGTCGATCATGGAGTTGGCCCGGATCGCTGCCACCACGCCCAATGGAATCGCGAGGATCAATGCAAAGGCCAGAGCGCAGGCCCCCAGCAGCATGGTGGTGGGCAAGCGCTCGAAGATCACCGAGGCCACATCGGCCTTTAGGTAGTTGGAGTGTCCGAGGTTGCCTTGCAGTGCACGGATCAGCCAGTCGCCGTACTGAACGATAAGCGGACGCTCGAAGCCGTAAACCCGGCGTACGTTTTCGATGTCTTCCTGGCTGGCGCCCTCGCCGGCTAGCGCCACGGCGGGGTCCCCGGAGAGATAGATCATCGAAAAGGAGAGCATCGACACGGTCAGTGCGACCAGGACGGCGATACCGAGCCGTTTCAACGCGAATTGGATCATGGTCTTCTACTGTTTGTTATCACGGCAGTGACCGCCGTTTCCGGCGTTGGTGCGGCGACAGGAGAGGGTGGAAGATCCGGCCGGACTACCTGTCCGGCCTGTACGTCAATCAAAAGACGCATCAATCATGTGACATCAATTCCACTTGGTCGTGTAGAAGCGCGGAATCTCATCGGACGTGGCGGTGAAATCCAGATCCTTGGAGAAGGCGTAGTACTTGGCGTAGGTGAACATCGGCAGCCAGTAAGCTTCCTCGGCGATGCGCTCGAACGCCTGTTTGTAGTAGAGCTTGCGCGTTTCCGGTTCGACCGAGTTGTCTCCGACCTCAACCAGTTCCTTGGTCTTGTCGTCTTTCGCGGGATCGTCCGGGCCATGGGTGAAGAAATTGCTGACGATGGCCGAGACGTCCGGGATCGAATAGGAGCCCCAGGTCATGTGATTGACCGGTGTTTCGCCTTTGCGCACGATGTCGCGCAGTGCCCGGTACTGCATGAAGTTCAGCTTGGCTTTAACACCGATTTTCGCCAGGTCGCCGATGACCGCTTCGGTGAATTCGCGCTCTCTGTAGGCGTAGATGTCGAATTCGAAGCCATCCGGATAACCGGCTTCCGCGAGAAGCTCTTTAGCCTTGGCAGGGTCGTATTCGTACCTGATGACGTCCTGGGTGCAGCCGAACTGGTCCGGATGACAGGCGGAATGAATGACTTCCGAAGCCGGTCCGACCAGGTTCTTGGCGATGGATTCACGGTTGATCGCGTGTGCGAAGGCCTGCCGTACCTTTTTCTTGGTGAAGACATCGGTTCCGGAATCGCCGTCGACATCGAAGGCCATGTAAGACACGCGGAAGGTCTTGGCGTTTTCAACGGTGATGTTGGGCGCGGCCGCCATCCGTTCGGCCTGTTCCTTGGGTACGTCCCAGATCCAGTCGAGCGCGCCGGTCATTAATTCGGCGATCTGGGTGTTGCGTTCGGTGATGGTCCGAAAACGCATTGTGCCGATCTGGGGCGTTCCCTTAGAGCTGTTGGCGAAATAGTCTTCGTTTTTCTCCATCAGCACGAACTCACCGGCCTTGACGTCCGCCACCTTGTAAGGGCCGGTGCCGACCGGCTCGACGGCGGCAAAGTCGGGATTGCCGTCAGCTTTCGCCGGGGCGCCGTCGTAGTGACCCGAGGGCAGGATAAAAGCAGCGTTGGCGAGATACGCCAGTGCGGGCGGGAAGGGCTTGTGGAGGTTCACCCGGACTTTGTGGGGGCCGAGCTTTTCGGCGTTCTTGATCCAGCTGACGTTGCGGAAAGTCAGGACGCCGTTGTTCTTGTTGGAGACATGGTTGAAAGTGTAGACCACATCATCGGCGTCAAAGTCGCTGCCGTCGTGGAACTTCACGTCGTCACGTAACTCAAATTCCAATGCGGTATCGTCGGCCCATTTCCAGCTGGTGGCCAGTAGCGGTTGGTATTCGCCTGTTTCCTGGTCACGGTATACAAGGCCGTCCCAGCCCATATGTCCCATGATCACCAGCTCACGCGTATTGTTGTAGTAGGGATCGACAACGGCGATCTCGCGGTTTGTCGACCAGTTCAGTGTGTCGTCCGCCTTTCCGGCCTGCGCCGGACCACTCCAGGCGACAGCCATAGCCAGCCCCACCGTCAAGACGGCAGACGCCGGTCCGAATTTTCTTTTTTTCACAGCCCCATTACTCCCTGTTCTTCGATTTACTGAACAAGGACGATCACGGTTTTCCGCTCGTATTTCCCCGGAGTCTCCCGCAGCCGCCCGTTAGATTTCGACCGTTCCAATCGGGAACGACCGCATTCTGGAACATCGCTGGGATTGGGGCTTTTTTCGGCCCCCCTGTACTGCCTGGCTGTTCCCCAGCAGAGTACCACTTGTCTTGGCCAGGCGAAGAAGAGTATTATTATTCAATACTCTGTATTATTAATTGATAGCGTATCGCTCCCTTCGAAAGGCGTCAAGCACCCCCGCCATGGCACAGGATCCTCAGGCAAAAGACTCTCATGCCGCATTGGACCCCCAGGGCAAAGGAGTCACGAATCGTTCAGATACGCTTTTTGTCGGCTCGCTTGAAAAGGGTTTTCGGGTTCTGCGCGTGTTCCGTCAGGCGCAGCGAGACCTGGGTTTAAGGGATCTGAGTCTGACGGAGATCGCGAAACTCGCGGAACTCGACAAGAGCGCGGCGCAGCGCTTCACCAACACATTGGTCACGCTTGGTTACCTGAACAAAAACCCGCGCACCCGGCGCTACAGCCCGGCAATCGGTCTGGCGGATTTTTACTACACCTACATCCTGAGCAACCGCATCGCCGAGATCGCCATGCCGCGGATGATCGAAGCCAGCAAGAAGTTCGACACGACGGTCAATCTCTGTGAGCTCTCGGGCAGCGACATTGTCTACACCATCCGGATTCCGCATGAGAAAGCGCGGTACGAAGCGACCGTTCCGGGCCGTCGCGTACCGGCATTCTGCGCAGCGGGCGGCGTGGTGATCCTGGCAAACCTGCCGGCCGTCGAGCGGGATCAGATCCTGGCTGACTCAAGTTTCCGCGCCTACACCGACCATACGATCACGGACCCTCCGGCTGTCCGCACGCGCATCGATACCGCACGCGAAAAGGGGTTCGATATCGGCGAAAGTCAAATTATTATCCACGAACTCAGCACGGCGGCGCCCGTCTTCAACAGCGAAGGCCGTGCCGTCGCGGCGCTGCAGATTCCCGTCTACCAACCCGATTGGACTCTGGAGCGCACGTGGGAGAAGATCGTACCGCTGGCCATCGAAACCGCCCGGGCGATTTCTTACTCGCTTTGAGTTTTTTAATGCATTTGCAGCCGATCCGGCATTTGGCCGGGCACACGACGTACACAACGCAAGCACCCGAGAGAGGTGTTTGCATGCAGCTCTGTTCGCGTGGAATACTTCTTGTCATGCCGTAGATCGGCGATCAAAACGCGACATCAAGACAAATGACGGTGAAGGCTGCGGCGTGCCTCTTCCTGAATAGCCAACCGCATCTCTATTTCCGCAAGCTTCGCCATTGCCGCTTTGCGTTCTTGCGGATCCACAAGCTCGTAAAGAACCGCTCGCTGCGCTTCGACTTCTTTACGAAGTTTGATCTCTTCCGGTATCGCCCCGGCTCCGGCCATGATCTTATAGCCGATGGAGTCCGGACCCTTGCCCATGTCCTCTGTGGGCAAGGGTTTTCCCGCGCCCGCCAGATTGTCCAGCTCTCCCCTTAACTGAGCTTGTCTGATCTGCTGTTCGGCGATCTTGTCCAGCTTCATGTCTGTTACCTTTGGCTGAAACCTGCTTTACGGGAGAGTCCCGGACTTCAACTCCACCAGACTAGGTGGCGTCGGAGTGCGTTTTCAAGTGCTTCTCGCGTGGGACCGACCTCAGCGACCGAGACGGTCTGAACAAAGGAGCCCCAGTCAATCCGGTCGATTGTGACACGGATCAAACTGGGGCTTCACTCAGTCTGTTAACGATAAAGCATGCGGAACCAGATTGCGGGATCCGATCGCAGAAGCATGCAGCGCTTAATTCACGAGCGGGCTATCGACGAAGGAAACCGTCTGGTGACCGCCCGGGCCGTCTTTGCTCTCGACCCCATTGCGCGTGCTGCCGACCAGCTTTTTCTTGCCTGGGTCCAACTGCAGATGAATAAGGCCGCCGTCTTTGGTGATTTTTCCGGCATGCATGGCTGCCACGCAAACCCGGGTGTTGTTCGCATAGGAATCCGTACCGGAAATGCGGCGCAGCTTGCCGCTTGGAGCGGCCGGGCAGTTAAAGGTGAACCTCTGGCCAACGAACTGCTTATGTCCGAAACCGGTCGACGAAAACTTGGTGTCCCACTTCAGCCGGGGAATGTAGGGCGCCTGAGCAGCATCAGCCGCCGTGGTGTCTGCCGCGTCGATGAAGACCATGGAGCGTTTGGAGTTGTTCAATCCCGTGGAATCGACGCCGTTCTGACTGCTGGCTGCGTAGCTTTCCACGCCCGGGTTCAACTGTACCGTCACCATGCCGCCGGCATCGGCAGTGATTTTTCCGTCATGGATAGCGGCAACGCAAATCGGACTCTTGCTCGAGTAGACCCCGGTGCCGGAGATCGCCTCATACTCGTCATGAATCGTGGTTGACGGACACTGCGCGGTAAAGCGCTGGCCAATGAATTTGTCGCTGTCGAATTGAAAGTTCTCAAGCTTGGTGTTCAGTTCCAGTGCGGGCAGAGCCGCTGCCTCCTGCGCGGCGGCTGGATTGATGACGGTAGCGCCCAATGAAAATCCGGCAACCGCAACGGCGGCAAGAAATTTTGAATGACGTGTTTTCACAATAAAATCTCCTTGGATAAAAAGTGCTCGCAAAAATTCTTCCTGATGGAAGCGATACAAGTTGATCAGATGTTGTTGTTCCAAAAACTCATGTGGCGAAGGAATTCGTCCGCGGTTAGTTTGTTTTCTAAGTGTCATCACTCATGAACCGACCAAGCTGGATCGGCCTGAAAAATAGTGAAAATATGAACTGAAGTATTATTAAGGACGCGCTCGTTCGGGATGAACCCGCACAACCGCACGAGCACCATGTAATTTTGCAGTACCCCAGGCGGCCCGATCAGATCCCTGGGCTCTTGCCTTCAGGGGCACTGTCAGGAAGCGAAAATCGGGAGTCGAGTTTGACCCAGGTTGAACCCATCGCCGGAAGCTATTCGCTCTGGCTTCTGCTATGTGAAGAAGATGAAGTCTGGGTCAGAGCCCTGATCGCCAAACTTTCCGCTGAGCTTGAGACAGAAGCTTTCTTTCCGCATGTGACCTTGATCGGAGGTTTATCGGACGCACCGGAGAAGGCCGAGACGGCACTCCCGGCGCTCGCGGCGAGCCAGTCCGTTTTTGATGTCGAGATCGACGGGATCGATGTGCAGTCCACGTTCTTCACGGCGTTTTTTCTGCGCCTGAAAATGCATCCGGCGCTTTCGGCGCTCCAGGGTCAGGCAAAGAACTTCGGGACTGGATCAATTGTTCCGCCGACAGCATTCATGCCCCATATCTCACTGGCTTACGGCCATATCGACGAGGGCGTAAAGCGGTCGTTGCGTACGCGCATGGAACCAGAATTCGCCGGACGTTCAGTTCATTTTGACCGCATCGCATACGCCTATTCGGGCGTAGATATTCCCATCACACAGTGGCGGATCGATGCCTGTATCAGCCTCGCGTAGGCATGGCGGACTGTTCCTACCGTGGTCTCCTGATTATTTGGTGTCTTCGAAAAGCCTTTAGGCATTATCCTGGCGCTGCGAGTGATACGGCAGTAGAGGACGGAGAAGATGTCGGAGCATGGATATGAGAAAGGACGGCTCAATCTTCCCTTTGTCGGTCACTGTACCTTCGGGAAACAGCCGATCTGCCTTGAGTGGGAACAGATAGATGCCGATGTGGCGATCCTCGGCGCGCCCTTTGATATGGGCACGCAGTATCGGGCCGGTGCGCGCTTCGGGCCACGTTCGATCCGCGAGGCGTCCACGCTCTTCTCCTTCGGGCATGGCGGTGCTTACGATTTTGAGGACGACATAACGTATCTGCCGGTCGACAAGGTCAGGATGGTCGATATTGGCGACGCGGATATCATCCATACCGACACTATCAACAGCCATACCAACATCGAGACCGGAGTTCGTGCGATCCTGAAAGCAGGCGCGCTGCCTGTCGTTCTTGGCGGCGATCATTCGGTGCACATTCCCTGCATTCGCGCCTTCGACGATCAACCGCCGGTCCACATCATTCATATCGACGCGCATCTGGACTTTGTCGACGAGCGCCACGGGGTGCGCTACGGCCACGGCAATCCGCTGCGCCGGGCGTCGGAGATGTCACATGTGACCGGATTTACCCAGATGGGCATCCGCAACGTGTCCTCCTCCAACCGGGAAGACTACCAGGCCGCGCGGGATGCGGGCTCTGATATCCTCTCGGTGCGCGATGTACGCAGGCTGGGAACCGAAGGCGTGCTGGCCCGCATTCCGGAAGGTGTCCGCTACTACGCGACAGTCGATGTGGACGGTTTCGATCCCTCGATCGCGCCGGGCACCGGAACGCCAAGCCATGGCGGGTTCCTCTATTACGAGGTTCTGGAGCTCTTCCAGGGTCTGGCAAAGCGCGGCGACATCGTCGGCATCGATTTCGTCGAGGTCGCGCCCGATTACGACCAGAGCGGTTCGACCGCGTTCCTGGCCGCGCAGTTTCTGATGAATGTTCTGGGCTTTATTTTCCACGAACGGGACCAGCGTGCCGGCGAGACCTCAGGCTAGTTTTGTGACTCCAGCATCTTGTCGACCCGCGCGCGCAGGAGTTCTGCCGAGACTGCGAAATTGACCCCGGCGTTTGCGTCGGACTCCTTGGTGAAGATGGCGCTGAGCATGCCGACCAGACGCCCTTCTTCGTCGATCAGTGCGCCACCCGAAGCACCGGGGTTAACGGCGGCGTCGGTCTGAATGAAGTCTTCGATCGGGTTGAAGCCGATCCCGGAGCGCGCATTGGCCGAGACGATGCCGCAGGTGATGCTGAGATCAAGCCCGAAGGCGTTTGCGATAGTGCAAACATGGGCACCGGTGGCAGGGCGGTCAGGGGCGATCTCGATGGGTTGTGTGGGCGCGTCGACGCGCAGCAAGGCGATGTCGGAGGCGCCGTCGATTGCGAGGATCTCAGCCGCGATCTGGTTCCCCTTGTGATCCCGAACCTTGACCTCCGTGGCGCGCGCAACGACGTGGGCGGCGGTCACGATCAGACCTTCTTCCAGGATGGCGACGCCCGTGCCTTCGGGAGCCGTGCCTTGCGGCGCCCCGAAACCCGGCCTGTTGTACCCGGGCCAGGTCGGTTGCACGGAAACCACCGAGGGCGAGGCGATCTTCCAGGCTGTTTCCGCGTGGTCCGCCTGTAGGGGCGCTGAGACCGCAAACAGCAGCGCGAAGATGCCGACGTAAGATGCCTTTAGAACCCGTTTCATAGCGTCCAACCAATTATCAATTGCTGCCCTTCACCGACTAGAGCAGACTCCCTTGGCGCGGTAAACCGCCGCCACGATAAATCACCCCTCCGCAATTGCTCGAAAGCTGCAGAACGTGCGTCCAAAAACCGATCTCCTGAAGCTCCTGCCATTTTCTCTTGTTGTGCTTGCAGTTCTGCTTCTCCCGGCTGCCGCCCATGCCCAGGGCGAGGATTGCCGGCAGCCCGCGCCGGTTTGTGCGGCGCGCCTGGCGGTCTTTGCTATTTCTTCTTTTGAGCCCTTGGCGAGTGCGACACGCATTAGCGAAACTCGATTGGTGACGTCCCGGCACGTGGTGGCCGACCGCAAAACAGTGGAGGTTTTCCTCCACGGCGGCAAAAGAATCGAAGCTGAGGTCATACCGAGTGACTACAAAGCTGACATCATTTTGCTTTCCGCGCCTGATCTGCCGCCCGGACCAATTCTACAAGCAGTTGACGCGCAGGAAGACTCGACACTCTTTACCGTGGGCGCAGATGTCCGGTTACAAAGGATCAGAGCTTACGATCCGGGAAGTGTGACGCTGTTGCCAGCTGAAGGTAAGCCTCTCGCGCGTTTGCATCACAGCAGTTTTAGTGACTACGATCATAGTGGCGGCGCACTTGTCGATGAAGAAGGACGACTGGTTGGGATTACGGCTGCAGGTGGCGAAGGGAGATTTGAAGCCGTGCCTTCTAGCGCTCTCGCTATCCTGAAAGAGCGAAGCGGACCTGAGCACGAAGCCGTCAGCGCGGAGATAGGGGCGGCGATCCGTATCTGCACACTTCAGCTCGAAAACCTGCGCGGGCGCCGCGGCGCGCTGGACGAGCAACAGATCAAGGCGCTGACCACCGCCTGCCGGCGCAGCGGCAATCGGCAGCTCTATGACCTCGCGGGCCAGGCCTTTGGCATTCGGAGGATGACTGAAGAATCGCTGGCCCTGTTTTTGGACTCCGTCGAGCAGGACCCGAACGCATTGAACAGCAGGATCGGTTTGGCGATCACCTACCACATGGCTTTGCGCTATGAAGAAGAACTGCTGCATCTCCACTTTCTCATGCAGCATGCGCCGAATGATCCGCAAGTGCTGCGCTTCGCGATCCAGGCTGGGGTCTGGGGTGGCGACCCGGCAATTGCTCAACTGGCCCTAGAGCGCTTAAAAGAGGTTGATCCGCGCGCCGCCCTGGCGGCCGAGCGCTTCATGAAGGAACCGCCGCCACGACCCCAGCCCCGTTGAGTTGGGGTTTGTTGAACTGGTGCCGAGCCGGAGCTTGCCCGGTTAAAGATCCGGCGACGCCACGATCCAGCCGATAAAATTTTGTGACCACCAATAGCTGACCGCTGGTCTGCCCTCTCGTCTCCCTGCCAGTCTGCCCGGCCGAGTGCCGATCTTTGCTTTCCGCTTCGCAACCAGACTCTTCACTTGACTAAAATGCAAATGCAACTCATTCTCAATTTTAGTTGTACCTGATTGGAAATCGTCACAGCGACAGGAGTTGATCACATGGATGGCGGTATGCAGCATGGCCTGGAAGGTCAAAAAGTCCGTGTTGTGGCCGACCTGACGCTGCCTGAAGCCTTGGTCATCTGGTCGCTGCGAAAATACGACCACGCACGCCGGAGAGAGGACAGCAGTCATAGCTGTGGCGTTGATGATCCAACGAATCCGATACGGCCAAATCCCACCCAGTCAAATCCTACTAGGCCAAAATCCACCCGGCCAGATCTCTGCCAGCCAGACTTGATCGGGGGAGAACTCGGCTATCTGAGCGCGACCTTTACGAAGGTCTTCGGAGATGCACATCTTGCTGAGGCGCTCGAGACCTTCAGCCGGCTCATGACAGCCCTTGGACAAGGCGCGCGCTGCCAACTGCGCATCAATGCCTACGACGAAGAGTGTCTCTCTATTCATGAAGAACACTTTTTGTCGATCCTTTCCGCCTTTCAGCAGGCGGAAATCGAGCGCGCGGCAATGCTCGTTCAATGGCTGATAAATGCCGATTTCAGCCTCTCTTTCACCCGGTACGCCCGCTTCTTTGCGATGCTTCTTTTGAAGTCGGGGCATTCCATGAGTGGTATGATCACAGAGGTGTCCCAGGGCGAAACATCACTCTTCGAGAGCGATAAGAAGGACAGCGTGCCTATTGTTGAGCTAGTCCGGGACCTGAGACTGGGGGAAGCGGTTATCTTGCAGGGCACGCGGCGCTGGGTGGGTTGTCTGCATCAGGAAAAGGACCCTTTTCCTGTTCTCGAGGCCCACTTCGGACACTATGGTATTTCAGGTTGCACCGCGGGCTTAAACGCTGTTCTGCGCAACATTGCCTACGCCGCCAGCCGAATGGTCGATGTGCGCGGACCGGCCTGTCCGAACCTTTCGTCCGATGAGGCCGACCTGCTGCACGCCGTTGCAGGCTTCCAGCGGGGCGATAGCGCCCCTGCCTATCACGCGCTCGCAAACTGGCTACCGCCGGCCGCAATCCGTCTGTCTGCCGGCGCGCTATCAAGTCTGGCGAAAAGCCTCCGGACCGCTGGTTTGATTCTGCCCTTGCGGACACGGACACCTGGCAGCGAAGTCCCGTCCCGTCACACCCGTTCGTGGCATTTCGAACGCAGCGACGCAACAGGCAGAACCCTGCACTGACCCCAAGCCTTCGCTCCGTTACACTCAGCTCTTGGCGATGGCGCTGATCAAGGCGTTGACCTCGTTGGCACGCTCCATATGCGGCATATGCCCGGTATCGTCGTAGATCTGTATCTTGAATCTATCTGGCAGCCCGTCTGCGTGAGAGGCGGGAATGATCCGGTCGTTCCGGCCCCATATGATCTGCGTCGGCGCGACCAGGTCTTCGAGACGGTCCTTAAGCTCGGCCGCTTGCTGACCTGAGGGCATGATCTTGTCGCGCAACAACTCCAGAGCCGGGCCGACACCGTCCAAACGCTTGTACTTGATGATCTCCTCGATCATGTCGGGCGAGATTCCCGTCGGATCATCGACCAGAAGTTCGATCACGGCCCGCAGCTTCCGCGCACGGGTCTGCGTGATGAAGCCGTCAATGTACTCCATATTGATATCGGGCCCGAAACCGACCGGTGCGATCAGCGACAGACTGGCCACCTGGCTCGGGTATCGGGTGGCGAGATCAAGGGCGATGCCGCCGCCCATGGAATGCCCGACGAGATGCGCACGCTCGATCTTCATGACGGACATGAAACTATGCAGCATGTCGGTCAGGGTGGCGAGTTCACCATCGCCGACCTGTTTCGTAGAACCGCCATGACCGGGCAGGTCGATGGCGTATGTCCGGAAGTCTTCCGACAGCGCCTCCTGGTTCAGCATCCAGTTGTCGAAACCGCCCCCAAAGCCGTGCACGAAAAGGATCGGCTCGGAGTCGTCCGACCCGATGGCCATATAGCGGATAGACTGGCCCGGCTCAATTTCCACGGTCTCCGGTTCCGCGGCGCCGGCAGCGGCTTCGTCCAGGACGAAGTTGTCTTTGAAATCCCGGACGAAACCGTCGATCTCGGCATCGTCGACATCTTCCGCGGCACAAACGGCGAGCAGGAAACCCACCGGCACGGTCTCGCCGTCCATGGTCACGAAGCGGCGCAGCTGGCCCGTTAGCGGAGATTCGAAGGCATTGGTGATCTTGGTAGTTTCGATGTCAGCGATCTCCTGACCCTTTTCGATGGCGTCGCCTTCCTCAACCTGCCACTCAACCAGCATGCCTTCTTCCATCGCGAGGCCCCACTTGGGCATCAGGATTGGTTCGATATTCCCGCTCATTCAGCGTCTCCGAAATATTTGACCTTTTTTAAGTCGAATTGAAGGTAAAAAATCCTATTCCTTCAACGGCCTCAATAACCGCACAGGTGGTTTACATTCTGTAAAGAATGCAATTTATAGTTCGGATTGTCTTTAATCGGAATCGCTTTGCGATTTCGTCTAAAGATATGAATCCGAACTAACTCAAAAGACCAGAGCAGATTCACAAGTGCGATAGGTCGCCTTTGGCGACTCTATCTAAGCTTGATCTGCTCTAGTGGCCTTTTCCGAGGACCTCCCGAACCGCGGCTTCGATCTTAGCGGTGCTGGGAATGTAGAGATCTTCCAAGGCCGGCGAGAAGGGCACTGGGCAGTGCGGCGCGGTCACCATTTTGACCGGGGCTTTCAGATCGCTGAAGATCTCCTGGCTGACCAGGGCCGAAACATCCGTGGCCATGTTGCAGCGCGGATGAGCTTCATCAATCACCACCAGACGCCCGGTCTCGGAAACGGTTTCCAGAATTGTCTCGGTGTCGAGCGGCGAGGTGGTTCTGGGGTCGACCACGGTGCAGGTAATGCCTGATGCCTTCAGACTGTCTGCCGCGTCGTTCGCGAGGTTCACCATGCGCCCGAAAGCGACCAGGGTGACGTCATCGCCCTCGCGGGTCACGTTGGCCTCGCCAAAGGGGATGCCATAGGCCTCGTCGGGCACTTCCATCTCTTCGTCGTACATGGCCTTGTGCTCGAAGATCACCACCGGATCGTCGTCGCGGATCGCCTGGGTCATCAGGCCCTTGGCTTCGTAAGCATTGGAAGGCAGCGCCACCTTCAGGCCCGGAATATGGGTAAAGAGCGGGTAGAGGCACTGGCTGTGTTGCGAAGCCGCCCGGAAGCCCGCGCCGTACATGGTCCGGATCACCAGCGGCGTGACCGCCTTACCGCCGAACATGTAGCGGAATTTGGCCGCCTGATTGAAGATCTGATCGAAGCAGACCCCCATGAAGTCGACGAACATCAGCTCGGCCACCGGACGCAGACCCGTGGCCGCAGCGCCCGCCGCGCAGCCGATAAAGGCGCTTTCGCTGATCGGGGTGTCCAGCACCCGGTCCCGGCCGAATTTCGGCATAAGGCCCTTTGTGACGCCCAAAACGCCGCCCCAGGCATCGTCCTCGCCGGGCGCGCCCATGCCGCCGGCGATGTCCTCGCCCATGACGACGACTCGCTCGTCCCGTTCCATTTCCTGGTAGATCGCTTCGTTGAGCGCTTGCCGATAGCTTTTTACGGACATTGTTTGCTCCCTTCGGTCGCTTATTTTGTTTCGGCACCAGCCCTCTCCCCCACCCGGCCACCCAACGGAATGATCATGTGGGTGGCCGGGTGGGGGAGAGGGCCGGTGCCGGTTCGACGTCAGTCGAACCTAATTAAAGAACACGCCGTTGCCGGTTTCAGCCTCAGTCAGAACCTCAATACTTCAGATACACATCGGTCATGAGGTCGGCTTCCGTTGGCGTGCTGCCGCTCATTGCCGTCGCAGCGCACTGGTCGATGTAACTCTTGACGCTGCCTTCGATCTCACTGAGTTCATCGCTTTCCAACAGGGAGGTTTCGACGACGCGCTGCTTGAAGAGGTTCAGGCAGTCTTTCGTGGCCTTGATCTTGTCGATTTCGCCCTCGCCTTTATAGGTGATGGCATCGCCCTCGAAGTGGCCGTAGTAGCGATTGAGTTTCACATGGATGAGGGACGGGCCTTCGCCGTTCCGGGCCCGCTCGATGGCTTCACGCGCGACTTCCCAGACCGCGAAGAAGTCGTGGCCGTCGACTTCCACGCCTGGCATCCCGAAGCCCTCGGCGCGTTTGGTCTGCGTTCCGGCGACGGACCAGGCGGAGGCGGTGGACTCCGCATAGCCGTTGTCTTCGACCACGAAAATAGCCGGCAGGTTCCAGATTTTGGCGAGGTTATAGGATTCCAGGGTCGTACCCTGATTGGAGGCGCCGTCGCCCAGGAAGGCGATGGCGACCCCGCCTGTCTTGAGGGTCTTGGCCGTCAGGGCCGCGCCGCAGATCAGGGGCGGGCCGCCGCCGACGATGCCGTTCGCGCCCAGCATGCCCTTGCTGAGATCGGCGATATGCATGGAGCCGCCCTTGCCGCCGCAAAGACCGTCCTTCTTGCCGTAGATTTCCGACATCATGCCTTCGGCGTCGCAGCCCTTGGCGATGCAGTGGCCGTGGCCGCGATGGGTCGAGGCGATGGCGTCGCGGTCTTCCAGGTGCATACAGACACCGACCGCCGAGGCTTCCTCGCCCGCGTAGAGATGGACGAAGCCGGGAATGTTCCCGGCGGCGAATTCGTCGTGAACCTTGTCCTCGAATTCACGGATAAGACACATGCGCCGATAGGCTTCTTTCAGGTCATCGCGGTTTAACTGCACCTGCGGATCCTCCCTTTTTGGTTTGTCGCAGCTCCTTTTCCTCTGCACGGAGGCGGAGCTTTTGTTCCTTGCTCCCTTCCCCGCAAAGGGCGTGCCAGATTCGCTTTTCAGGTCTTTCAAAAGCTTAGCGCACAGGCTCTGTCGCAGATGCGACAACTGTCGCAGCGGACACTGTCGCAATGACACAATCCAAAGCGACTCCGTTTTTGGTGCACGGAGTGTTATACTCCCGGATACAAGCTGCGGAAAAAGCGGCGTGGGAGGAAAGCGATGAACCTGGATGGCGGCGCGGAAACACGTCACGTAAAACGGGTGCTGGCCGCAATCGCGCGTGACGCGGCGGTCGCCAACCCGAAGACGGGATCAAAACGCAACGGAGTGCCCCGGACCATTGAGGCCTCCTGGCGCCGTTGCGTGCTCTCGCACGGCATCGAACCCCATAAGGTGCGCCAGCCGGTTATCCTCAGTCATGTCGAGGTCACGCCCCTGCGCGACCGGTTCGATGTGCTGAAATCAATTTTCGCGCCGGAGCTGGACCGGCTGCATGAGCGCCTCGCCAAGCTGGACTATGTGGTTTTGCTGGCCAATGCAGACGGCATCACCGTCGATGTGCGTTGCAGCAACGAGATCGACAAGGAAGCCAGGGATTCCGGGCTCTACCCGGGCGTGATCTGGAAAGAGGATTTTCAGGGCACGAACGGTGTAGGCACCTGTCTCGCCACTGGCCAGCCGATTTCCGTGGTGATGGACGACCACTTCGCGATCCACAACACGCCACTGACCTGCACGGTCGCGCCGATCTATTCCCCGGACCAGGAACTGATCGCGGCGCTCGACGTCTCCACGCCGCGCCCGACCGATCACCAGACCCAGCAGCTTGTCATGCAGATCGTCGCCAACGCCGCGCGCCGGATCGAGAACCAACTCTTTATGGCGCAGTTCCAGACCGATCACGCCATTGTCGCCCTCTCGCAGGATTCCCAGTTCAGCGATCTGGCGAGCTCGACCCTGCTTGCTATGTCATCGAACGGCCGGGTGGCCGCCTGGTCACCAGCGGCCAAGACGCTGCTCGACCCGGTGATCGAACGTTCGACGATGGAATACCGGCTGCAGGGCCAAGTGGATCTCTTCATCCGGAACCGCGCTGAAAGCGAGGAGCCGATCGTCCTGGAAGACGTCGTGTCAGGCCGCTTCTTCGCGCGCTGTCTTTCGGATGGAGAGTCTGTACAAAGGCAAAGATCCGTTCCGCCGGTAAGAGCGGACGCCAAAGCGAAACCCGCACCGACTTCAAAGCGAAGCGCCGAAGTCATCTTCGGCGCCGACCCTGCGATGGAACGCAATTTTGCGCTCGCGGCGCGGATCGTGGACGCCGGCCTGCCGATCCTGGTCACGGGCGAAACCGGCAGCGGCAAGGAAGTCTTCGCCAAGCACCTCCACCGGATCAGTGGGCGCGCCACGGGGCCCTTCGTCGCAGTCAACTGCGCGGCCATTCCCGAGACCCTGATCGAAGGCGAACTCTTCGGCTACCGTCCCGGGGCCTTCACCGGTGCCGCCAAGAGCGGCCATCGCGGCAAGGTCGCCGAGGCCAACGGCGGCGTGCTCTTCCTGGACGAAATCGGCGACATGCCGCTGGAACTGCAGACCCGTCTGCTGCGGGTCCTATCCGAGATGGAACTGACTCCGCTGGGCGGCGCGCCGATTGCGCTGGATCTCCTGGTGATCTCCTCGACCCATCAGGACCTGGAGGCCCTGGTCGCGGAAGGGCGGTTCCGGGAGGATCTCTTCTACCGCATCGCCGGGGCGAACCTGGTGATTCCACCACTGCGCGCCCGCCGGGACCGCCGGCTTTTCATCACTGAAATGTTCGAGGGGCTTTGTGAAGGGGCCGGGCGGGATCTCACCCTAATGCCGGAAGTCCTGCATCTCTTCGAGACTTACCCCTGGCCCGGCAATGTCCGCGAGCTGCAGCAGACCCTGCGCTATGCGATTGCAGTGAGTGAAGGCGAGGCGTTGGAACTGACGGCACTGCCCGCACGCCTGACCGCGACGCTGGAACCGCGTGAGGCTTCATCGCACAAGGCCGAGACCGAGCGTCTGGTAATCGAACAGACCCTGAAGCGCTGCCGCGGCAAGGTCTCCGCCGCCGCCGAACTGCTCGGCGTCAGCCGCTCGACGCTTCATCGCCGGATGAAGAAGTTGGGGGTGAGACGTTAAGCCGACTTAGAAGTTCTTGTCAGCAAGTAGGTTGACGTCTGCAGGCCCTACCGTGTGGCCTAACAAATGACTTTCTTTTCGCGCTCCTGCCCAGGTCAGCGCGCGGTGTGGTTCCATTCTCTCTCAATTGACTTCATCGAACCTATTCTATTCATGGGATGTTCATCCCCGCTAAAGCCCGGCGTCATCTCGATACGCTACAATCAGCCATACAAAACGAGTAGCGCAGAGGACTGTTCACGCCGTTTTCCCAGCTCAGTTCGAGTGCATAGATACGCAAGCTCGGGGAGCCTGTGGTTTTTTCTTCCGGCCCGTCTCAGTCACGCCCAGTTCGCTTAAGACGACGACACCAGCAGCGCAACGAGGCGTTCCCAATGCATCTCTGCAAAACGCGAAAACTCTGTCTCGTCGCCGAGGCAGGCCGGGGGCAATGGCATCTGATCATACACCGCCCTTTGATAGAGGGTCCCAGGGTGAGTTGAAGCAAAGGAGATGAGTTTTTGCGTCATGTAAGACTGTTAGGAGCAAATAGGAAAGTCGCTTTACCCGGCAAGCGATTAGGCTTGCCTATGGCTGCAGAGAGAAGGGTCAGGCCCCGGCCTGCCCAGGCGCTGCTCGTCTGCTTGATCGGTATCACGGCTCTGCTTTTTGCTCCGCGTATCGCCTGGTCTGAAGCTACCACCGAGCCCCGCTCTGAAAGCGATGACGATGCCTTTATTCGGTACGATTTCGATGATCCGCCCGACACCGAAAACAAGCTTACAAGAGATCTCACCTATGGGGCTCAGGTCACCTTTGGTTTCGACTACGAACGAAACTACGACCTGGACGACGACAGCGACGACGATCTCGCGACGTTCGAGCCGGAACTGGAGATCGCGGTTTCCTATGATCCCGCGCCCTGGTTTCGCGCGTTCGCAAACCTGGATCTCAAGAGGCAATTCCCGATCGAGGAACCGGACGGGCGGGAATCGCAAAAAACCAGGCTGCGGGTAAAAGAAGCCTACGTCAATTTACGGGAGGTTTTTCAGGGGGTGTCCGCGACACTCGGGCGGCAAGAGTTCAAGGACGAGCGGGAGTGGCTTTTCGACGAGGACCTCGATGCCGTTCGGATCTTTTATCGCAATTCGGATTTTGGTCTCGAAGCTTCGATTAGCCGTGAAGAGCTGGTCGACAAAGATGTTCTGAATGAAGAATCGGTTGATGAGATCAATAACTACTTTTTTTTGGGACGCACGGCCCTCGGCGAAGACTCGGAGATCAGTCCCTACCTCCTCGTGCGCGACGACCGAACCAGTAGCGACGAGGATCTGGTCTTTCTGGGCATAAGCTCAACTGGCGAACTGACGTCGGACATCGACTACTGGGTGCAGTTCGCCCATGTCAGAGGCAGCGATGACGGAACGGACATCCGTGGTTACGGATTCGACGTTGGCGCGACCTACACCTTTGATGTCGACTTCGAACCCTCCCTGACCCTTGGTGCGGCTTTTGGCAGCGGTGACGACGATCCGGACGACAAGGACAGTAATTTTCGCCAGACCGGCCTGCAGGACAACAACGATCGATTCAATGGCGTCACAAGCTTCAAGTATTACGGTGAGGTTTTAGATCCCGAACTCAGTAACCTTTTCATCCTAACCGCAGGCGCCGGTATTCGCCCGACTAAGCGAAGTTCGATCGACCTGGTGTATCACCACTACCGGCAGCACCAAGCATCCGACGAACTGCGTGACGTTTCGATCGACGAGGATCCCGATGGAGAGGACCGGACACTTGGGAACGGCCTGGATCTCATAATCGGCTTCCGGGAGATCGAGGGCGTGAACGCCGAGGCAATCTTCGGTTTGTTCGAACCCGGCGCCGCCTTTTCAAGCGACGCCAGCACCGCATACTTCGTCGGGTTCGAGGTGGAGTTCAGCTTTTGAATAACAGGATTTCAGATAAATCACACGGTGCGTCAGACCACGGAACGATCTGGTTCCTGGCCACCTCGAAGAGTGGCTTGGGACACCTGCGCCGGATCTCCAACATCGCCAACCACATGGCTCATCTTGACGCAGGCCCGGTCCTCGGACTCATGACAAATGCCAAAGTATCCGGGTTGGAGGATCAGGATCGCGCGACCTATGGGCGCGTGAGGCTTGCCGAACGGATTCAAATGGCCGACCGTCTTTCGACAGAAAATGTCGCAGGCGCTGTCATAGATACTGCCGTGGTTCCGGGTATAGAGCGGCAGGATCATCCGTTGGTTCTGATTTTGCGGGAGATGCCTGAAGACAGGCTCGAGGCATTTCGCCTGCCGGGAGGAAGACCCTGGGATCTGGTCATCGTGCCAAATCCTGCAGATCACTGGATGCCCGATACAAAGCCCGGTTTCGCAAGAGAAGTCGCCGCGGTTGGATGGATCTATCGCTCGTCGGACAGTTTACCGCGCCCATCGAATGCAGAGCTTAAGCTGCTGATTGCCACCGGCGGCGGCGGCAAAGAGGCTGGGGCGGCTCAGTTGCGCGCGCTGATGGATAACATGATCGCCTCTCTAAACTGCAGCACATCGCATACCTTTGTTGTAGAGCAGGCATTGGCGGCACGGGCGCCGTCGCAAGCGCGCCTCGAGAGAGCAGATAGAGTTTTTGACCCTGGCGGCGCTCTGAACAACTGCTTCGCGGCAGCGGATATCGTGGTGAGCACTGCGGGATACAACTCTGTGCTGGAACTGGCCATGACCGACACGCCGACCATGCTGGTGCCCATATCGCGCTCGATCGACGACCAAGTGGCGCGGGCAGAGCTTTGGGGGCCACGCCTGGGCTGTTTTCTGAACGCGGCAGCACCGGAGACAGGATGCCGCTGGCTGAAACAACAGATCGAGACTCCCGCGAGACGGCCAGCCTGGAATCTGGGCCCTTCCGGCGGCCCGGAGGCCGCACGGCGTATTCTAGCGCTACTGGCATGAAAATGCGGACCTGGCGAGACGGCAGCCGTTTTTACAAAAGCGTCGGCGGGCCTGCTGAAGCTGAAAACCTGATCCTGCGCGCCACGGCGATTGCGCGCGCGGGCGGGAATACGCCGGTGCCCAGCTATTGCCCGGATCGAAATGCCGTAAGCTTCCCGGTGGTAGATGGTACCAGCGGGATGGCGCTGGTCGACGAGTTGGCGTTAACAGATTTACTATCTCCCCTTCAAGCCATTCGGCGCGCCGAAATAGCTGAGCTTCCGATCTTCGAACCCTTTGCCAAGATCACGCCGCGCCTGGGAACGAAGGCTCCACAATGGTTGATCACACGAATTGTGAAGCTGCTGGACCGGCCGCTCGAACCAGGTGGTGTTGTTCATGGAGACTTCCATTGCGGACAGATGATCCGGGATGTATCTGACCGCCTTTGGGTGATCGATCTGGACGACATGGCGCAGGGCCCAATCGAGGCGGATCTCGGCAATCTCGCTGCACATCTCGCCACGCGGCCGGAGACAGGATGCCGGAATCTGGCTCAAGATCTATTGTTCTGGTCGGCGGAGGTTCAGGATGCCTGGACCGAGTTAGGAGAGACCTGCGATCCGCACCTCTTCCTGCGGCATGTCGATATAGCGGTGACCCGTCGGGCGATGAAGTTGCACGACGTGCGCGGAGAAACAGAAGTCCTGGACAGGTTGGAGCACCTACCCCTGCTCTCTCGATAGATCGAACTTCGACATCCGGTAACGCAGGGTATCCCGCGTGATGCCCAAGAGACCTGCGGCCTTCGAAACATTGCCCCCGGTGTGCCGGAGGGCCGATTGAAGTGTGGAGCGCTCGATCTGCTCAAGATCGAGGTTGAGTTCCGCCCGCCTCGGGGCAGGTCCCTCGGTCAGGTAGTGAATGTCGCCGCTCTCGATCCTGCCATCCCCCGCCGAGAGCACCGCACGACGTATGCAGTTTTGAAGCTCCATCGTATTGCCCGGCCAACGGTGGGATAGCAGCTTGGATTTCGCCTTGGGCGTGAAGCGGGGTTTTGGAAGGCCGTGTTTGCGCGCGATGCCGCGCGCAAGGACCGCGGCGATGGGCAGAATGTCCTCGCTGCGTTCCCGAAGCGCGGGAACATCTATCCAGCCGACCTGGATGCGGTAGTGCAGGTCTCTGTTGAAGGCACCGGAGCAGGTCAAAGGACCGAGAGCCTCGTTTGTGGTGGAGAGGATCCAGACGTCGTCCGCCAATCCCCTATCCATTGCCGCAAGGAGTCCGGCCTGGGCGCTGTGGTCAAGGACGGATATGTTCTTGAGCATCAGAGTTCCGCCCCGTGCCCTTTCCAAAAGGGAGCACCAGCGCTTACGTGTGCAGAGATCTTCGTCCTCATCAGAAAAAAGCGAAACGCAATCAGACGCAACAAATGGCGCATCGCGGCGGGGCCCTTCTTCGCGCAGCGCTGCTGCAATCTTGGCTTTTGCCAATCCTCTTTCACCAGAAATCAAAACATGCGGCGGCCGGTCGACACTCGATGCTGCGGCAAGCTTCTTGATTGACTGTCTCAGGGCAATGGCTTCGCTGGAACGACCCAGGACCCGTCCAGCGCCGCGCGGTTGCTCGGAGACGCTGAAGGGGTTGCCAATCAATTCCGATGCCATGGTCGCGATGGTGGAAAGCGGCGCCGGCTTTACGAGGAAGTCCCGCGCACCGTTTTTCATGGCCGCAACCGCGACCGCAATATCACCATGTCCGGTCATGACCACAACCTGTGCTTCAGGGTTCTCCCGGCGAATCCGGCATAGAACATCCAGGCCGCACTCCTGTCCGAGTTTGTAGTCGACGATCGTAAGCGCAGGCTGTTCGCGTTGAAAAAGGATCAATCCGGAGCGGGCATCGATTGCACGGTGGCAGGAGAACCCGCGCCTCTCCAGATAGCTCGCGATCGAGCGGCCCAGGACCTCGTCGTCGTCTATGACCAGCAACTGCGTCATGGAAATTCATCGCAAGTTGGTATTGTGCACATGACCTCCACACCCCGGCTTTTGCGGTTCCGTAGTTCGAGCGACCCTCCCACCCGCTCGACGATCTTGCGTGCAAGCACCAGGCCTACACCGAGGCCGGAGGGTTTGCCGCTCTCGAAGGGTCGGAACAGCCGCCGGATCATGTCGGTGGGTATGCCGGATCCGTTGTCCTCAACCAGGATGTGCGTTTGGCCGTCAGGCTGTGCGGCCCGGGAAATCTTGATGGTTCCGCCAGGCTCCGTGGCTTCGATACTGTTGGAGAGGATGGAGCTCAAAACCTGTTCCAATTCGGCAGGCCGCGCCGCAACCAGCGGGCCGCAGCCCGGGTCGACGAATTCCACTGTAATTCCACGACTCTCGATCTGGGATTGGAACGTCTTCAGACACTTTGCGACGACTTCATCCACATTTGCTGTGCTGATAACCCGCACCGGGTCTTCAAGCGCGGAGGTAAGAAACGACCGGATCCAGCTTTCCAGCCTTTCCGACTGCTCGATGATGTCCTTGACGGGACCCCGCGCACTGTCTGGCAGGTCGTCGTCGAGAGCCAGTTCGGCGCAGGAGCGAATGGCAGCGAGCGGATTCCGCAACCCATGGGCGACCGAGGACGCCATTTCGCCCACACCCGCAAGGCGCTCTCGTTCCATCAACTTCGCCTCGTGTCGTTTCAAAACGCGTGTCGTGTAAAGAACGACGACCAGAAGGCAAGAGAACAGCAACGCGCCTGCCCAGGCCTCACTGGTCCAGGTTAGGAAATAGACACGGTCTATCGAGCCAAGCAGAGTCTCGGGGATTTTCCGGATTTCGACGGCACCGACGACCCTTGTCTCATCATCCGACCAGATCGGAAGAGTGAAGGTCACAAAAGACGTCGTACCGGCCGGTACGGCTAATTTGCTCTCGTTGTCCTCCAACGAGAGGGGGCGAACGACTGGATTGAGTTCTCCACTCAGCGCCTTAGCCAGGTCAGGGTTTTTCTCAAGAGGTCGATTTTTGAGTGTTTGATCCGTAGACCAGATCATGGAGCCGTCGGCAAGGTAGACCGTCGCGAGGTAGACGTCTGGAAGCTCTTTAAGATACCTGAAGATGGCGCCCACCTCGGACGAGTCAGTCAACTGCGAGCCCTCGCTAAACGCCGGCGCCGCATTTTCCGCGCGAACCAGCGCGTTGAGAGACTCGCTGGCCTCGATTGCATCCTGGAGCGACATCTGCCGGGTCAGATAATCCGAGAGGAAAAAGCCGAGTGCTGCATTGGTCGTAACGATCGCCACGAAGCTCAGGATTGCGAAGCGTCTCACCAGACTTACGTGATGTGAAGACTCCGGCAACCCCAGTCGTCGTGTCACTTTTTCGAACCTGGACGCCTCAAACCCCAAAGCTGCACACATGTTCATAGGTCAGGCCCTATTCGATAGGGCTCGAGTGCCATCGTGTTTGCTAGCGCCAATAGGTTTTTGCACATTTCATCTCCTTGCTTGGCAGGCCCGCCTGTAAATGGCGGCCGAGGCCTCATCGTTTCTGACCGAACCGGAACGAGTCGTGAGTTCCCTTCGTCTTCAACACCCTCCAGAGCAACTCGCCTTTTGACTCTTACCCTCGAGAACGGCCCTGCGACAGGCGCCGGGTTCCACAAATCGGTCTTGATCTATCGAGTGGTTTCCAAGGCTCAGTCGCCTTCCTGAGCCTTGCTGATGGACTTTGGTCGGCACAGTGCAACAGGTCTCATTCAGTCAGCATCGCAGATTGGGATGAGGGCGGACTGACAACAGGGTTAACGACGTGTGACGCCAACATGAAATTTTTATGAATGTTTTTTTGAGAGCCCGCGCGGCATCCGTCTTTTTGATCGCGGCAACTCAACGCAAGAACCGGATTCTGCCCACCGCAGGGTTCGAGCGCTGGGGGAAATGCCCCAAAACCTGCGTTGTTGGAGACTTACCACCTTCCAGCGCCGTCCTTAGGCTTACCGGTGAACGTTACACCGGAGGCTGGGTATGGCCCACGTCATTATTGTCGAAGACGAAGAGGTTCTTGGCCGCAACATTGCCACAGCCTTGAGGCGCATGGGGATCGAAGCCACGGTGGCGGGTTCCTGTGCCGCCGCACGAAGCTTGCTCGCAGGCACTTCGCCGGGTCTTGTTGTCGCAGACGTCAATCTTGGCGACGGCGACGGAATCGAAATGCTGGGGGATTGGCGACAGGACCACCCCGACGTGCCGGTGGTTGTCATGACCGGGCAAGACAGCCTCTCCAACCGTTTGCGGGCCGAGCGGCTGGATGCAACGGCATTTCTATCCAAGCCTTTTGCCATGAACCGGCTGAGAGAACTCATTCGGATCCTTTTGGCTGAAGGAAGGACCGCCACCGGTCCCGCGCCGAACGGCCCCTCGGTGATGATGTATTCCCACGACACGATCGGTCTGGGCCATATGCGCCGCAATGCGTCGATCGCAGCGGCATTGGTCGAACGCGTTCCGAACGCGTCGGTTTTGATGATGGTGGGATGCCCCGCAGGGATGGTCTTCGAGTTAAAACCGGGTGTCGATTTTGTGAAACTTCCCTCGCTCGCCAAGCTGGGCCGGAACCGATGGCGGCCCAGCCATCTTCGCGTCTCTTCGGACACAACCCGCTCAATCCGCATGGGCATCCTGGAACGCGCAACGGATGCCTTCCAGCCTGATGTGCTGCTTGTCGACCACGAACCGGCAGGAGTCTGGCAGGAATTGATTCCGATGCTTGAGACCCTTCGCGTTCGAGGCGGCACGTCAGTGATTCTGGGTCTGCGTGATATTCTCGATGATCCTGCACGCACGCGAGCACAATGGGACCAGCATGGCACCGCACAGGCGGTTCGCGACCTTTACGACGAAGTATTCGTCTATGGCGATCAGAGAGTGTTCCCATCTGCGGAGCACTACGGCCTCGACGCTTTGAAGCCAGGCCGCGTCACCTATTGCGGTTACGTCAGTTCCACACGTCAGAAGCCGGCGCGCGACGCAAAGGCTGCGCCGCCGCGGCATATACTGGTCTCCGGCGGGGGCGGACGGGATGCCTATCCGGTCCTGCATGCCTCGCTTGAGGCATTGTCGACGATTTCGCCCAGCGTGCGCCCGGACATGACACTGATCGCTGGCCCGCTGATGGACCAGGAACTGAGTGCGCCGCTGGCACAAAGAGCGAGAGAACTCGGCGCCTGGTTTCTGGATCGCACGTCAGATATGCCGGCCATGCTGGAGAGTGCCGATCTTCTGGTCACGATGGGCGGTTACAACTCCGTCACCGAAGCAATCGCCACGCGCTGCCCAACCGTCGTCATCCCGCGCGTAGGCCCCTCGAGCGAACAGCGTCTCAGAGCAGAGTGTCTTGCGCGGCTCGGTTTAGTCGAGAGCATCTCGCAAGAGACGTTAGACGTTGCCCGTCTCGCCAAGCGTTTTTGGAAACTTGGGGAAACTCCTGTGCCGCAGATCGAATTGCCGCTGAACGGCGCGGCCAAAGCCGCAGCGCTGATCGCCGAGCGTTTGGCGGATTCGCAGCCGGAAACCCCCGAACATGTGAGGAAAACCCATGCCTGAAAGACTTCCTCTTCGGATAGGATATGTCCTGAAGCGCTTCCCACGTCTCAGTGAGACTTTCATTCTGAACGAGATCCTGGCCCTGGAGCGGACCGGGGTCGAGGTCGAGATCTTCTCGCTTCTTCGTCCGCCCAAGGAAGGCCGGCACGCTCTTATTTCAGAGCTGAAGGCACCTGTTACCTACCTGCCATCTTCTGTCTCCGCCGCCCGTCTGACTATGAAGACCGGGATCGAGGCGGAGACTGGTAGTCTGCCGGATTTCTATGATGAGCTTGAGGCCTCTCCGCCGCTTCTGTCCGGCAAGTCACCCCAGGATGCGGCGCTTCTGCATCTGAAGGCAGGTCTTCTCGCTTTTCTCGCACATCGACGCGGCATCCGCCACTTGCATGCTCACTTCGGCTCCGATGCCACGACCGCTGCGCTGCTGACAAGCCGGCTGACCGGCGGGACATTCTCCTACACGGCGCATGCGCGTGACATTTATCACACCTACGTCTCGCCATCAAAAGACGCGCAGATGCGCCGCGCGAAGATGTCGGAAGCCGAATTCCTGGTGACGGTGTCGGACTATAACGCGAAGCACCTGCGTAAGCTTTGTCCCGATGCGGCACATCGCGTTCACAGGCTTTACAACGGGATAGATCTCACCCGCTTTGTGCCGGATCGGGACGCACGCCGTCCTGGCCGTATTATTGCCGTCGGGCGCTTTATCGAGAAAAAAGGTTTTCCGATT
Organism: uncultured Kiloniellaceae bacterium; assembly: GCA_947500035.1. Lineage (GTDB taxonomy): Bacteria > Pseudomonadota > Alphaproteobacteria > Kiloniellales > Kiloniellaceae > Denitrobaculum. Next base: position 93,997 of record CANMQP010000012.1, on the reverse strand, counting down.
CTGATCGAGGCCTGCCGCATCCTCCGGGACCGTGGTCATGCCTTCGACTGTCTCATCCTCGGCGATGGTCCGATGCGAGACGAACTGGAGAGGCAGATTGCCCAGCTCGGTTTGACAGGCAGTGTGCGGCTTGGGGGCTCGCTTCCCCAGGAGCAGCTGATCACCGAAATGAAGACCGGCGCGATGGTGACCCTGCCCTGCATCGTGAGCGAAAGCGGCGATCGCGATGGACTGCCGACGGTCTTGCTTGAGGCCATGGCGCTCGGGCTGCCTGTGGTCACAACAACAGTGTCAGGTGGACCTGAGATCGTGGTTGAAGGCGAAACGGGCCACCTTTGCCCGCCAGGAAACCCTTCAGCTCTTGCGGCGGCATTGGAAAGTCTGCTCGACGCTCCCGAGCGAGCCACCGACATGGGGGTAGCTGGCCGCGCCCGCGCCGAACGCCTTTTTGACCTGGAAACGAATGTCGCCGCCCTTCGGGCTTTATTTGAAGACGCCCTGGAACCGAAAACGAGCATGGCAAAGGTCGCGTCATGAGGCTGGTCTACGTCAACGCAGATAATGGCATTCCGCTATTCGGTGACAAGGGCGCCTCGGTACACATTCAGGAAATGGTTCGGGCCTTCACATCCTTTGACTGCGACTTACGCATTTTAACCGCGCGCATGGGTTCAAATGTTTCGAAAGACTTAGCGCACCTGACCGAAGTCATTCCAGGACCAGATAGTCTCGCTGGTCCATCGGGACGCGCAGGGAAGGAGCAGCTCTACGTCGAAACCGCAAAGCGGATGGAGGCACGCTTGATCGCGCTCCACGCAACCTGGCCGTTCGAGTTGATATACGAACGCTACTCGCTCTGGTCAGCCGCGGGGGTGCGTGCGGCCCGCCGTTTGGGCATCCCGTGTGTGGTCGAAGTTAACGCGCCCCTCGTTGTGGAACAGATGGCGTACCGCAAACTGGTGCAAGAGCAGGCCGCGCGGGATATCGAAGCGGAGGTTTTCGCCGATGCCGAGGCTTTGATTGTCGTCTCAAAACCGCTTCGCGATTACGTGGTCGCCCAGGGAGCAGCGCGGCCGCGCGTGCATGTCGCCGGCAATGCCGTCGACGGGTCACGGTTTCATCCGGATGTCGCTTCCACCGCGATACGCGGGGTTCCCGGCAATGCTTTCGTGACAGGTTTCTGTGGTTCCTTGAAACACTGGCACGGGGTCGATGTCTTGATGCAGGCCTTCCAGGATCTGAAATTCCGCCTGCCGGAAGCACACCTTCTCATCGTTGGCGACGGGCCGAAACGCGGGTGGATAGAGGGCTTTGCTCAAGGTGCCGGGCTAACGGATTCCGTTACGATGACCGGCTGGCAGCCGCATGAGGCGCTCCCGGGTCTTATCGCGCGCATGGACGTTGCAACGGCGCCCTATCCGCCGAACGAAAATCACTATTTCTCGCCTCTGAAGCTCTTCGAATACATGGCTGTCGGGCGTCCAATCGTCGCAAGTCGTATCGGGCAGACCGCAGAGATTATCCGGCACGGCGAGACCGGTCTGTTGGTGCCGCCAGGAGACTCGGACCAACTGGTTGAGGCTCTGATGACACTGCGTAGCGAACCTCGTACCGCACGCCAGCTCGCCAAGGCTGCGGCGGAAGAAGGCAGCAAGCATGACTGGAAACGAAACGCGAAGACTGTAATGGACAGAGTTCGTGCGATTGGGAGAGTCGCCTGATGAAACGCCCCGATCACGAGAAGAGATCCGTGATGATCCTCTGCATCGAGAGTGGACGCTTTACCCTGGGCAGTCCGATGGAGCCGCTACGATGATGATGACCGCGCTGAAAGACCGAGTCACCACGCAACCGGATCCAGGCACGATTGTGGCTCTCTTGCACCCGGATTATGGACGTGAAGTCTTTGCCAGATTCTGTGGCGCTAAGACGCATCGGCTTGAGCGAATGTACTTTTCGTCCTCCCGGCCGCTATCGCTCCATTACCGGACCTTGCGACACGACGGTATCGAGCAGACGGTACTTGCCCAGTGGTTCGGCAAAGATGCAATTTCCTTTGCAAAGGCCGAAGCAAGGCGTCTGCAAAAACCCCGACGCGGTCAGATCTGTCCGCAAGGCGCAACTATTCTGCAGGGCGAGATCGAGTCCGGTTTGGTCCTGCGCCGCCCAGGTTTCGACAGCCGGCTTCCCGGACTTCGGATGTTGCACGACCGCGACGCGGCGCAGAACTTCCTGGAACGCCATCGATGGTCAGCAACCGGTCCGGGCGTCACCCTGCGGGCGCATCGTCTGGGTAAGCGTGCCGTTTTACAATTCGATACATCTGGCGCCAGGCCGAACCAGGTTTTTGTAAAGCTGCGGCCGGTCTCCAATAGGTCGGGCCGGCGTGCTTACGAACGGCACGTCGCCCTCTTCGAGAGGCTTAGGGGAGCCGTGAGACTTCCCAAACCCCTGGGCTTCGATTCCGATTGCGGCGCATCGTCGTTCTCAGCCCTTCGCGGTGCTCCGCCCAGCTTCGAAGGTGATGAACCGACTTTGATCACCAACGCACTGTGCCGCCTTCAAAAGGTCACCGACCTTCCAATCGAATATCACAGCGTTACAGATGAGATTGCCATTCTGCGCGCCTGGTGTAATCGGATACACGAAGTCTTCCCGGACCGGACAGACGTCTTCGCCGAGGCTTTTTGCCTGGTGTACGATGACCTTCATCGCTTACCGGACGTCGCGCCGGTGCCCTGCCATCGTGACTTTCACGAAGGCCAAATCCTCGTTGACGGGGATGATATCGGCCTGCTCGACTTCGACACGCTGCGGATGAGCGATCCGGCCTTGGATGCGGGTAATCTGATCGCGCATCTCCGCTTGGCCGGCTTGAGAAGCGGACGGAGGCTGCGTGGCGCCGAAGCCGCGATCATCAAGGCCATGGAGCCGCTTCCGCCGAGCCGCATTTTGACCTGGACACGCGCCGCGCTGTTGCGCCTGGCCGCAATCTACTCCTTCACCCCGGAGCGGCGAGCAACGCTGCGGAGCCTCCTGGCGGACGTGATCTGGCCAAACGAGGACCCGTGATGGGGCGAACCCGCCCGTGATGGCGTGAACCCGATCGACCGCCATTCCGACAAGGAACCGAAACCATGCTCTTCAGAGTCCCGATGATGATTGTTCTTCTCAGTGCAACCTTGCACTCGCGACCTGCTGTGGCGAGCGGGGTACCCGAGCGGATCGCGACTGATTTCAATGTGATCACTGCTGTTGACGTGTCCGACTCAATCACACGTCACGAGGAGTGGCTGCAATACGCCGGCCTTGCCCGCGGGGTCGTCGATCCGGACTTTCTGGCGCTGGTCGATGGAGGTCTGATGCAACGCATTGGTTTCACGGCTTTTACCTGGTCAAGTGGCGGGCAGATGCGCGTCATCGTACCCTGGACCGAAATTGCCGGTCCCGAGGACGCTGCCAGGGTGGCAGCGCAGCTCAAGGCAGCCCCGCGTATCGATCGCTCGCATTACGACGGTCATGATCAGGTGCCCGATGCTGTGCACGAGCTCGTATCGCCGTCGACCGGTGGCAGGACAGACGTTGCCCAGGCGGTCGCCACCGCTGCGGGTTTCGCTGAGACCGCGCCGTTTCAAGGACGCCGGGCGGTCATCAATATTCTGAGCAACGGTGTGGACAATACCGGCTCCCAACCCAATCTGCGGCGCGATGAAGCAATTCGCAAGGGCGCGACCATAAATGGCGTGGTATTCGGCAGCCGGCGCGATCTGCCGGCTTACTTCAAGCAGAATGTTATCGGAGGTCCCGGTGCTTTTTTGATGACCGTGCGGAACCCCGCGGACTTGCCCGAAGCGCTGGAGAGAAAATTCTGGCATGACCTCCTCGCCGCCTCCGACAGTAACGCAAGCGGGGTGTCCAGATGGCAATAAACCTTCGGTGGACTCTGGGGGCGCAGCTATGACATCCCCCAAACCGGCAGAACGGCCGGATAAGCGCTTCAAGGTTCGAAGCTTTTGGCAACTGTTGGTCCGCTTCGCGCCACACCTGCGCTCTTACCGCCGGATCCTATTTGGAGCCGCGCTCTGCATGCTGGGTGTGACGGCAATGGAGCTGTTGCGGCCCTGGCCGCTCAAGCTGATTTTCGATGAAATTCTGATGCCCGAGCGCAGTCACGGCGGTTGGCTCGCCGACCTCGCGCTTCTAACCGGGGGCGGCGCAACTCTGCTCGCTGTTGCGGCCCTCTCTATCCTTGCCATCGCTCTGCTCGGTGGTGTGTTCGGTTTCGGCCAGGCGTACCTTATGTCGAGCGTGAGCCAGCGGGTTGGGGCGGCCATCCGCCTGCAGTTGTTCAGCCACATCCAGCGGCTGTCGCAGTCTTTCCATGATGAACGCAGCTCCGGCGATCTGATGGCGCGCCTGACCGGTGATGTCGGCCTGATGCGTCAACTTCTGGTGGATACCGGTTTCTTCTTAGCCGGACGCCTTCTGCTGGTCGTCAGCGCTATCGTCGTGATGGCTCTGATGGACTGGCGCTTAACGCTCGTCGCGCTGTTGGTCCTGCTGCCTTTGGTCGTTGTGACGGCCAGGCTGGTCCCACAAATCAAGGGCGCCGCGAGAAAACAGCGTCGAAAAGAAAGCCAGATCGCGCAGGTCATGACGGAAGGCATCACATCAATCCGGATCGTCCAGGCCTATGCGCAGGAGGCACGGGAAGAGCAGCGTTTCGCACAAGAGGTCGAGGGCAGTACAGAGGCCAGCCTGACGGGAACCAGGCTTGAGGCGCATCTTGAGCGTTTGGTTCAGATTATCCTGGCGTTCGGTACCTGCGCTGTCGTCTGGTATGGTGTGGTGCGTGTGCAAGTCGGCGCTCTCACGCCCGGCGATCTCTTGGTGTTTACCGCCTATTTGACCGGTATGTACAAGCCGATTCGTCGCCTTGCGTCGCTCGCCAGCCGCATCGCTAAGGCAACCGTCTGTGGTCAGCGAATCGCATCGATCCTGGATCTCGAACCCGAAATCAGGGATCGCGCCGACGCAAAACCGGCACCGCCCCTTAGAGGGGATATCTCGTTCGATCAGGTGGTATTCGGATATCGGCCCGATCGTCCTGCGCTCCGAAGTGTTGATTTCAAGATTTCTGCCGGAGAGACCGTTGCATTGATGGGCGAGAGCGGGTCCGGGAAGTCGACGATCGCGAACCTGATTCTTCGCTTCTATCAGCCGTCTTCGGGCCGGATTTCCATAGATGGTGTCGAGGTCGGTGCTTACACGCTTGAATCCCTGCGTCAGCAGATCGCTATTGTGCTCCAGGACAGCGTGCTGTTCCGGGCATCGATCCGCAACAATATTGCCTATGGCCGCTTGGAAGCAACGATGGATGAAATCATCGCTGCGGCGAAGGCAGCGGACGCGCACGATTTTATCGAAGCCCTCCCCGATGGTTACGACACTCTTGTCGGTGAGCGGGGCGCCAGCTTGTCCGGCGGCCAGCGGCAGCGGATCGCTATCGCGCGCGCCATGATTCGCGACGCTGCAATTATCATTCTGGACGAACCTATGGCGGGCCTGGATACAGCGAGCGAAGCCGCAGTATCCAGGGCATTGAAACGTTTGATCTCCCGTAAAACCTGTTTGGTCATAACCCATGATCCCCGTGGGGCGTTAGACGCCGACCGGACCCTGGTGTTGAGCAAGGGACAGGTAACCGACGCCACGGATGTGGTTGGAAGTCAATCGAGGAACCCTACAGCCCCAATCAAGATGCCATCAGGCGCAGGTTAGGAGGAAATTGCGATGCAGAACAGCACAGGCAGAGTATTGGAGAGGACACCGAAGATGTCGGTAACCGGCGACCGATCAGAACCCGATGCGGCTTTTCCGAATGATCAGATGATGCCTGGCATTCCCCTTGCGGTGGACCCTACCGCAATGCAGGCGATGTTTTCGGCCGAGCTGCTGCAAAGAAGCGGTGCCGAATACCGGATTGATGGATGCCGCCTTCTGCGTATCCGTTACCGGCCGGCGGAACACTGTTTCGTGCACTATGAACTCGATCTGTTTTCGGCGAAAACCGGTCAGCGCAAGGAGGTTTGGCTGACCGGAATTATCTATCCGGATGAGCGCCCGCGCCGCCGCCTGAAAAAACTGCTTGCCGCCTGCGAGGGAGAGGCCGCATCCGAGGGTTGGCGGGCTTTCGGTCCGGCCTTCTATCTGCCGGGGCCCCATATGCTGGTACAAACCTTCCCCTGTGACCGGCGTCTGCCGAGCCTGCCCGGCATTATTGCGGGCAAGGCGACGAAACTCCGAGCCGAGTTTTTCCGGGGGCTCGAAGCAGGGACGTGGCAGATGACCGGACAGAAGATCCAGCCGGCGCGGTATCGCGCTTTATCCGGAGCTGTCTTGCGATTTTCACTCGAGGCGACCGAGGCGCAAAGTGGCAAGCGCGCCTCACATACGTCTTATGTCAAGGTTGGGCGTGCCGGGGAAGGCGCGCGCGAGGCCGCGCTCCTCAAGACCCTGCGCGCGCAAGCGACGGAGCAGCCCTTCACCTTCACGAGGCCTACTGCATATCTTGAAGAGCTCTCCGCACTGATCGTCGAGGAGGCGCCGGGTGTTTCTTTCGAACAGGCAATCCTGGACGGAGACCGGGTAGAGGAAGCAGCGCGGCAAACGGCACGCGGGCTGGCGGCATTCCACCTCTGGTCCGTCAAGCCGCCTGCGGCCGCGGATGCCGTCATTGCCAGAACGAAAGTTGCGGCCCAATACGTTGCCTGGGCCTGCCCCGCCCTGGCCGGTGACGTAGAGTTTATTGCGGAGGCTGCCGAAACAGCACTTGCGCGAACGACACTCGGGCCCACCCACCTCGATCTGAAACCCGATCATGTTTTTCTCGATGGCGAGCGGATTCTCTTTATCGATCTGGACACCTTCGGCGCAGCCGACCCTGTGCTTGACGTCGCGACGCTGCTGGCACGGCTTGAAGCCATGTCGATCCGCTTCGGAGCCAAGCCCGAACATGTCGAAACGGCGGCCCATACCTTCACCGATGAATATTTCGCGCTGGTTCCGACGGACTGGCAATCCCGACTGGACTTAAATCATGCGATCGCTGCGGTACAGGTTGCTTCGGAGTTTTTCCGGCACCAGCATCCTGAGTGGCGCAAACTGGTCCCGACATGGATTGCGCACGCGCGGCGATGCGCCGACTTCAGTCTAAGGGCGCCGGAGCCACAGCAGGAGCCTGAGCAGGAGGCCAAGCCGCGGTCCAGGCCGTAGTCGTGGGTTCTATCGCAACCAAAGCAGGAACTCTTTCGTCCGAGCGGTTTAGTATCGGACGATCGACCTCCACGCCTCGCTCCAGATGCGCTCCTGAGTGGAGCGGTCAGGCCGGCGGCTTGCAAAACATGTTATAGAGGACTGAGACGAGTTCGCGCGCCCTTTCGCTGGCGAGCGAGTAATAGATTGTCTTGCCGTCACGTCTTGTCGCGACAAGATCGTCGGCCCTCAGACGCGCGAGCTGCTGAGAGACGCTCGGCTGACGCATTTCCAGCAGAACCTCGAGGTCGCGGACTGATTTTTCACCCTCGACCAGCATGCAGAGAATGAGGAGGCGATTTTCATGAGCGATCGCTTTAAGGAAGTCACTGGCCGCCCTGGCGCGCGTCATCATGTCTTCCATGGGTCCTAGGTCCGAAAGCTCTTTGGCATCTGCCATGTTGGTGCTCGTAGTAGTCAAATCAGAAACGTGCTGTGTTTCACATAGCCCCGCAGGCGGTCACTGTCCACTTCCGGATGACGTTTGCGCCTCATTCGGCGCTTCCATTCGATCGATCAGCTCGGCAAGTAGTCCCCAAAAGAAATCTTCGCCTGGATATCCCTGTATGCGGCCGACCTCTCTGCCGTCTGCAATGAGGACAAAGGTCGGCGTGTAATGAACAGGCTTCAATTCCGGCAGATCGTCCGGCCAGTCGCCGTGCAGGTCAACCCGCCGCAGAGGGGCCTTTTTCCCTTCCTTTGTCTTGGGATAGATCGGTGCAATATCGCGATTCCAGCGGGCGCACCAGGGGCAGCCCGCTTCCTCGAACATGATCAGCTCTGCCGCGCTCCCGGATAAGGGAAGGACAATAAAAAGCAAACACAAGAGGGCACCCAGTCTGACCCGGTGCATCATTTTCCTGGCACAGCTCATGCTATAACATATATTATTAATCGAATATGAAGTCCAGGAAGGAGGACGAGCATGGGGTTTGACGTTAGCCTCGGCGGTGCTTTTGTCGCTGGTCTGCTGTCATTTCTCTCGCCTTGCGTCCTGCCTTTGGTGCCGCCTTATCTGTGTTTCATCGGCGGCCTTTCAATGGAAGAGGTTGCGGAGGGGACAGAGGCCGGCGCGGGCCGGAGGGTTGCCGCGGCTGCGCTGAGTTTCGTCTTCGGTTTCATGACGGTCTTCGTGGCACTCGGTGCAAGCGCCAGTATGGTGGGACAACTGGTCGCCGAGCATCTCAACCTCTTAAGCTACGTTGCTGGCGCGATCATCATCGTCATGGGGCTCCACTTCCTGGGCGCGTTCCGCATCCCTCTGCTCTACCGCGAGGCCCGCTTTCACGCCTCGAAGCGCCCTGCGGGTCTGCTGGGTGCTTACGTGGTCGGTCTTGCCTTTGCCTTCGGCTGGACACCCTGTGTTGGCCCGGTGCTGGCGGCAATCCTTTTCATGGCGGGCAGCGAGGAGACTGTCGGGCAAGGCGCGGGCCTGCTGACTGCCTATGGTTTGGGTATCGGCATTCCGTTTCTGATGGCGGCACTCTTCGCCGGGCAGTTTTTGCAGTTCGCGAAACGCTTTCGTCGCCATCTGGCCGGCGTTGAAAAGGCGATGGGGGGATTGCTTGTGGCCACCGGGATTCTCTTCATAACCGGTTCAATGAGTAGCCTCTCGTACTGGTTGCTGGAAACTTTCCCACAGCTTGGAACCGTTGGATAACAAGATGTTATCTATATCGCATTCAAATATTGCAATATATGTATTGATTTAGGCAGCGTCTCTCTCCATTATTGGTTTCAAAGGGACCGGCGCGGCAATGAATAGCACAACGACCAATGCGCCGGCCAAACCACGCGAAAGCGGGAGGAAATGGTGGGCCACAAACTTGCAGCCGGATTCTGTCTGGCGATCTCTCTGGGTGCCGTGACCGCGGCGGCAAACGCCGCAACTATAGAGCCGCAGGACGTTGTGATTCGCGAGGCCGAAGTGGAGTCTTCGTTGACCGGTTCGCCCGGCGATCCAGCGGCGGGCAGCAAATGGTTCAAGAGCCGCAAGCTTGGGAACTGTCTTGCCTGTCACGGTAACAGAGATCAGATCGGTGAGCCTTTCCACGGAGATATAGGGCCGCCCCTTGATGGCGTTGCGGACCGCTACTCGGAAGGAGAGCTGCGCGCAATCCTGGTGAATGCAAAGTCCGTCTTCGGACCCGACACAATTATGCCGGGCTTTTACCGCGTCTTCGACGGACAGCGTGTTCGCAAAGAGTTCCAGGGTAAGCCGGTCCTGACAGCCACACAGGTCGAGGACGTCATCGCTTATCTGAAAACACTCAAGGAGGAATAGGCGCCCCATGAAGACCTTGAGCCTGAAAGGAGATGCTATGAAAGACATGACGCGCCGTGATGCGCTTTGGATGACGGCTGGCCTGCTGGCCGTGGCCGTCGTTCCGCTGCCGGTCGATGCGGCCGATACGGCGATGGAGGAGATCAGGCAATTCACCGGCGGCAGCGAGGCTGCCGAGAGCGGCAAGATCAGTCTCGAGATGCCGGAGATCGCCGAGAACGGCAATACCGTACCCTTGACGGTGTCCGTCGACAGCCCGATGAGCGGCGACGACTACGTCAAGCGGGTCATGGTGCTTGCGGACGCTAATCCGCGCCCAGGTGTCGCGACGTTTCATTTCTCGCCGAAAAGCGGTGTTGCCGAAGCCTCGACACGTATGCGGCTTGCGAGGACTCAGAACGTCATAGCCGTTGCCGAGATGTCGGACGGCTCATTTCACATGGCGAAGGCCACGGTCAAGGTCACGATCGGCGGCTGTGGCGGCTGATCAGGAATAGAGGAGAACCGGGCAATGGCAAAATCCAAGCCACGCGTAAAGGCGCCCAAGGCGGCTGGCAAGGGAGAGGTCATCACAATAAAAACGCTGATCTCGCACAAGATGGAGTCGGGTCAACGCAAGGACAAACAGGGCAACCTGATACCGCGCCAGATCATTCATAACTTCACTGCAAAGTTTAACGGCGAGACAGTTTTCAGCGTCGACATCGAGCCGGCCATTTCTGCAAATCCCTATCTGCAGTTCAAAATGCGGGCGGACGAACCCGGCGAATTCGAGTTCATCTGGGAAGACGATGACGGCTCGGTCTATTCGAAGAAGCAAAAACTGAGCGTCACCTAAGAACCGGCAGCCTGCGCACAGCTGCTATACCCGGCAACACCGCGCGGCGAGAAGCGGACGACGCCTTTGGGAGGGAAAGGGATGATGGTGATGAGAACGAAAATTGCACTCTTGAGCGCCGCGGCGGCCGGTCTGGTGATGAGCGGCTATGCCTTCGCTCTTCCCGAGGGGGTCGATACGGTTCAGGTGACAGCGACAGCGAAAGACCACCCGCTTGGAGAGCTCTATTCGGGCTGGCATTTCCGGACACCGGAGACCCAGGCATTGCAGCAGGATGACTTTGAGAATCCGGGCTTCCTCTGGGTCGAACAGGGTGCCGAGCTCTGGGAGACCGTGGACGGCAGCGAGCAGAAATCCTGCGCCTCCTGTCACGAGGATGCGGCCGATAGCATGGCAACAACCGGCGCGCAGATGCCGAAGTGGAACGAGGCGCTGGGCAAGCCGGTGAACCTGGAACAGCAGATCAACATGTGCCGCAGCGAGCGCATGGGAGCGAAACCCTGGAAGTGGGAGTCGTCGGAGCTCCTGTCGATGACGTCCTTCGTGCGCAACCAATCGCGCGGCACTCCGGTCGAGGTCCAGATTGATGGACCAATGACGCCGTGGTTTGAAAAGGGCAAAGATCTCTATAACACCCGGGTCGGTCAACTTGATCTGGCTTGCGTCAACTGTCACCAGAACTACTACGGACAGAGTATTCGTGCCGATCGTTTGAGCCAGGGGCAGTCCAACGGTTTCCCCACCTATCGTTTGAAGTGGCAGAAGATCGGGTCGCTGCATCGGCGCTTCAAGGGCTGCATGGATCAGGTGCGGGCCGAGCCTTACAAAGTGGGCTCCGACGAGTTCCTGGCTCTGGAACTTTACGTCAACTGGCGCGGGCAGGGTCTGCCCGTCGAAGCACCCGCCGTCCGCCAGTGATCTCGCCGCGGTCTGGGACTGACTGACCGTCTGCCGCTGCCTCTGCTCTGAGTCCATAGATTGGGCTTCGCGGAAGTGACTCCGCCGTGAGCGGATCTGCGCGCGAAATGGCGCAAACGTAAGAAGGAGAGACTTAGTGCTTTCTCGAAGAGACTTTCTGCAAGTCGCTCTTGCGACCGGTGTCTTGGCCAGGGGCTTGACGGGCCGCAGAGCCTTTGCGGCAGGCTCGGCCCTCACGCAGTCCGATCTTCTCGCCTTCGAGCCTCTGGGCAATGTCACCTTGTTGCATGTCACCGATATGCATGCGCAGCTGGTACCTCTCTACTTTCGCGAGCCGAGCATCAATATCGGTGTCGGCGAAGTCAGCGGTCTGCCGCCGCACGTCACCGGCAAGGCGTTTCTGGAAAAGTACGGCCTTGAGGCTGGAAGCGCCGGAGCCTATGCCCTGAGCGACCAGGGCTTTGAGAGTCTGGCCCGCGACTACGGCCGTGTCGGCGGCGCAGACCGTCTGGCAACGCTCCTCAAGGCCGTCCGCGCGGAGCGGCCAGACAACACGCTTTTTCTGGACGGCGGTGATACCTGGCAAGGCTCCTACACCTCATACCAGACCCAGGGCGCGGACATGGTTCGCGTGATGAACGCGCTCGGGACCGATGCTATGACCGCGCATTGGGAATTTACCTACGGAACCGAGCGGGTAAACGAGCTATTGGAACAGCTTGCTTTCCCCTTTCTTGCGCAGAATGTCCGTGACACGGACTGGGAAGAGCCTGTCTTTGACCGGGTTGCCTATTTCGAGCGTGGCGGGGTCAAGGTCGCCGTCATCGGCCAGGCCTTTCCCTACACGCCCGTTGCCAATCCCCGCTACAAGATTCCCACCTGGTCGTTCGGTATTCGGGAAGAGGCCGTTCAGCAGCAGGTTGACGAGGCACGGTCTGAGGGCGCGGAACTCGTCGTCCTGCTGTCGCACAACGGTTTCGATGTCGACCGCAAGCTGGCCTCGCGGGTGCAGGGGATCGATGTTGTCCTGACCGGTCACACCCACGATGCACTGCCGGATGTTGTTCAGGTCAACAAGACCCTGTTGGTTGCCAGCGGTTCCCACGGCAAGTTTCTATCGCGCCTGGATCTCGACGTCCGTGACGGCGAAGTCAAAGGCTATCGCTACAAGTTGATGCCCGTTTTCTCGGATGTCATCACGCCCGATCCGGAAGTCACGGCGCTGATCGGGGAGATCCGGGAGCCACACAAGGCCGAGCTGGAGCGCGTCCTGGGACAGACCGAGACAATGCTCTACCGGCGAGGCAACTTCAACGGCACCTTCGACGATCTGATCTGCCAGGCGCTGCTGGAGGAGCGGGACGCCGAGATCTCGCTGTCGCCCGGCTTCCGCTGGGGCGCATCCCTGCTGCCCGGCCAGGACATTACCGTTGAGGACCTGCACAATCTGACATCCATAACCTATCCGGCGGCCTATCGAACGGAGATGACCGGCGCCTTTCTGAAGACCGTGCTGGAGGACGTCGCGGACAATCTCTTCAATCCCGATCCTTACTATCAGCAGGGCGGCGACATGGTGCGGGTCGGTGGCCTCGGCTACAGCATCGATCCCGCGGAGTCGATTGGCAAGCGGGTGACGGACATGACTTTCCTCGCCAGCGGTGAACCGATCGAGGCGGACAAGAGTTACACCGTCGCTGGTTGGGCAAGCGTCAACGAGGGTACCGAGGGACCCCCGATCTGGGATGTCGTGGAGAGCTATGTTCGGCGCAAGGGAAGCGTGAAGATCACACCCAATGACTCGGTCAAGGTGGCTGGACTTTAAGAGCAGGGCTCGGAGGTGGGCCCTGGCTCCAATCCTTTCAGAGCAAGTGTAAAAATGAGGTCGAGTGAGATGAAAGACCAAGATATTCGACCGGGAACGACCCGCCGCAACTTTCTGAGGACATCCCTATTGGCCGGCGGCGCTGCGGCGGTTTCGGCTTCGGTCTCCACTTCCGCCCGTGCGGCCGGCGACCCGGCGATCCTTGAGGTACAGCCCTGGGCGCAGGCTCTGGGCGACGGAGTCGATGCACGGCCCTACGGCTTTCCTTCGCCCTTCGAAGAGCATGTAAAGCGCCGCAATGTTGACTGGCTGACTGCCGACCCGGTGAGTTCGGTCAACTTCACGCCTCTGCATGAACTTGACGGGATCATCACGCCGAACGGGCTTTGTTTCGAGCGCCATCATGCGGGTATCGCCGAGGTTGATCCGACGCAGTATCGTTTGATGATCAACGGCCTTGTAGAGAAGCCGCTGATCTTCACCATCGAAGACCTCGAGCGCTTCCCGCGCGAAAACCATCTCTACTTCCTGGAGTGCGCCGCCAACTCCGGCATGGAATGGCGTGGCGCCCAGCTCAACGGCTGTCAGTTTACCCACGGCATGGTGCACAACGTGATGTACACCGGGGTCAAGCTGCGCCATCTGTTGGAGCGCGCGGGCGTAAAGACCAACGGTAAGTGGCTGCTCGCGGAAGGCGCCGATGCTTCGGCCATGACCCGTTCGATCCCCATGGAAAAAGCGCTCGACGATTGCCTGGTTGCTTTCAAGATGAACGGTGAAGCGCTCCGTCCAGAGCAAGGCTATCCGGTCCGGCTCGTCGTGCCCGGCTGGGAGGGTAACATGTGGGTGAAATGGCTGCGCCGGCTCGAGGTGGGTGACCAGCCCTGGCATCACCGCGAGGAGACCTCGAAGTACACTGATCTATTGGCCGATGGCCGGGCCCGGCGCTTTACCTGGGTGATGGACGCGAAGTCGATCATTACCAATCCGAGCCCCCAGGCCCCGATCACCCATGGCCGTGGCCACACGGTCATTTCCGGTCTGGCCTGGTCCGGCAGAGGCACCATCCCGCGCGTCGACGTCACCCTGGACGGCGGTAAGAACTGGTATCCGGCGCGGATGGACGGGCCGAGCCTGCCGATGTCGTTGCATCGCTTCTATTTCGACTTTGATTGGGACGGCCGCGCGCTGCTGTTGCAGAGCCGGGCGCATGATTCGACCGGATACGTTCAGCCGACGAAGGATGAACTGCGTATGGTGCGCGGGGAGAACTCGATCTATCACAATAACGGCATTCAGACTTGGTATGTGAACGACAAAGGGGTCGCTGAGAATGTTGAAGTTTCCTGATCTCCTTCTTGTTTTTGCCGCTGCATTGTCGCTGGGCCAAGCCGCCTGGGCTCAGCCCTTCGATCTCGGCCGGGAGGCCACGCCCGAGGAGGTCGCGGCTTGGGATATCGATATTCGCCCCGACGGGCGCGGTCTGCCGGTGGGATCAGGCTCGGTAACCGACGGCGAAGAAGTTTTCATCGAAAAGTGTGCGGTCTGTCACGGCGACTTCGGCGAGGGGGTCGCCCGCTGGCCGGTTCTGGCCGGCGGTCAGGATACTCTGGCTGGCGAACGCCCGGTCAAGACCATCGGTTCCTACTGGCCCTATCTCTCGACAGTCTGGGACTATGTGCATCGCGCCATGCCCTTTGGCGACGCTCAGTCGCTGAGTGATGACGAAGTCTATGCCATCACTGCCTATCTGCTTTACATGAACGACGTGGTCGATGATGAAGACTTCGTCCTGTCCAAGGATAACTTCGCGGATACCCGATTGCCCAACGAAGATGGGTTTTTCATGGACGATCGCCATAAGAGTCCGATCTTTGCAAGGGCTGAGGTTTGCATGACCGACTGTAAGGAAACAGTTGAGATTACCATGCGCGCCCGCGTTCTCGATGTAACTCCGGATCAGGCGGCGGATGGTCCAACTGATGAGACAAGGGATCAGGGCGCCGCAACGCGCGAGAACACGGCGATTGCGGTGGTGCCGGAGCCGGCAGCGGTGGCCGATCCAGGTCTTGTCGCAATGGGCGAAAAGCTCTTTCGCAAATGCAAGGCCTGCCATCAGGTCGGCGACGGCGCAAAAAACCGGGTCGGCCCGGTTTTGACCGGAATTGTCGGACGGCCAGCGGGCACGGTAGAGGGCTTCAAGTATTCGAAGCCGATGGCACAGGCCGGCGAGGGCGGTCTGATCTGGGACCACCATTCACTCGGCGCCTTTCTTGCCGATCCCAAGAGTTACATGCCCAAGACCAAGATGTCCTTCGCCGGGTTGCGGAAGCAAGAAGAAATCGATGCGATTCTTGCCTACCTCGAGAGCACCGCGGAGTAATCCATGCGCAGCTTGGCCATCCTCATCGCCCTTCTTCTGCAGGCTTCCGGTGCAGCCGCAGAAGCCGGTGATGCGGAGCGCGGTGCCAAGATCTTTCGCCAGTGTGTGTCATGCCATCAGGTAGGCGACGCGGCGAAGAACCGCGTCGGCCCTCACCTGAACGGAGTCTTCGGCCGCTTGGCCGGGACGGTGACGGGATTTCGCTACTCCGACCACATGAAGCGCGCAAACGCCGATGGCCTGGTCTGGACTTTCGAGACCCTGGATGCCTTTCTGGAGAACCCGAAATCCCTGGTGTCGGCGACAAGGATGAATTTCCGCGGCTTGAAGAAGGCACAGGATCGCGCCGATATTCTGGCCTACCTGCGCCAGTATTCCGACAAGCCGTCAGACATTCCGGAGAGCGAGCCGACACTGCGTGATGGCGGTCCAAATCTGGATCCGGCTGTCCTGACCCTGCAGGGTGATCCAGCCTATGGCGAGTATCTCTCCAGCGAATGCACCACCTGTCATCAGGCGGACGGATCAAATCAAGGAATTCCGTCGATCACCAGTTGGCCGGCAGAGAACTTTGTCGTTGCCATGCATGCCTATAAACAGCAACTGAGGCCGCATCCGGTGATGCAGATGCTTGCCGGACGACTGTCTGATGAGGAGATCGCCGCTTTGGCAGCCTACTTCGGCGGTCTTGACTAAAAAAAGAGGCAAAGGGAGGAGAGCATCATGAAAATCAACAGAAGACTGTTCCTGGGAACGAGCCTCACCGCCGCAGCCGGCCTGGCAGCGCCGGCGGTGCTTGGTCAGGCCAGACCACGAGTCGTCGTGATCGGTGGAGGCGCCGGCGGGGCCACGGCCGCGCGCTACATCGCCAAGGACAGCAAGGGAGCGATCGATGTTGTTCTGATTGAACCAACGCGGCGCTACTACACCTGCTTCTTTTCCAATCTCTATATCGGCGGCTTCCGCGATATGAACTCCATCGGCCATGGTTACGGCAAACTGGCCAGCGACTATGGGGTTAACGTGGTGCACGACTATGCCATTGGGGTCGACCGAAGTGCCAAGACGGTGGCGCTCGCCGGCGGTGGATCAATCGGTTACGACCGCCTGGTGCTCTCGCCCGGGATCGATTTCAAGGAGGATGCACTGCCGGGCTGGGATCTCTCGGCCCAGACCGCAATGCCCCACGCCTACAAGGCCGGCACGCAAACCGAACTCCTGAAGGCACAGATCGAAGCCATGCCCGCCGGCGGCATTTTCTGCATGGTGGCGCCGCCGAATCCATTTCGCTGTCCGCCTGGGCCGTATGAGCGCGTGTCGATGGTTGCGCACAAGTTGAAAGCGGAGAACCCGACGGCCAAGATCTTGATTGTCGATCCCAAACCCAAGTTCTCTAAGCAGGCGCTCTTCGAGGAAGGTTGGCAAAACTATTATGGTGGCATGATCGAGTGGATCGGCCCGGATTTCGGCGGCGACGCAGTTGAGGTGCGCCCCGATACCATGGAAGTCGTGATCGACGGCGCTGTCGAAAAGGTCGACGTCTGTAACGCCATTCCCGCGATGAAGGCGGGACGCATTGCCGAGCTTGCGGGGGTAACGAATGACGCGGGCTGGGCGCCAGTGGTGCCGGCGAGCATGCAAAGTCGCATGGACGAGAACATCTATGTCCTGGGTGACGCCTGCCATCAGGGGGACATGCCGAAGTCCGGTTTCTCGGCAAACAGCCAGGCCAAGGTCTGCGCCATGTCCGTGCGCGGCACATTAACCGGGTCGAAGGTCTTTCCGGCCAAGTATTCCAACACCTGCTGGTCACTGATCGAAACCGACGACGGTGTGAAGGTCGGGGCGACCTACAAGGCGACAGAAGAGAAGATTGCCAAGGTGGACGGGTTTATTTCCCAGACGGGCGAGGCGGCGGGCCTGCGCAAGCAGACCTATGAAGAATCGCTCGGATGGTATGCGGGCATCACCGCGGACATGTTCGGCTAAGAGTCGATTCCCTGTCGACTTTCCACCCTGCGACGACGAAGCTCGCCGTTGCAGGGTTTCTTTTTTTCTGATGTTGCAAACACTTTAGAGGTGCGGATGAAACCTGGGCGCCTGATTACTCGAATTCCATCTGTTCGTAGACCCGGCCGGCATTGCGCGTGGCCAGTTGCTCAAAGGTGTCGAGATGAGCGTAGGGTGACTGATCGACATAATAGGCCTCTTCCAGGCTGCCGCCGTCTTCAAGCAGCTTGCCGACTTGTCCGCGCAGATAGACCAGGTAGTCCTTGGTGTAGCGCCTGACCTGATCCATGTTTGTCGGATGGCCGTGACCGGGGATCACGTAGGTCGCCTCGAGAGCTTCAAAATCTTCCCAGCTCTCCAGCCAGCCGGCGGTATCGGTGTCGTCAAAGATGGGCAGTAGGCGTTCGTGAAAGGCCATGTCGCCGGAGATGACCAGGCTTTGCTCGGGCAGCCAGACCACGATGTCCCCCGGCGAGTGAGCTGGCCCGGGATTCCTTACCTCAATCCGGAAACGGCCCATTTCAATGAGCCTTTCCTCATCGAAGGTCTCGCTGGGGCCTTGCAGAACCGTGCTGGCCGACTTCTCTTTGTTGTAACTCTCCATGCGCGCCAGAATCTGTGGGCCGCGATCTTCAAATTCCTCCGCCGCTTCGACATGCGCCAGGATCGCAACGCCTTGTTCCGCCCAATAGGCATTGCCCAACATGGCGTGCCCCTGGCCGTTCTCGTTGATCACCAGCTTCACCGGTTCGTCCGTGATTTCTCTGATCTCATCGTGCAGTGCCTTGGCCAAGAGATAAGCAGCGCCAGCGTTGATCACGATGACGCCGTCACCGGTGATGATGAAGGACAGGTTGTTGTTGTGCCCTGAGTTCTCATAAGTCGGTGGCGCGGTTGCGCCGATGGCCGACCAAACGTGAGGGATCACCTCCACCGGCTTGGCATAGAGCACCGACTGCGGATACTGATCGGGAATCTGCTCACTCGCAACGCAGGGGAGGGACACCTGTGCGAGCAGCGCCGCCAAAGCAATCTGAAGACGCACGACTCTCTCCTGTTATTTGCCTCCTGATATCTGCAACTTTCGCCGTCCCGGCTAGAAGGCAATCTTGTCGTCGATTGCTGCCAGACCCGCGTCGGCGCAAGCCTTGTCCGCAGAGCCGCTGGGGGCGCCGGAAACACCTATAGCGCCTAGCATGCTGCCGTCGCCGGCCACGATTTGCACACCGCCGCCCAACGGCAAGGCGTTGGAGATATTGCGGATTGCCCAGGCTTCGCCTTTCTCGGTCAGCTCCGCCAGCTCAAGGGTATCAGTGCGGAAACTGACCGCCGTCCACGCCTTGCGATAGGAGGTGTCCGGTGTGTGAGGTCCGGCGAACTGGTCGCGGATCGTCGCCTGCAGATTGCCACCACGGTCGACCACCGAGACGGCGATTTGGAAGCCTTCATCCCGGCAACTCGCCAGGGCGGCCTGGGCCGCTTCTACCGCCACATCGGGGGCTAACGATTTGAAGGTCACGATGGCGTCCTGCGCCGCAGCGCTGCAGGAAAACCCCGCGGTCAAAAAAGCTGCAACAGCGAGACGGCGACCTGGGCTATAATAGGAAAGCATGAAGGTTCTCCCGATTGCGGTGGCTTGGCGTGCGCTTGGCTTCAGCGCCGACAACACCTACCTTTGAGCGATTCTTGTTGTCAGGCCAAAATTATACATATAAATATTTGAATATAAATATGTAAAAACAGCGATTCTGCTTTTGGCTCTGCAATCGATGACGGATTGCCGATTGCAAGCCTCCTCCCGCAGTTGCGCTGAAGAGGGAGAGAAGCCATGGAAAGCAACCGAAGGACGGTGCTGCTTGCCGGTATGGCGGCCACCGCTCAACTCCTATCACCGCACAGCCTGCGCGCTGCCGAACCTGAGGTTGGCGATAACGGGCTGCATGTCCAGGACTGGTTCGTCGAGAGTTTCCTCGATCTGCAGGAAGACCTTACCGCTGCCGCGGACAACAGCCGGCATTTTGCCGTTTTGTGGGAACAGCGTGGGTGTCCCTATTGCCGTGAGCTGCACGCCGTAAATCTGGTGCATCCCGGGATCGTTTCCTATCTGCAGGAAAACTTCGAGCTTCTTCAACTGGACCTCTGGGGCAGTCGCGCCGTCACCGATTTTGATGGCGAAGAGCTTGAGGAGCGTGCCTTGGCGAGAAAGTGGCAAATCAATTTTACGCCGACCGTCGTTTTCTTTCCAAGCGACCCGCAAGCAGTTGCAGGCCGGGCAGGGCGGGTGAGCGAGGTGGCCCGTATGCCCGGCTACTTCAAGCCATTTCATTTTGTCAGCATGTTCGAGTTTGTCCGCAGCGGCCAATATCAGGAGCAATCCTTTCAACGCTATCTGCAGGAAAAACTCGAGCAGCTCAAAGCGGAGGGCAAGTCGACGGATGACTGGTGAGCGCACCGGGCGGTCAGACCCGAACCATGGATGAAATTCCAACGTCGCTGATCCTCGCTGGCTGCGGCCTCCTGGCCGGATTGATCGTCGGCGCGGCCGCCCGCGGTGTGCGTTTCTGCACCTTCGGGGCGATCGAGGATTGGATTCTGGCCGACGACACGCGGCGGATGCGCAGTTGGGGTCTGGCGATGGCGGTGGCCATGATGGCCGTACAGTTTCTCGACGCCTGGGGCGGTGCGCGGATTGGCGAGAGCTTCTATCTCTCCGCCTCTTTCGGTTGGGCAGGCGCAGTCGTTGGGGGCCTCTTGTTCGGCTTTGGCATGGCGATGGTCGGCACCTGCGGTTACGGAACTCTGGTCCGCCTTGGCGGCGGCGATCTGCGGGCTATTGTCGTCTTCCTGGTGCTGGGGCTGTCCGCCTATATGACGGCGCGGGGCCTGACAGGAGTTCTGCGTGAAGCGGTGATCGATCCCCTCAGCCTTGACCTGGAGAAGCTTGGCGGCCAAGGCTTGTCGCACCTGTTATCCGCAGCCCTGGGGATTGAGCGATCCTCGATAAGCTTGGGTTTGGGACTCGTCGTACCCCTGGTCATTGTGCGCTGGTGTTTCCAGAGCGCAGCCTTCCGCGCAGCGCCGAAAGACGTCTTCGGAGGCGTTGTCATCGGTTTCGTGGTGGCGGCCGGTTTTGCGGCGACCGGTATCGTCGGTGCCGATCCCTTCGATCCGCAGCGGGTGGAGTCACTGACTTACGTTCTCCCGCCGGGAGAGACAATCATCTATCTGCTGACCTTCTCCGGGGCGACGATCGACTTCGGCATTGGCTTGGTCATCGGAACCGTTGCTGGCGCCTTTCTCACGGCTGCGGCGAAGAGGGAGCTTCGGCTGGAAGCTTTCGACGACGCACGGGAGATGCGCCGCCACCTGCTGGGAGCGCTATTGATGGGCTTCGGCGGCGTGACGGCGCTGGGCTGCACAGTGGGGCAGGGTATTTCCGGGATTGCCACCCTCTCACTCAGTGCTCCGCTGGCGCTCGGCTCGATCCTTTTGGGTGCGGCCTTTGGCCTGCACTATCTGGTCAGCGGCAGTGTCCGGGAGGCCTTTTCCGCCCTGCACGCTGCCGGTCGCGAGCCCTTTAGTTGACCTGCATGGGGTTGGGGCGGGGCCAAGGATCGAGCGATGGAGAGGGCCGGCGAAGGATTTAGCTACCAGCCCGGTAATAGCTCTACACCCAACCCGGTCATCTCGCTTTTGGCGGCGGCCAGGGAGCCCTCCAGATCGATGGCCCGGCAGGCGGATTCGATCACCGTCGCCTCAAAGCCCTGCTTGCGCGCATCCACCGCCGAGAAGCGCACGCAGAAGTCCGTGGCCAGCCCGACGCAAAAGACCCGCTGAAACCCGCGCTCGCGCAGATAGCCCGCCAGACCGGTCGGCGTCTTCTGATCGTTCTCGAAAAAAGCCGAGTAGGAATCGATCTCCCGCCGGTAGCCCTTACGGATCACCATCTCCGCCTGCGGCAGCTCCAGCCCCTCATGCAGTTCCGCGCCACGTGTCCCCTGCACACAATGATCCGGCCAAAGCGTCTGCGCACCGTAGGGCATGGTCACCTGCGAAAAAGGCGCCGCGCCGTCATGGCTGGAGGCAAAGGAAGAATGCCCCGCCGGATGCCAGTCCTGGGTGATCACCACATGCGCAAAGTCTGTTGCAATCCGATTGATCTCCGGCACCACCGCATCGCCGTCCGTCACTGCGAGCCCACCGCCGGGGCAGAAATCGTACTGCACGTCAATGACGAGGAGAAGGTCGGTTTCGAAGGGGGTGATGGGCATGGGGTGGGGCCTTTAAAAGGAGTGAAAGTTGGAGAGTATTAAACTTCAAGGAGAGTCGATGACGCCAACACAGAGTTGTGGACATAGTGGTTTGCTGTTGTTTTTGCACATGTTTTACCTTTAAAGGTTGCAATGTGCGTGCAATTTTCTAAAATTTTTCCATACAATTATGCTGTCTGATGTATTGGTGTTTTCTCTCATACTATTTGTATCGAAAATCTAAACAGAGCAGACTTCATGGCCATCCAACTCCCGTCCAAACACATCCCGTTGTATTCAATTAGACTATCTATTGAAGATGTGAAGAAGATTTTTGAGAGGTTATCTCGGCATGTTGGTGAGCAAGGTGATCGAGAGATTGCTCAACTAGTAAAACCTGACGATGAATCGAACGAAGATTTTAATGCGCGCGTGGAAAAGATCAAAGAGGATGCTTTTCGGATCACGGCAACGATAAACAGTGCAGACGGTACCTCGTTGTACGGCGACAGTTCCGATGTTTTTGAGTCGCCTAACATTCCGGATGTTATATCTGGAATTTACCTTACTAACATAGTCACTTATCAAGAAGTTGCGGGAAATAGACCTGCGAATTCATTTGAACTTTTATTGGATTTTTCTAAGCCACCGCTTTTGGATGGTAATAACCTTGTTTCGAGTCCTACACCCAACTCGAGTCACTTAGAGATTAAAGGCGATCGAGACTCATGGGTAGCGGCAGTTTCGGATGCTGTGCTCGGGGTCGTTAATGGGCGAAGAACAAATCGGGGTTGGCTGCATATTGCCTTTATGTACGATTTTGGCCTCTTTTTGTTTGCTTTGCCGATTGGTTTCTATGTGTGCTGGCTGGCTTCAAGTTTTATTGAAGAACACCTAAGCGCCAGGAATGGGTTCTTTTCGGTAATGGCTTACGTCTATTTGTTTTTCACAGTTTTATGGGGTTATAGAATCTTCTGGGGATATACGAAGTGGGCATTCCCTACAGTTGAGATTTCCCAAGTGGGAAGTGATGTTCGGAACCATCGAGCCTTTTGGTATGCGATTGCCACTGGCCTGGTTGGTAACGTGATCTGGTTGCTCATTGCCTGACTTCTATGCTGTCAAGTTCTTCTGCATAGTTGTTAAGTGGTGTATTTAGTTCATATGGATTTGAAAGAACGCTACGTCTCTTTGCCAAACTCACCGCCTCAACATCTCCATCATCCGCTCCCGCATCAAAAACTTCTGCGGTTTCCCCGTCACTGTCATCGGCAGCTCTTCCACGAACCTTAGATGCCGCGGTACCTTGTAATGCGCGATCTGACCTTTGCAGAAGGTGGTGATTTCTTCCGCTGTCGTATCGGCACCGGGCTTTAGGACGATCCAGGCGCAGAGCTCCTCGCCGTATTTGGGATCGGGGATGCCGAAGACCTGGACGTCCTGGACTTTGGGGTGGCGGTGCAGGAAGTCTTCGACCTCGCGGGGGTAGATGTTTTCGCCGCCGCGGATGACCATGTCCTTCACCCGGCCGACGATGGCGCAGTAGCCCTCGCGGTCCAGCGTCGCCAGATCGCCGCTGTGCATCCAGCCTGCCGGGTCGATGGACTCCTTTGTGCGCGCGTCGTCGTTCCAGTAACCGCGCATGACCGAATAACCACGGGTGCAGAGTTCGCCTTCCTGACCGACCGGGACCGTGCGACCTTCGGCATCGACGATCTTGACTTCCAATTGCGGATGGATGCGTCCGACCGTCGAGACGCGGCGGTCGAGCGGGTCGTCGCAGTGGCTCTGGAAGGAGACCGGGCTGGTCTCGGTCATGCCGTAGGCGATGGTGACCTCGCGCATATGCATGTCGGCGATGACGCGCTTCATGACCGGGGTGGGGCAGGGCGCGCCGGCCATGATGCCGGTCCTGAGCGACGAGAGGTCGTGATTGCGGAAGTCCGGGTGATCCAGCATGGCGACGAACATGGTGGGCACGCCGTAGAAGGCGGTGCAGCGTTCCCGCGCGACGGCTTTGAGCGCGGTCTCCGCCTCGAAGGCCTCGCCGGGGAAGACCATGGCCGCGCCCTGTGTCGCGCAGCCCAGGCTGCCCATGACCATGCCGAAGCAGTGATAGAGCGGAACCGGGATGGCGAGGCGGTCGTCGGCGGTCAGGCGCATGCGCTCCACGACGAAACGCGCGTTGTTGACGATGTTGAAGTGGGTGAGCGTCGCGCCCTTGGGCGAGCCCGTGGTGCCGCTGGTGAACTGGATGTTGATGGGATCGTCCGGGTCCAGCTTCGCGGTGATATCGTCCAGGCGCAGGCGTTGCGCCGGTCCGGCCAGCGACAGCAGCTCGTCGAAGCGCAGCATGCCGGGAATGGGCGTGGGGCTGGTGACGATCACCGAACGCAGGAAGGGCAGTTTGCTCGAGGTGAGACGCCCCGCTTCGGTCTCGGCTAGCTCCGGCGCGATAGAGGTGATCATCTCCACGTAGTTGCTGGACTTGAAGGCCTCAGCAATGACCACAGCCTTGCAGGCCACCTTGTTGAGCACGTATTCCAGTTCAGCGCTGCGGTAGGCCGGATTGACCGTCACCAGGATCGCGCCGATGCGCGCGGTGGCGAACTGAGTCAGCAGCCATTCCGGGCGGTTAGGCGACCAGATGCCGACACGGTCTCCCGGTTCAATGCCGATGGCCAGCAGACCCGCCGCCAGATCGTCGACCTTGCGCGCCAGTTCCGAATAGCTCCAGCGGATAGACTGCTCGGGAAAGACGGTGGCGTCGCGTGCACCGTGATGCAGGGCGGTCTCAGCCAGCACCTGCGGCACCGTCTTGCGCCAGAGTGGTTGGTTTCGGTCGCCCGTGACGTAGGAGAGGCCATCGTGCGGTTTCAGGCTTTCCGGATCTTCGCTCCGACTCTCTGCCGCGCTGTCCGACAGCGAGGTAATCGGTTGCGAAAGATCGCCGATGCTGAAGCCGTTGCTTGTCATCTCACATGGTCTTCCAGTCGCCCGCCTGCTCGAAAGCATGGGCGGCGCGGTAGATGGTCGACTCATCGTAGTGCTTGCCGATCAGCTGCAGGCCGATGGGCAGGCCCTCGCTCATCCCGCAGGGGATCGACATGGCCGGATGGCCTGTTGCGTCGAAGGGCGCGGTGTTGGAGATCATCTCGAAGGCGCGCTGGATGTAGAGCGAGAGTGGCGCGTCCGGTCCGGGTAGCGGCGGGGCTTTCAGGGGTAGGGTGGGCATCATCAGCAGGTCGTAGCGCTGCAGCACCTGATCGTATTCATGCTTCAGGCGGCGGCTGAGGTTCTGCGCCTTGGCGTAATAGTGGCCGCGATGGTGCTTGAGCATGTACTCGCCGATGAACATGGAGATCTTCAGGCTCGGTGAGAGCTCGTCGGCGCGGCTGCGCCAGTTGGCGTGATGATCGAGCAGGCTGGTCATGTAGAGGCCTTCCCAGCCAGTCGCGAAACCGTTGCCGTGCATCATGATGTCGGTCAGGCCTTCCAGCGCGATGGGTGTCCAGATCGCTGTGCCGTCCAGATGGATCGGCACGGAAATCTCATCGACCGTCGCGCCGAGCCGCCGGAAGGTCTCGGCGGCCTGCCGTACCTTGGCGTCCACGTCGGCTTCGCTGTTGGGCAGGCCGAAGCCCTCGCGCACCAGACCGATCCGCAGACCGGCGACGCCGCGCCCGAGCGCCGTCAGATACTTGTCGATCTTCGGCGCGTACTGGCGCGGGTCCAGGCCGTCTTCACCCGCGAGCACTTCCAGCAAAAGGGCGTTGTCCTCCACGTTGGTGGTCATGGGGCCAGTGTGATCGATAGTCGGCTCGATGGGCATGATACCGGTGTAAGGCACCAGACCGTGGGTCGGCTTCATGCCGTAGCCGCCGCAGAAGGAGGCGGGAATGCGGATGGAGCCACCCTGATCACCGCCGATGGCCATCTCCACCTCGCCCAGTCCGACCAGTGCGCCGGACCCGGAGGAAGAGCCGCCCGCCGTATGACCCAGCTTGTAGGGATTGTGCACCGGGCCGGTGGCGTTGGTGTGGCTGCCGCCCGAGAGGCAGAAGTACTCGCAATGGGCCTTGCCGACGATGGTGCCGCCCGCGTCCAGAATGCGGGTGACGATAGTGGCGTCGACGTCGGGGGTGTAGCCCTCCAGCGTCGAGGCGCCGTTCATCATGGGCACACCGGCGAGACAGACATTGTCCTTCAGGGCGACGCGCTTGCCTTCCAGCGGTCCCGAGGGTGCGCCCCGGATATCGGTCTTGATATACCAAGCGTTGAGCGGGTTTTCCTCCGGGCTCGGGCGGCGGCCCGGAGTGCGCGGATACTTTACCTGAGGCAGATTGTCGGGCAGGGCATCGACCCGGTC
This sequence comes from uncultured Kiloniellaceae bacterium, assembly GCA_947500035.1. Lineage (GTDB taxonomy): Bacteria > Pseudomonadota > Alphaproteobacteria > Kiloniellales > Kiloniellaceae > Denitrobaculum. The sequence continues at coordinate 67,806 of CANMQP010000012.1, read as the reverse complement.
GTAAGCCTGGAAGGTGCCTTCCATGATGGTCATGTAGTCCATGATCTCGCGGTCGCTCATGGACATGCCGAGCCCGCCGACGACTCCGCGCATCTGATCCAGTGTGGGGCGTCGAACGGTCATGTAAGCCTCCCTAGGTGGCGCTGGTAGAGTGTTGTCGGGTGTGGGGCGCGTGGGCGGTGATTTTGCTGTTGCAGCCTTCGGTCGCGTGAAGCTCAGCTCTGCATCTGTGGTGCTTGCGATAGCTTGGGCAGGGGGCGCCGATGTGGCTGCTGTGTTTGCAGACGTAGCAGCCGCACCGCTGGTCTGCCGCGCCGCACCGAAGCCGACGAACTCCTCGATCAGCGCCGGATTGACCGCCGCGTCGATAGGCACTTCGCCGGTGATCGCACCGCGCTCCAGAATCATCAGGCGGCTGGAGACCGCGCTCAGGAACTCCAGGTTCTGCTCCACCACGAGGATGGTCAGATTGGTCTCGCGCCGGATGGTGTTGAGAGTCTCCTCAATCTCCTCGATGATTGAGGGCTGGATGCCTTCGGTCGGCTCGTCGAGCAGCATCATCAAGGGTTCCGCGATCAGGCAGCGCGCGAGCGCAAGCAACTGCTGTTCGCCGCCTGACAAGGCACCGCCCTGCCGGTCCAACAAGCGGGTCAGGCGCGGGAACCATCCCAGCAGGCGGTCCACGGCTTCATCCGCGCTGCCGCCGCTCTCCGCCGACCACGCAAAGCGCAGGTTGTCCAGAACGCTGAGCTGGCTAAAGATCTCCCGGCCCTGGGGCACGTAGCCAAGACCGGCGCGGGCGCGGGCGTGAGGGCTGCTTTTGGTGATGTCTTCGCCGTCGAAAATCACCGATCCGCCGTTGGTCGCCAAAAAGCCCATAACGCTTTTCAGCAGGGTAGATTTGCCCATACCGTTGTGGCCGAGCAGGCCCACGGCCTCGCCTTCGCGCACCGCAAGGCTGACACCGCGCAGAACCGGGATGTCGCCGTAGCCGCCCAACAGGTTTTTGACTTCCAGCAGAAGCGGGGCTTTGTCGTCGCCTGCCTGATCCATCTGCGGGGCGGTGGAGGTAATCGCGTTCATGCCCGTTTCCCCAGATAGACATCGCGGACCGCCGGGTCGGCCATGACCGCCTCGACCGGCGCTTCGGTCAGCACCCGGCCCTGGTGAAAGACCGTTACGGTCTGCGCGATGCTGCGGACGAAGTGCATATCATGTTCGACGATGACCAGAGCCGCATCCCGGTTCAGTTCGTGGATCACCTCGATCATGCGTTCGACCTCTTCCCCGGTCAGGCCGGCGGCCGGTTCGTCCAGCAATACCAGGGACGGCCGTCCGGCCATGACGATGCCCAGCTCCACCAGTTGCCGCTTGCCGTGGGCCAGGGTCGCAACTTCGTCGGTGGCGATGTCTTCGAGGTCGAGGCGTTCGAGCACTTCCTGGGTCGTGCGGTTGGCTTCGCGGCTGCTTTGGGCCTGCCGGGCCGAGAGCCAGATGTTTTCGTGGGCCGTGAGGGTGTTCATGACGCTGGGCACCTGGGTCTTGATGCCGACTCCCCGCCGCGCGACGGCGTGAGGATGGATGCCGGTGCAGTCTTCGCCCTGAAGGTAGATGCTGCCCTCGCTGGGTGTGAGCAGACCGGTGAGGCACTTGAAGAAGGTGCTCTTGCCCGCGCCGTTGGGACCGATCAGACAGCGCAGTTCGTCGTTCTCCAGCCGGAAGTCGACATTCTCCAGGGCGATCACGCCGCCGAAACGCATGGTGACGCCGCGGGTTTCCAGGATCGCGTCAGCGCGCATGGCGGAGCCTCCGTCTGGAGCTGCGCCCGCGCTTTCCCTGACTCACCGCTTTTGCTCCGCGCCGCCGTTTTTTGAAAAAGCGCGTCAGCGTCGGAACGATCCCGCGTGGCAGGAAGAGAACCGTCACCACCAGGATGCTGCCGAGGACGAAGAGGTTGTTCACCAGGGTCTGCTGGCCGAGGAAAAACTTCAACGCACCCAAAGCAAAGGCTCCGACGATGGGACCCAAGAGACTGCCTGCGCCGCCGACGATGACCCAGATGATGATCTCCGCCGACTGGCTGAGACTGAAGAGGGCGGGGGTCACGATCTCCGCCCAATTGGCGAAGAGCATGCCCGACATTCCCGCCAGCATGCCGCCGATGGCGAAGGCGAGCGTCTTGACCAGGCGCACGTCATAGCCGACCAATTCGGCCCGCAGTTCGTTCTCGCGAATGCCGATCAGGATGCGTCCGAAGGGTGCGGTCAGGAGCCAACGCAGACCCAGATAGGCCAGCAAAAGGACCAGGGCGCAGAAGTAATAGAGATACTCGTTGATCAGATATTCGCTGGAGTCCCAGGGCAGGGTTAGAGTATCGAAACCGGGAATGCCGTTGTAGCCGCCGAGCCGGGCGTCGCCGATCTTATAGGCGCTGCCGGCGGTGGAGTTCATGAACTTGAAGAGAATGAGAGTCACGACGAGCGTGACCACGGCGAGGTAGACGTCGCTCAGGCGGCCGTAAAACAGCATGGCGCCCAGGGCCGCGGCGAAGAGCGCGGGAATGATCAGCGAAACCAGCGCGGCGACCCAGGGGTCGGCGAAGTTGATCGAGGCGATTGCGAAGCCGTAAGCGCCGAGGCCGAAGAAGGCCGCCTGACCGAAACAGAGAATACCGCCGAAGCCCCAGATGAAACCGAGGCTCAGAGCGAGCAGGCCGTAGATCGTCAAGACCGTCAGGGTGTAGATGTCGTCGAAAAGGAAGGGCGCAACCACCAGAAGTGCGAGCCCGACAGCGGCGGAGAGAAGGGTTTCCCGCAACATCACCGACTACACCTTGTCTTTCAAAAAGCGGCCGGTGATGCCGGTCGGCAGGAGGCGCAGGAGCACCACGGCGGCGACCAGCAGCGCGATCTCGCCCACGACCGGGGTCGCGAGAAAGGTAAATGTCTGAGATACGAAACCGAAAAGTCCTGCGCTGGCCAGGGTTCCTGAAATCACCGCTGTTCCGCCGGAAATCACGGTGATGAAAGCCTTGGCGATGTAAGCGGCGCCGGCGGCCGGATTGATCCCGACCAGCGGGGCCATGACGCCGCCGGCAAGGCCCGCAAGCGCGGAACCCGCGATGAAGGTGAACATATAGACGCGGCTGGTGTTGTAGCCGAAGGCCTGCGCCATTTCCGGGTTCTGCATCGCGCCGCGTGCGACCAGACCTGCGCGGGTCGTCTTCAGAACCAGGTAGACGCCGCCGATCACCAGGGCCGCGATGACGATGACAAAGAGATTGTAGCCGCTGACCTGATACTGACCGACCGCGAAACCGGAAATCGGTGTCGTGATGCCGGTCGTGGTGTTACCGAAGATCATACTGAAGCCGCCAATCATGGCGAGGCTGAGTCCCCAGGTGGCCAGCATGGTGTTGATCAGGCGGCCGTAGAGAAAGCGCACGATGAAACGTTCGACCAAAAAGCCGAAAACGGCCGCCGCCAAAGGTGCGGCGACCAGAATCGAAAGGTAGATGTTGAGACCGGCCTGGTTCGACATGATGGCCGCATAGCCGCCCAGTGTAAGGAATTCGCCATGGGCAAGATTGATGACGCGCATCATTCCGAAGATCACCGCGAGCCCGGCGCTGATCAGGATCAGCACCGCGATCGCGTACAAGATCTCCATGACGACGACTGCAGAAAAATCCATCAAGGACGCTCCGGACCGGTCGTGTTTTGAACTCTAGAGCATATTCCGATCATCCGGAATCATTTGACCGGGAAGATTTTCCGTTCTGAAAAGGCGCGGTTCGCAATGCGATGCAGAGCATCGGATAAGAGCCGCAACGCGGTCAGGGCGGGAAAGAGCCCGGCCTTCGGTGGGCTTTGAAGGCTCATCGGCGGCGTTGCGCTGCTTGCCCGATGCACCGCATCGCGCTTCACAACGCGCCTTGTCGAATGAGACTTCAAAACCCATCAAATTGATCCCGTATGATCGGAACATGCTCTAGCCTTAGACACCTGTGAGATCAGATATTGATCTCGTATTGCGTGGTGTCCTTGGGGTTTTCTTCCAGATTGCAAACCGTCTGCGTGTCGACCGGCGGCCGCTGCAGGAAGGTCTCTTGCACGGCCATCTTCTGATCTTTGACTTCGATCAGATGAACGTCGAAGGTCGCGTGATGGGTCTTGGGATCGATCGAGATCCGGCCGGTCGGACCGTCGAAAGCCGCGCCGGCTTCCAGGGCTGCGATAACCGCTTCGCGCTCGACGCTGCCAGCTTTGCGTGCGCTTTCCGCCCAGAGATGAACGCCCTGATAGGTCGCGACCGCAAGTTCGTGAACATCGTCCGTCGCGCCGTAGCGTTCGGTCCAGCGCTCCAGGAAAGCCTGGTTGGCTGGTGTCTCGAGTTCCTTGGAGAAGGAGTAGGCCAGCATGATGCCGTCGCCTTCTTCCTTGGTCAGGACGACGTGCTCGTTGCCCGCGCCCATGGTGGTCGAGGCCATGGGGATCTTCTTGTTCATACCGGCCGCGGCCCACTGCCGGTAAAAGGACAGATGCGCGCCGCCAACCAGAACGGACATGATGGAGTCCGGGTTCGCGTCCTGGATTTTTGTGATGGTGGAGCCGAAGTCGGCAACGTCGAGCGGGAAGAAGTCGACCTGAACGACTTCGCCACCGGCTTGCTTGGCGTAGTGCTGGATCCACTTCGCGGTGATCTGTCCGTAATTGTAGTCGGCGGCCAGAACATAAACCTTCTTGCCCCACTTCTCGATCGCGGCGGGCACCAGAACTTCGGCTTGCTGCGCCGGGGTGATGCCGGTGCAGAAGATGTTACGGTCACAGACGCCGCCCTCGTACTGCACGTTGTAGAAGTAGAGCACCTTGTTTTTGCGCAGGGTCGGCCGGATCGCCTCGCGGGATGCCGAAAGGATGCCGCCGTGAACCACATCCACCTTGTCCTGCCGGGCCAGCCGCTGACCAAACTGTGTGTAGAGCGCCATATCAGATTGGGTGTCGTAGGCAATCTTCTCGACCATGCGCCCGGCAATGCCGCCGCCGCTGTTGATCTCGTCGATCGCCATGTCGACGGCTTTATCCATGGGTTTGCCGTAGAGGTCGAAGATGCCGGAGGTGTCGAGAATAGAGCCAAGTTTGATGGTGTCTTCAGCACGCACGATGGCCGGCGCCGCCAGGAGCGCCGTGGTGGCGGCTACGCCTTTAAGAACTTTTCTGCGATTTACAGACATATTCAGTTTCCCTGTTCTCTAGAGTCTGATCCTGGACAAGCGCGTTGGTTTTTTTTAGCCGGCTTTGTCCGCTGTTTTGGAAGGGTCGCTCTCCCTATTGCCAAGGTCAAGGTTGACCCCAATGCTTTCCCCGAGTTTCTGCATGGCGGGGAGCTGAAGTGCGAGATTGAGGATGCCGTCGACCGCGCCGGACATGGGCGTGCCTGATGAGCCGTCGCCACTGCCGCCTGTTCGGCCGAATCCCGACTGGCCCAGGCCTGAAACCTGGTTAATCCGGATGGACTCGATCTTCTCGAGAGGTTTGGCCATGCGTTCGGCGATTTCAGGCAGCTTGTCGATCTTATGGGTGTCGAGCTTCGCACGCAGGAGTTCGCTGCTGGCGATGTTTTCAGCCTCGATCATCGCGGCTTTGCCCTCGGCTTCCGCCTGCATCAGTTTCAGGGTCGCTTCGGCGCGGCGTTCGGTTGCGCTGGCTTCCGCCGCCGCGCTTTCCTGCAAGGTCGCATTGGCACTGCGGTTTTTTTCGCTTGAGACCTCGCTTTCCTGCCTGGCCCGGATCATCGCGGTGGTGCGTTCGCGTTCCGCCGCGAGACGATCCTTCTCCAGCTGGACCTCTTCCTGAGCGCGGACGATTTCGCCGCGTTTTACTTCGGTTTCGGCCTGCGCGGACATTTCCTCGGCCCGTTTACGGGCCAAGGCGATCTGGCTCTCGAGCTTCGCGGTCTCCGCGGCGAGTAAAGCCGTGACTTCGTTCTCCCGCAAGGAGCGGTCGCGCTCGATTTCCGCGACCTTGACGCCGCGTTCCCGTTCGATCCTTGCGCGCGCCGCGGTTTCCTCTGCCTGTTGCCGGGTCAATTCGGTTTCCGCAGAAGACTCGGCTTTCAGCTTTTCGATGGTCAGGGTCTGGGCGATCTGGGCTTGTTGCTGTTCGCGATCCAGTTCCAGTTTCCGCTTCAGGGAATCGAGTTGCGTGTGGCGCACGGCGACATCCGCGTCGGCCTCGATCTCGGCGCGCTTTTTTTTGTTGGCAGAGATAACTTCCGCCAGGCGGCGCATGCCGACGGCATTGAAGGCGTTGTTATCATCCAGCGCACTGAAGGGCGCCTGATCGAGCCGCACCAGGGATGCCGATTCGAGGTACAGTCCGTTCTGCGCCAGGTTCTCCTTCAGGGTCTCGGCGACTTTCGTGACGAAGACACCACGATTTTCGTGCAGTTCATCCATGGTCTGTGTCGCGACCACAGCCTGCATGGCATCGATGAAACGGCCGCCGAAAAGGGTCTTCAGATTTTCCGGGTTCAGCGCGCGCGAACCGATGGCCTGAGCCGCAATTGCGATACCTTCCGGTGTCGGCTGGACACGCAGATAGAATTCCATCTCCAGATCCAGGCGGAGACGGTCTTCGGACATCATCGACTTTTCGCCGGTGCGCAGCACTTCGAGACGCATGGTGCGCATGTCAATCTGGTCTGCCCGGTGCAGGAAGGGCAGGACCAGGGCACCGCCGTCCATGACCACCTTCTGTCCACCGGCGCCGGTCCGGATCAGGGCCTTTTCACGTGTGGCTTTGCGATAGAATCTCTGCAGGAAGGCAATCGCGATGGCCAGGACGACGACGAGGACAATGAGAGTTGCGAGTATGTCCACGAAATCTCCCCTCTTTGAGTTTATACCGGAGATCGGGCTCTCATTTTGCGAGGTGCAAAACGAAGCCAAGAGCACCTGGTCTCCGGCGGCGCTTGAATATCCTAAGGGTCAATTTATTTTCCTAGGAAATCAATATTTTTTTTCGGGAAATATTTCGCGTGCGGAAATTGTGTCTGATTCAGGAGAGCGTGTGTTCGCGCTAATCGTCGGACAGTTGCTCGACGAGCTGGAAGGCATGGCCTTCGGCTTCCGCGAGGTACATGGGCATCTGCGAATGCCCGGCCTCCTGAAACACTGCTCCACGCGGACCCTTCACCGGCAGGGCTGTTCGAGGCCGAGACCAATCCGATGCTTGAGTCGCATCGGAGAGGGCCTGCAGGAAATAGAGACCTTCGTAAAGCGATTCGCCGATGGAGTTGAGCATCGGCCCGCGCTCGCCGAAGCGCGTGTGATAGCGTTCCCGGAAGGCACCGTTGGCGGCCGTATCGAGAGACGAGAAGTATCCTGACGCCGCGAAGAGTCCGTCGGTGGCATTGGCGCCGATGCCAAGCAGAGTATTCTCCTCGACGGCGCAGGAGAAACGAATGACCTTGCTAGACATGGGACTGCGGGCGAAGTCCCGGTTGAAGCGGATGCAGTCGTCTCCCACCAGTGAGAGCAGCAAGCCGTCAGGCCGGGCACGCCGTATGCGTTCCATGACGTGATCGAAGTTCCGGGTTCCGAAGGGCAGGTAGGCCTGCCCGACGATGCCACGCTCTCCGCTTCGGAAATGACGATGCACGGCTGCGTGGGATGCGCGCGGCCAAATGTAATCGTTGCCGAGCAGGAACCAGCGCTTCAGGCGGAAGCGTTCCGACAGCCAGTCGAGACCCGGCAGCAGCTGCTGGCTCGGCGTTTCACCGATACAGAACACGCCTTGTCCGGCGGGGCCGCCTTCGAACAGTGGTGTGTAGACGTATGGGAGGCCGCCTGCAATCCGGTCTGCGATCGCTTCGCGGACGTCGCTTGTGTGCATGCCGACCACCGCGTCGATCATGCCGCTTTCGCGCAGGGACTCCGCCTCCCGCGCCACCAACTCGGGGTCATTGCCGGCATTCACGATGGTCAAGCTGATCGGGCGGCCGTTGATACCGCCGTCCGCGTTTAATTCTTCAGCAGCCAGTTCGGCACAGGCTCGGCAGGAGGGTCCCCAGATTCCGGCGGCACCGCTCGTGGGGATGAATAGACCGACCCGATAGGATTCGCTCGCCTTCAAGCCCTGCTCCCAATCGTCTTTGCGCTGCCTGCGGGGGCTGTCACCACGCGCTGCGACATTTTGTCCTCACAGTGTCCGCTATAACGCGCTGGATTCCAAGGGCTCCGCGCAACAGATTGATATTACGGCCAATGTTGCAGGCAATGCTTGATTGCCCTTCCAATTTTCTTCAGGACGGGCTATCTCCTGACAGAAGCAGGTTTTGTTATTTTGGGATCTTACATGTCAGCCGACTCTCTGACGAATTCTCTGCCCTACCTTCTGGCCCAGGCGCATCGCTCGGTGCATGGGGAACTGGATGCCGCTTTGCGACAGGAAGAACTGCCGGTCGAGCATTGGCGGGTGTTGCGGGCTCTGGAGAGTGGCGAAGGTCTGACCATGTCGGAGCTGTCGCAGATTGTCCTAATGACGATGTCCGCCCTGTCGAAGGTTGTCGACCGCATGACAACGCGATCCCTGGTGCACCGAAAGCAGGACATGGGCGATCAGCGCCGGGTTCTGGTTTACATCTCCGATTTCGGTCTTGAGCTTCTCGCCCGCTGCGAAAGCCATCTCTCGCCCGTTCAAGCCTCTTTGGAGAGCCGCCTCGATCCGGATGATGCGGAGCAGCTCAATGGCTTGCTGCGAAAGCTGAACGGCCAATAGAGACCCGGCCTGGGGCATGCGGCACTCTCTCGTAACTCAGATACAGAACTATTGAACCCGCAGTCAGCGTTCCGACCGACCCGGCGACCGGAACGCGCACTTTCGCGATAAGCGACACGGCCCACATCAAGTCATGTTGGTAGCAGAGACGCACCTACTCCAGATTGTTCTTGATTTGTTCTCATAAACTGCTACTCTGAGTTTATTATGCAGCTCCTTCTCGCGTTTGACGATGGAGCCGCGACCTTCGCAGATATCCACTCCAGATTGCTGACCCGTTTCGGGCGGCAGGGACCATGGCATCACCTCGATCCTGTGAGCCAGTTGGTATTGGGTATTGTCGGCGGTCGGACCCGTGGCTCTGTTTCCCTCTCGGCTCTCGAGACTCTAATGCAGCGTTTCGGATCCTGGGAAGCCGTTCGCGACGCGCGCTATGCAGAGGTGAAGAAGGCTATCGGCACGGTGACCTTTCCCGACAATAAAGCGCGCTATCTGCAAAGTGCCTTGCGTCAGCTAACGCAGATGCGTGGCCGGTTGGAGCTGGAGTTTCTTGCGGATTGGCCGGCGGAGTCTGCGCTGGGCTGGTTGGAACGCCTGCCGGGCGTCGGACGCAAAGTGAGTGCGGCAACCTTAAATTTCAGCAGCCTGAAAATGAAGGCGCTGGTGATCGATACGCATCATCTGCGGGTGATGAAGCGACTTGGCCTCCTGCGGCGGCAAGCCGGTTTCGCAGAGGCCTACCGTCATCTTATGCCACGGCTGCCGGCCCATTGGACGGCAGCTGACGTGGACGAGCACCATCAACTGGTCAAGCTCTTGGGACAGACCAACTGCCATCACGATGTTCCAGCCTGCGCGGATTGTCCTCTTGCAGCCCTCTGCAAGAAGACAACCCGTGATGGCTGAGCGCTTCTGTCCTGCTGAACTTACGGCAGACGATCACTCATAAATCGGGAACCGGTCGGTCAGGGCGATCACCTTTTCCTTTACGGCAGCTTCGACCGCTGCGTTGCCGTCCTCGCCGTTACGGGCCAAACCGTCCAGGACTTCGATGATCAGGTCGCCAACCTGTTTGAACTCTGCGGTGCCGAAGCCACGGGTCGTGCAGGCCGGTGACCCCAACCGCACGCCGGAGGTCACCATCGGCTTTTGCGGATCGAAAGGGATGCCGTTTTTGTTGCAGGTGATGTTGGCACGCCCGAGCGCGGCTTCGGCGGCCTTTCCGGTCAAAGCCTTGGGCCGCAGATCGACCAGCATCAGGTGTGTGTCCGTGCCGCCAGAGACGATGTCCAGGCCACCTTCGAGCATGGTGCCGGCCAGAACCTTTGCGTTGTTGACCACGGCCCGGGCATAGCTCTTGAAGTCCGGTTGCAGCGCCTCGCCGAAGGCGACGGCTTTGGCGGCGATCACGTGCATCAGAGGACCACCCTGGAGGCCAGGGAAAACGGCGGAGTTGATCTTCTTGCCGATGGCTTCGTCGTTCGAGAGGATCATGCCGCCGCGCGGGCCGCGCAGTGTCTTGTGGGTCGTGGTGGTAACGACATGCGCATGCTCCAGCGGGTTGGCGTGAACACCACCGGCGACCAGGCCTGCGAAGTGAGCCATATCGACCATGAAGTAGGCACCGACGTCATCGCAGATCTTGCGGAAGCGCGCGAAATCGATCGTTCTGGGATAGGCCGATCCCCCCGCAATGATCAGCTTGGGTCTGGTTTCCTTGGCGAGCCGTTCCAGGTCGTCGTAGTCGATCTGGTGATCGTCCTCCCGCACGCCGTAGGGCACCACGTTGAACCACTTGCCTGATTGATTGACCGGCGCGCCATGAGTCAAGTGACCGCCTGCGGCAAGGTTCAGGCCCATGTAGGTGTCGCCCGGCTGCAGCAGCGCAAAAAACACCGCCTGATTGGCTTGCGCGCCAGAGTGCGGCTGAACATTGACGTAGCTGCAGTTGAAAAGCTGTTTTGCGCGGTCGCGTGCGAGGTCCTCGGCGGTATCCACGAACTGACAACCGCCGTAGTAGCGGCGGCCCGGATAGCCCTCGGCATATTTGTTGGTCAGCACCGAGCCCTGGGCTTCCATGACTGCCGAAGAGACGATGTTTTCGGATGCGATCAGTTCGATCTCATGCCGTTGACGCCCGAGCTCCTGTTTGATGACGGCCTGCATCTCAGGATCGCTGGCGTCGAGCGAGTCTCCGAAAAATCCCGGGAAGAGTTTTCCGGTCTGAAGTGGCGCCTGATCGTTCATCGTTTCATCCCTTGCTTTATCTTTGGTTTTTCGTGGCCTTTGCGCATCGTTACGCGACAAGATCGCGCGGCGCGCGGCCCTCGAAGAAATCCTTCAGGTTCTGCACCACGCGAAAGCCCATGGCTTCGCGAGTCTCCAATGTCGCGCTGCCAAGGTGGGGCAGGAGGACCGCGTTTTCACAACCGCGCAGTTCCGGCAGTACGTCCGGTTCGCCGTTGAAGACATCGAGCCCGGCGCCGGCTATGGTCTCGAAAATCAAGGCCTGGACCAAAGCCCGTTCGTCCACGACCTCGCCGCGGGCTGTGTTGATTAGAAATGCGGATTCCTTCATCAGGCCCAGACGGCGGCAGTCGATCAGGTGTTTGTTGGCGGCACCGCCGGGGCAATGGAGGGATACGAAGTCGGCTTGCGGCAGAAGTTCATCGATCGAAGCGACGCTCTCTGCGCCGGTTTTGGTCAGGAGGCCCTGCGCGATGGGGGAACGGTTGAAGGCCAGAACGCGCATGCCAAAGCCGTGATGAGCCCGCTTCGCGACTTCCTGCCCGATCCGTCCGAAACCGATGATGCCCAGCGTCTTGCCGGAGACCTTCGAGCCCAGCAGATGGGTCGGACGCCAGCCGGACCAGGTTCCGGTCTTGACCTCCCGCTCGCCCTCGCTGGCGCGCCGCGCGGCCATGAGCATCAGTGTCAGGGTCAGATCGGCCGTGCATTCGCTCAGGACATCGGGCGTGTTGGTCACGGTGATGCCGTGAGTCTTGGCGCTGTCGATATCGATATGGCTATAACCCACGCCATAGTTCGCCAGGATCTTTGTGCGCGGGTTCGCGTCGTCGAGCACACGGGCATCGATCCGGTCGGTGACCGTCGGCAAGACGGCATCCGCGAAGTGGACCGCGTCCTTCAACTCATCCGCTGTCAGCGCGCGGTCCTGCCTGTTGAAGGTGACGTCGAAATCCTCGACCAGGGCGGCTTCGACGGCCTTCGGCCAACGGCGGGTGATGACGACTTTCGGCTTGATCATGAGATGACTCCCTTAGGCCGCTTTTGAAACAACGCCTGCAACGGTTGACCCGATCTGCGAGGGATCAGGTGCAATGGTCACACCGACCTCGCGCAGGATTTCGACCTTTTCACTGGCGCTCTCGCCGAAGGCCGAGATAATGGCGCCGGCATGACCCATCGTGCGGCCTTTGGGGGCGCTCAAACCCGCAACATAAGCCACGACCGGTTTGGTCATGTTGTCGCGGATGAACTCGGCGGCTTCGGCCTCCTGAGGCCCGCCGATCTCACCGATCATGACGACGGCGCTGGTCTCCGGGTCGTTCTCGAACAGCATCAGGATGTCCTTGAAGGACGAACCGTTAATAGGATCGCCACCGATACCGACGGAGGTCGAGACGCCGATGCCCAGCTCCTTCATTTGGGATGCGGCCTCGTAGCCGAGGGTTCCGGAACGGCCGACGACGCCAATCGAGCCCGGCTGATAGATATGGCCCGGCATAATGCCCAGCAGCGCTTTGCCGGGGCTGATGATCCCGGCGCAGTTCGGGCCGATCAGCTGCATGCGATTCTCCGCCTTGTAGCGGCGCATGTAGCGCTTGACCCGGATCATATCCTGGGCGGGAATTCCGTCGGTGATGGCGGCACAGAGCTTAATACCGCAGTCCGCGGCCTCCATAATGGAGTCGGCGGCAAAGGGCGGCGGAACGAAAACCACGCTGACCGTCGCGCCGGTCGCTTGCACCGCGTCTTTCATGGTGTCGTAGACCGGGATAGCGTGCGTGGCCTCGCCACCCCGTCCGGGCACCACGCCGCCCACGATGTTGGTCCCGTAGTCGAGCATTTCCTTGGCGTGGAAGCTCCCGATTTTACCGGTCAGGCCCTGCACCAGAACCGGTGTCGTGCGGTCGATGAGAATGCTCATGACGAAGCCACCATTTTGACGTTGTGTTTGATGTCGTTCTGCCACGCGGAGACCGCCCGCTCTGCGGCTTCCTTCAGGGTGGCTGCACGGATGATCGGCAGGCCGCTCTTGGAGAGAATCTTGCGGCCTTCCTCGACATTGGTGCCTGCAAGCCGGACGATGACCGGAACGTTCACCGGATTGGCCTGCAGGGCCTGTATGATCCCCTCGGCGACCCAGTCGCAACGATTGATGCCGGCAAAGATATTGACCAGGATCGCCTCGACATCGCCGTCGGACATCACCAGGCGAAAGGCTTTCGCGACCCGCTCGGGCGACGCACCGCCGCCGATATCCAGAAAGTTCGCGGGCTTGCCGCCGGCCAGTTCGATCATATCCATGGTTGCCATGGCAAGACCGGCACCGTTGACGATGCAGCCGATTTTTCCCTCGAGCCCGACATAACTCAGACCCCGGTCTGCGGCTTGGGACTCGCGCGGGTCCTCCTGTGACTTATCGCGCAGCTCGGACACGCTCGGATGACGGAAGAGTGCGTTGTCGTCAAAGGTCATCTTGGCGTCCAGGGCGATGATCGAACCTTCGCTTGTGACGACCAGAGGGTTGATCTCGACCATTGTGGCATCAAGCTCTCGAAAGGCCCGGTAGCAGCCTTTGATGGTGTTGACGGCCTGCTGGATCTGGTTGGGTTTTAGGCCAAGGCTGAAGGCAACCTCGCGCACCTGGAAATCCTGGATACCCACCGCAGGTTCGATGACCGAACGGATAATACTCTCCGGTTTGCTCGCGGAGATTTCCTCGATCTCCATACCGCCTTCCGCCGAGGCGACCACCATGACGCGCTCGCTTTTGCGGTCGAGCACAAAACCCAGATAGATCTCCCGCTCGATGGCGGCTGCGCCTTCGACATAGACCCGGTAAACCACCTTGCCTTTTGGCCCGGTCTGATGCGTGACCAGCCGCTTGCCGAAAAGTTCGTCGGCGGCATCGTAGACTTCGTGCTCGTCCTGACAGACCTTGACGCCGCCCGCCTTACCGCGGCCGCCGCTGTGCACCTGTGCCTTGACGACCCAGGCATCGCCACCGATTTCCCGCGCCCTGTACGCGGCCTGTTCCGGGCTGTAGGCCAGACCTCCGCGCGGCACCGGCACGCCGAAGCCGCTCAGAATTTCCTTGGCTTGATATTCGTGAATATCCATGAACTTGATCCCGCTTCGGTATGTGATTCCGCAATCCGCATCTTGATCTTTGGCCGCTATTCTGCGGCAGCCTGCATGATGCGGAGGTCGCTGTAACCGTTCGCGGCGGACCGGTAATATTCCTGTGCCGCTGCCACGCCGCTACCCGCAACGATCGGCACACCGAGATCGCGCAGGGCCATCTCCGTGCCGGCGAGGGCTGAGAGCAGCATGACCTCGTTCATATCGCCCAGGTGTCCGATGCGGAACACCCGTCCGGCGACCTTGGAGAGGCCTGCGCCGAGCGATATGCCGTAACGGTGATAAGCGCGGGCCAGCAGCTCGCCGGAATCATATCCATCCGGCAGGCAGATCGCGCTGACCGTGTCGGAATACCATTTCGGTTCCTTGGCGCAGAGTCTGAGACTCCAGGCATCGGCGGCTTTGCGCACGCCCTCGGCAAGATAGTGATGGCGCGCGAAGACGTTCTCCAGGCCCTCGTCCAGCAGCCGGTCGACCGAGCAGCGCAGACCACGGATCAGGGTCATGGGCGGCGTATAAGGGAAATAGCCGGTGTCGTTGGTCTGGATCATGTCTTTGAAGTCGAAGTAGCAGCGCGCAAGACCCGCGGACTCCGAGGCTTCCAAGGCCTTCTCGCTGGCACACATGATCGCGAGCCCGGCGGGCAGCATGAAACCCTTTTGCGATCCCGAGACGGCCAGGTCGACGCCCCATTCGTCCATGCGGAAATCGACGGAGGCAATCGAACTGACGCCATCGACATAGAGCAGGGCCGGGTGATCTGCGTCATCGAGCGCTTGGCGGACACCCGCGACGTCGCTCTGAACGCCGGTAGCCGTCTCGTTTTGTGTGACCAGAACAGCCTTGATCTCGTGGTCCTTGTCCGCCTTGAGTCTCTCGGCATAGATATCGAGTGGAACGCCCTCGCCCCAGTCGACGTCGACGATTTCAACATCCAGACTGTGACGCTGACAGAGATCGATCCATAGGTGCGAGAATTGGCCGAAGCGGGAGGCGAGCACCTTGTCGCCGGGTCTCAGCGTGTTGGTGATCGCCGCCTCCCAGCCCCCGGTGCCGGATGCAGGGAATAGAAACACCCGGCCGGTATCGGTCTTAAAAATCTTTTTCAGATCGGCGAAGAGCGGGAGTGTGAAAGCCGGCAGATCCGGTGCCCGATGATCTTCCATGGGCACATCGATAGCTTTGCGGACGTCCTCGGGAACGTTGGTCGGTCCAGGGACAAACAAGCTTCTGGTACCTTGCATGGATCGGTTCCTCCCTCGTATGTTTTTTCGGGCCTCGCGTTTTTCTTGGAATGTGGTCTCTTCCGAACCGTTTACTTCCGAGAAAGGGACCGGACGCTGCCACCCAGACGCAATAGCCGGGGCGCACTCCGATGGCCCGAAACAAATGTTTGAGCGCTCTTGCCGACATAACACCGCTGATTGATCCGATGCACAACACCCATAACTCCTGCTTTTGGGTATCTATTAGGATAGATAAAAACCTACCTATATAAGTGGTAAAGGCATGAGAACTCCGCTAAGCTACCTACCCATTCAGGTGGTTTCTCTATTGCTCTGAGGTGCAATTCATGGAAACGGCTAAAAAACCTGCCGCAGCGATCGAGGTGGCGCTGGCCGACAGCAACTCCATCATGTTGTCGGCTTTGTCCGAGTTTTTTGACCGGGACTCCCGGTTTAGCCTCGTCGCGACCGCCAGCTCGGCCGAGGGCTTTCTCGAGGCGGTTTTGCGGGTTCCGGTTGCGGTCGGCGTTATTGACTGGACCCTGCCCATGCTGGGTGGCGAAAAGCTCATCGAGATTTTGCGGGCGCAGGTCTCCGCACCCCGTATCGTGGTCTATTCTCACGGTTCGGGCCATGAAGTGCCGCGCCGGGCCATGGCGGCTGGTGCAGCCGGATTTTGCGCGCGCAGTGAATCCCCCGAGAATCTGTTGGACATTGCCGCCGATGTTGCAAAGGGTCAGATGGTGTTCCCCTTCCTGGATGTGCGCGAACTGCGCCAGGATCCGATGTACAGCCTGACCGAGCGGGAGCGCACACTCCTGACCGCATTGTCCCAGGGCTGCACGAACAAGCAGCTAGCGCACGACTTCGGCATTTCGATCAATACCGTCAAGTTCCACCTGCGCAACCTCTTCGAAAAGCTCTCGGTCACTAACCGCGCACAGGCGATCGCGTTTTACTATGCGTCGATCGTGGGACAGGCCCATCAGCTGCCTGATTTGCCCTCGGAGAGATCAAAGGAGAATTGACTGCCTGGAATCAGTCTCTATCTCTGACTCAAGGATCTTTTCGTCGGATCCAATCTACGAAATATGGGTCGAGAATGGCTCTTGCGCTGACTGCCAGATTGATGAAGATGGCGTCAGAATTCGAGGTTGTTGAAATACCTCTGCGGATAGCGGCTCAGGCCGGCTTGGGAGAAAAACTATGTTGAAGAAAACGGAATTTTACATCGACGGAAAGTGGGTCGCGCCTGCGGTCGCGAAGGATTGCGAAGTGATCAATCCGGCAAACGAAACGGCGTTTGCCACGATCTCTCTCGGGTCTGAAGCCGATATCGACCGGGCTGTCACCGCCGCGCGCAAGGCCTTCGAAACCTATAGCCTGACCAGCCGCGAGGAACGCGTTGCTCTGCTGGAGAAGCTTCTGGAGGTCTACAAACGCCGCTCCGGTGAAATGGCCGAGGCGATCTCCCTGGAAATGGGCGCGCCTATTTCCATGGCAAACCACAGCCAGGCCGCGTCGGGAGCCGGTCACCTTGGCGCGTTTATCAAAGCGCTCAAAGAGTTTGAGTTCGAGTATGACTTCAACGATTCCGGCGAACGGATCGTCCAGGAGGCGATCGGTGTCTGCGGTCTGATCACACCCTGGAACTGGCCCATGAACCAGATCGCGCTCAAGGTCGTGCCCGCACTTGCAGTCGGCTGCACGGTGATCCTGAAGCCGAGTGAGATCGCACCGATGTCGGCGATTCTCTTTGCCGAAATGGTCGACGAAGCCGGTTTCCCGGCCGGCGTCTTCAATCTGGTCAATGGCGAAGGTCCTGTCGTCGGCGAGGCCATGTCGCGCCATCCGGGCATCGACATGATGTCCTTCACAGGCTCGACCCGGGCCGGCACCGCAGTCACAAAAGCGGCGGCGGACACGGTCAAGCGGGTGACGCTGGAACTGGGCGGCAAGTCACCGAATATCGTCTTTAACGACGCGGATCTCACCAAAGCCGTCAAGACGGGCGTTCTGCACTGCTTCAATAACACCGGGCAGTCCTGTAACGCGCCGACGCGCATGCTGGTTCAGCGCGATATCTATGACAACGCGGTCGAGATCGCCGCCGAAGTCGGGCAGAAGGTCCAGGTCGGCGATCCTTCCGAGGAAGGCCGCCACATTGGCCCGCTGGTCAGCTCCATGCAGTTCGACAAGGTTCAGGGCCTGATCGAGACCGCCATCGGCGAGGGCGCCCGCGTGGTGATCGGCGGCACGGGCCGCCCGGAGGGTCTCAACCGGGGCTACTATGTGCGCCCAACCATCTTTGCGGACGTGAATAATCAGATGACAATCGCCCGCGAAGAGGTCTTCGGACCGGTTCTCTGCATGATTCCCTTCGACACCGAAGAAGAAGCGGTGGAAATCGCCAATGACACGCCTTACGGCCTGGCGGCCTACGTGCAGAGCGGAAGCCCGGAACGGGCGAATCGCGTTGCCCGCCGTCTTCGGGCCGGCATGGTTCAGATCAATGGGGCTCAGCGTCCGGCCGGCAGCCCCTTTGGCGGCTACAAGCAATCCGGCAATGGCCGCGAAGGCGGAACCTACGGCCTTGAGGATTTCCTTGAGGTCAAGGCGATCAGCGGGTATCAGGCCACGGCCTGAGACCGCGAATTCATCGTCGGCTGAGGCATTTTGATACGCAAAGGGTGCGAGGAAAACCTCGCACCCTTTTTTGTTCCATCGGGTCGGGGAAATTGTTTCGCATGCTGGACATTTGTGCACGAGCACAAATGGCGGGAGACCCACAAACAATTACGTCTTTGTCAAAAGACTCGCCACAGAACCACTGTATCCAAGTCCATTCCTGCAGCAATGATTGAATAACAAAGGCTTAGATGAGGTTACCGAAAATAATCGTCTTGGTTGAAATTTGCAAAGTCCGGGTTTTTCGCATTATCTATTCGACAGACTGGCGATATGAAACGAAACTAACACCTATCGCAGATGTGAAATTCTTTTGTCGCATTTAGAACAGCGGCCTTATGAAGGGGGCTGCTTCGATGTCGACTAGAAAAGACCAGAAAAAGCAGGGAGAAGTATAAAATGTCGGATGAACTCAAAGATCTGGGAATGTTGGTTGCGCGCGGAGAGGTGAGCCGCCGCGACTTCCTGGGACGGGCCGCGGCGCTGGGAGTGGCCGCGCCACTGGCGACTAGCCTTCTGTCCTCGACCGTTCTCGCCGCCGGCCCGAAAAAGGGCGGCCATTTAAAGCTGGGTATGAACGGCGGCACCTCCGCCGACAGCCTTGACCCGGCAACTTTCGCCAGCTCCATCCCCTTCACCTTCGGGCGCGTCTGGGGTGAGACCCTGACGGAGACCAGCCCGGTTGACGGCAAGCCGGTTCCGGTTCTGGCAGAGTCCTGGGAAGCCTCGGAGGATGCCAAGAGCTGGCGCTTCAAGATCCGTAAAGGCGTCACCTTCCACAACGGCAAGGAAATGACCGCCGATGACGTGGTCGCCACCTTGCTGCGCCATTCGGACGAAAACGCGAAATCCGGTGCGCTTGGGGTCATGAAGACGATCCAGGGTATCAAAAAGGACGGCGATGACGGCGTGCTGGTCACGCTGGATTCGGGCAATGCCGATCTGCCCTACATGCTTTCCGACTACCACCTGATCATTCAGCCGAACGGCGGTAACGACGATCCGGCTGCCGGTATTGCGACAGGCCCTTACAAGGTCAGCGTGAACGAGCCGGGTGTGCGCTACGCCGCCGAGAGATACGAAGGCCACTGGCGTCCGGAAGTCGGTCACGCCGATTCCGTCGAGATTCTGGTGATCAACGACCTGACAGCTCGTATGGCCGCACTGACCTCGGGCCAGGTTCATATGATCAACCGGGTCGATCCCAAGACGATCGGTCTCTTGAAGCGCGCGCCGACCGTCTCGATCGAGAACACCGCGGGCCGTGGGCACTACGTCTTCATCATGCACACCGACAAGGAGCCTTTCACCAACCTCGATCTGCGCCTGGCGCTCAAGCATGCCATGAACCGGGAGCAGATGGTCGAGCAGATCCTGCGCGGCTACGGCACGGTCGGGAACGATTTCCCGATCAACGGCGCTTATGCCAACTTCCCGGACGATATTCCGCAACGCACCTTCGATCCGGATAAGGCGAAATTTCATTTCAAGAAATCGGGCCATGACGGAGCAGTTCTGCTCCGTACCTCAAATGCGGCTTTCAACGGTGCCGAAGATGCCGCCGTGCTGTTCCAGCAGTCCTGTGCCCAGGCCGGAATTGAGATTGAAATCAAACGCGAACCGGCGGACGGCTACTGGTCGAACGTCTGGAACGTTCAGCCCTTCTGCACCTCTTACTGGGGCGGCCGTCCGACCCAGGACCAGATGTATTCGGTCGCCTATCAGACCGGTGCGGACTGGAACGACACCAAGTGGAGCCGACCGGCTTTCGACGAGCTGCTGGTCGCGGCCCGTGCGGAGCTCGACGATGGGCGCCGTAAGGAGCTCTATCGGGAAATGGCCCTGATGGTGCGGGACGACGGCGGGCTGATCCTGCCGATGTTCAACGACTTCATTGCTGCCGTTTCCAACAAGGTCGACGGTTACGTACACGATGCCGGCGGCGAAATGTCGAACGGTTTTGCGGCCATCCGGGCCTGGTTGGTCTGACGAGTCGGAAAGAGCGGGCGGTCCTTCTGGATCGCCCGTTTCGATCTGGGCCGTGGTGACAAAAAAATTTCCTCCGCGGCCGAGTTGATGATTCCTCGTCACAGAGCTCCGGAAATGAACCATGTCCAATGCAAATACCAGTCCGCCGCCCGGCTCCGGGTCGGCTGGGGGATTCTTTAGCAGTAATCCGCTGCTTACCCTGATTTTTCAGCGTATTCTTTTAGGCTTCGTTCTTCTTTTTGCCATTTCGGCCCTTTTGTTTGTCGGCATCGAGATTCTGCCCGGCGACTTTGCGCAAGCTTACCTCGGCCAGTCGGCCACACCCGAAGCCGTCGCCAACATCCGCAAGGAATTGGGGCTGGATGCCCCGCTGCTGCAGCGTTATCTCGGCTGGCTCGGCGGCGTTCTGCAGGGTGATTTCGGAACCTCCTGGGCCAACAAGGCCAGTGTGTCGGAACAGATCGGCAAGCGCCTCGGAAATACGCTGTTTCTGGCGTTCTGGGCTGCCATAGTCTCGGTGCCCCTGGCCATCGGGCTTGGCATGATCGCAGTTCACTACCGCAACCGCTTCATCGACCGGCTGATCAATATCGTCTCTCTCGCGGCCATTTCGCTGCCTGAGTTTTTCACCGGCTATCTGCTTATTCTCTTCTTCGCGGTGAACTGGGGCGTGGCGGTTTTCCCGGCCACGGTCTTTGCCGACATGGCCTTCACGGACCGTCTCGCGGCCATTGTCCTGCCCTGCGCGACCCTGGTGCTGGTCGTGCTGGCGCACATGATGCGCATGACGCGGGCGGCGATTCTGAACATCATGTCTTCGGCCTATATCGAAACCGCCGAGTTGAAGGGCCTGGATGCCTTCCGGATCATCGCCAAGCATGCGGCCCCCAACGCGATTGCGCCTATTATCAACGTGGTGGCGCTGAACCTCGCCTACCTGGTGGTGGGTGTCGTGGTCGTGGAAGTTATCTTCGTCTATCCAGGCATGGGACAGTATCTGGTCGACGCAGTGACGATTCGCGACATGCCGGTGGTCCAGGCTTGCGGACTTGTGTTCGCCGCGGTCTATATCATCCTGAACATGGTGGCTGACGTGTTGGGCATTCTTGCCAATCCGCGCCTTCGGCATCCGAAGTGAGGGCAGGAACATGAGAATGCTCAAAGCCATGCCCTGGAGTGCCCGTATCGGATGCCTCGGGGTTTTCATTTTCCTTTTTTCCGCCATCTTCGCCGATATCATTGCGCCCTACGGTGAGCGGGATATCGTCGGCGATGTCTGGGAGCCGTCGTCCGGGCAGTTCCTGCTGGGGACCGACAATCTGGGGCGGGATCTGCTCTCGCGCATGATGTACGGCGCGCAGACCACGATCTTTATCTCGGCGGTCGCCTCTGTTTTGTCCTTTTCGGTCGGGATCTTTCTCAGCTTCCTGGCCGCGGTCATGCGCGGCTGGACCGATCAGGTGCTCTCGCGGCTCAACGACATGATGATGGCCATCCCGACCCTGATCTTCGCACTCGTGGTCCTGGCGGCTCTGCCGCAGGAGCTCTGGATCCTGGTACTGGTCATGGCCCTGATCGACTCGACGCGCGTGTTCCGTCTGGGCCGGGCGGTTGCCGTCGATATCGTGGTGATGGACTTCGTCGAGGCGGCACGCCTGCGCGGTGAGGGGCGGATGTGGATCATCTTCCGGGAGATCCTGCCCAACGCCCTGTCGCCTCTGCTGGCCGAATTCGGGCTGCGCTTTGCATTTGCGGTGCTTTTCCTCTCCTCACTCTCCTTCCTCGGTCTGGGGATTCAGCCGCCGGAAGCGGACTGGGGCGGCATGGTGAAGGACAATAAGGACGGCATCATCTTCGGCGTGCCCGCCGCGCTGATCCCTGGTGGTGCCATCGCGGCACTGGCGATCTGCGTCAATCTGATCGTGGACTGGCTGCTGAACCGAACCGCCAGCTTGAAGGGAGGGCGTGGTGATGTCTGATAGTGCAACGTCTGATAAACTACTCGACGTCAAGGATCTGCGCATCGAAGCCACGGTCTATCCGC
Organism: uncultured Kiloniellaceae bacterium; assembly: GCA_947500035.1. GTDB lineage: Bacteria > Pseudomonadota > Alphaproteobacteria > Kiloniellales > Kiloniellaceae > Denitrobaculum. Next base: position 45,691 of record CANMQP010000012.1, on the reverse strand, counting down.
CGGGCGAGACGCCCAAGGACATCGTGATCGTGCACGGTGTGTCCTTCACGCTTGAGAAGGGCAAAGTGCTTGGCCTGATCGGCGAGTCCGGCGCCGGCAAGTCGACTATCGGGTTGGCTTCGATGGCTTATGGCCGGGGTGGATGCCGGATCACCGGAGGCACAGCGCTTTTTAACGGCGAGGATATCCTTGCCGCTTCCAAGGCGCGGGTGCGGGATCTCCGCGGATCGAAGATCTGCTATGTGGCTCAGTCCGCGGCGGCGGCCTTTAATCCGGCCCATCGACTCGGTGATCAGATCGTCGAGGCGACGGTGCTGCACGGCGTTTCGAGCCGGGCCGAGGCCATGGAGCGGGCGGATCATCTCTTTGAGATTCTGGGACTCCCAAATCCGAAGGAATTCGGTCAGCGCTATCCACACCAGGTCTCCGGCGGGCAGCTCCAGCGCGCCATGACCGCTATGGCGCTCTGTTCGCAGCCCGATCTCATCGTTTTCGACGAACCGACAACGGCCCTGGACGTGACCACCCAGATCGACGTGCTGGCCGCGATCAAACATGCCATTGAGGAGACCGGAACGGCAGCGCTCTACATCACCCATGACCTTGCCGTGGTGGCGCAGGTCTCCGACGACATCATGGTGCTGCGCCACGGTAAGACCGTGGAATACGGACCGGTGGCGCAGATCATCGAGACGCCGCAAGAAGACTACACCCGCGAGCTGGTCTCGGTGCGCTCCAACATCAAGCCGGAGGCGGAGGATCAGACAAAGCCGCTGCTGACCATTGAGAACATCGATGCGGCTTACGGCAATTCCCTGCAGGTCCTTTTCGATGTTTCCTTTCACCTGCCCAAGGGCCAGACATTGGCGGTGGTCGGCGAGTCCGGCTCGGGCAAGTCGACCACCGCGCGTGTGATCACCGGTCTGCTGCCCCAGCGCAACGGACGGGTGACCTTCGATGGCCGGGATCTGGCGCCAAAGCTGGCGGACCGGCCCCGAGAGGACCTGCGTGCGCTGCAGATGATCTATCAGATGGCCGATGTCGCCATGAACCCGCGGCATACCGTGCGGGATATTATCGGCCGCCCGCTGAGTTTCTATTTCGGCCTGCGCGGGCGTGAGAAGGAAAAGCGGGTGATCGAGCTGCTGGATCAGATCGAAATGGGTGAGTCCTTTATCGACCGCTATCCGGCGGAACTCTCGGGCGGTCAGAAACAGCGCGTCTGTATCGCCCGCTCCCTGGCGGCGGATCCGAAGCTGATCATCTGCGATGAACCGACCTCGGCTCTCGATCCGCTGGTCGCCGAGGATATTCTGAAGCTGCTGATGAACCTGCAGAAGGAGACGGATGTTTCCTATCTCTTCATCACCCATGATATTGCCACCGTCCGGGCCATCGCGGATTCGATTGCGGTGATGTATCAGGGGCGGCTGGTCCGCTTCGGTCCCAAGAGCCAGGTTCTGTCACCGCCTTTCGACGACTACACGGATTTGCTGTTGAAGTCGGTTCCCGAGATGGAGCTTGGCTGGCTCGAGAAGGCTCTGGTCGAACGGAAGATGGAGGCCGCCGGCAATTAACGTCAGGTGGCTTTTCCAAGCCTGCGAAGGGCGTTACAGATACGCGCGAAGCTGTGCTTCGCGCGCGTACTTGTCGTTCTGGCGCGCAGGTAACCGTGCACCAGTCCCGGCTCATTGATCCACTCGGCTTCGACCCCTGCGTCTTGCAAGCGCTTGACGTAGGTTGCGCCGTCGTCGCGCAGGGGGTCGCAGTCCGCTGTCTGGATCACGCAGGGGGCGACGCCTGTGAGGTCCCTTGCCGATAAAGGCGCATAGGTCGGGTCATTTCTAGGCACCTCGCCCTCGACCCGGACGTTTTCGTAAAACATTACGTCCCGTGTCGTGAGCAGGGGCGCGTGCGCTTCTTCCCGATAGGACGGCAGCCCAAGGATTTCTCCGCCGAGACCAGGGTATATCAGAAGCTGTCCGACCGGCGCAGCGGGTTCGCCGCGCAGTGCGAGGCAAACAGCGGCGGCCAGATTGCCCCCTGCCGAGTCACCGCAGAGAATGATTTCCCTGCCCTCGGCGGCGAGAGCTTCGCAGGCGGCGCGTGCGTCCTCATAGGATGCGGGATGAGGGTTTTCCGGGCAAAGCCGGTAATCCACTGCGACGACGGAAAAGCCTGTTTCCGCCGCGATCTCGGCGCAGATGTCGTCATGGCTGTCCAGGCCGCCTACGACAAAGCCGCCGCCGTGATAGTAAACAACAGTGGCAGAAGCTTGGGCAGACCCGTCAGGTCGGTATCGGCGGATCGGAATATCGCCGCCGTTACCTTTGACCCTGTCATCCCGAACCGTGATGCCTGAGGGCCTGGGCTGTCTGAAGGCCGAGCACATTTCGTCGTAGATCGCGCGCTGCCGGCTTATGCTCGCGTCGATCGTATCCGGGGGATAAAATGCATTTGTCCGATCTATGAAAACCCAGGTCTCTTCGTCGATCCTTGGTGCATAGAGGGGGTCCCGTCGTGTCATCTGCGCATCCCGGCAATGGCGTCTGAAGGGACGAGGGTGATGCGCTCCTGCCCCCAAGTCAATTGCAGCCTGGTCAATTGTAGCCTGGTCAGTTGGCTGGCCGCGTGCGGCCCGCCGCCTTCGGATTATGAACTGCGTTTGAGTTCGATAGGTTGTCCGTGCGGTGTCGCGAGTGTCGAGTCAATCCAATCCTGTTTGAGTTGACCAAGCTCGGCGTGGGAAGCCAGTCCCTTGCCGACGACGATTTTTTCCAACGCACTCAGCCAGTGTTCGTAATAGGTGTCGCCCAGATCCGGTTCTCCGCGCTCCCGGGCGCCGGCGATCTCTGCGGCGAGGTGATCCGCCCATTCCGTCCAGGTGAAGTGCTTTTCCTCGTGCAGCCGAACGGTCATGGCGAAGGCAGCCGCTTCCCAGGGAGCCTTGAAGACGGGGCCTTCGGAGGTATTCCAGGGCAATTCGGGCATCTCGGTCATGACTCTGCAGGCTCCAGGTAGCTGTCGAACATATCGATATAGAGGCAGGCATTCGCATTTGCGTCCTTGCCCCACAGCTCCTCACCTTCGAAACGCACGCTATAAACATGTTGCGGGTCGCTGTGGGTTCCGCTGTCGGCAGAGGTATCGGGGAAAGCGAAGATGCCGTGATCGTGCGTGATCGTGCCTCGTTTCCCGCGCACGTAGCGCGGCAGGCGCGTGTGGCTTGCCGGGTTGATATTGCGAGTGACGACCTTATCGCCGGCCTTGAATTTCGGGACCACGTCCGCGTCCATCCGGCAGGAGGCGCCGCCCGCCACCAGCCCGCCGACGATATCGCGTGTGAGGAGAGGCATCATTGATCTCCCATCTGGCTGAGCTCCGCCTGCTTCCGGTCGAGTTCTTCCGGGCTGATGATGCCTTTTTCCTGCAGGAGAGTCTCAAAGGCGTGCAGCCAATGCTCGTAGTATGAGCTCTGCAGGTATTCCGCCGGTTCCATTCGCTCAATGGCATGGCGGAACTGATCGACGTTGAAGTGCCCTTGCGCGAAGCTGGCGAAGAACAATCCAAAGACGCGCCCTTCCCATTCCTCATGAAAGTAGGGCTCGCCCGCTTCCCGGTCGATCGGTCCCAGGCCGTGCATGCCGCCAAGGTCATGGATTCCGTTCATGTCTCGCTCCTGTGAGAATTTGATGGCACCGGGCTTAGGAGGTGGGGGCTTCGACCAATCCCGTTCCGATCATCGAATCCCGCGTAACCAGTTCGGCGAGCTGATCTTCTGTCATTTCATCGGTTCCGGCGGGACGCTGAGGCAGAACCAGGTACCTGAGCTCTGCGTTGCTATCCCAGACCCTGATCTCTACGGACTCCGGCAGTTCAACGCCGAACTCCTCCAGGACGCCGCGTGGATCCCGGACGACCTTTGAGCGGTAGGGCGCGCTCTTATACCAGACCGGCGGCAGTCCGAGAGTTGGCCAGGGGTAGCAGGAGCAAAGTGTGCAGACGACGATGTTGTGGACGCTGTCGGTGTTCTCGACCACCAACATGTCCTCGCCCTGGACGCCCTGGAATCCCAGTTCGGCAATCGCTTCGCTGCCGTTTTTCAGAAGCCGCGCTTTATAGTCGGGGTCGCACCAGGCGCGCGCGACGACCGCCGCGCCGTTTCGCGGACCGATTTTGGTTTCGTAGAGTTCGATTACGGCGTCGATGGCCGAGGAGTCGACGAGACCCTTCTCGCTCAACAGGGTTTCAAGCGCTTTGACACGCATCGCCGTGTCCGAAGGGGGCGCGTTGTGATGGTGGTCGTGACGGTGGTCGTGATCCTGGGCCAAAGCTGTATCTCCACTGTCCAGCCGCCTTTGGTCACTTGTTGATCCGGATGAGCGTTATCGGCCGGAAAGTTCTCGAATTCCTGTAGATTTCGTGGGCCGGAATTCGCTGGCATGAAGTGACAGGCGACGCGGTTTTTCTCATCTGTTAGAGGAAACAGATGGTATTATTTTCTTGGGAAAATAATAACCTGACGAGCAAAGCTGTCAACGGCAAAGGCCGGAACGGCGATAACAAGGCCGTGCGGTGCCGACGATCCGGGCCGGCTTTTCACCGGCTCATGAGACAGGCTGAAGCCGTGATTAGTCTTTTGTAAGAATGCGTCTTGCCGGGATTTGAAATCACCTGCACTCTGCGCCTGGTTTCGAGGTCCTGGCGGGTTTTTGCATAGGACCGGACGCTTTATGGAGAGACTCTATGAGTCGAAAGGTCGTCCTGATTATTCTGGACGGAATGAGCTGGAAGACAGCGCGCACGCTGCTCGGCAACGTCGAGGGCTGGGTCGAAAAAGGCGATGCTGCGGTCTGGAAAATGCGATCGGTCCTGCCGTCGGTTTCCGGACCCTGCTATGCTTCGATCCATAGCGGGGTGACCCCGCAGGAACACGGCATCATCGACAATTACAAAGAGACGAAGGTCGGTGTGGGGGACATCTTCTCCGAAGCCCGCAAGGCGGGGCGAACCACGGCGGCGGCGGCGCATTCTCTCTTCTCCAGCTACTTTCAGCGCGCGCCCTTCGAGATCTACCGGGATCTGGAAGTCGACGACGAGGAACTGCCGATCCAGCACGGGCGTTTCTACACCATGCGTGGCGAGACCAAGGGCAATCTGGCGGTGCCAGCCGAAGCGGATCTCTTTGCCCAGGCGGCGATCATGATCGACCGTCATCAACCGGACTATCTGCTGCTTCACACCTGCACCGTGGATTCCACGGGGCATCGCCATGGCCCGGACTCCGCTGAGATGGACCATGTGGTCTATGTCCTGGACGGCGTGCTCGGGAACAGTCTTCCGCGCTGGCTCGAGCAGGGCTACGAGATCATGATCACCTCGGATCACGGTCAGTCGCAGCGCGGGCATCACGGTGGCACTACGGACGAAATGCGCGAAGTGGCCTTCTACTATTTCGGAGAGGCTGCGCGTCCCGATGCAGGTGTCGTCCTGGATCAGCTTCAGATCGCGCCGACGGTCCTGGCGAGGCTTGGCGTTGCGCCGGCGGAGACCATGAAGCACCCGAGCTTTCTCACATAACACACCACGCGGGCAGGAACAGGGCGATGTCGAAACGGTCTTTTCACGTGATTGAGGAAGCATGGATTCCCCTGAGCGACGGGACGCGCCTTGCGGCGCGTATCTGGATGCCGGAGGGGGCGGAACAGGACCCGGTTCCGGCCATTCTTGAGCATCTGCCTTACCGACGCCGCGACGGGACCGCGCCCCGGGACGAGAGTACCTATCCTGTTTTTGCCGGGGCCGGTTATGCCGGTGTCCGGGTCGATATGCGCGGCAGCGGCGATTCCGACGGGGCCATCGAAGATGAATACTCACCGCTGGAATTGGGGGATGCGGTCGAAGTCATCGCGTGGCTCGCCGCGCAGGACTGGTGCAGCGGTTCCGTGGGCATGATGGGGATTTCCTGGGGTGGGTTCAATTCCCTGCAGGTGGCGGCGCTGCGACCGCCGGCGCTCAAGGCTGTCATCTCCCTGAGCTCCACCGTCGACCGCTTCAATGACGACATCCATTATAAAAACGGCTGCCTGCTCTCCGCCAACTTTTATTGGGCGACCAATATGCTGTGCTATTCCTCTCGGCCGCCCGATCCCGAGATCGTCGGTCGGGACTGGCGTGCAAAGTGGCTCAGGCGCCTGGAGACGATCGACTATCCCCTGACGACCTGGCTGGCGCACCAGCGGCGCGATGACTATTGGCGTCACGGTTCGATCTGCGAGGACTACGGTGCACTCGAGGCGGCGGTTCTGATCATTGCCGGTTGGGGCGACGGTTACCGCAACGCGCCGCCGACCGCGGCGGCCCATCTGAAAGCGCCGGTGAAGGCGATCAACGGGCCCTGGATTCACAAGTATCCGCATTTTGCCTGGCCGAAACCGCGTCTGGATTTTCATGCCGAGGCGATCCGCTGGTGGGACCGTTGGCTCAAGGGAGTCGAAAACGACGCGGAGGATCTACCGGCCTACCGCGCCTACGTGACCGAAGGCGTTCGTCCTTCGATCTGGCGCGGGAGCGACCCGGGCCGCTGGGTCGCTATGGCAAGCTGGCCCTCGCCTGATGTTTTCGATCGCACACTGCATCTGACCCGCGACGGTCGCCTGAGCGACACGCCGGGCGAGAGCGGCACGGCAACTGTCGCCTCGCCTCAGGACTGCGGGACCGCCTCGGGGGAGTACTTCACCCTGGCGCCCGGCGCTGACCTGCCCGGCGATCAGCGGGGCGACGATGCTTTGTCTCTCGTTTTTGAAACGGAAGTCCTTGCCGAAGCCCTCGAGATTCTCGGACGGCCGAGCCTCAAGGTGAAGCTCGCCATCGACGCGCCGCTTGGTAACCTCGCGGTGCGACTTATCGATGTGCATCCGGACGGTATGGCGCAGCGCGTGAGCCTGGGTGTGCTCAATCTTGCCCATCGCGGCGGCAATGCCGCACCAAAGGCCATGACACCGGGCAGTTTCGAAGAGGTCGAGGTGTTCCTGGACGAGGCCGGTCACCGCTTCCGCGCGGGGCACCGCATCAGGCTCGCGATCTCGACCGCCTATTGGCCGCTGATTTTGCCGCCGCCCAGTCACGTGACCGCGCAGCTCGTGACCGGCGCGGACAGCCGCTTCACGCTGCCGCTCCTGCAGGCCGCCAAACCTGCCGAGATGCCCGAACCTGCCGACCCGGACCCTCTGCCGAAGTACCCGAATCTGGAGCCCGGCGAAACCCGCCGCTGGGTCGAGCGCGACCTGAGTGCGGGCGTCACGCATTATCTCATTCTCGATGATACCGGGGCCAACGTGCATCCTGAACACGGCATGGTCTCGCAGGAGGTCCGGCGGGAGTGCTGGTCGATCCAGCCGGAGGATCCCCTGAGCGTAACAGGCGAAGCGCATATGACTGCCAGGCGCAGCCGGGGCGACTGGACCACCCGCACCGAAACCACGACCCGCCTTACCGTGGATAGCACGCACTTCCATCTCACCGCCGAGCTTGAGGCCTATGAAGGTGAAGACCTCGTGTTCGAGCGGGAGTGGAGCGATAAGATCGCCCGCGACTTCATGTAGGGGCAGGGTAAAGCTTCTTAGCCTTGTCCGGCAGAGAAGCGCTCGACGACCCGCTGCAGAACCGGGGCGTAGTGCTCGAAGGGCGGTGTTTCCAGGTCCGGGTCTTTGCCGTCTTCGTCCCAGAAACGCACCTGCAGAATATCATCTAAATTGGGGTTGCTCCGAAAGGCGGCCACCTCGTCGGCTGACATGGGACCGCCCTGGAGCTTCAGGCTGTTAACCGAGGCTTCGGACAGGCGGTTGAAGTAACTGGGGTCCGTGGCACAGAGATAGCGTTTCGCGGCGACGTGATAGCGGACGCAGTCGACCACGAGCTTCGGAAAGAAGGGGGCAAGCACGGCGGCACCCGCTGAGTCGTGATAGTTGTTCACGCCTTTCTCCAGGGCGTCCTCCGGGAACTCACTGGTGTAGTGCCCGACGTCGTGCAGCAGGGCTGCGGCGATCAATTCGTCGGAGGCGCCCGACTGCTCGGCCCTAAAGGCGCCCTGCAGCATATGCTGGGACATGGTGACCGGCTCGCCCAGATAGGACTCCGCGCCCCGGCGGTTAAAGATATCGCCGATGAAGTTTACGATCGTGTCGGGCGAGAGTCGTTTCTCGGTCGAGGTCATTCCGCAGCCTCCGGCAGCTCTTCCTCGATGGCGGCGAGGGTGGAGAGCAGGCCGTCTTTATCCGCGTAACAGCCCTGAAGCCAGCGCGATCCACTGCCCGAAAAAGCCTTTCTGGCGTGAAGCACGCGGGTGTTGTCGACAATGAAGAGATCGCCCGGTGCCATCTTGAAGGTGACTTCGCTCTCGGGCCGCTCGATGATCTCCGCCAGATGCCGGTAGGCCGTGTAATAGCCGGCCATCTCGTCGAAAGGGATGTCGGTAATGGGCGCGGCGGAGCGGTTGTTGAAACGCAGGCCCAGTAACTCCCCATCCGGTCCCAGCTCGACCATGGGGCGTTTCGACCTCAGCCGAACGCCGTCCGATCCGGCGTATTCGAAACGCGCCGGATAGCGGGCGAGCAGGTCGAAATGCTCCGGCGCTTCTTTCTGAAGGATTTCGAGCGCCTTGAAGCCGTCGACCACCTTGGAGTCCCCGCCCTGCGCGGAATTCTCCAGGCAGGCCAGAAGCTGCAGGGTCGGTACGGGATCGCGGTAGGGATTATCGCTGTGGGCCTGCAGGCCCAGTCCCGTGTAGGCCAGATGACCGGATTGACCTCGGAACGGACCTCGAACCAGCGTCCGTAGTTGGTTTCGCGCACATAACCGAAGAGGGCGACGACCTCCAACAACGCGCCGCTTTCCGGTTTCAGTCCCGTCATAACCGCGAAGCCGTAACGCCGGACGGCGCTCAGCCAACCGGCCAGGGCCCGGCGGTCGTTTTTGGCGGCGGTAAAGTCGACACGCGGAATCGCCGACGCAAGATCCGAACCCCATCGGGAGATGACCTCACCGGTCCAACCTGTCGGACGCTTCTCAACTCGGTCGTAGCTGTGTTCCACCAGCCATTGAGCCGGAAAGCTGACGTCCTTGCCGTCTGGCAGGAAGTGAATCGTGAGGGACCGCCCATCCGTCTGCACCGATTCAATCCGCGAGTCTTCAGGGTAGTCCAGCAGCGTGACCAGACGCTGCCCGTTGCTTGGGGAACGCGTCTCGGGATCGAGGGCGTTGTCGCGCAGCCAGATCGCGTGGAACCGTGCGGTCTCGCGGTTTGACCAGGTGATTGCGAGGGCCTGTCCTCCCTCAAGCAGATCTACTGACTTGATCTCCATCTATCCTGCCCTTGACGTGAGGCTGTTGTTTCTGAATTTGGACAGTAATGGAGGGCAATCTCAAGTGATATATCGTTGCAAGACTGTCTGCATTGTTCATGCTCACGCATAGCTGACCCGACGGGTCAGCGCTTGACCGCCAACTCGCATCTGTGACATGGCATAGCCTCGCGGACGGCCTCCGCGCGCAGATCACGGGAAAACGCAGCGGATGTTTTTGCAGGCCAAAGCCCTGGGGCAGAGCCTTTTCAACCGGCCTTACCTTCTTCTCACCCTGACCATGCTGTTCTGGGGCGGCAACGCCGTGGCGGGACAGCTGGTGGTGGGGGAGGTCTCGCCGCTGATGCTGACCTTTCTCCGCTGGCTGTTGGTCTGCAGCTTTCTCTGGGTGACGGCGGGGCGGCGGGTGATCGCCGAGTGGCCGGGGGTGCGGCCGCGCTTGCTCTGGATCACCGGAATGGCCCTGTGCGGTTTCACCGGCTTCAACTCTCTCTTCTATGTCGCGTCGCACGACACCACGGCGGTGAACATCGGCATCCTTCAGGGTTCGATTCCCGTGCTGGTCTTTCTGGGCGCATTCGCCCTGCACCGCACGCGCGTCGGCCTGCTGCAGGTCGTGGGGGCCGTGATTACGATCCTGGGTGTGATGGTGGTGGCGACGGCTGGCGACATTTCACGCCTCACGACTCTGGCCTTCAATCCCGGCGACGTGACCATGATGATCGCCTGTCTGTTTTATTCCGCTTACGCGTCAGCGCTGCCGAACCGGCCGAAGGTTTCCGGGCTCGTCTTTTTCACGGTCATGTCCCTGGTTGCCTGCGTTACGACCTTACCGTTGGCGCTTTATGAAGTTTTCGCAGGAACCGTTATCTGGCCAACACCAAAAGGCTGGGCCATTGGGCTCTATATTGCACTTTTTCCCTCCTTCATCGCTCAGATCTTTTTCATGCGGGGCGTAGAGCTGATCGGGCCGGGCAGGGCGGGGATCTTCGTCAATCTGGTGCCGGTCTTCGCGGCTGGGCTGGCCGTCGTGATCCTATCCGAAGTCTTCTATCTCTATCACGCGGTCGCGCTGCTCCTCGTCCTGGGCGGTATCTGGCTTTCCGAGCGGCACAAGGTGCGCTGAGCCGCGTGCGCTCACTGGACCCGGCTCTGTTTCGCACCAGATCGTCGCCCGGCGATATTGGAATTTGAATTATGAAAGAAAAAACTTTATAAATACCGTCGTCGAATATCAATTTCCGATCTAGGGCGATGAAATGAGCAAAGCTGAGCAGGCGGTTTTGGGCTGGGGAGATCTTCTGCGCTCGGGATACTTCGCCCGGCTCGCGCTGATCTGCACCGGCGTCTGGCTGCATGCCGCCGATGCCCTGATGGTCGCCACGCTCATCCCAAGCATTCTGGCCGACATTGGCGGGGCCGCGTTGGTGGCCTGGACCATCGCGCTCTATGAAATCGGCTCGATCGCGGCCGGGGCGGCAAGTGCTCTCTTAAGCCTGCGCTACGGATTGCAGAGGGTCATGACGCTCGCGGCATTGCTCTATGGTGCGGGCTGTATCATCAGCGCCCTCGCGCCCGATATGCCGGTCATGCTGGCGGGACGCCTGTTTCAGGGACTGGGCGGCGGCGGCCTGATGGCCCTGGCCTTTGTGGCGATCAACCGGCTCTTCCCCCGCGAGCATATGCCCCGGGTCATGGCGGTTCTCTCGATCCTCTGGGGTGCTTCGGCTTTCAGCGGCCCTTTGGTCGGTGGTGTCTTCGCGGAACTCGGCATCTGGCGCGGCGGTTTCTGGTTTTTCGCGATCCAGGCCTTGGCGTTGTCGATCTGGATATTCCTGGGCCTGCGGGATCAGGCACGGGGAGAGGAAAATCACGAAGGGCGGATTCCGGTCTTGCGCCTATTGGTTCTCTCTTCCGGTGTTGTCTGCATTGCCGCCGCTGGGATCGAGGTTTCACCCATCCGTTCACCGCTGCTGGTGATTTTGGGCATCGCGATCCTGGCGATGTTTCTGCGCATGGATAGCCGCCGTCACGCCAATCGCCTCTTGCCGTTGCGCCCGCTTGATCCCCGCCATGGGGTCGGCGCGGCCCTGCTGATGATCTTCTGCTTTACGGCTTCGACCATTGCGATCAGCGCTTACGGACCGGTGCTGATGGTCACCCTTTTTGATACCTCTGCGTTGGTCGCCGGATATATTCTAGCGCTCTCGGCGATCAGTTGGACGGTTGCCGCCGTCGTCACTTCGGGGGCGCCGGAGCGGCGTGACCGCTGGCTGATCATGACCGGTATGATCGTTCTGACCATCAGCATCGTCGGTTTTCTCTATGCCATCCCCAACGGTCCCTTGCCCCTGATTGCCGTTATCGCCGTTATTGAAGGCGCAGGCTTTGGTATGGCCTGGACCTTCATTCTGCGCCGCGCGACGGCGATCGCGGCCGAAGATGACAAAGACCGGATCGCATCGGCCATGCCGACGATTCAGCGCCTGGGCTACGCGGTCGGGGCCGCCTACGTCGGGATCCTCGCCAATGCGGCGGGCTTTGCCGACGACACGGTCCCGGAGATCGCAAGATCCGTCGGTTTCTGGATCTTCGCCGGCACGCTCCCCTTCGCGGCGGTCGGTCTGGCGGCGGCCTGGGCATTTGTCCGCGTGGACGCCACGGCCGCGCGACGGCCGGAGTCTGCGGGATAATCCGCTTCGCCGTTGCGGACGGGAAATTGCCGGTTTAGGGTCTGCCGTCATCATCGTCCGTCCCCCTCAAACAGGTTGTCACCGCCTATGAAGCTTTTGATCGACACCGCCGAGCGGAGCGTTTGGCAAAAGCTGGCACCCCGCGGCATCTATTCCGGCGTAACCACCAATCCGCTGCTGCTTCAGCGTGCCGGTCTGAGCTGCAGTCTCGGCACGGTCTCAGAACTTCGGCGGACGGCGATCGGGGAAGGTTTTCCGGAAATCCAGATTCAGTCCTGGGGCGAGACAGCCGAAGCTCTGTCCGACATGGCTCTGTGTTTGGCGGACCTGGGGCCCGAGGTCGTGGTGAAGTTACCGGCGACCCCGGCGGGCTTCAGCTCTGCACGCAAACTTCGTCTCGAACGGCGCGAAACCCGGGTGACCATGACGGCCATCTATGCGCCGGGGCAGGTGATCGCTGCGGCTGCCTTCGGTGCTGCTTATGCCGCACCCTATTACGCGCGCCTGCAGGAGGCCGGTGAAGAAGCCGATGCGATCCTGTCTCTGATGCAAGCCGCTGCCGGAGCGGATACGCAATTGCTGCTGGCGAGCCTGCGCAGCGTCGAGCAGGTGGTGCATCTGACGGGACAAGGGCATCGCTGTTTTACCTTGCCGCCGCCGGTCGCGGTGGGGCTGCTGGAGAGCGACCTCGCGGCCAAAGCGGTTGCCGAGTTCGACGCTGCGGCCCGAGGTTAGAAGATTCACTCAAACCTCATGGTCGAACAGCCTACGGGGTTTCTTCTTGCGCAAGCTCTTGAACCTGTTCCCGCGTCGGCGGGTTGCAGCCGGTCTCGGCGCAGTTGAGTCCGGCGATGGTGCCGGCGAAGTCGAGCATCTGGGCGAGGTCGTCTTCGCTCAAGGCAGCGAGGCCTGCTTGAGTCAGCTTTTCGTTGTCTTTCAGCCAGGCTAGCAGACCGGCTTGAAAGGAATCGCCGGCCCCGATGCTGTCGCCTTTTTCCTCGTCGTCTCCGGTGAAGGATTTCGCGGGCCGGGCGACCGACAAACCCGATGCCGTGTAAGCCGTCGCTCCTTCCTTGCCGCGGGTCAGAACTGCGAGGGAAATTGCATGCTCGCTCATGGCGCGGCGTATGGCGTCTTCGGGCGCGAGGCCAGGGTAGAAGTAGTCGAGGTCTTCGTCGCTGGCCTTGATCATATCTGCCAGATGCAGCATGGCCATTAGCCGTGCGCGGTAATCCGTGTCATCGGAGATCAGGCGCATCCTGACGTTGGGGTCGAGCGACACGACGGCCCCGCGGGCGATGGCAGCGTCCATGGCGGTCGCCCAGGAGAGGGTATCCTGCTTTTCGATCAGGGCCAGCGAGCCGATCTGAAAGGCTTCGACCTGATCCGGCAGCGCCGCCGTTACCGCCGCGGGTTCCAGCTGACGGTCCGCCGTGTCCTGCCGGTAAAAGCTGTAGCTCGGGCTGCCTTCCGGGTCGAGTGAGACAACTGCGAGAGACGTGGGGGCCTGCACCAGGTCAGACATCAGCGCTTTTACGCCCGAGTCCTCCAGACGCGCCATGAGCAGAGCGCCGAGAGAATCGTCAGACAGCGGACAGAGAAAGCCGACGTCGATTTGCAAGCGCCCAAGTGCGACCGCACAGTTGTAGGGAGAGCCGCCGGGACAGGCTTCATAAAGCGGTCCGCTCCCACCCTCGGCGGAGGCTTGGGGACGGTGGACGAAATCGATCAGGCTTTCGCCGGCAACGACAATCATGGCACTGGGGACCCTGGATCTGCAAAACTGCGGCAAGAATGGCGTGTTCTCCCGCTGCCGCAATCACTTTTTACAAGCAGGGTCCCATTGTGTCGCGTCGAAGACCGCGCCTTAGGCTTTTCGCATGACCTCGCGCGGCAGCTTGATGTCGAAGGTTTCCCGAATCTGCCGATCGAGATCTTCGGAGATGTGATCGGGGAAGAGATTCCCGAGAATGCGGCGCTTTTCCTCGATGGCTTTGCGGATCAGGTCGGGCTTGCCCAGCTCTTCCCACTCCTTGGGCGAGGTGCGGTCACCCAGCGCCGGGTAAACATATTCGGTCTGCATGAGTTCGAGCGTCTGCGCGTGGCCCAGATAGTGCCCCGGGCCTTCCAGGCAGACCTGGCGCATGGTTTCGACCGAGATGGATTCGTCGGTGACCTCGATACCGCGGACGCAGCGCAGGCACTGGCCGATCATGTCGTTGTCGATGATCAGGCTCTCCATGCAGAACCCTAGGAGAGAGCCGTGCATACCCACGGATTCGTAGACCATGTTCAGGCCGGAGAGGCCGGCCATGACATTGGTGATACCCTTTTCGTAGCCCGACTGCGGGTCCGGCAGTTTGGCGTCCGCCATGCCCGCCGCCGATCCGCCGGGCAGGCCGTAGAAATGGTGCATCTGGGCGCAGGCGGCGCTCAGCAGAGCCTGCTCACCTGAACCGCCGGACATGGCGCCGGTGCGCAGATCCGAGACGAAAGGCCAGGTCCCAAAGATCGCAGGATGTCCGGGCTTCATAGCGTTGACGTAGATAAGTCCGGCAATGCATTCAGCAGTCGCCTGGGTCACGGTGCCCGCAATCGCGGCAGGGGCGGTGGCTCCGGCCTGACCGGCGGAAAGCAGCAGAACCGGCATGCCGCCCCGGATGCAGACCTCCATCACCTGACAGGATTCGGTCGCGAACTTGAGCGGCGGCACCACGAAGCAATTGCTGTTCAAGACAAAGGGCCGTGCCCGCCATTTGTCTTCACCGCCTGCGATCATCTGCAGCATATCAATGGATTGCTGGGCGTTTTCAGCGGTGGTAAAACTGGTCCCGATATGCTTCTGCGTGCTGCTGACCGCCGCATAGACAGTGTTGAGATCCAGGTCGGCCGGATCCTCCATGTCTCGGGCGACCATAGGCCGCTGAAAGAAATGGACGTTGTCGAGCGTTTCTACGATCCGGCCAGCATCGTAGAGATCCCGCAGGCTGGATTCCCGGTACTCCCGGTTTTCCACATCGACCAGATGCACGGCTGCGCCCGCAGTCCCGAAATGAACGCGCTTGCCCCCAGGGTGAATATCATGTTTTTCGTCCTGGCCGTGCAGCGTGACGTTCCGGTTGGCCTTTGCGAGGGTATCTTCGACCAGCGCGGCCGAGAAGCGCAGGCGTCCGTCGTCACCGAGCGTAGCTCCCGCGGCGGTCATGATTTCGATCCCTGATTCCGGGGCATCGGCCAGACCGATTTCCGCCAGGATCTTCAGGACAGCCTGATGGATCTTCTGGATCGATGTGTCGTCCAGCGGTTTGAAGGTGCCGCCCTCCAATCCGGCGCGGATCGGGTTGATGTCATCAGCGAGTGGGGCAGCCCGAAGGGCCTTGCGGGCATCCCGTCCGCCGGCACGGCGGCCTTTGCGTTCTCTTTGAACCTGCGTCATGACGGCGGACTCCTGGTTTCGGGAAAGTGACGCTTTTTCTGACTCTCTGAACTAAGCGCGCAGGCGTTCGTTCTCCGGATCGTAGAGCGGTTCGCGCGCGACAACGGCCTTGCGCCGTTCGCCCAGAACCTCAACCTCCACCTCGGTCCCTTCCGCTGCGCAGTCGGTGTCGATCGTGGTCAGGGCAATCGATTTTTCGATCCGGTGCCCGTAGCCGCCGGAGGTCACGAAACCGATGCGCTTGTCGTCTTTCCAGACGGTCGAGAGGTACATGGCATCGGCCGAGCCATCCTCGAGCAGCAAAGGTGCGAAGGTCTGCTTGACGCCCGCTTCCTTCTCCTTGCGAAGGGCCTCCTGTCCGATGAAGGGGGTCGGTTTGTCGAGTCTGATAAAGCGGTCGAGGCCACCTTCGAACATGGAGTAGTCGTTGGTCAGATCGTGCTTCCAGGCGCGGTAGCACTTCTCCAGACGCATGGATTCCATGGCGTACATGCCGTAGTCGATGATCCCGTACTGCTCGCCGGCGGCCCAGAGCTTGTCGTAGATGCCCAGGACATGCTCGATCGGCAGATGAAGCTCCCAGCCGAGTTCGCCAAGGTAGGAGACCCGCACGGCAAAGCCACGCGCCATGCCGATTTCGATCGGCTGATGGGTTAGCCAGGGGAAGGCCGCGTTGGAGAAATCCTTGTTGCAGACCGAAGACAGCAGATCGCGCGATTTCGGACCCGCGACCACCAGCGAAGTCCAGCTTCCGGTCTTGTTTTCGATGGTAATGGGCGATCCGGCGGGAATGTGCTGTTCCAGCCAATCCCGGTCGTGCCATTCGGCGGCAGCGGCCGTGATCAGCAGGAAGTGATCCTCTGAGAAACGGGTGATCGTCATCTCGGTCAGGATCTTGCCCTTTTCGGTCGCGAAGTAGATCAGGCCGATCCGTCCCGCCTTTGGCAGTGCGCCGGTGACCATGCCGCGCAGCCATTCCGCAGCCCCTTCGCCGGAAACCTCAAAGCGTGAGAAGCCGCAGAGGTCCATGAGGCCGACCCGGTCACGGATAGCGAGACACTCTTCGCGCACCGCGTCGAACCAATTGGTGTGATGGTAGCTGGCCTTCTGCACCGCCTCGTCCTTGCCCGGACGCGGGAACCAGACCGGGCGCTCCCAGCCTGCCGCCGCGCCGAACATAGCGCCCTTGGCCTTCAGCTTTTCGTAGAGCGGGGAGGTGCGGGCCTGACGACCGGCCGGCCACTCCTGCGCCGGGAAGTGGATCGCGTACTCGTGGGCGTAGATTTCCTTCGCTTTCTCGACGCAGTACTCATGGGTTGCGTAGCTGGTGAAGCGGCGCGGGTCCACGGCCCACATGTCGCCGTCGGTTTCGCCTTCGACGATCCACTCGGCGCAGACCTTACCGGCGCCGCCGGACTGCACGATACCGAAGGTGAAGACGCAGGCCTCGAAGGCGTTGGGGACGCCGGGCATGGGGCCGATGAGGGGATTGCCGTCCGGTGCGTAGGGGATCGGGCCGTTCACGACGCGAGTCACACCGGCGGTGCCTAGGAGGGGAACACGGGCGCAGGCGTCCTCGATGTACCACTCCAGCCGCTCCAGATCGTCCGGATAGAGCTGGAACGAGAAATCCTCGGGCATGGGGTCGTTCTTGGTGATCCAGTGCGGCGTCGCCTGCTCTTCATAGGGACCGAGCAACAGGCCGTTCTTTTCCTGGCGCAGGTAATAGGAGCTATCGGGATCACGCAGGAGCGGCAGCAGTTTGCCGTGCGCTTCCAGCTCGGGAATCTCCTCGGTGATCAGGTACTGATGGGCCATGGTCGCGCAGGGCACTTCCCGGCCGAACATGCGGCCGACTTCCTGGGCCCGGTAGCCGGCGGCATTGACCACGTACTCGCAGCGGACTTCGCCTTTTTCAGTCTCGATGACCCATTCGTCGTTTTCCCGCCGTACCCCGCTGACCGGGCAGAAGCGGATGACCTTTGCTCCCAGGTTGCGTGCGCCCTTGGCGTAAGCCTGTGTGAGCTGCGCGGGATCGATATCGCCATCGTTGGGGTCCCAGACACCGCCCAGGATGTCGTGGGTTTCCATGAAGGGATAGACCTCCTTCATCTGCGCGTTGGAGACCATGTCCATCTCGAGACCCAGATGGTTGGCCATGGCCGTGACGTGACGGAATTCGTCCATGCGGTCCTGGCTGTGGGCCAGGCGGACCGAACCGGTGACATGATAGTTCATGGGGTAGTCGACCTCATCACCCAGGCGGGTGAAGAGATCGGTCGAGTAGGCCTGCATCTTCATCACGGCAAGCGAGCCTGAGAAGTTGGGGCAGTTACCCGCGGCGTGCCAGGAAGATCCGGAGGTCAGCTCGTTCTTTTCCAGCAGCAGACAGTCGCTCCAGCCCATCTTGGCAAGGTGGTACAGGATCGAGCAACCGACCGCGCCCCCGCCGATAATGACCACACGCGCTGTACTTGGTAACTCCGCCATCTCTCTGTCTTCCTATCGTGTATGTTTCTTCGCGTGCGTTTCTGCGCAGCTTTCAGGCCTGGGGAGATTATATCATCCCCTGCAGATGCTTTGTCGTTATTCGAATAGCCGGTGTTTGCCCGGCTGATTTTGTTATCGGCATCTGTCCGGCTGGACAGCTGGAGCTTGCGCCCTGCGCGACGGGACATCTTCTCTGCTTTGGGCCTGCAGAGTTTTGTCAATTTGCGGCGCGCACCGCTGCGATATGCGACCGCCGGACTTTTGATTTTCCTGCCGGGTGCAAAGCCGCTGAAAACGGGCGTTTTACCTTGTTGCAGTGCAACCTCGAACCTCCAATGCTTCAAATTGGTGTCAAACAGTTGTCAGGCCGGGTTTTGAAGGTCCTTTTCTTCATCTTTGGAATGCTATAGTTCAAATCCATGCGCGTTCTCTCTGGATCGCAAGATGAATCGCGCAAAAGGAAAAAGATCGTATAAATTTCAACTTGAAGTTGGCGGAATGAGTAATCATGCAAACGGCCGGCTTCGCGAGCCACGGGAGACTGGACGCGATGGGCCGATAAGATTCGGTTTTTTAATGATTCCCCAGTTCACCCTGACGTCGTTTGCCGCCGCCGTAGACTGCCTGCGGGCGGCCAACCGGGTCGCCGAGCAACAGGTCTGCAGTTGGCAAATTCTTTCGGAGGACTCGGCGCCAGTGTCCTCCTCCTCGGGGATCGAAATCGCTGTCGATAAGGCCATTTCCAACGAGGACAAGTGGGATGTGCTGGTGGTCTGCTCCGGCTTTCAGCCGGAAGCCGCGGAAACCAAGAAAACTCTGAACTATGTCAGACGCTTGTCCCGTTTCGGCAGCATTGTCGGCGGGATCGAAACCGGGGCCTATGTGCTTGCCGCCGCGCAGGTGCTGAACGATCAGGAATGCACCGTTCACTGGGAGCTCTTCGACGGTTTTGTCCAGCGCTATCCCGAGGCACGCGCGGTGACCCGCCTCTTCGTGATCAATGAGATGAATTTCACCTGCGGCGGCCATCTGGCGGTCGTGGATCTGATGATTGCGCTTCTGAGCCGCTGGCTGCGCGACAGTGAGGTCAGCCGTCTTTCAAGCCTTTTCATGCACGATATCCGGCGCAGCACGGCGGAGGAGTTCTCCAAGGTTCAGAGCCAGGAACTCTCGACGGTCAACTCCGGCAAGGTGCTGAAAGCCATTGAAATCATGCGCGACAATATCGAAACGGTGGTCGATCGCCGTGAGATCGCTGCTTACGTGGGCGTCAGCCTGCGCCAGTTGGAGCGCCTGTTCAACCGGCACCTGGGTCTCTCGCCTGCGTCTTACTACAAGCGCTTGCGCCTCAATAAAGCCAAGCAGCTTTTGCACTATTCGTCGCTTTCGATCACGGAAATCGCGATCATCTGCGGCTTCACCTCCATGTCGCATTTCTCCAAGAGTTACCGGGAGTTTTTCGGTATCTCCCCCAAGTTCAGCCGCAAGGTCGGGCCGGTCATCGGCGGCCAGCGGCAGGAACTGCGCAGCGGCCTCTGATTTTCCCCGCAACTCGGTCTCCATTGACGAACAGGCTGCGGAGTTGCATTTCTTGATCGTAACGACTGAAGCGGGAGTGCGGGATGGACAGCAGTGAACTGGTTTCTCTCATCATTGAGCCAAGAGCCAAGGACGTGGGCGGGTTTGATGTCCGGCGTGTCCTTCCCTTCAGGAACCGCCGCACAGTCGGCCCTTTCATCTTCTTCGATCACATGGGGCCGGTCGACCTTCCCTCCGGACAGGGCATTGACGTCCGCCCGCATCCCCACATCGGCCTTGCCACCGTAACCTATCTCTTCGAGGGTGAGATCTTTCACCGCGACTCCCTGGGCGTTGAACAGGCGATCCAGCCCGGCGCGGTGAACTGGATGGTGGCGGGACGCGGCATCGTGCATTCGGAACGCACCGCCCCGGAAGAACGCGCCAGGGCAGGGCGCCTCAATGGAATCCAGTCCTGGATCGCCCTGCCTTTGTCCCATGAAGAGAGTGAGCCGTCCTTCCAACATCACCCTGCCGACAGCCTGCCGGTGATCGAAGGCGAGGGTGTCCGGATGTGCCTGATCGCCGGTGCCGCCTACGGCAAACGCTCCCCGGTCGAGACACCTTCGGAGATGTTCTATCTGGATGCCCAGCTCTCGGACGATGCCGAGCTGGTGCTGCCGGACGCTTACGAAGAGCGGGCGCTTTACGTGGCGGAGGGTGAAGTGCAGCTCAGTGACGGCAGCCTGATCAAGGAGGGCACCATGGCGGTCTTCGAGCCTTCGGTAAACGTTGGTCTCTCGGCCAGGGAAAAGACCCGGGTCATGCTGCTTGGCGGCGCGCCGCTGGATGGCAAGCGGCACCTCTGGTGGAACTTCGTGGCCAGCACGCCCGAACGCCTTGAACAGGCCAAGGCCGACTGGAAGAACGGCCGTTTTGACAAAGTGCCCGGCGACGATGAGTTCATTCCCTTGCCCGAGAACTAAACGCGTGACGTTCAACAGGCCCTGAAATGAAAAGAGTAGGCTGAGCTATGGGCGAGGCGGCACTCAGTACCTTCGTTGCGGCGCTGTTTTCAATGATGAATCCCATCGGCAACGTCGGGATTTTTGTTGGGATGACGACAGATAGAGACGCTGGCGAGGTGCGGAAAATCGCCTGGAAATGCGCTTTGGCCTGCGCCGTGACTCTCCTGACTGTCATCTGGACCGGTGGACTGCTGCTCACATTTTTTGGGATCACTGTCGACGAGCTGCGTGCGGCTGGTGGGATTATTGTTATGCTCATCGGCTTGCACATGCTCTTCAACAAAAGTGGCCACAAAACCAGTGCGACCGAAACCGACGACGCCAAGACCCGGGACTCGATCGCCGTTGTGCCGCTCGCCATTCCGATTGTCGCCGGTCCGGGCACCATCGCCACGGTTCTGGTCGCGGCGGAACGCCACCCGGGTCTCATGGCGCGGGTCGATATCTCCTTGGCGGTGATCCTGCTTTCAATTCTGACCGGAGTGCTGTTTGCTTATTCGAAGCCGGTCGCAGCTTGGCTCGGTGAGAGTGGAATGGCCGTGGTGACGCGCATTATGGGTATGGTCCTGGTTGCGATCGCCATGGGCATGCTGACCTCCGGTCTTGTCGGCCTGATCCCGGCGTTGGCGGGTTAGGTCGTGAACCCGTAAAACGCGATTGTAATTCGCTTCCTGGAGCATCGTCATGTCGCCCATCCTGGATACATGGGGCACGATGCTCTAGCATCGCTCCGCTCCTGACTCCTTGCCAGAACAGGAATTATAATCGTCAGGACAGCCGCATTTTACGGGTTCATGATCTGGAGCCTCACTTTCATGGACACGTTGCCGCTTCGACGCAAAGTGGCTTATCGTCTGCGCCGGTCCGTTCTTCGGTCCCAAACACATCCGAGTTAGAGGCAGTTTTATGATTCTGGACGGCGGTACAGTCACTTTGGAGCAGGTTGCTGCTGTTGCCAAAGCTGGCGAGAAGGTCGAACTCTCGGCACAGGTTGCGGCAAGCCTCACCGAAACACGTGCGCTGATTGACGGCACCTGGATGACCGATGATGCGCCGCTGATCTATTCCTTCAACACCGGGGTCGGGGCTTTCAAGGACCGCCGGATCGCGGTCGAGGACATCAAGCAGTTTCAGACCAATCTGATCCTGGCCCACGCCACCGGTCTGGGTGAGCCGCTGTCGATTGCCCAGACTCGCGCGGTGATGTTCCTGCGTCTCAATGCTTTCTGTTCGGATCATTCCGGTGTGACCCTTCCGATCGCCCAGCGCCTGATCGACTTTCTGAACAAAGGCCTGTCTCCGGTTATCCCCGCCCAGGGCTCGGTCGGTGCTTCGGGCGATCTGGCACCTCTGGCCCATATGACCGGCGCACTCTGCGGCTTCGAGGAAGCCGAGGTGATCTTTGAAGGCCGCCGCCTATCCGCACGTGAAGGGCTCGAGGCTGCGGGCCTGTCACCGGAGCTCGACATGCAGTCGAAGGATGCTTCGGCGCTGATCAACGGCTCGACCGTCTCGCTGGCGGTCGCGGTCCTCGCCTTGGCGGAGGCGGAAGAGATTGCCCGTAACGCCGACATCGGATTGGCCCTGTCGCTGGAGGCCATGCGCTGTGAAGCCGATGCCTTTATCGCGCCGCTGCACGCGGCCCGTCCGCACCCCGGCCAGCAACTTGTGGCGCGGAACGTCTCGGCATTGGTGGCAGGCTCCAAGCGTATGTCGGAAGCGGCCCGCAAGACGGTCTTCCCGGAAGAAGCGCGTACAGAGGGGTGCGACCCCGCTCCGCGCGTTCAGGACACCTATTCCCTGCGCTGCGCCCCGCAGGTTCATGGTCCCGCGCGCGAAGCTCTGAGTTATGCAAGGACCGTCATCGAGCGGGAGATCAACTCGGCGACCGACAATCCCCTGATCGTGCAGGACGGGGAGCGGCGCCGTGCGGTATCCGGCGGACACTTCCATGGTCAGTACGTCGCCCAGGTGATGGACCTGCTGGCCATCGCCATGACCGATCTGGGCTCGATCTGCGAACGCCGAATCGCCCGCCTGATCGACCCCAACATGAGCTACGGCCTGCCGCGCAACCTGGCGTCCGGCACACCCGGCCTGAACACCGGCTACGGCACCGTGCAGTGCTCGCTTTCGGCGCTGGTCATGGAAAACCGCACGCTCTCGACACCCGGCTCGGTCGATTCCATTCCCGGCAAGGGCAACGCGGAAGATCATGTCTCCAACTCCATGTGGTGCGCCCGCAAGGCCAGCCAGGTGGTCGAGAACCTCCGCGCGATCGTGGCCGGCGAGATCCTGGTTGCCGCCCAGGCACTTTCACAGGTCGCCGAGCTTGCAAAGGATCACGAGCTTTCGCCCGCGACCTCGGCGGTTTTGGCGGCCGTCCGAGAAGAGATTCCGGCGCGCCTCGAAGGCGATATCTGGTTCGCCAAAGACATGAACAGGATTACGGATCTCGTGCGCGAAGGAAAGATCGTCGCGGCCTGCGAGACCGTGATCGGAACTCTGGAGTAGGTTAGGACTTCGGCTCCCAGCCCGGCCGTTTCACCAAGTAGCCCCAGGCGTCACGCAGTGACTTTGCGCGCAGGCAATCCCGGGCGATGGCCAGGAATTCACCGAAATTGATGACGATCGGGTTGGCGGTCTCCAGCGGCTTGGTGATGCCGAAGGTCACGGGCTCGGTTTCCGCCTGATAGGTTCCAAAAAGCCGGTCCCACAGGATCAGTATTCCGCCGTAGTTCTTGTCCAGATAGGCCGGGTTGGCGCCATGGTGGACCCGATGCACCGAAGGGGTGTTGAAGATTTTGTCCAGCCAGCCGAGCCGGCCGATTTTCTGCGTGTGGATCCAGGTCTGATAGGCGACCACGACAAGGATCGCGACCAGCGTCTGCACCAGATCGAAACCCAGCAGGATCATGGGCAGGAAGAAAATCCATTCCACCAGACCTTCGACCCAGGCGAGGCGGAAGGCCGTGGTCAGATTGAATTCGGGCGAGGAGTGGTGGACGCTGTGATAGGCCCAGAGCGCGCGGATCTCGTGCTCGAAACGGTGCATCCAGTAATAGGTGAAATCGGCCAGCAGAAGCGCGGCGATCCAGGTCCAGGCATTGACCGGCAGGCGAGTGGGCACGAAGCTCTCGGCAATGGCCAGCGCAACGATGAAGACCAGGCCGTAGGCCGTGCGTTCCAGCAGGCTGTTAACCGCTGCGATCACGATATTGGCGGCGGTTTCTTTCCAGCCGGGACGTTGTTTGAAGGCCAGGTCCCAGAGGATTTCGATGACCGCCAGGGCAATCATGGCCAGGCTGTAGAGGCCGAGGATTTCCAGGGCGCCGGAAACGGCTTCGAAACGAAGTTCCAGATCGTCCATTGCTTTTGATTTCCTTCAGATCCGGTTATGCGCGCGGTTGCAGCAGGCCGACGACAAAGGCGTCGATGGCGGTCGCGAGCGCGACCGGTTTGTAATCCGGGTCGAGGATCGCGCGGGCGCAGAGGCCGTCGATCATGGCCAGTATGACCTGGGCGAGGGCGGGAGAGGGCAGTTCAGGGGTGATTTTTCCGGCCTTCTGTCCTCTGTCGAGCGCCGCGATCAGAGCCTCTTTGAGTTCGCGCTCGTTCCGTGCCAGCAGGTTCCAGACGCTTTTGTTGCGTGCTCCCTCGGCGTGCAGTTCCAGGGCCAGCCGGCCGTAGGACTCATCCGCGAAGAACTTTAGGAGCTCGAAGAAAATGACCCGCAGGCTGCCGACCGGATCCCTCGTCTGCTTCAGTTCGTCGATGATCTCCTGATTGTCGCGTCGCTCTTCTTCGGCCATGGCGACAATGATCGCCTCCTTGCCCTCGAAGTAGCGATAGACCCCGCCGGGGCTCATAGCGGCTTCCGCGCAGATATCCTGCATGGACGTCTGGTGAAAGCCCTTGCGCAGGACGCAGCGGGCCGTGGCCGCCAGGATCTGTTTGCGCCGGGCTTCGGATAGGTCCGGATCGAATTTGCGCGCCATGAGTCACCTGCTTTCCCGGTCGGACAGCATCGTGCTGCCGGAGGCATGATTAAAAGAACGAATATTCGTTCTATTTATGAATGTCTGGTGAGGCTGTCAAGATGTTGAGTCGTCCGAAGGGGAAAGGAAGTCCGGTAACAGGAGGGTGGTGGTCTTGCGCTGCTTGCCAAGATCAAGGCCTGCGGCCGCGCTTTTACAGCTGCGGATCGGCTTCGCGCTTGACAGCCTTACCTGTCTTGAGGCGACCTTAGGAGCGTTGACCGGAGCAGTGAGGCTGCACCGGTTTTCACGCCGGTCGAAACGGCTCGCTCAGGACGCCAGGGCGCGCTGGTTCTCCAGGGTCGCCACGCAGGCGCGGGCGGCTTCGGCGCCTTTGGTCACGAAGTGTTCGGTGAAGAACGCGATCTGCTCCGGGGATTCCTGGAAGGTCTTGGGGGTCAGCACCACCGACAGCACCGGAACCTCGGTTTCCAACTGCACCTGCATCATGCCCGAGACCACGGCGTCCGCGACGAATTCGTGGCGGTAGATGCCGCCGTCGACCACAAAGGCGGCCGCGACCACGATCCCGTAGCCGCCCGTTTTGGCCAGGCGTTTGGCCTGCAGCGGAATTTCGTAGGCGCCCGGCACCTCGAAGACGTCAATCCGGTCGCTCGCCTGACCCAGCGCTTCCAGTTCGCGCCGGAACCCGGCCAGACTCTGGTCGACGATGTCACTGTGCCAGCCCGCCTTGATAAAGGCGATGCGGGACTGGCCGCCGCCTGCAGCGAGGCTTGCGCCGCTATCGTTGTTGGAAACGGAAAGAACCTGACTCATCTCGCACCCCATCAAAATATCTATTCAGGGCGCGCAGAACGTGAAGGCGCACGAAGCCAAGCGGCCATCGCACAACAATCGTATCTCTGCTCTCTACCATCCGGACTATGACCGTCGGCTCCGGAATCACACCGGATCTGCTGACCCCGGCAAACGGGTTGCCGGGCGCTCGCGGGCTTTAGCGGATCTCTCCGCATTTACCGCCGGTGGGGAATTTCACCCCGCCCCGAGAACAATCGGAGTCTGACCCTTTTCACATCCCTTGTGAAAAGCGGAAACCAGCCTCCGCCTTATGTAACTTCCATGATCAAAAACCTTCGTTGATCTCTGATCAAGTCATTTTTCTGTCTGACTGAACAGCATATGATTCGAAAGCTTTTTGTTTCAAGCCGGGTGTGAATGGCTGCTAAGCCATACAATCTCTACTTGACGTTAGGTTTGATTCTGCGTAGCAAGTGTCATGGCCAGATCAGACTCCGTCAATAGAGACCGTATGCAGATCGGCGAGCTTGCCGCACGCGCGGACGTCAGCCACCGGACGATTCACTACTACGAACGCCTCGGGCTCCTGACGCCAAGCGAGCGCGAAGGCGCGGGCTATCGCTACTACAACGACGAAGCTCTGAAGCGCCTCGAGAAGATTGCGGCGCTGAAGCGTTTGGGTTTGAGTCTCGATGAAATCGCGTCGGTGATCGATCTCTATTTCGAAGACGACAGTGGTATCCGGGGCAAAGAGCGTGTTCTCGTGATTCTTGAGACGCAGCGGGAAAAGACCGACAGGCAGATAAAGGAGCTTACGCAGTTCCGGCGCGACATAGACAAAAACATTGCGCGCATGAAGCGCCTGATTGCCGAAGCGAAAGGCAAGCGGTGAGGAAGGGACTCCTCCGCACAGTCTGCGGTTCGGATTTGAAAGATGGAGGCGCTTCTATGGGATTTGATTGACGCGTGTTTTTTTATCCAAAAACTCTAGTTGACGTTAGTTTTAGTTTTAGCTCAGTCGTTCCACCGGGAAGGAAAAAAAGATGTTCAGACTTACACGAAACTTATGGATCTCTGCGGCTTCGGCCAGTCTCTTTCTGCTTTTTGCGAGCGTTTCCATAGCCGCGGAGGAGAGAAGGCTGCAAGCCGTCAATCCGCCGGGCGCCGATATACCGGGTATCTCCCAGGCCATGATCGTGCGTTCGGGTAAGCTCATGTATCTGTCCGGTCACGTTCCCTTTGGCGGTGACGGCAAACTCGCGGTGGCGGATTTCGAGGCGCAGCTCGATCAGGTCTTCGAGAATATGGGCCGGACCCTGGAAGCGGCCGGGACGGATTTCTCGGCTCTGGCAAGGGTCACCTTCTTTGTGCGCGACTACGACATCAGCAAGCTCGAAGCGTTGCGCGTGATTCGTGACCGCTGGATCGACACTGAAAATCCGCCGGCCAGTGCATTGGTTGGTGTCGCGGCACTGTTTCATCCGGATGTCCTGGTGGAAGTTGATGCCATTGCGGTTCTGCCGGAATAGGGACGGCCCGGTCATACGGGACGGCCCCGTCGTTCGGGAAGTCACCGCGCGGCGCGCCAGTGTAGCGGTGCCGTCGCCGTGACCCCCGGCAGCTCCGAGACACGTTCATACCAGTCCGATAGACGTGGAAAGCGGCGCTCTAAACGATCGTAGTCCAGTGAGGACATGATTTCGGGCTTGGTCTCGATCGCTCGCTGGACGCGGCCTATCTCCGCATAGGCGGCGGCGTCCGCAGCGCTTGGGTCCGCGCCGCAAAGGAAGTGCTTCTTGCCGAGTGTCTTCTCAAGGAATTCACATTCCCTATCCAGGGCCTTGGCGGCCGCAAGCAGCTCCTCCGCCGCTTGCGATCGATCCGGCGGCATTTGGCCGTCGCCCGCGAAAACCGGGAAGACCACAGCATTCGTCGCAGGCTGTAGATACTCGGCGCATTCCAGCAGGATTTGC
Organism: uncultured Kiloniellaceae bacterium; assembly: GCA_947500035.1. Taxonomy (GTDB): domain Bacteria; phylum Pseudomonadota; class Alphaproteobacteria; order Kiloniellales; family Kiloniellaceae; genus Denitrobaculum. The sequence goes on along the minus strand of CANMQP010000012.1, from coordinate 18,395 downwards.
CAGATTGTACCGGTCTGCGCCGTCGTTGTGCCGAACAGCGGCCGCGCCGGGTAGGCGCTTTCCAGCCAGGCCAGGATTGCAATCGAGTCCCGCAGCACCAGGCCGTCAGCTTCCAGCACCGGCACCTTGGCCCGGGGGTTCAACCTGAGGAACGTTGACGTCTCGTGTTCGCGCCGACCGCCTTCGAGGTGACGCACCTCGACGTCGATCTGCTTGAAGGCGAAGCCGAGCAAGGCACGCCAGCCGCAGGGGGCGCCACTGATGGTATGGAGGATCATGGTCACTGGGTCTTCCCGCCGCTGTATCGGTCTTGCTGGAAGGTTAAGCGACTGGTATAAAATAACAAGTAGGCAGATTTTTTACATATAGTATCGATTTTGATACCATGGGCGTGCTGGTTTCATGACCGGGCCCGCGCCGGGATCGAGGAGTAATGATGACGAGCACGTCCGCGGCTGAAGTCTCGAAAGTTTCTGATGATGCGCCCCTTCCGGTGTCCGATACAGCGGTCATCCCCACGGCGGTCATCCCCGGAACCTGCCCGATGCCGAACATCGCGCAGCTCATCGGCGGGAAATGGAAACTCATTATCCTGCAGATTCTGCTCTTCCAGGGTATGAAACGCTTCAACGAACTCCGGCGCCAGATCGATGGCATTACCCAGACCATGTTGACCAACCAGCTCCGCGCCCTGGAACGCGACGGGCTGGTCTCGCGCAAGGTCTATGCGGAGGTGCCGCCCCGTGTCGAATACCGGGCCACGCAGCGCGCGCAGGATCTGGAAGAGATGTTTCACGCCATGCACAACTGGTGGCTTAAGGGACAACAGCAGCCGGAGCAGAACTCCAAACAAAGCTCCAAATCCTGATATCCCGCTCACGCGCTGTTCCCTGAAAGACGAGTACCCTGAAGCCACGCTGTCGGCTTGCATCCGCCCCGGGTCCGCGGTTCGCCGTCCTACAGTTTGCTCAGGTAACCCATGGTCGAGAGGGGTACGAGGGCGGCAACGCAGGCGAAGTAAGCGATCGAAAACATGAGCGTCGGTTTGGTCAAAGCCGGATTTTCCGCCATCTGGTGTGCCGACACGGACATGGCCAGGCTGGTCAGCGCAACGATCAGAATCGCGATGTTTGTGATCGGCACCGTCAGGGCCGTCTGGTAGCTCGGGCTCATCTGGTTGTGGACAATGACCCCTGCGAAAAGGGCGGCCGATCCAGCGGCCATGAAAAGGGGTATCAACAATGCAATCATGCTCAAGCTTCCTGATCATCTGAACGCGCTTGCCGAAAAGCACTGGATTGTGGGTGCCCTGGGTCGGGACAGGGCTTCGTGTAGCGCGAGGCTCAGGCGAAACGACCGCCGTGAGCCCTGCGGATAATCTTGCGGGTTTTGAATCGGCCCCGGTTCAAAGGAGCCTGTATCGGTCGATCCCGGCGAAAATTGGCCCCGGACCCGCGTTTCTATGAAATTTGCTTGCCTCATGCGCAGGCGACTATCTGCCCTTTTTTAAGCTTCCGAGGGTAGAGAAGAAGCCGCACGGACGCATAAACAGCATGTATTTTTGCAGCTTAAGGGGAGTAGGGCTGCTGGTGAGGCTGGGGCTTGCGTTTCAACTAAAGACTGTGGCGGCGCTATAAGGCTGCCTGTTGGGCCGACGCCAACAATGCCGGCTCCGATTGAGCCTGCCTTAGTTTCTTTTCTCTGGATTGGGGCCGGATTAGGGCTCTGGCCGGGGCAGGAACAGCAATGGGGCGGGCGGATCATACCGCACCGCCCCATCGATGAAGGTTTCAGCTTTCAGGCGGCCCAACTCACAGACGGGAGGGCCAGGAAGATCTTAGCGGCGACCGCGATTGGCCGGGCTGCGGCTTGCCGCGGCCTGCATCTGCCGGCTTCCAAAAGCGGCCATTGCCAGCAGAGCGAACCCGAAGATGAAGAGCGTCGAGGGTTCCGGCACCCTGACCACCTCGACGGGCTGATCCACGTCGATGAAGGGAGGGTCGAACACCGGATCGGAACCCGTGATCGGGTCGTTAGGCCCGTCGCCGGGACCTTGGCCGCCCGGGTTGTTGGGACCATCGGGGTTACTCGGTCCGTCAGGATTATTGGGCTCATCAGGAGGAGAGCCCGGATTCTGGCCCGGATTCTGGCCCGGAGGGTTGTAACCGGGGCCTCCAACCGGACCCGGGGAAAAGGCCCGCGCCGCGACAGGGCTCCCGGACGTGCTACCCGACCCGCCGGCGAAGCGGCTCGCGAAACGGCTGGTCGCGGGGACACCTGCAAGATAAGCCGTGTGAATAGACGGGCTGGGAAAGCTCTGCTGCCCGGATCCCTGGTCGCTCGTGAGCTCCAGGATGCCTGGAACGCCGACGTTGTCTGGATCGCTCGGCTGGCCGGGAATCAGTGTCACACAGATGCCCGACACGCCACAGCCGACGGTCAGGTCCGGGTTCGACTTGGAGTGGCCAAGCATAACGTCCATCACGACCTTGTTTGATAGCGCGTGCGCGGCCAGATTCCGGGATTTCTTGCTTTTGAAGATGCTCTCAGCGGCTCCGGCGCACTGGCCTCCGGTGACCGCGCAGGCATGGTCCTGCAGTTTGGCGGCCTGTCCTGGAGACGGCGTCAGTCCCACTGTCGCAACTCCTGCCAGGGTTGCTGCAGCAAGAGCCGTCGCGGTCAGTCCGGCTGATATGTTTGTCGCGAACAATCGCATGATGTCGTCCCTTTGATCTGCATTCTTAAACTGCCGATGGGACTAAAGGAGCAATCCGCGTGCCAATGTGATAAAAATCAAATATTACAGTATCTTAGATTGGTTTTGTCAGCCGTATACCTATGAAACTTTAACGAATTTGTAAGGCTTTCCGACAAAAAAATGGTTAAACATCGGTGTGCTATCGAATTGCACGCCATAGAGGATAAGCTGTTAACTATAACTATCCTTACGGAGCCTTCCCTATGCTTGGAACCGGCAGGTGTAAGAAAATTCGACTCAGCTGCTGAGTCTTCTCCGGGGGCCAATCCTTCTGGGTCTCATCCTTCTGGTCGAGAGTGGCTGGTACGGCCTTGTCGCCGTCACCCTGTCGTCGAGCGGCCCGCGCGGCGTTTATCTGTGTACCAAGCGCTGGATCGACCGTCTGGCCGGATCGGTGATGGGCTTCCTTGGGGTACGCCTGATCGCCGATAACTGAGCTTCCCGCCGGCGGGGGCGTCCATGCCGGGATTTAAAAGTTTCCTGGGAAAGCCTTGAAGATACCGAACGGTATGCTATCTCTCTATTAGGATTTAGTCCTGTACCGGTTGTTGTGTGTGGCAGCTGGTGATGGTTCGGTTCTGACGAGGCTGATGACATGAGAAACGCCGCTGAAACACGACAAAAGCTGCTGGAAACGGCGATAGGCCTGATCTGGCAAAGCAATTACAGTAGCGTTGGTGTCAACGAAATCTGCAAACAGGCCGGTGTGACCAAAGGCGCCTTCTACCATCACTTTGAGACCAAGGCCGATCTCTTCATCGCGGCGTCACGGCACTACTGGGACCGGATGAAGCAGGATCTGGATGCCATCTATTCGCCTTCTTTCACGCCTTTGGAGCAGCTCGAAAATCTCATCCAGCTGATCATCGAAAAGCAGATAAACGAATGTTCTTCCAAGGACATGGAGGTCGCGGGCTGTCCGTTCTTTACCTCGGGAGGGCAGGCCGGTATCGATGAAGAGAAGATCTGCCAGGCCGCGCGGGAAATGGAAGACCATATGCAGCGCTACAGCGTTGCCCTGGTGCGCGGCCTCAAGGCCGATGGCGTGCTGAGGGGCGATCCCGACGTCGATCAGGTTGCCAGATTTCTGCATCATTTTGTACAGGGGCTGCTGATCTACGGCCGCCTGATGAACTCTCTGGATGCGGTTCGCGCCGACCTGCGCGAGGGTATTTACCGGCTGCTCGACCTCAAGGATGCTTACCGGTCCGAGGGTTCCGAACAGCCCGTCTCTTCTGCGGCGGATGCCGCATGAAACTGCGCTTTCGGTGACCAAATGCATTTAACGCATGGCTAGGTCCCGAAAAAAAATGCGCCTTTCCATTGACAACATACCGATCGGTTTCTACCTCTATGCCAACGAACTAAACTGATCAGTGTACCGATCAGAACTCCCCGGAAGGACGTGTGAGATGAGCGCAGGATCGAAACTCAAAACGCTGTCTGTCGGCTTGGCCCTGATCGGGGCCGTCGCGGCGGGTGGTTATCTCGCGCAGCCTTATCTGGCTGGAACCGCGGATGCCGGCCCGGCGGTCGCGCAGTCGGCACCGCAGGCGATGCCGGTGAAAGTGGCTCCGGTCGAGACCCAGCAGATCCGGCTCTGGAGCGAGTTCTCCGGGCGGCTTTCCGCCATTGATCAGGTCGAGCTGCGTCCGCAGGTCAGCGGAACGATCCAGGAAGTGCGGTTCGAAGACGGCCAGATGGTTCAAAAGGGCGATATCCTGATGGTGATCGACCCGCGCCCCTATGAGGCCGCGGTTGCGGAAGCCAAGGCCGAACTCAATGCAGCGGGTCATACCCTCAGGCTGGCCAAGAAGCAGCGTGTCCGCGCCGAACAGCTGGTCAAGAAGGGCCATGTGTCAAAGGCCGTTCGCGACCAGCGGGTCAGCGACCATACGGTCGCGGTCAGCCGGGTCAACAGTGCCAAGGCGCAGTTGATCCAGGCGGAAATCAATCTGAATTACGCCTATGTCAAAGCGCCGATCAGCGGACGTCTGAGCCGCGCCGAGATTACGGTCGGAAACCTTGTCGAGGCCGGACCGAATGCGCCTGTTCTAACCTCCATCGTATCGACCGAGGCCATCTACGCCGACTTTGATGTCGATGAGCGCAGCTACCTGCGCTACGTGCACGAGCTGACGAAAGTCGGCGGGGCGGTCAGCGAGCTTCCGGTCGAACTGATGATCGATGTCGGTGAGCTGCGCGTTTACAAAGGCCACATCCACAGTTTTGACAACCAGATAGATCCGGCGACCGGCACGATCCGCGCTCGAGCGATCTTTTCCAACGAGAACGGCAGTCTCCTTCCGGGCATGTTTGCCGAGCTCCGCCTGGGCGGCTCCGAGGTCGAAGACCTGGTGCTCCTGAACCCGGGCGATATCGGAACCGATCAGGACCGGAAGTTCGTTTATCTGGTCGGTGACAACGGCACGGTCGAATACCGCGAAGTCGCGCTGGGCGCATCGGTCGAGGGCAAACGAGTGATCACGCGCGGTCTGGCGGAAGGTGACCAGGTCATTCTTGGCGGTCTGATGAAGGTCCGTCCGGGTGTTCCGGTGACGCCGATCCTGCCGGAGACCGCTCAAACCGCGGAGACGATGCAGATTTCAGCGACAAACGACGGCGCCGAGGCCGGTCCCTCTAACTGATGTCCGTGTGGTGGCGCCGGACTTCCTGTCGGGTTGACGCTTCTGCCGATTCGGTGGACTGCCGAAATCAGATCAAGTTTAGAAGGAACCGCCGAAGGCGATCTACCAGCCTTGTGAATCCAATCTAACGATAAGACTTAGACCGCTCATCCCTTTCCCGGTCAAAGCGGGACCGGGCCGCGTGTGATCTCAGCACCGGCAAACTTCCGCAGTCCAAATCGGCGCCTAACCGCCAAGGTTCCTTTTCAGGGTTCCAGGAGAGATTCTTTCCATGTCTTTTCCACGCTTTTTCATCGACCGGCCGATCTTCGCCGGTGTGGTCTCGATCCTGATCCTGGTGGGCGGCCTGATTGCCATGCTCAACCTGCCGATCTCGGAGTATCCCGAGGTGGCGCCGCCGTCGGTGGTGGTTCAGGCCCAGTTCCCCGGCGCCAACCCGGCGGTGATCGCCGAGACCGTGGCCACTCCGCTGGAGGAGCAGATCAACGGTATCGAGGGCATGCTCTACATGAGCTCCCTGGCAACAACCGATGGCAATCTCTCCCTGACCGTGACCTTTGAGATCGGGACCGATCCGGATCTGGCGCAACAGAAGGTCCAGAATCGTGTGTCCCAGGCCTTGCCGCGTTTGCCCGACGTGGTGCGGCAGCTTGGGGTCACGGTGATCAAGAGCTCGCCCGATCTGACCATGGTGGTTCACCTGCGCTCCCCCAACGAGCGCTATGACATGCTCTACCTGCGCAACTACGCCAATCTGAACGTCAAGGACGCCCTGGCGCGGGTCGGCGGCGTGGGCCAGGTGCGGCTCTTCGGTTCCGGCGACTATGCCATGCGGATCTGGCTCAACCCGGATCAGATCGCCGAGCGCAACATGACCGCGTCGGAGGTCCTCGATCAGATCCGGCGCCAGAATATCCAGGTCGCCGCCGGTCAGATCGGCGGCGCCCCCTACGACGACGGCGTACAGGTGCAGTTGCCGATCAACGTGAAGGGGCGTCTGGAGTCCGTCGCGGAATTTGCGCAGGTGATCATCAAGCGCGACGAAGACGGAACCGTCGTGCGTCTCGGCGATGTCGCCCGGATCGAGTTGGCTGCCCAGCAGTATTCCCTGCGCTCGCTGCTGGATAACAAACCGGCCGTCGCGATCCCGATCTTTGCCTCGCCCGGCGCCAACGCCCTGGATATCTCCGCGGGCGTGCGGGCGACGATGGCGGAACTCTCGGAATCCTTTCCGGAAGGCGTCGACTACAGCATCGTTTATGACCCGACGGTCTTCGTGCAGGAATCCATCAAGTCTGTGATCACGACCCTGCTGGAAGCCCTCGCGCTGGTCGTTATTGTGGTGATCGTGTTCCTGCAGACCTGGCGCGCCTCGATCATTCCGCTGCTCGCCGTTCCGGTCTCGATCATCGGCACCTTCGGGCTGATGCTCGCGCTCGGCTTCTCGATCAATGTGCTGTCGCTCTTCGGTCTGATTCTGGCGATCGGCATCGTGGTGGACGACGCCATCGTCGTGGTGGAAAACGTCGAACGGAACATCGCCGAGGGCCTGAATCCGCGCGAAGCCACGATCGCCGCCATGAAGGAGGTGACCGGGCCGATCATCGCGACCTCTCTGGTCATCACCGGCGTCTTCGTGCCGATCGCCTTCCTCAGCGGCCTGACGGGACAGTTCTATCAGCAGTTCGCCCTGACCATCGCGATCGCCACCATCATCTCGACCATCAACTCCCTGACCTTGAGCCCCGCGCTTTCCGCGATCCTGTTGAAGGGTAAAGACGCGCCCAAGGACATCCTGACCCGCGTCATGGACTTCGTCTTCGGCTGGTTCTTCCGGCTCTTCAACCGCTTCTTCGGGCGGGCCACCGAGCTCTACGCCAAGAGCGTCGGCGGTTTCATCGGGCGCAAGGGGATCATGATGACCCTCTATGCTCTGCTCCTGGGCGCGACCTACCAGGGTTTTCAGATGGTGCCTCCGGGCTTTATTCCGATCCAGGACAAGCAATACCTGGTCAGCTTCGCGCAGTTGCCCCAGGGTGCGACGCTGGAGCGGACCGAGGAGGTCATGCGCGCCATGTCGGAAGCCGCACTCGAGGAGCCCGGCGTAACCGGTGCCGTGGCTTTCCCGGGTCTCTCGATCAACGGCTTCGTTAACAGCTCCAGCGCCGGTATTGTCTTTGTGACGCTGGACGATTTCGACAAGCGGACGGACCCCAGCCTCTCGGGCGGTGCGATCGCACAGCGCCTGCAGCAGAAGTTCTTCGCCATCGAGGACGCCTTTGTCGCGATCTTCCCGCCGCCGCCTGTTCAGGGCCTGGGCACCATCGGCGGCTTCAAGCTGCAGGTGCAGGACCGGAGCGACCAGGGCTACCGCGCGCTGGACAATGTCATGAACGAGGTGCTCGGCAAGGCCCGTTCCGCGCCGGAGCTGACCGGTGTCTTCTCCAGCTACAATATCAACATGCCGCAGCTCTTCGCCGATGTGGACCGGACCAAGGCCGAGCGCCTGGGCATTCCCGTGGATGAGATTTTCCGGACCATGCAGATCTATCTGGGCTCTCTCTACGTCAACGACTTCAACCGTTTCGGCCGCACCTACCAGGTGATCGCCCAGGCGGATAAGCCCTTCCGCTCCACGCCCGAGAGCATCGCCAGTCTACAGACCCGCAACGCGGCTGGGCAGATGGTGCCCCTGGGATCGGTGGTCACGGTATCCGAGACCTTCGGCCCGGATACCACCATGCGCTACAACGCGTTCCGCTCCGCGGACCTCAACGCCAATGCGGCGCCCGGATATTCGAGCGGCGAGGCGCAGGCAGCCATGGCCCGGATCCTGGAGGAAACCCTGCCGCCGGGCATGGCCTTCGAGTGGACCGAGTTGACCTACCAGCAGATCCTGGCGGGCAATACGGCAATCTTTATCTTCCCGCTCTGTATCCTGCTGGTGTTTCTGGTTCTGGCCGCACAGTATGAGAGTCTGACCCTGCCGCTCGCGGTGATCATGATCGTGCCCATGTCCATTCTTTCGGCGCTGATCGGTGTCTATCTGACCGGCGGTGACAACAACATCTTCACCCAGATAAGTCTCTTCGTGCTCGCGGGGTTGGCGTCGAAAAACGCAATCCTGATCGTCGAGTTCGCGCGCGAGCTCGAGCGGGAGGGACGGGGTCTCGTGGAAGCCGCGGTCGAGGCCAGCCGCCTGCGTCTGCGTCCGATCCTCATGACCTCTTTCGCCTTTATCATGGGGGTGGTGCCCCTGGTCATCTCCAGCGGGGCGGGCGCGGAAATGCGTCAGTCCATCGGGATCGCGGTCTTTTCCGGTATGCTCGGGGTGACCTTCTTCGGGATTATCCTGACGCCGGTCTTCTATGTGCTGGTACGTAAGTTCGAGATGCGCAAGGGCTCTGGCAAGCCGGAGCTGACCCAGCTCTCGTGAGCCAGGTTGGGACCTCAAATTCCTTGATGGTCTTGACGAGAGCGTTCCTTGAGAAACTCTAACAGCGCCTTGAATGCCGGTGGTGTCTGCCGCCGGCTTGGATAGTAGAGGTACCAGCCCGGGAGCGGAGTTAACCAGGCGGTCAGCACCCTCTTCAGGCGTCCGGCCGTAAGATCCGGTTCGGCATACTGGAGGGGAGCTCTTGCGACACCGATCTTCTCGCAGGCCGCGCGAATCGCATGGTGCGCGTCATTCACCGTCAGCCGCCCTTCGGGCGCGAAGCTGATTTCTTCCCCGTCGCGCGAAAAATGCCACTTGAAGATGGCGCCGCCTGGAAAGCGTTGACGGATGCAATCCTGGATCCGCAGGTCGCCGGGATGCTGGGGGACGCCATGGGCGTCGAAATATTCCGGCGCGCCCACGACCACGTATTCGAGGGGCCGGCCGATCGGGGTCGCGATCATGTCCTGCGCGACTTCCTGTCCGAAGCGGACACCGGCGTCAAATCCTTCCGCGACGATGTCAACATAGCTGGCGTCGGCAATAAGCTCGAGCGAGATGCGGGGGTGGCGGTGAAGGAACTCCGACATAAGGGGCGCGAAGATGGCCTCGATGGCCGGCGCAGGTGCATTGATCCGCACGCGTCCCGTCGGCTCGCCGTCAAGACTCTGGACCTCGTCGAGTGCGTCACCGATATCGGCGAACGCGGGTTCCAACCGATCGAAAAGAGTCTCGCCGGCCGGGGTGAGAGCGACGCTGCGCGTGGTGCGGTTCAACAGCCGCGTGCCAAGCCGTTCCTCCAAATTCCGTATCGTCTGACTTAAAGCGGAAGCGGACACCCCGCGCTCCGTGGCCGCGCGGCGGAAGTTCCGCGCCCGCGCAACCGCGGCGAAAGCCTCCAAGTCGGCGAGCTTGGCCTGGCGCATTATTAAGTTTTCCTTAACAGATCGATTAGGAATGTAACTCTTATCGAAAGAGTTGGCAGGTGTCATCTAATCGTGAGCGCAGGCCGAAAAGCGCGGATTGATCGCCAACAAACCACAGGTTTCGAAGGAGCAGAGGATCGGCATGAGACAGATCACGGGAACAATGAGACACATTGCGGGACCGAAGTTCGGTTGGCTGTTGACCTCACTGATACTCGGAGCGCCCCCCGCGGCGTTGGCCGGTGGCGGCTGGTCCACCGCGGCGCCACTTCCGACACCGCGGCAGGAGATCTATGCCGAGGTGAACGGCGGTCTGATCTATACCTTGGGTGGTCTGGCGGATAGGGCGCAAAGCGTCCTGGACGACTTTCTTGCCTACGATCCGGTTCGTGATGAATGGCGGGAACTGACACCAATGCCCGAGGCGCGGCACCACATCACGTTGGCGGTCGCGGACCGGCGCATATACGGGATCGGCGGTTTTACAGGCGGTTTTCCAAACTGGAAACCCATGGATACGGTCTTCGTCTATGACTTCGACGCCGGTTCCTGGTCGGAGACGACGCCCTTGCCAGTGGCGCGGGGTGAACACATCTCCGAAACCGTCGATGGCAAGATTTATGTCATTGGTGGCCGGATCGGCCGTACGCCTGCGGCGGCGACGTATCAGGAACACATCGATACCGTAAGCGTCGACGTCTTCGATCCGCAAACCGCTGTCTGGTCAAAAGCCGCCGACGCACCGACGGCGCGCAACAGTGCCGCGAGCGCGGTGATCGACGGCAGGATTTATGTTGTAGGCGGGCGTCACTACGACATCGAACACGATGGCGGGGCCGTCAACGTCAATTTGGCTGTGCTTGAGGTGTTCGATCCACAGACCGGAACTTGGGAAACCAAAGCACCAATGCCAAGACCAAGTGGCGGAATTTCGGCGGCCGTGGTGAACGGGAAGCTCCTGGTTTTCGGCGGCGAGCAATGGACGCCGACAAAGTTGGTCATCGCAAGCGCGTGGTTGTACGACCCGGCGATGGATCAATGGTCACCCCTTCCGAATCTCAAAACGCCCAGACACGGAACGGCGGCAGCTGCCGTTGGTGAGCGTGTGTTCGTCTTCGGTGGCGCCGTCGAGACCGGGGCAGGCGACGTGGCGACGAATGAGACCCTGACAGTAGTCGCACCTTAAAACGCAGAAAGGACGGTTAAATGGTTCAACTCAGCGTCAACAACGAAACCTTCGAAGTTGAATGCGCAGCTGATACGCCCCTGCTGTGGGCGTTGCGGGAACACTTGGGACTGACCGGCACCCGATTCGGCTGCGGTGCCGGAATCTGCGGCGCCTGCACGGTTCATATCGATGGCGAAGCGGCATATGCCTGCCAGCTTTCCGTTGAAGACGCGGCCGGGCATCGGATCACCACGATCGAGGGCCTCTCTGAAAACGCGGATCATCCCCTGCAGCTGGCCTGGATTGCCGAGCAGGTTCCCCAGTGCGGCTATTGCCAGTCCGGTCAGATCATGCGGGCCGCGTCGCTGTTGGCGCGCAACCCGGAGCCGGACCGTCAGGACATCCTCGACGAGATGTCCGCCAACCTCTGCCGCTGTGGAACCTATCCGCGGATCCTCCGCGCCATCGAACGCGCCGTCAAGGAGGGGTGATCATGAATTCGCAAAACATCAGGCCGACACGCCGTACTTTCCTGGCGGGAACCGGGGCCGTGGGTTTCGCCCTTCTTGCGAGCGGCGGCGTCACGCTGTTTGACGGCTCTGCCGAGGCGCAGGCGGCGGATGAAACCAACATCAATGGATGGGTCGTGATTCACTCAGATGGCTCGATCCTGATCCGCTTCGGCGCGGCTGAAATGGGACAAGGCGTCAACACATCCTTGCCGATGATCGTTGCAGAAGAACTTGATGCGGATTGGAGTAGAGTTTCGGTCGAGCAGGTCAGTGCGGACCCGGACGGAATCTTCGGCAATCCGAGTTTTGGTGGAATTCTCTTCTCCGCCGGCAGTTCCTCGGTCGAGGGGTATTTTACGGCGCTGCGACTGGCAGGCGCGAACGCGCGCCGGGTGCTGATACGGACCGCGGCGGCGCACTGGGACGTTGCGCCCGAAAGCCTATCGACTGATGCAGGTCACGTCGTCAAAGCGGACGGAGAGCGGCTTGGTTATGGTGAAGTCATTCGCCTGCCAGCCCCTTCGGCGGCGATTGAGCAGGTGAGCGAAGCCGAGTTGAAACCGCGGACAGACTGGCGGGTTATCGGAACAGATAAAGACCGGCTCGACATTCCTGCCAAAACGCGGGGAGAGTCCATCTACTCGATAGATGTGCGCTTGCCCGGAGTGTTGTATGCCGCGCAGCTTCTGGCGCCGGTCGAGGGCGAAACTCCGAACCTGGTTTCGGACGAGGCATCGCGGCGGGTCGCCGGTGTGACGGACATCGTTCCCTTACGAAACAGTGTCGCGGTCTTGGCTGAGACCTGGGAAAGCGCCCTTGCCGCGCGCGACCTCTTGCAAGTCGAGTGGACCGAGACCTCAGGTTTTCGCAATGCCGACAGCAGCCTGGAGATGTCGGAGCTGATCAGTGCGGCGGAAAGCGGCGAAGGTGACGTCATCGTCTGGGAAGAGCGCGGCGATGCGGCGAAGGCGCTCGCGGCAGGCGGTCGAATCCACACGGCGCAATACCAGACAGTCCATGTCTATCACGCTCAGATGGAGCCTCTGAACGCTGTTGCTTCAGTCGATGATGACGGTCTCGGTGCGGAAGTCTGGCTCGGGAGTCAAAGTCAAAGCGTCTCGATCGGCATTGCCGCTGCTGTGCTCGGAACGACGACGGACCGCATCACAATGCATGCGATGCAGATGGGGGGCGGTTTCGGACGGCGCACGGTATTTGCCAGAGACCTGCTGCGGGACGCCCTCTTGCTTTCGCGCCATGCCGGACGGCCGGTGAAGCTGATGTGGACGCGCGAGGATGATGTGAAAAACGCCTGGCTGCGCCCGCCGACGGCACACCGCTTGGACGCCGTTCTCGACGCGGATGGCGATGTCACGGCAATGCGCCACCGGGTCGCCGCTCCGTCTATTATGGAATTTGCACTTCCCAGGCGCTGGAACCCGGAAGTCGGGCGTGACCTTCTGATCATGGAGGGCTCCGAAAGCGCGGACTATGCGATTCCGGATTTCCGCGCGGAACATTTGTTGACGCCGCGTCGTTCGCGTATTGCGGCCTGGCGCGGTATCGGCTGGGGCCCCAACTGCTTCGCGAGGGAATGCTTTATCGATGAGTTGGCGCTGGCCGCCGGCAGCGACCCGGTCGCCTTTCGACGCCGCTTGCTGCGCGAAAGCCCTCGCGGTCTCGCCGTTCTGAACGCCGCAGTGGAGATGTCGAATTTCGCCACAGCGACAGCCCTTGAAGGCCGCGCGCTCGGTCTTTCCTTCGCAGGCTACAAAGCGACCATGGGAGCCGGTGTCGCGGAGGTGTCTCTGGACGACGGCCGGTTCCGTGTGCACCGCTTCTGGGCTGCCGTCGACCCCGGTATCACGATCCACCCGCAAAACTACCGTGCTCAGGTTGAAGGCGGGATAATCTTCGGGCTTTCGAGTTTGATGCGCGAGCGCACGACCTTTTCGGGGGGCATGATCGACCAGAACAATTTCTATGACTACGAGCCAATTCGAATGGACGAAATTCCTGAGATCGAAGTGCGGATTCTGGAATCCGGCGGGCATCCCAGCGGCGGCGGCGAAATCGGCGTCCCGATGACCGGCGCCGCCGTCGCGAATGCCTTGCGGAGCCTGACGGGCAAGGCACCCACTGCAATGCCGTTTGGAGAGGGGGTGTCGTGAAGACACTCAACACCGTGGCGCCGCTGCGAATGCAAGGGATCCCATGAAGCCTGGGCACAGGACCTGATCTCCACGCGGGGCTTTCTTTGGCTCTCTTGCGCTGCCAAGATCGGCAACTCCTTGCCTGCCCAACAGATCGGCCTCTGCCCTCTTGGAACAAGATCTCATTCTTCTGGCGATTGCCTTTTTCAGTGCGTCGATGCTGCAGGCGGCGACCGGAATCGGCTTTGGCATCATCGCCGGTCCGGTGCTCCTGCTGGTCCTGAATTCGCCCGCGGCGATTCAGATCAGCGTGCTGCAGAGCTGGTTGATCTGTGCGGTTCTGGTGCCCGGCCTGCGGGCCGCGGTGCAGGGCGATCTTCTGAAAGTCTTCGCCAAGGGCAGCGCCGTCGGCATTCCGCTGGGCGGTGCCGTTTACTTCCTGGTCTCCATCGGCCTGCTGAAGTTCCTGGCGGGGCTGGCTGTGCTGGGAACGCTGTTCTTCGTACTGCACAGCAATGGCTCCGGCAAGCGCCGGCAGGCCGCTGCGCGCACGGGACCGCCACCGGTCGCGGGCGGCTGGCCGCTTTCCATGGGGCTGGTCTCCGGCGCCATGAACTCTGCGCTCGCCATGCCGGGTCCCGTGCCCGCGGCCTGGATGTCCGGCGCCGGACATGCCAAGGATGTGGTGCGCGCCACCACCCTGGCGCTGCTGCTTTTCACCTATCCGGCGGCTTTTATCCTGCAGTGGTTTTTGGTCGGACTGACCGCGGATACGCTCTGGCTTTGCGCCGGGCTGGCGCCCGCGACGCTGGCGGGTATCATGGTCGGCAGGCTGCTGGTGCAGCGCGTGACGGAATCGGTCTTCCGCTGGTTCCTGGCGCTGGTTTTGATCTCGACCGTCGCCGGGCTCTTCTACGATTCACTTAAGCCATTGGTGGGGCTATGACCGAGCAAGAAAAAAACCTGTCCGGCGATCTGGGCATTCTGGAGGATTTGCCTCGCGCGCCTCTGTTCCACGCCCCGACCCATCTGGAGTTCCTGCCCAATCTGACGGCCGCCTGCGGCGGAAAGCGCGCGCTTTACGTCAAGCGTGACGATCTGACCGACATGGCTTTCGGCGGCAACAAGGTGCGCCAGCTTGAATTCTATCTGGGCGAAGCGCAGGCGCTGGGCGCGGACACGGTCCTGATTACCGGCGCGGTGCAGTCGAACTTCGCCCGTCTGACCGCTGCCGGTGCGCGCAAGCTCGGGATGGAGTGTCACATCCAGTGGGAAGAGCGGGTCGCCAAGCAGGATCCGCGCTACCGCAATTCGGGTAACGTTCTGATCGAACGTATTCTGGGCGCGACCCTGCATTCCTATCCGGAAGGTGAGGACGAGACAGGCGCCGACCGCAGGCTGGGCGAGATCGCCGAGGAACTGCGCCAGGCGGGACGCAATCCCTACATCATTCCGCTCGCGCCCGGTCACGCGCCGCTCGGGGCGCTTGGATACGTGGTCGCGGCGCAGGAGTTGCTGCAGCAAATCGACGCGGCGGAGCTCACGGTCGACGGTATTGTCGTGGCCTCTGGCAGCGGCGCGACCCATGCCGGCCTGCTGTTTGGTCTTCGCGCCCTGGGTTCATCGATCCGGGTCACCGGCATCTGTGTGCGCCGCGATGCCGCCGCGCAGGGACCCCGTATCACGCAGCGCTGCGCCGAAATCGCAGAGCTGCTGCAGATCGAGAACCGCGTTGCCGACGAGGATGTTGTCGTGACCGACGCCTTCCTGGCGCCGGGCTATGGCCGGGCCAGCGAGGAAGTGCTAAACGCGATCCGCCTGGCCGCCCGCACCGAGGCCCTGATGCTGGATCCGGTCTATTCCGGCAAGACCATGGCGGGCTTTGTCAGTGCCGCAAAGCAGGCAGAGGGAGAGGGCGCGTTGATCTTCATCCACACCGGCGGCACGCCGGGGATCTTCGCTTACGAGGACGATCTGACGGCGTGATCAGGACACGAGCTTGTTGGTCTTCGCTCTGGACATTCTCGGATGTTATCTTTGTGGTGATCGGAAAGCGGCGCTTTCAGGGATACTGCCAAGAGGGTAACAATGACCCGAGGCGGATAGCGATGTCGGGACGTCTTAAATCTCCGCAACCGCAAGACCCCTGACGTTCCGTGCCGCAACCTGTCCAATCCAACCGCTGATACGTCACGCTATCTGCGTTCGCCGCAGGAGTCGTATCGCCCGCCAGACAACCCAACCCAGTAGGCTCGCGACCGCTAGAGTAATGAGAGCAGCGTAGAACAAGAGCGCGCTGGGCGATTGCCAGCTTGAGATCCGATGGGCGCGCAGGTGTCCAAGATACATTGTGTCGCCGTCGAACAACACTGTGGAGTTGTCGAGCCACGAGCCCTGTATTCGGAATCGGTCCGGCCCGATCGGCGACAATGCACTCTCGCCAGTGATCAGCGAATTCTTGATCAACGTGCCGCCCTTGCGCCCGATTTCAAATGCCAGCAGGTACTTCAAGTACCAGTACTCCGGGTCGAGGAAATCGCTGGGCCGGTAAAATCCGGCCGCCCTGTCAAGATTCTCCGCCGAGGGTTTGTAGGCAGTCGTGACCGGTGCGGGAACAAGCATGTCCAGAATGCGTCTCCCGGCGATTGCCGGGGGTTCGTTGTTTGCCAGGTTCGACAGCACCACCACACCGACCTTGGCATCGGGCAGCAAAGCCAGCCGTGACGCTGCTCCGCTACTGCTGCCGTCCCACCAGGCCAGGCGTTGACCGCGCTGCACGCGCACGGCGAAGCCGAGACCGAAGCCCTCGTCCAGGTCCGGATGCGCCCGAGCCTGGAGGCGCAACATCTGGGCGACCGAGTCGGGACGCAGGATGCGGACACCTTCAAGCTCGCCCTCGCCGAGTATCATCAAAGCGAATCGCGCAAGGTCGCTGGCCGAAGTGACAAGACCGCCTGCAGGGGCCATCGCCGTTAGGTCGGCATGATAGGTGCGATCCGAGCCTCCCTGAAACCAGTGGCCATAGGCCGTCGCCAGGTCGTTCCCGAGCTGCCATGGAGATTCAAAAGTCGAACGGGTCATGCCGAGCGGTTGGAAGAGTGCTTCGCGGGCGTAGTCTGAAAAAGTCTTCCCCGCGGCTTGAGCCGCTACATAGCCCGCAAGAGCGAAGCCGTTGTTGGCGTATACGATGCGTTCACCCGGAAGGTGGAGCGTGTTTTGACCTTTTGCAAGCTGCTCCTCCATGGTCGGAACGGCGTTTCCCCAGTCGACGATGCCATTCCATGACACGGGCAGTCCCGAGCTGTGCGACAGCAGTTGACGGAGGGTCACCGGGACAGGCTCGCCGGCGCTGTTCCTAACCCGAAAAGCTGGTTTCAGGTAGTTGTTCACCGCTATGTCGAGATCCAGCCTTTGTTCCTCGACCTGCCGCATGACCAGTGCAGCGGTCAAGATCTTCGAAACCGAAGCTGCGGGGTACTGCGTGTCGAGGGTTGCGGCCCGGTTGGCTTCCCGGTCGGCAAGCCCGGAGGCGAACTCAACCAAGACCTGGCCGTCGCGTACCACCGCGACAGACATAGCCGGTGTGCCGCCGCGTGTGCGCTCCTCTTCCACGATGTGCCGAATATCATCCTTGGTTGCAGCGCCGGCTGCCCCGACTGTCAACGCCGCGGCCGGGACCGCCCAGACCCACGATCTTGCAGCGCGCCTTATCTGTGCAAAGAGCGCGCTTTGACAAAGTAAAAGGCGCACGGCGTGCGATTCCCGGCTGTCCAAGCTTGTGACTCCTCGATCTGGATCAAATTCCGTATGGAAAAAGTGCGTTTTTGCTTGTGGTTGACATTAGAGCACGACCGTCCCCGGATTCCTGTCAGTCGGTTGGCGGGACAAGTTGTGATAAAAGCCACATTGCAAACGGCGCCATACAGCTACGCAGCACCCGAGGAGAACTCGGTTTCTCACGAGCCAGGAATTCGGTTTTCTGCTCACGTGATAAACGGGAATCAGGTTGCCTAATATGACAATCCACCATCAAATTCGGACAAATTTCTGGGCAAAGCTCCGCCGATCAGCTTCCGGCCACCCTAATGGCGCAACGGATGTGTTACGACGGCGCCAGCTCGCTCTCTCGCGCTTTCGCCCGATAAACGACGTTCTCAATGCCCGGAATGGCGAGCAGCGTCGGTTTGACGATCTGATCCATGGAGAGTAGCGAGTAGGGGCAGTTAGCTCAGCTGCCGACGAAGCGCACCTGCATTCTCCCGCTGCGGCAAAGGCTGCCGGTTCCGCCGCTATGAGCTTTGCAGGACTTAGGTTTTTTTCAGACTCGATCTTGGTTGCCATGCCTTTCGCCGCGACGTCGGTGTTTGCAGCATCGGGCGGTGAATTCCGGCCGGAAGGTCACGCTGAATCTGCAGCCTTCTGCGTCCGGCGGCGCACCATCGTCAATCCCGCAAGCCCGAAAGCGAAGAGCAGGAAAGTCTCCGGTTCGGGCACTGGAGGTGTCAGAGGATCGTCCGGGACGAACATCAGGCCGGAGATGCTGATGCCTGGTGCCAGGCCGTTTATGGACGCACTGCTTGGGTTGGTCAGGTTTATGAGGTCGGTCAGGCTGTCGAAGCTGAAGAGGTTTACATTGTTCAGGCCACCGGGGTCCGACTCGGTCATGATGCGGTACTGGCCGTTGTCGTAGGAGAGGCCGGAGATGCTGATGCCTGGCGCCAGGCCGTTTATGGACGCACTGCTTGGGTTGGTCAGGTTTATGAGGTCGGTCAGGCTGTCGAAGCTGAAGAGGTT
>CANMQP010000011.1 GCA_947500035.1 uncultured Kiloniellaceae bacterium | reverse complement strand
AAACGACCAAGCATCACCTATATCATCCATCAATAACCATCAAATCAATGATACGAACTTCAGTTCCAGGTGACTAGAGGCGGCACAGCGTCTTAGGTGCGTCTATCGAGGGCAAACACGGTCGTGAACCTTGCCTTCTGTTAACTTCGTAGAAGTACCGCAGAGCGGCCAAAATGACTGGGGCCGCGATCTATCCGCCTCTGCGATTTTTCCCTTGCCTTGATCCGGTGAGGCACATATCTTCCCGCCGTCCGCGCGAGCCATTTCCCTAATGGCACCAAATCTTCGCGCGCGGCAGATGGGGCCGTAGCTCAGTTGGGAGAGCGCTACAATGGCATTGTAGAGGTCAGGGGTTCGATTCCCCTCGGCTCCACCAAATTTCTATAAAATTCGATTTCGCCTCGGGTTGCTTGCCTCGAACTGGAGTCGCGGGACTCCGGTGAGTTTCCGCAATACATTGCCTTACCCGCGAAGACCTGAGTCTTACTGCGTCCGCGTGCAGTCATCAGCCAACCGCGGACTCGGCCCCGAAGGTGGTATGACGGCCCGGCGCGGCGGCGAGCAGCGATTTCGTATATTCATGGCTTGGGGATGCGTAGACCTGGGCTGTCGGCCCCTGCTCAACGACCTTGCCCCGCTGCATCACCATGATCCGGTCGCAGACCTGGGCGGCCACGCGCAAATCATGAGTGATGAAAAGCATGGCAAGATCAAAGCGTTTGCGGACATCGTCCAGCAACTCCAGCACCTGCGCCTGCACGGAGACATCCAAAGCCGAAACCGCCTCATCGGCAATCAGAACCTTGGGTTCCATTGCCAGCGCCCGGGCGATACAGATGCGTTGACGCTGACCGCCGGAGAACTGGTGCGGGAAGCGCTCCAGCGCATCGGGTGACAACCCGACGACATTCATGAGATCCCGGGCCCTTGCGAGCGCATCGTCCTTCGACAGGCCAAAGTTCATGGGTCCCTCGACGATCGATTGCCCGACCGTGCGCCGGGGATTGAGGGAGCGGTAGGGGTCCTGAAACACAATCTGCACATCGCGCCGGTAAGGCCGCAGCGCTTTTTCGCCGAGGCCGGCGATATTGTTGCCCGCAATCATGATTTCGCCGTCGGTCGGATCGATCAGACGGACGATGCAACGGGCAACGGTCGATTTTCCCGATCCGGATTCGCCAACGACGCCGAGGGTTTCGCCGCGGTGCACGACCAGTTCGACATTCTGCGCCGCATGCACCTCACGGCCGCGCTTGAACCAGCCGCCAGAGCCATAGGTCTTGTTGAGATTCCGGGCGGACAATGCCGGCCGCTCCCGATCAACCGGGTCCCGGACCGGCGGCGTCAGGCTGGGCACGGACGCCATCAACATCTTGGTGTAGGGATGCTGCGGCTTGCCGATAACCTCGCCCGCCGTGCCCTGCTCGACCACCTTGCCGTGCTGCATCACAATCACCCGGTCGGCGATTTCGGCGACCACACCGAAATCGTGGGTGATGAACATAACGCCGGTGCCATGGCGGCGCTGGATATCCTTGATCAGCTCCAGGATCTGCGCCTGAGTGGTCACATCGAGGGCCGTCGTTGGCTCATCCGCGATCAGCAGCCCGGGTTCCAGCGCGAGCGCCATGGCAATCATGATGCGCTGACGTTGGCCACCGGAGAGCTGATGCGGAAAGGAATGGAACAGCTGCTCGGGCTCGGGCAGGCTGACGTCCTTCATCACTTCCAGGACCCGCTCGTTGCGCGCCTGCGCGCCCATCGGACTGTGGATCTCCAGCATCTCGGCGATCTGATCGCCGACCTTCATGACCGGATTCAGCGCCGTCATCGGTTCCTGAAAAATCATCGCCATGCGCTCACCGCGCAGGCGCCTCAGCTCCGTCTCGCTCTTGGTCAGGAGCTCGTCGCCCTGCAGCAGAATTTCGCCCGCGACCGGCGTCAGGTCCTTGCGCGGGATCAGCCCCATCACGGTATGGGCTGTCACCGACTTGCCGGAACCGGACTCCCCCACCACACACACAATCTCGCCGGGGCCGACTTCAAAGGATACGTCCTCGACAGCGAAGTCCCGGTCTGCATCATCCGGCAGGCGGACGGTCAGGCCACGGACCGTGAGGACAGGATGCGCACTGGCGTTCATGTTCTCGCGACCCATTACATTTTCCTCGCGATACGGGGATCCAAGGTATCCCGCAGACCGTCACCCACAACGTTGACCGCCAGAACGGTCACCGCAAGGGCAATACCGGGATAAAAGATGATCCAGGGCGAAAGCTGAAAATAGGTCCGGCCCTCCGACATGATGTTGCCCCAACTGGGGATCTCCGGCGGGATACCCGCGCCGATGAAGCCCAGGATCGATTCAGTCAGCATGGCCGAACCGCAAATGTAGGTCGCCAATACGATCAGGGGCGCGATGGTGTTTGGCAGGATATGCCGGATCAGGATCAGCGGCAGGTTGGTGCCCGACGCAATCGCGGCCTCCACGTAGGGTTCCTCGCGCACCGAGAGAACCACGGAACGCACCAGACGCACGACACGGGGAAGCTCGGGAATGGCGATCGCAACCACCACCGTCATGAGCGTCGCGCCGGAAAGCGAAATCAGCGCGATGGCCAAGAGGATCCCGGGGATCGACATCAGGCCGTCCATCACCCGCATCACCACCGCGTCGAGCACGCGGATGTAGCCCGAGACCATGCCGATGATCAGACCGAGAGAAACCGCGAAAAGCGAAACCGCGAGACCGACGACGAGCGAAATGCGGGCACCGTAGATGACGCGAGCGAAGGTGTCGCGGCCCAGATAGTCGGTGCCGAACCAGTTGTCGCCGGACGGGACCTTCAGCCGGTTGAGCGGATTGAGGGCAATGGGATCGACCGTAAAGAGCGGGCCCAGAATTGCGACGATAACCATGAAGGCCAGCAGAACGCCGCCCCAGAAGATCGAGCGATGCCTCAGCAGAAGCACTAAGAGATGCGGGTCGCTGGACGCCGGCGCAACGAGGAGATCCGGCGCCTTGCCGGAAGTTGAAGGCGTATCCGTCAATATCTGATCCTCGGGTCAAAGAAGCAGTAGCTCAGATCGATCAGCAGATTGATCAGGATGTAGACAAAGCTGAAGAGCAGGATCAGCCCCTGGATGATCGGATAGTCCCGCTTCAGGACAGCATCCAACACCAGCCGGCCAAGGCCGGGAATGTTGTAGACGCTCTCGGTCACCACCACACCGCCGATCAGCAGGGCAATTCCCAGGCCGATAACAGTGACAATCGGTACAGCGGCATTGCGCAGCGCATGGCGCAGCAGAACTTTGAACTCGCTCTGGCCCTTGGCGCGCGCAGTGCGGATATAGTCCTCCTGCAAAACCTCCATCACGGACGCCCGGGTCATACGGGAAACAAGCGCGATGAAAATGACGGACAACGTCATGGTCGGCAGAGCGATATGCCGGAAGAAAGGCCCAACGCCGTCGAAGATGCTTTTGTATCCCTGAACCGGCAGCCAGCGCAGTTCCATGGAGAGGAAGTAAATCAGAATATAACCGAGCACGAAGACCGGAATCGAAAAGCCACCGACCGAAAAGAGCATAACAAAGCGGTCGATCAGGCTGCCCGATTTCCAGGCCGCAAGCGTGCCCAGAGGAACGGCAACGATAATCGTGAAAAGCAGCGTCGTGATCGTGAGTGAGATCGTCGGCTCGAGGCGCTGCGCGATCAGCGTCGTGACCGGCAGGTTGGTAAAGATCGAAATCCCGAGGTCGCCTTGCGCAAGGCTGCCGATCCAGGTGACGAACTGCACGAAAATCGGCTCGTTGAGCCCAAGCTGTTCGCGGATACGTTCGATATCCTCGGCGGTTGCATAGTCGCCGGCGATCACTGAGGCCGGGTCGCCAGGCGAGAGGCGCAACATGAGAAAGACAAACAAAGCGACCACGCCCATGACGGGGACAGTCGCGAGAATGCGTTTAAAGATATAGCCGGTCATAATGACTCAAGTCCTTCCGCGCCGCCGGCGATCACCGCGACAAAAATCGTCGGTGTTGCCGGACAGCGCGGAAGCACATCCAGTTCTGTTAAGGGCTACCTGCCGGTTTAATCAACGGAGATGTTCCAGAAGAACTGGACCGGCGACTTGATCAGACCATTCACGTTCGACCGGTAGGCCACCGGAACGAAGAACTGCCCAAGCTGACCGGAGGCGCCAATCGACCAGAGCCGATCCTGAACCTTGGCCGCAATCTCCTTTTGCTCCTCGATATTGGCCGCGCGCGCGAAAGCCGTGCGCTGGGTCTCGAGTTCCGCATCGCTCGGCCAGCCGAACCAGCCCTTGTCGGGATTGCCGGAGAAAGCAATGGCCATCGGGTTGCTCACGTCGGCACCGATCCACCAGGTGTGAAACATGTTCCAACCGCCATCCGCGACCGGATCACGCTTGGCACGGCGGGATGTCAGCGTCGACCAGTCCATGGCCTGCACTTCGACCGTCATGCCGATCTTGCGCAGTTTCTCTGCGGTGATCAGTGAGAAAGCGGAGAGCAGCGGAATGTCGGTCGGCTGCATGATCACAACCGGCGTACCATCGTAGCCCGCGTCTTTGAGTGCGGCGGCAGCCTTCTCAAGATCGGCGGTCTGCATGACCTCGCTGCCGCTGGTGTTTTCCAGTGGCGTGGCACAGGGATAGACGCTGTAGCAGGTTTTCCAGAACTTCTGATCGCCAACCGCGCCGGCCATGTAGTCTTCCTGCTTCATCGCCATAATTGCGGCACGGCGGACATCCGCATTGTCGAAGGGCGGCAGCAGGTGGTTGAAGCGCGCAAAACCGATGTTCCCCAGAGGATCATTGATCTCGACGGTGATCTCTTCCTGAATCTCAAGCAAGGGCGCCAGGTCGTTGGCAGGCTGCTCGAAGAAATCGACCTCGCCATTAATCAGCGCGTTCATCGCCGTGGTCTGGTCCGGGAAGTAGGTCCATTCGACACGATCGACCTTGGCAACCTTGCCGCCCGCCGCCGCCGAAGGCGGCTCGGAACGCGGCACGTAGTCATCGAACTTCTCGTAAACGACTTTCGAACCGGGAACCCACTCGTCCTTTTTGAACATGAAGGGACCGGACCCGATGTATTCATCGATCTGAGTGAAAGGATCGGTGTTCGCGATCCGCTCTGGCATCATGAAGGGAACGTTGGAGGAAATCTTACCAATCGACTCCAGCACCAG
Organism: uncultured Kiloniellaceae bacterium; assembly: GCA_947500035.1. Classification (GTDB taxonomy): domain Bacteria; phylum Pseudomonadota; class Alphaproteobacteria; order Kiloniellales; family Kiloniellaceae; genus Denitrobaculum. The sequence goes on along the minus strand of CANMQP010000011.1, from coordinate 333,362 downwards.
GCCGTAGGGCTCTGTGAATTTCATGACGAAGGTTTTGTCGTTGGAGGCCGTCAGACTTTCCATCGCTTCGAAAAGCTGTTGACCCATGCCGTCGCGTTGGCCCCAGCGGTTCAGCGATGCGATGACATCCGCCGAGGTGACATCAGCGCCATCGTGCCATTTCAAGCCGTCACGCAGTGTGAAGGTCCAGGTCAGCTTGTCATCCGACACATCCCAGGTGTCGACCATCTGCGGCTGCGGGGTGAAGGATTCGTCCATCGCGAACAAGGTATCGTAGATAAGATAGCCATGGTTGCGAGAGATGTAGGCCGTGGTCCAGATGGGATCCAGATTTTTCAGATCTGCGTGCGGAATTACACGCAGGACCGTCTCGGCCGCAGCCGGTGTCACAGCCTGCGCAGCGCCCAATGAGAGCGGCAGCACGACGGCCGCAGCCGTCAGGAATTGTCGTTTTGTCCAACGTAACATTTTCCGGGTCTCCTGTTTTAGCCGGATTCGAAATCGCCCGACCATTATGATTTTTTGATTTCAGAAAAAGACATCGTTATTGCCCCAATTGTACGGAGCTAAGCTATTGCAGAGTCAATGCCGTTTTTTAGTCTTGACCGAAAGTCTCTTCGCCAACACCCTAATTTGAGACTGAGAAAATCGCCAAAAACGAGGATGTTAATGCGAATCCTGGCCGCCATGATGAAGCACGAAACAAATTCCTTCTCTCCGGTCAAAACGGATCTCGCACGGTTTGAAGCCTGGGGATTGCATCGAAATGAAGCAGTCCTTGATGCTTATCGCGGCACCAACATGCCGATTGCCGCCTATATCGAACTCGCCGAGCAGCGCGGCGCCGAACTTGTGACGCCGGTCGCCGCGGAAGCCATGCCCAGCGGACTGGTCGAACGTGAAGCCTATGAGACCCTTGTGGAGTGGATTGTGACACCGATCGAAGCCGGCGATATCGACGCGGTTTTTCTGGATCTGCACGGCGCCATGACAGCCGAGCATCTACCCGATGGTGAAGGGCATCTGCTGCAACGCATCCGCGAAATCGCGCCCGACATGCCGATAGCGGTCACGCTGGACATGCACACAAATCTGACCGAGGCAATGGTGGCCAATTGCGACGTCATGATCGGCTATAAATCCTACCCCCACACAGACATGTACGATGTGGGCAAACAGATCGCCGAGGTCCTTTGGGATAAGATCGAAGGCCGTGCGAATCCCGTCATGGCCTGGGGTCCGGCTCCGGTGCTTGCTCAGACACTCTGTATGGGAAGCGACGATGAGCCAATGAAGTCGCTGCAGGAGGCAACCCGCCGGGAAGAGAAGGAGACGCCGATCCTTGCCGCCACCGTCTTTGGCGGGTTCCCTATGGTGGATGTCGAACACGCGGGGGCGTCGGTTGTCACCGTTGCCGATGGCGACCCCGCGGCGGCGGAAGCCTGCCGAGACCGGCTGCTCAGCCAGGTCTGGTCCGTGCATGAAGAGCTTGTCTATGAACACCGCCCTGTTATGGCGGCATTAAAGGAAGCCAAAGAGCGTAACGTTGCACCGATCGTCCTGCTCGACCATGCGGACAACGTGGGGTCCGGCGGAACCTCCGACGTCATGACCGTGATCAAGTCCGTCATCGACTCTGGATTGCAGGGCGTAGCCGTGGCGACAGTTTTCGATCCGGAAGCGGCCGGGCAGATGCACGCAGCAGGCGAGGGCGCGGAAATCACCGCCGATCTGGGCGGTAAGTTAGCGATGCCGTCGCTCGGCCTCGAGGGGCAGCCTTTGCGGCTGACGGGCAAGGTCCTCAAGGTAACCGATGGCCGCTGGATCGTGCGGGGTCCCATGTACACCGGCGTCGAAGTCAACACCGGCCCGACCGCCGTGTTTGAAACCCGCGGCGTGAAGATCGTCGTGACCTCGGTCCATCACGAACCCTGGGATGCCGGTATTCTCTCAGAGAACGGCATCGATCCGCTTGCCTGCCGCTACATTCTGCTGAAGTCGCGAATCCACTATCGTGCGGGCTTCGCACCCCTGGCAAAAGCGACCTACACGCTGGATGGACAAGGCGTCACGACCTCCGACAATTCGATCCTCACCTATAAAAATATCCGCCGCCCGATCTATCCTCTGGATCCTGCCGAAGCGGTAGAGCAGGCCTGACCAAGCCGCAAACGGTGCAAAACCAACTTCAATTTTCTCAAGCTTTCGGAGACATCATGAGCCGCCCCAGAATTGCGATTGCCGGATTTCAGCACGAGACCAACACTTTTTCTCCGGCACCGACGCGAATGGAAAATTTCGAATCCGGCGGCGCCTGGCCGGCCCTGACCAAGGGCGCAGATCTTTTCGACGTCTTTCACGGGCTCAACATCCCGCTCGGCGGTTTCATTGATGCGGCAAAGGATGATTGCGATCTGGTGCCGATCCTCTGGAGCAACGCGGAACCCGGAGGCTATGTGGCGCAGGACGCCTTCGACCGGATCTCCGCCATGATCGCAAGCGGTCTTGAAGGGGCCGGCGAACTCGACGGGCTTTATCTGGACCTGCACGGAGCCATGGTGACCGAGGATTTCGAAGACGGCGAGGGCGAACTGCTGCGCCGCTTGCGCGCAGTCGTCGGCCCGGATCTGCCGATTGCGGTCAGTCTCGATTTGCATGGAAACCTTACGAAGGAGTTCGTCGAACTTGCCTCCGTGCTGGCGATCTACCGGACCTACCCCCATGTCGATATGGCGGCGACCGGGGCGCGGGCGCATAAGTTGCTGATGGAAATTCTCGCCAACGGCCGGCCCTTTGCAAAAGCCTTCCGGCAGCTCGAGTATCTCATTCCCCTGCAGGCGCAGTCGACCATGCGGGAGCCCGGGCGGCGCATCTACGGATTGCTTCCGGGTTTTGAGAGCCAGGGTGTCGCATCGGTCGACTTAGCCTTCGGCTTCCCGCCCGCTGATATTCACCACTGCGGAACTTCAATCGTCGCCTTTGGCAATGACCAAGATGCCGTCGAGCAGGCCGCTGACAGCTTGTTGGAGACCCTGCAAAAAAGCGAAAGCGAGTTTCATAATCCGCTTATTCCGGCAAATGCCGCCGTACGCCAGGCCATGGACGCCGCCAAAGGCGCGGAAAAACCCATTGTGCTGGCGGATCCGCAGGATAATCCAGGGGCCGGGGCCGTTGGCGACACCACCGGGCTATTGAAAGCGCTGGTTCAGGAGGGTGCGAAAAATGCCTGCCTGGGCATGCTCTGGGATCCGGAAAGCGCCCGCAAGGCGCACGAGACCGGGGTCGGCGGGACATTCGAAGCCTCCCTGGGAGACTGCCTGCCGCAGCCGGATTGCAGCAGCCTGGACGTTGCCGTCAGGGTCGAGGCCGTTTCAGATGGAAAGTTTCTCTTCACCGGGCCGATGTTCGGCGGCACCCATGCAGATCTGGGATTGATGGCGGTGCTTCTGATCCTGGATGATCGCAGCGATGTGCGTGTGGTCGTGGGTTCGCGCCGCGCACAGAATGCCGATCAGGCGATTTACCGCCATATCGGAATCGATCCGACGGAACAGAAGATTGTCGCCGTCAAAAGCGCGGTTCACTTTCTGGCCGACTATCAGCCCATTGCCGAACAGGTCATCTTCACCGAGTCGCCCGGCGCCAATCCTTGCCAGCTTGATCGGATTCCCTTCAAGCGCCTGCGGTCCGGTGTTCGCCTGGGTCCGGAGGGTCCCGCCTACGCACCCGCCGCGGAATAACGGGCGGCGGAGCAAGGGGCGGCAGACTTAACTAATTTCATAAAGCTGCCTTCCGGCTTCGAACTTGAACGGAGACCTATGACAGGCTGATGTTGGTTTCAAATGAAACCGATGGCGCCCTTCCAGTGCGACTCAGGGTTTTGGCGCCAATGCCTGTTCGAACCAGGAAGCAATCAACTGGCGCTCTTCGCCACTAATCTCGGTGACGTTGCCCGGTGGCATGGCGTTGGAGCGGCCGGCCTGAACGTAGATCTCCTGCGCGTGACGCAGGATCTGTTCGTCGGTCTCCAGCACCACGCCCTTCGGCGCCACGCCGATGCCCTCCCAGAAGGGTTCCTGTGCATGGCACATGCTGCAGCGCCCGATCACGGTCTCGCGGACCTCTTCGAAGGAGGCCGAGAGGTAGAGCGGGTTTTGCGTGCCGCTGATGTCGTACTCCTCGGGTGTCTCCGCAGGGAAAGTGGAAAGCCAGACGATCGCTGCGAAACAGAGCGCCGCGACACCCCAGGTCCACCAGGGTTTGCCCTTTTTGGCGTGCATGGAATTGAAAAAGTGCCGGATGATCGCCCCCATCACCAGCACCAGGGAGACGATCACCCAGCTCCACTTGGTTCCGAAGGCCAGCGGATAGTGGTTGGAGAGCATCAGGAAGATGACCGGCAGGGTCAGGTAGTTGTTGTGAGTCGATCTCTGTTTGGCCTGCAACCCCAGACGCGCTTCCGGCGTGCCACCAGTCCTTAAGGTCGCGACGACCTTTTTCTGATTGGGGATAATGATCATGAAGACGTTGGCCGACATGATGGTGGCGATCACCGCGCCGGTGTGCAGAAAGGCCGCCCGTCCGCTGAAAACCTGCGTGAAGCCCCAGGATAACAAAACCAAAAAGCCGAAGAGCGCCGCATAGAGCAGCCAGTCGTACTTACCGAGCGGCGAGCGGCAGAGCAGATCGTAGATGATCCAGCCCAGCGCCAGTCCGGCCACACTGATCAGGATCGCGCCCCAGGCGGGCACGTCAAGCACCGAACGGTCGATGAGGTAGAGCTCCGCCCCGGCGTAATAAACCACCACCAGCATCAAGAATCCGGTCAGCCAGGTGCTATAGGACTCCCATTTGAACCAGATCAGATGTTCCGGCATGGCCTCGGGCGCGATCATGTACTTTTGAATGTAGTAGAAGCCGCCGCCGTGAACCTGCCATTCCTCGCCGGTGACGCCCTCTGGCAGGCCTGGCCGCTTACGCAGCCCCAGATCGAGCGCGATGAAGTAAAAGGACGATCCGATCCAGGCGATCGCGGTGATCACGTGCAGCCAGCGGACACCGAAGCTCAGCCATTCCCAAACCAACGGATCCATCAAACTTTCCCTCATGCGCCCAAAATCCGGCCAGAGAGCGTCTGCGGGCCGGCTTCTCCATATAACGGAATCCCCGGACCATCCCAAGGGTCCGATCAAATGAGATGGCAGAATAGACTCTGCCGACCGCGCAAAGAAGACCGGCGGCATTGGGAGTACTTTCAAAAAAAACCGAAAGCCGATAGCCTATCTTCGGGAGAACGAAAAGATGTCACTGCTGGAAAATATCCGGGTTTTCGTCCGGGTGGTTGAACTGGGCTCGCTCTCGGCGGCGGGCCGGCACATGCGCGTCTCGCCGGCTGTCGCGAGCCACCGGATGAAGGAATTGGAGAAACATGTCGGCGTCCGCCTGTTCAACCGGACCACGCGGCAGCTTTCACCAACCGAGCATGGCCGGCTTTTCTACGAGGGCTGCCTGGAGGTGCTGCACGCCCTGGAACAGGCCGAAGCGACGGTTGCAGCCGTCGGCGGGCGTCCTCGGGGCGCCATCCGCGTGACGGTGCCCCTGGGGCTCGGACGCCGGGTCGTTGGCCCGGCTATCCCGGATTTCTGCGCACTCCATCCCGAGATTGAAGTGCGTCTGCGTCTGTCCGATTACGTGATCGATCTGGCACGCGAGGGTGTCGAGGTTGCGATCCGGCTTGCCGTGCTTGGGGACTCGAGCCTGACCATGCGCAAGATCTGCGATTGCGAGCGCGTGCTCTGCGCAGCGCCAGGCTACCTGGAAGAAAAGGGCATACCCCGCACGCCCGAAGAGCTTCTGAAACATCGCTGCCTGCTTCTGCGTTATCCCGGATCGACCCAGTTCCGTTGGCCGCTGCAAACAAAAGACGGTCCCGCAAAGCTCTCGATCAGCGGGCCTTTCGAGTCCGACGACGGCGACATCCTCACGGACTGGGCCCTGGCCGGACAGGGCATCGTCATGAAGCCCCTCTTCGAAGTCGCCGAGCATTTGCGCTCGGGGGCCCTGGTGCCGGTTTTGACCGATACGCCGCCGGAACCGGTATCTCTGGCCATCCTCTATCCACACCGGCGTCTGCTGGCACCGAAAATCAAGGTCTTTGCCGACTTCATGCATGAGAGGTGCCTGGAGGACCTTAGGAAGACACTGCAGGGCCTGTCCGTGGCTGAACTGCAGGACACCGCGGCGCAGTAGGAGAGCCGTTGTGCGTAAAGACTTTCAAAAAATATGTGGAAGCTCAGGCGGGCTTCGCGATTTAATCTAAACAGCGCTGAGCATCAAGATCGTGGAAAACAAACCTGCAATGACATCGCCTTATCCCCGTGACATGACCGGTTACGGTCGCGCGACACCTGATCCGCGCTGGCCCGGCAATGCGGCCATCGCCGTGCAATTCGTCGTGAACTACGAAGAGGGCGGCGAGAACAACATCCTGCACGGCGACGCGGCTTCTGAAGCCTTTCTCTCGGAGATCGTTGGCGCGGCGGCCTGGCCCGGACAGCGCCACATGAACATGGAGTCGATCTACGAATACGGCGCTCGGGCAGGCTTCTGGCGGCTCTGGCGGCTCTTCACGGAGCGGAAGATCCCCGTCACCGTCTTCGGTGTCGCGACCGCCCTGGAGCGCGGGCCGGAACAGGTCGCTGCCATGCTGGAAGCCGATTGGGAGATCGCCTCGCACGGCTTGAAGTGGATCGAGTACAAAGACTTCACCAAGGATGAAGAGCGGGCCCACATGGAGCAGGCCATCGAGATCCACACCCGTGTGACCGGATCGCGACCGCTGGGCTGGTACACGGGCCGAACGTCAATCCACACAAACGATTTGGTCGCGGAGGACCGTGGGTTCCTCTATGGCGCGGACAGCTACGCCGATGAGCTGCCCTATTGGGTAACCGGCAAGGATGAAAACCAGCCCCCTCAACTCATGGTGCCCTACACTCTGGACGCCAACGACATGCGCTTCGCAACACCGCAGGGCTTCAACGCGGGGGATCAGTTTTTCACCTATCTGAAGGACTCTTTCGACTGCCTCTATGCCGAGGGTTTGGCGGGCGCACCCAAGATGATGTCGGTCGGCCTGCATTGCCGCCTTGTGGGACGGCCCGGCCGTGCGGCGGCCCTGGCGCGTTTTCTCGATTATGTCCAGGGCTTCGAACGGGTCTGGGCCGCGCGGCGGATCGATATCGCCCGTCACTGGCACCAGGAACACCCGCAGCCATGAATGAGCCGTCGCAAAGGCCCGTTCCCAGCACCATGAGCCGGGATGCTTTCGTGGCACGATTCGGCGGCGTCTTCGAGCACTCTCCCTGGATTGCCGAGCGGGCTTGTGCGCGCGTGGCCGACGGAGACTGCGACAGCGCTGAAGGCATGCATCGGCTGCTTTGCAGTGTCTTTCAGACAGCCAGTGATGCGGAAAAACGCGGCGTTCTGACCGCGCATCCTGATCTTGCGGGGCGCCTGGCGCTGGCGGGCCATCTCACCGGTGACTCCACGAAAGAACAGGCGTCCGCCGGCCTGAACAGCCTCAGCGAGAGCGAACTGCAGGTCTTCACCGAACTGAACAACCGCTACACCTCGAAATTTCACTTCCCCTTCATCATGGCCGTCAAGGGCCGCAACAAAGACGAGATCCTGGCGGCGTTCAAAAGCCGCGTGGAAAACGATGCCGAGACCGAATTTACGACGGCCTGCGGTCAAGTCGAGCGCATTGCTCTGCTGCGCCTGAAGGACATGCTGCCCTAACCGCCTTCGCGCTGAACCAGATAACTTGGAACACCCATGACCTCTGAAGCCATCACACCGATATCTGTCACACCGGCGCCACCGTCGCCCGAAGCCGAAGCCTTCGCCGGAGACCGGGTCAATCTTCTCGATCCGCGCCTGGGCGCGCGCGCAGTTTCCTGCAGTGACGACTTCTTTGCGTCCATGGACCGCATGCTGTCCCCCTCGGCGCCGATCTTCGCGGCAGGCAAGTACGACGAAAACGGCAAATGGATGGACGGCTGGGAGAGCCGGCGACGGCGCAGCGGCGGAAACGACCACTGCATTGTTCGGCTTGGTCAACCGGGCCGTCCGGAGCGCGTCGACATCGACACCTCCTTTTTCACCGGCAATTATCCCCCCTCCGCCTCGATCGAAGCCTGCCTCAGTGAAAGCGACATTCCAGGCGCCGATGCGCATTGGGTGACGATCCTGCCCGCGGTTGAACTCAAGGGCGATTCCCATAATCTTTTTGAAATCCCCACCTTCGATCTGACGGGCGATAGCGCCGTCACCCACCTGCGGCTCTCGATCTACCCCGATGGCGGCGTCGCCCGCTTGCGGGTTTACGGCGAGGTCGCCTACGACTGGTCGAACGCCAGCGGAGAGACAACGGATCTCGCAGCCCTGTTGCAGGGCGGGCGTCCGGTCGCCTGGAACGACAGCCACTATGGACCGCCGCATCCCCTGCTGTCGCCGGGACGCGGTGAGAACATGGGCGACGGCTGGGAAACCCGGCGGCGCCGGGAGCCGGGCAACGACTGGATCATCATTGAACTGGGGCACCCCGGCGTGATCGAGAGCGCCCTCGTCGACACCGCGCACTTCAAAGGCAATTTCGCCGAGAGCTGCTCGCTCCAGGCCGCCATGGTGCCCGATATGAGCAAGGCAGCCCTGATCGCCTCGTCGCAGTTCTGGCCGGAACTGATGGACCGGCGGCAACTGAGCGCCGATGCCGAGCACCCCTTCAATGGGCTGAACGACATCGGGAAGGTCAACTATGTACGCTTCAACATCTTCCCAGACGGCGGCATCAGCCGCCTGCGGCTCTTCGGAAAGCCGGTCAAGTGACACACGCGCTTCAGCCTCAAGCCCTCACGCCGGAAACCTTCGCCCCCTTCGGCGACGTGATCCAGACCGAAGGCGCAAAACACTTCCAGATCAACGAAGGCACCACCACGCGGTTTCACGACCTGGCCAAAGTCGACACGGCAGAGCAGGGCGGACGGCCGATTATCTCGATCTTCCGGGGCGACCCGCGCCCCATCCCCTTCGAGATCCGGATCATGGAACGCCACCCCCTGGCCTCGCAGGCCTTCGTCCCGCTCTTCGCGCGGCCATACCTGGTTGTGGTGGCAAAGCCGGAAATCGAGGATGGGACAAGCATCACGGCGGAAGATCTGCATGTTTTCATCGCTCAGCCCGGCCAGGGCGTGAACTATGCCCGGAACGTCTGGCATCACCCTCTGATCGCCCTGGACGCTCAGTCGGATTTTCTGATCGTCGATCGCGGCGGTGAAGGGGACAACCTTGTCGAAGTTCATTTCGATGAAGCAATTGCCACAGTTGAACTATAGCTCCGCCCCGCGGGTTTTGAGGCCGGCGATATAGTTCTCGATCAGCGCCGCGGTCAGGCTTTCGGCCGTCTCCACGCCGACGAGGGTCAGCTTATTGGTCAAGGTCAAAGCGCAGATGCCGTGGATGCTGGCCCAGAGCACGCGCGCTGTCTGACGTAGTTCAGCTTCATCTTCTCCAACGACCGGTTTAAGCCGCGCCTCGATCAGCATGAAAAGGGCGCCGATCTTCTCGCCGTACCAGTCGGGAAGCGGCATATCGGGCGCCAGATTGTGCTCAAACAGCGCGCTCCAGCAATTGTAGTTTTCCCGGGCATAGTCAATGTAGCAGGCCGCCAGGGCTTTCAGGGCCTCGTAGTCATCGAGATCCGTGTTCGCATCCCCCGAGATGCCAAATCGTCTCTCCATGACGGAAAGCAGATCTTCGAGGGTCATCGCATTGATATGCAGGACGATGTCGTCGTGGTTCTCGAAAACGTTGTAGAGTGTGCCGACCGTGTAGCCGATGGCCGTGGCGACCTTGCGTGCACTAAAGCCCGCATAACCCGCATCCCGGATCAATTCCTGCCCGGCGGCAACCGCCATAGTCTTGATTTCCTCGCGGGTATGGTCGCTACGGCGCGCCATGGTGACTGAGCCCTTGCTTCAGATTTGGTTAATTAAACACTGTTCATTATTTTATTGAACGCTGTTTAATTATGCCTTATGTTCTGACAATCTGCAAGACAACACTGTTTCAAACTTGGGAAGCATCGCCGTGTTCGACTCGATCGGAATCCTCGTCATTTTGGCGCTTTTATTCCTTCTGGCTTCCAGCATAGCCTCCTGGGTCGCCTTGAGTAGGGCGGGACAGCTGCGTTCGGAGATCCTCTCGCTCAAGAAGCGGGTCGACATCTTGACGCATAAACTCCCCGTCTCGGAGCAAGATCCTTCGGAAAGGGACCGATCACAAACACCGGCGACGGAAGCGCCGCCTGAAACGAGTCAAGAACCCAGTCCGAGAGAAGCCGATTTTCCACCAGTCGGTACGCGGATTGATCCTCTTGCGCCGGAGCTCTCAGGGAAAGAGCAGGACTCCGCAGACACACCGCAAACTCCCACCACGGAACCGCCCAAAGGTGTCTGGACGAACCAACCTTCGCAATCCGCTCCCGGCGCACCTGCCGAGACGCCGCCTTCGGAGGAACCGGCGAAAGACGCACCACGGCAGACAGATGGTGTCTGGTCCAATGAAGAGCTGCCAGCTGTACCTCCAGCTGACAACCCATGGAATGTAGCGGACAACACCGGGGAAGACCGCATCGCCGCGCGGGAGATGGGCGTGGATTTCGAGCGGGAGAAACGGTCTTTCGAACATAACTTCGGTGCCCGCCTGCCGGTCTGGATCGGTGGAATCGCCTTTGCGCTCGGCGGCCTGTTTCTCGTCAAGTACTCCATCGACAACAACCTGCTGAGCCCCTTTGTCCGGGTCCTGCTCGGCGGACTGCTGGGTCTGGGTCTGCTTGCGGCCGGCGATGTTGTGCGCAAACGCCCGAACTTCGCCAATGGACGGCGCATCGCACAGTCGCTTTCGGGCGCGGGCATCGCCGTGCTTTATCTGGCAATCTACGCTGCCACCAGCCTTTACGAACTTATTTCACCCACAGTCGGCTTCATCGGGATGGCGGCAGTTACGGCAACAGGGATCGTGCTGTCACTGCGTTACGGCAAACCGATCGCCTTGCTCGGATTGATCTTCGGCTTCATCACACCGGCACTGATCCAATCGGATACGCCATCGGCCCTCGTTCTCTTTGCCTACCTCATCGTCCTCTCAGCCGGCGCCATGGCCCTGATCCGCCAGCAAGGCTGGTGGGATCTGGCGCTCCCCACGCTTGCGGCCAGTCTGGGTTGGGCACTGCTCTGGATCGTATCTTCGTTCGGCGACGATATGTTGGTTGTCGGTTTTTTCCTCATCGCCGTCGCAGGTCTCGTCGCTTTCTTCAACCAGGGCCATCACACCAAAGCCGCAAATGCTTGGGCGCCCCAGTTGGATCAACGCACCGCGTTTGGCTACCTCGGCCTCGGAGGCGCGACAGTCGCAATGGCGCTGGGCGTGAACCTTGCCGGATACGGCCTTGCCGAATGGGGCCTAACAGCCATCCTGGCAATCGGCGGCATTTATCTGGCCTACAGCGATGACCGGCAGTATCGGCTGGTTCCCTGGATCTCGTTGCTGGCGACCTCAGCCCTGCTCTTCTTCTGGCAAGAAGGCGACCTCGCTCTCTACGCCGGTACCTTGGTCGGCTTCGGCGCGATCTACGCGGTCAGTGGCTACGCCCTGCTATGGAAAGCCGACAAGGCAGTGCCCTGGGCCGGTCTTACCGTTGCGACGAGCCTCGGCTTCTACCTCCTCGGTTACTTCAAACTGCACCTCGTGCCGGCATCACCTGAAATCGCGGTGGACAGCACCTTGTTCTGGGGCGGGCTTGCGCTGGCACTTGCAGCCATAGCGATCTACTCGGTCAGACGGGTTCAGGAACACTTCCGCGCGGAGGCACAAAAGGAGTATCTGCTGGCGATTTTCGCGGTCGCCGCAACGGCCTTTGTCTCGCTCGCCATGACGGTCCTTCTGGACGAAAAGAACCTGCCGTTGGCCTTCGCCGCGGAAGTCTTGGCCGTTGCCTGGATCAGCCGAAGGGTAGAGATTGCCGTCCTTCGGCCCGTGACGGGCATTCTGGCCGTGATCTTCGCAGGCCTTTTGGTTCCGCAGATTCTTCTGCTGGTGCAGTTGACGGCCTTCAGCCTGCTCGAACTGAAACTTCCGCTGCAAGCCACTGTGCCACTGGTCGAGCAGCCGTTGATCAGGCTCGGCCTTCCCGCACTCTTCTTCATCGGCGCCGCGACGTTCCTGCGCCAAAAAGCAGACGACTGGCTGGTGCGCGGGCTGGAGATCGCCGCCATCGCCCTGGGCGCGGTGATGGGCTACTACCTCACCCGCCACTTCATGAATGTGGACGCGAACGTGCTCTATGTGAAAGCGGGCTTCCTGGAACGCGGGATCATCACCAACGTTCTTTTCCTATACGGTCTCTTCTGTTTTTGGGCCGGGCGGCGCTTTCTGCGTGTGGCGGTTTCCTGGAGCGGCGCAGTTCTCTGCGCGGTAGCTTTATTCCGCATCGGCTACTTTGATCTTTTCCTCTACAACCCGATCTGGTCGCATCAGGAAATAGTCGGTTGGCCAGTGCTTAACGCCCTGGTCCTGCCTTTTGGCCTGCCTATCCTCTGGTGCCTGCTCACCGCACGGGAGATGGCGTTCCTAGGCAAGAACGAGACGGCGGAATATTGGGCGCGGTTCCTCAAACCCGTCGCATTGTTGCTTGCCTTCACCTGGATTACCCTGATGATCCGCCAGGGCTTCCAGGGCAGCTTTCTGGACAGCTTCGTGGCCGGAGACGCCGAGGTTTACAGCTATTCGGTCGCGTGGATCCTGTTTGGCATCGGCCTGCTTGTCGCCGGCATCATCACCAGGGATCAGTCGTTGCGGTATGCCTCATTGGCTGTGACGCTCCTGGCGGTCGGTAAGGTTTTCCTATACGACACGGCGGAACTGGAGGGCCTTTACCGCATCTTCTCGTTCTTCGGCCTCGGATTCTCGCTCCTGGGCCTCAGTTACGTCTACACCCGCTTCGTATTCGGCGGGAAAGAACATGTCGGCGGCGGGATCTCTTCAGATAAGTCCTCAGGAAGCTCTCAGTAGGTGCCCTTCGTGAAGCCGCTTATCGTGTGAGCGGAACCGCAAGGTAACAGCCGAACTCGACACCAAGGTCCGCGCTCACACGGGCGTGGACCTTGCCCTGCTTGTCAAAGAAGCGCTGGCGATCCTGGACCGGGAAAATACCCTCATGCCAGATGCCCGGGTGGATATAGAGGCCCTTGCTGCCGTCGCACCAGAAGGCAACCACATCCTCGAGCCTGAGGTCGTCGCCGGGCAGGGCGAGGGGGACGACGAAGGGCTTCGGCTCAAGCGGAAAGAAGAGCTGTCCGCCGTCGGGATGATAGTTGAGATGCCATAGCAGGACCTGCCGCCGCTCCACCGTCGCCTCGTCAATTGAGGCCTGCTGCGGATCACAGCTCCAACCAAGAATGTAATCGCCGCCAACCGCCGCGTTGCGGCCGGTCAGGACATCACCTTTCCATTGGCCTTCGAAAATACCCTCGGTCGTACCGCCCTCGTCGCCGGTTCCTTCATCAACCGGGCGCCAGCCTTGGGCCGGCCAGCGCGTAATTTCGATCCGACAGTCCTCGGGCTTGTCGACGAGATAGCCGTAACCCTCGAGCGTTTTATTGCCGGCTTCGATCAGGGGCACCGATAGCGTCGGCAGCGACGGCTTCTCGTGGGCCTCGAAGATGTATTCTGGCGCGTTGATATTAGGTTTTGTGGACGCTACAGCCATGACAACACTCGCTCGGAATGATTGGATTCCAAGCAAACATCATACAGTTTTTGATGACAATTCAAGGACCACCGCGTCGAGGGAATGAGATTCAGATGATTCCACAGCTTTTGGTCTTCGATTGAAAAATGGCCAGCCCTTAAGCCGCGACCAGTGTCCGGCGTTCGGCGAGACGCCCGCTATCGGTCATAACTTCATAGCAATCGAAGTTATGCTGCCGCGAGGTCGCAACCATTTCCTCGATGTTCGCCGCGCAAGGCTGGCGCAGACCATGATGCTCGATCAATCCGCCGATCGGCGCGTAGAAAATGCCGACGCGCTGCAACAAGCGGAGAAGAGCGGGCTCCATGACCGCGAGCCAGTCGGTGATGTCATGAGCACGGCTGATCTCCATGATCGCGCGCATCAGCCCAAGGGTGATGTGCTGCATGACAAGCGGGCGGCCTGGGCTGTTGTCGCCGTAGGCCGTATCAGAAAAGCGGCGCCTGAAGTCCCGCGAAATGGCAAAGCGCGAAACCTCCGCTGTGTGTGCGAGGGGAAAGCGCCGCCGGTCGCAAAAGGCCGGATCGTCACTGAATTCCTGCAGCGGGAAACTTCGCAGGGGGTCATTCGGACGGCTCCGAACCAGCCGCACGCCGCCGGCCACATTTCCGCTTGCGCGGTGAATCAGCAGACCATGCAGCGAATGCCCGTCGTAGACATCGCGCTCTAAACCCTCGAGGTTCTTGGGTTCAAAGGAGTTCTCGACACAATACACTTGATAGCGCAACCGGAACGCTTTCAGCTTCAATTCGTCGGTTGTTGCTTCGGCAACCTCGAAATGATGGTGAAACAGATCGACAAGTCGTAGTTCCGACATAAAAAACGAAAACCCCCTCAGACGACCGAAACTTCGATTCCGGCCTGGCTTGTACCGCTCTTCCGGATGTCCCTTCCCATTCTGCGGGAAAGGCCGGATTTAGAAGATGGAAGCGCCAGGGAACGCGTGATCTGCAATTACCAATCAACTCAAACCTTGGTACGAGAGGAACGCATCAAACCCCACCCCAGAATCAGGAAACCATTCCCGACCGAGGCCTTTGCACTTCATGGTAGTTAATACTTTATTATTCTTTTCTTCCCCATGAAACTAACAGACGAATGAAATAGCACGATGTGTTATTTTTGTGGTACGGAGCTTACTTTACAATTGTGAAGAGTTTTTTACTTCGAATTGATTTTGTTTTTTCTCACTCAAAGGCAGAACACCGATAGTAATTTGAATTATTGAACGCTTACACGCACACTCTTATAACCCTCAATTTACATCGCGTCAGCCCAGATTATTGCACAAAAACAATGCAATTATTATGGTTAACAACCCTGAGTTCTAAGCGAAGATATATCCGTTTGCGCTACACGCAAGGGAACATGGCTGCCAAATCTCCTTAAGACTTAATTCCCGAACCCAATATACTTGTTAATAGGTTTGCTTCGGTGGTTAACGCAAAGAAGTGTTAACAGCCATTTTCCGCTGTGGCGGATCCTTATGACCACCAGCACCCGGCATCGGACACACCAGGCCAAAGCCCGACGCGAACTGATCTACACAAGGATCAGTCGGGCCGGAGTAACTGGGGGTTCAAAAAAAGTGGGGTTCGAGTTCCTGCCATCCGTCCTAGGACTAAGGCGGCCGATGGAGCCGCTCCGGACGACGTTGAGCGGTCAGGCTATGGCTCTGGTCAGGATCTATGTAATTGCTACGAACTGAATTTGGAGGAGTTGTGTTTTACGAGTTGACGCTTCCGCTCCCATTCCAGCGCCGTACGGACGATGAAATCCAGGTCGTCATGGCGCGGCGTCCAGCCGAGCACCTTCCGGATCAAGCCACTCTCCGCCGTAAGGGCGGGCGGGTCGCCAGCCCGGCGCCCGTCAAGCTTCACAGGGAAATCAACTCCTGAAACACGCTTCACAGCATCGATGACTTCAAGCACGCTGCTACCGTGCCCGTAACCGCAGTTCATGATGCGCGACTCGCCACCAGCATCCAGGTAGGCCAGAGCATCGACATGTGCACGCGCAAGATCCTCCACATGAATGTAGTCGCGCACGCAGGTTCCGTCGTCCGTCGGATAGTCCGTGCCGAATACCGTCAGTCCGGGCCGCACGCCAACCGCCGCCTCCGACGCGACCTTGATCAAGTGGGTCGCATCGGGTGTGGACTGCCCGATCCGGCCGTCCGGATCAGCACCTGCCACGTTAAAGTAGCGCAGAATCACGTAGCGCAGCGCCGAGGCGGCGGCGAGGTCACGGATCATGCGCTCGCTCATCAGTTTTGAAGCGCCGTAGGGGTTGATCGGCAGGAGCGGATCTGTTTCGCCGACCATGCTCTGGTCGGGAATCCCATAGACCGCGGCCGTCGAGGAAAAAACGATCTTATCCACGGCATGCGCGTCGCAGGTCTCCAGAAGCCCTAGGGTATTGCGGGTGTTGTTGCCATAGTATTTGAGAGGATCAGCCACTGACTCGGGCACGACAATGTTTGCCGCAAAGTGCATGACCGCGTCGAAATTCTCGGCCTCAAAAAGAGCGTTCAGTGCGCCAAGGTCGGAAAGCTCGCCCTCAACCAATGTGCCGGCAAGCACGGCGTCGGGGTTCCCGGTCGAGAGGTTGTCATAGACGACCACTTCATGTCCGGCCTGATCGAGCTGTAAAACGACGTGGCTACCGATGTAGCCCGCGCCCCCTGTCACCAAAACACGCATCTTTATGATCTTCCTCTCGTTTGAAACTTTCGATTCGTATTCTGCCGATAGATCCATGATCGCACATTAGAGCAGGACCCTTTGTAACAAAAACATGCATGCGCCCGACTTAAGCGCAGCTGTCCGAGAGCCTGAAACCATCATCCCAGCCTCAGAGATGGAGAGTCTAAAGAATGTGCCGAAAAGCATAAGGACGAGGATTGGTAGGCGGGGATAGGAATCGAACCTTCGACTTCTCTCGTGTTGCAAGAGCGCTCTGCCACTGAGCTACCCGCCTATCGCCGGGTGAGACCGCGCTCAACCGGGAAATCCAAATGTTAGGATAAAAAAACGAATCTAGTCTTAAACGGCAAGAAAAAACCTACGGCACAGATCGCACCCGCCTCATGTCCGGATCCCATTGCCTTACCTGACCAGGAAAACCTGCCCGAAATAGAACAAAACCCCGTAGCCCGAAACCGACATAGCAACCAAAAGCAAAAGTGCGCAGCGGCCCCGAAAACTTGTCGGCTGACGATTTACTTCTGACACCTGTTCCCCCCGTACAACACTCTCTTCGCCGGACATGTCCAGCGGCAAAGAAAGCCTCTCTGCGTGCCCCATCTCATCGTTCCCATGGTGGTGAAGGCGCCTTGTTAACCAAACAAACTTCGAAGTGTCAATAGCATAGCACCGCTCAACAGCTCTTAGGTGTGTTCGACGTACCAGGCGCCAGGACGAGTAAAATGAGTTCTTAACGTAGGTTGAGGGCTCCTATTCCCGGCCGTAGGTGTCTTCGATTCGGATGATATCGTCCTCGCCGACATAATCGCCGACCTGCACCTCAATCAGATGCAGGGGCTCCGCCTCTTTATTGGCAAGCCGGTGCACGACACCTTTAGGGATATAGACCGACTGGTTCTCCCGAAGGCTGGTCTCCTCCTCGCCGCAGGTGACCGTCGCGGTTCCCTTGACGACCACCCAGTGCTCAGAGCGATGCTTGTGCTTTTGGAGGGAGAGGATACCGCCCGGCTTCACGATGATTCGCTTGACGCGAAAACGTTCTTCCTCGTCGATATCCTTGTAGTTACCCCAGGGGCGGTAAACCCGCCTGTGGTGAACCGCTTCGCTTCGATCCGAGGACTTCAGACTTTCCACCAAATCCTTGACCTCGGCCGCCCGATCCTTCGGCGCGATCATCAAAGCATCATCGGTCGAGACAACGATCATGTCCCGGAGGCCGACCGCGGCAATTAGGCGGTCATCCTCGCCGCGGATGTAGGAATTGGCAACGTCACGCAGCAGGTTATCACCCGCCGACACATTTCCGTGGTCATCTTTCTCGGCAATATCCCAGAGAGCCGGCCAGGCGCCGACATCATTCCAGCCTATGTCCGCGGGCACCACCGCAGCATTGCCGGTATGTTCCATGACGGCATAGTCAATCGAATCGCTGGGACAGGCTGCGAACGCCGGTTCGTCGAGGCGAACGAAATCCAGGTCCCGAAAACTCTTCTCCAGCGCCAAATTCGACTGCTTCAGAATTTCCGGCGCCAAACGACCGATTTCATCAAGAAAGACCTGAGCCGGCAGAACAAACATGCCGCTGTTCCATAGGTAATTGCCGGCAGAGAGGTAACTCTGAGCCGTCGGAAGGTCTGGCTTTTCGACGAAACCGGCAACGGAGAAGGCCCCATTCAAGGTCTCGAGACCCTCTCCCTGTTTTATGTAACCATAGCCGATCTCGGGATGGCGTGGCGTGATCCCAAAGGTGACCAGTTTTCCCGCGCGCGCCGCCGCCGCGGCGCTATCCACGGCCGACGAGAAAGCCATCAGGTCACCAACAACATGATCGGATGGCAGCAGGACCATGATGGCATCCGGATCCTCGCGCTGAAGCATCAGAGCGGCAACCGTTACGGCAGGCGCTGTATTGCGGCCCAAAGGCTCAAGAACAATGGCCCTTGGCGAGACATCAGCCTGCTGCAGCTGCTCGGCAACGATAAAGCGATGCTCATTGTTGGCAATGATCAAGGGGGCGTGATAGCGGGCGGGATCCGATACTCGCAGGGCCGTATCCTGCAACATCGTATTCTCGCCAGAAAGCGGCAGGAGCTGTTTCGGATAGTGCGCCCGGGATAGAGGCCAAAGCCTGGAACCGGATCCGCCGGATAGAATAACCGGATAGAGTTTCGAATCGTTTGGCATTCAGCGCATCTTCCTCAATTACCTTGCCTCACAACAAAAGGCTCTCTCTCAACAAACGGGCCTTTCCGCCGCATGGACCGCCCTGCACAAAAATCGCCGCCGCGCAGGCCTAAGGCAGCAGCTTCCATGACCTAAGCTTCGTAGGGGTCTTACCAGCCGCAAAAAACGCCGGACGAGACGAAGAAACCAGAATTAACCGCCTAACACTAACCGGATGAAGCTGTTAAATCATTACCGACTTATCGCTTTGCGTCGAGTGACGCTTTCGGGTTCCACATTCCCACCACACAGCGTTACGCCCTGGCAAAGCGATCGCAGGATAGCACTGCACTATTTCAGCCCTCGTGGCTGGAGGGACCGACAAGACAGAAGTGCAGCCGGAAAAACGTCACGAGTCGGCAGAATTTACAGGCTTCGCTACGCTTTCCATCAGTGCGATTCTTGTATCAAAATCATATGTCTACGTTAATTTTTCAGATGAGGCGGAGCGAGGGGTTGAGGCCTGGCTCGCGGGCCGGGCAGTGTATAGAAGCTACAGGTGTTGAGAATTTTTACACCTCGACAGCCGATCTTAACACGCTGTTAATATTAACCTTATTTCAAACTCTGCTGAGATGGATCTGAATTTCTAAAGGCCGAGCCGATTTAAGACATCTAATTTATGTCGAAATTCCTTACAAACACCATACGCTTGTATGAATTAACAAATTAATACACTGATTCAATTGACAAATTAGAGTTGGCACGCGAATTGCTTGAAAATTGACGACAACCTATTAACGCTTGTATGTCGTATTAAGATTATCAGCGAGGGTAATTAGACCAATGTCAAAGTTTAGTAAAATTCTGGGCGGCACCGCAGTTGCGCTGACGCTCATGGCCGGGGCATCACAGGCCTCTGCCGCTCTTATCACGGAATGGGGCTATGAAGTACAGGCCGGTTTCTCGGCTTTTAGCCCGGCGGCAGGCGATCAGAACGCACCCCCGAACGACACCACCAATAACGGTGTCGTCGGATCGGATCCTAACAACAGCCCGACCGCAGGCATTATCAGCGGTCTCCCGACGACGATTTCCTGGGGTCTTGGCTCGAACGGCGGTGATCCCAGCAGCCTCTCGGTGACTCCGACCGTCAATAATCCGCCAAACCTCTTCACTAATGCAGGTCCGGTGCTTGGCGCTGCCGTAACACATGCAAACAACGTCATCACCGGACAGAGTCTGACGCTGGACTCCGCAACGATCGCAACGACGTTGACGCTGACCCCGATCACGCCGCCGGGCTCGGATTTCGGCCCGGTTCCTATCGGCTTTGATATCGAGTTTAACGAGACCGATAATGCCGGCATTGGGGGCGGACAGTGCACACCGGGCACCGGCGCACCGCCTTGCGCTGACATCTTCGTGCTTCAGAATCCGGGCGTCCTGGACTTTGACTTTGTTCGAGACGGTTTCCTCTACACGGTTGAACTGCTGGTTGATGGCCTCGGCGTGCTGTCCGACGAAGCCTGTGCCGCTGCCGGCGAAGCTGCCGGCTGTATCGGGTTCATCACCGCAGAAAACCAGACCAACGTGCTGCAGACCGCATTCCAGATCTCAGCCCGTCCGGTTCCTGAGCCCGGCACTCTGGCCCTTCTGGGTCTCGGCCTGCTCGGCCTCGGTATCGCACGCCGCCGCAAGGCAGCTGCCTAAGTCCCACCCCGACTTAGAGTTACCAAAAAAAGAAACCCCCTGCCGTTCGGCGGGGGTTTTTTGTTTTTGTGCGATGCCTCAAGGCAGATGCAGTTCCGACGCAGTGCGACAGGGCGGTTACGCACACCGAAGGATCCGGGCAGGCTAGGGCCTGTTGAGGTTGGTTCGGGGTCAGACTTACTATTTTCGTCATGCCGGCGAAGTGGCTCCACGTGAAGGCGATTCGGTCACGTCTGGGTCGTTTACCTACCCAAACCCACGATAGGAATGGGTCTGACGCTCACACTTCATCGCTTTGTTGATAATCTTTACAGCCGCCCATAACAGCTTAAGTTATTGCTAAACATAAATTTTTTTATCGATATCTTTAAAAAATGTCAGCAAACCGTCCCTTTTTGTGACTTTTTTGGGATCGAATTTGTCGGCGCAGTTTACAATTCAGCGTTCCAAATTTACATTAACCAACACAAGCAATTGATAAAAAACGGTTTTCTGTTCTTGGCATACCTATTGCTTTGATGGACCGGGTATCCACACTTGATTTAGGATCGGTAACGAAAATGTTTAAGTTTACAAAGTTTTTGGGCGGCACAGCAGTTGCGCTGACGCTCATGGCCGGTGCCACGCAGGCGTCTGCCGCGCTCATCACAGAATGGGGCTATGAAGTCCAGGCCGGCTTCTCGGCTTTCAGCCCGGCTGCACCTGATCAGCTCTCTGCACCCAATGACACCACCAACAACGGTGTCGTCGGGTCAAATCCCAATGCAAACCTCGGCGGCCTCCCGACCACGCTTTCCTGGGGTCTCGGAGACGGCGGCCCTCCCAGCAGCCTGACGGTCACGGGAACCACGCAGAACCCGCCGAGCCTCTTCACCAACGCCGGCCCGGTTGCGGGTGCCTCGGTCACGCACGCAAACAATGTCATTTCGGGCAACAGCCTGACACTGGAATCGGCGACGATCGCGACAACGCTCTCGCTGACCCCGATCACGCCTCCGGGCGCCACGATCGGCCCCTTCCCGATTCTCTTCAACATCCTATTTGAAGAAACCGATAACTTCGGCATCGGTGGCGGGCAGTGCACACCGGGCACGGGCGGAACCCCTTGCGCCGATATCTTCGTGCTACAGAATCCGGGCGCTCTGGCCTTCGACTTCGTCATCGACGAGTTCCTCTACACAGTTGAACTGTTGGTTGACGGCCTTGGCGTGCTGTCTGACGAAGCCTGTGCCGCGGCTGGCGAAGCAGCCGGCTGTATCGGCTTCATCACTGAAGAAAACCAGGAGAACGTGCTGAATACTGCATTCCAGATCTCGGCTCGTCCGGTTCCTGAGCCCGGCACTCTGGCCCTTCTGGGCCTCGGCCTGCTCGGCCTCGGTATCGCACGCCGCCGCAAGGCAGCTGCCTAAGTCCACCCCGACTTAGAGTTACCAAAAAAAAGAAAACCTCCCACCCTTCGGTGGGAGGTTTTTTTTGTGGGATAGAGCAGCCCCACTTTCATAGACCGGACAGGACCAGGTCAAGACTCGCCGCCTACTGCCCGTCGAATTGTCGGCTGACTTTACAGGATCGGATTATTTTCTAACAAATTGTTTTATATTGTTCTCTTTCTATAACTGCTATTTGGTTTGGTTGTATTTCCATGTTCGATTGCCTCATGGAAACCCGAGAACTGTCGAATTTATTTACAAAAAGCGTGATTTTGTTTGAAATTGAACCGCTAAGCATATGATTTTATTTTTAAATTTTTATATGGCACATTAATTGCTCAGAAGGCCAGGAACGAAATACTTGCTAGGATGCAGCACGATATGTCGAAGTTTTCGAAAATTCTGAGCGGCACGGCGGTAGCCCTTACACTCATGGCCGGTGCCACACAGGCATCTGCCGCACTGATCACCGAATGGGGTTACGTCGTCCAGAGCGGCTTTTCGTCCTTCGCCCCTGCTGCACCGAACCAGAATGCAGCCCCCAACGACACCACCAACAACGGCGTGGTGGGATCCGCCCCCAACGCGGGTATCGGTGGTTTGCCGACGGTCCTGTCCTGGGGCCAGGGCAGCGGTGGCCCAAGCAGCCTCTTCGTAACGCCGACGGTCAGCAATCCGCCAAACCTCTTCACCAACGGTGCGGGCGTTGCCGGCGCCATGCTGACCCACGCAAACAACACCATCTCAGGCGCGAGCACGACTCTTCAAAGCGCGGTGCTCAGCACCACTTTGCTGCTGACACCGATCAATCCTGCAGGCCCGGCAATCGGTCCTGTCCCGACGATCTTCAGTATCCTCTTCAACGAAACTGCGAATGCGGGCATCGGCGGTGGCCAGTGCACGCCGGGCACGGGTGGAACACCTTGCGCGGACATCTTCGTCCTGCAGGATCCGGGTGTGCTCTCGTTTGATTTCGTCTTAGATGACTTCATGTACACGGTTACCCTGACGGCGGCCGGCCTCGGTCCGCTGTCCGACGAGGCCTGTGCCGCAGCGGGTGAAGCCGCCGGCTGCGTTGGTTTCATCACGGAAGAAGGCCTGAACAACGAACTGCAGACCTCCTTCTCGATCACGGCGCAACCGGTGACCGTGGCGGAGCCGGGTACTCTTGCCCTCCTGGGTCTGGGTCTTTTCGGCCTCGGCCTCGCGCGCCGGCGCAAAGCCGCTTAGAGCGACCCAGTTTCGGAACGGCGCCGTCGTCTTTACGGATGGAAGACCTAGGGTTTGGTCCTAGCAGACCGTAACAGGCTGCCAGCTTTAAATGCCCCTTCTGCAGTGCGCAGGAGGGGCGTTTTCTATTCGGCCTGATGCTCTTGGTTCGCCCCGAGAAGGATTTGAATCTGATCCGCTGGAACATGAACATCGCTTGACGAACTTCCTCCGGCGTGCGTTAACAACCTGAAATAGTTGAAATGATGCCAACACGGCTGAGAGTCTTGGGGCAGTGTCGGATGATCCCTGGCTTTCGGAGGAAATCCACCCCATGTCGAGAGCTGGATGGTTGCTTGCAGCAGAGGCCATGAGTCAAACGCCTGCCATGACCCGAATTTTGCGGAACAAAGAACCCTGCGGCCTCAAGCGGCATGCAACACGCAGGCGGAGCTGGATGTCCGTGAGCGCCGTCTTTTGCGGATTCGCGGCCCTTTCGACGGGACCACTCCCTGCCTCAGCCTCCAACAGCTACACGCTCTGCCTCCCCGAGAGCGGGCTCACGAGCTGTCAGTTCCAGTCATTCACCGAGGCCGTGACCTCACTACGCGACGGCGACCGCCTGCATATCGAGCCCGGTGACTACCGGGAAGCCGCGGTGCTGACGGCAAGCAATGTCACCATTACAGCCGCAGAAGGCGCGGCCCTGCGCGACACCGCCGCGGACGGCAAAGCTGCGCTGGTGATAATGGGCGACGACACGGTCATCGAAGGGCTCGAGTGCTCAGGCATTAACGTTCCGGCCTACAATGGGGCCTGCATCCGTTTGCGCGGACGGAATCTCACGCTGCGCAATGTCCATTTTCACGATTCCCAGCAGGGTCTTTTGTCGGGCGGAGACGTCGGGGAAGTGATCGTCGAAGACAGCGTCTTTGAACGTCTGGGCGCTATCGGGCGGGCGCATGCAATCTATATGAGCGGCGGCGATCATCTGATCGTCAGAGGCAGCCGGCTCGTATCCTCGCGCGATGAAGGGCATGAAATCAAAAGCAGGGCCCGCAGGACAACCATTGAAAACAGCATCATAGGCTCGGAACTCGGCAGGGATAGCAGAAGCATCGACCTACCCAACGGCGGCGAAATCACGATCGTAAACAACGTCATCCAGAAAGGACCAAACAGCGCAAACCCCGACATGATTGGCATTGCGCTTGAAAAGGAAAAACAACAGCACCCGCTAGGTGATATCCTCATCAGGGGGAATACTCTGATTATGGACCGGCCCGGCCGCGTTCTGCACTCCCTGGTTCCCGTCGAGATGACAGGAAACATTATTGTCGCGGGCTCCCCCCACACCGGCAACAAGTGGTATCCGGACAGGATCGCGGCAGGCCTCCCCCCCATGCCGGCCCTGGAGATGGTTGTTGCCAGCCGTGATGAAGCGTCTCAGAGGGACCTGCCCAGGTCCCGGCCCGGTAAAGCGCCCAGGACAGATGGAACAGCTTTGACGACAGTCGATGGTGTTGTCACCTGGCAAGGACAGCCGCTTTCGCTCACGATCCCCGAGACCTCTATTGTCGAGCTTCTGTCGTCCCAACCCGGGGAAACGGCGTCCATCAACGAAATCTATCAACTCATCGAGCCCCACAAAAGCAAGCCGGCGTCTTCAGCCAAAGAGCGTCAGACGATCGTATTGAATACGATCAAGACGCTGCGCAATAAGTTCCGGGACGTTGATCAAGCCTTCAGCGCGATGACATTCCGGCCCGGCCAGGGATTCGTCTGGGACGAAAGCCTCTAAACTTGATCTGATCCGGGCATTGAATGGACCCGGCCGATGGCGTTTTCGGCCCTCTTCAGAAGCAAACTCGATTTAATGGGTGTTACCGCCAGGTCCGGATCTATGGCGGCCTGTCACGATCAGTCCGAGATACCAGAAGAACGCCGTCATCTCGTAAAGGGGATAGTGCCACCATCTTCGGAAGGGACCCTGGCTCCAGGCACCTGAAACACCGCGCACTCGGACCTTGATACCAAGCGAGCGGAACACGAGTGCCGCCCGGGGCAGATGAATACGGTCAGATACGAGAATAGCCGAATTCCAGCCGTTGTCGGTCATGATTTTCGCGGAGTTTACTGCGTTTTCCAGCGTATTGCGCGACGCGCTCTCGACTTCGATCCGACTCATGTCAATGCCCTCGTCGAGAGCGATCCGCCGCATCACCTCGGCTTCGGCAGGGGGATGCCGTCCAAGACCACCGGTGAAGAGAAGGCGGTCTGCCTCACCCGCGCGGAAAAGCTCGAGACCGCGCCTCACGCGCCTGTCAAGGGTAGGGCTCGGGCGGCCGCGAGACCAGACCGCGGCGCCTAAGACCACGATCACATCATATTTCCGCTTTTGTCCGTTCAGCGGCCCGCTTTGCGACATTTAAATAGGTCCAAGGTGCCGACACCTTAGGCAGCGGCCAAAGTCGGTCAATCCGGCAGGAGCTTCGGCCAGACGTCGTGCCTGGCCGTTCCCCGTTGTTTATCCGCCAAGCTCGCTCAGCAGCTTCCGCGCTTCGGCCTCCGAGGAAAAACCGCTATGGGCCTCGAGCAAAGCGCTGACCCGGGTCTTCGCTTCTTCCGTTTTCCCGGTTTCCTTCAATGCATAGGCATAGTGAAACTGAACCTCGGGGTCCTCGGGCAGCTTCGCGCTGGCATCGGCCAGCATCTCAACGCCGCGGGATGCTTCGCCACGCTGCACAAGAATCCAACCCACTGTGTCCATGATCGCGGGCTGTCCCGGCGCTGCCTCCAACGCCTGTTCGCCATATTCAAGGCCTTTGGGGTCATTGCGCTCCTGGTAGAGCCAGGCGAGGTTATTGAGGATGATAGGATTACCCGGACGTTTCTGGTTCAGCGCCTCGTAATTCTTGAGCGCTTCGTCGTGCTCATCGGTTTCAAGCTGGACCCCGGCCAAAACGAGACGCGCGGCATCGTCGTTGGCGTTCGCGTCAACCCAAGCCTTGAGATCCGGCACAGCCTCTGACTTTTCCATCACCTGCGTGCGAGCCCGGAACAGAGCAATTGCGAGCGGGCCGCTGGGCCGCTTCTCCCAGGCCGCCTCGTAAGCCGTTACAGCATCGGGGAAGTTACGGCTTTGCACATGAACATCAGCCATCAACTGATGACCATCGGCAGCATCAGGCAACCTGTCCCGAAGGGCCGTCGCCACCTTCATCGCCGTCTCCAGATCACCTTTACCGATATCAATCTCCACCAGAGCCCGGTAAGCGTCGCCGTTTTCCGGCGCGATCGTGAGCAACTTTTCGTAGGTTTGGCGGGCAGTGTCTACCTCTCCAGCAGAGGCCTGAGCACGGGCCAGAAGCAAATAGCCGTTCACATAGCTTGGCACCTTCTCGACAAGCTCTTCGAACTTTTGGCTTGCGACGGCAAAGTCACGCTGACCGACGTAGAGTTGGCCGATCGCCTGCAAGACGCGGGGATTGTCGCTGTGGCGCCTCTCCAGCTCCTCCAGGACCGGCACCGCAAGATCGAAGTTGTTTTGCGTCGCGTGCAAACTGGCCAGACGCACCCGGGGCGCCACGGCATTCTCATTGCTGGCAACCGCCTTTTGCAGCCACTCGACTGCCCCCTCATCGTTGCCTGCCCCGGCTTCCAATTCGGATAAGGCAATCATAGCATTGAGATAGTCAGGTTCCATCTCGAGGACCTCAAGATACCTTTTACGGGCATCTTCAGGCTTGTTTTCCACCATGTCCAAGCGGGCGACATTCATGCGAGCCGGCATGTAATCACTGTGCGCCGCAATGGCCTCTTCAAAGACCCGGCGTGCCTCTCCGGTTTCGCCCTTCACGCTCAGCGCGCTGCCCAGCAGGTTGTAGGGAATCGGGCTATCGGGCAAATCCTGGCGAAGCTTGTTTGCGATCTCCAGGGCCTCGTCGTAGCGGCCGGTCCGAATCTGCATCTGGGCCAGAATAATCTTTGAAGCGGAAGCATCAGGCCCGCCGACATCGGGCGATGCCTCCAGGACCTCGATAGCCTCTGCAGTCTGACCGGACCGTAAATGGCTGACAGCCAGTCCGCGGGCGATTTTCACATCCTCAGGCGCCAGTTCGGTCGCACGATCGAGGTAGGTCGTGGCCTCTGTGTAGCGTTCCGCACGCAGATAGGCCTCACCAAGCATTGCTATCGCCTGCGCATCGTCCGGACTGGATTCCGCAAGCGGCTCCAGAATGCCCAACGCTCTGTCGATCTCACCCTTGCGAAGGTAAGTTGCGGAGAGAATTTTCTGCGCCGGAACGTAATCAGGGAAGCGCGCGAGATACCCTGTGAGGTAACTTTGAGCCCGCTCCAACTCGTTGGTGGCATAACTGATTGCGCCCGCGAGGTAGAGCGCTGGCGCGAAATTGTCCAGATAGGGGCCGATCTCCTGTATAGCGTCCCGGGCGGCAGAGAAGTCCCGTGCCTTGGTCAGCACCAGTGCGGTCAGGTAATGGGCCGTGGGATGCCGGGGCGCAAACTGCTTCACTGCATCCAGGTCAGCCCGTGCCTCTACATCTTTGTTTTGGGCGATCAGGGACGTCGCGCGGCCGAGCAAGGCCGGTATGCTGCTCGCGTTGATCTGAAGAACCTTGTCAAAAGTTGCGATCGCACCGTCGAAATCACTCGCGAAACGGCGTAGCTCAGCCTTGACCAGCAAGGCATCGACCGAATCCGGCGTCAACGCCAGAGCAGCATCGATCTTCGCTTCTGCCTCTGGGTAATTCCGCTGGGCGCCGTAAATCCGTCCCTGCAGGATTTTGGCACGTGCGTCCTGCGGGCTCATTTCAGCTGCGGCATTGGCTTCTGCCAACGCCTCTTCGAACTGCGATAAGCCGAGATGCCCGCGCCCTCGGATCAAATGTACGTCGGTCTCGAACGCATTGTCGCGATTGCCCGTCTCAACCTCGCGCAAGGCTTCTGCAAACTTACGCTGTTGCAGGTAGGCTTGGCCCAGGGGAACAAGAATTGTGTCTCTGGAGACACCACGGGATTCCGCGGCTCGCAGTTCCTTCTCCGCGGACGCACCGTCGCCGATCTGCACGTAAATCCGCCCAAGCAGCATACGCGCCTCAACATTGTCGCGGTCCTGCTGCAGTGCGTTCTTCAATTGAATGATGGCCGGATTCAGTTGGCCTTGCTGAAAATAAACCAGCGCTTCCTCGTAATAGGCAACGGACTTGCTGCTGTCCGTTGCACCCTGCACAGAGATCGGCGCAAGCAAAGCCAGCGTTACGGCGGCGGTCGCCAGCAAGCGGCTCCGCTTTGTTTTGGGCTTAGATTGGTTTGACATTGTCTTATCCCTGCTCATTCGCTATCCGGGTCATTATGCAACCAAAAGTTGGGTTGCGTCGCCATCGCGGCGCTCAGCTTGTCCGATGATAAATCATTCGACGCTTTACCGTCCCTTGCCCGAGAGTAAATACGCCGAACTCAGAGCCTTTAAGGACGCAAGCCATATAATACGCCAAATGAGATGTAGGCATAGCCGTCTATTAAAACAATACAATATCCTAATATCTTACGAGAGTTTAGAGCATTCTGCCGCACAGTAAATTCCCGGCCGATCCTTAACCCTATTCATTATCCATTTCAGACTCTGCCACCTTGGGCGCAGCTTCCGACGCAACCCTGCGATGATATCGGCCGGGAGAGATGAGCTGATCAGGGTCGAGCGCCTGTTTGACCCGTCCGACCGTGCGCCAGTAAACCGAGTCCTCGCGATCCACATACAGCCCCATGGACTTCAGGTTCATGCGATACGGCAGGAACCCGCGGCGCTGTCCCTCCTCGAACAGGGCCCGATAGCAGGCCTGCGCCTGCTCACCCTCAGTTTCTAAATCGAAGAGGATAGGCACGGTGCTGTCGAAACAACGCTCGGAAATAGTTGTCAAAGTAATCAATGGGTTAATACCAAATTTTGGACAGATCTCAGTAATCATGTCGACATAACCGCGTACCGACTGCGCCTTCATGGGCACCAGCGGGGCGTACCACATGATGCCGCAGCCATCCCGGGCAGGATCCAGCGGTTGGTCCGCTTCACCCGCGCTGGGGACGCCACCGGACTTCCAGTACGCCAGTTTCAACGCTGTTTCCCGTGGCCTCCCAAGCAGGATATCCAGGGTTTCGTCCAAGGTACCCAGACGCTCTTGCATCACTCGGCCGGGCGAGCCGGGAACAAGAGACATCAGGGCCTGGAGAAGACCAAGTTTGGATTTTGAGAAGAACCGCAGCCCCTTGCTGCGTGTCCCCAAAACCCTTTTAACCCTTCGGCGCATGGCTGGAACCGTCTCTTTGGTGCCGTAGAGCGCGCCGACTCCAAACCAATAGGGAAGCCGGCGGCGCTTCGCCATCGCCTCGATCATATCGCCGGGAATGACCTCGCCCTGCGCGACGGCCTCCGTCGGATAGGGCTCGATCATCGATAAGACTCTCAAGCGGTTGAGAATATTGATCGCCCCCAAACCGTCACCCAGGCTTTGGCGCAGTGCGCGCACCGCATCGACACCTATTTCGAGATCTTCTTCCTTGGGGAAACCAAAAATGAAGAGTTCTACCCGTTCGGGAACCCGCGCCAGAGCAAGGGTCATCTGAGTGACGATACCTAGGCTGGACTGGGTGAAAATGCCATCCAGATAAGGACCAACACCCCATTTGTAAGCATGATCGACGTCCTTGCCGCCGGCTTCGGCAATGGCAGACTGATAGATCTCGCCGCTCGGCAGAACCGCTCTGAGCGCCATGACGGCCGCAAAGTGGTCACCGTGAGGGGTTATGCCATAGCCGCGCTCCAAGGCATTGCCCAAGAGGCTGCAGGTTGGCCCGGCGCCGGTCACCGGCACCAGGAATGGAAGCTCGTGCTGGTCCAGATACTCACGCAGTTGCTGCTGTGTCACCCCGGGCTCCAGGCTCACAACACCAAGGACCGGATCCACCTCCAGAATCCGGTTCATGCGGCTCAAGTCAACGATAACGCTGTCGTCGGCTGCGGGTGCCGCGCTGCCGTAACCCCAGTTGTGCCCGGTGCTGATCGGATAGAGTGGTATCTTCTGATCGCGCGCGGTTTTAACGACAATTTCCACCTCTGCTTCGGTGCTTGGGCACACCACGGCTGAGATGTGCCGCGCAACGGCGATACAGTTTCGGCCATATCGATCGCAGTCTTCGCCCGTTAACACCGCGTCGCTCCCCAGCGCCTGACGCCAGGATGTGAGGGCAAGGTCGAGTGGGCTGGAGTTAGATTCAGGCATCGCGGAACTCTGCAAAGCGGAAAAGATCAGGAGAACTTCGAGACTTATGAAACTCGGCTGGCTAAAACCGCGGAAAGAACATTAAACGAACAACGCAGACTTTCTGCAGATCATATCTAAAGCTTAATAACCTGTAGGTGTTGATATTTCTTTGACTCGGGGCTGCAAGTGGGAAAAAGACTATAACGACCTCGGATCAGTCGTAGGCCGAAAAGCGTCACGGCTGGTGTTTTGCAACTGGACAGCTCTTCACTTCCAGTGCCACGGGCTTCACTGCGTGATATAAGGGGGGAATGATCGTAGAGACCACTCTCATTGGCACCATCAGCTACTCAATCGGCGCTGGTGCTTTCTTGCTCCTGACCCTGCTGCTGGCAATCAATTTCGAACGACGGCTGCAGGGCAGCCTGTTGTTTCTGGCCTGTTTCGTCACATTTATCTGGTTATCTCTGGCCGCGTACGAAAACTGGAGCGGACTCCGCCTGACCTCACTGATAGAGGCCATGGAAAACCTGCGGTCCGTCTGCTGGATTGCGTTTCTGTGGAGTGTCCTCCAGGGCGGCACAGCGGACACGAACAAGGGCCTGGGCCGCTACATCGTTTCCATCTTTTTCGCCTTTTCCATCCTGCTTCTGGGTTACGAGCTCTATCAGCCGCTGGCCGGAGAATCGGGCTTCACCGTGCGCTGCCTCTTGCGGCTGATGCTGGTAATCGCGGGCCTGATGCTGATTGAGACCCTGTTTCGCAACACCAGCGACGACGAGCGCTGGAAGATAAAGTTTCTCTGCATCGGCATTGGCGGCCTCTTTGCCTATGATCTCTTCTTCTATGCGGACGCGCTCCTGTTCGGCGAAGTAAACCCGGGTTTCCAGCAAGCGCGCGGCGGTGTCCAGGCCATGGTCGTGCCCCTGCTGGCGATCTCCTCGCGGCGCAATCAGATGTGGCGGACCAACATAACGGTCTCACGAAAAATCGCCTTCTACTCCACAACCCTGACCACCAGCGGCCTCTACATTATCGGCATGGCCGGTGTCGGTTTCTTTCTTCAGCAGTTTGACGGCGCCTGGGGCACGATCATCCAAGCGACCTTTTTCTTCGGCGCTGTTATTGTCCTGGCGGTGTTGCTGATTTCAGGAACCGTCAGAGCACACATCAAAGTGCTGATCGGAAAGCACTTTTACGCTTATCGCTATGACTATCGCGAAGAATGGCTGCGCTTCACCCGCACAGTTTCGGAATCGCAGGAGACTGAAGAACTGGGCGTGCGCGTTATCCAGGCCATCGCGGACATCGTCGAGAGTCCCGGCGGCGCCTTGTGGCTGCAACAAGATGACCGCTATGTGGTTTACGCCGCCTGGAACATGGCTGTATCGAGCCTCCGCGGCGACGAAGCAACCCCGATGGCCCGCTTTCTTGAGGAGCGCCAGTGGCTGATCGACGTTGCTGAAGTCAAAGAGAATCCCGCCAAATACGGTGACCTTGCCCTGCCTGAGTCCTTAAGCCAGATGAAGAATGCCTGGATCATCATCCCTCTTACCCATCACGCCACCTTCATCGGCTTTCTGTTGCTCGCGCGCCCCAGGGCCGTGCGCGCGTTGGGTTGGGAAGACTACGATCTGCTCAAAACAACCGGGCGCCAGGCTGCCAGCTATCTGGCGGAGCAAAAGAATGCCGTGGCGCTTGCCGAATCACGGGAATTTGCCAAGTTCAACCGGCGTTTCGCGTTCGTCATCCACGACATCAAAAACCTTGTCAGCCAATTGGAGCTGCTCTCCAAAAACATGGAACGACACGGTCACAACGAACAGTTCCGTGAAGACATGACCGATACATTGAATGATGCGGTTTCCAAGATGAGGCGCCTGATGGATCGTCTGGGCAACGACCAGCCAAGCGTCGAATCCAGTAATATCGTGCAAATCGGACCTTTGTTGGAGAAATTAACTCGAATTAAACAAAGCGATTCCATAGATTTATCTATTGATTGGAATGGTATCGACGTAACCGTGGCAGCTGATCAGGAACGTCTGAGCGCGATTATCAATCATCTTCTTCAGAACGCGATCGACGCCGTCGGGTCGGACGGCTGGGTCAAGATCAGCCTGAACCGAAAAGGCGATACAGCACTGATAGAGGTGGCCGACAACGGACCGGGAATGGATAGAAATTTTGTCATGAATGAACTTTTCACCCCCTTCCGTTCGACTAAGTCTCGTGGCATGGGCATTGGCGCGTACCAGTGCCGCGAATATGCCAGAGAACTTGGAGGCGATCTTGAAGTCATCAGCAACCCCGGCGCCGGCACGACAATGCGTATTTTCCTGCCCATCGTTGACGGGACCGACCCGAAAGAGCTGGCGCTTGAAGCCTCGGCCCCGGACAGAACCGCAATGCCTGCAAACTGACAGCTTGAGCCGTCACCAACGATAAGAAACGCCCCTTTTGTAATAGTTCTGTAGAGATCTTTTTTATGAGCGAACCGACTCACAAGCTTTTGGTCGTAGAAGACGATGACGGATTGCGGCGACAACTTCGTTGGGCCTTCGACAACTGCGAGGTCGTCCTGGCGGGCGACCGTGCATCAGCGGCAGCGGCAGTGGCCGAGCATCGACCGCCGGTTGCTCTGGTCGATCTTGGACTGCCGCCCGATCCGGACGGACCGACGGAAGGCCTGGCGACACTGCAGGAAATTCTTGCGATCGCGCCTGAGACCAAGGTTGTCATGATGTCGGGACAGACGGAACGCGAGTACGCCGTCCAGGCGGTCGCCCTGGGTGCTTATGATTTTTATCAGAAGCCCATTGAAATCGATGTCGTCAATCTAACCATCCAACGCGCATACAATCTGCATGCGCTGGAGAGCGAGAACCGCAGGCTGGCCCGCTCCAAAACCGGTGCGGTCCTGCCGGGTGTTACCACTACAAACGCCGAAATGCTCAGGATCTGCGGTGAGGTGAAGCGCTTTGCCAGCGCAAATGTTGCGGTTGTGCTGATCGGCGAAAGCGGGACCGGTAAGGAACTACTGGCCCGCGCGACTCATGAACTCAGTGAGAAGGCAAAGGGTCCCTACGTCGCCATCAACTGTGCGGCCATTCCCGAGCATCTGCTGGAGAGTGAGCTTTTCGGTCATGAAAAGGGCGCCTTCACCGGCGCCGTCAAGACCACGGTCGGCAAGGTCGAGCTGGCCAACGGCGGCACGCTCTTTTTGGACGAAATCGGTGATCTGCCGATGTCTCTTCAGGCCAAGCTCTTGAGATTCCTGCAAGAACGGGTCATTGAGCGGATTGGCGGCCACAGACAGATCCCGGTCGATATCCGTCTGGTCTCGGCGACCAATAAGGATCTGCTGAAACTCACGGAAACCAACGAATTTCGGGAAGATCTCTACTATCGCTTGAGTGAGGCGGTCATCAAAATCCCGCCCCTCCGCGAGCGTCCGGACGACGCCGTTGTCATCGCCCACCAGCTTTTGAACAGCTTCGCCGAGGAGCAAGGCCGAAGCATCACGGCCTTTACCGCCGATGCCCTAGCCTCGATTTCGAGCTACGAATGGCCGGGGAACGTCCGTGAACTGCAAAATCGCGTAAAACGCGCGGTGGCTGCGGCAGCAGGGTCAAAGATCACCGTAACCGACCTTGACCTGCCGAGCTATGAGCAACCGGCCCCAAGCGGCACCCTGCGTGAATACCGGGAACAGGCCGAGCGGACCGCCCTGACCAGGGCCATGGTCGAGGCCCAGGGGAATATTTCCAAGGTGGCCAAACTCTTGGATGTCAGCCGGCCGACGGTCTATGACCTGATGCGTCAACACAACATGAAGGTCTGACCAGCCGTCCTGATGACCAACCGTCTCGTTGACGGGCCGTCTTCTTGACCACCACTGCCGACAAAAGCTTTTCTGTTAATACTGCTTATGTCGGCCAGAAATGAACAAATCAGCGTAAATTCAACGCTTTCCTAACCTCTTTGTGGTGATCTTTCCGTCTGTTTTAAGCGGACGAAATGATCATCGAGATGGGGAAATCACGGACTTGGCGGTTCTTCGAAGCCGTCACGGCATTTCCAAAAACCGTTCTTGTGATCGTGGCAATCGTAACGATCGCCACGGCAAGCTTTTTGCCGCGTCTGACCAAGGACACCAGCGCCGATGCCTTCATGCCGGCCGAGCATCCAGCCGTTGTGTATCGGGACAAGGTCAAAGATACCTTCGGCCTGAAAGACCCGCTGGTCGTGGCCATCGTCAACAAGGGTCCCGAGGGTGTCTTCAATCCTGAAAGTCTCAAGCTGGTCAAATGGTTATCCGACCAAATCGCTGAGTTGCCTGGTGTTGACACGGATCGGATCACCAGCCTGGCCAGTGAGAAGAATATCATCGGCGTTCCCGAAGGCCTCCAGGTCGAGCCCTTCTTCATCGATCCTCCCGAAACCCAGGAAGAGGCCGACGCGATCCGCGAGGCCGTCACGGCCTTCCCGCTCTACCGGGGCAATCTCATCGGCGAAGGCGGCCGGGCAACGCTGATCGCAGCGGAGCTTCTGGACGAGGAGCAATCGCAGGAAGCTTACCGCCTGCTGCGCGAACTGGTCGATGCTGCGCCTGTGATGAACGGCGAAGAAATCCATGTGGCCGGTCAGGGCGGCGTGATGGGTTATCTCGGCAAATACGTAGATACCGATGCCCAGCGCCTCACGCCCCTGGCAGCAGTGATCATCGTCTTCATTCTGTTTCTTTGTTACCGGAACCTGCGCGGTGTGGTTCTGCCACTGCTGGTCGTCGGTGGAACCCTGGGCGTTGCCATGGGGGCCATGGCCGCCGCCGGCAAGCCGATCTACACCATAACCAATGCGCTGCCTGTCGTCCTGATCGGGATCGCGGTCGCCGACTCGATCCATATTCTCGGCCAGTATTACGATGAACTGAACCTGCGCCCGAAGGCACAGGCCCGGGAACTGGCGATCCGCACCATGATGGCCATGTGGCGGCCGGTCACCATTACGTCCCTGACGACCATCGCCGGCTTCACAGGCATCTATCTCTCCTCTTCGATGCCGCCAATGAAAGACTTCGGTCTCTTTGCGACGCTGGGGATCGCGACCGCGATGCTGCTTTCGCTGGTCGCCGTACCCGCCGGCCTCACCCTTTTGAAGCCCCGGATGTCGCCGGCCCTGAGAGCGGTCCGGCGTGCGAGCAAGGCGCCTGACCGTGAAAAAACCGTAGAGGCTGGCGAGAGTCGTGGCGCATTCTTGGGACGGCGCATTGGGCGGGCCGTCGCTGAGAACCCGAAGTCGGTCCTGACCCTGGGTGGGTTGGTTATCGCCGCCGGTGTCATTGGCCTCTCCCAACTGCGCGCCGACGAAGCGCCCATCGATAACTTTCAGACCGACGCCCCCATTGCCATCGCCGACCGGGTGATCAATGAGTTGATGAACGGTACGACGACCCTGGATGTCGTGATTGAAACCCGTGAGACCGAAGCGCTCTTTGAACCCGAGCGCCTCCGCCGCATTGAGGCGCTCCAGCGCTTCATCGAAGGTCTGCCGTCGGTCCGTTCCACAGTTTCGATCGTCGATTACCTGAAGCAAATGAACCAGGCGCTCTTCGACAATGACACCGATGCCTACGAGCTCCCGGAGACCGCCGATCAGGTCGCCCAATACTTCCTGCTGTACTCCATGAGCGGCGATCCCACCGATTTTCAGGAGGAAGTCGACTACGACTACCGCCTCGCAAATCTGCGTGTAACCATGAACAACGGGCTCTACAGCAATGAGGCCAAAGTCATTGCAGCCCTGGAAGAATACATCGACAGGCAGTTCAACAGCGATGATATGACGGCCCGGCTCTCCGGTCATGCGACCGTCCACTACAACTGGATGAACCAGCTTCTCAGCGGCCATTTGGTCAGCGTGCTGATTTCCCTGATTGCCGTTTGGGTGATGTCTTCCCTGACGTTCCGTTCGGCCATCGCGGGCACTCTGACGCTGCTCCCAGTCGCGATCTCTGTTTTCCTGGTTTATGCGCTGATGGGTGCGACGGGTATCCGGCTGGCGATCGGAACCTCCATGTCAGCGGCTATCGCAATCGGCATCGGCGTGGATTTCGCCGTTCATGCTCTGGACCGCCTGATCCTTCTCGCCGGCGATCGTGCGAAAAGCCTGGACGAGGCCATCGAGGATCTCTTTCCAACCACCGGACGCGCACTTCTGTTCAACTTTCTAACCGTGTTCTTCGGCTTCGGGGTTCTGGTCTCGAGTCAGGTCCCCGGCCTGATCCGCTTCGGCAGCCTCGTCGCCGTCGCTGTTTCCGCCAGCTTCATCGCCAGCATGACGGTCCTTCCTGCGCTGGTGAAGCTGCTGCCGCCGAGTTTCCTGACCGAACAGTTCAGGATCGCCAAGGCATCACGTGACATCTCCGTGCGCTGGGAACGTCTGGGCATCAGCGATGCACCCGATCGTGCCTGAAATCCGGACTAGAAACCCGGACCGAGCTTGAGAAAAGGAATGCTCTAAGATGAATACGCTCACTCGACGCACTCTCACCGGTATCCTTGCCGCCGTAGTCCTGACCGGCGGTCTCGCGGGACCCGCGTTGGTGGCGTCTGCCTGGTCCGCAACTCCGGGCACGGAAGCTGTCAACGAACAGGCCCTGCTCAGCGGTGACGAGATCGCGGAGCGGATCAACGCGCGCGACGACGGTGATTCCGTCGCCCGCAGCATGACCATGGAACTGGTCGACAAACGCGGCAAAAAGCGGACCCGCAAAACCCGTTCGTTCCGGAAGTACTTCGAGACCGAAAAACGCATCGCGATCTTCTTCGAAAAACCCAGGAACGTGCGCGACACGGCCTTCCTGACCTTCGATTACCTCGAAGACAGTGAAGAGGACGCCCAGTGGCTGTACCTCCCCGCGCTGCGCCGGGTCCGCCGTATCTCAGGTTCCGACCGTGGCGATTACTTCATGGGCACCGACTTCACCTACGATGATATCCGCCAGGATACCAAGGTGTCACGCAGCGACTACAACCGTACGACCCTGGGCATGGGCGAAGTCGATGGCCGCGCCTGCTACGTGATGGAAGGGATCCCCGCCAGCGAAGATATCGCCGAGCAACTGGGCTACAGTCGGACCGTCAGCTGCGTGGACGCCGAAATCTGGATGGTGCTCAAATCCGAGATCTGGGATCTCCAGGGCAAGAAACTGAAAACCATCCATACCCGCGATATCCGCCAGGTCCAGGGCATCTGGACCGCGCATCTTCTGGAAGCCGAGAACCACAAAACGGGCCACAAAACGACCTTCATCATGAGCGAAGTGGATTACCTCGCCGACCTCAGTGACGAGCTTTTCACACGCAGCGCCCTGAAACGCGGACTCTGAGGGAACTGCAGTTATGATGACGCATCTTCGGCATATGACATCCTGGGGAGTCCCCGGGCGCTCTGTCAGGCGGTTCCGCAGCGCGCTGCTCGGCTCCGTGAGCTGGGGCACGGCCGTGTGCCTCGCGCTGTCGGTCATATCCCTGCCTGTTACAGCCGAGGATGACGGATTGGGAGGTTATCTCTCCGACACACTGGACGAGGCCGTCTTTTTCTCGGCAACGCTCACACATGAGTCGGCCCTCGACCTGAACGACGGCAATGGACAGAAAATCGAGACTGTCTTTCAGCCGGAACTGGAAATCGAACTCCCGGACGGCCTCAGTCTGACAGCAATCGGCCGGGCGAGATGGGATGTCCGTGATCGTCTTGAGCCGGGCAGCCCGAGCCAAGACAGCACCGCAACGATCTCGCGGCGCTGGCTGGCGAGCGATGACGTTGACTTCGAGCTGCGGGAATTCTACGTCGATGCGCCAACAAGTTTTGCGCACTTTAGAATCGGCAAACAACAGACAGTCTGGGGGCAGGCCGATGGCCTGAAGGTGCTCGACGTCGTCAATCCACAGGATTTTCGCGAGTTTATTCTCGACGACTTCGAGGATTCGCGCATTGCGCTCTGGACCTTTGCCGCCGAAGTTCCCGTTGATGATTTCATGGCCGAGTTCCTCTGGATTCCGGATCAGACCTACAACGATTTGCCGGAAGCGGATGCACTCTATGCCTTGACGGCACCGCGTTTCGTGCCCGAAGCCCTTCCGGGTTTCACGGTCATCCAGCGGGAACCGGACCGCCCCGATGATATCATTGCCGACTCCGACGCGGGGGCGCGGCTGCTCGGTATGATCGACGGATGGGATTTCAGCCTCAACTACCTCTTTCACTACGACGACAATCCGGTATTGCGCCGCCAGGTCCAGGGCGCGACGGTTACCATCAATCCGGTGTACGAACGCACCCACCTTCTTGGTGGAACCTTCAGCAATTCCTTTGGTGATTTCGTTCTGCGCGGTGAGCTCGGCTATTCCTTCGACCGTTTTTTCCTGACCGACGATCCCACAGACAATGACGGCGTCGAGGAGAGCGACAACTTCTCCTCGGTGATCGGTCTGGACTGGAACGGACTCGATAACACCTTCGTCAGTGCCCAGATTTTTGGCGATTACCTGACCAACGACATCAACGGCCTGGTCCGCGATCAGTTCGAAGCGACCACCAGCCTGTTGGTCCGCCGGAGCTTCCTGGACGAAGATCTGGTCGCGGAGGTGATCTGGCTGCAATCCATCAATAGCGGTGACGGCCTCATCCGCCCGAAGATCACCTATCAGGTTGACGACAACGTCAAGCTCTGGGCCGGTGCGGATATCTTCTTCGGAACGTCAGACGGTGTCTTTGGCCAGTTCAACGATAACGACCGCTTCCTCTTCGGCGTGCAGTTCAGCTTTTAGAACGGATTCACAAGCACGGCAGATCGCCTTCGGCGATGCCATCTGAACTTGATCTGATCCAAAAGCATCCAACTCTCGGAAGTCCCTTGTTCCCGTGCCTGTTCGCTAAGGGAGTTTCACGCGGAAAAAGCGCGCAAACAGCATCGGGGCGGGCGCAGATTACACAGCGCCCGCCCCGATGCTGTAGGTTGAAATGTGCAGCCTGGTCTTAGACCGGATCACCTATGGCGATTCCGTCTAATCTGGATCTGATCTAGTGATCGCCGGCAACGTTGCCCGGCAGAAGCTGCCCGTCGTCGGTACCAACCTCCCAAAACTCGCGGCTGGCTTCGCGGGAGGTTCTCAGGAGCGTTTCCAGAGAAGCATAACAAGGTTGGCGCCGACCGTGATAGTCCACGACGGGACCGATAGGCTCGAAATGAAGGCCGAAGCGGCTGAGCAAACGGATAAGCGCAGGCTCCATCACAGCGCAGACATGGGTGATCTCATGCTCGATACACATCCGCAGGACACTCTTCATGAGGCCGAGCGTGATGTGGGGCAAAACGCGGCGCTCAAGCTTCCTCTGTTCGGCAGCCTTTTCCTGGTTATTGGCCCAACTGACATCAGCGTAGCGTTCCTCACCCGCACGGCGCCGGAACTCACGGGAAATAGCATAGCGCGAAATTTCCGCCGTCGTGGCCTCAGGATAAGGGACGTGGTTTGTTTCCCACACATCCTGGATCGGCAAATGATAGGCCGCGGTCGGAGAGGGCAGGATTAAGCGCACCGCACCCATCGTCGTATTGGTGGGGCGGTGAATGAGCAGGCTGTGGACGGAGTGCGGGTCGTACTCGTCCATCTCCATTTCGTTGGGATTGTCCTTTGCATCCTCGAAGGGATTCTCGATGCAATAGACCTGATACCGCAAACGATGCGCCTGCTCGATCTCTTCTGCCGTAGTCGCGGGTTTGGTCTCGAACCAGTGTTTAAAAAGCTCTGCAAGACGGGCATTTTCTGTAGGTGCCGCAGGCAGACCAGTCACAGACATTTGGTTCGGTGTCCCGACTGTCTGCGATTGAACAACGGCCATTGGGAACTCCTTAGCGGAACCTGAATACAAAGACAGACCCTAGGCTTTACATCTTAAATTATCGTAAATGACCGCTCGGCAACTTTAAGCATTGGAGTAGTTTATTCGACATTTTAGAAAATCGATAAAACTCTTCTTTAAATATCGTGTTTATGTCGCGCCTATAACTTAGTTAAAGTCAAATTAAACAACATAATTACAAGTTGTATTATCAGGTTGTATGGTTTTTTACTTTTGAATGCTGGATGTATCCACCAAAGCTTCGATCCGGCGCGCATTGTTCTCCCAGGTCAACGCCTTATCGGTAATGGCGGACCGCGCCGCTTTGCCAACACGCTCCCGCAATCCATGGTCGTTACACACGCGCTCGATCGCGTCCCTGAAGCCGGTCTCCTTTTCAGGGTCGAAGAGCAGAGCATCAACGCCATCCGTGAGGATCTCTTTGATATTCCGCATATCAGGCGCGACAATCGCGCGGCCAAGCGCCATGTACTCGAAGAGCTTCAAAGGCGAGGCATAACTGGTGACAGCCGGCTGGAGCGCCACATCGAAGGCCGCGATGTAATCTGCGACCTCATCGCGGCCAATGACGCCGGTAAAGGTCACCCTGTCAGACACGCCCAGCGAGCGGGCCTGAGCCTCGAGACTTTCCCTGGCCGGGCCATCACCCAACACCAGGAGATGGAGCCGGTTGCCGCTCCTGTCTTCGGCGAGTAGATCCACGACATGGTTCAAACCATGCCATTCCCGCACAAAGCCTGTAAATCCCAGCACCAGCCGCTCATTCAGATTCAGGCGCTGGCGCACAGCCGCGGTATCGACGTCCTTGAGAAAGCGGTCTTGATTGATACCGTTCGGGATCACCTTGATACGCTCCTCCGGTACCCCTGCACGGCGCAGGTGATCGGCCAGCACATCGGTCACCGGCAGAGCATAATCGGCTTCGCGCCAGGCCGTCTCCTCGGTCCAGCGCGCCAGGCGTTTAAGAGCCACCTGTCCGAACTTGCTGCGTTCTTCGAAAAGAGGTGCGTTCACCTCGAGCAGCATCGGCAGCTTGTAGCGGCGCTTTAACCAGACCCCGGACAGCAGGAACAGATTACTGCGCTCGTAAAGCACATCCGGGCGATTTTCCAGATAGGCCTTCTTGAGGCGGCGGTAGGCCACCAGGGAGTAGGAAAACTCCATCAATTCGTAGACAGCCTGCGGCAAATTCCGTTTCAGAGTGGCGACAAGAGCGTTTTCCTCGCCAAAATCCTGTTCCTCGCTGCCACCCGGCGCCACTTTGATGATTTCATGGCCGAGCGCCTTTAGGGCGGTCATCAGCTCTTCGATGTGAACCGCCTGCCCATCGGTCGAGCCGGTTCTGTGGTGGTAGAGTATTTTCATCTTCAACGCCGCCCGAGTATCGACTGGAAAAGATCGTACTGCCCTTGTGACGTTGCCTGCCAGCTGAAGAGCTCCGCATGCGCCCGGGTAGCTTCGCGCGACGGAGGGTCTTTTAAGACCCCGAGAACCGTCTGAGCAATGGCGTCAGGCGTCCGTTCCGGGATCAACGCCCCGGCGGCCGGGTCGGTGATGACCTCCGGTGCGCCCCAGACATTCGTTGCCGCTGCAGGCGTGCCGCTGGCCATGGTTTCCAGAAGGACGTTCGCCCAGCCCTCCCGGCTCGACGCCAAAACCAGTACATCAGCGGCGCTGTAAAGTTCCGACATTTCCTGATGTGGAATAGCCCCCAGGAACCGAACACGATCAGTTAGTCCGAGCGAGCCCGCCAGGGTCCGAAGTTCCGCATTGTCAGGGCCCGTCCCCGCAATCAATAGCGTCGTATCAGGAATTTGAGGCATCGCCTCGATAATCAGATGGTGGCCTTTCCGCTCAATCAAATGCCCGACCGATAAGAG
The DNA here is from genome assembly GCA_947500035.1 of uncultured Kiloniellaceae bacterium. Lineage (GTDB taxonomy): Bacteria > Pseudomonadota > Alphaproteobacteria > Kiloniellales > Kiloniellaceae > Denitrobaculum. The sequence goes on along the minus strand of CANMQP010000011.1, from coordinate 291,182 downwards.
AACGTTCCCGCTCACGCCGAACTTCTGTTTCGCCGCATCCCGGTCCCTGGGTTGGAAGAGCTCCAGATCCACGCCATTGCGCAACACCTCGACCCTCTGATCCGCAATTCCCATCTTCACCAGTTCGTCCTTGAGCGCCTGGCAGACCGTGATCAGTCCGTCGGCCTGCTCCGCCGCTTCGATGATCAGACGACGCGGGGTCGGATAGTTCGGGATCAGGTTCAAATCAGTGCCGCGGGCCGTGATCGTGAGCGGCTTGCGGAGCGCCCGCGCCAGATAGGCTGCTGCTACACCGTCGGGATAAAAGTAGTGCGCATCGATGAGATCAAAATCAAAGCCCTCACGCAGGATACCTGCGACGACCGGTTTCACCGCCCGGTACATAAGAGACGGCGTAAGGTTCATCCCGATCTTTGGGATCAGCGGATAACGCGGATAGATGACGTCAAGACCCGACCGATTGTCGCTCTTGGGTACCTTTGCGAAGGTCGCGTAATCACCAAACAGGGACGAGGCCGAAGGAAACCAGGGGACAGGCGCAACGACGCGCGCCGCAACCTCGTTGTTTTCCATCAGGTGGCGCAAGCGATTCTCCACGAAAACGCCATGGTGTGGCTGCGCCTTGTTGGGAAAGAGAGTGGAAAAGGTCAGGATCTTCATTCTGCGATCCCCAGGATCTGTAGGCAGTCATTATGAGCCGTCATGCATCAAATACCTTTTCGTACGCGGCAAACATCCGCTCCGCGGCATAAACCTCTTCCGCCTGGACACGATTGGCTGCACCGCTCTGCTCACGCAAGGAGGTGTCACGAAGGAGCGTTTCCAGCGAACGGCGAAGGGCGCCATCACTCTCCTTCGGCGTTACGAAGTCCTTGCTCGTGTCTGGGAGCATGGCCTTCACGTCGCCGACGTCGAAAGACGCAATCGCACGACCGGACGCCATCGCCTGGAGAATGGAGTTCGGCATCTGTTCGGTATCGGATGTCATGACAAAGATATCAATCCAACCCAGCAGTTTATCGATCTCTTCACAGTGACCGGCAAAGACGACGCGGTCCGCGACTCCCAGTTCAGCCGCCAGCGCTTCGAGGCTAGACTTTTGGTCGCCATCGCCAACCAGCAACAGCCGTGTCGTATGAGACTCACGAAGCTGTGCAAAAACCTGCAGAAGCCGAGCGATGTTTTTTTCCGCTCGCAGGGGCGCAACGGTGCCAAGAATCAGCTCGCCGGGGCGCTTTTCAAATCCGGGAGGAACGCCCTCAACCGGGGCCTGAGAAAAGGCGACGCAATCCACGCCATTCGGAATGTGTGTGATCTTGCGCCGAGGTAACTTCCAAATGTCGCTTGCGATGCGGACAAGTGTGAAGGACGGGACCACGACCTGCGAAGCCCGTGCCAGTGCAAGACGACGAAAGTAAACCCGCCGCGGGATCTGACGCTCCGCCTCCTCGACACCAAAACCACTCTCAAGATGCACATGACGGCAGAGTGGCGAGAGAGTATTCGCCAATGCCCACTCCGTGGCGCCCCAGTTGAAGGTCAAAAGAAGATCGGGTGCCTGAGATTTGATATAGCGCCGGATTGCGCGCAAACGCCCCGGTAAGCCTGTCGAGGGCCCGTCGTAAGCTTCGACCTTCGCGGGAATGCCTGGCTTCAGGCGCGAACGGCAGTCAGTCGGGCCGTCCAACGACAACACGGTATGCCGATAACGGTCACCAAAGTGATTGATGATCGTACTGATGCGAATCGGAACACCGCCGTGCGCGAAAGTTGGAAAGACGTGCAGCAGGTGCGGTTGTGCCGGCATGTTCAAGCCTCCCCAACAGAGGCTGCAACAAGCGGATCCGAGATCAGATTGAGCTGTGGGTTAGCCGAGCTCATTGAGCCAACGCTCCAGTTCGTCGACCCGCCCGTCCCAGGAATTTTCCGATGCAACGCGCTGGCGCTCGGCCGGCGTGCTGACGCCGCCGTTTTCAATGGCATCCTCGAGGGCCGACAACCATTCGGCTTCATTTCCGGCGACAGCGACCACCTCACTGAAGAGCTTGATCACACGGATATCAGCCCCGACGACCGGTTGACCGGTGGCGAGATACTCATGCAGCTTCAAGGGATAGAGGTCGGTCCACCAGCCGCCCTTCTCGGAGCGATAGCACATCACGTTAACGTCCATGTGCGTGTTGTAGGCCGGCAGCCCGTGGTAGGGCTTGAAACCCAGAAAGTGCACATTGGGAAGCGCCTTGCAGGCGCGGTAGATCTCACCGGTTTCGGAGGTGAGGTGTTCCTCGTGGACCAGTCCGATAAAGACCCATTGCCAATCCGGACGCTGCTGCGCGATCGACAGCACCAGGGCCATGTTAACTTTTTCGTTGATCTTGCCGACATAGCCAATGCGCGGATGGGGAACCGCGGCAAGATCTTCAGGACATTCGCAGCCCCGCGCGTCGATAAAGGCCTGGGTGTCGGCGCCATTGGGCAGCTGCTTGGCGCGCGCCGGTCCGTCATTCGGCAAGGCCTCGGCCATCCCCGGCGAGCTCGCGATAATGAGATCCGCGCGGGCAACCAGCTTTTCCTGCATCCGGGCCTGCTCGTCGGTCCATCCCGGCATGGAAGAGAAGGTGTCATCCGCGTGATAAACGACCGAGCAATCCCCGAGTGCTTCCACATAGGGCCAGAAGATCGGATGAAAGACATAGACCAGAGGCCGCCGGGCGCTCGACCAGCCGACGCGTTTTTTGAGACCGCCTAGATAGCTCCCCATAACCAGACGATCCCAGAGCGGCAGCTTCGGCCAGCGCAGCTGCCAGCGGCCCGGCATATGGACTTCGACATTGTAGAGGCGCTTAAAAGACTCGCGCCAGCCGGACTCCCGCCACTCGTCCGTGAAGCGATCCCAGACGAAGAGAGGACCCGTCGCATAGGCGACCGGCCAGCCGCGTTCTCCGAGCCTGGAGGTGAGCTGCTGGCGGGTTTGCCAGTCATCGCCCCAACGGTTCGTCCCCATGACGATGATCGGTCGATCACGCTCGATATCTGCCATAGTGTTTAACTCACCGTCTTTCATGACCGCGTGGGGCGGAATTTGTTGCTCAATCGGATTAGGTTGCGATTTTTCAGGCGCCTTATAGGCCGAAAACCCTCAACGAACGCCTTGCGGCCAAAGAACCACTCGTACCGTCTGGGCAATGATGCTCAGATCGAGTAAGAGGCTGTAATATTTGATATAGTAAAGATCGTACTGAAGTTTGTGGCGGGCATCGTCAATCGATGCGCCGTAAGGATAGTTCAACTGCGCCCAGCCGGTCACGCCGGGTTTTACCCGATGCCGCTCCGCATAATATGGAATGACCTCGGCGAGCTGCTCGACGAAGAAGGGACGCTCGGGCCGCGGGCCGACGAAGCTCATATCCCCTTTCAGAACATTGATGATCTGAGGGATCTCGTCGATCCGCGTCTTCCGCACAAATGCCCCGACGGCGGTCACCCTGGTATCGTTCGCCGCGGCCCACTGGGGACCATCGCGCTCGGCATCCACCCGCATGCTGCGGAATTTGTTCAGAACAAAGGGCTTTCCTCTGAACCCCATACGCTCCTGCCGGTAAAAGATGGGACCGGGACTGTCCAGGCGCACTGCGATAGCGGTTGCGATGATGATCGGCATCAGAAAGATCAGGAGCGCAAGACTGACGGCGATATCCAGGCCTCGCTTTAAGGTCTGCTGAAGCCGGCCACCGGGAAAGCCCTCCGAGAACAGAAACCAGCTGGGGTTCAAGGCCTTGAGATCGATATGAAGGCTCTCACGCTCGCGGAAGCTCATGTAGTCGGTGATGGCGGTACCGTTTAGGCGGCAATTGACCAGAGACGGCAGCGGCAGATGCCCGCGCCGGTCCTGCACGGCAACAACGATCTCATCAACATCATTGTTTTCCACGAACTCCGACAGTTCGGTGCCGTCAGGCAGTATCCGTTCCGGCGTGACTTTGACCTGCTCACCGGGGATCTGCACAAAGCCCGCACAGATAAAGCGGCAAGAGCGTCCGTCGTGCTCGCGCTCTTCCAACTGGGCCGCCCGCTCGCCGACACCAATGATGACGATCTTGTGCTTGAGCTGACTAATATCGACGATCTGCAGAAACACCAACCGCACAATAATCAAAGCCGGAAAGGCGGAAAGCATGGCAACAGCGAGCGCCGAGCGCCAGATCTTGAGATCAGGGAGGGTGTAAAAAATAACCGAAAGCGCGAAGGTACTGAGCACAAAGCTCACGAACAATCGGGTGAATATGTCCGAGAACTTGGATGAAAACTGCCAGTTGTAGAGACCGAGCGAGAACATCGCCGTCATCACAACCGTCGTGAAAATCACCATCTCCGGAATAAAAATTGAGACTGTCTGCAAAAAGTCAGGACTGCCATCTGCAGACACGCGCAAATAAATGCCCAGGCCGACGGATGACGCCAACGTGGAACATTCCAAAGCCGCAAGAATGACGAGGGGACGAGAAAAATGCATGGGGCAGACTTATACTTTTGTTCCCTGGGCAGCAACTCAGTGTCCCGGCTATGGGACACATCGCGGCCGAGCCGGCTTTCCTACGTTCAAGTTTGTTTGCGATCCCCGCCGACCGGAACCGAGTGCCGGCAGGCGAGTAATTCGCAAAAATTGTTACACAAAGTACTTAACGCTTTAACTACATTGCAAGATCCGTAGGCTCACGACCAGTGTCAAGAAGTGAACTTCTACAACTCCTGCAATAACGCGAGTGTTCTCCTGTTGCGCGCTTGCGCTCAAACGATCAAATTTTAGGCACGGATACGTGCAGGTTCCGATGGCGGCATGGAAGCCGGCGCATGTCCGCTACCATGTACTTTCCGCAAGAAGGACTCGAACATTACAAGCGACCAAATCGCGGCGCTGTGTTCGCGTGCGCCCGACTGGTGCTGGTTTACCAGAGTCTCGATGAAATTCATATCGAACAGGCCGGTGTCGCCGAGCGTTTCACTCGAAAGCGACTCACGCACGCGCTCGCGCAACGGTCCCCTGAACCACTGCGCCACGGGCACGGCAAATCCCATTTTGTCACGATAAAGGATGTCGTGGGAAAGATGCGGCTCCAGCGCCTTTTTGAAGATGTGTTTACCTTCGCGCCCTTTGAGTTTGTGTTGCGGCGCAATCCGGGCGGACCACTCGATGAACTTGTGATCAAGGATCGGGACCCGCACCTCGAGAGAGTTCGCCATACTGGCCCGGTCAACCTTGGTAAGGATATCACCGGGCAGATAGGTTTTCATGTCCGCATACTGCACCCGGCTGAGATAATGATCCGTCGGCGCCTCGCGCATAAAGCGGCCGACGACCTCAGAGGCATGATAGCCCTGAAGCTCGCGGCGCATAGAGTCCGAATAGAGGCCGTGGCGCAGATCATCGTTCAGGATCGAGACCGAGTCGAAATATCCACCAACCGTTCCCCGCGCCAGGGCCTGGAATGTGGTCTTGGCCCGCAACGGCTTCGGCGCCCAGTCCAACTTCGGATAAAACCGTCCAAGCGCCGAGAAAAGCGGTGCCCGCAAGCCGGCGGGCACGCGGCTGCGGACCTGCTCCTCGTAATGGTGCCAGCGGTAGCGCCGGTAACCGGCAAAAACCTCGTCCCCGCCATCGCCTGACAAGGCAACCGTCACCTTCTCGCGGGCCAGCTTGCAAACCTGATAGGTCGGCATGGCCGAACTATCGGCAAAGGGCTCGTCGTAGAAACCGATCAGATCGTCAACCAGATCGAAGGAATCCGGATCAACCTGACTTACGTGGTGGCGGGTCCCGAACTGTTTCGAGACCTGGTCGGCATATTTCGATTCATCGTAGTCGGGTTGCCCGAATCCGATCGAACAGGTGTCGACCGGCTTGTCCGACACGCCTGCCATCAAAGCGACCACCGCGCTTGAGTCGACTCCGCCGGAAAGGAAAGCGCCCAGCGGCACTTCCGCGATCATCCGGATCTTGACCGCCTCGCGCAGTTCCTCGATCAGGGACTCGCAAATGTCGTCTTCGCTGAGGTTCTCGACATCGTCGAAGCGCACGTCCCAATACTGGCGCGGGTTCGCCGGCAGATCGTCGCGGCGCTGAATGAGAACATGGCCAGGCGCCAGCTTGTGGACGTTCTTGTAGATGGACTTGGGATCGGGAACGTAGCCGTAACCGAAATACTCTTCCACCGCGAAGGGGTCGAGCTCGCGGCTCAGCTCGGGATGCAAAAGAAGAGACTTCAGTTCCGAACCAAAGACCAGGGTGCCGCTGGGAAGATACGAGTAGTAGAGCGGCTTGATACCGAGCCGGTCGCGAGCGAGAAAGAGCGTCTCTTTGTTGCTATCCCATAGCGCAAAGACGAACATGCCCCGGAACCGCTCGACGCAGGATTCGCCCCATTCAGCCCAGGCATGGACGATCACTTCGGTGTCGGAGTGCGTCTTGAAGCGATAGCCGGCCGCTTTCAGCTCTTCGGTCAGCTCTTTGAAGTTATAGATCTCGCCGTTGTAGATGACGACAACAGACCGGTCTTCATTGAACAGCGGCTGTTGCCCCTCGGCCAAATCGATAATGGCCAGCCGGCGGTGTCCGAAACCGACGCCCGGTGCCGTGTAGAGGCCATCCTCATCCGGACCGCGATGAATGATCGAATCGTTCATCTTGGCGAGCAGATCACGATCTATGGTGTTTTGGCCCCGCGTTTCAAAGAGCCCGACGATCCCACACACTTACTGATCTCCATCCAGATTACGTTCGTCTTTTAAGTTTCCCGCACTTTGCCGGCTAGTCGAGATATTGTTTCTTATCGCCTTTTCAGCTTGCATCAAGTCCGCGTCTGTCTGTTGCAACAGGGCACTGACCGATTCCATCTGCGAGGTGAAATCACGCAGCAGATCATGTGCATCAACAGGCGCGTCTGTATAGTCCGTTGCAACGGCAATGGCAGCCGCGGAGCGCACGCCACCGAAGAGGCGTGCCTTGACCTGCAGCAGCTTTGCGACATAGGGGTTCGAGGTAAAGCGGCCATCGACCCAATACCAATACCATACAACGCGGCCTCTGCGATGGGCGAGCATCCGCACGTACTTCACCTTGCGCGTTTCGCCATCGATCGTGGCCTGGTAGGTGCCGCTGCCGGCCCGGTCCCAGAACACGCCATCCTCGAAACGATTGCTCGAGTTCACGACCTCGGCGTCCTGCCGCTGAGACGCATAGAAGGCCAGGTAGACATCGACCTGCTGCTCGTCACGGCGATAGCTGCTGTACAATTCTGTATCCGCGCCGACAAAACTGGGGTTCCAGTTCGGTGTGGCCACATCGACTTGTTCCCAGGGGGCGGAAACCGCAATCGGCCGCAGCGGGATCATGGTGTCTTCCGCGATTTGGTATTCGGTCAGGCGCTGACCGGCTTCGGCACTGACCGCAATCGCCAGGATTGCGACCGAGGCGAGAACCGGCATGGCAATGCGGCCGTCCGTTGTTTCAAGAATCCCCTGGGCCGCCGCCCGGCGCCGATCGGATGGCATTGCCTCACGGAACGAAAAGCCGATCGCGAGCAGCAGTATGGTCACGAAACTCAGGAAAATGAAGCCGTAGGTCAGATGATCTGCGCCAACGGCGACGGTAAAGTCGCTCAGATGTGCGAGCATCACGATCCCGAAAGCACGGAACCCATTCGCAATGATTGGAATGATGAAAGACAGCGCAATGAAGGCCAGACGGCGCTTGGTACTGCGGTACATCTGATTGGCGCCGATGAAACCCAGCGCAATCGTGCTGATCAGGAACCGTACGCCCGCACAGGCTTCCGCAACCTCGAAGCTGCCCGAAGGAATATGGATGAAGAGTCCGTCCAGATAGACCGGGATCCCCACCAATTGAAGCATATAGACGACAAAGACCGCCGTCACGTCCTGGAGCGGAGCGATCGCGAATTCGCCAAAAGGAATGGTAAAAAACAAGAAGAAGAGGGGAAAGGCAATCCGCCAAGCGATCCGCCATCCCAGGATCGTGATCACCGAACCGACCAGCATGCTCACGAAGGCGAGCTGCTGCACTGCCTGGGTCCCCGACACGGCGCCAACAAGGCCGCCAAAGGCAAGAACCGCCAGAATCGGAAAGCCAAGCTTTGCAACTCTGGGCGCCAAACCGGAGAGCCGTTTACGCCGGATCCAGACCAGATAAGCCGAAACAGGTGGAATCAGGAAGCAATGGCCAAAAAGGGTCGAGGACAGCCAGGTCTCCACCATGGATTGCCCGGTTTCGAAAAACAGCAGGATCAAGCCAACCCAAGCAACGAAGATGGCGCCCAGGCTCCATTGCCACTGACGGCGCAGGGCAGCTTCCGCCTCGGGGTCCGGGGCAGCGGCTTGGACGGCCTCTATATCGAGTTTGCTTTCCAACATCTTCCCGTCTTCGTCAAACCGGCATGCTTTGCGCGGTGCCTTTCAGCATCACGGTTAAACGATCAATGTTCGCACTCCAGGCATAATCGCGCATCACGCGTGCGCGCGCCTTCTTTCCTAGCAGTGATTCCTTGTCCGAGTCTAAAAGTGCGACAATTTTTCCAATAAATTCATTGGGATCATCTGCTTTAAGGACTTCTTCACCATAATCCGCATCGATACCTTCAAGAGCCTGCGCCGTGGCAACCACGGGCCTGGCCATTGCCATGCCCTCAAGAACCTTATTCTGCACACCCCGGCTGATACGCAGCGGTGCAACCACCGCTGCGGCATGCGCTATATAGGGCCTGACGTCCTCAACCCGTCCGGTCACCGTTACGGCGTCCTGGCGGGCCAGAGCTTTGACTTCGTTTCCGGGTTTAGAGCCGACGATATAGAAGCGGACGTCTTCGCGCTTTTCGAGAAGACGGGGCAGAATTTCTTCCGCAAACCAGATCACGGCATCCGCATTGGGCCAATAATCCATCGCGCCGGTAAACACCAGCGGACGCTCATCCGTGCTGAAGGGACTCTCGAAGGCTTGCGCGGGATCAAAAAAATCGAAATCGACCCCATTGTTGATGTGCGAAATCTTATCGCTGCTCTCAGGGGCCAGCTTGCGGAAAAACGCGGCTTCGGCAGGGGACACGAAAAGACCCGCGTCACTCTGCGCCGCAATCTTGCGCTCAAACTCCAGGAGCTTCCGTCCTTCGCGGTCATAAATCCAACTGGCGGGCCAGGGCTTGCTGTCTGCGTACTGGCGCCATTTGTCGGAGTCCACATCGACGAAATCCACGATGCGGCGGACTTTTTCATTGAGAGACGCCGGTATGTACTGAGCGACCGCGCCCGAAAAGACAAACACGGACTCGAGGTCGCGCTCCTTGGCCAAGTCATCGACCCAGCGCTGCAAACCCGCATTCTTGTAATAGCTCAAGGTCAAGGGGTCGCCATTCAACAGGGCGGTCGATGACCAGAGCTTCGCGGTCAGGGGATTCAGCCGGGCAAAATGACAACGATCGCAGACGCCGCGCAGATGATCGGCGTACTTCAGATCTTCCTCATCATCGATGAAGCACCCAAGATGTACCCGGTACTGCTCCGCGAGCCCCTTGAGAATGTTCCAGGAGCGGATCTTGTCGCCTTTGTCCGGTGGATAGGGGATCCTGTGCGACAGGAACAGAAGTTCAGGTTGAGCGCTCATCCCAGGCTTCTCGAGATAAAGGGGCCCACCAGATTGGCCACCGGCAGCGGCAGCTTGCGCCAAGCCGAAATGAACAGACTGTACTTGGGGTTGTTGGGATTGATCTCGGGCAAGTCGCTTATGCCCAGTAGCTTATACTCATGAACCAAGGGTTCGGGTTCGAAGCCCCAGTGCTTCTTGAAATTAAAGGCTCCTGTTCCGCGCTTGCTACGGCCAAAATCGAAAACCCGGTAGCCCGCCTCGCAAGCCCGGCGCATCAAATCCCAATACATAAAGTCATTGATGGCGAGCTTCCGGTCAGTCGACGTGCCGCCGCCGTAGTAGGGCACGACCTCGTCGCGGAAGTAAAAGCTCATGACGCCCGCAACCGGACGCCCTTCATGGGTGATGGTCAGGATTTCGCAGTCCTCGCTGAACACATCTTTCAGAGTCTGAAAGTATTTCCGCGAAAAGACCGGAGTTCCCAGGTTTCTGACACTCTCGGCATAGACGTTGTGGAGGCGCGACGTATCCTCATCGAGTTCCCCCGCAAGGCCGGATTTCAAACCCTTGCGCACCATTGCGCGCTGTTTTCGCGGGATGGCTGCGAGATTCTTCTCCGGATCCGGATCCATGGTTTTGCGGAAGGTCACATAGAGATCGTCTTTGCGGGCCCAATCCTCGTGAACCGGCGTTCTCAGTCTCAACTCGAGATAATCAACCCCGAGTGAAGCCGCCAGTTTCTCGGCCTCCACATAAAGGGCTGCTTGTGCTTCGAGATCGGAAGTGGCCGCGCCTCCATACACGCAAAAAGCGTTTGATATCAAAGCATTGCTAAAGAGGCGGCTATGCAGATGCACCAGAGGCAGAACGCCGCAAATCTCGTCATCGCGCTCTGCATAAAGGAAATAGCAATCGTGTCCGAAACTCTCTTCAATCACAGTCTTCCAACCGGCCCGGTGAAAAAAAGTCGCCGATTCACAGGCCGATACAAAGCTGTCCCACTTGCCGCGCGCCGAATCATCGAGACGCTTGATTGCGATCCCCCCTACCACGTAAACCTCACGCAGCCCGTCTGTGCCGGTCAAGGAATACCCGGTCGACCCGATCCCAAGAGAAATCCTTCAAGACCGTCCGCAAACGCGATTCCATGCGGCCCAGATTCGTGTAGTGGCGGAAGTTCGACTTCACCGACGCGCCAGGAACCCTCGGCTGCTCGGGATCGATCTCCCAGGGGTGGAAGTAGAACATGCAGGGCTCACCGTCCTGGCGGTTAACCCGCCGCATCGCCCAGCGCGAGTAGGTATAGGGCAGCAAGCGAAAATAACCGCCGCCGCCGCAGGGGAACTTTTTCTTTCCAATGGTCCAGGTGGTGACCGGAATTTCCAGCAAATCGTGGTTTTTCGACGGCGTAAAGGCAAAACGGGGCGCCGCAGGCATGCCATAGAGATCGTGGTTGATAGGATAAACGCTTGAGCTATAGGCATGACCTTCGCCGGCCAGAACGTCAAAAGCCCAGGGTGTCCTCTCATCGATCGAGAAACTGGCCGCCCGGTAACCTGTAACGGCGCAGCCGCCAATATCCTCCAGAATAGCCTTTGTCTTACGCACGTCCGCCCGGAACTCATCTTCGGTCTGATGATGGACGCGGGTGTGTTCGTATCCGTGGCTGGCCAATTCATGTCCTGCCTCGACCATCCGGCGGATCAGTTGGGGATAGCGCTCCGCAACCCAGCCCAGAGTGAAAAAGGTCGCGCGCACATTATGGTCTGCGAACATCTGCATGATCGCATCGCTATTCCGTTCGACCCGGCAGCTGTGATCGTCCCAATCGCTTCGCGTAATCTGATCCGCAAAGGCAGAGACCTGAAAATAGTCCTCGACGTCCACCGACATTGCGTTGACGATGCCGTGCTGAGGGGGTACGCCGCCACCCGATCCGGACTTTGCATCAGACGCAATCGGTCCATTGATCGCCGTATCGGGCATATTTCTATACTGCTGCATTCACCGCCTCCATGGCGCCCCGTGCCAATTCAACTCCCACGCCCCCAGACAGATTTACTGCGAATCAGCGAAACCCTGATTCAATCTGACCTTCAACGTCTCAGACCGGATCATACTTAGGCGGAACCCCTTTGTGGTTTCGCCGAAATATGTGAATCCGCTCTAACTCAAACACTTAGAGGTGAGCCGCCTGGACGATGGATCGCCCAGAGCGATTCCATCCAACCAACATCACCACTAGAGGGCAGGTCATGTTCTTAACCCTCTTTGTCAAGAACGATCGCTTGCTACCCTGCATAGTTGGAGAGCGTATTACATTACCGGCGCCTCTAGCCGACAAAAACCGCACTCCTGCGCACAACCGATAACGCCTGCCGGTTGCAAAAACGACACATGGCATCGATGCCAATTGTCAGGATTAATTCTTACTGCGGCTGCTTTCCAACGCCGAGACCCGCCTGAACAGCCTGTCCAAATCCGAATTCGCGCCCGATCCACTGTCCGGCAATCCGTTTGTTCCCACCGGTGACTCCGCCGGTGCCTGCACAATGCCGATTTCTTCGCGGGCAATCGTCATCGGTGGCAGCGCCGCACCTTCTTTACGCATATCGAGAACCACGTCCTCAACGTCGGCCGCGGAGATCTCATGCCGGTCTTCAAGATAGCTGGCAAGGAGCAAACGATCGCAAAGAAGGTTTATCCGGCGCGGAACGCCTGCGGTTTCGGAATAGATGATCGGGTAGGCGGAGTCATCGATGCGCGGGTCGTTCTGCCAGCCGACCTGGGTCAAACGATGCTCAATGTAGGAACGGACCTCCTCAAGATCCAATGGCTGCAGGTGATAGGTCGCAATCACGCGCTGGCGGAGCTGCTCAAGACTGGCGCTCGCCAGGGTCCGTCGGAATTCCGGTTGTCCGACCAAATAGATCTGCAGCAAAGATCTGTGTTCGCTCTGGAAATTGGAGAGCATGCGAAGCTCTTCAAGCGAGGAATGTTTGAGGCTTTGCACTTCGTCGATGATCAAGAGCGGGCGGCTGCCGTCACGATGGCACTCCAGCAAAAAGGCTTCAATCCGCTTCAGGATCGTCGCTTTGTCCGCACCCTCCTGCGACAGGCCGAAAGAGGCGGCAACCAGACGCAGGAGGTTGTCTGCCTCAATCTGAGTCGTCACCACACGCGCCGTGATCAAGCGCTGACCCTGCAGAGAAGATAGAAAGTAATCCATCAGTGTGGTTTTACCCGCACCGACTTCACCGGTTATCACGATGAAGCCTTCACCCTTGCTCAGACCGTAGGTGACATAGGCGACAGCCTTTTTGTGCGGCTGACTCGTGTAGAAGAACCGGTGGTCCGGGGTGAGCTGGAACGGTAGCCCTGTCAGATTGTAAAAATCTGTGTACATAACCTTAGGTCGGACCCTTTTGCTGCGTCGTGGCCCTGAACTTAACCCCTGACGCCACCGCTTGTGTGTGAAGCTTATGCGTTGTCAGTCGTATCGCCATAACCATAGTAGCCGCCATAGTATGACCCGAACTGGGTCGCACCGAACTGTGGGCGTGCTTTGTTAAGGATCAGGCCGATATTTGGACAGGTGCTGATCAGATCCAGTGCCGATTTCACGGCGGACCTGCGCGTTCCCTCCGCTTCAACCACGAAAATAATCTGATCGGCGTGCCGCGCCAGAATCGAGGACTCGGTGGTCGCCAGCACAGGCGGGGCATCAAACACGATGATCCTGTCCGGATAGCGTTTGGAAATCTCTTCAACCAACCGTTTCATCCGGGTGCTGGCAAGCAACTCGGTAGACATGTGGTTCGGCTTACCCGCCGGTATGATCGAGAGCGACTCGACGTTTGTCTTCAGAATAACATCGCCGACATCAAGCGACGGGTCTTCCAGCAAGTCCAACAGACCCTTGTCGGCCGTGACCCCCAAACGCTTCACGATACTCGGACGCGACAGATCGCCGTCGATCAGGAGCACCGTCAAATCTTTCTCTGTCGAGATGCTCATCGCGAGATTGATCGCGGTAAAAGTCTTACCTTCGCCCGGCACGGCGGAGGTCACCATGATCAAGTTGTGCAGGTTGCTGTTTTCCTGCCAGCGGTTGCGCAGGACCGAGTTTTTAATGATACGAAACTCTTCGGTCGTCAGCGAACGGCCGCGATCGGGCGTGAGAATACCCTCATGCCGCAGGCGGTCAAAATCGATCCGGACTTCCCGGCTGCTGCGCGCAGAACCCGATTGCGCAGAACCCGATTGCATAGAACCCGATCGTACAGCGGCGGGCTGGGCCGTGTGGCCAGGAGCCGGTTGAACCTGTGCAGATTGAACTGGCGCAGATTGAACGGGAGCGGGCTGCACAGGCGCCGCCTGTTGCGATGGCATCGCTTGCGCGGAAGCCGGCGCTGATTGCTCTTGCGGTGACTCAACTGACGAAAGAACGGTTTCGACAGGTGGGAAATTCTGATGCAGAGCCGACGAACCCAGCTTCGCGGCGGCCTTCTCGACCAGCGAATCGCCGCCACGCGCCTTGGCTTTAGACGTACTGCCGTCTGGACGGTCCATAACTCAGTAACCCTTCATCTCAAAACCTTAACTGCCGCCGAAAATTAACGGCACAATCTTGGTGGAAATCGTCTCGCTGACCGCGGCAGGAATCCCTGCGCCCTGCTGCACGATATCCAGATTGCTCAATCCCACCTGCTGCTCAATGCGCATCAAAGACCCATAGGCACCGACCATGGCAATCAGAACCACCGCCGTTCCGGCAAGTTTGGACAGGCCCCAACCCCGTCTCGTGAGGTCCTGAACCGCTGTCACTGTGCCGAGTACCGGCATCGCGAAGGCAGAGCCCAGATTTGTGGCGTCGTGGAAGGTGTCCTGGATAAAGATCATTACCCAGGCGACCCCGACGCCCGCGCCAAGTCCCACAAAGAGGACCATGGTCAAAAAGAGCCCGCGGTTCGGACCATCAGGCAGAGCAGGAATTTCCGGCGGATCGACAACACGGAACTGTACCGGTTCAGCACTGACTTCCCGCTCTTGCGAGATTCGTGCTGATTCCCGGCGCTTCAGCAGCTCATCATAGTTTGCTTTTATGATGCCGTAGTCACGATTGAGCTTCTTCAATTCCGCCTCGACGGCCGGAACATTGGAGCGCAGCCGCTCCAGTTCTGCAATCTGCCCCTTGATCTGATCGACCCGGCGCTGATTGATCTGAATAATCGACTGCTGCTCGATCAGCCGCAGCTGCAGCTGCGAATAAAGCGGATTTGGAACGCCCGTCTCCGCCGTAGGCTCTTCACCGGCGCTCAATTCATTCTGCAACGCCGCTTCCAGCTCACGCTCGTTCTTGGCCTCCAGGGCCTTTAACCTGCGTTGGGCGATCACGACGTCTGGATGTTTCTCGGTGTAACGGGTCAGAAGCTCCTGTACCTGCGCTTCAATCTCGATGATGCGCAGAGTGGTGTCAGAGGGCGGCCCTGAACCAATACCGACATTGGAGACGCCACCGATCAACTCAGGCACGGAAGAGAGCTCTCGCTTGATAACCGCTTCCTGCGTCACTGCGTTGTTGAGGGCGTTCTCAGCTGCGATCAAGGCTCCCTCGGCACGCTCAACGCGGCCATGATATCCGGCAGCCCCCGGCAGAATGTCGAAATTTTGCTGTTTGAAGTTGGCGAGACGCTGTTCAGCCTGCTCAAGCTGGCGCTCGTAGTCTTTGATCTGATCGTTGATGAAGCGCTGCGCCTCATCCATGTCGTTCCGGCTTTGCCCCAAATTGCCTTCGACGAAAATCGTCAGAAGCGCATCCACCACATCGCGTGCCCGAACCGGGTCGCCATCCTCAAAGCTGACTTTGAAAAGGTTTCCGCCATTGCTTTGAACACTGGTCTTGTCGTTCAGCCGGGTGAGCAGGCGCTCCATCTGGTCGGGGGTCGTTGCCGTGATATCCAGATCGGTCATCCGCGCGACCTTCTGCAGGTTCGGACGGCTGAGAAGCGTCTGCTGCATAATCTGGATTTCGGACCGAATATTGGTGTCGACTGCCAGGCCCTGCAGCAACGGCCGCAGCATGCTGGCGGTATCAACGTACAGTCTGCCCGAGGAAACAAAGACGTCAGGAATCGTGGCGACGTAGAACCACCCGGCAATACAGACGACCCACGCGGTGGACAGGGCATACCAGCGACGCTGCCAAACCGCATTACAATAGAAAATAAACTGTGCGTAAATGTCGTTCATCTCGACGTTCGACCGCCCTTCAAGTCCGTCCCAATCTCATACAACACGGGATCAATTTGCAATCTGAAGCTTAGCAATAGACGCGTTTTCGATCCGATTTGTTTAAAGATTTAATATTAACAATTCCTGACAAGAAGGTGACTTTTGCCGGCTCCGAGTCCGTAACGCCCAGAGACTAAGACGCCGGACAAGAAACTTACTGACTTAAATACCACCCTGCTTTCCAGGTCAGTTACGTCCCAATTGTGGCACGACGATGACAACACTCCGTTTACATGCGCAATAATTACCCTGACCGACCAGCGCGCCGGATATCACTCTCTCTTCGCGCTGGCGTCTGGTCCAATTCCGCATTTGCCAACCATAACGTTCGTATACGTGTTTTAGCCCTTTGGTGTATAGAAAATCGAGAGGTTTTTTCGATCAGCTCGACATGATGCCCTGCTCGAGATCCCGCAAACCGAAGGAAACGCAGCGATTCGCGTGGTCTGCCGCGCCTTTATCTCCCTGCTTCAACACCCTCTTAAAAACACGTGAGGGGCGCCAATCGGCACCCCTCGCAAGACTGTTCAGCCCGTGGCTGCCTAGAATACACTTTCCGGCACGATCAGGACGTCGCCAGGCAGAATTGCGACATTCGCCGTAATATCGCCGTCCTTAATCAAGTCATCCAGGCGAACCCGGAACTCCTTTTGCTCATCGTCGACCAGCCGCACAATCGTAGCGTCATTGCCGTCCGCGAACTGTGTCAGCCCGCCAACCGAGATCATGACGTCGAGCGCGGTCATATTGGCCCGATAGGGGATAGCCTGAGGTCGGGCTGCTTCGCCAAGAACCCGAACCTGCTGGGTGAACGGACCGACGAAGCCTGTCACGATAATAGTGACGATCGGGTCTTGTACGAAGACCGCCAGCTTTTCCTCGATCTCTCGCGCAAGTTCGCTCGGCGTTTTGTTTGCCGCATCCAGGTCCTCCATCAAAGGAACCGAAATCCGGCCGTCCGGCCTCACAGGAACTGCGATCGTCAGCTCAGCGTTACGCCAGACGAAAATATTCAAGTTATCGCCAGCACCAATTCGGTACATCGGCGCAACGGAATCAGCGCCCAACTTTGCAGCCGGCAAATCCGCCTTGTCGCTGGAACAGCCAACAAGGAGCATACCGACCCCTACCATCAAGGCAGTAAAAGCCTTTTTCGCACCCAACGGACTAAGAAGCATCTGGACCCCCTCAAGTTTCTACAGTGGGTTTTACACCCAACCTCTTCGCTGGTAAAGGCGCGGTGAGCAAAACTTACTGTAAATATGGTGACTTAACGAAAATATAATGGCGGATTCGCCCTTTAACCTTAACAAACGGCCTCACCAAAGCCAAAAAACATGCACTAACCTGCATCAGATCCGAATCGGCCGCAACTACCAGAGGACGTCTGCTAAGGCGTACTCGTTCGATAAACGATCACCGGTGGATTTGGCGATCTCAGCTTGCTCGTAACGGCAGCAGGTAAAAGCGCTTCGATCCAACCGACCTTCGTAATAGCCCCGACCAATCGCTCAGGCGGGTCCCTGCGCCAGACTTCCTCCCAGCTCGCGTCAGGGCGGAATAGTTCCGGGTCGAAAGCGCCGCGGCCAGGCACATAGCCTTTATCGACATTCTTGGGATAATACAAAAACAGTCCTCTCCCCGGAACCGGCGCCTCTTTGGCACGAGCCACTGCCGCATCGCCGGTCCAGCGCAACAGCTGCCCGGATCGGTATAGCGTGTGCGGATCGGTATAGATATCTTCATCAGACTCACCCGCGAAGTGCGCGAGCGCCCGCTCCCCAAACAGGGGATCGCGGTTTTCGACCAAGATACCGGCAATGTTTATGGCGATGAGCCCTGCTCCCAGAAGGAACGCGAGGCGCAGCGAACGGTGACGGAGCAGGTGGGTTAACCAAATGCCAATCAGAAAAACCGCCACGAAGGTCGGAACTGTAAAGTAGCGGGGCAGGGCGCGGAGCCCGAGCATATAGCCCACCACAAAGAACCAGACCATGCCAAGACCGGCGATCAGACGTACAAGGCGGCGTTGTTCCGGATTTAGTCCTGAGCCGAAACACGTCGCCAGGCCAGCAGGAATCGCCATGTAGAAGATAAGGCCGAACTCCTGGTTCACGAGCAGCGACAGGGGCGGACCGAACACCCGGTTATGGACCAGATTTCCGGTGCCGCCGGCATAGTTCAGCTTTAGCACATTGCCCAGACTCGTGTGGGACGAGAGCACCGTATGTATGCGATGCAGAAAGTCACCGGTCGTCAGAAAGAAGTACAAGGACTCCAAACCGGTGACCAGGAACCAGCCGCCCGCCATAACCCAGTAAAGGCGCCGGGGCAGCCCCTTGCCACGCAAAAAGAGGATCCCGTAAAAAACCAGCAGAGCCGCGCTGGTCTCCCGGGACATCCAGGCAAGACCCGCCGCGATTCCGGCCAGAAACAAAAGCGGAATGCTGTGTTCGTCCGCTCCGGCCCGATAGAAAAGCCAAATCGACAGAATGACGAAAAAGAGCTCGGGAATATCAACACCGGCAATCGTTGACTGCACGGCGAAGAGGGGTGTGACCGCCAGCAACAGAGTAACCGCGGCGGCGGTTACGTTATCGACGAAGACATGACGGGTCACCCAGTAGGTCAGGCCCAGAACGCAGAAGAAATAGAGCATCGTCGGCAAAGCCAGAGCGAACTCGTTGGAGCCTAAGATTCCGACCGAAACCACCATCGGCAGGACGACCGTGTGGCGAACCGCCCAGTGGGTCTCACCGACAAAGGGAAAATCCTTCAACCAGCCCTCGACCGCCAGCAGATAGAGCTGATCATCACTCGCAAGGAAGCCAATCCAGGTGAAGCTGAGTATGAGGCAGGTAAAGGCGGTAATGAACAGGGGCGTTACGATATTCTTCATGAAAAACCGATGTCGCTTACGATTAATAAAATCCAGCCGAGACTGCTTTAACGGCTCTGTCAGGTTCTATCCGTATATTGGACAGCTGGGAAGCGTTCAATATACGGCATCGCCGTGACAGTTGTGCCGCTGCGGAAGATACGCGGGAAGGATCGCACTGAAATCAAAGCCTTTTGGACGCGAACCGGGGCGTGGCCGACTTCGGAACCTGAGGAATTGCGTGCTGCAACCTTCACAATGGAATTGATATAACCAACATGTTATCTCTTGCGGCGAATGAGGCGGAATCCGCCATTTTTTTGAGCATTATTAACGCGTAGAACTGCAAATCAGGACCGGAGCCCATTGCCCTCGTCCCGTTACGGGAAAAGAAGAGCGCCGCGATATCTTGCGGAAAGAAAGGACATCATCTTGAACTTTGGACGCCTCGTCGATCGTCTAACCAAGAAGGATTGGACAGACGACGAAGTCGAACGCATGGTCGGCCCCGCAACCGAGGGCTATCTGACCTACGCCAATGATGAAACCGTGCGCAGTGAAGCCGCTTCCGGCGGCACGACCAGCGCGCTGATGATCCATGCACTCGACAAAGGCTTGATCGACGGCGCTATTGTCTGCCGAACCTTTATCGAGGACGGCAAAGTACGTGCCCGCTTCAAGATTGCGCGCACCGCCGACGAAGTCCTGGCGGCTCGTGGCAGTAAATATGTCGAGACAGCCTTCCTGAAAGAGGTTCTCCCCTTGCTGCGAGCCAATGAGGGCCGCTTTGCGGTCTGCGGGCTGCCATGCGACATCATGAACCTGCGACGATGGGAAGAGAAGGAAGCCACACTCTCCGATAGAATCGCTTACCGCATCGCGTTCCTCTGTGGCCACAATTCCAGGAAAGAACTGATAGATGGCGTAACAGGTAAGCTGTCAGCCGAGACCGGCGGTGCCAAGCTCACGGACTTCCGGTTCAGGACCGGCCGCTGGCGCGGAAAGCTGACCGCGCGCTTCGATAACGGGGAAACACTTCAGAAACCATTCAGTTATTTCAGTGATTACCGCAATCTGCATTTCTTTTCCGAGCGCAAATGCATGGCCTGTAGCGATCACTTCGGCTATTACGCCGACCTCTCGATCGGTGATGTGTGGCTCTACAATCTCCGGAACGACCCTATAAAACACAGCGGCGTTCTGACCAGAAATGAGGCTGCGGACGCCTTGATGCAGAGCGCGATAGAGTCTGGCACCATCACCGCCAAAACCGTGGGCCGGCGCTATATTCTTGATGGGCAAACGCGCATTGCCCCGACCCACTACAATGTGACCGCCCGTGCCAAGGCGGGCCGGCTCCTGGGCGTCAAACTCAACGACACCGTCAAGATGCCTGCGCCCTTCTTTAAATTCGCGTCGGCCTTTCTGGGGCTATGGAACATGAAAGTCAGTGAAGGTCGCCACGCCGACCGTGTCTTCCAGGTGCCGCGCCCGATCATCAAAGGCTATCTCTATTTTAAGAAAGGCCTGGAATCTCTTAGATGACAAAGACCGTCGCACTTATCGCCGCAACCATTGTCGGCAATCGTGGTGCGGAAGCGATGGCCGAAGCATCAATCGGACTGATCCGCGCAGAGCTTCCCGATGCCCGCTTTCATCTCTTCAGCTATTATCCGGATGACGATTCCAGGCTGATCACAGACCCGGCCGTTACGGTATACAGCAGCACGCCGGTCACTCTCGTGACGGCCTTGCTTCCTGGCGCGCTGCTGGGCGGGCTCTTCCGCCTTCTGCGCTTGCCTGTTCCGAAAGGACTGCTGCCCCCTGTCGCGCGCGCCATGGCCGAAGCGGATTTACTTGTGGATCTCGCAGGGGTTTCCTTCGTCGACGGACGGGAGAAGTTTCTGCCTTTCAACATTCTGACCATATTGCCGGCAATGCTGCTCGGAGTCCCGGTCCTCAAGTTTTCCCAGGCACTCGGCAGCTTTAAGAACCCGGTTAACCGGCTTGCTGCCCGGATCTTCCTGCCCGGCTGCGATCGCGTGTTCGCCCGCGGCGACAAGACCCTGGCGCACCTGGAGTCCTTGAAGCTCCGTCCCGGTCTGGTCCAGCGGGCCAATGACATCGCGTTTCTCTTCGAGCCCAACTATGCCTTGAGCAGCTCCACGGCAGCTTACGCGGATAACCTCTGCAGCCGGATTTCCAATCTTGGTCAAGAGGTTGAGAGTGTAATCGGCATCTGTCCGAGTTCGGTAGTGGCGCAAACCGCCGATTGGGATTACGAGGGATACCTTGCGAAACTGGTGACTGAAGAGGTCGCCAAGGGCAGGGGAGTCGTCCTGTTCCCCAACGCCACCCGCGCGGAACATGGCCTGAAATTGCGCAACAACGACCTGCCGGTCATCCAAAACATCCTGGGGCGCCTTGATGACATGACAAAGGCCAAAGTCGTGTCCGTCGATCAGAATTTGGATGCCGCCGGCATCAAACGGGTAATCCAGGCTTTGGATATCGCCGTTGTATCCCGCTTTCACGCCATGGTCGGCGCACTTTCGCTGGCCGTTCCCGTCGTGGTGATCGGCTGGAGCCATAAGTACCTGGAAATCATGGCTCTCTTCGGCCAGGAAGACTGTGTGTTCGATCACAGCGGCGCCGATTTCACGGATCTGGTCGCTAAACTGGATGATGCGTTCGATCGCCGGCATGACATCCGTGAGGTCATAGAAGCCAGGCTTCCCGAGGTTCGCAAGGGCTCGAAGCTGCAGATCGAGCGCGCGCTGGAACTGCTGGACAGCAAGGCATGACCATCCGTGGCCTTCGTGCCGTGTCGCAATATCTTTGGCTTGCGCTGATTATCGGGGTTGCCGGTTACTTTTTCTCGCAACAGGGCGATAGGATTACCGAGGTTCTCAAGGGGGTTTCGATCCTGGATCTGGCTGCCCCCCTGCTCGCGCTTTTCATCGCAAAACTGTTTTTGACCGGTTATGTGCGCGCGGTCGCCCACAGTCAGGCGTTCGCCATGACCTGGCGCCAGGCGGCCTTCGCCTACAATATCTCTCAGGTACCGAAATACCTGCCTGGCTCGGTATGGCAGTTTTTGAGCCGGGCGGTGCTCTACAAATCCGTGGGAATGAACCTGGATCAGATCCGCACGGTGATTCTGGTCGAGATTGCCTGGCTTGTGGGCTCGGCGTTTCTGGTCGGGATCCCGGCCCTCATCTTGCGCGGAGACGTCGTCTTCGAAGCACTCGGGCTGACTGATATCGATCTGAGCACCCTGGTGCTCGGCCTTCTTGTCCTAAGTGTTGCCGCCGCAGTGATGATCGCGGTTCTGGCGTTCCGCTTCCGTGACCGGCTCCGGCGGATGATTGCGCCGCTTCGCCCCGATCCCCGGATGCTTGCCATGCTCGCGGCAGCCTGGATCGCGCTTGGGTTCTCGTTCTGGTTCCTGCTGCCACAGTTCAACCTGTCTGAGACCCCGCTGGTCATCAGCCTCTTTGCCATCGCATATGGCTTGGGGACCGTGTCGATCTTTGCCCCGGCGGGCATCGGTGTGCGCGAGACGGTTCTGGTTGTCGGGTTGGCTGGCGCGGTCCTACCGGCGGAAGCGGCCGTCGCGGTCGCGCTGCATCGGGTTTTGTATGTCGTTGCTGACTTTTCGTCGGCCGGGATTGCCTATCTGGTGGGCTCACCTACTCAACAGCCGGCTTAAAGGTCTTTGGAAAACGCCCTGCGGGAAAGCTTCTCGATTTCAAGCTCCATCAGGCGCGTCTTCTCCAATGTGATCTCCACCAACTGCCGGTTAAAGTTGATCAGATCGGCCACCAATCCAATCACAAACGTCAGGAAACCGATGATCAGCAAGGTACTGCCGAGGACCAGGGATTGGATATGGCCTGCACCGCCTTCGGTGAGAATGAAATAAAGGAACCGCACCATCGGAATGAGGCCAATCAGCACAAGAAGAATGCCCAGTGACACGAACACCCGAAGGGGCTGATACATCGCGTACATCCGCACCATGGTGGAGAGCGAACGCTCGATGAAACGCGGAACACTGCTGAAAAGACGGGATTCGCGGGTTTTCGCATTGGTACCGATCGGCACCGAGACGATGGCCATATGCTTTTTGCCGGCCTGGATCAGCATTTCGATGGTGTAGCTGAAAGACGAGATAATGTTGATCCGCAGGGCGGCTTCACGGGAAATCGCACGAAACCCGCTCACCGCATCCGGGATCTCTGCGCCGGAGAGATTGCGCACGACAAAACTGCCGAGCCTCTGCAAGAGCTTTTTGATCGTTGAGAAATGCGCCACTCGGCCTGTCTGGCGATCGCCTACAACCAGATCCGCTGAACCATCCAGGATCGGCCTGATCAGTTTTGGAATATCCCCACCGGCATACTGATTGTCGCCATCCGTATTGACGATGATATCGGCGCCCAGGTGGAGACAAGCATCCAAGCCTTTGCGGAACGTCCTCGCCAAACCAAGGTTCTTCTTGTTGACTACGATGTGATCGACCCCGATTTCCCTAGCGACTTCGATGGTTCTGTCATGGGACCCATCGTCGATAATCAGAATCTCGACACTGTCGATCCCGTCGATCTGCCTGGGAATGTCCGCGACGGTCTGGGGAAGGGTCTCTTCTTCATTAAAACAAGGGATTTGAACGATTAATTTCATAGCAATGACCTGTCAAAAAATGACATAAGCTCATGATTCTCCGCTGCGAACCTGAGAAAATTTAAAAATCCGGAATCGCCTTAGGAACGAAAATCCTGCTCATGGAGTCTGTTTTGGACTCTCCGCAGTTTGTTCTCGGTCTCTTTTTCCTGCTCAGCTTTGAAGTCTCTCATCTTGAACAGGCCAGTCTGATCCTTAATCGAATCACTGGCGTCGTTCTTGACGGTCCAATGAATCAACAAGCCAACGAGACCAATGGTCCCGAGGAGCAGTCCAGCATTTACCAAGCTGCCTAAAAAATCCACTTTCGACCATCCTCAGTTCAAGTTACGGCTTCACCCTGCCCACCCCTGGCCTGGCTTCTTGGGACCAAGACCGGAGCCGTCAATCCCTCAAAAAACGCCAGTGGCTCTGCCTCTCATTATGCAATCCCCACGCATGCCAGCGTACGCGAGCGCCGGGCAAAAGCACTGAATACCACATCCGATGACTATACAAACACTAATAACACAAGCTGTTTAACATCTGGTGTGATCGAATTGAAACTCGCATCGCTTTTGCGGTTTTCCCGGGCGGGAACGTCGTTATGACCATGCGAAAGCACCGATGGGCAACGGTGGAGCCTCGAGACAACCGCTGTAAAGCGAGCCGTCAGGAGCCTATTGCCTGCGAACGAAACCGGGGGTATTTATGGTCCGTCAAGACGTTATGCCTTAATATCGGGTCGGTGTTCTATCGCTGAGCCGAGAATTTTTAATTGCAAGGTAATTTGCGCCGCAATGCGGGACCTCTTCATCACCCTCAACATAATGGCGACCTTTCCGGTCATCCTTATGCGGCCATATATCGGCATCACAATGTGGTGTTGGTTGTCCTACATGAATCCCCACAGGCTGACGTGGGGTTTTGCTTACAATCTGCCCTTTGCGCTTGCGGTCGCTCTTCTGACCATTATCGGCACGGTGCTCTACAAGGAGCCGAAGCGCTTCCCGGTCAATGCCATTTCCGTCTTGATCGTTATCATCACAATCTGGGTCAGCATCACGACGCTCTTCGCCATCGTACCGGATCAGGCGGTGATGAAGTGGGAGCGAACGATCAAGATTCTGGCCATGACCTTCATGACGATGGTGCTGGTCACCAACCGTGAACGCCTGCAGGCTCTGATCTGGATTATCGTGCTGTCGCTCGGCTATTACGGCGTCAAAGGCGGGATCTTCGCAATCGTCACGGCTGGTAACTACCGCGTCTGGGGACCGCCGCTGTCCTTCATTGCGGACAACAATCAGTTGGCCTTTTCGCTGCTCGTCGTGCTTCCGCTGATACGTTACCTGCAGGTTACGACTGAGAACATATGGGTCCGGCGCGGCCTTGGCTGTTCCCTTGTGCTAACCGGTCTGGCGGTCTTCGCCTCCTATTCCCGTGGCGCCTTGCTCGCCGCCACCGTGATGGCGCTGATGCTGCTGCTTAAGGCCAGGCGCAAGTTCATGATCACCATCGGCCTTGTCTTCGTGCTGGCCATAGGCGCCGCGCTTGCGCCCCAGCAATGGCTGGACCGCATGAGCACGATCGAAACCTATGAAGATGACGGATCGGCATCAGGCCGTTTCGACGCCTGGAAGTTCGGCTACGAGGTTGCCAAGGCGAACCCGGTTTTCGGTGGCGGTTTCCTGGTTCAGTTCGACCATGAGCTCTTCATGGAGTATGTCCCTGAGGCCTTCAAACCCAGAGCCTTCCACAGCGTCTATTTCGAGGTGCTTGGAGAACATGGCTTTATCGGCTTCACCTTGTTCGGAATCCTGGCCCTTGTCGCCGCCTACAACTGTCGGTGGATTCGCCTTCGAACAAAGTATCGGCCGGAGTTGAAGTGGGCCCACGAACTCTCGAACATGTTGTTCCTGAGTCTCACCGGCTATGCCGTCGGCGGCGCTTTCCTGAACATGGCGTTCTACGATCTTCTCTATCATCTGCTGACCATTGTCATGGTCGCGAAAATACTCGTTCATCAGAACTTGACGGAAACGATCCAAGCCAAGATGCCGCGGCCCATGCCCCACGGAGGCCCGGCGCCTCTGCCCGCCTACCAAACCCGAAACGATTTTTTAGCACCAAACCGATAAAAACTCCGGACGGCCCTTGGCCGAACACTGGCTCATTGCGAGCCAGCGAGCCGCTTGGGCTCAAAGGGACAAATGAACCGGAAGAAAGCAAGAGAGCGTGAAGGCCCGATACGAGTCCGACCCCACAGATCCGCGAACACCTCATGACTGGAGTGCCCGGTGAAAATACTCATGGTGTCCTGGTTCTTTCCGCCGGCCAATACCATCGGCGCCGTTCGCATGGGACGCATGGCGCGCTTTCTATCGCAGCAAGGTCATGATCTTAAGGTTCTGGCGGCGGAAGACTTACCTTTCCCCAAGACCCTCCCGCTCGAAATCCCCGAAGAACAGGTGGTTTACTCCCGCTGGTCGGACGTGAACGCCTTCCCGGATCGGCTGACCGAAGCCGCCAAATCGGTGCTGCGCCCTTTTCTCTCTGATAAAAAGGCATCGGACAATGAGTCCACGCCAGCCCCCAGCCATCAGACAAGCGCATCCGGCGCCGGCACATCCACCGACCGACCGGAGAGGCCGGGCGCGCTGAAACGCCTGCGCTCGTCCCTTGGCGCGTTCTACAGCAACGCAGTCAATTTGCCGGACGCGCGTATCGGCTGGATGCCGCACGCCATGGCCAAAGGCCGGGTGCTTCTGGATCAATGGAAGCCTGACGTCATCTACGCGACCGGCCCGCCCTTCACAGGGCTCTTGATCGGCTACCGCCTGAGCAAACAGTTTGATATTCCCCTGATCACCGAGTTGCGCGACCGCTGGGTCGATGACCCCTACGACCCTCCGCCCGGCTGGCGGCTGCGCATCGATGGCGCCCTCGAGCGGAGAGTTATCGAACGTTCTTCCGCCCTGGTCACGGTCTCCGAGCCCTGGGCCGAGGATTACCGCGCCAAGTACGGTAAGCCGGTAACCGTCGTATACAACGGATACGATCCCGAAGCGCTGGAAGGCGCGGCAAGTATGGGATCGACAGGCGACGTGGCGCTGCGCATCGTCTATACCGGTGGCATCTACCCGGGCAAGCGTGACCCGGCACCGCTCTTCGCCGCCATGCAGAGCCTGAACCTGGGACCTGAGCGCATCCGGATTGACTTCTACGGCACAAATCCGGATCACGTCTGGCCAATTGCGAACCGCTACAGTGTCGAAGCCCTGGTCAAGGTCAACCCGCCCGTGACGCACCGCGAAGCGGTCGAACTGCAACAAAACGCCGATATACTGCTGCTCATGCAATGGAATGATCCGCGCGAGCAGGGCAACGTTCCCGGCAAGCTCTTCGAGTACATGGGCGCCCGGCGACCGATCCTGCTGCTCGGTCTCGAGAACGGTGTCCCGGCCGCTTTTCTGCGCGAAAGAGAGGCCGGCTTCTACGGCGCCAACCCGGAAACGATTGCGAAGCAACTAGAGGTCTGGCTCGATATGAAACGCACAGGCGGCATTCCGCCTCAACCCGAGGCCTCGCGCAGCGGGCTGACACGCGACGATCAATACAGCAATCTAAATCGATTCCTTGGGGAGATCATCCCCGCACGCGGCGCATAAGGATGAGTCCCGCTGATGTCTGACCAAACACCGACGCAGATCCATATTATCGCAGGCGCACGGCCGAACTTCATGAAGGTCGCTCCCTTGTTTCACGCCCTGAAAGGCGAGACCTGGTGCCGTCCTGTTCTTGTGCACACCGGGCAACACTACGACGTCAACATGTCCGATGCCTTCTTCCAGGATCTGCAGTTACCAGAGCCGGACCATCATCTTGAGGTCGGCAGCGGGACCCATGCCGAACAGACCGGGCGCGTCATGATGGCCTATGAAAAGATCTGCTTCGAGAGCCGGCCCGACTGGGTGGTGGTGGTCGGTGACATCAATTCGACGCTCGCCTGCGCCCTGGTCGCAGCCAAACTCTGCATCCCGGTCGCCCACCTCGAAGCGGGCTTGCGCAGCGGCGATCTGACCATGCCGGAGGAAATCAATCGCATCGTCACGGATTCGATTGCGGACCTGCTTTGGACCCCCTCACCCGACGGAGACGAACACCTTAAGGCCGTCGGTGTCGCGGACTCCCGGATCGACCGGGTCGGCAATATCATGCTCGACGCCTATGAAATGCTTCACGAGAAGATTGCGGCGGCCGCAACCTATGAAAAGCTGGGATTGGAGCCGGGCAGCTACGGTGTCGTGACCCTGCATCGTCCCTCGAACGTCGACGATGCCGAAAAACTGAAAACCCTTGTCGAGCGTATCGTAAGTGCCGCGCAACGCTGTGACCTTGTCTTCGCCGCCCATCCCAGGACACGTCAAAAATTGAATGATTTCAATTTAATGGACACACTCGCTGGTGCTAACGGCGTTCACGTGGTCGATCCCATGGGATATGTCGAGTTCATGGGCCTGGTGCGCGAAGCCAAGTTGGTGATCACGGACTCTGGCGGGATCCAGGAGGAAACCACCTACCTCGACATTCCCTGCATTACGGTTCGGGACAATACCGAGCGGCCGATCACTGTCACAGACGGCACAAACCGGCTCACGGTACCCGCGGACGTCGAAGCCGCCGTCGACCAGGTCCTGAGCGGCGACTGGCCAAAAGCCGAGAAGATCGACATGTGGGATGGCAAAACCGCTTCGCGTGTGGTCGCCAGCCTGAAAGCCCGCGTTTAACGCAAAGCCTTACTGGGATTTAGCCGGGCTCCGAACATACGCGGCTTAGACGGCCGCCGCGGCGATCCCGTTTTGGGCGTGATCTGCTTGTTCAGAAGCTTCCATCAATTTGGCATGGAAACGGGCCGGGGTCGTTGCCTGCCCGCTTAATTCATTCATGAAGAAGTCGAAGTAGCGGTCCAAGCTGTCCAGGAAAGCGCTGAGCTCTGCCTGATTGCGCACATAAGGTGTGTGGCCGACGGCGAGGGACGGGCTGTGATAGGTAAAGGAGAAAAGCCTGCAGCCCTGCGCCAGCAGACTTTTGGTCAAACGCCGATGTTCCGCATGGTCAGCACCCTCGGGAGACAGGCGGATCCGCTCCAGCATCCGGCTGCGCGAGAGGATCCCCGGCAGACGGACAGAGAGACCAAGGGATCCTGAAATCAGAGGAAAGAGTTGCCGCCCGACCGGGGACAAAGCGCCGTAAAACCCGACGCTCAGCGGGAGTTCGAGCAGGGCTGCGTCTTCTTCACCGAACCAGTAGGGTTGAAAGGCAAAGCTCCGGAAGTCGGGGCCGCCATCGTCGGTAAAGGCCGTGTAGGGCACCACACTGACGTCGACCTTGTAGCCCAGTTCGGCCAGAATGGAGGTGGTATTGGGGCCGACGCCATAACGCCCGGCCTTATAGACCGTCGGACGCCGACCAAAGTTCCGTTCGATCGTCGCGGTCAGCTCAGCGAGTTTGTCGCGTTCCAACTCCCGCGCCAGGTTTCCCGGATAGGAATGGAGTGTACAGACCTCTTCGTCATAAGGCGGGCTGACCCAGGGGTGAAGATGAGCGCCGATTTCGCAGGCCCCTGACTCCATCAGGGGCTTTAACACCGCCACAGACGACTCCGTCGAGGCCACCGGATAATCGATTACATAGGTCGGCACGATGCCGTAGCGGGCAAAGATATCCTGGGCCGCGTGTTGGGCTGCAATGCTCTCCACAGCCACATTTTCCCGTGAAAAAGGCTTATCCCAGTCGAACTCTTCCTCGGTGTCGATGATCACCGTGAGCAGCGGTGCCGAGTCCTCGGGAAGGTCGATCCTTCGGTGTTTCGCTTGGTCAAGCATACGCCAGCCATCTCTCCACTTTTCCGGCAATTCGCAGGCGATCCGGGTTTCCCCGCTCCGCCGATGCCAGAGATGTAACGACAAATTCAATATCCCGCAAACTTGCAGCCGCCTCTCGCCGCCACAATATAGGAGCTTCCGGTTAACATCTGGAATCATTTGCGCTTCTATGACAGCTTCTTGGCCAAAGACTGGCCTGGAGCGCCATACCATCGGCGTAAACACTCTTTGGCCGGATTGGGGCAGCCCCCCCGGCCAAGAGAACCGGTCAAGAGACAAGGAGAAGCGCTGGATGAGAGGAATTGGGCTTCATGCCTCCAGGATCGTGTCCGGCGCACTGGTTACCGGCTTCATCTTAGGAGTTGGTCCCGGCGACATCAGCGCTCAGGACAAAGGCAGCCTGATTGCACAGCTTCCGCCGGCTCCCAGTTGGAAAAGCGAGACAATTCAACGCGGTGAAGATGGACAGGCGGTTCCTGGAACAACCATACAACCCTCCACTCCTTCCAAACCACAGCCGCGCGGCGCAGCTCAAGAAGCGCCCGGCGAGAAGACTCCTGAAGGCGAAACCGGCAAGGACTTAGCTGCCGGCACACCCGCGAAACCCGCGAAAGCGACCCAAGCCGAGACAGTGGAAAGGAAGGTTGAGGAGAAGAAGGCCGCGGAAAAGAAACCCGCGACCCCAAAACCCGCAGGCACAAAAGCGGCCGATCAAAATCTCGACCCGATGCGCTTTGCCGTCGCACAGGCGGAAATGCCCAAGCTCGCGCAGATCGTAGACGACCTGAAGCCCGGGCAATGGTACGAGCTCCCCAACTCAGCGATTAGCCAGGTCTTAGCCACCCGGAGCATGGCCCCCGAAAACGGCGGTGTCAGCGGCCCGGGTTCGGTTGTGAAAAGCTGGAACGGCGCTACTTTTGACGGACGTTTCTGGTATTTCCACGGAGGCGGGCACAGGGATTACAGCGGCAACGAAGTCTACGCTTTCGACTTCGCCGAACTGACCTGGGAACGCCTGACCGATCCCAGTCCCTTTGTTTATCTGAACCCAAAGACCAACAGATGGGATGCGAAAAAGAGCCAGGAACATCCTTGTCCGCGCGTCCCGGATCTCGATGGCGACGGGAAGTTCGATGCCCCCGTGCCGGGACACACCTATGACAGCATCGTCTACAGCCCCAAAACGGAGACTATCTTCGTCTGGACCCAGGTGGCCTATTGTGCCGGCGGGAACGGCTGGTCGGGCGCGCCGATCTGGGAGTTCGACCCGAAAACCAAATCCTGGACCGGGCACAACCCCGCCAACAGCAAACGGATTGGTGGCTACCGGTCCGCTGAGCTCGACCCGGCAACCGGAAACATCATTCTTGTCTCGCGCGGCCGCATGTCGGTTTTCGATGTCGAGAGCAAGGAATACGCCTCCATGGGGAACGTAAACAGCACCGGCACCGACGGAACCGGGATCGTCGACCCCGATCGCCGGCTGTTTATCCTGAGCGACCGGACAGGCGTGCGATCGGCAAGGCTTGGGAACGGCACCAGACTCGGCAATCTTGAGAACCGGGTCAAACGCCCGGCCTTCAATCAGACCGCCGGACCGGCGTACAATTCCCGGGATAAAAACATCGTCTACTGGTCCGGGGACCGGAGGATCTTCACGCTCGATCCCGAGACCAAGGAATGGGTTCTCTATGAGAACCGTGGCGGCGAAGCCCCGAGCCGGAGCCGTCCCTATTCAAAGTTCATCTACATTGAAGCGCTCGACGTCTTCGCGGGGTATGGCCATCCCAACAATGGAATCTGGCTCTACCGGCTGCCCAAGGAGAAGCCGCCCGTCGATCCCAATCGCTTCGTATCACTCTGCAATGGCGATGATTGCCAGAAGTTTCCCCGGCTTGGCGCGGCCTTCAATGCGGCCCAGGACGGCGCCGTCATAACAATCGGCGGGGCCACTTTTTATGAGTCCGCTGTTCTACGCGCCAACAACGTGACCGTGCGGGGGTCCAAGAACACACGGCTTTTGGAGACCACAGCCGAGGGCAAGGCCAATCTCGTCATCAAAGGCAATAATACGACCATCGAAGGGATCGAGTGTTCCGGCATCAGGGTGAGCGATGGGAACGGAGCCTGCGTGCGGCTGGAAGGCAACAACCTGACACTCCGAAACGTCTACTTCCATAACAGTCAGCAGGGCTTGCTGACGAGGTCGAAGGGCGGTGGCAGCATCCTGATTGAGAACAGCAAGTTCGAGCACCTGGGCGGCGCTTGCGGCATCAAGTGCGGACGGGCGCACGGCATATACATCGGCAAGGCGGCGGAGCTGACCGTCCGGGATAGCGTGTTCCTGTCTCCCAAAGACGAAGGCCATGCGATCAAGAGCCGCGCGGCACGCACAACCATCGAAAACAATGTGATCGCCTCACTGGAGGGAAAAGACAGCCGTCTGATCGATATTCCGAACGGCGGAACCGTGGTCATCCGGAACAATGTCCTTCAGGAAGGCGTCAACAGCAGCAATCCGGACATTATCGGTATTGGTTTGGAACTCACTTACCCAAGAGTGACCGGGTATGACGTCAATTCCAGCCTGATCGAAGGCAACACGGTGATCATCGAGCCCGCGCAGAGACAACGGAACTTTGTCCATAGCCGAGACGTACCGCCCCCGAAGATCTCCGAAAACACGTTGATCGGCGGCCGCAAGCCGACGAGCGAGAACCATTGGTACAAAAACCGGGAGGACGCCGGGCTTGATCCCTATCCGGCGCTTCCTGAGGTGAAGTAGTGTCGTCTTTGAAGACAAAGGTCTCCGAATAGCTACGCCATTCAGAACCTGCGGTCAGCCGTTACAAGCGGCGATAACCCTACTTCCAGTATTTTCCGGGCGCCGGGTATTCGACGAAAGCAAGTTTCCAGTGCACGTTCCGGGCATTCGCGTTCCAGGTAAAACCGTGCTTGGACGCCCAGTAGTGAACGGCATAGAAATAGTTATGGTTGCCGCAACCCTGGCTCCGATTGGGGTTTGACGGGTTTTTACCCTGAACATTCCAGGACCGGCCCCAGTTCTGGAAGCCATCCTTTTCATGCAGCCGCCCATTTGCCCAGATCAGACGGTTGTATTTGCAGAGATACTGCAAACCGAACCATGCCGATTTATCCGGCTTGAAGGTGTCCCGCAGAAAAGAATTGGTTGCCCTGTCGCGCACGATGGCAAGCCGGCCGCGCCGTCCCTTATAGGTTCGCTTCGCAGCGAGATCCTTCATGGCAAGCCAATCGGTTTCGTCACGGACATATCGTCCGGGATACTGGTTTTTCAGGCTCACAAGCTCGAAATAGCTGTCGCTCGGCTCGTAATAGACCGGCGTGTCCAACAGAGGCGCCGCGACGGTTGTCGTTGCGCCACCGACCAACAGCACCAAAGCCAGCACTAATTTTCGCATGGTTTCACAGCCTAATTTGTATCTGCTCAGACAGTACAATTTACGCGTTCGGATAATCGAGTCAACTCTGTGGTAAAACGCGACACAGCGGGTCTTGGTTAACAAAAGTCAGGAAAATCAAAGCCTGCCGGTCTCAAACGGCTTTTCAGAAAGGACGAAATGCAGAGATTCAGCGCCCGATCAAGGCTTTCAGCCGACTGCCGCCCACATGCCGCAACGCGCCCGCTGCGCCCTTGAGAGTGCGCGGGTTGAACGCCACAATCCCGCGGCGTTCGCGGCGTTCGCTCAGCCACTGCTTCTTATAGGCGTCATCGCCCCGTCCGTAGTCGACTTCGATGATGTCATTATGGTTGAGGACATGCTCAAGCAGCTTCACGGTCAGAACCGAACCCGCGGAGAGCTTCTTGAATTCTTCATCGTAAGCCAGCTTGAAAATCGTCGCGCGCCCGCCGGACACAATCCAGATCTGCGAAGCCGCCGGGCGTTCGCCCAGGAAAACCGACCCCATACAGAGGCAACCCGCCGACGCCGCTTCCTTCACCAGCCTGCGGGTGAAATCCGGAAAAGGCTCCGGCTCCTTCCAGCTGTTGGCGTAGATCGCGTCGTAGGCATCCATGGCCCGGTCCAGGCCTTCATGATCCGTAATGATCTCGAAAGTGACATCTTCCATCTTCTCCAGCTTACGGCCTTTGCGCTTGACCGTATTGCGAAGGGCCGATGGTCTGCGCGCCATAAAGCTCTCCAGGCTGTCGCCCTCGGTGCTTTCATACCAGTTGCCGAAATGCGCGTAGCTCTGGACCACGAACCCGGCGCCGCGTAAAGCCGTCTCAAAGGCCGGGAAGAATGGCTCGGCCGGGTCGAGCGCATCGAAATTCATGACCTGCCAGGCGGGTTTCGCCGCCGCCAGTCCACGGGCAAAGCCCTCAGCCGCAGCCTCCGGCGTCGCTGCTGTCGGGTGAATCAGCGGCAGATAGTGCGTCGTATACATGGTGCTGAAACCGGAAAGAGCCCGGGGATCACCGGCCGGCCCGCCCGCGATGCCGCCCGCGCCGTTTCGGGCAACCAGCAAAGCGACCGCCGCACCGGCGGCGTCTTCCAGTCCGTAGAGCTGCAGCCCGTCACCTGCCTCGCGCGTGGTTTCCACCAGGGTCTGGAACCAGGGCCGGCTCGCATAGAAGTTCTGGCGTGCCGTCGCTTCGAACAGCGCTGCATAGCCTGCCGGCAGGTCGTTAAGGTCTTTATAGAGTTTCGATTGCATACTGAAGGGAACCGGCAGAATGATTGGCTGGAAAACAAATAGAGCGACAGCGTTTTTTAGATTTTATGGCCCGGCGAAGCGATTCGCGTGCAACAAGTAAGAAACTATTCACAGATCCACATAGCATTTCGTTAACGGCCTATGCTACGACCTTTCGCGGATTCGCGCTGTGCGGAACCGTAACAATTTGATGACAGTCACCGATTCGATCCCACTCCGAATCCTATTGAACCAGAACCCCTGCTAAAACCGAGGCTATGACCGCATCTTATCAGGTTTCCTGCGACGAGATCGCCGATTTGTCCGAGTTCGGCAACGCCTGGCAGGAACTGGAGGCACGCGGCCAGGCCTCGTTTTTCCAGTCCTGGTGCTGGATCGGAACCTGGCTGACGACCCTGCCATCCAGTTTTAAGCCAAAGGCCTTGCGGATATCACAGGCTGGCCGCTTGGCGGGTTTGGGGATTCTGATCTTTCACGCGGGACACCGGCACCGGATCATGCCGGTCAACCGCCTGCTGCTGAACGAAACCGGCGATGCTCACCACGACCGCCTGACCCTGGAATACAGCGGCATCCTGTGCGCAGCAACCGAACGTCTGGGCATCACCGAAGCCGCTTTTCGCTGGTTGGAAGAACAGGATCGAAGCTGGAGCGAGCTCTGCCTGAGCGGCCTCTTGCCCGAAACCCTGTCGGATGTCACAAAAGCCGCAGACGCCGTTGGGCTCATGCCCTGGGTCCAGGACCTGAAACCCTGTGACTACGTCGATCTGACCATCGTTCGGGACAGCAAAGACAATTATCTCACGCAACTCAGCCGCAACACCCGGCAACAGTTGCGAAAAGCGTTGCGGCTCTATGAAGCCGATGGTCCGCTCTCGTTGACGGCCCCTGAAAGCCTGGAAGAAGCGCATCGGTTTCTGGAGGAACTGGCTGAGCTGCATCAAAGCTACTGGATTGCACGCGGCGAAACCGGCTCCTTTTCGAACGATTATTTCAGCAGGTTTCACAAGGCCCTGGTCGCGGCCGGCTTTCCTGAAGGCAAGATCCAATTGCTGCGGGCGACCGCAGGAGACCAGACTATCGGGTACCTCTATAACTTCCTTCACAAAGGCACTGTCTACGGCTATCAGAGCGGTTTTCGCTACGACGGCGACCCGAAACGCAAGCCGGGACTGGTCACCCACTATCTCGCCATTGAGCGGAATCTGGCGCAGGGTGCCGGGATCTACGACTTCATGGCGGGCTACGGGCAGCATAAACGCAGTCTTGGCAATGCGACGCAGGACATGACCTGGCTTGTCTTGCAGCGCAATATACTCAAGAATCGCCTTGAACAGCGGCTTCGAGGCCTTAAACAACAGCTTGCGGAGCGGAAGAAAGCGCGGGCACAGGTGGATTAATCACGAATGATCTTACGGCTGTTAAGACTCCGGAAGGGTCGCCGCTGTAGGTGATGGAAACGACGTGCGCCGAAAAATCGGCGCGCAGGATATGGATGAGAGGTCAACGCCAGGTATGAGCGGGCTTTGCGGTTGGTTGGGCAGCGCCGTCGGTGAAGGAGACGCAAAGGGTGTTCTCTCGGCAATGACGGACGGACTCTATGATTTCTCGGGGTCTCAGACGCAGGCAGGCTGCGGCGCAGGCTACGGCCTGTCGGCCAAAGGTTATGCGGCCTGCGTCAGCGTCTTCGATGACGGATCGCTTGCGGCCGCCATTGAGGGTTATCCCCGCTGGCTGGACGCTGAGTTAGGCGCCCTGGCCGATCGCGAGGGAAACGCCGCGGCATTGGCCGCTGCCTACAAGCGGTTGGGACGCGATGCGCTGCAACAGGTCATGGGCGGCTGGACGCTCGCCATCGTCGACAAAGAACGGCAGACGGCGCTGATAGCGATCGACCGGCTCGGTATTCGTCCCCTCTGCTTTGCGCGGCCCGCGTCCGGCAAGGGCATCGTCTTCGGAACCACCACCGACAGCATCATGGCGCACCCGGAAATCACCGGCAGTCTGAGCCACCAGGCGATCTTTGACTATATGTTCTTTACACGCTCGCCGGCGCCGGGAACGATCTTTCAGGAGGTCACCAAACTCCTGCCGGGACAGTGCCTCTGGTATGAGAACGGCGAGACAGAGACCTCAACTTACTGGCGGGTCGACTACAGCGACGATCATCGCAGTCAGGATGAGCTCTCGGAAGAGCTGATGGCTGTGATGCGCCGTGCCATGGCGCGCGCCACAACGGGCCGCGACTTTGAGACCACCGGCTCCTTCCTGAGCGGCGGGATCGACAGTTCGACCGTCACCGGACTTCTGGCCGAACAAAGCGGGCGAACCTCAAAATCCTTCGGGGTCGGCTTTGATTCCGTCGAGCATAACGAGATGGGTTACGCACGGATCACGGCCAAACACTATGGCGTCGAACATCTGGAGTACTACGTCACGCCGGCCGATATCGTCGACTTCATCCCGAAAATCGCCGATATCTATGACGAACCCTATGGCAACAGTTCGGCGGTCGCGGCCTACTACTGCGCCAAGCTGGCCCGCGAGCACGGCATCGATCTCTTACTCGCCGGAGATGGCGGCGACGAGCTCTTCGCCGGGAATGAGCGCTACGCCGATCAGAAGATCTTCGAGGCCTACGGATATATTCCCCGCTGGCTGCGCAGCGGCGTGCTGGAACCGGTCCTCATGAACCTGCCGGGCGGCGACCGGGTCATGCCGTTGCGCAAGGCACGCAGTTACATCCGCCGTGCCAATGTTCCCCTGCCGGACCGGCTGGAAAGCTACAATTATTACAACGAAGTCGCATTGACCGACTGTTTCATGCCCGCCGTCGCAGACAACATCGACCAGCAAAATCCCTATCACCTGCTGCGGATGCACTACGATGATTCCGGCGCAGCCTCCTCGCTGGACTCCATGCTTTATCTGGATGTGCGCACCACCCTGGCAGACGACGATCTGCGCAAAGTGGAACAGACCACGGCCCTTGCGGGTATCGCCGTGCGTTATCCGCTGCTCGACGAGGAGGTGCTCTCTTTCTCTGCAAAAATCCCGCCCGCGATGAAGCTGGAAGGCCGCAAATTACGGTCGTTCTTTAAGTACGCGGTGCGTAACTTCCTGCCACCCGAGACGCTCACAAAATCCAAGCATGGCTTCGGCCTGCCTTTCGGACTGTGGCTCAAGACCGACCCGGGCATGCAGGCCCTTGCCTATGACAACCTCGCAAGCCTGAAAAAACGCGACATCTTCCAGCCCGCGTTTTTGGACTCCGCAATTGAGACGCACCGCAGCGGACATTCCTCGTTCCATGGCGAATTGATCTGGGTGCTGATGCTGCTCGAACTCTGGTTCCAGAAACACCAGGACCGAAGCCGCGTCGCGTCCGCCGCCTAGGATTGAAGAGAGATCGCCGGCCATCGATCAGGTATAGACCAGCCGATACCAAAGCTGGCCTAGCCATTCATGCAGGGCGTAATAGCTTGCATTGAGCGCGCCGGCGTTCGGTATGAAGTCGCCGACGCTCAGCTCAAATGGCCCACCAAGGCGCGTTGGCGCGGGTATGACCGTAAGCCCCGTCTGCTCGAAGACAAGCACCGCCCTGCGCATGTGCCAGGAATGGGTGACCAGGTAAACGGTCGAAATGCCTTTTTCACGTAGCAAGTTTTCCGAGAAAGCTGCATTCTGTTGCGTATTGAAGGCCTCCGTCTCCTGCCAGACCGTGCCGACCCCGAATTCATTGGTCAAAACCTTGGCCATAGCCTCGGCCAGAGACGTCTCGACGTCTCCCAGAATGCCGCCGGTCGTCACCACGGGTAAGCCAAAATCGCGATGGAGTTTGGCAGCATAGCGCAGGCGTTCGAGCGTGAGGGAACCGACGGTATCATCGCCGTTATATTCCGGCGCATCCCGGTACATCCCGGCGGACAAGACGACGATCGCGGAATTCTCGGCGACGGGCTGCGTCGTATCCAGAACCGGATGGACTTCCAGACCGTGCAGGATCGAACCGGCGAAGAGCGGGAGCGAGAGAATAAAGAGACCACCGAAAGCAACCTGGATCATCCTGCGCCCCAGCCGTGGCCAGCGTTTGGTGCAAAGCCAACCCGCCAGCGCGAGGAGGACGAGATTCAGAGGCGGCAAAAAGAGAGGCTTTATGTGGTAGAGAAAGGAAAGCATATCTGACCTTCAAACAACCGGACCGGCCAAACAACCCGACCGGCCAAACAACCCGACCAGCAAGAGACCCGAAAAGCTTCGCTTTGAACACGCGGTCGAAGGGTGAAGCGAGGCGAGCCAATTTCACTTTCTGACAGCTTGCCGTCAAACCCTTCCTTAAGACAGTGTCTCTAGCTTCCTCACTCAGCGATCATTTGGATCAGACTCTTGTGAAGCAGGCAAAAGAGCTGAAATTCAGGAAGCCACCTGGAATCCCCTTTCGAGCCTCTTGCCGTTTCAATTCGACCTGATACAACTGTGTGCGCAAAAAGACAGAGGGATTTGAAGACGATGGCGTTCGTGGACACGCGCAGCCTGGCCAACGGAGAGACGATCGAGGCAGACATCTGCATCATCGGCGCCGGCCCCGCGGGTATCGCCATCGCGACTGCATTCGAGGGTGACTCAACGCGCATTGCGCTACTGGAAAGCGGCGATATCGGGTATGACGAAGAGACCCAGGCCCTGGCGGCGGGAGAGGTCGTCGGCATTCCTTACCCCGACCTGGATGTTGTGCGGCTGCGCATGCTGGGCGGCAGCACCAACCACTGGGGCGGCAACATCCGCCCCATGGATGCTCTGGACTTCGAAGTTCGTGACTGGATTCCCAATAGCGGCTGGCCGTTTGGGCTCGAGGAGCTTCGACCCTACTACAAACGTGCCGCAACCTTCTGCGGTGTGCCCAACGAAGGTTTTGAGATTGAAAGCCAACGTTCGGCTGTCGGCGCTGATCCCTGGGTCTTTGAGGATGATGCCATTACGACCCAGGTGTTTCAGACCGTCGGCGGTGAAGCACGGGCCCTTGGCCTTTATCACGAAGAAGCGCTCGAGCAGGCGGCGAACATCACAACTTATCTCTTCGCGAATGTCGTCGACATCGTAACTGACGCGCTCTCGAACCAGGTTCGCGAACTGACGGTTAAGACCCTGAACGACAAAACCCTGAAGGCCCGGGCGAAATACTATGTGCTGGCTGCGGGCGGCATCGAGAATCCCAGAATCCTTTTGCTCGCCAATAAGACCCGGCCGGCCGGGCTTGGGAACGAGAATGATCTGGTCGGCCGTTACTTCATGGAGCACCTGACCAGCCCTGATTTCGCATTGCTTTTTCCCTCCGACCCTCAGCTCGATTTCCGGTTTTACAAAGACTTCGAGGCAGACTGGGGTGAAACATGGGGAATGCTGACCTTTTCCGAAGAGACGCAGCGGCAGGGCGGTCTGGTGAACGCCCGCTTCCAAGCGGCGACCATAACCAACGAGTTCAACAAGAATATCGACAATCCTGGGATGCAGTCGCTCGCCACCCTCGTGCGCTCAGGATCGAGCGGCCGGGTCCCCGATGAGCTGGAACGGCATTTGGCGAATGTGATTGCCGACATCGATGATGTTGCGGAAAGCGGCTACTACCGCTTCTTCCATCATCCGAATTATCCCCTGATCTCCATCGATCTGGTGGTGATTTCCGAACAGATACCCAATCCGGAGAGCCGGGTTTATCTCGGCGAGGATAAGGACAGGTTCGGCCAGAATCGCTGCGTGCTCGACTGGCGCCTTACCGATTTCGACAGCGACAACCTCACACGGATCTCCGACCAGATACAGCGCCAGTTTGGCCGCAGCGGCCTTGGCCGGGTACGGATCCAACTGCCCGAAGGCGGCTATGCCCGGATCAATCCGCACCCGCATTACCACCATATGGGCACCACACGCATGGACAATGATCCCAAGCGCGGTGTCGTCGACGCCAACTGCCGCCTGCATGAGGCCTCTAATCTCTACGTGGCCGGGAGTTCGGTTTTTCCAACGGTTGGCAATGTCAATCCGACACTGACGATCATCGCCCTGGCCTACCGCCTGGCGGATCATTTAAAGGGTCTGGACTCATGACCGTTTCGCCAAAACCAAACCGGCGGACCTTGCTCACGGCGCTTCTGGCGCTTCCGGCTTTGAGCGGTGCAGAAACAGCCGCCGCAGCTCAGAACAGCAATCGACTGACCGGTCTCTTTTCGAACCGCAACAGCGCTGCCATTCTGGGTCAAGCCTATCTGCAGCAACGGCCGGAGGAGGCCGATGCCCAGACGTTGGAAGCACTCCTGCTTTCACCGGCCAATCTCGGAGTTCTGGACCCACAAGGCATAAGTCTCGACGGCGCGGCGGATCAACGGAGGCTCAAAATGGCGCTTCAGGAGCTCCGGCGGCGGGACTTCGACGAAGGCGCGGTGCTCCAAATCGGCGGCTGCATGCTGTCGGTGACAGAACTGCGGCTCTGCGCCTTGGCCGCCCTCACCTGATCTTCAACTCCATCGGCAAAAAACACGACGAGAGCGGCAGCAATTCATGACTCAGAAAGCCCGGTCACCTTGGCGCTTCTTCCTGATAACCCTCGCCGTCCTCTCTGCGGTTTGGCTGGCGGGTGTTCTCTACCTGGATCTGGTCAACGCCATGTTCCCGCGCGTCCTGATCGGCGGATTGAAAATCCTGGCCGCCGGATACATCGGTCTGTTCATCCTGATCCTGCCGGTATGGGCGGTCCGCAAAGTCCTGAAACGGATACGTTGATCCAGGATCTTCAGGAAAAAACCGTCCAGCGCTTGAGATCGTAGAGGTCTTCGTCCACCCGGCCGATGGCCTTTTTGACACCCTGCTTCAGCTGATACATCAGTTTTGGCTGATCGCCGAAGCGCGAGCGTGGCGGAACGGTACGGTTATTGAGCAGCGGAAGCATTTCGCGATGCAAATTCTGCTCCGCCTTTTCCCTCGTGGTGTACTCGAAAATGCAGCCCGAGCCAACGAACAGCGTTTCATGGCCAAAGTCACTCGAGAGGGTGCGTCTGAGATAGGACGACTGTGTGGTCAGGATAACGTCATAGCTCTGCCGGTCCAGGTCTGCGAGCTTGCGCGTCGCCAGTTCGATGGATTTGCCCGTCTTGCAAATCTCGATTGCGCTTTCCGCGCCGCGGATAACCACCAAAAAGCGGTAATCGCCGCTATATTCGACGAGATAAGGCCGGCAAATCTCCAAGCGTTCCAATAGCTGTTCACGCAGATAATCGACGAAATCCTCGTCGACCGGCTGATGCGTGTTCACCTTCTCGATTTCGCGCTCGAAAATGGCCTTGAGATCGCTCTCCTTCACATCATGGAACCGGGCATCGTTTGTGATCTTGCCGTCTTCGATGGCAAAGCCGGGACCAATATCGACCACCTCGGTCCGCGAACCGGGGTAGGCCGTGGCGTAGTAGTCGGTCGGGCGCTCGCCATTGTGGGTCGGCTCATTCGCCCAGAAGAGGTCTTCTTCGAGGAACGCGACATCCGCGGCAAAGGGAAAACCGAAACGCGGGTTCAGTTCATTGACAATGCGTGCCCACTGACGGTTGAAATGCTTCTGGCGTTCGATTGCGGTCTTCGCGTTGTCCTTGCCCGGAATCACGTAGCAGTTCGGGAAATGCGACGCGATGCCATAGCCGCAGAAAACATAGTCGATACTCGGGTAGAGCTGTCTCAGGCGCGCGACAATGCTGTCCTGGATATAGCCCGGTGAGGCATGAAGCGCATCATTGAGGTTGAGGGAAACCTCGTCGCCATCCGAGAGCGCCATCAGGGTATCGTCCGCGTAGGTCGGAATGATGCGGCACTTCACGCCATTGCCCAGATCCACCTCCTCGTCCTGTCCGACTTCAATCACCTCAAAGCCGGCGCGGGTAAGAGACGGAGTCAGATCCAGGGTATCGGAGACCAGGACTTTGGTCGTTTTCGGAAAGCGGCGCAGTGTTCCCAGGTGAAGATGATCCGCGTGGCCGTGGGAAATATAGATGTAGTCCACGGGCGCGGCATCGACGGCATCCAATGAAGGTTTCGGGTAGACCCACCACTGAGCGCCGAAACAGGGCCCCTGCCACCAGGGGTCAGAGAGAATTCGCAGTGATTTGGTCTCGACAAGTACTGCCGCGTGTCCAACGAATGTTGTCTTCATCAGAAGGCCTTTTAATGCTCTCAAGGGTCGTGAAATTCGATCCGCGAATAGGGCTGGTTGCTTTGTTTCTGTAACGCTTCTTCAATATATTATAGCTACGTAACAATCATTATTATTTGATGTAAATCACGCTGGCTTTATCCGGGCGTTCAACGGTCGAAAGGATATGCCAAAAGAGAGCTTTAGGGTATACCTTAGCTCACCCCTGAATCAGCCGCGCGGCTCGAAGGCCTCCGAATTCCTATGGATAAGAATGTCATCTAACGTAACGGTCATCGTGCCGACGTTCAACCGGGCGAAATACCTGCCTGCCTGTCTTGAGAGCCTGTTCGCGCAATCGGATGCCGCCGATCGCATTATTGTCGTCGACGACGGCTCCACCGACGGCACAGCGGATGTTCTCAAGACCTTTGGTGACCGGATCGAGTGCGTCCGGCAGGACAATCAAGGCAAAGCCACGGCCTTGAACCGGGCCATGCCTATGGTCGAGAGCGAATACGTTTGGGTCTTCGACGACGACGACGTGGCTTTACCGGACGCCATTACGCTTCACCTCAATGCCCTCGAAGGCAGCGGGCACGGCTTCAGCTATGCATCCTATCAGCGGGCCACTACAAATGAAGATGGCCGCCTTCAGCCCGGACCAGTTCGGCGGGCAGAAAGCTACGACGATCGCGCTCTTTTCGTGGATCTTCTGGAAGAGAACCTGTTGCCCCAGCCCTCGATCATTGTCCGAAACGAATGCTACAAAGAAGTAGGGCCTTTTGATGAACGTCTCGTGCGCTCTCAAGACTACGAGATGCTTTTGCGCTTGAGCCGGAGCTACACCGCGGCCGCCGTCGAAGGCATTACCTATTATTACCGGCTGCACGACGGAGCACGAGGCAGCGGCAGTGACAACTTTGCCTTCAGCGCGGTGAACGACAAGTGGGTTAAGTACGACCAGATCATCTTCAACGAGCTCTACGAAAAACTTTCACTCTGGGAGTATCTGCCCGAAGGCAGGGCCGAACACGCGCTCACATCCCAACAGCGGCAACGTGCGCTCATCAAACGCTTTAGCGTCATGATGCGTTATTGCCTATGGGACTCTGCCATGGCGGATCTCACGGACCTGCTCCGTGAGGGAGCTGCGGATGCAGGCTTAAGTGATGGAGAGCGGCAAACCCTACGACGCATTTTCGAAAACCGGGCTCTCTTGATGTTTCGCTGGGGATACGACGGCAGCCGTCTGAGAAAAGGGCTAAGCGGCGGAGACCGGAAGCTGGCGGATCAGATCCGCGTCGAGTTGTCGAAATCGCTTTACTACGAACTGAACCGCGATCTCGCAGGCGGCAACAGGCGCGACGCCCTTCGGATTGCAGCCAAGTTGGTCCCTTTGCTGGGTGTGAGGGGTCTTCTCGCGGCCTCAAGGGCAAAGTAGACGTAGGGCCGCAAGGGCCTTTGCCCTGCGCCGAGACCGAATTGAGAACCGCGTCACGTAACGAACACTGGTCATGTAGACTGGAGATCGGTCATTTGGAGTAGTGAATGGTCATGCTGAGTAGAGATAGAAATGTGCGCCGCTTCGGCTATTAGAGAAGTAGGCCGCCGCAGACATCGTGGCCATAACCCAAAACGTTAAATGCGAGACCCTGTATGCGCGTACTCTTCGGGACTGGGCACAGTTATCTGCCGCAACGGTCCGGTGGATCCGAATCCAGCACCCACGACCTCTGTGTTGAAATGCAAAAGCAGGGAATCGAACCAGGCGTACTGGCGTCGATCGAACCGGATGGCTGGCTTGGCCTGAAGAATCGCCTGCGACGCAGGGTCTTCTCGCAGCAAAAGTTTCCCGCAGATAGAACAATGGGTT
Organism: uncultured Kiloniellaceae bacterium; assembly: GCA_947500035.1. Classification (GTDB taxonomy): domain Bacteria; phylum Pseudomonadota; class Alphaproteobacteria; order Kiloniellales; family Kiloniellaceae; genus Denitrobaculum. The sequence continues at coordinate 247,061 of CANMQP010000011.1, read as the reverse complement.
ACCCGGTTTACCGCGGCTGGCACCCGGAAACCGGCATCGCGGAAGTTGCAATGCGCTTCAAGCCCGATGTCGCGATACTTCAAGCGGGCAGGCCGCTGCAGTTTGCCAGTCTTCTGCTGGATCAGGGCATTCCCTCGATTGTCTATCTGCGCGACATACTCTTCGACAAACTGGGCGGTGACGTCGAGAAGCTGCCGGGTCTTCGCTATATCGCGAATTCCCAGTTCACCGCCGACACCTTCAAGGATCACACCGGAATCACAGCGCCGGTCGCGCCGCCGCTGGTGCGGCCCGAAGCCTATCGAACCGAAACCACCCGCCAAGCCGTCGTCTTTGTGAACCCGCACCCCTTCAAGGGCGCCGAAACCGCGTTCATGATGGCGGAACGCCGCCCGGACATTCCCTTCGATTTCGTCGAGGGCTGGCCGCTCAACGACGAACTCCTGGCACAGTATCAATCCAGAGCCCGCGCGCTCGGCAATATCCGTTGGATCCCGCGGCAAAACGACATGCGCAAGGTCTACGCCAATGCGCGGATTGTACTCGCACCGAGCCAGGCCGCCTACGAGGCCTGGGGCCGAATTGTCACCGAAGCACACTGCAGCGGCATTCCGGTCATTGCGAGTAGATCGGGTGGACTGCCGGAGTCCGTGGGCCCGGGTGGTATAGTGGTTGACCCTGAAGGCGCCCCGGAAAACTGGTTCAATGCCCTTTCAGAGATCTGGGACGATCAAGACAGATATGAGAGCTACGCGTCGGCAGCGCTGGAATATGGCAAACGGGACGCGATCCAGCCGGAAACACTGATCCGCAAAGTCATCGAAATCTGCGAAGACTGCCGGGACAGTTTCTCGAAAACCGCTTCGTCCAGTTAGATGATCTGGCCGGTTAGATGATCTGGAGAAGGGGTTGCGTCAGGACTTGGCCTTGCCAAGCATGCCGAGCGCTGACTGATAGGCATTGACAATCTCTCCGCTGAAGTCGTGTTTGAAGAGATAAATGCCGGCGAGCCAGCCCGTCCCCATTCCGCAGGAGGCAACCAGCAACGGCGGCCAGAGGTTCTCCGGCCCGGGTTGCATGTAAAAGAGCGCAAATACAGGAACGATCGAGCTGGTCACAGCCACCATCGCGCTTTTCCAGGTCGCCCGGAATATATCCATATTTGTAATATAAACCAACGGCTTCAGGGCACGGTAAAAAACAAAATAGGTCAGGACATAAAAGAAGATCTGACCGACCGCGACATGGGTGATGCTGTAGCTGGCGGTGATGAAAACGATCACGATCCGCACAGACTGGAGCAGGATCTGGGCCTTGAGCAATTCATTGATCCGGCCCATACCCAGCAGGATCTGCCCGCAGAGCGCCCAGGTTGCGGCGGCAATTCCGGCCACCGACAAGATCTGGACGAGGGGGACGGCGGCATCCCATTGATCGCCGAACATGATCCGGATGATCGGATAGGCCATCAGCGCAAGAAAGCAGTAGAACGGCCAGGCGAAGAGGGTCAGGGTGCCGACCGATTTCAGATAGGGCTCTTTTAGATCCACCCCCGCGCGATGCCCGGCGGCAAAGGCGGGAAGGGCGACCTGTGCCACCGCATTGGTGAATTCGCGAGAGAACATCGAGATCAGGCCTTGGGCGCGGCTGAAGAGCCCGACTGCGGCAAAGCCGAGAAGGCGCCCTCCGATCAAATCAATCGCGTTCATGCCGATCTGCGTGATCAAAGCGTCCACGCTCGACTTTCCGCCAAAGGAGGCGACATGACGCCACTCGACGAGATTCGGCCAGATGATGCCCATTTTGGGTCTGTGGAATGCGGCGATAACTGCGGTAGTGGTCACACCGGCCAGGGAAGCCCAGGCCAAGCTCTCGAAACTGTAGCCCTGCCAGGCGAGGCCGACAGCCACACCGGCGTGGACAATCGCGCTGACGATCCGGATCTGATAAAGCGCTTTAAACGCCATATTGCGCCGGAGAAGGGCCAGGGTCGGCGAGCTGAAGGGAATGATCACGAAGCTCAGGCTCAGGATCAGGAGGACTGAGCGCATTTCCGGCTTGTTGTAGATGTCGGCGATGACACTGCTGCCCAAGGCCAGAAGAAGGGCCAGGGACCAGGCCAGAAGCAAGGTCAAGCCAGCAGCCGTGCGAATGCGGTTCTCTGTCAGGTCCTTTTCCTGAATCAGATAATTGCCCACACCGAAATCGCGCAGTGTATGAGCGATGGCGACAAAGGCCAGACCGACCGAATAAACACCGATTTCAAGCGGCGTAAGCAGCCGCGCGATGATAACGGTCGAGCCGATATTTATGACGGTAACGGAGTATTTTTCCGCTAGCGAAATCAGCAGTGAGATCCGGACACTCGTCATAAACTCTCGCGGCGCTCAAACAGAGCCGCATTCCTCAGTCAACAGGCAGGATAGGAACATTCGACCTCGCGGAAGCGGTCATCGAATCCGCGAAGACGCAAAATAGTTCGAAAATCGATTGTAAATCCAGTCCAACCCGGGAGGCGTCGAAGAAAAGAAACAAACTTTCTCCAGATCTCTGTTCAAATGGCCATCGTTTCGCTTTGCCGAAGGCGGCCTGAACACCTCAGCAGGCCCTCAAAAGACTCTGCTATGCAGGTCCAGATTCCCGGTGATTTGGATCTCCAACAGAGCCCGCAGACTCTAAACGAAGAGTCCAGAAATTTTGGTTAATGTATATGCAGATCCAGCGATTGCCGCCAAACAACTCAGTCGCGGCCATAACTCCTCGCCGCCCGGGCGAACCAGGTTCTCGCAGCCTCAGCATCAACCTCAACGCCCTGACCGGAGAGATAGGCTTTTCCCAATTCAGCTTGGGCCGCCGCCACGCCTTGCTCCGCAGCCATAAGATAAAGACGGATTGCTTCCGTGATGTCTTTCTCAACCCCGAGACCGCGCGCGTGGAGCGTTCCCAAGCCGAATTGGCCCTCAGCAATCCCCTGATCGGCAAGACGCAGGTAAAGAGAGTGGGCCTCGCCGTAGTCCTGCTCGACGCCGATCCCATCTCGGTAAAATTTTGCCAGAAGAAGCTGCGATTCTGTGTGACCGGAGTTTGAAGCCAATCGAAGCAGGCGGGCCGCCTCAGCATCGTCATTAGGAACCCCCGCACCGAGGTTATACGCCAGAGCCAATCTGTAATGCGCATCAACGGAGCCGTTGTCGGCAGCTTGCCCGTAGAGAAGCGCTGCCTTGCCCAGATCCTGCTCTATGCCCAGCCCGCTACTGTAGAGGTTCCCGAGACTGCTCTGAGCATCGCTATTGCCATTGCGCGCGGCGGCCTCATAGAGAATCCTGGCCTGCACATAGTCCTGTGCCACTCCAGCGCCCCGAGAATACATGTTCGCGAGATTGGTTTGAGCGAGCGGGTCGCCTTGATCGGCCGCGGCACGATACCAGCGGACCGCCACTTCATAGTCCCGGGCGACACCCTGGCCAAACTCGTGGAGGTATCCGAGCGAAATCTGGGCAGACACCAAACCCTGATCGGCCGCGAGCCGATATAGTCTGGCGGCCTCAGTGTGGTTCTGTGCCACCCCCTGACCATAATAGTAGAGCTCGCCCAGCATATCTTGAGCGTACGCCTGCCCCTGGTCCGCCGCGAGCCGGTAAAGGCGTGCGGCCTCCATATAGTCCTGGTCCACGCCTCGGCCGGTATCATAGAGAAACCCCAGGGAACTCTGGCAGAAGGCGTCTCCCAGTTCGGCCCCGAGCCTGAAAAGCCGGGCTGCCTCATGGTAATCCTGCGCAACACCCTCGCCGCGCTGGTAAAGCATACCCAGGGATCCCAGGGCCTCGATATGATCTTGCGCCGCAGCCATTTTATAGAGGCGCGCCGCTTCCTTGAGATCTTGCGGAACAGCTGTCCCCTGATAGTAAAGATTGGCGAGGTTATCTTGCGCGTGGGCATTGCCTTGCTTTACGGCCAGGCGATAGAGACGGATGGCTTCTTCATAGTCCTGTGAGACCCCGTCACCCGTTTGATAGAGATAGCCGAGGTAATTCTGCGCCCGTGCATATTCCTGGTCAGCCGCCTGAATGATCAGGCGCACAGCCTCGGCAAGATCCTGCTCAACACCCCGTCCTTCGTGATAGAGATTACCAAGATTGGTCAGTGCATAGGGCTCGCCCTGTTCCACGGCCAAGCGGTACAGGCGAATGGCTTCGCTATAATCCTGTGGAACACCCTTACCGGACTCGTAAAGATAAGCCAGCGAACTCTGGCCACGGGCAAAACCCTGATCGCTGGCCAATGTGTAGAGCTGCGCAGCCTTGGCATAATCCTGTTCGACACCAAGACCGTCGTAATAGAGATCGCCAAGATTAACTTGCGCATAGGCCTCGTCATGGGAAACCGCAAAGCGGTAGAGCCGGACGGCTTTCTCATAGTCCTGCGGAACGCCTTTTCCGGTCTCATAGAGATAAGCAAGAGAACTCTGACCGTAGTAATCACCCTGATCCGCGGCCAGACGATAGAGGCGCGCCGCCTCCTCATAGTCCTGTTCAACGCCCTCGCCGAGTTGGTAAAGCCGCCCCAGAAGGCCCTGCGCGTCCGCATTGTTCTGCGCGACAGACAGCCGCAGGTAATGCACGGCCGCGGGCAGATTCTGCCCGACTTCCCAGGCATAATAGTAATGCCGCGCGAGCCAGTACTGAGCTTCCGCATCCCCCTGGTCGGCACCACGTTTGTAAAACTCGAATGACCGCCGGTTTTTCCGGTGACTGCCGTCGTGTTCGAAGTCTTCGGCAAGACCGGCCAAAAGCACTTGGCGTGCCGGCTTGTCCGCAGCTGGGACGTCGTACCATGGCATGGCTGCGACCGGCGTCAAAGTCCAGACGGCCATCATCGCCAAGCCGCCGCCCAAGGCACGCAACACCATCAACTCAACCCCAAAGCCGTAACGCCGAGAAACCGTGACACACCGGAAAACCCGAAGCGTCCCGAACAGCAATTATGCCGCCGGCAGACCGATTTTGCTACCCCTCTGCAACCCTGAAGAGATAGATAGCCCGTAAACTGCTGCCCCCGCCCCCCCCCCGACAGAGGAGCCCGGATGAACTCCTCCCGCGAGCAGCCGACATACTGCGAGAAGCTTATTTTCGCCCGTAACTCTTCGCAGCCTTGGCAAACCATTTCTTTGCCTCGTCAGCGTCTGCCGGCACGCCGTGCCCGCTCAAGTAGGCCTGTCCCAACTTGGCTTGCGCAACCGCAATGCCCCGCTCGGCTGCAATACGATACATGCGGGCGGCTTCTTCCGGGTCTTGATCAACACCCTGCCCCTGATCATACATCTCAGCCAGGTGAACGTACGACCAGACCTGACCGCCATCCGCGGCAAGACGCAGCCAATGAACGGCTCGCTCGATATTCTTTTCCGTGCCCCGCTCCTCGATGTAGGCCATAGCGAGTAGATACTGAGCATCGGCATCATTCTGCTCGGCCGCCAACCGAAGCAGCCGCAGGGCCTCGATATGATCCCTGTCGGCGCCTTCAGCAAAGGTGTAGTGACGCGCCAACACGCGCTGCGCCCGAGCGTAATCCTGGTCGACGGCAAGCTTTAGGAGGCGCACGGCCTCAAGGTTGCTTTGCTCAACGCCGTGTCCAGTGAAGTGAAGTTCGGCAAGCTCAGTCTGCGCATATGCGTTCCCTTGCTCGACCGCCAGGCGATAGAGACGTGCAGCCTCCCTGTAATCACGGCGAACCCCCCTGCCTGTCTTGTACATATGTCCCAGATGGCTGTGAGCCTTCACATGGTCTTGCGCCGCAGCCAGTTTGAATAGCCGCGCAGCCTCGGCATAATCCTTTTCAACACCCGTACCGTGATAATAGAATCTGCCGAGTTCGTATTGGGCATTTACGTCGCCCTGTTCCGCTGCCAGCCGGTACCAGCGCGCAGCCGCACGGTCGTCTTGCGGCACGCCTTTGCCGAGCTGGTGGAGATACCCAAGGCCATATTGAGCGTCGGCGTTGTTCTGATCAGCCGCCAGCTCATATAACCGCGCAGACTCGGCAAAGTCGATCTCCACGCCCTCGCCACGGTAGTAAAAACCGGCCAGTTTCTCCTGCGACCAGGCATTCCCACCGTCGGCCGCTTGACGGAAGAAGCGCACTGCTTGCGCAAGATCCTGTTCAACGCCCTGACCTTCATAAAAAAGTGTCCCCAGCTCAGCCTGAGCTAAGGCGTAACCCTGATCGGCGGAGAGGCGGAAAAACGGCAGGGATCTGGCAAAATCTTTTGCTACGCCCCGGCCGTATTTGTAACCGTAGCCCAACTGATATTGCGCATAGGCGCTCTCTTGTCCCGCTGCAAGCCTGAAGAGCCGCATGGCCTCCACATCATCCTGGGGCACACCTTTTCCGTATTTGTAGAGGTATCCCAGCCAATTCTGCGCATTCATATCGCCATGTTCAGCAGCCTGTTCGTAAAACTCTGCCGCTGAACGATAGTCCCCAAAATACCGGTAAAGGTCACCAAGCTTACGCCGGAACGTGACCCCAAGCCGCAAAAGGCCTTGCCAATAGTAAACGACGTTCTCGCCGATGCTTTTCGGAAAACTCCCGTCGGCATTGCTTTCAGCGGGGGCAGATTGGCGAGACCCAGGTTTCTCCTGTCCTGCCGAAAGCTGTACGCGCTGAGCTCCGGAGGGGATACGTTGTTCCTCCGCTCTTATTCCGAGAGGCTGAAGTTCTGCCCCCTGCGGATGGGCAGTATAGTCTTGTCCAGCCGCGAGTGTTGCCACCAAAACACTGGAATCGGGAGTTGCGGTAACATCGGCGGCACTGAAAGCAACCAGTATCGTCAAACTCCCGGCAAAAGCACGCAGCAGCATCCGCTCAACCCCATAGTTATGAAACATCAATGAAAACGGCCGATTTTTGGAATTGAGTTCAATCCCAGGCTGTAATTATGCTGCTACGGGGTTAAATTTTCTCTACTCTATGTTGTTATACGAACAACCCAGGCCGGATTCACAAGCCCGATAGATCGCCGTTCGCGATACTATCGGACTATGATCTACTTCCTAGGTGCCAGTCGGAACCGCCAATGACTTGACCGCCTCCACATCCACGCCACCGGCACGCATCTTTTGCTCCGCCTGCTGCTTGATTGCACCGCTCATGGCCTGCAGAAACCCGTCGTGCGCACAGGGTTTGTCCATCTTTGTGTAGACGAGGCCGTACTCGATCTCTTCCCAGGTCGAAAGATCCGCCAGATTGTGCTGGAGCTGCACCTCAAGATTATCGAGGGCGCCGGCAAATTTAGCCTCCGGTGTTTCGCGGGTCTCGAACTCCCACCAGAGTTCGGCGAGGTGCGCACCACCCACTCCGCCCAGCATATCCCTGATCGTTTCCATCGCAGCCGCCTCGCGCGCCGCTTTGTTCTTCTTGCGTTCACCTGTCTCGAAGAAGGGCACGTCGCCGACGACCGCCTCAACCAGATCGTGAACGATGATCATTTGGAGAGTCCGGCTTAGATCGACCGGCTGTTCCAGGTGCCGATGCATGACCATCGCCATCAGCGCCATCTGCCAACTGTGTTCAGCGACCGATTCGCGACGGCCGTCCGACAACCAGCTATGACGCAGCTCGCGTTTCAGACCTTCCGAAAGCTTCATGAGTTCCAAGATCGGTGCGACGCTGTCCATAGTCTGGGCTGCCTTGAATTTTTGACGATAAAAGGAAGCGGCAGCATAACAAAAAAAGGCCGGCGAGAAGCCGGCCTTTTCGGTCTGGGTTTGAAGATCCTGTTACTTCGGCAGCACGACCGTATCAATCACATGAATCACGCCATTCGATGTCTCGATGTCGGCAGTGATCACCTGAGCTTCATCGACCTTTACACCATCCATGGCGTCGACAGCGAGTTTGCCGCCCTGAACGGTTTCTACGTCGGCGGTTTTGCCGGCGATATCACCCGACATAATCTTTCCGGGCACAACGTGGTAGGTCAGGATCGCAACGAGCTGATCCTTGTTTTCGGGTTTCAGTAGGTTTTCCAACGTGCCTTCAGGCAGCTTCGCAAAGGCTTCATCGGTGGGTGCGAAAACCGTGAAAGGACCGTCACCCTTGAGGGTTTCGACCAGCTCAGCGGCTTCAACGGCGGCAACGAGTGTCTTGAACTGTCCTGCCTCAACAGCGGTGTCGACGATGTCTGCGGCTTTGGCAGCCAGACCGCCGAACAGAAGTGGCAAGGCAGCAAGAGTGGCGATAAGGGAAAGGCGTAGCTGTTTCACGTTCGTCCTCCTAGGGATTTCTGTTTAGTTACCAGGAGATACGAAGCGCTAGTGCAAGGGGATCACCCTGCCACAAATAGGACACAACAGCTGAAAGAAGTGCCTTGTTCTCGCTCTCCGCGATCAACGTTCCCAGCGAAACTCGCGATCCGACTCGGAAATTGGGGCATCGTTAATGCTCGCAATCCGCCGCTCCATCAGGCCGTTCTCATCGAATTCCCAAAGCTCGTTTCCGTAGGAGCGGAACCATTGACCGGAATCGTCATGCCATTCGTAGCGGAAGGTCACGCCGATGCGGTTTTCAGTGAAGCACCAGAGTTCCTTGCGCAGGCGGTAATCAAGTTCACGCACCCATTTGCGCTCCAGAAAGGCACGGATCTCGTCCCGGCCGTTCAGAAACTCCGCGCGGTTGCGCCACTGAGAATCGATTGTATAGGCCTTGGAGACGCGCTCGGGATCACGGGTGTTCCAGGCATCTTCGGCGGCCTGGACTTTCTGTCTGGCGGTCTCTTCGGTGAAGGGGGGTAAAGGCGGGCGCTGTTCCATGATGTGGCTTTCTCCATTCACTCAGTCTAAGTCCGGTCTTGAATTAGACCTTCCGTTACACAATGTACTGATCAGTACAATTGGCGATCGAGGCTTTCAATTCAAGCCCCCATCTCATAGGAGAAGGGTTTGACGCGATTGACGCAGTAGAGGGCCGGATAGAGGGTCTGCGCAGTTACTTGCGGCGCTGCGTTGAAGTTTCGGCGATCTCGTGAAAGATGGCCGAAGATAAGTGAGCCCTTCAGGATTAAGAGATGGCACGACTGGTTTCGGAACGCAGCGACGCGATCATGGCTCTGGCCGAAGTCTTCAGGACGCATGGCTTTGAGGGCACGACCCTCTCCGTCATCACGGCGCAAACCAAGATGGGCAAGGGCAGCCTTTACCACTTCTTCCCCGGCGGGAAGGAAGAGATGGCCGAAGCCGTGCTGGAGGAGATTGGCGGATGGTTCGAAAACAGGGTCTTTAAGCCCCTGCGCGAGGACCGGAATGCGGACGCCGCAATCGCGAAAATGTTCGAAGCCGTCGACAGCTACTTCCGCTCGGGCCACCGTGTCTGCCTCGTCGGCGCCTTTGCCCTGGGCCGGGAATGCGAGCGCTTCGAGGATCAGGTGCGCGGCTACTTCAAGACCTGGGTCGCTGACCTGGAAGCCTGCCTGGTCCGTGCCGGTCACAAGCATATCGAGGCACGTGACCTGTCAGAAGAGGTGGTGGGCGGAATTCAGGGGGCTTTGGTGCTGGCCCGCAGCCTGGATCAGCCGGCGGTTTTCAGCCGGTCTCTTTCGCGCCTGAAGCAACGTCTGGAAGTGAAGCGATAGGACCCGGATACATCGGGTGCGTCAGTGCCCGCCGGATACCGCACCCTCGGCAAGGACATAGCGGCGGCCGCAATAGGGACAGTCAATCTGACCCTTGCCCTCCATATTGAGGTAGACGCGGGGGTGGCCGAGCGGGCCGTTACCGCCGTCACAGGCGACGATTTCGGACTCAACGCTCAAGGTTTCGGCCGGTTCCATGGTAACTCCCCCTCTTCTCAATTCGATAGCTTCGCAGCCCAGTTTCGTAGCCCGGTTTCGCAGCAGAGCGATCCTTACTCCTTAAACGCACGCAGGTCGATACCAGAAACCTTCCGCTGCGCACATTAGGGTTTGTTGAGGTTCAGGCTGCCGCCGGGGTTGGTCAGAGCTAAATCAAGATTAGGAGCAAGGAGGCAGAACATGTTGGGCATATTCAACGACGAGCGACGCGATCTTGATTTAGCTCTGGCCAATCCTTTCAGGACGGATCATACATTTTCAGCCCCTGCGTCGCGAGCGCCTCGTGTGGGGCCCGCCACACGGCGTCACTCGCTCCTAACTGCTGACAAAATATGATCCGCCACGACGACAGCCTGAACCTCAACAGACCCTAGGTAGCAAGGGCTTTAACCGGCGCGATTTGACCCCTATCTTTGCGGATGATACCCATTGGCGCTGCAGGATCAATGGCGTTCACTGCGCAGTAACGAAACCCCAGGAACCTCTGAACCGCGGCGTGTACCGCCGATTCAGTTCAAACGCTGCGCGTCTGTGATCCGCCATCATGCTGCCGGAAAACGGGAAACATCAACGATTAGGTCCGATGCCTTGAGCGTTCAACAACTGGATGACGTCACCATGAATGCCGACGTCAAGACCCTGCCGAAGTACGCCGTCGAGCTGAAAGGTCTGACCAAGACCTATCAAGCCAGCGGCAAGAGCGAAGCCAAGAAGGCGCTGATCGACGTGGACCTGGCAATTCCGCGTGGATCGGTGTTCGGGCTGCTGGGCCCGAACGGCGCGGGCAAGTCGACCATGATCAACATTCTGGCCGGGCTGGTGAATAAAACCAGCGGCAGCGCGCGGATCTGGGACCTGGATATCAACAGCGATACCCGGCAGGCCCGCGCGGCGATCGGCGTCGTGCCGCAGGAACTGAATGTCGACCCCTTCTTCACCCCGCGCGAGCTCCTGGAGCTGCAGGCAGGTCTTTACGGCGTTCCTCCCCGCGAACGGCAATCGGACGAAATTCTGGCGGCACTGGGACTTTCGGACAAAGCCAACGCCTACGCCCGCACTCTCTCGGGCGGCATGCGCCGGCGCCTGATGGTTGCCAAAGCCATGGTTCACAATCCACCGGTTCTGGTCCTGGACGAACCCACCGCGGGCGTCGATATCGAACTGCGCCAGCAACTCTGGGCGCATGTGCGCGAATTGAACGCGAACGGCACTACGGTCCTGCTGACCACCCACTATCTCGAGGAAGCCGAGGAACTCTGCGACCAGATCGCGATCATCAACCACGGCCGGGTGATCGCCTGCGATACGACGCCGGCTTTACTGGCGCGTCTGGACAACAAGTCCCTCGCGATTGTGCTGGCCGAGGACCTGCAGCAGATTCCCGACTCGCTGACAGCCTTTAACATCGATCACCCCGAGCCGCGCAAACTGGTGTTTCACTACCGCGCCAGCGAGAGCGCCGTTTCCGGAATTCTCGATGCGGTTTCCGCCGCAAACCTGAAGATTGCAGACGTGACGACGGATCAGTCGGATCTCGAGGACATTTTCCTGCAGCTTACCCGCGGTGCCCACGACGAGGGCGCACATTGAGGACCGAGACTTCAGCCCAGTCAGGCAGATCACGCCACAGGACCGGATTGCGGGTCGTTGCCGCAGCCCTGGCCATGGTGCTTCTGACGGCCTGTGCGCCCAACCTGGCGCCCCTGGGGCCGGGAAACATCGATGGGCCACTGATTGTCGAAGATAGCTTTACAACCGCCGACGGGCTATCCCTTCCGCTACGCAAATGGCTGCCGCCAGCCACGGGGGCAGGCACAGCTGCAAACAACGACGAGACTCCTGCCGAACAGCAGGCGGAAATCAAAGCGGTGGTTCTGGCGCTACACGGCTTCAATGACTACTCCAAGGCCTTCGAGAACCCGGGCCAGGTCTTCGCGGCATTGGGGATTGCAGTCTATGCATACGATCAGCGGGGATTTGGCGAGGCACCACATCGGGGACTTTGGGCGGGCAGCGACGTCCTGACCGGCGATCTAGCGGACGCCAGCCGCGTCTTGCGGCAACGTCACCCCGGCAAACCGCTTTACCTCTTGGGAGAATCCATGGGCGGAGCGGTGATTCTCGCAGCGTTCAATTCCCCCAATCCACCGGAAGCCGACGGCGTGATCCTCTCGGCGCCCGCAGTTTGGGCCCGCTCGACCATGCCCTGGTATCAACGCACAGCGCTGTGGTTGAGTGCGCACACAATCCCCTGGGCAAAATTTACGGGTTCGGGCCTGAAGATCCAGGCTTCGGACAATATCGAAATGCTGCGCGGTCTCGGCCGCGATCCACTGGTCATCAAGGGTACCCGCGTCGCAGCCATCCACGGGCTCGTCAATTTGATGGATCAGGCGCTGACCGCCGCGCCCGCCCTGAAGCGGCCGGCGCTACTGTTGTACGGTGATAAGGATGAAATCGTCCCGCGCGAACCCACTTTGCAGCTCTGGAGCATGTTGCCTGAGGAAAGGCGCTCTGAGCAGCGCCTGGCGCTCTACAGCAACGGCTGGCACATGCTGCTGCGGGATCTCGACGCTGGTCTCGTCATGGCGGATATCCTGCAATGGATCGAATTTCAAGCGGATGAGGCCAGAGATTTAGAAACACCGGAACCTCTGCCTTCAGGCGCCGAAGCGCTGGCACGAGAGGCTTTGGAGGCCTTTCAGGAGCCGCTCGAGGACTCAGCCAGCACAGCAAAAGCCGAAACCGCCGCTGAGTCGTGATCTCACTCAGCCCTCGCTTCGTTCCTCGGTCTCTTCCGTCAGGGCATAGCGGTTCATCAGGGGAATCTGGGTCAGAACGAACAGGAAGGTCAGGCCCATCAGGCCGAACACCTTAAAATTCACCCAGAATTCCTCGCTTTGCGTACGCCAGACAACCTCGTTCAGAACCGCCATGGCCGCGAAAAACAAGCCGAAATGCAGGGTCAGCCTCCGCCAGCCTGTCTCACTCATGGGCCAGGCAGACCCCATGACCGGCTTCAGCAATGCCTTACTGAAGGCCAGGCCACCCAGCAGGATCACCGCGAACAGTGCCTGAACAATGGTGGGCTTCAATTTAATGAAGGTTTCATCGTTCAAAAGCAGTGTCAGACCACCGAACACACCGACAATAATCGCGGTGATCAGCGGCATCATGGGGACTTTCTTGATCGTGACCAGAGAAAGAACCAAAGACACTGCCGTGGCCGCCATCAAACCTCCGGTCGCAACCAGTAAATCCTTCTGGAGGTAGTAGGCCAGGAAGAAAACCGCCAGCGGACCATATTCGGTCGTCGGTTTCAGCCATTTCGGGGCTTTGTCGGCTCGGGGCGCTTGTTCGGTCATAACGGTCCGGAAAGTTAAAAAAAGGAACGGCAGATCAGCAGTCACACGACGCCTTATGTTGGGGCGGCGCAGGGAATGTCCAGATATCTTTAGCAGAGATGGAAGCTTTGCTCAAAACCCTCAAATGCCCTGAACCTCTGCGAAAATAGCGCAAAAGCGCTGACCAAAGGTGAACAGCTCGCCTGTTTCGGACCGGCTCCGCATCCGTATTGACGCTAACGAGTCCCGCGCTTACCTAATGGGTTTCCCCGGAACGTTCCGGTTTCCTAGGACTCGAAGTCATTGAGCTCAACAGACGCAACCTCGGCCGCCCTGCCGCCGCTCGCGGACCGGCCGCCACTGGCCCCGGGTGACCGGCTGGGTAATTTCCTACTGCCGGCCAGCGATGGCTACCTCTGGGTTTTCTACGAAAAGACCCGCGGCTTCCGGAACCTGGTCTTCCTGTTCCCGGACGACACACCCCGAAATACACAAGCGCTGGCGGAATTGACAGCAGCTTATCCGGTGCTGCAGGAAGCCCGCATCGATGTCTTTGCCATTGGCAGACTGCCGGTCGAGTCCGTCAAGCAGCTCGGACAGCGGCACGCAGTACCGTTCCTGTTTTACGGTGATCCGGACGGTAAAGTATCCTCGGAAATCATCAAGAAAAGCGGCTTCGCCCCCGATCAGGCCTTTTGCCTGCTGCTGGACGAAAACCAGCGGCTGCTTAAGAGCATTGCCCTGACGGACATCGCCAGGGGAGCGCTGGGCGAGACAGTGATGCGCTTCTACAGCGACAGGCTGCCCGCCCCCCTTGAGACCGAGCCGCAGCGCACGGCGCCGGTCCTGATCGTACCCAAAGTGCTTGATCGCGCCGACTGCGATGCCCTGATCGCCCGTTGGAAACAGAAAAACGAAGAAGGCACCGTCACCACCCGGATCGACGGAAAAGACACCCGCCAGATCGATTCCGGGATGAAACAGCGGCGCGATCACCAGGTCCAGGATCCTGAGCTGGATACCTGGCTGGCCCAAATGGTGGGGCGCCGGATTGCCCCCGAGCTGGCCAAGGCCTTCTACTTCCAGCGCTTTCGCTTCGACCGCTTCGTGATCACCTGCTACGATGCAGAACGGGGCGATTTTTTTCGGCCGCACCGGGACAACACCACCCCGAGCACGCAAGCCCGCATGTTCGCGCTGACCCTCAATCTCAATACCGAGGACTACGAGGGCGGCGGCTTGCGCTTTCCTGAATATGGCCCGGAGGCATACCGGCCCAAAAGCGGCGATGCGATCCTCTTTTCCTGCTCTCTGATTCATGAAGCGCTGCCGGTGACCAAGGGACGGCGCTTCACGCTTTTAAGCTTCCTGCGGGATCCGGTTTTGCAGGAACAGATCGACAGACAGACCAGAGGCGGGGCGGCATAAGGTCGCCTTCGCGCTCTTGTGACTGGCATGTTACACAAGGATCATCCTAGTTTGAGCTTCGGGTTCTTGAACTGGATGAAACGAGAACCATTCTTTTATAGAACGAATTTGAGACTGATTCTCGTCTTCAGAAAGCGGCAACCTAGAGCCTTTATCGTGAGGCAAAGAGCCGAAAAAACGCCGACCACAGCGCAGACCGCCGCAGGAGAGTCCCGATGCATCACAGCCAAGCCCGTTTGATCGACGTGAACCGCCGCAATCTGCTCGCCGGTTTCATCTCGCTGGCCGCTGTGGGCTCAGTTCTTGCGTTTGCCAGACCTTCCTTCTCCGCTGAGAAAGATCCGAATCTAGCCGCCGTCGACAGCCGGAACATCACGGGTGCGGAAGCCCTCGCACGCGCGAAACGCGGTGAAGTGACCATCATCGATGTCCGCTCACCACAGGAATGGAAACAAACCGGCGTTCCCGCAGGTGCGAGGCCCGTCAGCATCCATGATCCGGGCGGTATCGAAGGTTTCGTCCGTGCCATGACACGCTCGGTTAACGGCCAGTTGGATACGCCGATTGCCTTGATCTGCGCCCGGGGTAACCGCTCGACCCGGGCGCTGAGCGCCTTGCAGGCCGCGGGCTTTACCCAGGTCTTGAATATCAAGGAAGGGATGCTTGGGAGTGCAAACGGATCTGGCTGGCTGGCGCAGGATCTACCGCTGGATCCCTGCATCAGCTGCTGACGGCCGAAGCGCCACGACCCAGAGACGCCGCCCGGAACCTGGATTTTCGTCCTGTTGAAAATGGTAAACAGCCTGCCATCCGGATCTACTTTATCTGCTACGAAATATTCCTCACTTTACGGCGCGGGGCACGACAGGATAAAACCGGCGTTAACCAACTGACTGTATACTGCAGGTACATCTTATCGATTTGAGACGTCCGCAGCGCTTGCACGCCAGAGAATTAAGGAAGCCATGGAGTCCTCGACCGCAAAATTCGGTATCGGTGAAATCGTCCGCCACAGGGTTTACCCTTTCCGCGGCGTGATCTTTGACGTGGATCCTGTCTTTTCCAACAGCGAGGAGTGGTACGACGCCATTCCTGAGGATCTGCGCCCGGCAAAAGATCAGCCTTTCTATCATCTCTTCGCCGAAAACGCGGACGGTCCTTACGTCGCTTACGTTTCCGAACAGAATCTGCTGCAGGACGAGGATGGCGGCCCGGTGCGCCACCCGAATGTCGAAGACGTCTTCGAATGCATGAAAGACGGCCGCTACCGCCTGCGCGCGGGTCAGGCAAACTAGACGCCCAAACCAACTTAGGACTTGGGCCTGTTGAGCGCTTGGGTTAACCGAGAGCCTGCTTGACGCCCGTCGGACGCAAGTGCCAAAAGGGACGGCCCAGTGTTCAAGCCGTCCGGTCCGCGTCATGTCCTCACATATCAGTTCGGATACCTCCGCTCCGCAATCTGACGCCTCGCCATCCGACGGCATTCGCATTCGCGACGCCGAGGCGGCCGATGCCATGAATGTGGCCGGACTGCACAGCGAAAGCTGGCAAAGCGCCTACCGCGGCCTTGCAAGCGACAGCTACCTCGACGGGCCATTGGCCGGAGAACACCGGGAACGCTGGCAGGGTTTGCTGGGGAATGACCTGCTGGCCCGGTCCGGAAACTCACAACGACCGGAGGGATTTATCCGTCTGGCCGAACAAGAAGGCGCGCTCGTCGGCTTCATCACGCTCTGGATCAATTACAAAGAGGGCTACGACGCTTACGTCGATAATCTGCATGTGCGTCCGGGCCTGCGCGGCGGCGGGATCGGTAAGCGCCTGCTTCAAGACGCCGCCGCCTGCGCCGCGGCACGGGGTTGTAAAAACCTGTCCCTGGAGGTTCTTGATGGCAACGCGGACGCCATCCGCTTCTATGAAAGACTCGGCGCGGTCGGAAAACTGGTCGCACAGGAGATGCTTGGCGACAGATTGCTCGACTATCGCCTGATGGTCTGGGACGACATCACGAAACTGACGAATCCCAAGGCCTGAACCGCAGCGCCCATTCCGCCGAATCACCGGACCCCACACAACGAAGAAGCCCTCTTTACCAAGCCCCCGGCTTGCAGTATGTTCCGCCGCATCTCGTAAGAGCGTGATGGTTTTCCACCGGTATTGTGAAGAACGGTCAACCTCCAGGGACCCGTAGCTCAGCTGGATAGAGCGCTGCCCTCCGAAGGCAGAGGTCACAGGTTCGAATCCTGTCGGGTCCGCCAATTCGACATGAATCCATACGAGACACTTGGCCCTGATTTGTGCCGAAGAGAAGGCTCGCAGTTTTTCCGAGTCCCAATGGCGTAGCACCGGCCAGACACCGGAGTCATCGCGACCGAATACCTTGATTCGCCGACCATATTGCAGCTGCCGGCTTCTCGCCCTTATGGGGCTGCCTTCACGGCACGATACATCAGATACCCCCCGGGCAAAGCGCCTAGATACATCAAGATACCGTACACGGCGGCGGGCAAGGCGATAACCGGCAGAGCTTCCGGCCCGGCATGCAGGATGCCGGCCAGAGTAATCGCCACGGTGCTGTTCTGAATGCCTGTCTCCATTCCGATGGCCGCACGGTCCGGGGCGGACAGGCCGACGATGCGGGCGATGACCCAGCCCAGGGCAAGCAGGCACAGCACCATCAAGGCCGTCATCGGGGCCAGGGTGGCCCAGTTATCGGCCAGAACACTCCAGGATGCGGCAATCGCCCCGACAACGATGACCACGAAGAGAACCGCAGCAATCAGCGAAAGCGCCGGTTCGATCCGCAAAGCAAGATCCTTCGCAACCGCGCGGAAGATCATCCCGATCACCACGGGCACCGTCGTGATGGCGAACATCTTCAGGGCCAGACTGGTCACATCGACGGTGACATCGCCGGCATTCAGGAACAGCCCCGCCCAGAACACGACCAGCAAAGGCACGGTGATGACCGACAAGAGGCTGATCAGCCCGGTCAGGGAAATGGAGAGCGCCAGCGTGCCGCCGACCAGCTTGGTCAGGATGTTCGACGTCACACCACCGGGACTGGCCGCCAACAGCATGAACCCAAAGGCGAGTTCACCGCTGATCCCGAAAGCAATAACGAAGCTGTAAACGACGACCGGCAGCAGGATGACCTGCGCGGATAGTCCCGCGACTAGGGCGCGGGGCTGTCGGACAATGCCGGCAAAATCCGCGACAGTGAGGCCAAGCCCCAACGACAGCATGATGACGCCCAACGACATCGGCAGAAAAACTGAAACAACTGCGTCCACGCTTTGATTCCCTGAGGTTGGCCTGTTGCAAGCGACCATATCCGTGGATGAGGCGTCTTTGTCAAACGGGAAGCACAGCGAGATTCAGTTTTCGCGCGTAAAGCCCATGAACAGGAAGCCCGCTAAACCTGCCCGCAATCCAACAGCAATCACAAAATCGGATGAGTGTGATCAGAATTGGTGATCAATGATTACAAAAAATGACGATTTGATTTTATACCAAGGCAACTGCACTCTCGAAGAACAGGGGAGTGCGGGATGGCACAGCAAACGAAAAAAGCCGAGGCGGAGTATTCCAGCCTCCTGAACCAGCCGCTTGAGCGAGTCCGCGACGCGATCCGGGCGCAGGCCTACCGGGGACACACTGCGGGGCTTTGCAGCGGCAACCTTCAGTGCAATCTGGTGATTCTGCCGTGTGCGCTGGCGGATGATTTTCGGCGCTTCTGCGAAATGAACCCAAAACCCTGCCCTTTGGTGGGGGTCTCTGAGCCGGGCCAACCCGGCTTTCAGGGCCTTGGCCACCATATCGATCTGCGGACCGACGTTCCCCGCTACTACATTTACAAGGACGGAGAGCGCGCCGGGCAGAGCCATGACATCTCGGAGTACTGGCGCGATGACTCCGTCGCCTTCGCCATCGGCTGCTCCTTCACCTTTGAAGGGGCGCTGGCCGCGGAGGGCATATCCCTGCGTCATGTGGAGCTCAACCGCACGGTGCCCATGTACCGCACCGACATCATGACCAAACCGGTCGGCGACTTCGCCGGACCGATGGTGGTCAGCATGCGTCCCATGAAACAGGGGGATCTGCAGCAGGTCTATGAGATCTGCGCCCTCTATCCTCATTCCCACGGTGAACCGGTCCACACGGGCGATCCGGCCGCGATTGGCATCGGCGATATTGGCGCGCCCGACTGGGGCGACGCGGTCCCCATCGCCGAGGACGAGGTGCCGGTTTTTTGGGGCTGCGGCGTGACCAGTCAGGTCGCGATCGGAAATGCCAGGCCGGCACTCTGCATCACCCACGCGCCCGGCTGTATGCTGATCACCGAAATCAACGAAACATCGACGATGCTCAAGGAACAAGCCGTAGCTCTTGAGCATGAAACTTCACTATAACGGCAAGGAAAAATGCAATGAAAATCGGAACAGGGTTACTGGCATTGAGTTTGACCGTGGCGAGCGCGGCGGCTGTTGCAGACGATGAGCTCGCGATTGTCGGAAGCTGGAGCGGTTTGCCGCTTCATAAGCAATACGAAGCGCCCTTCTGGAACGACAAACTTCCGGCGGCCAGCGGCGGGCGGATTACCACATCTCTGACCACCCACGATCAGATGGGCATCAAGGGTTCGGATGTCTTCCGCATGCTCGGCGACGGCGTCTTCGATGTGGGCATGACGGTGGCGGACTACGCCGTTTCCGATGCGCCTGCCCTCGAAGGCCTGGACGTTCCCCTGATCGCGACGGACGCTGCCTCCGCCATGAAAATGGTGCAGGCAGCCCGTCCGCTGGTCAACGACATCTACAAGGATGTTTTCAACGCCAAGGTCCTGGGCATCGCCCCTTATCCGCCGCAGGTCGTCTTCTGCAATGCGGAAATCAGCGGCCTTGCTGATCTGGAGGGCAAGAAGATCCGCGCCTCCGGCCGCATGACCGCGAAGCTGCTGGAAGCTCTGGGCGCAGAGGGCGTCACCATCGGCTTCGGAGAAGTTCCCGGCGCCCTGCAGCGCGGCGTGGTTGACTGCGCCGTCACCGGGGCGGGCTCAGGTTATAGCGCCGGCTGGTGGGAAGTCTCCACTCATCTCATGCCGATCCCGCTGGGCGGCTGGGATCCGGTGGTCACCGCGATCAATCTCGACAAGTGGAACGCCATGAGCGCCGAGGACCAGGCCCTGCTGGAGAAGGAAGTTGCGTCCGGTCTGGAGCAACCTGCCTGGGAGACCGCCCAGAACGCCCTGGCCACCGACATTGCCTGCCTGACCGGCGAGGGCGACTGCCCGGGCGAGAAACGCAACATGAAGCTGGTGACGGTCTCGGATGCGGACATCGCAAAAGCGCGCGAAATCCTGATCTCGAAGGTGCTGCCGGACTGGTCCGAGCGGGCCGGTAAAGACTGGGGTGAGCGCTGGAACGGCACGGTGGGCAAAGCCACCGGCGTCGCCATTAAGCTTCAGTAAAAGAACGCGCTGACTGATGTCTCAACTGCTCTCCTGGCTGCGGCGAATGAACGAGCGCCTGGCCGTGATCGCTGGCCTGCTTCTATTGGCCAGCGTCACCGTCACTATCTTCGATATCATTGCCCGGCGCTTCGGCCTGTCGCTCGGCGGCACGGACGAATTCTCCGGCTACGCCATGGCCATTTCGACCAGTTGGGGCATCAGTTACGCGCTGACCTGCATGGCGCACGTGCGCATCGACCTGCTTCGGGCCAAGGCGGCCCCGGCCGGCCGGGCGCTCTTTGACGCCATCGCCATTCTGTCGCTCGCGGGGACTGCCCTTGTGATCGGCTACCGGGTTTGGCCGGTGCTGGCCAAGACCCTCAAAAGCGGCGCGACGGCAAACACGCCGCTGGAAACGCCACTCTGGATTCCACAATCCCTCTGGTTCGCCGGCTGGGCCTGGTTCGCGGTGTCCGCTGTTATCATTGCGGTCGCGGTTATTCTCCATATCGCCGGACGGAAATTCGATGCGGTGGACGAGATCGCCGGTGTGAGGAACGAAGTATGATCCTCTTCACCTCCACGGGCCTGCTCGTCCTGCTCTCGCTCTCGATCCCGGTCGGCATTGTTCTCTTCCTGCTGGCCTTCGGGATCGATCATTTCTTCAGTCCCTTTCCCCTCATGCGCGGCCTGGGACAGGTCATATGGTCCTCCTCGAACAGCGCAACCCTGATCGCGATCCCCTTCTTCGTCCTGCTGGGCGAGGTCCTGGTGCGCAGCGGTGTCGCGCGCCGCACCTACGCGGCGTTGGACGCCTGGGTTTCCTGGCTGCCGGGCGGCCTGATTCACGCGAACATCGCGACCGCGACGCTGTTCTCGGCCACTTCGGGCTCCTCCGTGGCCACGGCCGCCACGGTCGCATCCGTCGCCATGCCGCAGGCCGAAAAACTCGGCTACGACGCGAAACTCTTCTCCGGCGCCATCGCGGCGGGCGGCACCCTCGGGATCATGATCCCGCCCTCGATCAATCTCATTGTCTATGGCTTTCTGACCGAAACCTCGATCCCGAAGCTTTTCCTGGCCGGTCTGGTGCCGGGGCTTCTATTGGCCCTTCTTTTCATGGCCATGACCGCCCTTGTCTGCGGCATTAAACCCTCACTGGGCGGTCCCGGCACGAAGGTCAGTTGGGATCGGCGGATCGCGGGCCTGAAAGACCTGCTGCCGCTGCTCGGTCTTTTCGGCGCCATCGTGGGATCGATCTATGCCGGCTGGGCGACCCCGACCGAGGCCGCCGCCGTCGGCGTTGGAATCTCCTTTGTAATTGCGGGGACACAAAAAGCACTATCACGCGAGATGCTGCTCGAAAGTTTGAAGGGTACCGTGCGCACGACCGCCCTGATCATGCTGGTGGTCATCGGCGCCTATGTCCTGAATTTCGTCCTGACCGCCGCCGGAGTCAGCCGCGCGTTGCAGGATCTTCTGCAAAACCTGGGACTCGGCGCGCTGGGGACGCTGCTTGTCATTGTGCTGATCTACATCGTGCTGGGCTTCTTTATCGAAACCCTCTCCCTGATGGTCGCGACAATCCCGATTGTGGTGCCGGTCATTGTGCAACTGGGATACGACCCGCTCTGGTTCGGCATTCTGATGATCCTGCTGGTCGAGATGGCGCTGATCACGCCGCCGGTCGGCCTCAACCTCTATGTCGTCCAAGCCGCCCGGAAAGCCGGCAGCTTCACGGACGTGATGATTGGCGCCGCACCCTATGCGGTCGCCATGTTGGTGATGGCCGGCCTGCTGATTCTCTTCCCGGCCATCGCCCTTTTTCTTCCCTCAAATCTCTAGAGAACCCCTTCATGAAATTTATGACGCCTGACCACCCGGTCGAATTGGAAATCGAACATCTCTTCGTGGCGGGATGGACCGGGCGAGACAAAGCCGCCGTGGATCATCACATCGATGAACTCAAGGCACTGGGCGTCGCTCCACCATCGCAAGTGCCTCTCTTTTACCGGGTCTCCAGCAACCTGCTCACGCAGCAGTCCTCCATCGAGGTTTTGGGCGCTGGAACCTCGGGCGAGGTCGAACCGCTTCTTCTGCGATGCGGTGGCGAGACCTGGATCGGACTGGCGTCGGACCACACGGACCGGGATCTGGAAACGCATTCCGTCGCCTATTCCAAGCAGAGCTGTGCGAAACCAGCCGCAGGCGAAGTCTGGAAGCTGGACTCGGTCGCGGACCATCTGGACGATCTTGTTCTGCGCTGCTCGATCGAAGAGGAGGGCGCATGGACGCTCTATCAGGAAGGGCCGCTCTCGAGCATCCGGCCTCTCGCCGATCTGATCAGCGCCTCGGATTTCGGCAACAACGCGGCCATGCTCTGCGGGACGCTCGGCGCAATCGGCGGGGTGCGCCCCGCGCGCCACTACCGGATGGAGCTGGAGGATCCGGTCCTGGGCCGCAAGATTGCAATGGCTTACAGCGTGACATCGCTGCCGATCGTTTCCTGAGCGGGAAGCATCACTCGTGATATCACCCGCCGTCGGTCTGAACCCTGAAACCACTGAAGCGCGTCGGGCGGAAATTCTCGAACGCGCCTCAGAAGCGGGAGTGGATGCCGTGCTGGTTTTTGGCTACGGCAGCGCCCTGGGCGCAGGTTCAAAATCCCACGGCGCGATCCGTTATCTCACCGGCTGGGACAGTCACGAAGCGACATCACTTTTATTCATAAGTAACAGGGACACGATGTTTTTTATTAGCAGTCCTTTTTTGGTGCCAATTGCACGGGAGCGGCTTCAGGGTATCGAGATCCTCGAGCTGCGTCCCTCCGAGTGGGTTGCCATTGTTGAAGAACGATCATCCGCCGTGAAGAACGTCGGAACGATTGGCTTCGACGAAATGCCGCTCTCGCTCTACCGATTGCTCGCCCCAGCGCTCAAGGGTTTTCGGCAAGAAAGCATTGACCGGTCGCTCGGCGAGATGCAGCTCATCAAGGACGATGAAGCGCTGCAGCTTCACACGACCGGAGCAAAGATCTGCGACGAACTTTTCGGTGCGCTCAAGACAGAGATATCGAAAGGGACACCCTGCTGGCAGATCCAACTTGCCCTGGAGACCAAAGCGCGCGGGCTGGGTGCCGACTACTGCCGGACCTGGCTGACCGCAAAACCGGCCGCCGATCACCCCCGCTATTGGCCAGAAGAGACTTTGCATGTTCCACAGCCTGGAGATCAGGTTTTGTTTGGGATCGCGCTGACGGTCGCGGGTCACTGGGCGCACGGTATTCGCATGGGCTCCGTGGGACCGGCGCCTGAACATCATAAGAAAATGTGGTGGGTGGCCTCTGAAATGCTGGCGGCGGGCTTAGCAACCTTGACGCCCGGCCAGGCCTTGTCCGGCTGCACGGCCGCAATAGACCAGGTGTTGTGTCGGCATACAAGCGCTGAAGAGAGATCCAAGCTGAGCGGCTTTCGCTATGGCCATGGCTTGGGCATGTCCTACGAAGACCCCTTCGTCACCGATTGCTTTCCCCAATCCTTTGGAGCCGCAGCGGCCTCCGGACCTTCCGGGCCAGCCGACAATCAGACGCAGCCTGACTTAACGCTTCAGCCGGGCATGCTGATGGAGCTGCATCCGAACTTTTTCTTCCCGGAGAGAGGCGGCGCGGCGATCGGCGAGATGATCGTGATCCGGGAGAGCGGGGCCGAGCTTCTTCTAAAACATCCCACCAGTTTTATGGAGCTTTGAGTCTCACTCCGGGAAAGCGATGATAAAGTGATTGATTCAACCCGCGTAAATTCGGACATTCCTATCACTTTAAGTGATCGCTTGCGCGGGCGGGCAAACATGACATTGGATCAGCTCAAGACATTCCTCTGGGTGTCCCGGCTCGGCGGCGTCCGGCGGGCGTCCCAGGAGATGAATATCTCGCAGCCCGCGGTCTCGGCCCGCATCGCGGCGCTGGAGGAATCCCTCGGCACCACACTCTTCGAGCGCGCCCAGCGCGGCGTGACACTGACCAAGCAGGGTGTTCTGCTGCGGGATTATGCCGAGAAGATCGCCGATCTGATCGAACGGATCAAAGCCGACGTGGTGCCCGCCGAGAGCGTGAACAGCCTCCTGCGGATCGGAGTTGCCGAAACCATTGTCCAGCTCTGGCTGCCGGTTTTTCTCTCCGAACTCTATGCAAAGTTCCCGCAAATCAACGTCGAGGTCTCCGTCGACGTCACTGTCAATCTGCGGCAGCAACTGCTGGAGCGGTCGCTCGATTTCGCGATTCTGATGGGGCCGGTCTCGGAGTTTACGGTCGATAACATCGATCTGCCGCCGGTCGAACTCTCCTGGTTCCGCGCCACGCAGCGTGAAGAACCGGATCTGAAAACCACGCCGGTCGTCTCCTATAATCGCAATTCGCGCCCTTACCGCGAACTGCGGCGGCAACTGACGGACCGCTACGGCGACAATACCCAGATCTTTCCCTCAAGTTCGATCTTCGCGGGTCTTGAGATGGTCGCATCAGGGATTGGCGTGGGTGTCTTCCCTCAACAATTGGGCCGGGAGATGGTCAAGCAGGGACGTATTGTCGAATTCGATCCCGGCTGGAAACTGACACCGCTTCATTTCACCGCGTCTTACATCGGTGATCCCAGAAACGCGCTTTGCGCCCGGGCAGCGGATCTCGCCGTCGAGGTGGCTCAAGGCTATATTGAGTAGTGAGAAGGTAATGGCGTATCAAAAACCCTGGTCCCCGGAAACCGCGGAAATCCGCCTGGCTGAAGTCATCGAGCGGGTGAATTCGGAAGCGCCCGAGCTACGCTCGGTCTTCACGGAGACCTTTTTCGACCAGGCACGAGATCAGGTTTCCAACGTGAAGGAGACGTCGGGGGCTCCGCTTTGCGGCGCCCTGGTCTCGGTCAAGGATCTCTTCGACATCGAGGGGTTTGTCACGCGGGCGGGCAGCAGGATTCTCGCAGATCAACCGCCGGCAACATCCGACGCGCCGCCTATTCAGTTGCTGCGCGATGCCGGGGCTATTCTGATCGGACATACCAACATGACGGAGCTGGCCTATTCAGGGCTCGGCATAAATCCGCATTTCGGCACGCCGGACAATGCCCTGGTCAGCGGACGCATTCCAGGCGGCTCCACGTCGGGCGGCGCGGTCTCGGTCGCTCTGGGCATTGCCGACATCACAATCGGCACCGACACGGGCGGATCGCTGCGCATACCGGCGGCCTTTAACGGCATCGTGGGCTTTAAGCCGACCCAGGACAGCGTGTCGCGGCGCGGCTGCAAAGCCTTGTCGCAGAGTCTGGACAGCGTCGGCCCCATGGCGCGGAGCGTGGAAGCCTGTGAGATCGCCTACCGCGTCATGACCGGCGGAGAGACCGCCAAATCAAAAGACCTGCAGCCGGAATTTATCATGCCGGTGAACTTTGGTTTGGACGACCTCGATCCGGTGGTCGCGAAAGCCTTCGAACAGGCCGTATCCAAAATCTCTGACGCGGGCTACGCGGTCGTAGTGAAGAACCTCGCCTGCCTGGAACGATACAAAGAAATTCCGGTCTGGCAGTTCGCTGCGATTGAGTCGCGCACGGAGTACGACGCCTTTTACAACAGCGCACCGGAGCTCTTCGACCCCCGCGTCCTGAGCCGCCTGCAACGGGCCGAGGGCGTTGACGCACTGTCTTACCGCAAGACGCTCAATGCGCGCGATGCCTTCATCGACGCGTACCAACAGGAAGTGGGAAACCGGGCTCTGCTGCTGCCGACAACGCCGATCCTGGCGCCGGAACTCTCGGCCTTTGACGACGACGATGACTACTACCGGCTGAACCTGCTGACCCTGCGGAACCCCACGCTTGGCAATGTTTTAAATGGTTGCAGCATCTCACTGCCCTTCAAATCGGGAGCGGAGACGATCGGGGTCATGCTCACGGCACCCGGCGGCTTCGATCATAGCCTTTTGGAAGTCGCAAAGGTCTGCGAAGGCGCCTTGTCATAGGTCATTTTGAAAAATAGTTCGAACCGGAGTTCAGACTTCAGAGATCTCCGTGCGGTCGGCTC
The DNA here is from genome assembly GCA_947500035.1 of uncultured Kiloniellaceae bacterium. GTDB lineage: Bacteria > Pseudomonadota > Alphaproteobacteria > Kiloniellales > Kiloniellaceae > Denitrobaculum. Next base: position 220,924 of record CANMQP010000011.1, on the reverse strand, counting down.
TCCGTGAGGATTTCCCGGACGATCGGCATAGCCTCCTCCTGGGTCATGCCGGTTTTAATCCGCTCGTCGTAAAGGATCCGGAGCATCATCCAGTCGAGTTCCGTTGGAAAAAGGTATTCTTTGAACGCGTCTGTGAACATGGTGTTGAACAGAGAGTTGTCGTCGTTAAACAAGCCCATGGACTGGATTGTCTCTTCATACGCACAAGACTCCAACTGCTTTTCCGAGATGCTCAAGTAGAAGACGATAAACGCGCTTCCGAGAGCGCCGCTGTCATCCGCGCCGGCAAGACCGAAACATGAGGCGAGGTCTTCTGTAACAAAGAATTCGAGCGTGTTGGCAAGAGTCAATATAGCCTGATGCCTGTCGGAGTCAGGGACCTCCTCCTTTGCGAGGTCACGGATAAAACTTGCCAGCGACGCCATGTCCCGCTGGTCTTTCACAAAACTGAATCCAAGGGTCTCTTCAAACGCTCTTCCGCCCTGCATCGAGATACTTAGGCCCGTATTCTCAGATATCAGTTTCACTGATCGATCAAGGGCTTCGTACAGCCGCGCAGTAATGATACCTCCGCGGTACAGGATCACTTGGCCAAGATCGCGCCGGTATTTCGTGACTTTGCCCTTCAGCGAGTCCCTAAACTCCGTCCCATCGGGATGCGTGAATTCGAGGAAGCTCCCTTCGCTGCTGCCGAGAGCGACTTTCGCGAAACTCTCCGCAATCGCATCGTTGGTCATCAGCGCTGTATGGTCGACCGGTTCGCCGGGTCGGGATCGCGGCCCGTCGACGATGTAGCCCTTTGCGTTCAGCGTGAACTGAGAGAGGATTTCGGTCGGCGGGTTTTGAATCAAGCGCGAGTCGGAGCGATGCAAAGGATCAGGTACGACCGTCGGCGGGATCGCGATAAAGCGGCTACTACTGGCAGCACAACCGGCCAGGAGAAGGGAGAGTAGTGTGAACCAAAGACCGGCTCGAACCGTGCGGGTCATGTTATCGCCAACCTACATCTTAAACAGCAGCGCAATACCGCTGACAAAGACCACTGCGCTGATGATCCGCACATAAGCCTGCTGACTCAATTCCGTGTGTACCTTTCCGCCCAGCCAAAGACCCAGTCCAACGATCGGAAGCGCCGCGATCGACCCCAGCAGCACGCCGCCCTGGAAAAGCCCAAAGATGCCGAAAGCCCCGAGGCGGATCGCGCCATCGATCAGGAAGTTGAAGGCAAAGGTCGCGCGGAAGGAAACTTTGTCCAGCGCACGCAAACCAAGATAGATGACATAAAAGGGGCCGCCGGTTCCAAAGATCGTGCCAACAAACCCACCCAGAAAACCGAAGGGCGCCGCGTAGATGCGCGACCCGCGCAGAGTGGGAAGGGGCAGGAGCTGATACACCGCATAGATCATCACAAAGACACCGAGCGCCTGCGCGAGCAGTGCTTCCTTTGCCATGGAGAGGAGCGCCAGACCTGCGGCAACACCTAAAAGACTAAAGGGAATCAGCTGCAGCTGTTCACCCCAGGCAATCGCCCGCCGGTTCTTCAGGCCCTGGCTTGCAGACCCAACGTAGTCCAGGAAGACGACGACCGGAACAACTTCCTGTACGGGGAAGACCTGCGCCAAGAGGGGTACGGCAATGAGTCCCGAACCGAAGCCCGCGATGCCCCGCACCAGATATGCCAGGAACAGCACGACGGCCGCATAGACCAGCGGTCCGGTCTCGAGATTCTCCAGGGCGAGCACCTAGTCGCCAGCCCCCAGGTCTTCCGCGATCCGTGACGCTGGCACGGCTTCCGCCTCGTCTAAGACACCCTGTTGCGGCTCGAGCTCAATACCGCCCTCACGGCGGTTCCAGAGGCGCAAAAGATAGCGTCCGCCTTGCGTCGCGCCATCCTCAAACGCGGTTCGCGCATGGGCCAGCAGATGGTTGTTGACGTATTCGATCTGCCCGGGTTCCAGTTGAAATTCGATCTGGTTTCCAGGCGCGGCAACAATCGCTTTCATCGCGTCGAGCGCGGCGGCTCCGTCATCATCGAGGCTTTCGCCCAGCAACGCATAGCCTTTGTGCACATAGTCCGCGTAGTGACGCACGGTCAGTTGTCCGTCGCACAGGCTAAAGACAGGATGCCGGCTGCTCTTGCACTCTCCCGGCGCATGTTCGGCCTGACGGTCCCACCAGAAAGGCTGATACAGCCGCTCCAGCAAATTCGGGTGGCGCTTCCGTAGTTCATTGTGCGCCCTGGCCAGGCTTGCTACCCGGCTGAGGCCGCCCGCGCTGGCCGGACGAAGGCAGACAAGTGTAACGATCGCCGGTGCCTGGGCGAGCCAGCCGCCGTCCGTATGGAAGTCCTGATCCAGGTTTGTAACCGAGCGGCGGACGCCGTAACCCAACTTGGCCCCCGAGTCCTTGACCTCGTAAAGCCGTGTCCCATCGGCCTTTTGTTCGACTACCGGACCGAGTAGAGAAGTGAGCATCCAGCCTATGGCCTTGGCTGCGGCTATCCCCCAACGCTCGGCGGGGAGACGGTCCAGCACAACGAAACCAATGCCATGGTGAAGCCTGTCGTCGACGGCCGCCATCAGCTCCCTCACAGCTTCGAGCGCGTAATCAGTAGCGCTCAAATCTTCAACGGACCCCTCATAACTCGCGAGCTTTCCTGCTAATTCATCCAGTTCCGCGAGTGCCTTAGGGGGAATCTTCAGGATCCAGTCATCTGCGGTGAGTGCATCGGACCGCCACGCCGAGGGCGCGGTAATAGGCCTATTCAACACTGCGGGAGCCCCAGAAACAGCTTTCGCGCCGCTTCGCATCACCCCTGACATGATTTTCCGTTTTCGGTCGCCGAGCCGATCAACATAATATACGCATACACACAAAAGTAGAAGAAGACCTCCAGTCTGCTCAATAATGCTGGGATTGACAACGGCGGGTTTCAACCCGCTCGGAGCGTGAGCGGATGCCCCGAAGAGGTGAAAAACTTGAGCCGCTCTCTATTCTCTTTAATTTGAGAGCCTTAGAGAGCTTGTCTGCGATCGCAGATCCAATTGCAGAGATTTTTGGCGGGCTGGTCCCCCGCGCTCGTGATCTCGCTCTATCGCCGAGCAACCCCGGCGGCATGCCAAGTCTCAAGAGGCACTAGGCTGACTTTTTTGAAGAAACCTTGGACAGGGGATCGCCGACCGGGCGCTTGCGAATGCGCGCAGGTGGAAAGACGACGATCGCAGAGGTGCCCTGGCTCACGGCGCTCTTCAAGGCAAGTGATCCGCCATGCTGCTCGACAAAGGCCTTCGCCAGGGGCAAGCCGAGACCGGTGCCCTCGTATTTACGGTTCAACGCGCTGTCGATCTGCTGGAAGGCTGCAAGCGCTTTGGGAATGTCGGCGGGCGCGATGCCAATACCTGTGTCCTCGACATGGAAGATGTAGCCCGCCGAAGCATCGCACGATACCTTTACGGTGACCGTTCCCTCCGGCGGTGTAAATTTGAGCGCGTTCGACAAGAGATTGAGCAGGATCTGCCTCAGCTTACGAGCGTCGGCCCACAAATAAGGGAGATCAGCCATCGGCGCGATTTCCAGGTGCACCTGGCTTTCGTGCGCACGCTCGGCAAGAAGCGAACAAACCGTCTGAACGACCTCGGATACGTCGATCTCGTCTTCGCCCAGGGGTGAGTTACCGGCCTCGACCTTGGCGAGATCGAGAATTTCATTGATGATCGACAGGAGGTGTTCGCCGGCGCCGTAAATGTCGTCGACGTATTCCTGGTGCCTCGGGTTCTCGATTTTGCCGGAAACGCCGCGCTTCATGAGATCTGAAAATCCAATGATCGCGTTCAGAGGCGTTCTGAGTTCATGACTCATATTCGCCAGGAATGTTGACTTGCTCCGGCTGGCGATTTCAGCCTCTTCTTTTGCTTTACGCAGCTCCGTTTCCGCCTGAACCTCGGCAGTGATGTTCGTGCCGGTGCCGCGGTATCCAAGGAACTCGTCCTCGTCACTGAAGACGGGTTTCCCGCTGATCGAAAGCCAGAGGGATTTCCCCTGCGGGTTTAGGTACTCGTAACGGAAATCCCGGAACGGCCGCCGCAACTCCAGATCCGTGAGGTGTTGGAGCCATTTCACATCGTTGGATTTAAACCTGGTCAGATCTTTGCGGGTTTTTCCAAGAATTTCCTTCGGCTGCAAGCCGGTCGCCTCAATCAACTGATTGGACAGATAGGAAAACCGCAGTTGTTCGTCCGTGGCCCAGAACCAGTCGGATGCAATCTCCGCAAAGTCCCTGAACCTCTCCTTGTTCTGACGCAGCTTCTTCTCGTCTATGCGTGCTTGCCGCTGACGACGGCGGTGGTTCGCAAGCGCCAGGATCAGGAAGGTTCCTGCCAGCGCCGGCAAGACGACGAAAATGCCCACAAACCAGCCGCGCACCACCTCCAGCCCCGGGCGCGCCGCGACCTCGAGGACGAAGGTTTTGCCTTGCGCGAAAAGCGGCAGCTCAAGAGAAAAAGGCTCGAACAGGATTGGTCCTGCGACAGATCGCATCCTGTCCTGTCGATAGATGTAACCGTTGTTCAGGGTGTTGTCGTCGTGGTCGTAGAAGCTGCGGACCGCAAAACGGTCGAAGTGGCGATAGCTATCATCAAAAAAGCGATCTGCACCCAGGAACAACGCCACCAGGCCACTGACTTGCGCCCGGCGGGCTTCGACCGAGTTCGGGGAGCTATAACCGAAGTAGATCGCCTTGAAAGCAAAGAAGCCACGCCCGACATGCGGGATCTCAACCACTTCGGAACTCATAACCCGCCCGGAATCGATCGCCCGTCTGATTGCGGGTGCGAGCGCGGCATCAGACATAGCATCGAAACCGACCAGTTGGGCGAATTCGGGCGTGAAGGGCTCGAGCGAGAGAATCGGCATCGCTGTATCTCGTTCCGACGCCCCGACAATCTCACCCTCGGCCGTACGCTCGGTCAGCTGAAACTGCGGAAAGCCGCCGGCGCGCATGGTCTCTTCCAGAGACTGACGGTCGTCCCGGCGCAGGAGCGACAGCTTTGCGATCGTCTGAATGTGGGGATAAGCCCTCAGCAGCTCCCGGGACAAAGCGGCGAATTCATGCTCTGCGAGGTCATCGCTGGCATGATGCAACTCCACCAGGGTGGTGAGGACCGCATCTGCACTGGCGAAGCGATGCGCGACCTCACGCTCGAAGGTGTAGGCCTGCTGCGTGAAGATTTCTTTTGCATCTCCGAGATCGGTCTTGATGGCCAGACTGCTCAGGGCAGCGCAAGTGGCGCCGACCAGCAGGACCAGACAGGAAACTTCCCAGGTCTTAAAGAGGCGATCGTTAAGACTTTGAGGCAAATCCGGTGACTCGCTTGGCTTTTCGCATCAGACCGCGCGGCAAGCTGATGTCGGCAGCGGAGAGAACCTCCGGATTGATCCAGATGTCCCGGCGGCTGTTGGCAACGATCGGAATTTCGCCGGGCGTCATTCCACCGAGGATCCTAAGAGCCGTTTGGCCGGCCCACTCGCCGTGCTCCTCGGCAACCTTGGTAATGCCAACCATCGTGTAGGGCATCATCCAATAGTGATTGGTAACGCTCAGGCGTTTCGCTGTGGTGCCCACGAACGACCGCACTTGTTCGACATCCCAGTCGTTGATCCCGGCGTTGCTTCCCATGATGATCAGATCATGAGCCTGGGCCTCGCGGTAAGCGGCCATCCAGTCCTTCATGGTTCCCGCTAAGGCGAACTCAAGCTGGATGCCACGGCGTTTGGTCGCTTCCTGAAAGCGTTTGAGGTTTTTTTCCTCCGTCAAGGTGTCCGCACCGATGTAGAAAGCGCGCCGGATGCCGGGCGACACTTCTTCGGCCCGGTCGAACATGGGCTCGATCGGGGCGATCTCGATCATGCCGGTCACATTGCTGTAGGGAAATCCGTAAGCCTCCACGGTCCAATTGACACCGCTGAAGACGAAAGGCATCTCGGCATCCCGGTAGTAGCGCTGGATCAGATACTTGGCGGCGTTGTCGTCGGCGGTTATGACGATGTCAGGGTTCCAGGATTCGATCACCGCCTTGGCTTCAAGGGCTTTGCGCTGCTTTTCCGCTTCGGATTTCAGACGCTTGGTGTCCATGTCGAACTGCCGGAGATCGCAACGGCCCTCAAGCGCCGCGCGCAAGCCCCGCTCGACCCCGTCGGACCAGGCGTAGCCCTGGTGGTAGGACGATACGAAAAGGCACTTTGCGTCGCGGCCAACAGAAGCGTCCGCGATGTTTGCAATCGCCATGAAACCCGCCAGGGTCACGCCGGCGGTGAAACACCTTTTCAATTGTTGCATAAGCCCAAATCCCCACGTGACGTTATCCAAGAAGAGTCGCGACGCCGATGGATTGCCGCCAACCGATGGATACCGCAGTGCGGCCAGCTTGACCGCGCCTGCAATTACCCCAGGGTCATTCAACCTTACGTGAGTGAAAAATTGCTTAACGGGGTATTTTGTTAAGAGGTTTTTGATTATATTTTTTCGTCTTTTAGTTGCTTTTTCATCTCTGCGTTCCGATGTGGAATTGGGGTGTTTCTCAACACATCAATAGCTTCTGCAGCTGCGCGCAGAGCGCGACAGGTCTTTTCCATGGGCGGATTGAGCGCGAGATGGCGAGGAGGTCGAACGCGTGGTGCGCCACACTCCTCCAGGTGGCAATGCGAGATCATTGTTGTTCGTTGCATGGTCCAATGGACGGCAGCGTCGCGAAGGCCAAGCCTTACACATTCTCTGCGGCATCGGCGGCGGTATGACTGATAAGACGCGTGCCGCCGCCAGCCGCGGCAGCCTTGACCTTCTCGCGCGTGGTCGCGGGAATGTCGTCGTCATCATCCTGTTCGTCCTCGACGGTGACTTTGATTTCCGGACGCGCGAACTCAATCCCGTTGGCGGCAAAGGCCTCCTGAACGGCAATGTAGGCCTCCTTGCGGATCATGAATTGACGCCCGGGTTTGGCGGTGAATTTGGCGCGAATCACCAGGCCGTAGTCGTCGACCTCAAAGACACCCTGAGACTTGAAGGGCTGCAGGAAGTCCTCTCCGATTTCCGGATGCTCAAGCAACTCGGCACCGATCTTCTTGAACAACTTTTTGATCGCGCGCACGTCGGTGTCGAAAGGCACCCGGAACTTGAGCTTCATGATCACCCAATCGCGCGAGTAGTTGGTCAGGGTGTCGATGGTTCCGAAGGGCACGGTATGGATCGCACCCCGATGATGCCGCAGGCGGAAGGAGCGCAGGGAGATTTTTTCCACGGTCCCCTGCACCGAGCCAACGTCGATGTACTCGCCCAGACGAAAGGCGTCGTCAATCAGGAAGAAAGCCCCAGAGACGATGTCGCGCACCAGGGTCTGTGACCCGAAACCGATGGCCAGGCCAACCACGCCGGCCCCCGCCAGGATCGGTGCAATATCGACGCCGAGAGACGACAACACGATCATGATGACAATGATCCCCAGGACCATCTGCACCGAACGCTTGAAAAGCGGAAAGAGGGTGCGCATGCGCGACATTCCGGTTCCGCCGATCTCGGCTTCTCCGGGGTCATGACCCTGAGCGGCAAACTCGGCGTCTTCTTCGGCAATCTTACGGTCGATATAGATCCGTACCGCCTGCCAGATGCCATAGGCTACGAGCAGGGTTGCCGCCACCTGCATCGCCGCTTCCGCAAAGAGCGTGGCGTAACCGCCATCGCTCATGGTCAGGGGATTGATACGCCACGCCGAAGCAAGCGAAACCGTCACCACGACGAGCAGCGTAAGCCGGCCGGCTCTGGCCAGCGCAGCGCGCACATCGTCGGCGGCGGCTTCGAAACGCACTGCATCCCGGTAAAAGAGGGCGTCCAGGCTCGGAATGACGGCGAAGAGACCGATGGTGAAGAGCGCGGCCCCGTACGGCACAAAGTCGTACAGAAGCTCCCGCACCACGATGCCGGTCCAGAGAAACCCGGTAAAGACAGCAAAAATCCACGGCCATGCACGAGCGAAGCGGGCGCGCGGACTCTCCAGCGGAGCGCCGCTTTGGATGTCTTTGCGGATCAGGTCGCGGCCCGAGACGATCGTATAGATCAGCAGGGAAACCGTCGTGGTTCCCACCAGGATCAAAAAGAGCTCATGCACATAGCCGAGGATTCCCAAGGTCCCGAACAGCGCGCAGGTGAAGAACGCGAAGGCGCCGAACCCGACCGTGATCAGGAAGGTTCGGTGCATGTAGGCGGCTTCGCCATCGTCATAAAGAGGCAGCCGCAGGTTCCCGCGTTTGGGTGCGTGGAAGGCCTGCGACATCGCGATGCTGGCGCGGAACACACCCGTCGCCGTCAGGTAAAAGAAAAACGCGATCCGGTCCTTTTGCGTGGTGTCAAAAAAGAGCACGAAGACCGCCGTCGCCACACCGACGAAAACACCGAGCAAAAGCAGGCGCTTGAGAAGAACTCCGCCAAGGGTCAGAACTTTCCTGCGGGTGCTCTCGACCGGCTCCTGCGGCCCTTGACCGGAACGGGTCATGAGAACCGGCCGAAGGGCGCTTTCCGCCAAAAAACCCAAACCGAAGGCGATCGCCATGGTGGCGAAAAACCAAATCAGTCCGCCGTCCTTCCGGTCGGCGCTGAACTGCGCCCACGCAGCGGGAAAAATCGCAGGCAGATCGACGACAGCCGCGAAGATATGCTGCACCTCTTCACTGATCAGGCCCATGTCGCGCTGCAGGCGGTAGATAATGACCGCGGGATTGAACTCCTCCCGCCCCCGGGCCTCTTTGGCCTCGGCTTCCGCCAGACGCCCAACGAGCAGCTCGCGCACCTCTTTATCCGACAAACGGGAAATCAGAGCTTCCGCCTCGGCCTGCTTCTCGGCAGTGGTTTGATTGCCGGTTTGCGCCTGGACTGCGCTCCCGGTGCTGACGAAAACAAAGACACTCGCGAAAAGCGCAAATGCCGCCACTAAAGAACGCAAATCAATCTTTCGGACTTTCGTCAAAGCACCAGTCATTTCGAATAAATTTCTCTTGGATACTATTTCCGCGACGTTGGAGACTATCAGGTCGTGAAAACTTATACATGTCCTTGCGCCGAAATTGGCAAAAGCTCGCGATAATTTGTATCGCGGCACTGCTTTCGATTCGGTTTATTTCGCGATTGAGAATCACTCGCATATATGCGATAGATCAGCGTATGGAAAAGAGAAGTGCTTCAACAGCAATGATCGTGACGCGTTCCGCGATAGGGTTCGTTCTCCTGGCCGCTGTCGTCATCGCATTGACGCCCTGGTCGTCCGCCAGATCGGAGAGTGCGCCAGGCACTGCGCAAGAGACCCAGCCGAAGACTGCACCGGAGACTGCACCGGAGACTGCACCAGAGATCAAAATCGAGCTGAATAAGCTTGAAGCATCGGAGAATGCCTGCCGGGCTTACCTGCTGCTGGAGAACCGGAGCCCAGCCTCCTTCAAGAGCCTGAAACTCGATTTGGTTCTGTTCGACAGCGAGGGTGTGGTGGCCAAGCGGCTTGCCGTGGAGGCTGCCCCCTTGCCGAAGGACAAGACCAGTTTGAAAGTTTTCGATATCGCGAGGTTGCCTTGCGGTGCCATCGGCCGCGTTTTGCTGAATAGGCTCACGGCCTGCGACGACGGCGATGGCGCGCGCAGCGACTGTCTGGCCATGATCTCGACAACCGCCCGCGGCGCGGTGCCCTTTATCAAATAACCTTCACAACCCGCGAAAAAGACTTTTACAGAGGCTTAGCTAAATTATGGACGAGCAGACGGAAACCGCGCCTGGAGCGGCCGGCGACCTCCCAGAGAACGCGCTCAGCGATGCCGGACGTTTCGAAGATTTGCTGACCTACCTCGAGGCCGGCGGCCCGGTCGTGATGATCCTGATCGCGATGTCCGTGTTCGCCTTTGCAATCGTTCTCTTGAAACTCTGGCAATTTCAGAGCACCCGGATCGGCGAACGCCGCCAAGGCTTGCAGGCCGTCGCCCTCTATCGGCAAGGCCGGATCCGCGAAGCCCTGCAGTCTCTCCAAAACGCCCGCAGCCCACTTTCGCAGGTCGTCTCCCTCGCGATCCAGGGTCAAAGCCGCGGCGATCTGGCCGAGCAGAAAGTCCGCGAAGAGGTGATGCGTCATGGCAGCAGTCTGCTTGAAGACTTGCGTGTCGGCTTCAGGCCGCTGGAAGTCATCGCCAGTCTGGCGCCTCTTCTGGGTCTCTTCGGGACGGTCCTGGGCATGATCGAGGCTTTCCGTCAGCTTGAACAGGCCGGAAACCAGGTTAATCCCGCAATTCTCTCAGGGGGAATCTGGGCGGCCCTGCTGACGACGGCGGCGGGCCTCGCCGTCGCGATCCCGGTCGTCGCGATCCTGAACTGGCTCGAGCGGCGGGTCGAACGAACAGCCCACGCCATGGAAGATGCCATCACCCAGGTCTTTACGGAAAGCCTCGCCGGAAGTCTGGCGGGCAGTCCGGCCGACAATCCGGCCGACCATGATCAACAGGACAACGCCAATGCGCCTGCAGGCATACGCGCCATCGCCGCCGGCGAGTAATCGCCTGGCGCGCAGGCCACGGCGGCGCCAGCTCATCAGCCTGACGCCCCTGATCGATGTCGTCTTTATCCTGCTGGTGTTCTTCATGCTGGCATCGTCATTCCTCGACTGGCGCTCCATCGAACTCAACACGCCCGGAACGAACCAAGGCGGCGAGCGCCTGGAAGGCTCGCTGCTGATCGACATCCGCCCAGATGGCCTGAGGCTCTCCGGAGAAGCGCTTTCTCCTGAAGCGCTGATCCTGCGGGTCCGCGAATTGCTCGCGAAAGACCCGGAACAGCGAATTCTTGTCAGACCGGCCGATGGCGTCGTGATGCAGGAAACGGTCACACTGCTCGACAGTCTTTCCGCCGCCGGGGTCACCGACCTCTCACTCATCGCGCCTTCCGCAAACTGAAAAGGGACAGCAAGACTAAATGCAGTTTCGGCAACACAGCGGAAGATCGAGAAACAGCGACGACGGCGTTCTGCCCCTGATCAACGTCGTGTTTCTGCTGCTGATATTTTTCATGCTGGCCGGCCACCTGGCGGCGGGTGACCCCTTCGCCATTGATCCGCCGAAATCCCAAAGTGAAGGCCAGAACAGTCCACAGGACATGCTCATCCTGGTCTCGGCCGACGGACGTTTCGCACTGGATGGCGTCGAGATGTCCGAGGAAGGCGTCATTGAAGCCGCTACCCAACGTCTCAAAGCCCAAACAGACTCCGCAAGGCCGAATCTTCGCCTGAAAACAGATGGCGGAACGCCGGCCAATCGCGTCGTAAAACTGATGCAGCAGCTGCGCGAGGCCGGCTTTCAAAGGCTTAAGCTACTCACGGTTCCCGAAACCTGAGCAGCCACGCGCTTGAAGACTCAACTTGCCGCCATCACTTAAGGATGAGACGGGGGTACAGAAAGTGCTTCAGCAAGGTTACCTTCATACAGGGTCGCACCGGAGAAAAAGCAGGTCACGCATCCTCAAGATGCTCGTGGTGTTTGTCGCGAGCGGCCTTTTGCTTGCAGGCTGCAGCACAGCGACTCCCTATGGTCCTGCAGTGGACGGCAAGGGATACAGTGAACTTCAAACGGAAAAAGACCGCTTTCGGGTCTCGTTTTCCGGCAATTCCCTGACCCCCCGCGAGACAGTCGAGACCTATCTGCTTTATCGGGCTGCGGAACTCACCCTGCAGCGCGGATACGATCACTTTCGGATGGTCGACCAGGATCTGGAATCCACCACAAACTATTACAACAGCTTTGGCGCAGCGCCCGGCTATTACGGGTTTTACGGCGGGCGATCTCTGCGTCATCGCCATGGTTATGGCGGTCTTTCCTATTCATACACGACGGTAAGCAGCCATCCCGTGACCAGTTATCAGGCAATCGCCAACATCATCGTGTTTTCCGAAAACAAACCGGGCAGGACGTTACCGGAGAACGACGATCACACCTACAATGCCCGCGATGTCATCAAGCGGCTGGAACCGCTGATCGTGAGGCCGGACCCCGAAGCCGGTTAAAAAAAGCCACAAACCGGCAGGTCTCGGCCCGGAAACGGCGCGCCCAAGCAGAAGCTAAATCCCAGCAGCCCTGTGTTAGGGTAGCCGGATCGCATTAAGGGGAGCCGCCATGCAATTCATGATCATCGAACGCTTTCGGAACCAGGACGCGAAAGCGGTATACCGGCGCTTTTCGGAAAAGGGCCGCATGATGCCAGAGGGCCTGACATTCATCGATAGCTGGGTCAGTGCCGATCTGGACCGCTGTTTTCAGGTCATGGCCTGCGACGACGTCACTCTCCTGCAGCGTTGGGTCGCGGAATGGTCGGATTTGGTCGAGTTCGAGATCGTTCCGGTTTGCCACGGGAAGGAAACCGGCGCTGCCCTCGAAGGAGGCGGCGGCGACAACAGGGATGGGTCATAGGCAGACTGAAGCTCAAAGATAGCCATGACCACCCGGCCCGAAACAACTTGAAAGAGAAAATTCCAGCCAGAGCAAGGGTTTATAGGTCTTTTAACATAATTGCGCTCAAACTGGAGCGCTCAAGACACAAATCTGCCCTCGAGGATGCTCTGGAACATGCCGGGCTCGATTACACGAGAATACCTCCGGAAACGCTACTGGACCGCAAAAATCGCGATCCTGGCGGCTTTGCTGCTGTGCATCATTGGTGGCTGGTCCGTTGTTGGTTCCCTGCAGAGCGACGCGCATTTCGCCAGGGCTTTCAGCCAGCTCACCGAGGCGACACATCATCTGCGCGCCGAGGTTCAGCGCACGGTTAACCTGAGCGACGAAGGTGCGAAAGACGCCGGGCAGGGGCCGACACCCCGGCAATCGGACCTGGTACAAGCCTTTGAAGAACTGGTGATTGTCTTCACGGCAATCAGAAACGCCGACCCGGACGGCGTGAGTGAGATCGACGACGACGCCGAGACCGACTCAGAAGAAGCGCACTGGGACCTGCTCGCGCACCGCATGTTCGAAAATCTCGATGAGGAAATTTCGCATGTCAATCTGACCGGCCGGGAAATGCCGGGCAGCCTCGCAATGGTCTGGGAAGAGGGTGTCGGCGATGAAGGGCCTGAGCTGGAAGAGCTGATCGGCGAGGTCCTGGAGCTCGCCGCCGTGATCGTCGAGGCTGAAGATCAGAGTGGCCCGGCGAGCCGCGCGGCCTCGGGCGCGCTTGAGGATCTTGTCTCCGCAGAGATCAGTCCTGTCTTTCACACCATCGCACCCATTATCGACGATGCACTCACATCAGGCGCGTCTCTCATCCTTTATATTCTCTTCGCAACGGCCTTGGCGATCGTTTGCGCCCTGATCTTCAACACGCTGGTGATTTTTGCCCCTTTGGAGCAGGCGGTCGTCGACAGTCAACGGGCCATCACACAGGAGCGCGACCGCGCGATCGCCGCCGAGGAAGCCAAGCGCAGTTTTCTTGCCGTCATGAGTCACGAGCTGCGCACGCCGATGAACGGCATCATGGGCTTTGCGAACCTGCTCATGCGCTCCGACCTGGAGGAAAAGCAGAAAGACTACGCCGAAACGATTTACACCTCGGGCGAGGCTTTGCTCGGTCTGCTCAACGATATTCTCGATATCTCCAAGATCGAGGCGGGCTCCCTGGAACTCGAGGAAACCGACTTCGACCTGCGTGACGTGGTTAAGAGCGTGGTCAACCTCATGGGGCCGCGCGCCTATACGAACCGCCTGGAGCTCAGCACCTACATCGACCCGAACTTGCCCAGGTGTTTGAACGGTGACGCCGGGCGGGTCCGGCAAATTCTGCTTAACCTGGTCGGCAACGCCATCAAGTTTACCCCCAGCGGTGCCATTGCGATCGAAGTTACGGAGAACGGCGAGTCACGCGAGGACGCGCGCGACATCCGGATCACGGTGACCGATACCGGGGTCGGCATCCCTCCTGAAAAACTCGATGACATATTTAAACGTTTCGTGCAGGTCGACGATGGATCCGACCGCAAATATGAAGGTTCGGGCCTCGGTCTCGCGATCTGCAAGAAACTGGCCGCGATGATGGGTGGCCAGATCGGCGTTGAGAGCACACCGGACCAGGGCAGCAGCTTCTGGGTGACCTTCCGGCTGGGTGAGGCCGATTCGACGGCGAGACGGGTCGTCGAAGCCACTCCGGAAGAACTCACCGGCCGCAAAGTGCTGGTGGTGGATGACAACGCTCTCAACCGGCGCATTTTTAAGCTGCAGCTTCAGAGCCATGCAGTTGTCGCCGAACTGGCATCGGACGGCCGCAGCGCAATGAAGCTTTTGTCGGAAGCACAGGAGAGGGGCGCAGCTTTCGAGCTTGCCATCATCGACCACATGATGCCTGAGACCGACGGTCTCGCCCTCGCCAAACTGATCCGTGCCGAGCCGAAGCTGCGTGAGATGAAACTGATCCTCTCGTCTTCATCAGGCATGACGACAGATCAGCAGGCCAGGGTGCTTGGCTTCGACGCCAGCTGTCCGAAGCCCGTGCACCAGGACAAGGTTCTGAGCATTATGCAGCGCCTGCTTACGGCCGACGAGCCTAGTGCCGGCGCGCCCGCTGCCGACGCAAGCCTCAAGTTGCCCACGCCCGCTGCACCGGCATCGAATCTCATCGACAGCAGCAAGCCGGGCGACGCTGCGCAACGCATACTCATTGTCGAAGACAACGCGACCAACCAGCGCCTGGCCATGACAGTGCTGACAGCATCGGGCTACGCCGTAGATGCCGTCGCGGACGGAAGTGAAGCGGTCCGCGCCGTTCAAACGCTTCCCTATGACCTCATTCTCATGGATATCCGCATGCCGGTCATGGGCGGGGTCGAAGCCACCAAACGCATTCGGGCGCTCGATTTGCCGGTCGCAAACTGCCCCATCCTCGCGATGACCGCCAATGCCATCCGCGGCGACCGCGAAGAATACCTGGCAGCGGGCATGAACGATTACATTTCCAAACCGATCGATATTCACGGCCTGGTCCAGAAGGTTGAGGAATACATTGGAACGGCCAGAAAAGCCGGTGAAAGAGCTACAGCTTCCGAAGAACGATCTGCGACAAAGACGTGGGCTTGATCAAGATCCGGGCTTGATCAAGATCCGGGCTCAAGCTGATAGAAATTTCGCTTTTAGAGCTCGATCATCCGTCCCTCTGCCAAATCCGTGCGGCCAGAGCGCAAACTCTCCTTAATACGGGCCAGTCTGGCATGAAAGCCGGGCCCACGACCAAGAATCACTCCGGTCGCAAGAATGTCGAGGATCACCAGGTGGACGATCCGCGACGCCATGGGAACATAAACGTCGGCATCCTCGACAGGGTCGATACCAATGACGATATCGCAGACATCTGCCAGAGGGCTCCCGGCCGCTGTCAGCGCCAGGAGCTTTGCGCCACGGCTGGCGGCCAGCCGGGCGTTCTCGATCAGGGAGATCGTGCAGCCGGTGTTGGAAATGAACACCACCACGTCCCCTTCATCCATACCCGCAGACTGCATGCGCTGCATGACAATGTCCGACTGTGCGATGGCAGGAACGTCGAGACGGACGAACTTATGTTGCGCGTCGACCGCCACTGCACCCGAACCGCCGATCCCGAAGAAAGAAATTCTAGACGCCGACGCAAGCGCATCGACCGCTTGACCAATTTGCGCCATGTCGAGCCGGTCCTGCGCGCGTGACAGTGCCGCGGTCGTGGCGTCAAAGATCTTGCCGGCATAGGTTTCGGTCGTGTCCTCCGCGGAGACATGCCGGTTCACGAAGGGCACGCCACGCGCAATGCTCTGCGCCAAGCGGAGTTTCAATTCAGGAAAGCCCGCGCATCCCAGCGACAGACAAAAGCGGTTGACCGTAGGGTCGCTGACCCCTGCTTTACGGGCCAGAACGGCGGTGCTTGATTTCATGGCGGCGGCAGGATCGTCGAGAACCGCACCGGCGACCTTGCGCTCCGCCGGTGTCAAAGCCGGGCCACGCGCCCTGATCTCTTCGATGATGTTGGCGGACTCTTCGAGGGGCGCCTGCCGCAGGACCGGCTGTTCCATGTCACCCTCCATGACGCGCACCCCTCTTTCGAACAGGACATGAGTGAGATCTTGGGTCGGACCCCAGGCTTAGGACTTCCCGAGTTTCGACGCGGCGCGGGCCAGGTCTTCGATTTTATCCCAATTGCCCGCCTGTACATGTTTCGAGGGAGTTACCCACGAGCCTCCGACACAGACGACATTCGGCAGCGCCAGATAGTCTTCGGCGGACTTCGCGTCGATCCCGCCGGTCGGACAGAACTTGACTTCGGCCAAAGGCGCCGCGAAGGATTTCAGAGACGCAACACCCCCCGACGCCTCGGCAGGGAAAAACTTCTGGTGCGAGATCCCCTCTTCCAGCAGAGCCAGCATCTCGCTCGCCGTTGCCGCGCCCGGCAGGTAGGGCACGGCGGCAGAGCTCGCGGCGTAGACCAGCGAAGGGGTCGCGCCGGGGCTGACGATGAACTTCGCCCCGGCTTCAAGGGAATCCACTAGTTGCTCCGGCCGATTGACGGTGCCCGCGCCGACCACGGCGCCCGGCACAGCCCGGGAAATCTCGTAGATGGCGTCGAGCCCGACCGGCGTGCGCAACGTAACTTCGATCACCGGCAGGCCGCCGCTGACCAGCGCTTCGGCCATAGGGATCGCCGATTTCAAATCCTCAAGCACCACCACCGGCACAACCGGTGCCATCGCCATGATATCGGCCATTGCGCGACTTGGGCCTGTCATTGCTCTCTCCTTGCTTTTACTCTCTTCATCGCTGGCCCTAAGCTGCCGCGACTGTCTCGTTCCGTGGGTCTTTCAGAAGCGTCGCACCCTGTTCGGCACCATTCACACTCTGCCGGAAGACCGCAAAGAGATCCCGGCCCATACCGAACTCATGCGCCGAAAGATCCGGCTCCGCGCAGCTGCGGGCAGCCCAGACGTCAGCATCGATCTCAACCTGCAGTTCGCCCTTTTCCGCATCGAGCCGCACGACATCGCCATCGCGCAGCCTGGCCAACGGTCCCCCATCCAGGCATTCGGGCGTGACATGGATCGCCGCAGGCACCTTGCCCGAGGCGCCGGACATCCGCCCGTCGGTGACCAGAGCCACCTTATACCCGAGATCCTGTAACACACCCAAGGAGGGGGTCAGCTTATGCAACTCCGGCATGCCATTGGCCTTCGGCCCCTGGAACTGCAACACGGCAACGAAATCACGGTTCAGCTCACCCGCCTTAAAGGCGTCCAGAAAAGCCTGTTGCGACGTGAAGATCAGCGCAGGCGCTTCAACGAAGCGATGCTCGGGCTTGACCGCCGAGATCTTGATCACCGAACGCCCCAGATTGCCGGTCAAAAGCTTCACACCGCCATTGGAACTGAAAGGCGCGTCGACCGTGGTCAGGACGGTCGGGTCGAGACTCTCCGAGGCACCGTCGCGCCAGCGGAGGTTACCGTCTTCAAGAAGGGGTTCGCTCCGGTACCGCTCCAGGCCGCCGTCGCCCAGGATGGTCCGGACGTCGGCGTGCAGCAGGCCGGCATCGAGCAGCTGGCCGATCAGAAAGGCCATACCGCCGGCCGCATGGAAGTGGTTCACGTCAGCCTGGCCATTGGGATAAATCCGGGTCAGCAAAGGCACGATCGCAGAGAGGTCCGCAAAGTCGTCCCAGGTAATCTCGATACCGGCGCAACGGGCCATGGCCACGAGATGAATTGTGTGGTTGGTCGAACCGCCCGTGGCCATGAGGCCGACGATCCCGTTAACGACCGCGCGTTCGTCGATGACCTCACCAATCGGTGTGTAGTCATTGCCCAGCGCGGTAATTTCCGTGGCGCGCTTGGCCGCGGCACGGGTCAAAGCATCGCGCAGCGGGGTCTCGGGATTGACGAAAGACGAGCCGGGGAGATGCAGCCCCATGATCTCCATCAGCATCTGGTTGCTGTTGGCGGTTCCGTAGAAGGTGCAGGTCCCCTTGCCATGGTATGATTGGGATTCCGCCTCCATCAGTGCGTCACGCCCGACCTTGCCCTCGGCGTAGAGTTGGCGAACCCGCGCCTTCTCCTCATTGGGCAAGCCGGAGGTCATGGGACCGGCGGGCACGAAGACCGTCGGCAGATGACCGAAGCTCAGCGCCGCCATCATAAGCCCGGGGACGATCTTATCGCAGACCCCAAGGCAGAGGGCGGCATCGAACATGTTGTGCGACAGCGCAACGGCGGTAGAGAGGGCAATGGTATCGCGGCTGAAAAGCGAGAGCTCCATCCCGGGTTGCCCCTGGGTGACGCCGTCACACATGGCCGGCACGCCGCCCGCAAACTGCGCGACACCACCGGCGTCCCGCACGGCATCCTTGATAATCTCCGGGAAGCGCTCGAAGGGCTGATGCGCGGACAGCATGTCGTTGTAAGAAGATACAATCGCCACATTGGCTTTCTCTTCGCTCTTCAGATCGCGCTTGTCTTCATCGCCGCAGGCGGCAAAACCATGGGCCAGATTTCCACAGGACAGCACACCGCGATGGGGTCCCTCGGACCCAGCCGCACGAATCCGGGAGAGATAATCCTCGCGGCTGCTCCGGCTGCGGAGCGCAATCCGTTCCGTCACTTCACCGAGCTTCACGTTCATCACAACCTCCTAAGAGAGAGCGGCCGTTGGCTGCGCAAATATCACAACTTGCAAACATCCCAACCTAAGGCGCCCAAAAGATATCGACCGGGACGGCATCCTGGCGCAGCAGCGCGCGCACGGGCATGTCCTCGACCGGCCCGTCTTCCAGCGCCCGCTCCAGTACTGCGCGTTTTTCCGCACCGGAAATCAGCAGCACCAGGCGCCGGCAGGACAGCAGGCTGGGGAGGGTCAGGGTCATGCGCGCCTGCGCCGCGCCCGGCGGATGAGCCGCGATACAAGGCTGCGCCGTATCGGGATCGAGCGCAGGCCCAAGATTGGCGTCTCCGGGAAACAGCGAAGCCGTATGTCCGTCCGTACCCATGCCCAGGACCACCAGATCATAAGGCACCGGCAGTGCCGCAAGGCGCTCGGCGCAGACCGTCTCGCCTTCGCCCGGTGTCGCGTGCTCGGTCTTCAAGCTGATGAAGCTCGCGGCGGCGGCCTCACCGGTCAGGAGTTCGCGGCGCAGCATGGCCGCGTTGCTGTCCTCTGAAGTCTCGTCCACCCAGCGCTCGTCGGTCAGGGTGACTGTCACATCGGCCCAGGCGATGGGGCGGTTGGCCAGTTGCTGAAAAAGACGCGCGGGCGTGCTGCCGCCCGAGAGAACCAGACTGGCGCGGCCACGCTCCGCGATGCCGGCATTGATCGCTTCGGTTACATAGTTGGCGAGGGTGTCCGCCAACTGCGCCCCGTTTTCGAAAACATGATTCTGAATCTCGGTCATCTTATCGATCATCCTCCAGGCACCCTATTCGCCGTCGTCATGCCAGGTGCGTCCATCACGCTCGATCAGCGCAATCGCGGCGGAAGGTCCCCAGGTTCCTGCGGTGTAGGCTTTCGGGCGTTCGGACCCGCGCTGCCACCCCTCCAGGATCGGCTCGACCCAGGACCAAGCGGCCTCGACCTCATCGCGCCGCATAAAGAGCGTGGGGTTTCCGCGTACCACGTCCATGAGGAGGCGTTCGTAGGCATCGGGGTAGCGGACCTTGAAGGTCTCGGCAAAGCTGAGATTGAGAGGCGCCGGGCGCAGACGCAAACCTCCGGGGCCGGGATCTTTGGTCATCAGGTTCAAAGTCACGCCCTCGTCCGGCTGGAGCCGGATCACCAGACGGTTCGCAACCACCTCACCCGCGCCCTGCTCGAAGATCGAATGGGGAACCGGGCGGAACTGAATGATGATTTCTGAGCTTCGCTTCGGCAGGCGCTTACCCGTGCGCAGATAGAAAGGAACGCCCGCCCACCGCCAGTTTTCCACTTCCGCCTTGATCACGACAAAGGTCTCGGTGTTGCTCTCAGGCGCGTCGCCATCCGCTTCGGCGTTCAACTCGTCCTGATAGCCCGGCACGGCCTGGCCGTCGACGGCTCCGGAACGGTATTGCCCGCTCACGGTTTTAACCCCGACGTCGCTATCGGCGATGGGGCGCAGCGCTTGCAACACCTTCAGCTTTTCATCACGGACCGAGTCCTTGTCCAGGCGCACCGGCGGTTCCATGGCCACCAGGCAAAGCAGCTGCAGCAGGTGGTTCTGCACCATATCCCGCAAGGCGCCGGAACGGTCGTAGTAACCGCTGCGGCCACCCACGCCGATGGTCTCGGCCACGGTGATCTGGATGTGATCGATGGACGCGCTGGTCCAGAGCGGCTCGAAAAGGGAGTTGGCAAAGCGCAGCGCCATAAGGTTCTGCACCGTTTCTTTGCCCAGATAGTGGTCGATGCGGAAGATCTGGTCTTCGCTGAAGACGGTCCCGACCTCGTCATTGATCCGGCAGGCGGACTCCAGATCCCGGCCGATCGGCTTCTCCAGCACGACCCGGGCCTTCGGGGTCACCACACCAGCCGTCTTCAGGTTGCGGCAGATCGGACCGAAGAGATCGGGCGAGGTCGCCAGATAGAAGACACGGGACCGGTCCTCACCATCTTTGAGATCCTGCACAAGGCCGTCCCAGCCCTCCGCTTTGGTCGCGTCCAGTCTGACATGGGCGATCCGGGCGGAAAAGCGCTGCCATGTCTCGTCGTCCAGGTCGTCCTGATCGAGATGCTGTTCAAGCCCCGCGCGCAGCCGGGCGACATAATCCGCCGAGCTCAGATCACTCCTGGAAACTCCTAGGATTCGGCTGCCATCGGGGATCTGACCGTCATGATCGCGCAGAAAGAGCGAGGGTATGAGCTTGCGTTGCGCAAGGTCTCCGGTCCCCCCGAACACCACGATGTCGAAAATATCGACCGGAATAATTTGAGCCATACGCTCTCCAACCAACCGCAACTGCCCGAGCACCCTCAGGCGCGTGACCCAAGAATTGAGGCGAGAGGTCCGACGCAAACCGGGTCTTCCAGCTTCAATGCTTCCAAAGCACTGTCACGGTTTTGTAATTTTACCACATTGATACGCTACTATAGCTTGATTTTAGGGATGAATGCAAGAAATTCTGTAATTTAATTACAGACCTTGCCAGAAGACCGCGGGGAAGGCCGAAGCTTGCGGCCGAGGATCTTCGCCGCCAGGATTTCCTCGGTCCGATCCCTTTGCTGCTCCAGGTCATGAACTCATAGACTTCGATTTGCGATCCTGCCTTGACGGATGCCATCGGGCCCCTGGATCGTCTTTTGACGCGATGGTTCTGGCCAGACTCCCAGGATCTGGTATAGAGACTCTATGGTTCCGTGCCCAAGCCTGCCAATGCCCAATCGGGAGAGAATGCGCGCGCTATGTCAGCCCCTTCGTTGAAAACATCCCTGCCCAGTCAATCAGCCACCTGGTCCGCCCTCAAAGATCACGCAGTGGCCATGGGCGAGGTACGCCTGAGAGATCTCTTCGCTGAAGACGAGGCACGCTTTGAGAACTTCTCGCTTCGGCTCGACGATCTTCTGGTCGATGTCTCCAAACAGCGCATTACCGGCGAGACTCTCTCCCTCTTGATTTCGCTGGCGGAGGACGCGGGACTTGATGCCGCCCGTCAGGCGATGTTCGGGGGCAGCAGGATCAATACGACCGAAAACCGTGCCGTTCTCCATACCGCCCTGCGCAACCGCTCCGGCGGACCGGTCCTTTTCGACGGCCGGGACGTCATGCCGGATATCAAGGCGGTATTGACGCGGATGCGGAATTTCACTGATGAAGTGCGCGGCGGCACCTGGCAGGGATATCGCGGAGACGCCATCACCGATGTGGTGAACATCGGCATCGGCGGTTCGGATCTCGGACCGCAGATGGTGACACAAGCCCTGACCCCCTATGGCCGGGACGGGCCGCGCCTTCACTTCGTTTCCAATGTGGACGCCAGCCATCTGATGGAAACGCTGCGCCCGTTGGATGCGGCGACAACCCTTTTCGTCATCGCCTCGAAAACCTTTACGACCCAGGAGACCATGACCAATGCCGGCTCGGCGCGCCAATGGTTCCTGAGTTCCGGCGCGGCGGAGAGCGATATCGCCCGGCACTTTGTCGCGGTCTCGACCAACGCGGACTCCGTCCGTGCTTTCGGGATCGATCCGCGGAATATGTTCGAGTTCTGGGATTGGGTGGGGGGCCGCTACTCCCTCTGGTCGGCCATCGGCCTGCCCATCGCACTCTCCGTCGGCATGGATGGCTTTGAGGACTTGCTGGCGGGTGCCCACGACATGGACCGTCACTTTCAGCAGGCCCCCCTGAAAGAGAACATCCCGGTCGTGCTTGCCCTCCTGGGAGTTTGGAATGCAAACTTCCTGGGTGCGGCAAGTCTTGCGGTCCTGCCCTATGACCAATATCTCAGCCGCCTGCCCGCCTACCTTCAGCAGGCAGACATGGAAAGCAACGGTAAGTCGGTCACCCATTCGGGCACGGCCGTGGACTACAGCACCGGTCCGATCGTCTGGGGCGAGCCCGGCACAAACGGCCAGCACGCCTTTTATCAGCTGATTCACCAAGGGAGCCATCTAATCCCCGCCGACTTCATCGCGCCCCTGGAGAGCCATAATGACCTGGGGCAACACCATAAGATCCTCTTGTCCAATGTCTTCGCGCAGACCGAGGCTCTCATGAAAGGCAGAAATGCCGAGGAGGCCAGGGCGGAGATGCAGGCGCAGGGGCTTGAGGATGAGACCCTTGCGCGCCTTCTCCCGCACCGCGTCTTCGAGGGCAACAAACCCAGCACGACAATCCTGTTCCGGAAGCTCACGCCCTATAGCCTGGGCCGCCTGATCGCTCTCTACGAGCATAAGATCTTCGTGCAGGGTGTCATCTGGGACATCAACTCATTCGACCAATGGGGGGTTGAGCTGGGCAAACAGCTCGCGAACAAAATCCTGCCCGAACTCGATCCGCAGGAGGGCGAAGCGGCTGCCGAACTGCACGACAGCTCAACCAGCGGCCTGATACAACACTACCGCGCCCACCAGCTGCGCAGCGGCAAACAAAGCTGAAAACCCGGCGAAACAGACGCCAGGGCACACCTAAGTAGGAAGATTTAGAAAGGGGGCTTCAAAGGAATGGCCAATCGCCAGGACCGCCGGGCGGTCACAAAGTCCCATATGGACAAAGGCGCACAGGCGTTGCGCCGCGGCGACCCCAGGGAGGCCGCCGTCTGGTTCGGAAAGGCCGTTGTCAGCGAACCCAAAAACGCCTCCGCACACCACAATCTCAGTTGCGCACTTGCGGATTCTGGCGCTCTGGATCTGGCGATTGTGTCGTGCTGCCGGGCGCTTGAACTCAATCCCAAGCATGACAACGCCGTCAAACGGCTGGGTTCGATCCTCAAGACGCCGGGCCTCACCATCAATCGGCTCCCCGCCCCGAAAGGCCTGCTGGTCGCATTCGGGGTCGCCGACACCGATCACACGACTCTTGGTCCCCTGGCCGCGCAGATGATCCGGCAGAATTCCGCCCTGACGCCGGCCTTTGAGCTGATGGAACAGGAGTCCGCCGATGCCGCAGCAGAGTGGCTGTGCAGCAAGGCGGGCCTGAAGGCCCTGGGCGAGCCTCTACTCATTGCACTGCTGACCAAGACCATCAACCGGGATCTGGCGGCCGAAGAACTGCTGACCGCCCTGCGCCGCCGTTGCCTCTTGGATCGGCCGGTGCCGGAACTGCCGCCCCCGCCGCTCCAGCGCGTGCTTGCGGCTCTGGCAATACAGGGCGCCATCAACGAATTCGTTTTCGCCACCAGCGCTGAAGAAGACCGGACGCTCGATCGCTTGCAACTGGACATCGAGACCCAGTTGTCGGAGGGGGGACGCATCGGCGGCGAGGCCTTGCTCTATGCCCTCTACCGGCCACTCAAAGACCTCTCCGCTGCCGGTAAGCTGTTGGAGATCAACCCCAAGAAACTGCCGGAGCCTCTGCGCCGCGTGGTCGAATTTACCCTGCGTCAGGACCAGGAGGAGGCCGCGCTCAAGGCGGACTTGAAACGGCTGCGGCCCATAGATGCAGCCGGTTCGACCCCCGTCGCCGCCATGTACGAAGAAAACCCCTATCCCCGCTGGCTCTCCATGGATATCCCGGTCGAGGGAAGCTGGACGCGACAGCTGCGCGAGACCGTCGGCGAGCTTGCATCCGGCCTGGCCGATACGCCCGAGAACGTCCTCGTGGCCGGCTGCGGCACGGGCCGGCATGCCCTTTACTGCGCTTTCGGCTATGCGCCGCAAAAGGAAACCCTGGCGATTGATCTCAGCACGGCTTCCCTAGGCTATGCGATGCGCAAGACGAAGAGCTTCAACGCCCGGAAACTCTCGTTCCTGCAGGCCGATATCCTCGACCTGGACCTGCTGGAGCGCGAGTTCGATATCATCGAATCCGTCGGTGTCCTGCATCACATGGCCGACCCCATGGCGGGCTGGCGGAAGCTCTCTGCGCGCCTGAAACCGGGCGGCGTCATGCGCATCGGTCTTTACCGCGATCTTGGCCGTCAGGACATCCTGGCGGGCCGGGCCTACGTCCGGGACAAAAAGCTGACCGCAGATCCCGATGGGATCCGGAGATTCCGTCAGGCCCTGATACGCGACGACGCCGAGCTGGCCGATCAAACCTGGCGGCACAGCCTGATGGCCACTCCGGACTTCTATAGCGCCAGTGAAGTCCGCGACCTTGTGTTCCACGTTCAGGAACGCAACTACACCCTCCCCGAGATCGGAGAGGCCCTGAAGGAACTCGGCCTGCGCTTTGGCGGGCTGGAAGTGCCCCGGTCTCTCAAAAACGCCTTCCGTCAAAAGCACCCGGACCCTGGGGCCCCACAAGACCTCGAGGCCTGGTGGGCGTTTGAACAGCAGCACCCGGAACTCTTCCGCCGCATGTACGAGTTCTGGTGCGTCAAACCCACGGGTTAGGGCCTTTCACCTTTGTCTTTGAAACGACGATGATCCTGCTTTAGGTTCGCCGCATTCTGAAAAACGCGCACGAAATATGGGCTTTCCAAGAACATACAGCGTGACTTTCCGGCAATATGAAGACGATTTGGATTGAGGGATTTCCATGCAGGAACTGACGGACTTCTGGAACACGGTGGTTCAGGTTTGGACACAGGGTTTTCTCGGGATCGATATCAGCAAGATCCTGACGGCACTTGGGATCCTGACCGTCGCCATCCTCCTGCGCGGCCTCTTTACCAAAATCGTGGTCACGCGCTTGCGGGCGCTCGTGCGCCGCTCGGAGACGACCATCGACGACGAAGCCCTCGACGCGCTTGAGGGACCACTCAGACTGGTCCCGGTCGTAATCGGCATCTTCTTCGCGCTGGAGTCTCTGCAGCTGGACGGCCTTGCCCAGACCGTCGGCGTCAACTTTGAGCGTTCACTGGTCGCCTTCATTATCTTCTGGGGTTTGTTTAAGCTGGTCGATCCACTGAGCTTCCTGCTGCATCGCCTCGATAAGGTCGTCACCGCCATCATGATCGAGTGGCTGGTGAAGGTGATCAAGGGCCTGTTCATCTTTCTGGGCGCAGCTACGATTCTGGAGATCTGGGGGATCCAGGTGGGACCGATCCTGGCCGGTCTCGGGCTCTTCGGCGTCGCCGTGGCGCTTGGCGCGCAAGACATGTTCAAGAACATGATCTCCGGGATTCTGATCATCGCCGAGAAGCGCTTTGGGCGGAATGACTGGATCAAGGTGGACGGCGTCGTCGAGGGAACCGTGGAATCGATCGGCTTTCGATCCACCCGGATCCGCCGTTTCGACAAGGCGCCCGTACACGTGCCGAACTCCTTTCTCTCCGACAACGCGGTCACAAACTTCTCAAAGATGACCAACCGCCGAATCTACTGGAAGATCGGCGTCGAGTACCACACGACCGCCGAGCAGCTACGCCGGATCGTAAAGGAAATTGGAGACTACCTGAGTGAGTCGCCGGAGTTTGAATCGAACCCCAATCGCGCCACTACGCTGATTCATGTCGACAGCTTCAACGACTCCAGCATCGACATCATGCTCTATTGCTTCACCAAAACCACCAACTGGGGCGAGTGGATGGTGATCAAGGAAAACCTGGCATTGAAGGTGAAGGAAATTGTCGAGGGCGCCGGAACCGGCTTTGCGTTCCCAACCACCACGATTCACCTCGAGGGGTTCCCGGGTAAGGATGTGAAAGCGGAGGGCCTGGGGATCGAGGATCCCCAATCGGTCTGATCACACCCCGTGAACGTCAACCGGAACCTGGCCGCGTACAGCCGCAAATAATCCTGCCCTGCACCTTAAACAGCTTTTCGTTTGCAGAAGTAAATGACAGGAATTTTCCGCGTCGGAAGATTGCGGCGGGAACAAGGCAAATGATTGACAAAAGATAAACGCAACTATGTCAATTCAGACCTGATTCTCTACAGTATTCCCGTTCTATGACACAGATTCATTAAATCCATGTCCGGCCTTTAGTGTCGATGTGATAATTAGGTGTCATCAAAATTGAAGAATTGATCAAACGGAATTTCATGCCAACTATCGTTTCGTCAAAGCGCGAAGTGATGAAATGAGCGGCGCATTTCAGACCGGAGCAACCTGATAGCCGGCTTGGCTTTTAGCGGGGGTTCGATCCCAAAGGAAAGTCCGGCCAAAGAATTGAAGCGAAACGTTGTGAGGATGATATGACCGCAGAGATTGAATGGGTAACGGGCGTTTTAAGGGTTGGCCGGAGCTTTGAGGAGCACGGGGATCCCTATGACTTTTCCTGCACCATTAACCGCCGCGGCGATTGCGCAGAACTGATCGGCGGAAATGGCACGATCACACCGCAGATCTGGCGCGACGTGAAGGAAGCACTGGTGGCACAAGGCGTGACACACGCCCAATGGGACCGCCTCAACAACACCCCACGCTCGATCGTGGCAAACAGCACCAACCAGCTCTCCATTCAACCCAGCGACATCCAACACTATACACTGAATAGCTAGAGCCGCGTCAGGTAAGACGCAGGGCGCTCGCGTGGTGGAACTGACATCCGCATGATCTGGAACGTCGTCGTGAACGACCGGGGTTTCAGTTCCACTACAGCAAAGATCAGGACTCGAAACCCGTAGATCAGATCAAGCTTAGATGTAATCGCCGAAGGCGATGCATCGCGCTTGTGAATGTGATCCAACTAAAAGACTTAGAACGGATTCACATATTTAGACGATAACGCGGAGTGTTTCCGTCTAAATTTGATCCGGTCCAGAGGATTTCAGAGCACCTGATCGTAGCGGAAGCAATCCACCGTATGATCGTTGACCATTCCGGTCGCCTGCATGAAAGCATAGCAGATCGTTGGTCCGACAAAGCGGAAACCCTTCTTCTTCAGGGCTTTTGACAAAGCCTGCGACTCAGCCGTCTCGGCGGGAACCTCGGAGAGGTCCCGCCAGCGGTTGACGATCGGCTTGCCGCCGACGAAGGACCAGATGAATTTCGAGAAGGCGCCGCCGTCAGCTTGAGCAGTCCCGTCTTCCATCATCTCCAACCAGGCCCGCGCGTTGCCGATGGTCGCCGCGATCTTGGCGCGATTGCGCACGATCCCCGGGTTCTCCATCAGCGCGGCGATCTTGTCGGGTCCGTAACCGGCAATGATCTCAGGGTCAAATTTGTCGAAGGCCTCACGATAGCCCTCGCGTTTTCGCAGCACGGTGATCCAGGACAATCCGGCCTGCGCTCCCTCGAGGATCAGCATCTCGAACAGCATGCGGTCGTCATAAACCGGAACACCCCATTCCAGGTCATGGTAGTCGATGTAAAGCTGTTCAGCGCCGACCCAGCCGCAGCGACTTTGCTGACCGTCACTCATTTTGTTCTCTTTTTGTTTGGCATTTGTACTTTTGCCACACTATACCGCGCGTTTCGCGAACACCACCGATTTCCGGATTACAGTCCCTGGGCCTGTTGAGGTTCGCAGAAAGCCGGGGGTGGGCAGACACAGCTTCTGCTAGAATAACCGCTGCGCAGACACCCCATTTGATCGAACGCCGTTGAATCACGCCACGTCCCTTAAAAACCGCCCCGGCCATTGCCTTCGCGGGTCACTCGAAAGGTCAGGCACAGCTATCTGAGCGCGAGATCTTTACGATTTTGAAACCTTATGGCAGCTACCTTGTCGGTAAGTGGAAATTCCATGCATCGGGCCAGGGAGGCAAGTGTGCAAGCAACGACGGCAGCTCAAGCGGTAAACACGGCGCGCGACTACAAGCGCAAGGCCGATTCAAGCCCGAACAACGATAACGCCGAGTTCTTCCTCTCGCACTACTTCCGACGCATCGATCCCAAAGTTGCGGATTCCTTCACCGACGAGCAGCGCGCGGCCATCAAAACCATGTTTTCCAACCGGGACGTGGCAACGCACCACAGCCTGGAAGTCCGCCGCACACTCTCCTTCGGACGCAAGCGCTTCTACCTGATCTTCCTGCTTGGGCGGGAACGCCGGGCCTATGAGCGTAACGGTCGCTCCAGAAGCATTTCCCAGCGGCTCAATCTCTTCTTTTACCTTGCCGTCACGACCGCCTGGCTGGTGCCTGGCTTCCTTCTGGCAAAACTGATTGGCTAAAACGCCCGAAACATCAATGTGATGCGTTCCTTGCGATGAGCGTCGCAAGCTCTGCAGCCGGCAGAGCCGGGCTGAAGTAATAGCCCTGGTAGCTGTCGCACCCCAGAGCGCGCAGGGTGTCGTATTGCTCGGCCCGTTCGACGCCCTCCGCCAGGACCGTCAAGCCCAGCCCCTGGCCCATCTCCACGATAGCTCTGAGACCTTCCATGCGGTTATGCGCCGCGCCGAGCCCTGAGACGAAAGACCGGTCGATTTTGACCTTCTCGACGGGAAGCCGGCGGAGCAGCGACAGTGTCGCATAGCCCGTCCCCAAGTCGTCGAGCGCCAGACTCACTCCAAGATCGAGGATCGGCTTCAGGCGTTGGGATACCTCGTCCGGATCACTTGGATCGGATGTCTCGGTCAACTCAATTTCGATCTGGCCGGGGCTGACGCCGGAGTCCGTGATGATCTCGACGATCCGTTCGACCTGCGACTCATGCTGCACCTGGGCCAGGGAGAGATTGACCGCACAGCGGACCGGGGGCAGGCCCTGATTGGCCCAGTCGGCCGCCTGCGCGCAGGCTGTCTCAAGCACCCATTCGCCGATGCGCGTGATGGTTCCGCTCGCTTCCGCCGCGGGAATGATGCTGCCCGGAAGCTCGAGGTTGCCACTCTCGCCGGCGAGACGGACCAGCGCCTCAACGCCGATCACCCGCCCGGTGGAAACTTCGATCTGCGGCTGGTAGTGCAGCCGGAGCTGTCCCTTTTTCAGCGCCAGTTCCAGGTCTTCGAGCTCCATGAGGGGATGATTGGCCGTCGCACCGGCCTCGGCAGCCACGATCCCAAGTGCTGTTTCATCGGCCTGCGCAAGGCGGGGGGAATCGGGGTCCTTCGCGTCGGGACGGCTCGCCTTCGCCGCGGCCCTGGCTGCGGCGCTCAGCAAACCGTCCGGGTCCTGTGCCGTATCTGGATAGACCGCGACACCGGCACCCGAAAAGCGATGGCTCTCATCCAGGGCCGCAACAATCTGCGCGGCAAACGCCAGCGCATCGTCGGCCTCGAAACAGTCCTCGGCGATGGCCGCGACAGCGCTGTAGTCGACACAGCAGGCCGCGCGCAGATTAGCGAAGCGGGTCGCCAGATCCGTCGCAATCCTCTGCATTTCCTGCGCTGAATTGCCGTCGGCGGCAAAATAAAACACCGCGAGACCGGACTCTCCGCGCTGTGCCGCCTGAAGCGAAGCCACAAGATGATCGTGGAACAACAGACTGCCGGGCAACGGCCGCCGCGGTCTCTTTCGCCGCTCGGTCATGTGATGGAGATGAGAAAATCAAACACCCCGAGAGACCTCGTGGTGCGGTCATGAAATGACCGGTCGCGGACTAACAAAGGAATTCCACTTCAACGCCGTTAATGATGATCTGCGATGCTAGAGACGGACTCGAAACCCCACCGACGAACTCTACCAGGCAGCGTAATATCTTTAGACTAACATACTTTCCCGAAAAAAACGCTTTGCGTGTACAGCAAGAGTCCACTCATCTCTCGTAGAAGCAACTAGAAAATGAATCCGTCTTTATTTCATGAAGTTAGAGATCAATACACTCTCCTTATACTCGTATTTAAGATCCATTTCTCCCGCTTAAGAAGATCTATTCCTGATACGGAACGTTCATCCAGAGCGAGATTTGGCTTCAATGCTTGTCTGCAAGCCGGTTAAGGGTCGCTGTCGTCGAATGCCCGGCTTCGAGTTTCGCCAAAACCAGCTGCCCCCCGTAGGCCTGCACTTCCTTTGCGCCCACCACCTCATCGGCCGCATAGTCGGCACCCTTGACCAACACGTCCGGGCGCAGAGCTTCGATCAGCTCAAGAGGCGTATCCTCGCCAAAAACCACAACACGGTCGACGTCCTCCAGCGACGCCAGCACCACGGCGCGCGCCGCCTCCGCCTGGACCGGCCGCGTAGGCCCCTTCAGGCGGGCAACAGATGCATCGCTGTTCAAACCGACAACGAGGCGGTCACAGGCAGCCCGGGCCTGGCGCAGCAATGAGATATGGCCCGGGTGCAGCAGATCGAAGCAGCCGTTGGTAAAACCGACCTTGAAACCGGCCTGACGCCAGCGCGCGACCTGATCGAGCAGCAGATCATGATCGACGAACTTTGCCTCCGCCTGAGAGAGCCGCGACGCATGGATTTCCTGGCGGATCTCCAGGGCCTCCGCGACCGCCGTCCCGGTCTTGCCGACCACAATACCCGCCGCAATGTTGGCCAGGCCGGCCGCATCCTTAAGTTCAATTCCCGCGGCAAGCGCGGCGCCCAGCAGCGCCACGACCGTATCGCCGGCGCCCGAAACATCGAAAACCTCGCGCGCCCGCGCGGGCAGATGGGTCACATCGCCATCCGCCAGGACCAGGGACATCCCCTCCTCGCTTCGGGTCGCCAGCACGCCACCGAGGCCGGCGGCTTGCGTCAGGCTGCGGCAGGCTGCGACAATTTCATCATCCCCCTGCAGGCTTTGACCCCCCTGCACGCCGTCACCCAAGGCTTGTGCGAGTTCCCGCCGATTTGGGGTGACCAGCGCGGCACCGCGGTAGCAGCCGTAGTCCACAGCCTTGGGATCGACGATGACCGGACAGTCCAGGGCGTTGGCCCGCGCAATCAGCCGCGCAATCAGATCAGCCGGTAAAACCCCCTTGCCGTAGTCGGAAAGGATCAGCGCGCCAACGCTTTGAAGGGCCTCTTCAGCCTCGGCGAGGAGTTTCTCTTTGGTGGCCTGCGCCATTTCAAAGGAGGTTTCCCGGTCGGCGCGCAGAAGCTGCTGCCCGTTGGCGATATAGCGCTCCTTGATCGTCGTCGCCCGCGCTCCGTCGACCAGAAGGTGGATCAGCCCCGGGTCCGCGCTTTCGCCCTCAACCAGCTGCCGCACCTCCTGTCCCGCGGCATCCTGACCCACGACTGCAAAGAAGAGCGTTTTCGCACCGACAGCGGAGAGGTTGCGCAGGACATTGCCGGCGCCGCCCAGCATCGTCACCTCACGCTCCAGCCGCAGAACCGGGATCGGCGCTTCCGGCGATACCCGGTCGACCGCACCATAGAGAAAGCGGTCGAGCATAACGTCGCCAACGACCATGACCGCCGCGCCGTCCAGCCGCTCGACAAGGGCGAGCAGATCCGCCGGCGCGCTCAATGTCTTCTCCTCAGCCATTGCGCTGCACCAGACCGAGAGACTGTTCGAGCGCACCGCAGAGCATCTGGCCAAGCATGATGTGCATCTCCTGGATGCGGGCGGTGGTTCTGGAAGGTACGATCAGCAGAGGATCGGCGAGCCCGGCGAGCTGACCGCCATCTCCGCCTGACAAAGCCGCGGCAACCAGTCCCTGCTGACGCGCGGCTTCCAGGCCCCGGATGACATTGCGGCTGCGGCCTGAGGTCGAGATACCGACGGCCACATCGCCCGGCCGGCCCAGGGCCGCGACCTGCCGGGCGAAAAGCTCCTCGAAACCCATATCATTGCCGATGGCAGTCAGCGCCGATGTATCCGTGGTCAGGGCAATGGCGGCGATCGGCGCGCGGTCCGTGACATAGCGCACCGTGAGTTCGGTCGCGATATGCTGGGCGTCCGAGGCCGAGCCGCCGTTCCCGAAGAAAAGAATTTTGCCGCCGCCCTCGATCGCCTTGATCGAAACCTCGAGCAGTTGCTGGAAGGGCGCCATCAGCGCGCGTTCCGTCGCGGCCGCGACGTCTTTGTGTTCCGCGAATTCCGCCGCGTAAAAGTCCGGCAGATCCAAGTTCTCTCCCACCAACGACATAGGGGTTCCTGTTTCTTGAGTACGATGCTCCGGAAGCCCGGTCCCGGGTGCAACAAACTGACTATGCGCGCACTTTAGGTCATGGCCTCGTAAACTGCGATGCTCTTGAGGCCCTGCCGGACATTTTTTTCACCGGAACAAAACTGCGCAGGATCCGGGCAATCTCCGGGGCCCGGCCGTATTCAATCAACGAGCCCTGCCAAACCCTCCCAGGTGGTGTGACGACTGCAGGCCGGGAAAAGGGCCCGTCCTCACGCTGCGGCCCGCAACCTATGGAAAAGCCCGAACACTCGTGTTTCGACTAAAATACAATACCTTCTCAACCACCCGCCATAAGAGCAAATTCCGGATTTCAATCCGGGATGGTTAACTCTTTCTCAAGAGCCCGCCCTCTAGACTGGCGGCCAGCGAGACTCAGGACGAGCTCGGTCACGAGAGGCGAACCAGCTGATGCCATCTGATGAAACCGGCCTGCTTCCCAACCAAGAGGCCTTTTTTCACGATTATGTCCAGCGTCTGCAGCGTAATCCGGCAGGACGCCGGGCTTTGCATGCGCGCCTCTCTTTGCTCCATCCCAGTAACCGGCGCGAGCACCATCTGCGGGTCGCCCAAAAGACTCTGGATCAGGTTCTGAGACTGGGTGACGGCGCGCTGTTCAGGCTGGCAAACGATGATCTCGTGATCATCTGCAGCGCACAGCAGGCCGAGCGGCTGGATGATGCGGTCCGGCGCCTGGCGTTCCTTTTCAACAACGATCCGGTTTTGAACGGGGCCGGCAAACTCGATCTCTTCAGCGAAGATAGCTTTTGCAGGCTCTATCTGCTCGATCAGGATTACGAAGAATTTGCCGCGCTTGCCCGGAGCCTGTCCGATAGCCGGAGTGCGCGAACCGCCAGGCCCTCGGGGAGTTCAACACCGCCCCCGTCCCGGATGATGCCCCTGCAGCCCAGCCAGTTGGGCGACATCGCGGCCGCGATCGCACAGGCCGATCTCTCCAGCATGATGCAGCGGCAATCGACCTTTCTCATGGAACCCGGCGAGCGGCCTGAACCGGTCTTCCGCGAGATCTATTTTTCCATGGATCACCTGCAGCAGGTTTTGATTCCAGGACACGATATTCTGGCCAACCGCTGGCTTTTTCAGGACTTTACCCGTCATCTCGATCGCCGGATGATTTCCTTTCTGGTGCATAACGACGATGAGAGCCTGCGGCAGTCCTACAGCCTCAACCTCAACATCTCGACCCTGCTGTCGCCGGATTTTCTGGCCCTGGACGAGACCCTGAGCGAGCAGGTCCGGCGCAGCATCGTGATCGAATTTCAGTTGATCGATGTCTTTGCCGATGTCGCCAGCTTTCTCTTCGCCCGCGATTTCCTGCGCGACCGCGGCTACAACATCTGCCTGGACGGCACGACGCAGCTCTCGCTGCCCTTCGTCGACCGCAAGAAGCTGGGCTTCGATATGGTCAAGCTTTTATGGGACGAGGATTTCAACCGGCATCTGCAGTCACCCCGTGGCCAGGATCTGAAAGGCGCCATCGAGGAGATCGGTCCCGAACGGGTGATCCTCAGCCATTGCGGCTCGGAAGAGGCCCTCGACACAGGTCAGGATCTGGGACTGAGCCTCTACCAGGGATTCCATGTCGACCGCCTCTGCGATTCCCTGCGTACGGCGGGCGAATCTGCAAGCATCCTGAGCAATGCCATGGCACGGCACAGGGCATCCGAACGGAGCGAATAGCTCCTCCCGGCAACCCGCCGACAGAGCTCTATCCCATTAATTTCTTGGCGCGTACTTCGCCAGAATGCGCTGCAGAGTCCGGCGGTGCATACGCAGCCGCCGCGCGGTCTCGGAGACATTGCGGTCGCACTGCTCGTAAACCCGCTGAATATGCTCCCAGCGCACCCGGTCGGCACTCATCGGCAGATCCGGAGGCGGTGGCAGCGCCTCTCCGCTCTCCAGCAGAGCCGCTTCCACCTGGTCCGCGTCGGCGGGTTTTGGCAGATAGTCGGTGGCGCCGACCTTTACTGCGGCCACGGCCGTCGCAATATTGCCGTATCCCGTCAGCACAATGATGCGTGCGTCCTCACGGACATCCCGTAAGGCCTGCACCACCTCAAGGCCGCTGCCGTCCTTCAAGCGCAGATCCACCACAGCGTAGGCGGGCTGCAGGTCCCGCGCGAACTGCGCGCCCTGCTCCACCGAATTCGCCAGGGTGACGTCAAAGCCACGGCGCTCCATGGCACGGCCCAGCCGTTCGCAAAAACGCTCGTCATCGTCGACGATCAACAGAGGACGTGGGCCCTCGACAGTCTCTTGCCCGCTCTCACCCAGCTCACCGTTATTTTGATTTTCGGTTTCGCTCATATCGTTCCTTTCGCCGGAAACTCGGTCTCCATGGCTTCCCGGGGCCAGACAATCTCTACCTCGGCACCGCCCCACTGCCCGTTATCGAAACTCACCGTCGCCCCGGTCCTCCCCAAGAGGGTCTTGGCGATAAAGACTCCAAGGCCCATGTGTCCGCCGTGCCGGCCGGCGGACCCGCGCGCCCGTCCACCCGCTTTTGCGGCCGGGCGGTCTCCCTTGGATGCACTCTGCCTCACCTGACCGCCGCGGCCCGTTTCACCGGTCAGTATTTCTTTCGCCAGAGGTTCCTTCGCATAAAGATAGGGCTGGCCAAGGCGCCCCATAATTGCGGGATCAAACCCTGGTCCATCGTCAATAACAACAATCGACACCGTTTCCTCGTTCCAGTCCAGGCGTGCCTCGACCCGCTTCTCTGCAAACTGCATAGCATTCTGAATCAGCAATCCCAAGCCATGCAGGATCTCCGGGCTGCGGAAAACAATCGGCTGGGTGCCTTCCTCGTCAAAGAGGCATGTCATTGCGATATCGAATTCGACACCGTCCCGTTCATATGGCGCGGCAGACGCCTCGACCAAGACCTCCAGCGGCAAACGGTTAAAGAAATCGTCATCTTCCTCTTCTGACCAGGCCGCCAGGTCGGCCAGAATCTCGCCGCAGCGGTTACTTTCGCTCAAAAGCAGTTCCACGTCTTCGCGCCCGGGACTGTCCTCGGGCAGGTCGCGGTTCAACTCGCGCGCGACCACGGCGATCGTGGCGAGAGGACTGCCCAGTTCATGCGCCGCCGCGGCCGCCAGACCGCCCAGGGCCGAGAGACGCTGCTCGCGCGCCAGCGCCATCTGGGTCGCGGTCAGGGCATCGGACATATCGCGCGATTCCGCCGCGATGCTGGAGACATAGGCGGCGATAAAGAGCGCCGCCACCACCAATGCCGCCCAGGCTCCACCGACGTAGAGCGGCGGCAGGGCAAAACCCACCGCCGTCCAGGGCAGCGGGTAGTGCCAGAAGGCCAGGGTCGAGACGGCGGCAACCGCCAGGATCGAGAGCAGCAGGGTGCTGCGCCGTGAGAGGTTGGAGGCGGAAACCGTAACAGGCGCGAGGATCAGGATCGCAAAGGGGTTACTCAAACCGCCGGTCAGACCCAGGAGAACCGCAAGCTGCAAGAGGTCAAAGCCAAGAGTCAGGGCCGCATCCCGGTCGCTCAGCCAGGGATCGGCACGGCGGGTCGCGGACTGGATGACATTCAACAAGCCGGAAGCGGCAACAACCAGCAGGGCGGCCAGCACCGGCAGCTCGAAATCGAATCCGAAATAGATGATCGCCAGCGCGCCCAGCTGCCCGACCAGGGCAATCCAGCGGATCACCACCAGTGTCCGCAGCCGGACCTTGCCGCTTTGTCCGCTCTCGATCGAGGGGAAGAGTGAAGTTAACAGCCTGCTCATGGCGACATATGACGTACTGCGCCCGCTTTAGACAAGCCCCGAAAAACAAACCCCGAGAGACGAACCCCGAGCGCGCGAAGCTCTTCAGGCGGGACCACTGACCCCGGCTTCGGCAAAGGTCGCCATTCCCGTATGACAGGCACAGGCGGCCTTTAGGACCAAGATCGCCATCGCCGCCCCGGAGCCTTCACCCAACCGCATGCCGAAGTCGACCAACGCAGTCTGGCCGATGGTCTCCAGCAGCCTCTGATGTCCGGGCTCGACGGAAAGGTGCGCAACCATGCAGTGGTCCAGCGCCCGCGCATCAATGGCGTAGAGAACGGCGGCGGCCGCCGTGCAGGCAAAGCCGTCCAGCAAAACCGGCGTGCGGGACATGCGCGCGGCCAGAACCGCACCGGCAATGGCCGAGAGTTCAAGCCCGCCGACACAGCGAAGAATTTCGAGCGGATCGGTCATGACCGCGCGATGCCGCTCCATCGCCTGATCGATCAGCTCGATCTTCCGGGCCAGGGTCGGATCGTCGATACCGGTGCCGCGCCCCGCCCAGTCGGCGGCGCTGCCGCCGAAGAGCGCGGTGCAGAGGGCGGCTGCCGAGGTGGTATTGCCGATCCCCATCTCGCCCAGAGCCAGGACGTCGATGTTATCCTCGACGGCCATCATCCCGTAGGCCATGGCCCGGACACAGTCCTCCTCGGACATCGCAGGCGTTTCGCTGAAGTCCGCGGTCGGTTCCTCCAGTGCCATTTCGTAGACCCGCAGGTCCGCATCACTGAGTGCGCAGAGCTGATTGACCGCCGCACCTCCGTTGATGAAGTTCGCCACCATCTGCTTGGTGACTTCCGCCGGATAAGCCGACACACCGCGCGCGGCGATCCCATGGTTGGCGGCAAAGACCGCGGTGTAAGGCCGATCCACCACGGCAGGATGACGGCCTTGCCAGGTTGCCAGCCAGGCGGCGATCTCCTCGAGCCGGCCAAGTGAGCCCGCGGGTTTGGTCAGCTGTTCCTGCCGCGCGGCGGCGTCCGCCCCCGCCGAAACGTCAGGCCCGGGAAGCTCTTTCATCAAACCACGGATCTCGTCGAAGCTGGCCAGAACCTTGTTGTCGCTCATGGGGCACTCCTTGCGATTAAGTGTTCTCTCCGGCTTATAGACTCTATGCCCCTCGAAGCAACCGTCTTATAACGGCGTCGTCAAACCGGCATCGGGGGCTTCCACAGCGTGAAGCAGAGCAGGGGCACTAAACTGGTGATCAGGGCAGGATGAGTAAAGACGATCGTGATGAATTGCCCTTAGCGGGTCACCTCTGGTCAGATCTTAAACTCTGTCTGGTGTTTATGACCCGGCTCCCCCTGCGTCTTGACGACAGGACCCGGAACCGAAGTCTTGCCCAGGCCTGTGCGGCTTTACCCCTGGTTGGCGTGGTCGTCGGACTCTGCAGTGCCGCCGTGCTTTGGCTGACGCTGGCCGCCGGATTGCCAAACCTGGCCGCAGCCGCGGCAGCCCTGGCGGCCAGCATCCTCTTGACCGGTGCGTTACATGAGGACGGTCTGGCCGACGTCGCCGATGGTTTTGGCGGCGGGCTCGGAACAGCCCGAAAGCTTGAAATCATGCGCGACAGCCGCATCGGCAGCTACGGCGTGATCGCCATCGGGCTGTCGCTCATCCTGCGGGTCACCCTGATCGCGGAGATCGCCGGCCGTTTCGAGAGCTTTTGGGCGATCACCGGCGCGCTGATCGCCGTCCATGTCATCGGGCGGGGAGTACTGCCCGCCGTCATGGCCGCTCTGCCGCTGGCACGCGGCGACGGCCTGGCCGCTGCCGCCGAGCGGCCCAGCGGCAGCCGCGCAGGCGCTGCATTGGCCCTTGGCCTGCTGGTCGCAGCCCTTTGCCTTGGCCCCATCTCTGGAATTGTGGCTTTCGTTGCAGGCGGGATCGCCGTTATCATCATGGCTTGGCTTGCGCGGCGGCAGATCGGTGGCTATACGGGCGATGTCCTTGGCGCGTCGGAACAGGTGGCGGAGATCGCCGCCCTTGCGGCCATCACTGCAACGCTGTGAGTAAAAATATATGAGTACGACAACACGCTGGTGGTGGGTCCGCCATGCCCCGGTCACCGAAAACAACGGCAAGATCTACGGCCAGGACGATCTGAACTGCGATGTCTCAGACGCCGAGACCTTCATGCGGCTGGGCAGCCTCATGCCGCGCGACGCCGTCTGGGTGACCAGCAATCTGAAGCGCACCCACCAGACCGCGGCGGCCATCGTCGAGAAGATCGACGATCATCAGGTACCGGACCCGCTGATCGAGCACGACTTCGCCGAACAACATTTTGGTGAATGGCAGGGCATGACCAACGTGGAACTGGCCGCGCAAAAAGCCGGGGACTGGCATCGTTTCTGGCTGGCACCGGCCTCCGAAGCGCCCCCGGGCGGGGAGAGCTTCGTCAACCTCTTTGAACGCACCAGCCGGGCCGTCCAGCGGCTGTCGGAAGAACACGCCGGCCGGGATATCGTTGCCGTCACCCACGGCGGCACGATCCGCGCCGCCATCGCCCTGGCGCTCGGCCTGGATCCGGAACGCGCCCTGAGCTTTTCAGTCGACAACTGCGCGCTGACCCGCCTGGATCACATCACCGGAACCGCCGGCACCCACGCCCCCCACGAGGACGTGGTCTGGCGCATCGGCCACATCAATCTGGTACCTAAGGGGTTGTTGTAGAGGTTAGATCCAAAGCCATGTCGGCTTTGGATAGCCGGCACCAGCCCACACCCCCTCCCGGCCACCCACATGATAATACCGATGGGTGGCCGGGAGGGGGTGTGGGCTGGTGCCGGTTTCGACGCAAGTCGAAACCTAATCAAATTCCTACCTCGGATAGCGCGCGTGGGCTTCCAGAACGTTCAAGTCCATATGGTTGCGCATAAAGCGTTCCGAGGCCTTTTGGACCGGCTGAAAGTCCCAGGGCGCGTAGTCCCCGTTGCGCAGTGAGTCATAGACCGTGAGACGGCGCGCCTGGCTTTGACGCACGTCTTCCCGGAAAGCGGCGATGTTCCAGCGCGCGTGCAGCTGTTGGGTAAAGTCCGCGAGCGTTTGCGCGTGAGCGGGATCGCCTGCCAGGTTGTTCAGCTCCAGCGGATCTGACTCCATGTCGAAGAGCTGCGGCGGATCCACTTCGCAGAAATTGAACTTCCACTTGCCCCGGCGGATCATGACCATGGGATCGATCGAGGCCTCGGCAGCATATTCCGCATAGACCGGCGGATTGCGCTCGTCGTCACCGCGCGCGAGACCCAGAAGGCTTCGACCGTCACCGGCGATCGAAGCGTCCGGTGTGATGCCCGCCAGATCGACCAGGGTGGCCAGCACATCCAGTGTCGAGGTCGGCTCGGTTACGGTGCGCGGCGCAAAGCGTCCGGGCGCGGAGAGAAACATCGGAACCCTGTTCGCGCCCTCGAAAAAGCTCATCTTGAACCAGAGACCGCGCTCGCCGAGCATATCGCCGTGATCCGCGCAAAAGAGCACCACGGTATCTTCCGTCAGGTCGCAGGCTTCAAGCGCGTCCATGAGTTCGCCGATTTTTTCGTCCAGATAACTCACATTGGCGAAGTAGGCACGGCGGGAATCCAGGACGTTCTGTTCGGTGATCCTGAAATTCTCATAGTCATTGGCGCGCAGAATCCGCTGGCTGTGAGGATCCTGTTCTGCATAGGGGATCGGCGCCACCGACAGCGGCGGCAGGTTTTCCTCCGGATAGAGCTCCCAGTATTTGCGGCGGGTGACATAGGGATCGTGGGGATGCGTGAAGCTGACCGTCAGGCAAAAGGGCTGGCTGCGGTCGCTGCGCGCATATTGATGCAGGCGCAGCTTGGCGTGGTAGGCCACCTCGTCGTCGAACTCCAGCTGGTTGGAAGTCTCCGCGACCCCGGCCCCGGTCACCGATCCCATGTTGTGGTACCACCAGTCGATCCGCTGCGACGGCTTGCTCCAGTCCGGCGTCCAGCCGAAGTCGGCGGGGTAGATGTCGGTGGTCAGGCGTTCTTCGAAGCCGTGCAACTGGTCGGCACCGACAAAATGCATCTTGCCGGACAGCGCCGTCTTGTATCCCGCCCGGCGCAGGTGGTGCGCGAAGGTCGGCAGCGTAGACGGCATCTCGGCGGCATTGTCGTAGACGCCGGTGCGCGACGGCAAAAGTCCGGTCATGAAGGAGGCGCGCGAGGGCGAACAAAGTGGGCTGGGGCAGTAGCTGCGCGTGAAATTCACCGCGCCCGCCGAGAGCTTCCGCAGGTTGGGAACCTTCAGAAACCCGGCCGGACCCTCCGGAAAGAAGCAACCACTCAGCTGGTCGACCATGAGAATCAAAATGTTCGGCTGACGGCTCATCGCGATTTTCCCTTCAGGTCAGGGGAGCCTCCGCGCGCCCGGCAAAGCTGCGGCATGACTCCCATATCTATAATTTTTTTGATGTCTTAAAGATTGCTCTTTGTTTACATGACTGTAAATATGGCGATTTGTAATGCTTAGGGGCGATTTTTTTTATATTATGCTTCACGCGCACATCGCCGAGCTGCACGCCTTTCACGCCGCCGCGAATTGCGAGAGCTTCACCCGCGCGGCGCAGCAGCTCAAACTGACCCAGCCCGCTCTCAGCCAGAAGATCAAGCGTCTGGAAGAGCTATTGGGCATGCCCCTCTTCATCCGCAAATACCGGGGCGTGGCCCTGACCGATGCAGGCCAGCAGTTGCACGAGGCCACACGTGACTCCTTCGCGCAGATCGAGGCGAATTTCCGGCGGATTCTCGAAGGCCAGGCCCGCAAACGCGTGCGCATCTCCAGCGACTTTGCCTTCGCGTCCCATTGGCTGATGTCCCGCCTGCCGCAACTCCGGCAGGAGCTGGAGGATCTGGACCTCCAGCTCCTGACATCGCAGGAACCCCAGAGAATCGACGGGGTCGTGGCAGACCTCTCCATTGCGCTGGTCGAACGCCCTCAAGCTTCGGCCAACCGCAGGATACTCTTCAACGAGCGGGTCGTTGCGGTCTGCAGCCCCGCGCTTGCGGCCCGCTACGGCCCCTTCGAAACACCGCGGCAGTTGCTGGCGGCACCTCTGCTGACCCTGTCATCGCCCGCCAACGCCGCCTGGCACACCTGGCGCAGCTGGTTTGCCGAGGCCGGGATCGAGGACAGTCTGGAAAGCGCCAGCGAGACCCGCCTGAACAACTACACGCTGGTGCTGCAGGGCGCGGTCGAGGGGCAGGGAATCGCCCTCGGCTGGCTCGGCCTGGTCGACAGCTTTCTGGAAAAGGGCCAGTTGATCATGGCCTGCGACCGGGTCGTCTCGAGCGAGCGCGCTTACGTGATGGAGTGCGCCCGCGACGCCCCGGTTCACGTGCGCGATACCTTCGATTGGATTGCCGCTCAAGGAGCGGGCATGGCCGATCTCGCAGCACCGGTTACAGCGGCACCGGTTGGCACGGCACCGGTGCACAGATAGAACACAGAAGCCTTCCTTGAAGTGCGGGCGGCCTCTCCCAACCTGTAAGCTCACCCGAACTGCGTCCAACTGCCGGAGTTACCGGTTATTAGGAGGGGTGCAAAAGGCGTGTCGCACGGCGCATATTTTCACCGGACGGTATGACACCGGAGGGTGGAAATCGCCGTTCCAGCAGACTCCCCCTCATGCTAGACTCTGTTGCAGACACAAGTAACGGCGCGGGTGAGCAGGTAGTTGCTTTGCCACTCGACCACAAGGACTGGAGAAAAAAACGATGACGGCTCTTACGGTTTCCAATCTGCAGGCAAGCAGTTTGTTCAAAGGCCTTAACCGGCGAATCCTTGCGGTCGCGGCTCTCATCGGGGTTGCTTTCGGGACGACCGCCGGCACGGCGGTTCAGGCCGCAAGCTCGGGAGAGGAACTGGTTGCGAAATCCCGCTTTACCATCGAGCGCCTGCTGTCGGATCCCGAGTTCTTTAATCTCAAGCGCTACCTCGAACAGTCGCGGGGCGTGCTGATCATCCCCGAACTGGTCAAAGGCGGTTTCATTGTCGGCGGCGAAGGCGGATCCGGAGTGCTGATGGTCAAGGGCAGCGACGGCACCTGGAGTTCACCGGCTTTTTACACCCTGGCCGCGGGCAGCATCGGACTGCAGATCGGCGGCCAGGTCTCCGAGGTCGTCTTCACGCTCATGAACGACGGCGCGGTCAATTCCATGCTGGGCGATGAATTCAAGCTGGGCGCGGATGCCAGCGTCGCCGTCGGCCCGATCGGCGCGGGCCTTGAAGCCTCCACCACGACAAACCTGAACCAGGACATCTACGCCTTCTCGAAGTCCGTCG
The DNA here is from genome assembly GCA_947500035.1 of uncultured Kiloniellaceae bacterium. Lineage (GTDB taxonomy): Bacteria > Pseudomonadota > Alphaproteobacteria > Kiloniellales > Kiloniellaceae > Denitrobaculum. The sequence continues at coordinate 178,302 of CANMQP010000011.1, read as the reverse complement.
GCCTTTTCGGCGGCGGTGCGCTCGAAGGTGCGAAGATCTTTGAACGTGTGGAATGGAACGAAGGCTATTACGGCAAGGGCGCAACCCCTAAGGCGATCGTCTTCGAACGCCGCTTCAGCAACCCCGACGCCGACAAGCTGCGCGCCGCCCTTGCGAGCGGTGCGGCGGGCGCCGCACAGCCCGCGCCCCAGGCACAGCCCCAGACTCAGAACGCGCCTGCGACGCAAGCGGCCCCCACTCCCCTTACGACACCGGCCCAGCCCGCCCAGCCGGCCATTCAGGCTGAGCCTCTTCAGTAAGCAAAACGACCCTGGATACGGGCGGCTTAAGATTGATCCGCTCTATAAAACCGCCCGTAGCCAGACCAGCGCCGCAACCAGTCCGGCATTGATCAGACAGCCCACCGCGAAGACGGCGACCGCGCGCTCGATATGGCTGCGCTCCAGTTGCACGGGATAGTGCTCCGACGGGTCCTGACCGTCAGAAGATGACAGCCCGAGAATGCCTCCCATGGTCGCGGCCACGTTACCGCGGCTGGTCCAGGCCCGCAGCAAAGCGCCGCGGGGATAACAGCCCGGAATAAAGACCGCCGCCGCGATCAGAACGGCGTCTGCAAGAAGCAGCGGTATAAAGGCCAGCGCGCGGTCCAGGCGCTGGGCCGTCAGAGCAAATTCACTCTTTCCGGCGACTTGCAACTCCTGCCCGGCGCCCCGCGCAGCGGAGCCTAATTGAAGCTGCCGAACGGAAAGGTAAGCCGCCGCGGTTCGGATCGTCTGCTGCAGGAACACTCCGGGCAGTCCCAGCAGCGCAAACCAGAAGACCGGTGCGATCACCTGAAGGCTGAAGGCCCGGGCCAAACCATCCAGCGTGGCCGCGACGACACCCCGTGCGTCCAGTTGAGAGAGCCTTTCCGAGGCCACCCGTCCGATGGTAAGGGGCCTGAGCGCTTCCTGCGCAGCGATCAGACTGCCGCCGGCGAGCGCCGAGGACACCGCCCCGGCCTGCATGCAGGGTGCGCGCTGTCCGACAATCAAGGCCAGCAGGAGCACTTCAAAGAGCCAGGCGAAGGGATAGCGGATCAGGAACCACTCCAGCATCGATCCGACGATATATGCCGCCAGCGCCAGGCCCAACGCCAAGACGGCGCCACGCAGCAGAAGATCCAAACCACCCCGGTCCGCCCGGTTCAGGCGGCGGTCCAGCTCGACCACGAGTTTGGAAATCGGCCGGCGCGGCTGCAGGTACCAGCGCTCCATAATCCAGGGACCGCCCAGATAAGCCTCGAGCGCCAGAGCCGCCAGGAGCAGAAAAAGTGGATCTGCGGCACCGTAGGTCCCGGGTGTGGAGGAAAAACTCATGGCGCGATCCTGCGGCCTGTGGACCGGGCCGTCAATTGCCCGGGCCCTCAATCGCCCGAGCCGTCACACTAAGACGACTCCGGCCCCGGCCCAGCGGCGGCGCGAACGAGCCCGGCGGCGGCGCGAACGGACCTGGCGGCGGCGCGCAGGGGAAATGGAGCGGAAGTCCTGCGGCATTGCGACACATTTTCAGTTGAAGAACATTGCTTTAGGACGCACATAAAGCAGAAGCTGTCTGCGTTTCAGAACGCTGCTCCCGCCTGCGGTCGGCGGTGTTTCTCACAGACCCGTGTCTTGAGTCCGAAATCAGGCTCAGTGTAGATAGGTGGAAAGCCGGACACTTCTGGCGGACCCCGTAACGGCCGGACCAGGAAAGGGCCCTGACATGCCACAAAGCTCCATTGCCCGCGCGATCCTCATATTCGGCGTCGGCCTCGTCCTGATGCTGGGCGCTGCGGCGGTCTGGATGACGATGAAGCCCGCGACGCAAACCAGCTCGGTGACATCGAGCGGCGAAGCGCTGATCGGCGGTCCCTTCGAACTGGTCGATCAGTTCGGCGAAGCACGCAATAACGCTGACTTCCTGGGCGATTACATGCTGATCTACTTCGGCTACACCTATTGCCCCGATGTCTGTCCGACCTCGCTGGGCATCATGACCCAGGCCATCGATCAGCTCGAGACAAAGGACGCGGAGCGCGCCGCGCGGATCAAACCGGTTTTCATTACGGTCGATCCGGAACGCGATGACGTGGAGACCATGAAAGTCTACGCGGAGCACTTTCACCCCAATATGGTCGCCATGACCGGCAGCACGGAGCAGGTCGCGAGCGCCGCGCGGGCCTACCGCGTGTACTACGCCAAGGTCGACGATGACGGCTCCTCGGACTACCTGATGGATCACTCGTCGATTTTCTATCTGATGGGACCGGACGGGAAGTACGTGAAGCACTTCACCCACAACGACGACTCGACCACCATCGCCACCGCCCTGGCGGAACTGGTGGAGACGAAATAAGGGGGAAAAAGCGCCGTTACCTGCCGGTCCTTTTGATCAGGGATTTAAACCAGGCGCTCACCATTGTCGGTGCGGAATACCATGGCGCGGTCGACCTCGAAGTTTAGCTTGATTCGCTCGCCCGGGGCCAGTTGCAAAGCCTCGCCGGCACGTACGCAAAGCTCCTCAGGTTCGGCTGAGTCGAAACCCGAGACCGCGCCGTAGATCAAGCTGTCGGCCCCAAGCTGCTCGACCAGATCAACCGAAATCTCAATCCCGCCTTCCGGATGTTGGGCGATATGCTCCGGCCGGATACCCAGCATCAGAGGCACAGCCTCCGGCAGGCCTTCAAAGCCCGGCAGCGCCGTCGCACCAACCTGGAGCTGGCCAGCTTCGAAGCTGGCGGGCAGAAGATTGATGTGCGGTGAGCCGATGAAGGAGGCCACGAAGAGCGTTTTCGGATCGCTGTAGAGATCCATCGGTGATCCCATCTGCTCGACCTTGCCTTCGTTGATCACCGCCAAACGATCGGCCAGGGTCATGGCCTCGGTCTGGTCGTGGGTGACGTAGATCGAGGTCACGCCCAACTCCCGTTGAAGCCGCTTGATCTCAATGCGCATCTGCACCCGCAGCTTGGCATCCAGGTTGCTGAGCGGTTCATCGAACAGAAAGAGCTTCGGGCTGCGCACGATGGCACGTCCCATGGCGACGCGTTGGCGCTGACCGCCCGAGAGCTGCGCGGGCTTGCGCTCCAGATAGTCCCCGATCCGTAGCATTGCAGCCGTCTCGCGGACCTTGGCTTCGATTTCGCTCGCGGCCATACCCCGGTTCGACAGCCCGTAGGCCATGTTGCGGAACACCGTCATATGGGGATAGAGCGCGTAGTTCTGAAACACCATGGCGACATCACGGTCGGCCGGCGAGGTCTCGTTGATGCGCACACCATCGATCTTCATCTCGCCTTCGGTGATGTTCTCCAAGCCGGCGACCATGCGCAGAAGAGTCGACTTCCCGCAGCCGCTTGGCCCGACGAAGACGATCAGCTCGCCGTCCGAGATTTCCATATCGACGCCACGAACCGCATGGGCTCCATTATCGTAGCGCTTGTTGATACCCGAGAGAGTTAGAGTAGACATCGTTTATTTCTCGCTTTCCACCAGGCCTTTAACGAACCAGCTTTGAAACACCAACACCACGAGCACCGGCGGCAGCACCGCAAGGATGGTCAATGCGAAGGCCTTTTGGAATTGGGGCAGCTCGCCCCCTTCGGACAGCACCTGATAGATCTGCTTAATGCCGATCACGATGGTGTAGCTGTTTTCCTCCGTGGTCATGATCAGAGGCCAGAGATACTGGTTCCAGCCGACCACGAACATGATGATCATGATCGCCGCAATCATGGTTTTGGAGAGCGGCACGAGCACGTCGATCAGAAAGCGCATCGGCCCCGCGTTATCCAGGCGCGCCGCCTCCAGCAGTTCTTCCGGCACCGATTTGAAGTACTGCCGGAAAAAGAACGTGCCCGTCGCCGAAGCAATCAGAGGCACGATCAAACCGGTGTGGGTGTTGAGCAGACCGAGACCCGCAACGACTTCGTAGGACGGCACGATCCGCACTTCCAGCGGCAGCAGCAGGGTCAGGAAAATGACCCAGAAGAGCGGCGTCGCCAGACGGAAACGGAAGTAGACGATGGCGTAGGCCGCCGACATGGAGATCACCACCTTGCCGATGGCAAACCCCAGACCCAGAATCATGGAGTTCCCCAGCATCTCCAGAGCCGTGACCTTCTTCATCACCCCGCCTTCGACGAAAAGCACCTCGTTGTAGGTTTCGAAGAAGTGCCCGCCGAACCAGTACTGCAGACCTTCCCTAAAGAGCGTATCCGCGGCGTGAGTCGAGGACATGAAGGCGACCCAGACCGGGGCGGACATAAAGATCGTGCCCAGGATCAGGATCCCGTGGGTCGAGAGTTTGCGCCAAAAGGAATTATTCATCGTTCGAAGCTCCCCCGCGCCTAATAGTGAACTTTTCGCTCGATAAAGCGAAACTGGAACACGGTCAGCGCCAGGACCATGAGCATGAGGATGACCGACTGCGCGGAACTGCCGCCCAGATCGGCCCCGAGGAAACCATCGGTGTAAACCTTATAGACCAGCGTATTGGTCGCGCCGCCCGGCGCGCCGCGGGTCGTGGTGTCGATAATGCCGAAGGTCTCGAAGAAGGCGTAGGTGATGTTGATCACCATCAGGAAGAAGGTGGTCGGCGCCAGCAGCGGGAAGGTGATGGTCCAGAAGCGCTTCGTGGGCGAGCGGCAATCCAGTGTCGCGGCTTCCATCACGCCCTTGGGAATGCCCTGCAGCCCCGAGAGGAAAAAGATGAAATTCACGCTGACCTGTTTCCAGACCGAAATCAGGATCACGACAAAGCCGGCATCGAAAGCATCGAGTTTCTGGTTAAAGTCCCAACCCATGGCATTCATCGCCGCGTAAAGATCGCCGATGAAAGGATTGAACATCAGGTTGCCCATCAGGCCGGCCACCGGCGGTGCGACGGCATAGGCCCACATCAGCATGGTTTTATAGCTGCTGGAGCCGTGCAAAACCTCGTTCGCCTTGACCGCCAGTAACAGTGCGATTGCGAGCGAGAAAAAGGTGACGAGTGAGGAGAAGACGACGGTGAAGCCGGCTGACTGAAGCCAGGCATAATTCAGGATCGTGTCTTCGTAATTCCGGAACCAGACGAACTGCGAGGAGATGCCGAAGGCGTCCTCAAGCAGGAAGGACTGGTAAATTGCCTGCCCGGCAGGCCAGAGGAAGAAGACCGCGATGATCGCAATCTGTGGTGCAACGAAAAAATACGGCACCGTGCTGCGTTCGAACTGCACCCTTTTCATGGAAAAAACCCCAACCGAGAAGCAGACAGGCAAACAGGCGGCGGGCCGAAGCCCGCCGCCCGCACACACCTAAAGTCAGTTATAGGTGTCGTGGAAACGCTCAAGCAAAGCGTTGCTTTCCTTCTCCATTTCGGCAAAGGCCTCGGGAACTGAGCTATTGCCGGTCAGGATGTTTTCGTAAGCCTTGTACATGGCTTCGCGGATCTGGACGTAGTAGCCCAGACGATAGCCTTTGGTCCACTCGCCGCCGGGCTGGCTGAGCTGCAGGATACCGATCTCGGCATCAGGCGTATCATTATAGTAGCCCTCGGTCTTCGCCAGGTCGTAGGCAGCAGTGGTGATCGGAACGTAACCGGTCTCTTTGTGCCAGGAGAACTGGGACTCTGGGCTGGTCAGATACTCGAAGAAGTTCGCAACACCCTTGTATTCTTCATCCGAATGACCGACGAAGGAGAAGAGGGCGGCGCCACCGATAAAGGTGCCCTTGGGCTCGTCGATGATGCTCTTCCAGTACGGCAGGTAGGTCGTGCCGAACTCAAAGTCCGCACTCTTCTTCAGACCACCGAAAGAGCCCGAGGAACCAAGCCACATGGCAACCTTGCCCTGAACGAAGGCGTCCTGATTGTCGCCCCAGGCTTTGCCGTAATAACCATACCAACCCTTGTCGAGCCACTCTTTGACCTTGGTCCAGTGCATGATCATGTGCTCGTTGTTGTACATGATCTTGGCGTCGGTGCTGTCATAACCGTTGTTCGCGGAGGCCAGCTGGATGTTGTGCCGGCTGTGAAAATTCTCCGAGAAGATCCAGGGGCTGTGGCTCTGCGCAAGGGCCTGATAACCGGCTTCCTTGAGTTTTGGTGCGATCGCTTCGAAGTCTTCCCAGGTTTTGGGCGCTTCGACGCCGGCTTTTTCGAGCGCGGCTTTGTTATAGTACAGCAAAGGCGTGGAACTGTTGAAAGGCAGGCCGATCATCTTGTCGTCGGAATCGGCATAGAAGTAACGCACGCCGGAAATGTAGTCCTGGCTGTTAAAGCCAACGCCGTGTTCCTTCAGAAGATCGGCGACCGGATAGACCGCGCCCTTGGCGTTGATGATTGTCGCGGCACCGGCGTCGAAGACCTGGATGATGTGTGGGGCGTTCTTGGCACGGAACGCGGCAATGCCAGCCGTCATGGTGTCTTCGTAGCCGCCTTTATAGGTGGCGACCAGTTTGTACTCGGACTGGCTGGCGTTGTAATCGTCGGCGATCTCGGCGACGACTTCGCCCAGCCGGCCACCCATCGCATGCCACCATTGGATCTCGGTTGCGGCGAAGCTGGCACTGGCAGATCCGCCGACCACGGCCGCGGCTGCAAGCGCGATGATATGCTGTTTCAGTTTCATTTGGTGTCTCCCTATAGAATGCGCCGTGACTGCCGCCGCCTGGCGGTGTTCCGGATCGCGCGACCCTATCGGCGGGTCATGTTGCTTTTGTTACAAGCTTGTTAACGTTTTCATTTCCGAATGTTAACCCTTCCGACCCGAAAATATTACCGTTTTTTTTGCAGATCGGCGAATTAGGCCATCGTAATGGCCCTTCGAGACCTGCCAGGCGGCTGCGGCGAAAGTCACGGACGTGGCCTTCCGATGAGCCTATGCTTGAAGAATCGCGATACTCGCACCCGCCCGGGCCTCCTGTGTGCCTGCGCAAGCTTCGGATAGAAAGGCAGGGCCAAGGACAATATAATTACGGTCCTATCAGATCGCGGGAGCTCACAAGGAGCCTGAATGGCGACACCCCCCAGCAATGCCCAGGTCGCGCTGGTCCGCGACGCCTGCGCCTACATAGAAGCCCGTGTGGACGAACGGATCACGCTGGACGATCTGGCGCGCGAGGTCCGTTTGAGCCCCTGGCATTTCCAGCGCCTCTTTAAGAAAATCATGGGCCTCAGCCCGCGCGAGTACGCGGCGGCCCACCGCAGCAAGCGGTTCCGGGAAGAGCTGAAGAACGGCGAGACCGTCGCCGGCGCAACCTACGGCGCGGGCTACGGGTCCTCCAGCCGCGTTTATGAATCCGCCCAGCGTCAGCTCGGCATGACCCCGGCCTCCTATGCCAAAGGAGGCGCCGGGGCGCGGATCGCCTACAGCATCATCACCTCCATCCACGGGAAGCTCCTGGTCGCGGCGACGGAAAAAGGGGTCTGCTTCGTATGCCTGGGCGAAGCCGGACAGTTTGACGAGGGGTCCGGTGAGAGTGACGACGCGCTGGAGGAACAGCTGCGACAGGAGTTCCCCAGGGCCGACGAAATCTTCCGGGACGATGCCAGGATCGGCCCGGCGGTTGAGAGCGTCGCCAGTTATCTCGCCGGCGAACGTCCCCGGACCGACCAGCCGCTCGACCTGCCGCTCGACGTGCAGGCAACCGCTTTCCAGCGACGGGTCTGGCAGGAACTCCTGGCGATCCCGCTGGGTGAAACCCGCAGCTATTCGGAAGTCGCCGAGGCCATGGGCCTGAGCAAAAGCCAACGCGCCGTCGCCAATGCCTGCGCCCGGAACCCGGTCGCCCTGCTGGTGCCCTGTCACCGGGTGATCCGAGAGGACGGTACACTGGGCGGATACCGTTGGGGAACGGACCGCAAGACCGCCCTTCTGGCGCAGGAAGCGGCCATGACGGAACTCCTGCCCGCCCGCACGTGAGGCCCCCACGGTTTAACTGCGCGGTGTAACTGCACGCCGTAAAGAGAGTCTGGCTCTTGCCCTGCGCACGGCCAAACGATATACCAAATAGGTGATGCAGAAGGTCATCGACCCCCAGATGTTGCGGTTTGACGAGCAGCAGATCCCGCTTGAGATCCGCCGCCATGCCCGTGCACGCCGTATCACCCTGCGCCTGACCCCGGATGGTCTGGGAGTCCGGCTGGTCCTGCCGGAACGGGTGCCCCTCGAGGAAGGCCTCGCCTTTGCGGAGCGCAATCGGGGCTGGATCCTCAAACGCCTTTCCGATCAGCCGGGCCGGGTCATTTTTTGCGATGGCGCGGTCGTTCCGATCCTGGGGCAAAGCCGGACCATTCGTCACGCGCCCGAGGCCCGCCGTGGCGTGTGGCGGGACGATGACGTGATCTGGGTTTCGGGTTTTGCCGAGCATCTCTCGCGGCGCGTGACCGACCACCTCAAGAGCGAGGCCCGCCGGGAGATCACCACCCGGGCCCGCGCCAAGGCCAAGAGCCAGGATCTGCGCATCGCCCGCATCTCGATCCGCGATACCACAAGCCGCTGGGGCAGCTGCAGTTCCAGCGGCAATCTGAACTTTTCCTGGCGCCTGATTTTCGCTCCGGAACTGGTGCTGGATTACGTCGTCGCCCATGAAGTCGCGCACCTGCGCGAGATGAACCACGGCCCGGCCTTCTGGCATCTGACCCGGCAGATGACGGAAAACGTCGGTCAGGCGAAGACCTGGCTCAGCAACAACGGGAATTCCCTGCTTCGCTACGGCTGAGTCAGCTCGGAGTGCTTTGCATGATTGTTACAAAGCCAATGAAAACGTTTTCACAATCTTCCGTTAAGCGCAAAGAAACCGGCCCCTAAGCCGGGCGCCGCGTAAGCAGGAGCAGTCCACCGAAGATCATCATGCCGAGACCGGAGGCGCGCTGAAACCAGTGGAGCTTTGACGCCGCCGCCCGGGCCGGCTCCGAAACCAGCCCTTTTTGCCGCCCGCAGGCGTTGCAATCAGAACTTTCTTTCTCGCAAAGCTTTCGCTTGCGCCTATGAACGACTATAACCGCTGGTACAAATACGTCGTAAAGAACCACTCTTTCCGAGATTCGAGGTTTATGTCTAGCGCTTCGCAGCACCAACGTGCGGAACAGCTTTCTGTTATTGCTTTTCTCACGATGGTCGTGGCCCTGGGGCCGATCTCGACAGATCTTTATCTTCCGTCTCTTCCCTCGATCGGACTCGACCTCGGCACGGATACTGCTGGCGTTCAGCTGACGCTCTCGGTGTTCCTGATCGGCTTCGCCGTCAGTCAGCTCATCTATGGCCCGCTCTCGGACCGCTACGGCCGGCGGCCGGTGCTGCTGGCCGCCCTGACGATCTATCTTGCCGCCACCGTGGCCTGCGGATTGGCGACTTCGATCGAATGGCTGGTCGGCGCGCGCTTCGTTCAGGCACTTGGGGCCTGCGCCGGACCCGTGGTCGGCCGCGCGGTGGTCCGCGATGTCTTCGGGCGGGACCGCTCGGCACGGGTGCTCTCCTACATGGCTCTGGCCATGGCTCTGGCACCGGCGATCGGACCGATCATCGGGGGCTACCTGGAAACCGGCTTCGGCTGGCGGATGAACTTCGTGGCCCTGGGTGTTTTTGGGATCATTTCCCTCGTCGGCATATGGGCCTTACTGCCGGAGACCAACAGTACTCCGAATATGAGCGCGGCCCAACCGGGCAAGCTGCTTTCCAACTACCTGCTGTTGGCGCGCAATCCTCTCTACATGGGCTACGTGCTCCTGAGCACTTTCTCTTATGCGGGGATCTTCTCCTTCATCTCAGGATCGGCGTTCGTCCTGATCAACATCATAGGACTCTCGCCAAGTGACTACGGCCTCTGTTTCGCCGCCGTGGTGGTCGGCTATATGATCGGAACCTTCGCCTCGGGACGCTTCACGCGTTATCTTGGCATCAACCGCATGATCTTTATCGGCACGCTCTTCAAGTGCGCCGGTGGATTTTCCGGCCTGACGCTCGCCATTTTCGGAGAACTCTCCGTCACGGCAATCCTGCTTCCCACCGTCCTTTTCCTGATCGGCACCGGCTTGACCATGCCGAACGCGATGGCTGGCGCGATCGGGCCCTTTCCGCAAATGGCAGGGACTGCGTCGGCCTTCATGGGCTTTACCCAGATGACGGTCGCCGCAGCCGTCGGCATTGCCGTGGGCCATAACAGCAGCGATGGCAGTCTGGGCATGATGGCGGCGCTCGCGCTGGTCTCGGTTGCCGCCTTTCTGAGCTTCACTCTTATGGTGCACCCCAGAACAAAAAAGGCCGAAGCGCGGCAAGCAGCGCTGAGCGAGTCCTAGATCAGATCAAGTTTAGATGGCATTGCCGAAGGCGATCTATCGACCTTGTGAATCTGATTTAGCGGTCCTGGTCGTTCTTGAAGGGATCCCAATTGCGCCGCGGCTCCGGGGATTCGTTTGATCCCGAAACCCCCAGGTTCTTCAAAATCCGGCCAATGAACCCGCCGCTTTCTTCACTGTCGGCCGTATCGGCCTCCGGAGCTTCAGGCCTTTCCACGGCCGCAATCGCGTCACCGGGCGCGGTGGCCGGACCAACCCCGGGAACACCCTGGGGTGTCACGCCCTCAAGCGCACTCGTCATCACCCGTTGCCAGAGCTGGGCGGGTAAACTGCTGCCGGTCACCTTTTTCATAGGCGCACCGCTGTCGTTGCCGAACCAGACCCCGGCAACCAGTTCGCCGGTGTAGCCAACGAACCAGGCGTCCCGGAAATCCTGGCTGGTCCCGGTCTTACCCGCCGCGCGACGGTCCAGCTGCGCCGCTTTGCCCGTGCCCCAGGACACCACCGAAGACAGCATGTCGTTCATCATCAGCAGGCGTTCCCTGGCAACCACACGGCCCGTGCCGGTGCCGTCCCGGCGGAATAGAAGCTTGCCGCCCCGCCCGCGCACTTCCTCGATTCCGTAAGGCCAGACACCGCGGCCGCCGTTGGCGAAGGCGGCATAAGCACCGGTCAAATCCAGCAGGGTCACTTCGGAGGTCCCCAGCGCGATGCTGGCCGAGGTATCGAGCTTTGAGGAGATTCCCAAGCGCCGGGCGATTTCGGCGACGTTCTCACGCCCACTGCGCTCCGAGACCTGGACCGCGACCGAATTCATGGAACGGGCCATGGCCTCGCGCAGGGTCACGTCGCCATAGTAGCGGCCGCCATAGTTTCGCGGCGCCCAGCCCTTAATGCGCAGAGGCGCATCCGTCATGCGGGTGTCGGGCGTCATCCCCTGTTCCAAACCGGCCAGAAAGACGAAGGGCTTGAAAGCCGATCCCGGCTGCCGCAGCGCCTGGGTCGCGCGGTTAAACTGGCTCGACCGGTAATCCCGACCACCGACCATGGCGCGTATAGCGCCGTTCGGCGACAACACGATGACCGCGCCCTGTTCGACCGAGCTGGCCGCACCCTGCTTCTCCAGCAATGCCGTCAGCTCCTGCTCGGCAACCTTTTGGGTATGGGCGTTCAGCGTCGTGATGATGGTCAGATCATCATCCACCGCACCGACATAACCCTCGATCTGGCGCATGATCCAGTCGGCAAAGTAGCGCGCCTGTCGCCCGGCCCGCGGCCTTCCGCGGGCTTTGGTCTGCAAAGACTGCTTGGCTTGAGCTTCGGAGATATAGCCGGCATCGACCATGGCACCGATCACCAGCGCCGTGCGGCTGTCGGCACGCGCCTGATCCCGCGCGGGATTATAGCGCGAGGGCGCCTTGAGAAGACCGGCGAGCAGGGCGGCCTCGTAAAGCGTCACATCCCGAGCAGGCTTGCCGAAGTATTGCCGCGCCGCCGCATCGAATCCGAAACTGCCCGTGCCGAGGAAGACCCGGTTCATGTAAAGTGACAGGATCTGGTCTTTGGTGAAACGCTGTTCCAGACGAATCGCCAGCAGGGCCTCCTGGATCTTACGCTTCAGAGTCCGGTCGGGAGAGAGAAAGAGGTTCTTCGCCAGCTGTTGGGTGATGGTGGATCCGCCCTGGACGAACCGGCCTGCGCTGACGTTCCTGACCATGGCCCGTGTGATTCCGAGCAGATCGATCCCGAAATGACTGTAAAAGCGGCGGTCTTCGATTGCGAGGATGGCTTGCGGCAAATGCGGCGGCAATTGATCGACGGTAATCGGTTCGCCGTAAAAATCGCCGTAGGACGCCAACTGGACACCGTCGGCCGAAACCAGCCGGATCGAGGGGCGCCGGGTCATTTCCTCGATAGAGTCGACATCGGGCAGGTCATAGGCGTACCAGCCGACGACACCTGCGAGGACCACACCGGCCCAGATCGTCAGCACCAGGCTCCAGGACGCCAAACGCAAGCCCCAGTGCCGTGCCGTTTTACGGCGTGCAGTTGCACGGCTGCGTCCGCGAGAAGGCTTCTTTCCACCTGCCGCGGCTTTCTTGCCGGAAGATTTGGACCGCTGGGATTTGCTATTGGTCTTGGGTTTTGTCACAGTTTTTCCGCTACCTCACACAATGCCGCCGGTTTTACAGCATTGCGGCCGATGTCACTAGAGTCTGATCAGCCTCGTTACAAATAGCTGGAGGACAACCCACATTCCTGATCAGTGGCGTCAAGAAGGATCGTGCTCCATCCGCAGTCCGGAAGACGGCTCACACTCATAGCGCTGCTCGATAAAATCGTGCTCGCTCAAGGGTTTAGTCGCTTCAATTTGAGACAAATGAACCCGTCAAAGTCTTAACCAATTGTTAAGCGGATGATCCACATCCTTGATTGATTCAATCAAGAACCATCGCGCGCCGAGGTCTTCAAAACCCCGCACCAGGGTTCTACCGGCCCCCTTTGAAGCCGGAAACTATGGCCCTTTTATGGCCATGACCCGTTCAGAACATTTGCATGCACCCAACAGGACGATCGTACGGGTCGCCAATTAATACACAACCATCGAACACATACGCACGACGTAGATGCACGCTATCTATCTGAGACCAACGAGACCGTTCAATCGGCAAGTGAACCAACAGGGCAAGCAAAACAAAAGTAGAATAGGAGAACACTATGACCAACGCTGTCGTCGATTACCTTCAAGTTTCCCGCTACATCGCAGGAATAGACAGTTTTGCCAAATCTCAGGGAATAAAACTGAGCATCAGAAACGACTTTGACCAGCTTCGCGACCTTTGCAAAAGCCTCGCGGGCAAGCCCGTGCCCTTCGCACCCTTTCATCCGGACTACACCGACGTCGGTCCCCACAACGCGCTTTGGGTTGAGGGCAGAAACGGCAGAGGCGATGTCGTTCACGTTCAGGCGGTTCGGTGCGACGACCTCTCTGACACGACCCTCGCGCGCCAGATTCATGGTTTGCTCGAGTCCTATGCAACGGATGAAATATTGGATTCCGCAAAGGATCTCGATTTTTGCCAGGCTCCCACGGCACGGAAAATCACCGGCAAGGTCTGCTATCACGGCGAAATCTGGCTGCGCGGCGGGAGCAACGGCTATCGAGGCAAAGGTCTCTCAAGCATGCTGCCGCGCCTCATCTTGGGGTTGGCCTTGGCGCGATGGACGCCGGACTTTATTTGGGGTTTCGGTCATGATTGGCTTGTAGAGCGCGGTATTCCTCAGAAGTACGGATATCATAATTTAGAGCCGCGGGGCGCCTACATGGAAAACAGTAAACTGAGCCGGCCGATCAACTCCTGGATCATGTGGCTCTCACAGGCAGATCTGATTGACCTTACACATGAGTCGGAACAGGCCGATTTGGCTGTAGGAATGGGATATTAACGTTCTCGGTAATATCGGATAAGCAAATGAAAACCGGGGTGCCGTCAGAGAGTTCGCTTGGATAAAGCAGCCTCTGATACGGCACCCAGAAAGGTTCGCTGTTTTCCCGCCGGAACAGAGCGCGGACATGATGCAACCGCGGCTCCCGGGTCCTCAGAACCCCGTTATACGCAGCAGAGACCATTTTACCGTATCGCCCGCTCGGTCGCGAAACCACGCCGGACGAGACGACAGATGAATATGGCAGGCTGGACTGCGTCACCCGGGATATTGCTGCATTCTGGCCAACGTGAAGACGGAAGAAGAACTCTTCACTCTCACCCTCCGCATAGACCAGCGCCTTTGAATACAAAGACTTGAATGCCTGTTCGTCACTGATATCGAAGAGATGTTCCGTTCTCTTGAAGTACTCGTAGCCACCCCGGATGACGTCGCTGCTGTTATCAATGGAACCGAATTCCTGCTCCTGGACGAAGATGGTGTCAATCAGTTCAACAGCCCGGAAAGACATAGTCTGGCGAATGCGTGCAACGGCACGCGCAGGCGTGTACAGGGTCTCCGTAATCCAACCGCCATAGAAGAAATCGAGCACGATCCGCCGGGGCTGCTTGTCGATTTCCAGGAAGTCGATCATGGATTCGATCGCTTCCGGCGACGCGTACCAGATGTCCCAGCGGAAGGTGACCGTTGTCGGTGTCAGAAGGGCCTTGACCAGCCCGAGTTGACGATATGCGGTTTGCTGTTCGCGTACGTCGGACCCAATGGGGATGGCAGACTCTGTCCCGGCGCCGGGCAACTCGGCCGCCCGCCACTTCCCCATATCATCTATCCACCAGTCTCCGTACATAACGCTATCCCAGGCTCACTCGCCATGGGTTCTTATGGCGAAACAAATACGAGCGATGAACCGCGTCACACTTTTCCGCTGGTTGCCTTCAGCAGCCGCAGGAATGAAGACTTAACATTGGTGTCCTCAATTGCGCCGAACGCACGGGCCACCTCGACCATGCTGTGCGTTACCCTGGTATCTGCCAATTCGGAAGCCGAGGTCGCTGTCTTGCCCCGATCCGCCAATCCCTCGAAAAAGTACGCGATGGGAACGCCCAGCGCGACGCTGAGATCCCAGAGCCGACCGCTACCTATCCGGTTCAAACCCTTTTCATACTTCTGAATTTGTTGAAAGCTCACCCCAACCATGGAACCGAGGTCATCCTGACTCAAGCCTTTCGAAACACGGGCCTGCAAGAGTCGTCTGCCGATATGTGCATCCTTTTCACTTGCCATCGTTTTTCGCCGTTCCCTTTGCTTTCGTATTTTCAGTTTTGGCAACACCGAAAAGCCGCGGCGTGCCTCGTTGAGTTACGATAAGTTGAACCTTATGGTAAAAACAACCTGTTTGTGATCATTCAATCCCGTTCGGTTGTGCTGAAACCACCTCTTTCGCTCTATATCAACCCAAAAGTGCGTCACACGTCAAGGTTTGCAACCTCAAGCGCGTGGGATTGAATGAAATCGCGGCGCGGTTCGACCACATCCCCCATCAGAGTGGAGAAAATATCCGAGGCATCGTCACTGTGGGCGACCTTGACCTGCAACAGTGCCCGCACGTTGGGGTCGAGCGTGGTCTCCCAGAGTTGCTCCGGGTTCATCTCGCCCAGGCCTTTGTAGCGCGAGAACTTCACGCCCTTGCGCCCGATCTCGAAAATTGCATTGCCCAGGCTGAGCGGACCGGCAATCGGATACTCCCGATCCTTGGCCTTCAACACGCCAGCCGTCTCATAGACCTCATGGAGCTCCGCCGCCATGTCATCCAGATGCCGGGCTTCGACCGAGCGCAGGGCCGGCGCATCGATCACACGGCGCTCGGTCAAACCGCGCAGCAGCCGGGTGAACATGAGCCCCCCGGGCTCGGCGGCCGCGCCCTGCCAGCCCCGTTCCAGATCAAGTGCAAGGGCGTCGAGACGCGCGGCCACTCCCTGCGCCGCGGCCGCGGCGGCCTCGCCGTCTTCGGCCAGTGCAAGACCCAGAGCGCCGGCAATGGCGGCTTGTTCGACGATCAGGCTGTTGCCGACCTTGCGGATCAAGGGCTCCATCAGGCTCTTGGCCTGCACCGCGCGCTTGACCAGGGCTTCCAGATCCGCGCCCGCGATCTGCGTGCCGTTGCCGGCCACGAAAGTGCAGCCCCTTGAGCCGCTCTCGATCAGATGGTCTTGCAACTCGGGATCGCCTTTGAGATAGCGCAGGGAGTCGCCTTTTTTCGCGGCATAGAGCGGCGGCTGCGCGATATAGAGATGCCCGCGCTCGATAATCTCGCTCATCTGCCTGTAAAAGAAGGTCAGCAGCAGGGTCCGGATGTGACTGCCGTCCACGTCGGCGTCAGTCATGATGATGATCTTGTGGTAACGCAGCTTGTCGATGTCGAACTCATCGCGGCCGATGCCCGTGCCCAGCGCGGTGATGAGCGTGCCGATCTCCTGGGACCCCAGCATCTTATCGAAACGCGCGCGCTCGACATTGAGGATCTTTCCGCGCAGCGGCAGGATCGCCTGGAATTTCCGGTCGCGGCCCTGTTTCGCAGAGCCCCCGGCAGAGTCACCCTCGACAATGAAGATTTCGGAGAGCGCCGGGTCGCGTTCCTGACAGTCGGCCAGCTTGCCGGGCAGGGACGCAATATCCAGGGCGCCTTTGCGCCGGGTGAGCTCGCGGGCCTTACGCGCCGCCTCACGGGCCGCGGCGGCTTCGACCACCTTGCTGACGATCCGTTTGGCTTCCTGAGGATGCTCTTCGAAATACTGGCTCAGGCGGTCGTTAACCGCGCTCTCGACAATCGGACGGACTTCGGAAGACACCAGTTTGTCTTTGGTCTGGCTCGAGAACTTGGGATCGGGAACCTTCACCGAAAGCACGCAGGTCAGGCCTTCGCGGGAGTCGTCACCGGTCAGGCTGACCTTTTCCTTTTTCGCAATGCCGGAAGAGGTCGCATAGGCATTGATCTGCCGGGTCAGGCCGGCCCGGAAACCCGCCAGATGCGTTCCGCCGTCGCGTTGCGGAATGTTGTTGGTAAAGCATAGGACGTTCTCGTGGTAACTGTCGGTCCACTGGAGCGCGACCTCGACCGTAACCCCGTCCTTTTCGGTCATCATGACGACCGGCGGTTCAAACAACGGTGTCTTGGTGCGGTCGAGATAGCTCACGAAGGCTTCAAGCCCGCCCTCGTAATGCAGGTCGTGCTCGATCGGTTCCGCATGGCGGTTGTCGGTCAGCTTCAGCCGCACGCCTGAATTCAGAAACGCCAGTTCGCGCAGCCGGTGCTCCAGCGTCGGCAGGTCGAACTCGGTCATGGTGAAGGTTTCGCTCGAGGGGAAGAAGGTGATCCGCGTGCCGTTGCGCTCGACGTTTTCCTCGGTTACCTCCAACGGTGCCACGGCATCGCCGTGCTCAAAGCGCATCCGGTGTTCTTTGCCGCCGCGCCAAACCGTCAGCTCAAGCCACTCGGAGAGGGCGTTCACCACGGACACGCCCACGCCGTGCAGACCGCCGGAGACCTTGTAGGAGTTCTGATCGAACTTCCCGCCCGCATGAAGCTGGGTCATGATGACCTCGGCCGCCGAGACACCTTCCTCGGGGTGAATATCCACCGGAATGCCGCGGCCGTTGTCCTGCACCGAAACCGAGCCATCGCCGTTGAGAATCACACTGACGGTATCGCAGTGCCCGGCCAGAGCTTCGTCGATGGAGTTGTCGACCACCTCGTAGACCATATGATGCAGGCCCGAGCCATCGTCGGTATCGCCGATATACATCCCGGGGCGTTTCCGGACGGCTTCCAGGCCGCGGAGCACCTTGATGGAATCCGCGCCATACTCGGGTTCCCCACCAGTGATTTCCCCGCCAGTGATTTCGTTGTCACCGCTTTGCGTCATATCTCTCAACTTTCACTTATGCGTCCCGGGGTGTATCGCAGGCTGCGACCCCACCGTCCCGGACTTTGAAGAACTGGGCGCTGTCCGCCAGCTCGAGGAAAACCGACGCCTCGGTTCCCGTGAGCCAGGCCTGTGCCCCCATTGCTAAAATTTCATTGTACAGAGCCCCGCGCCGGGATGCATCCAAATGGGCCGCCACCTCGTCGAGCAACAGAAGCGGCGGAGCGCCGCGGTCCAGTGTCACGAGCCGCGCGTGGGCCAAAACCATGGAGATCAGCAGCGCCTTTTGCTCACCGGTCGAACAGAGCGCGGCGGGCATGTCTTTGGCGACGTGATGAACCACCAGGTCGCTGCGGTGCGGTCCAACGGATGCGCCGCCGGTTTCGGCATCCCGCCCGCGCCCGGCGGCAAGGCGGTCGCGCAGTTCATCTTCCACCGCCAGCGCCGGCTGGGAGTCGAGCTGCGCCTCCAGATCCCCGGCCAGGGCCAGCCGGGCCCGGGGAAAAGCACTCACCGCCGCCGCGCCCGACCAGGCCAGACGCTCCAGAAAAGCCCGCCGGGCCGCGGCAATGGCAACGCCGTAGCGCGCCATGGTGTCTTCCAGCGATGCAATCCAGGTGGCATCGTTCCGGCCGCTCTTCAAAAGCCGGGAGCGTTCCCGCATGGCATGCTCATAAGCCGAGATTCGCCCGGCGTGTTCCGGGTCAAAACCGTAGGTCAGGCGATCCATGAACCGCCGCCGTCCGGATGCGGACTCACGAAACAGTCCATCCATCTGCGGCGTCAGCCAGACAACCGACAGAATCTCGCTTAAGGCCTGCTGGCCGCGCACAAACTCTCCGTCGATCTTGATCAAGCGGCGCTCGCGGGCCGAAGTATTGCCGCCGGCGACATCCCGGCCGGTTCCCAACATCCGCGGCCCGTCCGGCGTTTCGACCTCGGCCGCGACCGCCCAATTCGAGTGGCCCGGGTTATCCAACGTCGCATTTGTCTCGGCCTGGCCCGATGTTTCGTGTCCCGATATTCCCTGGCCCGGCGTCCGCCGTGCGATCTCGGTCAGCTTCGCGCCGCGCAGGCCGCGCCCGGGAGACAGAAAGGATACCGCCTCCAGCAGGTTGGTCTTACCCGCGCCGTTGGGCCCGGTCAGAATCACCGGACGGGGTGCGATCTCGAGACTCACGGCTTCGTAGCTGCGAAAATCTGTCAGCATCAGACGGAAGATCGAAA
This sequence comes from uncultured Kiloniellaceae bacterium, assembly GCA_947500035.1. Classification (GTDB taxonomy): domain Bacteria; phylum Pseudomonadota; class Alphaproteobacteria; order Kiloniellales; family Kiloniellaceae; genus Denitrobaculum. Next base: position 159,406 of record CANMQP010000011.1, on the reverse strand, counting down.
GCCTGCCCGCGGTCATGGCGCGCCCCCGGGTCTGTTGACCGGCGGGACTCGCCGCTGAGGCGTCCCACGCAAGACCGACGGCGTCTTCAGCCGGAGCCGGATCTCGTGAGACTGTCTGAGCCAAATCGGGGGCCAAGTGAGAGGCCAGGTCAGGGGCCATATGATCCTTCTGATTGACGATCGTCATGCGGCCAGCAGCACAGGCGTTGGCTGACATGAAGCTCGCCCCGGATCCGTCCACCTGCAATCAGGCAGATCCCGATCCGGAACAACGGTCCGATGATCAGACACGCATCGGCATGAGAACATAAAGGGCGCTTGCGTCCTTGACGTCCTGCACGATCGTCGGCGATGCGGCATCGGCCATGGCGAAGACGGCACTGTCGCCTTCGATCTGCATGGCAATATCCAGAAGATAGCGGGAGTTAAACCCGATCTCGATGGCCTCGCCGCCATAGTCGACCTCAATTTCCTCGACGGCACTGCCGTTTTCCGGGCTCGTCGCCGAGAGGGTCATGCTGCTGGAATTCAGCGCCATCTTCACGGCGCGCGATTTCTCCGAGGAAATCGTCGAAACGCGATCGACCGCCTGCGCGAACGCCTTGCAGTCGACCTCAAGCATCTTGTCGTTGTTCGCAGGGATCACCCGCTCGTAGTCGGGGAAGGTGCCGTCGATCAATTTCGAGGTCAGAACCGTCGGACCGAAGGCAAAGCGGATCTTGGTATCGGAGAGAGCGATCTCGATGGCTTCATCCCGCTCCTCGATCAGCTTCCGAAGCTCACCGACCGTCTTTCGCGGCACGATGACACCGGGCATGTTCGCAGCACCGTCCGGCACTGGCATTTCGAAACGGGCCAAACGGTGACCGTCGGTCGCGACCGCGCGCAGCACCGGCACGCCATCGGACTCGGTGGCATGCACATAGATGCCATTGAGATAATAGCGGGTCTCTTCCGTGGAGATGGCAAAGCGGGTCCGGTCAACCAGGTTCCGCAATTCGCCGGCATGCAGGGCAAAGGCCTGAGGCAGCTCGGCGTCGCCACCGGCCGGGAAATCCTCCTTGGGCAGGGTCGCCAGCGTGAAGGTCGAGCGGCCCGCCTTCAGGGTCATCTGCGACGCATCGCCACCGGCGATGACCTCGACCTGCGCCCCGTCCGGCAGCTTACGGACAATGTCGTAGAAAGTATGGGCCGGCGCGGTCGTCGCGCCAGGCTCGCCGACCGCGGCCTCGACCTCATCCACAATGGTCAGGTCCATATCGGTGGCGGTCAAGGAGAGCTTGCCTTCACTGGCTTCCAATAGAACGTTTGACAGGATGGGGATGGTGTTACGGCGTTCAACAACGCTCTGTACATGGGCCAGCGACTTCAGCAGCGCGGCGCGTTCGATTGTCAGCTTCATATTGTTACGAAACGTCTTTCCCGGCGAGAGTTGTCTGTCTGATTCGCCCCCGGCGACAGGCCCGAAAAACAGGGCCGTCCGGAAGCAGCTATACCTACCCCGCGCCCTTTGCAGACTCTTGCCGAAAGCCCGCAGCGACTCGGGGGCGCAGTATAAACTGCACAGTGGTGCAAGGTAAATGTCTAGAGCAGCAAAAAGCGCTGATTTTGCACAAAAATCAGCGCTTCACGAACGGCTTTTCAAGCCTGCCGCGAAGGGCGGAGTCCGGGCGTAAAGAGAGACCCTGGGACGAGATCAAGCGGCCGTCATCGCCAAACACGATGGAGACCGCTTCAAGGCATTGATAATCAAAACTTTATTGTCAGCCCTCGAGCATGCGGCGCAGCAATTCCACATCCTCTGCAAAGCTCGAGTCCGTCGACTTGAGCTCGTCGATCTTCCGCACGGCGTGCATCACGGTCGTATGGTCCCGCCCACCGAATTTACGGCCGATTTCGGGCAGGGAGCGGGATGTCAGGTGTTTGGAGAGGTACATGGCAACCTGACGCGGGCGGGCGACGGCCCGGGCGCGGCGCGCGGAATGCATATCCGCGATCCGCACATTGTAGTGCTCAGCCACCCGTTTCTGGATTTCCTCGATGGTGACCCGGCGGTCGTTGGCCCTCAGCAGGTCGTGCAGCACGTCCTGGGTGGTCTCGAGGGTCACCGAGCGGCCCACCAGCGTCGCGTGGGCGACAATGCGGTTCAGGGCACCCTCCAGCTCGCGGACGTTGGAAGTGATTTTGTGGGCCAGGAACTCCAAAACCTTCGGCGGGATGTCCACATCGAGCTGTTCGGACTTGGACTGTAAAATACCAAGACGCAGCTCGTAGGTGGTCGGGTGAATGTCGGCCACAAGCCCCCAGCCCAGACGCGAGCGCATGCGCTCCTCAACCCCTTCCAGGTCGGAGGGGCTCTTGTCCGCGGAAATCACCACCTGGCGGTTCTGATCGACCAGCGCGTTGAAGGTATGGAAAAACTCTTCCTGGGTCGCCTCGCGTCCGCCGATGAACTGGACATCATCAATCATCAGAATATCGACCGAACGGAACTGCTCCTTGAAGGACATGGTGTCCTTGGTGCGCAGTGCCTTGACGAACTGATACATGAATTTTTCGGCCGAGAGATAGATGATCCGGCGATCGGGGGTCTGGGTTTTGATCTGCCACGCGATGGCGTGCATCAGATGGGTCTTGCCGAGACCGACACCACCATAGAGAAACAGCGGATTGAAAGGGGCATTACCGGCTTCGGCGACCCGCCGCGCCGCGGCATAGGCCAGCTCGTTCGGCTTGCCCACGACAAAATTATCAAAGGTGAAACGCGGATCAAGCGGTGCGGAAATATCGCGGTCGGACGCGCGTCCGGCCTCGACGTAGAGACCTGAGTCGCTCTTTTGAAGCTTATCCTTCGCCGACTTGTTCATGGTCGCGCCGCCCCGATCCGATTTGGTCAGCTTGCAGTCTTCCTGGGCAGCGTCCGCGGACGTGCTTCGGCTGCGTCCGTTGCCTGTGGAGAGGCTTCGGGCCGCATCGCCTTCGTCACTTCTACCATCCGGCTTCGGGTTGGGCCGGCTCGGCGGCTGAACCACGATCTCGACCGATCGAACGGATTCATTCTCGTCGCTCCAGAGCGCGTGAATCCGCTCAGCATAGTTGTCGGCAACCCAGTCACGCATGAATCGGGTCGGCACCGACATGCGCACCACGTTCCGTGCCTCGCTTACCAGAGTCAGCGGTTTCAGCCAGCTTCGAAACGCAGCCTCACCCACCTCCGTCCGCAAGCGGCCACGCACCCGCGCCCACTGTTCCGTCACTCGCGCAGTTGCCTGCTCGCGCCCCATGCGTTCCCCCGAATTACTCACTATTGTGCCGACCATTGTTTTTTGATTATTGACCCGAATTTCTCACTGTCGGCACGATTCCGAGACAACGGAAGACGGAGCGACCACGCGCAGAAAATACTCGACCAGAAAATGCTCGACAAAGCCCAATACCCAACATCAAACAACACCTCGGACGCGCGCACCGCGTCCTAACATTCGTTTATTTTTAGTCGATTTGTCCGCCCCGGTTATCCTCAACGTCGGACAAAAAGAAATAATCCCTGCACCCACCGAGTATTCACGAACCGTTGTCGTCACGTTTCCCTTTGGCAATTCTTCAAAAAAGAAGAGCCGTGGGCATTATTACTTATAATTTTGCCGAATTTATTGACACGCCAGAACCCGGCTGACGGAGAGGAGTGTACTCGGGAGGCTGCTTTCTGGCAACAAGATCGAATCAAGAACGCCAATTTTTTTTGCCCGAAAGACACAGTGTGTTCCCCAAAAATCACACTGCCGCGGCACATCCGCGCGCGGGATAACCAAAAGAGTTAAGACGATCCAAAGCGAGTTCAACGGCTTAGCGCAGGATCGTTTTAACTTGAGACCGGGAACAGGTTTTTTCGTCCTCTTGCCGTTTCCGAACTGCGGCAGAACGACGCCGGGAGGCTATTTCACCGATCCAGCGAAAAACACCCTGACTCCCGGTAGAAACAGATCCTGGCCGTAACGCAACGGGAGCGAAATCCGCGAGAGAAGGTAACACCGGCTGCGAGGAACCCGGCGGCCCTGACGAATCAATCCACGCAGAAAGAAAAACCTGCGATCAGGTTTCAGCCCGTCGAGCGAGGCACCAGAGACGAAACCCGGTCACGAAAAACCCGGGTCCAGGAAGAACTGGGCCAAGAAAAACTCAGGTCTAGGAAGAACTGGGGCCAAGAAAAACCGCGCCCCCAAAAAAAGGGGCGCGGTCTCGTTTCGTCTTTCAGCAGGCGCGGCGGAAGGCCACAGCCGCATTTCGAAGACTTAGGCCATCGCCTTGATACGGGCGTTCAGGCGCGAGAGCTTACGGCCGACGGTGTTGGCGTGCATAACGCCCGCCTGGGCACCCCGGTGCAGTTCCGGCTGCGCTTCCTTGAAAGCTGCAGCAGCAGCTGTTTTGTCGCCGCCGGCGATCGCCGTTTCCACGTTCTTGACGAACGTGCGAATACGACCGACTCGGGCGCCATTTACTTCGGTACGCCGCGCGGTCTGGCGGATCCGTTTTTTGGCAGACTTATGATGGGCCATCGGAAAGACCTGTAATTCTATGCATGTTGAATGAGGCCGGGGTTATAGCCGCCGCCCACAGCGTCGTCAAGCGATGAAACCCGGCAAATTCCTTTGGTTTTCCGGGTTCCCTGGACGTCTGGGCTTTAAACCCAGCCATTCACCGGTCCAAACTCGAAAATAACACTATTTTTCTTATAGTTATAGTCGGCCCGGGTCTTAAGACCTTTGCCGGATCTGTTAGCGGTGCTTCCAGTTGGGAGGGCGCTTTTCGGCAAAGGCGGCCATGCCTTCCTTCTGATCCTGGGTGGCGAAGGAGGAATGGAACAGGCGGCGCTCGAACTTCACCCCTTCCGTCAGGGTCGTCTCATAAGCGCGGTTGACCGCTTCCTTGGCCATCATGACCGAGGGCAGGGAAAGACCGGCAATTTTCCCGGCGGTCTTCATCGCGTCCTCCAGCAGGTCCTCGACCGGCACAACCCGGCTGACCAGACCGGAACGCTCGGCCTCGGCGGCATCCATCATACGGCCGGTCAGGCACATCTCCATGGCCTTCGATTTGCCGACGAAGCGGGTCAGGCGCTGGGTCCCGCCGGAGCCCGGAATGGTGCCGATGGTGATCTCGGGCTGGCCGAACTTCGCGTTCTCCGCCGCGATAATAAAGTCACACATCATCGCCATTTCGCAGCCACCCCCCAGGGCGTAGCCGGCCACCGCCGCAATGACCGGTTTGCGGGTCCAGGTGACACGTTCCCAATCGTGGGTGATGAAATCCTCGCCATAGACATCCATGAAGTCCTTCGACTTCATCTCCTTGATGTCGGCCCCGGCGGCGAAAGCCTTTTCCGATCCGGTCAGAACGATGCAGCGGATCTCGGAATCCTTCTCGAAGCCGTCGAGCGCGTCCGACAGCTCGTCGATCAGCGCGGCACAAAGCGCGTTCATCGCCTTGGGACGGTTCAGCGTAATCAGTCCGACATTCCCGCGGGTTTCCACCAGGATGTTTTCGTAGGCCATTGTCTTGTCGTCTCCATAACTCGGTCTTCGCCGGTGAACCCCCGGGCCCCGGAGCGGCCCCGGCAAACCGGCGTGATTAGTGGCTATTTCGGTGAGAGCACAAAGCGCACGGTGCGCCGGTCCTGTCCTTCCAGCACATGAATTTCCAGCCGCTCGCTCTCGCGGAAGAAAATACCGGTGGCGCCCTGTATCGCTTCGAGGGACCAGCCAAGTTGCGGCAGGGTTTCGCGGTAAAAGTTCAGGACCGCGTCGCTCTCGACATCTCCCTCCGCATAGGCCTCGACCAGCCGTCCCGCGGGCTTGTCGAAAATCACCGCCGCCTCGGGCACATCCTGAAGGTCGGGCATGAGCGGAACATCTTCCAGGCCGGTCACGAACGCACCGACTCCTCCCGAACTGATGGTTATCTTGCTATCGACGATCTTGTAGCCTTCAAGCAAGTCTTCGGCTTGCGCCGGCTCGGAAGAAACAAGCGCATTCAGCGCGATCATCAAGCAGAGGACAAAGCCGGAAAGCGCGGCGCGCACCGCCGCCGCAGGATGAGTCTGCCGGTATGGGGAAGAAGTCTCTGAGGTCTGCGCACTTCGCATGCTTCTGTCTACCCTACCGCTGACAGCGGGCACAATAGAAAGTGGAACGGTTCGACTGAACCAGGCGTTTGATCGGCACCTCTCTCTTTCCTCCGGATTCCTTCGCACAGCGCCTGCAGCTTTCGCCTTCGCGGCCGTAGACCACCCAGTCGTGCTGGAAGTACCCGAGCTCGCCATCCGCCTGCACGTAGTCTCTGAGGCTCGATCCTCCGGCCTCGATCGCACGGCCGAGAACGTCGCGGATCGCGGCAACAAGCTTCTCGGCGCGCTGGCCCTGGACCGTATAGGCCTGACGCTTCGGCGAGAGCCCGGCGATGTGAAGCGCCTCGCAGACATAGATGTTGCCCAGTCCGGCGACCACCTTCTGATCCAACAGCGCCGCCTTGATCGGCGAACGCTTGCCTTCCAGGCGGCGCGCGAGTTCGGGACCGTTGAAGGCATTGCCCAGCGGTTCCGGTCCGATGCCCTTCAGGAGTTTGTGTTCGTCGAGCTGCGCGCCGTCGATCAGATCCATGGCGCCGAAGCGGCGGGCATCGTTGAAGCGGATTTCATCGCCCCGGTCGGTTTCGAAGATGACGTGGTCGTGCTTTTCCCAGGGCGTGGCTTCACCTTTGAGATCCTGCGCGTCGATGATGATCATCCGCCCCGACATGCCCAGATGGCAGAGCAGAACCTGACCGTCATCGAGCTGCATCAGAATGTACTTCGCCCGGCGCGACAGGGATTCGACTCTGCGGCCGGTCAGTCGCTGTGCGAAGTCGTCGGGAAAGGGGAAACGCAGGTTGGCGCGCCGCTGCGTCACTTTGACCAACCGGCGGCCATCGAGCCGGACGCGCAGGCCGCGCATGACCGTCTCAACCTCTGGCAATTCAGGCATTTAGGAAAACTTGACCTCTTTCAAAACGGGTTCCGGACCGGCTCGGACAGGACCCAAAAACGAGATTGCGAAGCGACAGAGTAGCGCGGCGGCCAAGCGCGCGCTATGGTCCGCGCCATGTCAGCAAAATCTTCTTCATCCAGCGGCTCGGCGAGCAGCTCTTCCAACGTCGGTGCGGGCACTTCCGGGGCCACGACTCATTTCGGCTACCAGGATGTGCCGCTTGACGAAAAGCGCGGGCGCGTGCAGGGCGTGTTCGAGAGCGTGGCCTCCAACTACGACCTGATGAACGATCTCATGTCGGGCGGGATCCACCGGCTCTGGAAAGCCTCCATGATCGATTGGCTGGATCCCCGGCCCGGTCAGACCTTCCTGGACGTGGCGGGCGGGACCGGCGACATCGCCTTCCGCATCGACGAGCGCCTCTCGCAGACGACGGACGACATACCGCACGTATTGCCGGATGAAGACGAGCCCGACCGGAAGGAAGAGCAGCGCGCGCCGATCACGGTCTGCGACCTGACACTGGGTATGCTCGAGGTCGGACGGGACCGGGGGCTGGACCGCGGCATCCTGCACAGCATGGATTGGGTCTGCGGCAATGCCGAGGCGCTGCCCTTCCCGGACCGCAGCTTCGATGCCTATACCATCGCGTTCGGTCTTCGCAACGTCACCGACATTCCCGCGGCGCTGGCCGAAGCAAAGCGCGTTCTCAAGCCGGGCGGACGCTTTCTCTGCCTGGAGTTCAGCCAGGTGGTGATCCCCGCCTTCGCGGCGCTTTACGATCTTTACTCCTTCAAGGTTCTCCCGGCCATGGGCGAGGCGGTGGCGAAAGACCGCGCCTCCTATCAGTATCTGGCTGAGAGCATCCGCAGGTTCCCACCTCAGGAGGATCTGATCGCGCTGATGAATGCGGCGGGCCTCTCCATGACCAGCTACCGCAACCTGAGCGGCGGCATCGCGGCGCTGCACTCCGGCTGGCGCATCTGAAAACAGACATGACTTTATGATCCGCTCGGTCCGTATCCTCCTCCGCCTGATCACGATTGCCCGCACCCTTGCCCGGCACGATGCACTGGCCGCGCTCGAAGCGGTCAAGGTCGCCCGCAGCGCGGTCTGGATCGCGCGGCTGGTCTCGGCGCGCAAAGCCGAAGGACGGCCGGGGCAGAAACTGGCGCGCGCACTGACCGAGCTGGGACCGAGCTTCATTAAACTGGGACAGTTTCTCTCGACCCGGGCCGATCTTCTGGGCGAGGAAGTCGCGGGCGATCTGGCGCAGCTGCAGGACAACCTGCCGCCTTTTCCGACCGCTGAAGCGCGCGCGACCATCGAGCGTGAACTGGAACAGCCGGTCGATGAGCTGTTCGAGAGCTTCGACGACAAACCCATCTCGGCCGCGTCGATCGCCCAGGTGCATATGGCGGTCACCGCCGACGGACAGGAAGCGGCGGTCAAGATTCTGCGGCCGGGCATCGAGCAGGCTTTCGAACAGGACCTCGCGCTCTTCTACGGTCTTGCCGAACTGGTCGAGAGCACGCAGCCTTCGCTCCGCCGTCTCAAGCCGGTCGAGGTGGTCGGCACCTTCGAAGAGACCGTGCGCCTGGAGATGGACCTGCGTATGGAGGCTGCCGGCGCGGCGGAACTCAGCGAAAACTTCGAGGACGATTTTACCTACCGCGTTCCCGCCATCGACTGGCAACGCACGTCGCGCCGGGTCCTCACCATGGAGCGGGTCGGCGGTATTCCCATGGATGACCGCGACGCCCTGATCGCGGCGGGTCATGATCTCGAAGAGGTGCTCTACAAAGCGGCGGCAATCTTCTTCAATCAGGTCTTCCGGGACGGTCTTTTTCACGGCGACCAGCATCCGGGCAACATGGGCGTTGATACGGACGGCAATATCTTCGCGGTGGATTTCGGCATCATGGGCCGGCTCGATTACCGGACCCGCTGCTCCCTGGCCGACATGCTGATGGCGACCATCGCCCGTGACTACCACCGCCTCGCCGAAGTCCAGGTCGAGGCCGGGTACCTTCCGGCCGGCAAGTCGCTGGACACCTATGCCCAGGCCCTGCGCTCGGTCTGCGAACCCATCGCCGGGAAACCCCTGCAGCAGATCTCCTTCGCGCGCCTCCTGGCGCAGCTGCTGCAGCTCACGGAATCCTTCGACATGCCGGTCCAGCCGCAGCTTCTCCTACTGCAAAAAAACATGCTGATGGCCGAGGGCGTCAGCCGCCGCCTGGATCCGGAGCTGAACATCTGGGTACTCGCCCAGCCCTTGATCGAGGCCTGGATGCGCGAGCACCGGGGTCCGGAAGCGCGCGTACGTGACGGCGCCCTGCAGCTTCTGCAGTCGGCGGAACGGCTGCCGCAACTGATCTCGAACCTGGAGAAGGTCGCCCACGATGTCGCGAACGGCGGCCTGGGCCTGCACCCGAAAACCTTCGAAGCGCTGCAGGGGCGGGCGCGAACCCAGAAACTCAGTCTGATCCTGGGCGGACTGTCGCTTGCGCTGGGTCTGCTCTTGGCAGCGAGCGTCTGGTTCTAGATCAGATGCACCGGCACGGCAGATCGCCCCCGCCGATCTCGTCTAAACTGGACCTGCTCTAGAACCGGAGAAGAAAAAGGGCGCTGCCGCGGCTATGCTGCCCGCATGGAGGTAAGGATACTCTCGACCGATTGGCGCAGCTTTTCCGCTTCCGTCGAGAGGCCCTGGGTTGCGGCGCTGACCTTGCCGGCGGCGGCACCGGTCTGGGCAGATGACTGCGTCACTCCGTGGATGTTGGACGTGACCCGCTTGGTGCCTTGCGCCACTTCCTGCACGTTGTCGGAGATCTCCTGTGTCGCGGCGTTCTGTTCTTCCACTGCAGAGGCGATATCAGCGCAGACTGCGCTGATTCGGTCGATCGATTGCCGAACGTTTCCGATGGCGGCGACGGTATCGTTCGTGGCTGTCTGCATCGTGTCGATCTGCTGGGATATCTCCTCGGTGGCCTTAGCCGTCTGATTGGCCAGAGACTTGACTTCGGAGGCCACGACCGCAAAGCCTTTACCAGCATCCCCGGCTCTCGCTGCCTCGATCGTGGCGTTCAATGCAAGCAGATTGGTCTGCTCGGCGATGTCGTTGATCAAAGCAATTACATCGCCAATCTTTTGTGCGCCGGCGGCCAGGCCTTCGACCGTGGAACTGGTCTGTTCCGCCTGGGCAACGGCATCGCGGGTGATCGCCGTCGACTCTGTGACCTGCCGAGTGATCTCCTGGATCGAGTTCGAGAGTTCTCCCGAGGCCGAGGCAACCGTCTGCACGTTCGACGAGGTTTGTTCGGCAGCGGTGGCAACCTCGGCGGCTTGCTCATCGGTCTGATGGGCGCTCTTACTCATGTCTCCGGCTGTTGCTTCCATCTCCTCGGCGGCTCCGGAAACCGCTTCGACGGCGGACTTGATAGAATTTTCCAACTCGTCGGCCAATTTCAGCGTCGCCTGGCGTTTCTCCTTCTCGGCGCGCGCCTCTTGTTCCGCCTGTTGTGAAGCCAGGCGCTCCGCCTCAATGGCGGTGTCCTTAAAGACCTGAACGGCTTCCGCCATCTGACCCAGCTCGTCGCTGCGGTCTCGTGCCGGAATATCGACGGCGTTGTTGCCGCCGGCCAGCTCGCGCATTGAGTCGGTCATACCGGCAAGGGGCCGCGCGACCCGCATGATCATGAACCAGCCGGCAAAAGCGATCAGGAGCGCACAGACAAGTCCGACCAGGGTTTCAATCCAAAGAGTCGTCTGCCCGGAGCTAAGGGCGTCTTCAACGTTCCGGGTGTTGCTGTCGACGGCGACATTCAACAAGCTGACCGCTGTCTGGAGAGCTTTTTCCGATCGCTCGAATAGGGTGTTGAAGTCGATAGGATAATCACCGGTCTCCGACACTGCGAAGAGCTCTGTGCGCAACTTTTGGTATTCTTCGAAGTAACCCTTCCTCAAAAGCTCTATCTGCGCGCGGACTTCCGGTGAGAGTAAAGGTGACGCCTGCACTGCAGCGAGCCGCTGCCAGGCATAGGTAGCCAAACCATGGTTGCGGTTCATATAGGCAATGTCACTTCGGGAGATCGGCTCACGGCGTGCCGTGGCAATCGCGAAGAGGGTGCGTTCACGGCCACCGAATTCACGGACCGCCCAGGCACTTTGTATGACCTGGTCCGTCACGACCATGTTGGTCGGCGCTTCCCTGATCAGGTCGCGTATCGAGCCGCCAAGAGAATCCAGGCTGGAAACAAGGGCCTTGATGTCTGTTGGAATGTCATGGATGGCCGAGGCGTCACGATCTCCAATGCCTACGGCAACAAGGGCATCGCCTCTGGACCTGAGTTCCGCCATCTGATCGAGATAGGAATCCAGCCGTTGGGCAAGCGCGTCACGATTGTCGATGGCCGAAGCTGACAGCAGCCTCTCCCGCGCATCGGCAAACAGCTTCTGCGAAAGCTCTCGCTGCCGATCAACCATAGCCTTGATGTCGGCAGCGACCGGCGCATCCAGACTGAGGGCAACCTGCGTCAGGGAGCGTTCCAACGAGAGCTCAATTGTTGCCTCGGATAAGGAACTGAGAATGTTGACAGCTTGCGCGGCACCATCGAGCTTTTGAAGCTCGCGCCACTCCCTGGCCACAACAAAAGTGATAGCAGAGCCTATTACAACTGCCAGAAGAATGTTAATCGCTAGAACAGTGCGTTTAATCGACATTATAAACTACCCTAAGTTGGTGCTTATATATACAAAAAAGGGAGATAAAAATGACCATTTACTGGCGAATATCATACATAATTAAATTTAATTCTTGGTTAATCAAAAAGTTGATCTACCTACTTTTACAAACACAGATAAATACTTCAGCTGTTTCACGGTTTTGAAAGATCCGTAATCCTTTTTTCCTATTGCGATGAGCGAACTGAGCCTGGATCCGGAGCTGAACATCTGTGCGCTCGCCCAGCCCTTCATCGAGACCTGGATGCGCGAGCACCGGGGGCAGCAAGCGCGCATGCGCGACGGCGCCCTGCAGCTGCTGCAGTCGGCGGAACGGCTGCCGCAACTGATCTCGAAGCTGGAGAAGGTCGCTCACGATGTCGCGAACGGCGGCCTGGGCCTGCACCCGAAAACTTTCGAAGCGCTGCAGGGGCGGGCGCGAACCCGGAAACTCAGTCTGATCCTGGGCGGGCTGTCGCTTGCGCTGGGTCTGCTATTGGCAGCGAGCGCCTGGTTCGAAGAGGGCCTGGTTTTAGAGCCCGCGAACGTCCCTGCGCCGCTTGAACCCAAGCACGGCGAGTCCGAGCACCAGCATCGCAAGCGTCCCGGGTTCGGAGACCTGTGTCACGGCCTCGCTGATCACCGAACCGCTGGCGAGCTGAAAACCGACGCCGCCGATCAGCAGGCTGCAATCGGCATTGCCGCAGCCGGCAATGGCCGAGGAAAAGCTGTTCAGCTCCAGCCCGACTTCGCCGCCCAGATTGGTCAGAAGGTCGAGGAACGCGAGCCGCAGGGTTGAAGCACCGGTAAAATCAGGACCGTCGGCTGCGTTCAACAGGCTGAGAAAGCTCGCATCGCCGCCCGCTGCCAGATCGAAACTGGCATCGATACCGCCGCCGGAGGTCGTCACCGCAACATCGCTGTAGGTTACCGTATCCGCGTCGAAGCGGAAGGAGCCGCTTGCGGTGCCGCCGTTGTTGAAGGTGACATCGTTCAGCGTCCAGAGAAGCGGAACCGCGGAAGCCGGTGCGGGCGCAAGGGCCAACCAGAAGGCAAACAAGCCGGCGATGCCGCAAATCCAAGCGACCAATTGTGATTGAACGAAAGATTTCATGAGAGAATTTCCAGAAAGTAAGTCAGCAGTTTTGAAGCTGTGTTGTTGGGGCGACAGGAGAGCGCTCGACGAATACTGGCGCTCCCTCCAAACCAGTTTTGTTTGCGTTGATCTCTGCTGCGCGGCACCACCCGAAGAAACGCCTTCGGGTGGTTTGCCGGCAACGGTCGTTATAATAAGCACTTGTAGAATATAAATTTTTTCGAATTTCAACGAACAGAGCAGAGAAATTTCTGCTTAGGCTGTTGGCCTATGAATGTTTGAATACACCCAAATTGACTTGGCTTGAACCCGAGAAACGGCACAAGGAAAATGCAAATTTGCATCAGGGCCTGAAGACGGCCGAAATCACTGGGCCAAGATCACTGGGCCAAGATCACTGGGCCAAGATCACTGGGCCGCCAGGTAATCCTCGACCTCCTGCAAGAGAGCCGAACAGTCTTCATCGACAACCCCGAGCGCGGCAAACTGACGGACGATGTTGTTGAGGTATTCCTTGCTGGTCCCCAGAAATCCGACGCCGCTCGCAAGGAAACGGATTTGCTCTTCCCGGGTCAGGTCAGGACAGATGACTTCCGACGAACGGTCGGCCACAAAGGTCAGAGCCGTTACAGGCTGGTCTTTGACCATCGCGGTGACGAAAGTCGGTTTATAGGCGTGACCGACCATTTCGCGCCGCCAGAGAATTTCGCTTTCCGTCTCGATGTCTTCTGCCGCGATCCGGAACAGCAGACCCTCGCAGCATTCGCCCTCATCCAGCGCGGCCATCAGACCCGGTGCATCGGGGGTGCCGCGCGCGCCGTAGGTGTGTTTCAGAACAAAACGCCGGTCGTAACCGGGCACGCTTGCGCGCCGGACCTCGGCGAAGTGAAAGGCGGGATCCCACATCAGCGATCCATAGGCGAAAACCCAAAGATCCTTATCGCGGTAGTCGGCGAGTGTCTCCGCGCGCGAGCGTTCGCGATCACTCTCGCTCCGCAATTTCTCCAGAACCCACTGCAGTTCGGGCTTTTCCGCGAACACCGAGGCTATGCTGAATTTGCGGAAGAACGACGTCTGCGGGTCGGTGATTTTACCCTCGAGCTCCGGGTGGTGGACAAAGGGGCTGGACGGGGCGCGCATAGACATACTCCGGAGATCGACGCGCTATGTTGCCGCCCTGGACAGGCGGAGCGCAATGCAAATCATGCTGCGATCCGGGCCTTGCGGCGGTCCTTGACCGTCAGCCACACCAGCGCGCCGCCGGCCAGCAACAGGAATGGGATCATCGCGATGTTCACGGCATTCCAGCCGTCCACCGCGGTTCCGCCGGAGCAATTCATCAGGCCGCCCGAGGCAAGGCTGGCCATTGTGACACAGCCGAACACCATCATGTCGTTCAAGCCCTGGGTCTGGCCGCGTTCATTAGGCGCATGGGCGCTGGCCAGGAGAGTGGTCGCGCCCACGAAGCCGAAATTCCAGCCCACGCCCAGCAAGATCAAGGCGATAAAGAACCGGTCAAGCGTGACACCCGTCAAGGCAACGACACCCGCGAGGCCGAGAATCACCAGCCCCGCAACGATGATCCGCGTAACGCCGAAGCGCACGATCAGGTGGCCGGTGAAAAACGACGGGATAAACATCGCGAGCACATGGGCTGAGACGATGTCGTTCGCATTGTTGCTGGTCAGACCGCAGCCCACCACCGCCAGGGGCGTCGAGGTCATCACCAGGTTCATGAGAGAATAGGAAACCATGCCGCAGATGATCGCGACCAGGATGGTGGGATTGCGCAACAGTTCCAGGCGCGACCGCCCGGCCGGTGCTGCGGAGGCTGCGGCTTTATTCTGCTTCCCGTTCGGCAGGTCCAGAAGCAGAAACAGGAACATGCCGAGCAGGTTGATGACGATAATGGTCAGGTAAGTGCCGATGAAGGGGATGGGCGGCAGGTCGCCGCCGATGAACGGCAGGGCCGAGCCGTCAGAGACGATCTTATTCAGCTGCGGTCCGAAGATGGCAGACAGAAGCCCGCCCGCCATGACGTAGGAAATCGCCTTGGGCCGGAAGGCATCGCTGGCCGTATCGGTCGCGGCAAAGCGGTAGAAGCCCTGCGCGGACATGTAGATGCCCGTGAAGTAGGACCCCAGGAGCAGCAGCGGAAAGGACGCGATGTAGAGGCCATAGGCTGCGATCGCCGCGCCGACGGCGCCACCGAGGGCGCCTACGAAAAAGCCGAACTTCCTCCCCTGGCGCTGCATCAGGGGGGAAAGCCAGGGCGCGGTGGTCATGGATCCGAACACGATCATCGAGATGGGCAGTGTCGCAAAGCAGGGGTTCCCGGCCAGCATCCCGCCGGCCAGGCCGCCGACGACAAAAATCATCGGCATCTGCGCCCCGAGGATCGCCTGCGCAGCCACAAGGACCGCGACATTGCGCTTTGCGCGGGTATCATCTGTAAACGTCATCGGAACGAAACCTTTGAGAACAAGCAGCCGCAAACTGACATGACATGACCTAATCTGCAAAAAGCGATCATGGGCTGCATCAGACAATCACCTTTTTTGACGAGGTCGCCATAAACACACCCGCGCCCGCGACCACCATGCCGAGCCAGGCGGCGGGCGGCATGACTTCATCCAGAACAAGCCATGCAAAGCCGGCGGCCATCGGCGGCACCAGAAAGAAGAGTGCGGAAACCCGAGAGACATCCCCGGCCCGGATCATGGCCAGCAACAAGCCGACACCGATCAGCGAGCTGCCGATAATCAGATAGGTGAGGGAAGCCGCCAGCTGCCAGGTCCACGCGATCTGCAGGGATTCGAAGGCGAGCACGAAAGGCAGAACGCCGATAAATCCTGCCGCGAAGGCGACCAGGTTCGAGGTCACCGGGTGATGCGAAACGCCGTAGCGTTTTTCCCATAGGGACCCGCCGGTGATGCCGAAGAGGGCGAGGGCAGCAAACAAGAACCCGAGAGCTGAGGGGACCGCAATCTCGGACCGCGCCACGATGACGATCACCGCGCCCGTCAGCCCGAGCAGCAGACCGATCCAGCGCTGCCAACCCACCGTCTCCCCGCTCCATCTCGGTGCGACCAGGCCAACGATGATGGGCTGCAACGACAGAATCAGCGCCAGGGTTCCGACCGCCAGCCCCGCGTTGAAGGACATGTAGCACATGCCGAAATACATCGATTGCAGCAGGAAGCCGACGATCGCCAGATGTACCCACTCCGCGCGTGACTTCGGCAAGGGAGGGCGCAAAAGCAAAAAGAGAGCCGCCATGATGACCACAACGCAGGCGAAGCGCAGCGCCAGAAAGGTCAGAGGCTCGATGAAGCCGAGTCCGAACTTGGCGGCGACGTAACCCGTCGACCACATGACAAGAAAGATGCCGGGTGCAAAAGCCAGCCATTTGGGGGAACTGCTGCTCACGGAAAGGATCTCGCTTGTACGGTGAATGCGCCGGTAATGGCCGCGGGGTTGAGAGGCGGTCGTGAATGACGGGGTCGCCTCCCTCAAACTGAGACGGCAACCCGCAATCAGGCGATTTTGGGCGATGGATTGCGATCAGAAAAATGAATTGATACGATTGCCTCCATGAATGCAAACGAACGCCCGACTCCGGACAGCAGCCTGCTCCGGACCTTTCTGGAAATCGCCGACTGCGGAAATCTCACCCTGGCCGCCTCGCGCCTGAACCGCAGTCAATCCGCCATCAGCGTGCAGTTGCGCAAGCTCGAGAGCGAATTGAAGGTCTCGCTTTTCGAACGCGACGCCAAGGGCATGGTTTTGTCCGTCAACGGAGAACGCCTTTTGCCCCTGGCCCGTCGTGTCCTTGCGGAACTCGGCCAGGTCCACGCCCTTTTCCAACCGGCGCTGAAGGGCAAAATACGAGTCGGCATCCCGGACGACTTCGAGGAAAATGTCCTGGAACGCACGCTGGCCGACTTCGCCCGCAGCAATCCCGGTGTCGACGTGGTCGCATCTTCCGGCTGCACCGTGGGATTTCCCGAGGCGGTTCAACGCGGAGCTCTGGACATCGCCGTCTACTCAGGACCGGGAGATATCGAGGGAGAGGTCTTTCTCACGCAAAAGCCGGTCTGGGTCGCCAGCGGGACCCTCTGCCTCGACCGCTCGGAGCCGGTGCCGCTCGCCATCATGGACCGGGGCTGCTGGTGGCAGGAATTGCCCACGAAGGCCCTCGAACAGCAGGGGCGCCCATACAGCATTGCGTTCGAGTGCAGCGGTCTGACCAGCCAGAAGGCGGCGATCCGGGCCGGTTTCGCTGTGGGCATCCTCTACGAGAACAGTGTGGAGCCCGATATGAAGGTTCTCTCTCCGCGCGACGGCTTCCCGCCGCTGCCGCATTCAAAGCGCTCGATCATCATCAACCCCCAGGCCCCGGAAAAGCTGACGGCGGCCATGGCGAGGGCGATCAAGAATGCCTCGTCACGCGGTCTTGCAAAACCGCTGACCCCTCATTAGGTTATCTACGCATTCTTACCGTTAAATAACGGATGATATCATGACCGGTGAGACCCGCGTACTGCTCGTCGTTGCTGGCGGAATCGCAGCTTATAAAGCCTTGGAACTGATCCGCCGTCTTCGGGAGCAGTCGATCAGGGTGCGCTGTATTTTAACCCGCTCCGGTGCGGAATTCGTCACGCCCCTCTCGCTATCGGCCCTGACCGAGGACAAAGTCTACGGCGAGCTCTTCTCGTTGACCGACGAAGCCGAGATGGGTCATATCCAGCTTTCCCGCGATGCCGATCTGATGGTGGTCGCGCCGGCAACCGCGGATCTGATTGCCAAGATGGCAACGGGTCAGGCCGACGATCTGGCCTCCACGGCCCTGTTGGCGACCGACAAGGAGGTGCTGATCGCGCCGGCCATGAATGTGCGCATGTGGGATCACCCGGCGACCCGGGCCAACATTGCCACTTTGCTGAATCGCGGCGTGAAACTGGTCGGACCCAACGAAGGCGACATGGCCTGCGGCGAGTTCGGCTTCGGACGCATGGCGGAACCGCATGAGATCCTTGCTGCGGTCCTGGACGCCCTCGGTCAGCCCCAGGCGGCTGGAGGCGCGGGACCGCTCGGAGCCCCCCTGGCAGGTCGAAGCGCGCTGGTCACCAGCGGCCCGACACACGAAGCCATCGATCCCGTACGCTATATTGCCAACCGTTCTTCCGGCAAACAGGGCCACGCCATCGCCCGGGCGCTGAGCGGGCTGGGCGCCAAGACGACGCTCGTCACAGGACCGACTCAACTGCCCGATCCCACGGGCATGGAGGTCATCCACATCGAATCCGCCCAGCAGATGCTGACTGCCTGCGAGACCGCATTGCCCGCCGATATTGCGGTCTGCGCCGCCGCCGTCGCCGACTGGCGCGTCGCCAGCCGGAGCGACCGCAAGATCAAGAAAACCGGAAACAATAGATCCGGCGCCGGGATTCCCAAACTCGAGCTAACCCCCAATCCCGATATCCTCGCGTCCTTGTCCCAGCGCGGAAACGACCGGCCCGGCCTCGTGGTCGGCTTCGCCGCGGAGACCGAGGACGTGATCCGGCAGGCGACGGAAAAACGCGCCCGCAAGGCCTGCGACTGGATTGTCGCCAACGACGTCTCTCCTCAAAGCGGCACCTTCGGCGGGGCGGAGAATACGGTCCATGTCATCGACGCGCAAGGTGTGGACAGCTGGGCGCGCATGGATAAGAGCGACGTGGCGCAGCGCCTTGCGGAACGTATCGCAGATTACTTCCGCAACGGCCTGGACAAGGTGGCGCCGACAGCCATCTGAGCAACCCGATCACAGGAAACAAATCCGGCCCCATAGACCGGAGAAAAACACGCAGGAGACTTTATGAACCCCGTCACCATCGCCGTTAAGCGCCTGCCCCACGGCGCGGATCTCGATCTGCCCGCCTATGCCACGGAACAGAGCGCAGGCATGGATCTCATGGCCGCTGTCGAGAACGACGTCAACCTGGCCCCCGGCGAACGCAAGCTGATCCCCAGCGGTCTCGCGATCGCCCTGCCCGCCGGTTACGAGGCCCAGGTCCGGCCGCGCTCGGGTCTCGCGCTCAAGAACGGCGTGACGGTGCTGAACTCACCCGGCACGGTCGATGCGGATTACCGCGGCGAGGTCGGGGTCATTCTGATAAACCTGGGTCAGGAGCCCTATGTGATTACCCGTGGCAGCCGCATCGCCCAGATGGTTATCGCGCCCTGTCTGCAGGGAAGCTGGCAGGTCAGCGAAGATCTCGAGGCTTCGGCCAGGGGCACCGGCGGTTTCGGTTCGACCGGCACGGGACCGCAGGTCACGCAAGTTGCCCAAGCCAGCGGAGGATAAAACCTATGCTCCGGTTGTCGAAAAAATTGCTGTTCGCGATCGAGGCTGTGGTCGATATCGCCTATCACGCCGGCGGCAACACCGTGCGCTCCAGCGATATCTCACGACGCCAGGGCATTCCCCGCCGCTATCTGGAGCAGGTTCTGCAGCAGCTCGTACATCACGGTATTCTCGCCGGACAGCGCGGGCCGCGCGGCGGCTACCGGCTGGCGCGGGAACGGCGGCGTATCTCGGTGGGAGAGATTATCCGCATCGTGCGCCAACTCGAAGGCACCATCGACCCCGCCAGTGAACCTGACGGCTCCGAGATCGGCGTAAAGGTGGTGCGGCCGCTTTGGATCGATATGCAGCGCGAAATGATGGAACGCTTCGATCACACCACGATCGAACAGCTTTGCGAGACCGCGCGCGAAAAAAACATCGCCCGCGAGCTGGAGCCGGGCAGCAGCAGCATTCCCGACTTTTCGATCTAGTGAGATCTGCAGTGACGCTGTCAAAAACCGGAGTTGATCTTTAAAATACAAAGCAGAAGTGTATTAAGACCCAGACTCTGGTATGACCCAGACTCTGGTAAGACCCAGACTCTCCCGACGACCGCAACTTCGAAGAACCGGCGCTCAACGAACATGACCATCCGCAAATCCCCGCTTAAAGCCGATCTGGAGCCCGCATCGGAGGACGCGACCTCCGAGGGAACCGCGCCCGAGTCCGCATTTGGGGCGAAATCCGAGTCCACATCCGAGTTTCGGGGCCGGATCTACGACAACATCCTCCAGACCATCGGCGCCACACCGCTGGTGCGCCTGAGCAGGCTGAAAGCCGCGCACGGTGCGGTGGCCGAAATCGCGGGAAAATGCGAATTTTTCAACCCCCTGACCTCTGTGAAGGACCGGATCGGCCTTTCCATGATCGAGGCGCTCGAGAAAGCCGGTAAGATTGGACCGGAGACCACCATCATCGAGCCGACCAGCGGCAACACGGGGATTGCACTGGCCTTCGTCTGCGCCGCCAAGGGCTACCGGCTGATCCTGACCATGCCCGAAACCATGTCGGTGGAGCGCCGCAAGATGCTGCGGTTCCTGGGCGCGGAACTGATCCTGACCGATGGCGCACTTGGAATGCGCGGGGCGGTTTCCAAGGCCGAACAGCTTCTGGAGGAACTGCCCGACGCGGTCATTCCGCAGCAGTTCAAGAACCCCGCCAACCCGGCGATCCACCTGACCGCGACCGCCGAGGAGATTTGGCATGACACCGGCGGCAAGGTGGATGTGGTGGTCATGGGGGTGGGCACGGGCGGCACTTTGAGTGGCGTGGGCCGGGCGCTGAAGGCCCGCAACCCTGACATCAGGATCGTCGCCGTGGAGCCGGAAGACAGCCCGGTTCTCTCCGGCGGGCAACCGGGCGCACACAAGATTCAAGGAATCGGCGCGGGCTTCGTGCCCGACATTCTGGACACCTCCCTGATCGACGAGGTGCTGCGGATCGGTAACGACACCGCGTTCCGGACCGCCCGCGAGGCCGCCGCCATCGAGGGCGTTCCGGTGGGGATCTCCTCCGGGGCGGCCCTGGCCGCGGCCCTCGAAATCGGCGTGCGGCCGGAGATGGAGGGCAAGCTGATCGTGGTGATCCTGCCGTCCTTCGCCGAACGCTATCTCAGCACCGATCTCTTTGAGGGTTTTTAAGACGGGTCCACGCTCTTCTTGCAGGGAGCGGCGAAACGTCCCCATATAACAAATACAGCCTATAGAGACCCGAGCACGCCCGAAGAGGTAACCGTGGACTTTTCAGACGCACAGATCGACCGTTACGCGCGCCACCTGGTGCTGCCGGAAATTGGCGAGGACGGCCAGTCCAGGCTGCTGGACTCCAAGGTCCTGGTGATCGGCGCGGGCGGCCTCGGCTCACCCCTTCTGAGCTATCTGGCGGCGGCGGGTGTCGGAACGCTCGGCGTCATCGATGACGACGTGGTCGATCTCTCGAACCTGCAACGCCAGATCCTGCACGACACCTCGGCGATCGGCCAGCCGAAGGTCGAGAGCGCACGCCGCCGCCTGGCGGAGATCAACCCCGAGGCCCGGGTGATCGAACACGCCGAGCGCCTGACGCCTGAAAACGCCATCGGCCTGATCGAGGAATACGATCTGGTCGCCGACGGCTCGGACAATTTTACCACCCGTTACCTGGTCAATGACGCCTGTTTCCTCGCCCGAAAGACACTGGTCTCGGCTGCCATCATGCGCTTCGACGGGCAGCTCGCGACTTTCAAGGCGCATGAGGAGGGCGAACACCCCTGTTACCGCTGCCTCTTCGGCGCGCAACAGGGCGACCCCAAGCAAAGCTGTGCGGACGTCGGCGTGCTGGGCGCGCTGGCGGGCACCATGGGATCCCTGCAGGCGGTCGAGGTGATCAAGGAGTTGCTGGGGATCGGCGAGAGTCTCTCGGGCTCACTGCTGCTTTACGATGCGCTGGCCACGACCTTCCGCAAGATCAAGACCCGGCGAGACCCGGCCTGCGAACTCTGCGGCCCCCAAGCCACGCACTTCGCAGAACACGCCCAGATGTCCCGCGGCATCCTCCGCACCCTGAGCGCCGAACCCAAGGAATAACCCGCAACGCCAGAATGGCACAGCATCCCTATCGGGAACCCCGTCGTACGGTTGCGGAAGACGCTGTTCCTTGCCGGGCCTTGCCGAAAAAACACTGCGGGACAAAGCTTCGTTCGACATGGATTACACTGTCGTAGCGTCGTCGACTTCTATCGCTGCGGCACTTGCCATGGAAGAGAGCCGCGCTTGTGCCTGTTCGAATGACGTCCGCGAGCCTGCGCAGCGAATTTGAATCGGAGAATGCTCCGCCGGAAGTCCAAGGCTTTGCGCGTCATACTCCAGGATTACAATGTCTTTGCCCAGTTGTATGCCACTGATAAGCCCGTAGCCGCCGTGGCTTTGGTCGTTGATCTCCAAATAGATTGCATCCATTCCCGAGGCCCGGTCTTGTTCATCGAACTCTTTCGCAAGCTGCACCATCACATATCGCTGGGATCCATCTGCAGTATCGCTGAACCATGCCATCCAATAGTCTTGTTCAGCTGCTGCCTCGGCTCGCTCAACTTCCATAATCAGCATAAGAATCATCGTCCAGGCATTGGGGGTTTGATCACGCCGATATCAACAGATCTCCACCGGCAAGCAGACTTGGCATCGCACCCGAAGCATAGTTCTCTCGAAAGCTGTAGAACACCTGGAAGGTGAGCGCTATCCTCGGGCTATGAAACCCAAAA
Organism: uncultured Kiloniellaceae bacterium; assembly: GCA_947500035.1. Taxonomy (GTDB): domain Bacteria; phylum Pseudomonadota; class Alphaproteobacteria; order Kiloniellales; family Kiloniellaceae; genus Denitrobaculum. The sequence goes on along the minus strand of CANMQP010000011.1, from coordinate 136,937 downwards.
GCATCAATAGCCCCTACGCTCGAGCTAAAAGGTACATTGTTTGGAGTATAATTTCTATGCCGGTGATCGGTTGGGGCATCCCGATTGTCATGCTCGAGATGCTGAAGTTTTCATGGGAAACCACAATGTCCGTGTGCGTTCCGGCGCTGATAGCCTGGGTCATCATCGGTGGGAGGGCGGCTTTTTTTATAGTCTGCCCCAACTGCCATAAATCGCCGTTTGCACGAGGGCGAATGATCAGCAGTCCCTTTCCGGAAAAGCAATGTAGCAGATGCGGAACTGACTTAACCGCTGTGGCGGACCATGTATGACCTAAGAGAATGCCCATACAGGCTTCGAAGCGGTCGTTCACTGCATAAGACACAGACGGTCACTCAGCACCGTTCGATCGCACCGGAACGGACAACACAGGATCGCCACTTAAAAACCTCAGATCGAGCCCGGCGTGCAGTGATCGCGACGATGTAAGATGCCTGCGGGAATAAGTTGGTCACGCATGCGCGCCGGAGTTCGCCGCGTTATTGGGGCCAGAGTGCCGTTCCGGGATGGAACTGCGACCAGGCGAACCAGAAGGCCTGATGGCTGCCAAGATCGGAACCGTCTGCGTCCACGGCTTTTATGCCACCGGCAGCGAGCTCCAGACGAACGTTTTCGTAAGCGATCTCGTCACCGTTTTTCAGGGCCAGGAAAGCCGTGCTGCGCTGGAACGCCACCGGTTTGCCGGAGGCGGTGATCACGCCGATAATGTCCTCATGAACCGGTAGACGCGGATCGACATCACCAACCGGAAAAATCGGTCCATTGGCATCCCGGCCGTTGCGAAAATCAGGATCGCGGCCCAGCGCGTAGCGCTCGAGCAACACCGTTGTCTCAGGGTGAGCTTTCTTCCAGGTTCCCCAGTCGGTGGTCACGACAGAGGCTTGCTTCAGTTGCAGATTCCGCTCCGCGAGCGGTCCCGTCACCGCCTTGCCCAGAAAGGTATCGAACACCGAAAAGCTGGTGATGTCGTACATCACTTTGTTGGAGCGGATCAGCAGTCCTGAGGTGCGCAGGATCGGCCGGTCAATGCCCTCGGGCAGTTGGTCGGTGAAGTAGGCCTGCGCTGCGCCGCATAGAGTGCAGTAGGGAATTCCAAGATCCCTTCCGCCGAGTGTGTCGTTCACCATCTCGCGCACTTCCATAATGCGTCGCGGATAGGCCCTGTATTCACCGTTCACCTCGATACCAAAGACGATATCCTCGTCCTTGAGCCAGGTCGCATCTTCTGCGCTGCTCACTTCGGGGTTGTCCGCTGCGGGAATGCAATTGCAGGCTTCGTCCGTCGTATCGTATGCGCGATCGTCGATCAACACGCCGCCCCAGGATACGAGTCTCCAGTCGATATCGCCCTCGACAAAGATATCGTCCCAACCGGGCACGACATTGGTGAAGATAGCCCGCTTCGCCTGCAGATAATCAGGGGGCGCCGGAATATCCCATGCAATGAGATGATCGGTTACCGGGCCCCAAAAGTCTCGGCCCTGGAAGTCTTTACCCAGCAACTTGGAGGCAGCGGTTGCGAGTTCCAGATGCAAGTCTCGATCCGACACGAAGCGCATCAGATCGCTGATGATCCAGACAATCCGGGGATCTTTTGCTTCGGAGATTTCGTTCAAGGCGATCGTCTGATCTCTCCCCCAGGTCCCCTGAGTGATAGAGTCGACAAAGGCCACCTGCACGGCGGACCGCAAGGCCTCGGGGAGCGGGCCTTCGGGGACTGCCGGAGGCTCGCCGAATTCCTTGATCACATAGTCCGGCAGCGCTGCCGCTTCCTGGGTCCGTGCCGCTTCCTGGGTCCGTGCTGCTTCCTGGGCCCGCGCCCCTTCCCGAGCGAACAGAGCGTCGGCCCCGAAGAAAGCAAGCGTCATCAACGACACAAATAAGAAGACGCGGTAGTGAGAGCTCATTGCCGATGCCATAGCGGAACCTTTCGCCTGCCTATTCCAATCTCAGACGCACAAGCCGCCAAAGGATTCGCCTGTGCGCCCTACAGCGCGCGGTTGAGATACCCGGAGTTCAGGCAACCGGGGTTCAGATAGAGCCGATCTCGAACGCGTAACCGCGCCCAGCGCGCTGCAATAGACTTGTCCCCCGGCGTCTCCTGCCGCCAATCACGATTATATCAACATTCGGTGCGCTTTGATGCTGGGGCCCCCGAAGAAGCAGCAAAGCCCGTCGCTGCGCAGAGCCGCGCCGAACGCCCGCTCCAGGCCGCGGCATGCGCTGAGAAGCGGGATTCCAATGCGAAGATGATCCTTGAGCGGATCAACTGACAGGAGGCTGTCAGGTGGGGTGTGCGATCATCATGAAACCCATCAGGCCATGAAACCCATCAGGCCATAAAACCCATCAGGCCATGAAACAAGGAAAGCCATATGACCGATACGCCGTTCAACACTGCCGTCTGGTTCGAAATACCGGCAAGCGACCTCGATGCTTCCAAGGCCTTTTACGAAAAGGTTCTCAAGATCACCATGACACGCAACGATGACGGCCCCAATCCAATGGTGATGTTCAGTTCCATGGAAGACAGCGGCGTTTCCGGTCACCTCTATCCCGGAAAGTCCGCAGATGCCGGCAGCGGAAACACCATCCATCTCGCCGTGAAGGACAAGCTTGAGGACGCAATGGAAAGGGTGCCGGGCGTCGGAGGCAAGGTCGTCTCGGACATCATTCCGATCCCCGCGGGCCGTTTCGTCTATTGCGAAGACCCCGACGGCAATTCCATCGGCCTGTTTGGAAGCTAGACCGGATCAAATCTTTAGAGCAGATTCACCTGAGCGGTAGATCGCCAAAAGCGATTCCATCTCAAGAGGATCTGCTCTGAAGACGGTCCGGGCGGAGGGCCGACCGCTTTTTTTCAAACTCTTCAAAACGTCCCAGGGACAGCGGCATGCAGAACTTGAAGCGACCGATCCAGGCCATGCCGGATTTTGTCAGGCAAGCCCTGGAAGACCGCCAACTCACTGAACGGTACAAAGCCAGACCGGCTTACCAGCGCAACGACTATCTTTGGTGGATTACCTCTGCCAAGCGCGCCGAAACCAAGCAGCGGCGCCTCGAAAAAATGATCAAGGAGCTGCAGGCGGGCAGCGGTTACATGGGCATGGACTGGAAGCCAAGATGAGCGTTTCAGGTCAGTGACAGCGGCGATTGAAAACGGCGATCTCGCGGGCATGCGCGACAGCTTCCGACGCCTTGTCCCGTGATGCTGACCTGGAGACGCTTCAGCGCAAAGGAGAGCGGTCATGCATATCGTTCTTGGGGGAACCGGGCAGGTCGGGTCGGCCACGGCGCGCGCTTTGTTGAGGCGGGGCGAACCCGTCACGCTGGTCACGCGTAACGCAGACAGGGCGGCAAACAAGGCGGCGGACCTGCGGGCTGCCGGCGCCAGGGTCGCCGTGACGGACATCCGAGATGTGGCGGCCCTGCGCGAGCTATTCCGCAGCGGCAAAAGAGCCTTTCTGCTCAATCCTCCCGCCGATCCCGCAGGCGACAGCGACAGGGAAGAACGCGCGACTGTCACGGCGATCATTGCTGCGCTGGAAGGGTCCGGGCTCGAAAAGCTCGTCGCGGCCTCGACCTACGGCGCGCGGTCCGGTGAGCCATGCGGAGACCTGACGGTGCTGCACGAGTTTGAGGAAAAGCTGCGCGCCCAGGCAATCCCGGCGGCAATCAATCGCGGCGCCTATTACATGAGCAATTGGGGCGGGATGCTCGCTCCCCTGCGCGCAACAGGCAAACTGCCGAGCTTCTTTCCTGCCGAGTTGAAGCTTCCCATGGTGGCGCCTGAAGACTTGGGGGACGCCGCCGCGCAACGACTGCTGGAGCCTGTTGGCGAGAAGGACCTCCGCCACATTGAAGGCCCGGAGCGCTACTCAGCCGAAGACGTGGCACAGGCCGTCTCAGCTTGCCTTAAGATGCCCGTGGCGGTCGAGACGATCCCGCGCGGCGCTTGGGAAGCGACCTTCAAGCGGTTCGGTTTTTCGGACAAAAGCGCCGCGTCCTATGCCTGCATGACCGCCGCGGTCGTCGACGGAGAAATCGAAGAACCGGACGACCCGCTGCGTGGGCCCACCAGCTTGCACCGCTACATTCGTAATCTGGTCGGTTAGTCAGAGGCCACGCCGTCATTCGCTGCACGGCCCATGAAATGCGAAGGAGCGGACAAAGCGGCCCTTGGGTTCACTCCGCTCAATGTCAGCTTTTGAAAAACTAACGTTGCTCATCGAAAATGAGTCTTGCTGCGAGGCCTCCAAATACAGCGCCAAGGAAGTAGCGAGACCACTTGGCAAAGACTCGTCCGTTTGAAAGCAGCAGGCTCATGCTTCCCGCCAGCCATATCACCACGCCGTGTACGCCCAACCCGACAACCTGGAGGATGATCGCCAGCGCCATGATCTGAACCGCGACAGAACCATTCGCCGGATCCAGGAACTGGGGGAACAGGGCGAGATAAAAAAGCGCGACTTTTGGATTCAAAAGGTTCGAAATGAGGCCTTGTTTGAAGATCACGAGCAATGACTTTTGCTTACTGCCAGGCGACTTAACCGAGAAGCTGTTACCTCCAGTGAAGGCTTGCCAGGCCAGATACAAGAGATAGGCCGCGCCCAGATATCTGACCAAATCGTAGGCGTATGGCACTGCCAGAAACAACTTGGAGAGACCAAGGGCCAAGGCGAGGGCATGAAACGCAGATCCGGTCGCAACACCCAAATGGGTCACTAAGCCCGCCATTCGACCTTGGGCAGCACTTCTAGAGCATGTTCCGATCATACGGGATCAATTTGATGGGCTTTGAAGTCTCATTCGACAAGGCGCGTTGTGAAGCGCGATGCGGCGGCATCCGATGCGGCGCATCGGGCAAGCAGCGCAACGCCGCCGATGAGCCTTCAAAGCTCACCGAAGGCCGGGCTCTTTCCCGCCCTGACCGCGTTGCGGCTCTTATCCGATGCTCTGCATCGCATTGCGAACCGCGCCTTGTCAGAACGGAACATCTTCCCGGTCAAATGATTCCAGATGATCGGAATATGCTCTAGCTGCCACGACGATCATATCCGGGCCTGGCGTGGCACAGAGCGCTAAGCTCGCTGTGCCGAAGAGAACAAGGGTTTGAAGGTCCAACATGGCTGTCTTCCAGGTGAGAATGTGGCCAGAGAGAGAAGGCGCGGAGTCTGGGCTGTTACCGGGTTTGAGATGCCGCAATCAACCTGATATCTACGCGTCCGGTCAGTTGCGCCAGCTGGGGTCGTCGCGGTCCAGCATTCGTTTAATCGCATCGAAATGCGCCTGAACCTGGGTCGTATCGCTTTCTTCAAGGATCTGGCGCGCGGTCTGCTCCACCACCTGCCGTGGGATCTCTCTGAAGGGCTTGCCGTGCATCTTGGCCAGTGTCTGCACCTGCGCGGCCCGTTCCAGATAATAGAGATCGTCAAAGGCCTTAGCCATGGTTGGCGCTGTCACGACAACGCCGTGGTGGCCGAGGAACGCGATGGGCTTCTCAGCCATCGCATCAGCGATCCGATCGCCTTCCTGATGATCCAGCGCCAGCCCGCCATAGCCATCGTCGTAGGCGATGCGGTCGTAAAAACGCAGCGCACCCTGCTCAACCATCTCCAAGCGGCCATCCTCGACGATGGTCAAGGAAGTTGCGTATGGCATGTGGGTATGGAGCACGGCTTTGGCGGCTGGTCGCCCGGCGTGGATCGGCGCATGGATGAAGTACGCCGTGGGCTCGACCGAATGGTCACCGTCCAGCACCCGGCCGTCGCGATGGCAGAGCACCATGTCCGAGGCTTTCAGCTCCGACCAGTGAAACCCCTGCGGGTTCACCAGAAACTCCTGCCCATCGTCTGAGACGGCGAGGGAGAAATGGTTGCAGATGCCTTCACTCAGGCCCAGTTTGTCGGCATAGCGCAGCGCGGCGGCCAAGTCTTCACGCGCTTCTCGCAGATCGCTTCTCATAAACCTGTATTTCCCACATGTGCCCCATCCTGACCTTATGACTTGCGCAGAGACGCTTTCAAGCACTTTGCATCTGCTTTGAAGGATACCGGTCGCTTGCCGTTCATGCTCAGGATTGCGATTGCCCTAAATGCCATGTCCCGCGATCAAGAAAGTGAACCCTGTCGGCGGAGCATCCGGAGAGAGAATGACCTCCCCTTCTTCGGCGATTAGATGCCGCGCAGCCTCAAAGAGTACCCGCGCCTCGTCATCGCTCAGATCCTGGAAGATCGGGAGGCGACGGACAGCCGCCCGACTGGATGCAATCCAAGGCTGGGACCGAATGCTGTTCATCGGATCGCCACGGGGTTAATCCACGAAGATGAAGCACCGACGATGGGCAGAGGCGCGGCCATGAACAGGAATTCAGACCACCCTCCCTCGATCAGTCGCTCAGTGGCGATATTCTCGAGAATGTAAACGCCATGCTTGGTAAGTAGCGTTTGGTGGACAGGGAAAAGAACACCGTCCTGTTCGAAAGGCATGGCCTCTACTGATCCAGAATCACCCCCAACAGCGACAACTCCACGATCCGCCAGATATGTTGCCGCTTCAAGGCCTGGTCCCGGTTGTCCGGACAGAAAAGCCGCCGTGTCGCCTTCTTCTAACAGCCGGCGATGCCCCGTATGGAAGATAACGACATCGCCCGGCCGGATCGCTTCAAGCGCCTGGCGCGCCATCGCTGCCTCGATGTCTCCAGGCGTGATGACATAGCCGATCTTCAACCGGTCGACGCCTTTGACGGCGGCTATGTCGAGGACAAGGCCGCGGGTGACGATGGGTCCAGCATGCTCGATCCCCAGCTCCGTCAAGCCGCTGACTTTCTGGATGTCCGCGCCCTGACGCCCGCCATAGAAGTGGCCGTTCACACCCATGTGGGCGAGTCCGTCGATTTGAGTGCCTGTGTTGATTGGCGCTGAGACAATGTCCTCATTGTTTGAATGACCGGTCCCTTCATTTTGGGCGACCGTCACTTCAAAACGCCGCCAGCCGTAGGCGGGCGTTTCGCGCGAAAGCGGGATGGCGAGGCTCAATACCTCGCCCTTTTTGGCGAGTGACAGAGCCGCGCGGACAGTTTTCTCCGTTTGTAGATTAAGGGCGCCGCGCTGATCCTCGGCCCCATAAGGCGATGTTAGGGTCTCGGTCTCAACGACCCAGCGCCGATCTTCGGACTGGGCGTGGCTTGCACCGCTCGCCAAAGCGAGCAGAGCCGCCGATGTAATAAGAAACTTTTTCATCGGTCCGTTCCTTCCGTGCGTGCGGTCGTGAGCGGGGCGTAGAGCTCCACGTATCGACCCGAGGGTTCCTTGATCAGGACAATTTCGACGCCGTAGTCCTCGCGGGTCACGCGGTAATCCGGCTCGACGCCGAAGCGTGCCATGTGGTCGAGAACGGGGTTGAGATCGGCGACGAGAAAGCCAATGTGTTTGTATCCGGCAACTCCGTAATCAGCAGCGATGTCTTCCGGCGCGCCGCGTTCTTCCGGTGTGCCGCCACCGACCAATTCAATGTGAAATCCGCCGGCGATATGCATGAAAACGATTTCGATGTCGGGGCTGACATTAGGCACAGCTGATCGGCGAACCTCCCGGGCGCCGAAAACGTCCGACCACCATTGAACAGAGGTTTCAAGGTCTGCAACGCGAAGCGCCACATGATTGCCCCGATACTGAAGACCGATCGCTGTCTCTGCGGGCGGCGCCGCAAAGGTTTGGGCCGTTACGAGGATAACAACGGCAAGCACCAAGGCGGAGAAGAGTGGTTTTATAAACATATGACTGGTCCTATTCGCTCAGGCCGGCGGCTTTTTCGAAGACGTACCAATTGCCTTCATTCCAGGTGATAGTCTGGACCATCTTGGTGATTCTCCAGCCGCTCTCGGTACGGATGAGCCAATTGTCGTAATAGCCAACCATGGTCTGGACGTTGCCGCCGCGATCATTGCGTAAATGATGCGATGCATTCAGCAGCGAGCGTACATAGGCTTCGTCTCCATCTATCTCGATGATCAGCGGCATGGCGATATGCTGCGTGCCTTCAAGTTTGGAAAAGAAGGGTTTGACCCCTTCGACCCAATCGTCCGCCTTCATCGTGACAAGCCCGTCGCCGATGGAAGCGGTGAAATCCATCTGGATTTCGTCGGTAAATACCGAACGATGTAGCTTCCAGTCCTGCATGTCGAAGGCGAGTCCGTAGTTAACGATGACCTGACCGATTTCTTCACGGTCAAGCAGAAGCCGGAGCTGTGTTTCTTGCGACGCATTGTGCGCGACCAGCGGAGCTTCCTGAGCGAGGCCAGGGCCTGTCAGAACGGCTGAAACCGCAAGTGCCGCAGCGAGTGATTTGAAGGGGTTCATGTCGGTTCTCCTTTGATCTGGACGAAAATCATTCAGCCACATGGGGAACATGAGACTTTGCAAATACTGTTGGAATACAGTGATTTTTCAATATATGATTGCATAATATGCAATCATATAACGATGATCCATGAACCGTCTTGATGATCCCCGACTCTTCCTGCGCGTTGTTGAAGCGGGCAGCATGAAGGCGGTAGCCGAAGAAATTGGCGCCGATCCAGCGACCGTCACCCGCCGGGTGACGGCGCTTGAAACTCGCCTCAAGACGAAGCTGCTGGAGCGCTCACGTCAGGGCGCGAGCCCAACTGAAGCCGGGACGACCTATTACACCGCCATGCGCCGGATTTTGGCTGAAGTCGACGCTGTGGAGGCCGATATAGGCGAGTTTTCAGATACGCCGCGCGGCCTCGTCCGCGTCTCTTGTCCTTTGGATTTTGGGCGGGCCTGTGTGACGGGCTGGATTGTCGAGCTTCTAGAACGCCACCCGGAGCTCGCGGTCGATCTCGTTCTGAGTGACACTTATGTCGATCTTGTCGGCCAAGATGTGGATGTCGCCTTACGCATCGGTCAGCTGACAGATAGTGCACTGAAAGCACGCAAGCTTGGAGAGATGCGCCTCATGCTCGTGGCCTCCCCAGCTTACATCGAGCAAATGGGGCGGATCACTCAGCCCCAGAAGCTCGAAGCCTGCCACTTCATTCTCTATAGCTGGATGCAATTCGGTCGGACTGTTCCACTCCAGGGACCAAACGGAAAAGCGGTCCGTGTATCACTTCAATCTCGCCTGTCGATAAACAATCTCGGAGCGGCGAGAGAAGCGACCCTGATGGGCGCCGGCATTCATATCGGACCTGAATGGATCTTTGTTGACGATGTTCGTTCTGGCAGGCTTGTCGAAATGCTACCCGACTGGGCGCCGGCGCCAACTCCGGTACATGCTCTTTTTCGCTCGGGTGACTATCTACCGGCAAAATCAAGAGCTGTCATCGAGCATTTGGCAGATCGGTTCCCTAGATTCCCGGTGGCAATAGAGCGGCACAGATAAGCCTGCGAGTGCGGCGGCCAAATCTTCACGCGCTTCTCGCAGATCGCTTCTCATAAACCTGTATTTCCCACATGTGCCCCATCCTGACCTTATGACTTGCGCAGAGACGCTTTCAAGCACTTTGCATCTGCTTTGAAGGATACCGGTCGCTTGCCGTTCATGCTCAGGATTGCGATTGCCCTAAATGCCATGTCCCGCATAGAGCGAATTGCGTTTTTCTTAAATCATCGCATCTCAAAATTTGCGTTCAAGATCAGCAAATTGCTGATCGAGGGGCAGCGAATTTTGAGTCCGATTAAATGCAAATTGCTTTAAAGCTGCCATTCATTTCGAACTTCACCAACTCCGGCAATGCGGACGAAGCGGACATTCAGCCACATAGCCTGAATGTCCGCTGGCAGATTTAGGGTTAAGTGATGTCCTGAACATCCATGACCAGCTTGTTCCAGTTGCGCTGGTTTTCCATGTCGTGCTCTAGACCCTGTTCATCGGCAATCGTGAACCGTTTCACGGCCGGCGTCTTGCTGGTGGCTTGATAGAGCCAATAGGCTTCGGCTTTCAGGGCTTCATCAATGGGCTTATCGATGGATTCATAGACCATTTGTTTGCACGCATTGATGGACTCCGCCGGGAACTTGGCGATGCGTTGCGCCAGTGTGTTCACGTACTCGTCGATTTCGTCGACCTCAAAGGCCTTGTTAATCGTGCCCATGGCTTCGGCTTCGTCGGCGTCAAAATCGCGGGCACTCAAGATGATCTCCAGCGCGCGGCCCAGACCGGTCTGACGCGCCATGCGGGATGCTCCCCCGCCGCAGGGCAGGATGCCCATGCCCACTTCCATTTGCATGAACTTGAACTTGCCGCGCACCGCAAAGCGCATATCGAGGGCCAAAGCCAATTCATGACCACCGCCCCGGGCAAAGCCTTCGAGCTTAGCGATAGTGGCCTGTGGCACCTTGCTGATGCGTTCGCAGACGCTTTGCAGATCCAGCAGCTGCGCCTCATCGCGCGGCACGGCCTCTGTGGACATGTCTTTCAGCAGTTCGGTGTCGTAGTGGCAGACCCACACTTCAGGGTTGGCAGATCGAAAGATCACCACTTTCGTGTCGCGGTCCCGCTCTAGCCGCATGGCGAGGCTGTTGAGGTCGGCCAACATCTCTTGGCCCTGTACGTTTACGTTTCCAAAATCGAAGGTCACGGTGGCGATGGCATCTTCGACTTTCACGTCGAAGGTTTGGAAGTTTTCGTACTTCATTTGGACAGTCCTTCCTTGTGTCCGGACAGCGCAAGCTGCCGGATGGGTTAAAGTTTAAGTTGGTCGTATGGGGAGAGGCTCGTGGTCAGCCGAGCCTCTTTCGGGTCAGCGCAGGTGATGCAAGGCATCTTCTATGCCTTGCATCACCTGCGCTGAGTGGTCTCGATCCAATGCGGCTGCATGGGGCTGGGCGAAGCGTCCGCTGTCGTTGTCGAAGTACTTGCCCGAGGCATCTGCGAAGGATGCACCCAAACCGGCTTCGCGCAAAATATCCGCGCCGATTTGGAGGTCGTTGCCCGCGATGCCGTAACCTTCTTTGACCATTTTAGATGCCAACAATGAGCCGGGATTGACGGCAACGACGATCGGCCCGTCTGCCAACTCTTTTGCCAATTCGCGGGTCCAGATGGTGATGGCGAGTTTGCTCTGTGCGTAGGCGTCATTGTGGCCAATCTGCTTCTCGCCGCGCATGGCGTCCAAATTGATGGGCGCTTGCGCAGCGGAGGAAAGGTTCACGATCCGCCCGTCTTTGGAAATGATCGGCAGCAGCGCGCGGGTCAGCGCGTATGGGGCAAAGGTGTTCACCATGAAGCGCACGTCATGGCCGGTCTCGGTCCTTGTGTCTGCGATCTTCAGCACACCTGCGTTGTTGATCAGCACGTCAAGGCGGTCATGTTTTTCACGCACCTCGGCGGCAAAGCTTTGAACGTCTGCAATGCGCGACAGATCTGCCGCAAAGGTCTCGACGTCGCCACCAACCTTGTTCGCGGCAGCTTCAAGTTTGGCGGCACCGCGCCCGTGCAACAGGATTTTGTGCCCTTCCTTCGCAAGGTTTTGCGCCGTCAAAAGGCCAATGCCGTCTGTCGATCCGGTGATAAGAATGGTCTTGGTCATGTGCATCTCTCTCGGTTTGAAGTGTTACCTGGACGTGGCCACGGTGAGGCGTAGCGCACGAGTGTTCGGCTCTCGATGCTCTTGCGAACTGTGTGGATGTTGAGGTCTTCCACCATGTCCAGCGCGCTGTGGCCGATGGAGGGGCGGCCTTGGTTGTCGAAGATGTTGAAGTAGGCGACCTCGTCCGGCGTCATCTTGGACATGTAAATCCATTGGTGACTTGGGTTTGCCGCCAGCCCCATGATCTGTCCTTTACGGTCGGGGTAGATCAGATCAAGCAAGATCCAATCATCTGATGCGACACTTGAGGGCAGGATGAATCCTAAGGGGGACGAGTTGATAGGGGTTTCGATCGGCCGCCACACGTTGATGAATGCGTAGCGACCCGCGCTCCACTGCTCCGCCTTCTCAGCGCCCAAGATGTCGATCAGCCGCTGTTCTGCACCCTGCGGGCTATAGTCGCTATGCACGTTCCGCGCAGGTTTACGCACAGCATTAGGATTATCCACGCGGATGGTGTGGTCAAAGACAATGACCTCTTTGGCGTCGACTTCACGGATCAACAAGGTGGTGAGTTCTGCGTCGTAGGTGGCGCGCCAAAAGTGACCGTCGTCAAAGGACGACGCGGCGGTCGGAAAATGTGTGAACGCAACAGCCTCCTTTTGAAAAGAGGTGCCAGGATGCCGGGCGCGTTCGTCTTGCACCCGAATCTTTGTTGGGACCAATTCCGGCGCGATGAGGTTTCCGACAATGCCGCCCGCATCCAGTTCAAATGCCTGACGCTCTGGTTTGTGTACGTGGTAGTTCACTGTCGCTATCTGGGTCATGGTCGGCTCCTCTCATTGTCTTGGGCTTTGACTTAACACTCCAAAAAAACTATATAAACAGGCGATAATTGAATTCAGTATTCCGGAAATCTATAAAATATGGACACGCAAAGCCTCCGCCTGTTTGTGCTCGCGAGCGAGACGCTCAACATCAGCGCGGCGGGGCGAACTCTTGGGATGGCGCCGGCTGTTGCAAGCGCGCGGCTTGCCAAATTGGAAAATCTGTTGGGCGCAGAATTGCTGCATCGGTCGACGCGCAAGGTATCTGTGTCTTTGGAGGGGCAGGACTTTCTGCCCTACGCCCGCGAAATGATCGCGCAAGAAGAAGCGGCCCTTGCCGCCCTTGGCAAAGGCAAGGCCGAGATTGGCGGGACATTGCGATTTGCCGCCCCCAGTACCTTCGCGCAGCTCTATGTCGCACCCCTCCTGCCTGCGTTCATGGATCAATACCCAGACCTCACCCTCGATTTGCACCTGTCAGACGCTCAGTTTGACTTGATTGAGGGCAGCTACGATCTGGCGCTGCGGAATTCGATTTTGGAAGACAGCAGTTTGACAGCGCGCAAGCTGGCCGACGACACGCGTGTTTTATGTGCGTCGCCGGAGTATCTAGAAAAATACGGTGTGCCCGTTGACCCGGTTGATTTGGCGGTGCACCGGATGGTCGCGTTCAGGGATTTGGAGCCAAGAAATCTGATCTCTTCCAACGGGATCCGTGCAGCGTTCGCTCCCCGGCAGGCATCACACCGGCTGGTTCTGAATGATGGGTTGACCCAAAAACAAGTGACACTCTCCGGTGCGGGCATCTCTATCAATTCACTCTGGGCCGTGCATCGTGAACTGACCGAAGGGTTGCTGGTGCGAGTCCTGCCCGAATATGCGCTCGCGGATACCCCAGCCCTCTGGCTGATCTACCCCAAAAGCAATGTGGTTTCCGCGAAGGTCCGCGTGTTCATGGACTACCTGATCAAGCATATCGGTAAGACACCGGTCTGGACTAAGAGTTAAGCCGCTGCTGCCAAACCCCGTAAGTCCATTATATATACTTTTCGAATTCTGTTATCCATTACCGCCCATTTATACGGATTTTGCACAGCATTACCTGTGAGTTTCAAAGCAACACGCTTGAACACAGGAAAGTTGGAGCACACCATGACACAGAGTTCACTAGAGCGCGCACGAGCCGTTGATCAGCCCACACGGGAAGCAATGCTGCAAAGGGCCCCCGCAGTACAGCAGTTTTGGCACCAAAATGACGCGCTTTTCCAAGAGGCCTGGAAAGAATGGGAAAATGGCGATGGTCACGCATTGGACAGTTCGCTTTATGATAGTCGTTTGCGTGGAGCCGTTGAACAGGCTTGGAAAGACCCCACAACCGAAGCTGAAGTCAAAGAGCTTTGGCAAGAAGTTTTCCCGGGCGTCTACAAAACACAGTTCTTCGATCCCGACTGCTTGTCCGTCTTGCGCGGCTACATGGATAAAGTCTCTGAAGCGGGTATCCCGCTGCGTCCGCCTTACGGAATAGCGTTGAACCGTGGCGGTGCAATGCTTGATCCGCGCTCCGAAGGGCATCTGGGCACACCAGGTTTTCAGACGTTTTACCGTGATCTGATGGACACCTATATGCGGCCTGTGTCCCGGCTCTTGTTCCCGGATGTGATGGGCTATGACGCGCAGACCTTTGGATTCTCGGTCCAATGGCAAGCAGACAAGGACACTTCTCTGCGCCCGCACTCTGATGCGTCATCGGTGACCTTGAACATCAACCTGAACCTGCCGGGCGAAGGCTTTTCGGGTTCCGCCGTCAGCTTCATTGATGCTGCAACACGCCGCGTCGAAAACCTGACGTTCGAGCCGGGGACGGCCTTAATCCACCATGGTAGCGTCCCGCATGCGTCTGAACCGATTACGGCAGGGCAACGCTCAAACTTCGTGCTTTGGCTCTACGGAGAAAATGGGCAAATCCCGCGTTCTGGATCCCTGCCTTTAGAGATTGATCCGCGCGCACGCTGGACAGTACCCACCGATGCGTCGGACGGCTTTGCGCCGTTTTAACTCGGCAGCATCGGGATGATATTGATTTTCTACAGAAGACCATTGGGCGATGTAACTCGCCCAATGGCTGCAACACGGACACCTGTATTGGACCCTCGCGGCAAATCGCAAAGCTGCCGTTCGAACGCCATGCAGCATAGGTCAATATGGGCTCAAAGCAGTCCTTCGCTGCAGAAAGCGTAAAGGGCTGCGGCGCGAAGTCCTCAGAAGCGAAGACCGCTCCGGCTCGTGAAGTTTAAAGACGCTGTGCCTATCCGCTCTTCGGCATCACCGCATGAGCGCAAGGGCACCCTAGATCGTTCCAGTAGCCGGTCACCTGGGAAAGGTCGCGTAGGAAAAAAGAGCCCGGTGCTGCCGATTTAACCAGTGCCCAAACCGCTTTAGAACATCGCCTCAAGCACCCGGTCCGGCGGCGTGTGGCCGTCCGCGAAGGTCTTGATGTTGATGATGACCTTCTCGCCCATGGCGATGCGGCCTTCGATGGTGGCCGAGCCCATGTGCGGCAGCAGAACCACGTTGTCGAGCTTCAGCAGCTTCGGGTTGACCGCCGGTTCATGCTCGAAGACGTCCAGCGCGGCGCCGGCGATTTCCTTCGAGGTCAGCATGCGGGTCAGGGCGTTTTCGTCGATCACTTCGCCGCGGCTGGTGTTGACGATGCAGGCGTTCTCATGCAGCAGCTTGAGACGGCGCGCCGAGAGCAGGTGGAAGGTCGCGGGCGTGTGCGGGCAGTTGACCGAGATGATGTCCATGCGCGAGAGCATCTGATCCAGGCTCTCCCAGTAGGTCGCCTCCAGCTCCGCCTCGATATCGGGATGCACCCGGCGGCGGTTGTGGTAGTGGATCGAGAGGCCGAAACCCTTGGCGCGGCGGGCCACGGCCTGTCCGATCCGGCCCATGCCGATGATCCCCAGGCGCTTGCCCCAGATCCGGTGTCCCAGCATGCCCGTGGGGCTCCAGCCGGTCCATTCGCCGGAGCGCACCAGCCGCTCGCCTTCGGTCAGGCGGCGCGGCAGGGCCAGCATCAGCGCCATGGTCATGTCGGCGGTATCTTCGGTCAGGACACCCGGCGTATTGGTCACGCTGACCCCGCGCTGACGGGCGGATTTAAGATCGATGTGATCGACGCCGGTGCCGAAGGAGGCGATCAGGCGCAGGTTGGGCCCGGCCTGGGAAAGCGTTCCCGCATCGATCCGGTCGGTCACCGTGGGAACCAGAACGTCGGCCTCTTTCATGGCGGCGATCAGATCAGCCTGCGACATGGGCCGGTCATCGAGATTGAGGCGGCAGTCGAACAGCTCCATCATGCGGGTTTCGATCACGTCGGGAAGGCGCCGTGTGACGATGACGAGGGTTTTTTTCTGCGGCATGAGCCCTGATCCATGAGGAGACTGAATGACCTTTGCCATAGCAGGCGCAGCCCTGTGTTGTCCAGCGCAACGGCGCCTTTCGCCATGAGACTGTTCGCCGCGAGACTGCGGCCATAATTCGCACAGGGGTCTGCCGCGCGCCAAATGACAATTTCATTGCGCTTCGTGCCGGTGGCTGCGCTTCGCCATCGACAGACGCATCCGCCTTTGGCATCATCCCCGCGGTTTCAAATCCGTCCCGTTAACTCAGTCTGGCAATAACAGCGAACCCTTCAGAGGTTCGATGGGAGTCGCCGAAAAATCCATGGTCCTGTTTCCCGTGAAGACCCTCCATAGAGCTATTGCCCTCCTCGCTCTTTCCGTCCTTATGACACCTGCTGTCACCGCCCTCGCGGTCACAACGCTGACGGTGTCTGCCATCTCGGCTGCGCGTGCCGAGACCCAGACACAAAACCAGGCACCGAAAGTCGGAAAAAGCGGTCTCCCGCTGCCGCGCTATGTCTCCCTGGCCAAGCCCAAGGTGAACCTGCGCAAGGGGCCGGGCCTGCGCTATCCCATCGAATGGGTCTACCGGCGCGACCGGCTGCCGGTCAAAATCATCGCCGAGTTCGACACCTGGCGGCAGATCCGCGACTGGGAAGGCACCGTGGGCTGGGTCCACCGGAACATGCTCCGGGGACGGCGCACGGTCATGATCCAGGACGGCACACAAATTCTGCGCGAAGGCCCGGACGAGAACGCGCCGGCGCTGCTGCAGGCCGAGGCCGGTGTCATCGGACAGTTGATCGACTGCGACGGCACCTGGTGCCGGGTTGAAATCGCGGGCCAGAGCGGCTGGCTCCGAAGCCGGGATTTCTTCGGCGCCGACAGCAAGGAAGACATAAACTAGAGCCGCCTTGAACTGGAGCCGCCTCCCCGGGGCCGGGTCACAGCAAGCGAAGATAAACCGGAGGACAGCAGATATGGATGCCGCCGCGATCTACAGAGACAGTCTGGTCTGGGACGATCACTGCGGCTTCGAGGTGCTGCCGGACGCCCCCCTGGCCCCCTTGCTGACGCCCTGGCGCGAAGCCGGGGTTGACTACCTCTCGATCAATGTGGGCTACGACGTTAAAGCCTGGACCCGGACCATCGAGAACATCGCCGCCCTGCGCCGCCGCCTGCCACTGGAAGCGCCCTTCTGCCGCCTGGTCTCCAGCGTCGCCGACATCGACGCCGCGCGCGCGGAGGGCAAACTGGCCGTCACCTTCGATATCGAGGGCATGGATGCCCTGAACGGCCGCGCGGACATGGTCCAGTTCTATTACGACCTGGGTGTCCGCCATATGCTCTTCGCCTACAACCGCAACAACCTGGCCGGCTCCGGCTGTCACGACGCAGATACCGGACTGACCGGCTTCGGGCGGCAGGTGATCGATGAGATGAACCGGGTGGGGATGGTGGTGGACTGCTCCCACAGCGGATTCAAAACCACCATGGCCGCCATGGAGCGCTCGTCAGCACCGGTGGTCTTCTCGCACTCCAATCCCAAGGCCCTGGTCGATCACGGCCGCAACATCACCGACGAACAGATCAAGGGCTGCGCCGCGACCGGCGGGGTGATCGGCATCAACGGCGTGAGCCTCTTTCTCGGCGAAGAGACTGCCAGTCCGGCCAATGTCGCCCGGCACGCCGCCTACGTTGCCGAGCTGACCGGTCCGGAACATGTCGGCATCAGCCTCGACTACGCGCCGAAGACAGAAGCCTCTGATATGGGCGAAACCAGTGACGTCTCGGAGACCATCGCCCGCGATCCTTACTACTGGCCGCCGGGCACCGGTTACGAGAAGGGCGTCACCTATCTCGACATCCGCCGCCTGCCGGAGGTCGCCCAGGAGCTGGCGAAGACCGGCTTCACGGAGACCGACATCGCGGGCATTCTGGGCGGTAACTTCAAGCGCGTCGCCCAACAGGTTTGGAAGTAAGGGCAGGTATTGAAATAAGGACGGGTCTGGAATCACGCAGGGCAGGAAAGGCGGACCGCAAATGAGCGACAGGATCGTCATCCGCGCGAACGGCTATGCCGGCGATTGCTCGGGCGAAGCCATGGCGGCGTTGCCCGCCCTGAGCGACATGCTGGGTGAGCTGTTCGAGGCCGAGACCATCGCGTTCGGAGACCCGCAGGACGCCCGCGACATGCCGTGGCAAAAGGCGCTGGAAGCGTCGGAGGGCCTACTGTCCGAGCTCGCGAAGACGACCACCCGCGCGCTCCAAAGGGACGCGGTTCCGATTATTGCGACTCCCCGTTGCGCCGCTGCGATCGCCTCCATCCCGGCCGTCCTGGCCTCCAGAGACCATGTCCATGTCGTCTGGTTCGATGCCCATGGCGATCTGCACACACCCGCCACAACCCAATCCGGTTATCTCGGCGGCATGCCGATCACGGCCTTGCTGGGGGAGTGGCGGAGCGGCTACGGCGCGGGACTGCAGCCGGAAAGACTGCTCCATCTGGGCGGGCGCGACCTGGAAGACGCCGAGCGCGCCTTTATCGAACGGCACGGCATCTTCACCGCGAGCTTTGCCGACTTCGACCATGATCTGGGGCGGATCGAACAGGAGTTGACCGGCAAGAAGGTCTTTGTGCATCTGGATTGCGACGTCTTCGACCCGCGCGACGTCATCGCGGACTATCGCGTGCCCGGCGGCCTCAGAAGCGACCAGGCCGCCGCCGTCTTTTCGGTCATCGCGCGGGTCTCGGATCTCGTCGGCCTGGAAATCACCGAGTTTTCACCGGGAAACCCGGAGGAAATGCAAAGATCGTTGGCCGCGCTCCGGCAGGCACTCAGCGGCCTCGCCGCTCAGGACCGAGATCCGCCTTTACCGCATTGGGACGGCAATCAGCTTGATCGTGGGGCGAATTGCTGAAGAATGACGTCAGAGCAGAGCAAAGAAAGAGCCGGGGACACGCATGTACGAACTCTATTGGGCTTACGACACCGCGAGTTTCGGCCCCCAGGCTGTACTCGAGGAAGCAGGCCTGGAGCACAGCTTGATCCCGGTCGATCTTGCCGCCGGAGAAAACTACGGCGCCGCTTACCGCGCCATCAGTCCCCTCGCGAAAGTGCCGGCCATGCGCCTGCCCGACGGCGAGATCCTCTACGAGGCCACGGCGATCATGTTTTATCTCTGCGAGGAACATGGTCTCGAGGATCTCATGCCGCCGCCACGCGATCCCCGACGCGCGCTTTTTCTCCGCTCGCTCTTCTATCTCTCGAACAATGTGCAGGACAGCTACAAGCGCTTCTACTATCCGCAGCGCTTTTCCACCGACCCCTTCGACGCCCCCAAAATCAAGACCAAGTCGGTCGAGGCCCTGATGCAATCCTGGCAGCCGGTGGATGCTCACTTAAGCACCCACGGCCCCTATCATCTCGGCGACCGCTTCTCCTTAGCCGACATCTACATGACCATGCTGGTCACCTGGTTCCAGCCGATGGAGGATTTGCTGGCCGCCTATCCGGCGATCCGAAGCTGCCACGAGAAGGTCTGCGCGCGTCCGGCGATCCAGGTCTGCCTCACCCCGCCGCAGGCGTGATCGAAACGGGCTGGCCGCGCCCCCAGCAAAAGGAGCGCGGCAAAGAAGCTACCGGCGGAAAAGCCTACTGAAGGGCCATGACGGCTTCGAAGGCGGACATGTCGAGAAAAGCCGTCACCTCCGTCACCTGCCCCTCATGAAACGCGAAGAACCAGGCGTAGCTGTTGCGGTATTGCGCACCGGTGATCATGGGCGCCTCCGCGTCAAAATGAATAATGACCATGCCGCCGTCTTCATAAAGCTCCCACCGCGTCGGCTTGAGCGGGGCCGCCATCTTCTGATTGAAGGGCGCGACGATGTCGTTGACGAAGGCATCGCGCGCGTAGGTTCCCGCAAAGGGGCTTGAGCCCGTGATCGTCCAGCGCATGTCCTCCGACAGGAGGGTGAAGGGAGAGCCTTTGCCATCCCGCCAGTCCTGAAAGCTTCTCTCAACGAGGGCCTTGTTCCTTTGGTCGCAATCCGCATCAGGGCTCGAGGTTTGCTGAGCCGCGGCGGCCGTCGCAAACAAAAGGATCGCCGCGAGGACGTGAGGGATTTTCATCATGGTGAAGTCCTTTCTTTTGAGGATCAGTTCTCATAGGGATCAGTTGGAAAATCGGTCGAACGGGTCAGTTCGTCCCATCGCGCAAGTTCCGCCTGCCGTGCGGCATAGGCATCGCCCAGGTATTGCAAAGCATCGGAACCCGCGGCAAAGCGGAGCGGTGCTTTTTCCTCCCGCGACAGCCTCACCAATGCCGCGGCCAATCTGGCCGGGTCACCCGGTTGCTGATGGTTGTTTCCGGCGTAGGCGCTTTGTGATGCCTGCGCGAAGGCGGCGTAATCCTCGATCGGAGTCTCGGCAAACCGGATCGAACGCGGGTCGAGGAAGTCGGTCCGGAAGAAGCCCGGCTCGACGATCGTAACCCCGATATTGAAGGGCGCAAGTTCCAGCGCCAGACACTCGGAGAAACCCTCCACCGCGAACTTGGCCGCGCAGTAGATGGACGCCGCATTAAACCCGAGTGCGCCGCCAATCGAGGATAGGTTGAAGATCCGCCCTGACTTCTGGGACCGCATCCTCGGCAGGGCGGCCCGCGTCACATGCATCAGGCCGTAAAGATTGGTATCGAACTGCCTGGCGATGGCACTCGCGGAGATTTCTTCGAACACACCGAGCTGCCCGTAGCCGGCGTTGTTGACCAGAACGTCGATCCTTCCAAATCGTGCAACGGCGGCGTCGACGGCGGCCTTTGCCTGTTCGGCATTCGTCACGTCCAGGGCAACCTGCAAAACTTCGTCACAGACCGGTAAGGATCCCGCGAGGGCGGTAAGCTCGCGCGCAGTGGCCACCACGCGATCCCCTGCTTCCACTGCAGCTTTGGCAATTTCGTAACCGAGACCGCGCGAAGCGCCCGTTATCAGCCATACCCTGGAGGCGCCGGTCATTCTGTAACTCCTTCCATTCTGTAGCTCCTTTAAAAAGGGGGGCGGCAATCCCACGTCACCGCTATCCGTCAATATGATGACGCCCCCCGCGCAGGCGGTAGAATGATCCGCCGAAATCATTGCCTGATTCTCCTTTCTCCTGAGAATCGCATTGCGGAGCAGGCAGCTTGGATCGACAGTGATATCTTTCCAGATGCCGCAAAACCGGTTTCCGGGCTGGAGGTTGGAATGAAGGAAGTCACACAGGCGCTGGCGGAAAGAGTTGCACGTTTAACCGATGGAGACGGCATTCATGCAACAGAGGTGCCGCGTCTTCATCTAATACGCAGCGCCCAGCCGACAGAGAAGTTTCATCTTTTGCATGAGCCGGCCTTTTGCCTGGTGCTTCAGGGGCGAAAGCGCGTGATGCTGGCGGAGGAGACCTTCGAATACGGTCCCTCCCGTTTCCTGGTCGTCTCCTTTGACCTTCCGCTCGCCGGTCAGGTCGTGGCGGCTTCGCGGGAGCACCCCTACCTTTGTCTGAAACTGGATATCGAGCCTGCCATTCTCTCCGGCCTGATGGCCGATATGGCGTGGGAAAAAGGCGCGCCCGCAGGTGGCGGCCCGGGCCTTATGTTGGGGGACGCAACGGCCGATATTCTGGACGCCGCGGCGCGTCTGCTCCGGCTCATCGAGGCCCCCGGCGACATTCCCATTCTCGCCCCGATGCTGGAGCGGGAACTCCTCTACAGAATTTTACAGGGACCTCATGCGGATCATCTGCGCAGCCTGGTCTTCGGCCTGGGCCGGAGCCGGCAGATCGCGCGCGCCATATCCTGGATCAAGGAGAATTACCGCGCGCCCTTTGACATGGCCGAAGTGGCATCGCAGGCCAGGCTCAGTACGTCGGCGCTGCACAGTCACTTCAAATCGGTCACTCTGATGAGCCCTTTGCAGTACCAAAAACGCCTGCGGCTGCAGGAAGCGCGGCGGCTGATGCTGCTGAACGGCGAAGACGCCGCCAGCGCCGGCTTTGCGGTCGGATACGAAAGTCCCTCGCAATTCAACCGTGAATACCGCCGTCTTTACGGTGAGTCGCCGTTGCGCGACGTGAAGAAGATGATGGCTGAGAGTGATTTCGCCGCATCTCTTTAGATCGGATTCACAGGCTCGACAGATTGAGTCCGGCGATTCCGTTTCAACTTGATTTGTCTTGATCGCATGCGCCGAGGGAAACGACGGCAAAAGCCCTGAAACAGGACAACTCACGGCACAGGAAATCGAGGGTAATTTCAGTTAAACTTTTCAGGCGTTGAAAGAACCCGATTTATATCAAAGGGACGGTATATTTAAATCACTGACATGGAAGTAAAATTGAAAATCGAACCAGCACGCACCGCCATTACCTCGAACTTAGAAAGCATCATCTATTTTTAAAGGGACATAGTATATATTATAGAAAAATTGAATTTTATTCGAACTGAGAGGGACGATTCAGTTCAGTCAAAGAAGCAGGTTGAATTTTATGCATTCGAGCGTCACCGCAACACCTCCTGATAAAGGCTTTGCGGTCTAGGATTTACAGGGACAGTATATATAAAAAAGCAATACTGAAAACCACTGTCCAAGGCTTAAAGCGGGAAACCGGGAAGGTCTCCCGCCCCTTGGGCCATCGACCTTTGCTCAGTCGAAATCTTGCGCCAGAACCGCGCGGATCGTCTCGGGCAGAACCACCATGTGGCTATAGGCTTCGTGCTTAAAACCCAGGATCACCTGCTGGTTTTCGGTCCGGAACTTGGCAACCTGGTCAGCGGTGAAGTGGAAATGCATGAACTGCACGGCCGAGGCCTTACCGTCGGCCGTGGTGCGGTCGACGTCTTCCTCGGGCGTACTCACTACGGTCTCGCCGTCGAACTGGAAGAAGGCTGTCTCTTCGACCCCGCCGAGCTTGGAAAGGAAGGTCGCGCGGCGGACCGGCTCGTCGATTTCGAACATGACCGTGGCCACCAGCTCGCTGCCCTGGGGGATCAGCGGGTTGTAGGCTTCCAGTTCGTCCTTGAGCTGCTCGTCGCCACCCTTCTCAATGTAGAGCATCTCCTGCACCTGGGACCACATGGTCTCGTAATTCTCGAAATAGAAAGTGCAGACCGGACCGACCTCGATCCGGCGATGCCGCTTGACATCGACAAGGGCCTTGCGCCGGGCCTTGCGGTCCGCGGCATAGACCTCCAGGGGCAGGATGTCGTCGGATGTGATGCTGCGTTTCGCCGCCATGGCGGTATCTCCTGAAACTGACATTAGGTCTTCTCGTGGTGCGTAGGTTTACCCCGGCCCATTGAACTGGAGCCCGCGCCCGACTTTGCAAGCCCGAAAGCTTTACAAGCCGTAGGCCTTCGCCATCAATTCGATAGGATGCTGGCTCTCTTCGATCTGAGGCTTGTCCTCCATCTTGAGGCGCTCGATGCCCTGCAGGATGTGCGTTCCCGCCAGCGGGCATTCGGAAGCAATATAGGTCTTGCCGCTGCTGGCCGCCTGCCTGGCCGCGTTGCGGCCGACCTTGATGGCCTTCTCGAAGTTGTCCTTCATCACGCCCCAGCTGCCGCCGTGACCGGAGCAGCGCTCGATCACCTTGATGTCGGCCCCGGGAACGAAGCGCAGCATCTCAGCCGCCTTGGCGCCCATATTCTGCGCCCGGGCATGACAGGCCATATGCAGCGCGACGCCGCCGTCCAAAGGCTTCAGCCCCTCGGCCAGGCCTTCCTTCTTGGCGATACCGACCACATACTCGGTGATATCCGAGGTCGCGGCGGAGAGCTTCTTGACGCTTTCATCCTCCGGCAGGATCAGCGGCCACTCGAATTTCAGCATCAGCGCGCAGGAAGGGGTGAGGGCGACGATGTCATAGCCCTTGTCGATCCACACGGCCATCTCGGCGGAAACCTGCTTCGCGGTCTCGGCCACCTTGGCGATGTCGCCCTGTTCGAACTGCGGCATGCCGCAGCAGGAGGGATAGACCACCTCGGTCTCGACCCCGTTGTGAGCCAGCACGGCCCGCGCGGCTTCGCCGATCACCGGGTTGTTGTAGTTCACGAAGCAGGTGGCGTAGAGCGCGACCTTGCGGCCGTAACCGGGCGCGTCTTTATTGGGGGTCACCCCGTCGCTCTTGGCACGCAGGGCGAAGGTCTTGCCGTGAAACTTCGGCAACGCGGCTTGCCGGTCGACGCCCATGGTTTTTTCCAGCAGGGGCCGGGTCAGGTTGTTTCCGGTGTCGCTGGCCCAGTTCGCCACGCCGGGCATCATGCCGGCCAGCTTGCCGTTGCGGTCGGTCTTGGTCAGCTCGATCAGCGCCTTGTCCGCCTTACCGGCCTTCAGCTCGGCGGCGCGGTACCGCAGCATGAGGTGCGGGAAATCGAGATTGAATTCGTGCGGCGGCACATAGGGGCAGGTGACCATGAAACACATGTCACAGAGCGTGCAGGCGTCCACCACCGGTTTGTAATCGGCGACGTCGACCGTATCCAGTTCGCCGCTCTCCGAATCATCGATCAGATCGAAGAGGATCGGAAAGGATTCACAGAGATTGAAACAGCGCCGGCAGCCGTGACAGATGTCGAAAACCCGCTCCAGCTCGGCGTTGATCTTATCGAAATCGTAGAAATCAGGATCGTTCCAGTCGATCGCATAGCGGACCGGCGCGTCTAAACTGCCTTCGCTCATGAAGCTCCCCTCTCAGCACTCTACATCTAACAGACCGGGCTGTTTTGCCGGCACGGCAGATCGCCACGCGCGATGCTGTCTCCACCCGATCCGCCCGCGACCCGTTTGCACAGCGGGCAACAGATCCTTCCGATGAAGCGTCCCGGCAGGCACGGCGCTCCGATCGACAACATCGCCAACAGAATGACCAACGCTCTGTCAGCCTCGTTGCACGAAGCCCCGGCGGAGCATGGATCAGCGCGATTGGATTTGGGCCGGCGGAGAACCGCCGCGCCGTGCAGGAAGCACAAGGCGGCGGTAACCACCGATGCACAGCCCTCCCAGACAGCCTTGCGTCACGACCGGCGCCACGCCGCCGTCGGGCAAGTTTTATTTGTCGGGAAAAGCATGACACACATGGCCCGGCAATCGCAGAGGTCCGGGAGAGTGGCCCGGAGGGGCTCTCTCACCGGACAAACCTGCGGCCACCTGGCCCAGAGTCCGCTGTGGACCCTCGTCTGCCTTACATCGTGTCGAGCGCTTTCTGGAAGCGGCCGGCGTGGCTCTTCTCGGCTTTCGCGAGCGTTTCGAACCAGTCTGCGATCTCGTCGAAGCCTTCCTCGCGCGCAGTGCGGGCCATCCCCGGGTACATGTCGGTGTACTCGTGGGTCTCGCCGGCGATCGCCGCTTTCAGGTTCAAGGAGGTGTCACCGATCGGCTCACCGGTTGCAGGATCACCCACTTCCTCGAGGAACTGCAGATGACCGTGCGCGTGTCCGGTCTCGCCTTCGGCTGTGGAGCGGAACACGGATGCAACGTCGTTGTAACCTTCGACGTCGGCTTTTTGAGCGAAGTAGAGATAACGGCGGTTTGCCTGGCTTTCACCGGCAAAAGCCTCTTTAAGATTGCCTTCGGTTTTTGAACCCTTCAGCGACATTGTATTCTCCCTCTCAGAATGCGGGCCAAAACACGCAAGAGGGACAAAGTTCAGCGCCAGAACGGAGTCACAAGAACGATAGATCGCCGCTGGCGATTCCATCTCAAGGTGATCTGATCTAGCGCGGCCGGTCTCATCCAACTCTGAGACAAACCCTTGACCGCAATCGAACCCTATCCCATCTCAACGTAAAGCTGATCGCCGTTTATCCTCGAACCCAAGGTCAACGATCAGCCTCTGCAAGGGTTAATACGACCTTAAAGCGGTCCTGTCAATTCGATTAGAATGGTTCTAGAAAAATTTATATCCGATAGAGTCTGATCGCTTTTCATTACGTAAATGAAAAGCGTGAATCAGCCTCTTTGCAAAATAGGTGGAGGACGATTCACGTTCTTGACCGAAAGCGTCAAGAACGATCGTACTCCAAGGTCTGATCGCTTTTCATTACGTAAATGAAAAGCGTGAATCAGCCTCTAACCTTAAATGGAAGAGCAAGTTTGCTCGGGATATAAATGCTAATCCTTCGCATCATCCAGGCGAATGATCACGTCGACCCGTGAAACCTTCATGCCCTCAGGGGCACTCGGCAGGGTCGAGAGCACCACGTCATCCCGGTCCACATCGCGCAGTTCGCCAGAACCCTCGACGTAGAAGTGATGATGGTCGTCCATGTTGGTGTCGAAATAGGAACGGCCCGCCTCAACCACGACTTCGCGCAGCAGTCCGGCATCGTTGAACTGATGAAGCGTGTTGTAGACAGTTGCCAGCGAAACGCGCACCTCGGCATCCATAGCCTTGGCATGCAGCTGCTCCGCCGTGAAGTGGTGGTTGCCGCCTTCGAACAACAGCTTAGCCAACGCCAGACGCTGCCGCGTCGGCCGCAGGCCGGCGTCCTTGAGCTGATCGATCAGGACACTATAAGAGCGTTTCGTGGTCATGTTCTCCAATATAGCGACTTATTTGCAGAATAAAAGGATTTAGAACAGTCCGCTGCCCATTTTTTTGGAATGAGTATAAGCTGCAGGTAAAATGCTTTGCGGAAACAGTCTCTTGATCGCACCTTAACCATCCTTAGATGCCACTTTAGAACCCGCCGTTCACGTCTTTTTGCGTTTTTCAATGGGGCCTTGAGTTTGCTATGGTTTTTCTGTTAATGCGCTGTGATATAGTTTTCGCCGTGACTTCGGGGGAACCTTCGGGAATCTGCTCTCGGTCTCCGGCAAGAACCCTGTTCGGGGCCCAGCGTTAACCGCGTCCTTGAGAGAGGATGTGGCCCTGAGTGTTTACTTAAAGTACTAGTTTGTTGGATTGAGGCCTTTGACCGAACGACCACATAGCTTCTCATACGAAGATCTCATTAAGTGCGCCCAGGGCGAACTCTTTGGGCCCGGAAACGCACAGCTGCCCATGCCGCCGATGCTGATGTTCGATCGCATCACTAACATCACCGACGAAGGCGGCGAATTCGACAAGGGCGAAATTACTGCCGAATTCGACATCAAGCCGGATCTCTGGTTCTTCAAGTGCCACTTTGAAGGCGACCCGGTCATGCCCGGTTGTCTGGGGCTCGATGCGCTCTGGCAGCTGGTCGGCTTTTTCCTTGGCTGGAAGGGCGCGCCGGGCCGTGGCCGCGCACTTGGCGTCGGCGAAGTCAGAATGAGAAGCATGATTTTGCCTACCGCGAAAAAAGTCACGTACCATATAAATCTGAGACGCGTCATCATGCGCAAACTGGTGATGGGCGTCGCTGATGGCGTTGTGAAGGTCGACGGAGAAAATGCCTGCGAGGTGAAAGACCTGCGCGTCGGCCTTTTCACGACTGAAGCACCGGCGTAAAAGCACAGCTGAATCTTTGATATCGGCTTCTGAGAGGCAGATTATGCGACGAGTCGTCGTCACCGGGCTGGGCATCGTTTCCAGCATCGGCAATAACAAACAGGAAGTCACCCAGTCCCTGCGCGAGGGCCGTTCGGGCGTCGAATTCTGCGAGACCTACGCCGAAATGGGCTTCCGTTCGCACATTCACGGTTCGATCAACATCGACCTGGATTCCATGATCGACCGCAAGGTCCGCCGCTTCATGGGCGACGGCTCGGCCTACAACTATGTGGCCATGCAGGAAGCCATTGCGGACGCCGGCCTGAGCGAGGCGGAGATTTCGCACGAGCGGACCGGACTGGTCATGGGGTCAGGCGGCCCCTCGACCTCGAACCAGGTGGCCGCTGCGGACATCACGCGCGAGAAGGGACCCAAACGGGTTGGTCCCTACATGGTGCCGCGCTGCATGTCGAGCACCAACTCGGCAAACCTCTCGACGGCCTATAAGATCAAGGGCCTCTCCTATTCCATCTCCTCGGCCTGCTCGACCTCGGCGCACTGCGTGGGCAACGGCGCCGAACTTATCCAGATGGGCAAACAGGACATTGTCTTCGCCGGCGGCGGCGAGGAACTTCACTGGAGCCTCACGGTCCTCTTCGATGCCATGGGCGCGCTCTCGAGCAAGTACAACGATACCCCCGAACGCGCCTCACGCGCCTATGATGCGGACCGGGACGGTTTCGTGATCTCCGGTGGCGGTGGTGTGGTCGTGCTGGAAGAACTGGAGCACGCCAAGGCGCGTGGCGCCAAGATTTACGGCGAAGTGGTCGGTTACGGCGCCACTTCGGATGGCGTTGATATGGTGGCGCCCTCGGGCGAGGGCGGCATGCGCTGCATGAAGCTGGCCATGGCCAATCTGGGCAATACGCCGGTCGATTACATCAATGCCCACGGCACCTCGACACCGGTCGGTGACATCATCGAACTGGACTCCATTCGCGAGGTTTTCGGCGCCGACATGCCCATGGTCTCCTCGACAAAATCCCTGACCGGTCACTCCCAGGGGGCGACCGGCGTGCATGAAATCATCTATTCACTGCTGATGATGGACAATAATTTCCTCTGCGCCTCGGCCAATATCGAAAATCTCGATCCGGGCGCGGAAGGATTTCCCATCGTGCGGGAACTTGATGAGAGCAAGCAAATCAACTGCGTCATGTCCAACAGCTTCGGTTTTGGCGGCACCAACGCCTCGCTGGCATTCCAACGTTATAGTGACTGACTCCCGGCCAACGGCGAGCAGATTTTTTCGGGTAGCAAGGATCACGTCGCACCCCGTTACGGCGCAAGCCGCACAAGGTGAGATGTGAGACAAATTAAGGAAGATAAAACGTGACGGCCAAGTCATCATTAATGGCGGGCAAGCGTGGCCTCGTGATGGGGGTTGCCAACGATCATTCGATCGCCTGGGGCATCGCAAAATCGCTACACGACCGGGGTGCAAGCCTTGCTTTCACTTATCAGGGTGAAGCCTTTCACCGGCGCGTCGGCCCCCTGGCCGAATCCGTGGGATCGAACCTGCTGCTGCCCTGCGACGTGGAAAACGAAGCCGATGTCGCGCAGGTCTTCAGCTCCCTGAAGGACGCCTGGGGCAGTCTTGATTTCGTGGTGCACGCCATTGCCTATTCCGACAAGGAAGAACTCAAAGGCCGTTACCTCGATACCACACGGGAAAACTTCCGCCGCACCATGTCGATTTCCTGCCATTCCTTTACTGCCATCGCCCAGCATGCCGCGGAGATGATGACCGACGGCGGCAGCCTGCTCACCCTGTCGTACCTGGGTGCTGAGCGGGTCACACCCAACTACAACGTAATGGGCGTGGCGAAAGCGGCTCTGGAAGCCAGCGTCCGCTACCTGGCCGCGGACCTCGGTCCCCAGGGCATCCGGGTCAACGCCATCTCCGCCGGACCGATGCGGACCCTGGCCGGCTCAGCAATTGCGGACGCGCGCCATACCTTCCGCTTTAACCGCGAGAACGCGCCCCTGAAGCGCAATGTTCTGCTCGAGGAAGTCGGCTCCGCCGGCCTCTACCTGCTGTCCGATCTCTCCTCGGGCGTCACCGGCGAGATCCACCATGTCGACGCGGGCTACAACGTGATCGGCATTCCCTCACCGGTGCGGGACGAAAAGCCGGCCTGATTTGAAGCTGGGCTGATTTGAAGGCGGGCTGATCTGAAGGCCGCCCGACCAGAAACCCGCCCGACCAGAAACCCGCGGGCTCAGCGGATCGGCCTGACGCTTTAGTGACGCAATACTCAATTGAAATGGCGGGCTGGCACCTTAAGTCTTGGGCATAACAAACCATGCTCAGGAGAAGCACATGAACAAGGCGGTTCTCACGTTCGCCGCATCGGCGTCCTCGATCCTTATGTTGAGCAACATTGCGATTGCAGACGGCCATTCAAAGGCCCCGGTCGCGGACGAGGTCATCGCGGAACAGCGGCAAAAGCTGGCCGAGACGACCAAGGGCGCCGGCTTCGGCCCGCAATCCCCGCGCGACATCAGCTCGATCGCAGGAACCAACGACCGCGCCTTCGAGGCAGCACCGGCCTATAGCGAAATGAACCTCTGCAACATTCATTTCCACGAGGGCGCTGAACACAGGGGCGGCGAGTTCACAAAGTACGCCGGCAACGGCGACGGCAAGGGCTACGGCACCGGCTTTGAATATTCCGGCGAGTTGAGTGAGGCGGAACTGGCGCCGGTCGCCATGAAAGTCGGCGCGGGCGACCACGGCGATCTGGTTCCAGGCGACACCATCGAAGTCCACTACGTCCATTCCACCGCCCAGGTCACGCCGGGCCCCACCCTGGGGTCCTGCCTGAGCGAATCCATCATGAACCCGCAGCTGCGCGTCGAGGCGCAGGTTTTCGTTCTGGTGAATGACGAGAACGCGGCGGACTTTATGGAACTGACCGAGGTCGGCATGGTCGATGGGCTACACCAGGCCCTCAACATTCCCGACAATACCGGAACACCGGTCCACTACGCCGGCTCGACGACGGGTCCAAGCTACAATGAAAAGGGATCACCGCTCCAGGTCACATGGAATGTCCGCCCGGAAGTGCTCAAAGTGAATATCCAGACCGTCGCCACCTGGCTGGAAGACAATATCTTTGACGAGGATTACGCCCACGGCGTCAGAAACCTCATCTACAACAAGGATCTTCTCTCCGAGATTTCTCAGTAAGGCGCTTCGAAACGCAACGCCTCGCAGGCCGATCGCGTGAGGCGAGTCAATCTTGCCTGCCGGCGGTTTTATAACCCGAACGGCAGGCTTATGAAGCGGTTACGGCATCCCGCAACGGATTTGGGGCGGGATGCCGCTGCCCTCAGACGGCTTCAGGCAGCGGCTTGAACATCGACTTTGCGGATCAGGCCGGTGCCAGAGTTCCGGATAGTGCCGTGCCAGCGCCGGGAGATCCTTTGCTTCGGTCATGATCACCGCTCCTTCTTTCACGCGCTTTGCGATCGGCAGAAGGCGCAACCTCCGGCGCCACGTCAGACCTGCACGCGGGTTGCCGGCCGCTCAGGACGCGACCGCTTCGCCCTCGATCTCGACCAGGAAGTCCGGCGCCGCCAGGCCGGCCACGACAACGTAGGTCGCGGCGGGGGCATGACCGTCGAGCATCCGGTCCCGGATCTCGCGGTAGAGGCCGGTGGCATCGGCTTGCGTGACATAGACGGTGATCTTGATCAGGTCTTCCTTGGTCATGCCCTCTGATTCGAGAATGGCGAAAATATTCTGCCAGCAACGCTCCATCTGCGCGGCCATGTCGCCGGGCTTGCCGCCGGCGAGCGTTCCGTCCGGATCCAGACCGACCTGTCCGGCGATCATCAGCCGGCGCGGCGCTCCGGTGACGACAGCCCCGTGACTGTAATTCGACGCCGGCGGCGCGATGCCCTCCGGTGTGATGAACTTCGTGGCGGCTGTGCTCATCCTGGATCCTCAATTCGTTTGCTGTGACAAAAGTAAGACATTTCGAAAAGCCGAAGCCGGAAAAACGGCGCTTTATCCCCTGAAAAGGGCACTAAGAGATCGCCTCCGCGATGACATCCGGCGCATCGGTGATCAGGCAATCGATGCCCCAGTCGATCAACTCGCGGGCCTGGTCCGGATCGTTCACGGTATAGACCGCAAGGCCGTAGCCCGCCGCCTTGGTTTCGGCGACCTGGGCCTTGGTAACGGCCTTTGCATAGTGGTGGATCGTGGCGCAACCCAGTCTCTCGGCAACCGCCCGCCAGTCCTCCGGCAACTCCTCAATCAGGTAGCCGCGCGGCAGGTTGGGGGACTGTTCCTGGAGTGTTTTCAAACTCTCCAGCGAAAAACTGCTCATCAGCGGCGCAGGCGCGGACGCAGGCCAGACCTGCTCGAGGACCGCGATGGTCCGGGTGACAGTCTCGGCATCTTCACCGGGGGAGGGCTTGATTTCAATATTCGCCGCCATGCCGAGCTCAAGCAGCAGCACGAGGGTTTCCTTGAGCGTGGGGACGGTTTCGCCAGCGAAATCAGCGGCAAACCAGCTGCCGGCATCCAGGCGCTTCATCTCCGCGAGGCTGACATCCGCCGCCGGGCGATCGTCGCCGGTCGTGCGCCGAAGCGAGTCGTCGTGCATCAGAACCGGGATGCGGTCAGCGGTCAGCTTCACATCGAACTCCACCCAGGACGCCCCGAATGCCGCGGCTTTGCGGATGCCCGCCAAGGTGTTTTCCGGCGCCGAGGCCGCCGCACCGCGATGTCCCATGATCCGCGGAAGAGACAGAGTCCCTGACACAGCTTTCTCCCTAATGCCTTGCAGCAGATCACTTTTTCCAACTGCCGCCGGCAAGCTGACTGACGTCCGAATCGCGCTCAAGGCGATCGGACAAGAGCCATTGGTTTTAATGAATCGCCCGCCAGGGGCATAGCCAAAAGTCAAAAATAAAGGGCGGATGCCACCGCACCCGCCCTTTTTCAATCTTCGAAGCCTCCGGCTGTTAGCCCTCGGCAGCTTCCAGATCAGCACCGGTCTCCTGATCGACACGTTTCATGGAGAGCTTAACCTTGCCGCGCTCCAGGCCGATGCACTTGACCTTGACCTGGTCGCCTTCCTTGACCACGTCGCCGACCGCACCGACCCGCTCTTTCGCCAGCTCGCTGATGTGGACCAGACCGTCGCGCGGGCCCATGAAGTTCACGAAGGCGCCGAAGTCCATGATCTTGACGACCTTGCCATCGTAAATCACGCCGACTTCCGGTTCAGCCGTGATGGACTTGATCCAGTTGATCGCGGCGTCGCCCTGTTCCTGATCGACAGCAGCGACCTTGATGGTGCCGTCGTCTTCGATGTCGACCTTTGCGCCGGTGGTTTCGCAGATCTCGCGGATGACCTTTCCGCCGGTACCGATCACTTCACGGATCTTATCCTTGGGGATCTGGAAGGTGGTGATGCGCGGCGCATGATCCGACACACCGTCGCGGGCATCGGTCAGGGCCTTGGCCATCTCACCCAGGATATGCAGACGGCCTTCGCGCGCCTGACCCAGGGCGATCTCCATGATCTCCTTTGTGATCGAGGTAATCTTGATGTCCATCTGCAGGGCGGTGATACCGTTGTCGGTGCCCGCCACCTTGAAGTCCATGTCGCCGAGATGATCTTCGTCACCGAGGATGTCGGAGATAACCGCGAAGTCGTCGCCTTCTTTGATCAGGCCCATGGCGATACCCGCAACCGGGCTCTTGAGCGGAACGCCGGCATCCATCATGGAGAGGGATGCGCCGCAAACCGAAGCCATCGACGAAGAGCCGTTGGACTCGGTGATCTCGGAGACCACCCGGATGGTGTAAGGGAAGTCTTCCTTGGTCGGCAACAATGGACGGGACGCACGCCAGGCAAGCTTGCCATGACCGATTTCGCGGCGGCCCGGAGACTTCAGGAAGCTGGCTTCACCGACCGAGTAGGGCGGGAAGTTATAGTGCAGCATGAAGTGCTCGCGGTAGCTGCCTTCGAGCTGATCGATGATCTGCTCATCCTGGCCGGTTCCCAGGGTGGTCGTGACCAGCGCCTGGGTCTCGCCACGGGTGAAAAGCGCCGAACCATGGGTCAACGGCAACACGCCGACCTGACAGTCGATCGCGCGGACGTCCTTGGTGGTGCGGCCATCGATGCGGGGCTCACCCTTCAGGATGTTGCCGCGCACCACTTCGCTCTCCAGGGACTTGAAGAGACCGCCGGTCATCGGCAGTTCTTCCTCGCTGAGCTCGGCAACCGCATCGGCCTTGACCGCAGCGATCTTGTCCTGACGCAGCATCTTGTCCGCTTCGCCATAAGCCTCGGTCAACTTGGCGATAATACCGCCGGACAGCAGTTTCTCGCGCAGAGCTTCGACTTCGGGCGGCGGCGGCGGCACATCGCGTGGCTCACGCGCGCAACGTTCAGCCAGCTCGATAATGGCTTTCATCACCGGCTTCATGGCTTCGTGACCGAAGTTCACCGCGCCGAGCATCACTTCTTCCGACAGCTCGTTCGCCTGGGATTCGACCATGAGAACACCCTCGCTGGTGCCTGCTACGACCAGGTCCAACTCAGACTCTTCCATCTCATCCATGCGCGGATTGAGGATGTACTCGCCATCCTTATAGCCGACACGCGCGCCACCGATGGGGCCCAGGAAGGGCAGGCCGGAAATGGTCAGGGCAGCCGAGGCGCCAATCATGGAAACGATGTCGGGATCGTTCTCGAGATCATGACTGATCACGGTGCAGATCACCTGCGTCTCGTTCTTGTAACCCTTGGCAAAAAGCGGGCGCAGCGGGCGGTCGATCAGACGGGAGGTGAGAGTTTCCTTCTCACTCGGACGGCCTTCCCGCTTGAAGAAGCCGCCGGGAATCTTACCCGCTGCAAAGGTCTTTTCCTGGTAGTTCACCGTCAGCGGGAAGAAGTCGATGCCCGGCTTGGGCGACTTCTGACCGACAGCCGTGCAGAGCACAACTGTATCCCCGTAGGTCGCCATCACGGCGCCATCGGCCTGACGGGCAACACGGCCGGTCTCCAGTTTGAGGGTGCGTCCGCCCCACTCGATTTCTTTTGTGTAGATATCAAACATCTTATCTTAGATCCTTAGATTCACGTCGGAATCAAAAAAAACGCCGGACCCACGTAAAGGACGAAGGGACGGGCATAACGCATCCATTCCCGTAACGTCCTTTACGTTGGCCCGGCACATATCGCATATCGCGCCGACGTACCCGCAATACCGTTTTCATTGAAGATACCGCCATTGGCCCGCCCCGATCCCAGCCCGGCTGCTGGCCAAAGCCATAAGCGGGAGAGAAGGGTATCGAAGGCGGAGCCTCATGGCGATCGCCCTGCGCCTAGCGGCGGAGGCCTAAGCGCTGGATCAGGGCTTCATAGCGGCTCTGTTCCTTGCGCTTGAGATAATCCAGCAGGCGACGGCGCTGACCAACCATGATCAGAAGTCCGCGGCGCGAGTGGAAATCCTTTTTGTGCGTCTTGAGATGCTCAGTCAGATTGATGATCCGTTCCGTCAGGATCGCAACCTGCACTTCCGGTGACCCGGTATCGCCCTCATGTGTGGCGAATTCTTTAACCAGTTCGTTCTTTCGCTCAGCCGTAATCGACATCGCAGTATCCTCATTTCAAGAGAGGCCGTGACCGTCATTCTTCGAAATGACCGCTCAAACAGCCTCTTGTTCGTCAGGTTAGAGAACGCCCGGATTTCTGATGACGTCATCAGGAATGGACGCACTCTAGAGGTTGAGTACTCGGACCGGGTGGATTTCGCCCGCTTCATAACGTGCCAGGGCCACCGGTGTATCGCTGGTCCTGGCAAAAACAATTGATCCGCTATTTAGCGCGCGAACCTGATCGCTACGGCTTCGGGCCATCAAGGACACCGACTGACCGGATCGCAATCTCGCCGCCTCGGTCTCGGATAAGGCCAGCGCCGGGATGTCGTCCAGCGCGGTCTCGACCGGGAGCAAAAGCTCCAAGGCGGCGGGACTATGCCCTAAGGCCTCAAGAGATTCCAGCGAAATCGCGTCCTCTTCATGGAAAGGTCCGACCGAGAGCCGCCTCAAGGCGCTGACATGGCCAAAAGTGCCCAAATTCCGGGCCAAATCACGTGCCAGGGACCTGACATAAGTGCCTTTCCCGCAGTCGACCTCGAACCAGGAATGGTCCTTGTCGTCCGATTCCCCCTCCGGAGCACAATGCTCGAAGCGGTAAATCTCCACAGCACGGGCCGCCAGCTCGAAGTCCTGGTTGTCCCGCGCCAGGTCGTAGGCGCGTTCGCCCTGAAGCTTAATCGCCGAAAAACGGGGCGGAATCTGCTGTATCGTGCCGAGGAATGCGGGAAGCGCCGCTTCGATCTCAGCTTTTCCAGGCCTGAGATCGGAGCTTTTGATGACCTCACCCTCGCCGTCGTCGGTCGAGGTTGCCTGGCCCCAACGTACCTGGAAACGATAAGTTTTCCGGCCATCCATCGCATAGGACACGGTCTTGGTCGCTTCGCCCAGCGCAAGCGGCAACACCCCGGTCGCAAGAGGATCCAACGTGCCGCCGTGACCGATTTTTTGCGCATCAAGCGCCCGGCGGACCCGGCCGACAACCTGAGTCGAGGTCACCTCGAGCGGCTTATCGATGATCAGCCAGCCATGGATGGGGCGGCCCTTACGCTTACGCGCCATGGTCCTCTTCGCCCGGCTCCTGCTCCAGATCGGCATCATCCTGTTCGAGAACGCTTGCCAGATCGCGCTGAACCCCTGCGTTCCGCAAAAGCGTGTCGATCTTGCTCGCCTCGTCGAAAGAGTGATCGGCTGCGAAAGACAGGCGGGGGGAATTGCGCAGGTCGATGGCGCGGGCGACCTGACCGCGAAAATAGCTCGACGCGCGATTGAGGGCCTCGACCTTATTCTCCAACTCGGCACCACCAAGAGGAATCACAAAAACCGTCGCATTGCGCAGATCCGGGCTCAGACGGACTTCGGTGACCGTCAGGTTTGCATCCGCAAGGGCAGGGTCGGAAAGCCCGCCGCGGGAAATAATCTCCGACAAGACATGCCGCAGCTCTTCGCCCACGCGAAGTTGCCGCTGGCTCGGAGCCCGGCTCCGGCTTCTTTTCATGATCGTTCCTTAGTTTCTCGACCGGGAAACGCCGCCTTACGGCGGACTTCCCAGTTCTAGACCGGATTCACAAGTAAGATAAATCGCCTTCGGCGATTCCATCTAAACTTGAGCTGATCTGGGAGGCGCTTATCAAAAGCGCATCGGTCCGGGCTTTCCCGGAGCGATGGCTCTGCCGCGGGCTAAAGCTCGCGGGCGATCTCCTCGACCTCATAACACTCGATTTGGTCTTTAACCTGAATGTCGGTGTAATTCTCGAACGCCATACCGCATTCGTAACCTTCCCTGACTTCCTTGACCTCGTCTTTGAAGCGCCGGAGGGTTTTCAGGGTGCCGTCGTGAATCACCACGCTGTCGCGCAGCAGGCGCACCTTGGCGCCGCGCTTCACGATACCCTCGGTGATCATACAGCCCGCAACCTTACCGACCTTGGAATTGCTGAAGACCTCACGGATTTCAGCGTAACCCAGGAAGTTCTCGCGCTGTGTCGGCGAGAGCATACCGCTCATGGCCGCTTTGATATCGTCGACCACGTTGTAGATGATCGAATAGTAGCGGATATCGACAGCGTCACGGCGCGCCATGTCACGCGCCTGCGGATTGGCACGCACGTTAAAGGCAATGATCATCGCGCCGGTCGAGCGGGCCAGGGTGGTATCGGACTCGTTGACACCTCCGACACCCGCGTGAAGGATCCGGGTCTTGACCTCGTCCGTGCCCAGTTTTTCCAGGCTGGATACGATCGCCTCGAGAGATCCCTGAACATCCGACTTGATCACGACCGGCAGCTCGGACGCTTCGCCTTCCTTGATCTTGTCGAGCATCTGCTCAAGCGTACCGCGACCGGAAGCCGCCATCTCTTTTTCGCGCTTGGTCTGTCCGCGGAACTCGGCAATCTCACGTGCCCGGGCCTCATGCTCAACCACGATGAAATCATCGCCCGCCAAGGGTGCACCGTTCAGGCCCAGGACCTCGACAGGGAGTGCCGGACCGGCTTCTTCAATAGACTTGCCGTGCTCGTTGATCATGGCGCGAACGCGGCCCCATTCCGAGCCCGAGACAAAGATATCACCGATTTTCAGGGTACCACGCTGCACCAGAACCGTTGCAACCGGGCCGCGGCCCCGCTCCAGCTTGGCTTCGATGACAACACCCTGCGCCGCGCGGTCGGGGTTGGCGCCAAGCTCCAGGAGTTCAGACTGCAGCAGGATCGCCTCGATCAGTTTATCGAGATTGGTGCGCTCCTTCGCCGAGACTTCGATGGCCAGAATGTCACCGCCCATATCCTCAACAACCAGCTCATGCTGCAGGAGCTCGGTCTTGACCCGGTTCGGATCGGAATCCGGCCGGTCGATCTTGTTGATCGCAACAATGATCGGAACCTCGGCAGCCTTGGCGTGATTAATAGCCTCGACCGTCTGCTCCATAATTCCGTCGTCAGCGGCCACGACCAGAATAACGATATCAGTGACATTGGCACCGCGCGAACGCATCTCGGTAAAGGCCGCGTGGCCCGGCGTATCGATAAAGGTGACTTTATCACCGGATTCAACCGTTACCTGATAGGCGCCGATGTGCTGAGTGATACCACCGGCCTCGCGTCCGGCAACATCGGTCGAGCGCAAAGCATCCAACAGGGACGTCTTGCCGTGATCGACGTGGCCCATGATGGTGACGACGGGTGGCCGTGGCTTCAGGCTGCCTTCGTCGTCATCTTCGCCGCGCATACCGATTTCGACATCGGCAGCCGTCACGCGCTTGATCTTGTGGCCGAATTCCTCAATCACGAGCTCTGCGGTGTCTGCATCAATGGTCTGATTGATGGTCGCCATGACGCCCAGTTTCATAAGGGTCTTGACCACCTCGACACCACGTTCGGCCATCCGGTTCGCCAATTCCTGCACTGTGATCGTTTCGGGAACGACGACGTCGCGAATGACCTTGTGGGGCGCCTGCTGACTGCCGCCGCGCTCCAACGCCTTCATCTTCTCGCGCTGACGCTTGACCGAAGCCAGAGAACGCTGGCGGCCTTCGCGGCCTTCCAGAGCCTGGCTGATGGTCAGCTTGCCATGACGGCGGCGCTGATCTGATTCCCTGCGGCTTGGCGTCTTGGGTGCGGGCGCGGCTGACTTGCGCTTGATCCGGCCGCCAAGGTCCTCTTCCAGATTGATTCCACCCTTCCGCGCGGATGCATCATCCGTTTTCGCAGGTGCCTGAGGCGCCGCTTTTTCCGCAGGAGCCGCTTTAGCGACCGGCTCGTCCGCAACGGCGGGCGTTTCCTTGTCAGTGGTCGCGGCCTCAGCGGCGCGCTTGGCTTCCTCTTCGGCTTTCCGCTTGGCCTCTTCCTCGGCAAGCTTGCGGGCAGCTTCTTCCTCGGCAGCGCGACGCTTGTCTTCCTCTGCCTTGAGGCGCTGTTCTTCTGCTTCCTGCAGCTTACGCTGTTCGTCTTCCAGCTTCGCAGCTTCGAGCACCTTGATGCGCTTCGCCCGCTCGTCCTGTGTCAGATGCGAGAGATCCTTCGCCGGGGAAGCAGCCTGCTCTTCAGGAGCTTCAGCGGCGGCGGGCGTTTCGCTACTGGGAACAAAAGCGCGCTCAGCAACCTCGCGGCCCTGCGTCACCTCGGTCATTCTGCCGCCCTTACCAGGGGCAAAAGTCCGGCTGCGCTTGACCTCGACCGTAACGGCCTTGGAGCGCCCATGACTGAAGCTCTGCCTGACCTGACCCGTCTCAATCGTCTTCTTGAGCTCGAGAGTGCCTGGCCGGCTCAGCTTCAGCGGCTTTTTGGTTTCTTTTTCGTTGCTCGTCGTCATTTGTTCCCGGCACTCACTTTCCAGGTCGTCGTCCGTTCGGGATTGTCCCGCCCGGAGCTTCTAATTCGCCATGCCGAACACCCGCTAATTTTGCCGCTTCCGCGGCAATACGATCAGCGAAACCGCCCGGCGCGACGGCGATATGCACCGACGCCGGACGACCGAGTGTACGCCCCAGTTGCTCAGCATCAAACAGTTCCAGCACCGGCAAGCCGGGCGTTACCGCCCGTCCCAGCGCACGCAGCTTCCCGCGTCCGTCTTCGGCTGCATCCGCAGCCTGGATCAAAAGACCCACCTTACCCGCCGCCAACCACGACTTGACCTTATCGTGTCCGGCAACCAACTGTCCGGCACGCTTCGCTAGACTGATAAGCTCAAGACACCGAACGCCGAGCAACCGCTCGACCAACACACCCAAATCTTCAGGTACATGCACAGCCGATTTCGCCGCGCGGGCGAAAAGATTGCGGGTACGAGCCTTGTCTATCATATCTCGGCGCGGAGACAACCACAATCCGCGTCCTGGCAACTTGCAGGCCAGATCGGGAACCAGAGTTCCATCCGGTCCAACAACGAACCGCAGGAGCTTGGCGGGTGGGTGCCGCTCACCGCTGACGATACAGCGGCGCAGAGTTTCTTTGGCAGAACGGCGTGAGTCCGCTGCTTCAGGCTCTCTCGAGCTTGGATCAGCCGACTGTGCGCTTTCTGCCTCCGTTATCATCTGCAACCCTTAACACCGCCCGGTCTCAGGCTTCTGCCTGAGGCTCGGGCTGAGGCTCGGGCTGAGCTTCAGAGGCGGCATCGGCGGCCGGAGCAGCGTCGGCAGCTGCGGGAGCCTCTTCGTCATCGAACCAATGGGCCCGTGCAGCCATGATGATCTCGTTGGCCTCGTCCAGGCTCGGCGCCAGATCACCCAGGAGCTCGACCAGTTCGTCACCCGCCAGATCTGCCAGATCATCGAGGGTCTTGACTTCAGCCTCGCCGAGTTTGATCAACATGGCCGGCGTAATGCCGGAGATAGCCGCAATGGCATCGTCGACACCAAGCTCGCGGCGGCCTTCCTCGAATTGACGGTTCTGCTCCTCCAGGAAGCCCCGGGCCCGGGCCCGCAGCTCTTCCGCAACATCCTCGTCGAAGCCTTCGATGGCAGCCAGCTCGACGATCGGCACAAAACCAACCTGTTCGATGGCCGTAAAGCCTTCGGCCACAAGCAGATGGGCAATAACGTCGTCGACATCAAGGGCATCCATGAACATCTGGGAACGCTGCTTGATCTCTTCCTGACGGCGCCGGGATTCTTCCTCCTCCGTCATGATGTCGATATCCCAACCGCTCAGGATCGAGGCCAGGCGGACGTTCTGTCCGCGCCGGCCGATCGCCAGAGAGAGCTGCTCGTCGGGCACGACAACCTCGATCCGGCCGGCTTCTTCATCCAGAACCACCTTGGAAACCTCGGCCGGGGCCAAGGCGTTAACCACGAAGGTCGCCGTATCGGGCGACCAGGGAATGATGTCGATCTTTTCGCCCTGCAGTTCGCTGACCACCGCCTGAACGCGGCTGCCGCGCATACCCACACAGGCGCCGACCGGATCGATCGAGGAATCGTTTGAAATGACGGCGATCTTGGCGCGGCTTCCGGGGTCGCGGGCCACCGCTTTGATTTCGATGATACCATCGTAGATCTCAGGCACTTCCTGAGAAAAGAGCTTGGCCATGAACTGGGGATGACTGCGCGAAACGAAAATCTGCGGACCGCGCTGCTCTTCGCGCACGTCGTAGATATAGGCGCGGACCCGATCGCCGGTGCGGAAGGATTCACGCGGCAGGGTTTCGTCACGCCGCATCATGGCTTCGGCGCGGCCCAGGTCGACGGTCACATTGCCGAATTCGTTCCGCTTCACGATGCCGTTGATGACCTCGCCAACACGGTCCTGGTATTCCTTGAACTGCCTGGAACGCTCCGCTTCACGCACCTTCTGAACGATCACCTGCTTGGCGGTCTGAGCGGCAATGCGGCCCAGATCAATCGGCGGGAGGTCTTCGACAATGTGCTGGCCCAGCTCAATGCCAGGCTGACGCATTTGCGCGTCCTTCAGGATCATCTGAGTCTGCTCGTTCTCGATCTCCTCGACCGCTTCGACATAGCGGCGCAGATGCACTTCACCGGATTTCCGGTCGATCTCGGCGCGGATATCGTGCTCGTGACCATACTTCGCACGCCCCGCTTTCGAGATCGCCTGCTCCATCGCGTCGAGAACTTCGTCCCGCTCAATCGACTTTTCCCGGGCAACCGCGTCAGCAACTTGCAAAAGCTCGGTTTTGTAAAGAACGCTCGTTTCCATGATCACTCGTTTCCTGATTCCGTCATTGCCGCTCATCACTTCGCAACAGCCAGGTGGGACCCCCGGCTTTCAGCCGGATCGCCGATCCCGAGCCGCATGAGCGGCTTTGCACCTCATATAGTCAAACCACGCCTATACTCTAGTGCTGTGCGTCCTGATGCGCCGCAATCAATTCGTCGGTCAACACCAATTTTGCCTTGGCAATATCCTCAAACGGCAGACTGACCTCCTGGCCATCCACCGTCAGCGTCACATTTTCACCCTCGACACCCAACAGCCGGCCGGAAAACCGGCGTCGGCCATCCATCAGCATCGAAGTTTCCACCTTCGCCTCAAATCCCGCGAAGCGCTCAAAATCCGTGAGGCGGGTCAGGGGCCGGTCGAGCCCCGGGGAACTGACCTCGAGCTCATAAGCCTGCGAGATCGGGTCCTCGACATCGAGGATCGCTGCAACGGCCCGGCTGATGTCGGCACAATCCTCAACGGTCATCGCGGCCTGGTCCCGGCGTTCGGCCATGATCTGCAGAACGGTACGCCGGTCGCCGCCCAAACGGACACGGACAATATCATAATCCATATCCTCAATGGTCGGCGCAATCAGCTCCTCAACCCGTGCGGCAAGGCCTTCACTGGTCTTGGCGAGCTTCATCACTGCCTTTTCAGGGGCGTCGTTCAACCACCGAACTCCAATTCGAGAACATCTAACAAAAAAGTGGGCCGGAGGCCCACCTGCTTGGTAGCCTAATGCAGTCAAATCAACCAGACCGCATCAAACCCGTATAGCGGTCGCAATCTAACGCTGGAACCAGCGGCACCGCAAGGCTT
Organism: uncultured Kiloniellaceae bacterium; assembly: GCA_947500035.1. Taxonomy (GTDB): domain Bacteria; phylum Pseudomonadota; class Alphaproteobacteria; order Kiloniellales; family Kiloniellaceae; genus Denitrobaculum. Next base: position 94,501 of record CANMQP010000011.1, on the reverse strand, counting down.
TTCTCAAGGAAAGGCGCGGCCTACCGCGGCGCGTGGCAGGCGGCGGAATTTCAGGTAGGCCGGTTTCCGCCCGGCTTCGATCGCCTTACGCTCATAACGGGTCTCCGGCCAGTCCTCCGGACGTTTGCGCCAATCCTGTGCCTGGCCCGCCGTCCAGACGAAATCCCGCCGCCGCATTAGATGTTCGAGCATCCAGTGCAGGTAATCCGGATCGTCGGTTGCCAGGCGCAACCCGCCGTTATCGGCCAAAACCCGCGCCAGTTCGTCAAGCGTATCGTCTTGAACCAACCGGCGCTTATTGTGACGCGACTTCGGCCAGGGGTCGGGAAAGAGAATGAAGACCCGGGTCAGTGACGCCGCTGGGAGCCGGGGCAGAAGGTCACGGACATCGCCATCGTAGATCCGCAGATTCTCAAGCCGCCGGTCGTCGATATGACGCAGCAGGCTGGCAATACCATTGAAGAAGTATTCGGCGCCCAGGAAACCGACCTCGGGGCGATGCGCGGCCTGCCAGGCCAGGTGTTCTCCACCGCCGAAACCGATCTCCAGCCAGAATTCCGATTTCAGGGCGGACTCATGATCCGGGTTGCGGGCAGGCCCCTCCTGAAAGAGGGCCTGAAGATCAAGCACGCCGTTTGCTTCGGCGGACAGATCGATCTGCAGACGTGGCAGCAGAGTCTCGACCAGCGCCTGCAGCTTCGCCCGCAGAGGACGGCCATGCCGGCGGCCATAGAACTGGCGCTCCGGAATATGGGACGGTTTCGACATGCTCCGGGTCCCGGCCTCTAACAACTCGAACCGATCACAAGCTTATCCCATGTTCCACCGGAGTGCACAGAGGCGCCGGCCATGAACAAAACGGCCCTAAGCGCCGAAAGCAGCCTTCAAGCTGGGGACCAGGTCAGTCCGCTCCCAGGAGAACCCGCCATCGGGATCGGGTGCCCGGCCAAAGTGGCCGTAAGCCGCCGTCCGCGCATAGATCGGCTTATTCAGGCCCAGATGCTCGCGAATGCCGCGGGGCGAAAGGTCCATGTTCTGACCCAGCAACGCGGGGAGGCGGGTGAAGTCGACCTTCTCGGTCCCATGAGTATTCACATAGACCGAGAGAGGTTTGGCGACACCGATCGCGTAGGAAAGCTGGATCGTACAGCGGTCGGCCAGTTCGGCCGCGACCACGTTCTTTGCGAGGTAGCGCGCTGCATAGGCTGCTGAGCGGTCGACCTTGGTGGGATCCTTGCCGGAGAACGCACCACCACCGTGTGGCGCCGCACCACCATAGGTATCCACGATGATTTTACGCCCGGTCAAGCCGGCATCGCCGTCAGGGCCACCGATGACAAAGCGTCCGGTCGGATTCACGTAGAACTCATGCTCGTCACACATCCAGCCTTCCGGCAGGACGTTTACGACGTGCGGACGAACGATCTCTCGAATGGCATCCTGGTCGAGATCTTCCGCATGCTGCGTCGAAACAACGACCGAGGTGGCACGCACCGGCATTTCATCACGGTACTCAAGGGTAACCTGGCTCTTGGCATCGGGACCAAGGCCCGGTTCAGCCCCGGAATGCCGGGCTTCTGCGAGAGATTTCAAAATGTTATGGGCCAGAAAGATTGGTGCGGGCATCAGAACTTCGGTCTCACGGCAAGCATAGCCGAACATGATCCCCTGATCCCCAGCGCCCTCATCCTTGTTGCCGGCGGCATCGACACCGACCGCGATATCCACCGACTGCTCATGGATGTAGTTGCTGACTTCCATCGTCTTCCAATGAAAGCCGTCCTGCTCGTAGCCGATGTCCTTGACGGCGCTCCGGGCTACTTGCTCGATCAGGTCGGGGGTCACCTCCGCCGGCCCGCGCACTTCACCCGCGAGAACAATGCGATTTGTCGTTGAGAGTGTTTCAACCGCAACGCGCGCTTCAGGGTCATGGGTCAGGAACGTATCAACCACTGCGTCGGATATCCGGTCGCAGACCTTATCCGGGTGACCTTCAGAGACAGATTCACTTGTGAACAGAAAGCTCTCTTCGTGCACTATTAGGTCCCCCATCAGCACAGACTACAATTCGATACGACGTGGTCGGATTGTGTAAAAAAAGAATCCAGGCGCCAATCGGAAACGCGTTTCCGAAAACGACTGGCGCCTCTAGAACCAAAATGCACGCGAAAGGTCAAGAACAAACGCGACCAACCTGGAAGGCTGATCGCGTTATGCACCTCAAATGCTCGGCTGCGTCCAAAAAAAACACAACCGGCCGCGAGCGCCCGACACTCACCCAAGGATCGACAAAGAGGTCTTTGAACGCAGACCTTCCGCAGACCCGGAGAGTAGCCGCTGCTATTCGCCGTCGGAAGCGGCGCCCAAGGCTTTCGTCATTTCGAACAGGCGCTTGCGCACCTGCGGATCAGAAATCTTGTAGTACGCCCGAACCAGTTCGAGGGTCTCACGCTTCGCCATCGGATCTGGTTCGTGGGTGTACATCTCCTCGTCGGTTACACCCATGTCACGGATCTGCACAGGGGACTGCGCAGCAACAGTGTCAGGCATTTCCGCAAAGAAATAACCAATTGAAACGTCGAGAACCCGAGACAAATCGTAAAGACGACTCGCACCGACACGGTTTGCTCCACGCTCGTACTTTTGAACTTGCTGGAACGTCAGGCCAATGGCCTCGCCCAGCTTTTCCTGGCTCATACCGAGGAGGGTACGGCGAAGCCTGATGCGGCTACCAACATGGACGTCGATAGGGTTTGGCTTTCCTTTTCCGCGCACCGGCTGCATTTCCTGAACGCCACTCATCGTCGAATTATCCTTAAGCTTATCCACTATTACTATTCTCTGTTATAAGCATACTACTGTATGCGGTCAACGGTTTTTCGCGACTTTACGTCAGGTAAATACCCAAGCTATTCAAGTTTTAGCTGAAATTTCTTAGACCGAATCCAAGCGCGATGAAAAGGAACAACTGTGTGATAAGTTTCCAACCGCTTGATATTGAATAAATTTCTTGGTTAACAACCGGCTTGGGAAGCGCAACATCGAGGACTCCCGACTTTCCAAGCTCAATTCGGCTCAAAACACGGCCGTAGCCATCAATGACACCAGAGATTCCGGTGTTTGCTACCCGAATTACGGGAATCCCCTCTTCGACTGCACGGAGCTGTGCGGACGCGAAATGCTGCCTTGGCCCGGAAGAGTCGCCGAACCAGGCATCGTTGGTCACGTTGATAATCCAGCCGGGCCGCTCGCCCGGATCAAGCACCTGTCCCGGGAAGATGATTTCGTAGCAGATCAACGGGCTTGCCGGTGGAAGGCCGGGCAGGGACAGGGTGGTCGGGCCCGGGCCCGAGGAGAAATCGCCCCGTCCGGCCGTCAGTTTCGAAAAGGAGAGAAGCCCGCGAAAGGGCACATATTCACCAAAGGGAACCAGATGGAACTTATCGTAATTCGCCGCAAGCGAGCCGGTCACGTCAAAGGCCTGGAAACTGTTCCAGGTCAGAGGCCGGCCGGCAGTCGGCCGTTCAAGCGCGCCGCTCTGTCCCGGGCCCATGCGCGGCACGCCCGTCAACAATAAGCCGCCGGCGGGCGCCGCAGAGGCGATCAAGCGGCGCAGCTGGGCATCCCTCTCGTCATTGGACAGAAGGAAGGGAATAGCGGTTTCCGGCCAGATGACATGCGTGACTCTCTCAAAACCCGGCGCGCGGGTCAGCCGGATCAGGTCATTGACATGTCCAAGCCGCAGATCCGACCGCCATTTTTCCGATTGCTCGACATTGGGTTGAACCAGCCGCAGCATGACATCTTCAACAACATGGGCTTCGGGATCGGGCGCCGAGGCGAGCCTGGCCATACCCGCGCCCCAGACAATAGCCGGCAGTACAAGGAAACCCAGGACCGCGGCGCGGCTTGCCCCGCGCGGTTTATTTGGCTGGCCATCATGACAACCAAGCGCTGCTGGTGCGGCGGCGGCTAAGAGCGTGACGAATGACAAGCCCCAGATGCCCGCCAGGGCTGCCAGCTGCAGCATGGCCGGGGAGAAGCTCCAGACGCTGCCCATGAGGTTCCAGGGAAACCCGGTAAAAATCCAGGACCGCAGCCACTCGGCCAGCACCCAGAAAACCGCCAGGGCCACGACACGCGCGGCACCTTTCCAGGCGAGCAGCGCAACGGCATAGAGCGCGAGAGCCTGAAATACGGCCAGCAGCGCAGCGAGACCCAGGACCGCGAAGGGCATGAGAAAGCCATACTGCGCGGCGTCGACCAGAAAGGCGTGGCCGACCCAGTAGACTCCAACCACCCCATGACCGAGGCCGAAACTCCAGCCAAGGAGGGCGGCCTGGCGCGGCCGGTCGAGACCGTCAAGCAGCCAGAGCAGGCCGCAAAATGCGGGAATCAGGAATGGAAAGAGATGGACCGGCGGTAGGGCCAGGGCCGCCAAAGCCCCCAAAAGCGCCGCTGTCGCATAGCGCCGCCAGCCTTTGAGGGTCGCAAAAAAAACGGCGCAGCGCCCAAGAAAAACTTCAATCATCCGTGTCTTCGGACTCTGGACGTTGCGGAAGTTCCCGAATGCGTAAACGCTTCACCCGCCTCGGATCCGCCTCGAGAATTTCGAAACAAACCCCGCTCGCAGGATGCACGATCAACTCCCCGCGCGCCGGGACGCGTCCGGCCAGGAAAAACACCAGTCCGCCCAAAGTGTCGATGTCTTCGTCGCGCTCCTGGTCGGAGAGAACCGGTCCAACCAGCTCCTCGAATTCCTCTACCGTTGCGCGGGCATCCGCAACAAGCAGTCCGTCCGAACGCTCGACCAGCTTGGGGCCTTCCTCGACATCATGCTCGTCTTCGATCTCGCCGACGATCTCCTCCAGCAGGTCCTCGGTCGTCAACAAGCCGTCGATGCCGCCGAATTCGTCGACGACCAGCGCCAGGTGAACCCGGGAGAGGCGCATCTCAAGCAAGAGATCCAGAACCCGCATGGACGGTGCGATGATCAGAACCTTGCGAACGATATCCGCGAGCTTAAAGGGCTTCTGCTGTTTTGTATGTTCCAGCAGATCCTTGATATGCACGATCCCGACAACGTCATCCAGGGTCCCGCGAAACACCGGCAAACGAGAGTGCCCGGCGCGGCTCATCACCTCGATCAGCTCTTCTATGGGTGTGTTGATATCCACTGCAACGATATCGGCCCGCGGAACCATAACGTCATAGGTGGTCAGATGCCGGAGTTTGAGGATATTCCCGAGCATCATCCGCTCGTCGGTGCTGATCGGCGTCGCCGCCTCGCTCTCGTCCTCGTTCTCCTGGATTTCGACAATGATCTCTTCAATGGTTTCACGCAGTTGCGAGTCACCGTTGCGCGACTTGAAGAGCCCTGACAGCCAGGTCTTCAGCCCGCCGAGCGCGGAAGATTCACCCGATCTGGCCGGTTTGTCGTTGCCTGCCGCTTCGCTCATTGTGAACCCGCCATTGTTTCCTGACCGGATTGAGTTGGTTCGTCCCGGACATTGCGGTAGGGATTGGCAATACCAAGACCCGCAAGAATCTCGATTTCACGCCCCTCCATCTTCTCCGCGTCCTCGTCCGTCTCGTGATCGAAGCCCAGAAGGTGAAGCACGCCGTGAACGACCAGATGACTGATGTGGCTGTTCAGGCTCTTGTGCTGCTCGGCCGCCTCACGTGCGACCGTCTCTCTGGCCAGGATGACGTCCCCCAGCAATAAGGGACCTCCCGTGCCCGACCCCATTGGCGGAGTGCCTTCATCATCCAGAGCCGCAAAGGACAAGACGTTGGTCGGCTTGTCGAAGCCTCGGTAGTCGTTGTTCAGGGTTTGGATATGTGCATCGTCCACCAGCACCAGGCTCAATTCGACGGGGCCTTCGCGCAGAGACGCCGGAGCCGCGCCGACAAAAGCCGCGGCGGCGGCGCGCTGAATCACGCCATCAGAGGCCCCGGTCCGATGGTCCAAACCGCAACCTGGATCAACCGGCAGGTCATCCGATGGAGATAAATCGGGAAGAATCTCGTGCCAGAGCGAATCGAGAACCGCGATTTCCATATTTAAGCTGGTACTGTCAGGGTCGTCGTTCATCTTCTCAAGCGAACTGCCGTCGTATCGACGCAATGTTTACACATGCACACCTGGATCAAGGTCTTTCCTGATTGAACGGTCGTGCCCCCGTCCCGCAACATCAAAAGTCATACCGCGACTTGAAACCGGCCGAAACCCAAGTGCAGCTCGCGCGTCGTGGACCCCGATCTTGTCAAGAGCCCGAGGATTTGTCACGCGCTTCATAGGCCTTTACGATCTTGGTCACAAGGTCATGCCGCACGATATCGGCGTTGGTGAACTCCACGAAGGAAAGTTCCTTCATGCCGCGCAGGGTATCGACGGCATCCTGGAGTCCGGAGAGCTGGCCCTTGGGCAGGTCAACCTGAGAAAGATCGCCCGTGATCGCCATCCGGCCATTCTCCCCCAAACGGGTCAGAAACATCTTCATCTGCACCGGCGTCGTATTCTGAGCCTCATCCAGGATCACGAAGGCGTTGCTCAAGGTCCGGCCCCGCATGAAGGCCAGCGGCGCAATCTCGATTTCGCCGCTTTCCAGGCGGCCGGCAATCTGTTCCGCAGGCAGCATATCATGCAGCGCGTCATAGAGGGGCCGGAGATAAGGGTCCACCTTGTCGCGCATATCACCCGGCAAAAAACCCAAACGCTCACCGGCTTCGACGGCGGGACGCGAGAGGATAATGCGTTCAACGCGGCCCGTGATCAGCATCGATGTCGCCACTGCGACAGCGAGATAGGTTTTACCGGTTCCTGCAGGCCCCAGGCCAAAGACCAGTTCATGATCCAAAAGCGCTGATATGTAATGTGCCTGTCCCGGCGAGCGCGGTGTGAGCTTCCGGCGCCGGGTGACAATGGTCAGGTCGTCGCCATGCATGGACTCAACCGCGGCCTTTTTATTCGGCTCCCGCGGGTCGGTCTGGACCATCCGTGCGGCGGCATCAACTTCGCCTTCGCCAACATCCATTCCTTTGCGCAGTCTTTCGTAGAGGGCATTGACTGCGTCGCTTGCCGCCTGCACCTGTTCAGGCGGCCCAGAGATTGAAAGCCGGTTTCCGCGGGACGCCACACGAACGCCAAGCCTCTGTTCCAACCGTGCCAGATTTTGATCGTGTTCGCCGTAAAGCAATGGGAGAAGCCCGTTATCGTCAAATTCTATGACTGCGGGGCCGTCTGAGCCCTTTCCAGAAGACCTGTTCAAGATGCGGCCTCCATCGCCGAGCCACCTGCCGGCCCGGTCGCTTGGCTGGAAGAGGGCGCCTGGCTGGAAGAGGGCGCCTGACTGGAAGAGTTTGCCCCTGCTGCGGCTACGCCGTTGTAGCTTCCGGTCACGACCGAGCCTTCCAGGCTGCGGGCGTGAGCCTTGTCGATCCGCACTTCAACGACTTCGCCCAGAAGACGCTGGTTGGCCTCGACAAACACCGACTGCATAAATGGGCTGCGCCCCGAGAGCTGGTGGTCCCGGCGTCCGGTCTTTTCCATGAGAACCGGCATGGTATGCCCGACGGACGCCCGGTTGAAAGCCACTTGCTGTGCCGACAACAGGTTCTGCAGGGTTTCCAGACGCTCGCTTTTCACCGTCTCGTCGATCTGCTGTTCGATTGCTTCGGCAGGCGTACCGGGCCGCGGACTGTACTTAAAAGAATAAGCCTGGGCGTAGCCGATATCGGTAATCAGCCGCAGTGTATCGGCAAAATCCTCATCACGTTCGCCGGGAAAGCCGACGATAAAGTCAGAGGAGAGGGCAAGCTGCGGGCAAGAATCCCGCAAGCGCGCAACGATCCGCCGGTAGTCATCCGCCGTATGGCGCCGGTTCATCGCCTCGAGTATCCGGTCCGAGCCGGATTGGACCGGCAAGTGAAGATAAGGCATGACCTTAGGCTCGTCGCCGTGAACCGCGATCAACTCATCATCCATATCCCGGGGATGAGACGTGGTGTAGCGCAAGCGCTCCAGGCCATCAATTTCGGCCAGATAACGAAGCAAGCGACCCAGACCCCATGTCCCGGAGGTTACAGATGCGCCGGCCTGCGCCGCAAAGACACTTGAAGGCGCATTGCCGTGATAGGCGTTCACATTCTGACCCAGAAGCGTGATTTCCCGAGCGCCCGCCGCTACGAGACGCTGCGCCTCGGCAAAGATGTCCGAAGCGGGACGCGAGAATTCCGCGCCGCGGGTGTAGGGCACGACACAGAAGGTGCAGAACTTATCGCAGCCTTCCTGAATCGAGAGAAACGCCGCCGAACCCTCCACAACCGACTCTTCCGGCAAGGCATCGAATTTCGACTCAAGCGGAAAATCGATATCCAGAACACCGCCCGCGTTTTCATCACGCAGAGTGCGCGTCACCAGTTCCGGGAGACGATGGTAGGTCTGAGGACCGAACACCAGGTCTACCTGAGGCGCCCGCCGCAGAATCTCATCGCCTTCTGCCTGAGCGACACAGCCGGCCACAGCCAGAATCATGCGCCCACCGTCAGCGCTCTTTTCCTGCTTCATCTGCTTCAGGCGGCCAAGTTCGGAAAACACCTTCTCGGAAGCTTTCTCCCGAATGTGACAGGTGTTGAGAATGATCATGTCCGCGCCGTCCGGCTGATCGGTCGGCAAGTACCCCAGAGGCGCCAAAACGTCCGACATACGCGTCGAATCATAGACGTTCATCTGGCAGCCATAGGTCTTTATGAAAAGCTTCTTTGACACTTTTTGTTATACCCGCATGCTCGGTTCGGCCAATCGATACGGTTTGGGACAGCAACCGCAGACGGGCTCAAACGAGACGTTTCGTTCATTCCTTCGCCGGACTCACAACTGGCGCCGAACTCACAACTGGCGGGGACGCCGAAGCCAGCGTTTCCGGCTCCTGGACATCTTCAGCTCGACTTATCCGCCGATCCGCTTTTCGCCGCTCTTCCAGCGGACGCTCATCGGTCAGTCGGGCCAATTCGCGTGCTGCAACAAGCTGCTCGACCCGCTTGCGCGGACGGCCCGATAAAGCGGCGGCGACACCGATCGACACCTGACGATAACAGTGATCACTCATCGCCTTGCGTGAGTTAAACTCGTCGAGCGTGACGGGCGGATGGAAATCGACCACAACGGTGACCCACCCCAAACCAACCGCGCGCCATATATGACCCGCCAGTTCCATATCGCCATACCAGGCGAAGAAGGGCCTTAGATAGCGTCCCATGGGCACGCCGTCGAGTCTTGTGTAAGCAACCGATACCGGCTGTACCGTTATCGGTTGTCCGTCGAACTCCGTCTTAGCGGCCGCAAAGAGCGCAGACTTAAAGGGTAGAACCGAATTGCCGTCGTTGGATGTTCCCTCCGGAAACAGGAGAAGATCGTCGCCCGCCTGCAGGCGCAACGTCATCTCATCCCGGCCTTCGCCCGATTTGTGCCGCCGCCTTTCAACAAAAACCGATCGCTGTAGCTTTGCCAGCCAGCCGAAAAACGGCCAGCTCGCCACCTCGGACTTGGCGATAAAGGAAGCCTGGAGCAGCGACCCCAGCACCATGATGTCAATATAGGAGCTATGGTTTGCAACATAGAGCGTCGGATGCGTGCGGGATTGCCGGCCGCGTCGCTCAACCCGAAACCCCAGGATCCTGCAGCACTGTCGATGATACCAACGCGGCAAACTGCGCTGGAGCTTGGAGCCTCTCAGAACAGCTACATACTGGATGGGTATCAAAACGATCGTGAAGACAGCATAGACCAGGATACGGCAGAGTGATCGCAGAAACGATCCGGGATTGGGATCCATCGACTCCCGCCGCGGATCCATAGCATCGACAGCGTCCATTCTAGCCGTCGTCCTGCTCGCCGGATGCTGGCTGATTATCGGAAGTCGGCAAAGTCTCTACGGGAACCTCGCCGGGCCGTTTCACCTCGTCACCGATATAGTGACGCCGATACTTTCCGGTTACGGAGGCCATTTGAACAACCACGCAGACATCGGTTGTTCCGAACTCGTGATCGACCACTGCGCCATCACCGACATAGCCGCCGAGCCGCAGATAACCCTTGATGAGCGGCGGCATCTCACGGAGTGCCTGCCTGGGCAGAATGTCTTCCTCCTGCGCCAAATCCATAGCCTGATAGCGGCTTGCGACGGCGCGCGGCCTGAGATCCTCGGGTGCCAAATGATGCCGGTACAGATAAGAAAGCGGCAAGGCCAAGGCCTGCGGATCCGTTCCCGGGAGACTGGCACAGCCGAACATCAGCTCCACATCGTAGGTCATGACGTAAGCGACAATGCCTTTCCACAGGAGTTGCATCGCCCAGCCCTTGCGGTAATCCGGGTCGATACAGGAGCGGCCGAGTTCGAGAATCTCACCGGGATGGTCGAGCAGCTTGGAAATGTCGTACTCATCGGCAGAGTAGAACTGGCCGCAACGCGCCGCAGCTTCGCGGCGCATGAGACGATAGGTCCCGATCACCGATTCCGGGCCCCCGCCAAGCGATTGGTCCAGCATGAGCAGATGATCGCAATAATCATCGAATTCGTCGAAATCGCGCTCAAGCGCAGCCACCTCTGCAGAGGGTTTTGCAGCCATGTCGCGATAAAAAATCCGATAGCGCAAAGCCTGCGCCGCCCGGACCTCCGCTGCCGATTCCGCCAGTCGAAGCACGATATTGTTTGATCGTTCTTCGATCGGGCGACCCTCTGTCGTATCCAGCAGTACCATCAAGGCTTCCCCTTCACGATCGCGTCACCGGCTTCACTTGATGAAAGTTCCTGTAACAAATGCTTCGCTCGATCAAAACGATGTAAAGATCTGAGCGCTGCGGACACGGCGGGCACCACCTAATGCCACTCCTTATCCTTAATGGGAATCTTCGTTCTGTCGAACCGCGTAGAGTTCGAGGCGATGGCCTACCAGTTTGTACCCGAGAGACTCGGCGATCTGTTGCTGAAGTTTCTCAATGGTTTCGTTACTGAACTCAATAACGTCACCGTTGTTTACATCGATAAGATGATCATGATGCTCCGTCGGCACCTCTTCGTAGCGCGCCCGGCCGTCGCCAAAATCGTGACGCTCGAGAATATTGGCTTCCTCGAAGAGCTTCACCGTGCGGTAGACCGTAGCGATTGAGATTCTCTGATCATGTTTCGAGGCACGTTGATACACCTGCTCAACGTCCGGGTGATCTGTTGAGTCGGAGAGGACCTGGGCAATGACCCGGCGCTGCTCGGTCATCTTCAATCCCTTGTCTACACATAACTGTTCGAGGCGTGACGTCATGATTCTGCCGTAAAATGAAACCTATCGCGGAGGACTATAACGTAAAAAGCGCCACCCGGCCAATGCAGAGCAGCGCTTTTTAAATGCTTTGGCATAAGAGTCACTTCAAGACCCTTTGCAAGCGCAGGAAACCAAGCTGGCAGGCCCCTGCCGGCTAACGTTTCGAACGGCGTGATTTGGTTCCCAAGCCGATTTGTTTCGCAAGCCGACTACGCTGCTTCGCGTAATTTGGCGCAACCATAGGATAGTCCTGAGGCAAGTTCCAACGCTCACGGTAGTCTTCAGGCGACATGTCGTAAGCGGTTTTCAGATGCCGCTTGAGCATCTTCAGTTTCTTGCCGTCTTCAAGACATACGATGTAGTCAGGCGTGACGGATTTCTTGATGGGAACAACAGGATTCGGGCGTTCGGCCATGCGGCCGTCGGCAGCGCCGACGCTCGCCATTGTTTGATAAATTTCCCGAATTAGTTGTGGAAGATCATTTACAGGGATGGAGTTGTTTGAAACATGCGCAGCAACTACCTGAGCCGTGAGTTCCAAAAGCTCGTCCGATTGGGCTTCTTCAGACATTATTTTTTCTTACTCGTTTGTGGACACTAGATTTTTTTGATCTTGGCTTCATATAAATCAACCGCGTTTGTTTTGTCCACCTGTATTATTTTTCAAAAGGATGCGCCTTTTAGTTACGATCCATTTAGCTAAATATGCATCGAAGACTGGTGTTATGTTGTGTGGCGGCCGGAGTCACCGAACCGGCGACTCTCGTAACACGAGTTAGGTTTTCGCATCGGACCCGGCTTCCAGAGTCAGCGCCATGACCGCCGCATCGACCCGTTGTTGGGGCGTTTTGCGGCGATAGTAAGCAGGCCTGACGGCTGTCTGCGCAAAGCCGGCGCGCCGATAGAGACTTATCGCCGCGGCGTTATCGACGGCAACTTCAAGGAAAACATTCCGCACACCGATCGCCGCCGCATGATTCAAACCGGAAGAGAGCAGCAGCGAACCGACGCCCCGCCGGCGCGCGGCCTCTAAAACCGTGATGGTCAGGATCTCGCATTCATCCGCGGCCGCCCGGCAGAGCAGGAACCCGAGAGGCGCAGCTGCCTCGAAAGCCAGGAAACCAAAAGTGCCAGGTGTGGCCAGGAGTTTGGAAAAGGCCGACACAGGCCAGGGGTCCTGCCCAAAAGCATCTGCATGCAATGCAGCAGCCAGAGCCGCGTCGGTCGGACGAAGATCGCGGATCTCGGTGGCGCGACCTGAATGCATGCGACTGCCTCTTTCTACGGGTTCAGAAACAAAGTCTATCGGGAAGGCGGGAACTAGCTGGAACGAACGGCACCGGGCCGCGCGCCAAATGGACGTCCACCGGGCAGAGTCACGTCAGGCGCCCGAAGATAGAGGGGTCCCGGCGCAGGCATATTTCCGTCAGGCAGCGGACGTGATGCCGCGAGCGCGGCTACGCGGGCAGCATCTGCAAAGCCGCTTCCCTGCGAAACTTCAACCGAACGGCCCGCAGCGCGAAGCGCATCGGCGGCAACATCCGCTGCATCCCCGATCAAGAGCAGATGCCCACCGGGCAAAGCGGCGTTCAAGGCCTCCGGCAGAAGGGCCGCAGGCTCCGTCAAAGATTCAAACCGGCCCGCAGCACCAGAATTAAGGCCCGCAGCCCCAGAATTAAGGCCCGCAGTCTCAGAAGCGACAGTCTCTGGGTCCGCAGGATCGCGAAGAGCGAAAGTCTGGACGTAAAGATCCGCGCGCTTGGCGTCGAGAACCACGGCAAGACTGCGCCCCGCACATTCCTGCGGCAAGGCAGCTGCGGCGACTGCCTCGAAATTGCTGATCCCGATCACGGGTATACCAAGGGCGAGGGCAAAGGCGCGTGCCGTGGCAAGGCCGATCCGCACACCGGTGAAGCCGCCTGGCCCCAGGGTCACGGCGATGGCATCGAGTTGCCCGTAGTCGAGCCCAGCCTGTTCCATCACCTGATCGGCCATGGGCACCAGCCGCTCGGACTGGCCGCGCGACATCGCCTCAAAGCAGTGCGCGGCAAGCCCGCCGTCCTGCCAGACCGCCGCAGAGCAGGCGGCTCCCGCGGCATCGAGGGCCAATATCTTTTCAGGTTGCTTCATCTTTACCATGGATGGCAGACACACAGCTACTTACGCCGGAGCATTCCTCAGGCAATCATCTCTAAAACCCCCGGAGCAGGCTCGGGCCCTCATAAATGACACTGGCTACCATCACGCAAGGAGAATTCGGCCAAAGGTCTCGCACGCGCGGAAAGCCGCATCGATTTAAAGAATCTGACAGGCCTCTTCAAAATCGAGCCGGGGAGAGCGCGGGCGCAGTTTTGACGCGTCGCCATAGCCCAGATTGCATAGAAAATTGGATTTGAAGCGGCCATCCGGGAAAAACTCGGCATCGAGTTTTGCATTGTCAAAACCGGACATGGGTCCGCAATCCAGGCCCACCGCGCGGGCAGCGACGATGAAGTATGCGCCCTGAAGCGAGCTGTTCCGGAACCCTGTGGTTTCGCAATGCTCCGGTTTTCCCTCGAAATTGGCGCGGACATCACTGTGCGGAAAGAGCTTGGGCAGGAGCTCATAAAACGCTGTGTCCCAGGCAAGGATTGCCGTGACCGGCGCCGCCATGGTTTTGTCGGCATTTCCTTTTGAGAGCATCGGACGCAGCCGTTCGCGCGACTCAGGCGTCGTCAGATATAGAATGCGGAGCGGATTACAGTTGAAGCTGGTCGGTCCCATCTTGACCAGATCGTAGATCGCCTCGAGCAGGATCGGACTCACGTCCTTATCCAGCCATTCCGAATGAGTTCGGGCATCCCGAAACAGAATCCCCAGATCGGTGTCGCTTAAAATATTGCCCAAGGTTCGTTCCCCTTTCAGAGCGGGTTCTCGCCCGGCCCAGGCGGCCGGGACTGCGCTCTAACACTATGTTCTACAACCTCATTCGCCGGATCCACTCTGAAAGCGGCGAACAACCCAACGCCAGACCATCATCACCGCGGCCAGCAAGCTGGCATCCTTTAGAACTTCGGAAAAGAATAGACCGGTCTGATCCTGCGCGAAAGAGACGCAAAATACCAACGTTTAGAATGCGATAACAATTGATGTGTTATCAAATTCGCAGGGATTCCATCCGATCGTCACGGGTTATGCGGGCAATTGGAAAGAATTTGTTTAAAATCAAAAGGATGGGTTGGCGTGACATCCCCTGTAAAAACCTCTTCTCCGGTCAGAAAAATCTGTTGGAGCCTTGCGCTCGCGCTGACTCTTGGCACGAATCCTGGGGTTTTCGCACCCGTTCCCCCTGCGCACGCCACAACGGCACCGACCCTCGGCACCCTGGACCCGGTCAAACCGACAGCCAAGCCGGCAGCAGATAATGGTGCCGTTGCCGTGATGTACCAAAGGTTCGGCGAAAGCGGCTTCCCGGCCACCAATATCACGCTCGCGCAGTTTGAAGCCCATCTCGCGGAATTGCAGTCCGGCAACTACAATGTCCTGCCCCTGACCGAGGTGGTGAGCGCACTGCGCGAAGGACGAACGCTGCCGGATCGCAGTGTGGTTCTGACCATTGACGACGCCTACGCCTCTGTCTTCCGCGAAGCCTGGCCCAGGCTGCGGGCGGCTAACCTACCCTTTACACTTTTCGTCTCCAGCGATGCCATAGACCGGAACTATCCGGACTTTATGACCTGGGATCAGCTCCGTGAACTGGCCAAACAGCCGACCGTCACGATTGGGCTGCATGGCTCCAAACACGGCCATATGATCGAGGCGGATCCGGCCTCAAATCTCGCGAAAATCAAAGAAGCCGGGCAACGACTCCAGGAAGAACTGGGTGCCGCGGCAACGCTCTTCGCCTATCCCTACGGTGAGTACGGGACGGAGCTGGTGGAAGTGGCGCGCGAGGCCGGCTTCGAGGCCGCGGTTGGCCAGCAGTCAGGTGCGATCGGCCGCACGGAAGATCTCTTTACCCTCCCGCGCTTTCCCTTGAGCGAGACCTACGGTGGTCTCGACCGTTTCCGTCTGACCGTGAATTCACTGCCGCTGCCCGTCACCGACGTCACACCCGGCGATCTTCTGCTGAGTGAAGAGACCAATCCGCCGGCCTATGGCTTCACCGTTACAGCCGAAGTCCAGTCACTCAACGGCCTGCAGTGTTACACAGGCAATCATGAAGTGGTTGTCGAGCAGCTCGGCCTGGACCGCGTCGAAGTGCGCATCGATAGCGCACTCAAACCAGGACGGCGGCGCATCAACTGCACGCTGCCCGGACCGGACCGCCGTTGGCGTTGGCTGGGCAAGCAGTTCTATGTTCCGCGTTCGTGACGAGCAATAAGGGTCGGAGCACCTGAAAAGAGAGGGCTGGAAGCCAGCGTTCTACAAATCCGCCGGACCGCGCGATGCAACAAGGTCATGGTTGGGGCGCAGGCGCGCTCTGTTGAGAGCACTCAGATCATTGTCGCGGATCAGACCCCTCAGAGCCTTCACGTAACCGCCACTTTCTTCAGAATAGCGGGTCAAGCTCGATGCGAGTTGACGTCCCGGCGCGTTGGCTGGCTGTTGCCTCAGCTTGGCGCGCTGCGTCCGCAGGTCTTTGTAGGCGTCATGGGTGTTAAGGTTGCGCATGTAGGAACGGACGGCGGCCATCAGGTCCGGAAAGCTTTTCACCCGGTAGGTTTGTCCCTCTGATCGCAAATCAGGCACCAGACCCTCTTCTTCCGAGTTCCAAGTCCGCTGCCCGAAGAGGGCGTTTCCGTCCCGGGCAAAGCGCGACGTCCCCCAGCCGCTCTCCTGAATGGCTTGTGCCATGATGAGGCTGACCGGGATCTCGTCGAGACGCAGCAGCAGGCCCTGCCAATCCCCGGCTTCAGTCTCGTACCGATCGTGAACTGCTTCGAGCCAACGCCGGTCCACATCGGCGAGTTGAGCGAGGCCGGTCTCTTTCGTTGCGCCCGGATAGCGGTCCCTCAGCGCTTCGACATGAGCGCGTTCGGCCCGAAGTTCTTCGTTGGCCATCAAAATCAAGGGCAGCATTGCGCTGAAGAAAAGCTTCTTCCTGCGCAGTGTGTCGTCAACCTCTACCAGATCGACCGGAAGGCGGCGGACGTAAATCCTGGGAACGGCGGCCGTCTCGGCACGGATCGCTTCGAGATCGAAATCTGCCTGCTTCAGCAAGGCTTCAAAGTGATCGGAAGTGATGGGACGAATGACTTGGGACCCCGCCAGAGCCCCGGGCGCCGCATGCCAGACGTCTTGCGAGTGATTGCTGTCTTCGATGAGAGACTGAGGCACGGGCAACCCCGACAGAAGCGCCGAATATGCCAGGCCGACGATCGCGATGGCGCAAAGCGCAAGCCTGCCGGACAGCGTTCGGTGGGACTGAGATGCGCCGAGAAGGCGGGCGGCGGTGGTCCGTACTGTCATATGCAATCCCAGACAGGTTTAAAGTGTCGTCGGACTTCGTATGTCATTGAGAGAAATGGCGGTCGCCTGCCGGCCCGGATCCCGCAGTTACGCGATCGCCCGGACTTCCTGAACCTCGGGGATATAGTGCCGTAGCATGTTCTCGATCCCCATCTTCAGGGTCGCGGTTGAACTGGGGCAACCGGCACAGGCGCCCTGCATGTGCAAATAAACGACGCCACCGTCAAATCCGTGGAATACGATGTCGCCACCGTCCTGGGCAACCGCAGGCCTGACCCGCGTATCCAGCAGCTCCTTGATCTGAGCGACCACTTCATCGGGTTCTTCGTCTTCCGCTGCTGCAAGGTCTGGCGCCTCATCGGGCAGAAGAACGGGCCGTCCGGCCGTAAAGTGCTCCATAATGACGCCGAGAATAGCCGGTTTAAGCAGATACCACTCGCGATCTTCGTCCTTGGTGATCGTGATGAAGTCGCTGCCGAAGAACACGCCGGTGATCCCCTCGACATCGAAGAGGCGCTGCGCAAGCGGTGAGCGCGATGCCGACGAAGCCTCCGGAAAATTCGCCGTCCCGGACTCCACGACCGCCCGGCCGGGAAGGAACTTCAAAGTAGCTGGATTTGGCGTTTGTTCAGTTTGGATAAACACGGCATTTGGCTCCAAGCGGGAGTGCGCCACAGCGAAGGCCACGGCGGGGATCATCCCTGAATGTGGTCGATCCACACCTAAAATTCAAGCTGTGAACGCACAGAAGCAGGTGGGAGGCAGGCATGCAGCCTTGGTAAGTTCGACGAACCGGCTTCACCTGTAAGATCAGCTGATACTGTCTATCGTCTCGTCGTCAAGGTTATCCGGCACAAGCGTGATCGGCACCCGCAACTTGCCCAGAAACTTGCCGGTCAGGGCCGCGACAAGCGGACCAGGCCCGCCAGATCCGGTTTTCGCACCCAGCACCAGGATCGAGACCTGTGGTTCTTCATCCAGCAGCTTGAAGAGCTCATCCCGGCAATCGCCTTCACGCACATAGAGAACCGGCATGCTGCCGGCCATTTCGTGAACCCCGGCCGCCAGCTTTTGAAGCAGCTGCTCGGCCTCGGTCCGTGCTTCTTCCCGCATCAGATCCCCGACCGCCATCCAATGCTGAAAGTCGGAGGGCTCAATCACGTGCAGCAGCGCGACCCGGCCGTCGGTGTTTTTGGCGCGGCGGCAGGCAAAACGCAGCGCGTGCTGCATTTCTTCAGACTCATCGACCACAACCAGAAAAATGCGCTTGGGTCGTGTCGCACTCACCTCCGGTTGGTCCAAACCACTGGGATTACCGCCGTCGCTCATAGGCCGTTATCAACCTTTTCGGAACACAACATGTCCGATCCATCCTGCCACTAGTGCCACGAGAATCGCAAACAATCCATACAACGCCGCACGATTCTGCGCGAAATCAAAGACTTCCGCCTCCAGACCGACTTTGCTCACCGAAAGCGGCGTGGTCTGCGCCCCGACGACGCGTCCCTCACGCAAGTGAAAAACCTCGACCCGGTAGGTTCCTGTCGGAACATTGGCAGGCAATTCGAGCCGGGTCCGGAACAATCGCTGCCCCAGAAAGTTCACCCGGCCGGTCGCGTTCGGGAAGAGACCGCTGCGTTGCTGGCTGCGGATCAGACCGGCTTTCCATTGTTCGGCGATATTTGCGGATGCCTTGGTCAGGGGCGGGGCGATGGGCAGATATTCCACCCCCATTTGATGGCGCCTGCGGATTGACTCGCTGGCCACATCTTCGAGGGGGCGGGACGAGGCGACGGCATAGAAACCGGGCACGTTTTCAATCGTCATGGAGGCCGTATTGATCCAGATTCCTGCAACCCGGCTCTTACGGTGCATCAGAACCGGTTTGCTTGGGCCCCGCACGATCACGACGATGTCCCCCGGCTGTTCCGTAGCGCCGAACAGCAACACGCTGGCGCCGGAGAAACCTGTCGTGATGGCAATCAAATGATCCGAAAGATCCGCCACCAGGGCCGCGCGGGCCGGAAAGGCGCGGTAGAGTGTGGCCGCGCCAATCACCAGAATCAGGGACAACACTGCCGTTCCGGCCATGACTTTGCGAAACCGCGGAGAGGTGAGGGCCCAAGTCATAGCGGAACCCCCAAAGAGTAAATGTCAACCGGCGGCGTGAAGAGATCCACGAAAAGCTTGGAACAGACCGCAACAACCAGGATCCCCAGCAGCAGGCGCAGCCAATCGCCCTGAAGGCGGCTGCCGATCCGGGTTCCGATCTGCGCGCCGACAACGCTACCGACCAGCAGCAGCATGGCCAGGACCACATCCACTGTTTGGTTCTGGGCCGCCTGCAGAAAGGTGACATTCGCGGCCACGAAGATGATTTGAAACAGGGAGGTTCCGATCACCATCGCGGTCGGCATACCGAGCAGGTAGATCATCGCAGGAACGAGAATGAAACCGCCGCCAACGCCCATGATCGCCGAGAGCACCCCGACGCCGAAGCCAATGGCGAGGGGCACCAGCGCCGAAATATAGAGACGGGATTTCCGAAAGCGGGTCTTTAGCGGCAAGCCATGGATCCAGGAATGCTGGTGGAGCTTCCGGGGCGCGGCCTTACGCCGCCGACGCATCATGGCCCGCGTGCCTTCGATCATCATCAAAGCACCGATGGTGCCCAGAAAAATCACGTAGCAGAGATTGATGACCAGATCGATTTGGCCAAGGCTGCGCAGCAGGGAAAACAGGCCGACGCCGACCGTTGAGCCGGCGAAACCGCCACCCAGGAGGACCCAACCCATTTTGAAGTCGACATTGCCCCGGCGCCAGTGCGCAAAAACACCTGATACGGAGGATGCGATCACATTATTGGCCTGAGTCGCGACGGCGACCACCGGCGGAACACCAATGAAGATCAGCATCGGGGTCATAAGAAACCCGCCGCCAACCCCGAACAAACCGGAGAGGAATCCGATCACCCCGCCCAGCCCAAGCAACAGAAAGGCATCAACAGAAAGTTCGGCGATCGGAAGATATACCTGCATCGCTTTACAGAACTGAGATTAGGCGTAGCGATCGCGGCATAGCGGCGCTTCAAACTGAAATGAAAGCATGATGTGTTAGTGCGACCGCGCAGCCGCTCTATATCACGTCAAACTTACTTGTTTTTCATCAGAACGCCAATGGTTTAGGCAGGTTTTATTTGGCAAGTCCGAAAAAACGCAGCCGAAACCACTCGATTCACGGATAAATTCCGCGTTTCTCAAAATAGTTAGGTGCTGCGAGCCTCCGGCTGTCCCGGATCTTCGACCTCAGGGTCTCAGGAAGCCGACGACATCGTAGACTTCCCGCAACACCGGTTCTGCGACTTCACGCGCCCGGGAAGCGCCGTCACGCAGAACAGCGTCCACGTGGTCCGGTGCGTCGGTCAAACGTTTCATTTCCGAACCGATCGGTCCGAGTTTCTCAACCGCAACCTCGGTCAGAGCCTTTTTGAAATCGGCGAATCCCTTCCCTTCGAAATCACGCAGAACCTCGCCGAGCCCAACGTCGGCAAGGGCGGCATAAATCGTCAGAAGATTGAACGCCTCGGGACGCGCCCGGCGCAGTTCCTCGTCCGGCTTGCCGTCGTCGCCGAGGATTTCAGGCCCTGGAATCAACTCCGAATCGCTGGTCGCTTTGCGGATCTTCTTGGCCACCGCGTCCGCGTCGTCAGTCATGGTGATCCGGCTGTAGTCGGAGGGATCGGACTTGCTCATTTTCTTGCTGCCGTCACGCAGGCTCATGACCCGGGTTGCGGAGCCGAAGATCAGAGGCTCGGTCACGGGAAAGACCTCGCGGCCGAAATCACCGTTGAACTTGATGGCGATATCCCGTGTAAGCTCCAGGTGCTGCTTCTGGTCTTCGCCGACCGGCACGTGGGTCGCTTTGTAAGCCAGAATGTCCGCCGCCATCAGGGTGGGATAGGCGTAGAGGCCGACACTCGCGTTTTCCCGATGCTTGCCGGCCTTTTCCTTGAACTGGGTCATGCGGTTCATCCAGCCGAGCCGAGCCACACAATTGAAGATCCAGGCCAGTTCGGCATGAGCCGAAACCTGGCTCTGGTTAAAGATGATGCTTTTCTTCGGGTCGATCCCGGCGGCGAGAAAAGCCGCGGCGATCTCACGCGTATTGGCGACCAGCTCCTTGGGATCCTGCCAGACCGTAATCGCATGCATATCCACAACACAGTAGATACAGTCAGAATCAGACTGCAGGGATACGAAATTCTTGATGGCACCCAGGTAGTTACCCAGGTGAAGATTACCGGTCGGCTGCACGCCGGAGAAGATGCGCTTCATAACTCTAAATCCAGATGAAAAGACGGCACTACTGCGGGCGGGTTATCGCCGCTGTTGGGTGGCGCGGTCAAGGTCTGCTTGGCAGATCAAGCCGAACCTGAGTTTGTCCGGCGGCGCAGCAGGCCGCGCAGGGCGTCACGGTCCGCCGCCCCCGAAACCAGCGCCAATCCGCCGTAAAGGATCAGTCCACCGCCCACCAGGAGAGCAAGGGCCAGAATCCGGAGTTCCTGAGAAGCTTCGAACCAGGCGCTCAGCTCCACCGCGCCAAACCAAAGCGCAATGCCCATGGCAATGGCGGTCACGGCGATGCGCGGCAAACGACGGCGTAAAGCCTGATCGGTTTTCAGGAACCCGAGACTGCCCAGCCGTCCGCCCAGCAGGAAAGCATGAAGCCAGGCGGATGCGGAGGTTGCCATTGCTATGCCGACGTGGCCAAAGGGCCAGAAGAGCGCAAGACTGAGCGCGATATTCAAGCCAATGGAGATCAGCGCCATCTTCAAGGGCGTGACTGTATCTTCGCGGGCATAGAAGGCCGGTTGGAAGATCTTGATAAGGACGAAAGCCGGGAGCCCGGCGGCGAAAGCCGCGAGGGCCAATGAGGTAGCCTCTGTCGCAGTCCGGTCGAACGCACCGCGCTCAAAGAGCACGATCGTGATGGGTTCGGGAATGACAATCAGCGCCACCGCCGCCGGCAGTGTCAGCAGCATGGCCAGCTCCAGGCCCCGGTTGAGACTGTGCATGGCGGCCTCGTCGGCGCCGGCGCGCAGTTTCCGGCTTAAGTCAGGCAACAGAACAACGCCGAAGGCAATACCGATCAGGCCTAACGGCAATTGATAGACCCGATCCGCATAATAGAGGTAGGACACTGCGCCGGCCTGCAGAGTGGCGATGATTGTCCCGACCAGGAGATTGATCTGAATAGCGCCGGCCGACAACATACCCGGCAACATCAGCGCAAGCAGCCGCTTGACGCCCTCCGTGAGCCGCGGCAAGCGGAGCCGCAGGCTCATGCCGGCTCGCGACGCCGCAATGATCAGCATCAGAAACTGGCCAACCCCGGCGATGGCGACTGTCCAGGCCAGAAGATAGCCTGGCATGCCCGAGAAGGGCAGAACCAGCGCCAGGGAGACAATGAAGCAAATGTTCAGCAGAACCGGTGCGGCGGCCGCCGCGGCGAAACGGTAGAGCGAATTGAGGATGCCCGACAGAAGCGCCACAAGAGACATGAAAAGGAGGTATGGGAAGGTGATCCGGCTGAGCTCGACCGTGAGCGCAAATTTTTCCGGATCATCCTCAAAACCCGGCGCCAGACCGTACATCAGCCAGGGCATGGCCAGCATCGACAGAACACAGACGAAAGCGACAACAGTGAGCAGAACGGCCAGGGTATGCTCGGCAAAAGCCTTGGCCGCAGCCTCACCCTCCTGCTCGAGCCGTTTGGCGAAGAGGGGGACAAAGGCCGCGTTGAACGCACCTTCGGCAAAGAGGCGGCGGAACAGATTGGGCAGCTTGAAGGCTACGAAAAAAGCATCGGCCACAGGGCCGGTCCCGAGCACCGCCGCAATCAGGATGTCGCGGACGAAGCCCAGCACCCGGCTTAGACCGGTGTAGCCACCCACGGTGGCCAAGGAACGAATCAATGCCATACCCGCGCGTTTCTAGAGCAATCCGCGTTCGAGTGAAAGCTCACAGCATCAAATCCCGACAGGACTTCAAGAGAGACCGGGCGTCTCGCAGAACTTGCCGAAACAGAAACAGGAACGAATATCGTGGTATAAGGACAGGAACAGACAAGAACGCGCGCATTCACGCAGACGGGAGGAGTGGGGTATGAAAAGAGGGTTTGGATCTGCAGCACTTGCTGCGCTGGCCATAGCGGCAACGGCTGCGTTCGGAGGCTCCACCGGCGAGGCCGCAGCGGGCGCCCTTGAGCGCATTCAGAACGGTAAGATCAAGATCGGCTACCGGGAAGATGCCGCCCCCTATTCCTATAAAAATACGATTGGTGAGGCGGCAGGTTACACGGTCAACCTCTGCCGGGCCGTGGTCGCTCAATTGAAGGCAGAACTCGAGCTCCCTGAAGTTTCAATCACCTATGTCCCGGTAACCTCGAGCAATCGCTTCAAGGCCGTCCAGAATGGCCAGGTGGACCTGCTGTGCGGTGCCGCGACCGCGACCTTGGCCCGGCGCGACAAAGTGGATTTTTCCATTCCCGTTTTTATCGATGGTGCCGCCGTTTTGACCAAGGTCGACGGTCCAAGGAATTTCAGCAGCTTGAAGGGTCATAAGATCGGCGTCCTGGAAGCGACCACGACGGAGAGCCTGCTGCGGGATATCGTCAAAAAGACCGACCTGCAGTCTGAAATTGTGACGGTCGCCAACCACCAGGATGGACGCGAGAAGCTGGAAGGCGGAGAGATTTCAGCCTACTTCTCGGACCGCGCTCTGCTGGTTTATCTGGCAGCACAAAGCAGCCAGGCGAAGTCGTTGCATGTGGGCACCAGATACTTCTCGCATGAGCCCTACGCGCTGGCCATGAAGCGGGGAGACAGCAATTTCCGTCTCGCGGTCGACCGCGCCCTCAGCCGCATTTACCGCTCCGACAGCATCTCAGCGATCTTCGACAACGCCTTTAACGGCGCGAAACCCAGCGACATACTCAAAGCAATGTATCTGGTCAGCGCCTTGCCGGAATAGCGCACGGGTAACGCCGATCAGCGCGGCTTAAACAGCTATTCCGCAGCCGTTTCCGGCTTGCGCCGTGTCTCTCTCGCGGGTTTCTTCGTGGCAGCCGGTTGCCTTGAAGCTGTCTGCTTCGAGACAGCCGCCGCCGCGCAGTCGGTGCTCTCCAGAACTTCGAGCATCTTTTTTCGAATGCGGGTGAGCTTGGCTTTGTTGTCAATCTTGGAGCCCAAGGCGTCTTTTACATAAAAGACATCGACCGCATGCGCGCCATAGGTCGCGATCCGTGCCGTGGAGATCATCAGGTTGAGACGGGTGATGGCTGTGGTCAGATAATAGAGCAAGGCAGGACGGTCGCGGCCATTCACCTCGATGACCGTGTGTGTTGCGCTGGCTTTGTTGTCTATCAGCACCCGGGGCGCGACCTTGAAAACCCGATAGCGGCTGGGGATTGTCGAACGCTGCTTGGTCAGTTCCTGCACTGGGCGCATGCCGCCCGACAGGACTTTTTCGATGTTGGCGGAGAGTCGTGCGACCCGCTCATCGCTGTCCAAGGCACCGCCTTCAGCCGCGTCGTGTACGTAGAAGCTGTCAAGCGCCATGCCGTTTGCCAGCGTGATAATGTTCGCGCCTTCAATGGAAACACCACTGACCGCCATTGCGCCTGCGATCCGGCTGAAGAGACCCGGGTGATCGGCGGTGTAAATGGTGACTTCCGTCACGTCCCGATAGCCATCCACGTGGGCATCGATCATGAGCGGCAGCTTCTGTCGCTCCGCCTCACGCACCAGATGCGCATGCCGCAGATGAGTCTCGGTGTCCGCCGAGAGCCAGTAGGAGGGATATCCCCGTTTGATGTGGGCCTCGACCTCTTTCTTGGGCCAATCGGCAATCGCCACGCGCAGGGCTTCCTTCGCATGCTCGACACGCTGCGCCCGGCCCTCCGACGAAATGCCGCCGGAGAGAACTTCCTCCGTCCGCCAGTAAAGATCGCGCAAGAGGGCGGCCTTCCAGGCATTCCATACATTGGGGCCGACGGCACGGATATCGGCGACCGTCAGCACCAGCAGCAGTCTGAGGCGCTCCGGCGATTGCACAAGGGCGGCAAAATCCTGGATCGTCTTGGGATCGTCGATATCGCGTTTGAAGGCGGTATCGCTCATGGCCAGATGATGCAGCACAAGCCAGGCGACGGTCTCGGTTTCTTCTGCGCTGAACCCCAAACGCGGACAGATTCGGCGCGCGACCTTGGCGCCGACTTCAGAGTGGTCGCCGGGCCGGCCCTTGGCAATGTCATGCAGGAAAACCGCGACATAGAGAACCCGGCGCGACAGGACCTTGTGCACCACCTCGGTGGCAATCGGTGCTTCCTCCGAGAGACGGCCCTGTTCGATATCGTGCAGAATGCCGATCGCAAAGATCGTGTGCTCATCCACCGTGTAGTGGTGGTACATATTGTATTGCATCTGCGCCACCACCCGGCCGAAATCGGGGATGAAGCGGCCGAAGACGCCAGCCTCATTCATGCGCCGCAAAGTGGTCTCCGGGTCCTCCTCGGCGCAGAGGATTTGCAGGAAGATCTTATTGGCTTCCGGATCCTCGCGGAGCGGCTTTTTGATCAGCTTGAGGTTCTGGGTGATCCAGCGCAGGGCCTTAGGATGGATGTCCAGATCATGCTTCTGGGCAACTGCAAAGATCCGCAGCATGTCGATCGGTGCGTTTTCGAAAACCGAGGCGTCCTTGACAGACAAGCGTTCCCCCTCGAGTCTGAACCCGCTTAAGGACCGGCGGCGCGTCAGGGAGGGCAGGCGAAAGCGCGAGCGCCGATTATGTTCCGCCTCCAGGGTCGCACAGAAAATCCGGGTGAGGTCCCCGACATCCTTTGCGATCAGAAAGTAGTGCTTCATAAAGCGTTCGACGCCCTGGGTTCCGGCATGATCCGTATAGCCCATCCAGTCGGCGAGGGATTTCTGAACGTCGAAGGTCAGGCGCTCCTCGGCCCGGCCGGTCAGATAATGCAGCGCGCAGCGCAGGGTCCAGAGGAAAGCCTGGGCCTTCTCGAAGCGCCGCACCTCCTGGCGTGTGAAAACCTTCTGGTCGACCAGACGCGCGATGTCGTCGACGTGGTAGAGGAATTTGGCGATCCAAAAGAGAGTATGAAGATCGCGCAAGCCTCCCTTACTCTCCTTGATGTTGGGCTCAAGAGAGTAACGGGTGCCGCCGTTGCGTTTGTGGCGCAGATCCCGCTCGCTCAGCTTTGCCTCAATGAATTTGGCACCGCCCTGAGACTGCAGATCCGACTGAAAGCGCTTGCGCAGCTCGATATAGAGACTCTGGTCACCCCACAGCCAACGGGCTTCGAGCAAGCTCGTGCAGATCGTGACGTCGGCTTTGGCCTGGCGGATACACTCTGAAACCTTGCGGGTCGCATGCCCGACCTTAAAGTTCAGATCCCAAAGGAAATAGAGGATCGCCTCCACGACCTGCTCGCTGCGCGGGGTCATTTTGTAAGGCAGCAGAAACAGCAGATCGACGTCGGATTGCGGCGCCAGCTCGCCCCGGCCGTAGCCGCCGACGGCAACAAGTGACAGGACCTCTCCGGTCGAAGGGTTCGCGCTTGGAAAAAGATGGGTGGTCACATGGTCGTAGACGACCCTGATCAACTGATCCACGAGGTAGCAATTCGAGCGCACGACGACTGTGCCCGAAGCGCGCTCGTCAAAACGGCGCCGCACCTCGCTCCGGCCGTTCTCCAGAGCGTCTCTCAGGGCCGCCAGGACATGCGTGCGCACATCCAGATCGGAACTGCCTTCTTTGACGATATCTTCAATCCGGCCCAACAAGGCACGCCGGTCTATGATCGCGCGTTTGTTGCGCACCTCAGTCTCGAAGGGCTCTTCAGGCAGAAGCTCTTGCATGTCCAATTCCGCTGCTAGACAGGACCAACACCAAATCGCAAAACACCGGCTTTAGCAAGCGGGCACGCCCGTACCGGCAAGGATCGAAACTGCGAGACGACCGCAAGCGACGATCGGAAACGAGGCACCTGTTCATTAAGTACTTCGTCCCCTATCTCGCGCAAGTGCGGGACACAAGTCCGAAGTCTCCTCGATACGCGGAATACCGTTTTAGGCGGTGCGGACGTGTTTGGCGAAGTTCAGCACCTCGCCCTTCAGCTGATCGATCTGCTCGACCAGTTCCTTGGCGGCATCGACGGTCTGTTTCGATGTTTCGTCGGCCTTGTCGGCCGCGCCGCTCAGCTCAGTGATTTCATTGGTCACGAGTTGCGTGCCGTCTGCGATCCGGTTCGTATTGCTGCTGATCTCACTGACCGCGCCACTCTGCTCGTCGATAGAGGAGGAAACGCTGTTCGCAACTTCGTTGATCTCGCCGATGGTCTCGCGGATCTTCTGGATAGCTTCGACGGCATCCTTCGTGACATGCTGCATCTGGTTGATCTGACCGGTAATTTCCTCGGTCGCCTTGGCTGTCTGGCTGGCGAGGTTCTTGACCTCGCTTGCGACCACGGCAAAACCCTTGCCCGCATCACCGGCCCGGGCCGCCTCAATGGTGGCGTTGAGCGCCAGAAGGTTGGTTTGTTCGGCTATATCGGAGATCAGACTGGTAACCTCGCCGATCTTATCGGCCGCGTTCGCCAGGCCCTGCATGGTCTCGTTCGTCTGCTCCACGCGGTTCACGGCGTCGCCGGTGATGCGGCTGGAATGCGCGACCTGTTCGACAATTCCTGAAATCGACGAACTCATTTCCTCGGTCGCGGACGCAACGGTCTGCGTGTTGCTGCGAACCTCTTCCGCACGTTGCGCCGTGCTGTCGGAACGGTTGCGCGCCTCCATCGAGACCAAATTCATGGTCTCGGCATGGTCATTCATTTGCGAAGCGCGCGCACGAACCGCTTCGACCAGATTACCCACATCCTGTTCGAAGACCTCCGCCAACGCCGACAGGGTTTTCTGCCGATCTTCGTTGGCCCGTCGCTCGGTATCGCGTTGCTGCTCAGCCAGCTCCTGCGATTCCCGTTCTGCGCTCTTCGCGCGCTCAATGGCCTCGGCGGCCTCGCTGAAGGCGGAGATGAGCTTGGCGGTGATCCACATCAGGGTGACAGTCTCAAGAATCACGATGCCGGCATGCAGAACTACCCGCGCCAGGTCGGTGCCATTGGGGAAGATCGCCAGCGGCAGGGCATAATTGAGCACCAGGTGGTGCAGCGCGACCGTGGCCGCGGCGACAAAAATCGTACGCCAATCACAAAAGGCGGCCAGCATCGCCAGGGCCGCAAAGAAATACATGTGAATGTCGACCTGCCAGGCGTTGCCCATGAACTGGTAGAGGATGACCGCCACCATGCCCATCTGCGCAACGGCAATCAGGTATCGCGTCGCTGCTTCGCCACCCGAGAGCTTCCAGCTGATCGTCGCCGCACCCGCCAGAACAGAGGCTCCTACAGTTGGCCAGAGCCAATCCTCAAAGAAAAAGCCGAGACCGGCAATGACAGGCACGTGCAGCCAGAGGAATGCCACAAAAAAGGGTGTAACGCGTTCTCTGAGTTCAAAAATGGGGTTCATGCTGAAAATCCACCGCGTGAAGATGTGCCCGAAGCTTCGCATCCACTGAAAAAGACCGGATCCATTGCAACCCAGGCCCCATGCCGCCAGAGCTGGGCGACGCCGATGTCCCGATCGAAGACCGCCACAACGACGTTATCCCACCCGCCGACCCGGACAATCCGGCCATCAAGCGCGGCAATCTTTTGCAATGCATTGTCGTGGCCGGCAGAGGGACCGAAAAAGAGCGCAACAGGTTCGTTTGCAACAGGTGAGCGCAGATTAAGACCCAGCAGAAACAAAGCCGTACAAAGCGCAAGGCTTATCGCCGGCACCAAACTTCGCCAGGTCTCTCTCTGTCCGTTTACGCCCATCACCGCGCACAAGAATTCCGTTACAGGTTGAATAACGGGGAGTATCTAATATGCCTGTTAACAAATGGTTCTTTTGCAGTAGACCAGCCAATTTCGAAGAGAAATAACCAGAAAAACCGGTTTCTAAGCTTCTTGAGAGAGCTTCTTCAGGGCGTAGAGCAGTTCCAGCGCCTGGCGCGGGGTCAGGTCGTCCGGATTAATCTCTGACAGGCGTCCCTCGACCGGAGACGGCGCGGCTGCCCCCTCGGAAAAACCGGATACAGTGCTTTCGGGGTGACGCTCCTGGGCCAGCGCCGCGGCGAAAAGCGGCAGGTCATCGGCCAGACGGGTCAAAACACCGGCCTGTTCGCCCTTTTCAAGGGTCGCGAGTACTTCTTCGGCCCGGGAAACCACGGCGCCCGGCAGCCCGGCAAGCTTGGCGACATGAATGCCGTAGGAACGGTCCGCGGCACCGGCGGCAACCTCGTGCAGGAAGACCACCTCTCCCTGCCACTCCTTCACCCGCATGGCATGGCAGGCGAGAGCCGGGAGCTTGGCGGCGAGGGTCGTAAGCTCGTGATAGTGCGTGGCGAAGAGCGCCCGGCTGCGGTTGACCTCGTGCAGATGCTCGACACAGGCCCAGGCAATCGAGAGCCCGTCGAACGTGGCCGTTCCGCGTCCGATCTCATCCAGAATCACCAGCGACCGGGGCGTCGCCTGATTGAGAATGACGGCGGTTTCGACCATCTCAACCATGAAGGTCGAGCGGCCGCGCGCGAGGTCATCGGCTGCGCCGACCCGGCTGAAAAGACGGTCGACAACCCCGATGTGCGCGGCGTCCGCAGGAACAAAAGAGCCCATCTGCGCCAGGATCGCGATCAGGGCATTTTGCCGCAAAAACGTACTCTTACCGGCCATATTCGGGCCGGTGATCAGCCAAAGCCGCTGATCATCCTCCAGATTACAAGCATTTGCGACAAAGCTGCCTTCCTGGTTTTTTCTCAGGGCAACCTCGACGACGGGATGGCGCCCTCCGGCGATATCGAAGGCCAGAGACTCGTCCACTTTCGGCCGGCACCAGCGCTCCTGCAGGGCGAGCTCGGCGAAGCCGGTCGCCACATCCAGCCGTGCCAGGGCCCCCGCCGCCAGGGCGACCGCATCGCTGCGGCCATCGATTTCGCTGACCAGATCCTCGAAGAGTTCCAGTTCAATGGCTTGCGCTTTATCTGCCGCCGAGGCGATTTCCTGCTGCAGGTCCGAGAGCTCCACTGTGGAATAGCGCACGGCGCTCGCCAGGGTCTGACGATGGATGAAAGGCGCATCGGAACCGCTGGGCATCTTGGGGGCCTGAGTCGGCGTCACCTCGATGTAATAGCCCAGAACATTATTGTGCCGGATCTTGAGATTCCCGATCCCGGTTTCCTCGGCATAGCGGCTCTGCAGAGCCGCGATCAAGCGCCGGCTTTCGTCGCGCAGAGCCCGGTATTCGTCGAGCTTTTCCGCATAGCCGGGCGCAATGAAACCGCCGTCCCGGGCCTGCAGCGGCAGATCCTCCGACAAAGCCCGCTTCAGGCGATCAACCAGAGGGTCATGAAAACCCAGGTCCTGCAGAACAGACGCCAGATCACCGGGCAAAGCGGCCAGCTTTTGATCACTCAACATATCCCGCATCGCGCCGGCTTCACTCAGACCGTCCCGGACGGCAGCCAGGTCGCGCGGGCCGCCGCGGCCCAGGGACAGGCGCGACAAGGCCCTCTCGATATCGGGACAGTGGCGCAGGCGCCGCCTGAGCTCCTCCCGCAGCGGATCATTTTCGATCAGATAGGCCACGACGTCCTGGCGGGCCGTAATGGCCGCCGCATCCGTCAAGGGCACCGCGAGCCGGGAAGCAAGCAAACGTGCACCGGCCCCCGTCACCGTCCGGTCGATAGTCGTCAGAAGACTGCCGGCGCGGCCACCGCTGAGCGCCTGACTGAGTTCCAGGTTGCGCCGCGTCGCGGCATCGATCTCCATGACGCTGCCCTGGCGCAGTCGGCTCGGCGGCATGAGCCTGGGCAGGCGGCCCTTCTGGGTCAGCTCTACGTAGTCAAGCAAGGCTCCCACCGCGGCCAGTTCGGCGCGCTCGAAATCACCGAAGGCATCCAGGGCCTTGACCTCGAACAGCGTCTCGATCCTGCGTTTGGCATTCTCGCTGTCGAAACGGGCCGAGGGCAGGGGCGTCAGCCTGTCTTTCCACTCGCTAAAGACCTCGAAGAGTTCGGGCCGCTGGGTCAGGCGGTCCGGCAGAAGCAACTCCCCCGGTGTCAGGCGCGCCAGGACCGCGCTGAGATCGACGTGATTCAGGGGCTGGACGTGGAAATCGCCGGTTGACATGTCCAGCCAGGCCAGGCCGAGGCGGCCGGCCGCCGCGCCACCGGTTTCGGCGAGCGCGGCAAGATAGTTGTGGTTTCGCGCATCCAGCAGCTCGTCTTCGGTCAGGGTTCCGGGTGTGACCAGACGCACCACATCTCTACGCACCACGGACTTGCTGCCGCGCTTCTTGGCTTCGGCGGGATTTTCCGTCTGTTCGCAGACCGCGACCTTGAAACCCTTGCGGATCAGGCGTGAGAGGTAGCCGTCCGCCGAATGCACCGGCACACCGCACATGGCGATGTCGGCACCTTCATGCTTGCCCCGTTTGGTCAGCGTGATGTCCAAGGCCGCCGATGCCAGCACGGCATCTTCATGGAAGAGTTCGTAGAAATCACCCATGCGGTAGAACAACAGCGCGTCGGGGTAACCCGCCTTGATCTCCAGATACTGCGCCATCATCGGCGTCACGCTGGCAGTTTTGGGCGCCGGTTCGGAGGCCGGATTGACGCCCGGCCTTGAAGCCACAGGCGCACCAGATGCGCTTTGGCCTTTATCATTGCGGTGGGCTGTGGTGCTGGAATCAGGCATTTACACTGAACTGGGAAAGGTTTTAACGGCTTTTCGATTGAGGCACAAAAGCCTATTGCAACACAATGCGAGCCGGCAACGAGGCTCGCGCAACACGCGTCATTTTGTCCTCCGCACTTACTCTATCCGATGCCCTCTTTGCAAGCACGGGTAGGAGGAGGCAATATAGCTGGAACAAAGCGGGTGGTGACCAGAAAAACCTGTTCAGGCGGAGTGATCTCTCATCGGACAGCCACAGACGATACCACTTGAAACCTAGGGGAAGGACACAGCCTTGCAGGATGACGGCGCAGTGGAGCAAACCGAGATCGTTGGGCGTTTTGCCGAGCGTGAGAACTTCAAGGCGGCGGTCGAGACTCTGCTCGCCGCAGGCTTTCAGTCAAGCGATCTCTCGGTGCTGGACACCCATGAATCCCTCAGCGCAAGCGAGTCCACCAGCGATGCCTGGCAAGAGGCAATGATCGGTCTGGTCGGTGAAATCAAATATGTTGGGCCAATTACTGCGGCGGGCTTGATCGCGGTTGCGACGGGCCCGGTGGGCGCCGCGATTGCCGGGCTTCTCGCCGCCGGCGTCACGTCCGTTGCTCTGACGGAGTTGCTGACGACTCTGCGGGCGACCCCACACACGGAGCAATTCGCGCGCGCGCTGGAATCAGGCACGGTTCTCCTGTGGGTTTGCACCGCAACAGAGCAGCAGGCCAAAGTGGCGAGCGAAATCCTGACCCGCCATGGTGCAGAAGACGTGCACAGCCACATGCGCCAGAGCCAGAACTAAAAAAAACTGATCACAATTCATATAGGCGAAGGCCGACATCACCGCCGATACGACGCCCGATACCCGAGGCCGTCCCGGTGACACATCAGAGAGAAGACCCTATGTCCAACGACAGCTCCCGCACCACCGACCAGGAAGCCCTGGATTTTCACGCAAACGGCCGCCCGGGCAAGCTTGAGATCAAGGCCACAAAAGCTTTAACGACACAACGCGATCTCTCGCTGGCCTATTCGCCCGGCGTGGCCATTCCCTGCCTGAGGATCAGCGAAGATCCCGCCAAGGCTTATGATTACACCGCCAAGGGCAACACCGTCGCGGTGGTTTCGAACGGAACGGCCGTCCTGGGGCTGGGGGATCTGGGCGCACTGGCCTCGAAGCCGGTGATGGAAGGCAAGGCCGTCCTGTTCAAGCGCTTTGCCGACGTCGATGGCATCGATCTGGAGGTGGACACGCGTGACGTCGACGAGTTCGTCAATTGCGTACGCTTTCTGGGCTCTACCTTCGGCGGCATCAATTTGGAAGATATCAAAGCGCCGGAATGTTTCATCATAGAACAGCGCCTGCGGGAACTGCTCGACATACCGGTCTTTCACGACGATCAGCATGGGACAGCGATTATCGCGGCGGCTGGATTGATCAACGCGGTTCATCTGACCGGCCGTGACCTCGCCTCCATCAAGATGGTGATCAATGGCGCCGGATCGGCAGGGATCGCCTGCGCCGAGCTGCTCAAGGCCATGGGTGTGCCGAACAATAGCATCATTCTTTGCGACACCCGCGGCGTCATCTACCAGGGCCGGGAAGACGGCATGAACCAATGGAAATCGGCGCATGCCGTCAAGAGCGATGCCCGCAGCCTGGAAGACGCCATGAAGGACGCCGACGTGTTCTTCGGACTCTCGGTCAAGGGCGCGCTGACAGCCGACATGGTCAAGTCCATGGCGGATCAGCCCATTATCTTTGCCATGGCCAACCCGGATCCGGAGATCACGCCGGAGGAGGTCAGGGAGATCCGGGACGACGCGATCATCGCCACAGGCCGTTCGGACTATCCCAACCAGGTCAATAACGTTCTGGGCTTTCCCTACATCTTCCGCGGAGCCCTCGATGTACGGGCCTCGACCATTAACATGGAGATGAAAGTCGCCGCCGCCGAAGCCCTGGCAAGTCTGGCCCGCGAAGACGTTCCGGATGAGGTTGATAAGGCCTACGCGGGCCGGCGACTGCGTTACGGCAAGGATTATATCATCCCGGCCCCCTTTGACCCGCGCCTGATCGTGGCGGTGCCGAAAGCCGTCGCGCAGGCAGCCATCACCACCGGCGTTGCCAGAAAACCGATCACGGACATCACTCTCTACGAGCAGGAGCTCTCCGCACGCCTCGACCCGGCGGCCTCCAGTCTGCAGGGGATTTTCGAAAAGGTGCGTGCGGCCCAAAGCCCGACGCGAATTGTCTTCGCCGAGGGCGAGGAAGAACCTACGATCCGCGCCGCACTGGCGTTCCACAACGCCGGATACGGAACGCCGGTCCTGGTCGGGCGCGAGGACAGGGTCCGTGAAACCATGAAAACCATGGGTCTGACCGGCGACTTCCTGGAAATCCACAATGCCCGCCTGTCCGAGCACAATACGCACTACGCCGAGTTCCTGTATCAGCGGCTGCAACGCAACGGCGCGCTCCTGCGCGACTGTCAGCGGATGGTCAACCAGAACCGAAACGTCTTCGCCGCCTGCATGGTCGCGAACGGCCATGCCGATGCCATGGTCTCGGGACTGACCCGCAGCTTCGGCGTCACCTATGAGGACATCACCCGGGCCATTGATCCAAAACCAGGACATCGGGTCTTCGGTATGTCGATGATGATGCTGGACGGCCGCTCGGTCTTTATTGCCGACACCTCGGTTCATGAACTGCCGACGCCTGAACAAATGGCGGATATCGCCATCCAGAGCGCGGAACAGGCCCGTGCCATGGGCTATGAGCCCCGCGTGGCCTTCCTGAGCTTTTCGAACTTCGGCAATCCCATGCGGGCCAAAGCCCTGCGCATCCGTGAAGCCGTCAATGTTCTGGACGGCATGGACGTCGACTTCGAATACGACGGCGAAATGCAGGCCAATGTCGCCCTGGATTACGATCTGATGCGGCAGCTCTATCCCTTCTGCCGCCTCACCGGACCCGCCAATATCCTGATCATGCCGGCTTTGCACAGCGCAAATATCGTCTCCAAGCTGATCCAGAAGGTCGGCAGCGGGACCGTGATCGGCCCCATGCTCCTGGGTTTAAGCCACCCTGCTCAAATCGTCACGCTTGGCGCGACGGTCAACGATCTGGTCGTGGCTGCGGGCCTTGCCGCACATGAAGCGATTACGCGAAAGCAGACTTAGGCTTCGGCGGACACGCCGGTGAGGTGGGCATAGAGGCAGTTTGCCGTGCGAAAAACCAAAAAATCCCGTAAAAAGCAACGTAAGGCGCGTTAATCTGTAATACTACAATGATACCTTAGGCTGAGTTAATTGGCGAAATCACACTACAAGGCAAGGTTCCGGTCCATGGCAGACGCCGCCGCCCCCGTTAAGCGCATGGCGCCTGCGACGGTTTTGTTCGCCTTGCCGGGTGTGGTCATGCTGGTGACCTTGGGCTGGCTCGGGTTCGCGCCCTGGGCCTATGTCGCCGCCGGTTCAGGTATCGTTATTTTCGCCACCGCGATCCTGCTCGCCCGTCACTTCCGCCATGTTACGGTGCTGCGCCAGTATTTTGAGCAGCTGCGTTCATCCGACCTGTCGGCCCCCATAGCCGCACCGCCCGAGGGTGGTGATCAGCTTTTTCCCGGTCTGAACGAAGCCATTCGAGACACTTTGCGGGACCGGCAATTGCGCCGGCAGGAGCTGGTGCGGACCATCTCCAACCATGAAGCCGTGCTGACGGCACTTCCGGATTCCCTGCTGCTGATCGACACTCATCGGCGAATTTTGCGCGGGAATCCTGCAGCCGAGAGGCTTTTCGGCAAAGATATTGCCGGACGGGATCTTATATCCGTCCTTCGCAATCCGGAATTGCTAGAAGCGACGGAAGAGGTTCTGGCGGGAGCGACCGATAAGGTTGTCGAATTCACCGTGCCCGGTCAGTTCGAACGTCATCTCTCCTGCAGGATTGCCAAACTCGCCACTGCCGCCTTCGACGGGACCGCCGCAGTTATTGCCCTTCACGATCTCACGGCTGTCCGGCGCGCCGAACAGATGCGTGCAGATTTCGTGGCAAATGCCAGTCACGAGTTGCGGACACCCCTGGCAAGCCTTCTCGGCTTTATCGAGACTTTGATCGGGCCGGCCAAGGATGATCACGAGGCGCGCGTCCGTTTCCTAGCGGTGATGCACGAACAGGCGAAGCGCATGTCCCGTTTGATCGAGGACCTGCTTTCCCTGTCACGGATTGAGCTGCATGAGTACACACCGCCGAGCAGCACCGCTGATATCGAATTGATCTTAGAGAGCGTCGCCAATTCGCTTGAGCCACAAGCCCGCGAGAAGGAAATGACGCTGGATTTGGATTTCTGTGGCGCTGAGCAGGTGGCCGGAGAAGCCGATGAACTGACTCAAGTCTTTCAGAATCTGATCGAAAACGCGATCAAATACGGCCGTTCAGGCACCAAGGTCCGCCTCCTGACCCGCGTTATCGAGCCAGGCAGCGGCGGCGCGCGGCGCCTTGGAAAGCCAGGCATCTCAGTCGCGGTGATTGATGAGGGCGACGGTATCGCCAGGGAACACCTCCCCAGACTGACCGAACGCTTTTACCGTGTCGATACGGCACGGTCACGGGAACTGGGGGGGACCGGGCTGGGCCTCGCGATCGTAAAGCACATCCTCAACCGCCATCGCGCGGTCCTCGATATCGACAGCACGATTGGCCAGGGCTCCTGCTTCAGGGTGTTTCTGCCCCTTGCCGGGCAGGTTTCCGTCGATATGCCTTCGTCGGAATTCGGGCCGCAAAAACCCGTGGAGCTGCCTTCAAACAGTGACGACGCGGCGGCTTAGCACGGCGTCGTCATTTCCCGTAAAAGTCTCCGTTCTCAGAGGCCGGAATAGTCGTAAGCTCGGCTAAATTCTACTGGTAAATCAAAGCTTAAGAGAACGTCATAAAAGTGTCATCGATTTGTAGTAAATCTTGCTTCGAACATACATAGGTTCGGCCACGTCGGCATCCGGTCGACATCGCATGACAAGGCTCATGCGACTGCAGATTTCTCAGCCATGATGCTGGAGACATAACGTGATCAAGCATTCTCTCGCCGTTGCCGCAATTGCCGGTCTGGCCCTTTCCGCCACAGCCGCCCATGCGCGTGACCAAATCCGCATTGTCGGATCGTCCACTGTATTCCCTTTCTCCACCGCCGTTGCCGAACAATTCGGCAAAACGACCGATTTCAAGACGCCTGTCGTTGAAAGCACCGGTTCGGGCGGCGGCTTGAAGCTCTTCTGCTCAGGCGTTGGCGTCGGACATCCCGACATCACCAACTCCTCGCGCCGGATCAAGGCTTCCGAGTTCGAAAACTGCACCAAGGCCGGAATCACGATCACCGAGGTCAAGATCGGCTACGACGGTATCGTGATTGCGAACTCGAAGACTTCCAACCCGCTCTCGCTGACCAAAAAGCAGCTCTTCCAGGCGCTTGCCAAGAAGGTTCCGGTCAACGGCGAGCTGGTCGACAATCCCTACAAGATGTGGAACGAAATCGATCCTTCCCTGCCTGCCAAGAAAATCGAAGTTCTGGGGCCGCCGCCGACCAGCGGAACCCGCGATGCCTTCGTTGAACTGGCCATGGAAGGCGGTGCCAAGAAGTTTGAATCGCTTGCCGCCATGCGCAAGTCCGACAAGAAAGCCTTCACCGCTGTCGCACATGGTATCCGCGAGGACGGTCACTATGTCGAAGCGGGTGAGAACGACAACCTGATTATCCAGAAGCTGGAAGCCAACCCGGACGCGGTCGGCATCTTCGGTTTCAGTTTCCTCGACCAGAACGCTGACAAGATCCAGGGTTCGACGATCGACGGTGCAGAACCCACCTTCGAAAAGATCGCATCCGGTGAGTACGGCGTTTCCCGCTCGCTCTTCTTCTATGTCAAGCAAGAGCACGTGGGCGTTGTTCCCGGCATCGCTGAGTTCGTTGAAGAGTTCACCAGCGAGGGCACCTGGGGCGAAGACGGTTACCTGCTCGACAAGGGCCTGATCCCGCTTCCTGCGGCAGACCGTAAGGCGATGCGGGCTTCATCGACCGGCATGGCTCCACTGTCCATGTAATTTCGATCCTGACACCGCTGGCGATCAATTTCCGGTCGCCAGCGGTCGTCTTTTTGCTGCTCTTTTGAAATTTCGTTTGTCCCTTTTCCCGTTCTTTTCCGTCACTCCCTGGTGCCCGACATGTCGTTGCTGATCCTCGCCGCTACACTGCTCTTGCTGACACTGGCGGGCTACTACATGGGGCGCGGCCGCTCGGTCGCCGTCTCCGGGGGATCGACCCACAGACTGCACTCAAGGCCACAGTATTACGGTGTTTATGTCGCGCTCTGGTGCGGCATGCCGAGCTTTCTTCTGCTGGCGCTTTGGCTTGCTCTAGAACCGCAGATCGTCGAGATGATCCTGGTGAGCAACCTTCCGTCCAACATTCTCGAACTGAGCGAGGACCAGAAGGCGCTGGTGATCAACCAGATTACCCATCTGGCACTGGGCGGCATCGTTGGGGGCAATATCACGCCGGAAATGGAAGCTGCAGCGCGCGACTATGCGGCCATGCGTCAAACCGGCTTCGCCGCGATGGCGGTTCTGGTGCTCTGCATCGCAATCGCCGGTCTCGCTCTCGGCCGCAAGCGGATTGCAACGACGCTGAGGGCCCGCAACCAGGTCGAAACGGTCGTATCGGCGGTTATGATTGTGGCCTCGACCATCGCGATTGCAACAACCGTTGGCATCGTGCTCTCGCTGCTCTTCGAGGCCTCGCGCTTCTTTACCAAGGTCCCTGTGACCGACTTCCTGTTCGGCTTGCAGTGGAGTCCCCAGACCGCCCTCAGGGAGGGTCAGGTCGGTGGCTCCGGCGCATTCGGTATGCTACCGCTCTTTGCCGGCACCCTGCTGATCACCTTCATCGCAATGTGCGTGGCAGTCCCGGTCGGGCTCTATTCCGCAATCTATATGTCGGAGTATGCAGGCCCCAGGATGCGGGCCGTGGCGAAGCCGATCCTCGAGGTTCTGGCCGGAATTCCGACCGTCGTTTACGGCTTCTTCGCCGCCCTGACTGTCGCCCCCTTCTTTCGCAACACCGGCCAAGCCCTGTCCCTGGATGTCTCCTCCGAATCCGCTCTGGCGGCCGGCATGGTCATCGGGATCATGAGTATCCCCTTCGTCTCCTCGCTCTCGGACGATGTGATGAACTCGGTACCCCAGACCCTGCGCGACGGCGCCTATGCGCTGGGGGCGACCAAGTCGGAGACCATCAAGCAGGTCGTGCTACCCGCCGCCCTTCCCGGCATCGTGGGTAGTGTGCTGCTGGCCGTCAGCCGGGCGATCGGAGAAACCATGATCGTGGTCATGGCTGCTGGACTTGCCGCCAATCTGACCGCCAATCCCCTCGAGGCCGTGACGACAGTCACTGTGCAGATCGTGACCCTTTTGGTCGGCGATCAGGAATTTGACAGCGCGAAGACGCTCTCCGCCTTTGCGCTGGGACTGATGCTCTTTGTCGTGACGCTGACGCTGAATGTGATCGCCCTGCGGGTGGTTCGTAAATACAGAGAGAAATATGACTGAGATGTCCGCATCCGCCACTCAAATTCAGCGGCCCGACCTCTCCGGCAAACGCCTCAAGCGGCGCTATGCCGCTGAAGCCAGGTTTCGCCTCTACGGACTGATCGCGGTCTTCGCAGCGCTCGGAACGCTCGTGCTGCTGTTATTCAGCATCATCTCGAACGGCTACACCGCGTTTGCCCAGCACCACATCGCGCTCGAGGTGACCTTCGATGAAGCGGAGATCGACCCGACCGGCGAGCGCGACCCGCAAGTGCTTCGGAGAGCCAACTACCAGGGCATAGCACGTTCATCTTTGCGCAATGCCTTTCCCGAAGTCACGGAACGCCGGGAGAGACGCGCGCTCACCGCTTTGATGAGCGGCAGCGCGGATCAAACTCTCCGCGAGCTTGTGATGGCAAACCCGGACGTGATCGGGACCACACAACGGGTTTGGGTTAAGGCGTCCGACGAATTGGACTCCTTTATGAAAGGCCATATTTCCCGCGACGTGCCGGAGTCCGATCGTCGAATCAAGGACCGCGACATCGTCTGGATCGACCAACTCATCGCTGCCGGAAACATCGAATCTCAGTTCAATACGACGTTCTTCACGGCCGGCGACTCACGCGAACCGGAGCAAGCCGGCATCTGGGGCGCGACAGTCGGCTCCTTCCTGA
This sequence comes from uncultured Kiloniellaceae bacterium, assembly GCA_947500035.1. Classification (GTDB taxonomy): domain Bacteria; phylum Pseudomonadota; class Alphaproteobacteria; order Kiloniellales; family Kiloniellaceae; genus Denitrobaculum. The sequence continues at coordinate 54,631 of CANMQP010000011.1, read as the reverse complement.
TGCTGTTCGTGACGCTGGTTCTGAGCTTTCCGATCGGCGTGCTCTCCGCAATCTATCTCGAAGAATTCGCGCCGAAAAACCGCTGGACTGACCTGATCGAGGTGAACATCAACAATCTGGCGGCGGTCCCCTCTATCGTCTTTGGTCTGCTCGGCCTTGCCGTCTTCCTCAATTTCTTCGGCCTGCCGCGCTCAGCACCACTGGTCGGCGGCATGGTCCTGGCCCTCATGACGTTGCCGACCATCATCATCGCCGCCCGCGCCGCTTTGAAGGCCGTCCCGCCCTCAATCCGGGAAGCGGCCCTGGGAGTTGGCGCCTCGAAGCTTCAGGCCGTTACCCATCACGTCTTGCCGCTGGCCATGCCGGGAATTCTAACTGGTACGATCCTGGGTGCCGCACAGGCCCTCGGGGAGACCGCGCCGTTGCTGATGATCGGCATGGTCGCCTTTATCGTCGATATTCCGGGCGGGTTCACGGACTCCGCTACGGCACTGCCGGTTCAGATCTATCTCTGGGCAGACAGCCCGGAACGTGCCTTTGTCGAAAAAACCAGTGCAGCTATCATGGTTCTTCTTGCCTTCCTGGTGGTGATGAACGCTGTGGCCGTACTCTTGCGTAAACGCTTTGAACGCCGCTGGTAGGGAGCTAAAAAATGGCTATGGCCGCCGAAAACCTCATGGTGCAAAACCCGGAAACCTCCGATCACAAGATGATCGCGCGCGACGTGTCGGTCTATTACGGCGAAGCACAGGCGCTGAAAAATGTCGATCTGGACATCGGCCGGAACGAGGTGACCTCGCTGATCGGCCCCTCCGGTTGCGGGAAATCGACCTTTCTGCGGTGCCTCAACCGCATGAATGATGTCATTGACGGTTGCCGAGTGGTGGGCGATATCACGCTTGATGGGCATGATATCTATGACACAAAGCTCGACGTCGTGCAGCTACGCGCACGTGTCGGTATGGTGTTTCAGAAACCTAATCCCTTCCCCAAGTCGATCTACGACAATATTGCTTACGGGCCCCGCATTCATGGTCTTGGCGAGGCAAAGTCCGACACGGATGAGATTGTCGAACGCAGTTTGACCCGGGCCGGCCTCTGGAAGGAAGTGAAAGACCGCCTCGACAAGCCGGGCACGGGCCTCTCTGGCGGACAGCAGCAGCGCCTGTGCATCGCACGGGCGATCGCGGTCAATCCGGAAGTGATCCTGATGGACGAACCCTGCTCGGCGCTCGATCCGATCGCAACCGCAAAGATCGAGGAGCTGATCGACGAATTGCGGCAGAATTTTACGATTGTGATCGTCACGCACTCGATGCAGCAGGCGGCCCGTGTGTCGCAGAAGACGGCGTTCTTCCATCTCGGCGACCTTGTGGAATGTGGCGACACGCAACAGCTTTTCACCAATCCGAACGACGAGCGGACACAAGGCTATATTACGGGCCGCTTCGGTTAAGCAGTGCTGATGACCGTAATCAGAAACACACGCACCCCACAGAAGACAGGGTGCAGCATGCAGGACCAGGACTATGCCTAGCGGATCCGAACACATCGTACGTTCCTTCGACATCGAACTGCAGGAACTGAATCAAATCATCGTCCGCATGGGTGGTATGGCCGAAAGCATGCTCGCCACGGCGATTGATGCCCTGGTCAAGCGGGACAGCGATCTGGCCAAGAAGGTTATCGAGAGCGACAAGGAAGTCGATGTGCTGGAAAAAGCGGCCGACGAGGCGGCGGTCAATCTGATCGCCCTGCGTCAGCCAATGGCAAACGATTTGCGCGAGGTGGTCGCCGCCTTGAAGATTGCGAGCGACATCGAGCGGATCGGCGACCTGGCGAAGAACGTGGCCAAACGCACAATCGCCCTCAACCAGACCCCACCGACGCGGCCGGCCTACGCCATTCCGCGCATGGCCAATCTGGTCCAAAGCATCATGAAAGATACTCTGGATGCCTATGTCGAGCGCGACTCAGAGCGGGCCGTTGATGTCTGGCACCGGGACGAAGAGGTCGACGAAATGTACACCGGGCTCTTCCGTGAGCTGCTGACCTACATGATGGAAGATCCGCGGAACATCACGCCAAGCACGCACCTGCTTTTCATCGCCAAAAACATCGAACGCATGGGCGACCACGCAACCAATATCGCTGAAAACATTTACTACCTTGATACCGGTGAGCAGCTGGATGGCCGCCGCCCCAAGGGCGATACCTCTTCGTTCCAGGTCGTCACACCGGACAATGAAGCGACGGACACAGCAGAGAAAGACCCCCAGGAGAATGGTGAATGAAACCTCTTGTTCTGATTGTTGAAGACGAAGCAGCCCTGGTTACGCTTCTGCGGTACAATTTGGAAGGTGAAGGCTTTCGTGTCGCTGAGGCCAACGACGGCGAGCAGGCCCTGGTCCTTGCTAAGGAAGAAACTCCGGATATCGTGCTGCTGGACTGGATGCTGCCGCTCATGTCGGGGATCGAGGTGTGCCGGCAGATGCGCCGCATCCCTGCAACGCGCGACGTGCCGATCATCCTGCTGACCGCCCGCGGAGAAGAGACGGACAAGGTTCGTGGCCTGGACAGCGGCGCCGATGACTACATCACCAAGCCCTTTTCCCCGGCCGAGCTCATTGCCAGGATCCGTGCGGTTTTGCGCCGCAGCCATCCCGAACTGGAAGCGGACTCCCTTGCGTTCGAGGACCTTGCCATGGATCTGGTCGCCCATCGGGTGCGGCGCGGGAACCGCGAAGTCCATCTCGGCCCGACGGAATTCCGGCTGCTGCGTCATCTGCTGCAGAACCCGGGCCGGGTGTTCAGCCGCGAGCAATTGCTGGATGCAGTGTGGGGCAGGGACGTCTACGTTGAGCCACGCACGGTCGATGTCCATATCCGGCGTCTTCGTAAAGCTCTTAACGACGCGAATGAGACGGATCTTATCCGGACCGTCCGATCCGCCGGTTACGCTCTGGATCGCAGCATGGCCGCTTAGCTCAGAGGCAGCTAATCGACGGCATCCAGGCGCTTGACCACGCGAACGATGCCGGGTTCGTCGGGAAGGTGGCGCACCGAAAATCCGAGCTCCCGGACCAGTTCGAGCATACGCTTGTTGTGGTCCAGGACGTCGCCCCAGATCTCACTCAGTCCACGGCGCACGGCATAGTCGATGATGCGGTTCATTAACTCTGCGCCGAGCCCGCGGCCCTTGATGTCGGACCGCACCAGTACGGCATACTCCGCGCGTTCATTGTCCGGGTCGGCAGAGATCCGCACGACCCCCCAGATCTCAGGTTCGCCGTCGTCCGCCTCTTTTAAGGCAACAAAAGCCATCTCGCGATGATAGTCGATCTGGGTCAAGCGCGCGGCGAAGCTGTGGCTTAACTCGGTCAAGGACGCAAAGAAGCGCAAACGGATGTCCTCGGGCGAGAGCCGGTCGAACATGCGCTGAAGCATTGGCTCGTCTTCCGGCCGAATCGGGCGCAGGAAGATATCGGTGCCATCGCGGATAGCGAAATTCTGTTCCAATTCACGCGGGTAGGGCCTGATCGCAAGGCGTTCGATTGCCGCGGCGCTCTTGGGGCAGAGACGAATGCGCGCATCCAGCGCAATGACGCCCTGGTCGTCCGCCAAAAGCGGATTGATGTCGATCTCCGCAATCTCGGCAAAGTCGACCACCAGATCCGACAGCCTGATCAGCGCGGCGCTCAAAGCGTCCAAATCTGCCGGAGGCCGGTCACGGTAACCCTCAAGCAGCTTGAACACGCGGGTCCTTGTGATCAAGTCCCGCGCCAGCGTCGAGTTGAGCGGTGGAAGTCCGATCGATTTGTCGCCCAAGACCTCGACCGCCGTTCCGCCGGCACCGAACAGCAAGACCGGGCCGAACTGAGCGTCCGTGGCCGCTCCGAGGATCAACTCCTGGGCATTGGGCCTTTGACAGAAAGACTGAACCGAGAAGCCTTTCAGTGTCGCAGTGGGCGCCAAACGGCTGACCCGCGCGTTCATCTCACGGGCCGCGTGCAGGACTTCATCGTTCCCGTTTAGGCCCAATTCGACCCCGCCGATATCGCTTTTGTGCGTGAGGTCCGGTGACAGGATCTTGAGCGCCACGGGCCCTTCAATCCGCTCGGCGGCAGCGGCGGCCTCCTCTGGCGTCGCAACCTGAAAGGTCTGGACAACCGGAATGCCATAGGCGGCAAGAACGGCCTTGGCCTCCGGTTCGCTGAGCCATTCGCGATTTTCCGCCATGGCCGCGACCATGATGCTGTGCGCGGCCGACCAATCCGGCGCGGACACATCGCTGTCATCACTGGCAACGATGGAACTCGGCGTCTCCGATAACAAATCCTGGTTCCGCCGGTAGCGCACCAGATGCATGAACCCCCGCACCGCCTGTTCCGGTGTGTCATAGGTCGGGATATGCTTCTCCGAAAAGATCTGCCGCGCCTCGCGGGCAGCCGCGTCGCCAACCCAGGCTGTAAAGACCGTTTTGACGTTTGATTTCCCGCGTGCCGCTGTGTGTTTTTCAATGCTGGAGATCACGGACTGCGCTGCCTCCGTTGAAGACGCAACTGCCGTGGGGCAGTTCATGACCAAAAGGGCATCGGCGGCGGGTTCCTTGAGTAGGGCCTCGAGAGTCGCCGCGTAGCGTTCACCGGGCGCGTCGCCGATAATGTCAACGGGGTTACTATGGCTCCAGGTCGCAGGCAGAACCGCATTCAAGTCATCGATTGTCTCGGGAGTGAGCTCCGCCAAACGGCCGCCTTCTTCAATCAGCGCATCGGTCGCGAGGACTCCGAGACCACCGCCGTTGGTCGCAATGGCCAAACGGTCACCGCGCACAGATCGGGCTGTTGCCAGCGTCTCGGCAGCATCGAAAAGCTCTTCCAGGCTGAAGACCCGCAAGAGGCCTGCTCTCGCGAATACCGCGTCATACACCGCATCACTGCCGGCCAGGGCGCCGGTATGGGAGGCGGCCGCTTTGGCACCCTCGGCATAGCGGCCGCCTTTGATGACGATCACCGGTTTGGAGCGCGCCGCGGCCCGCGCCGCCGACATGAACTTACGGGCATGGGTGATGGATTCGACGTAGAGCAGGATCGCCCGGGTTTTGAAATCCAAAGCCAGATAGTCGAGCATATCGCCGAAATCGACATCGCTCTTGTCACCTAGAGACACGACATGGGAAAAGCCGATGCCACGCGGCGTCGCCCAATCAAGCATAGCGGTCACCATCGCACCGGACTGCGTCACGAACGCAAGGTCTCCGGGCAGAGCGGCGATGTGGCTGAAACTTGCATTTAATCCCGCCCCGGGCACGATCACGCCGAGACAGTTGGGACCGACGATCCTCAGAGTATTGGTCCGGGCCGCGTCCAGCATATCCTGCAGCCGCTGCTCACCTTCCTGGTCGCCACCCTCTCCGAAACCGGCCGTGATCACCACAGCGGACCGTGTGCCACGCGCAGCTAACTGAGCGATCAGCTCCGGAACCGCACTTGGCGGCGTTGCGATGACCGCCAGATCCGGCGCTTCAGGCAGATCAGCGACGCTTGGGTAGGCGATCCGGTCGCCAATCTCCTTCGCCTTTGGATGGATCGGGTAAATCTGTCCTTCAAAACCCGCCGACATCAGGTTGGCCGCCAGTACTGCACCCAAGGATTCCGCGCGCCGGCTGGCACCGATCAACGCAAGTGACTTGGGATTGAAGAGGCTGTCCAGGTGCCGAATACTCATCTGCCGTACCCACTGTTTAAGTTACGGAACAACAAGTATAATTCTGATTTTGTTGCAGTGCAAAAAAATTGCAGGTCTGTGACAATTTGACTCCTGATTTGGGGTCACGACCGGGCGAAAAAGAAAACGGCAGGCCGGCCCCCCGGGTTGTCAGACCTTAGAGTCGGCTCCAAGCTTTTGGCGCTCGTGGTACATGAGGTAAAGCACCAGCAGGATCGCCGGAATGCCAAGAGCGGAGGCATAGAAGAAGAAGTTCACGTAGCCGGCGGCCTCGACCATATAGCCCGAACCTCCCGCCACGATCTTACCGGGTAGGGTGAAAAGCGAAGAAAAGAGAGCGTACTGGGTTGCCGTGTAGGCCGTGTTGGTCAGGCTCGAGAGATAGGCAATGAAGACGGAACCGGCCAGGCCACCAGAGATATTGTCGGCGCTGATCGCCACCGTCAGCATGGTCAGATCGGGGCCGACCACCGCCAGAAGCGCAAAGACGAGATTGGTCAGTGCGACCATCAGGGCACCGATCAGGAGAGACTTCAGAAGACCGATGCGCACCACCAGAATGCCGCCGAGAAGTGCGCCCACCAGGGTCGCAATGACGCCGTAAACCTTCGCGATGTTGGCAATATCGATCTTGGAGAAGCCGATCTCGTTGTAGAAGGGATTGGCCATGACCCCGAGGGTGATGTCGGAGAGCCTGTAAAGCCCGACAAAAGCCAGGATGATCAGCGCGAATTTCCCATTTCGGGCAAAGAAGTCAACCAAGGGGCTCACCACCGCACTGGAAAACCAGGCGACAATCCGATGCAGCAATCCTTCCCGGATCCCCAGGTTCTCAATCGGATCAAGTAACGCCGCCTCGCGCAAAAGAGTGGCCTGATCCTGCGAAACCTGAGGCTCGCGAATGATGAGCACAGTCACCATTCCAACTCCGACGAAGACGGCCATGGTGATGTAAGCCGCTGGCCAGGACGCGAGCTCGGCAATGTAAAGCGCGCCTGCTCCGGCGACCAAGAGGCCGATGCGATAGCCGACCTGGTAGGTACCGGACATCGCACCTTGCAGCGCCTGCTCCACGGCCTCGATGCGATAGGCATCAATGGCAATGTCCTGGGTGGCCGAAGCGAAGGCAACCAGAAGTGCAAAATAAACAATGACTTCCAGTTCCAATAGCGGGTCGCTCTGGGAAATTCCCAGCAACCCGGCGGCAATGGCGATCTGCGCCAGCAGCATCCAGCCACGCCGCTTGCCAAGCAATGTCGTGAAAAGCGGCACCGGCAGGCGATCGACCACCGGCGCCCAGAAGACCTTGATGGAAAAGGTGATTCCGACCCAGCTGAAAAGCCCGATGGTCGTAACGCTGACCCCGGCCTCGCTCATCCAGAAGGAGAGGGTGGAGAAGAGCAACAGGAACGGCAGACCCGCGGAAAAGCCGAGAAACAGCATGCCCAGAACGCGCGGGTGACGATAGACCGACAGCGCCGCGACCCAGCTATGCAAGGCCGTGACCCTATCGGACGGGCTGCTGGACTCAGCCGGCATCCTTCAATCGGCTCTGTTTCTTACGCTCATGTGGGCAAAGCAGCTGCTTGCGCAGCCGGATCGACTTCGGCGTGACCTCGACCAGCTCGTCATCGGAGATGTAGGACAGGGCCTGCTCCAGGCTGCGCACCCGCGGCGGGGTCAGGCGGACGGCCTCGTCCTTACCAGAGGCCCGCATGTTGGTCAGCTGCTTGGCTTTCATCGGGTTGACTTCGAGGTCGTTGTTCCGCGAATGCTCACCGATGATCATGCCTTCATAGACCGGCGAACCGGGATGAATGAAGATCTCGCCGCGCTCTTCCAGGTTCCAAAGCGCGAAAGGCACGGCGGTACCTGTCCCGTTGGAAATCAGCACGCCGGTCCGGCGGCCCTGGATCGGGCCCTTGTAGGGACCGAAATCATGGAACAGGCGGTTCATGATGCCTGTGCCCCGGGTATCGGTCAGGAATTCACCGTGATAACCGATCAATCCGCGCGAGGGCGAAATGAAGGTAATCCGGGTCTTGCCACCGCCCGAAGGACGCATGTCGGTCAATTCCGCTTTGCGTTCGCTCATCTTCTCGACCACGACGCCGGAGTATTCGTCGTCGACGTCGATCACAACCTCTTCCATCGGCTCTTGACGCTGGCCGGTCTCGGGATCGCTCCGGAACAGCACGCGAGGACGGCTGATGGAGAGTTCATAGCCCTCGCGGCGCATGGTCTCGATCAGAACGCCGAGCTGCAGTTCGCCACGTCCGGCGACTTCGAAGGCATCCTTGTCCTCGGTCTCGGTGATGCGGATCGCGACGTTGCCCTCGGCTTCGCGCAGCAGGCGGTCGCGGATCATCCGGCTCGTGACCTTGTCACCCTCACGCCCGGCGAGAGGTGAATCGTTGACCGCGAAGGTCATGGCCAGGGTGGGCGGGTCGATCGGCTGCGCGGTGATCGCTTCAGTGACCGAAGTGGCCGCGATGGTATTGGCGACGGTCGCCTCGGTGAGGCCCGCAATGGCGACGATATCGCCGGCCCCGGCCTCATCGACCGGCACCCGTTTCAGACCCTGGAAGGACAGCAGCTTGCTGAGGCGGCCCTCCTGCAGGACTTTACCGTCTCGATCGAGAACCCGTACCGGCATGTTGACCTTGGCGATACCGCTGTGGATACGGCCCGTCAGGATCCGTCCCAAGTAGGGATCGGCTTCCAGAGTCGTCGCCAGCATGGCGAAAGGCTTCGTCGTATCGCCCGCAGGCGCCGGAACCGATTCCAGCACCAGATCGAAAAGCGCGGTCATGTTCTCGCGCGGATCTTCCAGATCTGTCACCGCCCAGCCCTGCTTCGCCGAAGCAAAGAGCGTCGGGAAATCGAGCTGTTCATCATTGGCACCCAGAGCCGCGAAGAGGTCGAAGACCTGATCCTGAACCCAGAAGGGCCGGGCATCGGGCTTGTCCGCCTTGTTGATGACCACAATCGGGTTCAGACCACGCGCCAGAGCCTTCTGGGTCACGAACTTGGTCTGCGGCATGGGGCCTTCGGCGGCATCGACCAGCAACACAACGCCGTCCACCATTGAAAGAATACGCTCGACCTCGCCACCGAAGTCGGCGTGGCCCGGGGTATCGACGATATTGATGCGAGTGTCCTGCCAGTCGACCGCGGTGCACTTGGCCAGGATCGTGATCCCGCGCTCGCGCTCCAGATCGTTGCTGTCCATGGCCCGCTCGGTGACCTGCTGGTTGTCGCGGTAAACACCGGACTGTTTCAGCAGCTCATCCACCAGCGTGGTTTTGCCGTGGTCAACGTGGGCAATAATCGCCACATTCCGCAGCTTCGTGTTGACCTGATCGCTCGCTACCTGACCGCCGCCGGCCTGGGACGTCTCACTCATCGCTTTAACCTTGAGTTTCCTTGGACAGCGGCAAAGGCCCTATCCAATCCGTTGTTTCACAAATGCCGCGAGCGGGGTCGCCGGTCTGGCACCAAAATGCGAAATGACCTCGGCTGCGGCGATCGAAGCGATCCGGCCACAGTCGTAAAGGCTCTTGCCCTGTGTATAGCCATAAAGGAATCCTGCGGCATATAGGTCGCCAGCCCCGGTCGTGTCAACCAGTTGCTCGATAGATTCCGCTTCAACTTCGATGGTTTCATCGCCTGAAACGATCACGGAGCCCTTTTCACTGCGGGTTATCGCCGCAATTTCACAGTGCCCGCGTACCTGCTTCATCGCGTCTTCAAAGCTATCCACCTGAAATAGCGCACAGATTTCATCATGATTGGCAAACAGCAGATCGACATGGCCGCTGATCAGCTCCAGAAAAGAATCTCTGTGGCGCTCAACACAAAAAGAGTCGGAAAGTGTGAGCGAAACCTTGCGTCCAGCGGCGTGTGCGGCGGCGGCGGCCTCCAGGTAGGCGGCCTTGGCCGGGGGCATATCCCAGAGATAGCCCTCCATATAGGTCACCTTGGCGCGGCGGATCATCTCCAGATCCAGATCCTGCGGTCCCAGGTCGACGGCGGCCCCCAGGAAGGTGTTCATGGTCCGCTGAGCGTCCGGCGTCACCATGATCAGGCAGCGGCCCGTGGAGGGCCCCTCCGACGCCAGGGGATTGTTGTACTCGATCCCGACCGCGCGGATGTCATGCTGAAAGATCCGGCCGAGCTGATCATCGCGCACCTTGCCGATGTAACCGCCCTTGCCGCCGAGGGACGCGATTCCGGCCATGGTGTTGCCGGCAGATCCACCCGAAGCTTCAACGCCCGGACCCATGGCGTCGTAGAGCGCAGCGGAACGCTCGGCATCGACCAACGTCATCGCCCCCTTCACCAGGTCATGTTCTTTCAAAAAAGCGTCGTCCGACTGAGCCAAAACGTCGACAATGGCGTTGCCGATACCGACAACGTCCAAAAGCTGATCTGCCATGCTTGCTGTTCCGATAAAACTCCGTGAAAACGGCGCGCAGAGTATAGTCGGAGCTGATTTACAGCAAGCTAACAGTCGTTACCGCTTTGGCCGCAGCTAAACACAGAACCTGTTACAGATCTGTGATCCCGAACCAAACGGCTCCTAAACAAGTCTCCGCAGCCTCAAAATGGCGTCTTGTTCCGCTTCGCAGGCCGTATTAAAAGGCTGACTATGTTCAATGCGCTCTCCAAGGCCTTCGGTCAGTCCGCAGATCCCGCGTTCCGCCGTGTTTTCCTCTTTTCTTTCCTGATTTCCCTCGCGGTCTTCATCCTGCTCTGGGTGATTGCCAGTTTTACGCTCTCCTGGTTGGGAGAAGGGGTCGGCGTCTGGGTCGCGGAAAACGTCTCCATAGAATGGATCCAGACCGCTGCGGACTGGCTCTTCAGCGCGGCCTCCATCGGGGCGCTTTTGGTGGTGAGCCTTTTCCTGTTCCCATCGGTCATGCTGATCGGCATGTCTTTTCTGCTCGACCCCATTGCCGAAGCCGTCGAGCGCAAGCACTACCCAGGCCTGCCCGCCGCCCGGCACCAGCCAAATGGCGAGGCAATCCGGGGCGCCCTGGTCTTTACGCTGGTGACCTTGGTGATCAACATCGTTGCCTTGCCGTTTTACATCGCCCTGCTTTTCCTCCCGCCGCTAAATCTTGTGCTCTTCTATCTGATTAACGGCTACCTCTTGGGGCGCGAGTATTTCGAACTGGTCGCGGTGCGCAGGCTCGACATCAGGGGCGCGACGCGCCTGCGCAAGCACTTCCGCCTGCGCGTCATCCTGGCCGGCGCGATCATCGCATTCCTGCTGACGATTCCGATCCTGAACCTCTTTACGCCGATCATCGCCACGGCCTTCATGCTGCATCTCTTTGAAGAACTCAGGCGCCGGACAGGAGGAGCTGCAACGTGATCACGATGACGGAGAGACGCAGCGAAACAAGGTCATCCACTCGCCGGTTTGCGGTCATTGTGGCTGTCATTGTCGCTGCCGGGCTTTTGAGCGCGTGCACCCAATCCCGCAAAGTCCCCTCCGCGGGCGAGGCCTCAGCGGGAACCTCTGGCCCCGAGGCGGCCGACGAGAAGGCGCCAGTCCAGGAAACGGCGGTGCCGAGAGCACCGGCTTTACCGGAGATCGACGACAATCCAGAGCAGTTACTCGCGATGACACGCGACGATCTCAATGGCCTGCTCGGGCAGCCGGACCTGGTCCGCCGCGAGAAACCCGCAGAAATCTGGCAGTATCGCGGCAAAGACTGTGTCCTCGACCTCTTCCTCTATAACGAAGAGGGCAACCCGGACAGCCCCTTTAAAGTGGTTTACAGCGAAGCGCGAGATCTCGATGCGCAAAAGACCGACCAAAAGACCTGTCTCGGTGCACTTCTGCGAGCACAACTGACGTCTTAAGCAGCTCCACTGGTCTGATTTCGATATCCGGTGAGCTCAGACGGCGCGCTTACGGGTTTTCGTGGCAGGTTTTGCGGTCTTCTTCTTGGCGGCTTTGGGTTTTGAAGCCGGTTTCGGAGCTTCCAGGGTCGTCTTGGCCTTGTAGGCGCAGAGATCCACGACCAGGCAACTCGAGCAATCCGGCTTGCGGGCCTTGCAGACATATCGCCCGTGAAGAATCAGCCAATGATGGGCATGCAGCTTCTTGTCGGCCGGAACCGCCCTATCAAGCTTCCGCTCGACCTCCAGCGGCGTCTTGCCCAGTGCCAGACCGGTCCGGTTTGAAACCCGGAACAGGTGGGTGTCGACGGCAATGGTCGGTTGGCCAAAGGCTAGATTGACCACGACATTCGCTGTTTTACGACCGACCCCCGGCAGCTTTTCAAGTTCATCGCGGTCATCGGGAACCACGCTGCCGTAGTTTTCGACCAGCAGCTTGGAGAGCGCCATGACGTTCTTGGCCTTGGAATTGAAGAGGCCAATGGTTTTGATATGCGACTTCAGTTTCGACTCACCCAGAGCCAGCATTTTCTCCGGGGTATCGGCCACCTTGAAGAGTTCTTTGGTGGCTTTGTTGACCCCGACATCCGTTGCCTGCGCGGAGAGCACGACAGCGACCAGCATGGTATAGACATTGACGTAATCCAGCTCGCCCTTGGGCTCGGGCAGGGCAGCCGCCAAGCGGTCGAAGAACTCAATTCTGTCGGCTTTTTTCATGGTGCGGATCAAACTTTCAGAGAAACTATCGAAGAATTCAGGTTTTCGTATTATGCTCTCTCCATGACTGCTGTCGAGACACAAGCGCCGCATACTGTAAGAAGCGGAGAGCCGCTTCTGCTTGACGCCTGCCTGAGGCCCAACCGGAGCCTCAGTCCGCGTGGTTTCGTGATTCTGATGAGCGCTGTCTGCGCGATCAGCTTCGTCGGCGGACTGGCCTTCTTTCTGGCCGGCGCCTGGCCGGTTGTCGGCTTCATGGGACTAGACGTACTGCTGATTTATTTTGCGTTCCGCATCAACTACCGGGATGGGCGCAACTACGAGACGCTGTGCATGTCACCGGATGATCTGGAAGTTACCAAGGTGAATTACCACGGCAAAGCAAGGCGCTGGCACTTCCAGCCGGCCTGGCTGCAGGTTCACATCGACAACCCGGTGGAACATGATTCCGCGCTGACTTTGCGCTCGCACGGAAAAAGCCTCGTGATCGGAAGTTTTCTGGCCCCCGAAGAGCGCGCGGAAGTCGCTAATGTCGTGTCGGAAGCCCTTATGAAAGCGCGACAGGCGAACATCTCTCCCGCACAAATATAGCCAAATATAGATAGAAATATCTGCGCTTTAACCGGCGCTTAATCAGATGTTGAAAAGCGGTCGCGCCTGGGGACAGGCATCCGGGCGGCCGACTATATCTGACGCCTGGATTGGCCATAGGCCTTACGGCCAATACCGAACCTGAAGAATCTCGCATAGACTCGCTGCCGCTCGGAAAACCGCATACTCCAGATGTAAAGAGGATCAGGGTCAGGAAATAAACTTCAATTGAAAATGGGAGGAAAGAATGTCGAAGTGGTTCACAACCGTTTCAGCCGTCGTTCTTGGTTGCTTGTGGGCAGGTTCAGCCTCTGCCACCGATAACCTTGAGAAGCTCTCCGCATTTAAGACGACCGGCGCGTCGATGGATATGGAAGTCATTCCACAGGATTCATCCGCCGCCACGCAGATCCGAAAGAATCTCGAAAAGGTAACGCTTCCACCCGGCTTCAAGATTGATCTCTATGCGCTTGTCCCGGACGCCCGTCACATGGCGGTCGGCCCGACCACCGGCGTGGTCTTTGTCGGCACACGCAAGAACAAGATGTGGGCCGTCACCGATCGCGACAAAGACCGGATCGCTGACGAAGTCAAAATCTTCGCGCCCTCCGTCGATCTGGTCATTCCAAACGGTGTTTGCTTTTCCAAGGATGGATTTCTCTATGTCGCGGAGCAAAACCGGGTTCTGGTGTTTCCAGCCGCCGAGTTCTTTTACGAAGGGCCCGACGTTGCCGCATTCCTGGTCGTCGATAAGGGCAAGCTGATCCCGGAAGAAGAGGAGTCCTACAATCACACGGCACGGGTCTGCCGCATCGGCCCGGACAACAAGCTCTATATCTCCCTGGGGCAACCCTACAACGTGTTCCCCCCAGAGAAGATGAAGCTCTACGCGCAGACCGGAATCGGCGGCATCATCCGCATGAACACGGACGGGACCGGGCGGGAGGTCTACGCGACCGGCGTCCGCAATTCGGTGGGCATGGACTTCAATCCTGCCAACGGCGAGCTCTGGTTCACGGACAATCAGGTCGACGGCATGGGTGACGACATTCCGCCGGGCGAAATCAACCGCATCACCAAGATGGGGCAGAACTTCGGCTTCCCCTGGTATGGCGGAGGCACAACCCGCACCAACGAGTACAGCGACACGCTGGTGCCCGACAATGTCGTTCCGCCGGTGGTCGAAATGGTCGCGCACGCAGCCGATTTAGGGATGGACTTCTACACCGGAAAGATGTTCCCAGCCGAATACAAGGGCGGCATCTTCTCTGCCCAGCACGGCTCCTGGAATCGCACGGAACCTGTCGGCGCTCGGGTCATGTTCACCCCGGTGAACGAGGACGGCAGCGTGGGTGAAAGCGTTGCCTTTGCCGAGGGTTGGCTGACCGAGAATGGAGAGTACCTTGGCCGCCCCGTGGCTGTGACCGAACTGCCGGACGGTTCGATCCTGGTATCGGACGACTCCGCAGGAGCGATTTACCGTATTTCCTACCAGTAATCGTTTCCCGAAGCTTTGCGGGGGCCGCAGCCATAGTTGTGGCCCCGCAAGCCGCAGATTTTTGAGGTGACGAATGCTCAGATATCTCGTTCAGACCGGCATACCGCTTGTTATCTGCCTCTGCTTAACTGGGCGCGCCTTCCCGACGGTGGCCGCCGACATCGCAGCGGGCCAAGCGAAAGTAAAAAGCACCTGCCGCGTCTGTCACGGCATCGACGGCCTGGGGAAAATGCCCGACGTGCCCAATCTGGCGGGCGAGGGGGCGATCTATATCTCAAAACAGCTCAAGGCGTTTCGGTCGGGCGAACGAACCCACCAGCAGATGTCGATCATCGCAAAGGGTCTCAGCGACGAAGACATCGCAAATCTTGCGGCTTACTATGCCGCCATCAAGGTCACCGTGGAAATTCCCGAGTAGCGGGATGCCCTATTTGGAGAGACCCAAAACGTCTTTCATGGAATAGACACCGGCGGGACGGCCATTCAGCCACTGCGCCGCCGTGATCGCACCCCGCGAGAAGACCTCACGGTTTGAAGCTTTGTGACTGAGGATAACTCTCTCGCCATCCGCCGCAAAGATGACCGAATGTTCACCGGGAACGTCACCGCCGCGCAGCGTCGCAAAGCCGATATCCCCGCGCTTACGGGCGCCGACAATGCCGTCGCGCACTTTATCGGCAACGGCCTCCAGATCGACTCCACGGCCAGCCGCCGCCGCTTTGCCGAGCGCAAGAGCCGTCCCCGAGGGTGAATCGACCTTATGCCGATGGTGCATCTCCAGGACCTCGATATCGTAGTCTTCGTCCAGAGCAGCCGCGACCTGTTCGACGACTTCGAGCAAAAGATTGACCCCGAGACTCATGTTAGCGGCGATCAGGATCGGTGCCTTGTCACCGGCCGCCTCAATCATTGCAATTTGATCTCCAGTCAGACCGGTCGTGCCGATGAGAAGCGCAGTCTCGCTCTCAGCCGCCATGTCCGCATGGGCAACACTCGCGGCAGGCACGGTAAAGTCAATCACCACATCGGATGCTGCGAAGAGGGCAGAAGCGTCCTCCGCGGCCAAGACTCCGATGGGACCAAGACCTGCCAGTTCCCCAAGATCCTTGCCGAGAGAGGGGCTTCCCGCAGGTTCCGTGCCGCCGACGACAGCGCAGCCGGCGCGATCGTGCGCCGCCGCAATCAGCATGCGGCCCATACGGCCCGCACAGCCGAGTATTCCGATTTTACAGTCGCCCATCTGCCCCGCTCTTGTTTGTTCTGTGAGGGGCTGGTCCAGATCATTCCGAAACGAAGAATCGTTCAACCAGCCCGCAGTGCCGGTTTAGCACGCCGGATAGAACTTGCCCAGATTGGGATCCCTGTCCACGGCCCGCGAGAGCGCGGCGCCACAGGCTATTCGGTGAGATCTTCCCAGAACTCCTTCACCCGGCTGAAGAAACCGTGGGATTCAGGATTGGTTTTGTGGTTCTCGCCTTCTTCCGCAAACTCCCGCAGCAGTTCCTGCTGGCGTTTGGTCAGGCTGACGGGTGTTTCCACGGAAACTTCGACATACATGTCGCCGGTCGCACTGGAGCGCAGCACAGTCATGCCTTTGCCCTTGAGGCGGAAACGCTGGTTTGCCTGGGTCCCAGCCGGTACGGAGACCTTGGCACGGCCTCCGTCGATAACAGGCACCTCTACGGATCCCCCCAAAGCGGCGGTCGTCATGGGGATTGGAACACGGCAGTAGATGTTCGCACCATCCCGCTGGAAGATGCGATGCGGCATGATCGAGAGAAAGATATAGAGATCACCGGGCGATGCGCCGCGCATGCCGGCTTCGCCCTCACCGGCAAGACGGATTCTCGTTCCGTCCTCAACACCGGGAGGCACATTGACCTGAAGTGTTTTCTCTTTGTCCACCCGGCCAAGGCCACCGCAGGGACGGCAGGGCTTCTCGATGACCTGGCCCACGCCCTGACAACTCGGACAAGCGCGCTCAATGGTGAAAAAGCCCTGCTGCGCCCGGACACGTCCGCGGCCCGCACAGGTGGAGCAGGAAACCGGCGACGACCCCTTTTCGGCTCCGCTGCCGTCGCAGACGTCGCAAGGAACCGAAGTCGGCACTTGAATTTGTGTCGTCTTACCGCTGTAAGCGTCTTCGAGCGAGATCTCCATGTTGAAACGAAGATCTGATCCGCGCGCCGCGTCGCCGCCGCGCCGGCCGCCCATGGCGCCGAACATTTCATCGAAGATGTCGGCAAAACCGCTGCCGAAATTGAAGTCGAAGCCGCCCGCACCACGGCCGCCACCGCCGCCGCCATCAAAGGCAGCATGGCCATAGCGGTCATAAGCGTTGCGGCTATCCTCGTCTTTCAGGATGCCGTAGGCCTCGTTGATGGTTTTGAATTGCTGTTCCGCTTCCGCATCACCGGGATTACGATCCGGATGATACTTCATCGCGAGCTTCCGGTACGCGGATTTCAGATCCGCCGCGCTGGCATCGCGCGTTACCCCCAGCGTTTCGTAATAGTCCTGCTTTGACATCGATTACCCCAGACCTTCGGCCCTTAGATCGGATCACAGTTTGACGAATTCCCTCTAGGGTTTCGTTAAACGACGTGAATCCTCACTTGCCTTTGTCTCTTCCCCAGCCGCTGAAAGGGCTGTCGCGAGCGGTCTTATGACCTTTTCACGACAGCCCCCTCTCGATCAGCAGCCCAGACTTCAGGCGGTTTTGTCTTTTTTGTCGTCGTCGACTTCCTCGAAGTCAGCATCGACAACCTGGTCATCGTCTGCAGCCTGTCCGCCGGCTTGCGCGCCATCGCCCGCATCGCCATCGGCACCGCCGGCCGCAGCTTCATCATTGCTCTGATACAGGGCTTCGCCCAGCTTCATGGAAGCTTGAGCCAGAGCTTCGGTCTTGGCCTTGATGTCATCAAGATCTTCGCCTTCGACCGCAGTCTTCAGGGCCGTCACCGCCTCGTCGATCGCGTTTTTGTCGGCATCGCCGATCTTGTCGCCAGCCTCACCGAGTGTCTTCTCGGTGGTGTGGATCAGCGATTCAGCCTGGTTCTTGGCTTCGACCATTTCACGGCGTTTCCGGTCGCTTTCGGCATTGGCCTCGGCATCCTTGACCATGCGTTCGATATCGTCGTCGCTCAAACCGCCCGACGCTTCGATGCGGATCTGCTGTTCCTTACCGGTTGCCTTGTCCTTGGCACTGACATTCACGATGCCGTTCGCGTCGATGTCAAAGGTAACCTCGATCTGCGGAACGCCGCGCGGCGCGTTGGGGATACCAACCAGATCAAACTGACCAAGCACCTTGTTGTCAGCCGCCATCTCGCGCTCACCCTGGAACACGCGGATGGTGACAGCAGTCTGGTTGTCTTCAGCCGTCGAGAAGGTCTGGCTTTTCTTGGTCGGGATCGTCGTGTTGCGGTCGATCAGCTTGGTCATGACACCGCCGAGGGTTTCGATCCCCAGGGACAGAGGCGTCACGTCGAGCAGGAGAACGTCTTTGACATCACCCTGCAGCACGCCAGCCTGGATGGCCGCGCCCGAAGCTACGACCTCATCCGGGTTCACGCCACGGTGCGGATCCTTGCCGAAGAAGCTTTTGACGGTCTCATAGACCTTGGGCATGCGGGTCATACCGCCGACCATGATGATATCGTCGATTTCACCCGGCGAGACACCGGCGTCCTTCAGGGCCGCTTTCACAGGCCCCATGGTCCGCTGCACCAGATCGTCCACCAGGGCTTCGAGCTTCGCCCGGGTCAGCTTGATGTTCAGATGCTTCGGACCGCTGGCGTCGGCGGTGATGAAGGGCAGGTTGACTTCGGTCTGAGTCGAGGAGGAAAGCTCGATCTTGGCTTTCTCGGCGCCTTCTTTCAAACGCTGCAGCGCAAGCTTATCAGCGCGCAGATCGATGCCTTGTTCCTTTTTGAACTCCTCGGCAAGGTATTCGATGATCTTGGCATCGAAGTCTTCACCGCCCAGGAAGGTATCGCCGTTTGTCGACTTAACCTCGAAGACCCCGTCACCGATCTCCAGAACCGAGATATCAAAGGTACCGCCGCCAAGGTCATAGACTGCGATGGTGCCGGCGCCGCGCTTCTCAAGGCCGTAAGCCAAAGCCGCCGCGGTCGGCTCGTTGATGATGCGCAGGACCTCAAGGCCGGCGATTTTACCGGCGTCTTTGGTGGCCTGGCGCTGTGAATCGTTGAAATAGGCCGGAACCGTGATCACGGCCTGGGTCACCGTTTCCCCCAGGAAAGTCTCGGCGGTTTCTTTCATTTTCTGAAGAATAAAGGCGGAAACCTGCGACGGGCTGTAGTTCTCGCCCTGTGCTTGAACCCAGGCGTCGCCACCGTCGGACTTGACGATCTTGTAGGGGACGAGATCGATGTCCTTCTTGGTCGTCGGATCGTCAAAACGCCGTCCGATCAAACGCTTAATGGCAAAAAGGGTGTTTTCCGGGTTGGTAACAGACTGGCGCTTGGCGGGTAGCCCGACAAGCCGTTCGCCGGATTCAGCGAAAGCAACCATGGAGGGGGTGGTCCGTCCGCCTTCCGAATTTTCGATGACCTTCGCGTCCTTACCGTCCATGACGGCGACACAGGAATTGGTCGTCCCGAGGTCGATTCCGATAACTTTGCTCATGTGCTCCTCACGCGTAGCAAACTCTTGGGTGGCCTTATTCAGTAAGCACCACCGCTTGGTCCCGTTAGGTGAAGTTAAATAACCGTAATGCTTAGCGGGTTATATAAGCAGAGACTCACGGCCTGCAAGGCGCGAGGCGCTTTTTCATCCCAACGATTTCTCGAGTGTCGGCGCTAATTTGGCTAGTCTTGCCGTCATGTCAAGCACAGCGGTATACCTGCGGTAACACCGCCGGGCAGAGAAAGGCTCTTTCGTGCAGGATTATTCGCAACCCGAACCACCCCAGCGGGACAGCTCAGCCCCGCGTCCCGCGCAAGCGGAGCCCAAGGACGCTATCTTCACCAGCATCATGTGGATCATGATTGCCAATGTGCTGGTCGGAGCCGTGCTGGCGATCGCTGCCGAGACCATGAATCTGCCGCCGGCCGTAGGGCAGGTTGGTCTGGGACTGGTCCTCGTCTGCGGCGGGATCTATTTCTTCTTTCGCTGGTTTCAACGCAAGGAAGCCCGGCGCAGGCTGGAGCAGAGCCACGGCGATAAAACAGATTAACCGCATCCGGGAGGCGGTCGGATAGCTTTGCGACAGGGTAACAATGCCTGAAGGCTTCAGGGTCATACCGGAATATCTCTCACCGGCGGCGCAGTCCGCGCTGGTCGAGACGCTCCGTGGCATCGCCGTACAAGCCCCCTTTTTCCGTCCGGTGATGCCTGGAAACGGGCGGCCCTTTTCTGTCGAAATGACCAATGCTGGGCCTCTTGGATGGATGTCGGACCGGGCAGGCTATCGCTACCAGCCCACACACCCGGTAACGGGCGAGGCCTGGCCGGCCATTCCGGAGAGCATTCTGGACGCCTGGGACGACCTGACGGGATATCCATCGCCGCCCGAGTGTTGCCTGATCAACCTTTACCGCGGCGAAAAGGCCAAAATGGGGTTACATCGCGATGCGGACGAAGAGGTCTTCGATGCGCCGGTTGTCTCTTTTTCGCTCGGCGACAGTGCAACATTCCGGCTCGGCGGCACCACACGCCGCGGGCCCACCAAAGCTGTCACCTTGCACTCGGGGACAGTACTGATCCTGGGCGGAGACTCTCGGATGGCCTACCATGGCATCTCGAAGGTCATGCCGGGGACGAGCCGGCTGCTCACGGGCGGAGGCCGGCTCAATCTGACCCTGCGCCGTGTGACAAAGCCAGCGCCCGGAATAAAGAGCCCGCGGAAAACTGTTCCGAAACCGGAATGATTTGCCGCGGGCAGATAATCTGATTACGCGGTCGTGTCGACGTTGTCGCCGGGCGCAGGGGCAGCCTCACTGGCTGCCGCAGGGCCGCCGACGGCGACACCGACACGCGCAGGCCGGACCAGCCGGTCATGCAGCCGGTATCCGGGCTGCATAACCTGCACTACGGTGCCGGCAGGGCTGGTCGGATCGGGCACTTCGAACAGAGCCTCGTGGGAATGGGGATCCAGCTTCTCCCCCAAAGCAGCAACCTGCTTGATGTTGTGACGCTCGAAGACCGTAAGGATTTCCTTGTCAGTCATCTGCACACCGGTCAGCAGGTTCTTGAGCTGACTATCGTCTTCGATGGCTTCGGCGGGCACGGATTCGATGGCCCGTTTCAGGTTGTCGGTCACCTCAACCAGGTCCTTCACCAGTCCCATGGCAGCGTATTTGATGGTGTCCTCACGCTCGCGGCGGGTTCGTTGGCGCAGATTCTCGGTTTCCGCGAGGGCGCGTAGGAGCTGATCTTTCAGGTTGGAAACCTCAGCTTCCAACGCCGCAACGCGCTCGGCATCGCCGGCCCCGGTCGCAGCTGCTGCTGCGTCGTTTGCCGCGGCATGCGCCTCTTCGGCGGCATGGGCCGCGGCGGCTTCGGCAAAGGCCTCCTTGCTGGGAATTTCCGGTCCTTTTTCGGATGCCGCCACATCAGCCTCAGCCTGCGCGGCAGCGGCGGAATTCTGTTTATCTTGATCTGACATTCTTGCCAGTCGCTCCTTTCTGAACACTCAATCAGGCCGGTGGATTTAGCCCACGAGGCGGCCGATCACCTTGGCCGTATAATCGACCATGGGAATAATACGGGCATAGTTGATCCGGGTTGGACCAATCACACCGATGGCACCGACGATCTTGTTCTGGCTGTTGCCGTAAGGGGCAATCACGACCGAACAGCCAGCCAAACCGAAAAGATCGTTTTCGGCACCAATGAAAATCTGCACGCCTTCAGCGCTATCGGTCAGCTCAAGAAGCCGTGCCAGCGCCTCCTTGGTTTCCAGCGCATTGAAGAGCTTTCGAATATGCTCAAGATCCTCGAGCGCGGTAATATCCTCCAGAAGCTGGGCTTGTCCACGGACAATCAACGCGCCCTCGCCACCATTCTCACCCCAAGTGGCAAGACCGGACTCGACCACATTGGCCGTGAGTTCATCCAGCATGGCCCGCTGCGCCGCCAATTCCTTGACCACATCCGCCTTCGCCTCGGCCAATGTGCGCCCCACGAGCCGCGCGGAGAGATAATTTGTCGCTTCGACCAGCGATGCGGGCGGCAGGCCAATCGGGACATCGATGACGCGATTTTCAACCTGTCCGGAGGCCGTCACCAGCACCACCAGCGCGCGTCCGGGTCCGAGAGAGACGAATTCGATATGCTTGAGTGCCTCGGTGACCTTTGGCGCGACCACCAGTCCCGCACAGCGCGACAGGCCGGAGATCATTCCGGTTGCCTCTTCCAGGAGCTCCGGCACCGAGCGGCCCACGGCGGCGCATTGGCTCTCGATCGCACCACGCTCGTCTTCGTTCAGATTGCCATGTTCAAGCAAACCGTCGACGAAGAGGCGCAAGCCCATCTCGGTCGGCAAGCGACCGGCCGAGGTGTGAGGCGCATAGAGCAGGCCCAAATCCTCAAGATCAGCCATGACATTGCGAATGGTCGCGGAAGAGAGATCCAGCCCAAGCTTCCGTGAGATCGTGCGCGAGCCAATGGGTGCGCCTGTGGAAACATAGGCGTCAACGATATGACGAAAAACCTCACGCGAGCGATCGCTGAGATCAGAAATCTTTGGACTTTCCGTGACTTGTCGCTGCTTCATCATTCCATCCGGCGTCAAGTCCATGCTGGCTTGCACGGCTTTACGCACTTGCAATGTAGGTATGGGCCGCAAAAGCGTCAACGCGAGCTATAGCCCATGGCGCGCACTCCTGGTTTTTCCCCGGCTGTGCAACGCTTGAGGTGTGGACGAAAAGCCGGGCTTGGGATAGCTTCGCGCCGCAGTGGCGCATCAGTTCTCACCGGAGCGCCGATCCCGTCTGACGCACCCTCACGCCCGCAGGCATTTGAACGTCAGATCCCAGAATAAGAAAAGGCAGAGCCATGAGACCTTCCGGCCGGACGCCAGATCAGCTCCGTGACGTTACCCTCGAAGTCGACGTAAATAAACATGCCGAGGGCTCCTGCCTCGTCAAGTTCGGCGACACACACGTTCTCTGCACTGCATCTGTTGAAGACTCCATCCCGCCCTGGCTGCGCAACAGCGGGAAAGGCTGGGTGACCGCCGAATACGGTATGCTGCCGCGTTCGACCGGCTCCCGCGTTGCCCGTGAAGCGGCAAGAGGCAAGCAATCCGGCCGCACCCAGGAAATTCAACGCCTTATCGGTCGCAGCCTGCGGGCAGTCGTTGACCTCAAGGGTTTTGGCGAACGGCAAATCAAGGTTGACTGCGACGTTATTCAGGCCGACGGCGGCACCCGCACAGCGTCGATCACCGGCGCCTATGTCGCCCTCCATCAGGCTTTCACGCACATGAAAAGCCTCGGTGCAATCTCGGAGATCCCGTTTATCGATCAGGTGGCTGCCGTTTCCTGCGGGCTTTACAAGGCGACCCCGGTTCTGGATCTGGATTATGATGAGGATTCAGCGGCGGAAGCCGATGCCAACTTCGTGCTGACAGGCCGCGGCGGCATTGTGGAGGTTCAGGGCACGGCGGAGGCAGACCCCTTTAGCCGCGACCAGTTCAACGCTCTGCTGGATCTGGCGGAGGCCGGAATCCAGTCTCTGGCCGCAGCCCAGCGGCGCGCCCTGGGTCTTGAGCAGTAACGAGCCACGGTCGGAAGAGTTATGAAACCCAGCCTCACTCAGGAGAAACTGATCCTAGCCAGCCACAACGCCGGAAAACTGCGCGAGATCGCTGATCTTCTGCGCCCTTACGGAGTGAGCGTAACATCGGCTGGGGAACTGGGGTTGCCGGAGCCTGAAGAGACGGAGACCACCTTCACCGGCAACGCTATCCTGAAAGCCCGCGCATCTGCAGAGGCGGGCGGACTCCCCGCACTGGCCGACGACTCTGGGCTCGCCGTTGATGCGCTGGATGGTCAACCAGGTATCTATTCCGCCCGCTGGGCAGAGACGGACGGTAGCGGCGCGGCCGGCGGCAAACGTGATTTCGGCCTCGCGATGGAGCGGGTGCAGAGAGAATTGGACGGCCAAAGCGACCGCTCGGCGCGTTTCGTTTGTGCGCTTTGCATCTATTGGCCGAATGGCGATAAGCTTGTCTATGAGGGCGAAGTGCGGGGCAGCATGGTCTGGCCACCCCGCGGCACCCGGGGTTTCGGTTATGACCCGATGTTTCAGCCTGACGGCTACGAGACGACCTTCGGCGAGATGGATCCCGATGCGAAACATGCGATCAGCCATCGCGCAGATGCCTTTAGAAAACTCGTCGCCGACGTTTTCGACCAAGAGTGACCGCAGGCAATCGAGACTGAAACCGCCATGGTCAGCGCGTCCATCAAAATGCCGGAAGATTCAGATATACCCGGCGATCCAGGCTTCGGCATTTATGTCCATTGGCCCTTCTGCCTGTCAAAATGCCCCTACTGCGATTTCAACAGCCATGTCCGGGAGTCCGTCGATCACGCGCGCTGGCGCAAGGCGCTTTTGAAAGAGCTGGATCATTACGCGGCTCTGACGCCGGGCCGCGAGGTAACCAGCATCTTTTTCGGGGGTGGAACGCCTTCCCTGATGGCTCCGGAAACGGTTGCTGCCGTAATAGGGCGGGTCGGCAGGAATTGGCGGCTTTCCCCAGGGGCCGAAATCACCTTGGAAGCCAACCCCACCTCCGCCGAGGCGGGCAAGTTTGCTGCCTTTTCAGAAGCCGGCATCGGGCGGCTCTCTCTCGGTGTCCAGTCCCTGAACGACGAAGCCCTGGGGTTTCTTGGACGCCAACACTCCGCGGCCGAAGCACGCGAGGCCATCGATCTTGCACGACGGCACTTTCCCCGCTTCTCATTCGATCTCATCTATGCCCGGCCCGGACACAGCCCGGCCGAATGGGAGTCCGAGCTGACCCAGGCCCTGGCAGAAGGAGCTGATCATCTCTCGCTCTACCAATTGACGATCGAGGAAAACACCGTTTTCCACGGTGCCTGGCGGCGTGGAGAGCTTAGTATTCCCGAGGATGATCAGGCCGGCGCGCTCTTCGATCTGACTCAGGAGATCATGGAGGGTGTGGGCCTGCCGGCCTATGAGGTCTCGAACCACGCACGACCCGGCCAGGAAAGCCGGCATAACATGACCTATTGGCGCTACGGCGACTATGTCGGAGTGGGGCCGGGCGCGCACGGGCGCCTCACCCTGGACGGCCCGAAGGAGTCGCGGTCGGGAGCAGGGGGGCGCAAGCTGGCTACCCGCCAGCACAGAGCGCCGGAAGCCTGGCTCGCCGCCGTGGAAAGTGACGGTCATGCCACCCGCGGAGAGACCGAGATCGACGTCGATCAGCGGCTGGAGGAAGTGGTCATGATGGGCCTGCGGCTCAAGGAAGGTATCCCAAGGCACGCTTTTCTGCGTGAGACCGGCCGGGAACCGGAACAGCTTTTCGACTCAACACGGTTACAGGCGCTGATTGACGGCGGATTTTTGACGCTGACAGACGGACGATTGGCCGCGACCCACCGAGGCCGCACGCGTTTGGATGCCGTTTTGGCGCATCTGCTTACATAGAGCGAAGTCGGATTGAGCGTCAGCGGAGACCTTGCCGCCCGACCCACCGGTCAGTTGATGAGGTTTTCGAAGCTCGCCGGCGCGGGATCGATCACCTTCGGAGCATCGCGTTCCACTGCCAGCACCGCCAGTCCGCGGTCACTCTCACCATTTGCATAGAAGCGGAAAATTCCGTCGATACCGGCAAAGCCGCTTGCCTGGGTGAAGGTGACATCATCAAAAACGGGGTCTACACCGGCGTTTTCCGCTTGCGCAGCAACGACGGCAGCCAGTGCCGTCGCGTCGTAGGCAAGGCTGGCCACGCGTGGCGGCGCAGAACCATAGGTTTCGGTGTAGCGGGTTTTGAAATCCTGCCAGTAGTCCGGCGCAGGTGCCGCGAACCAACTGCCCTGCAATGAAGGTTCTGCGCCTAACTCAGCGCCATCCCAGAGGGACGTTCCTAAGAACCGCACGATATTGGGGTCGACATCGTAGTAGGCCAGCAGGGGTGCCAGAGAGAGTGCCTGCTGTGCGGTTCCGGCCAGGAGGATCGCGTCGTATTCGAGTGAGCCGGTCGTCTCGATATTCCGCAGCCGTGCCAAAGCACGGCGCGAGGCGGCGTCGCCGGCCGCTTCAAGCGCCTGTTTTCTGGCATTGAGAGCTGCCTGGCGTCCTTCGTAATTCGCCAGAGACCGCACTTCGGGGGAAAGGTCAGGCGAAGTTGGATTGTAGAAGATCACGCGCGTCAGGAAGCCCTCATTCCGCTCTACCGCGTCCCGCATCGCCTGTGCGACGGCCTGCCCATAGGGCGTTTCCGGCGCCAGGATGCCAAACTGCCGCAATCCCTGGGCCGAGGCATAGGCGATGATCCTCTCGACCTGCAGATGCGGTGCGAGCCCCATGACGTAAACACCGTCGCCGCCAACCTCTCGATTGCTGGAGAACGCCAGAACCTTAACGTCAGCAGCCTGGGCAACGGGCTTTACCGCCTCGACCGAGGTCGAAAACAAAGGACCGATAATTAGGTCGGCGCCTTGGGCAATTGCGGTCTGTGCCGCGGCGGCTGCACCCTCAGGCGTACCAGCCGTATCCTGAACAACCAGCTTGAAGTTCTCACCCGCCAAATCGAACAGCGCGACCTGAGACGCATTCAGCAGGGCCTGTCCAACCTGCTCATGCTGACCGCTCAAGGGCAAGAGCATGGCAACCTTCACGGAACCATCGTCGGGATCCGTCGCCTCGCCCCGGACAACCCGATTATCGAACTGGGAAAGCCTTTCGTCCCAATCGTCGATACTTTTGCCGTCCTCAGGCGCGGGCGCCGAGGTTTCAGGTGCGGCTTGCGTATCCTGGGACCTGTTGTCTAGGTTGCTTGACGCGCAGCCTGCCAGCAAAAACAATGAGGCTGCGACAGCCAAACCCAAGCCGAGCGATTGGCGCTCGGTCCCCGGGTTGGCGCAGCGGCGCGGTGGTAATGTCAAAAACGTCACGCTCAAATCCATCTTACTCGGGGCGAAAAGAGCCTAGCGGCGCGATCGTGCGAAGTACACCCCGGAATACAGCCAAAACAGCCCGCGTCGCTTCCAAAGACACACCCTCGACGTTTAATCCCGCTGAGGACGCACAACCCCAAACGGAGATGAGGCCCAAAGGTACCACGGAGCTAAAGGCCGGCCTCTACCTTGTCGCCACACCGATCGGCAATCTCGGCGATCTGACCTTTCGCGCCCGCGACGTGCTTGCAAAAGCGAGTGTCATCGCCTGCGAGGACTCCAGGGTTACACGCCGCCTTACCCAGGCCTACGGTATCGACGTCCCCTTAATCAGCTACCACGAACATAACGCAGACCGGGTCCGTCCGAAGATCATCGAACGGCTAAAATGTGGCGAGGCTGTGGCGTTGGTCTCCGACGCGGGCACCCCCCTGATTTCCGATCCGGGTTACAAACTTGTCATGGCTGTGATCGAGGCGGGTCTCGAGGTCACCACACTCCCTGGTGCG
This sequence comes from uncultured Kiloniellaceae bacterium, assembly GCA_947500035.1. Classification (GTDB taxonomy): domain Bacteria; phylum Pseudomonadota; class Alphaproteobacteria; order Kiloniellales; family Kiloniellaceae; genus Denitrobaculum. The sequence goes on along the minus strand of CANMQP010000011.1, from coordinate 27,557 downwards.
TCCGCCGCACTCTGCGCACTGGTTCTCTCGGGACTGCCCAGCGACCGCTTCCTGTTTCATGGTTTCCTGCCACCCAAATCCGCCGCGCGCCGCACAGCACTGGCCGAACTCGCCGATCTTCCCGTGAGTCTGATCTTTTACGAATCGCCCCGGCGTCTTGCGGATATGTTGAGCGACGTGCAGGCAGTGCTGGGCGAGCGTCCCGCAGCGGTAGCGCGCGAACTGACCAAAATGTTCGAGGAGCTGCGCCGCGGCAGCCTGGGCGAATTGATCACCCACTACAGAGAAAACGGCGCTCCAAAAGGAGAGGCCGTGGTCGTCATAGGTGGCAGCGATCCCGCGGGCAAAACCCAGGCTCTCGATCTGGATGCGCTTCTGACAGACGCGCTTCGGTCCCAAACGCTCCGTGACGCAGTGGCGGACGTCGCTCAAATGACCGGACGGCCCAAACGTCAGGTCTACAACCGGGCACTCAGTCTTTCCGCAAAACAGCCGTGACCGGTAAAAGCCGCCTGAGAGCTTATCAAAGGGGCAGATGGGCTGAGGAAACCGCTTGCGTCTGGCTTTTACTGCAGGGATTCAAAATCCTTGAGAGAGGGTACCGGACAGCCGCAGGAGAGATCGATGTGATCGCCCGCAGGGGCAAATTGCTTGTCTTTGTTGAGGTAAAGGCACGGCCAAGCCTGGATCTCGCGCAGGCTGCCATCGCGGATCGCCAAAAGCATCGAATTGAGCACGCAGCGGCGATTTTCCTTCAGCGTCATGGCCGCTTATCCGCATGCGACTGCCGTTTCGACGCGATCCTGATCGCGCCAAAACGCTGGCCCAGGCACATTCGTGATGCATGGCGGGAATCGAGTAACTAAGTTAATGCGACATATTTGATTGGTGGGAGACCAACCTCGGCGATGAAAAAGATGATTCTGAAGATTGAAGGCAAAGCTCACAGCAACCGCAGCCAAAACACAAAAAGAAATCACAAACACAAATCCCTAGGGAACCGCGCGCTGATGTTTGGCGCCGCAAGCCTTGGAATCCTTGGTCTCGCCGGCTGCACACCTGCTGGCGTTGCAATTGGGGTCGGCGCGACCGCGGCGACAGCCGCATCCCAGGAGCGCGGTTTCCAGGGCGCACTGCAGGACACCGAAATCCGGCTGAACATCAATCACCTCTATCTTCAGGAGAGCGAGACGCTCTTCACCGACATCAATCTTCAGGTCCAGGAAGGCCGGGTCCTGCTGACCGGTGCGGTCGAAAAACCGGAAACCGAACTGGAGGCCGTACGGCTCGCTTGGCAGGCTGCCGGGGTTCGCGAGGTAATCAACGAAATCGAGGTCACGGATCAATCCTCCCTCGGCGATGTCGCCCGGGATGTCTGGATCGAGACCCAATTGAAAGGCAAACTGCTGATCGATAGCGGCGTCACCTCGATCAACTACTCCATCGAAGCGGTGAACAAAACGCTCTACCTCATGGGCGTTGCACAGGATCAGGCCGAACTGACCCGGGTGATCGGACATGCCAAGGACATCTCCTATGTTCGCAATGTCGTCAGCTACGTCCGTCTCAAAGATGATCCCGCGCGCAAATCCTGAATGAAGAGCAGATCCTGAATGAAGAGAGGTCGGTGAGGTCATGAGCTGGAGCCCTGCAAGCGGTCGGAAGGATCTCGAGGCCAGCCTGCGTCGGATCGGCGGGCAGGGCGACGATGAGATCGACCTCGCCGAGGCGGCGCTGTGGCTCGCGGCTCTGAATCGGCCTCAGGTGTCGCTCGACCGCTATCGGCATCATTTGACGGTTCTCGCCCGTGACACCGCGAAGGAATTCAAGACCTGCAGTAACGAGGATGATCTCTCAGCCCGGATTGAGGCGATAAACGCCGTCCTTTTCGATCGCCACGCTTATCGGGGAGACAGCCTGAACTACGACGACCTTCAAAACGCCAATCTGATGCGTGTCATCGATCGTCAAAAGGGCCTGCCGGTCGCGCTTGGAATCCTCTACATACACTGCGCGCGTGCCCAGGGTTGGAACATTCTGGGTTTGAACTTTCCCGGCCATTTTCTGCTGCGGATGGATAGAGAGACCGACCGGCGGATTATCGATCCCTTTCACGGCGGAAATCAACTGAGCACAGCGGACCTGCGGGCAATGCTAAAAGCGATCGGGGGACCGGAAGCCGAATTGCGGGCGGAACACTATCGTCCGGTGCCAAACCGGATGATCCTCAAACGCCTGCAAGACAACATCAAGGCCCGGCTTCTGCGCGCGCAACAGACCAGCGAAGCACTGGAAATCGTGGAGACCATGCTGATGTTCGCGCCGGCGGAAGCCAACCTCTGGCGAGAGGCCGGTATCCTGCACGCGGGTCAAGACAACCTCAGGGCTGCAATCCTGTCGCTTGAACAATACCTCTTGCTTTGCGATTCGCCCGATGCGCGTCATGAAGCATCCCGTCTATTGCAACAGATTAAGAGTAACCTCAATTAGTGCGAGGTGCGGTTCGGTGCTTGAGCTCGCTTTGCTGCCGGGTTATTCCGCACCACAGCCGACAGGATCCGAAAACCGATCGGGTCTGGACCAAGAATGTGTAATCCGGATGAGAGATAGAGGCTTGTTCGTGCCTTGCCAGCGGGCAGGAAGAACAGACTTTTGCGGAGGAGTGTAAAGATGAGCCTAGCGGTCGCAATCCAGATGGATCCGGTAGAAACCATCGATATCAACGGTGACAGCAGCTTTGTGCTGGGTCTCGAAGCGCAGCGGCGGGGCCATAGCCTCTATCACTATCAACCGCAGGATCTCTCGCTGCGTGACGGTAAGGTTTCGGCCCGTTGCCGGCCCCTGCGCTTTGCCAGACAGCACGGGGCCCATGCGGACCTCGGCGCAAGCGAGGTGATCGATCTCTCGAGGCTGGACGTCATCCTGATGCGCCAGGATCCGCCGTTCGACATGTCCTACATCACTGCGACTCATTTGCTTGAGCACATTCACCCCAAGACGCTCGTGGTGAATGATCCGATGGAGGTTCGTAACGCCCCGGAAAAGCTTTTCGTGACGCATTTTCCGGAATTGATGCCGCCGACCCTCATCACCTGCGACCGGGAAGAAATCACGGCGTTCCGCGACGAATTCAAGGACATCATCGTCAAACCCCTGTTCGGAAACGGCGGTGTCGGGGTGTTCCACATCAAGCCCGGCGATGAAAACCTCAATTCCCTGCTGGAGATCTTCACCGAACTTTACCGCGAACCGATCATCATCCAGCAATATCTGCCCGCCGTGCGGGCGGGCGACAAACGGATCATTCTGATCGATGGCCGCCCCGCAGGCGCCCTCAACAGGGTTCCGGCGGAAGGCGAAGCGCGCTCCAACATGCATGTGGGCGGCCGGCCGGATAAATCGGGCCTCACAGCGCGCGATCTCGAGATCTGCGAGGCGATCGGTCCCACCCTGAAGGAAAAAGGCATGATCTTCGTGGGCATCGACGTGATTGGCGATGTGATGACCGAGATCAATGTAACCTCGCCAACCGGACTGCAGGAGATCGACCGCTACGACGACGTCTGCCTGGAGGCGGAAATCTGGGACGCTATCGAACAGCGTTACGCCGAAGTGCATGGCAAGTAATTGCTCAGGCCCCCAAGGCTGAGATTCTTAGATCCTCTCAAGTAACCTTTGCATATTTTTGCAGCGCAGCATCTCATCAATTGATCAAAACTTTAGCAGGTCTTTTATCTTTCTTAAAGAGATCTGCGTATTTTGCATGGGCTTATGAATTCGGGGACTGATTAAACGGTTCCCCCCTCGTCCGAAGCCTGCTAATGTGTTTGTGCGCTGCAGCATTTTTTCTGCAGCGCATTATTTTGACCAAATCTCAGGACGTCGCCTTGTCTCCAGCCCTCCAGAAGCTGCTCCCCGCATCGCCGAGAATCGAAATTCTCTCCGGCTTGACCGTTGCTCTGGCCCTGGTGCCGGAAGCTGTCGCTTTTGCCTTTGTCGCGGGCGTTCATCCCCTTACCGGACTCTATGCGGCCTTTATGGTGGGTCTGATCACGGCCGTCATAGGTGGCCGGCCGGGTATGATTTCCGGTGCAACCGGTGCTCTTGCCGTCGTAATGGTGTCGCTCGTGGCGGATCACGGCGTGGAATACCTTTTCGCGACCGTCGTGCTCATGGGGATCCTGCAGATCACGGCGGGTGTCCTGAAGCTGGGCAAGTTCATCCGTATGGTGCCGCATCCGGTTATGCTGGGCTTCGTGAACGGTCTGGCGATCGTCATCTTCCTGGCGCAGCTCTCGCAGTTCAAGATCGACGGGCCGGACGGCAGCCTCCAATGGATGCAGGGTGAGCCGCTCGCCGTCATGCTTGGCCTTGTGGCCCTGGCCATGGCAATCATCCACTTCCTGCCGCGCGTTACTAAGGCGTTCCCGGCGCCGCTGGCGGCCATTCTCACGGTTACCGGCTTAGCTTTGTTTCTCGGCCTCGACACCCGGACGGTCGGCGATATGACCAGCATTTCGGGCAGCCTGCCGAGCTTTCACCTGCCAATGGTGCCGATAAACCTCGAGACGCTTCAGATCATTTTCCCTTACGCGCTGATTCTGGCGGCAATCGGCTTGATCGAGTCCCTGCTGACCCTGACTCTGGTCGACGAAATGACTGAAACCCGGGGCCGGGCCAGCCAGGAGTGCATCGGCCAGGGCGTCGCCAACACAGTGACCGGTCTCTTCGGCGGCATGGGCGGTTGCGCGATGATCGGCCAGAGCATGATCAACATCAAATCCGGCGGCCGCAGCAGGCTCTCGGGTATAGCGGCCGCCGGTTTTCTGCTGTTTTTCATTCTCTACGGCTCGTCGCTGATCGAAATGATCCCGCTGGCCGCTCTGGTCGGCGTGATGTTCATGGTCGTGATCGGGACCTTCGAATGGACCAGCTTTCAGATTATCGGCAAGATCCCGCGCTCCGACGCCTTTGTCCTTGTGCTGGTTTCCGGGGTCACGGTTGTCACCGACCTGGCCGTCGCGGTGGTCGTCGGCGTCATCGTCTCCGCGCTGGTGTTTTCCTGGAAGAGCGCGAAACGCATCACCGCCCACAGTTACCAAAGCGATGACATGACGAAGGTTTATGAACTGTCGGGACCGCTGTTTTTCGGCTCTATCACAAGCTTTCGCGATCTCTTCGATCCCAAAAACGACAGCGATGACGTGGTCGTTGATTTCAAGGATTCCCGGGTCTGGGATCACTCGGGACTGCAGGCAATCGATAGCCTGGCCGAGCGCTATACAAACTATGGCAAGCGGCTGCACCTGAAACACTTGAGCGCGGACTGTACGCACCTTTTGCGCAAGGCCGACAGCCTGGTCGAGGTCAATGTGATCGAAGATCCGCATTACGGCATCGTGGTGGATTACGCGGATCTTTATCGGGAGGAGACCGCTGCGGCGCGGACGGCCGAAAAGAGCTCCACTGGTGACAAACCGGCAGCCGCCCCTTCAAAAGCCTGACCGCAACTTTAAAGCCTGAGCGCCCAGACCTCTGCCAGGCCCGGCTCAAAGTCCGGTGTCAGAGCCGGCGTTGAAGTGACAAGCAACAACAGATTCCGCTGCGGGTCGTAGTGCAGGTGATAATTCATACCCAGGGCGAAGGGCAGGTCGGCGTTGGCAATCCTGCGCCAGCGATCCGCTGCCAGATCGTACGCCCAGGTCTCAGCCTTGCCTTTCGTACGATTCTGCCGTGATGTTCCGGCTGCGAAACGATCAACGAGTACCACGGTTTCCTTGAGTTTCGGATGAAACGCCATCGGCGCATGCTCATCTTTCGGTGGCCGCAGACCGGGGGTCGGCATAGCAACGAGCTGCGCGTCGTTGGTGCGATAAACCAGAATGTCGTTTCCAAGTCCGTTTCGCCCGAACATGATGAGCGCCTTGTGATCAGGGTCGTAGGCCCCGTTGTTGTGATATCCGATCGCCTTGCCATCCGTCCGTTTGCGCCAAGTGGCGTCGCGCTCGCTCAGCTCGAAAACACCGTGAAACCCCATGCCGATCATGATCCCGCGATCACTGTCGTAGGTGGCTGCATAGGCGAAGAAGGAAGTCTGCGCCTTCGGCAGGGGCGACCAGCGCGCCTCTTTCAAGTCGAAGAGCCAGGTTGGATGGCGTTCAACCGCAGGCCAGAGCTCCGCCAGAGCGGTGCTGAAACGCCCGGGCTCCATGTGAGCAGGATGACTGCTGACCAGAACGGCATCCCAGCCGGCATGGTAGTCGACCGCACCAAAGCTGTGCATGGCCCAGGGATGATCTCCATTTGGGCCGGCAACCGGCAGTCCGGCCTCATTGACCCGGTAACTTGATGGAGGATCGTCGCTGTAGAGGCGCTGCCAAGAACGCGAGGCAAGATCGAAGATCAGCGGGGCATTGCTCCAGTCCTCGCCGTGCGTATCGCTGCCGAACAGAAAAATCCGGCCGCGGCGCGTGTCAAAAGCGCTACCGCTGTGCTTTTGCAAAGTGAAGGTAACAGCGTCATCAGTCCTTACACGATGCAGTTGCGTCCAGATCCCGGTCGGGATATCCGCTTCCCACTTTGCTTCCTCCGCGAACGCCCGCCCCCACAAAGACGCGATCACCGCGCTTGCCAAAAATATCGCGAGGGTGACCACAAACCAGGAGACGATGAAAACACGCGAAAGGACGGACATCCAAAGATGCTACGACGGCTTGACGCGAACCGCGAGTTAAAAGGCCGCGTGACCTAAAAGGTTGAAAAAGCGCGGTTCTTCAATTTATCGGAACTCATCCGTCGGATATTCTTACATCTGTTCTGAGCGCCGTCAGGAATCTATTTCGTTGAATTTTATGTGTTTTCTTCTCCGCGCTTCGAATCCAGATCCCTCTACGCGCAACTTCGTTACTTAAAACCGTCGGTAGATTTTACAATTTTTAGGGGATATTTAATGGCCGCAATGCAAGTGATTGAAAAATAAGCGCCAGCATCTGTGGCTTAATTCTTGCTTAACAAATCTGGATTGCGGGGAAGCGCATTGCACCACGGAAGCGGCGGTCTGCAACAGCGTCCCGCAGGGTCTTTGGGAGCTGGATCAACCAGCCTCACATTTGGGGGATAGGCAGAATGAGTGCTATCAGATTCGGAGCGGGTTCCCGCTCGGGTGTATCAAGCCTTGTTATCGGCGCTGTCGCATTCGCGGCCTCGCTGATGATCGCAACAGAGTCTTCGGCGGCTGTTATCATCGAAGATTCCATCGACGCAACGCCCGTTGCACTTGGTCAATGGTTTCAGAACGGCACCACAGCGGGCGGAAATGCAAGTATCGTCAGCCTGGCAGGCGCTGGCGGCAATCTCGAAAACAATGCCCCCCTGCCACAAGGCGCCGCGCGCGTGACCACCGGCTTCGATAATAACCACAAGGCCGAGATCGGAGTCGCGGACAACTACGGCACGGCGGGAAACATCCTGAACGACAGCTTCCAGCTTGGTTATTCTTTTTATAAAAGGAACGTACCCGGCGGGAACACTTTCGCTGCTCCAGCAATTAAACTGGCCTTTCTTAATCCGCTCACGATGGGCGACGGGTTTGTCACTATGGTTTATGAGCCATATCTGAATGGCAATTCCCCCGTCACGACCGAGACCTGGACCGATGTCCAAATTGATCTCGACAATGGCCTGTTTTGGCAGACCGGAGGCTTTGGACAGGTACTCGACCAAAACAAACTTCTGACTCTCGGCGAATGGCTCACGGAATTCGACGCCGACTTCCTGGCCGCCAACATGACTGTACTCAGTGTGGGCGTCGGCAGCTTCAATCAGGGACAGGAGGGCTACTTCGATAACGTCAGCCTCGCATACCAAACAATAGGCGCGGGTGAATTCGATAAGACCTACAATTTCGAAGCGGCACGTACGGCCGTTCCAGAACCAGGAACACTAGGCCTCTTTGGGCTGGGCCTTCTCGCGTTTGGTCTTACACGTAGGCGTGCACTGAAAACCGTCTAGAGAACGAAAACGATGGCGGTCGCTCGAGGTGCGGCCAAAAAGTTGTATCCAATAGGGTGGCCGCCCTCGAAACCCGCATCCCACTCAGCGCGAATTCGCTTAGCGAAAATTAGCTGTATAGATATAATTTTCTCTCAAAAATTGTATTAAGCCATGGTAACCGACTAGTCGGTTTTTAACCTGTTCCTACACTTTGATTAATGTATTCCGTCGGCAATTTGATCTGAGCCCTTATCCTCTCAGAACGAGCTTGGCCGTCTCGAGGCTCTCAAGAATCGTCTCAGGCCGGTTCTCGGACTTGGCCGAAACCAGCGCGCCGTTCATGATCGCGATCAGAGCGGAAGACACTAAGTCTCCATCAAGTTCCCGGTTCGCATAGCCGATGACCTTTGCATCACGGGCGATCAGGCGATAGTAGGGCTTCAAGCGCTCGAACACTGAGTTGACCGCATCCCGGATGGCCGGGGAGTCGACCGCCATCTCACTCAAAATATTGACAAATGGGCAGCCAATGCAGTTTTCCCCCCGATCGCTGCGGGCCAGGTGCTGTTGATAGACCCGCTGGTAAATACCGCTCAGCCGATCGATCGGGTTAGGTGCGGCCGCCATCGCCGCCTCGTAGAAATCGCTTTTCTGGCGCTCGAAGTGATGTTCGATCGTCGCGATCGCAAGGGCTTCTTTAGACTCATAGTGCTGGTAAAGCGTTGCTTTATTGACCTTTGCCCGCTCACAGATCTGATTGACGTTCACAGCCTGATAGCTCTGCAATTCGAAGAGTTCGGCAGCCGCTTCCACGATGCGCCGATGCGTTTGTTCTTTTCGGGATTCCATAACCATTAAGTAACCGACTAGTTGGTTTTTTACCAGTTCTTTTACTGTGCCGTAAAAATCGCTGTTCCTATCGAATACAATTGCAGATGCGGCAACGCACGTGTTTTCGACTCAATCCTGCCGGAGGAATCCAGGCTTTTTTTGTGCACGGCACTCTGCAGCGCGAGCTTGTTATCCGGACTTGGCTTTTCAGGTTGGCACGAAACGGTGCTCTCCAATCAGTGAACTATTCCGGACTTGGCGAAACAACTCTCGCAAAGTGAATCTAGCCGTTTGCGCTTCTGTACGCCTTTTGACTCCACACGTACGTTTGACAATGAGCCACTGGACTGCGATACCCGGGAGACTACTTTCACGTGTGAAACGGCGTTCCATGGTCGCAAGAATAAATACCGTCGCCTTTGCGGGCGTCGAGGTGGTGAAGGTCGACGTGCAGGTCCAGATGGCTTCGGGCTTACCGGCTTTCTCAATTGTCGGACTTCCTGATAAAGCCGTTGCCGAGAGCCGCGATCGCGTGCGTGCCGCCTTGACAGCCATGGGACTGTCCTTGCCGCCTAAACGCATTGTGGTCAATCTGGCCCCCGCAGACCTCTCAAAAGAGGGCAGCCATTTCGATCTGCCGATCGCACTGGGCCTCCTGGTTGCCATGAACGTGTTGCCGGGCGACGAGATGCTGGAGTACTCCGTCCTGGGCGAGCTGGCGCTCGACGGACGCATTATGCCCGTAAGCGGTGTTCTGGCAGCCGCGCTGGACGCATCGGCGCGCTCATTGGGCTTGATTTGTCCGCAAGAACAGGGGGGCGAGGCGGCCTGGGCGGAAGCTATTGAAGTTCTGGCGCCGCCAAGCCTTTTGAGTCTGATCAACCACGTCAAAGGTGCCCAGGTGCTGAGCGCCCCTGACCCTGCCATCAACAGCTCAGATAACCAGGACTTGGATCTGCGGGACATCAAGGGCCAGAACGCCGCGAAACGTGCATTGGAAGTCGCCGCGGCGGGCGGCCATAACCTTTTGATGGTGGGGCCGCCAGGCGCCGGGAAATCGATGCTGGCACAGCGGCTGCCAGGTATCCTGCCGCCGTTGGAACCGGCAGAAGCGCTGGAGATAAGCCTTATTCACTCGGTCGCCGGGACATTGGAAGGCGGAGAACTTTTGCGCAGACGGCCCTTTCGGGATCCGCACCACTCTGCGTCTCTACCTGCGCTGGCCGGGGGCGGGTTGAAGGCCAAACCAGGTGAAATCTCTCTGGCTCATTTGGGCATTCTGTTCCTCGACGAACTCCCGGAATTCAGTCGGGCAACGCTCGAGGCTCTGCGTCAACCTCTCGAAACCGGTCGCGTCGCCATTGCGCGTGCAAATGCCCACGTCACCTATCCCGCACGCGTGCAATTGGTCGCGGCGATGAATCCCTGCCGCTGCGGGTATTTCGGCGATCCGTCAGCGGCCTGCGGCCGCGCACCGCGCTGCGCGGCCGACTATCAGGCGAAAATCTCAGGACCTCTCTACGACCGAATGGACATCTATATGGATGTGCCGGCTGTGAAGATGCAGGACCTGAGCCTGCCACCGCCCAGCGAAGGATCAGAGGCAGTGGCTCAGCGTGTTGCCGGAGCGCGCCGTGTTCAACGGGAGCGTTATGCCTGCCAACCCGAGGAAAAGAGGCCCCGAAGCAATGCGGAGGTTGACGGCAAGCTCCTGGAAGAAATCGCCACGCCAGATTCAGAAGGACAACAGCTTTTGCTTCAGGCAGCTGAGCGCCTGAGGCTCACAGGCCGGGGTTATCATCGTGTATTACGTGTCGCGCGAACGCTTGCGGACCTGGATGGCAGCGCGGAGCTGCGCCGACCGCATATTGCAGAAGCTCTCTCCTACCGGCGGCTCCCGCCGGGCAGAGAACTTTGATCCGAAAGGCAGGCGTTAAACGGCGCGATATGCCTTGTAGGCATCCGAAATACCCAAGGCCTTCATATCAAAGTCCTGGGGGCGTCGACCACGCACAATGTCGTTCGAAATACGCGTCGCTGCGCCGACGTTCTCAAAGAACGACATAGCGGCAAGTAAACGGCTTACGACGGCGGGGAAGAGCTTTTTCATAATGTGATCTCCATGAACACAGCGCGCTTATGATTTGCTGCGATGCACAAAATATAGAGATCTCATGCCGCTTCATAAATATCAGAAAACGCAACGAAGCCATGCGTCAGCTGCAGGTCATTTCATTGATTTAATTGTATTCATGTCTGGATAACTGAAGCGACAACGATCCAGCGCCACCCAGCCCGAAAGAGGTGTTGCAGCGCACATTGCGACCAGAAAACACTCCGCAGATGTCCGCTTACCCAACCACTAAACCGGATCATGTTTTGACGGAACCACTTTGAGGTTTTGTCAAAACATGTGGATCCGTTCTGAATCTGAGAGTTAGATCAGACTCACGAGCTCGATAAATCGCCTTCGGCGATTCCATCTACACTTGATCTGCTCTAGCGTAAGCTCGAAAGATTGGCGATCAATGCATCGTTCTTTTGCCGGATCGCGGTCGCGATTTTGTGCGCAACATCCTGGTCGGCTTCCGGTGCCTGCAGCGCGGCATCGACGGCACGGTGTTGCCCCTCAAGCAGAGCCTTGATCACAGCCCGTTCCACGATCGTCTCGACACGTTTGGTCTGATCCGGCGTCAAGGGTGTTTCCAGAAGCCCATTGATGCCTTGCGTGGCCTCTTCAGCGATCGCTTGCAATCTGTCCATTTTGCTCTCCCCCTCAGAGTTTCCCGGTCATCCCGGCCCGCAGCGGCCAATTCCCCGCCAGAAGAACGACCCTGTTATAAGCCGTTAAAACAGTAGCCCCTTACCCAGGCACGTTAACACATCGGCCGACGGCACCGCAGAAAAGAGGACGCGGGGCGACGCTTACTTTTCCATCGGTTTGATCATACGGCCGAGGTCCTTGCCGCCGAAGAGGTGCAGGTGAAAATGCGGCACCTCCTGATGCGCATCGGCCCCGTGGTTCGCGAGAGCCCGATAGCCCGGCGCAACCAGGCCCAGATCCCGAGCGATTTTCCCTGCAGCCCGCACGAATCCAACGATTTCCTCGCCGGAAGCCTGCTCAGAAAAATCATCGAAGGACACGTAAGCGCCTTTTGGGATCACCAGAACATGAGTCGGGGTCTGCGGGTTGATGTCCCTGAACGCCAGGGCGTATTCATCTTCGTAGACTTTGTCGCAGGGAATCTCGCCGCGCAGGATCTTCGCAAAGATGTTACTGTCGTCGTAGGCCATGTTTTCCCCGGTTTTCTTCGCTTATCAGCGCGCCGCAGCGGTTAGGTGTGCCAGCAAGTGGCGTCAGTCTACAACATTTTCAACAAGGAGGATCAACCCTCTAGGGCAACACCCCGTGCCGCTTTTTCGGCGATGCCGGAAATCCCCTTGCGTCCTTCGAGTTGCCGCCAGATATCGTTGGGCGTCAAACCCCTGGACGCCCAGAGCACCAGGAGATGATAGAGAAGATCGGCAGACTCATCGGCCAATTGCTCCCGGCTGCCAGCGACCCCCTCGATCACAGTCTCCGTCGCCTCTTCACCGACTTTCTGGGCAATTTTGAGAACGCCCTTATTGAAAAGCTTCGCGGTGTGGGAAGTCTCCGGATCATCGTCCCGGCGGCTCTCAATGACCTCAAAAAGGTGGTCCAAAACACGCCCGTCCAGTTCAAGGTCAGTCATCTTTTATCTCTCATCTGCTCTCTGCAAACCGCGTCAGTTTACCCGTGCTCATCGGACGGAACGCGCACTTTCATGACCGCAAAAAACGCAGTCGGATATAAGTAACCCGGGCTAGCTAGACCGCGGCCCCGCGAATTGCAACCGTTTTCAAAACCTGCGCGGCAAGGGCCGACGAAGCGATTTGAAGCTAGAGCCCGTTGGACAAGCGTACCGGAATACCGTCCTTTTCCATATAGGCTTTGGCTTCTGCTATCGAGAATTCACCAAAGTGAAATATTGAGGCGGCCAAGACGGCGCTCGCGTGGCCATCTCGTACGCCGGCGCTTAAGTGGTCGAGTGTCCCGACACCGCCGGAGGCAATCACCGGAACCGGCACAGCGTCAGCCACAGCGCGCGTCAGGGCGATGTTGTAGCCCTGTTTGGTGCCGTCACGGTCCATGGAAGTGAGAAGAATCTCGCCGGCGCCGTATTCAGCCATCCGTTGTGACCAGGAAACTGCATCGATCCCGGTCGCTTCCCGGCCCCCATGAGTGAAAATCTCGAAACGGGTCTCGGAGACCTGCTTTGCATCAACCGCAACAACCACGCACTGGGATCCGAATTTTTCCGCAGCTTCACGCACGAAATCGGGATTGTGCACTGCCGCGGTATTGATCGAAACCTTGTCCGAACCGGCCAGCAAAAGCCGGCGGATATCCTCGATTTCCCGGACACCGCCGCCAACGGTCAGGGGCATGAAACAGGCTTCTGCGGTGCGCGATACCACATCGAGCATGGTATCACGCTTCTCGTGACTGGCAGTGATGTCGAGAAAACAGAGTTCGTCGGCGCCAGCGGCATCGTATACCCGCGCCTGTTCGACCGGGTCGCCGGCATCACGCAGGCCGACGAAATTCACCCCTTTGACCACCCGGCCGTCTTTTACATCAAGGCAGGGGATGACGCGCGCTTTCAACATAAGCTTTCCCTCAGCCCGCCGCAGTGCTGCTCGGTATAGCGCTCAATGCCAGCGCCGCCGCCGGATTGATCCGGCCATCATAGAGCGCACGGCCACAGATAACGCCCTCGATGCCACTCTCCTCGACCGCTTTCAGAGCCGCGATATCGTCGAGCGACGCCACCCCACCGGAGGCAATCACGGGAATCGAGATCGCTTCGGCCAGAGCCGCGGTTGCCGGAACATTGGCACCCTGGAGCAGTCCGTCCCGGTCGATATCCGTGTAAATGATCGCGGCCACACCGGCGTCCTCGAAACTGCGGGCCAGGTCCGTAGCCTCCATCTCGCTCACCTCGGCCCAGCCCTCGACCGCAACGTGGCGTCCACGCGCATCTATGCCAACCACCACTTTACCGGGGAAGTTCCTGCAAGCTTCTTTAACGAGATCGGGGTCTTTCACCGCAGCTGTCCCAAGGATGACCCGCTCAATTCCGGCAGATAACCAGTTTTCAATCGTCTTCAGGTCGCGAATACCGCCCCCGAGCTGGATTTTGAGGTCAACCGAAGCGACGATCGCGGCAACAGTCTCGCGATTGACCGGATGTCCCTCAAACGCACCGTTCAAGTCCACGACATGAAGCCATTCGAAGCCTGCCGCGCGAAACAGGCGTGCCTGGTCGGCAGGATCACTGTTGAAAACGGTTGCAGTGTCCATTTCGCCCTGGCGCAAACGGACAGCCGCGCCGTCCTTCAAATCAATCGCCGGAAATATGATCATAGTCTCGCGCTTTTCTCTTGGATCCGTGGGGTCTCTGGGGTCCGTGGGGGTTCCGAATGGTGCGCCCTTGCATCGCGCGGCGCGCTGATTGCTTCGGCTGGAAGCTTACAGATTGCCCGTAAGGTCTTTGGTGTAAAAGTAACCGGTGACCCACTCACCGTCGACCTGCGCGTATTGGGGATGCTCGCCCCAACGGCGGAAACCAAGCTGGTCGTAGATCTGAATGGCCCGATCCTGAGTTGCCCGCACATCCAGGTTGAGGACCTTCAGCCCGCTGTCCCGCGCCGCCGTCTCGGTCCGTTCGACCATCATGCGCGCCAAACCGTGCCCGCGTGCCCAGGGCGCAAGGAAGAAGGTCGTCAGTTGTCCCCCAAAACCCTGCGCTTCATTGTTGCGGGGTGGGCGCACAAGTTGAGCTGACCCGGCAATGGTCCCATCCAGGCGGGCGACGAAAAGCTGCCGCTCGGGAACCAGCAGAACACCGCGCCAATATGTCTCCATGACATGACGGGGAGGCGGCGTCAGCCAGCCAAAGCCGCCGCCATCCAGAATTGCAGCCTCGGCCGCATCGCAGAGATCGTGCATATCGGGGCCCTCAAAGCCTTCGAGACGATCAACCACTGCGCTTGGCGGGCGCCCTTTGTTCGTTTGGGAATTGATACCGGACACTGACATTATGGGGTCCATTTCAAAAAGTTTCCCAGCAGCTGTAAACCGGCTGTCTGGCTTTTTTCGGGATGAAACTGAGTACCGACCAGATTGTCGCGACCAACCACAGCGGTCACTCGCCCACCGTAGTCAACGGTCGCGAGCACCTGATCCTGCGCGTTGGGTACCAGATGGTAACTATGAACGAAGTACACATGGGGATGTTGCCCCATTCCCGCCAGCACAGGATGCTTCCGGTCGGTAAATTCAAGTTGGTTCCAGCCCATGTGAGGCACCTTGAGTGCGGCGTCTGTGGGCGTCATCGCAACGACTTCGCCCGGAATCCAGCCAAGACCCTCGCAATCCCCGTGCTCGCGCCCGACGCTCGCCATCAGCTGCATTCCGACGCAGATGCCCAGGAAAGGCCTTGCGGCGCGAATGACCCGCTCTTCCAGGGTATCCACCATCCCCGGAAGCGCCCCCAGGCCTTTGCGGCAATCGGCGAACGCCCCGACACCAGGAAGCACGATCCGGTCGGCGAGGCGCACGACTTCCGGATCCGAAGTCACGGTAATTCTGGTGGAAAGACCAGCCTCGAAGGCCGCGCGCTCCAGGGCTTTCGCCGCGGAGTGCAAATTGCCCGAGCCGTAGTCGATGAGGGCAACGGTCATGATCGAATAACTCTCCCAAAGAAAAGGCGGGCTCCAATAGGCCAAAGCTCTCGGCAGACTGAGCGCCCGGAAAATACGGCTGCACGGTAAACGTACGACTGATGCGCCAAAAGAGCCGTGACCTAGAGGCTGCCCTTGGTGGACGGAACCGCATCGGCCTTGCGCGGATCGATTGCGATCGCCTCGCGAAGAGCGCGGGCCAGGGCTTTATAACTCGATTCGACGATATGGTGGTTGTTGGTGCCGTAGAGGTTCTCCACGTGCAGCGTCAGGCCTGCATTTTGCGCAAAAGCCTGAAACCATTCCTTAAAGAGCTCCGTATCCATTTCACCCAGCTTGTCGCGGCTGAAATCGACCTTCCAGATCAGATAAGGGCGGTTCGAGGCATCGAGCGCGACCCGGGTCAGGGTTTCATCCATGGGAATCAGCGCCGATCCATAGCGCCAAATGCCTTTTCGGTCGCCCAGAGCCTTTGAAAAGGCCTGACCCAGCGCAATCCCGGTGTCTTCTGTCGTGTGATGGAAGTCGATGTGCAGGTCGCCCTTCGCCCGCAGCGTGATGTCGATCAAGCTGTGGCGCGAGAGCTGTTCGAGCATATGATCGAGGAACCCGATGCCGGTCTCAATATCGTAAACGCCACTGCCATCAAGATTGATTGTGGCGGAAATCTGGGTTTCCTGCGTGTTTCGCTCGACGCTCGCTTGGCGCATCGGCTTGTCCTTCCATCGGGTGCTTTGTGGCGTATGTGGCATACGCCTTCCTGGCTTCCTGGTCGGGTTGCGGCCGAACGGGCGCGCAATCAGGCCGGAAGCCGGGCTCTTTTATCAGGAAGCCGCCCTCGCCGCCAATAAAGAACAGCGGAAATCCAAGACAAAAAGCCAGACATTTGCCACAGGGCAGACAGCAAAAGGCTCTGACCCCATCGTTCGCAGTGCCCCGTGACGTGTTTTCCGGCACCGGCATTCGCCATCGACGCGAATCTTGCAGCTTCTTCTTGAACGCGCGGCGAAGTTGGACCATTTCTGTTGCCATGTCACAGAGTCAAATTCCTCAATGGCGAGGCACCACGATTTTGTCCGTGCGCAAGGGCGACCAAGTGGTGATCGCGGGTGATGGCCAGGTCAGCCTGGGCAACACCGTCATCAAATCAAACGCCCGCAAGCTGCGGCGCCTGGGCAAAGACCAGGTGATTGCAGGTTTTGCGGGCGCAACCGCCGACGCCTTCACGCTCTTTGAGCGGCTGGAAGCCAAGTTGGACAGCTATCCGGGGCAACTTACCCGGGCCTGCGTCGAGTTGGCGAAGGACTGGCGGACGGACCGCTATCTGCGCCGTCTGGAAGCCATGATGGCGGTGGCGGATTCCGAGACCTCCCTGGTGCTGACGGGCACCGGCGACGTGCTGGAGCCGGAAGACGGTTTGATCGGGATCGGCTCAGGCGGGAACTATGCACTCTCAGCCGCGCGCGCGCTGATCGACGTCGAAGGCCTCGATGCCGAGGCCATCGCGCGCAAATCCATGTCGGTCGCGGCGGATATCTGCATATACACCAACAACAACATCCTGCTCGAGAGTCTGTCCTCCAAAAGCCCGCCATCGAAATGACGGAAACGGCGCCGCGCGGACCGCGCGGCGTGATCAACAGTACCCGATCAGTGAATCTCAGCCCCTTTAAGGCCAAGCTAAAATGAGCAGCACCAAGTCTTCCCAATCCCACGTCAGCGCGTTCTCGCCGCGCGAGATCGTCTCTGAGCTCGACCGCTATATCGTCGGTCAAAACGACGCAAAGCGGGCCGTGGCGATCGCCCTGCGCAATCGCTGGCGCCGTCAGCAGCTGTCCCCGGAACTGCGCGAGGAAGTGCTGCCCAAGAACATCCTCATGATCGGTCCGACCGGCGTTGGTAAGACGGAAATCGCCCGCCGACTGGCGAAACTGGCCCAGGCCCCTTTCCTGAAGGTGGAAGCCACCAAATTCACCGAAGTCGGCTATGTCGGGCGCGACGTGGAGCAGATCATCCGCGATCTCGTCGAGGTCTCGATCCACACCACCCGTGAAAAGCTGCGCGCCGAGGTGAAGGCCCAGGCGGAACTCCATGCGGAAGAGCGGGTTTTGAACGCCCTGGTCGGCGAAAATGCGAGCGCGGATACCCGGGCGAAGTTTCGCAAAATGCTGCGGGAGGGCGATCTCGACGAAAAAGAGATCGAAGTCGACGTCGCGGATACCGGCGGGATGCAGCTGCCGACCATGGATATTCCCGGGATGCCGGGCGCGAGCATGGGCATGCTCAACCTCAATGACATCTTCGGCAAAGCCATGGGCGGACGCACCAAGAAGCGCCGGATGAAGGTGTCGGAGAGCTATGACATTCTGATCGCCGAAGAGAGCGACAAGCTGCTGGATGAAGAATCCGTTGTTTCGGACGCGGTCAACAGTGTCGAGCAGCACGGTATCGTCTTCCTGGACGAGATCGATAAGATTACGGCCCGCTCAGAGCGGGCCGGCGCCGATGTCAGCCGGGAAGGCGTTCAGCGCGATCTGCTGCCTTTGATCGAAGGGACAACCGTTGCTACCAAGCACGGCGCGGTGAAAACCGACCACATTCTTTTCGTGGCCTCCGGCGCGTTCCACCTCTCCAAACCCTCAGACATGCTGCCCGAGCTTCAGGGCCGTCTGCCGATCCGTGTCGAGCTGAACCCGCTGACCCGCGATGACTTCAAGCTAATCCTGACAGAGCCCGAAAACAGCCTGATCATTCAGTATAAGGCCTTGATCGGCACGGAAGATGTCACCCTGGAGTTCGAGGATCCGGCGATCGACGAATTGGCAGACCTGGCGGCGGAAATCAACAGCACGGTCGAGAATATCGGCGCGCGGCGTCTGCACACGGTGTTGGAAAAGTTGCTCGATGAGATCTCTTTCACCGCGACCGACCGGGGCGGGGAAACCATCACCATCACCGCCGAATATGTCCGCGAAAAAGTCTCGGAACTGGCCAAGAACACTGATCTTTCGAAGTTTATCCTCTAGACCGGATCATATAGTTAGATCAAATTCACAAGGTCGAGTGATCGCTGTCAGCGATTCCACCTAGACTTGATCTGATCTAAAGCAATTTGCGTTGAAACAGACAGAAAATTCGCTGTCTCTCGATCAGCAAATTGCTGATCTTGAACGCAGATTTTGAGATGCGCCGATTCAAGAAAAACGCAATTCGCCATAGAAGGGCAGATCGAACACCGCTCAAGAGGAAGCGGCATCGTCCATCACGGCGAGCAGGCGATCAATCGTTTCGCTATCGTAACGGCTGATCTCGTCAGACAAACGGTTTGCGAGAACGGTTGCCTGTGGGGATAGCCCGGCCGTATCGACCGTGACGCGGGGGTGGGAGAGGTTAGCCAGGCTCTGGAGCTCCTCGGCGTCGTCCCAGATGATATTGAGATACTGACACACCCTGTGAACGAAGCGGCGGTTCGGCCGGCTGCGGTGGCCATGCTCGACAGCCGAGAGATAAGCGGACGAAACGCCGAGGCCCTCAGCCATTTGCTTAAGGCTCAAGCCGCGCTCTGCCCGCAATGCCCGGAGTTTTTCGCCAAAGGGGGTCACAGGAAGCCTCTAGGTCCATTAACTTAATCCTGGTTTATAGCGAGATTTATCCTTTTGAATCAAGGTTCCGTAAAGACGGCCTCCACCGGATTTACTTTCGCTTTCCGTCCCGCCGGCGTTTCAGCAACACGTAAAGCGCCCCGGTCCCGCCGTGACTTTGCTGAGCATAGTTAAAGGCGATGATACGCTCCCGGTTGCCCGGTTCGTTCAGCCAGTTCGGCACCTGGTTTCGCAGCACGCCGCCGGATTCCTTGGCGATCCCCTTACCGGTGATGACCAGAATGCAGCGCAGTCCTGCGGCTTCCGAGCGCTGAACAAAGCGGTTGAGGGCGCCATGAGCCTGAGCCTGGGTCATGCCGTGGAGATCAAGGGTGGCCTCGATGGTCATCTTGCCGCGCTTGAGACGTTCGGCATTTCGCCGGTCCAAACCTGCCGTGGAACCATGGGCCAGAAGCTCCGCGCGCCCGTGGTACGGGGCGGGGGTGTTTTGTGCGCGCAGGGGGAGTTGCGGGGATGGTTGCGGTTTGCTGGGCTTGGATTTTTCGCTCCGCTTCCGGGACAGAGCTTCCTCGTCGCCACGCATCATCTCCGCAAAAGCGCCGGCCCCGAAGTCACGCCCCTTGAGAGGGACGGTCTCGCGATTGACGTGGCGCCAGAGGTCTCGGTCCTCCGCAGACAGGCCGCCGGGCCGCTTCGCTTTAGGTTTCCGCCGATCGTTCATCTTGCTTGAGGCGAGCCTTGCGTGGGGTTTTGGGCCGCGTCGACGCGGCGTACCCTCCAATAGCCGCTTCAGCCTGCGCTGTCACCAGTCTCTGCGTGACCATCCTCGACGATGATCACATGCAGACGCCGCGGTCCATGCGCGCCCAATTCAATCTTCTGCTCAATATCACCGGTCCTCGAAGGGCCGGAGATCATGTTGAGCGTGCGGGGCATGGTGCCATTGCCGAAGGCCTTGCGCAGTCTGGCCCAACCCTCTTCATAGGCGCCGACCACCTGAGAAGACCGCAGCACAACAATATGGTTTTCCGGAAGAAAATTCAGGGTCGTGGGTCCCTCGGGTCCTGAGTGGAGCATCAGGGTTCCGGTTTCAGCAACAGCAGCAAAAGCACCGGTTACCGAAACCTGATCCGGTTCGCGCGCCGGGCCGCAGGAGACTTTCAGCAGGCTCTGATCATCCCACGCCAGGGCCTGCAGCTCCTTGGAAGGGGCCAGCCGGACCTCCTGAGGGAGATTTCGCGTTTTGAGGTAGGTCACCACTTCGTCGGGAACCTCATCCAGGGAACTAATGCGCTTCACCGTGGCGGAAAGCTCGATCAGCATGGATTCCATCAAGTCGACCTGAGCCGGGTGGGGCAGGCGTGAGCGCTCGGGAATCAAATTGGCTTTGGGGTCCGACAGGCGCTGCGCCAGTTCGTCAGGACGATCGCCGGACGGATTGTTTTTCTTCAGGGACTGCTTCACCGCCCCCAGAATCTGCTCGCGGGCCGTCGTCATTTTGCGGCCCTCCCGTTTTTCTGTTTCTCGGCCCAAAGCTGCTGAAAGGTCTTCCCCTGAGGCGCGGGCAAATCGCGGTATTTGGTCCAGCCACCCGCAAGCGGCAGGGATGTGAAGCGCCCCCGCCGACGGCCCAACGCCGCGAGCGCCCTGATGCCAAGACCGGTCAGACGGTGATAGAGGGCAGGGCGGCGGGCCATAAAGGCCCAGACACCAAGGCCGTGGCGGACGGATTTCGGGGTCAGATGCCGCTCGAACTCCCGTTCGCGCCAATGCCGCATCATTTTGGGCAGGGGAATGCGCACCGGACAGACACTCTCGCAACGTCCGCAGAAGGTCGAGGCATTGGGCAGATGCCCGGCCTCCTCAACCCCGATCAGGTTCGGTGTCAGGACAGCCCCCATTGGACCTGGGTAGACCCAGCCATAGGAATGGCCGCCAACAGCGTGGTAGACCGGGCAGTGGTTCATGCAGGCGCCGCAGCGGATACAGCGCAGCATATCCTGGAACTCGCTGCCGAGCATGGAGGAACGGCCATTGTCGAGCAGGATAACGTGGTATTCCTCCGGACCGTCGGGATCCTCGGCGCGGCGCGGGCCGGTTGAGAGGGTGGTGTAGGCGGAAAACTCCTGCCCGGTGGCCGAACGGGCCAGAACCCGCAGGATCGTTGAGGCATCCTCCAGGTTTGGAACGACCTTCTCGATGCTGGCGATCACGATGTGAATCTTGGGCAAAGACTGGGTCAGATCGCCGTTGCCCTCATTGGTGACGATGATTGAGGTTCCCGTTTCGGCAATCAGGAAGTTTGCACCCGTGATTCCGACGTCCGCATCCAGATAGCGCTGGCGCAGGATCTGCCGGGCTTCGTTCACCAGATCGGTCGGCTCGCTCAGGGAACGCTCGGCCGGAAGATGCTGATGCTGTGCCCGGAAGTCCGCTTCGACCTGCTCCTTACTGACGTGGACGGCAGGGGCGATGATATGACTGGGCGGTTCCTTACGGAGCTGGATGATGTACTCGCCCAGGTCGGTCTCGACCACGGTCATGCCGGCTTCTTCGAGGTGGTCGTTGAGAGCAATTTCCTCCGAAATCATGGACTTGCCCTTGGTTACCGTCTTCGCACCGGCACGCTCGCAAATGTCCAGGATCGCCTTGCGGGCGTCTGCCGCGGTCGGTGCCCAATGCACCTGGCCGCCTGTCTCGAGCACCTTGGCTTCGTAGCGTTCGAGATAGAAATCCAGGTTGGCGAGGCTGTGATTCTTGATGTCGCGGGCCGCGTCGCGCAGGGCTTCGAATTCCGGAAGCCGGGCGGCGGCAGCCAGACGCTTCCCGGTAAAGCCCACCTTCATCTTCGCCATGGCGGCCTGAATGTTGGGATCGGCGATCGCCTCGCGGGCGTTTTCCTTGAAGCTATGGGATCTTGATTGCATCGCCTTCAGTTCCCTCCATTCCGGGTATCACCTTCCGCTGCACCAATCGCCGGCGTATCTGTCATATCGGCCAAAACCTCGGCGACATGCCGGACTTGGATGTCCGATCCGCTGCGCTGCAGCTTGCCGGCCATGTTCATCAGGCAGCCCAGGTCACCTGCAAGCAGAGTCTGCGCGCCGGTGGACTCGATACTCCCTGTCTTGCTGGTGACCATGATGTTGGAAATATCAGGATATTTGACGCAAAAGGTGCCACCGAAGCCACAGCAGATATCCGCATCCGACAACTCAACAAGAGATAGAGCGTTAACGCTCGAGAGCAACTTCCGGGGCTGATCCCGGACGCCCAGTTCGCGCAGGCCGGAACAGGAATCATGGTAGGTGACCGTCTGTGGGAAGGCCGCCTCAACATCGGAGAGCTGCATCACGTCGGTCAAAAAGGAGATCAGCTCGAAGGTCCGCGCGGAGAGTTCCTCGGCCTTCGCCAACTGCTCAGGTTCCTTTTCGAAAAGCTCCGGATAGTGCTTTTTGATCATGGCGGCGCAAGAGCCCGAAGGCGCGACCACATAGTCAAAGTCTCTAAAAGCCTCGATGACCTGAAGCGCAATTGCGCGGGTATCGGCCTTGTCGCCGGAATTGTAAGCCGGCTGTCCGCAACAGGTCTGCAGTTCAGGAACCTCGACCCGGCAACCCGCCGCTTCGAGAAGCTTGACCGCGGCAAAACCGACGCTCGGCCGGAAAAGGTCCACCAGACAGGTCACGAATAAACCGACGCGCGGTTCGGGCTTCGACATGCTGTTCAAATCCTCCCTGACAAGCTGACAATCGTCGGCAAAGGCCGGCCTGCTTGCGCTCCAGCGCTCGCGCGATCCTCTTGTTCTGTGAAGTGAGGCTTTTTCACGCTTTGCAGTGTTTCAAGGTAGAGCGATCAGACTCCCGCAGCAACGCTCCCTTTTTGTTAAGAGGCATGGGGCACAATCGCTCGCTGACAAAAGTGGTAATACCACTTTTGCAGACGCGTCGTCACGGTGTTTTAGGATCTTCGTTTTAAGGCCGTGGGCGAGCGGTCAGCTCCCGGCGGCACGCCGCGCGGCAACCGCCCTGGGCAGCAAAAGATAATAGCTGCCGCGCTGTTTCATTCGGCCTGCCTCTGCCAGTGCCGGATCACCGGCACCCCAGAAGAAATCGCCCCGCACAGCCCCCTTGATGGCACTTCCGGTGTCCTGTGCCACCATCAGGCGCCGCAGAGGCCTGGGGTTTGAAGCCGAACTCCCGGGCCAGGTCGTATCCAGAAAAACCGGGGCACCGAGCGGCATGAAGGAGGGGTCGACCGCAAGACTGCGCCGGGGTGTAAGGGCGACGCCCTGGGCGCCAATCGGACCCTCACCCTCGATCTTTCGGAAAAATATATAGCGCGGGTTGCGCTGCATCAGCTCGGTCGCCTGATCCGGATTGTTGCGCAGCCACTGGCGGATCCACTGCATGGAGGCATTGGCCCGGGACACGTATCCTTCGTCGATCAGCAAGCGCCCGATCGCAACAAAGGGCAAGCCATTAGAACCATCAAAACCGACACGCATCGTCGAGCCATCCGGCAAAAGCACCTTTCCCGAGCCCTGAATGTGCAGGAAAAAGACGTCGATCGGGTCCGCGGCCCAGAGGAGCTCCAGATTGGCGCCGTCGATCACACCGTTGTCGATTTCGTCACGGGCGTGATAGGGAACCAGCCGGCCGTCCTGAACACGTCCGGCAACTCTCTTGCCGGTCAGATCCTCGTCGAAATGACGCAGATCGACCGTCACAAGGTCATTGGGGCGCTTGTAGAGAGGTGTGTCGTAGCCGCCGCCCGGAAAGAGTGCACCGCGCAACTCCGCTTCGTAGTAGCCAGTGAAGAGGCCGGTGTCCTTGTCTCCGTACATGACCTTAAAAGGCACAAAGAGCTGCTCGACAAGACTGCGGAAGGCGTCGTCACCCGAATCAGAACCAGACCCGGAGAAGTCAGCAATCGCAGCACAGGGTGCCCGCCAGTCCACCACCGTTCCGCCCACAGCCCCACGCCCCACCTGACGGTCATCCGGAGCGCGCAGCAGCCTGTCGCAGGAGCGAATGAGAGCTGGAAGCGCTTCGGCGACCTTATCTTCACGCCAACCCGGTAACTGATCGTAGGTCGAGGTTTCCAAGAGGAACTGAGGCGGTTCCGGCGTGGCCTTCGGCGGCTCTTCCGGAGCACGTGGCTCACAGGCCGCCAAGGCCAGCACCAGAAGGCCTGCCACAGTGCCACGGACCCCAAAACAGGAGGGTTTCATGGATAGAATGCCGGATTTTAGTGATGTCAGGGAGGAATTGGATCTTCTATCGGCGCCCTGGGCGCGCAGTTCAGACAACGCCTTCATTGCTCCACCAAGCCCGCGCCCCCGGTAAAACTCAATTGGGGCTTCGGGTCGCAACCAATGCCCAGTTCGGATCACGACTGCTCGTGTTCCTGGCAAAGGTCCAAATGTCCGTGATCTTAGTCACGTGATTGGGGTCTCCCTCGACTGTTTCCCCATTGGCATCGCGGGTCACATTGACCTGGTCCGAGACAAACTTGAGCGTGACAAAAGCCGTTCGGCCCTGGAGCTCGGCCTCGATGATTTCGGATTTTTCAATGCCGATCAGTGTCGTTTCGAGCGTCTGGTTTTGTTTTTCGCGGTTTTCGATCGCGCCAGCGAAATCATTGTAGACATCGTTCGCCAGAAGCGGCCGCAGCGCATCTGTATCGCCTTGCGCGAAGGCCCCCACAATCATCTCGAAAGCAGCAGACGCCCCGCCCTCAAAGGACTTTTCGTCGAAGCTCGGATCGGCACGTTTAATGGCCCGGATACCCGGCGCGGTCGAACCCGCTTCATCCTTGGAAGTATCGTCCGTCTGATCCCAGGCTTCGATATCGGGCACGACATCTTCAATATCAGGTGTACCCCCCGATGATCTGTCATCGCGTGAACGGTTGGGAAGCTGAACAACCTTATCGTCGCCCTGATCCTGATTGAAGGGGTCGTATTTAGGCGGCTCTTCATGTCCCGTGCGTTTGCCCAGCGCATTGCGCAGGCGCACCACGCAGAAAATCGCGAGCGCCGCGAGCAGAATGATGTCTAGACCGAATCCGTTGCCCATATATCCAACCAAAAGTTCCGCGGCGCGCTTTTAAGCGTGACGAACCGCGTCGGAACAAACCAAACTGGAAACCACCCTGAGAAAAAACAATCCCGTTCAGCAGTTGTCCGCGTCGCGCGGCGAGCTCCAGCTCTTGAAAGTCTGAGATTCTTCAGCAAGTCCAAAACAGGCGGTCGACGACGAACTCCAATGCATTGTAAATAGGGAATAGTTAAGGAAAGAGCAAGTATGGCTATCCTATTACTCGCCGCATTTATCGGCGTGCCGCTGCTGGAAATCGCCGTTTTCATCGAAGTGGGCGACAGGCTCGGTTTGTGGAACACGCTCGCGGTTGTCATTCTCACGGCCATTATCGGAACATGGTTGCTTAGAATTCAAGGGCTTGCGGCACTGGAACGTGTGCGCAGTCAGATCAACCAGGGTGTTCTGCCCACCAAGGAACTCTTCGACGGCCTCTGTCTGCTGTTTGCCGGCGCTCTTCTCCTGACGCCCGGATTTGTCACAGACACAATCGGCTTTGCCCTCTTCGTGCCGCAGGTTCGCAATGTCTTGCGGCACTGGATTGGCCGCAGACTTGAACTCTCCATGACCACGAGCACGATGGGAAGGCACCCGGGAGGCGGCATAGGTGAACAGCCGGGAGGGCCCGGTCCGCATGGCACTAGGCACAGCTCCAACCGCTCCCGCAGGGGAGACATTATCGAAGGGGAGTTCGAGGACATGACTGAGAAGGACAATTCCGAGCCAAAAGCTTCGGACGACGAGGATCCAAAACCGCCAATGGGGCGATTGAACTGATGATCCTCGTTCGCCACGGTCAATCCGAATTCAACGTTATCTTCGGGGCAACCCGGAAAGATCCGGGCATCATCGATCCCAAACTGACCGATGAGGGGCAGCGCCAGGCGGAATCCGCAGGTCACGGCCTCGCCGGCAAAGGCCTGAAGCGCATCATTGCCAGCCCCTACACACGTACGCTGCAGACTGCCGATATCATTGCCGGTATCCTGAATCTGCCCATTACCATCGACAGTCTGATCCGCGAGCATGCCTTCTTCTCCTGTGATATCGGGACACCCCGCTCGGTACTGTCACAAGACTGGCCGCATCTGGATTTCGCTGCTCTATCGGAATCCTGGTGGCCGTCCGACCCGGAAACCGAGGATGACGTTCGAGCCAGGTGCCGCAGCTTTCACAAGAGAATGGCCAGCACCCATGACTGGCCTGAGGTTCTGGTCGTCAGCCACTGGGGCTTCATCCGGGGTTTGACCGGACACGAAGCCAAAAATGGTGAAGTGCTCTCGTTCGACCCAACGGCGGCATCTTGATCGCAGACAGGCGTCTTTTCTGACCCGCAGCCCAGGTGTCCTCAACCTAGCTTATCAAGCCTTTGCGAGCGGCTTGTCTGCGTCCTCGATACATGATAGCGAAGCGCCCTGATTAAGGAGTATACGGCATGGCCGAACAGGAAAACGAACAACCACCTCTCGTCATCAACATGCAATATACGAAGGACATGTCCTTCGAGAACCCGAACGCGCCCATGGTGTACGGGGAAATTGCCAAGGGTTCACCGGATCTGAGCATCGATATCGATGTGCGGCCGGCCAAACTGCAGGAAAGAACCTTTGAGGTTGTATTGAATCTTCAGGCGAAGGCCATGAATGGCGATAAGACAGCCTTTCTTGTCGAGTTGGATTACGCCGGTGTGATTACGATCGGTGAACAGGTGACAAAGCCGGAAGACGTTCAGTATCTGGTAATGGTCGATGCGCCGCGTCATCTTTTCCCCTTTGCCCGGCAAATCCTGGCGGAAGCAACGCGAAACGGCGGTTTCCCGCCACTGGTCATTAACCCGGTGGATTTCCTCAGTCTCTACCAGCAGCGCATGGCAGCGTTTGCGGAGGCGTCTGAAAAGGAAGCCGCGGCAAAGTCCGAGGGCGCTCAGGAGGGTGAAGACTCTTCAAAACCCGAGTCCGCCGAAGCTTAGTCCACGGTCGTTTCAGGTGCCAAATCGGCATCGCCTGGAACGCAAGTGTCTCTCCAACCCCTCTAACCCGCCCGGTTAGAGGGGAATTGCATGTTTTTTCCGACCCCTCGATTGGATTCCGTCAAAAGCATGTGAACCCGCTCTGCATCATATAGTTAGAGCAGATTCACCGGTACGACGGATCGCCGCAGGCGATTCCATCTAAACCGGATCTGCTCTAGGGTCGGGACTCAATTAATCCACCAAGTTATGGAAGCGGCCAGGCAGATAGCTGCGAGGAAGGTGTCAGCTCGC
>CANMQP010000010.1 GCA_947500035.1 uncultured Kiloniellaceae bacterium | reverse complement strand
ATCACCCGGCGGTCATCTACACGATGAGCCCCGCGCCGGCCGCGCGGCAGATAAGGCTCGATCCGCGCCCACTCCTCATCCGAAAGCCAATAAAGCCGTCCCATCCAATCCTCCCTGACTTAGGAAACTTGGATCATCGAATCACACCTGAAAACGCAGGGAAACACCTAATTGAGTACGGACCCTAGCGCGCTAGCTCTCTTGCTCGGCCGGAAACCGCGTGGCCTGAACCGAGGGCCGCTGGACCATCACTTCGAGCCACCTGGAGAGCTTCGGACAGCTTGAGAGCAGTTTGGACCCACTGGGCGCAAATCTTAGGTAGGTGAGCATTGGCAGAGCCCAGAGATCCGCCAGGCTCAGATCATCACCGTGCATATATGGTCCGACAGCAAGATCCTCCAGGACGGTAAGAACCCGCCGGGCCTCGGCGATCGCATCCGCCGGCAAAGTTCCCTGCTCCCGCTCCTCGACAAAGACACCCCAAACAAGCTTCGGATAGGCATAGTTATCCAGGATGCGCATGAGTTGGAGACAACGCGCCCGGGCGAGAGCTCCTCCAGGAAGCAACGTCTCCTGCTTCGCAAGCGCGACAAGATACTGTGCAATGGCATCCGTTTCGAAGAGGCGGACCTCGCCATGCTCCAATACCGGTATCTTGCTGAAAGGATGCAGCTCGAGATAGCCGGCCGGCAGGTTCTCCTTGTCGAAAATGTCCAGTTCGAGGAAATCGTATGAAAGCGCACACTCGGCCAGAACCAGACGGGCGATGCGTGTATAGACGCTGTAGGATGCGCCGTGGAGCCGGATGGGTGTCATAATGCGAACCTCGTTTCAGTCCGTGACTTTCTGTCAATGTGAATGGGGATACAACCCGGCCAACGCGCCGGCTTTGGCATCTTGCAAAACCTCCACCGTTGCACCGGCTTTGGCCAGAACCCGCATGCCGAAGTACACGGATTGCAGGTGCCGCGCAATTCGGCGCCCCTCCTCCACGGAGGCGATCAGATCAGGTATCGCCCGGATCGCCTCGACAAAAGCGGCTTCCAGTGTCGCTAGGCTGGCCGTCACACTTCGCTCGGTGGCCGGGTCCAACGGCGCCTGATCGACAGCCGCGTTGCAGAGCAGGCACCCGCGCCGATCCCCATGCACCGCAACCGCGTCAATGACGGCCTGGAGCAATGCGGCAATGCGTTGATAGCCGGCGTCTGGCGCGGACAGGCCGTCACTCTGATTTCTGCCCCGCAGGAGATCGGCGGCAACCGCGACTTCGGTTTCGTCGTAAAAGACCAGCGCTTTCAGGTAGAGCGCGCGCTTGTCGCCAAAAGCGCCGTAAAGGCTGCCTTTCTTCAACCCGGTCGCCTCGACCAGATCGCTCATGGCTGTACCTTCAAAGCCTTTCTCCCAAAAGACATCCATCACGGCGATCAGCACCTCCCGCTCGTCGAACTTTCGGGGGCGCCCAATTGAAACAACTTCACTCATCTGTGATCAATCCACTTATTGACTGTACGGTCAAAAACATCATTTAACCCTTCAGACCCAGAGCAAACAGGGTTCGCAGCACTAATTTATGACCGAACAGTCAAAAATTCAATGCACGCACTCGAGATTTCAAGCCACAAGAGATAAACCAAGGAGAACAAAATCATGAAAGCCCTTCATTTCATCCGGGCCACCCTCGCCGTCGCCTTACTTGCAACCGCGACCCTGACTCTGGGCGGCACCGCCTCCTTCGCCGACGGGCACGGCATTACGGGCAACTTTACCGGAACAAACGATCACACCGTGACCGGCTCCTTCGAGATCGTGAAAACCGGTGACGGCTACACATTGACTCTCAGTGAGGATTTCGAACTGGATGGCGCACCGGATCCCAAAATCGCTTTCGGTAATAACGGCTATTCAAAAGGCACGATCTTTACCAAGCTGAACAAGCTCAAGGGCAAGCAGGTCTACAAGCTGCCGGCCAGCATCAATCCCTCCGACTACAATGAAGTCTGGGTCTGGTGTGAAAAGTTCGACGTCGGCCTGGGCGTCGCGAAGGTCAAATAACGCCGCTTCTCGAAGTGACCCGGATGGATATCCGAGGTCGCTCACTCCGAGAGACCCTCCCTACCGATCAAGCCAGGTAGGGAGGGTTTCGCTGTTCAACCGAAATCCTCGAACTGATCGATCGCCGCTCTATCGTAGCCCTTACTCGCCAGAAGAAGTTGGCGCGTATAGCGATCGGCAGGTTGGCCGCGCGCAAGATCGTCGGCGGTGACCTCCTCGACCACCTCGCCGTTCCGCATGACCGCGATGCGGTCGCAGATGTGCGAAACCACGGCGAGGTCATGACTAACCAGCACAAAGGTCAGTGACAGCTCTTCGCGCAAACGCATGAGCAGGTTGAGCACCTCCGCCTGAACCGACACATCAAGTGCCGAGGTGGGTTCATCCAGCAGCAGAATTTTCGGCTTCAGAATCAGCGCACGGGCAATCGCAACGCGCTGTCGCTGTCCGCCTGAAAGCTGGTGGGGAAAGCGGAAGCGAAAGCCCTCACCCAGACCGACCTGCTGCAAAGCTTCATCGATCCTGGAGCCGGGGTTGTCCAGACCCTGGATCGCGATCGGTTCCGACAGGATACGATTGACCGTATGGCGTGGATGCAGCGAGCCATAAGGGTCCTGAAAAACCATCTGCACGGTTTTATAAAAGGCGTCAGATCGCCGAGCGCCAGCCTCCAAAGCCTCGCCGTCGATCGTGACCTCTCCGTCCCATCCCGTGGCCAGACCACAAAGGGCGCGCAGTACCGTTGATTTCCCCGATCCGGACTCACCCACAAGGCCGAAGGATTCACCGCCCGCGATCCGGCAACTGACATTCTTGACCGCATGAACACGGTCGGCGCCGCTGCCGAAAACGACATTGAGGTTCTGAATATCGATCATCGTCACAAGAGCCAACCCGGATCACGCGTAAGCACAGGCAGATCTTTATCACGGGAGTCGACCTGCGGCAGACACTCCAAGAGGCCGCGCGTGTAGGGATGCTGCGCGTTATGCAGTTCGGCCGCAACCAGCTCTTCCATTACCTGTCCGCCGTACATCACCAGAATACGATCACAGAAGGAGGCCACCAGGTTCAGGTCGTGACTGATGAAAATCAAGCCCATACCGCGCTGACTGACCAGATCGTCCAGAATCGCCAGCACCTGAAGCTGCACCGTGACATCGAGCGCCGAGGTCGGCTCGTCCGCGATCAGCAGATCGGGGTCGGTGATCAGCATCATAGCGATCATGATGCGTTGCCCCATTCCACCCGAAACCTCATGGGGATAGGCCCGATATACGCGCTCCGGGTCACGGATCCGGACCGCCTCCAGCATCTCCAGCGACTTGGTCTTTGCGCCGGATTTAGAGACCTTGGTATGGGCGCGGTACGCCTCGCGGATCTGCCGGCCGACGGTCATCACCGGATTGAGGGAATACTTCGGGTCCTGCATTACCATGGAAATCCGACCGCCCCGCAGGTCGCGCAGCTGCCGGTCGGGCGCGCCCAAGAGATCGATGCCGTCAAAGGTCATGGTCTTGGCCGAGACCCGTCCGGGCGGCGGCGTCAGGCGAAGCAAGGCGCGGCCCGTCTGAGACTTTCCGGAACCGGACTCCCCTACGATCCCGAGTTTTTCACGGCCAAGGTCGAAGCTGACCCCACGCACGGCCTCGACCACACCCTTGCGCGTGTCGAAGGAAACACTGAGATCCCGGACCGAGAGCAGCGGCTCGCTCATGTCAGTCACCACTCTTCGGGTCGAGAACATCGCGCAGGCCGTCGCCCAGCAAATTGAAGCCGAGACTGACAATAAAAATCGCGATCCCGGGGATCGACGCCAACCACCACTGGTCCAGAAGGAACTTCCGGCCAGAGGAAATCATGGCGCCCCACTCCGGCAGCGGTGGCTGCGCCCCGAGACCGAGGAAGCCCAGACCGGCGGCGGTCAGGATGATCCCAGCCATATCCAACGTGACCCGCACGATGATCGACGAGGTGCAGAGCGGCACAACATGCCCCCAGATCACCCGCCAGGAAGACGCACCCTGCAAACGGATGGCGGCAATATAGTCGGCGCGCCGAATGGTGAGCGTCTCCGCCCGTGCGATACGGGCGTAGGGCGGCCAGGAGGTGATGGCGATAGCAAAGATCGCATTCTCAATCCCCGGCCCGAGCGCCGCCACGAAGGCCAGAGCCAGGATCAGGCGCGGAAAAGCCAGGAAGATGTCGGTGATCCGCATCAGAATCTTATCGACCCAGCCGCCGAAATACCCAGCCGAAGTCCCGACCAGCAACCCCACCGGCGCCGCAATCACTGCAACGAGCACCACGACGTAGAGCGTGAGGCGCGTGCCATAGACGATGCGGCTATAGATATCGCGCCCCAGTTCGTCGGTCCCGAACCAGTAATCCGCACTGGGCGGCAGCAGACGCTGGGTCAGGTCCGGCGCAATCGGCGAGGCCGTTGCCAGGAGCGGCGCAAAGGCTGCCACGGCAATCAGCAGGCCAACAATGATCAAACCCAACAGCGCCAGGCGGTTTGCCGCGAAATCAAGCCAGGCGTAGTAAGCACGGCTGCAACTGGCCTGCAGGTGGGACCCGGGATTTTCGCTGGTCAGCCAGGCCTTGAGGCCGGAGCCGGAGGAGGAAGCAAGATCACTCATTTGGCGCGCGGGTCCAACAGCCGATAGAGAATATCGGACAGAAGGTTGAGACTGATAAAGACGGTACCGACGACGACCGTGCCGCCCAGAACCGCGTTCATGTCGGCCTGCAGAAGAGAGTTGGTGATATACTGCCCCAGGCCCGGCCAGGCGAAAACGATTTCGGTCAGAACCGAGCCTTCGAGCAGGCTGGCATAGGAAAGCGCGATCACCGTCACCAGTGGCACCATCACGTTGCCGAGCGCATGCCGCCAGATGATACGGGTTTCGCTGAGGCCCTTGACCCGGGCCGTGATGATGTATTCCTGGCTGAGCTGTTCCAGCATGAAGGAGCGTGTCATGCGGCTGATGTAGGCGAGGCTGAAGTAGCCCAGAATAATGGCGGGTAAGGCGATGTGGCTTAGAGCATTGTAGAAAACGTCGATCTCGCCGGCGATCAGACTGTCGACCAACAGCATACCGGTCACGGGATCGACCAGATATTCGTAGGCGATGTCGAGACGGCCTGGTCCGGCAACCCAGTCGAGCTTTGCATAGAACAAAAGCAAACCGACCAGCCCCAGCCAGAAAACCGGCACCGAATAGCCCAGCAGGCCGAGCACCCGAACCAGCTGATCCTGCCAGCGCCCTTTGTTGACTGCCGCAACAACGCCCATCGGCACGCCCAGAACCACGCCGAAAATCGTGCCCATGGTGGCCAGTTCGAGGGTGGCGGGGAAGACGCGCTTGATATCCTCGATCACCGGGTTCGCGGTCAGGACCGACTCGCCGAAGTCACCGACGGCAACGTTTTTTACGTAAAGCAGAAACTGCTGCCAGAGCGGCAAATGAAGCCCAAGTTCGATCTTGGCCTTTTCATAGGCACTCGCCGAAGCATGGTCGCCGACCGCGGCCAGCACCGGATCGATCGGAACGACCCGGCCAATGAAGAAGGTGACGACGAGAAGGCCCAGGAAGGTGATCGCGAGCGTTGTCACCACCCCCAGGACCACCCTGACCGGACGCGGCAGGCGAAGGCGCGCAAGGAACGCTTCTCCGCCCGCCGCATTATCGGAACGACTTGTCACGAGATTTCCAGGCTGATCAGTCCTTGGTCACCTTGTAGTAACGGTTGTCGTCAAACGCCGGACCGATGATGAAGCCTTTGGTGTCGGCGCGCTCTGCCGCGACCTCGATTTCCTGCATCATGATCACGAAGGGCGACGTCTGCTGATGCTCACGCTGCAGGGTCAGATACATCTCGGCACGCTTCGCGGCATCCCCTTCCAGAACCGCAGCGTCAGCCTGTTTGGTCATCTCGGGGATCTCCCAGGAATTCCGCCACGCCAGGGGTTTGGACTTGGCGTCATCGGCGTTATCCGGGTTCCGGGCGAAAGTATCGGCATTTGTGTGCGGATCCTGATAATCCGGTCCCCAACGGCCGATGTAGATATCGTGGTTACGGGCACGGTATTTGGTCAGCGTCTGCTTGCCGTCGCCAGGAATGATTTCAAGCGTGATTCCGGCCTGGGCAAAGGTCGACTGAATTGACTGCGCCATTTCGGTGATTTCGGCGGTGTTGCGCGTATCCATGGTCACGGTGAAGCCATCCGCAAGACCGGCCTCCGCCAAAAGGCTCTTGGCCTTTTCAACGTCGAGACTGAAAGGTGTTTCGGTCAGTGCACCGAGGAAGCCCTTGGGCAGGAAAGCCTGATGGACAGTCGCCTTACCCTTCATGATGGTCTGCTCGATGCCTTTGTAGTCGACCAGATATTTCAGAGCCTGGCGGACCTGCGATTTCTGCAGGAACTTGTTTTTCTGATTGAGGCCCAGGTAGTAGACAGCGCCCTTCTCGCCCTGACGGACACGGATATCGGCGTTGCCCTCAAGACCCGCGAGCTGATCGGCGCCGAGCTTGCGCGCAATGTCGATGTCGCCTTTTTCAAGCAGCAGGCGCTGGGTGGCGGGTTCGGCAATGTGGCGGATCACGACCCGCTTCATGGCGGGTTTCTCACCCCAATAGTCGTCGTTGCGATCGAGCACCAGAACTTCGTTGGCTTTCCACTGGCGCAGCTTAAAGGCGCTGGAGCCTGCATAGTTGGTGCGCAGCCACTTGTGCCCCATATCGCCGTCCTGCTCGTTCGCCATGACTTCTTTTTTGTCGACGACCGAGCTGATCGTCGCTGTCAGGCAATAGAGCAAGAACGTAGGCGCATAGGCCTGATCGGTCTCGATGGTCAGGGTGTTGCCGTCCGCGCGAATCTTGTCTTTCACGTTCTCCGGCGTAAACCCGAACTGGGTCAGAATGAAGGCTGGCGACTTATCCAGAATGATCGCACGCTGGAGAGAGAACGCAGCGTCCTCCGCGGTCAGCGGATTGCCGGAAACAAAGGTAATACCGTCACGGATCTTGAAGGTATAGGTCTTGCCGTCTTCGGAAATGTCCCAGCTCTCGGCAACCACACCGTAGATCTTGGAGACATCGTCAACCTCATACCCGATCAAGCGGTCGTAGGTGTTGCCGGCGTATTCCGCACCGGAAAACTCGAAAATCTCGGCGGGATCCAGTGTGATGATATCGTCGATGGTATGGGCCATCACGAGTGTATCTCTCGGCGTTTCGGCCACGGCCGGAGTCGTCCACGCCAGTGCGGCAATCAACGCCGCCCCCATCAGTCTTCGCATATTCCTGACCTCCTGTTGTTTTGAATCTTCTCCCGGCCTATTGAGATCTAAGCCGTTCATTCGAGAATGATATTCCACACGAATGCGCAGTTATTTGAGCGAGCATGCCTGATCGTACCAAGCCTGTCCATGGCTTCGCGTTGCCGTCAACCGGCCTTTCGGACGGGCAGATTGAGCCACCCCTGAAGCACGAAGGTCGCGGCAAGCACGATGAACACGCCTGGGAGAACCATCAGGCCTGGCGGCGGCTGGCCCAGAATCCAGGTCAGCGCCAGAACCAGTGCCGGGTTCATATAGCTGTAGGCCATGACCCGGGTCGGCCCAAGCCGCATGGTTGAAAACTGGGTCAGAAAAAAGGTGATCAGTGTGGTGAAGACCGCCAGATAAAGCGTGCCGAGATAGACGCGAAGCTCAATCGCGGACCAATCCATGGCAACCAGCGTCGGAAGCGAGAGCAAGGAGAGCCAAAGGGCGCCCGTTGCCAGGGTCCAGAAGGTCATGACCGGCATGGCTTCACCCCTGTGAAAGAACTTCACCAGCGGCGTGTAGAAGCCGAAACAGATACAGCCTGCGAAGAAAATCAGATCGCCGCGATTCAGTTCTAATCCAAGGAGGCGTTCCGGGTCTCCCCGGAAAACCACCCAGAGAGCGCCGACGGCGCCAAGGATCAACGCAATCAGCTTTTTGCGCCCTAAACGGTCTTTCAGAAGGACGGCGGCGACAATCGCAGCGATCCCGGGTATGAAGGCGAAAAGTGCGCCGGTATTGAGAGCGGTCGTTGTGACCAGCGCTTCGAACATGCACCAGAAGAACCCAACCATGCAGGCGCTGATCGCCGCGTAGCGGCCGAGATCCGACAGCCTCGGCAAGGAGAGACCGTACTTAAAAACGGCGATGGGCAGGAACAAGAGCGCAGCGACCAGAAATCTCAGAAAGGTGAGAACCAGGGAATCGAGGCCATCGGCAATCGCAGCCACCACGGGAAAGGAGGTCGCGATCAGAAGCGTCGCGACCAGCATACGTCCATGGTCGCGCCAGCCCACGGGCAGCGCGGAAAGCGAATCCGAAGATCGCTCCGCCATCGTATTACAGACGGTCGACGACTGCGTAGATCGTGTCGATGCAGGACCAGGCCAGGCGCCCGCAACGCTCCGGCGACCACCCGTAGAGTTCGTCCGGTGTGTCGATCGTATCCTTGAAGGGTTGCTCCAGCGTCATGGAGAGAGCTCCGAAGGTTTCCGCGGTGTAATTGGTACACATGGCGAGACTGGCCTTGCCCGGCGGGGTCTCGGGGTAACCGAACTTGGTCTGGAAATCAGGCGATATCTCGGCGAGCTTTTCGCGGAAGTCCCGGTAGAGTGTAATCTGCGCCTCGGTCATGGAGGGAATACCGTTGAATCCGGCGATGAAGTTGTAAGGCAGCGCCTCGTCCCCGTGCACATCCAGGCAGAATTTCATCCCGGTTTCATGCATGCGTTCGCGAACCAGAAATACTTCCGGGCTGCGCTCCATGGAGGGCGTTTCCCACTCCCGGTTCAGGTTCGCACCCTTGGCGTTAGTTCTGAGATGACCGCGCCGGCTGCCATCGGGATTCATGTTGGGAACAACATAAAAGACGGTCTTTTCCAGCAGGGCGCGGACGACGGGATCGTGCGGGTCCGTCATGCGGGACAAAAAGCCCTCCATCCACCACTCGGCCATGGTCTCGCCGGGGTGCTGGCGTCCGATCACCCAGCAGGGCTTACGGTCTTCTCCAGGGGTACCGATGGTTAGAAGGTCCATTGCCTGCCCGTCCAGGGTTTCACCGAGGACTTCGAGCCGTACGTTGGGCGCCTCTGCCACGGAGACGATGAGATCCGCGTGGCGCTCCATGGAAAAGGGCGCGAAGTAGGCGAAGTAGATCGAATCCTGCTCCAAGGTATGTGAGAGGGTCATGATCTTGCCGTCAAAGCTGGTATCGACCCGAAACCAGGTCTCGCGATCATAGGACGCAACCGCCCGGTAGTCCTCAAATCCGCCAGCGTAGGTGACTTGTCCGGCGTTGACGATGTCGACGGCGACCTGCGCACCGCGACGGTCCGTCAGGCGAAAGTAAAACCATTGCAGAAAATCGGATTCGTTGTCCTTACGGATCCGGACCTTGGGATTTTTGGCATCGGAGAGGTCGACAACCTCAATGTTACCGCCGTCGAAATTGCTGTTGATCTGCACGGAACCTCGCAAAACCGGGAATGGCAGATCCCGCACTGAAGTGTTCAGACAAGATCCGCGGGAGAATTCGTTAAGCCGGTCAGCATAGAAATTCCCCCCGGCTCGGCAACAGGAATATTGCGCAACCTGGCTTATGCACCCTGCTTACACGAAGGTTCAGATTACCGTTATTGCGGTGCCAGCTGCAGCTTCAGACCGGCCAGTTCCGGCGAAAAGAGAATCTGACAGCTCAAACGGGACTCCTCCTCAACCTCGAAGGCTTCGTCGAGCATATCGACCTCTTCTTCGCTGGCCTCGAAGAGTTTCGCCTGCCATTCCGGCGCAACGTAAACATGACAGGTCGCACAGCTACAGGCGCCGCCACACTCGGCCTTGATCGGCAGACCGTGGTCGCGAATGATCTCCATAACCCGCCAGCCTTCGATCGCATCGAGGCGGTGCTCGGTTCCGTCACGGTCGGTCACAACGATATGGCTCATCGGCTTTCTCAGCTCTCACTTAATCTGTGTTACGGGAATTGAGTTATGGGAATTGGAGGCTTATTTAGCAGCCCGGCAAAGGCGCACCGGGCCGTCTCGGACGCGGGGCCACGCTTGGCGCCGGGCGGCTGTGAATGCCGCATTCGGTTTTCTGCGACCCGGCCCAGCGGCCGGAACGCACGGACCCTTCGTCCGTGGGCAGCTGCGTGCAGGGCGCACAGCCGATAGAGAGATAGCCCTCTTCCGTCAGGGGATGGCGCGGCAGGTCCAAGTCCTCGAAAGCCGCCTCGATCTTTTCCGCGGACCAATCGACGATCGGGTTTACTTTGTAATGGCTGGCATCACTTTCGATCCGGGGCAGATAGGATCTGAGCGCGCCATGGATGTGTTTACGGCCCGTCACCCAGGCATCGAAACCTTCCAGCGCCTTGGCGAGCGGCGCCACCTTGCGCAGCTCGCAACAGCGCACCGTATTGCGCTCCCAAAGTGTGCCATCCGGATCTTCCCGCGCCAGATCCATCAGCGCCGGTTTGACCGAGCGCACATCGCTCAGGCCAAAACGCTCGATCAGCTGTTCGCGGTATTCCAGGGTTTCGGGAAAGTGTTTTCCCGTGTCCAGGAAGATCACCGGAACCGAGGGATCGATCTCCGCGACCAGACTCAGAACGACAGCCGATTCAGCGCCGAAAGACGACACCACGGCAATTCGCCCGGGGAAGGCTTCCTTGATAACCGCGCGCAGCAGCTTCCTGTCCGGCAGGTCCTGGTAACGCTTCAGCAGGATCTCCGGTGCAACATCAGAGGGTTGCGTCATATGCTTTGCTCAGGCCGCCGGGCGGTTACGCCGAAGGGCGAGAGCCGGACGCCGGGCGTCCGCGCCCGGCTGGTAGGTCACGGAGATTTCCGAGATGGCCTTTTCCCAGGCTTCAGCGGCTGCCTTGTCGGCGACCTCGAAGGCATCGAAACCGCAGCGCTGCATCAGCAGGAACTGATCGCGGAACACGCCGCCGACCGCGCGCACCTCGCCTTTAAAGCCGTAACGGTCCCGCAGCAGCCGCGCGTAGGAATAGGCCCGCCCGTCATTGAACTTCGGGAACTCCAGAGCAACCAGGTCCAGGCGCTCCAGATCCTCAGCGATCAGAGCCGGCGATTGGTCACTCTTCAAACGCACACCCAGGGGCGTGTTGCGGGCCAGCAGACTTTCCCGCTCGCTTTGCCAGCGCTCCAGGCTGACCACCACCGGGCCATCGATCAGAGCCTCTTCGTCAGCGATCGACTGCCAAAGGTCCTCGACCAGCACGCCTTCCTTAATGAGCGGCATAGAGCGTCTCCTTGAATGGGGTCAGGCCGACCCGGCGGAAGGTATCGCTAAACTCTTCATCTTCCGAGCGGATGTTGAGGTAGGTGTCGACGATTTTTTCGACCGCATCGACCACATCGTCATAAGAGAAAGCTGGTCCGACAATCTTGCCGATCGCAGTGTTCTCATCGGCGCTGCCGCCCAGCGTGATCTGATAAAATTCCTCGCCCTTCTTGTCGACACCGAGCAGACCGATGTGGCCGACATGATGGTGTCCGCAGGCGTTGATGCAGCCGGAAATCTTGATCTTCAGACTACCGATATCGTGCTGCCGCTCCAGGTCGCTGAAGCGTTCGGAAATGCGCTGAGCAACCGGAATGGAGCGAGCATTGGCCAGGTTGCAATAATCCAGCCCCGGGCAGGCGATCATGTCGGACAACAAACCGGCGTTGGGCGTTGCCAGCTCAACATCGCGCAATGACTGCCAGAGTGCGTAGAGGTCGGCTTTCTTAACGTTCGGCAAAACCAGGTTCTGTTCGTGAGTGACCCGGATCTCGCTGAAAGAATAACTCTCTGCGAGGTCAGCGATCGCATCCATCTGCCAGGCGCTGGCATCTCCGGGCGGCTTGCCGGTCGGCTTCAGGGAGATGGTCGCAACCGCGTAACCGGGCTCTTTGTGTGCGGTGACATTGGTCCGGACCCAGCTGGCGAAGTCCCGGTCTTCGAAGCGCTTGACCTCGAATTCGCGCACGGTGTCGTCAAGACATTCGTAGCGCGGTGGCGCGAAGTAGGTCTCGATCCGCGCAATCTCATCCTCGGGAAGCTGCAGAGCCGAATCCTTGATGTGCGACCACTCTTCCTCAACCAAGCGCTTGAAGTTCTCAATACCCTCACTGCGCACCAGAATCTTGATCCGCGCTTTATAGAGATTGTCCCGGCGGCCCAGCTGATTGTAGACCCGCAGGATCGCCTCGAGATACGACAACAAGTGCTGCTTGGGCAGGAACTCGCGGATAGTTTGGCCGATCACCGGCGTGCGGCCGAGGCCACCGCCAACGATCACCTCAAAGCCGACCTCGCCCGCCTCGTTCCGGCACATCTGCAGGCCGATGTCATGCACGCGCACGGCGGCTCGATCATGATCAGCACCGGTGACGGCAATTTTGAATTTCCGCGGCAGGAAGGTGAATTCCGGATGCAGGGTCGACCATTGCCGGATGATCTCGCAATAGACGCGCGGATCCTCGATCTCATCCGCGGCAGCACCGGCGAATTGATCCGACGTCGTGTTGCGGATGCAGTTGCCGCTGGTCTGGATCGCGTGCATCTCGACCTCGGCCAGTTCGGCCAGGATATCAGGCGTCTCTTCCAGCTTCGGCCAGTTGAACTGAATGTTCTGGCGCGTCGTGAAGTGGCCATAACCTTTGTCGTAGCGGCGCGCGATGTATGCGAGTTTGCGCATCTGCGTCGACGAGAGGGTGCCGTAAGGCACGGCAACCCGCAGCATGTAGGCGTGAAGCTGCAGATAAAGACCGTTCATCAGGCGCAGAGGCTTGAACTGGTCTTCGGTCAGTTCGCCGCTGAGACGGCGCTCTACCTGATCCCGGAACTGATGAACACGCTCCGTAACCAGCGTGTGGTCGAACTCGTCGTACCTGTACATGATTTGCTTATCCCGCTAACGAGAGTGGAGTGTTTTCGACTTCATGTCCGTTACCGAACTGGACAGAGGGTCCCTGGGCACGAATGAATTCCCGGGTCTCGACCGGTCGAATCTGACCGCCGCTGTTATCGACCGGCATGAGATAGGGACCGACGATTTCCAGTGAGGCTTGCGGTGTTTCAGCCGCCGCCAGGACCGGCGCGGCGTCCTCTGGCGTAGCGAGCACGAGACTCTCGCCCAGCCGTTCAGTCCAGCCGCCCGCTTTCGCCCGGTAGACAACGGCACCATCGCCGAGGCGATTTGCAGTGAGAATTTGTACGCTCATCTTAATCTCTTTCTTTAAACCGCGACGCGGCGCAGAGGTTCAGTCGATGTGGATACGCTGGTGACCGCTCGACTTGTGGCGGCAGCCGCGCCGCCCGCCGCCGAGACGACGTCACCAACAATAAAAAGCCCAGGTCCCTTGATGCCGTTAGCTTTCACCAGCGCGGCCAGATCGGCCAATGAGCCGGTCACGGTCCGCTGTTCGGGAAGGGTGCCGTTTTCGATGACCGCCGCCGGTGTTTGCGGGTTAAGGCCATGTTCGATCAGGCGCTCGCAGGTCCGGCCAATCGTCGAAACGCCCATGTAAACCACCAGGGTTTGCTTGAGTCCGGCAAGGGCCGCCCAGTCGAGATCGGGCTCTCCGTCTTTCGCATGCCCGGTCACGAAAGTGACGGCTTGCGCATGTTCACGGTGGGTCAGGGGAATTCCGCTGGCCGCGGCACAGCCGGCGGCAGCGGTAATACCGGGCACCACCTCAACGTCAATGCCGTGCTGCGCGAGCGTGTCCTGTTCCTCACCGCCTCGTCCGAAAATGAAGGGATCGCCGCCCTTGAGCCGCACGACATGCTTCCCAAGACGGGCTTCACGAACCAGGATCGCATTGATCTCATCCTGGCTGCGGGTGTGATGGCCACGTGTCTTGCCCACATAGATCCGCTCGGCATCCCGGCGCGCGTAATCCAGGATTTCCGGTCCGACCAGCTTGTCGTAGACCACCACGTCGGCATGCTGCAAAGCGCGCATCGCCTTAAACGTCAGGAGATCCGGATCGCCGGGACCTGCGCCGACGATCGCGACCCGGCCTTTTGGAGTCTGCCGTGCGGACGCGGCATTCACCAGGGTGAGCATCTGCTCCCGGGCCGCCGTCTCATCGCCTGAAAGGACGGAGGCAGCTTCCGGGCCGTCGAAGAAACGTTCCCAGAAGCGCAGGCGTCCACGGCCATCTTGGATATTCGCCTTGACTGCAGAGCGGAAACTATCGGCAAACTCTGCCAGCGCACCCAAACGGGCCGGCAGCATCGCTTCAATCTGCGAGCGCAGGCGGCGCGCGAGGACCGGTGCGGTGCCGGCGCTGGAGATCGCAATAGTGATCGGATCGCGGTCTACGATCGCAGGGGTGATGAAGTCTGATAGATCTGGGCGGTCAACGACATTGACCGGCCTGCCGGCCTTGCGGGCTGTTTCAGCAACAAGAGAATCCCGTTCAGGAATTTCCGTTGCGGAGACCACCAAGGACCGGTGCTCCACATCTTCGGTACGGAACTTGCGCCTTTCAATGCGGAGTTCCGTATCGCGCTCGAGCGTAAGCAGCTCGGAAGCAATCTCCCGCGGATCTAAAGCATCCGTTACGACCGTGATCTCCGCGCCTGCTTTACGGAGAAGACGAACTTTCCGCAAGGCGGTTTCACCGGCCCCAACCACCAGGCAGGCTTTTTCCGACAGCTGGAAAAAAGTGGGGAAATATCTCATCGCAGCTCAATCCGGGTCATCTTTTCGTACATTGGCTTGCATCCATCAAGTGCGGTGCCGTTTAGCCGCGGTGTCGGTCGACTTTGAGTCTGAACTCTCTGTCCTGCCCCGCGCGGGGCAGGACAGAGACGCCTGACAGGTGCGAAAATTCTATTTAACACAAACATATGTGCAATTTTCATATTCTACATTTGATCATGTAGTAAATTTATTCAATACAAATTTTTAGTGTTTAATTTGATTTGAGAGGTGCGAAGGTATCTTTGCCGCGAATTACCTCAATGAAACCCGTTTCAAAAAAATGGATGATGGAATATAGCGCCGGAATACAATTATTACGCGCAAAACCAGGATACTGCGGACCATGTGACAGAAATCGATTTACCCGGCGCTCGTCCTGCCCGGGTCCGTTTAAACTTCGGCGTGTCTTAACCGAAATAATTAACGGAATATTTACTAAAAATTAAGACTCTCTTTACATACTTGTTTGTACTCAGACGAAATAAGGACAAACTACAGCCCAAAAAACAGGAACTTTATCTTATTGCATGCAAATGAGAGTCAGAAGACCAGCCTCAGAATGAATCTTATCCCATTTGCTTGAGTCGACGGCTTCGTCTTCACGCTCTTAGCTTGCATAGTGAAATCTGGATTGTAGATATATTTCTGTGGATTGAGTAAATGGTTAATAGGATTCAACGTATTTCCAAGTGCTTACACGGAGAAAAAACAACGTAATCCTACATGGTTAAGCCTAACACGATAAGATCAACCAACAAGGCGGCGTTAACGTTTGAAGGAATATAAGCCCAAATTTAAGCATCGTAATTTGCTAAAATTTGAATCTAGTTTTTCCCTTCCCGTTAAAAAAAGGGCAGCATATGGAGAGATGTATGCTGGCCGGGTGGGAAATGAACCCGTTGCGAGTATACCGGTTGGCGAGACCCGGGGGACCGCTTGATTTTTTAGTATGGAGAACAAGAATGCTCGAGCAGCTTGGCAACAGAGCTGAAACTGTTGAGAAACCCGTCTCACCGAACCCGCTCTTCGATCGCAGCTCATCGGTGCCTTCGTCCACAGCGGAAAAAGCCCGGACCGCCGTCAAACGGGCAATGGCAGACCGCAGTCTGGATGTTAAGGATGAGCTTACACGCCTCGATCTCGAGGAGATGGAACTGGTTTTTTCCGGACGGGATGAGATTTGCACTTGCTGGTTCGATTTTGAAGACCGCCCCAGCTTCACCCCTGCCCTGCTGAATGACATCAGCAAGGTTCAGCAGACACTCCGGACAACCTACGAAAAGTCTGATCCGCGTGCGAACAAGCTGAAGTACCTCGTCTGGGCCTCCCGGATGCCCGGCGTATGGAATCTGGGAGGTGATCTGAGTCTTTTCGCCGATCTGATCAGGACTCAGAACCGCGATAAGCTGCGAGAGTATGCCTATCGGGTCGTGCGGGAAGGCTACGCCAACTGGAC
Source organism: uncultured Kiloniellaceae bacterium (assembly GCA_947500035.1). Lineage (GTDB taxonomy): Bacteria > Pseudomonadota > Alphaproteobacteria > Kiloniellales > Kiloniellaceae > Denitrobaculum. The sequence goes on along the minus strand of CANMQP010000010.1, from coordinate 534,349 downwards.
AAACCTCAATCTACCCATCATTACCGTCGCCCTGATCCAGGGTGATGCGCTTGGCGGCGGTTTTGAGGCAGCACTCTCGAGCAACCTCATCGTTGCGGAGCGAAGTGCGAAGTTCGGCTTGCCGGAGATTCTTTTCAGCCTCTTCCCGGGCATGGGCGCCTACAGCTTTTTGTCGCGCCGCATTGCGCCCGGCCGCGCCGAACGCATGATCATGAGCGGACGTCTCTACACCGCTGAAGAGCTCTATGAGTTGGGTGTTGTCGACGTCTTGGCCGACGATGGCCGCGGTGAAGAAGCCCTGCACCAGTACATTGCCAAGAATGACCGGCGGCACGCGGCCCATAGGGCGATCTTTCAAGCCCGCCAGCGCATCAATCCGGTGACTCTAAAAGAGATGATGGACATCACCGACATGTGGGTCGACACCGCTATGACGCTCGAAGAAACAGACCTTAAAAAGATGGGACGCCTGGTCTCAGCTCAGGACCGGCGTCGCGAAAGGGTCTTGAAGTCAGCCTGACCCCCATAGCTCGACAGAATACAACGGCTCTGAAGCGCCTCGCGAAGGCATAGGCTTCAGAGCCGTTTCTTTGCCCGGTTATTCTTGCCGGGCCGACCTTGGCTAGAACGGATTCACAAGGTCGAGTGATCGCCTTCGGCGATTCCGTCTAAACTTGATCTGATCTGTAGCGAATTGCGTTTTTCTTGAATCTGTGCATCTCAAAATCTGCGTTCAAGATCAGCAAGTTGCTGATCGAGAGGCAGCGAATTTTGTGTCTGTTTAAACGCAAATTGCTTTAGTGGGGCGTCGCACGGCGGTCCTGGGCGAGCTCGCGTCCAACTGCGGCGCGAACCATGTCGAATTCACTGTTCAATTCCGCCAGGAGAGCACGGGTGCGGTCGTTATCCCGATCAGGCCCGCATTCACGCATATCGAGCAAGAGCCTTACCATCCGCTTGGCACCGACATAACCCGCACTGCTGCGCAGAGCATGGGCCTCATCATGGAAGGCTGCCAGATCTCCGTTGTCGAAAGCCTGGTTCAGATTGACCATTGTGGCCGCCGCGTCGACCAGGAACCCATCAAAGATCTCAGCGATAAAGGCTTCGTCGGTATCGAGAGCGCGAAGAGCATCCAGTGCATCTGGATCAAGAACTGATTCGTTTGACGCGCCGCCATACTTCGGATGGGCAGAAATCGGCGTGATGAGCTGAGCGGGCCGCTCTGGAATCGGCTCATGCGCCGGAGCGGCCCGTTCATCGAACCTGTCACCGCCCGCGCCCGTAGCATCAAGCGTCAGTTCCCGCACCAGTGCCAGGAGCTGCTGCGCTTCCACAGGCTTTGTCAGATAACCATCCATGCCGGCCTCGCGGCAGTCCTGCTTCGCCTGTTCGGTTGCGTCGGCGGTCAGAGCGACAATCGGCATGTGTGGTTCATCTGTGTGGAGAACACGGTACATCTTGGTGAGGTCGAGACCGCTGGTGCCCGGCATATTGATGTCGGTAAGGACAATATCGAAAACCTCGGCATCCAGGCGATCCAGAGCGTCGTCTCCGTCTTCGGCGGTCTCCACCACATGCCCGGCATTCTCCAGCACCCGCGAAATCACGCTGCGATTGGTGCGATTGTCGTCAACCAACAGGATTTTGCGGCTTGCGGCGTCGGCCACAGCGCTGTCCCCGGCCTCAGCCTCATCCGCTGCGGCCTTGGAGACACCCGACATGCAAAAGAGACCGGCCTGATGCAGGGCCGTCGAAAAGGCCCCGGTCTCGGCAGGCGCCGAGATGACGACATCGACGGGCCATCTCCGTTCAGACGGACCGGCCCGATCCTCAACGGAGACCTCAACGATGGCGATGCCATCGTTGCCCCCACGGTCCGTGAGGTATCCCATGAGCGGCCCGGAGAGCTCGTCCTGCTCGCCGGTGCCCACCACGACCAAAAGATGCCCCATGCCGCGGTAGCCCTCGATCGCAGGTATGGCTTCGTCGATCCGATCGACGGTTTTTACGTCCGGCCCCTGAAGCGCTGCGGCGATTCGGCCTCTTTGCGGTTCGGCTATGCAAACGATAACGGGCAGGACGCCGGCTGTCTGTGATGCAGCGGCAGCCTCGGATGTCGCGTCTGCTGCAGCGTTCTCTGACACAACGTTCTCTGCCGGGTCCGCGACATCGAAGGGGATCGAGAGATTGAACTGACTGCCCTGACCTTCCTGACTGAGAACTTCGATTTCACCGCCCATCATCTCAACAAGCTGTTTTGTGATGGTCAGCCCGAGGCCCGTTCCTCCATAACGCCGGTTAATCGCATCGTCAGCCTGGGTAAAGCCGTCAAAGATCGATCCCAGTTTTTCCGGTGCCACACCGATACCCGTGTCGCGTACGGCGAGGAGGACGACATCCTGTCGCCCCTTGCGCTCTAGCAAACAGGCGGAAATCTCGACCTCTCCCTCCGTCGTAAACTTAATCGCATTGCCAACCAGGTTGACCAGGATCTGCGTCAGCCGCTTGCTGTCGCCGACAAGCCGGACCGGCAATCGCGCATCCAGCGAGACCCGAAGCTGCAAGCCCTTCTGTTCGGCCTGGGTATGCAGCATGCGCCAAACCGACGCCACCACCTCGCAAACGTCGATGTCGCCCAAGTCGAGGTTTTGTTTCCCGGCTTCAATCCGCGAGAGGTCCAGGATCTCGTTGATAAGTGACAACAAAGTTTTTGCTGAAGTCTGAACCGTACCGATCATCGACCTTTGGTCGGCATCCAGAGACGTTGTCTCAAGCAGGTCTCCCGTCGATATCACCGCGGTGAGCGGTGTGCGCAGTTCATGGCTCATTGTGGCCAGGAATCTGCTTTTTGCCTGACTTGCTTCTTCTGCCTGCGCCCGTGCCCGGTTGAGCTTTTTGATGAGCGTCGAAACATATGCCGGCAGCACAATCAGCGAAATGAGCAAACCGGACGCGACGAAGCTGTTGCTGGACCAATAGCTGCTGGTCAAAACAGCGCCGCCGAAGCCGAACGTACTGATTCCGGCTGAGAAGACGAGGAAACTGACGCCGTAGCGAAAGCCGTTGCCGAAGGTCACCCAGAGATAGATCGGGAATAACACAGATGCCGGCCCGCCGCCGACGGCCAGCATGTAGCTGAGTGTGAGCAGATCGACCATGGCCATTGCGCCGCGCCGCGGTGTCGACTGCGCCGGCGAGAGCACAATATGAAGGAGCGCCAGCCAGCCCACGCACAGTCCCCATGCCATAGCTGTGGCAGCCAACTCCAGACCCTGATGTGACTCGATATAGAGGCTTGCGAGCGACAGATAGAGCATAGCGACGCCGCCAAGCGCCATGCGGATCGTTGCCTGCTCATGTTCGCTGTCGGGCCGCTTTGCGAGCACCTGATCCACGGCATAGCGGCGGGGCCACCACACAACGGCCAGAGCCACAGGTGCCGCGATGAGCGATACAATGAGAATCAGGGAGTCGACAGGCCACGCCGTGAGCGGCAAGCCTGTTACCAGAAACTGCGCGGCGACAACGGCAATACTCGCAAAGGCCGAAACGATCAGCGCGAAGACCGCAATGCGCGTTCGTTTGTGCAAGGCCTTTGGCCCCGATGCTGCAAGAACCTGGGTCGCAGTCCCATCAGGTGGCTGCCTGGCCGGTTGATCGTTGGTTATGTTGTTGCCATTCTCCATCGAGTGGACTTTTTTCAGCCGCCAACGCTCAGCTCGTCGGGCGGCTCCTGCAGGATTCTGTCATGTGGGAACAGGACGACGATGGTGGTGCCGACACCCTTGTCACTCTTGATCTGTAGCTTCCCACCATGCAGTTCGGTCAAATCAATCGAAAGCGGAAGTCCAAGGCCCGTCCCCGGAACGGCCTGGGTCTCGGAATTTCTCAACCGCCCAAACCGCGTGACGGCAATCTTGATTTCCTCTTCAGTCATACCGACCCCATTGTCGGTAACAGCGATCTCAACACCGTCATTGCTTCTGCTGACAGAAACGGAAACTTCACCCGCTTTAAGCGTGAACTTGAGCGCATTCACCAAAAGATTGAGCAGGATCTGCTTCACCTTGACGGGATCAACCATCAAAAGCGGAACACCCGATTCGATGTTCGTACGAACAACGATCTGCGCGGCAGCGGCGCGTTCCTCGGCAAGACGCAGAACGTCATCCACCAGGACCGCCAGGTCGACGGCCTCCTCATGAAGCTCGATCGTTCCTGCCTCAATCATCGAAACATCGAGGATATCCTTGATGATATGTAATAGCAGGCTACCGCTCTCTTCAATATTGCGGGCATAGTCACCGTACTTCTCGTTGCCGATCGGCCCGAGCAACTCGGTCCCGATCACCTGGGCATAGCCGATAATGGCGTTCAAGGGAGTGCGCAGCTCGTGGCTCATATTCGCGAGGAATTCCGTCTTGCTCCGGTTCGCGACTTCGGCCAATTCCTTCGCTTGAATGAGTTGCTGCTCTGCGGCTTTGCGTTCCGTGATATCAAACGAAACGGTCACTATGTTGGTGACCTGTCCGCTCGAATCCCGGACCAGCGACTTGGAGGTCAGGAAGATGCGTTTGACGTTGTTGACGGTGACGAATTCTTCTTCAAACAAAGGCGGCGCTTCACCGGTTGCGAAAGCGCGCTCATCCAAAGTGAGTGAATTCTGGGCGTAATCGTTGTTCAGAAGCTCCACCGCCGTACGGCCAACGGCTTCGTCGGGAATCACGCCGAACAGCTGCGCCTGATAATTGTTCATAAAGGCGTAGCGTGCACCGGCGGTCGTTGCCGAGATCATAGCCGGGACCGCGTCAATCACCAGCAGAAGACGTTCGTGACTCTCGGTTAAGGCCCGTTCCAGCTGGCTCTTGTCGGTCTCGTAGCGGTGTTCGAGGCTGACCGCGCGCTCGTTCAGGAGTTTCTGATGTTCGCGCAGGCTCAGCAAATTACGGGATCGGGCGCGGAACTCGTGATGATCGACGGGGCTGAGCAGAAAGTCGGTGGCCCCTGATTCCAAAGCCGCGTAGCGAAAGGCCTGATCTTCGTAGGCCGTCACGACCATGACCGGCACGTCGATGCAGGGCGGCAGTTCACGGAACCGGCGGATAAATTCGGCACCGTCCATCTTCGGCATCTTAAAGTCGGTTACGACCAGATCCGGGACATTGCTTTTGGACCACTCAAGCGCGGCCTGCGGCTCGGCAAAAGCCTTCACCGTGACGTTGTCACCAATCGAGCTCGCCAGTTTCTCCAGAACCCGGCGGTTGGTAACTCGGTCATCTATGACGACGATAATCGACATCAAGCAGTCACCCGCATCAGATACACCCCCGCCTCCACTGGATGCCCCGACGATGAGGACCCGAAAGCACTCGAGAAACGTACACGAAACAGCCTAAAGGTATTGTTAATGCTCTATTGATCTCACTCGAACCATACAAAACGGATTTCTACCATAAATATACGGCTGCTCTACCTGTGATAACCACAGACAGACGAATTAATAACCCAACAAATCAACAACATCGATGGTTAATTTTTGATTAGCTTTTCACCTGACGGTTGGTTTTGGCGTAAATTCATCCGTAAGTATACATATTTCTTACGGTTGCAAGGTAGCCGTTTCTGGCAGCCATTCCTGAATAACCAGTTCCAGAGTGATGCAAATCGAATTCCGGCCAGGCAGGAATCTGCCGCCCAACACGCGCGCATCCGGCGTCGAGATCGTTCCCCGGAGTTCCGCTTTCGGGCGGCCGTCTTCGCCGGGTGCCAACTCACCGGTCAGGGTCAGAATTTCGACACCAGGCCCCTTCTCGACAATGGTGTTTTCATCGCCCTGCGCACCCTGCGGCCTCACTCCATACTCAAGGACCGCGTCAACCAGACTTCCAACCGCTGAGCGCACGACGGCATGGCTGATCCCATTCTCGAGGCAGGCCTGTTCGACACCCTCGACCAGATCTTCATTGGGCCGCAGACGGATAACTGCGGATCGGCCAAAGCTCCCACGTTCGATCCTGGTTGCGCTCAACGTCCTCTCCTTGCCTTCAAACCGACATGACGGTTGGATGAAACAGGCTGTAGTTGGTCTCACTGTCATAGGCGACTTCAAAGCCCGCATCTTCCAGCGGCGTCGCCATGATCACCGCGCCTTGAGAGCCCAGAATACAGCCCTCCAGCGGCAAATGTCCGCCATGAACCCGACCCTGAGCATCTGCCAGAACCGCGTGACAATGAACCAGTGGCGCACCCTCTTCGCCGATCCCAAAAATCGCATTGGCTCCGAGCAGAAGAACGGGCCCCTGCAACATGCGCGCGGCGCCATAGGTCGCAACCCGCGCGCCGGTCTCGTCGACCATGCCGGTAAAGTAGCTTATTTTATCGAAATGACCGGAAAGCGCCTGAAGGGCCGCGCTCCTGAGACCTTGCGCCGAGAGTACCCGCGCCAACTCAGGAAGCAGATCCGCTCCTGCATCAAGCTTCAAACGCAATTCCGGACCGGTCTCGGTCCGGACGCAAATGCGCCGCGGCGAGAGTGGTGCACCTGGTTGTTCAATCCGGCGGCGTTGATTTTGGCTCCTACCCTCTGTTGAAAACCTGGTCATTTTCGCGCACCACCGTCGTCCTTCACCAGATCACCGCGCGCATAGAGTTCGTCGCGAATCAGGTGCTTTGGAACCTTGCCATATCCCGACTTGGGAAGTTCGTCCCAGAACACAAAGATCTGAGGGAATTTATAGCGAGAAAGCCTCCCTTCAAGATGACCAAGCAATTCTTCCTTCGAAAGACTGCCGCCCTCTTCTCTGGAAGACCTGACGACCACAGCCACCCCGGCTTCGCCCCACTTGGGATCGGGCACGCCCAGCACCGCGACCTCTTCCACACCCGGGTGGGTTAGAAGAACCTCTTCGGCCTCGCGCGGATAGACGTTCGAACCGCCGGAAATATACATGTCCGACGCCCGGCCGGTCAGATAGAGAAAACCGCGGTCATCAAGATATCCCAGATCGCCGGTGTGGAACCAGCCGTCTTTGAAGACCTTCGCGTTGGCTTCGGGGTTATTGAGATAGCCCGCGAACACCGCGGGACCACGGACGCAGATCTCGCCGCGCGTGTCGGCCGGCAGAATTGCGCCCTCAGGATCCCGGATCGCAATCTCCATACCGCTGCGGGCGAAACCGCAACTGCCCACCGGCATCTCTTCATCAACGATGGAATGCGCTTCGGCCGGCAGATAGGTGATACTGCCCGTCACCTCACCCAGGCCGTAGTACTGAACGATGACCTTGCCGATTTTTTTGAGCGCCGCGACCTGGTCTTCCCGGTACATCGGCGCGCCGGCATAGATAACGTGCCGCAAGGTGGAGTGATCGTAGCGGTCGACGGATGGATGGCGCACCATGCGTGTCAGGATCGTCGGCACCGTAAACATGTTGGCGACGGCATGCTCTTCGATCAGGCGCCAGACGGCCTCCTCGTCAAAGCTGCTGCCCGGCAGCATGACAGATTTGGCGCCACGGACCACCTGTGGCATGGCATGGACCCCCGCCCCATGCGAGAGCGGCGCGACAATCAGCGACGCATCGTCCGGCCCCAGTCCCGGCATTTGATCGGCCAGATAGTTATTGACGACAAAACACATCTGGCCGTGGGTCAGGACCGCCGCCTTGGAGCGCCCCGTCGTACCGGATGTGAAGAAATACCAGCAGGGATCGTCGTGCTCGACGAGAGCTTCAGAAAAGCACGCGCCGCCATGCTCCGAAACAATGTCCTCATATCCGGTCTCGCCATCACCTGCGGAACCGACGCAGATCACCTGTTCGAGGTTGGACGCCTCGGCGCGCACGGCATCCACATGCCCGGCAAAGATGTCCTCATAGAGCATGGCTTTGGCACCGCTGGCCACACCGAGATAGGCAACCTCCGGCGGTGTCAGTCTGAAGTTGCAAGGCACCCAGACCGCGCCGAGCTTGAAGGTCGCCCACATGGATTCGAACATCTGGTTCGAATTGCGGGAGAGCACAAGGATCGCGTCCCCCTTGCCGATACCGCGCGCACTCAACCCTGCCGCAAGGGCATCGATCCGGCCATTCAACTCGCTCCACGTCCAGGAATCCCGACCCCAGACCAGTGCCGTTCGCTCGCCATAACGCTGTGCCGCCTGGGTCATAAGGTGCCCCAGGTTCATGACTGAACTGCTCTGCCTCACGTCTCCCCCTGCATCGCCGCAGCGCCGCTTCTTGCGGCGCTTCTGTTAACGGAGAGGTTCTAGGATCGAGACGTAGTTGGCAACCGCTGCGCCACCCATGTTGAAAACCCCGGCCATCTGAGCGTCCTTGACCTGGATATCGCCAGCGCTGTTGGTCAGTTGCATGGCCGAGAGCACATGCATCGAAACACCGGTTGCACCGATGGGATGGCCTTTACTCTTCAGGCCGCCCGACGCATTGACCGGCAGCTTGCCGTCTTTGTGCACCCAACCCTCGGCAATCGCCCGGGCGCCCTGCCCTTCAGGTGTCAGGCCCATGGCCTCATATTCGATCAACTCGGCGATGGTGAAGCAGTCGTGGGTCTCGACCAGCGAGAGATCGTCCAGAGAGACCTTGGCCTTGTCGAAGGATCTCTGCCACGCGGTTTTACAGCCCTCGAACAGGGTGATGTCACGTTTGCTCAAAGGCAGGAAGTCGTTGACCTGAACCGCGGACCGGAAAACCACTGCCTTTTTCATCGTGAGCGCCGTCTCGACGTCGGTCAGAACCAGCGCAGCCGCTCCATCGGAGACCAGCGAACAGTCGGTGCGCTTGAGCGGCCCTGCAACGATCGGATTTTTCTCCGAGACGTTGCGGCAGAAATCGTATCCGAGATCCTTGCGCATCTGCGCCCAGGGATTCACGGCGCCGTTCTTGTGATTCTTGGCGGCAATCCCCGCCAGCGCATCGGACTGGTCGCCATACTTTTGAAAATACTTCTGGGCAATCAAGCCGAAGACACCTGCAAAGCCCCCTTCGATCTCGCCGTCCTCCTTCAGATAGGAAGCCTTGAGCAGCGTGTTGCCGATTTCGCGCCCGGCAAGCGCTGTCATCTTCTCAACTCCGACAACCAGGACGACCCGGGCATGCTTTGCATCGATCGATTTAATGCCCTGATGGATCGCTGCCGAACCGGTCGCGCAGGCATTCTCAATCCGGGTAGCCGGCTTGAAACGGAAACGCTCGTCGGTCTGCAAAACGAGCGACGATGGGAACGCCTGCTGCGAAAAGCCTTCGTTGAAATGACCAACCAGGATCTCGTCGACGTCATCGGGACCAAGCCCAGCGTCCTCAAGCGCCTGAACCGCCACCTGAGCGATCAGGGATTCGACATCATCCTCCTCGTGCTTTCCAAAGGCGGTGTGGCTCCAACCGACGATACAGGCTGTCATACTTTCCTCCATCTCCAAGCGGCAAGACTTGCGCTGAGTTCAATTTGGCCAAAACCTAACAGACGTTAGGTTCTCTGACCAGAGACCGCATCGACTTTCTGCGAAAGGCGTCATTAGAGAGTGGGTTCCAACTTCACAAACTGCAATGCCCGGGCGTCTGTTCGCAACAAAGATGGTGGAGCCGCCAGCGGCCTGGCCAATTCATTTCCTTACTTGTCGGCCCTCGATAAGATCCCGAAACGGCCGGAACCCCTCCACCAAATGATCCAGAAAAGCGCGTATCCGCGCGCTGTAGCGCAAATCTCTGTGTGTCAGCAGCCAGAAGTCCCGCCGGCTGACAATCTCACCGGGAGGGATGCGCATCAAATCCGGGTCAGCGTCCCCCATGAAACAGGGCAGTATCGTTGCGCCAACGGATTGACGCGCGGCCTCGAGCAAGGTGGGCACGGAATCCACCCGCAGACGGCAGAGATGGTCCGGAATTTCCGGCGCCAGATCAGGCCAACTGGGGCTATCGGACCCATCATCCCAATTCATCCAGCGCAGTCTCTCAGCGCGGCCATCCTCGGACTTGAGATAAGCGCGCGACGCGTAGGCGGCAAAGGCTGCGGTCGCAAGCTTGCGGCCGACCAGGCTCTCGGGTGGCGTATTAGAAGTCCGCAGCACGACATCGGCACTCGCGTCATCGGGTCCGATTGCATCATACGCCGTCTTCATGGCTGTTTTGATCCGCAGGTTTATCTGCGGGTATCGCTGCAAAAAAGATGCGGTGACGGGCAGTAGCAAGTGATTGGAAAGCGTATCGGCGATCGATACGCGGATCGTGCCCGACAATTGCTGATCCTGCCCGGCCAGCGTCCGGTTCAGGGCAATGACATCCTGCTCCATCCGCAAAGCTGTCTCGTAGAGCTTCCGGCCGGCCGCATTCAGGCTGTAGCCGGAGGTTGAACGCTCAAAGAGCCGCGCCCCGAGCCTTTTCTCGAACGCATTTATGCGCCGCGAGACACCGCTCTGATCCATACCCAAGAGGCGTGCGCCTGCGGCACCGGACCCACCCCGGGCGACCGCCAGAAAGATCCGAATATCGTCCCAGTTTTCCATCTATGCAAATTAGCATAGCTCAAATGATTTTATACATCTTTCAAAGCTTTTTCGCATCGACTAGAGCTGTCAGTCGAAGAGTTCAAAGTCGTCTCACAAAGGAAAACAGACCATGACTGCCTACTTCGTCGCCCAGTTTACCGTTAAGGACCCAGCCGCCTTGTCATCCTACTCCCAGAAAGCGGGGCCGATAATTGCCTCCTTTGGCGGTGAACTCCTGTTCAAAAGCACCGCCGGTGACGCGCTGGAAGGGAGCAATCCCCACAAGGCGATCGCAGTCTTTCGTTTTCCAGGCCATGAAGCGCTTCGGGACTGCCATGCCTCCGATGATTACCAGGCGCTCATCGCCGAACGCAAAAACGGCGCCGATATGATCATCACCTGCTACCGCGCAGCTTGATCGTCAGGAAAAGTGCTGAAGCATGCGCCCGAGGGACCTTCGCCCCTCTGGCGCGCGCTGTTTCAGAGGCGACTGTGAAAGCGCGTGTAGAGCTCCTTGAGGACATCCGGGAAGCAATCCCAGGCCCAGTCCCGCGAGATTTTCCTTGAGTCCCTGAAGTTAAGTGATTCGACGAAGCAGGTGTCAATGGCGTCCCGCATCCTGGCATTGCCGTTGACGTAGTACTTACGCGCAATTTCGAAACAGGCTTCGACGCTTCGGCGATCCGCCCGGTCAATGCAATTCTGGGTGTATCGCAAGAAGACTTCGACCTCGAAAGCTAGAAGGCCCTCCTCCGCATTGAGATCTTTTGTGATCTCGGGAAAGCAGTCTTTCAACTCCTTGATCAATTCGCTTCTGTGCATCATCGTTTCATCCGAGATCCGACAGGCCTGACACCGCATTTTGGAAAGCAGACCGGACTGTAACGCCGACAGCTGTGGAATTCCCTAACGGCTCTCTTCTATCCTTAGAGCAATGGGATCATCGGCGCCCCGGCGGCGCGCATAGTCGAGCGCAGTCCGCCCCCACTGATCCCGGATCGAGACATCGGCGCCGAGCCGCAGCAGCAGGTCGACGATCTCTTCATGCGCCTTGAAGGCGGCGAGGATCAGAGGGGTTACGCCCTCTCCGTCGATCCAGTCGAGCGTTGCTCCGTGATCCAGAAGCAAACGGGCAATATCGGTATGACCGTCACGCGCGGCGAAAATAAGCGCGGTATTCCTGTGGGCATCGGCCCGATCGGGGTCGCCCCCCTCCGCAAGCAAACGTTCGACCTGCGCCGCATTGCCCTGTTTCGTGGCTTCGATGAGCGCCGCGTCCGCAGCATCTCCCGCCGCGGAAGGCAGCGCCATCAAGAGAAACAGGCCAAAAAATGCACCCCCCCTCATCCACTGACCGCCGGCAGGGTATCTTGGAACCGGACCGGCCGCCCGAGGGGATCACCGAGCAGTTCGCCGTCCCGCATCACGGTCCGGCCACGGATCACGGTGGCGATGGGCCAGCCGGTGACGGTCATGCCTTCGAACGGCGACCAGCAGCACTTGTATGCCAGCCAGTCAGATGTGATTTCGGTCCGCGCCTTCAGATCGACGATCGAGAAGTCCGCATCGTATCCGACCGCAATGCGGCCCTTTCCGGCGATATCGTAGATCCGCGCAGGACCGGCGGAGGTCAGATCGACCAGCCGTTCCAGCGACAGGCGGCCTGCATTCACGTGATCGAGCATCAGCGGCAACAAGGTTTGGACACCCGGCATGCCGGAGGGTGACTGCGGATAGTCCCGTGCCTTTTCTTCCTTGGTGTGCGGCGCATGGTCGGAACCGATGACATCCACGATACCCTGACGGATGCCCTCCCAGAGCCCTTCGCGATGCCGCTCGTCACGGATCGGCGGGTTCATCTGGGCATAAGACCCGAGGCGATCGTAACAATCGGGTGCGGCGAGCGTGAGATGCTGGGGCGTCACCTCGACGGTCACGAGATCCTTGTTGGCGGCAAGCAGCGGCATCTCATCAGCGGTGGTGATATGCAGAATATGAATACGCCGGCCAGCTTGCCGGGCAAGGCGCATGATGCGGGTCGTGGCCTTGATCGCCACTTCCTCATCCCGCCAGACCGGGTGATCAGAGACCGGCGCGCCGCCACGGACCAGCGACAAACGCTCGCGCAAACGCGGCTCGTCCTCCGCATGGATCGCGACCCGGCGGGTCCCGTGTTTGAGCACCCGCAGAAGCGTCTCGTCGTCTTCGACCAGCAGGCTGCCGGTCGAGGACCCCATGAAGATCTTCACACCACTGCAACCCGGATGACGCTCTAACTCGCCGAGCCGATCCACATTTTCTTCCGCCGCACCAATGAAGAAGGCGTGATCGGTCCAGGTCCGCCCATCGGCGCGGGCGAACTTGTCGTCGAGATCGGATGCGGCGAGGGTCAAGGGCATGGTGTTGGGCATCTCGAAGATCGCCACGACCCCGCCCAGCGCCGCCGCCGCCGTCCCACAGGCCAGATCCTCCTTGTGTTCCAGGCCGGGCTCACGGAAATGAACCTGACTGTCGATCACGCCCGGCAGGACATGAAGTCCGGCGGCATCAAAGCTCTCCTTCCCGGCAGAGGCATCCAGATTGCCCAGCGCGGCGACCCGCCCATCCGATACGGCAACATCGGTCTCGACAAGACCGGATGGTGTTACGACACAGCCGCCCTTGATGACCAGGTCATAGATTTGAGCCATGGTCTTTGAATCCTTGTGGTTATCGTTTTGCCGGATTCGCCGGCCCTTCACCCCGCGCGCTGGCGCCCGGCCTGTCTTTCCTGCAGCAATTCCTCGAACAGCGAGACGTAACGCTGGACACAGGCTTGCTCGGTAAAGTCTGCATCGAAGCGTTTTCGGCCTGCCGCAACCAGCCGGCCAGCCAGCCCCTCCTCGTCGATCACCCGGCCAATTCCTGCTGCCAGAGCCGGGGCATCATCGATCGGCACCAGCAATCCATCCTCATTGTCCCGGACCAGTTCAGCCGGCCCCGTCGATGCAGCGGCAACCAGCGGCTTCCCATAGCCCCAGGCATCGAGAACGACATTGCCGAAAGGCTCGACCCGCGATGGGAAAACACAGATATCCGCGGCAGCGAACAACGCGGCCTTGTCATTGCGCCAGCCCAGGAAGCGAACCCGGTCGGCAACACCCAATTCACGGGCGAGACCTTTCAATTCGGCCTTCAAGGCGCCCTCGCCACCGATCCAGAGGTACGGACGCGTCTCGATTGCGAGAGCACGGATCAGGACATCCAGTGCTTTCGCAGGATGCAATCGCCCGAGCGCCAGCAAAAGCGGCACTTCGTCAGGGGTATCAAAAGTTGCGCGGGCCATCGCGGGCGCGTTCTCAATCCGGGCGAAGTTGGGCAGATACGACGCTCTGGCGCGAGGCCACCCACTTTTTACCACGTGATCGACCAACTCCGTCGTGTTGCAGATCAAGTGCTCGCAGTTTTGAAAGTTTTTGATCGGATAGTAGCCACCCAGCCGGGCCACACGAAGAAAGTCGCCCGTCGGACAGATCGCACTGGCGCGACTCATCCAGGTCATGACCACATCTGGCTTGAACGCGGCAATCTCCCGCTCCAAGGCCGCCTTGGTTGTGAAATCAAGCCACTTCCGGAAAGGCAGCTCGAGCGGTTCGACTCCCCCGCCCCTGATCAGCGCGGCGCGCTCCGGGTGACTACGAATGACGGCACGGCTCTCATGCCCGGCGTCTTTCAAAGCCAGGACCAGCGACACGAAGAAGGTCTCAGCACCACCGGCCTTACCACCGGACATGACATTTAAAATGCGCATCGGAGCCCATTGCCTCCCTCGGCACGCGCGACGCTTTCAACACAACCCTGTGGTGAAACAAAAAGAAAGCACATAGCCTTGATTAGCCTCCGGGGCGGTTATACGAGCGGGCCAGCCTCTTGCCAAGCAGACCTTGCGCAAATGTTGCCGCAATGCCAAATCTTGAGACTGATATTGGAACGAAAGTCCGGTGATGCGGGCGAAATGAGAGACAAAAATGCCTGATCAACCCAAACCCAAAGGTCTCATTCTGTCGCACCGCGGTGTTCTGCGGGTTTCAGGTCCCGATCGCGTCGCCTTTTTGCAGGGCCTCGTCTCGAATGATGTCGAAGCTGTCTCGCCGAGCCAATCTATTTGGGCGGCCTTTCTGACGCCCCAGGGAAAGTTTCTGCACGAGTTTTTCGTAACCGAAGAGGACCCCGGCAATAGCGAGAGCGCCGAAGCAGGCGGTGAAAGCGCGCTTCTGATCGATTGCGAGGCCGATCGCCGTGCGGATCTTCAGCGCCGGTTAAAGCTTTATAAGCTGCGGTCGCAGGTTCAGGTCGAGGATGCGCAGAGCGATTACAGCGTTGCCGTCCTCTTCGGCGAGGACAGCTTCTCCAGATTGGGCCTCGAACCGACCCCCGGCAGTACTGCAAATCTTGGCAAGGGCCGGGTCTTTGTCGATCCGCGCATGGCGGAGCTGGGTGCCCGGGCCATCCTGCCATCCGGGAACGCCGAAGCAGTTCTGAAGGATGCGGGATTCGAAACCACTTCACTTGACGATTACGACTGCCTGCGCAGCGAGCTTGGCGTGCCGGACGGCAGCCGGGATCTAGAGGTCGAGAAGTCGACTCTGCTTGAAAACGGATTTGACGAGCTGCACGGCGTTGATTGGAACAAGGGATGCTACATGGGCCAGGAGCTTACAGCACGGACCAAATACCGCGGCCTGGTCAAAAAACGGCTCATGCCCGCGGAGATTTCCGGCCCCACACCTGAACCGGGCACAGCCTTATTGTCGGGCGACAAGGAAGTCGGGATCATGAGATCCGCGGTCGCGAAAAAAGGACTCGCGACGGTGCGCCTGGACGCACTGCAGGACTCCGGCTGCGCCGAACTGCGGGCCGGTGAGGCACAGATCACTGTCCGCAAACCGGTTTGGATGCATAACTGAACCGCATTTCGGAATAAGGCTCGACCCTACGCGGTCATTTTTCCTGGCTGCTGACTGCCACTATCAGCAGCCAGTTCATCAAGCGCCTGCTTGATGAAACGCGCCAATTGTTCGGCCGGCGCATTTGGTGGATCAGTGCGCGCAAAGAGATCGACATTGACCACGCCCAGATCCGGCAGCTGCGTATTCTGCGGCAGCGGATGCAATCCCTCAGGTACTGTGCTTCGAGACAGAGCCATAACACCGAGGCCGCTTTTGACCGCCATCTGCAATCCCGAGAGGCTGGAGCTGGAAAAAGCGATACGCGAGGAGATCTGCGCCGCGTCAAGCGCCCGCAACATCGCGGCCCGATAGCGGCAACCTTCAGGATAGACCACAAGCGGTAAGGGTGAACGGTTCTCGCTGTTCTGATTCATGCCGGCAACCCAGACCACCGGCTCCGACCAGGTTTTGACCGGTTGCGCCGTCGTGCGTTCGGTCCGGATACCGATCATGACATCGAGGTCCGAGGACTCGAAGTGATTGCCGAGCGTCGCGCTCAGATCACAGGTAACTTCAAGCGTCACCTTTGGATGGGCCTGTGCGAACCTGCCCAGGACCTGAGGCAGAATCGAGGTGGCAAAATCGTTGGGTATCCCCACACGAACGGATCCGCTGAGAAAGGGGTCTCGAATGACCTCAAAACAGGTGTCGTTGAGCGCAAGAATTTCGCGGGCGGTTTCGAGCAGGATTTCACCCTGACGCGTGAGCACAGGTGCGCGGCTGTCCCGCATCAAGAGCGATGCGCCGCAAAGGGACTCCAAACGCTGAATTTGAAGAGAAACAGCCGACTGCGACCGCCCAACGACCCTGCCCGCGCGCGTAAAACTGCCGGTTTCAATGACCGACACAAAGGTTCGCAGGCTTTCGATGGGCAGGTGTTTACGCAAAATGCTCCAACCACTTACGTTAGAACTAATCTTATCTGATAGTAGATTTATATGATTGCGTTCATAAATCCAATAATAAAAAACATTAATTTTTCAAATCGAAGCCATCATGATATCGACCTGATGTAACGGTGACGCCCGGGAATTCAGAGCTGGTCGAAAGGCCTCAACGCCAGTGTTACAGCGCGTTTTAGACCCGAATACCACTAAGAGACTGTGAATAATAGCGAATCGGCCAGCAGATGTGGACCCCTAAAAGCCGCGGCGAGCGGTGATCTATTGCTGGTTGACCAAAGCTCCGTCATGCAAGAGGCAAGAATGGAACAGTTTCTCAAGATACCAAACGGCAAAAAAGTAACCCCGACCTTCTCCTCAAGCGAGGCTGAACGGCGCTTAAAACTGCTGCGCGATCACATGGCGAGAGAAAACCTGGAAGCGGTTCTTTTTTCCTCGATCCACAACATCAATTATTTCAGCGATTTCCTCTATTGCGCGTTTGGTCGGAACTACGGTCTCGTTGTGACACAGGAAAAAGCTGTCACGATTTCGGCGAACATCGATGGTGGACAGCCGTATCGGCGCAGCAGTGGGGAAAACCTCGTCTATACGGACTGGCAAAAAGATAACTTCTTCAGGGCCGTTCACAGTGAAATAGCAAACCGCAAACGTATCGGTGTCGAATTTGATCACCTGACACTGCAAAATCATAAAAAGCTCATCGACACCCTGCCTGAAGCCGAATTCTCCGACATCGGCGCACCCACCATGCGGATGCGCATGATCAAATCCGACGAGGAAATTGATTTGATCCGCCATGGCGCTCAGATCGGCGACATCGGCGGCGCTCACTGCGTCGAAGCCATCGGCGAGGATGTTCCTGAGTACGAGGTAGCTCTGCATTCAACCCGTGCCATGATCCGCGAAATTGCAAAGCGATTTCCCCATGGCGAATTGATGGACACCTGGACCTGGTTCCAGTCGGGTCCGAACACCGATGGAGCGCACAACCCGGTCACCTCCCGCCGCGTTCAGAAAGGCGATATTCTTAGCTTAAACTGCTTCCCGATGATTGCGGGCTATTACACAGCGCTTGAACGCACGCTCTTTCTCGACCACGCCAGCGACCGGCATCTGGAGCTCTGGGAGATCAACTGCAAGGTTCACCGGCGCGGCCTGGAGCTGATCCAGCCCGGCGCCCGATGCTGCGACATCGCCCTGGAACTGAACGAGATCTACAAGGAACACGATCTCCTGGATCGCAGGACCTTCGGCTATGGTCACTCCTTCGGCACCCTCAGCCACTACTACGGCAGAGAGGCGGGGCTTGAGCTTCGCGAAGACATCGAGACAGTTCTGGAACCCAACATGGTGATATCCATGGAACCGATGATTATGCTGCCCGAAGGCATGGCAGGCGCCGGCGGATACCGCGAGCACGACATCCTGGTGATCCACGAGACCGGTGCTGAGAACATCACCAAATTTCCCTTCGGCCCGCAGCACAACATCGTTCCTGCATGAGATGAGAACGCGTGGTTGCCGATGCGGGTCACTGCATGCAGGCGCTTGTGTTGCGCACAGAAAGACGGGACGCCGGGTCGAGCCTGCACAAAGCGCGAAAATACCGCTCCAGTTGTTCGAAAACAGGCCTAAAATCCAATAAAACCCGGCAAACAATCCGAGACTTCGATGAACGCCGGAATAGCGCTAAGTCCTTAAAAAATATATCCAACTTACGCTAGACAACCCCGCCGGCACATACCACCCTGTGGCGTCGCTAAAGTGTGCACAGGCTTTCTCGCGTGTCAATGCAGGGGGAAATCGAAAAGATGTTGGATGACGGCTGGACCTCTTCCCGCTCCACAGGTCGCACGGGTCAAAACACCAAGAAAAAATTTTGCTTTCGTCTGTCTGCTCGCGCTGCGCTGATTGCAATAGCCTCTGCGTTTGCTGCGACACTTGCGACGGACGCACAGGCACAACAGGGTGCGAGCGCTCCACCCGTCACAGTCGCCAAACCGGTGGTAAAAGAGGTCATCGAATGGGACGAATACACTGGCAGGTTTGAAGCTGTCGAACGTGTTGAAATCCGCGCCCGCGTCTCGGGGTATCTCGACTCCGTGCACTTCAGAGATGGTGAAGTCGTCGAAAAGGGCGCCCTGCTTTACGTCATCGACCCCCGCCCTTTCGAAGCCGCCGTGGTTCAGGCAGAGGCCGAAATTGAGCGGGCAAACGCGGAGTTGCAATTTGCCGCCAAAGAACTCGAACGCGGTGAGCAGCTGTTGGGGAACCGGACGATCAGCCGTGCCCAGGTCGACACTCGGCGATCGGCGCGCAATGTCGCCGCCGCGGAGCTCAAGGCTGCGCGCGGGGCTATGCAGCTCGCCCAGCTTGAGCTGGAGTTCACCCAGATCAAAGCGCCGATCACGGGCCGCGTCTCCAGCACACGGGTTGACGTCGGCAACCTCGTCTCCGGAGGGACCACGCAGTCGACTCTTTTGACCACTGTCGTTTCGATGGATCCCATTTACTTCGTGTTCGACGCTTCGGAAGCCGATTTTCTCAAGTATGCACGTCTAAATCAGGCGGGCAGCAGAGCCTCGTCCCGCGACGCTAACAACCCTGCCTACGTAAGGCTCATGGACGAGACCGAGTGGACCCGCAGAGGCGCGATGGATTTCGTCGATAACGAACTCGGGGCGGGTTCGGGCACAATCCGCGGCAGGGCCGTGTTTGACAACCCCTCGGGCATCATTACGCCCGGCCTCTTCGGGCGCATGCGTTTGCTTGGATCCGGCGAATACACGGCCACCCTGGTCCCGGACGAGGTGATCCTCTCGGATCAGTCCCGCAAGATCGTCATGACAGTCGACGACGAGGGAACCGTCGTGCCCAAGTTCGTCACCCTGGGCCCCATCATTGACGGACTTCGGGTGATCAGAAACGGTCTGACAGGTGAGGACCGGGTCATCGTCAACGGCATCCAGCGCGCCCGGCCCGGCGGCAAGGTAACGCCTGAACTCAAACCCATGCCGGAACAAGACACGGCGGCCGCGGATTCTGTAACAGCGCCCCAGTAAGGAAACCGACATGCGCCTGGTTCACCTCTTCATCGACCGGCCCATTCTCGCGTCGGTCCTCTCGATCCTGATTACTCTTGTGGGTGCGATTGCCTATTTTGGCCTGCCGGTGGCGCAGTACCCCGAGATCGCACCACCAACCATTCAGGTGACCGCCAGCTACCCCGGCGCCTCAGCGGAGGTGGTCGCGGACACGGTAGCGACGCCGTTGGAGCAAGAGATCAACGGCATTGAGAACATGCTGTACATGCAGTCCGAATCCACGGGCGACGGCGCACTGGTGATCACCGTCACCTTCAAACTCGGCACGGATCTGGATACGGCGCAGGTTCTGGTGCAGAACCGGGTCGCGATTGCGGAACCGCGACTGCCGGAAGACGTACGCCGCCTCGGAGTCAACGTCAGGAAAAACTCCCCCGATCTGATGATGGTGATCCATATCCTCTCGCCGGATGGCTCGCGGGACCAGCTCTATCTCTCCAACTACGCGCGCACACAGATCGTTGACCGGCTGGCCCGAATTGGCGGTGTGGGTGAAGCGCGCCTCTTTGCGGAACGCGCCTACTCCATGCGCGTCTGGCTCGACCCGGAGCGGGCAGCGGCACTCGATCTCACGGCGGGGGAAGTGGTCACGGCCCTGCGCCAGAACAACGTTCAGGTCGCCTCGGGCACACTCAATCAGCTTCCCGTGCCGGAACCCGGTGCCTTCGAGATCAGCGTCGAAACCCAGGGCCGTTTGCTGGCACCTGAGGAATTCGAAAACATCGTCGTCAAGCGCGTTAATGGCGGTCAAACCGTCCGGATCCGAGACATCGCGCGCGTTGAACTGGGAGCCCAGGATTACACGACCTTCGGCTATCTGGACGGCACCCCTGCCCTGCCGATCGTCATTTTTCAGCGCCCCGGGTCGAACGCCTTGGAGACGGCGGCAAGCCTGATCTCCGAAATGGAGGATATGTCCCAGGACTTCCCCTCGGGCCTGACCCACGAAATTGTCTACAACCCGACCGAATTCATCGAAGAGTCCGTCGATGCCGTCTACATGACGATCATTGAGGCTGTCGCGCTGGTCGTCCTGGTGGTCGTTGTCTTTCTGCAGAACTTCAGAGCTTCGCTGATTCCCATTGTCGCGATTCCGGTGTCCCTGATCGGGACTTTTGTGGTCATGAGCGCTTTTGGCTTCTCGCTGAACAATCTCTCGCTCTTCGGATTGGTGCTGGCGATCGGCATCGTCGTGGACGACGCCATCGTCGTGGTGGAAAACGTCGAGCGCTACCTGAGCGAAGGGATGTCGCCACGCGAAGCCGCCCATAAGACCATGGATGAAGTCGGCGGCGCGTTGGTCGCAATTTCACTGGTGCTCGTCGCCGTTTTCGTGCCGACGGCCTTTATCGAGGGAATCTCGGGCCAGTTCTATCGCCAGTTCGCATTGACGATCGCCACGGCAACGGTCATCTCGATGATCGTCTCGCTGACTCTCTCGCCTTCGCTTTCCGCATTGCTGCTGAAGTCGCACGACGAGGAACAGGAACCGACAGGCATCTGGGCCATTCTGTCCTGGCCGTTTCGTAAGTTCGCCGCTGGCTTCAACTGGGTTTTCGACCGGCTTGCAGGCGGATATGCGGCTATGACAAAACGCCTCGTTCGCATGACCGTGGTCGTGTTGGTGGTCTACGCGGGTCTCGTCGGACTCACGGCACAGCAGTTCCAAAGCACACCGACCGGCTTCATACCAGAACAGGATCAGGGTTATCTGATCGCGGTGATCCAGCTGCCGCCGGGATCTTCGCTGGACCGCACCAACAGGGTGGTTCAAGACGCCTCCGAGCGTCTTCTGAATCTGGAAGAAGTCTCGCATACAGTCTCCTTTGCCGGATTCGACGGCGCAACCTTCACCAATGCGCCAAATGCCGGTGCCATCTTCTTCACGATGAAACCTTTCGCCGAGCGCAAAGGAACCGATGCATCGGTCGGAAAAATTCTTGGCGAGGCCCAGGCGGCACTCGGCGGCATCCAAGAGGCCTTTGCCTTCGTCGTTGCGCCCCCGCCCGTGCGCGGCATCGGTAACTCCGGTGGCTGGAAGCTTTATGTTCAAGATCGCCGCAACAGAGGGATAGGGGCTCTGGAAGAGGCGACCCAGGGTCTGATCGCCGCGGCGAACCAGACCGAGGGACTGACACAGGTTTTCACTCTGTTTAACACCGGCACGCCGAAGATCTATGCGGACATCGACCGCGTGAAAGCCGAGATGCTGGGGGTTCCGACCGACCGG
The DNA here is from genome assembly GCA_947500035.1 of uncultured Kiloniellaceae bacterium. GTDB lineage: Bacteria > Pseudomonadota > Alphaproteobacteria > Kiloniellales > Kiloniellaceae > Denitrobaculum. Next base: position 512,618 of record CANMQP010000010.1, on the reverse strand, counting down.
GTCCTGAACGCTCTCGAGGTCTATTTGGGATCGGCCTACATCAACGACTTCAACTTCCTCGGCCGTACCTTCCGAGTGACCGCGCAAGCGGACGGTATCTACCGTGACGAACAACGCGACATTGCCGCGCTGCGCGCCCGCTCGGAGACTGGCGAAATGGTACCGATCGGGTCCCTCGCGACCTTCAGTTACATCACGGGGCCCCACCGGGTGCCCCGCTACAACCTCTATCCCGCGGCTGAAGTCCAGGGCGCGGCCCTGCCCGGAGTCTCAACTGGTGAAGCGATTACAAAGCTGGAGGCCGTGGCGGAAGAAGTCCTCCCGGACGGCTTTGCCTTCGAATGGACCGAATTGGCTCTGCAGGAAAAACTTGCGGGCGATACCGCCATGCTTGTTTTCGCGCTCGCCGTGGTTTTCGTCTTCCTCTTGCTCTCCGGATTGTACGAGAGCTGGCTGCTTCCGCTCGCGGTGGTTCTGATCGTCCCCATGTGTCTGCTCGCGGCGGTCATAGGCGTAAACCTGCGCGGTCTGGACAACAATATCCTGGTTCAGATCGGCTTCGTTGTGCTGATTGGTCTCTCGGCCAAGAACGCGATCCTGATCGTCGAGTTCGCGCGGCAGGCCGAGAATGAAGGCTGCTCACGTTTCGAAGCGGCGGTTCAGGCCGCCAAGACCCGGTTGCGCCCGATCCTCATGACGTCGTTCGCCTTTATCCTCGGCGTGGTTCCTCTGGTAATCGCCAGCGGCGCCGGCGCAGAAATGCGTCAGTCCCTGGGAACCGCCGTCTTCTCAGGCATGATCGGCGTCACTCTCTTCGGCTTGATCTTCACTCCGGCCTTTTACGTCGCCTGCCGCTGGCTTGGAACCTTGCGAAAAAGCAAGACCAGCGGTCAGATACCGAAGTCGCCGCAACCCGCCGAGTGACCACCAACGAGATGTCATTGAGCGTCAATTCAAAGATAATGTTCTTGTTTTGTTCCTGTGCTTCCAATAGTCTGGAACCATGGATGAAGCGATCACAGCTAAGCCGAAAAAGGGGCGTGGTGCCGTCGGCAATCCCAAACCGCGTTTCGATGCGGAGGAACGCCTGGCAGTGGATGACGGCTGGGGTAGCGCGGACCCAGACGAACTCCCGCCACTCAGGACGACCGTCTCGCCGGATAGCAGCCGCAAAGTCATCGCACGTAACGAGTCCCCGGATATTCCTTTCGATCGTTCGATAAACCCTTACCGGGGCTGCGAACACGGCTGCGTCTACTGCTTTGCCCGCCCGACCCATGCCTATCTCGGCATGTCGCCCGGGCTCGACTTCGAAACCAAGCTGGTGGCAAAGCACAATGCGGCGGAACTTCTGCGGGTCGAACTCGCCCGGCCGTCTTACCGCCCGGCGGCCATGGCTCTGGGCACGAACACCGATCCTTACCAGCCGGTCGAAAAGCGCCTCGAGATTACCCGACAGGTCCTTCAGGTCCTGGCGGAGACCCATCATCCGCTGGGCATCGTCACCAAGTCCCATCTGGTCACCCGAGATATCGACATCCTTGCCCCCATGGCGCGCGAGGGCCTGGTGCGCGTCTTTCTCTCCGTCACGACCCTGGACAAGGATCTCGCCCGGCGCATGGAACCGCGCGCCAGCACCCCGGCCCGGCGCCTGGAGGCGGTTCGGGAACTTCAGGATGCCGGCATTCCCTGCGGGGTCATGGCGTCGCCCATGATCCCCAGCCTGAACGATCACGAGCTGGAAGCGATCCTGGAAGAAGCGGCATCACACGGGGCCCGCTGGGCCAGTTACATCCTTTTGCGCCTGCCCCTCGAGATCAAGGAGCTCTTCAATGACTGGCTCGATGTCCATGCACCGGACCGTAAGAAACGGATCCTGAATATTTTGCGGGAAGCCCGTGGCGGCAAGCTCTACGACAGCCAGTGGGGTCAGCGCATGACCGGAAAAGGTGTGTTCGCGGATCTGCTGGCACGCCGTTTTGAGCGGGCGACAACGCGTCTGGGACTCAATCGGGAAGAACCCAAGGTCGACTGCTCGAAATTCCAGCCACCCGCCAAAGACCCGCGGCAATTCAACCTCTTCTGACGAGACTATTGAGCTCGCTCGCAAGGCTTGATCAGAAGCTCGTCCGGAAGCCGTGTCGCTGAGTTGCCGCAAGCTTCCTCAAGCTGGCGCTGGAGAAGGCGCTTCGTGCCGGTCAGGTCACTTCCGCTGAGATCAGCACCATTGAACCGAGTAAATTGAAGATTGGCACCGCGGAAGTCGGATCCACGCAGATCGCTTCCCCTGAGGTCAGCCGACCAGAGATCCGCCCGGCGAAAATCAGCTCCTTCGATACCAGTCGAAGAGAGATTGGCGGCCCGTAAATCCGTGTTGCGCAGATCCGCACCGTGAAAAGACGTCGCGCTCAGATCGGCACGCTCGAGCCTCGCGCCGCGCAGATTTGCCGCCGTGAGATTGATTCCGGACAAGACGGTTTCCTTCAGGTCCGCACCCTGAAGGTCTGCATAGAGCCGGAAACCAAAGGCCTCGATCGGGCGTTGCGCGGTGATAGCAAGCGAGGAGGCTGTGAAAGTCATGACTACAACGACAAGCGCGACGGCAAATTCGGGCAAGCGAGTGAGGGGCCGCCCCTGGGCCTGCTCTCCCAGAAGTGTCGTCTTCGTGATCCGGTACATCGAGCAGCCGGTCCAAAAGGCGAGAATTACGAGAAGAGAAAGCCCGAAGCTGCCAAGCCAATCGTGCTTCGGCAGATACCTTAGCCAAAAGAGAAAGACCGTGAGAGGCACCAGCACCCAGGCAAACACGACGGAAATCCCCACCTGGAGCCACGAGAGGGGCGGACGATTTTCAGTGAGGCGGAACACATAGAGACGTACCAGGCTGTTCAAAAGCCAGGGGTAGGCCTTTTCATCCAGCGAGAAGGCGTCGGGAAAGATGGCGGGCAGCTTGGCCAGGCCACGCCAGAGGCGCTGCAGATACATATGCAGATATACATAGAGACCCAGGAGCAGGACAGGCGCGGCCAAAAAGAACCCGGCGATAGGAACCTCTGTTTGAATGATCGGCAGAGGCGTCGAAACCGCGTTCACCACTAACGCCAGATCGGAGGTCGTCGCGAGCGCCAGCCATGCATAAACGCAGCCCCCAACTACGCCCAGAAAAACGCCGCGGGCATGCTTGGAGATTTCCGCAACATGCGCGAGCCCCTCGAACTTCGCGACCTCTGGTTCAAGTGACGCATCGGTCAGATCCGCGCCCGCAAGCTGCTGCACCTGAAGGCCCTTGACCGGGGCGAGGGTCGCGCCACGCAGGTCGGCACCACGGAGATCGGCCCCCGTGAGATCCGCATTGAGGAGGTTGGCGTTGCTTAACAGCGCGCGCCGCAGATCAGCCCCGACAAGGCTGACCTCGGGCAGCCACGCATTGCTGAGCTCCGCCCTCTCTCCTTCTCGGCCATCGCTCTCGAGCCAGCGCTTGTGAGATGCAAGGATTTGAGCCAGTTCTTCAGTGGAAAACTGGATCTCCTGATCCCCTTGCCGCGCGGTGACAGGAGATGCATCTGCTTCGGCTTCACCCGGTCGATGAAGTTGTTCGGCCACTCTTCGCCCCCCGATGAAAGAGACTGACAAGACCTCTCGACGGTGCAAAGACTAGACTATCCGTGGGAAAATCGCAGCAGTCTTCGTGTTACGCGCGATGGAGAAGCGTAATTTCGAGCGCTAGCGCTGCGCCAGATCCGGCATCACCTGCCCCATACGTGCGAAGGGCGATGTGTCCCCTGCAAGTTTCAGATCCCCTGCACGCCGCAAGCCGTCACGTCCGAAGCGTTCACGGACCGCCGCCCGCAGCCAGAGTTCGGCCTGTGCATGGCGCATCGCCTTCAATTGTCCTGTCTCCTCGAGCCAAGCCATATGCCGGTCAAGGGTCTCGATAAAGCTCGCCACACCCTCATGCTCCGCAGCCGCGACGGACATGACCGCCACCGGCCAGTGCTCCTTCGCCTGTTCCGTGAGCGACAAAGCGCCCTTCAAGTCTGCAAGGGCGCGTTGGGCCGCCTTGCCCATATCGGCCTTGGTCACGAGGGCAATATGCGGAATCTCGACAATCCCGGCCTTCATGAATTGCAGAGAATCGCCGGAGCCGGGCTGAACGCAGAAAACCACCGTATCGGCAACACTGGCCACGTCGGTTTCCGATTGCCCCACCCCTACCGTTTCGATCAGGACCACATCGAACACCGCGCGCATGAGAACCATGGCGGCAATGGTCAGATCGGCCAGTCCACCAAGGCGGTCACGGGCGGCCATGGAACGCACGAAAACACCGTCATCGACGGTCTCACGCGACAGCCGGACCCGGTCGCCGAGCAGTGCTCCACCTGAGCGAGTCGAGGAAGGATCGACAGCAATGACGCCCAACGTCCTCCCCTCCGCGCGCAGGGCGTCGATCAGAGCCCCCATGAGGGTCGACTTTCCGACACCCGGCGGTCCGGTCAAGCCAATGACATGAGCCCGGGGCGCCCGGTAGGCATCACTCAAGAGAGCCAGCGTTTCAGAGGCGTCGGGACGCCGCTCGAGCTGCGACAGGGCGCGGGCCAGGGCAACCTTCCCGCCCGACGCGACCTCTCGTAGAGACAAGGTTCCAGCACTTGAATTCATAGGGCCTGATCGTTTTTCGAAAACCAAAGACAACGGCGAATCAGGTCGTCATTGGGGACCGGAAGATGCGCGATTTCAGTCGCCAAGCACAAGCCCCTCACGTCTGGGGTCCGCGCCGCCGGTCAATTTGTCCTTTGCGATGACAATACCATGCAGACCGCTGTTCAGATCCCGAACCGCGACTTCGTGACCAAGCGCCTCGAGTGCCGCTTGATAGCCAGCAGCCTCAGTGCCTTGTTCCAGATCCGTCGCGCCGTTCCGGTTGACGAAGTGGCCGAGATCAATGGCTTTTTGGATATCCATCTCCCAATCCAGCACCGCGACCAAGGTCTTGGCGACGTAGTTGATGATCCGGCTGCCGCCGGGTGATCCGATCAGCAGAACCGGTTCACCCTGACCATCGAAAACAATCGTCGGTGCCATGGAGCTGCGCGGACGTTTACCGCCTTCCACACGGTTCGCAATGGGCTTGCCGTCTTTCTCCGCGACGCGCGAGAAATCGGTTAGCTCGTTGTTGAGCAAAAAGCCGTTGACCATGACCCGGCTGCCGAAACCGGTCTCAATAGTCGTGGTCATTGAGACCGCGTTTCCATAGCTGTCACGGATCACGAAGTGGCTGGTTCCCGGCCGCTCCAGACCTTCGTCCGGCGACCGCAGCGCGGCGTCTTTCCAGGGTGGCGTTCCGGGCTCGGCTTTACCCATTGCACCATCGCGTTTGATCAGACTTGCGCGTTCGGAGAGGTAGTCCTCATCCAGCAATCCCTTGGTCGGCATGCGCACGAAATCGCTATCCGCCATGTATAGCCCACGGTCGGAATATGCGAGCTTGGCAGCCTCGGCGAAAAGATGCGCGGCGTCCGGACCCGGCCCCATGGCCGGCAGGTCGAAATGGCTGAGCACGCCGAGCATTTGCCCGACCGTAAGGCCGCCCGACGTCGGGGGCCCCATGCCGCAGACCCTGTGCGACCGGTAGTTCATGCAAACCGGGTCACGCTGCTTAACCTCGTAGGTCGCGAAGTCCTCGAGCGTCAGAATCCCGGGGTTTTCGGTCGTGGCACGAACCGCTTCGACGATGTTCTTTGCGATATCGCCTTTGTAGAAGACGTCGGCGCCGCCCTCGGCAATCGCGCGCAGCGTGGCTGCAAATTCGGGGTTCTTCAGAACAGTGCCTGCCGCTTTTGGCGTGTTGTCCTCATTGAAGAAGTAGTCCCTGGCTGCCGGGAATTTGTCCAATCCCCGTTCCTGGGCTCCGGCAATCGATTTGGCCATGCGCGGCGAAATCTCGAAACCGGCGTCTGCCAGGCTGATCGCCGGCTGGAAGAGATCGCTCCAGTTGGACCTCCCGTGCTTGCCGTGCGCGACTTCCAACAGGCGCAGGGTCCCGGGCACGCCGACAGACCGGCCGCCGACCACAGCTTCCCAGAACCCCTTCGGCGTGCCGTCTTCCTTCAGAAAATACTCGGGCGTCGCGGCAGCCGGCGCGGTCTCACGACCGTCGTAGGTTTCCAGTGTCTTCGAGTCAGCATCCCAGTACAGCAGGAAAGCGCCGCCGCCGATCCCCGAGGACTGGGGTTCGACCAGATTGAGCATCATCTGCACGGCAACCGCGGCGTCGATCGCTGTACCGCCGGCCTTGAGCACATCGTAACCGGCCTGAGCCGCGAGCGGATTGGCGGCGGAGACCATGAAAGTCTCGGAACTCACCGACTCTTTGGAGAGACGTCCCGTTCCGCTCTCGGGTTGTGGATCCTGAGCAAGAGCGTTTCCAAAACCCAGTGATGCAACAAGGCCAAGCGCGACAAAGGCCCGGCAAGCAGACAACCAGCGCGAAAAGATCGTGAAGTGGTGTTCCGTCATAGTCATCACCTCCAGAGAACAGCCGCTTTTTGCGGGCTTTGTAACGCCGAAGCATCAGTTTTTCATAGTTGAGCGAACTTGTCAGTTCCAGGTTTCGCCCGGCCCGCTGAACGACTTAGAGAACCACCGCCGCACCGCCGCGGCGGGGGTCGCCAGCTGCGGACAAAACCCCATTGGCCGCCAGGGAAACGGAGTGCACGCCCCCGAAAAACAGGTTGTGGGACGGCCAGTTCAAAACCTCTCCAGCCGCCTCTCCGACCGCTGACGCGTCGGGAACTGCGGAACCGCCTTCTATGTTGAGGACGCCGCCCTCGACATGAATGCGCGCGGCTTCAACCGCTTCTCTCAAGCCCTGACCACAATCGATCAGGTTCAGCAGAACCTGCAGGATCGCCGTGCGAATCCGGTTGGACCCTCCTGAGCCAAGCCCGATCAAGCTACCGTCTGCCCGGCAGGCGACAGTGGGCGCCATCATGGATGACATTCTCACGCCCTCGCGCCATCCGGTCATGCCACCGGGATTGAGATCCTCTTCACCCAACATGTTGTTGGGCATCACCCCAGTCCCCGGAAGGACGTGGCCGCAGCCCTCCCCGTTCGAGAGCGACATGGCGGCGACATTGCCCTGTGCATCCACCACGCTGATATGCGTCGTGCCCCGGTCGGCGCGTGGCACATGCGCAACTTCATTGCGATAGCGTGCAAGCAATTCCGGCGCGTAAAGCCGCTCCGCCGCTTCGTCGTCTTTATCCAGGCTTTGATCGAGTGCCACCTCGACTCTGGCGCGATTGGTCAGAGCCATCACCCGCCCCAAGGCGGTGAGCCTGGAGCTCTCATCCCCAACGTCTGCGTCGACAGATGCCATGATCTCGAGCGCAAAGCCGATCAGGAGTCCACCAGCAGAGGGCGGTGGATTCGTGAAGATCTCGGTGTCGCGGTAGCGCCGTTGTATCGGCTTGCGCTTTCTGACTTCGTAACTCTGCAGATCCTCTTGGGTCAGATGCCCGCCCTGGTCCCGGCAAGCCGACAGCAAGAGTTCGCCCAGCGGACCGCCTCCGTAAAGCAGGCGCTCGCCCTCCTTCTGCAAAGCTTCGAAACTGTTGGCCAGGTCTGGTTGGCGCAAAGAATCTCCGGCACCAAGGAGTGTTCCGTCGGATCGGCTGTAAATCGCCTTGGCTTCCGGGCCGGCCGTCAGGATCGGTGAGACAACCTCAATCAGATAGGCGTCAACCGGGCGTAACACGACGCCATCATGGGCAAGCCGGATGGCTGGGGCCATGATGCGCTCGAGCGGCAGGCTGCAGAGATCCTTGTGAACTCGGAACAGGCCCTTGATTTGTCCTGGCACTGCGGTCGCTCCGAGACCGATATGGAACTCCTGAGTCGCTGTCCCAAAGTCCGCATGAATGGGATAGAAGGACGTCTCATCGACCGGGCGCCGCCGTTTCGGTGTATCGACAAAGAAGTCGTAAACCGTGGCATCGCCATCAGAATCTCTCGCTAAGAGAAATCCGCCGCCGCCGAGAGATGACAGGATGGGTTCTGCAACGCAGGACGCGCAGAGACCTGCGAGGATTGCGTCAAAAGCATTACCGCCATCATGCAGGATTTCCTCGACTGCGGCAGCCGTGGCTGGATGGCCGCAGGCGACGGCACCGTGATTCTTCATACTTCAACCCTGTTTCCCGATCACTCAAGCTTCACACCCGGCCTGAGATGGGCGGTTTTCTGGCATGTCCGACTGAGGATGTCGAGCCTTCGAAGCCTCTTTCCGTCGTCCGTAATGAGGGCAGATAGGGGAAACTACTGACCTTGACGCCCCAATACTGCCATGTTTGATAGCTATCTATAATTTATGGTTCGGTCAGGCGTAAAAGCTGAACCGCTATCGGCTCTCATTCAGGAAAGGGTGTCTTCGCCATGCGTCGCGGACTTTTTGTACTTGGTTTGACGGCTTGCATGCTTCTCACCGCAACACCGTCTCTTAAAGCGGAGGAAGCAAACGGCGATCCGGGCGAACTCGCGCGCGAGAGCATCGAATTGATGATGCGCTCGCTGAACCTGCTGATGGAGAGCATTCCGCAGTATGAACTGCCGGAAATCAATGAAGACGGGGACATCATCATCAGGCGCAAACGCAACACCGTTGAGCCGGACGAAAAGCCCGAAAAAGAACCCGATACCGAACTCAAGAAAACGCGCACTTAAGGCTATCTGACGGCAAATGAGGCCCCCTTAGGTCCAGGTCTCCATCCTTAATTCGGCGCATTTTTGGCAACGCCGGCCAGATGGAGCCAAGACTTGACAGTGGACGCGAAAGCCTCAAGCTATCGCCCTCTTACACTGCAATAAAGAGCGGGATATGATCGATAGTCTGGGCGCATTTGTCCCCGAGAGCGAAGTCAATATCGCCGGCGCGGCGGACGGCCCCCTGCGCGGCGTTACTTTCGCGGCGAAGGACATTTACGACATCGCCGGTCATATCACGGGCTGCGGCAACCCCGACTGGGCACGTAGTCATGAGGCCGCGATTGCAACTGCACCTGCCGTGCAACGCCTCCTGGACGCCGGTGCCTATCTTGTCGGGAAGACGATCACCGACGAGCTCGCCTACAGCCTGAACGGCCAGAACCATCATTACGGCACCCCCTCGAACAGTAACGCGCCGGGACGGATCCCGGGCGGTTCCTCAAGCGGATCCGCCTCTGCCGTTGCCGGCGGTCTGGTAGATACGGCTCTGGGGAGCGATACGGGCGGATCGATCCGAACCCCCGCCAGCTACTGCGGTCTCTTCGGACTGCGTCCAACGCACGGCCGGATCAGCCTCGAGAACGTGATGCCGTTGGCACCGAGTTTCGATACGGTCGGCTGGTTTGCCCGCGATGCAGAGTTACTGCGCAGAGTTGGCGAAGTGCTGTTCCAGGAGCCCGCCGCCGAAAGCCCGCCACCGACAAAACTGATCATTGTGGAAGATGCCTTCGAGCTTGCTGAAGATGCGGTCCGGTCCGCGCTGGCACCTTTTGTCACAAGGCTTGAGGCCCGCCTGACAGCTGGAGAGCCTATTCTGGCCGGCGAGCCCGGCGGAGGTTTGAGCGAGTGGATGTGGCGTTTCCGGAAGATTCAGGCGAGCGAAATCTGGAAGGTGCATGGCGATTGGATCGAAACGCAGAAGCCGACCTTCGGCGCAGAAGTCGCCGAGCGCTTTGCCTGGGCAAAGGACGTCGATCCCGGCGAAGTTGAGGAGGCCTGCGCGGCCCGGATTGACTACACCAAGCGCCTCGAGGCATTGGTACCTGAGGGTACGCTGCTCTGTTTACCCAGCACCCCTGGGATCGCGCCTCTGGTTTCTGCAAGCGCCGAATCCCTACTGGAGCATCGCGGAAGTGTCCTCAGCCTGAACTCAATCGCAGGCTTAAGCGGCCTGCCGCAGATCACCATGCCCCTGGCAACGGTCTCAGGATGTCCGGTCGGCCTCTCGCTCATCGCAGGGCGTAATACGGATATGACACTACTCGCTTTTGCAGAAAACTTCACCCGCGAGACAGCGGATGGCGCTTTCGAGTCGCAATTCGGGATCTAACTTTGGTGCCTGCGACATTGCTGATCAGTCGTCGTACTGAATCAGTGTCGTAACGGGTATATCGAGCCCTTCCCGCCCCTTCAGGAAGGTCAGTTCGATGATACAGGCAGCGGCCCTTACGTCGGCGCCGCTTTGACGCAACAACTCGGCCGCAGCCTTCATGGTGCCGCCGGTTGCCAGGAGGTCATCGAGCAGAACCACCCGCTGCCCCTCGTGAAAGGCATCCGCCTGAACTTCAATGGTGTCCGAACCGTATTCGAGGTCGTAGGTGTAGGGAATGGTCTTGCCGGGCAGCTTGCCCTTTTTGCGAACCATCGCAAAGCCCAGGCCAAGTTTCAGCGCAAGCGGCGCGGCAACCAGGAACCCCCGGGACTCGATCCCGGCCAGAATATCCGGCTTGTGTTCCATGACAGCCTCCGCGAGGCGATCGACCGTCGCCTGCCAGGCCTGGGGATGGGCGAGCAAGGTTGAAATGTCGTAAAACAGAATGCCGGGTTTCGGAAAATCCGGGATAGAGCGGATGTGTTGTTTAAGATCCATAGTATAAGTTAGTCCCCTGTACCCCTTATCGAAAACCGCAGCATAACCTGTCTTGTTCAGCGATTTACAATGTCGCCACCTACGCCCGCCGACGATCATGCCGTTCGCAAATATCTCAGGCAGCCCTCGCAAGATGCCGCTCGCCATACCTACAGACGAGCCCCGTGACTGGCAATGGCGACGTTATCCGTGGCGCAAAAATCCCCGGAAAGGACGCGCTTTCGCATGAGGCGAAAAAACATCCACCCTAAGTCTTTTAGGTAGCATGACGATCCAAGGTAGGTCGAATGCACCGCAGCATACTTAAGGCTAGCGTCCTCCCGGGTAAGTATGTTCAAATCGACGGCTAAGCGCACAGAAGCAAGATGCGCTACAAACCAAAATGGTTCAGGGAATGCAGAAAAATCAAGAACTTGCCCAGGCTCGAAATCCGTCCCGTGATGACGCGATTCAGCATGGCGATTCTGCAGGTCTGGGCAGGCACAATCAAACTACAAGGTCATAAACGGGAGAAAGACTCCATGAAGAAGTTTGCGTTAAAGACGGCCGTCACAGGCGTTGCTATGGGCGCGCTGCTAAGCCTTGGCATGGGCGCATCGACGGCATCCGCGGAAGACAAATTCGTCACTATTGGCACCGGCGGACAGACCGGCGTGTATTACGTGGTCGGCGGTTCGATTTGCCGTCTGGTCAATCGTGGCACCAAGAACCACAACATCAAGTGCACCCACACTACGGGCGGCTCCGTGGCTAACATCAACGGCGTGCGTGCCGGCGATTTGAACATGGGCGTTGCACAGTCCGACTGGCAGTATCACGCCTACAACGGGACCGCTCCGGACAAATTCCCTGACGGCGCCTTCAAAGAACTGCGGGCCGTTTTCTCGGTTCATCCGGAGCCCTTCACCGTCGTTGCCCGGGCCGACTCCGGCATCAAGACCTTCGAAGATCTGAAGGGCAAACGCGTGAATGTCGGTAATCCGGGTTCCGGACAGCGCGGCACCATGGAAGTCGTCATGGAAAAAATGGGCTGGACAATGGACGACTTTAAGCTCGCGTCCGAGCTGAAGTCGGCGGAACAGTCCCAGGCACTCTGCGACAACAAGATCGATGCGATGGTCTTCACGGTCGGCCACCCGAGTGGTTCGATCAAGGAAGCCACGACGTCTTGTGAGTCCGTCATCGTCCCTGTGACCGGCGCAGCCATCGACTCTCTAGTCGACGATAACGCTTACTACGCCACGGCAACGATCCCGGGCGGCATGTATACGGGTACCGACAGCGAAACTCAGACCTTCGGCGTCGGCGCGACCTTCGTCACCTCCACGGCAACCGACGAAGAGACCGTTTACCAGATGGTCAAAGCTGTGTTCGACAACTTCGATCGCTTCAAAAAACTGCACCCGGCTTTCGCAAACCTGGAGCAGGAAAAGATGATCAAGAACAACCTCTCCGCACCTCTTCATGATGGCGCGGTCCGGTACTACAAGGAAAAGGGCTGGATGTAGTCCAACCCGGACGGGCGGAGTTTTGGCTCCGCCCGTTTTTTCTCTATCATAATAATTCGGCTCTTTTTCAAGCCATTACGCTGCAAACGACAGAGCCATAAGCCTCATTCTCAGGCACACAAAAAAAAACGGCTCTTCAGAATACTATTACGAACACCGGGGGACGATATGAGCGATCAAAACACGGGAAAACCGGCTTCCGAGGCTGAGCTCCAGGATATGGTGGCTGCGGCGGACACCGGCGCCCGAAACCCGTCAGGCTACCCAGCCAGAATTATTCTCGGCGCAGCCCTCGTATGGTCCCTGTTCCAACTCTGGATCGCATCCCCGCTGCCCTTTATTTTCGGCGGGGTGTTCAACACCACGGAATCCAGAGCGATCCATCTGGCCCTCTCGGTGTTTCTCGCTTTTCTCGCCTATCCGGCCCTCAAGCGCTCACCGCGCGACCACATTCCGATCCAGGACTGGATTCTCGCCATCGTCGCGGCTTTCGCAGCGGCCTACAACTTCCTCTTCTACACGGAGATCTCCAGCCGTCCCAACAATCCGAACACGATGGACATCATCATTGCCTGCATCGGCATCGTGACTCTGCTGGAAGCAACACGGCGCGCACTCGGGCCACCCCTGATGATCGTCGCAATCGTCTTCCTGGTCTATACCTTCGGCGGTCCAAACATGCCTGGCATTCTGGCGTGGAAAGGCGCGAGCTTCGGCGCCGTCGCGTACCATCAGTGGCTCTCCTCGGAAGGTGTCTTCGGCATCGCGCTGGGCGTCTCGACCAGCTTCGTGTTCCTCTTCGTCCTCTTCGGCGCGCTGCTGGATAAGGCCGGCGCAGGCAACTACTTCATCAAGGTCGCCTTCTCGCTGCTCGGTCACTACCGCGGCGGTCCTGCAAAGGCCGCTGTGGTCGCATCCGCGATGACCGGTTTGATTTCCGGTTCCTCGATCGCCAACGTGGTGACGACCGGTACCTTCACCATCCCCATGATGAAACGGGTCGGGTTCTCGCCGGAAAAAGCCGGCGCGGTCGAAGTCGCCTCTTCGGTCAACGGCCAGATCATGCCGCCGGTCATGGGCGCGGCTGCCTTTCTGATGGTCGAGTACGTCGGGATCTCCTACTTTGAGGTCGTAAAACACGCCTTTATCCCGGCGCTGATTTCATACATCGCGCTGGTATACATCGTACATCTCGAAGCCATGAAGGCTGACATGCAGGGCCTGCCCCGCCGCGGCGAACCCACGCCACTGCTGAAGTTCCTGACCATGACGGCATTCGGTATTGCCTTGGTCTGCGGCCTTTCCTTTGCAGTTTACTATGGGCTTGGCTGGATCAAACCCGCCGCGGGCGATGCGGCCGGTTTCGTGATTGCGGCCCTTCTGGCCGTCGTTTATCTCGGCCTGATCCGCTTTTGCGCGCGCTATCCGGAACTGGAACTGGACGACCCTAACTCGCCGGTCGTGGAGCTTCCTGAGGTCGGTCCCACCGTAAAATCGGGTCTGCACTACATCCTGCCGGTGATCGTTTTGATCTGGTGCCTGATGGTCGAGCGGCTCTCACCGGGCCTCTCGGCTTTCTGGGCGACGGCTTTCATGATCTTCATCATGGTGACCCAGCGTCCTCTGTTTGCCATGTTCCGCAGCTTGGGCAACATGGGCCTCCACCTCAAGCAGGGCTGGAATGAGCTGATTGACGGCCTGATTGCCGGCGCGCGCAATATGATCGGTATCGGCATCGCCACAGCCACAGCCGGTATTATCGTCGGCGCCGTCTCACAGACCGGCGTTGGTCTGGTGCTGGCTGAACTGGTGGAGATCCTCTCACTTGGCAACATCATGCTGATGCTGCTATTGACCGCCATTCTCAGCCTGATTCTCGGTATGGGGCTGCCGACCACGGCCAACTACATCGTGGTCTCTTCCCTTCTGGCACCCGTTATCGTCCAGCTCGGGCAGGATTCAGGCCTGATCGTACCCCTTATTGCCGTACACCTTTTCGTCTTCTACTTCGGCATCATGGCGGACGTAACCCCACCAGTCGGTCTTGCTTCCTTCGCGGCGGCCGCCGTCTCGGGTGGAGATCCCATCAAAACCGGCTTCGTGGCTTTCTTCTACAGCCTTCGGACGGCAGCCCTGCCTTTCCTCTTCATTTTCAACACAGATCTCCTCCTGATCGATGTGAGTGTGGTGGAAGGTATTATCGTCTTCATTGTCGCGACAGCGGCCATGCTGATTTTTGCAGCCGCAACGCAGGGCTATTTCCTGGCTCGTAACCGCGCCTATGAAACCGTCTTGCTTCTGCTGATCGCCTTTACCCTGTTCCGTCCGGGTTTCTGGATGGACATGGTTTCACCCCCGAGCATCGAAACCGCGCCGAACCAGATCGTTCAAGTTGCCGATGCCATGGAACCGGGACAGCAACTGCGCCTGCGGATTGACGGCGAAGATGCGGTCGGAGAACCCCGCAGTTTCGTAGCCCTGCTCGAACTGGGTGAAGGTGAGACGGGCGAAGACCGCCTTTTTAACGCTGGTCTTGAACTCCTGATCGACGGCGAAGACGTTGAGGTCGACAATGCCGGTTTCGATAGCCCGGCACAGGCCGCAGGCCTTGATTTCGGTCAGAAAATCGTTGTTGTCTTCGCCCCGGTCGAGCAGCCCGCCAAGCAGTTGATGTATATCCCGGCATTAATCGTGCTGGGCCTGATCATCATGATGCAGCGCGGCCGCCGGAGAAATGAACTTTCACCGGCCGCAGTGTAATTGGAGTACGTAGCTATGTTTAAAGACATCCTGTTGGCTGTCGACTTGAACAATGTCGAGAGCCAGGAAAAAGCCCTGAAAGCCGCCGTGCAACAGGCGGAGTCATCGGGCGGTACACTCCATGTCATGACTGTAATTCCGGACTTCGGCATGAGCATGGTCGGCTCATTCTTTCCTCAAGACTACGAGGCAAAGGCCCGAAAGACGATCACTGAAAAGCTCCACGCCTATGTCTCGGAGAAGGTGCCGAAAGACCTTGCGGTCCAGCACATCGTCGGTCATGGGACAATCTACGAGGAAATTCTTCGGATTGCGGGCGAATGCAAGGCCGATCTGATAGTAATGTCGTCGCACCGCCCTGAGCTTAAGGACTACCTGCTCGGACCCAACGCGGCCCGGGTTGTCCGCCATGCGAAAATGTCGGTGATGGTGGTGCGCGGCGACTAAGAGTCCCGGTTCAGATCGCATTGGAAAAATTTTAATAAAAACAGATGCATAGTTGTTGAAAATCAGCTGTGCCGTGGCGTTCGTCAGATTTTCGTCGATTGGCCGGAAAACCTGAATGTGGCCCCAGATCATAGGTTTAGAGGGTGAATCACACGCCTGATCACCGGCTCCAGGTGCAATCCTCCCCTGGTGTTAAACATGCCTTAACTGACCCATCGCTATAGTCAAACTGGATTTTCGCACCGAGGTGCAGAACCGGTCGAGCGACCGCTTCCACTCACAAGCGAAGTGATGATTACAGGTATCGGGCCTATGACAAATAGCTTATCGCAAGCAGACGTCGCCAAGTTGATGGCGGATCCTTCTCCGAAGGTCCGTGCCGAGACGACTGAAAAAATCGCCAGCCAGTTCGCAAGCCAGGAACTTGGCGACGCGGAACGTGAGATCGCGGAAGAGATTTTCCGCTCGCTCGTGAAAGACGTCGAACTCTCGGTCCGTGAGACCTTGGCGAATCATCTGAAAACGAGCCGCGATCTGCCTCACGACGTCGCCTTGGCCATGGCTAACGATGTTGATTCAGTGGCCTTGCCGGTGCTGAAGTTCTCAGACGTGCTGACTGATGAAGACTTGGTTGAAATCGTTGCCAGCGACGACTCATCCAAACAGATGGCGGTCGCCCAGCGTCCGACAGTGTCTTCCAAGGTCGCAGATGCCCTGATCGATACCGGCAACGAGAAGGCTGTGGCACGTCTGGTCTCGAATGAGGGTGCCGATCTCAACGAAAAAGCACTGACCCGGGTCATGGACAATTATAAGAACAGCGACGCTGTTTCTGACTCCATGGCACGCCGCCCGACCCTGCCCGCCGCTATCGCGGAACAGCTCGTCTCTGCGCTGACTGAGCAGCTTCAGGACTACATGGTCAAGAACCATGACCTGCCGTCAGATAAAGCGCACAACCTCATCCTGCAGGCCCGCGAGCGCGCCACTGTCACGCTTTTGAAGGAAGGTTCCAGCGATGCTGAGCTGATCCAGCTGGTTCGGCAGCTCCATCGGAGCCAGCGCCTGTCCTCCTCGCTCGTACTGCGCGCCCTCTGCACGGGTGACATCAAATTCTTCGAATATGCTATGGCGGAGTTGGCCGACATACCGATCCAGAATGCCCGTCAGCTTATTCACGACGGCGGCAAATTGGGGCTGGAGTCGATCCACAAGAAGGCCCAGCTTCCCATCGTTCTTCTGCCTGCCGTTCGGGCCTGCGTCGAGCTCGTAAATGAGACCGATTACGATGGCCTCAGCAACGACAGGTTCCGCTTTACCAACAAGATCCTGGAGCGGGTCCTCACACAGTTCGAAGATCCTTCGAGCCAGATGACCGAAGACGATCTCGAGTATCTCATGTCCAAACTGGACCAATTCGCGGCGTAACATTCCTCCTCTCGGTAAAACCTGGCGAACCGGAAACGGCGCAACCTACATAGGTTGCGCCGCTTTCTTTTGTCGATAGGTGGGCCCGTCTTAAACGAACGCTCTCACGTGATGACATAAACTGGGGTCCGTGACGCCTTCCCGAACCTTCAATTCAACATGACCCTCGGCAGCCAGAGCGCAAGATCGGGAAAGGCCATCACCAGCCCCAGACCTAACAATTGAATCATCACGAAGGGGATAATACCGCGGTAGATATTCTGAATTTTGATGCTCGGAGGCGCGACCCCTTTCATGTAGAACAGGGCAAAACCGAAGGGTGGCGTCAGGAACGAGGTTTGCAGATTGACCGCGAGTAAGATGGCGAACCAGTAAACCACCTCGAACTTGTCGACATGATCGCCGAATTCGAGCGCCGCGATGATGGGTGAGAAAACCGGCAATACGATCAGGGTGATTTCGATCCAGTCGAAGAAGAACCCCAGGAAGAAAGTAAGCGCCATCAAAAGCAGCAGGAGCCCCCAGGAACCCAGTCCCAGGCTATCAACCAGCGAGACGACCAGGTGGTCTCCACCAAGCTGCCGGAAGACGTAGGAAAAACAGGTCGCGCCCAGGAAAATCCCGAAGATCATCCCTCCTGTCAGGGCAGAACGTTCGACGACGTCTTTAAGGACTCCAAAATTCAACTTTCGGTTCAGCAAGGCAAGGAAGACGGCGCCGCCTGCCCCGACACCCGCCGCCTCCGTCGGCGTGGCCCAGCCGAAAACGATGGATCCCAGAACCAGAAACACCAGGAACAGCGGCGGAATAAAGGAGCGCACGACCATAAAGGCGAGACCGCTGGCCGATTCCGGTCCCTGATCATGGGACAGAGGCGGCGCCAGGGAAGGTTTCAGGCCGCAACGCACGAGGATGTAAAGCACGTACATCCCGGCCAACATGAAACCAGGCACGATCGCGGCCACAAATAGATTGCCAACGGACCTTGCGAGAAGGTCTGCCATAATGACCAGCATGATCGAGGGGGGAATTAGAATTCCCAGCGTGCCGGATGCCGCAATCGTTCCCGTCGCCAAGGCCTTGTCGTATTTCTGATCCAACATGACCCCGAGCGCGAGCAGGGTCATCATCACCACGGACGCGCCGATTATACCGGTTGTCGCGGCCATAATCGTGCCCATCAGAGTCACTGAAAGAGCTAGGCCGCCCGGGACCCGTCGCAGCAAGACCTGGAGACAATGCAAGAGATCTGCGGCAACGCCACTGCGCTCCAACATTGTGCCCATGAAGATGAACATGGGTACGGCCGTCAGAATGAGGTTTTCGGCAATCCCACCCCAGATTCGCGGTACGATATTGAAGTAGTTGATGAACTCAAAAACTTCCCAGTACATCCCGATGAGACCGAACGCCAGACCGATCCCGCCCAGGGTGAAGGCCACCGGGTAACCGAGAAACAGCAGACAAGCCAAAGCCACAAACATGAACAGGGGCAGATAGTCTTCAAAATAAAAGTATTCCATGACCGCTTACCCGCCCGATCCGGCTGTGCCCGCCGGCCCGGCCGGCCGTGGAATGTCAGTCATGTCGTCCAAGTGTTCGACCTCTTGCTCTTCGGTGTCATGCACCTTTTCCCGCAGGTCAGGCGGTCCGAAGAGCTCAACGACTTTTCTGAGGGTAATCACGATGCCGCTGAGCCCCAGCAGCGCGAAGCCGATGGGAATGGCGCTCTTGATGATCCAACGATGGCTCAAACCGGTCGCGGAGGCGGAGATCTCGCCGATCTGGAACGAGCGCACCGTAAAGTCGTACGCAAAGTAAGTCACCAGCGCACAGTAGGGCAGCAGGAAGAAGAGACACCCAAAGAGCTCAATCCACCATTGGGTTCGCTCGCTTAAGCGTTCCCGCACGATGTCGATGCGGACGTGAGAGTCCTTGAGGTAGGCAAAACCAAGGCAGAAGGCGAAGAGAATGGTGTGAAAGTGCCACTCAAGCTCCTGCAACTTGGTCGAACCCAAGACAAAGAACCGGCGTGTCACGACGTCAAAAATAGTGACAAGGATCAAGGCGACGCCCGCCCAGGCCGCAAACTTCGCTATCTTCGTAATGACTTTGTCGAGAAAATCGCTGATTTTAACCAGCTGTTCCATTCGGCGTAACGCTCCCCTCGGAAACGGCTTCACGCACTTCACGCATCAGATGAAACTCGTGTGCCGGTCTCACGGCATTTGATCTGCCGCACTACCAAAATCTGCCCCCAATCGAATCCGCTTTTTCAGAGCGTCCTGTCTCTCCAGGCTGGAAGAACACGCCGGAGACGCGGGTCTGCATCTCCGGCATTTCGCTCTTCGGAAAAGCGGCTCGGCTCTAGTTTAAGTAGCCGAGATCTTTCCAGATCTTGTAGTTCTCACGGAACTCGGACAAAGAGGCCCAGACTTTCTTGAAATCAGGATTGCTGGCCGAGAGATCGTTCGCCACCTCGTTCCAGGCCGCGCGAAGTTCGTCCAAAACGGCGGGGTCCCAACGATGGATGGTCACGCCTTTGCTCTGCAGCTCCTGAAGCGCTTCAAACTGGATCGCTTCGCCTTCAAGCATACCTTCGCGGAAGTTGTCGCCACAGGCCATCTCGATTTGTGCTTTTTGCAAATCCGACAGGGCATCCCACTTTTCGCGGTTCATCATCAGCTCAAACAGCGTGGACTGCTGATGCCAACCCGGGAAGTAGTAGTGCTTGGCAACCTGGTAAAAGCCGAGGTTAAGATCGATTGCCGGCATGGAGAATTCGGTCGCGTCGATCGAGCCACGCTCGAGTGCCGGGAAGATATCACCACCGGCGAGAAGCTGGGTGGATACCCCCATTTTCTCCATTACTTTTGCGCCAAGACCAAAGAACCGCATCTTCAGGCCCTTGAGATCTTCCGTGCTCTTAATCTCCTTGCGGAACCAGCCCGAGGCTTCGGGGGCAATCACACCACAGGTGATCGACTTGATCCCATGCGGCGCATAGAGTTCGTCCATCAGCTCTTTGCCGCCGCCGTAATAGATCCAGGCACCGTATTCACCTGCACTCGGCCCGAAAGGCACGGCGGAGAACATCGCGAAGGCTTCGTTCTTGCCAACCCAATAGCCCGACGTCGACCAGGCCGCATCCAAAGAACCGGCGGAGATGGCATCAAACATTTCAAGTGGCGGGACAAGAGCATTGGGCTCAAAGAATTTCAGGCGGATATTACCACCTGAGATTCTTTGGACCTTCTCCGAAAGGCTGACACCCAGGGTGCCGAGCTGGGTCAGTTTACTGCCGAACGCACTGCCCATTTTCCAATTGACGCGTTTGTCGGCAGCTGCCGCAGAGGTCACCGAAGCGGCAACAAGAAATCCCCCAAGCGCCAAAACGGACGCAGTGGTGGTAAGTAGATTTCGAACATGCATGATTATTCACTCCCTATTTTCATTTTTTTTGGCCGCCCCCAATACAATGGCGTGCGGACTTTTATGTGGTCCGTCATCACCAGTCGGCTGTATCATTTGACCGATACTCTTTTTCGTTGGCGCAAACGCTATCTTACTGCGATGGCGCAGCACAAGCTCAAAACAGTTCCCCACTTCATGGCAGTTGGAAAGCAAAGCCCATTAACAATTGAAATCCCGTCCTGTTTTCGGCGATCTTCCTTTTCGGAATCATACACATAGAAAGCCGCACGGCTCATGGCGCCACGCGCTCGAAGTCTTTGCGATCCGAGGCTCGAATCCTACGGAGAACTCTGAATTGCAGCGTTGCCAAATGAAATGCGGCAAGCTATAACCGCCGCGGCTCCGGGGAGTAGCTCAGCCTGGTAGAGCACTACGTTCGGGACGTAGGGGCCGGAGGTTCGAATCCTCTCTCCCCGACCAATATGTCGAAAATCCAGTAGAGTCTTAGACTTGAGCCGCCGTATTCACCGCGCGGTTTAATACGTTATGGACTAACTGACGATGGTGACCTGACGCTTTCGCCGGCCCCGCCCACGACACCCTGGCGCCCTCAGAACCACCAGCCCGCCGGCCCACTCTCCAAATCAGCGTTCTCTCGCGCTCCCCCGTCAGGAACTCCTCAGCGACGATTCGCATCGCGATCAGTGACTTCCCCCACCCCCCGAATCATACCAGCCCGGCCACAGGGATAATCACAGGTAAAGGCTCTTGTCCGTTACCTCGCTGAGAAAGCTCATACTTTTTGCCTCTTGATCTTCAGTCCTGCACCAAAATTTTCATATTTTGATCATTGACATAAAGATATCTTTATATCTACATTATCACAATATTAACCCCTTGCAGCGAAGATCGCCGATATGGATACGCTTCTCTCCGCTCTCAAAGCCGCTGGCGAAGCCACCCGGCTGCGCCTGCTCGCGCTTTGCGCGCACAGCGATCTGACGGTGTCGGACCTGACGTCGATTCTCGGGCAGAGCCAGCCCCGGGTCTCACGCCATCTCAAGCTTCTGTGCGACGGCGGTCTAATGGACCGTTCGCGCGAGGGAAGCTGGGTCTACTTCAGGCTAACCACCCACGGCACCGGGGCGGAGCTCGCCCGGACGCTGGTAGATGCCATTCCATCGAACGATCCCACCCTCACCCGTGATCTTGAGCGCCTGGAACGCATCCGCCGGGCGCGCAGCGAGCGGGCATCCGACTACTTTCGCCGCAACGCCGAGCAATGGGACCGGATCCGCTCTCTCTATGTCGACGAGCAGGAGGTCGAGCAAAAGCTTCTGGAAATGCTGCCGGGCGATCAGATCGGCGATCTGCTCGACGTGGGGACCGGCACAGGCCGCGTGATGGAACTGTTTGCGCCTCGGGTAACCAAAGCGGTCGGCGTCGACCTCTCGCGCGAAATGCTGATGGTGGCACGCGCCAACATCGAGCAGGCCGCCCTGCGCAACTGCACCGTCAAGCAAGGCGATATGTACCAGTTGCCGGTACAGGGCGGCAGCTTCGATGCCGTGACCCTGCATCAGGTTCTGCATTTCGCCGAAACGCCGACCGAGGTGCTGGCCGAAGCTGCCCGCGCGCTGCGTCCGGGCGGCAAGCTTATCCTCGTGGATTTCCAGGCCCACGATCTGGATTACCTACGAGAACAACACTCCCACCGCTGGCTAGGCTTCAAAGATGAAGACATCAAGACCTGGTGTGCAGACGCCGGACTGATCTCGAGCCAGCACGTCGAACTTCCCGGTGACCCCTTGACTGTGGGGATCTGGACGGCGGAACGCCCTGCAGAAGACCAACTTCACTAATTGGACGGCGGCAGGCCCGCTGTCCGAAAGACGCACGACAACTCGTATCGTTACACACAAGGACCCTGGATCCATGAGCGCTTCGACCCAGCCGCCGAATTCATCAACGAGCGCCGATGAGCGCATCATCTTTGCGCCCGCCGACAAGATCGCCAAAGTCTCCTTCGAGTTCTTTCCGCCCAAAACGCCGGCGATGGAGCAAAAGCTCTGGAGCACGATTGAGCACCTGCGCCCATTGGCACCCTGCTTCGTTTCGGTGACCTATGGCGCGGGCGGCGGCACGCAGGCGCAGACTCTGGAAACCGTGAAGCGCATCCGTAGCAAAACCGATCTGGAACCTGCCGCGCATCTGACCTGTGTCGGCGCGAGCCGGGGCGAAATCGACGATGTAGCACGGGCCTATTGGGAAGCCGGGATCCGGCACATCGTGGCCTTACGCGGCGACCCGCCCAAGACAGATGGCCGCTATCATCCACATCCGGACGGCTACGCCTACGCATCGGACCTTGTTGCCGGATTGAAACGTGTCGCGAACTTCAAAGTCTCCGTCGCAGCCTATCCGGAAGTGCATCCTCAAGCAGCTTCAGCCTCCGCGGATCTGGACAATCTGAAGCGCAAGCTCGACGCAGGCGCTCATCAGGCCATCACGCAGTTCTTCTTCAATCCCGAGGACTATCTGCGGTTTCTGGACCGGGCGCGGGCCGCAGGAATCTCGCAGCCGATCATTCCGGGTATTCTGCCGATAACGAACTTCGAGCGGACCGTTGAATTTGCGCAGATTTGCGGCGCCAAGGTCCCCGATTGGCTCGCCGCGCTCTTCAATGATCTTAACGACGAACCGGTCGCGCGGGGCTTTGTCGCCGCCGCGACGGCTGTGGAGCAGTGCCGTTACCTGCAGACCCGGGGCGTCGGGGAGTTCCATTTCTATACCCTGAACCGCTACGAATTGACGGCAGCCATTTGCCGGATGCTGCGCACCCCCGGGCTTGATCGGGTGACCAAAGCGAAAAAGAACACCCAAGACGAGGCACGGCTGTAATCCTATGAGCAATTTTATCGAGGCTCTTCAAGACCGCGTTTTGCTGTGCGACGGCGCCATGGGTAGCCGTGTGCAGGCCATGGATCTGCACGTCGAACGCGATTACTGGGACAAGGAAAACTGTACCGAGGTTCTCAACCTCTCCCGCCCGGATGTGGTGATCGAGATCCACAAAGGCTATTACGCCGCCGGGTCCGATATCGTGCAAACCAACAGCTTCGGCGGGTCGCCGCTCACGCTCGGTGAGTTCGATTTGCAGGACCGCGCCTTTGAAATCAATCGCCGGGCCGGTGAGTTGGCGCGCGAAGCCGCCGAGACCTTCGGTCCTGACGGCCGGGAGCGTTTTGTACTGGGCTCAGTGGGTCCTGGAACCCGCCTGCCCTCCCTCGGTCATGTTGGCTACGACGAACTGGAGACCGCACTGCAGATTCAGTGCGCCGGACTGATCGACGGCAACGTCGACGGCATCCTCATCGAGACTTGTCAGGATCCCCTTCAGATTAAAGCCGCGGTGAACGCGGCGAAGTTTGCGCGTGAAAAAGCGGGCCGGTTAGACCTGCCGATTATGGTGCAGGTTACGGTCGAGACCACCGGCACCTTGCTTGTCGGAACCGACATCGCGGCGGCGGCAACGATCATCGATTCCCTGGACATCCCGATCCTGGGCTTGAACTGCGCAACCGGACCGCAGGAAATGGCGGCCCATGTGCGTTGGCTCTCCGAGAACTGGAAAGGCCTGCTGTCCCTGCAGCCGAATGCCGGCTTGCCGGAGCTGGTCGACGGCCATACGCATTATCCTCTGACGCCTGACGAACTGGCCAAATGGCTGGAGCGCTTCATCACCGAAGACGGCCTGAACATGGTTGGTGGTTGCTGTGGGTCAACGCCGGAGCACATCACTGCCGTGGACACCATGCTGCGCAATCTCTCCGGCTCAAGTGACGTCTTAGGCGCGCGTCCCAAACCTATTGAACGAAAACCCTTTTGGATCCCCTCCATCGCCTCCCTCTACAGCCCTGTTTCCCTGCGGCAAGAGAACGCCTACCTCTCGATCGGCGAGCGTTGCAACGCGAACGGCAGCCGCAAGTTCCGCCAGCTGCAGGAAGAAGGCGACTGGGAAGGCTGTGTCGCCATGGGGGTCGAACAGGTCAAGGAAGGTTCTCACGCGCTTGATGTCTGCACGGCTTTCGTCGGCCGGGACGAGGCGGCCGAGATGGACGAGGTCGTGACCCGCATGCGCGGATCGGTGACCGCGCCGCTGGTGCTGGATTCCACAGAATTGCCGGTTCTGGAGCAGGCCCTGAAACTTTACGGCGGCAAGGGCATCCTCAATTCGATCAACTTCGAGGACGGCGAAGAGCCCGCCGAGAAGCGGGTCAAGCTGGCCCGGAAATTCGGTGCCGCGGTGATTGCCCTGACCATCGACGAAGACGGGATGGCCAAAGACGTCGAGAAAAAGGTCGAGATCGCAAAACGGCTTCACGACTTCGCCTGCGTGCAACACGGTCTGCCATCGGAAGACCTGATCTTCGACCCCCTCACCTTCACCATCTGCACCGGCAACGAAGACGACCGCAAGCTGGGTCTCTGGACGCTGGACGCCATTGAGCGGATTTCGCAGGAGCTCCCCGACTGCCAGATCGTGCTGGGCCTCTCCAACATATCCTTTGGTCTGAACCCTGCGGCGCGCCACGTGCTCAACTCGGTCTATCTGGACCACGCCATCAAGCGCGGTCTGACCGGTGCCATCGTGCATCTCTCCAAGATCATGCCCCTGCACAAAATCCCCGAGGAAGAGGTCAAGATCGCCGAGGACCTGATCTTCGACCGGCGCGCCACGTTGGAGAACGGCGAGACCTACGATCCTCTGCAGGCCTACCTCGCGCTTTTCGAGGGCCGGACCGCCGCCAAAGCGGAAAAGAAGGAACGGGCCGAGGATGTGGAAACCCGCCTTCAGGAGCGCATCGTTGACGGGGACAAACAGGGCCTTACGGAGGACCTCGATGAAGCCCTCGCCAAAATGCCGCCGTTGGACATTATCAACATTCACCTGCTGGCGGGCATGAAGGTCGTTGGCGAGCTCTTCGGCGCCGGCAAGATGCAGTTGCCCTTCGTGCTGCAGTCCGCGGAGACCATGAAAGCCGCCGTCGCCTACCTTGAGCCCTTCATGGAGAAGGAAGAAGGTCAGGAGAAAGGCGTCATCGTCCTGGCGACCGTCAAGGGCGACGTGCACGACATCGGCAAGAATCTCGTCGACATCATCCTGACGAACAACGGCTATAAGGTCGTCAACCTGGGGATCAAACAGCCGATCGAGAGCATCGTCGCAGCCGTGCGCGAACA
The DNA here is from genome assembly GCA_947500035.1 of uncultured Kiloniellaceae bacterium. Classification (GTDB taxonomy): domain Bacteria; phylum Pseudomonadota; class Alphaproteobacteria; order Kiloniellales; family Kiloniellaceae; genus Denitrobaculum. The sequence goes on along the minus strand of CANMQP010000010.1, from coordinate 487,178 downwards.
CAACGCGGATGCGGTCGGCATGAGTGGGCTCCTGGTCAAATCGACTGTGGTCATGCGCGAAAATCTCGAGCGCCTGTCCAAGGACGAGGTCGAGGTTCCCGTCATGCTCGGCGGCGCCGCCCTGACCCGCCACTATGTCGAAACCGACTGCGTCGCAGCCTACGACTCCGGGCGTGTCGCTTATGCCCGCGATGCCTTCGACGGCCTCGATCTGATGCAGAAGATCGTAGCCAACGACTTCGACAGCCATGTCGCCGAGCGGAAAGCGAAGATCGAAGGCCGAAAGGTCAACACCAAGAAGCAACTGGGCCGGCCCGCCGACGCCGACGAACGTCCGGTGGATCTGGAGGAAACCCGCCTGCGCCGCGAGGAACTGGCGGACGGGGTCGAGATTCCCGAGCCGCCTTTCTGGGGACCAAGGGTGATCGCCCGCGCGCCGGTGGACGCCCTGCTGCCGTTCCTGAACGACCGCATGCTTTTCCAGTTCCAGTGGGGGTACCGTAAGGACGGCCGTTCGCTGCAAGACTACATGGTCTGGGCAAGGCAGGAGCTGCGGCCGGTTCTCAAGCGTATGCTCGATGTCTGCAAACAGCAGGACGTACTGCGGCCCCAGGCGGTCTACGGCTATTGGCCTGCGAATGCGGAAGGCAATGACGTGATCCTGTTCGATGCCGAGGATCACGACAAAGAGGTCGGGCGCTTTACTCTGCCCCGTCAGGCGCGCGCGGGCGGCTTATGTATCGCCGATTTCCTGCGTGACGTCTCGACGGGCGAGCACGATGTGCTCGGCATGCAGATCGTGACCATGGGCCAGACGGTTGCAGATGTTGCCCGTGAGTGGTTCGCCGACAACCGCTATCAGGATTATCTCTACCTGCATGGCCTGGGCGTGGAACTGACGGAAGCGCTTGCCGAGTACGTCCACAAGCGGATCCGCGGCGAGCTGGGCTTCGGCCACGAGGATGACCGCGATATGTCGAAGATGCTGCAGCAGGGATACCGCGGCTCGCGTTATTCTTTCGGCTACCCGGCCTGTCCGAACCTGGAAGATCAGCATCATCTTCTAAGTCTGCTGAATGCCGAACAGATCGGTGTCGATTTCTCCGACGAGTTCCAGCTTCACCCTGAGCAGTCGACCAGCGCCATCGTGCTTCATCACCCGCAGGCAAAATACTTTTCGGTTTAAACGCAGCTTCTCCCGCGACGCCGGACGCCGCGGTCATGAGAGGATAAAGGAGAGAGAAAATGAGCAGCCCCGCAACGATCCATGCACTGCCCTCCAGCAATCAGGGTGCAGATCTGGGCGCCGTCCCGGCCTGTACCCTCAAAGGCGTCGAAGAGGCCGAACGCGCCGAGCGCTGGTGGGAAGAGCAGTGGTCCGCCTTTCCCACCTACAGCGTCGATGCCGATGGCACGCCTCACTACTGGGATGTCGCCGAGGATAGCGGCGTCTATCAGGACGACTGGCCCCTCGGCGAGAAATTGGCGGAAGACACCGTTCGCCAGATGCGCCGTTTCCCCGAAGGCAGCACGGTCCTGAGAAATATCCTGCGGGAGATTAACCGGGACTCTACTATTGCCCAGGGTTTTCTGAACCGGCTGGAAGACATCCTGATTTCACCGGATCTCTACGCGAAGCTGAGCGAGCCTAAGTAAATCCGCAAGCCGCCGGCCGCGCTCGAGGCACAGCGCCGAGCGAATGAGCTACAGGGGCTTCAGTAAGCCCGGTCGATCGAGAACTCGACGGCTTCCAGCAGCGCGCTTTTGATCGGCGAGTCCGCGAAACCGTCAAGAGCCTCACAAGCATCGCGCCCATAGTTGCGGGCCCGTTCCATGGACTCTTGCATCGCGTTGTGCTTGGTCAGCAATGCGATCGCCTGCTCGAGATCTCCGTCTTGCTGCTCGAGATCCTCGAGGCACCGGCGCCAGAAGGTGCGTTCTTCCTCGCTGCCGCGCGCGAAGGCAAGGACGACGGGCAGGGTAATCTTGCCCTCCCGAAAATCATCGCCGACGCTTTTGCCCAGTTCTGCCTGCCGGGCAGAGAAATCCAGGACATCATCGACGAGCTGGAAAGCAATTCCCAGGCTCCGGCCGAAGCGGTCCAGAGCCTCGGCGTCTGCCTCGGGACGCTCAGCCACTACCGCGCCAATCCGGCAAGCCGCGGCGAAGAGAGCGGCGGTCTTAGAGCTGATGACTTCCAGATAGGCTTCTTCGGTGGTCGTCGTATCGTTCGAGGTCAGCAGCTGATGTACCTCGCCCTCGGCAATAATGGCGGAGGCGTCGGAAAGAATCCGCAAGACTTCGAGCGATCCGTCCGCGACCATCAACTGAAAGGCGCGGCTAAACAGGAAATCCCCGACCAGAACACTGGCTTTGTTGCCGAAAAGCGCATTGGCGGTCGCGAGACCGCGGCGCAGGTCGCTCTCGTCCACCACATCGTCATGCAAGAGGGTCGCGGTGTGGATGAACTCTACACAGGTCGCCAGCGCCAGATGACGCTCGCCCTCGTAGCCGCAGAGTTGGGCTGAAGCCAGCGTCAGCATGGGACGCAGGCGTTTGCCGCCGGCGGCGACGATATGTCCTGCGAGTTGAGGAATGAGAGCAACCGGAGAGTGCATACGCTCTACAATGAGCGCGTTCACCGCCCGCATGTCCTGCGCAACAAGAGCTGAAATAGCTTCCAGCCCTGCTTTCGCAGGTGCTCGTGCAGTATCGTTTATGTCGAGGGCGACAGCCAATTTTCCAGCCTCACTCTGTCCGTGGCCGACCTGGTATGCTTTACCGGGGCGAAACCAGCGGCCTATCTGTTGACCTCAGAATAGGTTTAACCGCAGGCCGGTCAAGCCCGACAGGATGTCGCAGAACAATTCCTAGGTGATTGGCGCGATCGTGTTAGCGTAAAGTCAGGGCTGCTGTTTGGATCAGCAGGATAAGACCGAAACCCGATGAAACCGCAACGGGAAGCTTATGAAAGAGCTGTTTAGAAGCAACGACCCGGTGAAATTGTCCTGGCTGCAGGCTCTCCTGGCTGACTCCGGGATCGACTGTTTGATCCTGGACAATCACGCATCTGTGATAGAAGGCTCAATCGGCGCTATTCAGCGGCGCCTGATGGTGGCTGACGACGATCTCGAGAGCGCCGTGCAACTGCTCAGCGAAACCGGCGAAGAGAGCGCCTGGTGAGCACGGCCGCTTCCCCTCCGGGCGGCTGCGCCGAAACCGCGGACACGACCGAAGATGCTCTGCTGGGCGGCCATATCATCCTCCAGCAGCCGAAAGACGGGTATCGTGCCGCCATTGACCCGGTGTTTCTGGCGGCTGCGGTCGCCGCCAAACCGGGCGAACGCATCCTGGATCTGGGCAGCGGCGTCGGCGCCGCGGCTCTCTGTCTTCTCAGACGGATCCCGGACATTGAAGTGACCGGCCTTGAGATTCAGAGCGATCTGGTCGAACTGTCGCGTCAAAATGCCGCAGGCAACGGCCTGGCATCACGATTCGAAGCGATCCAGGGCGACGTTCTCTCTTTTCACAGTCTATTGCCGCCCGACTCCTTCGATCACGTCATTTGCAACCCGCCTTATCTCGCCTCTGGCGCAGCCCGCCCCTCACCGAACCCCGCACGCACCGCCGCGAACCAGGAAGGCGATGCGCAATTGACCGACTGGATTGAGGCCGCCATCGCCCTGGTGCATCGCAAAGGCAGCATCACCTTTATTCACCGCGCCGACCGGATCGACACGCTCATCCATGGATTAAGCGGTCCGGCCGGCGGTTTCCGTGTGTTTCCGCTCTGGCCGAAGTCGGGGAAGGCAGCGAAGCGGATCCTGTTGCAGTCGCGTAAAGCCATTGCCAGCCCGGCCATTGTGGCACCGGGCCTCGTCCTTCATCGAGACGGCGGGCAATTTACCGAGGCTGCGGATGCGGTTCTCAGGCGGGGAGCGGCCCTGGACCTCACTGGACCCTGAGTCGTCAAAACCTCTGCATTCCTGTCCTCTTCGCCAGCTTGCTATTGGCAGCGCCCGGATGGCTCCTTATGTTCCCTCCCATGACTGTGAAGAAACTGCTCTCCTTCCTGCCGATTAAGGCTTTCAAGGACCCCGATCCGGTCGTTGCCGTAATCCGCCTGAACGGCGTCATCGGCGCGGCAGGCCCCCTGCGCGGCGGCATGACCCTGGCGGGGCTGGAAAAACGCCTGGATCAGGCCTTTAAGATGAAGAATCTCGAGGCCGTCGCGCTCGCCATCAATTCTCCAGGCGGCTCGCCGGTGCAGTCGGATTTGATTGCCAAGCGGGTTCGGGATCTGGCAGCTGAAAAGTCCCTGCCGGTTTACGGATTCTGCGAGGACGTCGCGGCATCAGGCGGCTACTGGCTTGCCTGCGCGGCCGACCATATCTATGCCCAGGAATCCTCGATTATCGGCTCGATCGGCGTCATTTCGTCAGGATTCGGTTTTCCGGCTGTTCTGGACCGTCTGGGGATCGAGCGACGGGTGCGCACCGCAGGCCACAAGAAATCCACCCTGGATCCTTTCGAAAAAGAAGATCCGGAGGACATTGCCCGGCTCGAGGGAATCCTTAAAGAACTGCACGAGACCTTTAAATCCATGGTCATGGAACGGCGCAAGGATCGCCTGAAAGAAGATCCGGACGTTCTGTTCAGCGGTGAATTCTGGACCGGAAACAAAGCGGTTGAATTGGGCCTGATCGACGGTATCGGCGAGATGCGCGCCACCTTAAAGGAGCGCTTCGGCGATAAGGTAAAGATCGTCCCCCTCGAGGATGCACGGCCCTGGTGGCGCAAACGCCTAGGCTTTGGTGCGACCGGCGGCTTGGGGGCGCTCTTTTCCGGCGAGGGCCTTGGCGCTGTAGCAGAACCCCACGAGTGGGTGCAAGGACTTGCCTCGGCGGCTGAAGAACGGGCACTCTGGTCCAGATTCGGATTATAAGTGACGCTAAATGCCAGAGCATTCATTATAGTCCGGCGTGACAGGCGGCGCAGCCGCCGCTGAAGAATTTGGCGTAATTGAAGGACTGGTAATGTTCGGACTTCCCTCAATCGGAAAGCTTGTAGTGCTGGCGGCCATTTTAGGCGCCGTTTGGTATGGCTTTAAGATGATTGGCCGGATGCAGCAGTCCCGGGACGCTCAAAACCGCCAAAAGGCCGGCGGCTCGAACGGCAACTCGACACCCTCGAAGAAGGAAGCGGAGGGCGCGCTGGACATGGTCCAGTGTCCAGCCTGCAAATCCTACATCCCGCCTGACAGCAAGTGTCACTGCGGCGCTCAGGGGTAACAAATTCAGCTTTGCGCGAAGTTCCCGAATGACGACCGAACCTGCTTTTCGCTGTGTGACGAAAGAGGCAATCGAAAGTCTCGCAACGAAATTTAGTCTCCCAAACACCCCGGATATGCAGGATTGGGAGTACCAAGTTGCTGCCCCTGAGATGCTTTCCGAATTCTTATCCGTGTTCGAGACGGAAGACATGAGCGACGATGAACGCTTTTGTCTGATGGAGATTATAATTCAATCTTTTGAAGACTATGAAAACGACGGAAAATGGCGAACATTCTGGCCAAAGATTGAAAACCAACTTCGAGTTAACTTCCAACTTCATTCCTATACAATTTGGTATTGGGCTGATTTCCGCAACTCTAGTGTGGACAGCTGGAGCGTTTCTTGCCAAATGCGAAATATTTTTCGACAACACTCCCGGAATTAGGGGCAACCTCATAAACACCTGGCTTAATTCTTCTTGCAGCAAAACTGGTAAAGCCAATGAAGCCGCGGCCGGCCTCTCGTCTTACCCTCCGCCTTTACTTGCCTTGAGCTTTCGCCTTGATCAATGAGCAGGGCTGGGAAAGAATATATTCTAGGCGGCGTCTATCGGATTCTTGATTTCAGGAACGGTTCCGCCCGTGTCAAAAGCGCCTTTGAGTTCCGCCAACGGAAATGGATATGGTGCAAATGAAAACAGGGATTCGGATGGTGGCGGTCGCCGCGGCAATGCTGGGCGCAGGAATACCCGGGGCAAGTCAGGCCGCTGCACAAGACCTTGCCAGCGGCGAAAAACTCTACAAGAACGAAGGTCTGCCGCTCCTGCCACGACCCAACGACGAAGGGCATCGCCAATTTTCCGAAGTTTCCTCGTGATGATCAGAAATAAGACAACAGCATTTTTGATCTACTCTGCGCTAACAGCCATCGTGGCGAGTGAGGCGTCGGCTATTGGCGATGGAGAAGGCGAATGGCGCAGGTACTCCCAGGAATTGAATGGCGACGTCTATTTTTTTGATACTTCACGCGTAGAAAGGATCGAAAACTTACAGAGAGTTTGGAGCCGGGTCCGCTACAAAACCTCCGTCATGGGGGCTTCAAGTTATCAAAGCCTATTGGAGATCGACTGCTCTGAGCGTACAGAGAGAATACTGCAGAATACTTTTTTCTCAGATAAACACTGGAAAAATCCTGCGATGAACACTGACAAGACGGAAAAGCCAAAGCGTCAAATACCGACGGGCTCAGCCACGGAGCGCCTTTCCGGAATCTTGTGCGATCAGTAGCAGCTGAGCCTTCGCCACCAAAGTTTGGCACTAAACTTCATCGAAAAAACACCCGCGCCACGTCTGTGGCGCGGGTGTTCACATTGCCGACCGGCAGCAGAATTACTTCATGCTTTCCGCGGTCACTCTGTAGATTTCGCCTGCATCTACAGAAACGTACAGCGCGTTATCCGGCCCCATGACCAGGCCCCGGAATCTCTTCGAGAATCCGAGAGGCATCCGTGTGATGCCATTGATTCCCAAACCATCAGGCGTAAGGCTGATCATGTCGATTCTCGAGCCTGCTGGTGTGCCACCAAAACCGATACCCATGATACCGACCGCCAAGCGGCCCTCGTAGATGCCCCAGTTGTCACCTTTGAGGAAAGCAGCAGAGCCGGTTCCTTGAGAGAACCCGTTATTATTCCATGAAGGCGGCATCAAGTCTTTGAAGCGCGTGTCGCTCATCGGGGTGTAGGCAGCACGCACCGCGGGATCCATTTCGCCCTTCTGATTTGGCTCGTAACCACAGTATTCGTCCGGGCACTCACCTCTGCCGCCTCTGTTCTGCGCGGGGTCCCAACCGGCATTGCCGCCATTAACAAGAGCGGTGATTTCATCGTTATGCCACGGGCCATGTTCAGCCGTGAAGGCTTTGCCGTCGCTTGGGCGGAAATCTATGCCCTGAACGTTTCTGTGGCCATAGGTGTATATGCGCTTGTCAAAGCCTTCGGGAGGATTGTTGTCCGGGTGTGCATTCCCATCCATATCGATCCGCAGAACCTTGCCACACAGCAGCTGTCCATCCTGAGGACAAATACCTCTGTGACGGTCGCCACCGGCTACCCAAAGATAGCCGCCAGGTCCGACACGGAGTCTGCCGCCATTGTGAGCGCCCGGATCACCAAAAGGCTGATCGGAACTGAAGGGTTTATACTGAATATCAGTTACGATATCCGTCCGGTCGGACACGCTCTTGAGGTCATCGCTGACCTTGAACCGCATCACGATGTTGCCGTCGCATTTCTCAAAGTTGGTTTTGCAGCCGTCGCCGCGATACTTCATCGAAGATGAGTAGAGATAAAGGATGCGGTTCTTCGCGAAATGCCTGTCCGGGACCACGCCAAGCACACCTGCTTGTGCCTCACAAAAAAGGTCATCGCCGACATCGGCGAAGCCCGACGAACCCTTCACTCCATACAATGCGTTCACGGTTCCATCAGCGGTTCTCACCGACAGACCTTTACATTTTTCAGTGAAGAACATCGTGCCGTCCGGCAGGAAAGCCATGTCCCAAGGATTCTCCAGTCCTTGCAACACGACCTCAGCTTTGATCTTGGGTACGTCCATGGCGCCTTCGTGGCCGTCGGCCTGAGCCGCCAAAGAAACGCCGAAAATCAAGGCAGACGCCATGACTCCCGATAACAAACTACCAGATATTTTTTTCATTTTTCCCTCCCTATTTGACTACGTACTCCCTATTCAACAACGTACTTCGCATCTTTCAAATACGCCGCCAAATTTGCAATTTCCTCATCAGTTAATGGCTTGGCCATCGGGATCATGAGGAATGAATTTGAGCCTTGTTCTATGCCTTTTCTGTAGGCCTCTAATTTGGCAGTCGTATATGAGATCTCTTTGCCAGAAATTTTTGGAAAACTGGCTGCGCCTTTTCCGGCTGGTCCGTGGCAGTTGATACAAGTTTCCTTATATCTGGTTTCCCCCAATGCCTTGTCCGCACTGTACGCAGTATGAGGAGAGATTAACGCTGTTAAAACCAATAGTGTGCTGGAAAATCTCAACAAGACGCGCTCCTAGAAATTAGTAACTATTGTAAGTGTTTGAAATAGACGAAGAAAAACTCAGCGCAATTTCTCACCGAAAAGGACCAGCAGGCCCTGCAGGCTGAAAGATTCAGGCAAATGAGTCAAGGTGCCTCACGTTTGTACTTTGGTCCCAAATCTTTTCACTCATTCGTTGGCGTCAGGTGATACGAGCGTCGAAGTTAGAGCATGTTGCCGCCATTCGCCCAGCCGCAGCTTTTTTTGGTTAATAATGCACTGCAATCGCTGTCTGCAGATCATCTTCAGAACACTCAGTGTCGCTGCACGCTTCGCTTCCCAACTCCGTTGCTGAGTCGCAGGATTGGGCTCTCCTGTTCCAGCCTCCAGTCCGCCGCCTTCCGCCGCTTGATTCCCGCGCCTGCCGGGGATAAGGTGCGCCCCGTTTCGCAGCGCAACAAAAATGGGGCTTTAAGTCCGTGGCCGGTACAGTTCGTCCCGCAAATCCCGAAACCTGCTTTCAACGCCTGATCCTAAAACTTCAGGATTACTGGGCGCGCCAGGGTTGCGTCATCCTGCAGCCATATGACCTGGAAGTCGGCGCGGGGACCTTTCATCCGGCCACCACACTACGGGCGCTGGGTCCTGGCACCTGGAATACGGCCTACGTTCAGCCTTCCCGCCGCCCCACTGACGGGCGCTACGGCGAAAATCCGAACCGGCTTCAGCACTATTACCAGTTTCAGGTTCTGATGAAGCCCTGTCCGCCGAACAGCCAGGAACTCTACCTGGGCTCCCTCGATGTTCTGGGCATTGACGCAAAACTCCACGACATCCGCTTCGTCGAAGACGACTGGGAGAGCCCGACACTTGGCGCCTGGGGCCTGGGCTGGGAAGTCTGGTGCGACGGCATGGAAGTCAGCCAGTACACCTATTTCCAGCAGGTGGGCGGGATCGACTGCGACCCTGTCCCCGTCGAACTGACCTACGGCCTTGAACGACTGATCATGTACGTTCAGGGCGTCGAAAACGTGTATGACCTGGATTGGGACGGCATCCCCAAAGACCAGGGCGGCAAGACCTACGGCGATGTGTTCCTGCAGGCGGAAAAAGAGTTTTCGACCTTCAACTTCGAGATCGCAACCACCGACATTCTCTTTCAGCACTTCGCGGATGCTCAGAAGGAATGCCGGCACATTCTCGAGTTCGGCCGTGAGAACGGCCGCCTGATGCCCCTGCCCGCCTACGATCAATGCATGAAGGCCAGTCACATTTTCAATCTGCTCGACGCACGCGGCGTGATTTCTGTCACCGAGCGTCAAGCCTACATCGGACGCGTCAGAGAGCTTGCGAAAGCCTGCTGCGAGGCCTGGTACGAGACTCAAATGGGACACGGAACCCAAAAGGATAAGGCGTAAAGCCATGGCCGAGTTGCTTTTCGAGCTCCTCAGCGAGGAAATTCCCGCCCGCATGCAAGCCAAGGCGGCTGCGGATCTAAAACGTCTGGTGAGCGACCGTCTGAAAAGCGCAGGTCTCTCGGTATCGTCGGTGGAGACTTACGCAACGCCGCGACGCATTGCACTGGTTGCCGAGGGCTTGCCCGACAAGCAGCCGGACGTCTCCGAAGAAAAGAAGGGCCCCAAGGTCGGCGCGCCGGAACAGGCCATCGGCGGCTTCCTCAAAGCCAACGGCCTGAGTTCCGTTGACGAGGCCGAGGTCCGTGAAACGCCAAAGGGCAATTTCTACTTTCTGGTCAAGGAAATCGCCGGTCAGCCGACTTCCGATGTCCTGCCCGGTATTCTGATCGAGTCGGTTCAGGCCTTACCCTGGGCAAAATCCATGCGCTGGGCCCGCACCGGGTTTCGCTGGGTTCGGCCTCTGCATTCCATCATTGCCCTCTTCGACGGCAAGCTGCTCGATGGGACGCTGGACCTGGGCAATGGTATGAGCCTGTCCTTCGGCGACAGCACGCTCGGGCACCGCTTCATGAGCGACGGCGCGCCCATCACGGTCATCGGCTTCGCCGACTACAAGAGTAAACTGGCCGAAGCAAAAGTGATGCTCGATCCGGCGGAACGCCGCAAAACCATCGCCGACGCCGCCGCGAAAATCACTGCCGCCGAGGGACTTTCCCTGAAAGCGGACGATGCCCTCTTGGATGAGGTCAGCGGACTGATCGAATGGCCGGTGGTGATGATCGGCAAGATCGACGAAGACTTCATGTCCCTGCCGCCGGAAGTCCTGTCGACTTCGATGCGCAGTCATCAGAAGTACTTTTCGGTCCAGAACGGCGATGTCCTCGCCAACCGCTTCGTCTTTGTCGCCAACATGGAAGCCTCGGACGGCGGCGCAACCATTATCGAGGGGAACCAGCGGGTCCTGAGCGCCCGCCTCTCCGACGCCCGCTTCTTCTGGGATCAGGATCGCCAGCAGCCACTGGCCAGCCGCACAACCGCGCTATCGGATATCGTGTTCCACGCGAGACTGGGCACCCTGGACCAGAAGGTGGACCGGGTGGAAGCGCTGGCCGCCGAACTCAGCGCCCACATTCCCGGCGCCGACAAAGACCGCGCCCGCTCCGCCGCGCGCCTCGCCAAGGCGGATCTGGTTACGGGCATGGTGGGCGAGTTCCCGGAACTACAGGGCGTCATGGGCCGCTACTACGCGCTGCAGGACGGCGAGCATGCCGAGGTCGCTCAGGCGATCGCAGAGCACTATTCACCGCTCGGTCCCGGTGACGCCTGCCCTTCGGCGCCGGTTTCCGTGGCCGTGGCTCTGGCGGACAAGATCGACATTCTGACCGGTTTCTTCGCGATCGATGAAAAACCAACCGGCTCCAAGGACCCCTACGCCCTGCGCCGCGCCGCGCTTGGTGTCGTGCGCTTAATCCTGGAGAACGGTCTGCGGCTGCCCTTGATGAAAGTCTTCGACGCAGCGCAGCAACTCTACCCCCATCTTGAGAGCGCGCCGGTCGGCCCGGACCTCATGGCATTCTTCGCCGACCGCCTGAAGGTGGTCCTGAAAGACAAGGGCGTGCGCCATGACCTGGTGACCGCGGTCTTCGCGCTGGGTGGCGAGGACGACCTGGTGCGCCTGCTGGCACGGGTTGACGCGCTGGGGTCCTTCATCGAGAGCGAGGACGGTGCGAACCTCTTGATCGCTTTCCGGCGTGCCGCCAACATCGTGCGCATCGAGGAAAAGAAAGATGGAACCCGCTATGACGGCAGCGTCACGCCGGAAGCCTTTGCCCAGGACGAAGAACGCGCACTTTTCGAAGCGCTTGAGCAAGGTTCCGCGACTGCGGCAGCGGCCTTAAGCCAGGAAGATTTCACCGCAGCCATGGCCGCGCTCGCTAAGCTGCGCAAGCCGGTGGACAGCTATTTCGACGAGGTCACGGTCAACGCCGACGACAGCGGCCTCAGAGCCAACAGATTAAGACTTCTTTCCCGTATTGGTGCGACCTTGGGTCAGGTCGCGGATTTCTCCAAAATTGAAGGGTAATCGAATTCAATGACTAAGTGGGTCTATAGTTTCGGTGCCGGTACCGCAGATGGCAGCGCCGACATGAAAAACCTTCTGGGTGGTAAGGGTGCCAATCTGGCCGAGATGTCATCGCTGGGGCTCCCGGTTCCTGCCGGTTTTACCATCACGACCGAGGTCTGCACGGCCTACTACGACAACGACCGCCGCTATCCCGACGAACTCTCAGGCCAGCTCGACGAGGCCCTGGCAAAGATCGAGACGCAGGTCGGTGTAAAGTTTGGCGATGCGAAGGATCCCCTGTTGGTGTCGGTCCGATCCGGTGCCCGGGCCTCCATGCCTGGTATGATGGACACGGTCCTCAACCTGGGCCTCAACGACGAAACCGTGCGCGGCCTTGCAACAGCTTCCGGCGACGAGCGCTTTGCCTACGACAGCTACCGGCGTTTCATCCAGATGTTCGGGGACGTAGTGTTGGAAGTCGATCACCATCACTTCGAGGAAATCCTCGAGCTGCACAAAGAAGACCGTGGCTATTCCATGGATACCGACCTGAACGCCGACGACTGGCGCAAGGTGATCGAAGGCTTCAAAGCAAAGATCGTCGAGGAGACCGGCGACCCCTTCCCGCAGAACCCAAAAGATCAGCTCTGGGCCGCGGTTTCGGCTGTCTTCGGCTCCTGGATGAACCAGCGCGCCATCACCTACCGACGGCTCCACGCCATCCCCGCCTCCTGGGGCACCGCCGTCAACGTACAGGCGATGGTGTTCGGCAACATGGGAGACGATTGTGCGACCGGCGTCGCCTTCACCCGCGACCCCTCGACCGGCGAGAACATCTTTTACGGCGAATACCTGGTCAACGCCCAGGGCGAAGACGTCGTGGCCGGTATCCGCACGCCGCAGCACCTGACCATTCAGGGCAAGGAAGCCAACAGCTCCAACCTGCCCGCCATGGAAGAGGTTATGCCTGAGGTTTTTGGGCAGCTTAACGATGTGCGTCTGCGCCTCGAGAAGCATTACCGAGACATTCAGGACATTGAGTTCACCGTACAGCGTGGCACGCTTTATATGCTCCAGACCCGTGCCGGGAAGCGCACTGCGCCCGCCGCACTGAAAATCGCCGTTGATCTGGTGAACGAAGGCCTGATCACGAAAGAGGAAGCGATCAACCGGGTTGATCCGGCTTCGCTGGACCAGCTGCTGCATCCGACGCTCGACCCGAACGCGCCGCGTCATGTTCTGACTCGTGGCCTGCCGGCCTCCCCCGGTGCCGCCTCCGGAAAAATCGTCTTTAGCGCCGATGCCGCCGAGAAGCAGGCCGCCGCCGGTGATGCCGTCATTCTTTGCCGGATCGAGACCTCGCCCGATGACATTCACGGCATGCATGCCGCAAAGGGCATCTTGACGACGCGCGGCGGGATGACCAGCCATGCTGCCGTGGTTGCCCGCGGGATGGGCCGCGCCTGTGTGGCCGGTGCCGGTGAGCTTCGCATCGACTACAAAACGGGCGTGTTACGCACCCGGACCGATGAACTCCACGAAGGTGATCTGATCACCATCGACGGCGGCAGCGGCGAGGTCATGAAAGGCGAGGTTCCGACGCTTCAGCCTGAGCTCTCCGGTGACTTCGGCATCCTCATGGGATGGGCGGACTCAATCCGTCAGATGGAAGTGCGTGCCAACGCCGACACCCCGACGGACTGCCGGACGGCACGCGATTTCGGCGCCGAAGGCGTCGGGCTTTGCCGTACCGAGCACATGTTCTTCGAGGGCGAGCGGATTGTCGCGGTCCGCGAGATGATCATGGCGGACGACGAACGCGAGCGCCGCACCGCACTGGCCAAGATCCTGCCCATGCAGCGTCAGGATTTCATCGAGATCTTTGAAATCATGGACGGCTTACCGGTCACCATTCGCTTGCTGGACCCGCCTCTACATGAGTTTTTGCCTCATGGCGAAGCCGAACTGGCGGAGTTTGCGGAAGCCTCGAACATGCCGCTCGATATCGTGCGCAGCCGGGCCGGCAAACTGAACGAGAACAACCCCATGCTGGGTCACCGGGGATGCCGTCTTGGGATCTCCTACCCGGAAATCTATGAGATGCAGGTTCGGGCGATCTTCGAAGCCGCCGCCCATGTCGCGAAGGAATTGGGTAAGTCGGTCGAGCCGGAGGTTATGATCCCCTTGATTGCCGTCAAACGGGAAATCGAGATCCTGAAAGAACTGGTCGACCGGATCGCCCGGGAAGTCATGGATGCTGAAAAAACCGAGATCAAATATCTCGTCGGCACCATGATTGAGTTGCCGCGTGCCGCTCTGCGTGCCAGCGAAATCGCGGAAGAGGCCGAGTTCTTCAGCTTCGGCACCAACGATCTGACCCAGACCACTTACGGCCTGTCACGTGATGATGCGGGCAGTTTCCTCGGCACCTACGAGCATCGCGGCATCATTGAACAGGATCCCTTTATCTCGCTCGATAACGAGGGCGTAGGTGAACTCGTGAGTATCGCCACGGAGCGCGGCCAGGCGCAGCGGCCGGATATCAAGCTGGGTATCTGTGGCGAGCACGGTGGTGACCCGTCATCGATCCACTTCTGCCAGAAAGTCGGGCTCGACTACGTTTCCTGCTCCCCCTACCGGGTGCCGATTGCCCGCCTGGCGGCCGCCCAGGCAGCCTTGACCGCTAAGACGCAGTAGGCCGAAGCGGACATTCGAAGCAATAGAAAAAAGCGGGCCAGACATCGCATCTGACCCGCTTTTTTGATCTTAAAGACTTGTCCTCAGGTCCTACATCAGGACGCCACCCTCAGCAGAGGCCTCGGAGGCTTGCGGTGCGGGGGCGATAGGCTGTGATGCCGCTGCCGCAGAGGCCTTCGTAACAGGCGCACTGATCTGTGGTGCCGGATCATTGCTCGCCTGAGGCTGACTGGATGCGCCGCCGAGCGCAGCGCGCGCGGAATGACTGCGCGATGTCAGGCGTTCCGCCTGATCGGTCAGGGTTTTCAAGGTTTCACTGATTTCAGAGGTCGCGGCAGAGGTTTGATTGGCGAGCTGTTTCACCTCGCCTGCAACCACCGCAAAACCCTTTCCGGCTTCGCCGGCACGTGCCGCCTCGATGGTGGCATTTAGCGCGAGCAGATTTGTCTGCTTTGCGATCGCGTCGATCTGCTGCGCGACCTTGCCGACCTTCTGAATTTCCTCACTCAGAATACGCGATTCTTCCTCGATGCTCTCAATGACATCGACAACTTTGTCGAAACCTTCATTCGCTGCAGTATTCATATTAACGGACCGGCCGGCTCCCATAGCTTTGCTGATTGTAAGACGGCGACAAACATCGCGCGCGTCGGGGGACTGAGAAATACCAGTTCTCACTTAACAGCGTGTTAAGCACACATATGAAGCACAGAGCGTCTGCTGGAATTCCGCCTGCTGGCCCGAATCCGGACAAGCATGATAAGCAAGGTGCCGTGAAAACTTCAGGCGTGGTCGTCCAGCCGTGAATGGTATTTTCTTTGCGATCGTTGTTATCGCCTTCGCCGTCGCAGGCATCCGCCAATTCACTTGGGATCCACGGGTTGGTGGCTCCAGCCCCATGGAAGTGCTCTCTATCGGCATGATTGATGCCGCCGGTGGCGCCGTCACCCTGGCAATCGGTCTGGTGGGCGCCATGGCGCTGTTTCTCGGGTTGATGAAGGTTGCCGAGGCCGGCGGCCTCCTGACAATCATTGCGAAAACCCTGCGCCCGCTGATGATCCGGCTGTTCCCCGAGGTACCTGCAGACCACCCGGCCATGGGCGCGATCGTCATGAATCTGTCGGCCAATGCCCTCGGTCTCGGGAATGCGGCAACTCCGTTTGGTATCCGTGCCATGGAGGAACTGGATAAACTCAATCCCAATCCCGGCACAGCAACCAATGCCATGGCGCTGTTTCTCGCCATCAACACCTCCAGCGTCACGCTTTTGCCGACAGGTGTCATTGCCCTGCGGGCCGCCGCGGGTTCACAAGACCCTGCGGGTATCCTGCCAACCACGCTTTTTGCCACGATCTGCTCAACAACGATTGCTATCCTGGTCGCCAAGCTCTGCCAGAATCTCTGGCCTGCGAGCGCCGGTTCCGCGAAGGCCGATCGACCCGGCTCCGAAGCCCAAAGAGAAGAGCGGGTTCAACAGGAATATGCACAAGACGTCAGGGCCATGGCCGAACAGGCCGAAAAGAGCACCTATCCCTTTTGGGTTTCCGCCCTCGCCCTGGCAACGATCCTGTGCCTCGTGCCGGTGACGATTTTGTTCGGACAGTCCATCTCTCCCTGGATTATCCCCGGCCTGATGGTTGCCCTGTTGGGATTTGGGGTGGCGCGCCGCGTTGCGATCTATGAGGTTTTCGTTGAGGGCGCGAAGGATGGTTTCCAGGTGGCGCTTCGCATCATCCCATATCTGGTCGCAATCCTGGTCGCGGTCGGCATGTTCCGCGCGAGCGGCGCCATGGAACTGATGATCGAGCCTTTAGGCCAGGTCACGCAGTTGTTTGGCTTGCCGCCGGAAGCCCTGCCGATGGCCCTTCTTCGTCCCCTATCCGGTTCCGGAGCTTACGGGATATTGGCTTCGATCATTGAAAACCCCGCCATCGGTCCGGATAGCTACACAGGCTATCTCGTCAGTACCTTCCAGGGATCGACCGAAACGACTTTTTATGTCCTGGCCGTTTACTTCGGTGCCGTCCAGATTCGCCGGATCCGGCATGCGCTTGTCGCCGCGCTGGCTGCAGACGCCACCGGGGTTGCCGCCGCAATCGTCATCTGCACCTTGCTCTACGCCTAGGTCAGATCCAGTTTAACCGGAATCGCCCTCGGCAATCCGCATTAAGGCACCCAGGTTGAGTTCACGTCTTTGACGCGACGGGACTCAAGCCTGTTCTGGCTTGGCGAAGGAGATGCAGCCCTTTTCGCAGTATCGGTAGCTCTCCTCAAAGGACGGGAACTCCCTGCGCCAGGCCGCAAGCGTGGGCTCTTCCTCCACCCGATGTGCATCATCCGCAAACACGATTCCGCCCTCTGATAATCTTGTGAATAGCCGCGCACCGGCCGGATAGCGCGCCATGTCGCCAACGAGATGGGGAGGTCCATCAACAACCACCATATCGATCTCGCCCTCCGGCAAACCGCTGTCGTCATACCAGGAGAACTGCCGGCCGTTGATGCTGTGGTTGGTCAAAGGTGCGTGCACAACCGTCGCCCACTCGCTCAGGCCTTCGCGCTCAAGATTTCCGCGCGTAACGGCGGCGAATGCCTCATCGTGTTCCAGGCTGTAGACGTGCCCTTTACCGTTATCCCGCATGCAGGATGCCAGCACGAGTGTCGAAACCCCTGAACTGCATTCTACGATCGTGGTGGGTTTCCGCTCATGCGCATGACGCGCCACCGTCAACAGGAAATCAGGCGACGCTGCCCAGCCGCGGGTCGGCGGAAGGTGATGTTTCAGTGACAACTCGCTCTCAAGTGTGTCCAGATTCTGGCGTTGCTGAAAGAGATCGATAAGATCTGTATGTTGGATCTTTCGGACCAGAAACAGTAATTCACTGACGTTGTTGTCGATACGTCGGACTTTGTAAAAGCAATAAGACAGCAAACCCAACACGGCCAGAAGCACAAGAAAAATCACGGCAAACAATTGATATTGCATACAAAAGTACTTTCCCAACCACCAAGAAGGTTATCCTAGAAGCGCCGTGAATGATCGGCACTGTCGATTTCAACAGAGCAAAAATAGCATACTAAGAGTATGACTTATTTATGTTATTTCAGAGTGCTTCAATAAATTTTTACAACCATTAATTGATGCCGCATACCGCCTTGCCGTGATCCAGACAACGAGCTGGATTGCATGTGATGAGCCCTGCATTCCTGCGAGCGTTCTCGAATCTGCTAACGCACTACATAACGCCTGTCCCCTAGTCAATAAGGCGCATAGACTATCTCGTAAGGGAATAGCAATCAGAGGAGATCTGGGCTATGGCTACATCATTGGTTTTAACCATTCTAGGAGACGACAAACCTGGTTTTGTTGAAGTCCTGGCCAACGCCGTTACAGCCAACGGCGCAAACTGGCTCGAAAGCCGTATGACCCATCTGGCCGGCAAGTTTGCCGGGATCGTGCACATCGAAGCCCCTGAGCAAGAACTGAGCGCGGTGTCCGCCGCTTTGAAGGCCCTCAGCAGCAAGAACCTTCAGATTGTTGTCGAACAGAGTGGAACGGTTTCTGCGGCAGGCAATCACAGCGCACACATACTCGAGCTCACAGGATCCGACCACCCAGGTATCGTTCACGACTTCACCCGGGTTCTTGCCGGCAGGAAGATCAGCATCCAGGAGCTGACAACAGACACGGACAGTGCCTCCATGGCGGGCGGCAAGGTTTTCCGCGCAACTGCCGTCATCCACGTGCCCGAGACTGTTGACCTTGCCGATCTGCAGAACGATCTGGAAGAACTCGCAAATGACCTCATGGTTGATATTTCTCTTGGCGGAGACCCTTAATTCGGCATAAAAGCCATGACATTCTTGCATGGCAGCAATTCACATACTTAACGGAATATTATCATATTTCTAGTTAGTTAGGCGTTGATAAAAATCAAACGAGTTGCTAGATATGTTGCACCGCAATAAAAATAGGTCCGCGAACGGACCCTCCGGGATGAGAAACGCCTCTGACATAAATTCGGAGGTTACCATGTCAATGCATGAAGATTTTACAGCGCCAGTATCGCGCTACGACGACCTTTCACCTGAGACGATCCAGTATCACGTCGCCCGCGCCCGCGTTTTAAGAAGCCAAGCCTTCACCGCGCACATTGCAGCTATCGCAAGGTTCGTCACGAAGCTGTTCACACGCCACGCCGACAAGGCGGAGACTGTTCCCGGTTCTAACGGTTTGGCTGCAAACCAGAGCTGATTCCCGGTCAGACACAGATCTTGAAGAGGCCTCCGTTCGACGGAGGCCTTTTTTTTGCACAAAACCCCGGCTGAAAATCAAGCTTCGGGCTCGGCCAACACACTCTCGGCAAGAATTGTTTTTAAAATTTCCCGTTAACACAAAGCAAAATTAGCGCTATTTCTTCAATTCACTTAGCCAACCCAAATCATTGCAAGATATTTTAGTGAAAAATACAATCCTAGGTCACTTGACGATTCATAGACCTTAGTTCGAATATCGCCGCCCTACAGTGACAACACTGTTTACGGTACGAATCCAGATAATCGGACACGTTTTGGTCAAGCCATCAACAGGTAGACTTCTTGAGGAAATGACCTGGCCAGAAGCTGCTGAGCGCTTCGCGGCCGGTGCAGTCGTGGTCATTCCGGTGGGTGCCGTCGCCAAGGAACACGGGCATCATCTGCCGCTGAACGCGGAATACCTGATTGTGAAGGAACTCGTGGGCGGCCTCACAGTCACCCTTCCGATCGTCGCCGCGCCCGTGGTTTCCTTGACTTACGCACCTGTTTTCAAAGGCTACCCGGGCAGCCAGCACATTGCCGCCGATACCTTCATCGCAATGATGACGGAACTCTTGGCGAATTTGGTCGCACAAGGGGCAAGACACATTGCGATCGTTAACAGCGGCGATTCGACGGAAGGCCCTCTACGGCTCGTGATCAATCAGTTCTTCGACCAGACCTCTGTTCGGGTTGGCCTGTCGAACCTGCGGCTTCTTGGCCGCGATCTCGACGGCATTTTGGAGCAAGATCAAGGCGGCCACGCCGACGAGCGGATGACCTCGATGATGCTCGCCATTGCCCCCGAGACCGTTCGCATGGAACGCACGCGCCCTGACTACGGTCGGCGACCTGCCACCAATCGCGCTTTTACACAGCCTGTCCGCTTCTCAAGCGACAAGGATGCGGAAGATATCGATTTCAGCGAGACGGGCATTATTGGTGACCCGACGCTAGCCACAGCGAAAAAGGGCAAGCGCCTGCTCAATGAGATCACCGAACAACTGAGCGAAGGCCTTCGGGACCTCTTTCCGGACATCGATAAGGTTTGACGGCTGCGGGTTCGTTGGAACAGCCGCCAGACACGCAAGCGCGCTCGTCTTCAGACATCTTTCGGTCTGGCAAGCAACGCAGCCAGCAATGCCAATAGCATCGCTCCTGCCGCTGCGTAAAAAATCCAGGGCGTCTGCCCCTGGTCGAGGATCCAGCCAAAAAGCAGGGGAGCAATGGCGCCACCGACATTCATTCCTGAGGTCACAAACCCGAACACCTTACCAACCGAGCCTGCGGGCGCTGCAGCACGCACCATGATGTCGCGTGAGGGACGGATGGCTCCGTTCATGAGGCCGGCCAAGGCAATCGAAGCCGAAACCGCCAGGATCGGCAGCCAGGCACTCCCGACCAATACCAAGGCGGCGGCGCTGATGCAAAATCCAGCAACAATAACCAGGTCGTGCCGTTTGGTCCGGTCCGCGATTAAGCCACCCAACAGTACGCCCCCCGCACTGCAGGACAGAAAGACCGTCAGGACAAGATTCGCGGAGTCAAGAGAGGTATCGTAGAGGTCGACAAGCGCGACCACCGTAAAACTGTTCAGGCCGATGGCGGCAACGGACGCCATGATCATGTAGCAAAACAGCAATAGCATCGGCGCCGTGAAGAGCAGACGGATGTTCAAGGGATTTCCGCCATCCCCTTTTTCAGTCTTCGTGCTCGGGCCCGGCTTTGTGCTCGAGTCCGACTGATCGGCGCCCGCCCCGGAGGAGGAGCCAGTCTCCAAAACACGTCCGAAAAGCAGCATCGCAACGAGCACGAGGAGCCCGCAAAGCCCAACCGCGACAAGCGCCGGCCGCCAGCCCCAGAGTGCCGTCAAGGTTATCATAATGGTCGGCGCAATCGCCCAGCCCAGATGACCGCTAAAGGTATGCAAGCTGAAGGCCCGGCCCAAAACCGTGTGTTCGACACGCGCGGAGAGAATAGCGTAGTCGGCCGGATGAAAAACGCTGTTCCCGACCCCCAGAAGCAGCATCATCGCCAAAAGTGCGGAATAGCTCGACGTCAGGCCGCTCAGAATAACCGCGGCACTCATGCAGCCGAGTCCCATCATCAGAAGCAGACGTGGCCCGAAGCGGTCGACCAGGAACCCGACCGGAACCTGCACAAGACCGGTCGTTACGCTCGAGACAGTCAACAGAAGTCCCAGCGCAGAATAGGGAACCCCAAATTCACTTTGCAGAAGCGGAAAGAGCGGGGGCAGGACGATCACGTAGAAGTGTGCGAGGAAATGACCGGATGAAACCAGGCCGATAACCTTTGTGCGATCAGATAGCCCGCGCTTTCGCTCCGCCGCGGCAAGGGTCATGTCAGTTCCATTCCGTCATTCACTCCACAAACCCGCGGTCCCCACAACCGCCATCAGTGCAACCACTTTTGAAGTCCCGGAACAACAGCCACGGGAAGAGGTTGCAGGTAAACAACGAAACTCCAAATTGCACCAAAAAGTTTTCCATGCCTACTTGACGCAGACGCGTCACATGTCATTTATGAACCAATGTAAACTACACAGTGTAGTTTAATAGGTTGAGATCGAACGTTTGATCGTTTACCGACGACAGTCGATACGTCATGTTTGGGATTGAGACAAGAGCGCGGCGGTTCTTGACTGAAGCAATCGCGGGCGTAAAGCGTCCGCGAACCAGAGTTAGTGAGCTTGAGTATTTGCCTCCCTCTCGAACGGAGAGCCCTCAGGTTCAAATGAAGCGAGAGGGTAGCTTATGCCAGCGCAACCTGGAGACCAGGAACCGCAAACCGGAGCGGCAGGCTCAGCAGAAAAGACGACAAACGCACCCATCAACACCTCAGAAGACGACCTCTCGCTGGCCAGAAGCCGCGCCCGAACCGGCTTCGACCGCAGCGTCATCAGCTATGCGGCCTGGGTATTGCGCTGGCGCTGGGCGGCTCTCATCTTTTGCATTCTTGTTGCCGTCGCTGCCGCATCAGGCGCACGTCACCTCGGCTTCACCAGCGATTATCGCGTTTTTTTCGGCGATGATAACCCGCAGCTTCTGACCTACGAAGCCCTTCAAAGGACATACAGCAAGGATGACAATGTCAGCTTCGTTCTCAAACCTGACAACGGGCAGGTCTTTTCGCCCGAGTTCCTGACCGCCTTGCGGGATCTGACAGATGAAGCCTGGCAGGTTCCCTACAGTACCCGCGTTGACAGCATCACCAATTACCAGCACAGCTTTGCAGACGGCGACGACCTGACGGTTCAGGATCTGGTCGGCGCGAACCTGGAACTCAACCCGGCTGAGATCCAGAACATTCGCACGGTGGCGTTGGGAGAACCCCTGCTGGTGGACAAGGTCATATCCGGGGACGCTCAGACCACCAGCGTCAACGTCACGATCACCCTGCCGCAGAAGAGCGAAGACGAGACCGCCGAGGTGATGGCCTACGCCAATCAGATGGCCGAAAAATTCCGGGCGGATAACCCCAACGTGAAGTTGGTTATGACCGGTGTCATTCCGCTCAACAACGCCTTCAATCAGTCTGCGAAGAGTGATCTGGAGACACTGATTCCGACGATGTACGGCGTTATTTTGCTGGTCATGGTGATTTTGGTTCGCTCTGCCACCGGAACCTTTACCGCCTTACTGGTGATCGGTCTCTCGGTCGTTACCGCCATGGGAGTCGGCGGCTATATGGGTATTAAGCTGACCCCTCCCTCTGCAATCGCGCCTAACGTCATCCTGACCATCGCCGTTGCCGACTCAGTCCACCTCTTGGTCACCATGCTGCGCGAGATGCGCAAGGGCGCGTCGAAAAATGCCGCGATTATCGAGAGCCTAAGGGTCAACTTTGGTCCGGTGTTCCTGACCAGTCTCACCACGGTCATCGGGTTCTTGAGCCTGAATTTCAGTGATGCGCCACCGTTTCATGACCTGGGCAATATCTCTTCCGTCGGTGTTGCTGCGGCCTGGCTCTACTCGATTCTCCTGCTGCCCGCACTGATCTCGATCCTGCCGGTCAAAGTCAAGGCTGGACAGGGAGGCGCCGAGAAAGCGGCCGGAATGGATCAGTTGGCGGACTTCGTCATCGAGAACCGTAAGCCGGTTCTGATCGTGATGATCCTGATCGTTGTCGGTCTCGGGGCGATGATCCCGCGGATCGAGCTCAACGATCAGTTCGTGAAGTATTTCGACACTTCACTGGAATTCCGTGCCGATACGGACTTCGCAACGGAGAATCTCTCGGGAGTCTACCAGGTCAACTGGTCCCTTCCCTCGGGTGAATCCGGCGGCATTAGCGATCCGGAGTATCTGGCGAAAGCAGAGGCCTTCTCGAGTTGGCTCAAAACCCAGGGCGGTGTCGCCCATGTTCAGTCTCTGACCGACACCTTCAAACGCTTGAACATGAACATGCACGGCGACGACCCGGCCTTCTACAAGCTGCCTGAAGAAAGGGACCTGGCGGCGCAGTATCTCTTGCTTTTCGAACTCTCCCTGCCCTACGGCCTGGATCTCAACAACCAGATCAATGTCGATAAGTCGGCCATGCGTGTGATCGTCACCACCGACGACATCAGCACAAACCAGCTGCGGACTCTGGAGTATGCGGCGGCGGCCTGGCTGGAGACCAACTTCCCGGCAGGCAAAACCGAAGCCAGCAGCCCTTTCGTTATGTTCGCCTATATTTCCCAGCGCAACATCATCGGTATGCTCACCGGCACGGTCACGGCCTTCATTCTGATCTCCCTGTCGCTGATGTTCGCGCTGCGTAACTTCCGCCTCGGCGTCATCAGCCTCGTGCCCAACCTGGTGCCGATTATCATGGCATTCGGCATCTGGTCGATCTTTGTTGGCGAAGTTGGTTTGGCGTCGTCGGTGGTCACGGCAACCAGCCTTGGCATTATCGTCGATGCCACCGTCCACTTCCTGTCCAAGTACCAGCGCGGCCGGCGGGACCGTAATGAGGACGTCGAAGGTGCGGTGCGCTACGCCTTCTCGACCGTCGGGACGGCTCTTTGGGTCACCTCTGCCATCCTGGTTGCCGGCTTCGGTGTCCTGGCTTTTTCGACTTTCAGAATCAATGAAGACATGGGCCTGCTGACCGCGATTGCGATTGCGGTAGCCCTGATCGCCGACTTCCTTCTCCTTCCCACGCTTTTGCTCACGGTTGACAAAAGACGCAAACAGCGCGGCGAGGCCAACATCGGCGCCCCTCAAATCGCAACCAAAGCTGCGGAGTAAGCACCGGCATGACATTTTATAAGAAGCATCACACTCGCGCTCATAGCGGTCTGGCCACACTCATAGTGACCGCTCTCGCGGTGACGGGCGCGCTGGCCACACCCGCTGCCCTCGCGGAAAGCCCTGAAGAAAAAGGGCTGGCCATCGCGGTCGAAGCGGACAAGCGCGACCTGGGCTGGGTGGATAGCGAAGCCGAACTTAAGATGATCCTGACCAACCGGAACGGGGAAACCAGCACACGCGAACTCCGGATCAAAACACTCGAGGTTCAGGATCCGGACGTGGGCGACAAGAGTCTCACGATCTTCGATCACCCAAGGGACATCGAGGGCACGGCTTTCCTATCGCACACCAAGATAACCGAGCCGGACGATCAGTGGCTGTACCTGCCCGCCCTCAAACGCGTAAAGCGGATTTCCTCAGCGAACAAATCAGGTCCCTTCGTCGGCAGCGAGTTCGCGTACGAGGATCTGATCAGCCAGGAAGTGGCGAAGTACACCTACAAATGGCTGCGCGACGAAGCCTGTGGCGACCTCCAGTGCTTCGTGATCGAGCGGTTCCCGGTCTATGAAAACTCCGGATATACCAAGCAAGTTGTCTGGATTGACCAGGAAGAATACCGTGCCATGAAGATCGATTTCTATGACCGGAAGGACAGCTTGCTGAAGACCCTCGTCAACGCGGACTACAAAGAGTATCTGGATCAGTATTGGCGCGCGCACACCTTGCAAATGGACAATCACCAGACCGGTAAATCAACGACCCTTACATTTGAAGAGTATCAGTTTAAAATAGGTAGCAACGAAGGGGACTTTACCTCAAACAGGCTTAAGCGGGCGCGTTAGTGACATCCGGGTGGGACAGAGTTCGTAACCTTGGGGGGTTGAGAACAATCAGGGCTTCAGCAAAGGCTGGAGTCCTTGCGCTTGCCATGCTTGGCGCGGTGTTTACCTCTCGCGCTGCCGTACAGGCCGGTGAATGGGATTTCTCGGGCTCCATTGCCGGCGAACTGCGGGTCTTCCCAAATGCACCGGCGTTCGATGAGCAGGATGATACCCGGTTGTCCCCTTCGATTGCCGTCGAACCCGAAGTGGTTTTCGAATGGAACGGCGGCGGCGACCGAATCACCTTTGTTCCCTTCGGACGGCTGGATGCCCATGACGACAACCGCAGCCATGTCGATCTGCGGGAGTTGAACTGGCTGCATGTCGCCGATGACTGGGATTCGGTCGTTGGTGTCGACAAGGTCTTCTGGGGGGTCACAGAGTCGCGGCATCTGGTCGACATCATCAACCAGGATGATGCCGTCGAGGATGTGGACGGCGAGGACAAGCTCGGCCAGCCCATGATCAACCTCAACCTCTTTCGCGACTGGGGAACCGTCAGCGGGTTTATTCTGCCGGGTTTCCGTGAGCGTCCCTTCCGGTCGAACGATGCCCGCCTGCGCGGCGCCTTGCCGGTTGACGACGACAATGCGTCCTACGAGTCCAGCGCCGAAGAATATCACGTCGATTTTGCGCTCCGCTGGGCCCATACGTTTGACGATCTGGATGTCGGTGTCGCCCACTTCCATGGGACCAGTCGGGAGCCCCGCCTCTTACCGCGGGTGAACAACGACGGCCGCGTGGTTCTCGTGCCACGCTACGATCAGATCGACCAGACCAGCCTGGATGCGCAACTCACAAAGGATGCCTGGCTTTGGAAGCTGGAGGCGATCACACGCAGCGGCCAGGGCGACCGCTTCTTTGCGACGGTCGCCGGATTCGAGTACACGATTTTTGGCATCCTCGACAGCAACGCGGATCTGGGACTGCTGGCGGAATATCTCTACGACGGACGGGACGAAGACGACGCGCCCGCGGTGATCACCGATGACGATCTTTTCCTGGGTGCACGGGCAACCCTCAACGACGAGCAGGACACGACCTTCCTGATCGGAGGTATCGTCGACCGTGAAGATCAGTCGACGTCATTCTCGATCGAAGCTGAAAGACGGCTTGGCGAATTTTGGAAGATGGAGCTCGAGGGGCGCATCTTTGTGAATGTCGATAAGGATGATCTGATCCTCAACGGGATTCGGGACGACGACGTCATCACGCTCCGGCTTACCCGTTTCTTTTAAACCCGGCCGACAGGTGTGTGCGACTCGGATTTAGAGGTCTGATTCTGCAGGTGCCGGCGCGGGTTCTGTATTCTCCAAAGTGAAGATCTCCCGGTCGTTTCTGACGCCCCGCAAGCTGTGACGTCCGAGTGAAACCGCGCCGCTGCAGAGATGCTGGGCAATCTCGGCCGAAAAAAGAATCTGCTGATCGAGGTGCTTGCAAATGTTGCCAATACGTACAGCTTCATTGGCGGCAGGGCCGATCACCGTGAAATCGAGGCGTTGATCAACCCCGACATTGCCATAGGTGACCTTGCCCTTGTGGATAGAAAGTGCAAAGCGCAGTGCCGCCTCGCCCCGCGCAGTCCGTTCGGCATTCAGGGCTTCGAGGCGGCGGCTGGAGTCCTTGGCAGCCTCGATGGCACGAAAACAGGCCGCGGAAATCGGCGTGCAATTCAGGCAACCGGGCACTGGATTCTCATCATCGATCGGGAAGATCGCCAGCACGGCGTCTCCGATAAACTTCAGAACCTCGCCGCCGCGTTCCAATACTGCACTTGCAGTGCACTCAAAAAAGCTGTTGAGCACATTGAGATATTCCACCCGCGAGAGATCTTCCGCCATCTGCGTCGAGTCACGCAGATCGCAAAACCAGATCACCGCGTTGATGTCTTCCCCATCGCCTCGCTTCACACGCCCATTCAGGACCCGGTCACCGGTGTAGGCACCGAGATAGGTATCCAGCAACGACCTGGACATCTGATGCAGAGCGTGCACTTCAAACAAACGGCTCAGTAAGGGCAGAATCTCATAGATATGCCCGAGATCCTTGGTTGAGAAACCGCCAGGCTCGTCGGTCGTCAGGGTCAGAGCGTTCGCCTGCCCATTGGAAAAGGGCAGAGGCATGGCAACGTAGTCGGTCGCGCCGTCCGCCTGGAGATCCCGCAGGATTGGGAAATCCAGGACCGGATTGTCGCCCTCCAACCGGCGCCGGATGCCGCCCACGCCGTCGAAGATCGGCACCAGGGGCGAATTGAGATAAGCAGATGAGGTTAAGGCTTCGTAGGGAACTTCGGTCTGGTTCGAGGTTTCGCTGCCCCGGTGCCAGCGATAGGCATTGCCGAGCAACTGCGGATGCAGTGTTCGGACGATCAATGCCAGACGCATCAGTGGAACCTGCTCTTCCACCAGCTTACGGCCAAGCCTCGCCACGAGTTCCGGCGTCGTGGCGGCCTCCCAGGCTTCACTCATCAGCCAGCCGGTGAAGGGATTTCCCCGCGTGTAGATAACATCGCCCGGATCGATCGAGACTTCGGCATCCTCTTCATACCAGGCATCCATCCGCTTCTGGTAAAAAGCGACGTAGCCGCTGAGCTCGGCAACTTCGGGCAAGGGGTCTTCATAGCTCCAGACCACATTCTCAGCGGTCTTGTCGCCGACCCTCAGACTCCAATAGCTGGCATTCCCCTTGAAGGGGCAATGCGTGTGGTGAGCCGTCCGCTGCATGAGGTCCATGCGCACGTCTTCGCGCGGCAGGTAGTAAACCGGCGGGTAGCGTGTTTCGCGCAGCAGGCGCGCGGAGGTGGTGTCGGCCACAACGGTACCGTTGAACACGACCTTGACGCGTTTGCTGGAAGGCAGGATTTCGAGTTTGTAGTCGGGATTGCCTTCGAGTTGCGCACGTTCGCCGGTTATTGCCATCACTTCACCCATGCCTAACCTTCATCTAACCATCATCATATTGCCACATACAAATGGGGTGAAATCACAAGAATTACCAACGAAACATCAAGAGTTTATAGAGATTCCCACGGACGTTATCCGAGCCCTTGTACACAGGCGCAACGCAAGCAGTTTCTTCTGCATCAGCTTCACGATCTCTTCGCGATCTTGTGACTTCCGGCCTCTGAAACCGGTGCTAAATATTACCTATGTCCCCTGCCCCGCGTATTCTTCTCGTCGAAGACGATCCTGACTTCTCGAGCGCGGTCTGTAGTATTCTCGAGCGAGCCGGCTACGAAGTGTCAGGCATTGCGCGAAGCTGTACCGATGCTCTGGAAATGGCGGCTGAGCAAAGGCCGGATCTCGCCATACTGGATCTTAATCTTGAAGACTCCATTGACGGCGTGACACTGGGATTTGAACTTTCCGCCGGGGGTGTGCCAATCATTTACCTGACCGGCGATATCGCCGTCGCGATCGGGCGCGCCTACGAAATCGCTTCTGATTTTCTGGAAAAACCCCTCCGGCCGGCAGACCTGCTCACTTCCATCGAGGCTATTCTCGCAAACAACCCGCCACTCCGGCGCGGCAGAGCAGGCACACACTGAAGACCGCTCATTCCCGCCTACAAGGTAGGCTGGCGAACGAGGTCTGTCACGTTTGCACCAGCGCGAAGGCTGGAGTCTATCGCCCGTTCCTGGCGATCAGAGGCGATCACACGCTGGTCAAAAGCCCAAAGACGTAGGCGACGACCACGAAAACAACGACACCAACCACGACACCTTCCGCCCAGAACAGCAAGCTGCGTTGCTCGTGTCGCGTGTCCCTGCTTTCCTTTACCGACCTGTACATAACGCTCTCCCGACACAACTACGGTTTATGAATTTCGAGTGGTGCTTTTCGCGTTCGTTGTAAAACCAGTATACCCCGACTCGTATTGATTTGCATGGAAACATTTATGACAGTCGCAGTGCTTGTGGCGGCACCGCTTCGAGAAGAAACGATTCTATTGTTTTTCAACCAGTTAACCACATCCACCCGCGTTTTATTCGTGGTCTGCCGAGAGGCTGCATGATAGCATGAGGGTAAGAGCTCTTCTCGACGATAGGCTCTGATTTCATAACGCTAGAGTTGTATGAGCACCTCACATGCTTTGGAGTTGAAAAGATGCGCAAAGCTTTTATCGCCTCAGTTGCCCTTCTCGCGGCCCTCCCCCTGTCACAGAGCATGGCTCAATCGGATTGGTTGAAAAAGGGCACGGATCTGCTCAATTCTTCCGGCGCGACATCAGGGTCTGGAAGCACCGGCGGATCCGCAATCGGCAACCTCTCAACGCAGGAGTTGAGCGACGGTCTTCGTGAAGCCCTGAAAGTCGGATCGGAACGTGTCGTTGATCAGGTCGGCCAGGCCGATGGTTACAATGGGGACTCCAACATCCGCCTGCCTCTGCCGGACTCGCTCAAGAAAGTGCAATCGGCTTTGGAATTGGCCGGCATGTCTTCGATGCTCGACGATCTGGAGCTGCGCCTGAACCGGGCCGCGGAAGCGGCCGCGCCAAAGGCAAAGGCTCTGTTCCTGGACGCGATCAGCGAGATGTCCCTTGAAGACGCAGAGAAGATTTATAGCGGGCCGGATGATGCGGCGACCCGCTATTTCCAGGGGAAAATGACCGGTCCGCTCGCCAAGGAAATGGAACCGGTGGTCAACCAGAGCCTGTCGGATGTCGGTGCAATTCAGTCCTACGATCAAGTCATGGGAGAATACCGCAGCATCCCCTTCGTTCCGGATGCCAAAGCAGACCTGACCGATTACGTTGTCGATAAGGGCATGGACGGCATATTCTACTATCTCGCACAGGAAGAAGCGGCAATCCGGAAAGACCCGCTGAAACGGAGCACCGCGCTGCTACAGAAAGTCTTCGGTGCCCAGTAACGAAAGTCTTACAAGCGTCAGCTCCCCCGCGCAGCAGGCAGAGGCTGTCCGCGCCCACTTCAGGGCGCAAGGCAAAGTCTGCGGTTCCATGGGCTCGCCCTTTACCGCAGGGCTCATCGAAACGGCTGCGGAAAAGCTGACGACCGGTACAGCAGTCGGCGCCAGGGTTTTGCAATGGCAAGGCACACCGAGCGATGACGCGCTCGCACTGCGCTTTGCGGCTGGCCTGCACTGGCTTGCGCTCTGCGGCCTGGATGAAGACCTCGTCGATCTTTACGGCGGCGACGCCGTCGTCGGACAGGATCCCGCGTCCTGGGATCGGATCGAACAGGCCATGGAGCACCACGGGCCAGCCCTTTTGCGTTTCATCCAGAGTCCGCCGCAGACGAATGAAGTCGGCCGCTCCGGCGTGCTCTTCGCCGGCTTCATGGCCATCGCGGGCCGGACGGGTCAGCCCTTATCGCTCCGCGAAATCGGCTCCAGCGCGGGGCTGAATCTCAACTGGCATCGCTACGGCTATGCGCCCTCCGGAATCGACATCAAATGGGGGAACCTTGATGCTCCGGTTGTCTTGCGCCCCGACTGGGAAGGGCCCGCACCAGCTGTCGTCGAGGTCGAAATCGCCGACGCAGTAGGCTGCGATCTGAACCCGGCGAACCTGGACGCCATCGGGTCTGAAGTGCCGACTTCGAACGAAGCCAATCGCCTTCTGGCCTACATCTGGCCCGACCAGAAAGAGCGGCTTCAAAGGATGCGTGGCGCCCTGAGCATCGCGGGCGAACACCCGCCAAAGGTCGAACGCGCGAGTGCAGCCAAGTGGCTGCAGCGGATCGTACCTGAACAAAAGACCGGTACAATACAGGTCCTGTTTCATTCCATCGTCTGGCAATACCTGCCGGAGGAAGAACGCGCCGGGATCAAAGAGGTGATCGACCAGGCTGCCTCCATCGCGACAAAGGAAAAGCCCTTCGCATGGCTGCGCATGGAACCCTCGGTTTCGGGCAAGTGCGCCGAACTGAGGCTTTCTCTATGGCCGGACGCGCCAAAACGACATGCGGAACGGCATCTGGCCGACGTCTGCTATCATGGGAAATGGGTGCGCTGGTTAGGTTGAGGACTGATACTTCAGCGCTTTGCCTCGAGCGTATCGGGATAGATGAACCCGGACACCTTATAAGCACGCTTCCCGTATTTTTGCCCCGGCGTATACCAGACACGGACCGAAGACCAGTCATTGTTGGGCGAAACATCGACCACGGGCGTGTAGCGATGGATCCGGCCTCGGTTCAACCAGTTGGCCTGATGCACCAGGACCTCACGGTCGTTCAGCACCTCGGCAACCACGGCCAGGTGACCATAACGCAGGCGCTTGGTCTTGCTGAGCACCAGCACCGCGCCAACCTCAGGTGTGTGACCGCGCGCGTAACGGCCCTTTGCGCTGCGCCACCAGGTCCAGGCGTCACCGCGGATTCCGACGGACGAGACCTCTCGAGCATAAGGAACGCACTGTAGCGAGCGCTTTCCGGTGTGAATCGCCGGCTTCATACGCGGCTTCGGAATAGCGAAAGATGCGTTCACGATCCTTGGCCGTAAGGCTTCCGGCTTGCGCGCAGGCACATTGCTCTCGGGCGAGAACACCGAATAATAAGGACGTTCAACGGGTTCCGGGTCCTGACCGGCCGTCGACAGCCAATCGGCATCGTCCATCGGCGCTGCCGAAAACTCACCCAAGGTGTTTTTCGCCCTTTGTTCCGGCGCGGGCTCACGGGCCGCGCAGGCGGCTAAGGTGAGCCCAAGAAAAGTGATGAGAGCAAACCGCACGGTGTTCATCGCGCACCACCGCACGAAACGCGTTTCGGCCAAGACCGAATAGCCATATTAGTCAAATTCCCCGAACCTCCCGCGTGATACCAAAGCAAGCGCACTCAGCCTGCACGCGGGTCTCAACTTCCCGACCTTAGGCCTCGCAATGCCGAATTCACGAGTATTGAACAGCAACGAAGCCTAAAGGCAAAGACTAGCACCGCAGAGAATCGCGATAAAGCGTGAATATCCATCATTTGTCACAGGAATTACATAGAGGAGAGCCCGAATCTCGCCCCATTTCTGTTTGACATTGAAGAACGGTCGCCACTTGAGCGCCGAGATACTGAGTCCCAACCAAAGATGGAGAAACCGAATGTACCGTATTCCTTTGCTTGCCGTAGCCCTTTTGGTCTCGGCGTGCGGCAGCACCGATAAAGACCGCGGCCTCAGCGGTGCCGCGATCGGTGCCGGCGCAGGCGCGGTCGTCGGTGCCGTCACGGGCCTGACCGTGGTTCAGGGTGTGGTGCTCGGCGCAGGCGCGGGCGGGCTGACCGGTATCCTGACCGACAAAGAAGACATCGACCTGGGCGAGCCGCTCTGGGAGTAGGCTGGCGGCAAGCGATTTTACCTTCTACTTATCCTGCTTCTGCTCCACGAAGAGATCCCGGGCGATCTGGCCGATGAGCTTGGAATACTTCTCGTCGTCCCGGTTTTTCAACTTCTCGACCCATCCCGACACCGTGGCGTAGCGCGCATCGTTACCGCAGAAGCTGGCGGTGACATCGAGGCGGGCATCGTCGCCGCGCGGTGAGCCGCCCTGCGTTTTTCCTCCGCATTGTGCCTGTCCGCTCAGGCTTTTTCCGCCATTAAATGTCATGAGTACGTAGAGGCTGGGCTGTGGAGCTTGAGCCGGATCGGTCGTGACGGTGATCCGGCGGCGCTGAATAGCTCCCGCAATAAGGCCGGCGACCTCGGCCTCAAACGCCGCCTGGTCCATATCGAACGCTGCGCCCTGTACCTTCAGGAGCAATGGGCCCTCCTTGGTGGCTTCGATCAGAAAGTCGAGCGTTCCGGCGGGATGGAGATAACTCCGATTGGTGGCGGGTTCATCACAAGCCGACAAAAGAAACACCAGTGAAAGCGCGATGCCGCGAAGACAATTCTTAATCATTACAATCCCTCGAGCAAAATCAGCGCTCTGCTTATACTGCAGTCTTGCTCAAGCGAACACAGTTGTTCAACATGCTGAGGATCATTCAGCGCCGGATAGTGACCAAAGACATAGCGAACATGCCAAGCAACATCGTTTCCACCCTGATTAAACTGATCGTCGCATCCCTGATCGTCGGTTTCGTGATGTCGTACCTGGACCTCACACCGCGGCAGGCCTTCGAATCCATGGGATCTGCGGCAGTCGAAGTCTTTGAGATGGGCTCCTCGGTGTTCGAATGGGGTTTCACCTACATTCTGCTGGGTGCCGCTGTCGTCATTCCGATCTGGCTGATTGCCCTGGGCTGGAAAATGCTGCGGAACAAGTAGCCTTTGCCCCCTGCGGCTCTCTCCGGCATTCTTCAGCCAAGATCATCAGCGCAGCCCGACGCTCCAACCCACAAACACTGCTTGAGGAAATTCCCCTATGATCTTCGATCATCGTACCTACCGCGTCCGTCCCGGCACCCTGCCGAAGCAAATGGCGCTCTACAAAGAGCACGGCTACGCCGCCCAATGCCGCAACCTCGGCAAGCCTGTACTTTATGCGACGACGGACGTCGGCGACGTGAACAGCTACGTGCACGTCTGGGCCTACCGGGACGCCGCAGACCGCGCGGAAAAACGTGCCGCCATGCAGGCGGACCCTAATTGGCAAAACTATCTGAAGAAGAGCGCAGAAGCTGGATATCTGGTCAGCCAGGAGAACAAAATTCTCGTCGCCGCCGAGTTTCCAGACTGAATCCGTCCAGGGTAGATTCAGTCAATTCGTCGAAGCTGATTGCGGTAGTCGGAAATTTTCGTGACATAGGACTCCGCCGACATCCGCAGCCGCTTTATGTGATCTTCCGACAGTTTTCGAACCACTTTGGCGGGCGCGCCGAAGACCAGAGAGTTGTCGGGGATCTCCTTCCCTTCACCGATGAAGCTGTTCGCACCGATCAGGCAATTTCGCCCGATCTTCGCGCCATTCAGGATGATCGCGCCGATCCCCACCAGCGTCCCGTCGCCGATACTGCAGCCGTGAAGCGTGACACTGTGGCCGATCGTGACACCGTCTCCGATTTGGCAGGGGAAGCCAGGATCGACGTGAACGACCGAGTTCTCTTGAATATTGCTGCCTTCTCCCAAGGTGATGCTGTCGTTGTCGCCCCGCATCACCACACCCCACCAGACGGAGCTCTCCCGCGCCATGGTAACATCACCGATGACCACCGCCGTGGGCGCTACGTAGCTCGTCTCCTCCTCAGCGAACTGGGGCGTTTTATCACCAATCGCGTAGAGCATCCGTTCCCTCCGGTTACCTATCCCTATCGTCAGCCCTTGCCCCAGTCAGGGCATTGGGACCTCGCCCATCTGCTTGGGCACATGATACCCGCGTTGGAAGGCCGGCCGCGCCGCCAACTCCGTGTACCAGCGCTCAAGGTTCGGGAAGGCTTTTAGGTCTATCTGCTGCCACTCGAAACGCGATATCCAGGGCCAGGTCGCGATATCAGCAATGGAAAGCTCGTCACCGGCGAGATACGGCGCTTCACCCAGACGTTTATCCAGAACCCCGTAAATCCGTTTCGCTTCGTTGCTGTACCGCTCCTCTGCGTAGGGCGCCTTGCCCGGGTTGAACTTCACGAAGTGATGTACCTGCCCCAGCATCGGCCCGACACCACCCATTTGCAGCATCAGCCATTCCATCATGCGCCAGTATCCGGCTTCATCGCTCGGAACCAGTTTTCCGCCTGCCTTTTTGGAGAGGTAGAGCATGATTGCTCCGGACTCCATCAGGGAGGTTCCCGTCTCCGTGTCGACAATGGCGGGGATTTTGTTGTTCGGGCTGATCTTCAGAAAGTCCGGCGCGAATTGATCGTCGTTCGTGATGTTGATGGGAATTGCCCGGTACGGCATTTCCAGCTCTTCGAGCATAATCGAGACCTTGCGGCCGTTGGGTGTCGTCCAGGTGTAGAGATCAATCACAGAGCGTTATCCTTTCGCGGATGAGACCGGGGTGTAACGAGAGATCAGAGGAATTGATCGCCGATCGCAGTCACAGTTTAGACCGACAGCAGCGGTTTGCAGCAAGTCATTTTACGCTTTGCTGAGGGAGGCACGCCATCGGGTCTGTAGCACGAGATGCCTTCACTGCCCCGCAAGCTGCTCCAATTCCTCGATAAAACTGCCGTCGACGGCAACCCCCTTCTTTGCGGCCGTCTCGCGCGCCGTAAGGCGCCGCATGCCCGGCAAGCGCGCACCCGGCTGGGCCACAATAGCGTTCAGCAGCACCTCCAGACGCTCGGAGAAACCGTCTCCCGACAGACGTCTCGGGTCGATGGCGATAACGCTCTGCCCCACGCCTGGCGGTGGTCCGTCAGCCGTGAAGAAAGACGAGGCTTCGAATCCGAAATTCGCGCCGGTCACCGCGGCGGCCAGCACTTCAACCATCAGAACCAGCGCCGCCCCCTTGGCGTCACCGATCGGGATCATAGTCCCCTCTAGAGCGGCCTTAGCGTCGGTCGTGGGCTGACCGTCCTTGTCCAGCGCCCAGCCCTCTGGAATGGGCGTGCCGTTCTTGGCGGCAACCATGACCTTACCGCGCGCAACCTTGCTCAAGCTCAGGTCGATCAGCAGAGGCTCGGCCGCACGCCGTGGTGCGGCAAAGGCGATGGGGTTGGTTCCGAAGATCCCATCCCGGCCGCCCCAAGGGGCGATGGCTTTTGGGCTGTTGCCCAGGATCAGACCGATCAGCCCACGCTGGGCGAGACGTTCGGCGTGATACCCCGCCTGCCCGAAATGGTGTGAGTGAAAGACCCCCGCCATGGCGATCCCGCATTCCGGCGCCATCCCTGCCAGCTTTTTAATCGCGAGATCCATCGCGGGAAATGCAAAACCCGCCTTCGCATCGATACGCAGGGCCGCCGTGCCGGCAGGTTCGGCCAGCGGAACCGCATGGCCCTGAACCTTCCCGGATGCCGCCTGGGCCGAATAGGCCGCCAAGCGGGAGAGACCGTGCCCCTTTTGCCCGTCGATCTCGGCAGCGACCAGGGCGGCGGCGACACTGGCGGCATTCCCCGCAGAGGTGTCGTGGGCCATCAGAACCCGGCAAGCGAGATCTCGGAGATCCTCTGCCGCAAAGAAACCTGTCTCAGTCATCGCCGTTTCTCCAAGACTTTCCGCACGTTATCTGCGGTAACGGCGCTGACCCGCACATTGCCCTCTTCGGTAACGCCGGCAATATGAGGCGTAAGAAACAGGTTGGGCACGCCTTCAAATTGACTGCCGGCTTGTGCTGTCAAAGGCTCAATCGCAAAGACGTCGAGCGCCGCTCCGCCAAGCGCTCCCGACTGTAAAGCTTCTACCACGGCGGGCTCGTCAATCACGCCGCCCCGGGCCGTGTTAATCACGACGGCGCCTTTCTTCAGGTTCGAAATCGCCGCTCGATCAAGCAGATTTCGCGTCTCATCGTTCAGAGGGACATGCAGGCTGATGACGTCGCTGGACGCCAGGAGATCCTTAAGCTCGCATTTTTGACAGTCCCACCAGACCGGATGGTCCGGCGGCAGGAAAGGATCGAATGCCGCAGTCCGCATGCCCATGGCACGGGCACGGGCTGCGACGTTGCGCGCAATCCCGCCATAACCGATCAGCCCCATCTGCTTGCCTGCTGCCTCCCGCCCAATGGAGGCCTGACGGGGCCACTCGCCTGCAATCACCGCGTCGCTCGCCTGAAAAGCACCGCGCAGCAGAACCATGGTCATCGCAATCACATACTCCGCAACAGAGTCGTCGTTCGCACCACTGGCCGGGCAAACCTCTATGTTGCGGGCTCCACAGGCATCCAGATCGATGTTATCGAGCCCCACGCCCAAACGCCCGACCACCTCCAGGCTGTTTGCCGCCTCAAGCAGACCACCGCGCACCTGTGTCCGGTTCCGGACGATCAGCGCGCGCGCAGCGGTAACAAGCCTGATCAGCTCCTCCGGCTGGTCGGCCAAATCAGGATCGTAGTGAACGTCGAAGTCCCTGCTCAGGTCGTCAACGGCAGTCTGATCCATGAATTCGGAAACAACGATATCGGGCATAATTGCATTACCTGTAAAAATCAGCTTCCAGCTCTGGCCAGTGTCTCAACGAAACCAAAAACCAACCGGAAGCGGAACCAAAAGCACCTTTGAAAAGAGCGTGTAAAATCCCAGAACGACAGCGAGCGCTGCCAGAGGAAAAACGATTCGGCGGCGCGGCGTCCAGGGGTCGTACATAGCGAAAAGCATGATCGCACCGAAGGCAAAGACGCCCGAAAGCAGGAATCCGGTCCAGGGCATGGCAAGACTGGAGAACAGCATAGCCGCCACCAGGCCAACGCGCCGCGGTGTCGAGACCGGGCCCGAAGTGCCGGCATCAGCGTCACGACTATCCGCTGCTCCACGGACAAGGTTGTAAGCGATCAGCAAAACGCAGAACACGATCATCGCCGCCGCGATCGCCCGCGGAAAGACATAGGAATCGGAATCCGTCATTGTGGTCGTGTCCCACAGTGCCAGTGAGGCCAGGAGAATAAACACCACCGCCGTGACGGTTCCTGCGATATCACTTTTGCCGCTTTTCGACTCAATCTGCACTTACGGCTCCTCCCTTCATGGACCAGCGCTTTCTGATCAGGGGATAAAACAGCGACACCAGAGTAAAGGCGATGATCACCAGACTGATCGGACGGCCGAAGAACATGCCTGTAAGATCCTCGGTCGCCGCGCCGATGGTCCAGGCCTGCACGAAGCCCTGCTCGGCGATCCGTCCCAGGATCAGACCCAAAACGATCGGCGAAGGGCTGAAACCGAACCGATTGAGGAACCAGCCAATCACGCCCAACACGATCATGATCACCACGTCGGAAATCGAATTCCGGATCGCGTAGGTGCCGATCATGGTCATGAAGGCAACCGTGGGCACCAACAATGCCTTGGGTATCGTGATAATCGATTTGTAGGCATAGCGCCCGATGATCAGGCCGGCCGGCAGCATGAGAATCGTGGCCAGGATCAGGCCATAGATGAAGGTGTAGACGATGGCGCCATTCTCGGTGAAGAGACTGGGGCCGGTCCGCACCCCTTGAATCAGCAGTGCGCCCAGAATGACCGCGTCCGGCGGGGTGCCCGGAATGCCCAGCACGAGGGTCGGAATGAAACCGCCGCCGACCGTTGCGTTATTGGCAGACTCGGTCGCCTGAATCCCCTCCGGCTCCCCTGTGCCGAAGGAATCACTGCGCTTGGAGCTGCGGCGCGCCTCGGAATAGGCGACCAGACCCGCAATCGACCCGCCGGCTCCGGGCAGGATACCGACCAATGTGCCGATCACCGAACTGCGGATCAGGTTGAACTTGCTCTTCCAGGAAACGGCAAGGGCTTCACGCAGCCGGAAGCCTTTGCTTTCGGTCGTGACCTTCAGATGCCGGTCAGGAGTCGCGACCAGATCGATCATGACCGGAATGCAATAGAGGCCGATCAGGGCGGATACGGTTTCAATGCCGCCCAGCAGGACCTGACTGCCAAAGGTAAAGCGGATATCGGCGGATATCTCCGCCACGCCGATACAGGCCAGCAATAATCCGAAGCAGGCACCGATCAGTCCCTTGAGCAGATTGCCGTCCGAAAGTGCCGAAATCAGGGTCAGTCCGAAGACAGCCAGCCAGAAATACTCGACCGGCCCGAAAGCCAGCGCGACCTCGGCCAGCGGCGGCGCGAGGCCCAGAAGGAACGCGGCGCCAACCAGTCCGCCCACCACCGAGGAGACACAGGCCAGGGTAATGGCCAGATCGCCATCGCCCCGCTTCGCCATGGGATAACCGTCGAAAGTCGTCGCGATGGCTGAAGGCGTTCCCGGAGTATTGAGAAGAATGGCGGAATAAGCGCCGCCATAGATCGCGCCGGTGTAGATGGCACCCATGAGAATGAGCGCCGACGCCGGTTCCATGGAAAAGGTTATTGGCACCAGGACCGCCACCGCCATGGTCGCGGTCAACCCGGGCAGGGAGCCGATGACCGTACCTGCCACCACGCCGGCAAGCGCCAGCAGCAGGTTAAACGGCGTCAGCGCCTGCCAGAGATAATCCAGTCCGGTCATAGCTGCGGAATCCCGGTTCCAATAACCAGTTGCTTCGAAAGGAGCTTAGATCTGCCCGCTGAAGGTTACTTGATGACTCCGGCTTCACGCGCGGCTGCTTCATAGGCTTTCGCCTGCTCCGCAACAAAGGCATTCAGATCCTTGTAGCCAACGTCGAGCAAAGCCATGCCGTCATTTTCCATGCGCTTGCGGAACTCCGGATCGGCATTGATTTCACCGATCATCTCCGAGAGCTTCACACGCACCTCTTCCGGCGTGGACTTGGGAACCGCAATTCCGCGGTAAGCACCCGAAACCAGATCGAAACCGAGTTCCTTGAAGGTCGGGACATCCGGGAATTTCGGATGACGCTCTTCCATGGCGACGGCGAGCAAACGAACCTTCCCCTCGTGCTTGGCGCCGACCGAAGTATAGCCCCATTCCGCCTTGACCTGATCGCCGAGCAAAGCCGCAACCGCTTTACCGGTTCCTTTGAAGGCCACATAAGTGGTCTTGATATCGGCCATCTTATCGAAGCGGACTTGCGCCAGATGATTGGCGGTCCCCTTGCCGGAACCGGACATGGTCAACTTGCCGGGATTGGCCTTCGCGTAATCGATGAGGTCCTGAAGGGATTTGATATCGCTGTCCGCGTTCACAACCACGGCGTCGGGTGTGTAGTGGAACATGTAAACGCCGATAATATCTTCGGTCTTGAAGCCGACGTCCTTCTGCAGGGGTTTGACCACGATGTGCGGGAGGTTGATCCCCATCATGGTATAACCATCGCCGATCATGCCGTTGAGCTGCGACCAGCCGACCGCACCGCCGCCGCCGGGCTTATAGGCGATGACCAGATCCTGACCGAACTTATCCTTGAAGAAAGACTGCTGGTGACGCGCGGTGATATCGGACTCACCGCCCGGTCCGAAGGGAATGATGTAGTTGACGGGTTTATCGGGAAAGGCTTCCGCCTGCGGCACGCCCGAGACCAGGCCGGATACGGCCAGCGACATGGCCACAGCCACGCTCGTGACGCCGATTTTCCTCAAAATGTCCATAGGTTCCTCCTGTACTTATGTTCTTTTTAACTATCCGCTTTATCGCGGCGTTTTTTTGCGAGCCGATAGAACTCTCCGGGCGGCCCGGCTCTCAGCACCGCCCGGAGATCGTAACACCTTTTTTCTTACGCACTCCGATATAGCTTGGTCATGACGAACTCGCGGTGGCCGAGCGCCTCCGCTGCCGTCAAACGGCCGTTGCAGGTTCGGATGGTCATATCGAGCAAGGCGTCGCCGGCCTCATCCAGGTTCATCTCGCGGCGCAGAATGCCGGAAACATCGACATCGACATGCTCGCCCATAGTCCGCACGGTCCGCGGGTTTGCGGTCAGCTTGATGACCGGCTCGATCGGATTGCCGATGATGTTGCCCTGGCCCGTCGGGAAGAGATGGACCACGAAACCTGCAGCCGCCTGCAGGGTGACGCACTCGGCAGCGGCGGACGAGGTATCCATAAAGTAGAGACCGGGACCACTGGATGGCTGCTCGGCCGGCTGCAAGACATCGACGAAGTTCGTCTTCTTGCCGATTTTCTCGAAGTTGCCGAATGCCTTCTCCTCGATGGTGGTCAGGCCACCCTCGATATTGCCCTTGGTCGGCTGGCTGTCGGAAAGATCGCTGGTCTTGTGCGGCTCGATCACATCGTCCATGTAAGCCTGCCAGGTGGCCAGGAACTTCTTGCCGATTTCAGGCGTCACGCCGCGCTTGGCACACTCCAGCTCCGCGCCGGTCAACTCAGAGGTCTCACCGAAACAGGTAGTCGCGCCCTGAACGTCGACCTTATCAATGAAGTTGCCGACCGTCGGGTTCGAGGCCAGGCCTGAGGTTGTGTCGGACTCTCCGCACTTAGTGGAAACCCAGAGCTCGCCCAGACCGCATTCCTCGCGGGTCTTTTCACTGGCCCACTGAACGAATTCCTTCGCTTTGCGCGAAGCGGCGGCAATGGTGTTGATGTCGCCGTTCTGCTCAATCGCAAAACCCTCGACCGGCTTTCCGGTGGCGGCGATGCCGTCGACGATCCGCTTGGTCCAGACCGGCTCGATACCGATCACGACCACGGCGGCGACGTTGGGATTGCTGCCGGTGCCGATCAGGGTGCGGAAATGCAGTTCCAGATCCTCGCCGAACTGCAGACGGCCGTAGTGATGCGGCAGGGCCATGCAGCCCTGGATGTTGTTCGCCACAGCCTCGCAAGCCGCATTGGAGAGATCGTCGAGCGGCAGGATGATGACGTGATTCCGGACACCGACACGGTTGTTCTCGCGGCGATATCCCCAAAAACTTGAATGCGCCATGCCTACCACCTCTTGGTTTTGACGTTGTGAACGTGGACGTGATGTCCCTTGCCGATATCGGCCACCGCCTTGCCGATGTCATGGCTGTATTTGATGATGGTATCGCCGTTCGCGATATCGCCCAGGGCAACCTTGTGCCCCAGCGGAATCGGGTCGAGCGCTTTGATCGAGAGCGTCTCGTCGGTCTCCATCAGCCAACCGGTCAATTCCTGACCGGCTTCGATGCCTTCGACCACGATAACACCAACGGTGTCTTTCGTCTCATGGACGAGAAAGTCGGGTGCTGCCACTTAGTTCCTCCCATACAGAAATCCGCCCACTGAACATGACTTCACCTGGGGCGGCGTGAAATTTATTCGACGTTATGCCCGCCCGGCTTCTTGGGTCAAGATATTCTTTTAACTCTTATATAAGAGTTGCATGATTTTTCTGAATCGGGATTATAGTGCGGTCAAGACAAAGAGCTGCAAACGCGGTGTGTCTGGCACCGGGTTGAACATCGGCGATAACACCTCCGGCAAAGGCGGCGAATACCTTGAATGAAATGAAAACCATTCGCGGCAGCGCGCCGCTCTACAGTCAAGTCAAAGAGCTGATCATCCAGCAGATCTATCAGGGCGCCTGGAGTCCTGGAGATCTATTGCCCAGCGAAACCCGCCTTGGGCAGGACTATGGTGTCAGCCAGGGCACCGTCCGCAAGGCGCTCGACGCGTTGGCGGCGGAAAACCTGGTCATCCGGCACCAGGGCAAAGGCACCTTCGTGGCTGCCCACACACCGGACCGGGCGTTGTTTCACTTCTTTCATATCATCAGCAAAAGCGGTGTCCGCCAGATGCCGTCCAGTCAGGAGAAGGGCATCTCCCGCCGCCGGGCGCTGCGGGAAGAAAGTCAGAAACTAAGCCTTCAGTCCGCAGCCCGCGTGATTCAGATCGATCGGGTGCGCAGTCTTGAGGGCGAACCCGTCATCGCGGAAAGCATTGTGGTTCCGGCCAAGGTCTTCCCCGACCTGGACAAACTGCCCCTGGAAGACCTGCCGAACAATCTCTATCAGCTCTACGAGGAACGCTACTGCGTCACGATCAGCCGAGCGGTCGAACATCTGCGGGCGGTCGGGGCATCACCTCAGGACGCTGCGTGGCTTGGCGTCAAAAAGGGCGCGCCGCTGCAGTTGATCGAGCGGGTGGCCCATAATCTCAAAGGAGTGCCGGTCGAATTGCGTATCAGCCGTTGCAATACAGAGAACCACTATTACGAAAGCATTATCGTCTAGGTTGGGAACTCCTATTCCTTGACGGTCTTGACGACAAAATTATGTTTTCTGGCAAGAAGTTAAGAGTGGAGCGATGCCATAGCATCGTGCTTAGCCAGAATTGGACCGATGACACGACGCCGTCCAGAACGTGGTTCCCAGAACTCATAATCTTATCGCCTGGGGACCACGTCCCGGATGGGTCGTGTTTTGCCTGGTTTTAGGGGCGTCGTGCCCTCTCACCGGGCCTATGGGCCCGCTTTCGAGACCTCTCCTGCCTAAAACCAGGCAAAATACGATCAAGACCATCAAGGAATAGGAGTCCTCAACCTAGGCCTGATCGACCCGCGACCAGCGTGTGGATCCGTCAGTGTTCAGAGACGACGGCTACCTCCACAAAGCGCTTGTCAAAAGCGATGCAGTCCGCCAGGTCTGTGACCTCTTCATAGCTTCTCGGATAAGCCCAGGCAGCATTTTCAGCCGTTTTGTCGCCAACCATTACTGACCAGTAGGACGCGTAGCCTTTGAAGGGACAGTGTGTTTCCCGGGACGTCTCGCTGAGGAGTTCGGTCCGGACATCGCTACGTGGAATGTAAGCGACCGGGTCATAGCCGGCTTCGTGCAGCATAATCGCATTCCGGGTGTCTGCAATTGTCACACCCTGAAAGTTGACCTGAATGCGCCTGTCATCCCGTTCGAGATGAACCGTATGTTCGGGATACTTTTCGTATCCGGGCCCCGGCCCCATTACCATCACGCCATGCATAATCACCTCCAGTTGTTCGAATAGCACCCTATTCACGTAGTTTCGACATGAGAACAAACAAGAGTGGGCTGCCATATTGAAGTGGTGAATTGTCCCCACACGAGCAGGCGGGCTGCGCGCAAAAAACTCGGAAAATCAACTGCTTCAGGTCTCTTTAATGCAACACTGACCTGAGAAGAGTAACAACTATCATCACACCGGCCCGCGCCACCACATCGCCCCTTGCGAGAAACCGCGGCGTGTTTGTCCAGCCGCGCCCAAGCATTATGCTTGTTTAGCTGGGGCGTGGCGTATACCAACTATTCCCGGTCGACAGGCTCCAGTTCCGTCGAATGAGACTCGACGTCAAAAACCCCCAGCCCCCAAGTGGACAGGCAAGAATGGCGCAACAAGGCAAGGCAAAGAAGGACGACAAAGCGGATCGCACACCGCCCGGGCTGAGGCGTCTTTACATCCTTGAAGTCCTGACACAGGCGGGGTTTCCCATGACACCCACCGACATCAACGAAAGCCTCGGACTGCCAAAACCGACTTTACACCGGCTCTGCAACGAGCTGTATCTGGACGGCTATCTGACCAAAGACATCGATGGCCGCCGTTACCTGCCGGGCAATCGCCTGCGCAGTATTGCCGCGGGCGTCTTGAGTTTTGCGCCGCTGGCCCAACTCCGTCATGCGATCTTAAAGCAGGTTTCGGAACAGGTGGGCGAAACCTGCAACATCACCCTGCCCGACAGCAACGGCATGATTTATCTGGATCGGGTCGAGACTCATTGGCCGATCCGGATCGAACTCCCTGTCGGCGGACATGTCCCCTTCTACTGTACGGCGAGCGGCAAGCTTTACCTCAGCACCTTACGGCGCTCTCAGCAGCGCCGATTGGTCGAAGGCTTAAAGTTGGAGCGACACGCGCCCAACACCATCACCGACA
This sequence comes from uncultured Kiloniellaceae bacterium, assembly GCA_947500035.1. Lineage (GTDB taxonomy): Bacteria > Pseudomonadota > Alphaproteobacteria > Kiloniellales > Kiloniellaceae > Denitrobaculum. Next base: position 442,973 of record CANMQP010000010.1, on the reverse strand, counting down.
AAGACGAATTACTGGCGGCCCTGGAAGTCACGCGAAAGAATCAGCTGGGGGTCGACAATGAAGAATTTGTCGAAGGCATGGTCGCCATCGCGGTGCCGGTGCAAAATGAAAACGGTGATTTCGTTGCGACGCTTGCGATTCACGCCCCTGCGCAGCGCATGAGCCTGGACGCTGCTATGACGCACATCGACCTTCTGCGGAACGCAGCGAAGGAACTTTACCGCGTTGCGCTCGACCCCGCATCCTCACCAGCGCCCTCGGCCGACAACTCGTCGAGTTAACCTCTGCAGCGATAAAGCGAGTGCGGCCGTCAAAATCATGCGAGGCTCTCGCCGCCAAAGATGACGTCAGGCTCCAGGTTTTGCTTGACTTGATTCGCATCTTTAATCTTATTGAGACTCAAAGTCTCATTTTTAGAGAATTGGGGTAGCTCGGCGCATGAGAAGCCGTGCCAACGCGGGAGCCCAGCCAATACCGCGTGATAGCTCCAGACGACACGGGCACGCCGAATCACAGCGACAAGACTGTCGGCCCGGCGTGATGGAATAAACCTCGGGAGTCAGCGAATGCTCGGAAAAAACCAGGTTGAATGCCCGCAGGGCCTTCTGCGCGCGGCAAGATCTTCAGCGCCGCTGCGCACTGCCATCGTTAATGCGGGTGCCGCTGTGGTCATGGAAAGCGCCTACGACGCGGCCAGCGCGGGGGTCATCGAACCGGTCTTTTTTGGCGACAGCGATGCCATTCAGAAATATGCCTCCGAGCTCAACTGGAATATCTCCGAATATGCGGTGATCGAGGCCGGAGACGAGCAATCGGCCGCGACTGCCGCTGCAAGCGCCGCCAGCGGCGGCGACGTTGCTGCCGTGATGAAAGGGCATATCCACACAGATGTCTTCATGCGCGCCTTGCTCAGCCGAAACGCGAACCTGCGCACAGAGCGGCGCCTGACACACGTCTTTCACATGACGGTGCCCGGCCGGGCGGGACAGCTTCTGCTGACCGACTGCGCCGTCAATATTCACCCTGACGTCGAGACCAAGAAAGCCGTCATTCAGAATGCCGTCGATTTGGCGCATGCTCTGGGCATCGAGAAACCAAAAGTCGCCCTTCTCTCTGCGACCGAGGAGCAAATGGAGCAGATGCCCTCCAGCATCGAGGCGAAGCTTCTCACCGACTGGGCTCAGGACAGCGTCAAAGGCGCCGATGTTTTCGGCCCCCTGGCAATGGATCTCGCCTTATCCGCAGACGCGGCGCGCACCAAGGGTGTCGATCATCCGGTCGCCGGACATGCCGACATCATTGTCGTACCGGATATCGTGACCGGCAACGCGCTCTTTAAGATGATGGTGCATTACATGAATGCCTGTGCCGCAGGCATCGGATTGGGGGCAAAGGTCCCAATCCTGCTGACAAGCCGCGCTGACCCTCCGGCCGCCCGGCTGGCCTCTGCAGCTCTTGCGGCAATCGTAAAAAACCACGGTGACCAAAGCGCTTAAAAGCAAAGAACACTGGTGTGCGCAGCTTCGTGTCAGGCCTTTTGCGCCGCCGGCGTCACGGACCTTATGAATGCAAGAGCGTCTTCGGCCAGCATCGACTGCGCGAAGTAGTAACCCTGTCCGAAAGAACAGTTCATTTCGGTCAGCATCTTCGCCTGCTCCGGCTTCTCGATGCCTTCGGCAATGACATCTTTTCCCAATGCCCCCGCCATTGCGCAGATCGACGCCAGAATGGTTTTGCTCTGTTCCGAGCGCGTCATGGCTTTGACGAAGCTGCGGTCGATCTTGAGAATATCGATCGGTAAGCGGGCAAGATAGCTCAAGGAGGAGTAGCCGGTTCCAAAGTCATCCAAAAGGACCCCGATGCCACGGCTGCGCAACTCGGAAAGGATCGCGATTGCCTGTTGGGCATCCCGGATCAGGATCTGTTCGTTTACCTCGACCTTCAGCATCGCCGGATCAACGCTGTGCTCTGCGAGCGCGGCATCGATATCGCTGATCACGCTGCCGTCGGACAAACGCACCGTCGAAAGATTGAAAGACACATGGATCGGCGCACAGTCGCGGTGGGACGCGCAAACCTCCTCGCGAACCCTGTTCGCTTCGGAGATAAAGGAAAGGCTTCGGGCGATGATTTCGCGATCGAGCTGGACGACCGCTTCGAGGTTTTCCGCCACCGGTATAAAACGTTGGGGGGATACGTTCCCCAAATCGGGATGACGCCAGCGCACAAGTGCCTCGAACCCAGCGATATCGTTAGTCTCAAGACTCATAATGGGCTGGAATTCGACAAAAAACTGATCATTTTCAAGGCCGGCGATAAGTTGGCGCTCGAAGCGGAGAATCTGTCTGACATCCTCCGTGCCCGCGCGCGCCGCAAGCAACGCGCCATCGCCGGGTTCACTCACCGTATGCGGCAGGCTTGGTGCGCCCAAGAGGCTCTGCATAGAGCGCAGCCGATTGGTAAGGGTGTCGATAAGGAGGGCAATTGTGGGATCGGCGTTTCGGATTTTTGCGTCAATCTGCAGGCGGTCGATCGAGAGCAACGTTGTCTCCTCGACGGCCACAACCGTTGCGGATCGCGGCGCGTTATCGAACAGCGCCATCTCGCCGACAATCTCGCCATGACCAAGTCTGGCCAGGGTTACAGAGCCTTCAGAGGTCTGTTTGACCACCTCGACCACACCGTTTTCCACAACATAGGCACGCTCGCCCTGCTCGCCTTCGCCAAAAAGCAGATCTCCAGGCCGAAGGGTTACCTTGTACGGCTGCGGTATATCGTGCGGTACGTCGTTGATTTTAATCGCTCCGTTCAGGCGCAGTCTTGAAATAAAGATGGAACGAAACGTAGCTGTATCGCCTACCCGCCGCCGATTAAGCTGTTGCGCCTTAATGCAAGGTAGACCTTCGCCTTATTAGCCTCGTCACAAGTAATATTGTACGACCACTTATGACATACAAGCACCAAGCCTGTCACACTGGCGTGAAATCTGAGTGACAATTAAAGGCGATACACGAAGCATTTGAATTCCAACACTATAACCCTCTGGTCTCGGTCCCACATAAGGCGGGAAATAAAGCTCCACCTCTCGGACGAAACCCACGGCAACCGCGCCGACGCGCGATCCGTATCACTGAAGATAGAAAGTCTGGGGATACAAAACCAGTACCTGATGAAAATCTTGTGATACTATTCGCTTGCATACAATTGCATGACATGATGGGGGAACGATGGCTACTCTGAAACGGGGCATGCGAAACGAAGACGTCAAAGAGCTCCAGGAAAAGCTGAAACAAGCGGGTTTCAATCCGGGTGTCATAGACGGTCATTTCGGCAACGCCACGGAGACGGCGTTGCGGGCTTTCCAAGCCAGTGAGGGTTTGCTCGTCGACGGCATCGCTGGTCCGCAGACACTGGCCAGCCTCTCCGCAGATGTTGAACCCGATCCACCACTTGCCATTGCAAGCGTGACGGTCGAGCGGGTTTCGAAAATGTTCCCTTCAACCCCGCGGTCCAATATCGAAACTAATCTGCCGCCTGTTCTGAGCTCTCTGGTTGCGAGCGAGCTTGCAGACAAGAACATGGTGCTGATGGCATTGGCGACCATCCGCGCGGAAACCGCCGGCTTCCTGCCGATCTCGGAGGGCAAATCACGCTTCAACACCTCGCCCGGCGGCCATCCCTTCGATCTCTACGACAACCGCCGTGACCTGGGCAACCAGGGCAAGCCCGACGGCGATCTCTTCAAAGGCAGAGGCTACATTCAGTTGACCGGCCGCGATAACTACGCGCGGATCGGCGAAAAAATCGGATTGGGAAACGAACTGATCGAAAACCCGGATCGGGCCAACGAGCCTGAGGTCGCCGCTGATGTCCTAGCAGCCTTCCTGAAGGTCAAAGAACGGCGGATCAAGGAAGCCATTGTGCGCGGTGACTTGCGCGCTGCCAGACGGCTGGTCAACGGCGGCAGCCACGGGTTGGAAAGGTTTCGCCGTGCCTTCAGAACCGGCGAAACCGTGATCACCTGAATTGGTGCGCCTCAGACTTTAGCACTTCGACCGTCATTCCGCTGCCTGTTGTTCTCCCCGTGGCGGTCGCTGTGCTAAGCTAAAGAGATACACGAAGTCGGCAACAGACGGGGGAAGCCGCGTGACGATACCAGTGTCGGTTATCATGTCCGCGATCACGGCGGTGCTTAAGTACCGTGGTCGGGTCGACACGATACTCTCCCTGAACGAAACGACGAAGGGCCTGCCCTTCCGCCTGCCCCCTGCCCCAAAACGCGAAGACCGGAGTAAGTTTTTGCGTCAAATGTGGGCGTTCTTCGATTCACCGACTGGGTTGGCGATTCTTCATACCCGCGGTCTCGTCACGGATTTCGCAGAGGTAAAGGCCGCCATTACAAATGATCTCAATCCGCCCGCGGCAAAACTGAACAGTTGTTACAAGCTCTATTTCGAGGCGGCCGACATCCCGGCCACACTCCTCGCAAGCGAGGGTGCCGGCCCTGGCGACCTGCGCGCGCTGGCGAGTTCCGGGCCAAACACCGAAATGCGGCTCGCTTATTACGTCGTTGAGTCTCAGCGCCTGTCTCGCAATCCCGTGTTCGCGCGCCTGGCGCTCGCGACGGTGGACACCGCCCTCGAATTTCTCGGCGAGAATGCCGCGAGCTTTATCGCCAATCCCAAGACACGGGTCCTGGTCGAATCCGTAATTTCCGAATTCGCGGTGAAGCAGGATTTCGACGACTTTTCGATCAGAACAATTTACCAGAGTCTGCTTGGCTCCGCGCTCTTCGCCGCCCTCGACAACCCTGACAGCCTTCCCAACGAAGCAGCGCTCAAGGCCCTCTTCGGCGCGCTCAACGATGTGCGCGCCGCCGGGCGAACCGAAGCCGGTGACGGCGCCGGCGACAAGGAGCGCGCGGACGAATTCTTCGCACGATTGATCACCGCCGAAGGCTTCAAAGACCTAACCTCCAGCCTTTTTCGGCAAGTCGCCTCGGATCCCTCTTTCCTCTCCTCCGACAAAGCCGCGAAGGACGTCATCACTGCAACACTCAATGCCTTTGCCGATGGCTTTCCCGAAATACTGGACGGAGACAAGACGGCAATCTTCGGTGTGATTGAAGCTGGCCTCGCCGCTGGCGCTCAAAACGTCGAAGGAATCCTGAAAGGCAAGATCGGCGATCGGCCCCTGATTACCGCGGTCGCAACTGCGGTTGCGGGCAGCATCGGCGAGCGCGCCGCGGCGAACGACTTTTTCCGCGAACTGGGCACCGGCAGGATCTTCGCTGGGATCTATCAGGTTGCGCTTGGCGCCGTCGCTTCCAATCCGGGGGCCCTTGCCAGCACGACAGCGCTCCCGCCCTTCGCCACCGATCTGGTCACGAATCTGGCTCAAGTCCTCTCGGACACACCGCTGAAGCAGAGCTTCGAGCGCGAGACACTGCGCGATATTGTCTCGAAAAGCCTCGTCGTCCTATCGGATCATCCCGACCTGGTCGCAGGGAACAATCGCTTCGCGGCAACAGTGGTCGGCGCCGCCTTTGAAGCGGCAGGTCAGGCAGTCGGCGACGGCCTGCAACGCGACGATGTGATCGTCATCACTGATGCGGCATTGAAAGCCGCCAGCAACAACCTTGCGCTGGTCGAGATGGATGACCGTTTCCGCAGCGTTCTTGTGACGGTCGGCGGCGCGTTGGGCACCGAGGGTGTTAAACCCTTGCTGACACGCGCCGGGCGCAAGCAAGCTCTGACCGCCTCGATACGTGCCGTGACCGCCAATCCCGCCGTCTGGGCCGGTTTCGACGAAGCCGACATCCTTCAACCGCTCACCGTGGGCATCATTGACGGTCTGATCAGTGACCCGACTAAACTCCTCTCAGGACCGGTCATGGTTGAGGCTTTACGGAAGAGCCTGACGGCGGTTGCGCGGCGCGGCGCCGTGCTCCTCGCCGGTGACGCGGTCGGGCATGATGAGCTCAGGAGCGTTCTAACCCTCTCACTCGCCGCCGCCGAGCTTGAGGTCGGCACGTCGATCGACGGGGAGAACCTGCCGGACTTCCTCGAACGGGTCATCCTGAACTATCTGGCGGCCCCCTTCACGCTGGTGGATGGCGGCAGTGAGACTTTCGACAGCTTCATCCGTGGCGTGATCGCCCAACTCGACCCCGCCCAACTCGACCCCGCCCAACTCGACCCTGCCCAACTCGAAACAGCCGAATTCGAAACAGCTTAGAGAGTGACAGAACCGATGCAGATAGTTCGCTCCGTCCTGATCGCGGCAACCTGCCTCGCAGTCTTATCCGCTTGTGAAGCGACAGGCCCTCGTGGGAACCTGCCGAAGGTCCTCCCGCAAAAGCAGGCGCTTGAAGATATCCACGAAATCTATCGCGCAGAGTTCGCCGAACTCTTTCTCTCTGGCGAAGGCGAGCAACCGGGATGTCTTTCGAGTTTGCCGGTCGCATCACAGCCCACGTTTTCGCAGACACGCAACGCCATCCGGGCCTTTCGAGTTCAATTCGGCACGAAAGAAGCCGAAGCCGCGCATCTCACTGTTCTGGATGCCATGATGCACCTGCAGGTCGGAAACGTCGGCCTTGCCGGTCTCCTGAAGAGCGACGTGGAAGCAGCGAGAGGCAATCTGGTCTCCCAGACCGGACGTTTCAGCCGTGATTTCCTTTTCGCGGAGTATTTCGACCCTCTTCTTGCAGGATGGGGAGTGGTCTGCGACCTCACAGCCTCACCACCCAAGACAACCGGTCGTGCGGCAGAAGAGCTTGAAGCGGCCGCAAGCGAGATCGCCGAGGGCCTCACGGCGTTCGCTCAATCCGGCCAACTGGCGGACCCGGATGCCGATCAGGGGGCCGTCTACCTTGCGGCAACCACGGCAGTCTTCAACGTCTGGGCCGCGAAGGAAAGCGGCCAGCGCTGCATCGAACAGGGTGACTGCGGCTGCGACGCAACCGTCAATTCCTGTCCTACGCCCGCCGTGATCTCGAACGCCTGTGGCGCCGAAACCGACCCTTTGGACAGACGCGAATGTCAGCAGGACCTCCGCCGCAGCTACTTCAATGAGACGATCAGGCCCGCGCGTTATGCCCAAAGCCGGGATCTGATCGGCCTCTTCCTGGACGACAGCGAAAAGATGCTGGCCCTCTGTTCGGAAAGTAGTGCCATGGCGCGCTCTAACAGTTCTTCCCGCCTCAGATACGTGAGCTGGTACAAATTCCTCAGCGAGCGGTTGCCCAATTCTGCGGCAGAGGAGGTCTGCGCGCCGTAGGCAGGCAGCGGCGCTGATCCAGCTGAGTCGGAATCGGTGCCGAAACGGCGCCCTGCCGCTGGTTTTCGCCCAGTCTATCTATTCATCTGATACCAATCAAAATTGGTTCCCTTCCACTCATCGCAAAGTGAACCGCATCTCATTCAGGCAGAACACTCGAAAATAAGGCGATTTTCTGGGCAGTATTGACGCCCAGATCCCAATGGATCTCGGGTACCTGAAAACAGCCAGGATTCAGAGTGCGTGACAACTCAGCTTGCAATCGAACCAATTCGAATCAATTATGTGATCACTTTCGATTGGTTTCCCTATCTGCGGATCACCCTACATGCAGTCCGACACGCAAAAAGACGCCAAAGAACCCGCGGTTGATACAAGCGGGCGTTCGAACGCCGGACAAAGCAACCTCAGATCAAGCAACTCAAGCCTGGCGCTGGAACGGCTGCGCGAGATGCTCGACCAGGACCTCTCGACCACGGATCATCAACTACCCACCGAGCGGGAGCTGTCCGAGACTCTTGGAGTCGGGCGCCGGGCGGTCCGCCGCGCGCTCGAGGTTCTGGAATCCGAAGGCCGGATCTGGCGGCGCCAGGGTTCGGGAACCTATGTCGGCCCCGCACCCGACAAAAGCGGTCCCGTGATCGACGGCCTTTCGAGCCGCTCCAATTTCTTCGAGGTCATGGAAGTGCGCCTACGGATCGAACCCGCGCTGGCGCAGCTCGCCGCGTTGCGCGCCACCGAGGATGACATCAGGCATCTGCGCGATCTGACCCGCAAAATCAGCGAGGCGCAAGATGCGGACAGCCGAGAGCTTTGGGATAGCGCCCTGCACCGCTATATCGCGCAAACCGCTGGAAATACATTGTTTCTGGCCCTCTTCAACATTGTCGACAAGGTCCGTCAGGACCCGGCATGGCATCACGTGCGCGAACTGGCGCGCAGCCAGGAAAGCCGGGTGCTCTACACCGACCAGCACGACACGATCGTCGCCGCCATCGAACGGCGCGATCCGGCCGGCGCCGAAGCCGCGGCCCGTCAGCACATTCTCTCGCTTCATGAACGCCTTCTGGCCGTGACGGCGGGCGGTCTCAGCCATGCCTCCTGAGTCCGCTCTTATGGAGCCTTCGGCTTCATCGGCAAGCCAGACCGGTAAGAACGCGGCCCCGGGTGTTGCCCCCCTAGAGCCGGTGCTTGCGGTCGAGAATCTCTCGATCGGCTTCAAAGGCATCAACAGCAATCTGGTGGACGGCGTCTCCTTCACCGTGGCGCCGGGCGAGACGCTGTGTCTGGTCGGAGAGTCCGGTTGCGGCAAGAGCATTACGGCGCTTTCGCTCATGGGCCTGCTGCCCAACCCGCCCGCGGAGATCACTTCCGGTAGCGCGACCTTTGACAGTAAGGATCTGTTATCGCTGCCAAAATCAGAGATCTCGGAAATCAGGGGCGACAGGATCGCCATGGTCTTTCAGGAGCCCATGACCTCCCTAAATCCGGTCTACACGGTGGGCGAACAGATCAGCGAAGCGGTGCGCCGCCACCGGCAGGTGACAAAAACCGAAGCGCTGGAGCGGGCGCTGGAAATGCTGAAAAGAGTCCGGATTCCCGCGCCGGAGAAGCGTTTGAGGGAGTATCCCCACCAGCTTTCCGGCGGGATGCGGCAAAGAGTCATGATCGCCATGGCGTTGGCGAACGACCCGAGCCTGCTGATCGCCGACGAGCCGACAACGGCGTTGGACGTCACGATTCAGGCACAAATTCTGAAACTTATCAATACCTTACAGAAAGAGACCGGCACCGCACTGATCATGATCACCCACGATCTGGGCGTGGTGGCAGAGGTCGCGGACAAGGTCGCGATCATGTACGCAGGGCGGATTGTCGAGGCCGGACCGGTGGGGGAAATTTTCGAAAATCCTCAGCATCCCTATACGCTTGGCTTGATGAGTTCCATGCCTTCTTTAGCAAAACGCAGCGGGCGGCTGGTCACGGTGGCGGGCATGGTTCCGCCCGCCGACGCCATGCCGAGCGGCTGCCGCTTTGCGACGCGCTGCCCGTTTTATACCCCGGAATGCAGTCGAAATGTCCCACATTTGTCACAGCTGAGCGACGATCACGCGGTCGCCTGCTTCCGCGTGCCGCTGGAGGAAAACATCGGCGAGGCAACGCCATGACGAAACAGGTTTCAGACACCCCCGGCACGCCGGTCCTCGAAGCCAGAAACGTCACCCGGCACTTCGCCGGACCGGCGCGTCTCTTCGGCAGCTCGGCGCCGGTCCGGGCGGTCGATGGGGTGAGTTTCGACATCCGGCGCGGCGAGACCTTCGCCATTGTCGGAGAGTCCGGCTGCGGAAAGTCGACCCTCGCCCGGCTGCTGATCCGCCTGCTGTCTCTGACCGGCGGTCAGGTCATCTACGACGGGCAGGACATCAGCGGGCTCTCGGACTCAGAAATGAGAAATCTGCGCGGCGAGCTGCAGTTCATTTTCCAGGACCCCTTCTCGTCGCTCAATCCGCGCATGACCGTGGGTGCGATCGTCGAGGAGCCCATGCAGGTTCATGGCGTCGGCGGCAGCAGCGCCGAGCGGAAGGAACGGGTCGCGCAGCTTCTGGGGCGGGTCGGACTGCGCGCCGAGCACGCCGACCGCTACCCCCATGAGTTCTCCGGCGGCCAGCGCCAGCGCATCGGCATCGCCCGGGCACTCGCCAGCGGCCCCAAGGTCATCATCGGCGACGAGCCGGTTTCGGCGCTGGACGTCTCGATCCAGGCGCAGGTGGTCAACCTGCTCGAGGACCTGAAGGACGAATTCGGCCTGACCCTGATCATCATCGCCCACGATCTCGCGGTGATCCGGCATATGAGCGACCGGGTCGGGGTCATGTACCTGGGCGAGATGATCGAGCTCGGTCCGACCGACGTCCTCTACGACAAACCGCTGCACCCTTACACCCAGGCGCTGATGGCGGCGATCCCGGTCCCCTTCCCCAATGCCCGACCCATGTCGGAAGGCCTGAGCGGCGATGTGCCGAGCCCCTCCGCGCCGCCAAGCGGATGCCGCTTTCACACCCGTTGTCCCCACGCCCAAGAGCGCTGCGCAGAAAACAGCCCAGTCTTGGAACCGGCGGGGGACGGACGCCAGGTGGCCTGTCATTTCTGGCGCGAGATCGAACGCCCCGACGCGGGCCTGGATGCGGAACCGGCGCGCGGCGACGCCGCGGCCCGGCGCTTCGATCTCTACAGAAACTGGAGTGAACGCAAGCCGGAGGCGAACGCCTCCTAATGAAAATAGAGGCGGATGTCTCCTGAAATGGAGGCGGATGCTTCGCTGGAATGCAAGACGAGTCAAGATCCTAAAATAACGGGACATAATAAAAATTTAGAGAGTGTTCTTTAACAGAGGAGACAAGGAAATGCGTAAACTGACAATCGCCGCGATGATGGCGGCATTGGCTGCCGGGGTCGCCCCCGGCGCCATTACGGGGGCCTCGGCCGCCGAACTCAGAATCGGCCTGCAGGAAGATCCGGACGTGCTCGATCCTGATCAATCGCGCACCTTCGTCGGACGGATCGTCTATGCTGCCGTCTGCGATAAGCTGGTCGACATCACGCCGGATCTGGAAATCATTCCCCAGCTCGCGACCGGATGGAGCTGGTCCGACGACGGCCTGACCCTGACCATGGATCTGCGCGAAGGCGTCACCTTCCATGACGGCACGCCTTTCGATGCGGAAGCGGTCAAAGCCAACATCGAACGCTCCAAGACCATGCCGGAGTCCCGCCGCAAGAGTGAACTCTCGTCCATCGAAACCGCCGAGGTCACCGGCCCTCATCAGGTGAAGTTCACCCTGGCCGCGCCGGATGCCACCCTCATCGCGCAGTTCGCCGACCGCGCGGGCATGATGCTGTCGCCGACCGCCGCCGCCGAGAAAGGCGTGGAGCTGGGTCTCGCGCCCATTTGTTCCGGTCCCTTCAAGTTCGTCGAGCGGGTTCAACAGGACCGGATCGTGCTGGAGAAGTTTGCCGATTACTGGAACGCGGACGCGATCCATATCGACAAGGTCACCTACCTGCCGATCCCCGACACGACGGTACGTCTTGCCAATCTGCGATCGGGCGATCTGGACATGCTGGAGCGCCTGGCCGCACCTGATGCCGCCTCGGTCAAAGGTGATTCCAACCTGACCTACGCCGAAGCCGTCAGCCTGGGCTATCAGGGCATCACGGTGAATGTGGGTAACGGCGAGATGTCGAAGAATCCCTTGGGCGAAGACCCCCGGATCCGTCAGGCACTGGAGCTTTCCATTGATCGTGAAGCCCTGAACCAGGTTGTCTTCGAGGGCGTGTTCAAGCCGGGCAATCAGTCCTTCCCAACCACCAGCCCCTGGTACAACGAGAGCATTCCCACGCCCGCGCGCGATGTCGCAAAGGCCAAGGCCCTCTTGAAGGAAGCCGGATACGACAAGCTGGAAATCGAAGTCCAGGTCGCCAACAACCCGGTTCAGATGCAGGTCATGCAGGTGGTTCAGGCCATGGCTGCGGAAGCGGGCTTTGACGTGAAGCTCAAGGCCACCGAGTTCGCTACCCTGCTGCAGGAACAGTCCGCCGGCAACTATCAGGCCAGCCAAATCGGTTGGTCCGGCCGGGTCGATCCGGATGGCAACATTCATCAGTTCATGACCTGCGAAGGCGGCATCAACGATTCCAAATACTGTAACCCGGAGATCGATGCCCTCTTGAACGAAGCGCGGCAGTCGACGGACAACGCCGTGCGCAAGGTCAAGTATGACGCAGCCCGCGAGATCCTCGCGAATGATCTGCCGATCATCTACCTCTACCATCAGACCTGGATCTGGGCTCTCTCCAGCAAGGTCGAGGGCTTCACGGCCTATCCGGACGGCATGATCCGCCTGGAGAACGTCAAGCTTAACTAGATTAGTGCCAGCCTAGGGGCCCGGGAACACCGGGCCCCCTTTTTTTTCCTCTTTTGCAGGCAGCGGCCCAGAGCAAAATGCGTTTAGTCACCCTCAAAATTCACTGCCTCTCGACCAGCAGTCTGCTGATCTCAAACGCAGATTTTGAGATGAAACGATTCACTAGAGCGCGTCATGCTTTAACGGAAACACTCTGTGTTTTCGCTAAAACATGTGAACCCGCTCTAAGTCATAGTGTTAGAGCAGATTCACCGGAACGACGGATCGCCGAAGGCGATTCCATCTAATCCGGATCTGATCTAGAAACGCATTTCGCTATAGAGCACGCTGAACGATCCCGGAACCATGTACTCCTATATCGGCCGACGCATACTGATCACGATCCCAACCCTGGTGCTGGTATCGATCTTTATCTTCACCCTGCAAAAACTGCTGCCCGGCGATCCGATCCTGGTGCTGGCCGGCGAGGAGCGCGATCCCGAAGTCATCGCCTTTCTGCGTGAAAAATACCGCCTGAATGAGCCGATCCCGATCCAGTATTTTTACTGGGTCAGCGCGGTACTTCAGGGTGATTTCGGCATCTCGCTCCGAACCAACCAACCGGTTCTGGAACTGATCAAGGAAAAGCTGCCGGTCACGATCCAGCTGGCGGTCATGGCCATGATCATCGCCATGGTGATCGGCATTCCGGCCGGAATCATCTCCGCCATCAAGAAAGGCACCATGATCGACTACGTGGCGAACGTGGTCGCCTTGTCCGGTCTCTCGATTCCCAACTTCTGGCTCGGCATCATGTTGATCCTGCTGGTCTCGGTGAACCTCGGCTGGCTGCCGGCCTCGGGCTACCGGCCGCTCTTCGAGGATCCCATCAAATCGATCGAGACCATGATCATGCCCGCCTTCGTCCTGGGCACCGCATTGGCCGCGACCCTGATGCGCCACACCCGCAGCGCCATGCTCGGCGTGCTCAAGGCGGACTACGTGCGCACGGCGCGGGCCAAGGGATTGTATGAGTCCGTCGTGGTTTTAAAGCATGCTTTCCGCAATGCGCTTTTGCCCATCGTCACCTTGAGCGCCCTGCTGTTCGGTGAGCTGCTGGCGGGCGCCGTCCTGACCGAGCAGATTTTCACCATTCCCGGCTTCGGCAAGCTGATCGTCGATGCGGTCTTTAACCGCGACTACGCCGTGGTCCAGGGCGTTGTGCTCTGCACCGCCGTGGGCTTTATCCTCATGAACCTGCTAGCCGATATCGCCTACCTCTTCCTCAATCCGCGTTTGCGGGATCAGGTTTAATACCAAGGAACGTTGATAATGACCCAAAGAGATTGTCTACAGTGCCCTTCGGGCAGGAGAAGGATTGCAGGCGATGCGGCGCATCGGCAAGGTCCTTTGACGCCCTCCGAAGGTCTCTGTAGACAACCGGCGCGGCGCCTTTTCCGAGCTTTCGGTCTGCGTCGCGAACAGCTCACGATGCTCCGCATCGCCACGCAGACCGCTCCTAGCCGAAAACCCGGAGAAGACGTCTCTTTGGGTTATTATCAACGCTCCTTGGTATAGATCATGAGCAGCGCAGCCACCACCATCAAAACCGAGATGCCGGAACGCTCCCAGAGCCGTATCTGGAAAAAGCTGAAGGGCAACAAGAGCGCAGCCCTGGGCTTCATCCTGGTGCTCTTCTTCGTCGGCATCGCGATCCTCGCGCCCGTCCTGCCGATTGCCGATCCCGCGGGCACCTCCTGGTCGGCGATCCGCCAGGCGCCCTCCGCCGCCTACTGGCTCGGCACGGACGAGTTGGGCCGGGACATCCTTTCGCGCATGATCTGGGGCGCTCAGGCCTCCCTGCTGGCCGGGGTGGTCTCGGTGGCCATCGCCGTGCTCATCGGTGTGCCCTTCGGCCTGATCGCCGGTTATTTCGGCGGCTGGCTGGACGGCATCATCTCCCGCGCGACGGACGCCCTGCTGGCGACCCCCTTCCTGATCCTGGCCATTGCGCTCGCCGCCTTTCTGGGGCCGAGCCTGACCAACGCCATGATCGCCATCGGCCTCTCTGCCATGCCGATCTTCGTCCGCCTGACACGCGGACAGGTGCTCAGCGTGAAAACGGAAGACTACGTGGAGGGTGCACGCGCGATCGGCCTGTCCCATACGCTGATCATCGTCCGTTACATCCTGCCCAATGTCTTCGCACCGATCCTGGTGCAGGCAACGCTTGCCATAGCGACAGCCATCATCGCGGAAGCCAGCCTCTCCTTCCTGGGTCTCGGACAGCAGCCGCCCGCGCCAAGCTGGGGCAGCATGCTGAATGTGGCCAAGAACTTCCTGAGCCAAGCGCCCTGGATGGCCATGTGGCCGGGCGCCGCGATCTTCCTGGTGGTGCTGGGCTTCAATCTGCTCGGCGACGGGCTGCGCGATGCCCTCGATCCCCGGGAGAACTGACCGGACAAAACTGACCAGACAAAACTGACCAGACAAAACTGAAATCTAAAGCGGATATAAATTTCCTGCCGCCCATTCAAACTCAAAGCATAAGAAAACCTTGGAGCCCCTATGTCACTCTTCACCACCCGTCCGGAAATCCGCGGCAGCTTCGGCGTCGCGACCTCCACCCACTGGATTGCCTCCTCGGTCGGTTTCGGCATTCTGGAAAAGGACGGAAACGCCTTCGACGCCGCCGTAGCCATGGGCTTCGTGCTGCAGATCGTGGAGCCGCACCTCTGCGGTCCGGCGGGCGACGCGCCGATGATTTTCTACTCGGCCAAGACCGGAAAGGTCGAGGTGCTGTGCGGCCAGGGCACGGCCCCCGCAGGCGCGACCATCGAAGCTTATCGTGCCCAGGGCCTGGATCTCATTCCCGGATCGGGCCTGCTCGCCACCGTCATCCCCGGTGCCTTCGACGCCTGGATGGTGATGCTGCGCGATCATGGCACCATCTCCCTGCGCGCGGCTCTGGAGCCGGCGATTTACTATGCCGAGCAGGGGCATCCCATGCTGGAACGGGTGGCGGATACCATTGCCGATCTGGGCGATTTCTTTAAGGAAGAATGGCCGACCTCCTACGAGACCTGGCTGCCGGGTGGACAGGCGCCGAAAGCCGGCAAGCTCTTCCGCAATCCAGCACTGGCGGCGACCTGGAAACGCATTGTGGAGGAAGCCGAAAGCAAGTCCGGACGCGAAGCGCAGATCGACGCCGCGCGCGATGCCTTCTATCGCGGTTTCGTCGCCGAAGCCATGGATAGTTACCTGCGGACCGCCGAGGTGATGGACGCCAGCGGCGAGAAGCACGGCGGCGTTCTGACCGGCGAGGACATGGCCGGGTGGCAGGCGAGCTATGACACGCCGCTGACTCTCGACTACCAGGATTGGACCGTGGCCAAGGCCAACGCCTGGACCCAGGGACCGGTTCTGCTGCAGTCCCTTGCCTTGCTGAAAGGCTTCGACATCTCATCCATGGATCCGGCGGGCGCCGACTTCGTGCATCTGGTGGTCGAAGCCATGAAGCTGGCCTATGCGGACCGCGAGGCCTACTACGGCGACCCGGACTTCGTGAAGGTGCCCATGGAGCACCTGCTGTCCGACGCCTACAACGACGAACGGCGCAAACTAATCGGGGAACGCGCCTCGCTCGAGCAGCGACCCGGCATCGTACCCGGCTTCCAAGAGCAGGTGAAACTCGGCCTGGAGATGCAGAGTTCCATCGATACCAGCGGCAGCGGCGTGGGCGCGGGTGAGCCCACCATGGCGCACCTCTCCGACCGCAAGGGCGATACGGTACACATCGACGTCATCGACCGGCACGGCAACATGGTCTCGGCAACCCCTTCCGGCGGCTGGCTGCAGTCCTCGCCGGTGATCCCCGGTCTGGGCATGCCCCTGAATTCGCGCGCCCAGATGTTCTGGCTGACCCCCGGCCTGCCCTCTTCGCTGGCGCCGGGCAAACGGCCACGCACGACGCTCACCCCTTCCCTGGCTTTGCACAAGGGCAAGCCGTCGCTCGCCTTCGGCACGCCGGGCGGCGATCAGCAGGATCAGTGGCAGCTGACCTTCTTCCTGCGCCATGTGCACCACGGCCTCAATCTGCAGGAATGCATCGACGCGCCGCTGTTCCACACCATGCACTTCCCGAGTTCTTTCTATCCGCGTGCAGCGGCCCCGGGGCATATCATGGTGGAGGAGAATATCGGCGCCGACGTCCTCGCCGATCTGGAGGCGCGCGGCCACATCATCACGGCGGCGCCGGAATGGAGCGTCGGACGCCTGACCGCGGCCAAGAAGGACGAAGACGGCCTGCTGCGCGCCGCCGCAACGCCGCGCCTGATGCAGGCCTACGCAATCGGGCGGTGATCCGCTGAAACCAAAAGGAGCTTGTTCATGACCTGGTCCATTGTTGCCCGTGATCCGGAGAGCGGCGATTTGGGTGTCGCCGTGGCCAGCCGCTTTTTCGCTGTCGGTTCCCGTGTGCCACACCTCTGCAGTCATGTGGGCGCGGTCGCGACCCAGGCCTTCGTCAATCCGCACTACGGCATTCATGGACTCGTCATGCTGGCCGAGGGCAAATCGCCGGAGGAGATCGTGACGGCCCTGACCACCGCAGACGATGGCCGGAACAACCGCCAGCTCCATCTGATCGACGCGCAAGGACGAAACGCCGCCTTCACCGGCAGCGCCTGCGTCGATTGGGCCGGGCACCTGCTCGACGATCAGGTCTCGGTCGCCGGAAATATGCTGGCCGGTCCGCAGGTCATCGAAGACACCTTGAAGACCTATCTCGCCCATCCGGAACTGCCGTTGCTCGAGCGTCTGCTGGGGGCAATGGAGGCCGGTGAAGCCGCCGGCGGCGACAAACGTGGCAGGCAATCCGCCGCCGTGCAGGTCTATCGCGGCGAAGCCTATCCCTGGCTCGATCTGCGCGCCGACGACCACGCCGACCCCCTGGCGGAACTGCGCCGCCTCTATGCGGTCGCGCAGGAACGCTACCTGCATTTCGCCGACACGATCCCGACGGCCGCCAATCCCTCCGGCGTGACCGACCGGACCGCACTGGACAAAAGGCTGCAGGCGCTGGAAGAGGAACGGGCAAAGAGCGGCGCCAAGTCCGCATCCTTCGCCAATCCCTGACAACTCAAGAAAAGCGTCTCATTGGCGGCGAGGATGGTCGTTTATCGGTACAAAAAGCGCCGATGCCCACCGCAGTCTTCAAAGCCATTGGGCCACCAGCCTTTGGCAAGAATAGCGTCGGTAAGGATAGCCATATTGACACCCAAAGGGTCTACGAGCTTTTCATCTATCCGCAGCTCAAAGTCCTGCGGCAATCCCTTGTAGGACTGGACAGCTGCCACAGCCTCGTCAATTGTCTTGTAGATATGCATTCTGGCCCGAACGGCTGACGTATAAAGATTCTCTGCACGATAGTGCCTTTTGAATCGCAGGCAAACAGGCCATGACAGATCGCACGCAACCGCCCGCGGGCTTTACCGACAACGACCTCAGAGCCGCCAATCAGGCGGGCTGGGACGAAGCGGAATCGCCAAAGGCGATCTGTCGCACTTGCGCATCTGCTCTAACCATATGAAGCCAAAAGATGATCCGGCCTAGATACCGGTTTTTATGGTTGAGGCTTCCATCCCGAACTCGCCGTAAGATGTGCCTTGTATTACATTCGACAACGACCGGTTCGGCGTGAGATTGGCAATGGCTCGCTTTAAACAAGCTGATTCGGCGGTGTAAGCAGCGAGACCGCGCTTGGCGGGATTGATTTCGCACAGCAAGACCACATTGACGCAGCCTCAGTCGACAAAGTTCCAATGGAAACAGCGCAGGGGAAAGCGAGATGCTAAAGCTTGATTACAGCTGGGTAACGGAACCACCTATCACAGTTTTCACAGGCGAAGCTGCAAACCCGCATATCACCAGAATTGGAACCCGGTTATTGGATCAAATCCGGGCATACCGGGCCGGGTTGCCTTCTCCGGATCTACTCGAGAGTTCCGAAAGCACAGATAGCGCCGATATCCCCGTCGACCCGGACAGAGTTCCAAGTCTCGAACCCGACAACATCGACAACGCGGAAACGATGTGCAGCAGCATCCTCAAGTCCTCCTTCGTCGCAGACGAAGTCTTCTGCGTCTACAAGCTTGGAAGTGATCCTATCGCGCTCATGATCCTCATGCCCCTCACGAATGAAATATTGATATCGAAGATGGTGGTCCATCCCGGAGCTGCGTCAGGAGGTTCGATAATGATAGAGTTTGCTGTTAATTTCTGCGCCAAAGTAGACGTCCGCCCCTATATCTCACTATACGCTTTGAACGAAACTTCAATCGGCGCTTACAAGGCAGTGGGTTTTGAGTCCGAAGCTGAAGACGCTAACAGTATGTTCCTCGACTTGACCAAGAAACTCAAAAAATGGGCGTATTTGGAAGGGAAGTGGCGATACACCTCATCCGGATCTCCTGGCCTTAAGTACGCCAAGCTCGCCCCGTCGGTTCCAAACTCTCCAAAACCCCGGAGATAGCCCATTCTTGATCCAGACTGTCGCTCTGCTTTAAAGGAACGGCGACAGTTACTGCGCCGCCCCGACCATAGCTTCGGGCACAGCGAGGGTAGACTCACTCTCGCGCCGCAGACACATTGGCTCGCTGGCTTCGTCGAGTTTGACATTCGACATGCCGACCACATCGCCCTTGGCCACATCGGCAGTCAGCGTCACATTGTGCGCCAGTCCGATGGGAAGCGCGCCCACCGCCACGCTCCGCTCCGCAGGCATCAGCTTACCCCAGACCGTGTAGCCGCCCTCGCCGTCCAGGGTTTCACCGGCCCGGAGATCGCGTTTCGCCACGGCGACGGCGTCCCCGTTAAAGGCACGGGTCTGACCGGTCGGCTCACCACGAAGCGCTGCAGAGAGGACGGAAACGCCAAGTTCCAGACCGATCAGGTGGAAGGGTTTGTACATAGACGCGAAGCGGCCGCCGTCGTCGGTCTTGAGGCCGTATTGTTTGAAGCAGGCCGCCGCGTAGTCGTTCGGCGCTTCGATAACCACGTAAACGCCCCAGCGCAGATCGCGAAAGACAGGGCGTCCGTCGCGCTCCAGCGAGGATACCACTTCGACCGTCCCGGAGGATTGTAGAAGGCCTCCCGCCGAGACGGGTTTCAGAACCTGTGCCAGGTCGTCGACGCCGCAGGGCGGAAACAGCAGGCCCTCGTCCGGTACCGCCAAATCGCAGGCATTAGCGATGGCCGCCATTTCAATCGCCGACTTGGTGCCGTCCAGGAAGGAATTGAACATCTGCGGGTTCATCCCCGCGGCCTTGGCCTCTTCCGGCGCCAGGCCATAGTGCTGCCAGACATCGTCCGGAGTGATCGCGTGATAGGCCGGCAGATACTTGGTGCCCTTGCCCGCCGCCACCACCTTAAAGCCTGTGGCGCGCGCCCAGTCGACCATCTCCGAGACCAGCGCGGGCTGATCGCCGTAAGCCATGGAGTAGACAACATCGGCTGCGCGGGCGCGCTTGGCCAATGCCGGTCCCGCGAGAACGTCGGCTTCGACATTCACCATCACGATATGCTTGCCGTTTTCGATGGCCGTCAACGCATGACGGATACCCGCCGCCGGATGACCCGTCGACTCGACAATGACCTCGATATCATCGCGTCTGCCGAGGTCTTCTCCCGATTCAAGAAAAGCCGTCGCAGCAATCAGTTCCTCCGGCCAGCCGACCGAACGGCAGGCGGCACGCGCCCGTTCCGGATCGAGATCAGCGATCGCTGCCACCTCCAGTCCCGGTGTTGTCGGAATCTGATTGAGAAACATAGAGCCGAACTTGCCGGCCCCAATCAGACCGACCTTCACCGGTTTGCCCTTTTCCAACCTTTCGCTCAGGAGGCTATGAAGATTCATGCTGCAGTTTCCTTGTGTCTCGTTTGCCCGGCCATTTGACCGCAATCAAAGGATCACGCCGCCGCCACACGCTACCGCGTCGCGGTGTGTAGTCTTCTTGCCGCGTTCAGGCCACGGCCTTGCGGCTCTCGGCATAGACGCTCAGGGCATCGTCGTCGAGCGGTTCGATCGGCGTGAAGTCGCGGTGGGCAATCCACTCCGGGCGCTGGAATTTGGTGATGTGATTGGAGACCGCGCAGAGCGTCAGATAGACAATAGTGCGGGGATAGGGGGTGATGTTGGGCGGACTGGCGTGCACCAGATTGCCGTGGAACATCAGGACCGAGCCCGCCGGTCCCGTGGGGGCGACGATACCGCCCTCCTCCGCCAGTTCCGTGACCGTCTTCTGGTCCAGGGTCCAGAGCGGATAAGAGGTGGTTTTCAGATCGTGCGCCGCGTCGATGGTGCCCTTCTTGTGGCTCTTGGGGATGAACATCAGCGGACCGTTGATGGCCATGACCTCGTCCAGGAAGACGGCGATGTTCATGGCCCGCGCCTCGGGCATTCCGTCGTCGCGCGCCCAGGTGCCGTAGTCCTGATGCCACTGCCAGACGTCGCCGGTGAAGGCCGCCTTGGCGTTGACCTTGAACTGATGCATGTAGACCTGCTCGCCGAGCTGCTGCGACACCGGTTCGATCAGACGCGGATGGGCGCCGAGCCGCCGGAAGGCTTCGTTGTAGGTGTGGGCCGCGAAGGCCGTGCGCGGCGCGCCGGATTTCTCGCGCCAGACCTCTTCGCGGTCCGAGGCATAGATCTCTGCGGCCTCTTCGCGCAGGGCGGCAATCTCGGTCTCGGAAAAACAGGCGGGCAAAAATACGTAGCCCTGCTCGTCGAAGTCCGCGAGCTGTTCTGCTGTCAGCTTCATGCTGTTCTCTCCCTCTGTCTTTTTTTTCCGGTGCCCTTTCCGCTCGTGACCGGAATTCCTGCACCCGTTTTTTTCAGGTCTTTACGTAATGCGCCGCCGCAGGAATTACAGCCTCGCGATAGATCCTTTTCGCTCCGGCGCAGCCCCGCCCTGGATTGAGAGCCTGGCGGTCAGAGCTCCGCGCGCTCCGTGAGACATCGCTTCAATGCCCCGTAGCCCGCACAGAGGCGGTTGAAGAACCCCGCACGCACCGGCGCCCTCGATCTAAGGCGCGCGGCGCTCCACTGGGTGGCGCTCCGTCAGGCCGCGGCCGACCGCTGGCTCAGGCGGATGAAGGTGGTCTCGCCGGCGTCGGTGGCATGCTGGCGCGCCAGCTCTTCCGCGTGGCGGCCCTGACTGCTCATGATCGCCTCGGCGATGTCGCGGTGCTCGGCCCAGGCGCGTTGGCGGTAGTCGGGGTCTTCCAGAACAATGCGCATGGAGCGCTGAAAATGCGGCCAGGAGGGCTGCACCATCTCGCCAATCGCGGGATTGCCCGAGAGCGTGTAGACCGCGCGGTGGAAGTTGACGTCGGCCTCGACCAGGTCACGGATCTCGTTGGCCTTCACTGCGGCCTCACCGACCTCCAGGGCCCTTTCGAGGGGTTCGCGTTCCTCGGCCTTCAGGCCGCCGAAGATGGCCCGCCCGGCAGCGAGACCCGCTGCAAGGCCGTCAATGGCGCCACGCACCTGATAGAGGGCGCGGATGCGCTCGGCGTCGATCGGCGCCACCATAAGGCCGCGCCGCCCGCGCTCGATCACCAGGCCTTCGTGCTTCAACAGCGCCAGGGCATGGCTGACCGGCTGGCGCGAAACACCGAGCTTCTCGACCAGATCGTCCTGAACCATGGCTTCGGACTCCGCGAGATCGCCCATCAGGATCGCACCTTTCAGCGCCTCGTAGACCTCCTCGACCAGGTCTGGCTTTTGCCGTATCTGCTGGATCATAATTTTTGAATTCCATATTCAAAATTTCGCGTTCTGAGAACGGAATTCAGTATTTATGAATCGTTGCGCGAAGTCAAAGCGATTTTTGGAGAGATGCTCTAGCTCATGTAAAATATCATATTAGGCACTCAAAACATTAATTTAACTAATATTTTTGTGACTCCTGAACAGTGAACTTCACCAAGGGTGAAGTCGCGTTCAGCGCCTCCACGAGCTGCCCCCGCGCCGGCCCCGCGCGTGGGCGGACCAGGAAGCTGCCGGGTAACGCCTTCGCTTTGGGCCCTCCGCCAGCGATGACTCAGTGGCAATAGCGTCTGGGCATTTAAGTGGGGGCACTTGAGTGGGGCTGGTGAGTGAGGTCAGTTTGAGCGGGGGCAGGTGTTGGCGCTCATTTCCGCAGGCTTGTGTCCGCCGGGGCAATCGGGTCCGCTCACCTGCCGTGGGCAGTCTCTCCAGAGTGAGTTGGGTAGAGTGAGTTGGGTAGAGTGAGTTGGGCAGAGTTGCGTGGGCCGGGTCAATTGGGCCCGGTTGCCTCGCCCGGTTGGTGCGCCCGGTTGGTGCGCCCGGTCATCTGCGCCCGGTCTTTGGAGTTCGCTTACTTGCGCACGGCAATAACCCCGGCGACCACGATCAGCGCGATACCGGTCAGGCTCATGCCGTCGGACACCTCGGCGAAGAAGACAAAGCCCCAGATGACGGCGAAGCCGACGTAGGCGAAATCGAAGGTCGCGACTACGGAGGAGGGTCCGGCCTGATAGGCGACCGCCGTGCCGATGCTGGCCACCAGGACCGCGAGGGTGAGCAGAAGAACGGCGAGGAACTCGCCGCCCGCCATGGGCGCCCAACTCGAGGAGAGAAAAGACGATGCGGCACTTGCACCGCCAATCACACTCTCGATGTTCCCGTCGATGGCTCCACCGATGGCCCCCTCAATGGCAGCGCCGGCCAGGGTCGCGATCCCGCCCACGGCGATGAAAGCGAGGTTCAGCGCACCGGCGAGAATCAGCGGATGCTCGTCCCGGCACTTGGTGCGCGTCAGGATCATAGCCAGCGCATAGAGCATGGCCGAGAGCAGCGGCAGCAGCGCATAGAGATTGAAATCGCCCGCGGCCGGCTTGAGCACCAGCCCCACGCCGCCAAAGCCCAGACCGACGGCCAGCCAGCCGAGCGCGCCAACCTTCTCGCCCGCGAAGAGCGCCGCGAAAAGCGTGATGAAGATCGGCAGGGTGTAGTAAGAGGCGGCGGCGGTGGAGAGCTGCAAATGCGGCAGCGACGCATAGTAGGCGACCCACATGAAGACCAGCATCAGACTGCGCACGGCGGTCCAGCCCAGGGCGCGCGGTCGTAAGGGGGTCCGGCGGAACCGCACGCGTAGGATGATCAGCAAAAGCGGAACGGCGAAGAGAGAGCGCAGCACGAAGATCTGCCAGAGCACCAAATCCGCGCTGACCCATTTGATCAAGGCGTCATTGAGCGAGAGCGCCAGAACGGTGAGCAGAATGACGATGACGGCGAGTTTGAGATTATCCCGTGGCGCTTGGGCTTGCGATGCGGCGGTCATGCGGTCCTCAGGCTTATAGGTAACGGTTTTTTTTGCGTAGCGGGGGCTTTTGCGTAACTCTGCATCAAGCCTATATTTCCCTAAGCCTCTGGGTAAATTTACTTCTCATCCGAAATACATTACTGTGAGTTATGAAAAATCTGAGACGCAGTCCGCGTAATCTGAGACGACAGTTGCCACCCCTCTCGAGCCTCCTGCCCTTCGAGGCCGCGGCGAGACTGGGCAGCATCACCAAAGCCGGGGCCGAGCTGGGCCTGACCCAGGCGGCGATCAGCAAACAGATACGAGCGCTGGAGGAAGATCTGGGCGTGGCGCTGTTCGAGCGGCGCAACCGGGCGGTCCATCTGACCGAAGAAGGCCGGAAGCTGGGACGTCTGGTCTCCGACGCATTCGAGTCGATCGGTGACTTCGCCGAGGACCTGCGCCAGAACCACCAGGAGGGCGAAGTGGTCTTGCGCTCCCAGCTCTGCGAGGGCCTCTACTGGCTCCTGCCCCGCCTGTCGGATTTTTATCAGAAACACCCGGAGGTTCCGGTTCGGGTCTCGACCTCGACCAAGCCGATCAGCGAGAGCGAGGAACGCTTTGACCTGGCCCTGCAAACCAGCGGCCGGAACAGCGGCAACACGAAACTGGCCTTCACCGCCTCCGACGAGATTTTTCCGATCTGCAGTCCCAGGTACCTTGAGACGCTGCAGGCGTCTCAGTCCGCTCCTGCCCGGCAGGACTCCTCTCCGTCGGGCCTTTCCCGTCGAAACCTCCCTCTCGACATCGCGCTCGTACCGAAGCTGCGCCTGCTGCACCACAAGGTCGAGCCGCAGGACTGGATCGACTGGGATGCCTGGCTGGAAAAGCTCGAGACCGGGCTGCGCGTGGGCCACAGCGGCATCGTCCACGACAGCTACCCTCTGATGATTCAGGCGGTTCTCGAAGGACACGGCATCGCGCTGGGCTGGCGCCGCACCATCGAGCCCTACCTCAAGAGCGGCAGCGTGATCCGGCCTTTCGCGGAAAGCCTCTATCTGCCCGACGGCCTCTCGATCTATCAGCCCACAGGCTGGCAATCGCGCAAAGGCACGCCGGTCCTGCTGAAGTGGCTGGAGAGCGAATTGTCGTAACGCAACCCTCCCAGCCGCGCGGTCATCATCCCGCCTCGGCCACCTCGTCCATGCCCAGGAAGCCGCCTGACTGACGCTCCCAGAGGCGGGCGTAGAGTCCGCCCTGGCGCAGCAGTTCCTCGTGGCTGCCCTGTTCGACGATGCGGCCGTGGTCCAGCACGACAAGCCGGTCCAGGGCCGCGATGGTCGAGAGCCGGTGCGCGATGGCGATCACGGTGCGCCCGGCCATGAGGTTTTCCAGCTGCCCCTGGATCGCGGCTTCGACTTCGGAATCCAGGGCCGAGGTCGCTTCGTCCAGCACCAGGATCGGCGCATCCTTCAGGATCACACGGGCGATCGCGATCCTTTGCCGCTGTCCACCGGAGAGCTTGACGCCCCGCTCGCCCACATGGGCGTCGTAGCCGCTGCGTCCCTTGCGGTCGACCAGATCCGGAATGAACTTCGCGGCCTCCGCAAGTTCGGCCGCACGACGCATTTCGGCGTCGCTGGCATCGGGGCGGCCGTAGACAATGTTGTCGCGGATCGAGCGGTGCAGCAGCGAGGTGTCCTGTGTCACCATGGCGATGTGGCTGCGCAGGCTGGCCTGCGTCACCTGGGAGATGTCCTGGCCGTCGATCAGGATCCGCCCGCCCTCCAGGTCGTAGAAGCGCAGCAGAAGATTGACCAGGGTCGACTTCCCGGCGCCGGAGAGTCCCACCAGCCCGACCTTTTCCCCCGGCCTGATATCCAGCGAGAAGTTCTCGATGACGCCGCTGTCCTTGCCGTAATGGAAGCGCACCCTGTCGAAGCGCAACGCGCCCTGGGGCACTTCCAACTGGGCGGCGCCGGGGCGGTCCAGCACCTCGTTGGGCTGCGAGATGGTCTCGACGCCGTTTTCCACGGTCCCGATGTTCTCGAAAAGGTTGGTCACCGTGCGCAGGATCCAGCCGGACATCTGGCTCAGGCGGATCACCAGACCGATGGCGATGGCGATGGCGCCGACCGTGATGCCGCCGTCGAGCCAGAGCAGGATCGACTGCCCGGCCACCGCCGTCAGCAGCAGCGAGTTGAGCAGCATCAGAATGGCGGTCATACCGAAGATCGAGCGCATCAGCCGCCGGAAGGCATGGGTGTGCCAGCGCATGGTCTCGCCGGTGAACTCGTCCTCCCGCTCGGTATGGGCGAAGAGCTTCACCGACTGGATGTTGGTGTAGCTGTCCACCACCCGCCCTGTCAGGGCCGAGTTGGCTTCGGAGAGCGACGCGGCCCGGTTGCGCACCGGCGGCACCATGAAGATGATCACGGCGACGTAGCTCGCCATCCAGATCACGATCGGCACCATCAGGCGCCAGTCCAGGCCGGAGAAGAGAAACAGCGTCCCGGCCAGATAGATCACCAGCAGCCAGACCCCGTCGATCACATTGATCACCGCCTCGCGCAGGGCATGCCCGGTCTGCATGACCTTTTGCGCCACCCGTCCCGCGAAGTCGTTCTGAAAGAAGGCGAGGCTCTGGCGCAGCACATAGCGGTGATTGCGCCAACGCACCCGGTTGGTCAGTCCGGGCGCCAGCGTGAGGGTGATCAGTCCCCGGGCGACCAGCGTCGCGACCGGCCGCACCACGATGGCGACGAAGGCCATGAGCCACAGCATGCTGCCATGGGTTTCCAGAAAAGACTCGCGCTCGGTCGAGGCCATCCAATCCACCAGGACACCGAGAAAAGCGTAAAGCGCCAGATCCGCCATCGCCGCGATCCCCGAGACCAGCAGGGTCAGCGTCAAGAGGCCCTTGATGGGTAGGAGATAGTGCTCGAAAAACGCTTTGACCCGCGACGGCGGCTGCACGATGTCGGCCGGCGCGAGGGGATCAAAAAGGCGTTCGAAAAAGGCGTACATGGATTAGCTTTCCGTTGGTTTCCTGGTGTTGGTTGGTGTTGTCTGTCGGACGAAATTTCACGGTCTTTTTTGTACCGCCGAGATGAGTCGCGGTCTCAGCGGAGAAACGGCTGCTCTAGGCAGCAAAGCCCCCGACGCAGGCCGGAGACTGAAAGACAGCCGTGCGGCAAAGGTCTGAAAAGAATATAAGATGAAGGCACCGGAAGGGCGAGCCCGGCACTGAAATGACACTACCACAGGCGTGGGGATATGTCGAACAAATCCGGAACACAGTGCACCAGGGAAAGAGTCCGCGCGATGCTGTTCCTGCCAAAGCGGGCGAGCAGTGCCTGAGCCAGCTGGGCGTCGGTGCACTCACAAGTCCAGAGTGTGTTTTATTTTGAAGCGCTTGATGTCGCGAACCTGAACCAAGGGCGACTTTCCGTATATTACAGGATGTTTCTATGATCTTCCCGAAAGGCCCTGGGGCTGCATCCGAACCGAAGTTTGAAGCTGCGGCTGAAGTGCGCCGCGCTCGAAAAACCATGGGCAAACGCAATCTGCGTGAGTGACTCGCGTGCGCTGGCTGGTGCCTGAAGCAGCTGTGCCACAGCATCGAGCCGCTTGCGCAGAATGCAGGAGCGGACAGTTTCCGTTTCATCCCGAAACAGATGGTGAAGATAACTCACGGAAATTCCGACACAGGCGGCAAGCTCCGCAGGGCTGAAATCGGGATCGGCCAGTCGCGCATCCATGGCACGGTCAATGCGGTCGAGCAGGATCTGCCGCGGCCGTTTGGTCGCGTGCCTTTGTGGTTGGGCGAGAAGCGCGACTTCGCCGATAAGCGAGTCTGCCAGTCGGGCAAATGTCGAGTTATCAAGGCTGCCGATCACCTGTTCCAGTGCCAGAACCCTGTCTCTTAGGAGCCTGCCCCAACCTGCTGAGACATTGATCAAACCCGTATTCAGCCTGTCCGACCCGCTGAGCGCGCGCAGTCTGGACCGGCTTACAAAAAGTGTGGTTTTGCTAATGGCAGTGTGGGCGCGGAACCGACAGGGGCGTGACGCATCCCAGATCATCATATCTCCCGCACCAAGCGTGACAGCGTCCCCAGAGTGCAAAACCTCCTCGTGACCTGAACGCAGCGCTAAAACTCCATAGAACGCATCGTCGTTCTGCCCAATCTCGCGGCTTCCCCGGGTGCCGTGACAGGGGTCACAAGCACAGTTGACGACGGAAAAATCTGTATCGCTTCGGGATGAAAACTCGGCATGGTACCTGCCTGAAACCGTGGTTTCGGGTGGACCCAGTGACCAACTGAGATGCGATGCATTTAACCCATCGGCCCAGGCGTCATATCGTAAGCCCGTCTCCAAGGTGGCTGTGGTCCAATGGTGCAATGTCGAACCCTCGCATCCCCAGTGTGGTCTCAGGATCAAGTAATAGGGCACGCCCTGTCAAGCATTGCCCCGCAATTCCGGGCAAACTGCCGTGCATAAACTTGGGAGGATCACATGAAAACTGACGTGACATTCAAGACCGAAGACGGCACCGAACTTGCCGGGTGGTTTTACCAGGCCGCACCGACGCCGGCACCTTGCGTCATCATGGCGCATGGGTTTTCGGCCACCAAAGAAATGCACCTTGCCGGCTTTGCCGAGACATTCCAGCGCGCTGGGATGAACGTTCTGGTATACGACAACCGCAACCTGGGACAGAGCGGCGGAGAACCGCGCGGCGAAATCGACCCTGACCAGCAGATCGCCGATTACCGCGACGCAATCACATGGGTGCAAGGCATCGAAACGGTGGATGCGGAACGCATCGGGGTCTGGGGGTCGAGCTATTCTGGCGGTCACGTTCTGGTGGTGGCCGCAAAGGACAAGCGCGTAAAATGCGTCGTCAGTCAGGTGCCGCTTGTCTACGGGCTGGAAAATGCTCAACGGCTTGTCCGTTCGGACCATTGGGCGGGTTTGCGAAGCGGATTCGCCGCGGATCGTGCGGGCCGTTTGAAGGGGGAGCCGCCGATGCGGCTTCCTGTCGTTGGTGAAAATGAGGGCGACCCCTGCGCCTTGCCGACCGACGATAGCCGCGCGTTTTTTCAGGGGCTGTCAGATGCCAATCGCGGCGCATGGGTCAACGAGATCACCCTGCGCTCAATGGAGCTCTTTACCGAATATGAGCCGGGAAATTGGGTCTCCAAAATTGCACCGACCCCTTTAATGCTGGTTGTCGGTCGCGACGACCACCTGACACCTGCCGATCTGACACTGAGGGCTTATGAAAATGCGATGGAGCCCAAAAAGCTCCTGATACTGGATTGCGCGCATTTCGAAGCCTACACTGACGGTCCCTTCGAGATCTCCGCGCCAGCCCAATGCGCCTGGTTCGCAGAACACCTTGGCGCTCAGTCGTAATATCGAGAAAAGCCAGACCAGGAACATTTGATTTGAGGCGGTAGCTGCGAAGAGTATCAACGCCGATCGCTTCTCAATGACTGCAAAGAACTTGCAGCGATGGGTCGCAGTACGAAAATCGAATTTACGGATCGGACATTCGCCGCCTCTACGAACTTGATCCATAAGTTAAGGTTCGAATGGCGGACCAAGTGACCGGATTGAGGAAGGCTATACCTGCTGGGCAGAGGTGGCTACTCTCACCGAAAATAGTTTCCTAAAGTCACGCTCATGACCCCATCGCACAGCGAAACTCGGATAGCGGCCAGCAACAACGCCGACCTCTGCGCCGCCATAATGGGCGCGCAGGGATTGCGCTTTGAACGCGACCGATCGACATTCCACAGCCTCGACGCACCGCCGCCTTACTACCCTCAAGTGGTCACGCTGGAACCGAACGTGAGCGCGCAGCACTTGATGAGTATTCGTGATTCGTTAGAGGCAGGGCGGCAGATATCCTCGATCAAGGACAGCTTTGCGGACCTGGACTATGCCGCGCTCGGGATGGTGGTTCTCTTCCAGGCCTCATGGATCTGGCACGACGGCGGGTACGAAAGGATCCCGCACGGCTGGCGCCAGGTTCGCGAACCTGGCGAACTCGCTGCCTGGCACAGCGCCTGGTGCGCCGCCGGATCTCCCACCGATCAGGTGATCTTTCCCCCCGCCGTTCTCGACGATCCCGCCCTCGTCTTCCTCGCACGCGGGTCTGGTCCGGCACATGGGTCTGGCCCGGCACCTGGGTCTGGCCCGGCCATCGAAGCCGGTTGCATTGCAAACCTGTCGGACGAGGTGACCGGATTGTCGAACGTCTTCACAGTGGCGCAGGATAGTGAAGTCTTTGCCCAAGCCACCCAAGCCGTTTCAGCACTACGGCCAGACTCCCCTGTCGTGGGCTATGAATCCGGATCGAGCCTTGCGGCGGCAGAATCTATTGGTTTTAGGAAGGTGGGAAGCTTACGCATTTTGGTGCAGCAGAACTAGTAGGGCCGGAGCTGGCAGACTTGTCCTTTTGCTCCGGAGGATAACGGCCGCAACCGGCCCAAAGCTGCCGTTCACGCAAGGCCTTAGATATTGCAACTGCGTTCCCAAAAGCTTTCATTCGCTGCTAGCGCAAAATCGGAGATCAGCTTCAGGTCCGCTCCGCGGACTTTGCTGCCGTTCGCTACCTGCTGTCGAGTGTCAGCTTACGCCAACCCAAGAGTCAAAAACCCCGTCCATAGTTGCGGATACCGGCACTGCCTGCAATGTGTTATGCTCGCGCCATGTCTATCCTAACCACCAGGCGATCAGTAGTTGCGCACTTGGGTGCAGTGACGTCACTGTTGGGTGTCAGCGGTGGCGCATCGGCATTTTCTGGGTCGGAAGGACAAGAAGTCGAACGCCTCATATCAAGGATTGACGAGGTATCTGGCGCGCTTCGCGGGGAACTGATCTCGGTCGCCGATTGGCGTGCCGGAATGGATGAGTTGTTTCGCCGGATTCCTCTGGAAGACCTTATGCGCGGGATCGATTTTGACCGTCTTGCCAATGAGATTGGCTTTGCGGGACTGGGCGTTACAACAGCGCGCATCGATTTTGGAGCTAACGAGAGCACAACGCTCGATTTTCTGCCGAAGCTGTTCGCAGTCGATACCGGCAGATCCATCATACCTCATGGGCACTCGAATATGGTCTCGGCGCATCTGCCATTGTCGGGCGCATTCCGGTTGCGTCAGTATGATCAGCTGTCGCGCGATGAGCGGTCACTGACCATTCGGCCAACATTGGACCAAACAATTCGAGCCGGAGATATGTCGTCCATCGGTGAGGACGACGATAACGTTCACTGGTTCATTGCAGAAGAACCGTCCTACACGTTCGATGTGATCGTGACTGGGCTCGATGACACGGCGGGGTACCCGTTCGACATATTTAATTTGGACATGGAAAAGGCTGAGCGCATCGAGGGTGATGCTTTTCGCGTGCCTCGAATGACGGTTTCTGAAGCACTCACAAAGTATGGCTAACGCCACTGCCGTAATCTGATCTGCTTCGCCAGGGGGGCGGATTGAGATGGGTGTTTTGCCCGGCAGCAGGAAGACTGATATAGACAAACCATGCACATCTATGGTTTCGACCACATCGTTCTTTGCGTGCGCAATGTTGACGCCACCCTGGACTTCTATCGGCACGTTCTGGGTATGGCGGCCCATGAAGAGCGGCCGGGAAAATGGTCGCTGCATTTCGGATCCAACAAGATCAGTGTTCAGGACGCGAACGATTTGGCAAGTCTTGCAGAGAAAACGGTCCCTGGAAGCGGCAATTTCTGCGTCTTGACTGATATTCCAATGGAAGATGTGGTCGCTACGCTTCAGGCTCAAAGCGTTGAAATCGTTGAAGGACCCGCAGAGAAGGCTGGCGCTGTAGGAAAGCTCCTGTCGGTCTATTTTCGTGATCCCGATGGCAATCTCGTTGAGGTCAGTAATCGACAGCTCTGAAGAGCTGTTTGGTGTTCGAACTTGCGTGACGCGAATGGCGAGCTTCGTCAAAGCATCAAAAGCTGACGTTCGGACACTTTGCAGCATCGGTCGAAATGGGCTCAGAGCCGACTTGCGACGCTGCAGCTAGAAGCTCAGTTTGAAGATCGCTTGAATGTCGACTTTCACCTCTGAGGTATGATTGGATTGCCGCAGAGGCGAACTTCCGCTTCCCACCCGTTTCGCCCATTCACTACACAACGGCTAGCCCCGCAGAAACGGCCCACAAAGTGATCTTGGATTCCCCAGGTCGCCCTCCCCCATCGGCTCTTCCCTCTTGGTGTCAAACAACCGCCAGGCATCCTGTCTCAAAAATCCCGGATGTCCTGCTGACCCAGGCTTTCGATAGCGAAGTCCTCGCGGGGGGTTTTGACCACATCGTCCTACAGGGTGATCTTCAGGGGGTTCGGAGAATTCCTGAGGGCGGATGACGGGGTTCACCGCCAGGGCTAATAGTAATTGCCAGCTGGCACCTTGCGTGCCCGGATAAGCCCCCATCACTTCCAGGCGGACAACGCCAGAGAAGTCTCCGCGCAGTCTTCCAGTGTCAGGGTCCGCCAGCGGTGGGTCGGGCTATAGGTCCGGTCTGCGTCGGGGCCGGCGGCCAGGCACAGACTTGAGCCTGTTAAACGCAGCTGGTTGTCGGCTGTGCGCTCGAACTTTTGGAACGGGTCGGCCTGCAAAAAGCTCTCGTTCGTGCCGCAGTCGCGGAGCATGACGGGCACGCCCGGGAGGACAGACCAAACCCCGAGAGCGGTGACGCAGGCGTCGTAGGCCGGCATGTAGATCCGGCCGTCCCGTTCCTCGGCGATCCGGTCGACACTCCCTCGCTCAGGCAGGCAATTGTGCATCACCAGGGGAAGGTCGGTGCGCGCGGTCTGGCCGACGCCGGGCACGTCGATACAGTATCCCTCGCCGGGAAAGTCGAGGTCGTCCAGCAGGCGCATCTGCGGATTGGTCTGATCGGCGAGCGCCGGCAGACTCGCGGCAAGGAGCAGGCTGATGGCGTATGTCATCGGTTTCATCATTGGCTTCTCTTTCCCGGAACCTCTGGGTTGCCGTTATTCGCAGGGCTGCACTGCCTGTTTTACAGCGAAGTGCGCCTTTTTACCGAATCACAAGATTTCAAAATTTGCGCCCATGAGAACCAGTCGGCGAGATCAGCAGATTGCTGATCGAGAGGCAGCGAGTTTTGAAGCTGTATAAGCGCACTTTGCTTTGAATGAGCACCGCTCTGCGCGAATCAAGCGGGCGGAGCCGCTGTGAGAATTTCTCACAGGGCCTGGTCGATAACTTCGCTACGCCCCGCCGCGCGCGCGCGATAGCATTTGTGCCGTAGCATGATCGACGCCTGCCCGCGCCAAAGCCTGCGGGTGGCGGGGATTCTCCTATTCCATCGGCAGAAAAGAAGAGCGCAAAGAAGTATGTCAGACATCAAGGTGGCCATCGTGACCGGCAGCGGTCAGGGGATCGGGCGCGGTTGCGCCGTCGAGATGGCGAAAGCCGGTTACAAAGTCTCCCTCATGTCCCCGTCCCGGCGATCCGTGGAACTGGCCGGGGAACTGGGCGGGTTGGGGCGCAGCGGCTCCGTGCTCGACGCCGATGACCTGCAGGCCCTGGTCGATGAAACGATGCAGCGCTACGGACGCATCGATGCGGTGGTCAGCAACATGGGTCATGGCGGCTCGGTTCCCGAAGCCATCAAGACGGTGGGCTTCGATGCGGAATTCGACGGGCCTCTGCTCGAACTGCCCGACGACCTCTGGCACGAAAGCCTGGATATGTATGTGCTGAGCGTCGTGAAGCTCGCGCGGCTGATCACGCCCGTCATGATCGAACAGGGCGGCGGCGCTTTCGTGAATATTTCCTCCATGAACGCGGTCGAGCCCCGCGCGCCCTACCCCATGAGCATGCTGCGCGCCGCCCTGCATTCCTTCTCCAAGCTTTACGGAGACCGCTACGCCCGGCACAACATCCGCATGAACAACCTCATGCCCGGCTTCTGCGAAAACGTGAACCTGTCGGACGCCGCGCTGAAGTCCATCCCGGCACAGCGCCCCGCGCGCTTCGAGGAGATCGGTCAGGCCTGCGTCTTCCTGGCCTCCGAGAGCGCCCGCTACATCACCGGTCAGGCCCTTCTCGCCGACGGCGGGATGAACCGGGCTGTGCGGTGAGACAGCCTCTGCAACAGGTGAGGCATTGAACCCTGCGTGAAGACTTCCGTCAGGCGGGCTGGGTCATGCGGGCTGGGTCATGCGGGCTGGGTCATGCGGGCTGGGCGAGACTGTGACCGGCCCACCAGTTTTCGCGGGGGCTCTCGACGAGGTTCACGAAAACATCCTCTGACCGGATGCCGGGAGCCTCGGCAAGCAGCTTCGCGAGCTTCTCGAAGAACGCCAGCTTTTTCTCAGCCGCGCGCCCGTCAAAGGTGACGATCCGGAAGTAGACGAGATCCGCGCTGCGGGTGACGCCGTAAGCGCTCCCATGCCGGAAGTTCGCCTCGTCGTGCTCGGTGACCGTCATGAACTGATCGTCTTCCGGCACATTCCAGGCCTCACGCATTGCCTGGTAGAGGCTGTCGCAGATCGCCCGGCGATAGCTTTCCGATTTTCCGGCGCGCAGTGAAATTTGACAGAGCGGCATTGCGGATCCTTTCCATAAGTTGATGGTCCAAATTGCAGTGACGTCAATTTAAGTGGCGCTCAGTTATTTGTGTATTATATAATTGGATATTTCAGCTATAACGAAATGCAATGACAGAACGCGCACTCGATTTGGATGCAGTCCATGCTTTCGTCCGCATTGCCGAGCTCGGCAGCTTCACGCGGGCGGCCGAGGCCTCTCAAACAACGCAGTCGGCGGTCAGCCTCAAGCTGAAGCGGCTGGAGGAGCGGCTCGGCTGCCGCCTGGTCGAACGCACGCCCCGGCGTGTGGAGCTCTCCGCGCAGGGTCTTACCTTCCTTGAGCATGCCCGCAAACTCCTGGAAGTCCAGGAGCGCGCCTTTGCCGACTTTGCCGCCGCCCGGCAGCGCCTGATCATTGGCATCAGCGACCATGTCGCGGGACCTGAACTGCCGGCGCTGATTGGGCGTATGAATGCGCAGGATCCAAAGCTATTGATCGAAATCCGGATTGGAACCACGGGCGATCTGCTGCAAAGCTACGACCGGCGGGAGCTCGACGCGGTCATCGTTCGCTTCGACGCGGGACGGAACGACGGAGAGCTTCTGACCGAAGAAAAAATGGGCTGGTTCGCGGCGCCGGACTGGACGCACCCGGCGGGCGAGCCCCTGCCGATTGCCACCATGGCCGAACCCTGCGGTGTACGGATCATGGCGCTTCAGCTTCTCGACGAGGCGGAGGTGTCCTGGCGGGAAAGCTTCGTCGGCGGTGGCGTCACGGCGGTGTCCGCCGCCGTCATGGCCGGGCTCGGCGTCTCCGCCCTGGCGCGGCGCATGTTGCCCTTCGGCGCCGTCGAGGTGGGCCCGAAGCTCGGCCTTCCGGCCTTGCCACGCCTGCCGGTTCTGCTGCACTCCAGAGTGAAGGATGACCGCTCGCGCGACGCGCTCAACGCCCTCTCGGCGGCCTTCAGGAGCGCAGTGCAGAGCTAAGTCTTCGGCGGCGGCGTAATCTTCTTGCTGTCGTGCAGGCGCCAGACCTCCTGGGCCGGGAAACCGCGAAT
This sequence comes from uncultured Kiloniellaceae bacterium, assembly GCA_947500035.1. Classification (GTDB taxonomy): domain Bacteria; phylum Pseudomonadota; class Alphaproteobacteria; order Kiloniellales; family Kiloniellaceae; genus Denitrobaculum. The sequence continues at coordinate 407,801 of CANMQP010000010.1, read as the reverse complement.
GTCCCGCTCGCCGAGGCGGTCGATTTCGAAGTCCTCGCGCAGGTTCTTCGCGACTTCGTCCTGGACGGAGATCTGCATGGGTTCGGAGAATTCCTGCAGCCGTGTCGCCAGATTCACCGCCGGACCAAAAATGTCGTAGACGTATTTCTGGATGCCCACGACCGAGCCGACGACCGCCCCGGACGCCAGGCCGATCCGGCAATGCCACTGGTGCGGATGGCTCTTGTTGCGCCGCTCCAGGTAGCGGATGAACCGGATCGCAGTGTTCGCCACGGCCTTGGAATGATCAGGCATCGGATCGGGCAGGCCCGCCACGGTTATGTAGGCATCGCCGATGGTCTTGATCCGCTCGCAGCCGAACTGCTCTCCAATGCGGTCGAAGGCGCTGTAGATATCGTTGAGTTCAGTCACGGTCACGCTGGGATCGGTGGAGGCGACCATGTCGGTAAAGCCGACGAAGTCCAGCATCAGAACCGAAATGGGATCATAGAGCTGCGGTGTGACGACACCGAAGGCCTTGAACTCTTCGTAGACCGAACGCGGCATGATATTGAGCAGCAGCTTCTCGACCTGCTCCTTCTCCCGCTTGATCTCGCGGGTGTTGCGCTCGACCATCATGGAATAGGAATCGATCATCGATTCCAGCTCGCGGATACGGGTGATGTTCTGGCAGACCAGCACGACAAGCTGCTGTTCGCCTTCGCTTGCCGCGGTGAACTCCACGGCGATGACCATGTTGCGGCGCTTTTTCTTGTGACTGATTTCCGCGGTGTAGCGGCCGCCATCGTTCAGGCCGCTGTTCAGCGCCGCAACGTCGAGCCCCTCGAACACGGCCGGCAGCGGATTGACGCCGACCTGCGCGCCGAACCACTCCTCGAAAGTGTCGTTGTGAAAGTGAAAGTTTAAACTGCCGCGGTCCAGCAGTGCGACACCGACACCAATCGCCCGTAAGAGCTGTTCATTGATGGCTTCAATCGACATGGGGTTGCCCCACAATAAAGCTGCGCCGCTGTTCGAATTCCTGAAGCACGGTTTCCACATCGGCGGGTTCAACACCGTGATCGGAGAGGGTGTCTTTCAGGACATCCTTCAATTCATCGAAGTGCGCATCCCGAATGTCCAGGTGGTTATGCAGTTGATAAAGCTGTTTATCGCTATAGGAAGCCGGACCACCGAGCAGAGACGCAACGAATTTGGTCTGATGATCAACCATCTTCGACATGTCTATGTCGTCAAAAAACGGACCGATTTCATCGCTGTCCAACAACGTGTCATAAAACGAAAGAACCATCTTACTTACTTTCGAAAACCCGCCATATTTCTCAAAAAGAGTTTGGTACGCCATTAATATTCCCCTCTTGATTGTCCGGGCTTCGACTGATTCTTTATTGCTTACGCAATTTAGAGGATTTGGAATAACTGTAAAAGCGGCTTTGAGGTTAAGGCCCCTGACAGTTATCAGCGCCAGGGGCCTCCCGCATTATCGCCTGGTGACAATGACTTCCGCGTATTCGGATGGCACGATCATCGATCCGTCCGTCGCGACGTTGAAACGGCCAACCGTATCGTAGATGTCGTTGTAAAGCGCAATCTGTCCGCCTTTATCGAGGGCGATAAAGGCCTTGCGCACCGGCCCGTAAAAGACCCGGAAGAACTCGATGAAGTGCTCCGGCGAGCGATAGCGGAAATTAAAGTTCTTCAGCTTCATCGTGATGTCTAGGGCGTCGGCGGAGAACTGCTCTTCAATCCAGTCCCCTGTTCCCCAGAGCGCCGGAGAGGACAGGCCGGCAGGCGGCGGAACGCGCTTGCCGAGAGTCTTGAAAAGGGTGCCGATAAAGCCCTCCGGCGTCCAGTTCGCCATGGCGATCTTACCACCTGACCGGCAGGTGCGGATCATCTCCGCGGCGGACTGTTTCTGGTTGGGTGTGAACATCACGCCGAAGGTGGAAACGACGCTGTCGAAGGACCCGTCCTCAAAGGGCAGGTCTTCGGCGTCGGCGATCCGGAAAGCCACCTCCAACTGCTCCGCTTCCGCGCGCCTGCGCCCGCCGTCCAGAAGACTTTGCACGTAGTCTGTGGAGGTCACATCACACCAGCGCCGGGCGAAGGCCAGCGTGGCATTGCCATTGCCCGCCGCGACATCCAGAACACGGGATCCCGGCACGGGATTGACCGCCTCGGCCAGCTCCTCGCCGACGATCTGAAGCGTCACGCCGATCTTGGCATAGTCGCCGGAAGACCAAGCCGCATTCTGTTTGGATTTGATGGCCGTAAAATCAGGCGTCCCGGCTTCGAGCGCCGGAGCATCGACTGAAGTGCCGGTCGCAGGCAGGTCAGAGCTCGAGCTGGTCAGAACATTCGTACTCATTTCACTCTCCTTGGTTTTTGTGGGATTTGAAATACCCGCGAGCATGCGGATGGGATGGATAAAGCCGCCGATAGACATTGTTGTTTCCTCTGGCTAGGCACCCGCGCGGGCGCCGCGCAGCTTCAGTCTTTGTGCTTGTTCGTTTTTGCGCGTCTTAGGTCATGCGCTTTTCAGGCTGCGTGCGATTGCGGCCAAGCGAAGTGCTCAGCGCAACGCTCGACGCGTGCGATATGCTGTTTGATGCGCGGGTTGACCCAGTCCGGTGCATGGATTGGCGCCATATGTCCCAGTCCCGGCAACATCACCAGTTCGGCATCCGGAACCTGGCCGAAAATCAGGGTAGCCGTGCGTTGCGCGATCTCCGGAGATTCCATGCCCATGAGTATCTGCGTCGGCAATTCCAATGCGCCGAGATCCTCGAGCCGCCAGTCTTCGCTGAAGCAGCTGTCGAAGTCGGCAAGCACCGCGGCAGCCATGGATGCAAGCCGTTCGCGCAGGGTTTCGGACATCCGGTCCCAGGCACCGTCACCGTTCCAGAAATCGATAAAGGGTTTGATGCCAGGGCCGTCGCGTCCATCCGGACCAGCCGCGCGCAGGCTTTCCTCGACCTGCTTGAGGCCCGCGAGAAGTTCGGTATCTTCCTCTCCCCTGCCCCTCAGGATGTGAAAGGCCACCGGTTCATAGAGCGTCAAGCTCTCGACCAGGTCGGGCCGCATCAGAGCGATCTTGAGCGCGACGGCGCCGCCGAAGGAATGACCGACCAGGTGGACGGCCTCGCCGAGTTTCAGAATTTCCTGCAGGATCGGTTCGGCAACCGCCGCCATCCCCTTGAAGGCGCTACAGCGTGTGAGGTCCTGTCCGTATCCCGGCAGGTTGAAGGTGAAGACGTCATGCCGGTCACAGAGGTCCGAAACAAGGCCGCTCCACTGTCTGCGGTCTGATGCCGAAGAGTGCAGAGCGACGATCGGAGCCGGGTCGGCGTGGTGTGTGTTGCAGGTAAAGAGCATCGGGCTTGCCTTGTTGCGTTCGTCGATGACCTCTATTTGCGCCCTGCATGTTTCAGCCGATTGTCACGCCGCCCGATATCGCGTTTCAGTTGTTTCCACAGCCATAAAAGTGGGATAATGAGAAACAATATAATTATTTCAATATGTTAATTCGCTTTCATTGCGGCACGGCGCCTCATTTCTGAAACAATTGAAACATTGGAGTGCTGACAAGAAAACGAACTGAAACATCGGTGAGCTAGGGTTTCGGCATGGAGAGTAGGGCAGATAACAGAGAAGACAGCGAAGACGACATCCGCCGCGCCCGCGATTTGCTGCAGGATGCGATCGAGTCTCTCAGCGAGGGTTTCGCGCTATACGACGATGACCGGCGCCTGGTCATGTGCAACCAGCGTTACAAGGAGATGAACGCGGCGGTCGCCGATATGCTGGAACCCGGGCTCGACTGGGAGATTCTGATGCGCGAGACCGCGCGCCGGGGGGTTTATTCGGACGCGATCGGCCGGGAGGATGCCTGGATACAGGATCGGCTGCAGACCACGCACGACTATGTCGATGAATACGAACTGACGCATACGGACGGCTCGTGCTATCTCGTCTCGACCCATCCGACGAAACTCGGCGGCTTTGTCGTCACGCGCACCGATGTGACGGAGCGGAAGAAAGCCGAATTCATCGAGCGCGAAGGCGACCTGCTGGTCAGAACCGTCCTGGACGCAAGCGCCGCAATCGTGATCATGGCGCGCACCGGCGACGGTCAAATTCTCTACCGCTCGCCCGCCGCGCTGGCGCTCTTCGGGAATACCAAGTCCTCCAAGGAGCATTACGAGAATATCGATGAAAGGGCTGACTTCATCACACAGATGCTCGCGGACGGTCAGGTCGATAATTACCGGCTGAATGTCGTTGCCAAGGGTAAGGTCTTTCCGGCCTCCATCTCCGCGCGCTTTGCCGAGTTCCGCGGCGAGGAAGTGATCGTGACCAGCGTCACCGACCTCACCGAGGAGGTTAAATCCCAGGAACTGGTCAAACAGGTCCTAGAGGCCTCCCCGGTTCCGATCCAGATGACCAAGGCCGAGACCGGAGAGCTGCTTTTCACCAGTCTGGAGACAGCGAAGGAAAGCGGAGAGGTTCGGAGTTACCGCTCCTTCTTCACGGATCCGGATGCGCGCCCCGGATTTCTGAAAGCGCTTCGGGAGAAGGGTTGGCTGAACGAATACCGGACGGAATTCGTCGACCAAAAAGGCAAGGTCTTTCCCGGCGCCGTCTCCGCGCGGCTGATCACCTTCAACGGCGAGGAGGTCATCGTCTCCAGCACCCGCGATCTGACCGATGAACTGGCACTGCAGGACGAGCTCTCCAAACAGCGGGACATGCTGTTTCAGAACGAGAAGATGTCGGCACTGGGCGAACTGCTGGCCGGCGTGGCGCATGAACTCAACAATCCGCTCTCCATCGTCGTGGGGCACTCCCTGATGCTGCGGGAGGAGACCAATGACGCGGATATCCTGCGCCGGATCGACAAGATCAGTAATGCCGCCGAGCGCAGCGCCAAGATCGTGAAGACCTTCCTGGCCATGGCACGGCAACAGCCGACCAAGATGGAGCCGGTGAACATTTACGCCGTGCTCGCCACCGCGATCGACGTCGCGGGCTTCGGGCAACAACAGGATGGGGTGGAGATCCTCTCGCAGCTGCCGGAGGATCTGCCGGAGATCCTCGCCGATGCGGACCAGATCACCCAGGTGGTCATCAACCTGATTATCAATGCGGGACAGGCAATCAGTGCATCGGGGATCGGCGACCGTGTCGAGGTTTCTTCGACTGTCGAGAGTTCCGGCAACTTCCTCGAGATCGTGATCGCGGACAACGGACCGGGCATTCGAGAAAACATTAGGGCGCGCATTTTCGAACCCTTCTTTACGACCAAGAGCGTCGGCGACGGCACGGGAATCGGCCTCGCCTTTTGCCATCGCATTATCCACTCTCACGGCGGACAGATCCGGCTTGACCCGCAGGCCGGACAGGGCAGCCGCTTTTCCATCAGGCTGCCGCTCGCGAAGGATCAGAACGACGCAGGGCAGAAAGAAGTCCTTCACAGGGATGAGACCGCCGCGAAGAGAGTCCTGGTGGTCGACGACGAGGCCGACGTTGCGGAGTTTGTCGCGGAGGTTCTCTCAAACGAGGGTTTCGGAGTCACAATTGCCAACTCCGGGCATGAGGCCATTACCTGTTTGAAGCATCGTCGCTACGACGTCCTTCTCAGCGACCTCAATATGCCTGAGATTGACGGACGCGGCCTCTACAATGCACTGGAGGCGGATTTCCCCTATTTGCTCGGGCGTTGCGCCTTCATCACAGGGGATACGATGGGAAAGGCGTCCCAAGCGCTTTTGGAGGAACTCGACCGGCCCTTCCTGGAAAAGCCGGTCTCGCCGGACGAGCTGCGCAAACTCGTTTTCGGCATTCTGGGCGATGTGAAAGAAGACAGGTAAATGGACGACAAGACGACACGGATTCTGGTGTGCGACGACGAACAGGACGTTCGCGAAATGCTCCAGGAATACCTCGGCAAGCGCGGTTTTGCCGTGACGACAGCGGCCAATGCGCAGGAGCTTCGCTCTGTGCTGACGCGCGGCGGAAGCGACCTGATCATCCTGGACATCAATATGCCCGGTGAGGACGGTTTAGCGGCGCTCAGGTCCCTGCGCGTCGAGAGCCAGATTCCGGTGATCATGCTGACCGCCGCCGGAGAAGTCGTCGACCGCATTATCGGCCTGGAGATGGGCGCGGACGACTATCTGGGCAAACCGGTCGATCTGCGCGAACTGGAAGCCCGCATAAAGGCCGTTCTGCGGCGCAGAGGTCAGGGGAATGTAAAGCAGGAGAGCCCGGCCAAAATCGACACGGCGCAATTTGGAGATTACGTCCTGGATATCCAGGCCGCGAAGATGATCGCCGGCGACGGCAGCGAACTGCCCTTGACGGCCATGGAGTTCAATCTCCTGAAAGCCTTCGCCCGGAACAAAGGCCGGGTCCTGAACCGTGACCAGATTTTGGAGCAGGCTCATGACCGTTCATGGGACCCTTTCGACAGAAGCATCGATATCCGGATTTCCCGGCTGCGGCGTAAGATTGAGAAAAACCCCGAGAAACCAACGATCATTCGCACGGTCCGGGGTCTGGGCTACGTGTATGACCCGGAACTCTCGTAAACAGCGCTGACGTTTTCGGGCAGATTACCCTCCTCTGCATCAGATCTTGGAAGCGGCGCATTGCCCGCTTCTTTCGCGGCATCAGCATCATCGCGGCAGAGGTCGATGACACCCAATTCCCACAGACTTGATGCTGGAATGCGCCTGAACGCCTGGGTCTGAGCACATAAGAGTCTGGCTCCCCGCCTTTCTGCGCGTGAAACGACCGGCTGCGAGGCTCTACGGGTTAATACGAACAGGCAGTGATGCAGCGTTGGACTATCCTGACTTTGCGACGACGTCCTAAGTCTATGACGCCGGATCGAAACACTTACTTTTGGTCGAATCAACTCCGAAAGCGATTCATCCAGCGCAGGTAAATGAAAAAAGATCGACTTATTTTGAACCAAAGAGAGTCGATCGACGACACACGAGGAAGACCATGAAAACAACGAACCGCCTGACCTTTGCCGTTGTTCTGATTGCCGGCGCTTTGACCGCCGCCTGTTCACCGGAAGTCGGCAGCGAGGAATGGTGTGCAGACATGAAAGACAAGCCCAAGGGCGACTGGACAGCGAACGAAGCGACGGACTTCGCAAAGCACTGCATTCTTGGCTAGCCGGGCTCGTCCAATCGGGCCTTGGCGGCCGGCATCAGGCAATTGAATTCAGAGGATCAGGATAGAAAAAATCGGCATCAGGATGATCAGAGTAAAAATCTAAATCTTGCGGGGATAGCGCGCGGCTCATGGCCCAGTGCAAGACCCCGGGATAAAGCAAAACCTATTCACACGGAGACAAGAATTATGATCGGTGAACTTATTGGTTCAATTATTATCGGTGGCATTGCGGGCTTTGCCGCGGAGAAACTCATGAAGTCGGAGATGGGCCTGATTGCCAACATCCTGCTTGGCATCGCGGGCGGTCTGGCCGCAGGCTTCATCCTGCCCCTCCTGGGCGTCGGTATTTTCGGCTTGATTCCCAAGCTCCTGGCCGCGACGGCAGGCGCCTGTCTGCTGATCTTCCTGGCCCGGCTGGTGAAGAGCAAGAAAGCTTCTTCCTAGACCCTCTCCAGGCTCTATACGGCCGGCCTTGCCCCAGCTCGCAAGGCTGGCCGTTTCGCATCCGCCCTTACCGCCTGCCTACCAGACCGCGTCGGCAATGATGTAGAGCCCGAGCAACAGCAGCGCGACAAAGAAGACGCGGCGAAAGACTGTTTCGGACAGGCGCCGCCGCAGACGCTGCCCCAGGACCATCCCGATCAGGGCCGGCACGACAGCGACCGCCGAGATACCGCTGAGCTCAGCCGTCAGCAGGCCGTTTCCCTTGAGCGAAATCGCAAGCGCCAGGGTGGAGATGGTAAAGAGCATCCCCATGGACTGGATCAGCATGTCCCGGGGCAGCCCGATGGCCTGCAGAAAAATCACCCCCGGCACGACGAAAGACCCGGTCATTCCGGTCAGCACACCATTCACGCCCCCCAGCAAAGGTCCGGCCCAGACTTCCTGGCGCCGCGGCATGGAAAAGCGTGCGCCGCTCATGCCCAACACGGCATAGAGAACAAGCAGAACACCCAACAAGGCCGAGAGCAGATCCAGATTGACGCGGGTCAGAGCCGCCGCCCCCAGCCAGACCGTCACCGACGCCATCACCAGAAAGAGCCAGATCCGCTTGAGAATGCGCAAGGCATTGCCACCCGTGACCGCCTGCCAAACATTGGTCACGAAGGACGGCACGATCAGCAGCGCCATCGCCTGCGGCAGACCCAGAGATGCCGTCAGCAACGCCAGCGATACGGAGGGCAATCCCATCCCGATCACGCCCTTGACCGTCCCGGCCAGCAGAAAGGTCAGCGCTATGAAAATGAGGGAAAAGAGATCAGGCATCGGTGCATGCTAGCGCGAAACGCGACCAGCACCAGAGAAAGCTCACGGAAGAGCGAAAAACACCCGCGACTTTCCCGACGGCTTCATGACTGATCGAAATCAAGGCAACAGGGTCGGAAACGCGCAATAGTAAGCTTCGCGGGGGGCCTCAACCGCACAGAGTAAAGTGCGCAGCGATAACACCTTGTCGTCACGTCAGGAGTGTTCGATGTTTGAAAACCCTTCTCTCATTACGCGGATCGCCATTGGCAAGACAGTCGGTTTCATCATCGGTCTTGCCGGGTTTTTTATGCTTCCAAATCTCGTGCCCGATGCAGCCCCGCTGCTGCGCTGGGGCTTTCTGCTCTGGTACACCACGTTAGGGGCGATTATCGGTATCTTCGGTGTCTTCACCTGGCACCCGATCCTGAAACTGCCCATGCCCTGGTGGTTCCGCGCGCCCTTCATGGGCGCCTGGATGAACTTTGTTCTGACCTTCTTCGCATACGATAATTTGGCGCAGGTGTTTACCGCCGCGTTCGGTGCAGAGAGCCTGATGTCTTCACCCTTCTGGTTCACCCTGCAAGGCGCCATCGCCGGCCTGATCATCGGTTTCGCCGCCACCAGGTTCGGTGGTGAAGGCCGGGATACGGTTCCGGTTTAGCGTACGGACGGTCTCTGCGGCCCAGGCAGGACGGTCATTCCCTTATGGCACGCCCCGGTGCCGTCTGATCAAGCGTCCTTCCGGGGTCCGCTCAGCGGGAAGGTCTGCGCCACAAGGGTCCGGAAACAGTCACAAGCAAACAGTTTGCCGAGGATGGCCGCTACGCCGCCTCGAAGTCAGTTTCAACCGCCGTCTCCAAAAAGTGCTTCACGGCAGGGTTTGGATTGTCGCGGCGCCACGCCATGGCGACCGGCATTGTCGGCAGCTTGTCTTCGACGGGCAAGAAAGATACGCCCGGGCGCTGAACCACGGATAGACATTCACATACGAAGCCAGCCCCCAGTCCGGCGGACGCAAGGCCGATAAGCATGGACATAGGGGCCGCCTCCTGAACGACGTTCGGGTTGAATCCTGCCTGTCTGCAAGCAGCGACGATACCATCATGGAATACCGGTCCGATCTCTCTCGGCGCCATGAGGAACGGCATGTCGGCACTGTCGGCGAGTCGAATACTGGACTGCTTCGCCTGCGGCCAGTCCGACGGCATCGCCATTACGAGCGGGATCTGATCCAGCGTTTGGACCTTGAGGTCTTTGAAAACCAAGGGCGGGTGTACGAAACCGATATCAAGACGGCCGTCCATCAAAGCCTGTTCCTGCGCAGGCGAGTAGAGCTCGGAGAGTATCGTCTCGATGTCCGGAAAGCGTTCTCTGAAGCGTCGAAGCAGTTCGGGAAAATTTCGATAGAGAACGATCTGAGTAAACCCAATGCGCAATCGCCCGATCGAGCCTGTCGCCGCGAGCTTTGCATCACTTTTGGCCGCTTCGGCATTGGCAATGGCGACGCGCGCCCGGCGTATAAAGGCCGCACCTGCCTCGGTTGGATGTATTGGCCCCCGCACGCGGACAAAAAGCGCATGGCCGATCTCGTCCTCGAGCGCCGAGATACGTTGGCTGAGGGCAGGCTGTGACAGGTTCAGGCGCATTGCCGCTCGGCCAAAATGCGCCTCATCTGCCAAGGCGACAACACATTCCAGGGCACGTAAATCCATGGATTTATCCGATAAGAAGAGCTTATAAAACCATCATATCATAGAATTGGACCAGGAATAATGGAGGTGAGATGTTTGTTTAGAAATTGATCTATATGGAGTTTAGAAAAATCATGACCATAACGCTGGTTAATAATAGTAAGCGCACCTGGCCTATCAGACTCGTGAGCGCTTCGCTATTTGCCGCATCGCTCTCCGCCCTAACGCTCTCCGACAAAGTAGCCGCAACCGAAACCTCCGGGCAGGCTGTGCCGATTGCGATTACGCTCCCGTTGTCCTATGGCCCGAACATCGCGCAGAGCTGCGCAATGACGGCTTTGACGGCGGCCGTGGACCACGCACGCTCGAAGGGTTGGACCGTGAGCGTCGCGGTGGTCGACACCGCCGGACAGCTGGTCGCATTGAGCCGGATGGATCATGCGCACAGAGCGAGTCCCGACTTCGCAATCGCCAAAGCCTCGTCGGCAGCCATGACCAAACGCTCGACAAAAGTTTTCTCGGATGCGCTTGGAAAGGGACGAAATGCGATACTCGGATTTACCGACCTTCATGTGCATGCCGCCGAGGGCGGTGAAGTCATTCTGCAAGGCGAACGCATTATCGGCGGCATCGGCGCGGCGGGCGTGACCCAATCACAAGACAGGGAAATTGCGCTGGTTGGTGTTGCCGCCGCGACCAACTGCTGAGGTTCGCTTGATGGAGATCTGCCTGGCAGTGCTTGCAAATACGGCTCAAGAAGATCGGCGTTTCCCAGTCAGTCCGGGCTGAAAACTCTTGCACGAAAAACGCGGTTGTTCTTCCCGTGAACGACCGCGTTCTTATTCCCGCGCCCGGCGTGTCAGCGCCTTACGCGGCGTCGACCATTCCGCGCGCCGGGCGTTCGTTCTTGATATTGAAGATCATGCCGTCCAGGAGCTCCGCAAGTTCCGGGCGCGCCGCGGGACCGTTGGAGATGGCGACGATCTGATTGGTGCCGTCCGGACGGATGCAGAAGATACCGGGTTCCGCAAAGCGGCGATCGGTCTCGGAGGGCGAAAGCGGGTCAGAAATGTAGAGACCGAGTTCGCTCATCTGCGCTTCGGTCAGCCCATAACCAACGTCAAAGCTCCAGCCGAATTCCGCGACGTCCGCCTTGGCTTTCTCTTCGGTATCCGCCGAGACCACGACAATTTCAAAGCCCGCAGCCTCCCACTCGCCTTTCATGTTCTCCAGAATGCCGAGGTACTTTTTGCAGCGTCCGCAATGCTTGCCCCGGTAAACCACGAACAGCGTCCAGGCATCCCGCGGGCCGCCGATGCTCAGGCTGCCGCCGCCGACCTTGGGGAATGTAAGGGTGGGAATTGCGCCGCCTGCGATGGGCTTCGTGGATGCCATGTCTGTCGTGCCTTTCAGAAGAAAAATACCGGGCGGCATTAATCTGCAATCGAAAGTAAATGTCAACGCACGCTCACGCGAGCTGCACGGGCCCGTCTCAGCCGGGGCTTAGGGGCGCTATGAGGTGCCGGGTTTCAGCCGCGCGCCGAGACGTTTGACGGCTGGAATCTGGCTCAGAATCAGCGCCACATTCAGCAACAGGAGGATCGCCGCGCCGGGCCGGGAGACGAAAACCGAGAGGTCGCCGTCGGAAATCAGCAGAGAGCGCCGGAAGGTCTCGTCGAAGAGACCGCCCAGAATGACGCCGATGACCAGCGGCGCAATAGGATAGTGCATCCGGTTCATCGCGTAGGCGACGAAGCCGACGCCGATCATCAGGAAGAGGTCATTGATGCCGCCGCCGACCGAGAAGGAACCGATCGTGGTCAGAACCATCACCACCGGCAGGAACAGGGTTTGTGGAATCCGCAGCACCATGATGAAAACGCGGGCGGTAAAGAGCCCCATCAGCAGCATGGTCAGGGACGCCAGCACAAGAATAGCCACCACGTGCAGGATCAGCGCCGGGTCTATGGTCGGTCCGGGAATGACGTTGTTGATCTTCAGCGCGCCCAACAGCGCCGCGGCAGGCGGCGAGCCAGGGATGCCCAGAACCAGAAGCGGGATCAGCGCACCGCCGATGGCCGCGTTATTTGCGGCCTCGGCGCTGATCAGGCCGTCCTTTGAGCCCTGACCGAACTTGTGTCCTTCCTTGGAGGCGGCTTTGCCGACACCGTAGGAGACCCAGCCGGCCACATCCTCGCCGACACCGGGCAGCGCCCCGACCCCGGTGCCGATCCCGCCGGAGCGCAGGATGCTGGGCATGCGCCGGATCACCTCGCCGATTTCAGGCAGGATGCGCCCGACCTTGGGTGTCTTGCCAACCATGATGGCGTGACGCGCGCCCTCCATGATCTGTGGAATGGCAAAGGCGCCCATCAGAACCGGGACCACCTGAAAGCCGGAGAGAAGGTAGGACCATCCGAAGACGTAGCGTTCTTCGGACAGCAGGGGGTCCAGCCCGACCATGGCCATGGCCAGACCGATCAGTCCCGAAATCCAGCCCTTGATAACAAGATCCTTCGACATCAGGGTGCCGGAGAGAACGATACCGAAGAGCGCGAGCAGCGCTTTTTCCGGTGAGGCGATATTTTTCGAGACCGCGAGCAGGACCCACACGAAGATCAGCAGGCAGAAGGTGCCGAAGAGCGTGCCGATAAAGGAGGCGGTTGTCGTAAGTCCGAGCGCCTGCCCGCCCTTGCCCTGCTTGGTCAGCGGGTAGCCGTCCATCGCCGTCGCGGCGGAGGCGGCCGTGCCGGGAATGTTGAGCAGGATGGAGGGATAGGAACCGCCGTAAATCGCGCCCACGTAGGCGCCGATCAGGGCAATCAGCGCCTGGTCGAGGGGAAACTTATTGCCGAAAAAGCCGGTGAGAATGGTCACCGCGAGCGTTGCGGTCAGCCCGGGCAAGGCACCGAACACGATCCCCAGGAAGACCGAAGGGATGAGGTAGAAATAGGTAACCGGATCCAGGACCAGGGCGGCAAGCGAAGTGGAAAAGCCCGAGAGCTGCGTGAGGACGAATTCCATTGTTACTTCCCCTGGAACAACGGCTTCACCGTCACGTAGTAGTGATATTCGATCTGCTTGAAGACGAGGCCCGTGCGGTTCGGCACGTTTTGGCGAAATCCGAAGGCCATCGCCAGCACCAGGATCAGGGGACAGACGATCGCAACGGCGGGCGTGATGCGGAGCACCGTTTTACCCTCCCGATCGCGCCGCGCATGCCAGAACATGACCACTGTCAGGACGATAAAGGCGGCGAGCGTCACCCAGTCGTCATCCAGCGGTTTCGACCACTGATCCCGGCCGAAATGCATGACCGAGGCATAAAGAGCAGGCAGCGCGATCGCGATGCTGCTGGTCAACATTGCGGCCCTCGAACCGCCGTGAAAGCCCCAAATGAGACAGGTGATCATCAGCGCGGAACTGATAATGAAGTCGACCCGCGGAACCAGACCGAAGATGTAGCAAAAGAGAATGACGGCAATGGCCGACAGACGTTTGAGCTCGTCCATGTCGAGCCCGACACCGGCAGCGCTCAGCGCGCGCCCGGCCCCACCGTCACGGATGGCAATGGACAGGAGCACCAGGGAGAGCAGGAAAAGCGAACCAAAAATGCCGAAGGGCACCAGCGCCGCCGAGTTATACCACTCGGCCGAATCAACCCCGGCAGCCTTACTATCGAGAAAAGGAATCTCCGTGGTCTGGATCAGGAAGAAGATGCTGACCGCCAGGAGCACAAGCGCGGTCCAGAAGTCGCGCGCGCGGAGAACCGCTTTATCGTCCATTACTCTTGCTTTCGAACGCGATCTGCAGGCCGATACCGGTCTGTGATGCTTCCGGATGGAAGGGGATCACAGACCGGACACCGGCCTGCATTTCTCTATCGAGACGTCGTCGCTAAAGGCGCCTTACGGCTTCGCAATACCCAGCGTGGCGGGGTCGACTTTTGCCGCCTTGAGGTCCCAAAGGGTCCAGGCAAAGGTGCTCTCCAGCTTGGAGAAGATCGCCGAGGCTTCGGCACCCGACTGACCGGAGACATCGTAGTTGTTGGCTTTCGCCCACTCGGCAACGACGTCAGACGCGATGGCTTTGTCAAAAGCCGCGGTCAGCTTGGCTTTCACGTCGTCCGATGCCGAGGCATGAACGGCAAAGCCAATGGCCTGCTTCAGGGGAAGGTATTTGTCGAGGCCGTCGTACATTGAAAAAGCCGACGGAATTTCCTTACCTTCGAAGGTCGCAGCATCCGGCGTCAGCATCGCAAGCGGCTTCAACTGACCGCCCTTGATCAGCGGCGCCTGCTCGGCAAGCGAGGTCACCACCAGGGCAACTTCACCGGCAATCGCAGCTTCCTGACCCGGTGCGGAGCCTTTGTAAGGCACGAACTTGAACTTGCTGCCCGAGCCGTTTTCGATCGCGAGCAGGTTCAGGTGATGAATGGAACCGGAACCCGAAGCCGCGGCAGGGATGGTGCCCGGCGCGGCCTTGGCGGCGTCAACCAGTTCCTGAAGCGTGTTGTAAGGAGAATTGGCGGGAACCGAAATCAGGTCCGGAGAACCGCCGACAATAAAGGGATGCCAGAATTCGAATTTCTTGTCCCAACCGCCCTGTACAGCTGCGGTCACGTTGGACTCAGACAGTCCGACCAGGGTGTAGCCGTCGTCCGGCTGGTTCATGACGTAGACCATGCCGTTGGAACCGGCAACGCCGCCGGTCTGGTTGGTCACGCTGATGCCGACCGGCAGATGCTTTTCCATCTCGGCCATGATCATGCGGTTGATGGAGTCCGTACCACCACCGGCGCCCCATACAACGGCGGTCGTAATGTCACGGAAGGGATATTCCTGGGCCTGAACGGCCGAGCCCATCGCCATCAGGACGGCAGCCGCAGTGCCCAGCTTTAAAAAAGTGCGTCTCATGTTTTCCTCCGAGTAAGCAGGTATTTTTTTGTATAATTTAATGTATGCATTGATGTATTTATTGTCAAACGCGTTAAATGAGGTTACTAAGTGATGCAATGGCACGGAAGTTGCCAAGCGAAGCTGTAAAGAAGGCTTTCAGGAGAGAGGAGCTACGAAAGAGCGCTGTGCGATCAGTGGATTAGAGCCAAAATCGGCCCTTCCGCAGAACACATCCTTTTCCCGACCAGCCGCGAAACGGACTGGATTTTCAAGAGACAGGATCGGAGATTCGCGCCTTGTTCAGGGCGGGGCATCTGCGGAAACGGACCGGGACAAGCCGCATTATCGCGGAAAATCTTGCAGACTTACGCTGGCGGGCGCATCGTTGACGGGCAATCAGTGGCAACTGAAACCGGCAATTGCAGCTGTAGAGTTGACGCCGGAGAGACCGCAGAGGCAACGGCCAAAAGAAGCCGGGAGATTGGGGACGGAATGAGTATCGAAACAGACATTGGACCTGGTCTGGGACGCGACGCGCGGGGCAAGTCGAGCACCCAGGTCGCCATTGAAATCATCAAGAAACTCATTCTTGAGAACAAGCTTCCGGCGGGCTCGAGCCATCTGGAAAGCGAACTCGCCAAGCGCCTGGGCATGTCGCGCACGCCGATCCGCGAGGCCACCCTGATCCTGGAGGCGCAGGGCCTGCTGGAGGTCAAACCGCGGCGCGGCGTCAAAATTCTCGCCCTCTCCACAGAAGACATGACCGAGATCTATCAGATCCTCACCGAACTTGAGGGCTTGTCCGCCGAGCTGGCGGCAAAGAAAGAACTGACGGACGAAGACTTCGCGACCGCGGAGCACGCCATCGCCAATATGGATAAGGCGCTGGAACTGGACGAGCGCGAGGCCTGGGCCATCGCCGATGAGGTCTTTCACAACGAACTGATTCGCCTGGGCGGTAACTCCCGTATCGCAAGCATCGTGGAGATGTACAACGATCAGGTCCGCCGGGTCCGGTCGCTAACTCTCTATCTCAGGCCCAGCCCGACCAAGTCGAATGACGACCACCGGAATGTACTGCGGGCGATCCGCGCGCGCGATCCGGAACGCGCCCGCTCACTCCACACCGCCCACCGGGTGCAGGCCGGGAAGATCCTAACGGAACTGCTGCAGAAGTTCGGCTTTCACCACGTCTGAAGCAAGACCAAGCCCGCCTATAGACTCTATATTATAGAATCTGGGCACCGAAGTTCCGGGCCGGATCGGTCTCGGGCGCAAGCTTTCCGAGCGGCGCAGCGAACTCGGAACTTTCGCGCGCCAGAAACTCCCCGGACCCCGGCTCGACCTGCAGAGTGTTTTCGCTGACGACGATGCGCCCGCGGTTGATCACGGTCGTGGGCCAGCCGGTGATCTTCTTGCCTTCATAGGGCGTGTAACCGGCGAGATCGTGCAGATCCTCATAGCGCACCGTACGCTCCAGGTCCGGATCCCAGATGGCGAGGTCCGCGTCGGCGCCGATGGCAATGGTCCCCTTGCGCGGGAAGAGGCCGTATAGCCGGGCGACGTTCGTCGAGGTCACCTCCACGAACTTATGGATATCGATCCGGCCTTTGCGCACACCTTCTGAAAACAGCAGAGGCATGCGCAGCTCGATCCCGGGCACGCCGTTGGCGATCTTCGGGAAAGGCGGGTTCGGGCCGGCGCTGAGTTTTCCCTTTTCATCGAAGCTGTAGGGCGAATGGTCTGAGGAAAAAACCTGGAAAGTGCCGTTCTGCAGGCCGCGCCAGACCGCTTCCTGCGCCTGAACGTCGCGCGGCGGCGGACTGCAGCAGAACTTCGCGCCCTCCATGCCCTGCTTATCCAGATCTTCGACGGTGAGGAAGAGATACTGCGGACAGGTCTCGCCGTAAATCTTAAGCCCCTGGTCCTGCGCCTTGCGGATCTCGGAGGTCGCCTCTTCCGACGAGACATGCACGATTAGAAGCGGCGTATCGACCAGCTGCGCGAGTGCAATAGCCCGGTGCGTGGCTTCGCTCTCGCCCAGGCGGCTGTGGCTGACCGCGTGATACTTGGGCGCAACATTGTTCTTGTCGACCAGCTTCTCGGTCAACCAGCGGATCATCTCGTGATTTTCCGCGTGGACCATGACCAGCGCTCCTTCCCGCCGGGCGGTCGAGAGCACCTCCAGCATCTGCCGGTCGTCGAGCCGCAGCGCGTCGTAAGTCATGTAGACCTTGAAAGAGGTAAAGCCGTCCTTGATCAGGGCGGGCAGTTCCTGCCCAAGCACTTCGGGCGTCGGGTCGGAGACGATCAGGTGGTAGGCGTAGTCGATGACGGATTTGGGCGCGGCGCAGGCGTGGTAGTCCTCCACGGTCTTGCGCAGGGAGTCGCCCCGGTGCTGCGCGGCAAAGGGAATCACCGTCGTGTTGCCGCCGAAGGCCGCCGAGATGGTCGCGCTCTTGAAGTCATCGGAGGTCATCAGGCCGGAGGAGGATTTCTGCTCGATATGGCAATGACCCTCAATGCCGCCGGGCAGAACGAGCTTGCCCGCCGCGTCGATGTCCTTGGCGGCGGGGCCGAGCTGCTTGGCAAGGGCGACGATTTCGCCGTCCTTGATGCCGACATCGCAGATCATCTTCGAGGCGGCCGTCACCACCGTGCCGCCACGCACGGCCAGATCGAATTCAGTCATTCCCACAGTCTCCGTCTCTTAAAGTCGTTCCCGTCACTTGTAGATGCTGTCAGTTCAACGCCTGCAAGCGGGCCGTCTGGCGCTCAATCAGTTTTTCCAGCTCCGCAATGTCCGTGGCGCTCAGGCTTGGTCCGGGACGCCGCAGCTTGGACTGGGCGATGATACCACGCTTCGCCAAGGTATACTTGCGCAATGCCAGGCCAAGACCCGGCTGCTGCTCGTAGCGCACCAGCGGCAGGTAGGCGTCGAAGACGTCGCGGGCGCGCTCGGTCTCTCCGGCGGCATGCAGGCGGCAGATCTCGATCATCATCTCCGGATAGGCGAAGCCGGTCATGGCACCGTCCGCCCCACGCGCCAGCTCTTCCGGTAAGAAAAGCCCGCCGTTGCCGCAGAGGATCGAGATGCGCCGGGCGCCGCCATCACTGGCGGCCCGCAGAGCGGAGATTTTCGTAAGACCCGGCCAGTCCTCGTGCTTCAGGCAGACGCAGTTCGGCAGTTCTTCTACGATCTTCAGGATCACGGAAACCGGAACAAAGACGTTGGTGACCAGCGGAAAATCCTGGAGCACGAAGGGCGTTTTCTCCCCCGCCGTCTCGGCGGCCATGCGGTAGTAGTTCACGATCTGCTCGTCGGACTTCAGGCTCGAGGGCGGTGCGATCATGACTCCGCTGGCGCCGTCGCCCATGACCATCTCGCTGAGCGCGCCCATCTGGGCAAAGCCGGCGGCAGAGACGCCGACGATGACCGGCACCCTGCCCTGGACCCGCGCCAGCACCCGCTGCACAAAGGCTTGCGATTCCTCCAGGGTCAGCTTTGGCGCCTCGCCCATCATGCCGAGCACGGTCAGACCGTCCGTTCCCTTCTCCAGGAAAAAGTCCACCATGCGGTCGGTGCTCTCCATATCCAGCGCCCCCTCCGCGGTGAAGGGCGTGGGCGCGATCACATAGACGCCGCGCGCAGCTTCCGTGAAGGCCGCTTTCTCTAACTCTGGCATTACCTTGCTTCCTCATCTTGTCCGGAACGGTGAGACCAACCCAATGCAATCTGGCCCAGCGCCATAGCGGCCGCGGCCTGAGAGGGTTCGACCACCGGCAGGCCGGTTTCCTTTTCTAATATGTCCCTATAACCGGCCATGCCTGCACAGCCCATAATCAGGACATCCGCGCCGTGGTTGTCCCGCAGCGTCCGGCCGACGTCGATCATGCGGGTGAGCGTGCGTGTCGCATCGGAAAGCGCGGCCACGCCAAGCCCGAGCGGCAGGTCCCCCGCCAGGCGGTTCATCACCCCCATGGCACCGAAAGTACGCATATGGCGCGGAACCGACGGGGCCAGGATCGAGATCACGCCGAAGCGCTGTCCCAGGCTCATGGCGGTCAGGACCGCAGACTCGGCGATGCCCAGAACTGGCTTGCGGGTGGCGTCGCGCAGCGCATGCAGGCCGGGATCGCCGAAACAGGCGACCACGTAACCCGCGGCGCTGTCTTCCAGAGCAAGACAGTGCGCCAACAAGGGCGCGATGACACCGTCCGCGTCCCGCTGGCTTTCGATCCCCGGCGGTCCCTCCGCGAGCGTGCGGCAGGCGATGGCCAGTGATGTGGTTTGACGCAGAGGCTCCATCGCCGCGTCGATCCCCTCGGTGACTTTAGTCGAGGAGTTGGGATTGATCACAAAGAGTGTCTGTCCCGAAGTTCCGTTACTCATTCCCTATCCCCTACCCCTGCATCTGTCCGTGCCGCGCCGGGCCGAAAAAATCTTCCGGCATGCCCAGCAGATCCGCTGCATCGTTGCGCGCGATCATCCGCTCGCACTCCAGCTGCGCAGCCTCCAGAACGGCGGTTTCATCGACCTTCACGGCCCGCCGGTTTTCCAGAACCACTTCACCATTGACGATCACCGTATGAACGTCATTGCCGTTCGCGAAGCAGACCGCACGATAGGCTGGCATGTTCAGCGGGTAAAGATGCGGACGGGCCAGATCGAGCAGCAGAAGATCCGCCTTCTTGCCGGGTTCCAAAGAACCGATCTCCTGCTCCATGCCCAGCGCACGGGCGGCATCGATGGTCGCCATGGCCAGCACCTGCCCCGGCGGCAAAACATCCGGGTCGCGGAAGTGCGTGCGGTGATAATGCATGCATTGTTGCATGTGGCGGAACATATCCGACGAGCGATCCGGCGCCGTGGCGTCCGATCCCAGCGCGACGGTCACCCCGGCCTCCATCAATTCGGTCGCGGGGCAACGGCCCATGACCGAGGCGATAGCGCTGGGGTTATGGGCGATTTTAGTGTCTGTCTCCGCACAGAGCGCGATCTCCGCCTCGCTGATATCAATGCAGTGACTCAGCAGCGCATCGGGGCCAAGAATGCCCATCTGCTGCGCGCGTTCGATCGAACCCCGCCAGTGGCCGTCCTGGGTAAAGATCGTGCCGCTATCGCGCGAGAGCTGCCGGACCCGGCGGGTCTGCGCCATGGCTTCTTCCATCAGCGCCGGGCCAAGTTCCGCGAGGTGTTCGTTGCGCAACACCGGGGTCAGCAACGCGACGGAGATCCGCCCGCTGTGTGTCTGATGCCAGTCCGCGACCACCTGCGCGGACGTGGCGAGCTGCGTTTCGAAGTCGATCTGTTTGTCGTGGCGGGTTTCACCCTCCCAGTCCGCATAGGTTCGTGGATGGGGCGGACGCGTCGGACCGATGGCCAGGACGCTCCGGACACCAACGGAGAGCACACCCTCGCAATGGGCCGCCGCGTGAACCGGATCATCGGAGCGCATGACGGTGTCGCCGCCACCCAGCAGCGAAACACCACAGGTCACCCCGAAGCGCAGCCGCTCCAGCGCCGCCAGTTCGGCTTCCGCACGCCAGAACGCGGGTGTCGAGCCCGTTGTATAGACCCGTCCGCAGAGCGCTTCCCAGGCACCGGGCGTGTTTGCGCCCATGGACTTGATCAGTCCATGACCGGCATGGGCGTGAACATCTATCAACCCGGGCAAGACGAGCTTGCGCGCCGCGTCGATTTTCCGTGGCGCGTCGTGCGTTGCAAGAATTTCTTCTGTCGACCCGACGGCGGCCACGCGGTCACCGGTGATCACCACCGCTCCGTCGTCTATGATCCTGCGGGCCGGATCCATGGGGATCACGACACCGCCGTGAACGATCAGGTCAGCCATCTGCGCTTCCTCCAAAGTGAGGTAAGGATCGCACGTCCAACACACCGTCCCGGCGCATCCGCCAATCCGGATGTGACCCTCGGAGCGCGACCCTGCGCAGATGATTGTAGACGAAAAGCCACGGAGGATCGTCCCGCAAGAGACGATGGCAGTCCTGGAAGATCTTTTCGCGCGCCATGTCATCGCCGGTGACCCGCGCCTTATTGATCAGTGCCTCAACCTCAGGATTGGCATAGCCCAGCCACCAGGAGCCCTGCACCCGGGAATCGATCTTTTCACAGAGCACCCGGAACGTACTCAAGGGGCTGGAATCGAAGACGCACATATCGGCAATCTCGCTGCGACGGACCCGATGGGCATAGGCTTCGCGGTTTTCGTGAACGCGGACGTTCAGGGTCACGCCAAACGCTGTGAGCTGCGCCGCCACGGCCGAAGTGAGTGCCTGGGCCTCGTTGGGTAGGCTGGTCGGACAATCAACATTTAAGGTCAAACCCTCTTCCACACCCGCTTCCCGCAGAAGTTTCCGTGCTTCATCCGGGCGCGGCGCTTTTTGTTCTTCGGGCAGGTAGCCCTTGTGGGCGGGACTGAGAAATCCCTGCAGCGGTGCACCGGCACCGCCCAGCACATCGGCCACCAGGGCTTCACGGTCCAGCGCCAGGTTCAGCGCCCGGCGGATACGCCCGTCCCGCAGCGGGCCTTTAGCCGAATTGAAAAGATAGATGATGGTGGTTGGCGAGAGATAGGTCTGCGCTGTCGCTCCTTCCGGCTTGGCATCAAAGGCCAGGGCGTTGGCGACTTCGGCCTCGCCCCGCTCCAGGATCGCGAGGCGATCCGCCGCATCGGCAAGCTTGCGCCACTCGATACCCTCATGCCGCGGCGGGCCGCCGAAGTGACCGGGATTGGCCCGCGCCCAGACAGAGTCCTCACCCGCAGACTCAAAAATGTAGGGGCCGGTTCCGCAAGGCCGGGCCATGGGGCCATCCAGAACCGAAGGCGCGACGATGTAACCGTAGACCAGCAGATCGAGCAGATCGGCCATGGGTTCGGCCAGCCGGATGCGGACGCTGATCGGCGTCGCTGCTTCGAACTGGGCAGCGGTCAGATACTGCGAGTAGACACCGGGCGCGCCGAGAGTCACGCCCATATCGGGCCGCGCCATGCGCTTCAAGGACGCAATGACCGCCTCCGCATCGAGCGCCGTGCCGTCATGAAACTGCACGTCGTCGCGCAGATGGAAGAGCCACTCCCGGCAGTCTTCCGATACCTCCCAGGATCTGGCAAGTGCGGGCGCGAAACCCGCCGTTTCGCCTCGGCGCACCAGCGCGTCGTAGAGAGCTTCCAATACCGTCAGGGTGTCGTTCACATCTGTGCAGTTGTGCGGATCATCCATCTGCAGACGCGCCTGTACAATTCTCGTATAGCGCATCAGGACTCTTCCTCCAGCAGGTGACAGGCGACCTGATGGCCCGAAGCTGCCTCTCTCAATACAGGGCGTTCACGGCTGCAGCGCTCAAAGGCAAAGGGGCAGCGGGTGCGGAAGCAACAGCCGCTCGGCAGGTCGAAGGCGTTGGGAACTTCGCCGGTCAGTTCGATCTCTTCTTCGGCTTCCGGATCCGGATCGATGGCCGGCGCAGCGGACAGCAAAGCACGGGTGTAGGGGTGCAGTGGCTCCTCGAAAAGCTTATCGCGCGGCGCGGTCTCGACCATGAAGCCGAGGTACATCACACCGATGCGGTCGCTGATATGACGCACGACCGAGAGGTCGTGGGTGATGAAGAGATAGGAGAGACCGAACGCGTCACGCAGATCCATCATCAGGTTCAGGATCTGCGCCTGGATCGAGACGTCCAGGGCGGAGACCGGCTCGTCGGCGATCACCAGTTGAGGTCCGACGGACAAGGCGCGCGCAATCCCGATGCGTTGCCTTTGACCGCCGGAGAACTGGTGCGGATAGCGGTCGGCGTGCTCCGGACGCAGCCCGACCCGGGCAAGCAGTTCCATGGCCCGTTTCTCGATGGTCTTATCGCCCGGCGCCGCGTGCTGGATCATGGGCTCCATGACGATATCCCTGACCCGCTGGCGCGGATTGAGAGAGGCAAAGGGATCCTGGAAGATCATCTGGACCTTGCGCCGCACCGGCAGCATCTTGCGGTAATCGTATTGCGCGACGTCTTCACCCTCGATCCGGATTGCGCCCCCGGTCGGTTGGTAGATGCGCGCGATGGTTTTAGCCACGGTGGACTTTCCACAGCCGCTCTCGCCGACCAGTCCAAGCACCTCGCCGCGCTGAATGGAAAAGCTGACCCCATTGACCGCGTGAACGATGCGCCGCGCCATGGTCGGCATACCGTTCTCAAAGCGCAGGCGGTCGAGCGGGCCACCGCTGACGTCGAAGCGCTGCTCCAGGTTTTCGACCTCCAGAAACGCGGTCATGGCTCAAGCTCCTGTTCCAGCGGAAAATGACAGGCAACGGAACGATCTGCGCCGAGGCTTATCTGCTCCGGTTCCTCCTCCGCACAGCGGGCCTGTGCAAAAGGACAACGCTCCCGGAAATTACAGCCCTTCGGCAGGTTGCGCACATCGGGCACCGTGCCGGGGATCTGGGTCAGGCGCTCCTGACGGCCATGCAGTTTCGGGATTGAGCCCAGGAGACCCTGGGTATAGGGGTGGGCCGGTTTGCTGATCAGGTCCTGCTTTGGTCCTTTTTCGACTATTTTGCCGCAGTAAAGCACGACGATCTCGTCTGCCATCTGCGAGACCACGGCCAGATCGTGCGTGATCAAAATCATGGAGGCATCGCGCTCGCGTACCTGCCGGCGCATCAGTTTGAGGATCTGCGACTGAATCGTCACGTCGAGCGCCGTGGTGGGTTCGTCGGCAATGATCAACAGGGGCCCGGCAATCATGGCGATGGCGATGACAACGCGCTGACGCATACCACCCGAGAACTGGTGCGGATAGTTGTTCAGGCGTTTATCGGCTTCCGAAATCCCCACGTCGGTCAGCATTTCGATGCAGCGCGCCCGGCGCGCCCTGGCATCGAGGTCGCTGTGCAGCCTCAGCATCTCGTCGATCTGCTCGCCAACGGTCTGCAGAGGATTGAGAGAGGTCATGGGGTCCTGAAACACCATGGCGATGTCCTTGCCCCGGATTTTCTGCAGCTCCTTTTCGGACTTCCGGCGCAGGTCCGTGCCGTCGAAGAGGATCTCGCCGTCGTCCACCTTTCCGGGTGGGTCAATCAGCCCGAGGATCGAAAAGCCGATCACCGATTTACCGCCGCCGCTCTCGCCGACCAGACCCAGGATCTCGCCCCGGCCCACGGTAAAGCTCACACCGTCGACCGCATTGACCACTCCGGCGAAGGTATAGAAACGCGTCTTGAGATCGCGGACCTCCAGCAGGCTTTGCTTCCCGGCGCTCATTTCAACCTCGGATTCAGTTCGTCGCGCAGGAAATCGCCGAAGAGATTGATCCCGAAAACCAGCATCATGATCGCCAGTCCGGGAAAGGCCGAGGTCCACCAGAGACCGCTGAAGAGCACGTCAAAGCCGTTCTTCACCAGCAGGCCCAGCGAAGGCTGGGTGATGGGTACGCCAACGCCCAGGAAGCTCAGCGAGGCCTCGATCAGAACGAAGGTGCCGACCTGGATGGTGGCGATGACAATCAAGGGCGTCAGAACGTTGGGCAGCACATGCTTCAGGATGATCTTGCGGTCAGGCAGCCCCGCGACCCTCGCCGCCTGGACATATTCCTTCTCGATCTCGCTCAAGGTCGAGCCGCGCACCGTCCGGGCATAAACCACCCAGCCCACCGCCGTCAGTGCAATCAGCACCTTGTCAATTCCGGTTCCCACCGCCGACATCAGAAAGAGGGCAATCAGGATCGAGGGGAAAGACAACTGGATATCGGCAACCCGCATGATGAAGGAATCTATGACCCCACGATAGAAACCGGCAAGCAAACCAAGCAACGTGCCGATCAGGCAGGAACAGAGCATGGCTGTGACACCGATCATCACTGAGATGCGCGCGCCGTAAACGATGCTTGCCAGCATATCCCGGCCCTGCCCGTCCGTGCCGAGCAGGTATCGCGGGTCTCCCCCCTCCAGCCAGGCCGGCGGCTTGAAGGAATCCAGCAGTTCAAGCGAAGCGATATCGTGCGGATTCTGCGCCACCAGCCAGGGCCCAAAAGCGACATAGACCGCAAACACCAGCATCAGCGCGCTGCCGATAATCGCCGAGGCGCTGCGCCGGTAATTGAAAAAGAATTCGGATTTCAAAAAGCCCTGCATGACGTTCCTCATTTCAACGTGATGCGGGGATCGATCAGCGTGTAGAGCAGATCGACCAGGAAGTTGATGACCACGAAGATCAGGGCCACCAGCATCAGATAGACGACGATCACCGGCCGGTCGGCACGGTAGATCGAATCAATCAGCAGCTTGCCCATGCCTGGCCAGGAGAAAATCGTCTCCGTGATGGTCGCGAAGGCAATCAGGTCGCCGATCTGTAACCCGAAGATCGTCACCACGGGGATCAGGGAGTTTTTCAGACCATGGCGAAAGAGCACGTCACGCGGTGCGACGCCTTTCGCGCGGGCGAATTTCATATAGTCCTGCCGCCCTACCTCCATCATCCCGGCGCGGGTGATGCGCAGGATAATCGCCGTGGTGGCCAGAGACAACGTGAAGGCAGGCAGGATAATGTGATGCCAGCCATCGGTGGTCAGGAGGCTCAGCCGCAGGCCGAAAACCTCCACCGTGTCGCCACGCCCAGAAGAGGGAAACCAGCCCCACTGAACGGCTAACAGATAGATCAGCATCATACCGACCCAGAACCCGGGCAGGGATATTCCGAAGAGCGAACCTGCCATGATCGTCTTGCTGATCCGGCTGTCGGGATGTGCGCCAGCGTAAACACCGAGCGGGATTGAAACGATAACGGCAAACGCCATGGCAACCAGCACCATTTCAATGGTGGCGGGCATGCGCTGGAGGATCAGTTCGAGCGCGGGCTGACGGAAGACATAAGAGCGTCCGAAGTCGCCCTCGAAGATACTGGTGAGAAACTTGACGTATTGAACCAGGAGTGACTGGTCGAGCCCGAGGATCCGGCGGGCCTGTGCAATCTCCGCGTCGGTGGCGTCGATAGGCACGACCATGAAGACCGGATCGCCGGTGAAGCTCATCATCATGAAGACGATGACCGAGACGACCCAGAGCACGATCGTCATCTGGATCAGCCGTTTGGTCAGATAACCGAGCATCTGCGCGCCACAATACTATAGATCAGAGGACAGGAGAAAATCGGCCCGGCGCGCGAAAAAGCACCGGGCCAAGTTGCGGTCATGACGTGATTATTCGACGTTCATTTCGTAAGCCCAGAGGAACTTGTCCACGCGCGGCTCCAGGGTGACGCCCTTGCGCACGGCATAGATGTCCTGCTCGTAGTGAACCGGGATCATCGGGATATCCTGCATCAGGATTTTGGTTGCTTCCTGAAGGTAAGCATCCCGCTCCTCGATCTTGGAAGTGCTGTCGGCCTTGTCGACCAGAGCGTCGACTTCGGGGTTGGAGTAGCTGCCACGATTGACCTGCCCGTAGCCTTCTTTCTGACCCCGGGTGTAGAAGAGCGCGCCGTACATGGACCCGGCGTCGCCCGAAGGCACATCCCAGCCGCTCATGATGAAGCTGGATTTTTCCGTGGGTACGCGGATGTAACCCCAGAAATTGGACTTGGGCATGATGTTCAGCTGAAGGTCGATATTGACTTTGGCCAGCATGGACGCCAGGGCCTGGGCGATTTGCGCATCGTTGACGTAGCGGTTGTTGGTGGCATCCAGCGTCATGGTGAAGCCGTCGGCGTAGCCAGCCTCCTTCATCAGCTCGAGGCCCTTTTCCACGTCATGAGGATACATCTCGCGGAAATTCATCCCCTCCACATAGCCCAGGTGCGATGACGGCACATACTGCGTGCTGGGTGTAGCGAGACCGTTCATGACGATCTTGTTGATGGCATCCACATCGATGGCCCGGGCAATCGCCTCGCGCACCCGCACGTCGGTCATGGGGTTCTTGGCCATGGAGATGGTCGGTGATTTCTCGCGGGTATCCATTGCGAGCACAACATTCAGCAGGCTTGGCCGGGTCAGGACTTCGAAGTCCCCTTCCCGTTTCACCCGCTCGACGTCGCGCACGGCGAGATCCTGGATCACATCCACCTCACCGGTCAGCAGCGCCGCGGTGCGCGTCGCCGGATTGGTCACCGGACGGAAGGTCACCGTCTGGATTCCGGCTTTGCCGGCCCAGTAGTCGTCAAAGGCTTCCAGAACCAGTTTCTCTTCCTTGATCCATTCGGTCAGCTTGTAGGGGCCGGTACCGACCGGTTTGAGATCCATCTGCTCGTCACCGGTGGCGGTGGTGTATTCCCGGTCCAGAATCAGAAGCTCGGCCAGATCCATCGCCAGCACAGCGTAAGGCTGCGGCGTTTTGATTTCGACAGTCAGGTCGTCGACGGCTGTGACTTCAGCAATGTTCGCGACCAGATCGGGCCGGATCGACTTACGCGCATGTTCGACCGTAAAGACCACGTCATCGGCAGTCAGGGCATTGCCGTTATGGAAGGTCACGCCCTCGCGCAGCTTGAAGCGCCAGGTAGTGTCGTCCAGAACCTCCCAGCTTTCCGCGAGACCGGGACCGAAGGAAAGATCGGCGTTGCGCTTCACCAGGGGATCGTAGAGGTGATAGTACATGATGTTGGAGGAGAGCTCCTCACCCGCCAGCGGGTAGAGGTGGCTCGGGTCAGCGGTCAATCCGATCGTGACCGACTTGCCTTCCGCCAGCGCCGCGCCGGGCAAAAGTGCCGCGACCGTACAGGCTGTGGCAAGAAACCGGCGATACGACCGGCCTTTCAACGATACACTCATTTTTGTTCTCCCTCGTTCAATGATGGTTCTCTTGAGCGCGCTCATTTGAGAGCGGATTGAACTTCGATCTGATAGCCCTCGGGATCCTCCAGGACGAAGGCCCGGATACCCAATTGCTCGCTGGAGGAAACCTTACTCAGGCTTTCAATCCCGAGACCGGCCAGATAGACGTGCCAGGCATCGACGTCCGGCACGCGGATACAGAGCTGCACCGGCTTCACGTCGTGGGAGCGGTGCATGCCACGGCTTTCATCGACCAGGCCGACGTGGGCCTGCCCCGTCATGTGATAAATCTTCGACCAACCCTGGTCGATGGCGAGCGTGAAGCCCATGACATCTTCGTAGAAGCGCATGGCCTTCGACAGATCGCGGTAATAGAAAAAGGTGATGGCGAGCTCCAGCCGCCCGCCGTCCGGACGCTGATGATTTGCCGCGTCTTCAGTCATTAGCACTTGCCCCCAAAGGATAAGCCAGCGTCACATTCGATGTGATTCTGCTCGAAATCAAACAGTGTATACACGCTGTATGTCAAACGGATTCGTTAACTTGGCATGTAATCACACCGCATGATTGCGTGATCAGGGTGGTGTTTCCCCGGAGACTGCATGCAGCTGATTGATGAATTTGCTTGGCTAAATTCCCGATATTACTGGAGAATTCTGCGCGTTGATCTGGCCCAGCGCTCCGTGCAATTATCCCACGCGGCCAGAGCGCCGCCCGCCCCGGCCTTGAGGGAGCGATTCGGATGAGTCTCGGGGGAAGGCTTGCGGAAAACTGGTAATCAAGTATACAAGAAATATGCAAAGCGATAACGCGACACTCCGAAAAAACGGGGGAAAGGCGATGAGGGGGAAGGAAGCGCAGGAGAAGCCGCCACGGGCGAACCTGGGCGATACGGCCTATCTGAGACTGCGTCAGATGATTGTCAGCGGCGAACTCGAGGCTGGCGCCCGCGTTCTTGAAAACGACTGCGCGGCACGCCTGGGCATATCGCGGACACCGGTCCGCGAGGCCATCAGCCGTCTGACCAGCGAGGGGCTTGTGCGCCGGCCCGAGGGTGGCACACCGGTCGTTCACCGCATCTCCACCGATGAAATCGTCGAGATCCTGCACGTCCGCCGGCTTTTGGAAGTCGAGGCCGCGCGACAAGCGGCAGGGGCGCCCGGACGGGACGCTCTTCTGCGATTACGTGCGTTATTCGAGGGCTTCCTGTCGGGCGAACGCCCCACGGCAGAGGCACACAGCGCTGCCGATGACGAGCTTCATGAACGCATCGCGGCCATGTCCGGCTCGCGGCTGCTGGAAAGCCTGATCTCAGACATGCGATTGAAGACCCGGATTTTCGATAAGGGCAGCATCCCGGAGCGCTTTGAACCCGGATGCGAGGAACACATCGCCATCATCGACGGTATCGTTTCCGGGGACCCCGAGCGCGCGCAGGCCGCGATGAAAACCCACATGGACAATGTCCGTGAAGGCATCCTGAACCACCTGACACGCCTGTTTTGACCAAACTGCCGGGTCAGTCTCCTTTGTCTGATTGCCGCACAAAGGACCCTTTTGCCTGAAAGCCGGTCGCGGTCAGGAAAAACGGGCGGCTGATTTTTGACGCGCCTTTTCTGCATCAGCTTCGCGATTTCGGGCCGGCTGATCGCTTTCCATCGCGGCCATCAGCTCATGAACCGCCGCGGCGACCCGCGTGACCGCCAGATCGAAAGCAGCCTCGTTCCGCTTTGAAGGCCTTGTCGAGCCGCTGATCTTCCTGACGAACTGGAGAGCAGCGTCGCGGACCTCCTCCTCCGTTGCCGGTGGCTCATAATTAAACAGCCTTCGAATATTCCTGCACATCGCTCTCTCCAAGATACTCAGCGCTAGACGAACAAGCACCCAGGAAGCCTGCTCTTCCTGTGAGGTCTAATCAAGGTACGCGTGATGTCTCTCCAAGCAAAATTGAACCTTTCCGCGCATCAAACGACCAATTGGAGAAGCCGCTGCATTTCTGTGGTGGCACGGCGTTCCACAGGTTTGCTTGTCAAAGCGGCCAGGGGGCCGCGCGACCCGTTTTTGTGAACCCAAGTGTTTGTAAGCCCCCAGTTTTGTGAGCCGTGGAGAGAAATGATGAGCCCCAGACAAATTGAGATAATTCGGCGTACCTGGAAGCAGCTTGCGCCGAACAGCGATGACGCCGCGAAGCTGTTTTACAGGCGGTTGTTTCAGATCGACCCGTCCACTAAGCCGCTCTTTGCATCTGTCGATATGCCCGCGCAACGCAAGAAACTGATGCAAACGCTGGGCAGCGCCGTCATCGGATTGCAGGACCTGGACGCCCTGGTGCCGATCATTGAGGACATGGGCCGGCGCCATGCCGACTACGGCGTGACAGATGCACATTATGACTCCGTCGGCGAGGCATTGCTCTGGACTCTCAAGCAAGGCCTGGGCGAGGACTGGAACGACGACGTACAGGAAGCCTGGACGAGAATCTACCGTTTGATTGCGGATACCATGCGCTCAGCGGCCCGGGAAGCCGCTGCCTAACAAAACCCGCCAGCCCCGTCACTCCCGGGTCTCCTTACCGTGGCCCCGACCTGGGAGTGAAGCGACCGGGAAGCGGGACCAGCCAACTCGCGCGTCCGCACGCGCCCCTTTCAAGCGCAGCAGGTTCCGTTCGGATCGCTCGAGACAGTTTCCGTTCAAAGCAGTGCCAGCCCGCCTCTCGATCATCATCCCACTGATCTGAAATGTAAATTTGAGACAAATATTTTTTTCGATCTCATTGAACCCTTTGCCGTGCCTTTCCGACTGAGAGGAAACGCCCCCGAAACAGGGTCCCCTTTACACCGCTCGCGCCGCCCGGCGCGGTCACTTATGGAGATCGACATGCCGACACTCGCAAAAGCAACTCTGCTCGCCCTGACCACAAGCCTCGCCCTTAGCGCCGCCGCAGAGGCGCAGCCTTACGGCGGGATCAAGAATTTCTCGTTCGGTATTCAGGACTCATACTTGGGAGATCCACTCACCTTTGTTTTCGTCCCCAGGAAGGGAAAATACGTTTTCGACCGATTGGACGGCAGTCCGGTGAAGTTACGCCTGAAAGGAGAAAAGTATCGGCGCGCGCAGATCACAGGTTACCAGATTTATCTGGGACATCCGCACAGCGGCGGGAAAAAGATCGCCTCGCACGGTCACCAACAGGGAAGCTGGGAAAAGGTCGACAGGCGGGTCGCCTTCAGCGATCGGAACCTATTGAAAGGCTACGAAGCCAGAGCCCTGAAGTACTGCCAGCAGCATGGAGACCCGAACAAGAGAGTGGTGAATGACATGGACCTCATGTTCACCGGCTGGATGCAGTCGAAAGGCAAGAACATCTCTCAATCCGCCAAAAATCCGACCGTCAACAAGGCAACCCGGTACGCCACAGCGAAAATCGTATGCATGCCCGAGCCCTTCAATGTGACGGATGTAAAGCTCTCGATCAAACGTACGGGCTCGATGACCGCCTGCCCGGCGAACATCACGCTGACCGCTCAATTCAAAGCGAATAAAGCCGGCAAATTTACCTTCCGGCTCTTCCGCGGCGATGGCGCCTTCCGGGACGTCAAGATGACAGCCAACAACACGGGCCATGCGACCTACACGCGCAAATACACCTTCAACGAAACGACACATCGTAAGTATTATGCCGCCGTTATGGGCGGAGCACAGGCCTCGTCGCAGTGGACGCCGATGAGTGTCAATTGCTCTCAACCGGTCGGTGGCGGCGCATTTACCACCGCTCCTCGTCCCACTCTCGACTAACTGAAGATATGTCCTTCGATGGAACACGCCGGTGCCCTGGGGCGCCGGCGTTTCCTTTTTTAAATATCTATGGAGAAGAGTGACATAGTCACTGAAGGCCGCCGTTCGTCGCGCTAAAAGAATCGCATCTAAACCTGATCCATCTACCGCGCCCCCGGATCATCACGTTGGATGCATGAAATGAGAAACCTCGCCTTTTACCTGCTCGCGGCCATGATGCTCGCTTTGCCGACGCCCGCCAGCGCCGCGCCGGAGCCGCAGGATCCGAAAAAACAAACCCCCTGGGGCCTTTATCTGGATTCCCGGGAAGCCTACGAGATGAAAATGGCGCAGGACGATCAGGTCCTTTTCGTCGACGTGCGCGAACCCATCGAAATCATGTTCACCGGTTTTACCGATGTGGTCGATATCAACATTCCCTTCCTGATCGCCGACCGAAGCAAGTGGCACCCCTCAAAGCCGAACTTTGCCATGGAGAAAAACCCGAACTTCGAACCCGAGATTGCGCAAGCACTTGAAGCGAGAGGCCTGACAAAGGAGACGCCGGTTATTCTTATGTGCCGTTCCGGCGGTACCCGCGGCGCCCCCTCGGCACTGGCGCTTGAAGGCAAAGGCTACAGCCAGGTCTATGTCGTGGTCGACGGCTTCGAGGGCGGCAGCATCAAGGAAGGGCCAAAGAAAAACTGGCGCCTGAAGGACGGATGGAAGAACGCCGGCCTGCCGTGGAGCTACAAGCTCAATCAGGAAAAGATGTACTTCGTTAAATAGCGGGCGTTGCACTCGGGGTTAATGGCGGTCGTTGGTCTCAGGCAGGCTCGTGCTGCCACCCCGCGCCCAATACCTTAGCCGAACTCTCGCTTTCAACAACCGAAACCAAGTAGAGGAACACTCCGAATGAAAAAGCTGCTCGCGATCCTTTTATTGACGTCAGCCGGCGCGCTCGGCCTCGGCCCGGCCGCGGCGTCAAGCGACAAGGCGGACCTTTTTGTCGTCGTCACCTCGCCGGATCCGCAAACCCAGGGCATGGCGATGGTGCTCTCACTCCAGGCCGTGCAGCAAGGCGCGGATGTACAGATGCTGCTCTGTGGGCCGGGGGGCGATGTCGCATTGAAGGGTGCGCCACAGACGGTTCTGAAACCTCGCGACGTGACACCTCAAGCTATGCTGACGAAGCTGGTGGGCATGGGCGTAAAACCAAATGTCTGCGCCCTCTATCTACCCAACAACGGCAAGTCGCCGGCTGACCTGGTCGAGGGTGTCGGGGTTGCAAAACCGCCTGCGATCGCGGCTGCGCTTCTGGAAGAGGACACGAAGCTCTTCACATTCTAGAATCACCAAGGTTTGACGGCATAGAGCAGGGAGGCGTTTCGTTCGATCGAGCCGCCTCCCAAACCTGGGTCAAGCCCAGCATCAAGCATTCAGAGTCTAGCTCTCCCCGCCCGCCTCTTCGACGATCCTGTCGAACAAAGCCTTGCTGGCCTGGTTGCTCTGTTCGATCGGACGGTGCAGGTAATAGGGAATATCCGGCAGGGGCGGAAACCCGTCCCGTTCATCGAGAATCTTTGTTGTGGTGAGAAACGCGCTTTGCGTGCGCGCGGTCACGCCCAAACCCGCCGAGACCGCCAGACGGACCCCCGCCATGGATGGCGAGGTGAAGCGTTCGATGTAGGGCTGGCCGCTGAGATCCAGGGCGGAGAGTGCAATCCGTCTGAACATGCTCGGCTCGTCGGTCAGAATCAGGGGCAAGGGATCGGAGAGATCAAACTCCCAGCCGCTCGCGGCGATCCAGAGAACCGGCATCTTGATCAAAAGCACACTCTCAGTGTTGCTGGAACGGCGCGTGCTCAGCGTGAGATCAAGCCGCCCCTCTTCCAGCATCTCCATCAGATTGGGGCTGCGGTCGACATGGATGACGACCCGCATGTCCCGCCAGAGCTCCGTGAAGCGGATCAGCGCGCCCGGTAAAAGCTCTTCGGCAATTTCGTAGGGCGCGCCGATCTTGATAATACCGGTTTGCTGACTGCGTCCGGATGCCGTCACAGCATGGTTGCAGAGCGACACGATCTCGCGGCCATAGCGCAACAGGGTCAAACCGGCCTCGGTCAATTCGCGCTGCCGTCCCTTGGCAACGAAAAGAGGGGCATTCACGATCTGCTCCAGATTCTGCATCTGTTGCGTTACAGCGGACTGTGTCCGGCCGACCCGCTGTGCCGCCGCGCCGAAGTTGCCCTCCTCGCTAATGGCAATCAGGGTTTTGAGATGGCTGATCTGGATTTCCGGTTTCATGGCCCTGCCCACCTCGATGATAACGCCAATCCAATATATCATTTCTTCTAATGTTTCAGAAAAAATTATTAAATTTATTAAACCGACGGATCTTGCGAAGCTCACGTTGAACGAGCGCCCCAAAAGCAAAAGCAAAAGCAAAAGCAAAAAAGAAAACAGGCGCCTGACATTTCGCAACCGAACCAGGGAGTTCCATCAATGCGTAAAACCGCTTCTTTCATGCTTTTCACTCTCATGGCCGGTGCCCTCGCGGCTTCCGCAGGCGCTGAGGATTTTCCGAGCCGCGACATCGACCTGATTGTCCCCTTCGATCCCGGCGGGGCCGTGGACACGACCTCTCGCATCATTGCTGAAACCGCCAACAAGATGCTGACAGGGACGGAAATTTCCGTGGTCAACAAGTCCGGTGGTGGCGGTGTCGTCGGCCAGACCTTCGCGTCGAAGGCCGCAGCGGACGGCTATACGGTTCTGGCCATGACCAGCTCCGTGGTGACGAACCCGCAGATGAAGGGCGCAGGCTATTCCGTGGACGACTTCACACCGGTCGCACTTTACAGCCTCGACCCGCAGGTGATCGTTGTCCCCTCAGGATCGCCAATCCAGACCGCCGAAGACTTCATGGCGGCGGCAAAGGAAAAAACCCTCAACATCGTGGTCGCAGGTGTCGGGACCTCGCACCACATGTCCGGCCTGGCCATCGAACGGGTGACGGACGTCAAGTTCAACTACGTCCCGACCAAGGGTTTCGGCGCGCAGGTTCAGGCCGTGGCCGGAGGACATGTGGACGGCGCGCTCTGGCCGCTCGGCGAAGCCACGGCGCAAGCCGAAAACGGTAGTGTGCGGATCCTGACCATCGCGTCGGAAAGCCGTCACAGCAGGCTTCCCGATGTCCCGACCTTCCAGGAAGCGGGGATCGACATTCCGATCTGGGCCACCTTCCGCGGCTGGTCGGTTCCCAAGGGGACACCGGAGGACGTGGTTGCCAAACTCTCCGGCATCATGCGCGCGACCTATGAAGATCCAGGCTACGTGAAGCGCATGAAGGCGGCCGGCTACGATCCCGTCTTCCGCGATGCCGCAGGCTTCAAAGCGGTTGTCGACAGCTATTCAAAGCTGACGTCGGTGATCATCGAAGAGGCGAATCTGGGCAAGTAACACTGCCTACCACTGTTTGGTTTCCGGATCGGGTCGCATCTCAAGACCGGCCCCGGTCCGGACCGAACGGGAAGCCTTCGAAACCGCAAGACGGATTGGCCGCATCATGTCTCAGATCATTTCGGAAAAGCGTCCCGGACAACGCTCCAGTGATGTCTGGATCGGGCTGGTGCTTCTGGCCGTTGGTGGCGCCGCCGCCTGGATGGCAAGCGGGTTCGATGACGCCTCACGCCCCTACCCGCTTGCGCTCAGCGTGCTGATGATGCTCTTAGGCGCGGTCCTCTCGGCAAGGGCGCTTCTGGGCGGGGGCGAAGATCAAAGCTTTACGCAACAGGCCCGTATTCTCCTTCCGGCGGCGGCCGTGCTTGGGTTCTGGATTCTGGCGTTATCGAACGGGCTTGGTTATGTCGTTCCGACCTTCGCCATGGAGTTTGCATTCATGTGGCTCTGCGGCATACGCGGGCCGGGCCGCGCCGCGCTCTATGCCGGACTGGTGACCGGGGTGAGCTACGCGATCTTCGTCGGTCTCCTGGATGTGAGGCTGCCGGCCTCGCATCTGCCCTGGCTGTTCTGAGGCCAGAGATATGGACTTGATCCTTCTCGGCTTTTCCACCCTGACCGCCCCCCTGGTGCTGCTGACGCTCGTCATCGGGGTCGTGGCGGGCATGATCGTTGGATCGATTCCGGGGATCAACGACAACATCGCCTTCGCGGTGTTCATTCCCTTCTCCTTCTCCATGCCGCCGGAACAGGCGCTGGCGCTCATGGTCGGTGTCTATTGCGCCGCGGCCACGGGCGGCGCGATCCCCGCCATTATGATCAAGGTGCCCGGGACGGCCTCGTCGCTCCTGACCGCTCTGGACGGCAACGCCATGGCGCGTAAGGGCGCCGCCGGCAAAGCCCTGTCGATCGCACTGACCTCGTCGGTCGTTGGCGGCATCTTAAGTTCCATCGTCCTGCTGCTTTTCGCCCCCTCCCTGGCCCAGGTCGCGCTGCGGTTCGGCTATGTCGAAAACTTTGCACTGGCCATCCTCGGGCTCTCGAGTGTTGTGGGACTGTTGCGCGGTGCTGTCATCAAGGGCGCGATTGCGGCCGTCATCGGCCTCCTGGTCGCCAATGTGGGTTTCAGTCCGGTGACCGGTTTTCCGCGCTATACCTTCGACAATGTGAACCTGATCGAGGGTATTCCCTTTGTCCCTTTGCTGGTCGGTCTCTTCGGGGTCGCCGCGATGCTTGAACTGATGGTCGATATCGTCAAAGAGCGGCATGCGGGAACGAAGCCTTCCGGCCTCCCCGAGATCGGATCCATGCGGCTTCCCGGAAAGCTGATACGCAGGCTGCTTCCCATCTGGGGCGGAAGCGCGGCCATCGGCAACCTGATTGGCATGCTCCCGGGCGCCGGGATGCTGATGGCGATTTTTCTGGCCTATGACCAGGCTGCGCGCCGCTTCCGGCGCCGCTTCGAGGGAAAACCCGGCGAGGCGGAATGGGGCGAAGGCGTCCCCGAGGGGATCGCCGCGCCGGAAGCCGCCAATAATGCCGTCACGGCCAGTTCGATGGTGCCGCTCCTGTCCCTGGGTATCCCCGGCAACTCTACCTCGGCGCTTTTCATCGGCGCTCTCGCCATACACGGCATGGTGCCCGGGCCCTTGCTTTTCACCCAGCACGGTCATATTGCCTGGATGATCATCGTGGCCTTTCTGGCCGCCAATCTGATCATGTGGCCCATTGCCTATGGCGTGATCAAGACAGTGTCGCAGACGATTTTTGCGATTCCGAAACAGGCCATGGTGGGCGTGATCGCGCTGCTCTGCCTGATGGGGGCTTATTCGGACGGCGCCAATGTCTTTAATATGTGGGTGGCGGTGGTTGCGGGCATCGTGGCTTACTCCATGCGCCTGGCAGGCATTCCGCTGGGTCCGGCTATTCTGGGCTTGGTTCTCGGACCGCAGTTGGAGGCCTCGCTCGCCAACTCGTTGAGCATATCCCAGGGAAACTGGCTGGTCTTTTTCGATCCTGTTTCCCACCCGATCAGCGCTGGAATGATGCTGGTTTCCCTCGCGCTTTGGATCGTGCCCATGCTGATGTCCCGGCGTGAGCGAGCGTCGGCAAAATAGAATTTCAGAATCATCAAAGGAAAGGCCCTTCTTCCAATGACATATGCAGAGACGCGCAGCGAAATGGCGCAAGACCTCCTCGCGCAATCCAAATCCATATTGGCGGAGGGTCCGCTTGACCCCGCGCGGCTGAACCGGATCAAAGGAGCGCTCTCTAAACTCTCGGAACGCTCGGAGCTCTGGAGCGAGACGGATTTCCCCAGTCCTTCGCTGGAGGAAAAGCAGAACCGCTTCCAGATCGCGCAGGATGCCAACTCCGGTCTGACGCTTTATCTGAACGTCATGCGTCCGGGGAAGAAAATCCCACCTCACAACCACGCGACCTGGGCCTGCGTCGCCGCCGTGGAAGGTGTGGAGACCAACAGACTCTATGAGCGGCTCGACGACCGGTCCATTCCCGGAAAAGCGGAACTGCGCGAGACCGCCGTGGTCGAACTGAAGCCCGGCAATGCCCTGGCCATGGGACCGGACGACATTCATAGCGTCGTGATCGGCGGCGACTCTGTCATCCGGCATCTGCATTTCTATGGTCAGCCCCTGGAGACCCTGAGCGGCCGGATCAGCTACGACCTGGATGCGGGAACCTGCCGGACCATGGACATCGGCGTGAAGACCAAATCTTGAAGCCAATTCTTGATGAAAGAGAACCGATGAAAGAGATGACGGCTCAGGCGCTCAAGCCCCTGTTGACGGACGGCGCCGAGATTGCCTTTCTCGACGTGCGCGAGCACGGCCAGTACGGTGAAGGGCATCCGTTCTTTTCCGTGCATCTGCCCTACAGCAAGATCGAAGTCCTCGCGCCGAAACTCATGCCCTGCAGGGCCGTGCGCTGCGTCGTGATGGATGACGGCGATGGTGTCGGCGCGCGCGCGGCCGCCGTGCTTGAGGATCTCGGTTACAACAACGTCGCCGTTCTCAGCGGAGGCGCTCCGGCGTGGGCGGCGGCAGGCTACACGCTCTTCAAAGGCGTGAATGTTCCCTCGAAGGCCTTTGGCGAGTTGGTTGAGCATGCCTTCCAGACTCCGGCCATCTCCGCGGAAGAGCTCAACAGCCTGCAGCAGTTGGACAAGGATCTGCTGCTGCTCGACGGACGAAGCAGTCCCGAGTTCCGGAAGATGTCACTGCCGCGCGCCCTCTCCTGTCCCAACGCTGAACTGGGATACCGGCTGCCTATGCTGAATAGCGACCCGACAACGCCGATCGTGGTCAACTGCGCCGGGCGGACGCGTTCGATTATAGGCGCGCAGACACTCTCCCTGCTGGGGGTCTCCAATCCCGTCTATGCGCTGCGCAACGGGTCGCAGGGCTGGCGGCTGGCGGGTTTCGATCTGATGCATGGTGTAGAGCCGCTGCCACTGCCGCAACCGGATCCGGAAGCCCTGGCCGCGGGCAGCGCCAAAGCGGCGGAGTTGCGGGACGACTACGGCCTGCCCATGATCTCCGGGGAACAGGCGCAGTCCTGGCTCTCTGACCCTGAAGAAACAACCTATCTTTTCGACGTGCGCAGTAAGCAGGAATACGCCGAAGGCCATATTGCCGGTGCGCGCTCGGCACCGGGCGGCCAACTCGTGCAGGCAACCGATGAGCAGCTTGCCGTCCGCAATGCCCGGATCCTTCTTTGCTGCGATAACGGATTGCGCTCGGCCACCACCGCGATCTGGCTAACCGGCATGGGACACCGGGTCTGGCTGCTCGACACAGCCGCCGCCAGGACTGAAACCCGGGAAGCCGTGCCCGTCTATCCAGGCCTTGCCGACAGCATTGATCTGGCCAAACTGAAAGTCCTTACTGACGCCGGTGCGCTCGTCCTGGATGCATCGCGCGGACTCGATTACCGGGCCGGTCATATAGATGGTGCGGTCTGGACCACGCGGGCGCGTGTGAATACCTCGCTGATCGGCGACCCGGATGGAATCGTACTGACCGGCCGTTGCCCGATTCTGATGGCAGGTGTGGCGGCAGAGATAAAGAGCCTGACCGGCCAGGCCCCCAAAAACATGATTCAAGGCAACCCGGCAAGCTGGCGCTCCGCTGGTCTGAGAGTTGTAGAGACTCCTCAGTTCCCCAGCGAGGCAGACTGTATCGATTATCTCTTCTTCGTGCATGACCGTCACGATGGCAACCTCGACGCGGCGCGGCGCTATCTGGAATGGGAACTGGGCTTACTCGATCAGTTGGACGAACAGGAGCGCGCTGTTCTAAACCCCTTACGACCCAGAGTCGTTTCTGAAAGGCTGGAGAATGCGGCGCGAGACTAAGCTCATGCACTACGGCCGGAACACCGCCGGCCCCGGCCCCGCCAACCCGCCGGTGGTACGTGCCTCAACGATCCTGCACGACAGCGTCGCCGCCTACCGAGATACCAAACGCCGGCGGGAAAGCGACGATAGCGTGCTTTCTTACGGCCGGCGCGGCACGACCACGGCACATGTCCTGGCCGAAGCGGTTCGGGACCTGGAAACTGCGGACGCCAGCTTCCTCTTCCCGACCGGCGTGGCCGCGCTTGCCGGCGCCATCTCGGCCTTTGCCGGCGCAGGCGATCATCTGCTGATCGTCGATACGGTCTTTCCGGCGACCCGCAGTTTTTGCGAAAAGCAACTCCGGCGAAATGGCGTGGAGATCGACTACATCCCCTGGGACACGATCGATCTGGGCTCCTGGGTGACGCCAACGACAAAAGTGGTCGTGGTTGAGTCTCCGGCATCGCAGACCTTCGAAGTGATGGATCTGCCCGCCCTCTGCCGCAGCGCCAGGGCAAAGGGGATCACCGTTATCGCCGACAACACTTACGGTTCGGGTTGGCTGTACCACCCGCTGGAATTGGGATGCGACGTGTCTGTCATCGCCGGCACGAAGTATCTCAGCGGGCACGCCGACGTGATGATGGGCGTCGCCAGCGCCCGGGGCGAAGCCTGCGCGCCTTTACGGGCACTGGTGCACGCCAGCGGGCAGACCCTTGCACCCGACGAAGCCTACGCCTGCCTGCGCGGAATGCGCACGCTGGGCTTGCGGCTCGAGCGCCATCACGAAAGCGGCCTGCTGCTGGCCGACTATTTCGCGAAACGTCCTGAAGTATCGGAGATCCTGCATCCGGGTCTGACCGGCCATCCCGGCCACGAGATC
The DNA here is from genome assembly GCA_947500035.1 of uncultured Kiloniellaceae bacterium. Lineage (GTDB taxonomy): Bacteria > Pseudomonadota > Alphaproteobacteria > Kiloniellales > Kiloniellaceae > Denitrobaculum. The sequence goes on along the minus strand of CANMQP010000010.1, from coordinate 367,518 downwards.
TGGCGGCGTGATGCCAGCGGCTGCAATGGGCTTTTGAGCGTTCGGTTCCGGCGGGGCTTTGCACTGGAGGCCTTTCTCGACCGCTTGCAGATTTTCTCGATCGGCAGTTCCTGGGGCGGCTTCGAAAGTTTGGCCATGCCGATTGCGCCGGACGAGAGCCGGAGCTTTGTCAAAGAAGAATCGCCGGGCCCGATGGCCCGTTTCCACATCGGTTTGGAGCATCCGGCAGATCTGATTGAAGACCTGACAGCCTCCTTCGAGGTCTTGGAAGACTAACCGCTGGGTTGGATCGCGGCGCGGGCAATCAGTATTTCAGGCGTACGTCGTTGAGGTTCTCGATCACGTAGTCGTAGTTTTCCAGTATCCAGAGCAATGACTCGACCTTGGTTCGGTCGCCGTGCTGGTTCCGGGTGAAGCGACCGTAGGATGTCCCGTCCCTGTCCCGGATCTCCGGGGCCTCTGTGGAGTGGCGGTGCCAAGGACTCAGGCTGCTGTACTGCGATCCATAGACTCCGGTCTTGCTCCAGATCGTAGCCTCGTCGAATTCAGAGCCGTGGGGGCCGAGCTTGTTCCAGACGGAGGACTTGTCAAACCGGGAACAGTTTAAGCACCCCAGGAACTGGTTCTGTGCCTTCCCGCCGTAGAGAAGAAATTCCGGTTCTTGAGCCTGCAAAGCGGACGCGCCGGCTGCCCCCAGAACCAGCAGACCGGCCGCTCCCATAAGACATCCCAGCGCCGCCAGCTTCCGTTTTGTCTCACGCATTTCCTTCAGCCTTTCCCATGCTTCTTGCAGACCCGTTTAAGTGGTCGCAACGACTGTAAGTCGTTCAACCATCACAAAGGGTTCAAAAAAGCATTTCAGGAGCGACGGGCTGCATGGGAGTTCGCGCCTAAGTAGATTCCCGAATTGAGCGCTGGCATGTTCTTTGACATATACACAGCATCGGATCCGCAAACGGCACATTGGCCTCGCGAAGCGGCATCGATTTTTGTTTCAAAAAAAAATCAAAAGCACCCTCAAGCCAGGAGCGTGAATGCCATGGATGTGGAGAGAGAAGAAGCTTTGCTGAATCAGTTCGTTGCCATGCAACTTACGGAACAGCGCGAGCGCTGTGGCATCACACAAAGCAACCTGGCGCGGCTCCTTGGCGTTAACATCAATGTGATCCAAAACGCGGAATCCGGCGTAAAGCGTATTGCAGCACACCAATTATACGAAGCCTGTCAGGTTTTCGGGATTTCGTTGCGCTGCTTCTTCAGGGACTACACCGATGCGTTGCGAGCAGAAGCGCCTGTTGAGACGCAATTAAAGGCACCGGTTACACAGGAGGCCGAACAGGCGCCAACCTGAAGGAAATCAAGTGCTGAAATTCGTGCGCTCCCTCTGAATCTGTAAAGAGTGAAGACGGATCGCCAAAAAACAGAGATGACCTTGAGGGAACCATGTCAGAGAAAATGCAGCAGGCTATAAACGAGCACGTCTCCCGAAAAATTCATACCCGGCGTGTCGAACTCGGTATGACGCAAAAGAAAGTAGCGGAAGCGCTGGGCGTGTCGTTCCAGCAGTTTCAAAAGTACGAGCACGCAAAAAACCGCCTCTCCGCGGGACGGCTTTACCAGCTTGCGGAAATCCTGGATACGCCGATCACATACTTCTTCGATGAGTATGAGAAGCAGTCCGCAGAGCGGCCCAAACTGCCTGAGAGCAATATAGATACGCTGGCCTCAGCACGGTTGGTACGCCAGTTTGATTCCATTTCCTCGCCAGCGCTGAAACAAAGTGTGCTGAACGTGATCCGGGCGCTCGAGCCGGGGCGGTAATCTACCGGCAGCGTTACGGATCCTGCGGTCTACTCTCCGTAGGGAATCCAGATGTTTTTGAGCTCGGTCGCGCGGCGCAAAAAAAGCTCGCCTTCGCCCGACTTGGGGTCGAGCCAATCAATCTGTCGGCCATAGTCGACGAAGGTCCGTTTCAAGTTGCCGACGGAATGTTCCTCAACCTCTTTCGAAAGCTCCGGCGATCCGAACGCCCAGACGGCATCGACATCGTTGTGCGCCGACAGGACCTTGGCCAGGTCAAGGGAGTCTCCCGTTACAATGTTCAACACGCCGCCCGGAACGTCCGAGGTTTCAAGTACGGAATAGAAGTCGGTACCTGACAGCGGATGCGGCTCACTGGGTATTGCAATTACGCGATTGCCGGTCGCCATGAGCGGCGCAATCAGGCTAACCATTCCCAGCAAAGGCGCTTCGGGCGGACAGACCGCCCCGACCACACCCAGTGCCTCGGGAACGGCGAGCGCCGCGCCGCGGAGCGGCGGCAGGTGTATGTGACCGTCGTATTTGTCCGCCCAGGAGGCGTAGGTGAAGAGCCGCGAGATGGAAGCCTCCACTTCGGCTTGCGCTTTCGCGGCGCTCACGCCCGTCATCTCGCGTAGGCGATCCGCAAACTCGCGTTCCCGGACAGAGAGATTTTCACCGAGATAGAATAGGATCTGCGCCCGGTTGTGGGCGGTTCTGGTTCCCCAGGATTTGGCACCGCGCGCGGCCTCGACCGCATTGCGGATGTCTTTGCGGTTGCCCTCTCCGACTTCACCGATGACCCTGCCCTTGGGCGAGAGAATCTCACGCGAATAGTTACCGTCCGGACGGGCTTGTTTGCCTCCGATAAAAAGCTTCGCCGTGCGATCCAGAGGTTTGATGTCGTAACCCGTGACAGGGGCATTGGCTTTGGGGGCGGTTTCGCGGGCTGGCAACTTGGACCAGACGGCGGGTTTTAGATAGTCGTAGCAGCCTTCGCGGCCGCCCTCCCGGCCGAAGCCGCTTTCTTTTTTTCCGCCGAAGCCGACGGCGGCATCCAGCATGTTGGTGGTATTGATCCAGACGACACCGGCATCGAGCTGCACGGCGGCATCGAGCGCCTGATTGATCGACTCGCTCCAGACGCTGCCCGCCAGACCGTAGCGCGTATGATTGGCCAGTTGGATCGCCTCATCCGGCGTGCGGAAGGTCATGGAGACCACGACGGGCCCGAAGATCTCGTCTGTTGCCACCGCCGCCGTCGGCTGGACATTGCTCAGAAGGGTCGGCGGATAGAAACAACCGGAGTCGGGCATCTCGATCTCGGGCTGGAAAATCTCGGCCCCGGCCTTGACGCCGGCCTCGACCATGCCTTTGATGCGCTTGAGCTGATCGGGTGCGACGACCGCCCCCATGTCGATGGATTTATCCAGCGGTGCGCCGACCCGCAGCTTGGACATGCGCCTGCGCAGCCGGGCGTGGAAGTCCTCGGCGATGCCTTCCTGGACCAGGATACGAGAGCCCGCGCAGCAGACCTCTCCCTGGTTAAACCAGATGGCATCGACCACACCCTCGACGGCAGCGTCCAGATCCGCGTCGTCAAAAACGATGAAAGGCGACTTGCCGCCGAGTTCCAGGGTCAGGGATTTACCGCTGCCCGCCGTCACCTTGCGGATCTCTTTTCCAACCGCGGTCGAGCCGGTGAAGGCGATCTTATCGACTCCGCCGTGTTCGACCAGCAAAGCGCCGGTCGAGCCGTCGCCTGTCACCACGTTCAGAACACCGTCCGGGAGTCCGGCGGCCTTGGCCAGCTCGGCAAAAAGCAGAGCCGTCAGCGGTGTATATTCGGCGGGCTTGAGAATGACCGTATTTCCCAGTGCCAATGCCGGGGCGATTTTCCAGGCCAGCATCAGGAAAGGGAAGTTCCAGGGGATGATCTGCCCCACCACTCCGACCGGCGTCTGATCCGGAAACTGGCTCTCGCTGAGCTGTGCCCAGCCCGCGTGGTGATAGAAATGGCGCGCGGCCAGGGGAATATCGATGTCGCGGGTTTCACGGATCGGCTTACCGTTGTCCAGCGCTTCCAGCACCGCGATCAGCCGGGCGTGGCGCTGAATCATGCGTGCGAGGGCATAGAGCTTACGGGCCCGGGCATGGCCGCTAAGAGCGGCCCAGTCCGCCTGCGCTTTTCGGGCGGCGCGCACCGCTGCATCGACGTCCGCCTTCTTGCCGAGAGAGACCTTGGCCAGGAGCTTGCCCGAGGCAGGTTCGGAAACATCGAAGCAACTCTTTGCGGCGTGTTTGGTGAAGCCGCCGTCGATGAAATGCCCGAACTGCTGTTTGTTTCCAGCCAGCCACTGGCGCGCCTGCGCGTCGCTCTCGCTGCTCGGTCCGTAGGACATGGTGTCGAAATAGCTCGCTACGTTCATGACTTATCCAATCGGATGCCGCTTGACGGCGCTGTAGGCCCCGTCGACATGATGTTCCAGTTGCCGCTCGATATCGGCCAGCAGGCTCGAGGCCCCGATCCGGAAGAGATTGGGCCGCAGCCAGTCGCGCCCCAGTTCTTCTTTCATGAGGCTCTGATAAACCAGGATGTCCTTGGCCTTGGAAATACCGCCCGCGGGTTTATACCCCACTTTGAAACCCGTCATCGACTGGTAGAGACGGATCATCCGGAGCATGATGAGCGTCACCAGCAAGGTGGCGTTCTGCGCTTCTTTGCCGGTGGAGGTCTTGATGAAATCGGCGCCTGCCATCATACAGACCATACTGGCACGGGCGACGTTCCTGAGCGTCTTGAGATCGCCGGTTGCCAGAATGGCTTTCACGTGCGCGTCGCCGCAGGCTTTGCGGAAATCCCGCATCTCGTCATATAGCGCCTGCCAGTTGCCGGTCAGAACATGCTCACGGGTAATAACGATATCGATTTCGCTGGCTCCATCGGCGACAGAGGCTTCGATCTCCTTGAGCTTCAGTTCATGCGGCGTCAGGCCCGCGGGGAAACCGGTCGAGACAGCGGCAACCGGAATACCCGACCCCGCCAGCGCGTCGACCGCACAGGCGACAAAGCGGTGATAAACGCAGACCGCCCCGGTGGTGATTCGCCGGTCGGCCATCCCGAGCGCGGCAAGAATGTCAGGGCGCACGGGCGTGATCGCCTTCGCGCAGAGCCGCTTCACCCGGCCTTGCGTATCGTCGCCGTTCAAGGTGGTCAGATCGATGCAGGTCACGGCATTCAAAAGCCAGGCCGCCTGCGCATCCGCTTTGATCGAACGGCGGCCCGGCAGTGACGCAACCCGCCGCTCAGCGGCGGACTTATTCACCCTGACCGCCTGCACCACGGAGAGATCCAGAGGCATGCCCGGATTGCGTGCCACTTCATGGGCGGAGGTCACCTCAACCGGCCCTCTTTTCGGGGTTTGATTTTCAGGTTTTGCGGTGCTGACCACGTCGCGTTGTTCCTCTTGCGAAAACATCTCAGTGGGGCTGAACGCCACCACCGCCTCAACAGACCCTAGCTTAGATTATTTTGTGATATTTTCAACATTTATATGATATTATTTTCACAAATAGAGATGAGAATTCACAAGTCCCGGACGCTCCGCTATCTATAGCCGCCACCGTTGGCGCTCTTCGGCGCGATGACAAAACCCCGCGGGCCGAGACTGTTCGATAAGAAACGGGAGTTGCCATTTTGAGCAAACGAAAAACGGCAAGGCTCATGAAACTCCATGACGCACTGTCAGATCATGCGCGCCTGCATGTCAAAGACGCCGCCGAGCTGTTGAATGTGTCTGAAATGACGGTGCGGCGGGACATTCAGGAAAACCCCAAAGAGTTTGGTTTCTTCGGCGGCTATATCATGCCCGCGGGCAACCGTTTCTCTCTCACCCCTTACGACCTGCAGAGCGAGGAAGAAAAAAACGCGGCGGAAAAGCGCCAGGCCTGCAAGCACTGTCTGCCCCATATCAATCCGGGCGAAACCGTTTTTGTCGACTGCGGCACGACGCTGGTTCATCTGGTCGACATGCTGCCGGCGGACATAGAACTCACTCTGGTCTGCTTCGCACTCAACGTACTGGACCGGGCCATCCGGAAACCCAAGTTAAAGGTCGTTCTGATCGGTGGCGTGTATCAGCCGGCCACTGCCTCCTTCGCGGAGTTAAAAGCGGACTCCATGTTCGAGGAACTGGCGATCACGACGGCTTTCCTATCCGCGGCCGGACTCGACCCGAAGCTCGGCGCCACCTGCGTCGATTTTCATGAAGCCCACCAGAAACGCGCGGCCATTGCAAAGTCGAGCAGGCAGATCCTGGTCGTCGATAAGAGCAAACTCGGTCAGGTTCACCCTGCCCGTTTCGGCAAACTCAGCGAATTCGATCTGGTGATTTCAGAAGATGGTATCCTCGACTTTGGCACACCGCGATAACGCTACGACGTCACCGACCGCAGGCAATCGATGAACTCGTGGACCTTCTTCTCGAGCTGCTGGGCTTCCTGCGCCGAAGCCACGAAAAAACCCAGCGCGCGACGGCGGCACAGCGCCAGCCGGGCAGTTCCAAAGGTGTCGTGGAACACCTGACCGGTGCAGAACGTCCTCCCTTACAGGCTCTCAGAGCTCCAGGCACCATTGACCAGGCGCTTGAGGCCGAGCGGGTTGGCATCTTTCAAAGCGTCCGGCAGAGCTGAATCGGGAGAGTTCTGATAGCAAACCGGCCGCAGAAAGCGGTCGATGGCCAGCGTTCCAACCGATGTCCCCCGGCTGTCGGAGGTCGCGGGATACGGCCCGCCGTGCACCATGGCGTCACAGACTTCGACGCCGGTCGGGAACTGGTTGAAAATCACTCGTCCGACCCGGGTTTCGAGCGCTGCAATCAGGTCCGCATAATTCGGGAGCTCCGCTTCCGTGGCAAAGATACTGCCGGTCAAATGACCGTTCATCTCGGCTACAAGCGCCGGCAGTTCAGAGGGATCCTCCAGCGCGACGACGATGGTCGAGGGACCGAAAACTTCATCCTCGAGGGGTTTGCCATCGAGTTTCAGCAAAGAAGCCTCCGCCTTGAAAACGCAGGTGTGCGCCCGCCCCTCAGCGGTTTCCCCGCTGCCGAGCGTTTCGATGCCATCAAGAGCGGCGACCCGTTCCAGTCCGTCGAGATAGCTTCGAAGGCCGCCTGAGTTGAGCATCACGGCAGGTGGCTTCCCGGCTAGGGATGCCGAGAGCTGCGTCGTGAAGGCGTCGAAGTCGGCGCCCTTGAAGCCGATCACGAGACCGGGATTGGTGCAGAACTGACCGGCCCCGAGGGAAACCGAGTCGGCCAGGGCTGCTGCGACCGCCTCGCCTTCCGAAGCAATCTTTTCGGGCATCATAAATACCGGATTGATCGACGACATCTCCGCAAAGACGGGAATTGGGTCCGGACGCGCGTTTGCCAGATCGAACAGCGCCCGGCCGCCGTGGAGCGAGCCGGTAAAGCCGACCGCCTTGATCTGCGGCGCCTGCACCAGATTGGCCCCGACGCGCGCACCAAAGATCATGCCGAAGACACCCTTGGGCATGTTGCATTTATCAGCGGCACGCAGGACCGCCTCTCCAACCGCCTCCCCGGTTGCCGGATGGCTGGAGTGGGCCTTGACAACCACGGGACAGCCCGCGGCCAACGCCGAGGCGGTGTCCCCACCCGCAGCAGAAAACGCTAGGGGAAAGTTCGACGCCCCGAAGACGGCCACAGGGCCCATTCCGATCCGGTACTGACGGTGATCCGTGCGCGGCAGCGGCGCGCGGTCAGGCAACGCCTGATCGATACGGGCGCCGATGTAATCGCCACGGCGCACAACGCCGGCAAAAAGCCGGAGCTGACCGGTCGTTCGTCCTCTCTCGCCGCGAATGCGCGCCTCCGGCAAACCGGATTCCGCCATCACCGTCTCAACGAATGCGTCGTCCAATGCGTCGATCTCGTCGGCAATGGCTTCGAGAAAAGCGGCCCGGTCCGACGGCGAGGTCTGCCGGTAGAGCGGATAGGCCGCGGCGGCGGCTTCGGCCGCCTGGGCGACTTCCCCGACCGTGGCCTGATAAAAGCGTGCGCCGCGCTCGGCGCCCGTCGCCGCCTCGATGCTGGCAAAGGTTTCCTCTGAAGCCGCGACGCGCGCGCCGCCGATAAACTGCATTCCGTTGGTCATGTAATTTTTAGTCCCGTGGAAGAGATGGAAATATGGCGTGGTTCAACCCGGCGTAATCTTACGCCACGATGTCATTTGTCGTCACGGATTGATCTGCGGAGAGCACATCATAGGCCCGAATTGCGGATATGCGACCTCTTTTCAGCGCGCCAGCCAGCCGCCGTCGACCGGAAGGGTAATGCCGTGAACATAGTTCGCCGCTTCTGAAGCCAGAAAGATCACGGCACCCGCGATGTCGGCGGGTTGTCCCCAATTGCCGGCGGGAATCCTCTCGCGGATTGCCTTGTTGCGTTCGACGTCATTCCGCAAAGCAAGCGTGTTGTTGGTCTCGATGTAGCCCGGTGCGACGGCGTTCACGTTGATCCCCTTGGGTGCCCACTCGCAGGCCAGGAGTTTCGTCAGGCCCGCAAGGCCGCTTTTGCTTGCAGTGTAGGACGGAATCCGAATGCCGCCCTGAAATGACAGAAGCGAGGCAATGTTGACGATCCGGCCCTTTCCCCTTGGCAGCATCTTTTTCGCGACCGCCTGAGAGAGAAAGAAGACGGACTTCAGGTTGACGTCCATAACGGCATCCCAGTCCTCCTCGGTAAAATCGATCGCGTCGGCCCGACGGATGATGCCCGCGTTATTCACCAGGATGTCGATCGCACCGCTCCATTCGGTTACGCTCTCGACAATGCGCCCGATGGGTTCGAGCGTCGCCAGGTCCGCACGCACTTCCAGGCAGGCGTCCGGCGCGCCGATCATCTCCATGGTCTCGGTCATGTCGGAGCGCCCGACGCAGGCCACTTTCGCCCCTGAATTTGCAAGACCGACAGCAATAGCCTGCCCGATCCCGGTATTCGCGCCGGTCACGATCGCGGTCTTTCCCGCGAGACTGAACATCGTATCCCCGGCCATCACCTCAGGTCCCCCATGGCGACGAAATCCATGTCGTCGAAGTCCTGATTGTCGCCGGCCATCGACCAGATAAAACCGTACCTTCCCGTCCCAACGCCGCTATGGATAGACCAGCCGGGAGAAACCACGGCCTGCTCGTTGTCCACGAAGAGGTGGCGGGTTTCGTCAGGCTCGCCCATCAAATGCACAACGCGGGTGCCCTGGGCCATATCGAAATAGAGATAGACTTCGGATCGCCGGTCATGGCTGTGACAGGGCATGGTGTTCCAGACACTGCCGTCCTCGATCATGGTCATACCCATCACGAGCTGGCAGGATTGGCAAACGTCGGGATGAATGTACTGTCGCAGCACCCGGATGTTGGCGTCAGACTGTGTGCCCAGATCGATCCGGTTGGCATCCTTTGCAGTAATCTTTTGCGCTTTGTAGCGCTGGTGGGCCGGCGTGCTGACAAAGTAAAGGCGCGCTGGTTTCGCGGCATCGGCGCTCGCGAAGGTCACCTCGGCCCCGCCTTTAGGCAGGTAGAGACAGTCCGTGCGGGCCAGGTCAAAGTTTTCGCCGCCAGCGGTGATCGTGGCATCGCCGCCGATGTTGAAGATGCCAATCTCGCGCCGGTCGAGAAACCCGGGCGACCCGATCTGTTTGTTCGAGAGTAGCGGCAAGGGCTCGGCTAACGGGACAGCGCCACCGACCACCGTGCGATCGATATGACTGTAGGTCATCTGAATCGCACCCTCCTGGAAAAGCCTTTCGAACAAGAAATTCCCGCGCAATTCATCGGTACCGAAGCTCTTGGCTTCCTTCGGGCTGCAAGCCTGTCGTATTTCCATAACTCGAATGGGTCCTGTGTCTTATGTCGTTGTCAGCTTGGTGATTTAACTCTGAAGCAGGCTGCGGTTCAGGGCTAAGCCACGTGAGAGATGCGTGCGCATGGCCTCGCTTGCCGCCGCTTCGTCCTGCTCCGCAATTGCATCGCGGATCTTGGCGTGTTCCCTGGTCAGACCATCCAGATAGTCCTGACGCTCTTGCCCCGTCACGCGGCGCCGGGCCGGACGCGGGATGATAAAGGGGCCGAGATAGCGGATGAACTTGGCGATGTAGGTGTTTTGAGTGGCTTCCGCGATCCGCAGATGAAAGGCAAAGTCCTGCTCGGCCCCTTCCTGACCGCGGCTCTGGGCCTCGACCATCCTCTCGAAGGCGTCCTCGATCTCACGCAAATCCTGCAGGGTCCGGCGCTGCGCGGCAAGACCCGCCGACTCGACCTCAAGGCTCAGGCGCAGCTCCATGATCTGCAGAATATGGTCGTGTTCGTTGAGCTCGCTGTCTCCCAACCGGAAAGGCTGCCGCGTCAGGTCATCGGCGACAAAAACACCGCGTCCCTGGCGGGAGTTTACCAACCCGTCTGCGCTCAAAGCCGCGATCGCCTCACGGACGACCGTGCGGCTCACCCCGAACTGCTCGATCATGGCGTTTTCGGTCGGCAGCTGCGCGCCCGGCCTCAGGTTCCCGCCCTGGATCAATTGACGCAGTTGACTGGCAACCTCTTCGCTGAGCTTCGGGCGACCCTTAAAGGAGCGCAGCCCAAGCTCTCCGGCTTTCATCTCTATCAAAAGAAACTCCTCCTGCTGCGGTAAGCTCCCGCCCCGGACGCAGGGCATCCCGAAATGGGAGAAGCCCCACGCATCCGCTCCGGCATCGAGCTTTCAGCCTGATTTCTCAGTCATCATACAACTGTTAAATTAGAATATGACGAGAGTCCAGATCAGGATTGGCAGCTCTTTCATCACCTATCCGATCACCTCCGGCTAGAGGTCCCATCCGCCCCGGCGGACATGGGGTGTTTTTCCCTGTTACGATTAGCAGGGAACCAGGTCCGGTGAAGAGGCGTTGTTCCTTCGGGAAACCCCGATCGTAATTCTGACTGCCCGCAAATTGTGATAAACGAAAGCGGCATGGGTCTCATTGGTCCTGTCGAGTGGATCGATCGGTCCGAATTTGAACACCTCTGCGCTGCAGTCTTCGGAAAAATAAACAGAATCGGCCTACAGGCTCAGGAATGAAACACTTTGAATGTCAGAACTGCGGTCAATGGCTGACCTTCGAAAACAGCCATTGCGAACGCTGTGGACACGTTCTGGGATACGACGCCGATTGTGAAGATCTGATCGCTCTCGTGCCCGAGCGCGGCGATTTTTGGCAGGCGCTAAAGGATCCGGCGCGCGTTTTCAGGTTTTGCGCAAACTCCGCGTATCAGGCCTGCAACTGGCTGGTTCCGGCGGAAGGTCCCGATGCACTCTGTCAGGCCTGCCGTCTCAACCGCATTATTCCCAGGCTGGAAGAATCCGACCACATCGTCTTCTGGCGACGGCTGGAAGTGGCCAAGCACCGGATGATTTACGGCCTGAAACGCCTGAACTTGCCGGTTCTGAATAAGCAGGACGATCCCGATAAGGGCGTCGCCTTTGAGTTCCTCTCGGCCGCGGACATGCCGCCAGACGGTGCCGCGAGCGTGGTGACCGGCCATGCCAACGGCGTGATCACAATCGATTTGTCGGAGGCGGACCATGTTGAACGGGAACGCCAGCGCCGCGACATGTCGGAGCCATACCGGACATTGCTTGGGCACTTTCGGCACGAAATCGGGCACTACTACTGGGAACGCCTGGTGGCCGATCAGGGGCGGCATGAGTCTTTTCGCGCGCTTTTCGGTGACGAACGGCGGGACTACGGCGAAGCCCTGGCGCGACACTACGAGCAAGGACCGCCAATCGATTGGCCGGAGCGCTTCGTCAGCAGCTATGCAACCATGCACGCCTGGGAAGACTTTGCCGAGACCTGGGCCCACTACATGCACATCGTCGATACGCTTGAAACCGCCGAAGCCTACGACCTGCGGGTGCGCAGAGGACCAAGGCGACAACACGCCGATGGCGCCACCACGACTTCACACAAGGGAGACAGCGAGTCTTTCGATGCCATGATCGAGGCCTGGCTGCCCATGACCTACGCCGTCAACAGCCTGAACCGCAGTATGGGACAGCCTGATCTTTACCCCTTTGTCCTGTCGCAAGTTGCCATCGACAAGATCGAGTTCGTCCACGAACTCATCCGGAACTCTTACCGCTCGTAGAGACTTTATATCGGCGCTTGCGTGCGGGAGTACACGGCACTCATCGACCTTCGAAGATAAGGCCCAAGTATGAATCCCATAACAAATCCGAACACGTCGCAGCTTGAGCGCCTGGCGGGCCTGCTGGATTCCCAGTTCGGGATTCCTGGAACAAAGCTGCGCTTCGGATTAGACGCCATTCTGGGTCTGCTCCCTGGTGTCGGGGACAGCGTCGGGGCGCTGTTAAGCCTCTATATCGTGGCACAGGCCTGGGCCAAAGGCGCGCCGTTCACGCTGATATTGCGCATGCTGTGGAATGTTCTCGTGGACACGGTCATCGGCGCCGTTCCGCTGGTTGGCGATCTCTTTGACGCGGCTTACAAATCAAACAACAGGAATGTGCGGCTGCTGAAAGATCACTTGGAGACGGCCGCCCGGAGAAACGCCAAGGCTTGAGAAGCTCTTACATCCCGAAGAAGAGGCTTCGCGCTTCCGGGTTGCGGCGTCAAAGGGAACTACGCGAAAAGGCTTTTGAGCCGCCGCCAGACCGGAGCCAAAGCGAAACTGACGCAGGGGATGAGCGCGAATCCGATGAGAAGGCCTGCCACGAATGCTCCGAAGGCGGATGTCAGCCAGGCAGCGGCACCAGCGAACATCGGTAAAGCACGACCTGCCATGACTTCAGCTTCGTGAAGAAGGTGCGCCGGCCCGGGAACGCCGAGCGTTTCAAGACCGTGAATCAGGATACCCCCGCCGACCCAGATCATCGCCGCGGTTCCAACGACCGCGAGCAGTGTGAGAAAGCCCGGCATACCGCGGACCAGTCCGCGCCCGAAGGCCTGCGACAGCCGCCCGAGCGCCGTTGTTGCGGGCCGGTTCGCAAGCGCCAGGCCGACGTCGTCCGCTTTCACGATTATGGCAACACCGCCGTAGACCACGAAGGTAATGCCCGTCCCGACCAGCGCAAGCACGATTGCTTGGGTCCAGAAGTCCTCGGACGGAATGACGGAAAGCGTGATGGCCATGATCTCCGCCGAGAGGATGAAATCGGTTTTGATGGCGCTATTCACCTTTTGGTCTTCCAGCTTTTGGGGATCGCTCTCTTTCAGGCCGACCGCCGCTTCGTGCTTGTGCGCCTTTTCTGGAAACAGCTTCTCGTAGATCTTTTCTGCGCCCTCGTAGCAGAGATAGAACCCACCCATCATCAGGATTGGCGTTATCAGTCCCGGTGCAACCAGGCTGAGCAGCAAAGCGCCCGGTAACAGGAAGAGCAGCTTGTTGCGCAGCGAGCCCTTCGTGATCTTTGCTATGATCGGCAGCTCCCGCTCGGCCGCGAAACCCACGACATAGCGCGGTGTCACAGCAGCGTCGTCGATGACAAGGCCCGCGGACTTCATTCCCGCCTGGGCCGCCTGGGTCGTAATATCATCGATTGAAGCCGCGGCGACTTTTGCGATCGCAGCTACATCGTCAAGCAGCGCAATTAGACCGGTGCTCACATTGGCCCCCGGTTTTCGCAGCCATAATCGGGTCGTCCGACCGTTTTCTCTCGAGGCACTTAAAAACTCCAGTCTTGATGTTCAGAACCCATGGGCAGAACGCCCAGCCCGTTATGGCCCAGCCTGTCATGAGTCGGAAAGATCTCTCGTACCACAAACGGAGCGAGATAGCAGCCATAGGAAATCGTCAGCTCCATCATAGCAATACAGCGCTTAGGCAAACGCCCTTGGGGCCACCTGAATTCATCTGTCGGGACCAAAAACAGCGCCGTACCAGACTGGAACCGCCGGCGTTGCCTCCGGTTTTGGCTCCTTTGGACCTGCGTTCGATCACTAATCTGCGACTTGCGCATGCGTGGCTCGCAGCTGCGCCGCCTCTCATAAAAATGGACGGGCAGTGATCCAATCACGCACAGCCGACGTAGCCTCCAATGGCAGGGGACACTTCAAAATGAATGTAAAACCAGACGATTTTCACACCGCATCACTGGCCGCACGGCATGGGATAGATGCGGCCCAAGCGGCATATCAAGATCGCTTGATGGGGGAAAGCAGGCAAATTGACATGGACGTCCGGTCATTAACGAAGCCACGGTTGCGCCTTGAGGAGTACTTTCCCGGCCGCACAAGAGCCTATGGAATTTTTCAGGACCGTTTCGGTAAACTTCGCCGGCGCTTCCTTGTAGAGATCTCGGGAAGCCTGAATGGCAGCCTGCTGACGCTGGTGGAAAACTTCTGCTACGACGACGGAGCAAGAGAACAGAGAACCTGGTCCATCAAATGCCTGGATCACGGCCTTTACGAAGGCCACACCGATGGTGTTCTCGGCACCGCGCAGGGCGCAGGCCAGGGAAATGTCCTGAACTGGTCTTACAATTTCGCATTGCCTATCGGTGAGCGACGCTGGAAAGTGCGCTTCAATGACTGGTTTTTTCTGCACGAGGACGACGTCCTTTTCAATCGCGCGGAAATCTCGAAATTCGGGATCCGGCTTGGCGAAGCCACAATGGTCTTCCACAAGCTGGATTGAGTCGGCCGGCCAACCACAGGGTTGAATTCCGAACTTAGCTCAGACCATACGCCGCAACGTCAGGTACAAGATGCCGGGCGCCCATGAGCGTCGGAAATTGACCGACATCATTTCGTTTACATTCAGATCACAGTATTTCACATGGCATTCAAGAATGGCTGCAAAGGCGTTTACACCGACAGTCTAACAATCTGAGGTCGGTAAAGTGCCAACAGAGATCATATCTTGGAGAACGTCATGAGGAAGACATTGGAGCCGCTCAATTACGTCAGTCGCGCCGTAAAGGGTGTTGAAATGGCCTACGCCGAGGCAGGTGAAGGCGCACCGATCTGGCTGCTGCACGGCAATCCAACGTCTTCTTATATCTGGCGCAACATCATTCCGCACATTGAAGACCTGGGTCATTGTATCGCGCCGGATCTGGTCGGCATGGGACATTCGGAGAAACTGCCGGAGTCCGGCCCGGACCGCTACAGCTACAAAGAACACCGCGAATATCTTTTCGGCCTTTTCGATGCCTTGGGCGAAGCCGATGACGTCATCCTGGTCCTCCACGACTGGGGTGCCGTGTTTGGTTTCGAATGGGCCCGGACGCATCCCGGCGCGGTCCGCGGGATAGCCTTTATGGAGCCTCTGGTTATGCCGCTGACATGGGAGCTTTTCCCGGCCGCCGCTTCGGACGCCTTCAAAGCGCTGCGCTCGCCGGCCGGAGAACAGATGTGCCTCACGGAAAATTTTTTCGTCGAGCAGGTCATCCCCATGGCGGTCATGCGCGAGCTCGAACCCGAAGAGATGGACGCCTATCGTGCGCCCTACCTGGATCCCGGCGAAGGGCGCCGGCCGACACTGACATTTCCGCGGGAAATCCCAGTTGACGGAGAACCTGCGGAACTGGCCGCAATTCTGGAGGCGAATTGTGAGTGGCTCGCGTCGAGCGATATCCCAAAACTCTTCATCCGCGCCGATCCGGGCATGATGGTGACGGGCAAGGTGGCGGAGCGCTGCCGCAGCTTCCCCAATCAGAGAGAAGTTGTCGTGAAAGGCGCACATTACGTCCAGGAAGACTCGCCGGACGAAATCGGCACAGCACTGGCGAACTGGATAAGGGAAGAGGTCGAACCTGATCGCTGACCGCAGGCGATCTATCACTCTGCGAGGACGCTTTGGAAACCCTCAAGACACTCATCCGAACTCACGAGGACTGGTTGGTCGACCGCGTGCTGGGATACGCGCATAAGGATGGCTATACGAAGTATAGTTCTACTTTGAGGGAACCCTGGCGTGAATCGATCTGCGTTTTTTCCAAACCGCTTTTCGAACTGCTGGACCAAGCTGGAGCCAGCAAGGATTTGCCGGGCTCCATTGGCGAAAATGACGAGCCGATGACCGCCTTTGCGATCGAAGAGGCGCGGCTGCACCGACAGAGAGGCGTCCCGCTGAGTCTGTTTATCGGACTGACGAAATCCTACCGCAAAGCCTACATCGACCTGATCATCGATCAAAACTACCCGAAGGAGACCGAAGAAAAATACTGGCTCTTCATCGAACGCTTCTTCGACTACATCGAAGTCGCGTTCTGCACCCGCTGGACCGAACTGCCTGAAGATGCGGCACTGCAGGAACTGGAAGCAAAGAACCGGGCGCTGACCAATGAAAAGAACAAGTACCTGACGATTTTTGAAAGTCTCAACGATCCGGTGGTCCTGCTGAACGACAATGGCAAGGTGGAAAACCTGAACAATGCGGCAGCGGTCCTGTTCGGCGGCGCCGGCATCCCCGGCGAGGGTTATTACGCGAGAGAAAACTACTCTCTGCTCGACCGCCAGATCGGTGCCCTTATCGGCCAGCCGGAACAACACTACCGGATCGAACGCCGCATGGAGACAATCCACGGACCGCGCACCTTCGACATAAAGGCGCGGCGCATGCTCGATGTGAGCAAAAAGTTCATCGGCACCGTTCTGATTCTTTCCGACGTCACCGAGTATCAAACCGCGAAACGCCAGGCCGATGCCGCCAATGCCGCCAAGTCGGCATTTCTGGCCACCATGAGCCATGAAATCCGAACACCGATATCAGGCATTCTCGGGATCAGCCACCTGCTTCGGGACGAGAAACTGACGAGTGATCAGAAAAACTATATCGAAGCTCTTGCGGCATCCGGCCAGGTGCTGATCGATCTCGTAGATGATGTCTTGGACTACTCGAAAATCGAGGCGGACGCCATCGAACTCAACACGGTCGACTTTGATCTGCGAGATACCGTCACGCAGGTCGCCGGACTCATGACACTCCCCGCGGAGCGGAAAGGACTCCAGCTTACCTGCAGCATCGACACAGCATTACCCAGTCAGATTATTGGAGATCAGGCGAAGATCAGGCGTGTCCTGCTCAACCTGACAAGCAATGCTGTCAAGTTTACCTCCGACGGGTCGGTCACCCTCGCGGTCGAAGCGCTTGATGGAGACTTGCTTTTCACTGTGACCGACACCGGCCCGGGTGTTCCCGAAGATATGGGGCAGACGGTTTTTCAACCCTTTGTCCAAAACGCGGGACAAATCGGTGGCAGCGGTCTTGGACTTGCCATAAGCAGAAAACTGATCGACATCGTCGGTGGCGATATCGGTTTTGAGAGTCAGGAGGGAAAAGGCAGCAAATTCTGGTTCAAGGTTCCGCTCATCATCGCACCGGATCAATCCCCGCGGCTCGTCGAAAACACCACGACACCATCCATCAGGCCACTGCGCATTCTTCTCGTAGAGGATAACCCGGTAAATCTGATGTTCACACGCGCCTTCCTCGAACGCGATGGACACAGTCTGCAGCTGGCAACATCCGGGGAAGAAGCGCTCGACATCTTCCACTGCGAACAGATCGACCTGGTTCTCATGGATATCCGAATGGACGGCATGGGCGGGATCGAGGCGATCAGCCTGATGAAGGCCAACGAAGACCCCGATAAGGCCAATACGCCGATCCTGGTCCTCACGGCAGACCTGGCACGGACGGAGGAGGCAATCTGCATTGAAAGCGGCGCCGACGCCGTGCTGGGCAAACCCTTCACGCCGTCGATGCTCCAGCAGGCAATCGCGCAGTGTCTTTCCAGCAATTCGAGGATCACCTGCGCCGCAGATCGAACCAGGGCGCTCCAGGACGCCGTCTTCGACGAAACACTGGTGCGCCAGCACAAGGCGATGCTTGGTGCCGATGATACGAGAAAAATCATCGAGACATTCGAGGCCTTCGCTCTTTCGACGATTGCCGCCATAGAGACAGCGGTGGAACTGCACGACACGGCCCGCGTTTCTCATCTCGCACACTCGCTGAAGAGCAGTGCGGGAAGTATCGGGCTTATGCGTTTGAAAAACGCGGCGGAATCACTGCAAAAACTGGCGGAACGCGCCGATCAGGAGAAACTGCCGGCCGGCCTCGCCGGATTACTATCGGCGCGCGACCGCGCATTCGCTGCATTGCGAGGCTCGGATCTTGTCCGCTCGCTCTCGAGCGCGCCCCCTCAAGAGGTCTGATTGTTCCGGTCAAGATGACTGCCCGTGAAGACATAGCCGATGCCATGAACGGTGATCAATCGCTTCGGGTGCTTGGGATCGTCTTCAATCTTCCGCCGCAGGCGACCGACCAGAACATCGATCGTCCTGTCGTAGGGTTCCCAATCACGGTTGCTGACATGATCGAGAAGGTTGTCACGCGTCAAGACCCGCCCCGCATTTGAGACCAAGGTGGACAGCAACTCGTATTCACCGCGTGTGAGAGGAACATCTTCACCCGACGGCGAGGTGAGCCGCCGGCTGGCCGTGCTGAAACTCCAGCCGTCAAAGAAATAGGTTGTCTCGCTGCTGCGCACCTGACGCGCGGCCCGGGTGAGTTTGATCAGGTTTTTTGCCCGGGCAAGCAATTCCCTCGGATTGAAAGGCTTTGTGACGTAATCGTTGGCGCCAAGCTCCAGCCCCACGATGCGATCCACATCTTCAGTCTTGCCGGTTACCAGGATGACGGCCGGATCGCATGATTGCGGCAGCCGGCGCAGAAGCGACAATCCATCTTCTCCGGGCAGCATAATATCCAGCAGGATCAGATCGACCACGGCAGAGTCCATCGCCCGCCAAAGTCCGGCTCCATCTTCCGCTTCGCTGACGCGATAGCCCACTTTTCGGAAATAGCTGGCAACCGTTTGCCGTGTGACCGGTTCGTCCTCAACAATAACGACATGGGGCGTATTCATCGGCCATCTTTCGTCTTTAAATTGAGTTTAGCGGAACCAACAATACAAATGCACTAACCGGCTTAAGAGGCTGCGTACCGGCGGACTAAAAACTAACCTCTAAAACCATATCACAAAACTAATTGTTTAGTTTGTTCACATCGCATTTACATTTTTTACACGCGGTTAAACAATCCCCGGAATCAAGTTTACAGCCGTTCGCTAGGCTGACCCCACGTCTCGGACCGACAGGACCACAAGGAGAAGGAACGTGGGCTTCATACGACGATTATGGGATTTATTCTGGAAACCAAGCGGCAAAATCGGCCTTGGTGTTCTCCTTGTTTTCGGAGGTTTTGGCGGAGTCATCTTCTGGGGCGGTTTCAACACCGCAATGGAGGCCACCAACACCATGGGGTTCTGCATTTCCTGCCATGAGATGGAGAGCACGGTTTACCAGGAATACAAACAGACCATTCACTACAAAAACGCCTCCGGTGTGCAGGCAACCTGCTCCGACTGTCACGTCCCCAGAGCCTGGACCGCTAAGCTCGTCCGAAAAATTGAGGCCACAGGCGAACTCTATCATCACTTTGTCGGCACGATCGATACGAAGGAAAAATTCGAGGCGCATCGTGCAACCATGGCGAAGCGTGTCTGGGCGACCATGGAGGCCAATGACTCCCAGGAATGCAGGAACTGCCACACCTTCGAGGCGATGGATTTTCACGCCCAGCGCCCGGCATCAGCCGAGGCCATGCAGGGAGCCCAGGAAAAAGGCGAGACCTGCATTTCATGTCATAAAGGGATCGCCCATAAGATGCCCGATCTGTCGAGCGGCTATCTGGCCATGTTCGACGACCTGCGCGCCCTGTCGCAGGAGGAAGGCGCCCGCGCCGACAAGCTCTATACGATCGCAACCAAGGATATCTTCGCCGAAGCCTCGACCGACGGCAAACCGACAGGCCGGTTGTTAGCCGCGACCGAGTTGGACGTCATTGAGCGTAAAGGCGACCTGCTCAAGGTCCGGCTCGACGGATGGCAGCAGGATGGCGTGGACCGGGTCGTCTACGCCTTGAGGGGACAGCGGATTTTTTCCGCGACTCTCTCGAAAGCGGCGATTGAGAAGGTTCAGCGTCATCAGACCGAACTCGACGAAAACACCGAATTGACCTGGCACCGTGTCAGCATCGAGGCCTGGACGCCGAAAGCCGATCTGATTTCCGACGTAAACGTACTCTGGGAGTACGGCGCCGAGATGTACAACGCCAGCTGCTCGACCTGCCACACCCTCTCGAGCCCGGATCACCTCCTGGCCAATCAATGGATCGGGAATCTGAAGGCCATGAGCCGTTTCATCTCGCTCGATAAGGAGCAGTACCGGTTCCTGCAAAAGTATCTTCAATTCCACGCCAGCGACACCGGCGGGAAAGGACATTGATCATGGAACAGGCAATCGATACGCGCCCAGGTACGCTTACCGCTCCTGAAAGGGCCGCCGTTTATGATTGGCTCGCGGGCATCTTTGCCCGCGAGATGAGCCCCCAGGCCATCGAAACCTACCGCGGCAACAACGGCAGAACCTTTCTGAACCAAATGGCAAGCCATCCGCCGCTGGTGCCGCTGACCGATCACCTTCACCGGATCACGGCAGGCCGAGAAAGCCCGGAGTCCCTCTCCATGGAACTCTCTGTCCGCTTTGCCTCGCTTTTCCTGGGGGCCGGAGGGAAACGAAGCGCTCCCCCCTACGAATCTGTGTATAGCAACGACTCAAATCTCCTCTATCAGAAGCAGACCGCACAGACACAGGCCGCCTTGAGCGCTTTCGGCCTCTCGGTCAGCGATCTCTTTCCCGAACCGCCCGACCACATCTCCGTTCAGCTTGCCTTCATGGCGCATCTCGCGCGCCGCGCCGAGCAGGCGGCGTCCTCCCGTCACCTGCAGGAGGAGTACGAGGTTCAAAGAGTCTTTCTGGCAACGCGGCTGCTGTCGTGGATCGAGAAGTTTCTGGATCACTGCGTCAACGCGGACCCCGACGGTTTCTACACGACTGCGGCGGTCAGCATGGTGACTTTCGTGAAAGACGATGCCGCGCACCTCTAACAGGACGACCGAAGCATAGCCCGGACGCGCTGCCCCGGCAGCCGGCCGTTTACAAACTGATTACAAGCTTTCACAGACCGTTGAAATCCGTCCGGCACGGCGTTTACAGCAGGCTGCTACACCAGATCCGGATACGGAATCACACTCACGCAGGTGCGGCGCGTCCGATCCGGGATTCAAGCATTACCCGCACAGATAATGGAGATTAAGCATGCCAAAAGGTAGTACGCGATTTGCGCAAAATGATGTATCCCGCCGGACGTTCCTGAGCAGCACGGCAGCCGCCGGCGTCCTCGCTACACTGGCACCATCGCTCCTGACCGCCAGTGCGGCCCGCGCCGCGGTTGCGGATGGGGAAGTCTTCAGTGCCTCACACTGGGGCGCTTTCACCGCAACCGTTCAGGACGGGCAATGGACCAAGATAACGCCGTGGGAAAAAGACCCTCACCCCAGCCACCAGCTGGAAGGTGTGCTGGACTCGGTCTATTCCCCGACACGGATCAAGTATCCGATGGTCCGACGCGCCTATCTCGAGAATGGGCCGGGTTCGAGCAATGAAACCCGCGGCCAGGACGATTTCGTCCGCGTCTCATGGGATCAGGCTCTCGAGCTTGTGGTCAAGGAACTCAAGCGCGTGGAGGAAACCTATGGTCCCACGGGCACCTATGCCGGCTCCTATGGCTGGAAAAGCCCGGGCAAGCTGCATAACTGCCAAAATCTGCTGCGGCGGATGATGAACATCAAAGGCAACTTCGTGAACAGTGCCGGCGATTACTCGACCGGAGCCTCGCAGGTCATCATGCCCCATGTCATGGGAACGCTGGAAGTTTACGAGCAGCAAACCACATGGCCGGTCGTTGCGGAACATACGGAACTCTTCGTCATCTGGGGCGCGGACCCCATGGTTACGAACCAGATCGGCTGGATTATTCCCGATCATGGCGCCTATCCCGGAATGCAGGCCTATAAGGACACAGGCAAGCCGGTTATCTGCATCGATCCTGTCCGCACGGAAAGCTGTGATTTCTTCGACGCCGAGTGGATCGCGCCCAAGCCGCAGACGGACGTCGCCATGATGCTCGGCATCGCGCATACGCTTTATGAAGAGAAGCTGCACGATGCCGACTTCCTCGACGAATACACCTTCGGCTTCGACAAATTCCTGCCTTACCTGATCGGCGAATCCGACGGCGTGCCGAAAACCGCGGAATGGGCAGCGGAGATTTGCAGCGTGCCTGCCGACAAGATCAAGGAGCTGGCCAGGCTCTTCGCTTCCAAACGTACCATGCTCTCGAGCGGTTGGTCGCTGCAGCGCCAACACCACGGCGAACAGCGCCACTGGATGCTGGTGACGCTGGCCTGCATGCTGGGTCAGATCGGCCTGCCCGGCGGCGGTTTCGGACTGAGCTATCACTACTCCAGCGGCGGATCGCCGGGTGCTTCGGGTCCGGTTCTGTCCGGTATCACCGACGGCGGTAAGGCCGTCGACGGCGCGGCCTGGCTGACCGAGAGCGGCGCCGCGACCATTCCGCTCGCCCGCGTTGTCGATATGCTGGAAGGCCCGGGCAGCGACTTTAATTTCAACGGCAAGACCCAGAAATATCCTGATGTGAAGATGGTGTACTGGGTTGGCGGCAACCCCTTCGCGCACCATCAGGACCGCAACCGGATGGTCAAGGCCTGGCAAAAGCTGGAAACCGTCGTCGTTCACGATTTCCAGTGGACGGCAACCGCCCGCTTCGCCGATATCGTCTTGCCGGCCACGACTTCATACGAGCGCAACGACATCGAACAGTACGGCGACTACTCGCTCAAAGCGATCATCGGCATGAAAAAGATTGTCGATCCGCTGTTCGAGGCCCGCAGCGATTTCGATATCTTCACGGACATCAGCGCGCGTCTGGGCAACGAAAGGGCATTCACCGAGGGCAAGACGGAACTGGATTGGATCAAGGGCTTCTACGAAGGCGCTGAAAAACAGGCCTCCGCCAAGAATACCGAGATGCCCGATTTCGATGCCTTCTGGGACAAGGGCTACGTCGAGTTCCCGGTCACCGAGGAAGGGCGCACTTACGTTCGCTACGCCGACTTCCGCGAGGATCCGCTGCTGGAGCCTCTTGGAACCCCAAGCGGGCTGATCGAGATCTATTCCAACAATATCGAGAAAATGGGCTATGACGATTGCCCGCCGCATCCGACCTGGATGGAACCGGTCGAACGTCTTGACGGACCCAATGCAAAGTTCCCGCTCCACGTTACGACAAGCCATCCGAGGGGACGCCTTCATTCGCAGCTAAACGGCACGGTTCTTCGGAAAACCTATACGGTTGCCGACCGCGAACCCTGCCTGATCAACACGGACGATGCAGCCGCCCGGGGGATTGCCGACGGCGATATCGTGCGGATCTTTAACGACCGGGGGCAACTCCTGTCAGGCGCTACGGTCACCGACGCCATTCGTCCCGGTGTCATTCGCGTCTGTGAAGGCGGCTGGTACGATCCGGTCGAACCGGGCACCGACGGCAGCCTCGATGCCTACGGCGATGTCAATAATGTAACGGTCGATATCGGGACTTCGTCCCTGGCCCAGGCCAACTGCGGGCATACGGCCATTGCCGACGTCGAGAAATTCACCGGCGAGGTTCCGGCAGTCAAGGTCTTCAGCACACCTGCGAACGCATAATATGACGACTGTCCTGCCGGAACCATATCTTGGTCTCGGCAGGACATGCCGGCTCTCTCACGCGCAAATTCGCTGCGCTGGCCGGCAGGGGCCGTGAAGCGCGCTCAAACGTCGAGCGCGTTTTGCCGCTCCCATTCGGAAAAATGGTGCATGTAGTCGTTCCACTCGGCGAACTTCAGTTTCGCATAGGCGCTGCAGAACTCCTGGCCCAGCATTTCGGGCAGGACCTTGCTCTTCTCGAAATAGCGGATGGCATCCAGCATGTTCAGCGGCAGGCGCGGGGCGTTCTTGATCTTGTAACCCTCTTCGTACATGTCGATGTCCAGCCGCTTGCCCGGATCGAATTTGTTGTCGATGCCGTGCAGTCCGGCCGCAACCAGCCCGGCCTGCAGCAAATAGGGATTGGCGGCCCCGTCGGCCAAACGCACCTCGATACGGTCTTCATCCGGAATGCGGACCATGTGGGAGCGGTTGTTCCCCCCGTAAGTGACGGTATTGGGCGCCCAGGTCGCGCCGGAGGTCGTGCGCGGTGCATTGATTCGTTTATAGCTGTTCACCACGGGATTGGTGATCAGGGTCATGGCTTCGGCGTTCTTCAGCAGCCCGGCAATGAAGTTGTAAGCCAGCTTCGACAGGCCCAGTTCGCCCTTTGAATCCTTCATCAGGTTCTTCTTGCCCGTCCGGTCCCAGACCGAGATGTGCGCGTGGCAGCCGTTGCCGGTCAGATGCGCCATGGGTTTGGGCATGAAGGTCGCCCGGAGACCGTGTTTTTCGGCCAGCGTCTTGACCATGAACTTGAAAAAGCTGTGCCGGTCCGCGGTGGTCAGCGCATCGCTGTAGTGCCAGTTCATCTCGAACTGGCCATTGGCATCCTCATGGTCGTTCTGATACGCGCCCCAGCCCAGCGCCAGCATGTTATCGCAGATCTCGGTGATCAGATCGTAGCGCCGCATGAGGGCCTGCTGATCGTAACAGGGCTTGGCCAGCGTATCCTGTGAATCTGCCAGGCTCTGCCCATCAGGGGTCAGGAGGAAGTACTCGCACTCCACGCCTGATTTGATTGTGAACTTGCGGTCCCTGGCCTTTGCGAGAACCTGCTTCAGGACGGTTCTGGGCCCGTGTTCGACGGCCTTGCCCCCGAGATAAACGTCGCTGGGCAACCAGGCCACTTCGGGCTTCCAGGGCAGCTGGATCATGTGATCCGCATCGGGCATGCCGAACATATCCGCGTCCGCGGGCGTCATATCCAGATAGGCCGCGAAGCCGGCAAAACCGGCGCCTTCCTTCTGCATGTCCCCGATTGCCTGCGCCGGCACCAGCTTCGAACGCACGACCCCGAAAAGGTCGGTGAAGCTGATCAGAAAATATTTGATCCCCTTGGCCTTAGCCACTTTTGCCAGATCCTGTGCCACCTTGGCCTCACTTTCCTGTTCTTGTTATTGCCCCCAAAATCCCTGGTCGGGTCCTTGTTGAATCAGACCCTTTCGTTTCCTGTTGCGTAAAGAGCTGCACCGCGCTCAGATTTTTTGCCCGCCCAAACTTTGTCTTTAACTCTGGCCCGGAATCCAACTGGTTCCGGCCAACGGCACTCCAGCCATGGCGGCCGCCTCTACACTGAGCGCCGCGAGATCTTCAGGCTCCATATTGTGCACGTGACTCTTACCGTTTGCACGGGCGAGAGTCTGGGTTTCCAGTGTCAGGACGCGCAGATAGTTGGCCAGACGGCGCCCCGCTTTCACCGGATCAAGCCGCTTGGCCAGCTCAGGGTTCTGCGTCGTAATGCCCGCCGGATCGCTGCCGTCCTGATAGTCTTCCCAGAAGCCGGCGCGGGTCCCGAGCTTCTTGTAATCTTCCTCGAAGGCCGGGTCGTTGTCGCCCAATGCAATCAGGGCTGCCGTGCCGATCGAAACCGCGTCCGCACCCAGAGCCAGGGCCTTGGCGACATCGGCGCCCGAACGGATGCCGCCGCCGACGATCAACTGCACCTTGCGGTGCATATCCAGATCCTTCAGCGCCTGCACCGCGAGCGGAATCGCGGCAAGTGTCGGCAGGCCGACATGCTCGATAAAGACATCCTGGGTCGCGGCGGTGCCGCCCTGCATGCCGTCCATCACGACCACATCCGCCCCGGCCTTCACCGCAAGCGCCGTATCGTAGTAAGGCCGCGCCGCGCCGCACTTGATGTAAATCGGCTTTTCCCACTTGGTGATCTCGCGCAGCTCAAGAATCTTGATGGCGAGATCGTCGGGCCCGGTCCAGTCCGGATGGCGGCAGGCCGAGCGCTGATCGATGCCTTCCGGCAGGGTCCGCATCTCAGCCACGCGTTCGGTGATCTTTTGCCCCAGCAGCATGCCGCCGCCGCCGGGTTTCGCGCCCTGCCCTACGACAATCTCGATGGCATCGGCCTTACGAAGGTCATCCGGGTTCATGCCGTAGCGCGAGGGCAGATACTGATAGATCAGCTGAGTCGAGTGGCCGCGCTCCTCCGGCGTCATGCCGCCGTCGCCTGTGGTCGTTGACGTCCCGACCTCGGAAGCGCCCCGTCCCAATGCTTCCTTGGCATTAGCGGAAAGCGAGCCAAAAGACATGCCGGCGATGGTGATGGGGATCTTCAACTGGATCGGCTTACTGGCGTAGCGGGCGCCCAGCGTGACACTGGTATCGCACTTCTCCCGGTAGCCCTCCAAAGGATAGCGGGACATCGAGGCGCCGAGAAAGACAAGATCGTCGAGCGTCGGAATTTGCCGCTTCGCCCCGAAGCCGCGGATCCGGTAGAGGCCGGTTTGGGCGGCGCGGCGAATCTCGGCGATGGTGTTGCGGTCGAAGGAATGGGATTCCCGCAAACTCCAGTTCATATCGTCCATGGCCAAAATCCTTAGTAAGCGCCGACGTTGTCGGGCTTGAAATGATAGAGGGCGCGCGCCGATCCGTAGCGCTTAAATTCAGAGACATCGACATCGCCGCATCCGGCCTTGTCCAGCAGAGCGCGCAGCTTTTCGCGATGCTCTTCACGCATTTCTTTCTCGACGCAGTCGGCCCCCAGGTTCTCGGCGCTGCCCCGGACATAGATCTGCGCTTCGTAGAGCGAGTCTCCCAGCGCGTCGCCGGCATCGCCCAGCACCACAAGAGTGCCGGCCTGCGCCATGAACATGCTCATATGCCCGACGTTGCCTTTGACCACGATATCTCCACCCTTGAGCGAGATCCCGCAGCGCGCGGCCGCATTGCCCTCGACCACCAGCAAACCGCCATGGGCCGTCGCACCCGCAGACTGACTGACGTCGCCCGTCACGCGGACCTCGCCGGACATCATGTTCTCCGCGACACCCTGCCCGGCATTCCCCTTGATCACCACGCGCGCCAGCTTGTTCATACCGGCGCAGTAGTAGCCCGTGTGCCCCTCGACCTCGACCTCGATTTCGGAGTCCAGACCGCAGGCGAGCGCGTGCGCGCCGCGCGGATTGATCACCTTGAAAAAGGCGCCTGCGGGTTTGGCATCGTCTTGAAGGCGCGCGTTCGCATCGCGCAACGGCATCTGTGAAAGGTCCAGCACCTCGATATTCTGCCCGCCTGAAATTTGTCCACCCGACATCAGGCCCGTCCTCCCCAGCTGTAGACCACCGCCGGTTCCGGCTCCCAGACTTTCGCCGTCTCGATACCAGGCAGATCGACCAGCGCACGGTACTCGGACGCAAAGGCGACATAGTCGTCGGTCTCCGCCAGAACCGCGGGCTTGCAGGCGATGGGATCCCGCAGGACCGCAAAGCCGTCGCGCGTGCCGACGACGAAGGTATAGAAACCATCCAGGTCTTTAATGGAGTCTTCCAGCGCTTCATGCAGGCTGCGGCCCGAATTCATCTTGTCCGACACATAGGCGGCCGCGACCTCGGTGTCGTTTTCGGTCTTGAACTCGATCCCACGATGAGTGGCAAGATGTTCGCGCAGGCGGTTGTGATTCGACAGCGAGCCATTGTGCACGAGGCAGAGATCCAGTCCGGTCGAAAAGGGGTGCGACCCCGCCGTCGTGACCGCGCTTTCAGTCGCCATGCGGGTGTGGCCAACGGCATGACTGCCCTTCATGCCCTTCAGACCGAATTTCTCCGCCACCTCTTCCGGCAGGCCGGTTTCCTTGTAGATTTCGATCGTCGTCCCAGCGCTCATCACCTGCAAAAGAGGATCGTAAGCCTCGATGGCATCTTCCAGGGCTACGGCTTTCCCGTCGGAGATCAAGACATGATGGGTGTCGTTGGGATGATGCTCGATGGTCACGCCCAGTTCGGACGAAACCGCCGCTGCCAGTGCCGCCCAGTCAAAGGCCGGATCCGGATGGAAAGCGGTGATCTTGACCTGCCCCTCGGACGCGGGCGCGTGATAAACTGCAACACCAGCGCTGTCCGGTCCACGGTCGGTCATCTCGATCAGCATCGGCGTGAACATCTCACCGAGCCGGTCCTTGAGACTGCTCGTTTTCAGGTACAAGCCAACGATACCGCACATAGCAGCGACCTTTCCGGGTTCTTCTGATGAAAATCCTTAAAAGAAAATTATTTTCACCAGAGGAAAACGTCAAGGAGATTAGCGGCTGGCTTGCGGTTTTTCCTCGGAAAATGCCATTTCATAGTGCTCCTGCTGCAGGCGGGCCGCCGTGACAGCATTGCGCAGGAGGGTGGCGACGGTCACGGGGCCGACGCCGCCGGGCACGGGTGTGATCCATCCTGCCACCTCGGCACAGCTGTCAAAATCCGCATCCCCGACCACTTTCGGCCCGTCGGGCGTATCGATCTGGTTGATGCCGATGTCGATCACGGCGGCACCGGGCTTGATCATGTCGCCGGTGACCAGACCGGGCTTTCCGACTGCCACGAAGACCGCGTCGGCCTGACGGGAGTGCACGGCGACGTTCCGGGTCATGTGATGGCAGACATTGACGGTGGCACCCTCGGCCATCAGCAGAAACGCGATCGGCTTTCCGACAATGGCTGAATGTCCGATGACCGTCACTTCCAGGCCCGCAAGCTGTAAGGGCGTTTGCTTGAGCATCTCGACCGCGGCGACTGCCGTACAGGGGCCCATGCGCAAATCGTTGTAGACGATATCGCCGATGTTGGAAGGGTGCATGCCCTCCAGATCCTTCAGAGGATGGACCGCGCGCTGGATGTCGCGGACCTGAATATGCTCGGGCATCGGCCGTTGAATGATCACGCCGGTGATCCGTGGATCGACATTCAGGCCGTGGACGATGCCGAGCAGCTCCTCCGCGCCAATATCGGCCGGATAGGTTCTGGGTTCGAACGCCATGCCGACCTTTTCGGCGGCGCGTCGCTGGTTCCGCACATAAATGTGCGCCGCGTCCTCGTCGCCGACACAGATCGAGACCAGCTTAGGCGCCCAGCCGCCGTTCTTCAGGCGCTCGACATCTGCCGCGATGGTCTCGCGCATCTTCGAGGCGATCCCGCGTCCATCCAGGAGTTTATGTGTAATGGCGTCAGACATGATGTTTTTCCATAAGTATCGGGTCGCAGGAGCACGTTAAGCCGGGGGCGATGTTTTCTCGGCGGGCAGATTAGGCAGAGAGTCTTTGCGATTCGATAAAAGGACCACCTTCGACAACCGGCTCAGTTTTTGTTGGCATAGCTGATGATCGCCAGAAAGCGGGCCGGCAGTTCGATGAGCTCTTCCGGGCCGTGCGGCGCATTCGGGTCGAAAAAGAGGCTGTCGCCAGGTTTGAGGTGATAAAGCTGATCGCCATGCCGGTATCCGACCTCCCCCTCCAGCATATGGATAAACTCGATACCGACGTGCTGGAAAAGGGGGAAGATATCGGCTTTTTCCGACAGTGTGATCAGATAGGGTTCAACGGTGATCTCGCCGCGCACGCCATGCCCCAGCAGTTGATACTGATGCCCCGCCCTGCTGCCGCGCCGCTCGATCGTGAGGCCCTTTCCGGAGGGGACATAGCTCGCGGTCCTGTGCTCCTCGAATTGCCTGAACAAAGCCGTGACGGGCACGTTCAATGCCACGGAGAGGCTTTGCAGGGTGCTCAAGGATGGTGAGGTCTGTCCATTCTCGATCTTTGAGATCATGGCCAGGGAAACACCTGACACCGCAGAAAGCTCGGCCACCGTCAGATTATTGGACTTCCGGAATTCCCGCAGTTGGCGGCCCAGCGCCTGCTCGAGAGCCATGGTGCGCTTTTCATCCGTGAGTTCGTGCGGGTCCTGCATCTCCACCTCATAGCAGCCGGCCTGGCCGCCCCGGGTCTCCAGGGCAACGTGCGAACCAGACTATCCCTACCGCTTCCCCCAAATCCAGACGGATGTAAAGCCGCATCCCGACCCCGGCCCGACCAACTCACAAAAAAACGCCGGCAAAATGCCGGCGTGTTGGCCATTCATGCTGAGCCCGCGGCGGCCAGCGTTCTGCGTAGCCTGTTACTCAGCCGCGGATTTCGGTTTTTCCTGCCCGGTATCGCTGAACGAGATCTCACGATCATGTTCCAGCGCGGGGATCTTGCTACGCGCCCGGACCACGGCCTCGGGATCGATCTCAGCCACGATAACCCCCGGACCGTCGCCGCCATCTGCCAGCACATTGCCCCAGGGATCGACAATCAGGGAATGGCCGAAGCATTCGCTGCCGCCGGACAGCGTCCCGTACTGACAGGGCGCGATCACAAAGCAGCCATGCTCGATGGCGCGCGCCCGGTTCAGAACATGCCAATGGGCTTCGCCGGTCACCTTCGTAAAGGCCGCCGGTACCGCCAGTATGCTGGCACCGGCTTTCGCCAGCGTCCGATAGAGGGGCGCGAACCGCAGATCGTAACAGACGGAAAGCCCTAGACCGCCCCAGGGTGTTTGCGCGAGCACGGCGTCGGAACCGGGCGCCACAGTGGCGGATTCCCGATAAACCTCCCCTTCCCCTAGGTTCACGTCGAACATATGGATTTTATCGTAACGCGCCACGATCGCACCCGTTGCATCCAAGAGATAGGAGCGGTTGAAGATGCGGCCGTCATCGGACTTTACGCCCAGAGACCCCAGGAGAATCCAGACATCAAGTTTACGCGCCTCTTCGCTGAAAGCCGGAAGAACCGGATGGTCCTGCTCGGGAAAGGCCGCCGGGTGCAGCAAGCCATCAATGCCTTCCAGTCCCGAAAAGTATTCAGGCAGTGCGATCAACGACGCGCCTTGGGCAGCCGCCTCCCGCGTGAGTTCCAGCGTGACAGCCGTATTGTGCGCGACGTCCGCCGTGGCGCAGTTTTGGACACAGGCCGCTTTGAAGATTTCAGACATGGCCTCAGTCTAGAAGATACCGGCCCCTTAAAGGAAGCCCCATTGACTTTCGCAAGTCCTCGCAGGCACGTGAGGCCCCACCAGATTTATATGCTACTGCGTTTTATCAGGTCCGAGCGGCAGTGATCTTCTGCGGCCTGCGCAGACAGGGAAGGAACACTATCTGCGGCCCGGAATTTGAAGATTTATGCTTCCTCGGGGATCTTCCGTCTTCTGTTCGCGAGGACGAGAATGAGAATCGACGCTGCGATGAAAACGACGGCAAGGGGCGATTTGAGCAGGAACAGGCCGTCACCACCGGATGCGGAGTAGCCGCCCCGGATATACTCCTCGAGCCTCGGCGACAACAGAAAGCCGATCACGAACGGCAGGATCGATATGTCGAGCCGTTTCAGAACATAGCCAATCAGACCGAAGATCAATAAAACCCAGACCCCAATGAATCCGCCATCCTGGGCATACACGGCCGTGAGCGTGATTAACAGCACGACAGGCAGCATAAGCGATTTGGGGACCTTGACGAGGATGCCGAGCGAGCGCAGGAACGCGCCACCGATCGTCCAGTTCATGATGTTAGCAAGCATCATCAGGGTGAACATCGCAAAGGCGATAACAAGGTCGTTGTTGATGATCGTCCCGTAGTCTTCGATGACCTTGATTTCCGTAAATCTGAAAACGTGCGGGCCGAGCGTGAACTCCCCGACCGATTCGACAGCCAGGATAATAAAGACGGCAGCGAAATTACCTGGAATGCCGAGGCTCATGACCGGGATCAGGTTCGCACCAGAAACCGCCGAGTTTGCGGCCTCGGTCGCAGCCACGCCTTCGGGTATTCCCGTGCCGAACTTTTCCGGCGTTTTGGAGAAGCGTCGCGCAACATCGTAGCCTAGCGTCGCGGCGAGCGTCGTTCCGATCCCGGGCAGCGCGCCGATTGCAGTACCGATCAACGCCGAAACGCCGATCCTTGGCAGCAGTTTGCGCCGCTCCGGCCAAGCGAATGTGTTGTCTCCCAGCGGCGTAGCGACCGCGGAGCGGAATTTCCGCACCTTTTTGCGGACCTCCTCTTCCAATCCGATGAAAACTTCACCGATGATCAGAACGCCCAAAATCGCGGCCGTCAGGGGTAATCCGTTGCCGAGTTCGACGATGCCGAAGGTCATGCGCGGCCCGTTCCCGGAAAGCGTGGAGCCGACCAAAGCCAGCAACATGCCCAACACCCCGACGATGAACCCCTTCATCGGCGATGAGCCCGCCACGGCGGCCATAAAGGAGAGCGAGAGGATAATCAGCGCGCCTTTTTCCGGCAGATCGAGAATGCTCTCGATCAGGACCGCGAGAACGGGGGCCGCCACGAACAACACCATATCGCTGACCGTATCGCCACAAACGGAGCTGAAATGCGCAACTTTCAACGCCTTCGGCCCCTGGCCGTTTTTGGTCATGGGGTGACCGTCGAGCGTCGTCAAATATGCATCCGGTGTGCCCGGCGTATTGAAGAGAACCGCCGGCACCGCGCCGCCCACGGTCGCGCCCTTCATGATGCCGATCAAAAACCCCAGAATCGGTAAGAGTGCCTCGTCATTAACACCGAACACCCAGATGAGGATCGGGAGCGAAAGAGCCATGGCGAATGGCCCGTTCAGGCCTGGAGTTGCGCCGATGGCAATGCCCGTCATCAGGCCACCGAAAACCATGGCAAGCGGCAGCCAATCGAACGCGCCATCCGCCGTGAAGAAGACCTCCATG
This sequence comes from uncultured Kiloniellaceae bacterium, assembly GCA_947500035.1. Taxonomy (GTDB): domain Bacteria; phylum Pseudomonadota; class Alphaproteobacteria; order Kiloniellales; family Kiloniellaceae; genus Denitrobaculum. The sequence continues at coordinate 334,957 of CANMQP010000010.1, read as the reverse complement.
ACGCCGCGCATAACGTATTCGAAGACGATTTCCATAGCGAACGTCTCAGAAGTCCGCGTTCGGCGGCAAAAGCACGTTTCTCAATGCGACGTCGAACAGCAGTATTGCAACGACAAGCACGGCGACAACGGTCATCACGGCCACGGGTCGAACCCGGCCTTCGGCCCAGATGATGAGCGCCAGCGTCATCACCGCACCGCCGGCGACGTATCCGAGATACTTGTAAGGCGCCGTGTCGGAAAAATTTCTGTAGGTCCCGTCCAAAAAACCCGCGGCATTCAGAACCGCGACAGTCACAGGGCCAAGCCAGTACATGAGGCCGAGCCCGACCCCGACCACAGTCAGGAAGATCGCCAGAAACTTGACGTTCGACAGAGTGATGCTGCCGGTCTGATCGACATCAGCATTGGACCGCCGGTTGCGCCATGACAGGATCATCTGAATGACACTCAGTCCGACCAGGAGGGACGCGAGGATAATGGGAAAGAAAGCGTCCCCCGGCTCCTCCCGGCCAACCGAGTTGATGAAAAAGAATCCCGTCGGAATGTCGGCCGGAAACCAGAAGAACAACGCCCAGAGGGCAAAAACCAGCAGGGCGGCGCCGAACCCGATATCCCACGGGTTCAGCGCCTCCCGTCTTTCTTTACCCCCCAACCGCATTGTTATTTGACCAGCTGGATCATCTCTTGATTGGCGACCAGGTTGGCCCTGAGCTGCTTCAAGAGCGCATCACCAGACGTGAACAACGGACCTGGCGGATACTGTTTTGTGACGAACTTGGCGGTCTTGGAATCCTTGTTCTTCAGAACCGTATGAACCGCTTCAGTGATCGCTTTGGCGGCTTCAGGATCCATGTCCTTCGGTCCAACCAGCAGAAACTGGAATCCGAGCCCTGTCTCCATGACCCCGCGCTCGATCAGCGTGGGTGTGTCCGGTGCCTGCACCAGCCGGGACGGTTCAGCAGCGGCCAGGATCACAAGCTCGCCCGCCGCGACCAGCGGACGTTGGACGCCGCCACCCCAACCGACGTTGGCGTCCTGCGCCACCAGCGCGTTGACAGCCGACTTGCCGCCTTTGCCGCGCAGGTGATTGACGTTGATGCCGTAGTGCCGGGCAACCAGCTCTGCGCCGGCCTGCACCTGATCACCCCAGTTGGCCCAGACGATATTCGTGCCGGATTTCGCCGCCGCGACCATGTCGTCGAGGTTTTTCCAGCCGCTGTCTGCACGCGCCAGGATCGCCATTTGCGAACCTGCTGTCATAGTCAGAAACGTGAAGTCATCGATGTTGATGTTTTTGCCGGCCGGGAAATCGAACGTCGAGTTGATCGCGAGCCCGATGGTCTGTCCGTCTTTTGGTGCATCTTTCAGCTGCGCCGCCATCACACGGCCGCCACTTCCGGCCTTGTTCTCCGGAATGATCCGCCAGCCTTTGAGCGCCTCCAGTTCTTCGGCAAGCGCGCGTGCCTGCGTATCCGTACCGCCGCCAGCCCCGAAGCCAATCCAGAAATTGATCGGGCCTTTAGGCGCCCAGTCAGCGAAGGCGGGAGACGCCGTCAATGCAATGACGGCGGCGCACGCCAGTGAGGTTAGTCTTTTCATCAGGTCTTACTCCTCTCTGTCTTTTACAACTTATTGTTATCGGACCGGTTCTGTTCAGGTTTGTTCAGTTCCAACTGAGACTGCCGGCCTTCCTGCTTGGGTCGTCGAAGATCAGTGGTTATGGCTCTCCGCAATCTCCACAGGTGGATGATCTGGAGAGAGTTGGTAGCGTTGAAAAAGGAACGGCGTATCACCGAACGTGAAATCGGTAATGTCCCACACGGTCCCGTAGGATCCGGACCTCAGCATCAAAGCATCGCAAGCCTGGTCACTCAGAATCCGGCAACCGAACTTATGTTCCATACGAATAGTCGGAAGGTTGAAGGTTTCGATCAGGCTCCGGTGAAGAGATCTGCCGTGCATAGTCTCCAGAGGCATGCTTAGGAACTGTTCGCCGTGTTCAGGCTTAAAGTAGATGCTTGAGAATGCGGGTGGTTGCTGATCGAACCAGACCAAGCGGTCGATCCGCACCGTGCGCTTGACGGACAGGACTTCAGACCAGGTCCCCTCCTGTTCGTCCAATTCAACCGCCATCGTGCGCACGAATGGCAGCATGATCTTACCCGACACCGGATCCTTGAAGCGATAAACGAAGACCTCGTTCACCTGTGACTGGCGGTCATTTATAAAGGTGCCGGTCTTGCGGCTACGGATGACGAAGCCATCGGACGCCAGCTTCGACATTGCCTTTTGCACCGTGCCCATGCTGACCGGCAGTTTCCGCGTCAACTCGGCCTCTGTCGGGACCCGTTGTCCCGGAAGAAAGGTACCCGAAACCACACACTCGACAAAAGCATCGGCGAGACGGAGATACTTCGGCCGGTCCCGGCCTTCTGCTTGCGCGGCGATCGAGTCGACAAGAGCGTCGGTGGCTATCTGTTGCGTCACGAGCGTACTTTACATAGTAGTTTTAGAATTTATACTATATAGTATAAGGAAGTCTAAGCAGGTCAAGAACGAACATTCCCGATGGAAGCAATGATATGAAGATCACATTGCTCGGCACCGGCACGCCGGCACCGTCGCTGACGCGGCAGAGCTCGGGCTATTTAATCGAAATCGGTAACGACGTAATTGTGATGGACCACGGGCCGGGGGCGCAGCATCGCTTACTCGAAGCCGGAAGCCACCCGACGAAAGTCTCGCATTTGTTCATCAGTCATATGCACTATGACCACATGCTCGATTACCCGCGTCTTCTGCTGCAGCGGTGGGATATGGGCGCGGGGAAGATTCCCGAGCTGAAGGTTTATGGTCCGCAACCTTTGGTTCGAATAACGGACCGGATTATCGGTGAGGACAGCGTCTTTGGCCTCGATATTGAATCGCGAGTGAGCCACCAGGCGAGCAAAGACGTTTATGTCTCCCGCGGCGGAGTCCTGCCCCGCAAGAAACCGGCGCCCATCCTGCGCGAAGTCGTACCGGGCGATGTGATCGAAGGCGACGCCTGGCAGGTGACCGTCGGCGAAGCAAACCATTTTCAGCCACTTCTGGACTGTCTCGGGTTCCGGGTGGAAACGGACGCCGGCGTTCTCGTGTACTCCGGTGACAGCGGTGGCATACCGGCGAGCATGATCGAGCTTTCCAAGAATGCGGATATGCTGATCCACATGTGTCATTTCGCGTCCGGCATGGAGCCGACGGATGCCTACCGGAAAGCCTCCGGCAACCACATGGACGTCGCCGAGATCGCCAAGCGCGCCAACGTCAAGACGGTCGTGCTCTCGCACATGATCCCTCTGCTTGATCAACCGGCGGTGATGGAACAGCTGGTGACCGAAATGAAGAGCGTTTACGACGGAAACATCATTATCGGACGGGACCTAATGAAGCTCTCGCTCAATGTGGAGCACCCACATCGGGTCGACTGAGCCGAGGAATTTTATGATCGAAAAGCGCACCCATGTCGACGCGAAAACTCACGCCATCGCTGCCGGACACGACCTGGCGACGCAAGCGGGCCTGGCGGTTTTGGAGGATGGTGGCAATGCTGTCGATGCAGGTGTCGCAGCGGGCATCGCGCTTGGCGTCCTTCACAGCGACCTCGTGAACTTCGCGGGCGTCGCGCCGATCATGATCCGGATGGCGGAGACCGGCGAGGTTGTCACCATCGACGGTCTCGGTGTTTGGCCGCGTGCCGCATCGGTCGAGTTCTTCGAACGCGAGTTTGGCGGCGCGATTCCCACCGGCATTCTTCGCACCGTGGTTCCTGCCGCCCCGGCGGCCTGGATCAAGGCGCTTTCAACGTTCGGCACGATGCCCTTCGGCGACGTCGCCTCCTTTGCTGTCCGCTACGCGCGCGAAGGCTTCCCCGTTTATCCGGTTTTCGCGGACTTCATCCGAACGAACCGGGACGCTTATCGGCAACACGCCGCGTCGGCCGATATATACCTCCCGAACGGCCGTCCCCCGGAAGTCGGCGAGCTGTTCAAGCAGCAGGACCTGGCCGGCACACTTCAATACATGATCGATCAGGAAACGGCCGCAAGCGGCGACCGGAGAACCGGCCTGAAAGCTGCCCGCGATGCTTTTTACAAAGGCGATATTGCAAGAACCATCGCGACCTATCACACCCGGAATCACGGGTTTCTTGCCTACGAAGACCTGGCGTCTTTCGATGTCAGGTTCGAGGCGCCGCTGACAGTGCCCTTCGGCGAGATCGACATTTACGCCTGTGGTGCGTGGTGCCAGGGCATTTCCTTTGCCGAAACAATGGGCATGTTAAGCCGGCTCAACATCGGGGTGCTCGAACAGAATTCCGGCAAATACATTCATACTCTAACCGAAGTCTTCAAGCTCGTATTCGCGGACCGCGAAGCCTTTGTCGCGGATCCTTCATTTATCGACGTTCCGGTTGATGGCCTTCTTGACCCCGCATACCTGGCGGAACGATGCCGAGCGATCGATCCTGATAAGGCATGCCCTGAAATGCCGAAATGCGGTTCACCGTTCGGTGCTATTGCCGAGTTCGAAACCGCAAACCAAGCCTTCGCCACAGCACTGAAAAATTCCGATGGCGATCCTCACGATACAGGCTGGAAGGATCCGGGGACACTTACTGACCCTGCTTCTGCCGACACCTCTTACGTTGCGGTCATTGATCGTGACGGAAACATGTTTTCCGCGACACCGAGCGACACCTCCGCCGACACCGTCGTCATTCCAGGCACCGGCCTCTGCCCATCGTCGCGTGGGTCGCAATCCAGAGGCACCGGCCGTTCAATCAATTCACTCGCCCCGGGCAAACGCCCGCGGCTCACACCCAACCCGGCGCTCGCCGTTAAGGACGGGAAACCCCTGCTGGCGTTCGGCACACCGGGCGGCGACGTCCAGATCCAGGCCATGGCGCAGGTCTTTCTCAACATGTTCCTGTACGATATGAACGTTCAAGACGCTGTAGAAGCGCCTCGCTTCGCCACTTACAGCTTCCCGTCATCCTTTGCCCCCAATGCCTACCACCCGAACCTCTTGACGGTCGAAGAAGGTATTTCGGACGAGGTGTTCGGCGAATTGCTGGGGCTTGGCCACAAGCCGGAACGCTGGCCGGATGGAACCTGGAAAGCAGGCGGCGTACTCGCCGTCCATCGGCACCCGGAAACCGGGCGTATCCTCGCCGGCGCCGACCCCAGGCGTGCCGGCACCGCGCGGGGTAGTTGACGTCATGACAGCAGGCAAAACCGCCGGCATTCTCGACAAGTTCGCCGAGACCGTATCCGCCGCGCCGAATCCGCGCAGCGTCTTCACTGCCGCAGAGGCTGTCGCGCAGACTTTGATCGGACATCGCCTTTTCACGCTCATGCGGTTCGACGCAGGGCGAATGGTTGTGGAGCGGGTATACTCGAGCAATCCGGCAGCCTATCCCATCGGCGGCCGTAAGCCGAAGCGCGATAGTGAATGGAGGAGACATGTCCTGGAGGAGGGTAAGGTCTTCATCGGTCACAATAGCGATGATATTCGCTGGGTGTTCGACGATAGCGAACTGATCTTAGGTTTGGGCCTTCACGCCGTTCTGAATGTACCGATCAAGTCCGCCGAGGGCATCGTCGGCACGATGAACCTGCTCGACCGAACGGCCCACTACACGGCCCAAGATGCCGAAATCGGCGCAGTTATTGCCAGTGAACTGGCAAATGTGATCGATTTGAGCGCGTCTGCTTCCGACTAACGCAAAGCCGATGAGATTGCGATAAGTGCGTCTTGTTGCGGATTGAAACCTGAGCGGCGAAACCACAGGGGTTGAAACTTACCCCGCTTGTGCGACTTTCTTCTGACCGGCTTCGGCATCGCCATCTGCGTCGCACGCCTGCGCGGCACAGAGCGACTGCTACATCACTGAAATACAAGCGTTATTGGATTAAGATAGCTTAGAGCTAAGTTGGCATCCCCAAGGGGAGTCGAACCCCTGTTTCCGCCGTGAGAGGGCGGCGTCCTAGGCCACTAGACGATGGGGACCCGCTGGACAGGCGCATGACATAACCAAAGCCGCGCGCGGGAGCAAGCATTTGTTTCGGATTGGGGTCAAAAAGGCCTTATTCGGCGGCTTTCCGGGCCAGATCTGCGGCCAAGGCGACAAAGGCCCGGACATCCTCCTCGGTGCCGTTAAACGCAGTCACCAGTCGGATTTCGCGCATTCCCGCGGCTGTCGCTGGGGTCGTCCAGTCGTAAAACATGAAGCCCGCCGCCTTCAGACCTTCGATCACAGACTCTGGAAGGGACAAAAACAGCATATTGGCTTCAACGGGGTGATGAAGAGTCACGCCAGGCAAGCCGCCAAGCCCCTGCCCCAGCTGCGTGGCCAGCGCATTGGCATGCCGGGCATGGCGTAGCCACAGGTCGTCGTCGAGATAGCCCTCGAGCTGGGCCGAGAGAAAGCGACCCTTGGAAAAGAGATGTCCGCCCCGCTTGCGCCGAAAGCCAAATTCTGCGGCCAGTTCAGGCTTGAAGATCACCACAGCCTCGGCGGCCATGGCCCCGTTCTTCGTAGCGCCAAACGCCAGCACATCTACGCCAGCCTTCCAGGTCATTTCGGCCGGACTGCAGCCCAGCGCCGCGATAGCATTGGCGAAGCGCGCGCCGTCCATATGCAGGCCGACTCTCTGCGCGCGCGCAACTTCGGCGATCGCGGCGACTTCATCCGGCCGATAGAGCGTCCCGACTTCGGTCGCCTGGGTCAGGCTGATGGCGGCAGGCTGCACGTGATGAACAACCCCGGCACCAGTGATCGCATCGGAGACCGCACCTGCTGTCAGCTTGCCATCCGCCCCCTCCAAGGTGACGAGCTTTGCTCCTCCGGTGTAAAACTCCGGAGCGCCGCACTCATCCACCACGATGTGCGCGTCACGATGGCAGTATACTGCACCGTACGGCGGCGTCAGAAGCGAGAGGCCCAAAACATTCGCCGCCGTGCCCGTGGCCACAGGAAAGACAGCTGTCTCAGTCTCGAAGAGCTCGTTGAAGCGCGCCCGCAACCGCGCGGTCAAAGGATCCTCGCCATAGGGCATTGCCGGGCCTTCGTTCGCGTCTGCGATAGCCGCCAGAATCTCCGGTGCCATTGCCGTCACATTGTCCGATGCGAAGTTGGTCATATCAGTGTCCTGAATCGTATTTTTCGAGCGAACTGGCCGCTCCTGATGCGTCTACCATCTCTATTCCACTGGCCGTAGTGTCACTCTGCCGAGTGTCTCTCCGCTCAAGGCGTCCATGATGATGACCTGCTTGCATCGCTGATCGTCGAGACCATCGAGCGTGATCAGAAGCCGATTGCCCTCCAATTGGACAGTCTCCAGATCACAGCCAACAGGAACCGGCAGATCTACCTCACCAAAGCTGGTCGCTATGTCTTCCTGGCTGGAGCCGGCTGAAGAAGGCGGCAGGACCGGCTCTCCGGACATCATCCGTGCGGCGATGGTGTAGATCACGAAGCCAAAACCGGCGACGATCAGAATGGACATCAAAATGACGGCGGTCTTAACGGCTTTCATCGCTTTAAGCTTTCAAGGTTCATGCGGGAAGGCTATCTCTCTGAAGAGGTTTTGACTTAACTATCGAAGCACAAGGCTTTGCCCGACACAGATGCAGCACCCGGCCCCGCCGACCCGGACCGCCCTGAATCCGACCACAACGCCCCAGCGGACCTTAAGGCATCTGGCAATCCAGACGTGTCTGAACGCCACGCAATCCTGGTGGACCCCGCTGACAAGCGCGAACGTGTCGATCGCCTCCTGGTCAAGAATCTGCCTACGCTGTCCCGAAGCAGGCTGCAAGGCCTGATCACCGCCGGTCAGCTTAGCGTTGACGGCAAGACGATAGACAACCCGGCATTTCGGGTCAAACCCGGTCAGACGCTCCTACTCGAGGTTCCGCCCGCCGTCGCGGCAGAACCCGAGGCACAGCAGATCGATCTCGATATCGTCTTCGAGGACCCCTATCTGATCGTGGTCGACAAACCGGCGGGTATGGTTGTTCACCCCGCCCCCGGAAATCTGGACGGCACACTGGTTAACGCCCTGATCGGACACTGTGGCGAATCTCTCAAAGGCATCGGCGGTGTGCGGCGTCCCGGCATCGTGCACCGGCTGGATAAGGATACCAGCGGTCTGATCGTAGCCGCCAAGACTGAGGCCGTGCATCAGGCCCTCACCGAACTCTTCGCCGCCCGCGATATAGAACGGGCCTATCAAGCCGTAGTCTGGGGTGCGCCCAGCCCCGCAAAGGGCGAGATAGAAGGCAATATCGGCCGCAGCCCCCGCAACCGCAAGAAAATGGCGGTCGTCCGCCGCGGCGGCAAAAGCGCCCTGACCCGATACCAAACGTTGAAAACCTATGCTGAGGGCGCTGTCAGCCTGATCGAATGCCGCCTGATGACCGGCAGAACCCATCAAATTCGCGTGCATTTAACGGAAAAAGGTCACCCTCTGGTCGGCGACCCGGTCTATGGGCGTGTGAGTGACGCCAAACTGCAGCGTTTGCCGCCCGATGCCCGCCTTGCGTTTAGAGACTTCAAGCGACAGGCGCTGCACGCGCGGATTCTAGGCTTCAAACACCCGATCACCGGGAAAAATCTCAAATTTGAAAGTAATTTACCGCCAGATATAAAGGAGTTGATTTATTATTTAGAATCAGTTTAAAATTACCCCCATTAAGTGAATTACGAGACAATTGCTTGTGGATCGCAAGCTGCGTACCTACATAATACATACGGCTTTGTGAATTGAAGCCGTTTCCAGGGGGATTACCTGGCAGTATTGTAGCACACGAAACCGTGGCGAAGGTTTCGAGCCTTCCGCGGGGGTTTACCTGAAGCCGGAACGTTAGGCTTACCCGGGGTTCCGGCGGGGTATTAGGAGGATTTTTGATATGGCTTCACCCAGAGTTCCGGCCCTGAGTTCAGAGGGTAATCTCTCCAGCTACCTGCAGGAAATTCGCAAATTTCCGATGCTGGAGCAGGAGCAGGAGTACACCCTTGCAAAAGACTGGCGCGAAAGCGGTGATGTGGAATCCGCGCATCAGCTTGTGACCAGCCATTTGCGGCTGGTTGCCAAGATCGCGATGGGATATCGCGGCTACGGCCTGCCGGTCTCCGAACTGATCTCCGAGGGTAATGTCGGCATGATGCAGGCGGTTAAGCGCTTCGATCCGGAACGCGGCTTCCGTTTGGCCACCTACGCCATGTGGTGGATCCGGGCCGCTATTCAGGAGTACATCCTGCATTCCTGGTCGCTGGTCAAAATGGGTACAACCGCGGCTCAGAAAAAGCTGTTCTTTAACCTGCGGAAGCTCAAAGGCCAGATGCAGGCAATCGAAGAAGGCGACCTGCATCCGGAACAGGTAACCCATATCGCAACGCAGCTGAACGTGCCCGAAGCTGACGTGGTCAGCATGAACCGGCGGCTGGCAGCCCCCGATAATTCCCTAAATGCACCGCTTCGAATTGACGGCGACGGCGAATGGCAGGACTGGCTGGTCGATGACACCATGGACCAGGAAACCTCGCTCGCCGAAGACGAAGAGCTCAGCAAGCGCAGGGCTTTACTGGTTGCAGCTATGAAGTCGCTGAACGAGCGGGAGCGTCACATCCTTGAAGAGCGGCGCTTGAAAGACAATCCGACCACACTTGAAGAGCTGTCACAGGAATATGGAATCAGCCGCGAACGGGTGCGCCAAATCGAGGTCCGCGCATTCGAAAAACTGCAGAAGGCAATTCGCAACGCCGCCATCGAACAGCGTCTCGCAACCGCGTAAGCAGGAACCTAACCCGTAGTGAAAGGCCGGTCTCAGTCCAGGGACCGGCCTTTTTTTATGAAATCGAAACTCGCGGTTTGATCTCCCCCTGGCGTTTCGCCTACTCTCCGCAACATCCCATTTCGATAACAAAGCCGGCCACTGCCAACGCAGATGCCAGGACACCAAAAGCGAGTTTTTTTGATGACTTCCCCCGAGTCGCACACCTCTTCAACACCTCAATCGGATGCAGATTACCTGCCGCGTTGGGTCTGGCTTTGGCTCCCGCTTGCGGTCGCGGTGATCCTGCTGGTCCTGGCCCACACGGCACCAGAATTCTACGCCGTCTGGATGGGAAGCGAAGAGCGCGGTGTCCTGGAGCTGTCACATGCCCTGATCCCCCTGGCCGGCTTCATTCTCGGTTTGCGTATGCTTTTCATGCCGCAGGTGCGCCGCCACAAGTGGATTTCAATCTGGGTTCTACTGGCGACCCTGGGCTGCCTCTATATCGGTGGTGAGGAGGCCAGCTGGGGTCAGCACTATCTGCAATGGGACACGCCGGAAACCTGGCGGGCCTTGAACGACCAGGAGGAAACCAACCTCCACAACACAAGTTCCTGGTTCGATCAGAAACCGCGCGCTGTCCTGGAACTCGGTGTTGTCCTCGGCGGCATACTGATCCCTCTTGCCGCGCTGAAACGTCCCGAGATCAGACAGTCGCGTTTCGCGATTGTGCTGCCGCCGCTGATCTTACTGCCAACTGCAGTTCTGGCGGAGTTCTCCAAAAACTCGGAGCGCTTGCTTTCGGCAATCGACTACGAGGGAATTCTCTTCAGCCGCGCCAGCGAAGTGCAGGAGACCTACTTCTTTTACTTCATCCTGCTGAATCTGATTATTTTGCGCCGGCGCCTCATTGCGGGCCAGAGTTGAGCGTCAGCGCTGAGCATCAGCGCTCAGCTTCCGGTTCCGCCGCTTCTTCTGCCGATTCCTCGCCCTGCCGATAGGGCTCGGCAATAACGGCTGCGACCTCGTCACCCCAGGCTGCAATCAGTTTTTTTTGCTTCGCGCGCAGTGAAAGAACCTGTGCGCGCGAGGCGATCCCCTGATAATTCGCGACGATCGGCGGCATGACCCAATAGATCAGCCAACCGACTCCCGATGCCATAAGTGCGCCCGCCCAGGCGAACACATTCGACATGCCCTCGAATGAGGCCTGAAAGGTCTGTCCATGATCCCAAAGGTCGACAACGGCCGGAACGGTCCCCGCCAGGTTCATCATGCCGACGGTGATCACAAACTTTCGGCCGGGTGTGCCGTCCACGATAAAGGCAACCATCGTCGGCAACATCAGGACGAGCAAAAGCAGGCAGGTCGGCATCAGAACCGCGCTGACTGGGATCGCCAGCAGGATCCATGTCATTTTGTTGCTTTTCTCGGTTTCAGTGGCCAAAGGTCTTCTCCATCAGGTCACATAGATAAACGACATCACAGCGATCGAGACGCTTGCCAATACTGCGGACACCACAGCCGAAGCCCGCTGACTGATCGTGGCGACATGCGCATCGGACGTCAGCGCGCCATCCTCATGCCAGGTGATTTGACCAGCTATGCTCGCAAACTCATTCTGCGCCTGCGCAAAGCCAACCTCGTCTTGCAAACGCAGATTTTCGTTATCCACCAGCCAAAGCAACTCGGCCAGGTCACCGCTATGAGTCGCCCCCTCAATGCCCTTGGAAAGCTGCTGCCGGAAACTGCGGAAATGATAAGTCTCTGTGATCGGTCCGAGGAGCTTCGCGAACCAGCGCGCCATGTTCGGGAGCGATTCAGGACCCGTCGAGCGCTGAATTTCCGAGAACAAGCGCAAGACCGAGACGTTGTATTGCAGCTTGTCTGCTGGTTCGGCCAACTGGATGAAAAGGCGCTCCGATAGGTTTTTCACCCGGGTCGCGGAAAAGGCGGCAATGTGGCGGTCCATAGGCACGTAGTCCGGAATACCATCCTGTGCCAGGCGCTCCAGAGCAGGCAGGAGATCCGAGCCCTCGTTGACGAAATCGTTCTTCAGCAACGAGGAAAGACACGGCCAGCTGGAATTACACTCGTAGAGCGCCCGCTCCGGGCCGAAGCCAATGCGTGAACGATTGACAAAGCTCTCGATGATGTCCGCCTGACGAATCCAGGGCACAAACTCGGGCTTCATGGAAGGTTGACCTTCGATCCAAGACTTATGAAGCTTCGAACGCACGACCTCGGAGATCATTTGCGGCACATGGTCTTTATCGAAATCAATCGCCAGGGCCTGCGCCAAACCGTCCAAACGGGCGGAAATCGACTTATAGCGAATAGGAGCCAAGTGATCGAGCGCCGTCAGCACGCCGGCAACGGCCTTGTCCTGGCCTCCGCCCCCCTCGCCGCCCATGCGCGACATGCGGCTCGCTTTAAGGATCGCGGACGCACATTTTTCATCGGATAAACTCCGGCGCACCCAACCTTCCAGCGCATCGTCCCGCAGGGCTTCCTGTGCCAGCGACCAGTTATGTCCCATCGCAAACGACAGTCCGCGGGCGGTGTTGTACTCCTCGCCGTCAAACTCAAAGGCGCGGGCCGCCTTGGCCGACAGCGTGGCCTGCTTCGGGCTTAAGTGACGGCCGTTCGCCCAAAGGTCCAGATCCATGATGTTCCAGCGTTCAGCCGGGTCATCGCACAGCAGCCCTCGCAGCGCTTCCATCAGCTTGAGGGAAACCCGTGCCTGTCCGACCAGTGTCGCGTAGGAACCGAGAGCAATCTTTGAAGCGACCACCTCCTGATCGGAGAGGTGAGAAACCGGATTTCCGCCATGGCTCAAAACCGCGATGAGTACACCAAGGGCGTAAAAGTCATCGCTGATGTAACCGGGTCCACGACCACTTGGGGTCGACATGCCCGCATCGATCGGCTCATAGATCACCGGCTGGAAGTATCCCGCCGGCGAGCTAACGCACTCCCCCAGAATGATTTCCTGGTTACTGCCGCCACTGGTGAAGATGTTGTCAGCGCGGATCGCCCGGTGCGCCATGATCCTGCCGCCGAGTTCTCGCAGATTCGTAACCATGGGCGTTATGACGCCGCGGATCAGATCGTCTTCGGAGAGAGGTTGGAAGCTGGCATCCGGTTCAGACTGTACCCGCTCACCACGCGGCTGCTCGAAGATGATGACGAACTTGCGCTTTTGATCGTTCGCCTGCGTGACGATTCCAGAGGCACGTGGCGTCAGAAAGGCACTTGATTCAACATGAGAGAGAGACCTGACAGCATCCACGCGTGGTGCGAGTTCGCGAGAACAAATCAACGCAAAGAGCGCGAGACTCGGATTCCGTTTGTCCAGCGCCGCAACAGCATCGCAGCCCGGCGAGTTGAGAAACGGTAAAGGTTGGTCAGGATAAACCTCATAGCGATCGGAAAGTTCGATCCCTTTTTCGGCCCCCCGCTTTCCGGCCCTAGCTGCCGAAGTTACGCTCATATCCTCTCCGCCCGTTCGCCCGGCCACCTACGGCTTTCCGCAGCAACCGCGGCCGCGCTGACTCAAAACTGTCTATCTGCACCCGCGGGCTGCAAGCTCCGCCGAGCAGGCCACAAGCCGGTCAGCTGCGGCGGTCCACGCGCGCGGCAATCCCGTCAGAGTTAAAAGTTAACCCAGAGATAACAAAAAGATAGTTAACGGCGCGGTAATCGCACGCAGACAACAGCGCTCATGAATCACGGCCGTCCGAGCAGGTTCCCACTTCAAGTTCTGGGACGCAGCAGCATTTGCGCCGCCAGGAAAACCCTGGCGGCGCTTGGATCACAGGGGTCTGCGCCGTGCAAGCCGGCCCGGAAGACGGGATCAGCCCTTGAAGGGATCGCGGACGAGAATGGTGTCGTCCCGCTCCGGACTGGTGGAGAGGAGCGCGACCGGAACTTCGATCAACTCCTCGACGCGCCGGATATACTTCACTGCGGTCGCAGGCAGTTCGGCCCAGGATCTTGCACCCTGGGTACTCTCGCTCCAGCCTTCGAGATGCTCGTAGATGGGTTCCACCTTGGCCTGACGGGACGCCAGAGCAGGGAGATAATCCAGTTCCTCGCCGTCAACCCGGTAGCCGGTACAGACTTTAAGCGTCTCGAGGCCATCAAGCACGTCGAGTTTGGTCAACGCAATCCCGTCAATCCCGCCGGTTTTAGCGGCCTGACGGACCATCACTGCGTCGAACCACCCGCAGCGCCGGCGACGGCCGGTCACGGTCCCGAATTCGTGCCCGCGCTCACCCAGACGCTGGCCGATCTCATCCTCAAGTTCTGTGGGAAAAGGCCCGGAGCCGACACGCGTGGTATAGGCCTTGGTAATGCCCAGAACGTAATTCATGGCCTTCGGACCAATACCGGAACCCGCGGCGGCCTGACCTGCGACGGTGTTCGAGGAGGTCACAAAGGGATAGGTGCCATGGTCGACATCGAGCATCGCGCCCTGCGCGCCCTCGAAGAGGATCCGCTGTTCACGGCGGTCTGCCTGATCCAACACGTCCCAGACTCGCCCGGCAAACGGCAGGATCTTCGGCGCAATCTCCAGGAGGGCCGCCACCAGCTCCTCGCCATCTGCCTCAGGCTGCCCCAGACCGCGCAGCAGCGCGTTATGGTGCAACAGCAAAGCCTCGACGCGTTCACGAATGGCGGATTCCTCAGCCAGGTCACAAAGCCTGACCGCGCGGCGGGCGACTTTGTCCTCGTAAGCCGGACCAATTCCCCGGCCGGTCGTGCCGATCTTAGCGTCTCCCCGGTCAGCCTCACGCGCCCGGTCGACCAGCCCGTGTAACGGCAGGATCAAGGTCACGTTCTCCGCAACGGTCAGCGAATCCGGCGTAACCGCGACACCCTGTGCAGAGATGCGCTCGATTTCCTCCAAAAGCGCCCAAGGGTCCACCACGACCCCGTTGCCGATGACAGATTGCTTACCCGGGCGCACGATGCCTGACGGCAGCAGAGACAGTTTGTAGACCACGCCGTCGATCACCAAGGTATGCCCGGCATTGTGGCCGCCCTGGAAACGCACGACCACGTCGGCGCGCTCTGAGAGCCAGTCGACAATCTTGCCTTTTCCTTCGTCGCCCCACTGGGAACCGACGACTACGACGTTAGCCATGGTTACTCTTCCTCTGTTTCAAGACTTGCGTCCACGGATTCGATCGAGTCATCAATCAGCACGTGGCTGCAGAGCAGATGTTTTGCCTCGGTGCGGGCATCGGCCCCATCCTCGAGCGCCCCCACAATACGCCAGCCCTCCGCCTGCAGTGCCTTTACGCGGGCAACCGGCGTTCCCACTGGAGCAAAAAGACGACGACCAGCATCTGGCTTTGGCAAGGAGCGCAGGACCGTATCCATATAAAGCGTGAAACCCGTACAGGATTCGCTGGAACCGTCGGCGATTTCCGCATCATAGCGGCCTCCCCGACCCAGTTCGCCCCTGACGTTCCGGGCAAAAACGACGAAGCTGATTCCGGTCTGATACTCAAAGCCGCGGTGTTCCACGGGATCGAGCGTGAGCGACACTTCCGGCGCCTCGGCTCTGATCAGGCCTACGACGCGTTTCAGGCGATCGAGCTCCACATCCGCGGCAGACGGCAAACGCAAGCTTTCAAGCTCGACCAGCGCCTCGTCCGCGGGTCCGGCAGCACGCAGAAGCGCCAAAAAGGGTTCCGCCTTATCGCCCGCGAGTTGGGACACCGTCGCGGCATCCTTTCGGTCCAAGGCCTCGCGTAACGCAGCCGACTGCAACTCGTCAAAGCCCAGATCCTTGGCAAGCGCGCCGACCAGTGGCGGCAGATTGAGATCGATGGACAGCCCCTGGACACCGACCGCTTCCAGCGCACGGGCGGCCAGGAGAACCACCTCGGCATCCGCGCGCTCCTGGGAGGCCCCGATCAACTCAGCCCCCACCTGTCCGAATTGCCGCTCGGGCCGCAGTTGGCTGCCCTTGACCTGCAAAACCTGACCACCGTAGCAAAGGCGCAGCGGGCGCGGCGCATTGCATAAGCGTGTGCCGGCAATACGCACCACCTGTGGGGTCATATCCGCCCGCAAGCCGAGCATCCTGTGGCTGACGGGATCCATCAGGCGGAAGGTTTGCTGAGCAACGGCCTGGCCCGTCCCGGTGAGCAACGCTTCCTCGAACTCCAGAAGCGGCGGTTTTATCCGTTCATAGCCCCAGCCTTCAAAAGCACCGATCAGGCGCTCGACAATGCCAGCCTCGTGCGCAGCCGCGGGTGGAAGAATATCTTGCAGGCCCGCGGGCAGCAGTGCTTTATCGCCAAGAGTGTTCATACGATTGCCATGGAGATTGGTGCAATTCTCGCGAAAAACCGCTCCTGCGGCCTGCCGCAAGTTTTCCTGCGTCCTCTGTTGACAGCGGGGAAGTGACTACTAGTTTTACCGGCCAACGGCAATTGGAAATCCTCATGATCGTCGAGATGAATCAGAATTCCCTCCGGCTCGAACCGGACTTGATGCGCAAACAGCCTTATGCCCGCTGAATTCGACCCCAAAAGCAGTCCGAAAAGCGATGGAACAGCACCGGACCAAGGCACCGGACTGGCCGATCGTCTCTTGGGACTGCTCCTCTTGATTTCTGCCGCATTGTTGGTCGCGGGCTGGTTTATGCCGGTCATGACCGTCCAGACGCTCTTTGTCTTTTACAACGAAGTTTCGATCATCGAGGGCGCGCTCAGCATGCTTGAAAGCGGCGACTACCTTCTAGTGGCCATTATCGTGGTTTTCACCATCGTTTTTCCCGTATGCAAGCTCATCCTAGCATTCCTGGTCTGGCGTCGGCTGGATGCACCGCATAGCGGGATGGGTCTGGCGCTGCGGCGGGTCGAACTCTTCAGCAAATGGTCGATGCTGGATGTCTTCGTCGTGGCCCTGGTGGTCGTCATCGCCAAGATGTCACTGGTATCCGACGTCACGATCCACGCGGGTCTCTACGTCTTTTGCAGCGCTGTCATGCTCTCCATGTTCGCGGTCTGGCGAATCAGCCATCTCGCGCATCGCGGATTGGCCGACAAGGCCTGAGACGCCCTTAAAAGCTCAACTGCTGAACCTGCCGGATACCCGGAAGAACCTTCAACGTTTCGATCACCACTGCATCCAGGGCTGCGTCGAGCTCGAGTAAGGCAATTGCCGCGCCGCCGCGCTCAGCCCGCCCCAGATGGAACGTCGCGATATTCACCCCCGCGGAACCGAGCGCCATGCCCAGTGCCCCGATGAAGCCCGGCTTGTCTTCGTTGGAGATATAGAGCATGTGCGGAGCGAGCTCTGCCTCGATCTCAATCCCCTTGATCTCGACCAGACGAGGCCGATGGCCGCCAAAGAGAGTGCCAGCCACGGCGCGGTCGCCGCGTTCGGTGGTCACAGTCACTCGAATCAGCGTTTGGAAGTCGCAATCCCGTTCGTGCTTAACCTCCGAAACGTCGATATTGCGTTCGCGGGCGACAACCGGCGCATTGACCATATTCACCGACTCCAACATCGGCCGCAGCAAACCGGTCAGAATCGCTTGGGTTAGCGGGCGGCAGTTCAGGCCCGCGACCTGCCCCTCATATTCGATGGTGACCGCCTTCAGTCCGGTGCGGGTCAACTGACCGGCGAAGCTGCCCAGGCCATCGGACAGCAGCATGTAAGGCCGCAACCGCGAGGCTTCCTCGGCGGTCAGAGACGGCATGTTGAGAGCATTTGTGACCGCGCCGGTCAGCAGATAGTCCGACATCTGATCGGCAACCTGCAGAGCGACCTTTTCCTGCGCTTCGGCCGTGGCCGCGCCCAGATGCGGCGTGGCGACGATATTATCCATACCGAACAGGGCGTTTTCACGCGCCGGTTCTTCGGTAAATACGTCGAGTGCGGCGCCTGCGATATGTCCCGACTCGAGTGCGGCTTTCAGATCTTCCTCGACCACAAGACCGCCACGGGCACAGTTGATGATCCTGGCGCCGGGCTTCATCTTCGCCATGGCCGCGGCATCAAGGATACCTTTTGTCTGCTCAGTCATGGGCACGTGCAGAGTCACAAAGTCGGACCGGCTGAGCAATTCGTCCAGCTCCAGCTTTTCAACCCCAAGATCCTCGGCGCGCTCAGGCGAGAGGAAGGGATCATAGGCCACAACTTTCATGCGCAGGCCCTGTCCACGGTTGGCAACGATCGCACCGATATTGCCGCAGCCGATCACACCCAGGGTCTTGGCGGTGAGCTCGACGCCCATGAAGCGGGATTTTTCCCACTTTCCGCTTTGGGTCGAACGGTCAGCCTCCGGAATCTGCCGTGCGAGAGCGAACATCATGGCGATAGCGTGCTCTGCCGTGGTGATGGAATTCCCATGAGGCGTGTTCATCACAACGATGCCACGCTGGGTCGCTGCCGCGATGTCGACATTGTCGACACCGATGCCGGCCCGTCCCACGACCTTGAGATTGTCAGCCGCGGCAATGACGTCAGCGACCACTTTGGTCGCCGAGCGGATCGCCAGCCCGTCATACTCACCGATCTTGGCGATCAGCTCTTCTGGACTCATGCCGACGAGAACATCGACCTCGATGCCGCGGTCACGGAAGATATCCGCGGCGCGTGGGCTCAACTTGTCTGAAATCAGGACTTTAGGCATTGCGAATGACCTCGATGGATGCCGCGCAGAAAAGTGACTCAATCCTAAAGCCACTGCTCATCGCGTGAAAGATAAGGGGTGCGGAAGCAGGAGTCCCGATCTGACTCTAGGCCGCTGCTTTCCGGGACTTCACTTGAGCGAATGCCCAGTCCAGCCAGGGCAAGAGCGCCTGCATGTCGGCAAGCTCGACCGTGGACCCGCCCCAGAGGCGCAGACCCGGAGGCGCGTCCCGGTAACCACCGAGATCGTATCCGGCATCGGCATCCTCGACCTGCTTGGCAACTGCCTTTGCAATCGCTGCCTGCTCGTCTGCGCTGAGAGACTGAAACCAGGGATCGACGAACTTAAGGCAGATGGACGTCGCGGAACGGATCGTCGGATCGCTGACCAGGAAATCAACCCAATCGCGCTCGCCGACCCACTCGGAAACGGCCTGCAGGTTGGCTTCCGACCGTGCCATCAGTCCCGCCAATCCGCCGACCGATTCCGCCCAGCGCAAGGAGTCCAGCGCGTCTTCCACGCAAAGCATGGACGGGGTATTGATGGTCTCGCCCTTAAATACCCCTTCGATCAGCTTACCGCCTTTGGTCAGGCGGAAGATCTTGGGCAGGGGCCAAGGGGGGGTGTAGCTCTCGAGCCTCTCGACGGCCCGGGGGCTCAGCACGATCATGCCATGCGCTCCCTCACCGCCCAGGACTTTTTGCCAGGACCAGGTGACGACATCCAGCTTCTCGAAAGGCAGATCCATCGCGAAAACAGCCGAGGTCGCGTCGCAAATGGTCAAGCCGGCCCGGTCCGCCGGGATCCAATCGCCGTTCGGCACCCGTGCGCCGGAGGTTGTTCCGTTCCAGGTGAAGACCACATCACGGTCACAATCGACCTGCGCGAGATCGACAATCTCGCCGTAGTCAGCTTCAAGACAGCGGACATCTGCCAGCTTAAGCTGCTTCGCGACATCGGTGATCCAGCCTTTGCCGAAGCTTTCCCAGGCCAGCATGTCGACGCCACGGGCCCCCAGAAGCGACCACATCGCCATCTCGACGGCACCGGTATCGGACGCGGGCACAATCCCGATGCGATAGTCTGAGGGAATGCCCAGAATGCTGCGGGAGCGTTCGATGACTTCACCCAGCTTGGCTTTCCCGTCCGTGGAACGATGAGATCGGCCCAGGCTCGCGCCAGAAAGTGCGTCGAGCGACCAGCCTGGCCGTTTGGCACAAGGACCGGAGGAAAACCTTGGATTACTGGGCCGGACGGCCGGCGTCATCAACGCCATTTGAGTCATCTCCTCGTTCTGAGCAGTGGAGAAAAGGCATCGCTTCTGTCGCAAACGCCCCGTAAAGTGTCGCGGATACTAGAGATCATGTTGCAGTGCGTCAATGCAGGCGCCGCTTTGCCAAAGACTAGCGGCGCGGGGAAAAAGCAGGCTAAGATCAATACTCTCTATGAGAGATAAAACACCGGAAAAACGACCTAAATCGCGAACCTCAAAGGTGCCGGAACCGAATTCACACGAGGCCAGCCAAGGAGCGCGCGCAGTCAATCCATGACTATGGAGCAGTACTTCCTTTTCGCTATCGTTGCCGCAGGCCTCGCGATGTTTGCGTGGGGCCGACTGCGCTATGATGTTGTGGCAGTCCTCCTGCTTCTTGCGTCGGTTGCCGCCGGTGTCGTCGCCACCGAGCACGCCTTTAGCGGCTTCGGTCATCCGGCAGTCGTCACTGTGGCTGCTATTCTGGTGCTTTCGCGGGCCCTGCGTAAATCCCAGATCGTTGAGACCATTTCCAGATTCCTTGAACCGGCCACCAAGAGCACATCGCTTCACGTTTTGGCCATGAGCGGGACCGCCGCCGCCTGCTCGGCCTTCATGAATAACGTCGGCGCCCTGGCCCTGATGCTGCCGGTCGCAATCCGCAGTGCGAAGGAAACCAGACGCCCGGTCAGCCGCTTCCTTATGCCTTTGAGCTTCGGATCGTTGCTGGGCGGCCTCATCACACTGATCGGAACCCCACCCAATATCATCATTGCCAGTGTCCGGGCAGAGGCCACCGGCACGACCTTCGCCATGTTCGACTTTGCTCCGGTCGGGCTTGGCGTCGCGGTCGTGGGCGTTGTTTTTATCGCGCTGATCGGTTGGCGCCTCTTGCCAAGGCGTGGTGATGTGACCGACCCGCAAGCCCGCTTCATGCTGGAGGACTACATGACCGAGTTGCGGGTCCATAGTGCTTCGCGCTTTGTCGGACGCCGACTGGTTGATCTTGAGGCTCTGGGCCAGGGCGATTTGGTGGTGGTGGCTCTGATCCGCCGCGATGATCGAATGCTCGCGCCTTCCGGATTCCTCCGGCTTCAGGCCGAAGACATTTTGGTGGTCGAAGCCGATACAGCCACTTTGGAACGCATCGCGGAGAAGGCGGAGCTGGAAGTTGAGGGCAGCGCCGAGGTGGAGACCGAGCACCTGCGCTCCGAACGGGTCGGGCTTATGGAGGCGGTCATCGTGCCTGGCTCGCGCCTTGAAGCCAGAACCGCACAGGGGATGCGCCTGCACACGCGCTATGGCGTAAATCTGCTCGGAGTCGCCCGCCAGGGCCGGGCCGTTGGTGAGAGGCTGGGCCAGGTCCGCTTCCGGGCCGGCGACGTTTTGCTTTTGCAGGGCGAACGTGCGTCGATGCAGGATGCCCTGACCAATCTTGGCTGCCTGCCGCTTGCGCAGCGCGAAATCGGTCTTGGCCGCCCGAAGGGCTCGCCGATCCCTGCGTTGATTTTCGGCTCGGCAATTGCCCTCGTCGTTTCGGGCACGGTCCCCGCTCAGATCGCCTTCGTCGCAGCGGCGGTGGCTCTGGTCATCCTTCAGCAGGTGAGTTTGCGTGAACTCTATGAGTCCATCGACTGGTCGGTCATCGTGCTGCTGGGCGCCATGATTCCCATCGGAAGCGCGCTGGAATCCACCGGCGGCACCATGGTCATCGCCGGACCTATCCTGGCTTTGGCGCATCAGGTTCCACTATGGGCCGTGCTTGCCCTTCTGATGATTGTCACCATGCTGATTTCCGACATCATGAACAACGCGGCCACGGCCGTTCTCATGGCTCCGATCGGCATTGCGATCGGTCATGGGCTCGATGTCAGCATTGACCCGTTCCTGATGGCGGTCGCGGTCGGCGCCTCATCAACCTACCTCACCCCGATCGGACATCAATCGAACCTGCTGGTGATGGGCCCTGGCGGTTACAAATTCGGCGATTACTGGCGGATGGGCCTGCCGCTCGACATTCTGATCGTGGCCGTCGCCGTGCCGCTCATCTTGGTTGTCTGGCCCTTTTAACGGGTGATCAAAGCGTGATCGTACCGATCATGTAAGGCGCGGCGTGGCCCGAGATCAAAACCCGGTCGCCTTTCAATTCGACGATCAGTTCGCCACCCCGGGCCGAGAGCTGCCGTGCCGTCATCTTCGTCTTGCCAAGCTTCTCAGCCCACAGCGGTGCCAGCAGGCAATGGGCCGAGCCGGTCACGGGATCTTCCGGGACACCTTGCTTGGGCGCGAAGAAGCGAGAGACGAAATCGCAGTCCTTGCCCGGTGCCGTGACAATCAGGCCACGGGTGTCAAGCTCCGCAATCTTACCGATATCCGGTTTCAGGTCCCGCACCGCCGCCTCATCCCTGACGGCCGCAATCATGTCCATCCCATCCAGAGTCTCGACAACCTCGATCTTCAAAGCATCGCGCAGCAACTGAGGGCATTCCACTACCTCGCTCTTCAGGACCGGAAAATCGAGTGTGTAGAGATCGCCATTCCGCGTCACTTCGAGACGGCCGCTTTTAGACTGAAATCCGATCAAGTCACGCCCCGGTTCCAAATAGGTCGAAATCACGTAGCTTGTGGCCAGGGTCGCGTGACCACAAAGATCCACCTCGGCGCCGGGCGTAAACCAGCGCAGATGAAAGTCGTCGCCGTCACGAACGAAAAATGCCGTTTCCGACAGATTGTTCTCGGCCGCAATCGACTGCAGAAGCGCATCGTCAAGCCAGGCCTCCAAAGGACAGATGGCCGCCGGGTTGCCGCCGAACACCTCGCTGGTAAAGGCATCGACTTGGTAAAGAGAAATTTCCTGAGCCATTCCGGCACTCCTCAACATGATCTGCTCAACGACGGCAGACATAACGATTGTTACACCCAATCAATCTGCGGCCGCAGTCCAATAAACTTCGGCTTGCATTCAAAACAACAACGTCTGGGGTTACAATGCGGAGAATTGTATCTTATCCACCATACGATCCCCTTACTTACGCCAAAACGGCTTCTCCGCCTCCCAGCATGCTTCGGCCCGCGAAACTCCGATATCCTTTAACTGGGTGTCGTCGAGCGCGCGCAATTGGCGCCGTTGCACTGCACGCTGAACAAAGGTTTCAAACGCTCCGTCACGAAAGTGACTGAACAGCCTAAAGGCCTTACCCAACAGCATCTTTGGTAAGGACGACAAGGACAGATGGCCGTGACGCGATAAAATTGCACTCATTTTTCTCTCCAATAAATCGATACAATTTGCCCCCGATTTACAAATTGTATTTAGTTATTGCGCTAACTTTCAGTCAATGCAATTATTGTCACCATGACAAATTGGGAACCAGATATCGAAAACCGCAGTGGCCCCCGCTACCTGGCGTTGGCTGACGCCTTGTCGGATGATATGGCGGCGGGGCGCCTGAAGGCCGGTGATCGGCTCCCGACCCACCGGGACCTGGCCTGGCGGCTCGGCGTCACGGTCGGAACCGTCAGCAGAGCTTATGCCGAAGCCGAGCGGCGCGGGCTGACATCGGGTGAAGTCGGGCGCGGGACTTATGTCCGCAGCATGGCCAGTGCGGCCATCAACCATGTCCTCTCCAACAAAGAGCAGGACGACGAAGATACCGTCCATATGAACTTTGCCTTTCCACCCCCGGGCCGGGAGGAAAACTATATCCCTGAGATCCTGACGAACCTGGCGCTGGATCCGCAGACGGCATCGAACTTCGGCTATCAGCCGCAGGGAGGGTCCTGGCGTCATCGGATTGCCGGTGCGCGCTGGATCGAACAAAGCGGCCTTAAATCGGTTGATCCTGAGCGCGTGGTTCTGACCGCTGGTGCCCACCACGGAATGACGGTCGCTCTGTCCGCCATCACCCGGCCGGGTGACCGCATCGTGACCGAAGCCCTCACCTATCCGGGCATTCAGGCGATATCGCGCGTTCTGGGTTTACGGATCGACGGTCTGGCCATGGACACGGAAGGGATCATCCCCGAAGCCTTTGAAGCGGCCTGCCGCAGCAGTGACATCAAAGCCCTTTACTGCGTGCCGACCTGTCAGAACCCCACGACCAGGACCATGTCAACGCCACGGCGTGAGGCCATCGCCGAGATCGCCCAGCGACATAACGTTGCAGTCGTAGAGGACGACGTTTTCGGCCGCTTTGTCGAAGCCCCGCCCGCGCCGATTTCATCGTACCTGCCGGACCTCGGGTACTACGTCACCAGCCTGACCAAGGCGGTCGCGCCGGGTCTGCGGGTCGGATATGTCGCAGGCCCCCGCACGGCAACGGATCGTCTGACCAGCGCCATCCGGGCAACCTGCTGGATGGCCTCCCCGCTCACAGCCGAGATCGCCGCGCGCTGGATTGAGAGCGGCACTTCGGAGGAAATTCTAGCCAACCGGCGGCGGGAGGGACGTGCGCGCAGGGCCATCGCGATGGAGGTTCTCTCAGCTTGGGACAAAGACTGCGCGGATGACAGCACATTTATGTGGCTGCATTTGCCGGATCCCTGGCGCACGGGTGACTTCGCGGCCGCAGCGGCAAAACAGGGTGTGTCGGTCACTTCCGCCGAAGCCTTTACCGTCGGGCGGCTTGAGACGCCGCATGCGGTAAGAGTCTGCTTTGGGCAGCCCGCAAACCGGCAGAGCCTCAGGAGCGGTCTGGAAACCCTGAACAAAATCCTCCGCGGTGAAGCGGCGGACTATTATCTGGCCGTGGTGTAGCTAAGGCGCGTCGAAACTACTGAACGTGTGACCGTGGTTGAGCGGTCCTTGCCCGCCACCCAGGCCCGGATTTGTCCGGATCGCTTCGTGCAGATAAGCGCGCGCCCGCAACACAGATGCCCGCACACTCATACCTTGCGCAAGACTGGTCGCAATCGCCGAAGCCAGCGTGCAACCGGTGCCATGCACGTGCGGCGTTTCGATCCTCGGACTCTCGAAGGTTTCAATGCCTTCCTCACTCGCGAGAATATCGGTGACACTCGACCCACCCTGCATGTGACCGCCTTTAAGCAATACGGCTTTCGGGCCAATCGTATGCAGCATGGCTGCCGCTTGCAGCATGCCGTCGATATCCCGGATGGTCATCCCGGTCAGTTTTTCCGCCTCGGGAATATTCGGTGTCATAACTGTTGCCCGCAGCGACAGACGCCGTGTCAAAGTCTGAACGGAGTTGGGATCCAAAAGACTGCTCCCGGATTGGGAAACCATTACAGGATCAACAATGATGGGGATCGATGGATCAAGCTCGTCAATGATGTCGGAGACCGCATCGATGACCTCGGCATTGTGGAGCATCCCGGTCTTGATGACATCGATACCGATATCGTCAATCACGGCACGCATCTGCTGTTGGATGAAGGCAGGCTCGACGCCGACAACTCCCGACACGCCAAGCGTATTTTGCGCGGTCAGGGCTGTAATCGCCGTCGCCGCGTAACCACCGAGCGCGGTCACGGTCTTTATATCAGCCTGGATTCCAGCCCCTCCACTTGAGTCGGATCCAGCTACGATCAATATGCGTGCCGTCACAACACGTCCCCTCTCACATCACAATTCTATTTTTTATGCCGCGGCTTCCTGAATGGTCGAGACGATTTCACCGACGACTTTGTCGATCAGCGTCTCGTCTTCCCCTTCGGCCATCACACGAATAAGCGGCTCAGTCCCGGATTTACGGATCAACAGACGACCACTCTCGCCAAGCGTCCGCTCACCGTTTTGAATAGCGTTCTGGACCATGTCCAGCGACAGAATCTGATCAAGGCTGCTTGAGACCTGCAGGCGTACATTGCGAAGCAACTGTGGCAGCGGTTCAAAAACCTGAAGCACTTCGCTGGCCGGGCGCCCATCCTGCACCAGTGCAGCCAGAACTTGCAGGCCGGCGATCAAACCGTCGCCGGTCGTCGTATAGCGACTCAGGACGATATGGCCCGACTGCTCGCCGCCGACGTTATATCCGTCGCTGCGCATCCGCTCGACAACGGAACGGTCGCCGACGGGCGTTCTGATCAGTTCGATCCCTATGGTATCGAGATAGCGCTCCAGCCCGAGGTTGGACATTACCGTCGCCACAACCCCGTTTTTGTCGAGCAGGCCGGACTGGTTCCAGGAGCGGGCCACCAGGGCCATCACCTGATCACCGTCAACAACGCGTCCCTGTTCGTCCGCCAGGATCACCCGGTCGGCATCACCGTCGAGCGCCATACCAAGATGCGCGCCATGGGCGACCACGGCTTCCTGCATATTACTGGGAACGGTCGCGCCGCAGTTTCGATTGATGTTGAAGCCATCTGGCGACACCGCAATCGGGATGACCTCAGCTCCGAGTTCATAGAGCACCTTGGGGGCCACGCGATAGGCGGCACCGTTGGCGCAATCCACGACGATCTTGAGACCGTCTAAACGCAGGGGCCGCGGGAAGGTGTTTTTGACAAATTCGATGTAGCGGCCAAGCGCGTCTTCCATACGCTGGGTTCGGCCAAGCTTGTCCGGGGGCGCGAGCGGGGCCGCCGTACCGCCCTCGGCGATGCGGGCTTCGATGGCGCGCTCAACTTCGTCGGAGAGTTTGAAACCATCCGGGCCAAAGAGCTTGATGCCATTGTCCTGGTAGGGGTTATGCGAGGCCGAGATCATGACACCCAGATCCGCGCGCATTGAACGTGTCAGCATGCCGACAGCGGGTGTCGGCAGCGGGCCCAGCAGCACAACTTCCATTCCCATAGAGGTGAAGCCGGCTGTCAGCGCAAACTCCAGCATATAACCTGACAGGCGTGTGTCCTTGCCGATCACGACCACATGGCGATGATCTCCGCGCCTGAACTGTGCAGCGGCAGCCTTCGCGACTGCCAGAACCGTCTCCGCGGTAATCGGTTCAACATTCGCAGTCCCGCGAATTCCATCCGTACCAAACAAGCTGCGAGTCATACTCTATTCCATTTGTACACTAATCTTAACCAATGTGCCATTCCTACCTCAACGGCCGCAAAGCAGGAAGCAATCGTTCGATCTATCGTCGACACACTGGGCAAAAAACAGCTCTCAGGCGAGTGTTTGAATCAGTATTTCTTTCTATAGATGCCCAAAAATCACCGGGAATACAATCCAGTTGCCTGACTTTCGTTGTATGCCGCGTACGACTAAAATTCAGTTTAATTTACGACGATTCTTCGATTGCCTGCCACACGGCAATCATCTGCAGGGTTTCCGCGACGTCGTGAACCCGGAAGATTTGGACTCCGCGGGCCAGTCCTGCCGCGACTCCGGCGAGTGATCCGGCGAGCCGCTCCTTGGGCGCCTCGCCGTGTGAGAGCTTTGCAATAAAACTCTTGCGGCTCAGGCCGAGCAACAGCGGCGTACCAATTGAATGAAACATTGCAAGAGCATCGAGCAATCTGAGATTGTGTTCGAGGGTTTTGCCGAAGCCAATCCCCACATCGACGGCGATCGCGCCAGGGGGAATGCCGGCGTCAAGGCAAGCTTCAACGCGCCGCTTCAGATAATCGAAAACATCGAGCACAACGTCGGCGTAGTCCGGATTCTTTTGCATCGTGCGTGGGTCACCCTGCATATGCATCAGAACCACAGGCATACCCGACTGGGCGACGACGCCGAGGCTCTCGGGATCGCTCTCCAGGGCCGTGACATCGTTCACGATCCTGGCTCCGGCGTCGATCGCCGCGCGCATGACGGCCGCATGGCGTGTGTCAATAGAAACGCGCGCGCCGGCATCGCTCAGCCCGCGAATCACGGGAACAACACGCGCAATCTCAGCAGCCTCGGACACAGGTTCGGCACCAGGCCGGGTCGACTCGCCGCCGATATCGAGAATGCTTGCGCCAGCCTCCCACATGGCGAGACCGTCATCGACGGCCTTCCCGGGGTCGAGGCGGTCACCACCATCGGAGAAGCTATCCGGTGTGACATTCACGATGCCCATCACTTGCGGCCGGTCCATCGGTAAACCTGCGAAGGGTTTTCGGGGACTTGTCAGACCTGTAAGCGCGAGTTCCATCTGCGCTGAAAGCCCGTCACTGTCGGCGGATTGTGCCGCGATCCAGCCCGCAAGCTCATCGAGGGAAAGGACTTTCGTCAAAGGCTGCTCATCGCCGCTGCGCAGGTTCACCTCACACTGCGCAAAGAAACGCCCGGAACCGGCAAGGATCTTTTGCGATCCGCCAGTATCGGGTGACGCAACTGGCGCGAGGGGACGGAGATAAAGTCTTCGGGGCATCGTCTCGGCATCATGGAACGAGAGGGTGATCTGGAAGCTCAGCGCTCCACCGGGATGGGCCAAGCACCAGAATCAACAAGCCCCGCCGTTTTGGCAGGGCTTGTCTCAATACGCAATGACAGAAACCAACATCGAGCCTTTGTATGCAAGTCTCGTGGCTCCTTGACGTCAGCTTCCAGGCTAGCTTCCGGGCTGCGGCTCAGGCTCGAAGCCGCCGCCCGCGGTGTCACCGGAATCGCTCGCTGGCTTGCCGCTGGTCGGCACCGACGAACGGCCGCCCGTTGTCGGACCGCTGCTGTCAGCCTCATCGCCACGATCGATCGACTCTCCGCGCAGGATCGCCTCGACTTCCTGTCCACTCAGGGTCTCGTAATCCAACAGACCCTTTGTTACAGCGTGCAAACCATCCAGGTTGTTGCTCAGGATTTCGCGGGCTTTGGTCTCCGCGTCCTCGATCAGACGGCGGATTTCCTCGTCGATCAGCTTTGCGGTGTCATTCGAAATCGTCTGACTGCGGGATACCGAATGGCCGAGGAATACCTCTTCCTGGTTATCGACGTAGCGCAAGCGGCCGAGCTTATCGCTCATGCCCCACTCGGTCACCATCGCACGGGCAAGATTTGTTGCCTGCTGGATATCGTTACTCGCACCGGACGAAACGTTTTCGATCCCGTAGATCAGTTCTTCCGCCATGCGTCCGCCAAAGAGGAGTGCAAGCTTAGCTTTCATCTCCACGAACTTGAAGCTCAAGCGGTCGCGCTCGGGAAGGTTCATGGTCACACCCAGCGCGCGGCCGCGCGGGATAATCGTGACTTTGTGCAGAGGGTCGTTACCAGGCACGTTCAGGCCGACTATCGCATGACCGGCCTCGTGATAGGCAGTCATCTTCTTCTCGTCCTCGGTCATCACCATGGAGCGGCGCTCGGCGCCCATCATGACTTTATCGCGCGCCTTCTCGAAGTCCTCCATCGTCACCACACGCTTTCCTGCACGTGCGGCCAGCAATGCGGCCTCATTGATCAGGTTGGCGAGATCTGCGCCGGAGAAGCCCGGCGTGCCACGGGCAATCGTCCGGGGCTCTACGTCCGGTGCCAGCGGCACTTTGCGCATATGCACCTTCAAAATCTTCTCACGGCCCATGATATCCGGGTTCGGCACGACGATCTGACGGTCGAAACGGCCAGGACGCAGCAGCGCAGGATCCAGAACGTCCGGACGGTTGGTCGCAGCGATCAGGATCACACCTTCGTTGGCTTCGAAACCATCCATCTCAACCAGCAACTGGTTGAGGGTCTGCTCGCGCTCGTCATTGCCGCCGCCGAGGCCTGCGCCACGATGCCGGCCAACAGCGTCGATTTCATCGATGAAGATAATGCAAGGCGCGTTCTTTTTACCCTGCTCGAACATGTCGCGAACGCGGCTCGCACCGACACCTACGAACATTTCGACAAAGTCAGAGCCAGAGATGGTGAAGAAAGGAACGTTCGCTTCGCCAGCAATCGCACGCGCCAGCAGCGTCTTACCCGTTCCCGGCGGTCCGACGAGCAAACAACCCTTGGGAATCTTGCCGCCAAGCCGCTGGAATTTCTGCGGGTCGCGAAGGAAGTCGACAACCTCTTCCAACTCAACCTTGGCCTCGTCGATGCCGGCAACATCGTCGAAGGTCACGCGTCCCTGTTTTTCAGTCAGCAGACGCGCTTTACTCTTGCCGAATCCCATGGCCTTTCCGCTGCCACCTTGCATTTGGCGCATGAAGAAAATCCACACACCGATCAGGAGAAGCATCGGGAACCAGGAAATAAGAATTTGCAGGAGCGGGTTGGACTCATCCACTGGCGCTGCGTCTATTCGCACACCGGCTGTCTGCAAGCGCTCGACAAGATTAGGGTCATCGGGCGCGTAGGTTTCGAAGGCACCGCCCTGCCTGCTCTGGCCGGTGATGTGCTGCCCTTGGATCTTAACTTCGACCACGTCGCCTGATTCAACAAGGTCGACGAACTCGGAAAATACGAGGGTTTCCTGCGGACCTCTCGTCGAAGAGCCTTGAAAAACGTTGAACAGGATGATCAAGAGCAGAACGATGACGATCCAAAGCGCTGCATTGCGGCTGAAATTCACTGTGTGTGCCTTCCACTCGGTCGAATTCTGTGCACTTACCGGGGGGTCCGGTGGCATACCTTAGGTAAAAGATAATAGGCTTCCCCGCCTAAGCAACCGTAAAGGCGACTCCGCTGAGGGAATTTCCTGGCCGGAATCGGCATTTTACAATCTTTTCGGGAGATAACCCTCTCCGAAAGTATCCTAAATGGGGTGCAGACACGATCTCTCCAGCCTTCCTGATAGCGAGGGCCGCCTCACCTGCAAGTGGCGGAAATCCTGATGATATCGGATCGATTTCCTTACGGATTTGGGCCCAGCCTTCCGGCCCGAGAGCGCCGATCGTGAATTGGCCGGCAGGCACTTCTAAATTCTGCGCCAGCAGCACGTCAAAACGGCCATCCCAGCGAGTCAGACAACCGGCGACGAGTGGGATTTGGGGAAGAGGCCTGTTCTCGCGGCAAATCACCAAAATCTGCCGCCAGGGCACCAAACGACATCCCGACAGGGTTACACCCAAGGTCAGGCCGCCCAGGATCTTCTCGAGAAGCTTCTCCAGGCGCTCCATCCTTGGCCCGTAATCGCTGCCAGAAACTGTCGCCAGTGTTCTGGCAAGACAGCGCAAGGCAACGTCCCTCGGCAAAGTCATGAGGATCCGGGGCTCCAAAAACGCAACCCCGCTTGGATGGAGAGAGACCGCCCGGGCGAGCGCCGCCGCAACCACCACGTCGGTGGCGCTGCGGGCGCGCCCCAAACGCCGGGATGTCTCGGCCAGCCTGGATGCGGGCAGCCCCTCCGCAGCAAGCGAGGTCAGCAGATCGCGAAAGCGGATCCGGGCATAGTTGCGGTTCTGGTTTGACGGGTCTTCCACATATTCAATGCCACGCGCGTGAAGCGTCTCAAGCAGGCGGCGCTTGGGAAGCGTCAGCAGCGGACGGAGGATCCTGCAATCGGCCTGCTCCTGCACAGCGGACATCGCCGCCAGACCGTAGAGTCCGCTGCCCCGAGACAAGCGCATCATAAAGGTCTCGGCCTGATCGTCGCGATGGTGACCCAGGACCAGATGCAGAACGCCGTTGCGCGCGCAACAATCTGAGAGAAGCTGGTACCGGGCCTGACGCGCTTCTGCCTGAACATTGGCGCTTGGCTTTTCGCCGTGCCATTGAAGGACGAGAGGCTTGATATTCAGCTTGGACAAGCGCTGCGCAACCAGGGCCGCCTCGTCAGCTGACTCATCCCGAAGACCATGATCGACGATGAGACCAATGGCACGGCCGCCGCGACGGCGTGCCCATTCATGAACCAGCAGGGCCGCCGCCAACGAGTCGGCGCCGCCCGAGACCGCGACCGCAACCTCGGGATCCGATTCAAATGGGCCGAGCCGCTCCATGAGAGCTGCGAATTCAATTTGGGTAACGGGTCCCGCATCTGAGCTAGACATCTTCGCCCCGCCACTCACTGGTCAGAGGAACAACTGAAACGACAACCGCTTCAAGGACATGGCCCTGACAAACTGACAACAGGGCCATAAACACCCCTGCAAGCCATCACCGCCGGAAAGGCACAGCCTGAGTCTGCAGACGTTAGAAACGAACTGCCTCCCGGCATCGTGTTTCCAAGCCGGGTACTCAAGAGCAGGAATAACGCTCCTGCTCCTGCTGGGTCCGCCGCTGAACCGTCGCAGGGGCCTGGGGATAGCGTTTGAGCAGCTCGGCAAAGGTGCCGCAAGCATCCGCCGTGTTGCCAAGAGCCCCCAAAGACATGCCCAGCTTCAGGAGGTTATCCGGCGCCTTCGTATTGTTCGGATACTGCTGGTAGGCCTCAGCAAAGATCACCGCAGACTGTTGATAGTCGCCACGCACGTAATAGGTCTCGCCAAGCCAGTACTTGGCGTTTCCTGCCAGCGGGTCTTCGGGATTCTGTTCGACAAAGACACGCAACGCCTGCTCCGCCTCATTGTATTGAGCCTGGCGCAGAAGGCTGAAGGCGTAACTGTACTGCTCCTGTGGCGTGCCGCCGGGCAGAGCCCCCGCAGCCGCGGTCTGTGCCGCTCCGCCGGCAGCTCCCGCCTGCGCAGCGTCACCTGAAGTCTGGTTGTTCTGAAACTGCTGCAGGTCACCCTGATTGATCACGCCGAGTGTTCCGGGCGCGCCACCGGTCTGCGGTGCCGGCGCTCCGCCTGCAGACGCCGTGCCCGCACCCGCAGCACCGGAGTTATCGGAAACAGCCGCACCGCCATCGACGCGCTGCTCAAGATTCTGAAGTCGGAGGTCGACGTCAGCGACGAGACTGTCGAGCCGCTTGCCCACCTGATTGATCTTAAATCCGAACTGCTCCACTTGTCCCGTCAAAGACCGCAGCTCGGATTCGAACTGCGACAAGCGTAACTCGATTCGCGCCGCCTGCGTCCCAGACAGATCACCCCCCGTCGCGGCGGCGGCACCTGCCGGAGGCGCTTCGCCACGATACACCTGCCGCTGCAACGCCGTCAGCTCGCGCTGCAGGCGTTCGACCTGCGCATTCAGAGAGTCCTGTGCGGCAAGGGATGTGATCCCGGAGGCCATTGATGCAACCGCAACACCGCTCACCAGGATTGCTGCAACGGCGACACGCCGCAGGGATTGGCTTAGGGAATGTTGACTGCCTGATTTCGAAAAACGATCGTTGAAGAGTTTCATGTTTCTCATCCGTCCTGATCAGAAGACTTCCGAATTGCAGGACTCAGTGTCTGTAAGACAGGTTTTCTACGACGGGATCAACAGACGAGCCTATATTGCCGACAGCTCGGCCCGTTTGCGGTATCACGTCTTCGCAGAAAGAGCTGTGCCGAACCATAAAGGCCTGCGGCCACATTTCTGACAACTGCCCTTGACCAATAGTCTCAGGTCAATCCGCTGAAGGCTATTACATCCCACGCTCACGCAGTCCCGGAACAGCATTCCGAAGCGATCACCACTTAGAGCCAAATTTCTTGTCAGAAATATGGCGCTTCGTCATCCACGTCTAAACGCGTCTGCAGAAATAGCAACGCCCGCCCCCGGATTTAGAATTCGGAGGCGGGCGAAACCAATCGGATAGACCCGAAGCTCAGTTGACCTTGAACACGCCGCGGCGGTTCTGGGCCCAGGCTTCTTCGTTCGAACCAAGAACAGCTGGCTGCTCTTTGCCGAAGCTGACGGTCTGCAGCCGGTTGGGATTGACACCAAGCGCAGCAAGGTAATCGCTTACCGAGTTCGCCCGGCGCTCACCGAGGGCCAAGTTGTACTCACGTGTCCCGCGCTCGTCGGCGTGACCTTCGACGGTCACGGTTGCGACAGGATAGCTGTTCATCCAGACAGCCACTTTCTCGAGCACTTCACGACTGTCTGCCGTGAGGTCACTCTTGTCGGTGTCAAAGAAAACGCGGTCACCGACATTCACAGTCAGATGCTCCTGGGTACCAGGAGTCGGACCTTGAATAGCGGATTCCTGAGTAGCTCCAGCAGAGTTATTTGTTGCAGGAGCGGCGGCTCCGCCACCTGTACCAGTGTTGGAAGTTTCTGGATCGCTTGCACAAGCACCCAGCAGCGATGCTGCTGCGATGAGAGTGAGGAACTTTAAACGCATATTGTGCCCTCTCGAGACATCCCCGGAATCCTATGAACAAGGTCAGGCCTGCTACCGGTCTTCATTGAGGCCCCCTTAGAAAGAATACATCCCCCATCACCGGTTAACTACCGGTAAAGTTCCACGTAATATACCGGCCACAACCTATTGAATCAAGGGGGACCACGCCGGGTCGGAACCGTCAATCGGTGTCGCAACCTCGCGCTCGTTGAAACCGGTAAGATCGATCGTAAAGAGTTTGGTAACCTGTTTTCCCCGCGCATCCGCTGGCATCTGACGATAGAACGATAACACACGACCGTTTGGCGCCCAGGTTGGCCCCTCGACCAGGAAGCCCTCGGCAAGCATTCGTTCACCACTGCCGTCAGGCCGCATAACACCTATATAAAAAGTGCCGCCGCTCATTCGTGTGAAGGCAATCAGATCGCCCCGCGGCGACCAGACCGGAGTCGCATAGCGTCCTTGGTTGAAGGAAATCCTCTGCACACCGGAGCCATCAGCGTTCATGACATAAAGCTGTTGCGAGCCGCCACGGTCGGAATTGAAAACAATTTGCCGCGAATCGGGCGAATAAGACGGCGACGTGTCGATCGCGGGGTGCCGTGTTAAACGTGTGACCTGCCGGGTCCGGAGATCCATTCGATAGATTTCGGTGTTGCCCTGCTGCGCGAGGCTCATCACCACGGCATTGCCGTCAGGCGAGAAGCGCGGGGCAAAGGTCATGCCCGGGAAGTCACCCAGTACTTCCTGCTGTCCGGTATTCAGATTGAGAAGATAGACGCGCGGCACACGATTGACGTAGGCCAGATAGGTTATTTCCTGCAGAGAAGGTGAGAAGCGCGGCGTCAATACGAGGTTGCTGCCGTCGGTCAGGAACTGATGATTGAAACCGTCCTGGTCCATGATGGCCAGGCGCTTCTGACGCCGATTCTGCGGACCGCTCTCGGCAATGTAGACGATCCGCGAATCGAAGTAGCCTTCTTCGCCGGTCAGCCGCTTGTAGACGTTGTCGGCAATGATGTGCGCGACACGGCGCCAGATCGACGGCGGCACCGTGTAAGCGAAGGCCGTCAACTGTCCCTCTCCAAAGACGTCCCAGAGACGGAATTCAACCCGCAAGCGGCCATCCTCTTGCAGCTCGGCCGTCCCGCTGACCAGCGCCTGGGCATTGATCACACGCCAGTCACCGAACCTCGGCACATTTCTCAAGGCCGCAGGGTCCTGAATGAATGCGCCTTTATCGATCGGCCGGAACAAGCCCGAACGCTCCAGATCCGCAGCCACCACTTCGGCCACGTCATGCCCGATCAGCTGTTCTTCGGGCGTCGCGCCGTAGAAATCGGAGACGGCAATCGGCAAGGGCTCCACGAAGCCTTGCGTGATGTCTACGTTGAGCTGTGCCCGAGCGGGTTGCCCCTGCGCCATCATCACTGCAGTGATGGTGGAGAAGATCGCCAGCACGGCGAACAGGCGGGTCGAGGAAAGTCGGTTCTTCATCATGTGCCAAACATCTCTCTTGGATCGAACTTCAGATTGATCACACGCCAAACTTCATACTCGCTCACAGGCAACTTGTAAGGACTGCAAGCTTGTATAGCACGCCGCGCGTTTTCCGCAGCGCTTCGAAAGTACGCGTCGCCAAACATTCTCGTGAGGTTGACGACGTCGGCCGAAACCAGAGTGCCGTCGCGCCGGAGCGTAATCCGGATCTCGACGACGAGATCTTCCGCCTGCTGCGCGCCCGGGTCCAGACGCCAGCAACGCTGAATCTGCTGCCGGATGGCACGGGCAATACCCTCTTGCGCTATCCGGCTGACCTGTTGTTGCGGCCGGGCCTGCTCGGCAACCTCGGGCGCCGTCGCGGTTTGCGCCTTTTGCGCCGGTTGCTTTTTCAGCTTCTCGACGTTGCGCAGGATAGACGTCAGAGCGTCCGCGGGCGGCTCTTCAGGCTTCTCTTCCTTCGGTGGCTCGTTTTGAGCCAGATTGATCTTTGGCTTCGACCGGGGTTTCGGCGGCACCGGTTTTGATTGAACTTCCGGCTCAGGTTCTGGTTCTGGTTCGGGCTCTGGCTCGGGTTCCGGCTCGGGTTCGGGTTCCGGCTCGGGTTCGGGTTCCGGCTCGGGCTCAGGTTCTGGCTCCGGCTCGGGCTCGGGTTCAGGTTCTGGCTCCGGCTCCGGTTCTGGCTCGCGAACGGGCTCAGGCTCCGGAACTGGTGCGGGCGTGGGTTTGGGATCCGGTGGCGGCGGCGTCTCTTCCTTCTCCGGCTCTGGCTCTGGCGCTTCCTCTTTGGCAACCGGCTCCGGCTCCGGATCAGGTTGCTTCTCGCTTGCAGCTTCCAGCTCAGCAAGCGTGACCAACTCGACCGGCACATTTGTAATGGGCGGCAAAGGCGACACAAACGTCGGCAGACCAACGGCCAACGCGGTAATCACAACCGCGTGGAAGAGGATCGAAAAGATGGTCCCGTTGCGCATACCCGCTCGTAATACTCCTAGCGGCTTTCCGTGTCGCCGGGGGAGTCAGCCGCCGGTTCAGCCGGCGAAGATCCACTCGGCAATTCCGCAATCAGCGCGACGCGTGTAAAGCCCGCTGAATTCACCGTCGACATGACTTCCATCACCCGGCCGTAGTCGATGCTACGGTCGCCCCGCACAAAGATCCGGGTATCGGGCTTGTTCTCGGTGATTGCGACCAGACGCGGCACCAGATTGCCGATCTCCACTTCCGTGTCTTGGACAAACAAGGCTCCTTGCGCGTTGACCGATACAACCAGAGGCTCATCCGGATCGGAAAGCGTCTGGGCCTTCGCCTTTGGCAAATCGACCGGCACACCCACAGTCAACAGCGGCGCCGTGACCATGAAGACGATCAGCAGCACGAGCATTACATCGACGAAGGGTGTGACATTGATGTCGCTCAAAGGCTGATATCGGCGCGATCTCCAACCCCGGCCGCTCCGGCCCGGGCCCTGCATCTGGCCTGCCATGGCTAGGGTTTCTCCTCGAGTTGCCGCGAGAGGATAGCGCCAAACTCACCGGCGAAAGCTTCGAGGCGGCCGCCATAGCGTCCAAGATCGGTCGAGATCTTGTTGTAGGCGATGACCGCGGGTATCGCGGCCACCAAACCCAGGGCTGTCGCGAAGAGGGCCTCCGCGATACCGGGGGCGACCACGGCCAGGCTTGTGTTCTTGGAGGCAGCAATCGACGTGAAGGCATTCATGATGCCCCAAACGGTTCCAAACAGTCCGATGAAAGGCGCGGACGCGCCGACGGATGCGAGGAAGATCATGTGCCGCTCAAGCCGTTCCATCTCGCGCCCCAGCGAGATATCCATCACACGCTCAATGCGCTGCTGGAGACTAAGGCGGGTCTGATCGCTTACGCCAAGGCCCTTGGAGCTTGAGCGGCGCCACTCGCGCATGGCGGAAACGAAAAGCGAAGACATCGGATCCGGTGGCCGCTTATCGATTCGGTCGTAGAGATCATCCAGGGACCCACCAGACCAGAAAGCCTCCTCGAACTGCTCCGCAAGACTGCGCAGCCGGCGCATCTTCAGCGTCTTTTCGAAGATGATCGCCCAAGACCAGACCGAGGCAACAAGAAGCATAACCATAACGATCTTCACGACGATGTCGGCCTGCAAGAACAAGCCCCATACCGTCAGGTCATGTGCAACGGATCCGGCCAGTCCGACCGCTTCCACCGTTTCGTTTTCCATCAACTTCCCCCAACCGAGGTTGTCATATTTCCACTCTCAAATCGTTTCAGGGCAACCTGCACCGGCTCCGGAATGCGTCCGGGACGCATTCCTTCACCGCCCGGGCCTTCGCCACGCAGGCAGACGATCCTGATTTTCAACTTTGCAAGGCAGAGGTCGTCTCGCCATACATCCTGCAGGATTTCAACGGACGCTCCGCCCATGCGCTCGACGCGGGAGCGCACTTCAAGACTGTCGTCCAGCGTTGCCGGTCTCAAATACTCGATCGCGCAACTCCGTACGGCGAACACTAGGTCATAGTCATTACGGATGTCTGTTTGGTTAACGCCGGCGATCCGAAGCATCTCTGTACGTGCACGCTCGGCAAACTTCAGGTAGTTCGCGTGGTAGACAATCCCACCCGCGTCCGTGTCCTCATAGTAGACACGCATCGGCAGGCGGAACTCGGCACCTGCGATGTACCCGCCGGCCGGACTCGACTGGCCCGTTTCAATTGAGGGGAGCGTCTCCGGCAGCGCGGTCACGGCAGCTCCTCCGTGTCCCCGACGCTCCCGTTTCCGGCCAGAAGATCAAACTGCGAGCTGAGCACCGCAGGCACCTCGAGCCCAAGATAGCTGTAGCCCGCCGAAGCCAAAACCCGTCCCCGTGGCGTGCGCTGCAGGAGTCCCTGCTGGATAAGGTAGGGCTCGATGACATCTTCCAGGACATCGCGCTGTTCCGACAGCGCCGCCGCCATGGTCTCGACGCCGACGGGACCGCCGCTGTAATTCTCCGCAATGTTGCGCAAATACCGGCGGTCCATGGAATCCAAACCGCGCTCGTCGATATCCAGCCGGCGCAGGGCTGCATCCGCCGCTTTCGCGTCAATCGTGGCCGCGCCGTCAACCGCGGCAAAATCCCGGACCCGGCGCAGGAGACGTCCTGCAACGCGCGGCGTCCCGCGTGAGCGCCGGGCGATTTCCAACGCCCCATCACTCGACATGTCGATGCCCAGAATACCGGCGCCGCGCGAGACGATCCGTTCCAGTTCGTCAGGTTCGTAGAACTGCAGGCGTAGGGGAATCCCGAAGCGTTCGCGCAACGGTGTGGTGATCAGGCCTGAACGCGTCGTCGCGCCAACCAATGTAAAAGGCGGCAGGTCGATGCGGACTGAACGGGCAGCCGGACCTTCGCCGATAATCAGATCAAGTTGAAAATCCTCCATCGCCGGATAGAGAATTTCCTCAACCGCGGGCGAGAGACGATGGATCTCATCGATGAAAAGAACGTCGTGCGGCTGCAGGTTAGTCAGGATCGCAGCCAAATCGCCGGCCTTGGCGATCACGGGACCGGAGGTTGCGCGGAAGCCGACACCCATTTCCCGAGCCACCACTTGAGACAGCGTGGTTTTGCCTAGGCCCGGAGGACCGAAGAACAGGACATGGTCCAATGCGTCGCCCCGGCCGCGCGCGGCCTCGATGAAGACACTGAGGTTTGATCTCAGTTTCTTTTGCCCGACAAAGTCTGCCAGTGATAAAGGACGCAGGCTTTGCTCGGGCGTATCGCCCTGGGCGAAGTCAGGAGCTATGATCCGCTCGTCGGTCATGACGACAGCTCCCTCAAGCCAATCCGGATTAAGGACTCAACCGGCGCGTCCTTGCCCAGTTCATGCACGGCTTTGCCGACAGCTCCAAAAGCGTCGGCGCGGCGGTAACCGAGATTGACCAACGCTGAAATCGCGTCCTCCGACAAACCGCCGGCGGGCGCCGCCACATGCGATATCGAGCCTGTCAGATCCGCGGCCATGTTGCCCAAGGCGATGCCACCGGCTTTCTCCTTGAGTTCGGAAGCGATGCGCCCGGCAATCTTCGGACCGACGCCACTAGCCCTTGTCAGTGACGTTTTGTCCTGCGCGGCGATGGCCTGCAGCAGTTCTTCCGGCCCAAGAGTAGAGAGGATGGACAGCGCCATCTTCGCACCGACGCCCTGCACCGTGCTCAAAAGACGGTACCAGTCCCGCTCGCCCTGGTCGATGAAGCCGTAAAGATGGATGTGATCTTCCCGCACATGGGTTTCGATCAGAACGCTTGTGGTCTCGCCCGTCAGCGGAAGCCGCGAAAGCGTGCGTCCGGAACAGAATACGACGTAGCCCACACCGCCCACATCGATCATGGCCCAGTCGTCGCCACTGCTATCGAGTTTACCTGTCAACTTGCCGATCATCGCGCGCGCCCAATCACGTCGGCCCGTCCTATCACGTCAGATTTGCGGCCGATCTTAGCCGCAGGCTTCGGACCTGAAGATCGGCCGCCGGAAAGCGGGTCTTCTTGGCCAGCGGTCCATTTCCGCCGCGTCGCAATCTGGTGCGCGTGACAGATAGCAACCGCAAGGGCATCCGCAGAGTCCGCGGACGCGATTTCACAGCCCGGCAACAATCGGCCAATCATCATACCGACCTGATCCTTCGTCGCATGACCGGTGCCGACCACCGCCTTTTTAACGATCATGGGCAGATACTCACCGACCGGCAAACCGGCCAGCGCCGGCGTCACCAATGCAATGCCGCGCGCCATCCCTAGTTTCAGGGTCGATGAAGGGTTTTTATTGGCCAGCGTGACCTCAACCGCCGCTTCCTGCGGTTCGAAGTCGGTCAAAATCTGACTTAGCCCGTCGTGCAGCTCCACGAGGCGCTGCGCCAGATCTTTCGACTGAGTCGATTTGATGACGCCATTGGCGATATGGCGGAGGCTGTGACCTTCCGCTTCTATAATGCCCCAGCCCATGTGGCGCAATCCGGGATCAAGTCCGACGACTCGCATAAACTCGTTCAGACCTCCCTTTGCCGCCGCGTCATGCAGTCAGACGCGCAAGAACGTCATCGGCCACTTCGAAGTTGGCGGAGACCCGCTGCACGTCGTCGCTGTCGTCCAAAGCATCGAGCAGCTTCAGCATGGTCTGGGCTTTATCCTCATCCAGCGGCGTCATAGTTTGCGGTTTCCAGGCCAGATAGGCCTCCTCCGGATCTCCATAGGACTCCATCAGGCTGTCGCGCACGCTCGAGAAATCATCAGGGTCGCAGGTCACCTCGTGCCCTTCCTCAGAAGACTCGACATTACTTGCGCCGGCCTCGACCGCAGTCTCGAACATTTCGTCTGCCGATGCCGTATTAGCGGGGTACTGAAGCAACCCGACATGATCGAACATGAAAGACACCGAATTGGTCTCGCCGAGGCTGCCGCCATATTTGTTGAACGCAGCCCGGACTTCGGAGGCTGTGCGGTTCCGGTTGTCGGTCATGGCCTCTACGATCAGGGCGACGCCGCCGGGACCGTAGCCCTCATAGCGCACTTCTTCGTAGCTCGAATCGTCCTCACCCAGCGCGACGCGCTTGATTGCACGATCGACATTGTCCTTGGGCATATTGGCTGCACGGGCGGCGATCACCGCTGAACGCAGCCGGGGATTTTTGTCCGGTTCGGGCAACCCCGATTTCGCGGCAACCGTGATTTCACGGATCAAACGCGCGAACACCTTCGCGCGCTTTTTGTCCTGTGCACCCTTGCGGTGCATGATGTTCTTAAACTTGGAATGGCCCGCCATGACCACGAATCCTAAATGATGATGCAAATAACGAAGATGCCGACCGTATCTTGTGGAAGTGCGGGGTAACAGCCGCAAGAAATATTCCTGCAATATGGCGACAATAGGGCGCCTTCTAGCAGGTATTCGCCGCAATCTGAAGCCCTCTGAAGGGCAATCGGGGCCATCAGGCAACAAAAGCGGGAATTTTGCTTCAAAAGCCTCTGAAATGCCCTCTTTGCTATCCCGTTTTTTACACAGAATCTTCCATTAAACAGGCAGGATTCGCGCATCGAAGCACGCATAGCATAGCCGTTGGGCCGGAGTGCCGGGATTAACCGCCGCTTAACGCTTTTCCGACAGACTGACGCGAGAGTTTCCAGGTGCGTTTCGCTGTGAGGTGCACCTCAGAGTCTGACCGTGCCCAGGTTCTACCAGGGGCGGGTCGGAAAAAAGGGTCGAGCAATGGCGTTGTCGATAAACATTCCAGAGCTGAGCGTCGTCAACGACGGCGGGACTGACAAGGCGAATTTCGCCCGGCGCAGCGTGAAAGCCGCCGAGCTGGTCCATGATTTCGTTCAGCAGTCCAGTCTCTCGGCGTTCGACGCCATGCTGGATGCCGCCGAGGAAAGCAGCCTGAAAGCTGCGGTCGGTGCGGCGGATATCGCCGAAGAGGCGACTGAGCAGACCGAAATGGTCGAAGAGGAAATCACGCGCTTCCTGGCCCAGGCTCCAAAGTCCTAAGCCTCTGAAGCCCTAAGCCTCTGAAGTCCTGAACTCCGGATCAACAAAACCTTCTACGCGGCCCCGAGAACCGGGAGCGCCTCCGGCAAACGGCCGCCCAGGCGCACAGGTTCAATGCGTCTGGCCAGGCCTGTCCCATCGTCGGTCTCCACCAGCACGGCACTTAAAGATCCCTCCCCTGTCGCAACTGACAAGCGTTCGGTCGGAAGCTTCCGTGTAAAGCGGGCAAGCGGCACCGTCTTGTCCATTCCGATGACTGAGTCGTAAGCACCGCACATACCCGCATCGGTCTGATAGGCGGTCCCGCCGGGCAGGATCATCGCATCCGCCGTCGGGACATGCGTGTGGGTGCCGACGCAAAGACTTACCTTTCCATCGACAAAGTGCCCCATAGCCATCTTCTCGCTGGTGGCTTCACCATGGAAATCCAGAAGAATAGCGTGGACCGTGGCGCCGAGCCGATGACGTTCCAGTTCACGTTGAACCGTCGCAAAGGGATCGTCGAGCGGGTCCATGAAGAGACGGGCCATCACGTTAAGGACCAGGACCTTACGGCCGCGCGTGGCTTCAAAAACAGCGGCACCGCGCCCAGGCGTGCCCGCGGGAAAGTTTTGCGGGCGCAACAGACGCGTCTCGCGATTGATGTGGGTCAGCATCTCACGCTGATCCCAGGAGTGATTGCCACCCGTAATGACGTCGACACCCATCTCGAAAAGGCTGTTGCAGATCTTTTCCGTGATTCCGAAGCCGCTCGCCGCATTCTCGCCGTTCACGACAATGAAATCCGGCTCCAGTTCGCGGCGCACGCGCGGCAGATGCGCCGCCAGAGCATCCCGCCCCGGCCTGCCGACAATATCGCCGCAAAAAAGTAGTCTCATAGCCTCATCTTTCGAATTCCAAAACTTCGCGCTCGGTCACGATCCAGTCGAGCGGCTGATCATTGGCATCGCGGGGCACAGCCTCGACCTGCAGGGCCGAAAACGCAACTCCCACTGCCTGAACCGCCTTAACGGCACGCAGCTCGGCCAGAGAGCGGTCGTAAAATCCACCGCCGTACCCCAGGCGATAGCCCTGCCGGTCGAAGGCAAGCAGGGGCACCAGCAGCACGTCGGGCGCCCGGGCCTCCCGTGAAGCAGCCGGCTCTAACGTGCCAAAACCTGCCGGTACCAGACTATCGCCCGGTGTCCAGTCGCGAAACACCAATGGTCGGTCCCTGCCCGTCATGGCAGGCAAGACGACCCGGCACCCGCGCTCGTCGAGCGCCTCGAGTGAAGGTCGCAGATCAAGCTCGTCCGCAAGCGGCCAATAGCCTGAAATCACTGTCCCGGACGTGAAATCAAAACTTGAGAGCAAGCGGTCCCGGATGGCGATCGGCGCACCCGTCTGCGACGAAAAGGCAACAGAACGCCGCGTCTTGGCGTCCTTGCGCAGCGCCTGCTTGCGCATATCGAGCGAGACGGCATCAGCATCGATCATGGTGTCTCGCGCCTTTGTTCGGGGAGGCTCGCCAGTAAATAGTGGTGCCGCGATGGCCGTTGGCAACGATCATCCTCTGTGGCCTGCCAAGCAGGTGGGCGCCATATACCGGAACCACGGTTCCGGCAGGGACAGCTCCCTAGAGGTTCGGTATTGGCCCCAGGGATCGGGTGGCCTGACGCACCTCGCAGCACCAACTACATAAGTCTAAAGAGGAGCTATTTAAGCCCCTTCAAGGCGGGTAGCAATAGATTCCAGCCGGGAGGCACAGGCTTCCAGGGCGTTTGCGGCCTTTTCCTCAAGCGGATTCGGGCCCGTTGCGGTGCCTTCATGGTCTGAGGGTTTAGGCGTTGCGGCGCCTTCCTGGACTTCCTCAAGCTGAATCAGCGCTTCATCAAGCTCGTCGGCAATCATCAGAGACGCCATCATCATAAGATGCGATTCGCTGAGACTACCAACGCTTTGCTTCAAAACCGCGACCCTGTCGTCGACGAAAGCCGCCAGCTTCATCAGGTGTTCTTCCTGACCATCATCGCAGGCAACGTCATAGTGACGACCGTTTATCGTAACATTTACCTGTGCCAAGGCCTAAACTTCCATCACCGATTTGAGACGTGCAATCGTCGAATCCAACCGGCTGGAAACCTCGCCGGCAAGGTTTTGCAGGTTCTCATTTTCCTCTCGCGCCGCTGCCAGCGCTGCGCGCAACTCGGCGTCGTCTGAGACACCTTCTCCGTTGGAACGCGCCTTCGCCCGGCTTTCAACCGCCTGGTCGAGGCGATCGAGAGCGGACTTAAGTCTCTCAGTAGCTTCGTTTAATCGTGTCATTGGCGTATCACTGGAAAGTCATGAGAGGTTGCGCGCCCGAGTCTTGCTGAGAAATCAGATTCATTAACAATGCCCGGCAGCATATGCGCGCGACGCTGTCATGGTCAACCGCCACTGGGCATGAAGACACTGCAATATCACAAAACGGCAACTTGGATTTTTACTAGATTCCCGAGACTTGAGGGCTTTCCTTCATATTTCGCAGCGAAATACCCGCTGTCCATCCCTCTCCATCCTCCAACAGGCGAATTACGTCACTGGACGACATGCTGGTTGACCTGACCGGGGCGCGGCGGCATGTTGCGCGCAAATTTGGTCAGAAGCCCAGGTCCGGTGCGTTTCCAGTGGCTGGGCGAACGGTTCTTCCCCATGACGGTGGATACATTAATGAACACATTGCAGTCGGGTTCTTCGGGCTCGAAAGGTGAAGTTGCAGCCAATCACAAAGATATGGCCAATGCGCTCCGCGCCCTCTCCATGGACGCCGTGCAGCAAGCCAATTCCGGTCATCCGGGCATGCCGATGGGCATGGCTGACGTCGCGACCGTTCTTTACAGCCAGTTTCTGAAATTTGATCCGGCGCGGCCGGACTGGGCTGATCGTGACCGTTTCGTATTGTCTGCCGGTCACGGTTCCATGCTGCTCTATTCATTACTGCATCTGACCGGCTACCCGGAAATGACGCTCGATCAGCTGAAGAACTTCCGTCAGCTCGGCAGCCTGACCGCCGGCCACCCCGAGGTCGGTCATGCGCCCGGCATTGAAACCACCACCGGCCCCTTAGGTCAGGGCCTCGCCAATGCCGTTGGTATGGCGCTGGCCGAGCGCCTATTGAATGCGCGCTTCGGCGATGCGGCGGTCGACCACCATACTTATGTGATTGCCGGCGACGGTTGCCTGATGGAAGGCATCAGTCACGAAGCGATCTCGCTGGCCGGACACCTGGGTCTCAGCAAGCT
The DNA here is from genome assembly GCA_947500035.1 of uncultured Kiloniellaceae bacterium. Taxonomy (GTDB): domain Bacteria; phylum Pseudomonadota; class Alphaproteobacteria; order Kiloniellales; family Kiloniellaceae; genus Denitrobaculum. The sequence continues at coordinate 289,970 of CANMQP010000010.1, read as the reverse complement.
GATTGTGCTTTTCGACGACAATGGTATCTCGATCGACGGTCCGACCTCACTCTCGGTCTCGGACGATCAGGCCAAACGCTTCGAAGCTAGCGGCTGGGACTGCTTTGCAGCCGACGGGCATGATCCGGAGGCCATCGCCGCCGCGATCGCAGCGGCAAAAGCCAGCAGCAAACCTGCCATGATCGCCTGCAAAACCGCGATCGGCTTTGGTTCGCCGAACAAAGCAGGCAAAAACTCCGCCCACGGCGCACCCTTGGGCGCGGATGAGATCACCGCAACGCGCGAAGCCCTCGGATGGCCGCACGCCGCCTTCAAAATCCCCGATGACGTCCGCGCCGCCTGGCAAGCCACAGGTGCGGCGGGCGCGGAAGCCTCGGCAGCTTGGGACCGGCGGATGGCCGGCCTCGACGCGGCTGATCGTGCAGAACTCGAGCGGCGCATGGCGGGCGACCTGCCTGCGGACTGGAAGGCCAGCTTCCAGGCCTATAAAGAGAAACTGGCCGAAGAGCAGCCGAAACTGGCAACCCGGGTTTCCTCCCAGAAGGCTTTGGATGTGCTGGCGGAAGCCATTCCCGAACTCATCGGCGGCTCCGCCGATCTGACCGGTTCGAACAACACAAAGGCCGCAAGCCAGAAGCCGGTCACCCGGGATGACTTTTCCGGTGACTACATTTACTACGGTGTCCGGGAGCACGGAATGGCCGCCGCCATGAACGGCATGGCCCTGCATGGCGGCGTTCTGCCCTACGGCGGCACCTTCCTGGTCTTCACGGATTACTGCCGTCCCTCGATCCGTCTCTCCGCGCTGATGAAACAGCGGGTCGTCTACGTCATGACCCACGATTCCATCGGTCTGGGTGAAGACGGTCCGACCCACCAGCCGGTCGAACACCTGGCCGCTCTGCGCGCCATCCCCGGCCTTCAGGTTTTCCGGCCTGCCGATGCGATCGAAACGGCCGAATGCTGGGAGCTGGCACTCCAAAGCAGCGATGCTCCCTCGGTCATCGCTTTGACCCGCCAGGGCCTGCCCAGCGTCCGCAAAGACGTGAGCGAGAACCTCTCCGGCCACGGCGCCTACATTCTCTCGCCTGCGGAGGGCGAGCGGCAGGCCACTCTGATCGCCTCTGGCTCTGAAGTCGAGCTTGCGCTCAAGGCTCAGGAGATGCTGGCTGCTGATGGGATTTCGGCGGCAGTCGTCTCCATTCCCTGCTGGGAACTTTTCGCTGCGCAAAGCCAGGGTTACCGGGACGAAGTCCTTGGCCCGGATAGCCTTCGGATCGCCATCGAGGCTGCCCTGCCCTTCGGCTGGGAGCGCTGGATCGGATCTGATGGCGGCTTTGTCGGCATGCAGGGCTTCGGGGCATCGGCGCCGGCAGGCGATCTTTTCGCGCACTTCAAGATCACACCGGAAGCCGTGGTCGAGAACGTGAAAGCGCGTCTGTAAGGCCCACGCGCGGGCACGCCTGTCGACAGGATGAAACGGCCATGGCGCGATGCGCGTTCAATGGCCGGGAATTACGCTTTACCAGCGACGTCAGATCAGACCGATCGCAGGCGTCGAACGTTGAATGAAAGGGAAGTCTACGATGGCATTGAAGGTAGCAATTAACGGATTTGGACGTATCGGCCGTCTGGTGTTTCGCGCCGCCATGGAATCAAAGCGCAGCGACCTGGAGTTCGTTGCAATCAACGACCTGGGCTCCCCTGCCGACAACGCGCACCTGCTGAAGTACGATTCGGTTCATGGCATCTATCCCGGCGAGGTCAGCGCCACCGACGACAGCATTGTCGTGGACGGCAAGTCCATCAAAGTCCTGTCTGAGCGTGATCCTGCGGCCCTGCCCTGGGGTGATATGGCTGTCGACATCGTCATGGAATGCACAGGCATCTTCGCCAACCGTGACGCAGCCGCGAAACACCTGGATGCAGGTGCAAAGCGGGTGCTGGTTTCCGCCCCCTGTACCAACGCCGATCTGACCGTGGTTTACGGCGTCAACAGCGACCAGCTGACTGCTGAGCACACGGTGGTCTCCAACGCCTCCTGCACCACCAACTGCCTCGCGCCCGTGGCTTACGTGCTTAACGAGACCGTAGGGATCGAGCGGGGCTTCATGACCACGATCCACTCCTTCACCGGCGATCAGCGCACCGTCGACACCCTGCACAAGGATCTCGCCCGTGCCCGTGCGGCTTCGGTCTCCATGATCCCGACCTCCACCGGTGCCGCCCGCGCTGTCGGGCTGGTGCTGCCGGAGCTCAAAGGCAAGCTGGACGGCACCTCGGTCCGTGTCCCGACACCGAACGTCAGCCTGATCGACCTCACCTTCACCCCCAAGAAGGAGACCTCCGTCGAGGAGGTTAACGCAGCCATCTCTTCGGCAGCCGCCGGCAAGCTGGCAGGCGTCCTGACCGTCAACGACAAGCCGCTGGTCTCCTGCGACTTCAACCACAACCCGGCCAGTTCCACCTTCGACCTTGCCGAAACTCAGGTCGTCGATGGCAAGTTCGTCCGTGTCATGGCCTGGTACGACAATGAGTGGGGTTTCTCGAACCGCATGAGTGACACCGCTATTGCCATGGGTAAACTGCTCTAGCGCACGCGGACATTCGTCCAAGCAGAAGAAAAGCGGGGCGCCGGGCGCCCCGCTTTTTCTTTGATCCCACGATTGCGCTAGAATTACGCCATGCAGCGTCCCGTCATCATTATCCACTCTTTCGAGCAGGCCTGCGCGGCGCTGACCAGCGCTGCTGATCTGTCAAAGGAGCTCACGCTGCTCTCGGCACCTGACGCGGGCATGCAGAGCGGGCCGGCATGGTTCCTCTCTCTGGTCGAGCAAGCGCAGGACGCGGTGCCGGGCGCCAAAACCATAGAGATCACCGCACTGTTGGATTGCGGCGACGCACCCGGGATTGTCCTCGCGGCTCTACGTCACGGCCTGACCGACATTTGTTTCACGGGTCCGCCAGAGCCCCTCAGCAAACTAACCGACATCGCTGACCAGCAAGGGGCCGTGATCGTCACAAAGCGCCCGGAAGGCCTCGATCTTTTGGGGGTTGCCGATCCTCTTGCGCACTGCCGCCAATGGTTGGCGAACAGAAGCGATTGAATTCACCGCGAAGCTCCTCTATGAGCTGCCTATGACCTGCCGTCTTTATCTCGTTGCTCCGGCCGATCTCGGATCGCCCGCACGCCCCGCCAGCGCCTTTGCCAAGGTCCTGACCGATATCCTCGAAACCGGTGCCGTCGACTGCCTGCTGCTGCCTTGCGGCACTGCGGACAACGTCACCCAGCGCCAAAGCATCGATCTTTTGCGTCCCATTGCGCAGGATCTCGGGGTCGCTGTGGTTCTGGAGGGCGATGCAGGTCTCGCGGGAGAAACCGGCTGCGACGGCGTGCATTTGCTCAACCCCAAAGCCTATCGCGGTGCTCGGAAACTGCTCGGCAATGATGCCATTGTTGGCGTCGACTGCGGCATGTCGCGCCATCTGGCCATGGAAGCCGCGGAGCAAGGTGCCGATTATGTCGCCTTCAGACGCCAGAGCCTGGAAAAGATCGACAATGGCGATGACGCTGCTGCGGACGAGGCCGCACCAACGCTCGAAGCTGTATTGGAATGGTGGCAGCTGATGATCGAAACGCCGTGCGTGGCCATGGATGCAATCGATGCGGACGATGCTATGAAACTGGCTGCTTCCGGCGCGGACTTTGTCGCTCTGGGCACCGGAAACTGGTCAGATGAGGACCAGGCGGTCGCAACACTTAAAAGCCTTGCTAAGACGCTGGCCTGACTCTCCGCTCAATGCGTGTTCCGTCAGGTATCGGCTTCCAACCGCATGGCCAGATCGCCGATCTGATCCTGGCTGAATACCTCAATGCCGTTCTTTCTCAGAAGCGCCGTCACGACGCCGATGCCATCGCGCCTGACACCAGTGAAGCTGCCGTCATAGATAAAGCTCGAACCGCATGACGGGCTGCCATCGGTCAGAAGAGCATATCGGCAGCCATGCCTCTGCGCGGTGACGAGGGCGTTGCGGGCCCCGGCAACAAAGGCATCGCTGATGTCTCTCCCGTTGTCCTCGATGACCTTCGCTCTGCCCACCAGAACCGAGTAGGCGGAGCCACCGCGTTCAATTTCAGCCGGCGGCCGGAGCACGGGGAGGCCCGCCTCGACCTCCGGGCAAAGCCCGATCACGCGGCCCTGGGCCTGCCAGGCGGCCAGGATTTCGCTCGCGACGGCTTTATCACCGCCGTCATAACGGACGGGCTTACCCAGAAGACAAGCGCTGACCAGTATCCTCTCCATAGCGCGCAACCTAGCTGATTCGCATCCGGCCAGCCAGATTATCGTAGTGCGCCGCGGCCGCCCTCATGAACCCGATATCAGCGGCAGGAAACCCAGCTACAGAGCCCTTTTGCCGGTAATCGCGAGCATCCCATTGCTTGAGCGAGGGCGAACTGCTAGCTTCCGCCCGCTTTTCGCCCCATAGCTGCGTTTTCGTCCTGGATTGTCCTCAGGCGTTCGGGATGTTCGACCCCGGCTCTTGCGCGCCGGATACAACGCGGTAAGGCGCAGACAGATCTCGAAACGTGGCTGGAAACGGCCAAAAACTGGATAGACGATCATGAAGATTAATGGCAATGCCATCCGCCCCGGAAACGTCATTGAACACAAGAACCGTCTCTGGCGCGCGACCAAGATTCAGCATACACAGCCCGGCAAGGGCGGTGCTTACCTTCAGGTCGAGTTGAAGGACATCCGCGACGGCACCAAGCTGAACGAGCGTTTTCGCGCCAGTGAAGATGTCGATCGGGTCCGCTTGGACCAAAAGGAGTATCAGTTCCTTTTCGCGGATGGCGAGATGCTCACCTTCATGAACAATGAGACCTACGAGCAGGTGATGCTGCACAGCGATCTGGTCGGCGAGCCCGTTGTCTTTCTGCAAGACGGCATGACGGTGACGATCGAATCCTACGAAGAAGAGCCGATATCGGTCATGCTGCCCGACACCATCGTCGCGGAAATCGCCGAGGCGGATCCGGTGGTCAAGGGACAGACGGCATCGTCATCCTACAAGCCGGCGACGCTGGAAAACGGGGTCAAGATCATGGTGCCGCCGCATATCGAATCCGGCACGCGTGTGGTCGTGAATACGGCCGATTCCAGCTACGTGGAACGCGCCAAAGGCTGATGAGTCAGCGCATCAGCCACAGTTTAGTTCATCGCCTGACGCAGTATCCGGAATCCCAATCATGGCCTCTCGCTCCCCCCTCATCACCGTCATGACCCGCGCGGCTATCAAGGCCTCACGGGGCCTTAAGCGCGATTTCGGCGAGGTCGAAAACCTGCAGGTGTCGAGAAAAGGCCCGGCGGACTTTGTCTCGACCGCTGACTTGAAGGCGGATAAGACGCTGCGCGAGGAGCTGGGGAACGCACGGCCTGAGTACGGTTTTCTCACAGAAGAGGGCGCAGAGGTCAAAGGCACGGACGAGCATGAACGCCGCTGGATCGTCGACCCGCTCGACGGCACCACAAATTTCCTGCATGGCTTGCCCCACTTTGCGGTCTCCATCGCACTTGAGGAGCGTGGCGAGCTTGTGGCCGCGGTCGTCTACGACCCCATCAAGGACGAGATGTTCACAGCGGAAAAAGGCGCGGGCGCCTTTTTGAACGACCGCCGCATCAGAGTCTCCGCGCGCTCGGCGTTGAACAGCGCACTCATCGGCACCGGGGCTCCCTTCCTGGGTCATGGCGACCGCCCGATGTTCCTCAAGGAAGTCGACGCCATCACAGCCTGCACCGCAGGAATTCGCCGCATGGGCTCCGCAGCGCTCGACCTGGCTTACGTTGCCGCAGGCCGCTTTGACGGTTTTTGGGAGCGCGAACTCTCACCATGGGATATCGCCGCAGGCGTCCTGCTGGTTCGCGAATCCGGCGGACAGATCACGACCATCAAAGGCACGGCTTTCAAACTGGATGGCGACAGCATCCTCGCCGCCAATATGGAGCTGCATCCCTACCTGGTTAAAACGCTGCGCTCCGCTCGAGACGGCTAACGCCGCACAACGCATCCCGGCCCACGCACAACGCACTGAAAAGACAATGTGACACCCGGGTGCAGGACAGGGTTAACAGGATGTTATCATCTCTTGTTTAGAGAGTAAGTTCGCACCTGTTAACTGCCGCCAAAACCGCAACACCTAAAGCAGTTGTCGGCACGCCTGCAGGAGCTTAAGCTAGCGCCCGGATTCACATAGGGAATCTCTCGGTGGGGAACGAATGACAGGACAAACGTACCGAACCGGAATTGTGACGACACCGTCTTCTTCAGAGGCGCGCGGCGCACTGTCCGATTCGAAAGTCTCGCGGACTAAGAACCGGCATGGGATCGCTCCCTACATCGGTGGCCTCTGCATGGCGGCCCTCTTGTCATCAGCGAGCGTGCCCGCAATGGCTCAATCGGCACTGCTGGGTGCTGACTCTGGCGTATTTGTCAACGAGGCGTTACTGGACGGTATGAGTCAGCAGGGCGTTCCGGTCCTCCCTTATGGGGCTCAAGGTGGATACCAGGGCGGCGGCTTTCCGGCTCAACCCGGCTACGGCGCAGGCGGCTACGACCAAGGCGGCTATGCTTCGGGTGGCACCGTCATCATCGGAGGCTCCGGCAATAGCACGCAGCAAGCCGGGCAGTATGTCACTCGCCCCAGCACCCTTCTGTTTCCGCCACCCAGCTTCCCGAGAAGCCGTGTAACCATCATCGATTCCGGAACTGGCTCTGGGAGCGGAACCGCCCTCTCATCCAATAGAACGGCACCGGACCGCAATGTCGCGGGCGCGTCCACGCAAACCACTTCAAGTCAGGTTTCCGCGAACGCAGGCGCGAAGGCCGAATCCCGCCTCCTGGTTCCCTTACCGCCAAGTATCTCACAACAGGCGCCGGCTGCGCCGACTCAGACGCAAACCGCGGCCAGCAGACCTGCAGCTCCAAAGGCACCCGCGGCTAAACCAGTTCCGCTGCCGCCAAAGACAATCACGCAGGCCAGGGCGCCTGAACCGGCGCAAAAAGCGGCTCCGGCCCCTGCTGCGCCTACACCGGCGGCTCCGGCAAAACAGGCAAACGTTGCCCCGCCTCCGCCCCCAAAGACGGTGCCCTCCGCACCCGCGATTGCCGCTGCACCGCCGCCACCGAAGTTGGCCCCCAAAGCCGCACCTGAGCCCGCAGCGCCAAAAACGGCGTCCGTGGCAAAAGCACCTGCGCTGGAGGACACCACCTCGGCTCTGACGCCGCCTCCACCGCCACCCGTTACGCCTTCGGCCATTGCGCAGGCGCCGGCTGCATCGACTGCGACAGCTTCGGCGCCGGCAGCGCCAACACCAGCGCCGCAACCTGCGGAACCACAAGCGCAGGCGAACGACGCGGCACCCGCGACGCCTTCCACACAGACCGCATCGCGCGGTGATACCGGGGCACAGGTCAGCGAGGTTCAGGTTCTCTTTAATTCCACCGAGGCTGGATTGAGCGGACCGGCAAAATCGGCTCTGGAATCCGTCGCGCAGGCCATGCTTGAAGACGAATCAAGCGAAGTTCAACTCTTTGCTTACGCCGGACAAGCCGACATCGACGCAACCCAGGCCCGCCGCCTCTCGCTCTCGCGCGCCATGGCCGTACGAGCTTTTCTGATCGGTAAGGGTGTGCGTCCCGCACGCATGCAAGTCCGGGCGCTGGGCAACAAAACAACCAGCGGATCTCCCGATCGCGTGGATGTCGTTCCCGCCAAACGCTAAGACCTGTGACGTTGACTGAACCTCTCGGTTGGGCTAAACGCGGAGGGGTTTCATCGCAGTCGCGTCGGGCTGCAGACATTGAGTCTAGGGTCTGATCGCTCTCCACTGATTCTGCGGAGACTGTGAATCAGCCTCTAAAACATAGAGTTAGGGGGCGATTCATGATCTTGACAGCTTTAGTCGAGAGCAACCGCACTCTAAGCCGCGGGGCAGTGTAGCTTACCATGAACCGGCCGAAGCGTTATTTGATCCATATGAGCATCTTTTTGGTGCTTGTCGGATTGGCAGTCTTTGCCCTCTCAGACAAAGTCATCGATGCTTTTCAGGCAAATGAGCTCTTCAACGGCCTGATCCTGTTTGTGCTCGCTCTGGGCATCGTCTACATCTTCCTGCAGGTATGGCGCTTAAATCCCGAGATCGCCTGGCTAGACAACCTGCGGCGGGAAAGCAAAGGCGGCCTGGTTTTCCCGGGCACGCTTTCCGAGGAGCGTCCGCCGCGTCTATTGGGCCCCATGGCCAATATGCTGGGCGACCGGGCGGGACGGCTTTCCCTCTCAACAATATCCATGCGCACCCTTCTGGACGGCATTCACAGCCGCATCGAAGAATCCCATGAACTCTCGCGATATCTGATCGGTCTGCTGATCTTCCTCGGCCTGCTCGGCACCTTTTGGGGATTGCTTGAGACCGTGACAGCCGTCGGGGACACCATTGGGGGGCTGAACGGCGCGATCGACGATCCCGCCTCGCTCTTCGAAGAACTTAAAAGCGGCCTGGCCACGCCTCTGGCGGGTATGGGCACCGCCTTCAGTTCCTCGCTCTTCGGCCTCGCAGGCTCCCTGGTTCTCGGCTTCCTCGAGCTGCAGGCGGGCCAGGCGCACAACCGCTTTCTCAATGAACTGGAAGAGTGGCTCTCCGGCGTGACCAAGCTGTCGAGCGGCAGTGTCAGCGGCGACGGCGACCAGTCGGTTCCGGCCTACATTCAGGCATTGCTTGAAAAGACCGCGGACAGCCTCGACCAGCTGCAAAGAACAATTTCACGCGGAGAGGAAGACCGCGCCTCCATGACACAGGGACTGTCTGGCCTCACCGACCGCCTCTCGACCCTAACGGACCAAATGCGCACAGAACAGGGCGTGCTGATGAAAATGGCGGAGAACCAGGCTCAGCTCAAGCAGGTCATGACCAAACTCGTCGAGGGCGACGCTATGACCGCGCCTGCAGGACTGGACGACGCCTCCAAGACACACCTGCGCAACGTCGATCTGCGCCTCGAGCGCATCGCCGCTGACCTTTCCAGCGGTCGCGAGAATGCCATTCAAGAGATTCGCGGAGAAATCCGGCTCCTGACCCGCACCATCGCTGCGATCGCTGAGGAAAGCGAGTAAGGATCCGATAGATGTATTCCATTGGCCGAGGCGGCGCACGACGATCGGTGAATATCTGGCCCGGTTTCGTCGACGGCCTGGCCAGCCTGCTGCTGGTCGTCATCTTCGTGCTGATGGTTTTCATGGTCGCACAGTTCTTCCTGAGCGTGGCGCTGAGCGGGCGGGACGCGGCTCTGGTCAAGCTGGAGCGGGAAGTGACCCAGCTGGCCGAACTGCTCTCGCTTGAACGGCAGGAAAATTCGGATCTCAGAACCCAGTCTTCGGATCTTTCGGCACAGCTGAGCTCGTCCCTTGCGGCGCGTGATACGCTCCAGAACCAACTCGCCGTTTTGAACGACGAACGCGATGGATTGACGTCGCAGCTCGAAGACTCCGTCGCGCGGCGCGACAGCCTGGAAAACCAGCTCGCCGACCTCACCCGCGAATACGACGAAGCCCAGGCCCAGCAAGAGAGCTTAAGCAATCAGCTCGCATCGATCATCGAAGAGCGTGACAGCCTGACAACAGCCCTGTCCCAGGGCGAGGCCGAACAAGCCGCGCTGCAGGAAGAGAAGGACGCCCTGGCAACCCGCCTCGGCTTGAGCGAAGCGGAAATCGCCAAAAACGCCGAGGAACTGAAAACGGCTTACAGCACGATCGAAGCGGACAAGGAAAAGATCGAAGCCCAGCTCGCGGAGCTGGCAGCCCTCCAGAAGCTCCGGGAAGAAGAGCAGGCAAAGGCAGCGGCGGCGCTCGCGGACAAAGAAACGGAGCTCGCAGAGGCCTTTAAGTCGATCGAGGCGGACAAGGAAACCATCGAAGCGCAACTGGCCGAACTGGCTCTCTTGAAACGTCTGCGCGAGGAAGAGACCGCCCTGGCCAAGACCCAGCTGGAAGAGGCTTACACGACCATCGAGGCCGATCGTGAGACGATCGAGACCCAGCTCGCGGAACTGGCGTTGCTGCAGCAGATGCGCGATGAACTGACCGCGGGACTGGCAAGCGCCGACGAAGCGGCGGCCGCTCAGGAAGAACTCACGGCTCAGGCGCAGGCGGAAGTCATCCTGTTGAACCGCCAGATCGCGGCCCTCCGCCAGCAACTGGCCCGGATCGCCGTGACTCTGGAAGCAACGGAAGCAAAGAACCTGGAGCAGGAAGTCCAGATCGCAGACCTGGGCAGCCGCCTTAACGTCGCGCTGGCCAGCAAGGTTCAGGAACTGGCCCGCTACCGCTCGGAATTCTTTGGCCGGCTGCGCGAAGTCCTGGGTGACCGCCGCGATGTCCGCGTGGTGGGCGACCGCTTCGTCTTCCAGTCCGAAGTGCTCTTCGCCAGCGGTGCGGCCGAACTGGAAGACGCCGGTAAAGGGCAGCTTGCGAGCCTGGCAACGACCCTGCGCGAAATCTCGCGCAACATTCCCCCGGAGGTCGATTGGGTGCTGCGGGTCGACGGTCATACGGACCGGGCACCGATCAACACCTTCGCCTTCCCCTCGAACTGGGAGCTCTCGACCGCGCGCGCCATTTCCGTGGTCAAATTCCTGAACGCGCAGGGTATTCCGGCGAACCGCCTGGCCGCTACCGGCTTTGGTGAATTCCAACCCATCGATGAGGGCAACGACGAGATCGCCTACCGCCGAAATCGCCGCATCGAACTCAAGCTTACGCAGCGCTAGGCATCATCAGACCAGCCAGCCGCAGCAGGTGCAGGTGGCTTTAACTCCCGGCCGATTTCTGCAAACCGTTGAACATCTCGGCTTCACCGAACTGCAGCTCGGCCAGGCGCGCGTAAAGCCCACCCTGACGGATCAGGTCTTCGTGGGTGCCACTGGCCACGACCCGCCCTTCGTCCAGAACCAGAATCCGGTCGGCTTTCAAAACCGTCGCCAGACGGTGAGCGATGACCAGCGTGGTCCGGTCCGACATCAACCGCTCGACGGCTTGCTGTACTGCGCGTTCGCTCTCCGCATCGAGGGCGCTGGTCGCTTCATCCAACAGCAAAACCGCGGGGTTGCGCAAAATCGCCCGGGCGATGGCCAAACGCTGGCGCTGACCGCCCGAAAGACGCACACCGCGCTCGCCCAGGAAGGTGTCGAAACCATCCGGCAATTGATCCAGGAAGTCCTTGGCCGCCGCCGCCTCCGCCGCTTGAAGTACCTCCGCGTCACTGGCATCGGGCCGGCCGTAACGGATATTCTCCCAGGCGTTTGCCGAGAAGATGACCGGTTCCTGAGGCACCAGCCCGATCCGGCTGCGCAGTTCCAAGGGATCCGCTTTGGTGAGCGCAACACCGTCAAGATAGATCGCACCGGCTTGCGGATCGTAAAAGCGCATCAAGAGCTGAAAGATAGTGGTTTTGCCCGCACCGGACGGGCCGACGATGGCAATCTTCTCGCCTGCCTTCACGGTCAGATCCAGCCCGTGCAAAGCCGCGTCGTCAGGACGGGCGGGGTAGTGGAACAGCACCTTGTCGAAGGAGATGTCGCCCCGCGCCGGCAACGGCAGGGTTTCCGCCACGACCGGCGCCGCGATATCGGTCTTTGTCGCAAGAAGATCGAAGAGACGTTCCGTCGCTCCGGCCGCCCGTTGAAGGTCACCGATCACCTCGCTGATGGCGCCAACCGATCCGGCAACCACAATCGCATAAAATACAAAAGATGAGAGCTCACCGGGTGTAATCCGCCCATCGATCACGTCGCGGCCGCCGATCCACAGGATCGCACTGACGGCTCCGAAAACCAGCAGGATCACCACTGCGGTCAACATCGCGCGCGCCCGGATCCTGGAAACCGCCGTCACGAAAGCGTCTTCGGCTCTGCCGCCAAAGCGTGAGCGGTCGACGGACTCATGACTGAAGGCCTGAACCGTGCGGATCGCACCCAGGGCTTCATCCGCATATGACCCCAAGTCGGCAACCCGGTCCTGGCTGTCCCGGCTCAGGCGCCGCACTTTGCGCCCGTAGACGATGATCGGCAGAATCACGATCGGGACGACAAGGAATACCATGCCGGTCAGCTTGGCGCTGGTGACGATCAGAAGAACCGAACCGCCCACGAAGAGCAGGAAGTTTCTGAGCGCGACAGAGACCGACGAACCAACAACCATCTGCAGCAAAGTTGTATCGGTGGTCAGCCGTGAGAGCACTTCGCCGGTACGGGTGATCTCAAAATACGCCGGCGAGAGCGTGATCAGGTGGTTAAAGACGGCCTTTCGGATATCCGCGACCACGCGCTCGCCGATCCAGGAGACAAGATAAAAGCGGCAGTAACTGGCCGCTGCCAGGAGGACCACGACGCCCAGGAGCACCATAACCGCCTGATCGAGCAGCGCCGCATTCTCCTGCGCGAAGCCGTCATCGACCAGCGTGCGCAAGCCGAAACCGAGGCCAAGCACGGTGGAGGCAGCAATGATCAAGGCAATCATGGCGCCACCGACCTGGAGCTTATAGGGGCTCACAAATTTCCAGAGCCGGACCAGGTGCGAGAGCTCTTTGCTCGATGGACGGTCGATAGACTTGGGGTCGCCGGAATTTGACCCGACTTGATTTGATCCGGCCGGATTTGTGCCCGCTTCAGATGGAAGGCTGGTGCTGCTTTGCTCTGACGGGCGCGATCGCATCATCGACGGAATACTTCTTTCACAAAAAAACGGATTTGGTGGAAAACACTACTTTCAGTGGGAACGGCGCGGGCGGGCCTTCTCCTTATCGCGTGGTTATCCCTTGTGCAATTGCAGGGGTTAAGTCAAGCGCCTTCGACGCGACATGGTGTCCTGCCACAGCGGGTATCGAACCGGTTTTAAGTCCATGATCACGGCTCAGTGCCTGGGCGACAGGCATTGGCCGTGCGCGAGATCCGCCAGCGTATCGATCACCCGGCAATCCCCAACCTTCCCGCCCTGACAGGCATGGACCATCCGTTCCAGCTCGCCCTTCAGGGATTCGAGCCGCTCAATTCTACGGTTCACCTCATCAAGGTGTCTTTGCGCGATCGCGTTGACTTCAGCGCAAGGCTGTTCCGGGTGATCGGACAGGTTCAGCAGTTGCCGGATCTCGGCCTGGGAAAAACCCAGTTTCCGGCTGTGCCGGATAAAAGCCAGGCGCGACAGATGCTTTGGTCCGTAGACGCGCTGGTTTCCCGCCGAGCGCCCGGGTTCCGGCAACAAGCCAATCTGTTCGTAGTAGCGAATCGTCGGGATCTTACAGCCGGTTTCGCGCGAAAGCCGGCCGATGGTAAAGCTCTCCAGGTTTTTTCCAGGCACTGTCATTTTTTTCTCTTGAAGCTATAGCTACTAGAGATAGTAGGTTGTCATACAGGCGGAAATCAAGGAAAGCTGCGAAGCGAGAGGAGTCTGTTGGTGGCAGGTTGTTGCGGAAATGACACGAAATTCGACGGTGCCTCCTTGGCCTTCAAGCGAACCCTGATCGCCGTTATTGCAATCAACGGCGCCATGTTCATCACCGAGATCGTTGCGGGTATTGCCGCCGGGTCCCAGGCCCTTCTGGCGGACGCGCTCGACTTCCTGGGCGATACCGCGACTTACGGCCTAAGCCTGGCCGTCATCGGAATGCCGCTCATCGTCAGGGCACGGGCCGCGCTCGTAAAAGGCATCTCCCTCGCAGTCATGGGCCTATGGGTCTTCGGCTCGACCCTCTATCACGCCCTTGCGACCTCGACCCCACAGGCTGAAGTCATGGGTGCCGTGGGTTTCCTGGCACTAATAGCGAACCTGGCTTCAGTCCTGCTGCTCTTGAAATACCGCGACGGCGACGCAAACGTGCGCTCCGTCTGGCTCTGCAGCCGCAATGACGCCATCGGCAATCTTGCCGTCATCCTGGCGGCCAGCGGTGTTTGGGCGAGCCAGACAGCCTGGCCCGACCTCATCGTTGCAGGCCTGATGGCAAGTCTCTTCCTCTGGTCATCGCTGCAAATCATCCGGCAGGCCCGCGCCGAAACGCTACAGGCCCAGCTCGCGTAGCCCTCATTTACCCTGATATGCACGCCGTAAACCAACAAAGGTTCCCGGCTGGTGCGTATCTGCATTGCGGAGCTCCACGTTGCGGTCAGCCTGCGTCCTATGACAGAGTCCCAGAACGGATTCACAAGTGCGATAGATCGCTGCTGGCGATTCAATCTACACTTAATCTGCTCTTGTGGCGGATCCGGACGTCCTGCCTGATCAAAAGACGAGAAGAAGACAGCTGATATGGAATATCGGAACCTGGGTCACAGCGGCCTGAAAGTAACCAAATTATGCCTTGGCACGATGATGTTCGGTGGCCGAAGCGACGAAGCCGCCTCGAAGGAAATCATCGCTCATGGCCGTGACCAGGGTATCAATTTCATAGACACAGCCGATGTCTATAACGCTGGAGAGTCAGAACGCATCGTTGGGCGCGCCCTGACCGGCGATCGGGACTGGTGGGTGCTGGCGACCAAGGCCGCCAACGTCATGGGCGAAGGCCCGAACCGGCGCGGGCTCAGCCGCCGCTGGCTGATTCAGGCGCTGGAAGACAGCCTGACCCGGCTCGGCACCGACTACGTCGATATCCTTTATCTTCATAAAGAAGACCTGACGACGCCTTTGGAAGAGACAGTGCGAGCGATCGGCGATCTCATCAGCCAGGGGAAGACCCGCTATTTCGGCGTCAGCAACTACCGCAGCTGGCGTATCGCCGAGATCAGCCGCCTCTGCGACAGCTATGGCATTGCACGACCTGTGGTCAGCCAACCCCTCTACAACGCCCTGAACCGGACGATGGAGACCGAGCACCTGCCCGCCTGCAATCACTATGGCCTTGGCGTGTTTCCCTACAGTCCACTGGCCCGAGGCATCCTGACCGGCAAATACGATCCCGACGAGGCACCCTCCAGCACCTCGCGGGCAGGACAGCAGGATAAGCGGATCATGGAAACCGAGTGGCGGCGCGAGTCGCTGGTTCTGGCCCGGACGATCAAGGAACATGCCGAAGCACGGGGGATCACGGCCGGCCAATTCGCCTTGGCCTGGCTCTTCAACAACCGGATGATCACCGGCGCCGTCGCGGGCCCCAGAACCCTGGATCAGTGGAAGGAAAACCTGGGGGCTCTTGATTACAGCTTCACGGCGGAGGACGAGGCCCTCATCAATGACCTCGTGGTCACCGGTCACGCCTCGACCCCGGGCTATAACGATCCCGCCTATCCCATTGAGGGCCGCGTGCCTTTGAGCTGACCCCTTTGACGAGCAGCGCGGATTTATTAACCATAACGCGGATAAAGTGCCGGAATCGGCCGCTACAGGTCCGATTGTGCCGGGTTCGCGCGCCGCAGGGCCCCCTTGATTTCCGCCGATCAGCGGCGCCGGAAAGAGCCTGCGCGGAAAAGTACGTAAGGAAGGCGCAGGGGGCTTGCGTCTACGCTATAGCTCGGTTATATACGCGGCCTTCAAGAGGATCAGGACGATGAAACAAGACATCCACCCCGAATACCATGAGATCACGGTTCAGATGACCGATGGCAGCGAGTTCAAGACGCGCTCGACCTACGGTAAAGCAGGTGACACCCTGCGCCTGGACATCGACCCCAAGACGCATCCGGCCTGGACCGGCGAGCATCGTCTGGTCGACTCCGGTGGTCAGGTTGCCAAGTTCAACAAGCGCTTTGCCGGTCTCGGCATCAAGTAAGACTTTGCTCTTACCTGTGCTTTGCGCGGTGTACTGAGAAACGAGCGATCAATTCTCAAAACAGCCGCCAACCCAATGGGCTCCTTTCGGGGCCCATTTGCGTTTGTATTTTCAGCTAAAGCGATTTGCGTTTAAACAGACACAAAATTCGCTGCCTCTCGATCAGCAAATTGCTGATCTCGAACGCAGATTTTGAGATGCACTGATTCAAGAGAAACGCAATTCGCTATAGAAGCCAGCTTTAAAAGCGTCAGGCCACGCTATCAAGCATCGAGTCCAGGCGGGCCACACGTTGGTAGAGGCGATGACTGCGGTCGAGCAACTCCACCAGCTTCGGCTGCAACACCACTTCGTCCAGACAGCCGTTAGAGTCACAGACTTCCTGGCCCGACAGCCTGTGTTCGGCAGAAGCCGCATCAGCGCGGGAAATCTCACCGGCATGAACCGCCTTTTGGATCAGGAGCCACGCCATAATCTGGGTCAGGCGCGCCGTCAGCCTCATGGTTTCGCTGCTCGCCCAAAGTTGCGCCTCAGGCGTCATCTTGGCGCGCTCCGCCCTATCGTGATGGGTCAGATAGTCCCTCGCCTCACGCATCAAGGTCATCGCCTCGTCGTAGGTCGAATCAAAAAACGCTACAGGTGTGGACGAGCTACTCAAAATCAAACTTACCCAGATTCCGGCCTCAAAAAGCGATGACAGGCAACCGCGATGCAGCCGCCGACCGGGGCCGAGAGTCTATCAAGATCCGCCTTAACAATTGGTTGGTCCCAGCGTTTAACAGACTCACATGCAATGTCATAATTTTCAATAACTTAGTACCAAGCACCGCTTGGTTTAAAAAAATAATACTCCCCTCTTGAAGCCGATTTCCTGTCCAACTATATCCAAAATGTCACCGGGCAATGCCTCAGAGAGGGTTGCAAAAGGTGTCAAACACAGGGTCGGACCATGGTGGTAGGCCCGAAGAATTAACCATGTTGCTCATAGGAGGATATGGCAATGCGTAGTTACGATCTTTCACCCCTTTACCGTGCGACCGTCGGATTTGACCGGATGATGAATCTGTTGGATTCCGCTGCCCGGGTCGACGAGTCCGCGCCGAGCTACCCGCCTTACAACATCGAGAAAATCAGTGACGATGCCTATCGGATTTCCATGGCCGTCGCAGGTTTCGCGGAAGACGAGCTCGACATCACTGTAACCCAGAATTCGCTGGTCGTTTCCGGCAAGAAGGACAAAGCAGCCGATAAGGAAACGAAATTCCTTCATCAGGGGATTGCAAACCGTAGTTTCCAGCGCAGCTTTGAACTCGCCGACCATATCCGGATCGCAGGCGCCGCTCTTCAAAACGGTCTCCTGCACATCGAACTGGTCCGCGAGGTACCCGAAGCCATGAAACCCCGCAGCATCAAGATCGAAGCCACGGCGCCGAAAGCCGCCAAGGTGATCGAAGACAAAGCTGCGTAACCGCGCATCCACCTGTCAGTCTTGCAACCTACAGACAGGCAAAAAAAAGAAGAGCCGGGCGGAAGAGATTCCGTCCGGCTTAAGTCGACAGGGGAGGATATTTGCATAGGAAAAGGCCCTGTTTCTCCGCGCGAAACTGTGAATGAGCAACACGGCTTTCGGCGCGTAAATCCACGGTGATCACTACGTGCGATCTTGCGGATTTCGAATGGACCTCTCTGGTACCTGCGTGATTCTATGTCTGCTAAATCACGTCGTCTGAACAAAGCATCAATTCATACGTAAACATACATAATTAAAATATCATTTGTAAACATATATTTTTAACCATAGACCATCTTCACCAGAAATATCGTATAAGATATTGATGCAAATAGTTTTTTTGAGGAATTTATTTTTCCGGCGGGTGTTCTCCTGAGAAACGCCGAAGCTTCAAGTTTCCAGAGCTTCCAGCGCCTTACGCAGGGATTCAGGGATCTCGACGGGTTTCATACTGGCACGGTCGACAAAAACGTGAACGAAACGGCCCTCGGCCGAAGCTTCTTCCTCAGGCCCGGCATCGGGCGTATGTTTAAAAAGACCAATCTCGTAGGTGACGCTCCGTTCCCCGAGCCTGGACACGCGCAGGCCTGCCTCAATGACATCGGGAAAGGTAAAGGAAGCCCGATAGCTGCAAGAGGATTCCGCACACACACCGATGACCTCCCCACGGTGAATGTCGAGCCCGCCCCGTTCGATCAGATAGGTGTTTATCACAGTATCGAAGTAGGCGTAGTAGACGACATTGTTCACATGCCCGTAGATGTCGTTATCAATCCAGCGTGTGGGGATCCGCAGGAAATGCGGATAGCCGGCACGGATCTCCCCGGGCGGACGCGGCATTACAGAAAGGCCTTCAGCGCCGCCAGAGTGTCATCGGGTTTTTCCAGCATCATCATGTGCCCGGATCCCTCGATCGCCGCAATCCGGGCACCGGCAATCTTCGATGCCAACGCCGAACCGGCCTTAAAAGGCGTCATCTTATCGGCGCGTCCCAGGACCAGCAGGGTATCACAGGTCACCTTGTCGGCAGCCGCCTCCCCGCCGTGGTAGGCACTACAGGCGGCGAGATCATTGTGCAGCACACCCGGCGCCGCGCGCTCCAACAAACGTGTGCCGCCGCCCATCATCCAAAGACCGGGGGTGGTATTTCCGCCGACATGCCCCGTATCGCCGTGTGCCCAGGAAGTGACGAGGTCCACGGCGAGATGATCGTTGGCCTTTGCAGCATCCAAGAGCGCCGGATGAACCGGCATGCTCGCCGCCACCCCCAGCAGGGCGAGCGCTCTGGCGCGTCCGGGGTGCCGCGCGGCGAATTCAAGCGCGGAGATTGCCCCCATGGAGTGGCCGACCACCGCCGCCGTTTCGACCGGAGCCACATCGAGCAACTGAGGCAGCCAGTCGGCTATAGCTTCTACCGAATCCAGGGCCGTTCCCCCGGAGAGCCCATGCCCGGGAAGATCGACCGCAAGAACCGACCGGCCGTGATGAGCAAAGTATCTGGATTGCAGCGACCACACCGTCCGGTCCATCCCGGCCCCGTGGAGAAAAACGATCGCCGGCAGGCTAGGATCAAAGTCCTTCCCTCCTGTCGCCACGAAGATGCTATTGCCACCGACTGTCAGTTTCATAAGGACGTCCCGCTTATCTCGTCTATGCGAACGGCTGATTTGATTTCAGACTCGACAGATCAGACCTTCTGAGATGCTCTGAGAGCCTGATTGAGATCATCTACAATGTCGTCTGCATCTTCCAGACCGACGGACAGGCGCACCATGTCCTCGCCCACGCCGGCTGCGTCAAGCTGTTGCGGCGTCATCTGCTGATGTGTCGTCGAAGCCGGGTGAATAACCAGCGTCTTGGCATCGCCGACATTTGCGAGGTGGGACGCCAGCGAACAGCTTTCGATGAAGCGCGCGCCGGCGGACCGGCCGCCCTTGATGCCGAAGCTGATGATCGAGCCTGCCCCCTTCGGCAGACGCTCTCGCGCCAATGCAAAATCCGGATGACTCTCGAGGCTCGGATGTATGACCCAGCTCACGGCATCATGTTCTTCCAGGAACTGCGCCAGCTTCTCGGTGTTCGAGACATGGCGCTCCATGCGCAGCGGCAGGGTCTCGATTCCCTGCAGGATGTAAAAAGCGTTTTGCGGCGACAGCACCGCTCCGAAATCTCGTAAGCCCTCGGCACGGGCGCGCATGGAAAAGGCCGCCGGGCCATATTCCTCGGCGAAGTTGATCCCGTGATATCCGGCGTAGGGCTCACTGAGAGTCGGAAACTTTCCGCTCGCGGCCCAATCGAAACGGCCGCCATCGACAACGATGCCACCAAGCGCCAGACCGTGCCCTCCGAGCCATTTGGTCAGGGAGTGCATCACAATGTCGGCGCCATACTCAATCGGGCGGCAAAGATAAGGCGACGCGAAGGTGTTGTCGACCATCAACGGCAGGCCCGCGTCATGCGCCATTCGGGCCACCGCTTCGATATCCAGAACCTCCAGTCCCGGATTGCCCAAGGTCTCCGCATAGACCAGTCGGGTATCCTCGGTGATCGCGGCGCGCATCGCATCGACGTCGCGCGGATTGACGAAACTGGCCGTGATTCCGAACCGCGGCAGGCTATGCACGAACATATTGACGGACCCGCCGTAAAGCGACGACGACGCCACAATGTGTCCGCCCTGCCCCATCAGGGTAATGATGCCGAGATGAAGCGCCGCTTGCCCGGAAGCCGTCGCCACAGCACCGACACCGCCTTCCAGTGCCGCAACCCGCTCTTCCAGCACCGAGACGGTCGGATTCGAAATCCGGCTGTAGATATGCCCGGGGCGTTCCAGGTTGAACAGAGACGCTGCGTGCTCCGTATCCTGGAACACAAACGAAGATGTCTGATAGATCGGAACTGCCCGCGCGCCCGTAGCTGCGTCAGGCCTCTGTCCAGCGTGCAACGATAGCGTGTCGAACTTTAGGAACTTTGCATCAACCATCGTATGCCCCGCGAAAGTGCAACCTGGCCCCGCAATACACAAAGATCCCTCAGTTCCTGGAGATTCTTGTGCACTGAAGCCATTTCTAAACGGAGACTACACGAGATTTCAACGTGTTCTCAACGGCCATCAATCCAATATGGTAAGAAAATTCAGAGGCAGGAGAAAACAATGAGAGGACCAGAAAAAAGAGAGGGCCTTCGATCCTTATCTTGGATCGTGGCCCTCATCTTATTATACCATACCCTGTCAACTTGCCTTGGCACGGACCTTAAGCAGGCCGAATGAGCCGGTCAAGCGCGGATTTATTAACGCAAGAAGTGATACATGAGAAAGAGATTGTAACACTATGTTAACAATAGTGTTCAACTAATCCGTGCTGAAAAAGAAAACCGCCGGACAAGCCGGCGGCAAGTTTACAGGGAGGCATTACAAGGAACGGAAAACTTCCGAACAACGGTGAAAGGACAAGAGATCCTCTCCAACCGTTATGTAGAGAATACCGCTCCTCTACTAAGAAATGGTTAACATGTTTACGAATTTCAATTGCAAGACAGTTTCTTATTGGCGGAATTTGCGTTCGACTTCGAATCCGAATTATCAAAACTCACCGAGAGCAAAAACCGCGTTAGGAACAAGTTTGGATATTTTTACGCGAAATACGCGAGTAAAATCGACACGGTGACAAGAGAGAGGCCGGTCGAAATCAGGATGGCCGATGCTGCCCGTGCGGTATAAATTCCGTAGTGCTCGGCCATGATGAAGACGTTTACGCCGACGGGTAATGCAGCCGTCACGACGGCAACTGCGGCCCAGACCGGATCCAGATCGAAGACGAAAAAAACCAGCACTGCGGTCACGATCGGATGAATGACGAGCTTGAAGACAACAAGCGCCGCGCACTGCCGCAAATCGCCGCCCAACTGGTAGCCGACGAGCGAAGCCCCCAGAGCAAAAAGCGCACAGGGCGCGGCCGCACCACTCAGCAGCTCAGCAAAGCGGTCGACTGAGGCAGGCAGCGCGAGGCCGCTTGCGCCATAGAGTTGCCCGGCGAGAAGCGCAACGATGATCGGGTTCTTGAAAATCGCGAAGAAGATCAGCTTGAGTTTCTGAGCTGGTGATGCCGCTGTACCCCGCCCCAATTCCACAGTCAGAGAAACCAGCGGCATGATAATGGGTGAATGAAAAGCGATAATCAGCGTAAGAGCCAGCAACCCCTCTTCGCCAAAGACTCCAAAGATCAACGGCAGGCCGAGCAGCACGGTGTTGGAGAATATCGCGCCCATCCCCATGATCGCGCCTTCCTCGATGCTGGCGCCAAAGGCCTGGCGCGAGAAGAGCCAAGCCATGGCAAAATTGATCGCCAACGCAGAGAAGTAGGCAAAGACAATGGAGAAATCGAAGCCGGCTTCAGGCCCTCCGTTCGCCATGGTCCGGAACAACAGAGCGGGAATTGCGAGATAGAAGACGAAAGTTGTTAGTCCCTTGACCGCCTCTTGCGACATGAAACGGCTGCGCCCGGCCAGATAGCCGCAGAGCACCAGGCCGAAGACCGGCAGAACGGTGTTGATCGCCGTTTCCATTTTTTCTTTACGGTTCCTAAGAGCGCGCTTCAGGTCCTACGAGTGCGCAGGGAAGAAGAGAGCGATGTCATGCGTATTGCGGACATCGCATGTGGAATGAAGTGCGAGACAATTGGGCAACTAGCTTTTAAAGAGCGAATCAACTTCTGAACGATGGCTTTTCTTGGTGGCAACCTCGGCATCGATCCGTGCGATCTCCGCCTCCAAAGACTCGCGGTACTCGGCAAGCTCATCGAGGCCCATGACGCTCAGATCCTTTAACTTGGGTTGCTTTTTCCTCGGCTCTAAATCTTCCAGTTCCATTGAGACGCCTCCCGCTGTTCACTTGCCTTGGGTTACAGGCTGCGACTAAATTGCGGCGCAGTCCAGAGTCCGATCTCTTACTTTAACGGCTACATTCCTGTTAGGGAACGCTGCCCGTCGCGCGCTTGGGACATAGCGGATGTGCGAATTTTACGTAGGAACAACATCCTAGATCAGAACGTCGAATGTCTGATTTAGGAAACGACTCCAACCCCTTGAACGAGGCCTCGAATGACCGGTTCCCTCCCAACGACAATGACGGCAATTGAAATCAAAGAACCTGGTGCACCGGATGTTCTGGTTCCTTGCGAACGTCCAATGCCCGAGCCCGGCGCGGGCGACGTCCTGATTAAGGTCGCGGCAGCAGGCATCAACCGGCCGGATGTGCTGCAGCGGACCGGCGGGTACCCGCCGCCGCCCGGCGCCTCGGATATCCCAGGCCTGGAGATAAGCGGCGAGGTCGTCAGCCTCGGTGCCGATGTTACGGACCTCAAGCTGGGCGATCAGGTCACGGCCCTGGTCGCAGGCGGGGGTTACGCGGAATACTGCGTCGCCCCTGCCCCACAGTGCTTGCCCGTGCCCAAAGGCCTCAGCGCGGTACAAGCCGCCGCCCTGCCCGAGACCTTTTTCACCGTCTGGACCAACGTTTTTGACCGCGGTGGCCTGAAAGCCGGCGAAGCTCTTCTCATCCACGGAGGCTCCTCGGGGATCGGGACGACAGCCATCCAGTTGGCTTCGGCCATGGGCGCGCGAGTCTTTGTGACGGCGGGTTCCGATGAAAAATGCAAGGCCTGCGAGGATCTGGGAGCGGAGCGGGCGATCAACTACCAGGAAGAAGATTTCGTCCAAATCGCCAAGGATCTGACCGGCGGCAAGGGCGTAAACGTTGTGCTCGACATGGTTGGCGGCAGCTACGTCCAGCGCAATATTTCGGCCCTCGCCCCGGACGGACGCCTTTGCTACATCGCCTTTCTTGGCGGACCCAAGGCTGAGGTCAATCTCGCGCCGGTCATGATGAAGCGGATCACGATCTCCGGCTCGACACTGCGGGCCCGCAGCGTCGAATTCAAGGCGGAAATCGCGCAGAATCTGAAAAAAACAGTCTGGCCTCTGCTGGAATCAGGCAAGATAGCGCCGGTGATTCACCAGACATTTCCGCTGCGCGAAGCAAATAAAGCCCACGAAATGATGGAATCGAGCGCTCACATTGGAAAAATCGTGCTCACGGTCTGACATCCGACAGAGCTTTAGCTGTAATTTTGTGCAATAGCCGGGTCATTAAGTCTTTTTCCCGCTTGGCTGGAGCCTATATTCAGGGTATCCCACAGTTTCCGATCCGCGCGCAGCCGCATTTGTGGCGCGACGGCGGACGACCCAAACACGCGCAGCCCTGGTTGACGGTTCAGGAGAGCCACGATCCGGGCAGACGAGGAGAGAAAATGTCTCAGCCACTTATGCCAAAAGCGACCGCCGTCTGGTTGGTCGAAAACACCTCTCTCGAATTCGAGCAAATCGCTGAATTCTGCGGTTTGCACCGCCTTGAAGTCCAGGGCATCGCAGACGATGAGGTTGCTGTCGGCATTCAGGGGATCGATCCGATCGCCAATAGTCAGCTGACCCAGGCAGAGATCGACCGTTGCCAGGCGGACCCGACCGCTCGCCTCAAGCTTCTGAAGCTCGACCTGCCACAGCCCTCCAAACGCACCAAAGGCCCGCGCTATACGCCGGTTGCCAAGCGTCACGACAAACCGGACGGGATCGCCTGGGTGCTGCGCCACCATCCGGAACTCAAAGATTCCCAGATTTCCAAGCTGATCGGGACCACCAAGACGACCATTCAGTCCATCCGCGACCGTTCGCACTGGAACATGGCCAACATCCGCCCTCGTGATCCGGTGTTGCTTGGGCTTTGCAGTCAGGTCGATCTGAATGCCGCGGTCGAAAAAGCTCGCAAAGCCGCAGAAAAGGCCGGAATCGCCATTCCCGCGCCGCAGTTCGAGGAAGAAGCCCCTTCGCCGCTGGCAGGCTTCGGTCTCAGCAACGACTGAGCCGTCTTGAGGTTTCAGCTGACCTCTCACATGACGGTGGAACGACAATAAAGGCACCCCGGGCGGAGTCTTGGCCGGGGTGTTTTTTTATGCCCGCGCACGTTCAGACAGCGGTAATTGAAGCCGTTTGGCACCGATACCTGCACCTCACATTGCAGGGCTGCGCGCGTTACGGTTGTCCCAGGCTCAAAAACACCATATGCCTGAAGCAATGATTTCTCGCAGAGACAGGTCCCGGCAGTTTTCATGAAACCAGTCAAAACGGTCTGCCACCGGGGTGCCAATATGGTGGCGCCTGAGAACACTTTCGCGGCAGCTCAGGCGGCGCTCGCGCTGGGTGGCGACATTATCGAGCTGGATGTCCGGCAAAGTGCCGATGGCGTACTTTACGTCATGCACGACAAACTGATCGACCGAACCACGGACGCCTTTGGTCCGATCGCCGAAATGACGTCATTTGAAATCGACAACCTCGACGCGGGGATCGGCTTTGATCTTGTCTTTGCCGGCGAAGAGGTTCCGCGCCTCGAGCATTACCTCAATGCCTTTAAAAAGCGTGCCGGGTTTTACGTCGAGATAAAACACGCTGATTGCGAAGCTGTGGCGGCGCTTCTGAAGCGCCTGGACATCACCGAGCAGTGTTTCACCTTTTCTTTCGATCCGGAGATGCGGGCCGCTATCCAAGATGCTGCGCCGGAGCTCCGGAAAATGGTGAACTGGTCGGTGACCGACGACCCGGCCGAAGCACAGCGCGACCATCACGCATCGATCTACGAAACTCAGATAGATGCCCTGTCACGGGATCTGGTCGACCGCACCCACGACCTGGGTATGGAGATCATGGTCTACTACGAAGGCAAGTCCAGCGCCGACTTCCAGCGCATGATCGAACTCGGCATCGACTACATCAACCTGGACGAACTGGAGCTCTTTCAATCCATCCAGGCGGAAATGCTGGGCCGCGACCGCTCCTGGTAGAAGCCGCGCGCCACCACTCCTCTTACTCCGGAACCGGCATGGTGTAGTTCAGTGCCAGGCGCCCGCCATCGGGATAGATTGTTTGACCGGTAACGTAGCTTGAATCATCACTGGCGAGGAAGACAGCGACCTTCGCAATCTCGTCCGGCTCGCCGACCCGTCCCAGCGGCGTCCGCATCATGATCTTGCTCATGGCTTCCTTGTTGTCGGCGACCGCCTTTAAGACATCGGTCATGATGGACCCAGGACCGATGCCGTTCACCCGGATACCTTTGTCCGCAAGTGAGATCGACATGGTCTTGGTCAGTTGGTTGACACCGCCTTTGGCAACCACGTAGGGCGTGATGCTCGGGATCGCCATGACGGCATTCACTGACGACATATTGATAATGGTACCCCCACCCCCTTGGGCCACCATCTGACGCGCGGCCGCTTGCCCGGTCAGGAAAACGCCTTTGAGGTTTACCCGGAGCACACGGTCAAAGTCTTCTTCCTCCAGCTCCAGGAAGTCACAGGCGTGAACGATGCCGGCGTTTGCAACCACACAGTCCAACCGCCCGAAAGCGGCGACAGTGCCGGCAATCAAGGCGTCGACCTGGGCCTTATCGCCGACGTCGCAGGCGATAAAGATCGCATCGGCACCGGTTTCCTGGAGCGCCTCGGCGGCCTGTTCGCCTTTTTCAACGGAGACATCGGACAAAACCACCTTGGCCCCCTCGGACGCAAGGCGCTGGGCACAGGCGAGACCAATTCCGGCAGCGGCACCGGTGACGATGGCCACCTTGTCTTTTAAACGCATAGTTCCAACCCTTCGGATAACCGAGCCGTTTGGGCGGCCCGGAAAATTCATCAGCGACGGCAAGAGCTCAATGGTCGCAGAGGCCAAGTCAGCCTTGCCACCCACGCTCAAAACCGTGATCCGTTCCAGCTCTTCGTGTTAGATCAGATTCGCAAGCACGAGTGATCGCCTTCGGCGATCGCATCTGAACTTGATCTGACCTAGCAAACAGAGCGCGCAGTATCTTTCCAGGACGAAGCTTGAGCAAGTCCTGTGGCGCCGCCAAGGCGACTAAGGCCATGAAGGCGGTCTGAGCAATTCATCGAGCGGCAAAGTGGTCGCGCTTGCACGCGCAGCCTTAAATTTCAGCCGGGCGCAATCAACCAGATATGAAAAATGCGGCAGGCTGTGCAAAAGCTAGAGAGAAACGCCTTTTGGCACGCTCTCAAAAAAAAACCTGCGTTTTGAACCTTAGCGGAGGGCCGGGGCCAAAGCCGCTGAACCCGACGCGACGCAATCAACTTGTTCCGAATCCGGCGTCAGTGCGGATGCGTCATCATGCCGTTGATTTCGTCCTTGATCCTGAGCTTTTCGCGTTTAAGTTCGTGAAGGCGGGTATCGTCGGGGTGAGGTCTTTGGTTTTCTTCGACAATTTCCCGATCCAGAGAAGCATGCTTACCTTGAAGAGATACAATCCGTTCAGACGCTGGCATACGTAATCTCCTAATTTACGATGTACAGCTATGCTAAACCTCCCTGAGCCAGAATGCAAAGCCGCAAGGCTTAACCAGGCATCAGAAACAGGAAGAATCGAGAGACCAAATGACGCATCCGGACCGACTCATTATCGGGATCAGCGGCGCCAGTGGCGTGATCTACGGAATACGCCTTTTGGAATGCCTGAAGTCTCTCCCGATCGAGACCCATCTCGTGATGAGCAAGTCAGCTGAAATCACGCTGGCCTACGAGACCGATTTGAAGGTCGCGCAGGTTCAAGCCCTCGCGGATGTCTTTCACCCCGTCGCGGATATTGGTGCGTCTATCTCGAGCGGCTCCTTCAAAACCCTAGGGATGGTGATCGCACCCTGCTCGATCCGTTCCATGTCGGAAATCGCAAGTGGCGTCACCTCCACCCTCTTGACCCGGGCCGCGGATGTGGCGCTCAAGGAGCGGCGGCGCCTGGTTTTGATGCTGCGCGAAACGCCGCTCCACACCGGACATCTCAGAAACCTCGTGGCGCTCTCCGAAATGGGGGCTGTTGTCGCCCCACCGGTCCCGGCTTTCTATACCAATCCACAAAGCGTTGATGACATCGTCGAGCATTCCGTCGGGCGGGTGCTTGACCTCTTCGACATCGACAGCGGAAAGATCAAACGCTGGGGCGAAGATGCCCCGGACGGCACCGCCGCTATACGGGCACCGAAACGCCGAAAACGCGGTTAGATTACTGCGTCAGACCAGAGTCCAGACGGCTTCCAGGGGCGCAAGCGAGGGAAAAGCGCCCCGCAAGACCGCCGCGAGATCAGCCGTTGCGGCTGAGTCGCAATCCACATTGAGCAGTTTGACGTAAGCCTTGAGATTTTCAGCAGCGACCGTCACCGACGCCTCACCGGGTTCCAACGGCAGGCATTCATGAAGCATGCGCTGCTGCACGGCCTCCGACTCCAGCTCCGCTGACTTGAGCTGCTTGAGCAGGGCAACACTCGCCCCTTCGAAAACCCCATGCATCCCGAGCATCCGCCTCAGGCTGCGCAGGGGCTGGATGATCTCCGTCCGCCACGGCTTCACGGCTGCAATCAAGTCTTCCAGTTCAGCCGGCTTGAGTGGACGGCCAGCTGCGCCTGCCCAACAGCAGAACAGCAGCAGATTGACATCCAGTCCTTTTGAATCCTGAAGCGCCAGACAGGCAGGCGCGGTGCCGTCTCTTCCGTAAACCGCGACTGAAAAGATCCAGAAGGGATTCTCTTCGGCGCGTCCTGTGCGCGTGCCGTTGCCACTCTCGATTTCTCGCGGCTCAGCGACCGTCTGAGCCGCCTTCCTTTTTGACTTAGGTGTCGCCAAAACAGATCCCTACCCCCCTGGCGGTCTTCACCAGACTGCCCTGCGGATCGACCGCGTTGTATCCTGCTATCGCCTCCGAGATGGGAATAGCCGTCACCTGCCGCTCGGACCAGGCCACCATGTGGTCGAATTTCCCTTCTTCGATCAGATCGACAGCATGCACGCCGAAAGCCGTTCCCATGAGCCGATCCGTTGCCGTCGGCGAACCGCCACGCTGAACATGTCCCAGGACAGTCACCCGGGTCTCGGCACCCGTCGCCTCCGCGATCCGCCCGGCAATATAGTGACCGACGCCGCCATAGTTTTTTGCGCCACCGGGCTGATATTGCGTCACCGCCTCGCCGCTCTCCGTGGTGACCGCCTCGGCAACAACAACGAGCGCGAAATTGCGCCCGGCAACTCTCAGCGCTGCGATCTTGCGCGCGACGCTGTCGATCCGATAGCCGATCTCGGGAATCAGGATGACATCCGCGCCACCGGCAATTCCGGCGCTTAAGGCAATGTGGCCGGCATCCCGTCCCATCACCTCCAAGATCATGACTCTGGAGTGGCTGGCGGCAGTCGGCTGCAGATTATCAAGGGCGTCGGTCGCCACCCGTACGGCAGTATCGTAACCCACCGAAACCTCTGTATGACCGAGATCGTTATCGATGGTCTTTGGGATTCCAACCAGATTTAATCCGCCCTGCTGGGCCAGACGGCGCAGGATGGCCATGCTGCCATCACCACCGATTCCGATCAGGGCATCCAGTTCGAGCTCTCGATAAGCCGCGATAATCTCTTCAGACCGGTCGATTCGGCCACCATCTTGCGTGGGATAGTCGAAGGGGTTTCCACTGTTCGTGGTTCCCAGGAAGGTCCCCCCACGCCGGAGCAGATCACCTTCAAAACGGCTGATTTCCAGCTTTTCCGCATCGATGGGCCGCGCGAGGAGACCGGCGGTTCCTTGCCGGATTCCGAAGACTTCCCAACCGTATCCGGCGACCGCCCGCTGGGTCACAGCCCGCACAACCGCATTGAGACCCGCACAGTCTCCCCCGCTGGTCAGAACAGCAATTCGCTTCATTTCTACCGATGACTCTGGCTATTTCAAAGGCTTAGCGACGCGATTCTCGCGTAAAATCATCACTAACGCAAACGGCACGGCAAAAATCCATCGGGAAAGCGCGAAGTCTGATGCAAATTTGGAGAATTCCTGTGCTAAACTCTGTCCGTAAGGCCCAATGTCGGGTTATTATTTTTGGGCGTTTTACCACTCGTGACACTCATGGAAGACACTAATCGAGAGAAAATGAGGCAGCAGCTTTCGCAGCTTCTGGAAGAACATCGCGATCTCGACGATGTCATCGCAAGAATCCACGAACAGGCCCCCTTTGATCAGCTCCAGCTCCAGCGCATGAAAAAGCGCAAGCTGATGCTGAAGGACTTGATCCTGAAACTCGAGAGTGAACTGCTTCCCGATATCATCGCCTGATCTTTGGCCCGGTCCCTCTCATCGCCCCCATGAACAGGATCTGCCGGAGACCGCATGTCGATCGACGACTGTCCGGGATGATCGGACGAAAAGCTCAAGTATCGGAAAAGACGATCGGCATTTTCCTGCAGCAGCGTTAACTCTGCTGTCCCGCGGTTCTGCGCTTTTGCTCGTACATAGCTCTGTCCGCGGCATTCAACGCGTCGTCTATGTGTTCCTCGCCCGCGAAGGTGTGCACGCCGTAGGAAACCGAAATATCCAGCTCTATGCCCTCCCAGACCACGGGTTCATCCTGAACATCCTGTGCCAGATGGGCCGCCTTCTCCATGGCGATCTCGGTCGTGGCCTGGGCCAGAACCACGCCGAACTCGTCGCCGCCCAAGCGACCGACGATGTCTGAGGACCTGACGTTTTCCAGGAGACTGGATGCAATGTGCTTCAATGCCGCATCGCCGGCGCCGTGGCCATGGCTGTCGTTAACCTGTTTCATGCCGTTCACGTCGAAAAACAGAACGCTGCCGGGAGATCCATAGCGCTCGGCAAAGGACATCATGCGGCCAAGCTCGCGAACAAAAGCCCGCCGATTGAGCACCGGCGCCAGACTATCCTGGTCCGCCAGTTCTTCCAGATAACCGATTCGCTTCTGCGCCCGCTCAAGCTCCTGGCGCATGTTCACGACTTCCGTCAGAAGTTTCTCAAACGCAGCCTTAACCTTCGGCGTCAGTTCCGATTCCGGAATGCCCATGATCGTCGTCACGTCGATCGGTTGATCTGCCGCCCGGCGTGTCTGCGCCACCGCCTCGGTCTTTACGGCCGGAGCCGCGCCCGAAATGGCGGACGCGCCAGGCACGTAAGAGGAGGATGTGTTGTTTCTGACTTTCATAGTCGCCTTTTACTTTGAACGACCGGATCTTTGTTCCGGTCCTCTCAATACACAATTAATCTATCACGAAAGTTAATACCGAGTGGTAAACCCGCCGAAAAAAACTGAAATTTCCGCGCGTTACGCCATCGATTTCCTTTAACCCTCGAGTCTTAACCGAACCACGGCTCAGTCCCGTTTTGGCAGTAACCTCACTGCAACCTCACCGCGCTTGCGTCACTGCGACCTTGTAACAATAATGCGGCCTCTTTTAGGCAAAAGTAATTGGCAAACGAATGAATTCGGACACGCAGCCATACGTAGGCATCATTATGGGAAGCCAGTCTGATTGGCCGACGATGGCGCATGCCGCAAAGGTCCTTGAGGCCCTCGAGATTCCTTTTGAAAAGCGGATCGTCTCGGCTCACCGGACACCGGAGCGCATGATCGATTACGCCCGCACAGCGCGCGAACGCGGTTTGAAGGTGATTATCGCAGGTGCTGGCGGCGCCGCACACCTTCCCGGAATGGTTGCTTCCATGACAGCACTGCCGGTTCTGGGTGTTCCTGTCGAGAGCAAAGCCCTCAGCGGCCAGGACAGCCTGCTCTCGATCGTCCAGATGCCGGGCGGCATTCCGGTCGGCACCCTCGCAATCGGCAAAGCCGGCGCCACGAACGCGGGCCTGCTCGCAGCCTCGATCCTCGCACTGAATGATCCTGATATTGCGGCTGCGCTGGACGCTTGGCGGAAACAGCAAAGCAACGCCGTCGCAGAGAGCCCGAGCGACGCAGGCTGACGCAAAAAGGCTTTACTCGCGTGATCGATCATCTGATCACACTTGTTGTCAATGCAACAACCAGCGACCAATGCTCTGCCGTGCGGCAAGCCCCTGAGGTAAGATTATGAGTGACAGCCCAAACCTCCCCCTGCCGCCGGGCGCTACAATTGGGATGCTTGGCGGCGGCCAGCTTGGCCGGATGGCGGCTCTCTCGGCAGCGGCGCTGGGCTATAAAGTTCACGTTTTCAGCCCTGAAATAGATGGCCCTGCTTCACAGGTGACCTCTCTGAACACTGTGGCGGCTTACGACGACTGGTCCGCGCTCGAGGACTTTGCGGCTTCCGTCGAGGTCGTAACCTATGAGTTTGAGAACGTCCCCTCTGAAACCGCTGAATTCCTCGCCAAGCGTTGTCCGGTCCGGCCTGGTCCGAATGTGCTGCACATCTGTCAGAACCGCCTGCGGGAAAAGGAGTTCTGCAATTCCGTTGACGTACCCACGACCCGCTACGCTCCTGTGCAGAATGCTGAGGCACTGTCTCAAGTGATTGGTGAATTCGGCCTCCCCGCGATCCTGAAAACGGCGGAATTCGGATACGACGGCAAGGGTCAGGTCTTGATCTCCACAGACGATGATATCGCCGCCGCCTGGAACAGCATGTCGGGGGGAAAGGAAACGCTGGCCGCGGTCTTGGAAGCCGTCGTCGACTTCCGGATGGAGATCTCGGTCATCATCGCCCGCGGTGGGGATCAGTCCTGCGAATGCTATGTTCCGGTCGAGAACCGGCACAAGAACCACATTCTGGACGAAACCCGCGCACCGGCTGACATCACCGCCGGGCTTGCGGAGAGAGCCGAGACCATTGCGCGCCGCCTGGCGGATGCCATGGATCTTCAGGGTATGCTGGCTATTGAGATGTTTGTCACCAGCGACAACCAGATCCTGGTGAACGAGATGGCACCCCGGCCACACAACTCAGGTCACTGGACCATGGACGCCTGCGTGACCTCGCAGTTCGAGCAATTCATGCGCGCCGTCGCGGGTTTGCCGCTTGGCTCGCCCGAGCGCCACTCCAACGCCGTCATGAAAAACCTGATTGGAGACGACGCAGCGGACTGGAAGGCGATCCTGTCGGATCCGGGCGCCAAACTTCACCTCTACGGCAAGGCCGAAGCCCGCCCCGGCCGCAAGATGGGCCATGTGAACAGGCTGTCTCCGAAAGCCTAGTGTGATGTTTCTGAAATTCACCGCATAATATGCGGTGAATTTTAGAGACTGAATCACACTAGATTCAATGAGGTAGTGTCCCGTTGAATCTGAAATTCAATGAAGTGAATTTCAGATTCGGGATACTAGCTTCCGGGAGACTTTTACGGTCTCCCCTTGCCTGAACTGGATATCCAGGCTCACGACGGGAGCCTAATCAAGGCAATCAGCTGCCTGGCCGCGCTCCGCCACCCATGCGCCGGGCACCGAATCCGCGCGCCCTCAATCCACCGCCCTGGCCGAGCCGTTTTCCGCGGTCCAACAGCTTTTCGGGCAGGCTTAGAGCCCCGCTCATCACCTTACCGAAGCGTCCTCCGACCTTCAGCACCTCACTGATCCGCCGCTCGAGGAAAGCCCAGGTGTCGCTGTAACCCTCGGAACGGTCGTTCAGCCAGAACAAGAGCGTTGAGGAGTAGACGCCCGCTAACAGGAGCCGCTTGCTATAGAAATTGTAATCCGTGGCACGGTCGCCTGCTGCGAACCACATGGCATCGACGGTCCGGTAAAGACATGTCAGACCGAGCTGGGCATTTTGGGGCATGGCGAGATAGGTTAGACCACGCCGGATTCCCTCACGATGCGGCTCCAGGAGTTCCAGGCGCAAACGAACAGCGCTTGCGATCCGTTCACGAACCTTCATCTCAGGGAGATCCCGCGCCTCGAGGCCGACCATCATCTGGTGATCTATGTGCGCGCTAAAGGTTTCAATGAGATCGGCAACGCCACCAGGAAAGAGATTTTGAACATCAAAGGGCTCAAGCCCGAGATCGCGCGCGCCGGCTTGAATTGACTTGAGGCTCCAGCCGTCAAAAGCGATATGCGGCAATGTCGCCTCCAGCAGCTCAATTCGGGCTTTATCCGTGGTCATCGCTAAAATCCTTCTTCCTTGGCCTTTTCGCTCAGCATTTCATCTGCCGGCTTCCAACTACCCTAATCGGCGCTCTCGCCATCCCCGGAGGCCTCGGACGCAGCCCCGATCTCGCTGGTGAAGGTCAGGCTCGAGAGGTCTGTCATGCGCTGAGGATAGAGAATCCCATCCAGATGATCGCATTCATGCTGTACGACCCGGGCATGAAAACCCTTTGCGACTCGTTCGAAAAGCTGACCCTCGAGGTCGAGAGCGCTGTACCGCAGCGCCGTGTAACGCGGCACCTGCCCGGCCAGGCCCGGAACGGAAAGGCACCCCTCCCAGCCCAGGGACTGCTCTTCTGTTAAAAATTCCAACTTTGGGTTGATCAACACGGTCAACGGCACACCACCGCCGCCTGAATCTGCATCGAGATCGTCCGAATCCTGATCATCGTCGATGTTGTCCCGCGCATTTTCCCTGGCAGCCCGCCCTTCGTTCACAAAGAACACCACCAGTCTGAGCGGCATATGGACCTGCGGTGCCGCCAGACCCGTGCCGTTGGCATCCCGCATAGTCTCAATCATATCAGCCACTAAACGGCGGATTTCCGGGGCTTTCGGGTCTTGAACCTCAGCCGCGCGCTGCTTTAAGACGGGATGCCCCATGCGGGCGATTTTCAGCAAAGTCATGAGACCAATATGGCTTCGCGCAGTTCGGGGGTAAAGCGGCCCGGTAGGCCTCACGGCCTTTTTTTGGCTTACTGCGGCAAAAAGCGCCAGATTCTTGCAAATCGTCCTTCACATGGCCTTTTCCGTATGATACCACCCTCCACACCACGCTACGGTATCGCCATAGCGAGTGGGATTGTTTGTTCTTAACCCTGACATGACCGTTAGGATGAGCCGATGGATCAAAACGATCCGTCGCAGTGAAAGGAGCATGGTCGCCCGTGCAAGTACACGTCCGCGATAATAACGTTGATCAGGCCCTCCGCGCGCTGAAAAAGAAGCTGCAGCGCGAGGGTGTTTTCCGTGAGATGAAGTTGCGCCGCCACTTCGAGAAACCTTCCGCACGCAAAAAGCGGGAGCGCGCCGAGGCGGTTCGCCGTCATCGGAAACTTCTCCGTAAACGTATCGAGCGCGAAGGCTTCTAGCCTGGGCTTGGAGTTCTGCGGGTGTGCTCTGGCGACAGGGCTACCTGAAGAAAATCAAGATCGACGAGAAATGAGGGCCGTAGGCAGTTGCCTTTTCAGCGGCCCTTTTCTTGTGCCTGGATTCCGGGAATGATGCGGCATGAAGATGCCTCACGCTCGCCCGTCTCCCTCTCAGCCGCCCCCCCTCTCAGCCGGCCCAATCAAACCGGGACCGCTCCCGTAAGCGTTCACGGCGTCAGAACGACGACAATGGCGTGATGCCATGATGCAACCGGTTTTGCGCGTCGACACCACGGACGCATCTGCGGTCGAGGGTAGAGTCGTGTTGGATTGGTCAAAGGTCCTTTGGACTGGCGGGATGCTCGCCGCCAGCCTCGTCCTCGGTCCTCTGCTCTTCTCCTGGCAAGCCTTCCTGGTGTTTTTGCTCCTGACCTACACGACGATGCTGATTGGCCATAGCGTCGGTATGCACAGGATGATGATCCACCGGACCTTCAGCTGCCCAAAATGGCTTGAGCGGAGCTTGATATACGCTGGACTTCTCGTGGGTGTCGCCGAGCCCTGCGGCATTATCAAAATTCACGACCTGCGCGACTGGGCGCAGCGCCAAAGCCACTGTCACGATTTTTTCTCCCACCGGCGCGGCTTTTGGCGAGACCTGACTTGGCAGCTCTTCTATCGTTTCGAGTTCGAGCGTCCGCCGAGAGTTAAAATCGAACCGGGCCTCACAGGAGATCCCTGGGTGCGTTTCATGGAGTGCACCTGGCGGCTTCACCAACTCCTGCTTGCCCTGCCCCTCTACTACGCTGGAGGGCTGCCATGGGTCGTTTGGGGCATCTGCGTCCGTGTCGCCGTCAGCACCATCGGTCACTGGACGATCACCTACCTCTGCCATAATCCGGGCCCGGGACGCTGGAGAGTCGAAGGTGCCGCCGTGCAGGCGTCCAACCTTCCACTGCTCGGCATCCTCTCTCACGGCGAATGCTGGCACAACAACCATCATGCCTTTCCCGAATCGGCACGAATCGGCCTCGAAGAAGGCCAGACCGACCCTGCGTGGCGCGTCATCCAACTGCTTCAAAGACTAGGACTTGCGAGGAAGGTTGGCATCCCAAGACCAAACGATCAGAGAGACGATCTCATTGATGTTTCGGAGGTAGCCTGAGCCAGCCAATGCGCCTTGAACAAAAAAAACGGCGGAGCCAGAGCCCCGCCGTTTTGCGTTTCGAGGTCCAACAGGCCTCAAAAGCTCAGCGCTACTCCATCGCCTTGACGATGTCCTCGCACATCTTCTTTGCATCACCGAACAGCATCAGAGTGTTGTCGCGGAAGAAGAGCTCGTTCTGGACACCGGCGTAACCGGTTGCCATGGAGCGCTTGATGAAGAGCACCGTTTTGGCCTGATCGACTTCGAGGATCGGCATGCCGTAGATCGGCGAGGCCGGATCGGTCTTGGCCGCCGGGTTGGTAATGTCGTTGGCGCCGATAACGAAGACCACGTCCGTTGACTTGAAATCGCGGTTGATCTCTTCCATCTCCAGCACCTCGTCATAAGGCACGTTGGCTTCGGCCAGCAGGACGTTCATGTGGCCGGGCATACGGCCTGCCACCGGGTGGATCGCGTAACGAACATCCACACCACCGCCTTTCAGAATGTCGGCCATTTCCCGCAGGGCATGCTGAGCCTGGGCAACAGCCATACCGTATCCGGGAACGATGATAACGGAACCGGAATTCTGCATCATGAAGGCTGCATCGTCAGCAGAACCGGACTTGGCCACACGATCGTCGTCACCGCCTGCTCCGCCCGTCGGCGCGCTGCCGTCGGTTCCGAAACCACCCAGGATCACGTTGAAGATCGAGCGGTTCATGCCCTTACACATGATGTAACTCAGAATTGCGCCCGACGACCCCACCAGCGCACCGGTCACAATCAGCAGGTTGTTGCTCAGGGTGAAACCGATGCCGCAAGCCGCCCAACCGGAGTAGGAGTTGAGCATGGAGATGACCACTGGCATATCGGCCCCGCCAATCGGCAGGATCAGGAGGAAGCCGACCAGCAACGCCAAGATGATAATCAGCCAAAAGACGGCGCTGGACTGACCCACACAAAGCATCACGATCAAAACAACGATCGCGATACCGATCGCGGCGTTCAGATGATGCTGAAACGGGAACACCAGCGGCTTACCGCTGATGAGGGCCTGAAGCTTGCCAAATGCCACCAGCGAACCGGTAAAGGTGATGGCGCCGATAGCGACACCGAGGGACATTTCGATCAGGCTGGCGACCTGGATATCGCCGGGCGTTCCAATGCCATAAGCCTGCGGCTTGTAGAAGGCCGCCACCGCAACAAAGACTGCAGCCAGCCCCACCAGACTATGGAAAGCCGCCACAAGCTGCGGAAGTGCCGTCATGTTAATCTTGAGTGCGATCACCGTACCGATGGCACCACCGACGACGATACCGGTTATGATCAGGCCGTAGCTGACGACACCCGGCATGGCCAGGGTCGTGATGATAGCAATGGCCATGCCGACCATGCCGAAAAGGTTGCCGCTTCGGCTGGTTTCAGGATGCGACAGTCCGCGCAGAGCCATGATGAAGCAGATGGAGGCGACGAGATACAGCAGTGCTGCGAGATCTGGAGACATTTACGATCGCCCCTTATTTCTTCTTCTTGAACATCTGCAGCATGCGCTGCGTGACGATGAAGCCGCCGAAGATGTTTACCGACGCCAGCGTCACGGCCAAAAAGCCCATAACTTCGCTGAAGCCGAAGTCAGCCGGACCGGCAGCGATCAATGCGCCGACAATGATGACAGAGGAAATCGCATTTGTGACGCCCATCAGGGGCGAGTGCAGAGCCGGCGTCACCCGCCAGACCACGTAATATCCGACAAAGACCGCCAGGACCAAAACCGTCAACCCCACGACCGTCGGAGAAACTTCGCCACCGCCAGAAGACTCAACCGCAAGCCTGCTGGCTTCGCCGGCGAGCCCGATCAGCTCATTCGACAGCTCACGGGCCTGATTGGCCGCTTCCGTCGCTCTTTCTACAAAAGATTCGCTAGACATCTAACTCTTACCCCTCCCCCTTATCGGGTGAACCGGACTCATCGTCTTGGCCGGACTTGGTATCAGACGACTCGGTACCGGAAGACTTGCCGTCCGCCGTATCATCACCGGCGTCTGCAGCTGCTGCTGCTGCTGCTTCCTTCGGCGGCGCCTCTTCCTTGAGTGCCAAGCCTGGATGGACGATCTTACCGTCCCGCGTGATACAGGTGCCCTTGACGATCTCGTCTTCCCAGTCGATCGCCAAGGCCTTGGTCTCGCCATCGACAAGCAACTGCAGCAGGTTGAAAAGATTGCGGGCGTAAAGCGCACTGGCATCGGCCGCCACGCGGCTTGGTACATTGTAATGACCGACAATCTT
This sequence comes from uncultured Kiloniellaceae bacterium, assembly GCA_947500035.1. Taxonomy (GTDB): domain Bacteria; phylum Pseudomonadota; class Alphaproteobacteria; order Kiloniellales; family Kiloniellaceae; genus Denitrobaculum. The sequence goes on along the minus strand of CANMQP010000010.1, from coordinate 252,096 downwards.
GACGCCGTGCTTGGTCACAACCTTGCCGGCTTGCGCAAGTTCGCAGTTCCCACCGTTCTCGACGGCCAGATCGACAATCACCGACCCTGGCATCATGGATTTCACCATATCGGCAGAAATCAGCATCGGCGCCGGGCGCCCGGGAATCAGGGCGGTGGTAATGACTATATCCTGCTTCTTAATCGTCTCGGCAATGAGTTCCGCCTGCTTTTTCTTGTAGTCGTCACTCATTTCCTTGGCGTATCCGCCGGCAGTCTCGGCCTGTTTGAACTCTTCGTCCTCAACGGCAACAAAAGTACCGCCCAGGCTTTCCACCTGTTCTTTCGCCGCCGGGCGGACGTCCGTCGCCGAAACCACGGCGCCAAGGCGTTTCGCGGTCGCGATCGCCTGCAGGCCGGCAACACCGGCGCCCATCACGAGAACCTTTGCCGGAGCAACGGTTCCGGCCGCTGTCATCATCATGGGGAAAGCGCTGGCGTATTCCGCCGAGGCATCCAGCACCGCTTTGTAACCTGCCAGGTTGGATTGGCTGGAGAGCACGTCCATTGACTGGGCGCGGGTAATGCGCGGCACCAGATCCATGGCAAATACGGTGGCGCCGGATTGGGCCATGGCCGCGACATCTTCGCCTGCTCTATAGGGGTCGCAGATTGCCATTACCACAGCGCCAGGCCTGTAGGATGCCAGTTCCGCATCCTTGCCGCTGACGATCGGGCGCTGCACTTTCAGGACAACATCCGCGTCCGCGGTGACGTCAGTGCCAACAGTGGCCCCGGCGGCCTTGTAGGCATCATCCGTAAAGTTTGATCCGGTACCGGCGCCTTTTTCAACGGCAACCTCGGCACCCAGGCCGATCATTTTCTTGACTGTTTCGGGGGAAGCGGCGACACGAGATTCGTGTGCGCGCCGCTCTTTTGGAATGGCGATTTTCATGTAATTCCTGCTCTGCTTTCCCTGGAGGCCCGAGAGACGGCCGAAGACTGAGACCAGACGCTGGTTGAGGCTTTGTACAGGCGGACGCCAGCTTATAGTTCCCCTCCTTAATGAACGTACAGTCCCGTTGGTTCAAGGTTTTTTGGCAGAAACCCGATGGTTCACAGCGTTTTTCTAACGTACATACAAAAATACTTGTCGCTGTCATCAAGGATTTTTTGTGAAAGCTCATGCGCTGCCAAACTCTGGAGAGACAGGCATTGGCGCAGCCATACAAGGGCGCAATAAGACTTAGCAGGCCTGTGCTACGGGCGCATGCCACGCAGCGCACCCAACTCCGTGCGCTATCGTTTCAAGACATCGATTTGTTCAGGGAGTAGACAGTCCGACGGCTTTGAGCGACTCCGTCTGACGCCGTTCGAGATCAGCGACATCAAAGCCCTCGATCATGTCATGGAACAGACGGTGCCAGTTGATTTCCGCCTTCAAGTGAATGAAAACGGAACCTAACCCGACAGCCGCCCGGTCCATCAGCACGAATTCCCGGGGCGGCTTGACGCCCCCGAGCCGCTTCAATTCAGCATGAACCTTATTGGCGACGCGGGCGCCGTACATGCCGCCCTCGCCTTCCATAATTTGCTGGGGCTTGTCTTCCAGCAGCGGCGCGTAGAGGAACTTCGCCCAGATGTTCAAAGCATCCAGCAGTTCCTTGGTCATCTTGGTGAAGCCCCAGGATTCATAGGCATGAACCGCAAGCGCTTCATCATCCCGCTCCAACGCGTAATAGAGATCGATAACACCCTTCACGAACGGCGGATTGAACACCCGGATGCAGCCGAAATCGAGCAGGTTCACACGGCCGTCTTCACACAGCGTGTAGTTTCCGAGGTGCGGATCGCCATGGATCACGCCGTAATAGTAGAAAGGCACGTACCAGGCGCGGAACATATTCATGGCGACCTGGTTGCGTTGCTCGACGTCGTCGGTCTTGGCGAGGAAGTCCATGAGCGGCGCACCTTCGAGCCAATTCATGGTCAGCAGGCGCTCGCCGGACAACTCCTTGATGGTCTCTGGCACCTCGACGCCGTCTTCCCCCGCAAGCATGATGCGGTAAAGCTCCATCTGTCGCGCTTCGCGGTGATAATCGAGCTCTTCGCGCAGCCTGTCGGAAAGCTCGGCAAAGATATTTGACGGGTCGATGGCTCGGTCGTAGCGGCGGTAAATCCCAAAGAGAATCTTGAGTTGTTGCAGATCGGCTTCCACCGCCGACTGCATATCGGGATACTGCAGCTTGCACGCCAGCCGCTGGCCGTCGAGCCCGAAGGCTTCGTGCACCTGCCCGAGAGAGGCAGCGGCCGCGGCGTCATGCCCGAAAGACTTGAATTTTTTCTGCCAGCCCGGCCCGAGTTCAGCCCGCATGCGGCGCTTGACGAAGGGCCAGCCCATCGCCGGGGCGTTGGATTGCAGTTGACGCAGTTCCTCGGCGTACTCCGGCGGCAAGGCGTCAGGGATCGTGGCCAGAATCTGCGCGGCCTTCATGAGCGGGCCTTTCAGGCCGCCCAATGCCTGTTTCAATTCGTTGGAATGCTGGCCTCTGTCGAGGTTTAAACCCAGATAGCGCGAACCGACGACCTGGGCCGCCAGGCCGCCGACCGAGGTTCCAACCTTGGCATAGCGCCGGATCCGGCCGCCGAACCGAGATTCTTCTCTTCCAAAGTCTTCATCACTCATGGTGGGAACATGGGCCCGGCGTCTGGGCTTGTCCACCCATGTCGGCGCTTTCGCCTCGCGCAGCCTCCTGAGCCCGCGATCAGTCCATCTGCTCCAGCTCATCGATGAAACGGCCGATCAGGCTCAAGCCCTGTCCCCAGAAGTCAGGATCGGAGGCGTCCAACCCGAAGGGCGCCAGGAGCTCTTTGTGACGTTTCGTCCCGCCGGCACTCAGCATGTCGAGGTACTTTTCGGCAAAGCCTTCCGAAGCCTGTTCGTAGACCGCATAGAGCGAATTTACCAGGCAATCGCCGAAGGCGTAGGCGTAAACGTAGAAGGGCACATGAATGAAGTGCGGGATGTAAGCCCAGTAGTGCTTGTAATCAGCGTCGAACTTCAAAGCCGGCCCAAGGCTCTCACGTTGGGTTTCAAGCCAGATCTCGCCCAGACGCTCGGGCAGCAGTTCACCTGAGCGGCGCTCGTCGTGCACACGGGTCTCAAACTGATGCATGGCGATCTGGCGGACAACCGTGTTCAGCATGTCCTCGACCTTGGACGCCAGCATCACCTTGCGCCGGATCGGGTCGGTTTCAGCGCGCAAAAGAGACTGGAAGGTCAGCATCTCACCGAAGACTGACGCGGTCTCGGCAAGCGTCAGCGGGGTATCCGCCATCAGATGGCCCTGGGGCGCGGCAAACACCTGATGGCAGCCGTGCCCGAGCTCATGGGCCAGGGTCATGACATCGCGCGTCCGGCCCTGATAATTCAAAAGAAGATACGGATGAGCCGAGGGCACGGTCGGATGCGCGAAAGCGCCGGGCGCTTTTCCGGGCCGCACCGGCGCATCGATCCAGGGCTTGTCGAAGAAACGGCTGCCGACTTCCGCAAGCTTCGGTGAGAAAGAGGCGTAGGCGTCCAGCACCGTGATGCGTGCGTCATCCCAGGAAATAATTTTATCGTTATCGTCCGGCAAGGGCGCGTTGCGGTCCCAATAGGGCAGCTGTTCGACGCCGAACCACTTGGCCTTGAGCTTGTAATAGCGATGCGACATCGAGGGATAGGCATCGGAGACCGAGGTCACCAGCGCATCGACCACCTCGTCCTCGACCACGTTAGCCAGATTCCGCGATGAGATCGGACGCGCGAATTTGCGCCAGTTGTCTTCGGTCTGTTTGTCCTTTGCCAGGGTGTTGGTGATCAGCGCGAAGGTCCGCTGGTTCTCGCCCAGGACCTTGCCCAGCGACTTCGCGGCTTCTTTGCGCACCTGCGGGCTCCGGTCACCCAGCTTATTGAGAATTTCCGCATTGCCCAGCTCGCCACCCGCGAAGGGAAAGCGCAGGGCAGCCATGGTCTCATCGAAAAGCCGTGTCCACGCCGCCCGGCCACTGACGGATTTCTCGTGCAGCAGACGCTCGATTTCCTCATCAAGCTGGTGCGGCCGGTAGGAGCGCAGGTCGCGCAGCCAGGGGCCATAGTGAGCCAACTCGGGGGCCGAGAGCTTGGACTGGATCAGATCGTCTTCCAGATCGTTGAGTTCCAGAGTGAAGAAGAGCATAGCCGTGGAGATCGCGGTCGTGCGTTCCTGCATCGCCTGGTAGAACTGCGTGACCGCAGGGTCACTCATGTTGCCGGAATAGACCAGCTGGGCATAGCTCATCACCCGTCCGAGGGTCTCCTGCAGAGATTGGTAAGCATCGATGGCCCCCGCGAGCGCGGCACCGTCCAGATCACCAAGGCCTCCCTCATAGCGCTTGTGGAAGTCCTTGGCCGCCGTTTCACAACTCTCCAGATCCTGCTTCAACTCAGGCGAATCCGTGCCCGGATAAAGGTCGCTCAAGTCCCAGGCAGGCAGGGTGCCCAGCTTGTCATCAATCACGGATTTCGGCTTCGCAGCGTTCGACACGGACGTTCCTCCTCGGCACACACACCTTGACCGCTAGCGATATAGGCTCCAAATACGTGATCGCCAAGGACAAACCTGCGTGATCAAAGCGGGCAGCCACACACCGGCGTACCGGTGTCAGAAGGGGGGAACCATGAATTTTGCGGCTTGGAACAGCTTAACCGAGATGTTTTTCGAGCAGGCGGAAAAGCACGCGAACACAAATTTCCTCTGGGCAAAACGCGACGGCGCGTATCAACCCCTGACGTGGCGCGAGGTGGAATCGCAGGTTAAGGATCTGGCGCGCGGCCTGCGCGGTCTGGGTTTGGAACGGGGTGAGAGAGTCGTCCTTGTCGCGGAAAACCGGCCGGAATGGCTGATCGCAGATGTGGCGATCATGGCGGCCGGCGGCATCACGGTGCCCGCCTACACCACCAACACCGTCAGCGATCATCTGCACATTCTGACCAATTCGCGCGCGCGCGGGGTCATCGTTTCCACACGTGCGCTGGCGCGCAAACTTATGCCCGCCGCATTGGATTCCCCCAACTGCAAATGGGTCATCTCCATCGAGGACCTGGAACAGGGCCAGTCCGTTCCACTGGATCTGTACCGCTGGGACGAGGTCCTGCATGAAGGCTCTCTGAAGCCCGATGATGTTAAGGAATACGCGGGTTTCGCGCAGCGTCACGAGACCGCCTGCTTCATCTACACATCGGGCACCGGCGGCGTGCCAAAGGCCGTGATGCTCAGCCATGGCGCGATCATGTGCAACTGCATGGGCGCGCATGACCTGCTTGAAGAACTGGGCTTGGAGCGGGAAGTCTTCCTTTGTTTCCTACCGCTCACCCATTCCTACGAACACACCGCCGGCCAGTTTTTCCCGATGTCGATCGGCGCCGAGATTTACTACGCGGAAAGCATCGAAAAGCTGCTCAACAATCTCGGCGAGGTGAAGCCGACGATTATGACTGCGGTGCCACGTCTCTACGAAAGCATGCTGCAGCGAATCCGGCGCGGTGTCGAAACGCAGAGCCCTTTTAAACAACGGCTGTTCAATCTGGCTGAGACCCTCGGCCGCAAGCGCTATGTCGATCCCGCGAGTTTGACCGCGAAAGAGCGCCTGCTCGATTTCGTCGTCGAGATCCTTGTGCGCGGCAAGATCAGGAAGCGTTTTGGCGGCCGCTTGAAAGCCATGGTTTCCGGCGGCGCGGCGCTCAATCCGGACATCGGTGTTTTCTTCGTCGCACTGGGCCTCCCTGTTTTGCAGGGCTACGGACAGACGGAATCCTCGCCCGTCATTTCCTGCAATCGCCCGGGCCGCGTGAAGATGCATACGGTCGGCCCACCCCTGAAAGGCGTTGACGTCAAGATTGCCGATGACGGTGAAATCCTGGTGCGCGGCGAGCTGGTGATGAACGGTTACTGGGACGACGAAGAAGCCACCGCCAATGTGATCAAAGACGGTTGGCTACACACCGGTGACGTCGGGCGGCTCGACGAGCATAACTACATTCAGATCACCGACCGGAAAAAGGATATTATCGTCTTCTCGGGTGGCGATAATGTTTCACCGGCCCGCATCGAGGGTTTCCTGACCCTGCAACCCGAAGTCCATCAGGCCATGGCCTATGGCGACAAGCGCCCGAATTTGGTCGCTCTGCTTGTACCGGACGAAGAGTTCCTGAGAAGCTGGTCGAAAGAGAACGGCAAAAAGCCCGATCTCAAAATCCTGAGCGCCGACCCGGATCTGCGCAAACATCTGGCCGGTGTTGTCGATCAGGTGAATAAACTGCTGTCGCCGATGGAGAAGGTGCGGCGTTTCATCATCGCGCCCGAGGCCTTTACCACCGATAACGCCATGATGACCCCGACCCTGAAGATCAGGCGCCACAAAATCATCGCGGAGTACGGCAAGGTTCTCGACGAGCTATACGAAAAGAAGAAGAAAGCCTGAGCTGCCACGACACGCTCGGAGTTGTGCGGGGGCGAATAGACCATCCAAAGCCGCAAACCGTAACTCACGTTCCGCAAAATTACCCCGGAGGCCGACAAGTTGGTACTTTCGTTAAGCTAATCCAATATAGTGGGCACGAACGTTGCTTTTTTGCCGGATTCGACCCTCGCAAATTGCCATTTAGGTCAGCATTGATTACCTTTTAGAGTATAAAACGATATAACCCTGCTCGGGAGAGGAAACGATGGCTCTTAATGCGGTAACTCTCGACGACAAGTATGCGCTCGAATCCGGACGGGTTTACTTGACCGGTACGCAGGCCCTGGTTCGCCTGCCCATGATGCAGCGTCAGCGCGACGTTGCCGCGGGCCTCAACACCGGTTGTTTCATCTCAGGCTATCGTGGCTCGCCTCTCGGCGGTGTCGACCAGCAGCTCTGGTCCGCCCGGCAGTTTCTGGCCAAAAACCACATCCATTTCCAGCCCGGTGTGAATGAAGATCTCGCCGCCACCGCCGTTTGGGGCAGCCAGCAAGGCCATCTGTTCGGGGACAGTAACTACGACGGCGTCTATTCCATGTGGTATGGCAAGGGCCCCGGCGTAGACCGCAGCGGTGATGTCTTCCGCCATGGCAACCTGGCAGGCTCCGCCCCGCACGGTGGTGTTCTTCTGCTGGCCGGCGATGACCACACCGCCAAGTCCTCCACGACCGCGCACCAGTGCGAATACGCCTTCATGGACGCGATGATCCCGGTCCTCAATCCGGCCGGTGTTCAGGAGTTCCTGGACCTTGGCCTCCTGGGCTGGGCGATGAGCCGTTACTCGGGCTGTTGGGTCGGCTTTAAAACCATCGGCGAAACGGTCGATTCCTCCGCCAGTGTCTATGTCGATCCGCATCGTATCGACATCCAGATGCCGCAGGATTTCAACATGCCGGCCGAAGGCTTGAACATCCGTTGGCCGGACGGCGTGCTGGAGCAGGAAGAACGGCTGCAGGCCCACAAGATCTACGCTGCCCTCGCCTTCGCCCGGGCCAACAAACTCGATAAAACCGTCATCGATTCACCTCAGAAGCGGCGTCTGGGCATTGTTACCGCAGGCAAATCCTATCTCGATGTCCGGCAGGCCCTCGATGATCTCGGCATCGACGAGGAGATGGCGGCCGACATTGGCCTCAGCCTTTACAAGGTCGGCATGACCTGGCCGCTGGAGCGCGAGGGAATGCGGCGCTTTGCCGAAGGTCTTGAAGAGATCGTCGTGGTCGAAGAAAAACGTGCGGTCATCGAGAACCAGCTCAAAGAGCAGCTCTACAATTGGCGCCCCGACGTCCGCCCCCGGGTGATCGGAAAGTACGACGAAGACGGCGAATGGATCCTGCCGTCGATCGATGAAATTACTCCGGCACGCATCGCGCGGGTTCTGGCACAGCGCATCGGCCGCTTTTACAGCAGTGAGCGTATCGACCAGCGCCTGACTTTCCTGGAGCAAAAGGAGAAAGCTCTCAACAGCGAGGCGGCACCGATTGCCCGCATCCCCTATTTCTGCTCCGGTTGCCCGCACAACACCTCGACGAAAGTCCCGGAAGGCAGCCGCGCCATGGCCGGTATCGGTTGCCACTACATGGCGATCTGGATGGACCGGGATACGGAAACATTTACCCAGATGGGCGGCGAAGGTGTGCCCTGGGTCGGACAGGCGCCGTTCAGCAAGACGAAGCATGTCTTTGCAAACCTGGGCGATGGCACCTATTTCCACTCGGGCATCATGGCGGTGCGGGCCGCCGTAGCAGCCAAGGTCAATATCACCTACAAAGTTCTCTACAACGACGCCGTCGCAATGACCGGCGGCCAGCCTCATGACGGTCCCTTGGATCCGGCGATGATCACCCGGCAACTCGAGGCCGAGGGCGTCCAGCGTATTGTCGTGGTCACGGACGAGCCGGATAAGTACCCGCTGGGCACGGATTGGGCGCACGGTATCACCATAGAACACCGTGACGAGTTGGACCGGGTTCAGCGCGACATGCGCGAGATCGAGGGGGTGTCGGTCATTCTCTATGACCAGACCTGTGCAGCGGAAAAACGCCGGCGGCGGAAGCGCGGCCTCTACCCCGATCCGCCTAAGCGGGTCTTCATCAATGACGCCGTCTGCGAAGGCTGCGGCGACTGCTCGGTTCAGTCGAACTGCGTCTCCGTCGCTCCCCTGGAGACCGAGTTCGGGCGCAAACGCGTGATCGACCAGTCTTCCTGCAACAAGGATTTTTCCTGCGTTAAGGGGTTCTGTCCGAGCTTTGTGACCGTACATGGCGGCGCCCTGCGCAAGAAAAAGCCGATCGCAAAGGCCGTCGATGGGGAGAACGCCGATAAACAGGCGTCTCAGTGGGACGAGCTTCCCGATCCCACCCTGCCCGCACTGGACGAGCCCTACAGCATCGTCATCACGGGCGTCGGCGGTACAGGCGTCGTGACCATCGGCGCGCTGATCGGCATGGCCGCGCATATCGAAGGCAAAGGCTGCTCGGTTTTGGATATGGCCGGATTGGCCCAGAAGGGCGGCGCGGTGGTCAGCCACGTGCGTATCTCGAGCCAGCCCGAAGATATCCACGCGGTCAGGGTCTCGGCAGGCGGCGCAAAGCTTCTGCTGGGCTGCGATCTCGTGGTCGCCGCGGGTGCAGACGCCTTGTCAAAAATCGAACGTGGCCGCGGCCATGCGGTGATCAACAGTCACGAGGCGGTCACCGGCGAATTTACCCGTAATCCCGACCTTCTCTTCCCGTCGCAACGCCTTCAGGAACGCATCGAGGAAGAAGTAGGCGCAGATCACACCGACTTCCTGGATGCCACGCAGATGGCCACAGCCATTCTGGGAGATTCGATTGCGACCAACCTCTTCATGCTGGGTTACGCCTGGCAGAAGGGCCTCATCCCGCTCAGCCTGGATGCGATCGATCAGGCCATCGTGCTGAACGGCGTAGCTGTCGAGGCCAATACACGGGCCTTTCGCTGGGGTCGGCGCGCCGCCTACGACCTAAACGCCGTGCAGGTGTTTGCAGCGCCACCAAAAGAGCCGGTGAGCCATCATTTCTCCGAGAGTCTGGATGAGATTATCGAGCGCCGGGCCGCGTTTTTGACCGACTATCAGGACGCTGCCTACGCCGCACGCTACCGGTCTCTTGTGGAAAAGGTCCAAAGCGCGGAAGCGGCCAAGCTGTCAGGCTCCACATCACTTACCGAAGCGGTCGCGCGTTACTACTTCAAACTGCTCGCCATTAAGGACGAGTACGAGGTTGCGCGGCTCTATTCCACAGAAGAGTTTACGCAGAAACTCCGGCAACAGTTCGAAGGCGATTTCAAACTGAGCGTCCATCTTGCCCCGCCGATCATGGCGGCCAGGGATCCGGAGACCGGCCACCTCAAGAAGCGCGAATTCGGCCCTTGGATTTTGCAGGCCTTTAAGGTGCTCTCGAAATTCAAGGGCCTGCGCGGTGGCAGGTTTGACATCTTCGGGCATACGGACGAACGCAAGATGGAGCGTCAGCTCATCGCCGATTACGAGCAAATGCTCGATGAGCTGATTGCCGGCCTCTCTCATGACACGCACGCCATTGCGGTCGATCTGGCATCGGTCCCCGAACATATCCGGGGCTATGGCCACGTGAAGGAACGCCACATCGCCGAGGCCAAGCAGCGTGAGGCCACTCTTTTACAGTCTTTCCGCAACCCCGAGCCTTCGCGCAACGCGGCGGAGTAGCAGATTCCCGCGAGTATCTTCTTCCGCCTTGTGTCATGGCAGAGCTCCGTCAGAATGGCGGGACCAAGAGTAAGAGTCTCTTGGCGCAACCCGACAGCGGAGACTTGACGACCTATGCCAGCTTACATGATCGCACGTGTGAAGGTTCACGATCCGGAAGGCTACGAAGCCTACAAAAAGAAGGCCTCAGCGGCGATCGAGACGCACGGCGGCCGCTATCTGGTGCGTGGCGGCGCTTTGGAGGTGCTCGAGGGCGAAGACAGCGGCGCCCGGCTGGTGATCGTCGAGTTCGCGGATATGGATACCGCCAAAGCCTTCTACAACTCCGACGCCTATCAGGAAGCGGTCAAAATCCGCCAACCTGTGTCTGAAGGTAACTTCATTGTTGTCGAGGGACTCTGACCGGCTTCTAAAGCAATTTGCGTTTAAACAGACACAAAATTCGCTGCTTCTCGATCAGCAAATTGCTGATCTTGAACGCAAATTTTGAAGTGTTATGATTCAAGAAAATCGCAATTCGCTATAACCGGCTGCCGGCGTCAGGCTGTTGATCTGAAACGGCTGCGGTAGGCGCCGGGTGTCAGTCCAAGATGTTTGGCAAAGGCTCTGCGGAGCGTTTGCGCATCCCTGAGGCCCGACAAAGCGGCCACTTGGTCAAAAGACGCCGCCGTTTGCTCCAGGGCATTGCGGGCGAAGTCCACACGCAGGCCCTCGACGAAGCGGGAAGGACTCTCGCCGAACTCCTTGATAAAAAGCCGGTGCAGGCTGCGTTCTGTCAGATTGGCGAATGTGCTCATGCGCGTCACCCGCCAATCCGCCGCAGGCTCCGCCGCGATGGCTTCACACAGCCTGCGAAGACCAGGCGCACTTGCGCTCTGTGCCCTCAGCGGTCTCGAGTACTGGCTCTGCCCGCCGGAACGGCGCACGTAAACCACCAGTTCCCTCGCCACTTCAAGCGCGACCTCGCTGCCCAAATCCTCCTCCACCATGGCCAACGCCAGATCGATGCCCGCCGTAACACCCGCCGAGGTGAAGACTTTGCCATCACGGGTATAGATTTCATCGGGCAGCCATCGCACACCCGGATAGCGCCGCCAAAGGTCCGGCGTCCGACTCCAGTGACAGGTTGCTTGCCGGTTATCCAGCAAACCCGCCTCCGCGAGCAAAAGACTGCCCGAGCAAACCGACGCGACCCGGCGCTGCTGGGGCGCGGCCCGCCGCAGGAAATCGATCAGAACCGGGTTCCGGCACTGCCGGTCGACGCCGGGTCCGCCGGGTGTAAAGAGATCACCGGAAGGAAGATCGGCGTCGAAGCCGGCATCGGCCAGAAGCGCCAGGCCGGACTCTCCTACGACGGGACACCCGTCCTCACTGACGGTGCGAACCCGGTAAAAGGGCTGCTCGAGAAAACGGTTGGCCGTGCTGAAGACCTGAAGCGGACCAACGACATCCAGCATCATCACATCCGGGAAGAGAATCATAGTAACTGGAATTTGGCTATCCGACCAATCTGTCTGATTTTGATTGTGTATTGTCATATCAGACAAAACAAAGCCGTATTATGCTCTCTAAGTCAAGCAAATACACATGCTGAATTTAGAATTCAGAACACTGAATTAACAAAAGAGAGTCGTTATGCAGATTGGAATCCTACTTTTTGATCGGGTGGAAGAACTCGATTTCGTCGGTCCCTATGAGATCCTCGCTGCCGCCGAAGATCGCCGTCCCGAGGAGATTCAGGTCAAGATCTATGCTTTGGACCAACTGGAGGTCACCTGCAACAAGCGCATGAAGGTCGTGGCCCATGCACTTTGTGCGGGTGCCCCCCAACTCGACGTGCTGCTGGTCCCCGGTGGCAACGGCAGCAGACTGGCGGCCGAAAACGCCGAGATGATCGCCTGGATCCAGAAACAGGCCGCGGGCGCGAAATGGGTCACGTCGGTGTGCACGGGCGCCCGTATTCTCCAGGCTGCCGGTTTGATCGATGGCAAACGGATCACGACCTTTCACGATGCAATACTGGAATTGCGGGCCGCAGGCCGCGCGGCGGAAGTGCTGGATGATGTCCGCTATGTGCAGGACGGGAACCTGGTCACCTCAGCGGGCGTGTCGGCAGGTATCGATATGACACTTTGGCTTCTCGGCCAGTTGACCTCCCCCGCCTTCGCACGCGAAGTCCAGGCTTACGTCGAATACTTCCCCTCGCCTCCCTACAGCGCCGAAGTCAATCAGGCAGCATAACGGAAAGCCGGCTAGTGAACGGCGCACCGCATTGAAAATCCCGGCTGAACCGAATTAACGTTGCATCCCTGCCGTTGAACCGACAGGGCATGTCTCTTCGGGCAGGATCGGTAACGGCGCTCACCGTTACCGATCCTGCCTATTTCCATCACTTCATGAGTTGCACGCTTGTGTCATTTCCGACCCTGCGCAAGTCGTTCGTACCCGATCCAGGCATGCAAAGCTTGAGCATAAACTCATCTCCATCGCACATGATCTTCAGCCCGAGACTAGGTTGAGGACTCCTATTCCTTGATGGTCTTGATCGTATTTTGCCGGGTTTTAGGCAGGAGAGGTCTCGAAAGCGGGCCCATAGGCCCGGTGAGAGGGCACGACGCTCCTAAAACCCGGCAAAACACGACCCACTTGGGCGATAAGATTATGAGTTCTGGGAACCACGTTCTGGGAACCACGTTCTGGACGGCGTCATGTCATCGGTCCAATTCTGGCAAAGCACGATGCTATGGCATCGCACCACTCTTAACTCCTTGCCAGAAAATATAATTTTGTCGTCAAGACCGTCAAGGAATAGGAGTTCCCAACCTAATCAGCGGAACCTCCCGACTGCATAGGTCCGCCACGTGAGAGGACAGCAGAAAATACTGAATGCCTGTAAGTGCATTTATACGAAACCACTCGTCCAAAACGAGCAACACAAACAAAATGCAATAATGACTTGTTAAATAACAGGCGTTATAGAAAATGTTTGGTTACAGCTGTGTTTTCGACGCAAAGCGAGCTGAAGATCGGCTTTACGAAATACTGCGCCAAGGCAATCTGAGAGTTTTGAATTCATGGATTCTGTTCAGCATTCTGGTGCGCGGATATCGGACGATTGGAGTCCGCTGCAATATGATCCCGATCTGAACTTCGAACACGATCTCCTCAAAGACGCCTGCGCACTTTGGCAAAAGCTCCGCGGAGAACGCGAGTTACCATCCCGCAGTGATCTGGATCCCGTTCAAGTTCCAGCGGCGATGCTGCCGCATATGCAGCTTCTCGACATTGAGCCAGGGCCACCGATACGCTATCGCTGGCGACTGATCGGGACCCACATTACCGGTGCGCTTGGCCGCGATTCGACCGGCAAGTATTGGGACCAGCTTTATGTCGACAGCACGCTCCAGTCGTTCAAACGAGGCGTCGAATTGATTCAATCATACAGGCGGCCAATCCGCTGTTTCGGCAAATCCGATTTCGCTCAAAAGCACTTCCAGTCTTTCGAAGCCATCGAGATGCCACTGTCGGAGGACCAGAAGAACATCTGGACCATCTGGATCGTGGCGGTCTATAGCTGACATCCGCCTATCGCTGAGGCCGCAGCTTCAGACAAGCCTTGCGAAAACCTTCAATATCACGCGGCGAACGAAGGTGGATGATATCCCGATCAGCGCGATATGCAGCCATTGCCGCGATCAGTTTCGGCCGGATCTCACGATGCAGCCACCACATCATCCGATAGAGCTTAAAGGTCACCTGCCACATCGGACAGCCTTCGGGGCCGTCCGATCGACCCAAAAACACTGAACGAATTTGCCGTTTCGTGGCCCAAAGCAGATGCCGCCAGAGGGGCAAATCGATGAAAACGATCGTATCGGCGGCATCGAAGCGCCGCTCGATATCCTGCCAGGGTCCGAAGCCGTCAATGATCCAGCGCTCTTCGGCAATCAGGTCTTCATGCCTACTATGAAACTGGGCTTCAGGCATCATCTCCCAACCGGGCAACCACTGGATCTTGTCGATGGAATGGTACGGCAGGCCCAGCGCAGCGCTTATCGCGCGGCAAAGCGTAGACTTGCCGCCACCCGCATTTCCGATCACTGCCACTCTGGTCATTTCACGACGACTCTGGTCATGTCTAAGGCTACCCGACAAACGGCGCGACAAGCAAACACCTCAAGTGGACCTGCAGGTCAGTCCCGGAAGTACTGCCCCGGTGTGACGCCGAAGGCTTCGCGAAAGGCTTCGATGAATGCGCTCAAGCCTTCGTATCCGACATCGTAGGCCACCGAGGTAACCGGTTCCTTCGCAGCCAGGCGTTCCAGAGCCACCAGCAACCGGGCCTGCCGCCGCCACTGGCGAAAGGTCATGCCGGTCTCGGCTTGAAACCGCCGGATCAAGGTGCGCGGCGAAAGGTTCAGTTCAGCCGCCCAGTCCTCCAAAGTGCGATCGTCGGCCGGTGCGCAGAACAGCGTGCTTGTGATGACCTTGATCTTCGGATCCGCGGGTTCGGGAAGATAAAGCGGCAAGGCATCCATCACCTCGATCTCGGCCAGCAGTAGAGCAAAAAGGTGTTCGTCCAGCCGCTGGTCGTGTTCGGATGCAATGCGCAGAATGACCTCCCGCATCAGGGCGGACAAGCGCCAGACAACGCAGTTTTCAGGCAGCGTCCCCGGTAGCGTCAAAGGGACCGCCGCAGAAGCAAGCGCATAGCCTGATGGCATGGCGTTAAGACCGGGTGCCAGATAAACGGTGCGCATCTCGACCGCATCACGGCACAGGATCTCGTGTGTACAGCCCGCCGGCACCCAAAGGGCGCGGCCAGGTGGCAGAACCCAGCTGCCGTCGGACGTCGTCACCCGCATCACGCCCGAACGGGCATGTACGATCTGATGACCGACATGCCGGTGCGGCTCAATCCTGGTTCCCTTATCGTAGCTGCTGGCGAGACCTGAAAACTGCAAAAGACAACTCGTTTTGTCATTTAAGCGATAAATATTGGCATACCATGGATAGAATGCTTTTTCATCTCTGCTTATTCTCAAGCCTGCAGATAACCGCGTGTACAGATGGAAAGCCTTATGAGTCCCAAAACCACCCTTAATTTTCTCAACCTGGGACACTTTTTCGATCACTTCTTTTTGCTGATCTTCCCGACAGCCGTGATCGCGATCGAGCGTGACTGGCAGCTCGATTACGGGGCGGCGCTGGCGCTCGGCACACCCATCTACGTGGCTTTCGCACTTGGGACTCTGCCCGCCGGCTGGCTCGGCGACCGCTGGCGCCGGGAATGGCTGGTCGCGATGCTCTTTATCGGTTGCGGCGCCTCGGCTGTGCTGGCCGCCCTCTCCAATGGCCCCCTGCTTCTGATGGTCAGCTTTGGCGCGATGGGCCTCTTTGCTTCGATCTATCACCCGGTCGGCCTCTCCATGGTGACGCAGCTGTCGGACAGGCCCGGCCGGGCCCTCGCGGTCAATGGCGTATACGGCAACATGGGACTTGCGGGCGCTACGCTTTTGACCGGGTTTTTGGCCGAAGCCTTCGGCTGGCGCAGCGCATTCCTTCTGCCCGGTCTGATCTCCATCGGGGTTGGAGTCGTCTATTTGTCCATGACCCGTCGAGCTGCCACAAGCGGACAAAAGATCCCGGAGAAAGTAACCCAGCCGGTGATCCCTGCAACGCGCAACACACAAATCAGGGTCTTCGCAGTGATTCTAATCGCCGCGCTTTTCGGCGGCGCCGTCTTTAACGGCGTCAGCATCTCTCTTCCGAAACTCTTCGAGGAACGTCTCGCCGACATCACAAGCGACCTCTCGGTCATTGGCAGCTATACCGCACTGGTCTTCGCGGTCGCGGCCTTTGCTCAACTGCCCGTCGGCGATCTGCTCGACCGTTTTGGCGCAAAACCGATCCTGCTATCCCTTCTCGTCTTTCAGGTTGCCGCCCTGACGCTTGTCTCGGCGACCTCGGGATTGCTGGTCGTGCCTGCCGCGCTATTCCTGGTGCTGCTGATGTTTGCCGAGTTGCCGGTTACCGGTTGGCTGATGGGGCGCTACGTCCCGCAAGCCTGGCGCTCGCGCGCCTTTGCCGTGCAATACGTCTTCTCGCTTGGCATGAGTTCTGCCATCGTTCCTTTGATCGCCGGCCTGCACAGCCTGGGGTACGGCTTCGACAGTCAGTATCTCTTCCTGGCCGTTTCCGCAGCAATCGTCCTGGCGGGCGCCGCGATGCTGCCGTCATGGCGGCGTACGTCGCCAGAAACCGCAGCAGCTGCGGAATAGACCAAAGGCTCAATCCACCGGTTTGAAACGCTCCGGAGGGATAACCGCAATGGGTGCCAGTTCGACCAGAAAGTCAGGATGGCCGAGCCCCGCCACCATGATGGACGTGCTTGCAGGCGCTGTTCGCGGATCGAAATAAGCCGACCGCACCTTTTGAATCTCCGGAAGCTGCGTCCGGTCGGTGAAGTAGGTGGTCACGGAGACGATATCCTCCAGGCGACCGCCGACCGCTTCCAGCACGGCCTCGATATTGCGGAAGCATTGACGGGTCTGTTCCGCCACATCACCAAGACCAACGATCTCTTCAGCCTCGTTCCAGGCCACCTGTCCGGTGAAGTGAATGAAATGGCCAGGATGCTGGACCACGCCCATGCTGAAACCACGCTCCCTTGGCTGCCAGGTTCCCGGCGGGTTGAATCCCTGAGCCATATCAGTCCCTCCTCTTCGTTGCGTTCTTCGCCGGTTCCGCGATGAAGAAAGCGGATGACAGCGCCTCGGTCCTGATGCCGAGTAGTTTGCGCAAACCCGCCTGCCCATCCTTCGTCACTTGGATCTCCCGGCTACCCGTTTTCTTGCGCAACCATTTTCGCTTTATCAGACTTTCGGTAAAGGCCTGACCCAGCGCACCGCCGAGATGAGGCTTCCGCTCGCTCCAATCCAGGCACTGTCTGGCAAAGAGCCGCCGGCCTGCGTGGAGACCATCAAGGTCTATTTCGAGTTTCTTAAAAAAGCGTTCGCCCTTTTGGGTTAGAAGAAAATCTTCCTCGCCGCGCGCTTCGATCAAGCCCTTAGCCTGTAGTGCTTCCGCGACGGCAAGGCCCAGCACCCCGGCGAGGTGGCCATAACAGGTGCGCGCGAAACAGAGTTGCGTCTTGCGCCGGGCCGCCGGCTTTGCCTTTCCGCTGGGCGCAAGCCTCAGCAAAGCTTGAAGCGCCGCGCCGACTTCGGGTGAGGCCACCCGGTAAAAGTGATGACGTCCCTGACTAAGGACCATCAGCAATCCGGCGTCAACGAGCTTTGCCAAGTGAAAGCTCGCGGTGGAGGCGGAGATACCGGCCCCGTGTGCGAGCTCGCGCGCCGTCAGCGACCGTCCGTCTATCAGAGATGAGATCATCTCGACCCTCGAGGAATCTCCGAGGAGTTTGCCGATCTTCGAGACGTCAAAGTGTGAAGCTGTTGCGGGATTTGCAGGCATTGTGCGACCTTGACCGAAGCGTACTCTCTTGCCAAGACAGATGCCTTGGTGCAGTTACACACCCATGTATATCGAACAATGCCTGTTGACTCAATGCATTGATCAACTACCATCGAACTGTGAATGTAAAGAGGAGTCTGTGATGCTGTCTCAAGCGGAAAAGATCGCCGGGTTTCGCGCGCTTCACGAGGAGGACGGCATCTTCGTCATCCCCAATCCCTGGGATGCGGGAACAGCGCGCGTGCTGGCATCACTCGGCTTCAAGGCCTTGGCGACGACCAGTGCCGGAATGGCTTTCTCGCTCGGTCTTCCCGAAGGCCGCATCAACCTGGAAAACGTCCTTGCGCACTGCAGAGGCATCGTTTCGGCAACGGAACTGCCGGTCTCCGCTGACATGGAGAACGGCTTTGCCGACGCTCCGGCAGATGTCGCCGAGATCATTCCGCAAGCCGCAGCGACTGGGTTGGCCGGTTGCTCCATCGAAGACTTCAGTGGCGACAGCGATAAACCGATTTACGATTTCGGCCTGACCGTGGAGCGGGTCGCGGCCGCCGTCGAAGCCGCCCGTGCCCTGCCCGGCGATTTTATCCTGACCGCCCGCGCCGAGAACTTTCTGCATGGCCGCCGTGATCTGGACGATACCATCCGGCGCCTGCAGGCTTTCGAGGAGGCCGGTGCGGATGTGCTCTACGCACCGGGACTAAACAGACTGGACGACATCAGGTCGGTCTGTTCATCCGTCGGCAAACCCGTCAATGTTGTCATGGGCTTACCCGGCGTGACCTTCGGGATCGAAGACCTTGCGAAGGCAGGCGCGAAGCGGATCAGCGTCGGCTCCGCTTTTTCGCGCCTTGCCTTCGGTGCGGTCCTCGCAGCCGCGCGCGAGATCCTGGACCAGGGCACCTTCACCTTTGCCAAAGACGCGGCAGGCTTCGCGCAACTGGAAGATATTTTCCGCACATACGAGCAATGACCGGCCTGTCGATTTCGCTTCGCGCCTAAAGGTAGCGCAGAACCCTCCACTGACCCTGACCGATCTGATCTGCAAACGTCTGTGCCTGTGTATCGCGCGAGGTGGCAGTTTCCCGCTGCATCGCCGCGCGCTCCGACGGTTTGGCGTCACGCAGGACCGCGACATCCAAACCCGAAGAGGGAAGAATGCGGTCATCGATGGTCAAACTTGTCATCTGTCGCTCCTGTGAGTTTGCTATGGATCCGATCGACATAAACACAGGGTGTCAGTTTTTTTGTGGAATTTGAAATTCAAATTTTATAATATCAAATTCAGAAAAACTCATAACACCTCTGTAAGCCTAACCGATGCTTAGTCTCCGCCAGGTCCGCTACTTCATCGCCGTCGCCGATACCGAGAAGGTCTCCGCCGCCGCGACCCAGCTTGGCATTTCTCAGTCGGCAGTGACCCTCGCGATCAAGGACCTTGAGGCGACACTGGGCGTCACGCTCTTCACCCGCCGGTCAGGCGGAGTGTCACTGACGCAAGAAGGGCAGAATTTCCGGACACATGCCGAGAACATCGAATTCGTCGTGGATGACGCGGTCGCTTCGATGCAGCAAAAACTGCCCGATCTCAAAGGCAAAATTCGTTTGGGCGTGACCTATACAGCCTCTGGCTACGCTCTCTTTCCGCTCCTGTCGCGGTTTCGGCGCAGAAACCCCTCGATCGATTTCGATCTGGTGGAGGCGTCACGCGAAGAGTTGGAGACCATGCTGGCGCGCGAAGAGATCGATATCGCCTTCATGCTGGTTTCCAATCTCTCCAGTCCCGACCGATTTCACAGCAAAGTTCTAAAAAAGTCACCCCGCCGGCTCTGGCTCGCCAATACCCACCCCCTGATCAAGCAGGAGACCGTGAGCATGGCCGAGGTCGCCGCAGAGCCCTTCGTCTTTTTCAAGGTCGACGAATCAGATAAAGCCAGCCGGCGCTACTGGCAGGACGTTGGGCATGAACCGAACGTGGTGTTCGAGACGGGTTCTCTGGAGGCCGTACGCAGCATGGTCGCGACCGGCCACGCCGTTACGATCCTCTCGGATCTGGTCTACCGTCCCTGGTCGCTCGATGGCGGACGTGTGGAACGTCGTCCGATCAGCGATACCGTGCCGAGCATGGACGTCGGTATCGCCTGGCGCCACGGCTACCGCTTTAGCGCCGCGGAAAGCCGCTTCCGGGACTTTCTGATCGCGGCCATCGATGAATAGCTCGATGACATTTAGGGCCTGAGATCATGGGAAAACACCTGCTCTCCTTTGCCTGGGGTCAAAACGGTTTGCGCACGCTGCTGCCGGACTCCGACGCCGTTATCATTGTCGATGTACTGTCCTTTTCGACGGCGGTCGATGTGGCGGTTGGCCGGGGCGCGCTCGTGTTCCCCTATGCTTACGGCCGTGAAGGTGCAGCGGCACACGCCGCACGGCATTCGGCAAGCCTCGCCCGGCCCAGGTCCGCGTCCGGCGGACAACTGAGCCTTTCGCCCAAGTCGCTCTCAAAAGTTTCGCCCGGCCAGCGCATTGTCCTGCCGTCTCCCAACGGCTCGGCGCTCTCGGAACTGACGGGTGATTGCCCAACCTTCGCCGGGTGTTTGCGAAATGCAGGGGCTGTCGCTGAAGCCGCGGGGCATATTGGTGAGCGAGTCGGAGTCATCGCCGCAGGTGAAAAATGGCCGGACGGAACACTGCGCCCGGCACTGGAAGACTTGCTTGGTGCAGGCGCCATTCTTGCCGCCATGGAAGGGAAGTTGACACCCGACGCCGAAGCGACCCGCGCGGCTTACCAGGCCATGCGGGACATCTGCCCCGAAGCGATCCTGGCCTGCGCGTCCGGTCAGGAGCTCGCGGACGCCGGCTATGCAGAGGATGTCAGCTATGCAATCGCGCAAAACACCAGCAACGCCGTGCCGCAGTTGATCGGTGGTGCTTATCAGAATGCCCTCAAGACACGTTAGCGCCTGCTTGTTTTCGGCAGATACCACAGCGCTTCAAATCGAAGGGCGGGACGTTTCCGGCAAAACGCGCCGGACAACCTCTATTGTTCGATCAATATCCGCATCGGTCGTCAGCCAATTGCAGACCGAGATGCGCATCGCGCGCTTCCTCTGCCAGGTGACACCGCCGAACCAGACGTCACCGCTGCTCTGAAGGGCTGCGATCACCTCGTCCGTACGCCGGTCGTGACCGCCGTCCGGGGAGAGGAAGCGGACCAGGCCCTGGTTGATGACTGGGTGCGCAAGTGCTTCTGCACCTTCCAGTGCCGCAATACCCGCGACCAGACGGCCGGCATGGCCGCAGCAGCGCTCGACCAGATCGCGCACCCCGGCTTCGCCCAGATGCCGAAGGGCGGCGTAAGCGGCGAAGCCCCGGCCGCGGCGTGACCATTCCGGATTCCAGTCCTTTTGATTGCGCAGGTCCTCAAGCGGCACGGCATAGCTGGTCGCCTGGGAGAAGGCCGCCCGGTGCGCTGCTGGCTCCGCAACGAAGACGAAGCCTGAATCGAATGGCAGGTTGAGCCACTTGTGACCATCGGTGGCCCAGGAATTGGCCTGCTCCACCCCCTCAAGCAGATGCCGGTAGCGAGGACTGGCAGCCGCCCAGAGTCCGAAGGCGCCGTCCACATGGACCCAGGCTTCATACTTGCGCGCGATCGGGCACAGCGCCTTGAAGGAGTCGAAAACTCCTGTGTTGAGGTCTCCCGCCTGAAGGGAAACGATCGTGGCGCGGTCCGCCGGGCTACTCAACGCGGCGTCCAGCGCCCCCGGATCCATACGGCCCTCGCTATCGCTTGCGACATAGGTGACCGCTTCAGTTCCGAGTCCGAGCAGACGCACGGCGCGCAGGATGGACTCGTGACGGTTTTCACTGGTCAGAACACGAATCTTGGGGGCGCCCTGCAGCCCCTTGACCTCGACATCCCATCCGCGCTGCTGAAGCAGGTGATGCCGGGCTGCTGCAAAGGCCGTGGTATGCGCCATCTGGCAGCCGGTGACGAAAGCGAACGAGGCCACGTCCGGCAGATTAAGAATTTGCTTCAACCAGGCACCGGCGATCTCCTCCACCACGGCTTCCGCGGGGGCCGTGACATTTGAGGCAGCGTTTTGATCCCAGGTGGAGGTCAGCCAATCCGCAGCCAGAGCGACCGGCAGGCTGCCCCCGATCACCCATCCATAAAAGCGGCCACTGCCGGACCCGAGAATGCCGCCCGCGGCATCCGCAACCAAATCATCGATGACTTGTGTGGCCGGCACGCCTCGTTCCGGCAAGTCTCGTCCCAGCCGTTCCCTCAATTCGGATAGCGTCGCCGAGGTTCTGATCGGCTGATCATCAATCGCCTCCAGGTAATCAACGGCGTGCCGTGCCGCCTGCTGAAGAACTGAACTTGCCGACATCCCTACCTCCCAAGATCGTTTCCCTTAGGCTGCTACAAGAGGATGCAGGCTGGCCTTTGTCTGGCCGGGATCGGACTCCGTCCCGGCGCAGCGCGGGACCGAGTCCGATTTCAGCTAGTATCGGGCCGCGTCCACGGCATAATAGGCGTATTATGAATACGCAAACGGACCTTACCCCGAACACGCCCGTCGACCCGGAGATCTGGCGCGACTGGGAAGCCTGCGACCGCGCCCGCATTGCCCGGGACCGGCGGTATGACGGCTTCTTTTTCACCGGTGTGCGGACGACCAAGATCTATTGCCGGCCGATCTGCCCGGTGCGCTGCGCCCATTCCAAAAACGTGACTTTCTATCCCTCGGCTGCCGCTGCGGAACGGGCCGGTTTCCGGCCCTGCCTGAGATGCCGCCCGGAGACCGCGCCGGGCAGCCCCGCATGGCGCGGAACGGCAACGACAGTTGCACGGGCCATGCGTCTGATTGAAGAGGGTTTCCTGGATCAGGAAAGCGTGGAGAGCTTAGCGGATAAACTGGGGATCGGCGCAAGACACCTCTCGCGCCTCTTCATGCAACACGTGGGCGCGAGCCCCAGCGCCATCGCCGCCACCCATCGGGTACAGGTTGCCAAACGCCTGATCGACAGCAGCAGCCGGCCGCTCGCGGATATTGCGTTCGAAGCCGGTTTCAACAGCGTCCGGCGTTTCAATGACGCCTTTCGCGCGACCTATGGCCGGCCGCCCTCGTCCTTCCGGCGCCCGAGAAACCATGCGTAGTTCCCCGGCCTAATTTTTGGGCCTAATTCTTGGGCCTAATTCTTGGGCCTAATTCTTAGGACTAACTACTGGGCTTAATTCCTGGGCCTAACTGAGCGCAATCAGATGATTGTCGAAGGCGATCTTTTCGTGCCGGCGCATCTCGCGAGAGCCATCTGACGTGACCACGCCCCGGCCGGAGGTGAGAACAAAGCCTCTATCACCTGCAGCAAGTCCGCAACCGTCTTTAAGCTCGATGGCTTCACGATAATGTCCATCGCTGCCCCATATCGTTATCAGCCCGCCGCGTGGCGAAGACACGGCGAATCTCTCGCCGTCTTCCGAAAAGGCGACTGACCCACAGTAGTTCCGCATTCTGGGCGCAACCGCTGGCGGGGCGGCCTGGAAGCGCAGCCCGCTATCCCTGTCCAGCAAAGCGATCAGAGGAGGCTGCTCGAGCATGGGCCCTTCCCATTGCGCTACGGCAGCGACACGGCCATCCGCACGCACAGCAAGATGGCGCAACGAAAGCTGGTGGAACTCGTCAGGTGGCGTGTGTCGCAGGAGCAGGTCTCCGCTCGATGCGTCGATGAACGCAATGGAAGGCGCCATCTCGGCCAGATTGAGCTTCATGCGCGGCGCGTCGGGATGGGTCAGAATGCCGCCATTGGCCACGACCAGCGTTTTCCCACCAGGCATGAGCGCCATCTCGTGAGGGCCAATGCCATGGGATGGAAACTCACCGACACGACGATAGCCGTCCCGGACATCGTAAAGGCCGATAACACCGCGCTCGCCGTCAAAATCATTCTCGGTCGCGAAGAGGATACCGCCGTCGCGCGAAAAGCAGCCATGGCCGAAAAAGTGCCGGTCTCGACGTGCCGATATCAGCTGACGCGTCATTCCTGTCGCTGCATCCAACACCAGAGCAAAGGTCCCTGGACGGCGGGCGAAGACCACGGCGTCCCGCATCCCCGGGCTCAGCGCAGCGCCATGACCGCGCTCGGGAAGCGCAAATTCGGCAAGCAACTCGCCGTCGCTGCTCAGAATCGCGCCGCCGTGACGGCCACCATCACGCGTGGCGGCTGTCAGAAACAGAGGCCCCTCTTCACGTCGGGACTGAGCTAACGTGCCTTGGACTGTAAGGGATGAGAGGATGCTGCCGCCACACAAACCAAGCGCATGCCTGCGGGTCAGGAGTTTCAAGTTCAGTCGCCGTCCAACGCATTAAAGCCCAACGAGAGATCGAGGGTGTTGGCGAGATTACCGGATGATCGGAGTTGAAGATCCTCGGCAAGAAACCGCAAGTAATCCATTTTCGGGCGTAGCGCCTTGTCCGTCGCCGCTTCGATGAAGGGTTTTTCGATACCTTTGAGGGTAACAAGTGCCTGCTCGTAAGAGGTCATCAAGGTCTTATCGAGCCCCTCATCCACCGACTTGACGTAAGCCGATATGCCGCTCTTTGTGTAGAGCTCCATCAGCGTCTCGAAGTTCGCATCCAGGGCATCCAGCGTGGTCCCGGACCGCCAGAATTCGGCACGCTTTGGACGGGCCTTCTCAAGCGTTTCGCCAAGTGGGGCCACCAGTTTACGTTCATGCAGGAACTGCAGGCCAGCGCTCAGGGATTTCATGACCTCCAGAGCAGCTTCGCGATGATCCCGATACAGCGGGTTTTCGGGTCCCGGCGTTCCAAGCAGGCGCGGAAAGTCCTTATCCGCCGCCCAGTCAGCCTCGACGGAGCTGGAGATTTGCACCAGATTATCGGTGATGGCCTGGGCGTACTCGCAGCGAAAAACCGCTTCTTCCCGGTCTTCGGCGGGCGCCATTGTCATAAGGCGTTCAAGGGCTGTCAGCCCCTGCAATGCAATAGACTTTTTCGCCAGGGTCTCCGCGTTGATCACGGTTGCATCACGCTTTACCAGAACCGCGGACATTTGACGGGACGTGAGATTTTTGGGATCGGGCCAAAAGGAAATACGCTCGTAGCGGTTTTCATCTTTCACCGGGCCGAAACGAATATGTTGAACAGACACCCAGGCTGACGCCACATCCATGAAGGACTTTGTAATCGTGGGCGTGGTCACGCCTTCGTCGGTCCGGCAGGCGGCCTTCATGATCAGTGCCAGATTTTTGCTGGCTTTCGCCATCCGGCTGTAGGCGGGACGTATATGCCCCGTCACTGTCGCCTGAACGATGGCCGCATAATCCGGCTTCGCGCCGTCACCCTCTGCCTCTGCCGCAACGCCGGGTCCAATGCCGACCGCGCCAGTCGCAAGAAGACTAAAAATCAGAGCCTTAAATCCGCGCATATGCCGAGATCCTGTTACAGTGATCCAACGAAAGCCAAAAGGGCTTCTCGTTCCCCAGGGGTCATATCGACAACTCTTTGCCGAGCCTGTTCCGCTTCTCCGCCGTGCCAGAGAATTGCTTCAAGCAGATTCCGGGCCCGGCCGTCGTGGAGGAACTTCGTATGGCCATTGACCGTCTCGGTCAAACCTATTCCCCAAAGCGGCGCCGTGCGCCACTCCCGGCCATTGGCCTTCCACTCGGGCCGGTTGTCCGCCAGCCCCTCGCCCATATCGTGCAGCAACAGATCGCTATAGGGCCAGATCAGCTGAAAAGCATGGGCCTCGGGCTGGGCATCGCGCCGGGTCACGAATTTCGGTGTGTGACAGGAAACGCATCCGGCGTCGTAGAAAAGCGCCTTGCCCGCCAGGACATCGGGATCATCCAGACCCCGCCGTGCCGGCACCGCAAGATTTCGGGCGTAGAAGGTCACAAGGTCAAGCACATTGTCAGGCGCTTCCACCTCGCCGAACGCCAATTGGACGCCGTCGGGCGCACTTCGGCAGTCTTCCTGTTTCTTCGTGCATTCCCCCCAGTGCGCCGGTGTCATGCTGGTCGAGATTCCGATGTCGCCGGTAAAGGCATGAGCCGATTGCTGCCTGACCGTGGGATTGCCGGCTTTCCAGCCGAAACGTCCGACAACCATCTCGCCGCTCTCATCGTCGCGCACCCGGTTTGGGCGTCCGGAGATGCCGTCGCCATCGGAATCTTCCGGGTCTGCAAGCGCCAGAAGATCGCCCTCATGGATCGCTTCCAGCAGACCAAGACCGATCATTTGATTGGCCACACGGGGACTTAGCAGAGTATCCGGGCTCAAGGGGCCATAAGCGAGCTCATCGATCGAATAGCTCGGCTTACGCAGATAGATCGTCTCTCCGCCATTGAGCGTGACGGGCAGTTCCTCGTAACGAATGACCATCCTGCCCTCGGCACTGTGACCCGGGACCGCAAAATTCTGGAGCTGTGTTCCATAGGTCGGTTCGGGGATAAGACCGATCTCCCCCGCCCGCAGTGCCGCCTCCTGCGCTTCGGTCCCCGGCGGCACGGACAGACGCAAGAACATGGAAACTGCATCGTCACCCTCGGCAGGCGGACGGCCACGACCGTCCTTCAAATGGCAATGCTGACAGGCGCGCGCGTTGAACAGCGGTCCGAGACCATCCGAGGCCCGTGTCGAGGCAGGCGAGGAAACCCAGATTTTCTTGAAAATACCGTTTCCGACTTTTGCCAGCTGCTCTTCTTCGAAGGAGAGATTGCTCAGGAAATGCGAAAAGGCGTCGGCGTTGAAATGCTTCTTGGAGGTTCCCGCACCCGCTGGCCAACGCTCGAACTTTTCCGCTTTCGAAAAGTCATCTGTCAAAGCTGTGACAGATTCGATTTTCAACCTATCCGCGCTATTTAGATCATCGCGATGGGCGAGTACCGCTGCGGCAGCGGCAGCTGTGACAGCGCAAAAAAAGGCTGCGCCAGTGATCACAGATGGCAAATGCATCGCCGATTAACTTTCTTACTTCTCAATAAGATAGATGGCGGACAATCACTCCGCCCTGTCGTCTTTCCACCTCTGAGTGGAAGGACTGCGCCACATCCGCGCTAGCTTAGCACCGGTCTTGCGAACCTTAAAGTCCTGTCTATGACATTTTTGAGGTCAACCGCGCTGGTAGAGTAACCGCGACGGCGCAAAAGGCCAGTTCGCTAGCTTGCTGGACTGCGTTTGAGCGCTCGACCGATCAGGCAAAAAATTGGGGGGACAGACAAAGTCAGTGAGAGGTGGATCACTGTGTCTGTCCCCCCGCCCGCGGAGAGGGTGGTGAGGGCTGGCTTACTGGAAGACGGCGGAAGGGTCATCCAGGCTGTCGGAGCCCTCGAATGCAATGTTGTTCAGCTTCAGGGTTACAACGGCGCGTTCGATCGAGGTGGTCTGCGAGACCAGTGCGTCGATGACGCCTTGCACCGCGGCATTTCCTTTTTCGTTACCTTCGCCGATCATCTGATCGTAAGCCTCGATGGTCTCAGCCCGGCGCACCATGCTTTCGGCGGCAATGAGGGTCTGATTGAGTTTGCCGCTTAGTTCTGCATCAACCCCGCTGTCGGCGGCGGAGACAAGGTCACCAATGCTGGGTCCCTCGACGACCGAGCCATCGATCCGGCGGTAGCGGCCGTTGTAGACATTCAGGATGCCCACAACGTTGAAGTAGTGCGAGTTGTGCGTGTTGTCCGCGAAGCAATCGTGTTCTTCTTCCGGGTCGTTGAGCAAAAGACCAAGCTTCATACGCTCACCAGCCAGTTCGCCGTAAGAGAGTGAGCCCATACCGGTCAGGATCGTCGCAAGTCCTGAGTCTTCGCCATTTTGAGCCAGAGCAACACGTGCGGCGGCACCGGGCTGCCAGTTCGCAACCATTTCTTCCAGGTCTGCGATCAGAAGGTTTGTCGCCGCCGTCAGGTAGGAAACACGGCGATCACAATTCCCACCCGTACAATTGGCAGGGTCAAAGTCCGTCGCGGGACGATCGCCCGCGCCGGCGCCGGTGCCGTTCAGGTCCTGCCCCCAGAGCAGAAACTCGATGGCGTGGTAGCCGGTCGCGACATTGGCCTCAACCTCGCCGGCCTCCTGTAATTCCTCCGCCAGCAGAGCAGCGGTAATCTGGCTGGCGTCAATCTCCTGGCCGGCCACCTTCAGCTTGGGGTTGGCAATCACATTGACAGTGTAGAAGGCATTCTCGTCCGACTCGGTACCATAGCTGGTCGCCACGTAATCGATCAGGCCCTCATCGAGCGGCCAGGCATTTACCCGGCCTTCCCAGTCATCAACGATGGCATTGCCAAAACGGTAAACCTCTGTCTGTTGATAGGGTTCGCGCGCGGCAAGCCACGCCGCACGGGCTTGCAACAGTGTTCTATCCGACGGCGCGGCAACCAGGGCATCAACAGCAGACTTTAGGGTTTGTGCCGTGATCAGCGAGTCTTCATAGCCGGCAAGTGCAATGTCCCCGTACGTCCGCAGCACGTCTGCTTTGGAGGGCGCCGCCTGCACCACTGCGGGCAACGCCATCTGAGACGCCGCCACAAGACCTGCCGCCACCACGAGACCGATCTTATTTGTCATGGTCTTTTCCGCCTTAAGTTTTTTCGTTCGAATGTTCATACCTTGGACCGAACTCTGCCGGCCTTCGTTCTACGGGTGCTTAGTGCAGCGTTACCTGCTCATCCTTTGGCACGGGCTGCGCGCCTGAGAAAGACTTCCATTCCCGCCGGTGCGGAACCTCCACCCCACGCTCGGAAAGCACGGTCGCCAGATCGAGCGCCCGTTCAACCAGTGCATCCGCCATCGGGTCCTGGACCATCTCCAGTGCGTAACTGCGCACCAGGTCACGCCGCCCGGCCTGGGCCGCGCCGACGAGAGACGTCAGGAGCGCTTCATCGGCGCCGACACAGGGGCAGCAGGGCTGATGATAGTGGACAGCCCGGCGCGCGCCTGAACGGATAGCGTCGACCAGCCGGATAAAGCTCGTCAGGATCGGCCGCGCCGGCTCCGCACCGAAACGCACGGCGAACTCGTTCCACACGGTCGACCAGTTCTGCTCACCGCTCAGCCAGCGACGGAATGACCAGACAACCAGCTGTTGTCCGTCACTCAATTCGCTCATCCAAGCTTTACCTGTGTCGTGCTGATGGGTCATCGCGCCCTGGAGTTAGTAAGAATGATTTGCATTTGCAGTAAAGAGCGTTTTGTCGAGTCTGTCAACGGCTTCGGAAGGACTAATTGAATTTTTATTCCGCACGTGGGGTAAAGCCTCTTTATCCCCCATTCCCCCTCCAATAGAGTTACCTAACGCTTTGTTTAGCTGAGAAAAAATTTGTTCGTTCTGATATTGGTCAGAGCTAAACCTGTGTCTTGAGGCTGGTCATCACGTGACGGAAACGACAGAAATTGAAGGTCTGATCAGAGGCCCTGACGGACATTGCCGCTGCTGGTGGCACGGTGGCCATGAAGACTATCTGGCCTATCACGACAGCGAGTGGGGCCAGCCCGTCGGGGACGACCGGCGTCTTTTCGAAAAGGTTTGCCTGGAAGGCTTCCAGGTCGGTCTTTCCTGGCTCACAATCCTGCGAAAGCGCGAGAGCTTCCGGGCTGCAATGGCCGGCTTTGACTTCGAGCGCCTGGCTGAATTCGGCGAAACGGATATCGCGCGCCTGACCGCAAATGCGGACATCATCAGAAACCGGAAAAAGATCGAATCGGCCATCAACAATGCCCGCCGGGCGCTCGCCTTACGGGATGAGTTCGGTTCGCTGGCCGCGTATTTCTGGCAGTTCGAGCCGCCGAACGACGCGCGTCCACGGCGCCTGACGAAGGAAGTCTTCCTCGCCATGCCCACGACCGAGCATTCCACCGCCTTATCCAAAGACCTTAAGAAACGCGGATGGAGCTTCGTGGGACCGACGACCATCTACGCTTTCATGCAGGCCATGGGATTGGTCAACGACCATCTCGAGGGCTGTTTCCGCCGCAACGAGCTTGAAGCTGAACGCAAGGCCTTTGCAAGGCCCGCTTGACCTGCGTCGGCTGTCTGGCCGAGTGCAGTCTATTCCGCGGACTCGATCAAACCCAGGGCGTGCTTGTATAGCTCCAGGATTGCCTCCTGCTCCTGGCGGTCCTGCTCGTCCATTTTACGCAGCCGCACGATCTGCCGCATGATTTTGCTGTCGTAACCGTTGCCTTTGGCCTCGGCATAGACTTCGCGAATATCCGTTGCCGTCGCAGCTTTTTCCTCTTCGAGCCTTTCGATTCGCTCGATGTAGGACTTTAGCTGATCCGCACCGATACCACCGACATCCGCCATTCAATCTCTCCTGTCTCCCAGCCGCTCCGGTGCTGACCGGTGGCCCTTTTAAGTTGCAGGCGCGCAGGTCTTATCGCTGCGGCGACCTTCCGTAAAATAGCGGCGCAGACTATCTCCGCCGCCCGGCTCAGGCAACGGGACTGGGAACAAAAAAGGAAAAAAATTAGCTGTGGTGTTTGTGTGACACTTCGAAAGCCGCTTTTTGCTCTGGCGTGGCCTCTGTCTGGTGTTTGCTCTTCCACTCGGAGTAAGGCATGCCGTACACGGTTTCGCGTGCCGCATCGTAATCAAGATCAAGCCCGCGCTCCTCAGCGGCGGCCAGATACCATTTGGAGAGACAGTTTCTGCAGAACCCGCTCAGGTTCATAAGGTCAATGTTCTGAACGTCGGTTCTCTCGCGCAGGTGCGATACCAGGCGGCGAAAAGCAGCGGCCTCGAGTTCGGTTTGTGTTTTCTGATCGATCGACATGGTTAAGTGGCTCCCATCCGTCCTGGAAAGTTAATTTCTCAGACATTTTAATACAGCGACCGGGCCACAGGGAAACGCCGTTTGCCCGGATGACATCAACTCTACTTGAGGCTTTTACGGCCAGGAAACAAGTCAGAGGCCGCTTACCGTCTCCTCAATCAGGAAATCCACAACCTGCCGCAAGGCCTCCTGCTTTTCGGCGCCGCTTTCCACGGCAGAGTTAAAAATAGCCACTTGCCGGTGTGCAGAAGTGCCCCGGGCAACGATCTGGCGGGCATGGGCGGCTTCTTCCCAGCAGTCGAGGGCTTTCGCGTGTTCCTCGATCAAGCCCAGGATTTCCTCAAGCAGTTCGGCGTAAGGAAAGATCTCGCCCTTTCCGAAATCGATCAGCCCCTCATCCAGACCGTAACGCTGCGCCCGCCAGCGGTTTTCCTGGATCAGCATATTGGCGTAGCGCCGCCAGCGCTGATTTGACCGCTTCAGCGTGTAGAGCATCCGTAAGAGACTGACGTAGATGGCCGCGACAGTCACACTGTCGGCGATGTTTGTACAGGCGTCTGCAATCCGCATCTCCAGGGTCGGGAAGCGCGCCGAAGGCCTGACATCCCACCAGAGTTTGCTGCCGTCCTCAATCACGCCCGCCCTCACCAGGGCGTTGAGGTGCCTTTCATACTCATCAAAACTATCGAAGGTCTCGGGCAAACCGGTGCGCGGAAGCTCGTTGAACACTGAGAGGCGATAGGATTTCAGGCCTGTGTCTTCTCCTTTCCAGAAAGGCGATGAGGTTGTCAACGCCAGCAGGTGCGGCAGGAAATAGGCAATCTGTCCCGTCAGATCGTTGCGCAGATCATCATCGTCCAGGCCGACATGAACATGCATACCGCAAATCAGCAGGCGCCGTACCACGCCCTGCATATCCCGCGCGAGATCGTCGTAGCGCTCACGCGGTGTGTGCTTTTGCGCGCCCCAGGCGGCAAAGGGATGGGTCGAAGCGGCGATAGGCGCAAGACCGTATTCACCCGCAACCTCCGAGATATTTTGGCGCAGGAATGCGAGTTCCGATGCAGCTTCCTTGATCGTATTGCATTTACTGGTGCCGACTTCGATTTGCGACTGCAGGAATTCGCGGCTGACACGCTGATCGAGCCGCCGCTCGCATTCATCCATCAAGCCATCAGGTGCTTCGATCACGAGATCCCGGGTCTCACGATCGACCAGGAGATACTCTTCTTCAATCCCGATGGTAAAGCTGGGTTCCACATGCTCCATGGCGAAACTCTCCCGTTATTGGCCGTTCCTCTCTAGAGGTGAGGCTTCTTGTAAAGCTCGGGGTTCTTCAAGGTCTCGCGCAAGACCTGCCCCAGTGTTGCCGCCCACTTCCGCGCACCATGGTGCGTATCGATCAGGTCCTGACGCACCTCGATCAACACATTCGCAAGGCCGCGGGCATCGCCATGGGCCTCGGTCGTGTAGCCGAACCCAATCCGGCCGGAGTAAGGCTCATTGTCACCGACCATAATCCCGGAAGCGCGGAGGCGATCGATCAGCGGCTGGGCCAGACGGCCGTCCTGGTTCCACAGCACGCCAATTTTCCAGGGCCGCTCCACCCCTTCCATTACGGGGGTAAAACTATGGAGTGAGATCAGGACAGGTTCGACGCCGGTGGCTTCAGCGCGCTCATCGAGAGTGCGGGCGATTGCATTCTGATAAGGGTAAAAAAAGGTCTCGAGCCGCGCCTGGCGGTCGGCTGCAGAGACTGCACGGTTCCCGGGGATCGGGACGCCATCACTGATATCGGGAATGGAGGAGTCGTGGTCCAGCTTCCGGTTTGGATCAACAACCAGACGGGAAAAATGGCTGATTACGGCAGGCGCGTTCAAGATGCCGGACAAATGCCGCGTGACATCAGCTGCACCGATATCCCACGCAATGTGGCGTGCCAGATCAGTCTCGTCGAGGCCCAGGCTGCTGAGAGCCCGTGGAATAAAGCGGGTGGCATGGTCGCACACCAGAACGACAGGCACGGTTCCATCTCGATGAAGAATTTCAAAGGGCGCCGGTTCATCCTGCGCCAGTAGTCCGGCCTGCGATCCGTCCCTTTGCATCGGAGCATCCATCAAACTGCGTGAAACCCTTGAGACTCGGCGATTTTCCAGAACGAGAAGATCTTTTCGCACATCCGGAACGCTCTCTTCATTCCTTCAACACTCCCACAACACTTCAGAGGCAAAAACGCCTGAAACCGGCCAAATATAGCAAAGCGATTGATTTGACGAAGAATGGCCACAGATTACAAGCTAATTAGAGTTGTGTGACGCCGCCGGGCACTGCTTGACCTTTCTAACAACTGCACTCATAAAACGGTCGCGGGTTCACCTCCCCGTTGCTTATGCAGATCTCCCAGCGGTAATACAGGAAGTAAGTCCGTGCAGAACAGAGATGAGAGCAATCCGCCGGACAATGACGCCCGGTTTCAGGAAATCCCGCGTGAGCGGGTCGCCGACAGGGTCGCTCAAGAGCTGATGAAGCTGATTGCCACGGGCAAACTCATGCCCGGCGAACGACTTCCCGGTGAGCGGCAACTGGCTGAAATGATGAACGTGAGCCGGGTGTCCGTGCGTGCGGCGCTGCAACAGTTAAAGGCCAAGGGCTTCGTCACCGCGGTTCAGGGCGGTGGAACCCGGGTGATTGCTGCCTCCGACGATCAAGACTCGGCGTTAGCCGCGCTTGTTCGCGAAAATCGGAAGAACTTGCGTGACTTCGCGCAGATCCGCGTGGCGATCGAAGCCTGGGCGGCCCGTCAGGCTGCTGAAAACGCGACTGACGAGCAGGTTGCCGAAATCAAGCATGCACTCGATGTCATGACCGACCCAGACCGGCCGGAAGAACTCAAAGCCGAGGATGACGTCGCGTTTCACATGGCCGTCGCCAAAGCTGCAGACAGTGTTGTTTACATGCACCTGATGAGCGGCATGGGAGATATCCTGCGCGAAACCCTCGACTACCATCGCTATAAGCTTATGGCGACTCCAGCGGACGACCGCGTTTTCCTGCAGCAACACCGCAAGATCTTCGAGGCGATTCAAGATGGGGACGGTGAAGCCGCCGCGCAGGCAATGACCGTGCATGTAAAGCGCGCGCTGGCCGCCTACTCCGACCCGCAAGAGCTTGAAAGAGCCATCCTGGATGAGGATGCATCCGGACTTGCGTTGAGCGGCTAGCCCTAAAACCCAAACCTCGACGTTTTTGCCGATGATGCTGGCTTGCGCGGTCCGACCGCGGGCGCCTGATGGGAACTTTTCCCCAAATTCAGCGCGCAATAATCTATATTTAACTTTCGTATCCCCGAAATAAAGTTATTCTCTGCGCCATGAGAAGACAAAGAAAAGCCAAGATTCTTGCGACGCTCGGACCAAGCAGTTCGAGTCCCGAGATGATCCGCTCCCTGTTCGAGGCAGGTGCGGATGTGTTCCGTTTAAATTTCAGCCACGGTTCGCATACGGACCATCAGCGCAACGTCAAAATCATCCGGGACCTGGAGAAGGCGACCGACCGCCCCATCGGAATTCTCATGGACCTGCAGGGCCCGAAGCTCCGGGTCGGCAAAATGAAAAACGGCGTTGCCACGCTCGAAGCCGGTCGCCCGTTCCGAATCGATCTCGATGATGCACCGGGTGACTCGACCCGTGCACCTCTGCCCCACCCAGAGGTCTTCGCGGCGTTGGAAGTCGGTACGGACCTCTTGCTGGACGACGGTAAACTGAGGCTTCGCGTCACCGAATGCGGTACGGATTTCGCTGAGACCGTTGTCGAAACCGGCGGTCATCTCTCGGACAGGAAAGGTGTGAACGTCCCCGGCGTTATTCTCCCGATTTCCCCACTCACGGAGAAGGACCGCAAAGATCTGCGGTTCGGTTTGGACCTTGGCGTTGACTACGTCGGCTTATCCTTTGTTCAGCGCCCTGAAGACGTTGCAGAGGCGCGCCGTCTGATCGCTGGTCGCGCCGCAATTATGTCAAAGATTGAAAAGCCCGCAGCTGTCGAAGCCTTATCTGAACTGGTTGAACTCTCAGACGCAATCATGGTGGCGCGCGGCGATCTTGGGGTCGAAATGCCGCCTGAGGAGGTTCCCAGCCGGCAAAAGCAGATTATTCAAACCTGCCGATTGGCGGGTAAGCCGGTCGTGGTCGCAACGCAGATGCTCGATTCGATGGTCCACGCACCTGCGCCGACACGGGCGGAGGCATCGGACGTGGCAACGGCGGTATACGATGGCGCCGACGCGGTGATGCTGTCAGCGGAATCGGCTGCAGGCGACTATCCGCTCGAAGCCGTCGGGATGATGGGACGGATCATCGAGCGCACTGAAGCGGACCCGTCTTACAAGAAGGTGATTCACGCTCTGACGCCGGAACCCGAGGCAACAGCGCCTGATGCGATCTCGGTCGCGGCAGCTCAGGTCGCCAACACGATTTCGGCAGCGGCCATCGTCAGTTACACCACCTCCGGCTCAACCGCCAAGCGGGCGGCGCGGGAACGGCCCGATGTTCCGATCCTAGTTCTCACTGAGAATATTCATACCGCGCGCCGGCTGGCAGTCACCTGGGGTGCGCATTGCGTCCATACCTCGGACGTCCACAATTTCCAGGAGATGGTCGAAAAGGCCTGCCGGATTGCCGTCCACGAGGAGTTTGCGGTGACCGGCAACAAGCTGGTCATTACCGCGGGCGTTCCCTTCGGAACACCGGGTGCGACGAACGTCCTGCGTATTGCCTGGGTCGGCTAGAACCACACATAAGGCACAGATTATCGCGGTGCCCATTGCAGTCCCTGGAGCCTTGAGGTAATTCACCTCTCGGCACCAGTACCGGCAATAGCGGATTATGTTTGACCGGAACGGCGCAGCGGTTTCGCAAAAGCACGGAAACGCGCGCCAAGGCCGGATTTTTCGAGGACCCGGATGTTTCGAGGATGAGGGCAATCACAAAACCACCCGCAGCTTCGGTTATCGTAACAACCTACAACTGGCCTGAAGCGCTTGCGATGGTCCTGGAATCACTGCGCTTTCAGACGAACCGAGATTTTGAGGTCGTCATCGCGGACGATGGCTCCCGTCAGGAAACCAGAGATCTTGTCGAGCGCTTTCGGGAGAACAGCGGCCTGCCCGTCAAACACTTCTGGCAGGCAGATGAAGGCTACCGGCCAAGCCGCAGCCGCAACGGTGCGGCCAAGCTTGCCAGCGGGAAATACCTGATATTTATCGATGGCGACTGCTGCCTTTTGCCCGACTTTGTCGACAGCCATCTCGCGCTGGCTGAAGAAGGATGGTTTGTTGCGGGGCGGCGCTGTTACATCAGATCCGGACCGACGGAGCGGATTTTCCGCAAGTCTTCGAAGATCTACCGCTGGCCGAAGATATTGTGGTTCCTGCTCGCCCTGACCGGACGCTGCAACCGCCCCTTTCAGTTCCTGCCTTTGCCGGTTTCGGAGGAGAGGCGTAAGCGGCGCCCCCAGGCCTGGGAAAAGGTGCAAACCTGTAACCTGGGCCTCTGGCGCAAAGACTTCGTTGCAGCAGACGGTTTCGACATCAGCTATCACGGTCACGGGCTGGAAGACTCGGACTTCGTACTGCGATTGATCCGCACGGGTGTGCAGCGAAAAGACGGCGATTATACCTCTCCCGTCCTGCACCTCTTTCACCGCCGCCGGGACTCAATCACGGCTGATGGGGTGCACCCAAATGCGCTACGCTTCGAGGAACTGGAAAAAAGCGACCGCTATCTGCCGGTCAGCGGCTACAAGGACACACTCACTCAGGAAGCCGACCTGGCAAACCAGCAGTAAGGATAGTTCCGAGCAGGAGAGCTTAAGATGCTTGAAGCCCAATGTGTTAGCGGGCGTCAGGCTGGCGAGGACAGCCTACGCCGTGCAAGCAGCCAGGATTGGGCTGAGTAGATCACCAAGGCCATCCAGATACAGCTGAAGGTCACAACATGTGCCCAGGTAAAAGTCTCGCCGAACGCCAGGATGGCCAGCGCAAACTGGCAGGTCGGAGCAAGATACTGAAACAACCCGATCGTGGAATAGTTCAGCCGGCGCGCACCTGACGTAAACCAGATCAGCGGCATGGCGGTTACAATTCCGGCCATCACGAGCAGTAGATCTGTTTGAAGATCAACCCTGCCCAGGCTCCCCTGCCCGTTCATCGCCAAGTACAGGATGTACCCCAGCGCCAGAGGCAGGACCATTGCTGTCTCCGCAAACAGACCATCGACCGATTCGACGTTAATCGTCTTGCGAACCAGCCCATAGAAGCCAAAGGTGAATGCAAGGAGGAGAGAAACCCAAGGTATGCTGCCGCTTTGCAACGCAAGATTCAAGACACCTATGGCCGCCAGCCCAACGGCGACGCCCTGCCACCTGCTGAGGCGCTCGCGCAGGAAAAACATGCCGAGTACGACATTCACCAGCGGATTGATGTAGTAGCCCAGACTGGTTTCCAGCACCCGGTCTTCCGCAACCGCCCAAATAAAAAAGAACCAGTTCACCGAGATGAATAGAGTGCTCAGCAACAGCATATAGATTGCTTTTCGGTCGCGCAGCGCCTGGCTCAACAGACGCCAGCGCCGCGCGACGGTCAGCAGCACTGCTAAAAAGACGGCCGACCAGAGAACACGGTGAGCCAAAACTTCAAAAACCGGGATTGTATCAACAGCCTTGAAATAGAGCGGGTTGATCCCCCAAAGAATAAAGGCACCCAGCGCGTAAGCAGCCCCCAAGCGCGTCTCTTTTTTTGACATCAAGCTTCCCGACACGCCGCCATCTCGGCGGTCACCCCCATTTTTCACGGGCGCGATACTATCCCTGGCGCCGC
Organism: uncultured Kiloniellaceae bacterium; assembly: GCA_947500035.1. Lineage (GTDB taxonomy): Bacteria > Pseudomonadota > Alphaproteobacteria > Kiloniellales > Kiloniellaceae > Denitrobaculum. The sequence continues at coordinate 214,711 of CANMQP010000010.1, read as the reverse complement.
GAAGCGCACAGCCTTCGTTCCGCATAGCAGCTATGTCCGGCCGCGCCTGCGGTTTCTTCAGATAAAGCGCCGGTCAGGCGCACGCACGTCATGCAGAGCGACTATGGGCCTGGTTTGCGAATCATGCCCGCTTTCGGGATCTCTCCTGCCCAAAGCCTGCCGAAATACGATCAAGGCCATCAAGGAATAGGAGTCGTCGACCTAGTATCCCGAATCTAAAATTCACTTCATTGAATTTCAGATTCAACGGGACACTACCTCATTGAATCTAGTGTGATTCAGTCTCTTAAATTCGCCGCATATTATGCGGCGAACTTCAGAAACATCACACTAGGGGGTCAGGACTCATTAACTCTCACTCCGCCAAGGTCCCCTCTGCGGACAAACGGCCTTTGGGCACAATTGCAATCCCAGCATGAAACGACAAGCTCAGTTATCTCGAAAGGTGTGGAGCACGAGAGGGGCGAATGTTATCCTCAAAGCATGAATCCTATACGCAACAGCAGCACTTATTCTCAAGCCAAACAGTATATTATTGGGTGTCTTATTGCTGTGCCGATAATTGGTTGGGGCGTCCCAATTGTCATGCTCGAGGTGTTTGGATTTTCATGGGAGGCCACTATGTCAGCTTGTATTCCGCTGACAATAGTCTGGGTCATCGCTGGTGGAGGGTGTGGCTTTTCCATAGCTTGCCCGAATTGTCGTAAATCGCCCTTCGCGCGAGGGAGGATGATCGGCTCTCCTTTTCCGGAAAAGCAGTGTAGCAGATGCAAGACTGATTTGACTGCTGTGAGGGCCGAGGCATGAAACGAGAGAGCGTCTACAAAGGGCTCATTGCCGTCATCCGACGCTTTTAGTCAGTTTATGGGTCCTGACCCTAGATAGCTCGATCCTTGAGGCGCTGCCGCAGGACTTCGGCATTGTGACGTGCTGCAGGCAGGAAGGGGTTGATGACCAGCGCATCCTCAAAAGCTTCCAGCGCCTGCGCGTCATCTTCCAACTCAATGTAGATCAGGCCACGTCCGGCAAGCGCGCCAAAATGCCTGGGCTCGAGCGCGAGGGTCTTCTCAATGTCCGCCAGCGACTGCTCGAACTGACCCATGAGATAGTAGAGTGTCGCGCGCTTGTTCCAGCCCTCCGCAAAATCCGGCGCAATCGTTACAATCTGATCGAAGGAACGTAGCGCCCGCTTGTAGTCCTGACGTCCCATGGAATCGACGCCGTCGCGCATCAGCAGATCGATAGCGTCATCACCGGACTGAACCCAAATGTTCCAGATAACAAATTCGACACCCTTGGCGTCGCTGATCGATTCGACATTCTTGAGCTTCTCAAAGAGATCATCCAGCCGGGAATCCCGCTGATCCGCCCAAGCAGGCACGCCCAATAAAACTATTAGGGGAAGAAATATTCCAAGAATCGCTGTTGCCGATAGTGTTTTCACGCTGTTAATTATGACCCATGCGATCGATAAACCAAAGCGTTACGCAAAAAAAAATGATCACAAATGTATGAGGGTTTAGACAGATGAGCGTCAGCGGTTACTTTTCGAAGGATTATGGGCAGGCTCGAGAACGCTTTATCGACGCCAGTAGCCAGGCCGGCGCGGCCCTCACCTCGCACCAATGCCCAAGCACAGGGCCAGACGGTGAGACACTGACTACAGACGTCGCCTGGCATGGCGACCAGGATGCCGAACGCGTGCTGGTAACCATTTCCGCGACTCACGGTGCAGAAGGTTTTTGCGGCTCCGGCGTCCAGACCGGATGGATAAAAAGCGGACTCTACCGCGAGCTGCCCGAGGGCGTGGCGCTTATGCAGATCCACGCGATAAACCCGCACGGCTTTGCCTGGTTGCGCCGGGTGACGGAGGACAACATCGATCTGAATCGCAATTTCGTCGACCATGGCGGCAGTTACCCGCAAAACAGCGCTTATGATGAACTGGCGGATGTCATCTGCCCGCCCACATGGGACGACGCAACCATTGCCGAGACCTACAAAACCCTGCGCAGCTACGCGGACAATTACGGCGAAAAGGCCCTCCAAGCGGCAATTTCCGGTGGTCAGTATAGCCATGCGGACGGTCTCTTTTTCGGCGGCAATCAGGTCACCTGGTCTCATGAAACCCTGATGAAGATCTTTTCGGATAAGCTCTCAAACGCACGAAAAGTCGCTGTCATCGATTACCACACCGGCCTTGGGCCCCGCGGACATGGCGAGCGGATCTGCTGTCACAAGCCCGAAAGTCGGGATCTCAAGCGAGCAATGGACTGGTACAACGACGACATTACCTCGCCCTACCTCGGAACCTCGTCATCGGTCGAACTACATGGCGTCAACGTCTTTGGTATGGAAGAAAACCTGAAGCATGCGGATGTGACGGTGATCGCCCTGGAGTATGGGACCCAGTCTTCGCAAGACGTCAATCAGGCCCTGCGGGCCGACAACTGGCTGCATCTTTACGGGGATCTGGATTCAGCAAAAGGCCGCGGGATTAAGCGACAAATCCGCGACGCCTTTTACCAGGACGCCGACGACTGGAAGTCCGATATCTGGAACCGCGCCGTCGAGACGCAGCAGCTAGCCCTCGACGGACTGTCCGGGAGCTAATCTCGGCTGGCGGGCAACCAACCGGATCGACCGGAAGGATTACTGCAGGAGCGTTTCACGCCCCTCGAGCGCTTTGGGCACAGGCCCTCCTGTTGCCCAATCAAGCAGTTGCACGGTGTGCAGAATCGGGATATCGGTGCCGCCACCAATGTGTGTGATACAGCCGAGATTGCCGGCGGCGATGATGTCCGGTTTACTGCGCTCGATGTTCCCGACCTTGCGTTCCTTAAGCTTTTGGGAAATTTCCGGCTGCATCACATTGTAAGTTCCCGCCCAGCCGCAACAGAGATGGGATTCACCGATCGCAGTGACTTCAAAGCCTGCGGATTTCAGCAGCGACTTCGGTTGTTCGACAACCTTCTGGCCGTGCTGCATGGAACAGGCGGCGTGGTAGGCTACCTTGGCCTTGGGCTGGCGCGCTGGTGCCTGCAGTCCCAGATCGAGCATAACCTCGGAGATATCCTTGGCCAGACCGGCTATTGTCTCAGCGGCCGCACTCCAGTCCGGATCATCCCGTAGCATGAAGCCGTAGTCTTTTATCGTCGTCCCGCAGCCGGATGCATTGATCACAATCGCATCCAGACCCTCGCCGTCAACCTCGCGCATCCAGGCTTCAACGTTGGCGCGCGCGGCGATAAGAGCCTGGGCCTCGCGCCCCATATGCAAGGTGAGAGATCCGCAGCAACCAGCGCCCTTCGCCACCACCACTTCAACACCATGCCGGGTCAGCAGGCGAATGGTCGCCTCATTGATCTGCGGATCAAGAACCGGCTGGGCACAACCGGACAGCAGCGCGACACGGGCCTGCCGGGTGCCCTCGGCAGGAAAGACCTGAGGGTGGTCAACCGAACTGCGCGCGGGAATTGACGTCGGCGCAGCCTTGACCAGACCCTTGAGGCGTCCTGGCAAGATAGCCGCAAAAGGCTTGGCAAACCAGGCACCGATCAGACTGAGCCGGAAAAGCGTTGGCGACGGCAGGGTTGTTGCCAGCATTGTGCGCAGCAAGCGCTCGCCCAAGGGCCGCCTGTATGTCTCCTCGATGTGCTTACGGGCGTGGTCGACCAGATGCATGTAGTGAACGCCCGACGGGCAGGTTGTCATGCAGGAGAGGCAGGACAGGCAGCGATCGATGTGCTTTGCCACCTTCGCGGAAGCGGGGCGGTCGTTCTCAAGCATGTCCTTGATCAAATAGATCCGTCCGCGGGGCGAATCCAGTTCATCCCCCAGCAGGGTGTAGGTCGGACAGGTCGCGGTACAGAAGCCGCAATGCACGCAGTTGCGCAGAATCTTTTCCGACTCGGCGACGCCTGAGTCGGCCAATTGAGCCAGAGTAAAGTTCGTTTGCACTTAGCGTTCCGTTTCTATTTCGCGGCAGGCCGTCAGCCCGGATCAAGTGAAGCAAAGAAAGAAGTTGTTTCCGTACTGAGTTTTAAACCCCGGCATACATGCGGCCCGGGTTCATGATGCCGTGCGGATCGAAGCTCTTTTTCACCCGGCTGCTGAGAGCGGCAATGCCCAGATCCAGTGGCTGGAAGACCGCGATCCGATTGCGCAGATCGGCGGAAGCCCGGATGAGAGTCGCGTGCCCTCCGAATGGGGCAAGCGCACTGCGCACCGCTTCGTGCCGGGCCTCGTCTTTTTCCGGCAGCGCAAGCCAGATCAGGCCTCCACTCCAGTCGAAGAAGTATCTTACAGTTGCGGCATCCTCGCCCAGAGACGTTTTCAGTGCCGCGACATAATCCGCCCCCTGTGCAGGCGGCACCGATATCCGCCAAACGGCGTCACTCTCGGCCGAGAAATCCTGGCTGGGAAGAGCGAATGGAATCACATCCCGGATAAAGGCCCAAAGCGACAGCGAATTGTGACTGTGCAACTCCTCCGTCTCTGCCTGCCCAGTCAGCTCGTTGCGCAGGGCGGCGCAACGGTGATTGACCGACGGCCCGGGCCCCTCGACACGGATCGCCGTCACGGACTGTGCATCGGGAAATCGACTGGAAGCGAATTCCTGCGCGATCGCAGCCGGCAGATAGGCTGCCGCCGAGACTTCATGTGAGGACCCCATGGCTTGCGTCATGGCGATGACTGCCTCGGCATCGTCCAGTCCAAAGAGGAGGACACTGCGGGTCTTTTCCGGTGCCGGCAGCACTTTTACGGTAACATCCGTCAACGCGGACAGAGTCCCGTAGGCGCCTGCATGAAGTTTCATCAGATCGTACCCAGTGACATTCTTCACGACCCGACCACCGGCCTGAAAGACTTCCCCTCGCCCCGAAACGCCCTTTAATCCGAGGAAATGATCCCGTGCCGCGCCAGATTTGATGCGCCGAGGACCAGCCAGATTGCAGGACACAACGCCACCCAAGCTGCCGGACGGCCCCATTTCCTGGGCTGAGCCTTTCAGAAGCGGACCATAGTCGGCAGGTTCAAACGCGAGATATTGGTTTTCTTCAGCGAGGGCCGCTTCGATCTCCGCCATCGGAGTCCCTGCCCTCGCGGACAGGACAAGTTCATCGGGTTCATAGAGCGTGATGCCGGTCAGGGCCGAGAGATCCAGGCTGTACTCGGTCTGGGTGGGACGTCCCAGCACGGCTTTGCTGCCCCGTCCCAGAACTTCAATCGGCGTCGTCTCTGCGGCAGCCCAACTGACGATCTCGGCGACCTGCTCGATCGAATCGGGTTTGAATCTATCGCCCATCCCTCAGAACCTCGGCAATTCTGGAAAGGGGAGCTGTCCGCGAGAGATATGCATGCGCCCCAGTTCTGCGCAGCGATGAAGCTGAGGAAAGACCTTGCCGGGATTGAGCAACGCATCGGGATCGAATGCGCATTTGACGCGCTGCTGCTGTTTCAGATCGATATCGGAGAACATATCAGGCATGAGGTCGCGCTTCTCGACCCCGACGCCATGTTCGCCGGTCAGCACCCCGCCGACCTCGACACAAAGGCGTAGAATGTCAGATCCGAAATCCTCCGCTTTCTGCAATTCTCCCTCCTTATTGGCGTCATAGAGAATGAGGGGGTGCAGGTTACCGTCTCCGGCGTGAAAGACGTTGGCGACACCGAGTTCATAGTGTTCGCTCATCTCGCGCATGCGGCGCAGAACATGCGGCAACTGGTTGCGGGGAATCGTACCGTCCATGCAGTAGTAGTCAGGCGAAATCCGCCCGACCGCCGGGAAGGCCGCTTTCCTGCCTGCCCAGAACCGCATGCGTTCCTCTTCAGATTCGCTGACCCGCTTGGTCACGGCCCCTTTCGCGTCGGCCAGCCCTGAGACTGTCTCAATCAGATGGTCCACCTCAGCCTTAGGACCATCGAGCTCGACGATCAGCAGGGCTTCGACGTCCAGAGGGTAGCCCGCATGAACAAAGTCTTCCGCGGCGTGGATGGCCGGCCGGTCCATCATCTCCATACCGCCCGGAACAATGCCCGCAGCAATGATCGCGGCAACCAGTTCGCCCGCCGCTTCGCTACTGGAGAAACCAAGGAGCAACGCCCGCGCCGTTTCAGGTTTCTTGAGCAGACGGACGGTGACTTCCGTGACCACGCCCAGTAGGCCCTCGGACCCGGTCATCAGACCGAGGAGATCGTAACCTTCAGCATCAAGGTGTTTTCCACCGATTCGCAGGACCGTGCCATCAATCAGCACAATCTCCAGGCCGAGCAGATTATTCGTTGTCAGTCCGTATTTGAGGCAATGGACGCCCCCGGAATTCTCCGCGACGTTTCCACCGATCGTACAGGCGATCTGGCTGGAGGGGTCTGGTGCGTAATAGAAACCCTCGTCTTCAACCGCCTTGGTAATACCCAGGTTGGTCACTCCGGGCTGAACCACCGCACAGCGGTTGTCGAAATCGACCGCAAGAATCCGATTAAACTTTCCAAGGCCCAGAATGATGCCGTCCGCAAGGGGAAGTGCGCCCCCTGACAACGAAGTTCCCGCGCCGCGCGGCACGACCTTGATGCCCTCATCGTGGCAGTACTTCAGGACCCGGCTGACTTGCTCTGTTGTCTCAGGCAGAACAGCAATCAGTGGCGGTTGCTTATAGGCTGTAAGGCCATCGCTCTCGTAGACCCTCAGCTCGTCTTCATCCGCGATCACACCTTCGCCAGGCACGATTTCACGAAGTTTCATGACGAGTTCCCGCTTGCGCGAAATCATCGCCTGATCGGGTTCGGGCATCAGCATGGCAACGGTCTCCTCCCCAGTTCACGCTTTATTTCTGCTGCTTGCCCCGGTTTTCGCGCGGTATCTGCATCGAGATGATGCGTTCAAACCCCGGAGGGAACCACAGCTGTAAAAGCCTTTGCCAGCCCTTCACGGCTGATCTTTTGAAACCCATTCGACGGGCTTTTTCGAATGCTAGCCGAATTCTGCACCGACGCACTCAAAAACCGGCTCACTCAAATTGGTAATACCAATTTATCCGAATATGGTGTCTTGCAAGTCGAGGTTCAATCCCAAGCTCGGATTTGAACGGCCGTATTTCAGGCTATGAGAGAGAGGGTTGCACACGACCAACACACGGCCGCCGAGACCCGCGCAGCACAAAGCAAAGCCGCGCTCCAATAAGAGCGCGGCTTTGCTGGAAGATAGAAGGCCGGTGCAAACAGCAGCCAGCCTTGAGAAGACCTTAGCCCTGGCGAGCTTTAAAGCGCGGGTTCTTTTTGTTGATCACGTAGACGCGCCCACGGCGGCGCACGACGCGGCAACCTTTTTCCCGCAGTTTTGCGGTCTTCAACGAATTAACGACTTTCATAATCCTGTCCTCGGCATATTGAGCCCGTGGTTTCGGGCCACCGGAAAGCGCCGGGAAAGTACGGAACGCCCCCCGCTCTGTCAACCACTGGAGTTACTGTGAGTGCAATAAAGCCAGAATCTCTTGGTATTCTACCAATCGGAAAGCAGATTACCCTGTTTCTTGAGGCCATAAATCCGGCAAACCCGCAAGTCGCCGCTCTCGAAGGCCTTGACGCGCCTCGCCCACAATTCCGCCTCGGTCACCACGGTTGCCGCCATCTGTTCGCTCACACCCTCCTGAGAAGCGGAGGCCAGATAATCGGCCCAGCCTTTCATCACGAGCATGCGGAAATTGTCGGTGATATCCTCGGTAATCCGGATCTCAATCTTCTGCCGCGACAGCGCGGTATCGTAGTCTTTTACGCTCCAGAGATGAGGTGTGACAGGTTCCGCCTCCTCCCAGGCCTTCAACGCCTTGGGATTTTTGACCTCCTCCGCCTTGACGAAATCGGTAAAAAGAAACTGCCCGCGATCCTTCAAGGCATCGCCGATGACGCCCAGAAGCTCGGTCTTCTTTTTGACCGTAAAGAAGCTTTCTTTAGAGTAGATACAGTCGCAGGACATTTCTTTGTATTCAAAGTTGTCCGGGTCAAAGGTTGCGATCGGCGCTTTTTTTGCCAGACCGGCCATGGTGGAGAGTTCCATACCCGCCTCGGCAAATACCCGGTCGGCCTCAAACGCGGTCACCCATACACCGAAGTGTTCCGCCATAACCCGGCTTGCGCCGCCAAGACCGGAGCCAAGCTCCAGAACGCTCATAGCAGGCGTCAAGGCAAAGGGTTTAAGCATCTCGATGATGTAGTCGGCATCGCCAGGAGAGGAAAAACCCTCACCCCACACGTCTTGAACAAGTTGGACCCGCGAGGATTCCCAAATGTGCTCATCGGCCCGGACATCATGCTCTTTTGCAACGGTGGGTGCCTTGGCTTTCTGGACCACGGCGAGCTCATAGCCTTCCCACCACGCCTTTATCCGCGCGAACAGTGTGATTTTTGCCTTAGGAGACTGTCTGGCGGAAGCGACCATTAAAATACCCGAATCAAACCGGGCGCTCATTCCCCCGGCTTCGCAATAAGGTTAAGCTACGCCGATATAGTAAAAACGTTATTAATTCCTGGTTGAAAAGCCTGCGTGTTTCTGCAGTCGCACACTAATTAGTAGAGTTACAACTAAAAGCAGATCTGCGCAGTTAAGTCTTACGGAAAAACAAGAACTCAGACGGTGTGACCTTTACTTCCAACACCAAAACAAATCTACTTGTGCGCGCAGAGTCAGTCTGTAGATCCGGCCCGCATAAATAGAGAAGAGGCTCCTCTACCGCGCCGGAAGCTCTGGTCCGAAGCTAATTTCGAGAGCTTGAAATAATGGTGGGCGTACCTGGGATTGAACCAGGGACCTCCTCGATGTCAACGAGGCGCTCTCCCGCTGAGCTATACGCCCTTTCCGAGGACTGGCGCGGATCAATCCGTCACCTCGACCCGCCAAATAGGGCCGCCTCTGAAGATCAAACGCCGCTTTGCAACGTTGATGGGCGGCGAAGTACCATCCTCAGAATGCTTTTGCAAGCCCTAGATCGGATCAAATCAGACGTAATCGACCAAGTCGATTTATCACTCACGTCAATCCAGTCCGGTCACACCGACAGACGCGGGAATCCATTCGTTCTATCCTGGCCGAGAGAAACCGCGCGCGTTTCTCACGCCGCGATTCAAGAGCTGCCGGTATATGGAGGTGAGAGATAAAAAAAGCCGATGCAAGGCCCCGTCACGCACTCAGCATGACGTCAATCTGATCGACCAGTTCGCGCAGATGAAACGGCTTCGACAAAACGCGTGCGCCCTTGGGCGCCTGATCCCGATTCTTGAGAGCAACCGCCGCAAAGCCCGTGATGAACATAACCTTGATACCAGGTTGTTCCTGAGCGGCGCGTCGCGCGAGCTCAATTCCGTCAAGTCCCGGCATGACGACATCTGCCAACAACAGATCGACAGGCGATTGAGTGAGGCTTTCCATGGCGTCAAGGCCGTCGCCGACCGCCTCAACCTCATGCCCGGCGCGGCGAAGAGCCTTCGCCAAAAAGTCCCGCATTGAGTCGTCGTCTTCTGCCAATAAAATCTGCGCCATCGTGCCCTGCGTCGTTCGCCATCTCTTGTTGCCCTAGGCGGAAGCCGCCAGAACGTGGTTAACTCGGGGTTAAGCTGAAGCGGCACCTCAAGATGTGAGCATACCAACAGACCAACGTCAGCGTAACCTATGTCATATCTGCTAAGTAGTCTTTAACATACGGCCGGAGCGTAAAGCTATCCGGTGAGCCTGAATAAGCATGGACGGGGCTTTCTTGGCAATCCTTTGCTTAAGAAAGTTTAAGTTCAGACAGGCCACACTGACAAAAACCGGGCACCAAGACACAGGCTGGAAATTGGTTCGACGCACAAGATCAGACACTTTTCTCCCCCGCTCGGACGACTTGAAGGTCGCGCGCCGGCATAGAATCCTGGCGCCCAAGGCGCAAACAATCCCCCTGGTCTTCTCGTCGCCGCACAGTGGCAGCGACTACCCGGCCGACTTTATTGCCAAGTCGCGCCTGGACCCCAAGACTTTGCGCCGTTCGGAAGACAGCTTCGTGGACGAACTCTTCAGCGCTGCGCCGGAGTGCGGCGCGCCGATTCTTGCTGCAGATTTTCCCCGCGCTTATGTGGACGTGAACCGCGAACCCTTTGAGCTCGACCCGGCTATGTTCAATGAGGCTTTGCCCGCTTTTGTCAACACGCACTCTCCACGGATCGCAGCAGGTTTGGGCACGATCGCCCGCGTGGTCGCCAGCAACGTTGACATTTACCGCGGCAAGCTGACCTTCGCCGAGGTCGAGCAGCGTATTCAGCAATGCTACTACCCCTATCATGCCGCACTGCGGTCTTTAATCGAGCAGACCCTGGCCCGATTCGGCTACTGCATTATGATCGATTGCCACTCCATGCCGTCGCTCTCAACGCTCACCGGTGGTCCAGCGAATGCAAATCGAATCGATTTTGTCCTGGGCGATCACCACGGCGAGAGCTGTGCCCCGGCCATAACCGGAGCCGCAGCGGCCCTGCTCCGCAGCTGCGGCTACCAGGTCGGCCTCAACAAGCCCTATGCCGGGGGGTTCATCACCACTCACTATGGGCGCCCGGTCGATGGCGTTCATGTTCTGCAAATTGAGATTTCGCGCGACATCTACATGGATGAGGCCAGTCTGCAGCGTGGCCCCGGCCTGAAACGTCTGGCCGCGGAGATCCGTGTCTTGATCAAACGTCTGGGCGCTCTGGATCCCGGCTCGCTCGCCCCCGTACTCGCAGCCGAATAGCGCAATCGCGCCGGGAAGCAGATAATGTCCGAACGACCATTCCGTCAACCTTTCGTCCGTGACGCGCAGTTGGAAGACTTGCCGACCGTGCGGGAGATATACGCCCGGCATGTCTTGACCGGTTTGGCGTCCTTTGAGGAAACTCCGCCTGATCTGGCTGAAATGACCCGGCGATTTGAAGCGACCCGCGCCCGGGATCTGCCGTTCCTGGTCGCCGAGAGTGACGGTGCCGAGAGCGATGGAAAAGTCGCCGGTTACAGCTATGCAGGCCCTTACCGCCCACGTCCGGCCTATCGCTTCTGCCTAGAGAATTCGGTTTATGTCGACGCCGAAGCGGTCGGACGCGGTGTCGGGTCAGCTTTAATGACCGCGTTGATCCGCCGCTGCGAGGAGCTCGGCTACCGACAGCTGATCGCGGTCATCGGCGACAGCGCCAACCAGGCCTCCATACGCCTGCACGAAAAGCACGGCTTTACCCGCGCCGGACTGCTCAAGTCCATCGGCTTCAAGTTCGGCCGCTGGGTTGACAGCGTCACGATGCAACGCGCCATTGGCGAGGGGGACGGAAGCTTGCCAGGTGAACGAGGTGACGACCTTGCATAAGGTCATCCGTTGATCGAGAGAGCGCGATTGGAACAGGTGCAAACAGCAGAGACAAGCAGGCGAAAAAAAAAGGCCGTGCAATTGCACGGCCCAAGTTTAGGGAGGAAACGCCCTATGGGCGTGCGGGGGATCAAGAGCGGGCGCCCTCAATCCATACCGCACTGCACAATATGATAATCCGGGCAAAAAATGCAATGATAATTTTCCATGTCATTGAATTTTATTACGATATTTCCAATAAGGTTAATCAATCTTAACGATCTAACCGAGTTTCCATTGCAGCGCACGCATTGAATAATTCTCTCCGGAAACGCGACTTTTCTGTTCAAGGTATCATTGGTTTTTGAAATAAAATTTCTGGCATGCGGATTGCTCAAGATTCGTGACAAGGAGTAACCGCCATGAAGTGCCATGTGACCCGAGCGCAACAGCTATGCAGTGGGCTCGCTGAAGACCGAATCCGCCGCTGCGGCCGGCCTTTGTGGTCGCATATTGCAGGCCTAGCAGGATCAGTCTTTTTGTTTCTGATCCTTTGGGCCACGGATTCCGCCCCTCTTGAGGCCGCCGGCGCGGGTCGAATCGATGATGCCTGGTCACTCTGTCCAAAGCATATTCGCGCTGCAGAGAAACAACATCAGTTGCCCCCGCATCTGCTGACAGCAATCTCAAAAGTCGAGTCGGGCCACTGGGACCCCAAGACCAAGGCAAATCTTGCCTGGCCCTGGACGGTCATGGCCGAGGGAAAAGGGCGGTATTTGCCCAGCAAGACGGCGGCGTTGGCCGAGGTGCGGAAACTGCAGGCCCGGGGCATCAAAAACATCGACGTGGGCTGCATGCAGATCAACCTCCACTACCACCCGGACGCCTTTAAAAATCTGGAACAGGCCTTTGACCCAAAGCACAACACGGCTTACGCCGCCTCCTTCTTAAGTCGGCTCCGCAGGGACGCCGGCTCCTGGACCCATGCGATCGGTGACTACCATTCAAAAACGATCTCCTTTGCCCGCCTGTACCGCCTGAAGGTCTTCAAAGCCTGGCGCGCCGAACGTCACGCCGAGAACAGGCGACTGCGCGAAGCCCGGAAGAAGCAAATTGAGCGCCAAAAACGGCTGAAGCTGCAAGCCTCCGCACGCCTTCTGTCCGAACGACAGAGCGAACCCGGCGGAAAAAGCCCCGGTTCCTCCGCTTCTTCCTCCGCGGGCATCTGGCGATGAGCAAGTCGCTGTCCACCGCTAAACCCCGCCCTTCCCCGCAGCACAAGCGGTTATACAAGATCGGTCTGTAACGGCGCCTCGTTTTATGTCATTACCGCTGCCAGCCAATGCAGTCAGTAAGCGAGCATAAAATGGATATCAACCGCGCACGGTCTGAAACGCCGGGATGTCGTGAAGTCATTCACTTCAACAACGCAGGCGCGGCCCTGATGCCCCAGTCGGTGATCGATGCCCAAATCGAGCATCTGCAGCTGGAAGCGCAGATCGGTGGTTACGAAGCGGCAGAGGTGGCGCGTGACCGCGTCGCCGCTTGTTACACCTCAATCGCGCGGCTTCTGAACTGCGGTTCCGCGGAAATTGCCCTGGTGGAAAATGCCACCGTTGGCTGGTGTCTCGCCTTTTATGCGGTTGATCTAAAGGCGGGTGACCGCATCCTGACCACTGAGGCGGAGTATTCGAGCAACTATATCAACTACCTGAAGGTCGCCCGTGACCGGGGCGCAGTGATCGATGTGGTGCCGAGTGACGACAGCGGGCAGCTCGACATCGAAGCCCTGGAGCGGATGATAGACGGCAGGGTCAAGCTGATCGCCATCACGCATGTGCCCACCAATGGCGGACTGGTGAATCCGGCGGCCGAAGTCGGCAGGATCGCGCGGACACATGGCATCCTCTACCTGCTGGACGCCTGCCAGTCACCGGGTCAGATCGCCCTGGATGTGGAAGCGATCGGCTGCGATTTCCTGTCGGCCACGGGTCGGAAATATCTGCGTGGCCCCCGGGGCAGCGGATTTCTCTACGTCCGCAAAGCCCTGCTTGAGACGATCGAGCCCCCGATGCTGGACAACCATGCTGCGGTCTGGACCGCCCGGGACCGCTTTGAACTGCGTCCAGACGCGCGGCGCTTTGAAAACTGGGAGTTCAACTATGCCGCCGTGCTCGGGTTGGGCGCGGCTGTAGACTACGCCCTTTCCTGGGGTCTCGACATTATCGAGGAACGTGTGATCTCCCTGGCGGACTCTCTGCGCACCGCGCTCGAGGAAATTCCCGGCGTTACAACCACTGACATCGGTGCAAGTAAATGCGGAATCGTAACCTTCACCAAGGATGGACTGGAAGCCCCTGATGTTCGCGCGGCGCTGCGAAAACAGGACATCAATATCTCCAACTCGACTATAAAATCGACCCGGATCGATATGGAACGGCGTGGTCTGAGCGATATTCTTCGCGCCAGCGTTCACTATTACAATACGGATGAGGAGATCAAACGGCTCTGCACCGCCGTGGCCGCCTTATGATTCTCTGTTCCCACGTGAACAGATTGCGTTAAGGCTAAGCTATTGAACGTGAGGAGCTTTCGCCGACCGGTTTGAATCCGCGCGATGCACGTCGGTCTCGTGGGCCGTCTCAAACTAAAAACCACGACACGAAACCGCCAAGTTTCAGCCACATTCGCAGCCGGGATTTGACCGTTTTCCATCACGATAATCGCACAACAATCCAGGCCGGGTTTGGGGCAGTGTGACGTCAGTTACAGCCTGACGGAGTGAAGTCATGAAAGCCCTGCGCCTGGCACTGGTCCTCTCATTCGCACCTCTTGGAGTTGCAGTGGCCGGGCAGTGTGAAGACGACTTAGCCATCGTCGACTCGGCTCTGGCCGCGAGCCCGGCCGTCGAAACGGAAGAGCTATTAAAGGTGCAGCAGCTCCGCAACGAAGCGGCGGAAGATTCCGCCGCAGGCAACAAAGAAAACTGCGTTGCCAAACTGACCGAAGCGAAGGCCATTTTGAAGGTGCAATGACCACATAGCTGCCATCATCAGCTCACGGCAATGAGACTTCGCAGCAGATCCGCTGGTCCGTGTTGTCGAGACAGACAGTCACCAAAGCAGTTTACTCAGATCCTCCCTGAACTTGCCGATGGTTGCGCTCCCCTGCGCATCCATCGTTTTTTTTTGCCGGTTTCAAGGTTCGAAGCTGGCCGATCCGTCCATCGCAAGCATGCCGTCAGAATCGGCAACCCAGACAGCTGCAGCATTTCCCTCACACGCCCCGGCCACGGTGAAAGCGGAGGCATCGAAGACCGGACGTCGCGCAGCAAACGTAAAACCTGTGACCCTTGCCTCAGGCAGGTGATACCGAAGCTGGTTGAGCATCAGCGTTGCCAAAAGCGGACCGTGCACAATCAGGCCAGGATACCCCTCCCGCCCTGTGACGTAGTCTCGATCATAGTGAATCCGATGACTGTTCCAAGTCAGCGCGGAATAGCGGAACAACAGCACAGGATCCGGTGTTACCTCCCGGCTCCAGTCCGCTTGGGAAGGAGCCTGTTGTCCTTCAGGTGAGGTTTCCAAAGCGCCGGCAGCCTCCCGATAGACCACATCCATTTCTTCGTCGACGCAAAGCTGATCCTGCTGAAGCACCTCGTGCCGGAGCGTCAAAAAACAAAGACGGCCTGAACGCCCCTGCTTTTCTGATATCCTGAGAATTGTGGAACGCCGGGTCGCTGCCGCACCGAGACGCAAGAGGGTTGGAAAGGAAATACGGCTTCCAGCCCACATGATCCGCGGCAGTTCCACGGGTGGAAGCATTCCGGTACCGATCGCAAGTCCGTCCGGACCGAGCGCAGAGTTCCTGGTCTGCTCCCAGAAATATGCCCAATGCCAGAGAGGCGGCAGGGCATCTCCCGGCTCCAATGGCGGGAAAGGATCGTCCAAGGTGGCCTGTAGCCGACGCGCACGCGCATCATCTATGACGTCATCCTGCGTCTGACTGCGCCCTATCCAGCCGTCCAGTTCGGGGACATCGCCAGACGGAATTTCTTTTTCGCTCGTCATGCCAGTTCTGTTCCTTCCAATTCCATCCAGATTGCCCGCGGCGAAGTCTTGCGCAACCGGCAACCAACCCCAGCTTTACAGCAAGACCCGGGCAATTTTAAAACTCTATTCCGGAACGGCAGCAGGTCCGCATGGCGATCAGTCGATCAGACCCTGCGACCGATAAGAATGGACGTCCCATGAAACATGCGCCCCGAAAACACACAGCCGTAATGCGCAGCACCCTCCCACTCAAGGGACAGCGGGTGCTCGATATCGGCTGCGGCAGCGGCGGCCTTGTCCGTTTTATGACGCGGGAGGGTGCGCGCGTCATCGGTCTGGACGCGTCAGAGAAGCAGCTTGCCCGCGCCCGCGACGCCGATGTCGCCGGTGCCGAAGACTACATATCCGGCGTGGCACAGGATCTGCCTTTCGAGGCCGGAACTTTTGACGCGGTCGTCTTCTTCAACTCGCTGCACCATGTGCCGGTCGAGCATCAGACAGCGGCCCTGTGCGAGGCGCTGCGTGTTCTGCGGCCCGGTGGCGAGATTTACGCTCTGGAGCCCTTGGCCGAAGGTGCTTTTTTCGAAATGATGCGCCCGATTGAGGACGAAACCGATGTTCGAGCCAGCGCCTACGAAGCGCTCCTGAACGCCGCGAACACGCCCGAAGTCCGCGAACATAGGGAGCTGAGCTACGAAGCGCCCTTGAGTTACGAAAGTTTCGAAGCCTGCCGGAACGAAATAATCGCAGTGGATGAAAACCGCCGTCCGGCCGTCGAGGCGCAGGGTGACAATCTGCGTGTCGCCTTTGAATCAGCCGCAGAATTCGAAGAGGGCGCCTACCGCTTCGCCTCACCCAGCCGTCTCAACCTGCTCCGAAAAGCATGATCGATTGACATTTGTGCAATGCAGCGTAGTCTGGAAGCTCGCTGTGTTGGTTCCCCTTCGCCGGGGATTAAAATGGGAATTCGGTGTCGTTTTCTCTCTAAAAGCTGAGAAAACCAATCCGAAGCTGCCCCCGCAACTGTAAGCGGAGAGCGTTCGCCAGGTTAAGACCACTGGAATTCATCTGGGAAGGTCGGCGAGACGCTAGGATCCGTGAGCCAGGAGACCTGCCAACACCTGTAACAACCATTGACCGGACGGGGTGTGCCGGGGAGGATTGTATGGCAGAGATCTCAGGCCTTCATGGCCGGACAACCACAGCTAACCTTAAATTCGACGACCCTTCCCTCGTTATTGCAGCCGCAATGACGGCAGGAGACAGACGAATGAAGGCATCGGACGAACAGCTCGTTTTCGCCTGGCTTCTCAGCCTCGCCCCGGACCACGATCCAGCTGTCGCAGCCGGCAATCTGGTCGAGCATTACGAAGGCGCAGGACGCAAAGCCTCCATGCCCAGTCTGCTCAATCTCCTCTCCGAAGTGGCTGCCTATCCTCGCGAACGTCTCTTGCGGGTCAGATCAAAACGACGCCGGCGGCGCTAAGGTCTCGTTGCTCGGGTAAGGTCTGATTTAGAACGTGCAGTGTTCAAATGTGACAGGCGCGCCAAAGAAGAAGCTTGCCTTCTCACTGGCGTACTCCGCCGAACCAGTCGTGAGAAAGCGGCGAACCGGGGAACCTTCTCGCTCTCTCCCCGCCGCTTGATCAAAGGCAGGATGGCGCGTGAGATAATCTCCCAAGCTCTCTGCCACCAGACCAGGCTGGTCAAGCAGCTCGACTCCCTTGGGCAAGGCCCCTGCAAAAGCGGGCGCAACTAGCGGATAATGCGTGCAGCCTAAAACCGCCGTATCGGGTATGCGCCCGGCCATTTGCATCATCAAGGCCTCCACGTAGCTCCCAACCATCCCCCGAAGTTCATCCTGAGAAGCGCCGGCTTCGATACGTGCGACCAGATCGGGACAGGCCTGCTGAAACACCTCTACGTTTGGCGCCCGAAGGCCTATCTCAAGAGGATAAGAGCCGGTCTCCACGGTCCTGCGCGTGGCGAATATGGCAACGCAGGATCGGGTCGGATTGGCCCGTTTCCCAATCAACTGCCCTGCTGAGTTCCAGGGCACCTTGGCGATGGCCTCGACCATGGGCACAAGAACTCCCAGCACCCGCCGCCCAGGCTGCCCAAGTTCCGCATCACGCTGCGGCAACCAGGTCTGCTGGAGTCGCCGCAAGGCCACAGCCGACGCCGTGTTACAGGCGAGCAGAACCAGACGGCATCCCTGCGAAAAGAGGTAATCGATGTTTGCAATGGTCAGGTTATAGATGTCTTCCGGATCCCGCCCGCCGATCGGCGCCCTGGCATGATCGCCCAAATACAGGAAATCCTGTTCCGGCAAGCGCCGGACCAGAGCTTTGAGCACCGTCAGGCCGCCATCGCCGGAGTCAAAAACACCGATCACTGAATAATACCTTTCTCGAGCTTCGAGCAGCCGGAAAGAGGCGGAAGCTCGTCAGCCCCAAAGTGACGGTTGGGACGGCGAGACCAGACTGCCATCGAAAAACAGTCCATCCGGTCGATCTTTCGCGAGCAGTAAGGGACCGTCCACATCGACGACGGCCACGTTCTGCGCCACTAAAATAGCCGGCGCCATCGAGAGAGATGTCGCAATCATGCAGCCGACCATAATCTCCACACCCGCTTCCTCGGCCGCTTGCTTCAGGCGCAGGGCCTCGGTCAGGCCACCGGTCTTGTCGAGCTTGATATTGATCATGTCATAGCGGTCGGTCAGTCCGGCGAGCGTCGAGGCGTCGTGGCAGGCCTCGTCCGCGCAGACGGGGACGGGACGTTCAACATCCGCCAAACCGGCATCTTCGCCCGCCGGAAGCGGTTGTTCGATCATCGATACGCCTATTTCGGCCAATTCAGGTGCAAAGGCGACGTATTGCTCCAGCGTCCAGCCTTCGTTGGCATCCACGACAATCTTCGCGCCGGGCGCCGCTTCTCGGACGGCCCGAACCCGGTCCAGATCCTCCGGACCCGCCAGCTTCAACTTAAGCAGCGGACGATCGGCATTTCGGCTGGCGGCAGCCCCCATGTTCTCCGCCGTGTCCAACGAGAGAGTATAGACCGTCTTGACCAGAGTAGGATCCGGTAGGCCGGCAAGCTCCCAAACCCGTTTGCCGCTGCTCTTGGCTTCCAGGTCCCAAAAGGCGCAATCCAGCGCATTTCGCGCAGCTCCCGGCGGCAAAGCCTCCTGCAGGGCGATCCGGTCGAGACCAGCCGCGAGTGCGTCACGCTGGCTCTCGATCTGGCCAATCACGCCCTCGATGGTCTCGCCATAACGGGCATAGGGCACGCATTCGCCGCGCCCGGTCTTGCCGCCGGCAGTCAATTCGACGACCACGACCTCCGCCGTCGTCTTGCTGCCACGCGAAATGGTGAACTTGCCGGCGATGGGCCAGCTCTCTTGCCGGACCTCAAGTTGGATATTTCCCAGGCTCACAGATCAAGGACTCCCAAGGACTTCAATTCAACCGGTCGACAATGCGACCGACACCGTTGCGTACGGGATCCACGGCCGGAAGACCCAGCCGGCTCTCGACCTCCTGGAGGTAGCTCTCGGCGTCTTCAGGCGACATGTGGAAGGTGTTGACCGCCACTCCGACAAAGCGGGCATCCGGATTGGTCAAATGAGCCGCGGAGAGGTTGGCCGCCATGCAGTCTTCCAGGCTGGGCAACTTGTACTCAGGCAGACCGCGCATATGCGCACGTGTCGGTTCGTGACAGAGCACCAGAGCATCGGCCTGAGCCCCATGCAGAAGACCGAGGCTCACACCGGCGAAAGAGGCATGAAAGAGAGACCCCTGCCCTTCGATGAGATCCCAGTGATCGGCCGTATTCTCGGGGCTGATGGCTTCAACGGCGCCGGAGATGAAATCGGCGACCACCGCGTCGATCGACACTCCGCTTCCGGCAATGAAGATCCCGGTCTGGCCGGTCGCCCGGAAATCCGCATTCCAGCCCCGGGCGCGCATTTCCTTTTCCATCGCGAGCGTCGTGTACATCTTACCGACGGAGCAATCCGTTCCGACCGCGAGAACCCGCTTTCCGGAGCGTTTTTTGCCCGACGCCACCGCGTAATCCTCGCGCGGATGGCGGACGTCAAAGAGTGTGCGTCCGTGATGCGCCGCGACTTCCCGCAGGACCGGCACATCGCTGAGGCGATTGTGAAGACCGGCCGCGACATCCATACCCAGCTCAAGCGCACGTTCCAGAACGGCGATCCAGGGTTCGGAGATGACACCGCCACGGTTCGCGACTCCGACAATCACCGTCTTCACGCCGGCCGCCGCGGCCTCCTCCATGGTCATATCGGGCAACTGGAGATCCGCATTGCATCCCTCCATGCGGAATTGACCGAGACACCATTCCGGGCGCCAATCCGCGACCCCCTGGGCCGTTTTAGCCGCAAGCCGGTCCGGCGCATCACCGAGAAACATGAGGTAAGGATGCTGAATGTCCATTTTTTAGATACCGCGCGTAAGCTGTTGCAGAAATCCAGTCGGTCAGTGATCAAATCTCCCGAGACCGGTGGCGCGGCATGTTGCCGAAAACACCCCCCTCTTTGCAAGCTTAAGCGGGCTTTCTTGCTGAGCTAACTTAAGATCAATAGTATTGGCTGTACGGATCGCGCCATCGGTATTGCAATCACGAGCTGCCGAACCGGATTGCGGACACTCCAACAGGACTTCATCTTGTCGAACAGCAAAGCGTCAGAGACCTCTCGTAAGGTCTGGGCTCTGGCATGGCCAATTATTCTGACCAACCTGACGAGCCCCCTTCTGGGCGCGGTCGATACCGCCGTCATGGGACATCTGCCGGGCCCTGCGTTCATTGGCGGCGTGGCCATTGGCTCCATTATCTTCACGTTCCTTTTCTGGGGCTTCGGGTTCCTGCGTATGGGAACGACAGGCTTCTCAGCACAGGCCTACGGCGCCGACGACCCAATTGAGGTACGGGCAACCCTGGTCCGTCCTCTGGTACTTGGCGCCCTTTTGGGCGCGATCCTGATCCTGCTGCAGGCCCCCATCTCGGCAGTCGTCTTCCCGCTGATCGATGCCAGCGAAGACGTGACGGCCAACGCGCTGGCCTATTACGACATCCGGATCTGGAGCGCACCGGCCACCCTGATCCAGTACGGCATCATCGGCTGGTTGCTGGGATTGCAGCGGCCCTGGGCCGCCATGGCAACGCAAATCATGGTCAACAGCGTGAATATCGTCCTGGACCTCGTCTTTGTCCTGGAGTTCGGTTGGGGCGTGGAAGGCGTGGCCGCCGCGACTTTGCTTGCTGAGATTGCCGGCGCTCTTCTTGGATTGGCAATCGTGTACCACACGGTTCGCCGCATGAGCGGCACCTGGAACTGGCCGGAGATCTTGCGGCGCGACCGCCTTCTGGCCCTGTTCCGGGTCAATCTCGATATCTTCATCCGGAACCTTTGCCTGATTGCGGCAACCAGCAGCTTTACCGCCCAGGGCGCCGCAATGAGCGATGCGCTGTTAGCGGCGAACGCCATCCTGATCAACCTGCAGCACTTTTTGTCTCACGGCTTGGACGGCTTTGCTCACGCCGCGGAGATTCTGGGAGGCGGCGCGGTCGGTGCCAGAGACCGTTCCGCTTTCCGGCGCGTTGTCCGCTCCGCCACCTACCTCACAATCGCGAGTACGCTGGCCATCTCCATTGCCTATGCCGTATTCGGCACCGAGATCATCGCGCTCTTCACGAACATCGAGGAAGTTCTCCAAGCTGCCGTTGTGTTCCTGCCGTGGATGATCGTCTCGCCATTTCTCTCTGCACCGAGCTTTCTTCTGGATGGTCTCTTTATCGGTGCAACCCGGACAGCCGCCATGCGCAATGCGATGGTCGTTTCGCTAGTGGTCTTTGGTCTCGCCTGTTACGTCCTGGTTCCGGTACTCGGGAACCACGGCCTATGGCTGTCTCTGATGATTTTCATGGTGGCGCGGGCAGTGACACTCGGGATCGCTTATCCAGCTCTGGAACGCGGCATTTCCCGTCCGGAAGCGGTTCCGGCGCAGTAATACAATACTGTGATGAGCGGATGGAACGTGCAGACGAAACGTTAGGCAGCGTGAGCGATAACGGCTGCAAGTGGAATGGCCGGAACCTGGTCAAGTTCCCGCAGCATCGACTTGGAGTCTGCCAGCGCGTCTGACCAGCCATGAAGGGTCTCGATACGCCCGCCCTCGATGCCGACATGGCCTTCCCGATCAAGCGCTGCGCGCAGCTTCGACATGATGGTTGTGAAGGCAACCGCGTCGCCCCTTGGACCTTCCGGCCGAGGACCGAGGTAGAGGATCAGCAGGCGTCCGCTCGCGTCATAGCCGGCGATCACCGAATGATCGTCAATCGCTGTGGCAAGTTCCAATGCGGCTTCCTGTCCCAGTGGGAAATCGATTCGTGACAGTGTCAAACGCAGCCGAATCCCCCGCAGACGACGCAAAGTAGCCTCGAGATCGCAAAGAAACAGCCCGGTTCCCTGATAATCGTAACCAGTGAAATCTACGGTTTCTGCGTTGATGGCTTCTACGAATGCGAGCGTCATGCTGACTAAAATCCCTACATCAGGTTACCTGTCGGAAGCGTTTCCGACTCCGTGTATGAACTCTAGCCTCGCCACAAATTGATAGGTGTGCGAATTGTGTGTCACCCTCTACCCACAAGCTGTGTCAGAGCTGGCACACGGGTTAATTATCGTTAACAAAACCTTAACGCCCGGGAGGTATCCGGCGAGCAGCGTTAGCCCGCAACGGGTAAGCGCAAAATCATGGAAAGGCCGCCATCCTTGCGGTTTTCCGCGCGCACATCGCCCCCGATCGCCTGCAGATTACGGCGGACAATCCACAAACCGATTCCCAAATGCGGGCTTTGTTCCTCCGCGCCCAGGGTTGAATTCCTACTCACTCCGGTTGCACTACTTGAGCTCGCCGGCGGCGGTAGCTGCTGTGGACGCAGCGATACGTATCGTTCGAAAATCCGTTCCAGATCTCCTGAAGGTACGCCCGGCCCCCGATCGCTCACGGTCAGGCGGCCCCAGGATTGCTCCCGATCAAGCTCGACGATCACAGTCGTGCCGCGCGGTGAGGCTTCGATTGCATTGTCGATCACGTTCTCGATCACCGTCTCCAACAGGTCCTCGCCTGCGCGCACAATCACGCCTTTGGCGATCTTCATCTCCAGCACGATGCTGCGGCTGTCGAATGTGTTGACATAGGCCGCAAGCATGCGCTCGACCAATTGAGAGAGGTCGACTGCGTGACGCGGGGGATCCAAGAGTTCCGCCGTTGCCTGGTCAAGTCGCCGGGCGCTGGCGACCAGATGATCGAGCCGGTCAACCGATTCCTCAATGACATCCAATGCGCGCTGGCCTCTGGGGTTATCAGGCGGAACGATACGTTTTAGGGGCTCAAGTGACTGACGCATAATGGCAATCGGCGTCTTGAAGGCGTGAGCGTTGTCCTCGGCCGCGAGCCTGATGCTATCAGCGGAGTTTTGAAGCGAGGACGTCATCCGGTCGAATTCTTCGGCAACCAAAGTGAGTTCAGGCACCTTGTTCTGGACGGAAAAGTTCGCCCCCTCCAAGCGCCCAATTCGAATATCGCGCGCGAGATCCCGGAAACTCATCAAACCGCGCCAAATACTGAAAAACAGGCCGATAGTCATGGCGGCCATAACGAGATAGATGATGCCGGCGAGCCGGACTTCCAGCGTCTTCCAGTAAGGCTGACCGATTGAAGTTCCCAAAAACTCGCCGGTTGAGTGGGTCGTGATAATCGCCCAGCAGCCTGCATTAGTGGTGATGGCTGTGATCGATGTCAGCAGCTCTTCCTTGCCGCTTGGCCGCTGATGTCGCAAAGCGATGGGCGATTCGACCTGGCAACTCTGCACCAGATTATCAAACACACCGCGTTCAACGAGGCTGTCTCGCTCCCTTGCCAACTCGGCCGCGGCCAGTGTCGGCTCGGCGGCCACAAAGTAGAAAGCCTGGGCACGCGCTTCCTCAGCGGGGCGAAACAGCACCTTCACCCCGCTCTGCGAGGTCGCATATCGCTTAACCTCGCTGTTGAGGGCCGGCAGGGGCGACGGCCCTTCTCTCTCGATGAGTGGCCGCAGGCTCTCCGCGATGATGCGGCCCTGCTCGCGTACACTTTTAAGGATCAGTGTCTGCCGATCCTGATCCGCCTGCCGAAATTCGGAATAGAGCATCACAGGAACGGTGATGAAGACAATAAGCAGCAAAATGAATTTGCCAACGATCGAATGGAACAGGCGCCACAGCGACGAAGGTCTCTTTGACGTGACGCCCGGCAGCATGGGCGCCTCTTCCACCCGCGCCATGATCAGCCGGCCCCGTAAACCCCAGAGGTGGTCTCGCCTTCCTCATCACGCCAGCGGTAGCCAAACCCAGGATAATTCTCAATCCTGTCGAAGCCATCGTCGACGTCGCGGAACTTCTTACGAATCCGTTTGATGAAGGAGCGGACATTCGCTCTAAAGCCATCCGTTCCGTAGCCGGCGACGAAATCTTTGCCGTGGACAATGTCGTAAATCTGGCGGTACGACACATCGCCGCCGGCTTGCGTTGCCAAAAAACGCACGATTGCGAATTCCGTCAGCGTCAGATCGATCTGGTGATCGTTCCAGAAAGCGCGGTTAATATCGTCGCGGAGCTCCAGCGGCCCGCGTTTGAAGCCTGCCGCGCCCCCGTCGGCGTCGGTTCCGCCCGGAATAGCTGTTGGTTTTGCGCCCTCCGTAATGATTTTGAGGCGCTGCAAGATAATCGGCAGACGCCGGGACTTATCAATAAAGTCGACAGCCCCCCATTTCAGAGCGGCCTCTTCGTAAATCTCGTCACTCAGCATGGTTAGGAAGATTACCGGTGTTTCAAGGCGTGCCTCTCGGAGCCGCCGCAAAACCGCAAGACCGTCCAGACCCGGCATACGCCAATCCAGCAGGATCGCATCAGCCGCTTCCTCGTTAAGCAGATAATTCAAAGCGGAATCGCCGCTCGGAAAATCAACGACTTCGTAGCCTTCTTCCGCAAGATTCAATCCCAGGGACTCACGAAACAAGTCGTCGTCGTCCACGATGACAACTCTTGGGTAAGTTGCCTCAATAACCATTGGTTGCCCCATTTACTATTCCGCCAGTGGCGGCTCCTTGTTTAGTGATTGACCGCTTTCCGAAGATCTCTGTGCCTGCTTCAAACGCTCTGACTCACGCTCTTGCTCGGCTTCACGCAGCAAAGCAGTGAAACATGTCGCAGTGAAGGCAGAGACCTCCTCCGCAGATTGCTCCTCTGTGCCCTGCCCCTCACCGGTGGTCTGCGCTGCCGGCGATGCTGCCGCATCCGTGTCTGCTGCGACCTCCTCTGATGGCGCCTCACCGCCTTCCGCCTCATAGGTCAGAAGCCGAAATGCGCCGCCCTCCACGCTGGGATAGAAAAACACGTTCAACATGCATTCCTGACCCTTGTAGGTCCAAATCTTAGCCGGCGACTGCTCGGTCTGTTGAGCAGGCTCGCCAAGCAGTGCCCGCGTCACCGTAAAGTCCAGTCCGATCAACATATCAGGATCGGCCTCCTCCACCGTTTCAGGTGCCGGAGGAGCTGCAGGTTGGGTCTCGGGCTTACGACGCGGCAACGGCGGCTGCTCCTGGGTCACAAGAGCCTGCTCCATTGCGTCCGGTTCAGTCAGGTCAATAGGCACGGTCGAATCGGACTCGATCGAAGCTTGCACTTCTTCCGGATCCGGACCCTGCCGATCAAACTGAGCACAACCGGATATCAGCAGGAAAACCGGCCCCATAACGGCCCAAGGACGAATCATATTGCAATTCTCGACTATCGGTCTTGAAGACCTAAATTTGTCGCCCGTCTATACTTTGATTCAACATCCCCGTCCGTATCCGCTGCTTGGTTCCGGCTTAAACACCGACTTTTCTACCTGAAACACCTAGGAGCAATACCTCACCCCTACAAGCAAGCAAACCCGTCTGGATGTGACCAATTTGTGTTCGTGCACTAAGACTAGCACGGGAGACCGATGAGCGGAAATGTCGTATTTTGTTTTAGTTTAATCAAATAATCGACAGATTCTCTCATGGATTCTCTGGATTTAGCCTCAATGATTGACAGGAACGCGTGCCCGTCCTGAAATCGGTGTAAGTGCGGTAGACACCCCTGAACTAGGCTGCTAGTCCAAAAGCTCAATGATACTGGGAGACGATGTATGAAATTCTTAGCAAAGTCAGCGCTGGCCGCGGTCTTGCTGGCAGGTACGGCTGCACCGGGCTGGAGCGCGGACGGCGTGGTGAACGTGTATAACTGGTCGGACTACATAGATGAGACCATTCTTCAGGACTTCGAGAAGGAAACGGGGATAAAGGTCGTCTACGACGTCTTCGACTCGAATGATATCCTGGAGACCAAACTGCTGGCGGGCGGCACAGGGTACGATGTCGTTGTTCCCAGTGGTACGTTTCTCTCTCGCCAGATCCAAGCAGGCGTCTTCCAACCACTTGATAAGTCTAAACTTTCCAACCTCGGCAATATGTGGAGCGTGGTCAGCGAGAGGACAGCAACCTACGATCCTGAAAACGCGCATTCGATCAACTACATGTGGGGCACAACCGGCATTGGTTACAACGTGGACCAGGTCAAGGAGCGCATGGCGGATGCGCCAGTCGATTCTTGGAAGCTGATCTTCGATCCAGAGATTCTATCGAAGTTCGCCGACTGTGGCGTTTTCATGCTGGATGCCTCCGACGAGATGATCCCTGCGGCCCTGAATTACCTTGGAGAGGACCCGGACAGTCACGACCCGAAAGTCATCGCGAAGGCTGAGGATCTCTTGATGTCTATCCGTCCGTACATCCAGAAGTTCCACTCTTCGGAATACATCAACGCACTGGCAAACGGTGATATCTGCATAGCTGTTGGATGGTCCGGAGATGTGCTCCAGGCGCGCGACCGGGCTGCCGAGGCTGACAATGGAGTCACTGTAAACTATTCCACTCCGATTGAAGGTGCCTTGATGTGGTTTGACCAGATGGCCATCCCCAAGGACGCGAAAAACGTCGAGAACGCGCACATCTTCATCGACTACATCATGCGCGCCGATGTTATGGCGAAAGCTTCGAATTACGTCTATTACGCAAACGGCAATGAAGCATCTCAAGCGCTTTTAGAGCCGGATGTCATCGGTGATCCGGCGATTTATCCCTCTGAAGCAGCGTTAGAAACGCTCTACACCACCACCCCCTACCCTCCAAGAGTTCAGCGTAAGGTGACCCGCCTCTGGACCAAGGTCAAAAGCGGCCAGTAAGGTCCCTGAGCCCCAGCCCGGACCGTTGTTTCAAAGTTCGGGCGGGGCGCAGCCGACGAATGCGATCTGATCGCAAGGGGCAAGGCGGCGGATTTCACCAAACGCGGTGGATATCAGTAAAGACAGGGGGATTGAGGCGATGGCCGTATCCGGACAAGAGGCTCGAAAGAAATGGGAGCCTTGGAATGATCCGCAGGAAAAGCCGCATGTCCAGCTGGTTGGAGTCAGCAAACGCTTCGGTGAATTCACGGCCGTAGATAACATCTCGCTCGATATCTACAAAGGCGAGTTCTTTTCCCTCCTCGGTCCGTCTGGTTGCGGCAAAACCACTCTCTTGCGCATGCTGGCCGGGTTTGAACAACCGAGCCAGGGGCAGATTCTACTCGAAGGCTCGGACATGTCGGGCGTGCCGCCGTACCGCCGGCCGGTCAACATGATGTTCCAGTCCTATGCGCTCTTTCCTCACATGTCCGTCGAACGCAACATCGCCTTCGGCCTGAAGCAGGACAAAATTCCCAGCGCGGAGATCGCGCAACGGGTCGAGGAGGTCATCGAGCTTGTCGAACTCGGTGCCTTTGCGAAACGCAAACCACATCAACTCTCAGGCGGCCAGCGACAACGCGTTGCTCTGGCACGGGCGCTGGTGAAGAAACCCAAGATGCTCCTGCTTGACGAGCCTCTGGGCGCGCTCGACAAGAAACTGCGCGCTCAGACCCAGTTCGAACTGATGAACATTCAGGAAAAGCTCGGTATCACCTTCGTCATCGTCACGCATGACCAGGAGGAAGCCATGACCGTATCGACACGGATCGCGGTTATGGATCACGGCCGGATCGTGCAGGTCGCAACTCCCACCGAGATCTACGAGTACCCCAATTCACGATACGTGGCCGGCTTCATCGGCGAGGTAAACATCGTCGAAGGCCGGGTTGCGGAAGTCGGCGAAGGTCATCTGTCAATCGCCAGCGAAGAATCGGGCTGCAGCATACGGGCGCGCCACGCACTTGACGCACCGGTTGGCGCGGCCGTCTGGATCGCCCTGCGCCCCGAAAAACTGGTGATCTCGATGGAGGCACCGGCTGATACCAGCAGCAACTGCATGGTCGGTGAGGTCTGGGACATCGGCTATCTCGGCAATCTCTCGATCTATCATGTGAAACTCGACAGCGGCGCTATGATCACCACCGCAAAGACCAACCGGACGAGAGATACAGAACAGCCGATCACCTGGGAAGATCGTGTCTATCTGACCTGGACGCCGGACGCCGGCATCGTGCTGGGACAATGAGCGGATCATGAATCAAAAGTCCAGAGACACAGATATCCCGGCGGTCGAATACCTGGACTCCCGCTCGGCTCAAGGGCCTGCGGGCAGTCTTGAAGAACTCCACAAGAGATTGCTGCTTTTGCCGCCTTATCGCTGGGTCACTCAGGCCATCACCCGCAGCGGCCTGAGTGCGAGAGGGATACTGATAGCCACACCCTATTTGTGGCTGCTGCTCTTTTTTCTCGCGCCCTTTCTGATCGTCTTGAAAATCAGCTTCTCCGAGTATGCAATCGCACAGCCGCCCTATACGGCTCTCTTCGAGTGGGTGGACGACGTCTTCATCCAGATCAGGCTGAACCTCGAAAACTACCAGCTGCTTTTCGAAGACGACCTTTACTGGCGTGCTTACCTTAACAGCGTCAAGATCGCGGGAATTTCGACCTTTCTCACGCTTTTGGTCGGTTATCCACTGGCATACGGCATGACCCGCGCGCCACGGCACTGGCGTCTCGCCCTGTTGATGCTGGTTATCCTGCCTTTCTGGACGTCTTTCCTGATCCGGGTTTATGCCTGGATCGGCATCCTGAAAAAGGAAGGTCTGCTCAACCTCCTGCTGCTGAACCTTGGCGTTATCGATCAGCCCCTGGTGATAATGAACACCGATATGGCGGTCTACATCGGAATCATCTACTCCTACCTGCCCTTCATGGTTCTGCCGCTCTACGCTAGCCTGGAGAAGATGGATGACAGCTTGTTGGAAGCGGCGGCGGATCTAGGTTGCCGGCCGATAAAAGCCTTTTGGCAAATCACCTTCCCTATTTCGATCTACGGTGTCGTCGCCGGCTGTTTCCTGGTTTTTATCCCGGCGCTTGGAGAATTCGTGATACCTGATCTGCTTGGCGGCTCGGGAACTCTGATGATCGGCAAGACACTCTGGGCCGAGTTCTTCTCAAACCGCGATTGGCCATTGTCTTCAGCAGTCGCCGTCGTGCTGCTGCTGATCCTGGTCGTGCCGATTGTCGCGTTCCAGAAGATGCAGGAGAAGGACAAGGCGGCCTGATATGACAAGCCTCAACTCCTCCTGCCCCAGATTTATCCGCCCCGGATCCATGCGCCTCGCCGCAATGGAGGGGGCTTGCCATGAATAAGGGACTAAGCTGGTTTACCTGGTCCGCGCTGGTCGTCGGCTTCAGCTTCCTCTATCTGCCGATTATTCTGCTGGTGCTATTCAGCTTCAACGAATCGAAACTGGTCACGGTCTGGGGCGGATTCTCGACCAAATGGTATGTCGAGCTTTTCAACAACCAGGGACTCCTGAATGCTGCCTGGGTGACCTTGAAAGTCGCGTTTGTCTCTTCGACGGTCGCGACGCTGCTGGGCACGATGTCGGGCGTCATGCTCACACGCTTTGGAAAATTCCGCGGTCGCACGCTCTTTTCGGGCATGATCTATGCGCCGCTGGTAATGCCTGAAGTCATCACAGGACTCTCGCTGCTGCTGATGTTTGTGGCCATTTCCTGGGATCGCGGTTTCGCAACTGTCACGATCGCGCACATCACCTTTTCCATGTGTTATGTGGCGGTTGTGGTGCAGTCGCGGCTGGCTACTTTCGATCATTCCATCGAGGAAGCGGCGATGGATCTTGGGTGCCCGCCCGGCAAGACCTTCTTTGCGATTACCTTGCCGATCATCCTGCCGGCAGTGGTGTCCGGCTGGCTGCTGTCTTTCACCCTCTCGCTTGATGACCTCGTGATTGCCAGCTTTACAACAGGTCCAGGCGCCACCACCCTGCCCATGAAGATCTATAGTCAGGTTCGCCTGGGCGTCACGCCCGAAATCAATGCAGTTTCGACCATCCTGGTCGGTTTGGTTGCCACAGGGGTGCTTGTCGCTTCGATAATTTCACGGCGCAGCGAGGCCGCCCGCCTCCGTGATGAAAGACTGGCAACCGCCGAGCGTTAGAACTTGGGGTATATCAGGCCTTGTAGAAGTCCCGGTACCAGTCGACGAAGCGTGCAACACCGGTCTCAACCGTCGTGGCTGGCTGGTAACCAACATCCCGCTTCAGGTCCGACACATCCGCCCAGGTTGCGGGCACATCACCCGGCTGCATGGGCAGCATGTTCTTCTCGGCAGTTTTTCCGAGGCACTGCTCAAGCACTTCGATGTAGCGCATCAGCTCGACCGGCTGACTGTTGCCAATGTTGTAGACTCTGTAAGGGCCGACACCACTGGTTCCCGGGTCGGGAGACTCAGCGCTCCAGTCCTCATTCACCTTTGCCACGTTGTCGGCACAGGCAATCACACCCTCAACGATATCGTCGACAAAGGTGAAATCACGCTGCATCTGACCGCGGTTAAAGACGTCGATCGGGCGTCCCTCCAGAATAGCCTTGGTGAAAAGGAACAACGCCATGTCGGGCCGTCCCCAAGGTCCGTAAACCGTGAAGAAACGCAAACCCGTCGCCGGAAGGCCGAAAAGATGGCTGTAGGTATGGGCCATCATCTCGTTGGATTTCTTGCTTGCGGCATAGAGGCTTAAAGGATGGTCGACATTGTGATGAACCGAGAAGGGCGCGTTGCCGTTGGCGCCATAAACCGAGCTTGATGAGGCATACACCAGGTGCTTGACGCCATTGTGCCGGCAGCCTTCCAGGATATTCAAAAAGCCCACGATATTGCTGTCGATGTAGCTGCGCGGGTTTTCGAGGCTGTAGCGAACCCCGGCCTGTGCCGCCAGATGGATCGCCTTATCAGGTTTATGGCTGCTGAAAAGCTCAGCAACGCCGGCGGTATCTTCCAGGTCCAGCTTGCAATGCGTGAAGCCCTTGTAAGACGTCAGCCTGTCCAGCCGGGCCTGCTTCAGCTTCACATCGTAGTAAGGATTTAAATTATCGAGGCCAACGACTTCATCGCCGCGCTCGAGCAACTGGATCGCGACATGGTTTCCGATGAAGCCAGCATGGCCAGTGACAAGAAATTTCATACCAGACAACTGCTTAACGGGTGGAGGGGTAATTTTCGCAAGAACTTAAACGCTCATCCTGCCTTTGTCGCGCCCAAAATAGGACAAGAGACTGTTGCTGAGCGAACAGGCAGAAAGGGACGACGAATTCTTGGCACGCAAGTGGTTAAGATTCCTTATGCAGAGCGTCAATCGTAAGATCCGCGAGCATGAAATCCTCCAAAATTACGCCGAAGTCTCCGGCAAGCGATGATTTCGGCCGCTATGAAGCTGACACCGCCGCCGCAACGCAGTCGATGATCCGGTCCTGCAACTCAGGCTCCAGATAAGGATGCATGGGGAGACTCACGACCCGTTCGCTCAAGGAATGAGAGACATGGAGACCGCCAGCGCCGACAATAGAGTCTCGGTAGCCCGTTTGCCGGTCAAGCGTAATGGGATAATAGACCGCGGTCGGAACACCGTTTTCCGAACAGTGGCTGCGCACCGCTTCACGGTTCTCGACCACAAGCGTGTACTGTGCCCAGGATGAGGTCGCATTTTGCGCAAGTCGCGGGGTCTTACAGACCTGACCCAGACCCCTCTCATAACGATCGGCAACAGCTTGGCGCTTGACCAACTCGTCCGGAAAGATCGTCAGCTTTTCCAACAAAACCGCCGCCTGGATGCTATCCAAGCGACTATTCAGGCCGATCCGGACGTTTTCATAGCGATCCCGGCCCTCGCCATGAACACGCAGAGATTTCAGCAGTTCCGCGCGACGGTCATCGTCGGTAAAAACGGCGCCGCCGTCGCCGTAGCAGCCCAGGGGTTTGGCCGGAAAGAAGCTCGTGGTCGTGTAGTCGCCGAGACTGCCCACCGGGCTGCCATCGCGGGTTGCGCCGAAGCTTTGCGCCGCGTCCGCAATCAAAACAAGACCATGTTTGTCAGCGATCTCTTTCAGAAGGTTGTAGTTTGCCGGCTGTCCGAAGAGATCAACAGCGATAATCGCGCGCGGCTTAAGGTCGGTGCCGCGCAGGCCCGCTATGGCTTGCTCCAGACTGGCCGGATCGATGTTGAAGCTGGCCTCGTCGATATCGACCAGAACAACCCTGGCGCCCAGGATGGCAGGCGCCTCCGCGGTGGCAACGAACGTAAAGGCGGGCGCGAAGACCGCATCCCCGGGGCCTATGCCCTCAGCCATGAGCGCCAACATGATTGCGTCAGTGCCATTGCCGCAGGCTACGGCATGACGTGCGCCGCTGAAGTCCGCCAGGCGGCTCTCCAGCTCGCGCACCTCCGGGCCCAGAATGTACTGGCCGTGCTCAAGCACGCGGCCAATGGCCTGGTCCAGATTTGGCTGGAGGCGGTCGCGCTGCGCGGCCAGGTCGATGAAAGGTATAGCCTTGACCACTGGGTCACTCCAATGCGGCGCTGGATGCCGTGTTTCAGATCACAGGGGAGGGATTTCCCGAGCCGCCCCAAGACCGGGCAAGAAAACTAAAACAGGGATCGCAAATCTCTTCAGTCCCGGCTTTTAGCGCCTGACCGGACGGCTGTAAACGCAGGAAAATCCGTCGGGTATCTAAAGAGGCTTTAGACAGGCTTTCGAAGACGGCTAAACCTCCGCCGCAAGGTAATACATCTCCTTGCCGGCATGCAGAGCTTCGACCTGTTGCATCACGATATAGGTGTCCCGATCCACAACCACGGCTTCACCATTGAGATCGCAGATATGAGTCCCGCTTTCGACGAAATCAAAGCCCTCTGGATTGTCGCTGTATTTCCAGGAAATTGCCTTGCCGGCAGTCTTTGCGATGCCTGACGCATAGACCTTCAAGACTTTAGGCTGCTCCGTCAAATCTGTTGGATTTCCCTCAAGGATATCAAGGTGTTTCAGCAGGTTGACGGTGTTCTCAACGTTGGTCTCAATCGTCGTAAAGTCAAAATGCTGACCGGCCTCGATCACCAGGGACAGCCCGCTTTTGCGGGTATTCTGATGAAATTCAACCAATGACATGCCATTGAGAAACTTCTCGGCCTCGAGTAGCACATAGGGCGTATCGAGATGGCGTCGCATCGCTTCAATCCGTCCGGCCTCATATCCCATCAGGATGCCAATGGCCGTTGAGGCCCGATTCGTCGAGTGGAGATCAATGACGTGATCGGACTGCTCGATGTAGGGGCGTATGCGCTCTTTCGCGAGATGCTCATGTTCGCTGCCACCGGGCTTCGCCCAGATCCGGTTCATGTCTTCGAACTTGAAGCGCACGAGATCATCAAAATCGTCGGCTTCCTGCAGAATCTCATAGTTGGCGAGTACAATCTGCAGCCGGCCGGACCGCTGCTTCAGCGCTCCATCCCGCAAGCCCTGCAAGACCCGCTGCGCCGTTACGACGCCTGTGACCTCGTTGCCGTGTGTCAGGGCGACAACCGAGGCCGTCGGGCCTGGCAGGCCCGAGTCCAGCGTGAGAACAGCGTCCTGATTTGCCGCCTCGGATATATCCGATAGCGCATGCTTCAACTCTTCGAATTCCATGAAAGGTCCTGCCGATATTGAACAAACTGCGCGATATCGCGCTTAACTAGGCTTCATCCGCCTCCACAATCCAGGGCTCCGCTTTCCCTGCGGCTTCCCATTCCTGCCACGCGGGCAGCGCAGTCATGGCCTTCGAATACTCCAGGACGGCGGGCGTCCGGCTGAGCTCGTAACGGTCGAGCCGGTTTACGACCGGCGCAAACATGGCATCCGCATTGCTGAACTCACCGAAAAGGAAGGGACCGCCGTAGCTTTTCAGGCAGCCTTCCCAAATGGCCTCGATCCGCGCGACATCCTTGCGCACCCCGTCCGAAACCTCGATCGCCCGCACCTCACGGCGCATATTCATGGAACATTCACTGCGCAGCGGCCCAAAGCCTGCATGCATTTCATTTGAAATCGAGCGCGCATGCGCCCGGGTCATCCGGTCTTCCGGCCAAAAACCGCGGTCAGGAAAAAGATCCGCCAGATACTCAAGAATCGCCATCGATTCCCAGATCGTATGGTCGCCATCCTTCAAAACAGGGACTTTTTTGGTCGGCGAGAACTCGAGGAAATGCGCCTGATCGGTCGCTTCGTCAAAAAGACTGAGGGTCTCTTTAAACTCGATGGCCTTCACCTTCATGGCGATCCAGGGCCGAAAGGACCAGGAAGAGTAGTTTTTGTTTCCAATGATAAGCTCAAGTGCCGCCATGCCTTATCGTTCCTTGATGATCTAAGCCCCGTGCAGGGGCGGGTATGTCTGGAGAATCGACAGCATAGTGATCTCTGGGCCTTTACCGCCAGACAAATCACGGCGCTTTTTTTCTAAGCAGCAGCGTCTCCCAGATCGATCTCAGGCCGGAAGATGAGCCTTCGTTCATCGGGTGTGAGAGACCGTTCCATGGCCTCAAGCAGAACCCGCGTGACTTCGGAACCTATCTTGCGCCGTGGCGAGCGCGTCGTGGCCAGGCGGACCGGTAAGCCTTCGAGAAACTCGAGACCATTGAAGCCTGCGATCAGGAGCTGCTTGGGAACCTCGAGGCCAGCCGCCATGGCGGCGAATAGCCCCCCAGCGGCCAGATCGTCGTTGGAATAGTAAATGCAGTCGATTTCACAGCCGGATGCCAGCATCTCCGCTGTCATCTGCCGCCCCAAGGCAAGTGACGAAAAGTCTGCGTCGGTACGCGTACTGATCAATTCCAGCCCCGCGTTGCGTAGTTCCTCTTTAAAGCCTTTCATGCGCTTTCGGGCCCGGATGTCTTTATCCAATGCACTGCCGATGTAGGCGAATTTAGATCGCCCGCGATCGATCAGCGCCCGCGCCATGTCACGGCCCGCATCGATGTGCGAGAGACCGACATTAATGTCGATAAGGTCGCCATCCACATCCATGATCTGCGCGACAGGAATACCGGCACCTTCGAGCAATTTCTTGGATTGATCGGTTTGTTCAAGGCCGGTGACAATGATGCCAGAAGGTCGCCAGGAGAGCATGTCGCGGATAATGCCCTTTTCGACCTCGGAATCGTAGTTGGAAACCCCGAATACCGGTTGCTTGCCGCTCTCGTGAATGGAATCCGAGATCCCCGCAAGCACCTCGGCGAAGACAACATTGGAGAGACTTGGCACGATCACGCCGATCAGGTTCGTGGTGCGCGATGATAGAGACGTGGCAAGGTGGTTGGTCACGTAGCCGATTTCCTCGGACGCCCGCAAAACCTTTTCTACGTTCTTCTCCGAGACATCCGCGGCGCCACGCAAGGCACGCGATGCCGTCATCTTGCTGACCCCTGCCAGCGCAGCGACTTCAACCAGGGTTGGTTTGCTTCTCAAGGCTGTCGGTCCTGATGGTTTGATCACTTGAAGCTTCGAAACGCACCCCGCGATCTCAATAGCTGATTGACTTTCCGGGTTCCTTTACCTAAAACCAGCGACATCTGGTACCGATACCGGTATCGATACCAGATGTCCAGACTCTTATTAAAAAGGCGCGACCATGAGCTTAACGACAGCGGTTATCGGTTTGGGCTCAATGGGCTGGGGCGCGGCTGTGTCCCTGCTGCGCGCAGGTTTCCCCACGGCGGGCGTAGATATCCGCGAGACTGTCCTCAACGACTTCAGAAAAGAAGGTGGCCAGACCAGCTCCACGCCTTCGGGAGCCGCCGCAGGAGCTGACATCATCTTTGTGTTCGTCGTGAACGCTGAACAAACCGAGCAGGTTCTGTTCGGGGAGAATGGCGCCGTGGCCGCGGCAGCGCCCGGAACGACCTTTGTGCTCTGCGTGACCATGCCACCATCTTTCACACTCGAGGTCGCCGCGCGACTGACTGCCGCGGGCATGCAGGTCATTGATGCGCCGGTCTCCGGAGGGGCCGCGAAGGCGCTTGCCGGCGAAATGACCATCATGGCTTCCGGGGCCGAAACCGCCTTCGATCGGGCCGGACCGGCCCTCGACGCCATCGCCAGCAAGATCTTCCAGCTCGGCGACGAAGCCGGCACTGGCTCCCGGGTCAAGATGATCAATCAGCTTCTGGCAGGCGTGCATATCGCGGCCATGGGCGAAGCCCTCACAATGGGGATCAAATCCGGCCTGGATGCAAAAATGCTCTACGAGGTCATCATCGAATGCGCGGGGAATTCCTGGATGTTCGAGAATCGCGGGCGGCACGTTGTCGACGGCGATTACGCTCCGAAGTCAGCAGTCGATATCTTCGTGAAAGACATGGGGATCGTGACCTCTGAGGGGCGCGCCGCGGACTTCCCCCTCCCCCTTTCAGAGACGGCGCTATCTCTCTTCAAGGAAGCCCAGACTGCAGGCTATGGGCGTGAGGATGACTCAGCGGTCGCCAAGGTCTACGCGGCCAAGGGTGGCATTGCGTTGCCGGGTTCGATCGGAGAGTAGAGATCATGGCTGTTGTTCTTGGCTGTATCGCAGATGACTTCACCGGCGCCACCGATCTTGCCGGTTTATTGGCACGAAGCGGCGTTCGGGTTTCCCTTCGACTGGGCGTACCGGAGACCGCGCCCGGCGAGCTGGAGCTCTCCAGCTTTGAGGTGATCGCTCTCAAGTGTCGTACCTCCCCTGTCGAAGAAGCAATCGCCGAGACCGAGGCGGCGCTTGCTTGGCTGCAGGCCGCGGGTGCAGAGCGTTTTTTCTGGAAATACTGCTCTACCTTCGACAGCACCGCGAAAGGCAATATCGGCCCGGTTGCCGAGGCGCTCATGGCGAAGCTGAACAGCGACCAGACGATCTACTGTCCCGCCTTTCCGGAGAACGGCCGCAGCATCTTCATGGGCAATCTCTTCGTCGGAGAACAGCCTCTGCACGAAAGCCCGATGAGGGACCATCCCTTGACGCCAATGCGCGATTCCAATCTGATGCGCCTGTTGGAACCGCAGGTGACTCGCAAGGTGGGGCTCGCAAACCGGCTGGTCGTGGATCAAGGTGTACCGGCTTTGCAAAACCGGCTTGAAGCATTACGTCGGGAAGGCGTTGCCCATGTTGTGGTCGATGCGGTCGCGAACGCCGATCTGACGACTATCGCGCAGGCCTGCCGCGACATGCCTTTGATGACCGGTGGCAGCGCGGTCGCCATGCCCCTGCCCGCGCTCTACATGGAGGACGGCGTGCTCTCGGCAGACGCGCCAAAGCCGGTCAGGCCTCCCCTGGCGCCGGGACAAATCGTTCTTTCGGGCAGTTGTTCCGCCATGACCCGCAAGCAGGTGGCCGCTTTTGCCGCACAGGCAAATGCCTTCAAGCTCGATCCTCTGGTTTTGGCCGGCGAGGGCATTCAAGCGGCTCGCGATTGGCTCGCGCAGCAATCGGCCGTGGCCCCCAAGATCATCTACGCCACCGCTGAACCTGCCGAAGTCGCCGCGGCGCAAGCCAAACTGGGTGTGGAGAAAGCTGGAAAACTGGTCGAGGATGCGCTTGCCGAATTGGCAGTGCAGGCCCGAGATGCCGGTGTTCAACGCTTCGTGGTGGCTGGCGGCGAGACCTCCGGCGCGGTGACCAACGCGCTCGGGGTCAAGCAGATGACGATTGGGCCCGAGATCGCGCCCGGCGTGCCCTGGACCTGGTGCGGCAGCGCAGGTCAGGACATCGCTCTCACCCTGAAATCAGGTAACTTCGGGCAGGAAGATTTCTTTGTCCGCGCCCTTCAGATGCTGGACGCGCAATGAGCGAGGAAGCTCAACTCCGCGAGCAGATGTGCCGGCTCGCGAAATCCATGTTCGAGCGCGGCCTGACCGGCGGTTCCTCGGGCAACATCTCGGCACGGCTTTCTGACGGCCGTCTTCTCGTTTCACCGACCGGCAGCAGCTTCGGATCTCTCGATCCTGCGCGCCTCTCCCTATTCGATACCGATGTCCGGCAGATCGACGGTGACAAGCCGACAAAAGAAATGCCGCTGCACTCGGCTTTTTACGAAACCCGGCAAGCCAAGACAGGCGCCGTCGTTCACCTCCATTCAAGTCACTCCGTTGCGCTATCTCTGATGCCGGAGATCGATCCGGAAAACATGCTGCCCCCCTTGACCGCCTACTCGATCATGCGCCTAGGCAAGGTCAAGCTACTGCCCTACTTCATGCCGGGTGATCCCGCCATGGGCGATGCTATTCGCGGCCTGGCCGGTAAGCGCAGCGCCGTTGTACTCGCCAACCACGGTCCAGTCGTAGCGGGGAAGGACCTCGAGGCGGCCGTCTACGCCATCGAAGAACTGGAAGAGACGGCAAAGCTTGCCTTGCTGACCCGCGGCGCAAATCCTGCGATGCTCAATGCGGAACAGATCACGGCGATCGTAGAGAAATTTGACGTGGATTGGGACTAGGCTTCATGAGTGGCTTTTCAGCAAACCTGGGTTTTCTCTGGACCGAGCTTTCCCTGCCCGAGGCCATTCGCGCAGCTGCTCGCGCAGGATTTGATGCCGTGGAATGCCACTGTCCCTATGATACGCCGGTCGAGGAGGTAAAGGCCGCGCTGGAAGAAACCGGCTTACCAATGCTCGGGATCAATACGGAACGCGGGAACCTGGCAGCTGGCGATAATGGAGTGGCCGCGATACCGGGACGAGAGGCGGAAGCCCGCGCGCTCATCGACCAGGCCATCGCCTACGCCCAGGCCATCGGCGCGCACAACATCCACGTCATGGCCGGGTTCGCACAAGGCGATGCTGCGCGCGGGAGCTTTGTCGAAAACCTGCACTACGCCTGTAAGGGCGCGGTGGAGCACGGCATCACCATCGTCATCGAACCCCTTAATCACTACGACGCGCCCGGTTACTTTCTGAACAACGCAGACCAGGCCGCGGAGATCATTGCGGCAGTGGGCGCAGCAAACTTAAAACTGATGTTTGACTGCTATCACATCCAAATCATGCAGGGAGACATCACCCGCCGCCTGGAGCAGTTCATGCCGATCATCGGCCATATTCAGATCGCGGCGATTCCCACCCGCAGTGAACCTGACGACAGCGAACTCGACTACCGGCACGTCATGCGCAGCATCCGCGCACTTGGTTTCACGGCACCGGTCGGCGCAGAGTACAGGCCGGCAACCACGACGGAAGCCGGCCTGGGCTGGATGACAAAAATTGCCTGAAGCTGTTCGGGTTCAAGCTCTCAACGCTTGAGGGCACCAACCCCAGAAAAGCGGAATGCTTCTTTCTCGAGATTGTCGATCTCTCCGGCGCTCATTTGATCGTGCGCGACCGTAATGCGGCCAAGGAAGACAAGAGGTAATTCCTCCGCGCGGCCTTCCAGATCGGCCTTAATCGCTTCAGCCGTAGCGGCACCAACATCGTCCCCCATACGCATCGGCGTTGCGTCCAACTCGCCGCGCCGGATGGCATCCAGCTCGAGACCGGTTCCACCCCATCCAGTAGAAAAAATGTCCTTCTCTTTACCGGCGGCAACTTGCGCCTCGACGGAACCCATCGCCATGGCGGTGTTCGCGTTGTGGATCACTTTGGCTTCCGGATAGGCCTGGATCATAAGATTAGTCCCGTCGAAGCCGCCCTCGCGCCGGTATTCGCCATAGTGCTCATAGGCAACAGTCCAATTGCCCTTCTCGGTGACGCAGTCCTTGAAGTCACCGGACCGCTGATTGTCCGTTACACCGGGGATGCCCCGGTTCATAGCGTAAGTGATATCTTTGCCCAAGCGATCCAACATGTAACTGCAGATAACTTGCGCGCCGTAGGCCGATGAGAAATCAAACCAGGCCGCAGGCTGCGTTTTGAAATGCTTGAGCGGCGTATGGAAGGCCCAGACATAGGTCACGAAGCCTTCGTTCTCGGCCAGCTTTTCGATGTTGTCGGCCTGGGTCGCCAGTTCCGAGGGACCGAAGATGACGTAGTCATAGAGATCGGCGTCCTGTTCGACCTGGGTGGCATAGGTGGCCTGCAACGAGTGTTCGATCTGACGGGACGCGAACTCCGTCGTTTCGTATGGGATGCCGAGCTGATCGAGCCGTTTGGTTAGCGCCAGATAATTGCGTGCCCAAAAATCGGAGACGTCGGCTGAAGGATAAATCAACGCGATCTGAAGTGGCTTCTCCAACGTTCCGGAGAACTTGACGGCTTCACCGCCGGTTGCCGCCTGCAAAGCCTCGAGCTTGCCCGGCTCGTTGACCTGTTCCGGCAGCCAGTGGTCGCGCCCCTCGTCTCCCGGAAGAGCCTTCAGCGGCAGATCCTGGGCCACGACGGCGCCCGCAAACATAACGGAGGCCGCACAAACGAGGGCGGTCGATCCGAGGATTCCCAATGGCTTCTTATTCATTTTTTTGTCCTCCCAGACTTAGTGAAATTTCCCTCCAGCGGTATCTCTCATCAACCGCTGGGGACCGATCCCGTGGAAAGCAGTGATCCCGTGACCAGGAGCACCGCAATCCCAAGGGCAATTGCTCCGCCGAGTTTCCCCAGTTTGACATTGTCAGGGGTCGCAAAGCTACTCAGTAGCCCTCTTGCGCCATCCCTGTCTTTCTTTTGAAGCCAGGTATAGAAGGCGACAGAGAGGATAATCACGACGCCCGACGCAACCGACTGCCAAAAGAATTCGATGCGCAGAGTCACAAGCGCGTTGATCATCATCGAAAGCAGAAGAACGCCGGCAAAAGACCCCAGCATGTAGGCCCGCCCGCCAAAGAGCGAAGTGCCTCCTACAACAACTGCCGCGATAACATGGAGATTAAAGTAGGGGGCTGAGGTCGCCTGAACAGCATTGAGCTTACCCATGAGCATGACACCGGCAAGACCGGCCATCGCGCCCATCAGGACGTAGGCATAGACTTTGTAGCGGTTCACCGCGATGCCGGTCATCTCGGCCGCCTCCGGGTTAGAACCGATCGCGATGGAGTAGCGCCCGAACCGACTGCGCCGCAGAAGGAACGCACCGATAACGAGCGTTGCGATGCCGATCAGCACAGGGATCGGCAAAAAGCCGGGTATGCGGCCTCGGCCGATTTCGGTGATGAGATCAGGAAAACGCGCCAACACCAGTCCCTTGGCCAGCACTAGGGCGAAACCCCGGTAAACCAGGTCCATTGCGAGCGTGCCGATCAAGTCCGGAACCCGGAACTTAGTGATCACCAAGCCGTTGATCAGGCCGAAAAGACTGCCGATCGCGAGCCCGAGCAAGACAGCCACCCAGGCCGGGAAACCGTACTCCTTGATCGCGAAGGCCACGATGATGCCGGTCAACGCCGCAACTGAGCCAATCGAGAGATCGATGCCGCGCTGAGTGATGACAAAGGTCATCGCCATAGCCATCGGCATGTAAAGAGCCGCCTCCAGCAGGATAATATTCAAATTGGATGCGCGGAAATAGCGAGTCGGTTCGACGACGACCATAAAGGCGAGAATCATGAGGATCATCACCATCGGTCCGAGGATCGCCAGATAGGGGTCGACCCGTTCCTGCAGGCCTTTCGAGGTGGTTGCGGGCATCTTTATTTTCTCCTTAGGCGGCGTCTGCCGCGCCCACGATCAGACCCAGGACTTCCTGGTGGGACGATTGGCTGGTGGTAACCACATCGACGCGCCGGCCCCGGCGCATGACTTGAATGCGATCTGAAATAGCAAAGACGTCGTCAAGCGAGTGGCTGATCAGCACGATGGCCAGGCCTTCCTTGCGCAGCACTTCGATCAGTTTCAGCGTACGCGCCGTCTCCTGCGGACCAAGAGCCGCCGTCGGTTCATCCATGACCAAAACGCGCAGGTCCGAGTGATAGACCGCACGGGCAATCGCGACCGCCTGCCGTTGGCCGCCGGACAGGCTTTCGGTCGGGACATCCATGCTTTTGAGGCGCACGCCGAGGCGCTCCAGAAGCACACGTTCGGCTTCCACCCGCATTTTTCCGTTATCAAGATACTTGAAACCCAGGAACGACTTGGTCAGTTCCGACCCAAGAAACATATTGGCCGCAGGATCCAAATGATCGGCCAATGCAAGCGTCTGGTAGACCGCATCGATGCCGAGCGCGATGGCTTCGGAATGGCTGTTCATGGATAGTGGTTGACCATCCATTTCAACCGTGCCCTCGGTGGGCTGATAGACACCGGTCAGGATCTTGATTAGCGTAGATTTACCAGCGCCGTTATCGCCGACAATGGCTAGAACTTCGCCAGGACAGACATCAAGATCGACATCCTGAAGCGCGGTCACGCCACCGAAACGTTTGGTAATTCCCCGCATTGAAATGATCGGGTTTGCTGTTGGCACTCTCACTCCTCCCGGCAGTCACAGTTTTTTAGCTGCTACATGTCTACGCATGCAGGTGGGAGGATTTGCGCTCAGACAACGGCTTTAAGCCTTTCAAAAAAAGACAGCCGTTTTATTGGGTATCAAATGCAGCCCGGCACGGATTGCGGATGGCGTCAGCTCCTCCCAAAGCCCGGACATTCCGCAACTTGAAACGAATGGTACGTGAAGGTTGGCGCGAACATCAAGTTAATTTGTTATCGATAACATTATTGATCGACTTAATGGTAGAGAGAGGCAAGTTGGCTACGTGTCGCTCGTCCCCAGAACCGGCGTGAACTCTTGAGAACTCATCGGTGCCGGCACCCGAATGCCGCCTGCTTTCAACAACACAGTAAGAGCCTGATCGTTTCACATGACGTCGAGATCAAACGATCAGGCTCGGCGATGCTCTCTATGACTCGGAGGGTTGCTGTGCCGGAGTTGCCTCCGACTCAGACTTATCGGTTCGATGGATGGTCCAACCGAACACACCGAACAGAATGGTCACGATGGGAGACAGCCAGCAGAAGAAATTGAAGGGAAGATAAGCCAGTGTTGCGACACCAAGGGTCGCAGCCTGGAATGCGCCGCCGGAGTTCCAGGGAACGAGGTTAGCAGTCACAGTGGCGGAATCCTCGACGGCACGAGACAGGTTTTTCGGATGCAGATCCCGGTTTCGATACTCTTCGGCGTAGGTTCGTCCTGTCACGACGATCGCCATATATTGATCGC
This sequence comes from uncultured Kiloniellaceae bacterium, assembly GCA_947500035.1. GTDB lineage: Bacteria > Pseudomonadota > Alphaproteobacteria > Kiloniellales > Kiloniellaceae > Denitrobaculum. Next base: position 171,778 of record CANMQP010000010.1, on the reverse strand, counting down.
AGAGCAGCATGTTCGCTCCAATACCCGTCAGAGCAGTCGACGCAATCAGCGAGCCGGTGGAGCGGGCTCTTTTCAGAATGCCGGCTGCCAACACGCGCAGTTGTCCGGTTCGCTCCATGATGCCGCCGAACATCATCGCCACGATCACCAGAGAAATCGTATAGAGCATGGATTCCAAGCCTCCACGCGACAAGAGTTCGTCGACCGCAGCAACATCGGTTTCAGACTTGAAGCCGCTAAAGGAAACCGAGACCACATCGTTGTAATCCGCCCCCTGAAACAAAACCGCCAGAGCGATGGCCGCAAGAGCACCGGCTGCAATCCCGGGAATGGCCGGCACCTTCTTATAGGAGACCACCATGACCAGCACAGGCGGAATGAGCATGATCGGACTGATCATGAAGTTTGCCTCCAGAGTCGTGAGGATCTCCTCGATCTGAGAGAGATCTGAGCTCTCTGCCCCCAGAACGATACTCAAGACAATCTCGATCAGGATGGTCAGACCAAAGGAGACACCTGTGGTATAGGACATGTGCTTGATGTGCGTGTAAAGATCGGTTCCGACCATGGCCGGCGCCATGTTTGTCGTATCGGAAAGCGGCGACATTTTATCACCGAAATAGGCGCCTGAGAGCACAGCACCCGCGACGACCGGTAACGGCAGGCCAAGCCCGGCGCCAATTCCGATCAGTGCGACACCGATTGTGCCGCTTGTGCCCCAACTGGTTCCGGTCGCAAGCGACGTCACAGCACAAAGAAGTAAGGCGGTCGGCAGGAATACGCTCGGACTGAGAAATTCCAGACCGTAGAAGATCAGCGACGGCACAACACCAGCCAGAATCCAGGTTGCGATCAATATACCAATGATCAACAGAATAACGATGGCCTGCAGAGCATTCGTAATTCCGCCAAGCATTCCTGCCTGCACAGTTTCCCATTTAAAGCCGCATTTCCAGGCGACCAGGCAGGCAACGATAACGCCAATGAGCATCGGTACATGCGGGTCTGTTCCGTAAACAACGATAGAGACGCTGATGCCGAACACCAGTGACAGCATTGATAGCCCTGCCTCCCAGATATGCGGAGGCCTGGCACCCTCGTCATTGAATTCATCAGTTGTCATATTTCCCTCCCTAACTCTGTGCGTGTTGGCGACACTGCTGACGTTATGGAACGGTCATCATCCGATGGGGAGAGTTGACTGGATTTTACGTTTCGCGAAGTCTGACACCTTAAGCATTCCAGTCCTTTCAACTGAAGACGAACACTCCCTCAGGCATCTCTCGTTAAAGTGTAAACTGACAGTCGGAAATCTAAAGAAAACCCGAACCGATACCCCCCGATACCGAAGAAAGAATGAGGATCGCATTATCTATCAGTTTTTCTTTTTTTGCGCGGCGACGTAAAGTCGACGAATTGCTCAAGAAGCCGGAAAAATTTCGCACTTTGATAAGTTCTATTTCGCAAAGTGAGAGAACATGGATGACTTGGATTATAAATTAGTTCAGCTGCTGCAGCAGAACGCACGTCTTCCCGTCGCCAGCCTTGCCGCTTTCGCAGAGGTGTCCAGAGCGACCGTAAAAGCGAGAATCGACAAACTGATCGATAACGGCGTCATCGAAAAATTCACTTTGCAGATGGGCGCCGAAGCAAGGCATGCGACTGTGCGCGCGATGGTGTTGGTTGAAGTTCACGGCCGCAAGGCCGATCAGGTCAGCCATGAGCTTTTGCGAATTCCGCAAGTACATGCACTGCATAGCACCAACGGACGCTGGGACTTTATCGCTGAGCTTGAAGTGCAGGACCTTCCGACCTTCGACGCTAAGCTGCGGCAAATCCGACTGATCGATGGCATCTCCGGCACAGAAAGCAACATTCTGCTCTCAACGCGCCGGTCACTCGGTCACTGACTTCGGTCAGAACCCTCACGTCCTTGTACGAAACCATTCGAGCGTGAAGTCCCTATAAGCTTCGGCTGCAGGCGAGAGAGGAAAGCGGCGCGACCACGCCAGGAGGATGCGGTGGGTGGGCTCCACATCGGCGAGCGGGATGGAGACCAGTGGAGACCCATCGTAACTGACCTGCGAGGCCGGACGGCTGTGAACCACGGAGATTCCATATCCGTTGGCAACCAGACCACGCAGGGTCTCGAAGGACTCCGCTGTTCGATTGACCTCCGGACTCAGTCCGCGGCGATGGAAGAGATCGAGCAGATAACGCCGGCTCTGGTTATCGCTGGCCAGAATCAACGGCTCCTTGGCCAAGCTCGCCAGGTTCAGATCTTTGCGTCCGGCCCATCGATGGCTGCCAGGCAAAAGGACGTAGGGTGCCAGCGACGTCAGCGTGACCTGTTCGATATCCTCGGGCAGGCCGATATCATAGTCGAGCATCAAATCAATGCTTCCGTCATTCAAGAATCTGGGCAGCTCATCAAATCCGGCTTCCCGGAACTTAACTCTGACGAGAGGAAAGCTGCTTTCGAACGCCTTGTTGAGCGCAGGCAGGTAGTGCGGCGCCAACTCGGCGAAACAGCCGAGGGAAACCACACCCTCAGCGGCATCGCGACCGAGTCCGTAATTTTCCAGTTCCGCCGCCTGATTCAAGAGGCTGCGCATACGGGCGACCACCTCCCGCCCAAAAGGTGTAAGACACACACCCCGCCCCTTCTGTCGAACAAAGATCTGCTGGTCGTAGTGGCTTTCAAGTCGGGCGATCGCGGCTGAAATCGCGGGTTGGGAAATGTTCAGAGACGCGGCTGCTTCCGTCACGCTTTCATGATCGGCGGCGGCCACAAGATAGCTCAGGGATCGAAGTGTCAACACATCAGTTTTTCTGATTTATATCATACAATAATATTATTTTATCTGACATTAGACCTGATGCACAAGAGTCTGCGTGACATGTCAAAACTAGTCGCCGCCGGACAACAAGCCGCCCGCATTTGGTGATAATTCCCATGATGCGCGCCGGAAAGTGAATGGCTGGAGGGCGACAGCAGGGAGAATCAAAAATGGCGAAATCATACGATGCCATCATCATCGGCGCAGGCGTTATCGGCGCCTGCACGGCTTTCGAGATGGCGAAGAAGGGCCTGAAGACCCTGAACGTCGATAAGAACGCGATGGCAGGATACGGCTCGACCTCGGGCTCCTGCGCCATCATCCGCACCTACTACTCTGTCTTCGACACCTGCGCGCTGGCCTACGAAGGCTGGTACTACTGGAAAGACTGGGCGGGGTATCTGGGCAGTGAAGATCCGCGCGGCATGATCAAGTACCACGACACAGGCTGTCTGGTGGTCAAAACCGATCACAACAGGGGTCTTTCCAAGATCTGCGAGATCATGGACCGCATCGGCTGTCCATACGAAGACCTGACGCCCGAGGAGATGAAGGCAAAACTACCGATCATGGATACCCAGCTCTTCGGCCCGGCAAAGCGCCCGGACCAGCAGGGTTTCTGTGAACCGACGGGCGACAGCATTTTGGGCGGCGTCTTCTTCCCGCGCGGTGGCTACGTCAGTGATCCGGCTCTCTCAGCTCAAAACGCTGAACATGCAGCCAAGACAAAAGGCGCGGAATTCCTTTACGGCGCTGAAGTGACGGAGATCCGTCAGGCCAAGGGCCGGACCACCGGGATCACGCTGAAAGACGGCACGCAGATCGATGCCCCGGTCGTGGTCAATGTAGCCGGCCCGCATTCCAGCAAGATCAATCAGATGGCCGGCGTTTTCGAGGCCATGAAAATGAAGACCCGCGCGTTACGTCACGAGGTTGCCCATGTGCCTTCGCCCGAGGGTTTCGACTTCGAAGCCGAGGGCTACGTCTATTCGGACAGCGACATCGCCACGTACTGCCGCCCCGAACTGGGCAACCATATCCTGATCGGGTCCGAAGACCCGGAGTGCGATACCCGCGAATGGGTCGATCCGGACGACTTCAACCGCGACTTCACCGACCAGTGGCAGGTGCAGGCCATGCGCATGGCCCAGCGCTTTCCGGAAATGGGAATTCCCTCCAAGATGAAGGGCGTGGTCGAACTCTACGACGTGACCGATGATTGGATTCCGATCTACGACAAGACCGACCTGCCCGGCTTCTATGTCGCGATCGGAACCAGCGGCAATCAATTCAAGAACGCCCCGGTGGCGGGGAAGATGATGGCGACCCTGATCGAGGCCTGCGAGAACGGCGCAGATCACGATAACGACCCGGTCGAGTTTCATCTTGAGAACATCGATCAGAAGGTCTCAATCGGCTTTTACTCGCGCAATCGGGAAATCAATCAGGATTCGAGCTTTTCAGTCCTGGGCTAGACTAAAGAAAATGGGAGACAGGGTGATGAAAAGCCATACCCGGGTAGCCGTGATCGGCGGCGGTGTCGTCGGATGCAGTGTCCTATACCACCTGACCAAACTTGGTTGGAGCGACGTCACGCTGATCGAGCGTTCGGAACTGACCTCCGGTTCGACCTGGCACGCGGCGGGCGGTTTTCATACCCTCAACGCCGACACCAACATGGCAGCCCTGCAGGGCTACACGATCGAGCTTTACCAGGATCTCGAAAAGCTCTCAGAGCAATCCTGCGGTCTGCACCACGTCGGCGGCCTGACCCTCGCGACCACGCCCGACCGGATGGACTTCCTGAAGGCCGAGCGCGCCAAGCACCGTTACATGGGCCTGGACACCGAGATCGTCGGCCCGGAAGAAATCCGGAAACTCTCCCCCATCACCAACACCGAAGGTGTGCTTGGCGCACTTTACGATCCGCTGGATGGGCATTTGGACCCCTCGGGCACAACACATGCCTATGCCAAGGCCGCGCGCAACGCCGGTGCCGAGATCGTCCTGCGCACTCCCGTGCTTGAGACCAATCCACGCCCAGACGGTTCCTGGGAAATCGTCACTGAACAGGGCACGATCATTGCCGAGCACATCGTCAACGCCGCCGGGCTCTGGGCCCGCGAAGTCGGTGCGCTCGCGGGAATCTACCTACCGCTCCATCCCATGGAGCATCAGTATCTGGTCACCGAAGAAACGCCCGACGTTTACGAGCGCGACAGCGAACTTCCCCACGTGATGGATCCGGAAGGCGAGAGCTATCTGCGTCAGGAAGGCCGGGGCCTGGTGATCGGTTTTTACGAACAGAGCTGCGATCCCTGGGCGGTCGAAGGCACACCGCTCGACTTCGGCCACGAGCTTCTGCCGGACAAGCTGGACCGCATTGGTGACTCCCTGGAACTCGCCTTCCGGCGCTATCCGGTTCTGGAGCGCGCAGGCATCAAGACCATCATCAACGGTCCCTTCACCTTCGCACCGGACGGCAACCCGCTGGTCGGCCCGGTTCCGGGTTTGCGGAACTACTGGTCCGCCTGCGCGGTCATGGCCGGGTTCAGCCAGGGCGGCGGCGTCGGTCTTACCCTCGCCGAATGGATGGTGGAGGGCGAGCCCTCTCGCGATGTCTTCGCCATGGACGTGGCGCGCTTCGGCGACTGGATCTCCCCCGGCTACACGCGCGCCAAGGTGCGCGAGAACTATCAGCGCCGCTTCTCGGTCGGCTATCCAAACGAGGAGCTGCCCGCCGCCCGGCCTTATCAGACGACACCGGCCTACGGGATCTGGAAGGAACAGCGCGCGGTCTTCGGCACGGCCTACGGCATGGAGGCGGTCAACTACTTCGCGCCGGAAGGCGAACCCCTTTTTGAGACCCCGTCTTTCCGCCGTTCTAACGCCTTCGAGGCTACGGCGCAGGAATGCAAGGCCGTACGGGAAGCCGTCGGCATCAACGAAATCCATAACTTTGGAAAGTATCTGGTCACCGGTCCTGGCGCGGAAGCCTGGCTCGACCGGATCATGGCCGGGCGTATCCCGAAGGTCGGACGCCTGTCCCTGACACCGATGCTGAGCCCCAAAGGCAAACTGATCGGTGACTTTACCATCTCGCGCCTGTCCGAAGAGACCTTTCAGTTAACGGCCTCCTTCGGCGCCCAGGCCTATCACCTGCGCTGGTTCTGGCAGCATCTACCCGATGAAGGTGTGTCGATCGAAAACGTCTCGACCAAGCGCATCGGTTTCCAAATCGCAGGTCCGAATGCCCGGACGCTTCTCGACAGGGTGGCCATGGCCGATGTCTCCAATGACGCCTTTCCCTTCATGGCGATCCGGGAAGTGGATATTGGCCTCTGCCGAGCGCTGGTACAGCGGGTCTCCTACACCGGCGATCTCGGATATGAGATCTATGTGGACGCCGAAGATCAGGTTGCGCTCTACGAAACGCTGAGCGCGGCCGGGGCTGATTTGGGTCTTCGCCCCTTCGGCATGCGCGCGATGATGAGCCTGCGTCTGGAGAAAGCATTCGGCTCCTGGATGCGGGAATTCAAACCGGACTATACGCCGGTCGAGACCGGCATGGACCGCTTCGTTTCCTACAACAAGCCCGCCGACTTTATCGGCAAGGCGGCGGCCCTGGCGGAAAAGGCAGCAGGAACAAAACGCCGCCTCTGCAGCTTTGTCGTCGATGCGGAAGACGCCGACACCTGGGGCGACGAGCCGATCTGGCACGACGGCAAGGTCGTCGGTTTCGTCACCTCAGGCGGATACGCCCACCATGCCCGGAAATCAGTGGCGCTCGGCTTCCTGCCGGTCGAACTGATCATGGAAGGGCGTGAAGTCGAGATCGAAATCCTCGGCAAGCACTGCAAAGCCAGGATGATAACGGACGCGCTGTTCGATCCGAAAGCCGAGCGCATGCGCGGGTAGCGGCCCCAAAAAATATCCCAAGAGCAGATTGTATCGGGCCAATGTCTTCGTTTACAGCCCACTCCAACTATGTCAGCATTGCTGCCCTTATTGGAGTAAGCCCATGCCGGTCGATAGCTTCCTTGCCCTGCTGACTTTCGCCTTCGTGTCGTCGGTTTCACCGGGACCGAACAATGTCATGCTTCTGGCCTCCGGCGTGAATTTCGGCTTTCGGCGCACCGTGCCGCATATGTTCGGGATCGCCGCAGGCTTTGGATCGCTGTTGCTCTGCGTCGGCTTTGGGCTCGGCGCTCTTCTGACCAGCTTCCCGGCGCTTAGTATCGTCTTAAAGATCCTGGGCGGCAGCTACCTGCTCTACCTTGCCTGGCGCATCGCGATGTCACGCGACTTGGGTAAAGCCGACACGGACACCGCATCATCCCCCATGACCTTCGCGGCGGCATCGGCGTTCCAGTGGGTCAATCCGAAAGCCTGGATGATGGCCATGACCGCCATGACGGTCTACAGCAATCCTGAGGCGCCCTACCTCTCCGTCTTCTTGATCGCGGCTGCCTTCGTTGTCGTGAATTTCCCCAGCGTCTCGACCTGGGTCGGCTTCGGCACTCTTCTCCGGACGTTTCTCTCAGATCCGGCCCGGCTCAAATGGTTCAATATCGCAATGGGATCCTTGCTGGCACTCACCATCGTTCCCATGCTGCGCTGAAGTTGAGTAAAGCGTGCAGCAAAGGTTACCAGACCGCGCGCGGTGTTTGACGAACTACCCGAAGTCGGAGCCGCTGTTGGCACTCATGACAAACCGCGCATGCTCCTGCAGCTTGCGCGTCACGGTCAGGGCAGCTTCGAGGGCCTGCCGCCCCTCGACCCCGCCAACCAGGGGCGGACGCTTCTCACGAATGCAGGCAATGAAGCTCTCGATTTCCTGCTCGAGCGCATCGACCTCTTCATAGCGATGCTCCGCGATATCCACGCCTGGAAAGACGTTGCCCTGATCCGAGCGCTTCACGACGTTGAGAGACTGCTCGTCGAAATTCACGCTGAGATAGTTGTTGGATTGGAAGATCCGCATGCGCCGCTCGGTCTTAAAGCTGATACGGCTGGCGGTGATCGTGGCAATGCAGCCATTGGCAAACTTGATCCGCGCGTTGCAGATGTCTTCGCTCTCGGTAAAGACAGGCGCTCCCGCCGCATCGATGTCCGTAATAGGTGAATCCACCAATGACAGGATCAGATCAATATCGTGGATCATCAAATCCAGGATCACATTCACATCCGTGCCCCGGCCCTGAAACGGCGTAATGCGCAAAGAGTCTATGTACAGCGGCCGGGTGGCGTGACTGCGCAAGGCCGCCGCAACGCCGGAAAAGCGCACGAGATGGCCGACCTGCAAAATCCGATCGTTGTCTTTGGCCAGTTCAATCAGTGCGTCAGCCGCTTCAAGGGTATCGGCGATCGGCTTTTCGATCAGCACATGCAGCCCTTTGGAAAGGCAGTCGCTTGCCGCCGCATGATGACTATGGGTCGGAACCGCGATACAAACCGCTTCGACCTTGCCGAAAAGCTCGCGGTAATCGCTCAATGCCTCTGCACCGTGAGGTCCGCCAACTTCCTGCGCACGCGCAAGGTCGATATCAACGACCGCAACAAGCTCTGCGTGCTGTGACGCAGCGACCTTCTGCGCATGGAACTTGCCAAAATGACCCGCCCCAATTACCGCCATCGGCAGCTTGCCAGCCATACATAATCCTCCTAGAGCACGAGCGTCCCTGACCAAAGTCGTCAAGAACGCCTGTCGTCCCCCGATTATCTGACAAAAAGCCTGGTTCCCGTTTTTCTTCAATTTAAAGAAAAACGACCAGACTCTTACGCGGCTGAAACCGAAGCGCAGCCGTAAAATTTACTTGCGAAGTCCTAAAGAGAGGACTGCCGCGACACAAGCATTCTTTGCGCATAAACACTTCTTGTCCAAGTGTTAAGTAAGGGCAATTTACGCGTTAAGAAGAGACATGCCATAGCAACCGCTGAATTTCGCCGGTTTTGATACTATCCCCTTAAAATCCGGCCCAAATCCAAGCAATATCTCACCCCCGGGGTTTTATTCGCATAGATGCGTTTAAACAAAATACTCCGCAAGGCAGAATGAAGACGCCAAACAATGATATACAACGCAGCCCTGCGGATTAAAGCCCATCCATAGGTGCAGGCGTCAGCAGAGGTTTACCGGAGAAGTAGGCAGCCAGATTCTCCACAACCAGCCGTCCCATTGCGAGTCGGGTCTCAGTCGTCGCACTGGCGATGTGCGGTGTGAGAACCACATTCTCCATAGCCTGCAACGCCTGGGGCACGCGCGGCTCATCAGCGAAGACATCAAGGGCCGCCGCCCCCAGATGACCGGCCTCGAGGGTGGCAATGAGATCCGGCTCGCACACCACCGAGCCCCGGGCGATGTTGACCAGAAGTCCCTTTGGTCCAAGAGCCTTGAGAACCGATGCGTCAACCAGGTTCCGGGTCGCTTCGCCGCCAGCACAGCAGACCACCATCACGTCGCTTTTTTCCGCCATTGTGACAAGGTCATTGCAATAGTCGGCCGACACACCTTCCAGGGCTTTCGGCTCATGGTAAAGCGCCTTGACCCCGAAAGCGGCCAGAAGTCGCAAGACTTCACGCCCGATACGGCCGAAACCCAGAAATCCAACGGTCTTGCCACGGATGCTCCAGCCCAGCGCGAGTTTCTCGCCGCTGGCCCAGGTGCCGTTTCGCACGAAGCGATCGCCCTCCACGAGCTTGCGGCTTGCGGCCAGAATGAGCGCGACGGCCATATCCGCGACGCCTTCGGTGAGAACGCCGGGGGTGTAACCGACGGCAATGCCGCGGGCCTTAGCGGCAGGCAGGTCCACGGCGTCCAATCCGACACCGTTAATGGAAATCACTTCAAGCTCCGGGAGCGCGTCCATCAAGGCGGGATCGGCACCGAGGCTGCCAGTCGTCACCAGGCCACGCGCGGATGAGGCCGCCTTCAATGCGGCTTGCCGATCGCTGACTTCCCATAGGCAATGGAGCTGATAGGAGGTTTCCAGAGCTTCCATGACCTCTGGAGGCCCCAAACGCGAAAGAACGACGACTTCGGGTTTCATGACCTCCTCCGTTACGAACCGGCTTAGCGTTTAACTCTAGCCAACGTCCGCCTTGAAACCAGCGGCTTCGATACCCGCGACAGCACAAATCTCATCATTGTCGGAGCTGTCCCCGGTCACACCGACGGCGCCAACCGGCTTTCCATTGCTGTCACGTATCAGAACGCCACCGGGAACAGGCACGATATTTCCGTCAGCCAGACCGTTGAGGGCATCGACGAAGTAAGGTTGCTCCTGAGCCCGTTTGAACAGTGTTCGCGTTCCCGCCCCGACGGCGAGCGCGCCATTCGCCTTGCCCTGCGCGATTTTAGACCGCAACGTCGAAGTTCCGTCTTCACGCTCGAGTGCCTTCAACTGCCCGCCTGCATCCAGTACGGCAACCGCTAGGGGGTTGAGTTCCATCTGACGTCCCTTGGACAGGGCAGTGTTGATGATCACGCGTGCGTTCTCGAGTGATAGGTCGGTCATGGAAATTCCTGTTTTGTGATGAGGTATAGAGTGAATCTGTCTGCTGGAGTGAGCTGACCTGCAGAAAAACAGATAGCCTACAGCCTGTCACTTGCAATGACCGCGCCGTCGGAAATAAAGGACGCGATTTCCTCGCGACTGAAACCAGCTTGCTCCAACACTTCGCGTGTATGCTGGCCGAAGAGCGGCGCCGATCGCTTGACGCCACCGGGCGAACCATGAAACTTGACGGGCGCTCCAATGCTCTTGACGTTGCCCGCGATAGGATGCTCGGTCTCGACCACCATTTCACGCGCCAGAGCCTGGGGATCCTGGTGCATCTCGCGAATTGACAGGACAGGACCTGCCGGAACGCCGGCCGCTTCCAGTGCTTCGATCCACTCTGCGGTCGTGCGCTGTCCGAAGAACCGGTTCAACACGTCCTCCAGTTCCAGACGATGAGCCATTCGTTCCTGATTACTCTCAAAGCGCGGGTCTTGCTGCAGCTCGTTTGCGCCAAGGACGCGAAGTGTGCGCTCCCAGTTGGTTTGATTTGCCGCGCCGAGATTGACCCAGCCATCCTTGGTCTGGAATGCCTGGTAGGGCGCATTCAGCGGATGAGCGGATCCCATTGGTCCGGGGGACTCTCCCGTCGCGAAGGCGATCGCAGACTGCCAGTAGGTCTGTGTGATGGCCGCTTCGAACAACGAGGTATCGACCCGCTGCCCTTCGCCGGTCTTGAGCTTGTGGGCATATGCAGACGCACATCCCATCGCCGCCAGAATACCCGCGGTGATATCGGAGACCGGTGCACCGACCTTTACCGGCGGACGACCAGGGCTTTCACCCGTAATCGCCATAAGTCCGGACATGCCCTGCGCGATCAGATCGAACCCCCCGCGGTCCGCGTAGGGCCCCGTGCGGCCGAACCCGGAGATCTCGCAATAGATCAGACCTGGATTGAGTTCGCGCAGCGTCTCGTAGCCCAACCCGAGTTTCTGCATGGTGTCGCGGCGATAGTTTTCGATGACGCAGTCCGCACCCTTCAGCAACCGCAGAAGAATCTCCCGCCCCGCTTCCGACTTCAAGTCCACCGCTATGCCGCGCTTGTTACGGTTCATCATCATGAAAGCCGCGGACTCACCCTCGATATCCGGCGGTAAAAACCGTCGAGAGTCATCGCCGCCCTTGGCCTTTTCGACCTTGATGACGTCAGCGCCCATATCCGCCAGCATGAGGCCGCAAACAGGACCGGCCATGATATGCGCGAGCTCGATCACCTTCATTCCGGCGAGAGGACCAGTCGGCGGTTCAGCTGGCAAGCCCGGCGGTCCCTCAGACATCGCTCACCGCCCCTTCCAATCGGGTTTTCGCTTTGCCAAAAAGGCCTCCAGCCCCTCCTTGAAATCCGCGCTCGTATAGCAGAGCGCCACCAGGTCATGATCGTCCAGATCCGCCTGTTTCGCCCGCAGGCGGCGTAAACCCTCTTTCGTCGCACGCAGAGTCAAAGGCGCGAAGCCGGACATCAGATCCGCAAGCTCGTGCGCCCGCGTCATCACCGCAGTGCGGTCCTCCAGGATTTCCGAAATCAATCCAATCGCGTGCGCTTCCTGCGCGCCGACCAGCCGTGCCGTGAAGATGACCTCGCGAGTCCGGCCCGCACCTATCAGGGCGGTCAGGCGGGAGAGGTTTTCAATCGAGAGGCAGTTCCCAAGGGTGCGGGCAATCGGAAAGCCAAAGCGGAAGTCGGCCGCCGCGATCCGCAGGTCGCAGGCCGCGGCAATGCCCGCACCACCACCAGTGCAGGCCCCATGAATGGCTGCGATGGTCGGTACGGAACAGCACTCCACCGCGCCCAGCACCTGGTCCATCCGTTGTTCGTAATCCAAAGCGTCCTGAGCCGTGGAAAAACTCCGGAACTGAGCAATATCCGTCCCGGCAGCGAAAGCCTTGTCCCCGGCTCCACAGACAATGATCGCCTTCAGGCCGTCGGCCTCCGGCGCATCACGACAAATCTCGGCAAGGCGGCTGTACATGCCGAAGGTCAGCGCATTGCGGGCCTGAGGGCGGTTAAAAGTCACAACGGCAACGCCGTCGCTGACTTCGTAGAGAATCTCCTCGGTCACGGCACCTCCTTATCTGTAGAAGTATTCGACCAGGAACAAAGGTACCTGCGGAACATAGGTGCAGAGAATCAAAACCGCGAGTAGAACACCGATAAAGGGCAGGTTCATGCGGCTGACGTCCCAGATGTTCGCCTTTGCAATGGAACAGGCCGTGATCAGAACCGACGCCACCGGCGGAGTCTGCTGCCCGATCGCCAGGTTGAGCGTCACCACCAGTCCGAAGTGAACCGGGTCAATCCCCGCCTGCTGAATGAGGGGCACAACGATCGGCACCACCAGAATGATCGCGGCGGCAGAATGGAGGAAGAAGCCGATGATCAGGAAAAAGACATTCAGGATCGCCAGGATGACAAATTTATTGTCCGTGAAGTCAATGATCGACTGCGCGATCTCCTGTGGGATCTGCGCGCGTGTCAGAAAGCCGCCCATCAAAACCGAGGCCGCAACCAGCAACATCACCACAGCGGTCTGCATGCCGCCTTCCAGCATCGCGACCTTAAGACGGCCGAAGTCGACCTCCCGGTACCAGAGACCGATCATAATGGAGACGATCACCGCCAGTCCGGCAGCTTCCGTTGCGGTGACGTAACCGCCAAAGATTCCGCCCAGGATAATGACCGGTAAGGTGAAGGTTGGAAGGGCCTCGACGAAGGTCTTGCGCACTTGCGTCAGATTGAAGGCTTCCTCGATTGGCAGGTTGTACCTGCGCGCAGAGATGTAGGCGACCCCCATCAAGCCCGCTGCCCCCAACAAACCCGGAACCACGCCTGCGACGAAGAGCTGCTCGACAGAAGTCTCGGCGGAAACCGCGTATAGGATCATGGGGATCGACGGCGGAATGATAATCGCGAGCGATGCGGAGGATGACGTGACAGCGGCGGCAAAAGCTTTTTTGTAACCGCGCTTCTTCATCTCTGGGATCAGGATCGACCCAAGTGCAGCGACATCCGCCACCGCTGAACCGGAAATCTCGGCGAAGAAGAGCGAGACGCCAATGCTGACCATGGAAAGACCGCCCCGCACGAAGCCGATCAAAGCACTTACGAAAGCGATCAAACGCCGCGAAATGCCGGAAGCATTCATAATCGCGCCGGCGAGCACAAACATGGGAATGGCAATCAACGAGAACTTGGTCGAACCGTCGTACATATCCAAGGCGACGGTGACCAGGCTGCCTGTGCCTTCAGTCGCAACCAAGCCTATTATACCGGAAATAGCCAGGGCGACAGCGATCGGCACGTTCAGGCAGATCATGGCGACAAGCGCCACAAACATCAGAAACACGATCATGACCGGGCGTCTCCCTCGCTGCTGTCGAAGTCTATGTCGGGATGCTCAGTTGAGTGACCGCTCATGACGGTTTTGAAATAGGCCGGCGCACTCAAGAGTTCGGCAACAATGAAAAGAATGGCCCCGATGGGGATGACGGACTGCGTCACCTGGATCGGAACCCAAGTCAGGCTGACCAGTGTCTCACCTTCGAGCACATCGAGGACCTCCAGGCCGGCCCAGGCCATCACGATAAAGAAGCCGATCACCAAAACTTCGGCAATCAAAACGGCTGCGACACGAAAGGCGGGAGGGACAGCCAGAATGACGCTGTCAAAGCCAATGTGCTGCCGCCGCAGAGCCGCCAGAGCTGCACCATAATAGGTGATCCAGGCGAGGTTAATCGACGCAACCTCGTCGTACCAGGAGAGCGATGCATCAAACTTGCGGAAGATGACAGCGACGACGACGATGACCGTCAGACTGATCATCAGGAATATCAAAACCCATTGCAGGACAGCGTCGAGCCTGCGCGAAATCTCGGAAAGCAAAAGCCTGCCCCCTGTCTCGTTCTTTTATCGTGCTGCGCGACTGCTTTCGCGCTGTCCGGATCGGAAGCCGATGCCGCGCATCTCGCGTCGCGGCACCGGCTTTTCTTTATGGATCGGTTTAGTTCGCCAGATCCAGAACTGTCTTGACCAGCGCTGCGCCACCGTCGACGGATGTCGAAAACTCGTCATAAATCGGCTTAGATGCCTCGACGAAAGCGGCTTTGTCGGCTTCGTTCACCGCAACGCCGCCATCCTTGAGTTTGGTCAAAAGATCGGTCTCGAGCATAGCTGCCGTCGCATATACGTAGGACTGCGTTTCCTGGGCGGCTGCGCTCAGTGCATCCTGCACGTCCTGAGGGAGTCTCGCGAAATGCTTCTCAGAAGTCAGAACATAGGCTGGTGTGTAAACATGACCGGTGACGGAGAGATACTTCTGCACTTCCTGGAACTTTGCACTCCAGATCTGCGCATAGGGATTTTCCTGACCGTCAATCACGCCGGTCTGCAGGGCGGTGAAGACTTCCGAAAAGGCCATCGGGGTCGGGTTCGCGCCATACAGCTGGAACATCTTGACGCGCCACGCGCCCTTCGGCGTGCGCAGCTTCACACCCGCCAGGTCTGCGGGCACATTGATCGGCCGGGTGTTGTTCGTGATGTGCCGGAAACCATTCTCCCACAACGCCAGAATCCTGTACCCCTTGGCATTGGCGGCGGGTTGCAGAACGCTGTCCATGATTGCGCCTTCAACGCGCTTCATATGACCTCGGTCCTTGATGATATAAGGCATCTCGAAGACACCGAATTCGTCGGACACCGATGACATGACGGACGAGGGAAGCGAGAAATGAATCTGACCGAGCTTTAACTTCTGCAACAGCTCGTTGTCTTTGCCGAGCTGGCTCGCACCGAAGACAACGACTTCGGCCTTATCACCGAGTTTCTCATTTGCAACGCGGGCAAATTCCTCAGCGGATTCCGCAAAGAGAGAGCCTGGCGCACCCACATGACCGAATTTCAGTTGGAGTTTATCCGCGTAGGCAGAACTCGAGAGAACCACAGCCAGTGTGGTCGTCGCTAAAAGCTTAAAAAGTTTCATCATTACCCTCCTATTATGCCGCCTTATTGTATTGGCTCATTTGGCGGGAACGGCTCCGCGCTGTAATTTTCCAGATCCTGTTACTCCGCCGCCTGTTGTCCATCCGCGCTGTTCTGAGCTTCTGAAGCGAGATAGCTCAGCGCCGCCTGCACGCCACCCCGCTCAAAGGGCACAGCTGCCAACTCCAAGCCCATTTCAACGCCAGATAGAGTACCTGCAAGCATTAAATCGTTAAAGTCCCCAAGATGCCCAATCCGAAAGACCCGTCCGGCGAGTTTGCTCAGACCATTTCCAAGCGACATGTTGAAGGTCTCCGCAACCACCTTTCGGAAGGCATCGGCATCATGTCCCTCCGGCAATCGCACAGCGGTCAGTGAACTCGAATAGTGTTTCGGTGAATTGCAAAGAATCTCAAGCCCCCAGGCCTGCACAGCCCGGCGAGTCGCTTCGGCATGCCGGTCGTGGCGGGCGAAGACATTCTCCAGCCCCTCTTCGTGCAGCATGTCGATCGCCTCGGCGAGGCCGTAGAGCAGATTGGTCGCCGGCGTGTAGGGAAAGAAGCCTGTTGCGTTCGGGCCCGCCATGTCCTCCCAGGACCAAAAGGCCTTCATGGAGGCACAGGTCTTGGCGGCGGCCAGCGCCTTTTCACTTACGGCATTGAATGAAAGCCCCGGCGGCAGCATCAAACCCTTTTGCGAACCGCCGACCGTAACGTCCACCCCCCATTCGTCCTGCCGATAGTCAATCGACGCCAGAGAGGAGATGGTATCGACCATCAGAAGCGCCGGATGCCCAGCTGCATCGATGGCTTTGCGCACTTCGTCAATACGCGTCACGGACCCCGTTGAAGTTTCGTTGTGCACCACACAGACCGCTTTGATGTCATGTGCCACATCATCGCGCAGGCGGTTTTCGATAGCATTTGCATCGGCGCCGCTGCGCCAATCACCCTGAAGAAACTCCGGTTGAAGACCGATCTTCATTGCCATGGATTTCCAGAGGGTCGAGAAGTGACCGGTCTCGTACATCAGGACGTGATCACCGGGGTTCAGCGTATTGACCAGCGCGGCTTCCCAGGCGCCTGTGCCCGACGCCGGATAGATGAAAACCGGACCTGAACACTTGAAGATCGTCTTCATGCCATTCAAGACACGCTGTCCGAGCTCACCGAATTCCAGACTGCGATGATCCATGGTTGGCAGGTCCATGGCGCGAAGGATCCGATCCGGCACGTTCGTGGGCCCGGGGATTTGCAAGAAATGACGACCTTGCTTGCGCATCGAGTCTTCTCCTCCACAGTCCGCTCGGCCCGGCGCGCCTTCACGGGTTTCTCCGTTCTCACGAGCCTGCCGACGGCTTTATTATGATGTGTCCACCCGGCGGATCGCAGCTTGCCGGGCAGATCGATTGTTGCAATAATGAATTATGAATTCACTTTTTAAGTCAAGCTGATTATACATAATCAGGCGAAAATGGCCTGAAATTCTGCCGAGAACGTGCCATGACGAACAATCTGACCCGGGCTTCGAAGCTGGATTCCAGCCTCCAGCGCAGACTGGCTTTGGAGATCCAGGGCGCGACTCACTTCGACTCCTTTTCATTGGGGCGTTATGCGACCGACGCTTCAGTTTATCAGATGATGCCCTTGGGCGTGATCGTTCCGCAGAACCTGGATGACGTGCGCAAGAGCTTCGCCATCGCCCGCGATGCCGGCATTCCTGTTTTGCCGCGCGGCGGCGGCACATCGCAATGCGGACAGACGGTCAACAACGCCCTGGTGATCGATACTTCGAGGCATCTGAACAAACTGCTTGAGCTCGACGTCGAGAATCGCCGTTGTGTGGTGGAACCCGGCATCGTGCTGGATCATCTCAACGCCGCACTCAAACCCCACGGCCTCTGGTTCCCTGTTGACGTCTCGACCTCCAGCCGCGCGACGATCGGCGGCATGACGGGCAATAACTCCTGTGGCAGCCGCTCGATTCGCTACGGCACCATGCGCGACAACATCGAGGCGATCGACGCCCTGCTCGCCGACGGTACGCCTTTGCATTTTGGCCCGGTCGGACCTGATCTGGCGACTGCAAACAAGGCGTCGCCGGAGAACGACCTCTTCAGGGATTTGCTCGCTCTCGGCGCCCGCGAAGCCGAGGAGATCAGACAGCGTTTTCCCGACGTTGCCCGCAGGGTCGGGGGCTACAATATCGACGCATTGGTTCCGGCAAATGGTATTCCGGGAAACGGCACTCCGGCAAACGGCACTGCGCTGAATGGTGAGGCAGGTGGCGGCAACAACCTCTCGCACTTGCTGGTCGGCTCGGAAGGCACCCTGGCCTACTCAACGCGTATTGAACTGAGGCTGTCTCCACTACCACGAACCAAAGTGCTTGGGGTTTGTCACTTCGCCAGTTTCTACGAGGCCATGGACGCGACACAGCATCTGGTCTCGCTCGATCCGGCCTTCGTGGAGTTGGTCGATCGCACCATGATTGACCTGGCGCGCGATGTCGCCATGTACCGCCCGACCATCGAACGTGTCGTACGCGGTAATCCCGAAGCTTTGTTGCTGGTCGAGTTCGCCGGCGATGATCAGGACGAAAACCTGCGGCGCTTGGCAGAGTTGAGCGAACGCATCGGGGACCTGGGATTTGCCTGGAACAAGGCTGGGAAACACTGGGGCGGTGTGGTCGAAATCACAAACCCCGCGGAACAGTCGGCACTGATGGAGGTGCGCAAGGCCGGTCTCAATATCATGATGTCCATGAAGTCCGAGGGAAAGCCGATCTCCTTCGTCGAAGACTGCGCCGTGCGCTTGACAGACCTCGCCGAATACACCGCCCGGCTGACAGCTATCTTTGACAAGCACGGCACACGCGGCACCTGGTATGCCCATGCTTCGGTTGGCTGCCTGCACGTTCGCCCGGTGCTGAACCTCAAGCTCGATGAAGACCTGCGCAAGATGCGCGCCATTGCCGAAGAAGCCTTCGACATGGTGGCCGAATACAAGGGTTCTCATTCCGGCGAGCATGGCGACGGAATTGTCCGCTCGGAACATCACGAACGCATGTTCGGCACGCGGATGATCCGAAGCTTCGAAGAAGTTAAGGACCGCCTGGATCCGGAAGGTCTGCTCAATCCCGGCAAGATCGTGCGTGCCCCGAAGATGGATGAGCGCGCGCTGCTGCGCTACGGTGCAGACTATAAAGAAGCGGATTTTCGAAGCCTGCTTGATTGGAGTGCCTACCCTGGCGCCGCCGGAGGTTTTCAGGGCGCTGTCGAAATGTGCAACAACAACGGCGCCTGCCGGAAACTCGATGCCGGTGTCATGTGCCCCTCTTACCGAGTCACGAAGGATGAGCGCGACAGCGTGCGCGGACGGGCCAACAGCCTGAGATTGGCGCTTTCGGGTCAGCTCGGACCGGATGCCCTGACCTCAGACGATATGGCCGAGACGCTGAAACTCTGCGTAGCCTGCAAAGGCTGCAAGCGCGAATGCCCGACCGGCGTCGATATGTCGAAGATGAAAACAGAGGTTCTCGCCGCGAGGATCAGGAAACAAGGCCTTCGCCTGCACGACCGGCTGGTCGCTTACCTGCCACGCTACGCGCCCCTTGCATCTAAAGCCTCCTGGCTGCCGAATTTGCGCGACCGCATTCCCGGCCTCGCAAAAGTCATGGAGGGCTTCACCGGATTTTCCGCCAAACGAAAACTCCCGAAGTGGCGCAGCGACAGCTTTGACGAACACGCGGCAGCTATGACGAACGAGGCTGCACCTGCGCCTGACAAACGCGAAGTGGTACTTTTGGCCGATACTTTCAATCGCTACTTCGAGCCCGAAAACCTGCATGCCGCCTTGGCGGTTCTGAAGGCGGGTGGCTACAAGGTCCTCTTTGCCCATGCAGCTGACAACAAACGGCCGCTTTGCTGTGGTCGCACCTTCCTCTCGGTCGGGCTAATCAAGGAAGCTGAGATCGAGGCACAACGGGTCATAGACGCTCTTTTGCCCTTCGTCGAACGGGGTGTGCCGATTGTCGGACTGGAGCCCAGCTGTCTGCTTACGCTGCGTGACGAGTATGGCGCACTCTTTCCAGGCGACTCGATCCGCAAAGGCCAGGTCGCGAAGATTGCATCTCAAGCGGTGCTGCTGGAGGAGTTTCTGAGTCGCGAGATGGAAGCAGGCGATCTGAACCTGGAGCTCAAACCGGTGGCGGAAAAAGCCTTCCTGCATGGCCATTGCCACCAGAAAGCCTTTGCCGCCCTGACGCCGGTCCAAAGAGTGTTGGGCCTGATCCCGGATCTTGAGGTCGAAACCATCGAAAGCAGTTGTTGCGGCATGGCGGGTGCTTTTGGTTATGGCACAGAGACTTATGATACGTCGCTGCAGATGGCTGAGCTGACACTCCTCCCCAAAGTCCGGGAAGCCGCGCCTGACGATCTGGTGGTCGCGGACGGCACATCCTGTCGTCATCAGATCGCCGACGGCACCCGCCGCCAAGCACAACATGTTGCTCAGATCTTGAAGTCAGCGTTACGTTAGGGATAATGACGTTTGTGATTTCATTGCGATTCCGCATTAGAAACCAGAAAAATCGAAGTTTTGTCGCTTTGAAGAATATCTTCAGGGAACACACACAATGGCTTCATTTGCCGTGAAACAACCAATCGTCCGGCAGTCTCTACACGAGGAACTGGTCGGTCGTCTTCGTGACATGATCGTCGACGGAGACCTGGCACCAGGCGTGAAGATTCCGGAGAAGGAACTCTGTGAGCGCTTTGGAGTCTCTCGCACTCCCCTCCGCGAAGCGCTGAAGGTTCTGGCATCCGAAGGTCTGGTTACCCTCACACCTAACCGTGGTGCGTCGGCGAGCCTGATTACGATGGAGGATCTTGAAGAGGTCTTTCCGGTCATGGGCGCGCTCGAGGCGTTGGCGGGAGAGCTGGCGTGTCAAAATATGACGGCCCGCGAAATTACCGCTGTGCGCTCTCTTCATAAACGCATGATGGAGCATTATCGGCAGGAAGAGTTGAAGCCCTATTTCCAACTCAATCAGAACATCCACGAGGCTATTCTGGCGGGCTCGCGTAATAACAGCCTCATCACAATGTACCGCTCTCTAGCTGGCCGCGTCCGGCGCGCCAGATACATCGCAAATATGTCACGCGATCGCTGGGATCAGGCGGTTGCCGAACACGAGGAAATGATCGTCGCTCTGGAAGCCAGGGACGGCGCTCAGCTTGCGGACATTTTGAAGCGTCACCTGCAGAACAAGTTCGAAACGGTCAGCCAGCAGCTTTTGGAAATGACCAATGTGGCGGCAAAACCCAAACGGGCGACGCGCGGGAGTTCGTAACGCCAACAGCCTCTGCTGATCTGGCGAGTTATCCTCGCAGGCCATATCGGCGGGCTACTGCGCAGCGGGCTCTTCCGTGGGCGTATCGCCTTCAACCGCATTTTCATCAGGCGTGGGATTGATCGCAGGCGGCGCTTCGCGGCAGCCCGTCACCCAGACATCATAGACGGGATGCTCAACAGCGGAGAGCGCCGGTGACGAAGCAAACATCCATCCTTTGAAAACGATACTGGCGGGCTCATCCGGCCGCACATCCGTAATCTCGAGAAAAGCAGTGGATTCAGGCGGCTCTTCCGGCGGCGTCTTCTTGCAGGCGTAGGCGACGATCTCAAAGCTGCCGAAATGCACAGTTTCGCCAATCGGCGCTTCGAACTCAGAAACGCGGGCCGTGATCTTGTCCAAGCCCTGCAGGATCGCACTGTCAGTCGTAACCGGCGTTTCCGACTGCAAAGGGCTGACATCCGGCGTCGCCGAGCCTTCGGTATCAGCCGCCGGAGCCTCGAGCGGCTCAGTCGTTTGCGCAAACACTGCGGAGGGAACCAGGATCAGAGGCAGCGCAAAAAACGACCCGGCGGCGAGAGCGGATCCGAACCACTTTCCAAGAGACTTCATTCCGAACCCTCAGCCTCTCCAGCTTCGTCCGGCCGCGACGTTTTATCTGCATAAGGATTATCAAGCCGCGCCATCAGCGTCGTGAGAACCTCACGGACCTGGCGTTCATCGCATCCCATCAGGATGGCATCCTCAAGAGCGTCCTGAGCCATTTCCTGGATTTCGACAAGATTTTCGTTGAGTACCTTGATCTTCTCACGACAGGAAACCAACGCGCCATCGGGTTGGCGCCATTCGGGGATATCGGACTCGGGGATATCGGGCTTGGGGATATCGGGCTTGAGGATATCGGGTTTTCCGCCGTTCGAGCTCATCATTCCCACGGTCTTGCTAAAAGTTATCCTGAGTATCTGCTTCGCCTGCCCCGTCGCCGTTTGATTCGGCGGCACTGAAAACGAAGCGCCCCAGCAGGTCGACCACATTGATCGAGCCCTGCGTGTACTCGATTTCACCACCGGCCGGGATATTCTCGTCATCGCCCCCCGGTGTCAGGCTCACAAAGTTCCCGCCAAGCAGACCATCGGAAATAATCCGGGCCGACGTGCCGACCGGTAGTTGGATCTCCTCATCGATCTGAAGGACGATCTGAGCGAAATAGGTCTCCGGGTTCAAGCTCTGCTCGACCACAGTGCCGATCTTGACACCGGCCAGCCGGACATCGGTGCCAGGCGCCAGGCCGGTCGCATCGTCGAACTCAGCCGTGATGCGGTAACCGTCGACCGTGCCGACGCCGCTGCTGTTGAAGGCGAACACAACGAAAAACACCGCGACCAGGATGACGATCCCGCCCATAATGGTCTCGATAATGTTTCTGCGCATCTCTTCCGATTTCCTTGATAGCTATTGCCCGTGCCCTGCCTCAGGCATGAACGAATTCCCGCGTCCAGGTTCCCGATTGTCACGACGGTCCAGGTCTACGGCATCCGGATTGATCAGCCTGGCGTCCAGGGTTCGTAGTCACCGGTCGCCTTGTCGCGGGCACCGCCTTTGAAAGCATGCCCGGGCGGCCGGTAGGCCTGATCTGTTCCCGTCTGGTTGGGCAGATGTTCTTTTTGCCAGGAATACTTCGCCGGGCCGCCTTCAGGCGGAATCTCGTCGCTTCCATGATGGAGCCAGGCGTGCCACTCGGCAGGCACCCGGCTCGCTTCCACATCTCCGGCGTAATAAACCCAGCGGCGCTCCTTGCGCAGGCTGTCGCCGTGCACGGTGCCACCGCCCTTCATGCGGTAGTAGCGATTGCCCTGCCCGTCCTGACCAACCAGCTCGCCCTTGAGCTTGGTGTAAAGCCACGTGCCAAACGTGCCGCCAACCATGAAAACCTCTTCCTCTGAAACATCTGCTTCACTGAGCCGGACTATTGCACCTAGACTGACCACAGTCCAGCAGCTTTGGCTAAACTCGAGCGCCGATAAAATGCCGCAATCATTAAGACTTGGGCCCTTTGCTCAAGGCGCGCAAGACGGACTTGAAGCAACGAATCCTGACGTCCGGCGTCACACTAGCATCCACACCTTTACAGAATCCGACCTTTGATAGGGTCGAGTGTCCCCTGTTCGATCTATGGCCTCGCCGATTTCGCAAAACCGCGTTCCCGGATGCCAGAGACAAACACTAGATCTATGATTGTGCCCCCTGGGTGCGACAAGTTGTTACAAATAAATTAACCATGCGGAGTTAGGATGAGTGGAAAATCTTAAATCATTGAAAAAAATCAATTTATCACCATATATTACCTATCTTGGATACTCGGTATCATGGCATTTTACCACCTTTGATACCCATGAATTAACCCTTTGTTAAGACAATATCTGGTGACGCGAGGCAAATGTTGTGGTTAACTCGGCTCATGCAACAAGATGTGCTGTCGCAGGGGATTATTTCGGCGATTTCAGCAGCACATGGGGAAGCATGGCCTCGGCGAGTCGAAGGGTTTTTTCCACCCCGGGGCCGCTTAAAACTGGCGAAACTTACATTTAGGGCAAGAGAGGACACGGCATGCGCATCGCACGTCGCTTTACCGAGGTCGGCAAAGACGTATACGACTCCATCGAATTCAGAAAAACATCGAGCGAAATCCGCAATCCGGATGGGTCAATCGTCTTTGAGGCGCGGGACATTGAGGTTCCTGCCGCCTGGAGCCAGGTTGCGTGCGATATTCTTGCCCAAAAGTACTTCCGTAAGCGCGGTGTGCCCCGCAAGTTGAGTCGGGTTCGTGAAGACAATATCCCAGCCTGGCTCTGGCGCTCCGCGCCCGACAAAAAGGCACTCGAGGATCTGGACGAAGACGATCGGATCGTCGGCGAACACAGCGCCAAGCAGGTCTTTGACCGCATGGCGGGCACCTGGACCTACTGGGGTTGGAAAGGCGGCTATTTCGACGCTGAAGAAGACGCCCGGGCCTACTTCGACGAGATGCGCTACATGCTGGTCCGTCAGATGGCCGCACCGAATTCGCCGCAGTGGTTCAATACCGGTTTGCATTGGGCCTATGGGATCGATGGTCCAAGCCAGGGTCACTACTATGTTCACTTCGAGAGTGGTGAACTGGTCCGTTCTTCTTCCGCATACGAACACCCCCAGCCCCATGCCTGCTTCATCCAGTCGGTCAATGATGATCTGGTGAACGATAACGGCATCATGGATCTCTGGGTCCGCGAGGCACGCCTCTTCAAATACGGTTCGGGAACCGGTACCAACTTCTCGAAACTCCGCGGCGCTGAAGAGAGCCTTGCAGGCGGCGGCAAATCCTCCGGCCTCATGAGCTTCCTGAAAATCGGTGACCGGGCAGCCGGCGCGATCAAGTCAGGCGGCACCACACGCAGGGCGGCCAAAATGGTCACCGTTGATCTCGATCACCCCGATATCGAGGATTACATTGACTGGAAGGTCGTCGAGGAACAGAAGGTCGCAGCCTTGGTAACGGGCTCGAAGACCTGTGAGAAGTTTCTCAATGACGTCATGAAAGCCTGCCATGTCGGAGAAGGTGACGAAACGACTGAGACACTCCTTGATCCCAAGAAGAATCCGCTTCTGAAAAAGGCGATCCGCGCGGCCCGTAAAGCACTGGTGCCCGATAACGCCATTCAACGGACAATCCAGTACGCCGGCCAGGGCTACGCCTCGATCGAGTTCAAAACCTACGACACCGATTGGGATTCGGACGCCTATCTGACGGTTTCGGGCCAAAACTCAAATAACTCCGTGCGTGCGCCCAACGGCTTTTTCGAAGCTGTCGAGAACGACGGTGACTGGGCGCTGCTGCGCCGGACCGACGGCGGCGTCCACAAGACCATCAAAGCCCGCGAGCTATGGGACAAGATCGCTCAGGCCGCCTGGGCCTGCGCCGATCCGGGCATGCAGTACGACAGCACCATCAACGAGTGGCATACCTGCCCTGTGTCGGGCCGGATCAACGGATCCAACCCTTGCTCCGAGTACATGTTCCTGGACGATACGGCCTGTAATCTCGCATCCTTGAACCTGATGACCTTCCGTCACGAGGACGGCCGCTTCGATATCGCGTCCTACGAACATGCGGTACGCCTCTGGACCCTCACACTTGAGGTGTCGGTGATGATGGCGCAGTTCCCGTCGCGTGAGATTGCGCAGCTCAGCTACGCTTATCGGACGCTGGGTCTTGGTTATGCCAACATCGGTGGCCTGCTGATGGCTGACGGTATCGCATATGATTCCGACGAAGGCCGGGGTATCTGCGGGGCCTTGAGCGCAACCATGACCGGTGTCGCCTATGCCACCTCCGCTGAAATCGCGGGTGAGCTTGGCGCCTTCCCCGGTTATGACGAAAACCGCGAAGAAATGCTTCGGGTCATACGCAACCATCGCAGGGCAGCGCACGGCCATGGCGACGGGTATGAAGAGCTCTCGGTCAAACCGGTTCCGCTCGATTCCGCCAGCTGTCCGGACAAGGCCTTGGTCAAGGCCGCGAAACGGGCCTGGGACGAGGCACTGGCCAAGGGCGAAAAGCACGGTTACCGCAACGCCCAGACCACCGTCATCGCACCAACCGGCACGATCGGTCTGGTCATGGATTGCGACACCACCGGCATCGAGCCTGACTTCGCGATCGTAAAGTTCAAGAAACTGGCCGGCGGCGGCTACTTCAAGATTATCAACCGTACCGTCCCCGAAGCTCTCGAAACTCTTGGCTACGACGATGGTCAGATTGAGGACATCGTCGGCTACGCGGTCGGTCACGGCACCCTGGTCGGTGCCCCCGGCGTCAACCACGAGAGTCTGCGGGCTAAAGGCTTCACCGAAGCGGCGCTACAGGCCATCGAAGCCAGCCTCGGTTCGGCTTTCGACATCAAGTTCACCTTTAATAAATGGACACTTGGCGAGGAGTTCTGCACCAAGGTTCTGGGCATCAGCGCCGAGCAGTTGGATGATGTTTCCTTCGACATGCTGGCGACCCTGGGCTTCACCAAGACCGATGTCGAAGCGGCCAATACCTACTGCACCGGCGCGATGACGCTGGAAGGTGCACCGGGCCTGAAAGACGAGCACCTGCCGGTGTTCGACTGTGCCAACGCCTGCGGCCGGATCGGTAAGCGCTATCTGAGCGCAGAAAGCCACATCCGGATGATGGCCGCGGCGCAGCCTTTCATCTCGGGAGCGATTTCCAAGACCATCAACATGCCGAACCAGGCTTCGGTGGACGATTGCAAAGACGCCTACATGCTGTCCTGGCGCCTTGGGCTGAAAGCCAACGCGCTGTACCGGGATGGTTCCAAGCTCTCGCAGCCCCTCTCGACCGCCATCCTGGAAGAGGATGCCGACGAAGACGATGAGACCCTGGCTGAACAGGTCGCGGACGCGCCAAGCAATCAACGGGCTGAGATTGTCGCCGAGCGGATCATCGAGCGGATCATCGAACGCCAGACCGAACGTGCAAAGCTGCCGCAACGGCGCAAGGGTTACACCCAGAAGGCTATTGTTGGCGGGCACAAGGTTTACCTGCGGACCGGTGAATACGAAGACGGATCAATCGGCGAGATTTTCATCGATATGCACAAGGAAGGCGCCGCCTTCCGCAGCCTGATGAACAACTTCGCCATCGCGATTTCGATCGGCCTGCAGTACGGCGTACCGCTCGAGGAGTACGTCGAGGCCTTTACCTTCACGCGTTTCGAGCCCTCGGGCATGGTTGAAGGCAACGATGCCATCAAGATGGCGACTTCGGTGATCGACTACATCTTCCGGGAACTGGCAATCTCCTATCTGGGCCGCAACGACCTGGCCCATGTGGAGCCCGCTGACGTCATGCCTGATTCTGTCGGGCGTGGTGACGAGGAAGGCAATCTGCCGGAAGACACCCGTGAAGCGGTCGCCGAGACTGTTCGCCGGGTCGCATCCACCGGGTACGTTCGCAATCAGCTGCTGGTTTTCAACGGCGGTAGCGCTGGCGCCACCGATGTTTCGTCGGGCGCGGCGGTAGCCTCCAATGTCTCCCAGATAACCTCATCGACGGCAGCCCCGGCGCCAGCCGGAAGCAGCCCGTCTCCTGAACTCGTCGGCGCATCTCTGTCAACATCGGCAGCTCCTTCCGGAGCTCCGACGCCAACTGCCGCCGGCGAGGCTGCGACCTCTTCAAGTGCCAGCAAACGCCTGGAACGTGTGCGCGAAGCACGCATCAAGGGCTACGAGGGCGATCCTTGCGGAGACTGCGGCAACTTTACGCTGGTACGCAACGGGACCTGCATGAAGTGTGCAACCTGCGGCAGCACCAGCGGCTGTTCCTGAGCCAGCCATCTCGGGAGCGGTTGGGCCTGTGACCACAGGCCTCAGTTCTCCCTGTTAACTTCGGGGTGTCCTTATTTGAGGCACCCCGTTTTTTCTGTCTGCTATTCAGCAGACCTGAAGCGCTATCGCCTGAAACCCCTCGTCACAGCCGTTTCCGCATCGCCATAATTTCGTCACCTCGATCGCAGAGTCTGTTGCAGATTTTACGTCACTATTTTTCGACTAATTCGATTTTAAACATACGAATGGATTCATGAGCTCGAATGAAACCCTGACCGTGCCTCAGCAGGAAAGACTGCCAAAGGCATGGGCCGGCCTCTTCCTCGTTATCGGAGTCATCTGCGGCCTACTGACTTATCTGACAGTCGAACACGTCGACGACGTTGCGCTGTCATTTTCTCTATCGCAGGCGCTGCTGCTCGGACCGCTTTTGTTTGTTTTGAGCGCGCGTCCCGGTAAGGTCCTGGCGGCGTCAGTCTTCGCTGTTGCTTCGGTGATTTGCCTGGCTTTGCTTGCCGCGACTTCGATTTACCGCTTCGGTATCGAATTGTCGGTGAATGCGGGATTGCTCTTCCTCCTGGCCGGCCAGGCCATCATTTTCACCTACATCCTTCTACCCTTTTTTCAAACCTGGCTGGATGACGGTGATCTCTCCTTCTCCTATGAAGGCCTCTTCGTTCATTCCTGGAACAACGGCCTCCTAGCCCTTGTCGGCCTCGGCTTCATGTGGCTTTTCTGGCTGATTCTCTTCCTTTTCGCCCTCCTGTTCGACAGCGTAGGGATCGACGCGCTTAAATTGCTGCTCGGCGAACCGATGTTCGATGTCTCGGCCAAGACAGGAGCCACGGCTCTTGGTATCTTCATCGCCCGCGACTATGCGCGGATCGTGGCATCCCTGCGAGCAATCCTCTTTGCCCTACTGTCGATCCTAAACCCGGTATTTCTGGTTCTGTCAGTCGGGTTTCTGCTGGCTTTGTCTCTTGGTGGATTCGAAAAGCTCTCGAGTGTCGTCAGTGCTTCCGCCACGATCCTCTCCCTGATCACGATCGGCATCATCCTGAGCAACGCTGTTCTGCGGGACGGCAGCGAAGCCTTCGCGGCAAATCAACCGCTCCGCATCGCCACGATGGTACTGCTGCCCGCTTTGCTGTTCTTCAGCGGCTTCGCCGCGTACGCCATCCACCTGCGAATTGCGGACTATGGCCTCACACCCGAGCGCGTCTGGATCGCTGTGGGAACAGGAATACTCGCCGTTTACGCCATTGCCTATGTCGCCTCGCTTTTGTTTCGCGACCGTTGGATGGCGGTCTGCCGGCGTGCCAACGTTTTTATTGCTCTGGGTGTAGCCGCCATCGCGCTGATCATGCAGACGCCGTTTGCCGATCCTTTCGTACTGAGCGCGCGAAGTCAGTATGAGCGCCTGACCACTGGCGCCGTGGATGCAGAGAGCTTCGACTACGGCTTCATGAAGTTCGAATTGGGCGCACCGGGCCGTAAAGCCCTCGAGCGTATCCGTCAAGATTCCGGTGTCGCAGAGCGTGACATTGTGATCGCCAAACTTGATCTCCTGTCAAAATCCAATGAGGAGGGAACTTGGCGAAGGCAGCCGGAAAATACGGCACTGGAGAATGAAATGGCGACGCTCAGCGATCCGGACCGTGTAGAGTTGGTGCCCTCGGATCTGCAGTTGCCGGAGAGCCTCCTGAGCGCGAGCCTGCCCAGTATCAATTCGCTGCTCAAGACATGCGGTCAAACGGACGGACAGGACTGTCTCATCACCGCGATCGACCTGGCCGATCATCCCGGGGATGAACTGATTTTTGCAACACGGGCGTCGAATGGCCGTCAGGCGATTTACGTACTGGAGCTTAAGGGTGAAGAATGGCGCTCGGTGAGTCTTGCCTATAACGTGACCACCGAATCCCTCTGGAAGGATTTGCGATCCGGTGCGCTCTCAAGTGTCCCAAGCAACTATCGCGACCTCAAAGTCGGGGACAGGGTCTTCCGCTTTCGCAAATAGAGAGCAACGTGACTGCGCGCTCGACACTGGCTATCCGGTGCGGGTATCAGCTATAACGTTCGTCCAAATTTTGAAATCCAGACAGGTGAGGACGAAGACCCATGGCGGGACAGATTGATGCGCGTTTGGCGGAACTCGGGATCGAAATTCCGGAAGCAGCAGCGCCGGTGGCCAATTACGTCGGCTACGTAATCAGCGGCAAGACGATTTACGTTTCCGGTCAGGTGACGATCAAGGACGGCGCCTTTCAGTATCAGGGCAAACTAGGTGATTCGATCTCCATTGACGACGGGGTGGCCGCTGCCCGGCTCTGCGGCATCAATGTCATTTCTCAGCTTAAGGCCGCCTGTGGCGGAGATCTGGACAAGATCAAGCGGGTGATACGCCTGGGCGGCTACGTGAATTCCACGCCGGACTTCGGCGATCAGCCAAAAGTCATTAATGGCGCATCGGATCTGATGGTTGAGGTATTTGGGGACAAGGGCCGTCACTGCCGGGCCGCCGTTTCAGCCGGATCCCTGCCTTTTGGCGTCGCTGTCGAAGTCGAAGCAACCGCAGAGCTTGAATAGCCGCCCTCGGCGTGGCACGGCCCAGGCTTGACCCGGGCCCGCCCGCGCGACTGAATATGACCATGCCAGACACAATGACAAAGCTGACACCCGAAGCGGCGGACTTTCTCGCCCGTTACCCGGATACCCGGCACCTGGATGCTATCTTCCCTGATCTTTCGGGTGTGATTCGCGGCAAACGCTACCCCATGTCGGAGTTTGGCAAGGTCACAAGCAACGGACTCGCATTCCCCGCCTCGGTCTATATGCTCGACACCCTGGGTCAGAGCCACGACCCCGCCGGCCTGGGCTTTTCCGACGGTGATCCGGACCGGCTCGCCAAAGTCGTAGCGGGCACGTTGCTGCCTGTGCCCTGGGCGCAGCAACCCAGCGCCCAGGCCTTGATTACGCTGCAGGAAGAGGATGGCAGCCCCTACCCCTATGAACCCCGCAACATCCTGCTATCGACTCTCGAGCAGCTTAAAGCATTGGATTTACGGCCCGTGGTCGCCTTCGAGCTTGAGTTTTATCTTTTTGACCGTGAGCGTGGCGAGGGCGGTGTTCCCCAGCCACCGGTTTCGCCTCTGACGGGCCAGCGGGACAATGGCACTCAGGTTTACGGCATGGACGCCCTTGATGGCTTTTCCGCTGTCATCGAAGAAATCGGCACGGCCTGCGAGGCCCAGGGCATCAATACTGGGGCGATCACGTCGGAATATGCCCCCGGTCAGTTCGAGATCAATCTGCATCACCTCGACGACGCCATGAAGGCGGCGGATCACTGCATCTTCTTCAAGCGTACCGTCAAGGGCGTCGCCCGCAAACACGGCTTCCAGGCCAGTTTCATGGCCAAACCTTTCCTGGAGCAGGCCGGAAGCGGGCTGCACATGCACATCTCGCTCCTCGACAAGCACGGGCGCAACGTCTTCGATGGCGGCAAGGATCCGGCCAGTCCACAGCTAAAACACGCACTCGGCGGCGTACTTGAGACCTTGCCGGAGGCCATGGCCTTCCTGGCGCCCAACGTGAATTCCTTCCGGCGATACGTGCCGGACATTTTCGTGCCGATCCGGCGCTGCTGGGGGTTCGAGAACCGCTCGGTCGCCTTGCGGATCCCTCTTGGCGACGGCGCGGCCAGGCGAATCGAACACCGCATCGCAGGCGCAGACGCGAACCCTTATCTCACCCTCGCGACCGCTCTGGCAGGAATTCACCACGGCCTGACTCATGAAAGTGACCCGGGCGCGCCGGCGGAGGGGAACACCGGCCACGCTTACGATCCTGATCTGCCCTTCAGGCCGCGACGGGCGCTGGATCGCCTGAGCGAAACCAAGCTGCTCGCGTCCTACTTTGGTTCGGACTACCTGGAAGCCTACGTCGCCTGCAAGCATGCGGAACTGGATCGATTCGAGAGTCACATCAGCCGCGTTGAGTACGACTGGTATCTTCAAGCCGACTGATTGGTTTTGCCGCCACTCTATCCGCCGAAGAAACCGCGCAGGGTCTCAGCATCAACCGGCGCGAGTTTGATTCCCTCAGGCACTTCGAACAGGCTGGCATCCTGGACTCCCCGGCGGATATTGCTCTGAAGCATCCGGTAGTCGCCGCGCGCATCAGAGGCCTCGGCCTGGACCGGAATCCCGTCGTCTGTCAGCCAGAGTGTCACGGTGTAGGGGTTTTTCGCCTTCAGGCGTTCGACATCGTATTTCGTGGTGGAAAGACCGCTGATCTTCTCGCGGCCGAGCTTTTTGGGCTTCAGAGAGGCAAATTGGCGCAAGTCGGGCAAGGACTCGCCCGGCCCCAGCGTCAGCTCCATACCGACGTTCATCAGAGGCAGAAGATAGACAACCCGGTTCTCAGACGGCCGCATAATCAAAACCTGGGGCACGCCCGCCAGCCGAAACTCGCGCCGTTCCTTGCCTTCGTGATGATAAACCCTGGAGGCAATCTGCCGCTCGTTAATCTGAAACACGGCATCGGCGGAGTAGGAGGCCTGACGTTGCGGAATACCCGCGGCCTCCAGCGCGCCCGAAAATCCAACGAGCGATACAAAAGCCAGGAAGAGGCCGAGTTGCACAACTTGTCTATACAACATTCGTCAATTGCCTTCTTTAAACGGGCATCTGGTCAGAAAACTGTGACGACACCATGTTCATATCTTAGATTTGAGAAAATGGAAGAAGTCTTACTGCTTTCAAGAAAGCCGCAAACCTCTCTTTGGAGCGCTTAATGACAACAGGACACAACTTTGCCCGACGGAAGTGACAGCATAGCCATCGCGGTGCACGCTCGGATATCCGATGTTCCCTGGGCGGAGTGGGATGCCTGTGCAGGCGACAATCCCTTCGTGAGCCACGCCTTTCTCAACGCGCTGGAGGAAAGCGGCTCCGCCTGTGCGGAAACCGGCTGGCAGCCACAGCATCTGACCATCAAGGATGAAACCGGCCGCATCGCGGGCGCTGTGCCGCTCTATCTCAAAAGCCATTCCTACGGCGAATACATCTTCGATTGGGGCTGGGCCGATGCCTACCACCGCGCGGGCGGATCCTATTATCCCAAGCTGCAGGTCTGTGTGCCCTTCACGCCGGCGACCGGTCCGCGCCTGCTCCTGCGCCCGGACTGCGATCAGGATACGGTTCGCAATGCCCTGATTGCGGGGATGCTCGAACTCGGGCGCCGCCACGACGTGTCTTCACTCCATATCACCTTTCCCAACAAAGGCCAGTGGGAGCAACTGGGCGAAGCCGGTCTCTTGAAGCGCATCGGTCTGCAATATCACTGGGAAAACAGGGACTACGGCTCCTTTGATGACTTTCTCGGCGACTTTACGTCACGGAAACGCAAAGCGATCAAAAAAGAACGCCGCAAAGTCGCGGAAAGCGGCATTGTCCTGAAAGCCTTGAGTGGCGACGACATCACGGCCCGTCACTGGGACAAATTCTACAGCTTCTATCTGGCCACCACCGATAAGAAATGGGGTCAGGCCTATCTGACCCGCGAGTTCTTCGACCGCATCGGTGCCAGCCTTGCCGACAACGTTGTTCTGATGATTGCCAAAGACGAAGACGAGATCGTCGCAGGTGCGCTTAATTTGAAAAGCGGAGACACGCTCTTTGGCCGCAACTGGGGCTGCCACGGCAACTACCGTTTTCTGCACTTCGAGGCCTGCTACTATCAGGCAATCGAGTACGCCATCGAACAGGGTCTGAAATACGTCGAGGCGGGAGCGCAGGGTGAGCACAAGATCCAACGCGGGTATCTGCCTGTCGAAACATATAGCGCCCACTGGATCCGCGATGCCGGCTTCAACGAGGCGATTGTCGACTTTATCCAGCGCGAGAGCGCGTCGGTCCGGCGGGATATCCGGGCTCTTGCCGAGTACAGTCCCTTCAAGAAGGACTGATGAAGTTGCAAAAGCGTTAGGCGCGCGAGTTGCGATGTCGCGATAGTGCCCCAGATGACAACAGGGCCGCCAACACTGTTTGTGACGCCGCACCCTAACGGGTCGCCAGCAACATCAAATCACAGACACTAAAAAAAAGCTGCCGCCCGGTGGGGACGACAGCTTTATCTTAGCAACAGACCGAACCTGATCAGGAGACGGTTTCAGGCTTCGCCTTGGGCTTCCGTTTCTTGGCGGTTGTCTTCTTTGCGTCCGCCTTGGCCTTCGGGTAGGTGAAGACCGGCGCATCTTTCTTGACGTCGACCCGGACATGCCCGCCTTTGTGAAGCTTGCCGAACAGCAGTTCCTCAGCCAGCGCCTTCTTGATCCGCTCCTGGATCACACGTGCCAGCGGCCGGGCTCCGTAAAGGGGATCGTAACCGATCTTAGCGAGCCACTCGCGGGCCGCATCGGTCAGATCGATAGCCACATTCCGGTCCGCGAGCTGAGCTTCCAGCTCGATCACGAACTTGTCGACCACGCGGACCATCACATCCGCTGAGAGGTTCTTAAAGCTGATGGTCGAGTCCAGGCGGTTCCGGAATTCCGGTGTGAAGAAGCGGTTGATGGCCTCCTCGTCCTCACCGACACGCGCCTCACGGCCGAAGCCCATGGCGGGTTTCGCCATATCGGACGCACCGGCGTTGGTGGTCATGATAATGATGACATTCCTGAAGTCGACCGACTTTCCGTTGTGATCGGTCAGCTTACCGTAGTCCATTACCTGCAGCAGGATATTGAAGAGGTCCGGATGGGCTTTTTCGATCTCGTCCAGCAGAAGCACGCAATGGGGATGCTGATCGATGGCGTCGGTCAGAAGACCGCCCTGATCGAAACCGACATAGCCCGGAGGCGCACCGATCAAGCGGGAGATCGAATGCCGCTCCATGTATTCCGACATGTCGAAGCGCTTCATCTCGACCCCGAGCGAACGAGCGAGCTGTTTCGCGACTTCGGTCTTGCCGACGCCGGTCGGACCGGAGAAGAGATAGCTGCCGATCGGCTTCTCGGCATCGCGCAAACCGGCGCGCGCCAGCTTGATCGCCGCAGACAGCGCCACGATGGCCTGATCCTGACCGAAGACCATGGTCTTGAGATCGCGCTCCAGGTTCTGAAGCGCCGCCGTATCGTCCTTGGAAACCGACTTCGGAGGGATCCGGGCGATCTTTGCGACCACGGCTTCGACGTCCTTCACACCGAGCGTCTTTTTACGCTTGGATTCGGGCAAAAGCATCTGTGACGCGCCGACCTCATCAATGACATCGATCGCCTTATCGGGAAGCTTCCGATCGCCGATGTAGCGCGCGGAGAGCTCGACCGCGGAACGAAGCGCTTCGCTGGTATAGCGGACCTTATGGTGCTCTTCGTAGTATGGCTTCAGGCCACGCAGGATTTTGACCGCATCCTCGATGCTGGGTTCGTTGACGTCGACCTTCTGAAAGCGGCGCACCAGCGCACGGTCTTTCTCAAAGTGCGTCCGGTATTCCTTGTAAGTGGTCGAGCCGATGCAGCGCAGGGCACCGCTCTGCAGCGCCGGCTTGAGCAGGTTCGAGGCGTCCATGGCACCGCCGGAGGTTGCCCCGGCGCCGATCACCGTGTGGATTTCATCGATGAAGAGGATGGCGTGATCCATCGCTTCGATCTCGGAAATCACCGCCTTCAGGCGTTCTTCAAAGTCACCGCGGTAGCGGGTGCCCGCGAGAAGTGCGCCCATATCCAGCGAATAGATCGTGGCGTCGAGCAGGACGTTGGGCACATCTTCATCGACGATCCGCTTTGCCAGGCCCTCGGCGATGGCGGTTTTACCGACGCCGGGGTCACCGACGTAGAGCGGATTGTTCTTGGTCCGGCGGCACAGAACCTGGATCGTACGCTCAATCTCATGAGCGCGACCGATGAGTGGATCGATCCGTCCGTCCGCAGCCTTCTTGTTCAAATCGACGCAGTAGGCATCCAAGGCTTCGTTGCCCTTGCGCACCACTTTCTCGGGATCGCTGTCATCGTCGGCGCCGTGGACCGTACGGGTCTCTTCCATGCCCTCAACCTTGGCGATGCCGTGGCTGATGTAGTTTACGGCATCCAGGCGGCTCATTTCCTGCTCCTGCAGGAAGTAGACGGCGTGGCTTTCCCGTTCAGAGAACATCGCGACCAGAACATTCGCTCCGGTGACTTCTTCGCGGCCAGAGGACTGAACGTGGATCGCGGCGCGCTGCAGCACGCGCTGGAAGCCAGCGGTTGGTTTCGCGTCGCCGAGTTGGCTGGTGATCAGACTGGTCAGGTCGTTGTCGATGTAGTCGAGGATATCGCCGCGCAGACTATCGAGATCGAGCCCACAGGCCCGCAGGACAGCAACAGCATCGGGATCGTCGGTCAAGGCAAGCAACAGGTGCTCGAGCGTCGCATACTCATGGCGTCTTTCATTCGCCAAACCCAAAGCACGATGCAGTGTCTGTTCTAGGTTGTTCGAGAGCATCTGGGCACTATTCCTTCTCTAGCGTGCACTGCAACGGATGTTCGTTCTGTCTTGCGTAATCAATTGCCTGGGTAACCTTGGTCTCCGCAACTTCGTAGCTGTAGATGCCACAGACGCCGACTCCGCGCTGGTGCACATGCAGCATGATTCGGGTCGCTTCATCTCGTGTCTTTCCAAACAGGCTCTCAAGAACATGGACGACAAACTCCATCGGCGTGTAATCGTCGTTCAGCATCAAAACTTTATACATCGCCGGTTTTTTCGTCTTCGGCTTGCTTTTGACGACAATCCCGGTCGAGGTATCGTTATCGTTTCTCCCGTCCTTACTCATCGAACTCGATGCATTCCCTCTTGGTAATCCGGCCCAAATTCCGCAGGGCTATGTTACGTCCGTTGCCCTCCTCTCAGAAAGAGAATATTGGGATAGATTACCACGGGAAAAGGTCTTGAAACTAAAAAGCATACTCAATTTGAACATTCAGTTTACGTGGCTGATAATTTTATCGGCAATTGAGTCCGATCTAAGGCAATGATCCATCAAGCCCTTGAAGGTTTCCTTTACGCGCTGTCAAAAAACTCCGCGCTCGCACGGACTTCCGAGACGGCGAATTCTTAAGCGCCTCGACGAGAAACGCATTTTTCCTTTTGCATCAGTGGCATATGCCGATTCTGATTAACTTGAATCTGCTGCGGACCTCAAAGGCTGGGACCGCGTACGTTCATCGCGTGGGTCGTCAATTGTTCGGTAATGTAGTCATAGGCTTCGTCGATTGAGTCCGTGAGCAGGAACAAGTCCAGGTCTTCCTCACTGATCGTCCCAAAGTCGACAAGCGTCTGAAAATTAATCACATTTTCCCAGTAGCTCTTGCCGAACAACACAATCGGCATTTTTTTTCGAATTTTGTCGGTTTGGATCAGTGTGAGTGTTTCGAACAATTCATCAAGCGTCCCAAAACCGCCGGGCATCACCACCAGGGCCTTGGCAAGATAGGTGAACCAGAACTTGCGCATAAAGAAGTAATGGAACTCGAAAATCAGTTCGCGCGTGGCATAGGGGTTTTCATGTTGCTCAAAGGGTAGAGAAATGTTCAGCCCGACATTCACTCCACGGGCTTCGGATGCCCCCCTATTGGCGGCCTCCATGATCCCCGGTCCGCCACCGGTGCAGACCACGAAACGCCTGTCGGCATCATCCAGCGATTTTGACCATTCCGTGAACTTGCGCGCCAACTCCCGGGTCGATTCGTAATAGTGCGACAGTTCAAGCTTTTTCTCAGCCGCCTTCACGTCACCACCAGCGCTTTTTACTTCCGCCAGGGCCGCCTCAGCCTCGTCTCGTGAGATGATGCGCGCAGAGCCAAAGAAGACGATTGTGTCGTCGATTTTATACCTGCTGAAGCGATTCTCCGGCTCTAGGTATTCAGCCAGGATCCGCAGGGCACGGGCATTCGGGCTGCCCATAAAATTCTCATCGTGGTATGCTTTGAGGGTGTTATCGGCCATTAAGCCCATCGTCCTTTTTGGTTTGTGCCTATCGCGCTTAACGATAACGCTAATTCGTCAACCAAACCTATTGAAAATCAGCAAAATTCTTTACCGGATACCGCCGCTGGATTCGTCCCGGTTACGCGGCGTCACTGCACTTACTCAAACTTAACCACTCCAGCATAGCCTGAGCAGAGTTATCAGGAGTTTTTCCAATGCCCTACGTGACACGGGACAGCGACGGTCGAATCACGTCGATCCATATCGAGCGCGACTCCGAGGCGCATGAAGAGATCGACGTGTCTTCCTCCGAGCTGCAGGCTTTTCTCGAGAAGTCCGGCAGCACACGACACGGCCTCGTGAAGGACGACCTGGCGGCCTCGGATATCGATATGATCCGTGTGCTGGAGGATTTGATCGCGGTTCTGATCGACAAGCGTGTGATCAATATGACCGACCTGCCGGCAGCTGCGCAGACAAAACTCTCCCGCAGGTATGGCCTGCGAAGCAAACTCACAGATCTGGGTTCCATCGTTGGCGACAGCGAAGAACTGATGCTTCCCTGATTACAGCTCCGGCCTTTATTCCCAAGCTGAACGGCCCGTCGGGCCATAGCTCCAGTCGAGCTTTGTGCTGATCTGCAAACTTGCCATTAACTATATAATATTATATGAGTTTGGTTAACGGCACTGGCGGTGGAAAACTGATTAATGCCAGGAGAGACAAGCGGGCTTTGCTCGATGCATCGGCGATCTAGGTCACCCGTGAGGTCTTTATTCCAGTTCTAGTCCTGCTCCCAACGGACGGCTATGGCGAGACAAACAGAAGGCAGACCTGGAGAACAAGAGCCACGGCCCAGGATCGTTCAGTTCAACAATCGAAGATACTCGATTCGCCTGGAACCGGTCTTCTGGCGCGCGCTTGAGACTCTTGCGGAACGCAACCAGGTTCGCCTCGGAAAATTCATCGCCGAGCTGGAAGAAACCTATCAGGGAAAGAACTTCTCGTCCTTTCTACGGGTGTTCTCAATGCTTGATGCCGAGCGAGGACTGGCTGAAGGACGTTTGGGCGACGGGCGCGCGTCCCTTCTAGATCTTGTTGAAGCCTGCCCTACTCCCGGTGTCGTACTGTCGCATGACCGTACGATCATCGCCTGCAATACAGCTTTTACCGGATGGCTGGGAAAGCCTTACTCCCCGGTTGTGGGGTCGGATCTGACCGCCGTGCTTCAAGTCAGAACACGCCGTTCCCTGAACGAGGTTTGGCAGGATATGGTTAACGGAGATGCTGCCGCAATCGACGCTCGTATCCTTCATGTTGCGCCGGGGCGCGTCTCAACTGCGCAGGGAAGAATACTCGCCCTCCCCTCAAACGACCCTCTGAGCTTCTATTCGGTCATGTGGTTGACCATCGGCGCGCAGGCACGCTGACGCTGGGGGAAAATCCAACAATATTAGAACGTTAGTCAGGCACGCAACCGACTGGCGGCACGATCAGGACTCTGTAATCGTCACGTCTGACAGGCTGTAGATCGTGACACCGTTTTCGAAGGCGTAGAAGTTCAAGCCGGTCACGTCCACACCGGTTGCCGTAACATGTGCCTCTGCAACGCCTTGTTCCGTCACAGCTTCCTGAGCGCTAATGCTCACGGGAAGCTCGTCGCCGGAGAACAGGACGACGTCGCCGGAATCATCGGGCAGAAGATCAGAGAGATCGAGAACGACGGTGTCGTTCTCATCTGCAGCTTCTGAATATGGCTCAACCGCGTCGATCATCGCCGTAAGTGCATCCTGAAATAATACATCTCAATCAAGATAACCGAACATTCAGAGCAAGGCAACGGCCTGCACGACAACCTAAGTCAACAAATTGAACCATCAAAAACAATCATTAGGTGCAAACAAAGGCTTAGGGCCGTTCGAGGGGTCGAGCTCTTTTCGCGGAACTACAGCTCAAATACTGAGACGATGTGCTAGTCGAAGAGGCCCTCAGCCCAGGACTCGTGTTCGACACTGGCTTGCTCTGGCGCTGCCACGCCAAGCGTCGTCAGGAGTTGACCACTCAACGCAAGGACCCGGTAAGCAGCGAGCTCTTCATTCGTCATTGCAGAGACCAACTGCCCCTGGGAGACAAAGAGTTCATTCTCCGCATCCAGCACATCGAGAAGCGTCCGTTGAGCCACATTGAACTGCTCGAGATAGGCATCACGGGTTTCGATATTGAACTGTACCGAGCTGGAGAAGTCAGAAACGGCCTGGCGATTGGCCTCCAACGCAAACCAGGACTGACGCATCTCACGCTGAGATTCGACGACGGCCTGATAGCGGCGGTTCTTACTCTCAGACACGCGCGATAGTGCTTCCTGCCGCGCAGCGCGGTCGATACCGCCACGGAAGAGGTTCCAGCGAACACGCAGCATGACCTGATTATTTTGCTCGTAGGTATCGAAGCTGTCGACGCCATCATTGTACTCGGCCTCGGCTTCGAGGGAGACGCTCGGGTAGAAACTGGACTCCGAGATTCCCACTTCGGCATTTGCAGAGCGCACGTCGGCTTCAAAAATCTTTGTGGTCGGATTGTTCTTTACCGCCAAATCCAACGCTTCAGGCAAGTCAACCGGCAGAACATCCGCCGGCAGATCAGGAGCGTTCAATTCATCCGGAAATTCACCGACAATCCGCGTGTAATTGGCTTCAGCATCCCGCAGGTCGTTGTAGGTCTGCGTCAGGGTTGCACGCGCGCGCGCCGCACGTGCCTCTGTCTGGCTGACGTCCGCGCGGCTGCCGCCGCCGGCCCGCAGCCGTTCCTCAAGTGAGGCAATGATATCAAGATGAACCTGAAGATTTGTCTCCGCCAGCGTGATCAGCTCGCGCTGACGCAGAACCTCGAGATAGGCGCCAACAACATCTAGCGCCAGAAACTCGCTGTTCTCTCTGACCCGTTCCGCCGCAGATTCAACCCGCGCCTTTTCGCGCGCCACCGTGCTGTCTGCGTCGAATCCGTCGAAGATACGTTGCTGAAGAGTAATCGACGACTCTCTGCGGTTCTGAGTACTGCTGTCGTTGCCGCCCAGGCGTGATGTCCGGTTGTTAAGGGTCTCGACACCGTAGCCGGCGGCCACATCAATTTGCGGCAAATAGAGGCCTCGCGCCTGCCTCAATTCCTGATCGACGGCTTCGCGATTGCTCGCGACAATCCCGATATCCGGGTTTGTGGAAATCGCGTTTGCAACGGCGTCTTTAAGAGAAATCGCCTGTGCGTGGGACACAAACGGGAGAAGTACAGCACTGGCCAGCAGCAAAGACTTTAAATTGCTGCCAATGAGACCCTTTGAGCGGCGCATTTATGATTTCCCCTAATAGATCAGAACAGCGTAAACCAACGCGAAGACCGTATCTCCAGCTGGAACCGGTCGTTACACCACCGACGAGCGACTTCATCCCCTGAATGTCACCCCCGGATTCTAACGAGACTTTTACAGTTAAGACTCACGGACTGTCAATGTCTTGACCCCCTTTTTGAAGATCACGTCTCCGCCTCGCAGCAACCAATAGTTACAGCCGTATGACAGAGTGAAAACAACCAGAAAGAGATTTCTTTCAAGATCGACAATACCTCGGATTAACTTATTTGGACTATAGGTGACCCAAGGTTAATCAATCATTGAGGCCCCTGCTTGCCCCCGGCAGCCGGTGTCGACCACAGTTTTCTCGGATGGATGGCTCCCCTGCAGACCGTTTGAGACGGTATACCGGCGCGTGGCAGTTTTTCCAATCTGCCAGATCCGCTGAAAGCACCGCTTCGGCCTGGTTCTCCTAGAGATTCTATGCGACCGCTCGGCCACAAATACATGAATCAATGGAAAATTTTTAACTCCGAGGGGACTATAAATACATCCGCGAAAACCCCGCCCTTGAAACCATTCCGCTTGCACTTAATTAAAAGTG
This sequence comes from uncultured Kiloniellaceae bacterium, assembly GCA_947500035.1. Classification (GTDB taxonomy): domain Bacteria; phylum Pseudomonadota; class Alphaproteobacteria; order Kiloniellales; family Kiloniellaceae; genus Denitrobaculum. The sequence goes on along the minus strand of CANMQP010000010.1, from coordinate 130,762 downwards.
AGCGCTCACTCATTTTTTGGATTGGCCATGACGAAGAAATCCGAGGCAACGAAAGCGAAGATCGAAGAAGCCGCGATCAGTCTTTTCGCCAGGCAGGGGATTCAAGAGACCTCGACACGCGATCTTGCCGCTGGTGCCGGGGTCGCGGAGGGAAGTCTCTATCGGCATTTTCCCAGCAAGGACGCCCTTGTGAAGGCTCTTTTCGACAAGCATTACAGCGAGTTGGCTGAGCACTGGGATGCTCTTGCGCGGCAGAAAACCGACCCCCGGGACAAACTGTCATACATCTTGCGGGACATTTGTAAGCTCCACGATGAAGAGCCTGACCGCTTTCGCTTCTTGCTTCTTACCCAGCATCAGGCCCTGCCCTACGCCGGCCAGAACGGAAAGACCCCGGTATCCGTGCTGTTTGACATTATCTCCGAAGGTCTCGAGAAAGGCGTTTTCCGGGAAGCCAGCCCCGACCTGATGACCGCTTTTGTGCTCGGGCTGATTACGCAGCCGGCCGTCTTCATGATTTACAAGCGCCTCGACGCCTCGATGTTTTCGATTCGTGAGGAACTCGTGAACTCCGCCCTGGCCTGCCTTGGCGCCAAAAATGCCAGCATGATAAACGCGCCCTAAAAGCCAGCGCATACAGCTCTTGCCCTTCGCGGGCCGACCCCAGCCATTTCATTCGATGCAGATTTTAAAAGGAGCCGAACATGTCGCACGGCCCGATGTTTCTACTAAAAACCAAGCGCTTCCTCCCCTACTTCGCAACTCAATTCCTGGGGGCCTTGAATGACAATCTCTTCAAGAATGCAGCCGCATTCCTCATCATCTTTCAGTTAGCCGACGCTTCAGGCGGCGACGGCCAAATCCTCGTCAATATCGCGACGGGTCTTTTCATTTTGCCCTTTTTCCTCTTTTCGGCAATGGCCGGCAACATCGCCGACCGTATGTCCAAAACCAAACTGATGCGTTTGGTCAAAACCATGGAAATTCCCATCATGGGTCTCGCCGCGTACGGGTTTTACAGCGGTAACGTCACGGTTCTGCTCACCACACTGTTCCTCATGGGCACCCAATCGTCATTCTTTGGGCCGGTAAAGTATTCCGCTCTGCCCGAACTGATGAAACCTGACGAACTCTTAAACGCCAACGCCCTGGTCGAGGGCGGAACCTTTCTCGCCATTCTGGCCGGGACAATTGCAGGCGGCCTTCTGATCGAAGCTGAAGCCGGCCGGACTCTGGTCAGTTCGGCGCTACTGATCTGCGCGGGCCTGGGCTTGGCGTCAAGCTGGCTCATTCCTGGGACCGCGGCGCCCGCAGCGCGCCGGGCAGGCAACGACACGGAAGCTCGCGCGCAAGGAAAGACGCCGTTTTTTGGACAGACCTTCGCAGTCCTCAGGCACGCCGCAGAAAACCGTCCGGTCTTTCTGTCAATCCTCGGCATATCCTGGTTCTGGGCGGTGGGGGCAACCTACTTGACCCAATTCCTCGGCTTGACAAAGAATATCATCGGCGGCGACGAGACGGTTGTCACGCTGCTCCTCGCGACCTTTACGATCGGCATCGCTTCCGGTTCGTTGCTCTGCAGCAAACTCCTGAAAGGCGAGGTCAGCGCCAAATACGTACCCTTTGGCGCCCTTGGAATTGCGGTCTTTTCGCTCGATCTAGCTTACGCAGCCAGCTCTGTGAGCATGCCGGAAATCACCTTCACCGCTAAAACTTTCCTCCTCGACTGGCGCAACTGGCGCTTCCTCGTGGATCTGACGCTGCTCGCCATGTTCGGCGGAATCTTTGTTGTACCGCTTTACACGATCCTGCAAAGCCGGTCGGAAGACGCGCACCGCTCGCGCAACATCGCAGCCAACAACATCATGAATGCGCTTTTCATCGTCGTTGCGGCCCTGCTGGCCGCGGGTGCCTTTGCGATCGGAGCCAGCGTGATCGAAGTCTTTGTCGCCATCGCCATCGGCAGCGTGATCGCGGCTGTCTATATCTGCAAACTCCTGCCACAGGAGCTCTTCAAGACCAGCGCCGCAGCGATCCTGCGGGTTCTCTTCAAAGTCCGGCTGCGGGATGTCGAGAACCTCCAGAGAGTCGGCGATAAAGCGGTCATCGTTGCCAACCACGTCTCTTACCTGGACGGCCTTCTGCTGGCCGCCTTTCTGCCCGGCGACTTGGTCTTCGCCGTCGACACAGCACAAGCCAAAAAATGGTGGGTCCGGATCTTTCTCTCGATGGTCGAGGCTTTTCCCATGGATCCCACCAACCCCATGGCGACCAAATCCCTGATCAAGGAGGTCGCAAAAGGGAAACGCTGCGTCATCTTCCCTGAGGGCCGACTAACCCGGACCGGCGCACTGATGAAGATCTACGAAGGACCCGGAATGATTGCCGACAAGGCTGATGCGCCGATCATTCCCATCCGCCTTGACGGCGTCCAGCATAGCCGCTTCACCTATCTGAAAGGCAAGTTGCGCCAACGCTGGTTCCCGCAAATCACCGTCACGGTTCTGGAGCCGAGAGAATTTCACGGCGACGAGGGTCTCTCAGGCCGCCAGCGCCGGAAAAACATCGCGCAGAAACTCTACGATGTGATGTCGGGAATGATGTTCGCGACTTCGGATACACCACAAACGCTCTTTGACGCCTTTCTTGATGCGCGCTACGCCCACGGCCGCAAAAGCGAGATCCTCTGTGACGTGGAGCAGAAGCCCTTCACCTACGATGGGCTGCTCACCGCCAGCCTGGCGGTTGGCCGCGCGCTGGAAAAACGCACCCCGGTGGAGATTCCTATCGGGCTTTTGCTGCCCAACACCGTCGGAAGTGTGATTACCCTGCTCGGCCTGACTGCGACCGGCCGAATTCCGGCCATGCTCAACTTCACGGCGGGACCGGCCGCCATCAAAGCAGCGCTCCAGGCGGCTGACATCAAGCAGGTGGTCACCTCGAGGCGCTTTATCGAGCTGGGCAAGCTCACTGCGCTGGAAGAAGCTCTCGCCGCCCAGGTCGAACTGATCTATCTGGAAGACATCCGGGACCAGATGACGACCTTCGATCGCCTGTCCGCCCTGATCCGCCGACCCTTCGCAGGCGCGCTGCACCGCCGCCGCGGGATCAGCCCCGACGATACAGCCGTGATCCTCTTTACGTCAGGATCGGAAGGCCTGCCCAAGGGCGTCGCTCTCAGTCATCGCAATATCGTGTCCAATTGCCGTCAGGTAGCGTCGGTACTGGACTTCAATCCGGTGGACAAAGTCTTTAACCCCTTGCCTCTGTTCCACTCCTTCGGCCTGACCGGCGGTCTTATCCTGCCGCTGCTGTCCGGCGTGCCGAGCTTTCTTTACCCCTCACCGCTGCACTTCAAAGTCATTCCGGAGATGATTTACCACACGAACGCCACGATCCTGTTCGCGACAGATACCTTTCTGCAGGCCTATGCTAAGGCAAACAGCTACGACTTTTACTCCCTGCGCTATGTCTTCGCGGGCGCCGAGCGCGTGAAGGATGAGACCCGGCGCCTTTGGTCGGAACGCTTCGGACTGCGGATTCTGGAGGGCTATGGGGCAACCGAGTGCGCACCGGTCCTGGCCGTCAACACCCCGATGCATTTCAAGCCCGGCACTGTTGGCCGTCTGCTGCCCGGCATCGAACCCAGGCTGGAGGAGGTCCCAGGTCTGGAAGACCCTGATGCCGGACGGCTCTTCGTCCGTGGACCAAACATTATGCGGGGCTACCTGAAAGCCGACAAACCTGCCGTTTTGCAGCCTTTAGAAACCGGCTGGTACGACACAGGCGACATCTGCAAGCTAGATGAGGATGGATTCGTGACGATCTCAGGCCGGGCGAAGCGTTTCGCAAAGATCGGCGGCGAGATGGTCAGCCTGACAGCGATCGAAGCGCTGGCCGCCGAGCTCTGGCCCGATGAGCAACATGTTGCCACCGCGCTGCCTGACCCCAAGAAGGGTGAGCAGATCGTACTGTTGACCACCCGTCAGAAGCCAGCGGCGTCAGAGTTGCAAGTCCACGGTAAAACGCGAGGCTGGGCGGAGCTTCAGCTGCCAAAACTACTTCATGAAATCAGCGAAATTCCCCTCTTGGGCAGCGGGAAAACCGACTATGGCGCGGTTGCAGACTTCGCCAGGGAGAAACTCGGCCTGGCGTGAATGCCTCCCTAAGGTTGCGAGCACTCTGCGGGATGCTCAGCGCGCCGGATAACAAAATGCCGGTGCGCCAAGGCGTTAAGCCGATGACCCTTCAGTGTGTTCCTGCAAACGTAATTTGCATGCCCTTTCCATTAGGGTTAACCATAGTATGAAATTTGGATGTCATCTTTTGGACGGCATTAACCAAAGGGAAGCACTCGTCGTGGATTATTGCCGTCGCGATTCCAACACATCAGTGCGACATCTGTTGGACCCCAGTATCTCGGCTATGGATTGAGTCCGGTTGCAATGACTGCAGGAGACCACAAGAGGACGATGGCACCACGCGATCATAGCGCCCGAGCAGAAGCAGCCTCCCAACCCTCGCCGACAGCCGCGGAATCCGCCGCGCTGCATGCGGAAGACGTCCTTGAAACGCCCAAACCCGAGTGGCACGTGGCTCCCTCGGCGGTCGACTTCGAGGATCCGCTGGTGCAATGCGTCACAATGCTGGCGACATTGCTGCAACGGCCTATATCGGCGGAAGCGTTAAAGGCGGGCTTGCCGCATGCCGAAGAGCGCTTCACCCCAGACCTCGCTGTTCGGGCGGCGGAACGCGCGGGCTTGACCGCGCGCGTCGTGCGCCGTCCCAAGCTGAAATCGATCCAAAAGGTTACCCTGCCCTGCATCCTGCTCCTTAAAGGCAGCGGTGCCTGCGTGCTGACCAAGCTGATCGACCGGAAATCCGCCGAGATCATGATTGCCGAGGGTGGCGGTGGCGCCAAGACCATCGACATCGCCGAATTGGAAGAGCAATACCTCGGCTACGCCATCTTCGCGCGGCCGGAGTTCAAATTCGACGACCGGGCCTCGGACATCCGGCTGAAACAGCCCACTGCATGGTTCTGGGGAACACTCGCCAAGTTTTGGCCGATTTACAGCCATGTTGCCCTGGCGTCGGTCATGATCAACGTTTTCGCGATCGCCAGTCCGCTCTTCATAATGAACGTCTACGACCGGGTTGTGCCGAACAACGCGATTGAAACTCTGTGGGTTCTGGCGCTTGGCGTCTGCACGGTCTTTCTGTTCGAGTTCGTCATGCGCAACATGCGCACCTACTTCGTGGACATTGCCGGAAAGAATGCAGACGTCATTATCGCCAGTCGTTTGCTTGAGCAGCTCATGTCCATGAAGCTCTCCAGTAAACCGCCTTCGACCGGAGCCATGGCGAACAATCTGCGGGAGTTCGAGTCGCTGCGGGAGTTCTTTACTTCCGGCACGCTGGTCGCCTTTGTCGATCTCCCCTTCATCTTCCTGTTTCTCGGTGTGATCTTCCTGGTATCAGGTCCGATTGCGCTGATTCCCCTGATTGCCGTTCCGGTGGTCATATTCGTCGGCGTGTGCCTGCAGTTTCCTCTGCGCAGGATCATCGAGAGAACCCATCGGGAGTCCAGCCAGAAGCACGCGCTGTTGGTGGAAACAATCGACGGCTTGGAAACCATCAAGGCGACGGCAGCCGAAGGCCGGGTTCAGCGGTCCTGGGAACGCTTTGTCGGTCTGACTGCTGAGTCATCGGGCAAAGCAAGGTTCCTGTCGGGCATTGCCACGACCTTCGCCCAGGTCACCATTCAACTTGTTACGGTGATCGTGGTTATCTATGGCGTCCACCTGATCTCTCAGGGCGCCATTACGATGGGCGCACTGGTTGCCTCGACCATGCTGACCGGACGGGCGCTCGCCCCTCTCGGCGCAATCGCGGGCATGCTCACCAGGCTACAACAGTCTCGGGTCGCTCTTAAATCGCTCGATACTCTCATGAAGTCGCCGGTCGAACGCGATAATGACAAGACTTTCCTGCACCGGCCCCGCCTGAGCGGAGAGATCGAATTCAAGAAAGTCAGCTTCAGTTACCCGAACCAGGATCCGCTGGCGCTCGATGCAACCAGCTTCAAGGTCAAACCGGGCGAGAAAATCGGTATTCTTGGACGCATTGGTTCCGGAAAAAGTACAATCGCACGGCTTCTCCTCGGGCTTTACGAGCCGACGGAGGGCTCTGTTCTGATGGATGGAACCGATCTGCGTCAGATCGATCCGGCCGACTTGCGCCGCAATATCGGCTATGTCTCTCAGGACAATTACCTTTTCTTCGGCTCGGTGCGTGACAACATCTCCTTCGGTGCGCCGCACGTCGATGATCAGACTATTCTGCGGGCCGCCGCCGTCGCCGGTGTAACGGACTTTTTGCGGACCCATCCCCACGGGTTCGATCTACAGGTCGGCGAGCGCGGCATGGCCTTGTCCGGCGGACAGCGCCAATCGGTGGTCATCGCACGTTCTTTGCTCCTGGACCCGCCGATCATCCTGATGGATGAACCCACCAGCGGCATGGACAACTCGACGGAGGCCATGTTCAAAACGCGGCTCGGCAACGCCATGGCAGGCAAAACACTTTTGCTCGTGACGCACCGCAGTTCGCTGCTCAGCCTGGTTGACCGGCTGATCATCCTGGACAACGGTAAAATCGTGGCGGACGGGAAAAAGGAAGAAGTGCTTGAGGCGCTGAAGCAGGGACGCATCCGCGCCGGCGCGAGTTGAATCGAACCAGGAATGACGCCAGATGCCAAATATGAGGCGAAGCAAGATACAGACCCGTCGGCAAAAAAGCCGGAGGCCTCACTGAGGAAATAGGGTAGATGTCGAGTCCCAGCACACCCAAGGATGAAGATCTCTTTTTCATGCCCGACGTTCATGCCGCCACAAGACGTCGCGGCCGGACCTTTGCGTATATCCTGACGCTGACATCCTTTTTGTTTTTCCTGGTTTTCGGTATTTGGGCCAACCATGCCGTGTTGGACGAAGTGACCCGCGGCGAGGGCACCGTGGTCCCTTCCAGCAAGACGCAGATCATTCAAAACCTGGAAGGCGGTATCCTCGCAGGCATTATGGTGCGCGAAGGCGATATCGTTGAGCCGGGCGATATCCTGGTGAGGATCAACAACACCGCAGCGAGGGCGACCTTTCAAGACACGCGTAGTCAGTATTTTGCCCTGATTGCGAAGGCCGCCCGGCTGGAAGCCGAGCTTGAGGACCGCGAGATCGAATTTCCGCGGAGCGCAGAGGAAAGTGCGCCCGGTGAAGTCGCCACACAGCGTCAGCAATTCGGCAATAGAAAACGCCAACTCGTCGCCCAGATTGCCGTCCTGGAGGCCCAGAAGTCGCAACGCGAACAGGAGATAACAGAGGCGAAAAGCCGCAGTCAGCAACTGCGGCGCAGCCTGACCCTGGCCGAGGAAGAGCGGAACATCACGGCGCCTCTGGTCCAGAAAGGCATCAGTCCGCGCCTGGATCTAATTCGGATCGACCGGCAGATCTCCGACCTGGAAGGCGAAATGAAAACCATTCGCCTCAGTATGCCGCGACTACAAACCGCCGTCCTGGAGGCGCAACAGCGCATCGACGAACTCGTCCTTTCAACCAAGGCTCAGGTCTCGGAAGAGCTGAGCCAGGTCAGGACGGAAGCAAGGTCAATCAGCGAGTCCCTGACGGCCGGTGAAGACCTCGTCACCCGCACGGAGGTCCGCTCTCCAGTTCGCGGCACGATCAAGGAAGTGAAGCACAATACCGTCGGGGGTGTTATTCGCCCTGGCGAAGACATTATTGAAATTGTGCCGCTCGATGACACCCTCTTGATCGAAGCGCAGATCCGGCCGTCTGACATCGCGTTCCTGCGACCGGGCCAGGAAGCAACGATTAAAATTACCGCCTACGATTTCTCCATCTATGGCGGACTGAAGGCTGAACTTGAGACCATCTCAGCGGGCACGATCAAAGACGATCAGGGCGAGAGTTTTTATCGTGTATATCTCCGAACCGGTGATATCACACTGAAGCGCAATGGTAAGGAACTGCCGATCATTCCCGGAATGACATCAACCGTCGAAATCCTGACCGGCAAAAAAACGGTTCTGGATTACCTGCTGAAGCCGATCTTGAAGGCCCGGGACCAAGCCTTGAGAGAACGTTGATTTACAGAAGAAAATCTCTAGATGGGGCAAAAAAGACAAACCGCGCCAATCGGAAAATGAACCTTCACGCCTTAATGCTCCTGTGTAATTATCCTGGTCTACAACTTGGTTCGGCCGGCCACTCTTCCCTCGGTTCTGGAACCGGTACCCAGGCCTGGATTTAGCGGTGTCATCCAATTTCTTTCATGTTCGTGGCAGCGCGGGCAATCACAGAATTGACGGAAATCCTCATTTTCTGAGAGATCACAGGGTTGACCGGAGCGACGGCATCCGAGACGGCATCTGGTCCCAGTGGGATTGGGACGGGCAGCGCGTAACGGCGAAAAACTGCCGTTTCGGCATCGTGGCGCTCTACTACTTCCAATCCGAACAGGAATTCTGCATCTCAGATTCCATATCCACACTTCTGGAGCGGGGTGCCCCCCGGGAGCTGGACGACTTTGGAATGGCCGTTTTTATCCGCCGCCTCAACTTTGTCGGAAACGATACACCCTTCAAGGCCATCCGCTGTTTGCCGCCCAACGCACAGCTTACATGGGAGAATGGCAAACTCACCCTTGAACAGGAACCCTTCCACGCGAAACCGCAGCATCTGAAACACGACGCAATCCTGGACGGGATCCACGAGCTTTTCGCACAGTCAATTTCCCGGCGCCTGCCCAGAACCGATCGCTTTACAGTGCCACTCAGCGGCGGCAAGGACTCACGGCGCATTCTGTTCGAACTCGCCCGGCAGAAACACCTGCCCGAGTTTTGCGTCACTGCGCTGCATCCGCCTCCTCGCGCGAACGAAGACGCGAAGGTCGCCGCGATGATTACCGAACGCCTGGGCATCGAACATCGTCTCATTCCAACCGAATGGGCCACCTGGGATCTGGAAAGATATAAAAACGGTAAAATCGATTTCCTGACGCCAGAGCACACTTGGGTGGTGCCAATGTCCAAGTATCTCGGCACCGCCGTTGATACTTCCTATGATGGCCTGAACATCGACTGCAACCTCTTTGGCGAAAAACGCGCCCAACTCTTCGCGGATGGGAAGCTGACTGAGCTGGCTGTCGATTTCCTGGGCGATTCAGAAGCCTTATTGTCAAGAACCCTGAGTGCCGATAGCTACAGGCTTTTGAGCCGGGATAAAGCCGTCCACAGGATGACTGAAGAGCTCAAATTGCATGTGGACGAAGCCTGTCCAACCTCAAACTTCCTCTTTTGGTCACGAATGCGCCGTGCCGTGGCGCCGGTTCCCTTCGGACTTCTGAACGAGATCGAAACGGTGCAGGTGCCGTATCTCGATAAGGAGTATTTTGAGTTCGTGATGTCGATCCCGGAGCCTATCCTCGTCGGCAGCCACGTCTACAAAGACGCCATTGCCAAGAGTTACCCGGAGCTGGAGGATATTCCCTATGCTGATTCCAGCCTATCGACAGCTCCGAACCGAAAGCACAACAGAAGTTATCTGACCAGGCTCGGGGTGAATCTTGCGACAAGCCATCGCAAGTCCCGGATGATCAATGTGCCAAGCGTGTTAAGCAGCGCGGCAAAAGCGGCGATTTCCGGCTCACAAGAGCGCTTCTCGTGGCTTCAGCCTCACCTGATCGTTCACTTGCTCCAGCTGGAAGAGCTGGCTGACTCCTGAAGCCAACCCGGCATCAGCCGAGGATCAGCCCCCCCTGGCAATGCCCCCTTGACGATAGAGACTTTGGCTTGCGGGCAGGACGGCACGTTCACGTCAGCATGATCCAACTTAACCGCAAATCTTCAACGCGTATTAACCAATACCTGAAAGACTTCGCTAACGCGGAGTTCAAACGTTTTCGCGATTGTAGTGAAAGCGTCCGGACACTGGCGCGCAAAGGCTGCCCGGGTGGAGGTGCACGGGCGGCAGGATTTTGAACAGGACTTGCTCAAAGTGCATCGGCGACGGTTTTTCACGGGGGTCGCATCTGTTATGGCGGCGTTGGCGTCCGTGCCCTTGCCCGGACACGCTGCAACCCTGTTAGATCTGACAAAGACGATCGACACCGCGGCACCCGGAATCTTCAACACGATCGAGTTCCGATCAAAGTCCTTCAAGGCTCTGCCTCAGTGGCAGCGCGTCCTGGATCAGTATAAGCGTGAACGAAAGGCCTTTTTAGCCTGTACGAACGACGCGGCGAACTGCTCAAGCGAGGTCCAGAAATCCTGGCGCGAAATCATTTTAGCAGCCCGCAATCTGGATCGCGCGGCAAAGTTGAATGCAGTCAACCGCTATTTTAACCGTTGGCCTTACAAACTTGACAACGAGGTCTTCGGGGTCAACGAGTATTGGGCCAGTCCGGTTGAGTTCATGACCCGGTCAGGCGACTGTGAGGATTTCTCGATCGCAAAATACTTCGCTCTCAAGGAGCTGGGATTCACACAAGAGGAAATGCGTATCGTGATCCTTATGGACCGCATTCGCAACATCGGGCATGCGGTCCTGGCGGTCTATGAGAAGAACGATATTCTCGTGCTCGATAGCCTTTCGAACGTCATTTTGTCACACTCAAAGTACAAGCATTACCTGCCGCAATACTCGATGAATGAAACCACCCGCTGGGCGCACTTCGTTCAGTAGTAGAGACTGTCAAAGAGATCAATCATGATGTCCAAGAGCAATACACTAGACGCGCTGGAAGGATCGGCAAAGGATCCAACCCTGATCGATCTGGAGCAACCCAGTTCCGCGCCAGAGGCTTCAGATGCTCTGCCGAAACCGGCATTGATTGGTCTTGTCGTAATCGTAATTCTTGCCATCCTTGTCCCATGGCTGGTCATAGAGTCGAAAAAAGAACAGGTGACCAGCGACCTGCAGCAACGCATGACCATTACCGTGAATGCGCGCGCCGAAGTCATATCGACCTGGCTCGACGGGACGGCGCGCCTCGCTGACAGGCTGGTTGAAAGCGAATTGTTTCGCCTTTTCGCCACCGACGTCCATGAAGCCGGAGGAGTCATTGATCCTTCTCTGCAGAGTGAGGATACTCAAAGCACCGGTCTCGGGATCGCCCTGCTCGAGCAGCTCCCTTACATGGAGCGGGTCCTGACTGATTTTGCCATCTCGGCCGACTTCAGCGCCGGTTACGTTGTCGGTAAGGCGGGTATTGCCTATGTGAGCAGCGGTGGGGCGCCGGCATTGCAGACTGAACAGTCGGAAATGGCGCTCGATGTTCTGGCGACAGGAAAGAGGCGGTTTGGAGCGCCCCAAGCCACACCTGCCGGGCTGGTCATGGATATCTACATTCCGATTTTACCGGCCGCCGCGCAGACCGAGGAGGCCCAGCCCGTTGCCGTCCTGATTGTCGCTGCTCCAGTTGCGACCAAGCTTGCCGAGAGCCTGGCGCCACGCCCCTTGGCACCTGAAGGCGAAAAGCTCCATCTTGTTCACAAGAGTGCCGAAGGTCTCATCGAGCTGCTGCCAACAAAAACACCCGAAATAAAAGCTCTCGATGATAGTGGTGACATCCCGGGGACAGGCAACCAGGCCTTTGTCGCCGGACGTTCACTTGATGGCGAGACCGCGGTCTACACGCGCGCGGCCCTTATCTCCGGTGAGGGCTTCTGGGCGGTCCTCGAGATGGACCGGGCGTCCGCACATAGTGAATTGCGCAGTTTCGCAACCATGGTGATGGTTGCAGCTGCACTTGTCATTTTCACCGTGGTCGCTGTCTTCGGTGCAGTCTGGGCGAAAATGCGCAGCAATCACAATCGACTGATGGCGGCTCAATTCAAACATCTCGCCGCACGGATCCAAACGCAGAAGCGCTTCCTGGACAGCATCAACAGCAGCATCGCCGACTATATCGGCTTAAAAGCCGCGGACGGCAGCTATCGTTACGCCAACAGGGCCTTTGCGGACGCGGTGGGGCGGGAGCCGGATGAGATGATCGGACTCGACGATATCGCCCTTTTCGGTCAAGGAACCGCTGACCGCCTCGCCCTGACCGATCAAAAAGCGATTGAGCAGGGCAACGTCGTGACCTTCAATGAAGAAGTCTATTTGAGTGGAGTCCAACGGCACCTGCAGTTTTCCAAACTTCCATTCCACGATGAGCACGACCAGGTAAATGGCGTCGTCTCCGTAGCCCGCGATGTCACGGAGTTGGTTGAAGAACAGACAAAGCGTGACCGGGCCATTCGGCAGATGGTTACGGCACTGGTGCGCGCGATTGAGTTGCGGGATCCCTACCTTGCCGGCCACTCGCGGCGCGTTGCCAGCCTATCGGTGGCCGTTGCCAAACGTATGCAGCTCGCCACTGAAGACGTAGCAACCTTAGAAATAGCGGCCAACCTATCACAGCTCGGTAAGCTGGCGATCTCGAGGAAACTCCTCAACAAGCCGGAAAGACTGAGTGATGAAGAGATCGCCGAGGTTAGAAAGCACCTTGATCACGCCGCCGCGATGCTACGCGACATTGATTTCGAACTTCCGGTTTTGCCGACGATCTACCAGATGCACGAGCGCCTTGACGGGAAGGGATATCCCGCGGGACTGACAGCAGACAAAATTCTCATGACGGCACAGATACTCGGGATATGCGACGTATTTGCCGCGCGCGTCGAGCCACGATCCTATCGCGCCGGTCTGTCGAGCGAAGAAGCTATCAAGATCCTCGGTGACAACGGCAATCGTTACTCCTCTGAGATCGTCGCAGCACTCGATGAAGTTATCGGCAGCGTCGCTGGAGAGAAGCTGATGGCGGGCCTGCCCGCGAACGCAGACTGAGATGGCAACCGGCTCCCGTCCCGCGCTCCTCCTGCTCCTCGCCTTCCTGACACTCTTTGGCGCGCGCGCATCCTTGGCGGACCAGTCCGAGTTAGAGGCGCGCATCGAAGTCGATGCTCATTCCTACCCCTGGAGTCCAATCGGACGGCTGAACGCCGGGGGGCGGGGACATTGCACCGGCTTTATGATCGGCGAGCATAAGCTCCTGACCGCCGCGCACTGCCTCTATGACAGCGTCGCAGGCCGCTGGCGAAACGCCGGAGAATTGCATTTCGTTGCCGCCTATCAACGCGAGGACTACAGCCTCAATTCGCCGGTCGAGAGCTATCAGATCTCGGAGTTTTTCAAGCCTCAGGCTTCAGTATCACCTGAGAACGCGGCCACAGATTGGGCGATCCTCCGCTTGACAAAGCCACTCGGTCGGCAAACCGGCTGGTATGGTTTACAAAGCCTCGATCAAGACCTGCTTGAACGCTTGAGCACCGGGACCGCGGTACTCCTCCAGGCCGGTTATCAGCGCCAGCGGTCTCACGTCATGACAGCGACCTTCGCTTGCGGTTTTGTCGGACGCTTCGCAGGCAATGCCGGCATCGCACATGCCTGTCCCGTTGCGAAGGGCGATTCCGGATCGCCACTGCTTGTGATGAATCACGGTCGTATATCGGCAGTGGGGATCCATGTGGTTCAGGCTCGGATGAAGAACCGCGCAATTGCAGGTGTTCTCTCACTGGATACCTTCCAGCCTGGAGCGATCGCCCCATCAACCCGCGTCGCGGCCGAGGCGTTAAGTGATCATTGGGGCCCCGGTCAGCGGCCTGGCAGCGGCCGGAGTAAAGATCGCATGCCGCTCAAAGCAATCGACGGCCTGCTTTACGCTCTCGGCTTTCTTCCCGGGTCAAAGGCGATCAGCAGCGGAGAACGGCAGGAGGCCATTAAGACATTCCAGGAACGCCAAAAACTCACACGTGACGGCAGGGCATCACTTCTACTTCTGGAACAGCTGCTCTTGGCGCAGCAAAACTCCCCGTCACGAGACAGCGATTAACCACGTTTCCTGCGAGAATTTTCTCGTCTGTTAACCTTTCGCGTTAAAGCTTGGCTCAAGTTTTCATCCTAGTCTCTGGGGATGAGAAACTGGCTTTCAAATCGCGTTCCCCCAACAGACAGCATGGCCAAAGGGATTAAACCTCTTTTGTTTGCGGCTTTGCTGAGCTCCACGGGGCTCGCCGGCCAAAGCGCTGCCTGGGCGATACCGGATCGCGTTACGGTTAACGCTATGGAATATCCCTGGAGCGCGATCGGTAAGATCGAAACCTCGATCGGGCACTGCTCCGGCTTTCTGATCAGCAAAAAACATGTATTGACGGCCGCGCATTGTCTGTACGACCGTGAGAGAAACCAGTGGGTGAAGCCCTCGGAAGTTCACTTTACCGCCGGGTATCAAAACCATCAGCACAAACTGAAATCGGCCGTCAGAAGCTATAAGCAATCCAAGAAGTACAAAAAAACCAGGGATGCCTCGGTGAAGAACACCGCCACCGATTGGGCTCTCCTGGAATTGGAGCAACCGCTGGGAACTGACGCGGGCTGGCTTGCTCTTAAGCGGCTGGATAAGGCGCTACTCCGGGATCTGGCTGAAGGCGATGCCGCCCTCCTGCACGCGGGATATCGTGGCGACTCCCCACATCGCCTGAAAGCCGGTTTTGGGTGTGAGATTGCAGGTTATTTCAAGAACGGCATTGGCATCGCCCATCGCTGCAGCATCATGCAAGGCGACTCGGGTTCCCCGCTCCTGGTGTTCGCAGAGGGAAGAATCTATGCAACCGGCGTGCATGTGATCGGCGCATCGGACGGCCGGCGGGAAATCGCCGGTGCCCTCTCCGTCTCGGTCTTTCATCCCGATGTCGGATCCCCGCGCGCAGCACGAATTCTGCGGCCGGCCGGTAACATCTGGCGAGAGAGCAAACCGCCCCGCGCGAGCCGTAAAGCCGAGAAAGCACCCGTCACCACGATTGATTTGCTTTTGGGCGAACTGGGATACTTACGTGGACTCGGCAAGCGGACGTCACCCTCTAAGCGTCGCAATGCGATCCAGGCCTTCCTGAAAGACACCAACATGACGGGTCCCGCAAGACCAAGCGTTTCTTTGCTCGGTGAGCTGGTGAGACAACTTAAATAACGCCCTCCTGGCACGAATCTGAAGGACGCCACGGGGCGGGTTGAGGGAGACAGCATCGTCCCTGGTCACTGACGCTCCGCTTGACTACTCTTTCATCAATCTGAAAAGCCGGCCGGAAACATAACTGCTATAGGGTCTGTTGAGGTTCAGGATACCGCCGGGGTTGTTCAGAGATAAATCAAGATTAAGAGCGAGGAGACGGAACATGTTGGGCATATTCAACAACGAGCGACGCGAGCTTGATTTATCTCTGAACAATCCTCTCAGGACGGAACATATATTTTCAGCCCTTGCGTCGCGAGCGCCTTGTGTGGGGCCCGCCACACGGCCCCACTCGCTCCTAACCGCTGAAAACAAATGTTCCACCACGACAATATCCTGAACCTCAACAGGTCCTAGGCCGGCTTTTCCTTCATCTGCCTCCGGACTAAGGCTTCACGCAGCCGTTATACGCCGTTGATCAAGGTACTTGTATCGAGATCGACCAGGTCGTTGATCGCATTATCGACATCCTGGAAGACGATGGTCGTGCCGCTCTGCAGTTCCAAAGTCACTACGTTGTCGGTCTTGGAGAAGGACGCCACCGCGTCTTCGATTGAAATATCTTCGCCGGCGTCACCGCCGTCCGTGACATCCTCGAACGACAGAACGTCGCCACTGCTGACGGAGAAGTCGAAGATCGTATTGCTCCCCTCGTCAGAGGCAAGGTTGAACACGAATGTGTCTCCATCGGCACCGCCGTAGAGCGCATCGTCACCCGCGCCGGCAATCAGAATATCAGCCCCGCCCTGGCCGAGCAGGATATCGTCGCCATCTCCGCCGTCCAGCAGGTCTGCTTCGCCCCGCGTATCGTTCGCGGCCTCCTCGACGAAGCGATCCTGATGGTCCTGGATAAAGGTCATCACATCCAGCTTGCTTGGTGTATGGCCAAGGGTCGCGGTTAGGTGATCGACCAGCGTCTGATACCCGCCACCGGTTTCACCGGCCGCCCCAAGGCCTCCATCCCCGACTGAGTCCAACATCCAGTCACTGTTGATAACGTCGCCGAAAATCAGATCGTTTCCGTCACCACCAAGGATCTCGTCCTCGCCGACCGCATTCATGATTGTCAGGGTCTGCTCTCCCAGAAGCGCAGAGAGACTCTCGGTTGCTTCTACAATCGTCACGCTCGAGTCTTCATTACCCTCGCCCGCGACCCTGGCAAGCTCCTCGGGAACGATCTCCGTGCCGACACCAAAGACCTGGACACTGACGTCGATACCTTCAAAACCAACGGAGGCGTCATAGCCGTCGTTGTCTTCGCCGTCGCTCAAGAAGTAGACCTTGTTGACAGCGCCCTCGTGCCGGCCATTCTGATTCAGGAAATCCTCAACGGCCTGGATCGGTCCTTCGAACTGCGTCGCGCCGCTGGCGTCCAACTTTGCGATCACACTCTCCAGTGACTTTCCGGACGCATTTTCAAAGCGGTCGCTTACAGGATCGTATGTGAAGACCTGATTGACCGCCACACCGCCGTTGAAGGCCACAAGCTGGAAAGTGGTCAGGTCATCGTTGGCCAACTGGCCGCGCAGGGAGTCGTGCAGCGCCGTGAAGGCTTCCTTCGCTTCCACCAGTCCGGCCTCTGACGGTTCAACGTGTTTGGTGATGGGCCGGCCGACATTTCTGGTACCGAACCAGGTAAACTTGATCGGCTGAACCGTGACGTTAAAACCGGGCTCATTGATATCGAGCGCGCGGGCAGGCAGACGGAGAATCAGATCGCCCATCTGCTCGTCGCGCAGGACCGCAGTGCCGGAGCTGTTCACGTAAACTGAGTCCGCATAGTCATCGCCATACTGGATCCGAGAGCCAGGAGGCAGGCCCTTGAGGCGATAGCCACTGGCATTCGGGCCAGAGGTTTGGAAGTCGGGAATATTGACCCGGACAAAGCTCATGGAGTCGGAGACGTCGATAACATAGGAAACATTGACCGGCACCTCTGTAGAACCGGATCCGCCGACGTCACCGATCAGGATGTCGTCGCCATCTGCGCCAAGGATCTGGCCTTCGGTCGCAGTTTCAGACGGTACCCTGTGCACTGTCGCGCTTTCCTCGTCGTCGTCTGCATTGCTGCCGACGACAAGGATCGGATCGGGTTCTATCACCTGCACCGACGCGTAAGCCGTGGCTTCGGCGGTTTCGCTGTTGTCGGAGAGATCCGTCTCGAACCCGCTGACTCCGTTACCGCCGCCCAAGGTGGCAAGTTCAAGGCCGTCGATCTTGACCGTGAAAGCCAGATTCTCGGCATCGGTAACCGCATCGGTCGCCTGGACAGCAAGTGTCATGTCAAAGGGCAGCGCAACATCATCGAGCGAAAGCGTAGACTGGCCCTCCGCAAACTCCGTGAAGACAAATCCTTCCGGCAGCTCGATCTTCACGTTGTGCTGTTCGGACCCATCGACGCCGTCCCCCCAGACCGCCGCAACGTGCAATCGGCCGATTTCACCGGTTGTGAAGGTGACATCCTCATCACCCGCAGAGTCCGTCACGGTGAAGCTGGTGATCGTGATCGGATCGGCAACGGCATCGAGAATCACGTCTGCAGTGTCACTCGCGCTCGCCGTCAGGCCCGTATGACAATCCCCCTCGTCCCGCGCGGTCGCCGTCACCGTGATGGTGCCAAGATCGACGTCGCTGTCATTCGGAGCGGTGACGTTAAAGCTGCTTGCCACCGACACCGTATTCAAACCGGTCACCTGCGCTGACGTGCCATCGGCGGAGATCGCCACACTCGCACCCGGATGATCCAGTTCGATCCGGCCGAAATCATAGGCCGCGTTCGGGTCAAGGCCGGTGATTTCAATCTCAGAGACCACGTCGTCGCCTGCCGCGGTCGCGGTGAAGTTCACCGTCCCGGTCGTGTCTTCCTTGATGACGATCGCGTCCGCTTCGCCCTCGAGCAGAATCTCCACTGTCGGTGCGGCCACTCCCGGCTCGACCCCGACCGTCAGAACCGCGCTTGACGTATCGCCATCGCTGTCCCGCAGCGTGTAGTCGAAACTTTCTTCCAGCTTCACTGCGCAGTCATGGGCAGTGACACCCAGGATCAGGAAATCGCTGTTGTTATGACCCGAACCGTTATCGCTTTGGATCGGAGTCACGCGGATCTGGCTGAAGGACTCCTCCGCACTGATGTTGATGGATACGAGACCATCGTAGTCTCCACGAACAGGATCGATCGTGGCGGCCACCCAGGTTTCGCCGTCACTGGAGACCTCAACCGTCAGCTGCTCGATGTTGCCTGCATCATAGAGCACACCGTTAAAGAGCGCGCCCACCAGAACGCTCGCCGAATCCGTCTCGCCCGGCAAACCAATATCGATGTACTCGAACGGCGCGCCATCCGGTAAACCGGCGACGTCCCGGTAAGAGATCTCGGCATCATTGCCGGCGTTACCATCTCCATTTGTCCCAACGCCGCCGTAGAGGTTACTGCCCTCGATACGAATATTCTTGCTGGCAAGCGCGACACCATCTTCGTAACCCTTAGTATCGGGATTCCACCGTGATGCGGAGAGCGTGAAGCCTTCGCTTTCAAAGGATGCAACCCATTCAGCAGGCGATTTGCTCAGGCTTTCGCCCGGAGCGAAACCAGCCGTCGCCGTTGTCGTACCATGGTCGCCATCGACCGACTGATAGCTGTATTCGCCAACACTCTCTCCGGTCAATTGGACAGTGAGCATTCCACCCAGCTCTGTAGACTTGATAACCAGCGCTGTGCCGTCGAAGCTGTAGTCGGTGTTTTCGACCGGTGCCGGGTCGCCCCCGGTGACAGTCAAATCCGTACCGTCGCTACTCAGTTCGTAAGAGACTCCCTTGTGAAGGATCTTGCTGATGACACCGGGCTGATCCGCTCCGACTTCGTCCACACCGTCTGGGCCGGCATCGGAAATCAGGTTACCGGTTACGACGCCACCTTCCGTGACCTCCGCAAGATTGTCTTCCGCGACAGGAACGTCATCGACCACTTTCACGTTGGCGGTTCCCTCGACGAAATCACCGTCACCGTCCGTAGCCGTGAAGGTAATGCCCAGGTCGAGAATGTCCTCGCCGCTCAGGGGATGGTCGAGCTGCCCCTCCAGATTAAAGGTGAATTCACCAAACTCCCCGGCCGCGGCATCGAAGACCACCGTAAAGACGACGGCCCCGCCAGCCATCGCGGTTAAGGTCTGCGTACCGGCATCGTAGCTGTAGCTCACAGCTTCACCCTGCGACATCAGTCCGTTCGGGCCGTCCGCGGCAATGATCGAACCGGCTCCGTCGGCACCGAAGTCCACGCCGAGCACCGCAACGATCGAGGCCGCCTGGGATCCATCACTGCCGTCCGGCAAGTCGTCTTCATCGACAGCGGCACAAGGGCAGAGCGATACATTGTCGATGTAGCCACCGAGAGTGTTTTCCTTGCCGACGGCACGGAACTCGAGACGCGTTACATCGGCCTCCCCACCTTTGACGTTCAAGGTGATCTCACGCCAGCCGGAGGTTTCGTCAGTCAGGGTGGCGATCTTCTCGCCATTCCACCAAACCTCGGCATCGCTGCTGCCGTTGCCGCCGTCGCGCGGTCGCGGCGCATACTGGAAGCTCAGTTCGTAAGTCTCACCCGGCTTGGTATCCACGTCCTGATAGACATGTGCGTTGGACTCCGAAAAAGATCCCCGTGCGTGTGAGTCGAGCTCCAGCTTGGCCGTACCGTCCTGGGCGCGAATACCGCCGAGGTTGCCGTTTTGGATTTCGATTGGTGCGTTCGAAGCGTCAAGGTCGGGGTTCCAGCCTGGAATTCTGCCTTCGCCATAGGTATTCCAGTTTCGGCTGCCCAGTCCGTGACCCTCTTCGAAGCTGCCGTTGACGATTAGATTGCCGTGAACGCAGGGATCAACAAGAACCGGTGCGTCATCCTCGATCGTGACGCTCAGGCTGCCCCTCGCAAAGTCGGGACTGTCGCTATCCTGGACGATGAAATCGAACGCCAGTTCCAGCGGATCCGCAGACCCGGCCTCCCCTACATCGGGATGATCGACAGGACCAAGCAAGGTCACCCAGTATTCACCGGTCTGCTGATCCACTTTGATCTCGATGACATCTTCGCCGGCGGCGGCGCCTCTCAGAACCAACATGCCGTCAATGACGGCCGTGGCTCCGAAGACCACAGGCGCGCCACCAGACGTCAGAGGCGTAGCGGACGCATCCTCAGAGTCCTCCGCACCCGCATAACTGACGCTGGAGATGCTCCCCGCACCGTCTGCACCAAAATCGAAGTCCAGATCCCCATGGATTGATTCGCTGCCATCTTCATGGAACCCGGCCTCGCTGAGCGGCTCGTCCGCAATCGTGCTACCCGCGCGCGGGCCGTCATCCCAAATGTCAATCTGCAGCCAGCTTGCATCGCTATCGCCATCGAAATCGCTGATGCTGTACTCGAACCAGAGCCGGATCGGATCACGGCTGCCGGTCTGATTGACATCCGGATGGTCAACCGGCTGCTCAAGTTCAACGCTGTAAGCACCCGACGACTTGTCGACCGTGATGGTGATCACCGACAGAGATGCGCCGCCGTCGCCAACCGGCGCGGAACCAGTCAGAACAATGTTGCCCTCGCCATCATCGACAGCGTCGCCAAAGGTGACCGGCTGACCGCCGGATGTCAGCGACAGTTCGCGGCCAAAGCGGCCTTCCGGATCAGCAACATAGCGCAAATCATCAACAGATACGTTCCCGGAACCATCCGCGCCGAAGTCGATGTTGAGCTCTCCTTCAAGCTTTTCGAAGCCCTGGTCGTGCAGGTCGCTCTCCTTGAGCGCCTCTTCAGAAGCAGCCCAGCGCGCATCGGGACCATCGTCCCGGACAAAGACCTTCAGGAGATTGGAGTCGCTGTCGCCATCCGCGTCGGTGACTGTGTATTTAAAGGCAAGGAGCAGTTGGTCCAGGAACCCGGTTTGACCGGCGTCCGGATGATCCAAAGCCTGCTGCAGGTCGATGCGGTAGGCGCCGCTTGTCTGATTCACCGTGACGGAAATAACGTCGAGCGACGAACCGCCCTCGCCAATCGGGGCGGTACCGGTCAGGACGATATTCCCCAGGCCGTCTTCACTGGCCGCACCGAAAACAACCGCTTCGCCACCAGCCGTCAGGACTCCATCGAATACACCGTCCTGGCCCACGTCATGGGCCCAGGAGAGGTCCGTTACAACGACCTCGCCTTCACCGTCAGCACCAAAGTCGAAACGCAGATGCCCGCTGACGGATTCCTGTCCATGGCTGTCGAGATCGGATTCCTTCAGGCTTCTCGCAAGTGTCCACCTGGCGTCAGGGCCGTCATCGCTGACCCGGACCGTCAAAAGCGCCCTGTCGCTGTCACCATCGCCATCGGTCACTGTATATTCGAAAAACAGATCCAGGTTATCACGCGCGCCTGTCTCGCCCTGATCCGGATGATCAATAGACCCAAGCAGCGTCGTGACGTAGTTGCCTGTCGCCTTCTCAACCCGAATCTCAATAACGTCGTTGCCGTCTGCCGAGCCTGTCAGGTAGAGAAAGGTTCCGGTGTCGGCAGCAGCGGCAAAGACGACCGGTGCGCCTCCAGACGTGAGGCTGCCGTTAAATCCGGAGTCCGCGCCCGGATCACCAACCTTGGCGAAACTGATATCCGTAACGCTCGCGCCGTCACGACCGCCGTCAAAGTCGAGAGTGCCACTGGCCGAGTCATTGAAGGGATTGCGATCGGCAAGATTCCGCTCAGAGAGCGTCCTGTCTTCGACGACATCGCTGGCCGTCGGGCCATCATCCTGAATCTGGACGGTAATTGCCTTGGTGACAGTATCACCGTCGCCGTCCGTGACCGTGTAGGCAAGGTTCTGCAGGAAAACGGACTCATCAGCAGATCCACCGTCGGGATGCTGAATCGCGGCCAGTTGCACAAACCAGAGATCGTCGCCGTCCAGGTGAACCGTAAAAGCGACCTCACCGTCTTCGCCGCCGATCCGGCCCTCAAGTGTTGTTCCGTCACCATAGAGGTAAATGGAGTCGCCACCCTCGGTCGCGAAAAGTCCGCTATCACTTCCGTCATGCAGCGCGCCGTCTCCGTCGGTGATCTGAAGGAAACTGCCCAGATCATCCGTACCGAAGTCATAGCTGAGCGTCGTCTGGGCGACACCAAGAACCTCGGCTCCGGCCGGAAGCTCCAAAGCTTCAGGTAATTCGGCGTCCGTCTCGTCCGCGCCTTGCGGATCACTGTCGACGACGCCGAGGCCTTGCGTCTCATCATAGTCGATTGTCGCCGCCTCAGCGGAAGGTCCATCGTCCTGGATTGCCACGGTGATCCGCGCAGAATCCTGGTCGCCCTCGTCATCGGTGACCACATAGGTCAGCGACAGGCTGGGAGCGGCGGTCTCGTCGTGGGCTGCTTCCACTGCGGTGCCGGCATCCGGATGGTTGATCTGCTGGAACTGCACGAAGGTAAAATCGGCATTCTCATTTGCCAGATTCGGCTCCAGGTGACCGGCAAACACCAATTCCCCGCCGCTTGTACGGCCCCAGACAATCGTCGGGTCGCTATCGTCGCTGAAGAGATAAACCTCCTCGGGGCTGTCGCTGCCACCGGTAAAGAGACCTGATGACTCGCCGCCGTAGCTGAAGGCAATGGCGTAGTGTGAAGGTTCCGCCGTTTCCGCATCGACGATCCCGTCGGTAAAGATCTCCCAACTCACTTCTGTCTGAGCTTGCCCCAGGACCTGTGGCAGCCCCCCCTCACCCAAAGCAGCCGCCAGATCTTCAGCGACAGCTTCCTCAAGCTGAGCAATGTCATCCGCGTCGTTGTCGGAATCCGGGGTTTCGTCATAAACAACCGCAGCATTCTGCGCTTCGGGAACATCCTCGGCGATACTGACGTGGATCTCGGCGCGCGTGACAGCGACATCGTTCAGTTCAGTTAACTCGCGGCCCGAGAAGACCACTTCCTCGGCGACCGCTTCGACCGTGATGCCCGCATCTCCGGCCTCGTTGGGTGAGCCATCGCTTAAACGCGCCGATGACCAGTCTTGCGGATCGAAGCTGACGGTCTCGACAAAGGAACCCTGAGTAACCGCAAAAACATAGCTATCCAGGCCGTTCTCTCCCGCTACATGTATCACACTGCCTTCCGGGAAGGCCTCGTTGTCGACCAAGCTCCAATCTGATGGAACCCCGCGTATCACGATGCTGTGGCTCTCTGAACCGTCTTCAAAATCAGGGAAGGTCGCGGCGATGGAGAAACTGACCAGGGCTTCTTCCGGGCGGCCACCTTCTCGCTCGGATTCATCGCTGTAGCGAGTGTCCAGGTCCTGAGCATTTCGCTCCATGATCTCCGGAAACGAGGAACGGACGGAAAGGATGGGCTTATCCGCGGCTGCGTCAACAACGCCAACGACCGTCAGAGGTGCGGTCGTCGCCGTGATGCCGTCTGTCGGGTCGGTCACGTTTGCCGTCACCGTGAGGGAAACATCCACATCACTGTTCTCAGGCGGCAATATGTAAATTTCATCAAGGTTCGCAGCGTCGACCTGAATGACCGGTCCTGCCTCTGCATTGGCAGGGTTGCCCGGATCGCCGACAAATATCACAACACCCTCGGGGATATCGGTAATCGAGATGAAATTAAGAACCTCGTCATCACCTTCCGGCTGATTAAAGGTCACATTCAGCCGCATCGGACTTTGAGCCACGTCGCCTTGATGCTGATTCGGTTGCCAATCCTCAAAACCGCCATCAAAGGCACCAGCAACACTGCCCTCGCCCTCGGGCACTTCGGTCACGACGGTCACGAAGTCGATTGAGATCGTGCCTTCGACAATATCCACCGGGTCCAGGGACGCCTCGAGATCAGGCACACCAAAAGCCAGTGCGGTTCCGTCGATTACGCCCTGTGCCGAGAGAAGGTTCAGAATATCACCGAGGTTGTCCCTATAGCTGGAGGCGCCGCCACTGATCGCGACGGCTCCCGCAGCCGTCTCTAGCGGGGCCCCCTCACCGGAGAGCTGTTGGGCCTGGGCAATCAATTGCGACACGGGGATTTGAACCGAGCCAATTTGAAAGGTAGGCGCGGCATCACCGATGGCCGTGTCGACCAGGTTCAGAAAGACAATCCGGCTGTCGATGACAGTATCGCCATCATTGTCGAAGCCAAGAACGACGTTATTTCCTTCAACCAGGAACTCCGCAGCCGAAGGGTCGAAGTCGAGAAAGAAACTGCGCCCAACCAGGTTGCTATACTCCTGGGTGGCTCCAGCTGCAGGTTGCTGAACCGCAACGCTCGCGAGCGCAGCCTGGCCGACCACATCTACCGACTCGCTACCATACGCAACATCAGTCTGCGAATTCTCATCGGGATCTGCGCTGGTTTCGGAAAACCTCGGAGAAAGGTCGTCGGTCATTGCGGGCGTCTCCTTGACTTAAACCGCTCCATCCTGGAGCAGCACTTCCTGTGTCAAACTTGAGGCCGCAGTTTGTTTGAATGAGATTAAAAAATCGATTAGAATACTTACGAAAACAACACATAAATATATGAGTTTAATAAATTTAAATAGTATATTTGTATAAAATTTTAAATTAATTATACGTTATTTTATAAAAAATAAATAAAAATTATAATAAATGTATTTTTTTATTACATAAATACTATTTTTTATTTTTATTTTACACGAAATAGAAAGTGAAAATTAGACACAAGAAAGGCGGCAACTAATATAAGTTGCCGCCTTTTCTAACGCCGCAGACACACTGCGCAGAAAGAGTCTAAATCTAGCCGTCTTTCTTCAAGCGAACAGCCACCCACTGGAAGTCACCCTGGCGATACACCAGAAGCGTCACGACCCGATAGCCCTCTTCTTTGGCTTTTTCGACCCGTTGCTGGACCTCAGCAGGGTTTCCGACCTCTTCCTGATCGACCTCGACGATCACATCACCAGGACGCAAGCCTTTTTCGGCGGCAGTGCTATCCTGTTCAACGTCGGTAATCACCACGCCGTTGGTCTTTTCATCAAGCTCAAACTGCTGACGAAGTTCCGGCGTAATCTGCCCGAGCGCCAGTCCCAGATCCGCAACCTCGCCAGTCACGTCGTTCGCGGTCGGGTTTTGAGGCACCGCGGCAACCTGCGGCTCGTCTCTCAGTCGACCCAGATCAACCTTTACGACCTTTTCCTCACCACGACGCCAAACGACGACATCGACAGACTCTCCAATGGGGGTTTCCGCCACCATCCGCGGCAGTTTCCGCATATCGGGCACAACGCGGCCGTCAAACTTCAAGATCACATCACCCTGAAGAATGCCTGCTTCCTCTGCCGGACCGCCCTCTGTCACCGAGGCCACAAGCGCGCCTTTGGAGTCTTTAAGACGCAGGCCTTCAGCCAGTTCATCGGTCACCGTCTGAATATGAACACCGAGCCAGCCGCGTTTCACCTCTCTGAATTCGCGGAGCTGACTGACAATGTTGCGTGCAAGTGTCGAGGGAATTGCAAAGCCGATGCCGACTGATCCGCCGGAAGGCGAGAAGATAGCCGTGTTCACTCCGATCACATCACCATCCAGGTTGAACATCGGTCCGCCGGAGTTGCCCCGGTTAATCGCCGCGTCCGTCTGGATGAAATCATCGTAGGGCCCTGCGTTGATGTCACGCTGGCGGGCGGAGACAATCCCGGCCGTTACTGTGCCACCCAATCCAAAGGGATTCCCAATGGCAACCACCCAATCGCCAATCCGGGTCTCATCGGAATCGCCCCAGTCAACCGCCACGATATCCTCCGGCGGTTCGACCTTCAAAAGCGCCAAATCAGTCTTTTCGTCGCTGCCAACGACCTCGGCTTTCAGAGTCACACCATCGTGCATGCGAACCGAAACGTCGTCAGCTCCCTCAATAACGTGATGGTTGGTGACGATGAAACCTTCTTCGGAAATGATGAAGCCGGAGCCTTGCGACCCCCCACGGCGCCTCTCGGGCGGACGGCCGCGGCGCTCAAAGAAATCCTTAAAGAATTCTTCGAAATCCTGTCCTGGCGCAGGTCCTTCTTGTTGATCTTCCGCCTGGCCGCCGCTGCCTGTTCCTCTTTGGCTCGCCGAGATGTTTACGACCGAAGGCAGAAGCTTCTCCGCCAGGTCGGCAAAACTCTCGGGCGCGCTGCGTGCCTGAGCAGAAAAAGACCAGAGCGTTAGCGCAATGATCGTCGTGATCGCTAACACCACAAGACCGGTGTTGTGGCTCTCTTGCGCTTTGGCCACGGCCTTTGCGCGGGAGCGTGATTGGGATCGATGTCCGAGAGTCACCGTCATCACCTCATGTTTTATGTTCAGAGCGACGTTCCCTCGCCCGTCGTCGTAACCGGTATCTATTATTCTCTTCCCTGCGATCAAGGGAAAGCCTTTAAAATACGTACGGGCACGTCATCAATAAGCTGTGAGAGAAAAGGGGCGTAAATGTGGCGTTTGTCACAATGCTTTGTCAACACGCCGCCTGTTTGACCTCACATCTAACGCCATGTGCGATTACTTCGAATGCCGAGCGAGTGGCTCAGCCACGCAGCAACCATACTCCCAAAACACCAATAGCCGCCGCTGTCAGGCCGCCGATCCGCAAAGCCTCCGTCGGCGATCTCTCAAGTAGGGTAAGGATTTCCCTCAAACGCTTCGGAAAAAGGGCAAGGAACAGGCCTTCGATCACAAGGACCAGAGCCAGTCCCGTCAGAAAGTCAGTCATAAATGTCTTCCGCCGGCCACAAAGAAGAGCAACTTCTTCTTTGTGGCCCGCTCATATCACGACAGCAGCAGCCTGCGCCGCTCAGTTCCCTGAACGCCGCGCTGCCTCTGCGTCTCTCCGCACGGTATCCCCAGCATCAACGCTGTTGAAGAAGTCGAAGAATTCACTATCCGGTGAGAGCACGAGATAGGAATTGTCGTTCGCGAAAGTTGCTTCGTACGCCTGCATGGAGCGGTAAAAGTTAAAGAAGTCCGCATCCTGGCCGTAAGCATCGTTCAGGATCCTGGTTCGGGCACCTTCACCCTGACCTCGAAGAATCTCCGACTCACGTGTCGCTTCCGCAATGATAACCGTGGCTTCACGGTCGGCAGCAGAGGTGATACGCTGTGCCAGTTCCTTACCTTGAGCTCTGAACTCCGCAGCTTCCCGCTCACGTTCGGACTTCATCCGCTCGTAAACCGACTGAACCGTCTGTTCCGGCAGGTCCGCCCGGACGAGACGCACATCCAGAATCGCGATGCCGAACTTGGTTGCTTCGCCGTTCACCTGCTCCCGGATCTGCTGAAGAATCGGTGTCCGATCCGCCGATAATACAGACGCAAGTGTCGCGTTACCAAGCACGCCACGTGTGCTCGCGTTGATAATCGACGACAGGGTTTGCCGAGCACCGGATTCAGTGCGAACCGTCTGGAAGAATTTCAGCGGGTCCGCAATCCGATAACGGGCGAAGGTATCGACAACGACACGCTTTTGATCGGTCAGGATGACACTCTCGGACTGTGGATCCAGATTAAGCACGCGTTTTTCGTAGTATTGCACGTTCTGGATAAAGGGGATCTTGTACCAGAGTCCAGGTTCGGTGATGACCCGCTTCGGGTTACCAAACTGCATCACGATCGCCTGTTGAGTCTGGTGGACCGTGAAGAGAGTCGCCGATACGACAACGCCCAGAAGGATGACGACGATGGCAGCAATGAATACTTTAGTTTGAGACATGTTTTCGGCCTCCTTAATTGCCAAGAACGCGGTTGCCGCGCAATTCGTTCAACGGCAGGTAAGGAATAGCGCCCGTCGAGGAACCATCCATGATGACCTTGTCGGTCTTGCTCAGGACGCCCTGGATCGTTTCAAGGTACATCCGTCGCTTGGTCACTTCAGGATTCTGTTTGTAAGCCTCATAGACTGAGAGAAAGCGTTGTGCCTCACCCTCGGCTTCGTTCTCAAGCTGTTCTTTATACGCCTGGGCACCCTGGATCATTTTTTGAGCTTCACCACGGGCTCTTGGCAATACGTCGTTACGGTATTTGTCAGCCTCATTTCGGGAACGATTGAGATCTTGCAGTGCACGCGCAACGTCGTCAAAGGCGTCAGTCACCGGTTCAGGAGCCCCGACTTCCTGGAGCTGAACCACAGTAATCTCAATACCCGCCTGATAGTCGTTCAAAATGTCCTGGAGCAATGTCTTTGTTTGCGCCTCGACGTCCTGACGGGCTTCCGTTAGCGCTGGCTGGATATCTGTCTGACCGATAATTTCACGAAGAGCACTCTCCGCCGATTTTTTCACGGTCTGGTCTGGGTCCCGAATGTTGAAGAGGTAATCACCTGCGTTCCCAATACGCCACTGAACCGACATATCGATATCGATGATGTTCTGGTCACCGGTCAGCATCAGGCTTTCTTCGGGGATATCGCGCTTTTGCGCAGTCGTTCCCCCGCGGCTCGTGCGGGCGAATCCGATGTCGGTCTGGGTAATGTTGGTTACCCCGGGGGTCTGCACGGACCCGATCGGGTAAGGCCAGTTCCAGTTCAAACCCGGACCAGTGGAGTTGACCCATTTACCGAAAACGAGTTCAATTCCCTCCTGGTTACTCTCGACACGATAAAATCCGCCGACAACGAACCAGACAGCCAACACCAGGGCTGCGATCACGCCAATCACGGGACCGTTGATTCTGCCGCCACCGGGCATAATATCCTTGATCTTATCCTGACTCTTCCGAATCAGATCCTCAATGTCCGGTGGTGTTGGCCCGGAAGGCCCGCCACCGCCGCCACGGCCCCAAGGGCCGCCACCATTGCCACCACCATTACCGCCACCGCCGGAGCCGCCGCCCCATGGACCGCCGCCGCCTTTATTTTCCCAGGGCATTCAAGCTTTTCCCGTTAACTATTCAGACACTCAAAGCGCGATTTTTCGCACGACGATGTTCATATAGACCTATTTCGCCTCAATATCACGGGCGTAATGCCCTGATACGGCTCGGCTCCGGAATTATTTGCATCCAGCGGACATTTATACCATGTCTACAGCCATAGACGGAATATTGGCAGAAGGGCGTTGGTTTCAAGGATGAGCCAGATCACCGAGCAGCAAATTCTCGATACATTGAAAGGTGTTCGAGACCCGGAGAACGACAAAGATATCGTTAGCCTGAATATGGTCTCCGGACTTGTTATCAAGGACGGTAACGTCGGCTTCGCGATTGAAGTTGCCCCTGAACGCGGGCCGAAACTGGAACCCCTGCGCAAAGCGGCTGAAGACGTGGTTCACGCGCTTCCAGGTGTTCTCTCGGTGACAGCGGTCCTGACAGCACACAGTCCCGGCGGCCAGGCCTCCGGCAGCCAGAACGCCGCGCCGCCGGCCGCCCCAGCCCGTGGAGCGCCTCAAGCGGCAGGCCAGCGTCCGCCTGCACAAGGCAGCGCGGGACAACAGCGTCAAATGGTGCCGGGCGTCGGCGCCATTGTCGCGGTCGCCAGCGGCAAGGGCGGCGTTGGCAAATCGACCACTGCGACCAACCTCTCTCTCGCTCTTTCGCAAATTGGGTTGAAGGTCGGTTTACTCGACGCCGACATTTACGGCCCTTCTCTGCCGCGCATGATGGGGATTTCGGGCAAGCCGACCTCTCCCGATGGAAAAATCCTAAAGCCGATGGAAAACTTCGGCATCAAGTGCATGTCGATGGGCTTTCTCGTCGCCGAAGACACTCCCATGATCTGGCGCGGCCCCATGGTGCAATCCGCGCTTCAACAAATGCTTCGGGACGTCGAATGGGGCGAATTGGACGTGCTGATCGTCGACATGCCGCCCGGAACAGGCGATGCGCAGCTTACAATGGCGCAGCAGGTTCCGCTTGCCGGCGCGGTTATTGTCTCAACACCTCAGGACATTGCGCTGCTCGACGCCCGGAAAGGCTTGAACATGTTCCGAAAGGTCGATGTTCCGGTGCTGGGCATTATCGAGAATATGAGCGTGTTTATCTGCCCGAATTGCGGTCACGAATCCCATATCTTCAGCCACGGCGGTGCGAAGAAAGAGGCGGAGACCCTGGGGATGAACTTCCTGGGCGAGATGCCCCTGCACATCGATATCCGCATTACCTCCGACGAAGGCCGCCCGATCGTGGTCTCAGAGCCTGATGGAGAGCATGCCAAACGCTACATCGATATCGCAAAATCCATCTGGGACCGCCTGTCCACAGGCACGACGGCACCCAGGCAGTCCCCCTCAATCGTAATGCAGTAGGCCAGCTCAAACTCATGCTTCAATTCTGAGAACCACGCACGGACTGCGACAGGCACTTACTCGCTGATTGCGGTGGGGATCCGGGCCGCCGGTCCCAGGTTGCGGGTTCTAGGTTGCCGGCGCAGTTACCTGTTCCTTAATCGACGCCTGCGGCCAGCCGGCGGCCGCGATCAGTGCCGGCAGCCAGAAAGAAACCCACTCGTGGCTCAGATTGATGAGGACCGTCCGGTAGTCGAAGAGGCAAACGCCGAGGCCAAAGAGGAACAGCGCGCAAACCACGAAATTACCGCTTCGGTGATAGCCTTGGATCGCCTTAAGCAGTGCAAAGGTAATCAAACCGAACAATAGAACGGTCGCGATCAATCCACCGTAGAGCTGATTAGCAATAAAAAGACTGTGCGGCGACTTAACAAAATTTCCGTTTCCAAGCTTAAAGGCATACTCCGTCAGGCCACCTTGACCAATAAGCACGCTCTTGGCACTTGCCGAAATCAGATCCCATGACTGCAACCAGATTCCGATGCGGTGTGTCGATCCGCGTTCGATCCATCTTCCCGCCTCAACGACATCTGTCCACACCAGCAGAAGGTACGCGAGCACTCCAAAGGGGATGAAAATGGCGATCTTCCAGTGGCCCAGCGCAAAAAGGTAGAGCCAAACAACGCCGCCGATTACCAGAACCGGGCCGCGGCTGTGTGTTAGAAGCATTGCCAGGATAAGCACCAGAAAAGCCACCCACCCGAGGATCTTCACCCTTGGCTGCGCAGTGTCGCGCAGAACGGTGCCAAGCAGGCACAGCGCAGCAACGCCGTAGAGCGTCGCACCAATAATCACGTGTTCTGCCCGGCCGGGCCCAGCCATCCGGGCACCGAGATCACCAACCATGATCAGATGATAGCCAATTGCACCAGTGGCACCGATTGCACCCGCCCAACCGAAATAGCGCAGTATCCGCGCAGAGAAGTCGGGATCCTCCGCTAAAAGATAGAGAGTTGCGGTGATAAAAAACAAAACCAGGAAGAGCAATCTTGTCTGATTCAAGAATCCGAGAAAGTCAGGCTCGGCACTCCAGAACAGTGTCATCCAGAGATAGACGAGATAAAGAGTGGAAAACCGCCAAAATGGCGTTCCCATGACACGCCGCACCTCATCCCAACGGGCAAAAATCAGAAAAGCCGGAATCACACAAACATAAAAATACAAACGGTGGTAGAGCGTATCGAATACAAAAAAAGAAACGATCATGCCTAAGTACAACCACTGAAACAGACTGTACTTCTCGCAAATCAGCTGGATCGACGAATGTCTCTCAGAAAGAGTTCTATTTGTAACGCCGGCGAAGAGCATCACGATTTTTATCTCAAACACTTCAAAAAATTAACTATCCGCAGCCTTGTGCGGAATCACCACGCAGCATGTACGGAAAGAATGACTAATCGTCAAAGAAATCCGTTGCACCAGCACCTCTTTCGCCGCTCCGGCGAGATCCACAACGCTATCTATCCGGCGCGAGTCCCCATTGTCCAGCGGGATTCCGTTGCGAACCATTACGGCCAACTGCGCCGCCCGACCCTATTGTGCAGAATTACACGCCCAGCCTCCAAAAACCCTGTACGGCGCAAGGTGATTGGCTATAAATCTCGCATGCGCTGGAATCACTGCGGCATGAGCGCAGTGAAACGATCCGGGCGCGTCCGCAATGGCACCGGAAAACACATGGAACAGAGTAACAAGCTCACAGGGCTTATCGTAGCGCATAACGAAGAAGATATGATCGAGGACGCGCTCAAATCGCTCGACTTTTGCGACGAAATCGTTGTGGTTCTCGATAAGTGCACGGATGGAACCAGAAAAATCGTCGAGCAGTACACGTCGAATATCCTGGAAGGTGCCTGGGATATCGAGGGCGTGCGCCGGAATCTCGGGATAGAGGGCTGCGCGGGTCCTTTCATCCTGGAGCTTGACGCGGATGAGCGCGTACTTCCGGAAACTGCAGAGGAAATACGACAGGTCGTTAAAGGGGGTGTCGAAGGCTGTTATAAGATCCGTTTCGACAACTATGTAGGACGTCGTCTCGTCCGTTACGGCTGGGCCGGATCGTTCGGGAAGTCGGCGGCTTGCTGCCTCTTCACCAAAGGCAGTAAAATCTGGGGACTTCAACGTATCCACCCCAGTCTCGAAATGAAGAATTTTCGCCACGAGCTGGATGGACACATCACACATCTCGTCGACCGCGACCTGAATGACATGATCCGGCGCCTGATGTGGTACAGCGATATGCGTGCTCTTGACATGGTTCAGAAGCCACTACCGCGGTTCAGAACGGTGCTTCGGCGATCTTGTCACCGCTTTATCAAGGCCCTATGGGGCCGCAAGGGTTACAAGGAAGGCAAGATGGGATTCCTGCTTGCCGTGATGGCCGCACTCTTCCAGCTTTTCTCCTACTACAAAGCGCTGTTCATCCAAGAAGAGCGTGCAGCAGAAGCGCGACGCGCCGCCAACGGAAAAGCTTGAAGAAAGCCCTAAGTATGGCCGTAAGTTTCGGATAGCAGCTTAAAGCTCTCTAGTACTTTTCAGTGGGCCAGCAGTAGTCGAAGGACAGCTGGTTTTCAAAAGTCCTGTCCAGGATGTACTGCGTCACTCTCTCGGCGGAAAAGGCCTCGTGAACCTTCTCCCATCCGCTTTTGGCTACTGCGCGGCGCTGCGCATCATCGGCCATGAAAACATCCAGTTTACGCAGAAGCTCGGCCTCATCGGCATAAAAGGCCAGATCCTCATCCCTAAAAAATTCCTCGAAGCCCGTCCCGCTACGCAGGAAGGTGACGAGACCGTTGCCCATGTATTGGGTCATCCGGTCTGACGAATACCAGTGATAATCGTATGTGCGGTTCAGACAGAGACCCATCTTGCTCTGCGCCAGGCGGTCCATATAGGCTTTTCCGGAGAGGTAATCCCTGTTGATGGCACAACCGTGAACGGAAATCCTCAAGTCTGTGCGGTTTGTCAGCAGGTTATTCATGAGATCCCGGCGCGGATCGTTCGTCCCCAGTGGCCCACCTGCAAAAAACAGATCAAAATCGCAATCGTTCTCGAAACTTCTTACCGTATCAACCGCGCTGTCGACCGGGTTTGGCATAAAGGTCACGAAACCACCCGCACTGCTGAATTGCTTCAGGCTCTCCCCTGCCGTCGTGATGAAAACGCCATCCACGACGCCGACCCGGCGCTTGATATCCTTGACATTCTGCACATGAATCAAAGGGTCGACATTGCGGTAGACGATTTTAACGCCAGGGCAGATTCCCCGAATCGCTTCCAGCGTCTGATTTGAAATCATTTCACAGTGGCCAAGGACGATCAGTTCCGGCCCAAGCTCCTCGCAAACCTCGAGAAGCTTTTTATTCAGCGGCGCGATACCCCACTTCCGCGATCTGAAAATGTTCGAGTAGCGGGCGAAGTCCCGGTCATTAAAGCAGTAAACGTTGTGGCCGTTCCGGGTAAAGCCATTCACAAGCTTCTTGGGAATGTAATAGGATTTACCGGCTTCCCGAAACCCCTGACAGCTGCCAACGTATAGAATATTCATAAACTGGGTAGAAACCTTGAAAATAGGCCGAAATTAGACGGCAATCACACGCAGTGAGTTGGACAACTTGATCATATCGATGATCGCACTAACCCACCGCGTTCAATACGACGAAACTATGTGCCGGCTGGCCATCCGCGGTTGATCCGTGATGCTCCCGGCTCGTCTCCAACCAGCCTTCAGGGTCGAACTCGGGAAAGAATGCATCCCCATCGAATTGACCGCTGATCTCGGTTATGTAGAGACGCTGAGCCCGATCCAGCATCAAAGCATAGATCTCAGCCCCTCCGATCACCATGATTTCGTCGGCCCCGGTCGCTTTTGCGGCCCGCCTCCCCTCGTCAATTGCGGCATTCACATCATTCACGACGACGATTCCTTCGGCCTGATATCCAGGTTGGCGCGTCACAATGATGTTGGTGCGGCCGGGCAACGGACGGCCGATGGATTCGAAAGTCCGGCGCCCCATGATCACGGGTTTGCCCAGAGTGGCTGCCTTGAAATGTTTCATGTCTGCGGACAAGCGCCACGGCAAGGCGTTGTCACGGCCAATGACCCGATTTTCGCTCATGGCCCAAATCATGGCCAAACGGGGTTCACTGCTGTCCATTTCGTTCATTCCGGCCTACACCGCAACCGCGGCAGCAATATGCGGATGCGCCTGATAGCCCTGCAGGTCGAAATCTTCATAGGTGAAATCGAAGATATCCCTGACGTCCCGTTTAAAAAGCATCCTTGGCAACGGCAGCGGTTCGCGCGCGAGCTGCAGATCCGCCTGCTCGAAATGATTGCTGTAGAGGTGTGCATCTCCGAGTGTATGAACAAATTCGCCCGGTTTTAGGCCCGTCACCTGTGCAACCATCAGGGTCAACAGGGCGTAAGAGGCGATGTTGAACGGAACACCTAAAAAAATATCGGCGCTGCGCTGATAAAGCTGACAGGAGAGCTTGCCATCCGCGACGTAGAACTGAAACAGGCAGTGACAGGGGGGAAGCGCCATGGATTCGACATTCGCCACATTCCAGGCACTCACGATTAAGCGCCGGGAGTCCGGATTCGTGCGAATTTGATCAACAAGACCTTTAATCTGGTCAATCTGCTCTCCGTCCGGACCGGGCCAGGATCTCCATTGTGCGCCGTATACCGGGCCCAGATCGCCGTTTTCATCCGCCCATTCATCCCAGATGCGCACACCATTCGCTTTTAAATAGGCGATATTCGTATCGCCGGCGAGAAACCAAAGCAGTTCATGGATGATCGACTTAACATGGAGTTTCTTTGTGGTGACCATCGGAAAGCCCTCTGAGAGGTCAAACCGCATCTGATAGCCGAACACGCTGCGCGTTCCGGTTCCCGTCCGATCTGCCTTGTCTACACCGTTGGTCCGCACATGGTGCAGCAAATCAAGGTATTGTCTCATTCGCTTCCGTTGTTGGTTAATTCATGTTTACCAGCGCCGAGATTGCTCTCTCATCCGCTTCCATGTGTTCATTTTTCGCCGATCCGGCGGATTTACGGAGTCTTTCAACCAAGTGATAAATCATAGCGTTCCCGGGCACGCGGCACCACCGCTTTAGCACATCGCAGTGACAGAGCGAATTGTCTGCGTCTTTCCCCAGACCAAGGCTTTCAAGATTGATGGAATCACCCTATATTAGAAAGGTCGGGAAACCGACTATGGTGCTACACAGGCATGTGGAATAAGCGTTACGGACCCGGGGGCAGTACCCGGCGCCTCCACCAAAACCGCCCAGCACATCACAAACCCGCGCTATTGGGGTTTTTGGGGTTGGCCGGGATCAAGGGGGCGAAACAGGATCGACGTGCGTGGTAAAGATGTGTTTGGTACCCGGCATGGTACCGCCGTTATCGGGCCGAAACTATAGTTGCAAATGACAACAATAGTGGGCTTGCCGTCGCCGCTTAACAGCGGTTGGTAGCCAAATTAAGTCCTCGGCCTTCACACGTCGAGGCGGGGTTCGGGGCGCACCTGGCAACAGAAGCGCCCCACCGCTTGCCGGTCTGGGCAGTACCAGATCAGGCGAGGCTGGGAGTAATGATCAGGTGTTGCCACAGAAAACAATGCTGGGCACAGGGGGATAGGACAACCGGAGGATGGCGGACGATACAGATCGCTCAGAAAATGCGCTGCGTTACGACCGTATGGTCGAGGATGCGTTGTTATCGGTCGTACATCGGTCTTTGACCTATGCGGCTGAGAAAGGGCTGCCCGGCGAGCATCATTTCTACATTACCTTCCGAACCGATCATCCCGGCGTAGATATCCCCAAGCATCTGCGCGAACGCTATCCTGGCGAGATGACAATCATCTTGCAGTACCAGTTTTGGGACCTTGAAGTCGGTGACGATATTTTTAGCGTGACCTTGAGTTTTTCGGATGTCCCGGAAAAACTTACCATCCCCTTCGATGCAGTGGCTGCGTTCGCGGATCCCTCCGTCCGTTTCGGCTTACAGTTTGATGTCGGGGATAATTCAGACGAAAGTGAGACCAAAGCCGGTGAAACGGCGCTGGTCACCGATGAGACCGCGCTTGAGCGCAACGTCGCGGATCATGAGCCGCAAGACAACAGTAGTCGACCGGGAAAGCCCAAAACGGAGTCGACGGAACCTGAGTCTCAGGACGCGGCCTCTGACGACGCCGATCCGGCACCCGACGATTCGGATAATGTTGTGACGCTGGACACCTTCAGGAAGAAATAGGCCATCCGGCAGCAATAGAACCTGTCCGAAGCCGCTTCAGCTCCGGCGCCTGTGAGTCATGGGGTTCCACTTTTCGACGCGTTTCGGCTTGGCCGCCGGTTGGTTCGGAACCATACCCTGCGAGCGCATGATTCCGACAAACTCGTCAAAACGCCGTTTCAGTTCCTTACGCTCGTCAGCTGACAGCTGAGAGTCGGGTTTGCTGGAAAGATCCCGCTGTTTCAGGTCATCATCCATCACTTTAGCCTTGCAAGGGTCTCAATTTCGATGGGCTCGGGTGTCATCCTGCCTTAGGGCGGGTTAACACTTCGTTAGCCACGGCTTCGAAGCTTTTATCGATATTTCGCGCCCTCCCCGCCCCTCCAAACGACCAACAATACCAGGGGTCACCGATGCCCTCGAGGATTGCCAGGCAAGTCTGATGGCAACTGCCATCCA
This sequence comes from uncultured Kiloniellaceae bacterium, assembly GCA_947500035.1. Classification (GTDB taxonomy): domain Bacteria; phylum Pseudomonadota; class Alphaproteobacteria; order Kiloniellales; family Kiloniellaceae; genus Denitrobaculum. The sequence continues at coordinate 93,649 of CANMQP010000010.1, read as the reverse complement.
TGGATAGATGGGGAGAATAGATGCCGGCGAAGATCTGCTGGCACTGGCATCACATAATCATTTGCGTGTAATCTAGTGGCCGCAGTTTATGCGGGGATTTGATGGCAGGCAGGGGATAGAGTGGATCAGGTTGCGGCGCAAGAGTGCCGGCGCGCCAACGTTTGGTTGAATCCACTCTACACTTATGATGTAAAGCGGGTTTCGGGTACCGCCGCTGGCATATAGCGGTTTCCGAATGGCCGGTCGCTCTTGGGGTGGTCTCTCATCGAGGCCAGTGAGCTGATTTGGTAACGCGAATTGATGTGTTTGTGTCAACTCGGTGATTGACATGCCGGAGGGGAACATGAGCGACAGAGTTGAAAATGTAACCATAGTGGGTGGTGGAACAGCCGGCTGGCTGACGGCCATGATCATCAACACCTTCATCAACACTTTCCGCGAAGGCCCTGCGGTGAAGGTCACACTGATCGAATCCCCCAGGATCCCCACGGTTGGCGTGGGGGAAGCAACGGTCGCAGGCATGCCGTCGCTGATGCAACAGCTCGGCATCGATGAAGCGGAGCTGTTCCGGCGCTGCAACGCTTCCTTTAAGGTCAGCGTGCGGTTTGGCGACTGGGCGGTTGACGGTCGCGGCAAACCCTTTGCCTTTTATCACCCCTTCAACTTTCCCAGTACGGTCGGCGGGTATAACCCAGCCTATCACTTCAACAGGTTTGGCCCCTACGGCGGTGATCCCTCGATTACAGATAACATGACCGCAAACTCCGCGCTGATTCATGCCCGCAAAGGTCCGCGCGCGCTCAATGGCGAGAATTATGAAAAGTCGATTGGCTACGCCTATCATCTGGATGCGGGCCTGTTCGGCGAATTTATGCGGGATGTTGCCCTCTCGCGCGGTGTGCAGCACATCCGCGATGACGTCATCGAAGTGTTTCAGGACGAGAACGGCGCCGTGTCCGGACTTCAGCTTGAACAAGGCGGTCATCACCCGGTCGAATTCGTCGTCGACTGTACAGGCTTCAAAAGCCTGATTATGAAAGAGGTTCTGAAAGAACCCTTCCTATCCTACGGTGACTATCTCCTGAATGACCGGGCGATCCCGGTGCAGCTGCCCCACCGCGATCCGACCAAGATTGAGCCCTGCACCCGCTCCACGGCCCTGGGCGCCGGATGGGTGTGGCGCGTTCCGCTGTACAGCCGCGTTGGCACTGGCTACGTCTTCTCGAGCGCCTTCAGAAGCGACGATGAAGCGCGCGACGAATTCTTCCGGCATTTGAGGGCGGTTGGCGACCTGCCGGCATCGGCCCCGGACCCCGATGTCAAGGTCATCAAAATGCGCATCGGCCGCAGTCAGCGCTTCTGGGTCAAGAATTGCGTTGCGATCGGGCTATCCAACGGCTTCATCGAGCCCCTGGAAGCCACGGCAATCTACTCGGTGGAGATGGCGGCACGCTGGCTCGTAGGGCATTTCCCCGACAAGAAAGAGAGCCCGGCCCTTGCCAATCGCTACAACGGACTCATGACTTCGCTTTACGAAGAAATCAGGGACTTTATCTCAACGCATTACCACACCTCGAACCGACCCGACCCTTTCTGGAAAGCCGCACGTGACGACTGCCGCCTCTCGGAGTCTCTGCAAGAGAGACTCGAGCTATGGAAGGCCCGCTTCCCGGAAATCACTGACACCCAGGATCAAAAACTCTTCAACTTCTGGAATTACCTCTACGTTCTCCACCCCAAGGGCTTTTTCAAAGACCGTCACTTCCCTCTGGAGGGCTCTATTCGCCACGAGCACTGGCAGGCTTTTGGCCGTCGGCTGGAAGAACGTAAGGCGGAGCTTCTGCGCACCATGCCCGATCACTACCAACTGCTCGCCAATATCCGCGGTGACGAGCCCCTGCAACGGGCCCTCAATCTCGATGGCCTCTCAAAACCAGTCTTCGAGAGTAGAGCTTCGGTCCGACCGACCATCTCGGTACCGACGGCATAAAGGCGCGATACCTGGGTGTCCGAACTTACTCCGCTCGACTATGTCTCTTTTGCCTGGTTTCTATTCTGCTGGTTCGGTTACGCCTTCTATGTTGAGTACGGCCCCCACAAAGCAAAGGGCATGAACCACTCGTTGAGCCTCTACCGGCGGCGGTGGATGTTCGAAATGCTGAAGCGGGAGAACCGAATCCTCGACTCCACGCTCATCGGCAACCTGCTGAACGCCGCAGTGTTTTTTGCGTCTACCTCAATCTTTGTGGTTGGCGGGTTGATCGCAGTGCTCGGATCCGTTGACCAGGTTACCGCGTTACTCGATGAACTGCCTCTGAGTGTCGGGACGACCCGCTGGATCTGGGAGGTCAAGGTCCTGATCCTGGTAACGATCTTCGTCTACGGCTTCTTTAAATTCGCCTGGTCAGTCCGGCTCTTCAACTACTGCTCTATCCTGATCGGCGCGACGCCCATAACGCCAAAGAACGATCTTGCGGCAGCTGAAGATCCGGAACGCCAGGCCACGGCGGAAAAGGCTGCAAAGATCATTGATCTGGCCAGCCAGCATTTCCAACGCGGCCTGCGGGCTTATTTCTTCGGCTTGGCCACGTTGGGGTGGCTGCTCCATTCCGCGGTCTTTATCATCACCTGCACCTGGGTCGTGATCGTACTCTACCGCCGCGATTTTCATTCCCGGTCGCTGCGGGCGTTTCAGGATCAGTCCGGATTGGACTGAAGGGTCGATTTCCTGCTGGACGCTGTAGCCATCAAGGATAGACTTCGGTCTTCTTCCGGCGGACCCGGCCCTGTGCGTTCGCCAATGGCAAAGGGACAGCATCATGGTAAGCTCGGAAAGTGCAACCCGGATCGAAAGCGATTCGATGGGCGAGATATCGGTCCCCGCCGATCGTTACTGGGGTGCACAAACGCAACGCTCTCTGCAGAACTTTAAAATCGGCGGCGAAAAGATGCCTCCGGCAATGGTCAAAGCTCTGGGCATACAAAAGCTTGCCGCTGCCCGGACCAATATGGACCTCGGTTTACTGGACCGGGAGTTGGGCGCCGCTATCTGCGCCGCGGCCGAAGAGGTTGCGGCGGGCAAATTACTGGATCATTTCCCTTTGGTTGTTTGGCAAACCGGTTCGGGCACCCAAAGCAATATGAATGCAAACGAGGTGATCGCGGGGCGAGCAAACGAAATTCTGTCAGGCAATCGTGGCGGAAAGTCACCGGTTCACCCGAACGACCACTGCAACCTGGGCCAATCCTCCAACGACAGCTTCCCAACCGCCATGTCGATTGCCGGCCTCCAACAGATTACCGGCGAGACCCTGCCCGCTCTTGAAGGTTTAAAGACTGCTCTCATCCAGAAAGCAACGGCCTTCGAAAAGATCGTTAAGATCGGCCGGACCCATCTGATGGATGCAACACCTCTGACCCTGGGGCAGGAGTTTTCGGGATATGCCAAGCAGATCGAGTACGGCATCGAACGCATCAAGAGCTGCCTGCCCCGGCTCGGGCAACTTGCTCAGGGTGGAACCGCCGTAGGAACAGGCCTGAATGCCGTCGAAGGCTTTGCCGAAGCATTCGCGCGGGAAGTCGCCGGCATCACTGCTTTGCCCTTTACCTCGGCTGAAAACAAGTTTGAGGCTCTCGCCGCCCACGATGCCATTGTCGAAACATCCGGTGCCCTGAACGTTTTGGCTGCGTCTTTGATGAAGATCGCCCACGACATTCGCATGCTGGGATCCGGCCCGCGCTGCGGACTGGGGGAACTGCTGCTGCCCGCGAACGAGCCCGGCTCATCGATTATGCCGGGCAAAGTCAACCCGACCCAGGCGGAGGCCATGACCATGGTCTGTGCGCAGGTCATGGGCAATCACGTCGCAATTACTGTGGCCGGCTCGAACGGCCACTTCGAGCTCAACGTTTTCAAACCCGTGCTGATTTATAACCTGCTGCAATCGGCGAAACTGATCGGCGATGCCTGCGAAAGCTTCCGGAGCAACTGTATTGAAGGCTTGGAAGCGAACGAGGAGCGGATTGCAACACTGATGCAGCAGTCACTGATGCTGGTCACAGCGCTCAACCCGCACATCGGATACGATAATGCCGCCAGGGTCGCAAAGAAGGCTTACGCCGAGAACACCACACTCAAAAAGGCTGCCGTTGCACTTGACCTTCTCAGCGCTGCGGACTTTGATCGACTGGTCAAGCCCGAAGAGATGATTACCCCGAAACCGCGGACTTGAGAGATGGGACAGGAACTGAAAAAGCGGTCGGTTGTGATCGCCGGCCACCGCACCAGCCTCAGCCTGGAAGACGCCTTCTGGTCGGTGTTGAAAACCATGGCCAGCGAACGGCAAATGTCGATCAACGCGCTGATCGAGCAAATCGACGAAACCCGAACCGGCAATCTCTCCAGCGCCGTAAGGACCTATCTCCTCAAACAGGCGCTCATGCGACAGCCCGACAGCAAATAAGACAAATCTGCTGGTTAGCGCACCAGGTCCTTAAGCAGTCCACGGATCGCCTCTTCGGGCTCGATCTTCTGTGGAGACGAGGAACTTCCGGAACTTCCCGATTTCTTCCGCTTGAAGGCCTCGCCCCTGACCTTGACGTTGGGCGCGTCGAGCACGCCATTGGCCTCGGCAATCACATAGGGGTCCACCTGATTGGCATCGCCGCTTCGAAAGAGGTCACTCCGTGAGTTCAGAAGCCACGCGGGCAGATCCGCCTTGCCCGCCGTAAAGATCGAGGCATCACGGCCGTCGATCCTGGTATCGGCCGTCTCCACCACACCTTGTTGGACGTTAAAAGTCCCGCTCAGTTTAGCCGGTGCGCCGGCGAAAGCGCTGAAGAGGGCTGTGGTGGCGTCGCTTACGCCCCTGATCTCCTTGACCTTTGTCCCGAGAATACCGAGAACAACGTTCCCGAGCTGCTCTTCCGCCTTCACCCTGGCCGTCATCTGACCACCGAGTTGACCACTGCCGGTTAGAGAACGCACCAGGGCGGCCTCGCTTGCACCATTCGTCTCAAGTGCGGCCGATAGATCCAACGTCCCCGAAATGCGGTCGGAGTCGGCCAGATCCCGAACGATCCGGCCCGCATTCAGCCCTGTGGCATCGAGCTTCATAACCAGGGCTGTGCCTCGCCGCCCGTCGACGGTTCCGCTGGCCCGCAGCCTGCCACCGTAAAGACCTGCGTCGAAACGTTTTACGGAAAGCACCCCATTTTCCAGGCTTGCCTCAAGGCTTGTGTCATCAAGGCGAAGGTCATCGACGATGATCGCCTTGGAGCGGATGGCGATATCGCCATCCACGTTCCCAAGCCCTGAAAGATCGATCGGATCGCGCGACCAGCGGCGGTGGACGGCGGAAAGATCGGCCGTCGCCCCGCCGCCTGTGCGGCTTGGGTTTGCGGCCCTCGTCCCGGATGATGCGGTTTTCCTCGAACTTTGCTTCTTATCGCTGGATTTGAGGTCGCGCGTTTTGATCTCGCCCGTGCTTAAATCAACAGATACACGGGGGACATCTGCCGAGAGATCGGCGCCAACTTGTCCTTCGGCAGTCAGGGCTCCTGCACGGATCTTCAATCTGCTGAGGCTCATTGCCGACTGTGAACCGGCGAGCTGACCGGTCAGCGCAAAAGCACCCGGACCAGCGCTGAACTCCGCATCTGGCGCCAAGACGCGCAATAACCCATTGAAATCCGGGTGCTTTGCGTCAAGCGACAGATCATAAGCGGGATTCACGGCGATCGAACGCAGCTGGCCGGCAACTGCCACCTGCCCGCCCTGCGCCGCGATACTTCCGTCGACCGACAGATCCTGCAGGCTTCCCGCCAACGTCGCCTCAAGATCGAAAGCACCAAACCTCTCCAGATCGCGGGCGGTTTTGCCGAAGAGGGGCTCGAGACGCGAAGGATCATCGACCTTTACCGTGAACCGCCCATCGACAGCCGGCTCGCCGGTCAGATCGTCGATCCGGCCAGCCGCTTGAAGGCCAGCTCCCGAAACGTCGGCGACAGTGAGGCTTCGAACAACCAGAGACGCCGTCTGCAGAGTACCATCCAGATGCAGGTTCCTGGCCGATGCGCCATTATAACTCAAGCTATTGACCCGAAGGTCCAGATTGGCATCGAAACGATCGAGGAATGAGAAATCGGGCCCGGGTTCATTAACATCGGCGGAACCGCCATTCCCCGCCATGTCATTCTCGGTTGCTTGGGGATCGCCTCCCGGCTGTCCCGCGCCAGTTGCCTGGCCGGGTGTCGCCGTATCCTCAGGTAGGGGCAGATAGGCATCAAGGTCCAACCGGTCGACCGCAAGGCCAATGCCGAATCCAGGGCGTTCTCTGACGGCAACGCTGATCCCGCCATTAATCCGCGTCACGTCAACCAACAGGTCCATGTCGCTGACGGTGACCAGATTCGGCGTAGCCGTCACACGGCTGCTGAAGGTCGTTTTCCGCAGCCGGTCTGCCGGCACAGCGCCGACATCGACCCCCACCCATTGGAGAACGCCGCGCAGATTGTCCGCGGCGGCATCAAGACGCCCGTCAAAATTGGGCACCCCTTCAGGCGTTGAGATCATGCCGGTCAAAGCAATATCTGAGCCGCCCGGCAGGAGGGCCGCGGCTTCTCCAATCACCAGCCGACCATCGGTGACATCGGCGCTGAGCAGGATCTGGCGCAGAACCTGCTGACGGTATATCGCGGCGTCGACAACGATCTGAATGGAGGCCTCGAGATCTGACGGAATCGCAAAACCCGCCGTTTGGGGAATGGCCGCCCCGCTGGTTGAAGGCGTGGATACAGGTCTTTGGGCAGTCGCATCGCTGCTGTTGGAGGTGTCAGCATCCTCGGCGCCAGGCGCAGTCTCGAAAAGGCTATCCAGATCGAGACGCGATGCATTGATCGTCACACGCGCTTTGCGCGGCACCCGATGCTCAAGCTCGATATCGCCCGAGACTTCAACTTCGGCAAGCGCCAAAAGAATTTCACTGGCCGCGAAGCGCTTCGAGTCCGCAGCGATCTGGGTTTCGAGCCTAAAAGGTTTAGCCAGGGCATCAGGCACCTCGGAGAGAACCCCGCCAGCCAACAGCACCTCGGCCAGATTCTCTCCGGAGAGCTTGCTGTTGCCGCGCAGGGAAACCCCCTCAATGTGGCGAGAGACGGTTCCGGAGAACTGTGCCTTGGCTTGTTGCGTCGGAAGGGCAAGGCTCGCGCTGAGTTGGGTTGCCCCTGTATCCACCCATCGACCGCTGGCAATCTCAAATTCGGTCTCATGGCTGCGGAAACGGCCCGTACCCTTCAGAGAAAAGGGGCCTCTGAGTGACTCCGCAAGAACATCCGCATCCAGATCTTGGAGCGTTTCTTCGATGCCACTGGTGGCATCCCGGTAAAGAACAGTGGCGCCGCGTAGCGACAGGCTGTCGATCCGGAGGCTGTCTTCGGCATCTGCAGGTGCACCGGGTTCCGGCTCTTCCCTATTTCGTTGCGAGGTGCGGGGATCTGCGGGCGCTTCAGCTGGTTCTCCGGCTTGCGCGGATGGTGCCCCCAGGGTCCAATTGTTGCGTCCATCCGCATAGACCTCAAGCAACAGCTTTGGCTTAACGAGCGAGACGCTCTCGACCTGCACCTGGCCCTTCAACAAAGGCCAGAACGCGACCCGAACCTGCAATTGCTCGACAGTCGCCATATCAGCGTCGGAGCCCTGCTCCGCATTGGCCATGCGCACGCCTTTGGCTGAAAGTTCCGGGGCGGGGACGATCCGCAGGCTCACATCGCCATCGATCTGAACCGCCCGGCCGGTAACCTCGACAGCCTGCTGAGCGATCTGGCCTTTGTAGTTGTTCCAGTCAACAAAACTCGGGCCGATCAACGCAGCGGCAATCGCGAGCCCGAAAAGCGCGGCAACACCAAGTAGGATTTTCTTCAAGGCCGATCCTTTAAATCGGGACAGCCATCAGTCCCGCACCAACACCTTCGGCAGCAATTGGCCCATAAATCACCTGATTCAGCGGGCGTTTCGCGCTCTGGACACTCGTTGCAAGATATAGTGAAAGGAAGGCATTGCTGCAATCGCTGCCGAACAATCAGCGGCCATTATTGGAAGAGTCAGCGAAATCAATACACCTCTATGGTTAATAGAAGATCAGTATCAGGATCGCGAGCAGAGCGGGAACCGGCCATGATCTCGCTACAATGACGCAGCTGATCTTGCGGCCTGGTCATAGAGACCTGAGAGAGCCCGCAGAACGTCGGCGACCTGCCCGATCTGCTGATTGAATTCGCCGTCGCTGCCCTTGCCGAACGCCCCCATGGACTTCACCAGGCAGTCTTCGCGGATCTGCCGGTAGCGTTCGCAGGCTTCACGCCCCTCGTCCGTCACGCTGTAGGAGATTTCTTTACCGCTGCGTGTCCCGGCCACAAGGTTCAACCGGACGAGTTTTTTCAAAGCGTAGGAGACCGTGTGCGTATCCTCGACATTGAGAATGAAGCAAAGATCCGCCAGCTTCTTCTCCCGCGTTCGGTGGTTGACCGAATGCAGCACCTCAATATCAAGAGTGTTCAGGTCGCTGTAACCGGCCGCACTCATGCAGCGCACAATCCAACGGTTGAAGGCATTGGAGGCGATGATCAGACCGAACTCGAATTCGCTGAGTTCTGAAGCCTCATCCGAAACCAGATGAGATGATGAAACGATGCTGCGCCGCTTGGTCGTTTCCTCAGTCATAGTGCCTCCTTTGCCCCAAACCTCCAACCAGGATGATCACGCCTTGCCACTGCCATAACCGCCGCCACCGGGCGTTTCGATCACAAAGCGGTCGCCGGGCTCCATATCGATCGAATCCGTCCCGGACAAGGGCACCTCGGTTCCGTCTGCACGCACGACCCAGTTCCTGCCCAATGCACCGGGCTCTCCGCCCTCGAGACCGAAAGGCGGTATTCGGCGGTGACCGGCGAGAACGGCCGCATTCATGGCTTCGCGGAACCGGATTTCGCGGCGTGATCCGTCGCCACCGCGATGCCGGCCCTTACCGCCGGTCCCGGGCCGAACGCCGAAACTCTCAAGCAGAACAGGAAAGCGCCATTCCAGAATCTCGGGGTCGGTGAGACGAGAGTTGGTCATATGCGTATGGATAACGTCGGTCCCGTCAAAATCCGGTCCCGCCCCCGAGCCGCCGCAAATCGTCTCGTAGTACTGATACTTGTCATTGCCGAAGGTAAAGTTGTTCATGGTGCCCTGCGACGCCGACATCACGCCGAGTGCGCCATAAAGCGTGTCCGTAATGGCCTGACTGGTCTCCACGTTCCCGGCAACCACCGCCGCAGGATACTGCGGTTTCAGCATGGAGCCCTCTGGGATGTGAATGTCGAGCGGTTTCAGGCAGCCCTCGTTCATGGGGATCTCATCGTCGACGAGAGTGCGGAAAACATAGAGAACGGCGGCTCTGCAGACCGATGAAGGCGCATTGAAGTTACTGTCGAGCTGCGCCGATGTTCCCTCGAAATCGACCGCCGCACGCCGCGCTTCCTTGTCGATCCGGATGCTCACGCTGATTTTGGCGCCCTGGTCCATCTCATAGGTGAAGCTGCCATCGGCCAGTTTATCCAGAACACGTCGAACCTGTTCCTCGGCATTATCCTGAACATGCCCCATGTAGGCATGGACGACCTCCAGGCTGAAGTGATCGACCATCCGCTGCAGCTCCTGAACGCCCTTCTCGTTGGCTGCGATCTGAGCTTTCAGGTCTGCGATATTCTGTTCAGGGTTTCGTGCCGGATAGGTCCCTGACGCCAGAAGTTCCCGGGTTTCCTTCTCCCGGAACCGGCCCTTCTCGACCAGGAGGAAGTTGTCGATCAAGACCCCTTCTTCGTCAACCGTCCGGCTTTGCGGCGGCATGGAACCCGGCGAGATACCGCCGATGTCCGCGTGATGCCCGCGGCTGGCGGCAAAGAAGAGAATGCGCGAACCGCTTGGATCGAACACCGGCGTGATGACGGTGATATCCGGCAAATGCGTTCCGCCGTTATAAGGCGCATTCAGGACATAGACATCGCCGGGTGAAATGACATCGGAACGCTCGCGGATAATCGTGCGGATCGAATCGCTCATGGAGCCAAGATGTACGGGCATGTGGGGCGCGTTGGCGACGAGGTTGCCCTCCGGATCGAAAACCGCACAAGAGAAATCCAGGCGTTCCTTGATATTCACCGAGTAAGAGGTGTTTTCCAGCGTCGATCCCATCTGTTCGGCGATCGACATGAAGAGGTTGTTGAAGATCTCCAGCATGACCGGGTCGACTTCGGTGCCGACGGCAACCGTGCGTTCCAGGGGGATCACCCGATCCAGAACCAGGTGGTCGCGGTCGCTCAAGCGTGCCTGCCAGCCCGGCTCAACCACTGTCGTGGAAGTCGGTTCGATCACGATGGCCGGACCATCGACCAGATCGCCGGCCTGCAGGGCTTCACGTTCATAGACCGGCGCATCGTGCCAGGATCCGTTTGCGTAGATCTCAACCTGGGCCGTGGCTTTCGGTTTCTCGGACCGCGCCGGCTTCTCCAGGTGCTTGTCCTCAATGCTGTCGGTGGTGCCGACCGCTTCCACCGAGACCGCCTCGACAATGTGATCCTTGTCGGTCACGAAGCCGTAGCGCTGACGATGCGCCTGCTCGAAACCCTCGATGATTTTGGCGCGGTCGCCAAAATCGACGACCAGCGCGGAATCCGTTCCGGCATAGCGCAGGTGCACCTTGCGCAGAACATGAATACGCTCCTCACCAATGCCCTGGGCGCGCAGCTCTTCCACGGCATCGGCCGCAAGATCGTCGAGAACGCCCGAAACCTGACTAACGATCGCATCGTCGAGCCCGCCCTCGACGGCTTGCTCCCGCAAGGCCCGCAGATCGGCGAGACCCATGCCATAGGCGGAGAGCACGCCGGCGAAGGGATGCAGGAAGATCTTAGTCATTCCAAGGGTGTCGGCCATTTCACAGGCGTGCTGCCCACCGGCCCCGCCGAAGCTGCAGAGGGTATACTCGGTGACGTCATATCCGCGCTGGGTCGAGATCTCCTTGATAGCGTTAGCCATGTTTTCGATCGCAATCCGGCGGAAACCTTCGGCCACGTCCTCAGGACTGCGCTGATCTCCCGTCGCTTTGTGTATTTCGTCCGCAAGGGCCGAAAACTTCTCGCGCACGGCTTCCGCATCGAGAGGCTGATCGGCATCTGGTCCGAAAACCTTGGGGAAAAACTCGGGAACCACCCGGCCAAGCATGACGTTACAGTCGGTCACCGCCAGCGGGCCACCCCGGCGGTAGCAGGCCGGACCCGGATTGGCGCCGGCGGAATCGGGACCGACACGATAGCGCGCGCCATCAAAATGCAGGATCGAGCCGCCGCCCGCGGCAACGGTATGAATCTGCATCATGGGTGCGCGCATACGCACGCCGGCAACCTGGGTTTCGAATGCACGCTCGTATTCGCCGTTGTAATGCGCAACGTCGGTCGAGGTGCCGCCCATATCGAAGGTGATAATCTTGTCCAGCCCCCCCATCGCGGCGGTCTGTACCGCACCGACGATGCCGCCTGCGGGGCCCGAGAGGATGGAGTCCTTGCCCTGGAAGAGCTTCGCATCGGTCAGTCCGCCGTTGGACTGCATAAACATCAGGCGGGCATCGCCAAGCTGACCGGCCACCTGATCGACGTAACGCCGCAGGATCGGCGAGAGGTAAGCATCGACCACGGTGGTATCGCCGCGCGAGACCAGCTTCATCAGCGGCGACACCTCATAGCTGACCGAGACCTGAGGAAAGCCGATATCCTTAGCGAGATCGGCGATGCGCCGTTCATGGTCGTGATAGCGATAGCCGTGCATGAGAACGATCGCGACCGAACGGAAACCGGCATCGAAGGCCGCTTGCAGATCTGCCCGCGCCCGCTCCTCATTCAATGGCTTCAAGACCTCGCCCTCGGCGCTCATGCGCTCGTCGATCTCGACGACCTGTCTATAGAGCTGTTCCGGACGAACGATTTTGCGGGCAAAGATGTTCGGGCGGTTCTGGTAGGCAATCAGCAGCGCGTCCCGGAAGCCCTCGGTCACCACCAGGAGGGTCTGTTCACCCTTGCGCTCGAGCAGTGCGTTGGTGGCAACCGTCGTTCCCATCTTCACGGCTTCGACAGCCGCAGTTGGAATCGGCTCGTCCATGGTCAACCCGAGCAGATCGCGAATGCCCTGGATTGCCGCGTCTTTGTATTGCTCCGGGTTTTCTGAAAGCAGTTTGTGAGTGACCAACTCCCCGCCGGGGCGGCGCGCTACGATATCGGTAAAGGTGCCGCCACGATCGATCCAGAACTGCCACTCACCCGCCTGCTCGACCTGATCCGAAGTGCTTTTGCCCGACATGTCCGTCGCTTTCGCTTTGTTGGAATAATACACATTTTATAGATAGTTTATCAATAAAATGTCAATACAATGTTGTTTCGAATGGAAAACTCGACACTTCACTTTAAGTTGCCTTTATTAGGTCACAGATGCATGGCAGCGTTTTGCGATGAAACGGAGTGTTTTTAAGAGTGTCGCCCGTATCCTCCGAAATTTGGGGCTCGCGGTTATCCTGCTTTTGGCGGGTCCGCTGATGGCTGCCGTCACCGGACAGGTCAATGTTTCACGCAGCTGGTCCGAGGCAAGCCGCGCGAGCACGGGGCTGGCGCCGGACCCGGCGGTCGTTCGGGAACCGGTGGTTCAGGTCTACGGAGCACGCGCGTTTGGCTGGCGGGGTGCTTTTGCCGTCCACACCTGGATTTCGGTGAAACGAGAGAACGCAGCTGAGTTTTCGACCTATGAAGTGATTGGCTGGCGTTTTTGGGGCGGGCGCTCTCCCCTGGTTCGCCGTGACGGAGCTCCGGACCGGCGCTGGTTCGGCTCGACGCCGGAGGTCTATGTGGACCTGCGCGGCCCGAAGGTAGAGGCGGTCATCGACAAAATAGAGCAGGCTATCCAGAGCTACCCCCATGCAAATGACTACAAGACCTGGCCGGGGCCGAATTCCAACACCTTCACCGCGACAATTGGGCGCGCCGTCCCGGAACTGAGGCTGGAACTGCCCCCGACAGCCGTGGGCAAAGACTATCTCGGCGCCACCACTTTGGCCGCAATGAGCCCCAGCGGGACCGGCGTACAGCTCTCAGCCCTGGGCCTGTTGGGGGTCATGGCCGGTCTTGAAGAAGGGCTGGAAGTCTCCGTCCTCGGACTGGCTTTTGGCGTAGATCCGCTGGATCTGGCCATCAAGCTACCGGGAATCGGACGTATCGGCGGGATCGACAAGCCTCAAAGACGGCTTCAGTAATCTCTTTGCCCAGGGCATCCAGCGCGGATAGAATGCCTTCACGACGAGCTTGCCCAGATTTTCTACACATGAAATAGAGCGCCAGACGAGAGTGTCGAGCTGCACTTGATTACGGGCGGCACTTCGTTAAAACGGCCTTGGTTCGTTAAAACGGCCTTGGTTCGTTAAAACGGCCTTGGTTGGTTAGAGCTACCGCACCCGCCAGATGACTTGGCGCAAGAGCCAAGATACGCGAGAGATGAAAGAGACGGACCGGAAGACACCGAGATGAGCATTTGGGGCAAAATTCTTGGCGGTGCCGCCGGCCTGGCGCTCGGCGGCCCCCTCGGTGCACTGATCGGCGCCGTTGCGGGTCATGCCGTCGACAAGCTGCGCGAAGCACCGGCAGACGAGAACGCCGGTGACGCGACCAAACAGATCGCTTTTACCATCGGCGTTATCGTCCTCGGCGCGAAAATGGCCAAAGCCGATGGTGTCGTCACCCGCGACGAAGTCACCGCTTTCAAGCAGATGTTTCGCATTCCACCCGACGAGGTCAAAAACGTCGGGCGGCTCTTCGACCAGGCCCGAAAGGACTCCCAGGGTTTTGAGCCCTACGCGAAACAGATAGCCCGCATGTTCAAAAATAATCCCGCGGTTCTGGAAGAGCTGGTGCGCGGCCTTTTCCATATTGCGCGCGCCGACGGCAAGGTGACAGAGGACGAGCTGCAGTTTCTGGCGAACGTCTCCGAGATCTTCGGTTTTTCGGAAAGCCAGTGGGAGCGGATTTACGGCGAAAACGTCAGCCCTTCCAACTTCGACCCCTTTCAACTGCTCGGCGTTTCGCGCGACAGCAGCAACGACGAGATCAAGTCCGCTCATCGAAAACTGGTTCTCGAAAACCACCCGGACCGCCTGATGGCTCAGGGTATGCCTCAGGAATTCGTTGATCTGGCAAATGAAAAACTCGCCAATATCAATGCGGCCTACGACCAGATCCGCAAGCTGCGCGAAATCAGCTGACGACAGTCCGGATCAAAGTCTATGGCTCCCCCCGTCCCTCTTCTTGCGCTTCACGAGGCCAAGGTCGCTTTCGGCCCGCGCCCCTTGTTCGACAGCCTCTCCATGGGACTGTCTCGCGGGGACCGGGCCTGTCTGGTCGGACGTAACGGCAGCGGGAAATCGACTCTTCTGCGAGTACTCGCCGGAGTTCAGGAGCTGGACGGCGGCAGCCGCTTCGTCCAGCCGGGCGTCACCGTTGCCTACCTGCCACAGGACCCGCATTTCGAACCCGGCGGAACGGTCGCCGATCATGTTGCAGCCGGTCTTGGCGCGGATCATGCCCAAGACCCGACAACCCGGCATCAAGTCGACGCCATCCTGGCCAGACTCAACCTGGGTGGTGATCGTCAGCTGTCGGAACTCTCAGGCGGTGAGGGACGTCGCTGCGCCCTCGCCCGCGCCCTGATTATCGAACCTGACGTGTTGCTGCTCGACGAGCCGACCAACCATCTGGATCTGCCCACCATCGAATGGATCGAAGATGAGCTGGCCCGTTTCAAGGGCGCCCTGTTGGTGATCAGTCATGACCGGACTTTCCTCAACAACCTGACACGCAACACGCTTTGGCTTGATCGCGGCCGGGTTCAGCGCCTGGACAAAAGCTTCGCACACTTCGAGGACTGGTCACAGGAACTGCTGGACCGCGAGGCCCAGGAACAACATCGCTTGGACCGGCAGATCCACCGCGAGGAGAAATGGCTGCTGCGCGGCGTCACGGCCCGGCGCAAGCGCAATGAGGGGCGCCTGGCGCGCCTGCAGGACCTGCGGGCGAAACGCCGGGACTGGCTGAGCGCTCCCGGCACGGCGAAATTGGCGGTCGACACGGCCCAGGGCGGAGGCGATCTGGTCATCGAAGCGAAGGAGATTTCCAAATCCTACGCAGATGGCACCGGCGGCGAGACAAAGATCATCGAGAACTTTTCCACCCGGATCAAACGCGGGGAGCGGATCGGCATCCTCGGGCCCAACGGTGCCGGTAAATCAACCCTGGTCAAGATGCTGATCGGCAAGCTGGAGCCGGACAGCGGGTCGGTCAAACTCGGCACCAACCTGAAGCCGGTTTACTTCGACCAGCGGCGTGAGTCTCTCGATCCGGACACCACGCTCTGGCGCAGCCTGGCGCCGGACGGTGGCGACTCGATCATGGTACAGGGCGTTCAACGCCATGTGGTCGCCTATCTGCGCGACTTTCTCTTCGACGACGGTCAGGCCCGCCAGCCGGTGCGCACGCTCTCGGGCGGTGAAAAAAACCGGCTGCTTCTGTCTCGCCTTTTTGCCAATCCCAGCAACCTGATTGTCTTGGACGAGCCGACCAACGACCTGGATATGGAAACGCTGGATCTGCTGCTCGATGTCCTCGACAACTACAAGGGCACACTGTTGCTGGTCAGCCATGACCGCGACTTTCTCGATCGCCTCGTCACCTCGATCATTGCTGTCGAGGGCGATGGCGAAGTTCAGGAATACGTCGGCGGCTACAGCGACTATCTCGCCCGGCGCACGGCGAAAGTCAGTAAAAGTGCGGTCGATAACGGGCGTAGCCTCCAGCCCCAGCGCCAAGCCAAACCGGCGGGTACCAAGAGCGCTTCGCGTAAACTCAGTTATAAGGATCAGCGGGAGCTCGATGGCCTGCCGCAGAGAATGGAAGAGATTTCGGCGCGGATGGCGGAGCTGGAGACCTCACTCGCAGACCCGAAACTCTATGAGGGCGACCCAAAGAGAGTTTCCAGCCTCGCCGCGGAACTCGAAACCGCGAGAAATGAACTCAGCACCGCCGAGGAACGCTGGCTGGAGCTGGAAGAGCAGCGCGAGGCTCTGTCAGCGGAGCGTGCGCCGCGTTAATGCCGGGAAGTATCTCGCCTCTGCATCTGGCCATCTTCCTGGCGGTGGCTCTGGTCTGGGGTTTGAATTTCGCGGTCGCGAAGATCGGCCTGACCCATTTACCGCCCCTGCTTTTCATGGCCCTGCGCTTTGCTTTGGTCGCCATTGTGCTGATTCCATTCGTCAAGCCGCCAAAGGGGCGCTGGCGGCAGGTCATCGCCATTGCCTTTACCCTGGGGCTCCTGCACTTCTCCCTGATGTTCAACGGGTTGAAGGATCTCGATGCCGCCACGGCGGCAATTGCGATCCAGCTTCAGGTTCCCTTTGCAGCACTGCTGGCGGCCATCTTTTTCAAGGACAAGCTCGGCTGGCGCCGCGCGCTGGGCATGGCCATTGCCTTCGTCGGCGTCGCCCTCATTGCCGGTGAGCCCAGGCTCGATGGCCAGTATCTCTCACTTTTCATGGTGATCGCGGCCGCCTGCACCTGGTCCGTTGCGAATGTTCAGATCAAGTTCCTGCAGGGCGTCGACGGCTTTGCCCTCAACGCCTGGATGGCTGTCTTCGCGACGCCAATGCTGCTGGCCGCCTCACTGGTCTTCGAAGGCAACCAGATCGAAATCGTCAGACAGATCCCCTGGCCGGCCATCTTTGCGGTCCTCTACCAGAGCATCATGGTGGTGGTTTTCGGCTATGGCTGCTGGTATTGGCTCCTGCGGCGCTACAGCTTTAATCAGGCCATGCCCTTTACCCTGTTGGTGCCGGTCATTGGTGTCTTTGCGGGCGTCTTTTTTCTGGGCGAAGCCCTGACACCCTATCTCATCGCGGGCGGCTGCTTGACGGTGGTGGGGGTTGCCATCATCGTACTGCGGCGCCCGAAGACGGCATCGCCCGGCGCCGAGCGTCTGTAGACGCCGCACCACGACAGCAGCAGCGAGATCCAGTTTATGCGTATCGTCGAACGGCCTTCGCCAAACCATGACACCCGCGGCGGCCAGGCAATCGACATTCTGTTGATGCACTACACGGGAATGCGTAGCGGTGAAGAAGCGCTCAAACGACTTTGCGATCCCAACGCAGAACCAGGACGGGTCAGCGCCCACTACTGCATTGATGAAGACGGTGTCATCTACCGGCTGGTCGCCGAAGAGCAGAGAGCCTGGCACGCCGGGGTCGCATCCTGGGCGGGCGAGAGCAATATCAACGCCCGCTCGATCGGGATCGAACTGGTCAACCCGGGCCACGAGTTCGGCTACCGTCCCTTTCCCGAAGCCCAAATGGTCTCTCTGATCGCGCTCTCGAAGGATATACTTCAGCGCCAGGCAATCCCGGCACGCCGGGTACTCGGACACTCCGATGTTGCGCCGCTGCGCAAGGAGGACCCTGGCGAACTCTTCGACTGGCAGCGCCTTGCCGCCGAGGGTATCGGCGTTTGGCCAGATCTCGGAACCACAGCGACGCAAGCCGATGCCGAATGCGATATCGCTCAGATGCAGTCCCTGCTCCATGACTACGGCTATCAGGTCTCCCGGGACGGCGTCCTGAACGACGACACACGTGCGGTCATCCGGGCCTTTCAGCGGCATTTCCGGCCAGACCACCTCTCCGGCGAACCCGACCCGGCCACTTGCGCCACCTTGAGACACCTGGCCGAGACCGCCTGAAGCCTCTGCCGCAGGCAATGTGACGCCGCGAAAGCATTGACGCAGGACACGAATACGCCTAATTCTGAAGGGTGTCAGACGGTCGGATGGCCGCCCCTTGGCAAGCAGCGAACTTGGTTCGCAAAGCTGCCAGGCGGGAGGAAAGTCCGGGCTCCACGGAAATACGGTGCCGGGTAACGCCCGGCGGGGGCGACCCCAGGGAAAGTGCCACAGAAAGCAAACCACCTGCCGGGGTCCGACCGCGTATGGGATTTCATGGGACACCCCCATGGGATTTCATGGGACGGGCCTGCAGGCCAGGATGAAAGGGTGCGGTAAGAGCGCACCGCGCGCACGGCGACGTGGGCGGCAAGGTAAACCCCACCGGGAGCAAAACTAAGTAGGGACGGTAGGTTTCTGTCGGCTTGTCCGGCAGGAATCAGGCGGATTTTCGCGTCGCCGTCCGGGTAAGTTGCGTGAGGCGCCCGGCAACGGGCGTCCCAGATGAATGGCCATCCATCCGCGGAAACGCGGGGGACAGAACCCGGCTTACAGATCGTCTGACACCTAATTTCTTACTTTTTCTGAAATTTCACCACAACGGTGAAAACCCTAAAATACGCCCTATATCATAGAGATAACCGACGTTTCCGGTGTCTGTGGCCCTGAATCACGAGATACCGGATAAAGAGAGTCTGATCGTTTTTCGTTGAATTGCGGCACAAGGTGAATCAGACTCAAGGACAGACACCAAGGGTCAAAAAGAGCCCTGTTCTTTTGCTTCGGTGGCGAGCAAATCCGGGCTTTGGTGTTGTTCTGAGAATTGTCCGAAGACTGCTTTTGTATTGGCAAATCGGATGGTCAGAACATAAAGTGAACACAATTAATCCACATTCTTAGTACAAACTTCTGTCACCCGGTAAGTGAAGACAAGTTTAAGGAGGAAAAACGATACTGCCATAGGCGTAAAAACGACTGTTAACCCTTTATTAATGCGCATAGTTTTACTTGCGTACCATTGACACCCATAAGAACCCATGATATCCCAAACTGTCCCAATGGGCACTTAGGGCACTTCGTGCGTCCAAAAATGGGGTCCGGATGTCCGGAGCTGGGTTTGTGAATGGAGCGGCATTTGCCGCAGGAGTAACGGGTCGTGGTGTTCATCGGCACCTTCGAGAACAAGGTGGATCGCAAGGGGCGTGTTTCCGTTCCTGCGACGTTCCGCCAGGCGCTCGCGTCCCAGTCCTATAATGGCATCGTTGCCTTTCGCTCATACCGCGCGGACGCCATCGAAGCCTGCGGCATGGATTTCATTGAAAAATTAAACGACCAGGTTTCGAGCTACGATTTTTTCTCGGAAACCCAAGACGATCTGGCAACCATGATCTTCGCTGATTCGCTGCAGCTGCCTTTTGACAGCGAAGGCCGGATCATTCTGCCCGCGCCCTTGATCGAGCATGCCGGCATCACGGAACGCGCCGCCTTTGTCGGTAAGGGCCGGCAGTTTCAGATCTGGCAGCCGGCCGCTCTTGAAGAGCAAAAAGCGCAGGCCCGTGAGCGGGCGCGGCAGCAGAACCTGACCGTTTCCATGGGTGACAACGGAGGCGCCGCAAAGTGACGGAGCCACGTTCAAAAACATTCTCGGCCAAGCCGGACGCACCGCACATCTCGGTCATGCTGCGTGAGGTTCTGGCTGCGCTCGCGCCCCGCGATGGCGAAACCTACACGGACGGCACCTTCGGCGCCGGTGGTTACAGCAGCGCGATTCTGGAAAGCGCGGACTGCCGCGTCGTTGCCATCGACCGGGATGTCACGGCGATCAAGGCAGGTCAGGAGCTGGTCGCGCGTTTCGACGGCAGACTTCTGATTCTTGAAGGTTGCTTCGGCGATATGGACAGCCTCTTGCAACAGGAAGGCATCAATCAGGTCGATGGTGTGGTCTTGGATCTCGGCGTGTCCTCCATGCAACTCGATCAGGCGGAACGCGGCTTCTCCTTTCGCTACGACGCCGAATTGGACATGCGCATGGAGGGTTCGGAAGACAGCGAACGCCCAAGCGCCGCGGACGTCATCAACAGCCTGTCCGAGGGCGAACTGGCAGACATTATCTTCCACCTCGGCGAGGAACGCCGGGCCCGTCAGGTGGCCCGCGCGATTGTGAACGCGCGGCGCGAAAGCCGCATCGAGCGGACCGGCCAGTTGGCTGACATCGTGCGCAAAGTGGTTCGCCCCGCCAGTGGCAAGAAGCGCGACGACAGCATCGACCCGGCAACCCGCACCTTCCAGGGCCTGCGGATTTACGTCAACGACGAACTGGGCGAGCTGCATCGCGGTTTGCGCGCGGCAGAGCGCTTGCTGGCCCCCGGCGGACGCCTTGTGGTGGTCTCATTCCACTCATTGGAGGATCGCGCCGTGAAGCGGTTCCTGGTTGAACGCTGCGGCGCTGCGCCACGCGGCTCGCGGCACCTGCCCGCCAATAACGACGATCGCTCCCCGGCAGCGACCTTTGAGTTGTTGTTTAAGGGCGCAAAGGGTCCGGCGGACGACGAAACCGCCGTGAACCCCCGCTCCCGTTCGGCCCGGCTGCGCGCCGCTCGGCGTACCTCCGCGGCCCCCTGGGTGGAGGAAGCCGCATGAGCATGAACAAGCTAGCCCTCTGTGCCTGGCTGGCAGCCTGCGCTCTGTCGATCTGGTTTGCCTTTCATATCAAGTACAAGGTGCAGGAACTTGAGACCGAGCTGGGGATCGCCCGCGCCGAAATGCAACAGGACAGCGAGGCGATCCGCGTGCTCGAGGCGGAATGGAGCTTTCTGAACCAGCCTTCGCACCTGGCGGATCTGTCGGAGCGCTATCTCGACTTCGCACCGCTTCTTGCAGAACAGGTTGTGCATATGGGCGATTTGCCGCTGCGCGAATCCCAGGCGATCGATAGCCAGGACAGCGACGGTCTCGAGGACATCATCGAAGAAATTTTGCGCAACGCGCCTGAGTCCTCGAACGAGGGCGGCAGCGGCAACACCGGCGGCAAGCGCACTGTGCCACTGATGCGCACGGGGGTACCGCAATGACGATTCATGTCGATCCGTCGGACCGGCTAGATGGCCACACAGCACAAGAGTCTGGGCAAACGGGCACGGCCTGCAATCCCTGTGGATTGGACCGGCATATCGATCACTCCGCCTATACAGTTCTGGATGGAACCGTAAAGCAGGCTTTGGAGGTCGGTAAGACCCGTCTGATCGCGACAGGACTGATCATCTCCGTGGCATTCTTCGCGATCGGCGTTCGGCTTGTCGATCTCACTCTGCTACAGGGCAATGCGCGCACAGCATCCAGCCAAACAGCGGCAAATCTGCCCGGCACCGCGGTGCGTGGCGATATAGTTGATCGCAACGGCGTCATTCTCGCTACCAGCCTGCCGACCGCATCGCTTTTCGCAGATGCCCGTCTCGTGCCTGACGCCGAGTTTGCGGCACGCGAACTTCAGAAAATCCTGCCGGGTAAGTCGCGGGCGGAATTGCTTGCGAAACTGAAATCCGGGAAGCAGTTCGTCTGGCTTCAGCGGCACCTGACACCTCGTCAGCAATCACAGATCAACAGCCTCGGCATCCCGGGCCTGAATTTCCGCCGGGAACAGCGGCGCTTCTATCCGCACGGCGCACTGACGGCGCACGCCGTCGGATTTACCTCGATTGACAACCAGGGTTTGGCCGGCGTCGAACAGTCTTTCGACGATATGCTGAACAGCACTGACGAACCGCTGCAGCTCAGCCTTGATGTTCGGATTCAGCACATCATGGCCGAAGAACTCTCGGCTGCCATGACGGAATTCAGCGCGATCGGCGCGGCCGGCATGGTCTACGACGTCCAGAACGGCGAGGTCATCTCGATGGTCTCGCTGCCGAGCTACAACCCGAACGAAGCTGGCAGCGCCGTCGATGATGCGCGCTTCAACCGGGCGACGCTCGGCGTCTACGAAATGGGTTCGGTGTTCAAGCTTTTTAACACTGCCATGGCGCTCGACGAGGGGATTGTAAGCGTCAACGATGGTTATGACACGACGGACCCGATCCGGGTTGGGCGCTTCACCATCCGCGACTACAAGCCGAAGAAACGCTGGTTGTCGATTCCCGAAATTCTGATTTATTCCAGCAACATCGGCTCTGTTCACATGGCATTGGAGGCCGGCACCTCTAAGCAGAAAGCGTTTCTCTCGAACCTCGGCCTTATGCGTCCGGCGAGCTTTGAGTTGTCGGAAATCGGTCAGCCGCGCTTCCCAAGAAAATGGCGCGAAGTCAACACCATGACCATCTCCTACGGTCATGGAATCTCGGTCAGCCCTCTGCAGCTGGTCCGGGCCGCCGGTGCGTTGGTAAACGGTGGCGAACTCAAACCCTCGAGTCTGGTCAAGCATGCACCAAACGAGACGGTAGCGGGCACCCGCGTCATCAGCGAGAAAACCTCACGCCAGATGCGCCACCTGATGCGCTTGGTCGTTTTGCACGGCTCAGGACGAAACGCCGATGCCGAGGGCTTCATGGTGGGGGGTAAGACAGGCACCGCCGATAAGCTTCGTAATGGACGCTACGTCCGCAACTCGCGCATGTCTTCCTTCCTTGGCGCGTTTCCGATGACCAATCCGCGCTACGTGGTCTTCGCCATGGTCGACGAGCCCAAAGGCACAAAGCAAACCCACGGTTTCGCAACGGGCGGCTGGGTCGCAGCGCCGGTCATCAAGCGGGTGGTCGAGCGCATGGGGCCACTGGTTTCGATTGAGCCGATCGAAGACCACATCGCCGATGATCGTATTGAGCAGCTTCTGGTCGACGTCATGGCACGGGCGGGAGGGCACAGCCTTGCGTCTCAGTGAACTGACCAGAGATTGGCCTCAGCAAGACACGCACCCGGTCGCACCGCCCCTGGTGGGAGCGGACGTCGAAATCACGGGCCTGGCAATCGATAGCCGGCAGGTAAAACCAGGGTACCTCTTCGGTGCCCTGCCTGGCTTTCAGGTGGACGGTCGTGAATTCATCGGTCAGGCCGTCAAACAGGGCGCGGTTGCGGTCCTGGCTGCAAGCGGCACAGAACTCGAAGACGACGCGGGCAGCATCAGTCTGGTCACGGATGACAATCCACGGCGTGCGATTGCCATCATGGCGGCGCGGTTTTATGGGACCCAGCCCCATGTGATCGCGGCCGTCACGGGGACGAACGGCAAAACCTCGGTGGCAATCTTCACACGCCAGATCTGGCAGCAACTGGGATACGAAGCCGCCAGTCTCGGAACCCTTGGTGTCGAGCCGGAGCGGCCGAATGCGCCGGCGGCACTGACCACGCCCGACCCCATTGAACTACAGCGTTGCCTGGCGGAACTGGCGCGCGACGGATTCGATCACCTGGCCATGGAGGCCTCGAGTCACGGCCTGGACCAGTCCCGTCTGGACGGCGTCGCCGTCACCGCAGCCGCCTTCACCAATCTTTCCCGTGATCACCTCGATTACCACGGCGACATGGCGCAGTACTTCGCGGCCAAATGCCGGCTTTTCGACAGCCTCCTCGCTCCTGGCGGCACGGCGGTTCTGAACGCCGACATCCCGGAGTTCGAGAAGCTTGTGGCGATTTGCGAACAGCGCGGACTTCGTGTGCTGTCCTTCGGAAACGACGGACAGGACATCAAGCTGATCGAGCGCACACCAACTGCCGCAGGCCAGCGCCTGACGATCGAAATTCACGGCAAAGCGCACGAGGTCACCTTCCCGGTCGCAGGATCCTTCCAGGCCTGGAACCTGCTGGCGGCCCTCGGGCTCGTAATCTCCGGCGGCGTTAAACCTGAAGACGCTATCGCAGCAGTCCCTGCCCTCTCGGGTGTTCCGGGCCGCGTCGAATATGTCGGCAACAGCCCAGCGGGCGGTGCGGTTTATGTCGATTATGCGCACACACCGGACGCACTTGAGACCGTTCTGACCGCTCTGCGTCCACATTGCGAGGCGCGGCTATGGGTCGTGGTTGGCTGTGGTGGTGACCGCGATCCGGGGAAACGTCCGATGATGGGCGAGGTCTCAACCAGCTTGGCGGATGTCGCGATCATCACGGACGACAACCCGCGCAGCGAAGATCCCGCACGCATTCGCGCGGCGATGATGGCGGCGGCACCTAATGGCCGTGAGATCGGCGACCGCCGCGAGGCGATCTTCAGCGCTGTCCGGGAAATGACCGAGGGCGATCTTCTGGTGATTGCCGGCAAAGGGCATGAGAGCGGCCAGAAAATCGGCGATGAGGTTCATCCTTTCGATGACCGGGATGTTGCCCGCGAAGCGATCGCGGCGGCTGCCGTAGAGAGCGGGGCTGGATGAACACTCAGCCACTCTGGACCTCGGACGAAGTTGCTTCGGCCACCGGCGGCACCAACACCCGCGATTGGCAGGCCAGTGGTCTTTCCATCAACACCCGCACCATCGCGCCCGGCGAACTCTTCATCGCACTGCAGGGACCGGTCTTTGACGGCCACGATTTTGTCGCTGACGCTTTGGCGAAAGGCGCAGCGGGCGCTCTGGTGCATCGCCGTCCGGAGAATCTCGACGATGACGCCCCTTTGTCTCTGGTGGACGATACTCTCGGCGCGCTGTGGCGTCTCGGTGCCGCTGCCCATGACCGCAGCTCGGCAAAGTTCATCGCTGTCACCGGCAGTGTTGGAAAGACCGGCACGAAGGAAGCGCTGCGCACCTGTCTGGCGCCGCAAGCGGCGACCTTTGCGAGCGCGAAGAGTCTCAACAATCACTGGGGTGTCCCCCTCTCGCTGGCGCGGATGCCCCGCGACACCGTCTACGGCGTCTTCGAGCTGGGCATGAACCACCCCGGCGAAATCCGGGAGCTGGTGCGGCTGGTAAAACCGGACGTGGCCATCATCACGACGATCGCCGCCGCGCATCTTGAGTTCTTTGAATCCCTCGAAGCCATCGCCGACGCGAAGGCGGAAATCTTTGAGTCCTTGAAATCCGATGGCACCGCCATCCTGAACATCGACAATGCCCTCTACGAACATCTGGTCAAACGCGCCAAAGAAACAGGCGTCAAAACGATCGTGAGTTTCGGCCGGGACAAAAAAGCGGACAGCCGCCTGCTCGAGTTCTCGCCCGGTGAGCAGGACAGCGATGTCACGGCGCTCATCGGCGGGCAGGAGTTCAGCTATCACGTCGGCCAGCCCGGCGAGCACTGGGCGATGAACACGCTCGCAGTCTTGACCGCTGTCAATGCCGCCGGCGCGGATGTGCAGCAGGCCGCAGCAGCGCTCACGGACCTTTCAGCACTGGCCGGGCGCGGTGAACGCCACCGCATCCATGGCCCAAAAGGTAAGTTCCTGCTGATCGACGACGCTTACAATGCCAATCCGGCATCTGTGCGCGCCGCTATTTCGCTCCTCGCTCAGAGCACGCCGGAAAAGGGTGGCCGCCGCATCGCGGTTCTGGGCGATATGCTCGAACTGGGAAAGACAGCCGGCAAACTTCACAGCGATCTCGTTCAGCCGCTCATGGATGCAAAGGTTGACCTCGTCTTCACCTGTGGCCGCCACATGCAGTCGCTTCATAAAAATCTGCCAGCCAAAATGCAGGCTGTTCATGTCGAAGACTCAAACGCTGTGGCTCCGCTGGTATCGGATGCAGCGGCAAAGGGAGACGTCGTTCTGGTAAAGGGTTCTTTGGGCAGTCGCATGGCGGTTGTGATCGAAGCATTGAAGGCATTGGGTGCTTCCCGTTCAAACAGCGAAGCCGGAAGCACGGGAGGCCAGGATGCTCTTTAATTTCCTCGTCCCGCTGTCCGACGATTTCTTTGCCTTCAATCTCTTCCGCTATCTCACATTCCGCAGCGGCGGTGCGGTGATCACGGCCCTGGTGATCAGCTTCATCCTGGGCCCAAGGATCATCTCCTGGCTGAAGTCCAAGCAGGGCGAAGGCCAGCCCATCCGTGAAGACGGCCCCGAAGGTCATCTGCTGACAAAAAAAGGCACGCCAACCATGGGCGGCTTTCTGATCCTGATCGCGATCACGGTCTCAACCCTACTCTGGGCTGATTTGACCAATGGTTACGTCTGGTCCGTGCTGCTTGTCACCGGCGGTTTTGGCATGATCGGCTTCGTCGACGATTACCTCAAGCTCACCCAGCGCAACACGAAAGGCCTCCCCGGCCGCGTCAAACTGATCGCGCAGATCATTATTGGCGCCGCCGCGACCTTCTGGGTGATGCAGCTCAGCCCCGATACCATGTCGACCCATCTTGCGGTGCCCTTCTTCAAGAGCCTTCTGATCAATCTCACCTGGTTCTTTTTGCCGTTTGCGATCCTGGTCATGGTGGGCGCGTCCAACGCCGTGAACCTGACCGACGGATTGGACGGCCTGGCGATCGTTCCCGTGATGATCGCAGCCGTCTGTTTCGCACTGATCGCCTATCTGGTCGGAAACTCCGTCTTTGCGGAATACCTTCAGCTGCATTTCGTGCCAGGCAGCGGCGAACTCGCGGTCTTCTGCGCTGCTCTGGTAGGCGCCAGTCTCGGGTTCCTCTGGTTCAATGCGCCGCCCGCCATGGTCTTCATGGGCGACACCGGTTCTTTGAGCATGGGTGGCGCGCTCGGCAGCATTGCGGTCGTGACCAAGCACGAGCTGGTGCTGGCGATCATCGGCGGCCTCTTCGTTCTGGAGACCGTGTCGGTCATCGTTCAGGTCGCCTCCTTCAAGCTGACCGGCAAGCGTGTGTTCCGCATGGCGCCTCTGCACCATCATTTCGAGAAGAAGGGCTGGGCGGAACCGACCATCGTCATCCGTTTTTGGATCATTGCCATGATCCTCGCAATCGTCGGTCTCGCGACCCTGAAGCTGAGGTGAGGTAATGGCGCAGATCGATCTTGGTTTCTTTGGTGGTTTGACGGTGGCGGTGCTGGGTCTCGGTAAGTCGGGACTTTCGGCTGCGCGCGCCTTGACTGCCGGTGGAGCCGAGGTCTGGGCCTGGGACGACAATGAAGACAGCCGGAAGCGAGCGTCTTCCGAAGGCTTGCCGATCGTCGATCTGCATGACTGCGACTGGAGTCAGCCCGTCAGCCTGATCCTCTCCCCCGGCATACCGCACAGCTTCCCGGCTCCCCATGAGGTGGTCGAGCTTGCACGGCACAGCGGCTGCGAAATCATCAGCGACATCGAACTGCTGGCGCGCGCGCAACGGGGCGTTCGCTTTGTCGGCATCACCGGCACGAACGGCAAATCGACCACGACGACCCTGATCGGACACATCTTGAAACAGGCTGGCCGCCCGGTTGCAGTCGGCGGCAACCTGGGTGTTCCCGCGCTCGAACTGGAGGCCCTGACCCAGGACGGGATCTACGTCCTGGAAATGTCGTCCTATCAGCTCGAGATCACCCGCTCGATCACCTTTGACATTGCCGTACTTATGAACATCAGTCCCGATCATCTGGACCGGCACGGTGGCTTCGACGGCTATGTCGCGGCGAAGAAACTGATATTTCATCGGCAGGCACGGCCCTGCACAGCGATCGTCGGTACAGACGACGACACGAGCCGCGGGATCTTCGAGGATCTGTCCGAAGCGAATGAACAGAACGTCGTTCCCATTTCCGGCAGCTCCGCCGTCAAGGGCGGTGTTTACGTCGTAGAGGGCATTCTGATCGACAACACCCACGGTGACGCACAGCGGGTTCTTGACCTTCGCGACCTTTCGAACCTGCCCGGCGAGCACAATGCGCAGAATGCAGCCGCCGCTTATGCCGTAGCCGCCACGCTGGGTGTGAACCGCGCGCAAATCGTCGAAGGCCTCAAGACCTTCGGCGGCCTGGAGCACCGGCAGGAGCTGGTGGCTGAGATTGACGGCGTGCGCTACGTCAACGACTCCAAAGCCACCAATGCGGACGCCGCCGCCCGCGCGCTCGCCTGCTACGACCTGATTTACTGGATCGCAGGCGGTCGCGCCAAGGAAGGCGGCCTGGATGGTCTTGAGCGTTTCACCCCGCGCATTGCGGAAGTTTTCCTGATTGGCGAAGCCGAAGCCGCCTTCGCCTCGGTGCTTGAAGGACGTTTCCCCGTGAAACGTTGCGGCACCTTGGCGAAGGCGGTGAGCGCTGCCGCCACAGCGGCCAAAGCCGCCCGTACAGAACAAGGTTCATCGCCCGTCGTTCTGCTCTCCCCGGCCTGTGCGTCTTTCGATCAGTTCCCGAGTTTCGAAGCGCGTGGCACGGCCTTTAAGGCTGCCGTCGCACAGCTCGATGGATCGCTGACTGCCAACGACGACGGCGCCGCGGGCCATTCGGTCGGGGGGGATGCCGCATGAGCAGCTTCGCCCGCACGGATACATCTGTTCTCGGACGTTGGTGGTGGACCGTCGATCGCTGGACTCTGATCGCCCTGGTCATTCTGATGGCGCTTGGCGGCGTACTGATGCTGGCCGCGTCGCCTGCCGCTGCGGACCGGATCGGCATTGAATCCTTCCAGCTTGCCCAGCGTCAACTGGCACTCCTGCCCTTCGCCCTAATGATTGTCGTCGGGGCTTCACTGCTTTCCCCGCGCGGCGTGCGCCGTTGTGCGGTCATCGGATTGCTCTGCACCCTGGTGCTGTTGCTGTTCACCCTGCTGGTCGGCACCGAAATCAAAGGCGCGTCACGCTGGCTCAACATTGCCGGCTTCTCGCTGCAGCCGTCTGAATTCGTGAAGCCCTTCTTCGCCGTCACCATCGCCTGGTTCCTGGCAATGTCCAAGAACGATCCAAGTGTGCCCGGACTGCCGATCGCCGTTGGTATCTGGCTGGTCATCGTCTCGCTTTTGCTCCTTCAGCCCGATCTCGGCCAGACCGTTCTGATCACCGCCATTGGCGGCATCCAACTCTTCCTCGCGGGCCTGCCGATACTCTGGGTGGGGCTACTTGGCGCGCTGGGTGTCGCGGCCCTGATCGGCGCATACTTCAGCCTGCCTCACGTCGCGGCACGCATCGACGGCTTCATGGATCCGTCGGCCGGCGACCGCTACCAGATCAACCGCTCCATGGAAGCCTTCATGAATGGCGGCTTCTTCGGACGCGGTCCTGGTGAGGGAACGGTGAAAGCCCATTTGCCCGATGCCCATTCAGACTTCATCTTTGCCGTCGCAGGCGAAGAAATGGGGCTCATCGCCTGTCTGGTGATCGTCAGCCTTTTTGCCTTCGTCGTCCTGCGCGGCTTTACACACATGCTGCGCGAAAGCAGCCTCTTCGTCATGCTGGCCTGCAGCGGCCTGCTGGCACAGTTCGGGCTGCAGGCCCTGATCAACATGGGTTCCGCGCTGCACCTGATTCCCACCAAAGGCATGACCTTGCCCTTCATCAGCTACGGCGGGTCCTCCCTGCTCGCTCTGGCGATGGGGATGGGCATGGTTCTTGCCCTGACGCGGCGGCGGGTTGGCATGGGGGAAGCGATATGACGTTGCAGAACCCGCGCCGCGTCATCCTTGCCGCCGGCGGCACAGGTGGACACCTCTTCCCGGCCGAGGCCCTGGCGCAGGAGCTTCTTGCCCGCGATATCGAAGTGCTTCTGGTCACGGATCAGCGCGGCGGCGGCTTTGGCGACAAACTGCCAGATGTCAAAACGCTGCGCATTGCCGCGGCCGGCATTGCGGGTGGTGGTATCTTGAGGAAAATCAAGGGCGCCGCCCAGCTTGGAGTCGGTTATCTGCAGGCGCGCAAGATCCTGAAAGCGCAGCGGCCCGACGCAGTGGTCGGGTTCGGTGGTTATCCCTCCGTTCCTACGGTCCTGGCAGCCGCGCACCTGGGTCAGCCGGTCATCCTGCACGAACAGAATGCCGTGCTGGGACGGGCAAACCGTCTGCTGGCACGGCGCGCCAGCGCAATCGCGACTTCCTTCGAAAAAGTGGAAGCAATCTCGAATAGCGATCTGGACAAGGTTGTGCGCACCGGAAACCCTGTCCGCGCTGCCATTGCCGCAGTCGGCGCCGAGAGCTACGAGTCTCCGGAAGCTAGGGCTGCGGTTCAGCTGCTGGTCATCGGCGGCAGTCAGGGCGCTAAAGTCTTCAACGATTTAGTTCCCGGCGCAGTCGCGCTTCTACCGGAAAGTCTGCGCGCGCGTCTGGAGGTGACGCAGCAGGTTCCCGGAGGCGAGATCGAGAGCGTTACGCAGAAATATCAGAACTGCGGCGTGAAGCACGACCTGGCCGCCTTCTTCAGCGATATGCCGGAACGACTGAAATCGGCTCACCTGATCAT
Organism: uncultured Kiloniellaceae bacterium; assembly: GCA_947500035.1. Lineage (GTDB taxonomy): Bacteria > Pseudomonadota > Alphaproteobacteria > Kiloniellales > Kiloniellaceae > Denitrobaculum. Next base: position 63,561 of record CANMQP010000010.1, on the reverse strand, counting down.
CTGCCGCTCCGGTGCCTCGACGGTGTGCGAATTGGCGGCTGCCGGCAGGCCCGCAATCCTGGTGCCCTACCCTTACGCAACCGACAACCACCAGACCGCCAATGCCCAGGCTTTGACCAGCGCTGGCGGCGGCTGGCTGATGCCGCAGGGCACCCTGACCGCGGAGAGTCTATCGCAACGCCTGCGTTGCCTGCTCTCTACGCCTGCCCTTCTCAAACAAGCCTCTCAGGGCGCCGCCTCTTGCGCCGAGAACAATGCGGCGGGCCGTCTGGCGGATGTGGTTTGTGGCACCTTCCAGGGTACAGCCGGCAAGAACCTGAACGGCAATACCAACAGCATACAGTCGGAGCAACGCGCGGCTGAAAGCAAAAATACCAATAGGGAGGCCACAGCATGAAGGTCCTGCCTCTCGACATCGGCATCGTTCACTTCGTCGGCATCGGCGGCATCGGCATGAGCGGCATCGCCGAGATTCTGCATAATCTGGGTTACCAGGTTCAAGGCAGCGACATCGCGGAAAGCGCGAATGTCCAGCGCCTGCGCGATATGGGCATCGACATCAAGATCGGGCATCGGGCGGAAAACGTCGAGAATGCCAAGGTCGTGGTGGTCTCTTCCGCCATCAAGCTGGAAAACCCGGAAGTCGCCGCCGCGCGCGAAAAGTTCGTCCCCATCGTCCGGCGCGCCGAGATGCTCGGTGAGTTGATGCGTCTGAAGTGGTCAGTTGCTGTCGGAGGCACCCACGGCAAAACCACCACTACGTCTCTTGTCGCCGCCCTGCTCGACGGGGGTGACTTCGATCCCACCGTGATTAACGGCGGCATCATCAACGCCTACGGCACCAATGCGCGTCTGGGCGCTGGCGACTGGATGGTGGTCGAAGCCGACGAAAGCGACGGGACCTTCACCAAGCTGCCGTCCACGATCGCCGTCGTGACCAACATCGATCCGGAACATCTGGATTTCTACGGCTCGGTCGAGGCCCTTCACGAAGCCTTCGAAACTTTCGTGAAGAACATTCCTTTCTACGGCTTCGCTGTTGTCTGCATCGACCATCCGGTGGTGCAGTCTCTGATCGGGCGCATTCAAGACCGTCGTTTGGTGACATACGGCACCTCGCCACAGGCAGATGTCCGTGCAACCGAGCTGAGCGTTGCCGGAGTCGAGACCCGGTTCGATGTCGTCATCACCAGCCGCAGCGGCGAGGAAAGCCGCACCATCAGCGCCTGCAAATTACCCATGGTGGGCGAGCACAATGTTCTGAACGCCCTGGCCGCCATTGCCGTCGCCGAAGAGATGGGCATGTCGGACGAAGCGATCCGAAAGGCCCTTGCTAGCTTCGGCGGAGTCAAACGGCGCTTCACAAAGACCGGTGTTTCGGGCGGCGTGACCATTATCGATGACTACGGCCACCATCCGGTCGAAATCTCGGCGGTTCTGAAAGCCGCGCGCCAGGCGACGGACGCACAGGTGATCGCCGTCGTTCAACCCCATCGCTACACCCGCCTGCGAGATCTTTTCGAAGACTTTTGCAGCTGCTTCAACGACGCCGACCATGTGATCGTCGCCGATGTTTACGAAGCGGGGGAACAACCGATCGAAGGCGCGAGCCGTGACGATCTCGTCGAAGGTTTGCGCGACCGCGGGCATCGTCATGTCGCGGCACTCCCGAGCTCTGATGCGCTCGCTGAAATGGTCCATGATATTGCGAAGCCAGGCGACCTCGTCGTTTGCCTCGGCGCCGGTAACATCACGGCCTGGGCGCACGCTCTACCCAAGGCCCTGGACGCTCTCTCAGGTAAGGGAGGCGCGGGGGAATGATGGCCGCAACGCAGACTCCCGATACGCCGCTCATCGACCGCCTGCCGGAGGTGCGCGGACGCTATAGTGTCAATGCACCCCTGAACGGAGTGACCTGGTTCCGCGTCGGTGGACCGGCTGAAGTCATGTTCCGCCCCGCGGACCGCGACGACTTGATTGCCTTTCTGCGTGACAAGCCCGAAGACGTGCCGGTGACGGTATTTGGTGTTGGCTCCAACCTGCTGGTGCGGGACGGCGGCATTCCGGGCGTGGTGTTGCGTCTGGGCCGTGGCTTCGCCGACATCTCCCGCGATGAACAGGACATGCTCTGCGGCGCGGCGGCGCTGGATCTGAATGTCGCTACCGCTGCGAAGCTTGAGAGCATCGGCGGCATTGAATTTCTCTGCGGCATTCCGGGAACCATTGGCGGTGCGCTGCGCATGAACGCCGGTGCCTACGGCCGCGAGATCAAAGACGTTCTGGTCTGGGCCGAGGCGGTCGACCAGAAGGGCGAAGTCCATCGCCTGTCGCCCGCCGATATGGGGTTTGCGTATCGGAAATCTTCGGTTCCTGCAGATTGGATCTTCCTTGGCGCGCGCCTGAGTGGGCACACGGACGACCCGACCTTGATCGCCTCACGCATGAGCGAGATCCAGACCTCCCGCTCCGAAAGCCAGCCGATCAGAAACCGAACCGGTGGCAGCACCTTTAAGAATCCTCCGGGCGAAAAGGCCTGGCAGTTGATCGATCGCGCCGGATGCCGCGGATTGAAACAGGGCGGCGCCATGGTTTCGGAGCTGCACTGCAACTTCCTGATCAATACGGGATCGGCCACGGCAGAGGATATCGAAACACTGGGCGAGACGGTGCGCGCGAAGGTCCTCGAGACCAGCGGCATCACCCTGGAATGGGAAATCCGCCGGATCGGCGTGCCGCTGCAATCAGGAGGGACAGCATGACCAAGAAGGTCACCGTGCTCATGGGTGGTTTTTCAGCCGAACGCGAGGTCTCGCTGACCAGCGGCCGTGCCTGTGTCGAAGCTTTGCGCGAAGCCGGTTACGACGTCAAAGAAGTTGACGTGACACGTGACATGTCGGCCTTGATCGCAGCGCTTGATCCAAAGCCGGATGTCGTCTTCAACGCGCTGCATGGACGCTGGGGCGAGGATGGCTGCATCCAGGGCCTGATGGACATGCTCGAGCTTCGCTACACCCACTCTGGCGTGCTGGCCTCAGCTTTGGCCATGAATAAGGACCGTACCAAGACCCTGGCCGCCGAGGCCGGCATCACCGTGCCGCATGGCATCGTGGTTCCGCTCAAACGGCTGGCGGGCGAGGACGTCCTTCCACGCCCCTATGTGGCAAAACCTCTCGACGAAGGCTCCAGCGTCGGGGTTCAAATCGTGGGAGAAGGCGACAACGGTCCGGTGCTGCCCGAAAATCCTGGAAAGGCCGATGACCTCTGGCTTGTCGAAGAATACATCGCAGGCCGGGAACTGACCGTCAGTGTGATGGACGGCAAGGCCGTCGCAGTCACGGAGCTGCGCCCGAAGGTCGGCTTCTACACCTATGAAGCCAAATACACCGAGGGCAAAACCGAGCACATCGTTCCGGCTCCAATTCCAGAGCAGATTTATAACGAAGCGCTGAACGCTGCCGCCAAGGTGCACGAGATCCTTGGTTGCCGTGGCGTCAGCCGCTCGGACTTCCGCTACGACGACACCGGCGGCGAGCCGGGCAAGCTCTATTTTCTGGAACTCAACACCCAACCGGGCATGACCGCCCTCAGCCTCGTGCCTGAGCAAGCTGCTTACAAAGGCATGTCCTTTCCCGAGTTATGCGCCTGGATTGTGGAGTCTGCGTTTAACGAGACCGCCGGAGAAGCCGTATGAGCCTCAAAGCCAAAACGCAGTCCCGTACGAAAGCCAAGCCGGGCCGCCGCCCGGCAAGGCGCCCGCAGCGCAAGTTATTCACCTGGCGGCGCGCGCGTATTGGCGGAATGCTGTTCGCGGTAACCGCTTTCGTTGGCGGAGTTTCCTGGCTCTCGATCGACGGCTGGTTCAACCGGCAGGCAGACGCGGCGGCGCAAGGCTTCTACGCGCTCTCTGTCGATGCCGGTCTTGGTGTCGACGACGTACTGGTCGAGGGCCGGAACCGGACGCAAGCAGCACGGATTCTTGAGACCCTTGGTGTGCAGCGCGGCTTCCCGATCCTGGCTTTCGATCCTGAGGCTGCAAAGGTCAAGCTCGAAGCTCTACCTTGGGTCAAGACCGCCGCCGTCGAACGGCGTTACCCGCGCGACGTCTATGTCCGGATCGTTGAACGTCGGCCTTTAGCGCTGTGGCAACACAACGGCAACATCGCCGTGATCGATCAAAGCGGCGACCTGATTCCCAATGTGCAGCCGGAAGGTTTCACCGGACTGCCATTGGTCGTCGGTGCCGACGCCCCTGAACACACCGCCGCGTTGCTGGACGTGGTCAGCAGCGAACCTCGTCTGCACGAATTGGTAACGGCTGCTGTGCGGGTGAGCGGACGGCGTTGGAACCTGAAACTTCAGGGCGGAATCGACGTGCAGCTGCCGGAAACCGATGCGGCCGGCGCCTGGGCGCAGCTCGCCCGGATTGAACGGGAACAGGGGGTTCTCGAGCGCGACGTGGTCGTGATCGATCTCCGCCTGCCCGATCGCCTGGTGGTCCGTACCAACTCAAAGACAAAACCGAAGTCCAAGCGCAGTGCGAAGGGAGAAGAAACCTGATGCCCGAAGGTAAAGTCTCGTTCCTGCGCGATACGAAACACCGAGCCACTGCTCCAGGCTCAGCACTTGATTGATGAACGATGAATAAGCGATTGGATAAAATTCACAACGGTTTGGTTGCCGCGCTGGATGTCGGCAGCAGCAAAGTCTGCTGTTTCATCGCCAAGGTCGAGGGCAACCAGCAGCCGCGCGTCGTTGGCATCGGTCACCAGGAAAGCCGTGGCATCAAGGCCGGCGCGGTCGTGGATATGGAGGAGCTGGAAACCTCGATCCTCAACGCCGTCCACGCCGCCGAGCAAATGGCCGGCGAGACCATCGACCGGGTTGTCGTCAATCTCTCGGGCGGGTATCCCGCGTCCAGCTCCGTCGGTGTTGAGGTGTCAATTAACGGTCACGAAGTCGGTGACGCCGACCTTCGCCGGGCTCTGGAATATGGTCAGGAACTGCAGACCAGCAACGGGCATTCCGAACCGGGGCGGCAACTGATCCATTCCATCCCGACCGCCTACAGCATCGATGGCAGCCGCGGCATTCGTGATCCGCGCGGCATGCACGGCGAGCAGCTCGGCGTTCATATGCACATCATTACGGCCGCCGCAGGCGCCGTGCGCAATCTGGCGACCTGTATTCGCCGTTGCCATCTGGACATCGCGGGTTTCGTGGTTTCGCCCTACGCCGCGGGCCTCTCCGCGCTGGTCGAGGACGAGATGAACCTGGGTGTTACCGTCATCGACCTGGGTGGCGGCACCACGACCATCGCCGTCTTCTTTGAAGGCAACGTGATCTACACAGACGTCGCGCCGATTGGCGGCATGCACGTGACCAATGACATCGCGCGTGGCCTCTCGACACCGCTGGTCCATGCCGAGCGCATGAAGACCCTTTACGGACATGCCCTTGCCGCCGCAGCGGATGACCGCGAGATCATCGATGTTCCGCAGGTCGGCGAAGACGAGCAAAACGCAACCCAGCAGGTTCCGCGATCCCTGTTGGTCGGCATCATCCAGCCTCGTCTGGAAGAGACCTTCGAACTGGTGCGGTCCCGCCTGGAGGCCAGCGGCTTCGACAAGATTGCGGGGCGCCGCGTGGTCCTGACAGGTGGGGGAAGCCAACTCTCCGGCATCGGCGACCTGGCTGGACTGATCCTCGACAAGCAGGTGCGGATCGGACGCCCGCTGCGCGTCACCGGCCTCGCGGAAGCTACGGCAGGTGCCGCCTATGCGACCTGTGCCGGACTCCTGCTTTACGCCATTGCCTCGGACATTGCGGTGCCCCGCGATGTTCCGCAGCAGATAAAGGAGCCCGGAAACCTTGTAGGCCGATTAGGCCATTGGTTTCGCGAACATTTTTAACGAGAGCGAAGTGGTATCAACGGTGGTTCCGGCCGTATCGGAACGACGAGCGACTGCCAGAGCGGCAAAAGTAAATACGAGCAGACTCTAACAATTGCGTGGGTAAGTGGAGGCGATAATGACGCTGAATTTGAATGTACCGACCTTGAAATCCGACCTTTCCCCCCGGATCACCGTAATCGGTGTCGGGGGAGCCGGCGGCAACGCCGTCAACAACATGATTCAATCCAACCTGGAAGGTGTCGAGTTCCTGATTGCGAACACCGACGCTCAGGCCATCAATGGATCCAACTGCGAGCGTTGCATCCAGCTGGGCCGGAACATCACCCAGGGTCTGGGCGCAGGATCGCGCCCTGACATCGGGCGGGCTGCCGCCGAGGAAGCCATGGATGAAATCCTTGGCCACCTGGAAGGCTCGAACATGGTCTTCATCACCGCCGGCATGGGTGGCGGCACCGGTACAGGTGCTGCTCCGGTCATTGCCCGCGCGGCACGGGAGTCCGGTATTCTGACCGTGGGTGTGGTCACCAAACCCTTCCACTTCGAGGGCGTGCACCGCATGCGTCTCGCGGAAGCCGGGATCGCCGACATGACCCAATATGTCGACACGCTGATCATCATTCCCAACCAGAACCTCTTCCGGATCGCCAACGAAAAGACGACCTTCGCGGACGCCTTCAAGATGGCCGATGACGTGTTGAAATCGGGCGTAAGCGGCGTGACCGATCTGATGGTGATGCCTGGCCTGATCAACTTGGACTTTGCCGACATTCGCGCAGTTATGACCGAGATGGGCAAGGCCATGATGGGCACCGGCGAAGCCGAGGGCGAGACCCGGGCCATCGACGCAGCGGAAGCAGCAATCTCCAATCCCCTGCTGGACGAAGTCTCGATGAAAGGCGCCCGCGGCGTTCTGATCAACATCACCGGCGGCCCGGACCTCACCCTGTTCGAGGTCGACGAAGCCGCCAACCGGATCCGCGACGAAGTCGATCCTGACGCCAACATCATCTTCGGTTCGACCTTCGAGCCCACGCTTGATGGAAAAATGCGGGTTTCAGTTGTCGCAACCGGTATCGACATTGATGAAGCCGCCGCACCGCGTCCGGCACCGATCAGCCTGGTTTCGGCCCGCGCAGAGACCATAAAGACGGATACGGCTGCGAGCCCAGCACCGGCAGCAGCCGTTTCGATCGCATCCGCCCCTGTCGCGGCCATGCCGGCCGTTTCCAGCGCGCCCTACGCTTCCGCTGCCGCAACGGCTCAGGTTGCGGACTACGAGCCTGAGCTTGAGAGTCAGCTGTTCGACGAGCCGGAGCAGACCTCTGCAGATCCTTTCGAGATGCCGGAGCCGATCGAGCAGGAAAGCATCGCTCAGCCTGTTACCGACAACTTCATGGCACCTGCCCCGGTCACCGCTGAGGACGCGCCGGTGCCTCAAATGGAACGGCCGGTTGCAGCGAGCCCGGCACCCCAGGCTCCTACCCGCCAAACGGTCGAGCCACGTGCTGAGGTATCCGAAGAAACGGCCGTTCCGGCCGCGCCAAAGCGTCCGCGCGGACTCTTTGCCAAGATGACTGGGGCCGCACGAGCCTTGAACGCGGGCAAACCCCTCTCACCAACGAGTTCGCCCGTTTCGCGGCCTGCGATGACAGAGTCGCCCATGGCCTCTTCACCGCAACCGACCCCAATGCCGCCAATGCCTCAACCGCAGCAGAGCTTGCCATCCTCTCCCGCGCCAGCGCCGGCGGCTCCGGCTTCGGCACAAGCAGACCAGCAACCCCGGCTTTCCGGCCTCGATCCCTCGGAACGGATCGGCACCAGACAGACGGACGAAGACCTGCTCGACATCCCCGCATTTCTGCGGCGCCAAGCGAACTAAGGGATCATGCGTGTTTGCCGACGTGTCGCTCCGGCGGCAAAGGCGCTGGTCGGGGTATTAGAGTTATTGAGAAATTGCTTCTAATACATTGATCTAAAGAGATTTAGATCAACCCACGCAAAAATCACCACCGGAGGGCCATGCTTGCTCTTCGGTGGTGATTTGTTTTGGGGGACAGCTTTCGGATCACGGATGGCTCCGGCGCGCTAGAGTAGGATCAGTGACGGAAAAAACTTAATACGAGAATTGATGCACAACCCTGAAATCCTCCGAGCCACCAACCAGAGATCGCACCGTTCACCGGCCGCAATCATGATTGTGCAGTGCAGAACAAGCAGGGCACTTCAAACCGTAACATATTGCAACAAAGAGTGATTTGAGTTGTTGCAAAGCTGCACATAATGTGACGTTAAGCAATACTGTTAAGTAAGGTCGTCGTTCCGGGGGGAATTCACAAATACGACGTAAGTCTAACGAGCAATACGATACTGATCGTGTAGCCCGATTGGAGTGAGTTTGAACATTTGTTTGCCAAACCCGATGCTTTGGCAAGCGCAGGAAGCGGATAGTTAGTGAAGATCATGACAGATCATACCAGGACCCCAGGTGAGTTTATCTTCCAAAAAACTCTGAAGAACTCCATTCATTGCTCGGGAGTCGGTCTTCATTCGGGTGCCAAGATCAACATGACTTTGCTGCCGGCACCGGCCAATACAGGTGTTGTCTTCAGGCGCGTCGACATTCAAGGCGAGCACAACGAAGTCAAGGCAAGCTGGGAAAACGCGATTGAAACGCCTTTGTGCACAACGCTGGTCGGCAAAGACGGTCTCAAGATTGCAACGACGGAACATCTGATGTCCGCGCTGGCGGGCTATGAGATCGATAACGTCATCGTCGAGCTGAACGGCGCCGAAGTCCCGGTTATGGACGGCAGCGCGGCACCTTTCGTCTTCCTCATCGAATGCGCGGGAACGGTCGAGCAGGATACGCCGCGGCGCGCTCTTCGCATCCTCAAACATGTAGAAACGGCTGAAAGCCATCGCTCAGCCTCCATGGCGCCGGGCAAAGGCTTTTCGATTAATTTCGAAATCGACTTTGACAGTCGCGCGGTCGGCCGTCAGGAGTGGTTCGTTGAGGTGTCCCAGACCGCCTTTAAACGGGAAGTATCGCGCGCTCGGACGTTTGGTTTCCTGCAGGAGTTCGACAAGCTGCTGGAGCTTGGCCTCGCCCGCGGTGGTTCGCTCGATAACGCAGTTGTTATCTCCGGCGATACCGTGATGAACGAGGGCGGTTTGCGCTACGATGACGAATTCGTCCGCCATAAGGTGCTGGATTCGATCGGAGATCTCTACCTGATCGGTGGCCCGATCATCGGTCATTTTCACGGCGTTCGCGCTGGTCATGCCCTCACGCTGCGGCTGATTAAGACCCTCTTTGCCCAGGAGAACGCCTGGGAATGGGTCGATATGACCTACGGCGACCTGATGACGCCGCCTCTTGCCGCGCCTGTCAGGCTTCAGCCTGCGGTCGCTGCTCAGGCCTGAGCCCGAAGGGGTTTGATCGGGCGTCGCAACCAGGTCCATAAGCGTTCCTGACGTCTTCAGGGTTTTCAGAAGCTTTTGAAAAGGCGATAGCGTTGCTTGAGGGCGCGGATTGTTGGCCTTATAGTCGCGTCTGAGGCACACCGGCTTGTCGCCTGACGACCTTAACAAGAGCCCTGAGACGCATGAAACAGCCATTTTTCGAATTATCAGCAACAGGAGCTTCCTCGCACGGACCAGGCTCTCTGCGTAGGATAACGATCCGTTTGGTCGCCGCGCTTGGCATCCTGGGTTTTGCAGCGGCTTGTAGCTCCGATGATGAAGCACCGTACCTAGAACAGCCCGTCGAAGAGCTCTATAACGGCGCGACAGATGAGCTTCTGCAGTCGAACTTCGAGGAAGCGGCCCGGCTTTACGATGAGGTGGAACGTCAGCACCCTTATTCGGTCTGGGCCTCCAAGGCTCAGTTGATGGCCGCCTACGCCTTCTATCAGGACAATAAGTACGACGACGCCATCAATACGCTTGACCGTTTCATTCAGCTGCACCCAGGCAACAAAGATATCGCCTACGCCTATTATCTCAAGGCGATCAGCTATTATGAGCAGATTTCCGATGTGGCGAGGGATCAAAAAACCACCCGTCAGGCGCTCGAAGCTCTCGATGAGGTGGTCCGGCGCTTTCCCGAGACCAAATACGCCCGGGATGCCGAACTGAAGATCGATCTTGCCCGCGACCACCTGGCCGGCAAGCACATGGAGATCGGCCGTTACTATCTGAACCGCGGAGAGTATCTGGCCGCAATCAACCGTTTCCGCACGGTGGTCGAGGACTATCAGACCACCACCCATGTGCCCGAAGCGCTCCACAGGCTGGTCGAGAGCTACGTCTCGATTGGCGTGGTAACGGAAGCGCAGGCGACAGCTTCGGTGTTGGGATACAACTTCCCCGGCAGCGACTGGTATATCGACAGCTATGCCCTTCTGACCGGTGAGGATCTGCGACCGGCGGAGAGCGAAGGCTCCTGGATCTCCAGGGTTTGGAATTCCGTCATTTAAAAGGGCTCCGCCAAGCCATATAGAATAGAGGCTGACTCCCGTTTTTCACCGAACTGATACGAAAACGATCAGACTCTAAAGGGCCGATCAGATGCTTGTCAGTCTGTCGATACGCGACATCGTCCTTATAGACCGCCTCGATCTGACCTTTCAAAACGGCCTTTGCGCCCTGACAGGCGAGACCGGTGCCGGAAAGTCGATCCTGCTGGACGCTTTGGGCCTCGCCGTCGGAAACCGTTCGACTTCCGGTCTTGTGCGCACCGGGGCAAAGCAGGCCTCGGTCACTGCGGTCTTCGATGTCGGCGATGCACACCCCACCACGCAGATCCTTGCAGAGCACGACATTGAACCGGAACCCGGCAGCCTGGTACTGCGGCGCATTGTGGCTGCGGACGGGCGCAGCCGCGCCTATGTCAATGATCAGGCCGTGTCGATAGGGCTTTTGAGGCGGCTGGGTGACGGATTGATCGAAATCCAGGGACAATTCGAACAGCGCGGCCTACTTGATGCTGCGACACACAGAGCCCTCCTCGATGCCTTTGCAGATCAGCCCGCATTGGTCGCCAAGGTCGCCGGTCTCTGGAATGCCCTAGGCGACGCCTTGAAGGCCCGGAACCTCGCTGAACAGGACCTCGCTCAGGCGCGCAGCGACGAGAGCTACCTGCGCCACAGCGTCGAGGAATTGGCGGTTCTGGATCCCCGCCCCGGAGAAGAACAGGAATTGGCGGAGCGCCGTAAACTCCTGCTCAATCGCGGGCAATTGCTCGAAGCCGTCAACGCAGCAGCCAACGACCTGACGGGCGGAAACGGCCAGTCCGGCGCCGAAGACGCCCTGATGGGCGCGCGCCGGCGGCTTGAGCGGATCTCAGCTGCTGCCGGAGACCGCCTGGATCCTGCGCTTGCCGCCCTGGACCGGGCCATGGCAGAGACCGAGGATGCACTTGGTCAGCTTCAGTCTCTCGCCCGTGATGTCGATGTTGAAGGCGGGAGCCTGGCAGAGATCGAAGAGCGCTACTTCGCGCTGCGAGATATGGCGCGCAAGTATGGGACCGAAGTGGAACAGCTGACTGACTTACGGGTGTCGCTCGAAGCGCGCCTGGCAACGATTGACTCCGGTAGCGAAGTTCTGGAACGCCTCGAACAGGACTGCGTGGCAGCGCGCAGCACCTTCGTCAAGCAAGCCGAGGCCTTGAGCAAAGCCCGCCGTAAGGCGGCAAAGACCCTGGATCGGGAGATTTCCAAGGAGCTCCCACCTCTAAAGCTCGACAAAGCCAGCTTTCGAACCCGAATTGAATCGCTTGAAGAGCGTGAATGGGGTCCGTCAGGACTTGAGCGGATTTCTTTTGAGGTCGCGACAAACCCGGGCGCGGCCCCGGGGTCTCTGGCAAGAATAGCCTCCGGCGGCGAACTTGCGCGCTTCCTGCTGGCATTGAAGGTGGTGCTGGCCGGAACAAGCCCGGTGGAAGCGCTCGTCTTCGATGAGGTGGACAGCGGTGTCGGCGGCGCCACGGCACATGCGGTCGGCGAGCGACTGGCCCGTCTCGCAAAAGAACGCCAAATCCTGGTGGTCACCCATTCGCCTCAGGTCGCGGCCCGGGCGGATTATCATTTGCAGGTCAGAAAAACCACGCTGAACAGCGGTGTAAAGAAGCAGACGACAGCAACTCAGGTGCTGGACCTGAACGACGGAGAACGTCGCGAGGAACTGGCACGGATGCTGTCGGGCGCTGAGGTTACCGACGAAGCACGTGCCGCAGCAGATCGCTTGATGGGAGTTTAAGGAAGACATGGGCGAAAAGTCCGAGACGGAAAACTGGGCGGCCCTGGGGCCTGACGAACTCACGGAACCACAGGCCGCCGAAGAGCTTGCCCGGCTCGCCGCGCAAATTTTACATCACGATCAGCTTTATCATCAGCAAGACGCGCCGGAAATTTCCGATGCGGATTACGATGACCTGAAGCGGCGCAACGATGCCATCGAAGCCCGGTTCCCTGAACTTGTCCGCGAGGATAGTCCCTCGGTGCGGGTCGGGGCTGAACCCGTGGCAGGTTTCTCCAAGGTTCGTCATGCTGTCCCCATGCTGTCCCTCGGCAACGCCTTTGCGGATGAAGACATCACGGAGTTCCTTGCCCGCATCAGGCGGTTCCTGGGACTCGCCGAAGATACGCAAATCGCTGTCCTCGCGGAACCGAAGATCGATGGCCTGTCCTGCGCACTGCGCTACGAAAACGGAAAGCTCGTCCAAGCCGCTACGCGTGGCGATGGCACCACAGGCGAAGATATCACGGCGAATGTGCAAACCGTCACCGGCGTTCCCCGGGCTCTCTCGGGCAGCGGTTGGCCGCAAACGCTCGAGATCCGGGGTGAGGTCTTCATGCGCCGGGATGATTTCCGTCAATTGAACGAACGTCAGGATGCGCGCGGCGGCAAGATTTTTGCCAATCCGCGCAATGCGGCCGCCGGTTCCCTGCGCCAGCTGGATGCCTCGATCACCGCGTCCAGACCCCTCACCTTTTACGCTTACGCTTGGGGTGAAGTTTCCGAACCGCTCGGCGCCACCATGACCGAAGCGCGCGAAAACATGACGGCCTGGGGCTTCACAATCAACGAACCCGGCCGGCTCTGCGAGAACGTTGAAGAGGTTCTCGCGTTTTACCGGGAAATCGGCGCGGCCCGGGCAGAGATGCCGCACGATATCGACGGCGTGGTCTATAAAGTCGATCGTCTCGATCTGCAGCAGCGCCTGGGCTTTGTCAGCCGCGCCCCCCGCTGGGCCATCGCCCACAAGTTTCCCGCCGAACAGGCGCAAACCCTGTTGCGGGAGATTACGATCCAGGTCGGGCGAACGGGAGCCCTGACGCCGGTCGCGAACCTTGAGCCCATCACTGTCGGCGGCGTTGTCGTCTCCCGGGCAACCCTGCACAATGAGGATGAAATTGCGCGCAAAGATATCCGCGAAGGCGACCGCGTCGTAATCCAGCGCGCAGGCGACGTTATCCCCCAGGTCGTCTCGGTGCTTCTCGAACATCGACCGAAGGAGAGCAAGCCGTTTCAGATGCCCGAGCGCTGCCCCGAGTGCGGGAGTGCCGCCATAAGAGAGACCGGCGAAGCGGTCCGGCGCTGCACAGGCGGCCTGATCTGCCCCGCGCAGTCCGTCGAACGCCTCAAGCACTTCGTCAGCCGCAACGCCTTCGATATCGAGGGTCTGGGCGACAAGCAGGTGAAGTTCTTCTTCGAAAAAGAACAGATCAAGAAGCCCGGCGATATCTTTCGTCTGGCGGCCAATGATGCTGACAGCCTCACCCCCTTGCGCAACCAGCCCGGTTGGGGGAAGCAGTCCGCCGAGAACCTCTTTGCGGCAATCGAAGCCCGGCGGCAGATTTCGCTGGATCGGCTTATCTACGCTCTGGGGATCCGTCAGATTGGCCAAACGACCGCCCGCCTCCTCGCCAAGACCTATGGCAGCCTCGAAAAACTGCGCGCTGCCATGGATCTGGCCAACGACCGCGACAGCGATGCTTTCGAGGATTTGATCAATATTGACGGTATTGGCCCGGCCATGGCGGATGACCTGCTGGGCTTTTTCGTGGAACAGCATAACCGCGAAGTGCTGGATGACCTTGCGTCTGAGCTGACGGTCGAAGACTTTGTGGTTGAAGAGGCCAGCGATTCACCCATTTCGGGCAAAACTGTCGTTTTTACGGGCAAGCTCGAAACCCTTGGTCGAAGCGAGGCAAAGGCAAAAGCGGAGTCTCTGGGTGCAAAAGTGGCCGGCTCGGTCTCAAAGAAAACGGACTTGGTTGTGGTCGGGGCTGACGCCGGATCGAAAGCGCGAAAAGCCGAAGAACTCGGTTTGACGGTGCTGAGCGAGCTCGAGTGGCTCGAGTTCATCGCGCCAAAAGGCTAGCGCCGAATATTTTTTGATCCGACGAGATTTAGAACGACGCACGCGAGGCGTGAGTTTGCACCCAGAGTAATTAGTCTCCCGCCGCCTCGCGCGTGAGGTTCATTGCGGTACAAGAGCACACCCCTGCCCGGCAAACACCCCGCATTGCGGCCGCCATGCCTGCGCGCATGAAAATTCTTTGCCAAGCTCTTGAAGAATAGACATGAAAGCTCAATCACCGCGAACGAATACAAATACTTATTGCCACACTCTTATCAGCACCCCGATGACACAAAATTCCCACGCGTCAAATTTCTTTCAAATTGCCGATTTTCAACATACTCAGCATTATAATTTAATTTTATCTATAATATACTTTATTTAATTATTAAACTCTATCTATCTTTATACTTAAAATACTTGCATTCTATACTCGAGTAACGCCTTATTAATGTCTCTTGCCTAGGTTGTTTGCGGAAGTTAAAGGCGCAGAAAGGCTTAGAACCGTCATCCGCAAGGGTAACAGTCCGAAAGCAAGCGCATAACTTGCGGAACAATGGATCGGATGTGGAACAAACATCGTGTTCGATCCTGCTGGATCATCGGCACCAGGCTGGACCGCTTGAAAAAGGAGCGAGAGACGAATGCGAGTGTTGGCGGTTTCCTCTCAAAAGGGCGGTTCGGGTAAAACCACCCTTTCGGGGCACATAGCCGTGCAGGCCCAGAGGATGGGCTGCGGTCCGGTGGCGCTGGTCGACACCGATCCGCAGGGCAGTCTGGCCGACTGGTGGAACGAACGCGAGGACGACACGCCTGTCTTTGTGAGCACCTACGTATCTCGTCTTGCCGGCGACATCGAGCGCATGCGCGAGGCCGGCATTAAGCTCCTGGTCATCGACACGCCACCGGCGATCACCGATACGATCGCCGACGTGGTTGACGTCGCCGACCTGATTGTGATCCCGACCCGCCCCAGCCCCCATGACCTGCGGGCAGCCGGTGCGACGGTGGAACTGGTCGAGAACATGGGCAAACCTCTGGTTTTTGTCATTAACGCCGCCACACCCCGCGCGCGGATGACATCAGAAGCCGCTTGCGCCCTGTCCCAACACGGCACGGTCGCGCCCGTGATGATCCATCATCGGGCGGATTTCGCGGCCAGCATGATTGACGGACGTACTGTCATGGAGATTTCCAAGGCGACGCGCTCGGCAAACGAAATCGAGAAGCTATGGCAATACCTCGACAGCCGTCTCGTAGAGAGTGATCGCAAGACGATCATGCCTTCTTCGTCGGCTGTGTCGCCGACGGTTGAAAAACCAACCTTTAACGTCGGCACGCATTAAGGGGGCGGGAGGAACATGAACATGAAAGCAGCAAGCCTCACCAGTTCATTGCTGGTACCCAAGGGCGCCGCGATACCAACTGGCGTAGAGCCCTCGAACGATTCCGAGGCGCCTCAGGCCTCATCGACGCAGAATGAAAAGATTGCGGCCGCCGTCGCACGTCCTTTCCATTCGTCGCAGCGGAACAGCAAGCCCGTCGTGGTCGCGCAGCAGGCCAAGATTATGCGGATGACGTCGCGCCGGGCTTCCAAGCCGACGCACAAAGCCCGCCTGGCCGGTCTGGGCAAGACCAAGATGCTGAAGGCCCAGGACAGCCTGGAATTCATCCTGAACCGGATCCAGGAGCTTGGCCGCGGCAGTCAGCCTCATGAACGCGCAGCCTACCGCGCATTGATCCACATGATTCAGCGCTGGGCGGAGCCGACGGACCTCTTCATCGATGAGAACCTGCAAATGGCTGAGCGGATCGGTCAGGACCTCGCAGATATCACGCGTCACATCAACGACGTGCAGCACGCCTACATGAATGCGCTCTTCACCGAACGCAAATAGACCCTTCGGCTGAGAAGCCCCTGGGATCCGACAAACGACACAGCCTCTGGCCTTAAGACGCCAGGGGCTGTGTTGCTTTCCGCAGCCAGGCGGCATCCTCGCCCTCAAGCTGCCCGAGCAGAGCGTCCCGGACCCGCAGGTGATAGGCATCCAGCCAGGCAACCTCGATGTCGGTCATGAGCGACCGCTCGATCAGACTGGTGTCGATCGGCGCCAGGGTCAGCGTCTCAAACGCCAGCATGGCCCGATCCTCGCCCGGTTGCAGTTCCTGCTCGACGACCGTTACCAGATTCTCGATCCGGATGCCGTATTCTCCGGCCTTATAGTACCCGGGTTCGTTGGAGAGGATCATTCCCGGCAGCAACGCCACGGTGGAACCCGCCTTGGCAATTCTCTGCGGGCCCTCGTGAACGCTCAGATAACTGCCGACGCCGTGTCCTGTGCCGTGGTCATAGTCTAAACCCGCCTGCCAGAGCGAGTAGCGGGCCAGGCTGTCCAACTGTCCGCCATTGGTTCCCTTTGGAAAACGCGCCAGCGCCAGCGCAATGTGTCCCTTCAGGACGCGCGTGTAGCGATCCCGCATTTCCGCCGAGGGTTCTCCGATTGCGATCGTTCGGGTGACATCGGTCGTGCCATCCAGATACTGAGCGCCGGAGTCTACCAGGTAGAGTTCTCCCGTCCCGAGCCGCCGGTCGTTCTCAGGACTGACCCGGTAGTGGCACAGCGCGCCGTTCGGTCCCGATGCCGAAATGGTCTCGAAGGAAGAATCGCGAAACCGCGAATCGCCTTCGCGGAACGACAGGAGCTTCTTGACCAGATCGAGTTCGCTCAGTTCTCCCGCGGTGATTTGCGCCGGTGCTTCCCGATCCAGCCAGGAAAGGAACCTTGTCAGGGCGGCACCGTCGCGCAAGTGTGCGTTCCGGGTTCCCTGCAGCTCGACCGCATTCTTTTGCGCTTTCGGCAGCTGGCAAGGATCGGCCGCCTTGACGATCTCAGCCCCGGCCGCCTCCAGACGCTCGAACACCCATACAGGGGCCGAGGCCGGATCCACCATCACTTTGGCATTGCGCGTCCCAAGGGCGTCGAGTGCATCTGCCAGTCCTGAGGGATCGCGGACCTCGATGCCATTGCCCAGCTCCTCGCGCACGGCATCGGAGAGTTTGCGCTCGTCAAGAAACCAACTTGCCACACCGTCATCCCCGAGAATCAGGAACGACAAGGGCAAGGGCGTACAGGGAACGTCACCGCCGCGAACGTTCAACAGCCAGGCAATCGAATCAGGCAGCGTGAGGACTGTCGCGTGACAATCGGCTTCTTTTAACTTCGCTGCAATCTCGGCCCGCTTCTCGAAGGAGGCCTTTCCGGCAAAGTCCAGCTCCTGCAGGACCACCGGCGCCAGCGGGGCTTCCGGCTGGTCCGGCCAAGCGGCATCCAGAGGGTTCGTCTCACAGGCAACCAGCTCACCCTGTGCCGCGCCGACGGCCTTGCGGAGTTGCTGGACCTGGCTCTCCGTGTGGAGCCAGGGATCAAACCCGATGCGCTGCCCCTCGGAAAGGTTCTCTTTGAGCCAGGCCGAGAGCGGCTGCTCGGTCACATGACGCGGCTCGAACTGATCCAGGTCGATCTCTTCGCGCACCTGGACCGTGTAGCGTCCGTCAACAAAGACGGCAGCCTTTTCCGGCAGAACGGCAGCAGCGCCGGCAGATCCGGTGAAGCCCGTCAGCCAGGAAAGGCGTTCCGCGCGGGCAGGCACATACTCGCCTTGGTGCTCGTCGGCGCGGGGCACGATAAAGCCGTGGAGCTCGCGGCGGGCCAACTCGGCCCGTAAGGACGCAAGGTGATCACCACCACCAGCGCCGGTCTTGGTGGCTTCGGGCGATAGGGAGCTGGCGGCTTCGGCGGGCGACGCCATGGAGGATGCTGACACGACGACCTCGTTATCGAATGAACTGATCCTTAAAAGCTAAGCGTCGGGCCATAGCTTGACAAGCCTGCTCCAAAAACAACGCCATTAACCAAACCAGTCGCCCGAAGGTTAAAAAAACCTATATTTCAAGCCAATTTTTGCCATGCCTCAAATGCAATGCTGCGCTGCAATAAATTCTCTGTTCAGAAATTTAAAAGGGCATAAGTTGTTTTACAGCAAACGACGGACACAGATCTGCACAGACTTCCGTCCAAGACAAATCAAACGGAGAACAAAAGATGCCCCACGTAAATGCGTCCAAGGAGTTCGATGCTGCGAACCAGCCGCACGACCTCGAATGGATGATGGTTGATACCCGACGCCGCCAGAGCGAAGCCGCCCGCAAGCTCGCTGCAAAGACCAGCAACTGGTGTTTGCGCGCCACGGGTCTCGCCGCCTTTGGCCGCGTGTTGAAGAATGCGCTGCTCAACCCGCTCCGCGTTGCAATGCTCCGCCGGCGCACGCTGGCAAACCTGCAGCAGCTGGATGACCGTCTTCTCGCGGACATCGGCATCGAGCGCACCATGATCCCCACGGTCGTCAAGCAGCTGGTTTCCCGTGACAACCTGTCGGCCGGCAGCGTCGAACACCCTGCAACTGCACACAACCCGCTTGTCGCTGGTGACATTGAGCTGGTGAAGTCGGTAGGGTCGATCGCACCGAAGGCAGCAGCCAACAGCAACCGGACTTCGCACCGCGCCGCTTAAGCGCCTTCACGACTCGCAGATCTGTACAGACTACACTCCCAACTGACACGGCGGCTTTCCAACCGGAAGCCGCCGTTTCTTTTTTGCGATCCGTATTTTAAGGGATCGCCAGCTGCGGCACCCATAGGCGCGTCGGTGTTTATCCCTGCAGTACCAGCGTAGTCCACTCGCCGAAATGAAGGCGCCGAACCAGGCGCAGGCCCTGCCCTCGGTGCCGCGCGACGACCTGGCGCTGCTGACGGGTCAACAATCCCGCAAGAATGACGTAGCCACCGGGCGCAAGATTGCGCTTCAGGTCCGTCGCCATGGCGCAAAGTGGCTCCGCGAGAATGTTCGCGGCGATCAGATCGAAGGGACCGCGGCGCGCAACCAGTTGGCTCCTGTAGCCATCGCCGCAATGCGGCTCGATCCACTCCGCAACCCGGTTTTCCCGCGCATTCTCGCCGGTAACCCGAACGGAATCCGCGTCATTGTCGACCGCCAGGATCGGGCAGCGCCAGAGGTGCGCCATAGCCATGGCCAGGATCCCGGATCCGCATCCCATATCGAGAGCGTTGTGAAAGCGATGGCGTTGCGCCAGCTGGGTCAAGGCCAGCAGGCAACCATAGGTGCTCTCGTGACGCCCTGTACCGAAGGCGACATTCGCCTCGACCAGCAAAGGAATACTGCCGAAAGGCGGCCGTTGGGTGACATGGGAACCGTAGACGAAAAACCGTCCCGCCGAGATCGGTGGCAGGGCCTTTTGGCTCTCGGCGACCCAGTCGACATCCGGCAACTGCGCCAAACTGTAATCCGGCAACGGCACCTCGGCGATTTCGGAGGCTGTCGTGAGCAGTTCCTTGACCCGCTCGCCGGACGGCGGCTCGGCAAGGTAAATCTCCAGCGTCATCGCACCAACGTGATCCGGCGCACCGGTCACCATGGCCCCGTCCAGCACTTCGAAAATCGTCTCGAAAAGCGGCAAGGCGCCCGCGTCGACGGGAAAGGAAAGGCACCAGGCGGCGCTTGAGCCTTTGGATTGTGTCACGACCATCGGATCAACCCGCCTGATCCGCAGGCACGATAAAACTCGCGATCACTTTTTTCTCCCCGGCAACATCGAACGTTATGCTCAGGCGGTCTCCTTCGACTGCCGCGATTGTGCCGTATCCGAATTTTTGATGAAAAACCCGCTCGCCACGGGCAAACTTCGCGCCGCCGGAAGAAGCTGCTGAAGACGCCTTTCCCGGAGCACGGGTGGTGGCCGACGAAGAGCGGAAGGACTGGGCCCGCATCATCCCAGGGCTGAGGCTCTTCTGACCCCAGTTCTCACTGAAGCCGCCGCCATACCCGCTCTGCATCTGCTGCCCGCCACCGTAAACGCCGACATCGCTCTCGCGTTCGACGCGCTCGTCGGGCAGTTCCTCGACAAATCGCGATGGAATGGCGGAAGCCCAGGAACCATGCATCCGGCGGTTTGCCGCGAAGCTGATAATCACCCGCTGGCGCGCCCGGGTCAGGCCGACATAGGCAAGCCGACGCTCCTCCTCAAGCGCACGCAGACCGGACTCATCCAAAGCCCGCTGGTTTGGAAAGAGTCCCTCCTCCCACCCCGGCAAAAAGACCGTGTCGAATTCCAGACCCTTGGCGGCATGCAGGGTCATGATGCTGACCATTTCATGGCTGTCGTTACCCAGAGCCTCCATGACAAGGCCGACATGCTCCAAAAAGGCAGGCAGATTTTCGAACTCGGCAATCGCGTTGACCAGTTCCTTCAGGTTCTCGAGCCGGCCGGGGGCTTCCGGTGACTTGTCGTTCATCCAGAGCTGCGTGTAACCCGACTCGTCCAGGACGATTTCCGCCACCTCGTGATGGGGCAGGTCGTCCAGCATCACCCGCCAGCGCTCAAAGTCGCTCAAGAGGTTGCCCAGTGACCGGCGGGCCGCCGGGCGCAGCTCATCGGTGCCGACCACCATACGCGCGGCTTTGCTCAGGGGAATCTCATTGTGACGGCCGATTTCGTGCAGAACGCGCAGGGTCGCGTCGCCCAGACCGCGCTTGGGTGTATTGACGATACGCTCGAACGCCAGGTCGTGTTCCGGGACGATCAGCAGTTTCAGATAGGCCAGGGCGTCCCTGATTTCCATGCGCTCATAAAAGCGCGGTCCGCCGATCACCCTGTAAGGCAGCCCTAGAGTAATAAAGCGTTCCTCAAACTCGCGGGTTTGGGCACCGGTGCGGACCAGAATCGCGATCTGACTGAGGTTTTGGCCGCGCCGCTGCGCGTCCTCGATCTCCTCACCAACGAAACGGGCTTCAGCCTCGCCGTCCCAAAGACCGCGTACCCGCAGCAACTCTCCGTCATCATCATCGGTCCAGAGGGTCTTGCCGAGCCGGCCTTCGTTGTGCGCGATCAGGCTCGACGCCGCCCCCAGGATGTTCCCCGTCGAGCGGTAGTTACGCTCAAGCCGGATCACCTTTGCGCCCGGAAAATCCTGTTCGAACTTTAAAATATTCCCGACCTCGGCACCACGCCAGCCATAGATCGACTGGTCGTCGTCGCCGACGCAGCAGAGGTTCTTATGCCCCTGCGCCAAAAGCCGCAGCCAGAGATACTGTGCAACGTTGGTATCCTGATACTCGTCGACCAGGATGAACTTGAACCGCTGGTGATAGCCCGCCAGCACATCGGGATGGTTTTGGAAAAGGGTCAGGCAATGCAGCAGCAGATCGCCGAAATCGCAGGCATTCAGGGTTCGCAGACGCTCCTGATAGTCCTTGTAGAGTTCAACGAGCCGCCCGTTTGCCAGATCGCCGGCCTCGCCACCGGAAACCTTATCCGGCAGAAGCCCCCGGTCCTTCCAGCGCTGAATGACCGCCAGGACCGTCCGGGCGGGAGATTTCTTGTCGTCGATGCCCGCCGCCTGCAGCAGCTGCTTGATCAGGCGTAACTGGTCATCGGTATCGAGGATCGAGAAATTGGGCTGCAACCCGACCCGCTCGGCATTGATCCGCAGCATCTTGGCGGCAATCGAGTGGAAAGTGCCCAGCCACCAGGCATCGACCGGCTGCCCCACCAGAGCCGCGACCCGCTCCTTCATCTCCTGAGCCGCGCGATTGGTGAAGGTCACGGCCAGGATCTGGCCCGGGAAGGCTGTCCTGGTGTTCAGCAGGTGTCCGAGGCGCGTGGTGAGCGCCCGTGTTTTACCCGTGCCTGCGCCTGCCAGCATGAGCACAGCGCCCTCGAGCGTCTCAACGGCTTCCCGCTGCGCCTCGTTGAGGCCCTCCAGATAGGGATAGCGGGGGTTTTGATCGGCAAGAGCTGTCGCCGAAGGAGCGGATGCGGAGTCGGTTTCAATCATGATCCGCCGTTTATACCCCAGCCCTTCCGAGACCTCAGCCCCAAAAGCAGATGTGACGAGAATAATGTCTTTAGGACTTCGACAACATGAGGTGAGACGCGCTACCTTTCTGGCAACGCGCTTCGGGGGCTGCCCCAGGAGCGCGCTTTGTGTAACCGAGTTTGGATACAGGTAAAGATGGCAAGAAAGATCGAACGGATCGCGCTCAAGGGCACAGCACCGGGAACCCGCCAGGAGTTAATGCTGCATCGCTTCGGAACAGCAGGAAACGGACCCAAGATCTATCTGCAGGCATCTCTGCATGCCGACGAAACGCCGGGGATGATGGTGCTGCACCATCTCATACCGATACTGGATGAAGCCGATCGTGCCGGCAGGCTCCGCGGCGAAATCGTTCTGGTTCCCTATGCCAACCCCATCGGGCTTGGACAGATCGTCAACCAGATCCAGCTCGGCCGCTATGCCCTGAACGGCGACGGCAACTTCAATCGCAGCTGGCCGGATTTACTTTCGCTGCTGGGTGAAGAGGCGTTGGAGCGGCTGAAAAACGAGCTGACCGGCGACGCTGAAGAGAACACAGCGATAATACGAGCCCTGTTCCGGCAGGCGCTTAACGACCATGAGCCCCGGGATAGCATGGAGAGCCTGCGCTTTGCCTTGGCGCGTGAAGCCGCCGACGCCGACTTCGTGCTTGATCTGCATTGCGACGACGATTCCCTGATGCACATCTTCCTGCTGCCACAACACTGGCCCGACGCCAGCGATCTGGTCGCCGAGCTCGGATGCAGAGCCGCGTTGACGGCTGAGGATTCGGGCGGTGCGTCTTTCGATGAAGCTTTTTCGACGCCCTGGGTCAGGCTGGCGAAACGCTTTCCGGAACATCCGATTGATCCCGCCTGCCTGGCAGTAACTGTTGAGCTGCGCGGGCGCGCCGACGTGTCGGATGAGCTTGGCCGTCAGGATGCAACGGCACTCGCCAACTTCCTGTATCATCGGGGTTTCATTCTTGCGGAGGGCGCCCGGCCGTCCATACCGGAACCGCTCTGTGAAGCGACGGACCTTGCCGCAACCCAGGTCGTTCGCACGCCTGCAGCCGGCCTGCTATCTTACGAGGCAGCGCCAGGCGATCAGCTCAAGAAAAGCGATATCGTGGCCTGGCTGATCGATCCTACCGCTGAGAACCCTCTGGAAGGCCGGCAGGCAATCCTGGCCGGAACCAACGGTCTTCTGCTCTCGCGCAAAAGCCACAAATACGTCTCTGCAAACGAGTCCATCGCAAAGATCGTCGGCACGGAACCGCTCGAAGGCCGCAGCGGCGGATATCTCTTGGAGGATTAGTACAGTCCGAAAGGCACTTACGCCTCGCCGCGCTCTTCTGCCCGGGCCTGGTCCAAAGCCCGGTGGTAGGCCAACATGACCTCGTGCTCGTGCGCAACGCCGCACATGATCATTGAGATCCCGTCCTCAACAATCGGCACATGCACTTCACCCGTCGAACCGTAAACCTTGACCGCGGTCTCGAGGTCGTCGTCCCGCTTGAGAACCACCGGATGCTCGCGTGCCACGTTGATCGCCGTCCACTCGGCATCATGGCAGGTATCAAAAGCCGCTTCATGCAGGTCCGAAAAGGTGATGGTGCCAACCAGCGCGCCCTTTTCGTCAATCACGAAAAGCTCCCCCCAGGGCGCCTCCTGAAGACGTTCGCGCACGGTCTGAAGATCTGTTTCCGGATTGACGGTCTCGTAGGTGCCGTCGAGCACGCTTCCCACCTTGATCGACCGCAACAGGCCGAGCTCCTGACCCCCTTTGATGACGACGCCGCGCCGTTCAAGTTGCCAGGCGAAGAAAGACCGGCCAAAGGTCTGGTGTGTGATGATGCTGGCAACAGCCGTTGCAACCATCACCCCGATCGTCAGAGTGTAGTCGTTGGTCAGCTCAAAAATCATCAGGATCGTGGAAATCGGCGCGCCGAGCACCGCGCCTGCGACCGCCCCCATCCCGATCATGGTATAGGCCCCGTGACCAGACGAGAGTTCGGGAAAAGCCGACGTGGCGATGATACCGAAAGCCCCGCCTACCATCGCGCCGATGAACAGCGAGGGCGAGAAGACACCGCCGCCAAACCGGCAGCCGAGCGAGACCGCCGTCGCCGCCGTCTTGGTCACCACAAGCGCAATCAAAAGCCAGAGTTCATATCTCGCCGACAGAGCCGCGTCGGTCGCTTCATAGCCGACGCCGAGCACCTGCGGAAAGCCGAGAGCAATGACCCCAACGACCAGACCGCCCGCGGCTGGCTGGGCCCAGGGGGGAATACCAATCCGCTCGACGACGTCTTCCGTGAACATCACCGAACGCATGAAGAGGACCGCCGCCAGCGCGGAGACCACCCCCAGCAGGGCGAAGGCCGGAAACTCCCAAAAGGAAACAATGGTCCAGGTATCGGGCAGAATGAATGCAGGAAAATCGCCATACTGTATTCGGCTGACGATCGTGCCAGCCACAGAGGCGATGACAATTGGCGCGAAAGCCGAAATCGCGTAATGCCCGACCACCACTTCCAAGGCAAAGAAAGTCCCCGCGATCGGTGCATTGAAGGATGCAGCAACGGCCGCGGCAACGCCGCAGCCCAGCAATGTGCGGGAGAGTGAACGTCCCAGGTGCAGACGCTTCGAGACCCATGCCCCCAGGCTTGCACCGAGATGAACGATCGGGCCCTCACGTCCGACGGACGCGCCGACACCGATTGAAGCGGCACTGACCAGGGCGGCCTTGATCCCCAAAGTCAGCGACATCCGCCCGCCATGCAATGCGGAGGACTCGATAACCTGGGCAACGCCCTGAGGACGGCGGTCCGGCATAAAAAAGTGAATGAAACAACCGATCAGCAGGCCACCGACCGTGGGCACCAGAAGCAATTGCCACCAGGGCAGCTCGGCGGCGAGGCTGGCAACCTTCTCACTCGAAAAACCGTAACCAAGTTCCTGCACCAGGGCGATGGCGGTCCGAAAGACCGTTTCCGCCAGGCCTGCGGCAACACCAATCACCAGCGCCAACACGGAAAGGATGACCTGATCGTTCCTGCCAAACCTTTTCAGAGAACTGACAGTCGTTCCAATGGAGATTTTCGTCGGCTCTACTTCGGCCATAGGGCTGTCCTTGCTCCAATGCCGTATAAACCATAATGGAAGGCGCGTTAAGGCCCTGTTGCCATGACACGAAAATTTGCCCTCCACGCAAAAGCTCTATCGACGAGGTAAATGTTATCTCGGATCGAACGCGAAATGCGTGAGCCGGTGTAAGTTCCGCGCTAGACCGGATCATTTTTTCGCGGAACCACTTTGTGGTTTCGCCCAGGTCGAGAATTCATGATTATGGGTTCTCGACCGAAATATGTGAATCCGTTCTAAATCTTACGGTTAGATCAGGCTCACAATCTCGAGTGATCGCCTTCGGCGATTCCATCTAAACTTGATCTGATCTAGTCTGCGGCAGGAATCCGTTAGGCCGAATCTGGCCGGACAGAAACGACCCAATTCATCAGAGGACAAAAAGCGATGCCGGAACCCAGTGTACGATTGGCGACCGCGGAGGATGTCTCGACGATCCTTCGACTCATCAAGGGGCTGGCGGCATTCGAAAACCTCAGTGATCAGGTCAAAGCCACGGAAACAGATCTTCTAAGGGATGGATTCGGAGCTCAGCCGCGTTTTGAGTGCCTGATAGCCGAGCATGCCGGAAAAGCGGTGGGCTTCGCACTTTTCTTTTACAGCTACTCGACCTTCGAGGGCCGCAGGGGACTCTATCTGGAAGATCTTTTTGTTGTCGAAGAAGCCCGAAAACTTGGGGCCGGCCGTGGGCTCATCCGCGCGCTTGCACGGCTGGCTTTGGAACGTGACTGCGCCCGCTTGGAGCTCTCGGTTCTCGATTGGAACCCGGCCCGAGGCTTTTATCAGAAGCTGGGCTTTCAGCATAACGAGGAGTGGCTGCCCTACCGCATCAAGGGCCAAGCCCTGGAGAACTTGGCTTCTGAAGCCTAAGATCACATAAATCCTCCCGCCGCCCCGTGGCTTTGGACTTGGCTCCCAGGCAGAGCAGAGCTTAGTTGCAGCGGCCGATCGAGCCCTCAGCGCAGACCTTGGTTCCCGAGGTCCAGGTGGCGCCTGAAAGATCGGCGCGTGTCAAATCCGCACCCTGAAGCCTTGCGTTCGTCAGATCTGCCCCGCGCAGATTTGAGCGATTTAGCTTTGCCCGCCTCATATCGCTACCGACGAAGGAGGCGTTGCTCAGATCCGCCTTGGTAAAATCGGCTTCTGAGAGCTTGGCCGAGTCGAACCGGACGCCGGTCATAACGGCATTCACGAACTTCGCGCGGAAGGCGTCAGCCCCCGTCAGATTGCTCTCGATGAGCTCGGCGCGAAAAAAACTTGCGTCCCTGATACGGGAGTTCTGAAGGTCTACGCCGTTAAAACTATCCCCATTGAACAGACAGCGCCGCCAGTCTACACCCGGCTCCGGAGGGTCGGTGCAAGCGGCTTGCGCGATTGCGGGGGTGAAAAACAGGCAGGAAAAAACCACCAGTTTCAGCATTGGATTGGATTTCATCTGCATAGATTTGGACATCTTCGCCGGATCGGCAATGGCAAAAGTAAAAAAACGCAACTTCAATCGTCTATTACCGGGCAAACAAACAGTTTACTGCGGCATTTCGATCCTGCGAACCGACCGCCCGGCTTCCTTGGGAATGTCCAGCGTCTCATGTTTTGCCCAAATTGCCGCGAGTCTCTTCTGAACCGGCTCCGGCATGGGTGCGACGCGCCGGATATTGAGGTCAACGTGCAGATTCAGCCACTCCGACGTTGCAGCAAGATAGCCCTCCGTTGCGTGGTACATCTGATGGAAGAAATGAAGCCGTTTTGGGTCGTATGCAAGTAACTGCGTCGTTATGCGCAGCGGATCGCCCAGCATCACTTCGCGTTGGTAGGTCACATAGGATTCCACCGCAAAGGTCGATCCCCCGGTTTGCTCACGATAAGCGTCGTCCAGGCCGATATAGTCGAAGAAAAGGTCCGTCGCGTGGTCAAAGGCCAAAACATAGTAAGCAACGTTCATATGACCGTTTACATCGATCCATTCCGGCAACACCTCGGTGCGATGCTGATCGAAAGGCGCCTCAATTTCCATCCGTAACTCTCCCAATTTCCCGCTCCTGAATCAGCTGTGACGCTCCCGGATCGAGGCGGATACCTGCGGCTCGACGAGGTAAAGCCGCATCCTCAGTATGGATTGGTGGCAAGATAGTCCATTGGCTAACAGCAACAAAGCGGTTAGCGTCTGCCTCCCTCATCTGTCGGGAATTGCATCTATGGTCGAGACGTAATGGTGTGGCTCCTCACAGCTATGGGGCGCCATGCGACACAGTTTCTTTTTGTCGGCGTCTTCATTGGTCTTGCGCTGCCGGGACTGGCAGATCTTTTCCGCCCCTTGCTGGCGCCCTCTGTTGTGATGCTCTTGTTTGCAGCCCTTCTGCGTGTCGATTGGACCGCAATGAGCCGCTATATCCGTCGCCCCGGCGTTGCGGCCGCCTTAATCGTTTGGCTGCTGCTGTTCTGCCCGATCGTGACCTGGTTCCTGCTGAAAGCGATTCCAGCCCCGGCATCCCTCAATGCCGCCATCATCCTGATGGCGGCTGCACCGCCCATCCTCGGCTCAGCCTCGATCGCCATGATTCTAAAACTCGATGGCGCGTTGGTCGTGGTCGGCGCATTGTTGGCAACCCTCTTAACCCCCCTTACAGTCCCACCCCTGGCCCTCCAGCTTCTGGGCATACAGCTGGATATCGGCCTTGGCGATTTTATGCTTCGACTCGGGCTGGTCGTGATTATCGCCTTCGTCGGCGCCTTGATTGTGCGCCGTTTCGTGACCCCTGCGGATCTGGCATCCCGCGCTCAGCTGCTGGACGGGATTGTCGTCACGATCATGCTGATATTCGCAATCGCCATTATGGCCGGCGTGACAGACGCCATCTTTGAGCGCCCAAAAACCGTCGCGCTCTGGACATTTGCCGCCTTTGTTGCCAATCCGGTCCTGCAACTGCTTGGTATCGCGGCTTTTTCCTGGCTTGGGTTGCGCAAGGCGTTGAGCGTTGGATTGTTGAGCGGCAACTGCAATATGGGGCTGATGCTCGCGGCTCTTCCCGCGGAGCGAGACGCGGATGTCCTCCTGTACTTCGCGATCGCTCAGTTGCCCATGTACATG
This sequence comes from uncultured Kiloniellaceae bacterium, assembly GCA_947500035.1. Lineage (GTDB taxonomy): Bacteria > Pseudomonadota > Alphaproteobacteria > Kiloniellales > Kiloniellaceae > Denitrobaculum. Next base: position 35,117 of record CANMQP010000010.1, on the reverse strand, counting down.
CTGCCGATCGTCATGGTGCCGCTCTATAAACGTCTTCTGAAACGTGAAGTGGCGGCTGGCGGAAATCCTGGTTAATGTTTTGTGAGAGACTGCTGCAAAAATGCAACAATAGTGCAAATTGACGCCAGTTGAGATTTTGTCACCACTAGCGTTCCGCGCCTCGGTGTGATACGCAGTTTTTCACAAGCAAACGAAAGAAGAACGACCTCAGATTGGTGGAGTCGGAAATTTTTTGCGCTAATCCCGCGATTTGTCGCCGACCTGTAAACTAATCGTAAAACTGTCCGGATCATCATGCACCCGGGCAAAGAGAGGCTGTTGCTTCTGCTATTTGGATTTGAAGTTAGGGCGGTATATCGTGGTTTCACAGTTGTTTGGACTGTTCTTCTCTCACGTTTCGGGCAAGGTGCTGAGAGCATTGGCCATTGTGCTGATCGTCTCTGGGTGTGCCAGTACGTCCCAAGGCCCTGATGATCAGTGGGCGCAGGCCGATGGGTCGGCCGGCGCGTCGGAGGTCTCCGACAATGATCCCATAGAATTGCTGAACCGCTTCGTATTCGCCTTCAACGATGCCGTCGACGTGACCCTGTTCCAGCCGGCCTCGGCACTCTATCGCTTTGTGTTGCCTGAGGAAGTCCGGGATTCGGTCCGGAACTTCATGCGCAATATCTCGTCTCCTGTGATCCTTGCGAACGATTTGCTGCAAGGCGAGTGGGAGCGGGCGGAGTCCACGACGACTCGCTTCTTCGTCAATTCGACCATCGGTTTGGCGGGTTTATTCGATGTCGCCGACGATATGGGATACGAGTATCACGACGAAGACTTTGGCCAGACCCTCGCGACCTACGGGACCGGTGAAGGCTTCTACTTGGTTCTTCCCTTCCTTGGCCCCTCCAACGTTCGCGATGGCGCGGGCTTGGTTGTGGACAGCCTCCTGGATCCGCTGACCTACATTCTATCCTCCGAAGCCGCAATCGGCCGCCGGGCGCTCTCCAGCGTGGATACGCGCTCCCGGAATATCGAGCTGGTCGAGGATATTAAGCGCGACTCGATCGACTATTATGCAAGAGTCCGCTCGCTGTATCGCCAACGCCGTGAGAGTGAAATCACCAACGGCGTTGAAGAGGACGATTTCCTTCGTCCAGGCCTGACTTCTCTGCCGCGCGAAAACGAGCAGCTCGGCTTGCTCGTCCCGCGTAGCGTCCCCTTGAGCGAATAAGCCGATGCTGTTTTCGAAACGCCAAATATTGTCAGGTGTCAGTGCAGCCATTGCTCTGAGCGCCTTCGTTTTGTACATGCCCGTTCGCGCGGCGGCGGGCGACGCAGGTGCCTTTGTCACTGAGCTCAAAGATAACGCGGTTCAGCAACTTACGGCGGCCAATGGGGATGAAGCACTCAAGGAACAACGCTTCCGGACCCTCTTAAATGGCAACTTCGAAGTCGAGGATATCGGCAAATTTGTAATCGGCCGATACTGGCGCGGAACCTCTGACGAAGACCGGAAAGCCTTTCTGGCGGTCTTCGAAGACGTCCTGGTTCAGCGGTTCCTGCCGCTCTTTGATGACTACGCGACCCAGACTTTCAATGTCGAAGCGGTTCGCGCGGATGCCAAGCGACCGGAATTCAGCACCGTTGTCTCACGCGTCGGTCAGCCAACCGGGTCCGATGCGACCGTTTTGTGGCGTATCCGCGAAAAGGGTGGCGCCTTCATGGTTTCGGATGTGAAGGCCGAGGGCATCAGCCTGCGGATCACCTATCAGTCGGAATATGCGTCGTTCCTCAAGAACAACAGCGGCGACGTAAAAAAACTGACCCAGCTCCTGGCGCGCAAAGTCAAGGCCGGCGCCTTCGCCCCCAAATAAGCCAGCGGACCGACTCCCGGCCCGCTTAACTCTCACTTCCAGATAGCGACGCGATAGCGGCCTGGGTGCCGCCGGTGCCGTGCGGGACTCCGCAAAGTGCCAGACAGGTCTCAACACTGGCGATCGCGCCTAAGATCATGGGTTCGTTGAGATACCCCATGTGGCCGATCCGGAAAGCCCGGCCCTGTAAGCGGCCATAACCGGCACCCAGCGACACATTGAACCGAGACGAGCAGGTCTCTCGAAGTGCTGTCGCATCGTAAGCTTCGTCGACCAGGATGGTCGTAACGGAATTCGCCCGTTCCTCCGCGGCTGTCACGTTGAACGAGAGCGCGCCCTCCTTGCACCAAACCTCAACCGCACTGCGCACCGCGCCGGCAAGACGCTGATGGCGGGCAATAATGGCATCCAACCCCTCTTCATGCACCATATCGAGCGCTTCGCGCAGGGCAAAAAGCTGATGCACCGGCGCCGTTCCGCAGAAATGCGAGTAAAACTCCCGGCCGTGCCGGCGGCGCCAATCCCAATAGTTGCGCGGCAGTGTCGCCTTTTCTGACATCTGCAACGCCTTCTGGCTTACAGCATTGAAGGCCAGGCCGGGGGGCTGCATAAGCCCCTTCTGAGAGGCCGCAACCGCGACATCGATGCCCCATTCATCGAACTTGAAGGGAACGGTCGCCAAAGCGGCGATGGTATCGACCAGCAGCAGCGCCGGATGTCCGGCATCATCAAGCGCTTTGCGGATGGCGGGAATACTGCTGGTCACCGACGTCGCAGTATCGGTATGCACCATCAGTACCGCCTTGATACGGTGCTCGCTGTCGGCGCGCAGCCGCTCCGCGACCAAGTCAGGGTCGATCGCCCGCCGCCAGTCCGCCTCGACGTAATCCACCTCCAGACCAAGTGACTCCGCCATAACCGACCAGTTAAAGGAGAAATGTCCGGTCTCCGGCACCAATACGCAATCGCCGGCCGAGAGCACATTTACCAGGGCCGCTTCCCAGGCTCCGTGTCCGTTGGCGGCATAGATGTAGACATTGCTCTCGGTCTCGAAGACCTTCTGGAGGTCGCCAAAACAACTCAGGGCCATGGCCATGAAGTCGGCGTCATTCAAATCGACGGCTGGACGCATCATCGCGCGGAGCACGCGGTCGGGAATATTCGTGGGTCCCGGCGTGTGCAGGAAGTTACGTCCACTCTGTATCGTCATGATCACCCTCTATCCGCCAAACAACCTATCAGCCGTTATTAACCGGCGGGCGGGTAAAAACAAGTCCGGTAACCTCGACCACACGAGGATATGACGTATCAGGGAAGACTAGTATCCCGAATCTGAAATTCACTTCATTGAATTTCAGATTCAACGGGACACTACCTCATTGAATCTAGTGTGATTCAGTCTCTAAAACTCGCCGCAGATTATGCGGCGAACTTCAGAAACATCACACTAGGTTGAGGACTCCTATTCCTTGATGGCCTTGATCGTATTTTGCCTGGTTTTAGGCAGGAGAGGCCTCGAAAGCGGGCCTGTAGGCCCGGTGAGAGGGTTCGACGCCCCTAAAACCAGGCAAAACACGACCCCAAAGGGGCGGCAAGATTATGAGTTCTGGGAACCACGTTCTGGGCAGCGTCGTGTCGTCAGTCCAATTCTGGCTAAGCACGATGCTACGGCATCGCTCCATTCCTAACTCCTTGCCAGAAAACATAATTTTGTCGTCCGGACCGTCAAAGAATAGGAGTTCCCAACCTGGGTAACGACCGGCCTCAGATCCAGCACTGCTAGTCAAAGCGCTTGCAGTAGCGCCGGGACTACTTCGCGGATGCAGGCGTGTTTGGTAAGAAAATACCCAACAGCCGTTCGGTAAACCTCCTGAACCCGCTGGCGCAACGCTGCCCCGCGGCCTCAAACTGCGGCTGGGACCGGTCTTCAGTCACGCAGTCTGCAATTGGGGCGACACGCTCCAGTTCGCTGATGTGAGCGACAAAAGCCATGTCCTCGTAAATCAGACGGCTGGCGCGGGCTGACTCCGCCGAGCGGGAGAATTCTGATAAGGTAATCATCTGAAAATTTCTCGTCTATCCTTGAGTCTAAAATTGGTTCACTCTCTATAAAATGAGGCAGAGCAGGAATTCCACAAACGATATGATTTCCATTCAAGACGAGAAAATCTCCACTGAAGAGAGTCCCGGCAAGCCAGAGGCTCCGATGCCGTCCTTGAATGCGCTCAGGGCCTTCGAGGCAGCGGGGCGGCACTTGAGCTTCAAAGCCGCCGCTGAGGAACTCAACGTCAGCCCAAGCGCGATCGGCCACCTGGTTTCAGGGCTCGAGGGGAGCCTCGGCAGCAAGCTGTTTCATCGGCTTAACCGGACGGTGGAGCTGACGCGCGAGGGGGATTTGCTGCTGCCCGGCCTGACGGCTGGCTTCCGGCGCCTGACGACGACCGTCTCGGATTTTCGGCGCCGCGACAAAGAGATCCCTCTTGTCGTCTCGGTCGAACCGAGCTTCGCGACCAAATGGCTGATGCCCCGCCTTGAGAACTTCCGCGCACTCTACCCGGAGATCGCCATTCGCATCGACCCCAGTCATGCATTGGCGGACCTCCACAACGGCGATGTCGATGTTGCGATCCGCTTCGGAGCAGGTCAGTTTCCGGACGTCGAAGTCGATACGCTCTATCCGAATCAGGAGATCATCGCGGTCTGCAGCCCGGAACTCCGCAAGGGTAAGCTGCCGTTGGAGACCCCTGAAGACCTGGCGCACCACACGCTCATTCACCGGCCATCGGAACCTTCAAGATACAATCTCTCCTGGGAGCAGTGGTTTCACGCGGCAGGCATCGAAAGAACTCGGCAAAAGACGGCACTGATCGTCGGGTATGAAGACTTTGCCGTGTTGGCCGCAATTCAGGGACAGGGGATCACACTGGCCACAAGCCTTCTGGCGGCGGACGATCTGGCTGCAGGGCGGTTGGTAAAGCTGTTCGACATCAGCTACCGCACCCGTTTCGGTTACTATCTGGTCGCCGCGGAAGAGAAACTGCAGACCCCGAACGTCGCCGCGTTTCGGGAGTGGATCCTTGGTCTGATAGCCAAGGAGCAGGCCACGGACGACTACTCGGTCCTCACCGACACAGACTTGGGCTCGAGGGCAGACCCGGCTTAGGGTCTGTCGAGCTTCAGGATACCAGACCGGATCATATTTTGACGGAACCACCTTGTGGTTTCGCCAAAATATGTGAATCCGTTCTAAATCATAAAGTCAGATCAGATTTACAAGCACAGGTGATCGCCTTCGGCGCTTCCATCTAAACTTGATCTGATCTAGAGCATGTCCGGTTTTCATTGAATCGCATGGTGATTCCCTTTTCATCTGATTTATGATTCAAACTGCATGCTGGGTTTAGGAGGCCAGCACGCATGACCAAGGCCTATTCGAATGATCTTCGTGAGCGGGTTGTTGCGGCTATAGAGGCAGGCGAGAGCTGCCGGATGGTTGCGGCACGGTTCGGCGTATCGGTTTCATCTGTTGTGAAGTGTTCGCAGCGCTGGCGCGTGACGGGCAGCGTGACACCAGACAAGATAGGCGGTTTCCGGCCCTTTGTTCTGGAGCCGCACCGGGATTTCATTGTCGAGCAGATCCGCCAGTCCTCGCATGTCACGACCCGCGGCCTGCAGGGCTTGCTTGCGGCGCGCGGTGTTAAGGTATCGCATGACAGCGTGTGGCGCTTTCTTCGCCGTGAGGGCTTGAGCTTCAAAAAAAAGCCTGTTCGCCATTGAACAGGCGCGCGCCGACATCACCCGCAAACGGCGACGCTGGAAGGGTTTTATGGCTGATCTCGATCCCTCCCGGCTGGTTTTCGTGGATGAGACATGGATCAAGACCAACATGGCGCCACTGCGCGGCTGGGGCGCAAGAGGCAAGCGGCTCAAAGGCTACGCGCCGCATGGCCACTGGCGTACCATGACCTTCATCGCGGCCCTGCGTTGCGACCGTCTGGACGCCCCTTGCGTATTTGACGGTCCGATCAATGGACAATGCTTGCGCGCCTGGATCGACCAGCAGCTCGTTGCCACGCTCAAGCCTGGTGATATCGTTGTTCTCGACAACCTGGGAAGCCACAAGGCAAAGGCAGTCCGCCAGACCATCCGGGCGGCCGATGCCCGGTTATGGTTCCTGCCGCCATACTCGCCGGATCTCAACCCCACCTCTCGGTGCATGCTTCGCATACACCTGCCGGGCAATGATCGAACAGGCCTTCGCCAAGATCAAGCACTGGATGCGGATGGCACAGAAACGCAACATGGAAGACACATGGCGTCATCTGGGAAGCCTCACCAAGACAATCCCACCGCACGAATGTGCAAACTATCTGGAAAACGCAGGATATGCTTCAGTCAAAACCTGACACGCTCTAGCGGGTCAGAGGCTTGTACTTGATCCGGTGCGGCTGGTCGGCTTCGGCCCCCAGGCGGCGCTTGCGGTCGGCTTCATAGTCTTCGTAATTGCCCTCGAACCACACCACCTGGCTGTTGCCCTCGAACGCGAGGATATGGGTGGCGATACGATCCAGGAACCAGCGATCATGACTGGTGATCAGCGCGCAGCCGGCGAACTCCAGCAGCGCCTCTTCCAGAGAGCGCAAGGTATCGACATCCAGATCGTTGGTCGGTTCGTCGAGCAGCAGAACATTGGCGTCCCGCTTCAACATCTTTGCCATGTGAACGCGGTTACGTTCACCGCCCGAGAGCTGGCCGACTTTTTTCTGCTGATCCGCGCTTTTGAAGTTGAACGCCCCCACGTAGGCCCGTGACGCCATCGTGTGCTTGCCGATCTCGATCACATCGTGACCGCCGGAAATCTCTTCCCAGACCGTCTTGCCCGCTTCAAGCGACTCGCGGCTCTGATCAACATAGCCGAGTTTGACCGTTTCACCGACCGTCATGCTCCCGCTGTCCGGCGTTTCCTGGCCGGTGATCATCCGGAAAAGAGTCGTTTTGCCCGCGCCGTTCGGACCGATAATGCCGACGATCGCGCCTTTCGGGATTTTGAAGTTCACGTCCTCCATCAGCAGCTTGTCACCGAAGGCTTTGGTCACGCCGACCGCATCGATGACGACATCGCCAAGACGCGGTCCCGGCGGGATCTTGATCTGGCCGGGTTCGGGGGCCTTGTTGGCGGCTTCGGACAACAGGGTGTCGTAGGCCTGGAGGCGTGCCTTGGACTTTGCCTGTCGTCCCTTTGGCCCCTGCCGCACCCACTCGAGCTCCTGTGAGAGGACTTTCTGACGGGCGGACTCGGATTTTTCCTCCTGCGCCAAACGGGACTGTTTCTGTTCCAGCCAGCTTGAATAGTTGCCTTCGAAAGGCAGCCCCTGCCCCCGGTCCAGCTCCAGGATCCATCCCGCGACATTGTCCAGGAAGTAACGGTCATGGGTGACCGCCACGACCGTACCGCTGTACTCTTCAAGAAAGCGCTCCAGCCAGGCTACGGACTCCGCGTCCAGGTGGTTGGTCGGTTCGTCGAGCAGCAGCATGTCGGGGTGCTGCAGCAAAAGCCGGCAGAGCGCAACCCGGCGGCGCTCACCGCCGGAGAGCTTGGTGACATCGGCATCGCCCGGCGGACAGCGCAACGCGTCCATGGCGATTTCGACCTGACGGTCCAGGTCCCAGGCATCGGCCGCGTCGATCTTTTCCTGCAGCTCCGCCTGCTCGGCCAGCAGGTCATCCATTTCATCCGGATCGACCTCAGCGAACTTCAGATTCACCGCCTCGAAACGGTCCAGCAGGTCTTTGGTCTCGGCCACACCTTCGAAGACATTGCCGGCGACATCTTTGGAAGCGTCCAGTTCCGGTTCCTGCTGCAGATAACCGACCTTCACGCCCTCGGCAGCCCAGGCCTCGCCGTTAATGTCCTGATCGAGGCCGGCCATGATTTTCATCAGGGTCGACTTACCCGAGCCGTTGAGGCCAAGGACACCGATTTTCGCGCCCGGCAAAAAATTTAGCCGGACATCTTTGAGCACCTGTTTGCCGCCGGGAAAGGTCTTTGAAACCCGGTCCATGTGATAGATGTATTGGTAGGCGGCCATGAAGCACTCCGGACTGCGCGCCCTTTGACAGGAAAGGGAGCTTTGACAACAACGAATACAGCGCCAGCGCCAGCTTGCCGAGGGCGCCAGAAGACTGAGAAACAGGGTTACGGGCGCGGGTTTTACCCCATTGCCTGCCTGGGCGCAATTACTCCCGAAACAGGTCCAGGCTGCAGCCGTTTGCTGGATCGGAAGACGAACCGTGTCCGGCGCGAGACAGAAAGACTCCAGGAAACCTCCGGAACCCGGATCAGCCTGTGACGACACCATCCCGAAGCTTTCAGAGCAAGTTGAGCCGCAGCACACCCAAGAACACAGAGCCGCAGTTGTAGCTCGCAATAAAACCGCCCTGACCGGGTACAGCTGTTTTACACAGATGGAGCGGTCGACTTTTGGTTAATATCTGCGCGCTATACTTATGAGCCAGGGCTGAAGGCGACAAACAACTGATCGTTACCGATCTTGTGCGCTGTTCAGTCGATGATTAGGTCCATGAGGAGAGAGGACAGTTTGTGTCACATGATTCCGAACAAAACTGGCGCCCGCGCATAGGTCTTGCTCTAGGAAGCGGCGTGGCACGTGGTTGGGCCCACATCGGGGTCATCAGAGCCCTGGCACGCTGTGGAATCAAACCCGATATTATCTCGGGCACCTCGATCGGCGCCGTCGTCGGCGCCTCTTATTTGACCGACGAGCTCGACACCCTTGAAGACTGGGCGCGCTCCATCACCAAGCTGCGCATGCTGTCCTACATGGATTTCAAGGTCAGCAGCGGCGGTTTGATCGGCGGACGGCATCTTGTTGAGGTTATGCAGAAACACCTCGGCGATGCCGCCTTCGAAGACTACGAAATGCCTTTCGTGGCCGTGGCAACAGATCTCGTCACAGGTCATGAAGTCTGGTTGCGCGAAGGCACTCTGGTCGAGGCTGTCCGTGCCTCCTTCTCTCTGCCGGGCGTGTTCCAACCCATGTTGGTGAATGACCGCTGGGTTGTCGACGGCGCTCTGGTGAATCCGGTTCCGGTTTCAGTCTGTCAGGCGATGGGCGCGCAGATGATCATTGCGGTCAACCTGAATGCCGACATCATCGGTAAGTCGCGCCAACCCGGCGGCAAAATCCCCACCGTGGCCGGCTTCGATCTGCTCGAGATGATGAAGGAAAACGCGCCCGCGTCATCCGGCTCCGTGCTGGACGCCCTGGCCAGACGCACCTTTCGGCGGGAGCCCAACCAGCCCAGCCTGTTCGGCGTCATGATCTCTTCGCTGAATATCGTCCAAGACCGTATTGCACGCTCCAGACTCGCGGGCGAGCCGCCTGATGTGCACATTACGCCGCGGCTCGGACAGATCGGACTTTTCGAGTTTCATCGCGCCGATGAGATTATCGCCGAAGGCGAGGCCGCGGTTGAGCGGGTCCTCCCAGACCTGCGGGATGCGCTCTCAGTTTTTGCAACAGGAACTGATGGATTCTAAAAAATTCCGTAAAAACAAAGTAATATGAGTGCAGGTAATCCCCAAAGAATCGATCAGACTCAGTAGTTTCTTGTGTCCGCCGCCTAAATGAGCCGGTTATGACAAAATATAGATGCCTGCATTTTTTGCTCGCTTTTTTTCTTAGCTTTCATTAACCTATTGTTAACCATATGAGGTTATCTTTGCCTCACTCAGTTTTCCTGAGTCTCCCTGTACAACTTGCTTTCGGGCACCCCCTCAACACCGTTGTGGGGGTTCTTTTTTTAGTTGTAATTCTCTGAATCGCCCCAGGCGAAAAACAACGCATTTCGGGCTTCCGCTCACCGGCCCAAGCGGTTGCTGTTCGGGGATTGTTCCCTGCTTCGCAAAAATCAGAAACTGATGAATTTGACCATGGGGCGTTTCCTGCGTGCAGGAAACACCTCAAAGGCGATGGCAATTGATTACCGCTTGAACGCCAGCCGGGGAGCGTGTATCGATCAAGACATCTGGGGCCGTAGTTCAGTTGGTTAGAACTCACCGCTCATAACGGTGCTGTCGCAGGTTCGAGTCCTGCCGGCCCTAGATTAATTACTTCCCACCGAACCTCGATCATGACCTGCACGACCCTGTGCGTGCAATTTCAGTGTTACCGCCGCTGATCTCCTGCGCACCCGATCCTGACGAATTATCCGTAATCACATGGAATTGAAACAAAACCTCAACAGCGCGGCGGTATAAACGCTGTTATCGGGATGAGGCATCGAAGCAAAAGCTTCAGCTGCCAGAAGGCCGTGCAAAAGCACGGCCTTTCTCGTTTTTTGAGGCGGGATGTTCTTTTGAGATAGGACAGGGGCGCAAAAAAAACACCCCCGCGAGCCACTGCCGCGAGGGTGCCTTTATCTGGACGCAGCGATCACGAGAGATTGCCGCCAGAAACCGTTACATCACTTGGGCAGCTTGCCCTGGACGCCTTGAACATACCAGTCCATGGAGAGCAGCATGCCGTCTTCGGCAACTGCCCCGGCCGCCACCATCTCCTTGCCGTCCTGATCGAGAACCGGGCCTGCGAAGGGATGCAGGCTGCCCGCTTCAATCGCCTTGCGAGCCGCCTCGGCCTCTTCAACGACCTCAGCTGGGATAGCCTCATTATACGTTGCCATACGAAGCATGCCGGTGTTCAGACCGCCCCAGGTGTCTCCCGACGACCAGGTACCGTCCATCACAGCCTTCGTCCGCTCGACGTAGTAGCCGTTCCAATCGTCGATGATTGAGGTCAGATGGGCCTTGGGACCGAATTGCGTCATGTCGGAGGCCTGGCCGACAGCAAAGACACCGCGCTCCTGCGCGACCTGCATCGGCGCAGGGGAATCCGTGTGCTGAACGATGATATCGGCACCCTGATCAATGAGGGCTTTGGCTGCATCGCCTTCCTTGCCCGGATCGTACCAGGAGTTCACCCACACGACCTTGACCTCGGCATCAGGATTGATCTTGCGCATGGAAAGCGTGAAGGCATTGATGCCACGGACAACCTCCGGAATCGGGAAGGAGCCGATGTAGCCGATCACGTTCGACTTGGTCATCCGGCCGGCGAGGATGCCGGCAATGACGCGGCCTTCGTAAAAGCGGGCCGCATAGGTGCTGACATTATCCGAACGCTTGTAGCCGGTGGCGTGCTCGAACTTCACGTTCGGAAACTGTTTTGCGACCTTGACCGTCGGGTTCATGTACCCGAATGAGGTGGTGAAGATCAGATCGTGACCCGTTGAGGCCAGCTGGCGGATAACACGCTCCGCGTCGGCGCCTTCCGGCACGCTCTCGACATAGCTGGTCTCGACCTTGTCACCGAAGGCTTCTTCGATCGCCAGACGGCCTTTGTCATGGCGGTAGGTCCAGCCATGATCGCCGATCGGCCCGACATAGACAAAACCGACCTTGGTCGGCTCGGCAGAGGCCGCGCCCAGCGTCACGGCCATCCCCAGCGCCGCGGCGCCGAGTGTCTTGAATACTCCCTGTATCATCTCATAACTCCTTGTCATCATTCCCTGTTTCAAGTTCACCCTGGTTTCCGCCCTTCAGTTATTTGCGGTTTTCAGGTTTGCCCCTGCGCGAGGCTGTCGGGGCTTATGTCTCCGGATGGAAAACCTTGCCAATACAGGCCGGTGCATTCAACCGAATACGGGTGGAATCCCGAGAAATCACCACCAGAACCACAATCGTCGCCAGATACGGCAACATAGACAGCGCCTGCGAGGGAACGGCAAAGCCTGCGCCCTGCGCATGAAGCTGAAGGATCGTCACACCACCGAAAAGGTAGGCCCCCACCAAAACCCGTCCAGGCTTCCAGGTGGCGAAGACCACCAGCGCCAGGGCAATCCAGCCCCGGCCCGCCGACATGTTTTCGGCCCACATCGGTGTATAGGCGAGCGAGAGGTAAGCCCCCGCCAGACCACTCATGGCGCCGCCGAACATCACCGCAAGATAACGGATCCCGATCACGGAATATCCCAGCGCATGAGCGGCATCATGGGATTCGCCCGTAGCGCGCAGGATCAATCCCGCCCGCGTGGATTTCAGGAACCAGGCCACCCCGGCGACCATGACGAGCGAGAGATAAACCAGGAAATCCTGTCCGAAGACAACCGGGCCGATCAGCGGCAAATCCGATAAAACCGGGATATCCAGCTTCGCCAATGCCTTGATGGGCGTTCCCACATAGTCCTGTCCGATCAGCGCCGAGAGTCCGACGCCGAACATGGTCAGCGCCAGTCCGGTGGCCACCTGATTGGCCATCAACGAAAGCGTAAGAACCCCGAAGAGAAATGCCATCACAGCCCCGGCGATCATGGCCACGAGGATCGCAATCGCCGGGTTTCCGGTCGCGATGGCCGCCGCGAAGCCGCTGACCGCACCGACCAGCATCATGCCCTCGACGCCCAGGTTCAGCACGCCCGCTTTCTCGGTCACCAGCTCACCCGTCGCCGCAAACACCAGAGGCGTTGCGGCCGTCACGACGGTCACCAGGATGGCTGCAAGCGTCTCAATCATGCGGCCGTCCTCCGGGTTTCCTTCGGCGTCCCGAGGGTCCAGCGGATGCGGTAGCGGATCAGGACGTCACAGGCGAGCAGGAAGAAGAGAAGCAAACCCTGAAACACGCCGGTTACCGCCTGCGGCAGGCCCATTTGGATCTGCACCGTCTCGCCGCCCAGATAGGATAGGGCGATCAAAAGCCCCGCACCGAGAATGCCGATCGGATGAAGACGTCCGACGAAGGCCACGATAATCGCTGTAAAGCCATAGCCCGGCGAGATCACGGGCGTGATCTGTCCGATTGGGCCCGCCACTTCGAAGAGGCCCGCAAGACCTGCGAGCGCCCCGCCGGTCAGAAGCGTCAGCCATACGAGGTTGCTGTGACGAAAGCCCGCATAACCCGCCGCCGCCGGGGTCAGGCCGATGACCTTGATCTGAAATCCGATAAAACTACGGCTCAGGATCAACCAGGCCGCAAGCACCACAAAGACGGCCACCGCCGCGCCCAGATGCAGACGCGTTCCCTCGATCATCACCGGCAGCAGAGCGGAATCCTCGAAAAGCCGGGACTCGGGAAAGTTAAATCCATCGGGGTCGCGATAGGGTCCATGGACCAGCAGACTCAGCAGCAGCGTCGCCACATAAGTCAGCATCAGGCTGGTCAGAATCTCGTTGGCGTTGAAGCGCAGCTTCAGGAAGGCGGGGATGGCCGCCCAGGCCAGGCCGCCCAAGGCCCCGGCCAGAGCCATCGCCGGCAGGAGCAACACGCTGTCACTGTCATAGAACCAGAGCGCCAGCCCGCCGCCGAAGATCGCGCCCAGGGTTAACTGTCCCTCGGCCCCGATGTTCCAGACATTGGCCCGGAAGCCGATCGCAAGACCGATGGCGCAGAGAACCAGGGGCGTGGCCTTCACGCCAAGCTCTCCCAGGCCATAGGCGCTGGAAACCGGCACGATGAAAAAGGCGTGCATGGCCTCCAAGGGATCATGCCCCAGAAGCGCGAAGAGGACAGCGCCCATGATCAGGGTCAGGAAGATCGCAAGCAGCGGCGTCAGGTAGACCATTGCGCGGGAGGTTTCGCCGCGCGGCTCCAGCTTAAGCAACATGGGTCATCGGCTCCCCGGCCGCGGTTCCGTCGCCGCCCATGAGCAAGCCGATCTCCTCCAGTGTTGTTGCACGGGTCGGGCGCGCCGCCGAGAGATGCCCCGAGGACATGACCGCAATCCGGTCGCTTATGGCAAAGAGCTCATCGAGCTCCTGAGACACCACCAAGACCGCGGCGCCTGATGCCGCCAGATCGATCAGGGCCTGATGGATCGCCGCCGCGGCGCCCGCGTCCACGCCCCAGGTCGGCTGGGCAGCAATCAGGAGACTCGGGCTCTGCAGGATTTCACGGCCAATGATGAACTTCTGAAGATTACCGCCGGAGAGACTGCTGGCCTCGGAATGGATCCCTGAAGTCCGGACATCGAAGGATTCACAGATTTTCTGCGCGTAAGCCGCGGTCTTCGGGAAGTCGATCAGGCCCCAGCGCACCAGCTTTTCCCTTAGATGAGCACTGAGAAAGGCGTTTTCAGTCAGGCGCAAGGCGGGCACCGCCCCGTGGCCGTGACGTTCCTCGGGCACGAAGCTCAATCCCAGTTTGCGCCGGCGCCGCGGGCCGAGCCGCCCGGCCGCCTCACCGGCGATCACAACGGCGGCACTGTCGGGGACCAGTTGCTCGCCGCTGAGCGCCGCCAGCAACTCGTTTTGACCGTTGCCGGCAATCCCCGCGATGCCGAAGATTTCGCCCGCATGCACATCGAAGGTGACGGCCTTGAGGTCGGTCCCGAAGGGATCTTCACTCTGGAGGTAGAGATCGGCAACCGACAGCATCACCTCACCGGGTTCGGCGTTGCCTTCCGCCTTCGGCTCCTTGACGTCGTCGCCGATCATCATCCGCGCCATGCTTTGGGCCGACTCTTCGCTGGGCACGCAGTCACCGACGAACTTACCGCCCCGCAACACCGTCGCGGTGTCGCAAAGCTGTTTGATTTCGTCCAGCTTGTGGCTGATGTAGAGAATTGAACAGCCCTCGGACGAAAGACGTCGCAAGGTCCCGAAAAGCGTCTCGACCTCCTGCGGAGTCAGCACCGAGGTCGGCTCGTCCATGATCAGCAGCCGCGGGTTCTGCAGCAGACAGCGCACAATCTCGATCCGTTGGCGCTCACCGACCGAAAGGCTATGGACATGGCGGCGCGGGTCAAGCGGCAGGCCGTAGGCCGCTGAGACTTCCTCGATCCTGGCTTCCAGGCGGCGCATGTCGTGTTCACCTTCGACACCAAGCGCGATGTTCTCCGCGACCGTCAGGGCTTCGAACAGAGAAAAGTGCTGAAACACCATCCCGATGCCCAGGTTTCGGGCAAAGCTCGGGCCTGCGATGTGGGTTTCCTTGCCTTCCCAAGAGATGGTTCCGGCATCGGCATGGAGAATGCCGTAAATGATCTTGACCAGAGTGCTCTTGCCGGCGCCGTTCTCCCCCAAAAGAGCATGGATCTCGCCCGGCAGGATTGTCAGATCCACGCCGTCATTTGCCTTACAGCCGGGAAAAGACTTCTCGATCCCCCTGAGCTCGAGCCTTGGAACCACCGGCTCCGTCCCCTCGCCCGATGCCGTCTCTCGCACCATTTGCTCCCACCTCTCCCAAAGAACGCCGGCCGCCGCTTATGCGGTCTTACCGGTTCACGAGCCCCGCAACAGCGATTTATCCGTTGCTCCGGGTTCCTCCTCCCGAGGGCTCCTTTGTGCCGCAGAGACACGCTCGCAGGCAACCAAAAGCTGAGCCGAGACCGAAGCGGCGATTTCCGCCGGATGTTTGCCCGAGATCCCGGGAATGCCGATCGGGCAGGTCATGCGGTCCACAGCCTCCCGGGTGACGCCCTTGATCCGCAAACGCCGCACGAAACGCGCCCTCTTGGTCTCCGATCCGATCAAGCCCAGGTAAGCGAAATCACCCCGGCGCAGCACGCGCTCGCAGATCTCCAGATCGAGCTGGTGGCTATGGGTCATAACCAGATAGAGCGCATTTGCTTCGGCCGCTTTCACCTGGAGATCGGGTTTATCCGTCACTTCGAGACGGACGTTGGCGGGCCATTCCTCGGGGAATAGCTCTGCCCGGCTGTCGATCCATCTCACCGCGAAAGGCAACGGTTCCAGCGCTTTCACCACAGCCTGACCGACGTGGCCCGCGCCGAACAGAAACACCTGCGGATGCCTGTCGCCAATGCGTTGGATAAGGACCTCGCGTCCAGCCTCCGTGGCGATACGCGGCAATCCTTCAATCTCCTCCCCGGCAAAAGGCGTCCGCAGGTACATCGCTCCATCCCCCGAAGTCAGGGGGGTTACCAGCAGGGCGTGCGGATCGGACTCAAGCGCCTCGACATCCTCGGCGACAACCGCTTCGAACAGAACCTCCGCATGCCCGCCACAGCACTGCCCGAGCGCGGGACCGAGCGGAAAGCTCATGTGCTGGCGCGCGCGTCCATCCGGTTTTTTCTGCAGGATATCGCGCGCGATCTCCAGGCAGCGGTACTCCAGATGACCACCGCCGATGGTCCCGTCGAAATCCTCGGCGGTAACCACCATCTTGGTCCCGGCCTCACGGGGCGTAGAGCCCTTTACCGAACTCACAGTCACCAGGACCGCGGGCTCGCCCGCAATCGCCAAACGCTTGAGTGCAGCAAGCCAATCCAGGTTGCCCAGGTTTTTGGAGGATGACGCGCCGGTCATTGCGCGGCCCCGGTCTGCGCACCGCCTTCGGCCTCACGGCGAAGCCTCTCGACCGCCATTAAAACACGCTCCGGTGTCGCCGGTGCATCGAGGTCGGGACGGATCCGGTAATCGGCAACACTCGCCACCGCATCGGAAAGCGCCAGAAAAGCGGAGATCGCCAACATCAAGGGCGGCTCGCCCACGGCTTTGGAGCGGTGAATGACGTCCTCCCGGTTCCAGCCGCTCTCCAGCAGCTTCATCCGGAAGTCCTCCGGCCGGTCGCTACAGGCCGGAATCTTGTAGGTCGAAGGCGCGTGGGTCCGTAAACGCCCCGTCTCATCCCAGAAGAGCTCCTCACTGGTCAGCCAGCCGTAACCCTGGATAAAGCCACCCTCGATCTGACCCAGGTCGATCGCCGGATTGATCGAGCGTCCCACATCATGAAGGATATCGACCCGCAGCAGCTTATGCTCGCCGGTCAGGCTATCGATCATGACCTCGGAAACCGCCGCGCCATAGGCGAAGTAGTAGAAGGGCCGCCCGCTCGCGGTCTCCCGGTCATAGAAGATCTTCGGTGTCTTGTAAAAACCGGTCGAGGAGAGCGACACGCGAGCCAGATAAGCCTGTCCGATCAGTTCATCAAAGGTGATGGTCTGCGGGCCGATCCGGACCTTGTTGGCATGGAAAAGCACTTCGCTGGGCTTGACGTCGTACCTGGCCGCCGCGAAGGCCACCAGCCGCTCGCGGATCGTCCGCGCCGCCGCCTGAGCCGCCTTGCCGTTGAGATCAGTGCCCGAAGAGGCCGCCGTGGCCGAGGTATTGGGCACCTTGCCGGTGCTGGCCGCCGAGATCTTGATCCGTTCCAGATCGATCTGCAGCTCCTCGGCCACAATCTGCGCCACCTTGATGTAGAGCCCCTGCCCCATCTCCGTGCCGCCGTGGTTCAGATGCACACTGCCGTCGGCATAGATGTGGATTAGCGCACCGGCCTGATTGAGGTGTTTGGTCGAGAAGGAGATCCCGAACTTGACCGGGGTCAGGGAAATCCCCTTTTTCATCACCGGACTGGATGCGTTGAAGGCCCGGATTTCCGCGCGGCGCCGGGCATAGTCTGACGACTGCTCCAGTTCCTCGATGATCTCAGGCAGGACGTTGTCCTCGACCGTCATGGAATAGGGCGTGATGTTCCGGCCCTCGCCGCCGTATAGGTTCAGCTTCCGCACTTCGAGCGGATCCTTGCCCAGGGCGAAGGCGACCTCGTCGATCACCCGTTCAATGCCGACCATCCCCTGCGGACCGCCGAAGCCCCGAAACGCCGTGTTGGAGACCGTGTTGGTCTTGCAGCGGTGCGAGGTGATGGTCACGTCGTTCAGATAGTAGGCATTGTCCGCATGGAACATCGCCCGGTCGCTGATCGCGCCTGAGAGATCCGCCGACATTCCGCAACGCGAGGCCTGCATGAAGTCGACCGCCTCGATCCGTCCGTCATCGTCAAAGCCGACATCGTAGTCGATCCGGAAATCGTGCCGCTTGCCGGTCATGATCATATCGTCGTCGCGATCGACGCAGAACTTGGCCGGACGGCCGGTGCGAACCGCCGTCAGCGCTGCGATGGCCGCGAAGAGCGCCGACTGGGTCTCTTTGCCGCCGAAACCGCCCCCCATACGCCGAACGTCGACGGTGACCGCATTGGACGGCCGCCCGAGAACGCGCGCGACGTTATGCTGAACCTCGCTCGGATGCTGGGTCGAGCACCAGATCTGAACGTCACCGTCCTCGGCAGGCAAGGCCAGGGAGACCATGCCTTCCAGGTAAAAATGGTCCTGGCCACCGACGTGCAAGCTGCCGCTGAGACGGTGCTTTGAGCGATCCAGGGCCGCTTTGGAATCACCCCGCCGGATGACATGATCCGGGAGCACGAAATTCCCTTGCGCCAACGCATCCTCGACGCTCAGGACCGGCTCCAGATCTTCATACTCGATCCTCGCCAGAAGCGCCGCGCGGCGCGCCTCTTCACGGGTTTCCGCGGCCACCGCGAAGAGCGACTGTCCAATGAACTCGACGATCTTCTCGGCAAAGACCGGATCGTCATGGATGACGGGCCCGACGTCATTTTCACCGGGAATGTCTTCTGCTGTCAGAACCGCCACCACTCCGGGCGCCTGACGCACTATGGAGAGGTCCATCGAGAGAATCTTCGCGTGCGCGCGAGTGGATTGCCCCGCGGCGAGATGGAGCAGGTTCGCCGGCGCGGGGATATCGTCGACGTAGACGGCTTCACCAGTGACGTGCTTGTGCGCCGAATCATGCTTCAGCGCGTGATGCACGCCGCCCGAGATGGCCTCGGCGTCCAGGTTCCGGGCATCAGGCATGGGCCAGATCCTTGTCACCGACCAACCGGGTCTCGCCATCCGCGCCCGAGGTCTCGAGGAAGAATTTCAGAAGCAGGTTTCTGGCAAGCGTTCTTCGGTAATCGCTGCTGGCGCGCATATCGCTCATGGGCGAGAAATCGCTGTCCAGCGCGTCCATCGCAGCGTCGATGTTTTCCCGCGTCCAGGCCTTACCGATCAAAGCGGCCTCGCAGGCGCTTGCCCGTTTCGGAATCGCTGCCATGCCGCCAAAGCCGGTCCGGATGGCTTTCACAGTATTCTCTTCAAGCTCGATCGCAAAGGCCGCGCAGATAGCAGAGATATCCTGATCAAAACGCTTAGTGATCTTGTAGCAGCGCAGTTTGGTCGCCGGATCGCGCCGGGGCACCAGGATGCTCTCCAGGAACTCACCCGGGGTCAGGTCGGTTTCCCGGTAGGCATGGAAGAACTGGTCGAGCGGCAGCCTGCGGCGCTCGCCACCGCGCCGCAGGATGAGGCGGGCGCCGGTGGCAAGCAAAACCGGCGCCGAATCCCCGATCGGCGATGCATTGGCGATGTTGCCGCCAACCGTGCCGCTGTTGCGGATCTGCACCGATCCCAGGCGGCGGATCAACTCGCCAAAATCCGGATACTCCCGGGCAAGCGCGTCCTGCGCCTCCACATAGGTCGCGGCGGCTCCAATCCGTATATCTTCAGGCGTCTCCTCGATCCGATGCAGCTCCGCAACGTCGCCGGTGTAAATCACCGTCTCCAGAATCTGGTGCTGCTTCGTCACCCAAAGTCCCACATCGGTTCCGCCAGCCAGGATGCAAGCGTCGGGATAGGCAATCACCAAGCCTGCCAGTTGGTCCGCCGTCGTGGGGGCAAAGAAGCGGCGGGCGCCCTGTTTCACGACCAGTGTTTCCGCGCCGGCAAGACCTGCCAGAGTTTCGACCGTCGCCTCGGCGCGCGCGTCGAACTGATCTCGCATGCCGTAACTGCGCATACGCTGGGCCGCCTTCACGATCGGGCCGTACCCCGTGCAACGACACAGGTTTCCGGCCAGCGCGTCGTTGATCGCGCCCCGGTCGTTTGCGCTGGTCTTGTCATGGAACATGGCAAAAAGCGACATCACAATACCAGGGGTGCAGAACCCGCACTGCGAGCCGTGGCAGTCAACCATCGCCTGCTGCACAGGATGCAGGCCTTGTGCATTCCCGCCGTCCTGTTTCCCAGGCTTGAGATCCTCAACGGTAATCAGCTGCTTGCCGTGCAGGGTCGGCAGGAACTGAATACAGGCGTTGACCGCCCGGTACGTCAGCTTCCTATCGTCATCAAGTTCGGCAATCACGATGGAACAGGCACCACAGTCGCCTTCCGCGCAGCCCTCTTTGGTGCCGCACCGCCCCTCGGTCTCGCGGAGGTACTGCAGGACCGTGACGGTCGGATCAAGATTCTTGAGTTCGCGAACTTCGTCGCCAAGCAAAAAGCGGAGCGTATCCGTCTTGCCGCTTGCGCCGGATGCAGGGGCCGTTCCCGTCATCACCCAGCTCCCCCGATAGCATCCAGCGGGGGCTCAATCCCTGAATTCGACGTTAGTGTTGTCCGCATGATCCGCACGGCGCGCTCAGCTCCCACGGTAAGTCGAATAGCTGTAAGGGGAGACAAGCAAGGGCACGTGGTAGTGCTGATCGGGGTCGGCAAGACCAACGCGCAGGACAATCCTGTCTAAAAACCGCGGCGCCGCGCTCGAAACGCCGCGCGCCTCGAAATAGTCGCCGGCCAGAAAGTGCAGTTCGTAGGTGCCTTTCTGAAAGGCTTCTCCCTCAAGCAAGGGGCTATCGCAACGGCCGTCGTCGTTCGTGACCACTGTCTTGATCAATTGCCGCCCGGCCCCGGCTTCACCCGGACTTTCCAGATAGAGCTCAAGCGTTATCCCCGCGCCCGGTAAGCCTTCGGCGGTATTGAGGACATGAGTGGTCAAACGGCCCATTCGCATTGTATCAGGACGCAAAGCGCCCCGCCCCTGTTCCCCAGTTTCGTGTAATTTCGCGAGAGTTTCTCAGCACACCCCAGTTCCAGTGCCGGACTCCGCTCTATAATTTATGACACGACAGATTTTCGATGTCTATGTAACTGGTTGTATTCATATACATACCAGCCGCTTTCGGGATACTTCAGGCTATTCTGTTTGAAGTTCCCTCAAATTTTTTAGAACACAGCCCACTTTTAGAACACAGCCTCCCGAACAGAAAAAAGGGGGCTGAAACGCCCCCTCTTCCCTCGTGACTGCTTGTAAACCCGCGCCGGACGGTCAGGTGTCCAGGAAGCTGCGCAGTTTCCGGGAGCGGCTCGGATGTTTCAGCTTGCGCAAGGCCTTGGCTTCGATCTGGCGGATACGTTCACGTGTGACCGAAAATTGCTGACCGACCTCTTCCAGGGTGTGATCGGTGTTCATACCGATGCCGAAGCGCATCCGCAGCACCCGCTCTTCACGCGGCGTCAGACTGGCGAGAACACGGGTCGTGGTCTCACGCAAATTGGCCTGAATCGCGGCATCGAGCGGAATCACCGCGTTCTTGTCTTCGATGAAATCGCCCAGATGGCTGTCTTCCTCGTCGCCGATCGGCGTTTCGAGGGAGATCGGCTCCTTGGCGATCTTCAGGACCTTGCGGACCTTTTCCAGCGGCATGACCAGACGCTCAGCCAGCTCTTCCGGGGTCGGCTCGCGGCCGATCTCATGCAGCATCTGGCGGCTGGTGCGCACCAGCTTGTTGATCGTCTCGATCATATGCACCGGAATACGGATGGTGCGGGCCTGATCGGCGATCGAACGCGTGATCGCCTGGCGAATCCACCAGGTGGCGTAGGTCGAGAATTTGTAACCGCGGCGGTATTCGAACTTATCGACCGCTTTCATCAGGCCGATGTTGCCTTCCTGAATGAGATCCAGGAACTGTAGGCCACGGTTGGTGTATTTCTTGGCGATCGAGATCACAAGCCGCAGGTTGGCCTCGACCATCTCAGTCTTGGCTTTACTGGCTTCACGTTCGCCGGTTTGAACGGTTTTCACGATGCGGCGGAACTCGCCGATCGGCAGGCCGGTCAGATCGGCAATCTCGGAAACCCGCGAACGGATGGAGACAATATCTTCAGCATGGCGCTCTGAGAAGGACGCCCAGCCCTTGCCCGGCATGGTCTTGATCCGCTCGGTCCAGGTCGGATCCAGTTCGTGCCCGAAGTACTCGTCCAGGAACTGGCTGCGGTTCACGCCGCGCTTTTCGGCCATGCGCAGGAGTTTGCCTTCCAGACCGACCAATCCTCGGTTCAGGCCATAGAGCTGATCCACCAACTGCTCGAGGCGGTTGTTGTTGAAATGGACGCCTTCCATCAGGTCAACCAGTTCAGATTTCAGCTTCTCGAATTTCTTCTCGGTTGCGGATGCGGCCTTCTCACCTTTCTGAAGGCTCAGGAGGCGCTTTTCCTGCACTTTCGAGAGTTTTTTGTAGGTGTCGGCAATCTGCTCGAGCATCTCGATGACGACGGGCAGCAGTGCCTGCTCCATGGCGGCGAGGGAAATGTTGTTTTCTTCCTCTTCCTCGTCGTCGCCGTCAGTGGACGCACCTTCTTCGCCTTCGGCCGTCTCGCCTTCCGCAGCGCCTTCTTTTTTGCCCTCGGAGGCCTCGCCATCTGCGGGCTTCGCGGCACCCTCAGCCTTCTTCGCACTGGCTTCCTTCAGAGCCTCGGCCACCTTCGCGGATGGTGCTTTTGCATCGACTTCACCCTCGGCGGCGGCCTCGACCGCGCCGTCTTCGCCCTCTTCACCTTCTTCGCTCTCGGTGATTTCTTCAGCCGAGGGCCCGGATCCGTAGGTCGCATCCAGATCGATGATGTCGCGCAGCAGCATCCGCCCCTCGATCAGGGATTCATGCCACTCCAGCAGGGCACGGATGGTCAGCGGGCTCTCGCAGATGCCGCCAATCATCTTCTCGCGGCCGGCCTCAATGCGCTTGGCGATCGCAATTTCGCCCTCACGCGACAAAAGCTCCACCGAGCCCATCTCTCGCAGGTACATGCGCACCGGGTCATCGGTGCGCCCGATGTCGTCGTCGTTCAGGTTACCGGTCGCGCGTGAGGAGGTTTCAGCAGCCTCTTCGTCCCCCGGCGCCTCTTCCTGCTCCTCGTTCTCGATGACGTTGATACCCATCTCGGACAGCATCGCCATCGTATCTTCGATTTGCTCAGACGACATCTGATCCGGCGGCAAAACCTGGTTCAGTTCGTCATAGGTGACGTAACCACGCTCCTTGGCCTTCTGGATCATCTTCTTGACGGCCGCAGACATACCGTCCATCAGTGGGCCATCGGAGGCTTCGTCGCGCGTTTCTGTTGCTTCGGCGCTTTCGCTTGCCTTACTCGCCATACGGTTTGTTACCCCATACCCTAATTACGCGGCGCTCCCCCCGAGCTGCCGACGTGTGTCCATCCACCAGTTAATCTAGGTCGCTTGATCCCGCGGCCGCGAAGCGATCGAGATCGATCGTCCGGCCTTCGTCCTCTTGCCCAAGCTCTTGACGAGCCCGCACCCGCGCGAGGTGATCTTCGCTCATATCCACCGCCAGTTGCCGTGCAGCCTCTTCGGTATCCTCGGCTGCCTGCCGTTCCCGAAACACCGCAAGAACATGGCCAATACCCTCGCGTGCCGCCAGGGAATCCGTGGCGGGGCGAGCGAATTTTCCATGTACATAGACGTCCGAGCTCAAAAGTTCGCCCAGAAGTCCTGAATACCCTTCTTCGGAGAGGTGGCACTTCAAAGCATCACTGTCAAGATCTGGTTCGCGCGCGACGAGGTCCAAGAGGGCTTGACGGAAGTGGTCTAGGTCCTGGGCTTCAAGCCGCAAAAGCGCCAAATCCTCGGCATAATCCAGCAATACCGTCGGGTGATTAACCAAAGTTGCGAGCAGAACCTGATCCT
Source organism: uncultured Kiloniellaceae bacterium (assembly GCA_947500035.1). Taxonomy (GTDB): domain Bacteria; phylum Pseudomonadota; class Alphaproteobacteria; order Kiloniellales; family Kiloniellaceae; genus Denitrobaculum. Next base: position 11,609 of record CANMQP010000010.1, on the reverse strand, counting down.
GACGCCGGCGCAAAAATTCCGGCGACTGCAGGGCACCGATCCGCATTGTAGTGGCCTGGTCTCCCCAGCCCCGTCGGCGACCGCCAGATTTATCCCAAGAGCCGCCCCGGCCATACTTGCCTGCGCCGCCATACTTGCCGCCCTTGTCGCGATGGCGCGCACCGCCGCCGCCACCGGAAAAATTGCCGCCGAAGGCCTGTTGAACACGCTGATCCATCTCGCGTCCATACTCGGCCTTCAGATCGGGATCGGCGATCTGAGCCACGGTCTTGCGAAGTTCGACCCGCAAGGCAGCCCGGTCCTCAGGCGACGTCATTGGCTTGTCGCCCAGCGTCATCCGCCAGACCACTTCGGCAAGCGGCTGCGCGCTGTCGAGCACCTGGCGAAAGGCGGCAGCGCCGCGGCTGTTGACCAGACTATCGGGATCTTCATTGGGGGGCAGCACGGCAAATCCCAGGGAACAGCCCGGCTTGAGCATGGGCAAGGCCCGTGTCGCCGCCCGGAACCCTGCCCGCTGTCCCGCCGCGTCGCCATCCAGGCACATGGTCGGACGGGGCGCCATACGCCAAAGCTCTTCGATCTGCTCCTCGGTCACAGCGGTCCCGAGCGGTGCCACTGCGGCCGGAAACCCGGCCTGAGCGAGCGCAATGACATCCATATAGCCTTCGACGACAATGACTTCGCCGGTATCGTGCGCCGCCTGGCGGGCGCGGGCCATGTTGTAGAGCACGCGCCCTTTGTGAAACATCGTGGTTTCGGGCGAATTGAGATACTTAGCCTTTGAGTCTCCGAGCGCGCGGCCGCCGAAGGCAATCACCCGGCCGCGCCGGTCGGTGATAGGGAAAATAATCCGGTTGAAGAAGTAATCGCGCAGGCCTTGGGAACTCCGGGGACTGCCCTCGTCGCTGTCGGGGCGCTTCATCAAGCCGGCATCGACCAGCTGGTCGTCGTCATAGCCGCGCGCGTTCATCGCCTTGCGCAAGGCGCCCCGGCTATCGGGTGCCAAACCGAGGCGAAAGAGTGCCGTGGTCTCCGGCGACAGACCCCGGCGTTCCAGATAGGAACGGGCTTCCTCGCCGCCCGAAGCATGCAGTTGTTCCTGAAACCAGCCGGTTGCGGCGTCCAGCACCTCGTAGAGATCCGCCCGCCGCTGCGCGGCCTCCCGGTCCATCGGGGTGGAGACCGGCATTTGAAGCCCGGCTTCGTTCGCCAGTTTCTCAGCCGCTTCAGGAAACGCCAGCCCCTCGGTCCGCATGACGAAACCGATCACATCGCCGTGGGCGCCGCAGCCAAAGCAATGAAAGAACCCTTTGTCCTCACTCACCGTAAAGGATGGAGACTTCTCGTTATGAAAAGGACAGAGACCCGAGTGCTCGCGGCCGCGTTTCACCAGCTTGACCTTACGGCCCACCACACCCGCCAGAGAGACGCGGGCGCGAATTTCATCGAGAAATTCTGTGGAGAGGCTCATGGATCAGGGGTGCCTTTGCGGTTCATCGCTACCAACGTCACGGCGAGCAGAACACTGTAGCAAAAAAGGACGCAGTCTGTCAGCGGCGCAAGACGTCAATCCGGTCCCGCAGGACCGAATCACAAATCAGGCGAGCAACTCCTTGACGGTGGCACTGGCTTTGCCGAAGTCCATTTGACCGGCATAGCGCTGTTTCAGTTCAGCCATGACCCGGCCCATGTCCTTGATGCTTGAAGCATCGAGTTCCGCAACAACCGTATCTATCGCCGCGCGCATTTCATCCTCGCCAAGCGCCTGCGGCAAAAAGCGCTCGATCACGACGATCTCATTGGCTTCCCGCTCCGCCAGCTCTTCACGGCCGGCCTTGGTATACATTTCAATGGAGTCCCGGCGTTGCCGGACCATCTTCTGGAGCATCTCCAGGATTTCGTCTTCCGAGATGCCGTCGCTGTTGCCTTTCGAGCGCCCCGCGATATCGCGGTCTTTCAGGGCCGCCAAAATCAGGCGAAGCGTAGACACAGCAAGGCTGTCTTTCGCTTTCATGGCGTCTTTCAGGGCATCGTTCAAACGGCTACGCAACATGCGTTTTGCTCCAGCGGATCGGGAAAGGCGCAGAGACTAGCCGATAGCCTCAGAAAATGCAAAAGATCCTGAATTTTCTAACTACCTGATTTTACTGTATTTTTATCGTCGCCTTCTCCTTGACCCGATAGGGCCTTTCCCGTAAACAAAGTCCGCGATTATCGGCGAGCGCATAAACGTGCCAGCGACCGCCCTCAACCGCCCAGATCAAAGCCTCGATCGACCGCAGGTTCCTCAGCGATGAGGCCTGCGTAAATCTGAAAGACCTGCCGTGATGCCGCAAACACCAATCGAAACGTCCCCGTCCGATGAGACAGGGGCCAATCTTTCTGCGCGCCCGGCAGCCGAAGCGGCCAAACCCGCTCCCTCCTCATTGCAACAGCCCGAGGGTGTGACCGCGTCCCTGGTGCTGTCCGACGGTTCGGTTTTCTGGGGAAAAGGACTCGGCGCGACCGGAACCTCGGTGGGTGAAGTCTGCTTCAACACCTCGATGACGGGCTACCAGGAGATCATCACGGACCCCTCCTACGCCGGACAAATCATTACCTTCACCTTTCCCCACATCGGCAACGTCGGCACCAATCAGGAAGACATTGAGACCAAGACTCCCGCAGCACGCGGTGTGGTCATTCGCCTGGACATCACGGAACCCTCGAACTGGCGGGCGGTTCAGCATTTGGATGCCTGGCTGAAGTCTCAAAACCTGATCGGCATTGCCGGCGTCGACACCCGCGCGCTGACCCGGCGCATCCGGGATCTGGGCGCGCCGCAGGGCTGCATCGCCCATATTGCGGACGGCAAGCTCGCCGTCGACAGCTATAAGGCGGAAGCTGCTCAGTGGGCTGGTCTCGAAGGTATGGACCTGGCCGCAGAAGTCACCACGCGGCAGACCTATAAATGGGAACAGACCGGTTGGTCGCTGAGCGACGGCTACGGCACGCTCTCGGAAGCCAGGCATCATGTGGTTGCTGTCGACTACGGGGCAAAACACAACATTCTGCGCTGTCTCGCGTCCGAAGGCTGCCGGGTCACGGTCGTATCCGCCTCGGCAACCGCAGAGGAGATTCTGGCGCACGCGCCCGATGGCATTTTCCTCTCAAATGGCCCCGGTGATCCGGCGGCGACCGGCGTCTATGCCGTCCCGACGCTGCGGACCCTGCTCGACAAGGGCCTGCCGGTGTTTGGCATCTGCCTCGGCCACCAGATTCTGGCTCTGGCTCTGGGCGCAAAAACCCACAAGATGCATCTGGGGCATCGCGGCGGAAACCATCCGGTCAAGGACCTGACCACAGGCAAGGTGGAAATCACCAGTCAGAACCACGGTTTCGTGGTCGACGCCACGTCCCTGCCGGAGGGCGTCGAAGAAACGCATATCTCGCTTTTCGATAAGACCAACGAAGGCCTGCGGGTGAAAGACCGCCCGGTCTTTTCAGTACAGTATCATCCGGAAGCCAGCCCGGGGCCGCAGGACAGCCATTACCTTTTCAGGCGCTTCGTGGATTTGTTGGACGAACGCGCGAAGAGCAATTGATTACGTAACCGATAAACCGACCGCTGCAACGCAAACGTCAACGGGAAGCCGACTGGAACGCCAGCGGAACTTACGAAGATGCCCAAACGTACAGACATCAAATCGATCCTCATCATCGGCGCAGGCCCGATCGTTATCGGTCAGGCCTGCGAATTCGACTACTCCGGTGCGCAGGCCTGCAAGGCACTGAAGGAAGAGGGCTACCGGGTCATCCTGGTAAACTCGAACCCGGCGACCATCATGACCGACCCCGGCCTGGCCGATGCGACCTACATCGAGCCGATCACGCCCGACATGGTCGAAAAGATTATCGCCAAGGAAAAACCCGACGCCTTGCTGCCGACCATGGGTGGGCAGACCGCCCTCAATACGGGCCTGGAACTGGCCCGCAGCGGACGCCTTGAGCGCTATGGCGTGGAAATGATCGGCGCGAAGGCCGACGTCATCGAAAAGGCCGAAGACCGCCTTTTGTTCCGCGAGGCCATGGATAAGATTGGTCTCTCGAGCCCGCGCTCCCGTGTGGTCAAGACCCTGGAAGAAGCCCTGGACGCTCTGGAATTCGTCGGGCTTCCTGCGATCATCCGTCCCTCATTCACATTGGGCGGGACCGGCGGCGGCGTTGCCTATAACCGGGACGAGTTCGAGGAGATTGTCTCCGGCGGCCTGCGGGCCTCACCCACGACGGAAGTTCTGGTAGAGCAGTCGGTGCTGGGCTGGAAAGAGTACGAGATGGAGGTCGTGCGCGACTGCGCGGACAACTGCATCATCGTCTGTTCGATCGAAAACGTGGACCCCATGGGCATCCACACCGGCGACTCGGTCACGGTCGCCCCTGCCCTGACCCTGACCGACAAGGAATACCAGATCCTGCGCGACGCCTCGCTGGCCTGCCTGCGGGAAATCGGCGTCGATACCGGTGGCTCGAATGTTCAGTTCGGTATGAACCCGGATAACGGCGAACTGGTGGTGATCGAGATGAACCCGCGGGTGTCCCGCTCGTCTGCCCTTGCCTCCAAGGCAACCGGTTTTCCGATAGCGAAAATCGCGGCGAAGCTTGCGGTCGGCTACACCCTGGATGAACTCGACAACGATATCACCAAGGTCACGCCGGCATCCTTCGAGCCCACCATCGACTACGTGGTCACCAAAATCCCCCGGTTCACCTTCGAGAAGTTCCCCGGCGCCGATCCTTACCTCACCACCTCGATGAAGTCGGTCGGCGAGGCCATGGCCATCGGCAGGTCTTTTGCAGAATCGCTGCAGAAGGCTTTGCGCTCCATGGAAACCGGCCTGAACGGCCTGGACGACATCGAGATTCCCGGCGCCATCGGCATGGAAGGCACGGTCGATCACGAAGCGATCCACAGCTTCCTGACCAAACCCACGCCGGACCGGGTTCTCTCCATTGCCCAGGCGTTGCGCCACGGTATGACTGTTGATCAGGTCTGCGCCGCGACCCGCTTTGACCCCTGGTTCGTCCGCCAGATCGAAGATCTGGTCACCCGGGAGGCCGCCCTGAAAACCAACGGCCTGCCAGAGAACCGGCAGGAGCTGCTGCGCCTGAAGATGCTCGGCTTTTCCGACGCACGGCTGGCCATCCTGACCGGCAAGAGCGAAGCGGCGGTGGCCGCGCGCCGGCGCAGCCTCGAGGTCACACCGGTCTACAAGCGCATTGACACCTGCGCGGGCGAATTCCCTTCGGCAACCCCCTACATGTATTCCGCCTACGAGGGCGATGGTGTGCAGACCGCCGAATGCGAGGCCGATCCCAGCGATCGGGACAAGGTCATGATTTTGGGTGGCGGACCCAACCGGATCGGCCAGGGTATTGAATTCGATTACTGCTGCGTTCATGCCGCTTATGCCCTGAGCGATGCCGGGATCGAAACCATCATGGTGAACTGCAATCCCGAGACGGTCTCGACCGACTACGACACCTCGGATCGGCTCTATTTCGAGCCCCTGACCGCCGAGGACGTCGTGGAAATCGCCCGGGTCGAGCAGCGCAAGGGAAAGCTGCGCGGTGTGATCGTGCAGTTCGGCGGACAGACGCCTCTGAAGCTGGCACAGGCGCTGGAAGAGGCCGAGATTCCCATACTGGGTACTTCGCCGGACGCCATCGATCTGGCGGAGGATCGCAAACGCTTCCAGAAGCTGCTTCAGGATCTGGAGCTGCGCCAGCCCAACAACGGCACCGCCACCAGCCGGGACGAGGCCCATGCCGTCGCCGAGCGCATCGGCTTCCCGATTGTGATCCGGCCCTCCTACGTGCTGGGCGGGCGCGCCATGGAAATCGTCCACGACGCCGCGCAGCTGGAACGCTACATCGCGACCGCCGTGAAGGTCTCCGGCGACAACCCGGTGCTGATCGACAGCTACCTGCGCGATGCGGTTGAAGTGGACGTGGACGCGGTCTCCGACGGCAGCGACGTCTACATCGCTGGAATCATGGAACATATCGAGGAGGCCGGCATTCACTCCGGTGACTCCGCCTGCGCTCTGCCGCCCCACACCCTGGGGCAGGATATCGTTTCCGAGATCTGCCGCCAGACCGAGCGGCTCGCGCTCGGCCTGAAGGTTGTCGGCCTGATGAACGTGCAGTTTGCGGTTCAGAACGGCGACATTTTCATTCTGGAAGTCAACCCGCGTGCCAGCCGCACCGTGCCTTTCGTGGCCAAGGCAACCGGGATTCCCATCGCCAAGATCGCCGCGCGCGTGATGGCCGGCAGCAAGCTGGGCGAATTCGATCTCAGCGACCGAAGCGTCGGACAGGTCAAGAACGGCCACGTCGCCGTTAAGGAAGCGGTCTTTCCCTTCGCGCGCTTCCCCGGGGTCGACATTATGCTGGGCCCGGAGATGCGCTCGACCGGCGAAGTCATGGGGCTGGACAGCTCCTTTGACCGGGCGTTTTTGAAAGCCCAGATCGGCTGCGGCGCGCCGCTGCCCGAGACCGGCACCATCTTTATTTCGGTAAAGGACGGCGATAAAGAAGCCATGACGCCGGTGGCCAAAGCCCTGATCGATCTGGGTTACAAAATCATCGCCACCCACGGAACAGCCGCTTACTTCGTCGAAAAAGGCCTGGAAGTCCAAGGAGTTAACAAGGTACGCGAGGGCCGCCCCCACATTGTCGACAGCATGATGTCCGGCGAAGTGCAGTTGGTTTTCAACACCACCGAAGGCGCGAAAGCCATCGCCGACAGCTTCGAACTGCGCCGCGGCGCGCTCAACAGCTCGATCCCCTATTACACCACGGTGGCGGGCGCGGCGGCGGCGGTGCAGGCCATAAATGCGATGAAAGCTGGCCAGCTTGATGTTGCGCCGCTACAGTCTTATTTTAGAAGTTCGTTTTAGCGCGGCGAATTTGAGTGAACCGCGCAGTTTCTTCAAACCTTTAGTGATAAGTTAGGTGGCGGACGTACGCCGATGAGTGAGAGATTCCCAATGAGCGCGGACGGACTGAACCGTCTGGAAGATGAGCTGAGACAACTGAAAAGCGTCGAGCGGCCGGCCGTGATCCGCGCCATCGCCGAAGCCCGTGAGCACGGTGATCTCTCGGAGAACGCCGAATACCACGCGGCGCGCGAACGCCAGAGCTTTATCGAAGGCCGCGTCATGGAGCTGGAAGACAAGATTTCCCGCGCGGAAGTCATTGATGTCTCGAAGCTTTCCGGTGACACAGTCAAGTTCGGCGCCACGGTGACCATCGTCGACGAAGACACCGATGAAGAGATCACCTACCAACTGGTCGGCGATGTCGAGGCGGACGTAAAGCAGGGCCGTCTGGCCATCTCCGCACCTCTGGCTCGGGCCATGATCGGCAAGGAGGTCGGCGATTCCGTCGAGCTGAGCACGCCCTCGACCGAGAAGAGCTACGAAATTCTCTCGATCAAATATATCTGACTTCAGGCTTCTGCTCTCGGCCCTACGCCCCCGGGTTTTGAGATCGCTTTAGGCTCTTGGCGCGCTGCGTTAAGAGCTCCCTGTCGCTCGGATTGAGCCTGACCCCGGCCTTTTCGTTTTGACGTTTTTGTCCCCCGGATTGCTGCGCTTATCCCCCTAAAACAAAACGTTATGACATACAAATGCCACAGCTTCGGCCAAATGCCACAGCTTCGGTGACGGGTGCCGCTGAAGCCTGCCCGCCCTCACAAATCACTTGAAGTCGGGGGATATCTCAGAGGGGATAGCTGTCGGTTTTCGGGGGGCATTTTTTGGTGAGCATTTTTCGGTCGGCATTTTTTCGGCCGTCATTTTGACCATCATTTTTCGGCCACCACTTTTTTTGGGCGGGGACATTTTCCCCTAAGGCCGGGAAGGTGATTTCAGACGCGGGCGTGAGCGCAAGTCCGGAGCGTGAGTCGGAAGTCCGGGGAGCGAATCAGAAGTCGGGGGAGCGAGTCAGAATTCGGGGCGACATCCATGAGCCCTTCCGCGCCGGGCAACTCCGCCCCGACCGGTTTCCTGTTCCCAACGGCTTTGCCTGTTCCTCAACGGGCTGTTCATTCCTCGACAGGCGACTAGTCCTCGGCGGGCGACTAGTCCTCGACGGGTTCCAGGCCGGATTCCAGATCGATCGGCACGCCGGGGCGCCATTTGGAGGTCCGGATGACCTGGATGGTCTGAACGGTTACAACGTGAGGTAACGCGGTCAGCTTGGTGGTCAGCTCGTTTTCGTGAGCGGTGTTGCGGGCGACCAGCTTCAGGACGAAGTCATGAGGCCCGCGCGCCATGTTGCATTCGCGCACCTCGCGCCAGTCGGCCAGGGTCGCCTCGAAGGCCGAGAGCACGTTTTCCGATTGCGCGTCCAGACCGACCAGGGCGAAGAAGCTGACCTCGAAGCCCAGTTCCTCGGCGTCCAGTTCGGCGTGATAGCCGCGGATGTAACCCGCCTCCTCCAGCGCGCGCACCCGGCGCAGACAGGGCGGCGCGGAGATTCCGGCGCGGCGCGCAAGCTCCACGTTGGTGATACGCCCATCTTCCTGAAGATCCTGGAGAATTTGGAGATCGATCCGGTCGAGTTTTACCCGGCGCATAGGCCATCCCTTGGAAAACAATTCAGCTTATTCGCTCGCAGATTCGCGCAACAATATTACCCAGACCGGTCGCCGACGCAAGGGCGCAGACGGTCCCGGGAGCCTGTTTTAACCACATCATCCCGGCCATTCGCCTGCGCTGATTTCCGTCTTCACGAAAGCGGACGCAAAGCTTGCTCTGGCTCGGCCAAGCGGCGATAGTCGCGCGCGCATTTGAGTGAAAATCCATGACCGACAGACAAGAGAGCGATGCCGTGAGGGCGATACCGTGAGAGCGACCTGCTGGGCCGTGAGCGAGGGCCATGCCGGCATGGAAGTCCCGGCGGTGGCGCTGGCACGGGCGCTGGGCTTGGAGCCCGAGATAAAGCGGGTGAAAATCCGCAAACCCTGGCGCTGGATACCACCGCGCTTTCTACCCGCCCCCCTCTCCTATGCCGGACCCGATGGCGATGTGCTCACACCGCCCTGGCCCGACGTCATCATCACCTGCGGCCGTCAGGCGGTCGCGCCCGCCGCGGAGATCCGCCGCCGCTCAGCCGGTCTGGCAAGGGCCAAGACCTTCGCCATCCATATCCAGAACCCCAGAGTGCCCTTCGACTGGTTCGATGTGGTCGTCGCGCCGGAGCATGACCAAATCTCAGGCCCCAACGTCATCACCGGGCGCGGCAGCATCAACGGCATCACGCCGGAGCGCCTGGCCCAGACGGCAGAGGAATTCGCCCCGCGTTATGCCGCCCTGCCCCGCCCCCTGATCGGCGTGATCATCGGCGGCGCCAACCGGGTCTATAAAATGGACGCCCCGGTGGTCGAGCGCCTGACAGCGCAGCTGGCCGCGCTCGCCCGCGACAAGGGCGCCGGGCTGGCGGTCACGACCTCCCGGCGGACCGGCGCTGAGAACGAGGCGATCCTGCGCGCCGGGCTGGCGGACACGGCCACCGACATCTGGGACGGCACGGGCGCCAACCCCTACTTCGGCATCCTGGCCCTGGCCGATAACCTGCTGGTGACCGGCGATTCCGTCAACATGGTCTCGGAAGCCGCAACCACGGGTAAGCCGGTCCAGGTGATCGAGCTGGCGGGCGGTTCGGCCAAGTTCAAACGCTTCCACGACTCCCTGCGCCGTGACGGCATCACTCGTCCCTTCACCGGCGAACTGGAAAGCTGGAGCTACCCGCCCCTGACCGAGACCGCCCGCATCGCCGAAGAGATCCGCGCCCGGATGCCCGAGGCATTGCGGGCGCGGCTGAACCCCGGATCTTTGTGAAGCCATCTGCCACCGGATCTACCCGGCCTCTCCCTCTGGCACGAAAAGAGCGACACAAAACTGATCCTGCACAACGGCAAGGGCGAGCCGCTGGCCACCCGCGAAGTGCAGATCGCCTGCGGCGGGTCGTTGCTGCGGCGGGTGTCGAAGATGTTCGAGGCGGAGGAAGTCAAGGCCGCGGGGCAAGACGGTTACGTCCTGATCCGGGACGTGACTTGCCGCCTGTTCGGATACCACGGGCTGGTGAAGGGGGAGAGCGCGTTCAGCTTTGACCATATGTTTGGGTTTTGAGGATATGGTTGAGTTCAGATCTTGCGCGCTATATCCGCTTTTGCGCTGAGCGGCTTGCCTCGCTGAGCTAGATTGCTCAGCACGGCGCTACTGTACTGAATGCACAATGTAAGACCTGACCCCAGCCATTGATAACACCAGTGTACACGCTTCCGACTGTTACCCCCGTTCCTGACGACATAACTAAGTCAATTGACCGATTCGCATTGGGAGCCATCGATCAGTTGCAGGACTTGTTAGATGTGCAAGAGCAAAATGTAGTTGGAGTGGGAGTCTCTGCGCAGATAGCGGTTGTTTTAGGTGGAAGGGCCAGAGTCCAAGCTGTGTATAATACAGCGACGCGCCAGTTCACACTTACTTATACAGCGGGACCTCGAGTTGGTTTTAAAGGAAAAGTTGAAGCGGAGTTGTTTTCTGAAATCGGTTCAAAAGTACCAAGGACAGAAATAGTCGACGGCCGATTGGTTGCTGTTATCGACGCGAGCGTCGAAGTTAAATCGCCGTTTGGCAGTCTTGGGGCAGCGGCAAATCCTGCGTTTGGCGTCGATACAGCGGAAATCAGTGCGAACAATCCGGTAGGGGCCGTTACACCCGGTATTGACGATCTGAGTGGGTTTTACGGGCCAGGGGCGTTCTCTGTTGATACTAACAGGCGTGGCTCAATTGGATTTGGTGGGGGAGTAGGAGTAAGTGCTGGCTACGACGCTTCCGTGAGTGTCAACATTGGTATGAGTACTGTAACAAACGCTGTATCGGCTGTTGTCGACGGCGTACAAGGTTTATTCGAGTAACGATGATGTTCCAAGCATTTATGCGAGCTATTAAGCCAAGTGTTGCAAAAATTCTTTTTTTGACCGCATTCGGCATAATGGCCTTCATACAGTCTTATTTCATTGAGCAATCTGAATTGGAAGTTTCACTTGCCAATACACTCGGGTATCTGTTTCTTGTTCTCGCTGTGCAGTTGATGTCGATAATGACGTATCAGTCATTAATTCGAGGAGAAAAGGTATCATTGTTCGCGATAATTTTATGGGGAATGTTGTTTTCTGTGATTGGAGTTGTAGTACTTTTAGTTCCTTTTTTTTATGCTGAAATTTAAACGCGGCGGATCTCGTTTTAATCGGGATCAGGTCTCGTTTAAATGGGGGTCAGGTTGAGCTAACCCGTATTTTTCGGGCATTTAAATCGAGCAGTATTGCTCATGTTTTCGAATGCGACCGGGCTTATGTATTGCAGGCTCGCGTGGGCTCGTTGTCGGTTATATCTAACCGGGGTCATGTGTGGACGTATATGGACACTCGCTTGATTGCAACGGTTGACCTTGGAGTGGGTTTGCAGAGTTGCAACTGTAACCGGGGTCAGGTCTTGTTTTGTGCGTCGAATTTCTGCACGGCGCGGCTGACGGTGCTGGGATAGACGCCATAGTGGCGG
>CANMQP010000009.1 GCA_947500035.1 uncultured Kiloniellaceae bacterium | reverse complement strand
ACTGCAGCCAAAAAGACTGTAGCCAAGAAGACGGCAGCTAAGAAGCCGGTCGCTCGTAAGACTGCGGCTAAGAAGCCTGTCGCTCGCAAGACTGCGGCTAAGAAGCCTGTCGCTCGCAAGACTGCAGCCAAAAAGACTGTAGCCAAGAAGACGGCAGCTAAGAAGCCGGTCGCTCGTAAGACTGCGGCTAAGAAGCCCGTCGCTCGTAAGACGGCAGCTAAGAAGCCGGTCGCTCGCAAGACGGCAGCTAAGAAGCCAGTCGCTCGTAAGACGGCAGCTAAGAAGCCAGTCGCTCGCAAGACTGCGGCTAAGAAGCCGGTCGCTCGTAAGACTGCGGCTAAGAAGCCCGTCGCTCGTAAGACGGCAGCTAAGAAGCCGGTCGCTCGCAAGACGGCAGCTAAGAAGCCAGTCGCTCGTAAGACGGCAGCTAAGAAGCCGGTCGCTCGTAAGACGGCAGCTAAGAAGCCGGTCGCTCGTAAGACTGCGGCTAAGAAGCCAGTCGCTCGTAAGACTGCGGCTAAGAAGCCAGTCGCTCGCAAGACGGCAGCTAAGAAGCCGGTCGCTCGTAAGACTGCGGCTAAGAAGCCAGTCGCTCGCAAGACGGCAGCCAAGAAGCCGGTCGTCCGCAAGGTTGCAGCTAAGAAGCCAGTGGCCAAGGCTGCTGTCGCTAAGAAGCCAGTCGTGCGGAAAGCCGTCACCAAGCGTCCTGTGACGTCGAAGGTTATGGCCAAGCGTCCGGTTTCTGTGAAGCCTTTCCGCTATGTGTGGTCGAATGGTGCTGTGAGCCGGTAATCCATCGGTGACATAGCATTCGCTAACAGGAAAAGCGGGGCCTTTCGGGGTCCCGCTTTTTTTTGTCCGGGACCCTGGCTTTGAGCTTTGGCAGCATGCGGGACTGCCTCTGCTCAAAAGCACCTGGCCTGAAAAGTACCCGGAACGCAGATCGCCCTCTATCCACATGGGAGAGAGGGCGATCTTGGACTCATTGTCTCGGTGAATAGACGACAGATGCAGGCTGCTTGCGCTTTACGGGGGCGTTCTTCCCGGCGTGGATCAGGGTCTGGCAATCAGTTGCGCACACCCTCGACCATAACGGTGCCATTGACAATGTGGCTGCGGAGGTCATTCAGGCCCTGAAGCAGTTCGTCGTAGGTTTCGCGGAGCTGTCTCAAGTCTTCGATGCGGCTGCTTGAGACGCTTTTTCCCTTGGAGGATTCGAGCAGGGTGGCAAGGTATCTGCCCTTGGCACGGGCGACCTGCTTGACCAGGGCCGCAACCTCCGAGCGTTCGACCTTGATGACATGCTGTGTGATCTCCGCCTGGCTCTCGTTCCGGATCATGTCTTCAATCATGCGGTCGTATTGCCCCGCTGCCACAGTCTCGCTCTTGCCAAGACCTGGACGGGCCTTTTTGGGCTGAAGGTCCTTTTGACCGGATTTCGGCAGGTCGTCCGACGGCGCCGGCTCGGACTTATTGGCCTGGTTGAGCGCTGGCGGAGGCGAGGCGGGGTCGATCTCCAGTTTCAGGGCGGACGGAGCTTCGAGATCCGCTGGGCCGCTTGCCTTCAACCAGGAACGTGCGGAGCGTAACTGCTGATTGAGATCGCCCGGTTCAATAAGAGACATGATACTTCCTCCAAGGTCTGCTCGTTTTTCACGCACAGAGTGAAACACCTGAATCAGCCCTTTTCCCGTTTGGTCTGAAGGCGGCTATCGTTCCCAACACTTCCCTTTCCCTGGGTGTGGCGTGAGGAATGATCGCGCGTTCGTTGCCGGGCTGTCCGGCTAGAGGAAGCCTATGCAATTCGCGGACCAGCTGTTCCCGGCGCTGTACTATCAGCAAAACCGTGGTTTTCTGGGGGTTTAATCCTTTAACGACAGCCTCCGCCGGGCGTCCCGGAAATAATTTCCCGGCAAGAAAAGAGGCCTCTATGCATGTTCGGCCGTCTCGCGCCGCTTAGCTGCGCCCGTCGTCTGATTTTTTAAGATTCTCGCGGTGAAAGATGTAAAGGCCGCTCGCCGCGATGATGATCGCGCCAACGATGGTCCAGACGTCGGGCAGGTCCTCGAAAATAAGGAATCCGTAGAGCGTCGCCCAGATCAGGCTGGAGTAGCTGAAGGGGGTGACGGCCGTGGCGGGAGCCGACTGAAAGGCCTTGATCAGAGTAAACTGACTGACACCGCCGAGAAAGCCGATCAGGATCATGATAAGCCAGCCATGGGTGTCTGGTGTCTTCCACTCGAAAGGGACCACAAAGCACATCACAACTGCGCCGACCAGCGCCGTGTAGGCCAGGGTGGTCAAGGGTTGGTCGCTGTGGCTGAGAGATCGTGTGATCACCTGATACAGGGCATAGCAGCAGGCGGCGCCGAAGGGCAGGAGTGCCGCGAGCTGGACGCTGTCGCCGCCCGGACGGATAACGATCAGGGCGCCGATAAATCCGACTGCGATACTTGCCCAGCGCCGCGGACCAACCTTTTCTCCCAGCATGGGGATCGATAACGCGGTCACGAGAATAGGGGCGACGAACATGATCGCGCTGGCATCTGCGAGCGGTATCAGGCTGAGCCCGGTGAAGAACAGGACTGTCGTAATCAGCAGCAGCAGTGATCGAAAGAGCTGAATGCCAAGACGCTGCGTCCGCATCAATCCCGGCAGCCGGTGGTTCAGATAAAGTGCCAGAAGCAGCGCATGGAAAACGTAGCGGGCCCAGACGACCTGCAGGACAGGATAGCTCTGTGCGAGATACTTTGCAGCCGTGTCCATACTGACGAACAGCAGCATGGTCAGAAGCATCCAGAATATGCCCCTGCTCGAACCCGATGAGAGGGTCGCGCGGACCCGAAGACCTGTCATGGAGATGTATCTGCCATAAAGATGTATTGGTTACGTCCGTGAGGCTGCCGACGACGTGTGCCTGCCGCGAAGCGGCCTGACTTAACACTGGTGTATCTCGGCGTCAGGAATACAGGAAAATGCGGCCCTGCGGAATTCCCGGATTTGCGTGTCAGCCATGCGCGGCGCTTCCGTCGTGCGTTGCAGTGCCCCGATACTGTCGCGCGTGACTGGCGCGCGTGCGCGGGCCTCGCTGTCTTGGGCCGCCTGGTATTTACTGTGGTCGCGTTCTCACTTTAGCCGTCTAGAGAAAGCGCTTCGGTTTCAAGTGGAGGTAACTGAAATCGGCGCGCGAAGCCTTTCATGAGGTTTTTTGGATACTGTTCTATTGAGATGACCTTAACAGTTAATCTTGTTATGATGAGGCCGCATGTTTCGTTTAATTGAAATGGGTTGCAGACTTCATCTCACCGAAACTATGGGTCACGAGCAACTCGTCTGTGTCAGTCTGGCGCTCGACTTGTGAAATCGGGACCGACGTCTTTGCTGCACTCCTGGGTAGTTCGTCATGTTTAGTAACCTGTCAGACCAAAGACTGAACCGGCTTCTGGAGCATTATCTGGAAGCGCGGGGAACGCGGACCATGCCGAGCCGGCACGATATCGATGCTTTACGCCTGGGGCCGGTCTTGCCGTTCATCTGGTTGAGCGACTTCGAACCAACGCACAATACCTTTCGCTACCGCTTGGCGGGCGAGGAGGTAAATGCCGTCTTCGGAACCCGGATCACCGGACTCTTGCTTTCGGACATGGTCAAAGGCGAACGTTTCACAACCGTGAACAACGTCTTCTTGAGGGTGATCAACGAGGGATTGGCACTGCATGCTGAGGGTCCGGTCTATCGTTGCACCGACCGCATGACCCTTGGAGAACGCCTTGTGCTGCCGCTTTCCAGCGATGGCGAAGTCGCTGACGGTCTCGTGGGCGTGACTGTTCGCGGAGAGTCGGTTGATTTGACGAGTGCAGCGGCCAACGCCGATCAAGTTTACAATTTCACCGCGGTTGAACAGCTGCCGGCAAACTCGCCTGAAACAGTCCTGCAACGTGCCACAGGCGGTTGCTGAACCAGAGTCTCCGCGACGACTCCTAAACTCTTAATTTCAGACAAGTTTGCTCACGGGTGATTTGCGGTGTTTTTCAACTTTTTATTGTAGAGCCTCTGCATGAGATGGCTGTGTGGCAGCCGCCTCCGTTTCGCATGCTCCCGACGTGCGCGTTCGATTGCAGAGCATCGCTGTTGCGGGACCTCTTTTCAGCGCTGCCCGAGGGAGCTTGAGAACCACGCTTTGTCGGATTTTTTTACGATGTGTTAAACCTGTGTTTTATATGAATATCAATATCTTAAGCAGATGATGCCGGACTCCTTTCGGAATCAGGTCGAAAAAACTGTTGGATTTTCTTACAGAGGCCTTATATCCAAATCGTTAAAGGATTGAAAACAAACAAACAAGACCCGTGGCATAGAAGTTGCTTGGTGTCATGGAACATTAATTAGCGGCCATTTGTCGAGACATATATTGTAGGGCAAGTCTGTGGCCAGGTATGGGCATGGCGGCGCGTGAAGCCGATTTTAAGGAGTGTGTCATTTATGGATCCGACGTTGAATGGCAATGAGAATGCCGGGTCTGAGGACAAGGCGCAGATGGACGAGGCGAGGAAAGCTCGGCGGCGTTTGCTGAAGCTTGGCGCTGCCTCTGCACCGCTGGTTCTGACCTTTAAACCAAGTTCGGCCTGGGCAGTTTCCGCAGGTTGTATTTTGCATGAGGGCAAGCGCGAGACGCCTGGCAAACTTTACAAGGTCGATGGGTATTTGCGGCGGATGGTGCGTCACGACAACGGCATCTCCTACAAGTTCCGCTATGGTCGTTGGATGTACTGGTTTAATGGCAACCGGCGCTGGGACAGGGGTTACTACGATTTGAATAAGGGCCCCTATCGCAACCGCCGCCATTACCAGGAAATCTACATGAACAAGGGGCCTGGCAGTGTTGTTCAGGCCGGGAACGTCAATCACACGAAGCTGCGGGCGTTGGTTTACAACGACAACGTCGGCTGGTCCTGTGTAAGTTCGATCATTCAATCTTAACGCTACAGCGGTCCTGACGTGAATTGCGGGATCGAGAGTCGAAGAGCTTGGGGAGCGGGCGCGGGCCGAAATTCGGCCGCGCCCGTTATTTCATCATGAATGAAGCGTCGCATCTTTGGTACGTTCCCGAATCCGGCAGCCTCGTCTGGCAGTCGTTCGACTCCTATTCACTGCTCTACAACGAACGCTCGGGAAACACCCATGTTCTGGATCCGCTCTCGCGCGAGATCCTGGATCTGCTTCAAGAGGCCCCGCGCGACGAAAGGGCTCTGCTCCAGGAGCTGACCAGCCTCGTGGGTGATGACGATCCGGAAGCGCTCAGCGAGGCGATCGGCGAAGCTCTTGTTGCCTTTGATTCCGCCGGCCTCATTTTTCCGGCATACCATTCTTAAACTTCGCGGTGTTATAAGAACGCCGTGATTACACCAGATCGAATCATTTCGCCGGAAAACGGCGCGCAGGTGACGCGCGACCTGAACCGCGGCAGGCTTAAGTTCAAGGTCGGTCCCCTCGTGGCCAGGATCGGGACAAGCTATCCCCTGTTGCAGCGCGACTTTCTGGATATCTATCGCGGATATCCGTTGGCCGGGCCTGAGGAATTCGTGCATTTCAATCTGAAGGTTGATCCGGTATCGCTGTTGCGCCGCTGGGTCAGGCCTAAGATCATCGCGGACGGCGGCTTCATTGCGTCGCCCTTCGTGCCCTTGCGCGGCGATTTGGCCATTCTCGCTTTAGAGATGGGTTTGAACTGGCAGGTGGGCACCAGATCCGATCAGTTTCTGATCTTTCACTCGGGCGTCGTGGCGAGAGATCCTGGCCCGGGTGAGGAAGGGCCGAGCCGGGCCGTGCTCATGGCCGGCGAATCCGGTGCAGGTAAAAGCACGCTGACGGCCGGGCTTGCCTATAGCGGCTGGCGGCTGTTTTCCGATGAGTTCGGGCTTCTGGATACCTCCGACCTTCACCTCTATCCCTACCCACGGCCGATCTCTCTGAAAAACGAATCCATCGAGGTGATGACGAAGCGTCTGGGCGAGGAGGTGTTCAGCAGGCCATTTCTCAATACACTCAAAGGCACGATCCGCTATCTCAGGGCCCCAGCGGAGAGTCTGATCAATGGGCATAAACCAGCCCGCCTCGATTTGATTATCTTCCCTCAGTATGTCGCGGGCTCGACGGGGGGCATCAGCGAGTTCACGGGCGCAGAGGCTTTTGCCATGCTGCGCGGTGCCAGTGTAAATTGCGACCGGGTTGGGCGGTCTGCGTTTGATGCTCTATCGGAGTTGACCGGGCGCTGCAAAGTTTACGGCTTGCAATACGGGTCGATGGATATGGCCATAGGCATGGTTGAGGCTCTGATGGAAGATGCAGCATGAAGGGCCTGCCCGAAGACCTGAAGACGCTGCTGATTTCTCCGCAATCGGCGAGAGACTGGTCTGCTGAGCGGTGGTCGCGCGCAGCTTACCTTGCGCAGTCGGGTGCCGTCTTGAGCCGTGTCGCCGTTGATCTGGCCACTCTTGATCAGGATGCTCCGGATCAGGATGCGGATCAGGCGCCTCTCGAGGTTCCGGGACTTGACGGCTGCCTGCTCTCGGCCATGCGTAACGGTGTGCGCAGCCAGACGCGCCTGTCCTGGGAAATGGATCGTATCAAGCGCGTTTTCTGGGACCGCGACCTCAAGATCGTGTTGCTGAAGGGCGCGGCTTATTTGGCGGCAGGGATTCCCTGCACCCGTGGGCGGCTGAGTTCCGACATCGATATCATGGTGGCAAAGGATGAGCTTGCCAGTGTGGAGGCCGCGCTGCTGGATGCGGGTTGGGTTTCCGCCAAGGAAATGCAGGGCGAGGAAAGCGGCGGCTACGACGATGACTATTACCGTAGATGGATGCACGAGTTGCCGCCCCTGGTAAACAGTGAACGCAAAACGGTTATTGACGTTCATCACACGATCCTGCCGCCGACGGGCCGGGTCACCGCGGACGCCGCTGAATTGCTGGATCAGGCGGTCCCGGTGGAGTCCGAGGCTCATGGCCGCCGGGGTTATTTTGTCCTCTGCGATACCGACATGTTCCTGCATTCGGTGGTGCATTTGTTTCAGGACGGCGAAATCCGAGGCGGTCTTCGCGACCTCGTCGATCAGACCGACATGATTGCGCATTTTGGCGCGCGCCCGGATTTTTGGGAGCGACTGATTGCGCGGGCCGAAGTTCTTGGGCTGGGGCGCCCGCTCTACTACAGCCTGCGTTATACATCCGTTCTTCTGGACGCCCCGGTTCCCGCTTCGGTGCTGGACGCTGCCCGGCGCTTTGCGCCGCCCCTGGCTGTGCGCATGATGATGGACCTGCTGGTTCCGCGTGCCTTATCGCCAAGCTATCTCTTCGAGTCCGATCGCGGCGCCGGCCTCGCGGGCGAACTCCTCTACATCCGTTCGCATTGGCTCCGCATGCCGCCGCTGATGCTGACGCGCCATCTCGCCATCAAGGCCTGGCGCCGGATCGGCGGCGAAAAAACCGCGTAAACTGGCGGTCTGCCGCTTGAGGCCCCGCGGATCAGCCTGATCTGCTACACTCCTGCAGACCTGAGAGTCTGATGGAGTCAGGGGCGATGATGATATCGGGTGTGTTGTCTTCCCTCGCAACGGCGGTGCTGCTCGTCAATATGCCTCTGGGCGGCGAGGCCTGGCCGCCTTATCTCACGGGTGCGGATCTCGCTGCCGCCTGCGAAAGCGAGGAACCCGCGCAACAGGGGCTTTGCCTTGGATATATCCGCGGGGTGGCGGATGTGCTTGGCGGCCCAGGCGCGAAAGTGGACGGTATTCTCGCCTGTCTTCCCGGCGGCGAGACAGGCGAGCAGGTGGTGACGATTGTGAAGGATTATCTGGCCGAAAATCCGCAGCTCGGCAATCTCAAGGCAGACGGATTGGTTGCCTATGTCCTGTCGCTGTCTTTCCCTTGCGAGTAGACCCTAGAGCAGATCCGGTTTAGATGGAATCGCCTTTGGCGATCCGTCGCACCGGTGAATCTGCTCTAACACTATGATGTAGAGCGGGTTCACATGTTTTATCGAAAACACAGAGTGTTTCCGTTAAAACATGACGCGCTCTAATCCCTGCGTCCGCCAGCCAGCGTGATCACCCCAACGATGATGACACCGGTCAGCAAGAGGCGGATGCCCGCGCTGAGGCCAAAGGTGTTGAGCATGGTGACCAGCAGGAACATGAAGAGGGCCGCGCCCCAAAGACCGGGCAGATTGGCGAAGCCGCCCGCAACCGAGGTGCCGCCGATCACCACCACGGCGATCGATGCCAGCAGATACTCCGCCCCCATATTCAAGGACGCGCCGCCCGAGAAGCCCGCAAGCAGATATCCGCAAAGCGCGGCCAACACCGCAGACTGCAGGTAGGTTGCCAGGCGGATGAAATCGACTTTGACGCCCGCCAGGGCCGCGGCGCGGGGGTTTTGTCCGATGGCGAGCACGGAGCGTCCGAACACGGTGCGATGGAGAACGACGCTCATGATTGCTGCCAAGAGAATGACGCAGATCGCGAGCAGCGGGAAACCGGCGATCCTTGCCGTGGTGAACTCGGCCAGCAGCTCCGGCGGCTTGATCTTGAGTCCGCGCCCGTAGGCAATGGCCGAGGATTGCACCAGGAAGCTGGAGGAGAGGGTGGCGATGATCGGCGGGATGCGCAGGGCGTGAATGAGGCCGTAGTTGAAAAGGCCGACCGCCAGCCCGCAGAGCAGGGCGATGACGAGACCCGGCAGGATCATCGCGTCCTGAGTCTCCATGATCTTCATGGAGACCGCACCGGCAAAGGTCATGGTGGCCGGGATGGAGAGGTCGACGTTGCCCGGCCCGAGCGTGATGACATACATCTGGCCGATGCCCACAATGACCGAGAAGGTCGCGAAGGAGAGGGCCGCCGAGAGGATCTGACCCGCGCCGGTTCCGCCCGTGTAGAGAATGGTCGCGCCCCAGACCAGAAAGGCGCCGGCGAAAGCCCAGATCCAGGGCTTGCCGCTGATGATCTTGAAGTGTTTGCTCAGCGCCGCAGTCATTTCTTCCCCGCCCTGTTGATCAGAACCCGCAGGGCCAGAACGATGATGAGAATGGCGCCCTGTGCGCCGATCTGCCAATCCGGCGAGATTCGCAGGAAGGAAAGAAAGGACGCCGCGAGGGTCAGGGTCATGGCCCCCAGAACCGCGCCGACCGGTGAGATCCGGCCGCCCACGAACTCGCCGCCGCCCAGAATGACCCCGGCAATTGATAGCAGGGTGTAACGCAGCGCGATGTTGGCGTCCGCCGATGTGGTCAAGCCGATCAGCGAGATGCCGCTGAGCACCCCGAAAAAGCCCGCCAGGGCGTACATGGACATCTTGGCCTTGAGGATCGACCAGCCTGCGCGTTCGACAGAGCGGGGGTTCCCGCCGACGCCGCGCACCACGGCACCGTAGGCCGAACGCATCAGCGCAAAATGCACCAGGATCGCGACCATTGCCGAGGCATAAATCGTGGTCGGCATGCCGGGGGCTTTGAAGGTCATGACCGCGCGCACCCATTCGGGGGCCTTCCCGCCAGGCGTCGGCAGGACCAGTAACGCCAGGCCGAGCCAGAAAAACGACATCCCCAGCGTGACCACGATCGAGGGCAGATTGCGCAGGTGGATCAGGGCGCCCAGAGCGGCGTAGGCGAGGATGCACAACGCCAGGACGGCGACACCCAGAACCGGGGATTCATTCAGCCAGGTGGCGCCGACACAGGCGACGAAACCGACGAAGGCCCCGATGCCGAGGTCGAGATCGTTGACGGCGATCACGCACATCTGGGCCAGGGTCGCGAAGGCAATCGGCAGGGCCAGGTTCAACAGCAGATTGAGGCCGAAATAGCTCATGGCCCGGGGCTGCAGATAGAAGATCGCAATGAGAATAACCGTGAGCGAGAAGGCCGGGAGTAAGCTGCGCAGCAGGCGCGCCGAAGGGACAAAGGTCATGACGCTGTGCCCTCCTTTGCTTCGGGCTCCTTTGCTTCTGGCCCCTTTGCCTCTGGCTTGCCACCCTCGGCACCGTCCTCGAAGGAAGCGTGCAGCACGCGCTGTTCGGTGACCTCATCGCCTGCGAGATCGGCCACGATCGCGCCGTTCCGGAAAACGTAGATATGATCGCAGTGCTCGAGCTCATCCATCTCCGTGGTGTACCAAAGGAAAGTCCGCCCCAAGCCGGCTTCCTCCCGGATCATTTCGTAGACCTCCTGCTTGGTGCCGATATCGACGCCGCGCATGGGATCGTCCATCAGGATGATTTCGGCGTCCGATGCCAGGGCGCGTGCAAAGAGCGCTTTTTGCTGATTACCGCCGGAGAGCGAGAGAATGTTGTTGTTCATATCAGGGGTGCGGATGGCGATTTTCTCCCGCCAGTCTTCGCAAAGGCGCGCCTCCGCCTGCGGATTGATCAGACCGCCCCGGGTAAGCTGGCGCATGGATCCGATCACGATATTCATGCCGATCGACCAGAGTGGAAAGACGCCGTCGACCTGCCGGTCGCCGGGCACCAGCGCCATGGGGACCGTCTTCGCCGGGCCTTGGGTGTCGCGCCGTTTCTGCTGGTAAACGTCGATCAAAGCATCCGTCTGGCCGTGTCCGCTCAAGCCTGCGAGACCGACGATCTCGCCGCTAAAGGCTTGCAGCCGCCTGCCGTCGGATTGCTGCGCCGGCCGGATCGAGACCAGCGCTTCACTCTCTTGCTGTCTGGCTTTTGCCGCTTTGCGCGCCTCATCCTTTTCCTTCGCGACGCTGCCCATGGCTTCGACCAGCGTGCCCCGGTCGAAGTCCCGTGCCGCGCGGTCGTCGACGACGCCGCCGTCGCGCATGACCACGATCCGGTCGCTGCTTTGCAGGATCTCCTCCAAAAGGTGCGAGATCAGGATGCAGGCGCCGCCCTGATCCACAAATCCGCGCAGGTGTGTCAGCAGTTGCTGCGCGATGATGGCATCCAGTGACGAGGTCGGCTCATCCAGAATGATCAGGTGGATCGGACTGTCGACTTTGGTAAAGGCCCGTGCGATCTCCACCATCTGACGTTTGGCAATAGAGAGGTCGCCGACTTCGTCATCGGGGTTGATCCCATGCCCCGGAAAGACTTCGTCGAGTTTGTCGGAGATCAGTCTGCGGGCGCGGGCCTTCCATCCGACGCCCCTGATCGCAGGATGCAGAATGCGGGCATTCTCCGCGACGGTGAGGTTGGGACAGAGCGAGAGCTCCTGGAAGACGCAGCGAATGCCGTGGGCCTGCGCCTGATCAACCTTGTAACCGGGAAGCGAGATGCCGCTTTGAGCGAAGGTAAGTTCACCGCCGGACGGCATCTGTGTCCCGGCCAGGATCGAAATGAGCGTGGATTTACCGGCACCGTTGTGTCCGACAATTCCAAGTGCCTGACCGGCGAGAATCTTGAGGTCAACGCTCTGCAAGGCTTGGACGGCGCCGTAGTTTTTACCGACGCCGTCCACCGTGATGAAAGGTTCCAATGCGTTGAGCACCTTGCTTCCTTAAAGTCTCAGCCGGAACCGTTCGTGCCTACTTACCCGCGATGACCTTCTTGGCGTCTTCCAGCGCGTACTCAACGTTTGCCACGCTGCCCTCTTCGGTGCCCGCCAGCTTTTCTTCCAGGTCGTCCTGATCAACCCGCAGGAAGGGAACCGTCAAATCCTTGGGCACGTCGGCGCCGTCCAGGATCTGCTGGGCGACCCAGAAAGCGAGCGTCGAGACGCCGGGCGCGATGGAGACGGACATGGTCTTGTAGCCATTCGCGTCCTTTTGCTCTTTCCACCACTTCAGTTCGTCCTGGCGGTTGCCCATGATAATGAGGGGGATCGGTCGGCCGGCCGCTTTGAAAGCCTGAGCGGCGCCATAGCCATCACCGCCCTGGGTGACGACACCGGCGATTTCAGGCAGCGAGGGCAGAATGCCGGCGACGGCTTTTTGTGCGACATCCTGTGCCCAGTCGCCGTGCACCGAACCAACGATCTTGAACTGGGAATTCTCGGCCACGCCTTCATGAATGCCCGCACTGATTTCGTCGTCGACGAAGACCCCGGCCAGGCCGCGGATTTCCAGCAGGTTTCCGCCATCGGGCATGTGCTCGGCGAGATAGATCAGCTGTTCCTTGCCCATCTGCTTAAAGTCGATGGCGATTCGCCAGGCGCAGGGGGCGGTCACGATGCCGTCGAAGGAGATGACCTTGATCCCGGCGGCGCAGGCTTCCTCGACCGCGCCGTTCAGGGCATCGGGAGATGCGGCATTGATGACGATCGCATCGTAACCCTGGAGGATGAGGTTCTGGATCTGCGCAGCCTGCTCAGTGACCTGGTTCTCCGCCGTGGTGAAGGCGTCAGCGGCTGCAACGACACCGTCTTTCACGGCTGCGGAGGTGATCTTTTCCCAACTCGTCAGCATGGCCTGCCGCCAGGAGTTTCCCGCATAGTTGTTGGAGAGCGCAATGCGTTTGTCCGAGGTGTCGGCGAAGGCCGATGTTTGCGACATAGCGGCCACCGCGGCTGCAACGCCGAGCGACAGAAGCGATTTCCTGAAATGCACCATAGTTTTCCTCCTTAACCCGGCGAATTATGGCCGAGGGATTGATCGTTTATTGTTGAAGCAATGCTACTCTCGTATCAGACGTTAAATCACGTTATGAGGATGCCCGGCCTTCTTCAGCTGGGCCGCTGCAGACTGTTTATTTAGGGATTTGCTATGGTCACGCCGTACTGTTCTCTGCAAGTCCTGCATGGAACGCTGCGGTGACAGATCCTCCCTCTTGTGTACTTTTCAAACGCTCTGCGGCATTTTTTTTACATTAACCCTGGCGCCCGGCTCCGTATGCGGCGCTTGCGGGAATCTTGATTCGCGAATTCACTAACGCTGGTGCGGGTTCCCGCATTCGAGCAACCTGTCCCGTTTCCTATTTCAATGAAGAAGTTCAAGCGCGCCCGCGCGCGCCCGACGCGCGAACCGAACGCCAGCGGTCCAGGTCGTCCTGCAGCGCGGCAAGGCCGTTGACGTTGAGCAGGCCGCGCTCCATCGCGACCGCCACGGCGCGGGTGCGGGAGTTGAAGACCGGTCCGAACTCTGAATCTGCTTCGCGTTCATCCACCCCGAGCTTCTCGTAAAGGTGTTTCAGGCGGCTCTGCACGCCCCGTGTCGACATGTTCCGGCGGGCTGCGATAGCCTTATCCGTCATGCCGAGCGAGATATCCATCAGCACCTCGAATTCGGAGTCGGTCAGACCTTCGAGCATGTTCTCAGCCCGCTGTTGCACGCCCCGGATCTCGCGGTCGATGATACACTGGTCCTCACGCAGGACACCGCGCAGGGCAAGTTCCAGCCGGTCCTCGCTCGCCGATTTCAAAAGATATCCGTAGGCGGCGGCCTGTGGCACGATGCGCGAGACGCCGCGCACGTAGGCTTCGTCGGCGTAGTTGGACCAGAAAAGAATGCGCATGGAGGGGTGGCGCCGCCAGATCTGCTTCGCCGCCGTCACGCCGTTGGTGTTGGGCATCTGCAGATCCATGATGACCGCGTGGATATCCCTGTCTTCCACGATCGCGATGGCGGCCTCGCCATCTTCAGCCTCAAAAACCTCGTCGCATTCGGGAAGCGCGCGCGTGACGGCCTCTTTCAGATAGGCCCTGTGAAAGGGATCGTCTTCGGTGACCAGTATCTTCATGCTTATCCTCTACTGCGCAGCTGTCGGGCTGTTACTGGGCCGCCTCTTCGCCTTGACCATCGGATGCCCTAAAGTCTGAAGTCTTGTCGATCTTTCCCGCAGGGTCGGCATTCAGCGCTTCGGTTTCTTCCTGCGTTTTGGTTTCTCCCAGCATTTTGGTTTCTTCTGGCGTTAGTTGCGCCAGGGGCAGGCTCACGATGACCCGGGTCACGCCCTCAGAAGCGGCGCGGACGAAATCGATCTTGGCCGAAATCAGACGAGCGCGGACCCGCATGTTGTCGACCCCGCCCGGAGAACGGTCCCAGGCCCCGGCAGGGCCGTCGCCGTTGTCCTCAATACTGACGCTCAGGTGGGTCGCGGAGGTGTCGATAGAGACCCTGATCCTGCGGGCACGGCCATGCTTGACCGCATTGTTGATGGCTTCCTGTACGATGCGGAACAGGGTTTGACGCAGAGGCTCCGGGCCGCTGTCCAGCAGGGAGGCGGTGTTGTCGACCACCGTTGTCCTGATCGGTGGCTGCGCGCTGGCGACGGATCTTTCCAGCTGCGCCTCCACCGCCTGACTGAAGCCGAAGAGCTCCAGGATACCGGGTTTGGTATCTTCGATGATACGCCGTAGCTCTGTAATGCAGGTCGAGATTTCAACGTCCAGTTCCGCGAGATCGCAGGCCCGCAGGCTGGGCTGGCGTTGCAGGTGCGAGAGCTGACGGGACACGCGGGCGAGATCGGCCAGTGTCTGATCGTGCAGATCCATGCCGAGCCGTTTGCGCTCATTCTCCATGCCCTCGGTCAGGCGCAGGGCGCCGACCCGCAGGGCCTCTTCCCGGCCGCGCGCAGCCCCTTCCGAAAGCGCAAGCTTCTTGGCCTCTTCACTGCGGATAAGGGCATAAATATAGGGTGCCAGCAGGTCCGCAATCTCGCGGGCCATGGCGACGTCCTGCTCGCTGTAGCGGTTCTTTTCATGGCTGGAGATATTAAGGGCGCCGTGGATCGTGCCATGTACCCGGAAGGGGACGTGGAGCCTGCTGTGCAGCTGCGCCTCATAGATCGGGGCATCGAAAGCGCCCTCGAAATGGAAACGCTCGTCCTGCCAGGCGTCGCCGGTCAAAAGGTGATCGACCTCGCCCCACAAGAGCTGGCGGATCGGGCTTTTTTCGATCGGCTTTGGCGTATTTGCCTCGCCCCAACCGGTGGTAACGCCGACCTCGTAGGCGGCGCAGCAATCCCGCGTATCGGCGAAGATGACCGAGATATCCATGTGATCGTAGGGAATGACCGCCCGGATCTCTCCGGCGACGCGCTGCAGAACCTGCTGAAAGTCCAACTGGCCGGCGACAGCGCGTGATATCGCCATGTAGCGGTCCAGCAACGGATTTGTTTGATCGGTCATAGTGCGAAGCTTTCCAGGGAATGAGACTAGCATGGCGCCGGGGTGACAGCCAGATCTCTCGCTGCGCCGGCTGTGTTGTTATCCACCCATGACTCTGCGGATATCCGCAAAGAGACGGGATGAAAACTGCCAAGGCATTCCGTGAAGCCGGGCAGACACCGGCCGGGAGATCGCAGTAACCTCATGGCTCTGCAACACCGGCTCGGTCATAGCAGGAGCCTGGGGGGAGAATGTGATGACCGGTGAAGTCATCGTGCACGACGAAGCTTTTCGATTCCTCGTCAATCCGGCTGCCGGTTTGAAAAGGCTTTGCTCGGGCATGCTCTGGGCCGAAGGGCCGGTGTACTTCCCGCAAGGCGACTACCTGCTCTGGAGCGACATTCCAAACAACCGGATGCTGCAATGGGTCGAAGGCCTTGGGATGCGGGTTTACCGCAGTGACTCGAGAAATTCCAACGGCAATACCCGGGACCGTGAAGGGCGCCTGGTCACCTGCGAGCACTTGAGCCGAAGCGTGACCCGGACCGAGCCTGACGGGTCAACGACAGTGTTGGCGGAGAGCTATGACGGTAAACGCTTGAACTCACCCAACGACGTGGTGGTGAAGTCCGATGGCTCCATCTGGTTTACCGATCCCAGCTACGGAATTCTCAGTGACTATGAGGGTAAGCAGGCGCCGCAGGAGCAGGAGGGCTGTTTCGTCTTCCGGCTGGATAGCGGAACGGGTGAACTGAGCCTTGTGGCCGATGACTTTGTGAAACCTAACGGGCTTGCCTTTTCTCCCGACGAGTCTCTGCTTTACGTCTCGGATACGGGGCTGTCGCACCAGGCGGACGGTCCGCATCACATCCGGGTTTTCGACGTCGTGGATGGCGTGGCCCTCGGGAACGGGCGGATTTTTACCGAGATCGAGAAGGGCGTTCCCGATGGTTTTCGGCTCGACCGCCAGGGCAATCTCTGGAGCAGCACGGGCGGGGGCGTTCAGTGCTTTTCGTCCGCGGGCCGACTGCTTGGAGAAATTCTGATCGACGAAGCCGTGGCCAACGTGACCTTCGGCGGCCCAAAGAACAATCGTCTTTTCATCACCGCCACAACCTCGCTTTATGCGATTTATGTCGCTGTCAGCGGTGCCGTCTAAGGCCTTCTCTAACAGGTGGTTTTCAAGCAGTCGCAGGCGGCTTGATCGGCAGCCAGTTCATCGGGCCTTGCCGGCCGCACTTCCTCCGGGTGTTCTGCCTCCACGCTTTCATAGACCTGCCCGACCAGGACCACGTCGATCGTCTCACCGTCTCGGGTCACGGGCAGGTGCAAACGCTTGGTCCAGCAATGTTCCTTGCCTTCCCATTTGAAGCGTCCCTGAGAGAAAACCGGTACGACCTGATCGACGACCGTGCCGTAAAGGTGGCGGGTGAAATCCACGGTCGCGCCGCTGGTCAGTTCCTCGAGCGTCTTGCCGGTGTAATCGATGCCGTGCGCAGAAACGATCTCGGTGCCGACCAGGCGGTAGCGGATGTTCCGCCCGCTCTCCGAGACATCCACGAGAATGAGGTTTTTCAGCAGCTGCGGAATCTCGGTTGGATCAAGCCTGTCTCTGGGCATCGCCGGATTGCCGCCGCGGCGCTTCAGCCAGTAGTCATAGAGGTCCCGGAGTGCCGGATGCGTAATGATGCGCCGGAAGGAGAGTTGGTTCTGTGAGGCTTGGTCCTGCATAACGTCTTTGATCCAACCCGTACACTAGGTTTCTTGTTATTCTGGAATCCGATGTTTCTTCAGGGCGCAGCAGAAACAGTAAAGGCCGGCAGCGACGCACCTGCATACGATGAGATGCAGTATAGGACATTATGTGTGCATACGACGATACACAATACCCGGAAGCGATCAGAATAGCTGCGTCATAGGGTTGATGAATTCTCTGCCTGCTGCCCGGTGGAGACTCCATCTGCATCAAAGCGATGAATGGCATCGGCGTTCGGCGTCAGATAGAAGCTTTCGCCCGGTCGGCATAGGATCTCGCCGGCGGTGCGCACAGTCAGAAGGCCGTGTTCTTCAATCTCGATATAGACAAAAGTGTCCGAGCCGAGATGTTCGGCGTGACTGACCACACCTTTCCAACTGCCTCGGTCGCGCGAGAGAGTAAGGTGTTCTGGCCGGATGCCAATCTCGGTGGCCCCGAACGCAGCAGCGGCATCGCGGCGCAGGAAGTTCATTTTTGGGGAGCCGATGAAGCCCGCAACGAAACGGTTGGCCGGGCGTTGGTAGAGTTCCAGGGGATGGCCGACCTGTTCGATCCGGCCTTCGTTCAGCACCACGATCTTGTCGGCGAGAGTCATGGCCTCGGTCTGATCGTGGGTGACGTAGACCATGGTCGAATTGAGCGTGCGATGCAGCTTGGCGATCTCGATCCGGGTATTGACGCGCAGGGCGGCGTCCAGGTTCGAGAGCGGTTCGTCGAACAGGAAGAGCGTTGGCTCGCGCACGATGGCCCGTCCGATGGCGACGCGCTGGCGCTGGCCGCCGGAGAGTTCCGAGGGCTTGCGGTCCAGCAGGCTTTCGAGGGAGAGCATGTCGGCCGCCAGCTGAACCTGTTGCGCGATGCGATCCTTGTTTGCGCCCGCCTGCTTCAGGCCCAGGCTCATGTTTCCGCGTGCGGTCAGATGCGGGTAGAGGGCGTAGGACTGGAAGACCATGGCGATGCCGCGCTTGGAGGGCGGCAGGTGATCGACCGGTTTTTCCTCGATCAGCACCTGACCGGCGGTCTGATCCTCCAGGCCGGCGATGATGCGCAGGAGGGTCGACTTCCCGCAGCCGGAGGGGCCGACGAAGACCAGGAATTCGCCGCTCTCGACTTCGAGATTGATATCCTTCAGGACCTCCACCTGGCCGAAGGACTTACTTATATTTTGAAGTGTCAGCGATCCCACGTGATCGGCCCTTTGTCTTTTTCTAACGCATGCCGCGTTTAAATGGATTCTCCGGCTGATCCGAACGCGTTGTGCTTTGCAAACGCTGCCTCGGGTCTGCCTCCGAATATATGAGTTCGATAGAACGCGACACGCGCTAAAGCTCTACCGCGCGGCCTTCGCGCACGCTTTGGTCAGCGGCCAGAACGATGCGCAGGGACTGCACTGCGTCGCGCAGATGGCGCTCCAAATCCAGGTCCTCGCGGATGGCCTTGAGAACGAAAGCCTGTTCCCGGTCGCAGAGCGCCTGGTGGCCCGGCTCGTCGGCCATGGAGAGCATCTCATCCGATTGTGCGAAAGCGCCCGATGCATCGAGTGCCGCGGAATGCACCTTGATCTTCGCCGTTTTGGTGTGAGTGTCGATATCGTCGGACTTCGCGGTTTCGTCCATGATGATGGAAACGCAGCCGCCCGGGGACATGACGTCCTTCACGAAGTAAGCGGTCTCGGAGATCATCGGGCCCCAGGCCGCCTCGTACCAGCCGTTGGAGCCGTCGTCGAACAGCACCTGCAGGTGACCGTAGTTGTACATGTCGGGGGCAATCTCGTCGCTCAAGCGAACACCCATGGCATGAACCCGGGTCGGGCGGGCGTCGGTGATCTGGCACATGACATCCACGTAATGAACGCCGCAATCGACGATGGGCGAAGTACTCTCCATCAGTCGCTTGTGCGTTGACCAGGTGTCGCCGCTGGACTGCTGGTTCAGGTTCATACGCATGACGTAGGGCGGACCCAGCCTGCGGGCCTGGGCGATGAATTCGACCCAGGAGGGGTGGTGGCGCAGAATATAGCCGATGACCATTTTGCGCTTCAGCCTGAGTGCGGTCTCCACCACCCGCTCGGCATCCGCGACAGTTGCGGCGAGGGGCTTCTCGACGAAGACATGGGCGCCCGCTTCCACGGCCTTGATGGCGTAGTCTACATGGCTGTCGGTGTAGGTGTTCACCGAGACGAGGTCCGGTTTGGTTTCTGCCAGAGCTGCTTCATAGGACTTGAAGAAAGGGTAGCCGCTTAAGCTTTCGGAGAGTGCAACCGGCGAGCGGTTGACCAATCCGATGATCTCGAAGCCTGCGTTGCGGTGGTAGGCGTCGGCATGACTGAGGCCCATATTGCCCAGGCCGACGACCAGAACGCGGACAGCTTCCGAAGCACTCATTTGACGGCTCCCGAGGTGATGCCGGCAATCAGCTGCCGGGAGAAAATGACATAGAGGACAAGCACTGGAACGATGGCCAGGGTCAGGGCTGCCAGCACCGCATTCCAGTTGGTGACGAACTGTCCGATAAAGACCTGGGCACCCAGCGTGATGGTCTTGGTTTCTTCGCCTGGCGCCAGGATCAGCGGAAACCAGAGGTCGTTCCAGATCGGGATCATGGTAAAGACCGCGACCGTTGCCATGGCCGGGCACACCAGCGGCAGGACCAGGCGGTAGAAGATGACGTATTCACTCAGACCGTCGATCCGTCCCGCGTTTTTCAGATCGTCCGAGATCTGCCGCATGAATTCCGACAGGATGAAGATCGCGAGTGGCAGCCCTTGCGCAGTGTAGACCAGAATCAGCGACCAGAGCGTATTCACCAGTTGCAGATCGGCCATCATCTGGAGGATCGCAACCGTACCCAGGCGGATCGGGATCATGATACCCAGCGCCAGATAGAGACCGGTCAGCGTGTTGCCGCGGAAGCGGTACTCGGAGAGGGCGAAGGCCGCCATGGCACCGAACAGCAGAACGAAAAACAGGGAAACCAGGGTAACCGTCAAGCTGTTCAGGAAGTAACCGAAGAAGTCGCCCTGTTTGAGCACGGTCTCATAGCCGATCAGGCTGAAGCTCTCGGTATCGGGCAGGGAGAGGGGAGAACGGAAGATCGCTTTGCGCGTCTTGAAGGAATTGATCGCGATCAGGATCACCGGAAAGAGCGCGATGACGGTGTAGGCGCCCAGGATCAGATGGATCAGCGCGGAGCGGGTGAGGGAGCGGTGGGAAAGCCTCATGATCCGTCTCCGCCTACATCTGATAGCGCGTGATGCGCCGCTGAATGACGAAGAGGTAGAGCGCCACACCGCTCAGGATGATGAGGAACATCACGGTCGCGACCGTGGCGCCCATATTAGGGTCGCCCAGTTGCAGCTGGTGTCCGAAGAAGGTGCGGTAAAGCAGGGTGCCCAGCAGGTCGGTCGAGAAGTTCGGTCCGGCCAGCGCGCCCTGCATGGTGTAGATCAGATCGAAGGCATTGAAGTTGCCGACGAAAGTCAGGATCGAGATGATGCCGATGGTCGGCAGGATCAGGGGGAGCTTGATCTTCCAGAACTGCGCGGCGCCGGTGACGCCGTCGCATTCCGCGGCCTCCATCAGTTCTTCGGGTATAGACAGCAACGCCGCGTAGATCAGGATCATGGGCAGCCCGATGAACTGCCAGACCGAAACCAGGGCGACCGTGGTCAGGGCATAGGCCTCCTTACCCAACCAGGGCGCGAAGAGAAACTTCAGGCCGACGAAATCCAACAGGGTCGGGGCGACGCCCCAGAGCGGGCTCAGGATCAGTTTCCAGCCGAAGCCGACGATGACGAAGGATAGCAGGGTCGGCAGAAAAATCGCCGTGCGGTAAAAGCTGCGTCCGCGCAGGCGTGGAATGCTGAGCAGGGCGGCCAGCGCGATGCCGATCGGGTTCTGCACCAGCATATTGACGATGAAGAAGTAGATGTTGTTCCAGAGTGCGTTCCAGAACTGATCGGACCAGCGCGAGTCGAAAAAGAGATCGGCGAAGTTGGCGAGCCCGACGAAGACGGTGCTGTTGTCGACCTCCCGGAACAGCGACAGGCGCAGGGTCTCCGCCAGCGGATAGATCATCACCAGGGTATAGACCGATGTGGCGGGCAGCAGAAACACCAGGATATGCCAGCGAAACGGCTTGCGCCCGGATTCTTGCCTATCCACGACGGAACTCCCGATCCAAATATTGGTGAGTTGAAAAGCTCACCGGGCCGCGACGCGAAGGACCGCGGCCCGACAGGGTTTTCGCGTTTACTGCTGTGGCTTGTACCAGCTGGCGAGGCCCTCCTGCAGGCTCTTGGCGGCGTCTTCCGGTGATTCGCTGCCCTTGATCACGTTTGCAGAGGCGACCCAGGTGGTGTTCTCCAGGTTCGGCGTTCCGCGTGAGAGGATCTGATAGGTCGAGCGGATCGTCGACTCGCATTTGGCGCGCCAGGTGACGAATTCCTGTGCAAGAGGGTCCTCCAGCTTCACGTCGTGACTTGCGAGGGGGAAGAAGCCTGGGAGCGAATTGGCATAGATCTCGGCAAACTCGGCTGAGGCGACCCAGGAGAGGAAAGTCTTGGCAGCGTCGGCATTCTTGCCTTTGGCGTTCATGCCCAGCGCGATGTCCACGTGGTCGGAGATATAGCAGGTGTCGCCCGCGGTCTTGACCGGCGGCAGGAAGGCGCCCAGCTCGAAGTCGGCCTGAACGTTGAAGCCGCTGATCTCCCAGGACCCTGCCGGGTAGACGGCAGCGCGTCCGAGCGTGAAGAGGTTCTGACTGTCCGGGTAGGACTGGGCCTCGAAGCCGTCGCCCAGATAGTCTTTCCACTTCGCGAGCACACGGTAGGGCTCGACCCAAGGGTCATCGGTGAGCCTTTGCTTGCCCTCGATCAGAGCCAGACGGCCTTCCTCGCCCTTCCAGTAGTTCGGGCCGATGTTCTGGTAACCCATGGTGGCCGCTTCCCACTGGTCGGCGGTGCCCATGGCCATGGGAACGTAGTTACCGTCTTCTTTGATCTTGTCGAGGGCCGCGAAGAACTCCGCCTCGGTCGTTGGGGCTTCGACGCCGACTTCCTTGAAGGCCTCTTTGTTGTAGATGAAGCCGTGGATGACTGAAGCCATCGGCACGCAGAAGGTCGTTGCCGCATCGTCCGTGCTCCAGCCGGACTTGGCGACGGGGCTGAAGTTTTCCATGCCGGGCACGTCGTTGACGCTGGCCAAATGGCCTTTCTCGAAAAGTTGAAGCGAGGCGTCAAAGGGGCGGCAGGTGATCAGATCGCCTGCGGTGCCTGCCTGCAGCTTGGTGTTCAGGGCGGCGTTGTATTCGGCCGGCGCAGTCGGCGCGAAGACGATCTTGATCCCCGGGTTCTGGGCCTCAAAGGCGGGGATGATCTTGGAGTTCCAGATTTCCAGATCGTCGTTGCGCCAGCTCTCGATTGTGAGTGTGACGTCTTCAGCTTTTACCGAGGCGGCACCTAAAGCGAAGGCCGCCCCGAAAGCGGTTGCGGCAATGCCCGCGGTGAAACGCGTGCCAGCTTTGCAGGTGTTTTTATCCATGGCTGATGTCCTTTTTTCCCTGTTCGTTGTTTGCTTCTTTTGTCTCTTCACCGGTCCGGCAGGCCACGGAGTCGTCGGTTCCTTCGGCGTTGACTTCGAGCGCCCGCCGCAGGTTGCCCTTCACGCGCGAAAGCAATGCGTCGGCATCCCGGGCCGAGCGCACGCCTGCCCCCATAAGAATGGCCGGCTTCACGGCGCCGCCCGTTTCTTCGAGGTAGTGTCCGGCGGTCAAGGAGTCGACCCCGCTGGCCCGCGTGACGATATCTGTCGCCCGTTCCTTCAGCTTACTGTTTTCAGCCTGCAGGTTGACCATCATCCCATCGTAGACATGACCGAGCCTGATCGCGACCAGCGTAGAGAGCAGGTTGAGAGCACACTTTTGGGCGGTGCCGGCGTTCATGCGGGTCGAACCGGCAACCACTTCCGGTTCGCTGTCCAGCAGGACTTCGTGCATGCAGAGCTTTAGCAGGGGGGCGTCCGCGTTACAGGCCATGCCAAGAGTGAGCGCGGAAGCCGCCCGGGCAGCCTCCATTATGGCAAGGACGTAGGGAGTCGAACCGCTGGCCGAGATTCCGATGACGGAGTCTTGGTTCGTGAGCTCAAGTGGCTCAATTGCGCCGAGGGCTTCTTCCCGGTCGTCCTCGGCGCCGTTGTTCAGACAGCGCAGAGACTCCTCGCCACCGGCAATCAGGGTCACAATCCGTTCGCTTGGAATGCCGTAAGTGCCTGGAAGTTCGAGTGCGTCGAGACGTGCAATGACCCCCGAGCTTCCGGCGCCGGCGTAGATCAGGCGGCCACCGGATTCGTAACGTCCAACGATATCGGACGCCGCAGCGGAGAGGGCGGGCAGGGCGCGCTGAACCGTGGCGACGGCACTCGCCTGGCCCTGGAGCATCGCCATCAGGATGGCGTCGTCCTGCCAGGTGTCGAGCCCGCGGTAGCGGTCGCTGACCTGTTCCGTCCGCCGCAGCGGCATGCGCTTTCCCCCGAAAACTGTTTCAGCTCAAAATACTTAACAAAATCTTACCAAAAACAATACCAAAATAATACCATTTGTCCAGCCGCAAAAGCATAAGAATTGGAAGTGCGTGCCTTGGATTGATTTATCTGGCTTATTTGCTTGTTTTTATTTTTAAAAAACCCCAAACCTGCTCAAATTCAGCGCAAGAATGTCAGATTGCCGAAAAAGATAGATGATTGCAAGTGGACTGCTTTTGGTATTATAAAGGAGTTCGATCAGCATCAGGTGCAGGTGGTATGTACTTTCTGGGAGTGGACGGCGGCGGCACCAAGTGCCGGGCGCGCTTGGTCGCAGAGGACGGACGGATTCTCGGCGAGGGCCTGTCCCAAACAGCGAACGTGACTGCCGGGGTTGAGAAGTCCTTCAACGCGATTATGGCGTCGGTCGAGGCGGCCGTCGCAAAGGCCGGACTGGACTCACGTATCTATCCCGACTGCGTGGCGGGTTGCGGTATTGCGGGCGCAAACTTACAGGATCTGAAGGCCGCGCTGACTGCGATGCCCTTTCCCTTTCGCAAGACGAGTCTGGAGTCAGATGCCTACGCCGCCTGGCTGGGCGCACACTATCCGGATGACGGCGCGATCCTGATCGCCGGAACAGGCTCGGCAGGATTTGCCAGGATCGGCCCGCGGATCAAGACGCTGGGCGGTTGGGGCTTCGCGGTCTCCGACAGCGGCAGTGGCGCGCTCATGGGGCAGCGGCTCATTCGCACGGCCCTGCTTTGTCATGAGAGGATCCGCCCCGCGTCCGAATTGACCGAGAAGGTCATGGCGCGTTTCGGTTCTGATCCTCAGGCGCTGGTCGCCTGGTCCGAAACGGCCCTGCCGCGCGACTACGCCGCTTTCGCGCCGATGGTGGTCGCTGCTGCGCAGAGCGATGACCCCATCGGCAAGGAGATTCTCGCGGAGTCGCTGAAGGAGATTGAGGAGCTAT
This sequence comes from uncultured Kiloniellaceae bacterium, assembly GCA_947500035.1. Classification (GTDB taxonomy): domain Bacteria; phylum Pseudomonadota; class Alphaproteobacteria; order Kiloniellales; family Kiloniellaceae; genus Denitrobaculum. The sequence continues at coordinate 9,182 of CANMQP010000009.1, read as the reverse complement.
TGTTGGCCTTGTCAAACCTCGGCGCGCAGCGGATCTGTCTGCTTGGCGGTCTGTCGGAAATCTACATCCCCTTGTTGTCTGCCGATATAAAAGGCCTGCTGGTCGAGCCCAGGACCGATGCCATGGGGGGCGCGATTATTATGGCGCGTGGGGCGCTGCAAGATACTGGCAAGTCAGACGCGGGCCGATCTGGTGCGGGTGGCGTTTAGTATGACGGCGTTGAACGAGATATTCGACCAGGGACGCTTGAACAGCGACGACCCGACCCCGTTGTACCTGCGCCTGCAGGCGATGATCCAGGATGCGGTGACGGGCGGTGCGTTGAAACCGCGGCAGGCTCTGCCGGCGGAGCGGGAAATCGCCACCGCGCTTGGTGTCTCCCGGGTCACGGTCCGCAAGGCGATCAGCGGCCTTGTCGACGATGGGATCCTGACCCAGCGCCGGGGTTCCGGCACCTTCGTATCGAAACCGCCACACCACGTGGAACAGCGTCTGTCGCGCCTGACCTCTTTCAGCGAGGACATGGCGGCACGCGGATTGACCCCGGGATTTGTCTGGCTCGAGCGAAGCCAGGGTCACCCCTCGACCGAGGAGGCGATGGTGTTCGGTCTTTCGACCGGTGAGAAGGTCACCCGCCTGCATCGATTGCGCCTCGCCGATGGTGTGCCCATGGCGATCGAGCTGGCGGTGGTGCCGGCCCGCTATTTACCGGACCCTGCGTCGGTCGATCAGTCTCTTTACAAAGTTCTCGATGCTTCCGGTTTGCGTCCGACCCGTGCCCTGCAGCGTTTCAGTGCCGTCAATCTGGAGGCTGTGGACGCGGATCGCCTGAGCGTGGAAACGGGCACCGCGGCCCTTCGGACCGAGCGCATCTCCTATCTGACGGATGGCAGCGTGGTTGAGTTCACCCGCTCCTTTTACCGCAGTGATGCCTACGATTTTGTTGCGGAGCTGGCGATGACGGCCGGTGGTGAAACCTGATGGCTCGTAAGAGCGCAATGGCGCGTGAAATCGCCGAAGCACCGGATGCGGTGGCACGGCTTCTTGACAAAGAGCGGGGACATTTTCTGAAGCTCGGCGAGCGCCTGCGCGATCTCGATCCGCCCGTTGTGGTGACCTGCGCGCGTGGGTCATCGGATCATGCCGCCGGCTTTTTCAAGTACGGGCTTGAGATTCTACTGGGCGTTCCGGTTGCCTCCGTCGGACCTTCCGTTGCCTCGATCTACGACGCGCCGCTGCGTTTGAAAGGCGGTGTTCTGCTGTCCATCTCCCAGTCCGGACAGAGCCCGGATATCGTCGCGCTGCAGGCGGCGGCGAAGCGGGCGGGGGCACTCACGATTGCGGTGGTGAACCAGGATGACTCTCCGCTTGCCAATGAGGCGGATATCGTCGTGCCGCTCCATGCGGGGCCGGAGCAGAGTGTCGCGGCGACCAAAAGCTTTATCACATCAACGGTTGCGGTTGCCGCCATGATCGCGTCCTGGTCCAAAGATCAGTCTCTTCAGGCCGCGCTCGAGACTTTGCCCAAAAGTCTCTCGGAAGCTTGCGCGCTGGATTGGAGCCCGGCACTGGCGCCTCTGGTGTCCGCCGACTCACTCTTCGTGCTGGGACGGGGGCCGAGCTATCCCATCGCGCTGGAAACCGCGTTGAAGTTCAAGGAAACCATGTCCCTGCACGCGGAGGCCTTCAGCGCCGCCGAGGTCATGCATGGTCCGCTTTCGCTGGTGCGCGCGGGCTTTCGCATTTTTGCGTTTAATCCGCCGGACGCGTCGCACGGCGCAGTGTCCGCCGTGCTGGAGCGTCTGCGCGCCGCCGGTGGCAAGGTCTTTATGGTGGGAAATGCCGAGGGCAGTGAAGGCTGTTTACCCCTGGTCACCACCGGGCATATGCTTACGGATCCAGTGTCGGCCTGTTTGTCGTCCTATCGGCTGATCGAAGAACTCGCCCGCCGGCGCGGCTTTGATCCGGACAATCCCTCCAACCTGAAGAAAGTGACGGAGACCCTTTGATGGCTGAGGCCGCGGCGGTGAAGACAAGGATTCTGCGGGGTGCCCGGCTTTTCGACGGTGAAGGCTTTCTGAACGATCATGCGTTGGTGTTGGAGAACGAGCAGATCTCGGCTGTCGTTCCGGCTCATTCAATTGACCCTACTCGGGCTACCGAGGAACTTGGCGGCGGCGTCCTGGCGCCCGGTTTCATCGACGCGCAGGTCAATGGCGGCGGCGGGGTGCTGCTCAACGAACAGCCGGATCTCGAGGGGGTCGCGACGATCGCCCGGACTCACCGGTCCTATGGCACAACGGGCCTGCTGCCCACCCTGATTACCGATGCGCCCGACATCACGGCGCGTGCGATTGCCGCCGTGCGTGAGGCCATCGCGGCCAAGGCGGCGCCCGGGGTGATCGGCCTGCACCTGGAAGGGCCTTTTCTGGCGCCCGGCCGGAAAGGTGCGCACAGCGAGAGCCTGATCCGGAAGATGGCCGACGAAGATGTCGAACAGCTTCTCTCGACCGGCCTGGAGACCCTGCTGATCACCGTCGCTCCGGATCAGGTCGAACCGAAGCTGATCCGCCGCCTTGCCGACGGCGGCGTGACGGTCAGCCTGGGGCATTCCGACGCGGATTACGAAACGCTCTGCGCGGCGGTCGACGCGGGCGCGCGCGGCGTGACCCATCTCTTCAACGCCATGAGCCCCCTCAGTCACCGGGCGCCCGGGATGGTTGGCGGTGCGCTGGATCGCGGCGAGCTCTGGTGTGGCATTATCGCGGACGGGCATCATGTCCATCCCGCGGTGCTCCGGGCGGCTTTACGCGCCAAGGCCGGACCGGGCCGGCTGTTCCTGGTCACGGATGCCATGCCGACGGTCGGCTGCGCCCAGGACCAGTTCGTGCTGAACGGACGCCGCGTTTTGCGCAAAGACGGTCAGGTGACCTTGGAGGATGGAACGCTGGCCGGTTCCGACCTGGATATGGCGCAGGCCGTGCGTTTCGCCATGGATGAGCTTGAGCTGCCGCCCTCCGAAGCGCTCCGGATGGCTTCGCTCTACCCGGCGCAGTTCCTGGGATTGGGGGATCGCTTTGGCGCGCTCCGGCCCGGCTATCGCGCGGACCTTGTGTTGCTCGATGGCGACTGGCGGGTCAGGCGCACCTGGATCGCCGGCGACGACACAGCGGCTTAAGCTGCTCCCTTTGTAGGTGTCGCTTGGTTCTTGAAATTCTCCTCTTGAAAGGTTAGTTAAATGAGACTGACTCGCATTATCATGCGTTGTCAGGCGTCCGGCGAACCCCACTTACGGCGAAGGAAGTACCTCATGTTCATTGCGATGAACCGTTTCAAAGTTGCCCCGGGTCACGAAGATGCCTTTGAGGAAGTCTGGCGCAGCCGGGACAGCCGTCTCGCAGACGTTCCGGGTTTCGTTGAATTCCGTCTGCTCAAGGGCGCTCCGCAGGAAGACCACACACTCTTTGCGTCTCACACCGTCTGGGCTTCTGAGCAGGATTTTGAGAATTGGACCAAGTCCGATCATTTTCGTCAGGCCCATCGCGATGCCGGTGACAACAAGCCGCTTTATCTCGGACACCCGCAGTTTGAAGGCTTTAGCGTGGTGCTCGACGCTTAGGTTGGGAACTCCTATTCCTTGACGGTCCTGACGATAAAATTATGTTTTCTGGCAAGGAGTTAAGAGCGGAGCGATGCCATAGCATCGTGCTTGGCCAGAATTGGACCGATGACACGACGCTGTCCAGAACGTGGTTCCCAGAACGTGGTTCGCAGAACTCATAATCTTATCGCCTGGGGACCACGTCCCGGATGTGCCGTATTTTGCCGGGTTTTAGGGGCGTCGAGCCCTCTCACCGGGCTACAGGCCCGCTTTCAAGACCTCTCCTGCCTAAAACCCGGCAAAATACGATCAAGACCATCAAGGAATAGGAGTCCTCAACCTAGCTTTCTGGAACCCTGCCCGGCCGGAGGAAGGCTCTTTCGTTCGGGCAGTCTCGGTCGGGACGGTATGCAGCCGTGCTGATCATGCTGTAGACTTGCGCCAAAGGATTGGAAGTCCTCAACCTAGTGCGGCACTGGAGGTCGCGGCGCATTTCTATGCTTGGTAAAATTTTCCGCCGCCGTGTTTGGCTGGCGCTCCCGTTGATTGTCGCGCTTGGCCTGACCGTCACTCTCGTCCTGCGCAAGGATATTGCGGCCTGGGCCCTGACCAGCGGGCTGGAGGTGCGGGGTCTTGAGGTCAGTTCGCTGGCGGTCACCCGGTTGGGGTGGCAGCGAAGTTCTGTCAGGGCGCTGGCGGCTCAGGGGCCTGGGGTGTCGGTCGCGGTCGAGGCCATCGATCTTGAATACGGGCTCTTCGATCTCTTATCAGGCGCCTTGCCGGCGGTGTCGCTCTCCGGCGTGGACCTCTCTCTCGATCTCGAATCGCCTTTGCTGCCAAACCGCGGTGCGGATGCCGGGACCACGTCCGAAGAGTCTGAGTCTCCTTCAGAGTCTTCAGCCCCGGCGCAGGAAGCTGCCTCTCCGCCGGCTTTGCCGGAACTGCCAGATGTTGCGATCGCCGATTCGCGCATCCGTCTGATCACGCCGATCGGACCACTGGAGATCGCGTTCGATGGATCGCTCTCGCAGATGGCAGCCGGGGGTGTGCAAGGCAGCCTCAATCTTGACGCCCAGGGAGGGCAGGGCCAGAGCAAGGCCACGGCTGATTTCACTGTTACACCGAATCGCAGCTTAGACGCGGACCTGAAGGTCGAGGAGGGGAGCTTCGATATCGGGGAGTTGATGTTGCGGGGTATCACCGGCCGTTTCGACATTGCCTTCGATGGTCCCGGCAGAAAGCTCGAGAAGCTCGACGCCCGATTGACCCTCGCGCAGGTCAGCGGTGCGCTGTCTCCCTCGGTCGCGCTCGCACCGCTTCGGCTTGACCTGGAAGGCGGACTGGAGCGGGAGGATGTGGTCTTTACCTTCGCCGCCACCTCCGTCGCAGCCACCTCTGCGGGGTCTTCAGACAGTGGGTTCCAGACGGCGGTCCAGGGCCGCATCACACCCGGTCCCGAGGCCGTAACCCTGAGCGTTTCCAGCAGTCTCAAGAGTCCTGCAAGCCTGCCGCTCTTTTCGGAGTTTCATCTGCCGTTGCCGCAAGCCGGGCAGGTGGCGGGGAAAGCTGAGTTAAGGGCCGTTCTGCCGCCCCTTGCAGAACTGCAGGAATTGAAGATTTGGTCGCTGCCGCCTGAGCGCTGGCTGCAGGCGCTTGTTTCCATGGAGACCGACTTTACCCTGCAGACCGATGACGTCTGGCACCCGGATTATATGGAGGGATTGACACTGGATATTGCCGGGCGGGCGGCTTTGGACGATCGAGGTTTTGCCCTGGACCTGACGAAGCCCGTTTCAGCTGAGCTCTCGGCGCTCTCCGGAAAGCTTTTGAACCAGGTTTCTTTACCTGAGGATCTCCAGAGCTGGGTGGCTGGACCCCTCAAACTAAACCTGGGCGTTGTCGAGGGTGAGGCCGTGCTGCGTGCCGCGCGTGCCGATGTTTTGACCGGACCCTATTCCACCGCCGCTGTGGTTGATCTCTCCGCGCCTGGCTTTTCTGTCTCGCTGACGCCACGCGGCGAACTGCTGCCCGAGAGCGCTGATTGGGCGCTGAGCGGGCCGATCGCCTTGGAGGCGCGAAAAATCCCTCTGCGCGGCATAAGCGGCGCAAAGGGCCGCTTCGACCTGGAACTTGCCGGCGCGTTCGTGTCGGGCAACGCGGGCTGGAGCGTAAGCGGGGATCTCAAGGCGGAGGCAGATGCGCTGGTCAAGGACGATGTCAGGGTCACCGGCCTTCGCGCTTTGGCTCCAGTACGCGGCGAACTCTCGGCAGCATCAGTCAGGCTCGTGACGACCGGTCCGGCGGTGGCCAGTGCAAAGGGGCTCTCCACGGCGGTGGTGTCAAGCAGCATGCCCTTGAAGCTGGACATTTCCGCGGCGGATATCACAGTCGATCTGATGACGGGATTGCCTCGCCCCATAGTGACTGCGCAGCTCGCGCCCAGTGCCTTCGTTTTGGGAGCTGCGGAAGAAGCCGTGCCTCTTGAAACAGAGGTGCTGGACCTGGAGGTCTCTCCGGCGACCGGTGCCAGCGGCAGACTTCTGCTCAAGCTCGATACCGCCGGCATGTCTCTGCCCGATCATGACCTGCGCGCCGCTGACATCTCGCTTCGAGCGGAGGTCTCGCCCGAAACCGGCGAAGCCGAGGGGCGCTTTACCGGTCTGCGGCTTGAGGATACGGCGGCGGCGCGGCGCTTTGACGACGTGTTGCTGGACGGCGACTTTCAGCAAAATCAGGCAGGGCGTCTTGATTTCAACGTAAGCGGCCGGAGCTTTCAGGACGCGATCACCTTTGAGGCGAAGGGCAAATCCGAACCCGGGCAGGGGCTGTCGGCGGAGGTAACCTTGCCACCCCATGATTTCGCCCGGACTCCGCTCAGCCTGAAGGGCCTTTCCTGGATCTCAGATGCGCTCGTCGAGCAAGGGACCATGTCGGGAAACCTGCGTGTTGAGATGTCACCTGAGGGGCCGGTGGGCTTCGCGAAACTCTCGAGTGAGGGCCTGAGCGGGACGGCGCTCGGGTTTCCCTTCGCGGATCTCTCTCTGAACATGGATCTTGATGGGCTATGGCCGCCACGGACGGCCCGCCCGATCGAAATCGCGCTGGGGCGGATCAATCCGGGCCTGCCGATCAGCGATTTTCAGGTTAAAGCTGCTTTACCCGCCGCAGAGGCTTTCCGGTTGGATCTTGACGCCGCGGCCTTCAGTCTGCTCGGGGCCCGCATCTCGGTTGACGGCGGCCGTCTGGCGCTCCTGGAGGGAACCGCGGAACTGCCGATCCGTATCAGCGGCCTGGATCTGGCGGAAATCCTCAAGGCGGCGGATCTGGCCGATGTGGATATCTCGGGGCGGCTGGCGGGTGACCTGCCGGTCAGCTTTGATGACGGTGTGGTAACTCTCCGGCAGAGCAAGCTGGCCGCGACCGAGCCCGGCATACTGCGGGTGCGCTCGGAGGAGGTTGCGTCTCTGCTGACCGGCTACGGCGACGAGGTGAACTCCATGTTGCGTGCATTGGAGGATTTTTATTATGACGACCTGTCGCTGACCCTGGAGAAAACCGCCGATGACGATCTCACGCTCCTGCTCTCGATTCTCGGCAAGAACCCGTCGGTGCTGGAGGGGCAGCCCTTTCGGATCAATCTCAATCTGGAGAGCAATATCGGCCAGATTCTCAACACTCTGGGCGAAGGCCTGGAGATCTCCAAAGACCTGCTGTCGGGGCGCTATTCCCTACAGTAAATTCGCGGTGTTTTGTTGATAGGGCGTTCAGGTCCTGTTCAGATAGGCCGGGTTATATGCGTTATAGACTTGGAGCTTGTGCCTGCCTGCGCGTACACTCTCCGCAAAATCGTAACCCGTAAAAGGTGATACTTCCTTGTCCCACGCTTTGACTTCCGCTTTCGGCCCCGAAAGCGCGCCCGTGACCGGAAAACTCCGCAAACGGCGGGGTTTGCCCATTGCTTTCCGGTTCCTGGCCTTTACTGCGGCTTGTGGTTTGATCGCGGCCTGTCAGCCGACTGTCCGGGTCGAGGCACCGAAGGAACCCATCACCATCAACCTGAATGTCAAACTCGACGCAGAAGTGCGCCTGAAGCTGGAAGAGCAGGCCCGCGAGGAAGTCGAAGCCAATCCGGAGATCTTCTAATGCGCAGCAACGATAAGACTACGGTCTCCAGACCCGTCGGGAGAGGCGCGCGCTGCGACAGCCTGCCGGACAGCCCCTCATCGAGAACAACTGGTCAACAGCATATGACAGATAAGACTCTGATCGGCCGCCGGGCCGTCCTTTCACTTACTGCCGCTCTTGCGTTACTCGCTGTGAGCAGCGTGGGTCACTCCGCCTATGCGGCTTCGCTTGACGAATTGCGCTCGCAAGGCGCCGTTGGCGAGCGCTTTGACGGCCTGGCGGTCGCCCGTCAGGGAAGCGCCAAGGATGTGGTCAAGGACGTCAACGCGAAACGGAGCAAAATCTATCAGCGCGAGGCGAAAAAGACCGGCGCGGACGTGACCGCAGTCGGAACGATCTTTGCCAAACAGATCATGAAGAAGGCGCCCAAGGGTACTTGGTTCCTGAATGCGGATGGCGATTGGGTGCAAAAGTAGCGGCGGTTTTTCTGCATTTCCGATGCCGTAACCTGAAGCAAGAATCCGGTCGTAAAGCCTGATAATGTGTTGGGTACGTCAGGTCTGCTGTGCGTTCAATCTATCTATGGATGCATGCAAGACCCTTGCAATTTGGCTGCTGGAATGCCTATCTAATGGTAGATAAGCGACTGTATAAAATGGTGACGACGTGAGTGATACCATCGAAAAACTGATGGATGCGGCCGAGAGCGGCATCCGGCTGCGCGGCTATCACGCGGTTAGCTTCCGCGATCTCGCGGAAGAACTGGGCATTAAAAGTTCGAGCGTCCACTATTATTTCCGCCAAAAGGAAGACCTGGGCATTGCGCTGGTCGAGCGCTATGCCGAGCGCTTTTTTGCTACGCTCGACGCCAAAGCCAAAAAGGCAAAGACCCCTGAGGACCGGATACGCGTGTTTGCGCGGGTTTATCGCGATGCCCTTACAGGGTCCGACAGGATCTGCCTATGCGGGATGCTGGGGGCGGAAAGCTGCGGCCTGCCGCCTGAACTCTCGGAGGCTGCCGCCGACTTTCTTCAGGCGAATATCGATTGGGTGGCGGAGTCCCTGTCCGGCACAATGAAGCCTAAAGCCCGCAAGAAGCGCGCGGCGCATGTCGTCGCGACCCTGCAGGGGGCCATGATTCTGGCCAGCAGCCTCAAGGACTATGGGCTCTACGATAGCGCGGTGCAGGACCTGCTGGCGTCGTGAATTCCAATCTAGGTTGGGAACTCATATTCTCTGATGGTCTTGATCGTATTTTGCCGGGTTTTTAGGCAGGCGAGGGCTCGAAAGCGGGCCTGAAGGCCCGGTAAGAGGCGTCAACGCACCTCAAACCCGGCAAAATACGACCCATCCGGGACGTGGTCCCCAGGCGATAAGACTATGAGTTCTGGGAACCACGTTCTGGGAACCACGTTCTGGACAGCGTCGTGTCGCCCGTCTTTCAGCTATGGGGTCA
>CANMQP010000008.1 GCA_947500035.1 uncultured Kiloniellaceae bacterium | reverse complement strand
CGAGCTGACACCTTCCTCGCAGCTATCTGCCTGGCCGCTTCCATAACTTGGTGGATTAATTGAGTCCCGACCCTAGATCGGATCAGCTCCAGGATACCGACTCTAAATAATGGCGCCTCTGACCTTGGCGGAGACCATCTCGCTGAGGATGACGGCGACGAAGATCACCAGCAGGATCAGCGAAACCTGCGGCCAAGCGAGCACATTCAGCGAAGCCTGCATCTGCAAACCGATGCCGCCCGCGCCCACCAGTCCCAGAACGGTGGATTCCCGGATATTAATGTCCCAGCGGAAGACCGTAATGCCCGCAAAGGAGGGCATGATCTGCGGTACGATGCCATAAGCCATGATCTGCCAGGGGCTGGCGCCGGTCGCTCTGATGGCCTCGACCTGTTTCTCGTCGATTTCTTCAATGGCTTCGTAAAGTAGCTTCGCGCAGAACCCGATCGAGCGCAGGGCAATTGCGATGGTACCGGCGAAGATGCCTGGGCCGATGATGGCCACCAGCAGCAAGGCCCAGATCAGCGAGTTGATCGAGCGTGACGAGACGATAATCAGCAGCGCGGGCAGGCGGCAGAATACCTGATGCGGCGTGGTGTTGCGGGCGGCCAGAAACGCGACCGGAACGGCGAGGATGAGTGAGAGCAGCGTGCCGATCGTCGCGATATTGATCGTATCCCACAAAGGTTCCCAAAGTTCGTTTATGTAAGGCCATCTCGGCGGCATGGCGCGGGACATGATGTCTCCGGCGATGTTCGGCGCGTCCATGACGAAGAACCAGGTTGTCTTCTCCGAAATCACCTGCCAGCAGTACATGATGATGGCGACCGCGACGAACCAGGCGAACCAGCGGACGAGCTGGGCATTGCGATCCCGCAACTGCCAGACCTTTTGACCGGATCTGTTGGTGGCAACGGCCATTACTGAACCCTCCTGCGGATAATGCCGGAGAGGTATTCAAGGCACATCACGATTGCGATGATAATGATGATAATCGCTGCCGCCGTATCGAATTCATAACGGTCGAAAGCGGTGTTCAAGGTCGCGCCGATGCCGCCGGCGCCCACCAGTCCCAGGATCGCGGACTCCCGGAAATTGATATCCAGGCGGTACATGGAGAGGCCGATCAGGCGCGGCATGACCTGGGGCTGAATGCCGTAGTTGATCCATTGCAGCCAGGAGCCGCCGGTTGCCTTGATGGCCTCCGCCTGGGAACGGTCCGTATCCTCTATGTCCTCGGCCAGCAGCTTGGCGAGAAAGCCGATGGTGGCAAAGGAGAGCGTAATGAAGCCGGCGAGGGGGCCGAAGCCGAAGATCGCGACCATCAGGATCGCGACGATGATTTCATGGAGCGCACGGGAGACCGCGATGATGCCGCGGCAGATCATATAGACCGGCATCGGCGCGATATTCTTCGCCGCGCCCAGGCCGATGGGAATGGAGATGATAATCCCCGCCGCCGTGGAGGTGATGGTCATGATGATCGATTCCAGCATGCCGGCGGAGATGTCCGACCAGCGGCTGATGAAATCGGGTTGAGAGAACGCCAGGATGAAACGTCCGCCGCGGTCCAGGCCTTCGTACACGCGCGACCAGTTGACCTCCATCGTGCCGAGCGCCAGTACGAGATAGACGAGCGCACCCAGCAGCAGGCTCCAGCGCATCACGGGGTTCTTGATCAGTGGCGGCTTTCGCCACTTTCTCGGTGCAGCGACGGAGGTGCTCATGCAAGGGCTCCCTGCGGGAGCGCGTCGTCATCCTCCTCGTCGTCTTCCACCTTCTCGATGGTGGCTTCCCAGTCTTCCTCGCCGTAAATCTGGGTCAGGGTATCGGGCGTGAGCTGGTTGGGCGGACCGTCGTAGACCACCTCGCCAAGGCGCAGGCCGACGACGCGCTGCACGAACATCTGCGCCAGGGCCACGTCGTGAATGTTGATGATCGCCGCCAGCCCGCGTTCGGCGCAGAGCTCGCAGATCAGACGCATGATCTGACGGGATGTCTTCGGATCGAGAGAGGCTGTCGGTTCGTCGACCAGCAAGAGTTCCGGGTCTTGGATGAGGGCGCGCGCGATGCCGACCCGCTGACGCTGACCGCCGGAGAGCTCGTCGGCCCGCTTGTCGGCCATGTGGTCCAGTCCGACCCGTTCGAGCAGGCGAAAGGCCTCATCGATATCGCTTTGGGGATAGCGCCGCAGAAACGACCGCCAAAAGCCGACGTAGCCCAGACGGCCGGAGAGGACGTTTTCCATCACCGTCAGGCGTTCTACCAGGGCGTATTCCTGAAAGATCATGCCCATGCGGCGCCGTGCGGTCCGCAGGGCCCCGGAGCCCAGTTTGGTCAAGTCTTTCCCGTTGAGATCTACGGTCCCGGACGTCGGCTCGACCAATCTGTTGATGCAGCGGATCAGAGTGCTTTTGCCGGCACCGGAAGGCCCGATCAGGGCCAAGACCTGTCCCTTGGGAATTTCCAGTTCGACAGCCTTTAGCGCCAGGTCGCCGGTCGCGTACTGCTTGGTCAGTTTATTCAGTTGTAGCATGGCACTCTATCCGCAAAGACGACACGCCCGGCAACTCTTGTGACGACAGAGTTGCCAGGGTGACGATAGGATCGGGAACGTCTCTTACTGACAGGCGTAGGAAACGTCGTTCGCGCTGTCGATTTTCCGGATGACGTCCCAGAACTCCTGGTAGGTGATGGGCAGGAACTTGGCTTCTTTTGACTTAGAGAATTCTCTTTCCAGTGAAGATCCGGCCCATTCGAAACTGAAGAAGGCGTCTTTGATCTGTTCCTGAAGTTCAGGCTTCAGATTGTGGGCAACGCCGTAGCCAGTGGTTGGGAAGGTCTGTGACTTGAAGATCGTCACGACCTGGTCTTCCTTGATGACATCGCGGGAGATCATGCGGAACTTCACCGAATTGGCGATCGATGCCGCGATGTAATCCTTGTTGGCAACGCCCAGGATCGAGTTGTCATGCTTCCCTGAGAAGGTGGCCTCGAAGTCCCGGTCCTTGAGCATGTCAAAATCGGCTTTCAGGATCGCGGAGGGCGCCTTGAAGCCGGAGTTGGAGGTTGGGGAGGTGAAGGCCAGGCTTTTGCCTTTCAGGTCTTCGACCTTTTCGATGCCGCTGCCCGGATAAGTGATGATTTCCATCTCATAGCCGAAGCTGCCGTCTTCCCGGGCCATGATGGTGAAGGGCCTGAAGCCCGCGCAGTTCACGGCGAGCGGGTTGGATCCGGTGTTGAAGCCCGAAATGTGCAGGCGTCCGGAACGCATGGCCTCGATCTGGGCGGCGTTGGACTGGACCGGAAAGAAGACCACGTCTTTGCCGGTTTTCTCCTCGAGATAGGCCGTAAAGTCAGACCAGGCTTCCTTGTAGACAGCGGGGTCTTCCACCGGTGTGTAGGCGAAGATAAGCTTGTCCGGATCCAGCCATTTGGAAGGGTCCGTTGGGACATCTGCGATCAGGTCGCCGTCCACATCGCAAAAGCGGCTGTCGAGATCGCCACGCGGGCACTCGTCGGCTGCGGCTGCGCTGGTCACGTTGAAGGACAGGCAAGCCAGTACGCTCGCGCAGCCGAAAAGAATGTCTCGAAGTTTCATCAGTTTCTCCCTGTATTTTCTCATTTTTGCGGGTGAAAGCCGCAGCTTCAGGCCGCTCAGCACTCGAATCCCTCCCGAGGTCTCTCGCGGACTCTAGAAGGAATTTTCGATTGAAACACAATCGTCATCTATTTGTAGCAACTACGTTTCAGAAAGCAAAATGATTCGGATCAAGCGACGCAGTCATGGCACCGGCTGCCACAACGCGGCGCAGCCGTTTTCCCACGTTTGACAAAGAAGATGATGTCGTCGCTTTTCGGATTTGAATTCTCTCAGGGTATTTTCAAATCTGAAAACAAATGAAAATTTTCTGTGGGTAAACAAAAAGGACCAATCAGCACAGCCTGACATGGAAGTTTCATTTATCGATTTTTAGGCTGGCGGCGATACTATTGCGCTCGTTCGAACAAAATAAGATCACTGCTTGGTGGATCGCGTATGGTTCAGGACCACGTTTCTCAGTTTCAGGGGCAAGGCTATGCTGTTGTTCGGGGCGTCTTTGCACCGGACGAAATCGCTGAGATGGCTGAAGCCTTCGACGGGATTCATGCGCGGGCACTGGCGGGCGGGCGCAACTGGCGGGACCGCAACACATTTTTCTGTCTTGCCGATGACCCAGCCAAGGGCAAGATTCTGCGCTATGTTCAATGGCCGGGCTGGATCGACGAGAGCCTTGAGCGTGTCCGGCGGGACCCCCGGATCCTGGAGATCCTGGAGCCTCTGATCGGCTCCAATCTCAAGCAGATCATCAATCAGATGCACTGGAAGGCACCGGGCGCGTCGGCAGAGTTCGGGTTTCATCAGGATTCCCGCTCGCGCCGTCCGCGAGAGGCTTACCGGGACCTGGCCAACTCCTACATCCAGACCGGCATCGCCATCGATCCGCACAGCATGGAAAACGGTGCCATGGTCGTCTGCCCGGAAAGCCACCTGCGGGGCGATTTGCCCTTCGACGCGGAACGTCGTTCCATGGACCAGGAGATGGATACCGCCGATCTTTCGCGCCTTGGCCTGCGCTCGGACAGGGTCTCAGTCCTGAAGATGGCGCCCGGCGATGTGGCGCTCTGGCACGTCCACACGCTGCATGGCTCAGGTCCTAACAGCTCGGCGATTGACCGGCGTTTTTACATCAATGGCTATGTCATCGCCGAGAACTGCGACCGGGGCGAATGGGCCTTCCGGGACGGCGCGCCGTGCCCGCTGCAGGGCGCGCAAAGCCTGGTCCACTATGATGAGCTCTACAGCAACCCGGGCCCCATGTACCTTGATTGAGGCGCGGAGCATTCACGAGTCTTAGTCAGTCCGCGATATCCGCGACGGCCGGCACGATGCAGGCAAAGCGATCGGACAGGGCGGCGAGGGCGCTGTCGTGTAGAACGCCTGCTTCAATCGCACCGCCGCTGGGGTTCGGCAGGGCGCGCGTGCTGCAGGTTTCAGCCACGATTGTGTTGCTGTAGCCCAGATCGAAGGCGGCGCGCGCGGTCGAACTGACGCACATGTGGGTCATGAAACCGGCCAGGATCAGATCCTTGCGGCCGATTTTTCCCAGCTCTTCTTGCAGATTGGTGTCGGCCAGCGCGTTCGGTTTGCGTTTCTCGATGACCAGTTCACCGCCCTGCGGCGCAACGGCATCGATAATCTGACCCCGATGGGCCGCGCGGTCGAACGCCCCGCCAGCGCCGCCGACATGGGCGATATGGACGATCCGGGCTCCGGCGGCGCGGGCGCGCGTCAAAAGAGTGGCAGCATTGGAGACAGCAGTATCGACCTTATGCAGGGCGAGCGGACCTTCCAGATATTCGTTCTGCAGATCGATCATGATCAATGTGGCCGCTGAGAGCTTTGCCTGCGGGATAATGGCACCCGCGAGGTTTAGCAGCGTTTTGGGTTCGGACATTTTGGCCTCCAACGGGTTGGGTGTATCTATCGCCTTACTTACGCTTCGCAATACCTCCTGCAAATACTCGACAACTGCAGCCATCTCCTGCATTTTTGCAGCCATGATCAACTGGGATGATGCAAAGGTGGTCCTGGCCGTTGCGCGCGGGGGCACTTTCGCGGCGGCGGCGCGGACACTGGGACTGGACGAAACCACGGTTGCCCGGCGCTTGACCCGGCTGGAACGGGCGCTGGAGGTCGAAGTCTTTCAGGCCTATGATGGCCGCCGTGTTCCGACGTCGCGTGGCGCGGGCCTGATCGCTCAAGCGGAACGCCTAGAGACCGAGGCACTGCGGCTGGAACATCTGGCTGGCCATCGGTCGGAGGAGGCGATTGGTTGCGTGCGTATCGCCGCAACCGAGATGATCGCCCGCCATGTTCTGGCACCGCGGATTGGCGAGCTTTTAGAGACGCATCCTAAGGTAACGCTGCGCTTTCTCACCGGACACGAGAACGTCAGTTTCGCGCGGTGGGAGACGGATCTTGCCGTGCGTCTTGCGCGTCCCGAGCGGGGCGATCTTCTGGTACGAAAACTCGCCGATATTCGCTTTGCCGTTTTCGAGGCGCGGGAGGGCCAGAAGAAGAACAAACCCAAAGTGACCCGCCAATGGCTGACTTATCACGAGGATCTCGCCCATCTGCCGGAAGCGCGATTCATAGCTGGAAAACTGGATGGTGCAGAACCCTTGTTGCGCAGCAACGATCTGGATGGTCTCGCCACGGCCGTCGGGAGCGGGGTGGGTGCCGCCTGCCTGCCGATGTTTGTCGCGCAATTGGCTGGGCGAGGGGACGCCGGCGGTCTTGCGGTTGTGCCGGAGGATAAAGACCTGAATCTGTTCCGCGAAGCCTGGCTGCTGATGCGGCCGGATCAACGCGAAGTGCAATCGGTCCGGGCGGTCGCGGATTGGGTTGTTGAGGCGTTTCGGGCGGCGCAGCCGGAACTCGCGGGGAGAGTGTGAGGATCAAAACTTAAGCAGAGGCGCTCTGGGTCAGGTGTCTATACAGCGTTTCTCCGCCTTCCTCGATGTGCTGCCTGAGGCAGTTCACTGCCGCGTCTTGATCCCGCCGTCGACAAGCCTCCAGCAAGGCACGGTGTTCGCTGTGGGATTTTCCGGCGTAATCCAGAGTGGCGACGGTGACCCGCAGGTAGCGGTCGGCGGCGTTTTCGAGGTTTTCGATATGGGCGAGCAGGCGAGGCCGGGCGCAGGGTAGAAGGAGGATCCGGTGAAATGCGGCATTCAGCGTACCGAATTCTGTAAGGGAAGCCTTTTCCATCTCGATCTGGAGATCCTCGGCGCGGTCGATCTGGGTATTTGTGAGTTCCGGCACAGCCAACCGGAGGGCGAGTGTCTCCGCTGCAACACGCATTTCGTAAATCTCGCGAAGGTCCTCGGCGCTGACCGGCGCGACCACCGCGCCCTTGTTCGGCGTGAAGGAGATAAAACCCTCAGCTTCCAGGCGATAAAGCGCCTCACGGATTGGCATGCGGCTGACGCCAAAGCGTTCGGCTAAAAGCTGCTGGCGTAAAAGGCTGCCTGCCGTCAGCTCTCCGCTGATGATGTCCACCCGCAGAGCCTGGAGAATCTCCAGGGCCTGTTCACCGTGACGGCCGGAGTGAGCGTTGGCGCCTTGGTCTTTTCTCTGAGTTGCATTTGCGTTCATGAGGCCATGTTAGCGCAGGATGAGCGTTGACAAAACATTCATATTGGATCCAAATATATAAATTGTATCCAATATGAATGTAAGAATGTGCGCACCTCAGTCATTGTTTCTGCAGTCGTCGCAATCCTGGTGGGGTTCGGCAGTTCGGTCGCGGTCATTCTGGCCGCGGCCAAGGCACTCGGCGCAACGCCCGATCAAACCTCGTCCTGGGTCGCAGCCCTCTGTCTGGCGATTGCAGCGACCACGGCGATCCTGAGTGTCCGTCATCGCATGCCGATTGTGACGGCCTGGTCGACGCCCGGCGCCGCCTTGATCGCGACCTCGCAGGGGATTGTGATGGAACAGGCCGTCGGCGCATTTTTCCTGGCTGCCGTCCTGATCCTCGCGACGGCTGCGTTCCGGCCCATCGCTTCGCTGATGACCAGAATTCCGACCGCCATCGCGGCTGCCATGCTGGCGGGTGTGCTGTTCGGTTTCATTCTTTCCATGTTCGATCATCTGCAAGCCAGCCCGGCGCTGGTCCTTCCGCTGCTCGCGGTCTTTGTGGTCTTCAGGTTGTTCTCGGCGGCCTGGGCGGTGCTGATCGTGCTGGTGGCGGGGGTAGCGCTTTCTTATGGATTGGAGATGACACGTCCGATCGGGACGCTGCAGCTGTCACGCTTTACCTACGTTCATCCGGTTTTTGATCCGGTCACACTGATTGGATTGGGCATTCCGCTCTACATCGTGACCATGGCCTCACAGAACCTGCCGGGATTTGCGGTGCTCAAGGCCGCAGACTACAACGCGCCCTCGCGCCCGATCCTGACGGTGACCGGGCTGGCATCGTTGCTTACCGCCGCTGTCGGTGCCCACAGCACCAATCTCGCCGCCATCACCGCATCGCTCTGCACCGGACCCGACACGCATCCGGACAAGGATAAGCGCTGGCTCTGCGGGCCTTTCTACGCCCTGGGCTATGCCCTTCTTGGTATCTTCGGTGCGTCGCTGGTCACCTTGTTTGCGAGTTTCCCCGACGCGCTGATTGCGACCGTTGCCGGGGTCGCCTTGTCCGGTCCTTTCATCGCGTCTTTGAGCGCGAGCGTAACGCAAGAGCGCGACCGTTTTGCGGCTATCACGACTTTCGCCGTCACCGCATCCGGCTTCAGCGCATTCGGTTTGGGCGCTGCCATGTGGGGGCTGATTGCCGGGCTCATTGTCTTTGGACTCGAGCACCTGAAAAACCGAAACCGCTAATTTGAGTCTTCGTCTTGACATTGGTTTGATGTCTAACTAATTAGTTTGATATCAAACTATAAGGATGAAGTCATGAAAAGACGCACTTTCCTCACACTTGCCGGTGGCGGCGTAATTCTGGCTGCTGGCGCAGGCGCGAGCGGTTATTTCGTAACCCGCACACCTGACCGGGCGCTTCAGCCCTGGCAGGATGCCGGCTCTCTTTATCGTGAGCCGCGCAAGAAGGCCTTGTCCTATGCGATTCTGGCGCCGAACCCCCATAACCGCCAGCCCTGGTTGGTCGATCTTTCGCAGGCCGGGCAGGTCGCGCTTTATGTCGATAGAGAGCGATTGCTGCCGCATACCGATCCCTTAAGCCGTCAGATCACCATCGGTCTCGGCTGTTTTCTAGAGCTCATGCGCATGGCCGCTCTGCAAGACGGCTTTCGGGTCGAGATTGATCTTTTCCCTCAAGGACAGGACCGCGAAGCGCTTGACCAGCGGCCGGTTGCGATTGCGACTTTCCATGAGGACAAAACGGTCACGCCTGATCCCCTCTTCGCGCAGGTTCTGAAGCGCCGCTCGCTGAAAGAACCCTACGACACCACGCGCGAGGTTTCCTCGAATGCGCTTGGCAAGCTGCAAGCCGTCGTTGGCGCGGGGGTTTCGGTGGAAGGCAGCAACAATATGTCCAGGGTGGAGACACTGCGCAAACTCACTCGGGATGCGATGATTGTCGAAATCGACACCCCTCGCACCTACAAGGAATCCGTCGATCTCTTTCGGATCGGCAGCTCAGAGGTCGAAGCCAACCCCGATGGGATCGACTTTTCCGGCCCTGTCTTCGAGGCAATGCATCTGACCGGCCTTTTCTCGCGCGAAGCCGCGTTGGACCGATCCTCGACAGCCTTCCTGGAAGGTAGGGCAGCCGTGCTGGAAAACACCGACACGGCCATGGCGCATCTTTGGATGGTCACGGGTGGCAACAGCCGCATCGACCAGATCCATGCCGGCCGGGACTGGCTGCGCATCAACCTGGCAGCGACGGCTTTGGGCCTGGGCATCCAGCCCTTGAGTCAGGCTCTGCAGGAGTATCCTGAAATGACGGCGCACTATGACGAGGTTCACCGGATGCTGACGCCGGAAGGCGGCACCATTCAAATGCTTGCGCGTTTGGGGTACGGTGTCTCCGTCCCACGGAGTCCAAGGTGGCCGCTCAGTGCAAAAATCATGAAGGATCAAGCTTGAAGAAATCGGGCGTAACGACAGCGACTCTCTCAGCGCAAGAGAGACAGAAGCTCGCGTTTCAGTTTTTCAATGAGGTGGGGATCATTCAGCAACTTGGAACGGCGCTCTTTAATAAGCGCCTGCCTGAGGGACTGCATGTCTCGCATTTTTCGATCTTGAATCACATGGTGCGTCTGGGGGACGGCAGGACACCGCTGGCGCTGTCCGACGCCTTTCAAGTGACCAAAGGCACCATGACCCATACCCTGGCGGGGCTCTCGAAGCGCGGCTTGATCCGGCTCGAACCCAATGCTTCGGATGGGCGCAGCAAACTGGTTTTTCTGACCGACGCGGGGCGTGACTTTCATAAAGCGGCGATCGAGAGCCTCGGGCCGGCTTTCGCCATGCTGGAAGAGAAGATCGACTTTAAAAAGCTCGTCGAGGTTCTTCCGCTCTTGCAGGAGATGCGCGAGGTTCTGGACTCCAACCGCGATATCTGATCGGTGGGTTACTTCGTCTCGACTTCGACGAAAACGAACTCGAAGTCGTTGGGGTTGATGACGTCGTGTTCCACACCGGTCTCACGGTAGTAGGGGACGCCCTTTTTCAGTTCGGCAAAGCTTTCCTCGCCGCCTTCGGTCACGATCTTGAGTTGCCCGTCGAGCATCGGGACGACGACATAGTCCAGCTCGTGACGGTGCCAACCGGTGGCGGCGCCGGGCGCGAAACGCCACTCTGTGACCCGGACCTTGTCATTGTCGATAAAGACGGTGGGCGTTGCGGCTTCGGTCATGGATTACCTCAATCGTTAGGGCTTGGCTTTGCCCTCAGGCGCTTTCGTTCGCCAGAAACTGGATCTCGATCCGGTTGCCGTCCGGGTCGCGCACATTGACCTGCGTGTTGCCCAACTCCGGGATGGTTCGGGTGGCGTATTCGATGTTCCGCTTTTCCAGGTTGGCGATGAAGTCACTGAGGCCGGAGGCCATGAAGGCGAAGTGATCGATTTGTCCGACGGCGGCGGTTTCCTCCTCGGCGGGTCCCATCAGATGCAAGGCAGCCCGGTCGCCGCAGTAAAGCCATGCGCCTGGAAAGGAAAACGGCGGCCGCTCTCCGGCCCGCAGCCCGACAACCTCTTCATAAAAGCGCACCATCTCGGGCAGGTTTTTGGTGCGGATGTTGACGTGATCCAATGACGTGAGCGGCATGACGATCCATTTCCCTTTGTTGGTTTGCAAGTGTCTCACTGCTATGCGCCGCGTTCCAGAATTTTTCTCTTCTGGCTCTGGTCAAGCCGCGAAGCTGTTCCCATATCGATGTCCAGCGATCGCTATCACGCGATTTCGTCTCAGAGGTGGAACGGAAAATCATCGCTTCGGAACATATCGGCCGGGAGATGCCGCCCTGCGGCCCCTTGCACTGCCTGCAATATGGCTCATCCGAAGACGTAGGACGCGTCCTTTCCAAAGACGGAAAATCAATCGATCTATCATCCGAAAAGCAGGCCGAGTGGGTCAAGCCCGCTCGGGTCAATGGAGGTTTTCCATGTACGAACTGAAAATAAATGGTGAAACCCGCAGCGTTGATGTCGACGGCGACACGCCGCTGCTGTGGGTGATTCGCGACGAACTCAATTTAACCGGCACTAAATTTGGCTGCGGCGTTGCCGCCTGCGGCGCTTGCACGGTGCATGTCGACGGCCAGCCGATGCGGTCTTGCCAGCTTTTCATCGAGGACTCCGAGGGCCTCGAGATCACCACGATCGAAGGCTTGAACAGCCCGGTCGCGGAAGCGGTTCAGACCGCATGGCGGGAGATGGATGTGCCGCAATGCGGATACTGCCAGTCCGGCCAGATCATGCAGGCCATCGGCCTCTTGAGTGAGAACCCGAAACCGAGTGATGCGGACATCGACGAATCCATGGCGGGCAACCTTTGCCGCTGTGGAACCTATGTCCGCATCCGCGGCGCCATCCACAAGGCTGCCGGCAAGTTGGAGGCTTGAGTCATGTTGAAACACCTTATGAGAGAGAGCCGGACCTCCCGCCGCGGTTTCCTGCTCGGCGCTACCGGCACCGCGGCGGCATTGGTGGTCGGTTTCCGCCCGGCGTCGGCTCCTTTGGCGGCCGGCGACGCGAAGATGGTTCACAATCCCTTCGTCAAGATCACGCCCGACAATGTGGTCACGGTTGTGGCCAAGCACTTTGAGATGGGGCAGGGCACGACGACAGGTTTGCCCACTCTGATTGCGGAAGAACTCGATGCGGATTGGGATCAGGTGGCGGTGGAATGGGCGCCTGCGGACGCCAAAGTCTACAACAACCTGCACTGGGGCGAAGCTCAGGGAACCGGTGGCAGTTCGGCTATCGCCAATTCCTTCATGCAGTACCGGCAGGCCGGTGCCGCTGCGCGGGACATCCTGGTCCGGGCGGCGGCCGGGGCTTGGAAGGTTCCGGCATCGGAGGTCAGAGCCGAAAAGGGCCGACTGCTCCACGATGCGAGTGGACAGTCCGCGAGCTTTGGTGAAATGGTTGAACATGCGGCCGGATTGGAGGCTAGTGCAGAACCTCAATTGAAGGATCCCTCGCAATTCACGCTGATCGGCAAGCGCATTCCCCGCAAGGATACGGCGGCCAAGACAAACGGTGAAGCGATCTTTGCCATGGATGTCAGGCTCCCCGACATGGTCACCGCAGTTCTGCAGCGTCCTCCCAAGTTTGGCGGCAAGGTTGCGTCCTTCGATGCGACGGAAGCGATGAAGGTGCGCGGTGTTGTCGACGTCAAGTCGATCGATAGCGCCGTTGTCGTCTATGCCACCAACACCTGGGCGGCAATCAAGGGCCGGGATGCCCTGAGCATCGAGTGGGACGAAAGCGCCGCCGAGACCCGGGGCAGCGAAGAGATCTTTGCGGAATATGAGGCCCTCGCCAAACAGCCTGGTGCCGTTGCCCGGCAGGACGGCGATGTCGGCACGGCTCTGGCGCAAGCCAGCAAGAAGGTCAGCGGAACCTTCCGCTTCCCTTATCTTGCCCACGCGCCCATGGAACCCTTGAACTGTGTGATCCGGGTCGACGGCCAGAGCGCCGAAGTCTGGACAGGCTCTCAATTCCCGACCATGGAGCAGGGCGTGACTGCGACGATCCTGGGATTGAAGCCGGAAGAGGTGAAGATTCACACAGTCTATGCGGGCGGCAGTTTCGGCCGCAGGGCAACGCCGAACGCCGATTATGTCGGTGAGGCGGCGATGGCGGCCAAAGCGATCGACGGCCGGGTGCCGGTCCATCTGGTCTGGACCCGTGAAGACGATATCAAGGGTGGTTTCTACCGGCCGCTCAACCTGCATCACGTGGAAGCCGGGATTGATGATCAGGGCCAGCCCTCGGCCTGGCACCAGCGGATCGTCGGCCAGTCGATCCTGGCGGGCACTCCCTTCGAAGGGTTCCTGGTCAAGGACGGCATCGACGCCACCTCGGTCGAAGGTGCACAGAACCTGGGCTACGACGTGCCCAACATCACGGTCGATCTTCATTCGCCGAAGATCGGGATCCCCGTTCTCTGGTGGCGGGCGGTCGGTCATACCCACACCGGCTATTCGACCGAAGTGATCATCGACATGCTGGCGGAAGCAGCGGGGCAGGATCCCGTCGAATATCGGCTCAAGCAGATGAAGAAGCATCCACGCCACACCGGAGTGCTCAAGCTCGCCGCTGAAAAAGCGAACTGGAGCAGCGATCTGCCGGAGGGCTGGGCGCGCGGTGTCGCTGTGCATGAGTCCTTTAATTCCTATGTGGCCCAGGTTGCGGAGGTCGCCCGGGTAGAGGATGGCTCCATCAAGGTCAAACGCATTGTCTGTGCTGTGGACTGCGGGCTCGTTATCAATCCCGATGTGGTCGTCGCGCAGATGGAAAGCGGGATCGTTTACGGACTTGGAACCGCGATCCGTAATGCCGTGACCCTGGATGGAGGTGAGGTGGAGCAGGATAACTTCCCGGTTTACGATCCGCTGCGTATCTCGGAAATGCCCGAGATCGAAGTCCATATCGTCAATTCAACCGAAGCGCCCACGGGCGTCGGTGAACCCGGTACGCCGCCGGTGGCACCTGCGGTGGCAAACGCGATCTATGCGGCGATAGGCGAGCGGATCTTCACCCTGCCGTTCTCGGAAAGCGGTGTCGAAGTTGCTTAGCGTCCATTGGCTCTAAAAAACGGGCGGCGGTATTTCACAAGGATCCGCCGCCCGTTTTCTATTTAGATTATGTTGTTCTGGGCTTGATACTCGCGTGAATGGATAAGTGCTGTAATTTGAATAAACCATTTTTAGTTGTGAAAACGGACTGCGGTGATACAAATAAATTCGTCTTTAGTTGCATATGCCAGTTGGGACATCAACAGTGTGGACGTCACGTGTCGCTTACTTAAAGTAATTCCTTCCTTTCTCATTTTAATAAACCTTGTTTCGATAAAGCATAAGCAAAACAAGTAAATATAGAGACTTCCTTCGCTGATTTCATAGGTCTCCTTTGGCTTGCAGGTTTCGTTTAAGTTTCTCGCCTTGGTGGGAAGTATTTTCTTTCCTGTGCTCCTCTCGCTTTAAATAATTTTTAATCCGGTTGCCTAATCTTTAGCCACTTGATGTGCATGTTTTTCACATTCCGGGGCGAGCTCAACTTAGGCCGCCATAAGAACCGAAAATGAGCTATGGGGGGCTGCTTCAGCAGTCTGAAAAATGAACTTACTGGATATTTCCTGGCGTTCCTTGATCGCCGGCGGAGTTTTTGCCGCAGCAATGCCGGCGATGGCGGCGGAGCAGATCGCCACGCGGACTGTCGCAGGTGTCGACCCTGCAGAGCTTCAGAAGATGATTGAACTGAACGTCAGGCCGAACGCTATTCCTTTTCCAGAGGAAAACCCCTATTCGGTCGAAAAGGCCGAACTGGGGAAGATGCTGTTCTTCGACCCGCGTCTGTCCGGCTCCAACCTTCTCTCCTGCGCGTCCTGCCACAATCCCAGTTTCGGCTGGGAAGACGGGCAACCCACGGGGGCCGGTCATGGCATGAACCGGCTCGGTCGACATACGCCGACTGTTCTGAACCTCGCCTGGGGAGAGATATTCATGTGGGACGGACGCATGGATTCTCTCGAGGAGCAGGCGCTCGGTCCGATTCAGGCTGACGTGGAAATGGCCCAACCGCTTGATGAACTGATTGCGGAACTGCAGGCAATCGAAGGCTATAGGGAGTTGTTCGCCGCGGCATTCCCAGACCAGGAAATTTCTGAAGAGACCATCGGTCAGGCGATTGCCACTTACGAGCGCACCATTGTTTCGAACCGCGCGCCCTTCGACCACTGGGTCGACGGAGACGAAAGTGCGATCAGCGAGAGCGCAAAACGGGGCTTTGTCATCTACAATACAAAAGCCAACTGCGTGGCCTGTCATTCCGGCTGGAATATGACCGATGACAGCTTCCATGATATCGGCCTGGACACCGACGATGTCGGCCGTGCCGCGGAAATGAACGACATGCCGGAGTTCAAGCACGCCTTCAAAACGCCGGGGCTGCGCAACATCGTTGAGCGCGCGCCTTACATGCACAACGGCTCTCTTGCGACCCTCGGCGAGGTCATCGACCACTACGCCACAGGTTTCGCCGAACGCCCAAGCTTGTCCGACGATATTAAACCCTTCGAGCTTTCGGCCGCCGAGAAAGACGACCTGATCGCGTTTCTCGAGAGCCTGTCCAGCGAAGACGACCCGGTCGAAATTCCCGTACTACCGAATTAATCGCGGGTGACGAAGCGCGATAGCTCTTTAGACCCGGGGCGCAAGAGTAAGGATCGTGCTCGAAAAAAACAATTATTGGAGTGCAGCATGAAGTATTTTGGGTTCAAAGCAAGCACTGGTGCCGCGGCACTTGTTGCGGTTGGCGGTCTTGGTGCCATCTCGGCCTTTGCCTCGACCAGTCACGTCGTTTCCCAGGCGGAAAAGGCCTTTTCCACCAAGAAGATGGAGGTTGCCGTCGGTGACAGCATCACCTTTGTCAACGATGACAAGGTCAAGCACAACATCGTCATAAAAAAGATGGATGTCAGCAGCGGTATCCAAAAGCCGGGCGAAAAGATCGACGTGCTTTTTGACAAGAACGGTAAGTTCAAGGTCCGTTGCGGCATCCATCCGAAAATGAAGGTGACCGTCGTCGTCAAGTGAGTGCGGCTGGTTCAGGGTCTGTTGAGAGGTGGGGGCATGTCACTCGTATACAAGCTATTTTTGTGTTTTTTCCTGGTTATGCTGATGACCGCCGCGCTGGGCAGTTACGCCCTCTACTCGGTCACGGGTTTGGGCAACCTGGCCATGGAGATGTACAACAAACCCCTGATGGCGATCAATTTTGCCCGTGCAGCCGCAACTGACTTTGCCATGATCGATTCGACGGTCGCGCGCCTGCAGTCGCCACGCCCGGAGCCGGTGTCGCTATCCGCGCCGCAGCCGGTCCTGGCGCCGCCAACTCCTGCGGAACCTCAAATCCTGGTCGAGGCCGGGCCGCAAGCAAAAAGCTTAAGTGAGCGGCAGCGCCTGCTGTTTCAGGCTGCGGGCATCGAGGCGAACCTGATCGAACGGTTACGCGTCCGACCGGGTGCATTGAGTGAACGTCAACGGCTTCTTGGGGCTGCCGCAAAGGCGGTGGCGCCGGAGCAGACTCAAACCCAAACCCAGGTTCAGGCCCAAGCCGTTCCGGAGTCAGAGCCGGAGGCCGGAGCGGACACCGCAGCCGAAACGGTCGACCAAAGCGAACAGATCGAACTGATCGCCGAACACTTCGAAAACTTCCTGGATAACCTCGAGATTGCCAGCGAGCGTGCTCTGTCCGAAGAGACCCGCGCGATGGTGGATGAGGTCACGTTACTGGGCGAAAAATGGCAGGAAGAGAATCAAGCCTTCCTGGATGGTGAGAGCGAGGTCTTTATCGAGGATCCTGAACTTGCCGGACAGATTCAAACCGGTCTGTCGGATCTGGTTGAAGCGACGGCCGCCGAGGGCTTCGAGTATCAGTTGGCCGCGGAAGAGAAGGTCGGACAGGTTCAGGTCATTACCCTTGCGGCCATGGGGCTTGGCCTCCTGTTGGTTACGGTGATTATCTTTGGACTCAATCAGACCATCGTCCGGCCTCTGCGTAAGACCGTAAAGGTGCTGGGTGCTTTGACCGCCGGCGATACTTCGGCGGATCTCCAAGTTAAAACCAATGACGAGATCGGTGCGATCGCCAAGGCGATTCAGGTCTTCCGGGAGAAGCTCATTGCTGTGAAGCGCATGGAGCGTGAGCAGGGTGAAATCAAAGTCCGGGCCGAGATCGAAAAGGCGGAAGCGATCAACCGCTTGCTGGCCGATTTCGAAAAGCGCGTCACGCGGGTTGTCGAAAACGTTTCCGGTTCGGCGTCGGAGCTGCAATCGACGGCGCAGACCATGTCGGACAATGCGGCACTGGCCGGCAACCGTTCCGACAGCGTGGTCAAGGCATCGGAATCCATGACAAGCGGCGTTCAGACCGTTGCCACGGCCACCGAGGAACTTTCAAGCTCCGTTGATGAAATCGATCGCCAGGTCGTGCAGTCGTCGGAGATTTCGGGACGGGCCGTCAAACAGATCGAACGGACAAATGCCACGGTCCAGGGGCTCGACGAAGCGGCCAAAAAGATCGGGGCCGTGGTCAGTATGATTTCGGACATCACCGAGCAAACCAATCTTCTGGCCCTCAACGCCACGATTGAGGCCGCCCGCGCCGGTGAAGCCGGGAAGGGTTTTGCGGTCGTTGCAAACGAGGTTAAAAGCCTTGCCGGTCAGACTGCGAATGCGACCCATGAGATTTCGGATCAAATCGGTCAGATCCAGGGTGTCACGGATGAAGCCGTTGCCGCGATCCGCGGGATTGGCGAAATCGTCGGACAAATGGATGAGATTGTCTCGACAATTTCCGGCACAGTTCAGCAGCAGGGTGCGGCGACCCGGGAAATCGCGTCGAACGTCGCGACCACCGCGCAGGGTACTCAGAGTGTTTCAACCAGTATTGTCGAGGTCCAGGATGTGGTTCGGGAAACCGGAAACTCGGCTGAACTGGTGCTCGAGCGCGCCCGCAGTCTGATGGAGTCCTCAAGCGTTCTGCGCGCCGAAATTACCTCCTTTGTTGAGGAGGTGCGTGAGGGAGCCAATGAAGCCGGCGAACCAGAGGAGATGATGAGGACTTTTCGGAAGACCCCCGAAGGGAACCGGCGCCAGCACCCCAGGTTCGAGGGCGACTGGCCAGTGGCCATCGAATGTGACGGTGTGAATAGTCACGGTCGGATTTGTGATCTCTCGCTTGGTGGTGCGCGCATAAAAACCGATAGCGTCTTTTCCCCGGGCGAAAGTCTGACTTTGCAGATTGATAAGATGCCGATGCCGATAACTGCCAAGGTTGTGGGCACGTCGGAGAGGGGGTTGCATATCGCATTTGAGGGCTGGGAAGCGTTCCGCAATGAAATTGCTTCGTTTCTCCCAGAACCGCAGATGAAACAGGAGCAAGCGGCCTGATCCGCGCGGCCCCAAACCGGACGTTTTTCAGGACTCCTGAGCGGCGGCTGTCATTGCGGCAGCCGCCGTCTTCGTCTTCCGATCGTAGTTTCAGGCGGTTCTTTTTCAGGCGGTTCTTTGTAAGTCTCTCACTCTCTTGGTGAGGGATGATCTGATTGCAGGGCATATCTCGTTCAAAGAGTGGGCGACCATGCAATCCGCGATCCGCAAACACCGGCAAGCGTGTTGGTATCCCGAATCTGAAATTCACTTCATTTAATCTAGTGTGATTCAGTCTCCAAAACTCGCCGCAGACTATGCGGCGAATTTCAGAAACATCACACTAGGCTCTGCGGCTGGGGCAACAGGTTGAGAACTCTCCGACGGGTTTCCGTTTGTTGTTGCGCTTTCTGACTCAATCGGGACTCTTGGCGGAAGGAGTCGATTCAGGGCTGCATCTTGGGGTATTTTAATGAGTCGTGCGGAGGCTAGAGACCTCTCTGAGAAGATCGTAAGCTACCTATCCGGCAGTATTGACCAATCGCCGTCGCAGTATCTTGGACTCTCGCTTAACGACCTGCATCTTGAGTGCAATCCCGACTTTGAAAGCTTGCCGGCAGAGCAGCTTCGCTCGGTGCTGCGGTTCTGGTCACGATTGCCGAAGGTCAACGGGGTGCCGGATGTCGTTAAGATCACGCCGGAAGACGTCAGGCCGGCGCTCGGGTATCTCATCCTGATCGACATCGATGAAGAGAACGAAGATTTCCGCTACGCGCTCTATGGCTCCCGTATCGCCGCGGTTTCCGGCTTTGATATGACCGGACGGGGAGTTTGGGATCTCGAGTCCACCACAATGATACAAACCTTCTTCGCGGCCTGCTATATCGCTGCGCAGCGGTTGCGCTGTCCGGTCTACACGATTCACGAGGCGCCGCCCGCGATTACGGTCAGCCATTGGCACCGGCTCATCTTACCACTCGGTCAGGATGGTGAGATCAAACGGTTTTTGGTTTGTAATTTGCCGATTTTCAAAGGCGAAGTGCGCTAGAGTCTGATAAGTTTGATGGCTTGTCGTAAAGGACTCAACAGAGGATCTGAACCGTGTTGTGGAAAAAGATCCATCGTTTCAAAGATGATCCGCCGCTCAGGCTAAAGACTCTTCAGATCTTCTCGGCAGCCTGTCTGCTGATTGCACTCGCAATCCCAGCCAAGGTCTTCGCGCAGAATGCCGCCGATCCGAAACCTCTTCTCGCCGACGAGAGGGCCCTCCTGAAAACCTGGACCGGTGACTTCGACGGGATGGTCGAGCGCAATCGCATTCGCGTTCTGATTCCCTATAACAGAACCTACTACTTCATCGACCGCGGACGACAACTCGGGCTCGCTTACGAAATGGTGACGGCCTTTGAGGCGCAGATCAACAAGGAGTTGAAGCGGCGAACGCTGAAGGTCCAGGTGATCTTTATCCCGGTCCGGCGGGACCTCTTGATCGAAGGTCTGCTGACTGGTCTTGGTGACATCGCGGTCGGAAACCTGACCGTTACTTCCGAACGTCAGGCATTGGTGGATTTTTCCGATCCGCTTTTAACGGATGTCGATGAGATCCTGGTTACGAACGCCGGCGTTTCTGCGCCGAACAAGCTGGAAGGACTGGCTGGGAAGTCCATTCACGTCCGGCCCTCCAGTAGCTATGCGACGAGCATCCGTCACCTCAACGACAGCCTGAAAGCGAAAGGGGTCGGGACGCTTGAAGTCATTGATGCCGATGAGAACCTCGAAGATTCGGATCTTCTGGAGATGGTAAATGCCGGCCTGCTTCCAATGGCGGTTGTCGACAGGCACAAGGCTGAATTCTGGGCTCAGGTTTTCGAGGATATCCGCCTTCATCCGAATCTGGTCGTCAAGAATGGCGGCGAGATTGCCTGGGCCTTCCGAAAGAACAGCCCAAAGCTCAAAGCGGTCGTGAACCGCTTTATCAAAACAAGCAAGAAGGGCACGCTCCTGGGCAATATCCTCTTTAAGAGATATCTCGAGGATACCAGCTTTGTCCGCAATGCGCTTGATCCGGACGAGCTTGAGAAGTTCAACACCGCCGTCGGGTTTCTCCGGAAATACTCGGGACAATATGGTCTTGATTGGCTGCTCGTCGGAGCCCTGGGATATCAGGAATCCGCCTTTGACCAGAGCAAACGAAGTGAGGCGGGTGCCATTGGGGTCATGCAGCTCCTGCCCAGCACGGCGCGCGATCCCGTGGTCGGTATCCCAAACATCGAAGAGCTGGAGCCGAACATTCATGCAGGGGTGAAGTATCTGCATTTCCTGCATGACCGCTACTTTAAGTCAGATGATATCGCTCTCATGGATCAGTGGCTCTTCGCGGCGGCGGCCTATAATGCCGGACCTGCCAAGGTCGCCAGGTTACGCAGGGAAGCGGATGCGTCCGGCCTCGATCAGAACAAATGGTTCCGCAATGTAGAATTGATTGCGGCCAAGAGGATTGGCCGCGAGACGGTTCAGTATGTCAGCAATATCTTCAAGTACTACACGGCGTACAAGCTGATCATGAAGGAACGCGGGGCGCGTGAGGAGAGCCTTCAGCGAGAACTGAAATAGCTATGGTCCGTGCCGACTTACCGCCACAACGCAATCCTGCCGGAAGAACAGGCTTGTACGGTAACGCCAGCCCGAATCAGATCGGATCTCATTTACTGCCCGCGAGGTCGTTCAGGATCGGGCAGTCCGGCCGGTGATCGCCCTGGCAGGATTTAATCAGCTGCGAGAGGGTGTCGCGCATCGCAGCCAGCTCCTGGATCTTCTGCTCGATTTCCTCAAGATGATTTTCGGCCAGGGCCCGGACGTCGGCACTGGAGCGGTCGGGATCGTCATAGAGCGAGAGGAGGGTGCGGCACTGCTCAACGGTGAATCCGAGGCTGCGGGACCTTTGAATGAACCTGAGTTTATGAATCTGCTGCTTGCTGTAGTCCCGATACCCGTTGTCCAGACGATCTGACTGCACCAGTCCGATGTCTTCGTAGTAGCGAATGGTTTTCGCGGGCAGATCGCTGAGTTCTGAAGCTTCACCGATTTTCACATTGAGTCTCTATCTGTTTTCTGCGGACCACGGCTTTCTTGAAGCCCTCCGCAGCTTCTTGGCTGCAAGCTATGCCTAGGCTTGGAGGCACTTCGCGCCAAAAGACGACCTGTAACTTCGGCACAGACCTCTCGACTGCCGTAAGAACGGAGCATTTGCCTCTAGGCCAGCATAACCTTCCTGTTTGTGGAAGGCTAGGTTGAGGATTCATATTCCTTGATGGCCTTGATCGTATTTTAAACAGGCTTTAGGCAGGAGCGACCTCGAAAGCGGGCCTGTCGGCCCGGTGAGAGGGGTCGACGCCCCTAAAGCCTGTTTAAAATACGACCCATCCGGGACGTGGTCCCCAGGCGATAAGATTATGAGTTCTGGGAACCACGTTCTGGACAGCGTCGTGTCGCCCGTCTTTCAGCTATGGGGTCACGATGCCCGGTGGATCTATGCGGCATCGCTCCGCTCTTAACTCCTTGCCAGAAAACATAATTTTATCGTCAGGACCGTCAAAGAATAGGAGTTCCCAACCTAGGACGTGAAACGCTCAAGAGCAGGCCTAAGCAATGCAGAGCTCCGCTACTCGGTGTCTTTACTCTGCTTTTGACGGCGTCCGATGCGCGCATTCATTCGAATATCACGCTGCAAACGAAGCGTTAAAAAAAGGATGGACGCCCACTTCACGGCACTGACTAGAAGATACACTATTCAGTCTCCCCATGCTCTGTAGGGGAAAAACCTGCTGTCAGGCTCCGGTGCGCGATTTCTTTCGGCACGTTTTTCAAAGCTTCAGCTTTATTAGTCGAATACCACATCCTGTGACCTCGCCGACTATCTGACTTTTTCTGTCTTAACTGACACGTCAGATCGATACTGTGCCTATTCCCGGCACCAGGGACTGCAATTGGTTTCGGTTGTTTTCATTGACGCACAGATGGCCGCCACCCAGCTTCAGCCCCACGAAGCGAAGAGGCGACTGAACTCCAACTCCCCGGTTTTCTCAGCAAATCAGTCCTATTCCGCAGCCGACATGTGCTGTGACCGCAATTTATCCGCAGGGCAGCTACAATAGTTAAGGTTTTTAACCCTGAGCACCAGTAATGATTGTGTTCGCAAATCTATTACGGCGCATAACTATGTTTGCCTGGTCATTCCTTCGAATTGATTTCGAAAAAGCACTGATTTAATGCTTGGGAAAACCCATTATTTCTACTGCAGATGGTTTTGTTCTCTATCGCTGAATATTGAAACGAATGGTACAATAAAACGCTCTTACTATACGTCCCTTATTTTTCCCCGGTACCAATCGTATCTGTCATTAAGCTCAGTAACTTACCTCCGCTATTAATTTTATTAAGGCTTTATTGGTTTTGGATGTCAAGGCCGTGCGGAGTATGGATGCAAATTTGTAGCATTTTATGCACTAAATCTCATTAATGCTCAAAATCCCACCTCGTCAGTTGTCTCCTTTTACGCGATAAAAACACCTTATGACTGCTTTTCTTAAAAAAACTTAACTAATGGTAGAGTTCTCGCTTCCGTATAGATTTTTTTGCGTAAGCGGCGTCCAATCTCCTCGTGGCAACGTACCTTCTTGTAACAGGCGTGATGAGCGTTTTGAGATGAACGCTTAGTCATGCAATGCCGAGTAGCAGGGCTTGGCCCGAGCCTTCTACTCGCTGTCTCTTAGGCAAGGAGTTGAGCGGTTGTCGATTTTGAAACGCGACGAAGCGCAATTGCGGTCCTTCAAAATAATACCGCTGCTGCTTCTCTGTCTTTTCCTTCAGGCTTGCTCTCCCCTGACTCTGGTGGACGCAACGCTTCCCGAGGAGAGCTGGAAGCAACTGGAACCTGTCGACTATGGCGCCGATCCGCGCCAGAAAATCGATATCTACATTCCAGCGGACACAGACCCGAAGGCTTTGCTCGTATTCTTTTACGGCGGGGGCTGGGACAGCGGTGAGAGAGCCGACTACCGCTTCGTCGCGGCTGCTTTCACCGCTGCCGGTTACGCCGTCGCTATTCCCGACTATCGTCTTTACCCTCAGGTGCGCTATCCCGCGTTTCTGGAAGACTCCGCCGAAGCCGTGGCCGCGCTTGCGGCACATCCTGAACTCGGGGCCCTTGTGCCGGAGCGCACCTTTATTGCGGGGCATTCGGCGGGCGCGTGGATCTCGGTGATGTTGGCCTTGGAAACGCGCTGGCTCCAGTCGAACGGGGTCGATCCCAATGGGCTGGCTGGCGTGGTCGGAATTGCAGGACCCTACGACTTCGATCCCGCGCGGTACAAAGCGACGCGCCGGACTTTTGGCCATGTCGAGCCCGTATCACTGACACAGCCACTGCACTTCGCGCGCAAGGACGCGCCGCCGCTTCTACTCTTGCACGGGGCAGAAGATACGACGGTTGAAGCAATCGACAGCCGGCTCCTCGCAGAGCGGATCCAGGCCATGGGCGGGCGCGCGGATTATCTCTTCTACGATGATATCGGCCATCTTCGGATTGTCGGTGCGTTGGCGCCCCAGTTGACTTGGATCGCGCCCGTGCAGGCTGACATTCTGAGCTTTATGGAGGCGCGTCTAGCCGGCGCCGATGGTTTGCCGCTGCGAAAAGACGCCACGGAAACCCGGGCCATGACCCGGGCCATGAAATGACTAAGACCGTCACCGGCACCGCGCACTCGGGTGCTATGATGCGCGGGCTCAGACGAAAGCTCTTCTCCGCTTCTCTCGCTCTCTCTCGGACGCGCGCTTCAGAAGATAAAATTTGTACCCAGACAAAAACCCGCTTGACTTTTTTCGCCGACCTAGGCAACGTCTCGCCTGATAGTTGAGTTGCTGTGACCTCACCGGGCGCAGCGACGTTTAGTTTGGACGAGACCGATGACCCCGACCTTATACCAAAGCGTCAATTCCGAAATGCAGTTCGCAGGCAAATGCCTCGCGCACACTGCATGGGATATTGCGCGCCGGCGGGAGGGTGGGAGAACACTGCGGTAACAGATTAGACGCAGTCTCCGGTTTCGACACACACCCTCCCAGGCACAGGCTTCGGGAGGGTTTTTTGTTTTTGGGCCGGACTGCGTCATCGGAAAAAAGGCGCGGCCCGGAAGATCCGTCAGGCAGGCGGAGGAGGAGAGAGACGATGAGTGGCTATGAAGTGATTGAGACGGGACGCGCCGTCGTAAAGATGTGGACCAAAGGGGTGCCGGTCGATGATTCGGCGCGCCAGCAGCTCACGAATGTAGCGCGGCTACCCTTCGTGCATAGCCATGTCGCCGCCATGCCGGACGTTCATTTCGGGCGCGGCGCGACGGTCGGCAGCGTGATTGCAACCAGGGGCGCGATCATTCCCGCCGCCGTCGGGGTCGACATCGGCTGCGGCATGATGGCGGTGCGCACCAGCCTGAAAGCCGAGCAATTGCCTGATTCGCTTGCGGAAATTCGTTCGACCATCGAACGGACCGTGCCCCATGGCGGGACCGGCAAGAAGGGCGGCTGGAAGGACGAGATCCCCTCGCGGGTGTCCAAACGTTTCCAGGAGACCGGTTTGGGCGAAGGCCTGGAGCGGATCGAGAGCAAGCATCCGGCGATCGCCGGGGCGAACTCCGTGGTTCATCTGGGGTCCCTTGGAGCCGGCAACCACTTCATCGAACTCTGTCTCGATGAAGCGGGCAGGGTCTGGATCATGTTGCACTCCGGATCGCGCGGTGTGGGCAACCGGATCGGCAGCTACTTCATTCAGGAGGCGCGCAAGTCGATCGAGAAAAAGGTTCTTGGACAGGCTCTGCCTGACCGTGACCTGGCCTACTTCATCGAGGGCGAAGACGCGCTCTTCGGTGATTACCTGGAAGCGGTTATGTGGGCACAGGATTTCGCCCGGGTGAACCGGGAGGTGATGATGGAGCGGATCCTGGTTGCGATCCGCCCCTTGCTGCCGCCCTTCACGATGGAGAAGCAGGCCGTGAACTGCCACCACAACTACGTGGCGAGCGAGCGGCACTTCGATGCGGATGTCTGGCTGACCCGGAAGGGGGCCGTTTCGGCCCGGGAGGGACAGCTTGGCATCATCCCGGGTTCCATGGGGGCGAAGTCCTTCATCGTCCGGGGACGGGGCAACGCGGAGTCCTTTCACTCCTGCAGCCACGGCGCCGGACGGACCATGAGCCGGACGGCGGCCAAGGCGAAGTTCACCCTTCAGGATTATCGCGATGCGACGGAAGGGGTGGAGTGCCGGAAAGACCGGGGCGTCTTGGATGAGACGCCCAAGGCCTACAAGAACATCGACGCAGTGATGGCGGCCCAGGCCGATCTGGTCGATGTGGTTCACACCTTGAAGCAGGTCGTCTGCGTGAAGGGGTGACACCGGACTGCAAATGGAAGTCCCCGTCCATTTGCAGTCGAGAAGGCGGTGCCGCCGGGTCAATCCGGACCCGGTGGCCCAGCGGAAAATTTGGGCGCAAAAGAAAGCTCGAATCCGCCTAAGACTGGATGTGAGAGAAGAGGGAGCGGAATGATGAAATTGTGGCGTCCCGTGGGACGGAATGAGCTTGAGAAGATCGAAGCCGCAGGCATGAAAGGCTTTCCGCCCCGTTTGCCGGAGCAGCCGATTTTCTACCCGGTCTTGAGTTTTGATTACGCCGAGAAGATTGCGCGCGATTGGAACTCGACCTGCCCGGATCACGACCATGTTGGCTTCGTGACCGAGTTCGAAGTCGATGACGGCTTTGCCGAGTCCTTTGAGGCCAATGAAGCCGGTGGCTCGGCGCACCGTGAGCTTTGGGTTCCCGACGGGGAACTCGAGGCTTTGAATAGAAATCTGCTGGGACCGATCGCGGTCGTGGCGGCCTACCACAACGGAGAACGGGTGCGGTAGGCGTGTTTGGGACGGTCGTCGAAGGGCGGCCGGATGGAGGGCGATATGTGTGAAGGAAGTTTGGCGAGCCAGGCTGTAAACGATCAGGACCTGGGGTTTTGCGGGATCTGCGGAGTTGAGGTGCCGTTGCTTTCCCAGGCTCAGGTCAGCGAGATCGAACGGACCTGCAGTTCCGCCTTGGAAAAGGTCCGGGCCTACCGCGCGGCGCACGGCGGCCCGGACGCCGAGGTGCCGCAAGCCGAGCTCTTCGCGCCGGTCTACGAAAAGCACCTGGATCTGACCGGTGTGGACCTGCGCGGTGTCACCACCTCCGCGCACCACATTCTGGTCCACCAGAAATCCTGTCTCGGCCCACCCTGCTGGAGCTGCGGCAAGCTGCTGCGGTCCCAATACGACCGGCACTGCAGCGAATGCGGTGCTGAGAAAAATTTGGGCTAGAGAAGCCGGTTCTATCGTGTTGCACATTTCTTCAGAGAAGGAGATTGAAGTGTGCTGCCGTCTATGTGTTCAATTCCGACAAACGGCGCGACCCGAGGGAGAGAGTGCATATATGACTGAAGCAATGACCGAACGGGAGAAGATGGCGGCGGGCCTGGACTACTTTGACCGGGATCCGGAGCTGGTTGCCATGCGCAACCGGGTGCGTAAGCTTTTGCGCGACTTCAACCGTTCGGATTTTCTGGAGGGCGACGGCCCCAACCCGGTGCTCAAGGAACTTCTGGGCACTATGGCGGACGGCGTTTTCATCGAGATGCCGTTGCACTGTGCCTACGGCGTCAACCTGCACCTGGGCGAGAATGTCTATTTCAATGCCGGCTGCGCGATCCTGGATTGTGCCGATGTCCGGGTCGGCGCTAACTCCATGTTCGGCCCCGCGGTCCAGATCTACACCGCGACCCACGCCTTCGATCCGGTGGAGCGCGCCAGCGGCCGGGAGTCTGCCCAGCCGATCACCATCGGCCACGACGTCTGGGTCGGCGGCGGCGCGATCATCTGTCCGGGCGTGACCATCGGCGACAACGCCGTGATCGGCGCGGGCAGTGTCGTGACCAGGGACATCCCTGCGAACGTGGTGGCGGTGGGGAATCCCTGCCGGGTCGTTCGGGAGCTGGAGATTGGTTAAGTGTTAGGCCGTGTTGCCGCGGTCTGCTTTGAGCAAAAGCACAAGTAACCCAGCCCCGACGATCACCGCGAGCGACGACAGCGTCAGTGAGGAGTCGAACGACCCGCTGCGTTCGGCGAGTAAACCCGCCACCAAGGGCCCCAGGATCTGTCCCAGCCCAAAAGCGCCGGTCATCAGGCCGATGGCGACCGCCGTCGCCGTCGGGGCGACCTTGCGGGTGTAAGCGACCACCAGCAGGGTGATGCCGACGAAGGTACCGCCGAAAAGGATGGCCGCGAGCAGAGATGGCACCAAAGCGGTCGAGAACAAAGGCAGCGCGATGCCGACGGCCTGCAGCAGGTGCGCCGCGATCATGGCACGGATTTCGCCCCAGCGCTGAGCCGCCCAGGCCCAGACCAGGCAAGAGGGCGCGACCGCGAGCCCGACCATCACCCAGGTCAGATTCCCCATGTCGCCGAAGACCCCCAGAGTGATCGCGTCACCCGCCTTTTCCTGCAGAATCGCGACCAGGAAGGTGCCGCTGACCACATAGCCGAGGCCCTCGAGGAAATAGGCGAGACCCAGGATTGTCAGTGGGAAGATGACGGCGGGCGGCAGGCGTTTTCGCTGTTTCTCTGCCCCGGCACCGGGGGCTGCGTTTTCGCTTTGCAGGACGGCGGGAGCGTCACGCAGCCAGAGGACGGCGGGCACGGCGAGCAACGCCCCCAAGAGTCCGAGCCCGATCCAATCTGCGCGCCAGCCGCCCAGATACGCGAGTGCCGGCACCAGAAGACCCGAGACGGCAATCCCGATCCCGACCCCGCCGAAATAGACCCCGAGCAGGCGTGTTCGGCCGGCTTCCACCAGAACCCGCATGACCATGTCGGCGCTGAAGACGAACAGCAGTCCGCTGATGATCCCCGACGCCAGCCGCAAGAGGCCCCAGAAGGCAAACCATTCGCTGGCCGCCATAAATCCCGTGGTCGTGACCGAAGCCAGCAGCGCGAGGCGGAAAGCGGCGGTGCGGGTCCGTCCCATGGTGACATAACCGCCGGCCAGTGCCCCGATCAGGTAGCCGAGGTAGTTGAGGGAGGCGAGCAAACCGGTCTGCGCGTGGCTGAGGCCCAGGGCGCCCTGCATCTCCGGCAGGATCGGCGTATAGGCGAAACGGCCGATGCCCATGGCGATGATCAGCGTGCAGATCCCGCCGATCAGGGCCGGCTTCAGCGACGGCGCGGAGGGGCCGGAACGCGAGGCACCCGGCTCCGGCGATGGGCCCGAGGACTGGCCCGACGAAGGGGTGTGGACGTTGCCAGGGCTCTTCCCGGGATGTGCGATCTGCCTGCTCATGCTTGACAGGCTAATTGTGACAAGTGATCATTACAAATGATAAATGATATAGTTGGTGTTCGTTTTTAGTGATGGATATCCGAAACCTCAAATTCTTCTCGGCGATTGCCGATACCGGCGGCGTCTCCAGTGCCGCGCGTCACTTGAACACCGTACAGTCAAATGTGACCGCGCGCTTAAAAGATCTGGAGCGCGAACTCGGCGTCGAGCTCTTTTACCGCACCGGAAAGGGCATGGTGCTGACCTCCGCGGGCGAAATTCTGCGCAGCTACGCCTGGCGCCTGGAGCGTTTGGGAGAGGAAGCCCGGCAGGCGATGCGCGACTTTGCTGGCGAAGGCGGTCTGATCAGGATCGGGGCGATGGAAACAACCGCGGCGATCCGTTTGCCGCCAATCCTGAAAAGCCTCCAGCAGGAGCAGCCGAAACTGGAAGTGCGCGTGACCGCCGGTCCGACCGAGACACTGCTCTATGAATTGCTGGCTTACCGTCTCGACGGGGCTTTTGTAGCGGGCGAACAGACTCATAAGGAACTGGTCGGCGAGAAGGTCTTTGCCGAGCGCCTGGTGCTCGTGCGTCCTGCTGAGCGTGAGGTCACCAAGGGCAGCGAGGCGCCGGAGCAGTTGATCGTCTTCCGGCGCGGTTGTTCCTACCGCGCGCGCAGCGAGGAATGGTTGCGCGATCAGGGGCAATTGCCGTTCCGGGTCATGGAGTTCGGCACCCTGGACGGCATTCTGGGCTGCGTCGCCGCCGGTCTGGGCGTGACGCTGCTGCCCGAGGTGGTGATCTCCACCTCACGCTTTGCTGGAGATCTCGAGGTCGAAGCTCTGCCGAAACGCCTGGCTGACTTGCCGACCTATTTCGTCCGCCGCAAGGATACGGCGCCAAAGCACAGCCTCGACGCCTTCCTGAAGGTGGTTCGTAAGTCCAAAAGCCTACCAGTTCCAAAGCGTGCCGTCGGATAGGCGGTTCACTGGCAGGTAGGCCCGGTCGTAGGGATACTTCGCCGCCAGTTCCTCATCGATGTCCACCCCATGGCCCGGCTTGTCTCCGATGTGCAGCATGCCGTCCGCATAGCTGTAGTCGTGCGGGAAGACGGCGTCTGTTTCGGGCGTGTGGCGCATATATTCCTGAATGCCGAAGTTGGGCACCCAGGTGTCGAAGTGCAGAGCCGCGCCCATGGTGACCGGCGAGAGGTCGGTGGCGCCGTGGAAGCCGGTGCGGACCTGATAGAGCGCGGCCAGTGCCGCGATAGTGCGCATATGTGTGATGCCGCCGGCATGGACCAGGGTCGCGCGGATATAGTCGATCAGCTGGTTCTGGATCAGGTCCTTGGCGTCCCAGACCGTGTTGAAGATCTCACCCACGGCCAAGGGGGTTGTGGTGTGCTGGCGGATCAATTTGAAGGCTTCCTGGTTCTCCGCCGGGGTTGCGTCTTCGATCCAGAAGAGACGATAGGGTTCCAGGTCCTTGCCCAGGCGCGCGGCTTCGATCGGGGTCAGGCGGTGATGACAATCGTGCAGCAGGAGCGGGCCGTCGCCATACTTCTCCCGCACCGCCTCGAAGACGCTGGGGATAAAGCGCAGGTAGTCCGGGGTTGACCAGACTTCTTCCGGCGGCAGGCCCTTTTCGGCGGGTTCGTAGTAAAGGTCGCCTTTGCCCACGCCGTAAACGCTCGCGTTGCCCGGCACGCCGCATTGAATGCGGATGGCCTTGTAGCCCATCTCGACATAGCGCCCGACAGCCTCCAGAGTGCCTTCCAGGTCTTTGCCGTTGGCGTGGCCGTAGACCAGGACACCGTTGCGGCTGCGCCCGCCGAGCAGCTGATAAAGCGGCATGCCGGCGGCCTTGGCCTTGATGTCCCAGAGCGCAATATCCACGGCGGCGATGGCGGACATGGTCACCGGCCCACGTCGCCAGTAAGCGCCGCGGTAGAGGTATTGCCAGATATCCTCGATCTGCCCGGCGTCGCGTCCGATCAGGCAGGGGATGACATGGTCCTCCAGGTAGGACACGACCGCGAGCTCCCGGCCGTTCAGGGTCGCGTCTCCGATGCCGTAGGTGCCGCTCTCCGTGACGATTTTCAGGGTGACGAAGTTTCTGCCGGGAGAGGTGACGATCACCTTGGCGGATTCGATTTTCATAAGGAGGCTCCGGAGTGTGTTTCGGCCCAGTCGCTGCCGGGGTCGATCTTTTCGGTAAAGTATTGCGGATAGTCGTGCGAGGCCTGGGGCAGGGTGGTCAGGAGTTCGCGCAGGTGTCCGCGCATCTGGGTGAGGGCCGCCTGCCGGTCGCCCGCGACAACGGCATCCAGGATCGCTTTATGTTGGCTGATCAGTCGTTTGAAGGGCGGCATTGTCTTGAGGCTTAAGATGCGCACCCGGTCCATCAGGGCTTTTTCGCCTTCAATCATGCCGCTGAGCCGCTCGAACCCGGTGGCCTGCGCCAGCGTGCTGTGGAAGGCGTCGTCGGCAAGGTGAAAGGCATAGATGTCCTTGGCTGCCGCTGCGGCTCTCTGATCTTTAAGTGTGGCCTCGCAGGCGCGGGTCGCCGCGCTGTCCAATCGCCCCACGATCCGCTCGATGGCCGCGGTCTCGATGGCTTCGCGGATGAAGCGGGCCTCCAGAAGTTCCTTGGGCCGGATCTTGGTGATAAAAGTGCCCCGCTGCGGGCGCACCTCGATGAAACCCTGCTGCGCCAGTTTGATCAGGGCTTCGCGGACCGGCGTCCGGCTGACCCCAAAACTCTCGGCCAGATCGCTCTCCGACAGCATCTGTCCCGGCGGCAGTTCCAGCCGTACGATGGCATTGCGCAGCCGTTCGACGATCTGAATCGCCGCCGGGCGATCCGCCGAGACGCTGTAACCTGTTAGAGGAAGCATGAAGCCTGCACTGGAGTTGGTGTTTCCAATCTTGTGCACTAGTATACAAGTTGAGTTTGCAGGGTACAAGCGAAGCTATCCAAGCGCTGGATTCCACACTTTGAGTTTTAGGTTTCGATCGGGCACTCTTGGGTGCTCGATGAAGCTCGTCGCGGGCGATGGTTGCGCGCGTCGCATTTCTTGCGAGGGCACGCAGGGTAGATAAGGGATCTCGGATGATTACGGTATTCGGCTCGATCAATCTGGATCTTGTCACGCGGGTGGCGCAGCTGCCCCGGCCGGGTGAGACGGTTCACGGCTCCGATATCGCGCAGTTTCCCGGCGGCAAGGGCGCGAACCAGGCCCTCGCGGCGCGCCGGGCTGGGGCTGAAGTACGGCTCGTCGGCGCGGTGGGGCAGGACGATTTCGCGGGTCAAGCGCTGAGCGAACTGCGTGCTGCGGCTGTCGACCTGACGGCCGTCGAGGAGCGTGGCAATACGACCGGTGTTGCGGTTATTACGGTCGACGAGGCGGGCGAAAACACGATTGTCCTCTCGCCCGGCGCCAATCTGCGGTGCGAGGCAAAACAAATTCCAGGGGATGCATTCGCTTCGGGCGGGATCCTGATGCTGCAGATGGAAGTCTCTGAGCAAGAGACTTTTGCGGCGGCCCGTGCCGCGAAGGCTTCGGGAGCAAGCGTCATTCTGAGCCTGGCACCATTCCAACCGCTGGCGCGTGAGGCCTTCAGCGATATCTCGGTCCTGCTGGTGAACGAGACCGAAGCAGCGGATCTCGCCGGACAGTACGGCATTGCCGGAGCGGGCCATGAAGACGTCGTGCAGGCGCTCGCCGGATATCTCGGCGTGACCGTGATTGCGACTGTCGGGGCGGACGGCGCCGCCGCCTCGGAGAACGGCGGCGCCGTTATCCGGGTCCCCTCGCCAAAGGTTGAGCCGGTCGACACGACCGGCGCGGGCGATACCTTCGCCGGTGTGCTGGCTGCGGGCCTCGACGCCGGTGAGGATCTGGCAAGCGCAATGGGCCGCGCGGCAGTCGCGGGGGCTTTGGCCTGTACCAAGGAGGGCGCGCAACCCTCCTTTCCGACCGGCGCTGAAGTCGATCAGGTTTTAGCCGAGCTCACGAACTGAATGCGGATCGACCGAGTAGGGGATGATGTCGTCCAGGAATTTCGGCTGCGAACGGACGCGCCCGCACCAGGCTTCAAACGCCGGGTAGTCAGCCAGGCCGTAACCGGCGTCCTCGGCAAAGGCTGCGTAGGCGAAGACCGAGATGTCGGCGATGGAATATCGTCCGCCCGCTAGAAATTCTTCCGTACCTAGATGATTGTCGAGCGCGGTCAGAACGCGCTGGCCCAGCGCGCGCCGTTCTGCGGTCACGGGACTGTCCGGTGCCAGTTTGCCGGTCAGCATGCGGTGCCTGAGGGTGGCGATGCTGGACTGAACGTATTCCTGCTCGAAGAACATCCAGCGCAGGGTCTGGGCGCGCACCAGAGGGTCGTTGGAGAGAAATTCCGTGCCTTCGGCCAGGTAGTTCAGGATCGCGTTGGATTCGGGCAGATGCGTGCCGTCTTCCAGCTCCAAGACTGGAACGGCACCCATGGGATTTTTCTTCAGGAAGGCCGCTGTGCGGCTCTCGCCGTCGAAAATGGCGATATCGATTTGCCGGTAGTCGCGCCCCAGCTGCGCCAGGAGAAGACGGACCTTGTAGCCGTTCTGGGAAGGGCCGTAGTTGTAGAGTGTGATCATTTCGCTTTCCTCGTTGATTTCGGTGCTTATCAAAGAGGAATAAATCGCCCGGAAAACTCCGCTTCTTGCGTTTGAAAACTTTATTCTAGAGCGCGTCATGTTTTAACGGAAACACTCTGTGTTTTCGATAAAACATGCGAACCCGCTCTACACCACAGCCTACTTGACCCGCGCCCAGCGCAAGATAAAGAAGTTATCGGCCCGCTGTGTGAGATCGATGTTACTCTGAACGCCCCACAAAAGCGCCTGAACGAACATCGGGACATAGCCTGCTTCATCTTGCAGGATTTTGGTGGCTTCATCCAGCAGGGCCTGTCGCTTGGCATCGTCTATCTCAGACTGAATGAGCGGCAGGAGTTCATCGATGCGGGCGTTGGAGAAGTCGCCGAAGTTCCAGCTGCCCAGCTTCTTCTCTGGGTTTGGCGTGGCGACCAGAAAACGAATGGGATGCTCGGCATCGAAAGACCCGGGCGACCAGCCCAGCATATACATGTCGAAATTGTCTGCCCGCAGCTCACTCCAATAGTTGGCGACCGGCATGGCTTCCAACTGAGCCTTAAGACCAACCTGGGCCAACATCGCAACAGCTGCCTGACAAACGGCTTCGTCATTTATGTAACGGTCATTCGGACATTTCAGACCGAAGGAAAAACCATTCGGATAGCCTGCGTCGGCGAGCAGCGACTTTGCTTTTTCGATGTTGAATTCAGGTCGCGCGGCCAGTGATGTTGAATAGCCGCGCATCGCAGGACTGACAAGCTGCGAAACAGGCTCCGCCGCGCCGCGCATGATCTTCCGTACGATGGCGTCAACGTTGATCGCATGGTTTACCGCCTGTCGGACACGAGGGTCGCGGAAAGGATTCGGTTTTCCAGCATCTGCGGAGTGCTTCAGCAACTCTGCCTGGTTTGCGAAGCCAAACATAATGACACGCGCTTCTATCCCTTGAAGGACCTTCACGCTTGGGTCTTTGGATAATCTGGCCACATCCTGCGTCGGCACAGGGTTGATCATGTCAATATCGCCGGAAAGAAGCGCGGCAACCGCGGTTGCCGGGTTCTTGATAGGGGTGAATTCACCGCGCGTTATGTTGTGTGTCGCTTCATCCCACCAACCACCGTGGGGTACGACCACTGTTTTCAACCCAGGCTGCCGTTCGATAACTTTGAACGCACCGGTTCCGTTCGCATTGAGGGTGGCGTGATTCTCCTGATCTTTGGCCGGAGTGGCTGCGCCATTCTTTTCCGTCCATCCCTTGTCCATGATCATGAAGTTCGTGATCGTGTCCGGAAATATCGGGTTCGGCGCTGACGTCATGAAGTCAACGGTGAAGTCGTTGACAATCTTCACATCCGCAACGGAGGCAAACCACGACGCTACATCGGATTCCGGCAAGGTCGCCCGCTCGTATGAGAACAGCACGTCCTCGGCGGTGAAATCGGAACCGTCATGAAACTTCACGCCTTCTCGCAGGTAAAATCGCCAGCCATCCGTGCCGATCGCTTCCAAGTGCGTGGCCAACGCCCCTTCAATCTTCATTGAACGGTCGCGTCGCATCAGTCCTTCATAGACATTGTTTAAGAAGCCCAAGACGGGCGCAGAGTTTACGGCATGAGGGTCCATCGTCTGGGGATCTGTTGTTGTCGCCCATCTGAAGGTCTCAGCAGATGCCTGGCTCACACTTAAACCAAGCGCGAGCGCCATAACCAGTTGCGCCTTTAAGTTCATCACAGCCTCCTTGTTGGCTTCTTTCTCTTATTTATGCTTCGAACGCTTCCACTGCTTTACGAGCAGCGATTGTGGCCGGTCTGCCGGATACTTCCGCGAACCATCGCTTTATAGCTCTATGCTTGTCGAACGTCAGTCCGGCGTGGCCGGCGCGCAGTATCCAGGCGAAGTGTGCGATATCGGCGATGCCGTATTCGTTGCCGGAGAAATATCGCGTGCTATCCAGATGCTGCTCGATCTGATCAAAAACCTTTTGCCCAAGCTTCAGGTAGTGTTGCTCGACGGCGGGAATCGGATTCGGTGCAATCCGAGTCCAGAACTCGCACTGACCGAATGTTGGTCCCTGGGTGGAGAGCTGAAATGCTAACCATTCAAGGCTGCGCGCACGTTCTCTTGGCTCAACCGGCAAGCCGAAACCGGAGGACTCCGCCAAGTACATCAGGATCGCCCCCGACTCGGTTAAGGTCAAGGGCTCGCCCGGAACAGCCTCGTCGACAATGACCGGGACCTTTCCTCTTGGATTTAAAGACAAAAAGGACGATGACTGCTGGTCTCCCTTGCGAATATTGACCGGAAGAATCTCATAACCGGCGCCAATCTCCTCAAGCATCATCAGCACTTTAATGGTGTTGACCGTGTCATATCCGTAGAGACGGATCATTGC
This sequence comes from uncultured Kiloniellaceae bacterium, assembly GCA_947500035.1. Lineage (GTDB taxonomy): Bacteria > Pseudomonadota > Alphaproteobacteria > Kiloniellales > Kiloniellaceae > Denitrobaculum. The sequence goes on along the minus strand of CANMQP010000008.1, from coordinate 127,322 downwards.
TACGCCTTTTCATTCGCCATGTTCATTTTGCCTAAGCGGGACACCGCATCTCGATTAGGGGCAGGCCTTGTTTTATATGCACCGTCAAGGTCGATGACGCAAAATCGAAGACATGACCTGACTACATGGCTCGCTGACCGGTGATCGTGCCGGGGCTTAAACCAGAGGCTTCGAGCCTCTTTTGCAGGACTTCACTCGTTTCTTCCAGCGGCGTAAAGACGGCTACGGGCTCAGAGAAACCGCGGACGGTGATACGGCCGATTTCGCGCAGAGGCACATCGGGTAGCTGCGCGACCGTCGCTGCGTCGATCAGTACTTGCGTACCGTAGTCCTTGTTGAGCGCTTCAAGGCGCGCGGAGAGGTTCACGGCCTCGCCGTAGAGAGAATAGGACTGCCGGCCGCCGCCTCCGACACTGCCCGCGATGACCGGGCCGGTGGCGATGCCGGCGCGGATCGCCAGCTTTTCGCCGTTGAAGCTTTGGCTGTTTGTCAGCTCGACGATGTTGAGCGCGGCGCGCAGAGCCTTGGCGGCATGCTCTGGGTCCTCTGCCGGCAGGTTGAAGGTGGCCATGATCGCGTCACCGATGAACTGGGTTACTACACCGTCACAGTGGGTGATGCTCTCGGTGGCCTGATCGAAGAAGGCGTTCAGTACGCCGACGACCCGGCGCGGTCCGCTGGCTTCGGTCATCTTGGTGAAGCCCGCGACGTCGATGAAAAGGACAGTCGCCGTGCCCTCGATCGGCTCTAGCAGACCGCGGTTGTCGATCAGGGAGTTCGCGATGGTTTTAGGCACGTAGCGTCCGAAGACGTCGGTCAGCGCGCGCCGTTCCTCATCCAATTCCAGCTGCCTGCGTACTGTCCGTCGCGCACGCCACATAACGACAGCGATCAGCACTGCTGCCAACAGATAGGCGATGGATTCCTGGATCCGGCCGCCGCTATCGACGAAGTTGGGACTTAGAAAGATCGACAGAAAGTGCTCTGTGGTGGGCATGCTGCCCATGTCGGACCAACTGAGCTGTTCCGGCATGTCTTTGGTCGCCCAGGTGAAAGCGCCCAGCCAGCCCGCGACAACGACGAATCCGGACCAGAGCACAAGGCCCGGCGAAAAGCTGAAGGCGGCAAATCCGAGGATAAGGAAGTAAAGAGGAAATATGCTGGTTCGGAACAGCATGACTTGGGGCACGTCGATGCCGTCGTAGATCGGCTGTGTCGCCATCAGGACTGACAGAATCGTGATATCGAGTGTGATGAAACCGAACTTGAGCCAGGGCCGGTCGTAGCGCGAGCCGATCAGGGCGTATTGGATCAGGCCCAACGCCGCGAACACGGTGATGGCGAGACCCAGTTCGAGTGCGTGCGCCGGGTTCTGCAGACGCGACAACACCAGAAAGGCGCCGAGCAGCAGCAAGGCGGCGATGCGTCCCTTGATGGCGACGCGCAGGCCGGCTTGCTCGGCTTCGCGAAAGGTCTGATCGAGTGTGGTCTGCTGGTTCAAGCGATTGCTTGGCACGCGGACGTCTCAAGCGCCAGATCCGAGCCGGGTCGTATCTCTGGGAGTGTTATCTCTTGCAGTGTTAATGGCATGTGTCGACCCGGTCCCTCAAAGCTCTGTCATGGGCTGTTTCGATGACTGCTTAGGCCGCAGGCACAGAACAGCCGACAGATATTGGATGGCTGCAGAAAGGTTGTGCGACTCTCAAAAGATACAAAAACCCCAACCTTCTTTACGAAGGTTGGGGTTTTACCGGGTCTGGTCAAGATCTCTGTTACATCTTGATCCGTTCGGACTTCGGATCGTAGAGCGGCTTCGTGCTCGGGGTTGCGGCGATGCGTTTGCCCGCGACCTCGATCTCGTAGCTGGATTCCAGCAGGGCCGAGGGTGGGGTGCCCGGCTCGCAGGGGACGTAGCCCAGACCGATGGCCGCACCCAGATGGTGGCCATAGTTGCCGCTGGTCAGATAGCCCACGATCTCGCCGTCGCGCACGATCGGCTCGTTGTGATAGAGCAGGGGCTCCGGGTCGTTCAGCTGGAACTGGATCATCCGCTTGCGCAGGCCTTCTTCCTTACGCTTCAGGACCGCGTCCTTACCGATAAAGTCGCCGTATTTGGAGGCTTCCTTCCCGGTTTTGACGGCGAAGCCAAGGCCCGCCTCCAGGACATGGTCCTGGTCAACGATGTCGTGACCGAAGTGGCGGAAACCCTTCTCGATCCGGCAGGAGTCGAGCACATGCATGCCGCAAAGCCGCAGGCCGTGGTTCTTGCCTTCTTCGAGGATCTGCTCGGCGACGTAGCGGGCCATGTCGGTGGAGACGTAAAGCTCCCAGCCCAGTTCGCCGACGTAGGTAATACGGTGCGCCCGGACCAGGGCCATGCCCAGTTCGATGGTTTTGGCGGTGCCGAAGGGGAAGGCCTCGTTGGAGAGGTCCGCATCGGTCAGCTTGGAGAGCAGGTTGCGGGCGTTCGGACCCATGATAGCAACCACGCCTTCACCGGCGGTCACTTCCGTCGCGATGCAGTGGGCGTCTTCGGGAATGTGTTTCTTCAGCCAGCCCATGTCGCGCATGCCGACGGCGGCGGCGGTGATGATCAGGAACTCGGTCTCCGAGAGGCGGGTGACGGTCAGATCCGCCTCGATCCCGCCGTTGCGGTTGAGCCACTGGGTGTAGACGATCTTGCCCGGCTCGACCGCGATGTCGTTGGCGCAGATGCGCTGCAGAACAGCTTCCGCATCCCGGCCCTCGACCCGGATCTTCACGAAGGTGCTAAGGTCGAACATGCCGACGGTCTCGCGCACCGCTTTGTGTTCCTCGGCGGCGTAAGGGAACCAGTTCTGGCGCGCCCAGCTATATTGATATTCAGCCACTTCGCCGCGTTCCTTGGCTTCCGGTGGCAGGAACCAGTTGGCGCGCTCCCAGCCGCCGAGCTCCCCGAAGCAGGCACCGTTCTCGGCCAGCAGTTCGTGCAGCGGCGTGCGCCGCAGGCCGCGCGCCGAAGCGTACTGACGGTAAGGGAAGTGATCGGCGTAGAGCAGGCCGAGCGTCTCGGTGACACGCTGCTTCAGGTAGCTCTTGGTCGACTGCATGGGATACATGCGGCGGATATCCACGTCCCAGAGGTCCAGGGTCGGTTCACCGGCTTCCATCCATTCGGCCAGGGCGCGTCCGGCACCGCCGGCGGACTGAATGCCGATGGAGTTGAAGCCGGCGGCGATGTACATGCCTTTGAGGTTGGGCGCTTCGCCGAGCAGGTAGCGGTCGTCGGGCGTGAAGCTTTCTGGGCCGTTGAAGAAGGTGGCGATCCCGGCCTGCTCCAGCAGGGGCACGCGGTTGATGGCGGCTTCCAGAACCGGCTCGAAGTGATCGAAGTCCTCGGGCAGTTCGTCGAAGAAGAAGTCTTCGGGAATGCCGTTCACGGCCCAGGGCTTGGAGACCGGCTCGAAGGCGCCCAGCAGGATCTTGCCTGCGTCTTCCTTGTAGTAGGCGCATTCGTCGGGCACGCGCAGGACCGGCAGGTCGCGCTGCAGACCATCGATGCCCTCGGTCAGGATGTAGAAATGTTCGCAGGCCTGCACCGGCACGCGCACACCGGCCATGGCGCCGATCTCGCGCGCCCACATGCCGCCGCAGTTGACCGCGTTCTCGCAGGCGATGTCGCCCTCGGTGGTCGATACGCCCGTGACCCGGCCCTGGCTGGTCTTGATGCCGGTGACCTTCACGTTCTCGACTATTTTGGCGCCGTACTTACGCGCGCCCTTGGCCAAGGCCAGCGCGATATTTGTCGGATCGCCCTGACCGTCGCCCGGCAGAAAGACACCGCCGGTCACGCCTTCCAGGTTCAGCAGCGGGTAATGCTGCTTGCATTCTTCCGGGGAGAGATCGTGCACATCCACGTCGAAGCAGCGCGCCATGGAGGCGCCGCGCTTCAGCTCCTCGAGACGCTCGTCCGTGAGCGCGACGCTGACCGAACCGTTCTGCTTCATGCCGGTGGCGGCGTCGGTTTCCGCTTCCAGGCTGTAATAGAGATCGGCGGAGTACTTCGCCAATTGAGTCATGGTCTGGGTCGCGCGCAGCTGTGCGATCAGGCCGGCGGCGTGCCAGGTGGTGCCGCAGGTCAGCTGCCGCCGCTCCAGCAGAACCACGTCCTTCCAGCCTTGCTTGGCCAGGTGATAGGCGACGGAGCAGCCGATCACGCCGCCGCCGATGATGACCACGCGGGCCGTAGTTGGGATCTTTGCCATGACTTTGTCTTCTCTCGTCTGCCCTGGGGTGTCGGGTTTGTTGTTGCTGTTGTTTGCTCAAAAAAAGGATCTAGTAAACCGGTGGCGAAAGGGTCCAGACCAGCACCGCGCGCCGTTCCGTTGAATTGCGCCAACTCAGCGCTTCGCCTTTGATCCGAAAGCTGTCGCCTTCGTTCAGCGTGAAAGACTTTTCACCGATTTTGATCTCCAGCGAACCGGAGACCAGGTAGGCGGCCTCCTCGGCGCCACGGTCGATCGGCTGCGGCCGTCCCGCGCCAGGCTCGATCACGGTCAGAAAAGTCTCGAAGCTGCCGCCCAGATCCGGAGAGAGCAATTCTTCGGTGATGCCGGTCTCGGGCGATCCCAGACGGCGGCGCTGGTTTGCGCGCACGATGTAGGGTGCTTCGGTAATGGACTGTTGTGGCGTCGCGTCTCCCGCGGTGAAGAAAAGACCCATGGGGACGTTCAGCGCTCCCGCGATGGCGCGCAGATCGGAGATGGGCAGATCGGAGAGGCCGCGCTCGACCTGGCTTAAATACCCCACCGAGCGGCCGATCTGATCGGCGAGCTGCTGGAGCGTCACCTGCTTGGATTGCCGCAGCGCACGCAGATCACGCCCGACCGCGGCCCGCTGTGCCGCCAGTCTTTGCGTGTCCTCGCTCTGTGTGCCTCCATCCATTTCGGCATTTGAGGGCGGTCGCGTGAAAAAATCAATAATATTTTCACGAGAGATGATGTGTGGGCATAAATTTTCATCTGCAACGTTACAGCTGCAATTCGTAACGTTGCAAAACACCCGCCCTCCAGGTTGAATCCGGGATAACGTGATTGCACTATCTAAAGCCTTCCACGTCGGATTCGAGCGAGACCGCCATGACTCTTCGCGCCGCCAACCCGGATGACCTGCCTGCCATTCAGGAGATCGTTGAGCAGGCCTACAGCCCCTACATTGATCGTATGGGGCGTCCGCCGGGACCCATGCTGGACGACTACGCCAAGCGGATTGAGCTGGAACAGGCGAGTGTTGCCGAAGTCGACGGAGGGGTCGGCGGCCTGCTGGTTCTGATCGATCAGGACGGCTATTTATTGCTCGACAATATCGCCGTGCATCCGGATGCCCAGGGACGGGGACTTGGCAGGGAGCTGATGAACTTTGCCGAAGCCGAAGCGCTGCGCAGGGGCTATGCCGAACTGCGGCTCTACACCCATGAGAGCATGACCGAGAACATCGCGCTCTACGGCAAGCTCGGCTGGGAGGAAACCGGACGCGCCCTGCAAGCCGGTTTCGAGCGGGTCTTTATGCGAAAAGAGGTGGAGAAAGACGGCTAAGTCTCAGTTGCTATACAGGCTTCTGAGTGCCCCGCGCTTTCCGCCGCTCCGTCATCAGCTCCAGCGTATAGGCCGAGAGCTCGTCCAAAACCTTAAGTGCAGCTCGCGCTTTCTTGGCTTCGATGGCGTCGGCCAGCGCGTCATGCAGAGCGGCGATGCGGGTGCGGTCGCGCATGCGGTAGGTGATCATGTTCATGAGCGGCTGCATGGCCTCGATCACTCCCGCCATCTGAAAGGAGAGCACGGGGTTGTCCGCCGCGTCGGCCAGAGCGCGGTGAAAGCGCACATCGGACGCGCAGAAGTCTTCGTCGCTCGCCTCTTTAATCCGCTGCTGGGCGATCTCCTGCCGCATGATTCCCAGGTGCTTGTCCTCACGCCGTGCAGCAGCGAGGGGCAGGCAGGCGGCCTCCAGGGTAAAGCGGGCTTCGACCACATCCTCGAAAGGGATGTCGTTCATGCCGATCAAAAGGGTGCTGGTGGTGACCAAGGCATCGTGCGCTTCCGACCAGGTCAGACGGTTGACGAAGGCACCGCCGGTCGGGCCGCGCTGGGTGCGGATCAGGTTTTGCGCTGCCAGGCGTTTCAAGGCCTCCCGGACTGTCGCACGGGACACGCCAAAGCGCTCTGCCAGTTCATTCTCGCTGGGCAGGCGTTGCTCGACCACAAGCCGGCCTTCCATGATCGCCGTGCGGATAGCATCGGCGATCTGGGTGGAGAGACCTTCCTTATTGATCCCGTCGTATGCGATGGACATTCGGATTCTCGAGCGCTCTGAGAGAGGACCCTGAACCTAGCGGGCGGCTCCGTGACCTGTCAATTCGATATATGTTTAATTGTCAGACAAATTATTGTTTGACAAATTTATCCGGCTCTCGCAGTTTCGCTCCGGGATGGAAATGGCGGATTGGGCAAGGCCATGCAGGGAGTGGTTTTCTTCGCGACGCTGCGCTGGGCGACACTTCGCTGGGCGACACTTCGTTGGCGCTGGGTTGGCTTTTTCGCCGCTCTGCTGGCGGCCTGGGCGCTGTTGTTCGCCATGCAGCCCGATGTCGCGGCGCCGGAAGGCTGGGAGGTTCTGGGCGCCGACTACTGGGCGGCCATCTGCCGTGCGGCGGTTGAGGATGCATCCTACCTGGCCGTTCTTGCCATGTGGGGGCTTATGTCCGCGGCCATGATGGCGCCCACGGCGATCCCGGCATTCAAGAGTTATGACGATCTCACACACACAGATGCGGCCGATGCCGCCGGCTTCGGCAGCTTTATCGGCGGCTACCTGCTGGCCTGGCTCGGCTTCTCCATCCTCGCGGCCGCGCTGCAGGTGGCGCTGGCAAATGCAGGCGCGCTCGATTTCGAGGGGCGCAGCCTGTTGCCCTGGCTGAATGCCATGCTGCTGGCCGGCGCGGGCCTCTATCAGTTCAGCCCGATCAAGGAAGCCTGCCTCAGCAAGTGCCGTGCGCCCATGATGTTCTTCATGGCTGAATGGCGTCCCGGCCGAACCGGGGCCTTGATGATGGGCCTGCGGCTGGGTGCGGTCTGCATTGGCTGCTGCTGGGCGCTGATGCTGCTGGCGTTCGTCGGCGGGGTGATGAGTCTTGCCTGGATGGGCGCGGCGATGCTGCTGATGGCTTTTGAAAAGCTTCCGGCCCTCGGCCGTTACCTGACACGTCCGCTCGGCGGGTTCCTTTTGTTGTGCTCCCTCTGGAGTCTTTTCGGCGCAATTTGAAGTTTGAGAAAGGCGAGGCCAATGGATGATTGGGCGATCAAGGGTGAATTGATCCTGAACTGTAACTGCACGGTTTTCTGTCCCTGCGTGGTGTCCCTCGGCAAGCACCCGCCGACCGAGGGCTACTGCCAGGCCTGGGCCGGCGTGCGGATCGACAGCGGGCACATCAACGGTGAGGATCTTTCCGGTCTCAATGTCGGCCTGGTCCTGGATATCCCGGGCAATATGGGCCGGGGCAACTGGAAGTGCGCGGCCTATATCGACGAGCGGGCGTCGGACGCGGCCTATGACGGCCTGATCCGGATCTTCTCCGGTGAAGCCAAAGGCACGACCGGACTTTTCAAGCTGCTGGTCAGCGAATTTCTGGGCGCCGAACGCGCGCCGATCGAGTACGTTAATGAAGGCAAAAAGCGGCGGCTCGTCGTCGGGAAGGCGATCAAGGGCGAAGTCGAGCCGATCACGGGGCCTGATCCGGACGCCGAGGTCGCGGTGACCAACACGGGTTATTGGATGGGGCCGGACATCACAATCGCGACCGCCAACCAGGGCCGCGTGCGCGCTCACGGCCGGGTTTGGGATTTCGACGGCCGCAGCGCCGAGATCTGCCAGATCGATTGGCACGGCTCGGCTGCGGCGTAACGACGTTAAGAGAGGTTGAACAGTGTCCGCACCCAGTCTTTCCATCACCCGGCGTATCCGCCGCACCCCCTTTACCGACCGTGTCGAAGCGAATGGGGTCAAGGCCTACACGGTTTACAATCACATGCAGCTGCCGACCGTCTTCGAGAGCGTGGAGGCGGACTACCGGCACCTGAAAAAGCACGTGCAGGTCTGGGACGTTTCCTGCGAGCGGCAGGTCGAGTTGCGCGGTCCCGATGCGGGCAAGCTCATTCAGATGCTGACCCCGCGCGATCTTGGCAACATGGTGGTCGGGCAGTGTCTCTACACGCCGATGGTCGACGAGACCGGCGGCATGCTCAACGACCCGGTCACGCTCAAGCTGGCCGAGGACAAGTACTGGGTCTCAATTGCCGACAGTGATCTTCTCTTTTGGATTAAAGGCTTAGCCTACGGTCTTCACTATGAAGTCGATGTGGATGAGCCCGATGTGTCTCCGCTCGCGATCCAGGGACCGAAGGCGGACGAACTGGCGGCGCGGGTTTTCGGGGACGCCGTGCGGGACATCCGGTTTTTCCGCTACAAGATCCTGCCGTTTGAAGGGCGGGATCTGGTGGTGGCGCGCTCCGGCTACTCCAAGCAGGGCGGTTTCGAGATCTACGTCGACGGATCCGATCTGGGCGAACCGCTATGGGATGCGCTCTTTGCTGCGGGTGAAGATCTGGAGGTGCGCGCCGGTTGTCCTAACGGCATCGAGCGGATTGAGGCTGGCCTGCTGTCTTACGGCAGTGACATGACCCGCGAGAATACGCCGCACGAATGCGGGCTCGGCAGGTTCTGCCAGACCCAGGAGGCCATCGGCTGCGTCGGGCGTAATGCCTTGCTGCGGGTTGCGGTGGAAGGGCCGACCCGGCAGATCCGCAGTCTTGCCATCGACGGCGACCCCCTGCCGGGCTGCAGCGGGATCTGGTTTGTCTACGCCAATGGAAAACGCTGCGGACGGGTAACGTCCTGCGCTTGGTCGCCGGACTTCGAGACCAATGTCGCGCTCGGCATGATCCGCATGACCCACTGGGATGACGGCACCAGGGTTGAGGTCGAAACACCCGATGGCATGCGCACGGCGACCATCCGGGAAAAGACCTTTATCTGAAAAGCTTGCGCAGGTTAAGAAAGGCCCGGCCTTAACAGGGGCTGTTGTAAAATATGAGGCAGGGCAGGAGAGAGCGATGGACGCGGAGTACGAGGCTTTAGGAAAGAACGGTGCCAACCATCAGGCCCTCTCGCCCTTATCCTTTCTGCGGCGCACGGCGGACATTTTCCCTGATCGCTTGGCGGTGATCTATGAAGACCGGCGTTACAGCTGGGCCGAGACCTACGCGCGGGTGCGGCGTCTTGCGTCCGCATTGACCAAGCGGGGTATCGGGAAAGGCGATACGGTTTCCATTATGGCACCCAATACGCCGGAGATGTTCGAGGCGCACTTCGGCGTTCCCATGGCAGACGCTGTCCTCAACACCATCAACACCCGCCTCGAGGTCGAGACGGTTGCCTACATTCTCGATCACAGCGACGCCAAGGTCGTGCTGGTGGACAGCGCGCTCTCGGCAGTTGTTGCCGAGGCGCTGAAGTCCGTCGCGCGCGACATCCTGGTGGTCGATATCGTCGATGCGGCGGGGCCGGGCGGGGAACGCATCGGCGCGCTGGACTACGAGGCTTTGCTGGCGGAAGGCGATCCGGCGTTCGTCTGGGATGGCCCCGCCGACGAGTGGCAAGCCCTGGCCCTGAACTATACCTCGGGAACATCGGGACGGCCCAAAGGCGTGGTCTATCACCACCGCGGGTCCTACCTCATGTCCATGGGCACGGTGGTTGCCTGGGAGCTGCCGCGCCATCCGACCTATCTCTACACGGTGCCGATGTTCCACTGCAACGGCTGGGGCCATGCCTGGACCATGACCCTGCTGGCGGGCACCATCGTCTGTAACCGGGCGGTTTCTGCAAAAGCCGTCTTCGATGCGATCCACAATCATGAGGTAACGCACTTCGGCGGGGCGCCGATCGTGCTCTCCATGTTGATCGACGCGCCGGAAGAAGACCGCAAGCCGCTGGAACATCCGGTCAAGGTGATGACGGCGGGCGCGCCGCCGCCGGCTGCCGTGTTGGAGAAGACCCGGGCCATGGGTTTCGAGGTCATGCAGGTTTACGGCCTGACCGAGACCTTCGGCCATGTGACCCAGGCCCTCTGGCGCGAAGACTGGGACGATCTGGATTTCGCCGAACAGGCGGAACTGCAAAGCTGGCAGGGTGTCAGCTTTCCCATGAACGAAGGGGCCGCCGTGATCGATCGCGAGACCGGCGAGCTGCAACCCCGTGATGGCGAGACTCAGGGCGAGATCGTCATCCGTGGCAACACCGTCATGAAGGGTTACTACAAGAGTCCCGAAGCCACGCAAGAGGCCTTCATCGACGGCTGGTTCCGGACCGGCGACGCCGCTGTCTGGCATGCCAACGGCTACATTCAGATCAAAGACCGACTGAAAGACGTGATCATCTCCGGCGGCGAGAACGTTTCCTCGGTCGAGGTCGAGGGTGTGCTCTATCGCCATCCCGCCGTGGCCGCTGCCGCTGTCGTTGCCAAGCCGGACGATAAGTGGGGCGAAGTGCCCTGCGCCTTCATCGAGTTGAAGGCCGGTGAGCGCTTGAGCGAGGAAGAGCTGATCGACTTTTGCCGGGAGCGCATGGCAGGGTTCAAGCGCCCGAAGAAGATTGTCTTCGGCGAACTGCCGAAGACCGCCACCGGTAAGATTCAGAAATTCGTATTGAGAGAAGAAGCCCGGAAAGCTTAGCGCTGTCAGCGGGTTGTTCCAGAATATTCACGTGAAGGGAAAGAGGTTATGAGCTTCAAGGCATTGCTGGTCGAAAAAGACGAAGAGGGCAAAACCACGGCTGCCGTGCAGGAGCTGGATGAATCTCAGTTGCCGGAAGGCGATGTCACCGTTGCGGTCGAGTATTCCACCGTGAACTACAAGGACGGCATGTGCGTCGGCTCCGGTGGCGGGCTGGTGCGCAACTACCCCCATGTGCCCGGCGTCGATTTTGCCGGGACGGTCGAGAACTCCAGCGATGACCGCTACAAGCCGGGCGACAAGGTCGTGCTGACCGGCTGGCGCGTGGGCGAGGCCTGGTGGGGCGGCTATGCGCAGAAGGCCTGCGTCAAGGCCGACTGGCTGGTGCCCTTGCCGGACGGCATTTCCACCCGCAACGCCATGGCGATCGGCACGGCCGGCTTCACGGCGATGCTCGCGATCATGGCACTGGAAGACCATGGCCTTGAACCCGCGAAGGGTCCGGTGCTGGTGACCGGCGCTGCCGGGGGCGTCGGTTCCGTCGCCACGGCGATTCTTGCCAATCTGGGTTATGAGGTGGCCGCAGTCACCGGACGGCCCGAGACTGCCGATTATCTGAAGTCGCTGGGCGCCACGCAGATCGTTCCGAGGGAGGAGATCAACGAAACCGTCAAACGTCCGCTGGAAAAAGAGACTTGGGCCGGCTGTGTCGATGCGGTCGGCAGCGCCATGCTGGCCCGTGTTTTGGGGCAGATGAAATATGGCGCGTCGGTCGCCGCCGTCGGTCTTGCCGCAGGCGCGGATCTTCCCGGCAGCGTCATTCCCTTCCTCTTGCGTGGCGTCAATCTGCTGGGCATCGATTCCGTCATGAAGCCCTATGACGCGCGGGTCAAGGCCTGGGAACGCCTGGCGAAGGATCTTCCTCTCGAGAAATTGGAGGCCATGATCGAACCGGCGACACTGGCCGACCTGCCCGGGCTCGGCAAAGCGATCCTGAAGGGGCAGGTCAAAGGCCGTGTCGTCGTGGACGTAAACGCCTGAGCTCAGCCTCCTGCAGTTTAGGCTCCGGCCATCTCCTGGCCGGAAGCGATTGCAGCTTCGAGCGCAGCGGCTTTTCGCATCGTCTCGAGATGCTCGTCCCAGCCGCGATCGAGCGACATCAGCATGCGCAGGGTTTCCGCGCCCGCTGCTTCAGCCACGCCTTCGTGGGTCAGGGAGAGGCGGGTGCCTCCCGCGGCTTCTTCGAGAACCCAGGTGACGATGGTCTCTGTGCCGCCGAAGGGGGTGATGATGAAGCTGGTGACCAGTTTGCTGGGGGCTTCCATCGAAATAACCCGGCCCCAGATGATGGGTCCTTTACTGCCGTCGTCATCGGCTCGGATCAGGGCATAGTCCTCGCCGTCCGCAAGGTCTTTCCCGGGCCGATGGAACCATTGCGCCAGCTTGTCCTGTTCGGTCAGGAAGGCCCAGACCGTCTCGCGTGAGGCATTGAAGAAAACCGTCTTGCGGATGGTCGTGTGGGCGGTATCGGCCTGTGTTGCATCGGGCAATGTTCCTGTGGTCATGTCTTCTTCGCTTTCTTTTTCTCTTCCTTTTCGACGGCGATCTGCAAGGCCAGCAGGCGCTCATCCCAGAATTGGTTGAAGGTGTTCAGCCAGTCGGCGACGCTTTTAAGCCCCATTGGCTCGAGGCGGTTAATGCGCTCCCGGCCACTCGGGTGGACGGAAATCAGTGCGCCTTCCTCCAGAACGGTCAGATGTTTCTTGACGGCGGCGCGGGTGATGTCGAAGCGATCGGCGACCTCGCCGATGGTCATATCCTGGTCGCACAGCAGCAACAGAATGTCCCGCCGGGTTGGGTCGGCCAGGGCACGAAACGCACCCTGGACCTCTCCGGGAGACGGGCCGGAGGAGAGTCCGGTCATGGGTTCTCCGGCCGCAAGCAGCCGGTCGCAGGTGACGAAAATCCATCCATGAGAGTCTCCAACATAAAACCAAATGGTATCATTTTAATATAATACTAAAAGGTATCATGTCAAGGCGAATATCGGCCCGATTGACGGTTCCCCTGCAAAGGGTTTTTAGCTTGAAGTGTTCTCGGTGTCGCCATAGCGGGAGATCGCCGCTTCATGCCGCTCAAAGCTGGCGGTGTCGAAGCAACAGAAGATCACCCTTTGCAGCGGCGTTTTCAGCGAGAGGAATTCCGAGGTGGTTTTGACCGCGATTTCCGCGGCGGCATCGGGCGGATAGCGATAGATCCCGGTCGAGATGGCCGGAAAGGCAATGCTGGAGATGTCATACTCCGCGGCCACTTCAAGGGACCGCCGGTAACAGGATGCCAGCAGCGCCGGTTCCCCCGTATCGCCACCGTTCCAGACCGGTCCCACCGTATGCACGATAAAGCGAGCCGGCAGATTATAGCCTTTTGTGATCTTGGCGTTTCCGGTCTTGCAGCCCTTCAGCATCCGGCATTCCATCACCAGCTCAGGTCCCGCTGCCCTGTGTATGGCTCCATCGACCCCGCCGCCGCCCAGCAGCGAGGAATTCGCCGCGTTCACGATGGCGTCGATCTCGAGTTTCGTAATATCGCCTAGGTGGACGGACATGCCTTTTGTCATCTTTCGTCTCTCTACAACTCGGTCTCGCACCTCAGAATAACAGAATGTCATGCCGTCCAATACGACGAGGATGTCGGTTGCCGTATCCACGTGCTATGACGATCCGCAGTTATAAACGACGGCTTCAGATCAAATGACCGACTTTTTCAGGTTCCCGCAGACGGCGCATCTCGCCTGGCTGGGTGAGGGCGCTCCCCGTGACGACAAGCTGCTCTCGGCCAGTGAGGTCGAGGGGCTTCTCGCGGGTCCCGTCGTGGTCGAGGAGAAGCTGGATGGCGCGAACATCGGAATTTCGCTCGGACCCGACGGCCAGCTGCGCGTCCAGAACCGCGGTCAGTATTTGCAGGCCCCCTACAAAGGGCAGTTCTCGCGCCTGAACGCCTGGCTCGGGCAGCATCAGTATGCGCTGCGGGATTTGCTGACGGCGGATAGGATCCTGTTCGGCGAATGGTGCGCAGCCATGCACTCCGTTGCCTACGACAACCTACCCGACTGGTTTTTGTTGTTCGATCTTTACGATCTGAATGAGGGGCGTTTCGCGTCCGTCAAACGACGCGATGCCCTGGCGGTAGAAGCCGGATTGGCGAGAGTTCCCCGGCTTTCTGCAGGAGAGTTTTTACTCGAGGATCTTCTCGGCCTGATAAAGGACTGCCGCAGCGCTTACGCGGACTTACCGGTCGAGGGTTTTGTGGTCCGCCGTGATTCCGGTGACTGGTGCTCGGCGCGCGGCAAGCTCGTGCGCGCGGACTTTACGCAGGCGATTGAAACCCACTGGAGCCGGAAGCCGCTGCGATGGAACCGGGTCGCACCTTTTAAAGGTCGCTAATGGGCGAAAATGCCTGACAACGGGCCATGGCGCGCTATTTCAGCACCCGGTCCACATTAAAATGCTCGGCGAGATAATCCAGGATCAGGTCCCGTTCGCTGGTCTCAAGTTCGGCCATACCCTGTTCCTCCACCATCCAGTCTATCAGCTCGTCCCAGTCGCCACGCGTGAGGCCCTGTTGCTTGACGATGGCCAGAGAGTGGCAGGCGCCGCAGAGATATCCGGTGTCCTCACGGCCCGGTCCAAGTGGCCAGTCCGGGCCGAATTCGTCGTCTTCGTCAATGGTCGCGGCCGCCGTCGCAGTTTGCGCCGCTGTCTGTGTCGGACCTGGAGCGGGTGAGATGGTTTCGGCCTGACTGAGGGCTGGGAGCAGTAACGTAAAGGCCAAGGCAGGCAGGGCGCGCTCAAGGGAGAAAAGCATATATCGGATCCAATGCTGGGGTCGGGAAGTGGACAAGGGAAAGCCGGCCTGAAACCTGATGAAGTTCGATGGGGGGATCGAGGATATCAGGTTTCAAGAAACAGGCCGGCTTTCCACGCCGAACGGACAGGGGACTGTCCGGCGGTTTCGCGCCCGGGGGACTCAGGCGCTGACCGTCACGGCGATCCTGTGCATGCTATTGTTGAGGTAGCCCTTGGGATTCCAGTTGATCGCGAAGGGCTGGCTGTTGCCCTTGTCGTCGGTCGCCCGGGCCCAGACCTCGTAATAGCCTTTCTCCGGGAAAGTGATTTCCGCGGACCAGGTCTGCCAGGAATAGGGATTGGGCGGTGGCGCCAGATCGGCCTGGGTCCAGGTGGCGCCGAAATCATGCGAGATATCCACGCGGCTGACGCTGTTGTCACCTGCCCAGGCATGGCCGCGCAGCGCCAGCCGCCGCTCGCCGATGGTCTGGTTGGTCTGCGGGGTGGTGATCAGGGATTTGACCGGCATGGCCTCCATGATCTTGAAGTCCGCCTTGTCGACCTTGGTGCCCGGCGCGACCGGATAGTAGGGGACGCGGTAGGAGGTGCCGGTCATCTTCGGCCCGTCGTGCACCACGTTGCGCAGTTCGATCCGCTGCAGCCATTTCTGCGAGGTCGAACCGGCCCAGCCCGGGCAGATGGTCCGGACCGGAAAGCCGTGCAGGGCCGGGATCGGTCCGCCGTTCATGGCGAAGGCGATGATCGAGTGCGGTTCCATGGCTTTCGCGAGCGGCACGCCTCGGGAGATCGGCAGCTTGTCCGGATCGCCGGAAAGATGCCCGTCCAGACTGTAGTGCGCCGTGTAGATGGCTGAATCCTTGACGCCCGCCGCCTTCAGAACATCCGCGTAGCGCACGCCGGTCCATTCCGCATTGCCGATCGCGCCCAGGGTCCACTGATTGCCCCGGGCCGGCGGATTGAAGGCCGCGCGGCCGTTCCCGCCGCATTCGATCTGAAGTTTAAGCGTGACGTTCTCGAATTTGCTCTTGAGTTCCTCGAGCGAGAATTCCAGGGGCGTGTTGACGTCCCCATCGATCTTCAGGCGCCAATCGGAGGCATCCATTTCATAGGCAATGTCCGGCACGACGCCGTTGTTGCGCACGAAGTGGCGTTCGTTTGGGGTGACGGGGTCGTCCAGCAGATGCGGCGGGGTTTCCGCGTTGATCGGCCGGTCGTTGAGCAGGGTGAGGCCGTCCTTGGTCTTGAAGAGGGCCATCTCGCCGTCATCGGCCATGGCCGCCGGGATCAGGCCTGCGGGAAAGTTACGGTGAAAGGGGATGGTCGCGCCCAGCATGGCGCCCATGGTCGCGAGGCCGGCGCCGCGCAGAAACCCGCGGCGGTCTTTATGTGCTTCGCGCCCGAAAACCAGCTTGTCGGCGCGCTCCGGATCTTTCTGGTAAAGTTCGCATAGGCCGCGGTCTTGTTTCCCACTCGGCATCTCTTCCTCCCGAAAATTTTTTGCAGTTTATTGTTCTTTTACGCAAGCGACCGGACCCTTCGGATCAGGCACTCGGGAGAAGAAACGCCGGAGGAGCGGATTCTATTCCATCTCCTCGTCATTTTTTTTGAGAAGGTTGGCCGTTCAGGCTGTGCAGGGCGTACTTAATTGGCGGTTCTGCTGCAGTGCCGTGCGGATTTCCGGCGAGAGCGGCTGCCAGTTCGCTGTCACGTTTTGCAGTGTGCGCGCGATCAGACCGAAACGGGTTTCGGCCATACCTTCAGCCATCAGGAAATAGTGGGCCTGATCGTGACGCCACGCCAAAACCTGCGGACCGCCGGCTTTGAGTGTTGTCAAATGTCCAGGAATTCCTCCGTCGCCCTGCAGCACAAAAAAGCTGATCCGGCAGCCCCGCGTGCCGCCATATCCGACCCGATAGCCGGTCATGCCGCCGAGCTGCGCTTCGGGTTCCAGCAGGATCGGTGTCAGTCCGCTGTCGGAGAGATCCGGGATGCGCAGTTCCGGCGCCGTGAGCGCTGCGGTTGCCGGGATGTCGAGCGACGGCGGGCGTTCGTCCGATTTCTTCGCAACCCAATCCCGGTGGATTTCGGCGGCTTCCTGATGCCAGGCGACCGCGGGTGAATTCCTGTCTCCCGCATTTGTGGCACTCCAATGCCAGAGTGCGCCCACGGCGATAAAAATGACCAGCGCCGCTGCCGTCGCGGCCGTGTGTGCCGCCTGCCATCTTAGCGCCCGCCATCTTAGCGCCTGCCAACCTGCCGGTTTCTTCGGATTGGAGCCGGCAGGCAGGAGCTGGAAATCCTCGGGGGCTTCCGCTTGCTCGAGGAGCGCGGATTTCAAACTCGCGAGCGCGGCTGCGCTTTCTGCTGTGGGCGGATCCTGTGCGATGTCGCGCGCAACCGCGGCGGCTTCATTCGCTGTCAGTTCTCCGTCGACATAGGCGTTCAGCGTTTTCCAGTCTCTATGGAGGCGGCTCATCGTCTGCGGCCTCCCTGCGCCGAATTGACTGCGGATTTGAGTGCGGATTTGAGGGGCGTCACGTTGGAGCCCGAGATGCGGAGCAGCAGTGCCTGCCGGGCGCGGCTGACGCGGCTCATGACCGTACCGACGGGAACGTCCAGCAGTGTTGCCGCTTCCGCGTAGCGCAAACCTGCGACGTCGATCAGCGCGAGTATATCACGCTGGCCTGCGGGCATAGCTGCCAGGGCGACCCGGACCGTCACGGCGTCGACCATGCGTTCCTCCGCGGACCAGACGCCCGGATCGAGGTCGTCCGAGTCATCGAATGTGAAGTCAGCGAGCCTGTCGGCGGCCCGCAGGTGATCGAGAAAGGCATTGCGCAGAATTCTGAAAAGCCAGGCACGAAAAGCCGGTTCATCCTGTGGAACTTTCTTAGCACTCAAGGCCTTAAGGGCGCAGTCTTGAACCAGATCCCGAGAAAGATCAGGGTCTTGAGACAAGCTGATTGCATAGCCGTATAGCCGGTCCCGATAGCTTTCGAGACGTTCCAGTTGATCCAAAATGTGAGCCGCCCACTGTCGGTTATTCTTTGCGTTTCTTCCCTCACCGGCTGCCCGTTTGGAGGGCTTGCCAGCGCGCGAAGTATTCGCCCCTCACCACCGGTCTGTCAAATCGGGCTGCTTCTGCTGGCGTCAACCGACGTTGCGGGAGGTCAATTTTTACCAAGACACTCCGGTCTTCCGCTGCTGTCATCCCGCTGCTCAGCGTTTAGTATGGTTGGATCAATGTCTCAGTACCTATGTCACGAAAATCCTGATCTTTTCGAGGTCGAAACCGAGGTCGTACAGGCAGAGCCGGGGCGGGTGCTGCTCTCCCGGTCCAGCTTCTATCCGGGCGGCGGCGGGCAGCCTGCCGACCGTGGCGTGCTGGAGTGGTCCGGTGGTGCGACGGCGATCACCGGTCTTGAGGCGCGCGGTGGACAGCTGTGGCATCTGCTCGCGGATCAGCTCGAGCCTTCAGGCGCTGTTTCTGCGATAGTCGATCCGGTCTTCCGGGCGCAGATGTGCCGTCTGCACACCGCTTTGCATATCGCCAACGCGCTGGTGTTCCGGGAATTCGATGGAGCGCTGGTAACCGGCGCGCAGATCTCGGACAACGCTACGGCGCGGATCGACTTCGACCTGCCGGGTGCGGACAATGAGCGTCTCCGTGCGCTGGAGCCTGCCATCAACGACATCGTGCGGCAGGACCTCCCCGTGCAGACGGCTCTTGTGTCCTTGTCGGAGGCCGCTCAGGAGAACGGAACCCTGCGCAGCAAGGCGGTGACACCTCCGCCGCAGGCGGACGGCCGCGTGCGGGTCGTCGAGATCGAAGGCCTGGACCGGCAGGCTTGCGGCGGCACGCATTTGACCTCGACAGGGCAGGCGGGCGAGTTGAAAATCCTGAAGGTGGAGAACAAGGGGCGTCATAACCGCAGGCTGCGGATTGGCCTGGTCGAGTTGTCTCTATGAAGAACGAGTTCGAAGGCAAGAGCGTTCTGCTGTCCGGTGGAACTTCGGGTATTGGCCGGGCCACGGCGCTGGCATTCGCGTCCCGGGGCGCAAGGGTTGTGATCACGGGACGCAACGAGTTGCAGGGCGCAGAGGTTGCCGCCGCGGCTGCGGCGCTTCCGGGAGAAATTCACTTCTTGGCCTGCGACCTCCTGGAACCCGAGCAGATAGAGACGGTCTCACGGGCGGCTGTCGACTGGCTGGGCGGTCTTGATATTGCGGTGAACAACGCCGGATACCAGGAAAAACGGATGCCTTTGATCGATCAGCCTCTGGAGGTTTTCGACCGGGTCTTTGCCGTCAATGTCCGCGCGATCCATGTGGCGATGCGCGGGCAGATCAGCAGAATGCTCGAGGCCGGTGGCGGGGCGATCGTCAATATTGCTTCGGTCAGCGGGATCAGAAACCCGAACCCGGGTTTTGCCGTCTATTCCGCTTCCAAGGCTGCGATGATCTCCCTGACGAAATCCGCCGCGATGGAGTACGGGCCGCAGGGCGTTCGCATCAATGCCGTGGCGCCCGGCCGGGTCGATACGCCGATGCTGCGGGCCTCGAAGGTTGCCGATATGTCCGCCGTGGCCGCCGGTCTGCCCCTGCGTCGATTGGGACAGCCGGAGGAGGTTGCGGAGGCCATTCTCTGGCTGGCGTCGGACCGTGCCTCCTTTGTGGCCGGCCATGTTCTCAGCGCCGATGGCGGTTTTCTGGCCCAGTAGGGCAACAAGAGGTAAAGTCTCTCGATACGGCAAAGATAGCGGGAAGGTCAGAACAGAGTGTCGGCCATAGCGGCAGCCAATCGCAGTATTCTCTGGAGCGACCGCGCGACGCCGGGCGCGCTGATGATGCGCGCCGATTTTACGACGCTTGAGTTCGCACCGCACGTGCATGATGAACTGGTAATCGCGGTGACCGAAGCCGGGGGATCGAGCTTCCGCAGCCAGGGTATTGAGGATCATGCGGAGCCGGAGAGCCTCCTGGTCTTCAATCCCGACGAACCCCATTCCGGACGGGTCGGCGATCATGGCTGCTGGCGCTACCGCGCGCTTTATCTCTCATTGCCTGCGTTGCGCGACGCGATGGCGGATCTGGAGCTGTCTACGCCGCAACTGCCTTACTTTCGCGACAACAAGATTTCCGATCCCGAGCTTGCCCGGCGCTTCGTGGCGATGCACCGGGCCTTTGAAGAGGGCGAGTCGGCGCTGGCAAAGTCCGGCGCCTTGCTGGAGGGGTTGGCGGATCTCTTCACCCGGCACGGCACACCGCACAACCGGCCCCGTAACCCTGGCGACGAGCGCCGTGTCGTCACCAGTCTGATCGATTATCTGGGGGCGAACTTCAGCCAGGACGTGACTCTGTCGCAATTGGCCGAACTGGCCGGGATGACGGCTTTTCATGTCATCCGCTGCTTTAACCGCGAAACCGGCCTGTCACCGCACGCCTACCTCAATCAGCTCCGCCTGCGCGAGGCCCGCCGCTTGCTTTCTGTTGGCCGGCGTCCCGCCGACGTTGCCCTCGCGGTCGGCTTCTATGATCAGAGCGCGCTGAACCGGCACTTCCGTAAGGCCTTTGGTGTGACGCCGGGACAGTATGCAAGGGCGCTGGCAGCGTAACGGCTTCAATAGCGAATTGCGTTTTTCTTGAATCTGTGCATCTCAAAATCTGCGTTCAAGATCAGCAATTTGCTGATCGAGAGGCAGCGAATTTTGTGTCTGTTTAAACGCAAATTGCTTTAATTGGTCGAAGAGCGGGCACACTTCGATCTCTGCCGAAACATACTTGTCTGCGTTCGGCTATCCTGGTGATCTGTTCAATCGGAACAGGAGCTGTCACGGGAGACACCGGTGCGCGAAGCCGAAGTATTTTCAATCGCTGGCCCGCCGGTGCTTCAGGTGCGTCGTCTGAACAACAGCGGTCCACCCGTCCTCTATGTGCATGGTGCCACCTTCCCCTCGGCCTTATCGATCGGATACCGCTTCAGTGACGGGCAATCCTGGGAAGGGCATTTGCACAGCGAAGGATTCGATGTCTGGAGTTTCGATTTTGCCGGGTTCGGGGGATCGGAGCGATGTAGGGGAAGCGCATCCTCGCTCGCCGACAGCCGGGCGAGTGCGGCGGCAACGCAGATTGCCCGGGTCGTCGATCATATTCGCGAGCAGCGCCGTGGCGCAGCCGTCAACATCATCGCCCATTCCTGGGGATCCATTGCCACCGGGTGCTACCTGGAAAACCATAATCATCTCGCGGGCCGCCTGGTGTTCTTCGGGCCGATCGCCCAGAGGCACGGTGCGAAGAAAGTCGATGTGAGAGAGTTCCCCGCGTCGCGCCTGATCACTGTGACGGCGCAGTTGGAACGCTTTCTCCATGACCTACCCGAAGGCGAGGGGCCTCTGCTCGACGAGCCTGAACTGGCAAGCTGGGGTCCGGCCTATCTCGCCAGTGACCCGGTCGCTCTGACCCGCGATCCGCCTGCCGTTGCAGTTCCCGGCGGACCCGCCGCCGACATTGCGGCTGCATGGCAAGGTGAACTGGCGTACGATCCCGCCAGGATTACCGTACCAAGTCTTTTGATCCGGGGCGAATGGGATAGCCTTTGCAATGATGAAGATGCTCGTTGTCTACTCAATGATCTGGGCTCCCGAGAGAAGCGCGATCTTGTCATTCCCAGGGCAACGCACCTGATGCACCTGGAGGAAGGCCGCTTCGCCCTCTGGGGCGCCGTGACTGAGTTTCTCCGGGGTTGAATTCGCGAGAGAGAATGAATGGACTGGACCCTCTATAGCCTCTTTCTGGCGGCAGGTCTCACGGTCGCGGCTGCGCCGGGGCCGACGGTGCTGCAGATCTTTGCGCAGTCGCTGACCGGCGACATCCGGCGGCCGGTCAGCCTGATCGCAGGGTCTCTGCTTGCCAACGCCCTTATGGTTTCGGCTACGGTCCTCGGGATCAGCGCCGTGATCCTGGCATCGCAAACGGCGTTCGACATCATGCGGTGGATCGGCTCGGCCTATCTGATTTATCTCGGCATTCAATACTGGCGGATGCGCGGTGCGGTTTTGTCTCCGGCCGGTCCCCCGCCCGCGAAGCCCTACCGGGTCCTTTTCTTCCAGGCGGCTCTGACGTCTCTGACCAATCCCAAGGGCCTGGTGTTTTACATCGCCTTTCTGCCGCAGTTCGTGGCGCCGGGCGGCGACCCGCAGTTTCAACTCGCCGTTCTGGGCGCCAGTTACATCCTCCTCTGCCTGATCGCGGACAGCGGCTATGTGCTGGCCGGACGCATGCTCACCAGGCTCTTCGCGACACCAAGAGCCATGCGCATCACGAACCGCCTGACGGGGACGGCGCTGATTGCCGCGGGCCTGTCTCTGCTGAGGGTCCAACGCTCAACCTAGCGCCCGCAACCCGGCAAAAATTCGAGCGTAGCTGCAATGATGGCTTCCGGCGCATCTTCCTGCATGAGATGTCCGCTGTTCGGCACCTGCTGGAAACGCGCGTTCGGGAGAAGCTCAGCCAGTTCCCGGCCCTTTTCGAGCGGGATCCATTGATCTTCCTCACCCCAAAGAACCTGGACCGGGCAGCGTAACGCGCTGTAGCGGTCCTGGACCTCATCGGTGTAGCGCAAATCCATCTGGGCGATCTGACGGTAAAAGGCTTTTTGTCCGGTTTCGCCGAGCCAGGGCGTTATATAAGGCGCCAGCCGCGCGTCTGGTAGTGTCTGATAGACGCTGCTGCCGATGTAGGCGGGCAGGAGCGCTTCATGGGCATAGCCCGGCATGCCGGCAAAAGCTTCTTCGTGCTGGCGGACATGCTGGACGAAGGGCGAGCCCCAGGGCCGGATTGCCACCGGGTCGATCAGGGTCAGGGAACGGTAATCGCAGTCGTTCAGGAAATGCGTCCGCAACGCCGTCGCTCCACCGATGTCATGCGCAACGACGTCCGGTTCCTCTAGTTTCCAATGGCGCAGCAGGGCGGCGAGAAGCCGGTTCTGCCGTCCGAGAGAGACATCCTGACCGTCGCGCATTTCGGAGTGGCCATAGCCCAGCATGTCATAGAAATAAACGCTGCGATGACGTGCCAGAAGCGGCGCAATGCGATGCCATTCATAGCTGGAAAAGGGGGTGCCATGCAGCAGCACCAGCGGCGGACCGTCGCCCATCCGGCCGAAACGAACACTTTCTCCCTCGAACAGGAAGCTATCGGGAAGGTTCCATTCGGTCATGACAAACTCCTGATCTAACTGTTAAATCAATCTAAAGAGGTTAGTTGACGTAACTGACTCGGTAAACTAACTATTAAAAATAGTCAAGAAGGTTAGTTGCGACTGTTAAGTGAGAGGTCTTGGGACATGGAGAGCGGAGCGGCCAGCCTGACGGCGGAAGACCTGATCGGTGGCCATGGCTGCCTCGACTTCGTCAATACCGCAGGCGGGGGCGGCAAGAGCCGGGATTTAGAACGCATGGTCAGCTATGAGGTGCTCGCGGACTGGGCGGAGCTGGCTGGGCTGCTCACTGCGCGCGAGACCGCATCCCTGCGCCGGCTGGCGAAGGCCTCGCCGGACGAAGCTTTTTTTGCGCTCAAGCAGTCCCTGTGCTTCCGAGAGGCTTTGCACTCGTGCCTGATGGCGCTTGCCACAGATGGCGTCGTTCCGGAGGAAAGCTGGCAGGCGATCACGTCACAGATGACGCAGTGCCTTGCGGCGAGTCATCTGAAGAGACGTCCGTCAGGTTTCACGCGATCGATCGAACTTGAGGACGGGGAGCTCGATACGATCCTGCTGCGTATCGGGCTTCTGGCCAACGACTTGCTGTTGAGCGACGACCTGCGGCGCCTTAAAAACTGCGACCGCTGCTCTTGGCTCTACCTGGACCGCTCCAAAGGCGGCCGCCGCCGCTGGTGCTCCATGCGTGCTTGTGGCAACCGCGCCAAGGTGCAGCGCTTTGCCGAGCGGCAGCGGGTTGAGACATAAGAGCCAGATAGCCGTAAGAGGTCTGGTGGGGGAATGACGAAAAATGTCGAAAAATATTGTCCAACTTGAGCATCAGGCCTGCGTGGAAATGCTTGTCTGGTTGGCCAATGAACTGGCACGCGTGTATGGGAATTCCAACGCTTCCGAATATACCGATCTCAAGGGCCTCACTATAGAGCATGACTGCCAAACTTGGTCTGAGGACACTTTGGATTTGCTCCTTCGGTGGGATATCATGGAGACCTGTTCATCAGATCCTTCGAAGCCTGCTTCTTCTGCAGCTGCGCGCTTTCTTGTCACGCGTAATCAAATCCGTGAAATGGCCGAGCAGAGTTTTGAGGGTAAGCCGGATATCGACTGGGTTCTTGCCGCCTTTATAGAACGTGCTGTCGATTTTCACGGAGTCAGTAGCTCCCGGGTCGCCTTTTCGGTTCATGAAGATTTTGCAGGCATCCTGAACCTGCTGCATGAGCTTGGTTATGCAAAGCGTTTGCAAGACAACTACATCTGGACGGATCTGATCGGCCCAGTGATGGTTCAATGCCGACTTTGGACCGGCGGAGGACAGAGTTTAGAGGCGCTCGCAGAGGCAAAGCTGCGACGTAGGATCAGAGAACTACCGTCTTATGTCCTTGATGAAATCGGATACCTCGTGGCACAAAACGAAGCGATCAACGCTGTTACGGTATTGGCGAATTGTCCCGACTGGACGACCGCGGACGGCTTTAACGCCATGCGTCTTCTGTATCCTGGCGCTCTTCGTTCAAAGATACCAGGTGATTAGGGGAGTAAGGTCAGCACTCCTACTAGCATGTCTTTTCAGTCACCACCTGTGCGAAAGACGCTTCCAATGCCGCAGCGTCGAATGTCTCGGCGAGGCCGATCACGACAAAACGGATGAGGGCGCTGGCTTCGGTCTGGACCTTTGGTTCCATGGTGGCGCGATAGCCGACAAGGTTGAAGAGCTGCGGTTCGTCGGGGGCGTCGCTGAAACGCAGAATGCCCTTGGCGCGCAGGCACTTGCCTGGCAACGACATGGCAAAGACCTCGAATTTTTCCCGGTCCAACAGGCCGTGGAATTCGCACGACCAGGACTGATAGGTCTTCGCGTGCTGCGGTGTCTGCAACGCGCTGCTTGACGGCTTTGCAGCCTTATTCGACACCGGTGCGGCACCGAAAACCATATCGATGGCGATGTCACAGTTCACCGTTTCGACCAGTTGGCTGTAGGGCGCTGCCTCGGACAGCAGGTCATGGATTTTTCCGCGCGCTTCCGGCCGGACCAGATCGGACTTGTTCATCAGCACGATATCGTTGACGGCGGCGTGATCGATGATGGTTTCGGCGTCGTCGAATTCCAGATCCTGGAAATTGGCCGCGTCCAGCACGTAGAGCTTTGCATCCGATCTGACCATGCCTGCGGTTTCGAGCATGGTAAGCGAGCTGTCGAGGGCGCGCGGGTCGGCGATACCGCTGGCTTCAATGACAATGGCATCGGGTGGCGCCGGCTGTTTGACGAAACCCGCGACGGACTCCACAAGATCGTCGTTCAGCGAACAGCAGACACAGCCGTTCTTGAGGGATATCCGGTCGGTGTCTCGGGTTTGGATCAGTTCGTAATCGATATTGATCGCGCCGAAATCGTTGACGAAAACCACGATCCGCTGCCCGGCGGCCTGTTCCAGGATCTGATTGACGAGAGTCGTCTTTCCGGCGCCCAGAAAGCCGCCGATTGTGATCAGAGGAACGCGTGCCGCAGCTTCAGGCATTGGTCCAGACGCATTCGCCGGCCAGATAGGTGGCCGCGATCCCGATGTCCGCGAGCTCCAGATGTGGAGTCTCCAGGGGGTTGCGTTCCAGGATCACAAGGTCCGCGTGCTTGCCCGCTTTGATCGAACCGAGCCTGTCTTCCATGCCGATCTGATAGGCCGCATCGATGGTGACCGCCTTCAAGGCCGAGAGGCTGTCGAGGCGTTCACTCTCGCCCAGGCATCGCCCGTCCCCGGCCAGCCGCGTCGTGGCGGCCTTCATCAGTTCCAGGCAGGAAGGGTCGGTCATCGGGGTGTCGGCGTGCAGGCTGATCCTCATGCCGGCGTCCCGGGCGGAGCCGGCGGGCATGTAGTGCGCCGCGCGCTCCGGTCCGAAGAGCGCATCCTCGATGGGGGCGCCCCAATGGGTGATGTGATTGATGAAGAAGCTGCAGAGCACACCGAGCTTCTGGGCGCGTTCGATCTGGTCGCAGCGCATCAGCGCGCAGTGTTCCAGCCGGAAGCGGTGATCTTCGCGCGGGTTTTTTGCCAGAATGTCCTCGACCAGATCCAGGACCATATCGATGGTGCGGTCGCCCTGCGTGTGAATCGACATGCGCCAGCCCTGGCCGAAGTAGGTCCGCGCCATTTTCTCGAAGTAGTCCTGGGGATAGTTCAAGCTGCCCGTGTGACCCGGCTTCAGGTCCATGCGTTCCAGGGTGATCGGCGTGTCGAGATAGGGCTCGGTCAGCCAGATGTTGCCGATAAAGGGTGAACCGTCGGCGTGAATCTTGACCCCGGCCATCCAGAGGCGGTCCTCGCCGATGTTCAGCTTCTCGACCTGCATGTCGGCGGTTACGGCCTGCTGGTAGGCTGCGACGCGCGGCATGGGCAGGCCCTGTTTCAGGGCGCTGAGGTAATAGGCTTTGTAGTGCGGCAGGTAGAGGTGTTCGGTGACCGTCGTGATGCCGTTTTGGATGAAATCCCGGATCGAAGCGTGAAATTCTTCGCTCAAGCGGTCATCGCCCCAGGCATCGTAGAAGACTTCCAGCGCGCGCCAGGTGATGGCCTCCGCGATCTTACCGCTCGGGCGGCCTGCGTCGTCGCGTTCGATGATGCTGCCGGTCGGCGTCTCGGTCGTTTCATCGATGCCGCAGGCCTCGAAGCCCCGCGAATTCATAAAGAGGGCGTGGCAGTTCGAGGTCTGGATGCCGATGGGGTTGTCCGGCGCGATCTCGTCGAGCTGCGCGCGGGTCGGCTGCTCCATATCCGGATGCAGCTGCGCATCGAGCCCGAAGAAGATCAGATGCTCACCCGGCTTGGCGGCTGCCACCCGGCGGCGGATCTTGGCCAGCAGGGCCCTGTAAGTGGGGACCGTCTCGGCCCGTACATCCACGACCGGAGCCCCGCGGGTCTTGGCTGCCCAGAGAATGTGGGAATGGGCGTCGATCAGGCCGGGCAGCAGCGTGCGTCCGGCCAGATCGACCTCTGTCACATCAGATCCGGCCACCGTTCGGGCCTCTTCGAGCGCGCCCGCGAAGTGGATCTTGCCGGCCCTTGTAACGACAGCCTCGGGCATGGGCGCGTCGTCGTCCATCGTGACGATCGGACCGCCGTAGAACAGGCGGCTCTTTGCCTCTTCGCTCATTCCGCGGCTGCGACCGCGCTGTAGCTGTCGCGCAGTTCGCCGGCTTTTTTCTGGGCCGTGATAAAGTCGTCGTTGCTCATGAGCGGAATGATCTTGTGATACTTCGCCATGCCGGTGGCCTCGGCTAGATTCATGTTGGCGGCGACGGCGGCCATATCCGGCATTTCGTAGATAAAGAGCATGTCGTATTCGCCCACGGAACCGTAGGCCTCGATCAGGCGGCCGCCCATGGCGGCGACCGCCTTTCGGGAGACGGCGGCCCGGTCGCTCGGCGTGTCGAGCATTTCGGCTTTCTTGTCGTTTTCGTATTTGATCAGCAGGGCGACTGTCACGGTCATCGGCGTTTCCTTGTATTTGCGTTTCTTGTGTAAGGGGGCTAGCGGCGCCGGCCCTGAATAATGCGGTCCAGAATCATCGCGCAGAAGAGAATGGCCAGACCGGCCAGAATACCTTGCCCTTCCGACGCATATTGCAGGGCCTCCAAGACATCTTCGCCCAGGCCCTTGGCGCCGATCAGCGAGGCGATCACCACCATCGCCAGACTGAGCATGATGGTCTGATTGATCCCGGCCATGATCGAAGGGGCCGCCAGGGGCAGATCGACCTTCCAGAGCAGGTAACTCTTGGAAGCGCCGAAGGCGGTGGCCGCTTCACGGACGGACTTCGGCACGCCGCGCAGGCCCAGCACCGTCAGGCGCACCACAGGCGAACTGCCGAAGATCATGGTGGCCACGATGGCGGCGGGCTTGCCGGTGCCGAAGAAGGCGATCACCGGGATCAGGTAGACGAAGGCGGGCATGGTCTGCATGAAGTCGAGGACCGGCCGCACGAAGGCATAGAGCCGCTGATTGCGCGCGCAGACGATGCCGAGCGGAATGCCCAGGGCGATGCTGATACAGGCCGCCGTGCCCAGCAGCGCGAGCGTCGTCATAGACTTTTCCCAGAAGCCCAGGTAGCCCAGATAGGCGAGGGCGGCGGTGGCGAAGATCGCCGTGCGCCACCCCGCCGACAAGCCGGTCATGAGGATGATGAAGCCGCCCATGACCGGCCAGGGCGTCTCCACGAAGAGGATTTCCAGCGCATCCAGGATCGACTTGATGCCGAAGCTGAGCGCATCGAAGAAGAATTCCGTGCTGATCGCCGCCGACGCCATCCAGGCCTTGATCCCATCGGCCGTCGTGACCTGATAGGCGGGGTCCGTGGGAAAGCCGTTCAGGAATTCGATCTGCGAGGGGAAGCCGAACTTGAAGGCGCAGGCCACGTAGGTCAGGAGCGCAAGGCTGGCGCTGGCTGCCATCTGCATGGGGTGAAGGCCGGCGCGCAGCGTCCGGTCCGAGCGCCAGAGGGTGAAGCGCTTCTCGAAGGCCGGGTTCGCGATGACCCCCTGGAAAATCTTCACCAGAACCAGCACCGTCAGGCCGCCCAGGATCAGCCAGACCGCGGTCTCCTCCGCGGCCTGAGCTTCGGCCTTGATGCCTTCGACGGCGCGTTCCAGCGATGCAATCGCGTTCTCGAAGGTCGCGACTTTGTCCGGTGCGTTCTCCCGGGCTGCTTCGAGCTGCCCGCGGCGCAACTCGAGGGTCTTTTCGATCCCGTCCAGGCGCCGCAGGAAGGGTGCGGCCAGATCGCCCCAAAGCCCGCGGGTGATCTGCACCACGGCAAAGGTCTCGACCGCCACGAAGGGCAGGAACCATTTCCAGAGATTGCGCGCGCCGAACCAGACCGGACCGAGCAGGGCCGCGGCCAGGTTGAAGGTCAGCGTGAAGCGCGTGCTGTCGCCGATCGCTTTGAACTGCCGCTCGTAGTAGTCCGTATTGGTGACCGCGAACTCCTCGATGAGTTTGCCGTGGCCGGCGTCGCTCAAATTCGGATCTTTGGTTGCGATATTCATGCCGCTTCCACCCCCGCGACCACACCGGCGAGCAATTCGTTCTTGGAGACCACGCCAAGGGTCCTGGCGTCGTTGTCCTGGATGACGATCGGGCCGTCCTTGCGCACGGCTTCGGCGATCAGGCGGTTCAGGGTCGTGTCTTCCGTCATCACCGCCGCATTCGCGGGCAGTGCGCCATGGGCCTGCTCATAAGCCGCGACCGGCTGCATCAGGGAATGGGCCTGGATCAGATTGAGGCGCGAGATGCCCGCGACGAAGTCCGAGACATAGTCGTCGGCCGGCTTCATGACGATTTCTTCCGGCGTTCCGATCTGCACCACCACGCCGTCGCGCATGATCGCGATGCGGTCGCCGATCCGCACAGCTTCGTCCAGATCGTGGGTGATGAAGACGGTGGTCTTCTTCATGATCGCCGCCAGTTTCATGAATTCTTCCTGAAGCTGCCGGCGGATCAGCGGATCCAGCGCGCTGAAGGGTTCATCCATCAGCAGGACTTCGGCATCGGCGGCGATGGCGCGGGCCAGGCCGACTCGCTGTTGCATGCCGCCGGAAAGCTCGTGGGCGAACTTGTCGCGCCAGTCGGCCAGTTCGACCATCTCCAGCGCCCGGTCCGCGGCCGCCCAGCGCGGGTTCTGGGCGATACCCCGGATCTCCAGGGCCATGGCGACGTTGTCGCGCACGGAGCGGTGCGGCATCAGGCCGAAATCCTGAAACACCATGGCGATATGCCGGTTGCGCAGCTCGCGCAGGGCCTCTTCGTTCATGGCCATGACATCTTCGCCGCCGACCAGGATCTTGCCTGCAGTGGGCGCCAGAAGCCGGTTGATGTGCCGGACCAGGGTTGACTTGCCGCTGCCTGACAGGCCCATGACACAGAAGATCTCACCGCGCTTCACGGAGAAGCTGACGTCCGAGACCCCGACCACGGCATCGTACTTCTCCAGCACCTCCGCTTTTGAAAGCCCGTCTTTGCGCACGGCTTCCAGCGCTTCTTCAGGCGCGTTCCCGAAAATCTTCCAGACACCGGAAATCTCAATCGCGACATCACTCGTCGACGTCTCAGACATGATCTGTCATCCGCAGTAGTCTTAGCTGTGGTTTTGGACTGTGGGAGTCCCCGAAAGGCTCCCGTTGGCACAGGCTTGTTTCCTGCGCCAACGGGCAGAGTGCAGGGCGTCCGCTTGGAGAAGGCCTTACAGGCCGAGCCAGCCGTCCACGCGGTCGGAATTCGCCGCGATCCACTCGCGGGCCACCTCCTGGCTGTCGCGCTTCTTGACCACGATCTCGTGGGTCCAGCCGTTCACCGTCTCGGTATCGAGCGCGATATTGGACAGGAACTCGGCAATGGCAGGGACCCGGCTTTCCAGGGATTTCGAGTAGGCGACATGGATCGACTTTTCCTTGTCGCCGGTCGTGATCTTGGAGTTGTCGAACCAGTTCGGATCTTCCGCCGGCTGCACCATCTTGTACTTGTCTTCCTCGAAGGCGGGCTCTTCCAGCATCACCATATCGAAGATGAACCAGTTGTAGTGCGGGGCGTAGCAGTAGAAGGCGTAGCCTTCACCCTTGTTGATGGAATCGCGGATCGAGGCGGTGGCGATTTCTTCTTCGGCCTGGATCGGATTGAAGAAATTGGTGACGCCGTAATCGCGCACCTTGACCAGGTTGGCTTTGGTCGAGGCCCAGCCCGGTGCGCCGACCCAGATGTCGCCGCTGCCGTCGCCGTCACGATCGGTCAGAGCGGCGGCTTCCGGGGTCGCGAGGTCGAAGATCGACTTGATGTTGTGCTTCTCGCTGAAGTCTTTCGACATACAGAAACCGGCCCGGCCCGCATAGGAATTCTTGCTGAGTGCGACAGAGTCTTTGGCGTCGACATATTCACTGGTGAAGTTGGCCTGGTTCGGCAGCCAGACGTCGGGATGGACGTCGATTTCGCCCTTGCCGCGGTCCATCGCCTTGAAGATTACGGCGTTGGTGCCGGGCACGAGTTCGGAGCTTCCGCCAAGCCGGTCATCGATGATCACCTTGATCAGGCCCGCGATGGCCCTACCGCTCGCCCAGTTGGGCTCGGCGATCTTCACTGCGTCCTGTGCGTAGGCCGAGAGGGTGGAGGCTCCCAGAAAGGCAGCCGAAACGGTCATCAACATCAGTTTTTTCATGGTCTCTCTCCAGTCCCTGTCCATTTTTATGGTGGTAATTTTGTCTGACATGTTACAATAGATTACTGACATGTCAATTGTCCTTCGCACTTGCCATAACGAGCGCAGGTGCTATTCGGTTCTGCCGTGCACCGGTCTCCGGCGGTTTGCTTCTTTGACCGCCAGGGAAGATGAAACCGGGAGGATGAAACCGGGAAGATGAAAGACGAAGAATGCCGCCTGTATCATTTGTGATCGAACGCGAAGACGAACGCCCGCTGAAGCTGATGGACGGCGCCTACAATCAGCTCGAGAACATGATCGTTACGGGCGTGCTCAAACCGGGGCAATGGGTTTCCGAGACCGAACTGATTGAACTCAGCGGTTTCAGCCGGGCACCCGTGCGCTCCGCCATCCAGCGCCTGTCGGACCAGCAGCTGATCGCGGTCTATCCCCGCCGCGGCGCGCAGGTTTGCCCTTTGGATTACACCCAGCAGTTCCGTGCTCTGGAGCTGCGGCGCGTTGTCGAACGCCTGCTGGCGCGCTCCGCATCAAAGCGCGCGGACCAGCGACAGCGGGCGGAGTTTTCGGATCTGGTGAAAGCTTTCCGGGCAGCGGCCCAGAAGGGTGACCAGACCCGGATGACGGAACTGGACTCGCTGATGTTCGCCCTGACCCTGGAGGCGGCCGACAACGCCTTCGCCTCGAAAGCCATGACATCGGTGAAGGGCTTGTCGCGCCGCTTCTGGATCCTTCATCAGGAAGCCTATGGCGATACCGCCAAGATGGCGAATTCCCATGCGGATGTCGCCGAGGCGATATCCGCCGATCAGCCGGAGAAGGCGGAAGCCGCCGTCGATGCCTTGATCGATTATGTGGAGCAGTTCACCTTGCAGGTCATCGGCTATAATCCGATAAGGTAGATCGCGGACGACATCGATTCAGTTGTCGGGATTCGGTTGTTGGGATTCGGTTGTTGGGATTCGGTTATCGGGAAAAGACCGCCTGTGATTCAAGTGATCTATCGTTGGGAGGTTTCGCTGGAAAACCGCGAAGCCTTTCTGGCTGCCTGGGAAAAGACAACAAAGGCCATCCGGGAGGAGACCGTGGGTGCGCGCGGGAGTTTTTGTATCACGAGCGTGGACCGGCCGACGGAAATCCTGACGGTTGCGAAATGGGATGAACTTGGACAATGGCAGGCGTTCGTGACCACAGCGAAATCCGACTCCATGAAAAGGATGCATGCCCTGGGCAAGCAGATCTCTCACGATGCTTACGAAGAGGTTGCGAATTTCACCGTTTGAACCGTCTTTGAGGGAGCGTCAGTCATCGTAAAGGAAATTCGAATTGCGGCAGCCATCATTCTTGATTCCAGCCGCAGGCTGTTGCTGGTCCGCAAGAGAGAGACGGCTTACTTCATGCAGGCCGGCGGAAAACTCGAGACCGACGAAAAGCCCGAGGACGCACTCTGCCGCGAGCTTGAAGAGGAGCTGGCGCTGAGCGTCGTCGCATCCGACTTAGAGGCGGTCGGAACCTATGCGTCGCGCGCCGCGAATGAAGAGGGCTTCGACGTGAAGGCGGACCTTTTTATCCTGAGGCGGGATTTTGCCGCGTCTCCGAATGCCGAGTTGGCGGAGGCCGTTTGGCTTTCGGTCGATGAGGCCCGGGACTATCCATTGGCCCCTCTGACGCGCGATCATGTTCTCAAAATCGCAGCGGCCCATTCCTAGGTTAAAGCCCGATTCTGGAAAAAACGCGGCTTTGGACATAACCCCGACCGGCAGACCTGGCGGGCGGTTATCTGAACTCCAGTGCGTATTTTACCAGAGGCGGCTCCCGGCCCTCGCTGCGCCAGATCAGCGTCATACCGAGCTTCTCCAGAATGCGGTGCGAAATGCTATTATCGGCCCGTGCAACGGCGGCGACGCGCCCGAGTTTCAATCCGACACGAGCATGGTCGATGACCGCCCGGGCCGCCTCGGTGGCCAGCCCGCGCTGTCTGAACAGGGGGCTCAAACCATAACTCAGTTCGATGTCGGGACCGTCGGGATCGCCTGGGCTGTCCTTCTGCCATCTGATGCCGCACTCGCCGGCAAAGGATCCGTCTGAATTGTCGGTGACGACCCACATGCCGTAGCCATGGTTTTCCCAGTGATCCAGCATCACCTGGACGTGGGTCTGTGCCGTTTCCCGGTCCAGCACGCCGTACTTCCGCACCGACATGACCTGCGGGTCGGCATAGAAAGCGACGAAGCTGGGCAGGTCTTCAGCCCGGACCGGGCGCAGGAGCAAACGTTCGGTTCGAAGGATCGTCATGACGCAGCCGGGTCTCCGATCATCAGCTTCCCTCGGCCAGGGCTTTGAGCTTGTCTAAATCCCGAAGTTCAATGGAACCGCGGGACAAGGCAACCCAGCCGCGGCGTTCCAGCTCCTTCAAGAGGCGCCCCACCACCTCGCGGGCACTGCCGAGATCGGTGGCCAGATCGTGGTGGGTAACCCGTACAACCGGGCTGTCTCCCGCGCGGGCAAGAAGACGTTGCGCCAGACGTTTGTCCAGGCGCTCGAAGGCCACTTCTTCCACCACATGCATGAGGTCCGAGATGCGTCGCGAATAGTCGGTGAAGACCAGGCGCCGGAAGCCGGGCGATCGGACGATGGCCTCCTCGAAAGACGCTTTGGGGATGGCGACAGCCTCAACGTCGGTCTCGGTGACACCGTCGGCCGCGTAGTTCTCGTCCGCCAACAGACAGGAGGTGGTCATGATACAGGTCTCGCCGCCGGTCACCCGGTAGAGCACGATCTCCCGCCCGCCGGGCGAAACCTGCTGTACCCGCACAGAGCCGGCAAGGATCAGTAGAAAACTCTCCGCTGCGACGCCGGGTGCGAAAACCGTTGTGCCGGCGGGTAGCGCGACCTTCGCGGCGCGTTCCGTCAGAAACGCCCGGTCCTCCGGGGGGAGGGCCGCAAGTTCGGGAAAACGCTCGATCCAACTGTCGCTCATGGAGGCTTCCTGTTGCCGGTTGGAATGAGTTGGTTCACGGGAACGTGACTAAGTCACAGACCACCCGCAGGTGCAAGCCTACTCTGCCGGGTATCGCCTCTCAATCTGCACGCCAGGAGAAAAGCAATGTCTGCAAACATCGGAGCCATCGACCGGGTGCTTCGTATCGTCGTCGGGGCGGCTCTGATCGCACTCGCGCTTTGGGATTCCACCTACGCCTGGGGCTTTATCGGGATCGTTCCGCTGGCCACCGGATTCATCAAATTCTGTCCGCTCTATCGCTTGCTCGGTATCTGCACCCTGAAAAAAGCTTAGGGAAAAACAGTCTTACAAGAATTAAAGACGGCCGTATTTCTGCGTTGCTTCCGGAGCAGGCAGGACTGCGGCCGCATACGGAGGAGAACTCTATGCAGCCAAAGGTCAAAAGCTTCTTTGACGAAGCGACCAGTACCGCGACCCACGTGGTCAGTGATCCGAAGTCGGGTCATGCCGCGATCATCGATTCCGTCAAGGATTTTGACCCGAAATCGGGCCGGACCTCGACCACCTCGGCGGACGAGGTTATTGCCTACGTCAAGGCCGAGGGCCTCACGATCGATTGGATTCTGGAAACCCATGTGCACGCGGACCATCTGACGGCGGCGCCCTATCTGAAGCAGGAACTCGGCGGCAAGGTCGGCATCGGATCACAGATCCAAACCGTGCAGGGTGTCTTCAAGACGGTTTTCAATGCCGAGGAGAAATTCGCTGTCGATGGCCGTCAGTTCGACAAGCTCTTCGCGGATGGGGAAGTCTTTTTCATCGGCGGGCTCAAGGCAAAGGTCATGCATACGCCCGGACATACCCCGGCCTGTGCGACCTATCTGATCGGCGACGCGGCCTTTGTCGGCGATACGCTTTTCATGCCGGATTTCGGTACGGCGCGCTGCGACTTTCCCGGCGGCGATGCCCGTGCGCTCTTCCGCTCAATCAAAAAGATCCTCGCGTTGCCGCCGGAGACGCGTCTGTTTCTCTGTCACGACTATGCTCCGGGCGGGCGGGAATACCTCTGGGAGACCACCGTCGCTGCGGAGCGGGCCGGGAACATTCATGTCCATGATGGCGTCAGCGAGGACGACTTCGTCGAGATGCGCGCGGCGCGGGACAAACAACTGGATATGCCGCAACTGATCCTGCCGGCGGTGCAGGTCAATATGCGCGCCGGTGAACTGCCGCCCGCGGACGACAACGGCGTCCACTATCTGAAACTGCCGGTCGACGCGCTGTAAGCCGTCCAAAGAAAACAAAAACCAAGCCGGTCATGAGAGGAAACGAACCATGGAGATCAAGTGCGTCGATCGCGACATTTCAGTCTCACCGCAAATCACCGCTGCCGACGTGCCGGAGGCCGCCAAAGCGGGCTTTCGGACCATCATCTGTAACCGCCCGGACGGCGAGGGCAACGATCAGCCTTTGTTCAAGGAGATCGAAGAGGCGGCCAAAAAGGCGGGTTTGAGCTGCTACTATCTGCCGGTCGAAAGCGGCAAGGTGAGCGATGAGGACGCCGAGAGCTTCGGTCAGCTGCTGGCCTCCGCGCCCAAACCGGCTCTGGCTTTCTGCCGAAGCGGCACGCGTTCGGTGACACTCTGGGCACTCAGCCACAAGGGCGACGTCAAACTCGCCGATATCCTGCAGAAATCCAAGGATGCCGGCTACGACATGCACGGTGTCGTGCGCCGTATTGCCAATAACGGCGCCACTCCGCTCGATGCCGTGGACGGCAGCTTCGAGGTCGTTGTCGTCGGGGCCGGATCGGCGGGCATCGCCGTGGCCTCGTCCTTGCTCGCCCGGGACCCCAAGCTTGAGATCGCCGTCATCGACCCCGCCGATATTCATTACTATCAGCCGGGTTGGACCCTGGTGGGCGGGGGTGTTTTCGGTGCCAACGAAACGGTCCGCACGCTGTCTTCGGTGCTGCCGGAGAAGGTGCATTGGATCAAAGCGGCGGTCGCGGCCTTTGAGCCCGAGCGCAACGCCATACTCCTGGAGGGCTGCCGACTGATCGAATACAAGCGGCTGGTCGTCTGCCCGGGGCTCAAGCTTGATTGGCACAAGATCGAGGGATTGGTTGATACTCTGGGCAAAAACGGGGTGACCTCCAACTACCGCTTCGATCTTGCGCCCTACACCTGGGAACTGGTGCAGTCCCTGCGTGGCGGCAAGGCGCTCTTTACCCAGCCGCCCATGCCGATCAAGTGCGCGGGCGCACCGCAAAAGGCCATGTACCTCTCCGCCGATCACTGGGCGCGCAGCGGCGTGCTCAAGGACATCGATGTGGGCTTCTACAATGCCGGCGGCGTGCTCTTCGGCGTGAAGGACTACGTGCCCGCCCTGATGGAATACGTGAACAAATACAGCGTCGATCTGAAGTTCTCCCACAATCTGCTATCGATCGACGGACCGGCGAAAACGGCCCGCTTCCTGAAGACCGACGCAGGCGGTATGAGCGAGGTTGTCGAGCAGGAATTCGACATGATCCATGTCTGTCCGCCGCAGTGCGCGC
Source organism: uncultured Kiloniellaceae bacterium (assembly GCA_947500035.1). Lineage (GTDB taxonomy): Bacteria > Pseudomonadota > Alphaproteobacteria > Kiloniellales > Kiloniellaceae > Denitrobaculum. Next base: position 90,760 of record CANMQP010000008.1, on the reverse strand, counting down.
CGGACTTTATCCGGGTCTCGCCGCTGGCCGATGCGGCGGGCTGGGTCGATGTCGATCAGAACACCCTGCGCCACAAAACCTACGACAACGTCTGGAGCCTGGGCGATGTCATGAATGCCCCCAACGCCAAGACGGCGGCGGCGGCGCGCAAACAGGCGCCTGTTGTCGCGCAAAACCTGCTCTCGGACATGGGCAAGGGGTTCAATGTCGGACACTACGACGGCTACGGCTCCTGTCCTCTGACCGTGGAGCGCGGCAAGATCGTGCTGGCGGAGTTCGGTTACGGCGGCAAGCTTTTGCCCAGTTTCCCGAGTTGGCTGATCAATGGCCAGAAGCCCAGCCGACTGGCCTGGCTGCTGAAGGAAAAGATCCTGCCGCCGGTTTATTGGCGGGCAATGCTGCAAGGGCGCGAATGGCTGGCCAAGCCTGAGAAGGTCAAAGCGGAAGTGGTCAATTGATGCGTGTCGCGTTCAATCGAAAAAGTGTATTCGAAGGCCGATCCGGGGCAGCGTTTGCAGAGCAGAACGCGTTCGGATCTGCAGGCGAATGCGACAAAACGCGGCGTGCATTGATGCTATGAGCGGCGCGGCCCCGACACCTCGGATCGAACGGGTTCTGCCCTGTGTCGGCTGGCTGCGCCGCTACGACGGCGAGCTCTTTCGCAGCGACGCCCTGGCGGCGGTGATTGTCACCATCATGCTGATCCCGCAGAGCCTGGCCTATGCCCTGCTCGCGGGATTGCCGCCTCAGGTCGGGCTCTATGCCTCCGTCCTGCCATTGATTGGCTACGCCCTCTTCGGCTCCTCCAATGCGCTGGCTGTCGGCCCGGTCGCGGTGGTGTCTCTGATGACGGCGGCGGCGGTCGGGCAGTTCGCCGCCGTCGGCACACCGGAGTATCTGGGCGCGGCGCTGGTCCTGGCCCTGCTCTCCGGGGTGATGCTGATCGCCCTGGGGCTCTTAAGACTGGGATTTCTCGCCAGCCTGCTCAGCCATCCGGTGATTTCGGGTTTTATCACCGCGTCGGGCATTCTGATCGCGGCCAGCCAGCTCAAGCACATCTTCGGCGTTGAGGTCTCCGGCCATTCGCTGATCGAACTCTCGCTGTCTCTGGTCGATCATATCGATCAGGTCAATCTGCCGACCCTCATGATTGGCGCTGTGGCCACGGTCTTTCTCTTTTGGGTGCGGGCACAGCTTAAACCCCTTCTGAAACGGATCGGCTTTGGAGAGCGGCTGGCGGACAGCTTTGCCAAGGGCGGGCCGGTCGCCGCGGTGATTGCGACGATCCTGGCGGTTGAGTTTCTTGCGCTTGATGCGGCAGGGGTCAAGGTGGTGGGGAGTATTCCCGAGGGGTTGCCGCCGATCGCCATGCCGCCCTTCGATCCGGACCTCTGGCAGGCGCTGCTGCCCTCCGCTCTGCTGATCTCGGTGGTGGGCTTCGTGGAATCCGTTTCCGTCGCCCAAACTCTGGCGGCCAAGCGGCGCGAACGTATCCAACCGGACCGGGAACTGGTCGGACTGGGCGCGGCCAATGTTGCCTCGGCCTTCAGCGGCGGCTATCCGGTCACCGGCGGTTTTGCCCGTTCGGTGGTCAACTTCGACGCCGGCGCCCGCACGCCCTTGGCCGGCGTCCTGACGGCGGGCGGCATTGCGCTCACCGCTCTCTTGCTCACACCTCTGTTTCAGCAGTTGCCCAAAGCGACCTTAGCGGCGACCATTCTGGTGGCGGTGCTTTCCCTGGTCGACCTGAGGGCGATCAAGCGGACCTGGGTTTATTCCAAAAAGGACTTCGCGGCCATGATGGCCACGATCCTGACCGTCTGGACTGTTGGGGTCGAGGCGGGGATCATCGCCGGTGTCAGCCTCTCCGTGGTGCTGTTTCTCGCGCGCTCCGCACGGCCGCACTTCGCCCGGCTTGGGCAGGTGCCGGGCACCCACCATTTCCGCAACGTAAAGCGTCATGATGTGGTGATCAGCCCCGAGGTCCTCAGCCTGCGGGTCGATGAGAGCCTTTATTTCGCCAACGCCCGCTGGCTGGAGGACAAGATCTACGACATGGCCATCGAAGACCCGACGCTGCGGCACGTGGTTCTGAACTGCGCGGCGGTGAATGAGATCGACGCCAGCGCGCTCGAGAGCCTGGAATCCCTGATCGAGCGCCTGGAGGCGGCAGGCGTTTCGCTGCACCTCGCCGAGGTCAAGGGACCGGTGACCGACAAGCTCCGGCGCTCCGACTCCTTCTGCGCCCATGCCGGACGCATTTATCTCAGCCACTACGATGCCCTGGCGGCCCTGGATCCGGCGACGACCGATCTGGCTGACAACGGCGAGCGTCCAGAGCGCTCGACGGCGGCGATGCACTTATCGCGGAAAGCCGAGGGGGCCTGAAATCGGGCCTTTGCGATTGCGCCGGACAAGACACCCAGTTCGTGACCTAGCCACAAAATCAGGTCATAACGGCAGGAGCCTACGAGTGCTTCTGACAAACTTTGGTGAAAACCGCCGGCCATGCTGACCGTCTACTCTGAAAAACACCGCCTGCGTGACGCCAAGACCGAACTTCATGGCGGCACCTTCGTGCGGCCATTCGAATGTCCCGAGCGGGCGGAGATCGTACTGGCGCGGGTGCGGCAGGAAGGGCTGGGCGAGGTCATCGCCCCAAAAGACTTCGGTCTCGCGCCGGTGCTCAAGGTACACGATCCGGACTTTGTGCGGTTTCTGGAGAACTGCTGGGAAGACTGGGTCGCTGCGGGCGGAGAAGGCGAGGCGCTGCCCAATGTCTGGCCGACCCGTGCCATGAACGGCAAACGGATCCCGCGCAGCATTGATGGAAAGCTCGGCTACTACGCCCTGGCGGGCGAGACCTCGATATCCGACGGCACCTGGGAAGCGGCGCGGGCCGGTGCAGATGTCGTACTGACGGCGGCGGAACATCTCCTCTCAGGCCGGGGGCAGTCGGCCTTTGCACTCAGCCGTCCGCCCGGCCATCACGCAGCGGCGGATCAGTACGGCGGTTACTGTTTTCTGAACAATGCCGCCATTGCGGCGCAGTTCGCCCGCGATAAGGGGGTGGAACGCGTGGCCGTGCTGGACGTGGACTTTCATCACGGAAACGGTACGCAGAATATCTTTTACCGCCGCGGCGAGGTCTTCTTTACCTCACTTCACGGCGATCCCATGGATGCTTTTCCCCACTTTCTCGGCCACGCCGACGAGGTGGGCGAGGACGCCGGCGAGGGACTCAATCTCAATTTTCCCCTTCCGCCCGGCACGGACTATCCCCGTTGGCGCGATGCGCTCGACGAAGCGCTGGAGCGGATCAGGGCCTTTAAGCCCGGTCTGCTGGTGGTTTCTCTCGGCGTGGATACTTTCGAGCAAGATCCCATCAGCTTCTTCAAACTCAAAAGTGACGACTTTGCCGACTACGGTGCCCGGATCGGCGCGGCCATGAAAGCGGACGCAGTACCCACTCTCTTCGTCATGGAAGGCGGCTACGCGGTCTCGGAAATCGGGATCAACACGGTGAACGTCCTAACCGGGTTCGAGAGCGCCTGAGCGGGAGGTTTCATCCCGAGTCACGGGTTCCTGCAATCTCAGATTGCTCTTCCGGTCGCGGTGGCTCCCGGCAGGCGTAAAACACCAGCAAGACGTTGGAATTTCGCTGGAAAGATGTGATCCTGACTGCTGTACAGGGCTGTCACCCGCGCATTGTATGCGGAATGGCTCACTCTTACTTTATGCGGCAGACCTCATTTTCGCTGTAATACTTGGGTTTGCCGTGTGTCCGCGTCGATGAGTGCCGTTATGCCCTTGAGCCCAGATCCTCTGCTCGAATCAAAAGAGCTTTTTCGAGCAGTGTTCGAGGCCAGCAGCGATCTCATGTCGGTCAGCAGGCTGCAGGACGGATTCTGTCTTGCCGTGAATGCCGTTTGGCTTGAGGTGCTCGGCTACGACCGCGATGAGGTCATTGGCAGGACGGCGGAAGAACTTGCCATCTGGACGGAGCCGATGGTGCGCGCCGAGCTGATTCGCGAGCTTGAGCGCAAAGGGGTCATCAAGAATCTCGACGTCGCTCTGCGCGGCAAGGACGGTAAGCTGCGCGATTGCGCCGCCACACTGCGCCTGCTGCCGGTTGGTGAGGAAGATTTACTGCTCTTCACAGCGCACGAGGTCAGAAAGGAGCCGTCCGTTTCCGTCGAGCAGGTGGTCAAAACCTCACGCGCGCTTCTGATCGATGCGCTTGAGTCCATCAATGAGGGTTTCGTCCTCTACGATGTGGACGGGCACCTAATCATCTGTAACTCCAAGTTCAAGGAGTTTTACGGCTACAGCGATGAGGAAGCCAAGCCGGGGGCGCACCGGCGGGATCTCGGACTGCTCGATATCGAGCGCAACGCGGTGATTGTCGAAGACGAACTGGCCCAGGACTATGTCGACCGGCGCGAAGACCTTTTGACCGGTCCGCCTGAATCCTTTGTCGTCAGGCTGCGGGACGGCCGGGTCCTGCTCTTGAACGACCGCAAAACCGATAGCGGCGGTATCGTCAGTATTCAAAGCGACATCACCGAACTCAAGAAGGCCGAAGCGGCGATTTCCGCCGCCAAGGACGAAGCCCAGACCGCCAATCGCGCAAAGTCCGAATTTCTGGCCCATATGAGCCATGAACTGCGCACGCCGCTCAATTCGATCCTGGGCTTCACGCAGGTCATGCGGGAAGAGGTCTTCGGGCCCCTCGGCGACGAGAAGTATCTCGAGTACGCCATGAACGTGAATCATTCGGGCCAGCATCTGCTCGCCCTGATCAACGACATCCTGGATATCTCGAAGGTCGAGTCCGGTGAGGTAACCCTGGACGAAGAAGTTTTCGATCTGGAGGCGACCCTGCGCAGCTCTATCCGGATGGTGACCGGCCAGGCCGGCGAGCCCGAGGATCGCATTGCCCTCGAAGCTGTGACAAATGTCGGTCATTTCAAAGGGGATAAGCGCATTATCAAGCAGGTGATCCTCAATCTGCTGTCCAACGCGACCAAGTTTACGCCGGCCGGGAATTCTATCAGAGTTTCAATCGCATCCGAGCCCTCAGGCGCCATTAAAGTCGAGGTCGCCGACAGGGGCTGCGGCATCGCGCAAGAGGATATCGCCAAGGTTCTCGAGCCCTTCGGCCAGGTGCGTTCCGGCTCCCATCAGGCCCACGCCGGCACGGGCCTTGGCCTCTCTTTGAGTAAGATGCTGACCGAGCTGCATGGCGGCAATCTTCTCCTCGAAAGCGAACTCGGCCAAGGCACACGGGTCACCTTGCGGTTTCCCGCAGAGCGCAGCATGTCAGGCTAGTGTCTTTAAAAATATTGAGTTTTTAAAGTTTTGCCCCTCGGTCAGGGGCAGGCCCGGGCTTAGCGAATTCCGTCTTGAAAGCGATTGAGGAGGCGCCTCGCGGCACGGCCGGCGGCTTCGGCACGGTCCGGCTCCTGTGCAATCTGCTTTGCTTCCTTGACCACAACGCGCGCGGCTTGCGCTGCCTTCGCGCGTGCCTGCGGATCGGAAGCGATTTTCCGTGCTGCGTAACGCACAACATGTTTCAAAAGAAAAGCCATGGCATCAGCCTAACCGAACGCGCCTGTTCCTGCCAGATCAAGCTGTGGTTAATTACGTAAGAATCAATACGAATGATACTTAGCCATAAAAAAATTAATAAAAATAATAACTTGAGGTGCTTTGTTAAAGTTTTTTTGAGGTAAGGATCGAAGCCGCTTCCGACATGCCTGCAGCCTTACTTCTTTTTGTCGAAGGGATCGAGACCGCTCGCGCCGTAGTAGCCGTTCAAGACGAAGATCATATCGATGTTTTCGCCGTCACTCGCCAGCGGATAGTAAACCCGTTCGGAATCAATGAATTCCCGATTGGGGTGTGGCATCGAAAATCGATCGTAAAGCGGCGTTGCGGTCTCCAATACCCTCCGCAGATTACCGAGGATACGCGTCGCAAAGTAGGGAAGAACCGCATCCTGTACCAGGAGACCGGTGATATCACGCTTGGCCATAATCGTTTGGGTCGTGCCGACGAGGCGGAAACGGAACCTTGCACGACTTTCTTCTCGTTCCACGTTGATGAGGTTCACGTAAGTCAGAAGCTCATGAAAATCCAGGGGGTCAATATGCTGACGGCCCGGCAGACGGCCGGGAGGGGCGACCTCTTGCAGATAGCGGTAGATTCTAACAAACTGCGGCCGCAAAGACGGTGGCGCTGCATTGGTTTCGCGCTCGTATGAGTCAGAAAGCAGGCACCAAGAGGTCTCACTCCCAGCGTCTGTGCCGTCATCAGTGACTTGGTATCCGCCTTGAGACAAGACTTCCGGTTCCACATAACATGACGATATAGCATGACTCTGCGTCATGATTCTATTCTCTGCAAGTAAAGTGGATCATTTTTTGTGCTTCATACTATGTATTTGGGTGAAAGCGTATTTGATCATACAATCAGCGTTAATCACTATGTCAAAAAGACGAGAAATTTGATTTGAACAATTAATACGATTATTTTTCAAATTGCCACTTCAAGCTGTTTCGGCTTTCGGAAAATCTAATGTTTTTGGTGTATTGCGAGACCGCATTGATGTGATTAGCGCTTTGCGAGCGTCTCAGATAAGTCATTCCAGACCCGTTGTTCCAGGATCCGGCCGTCCCGGATCAAAAACCAATCGACAAAGCGGATACCTTCGAATTTCGAACCGTCGAGCCATTCTCCATGCAAGCTTCCCTGACAGATGACCACCGCGCCGTCGTCCGTGCCGGTTTCATCGAAACGCTCATAGGTTTTTCCGACACTTCGATAGCGGGCGCGCGCCCATTCAACCATCGCTTCCAATGAGGTGAAGTTTGCGCCACCGGGAAAGGTAAGAAGCGCTGTATCCGCGAGCCATTGCTTCGCGGCTTCCAGGTCTCGGACCTCCATCGCCGCGAGGTAGGAGCGTATGATCTCGCTGGGTGATATTGGCGGAGTTCCCGGAATCTTCCTTGTCCCGCCGCGCATGTAGTTTGCCGGGGGCAACTCCTGCAGAGTCACTGTGATTCCCTCCAGAGGCGCGCCGGTAACGGTTTGGGCCACTTGAGTTATGCCCTTGGCCAGGCGCTCGCGCGTGACCTCATCATAACCTTCCATCAGGGTCACGCTAATGATTGGCATAATGCTGTCCTCAGATGATTGTCACTTGGATGTCACCGATCCCATCGATGTGACCTTCCATGCGGTCTCCGGCAACGACAGGACCGACACCGGCCGGTGTGCCGGTAAAGATCAGGTCACCCGGTGCGAGCTCAACCAGATTGGAGAGGAAGGAGATAGTTTCCGGCACGCTCCAGATTTGCTGAGAGAGATCTCCGGCCTGCTTCAAGCTGCCGTTGACTTTGAGCCAAATAGCGCCACTGTCGGGGTGGCCGATGTCCGCTGCGGCACGCAACGCTGAGCAGGGGGCCGAGTGATCGAAGCCTTTGCCCATGTCCCATGGGCGGCCCATTTTCTTTGCAACTCCCTGCAGATCCCGCCGGGTCATGTCGAGACCGGCAGCATATCCATAGACATGATTGAGGGCATCCGGCTCGGCGATGTTTTTGCCACCGGTCCCGATTGCCACGACCAGTTCCATCTCGTAGTGCAGGTTCTCCGTGGCGGGCGGGTAGGGCATTTCACCGCCTTCCGCCACGATGGCATCGCGGGGTTTGGTGAAAAAGAATGGCGGTTCGCGATCCGGATCCGCTCCCATTTCGCGGGCGTGTTCAGCGTAGTTTCGCCCAACGCAATAGATTCGCCGAACAGGAAACAACGCCTCCTGGCCGACCACCGGAAGGACGGCTTCCGCTGGTGCGGGAACAACATAACTCATTCTGATCTCCATGCGGCCTGATCTCCATGCGGCGCGTCGGGGAAGCGATGCGCCGCCCAAATTCCAAGCAGATAAAAAAGGACGGCCGGAATACTCCGGCCGCCCCGAAACTAGCTAAACTATGTCCATAGGAAAAGTCCAGTCAGGACCGGGCTCGCCCTAATTCGAGGTGATGCTATCGGCTATCCCTTGACCTTGAAGATCCGCTTACGTGCTTTCTCCAAGCGCTCGAGGATTTTGTCCATGCGATCGGGCTTCACCATGAATTCCTGAAAGCCCTTCATGCCGATCTTCGCCATTTCGGGCGGCGTGTCGCGGTCATAGAACTGCGCCGTACCGGCCTTCGAGAGCATTTCGGCGCCGATATTGAGGAAGGGATCGTCCTTTGCCTTCGCATCGATGTGAACCGGCAGCTGCAGGATGGCCTCGTTGAAGCGTTCCTGAACATCGGCGCGCGCCAGATAAGCCAGGAACTTGCGGGCGTCTTCTTTGTTCTTTGCTTTTGCGGGAATGTGGATTGTATCCGTTGGCGCGTCCTCGCCGATCCCCACGGCTTCATCGATGATCGGGAACTGGAAGAAGCCCATCTGATCCCGGATTTCATCAGGGAAGTTCGGCGTAATGAAGTTGCCGATCAGATACATCGCGGCCGAGCCGTTGTAGAGGAAGGGCTGGGCTTCCTGCCAGGAATAGGAGGCATGGTTTTCCAGGTAGTATCCCGGTTCGACCAGTTCCTTCCACTTTTCGAAGACTGCGCGCACTCGCTCGTCGGTGTAGGGAACCTTGCCGTCCATCAGTTCGATGTGAAAGTCGAGGCCGTTGACGCGCATGTTGATGTAATCGAACCAGCCGGCGGCGGTCCAGAGGAACTTGGTGCCGATTGCGATCGGCGTGATCCCGTCGGCCTTGAGTTTGGCATTTACCGCCAGGAACTCATCCCAGGTCTTTGGTTCTTCCAATCCGGCCTTCGCGAAGATGTCTTTACGGTAATAAACACCCCACTGATAGTAGGTGTAGGGGATACCCCACTGTTTGCCGTCAATGGTCATGGAGCTGCGCGCCGGCGCGAGCTTGGTGTGAAGGTCGTCCTTATCCCAGAGATCGCTGACATCCTCGAGCAGACCGCGGTCGACAAAGGTTTTCATCCGGTTGCCCGCGTACCAGAAGACCACGTCAGGCGGCTCGCTGGTCAGCCAGTTTCGGATCGCGGTTTTATAGCTTTCTTTCTCGAAGGTATTGAACTGTATCTCGATGTCCGGATTGTCCTGCTTGAACTCTTCAACCAGCTCGTCAAAGGCCTTCTTAGGCGCCGGATCGGCCTGATCCGAATTGATGACGAGTGTGCCGGACATCGCTGTCGCCGATAGCAATGCGGAGGCCGCGAGTCCGCCCAGCAGGCTGCGGATAAAGGACATGATAGCTATTCTCCCGTTTTTAGGTCGTTGCGGCCTTTGGAACGTTGATCGATCGCTTTGCCTGCCTGACCCTGAGCTCCCTAAAACCGAACGTTTTCGCGCTTATCGATGCGTGTTTTACGTGCGGACAAAAAAGATTGTCCGGAGGTTTCTATTTGTTGTCAATCATTATCCTTTCTTTCGAAAGGCGATGGTTTCAACAGGAATCGAAAACACATGCCCGGGTATTCATACTGGCAATTCTGCGTCGCCAGGCATCGCGTTGCGCGCTTTCGATCAGCGCGACGACACAGCCGCCGAAACCTGCGCCCGCCAGTCGCGCTCCCAAGGCTCCGGCGGTCAGACAGTCCTCTACAAGGCGATCCAATGCGGGGACCGATACCTCATAGTCATCTCGCAAGGAGAGATGAGACGCATGCATGAGGTCCCCGAGCGCTTCGTAGTCGCTGGATTTGAGCGCACCCCTGGCTTTTTTAACCCTGAGGTTTTCGCTCAGGACATGGCGTACGCGCCGGTCAAGTGGGGGCGGAAGGTCTTTGAGGTCCGGTTCATCACCATCCAGCTCTCGCAGGCTGTTGACGCCGAGTGTTTGCGCCGCGCGCTGGCACTCGTCCCGGCGCAGGTTGTAGCCGACTTCCGCAAGACGCCGGCGCTCACCGCAATCGATAACTTCCAGCCGGTAGTTTGAATCGATGGCGATCGCTTCGCGCGCAAGGGTCAGCGTGTCAATGAAGAGCGCGTTACCCACTGTCCCGTCGACCAGAATCAAAGGGTCCATGATGCCGCAGTTCACGCCGACATGAATGCGCTCAATCCGCTGCGCCGTCTTGGCCAGGCTCTCGCCCTCCAGACTGCACCCAAAGAGTTTCCCCAGGCCGCGTAGCAGGGCCACTGAAAAGGAGGCTGAACTTGCCAGCCCCGCACCGGTCGGAACATTGCCGGATGCGGCCAGTCGAAAGCTGCTCACCTTCGCGCCGGCGGATTGAAGCTCCCGAACCGCTCCGACAACGTAGTCAATCCAATCACCGCGGCGGTGGCGGAAAGCAGGATCTGGAGTGGCCGGGATACTGTGCACGACCTTGTCTCCGATCAGGGTTGAGTAGCCCTCGATCTCGATATGGTCTCGCGTCGGACCGCTAAAGTTTTTTTTCGCTGAGAGCTCAACGCGGGTGGTCAAAGGCATGGGTGCCGCGAGAACAAAACCCTGATTGTAGTCCGTATGTCCACCCAGAATATCGACACGGGAGAGGGCGGTCGCGTCGACCTCAGGTGCGTCTGCATAAACCTGACGGTAACAGCCGGATCCAGATGGGTCGCCTGGGGCATTCATATCCCGTATCTCTCCCGCGCGGACCAAGTACGTCCCCTGACGCATAGATTCAGACTCTAGCTGATTCTCCAGGCCGAAACTCCGGCTGCGGGAAGCCTGCGACTCCCCAACAGGAATTGGGCGTCATCAGGTGCCGGCGCCTCCGCCGGAGTTGCGCCGTAATTAAAGGCAAACCGCAATTTACCTCGCCGGCGCAGGCGCACATCGCCCAAGGGAGCCGACAACTCAATTCCGGACCACTCGCAAAAGTCTGAGAGGATCTTATCGAGAAGTGGCTTTGACGCCAAGCAAGCGAGATAGCGGAAGTTGCCGCTCTCAACCAGCGCTGCCGTTCCCGGATGAAATTCGCCGACAAAGGTGGCAAGTACTTGCTTGTCGGTTTCGAGCTCTTCGCGCCAAAGCACAGCGTTATATTGGGTATTACCCAGTTGAACAGCTTCTACGTGCGCGGGCGCAAAGGATTCCACGCGCAGAACAGTGAGGCCCAGGAGGTCTCGGAGTGGTCCGGGTGCCAGTTGATCAGGAATGGAAAAGTCGCGCGTCTTGCTACCGCTCCGGGGGCCGACAAGAGTTTTACCGCTGAAGCTGCGCAGCCGATCCACCAGTGTTTCACTCACATAAGGCTGACAGGGCAGGATCAGGGCTTTATAGCCATCGAAGGCATGCTGTGGTCCGACGATATCGACATCCAGGCCGTGTTCACGCAGGGACTGGTAAATCTCGAACGCCCAGCGCAGATAAGAGAATTCCTGTCCCTGCGGCTGGATTTCGAGACTCCACTCGGCGTCGTAATCGATCATCAGAGCAATATCGCCACGGCTTGTATCGGGTAGCGCAAGGGCTTCGAGTTCTTTCGCAACCTGGGCGACTTCAGAGGCACCCCGATCAGGGCTGCCGTCGGGCCTCAAGAGTCCCGCATGCATCTGTTCTTGCGCGAAGGGCGCCTGGCGCCAGCGAAAGAATGAGGTTACTTCGCCGCCGTGGGCAAAACACTCCCAGGCCCAGAGGCGCAGCATGCCGTCCAGAGGCGCCGGGTTGTGTGGCGCCCAGTTGACCGGACCGGGTTGCTGTTCCATGACCCAGAAGCGGCCATTGCAGCAGGTCCGGTAAAGGTCGTGATGAAAGGCGGCGAAATCCGGGTGCCCCTGGCGCTGGAAGCGGGCTTTCACGTCGTCATCGCACCAGACTTGATCCAGGAATCCCAGCGGATAGCTGTCCCAGCTCGCGACGTCCAGATCCGCTGAGACATCGTAATGATCGAAGCTGGTCTCAAAACCCATGAAGTTGTGCAGAACATCCCGCCCCGGCGAATGCCGCCGCAGGATCTCAACCTGAGCACGGTTGAAAGCCACGACCTGGTCGGAGGAAAAGCGTCTGAAATCGAGCTGGTGCGCCGGGTTGGCCTCGGTCACCGTGAGATTGGGCGGATCGATGTCTTCGAAGTCGCTGTATTCCTGGCTCCAAAACACTGTGCCCCAGGCCTGGTTCAGGTCGTCAATCGATCTATAGCGCCGCGTGAGCCAGTGCCGGAAGGCTTTGGCTGCCGCATCGGAGTAGCTGACCGTGGTGTCGTGACAGCCGTATTCATTATCGGTCTGCCAGGCGACGACATGGGGGTTTTCACCGTAGCGCTGCGCCAGGCGTTCGACGAAACGGCACGCAAGATCTCGATATACTTCACTGGAAAAACAGTAGTGACGGCGTGAGCCGAACTTGCGCGGCCTGCCCTCGGAGTCCCGCGCCAGGATCTCCGGGTGTTGTTTTACCAGCCAGCGTGGCGGCGTGGCTGTTGGCGTTCCCAGGACCACCTGCAACCTGGCGTCGCCGAGTGTTGCAATAGCGCCATCAAGCCATTCCCAAGTGTAATTACCTGCAGAGGGCTCAAGTCGCGACCAGGCAAATTCGCCGATGCGCACGATCCGCAGACCCATTTCAAACATGGCCGTTGCATCTTCTTTCCAACGGCTTTGGGGCCAGTGTTCGGGATAGTAACAAACGCCTAGTTTTGCCACGGCTGCACTTTCAACTCACAAGAGTTATTGGTCGGAGGAGGGGCTATAAACCTGATGTCAGGCGACGTCTACCGCCAATCCGCCGGCTTTTAAAAGCTTCAGGTGCTCGCGTGCGGCGGCATTATCCGTGATCAGCATTTCAGCGCAGCTCAATGGCGCAATGGCGGCGGTTGAGACCGCGTTCAGCTTAGTGTGGTCCGCGAGGAAATAGACCCGTGCGCTTGCCGCGAGCATCGCCTGCTTGATCTCCGCTTCCTGGAGATTGGAGTTGGTGAAGCCTTTTTCGGGGTGAACACCGTTGCAGCCGATAAAGGCTTTGTCGGCGTTGACCTGCGCGAGCAGACCGCCGCCCAGCGGATTGACCAGAGAATGTTGAAGCGGCCGCAAGGTGCCGCCGGTTACGATTACCGTTACACCTGGATGGCTCTCCAGGATCATCGCGATGTTGAGGGCATTCGTGATCACCACAACGTTTCGAAGATCGGGCGGAAAGGCCTGGGCGAGCGCAGTCAGAGTGCTGCCGACATCGATGATGATCGTGTCATTATCCTCGATCAGACGTGCGGCACGTTTCGCGATCCGTTCTTTCTCGTCTTGGCAGGCCAGGCTGGTCACCTCCAGCGCCTGCTCGTTTCGGTGCGGGGGCATCTGAACGGCGCCGCCCCGGTTTCGCCGAAGCTCGCTTCGCTCTTCCAGGTAACCGAGATCGGCTCTGATGGTGACCACTGAGACGTCAAGGTCCTCAGCCAGTTCCGTGACCCGGACGTTGCCGTTCTTACCAAGCAGGGAGCGGATGTGCTCGTGCCTGAGTTGGGCATCAAGTGACGGAAGCATAGTCTTCGATCTCTTTCCTTTTCTTACGTTCTCTGATCAAACTACAGTGATGGAAAGAAAAACTGAAGCCCTTTGGAGAGAGGCCGCCATGCAAGCCCCCCAAGTTGAAATCCTGCGCTTTGACGGCACCGAGCTTCATCTGGTGCCGGAGCTGGGTGGCGTGATCATTAGCTATTTCTCCAAGATCGGCGCTGGCTACCATCACTGGATGCGTCCGGTCCGGCTGGAGACAGTTGTCGAGAAGGGCGCGATCGCATCTTCAAGCTATCCGCTTGTACCTTTTTCCAATCGGATCGCATACGGACGATTCAAGTATGACGGCCGAGAGATTACCTTGCCGCCAGACCCTTTGTTGCCGCCTCATGCCATTCATGGCCACGGATGGCGCGCGGCCTGGGAGCTTTCCGAGCGCTCGGAAAGCTCAATGCTCCTTCGCTACCGGCACAGGGCGGATGATTGGCCGTGGGCTTACGAGGCGACCCAGCGCTGTGTGCTGGATGCCGAGGGTCTGCGGATTGAGTTGACGCTGCAGAATTTGGCGGAGCAGCCCATGCCGGCAGGGCTTGGGCTCCATCCGCATTTTCCAAGGACCGCTGATGTTCGGCTGAAAGCCGCCGTGGCACAGGCGCATATTGGAGATCACAGTCTGCTGCCGATTGCAAAACGAGACGATCATCCCGCGATTGGGCCACTTTGCGCCGGCGGGCTTCTGCCGAAGGATCTGGATCTTTGTTTCGACGGCTGGGATGGTTCAGCCGAGATTCTCTGGCCCGGTGAGAATCGTGGTCTGCGCGTTGCCGCAAGTCCCGAATTTGGCCATCTCGTGATCTTCACGCCACCCGGTGAGGACTTCTTTTGCGTCGAACCTGTCAGCCATTGCGTGAACGCCGTAAATCTCGAAGGGAGCGGCTGGGGAGCGACCGGTCTTGTAAATCTCGCGCCGGGGGCGCGCTTTTCGGCCTCAGCCCGTTTTCAGCCCATCTATCCCGAAACTTAGGCCATTGGGCTCTCAGTGATTTGCAGAAGAAGTGCCGTGTCCGGATCGAGGACCGGGACTTGGATGCCCGAGCCAGCGATCGCTCTGCCGGATAGAATGAGTGAGCCGTCGAACAAGGCATCGGGCATGTTCTTCATTCGTCGCCCAGGGTTGCTTGGCTGATTGCAAGCGCACACCCGGTAAAAACGATCCGGATCCAGGCCCGGTAGGCGCAAGGGGGCGGTCAGGGCATCGCGTGTCTGCTCCATGACGGCATAGCTGACCATGGCTTTCGTCAGATCTTGAGCGAGAATCCCGAACAGCAGCGCCCGGCCGTCTTCCAGGACCTGGCGCAAGACCCTCCCGCTATGCAGGATCGAACGCCAGTCTTTGTGAAGTGCGACGTAATTCGTGACCTTTGAGAGTTCATTTTCGCTCAACTGGCTGAGGTCCGCTTCCAAACCGAAGTGCCCGAAGAATGCCGTGATCGCGCGGAAGTCCAGATCGAGGCGCCGGCCTGTCGTGTGACAATGCATGGGGCCGATGTGCGCGCCCATGATTTCCGGGGGAAAGAAGAGGCTGAAGCCCTGCTGAATCGATTGCCGGTCGTGCGCATCGTTGGAGTCAGAGGCCCAAATCCTGTGCGTTCTGCGCAGGATCCCGAAGTCGGCGCGCCCGCCGCCGGACGCACAGCTTTCGATTTCGACGGAAGGGTGACTCGCGCGCAGGCGATCAATCAAGGCATAGAGAGCCTTGGTTTGCTGCCCGGTGACGAAGCTCTGCCCATCCGCCTGGTGACTGAGATCCCGGTTCATATCCCACTTCAGATAGCTGATAGGATAGGTTTTCAAGAGGGCGTCGAGGCTGTCGAAAAGATACTGTGCGGCTTCCGGCCTGGTGAGATTGAGCACATGCTGGTAACGCCCGGTCGGCTCCTGCAGGGATTCAAGGTGAAGAACCCAGTCAGGGTGCGCGCGGAAAAGATCGCTGTCCGGGTTGACCATTTCCGGTTCGACCCAAAGGCCGAATTCCATGCCAAGGCCCTGGACTTCATTGATCAGAGGTTCGAGCCCGTGGGGGTATTTTTTTTCGTCCAGGACCCAGTCACCGAGCGACGTCCGGTCGTCGTTACGGTCCTTGAACCAGCCATCGTCCAGAACGAAACGCTCGACGCCGACTTGTGCCGCCAGTTTTGCCAGGCGGCTGAGTTTTTCGGGTGCATGATCGAAATAGATAGCTTCCCAGGTGTTGAGGGTCACGGGCCGCGGCTTGCGTGTCTGCGGCGGCAGAACATCGCTGCGCAAAAAACTGTGGAAGTTATTGGAAAGACCGCCGAGACCTTCATCGCTGAAACTAAAGCAGACATCCGGCGACTGATAGCTCTGGCCCGCTCTGAGCATGACCTCACCCGGCAGCAGCAGCTCGCCCATCTGAAGCTGCCGCGTGCCGTCAGGCAGGCGCTCATGCAACACCCGGTGATTCCCGCTCCAGGCCAGATGGGCGCCGATAACTGCGCCTGTGGTCTCGTTGAAACCCTCCGTGCCCAGGATCATGGCGGGAAAGCTGTCGTGCGAGGTGCGCCCGCGCCGGTTTTCCCGCATCAGAATGCCGACCGGCGCCCGTCGGCGAGCCGTCTGAAATTCGCCGCACCAGCGGCCCCGGAAGCTCAGGATTTCCTCATGACTGGATGGAATTGGCAAGGTGGCCGCCGCGCACCACTGCAGATCATAATCCGTCGTGCCGTCATTGGTCAGACGCGTATTCATCGTCAGGACGTTGCTGTCAACGGTTAGTGAAATGACGATCTGCAACGTCAATCCGGCCGCCGTGTCCTTGGCCAGGATAGTCCAGCTGTTGCTTTCTTCCTTGACTGAGACATCGGGGAAACCGGGCAGGGCGTCGCGGCCCTTGCGATGTCCGCTCAAGGCCGGTTGACCCGGAAATCCGTTGACGAGGGACGGACTTAATGTGAGGGGAACCGCGTCATCCAAGCCGCCTTGGAGCGCAGGGCGGGTGAGGGCGCGCGCCAGGTTCTCTGCACGCTCGCTTTTTGCAAGTGGCGCGCCCCAGTAAAGAATACGCGGCATCGTGCCTGCAGCCCCCGTCGCGGGGACTTCGAGCAAGACTGTGCTGCGGCTCGAATCAAGCCGGTGGTAGGCACTTTTCATGGCGTGATGTTATCCCTTGGTCGCCCCAAGCGTAAGACCCGCGATGAAATGACGCTGCATCAGGAAGAAGAGCGCGACCGGCGGGAGTGCGGCGATGATCGAGCCTGCGGATATCAGTTGCCAGGAGGCGAGCCACTGGCCCTTCAGGGCGTTGAGGCCAGCCGTGATCGGGCGCACCTCGTCGCTTTGAACCAGCACGAGCGACCAGAAATAATCGTTCCAGACGAAGGTGAAGATCAGCACGGCGAGCGCCGCAAGGGCAGGGCGGACGAGTGGCACAATGATGTGCCGGAAGATTTTCCATTCACTGACCCCTTCGACCCGGGCGGCCTCGATCAACTCGTTGGGCAAGGCAGCGATGAAATTGCGCATGAAGAGCGTGCAGAAGCCGGTCTGGAAGGCTGTGTGAAAGACGATCAGAGCCCAAGGCGTATCATAGAAACCCAGATCGATGGTCAGCGTGCGGACCGGGATCATGAGAATCTGGAAGGGAATGAAGTTGCCGCCGACAAAGATGGCGAAGAGCAGGATCCGAAAGCGGATATTGTACTTCGCCAGCGCAAAGCCGGCCATGGTCGCGAAAGCGACGGAGACCACCACTGTGGGCAGGGTGATGATGATCGAGTTCAGCATGTAGGTCGCCATGGGCGTGACCCGGAAAATCTCGCTGTAATTCTCGATCAGCATCCATTTCTCGGGCAAGCCCCAGTAGTTGCCTTTATTGAGATCCTCGATGGAGCGCGCGGACGTCAACATCACCGCGATCAGCGGCAACAGCCAGGCGATCAGCGCAATCGGCAGCGCGGCTTTATAGGCGATCTGACGGGCGGCGGGGGCTTTTTCGATTGGTCTTGGAAACATCGCCTCAGCCCCTCTCTGCGCGGATCATGCGCCACAGGAAGAAGGCGATATAGACATCCATGATCAGGAAGAGGACGGTGGCGATCGCGGCACCGTATCCCATGCGATAGTTGAACATGGACTGCTCGTACATGAAGTAAGCCAGGACGCTTGAACTGCCGTAGGGGCCGCCGTCGGTCATGATGGCCACCAGATCGAAGCTACGCAGCGCACCGATAACGGTCACTACAATGGCGATAAAGGTGGCCGGCATCAGCTGCGGCAGCACGACGTGCCAAAGCATGCGAAGGCCCTTTGCGCCATCGAGGCGCGCAGCCTCGATCTGGTCCGGGCTCAGGGAGTTAAGCCCGGTGAGATAGAGAATCATGCAGTAGGCAATCTGTGGCCATAGACCGGCGGCGATAATGCCGTAGGTCACGAGATCCTCGTCGGAGAGGACAGCGATCGGATCCATGCCGACACTGCCCAGTATCACCGTCATCAGACCGTTATGGGGATCGTAGAACCACGCGAAGATCAGTCCGACGACGACCTGTGAAATCACGAAGGGAAAGAAGAAGAGGGATTTGACCAGCCGGATACCGGGAACGTTCTGGTTCAGGAACAGCGCGATGCCGAGGCCGATTGGCGGCGCCAACATGTAAAGCACCAGCCAGTAGACGTTGTTGGTCAGCGAAATCCAGAACTGATCATCATCGAAAAGCTCTTCGTAGTTCGCGAGGCCGATGAAGGTCTTTTCACCGAGCCCGTCCCATTCGTGGAAGCTGATCCAGACACTCTGAGCAATGGGATTGAGGACATAGAGGGCGAAGACAAAAAAGGCCGGCGCCAGAAACAGCCACGGCGCGATTTTGACCTGGTTCTTGCGCCAATACTGCGACATGAACCTCTCCCCTTGTTTGACGTCCTGACCGTAGACTTTCTTTTTATTTCGATATCGAGCCGGGTAAGCAACGAAACGCGGTTCTTAAAGGGAACGGACTTCTCAAGTCACTTTTTGCGCTTACATTGTTTGGCCCGTGAAACCGACAGCATCGAGTATTTCGCCAGAGCTTTCGTCTTGTCAATTGGAAAGAAAGAAAACGAAAAAAAAAGAAAGAGGTTGCTTGACGAAGATAGAGGCGCTGCTCAAACTGGGAAGTGTTTCCCGCGCGTTCGGCAGAGTGCGCGAGGCAAGCAATAAATAAAAAAAACAAAATGACCCTGTTGGTCCCGAGGGAGGGTTGGGCAAATGGCTGATGTGCAGCTGAAGTCTGTCGTTAAACGCTTTGGGGATGTGGAGATCATCCATGGCGTCGATCTGGAATTGAAGCATCGTGAATTCGTCGTTTTCGTCGGACCGTCAGGCTGCGGCAAGTCCACGCTCCTGCGCTTGATCGCCGGGCTTGAGGAAACGACCGACGGCCAGATCTTTATCGATGAGACCGACGTGACCAATGTCGAAGCCGTGGACCGTGGCATCGCCATGGTTTTTCAATCCTACGCGCTCTATCCCCACATGACGGTTGCCGAGAACATGGGCTTCGGTCTGCGCATGTCCAATCACCCAAAGGCGGAAATCGACGAGAAAGTCGGTGAGGCGGCGCGCATTCTGCAACTGGGCCCTCTGATGGACCGGCGTCCCAAGGCGCTTTCCGGCGGTCAGCGCCAGCGGGTTGCAATCGGCCGGGCGATTGTCCGAAACCCGAAAGTCTTTCTGTTCGATGAGCCTCTGTCCAATCTCGATGCGGAACTGCGGGTGCAGATGCGCGTTGAAATCGCGAAACTGCACCAACAGCTCGACGCCACCATGATTTACGTGACCCACGATCAGGTCGAAGCGATGACCATGGCAGACAAGATCGTCGTGTTGCGCGGTGGCTACGTCGAACAGGTCGGTGCGCCGTTGGATCTCTATCATCATCCCTGTAATGAGTTTGTCGCCGGCTTCATTGGCTCGCCGAAGATGAATTTTGTCTCGAGCGAAATCCTCGCCAAAAACGAATCTGCCGTGACTGTGGCGCTTCCCGGCGGTAACCAGGCGGATCTGCCGGTTGCCATGAACGGAGCGGAGATCGGACAGAAGGTCAAGCTGGGCATCCGGCCCGAGCATTTCTCGGAACAGGATGACGGCAACCCGCGGATGGCATTCAATGTTGAGGTTGCCGAGCATCTGGGCGGAACCTCGTTCCTCTATGGCCAGTCGGGCAACGGCGAGCAGATGGTGGTCGAAGCCTCGGGAGCAAATCGGGCGAAACCGGGGGAAGCTCTGTCGCTGGCCGTGCCGCCGAGCTATTGCCACCTTTTCGACAGTGAAGGGAAGGCTTTCAAGCGCCTTCAGTGGGCGGAGTAAGTCCCCGATATCGCTCCAGAAGTTGCCAGTCTAATGGTTGCGGTTTGTCGGACATGGACGAGAACTGGAAGCATAGCCAATACAGCTTTTCGGGTATAAGATCCCCGGCAAATAATCACGATGAGTGTATGGGATGCCGGATCGATCCTGCCATTTGGCGTGTTCCGGTGGCGGTTGCGCCTATTTAGTTTAAACGGGGAGTCAACTATGAAGCGGCTCGTAATGGCCCTGGCAGTTTGCGCCGCGGGCTTGATCCCACTCCAGCTTCAGGCGGCGGGTGATGGACATCTCAATATGGGCATGGTCCTGGAGCCACCGCATCTGGATCCGACAGCCGGCGCAGCGGCTGCCATCGATGAAGTGGTATATGCCAACGTCTTCGAAGGCCTGACCCGCATCGACCGGAACGGCGAGGTCAAACCCGCGCTGGCATCAAGCTGGGAAGTCTCCGAGGACGGTAAGACCTACCGCTTCAACCTGCGTGACGATGTGAAGTTTCACGATGGAACCGCGATGGATTCCGCCGATGTCGTCTTCTCTATCGAACGGGCCATTGCAGAGGACAGCGTGAACGCGCAGAAGGCCCTGTTCGAAGCGATCGAGTCCGTGGCCACCGAGGGTGCGGGAACCGTCATCATTACGCTCAAGCGTCCGACCGGGCACTTCCTGTTCAATCTGGGATGGGGTGACGCGGTCGTGGTCGGCGAAGAGAGCGCGGACGGCAACAAAGCCAACCCGGTCGGTACCGGTCCCTTCAAGTTCAAGCGTTGGGTCAAGGGCGACCGTGTCGAGTTGACGCACAACGAAGACTACTGGGGTGAGCCCGCGAAGCTGGCGACGGCGACCTTCCGTTTCATCCCGGATCCCGCAGCGGCGGTATCGGCCATGATGGCCGGCGATGTGGATGCCTTCGCAAACTTTCCGGCACCCGAGAGCATGGTGCAGTTCGAAGCCGATCCGCGCTTCACGGTGGTGATCGGGAGCACTGAGGGCGAGACCATTCTCTCGACCAACAATGGCCGCCCGCCCTTTGACGATATCCGGGTCCGTCAGGCCATTGCGCACGCGATCGACCGCAAGGCCATCATCGATGGCGCCATGTTCGGCTACGGCACCCCCATCGGCAGCCATTTTGCTCCGCACCATCCGGCCTACGTCGACTTGACGGAGCGCTATCCTCTGGACCTGGAAAAAGCGAAAGCCCTTCTGGCAGAGGCAGGTCACGCGGAGGGTTTCAAAGCTACGATTAAGCTGCCGCCGCCAAGCTACGCGCGGCGTGGTGGAGAGATCGTCGCGTCCCAGCTCCGTGAGATCGGTATAGACCTAGAGATCATTCCGGTCGAATGGGCGCAATGGCTGGAGCAGGCATTCCGGGGTAAGGATTTCGACCTGACGATCGTCTCGCATACGGAGCCCATGGACATCGGCATCTATGCCCGAGAAGACTATTACTTCGATTACCGGAGTGACGCCTTCAGTGGGCTGATGGACAAGCTGGCGGCAGAGGTCGACGAGAAGGCGCGTTACGCGGTGATGGCGGATGCGCAAAAACGTCTGGCTGACGATGCCGTGAACGGCTTTCTGTTTCAGCTTGCGAAGCACGGTGTCTGGAATGCCAAGGTCAAAGGCTTATGGGAGAACAGCCCCGTGCAGGCCAACGACCTGACCGACGTCTCTTGGGAAAAGTGATACCCTCGAAACAAGGGATTGCGTTGAATGCGTCAATCTTGCCGTGAAGACTTCGCCGGCCGTCGATGACCCTGTTTCTGGTTAAACGCCTGATCATGCTGGTGGCGACCCTGCTGGTGGCCGCCGTCGTCGTGTTTTCGGTTCTGGAAATTCTGCCTGGCGATCCGGCTCTGGTGATGCTCGGCGTGTCGGCGCAGCCCGATACCTTGGCGGCTCTGCGGGCAGAGATGGGATTGGATCAGCCCGCTTGGTTGCGTTTCTTCCAGTGGGTTGGTGGCCTGGTGACCGGAGAACTAGGCCGCAGCTACACTTACGATGTGCCGGTTTCGGAGCTGATTGGCGAACGTGTGGTGGTGAGTCTGCCATTGGCGGTCATGGCCTTGGCCCTCTCGACGATGATTGCCATTCCGCTGGGCGTCATCGCGGCATCCCGCCACAACAAGACACTCGACATCGCCTTGACCGGTGCCGCGCAGTTCGGGATTGCAATTCCGAATTTCTGGTTTGCCATCCTGCTGATTCTACTTTTTTCCGTCACTCTGCAGTGGGTTCCTGCCGGTGGCTTCGCGGGTTGGGATGCCGGTTTTTGGCCGGCGGTTCAGTCGCTACTGTTGCCCGCCTTCGCTCTGGCGCTGCCTCAGGCCGCGATCCTGACCCGGGTGACGCGTTCCTCGGTGCTGGAAGTGCTGCAGGAAGACTTCGTACGTACCGCCAGGGCTAAGGGACTTTCGCGCAACGCGGCCTTGTGGCGGCACGCGGTGCGCAACGCCCTGATCCCGGTGATCACAATCCTGGGGCTGCAGTTCTCGTTTTTGCTGGCGGGGACCATCATCATCGAAAATGTTTTCTATTTGCCGGGCCTCGGGCGCTTGCTGTTCCAGGCAATTGCGCAACGCGATCTGATCGTGGTCAAAGACCTTGTGGTCTTGCTGGCGGGTTCGGTCGTCCTGGTCAATTTCCTGGTTGATGTAGGATACGCGGTTCTGGACCCTAGGCTGCGCAGCGGCGGCGGCCATGTCTGAGGGGTTTGCCGAGATCTGGCGTATGGGATTGCGCAACCGCGGTTTCGTGATTGGTGGCGTCATTACCCTGCTGTTTGTCGCACTCGCCGCCCTTGCCTTGATTTGGACACCCTATCCGGTCGAAGAGATCGTCGTGGCACGCCGCTTTCAGGGCATCTCCTCTGCGCATTGGCTGGGCACTGACCAGTTCGGCAGAGACCTTGTGTCTCTGTTGATGGCGGGAGCGGTCAATTCCGTCGCCGTGGCGATTGTGGCGGTCGGGCTGGGTGTCGGAATCGGTGTGCCCCTGGGCGCGATCGCGGCGGCGCGTCAGGGTTGGCTGGACGAGATCCTGATGCGGGCCAACGATTTTGCCTTTGCCTTCCCCGCTCTGTTGTCCGCGGTGATGATCACGGCCTTGGCCGGCCCCGGTGCCATCAATTCCATTATCGCCATTGGCATCTTCAATATCCCGGTCTTTGCGCGTTTGACCCGCGGCGCGGCCCTGGTGGTCTGGAAACGGGAGTTCATTCTGGCCGCGCGCGTGGCGGGCAAAGGACCTGTGCGGATTTCGATCGAGCATATTCTGCCGAACATTTCTTCTGTGCTGATCGTCCAGATCACGATCCAGTTTGCCCTGGCGATCCTCGCCGAGGCGGGACTGAGCTATCTGGGGCTTGGCACGCAACCGCCTCAGCCAAGCTGGGGCAAGATGTTGAACGAAGCCCAGACCCTGATGTTTCTGGCGCCGCAGCTGGCAGTCTTTCCGGGGTTCGCGATTGCACTCACCGTGTTGGGACTCAATCTCTTCGGCGACGGTTTGCGCGATGTTCTTGATCCCCGCCTGAGGCGCGAGAGATAGCTATGACTCTCCTGTCGATCGAAAATCTCTGCGTGGAGCTGGAAGGACCGGAGGGGACTTATCGTCTGCTCAATGAGGTCAACCTCTCGCTTTCAAAAGGTCAATGCCTCGGCCTCGTGGGAGAATCCGGATGCGGCAAATCCATGACCGCGCTGGCGATCATGGGGCTTTTGCCGCAGGGGATGCGCGCGCGGGGCGCGATCTTTGTTGACGGGGAGGATCTTCTTAGGGCCGAAGAGGACCGACTTTGCCATCTGCGCGGCCGCAAGATGGCCATGGTGTTCCAGGAACCCATGACGGCATTGAACCCGGTTGTCCCGATCGGGCGGCAGGTCGGGGAGGGGCTGCGCTTACATCTCGGGCTGACGCGTCATGAGGCAGAGACCCGCGCGGCACAGAGTCTGGCCCGGGTCGGATTGCCGGCCGCGCGTTTTCCGCTCGGCCTCTTTCCGCACCAGCTTTCCGGCGGCCAACGGCAGCGGGTGGTGATCGCGATGGCGTTGGCCTGCGGGCCGGACATTCTGGTCGCGGACGAACCCACGACGGCACTGGATGTTACGGTCCAGGCACAGATTCTGGATCTGCTCGCGGACATCATAGATGAATTTGACATGGGGCTCGTGCTGATCACCCATGACCTCGGTGTGGTGGCGGAGACCACAGATACGATGGCAGTGATGTATGCGGGCAGGGTGGTCGAGGACGGCCCGACTGACGAAGTGTTCCGACGTATGGCGCATCCTTACACGCGCGGCCTCTTTGCCGCCATGCCAAGCCATAGTTCCGACGGCGCGGCGACGCGCACCCCGCTGTCAACGATCCCGGGGCGGGTGCCGGACGCGCTCTCGCGGCCGGCAGGCTGTCCTTTCGTGACACGCTGCGGGTTTGCGACGGATGTTTGTCATCGATCGGTGCCGCAGATGGAGGCGTTGGGGCATCGTCACGGCGCGGCCTGTTTCAATATCGCGCGCGGGGAGGTCGATCAGTGATGCCTGCCGGAAGCCAACCCCTCTTACAGGTCGAGGATCTGGTTCGCGAGTACAGGCTTCCCCGTGAGAGCCTCTTTGGACCGCCATCTCGGTTTCGCGCGGTCAACTGTGTGAGCTTTTCTATCGAGCAGGGCAAGAGTTTCGGGATCGTCGGGGAGTCCGGCTGCGGCAAGTCGACCTTGGCCCGCACGGTGATGGGTCTGGAGCAGCCGGCCTCCGGGCGCGTTCTGCTCGAAGGGCAGGATATTTTTGATCTTCCGGCCAGGGAGCTTCGGTCTCTACGCCGAAAATTCCAAATGGTGTTTCAGGATCCTTATGGGTCGCTCGACCCGCGCTTTAAAGTCGAACGGATCGTTGCGGAACCGCTGGAAGTTCTGCTGCCGAATGTGAGCCGGTCCGAGCGACGGGAGCGGGTCGAAGAAACCCTGAACTCGGTCGGTCTTAAACCCACCGACGCGGATCGCTACCCGCATGAATTCTCCGGTGGCCAGCGTCAGCGGGTGGCTATCGCCCGTGCTTTGATCACCGAGCCCAGCCTGATCGTCGCCGACGAACCGGTTTCCGCGCTCGACGTCTCAGTGCAGGCCCAGGTTCTGAACCTGATCATGGATCTGCAAACGCGACGCGGGCTGACGTTTCTTTTCATCAGCCATGATCTCTCGGTTGTGCGCCATATTACCGATGAAGTCGCTGTGATGTATGCGGGCGAAATTCTGGAGACGGGGCCGACCCACAGGGTCTTCAGCGATCCTCAGCACAGTTACACCAAGTCCCTGATCAGCGCCGTGCCTTATCCCGATCCCCGGCGCTGCCGACGGCTTCGTCGTGCCGCGCGCCCCGCCGGGGCTAGGTAGGTTTTCGCGCGTTAGAGGACGGACAGCATGCTGGCGACCAGCGGATGACGCACGATATCCTCGTCTTTCAGGCGCACCACCGAAATGTCGTCCAGGGGTTCCAGCTTCTGGGCGATTTCCGACAGCCCCGAGATACCGGGCAGCAGGTCGCTCTGGTCGGGGTCGCCGGTCAGGACCATCGTCGAGTGCCAGCCCAGCCGTGTCAGCAGCATCTTGATTTGGACAAAGGTGCAGTTCTGCGCTTCGTCGATCACCACGAAGGCGTTGTTCAGCGTTCTGCCGCGCATATAGGCGACCGGCGCGATCTCGATCGAGCCGTCGTTGAGCATTGATTTGAGCTGTTTCGCCCCCAGCCGGTCATTCAAGGCGTCATAGAGGGGCCGGAGATATGGCGCGAGCTTATCTTCGAGGTCACCCGGGAGGTATCCCAGATTCTCGCCGGCCTCGACCGCAGGCCGTGAGAGCATGATCTTACCGACTGCGCCTTTTTCAAGAGCTTCAACGGCTTTGGCGATTGCCAGATAGGTTTTCCCCGTGCCGGCAGGGCCGAGCGCCAGGATCATATTTCGGGTGTCTATGGCTTCAAGCAACGCGGCCTGATTGTCGTTGTAGGGGCGGACCTTGCGCAGATAGCTTTTGTCTCGTTGCGGATTATCCAGCGGTGACCAGCCGGTCTGCTCCGGATATAGCGGACGAACGTTGTTGTCGTTGCGGGAAACTTTGCGCGAGGAACGCTTGGCCATAAAGGGTCTCCGTTTTTGGGAACGAATAGGTGGTCCGGTCCAACTGATGTTCAAGAAGCGATCTCAGGAACGAACCACGGGGTGTTAAAACGACAAACGCCTCCGCGAAGGGAGGCGCATCATTTGGAAACCTTGTGGTGAGGATCGATCCGGTTTCCGGGCTGCTGTCCGTCTGAAGTCTATAACCGGGACTGCCCGTTCGCGGCGCCCAACCCGGCAAGTTGTCAGAGTCTGGGAAGTGCTCGGGGCCGGTTTTGTCCGGCAGACCTTGCTGGACGGATAATCGCGTCGTTCTGTAAGCCCGCGATGGGTTCATAAGATTTGGCAATCTTCCTTGGACAGCAGTACCTTACAAATTCGAGGCTAACGCGATTCGCAATTTGATGCTCTTACTTTTTGTGTCTTTCACGAAAGAATCATACAAGATGTGGGGAAGTGTCATACGGAAATCACACCCCGGTCCCTTTGCACCAAGGTCCCAAATCCGCTCCATAGTCGAGAATAAGCCTGGTTGATGATGAGAACGCCGCGCCTGCGCGTTGAAGAGCCTGTGAAGAGAACGCCCCGTGATTGAAGACCCTCTGTTCTATCTGGTGGCAGTGCCTGCGCTGATGATCATGGGAATCTCGAAAGGCGGTTTTGGCGGGGGATTGGGCGTGGCTGCCGTGCCCTTGCTTTCGCTCGCTATTTCTCCAGTACAGGCGGCGGCGGTTTTGCTGCCGATCCTGATCTTCATGGATCTGATCGGCCTCTGGACCTTTCGTGGTAAGTGGGACAAAGCGACCGCCAAAATCATTATCTGCGGGGCCATCGTCGGCATTGCTATTGGAACGGCGAGCTTCAAGTACCTGGACGAACATACGATCAAGCTTTTAATCAGCATGGTCGCCCTCGGTTTCAGCGGGAACTACTGGCTCAAACGAAGAAATGGCGCACACCCGGCTAAAGCCCCCAGCGTTGTACGGGGCGGTTTTTGGTCGGTGATCGCCGGTTTCACCAGCTTTGCCGCGCATTCCGGCGGCGCGCCGCTGAATGTTTATCTGCTGCCGCTCAAGCTTGATAAGACCGTCTTCCAGGCGACGACAGTGATCTTTTTCACCATCATCAACTACGTGAAACTGGTTCCTTACGCCTGGCTCGGTCAGTTTTCCTCCGAAAACCTCATGACGTCGCTGGTCATTCTGCCGCTTGCTCTCGTGGGGATCGTCAGCGGTATCTGGCTCCATACCCGCATTCCCGAGAAGCTGTTTTACAATCTCTGTTACAGCTTCCTCTTCCTGACGGGCCTGAAGCTGCTCTACGATGGGGTTTCCGGTATACTGTCATAATGCTTCCGCAATCTTCGAATACACAAGACTTGAAGGAAAACACAGGTTCATGACGATAACGCTCTATGATCTCGCAGGCGCGCAGGACGACCACCGCTTCAGCCCGTACTGCTGGCGGATCAAAATGGCCTTGGCGCACAAAGGCCTCGCTTATGAGGCCTTGCCCTGGCGCTTCACCGAAAAAGAACGTATCGCTGCGTCCGGGCAGGGCTCGGTGCCGGTACTTGAAGACGCCGGACGCCACCTGCACGATTCCTGGGAAATAGCAGCTTATCTCGATGAAGCCTATCCGGAGGCTCCGGTTTTGTTTCCCGGTGAGGGCGCGCGTTCGGCCAGTCTGTTTTTGAAGTTCTGGACCGAGCGTGTTCTGCATCCGCTTCTGATGCGTCTCATCCTGACCGATGTGCATGCCGGGCTTCATGAAAAGGATAAAGACTATTTCCGCACCAGCCGGGAGAAGATGCTGAAAACCAGCCTGGAAGCGGTGTGCGAGGATCGCGACACGCACCTTGCGAATCTCGGCAAAGGTCTTGCGCCCCTGCGGGCGACATTGGAGGCCCAGGCTTTTCTCGGGGGAGAGACACCTACCTTTGCGGACTACATCGTTTTCGGCGCCTTCCAGTGGGCGCGCTGTTCTTCGTCGTTTGAAGTTCTGCCGAGTGAAGATGCGGTAAAGGCGTGGCGCCAGCGGCTGTTGGAGATGCATGACGGTCTGGCCGCGAATGCGGTGCGTCCTGCCGCGTGAATTTATCTCGCGCTTGTGTTTGGAAAGACCTGGCGGCGGCACCATTTCATAGATGGGGCCGTTAGCCTGTAAGAAGAAAACGAGACTGTGAAGCGACGGCTTCGCTTCGCAGCTGTTAAGCTAGGGCGGGTTCCGGAGGCAAAGCGAACGAGGAGACCGAGCATGCGGAGCAATGTAACACGGAGTGCCCAACTGAACGCGGGAGGTGTTAGATCCCGCAAGCCTGATGCCGGTAGTAATGCCGCAATGGCTCTGAGTTCGAAAATACCGCTTCTTTTCTGCCGAACTCTGAGCGTGTCTTTCGTTCTCGCGCTCATGGCGATGTTTCTCGCCGTGGAAGCCTTTGCGCAACAGCGGATGGACGGTGTTTTGTCGTCGGTCGTGCGTCTGCGCGCGGAAGTTCCGGGTGACGCGCGCACGGCGGCATCTCTCGGGCAGGTGCGTGAAGGCAATGGCGTCGTCATCGATGACAGCGGTCTGGTGCTGACCATCGGATATCTTATCCTCGAAGCACAGTCGGTCTCTTTGTTTGCGGCGGACGGTGATGAAGTCTCCGCAGAAATTCTGGCCTATGACCATGCGACGGGATTTGGCCTCGTAAGGGCATCCAGGCCGCTCGGCAGCGGTCATGTCAAGCTGGGGGATTCCGCTGCACTGGCGGAAGAAGACCGCGTTCTTGTTATCGGTCACGGTGGTATTTCAAGCACGCTTGGCGCGGTCATTGCGTCGCGCAGAGAGTTTGCCGGCTACTGGGAATACCTGCTCGACAATGCGATCTACACCGTTCCTCCCCATCCCAATTGGGGCGGCGCGGCCCTGGTCAATCCTTCCGGGGAGCTGGTCGGTATCGGCTCTTTGATCGTTAACGATGCTGTGGAAGCAAACGGCGCTTTGCCGGGCAATATGTTTGTGCCGATCAATCTGCTGAAGCCGATTTTTGCGGATCTGCTGGAATCGGGCCGCGCCTCGACACCCCGGCGGCCCTGGCTCGGCATGCTGACGACAGAATCCTACGGCCGGGTGATCGTCACCAGCGTGACGCCCGATGGTCCTGCGTCACAGGCGGGGCTAGAGCCCGGTGATGTGTTGCTTGAAGTGGATGGCGAGGCCGTGCCCGATATGGCAGGGCTGTTTCGCAAAGTCTGGAGCCAGGGCCTGCCCGGTGCCGAGGTTCCACTAAAGATCTTGCGCGGTACCGACGTAGTTGGGGTGACGGTGACTTCCGGTGATCGCTACCAGTATCTGAAACTCAAGCCGCGATCGCATTAGCGGAAACCGGATTTTCCTGCGGAACTATGAGATTTCGCTAGCCGAGGACTGAAAAGCTGGATTCGCTGTTGATTTCCCGGTTCCGCGAGTAGAATCCAACGTCAATACTCCTGCCAATCCGCGGCAGAGTGAATTGCAGCGGCGTGCTGTCGTGGTCGCCCCCGTTTTCACAGTAGCTAATCAGCGCCGCCATCATCTTGCCGGCAATGGGGGCGTTCTTGTACTGATTGCCGCTGGAACCGCAGGCCATATAGAAGCCGGGCAGGGACGACTTGTCGTAAATCGGAATCCAATCGTCCGAAACGTCATAGAGATCGACAACGCCGCGCGGACGGCTGGGAATTCCGAGTGACGGCAGACGCTGGGCGTAGCGCATCGCCTGCGTCGTCCACTGATCTGTAAAGTCACGATTGAAGTCCGTGTCGTCCTTAACCCATATGTGGTCGTCACAGGGTGGGTCTTCGCTGCCGACAAGGATGTTATTGCCATGTTCAGGACGGATGTAACAGGCAATGTCGCTGTCGGATATCACGATACCGCTGGAGTCAAAATCAAGCCCCGGGGGCGCCGGAACGTGGACCACTTCCTGGCGTAGCGCTCTCGTGCTGATCGTCATATCTTCCAGGACACCGGCCATGGCGTTTATCCTGGACGAGGCCGGGCCCGCCACGTTCACCACGACCGGGGCATGGATTTCTTCGCCCGATGCGAGCTGCACGCCTTTCACACGGCCATTCGCCGTCAAAACCCGACTGACCTCAGCATTATGACGAAACAGCGATCCCTTTGATTGGGCGGCGAAGGCGAGGTTCTGGGCGGAGAGCGCCGGGTCGGTAACGTAGCCGGCTGTCGGCCAGAATACCCCGCTCGTGATCGCTCCGCCGCTTGGCATCCCGAAATTGGGATCGTCCTTGGTTTTGGCGGGTGCGAAACGCTCGAGGCTATACCCCGGTATCTGTTGCAGGATCCTTGCGGCATCCCACTCTTCGAAAGGACACTCGATCTCGCGCGAAATGGCTTTGTGCTTCTCCAGGTAACCATTTGCTTCCGTTGCCATGACCAGGCAGCCGGTTTCCTTGAAAGTCGCTAAACCTTTGGGATCCGCGGTCTCCAGGTAGTCTGCCCAGTCCCGCCAGTAGAAATAGCCTTCGTAGGCGAAGGCGGTGCCTGCGAGGGTCGAGTAGTGCATGCGAATGATCGCACAGGATCCACTGGTTGAACCGTGCCCGGCGGCGGCATTCCGATCGACCGTGAGTGTTCTAAAGCCGGTCTTGGCGAGTTCAAAAGCGGTCGCGGCACCAATGACGCCGGATCCGATAATGATGACATCTGCTGCGCTTGGCACTGGAACTGATTCCTGCTGCGGTTTTTGATACCGCTATTCTAGCGTGCGGCTCTACTTCGCACTATTGCTTACTGCTGCTCATGGAGGGCTTCAGCGAACTCGGATTTCAGCAAATATTCATGCGTTGTCGAAAATTATTACAGGTATTTGCATTAAGTATGAATATACGTCGGAAATTCTTACAGTGGTATGTAAGCGATGTGATCGTAAGTGTTTAGTGATCTGATATTGTTTGTTTGTTGGAATTGGCGCGAATGTTGCTTTTACTCCTTCATGACTCTCTTGTTCGTGGAGGTTGAGATGGATGCCGAGAAGAATCATGAGTTTGTCATTCGCTGCGATGGTGAGCCCAGCAAGCTGATTATGCTGCCGCCCTCGGCCCTGGCGAAGTTTACCAAGCGGCTCAGGCAACGCTACCCCGATCACGATTGGGCCGTTGCGGACCGTTTTCAGCCGCAGGGTGCTGATTGAGGCCCAATCTGCCGCGGGGGATGGGCGGAAAACGGGCTTCGATATCCTGTGGGGCTCGAACTGAGGTCGAGACCAGTGTAGGATAGCGGTTAGAGCTAGGTTTCTGACCGTCTCGGGGTTTCTGGAGTCCCGGGTTCCCGGTCATCCGTTCGACGGCGTCGTTTACTTTTGGGGGCCTGACGCGCTGATTGCGGTTAAGCCGTATTTTTGACGCTGTTGAGCCCTTATTTTGACTCTCGGCGTTCAAGCCCTGGCAGCGTATGACTTGGGCCTGTTTGTTGCCGTAGCGACCAGATTTAGGGAATAGAGAATTGGGTAACGACGTTACGGAAAAGTGTGACGGCACTAATGTCAGTGACGAGAATTCCGAAGCTCAAAGCGTGCGAGAGGAAAACCGGCGCCTTTTTGAGCTGGTTGAGCGCTTGATTGCGACGCAGGAAAGCGAGCAACAGCACCGTAAAATCATTGAGACAGAGCTTCAGCAGATGAAGCTTGCGATGGTGGATCAGGCTTCTGCAGGCGGGACTGAAGCTGGTGCGGCAGACAACACCACCGATCTCCACAAAACCCTCGAAGAATTGGCGAAAAGTTTCGGGTCCGAGCTTGAGGCGAAGCTCCTCACCAAGATGGAAGACTTCGAAGAGCGGGTTGCCTTGCTCGCCGCCGACCGGAGAGACGCCGAGCCTGAAAACACCAGAGGTTCTGAAGAGTTGGTCAATGCGACCTGGAAAATGATCGCGCCATTGGGCAATGAGCTTGAGCGGCTTTCCGGGTTGATGCAGGACCTTGGACAGCGTGTCGACAAGATGGCGGCGGAGCCTCGCATTGCCGCGCCTTCCGGTGAACAGGAGCA
Organism: uncultured Kiloniellaceae bacterium; assembly: GCA_947500035.1. Taxonomy (GTDB): domain Bacteria; phylum Pseudomonadota; class Alphaproteobacteria; order Kiloniellales; family Kiloniellaceae; genus Denitrobaculum. The sequence goes on along the minus strand of CANMQP010000008.1, from coordinate 58,807 downwards.
AAGTGCTGCACTGGAAGGTCTTGATGCGCGATTGCTGGAGATGCGCAAATCTCTGGATGCGCTGGCGGCCCGGCAGGACGAGGCGCAGACGCAGGCATCGGATTTATTACGTGGCCTTGTCGAAACTCATATGGAACGTCTGAGCCGCGAATGGGCTGGCCAGATTACGGGCTTTCAGCGTTCGGTTGACGACCTTCTGCTGGACCGGGGCGCGCGTATTGACCGGCCTGTTTCAGATTCGCCTGCCTCGGACAAGACAGGCTCGGACATACCAGCTTCGGACCTGCGGGAGGGCAATGTTGTTTCCGCGCCGGCTGGGGGGGCCGCTGATGGCCCGGAGGTGAATCCGAATGTTGTTGCCGGTGACTTTCCTGCGTTCCAGCACGCGGACAGCAAAGCCTCAGACACAGAAGAACAGCAGCGTGACGATGCGCAACCGGCAATGAGCCAGGATTTGAGGCGCGAGATGAAGGCCATGGAGAGGACTTCCGAGTCCCTGCTGATGCCGCCTCTCAAGGAGGGTGGTGCTGTTTCGAAAGTCTCCGACGCCCAAGGAGCGGTGGAAGATACCGATGATGATGCTGACGCCGAAGACGCATTGCTTACGGAGCCTGCCGAGTGGCGCACCGAACCGGAGAGCGAAGACGAAGCAATCCTTCTGACGCATCCGATCTTGCCTGAGGGCTCGGCAAAAACGCCGGATGACAAAACCGCGGCAGAGAGTGACAAGCAGGTCGAACTCGCAAATGAAGCCGCCGCAGCCACGTCCGGACGGCGGGAAATCGATTTGCGGGCTTTCAAGGATTTGCGCTTATCCAAAGAACCCGGTGACGATTCCGAAAGTCCGAAGGTAATCCTCCCGACAGGGGCGCGGGGCGCTTCTTACGAGAATGCTCCGGCGGAGGCTTCGTTGACTCGGTTTGTGCGGCTCATCCGCGCGCGAAAACGCTCCTCATCTTCTTGATATTTTCCGGTCTCGTGACGACTTAACGCTAAGAGCGCGCCACAGTGCTCGTCCAGCGAGAGAGCAGATATATGTTTCTCCGGCCTAGAAAATGGCTGGGGCGTGTTTTTGCGTTGCGCTATCTGCCAAACTAGACGCCTGCATCATGACGGGTCAGGAAAAGGGTATTTTGCCATGAAGACTTTCGATCGCGTTCTTGTCGCTGCATTAGCGCTGGGTGTTTGGGTCGTGGCGCTCGGGACGTTGCTCGCGCCTGGGCCGGTCCATTCCCAGGCAGGGTTTGATCAGCGCGAAATTCGCCAGGCAATCAACAATTGCCAGGTTCAGGGTCCGATATCGGGTTCACAAATCAATGCGACGATAGTCTGTCGATAAATTCCGCCTCTGGTTAAACTCTCCTTACAGCTGTAGCCTATCCAGAGGTGCTGCGCTGGACGCACTGCTGTGGGGAGGGGATTTTTATGCATCGTTTAGTGTCGGCCGCGATCTTTTTTGGATTCGGCGCAGCGGCAAGTGCGGGAGCGCCGGCGATGGCGGAGAGCGAACTTTCCGCGGAAGAGCGCTGTCTCGCGCTGGCAATGTACTGGGAAGCCAAGGCGGAAGGCGCTGATGGCATGATTGCCGTCGGCGCAGTTGTCCTAAACCGGGTTGCCCACGATGAATTTCCAGGAAGCGTCTGCGGCGTGGTGAAACAGGGCGGGGAGACCCCACCCTGCCAGTTTTCCTGGTGGTGCGATGGCAAGAGCGACAGACCGACGGAAGCCGGGCCCTGGGCGACAGCACGTGAACTTGCGCCGGCCCTATTGACGGAACTGCCGTATGACCCCACGAAAGGTGGCCTCTTTTTTCACTCTTCGAATATCGACGTGCCTTGGCGTGTAAAGCGCGAGCGGACCGTGCAGATCGGTAAGCATATCTATTATCGCTGAGGCGTCGCTCTAAAAGCCTGCTCTCGCGCTGATTTTAGGCCGTGAGAGCAGGACCAGAGACTTTCGCGATCCCTCAGTTCCGGTCTTCTTCATCGTACTTTCGCAGGCGGCGGGCAAGCTCCTCGACGTTTTTGAGGTTCTTGCCGTAGTCCAAGAGCGTTGTCGGCATTTTAGGACGGCTGACGATCTGGATTTCGCAGTGCCCCGGCTCATGTTCGATGACGCGCATCCCGATGGCCTGCAAGGCCGCAAAAAGATCCATTTTCGATTTCGAGATGATCGTGCCGTGCCCCGGATCTGGTTGGATCTGGCGGCAACCGTAGTCTGTGATGACTTGGCCACAACGGGTAAAGGCTGTCTCGTAATCCCAATCAACGAAAATGCTTTTCATCTGTTTGACGGAATTGTTCTTGTCTTCCGGGGGAAAGGGCAGGCGTGCGATGGCGTGATTGTGCAGCGTGACCAGGATAATGGAAGCCAAAGCACCAAACGCGGCGCCACCGGCAATCCCGGTCGCAATTCCGCCGGCGACGCCCGCGTCTTTGGAAACAATGAATCCGGTCATTGCAGCGAAGGGCAGCGACATGGCGAGGAAGACTTTTAGATAGAGATTCATCGGTTTCTGCGGCACTTGGCGTTATGAAGCTACATCACGGCTATTGATGACAACTGGCTACAACATCAGTGAGCTCACAGAAAGCACAATATCCCGCCAACCGCTGTTTGCTGTTGAATGATCGTTGCAGAGCCGTACGTCGAAGGCCTTTACAGTTAAATTCTGTGACTGAAGACGGTGAACGTATTTAAGTTGTTGATATATAGACAAGTAATAGTTGAAGCATTCCTTGTTTCTTTGTCGACAGAGTTTACATAATTTTGTTAGTATAGGTATGATAAATTAATAAGCTCATGAATTTTAAAGAAAAAATAAACTGGCATGCGAGTTGCTTACATAAATGGCAGTTGATTGTGTTTCTCGGCGTGCTTTTACGATGCCCGTAGAAGTCAGAGTGGCATCGGAATTTCGTTTTGGAGCCGAATATGTTCGATTGGATTTTGCTTGTCGCCTTTGTTGTGGTGACCGCTTTCATGTGGTGGCGCGTTACCCTGCTTGAAAAACGCCTTGAGCGCGTCAGTTCGCGGTTGCGGGCGATTCATGACGACACAGCCCATCAGCACCGCGCGCTTGAGGTCCGGCTGGACCGGATTTTGGAATACATCGACCGCAGCGCCGGCTGCGATAAAGCGGCGTAAAATCCCGGATCCTTTGGTGCTGAGGCTCCTGATCCGATCAAGGGAGGTGCCGCGGCTCATGGTTCTGCCGCTCACGGCTCTAGGCATGGAGGGCTGCGGGGGCCCAGATGAGAGACCGGTTTCCTAGACCCCTGTTTTCTTAAGTCTTTGAGCTTGCATCAGACAGCTTGGGCGTCATCGTACAAAGCGGATGCGGCTTGCCATGGGCTTATGAGGCCTGGCGGTCCGCAACGCGAAGCTTCCATCCTTAAGCTCAATTCTTCCCATCATTGTCAGCACTCGGCGCTTCTGGCTGCCAGTATTGGAAAGTAATGATATTATATTGCATTTATATAAAATTATGATTTAGCCTTTCAGGTGCGTAACGTCTGTAATCTAGGAGATCGTGTTCATTTTATGAAAACAACGATTATCGAGCGTCAACTTGCAGGTTACACATTGGCAACAGCGGAGATTATCTATCGTATGCCGGATCACCTTGAATTGCTGCAAAGCTACGTCTGGCAGGAGTATGATTTAGTGCCAGAGTATCCGGAGTTGCAGCGGTTTTTGAAATTCTGGAAGGAAAATCTAGACGGCCCGCTCGTATCCGTCACGGTCGGTTCCCGCGAACTCTTTAAACGGGGTGAATGGCGGCATACGGAAGCGCTTTTGACACTGCATTAGTGCCGTTGTCTCATCCGGAGATCCTTGGAAGATTGAGATTGACGACATCGAATCTTCGGCCGGACCAGTTGCCCGCTAAGTGACAGTGATGTCAAAGCGCCCGCTGAGCGCATTTTCACCGAGTTCAGGGCTCGGTGTGAGTGGAACGATCAACGCCTTGCGCAGAAGAGGATCCGAAACCCGATTCAAAAGGCCGTCTCGCCGATTCTGGGCCTCGCCTTCAACGTACATCTGCGTCACGAGGCGATCGATGTTGTCCTTGCGGATCAGAAAGTGAATGTGGGGCGTACGGCCGGGATAAGCGACTGGCCGGATGGTTCTAAAACGGTACCGGCCTTCGTTATCCGCAATTGCCCGCCCAAATCCCTGAAAGTTTTTATCCCGCCGCCCGCGGCTCGCATCGCGACTATGGATGTAGCGGCCGTAGGAATCGCACTGCCAGATCTCGACCGCGGCGTCTTCAACCGGAGTGCCATCCGGGAACCGTACCTGGCCAAAAATGTGCGTAGGTTGGCCGAGAGCCTGGCCTGGCCTGTCCGCGACGAACAGCAGATCGTTGTCACTGTCGAGTGGCAATTTGTCCGGATAAAAGGGGCCTAAGGGTTGTCGCGGAGTAGCCGCCGCTGCGTTCGCCGAGGCCTGTAGACCGGCTGTCAGGGCGGCAGAGCCGACCACAAAGCGCCCGGTATGTTTGAGTAGGCTGCGTCGGCTTAGAGGGGCAAATGCAGGTGTCATTCGAACTCCCGGTATCTTGGTTGCGTCTGCAGACGCTAAACAGCCGTAATCGACAACAGTATTGAAATGGGGTGATGACGTGACGGAATCAATCGATAGAGACCTGCGATCCGGTTCGCACTTGGGCTTTCGGGGCGTCCTGTGCAGTGGTCATTGCCATTGGCCATTGGCATTGGTTGCTGGCCGCAGTGATTGAGGACACTCAAAGCACAAGGATTGTTGACGACTAAACCATATGGCGGATGATGTCGCGTCAGCTGACAACCGGAAGTGTCGTGTTTTTCCGGGGTCTTTAGTGGGAAATGGGATTTAAAGCATTGATAGAAAATATTTTTTGAGTGAAAAATTGCCGAGAGATGATGATTCGCGGGAATTGCGAAAAATTTATATAAAATCCTATTTACCTTTCGGTCATAGATCGCTGTCAGACTTGCTTCTCCACGCGAAACCGCAGGATACGCAACATGTCAGTTATGCTGAAAAGCCCTTTGCCGAAACAGCCAGAAGTGGTGAGTGCCGACCCGGCGTCGCTTTCTGAACTGGAAGTGGAGCGCTTGACGGCGATGGGCGATAAGATGATCGCACTCGGATTGGCGGGCCATTGTGTGCCTCTCGCGACAGATGCAGGCGAGCAGGTTGTTGCCATTCTGGACACCGAGGGCGAGCGGATTCTCTGCGCATTTGGCAAAATCGGTGCGGTCTACTGCGCAATCGACGCGGATTCCAGAGTTCTTGGTCACGGCGAAACTCTCGAGGATGTGCTGGCCGTCTTCCCTTATGTTTTCGGTCCGCACCCCGAACTGGCCAATATCCCAACATAGAGCCGTCGAGGGTGGTTCTGGGGACCCCAGACAGAACCTTCCGAAATCCCAATCTTATAGCGGCCGATCTATCGCAGTCTTAGCGATTTGTTCAAACTCTCAAGCGCCTGCAGACTGCGGACTTGAGCCGCGGATGTCTGGGCCTTCCGGTAACGGTGCCACCAATGACGGCAATCGTCTTCGTATTGCCGGCGCGTGGCCCGGTCGATAGGCCGATTGCTTCTGCGGGCACGTTGATTTGCCCGGAACATTCTGCGGGCAAAGACAATCTCCCCCTTCAGCGCGTTGTGGCGAGCAGAAAGTGCATCTGCGTTCCCGTTACGAAGCCTCTGCATAAGTTCGGGTGGCATTGCGTCATAGCGCGCCTCGAGGGTTTCAAGTTCATCCATCTTGCTCTTCCTCTGTTTACCGATATTCCGCCAGTCATTTGCGAATTGGGGATACAATTAAATGGCGAAATTTCTAGAAGGAAGTTTGCAAAATTTCTGCGGCGAATTCAACAAAAGATCCAAAATGGGTACAATTTGTTGCTCCATACAAAATGGACAAGGAGGTGGCCGCATCTCATGATGCGCTGCTTCAGATGACGGCAATCGCGGTTAAGGTCGGGAATTAAACGCCGAGGAGTTCCGAAGCGGTCAGGATTCGGTACATTGCACGGATATTGTCATTGTCGAAGGAGATGTCGTCCCGCGCCGGATTGAACTGCTGCAGTACAGTGCGTGTCGGTGTCTTCTTGACCAGCCGCTTAATATAGCATTGGCCGGGGTCGCCATTGTGGCCGTGTAACTCCACAATCACATCGCAGCCACTTGTGGCCGGACGGCCGGGGTGTACAAAAACGATTTCACCCTCTTCAAAGCGCGGCGACATAGACTGTCCGACAACATAGATTGCAAATACGCTTGACGCTCCGGCAATTCCGGGAGGGCGGCGGACGCGATCAACAACTTCACCATTGAATTCAAAGCAACTTTCGTTTCCACCAACAGCTACGCCTCGAACTTCGACGTCCCGGAGCAGGCTGGCGGCAGCGGGGATGGAAACCGATGCCGGGGCCGCTTCGCCGGAGTGCGGCGCGAAATCTGCATCCATGCCATAAGACCCGGACGTAAGAGGCTGAACGTGACGGCCGAAAAGTCCATCCTGACTGGAACTGGAGCGTTCCGAGGCAAATGAAGCGTCAGCCTCGGTCTCACTGAAGCCATCTGCCATTGGCTCGTCCAGAAGAAGATCTGCCGGGTGACACTCAAGAGCCCTTGCAAGCCGGCGCATCCATTCGACCGTCAGTCGCCGTTCGCCGCGCTCAAGTTTGACAATCTGAGAGCGACCGGTGCCCACCAGCTTTCCAAGGTTGTCCTGAGTGAGGCCGCGCAGGCGTCTCAATTCTTTGATGCGATTGCTCATGCCGGAACTATAGCGCATATCCAAAGTGGGTACAATGTTCAAAATGGGCACAACTTCATCTTGTGAAATCTCCACATAATGGGTACAAAAATATTCTATCATATGTAGTAAAAAACGAGGGGAATCCCATGACCAGCTTTGCACATGCAAATCCCGGCACTGCGGTGCCTGCCGTTGCTTGGAACTCTGGTCCGGTGGTTTGCGGCATCATTCTTGGGGCAGGCGTTCCGCGGCCGCTCCCCTCGGGAGTTTCCGGCCGTGAATGATGATTCGGTGCTGCCTTCCGGACCTTTCCTGACCAAGACCGAAGCCTTCGTATTGGAGTGCCGGTCGCGGGGTATGAGCAATACGGCCATCCGGCGTCTGCTGCAGCTCTCAGCCGCCGAGGCAGCCGCTCTGGGCGTGATTCCAAGCCAGGCGTCGGACAGGTCGTCTTCGGAGACCGCGGGAGACACGGGTCAATCCAGTAAGAGCTGGCCAGAGAGGCAAGGGCGATGCCGTGCGCACCGGCGGCGGGCGCCGATATCTGCAAATTCGGCAAAAGGATCGTCGCGCGCCCGGCGAGGCTGGGCGCAGAGGCGGCGACAGGAACTAAGTCCATCGCGCCAGAGAGCTTCGCGTAACGGACAAGGGATTTAAACCAGAGGAGACAGTGTATGAGTGGCTATGAGCAGGATGGGTACAGTTCAAGTGAAGGGGGAGCGACGATTCGGACCGGGGGGAGTTCTCCTTCGGTTGGATACGCGGGAGGCGCAGCTCTTGTTACGCCTGAACGGATCTTGAGCGTCATGGCGGAGGAGAGCGGAATCTCGCTTGCGCTTCTCTTGTGCGCACGACGGGACCGTAAGATCGCCCGTCCGCGTCAATTGGCTATGTATCTAATGCGCAAGCTCTGCTTTGAGCTGTCATTGGCGAAAATCGGAGCAAGCGTTGGTGGTCGGGATCACAAGACCGTCATGCATGCCTGTGACCTCATGGACTATTTGTTGACCCGGGACCGAAATCTGCAAGACCTGCAGCAGCGTGTTCTCAACCGGCTCTATGGCCGCGCAGAGTGAAAGCCAGGCCCGTCCAGTCCATTGAATAAAGTCAAGAGGTAAGCGCTGAGCTATGAAGAAGAGTGGTGACAACGAACAGTCGTTTGATAGTGATCGAGACCAATCGGTTTCGAACAAGGCAAGTCGACAGAAACACGTAAACACTGATGTCCTCGCCGTGAGTGACTTTGGGTCGCGGAGCAGGGCTAATCATCATGGTGGTATTGTGGTCGAGACCCGCGAAGTATCTGTTCAAGGCAACATCGTTATGCTGGGGGCAAGAGCAAAATACGAGTGCCTCCTGGATCAGCTTTTGGATCAGGAGCTGATCGCGCCGGAGCTTTATGATGCTGGTGTTTGGCTGCGCTCGCTTTATCTCCGGACGCGCTCCAATGAAGGAGTCTCCCGCTATGGCGATCTCGGTTTTGATCGTGACGGCGGGCGGTCAAGCTTCGGACCGGAAATGTCGGACGAGCTTGCCTGGAACCTGCGGGCAATGCGCGACACGATGCTCAGTCTAAAAGAACACTGGTTCACACTTCGCCGGCTCTGCTGTGACGATCGCATGCCGCGGTCGCGCCGTGCAATTATCGAGGGCTTAAGCGCTTTGGCAAAGCTCAGAGGTTTTGTTTGAGTCATACTTCCATCGCGCTTAAGTCTATAAGATATGTATGATCGTTGCGCACAAGCGCCGAGTTTCAAAAGGTAGAGCGATGTCCGATGGAGATGAGACTGACGGTTTAGACGAAGCAGGAGAGGATCGTGAGGGTGTCGTATTCGCACGTATTATCCGCGGCGTCGCCGATCATTTCTCAAAGCTGAACGTCGACGAAGGTCCTCAGGATATTGAACAGATGCTTCGGGTTTTTTCTGAGCTCGCCGATGCGTTTGACACCACCAACGGGTTTGAGTTTGATCGTGAACAGGCTCTGCCGCTCAGCTACGCGTTCACCATGCTGGAAGCAGGCATGCGCGTGATGTCGGAGCAGGCCACCGAGGGTGGCTACTTCAATGCTGCTGCCAAGATGGAGTGGGCTGCCATACAGGCCAAGGGTATGATCGGTGAATTGGAACGCCGGCACCAGTCGAACGAAGGTGGTGTCATTACTTTCGATGATGCAGACGAGATGATCGAGGACGATTTTTTCGATCTGGACGGCGAAGGGATGACGAAGCACTAACCCGCTGATGGCTTTTCAGCTGGGCTCTCTGCGCCGGGAAGAAATCTGTCGGTTCTGGGATCAACGCCTATGTGTACATCCGGTTCGTTCGTCACTCTGTGTGAGTGTATCAATTCGCGCTCGCGCGTCGTAGCCTTGGCCGCTTGTCTGGCTTTTGCAAATGGGTCAGTCCAGGCTGACTACTACGCCGGCTTGTCGGCCTACGACAGCGGCGATATCGCCCAGGCCGTCGCCGAGTGGCGTGAGAGTGCGAATAAAGGTGACGCGCGGTCTCAGACGGCGTTAGGCAACGCCTATGCCATGGGCCTCGCGGTCGGGGTCGATCATCGCGCGGCATCCGAATGGTACCGGAAGGCTGCCGATCAAGGGAATGCCGCCGCGCAATATAGTCTGGCGACCAATTATGCTGCTGGGCTTGGGGTCGAGAGAAACCTGGCCAAGGCGATCGAATTGTTTCGCGCGGCAGCCGAGCGCCAAGAAGTGCGCGCTCAGTTCGAACTCGCCCGGCGTTATGAAAAAGGAGATGGCGTCGCAGCGGACGCCGTTCGCGCGACGCACTGGTATCTCGCTGCTGCAAATCAGGGGCATATCTTCGCCCAAATAGCGGTTGCGAAGCGCTTTGAACGGGGCAGTGACGGTCGGATCAACCTTACCGAAGCCTACACCTGGTATTACATTGCCAGCCGCAGGGACACGACCTTTGCCCGACAGGTCGCGGAACCTCTAAGGCAGATTGAAGAGCGTCTTACGCAGGCAGATCTTACTCAGGCCCGGGCGCAGGCTGAGACCTGGTTGCGCCAAAACCTCTAGGTTGAGAGCGCCTGTTCTTTGACGGTCTTGACGATAAAATTGTGTTTTCTGGCTATGAGTTAGGAGTGGAGCGGTGCCGTACGATTCCACACGGCATCGTGACCCCCTGACGCAAAGGCGGGCGACATGACGCTGTCCAGAACGTGGTTCCCAGAACTCATATTCTTGCCGCCTGGGGACCACGTCCCGCTTGGGTCGTATTTTGGCAGGCGTCAAGGGAAGGCGGTCTCTCTCTCCGGACTTTCAGGCCCGCTTTCGAGACCTCTCCTACCTGAAGCCTGCCAAAATGCGGTCAAGACCATCAAGGAACAGGAGTTCCCAACCTACGGCCTGCGCATTAACGAATTAATCGTTATGTAGACATATGATATTTGGTTGTTTTTATGTTCGCGGCTGTAGGCAGTGCGGGGCTGCCGGTGGTATAGTGGGCAGGATTGCCGTGAGAACGGCGCGTATCTGAATTACAGCGAGATCGTCATTCCTGAGACCTTCACAGATGCCGAGCGAGACCGGTTTCACAACCTGTTGATGCTTGCGGCCGAGAGCCCATTCGAGGGTGAGCGGGAGAATGCCCTGGCCGCGGCAAAACGCATGGCTGAGCGCAAAGGTCTGACACTCGACGAGGCGGCGGCGATGCGCTCTCAGGCCGCGAAGGAAAAACCGAAGCAGGAAGCAAAAGGCCCATCGACGGAGGCGGAGCGGGAGTTCTCCACTCGCTTTGCGACCGCGACCCATCTGATGGATCAGGAAATCCGTCGTGAGAAAGCCCGGCGGGAAGCGGCGCTGAAAGCCGCCCAGGAGCGCGGTCTGGATGCGGAAGAGCGCCGTGCCGAGGAACGCCGGAGCCGCCAGCGCAGCACAAATCGCTCGAATAGCAAGGCACGTATGAATCCCTACCGGCATGCCGCCGTTCTGCTGGCGGAGACGTCCCTGCCGTTCCGCGAGGTGGCCAGTATAACGGGTCTGGACATCTATCAAATCGTTGGCATGAAGTTGAAGATGCGGAACGTGGCGTGAAGTTCGTCCCCGTCTCTTGCCGTCACTCAAAGCTATGACGTTCATCCACCACCTAACGCTCGCCGAATTTCTGGCATTGGATGTATCCGGCAAACCAAAGCCCGCTCAGCCGATGGATCAGGATATGGGCGCATTGCGGGCGGCCTACGCGGATCAGTGGCGGCTTGACACCCTCATTACGATCCCGGGACGCGACGGCCGCTACGCTCTGGCTGCCGACTGGTTCAACACGGCGTTCCTGCTCGTCCGTGGCCGATGGAAGGGGGCGCCTGCTGACGATCCTCGCGAGTCCTGGAGTGTGGCCGGGATATTTTCGGACAACCTTTTGTTTCTCGATCGCCCGCATCGTGGGGCTTTGCTCTCCGCCGAACTGCAGATTTTTGCGTTCGAGATCCGTGGAGGACGGGTGGGCTGTCTCCCGCCTTACACGCCAATTGGCTTGATCTCGCGAAAGTGCGCCTTTCGCGTCGCCATCCGTCGCGCAGTTGCAGCGGGCGTGGAGATTTCAGAGGAAGTACTGGAGGATTACCGCGATCTCGTGAAAGAGAAGAAAACGAGGGATGAGACCGGTTTGACCTCTCTTCAGGACATGCTTCCGCTAGCCTGAAGGAGCGCCAAAGCGCGTAGTGACGGGGCTATTTGTGCTCTGATATCATCGATGACAACAAAGTGTGTGCGCCGGGTCGAAACAGCAGCATAGACTTGGAGCGCAACACGGGTTTTCCTTTGGGCGGTGAATCCGAAGAGACACAGCAGAAGATCCAGGGGCAAGAAGAGGCGTGCAGGATGACGAAGCAAAGGTTTGAACGCGGAGATATCGTGTTCCGTGAAGGCGGCCTGAGCGACAGCGTATTTCGCGTTATATCCGGGGAAGTCGAGATCGTTAAGGAGTTGGAGGGCCGTGACATTGCGCTCGGGCGCGTGGGACCGGGCGAATACTTTGGCGAGATGGGTGTTATCGAGGGGCGTCCGCGCAGCGCCACGGTCAAAGCGGCCTCGAATCTGGAAGTCGAGACGATCGAGCGCGACGATTTTCTGCACCGGGTGAGTGAGGATGCGGACACCGCATTCGAGCTGATGCAGCGGCTGAGCGAACGCTTGCACACGCTGGACGATGCCTTCGCAGCTTCTGTCGTTGTGGGCGGCCGCAGAAAAACCGACCCTAAGGTCGATGACCTCTCGAACGACCGTCCGGCAACGGGACAGGTTAAAATCCTTGCCGACTCCGATGCGGTGACCGCGGTTCTGCCTGCGGAGGGTCTGACACCTCAGGTTTTGCCTTTTTTTGTTGGGAGGCATCCTATAGGCGATGAAGCCCTGCCGCCCATTACAATTGACCTGCCGCTGCACGACAGCGAGCCACATAGGTTAGCGAAGGTTCATTTTTCAGTGGCAAAAACGGCGAAGGGCTTTGCTATCCGGGATTTTAGGACCGAACTGGGGACAAAGGTCAACGAAGTCTCGCTGGGCGAGCACTTCTCGCGCGATGTCACTCTGTTGAAGCCAGGTGAGAACTCGATTGTTGCGGGCGGAGGTGACTCGCCTTTCCGTTTTCGAATTGTCGTTGGAGAGAATTAACAGCTCGGTGGGACGGGTGCCCGGTTCGCCGCTAATTCCTGTCGCTCAGATGGTCTTTGTATTCTTCGCGCAAACGGTTTTTCAGTATCTTGCCGGTCGCACCGAGAGGCAGAGATTCAACAAATATAATATCGTCTGGCAGCCACCACTTCGCGACCTGGCCTGCGAGGTAATCTCGAACCGAATCCTGATCAGGTGTCGCGTCCGCCTTCGGCACGATCAGCAAGAGTGGCCGTTCATCCCATTTGTCATGATGAACGCCGATCACGGCCGCCATCATGACGTCCGGGTGTCCGGTTGCCGCGTTCTCCAGATCGATTGAACTGATCCACTCACCACCTGATTTGATCATGTCTTTCACGCGATCGGTGATTTGCACGTAGCCCTCAGGGTCGATGGTCGCGACGTCTCCCGTGGAAAACCAGCCCTCCTCGTCGTGGCGGTTTCCCTGATCCTCACCATTTTCTTGTTTAAAGTAAGCGCTGCAGACCCAGGGGCCGCTGATTTTCAGTTCGCCCTGTGCCTGACCATCATGGGGCAGGGCAGACCCGTTTTCGCCGACGATTTTAAGGTCAACGCCGAAAAGCTTTCTGCCTTGCTTGATCTGGATTTCATGGCGTTCGTCGTCGGGCAGGTCGAGATGGGACTGCTTGATAACGTTAATCGTACCGACGGGACTGGTTTCTGTCATTCCCCAACCCTGTCTGACTTCCACGCCGAAGTCTTTTTCGAAGTCTTTGACCATCGATTTCGGCGTTGCCGAGCCGCCAATGACGACAAACTCCAATTTCGCCGGTGCGCGGCCTCTCTCGCGCATGGCCCTCAGGAGGTCCAGCCAGATGGTCGGAACTCCGGCCGATGCCGTCACGCCTTCCGTTTCCATGAGCTCCCAAAGGCTGTCGCCGTCAAGCTTCGGTCCCGGATTGACAAGCTTGGTTCCGGTGAAAGGGGTCGCGTAGGGAATACCCCAGGCGTTGACGTGAAACATCGGAACAACCGGCAAAACCGCAGCTTTCTCGGAAAAATTCATGATGCCCGGCAAGGCAATCGCCATGGAGTGCAGCAAAGTCGAGCGATGGCTGTAGAGAACTCCTTTGGGGTTACCTGTCGTGCCCGAGGTGTAACAGAGCGAAGACGCAGAATTTTCGTCAAACTCGGGCCAGTCGAAGTGGTCCGCGGCGTCTGCCAGCAGCTCTTCGTAACACAACAAACCCGGGATTTTGCTCTCTGGCATATGCGCACGATCGGTCATCACGACGATTCCACGCAGAGATTCAAGCTGTCCTTCTATCGCCTCGATTAAAGGCATGAAGGTCAGATCGATGAAGAGGTACTTATCTTCGGCATGGTTCAGGATATAGGCGATCTGTGAGGGATGGAGCCGCGGGTTTAGTGTATGACAGACCGCGCCAAACCCGGAAACCGCGTAATAGATTTCAAAGTGCCGGTATCCGTTCCATGCCAGCGTGGCGATACGGTCACCACGCTCTATGCCAAATCTGCCAAGAGCGCTCGCCAGACGCTGAGCACGCTGGTGTGCTTCCCCATAGCTATAGCGGTGCAAGTTCCCCTCGACCGCGCGGGAGACGATCTCCTGTTGACCGTAAATCTCGGCGCCATGCTTTAAGATAGACGAGATCAGAAGGGGCTTGCCCATCATCAGACCGAGCATTGTTTTGTCTCCGGAGACTTCGTTACGAACTCAGGCGCAAACGCGTAACCGGCCTTCATCCGGTTGCGATAACTTCAACACGGAACACCGATCCGCTCAAGCCTTGAGCTGATCTGGGCCGACATCTGATGTCGAATAGACTCAGGAGCTCAGATTGTGCGCGCGGAACCATGCGCCGGCCAGTTGACGATGCTCTTCATCGGCGGAATTTGCATAGATATGCGCTTGGGCATCGCAGGAGATCTCTCTCTCATCGATCTGGTTCAGCGTTTCCGTAACGATCGCAGGAAAGACTTCGCAAAACTCTCCGAAATCCGGGATCATCTCCTTCAGATTTTCATGAAATTCGTTCATCAGCAGGATGCGTTCTTCCCAACTCAAAGGTTTGAGTTGACGTGCCCAGATCTGGGCCAATTCCGTTGGTAGTTGCTCTGCTTGCATCGTTCCCCCAGCGATAAGCGCTCGAGTCACAATGTAAAGAGGGCGGTGCCACAGCAATACGCCTGGAGTGGCTGATCCAATGAACCCGCATCGGGGCAGTGTTCGCCGCTGCCGCGATCGTTCAGGATAAGAACGATATCTGCTGTTCCAGTGCCGCCGATCGAACCCTCGTTTACACTGCTTCTCACAAGGACAGACTACAGTGTATCACAGTCTTGACCAATGGTCGTTAACGGCGCTAAATCAACAGGTTGTAGGCTTATTCAATTTTTGATGGGCTTTGTATTAACCAAAAGAGCCGCTCTATCGCAGTCGAACGTCAGTTCATCGCGACCGCCAGAACCTGAGGTCTGGGGCTGCAGTCCTAAAATGGCCGTGGGGTGATTTAGCCCTTTGCGAGTGCAACCAGATGATCAAACATAAGGAAGAGTCCGGTATAGCCCAGGCCGGCGATTGCAAAGAGAGTGCAAAGAGCGAAGTACCCGCGCAGCCGGCTGGCCTTCACCTCGCCGGCGGCACCTGCAAAGTCGTTTGTCGGCGACAATTGCGTAGATCCATCGGCAACAGCTTCGAAGTGGTCTAGGTCAACGGCCTGTAGAGTGGGCATAGTCGCCAGTCCCCCCTTTTGTCATGCTCGTCGTGGGACGAACCCGACGCTCAAGTCGATTCACATGGATGTCTGATTAAAGATCATCGAACATTTCTAGACACTAGTGCTCGTTTGTGACCATACGATGGCGGGATGCAAAAAATCCTGTGACATTGCAGTGACATAGTTCCCATGTGGCACGCACGGTGTGACGGACGCGCTCCGGAGGACACATAGGTAAGGGAAGAGCCCGGCTATTGCGAACCTGACGTCCCTGAGTGTGGCGAGAGGTCCGACAACCAGTTTTCTATGCCCTCAGCTGCACAGGCGGCGGTTGCAAAGGTGCCTTGCAAGAGATAGCCACCGGTCGGTGCGTCCCAATCCAGCATCTCGCCGGCAACGAACACGCCTGGCAGGTTCTTGACCATGAGCTCATTGTTCACACTTTCCAGGTCCAGGCCTCCCACGGAAGAAATCGCCCGCTCCAGGGGCTGACTTCCGGTCAGCGCGACAGGAACGGCCTTCACGGCTGCTGCAATCTGCTCCGGCGAAGAGAGATCGGCGCCGGCATGACACTCGCGCAAAAGCGCCGCGGCGGCTGGTGCAAGTCTTATGGATTTACGCAGTCTGCTGGACAGGCTGTCTTTTTTGCGCTGCGTTGAGAGGCGTTGTGCTATTTTGCGGCAGTCGAGGTCTGGTTTGAGATCGAGGACAAGGCGAGCTTCGGCGGTTTCCCGAAGTTCGGCGCGAAGAGCCCGACCTAAAGCATAGACGCCGCCGCCTTCGACTCCGTAATCGGCGATCATGATCTCACCCCTGGCATGCATGCTTCCTGCGGTCAGGCCAAGATTTTTTAGAGCGGTTCCCGCGTAACGCTGCTTGAAGCTGTCGCTCCAACTCACATTGAAGCCGCAGTTGCTTGGCTGGAACTCTGTGCATGGCACGCCCATCTGCTTAAAGCCCTGGAGCCATTTCCCGTCTGATCCCATCCTGGGCCAACTTGCTCCTCCGAGAGCAAGCAGGATTGCGTCCGCAGTCACCGTAAATTCGATGCCTTCACGGTCCAGAATTCTGAGTTCAAGCGGCGCGTCTCCGGGCTTTGTGTCTCCGGGCTTTGCGTCGCGCGGCGGGGGATTTTCTATGCCTTGCCATCTGCAACCCGGCTGTAAGACGACGCCTTGTTCCTGCAGGCGTCTCAGCCAGGCGCGCAGGAGCGGAGAGGCCTTGAAGGTCTCGGGGAAGACACGGCCACTGGAGCCGACGAAGGTCTTGATGCCAAGATCTTCGCTCCAGCTCCGAAGGTCATCCGGCGAGAAACGTGCGAGCTTTTCTTGAAAGAAAGTAGCTGACGGACCATAACGCGCCATGAATTTTTGAGGTTCTTCGGAGTGTGTAAGATTCAGGCCGCCCCGACCTGCCAGAAGAAATTTACGGCCAAAGGACGCTTTGGCTTCGTACAGAGCTACATCGAAGTTTTTGGCCGAAAGGCGTTGCGCAGCCATTAAGCCCGCTGGTCCGCCTCCGACAATGGCAATCCTCGGTCGAGCGGATTCCAACAAACTATCTCCAAGAACGATTGTGATGTCCCGACCTCGTGGCGGGCGGATCAGGACGATTGGCGGACTGCCATTACCTCTTGTTACACTCGCACGCGCTTACCGCGCAAGAGTTAGAAGCATAGCCTCCGTGCGACCCCACGAATGATCAAATTGACTAATAAGAACAGCAAATAGCCACCCCTTTGACACAGCTTTCCGGCTTAGTACTGGTATCTCTTTTAGTGTGCCTATGAGATTTAATACCCGCGGAACTCTGTTTGTGAGGGTCCGACACACCGCATCTTGTTTTGGACCCGGTAGCTTAGGGACAGTTATGAAGCTCTTGCGCTTTCTCAAGAGTTGGTGGAGCGAGGTACCGGACAACCAGGCCGGTACCGAGGCGCGTGCTCCAGTCCAGAGCGCTCAGGCAAGGCCGCGTGTTCATCGTAAAATGCTGCCCGTCGTTCGATATCTCGAGAAAATTCGTAACCGCACTGGTGATTTGAACTTTCGCTATGTTGGGCCAAATCAAATGAATGGCGATGCAGAGGAAATACAGATCTTCATTTTAAGCCAGAGCCAGGATCGTGGTTTCACAATCCGCTATCTAGATCACGTGGAGCTCTACTTCATTGATGGTCCGAGCGATCAAAAACTTCATCAGACGACGGCGCGGGAGGTTCTCGCAAGCCTGTCGAACATTCTGGCTGATGCCTTTCCGGGCGAGGAGCTTTGGAGCACTTCATCCGCCCAGGACCGCAAATACCAGAGCTGACAGCCACACCTTCTGAAGTATCAAAAGGCGAAACTCCCGCCAGCCTTCGTGTTAAGTCTGAGGTGCGGTCTTGGCTTTCCGGATGCGCGCGTGCGTGTGGATCGAAGTGGCGATGATACTGGTTGCAAGGATGGTGAAGATCATCGGAAGCGCGCTGTCACTCTGCAGGTAACCAACAAAAAGAGTGATGCAGGCGGAGAGCGTCATCTGCATAAATCCAGCGAGACCGGCGGCGGCACCGGCGATTTTAGGATTTACGCTCACGCTTCCCGCTGTTGCGCTTGGCAGGCTGAGGCCATTACCAAAGGTGATCAAAGTCATCGGACCGAATATCGTAACCAGGTTGATGTTGCCTGTGAGCGCAAGGACACACATAGTAATCGCGCCGGCAAGGGACAGGCTGCTGCCCAGTGTGATCATTGTATCCGTACCCATGCGCTCCGCCAGACGGCCGGTCAGGAAATTGCCGGACATATAACCAAGCGCGACAAATACGAAACAGATCCCGTAAACCGATGTTGGCTGTGCCATCAGCTCGATGGCGATAAAGGGCCCTCCGGAGAGAAAGGCAAAGAAGGCACCTGACGTAAAAGCTGCATTAAAAGCGTAGTGCCGAAACTCGCGAGACTTCAGCAGCCCGCTATAGCTGACCACCATTCCTCTGAGACCCGGGACAGGGCGCAGGTCGAAGTTGGTTTCAGGTAGTTTCAGGAGCGTCGCAAGCAGGACGACAAAGCCAGCGGCAGTGACAAAGAGGAAGCCCGCCCGCCAGTTGAACCATTGATCGAGAACGCCGCCAATGAGGGGAGAAATCATTGGCACGACGACCATGCCGACGGTGATGTAGCCAATCATGCTTGCGGATTTTTCGCGGCTATGCATGTCCCTTACGATCGCCCGGCTCAGAACCAAACCCGCGCATCCACCGACCGCCTGCAGCGTTCGGGAGATTAAGAGCCAGATTATCGAGGTTGCGAAGGCCGAGGCGATGCTGCCCAGCAGAAAAAGACAGAGACCGATCAGGAGCACGGGCCTGCGGCCAAAGCGGTCGGAGAGAGGGCCATAGATGAGTTGTGCGACAGCCGTGCCGAAGAGGTACAGCGTAATTGTCAGTTGGATCGTACCATAGCTTACGTCAAAGACGCGCTGCATGCCCGGCATCGAAGGCGTGAATATGTTCAACGCAAGCGGACCGACCGCCGCGACGGCGATTAGAATGGCAAGGGCCGGGCGGGGTGGGCGAGACATCACTATGCGCAAGAGCCTCCCTGGCAAACGCGGGTTGGGCGGACAAAAACTGGGAAGAGGTTATTCAACTCGGGAAGTGTCAGATTACATGGCAAGGATTAACTTGTCGCCCCAAACGTCAGGCCGCATTGCGAATTTCCGCTTTGAGGCTTTACCCCTATGTGCTGCGTGACTGCAGAGTTGAAATCAGTTCCTCAATTTAAAGTCGATATGTGCGCAGGAAATAAAATTTTTGCTATGTTAAGAGTAAAACCACGGTCATATATTATATGTTTCATTTCTTTGAAAGGTAGTTCAATACAGGATTAATGAAAAATTCTTTGCATTTCCTCATGCAAAGTGTATAGCCGACTGGTTTGGTGATTTCCTATAAAGAATTTCTATGTTTGACCTCAAACAATCGGCAAGTGCTTTTCGAGATACAATCAAGTCTGAGCCATTAGCAAGACTCTATGATTATTGGGTGTCCAGGTCTCGTGAGGGGCGCATACCCAGTCGTGCTCAAATCGATCCCTTGGACGTTCCCGAGTTGCTTCCGATTGTCTTTCTCGTCGATGTGGTTTGGGCAAAGGGAGAGCCGGATTTTCGCTTCCGGCTGGTTGGCAGCAAGATCACCGAGATCGTTGGATCTGATCCGACGGGCCGGAACTTCTCATCCTTTTACGACGAGGCCAACCTGGCGCCCATGACAGAACTCTACAGCCGTGTGGCCAGCCTCGGAGAGCCGTTCGTGAACAACTCCTCTGCGCCCTTCTCGGATAAGGACTTTGTCAAGCTTGCGCGTTTGTTGCTGCCGCTCTCGGAAGATGGAGAGCAGGTGGATATGATTCTCGGGGCACTGTTTTTCGAGAACGTTTAGGTTTAAAGAAGCTTCTCGATCACTTCGGTGAGCTCGTCTTCTTCGACGTGAGTCTTTTGAGCGCCTTCAGCATGGACAAAGTTGAAAGCGAGCGCGCCTTTCCTGTCGAACACGAAGACGGAGGGAATACGGCTTACGGTGCCGAAGTCCGCTGATATTCCTTCACCCTTTCCCAGAGTCTTGAAGCCTGGATTTTTGAGATCAAGGAAACCCTGCAGGCGGGCGTCGCTACCCAGGCCTGAGAAAGACTCAAAAATATTCACAGCCAGAATTTCAACCGGTTCGCCGTCGAACTTGGTCCGAACAGCTTCAAGATGATCGAATTCCGGGTTGCAGGGCGGGCACCAGCTGGCGAAGAAAGCGACAACGACAATCCGGTTTTCAAGGTCGCGGGCCTCGACCCCGGCGCCCCGCAGGGCAGGAAGTGCAGCGATTGCCTCACGCTTCGGCGCGTCCAGCACGGTCGTATCCGCCTGCGCCATCCGATCAGCAAAGGGGCTGGCCAGGAAACCCGCCACAAGGGCTGTCGCTGCGGTGTTGCGAAGTGTTTTCCAGGAGCTTTTCAACATACGGCAAACATGGTCGCTAAATCTTCCCTGATCAACACGCCAAGGACTTCCCTCACGCAGAGTTTATGGCGTTGTGACAGGCGGGAATGGCGCCATGCTTGATTGTTTCGCAGGAGTCTTAAGCTGGTTTTGCGTTACCGGAAGCGAGGAATTGCAGGTAATCCCGAGCAACGACCCCTGCAGCCACGCTGATAAACTCCGCCCCATGGGAGGGTGTCGCAAGCGCCGAGTGAGATCCCACCCGTCCATCTGGAAAACGCTTTCGGTGCTCATCCGGAGGACCATGCCGGTCGCCGGCGTGCGCCTGCAGGAACCCATCGGGCAGGGGCTCGGGAGGCGTTTCAGCAAGCGGATGCGGCGGCACAAGACGGTGCGCTGCCTGAGTGATCGCAACCTCGGAAGGTGTCGCGTGCATTCCTTCCCAATGACCGTAGTAGCTGTCTCGCAGACGACTGACGTCGTCAAAGTCCCACCAGCTGCGGATCCGAACACGCGCGTTGGCGTGCTGCGCCGCCACGGCCTGGAGGGGCGCAAGGTTTGCGCCGTGGCCATTCAAAAAGTAAATGCTGTCGAAGCCATGGTGCATGAGCCCTTCTATGATCTCGCTCACCAGGCTTTTAAAGACACCTGCGGAGAGCGACAGGGTGCCGGGAAAACTCATATTGAAGGGAGCCGGTGTGAGTGCCAACGTGGGCGCAACGATGGCATTGGCAGACTCTGCGGCGATTTCAGCAATTCTCTCGGCACAGAGCGCATCCGTTCCTATCAATCCGATCGGGCCATGCTGTTCGGTCGAGCCGACCGGCAGGATGATGCCGCGCGACCTTCTCAAGTAGTCCTCTACCTCGAGCCAGGTCATCATCTGCAGTTTCATGGCGCAATCAGCTCATCCGTGTCTTTGCGGTTTACCGAAACGAAAAAAGGGGGCTTAGCCCCCTTTTTTTGCTATTCGGTCAAACGCCATTTCTTTCCGAGTTCTTCAAAGAAACCCGACTCTTTTTTCAGCGTGATCCAGGTGTTGACATAATTGATCCAGACTTGGTCGTCCTGGGGCAGCAGCATCGCGATTGGCGTCCGTGCGCGCGGCGCGGAGACTGGCACGATTTTGAGGTCCGCGTACTTTTCGACCAGCTTGAAAGCTTCAACGTTCGAGGTGATGTGTGCATCCGCACGGCCGGCCAGAACCTCCTGAAAGTCGCGGGCCGGGGCCTCAACGATCCTGTGGTTGGCGTTGGGGAAGAAGCTTTTGACCTGTTTCTCCTGGGTCGTGCCGAGCGTTGCCGCCACGGTGATACCTTCCACGTCCAGATCACCCCAGTCTTTGAACTTGTCGCCGCTCTTTGCGTTCACCAGCGGCACGGTTGCCAGCGCAAAGTAACTGGCGGAATAGCCGGCAGCCTTCGCCCGGGAAGGCGAGACCGAAGCCGATCCGGTGATGTGGTATTTGCCGGCGGTGACGCCGCTGACCAGCGTTTTCCAGTCCGTCGGCACGAACTCAACCGTGACCCCAAGGTCTGAAGCGAGCTGAGTCATGACGTCAATGTCGTAACCGGTATAGCTGTTGCTTGCCGGATCTTTCATGGTCATGGGATTCCAGTCGCCGGTCGTCCCGACCTTAAGCACGCCCTCGCTCAAAATGTCCTTCAGAGCCGATTGCGCCTGAACCTGCGTTGTTGCCAACAGCAGCACGACCGCTGTCGATGCCAGTTTAAGAAACTTCATTGTTTTCTCCCAGTTTCCCTGTGCCAAATAAGGATGTCCTGCAGCAAAACTCAAGTTATCGAGCCTTAAATCCGGGTTGCAAGCCAGCAAAATCTGCGTGTTCCTCACGTCTTAAGTTGCCGAGCGCCACCTTAATAAGGCAGGACCAATCACATTGCTTCCTTAACGAGATATCATCCTGTCGAAATCCGGAAATTGCAAGAAAATGAATTTATTGCGTGTGGCGTTATATTGCAGATAGACTTTCCATGAAAATAAATCCCGCGAGAAGCGCAGGAAAAAGGGGGACGAGCCGTGGGAGAGGGTGCGGAGCCGATTATCCGTTTCGAAGCGGTCGATAAGTTTTTCGGCAGCTTCCAGGTGCTCAAAAAAATTTCGCTGGAAGTCGCGCTGGGGGAACGTGTTGTCGTCTGTGGCCCGTCCGGCTCGGGAAAATCCACTTTAATCCGCTGTATCAACGGGCTGGAGCAGCATGAGGCCGGCACCTTAAGCGTTGAGGGCACGAAACTCGGCCAGGACCACGCAAGTCTGAACAGAGTGCGTTCAAGTGTTGGAATGGTCTTCCAGCAGTTCAATCTTTTTCCACATCTCACAGTGATCGAAAATCTTATGCTGGGACCCGTGCGGGCGCGCAAGTTGCCCCGCGAAGAAGCCCGGGATCTGGCGCAACGCTATCTGGAGCGGGTGCGCATTCCCGAGCAAGCAGATAAATATCCCCGGCAGCTCTCAGGCGGTCAGCAGCAGCGCGTAGCGATTGCCCGATCTCTCTGCATGGAGCCGCGCATCATGCTGTTCGATGAACCGACTTCGGCTCTCGATCCAGAGATGATCAATGAAGTTCTCGACGTGATGACGGAACTGGCCGAGAGCGGGATGACGATGATTTGTGTGACCCATGAAATGGGGTTTGCCCGCCGTGTCGCGGATAAAATGGTCTTCATGGACCACGGCGAAATCGTTGAGGAGGCCGGTCCCGAGACTTTCTTCAACACGCCGAAAAGCCGGCGCTGCCAGGATTTCCTTCAGAAGATTTTGCAGCACTAGGAAGGCTTAAAGATGTACCGAGCAACAATCTGCCTTTTGATGCTGACACTTGTCTCCGGCTGCTCCGACCAATGGGGTTGGTACGTGGTCGATCCGACCACGAAGAACGGCGCGGTCAATCTGCAATTTCTGCTCAGTGGCCTCTATTACACTGTCCTCCTGTCAGTGACTGCGATCAGCATCTCGGTCGTTGTCGGCTTGCTGATCGCGCTGCCCGGCCTCTCCTCCAGCCGGCCCATGCGGGTCGTCAGCCGCACTTACGTCGAGGTGGTTCGGGCGGTCCCGATTCTGGTGTTGATCCTTTGGGTCTATTATGGCTTGCCCCAGCTCTCAGGCCTGACCATCACTGTTTTCTGGGCCGGTGTGATCGCCTTGGCTTTATCGGACAGCGCATTCGAAGCAGAGATTTTTCGCGCGGGTATTCAGTCGATTGCAAAGGGACAGTACGAGGCCGCGCATTCAATCTCTTTGTCCTATGCGGACACCATGCGCTTCGTGATCCTTCCCCAGGCCATCCGGCGGATACTGCCTGCCTTGGGCAACCAGCTTGTCTACATGCTGAAGATGTCGTCGCTGGTCTCGGTGATCGGCATGCAGGAATTGACCCGTAAGGCCAACGAATTGGTGGTCAGTGAATACCGGCCCCTCGAGATCTACACCATCCTGGTGCTTGAGTATCTGGTTCTGATCCTGATCGTCTCGGCAGGCGTGCGCTGGCTGGAGCGTCGGATGCAATCGGACGAACGCAATTGAGGCGTAGGAATTGAGGAACAAGAAATGTCGGCTTGGATAAAAATGATTCCCGATGAAGAGGCGGACGAGGCGCTGCGGGATGTCCTCTCTCTCGCGCGGACGCCCCACGGCACGGTCGACAATGTGATGCGGGTACATTCCTTGCGTCCCAACACCATGCGCGGTCACGTCATTCTCTACCGCGCGGCCCTGCACGACGATGCAAATACACTTCCGATGTGGCTACAGGAGACAATCAGTTCCTATGTTTCCATCCTCAACGACTGCGCATACTCGCTCGCCAATCACTGGGCGAACGCCCGTCATCTGATCGGCGATGAAGCGCGGGCGGATGCCATCGAGGAAGCTTTGCGGGCTTGCCGTCCTGAGACAGTCTTTGGCGGCCGCGAGCTTGCGCTTTTAGAATACGCTGCGAAACTGACATTGAAGCCTGGCGAGATGGTTGCGAGCGACGTCGAGGGACTTCGAAAACAGGGGATCAATGACGGAGAGATCCTCGAAGCCAATCAGATCGTCGGCTACTTCAACTATGTGAACCGCTTGCTGAACGGACTCGGCGTGACCACTGACGGCGATACCGTCGGCTATTACGCTGAATCTTGACTTGTTGCTTAAAAAACAATTATTTTACTTATATGCAATAACTTGATTCCAGGAGCAACCCGATGAACTACGCCCAAGCGAAGCGGTTTGACGATGATCTGATTCCGGTCATCGACATATTGCCGCTGCGCGATGGCAGCGATCCGCTGGCTGTGGGGAAGGCGCTTCATGCCGCCAGCAGCGGCCTCGGCTTCATCTACATCAAGGGACACGGGATCCCTGATAGCGTCATTGAGACTGCGCGGACGACGGCACTTCGGTTTTTTCGCAGCACCCCCGAAGATAAAGAAAGTGTACAGATTTCTGCGCATCATCGGGGTTGGCTAGGGCAAGGCGGCGCCAAGATGCAGGATGACGCAAAGGCGGATCTCAAGGAGAGCTTTGTCTGGGGGTATCAGGCTGAAGACGGCAGCGTGCCTAGTGATCACCCCTTGCGGGGGCCAAACCTCTGGCCGGACTTTCTGCCTGACATGGAGCCACATGCCATGTCCTACTTCGCTCATGCGCAGGAGGTGGCGCATCATTTGATGACAGGTTTTGCACTGGGGCTCGGTCTGGATCCCGGGTTTTTTCTCCGCAATAGCGCGCGCCCCTTGAGCCGCGCGTCCTTTGTCTACTATCCGCCGCAGCCGGAGGAGATGGGGAACACACAGTTTGGGGTTGGACCACATACGGATTTCGGTGTTCTTACGGTCCTTTGTCAGGATTCCGTCGGAGGCTTGCAGGTGCAAGACGTCAATGGCGACTGGATCGAAGCGCCCCCCATTGAGGGCAGTCTGATCGTCAATGTCGGCGACCTTCTGGCCCGCTGGACGGATCACGCCTACACCTCGACACCGCACAGGGTGGTCAATAGCTCGGGCAGGGAACGTTTGTCGCTTGTGCTGGCCTTCGATCCCGAGCCAAAGACCGTGATCGATGCACGGGAAATCTACGGTGCCGCGCATGAGCCGCGTGAACCTGCCACGACCTGTGGCGACTATCTCGTCTGGCGCTTTGAAAAAGCCTTCTCTTACCGGAAAGCCTGAGAGGGATGAGGGAACCCGAAACCAGTGAAGCTACGGACCTGGCCATCGGCGTTGCGCTGAGGGCCTTGCGTGAAGAGCAAGGGCTGTCGGCGCGCAGTCTTGCTCTGGAATCAGGCGTTTCCGCTTCCATGGTCAGCCGGATTGAGAGCGGCCAGGTCTCGCCGTCGATCTCAACATTGAACGCGCTTAGCCGGACATTGAACGTTCCGCTGGTGAGCCTTTTCCGAGAGACGACGACAAACCACACCGACTTTACTTTTGTCCGAAGCGGTGAAGGCCTGCGCTCGACCCGAATTGTCGAACAGCACGAGCACGAATTCATCAACCTGGCATTCCACACCCGCCACGACCTGCAGTTCGAAGCCCGGCGTGTGACCTTACGCCGTCAAACGGCGCGTCCGCCGATCTACGTCGGTCATGGCGTGGTCTTTATCTATGTTCTGGCGGGCGAGGCGATCTACGGTTACGGCGATCGGGATCTGGTCATGAAGCCGGGCGACAGCCTCAGTCTCGATTCCGAGCTCAGTCACGGTTTCCGCCGGGTCGTGAGCGAGGAATTCATGTTTCTGACCGTGCAGGCGGAGCGGAGGCGATGACGGGCAGGAGCGAGATCGAGGACAAGATCGAGAAAGCAGCCCGGAACCTCCTGTTGCACTGCGGTGACTTCCCACCCGGCAGTGAGATCTTGATCCTTCATGAAGATCCGGCACTGGGCTGGTATGACGAGGCTCTGCCGAAGACGGTCGCACGGCAGGCGGAGCGTCTCGGACTGCAGCCGAAATGCGTGATGGTCGGCGCACCATCCGAACCGTTGGGTCCGGTCGCCGCCGAACTCAGCGAGCGCTACGGCAACGTCATCTATTTTGCCCGTATCGGCGACCAGGATCGCTTCGCAGAGGTGAAGCCGGGAAAGACGAAGATCATGTGCTACCTCCGAAACGAGGAGATGCTGGCGTCGGATTTCGGCACTGTGGACCATCGGGCCATGCAATCCCTCAAGAAAGCCGTCGACCAGGTTCTTCTGAATGCTCGCGGGATTGAGATCACCTGTCCACTCGGTAGCCGGATCCAGGGAACACCCGCCGATGTGACACCGGGAGAATCCGCCGAGGTTTCTATTCGTCGCTTTCCGCTCGGTGTGCCGCAGCCGCTCGACGCGCGGGACTTTAGCGGGCGCGTGGCTCTTGCGCGCTACCTGACGCCAACGGGTTCAAAAGCGTATGAGCCAGCCTTTCTCGAGCTTGAGACGCCCGTTTTCGCGCAGATCGAGGCCGGCCGTATTGTCTCGTTTTCCGGCGACGATGCTGCTGTGAACTCAGTCCAAAAGCACTACGATCACGTGTCGGGGCTTTTCGATATCGATCCTGCAGCCGTGCACTCGTGGCACGCCGGCATACACGCCGGTTGTTCTTACGGCTGGACGGCGGAGGCGGATCCTGACCGATGGTCGAACACGGTTTTCAACAATCCACGGGTTCTGCACTTTCATACCTGCGGAGCCTATGCCCCCGGGGAGATTTGCTGGATGCTGATGGACCCCAGCGTGCACATCGATGGACTGGCGCTCTGGGAGCACGGGCGCCTGCGGCCCGGTCGCTTCGCACAAACGAAGGCGAGCCTCGATGAATGGCCAGCGTTGCAGAGCCTGATCGAAAATCCGTCGATGCGGATTGGAGTTTGAGGCCTTTCGCCGGTTAGCCCTTTTAATCTGACAATCCGCTTTAGCCGGGCAATCCGGCGCGTCGGCGTAAAACCTCGTCCCTGATGGAGAGCTCATGGCCTGCGAGATCCGCTGCCTCCCGGGAACAGAGGTATGCAATGACCTGAGCAGGCACGTCGGCCGGTGCGTGCTCTTCCCGGTTCATCTGACTGACCCGATTGATCCCCGAGGCCTTGATCGTAACCTGCATATCCGTATCGACGGTGCCGGGTGCGAAGCCGAAGACCCGGACACCGTTCGCAGCGTATTCCAGCGCCGTCGCCTGAGTAAACATCGCAACAGCCGCTTTGCCGCTGCAGTAGGCGCTCCAGCCCTCAAGCGCGTTATGGGCCGCACCCGAACTGATGTTGATGATCACGCCGTCTCTATGCATCAGATCGCGCAAGGCTGCGCGGGTGCAGTGATAGACCCCGAGAAGATTGATGTTGATGTTTGCGGCCCAGTCCGCCGGATCGCAATCCAGAATACTTCCGATCGGCTCTATCACACCGGCATTGTTGATCAGGATCGACGTGGGACCGAAAGCCTCTGAGGTTTTTTCGACCAGTGCCGTGACGGCTGCATAGTCCGAGACATCGCATCCAACGGCCAGGGCGTTACCGCCCGCGGCCTTGATCTCTTCCGCGATGGCTTCGCATTTCTCAAGGCTTCTGGCCGCAAGAACGACCTTTGCACCACAGCCGGCGAGTGTTTTGGCTGCGGCTTCTCCGATCCCTTTGCTGGCACCGGTGACGATGGCGACCTGGCCTGAAAGATCCTGCATTGACAATCATTCCCTGATTTCTGACGTGTCGATTCCGAGTGGCGGATACGATTGTCATCATTCCGCACTCCAGGGCAAGCCGGAGGTTCAGAGTGTGATGCGCTTAAAGCGCCTCGGTCCTGACCTTGTTGCCGGGATCCGTGACCAGGACCGTGGAGGCGGGAACCTGCTGCCACTCGCCGACGGCTGTATCGAGCGGTTCGGATACGATGAGCGTATGTTCCGGTCTCTCTTGCCAGAAAAGGCTTGGCGGATGCGCGTCAGTCGAGAAACGAACCGCATAGTTGGTCCGTCCGTCTGTAAGCGCAGCGGTGCAGCGAAAGGGTTTCCTGGAACCTGCCGCGTCAGTGGATTTCGTCACTTCTTCAAGGGTTTTGCGCAGGGCCTTGAGAGGGTTTTCTTCCAAACCAAAGTGGAACAGCAGGTAAAAGATCAACTCACTATCGGTCGAGCCTTCACGGCGGGCATAAAGATCGTCTGGCAACAATGCCTCCAGCCGGCGGCGCTGAAGTTCATAATCGCCGATCTGGCCGTTGTGCATAAAGAGCCACCTGCCGTGGGTGAAAGGGTGGCAATTCTGGCGCGAGGTCGCGGTGCCGGTTGAGGCGCGGATATGGGCAAAGAAGTGACTGCTGCGGATGCTGGAGGCCAGACTGCGCAGATTGCAGTCGCTCCAGGCCGGAAGGACTTCACGGTACACGCCCGGAATATCCCGTTCCCCGTACCATCCCAAGCCGAAGCCGTCCCCGTTGACGCTCACCTTGGCCTTACAGGAATGAAGACTCTGTGCCGCAAGTGAGTTATCAGGCGTGAAAATCAGATCTTCGGGGAAAATCGGAGCGCCGCTATAGGCTAACCATCTGCACATACCGGAGATCCTCGCGTTCCCTGATCGGTGAGAGCGGCGTCATTAAAGCAGAAACCTATGATGTTTTGGTGAATCCGAAACTTCGGGGAGATTGTGCTGAGCCGGCGTTACTCGGCCGCGGCAGGGTGAATGGCAGCTTGTCCTGCTGCCTGACGAGCGTCGCCAGAGAGCCGTACGCGGTTCGTGACCATGCGGTCATGCAGGCGCGTGATAATCGCACTGCCTGTCTTCTCAAAGAGGAACGGGAAAACCGCATGGACCATTGCGGCGAAAGCACCGCAAAGCATGGCAACGCCGAAGGAGGCGCTCATAACCATGTGCTGCCCGTAGGTTTCGTTGACGGAATTGGGATGCTCGGTGAAAAGTGTCTTCATAGTAATCCACGGCTCATTTTGTCACATTGGAATTAAAACGATAATGCGTCTCTCTTGAAAAATGGTTCTTAATATGCACTTATACCGCCCTAAATAAGATATTCTGTACTCAATTTAAGATTAAAAATGGAACAAAAATCCTTGAATTCCATAGATCGAAAAATTTTGGAGTGTTTGCAGGAAGACGCCGGCCTGCCGGTCGCTGACATCGCCGAACGAGTCGGGCTATCCAAAACACCCTGCTGGCGCCGGATCCGTCATCTTGAAGAGAGTGGTGTTCTAAGGCGCCGCGTCGCCCTTTTGGACCGGGATAAGCTCAATCTTGGAGTAACGGTTTTCGTCGGCGTCAAGACGAGCAAGCACGACGTTAAGTGGCTGGAAGAGTTTGCAAAAGTTGTCGTGAACTTCCCGGAGGTCATGGAGTTTTATCGCATGAGCGGCGACGTTGACTACATGCTGCGCGTTGTGGTTCCGGATATTGCAGCCTACGACGCCTTTTACCAGCGGCTCATTCAACGCATTGATCTGACTGATGTCAGTTCCAGCTTCGCGATGGAAGAGATCAAGTACACGACGGCTCTGCCGCTTGCGTATGCCGGGTAGCATCTTCGCAAGGTGAGGAGTCTTGCGGCCACGCCGCTCCCTCCGCTAATAATATCACCTGATTTGCTGATCTATTCCGGTTGATTGCCCAGGGCGGAGGTTTTGGTGCGATTGCCGGGTACTTCATTTTCAACGAGAGAAACAGGCGCAGTCGAACCTGCAGGCATCGGGTTGTGTTGCGCTAAGGGAGATATTCATGAGCAAGAAAGTCGCTTTCCTCGGCCTTGGCGTAATGGGCTTTCCGATGGCCGGCCATCTGGCCAACGACGGTTACGACGTGACTGTTTACAATCGCACGCCCGCAAAGGCTGAGGCCTGGGCAGAGAAGTACAAGGGAAAGACCGCAGCGACTCCCCGTGAAGCCGCGCTGGATGCTGAAATCGTCATGGCCTGTGTCGGCAACGATGACGACCTTCGCTCGGTTGTCCTTGGCGAGGATGGCGCTTTCAGCGGCATGGGCAAGGGCACTATTTTCGTCGATCACACCACGGCATCTGCAGACGTCGCGCGTGAGCTGGCGGCCGCGGGTGAAGCGCTTGGCATCGGCTTCATCGACGGTCCGGTCTCAGGCGGGCAGGCCGGCGCGGAAAACGGTGTTCTGACGGTCATGTGCGGTGGCGATGAAGCCTCGTTTTCTGCTGTGAAAGGTGCCGTCGAGTCCTACGCCCAGGCTGTGACTTTACTGGGTCCGGTCGGCGCGGGGCAGTTGACGAAAATGGTCAATCAGATCTGCATTGCCGGCTTGGTTCAGGGGCTGTCGGAGGGCATGCACTTCGCGCAAAAAGCGGGCCTGGATGCCAAGCAGGTCGCCGGCGTGATTTCAAAGGGCGCGGCACAATCCTGGCAGATGGAAAACCGCTACGACTCCATGGTGGACGACAAGTTCGATTTCGGGTTTGCGGTCGACTGGATGCGCAAGGATCTAGGTATCGCGCTGGCGGAAGCTGATCGCTTGAACACAAGTCTGCCGGTCACCGCGCTGGTCGATCAGTTCTACGGTGATGTTCAGGCACTGGGCGGTGGCCGTTGGGATACCTCCAGCTTGATCCGGCGCCTGCGGCAGCTGGGTAAAAGCTACAAAGCTTGAGCGTTGTTGAGGTTCGGTTCAGGGAGATTCTGTAATGGGCGAGACGATAGAACTCACCGCGTCGGACGGCCACAAACTCGGCGGCTATCGCGCGGAGCCGACGGGCGAACCTAAGGGCGGTGTCGTGATCGTTCAGGAGATCTTTGGCGTGAACGGGCATATCCGTCATGTCTGCGACAGCTACGCCGAGGCCGGCTACGTGGCGGTGGCGCCGGCCTTGTTTGATCGCATCGAGCCGGGTCTTGAGCTGGAATATGACGAGGCGGGCACCGCGCGCGGTCGCCAACTGCGCCTGGAAATTCCCTGGGACAACGCGGTGAAAGACATCGAAGCGGCGATGGCCAGTCTTTCCGGTGCCGGAAAAACGGCTGTTGTCGGATACTGCTACGGGGGCTCGGTGGCTTGGTTGAGCGCCACCCGCCTCCGGCCCGCAGCGAGCGTGTGTTACTACGGTGGACAGATCCTCGAGTTCAAGGACGAATCACCGAATTGCCCCGTACAGATGCACTTTGGCAGCGCCGACCCGATGATCCTGCCTGAACATGTCGAGGCGATAAAAGAGGCGCAAGCGGGCGCTCAGGTCGAGGTGTTTCTCTATGACGCCGGCCACGGCTTCACCTGCGATGAGCGCAGCGGATTTCATGCGGAGAGCACAGCGTTGGCAAAGAGCAGAACCTTGGCGTTTTTGGATCAGTTTCTCACTTAAGGGCTTGTGGCCTGAACCGCCGATTAACGGATCTTTCGTCCTGCAGTGTTAGGATCCGTCAGATTCGAGGTTTGATACTGGGGACTGGGCAGACAAGTGACCTTAAGGCTTGATCAAATGCTTGAGGCACTCCGCCGTGACGGCGTTTCGGTGCATGAGGGATTTGTCTCAGACGATCTGCTGGACGGTCTTAGGGAGGAGTTCGAGCGCTGTCTCACTACGCCCGAGGACGGTATCGTGCAGATTGAGCACCAGCCGGGAAAAGCGTTCCGCATCGCCCTGGATGACCCAGGGCTTCCGACACTCAAGCTGAAAAAGCTGTCTATTGCCTCCATTTTCTTCACGGAGGCTCTCGAAAAACTCGCGTCGGCCTATTTGCCTGGTTCAGACTTTTGCAACGCGGTGATTGGAACCAAGGAGTTTCAAGCCATGCCCTTGTCCGATGTTCACTTCGATACCCTCCGTAGCCTGAAGTTCATGGTTTATCTCGATGACACAACAGCCGCGAACGGTGCGTTCTGCTATGTGAAGGGATCGCAGAGGCAAAACATCAGCTACCGCAGGCGTTTTATGCAGTTGGGCGGCGTTCCGGAGTTGATCCCCAACGCCTTGCCTGAGGAACACCGTGCGCGTGCGACCAGCATCGAAGCTATGGCCGGGACCCTGATTGCGTTTGACACGGACGGCTTTCATGCAGGCGGCGTTCTGCAGCCCGGAACAACCCGCCGCGTCGTGCGTGCGCATTGTAGAGCGTGCGCGCCTGAAACCTGGAGGGCGATGAAGTTGATGCCCTATCGGATCAGACACAGCCGGTTCAACCCGGCCATGCTCTACAGCAGAATCGCCGCACCCGGCTACCGCGCGACAAAAGGCGCCAGCCGCGCGCACTCCGCTGATTAAAGCAACTTGCATTTAAACAGACACAAAATCCGCTGCCTCTCGATCAGCAAATTGCTGATCTTGAACGCAGATTTTGAGACGCACTGATTCAAGAAAAACGCAATTCGCTATAGCCTGCAGATTACCGGCCAACAAACTTGGAACTGTCAGTGCATCGGTGTGAGCTTCGCGCATCGCGTTCCGTGAGGGCGAAGGTGTTTACCTTTATGGCAGCTCATCCGGTGTCATTCCCCCGCGATTCTTAGGACCGATCATCGGGTCAGACTAACGTATAACGCAAGCATGCCAGGGACCAAGTAGACTAAAAAAACCATGGTTGCTCGTCGCCACCCGACTGCCGGGTTCGGCCGTCCCAACATCGTTCACTGGCGGTCTACTGCAATATTTTGCAAGGGCAGGGCGGTGGTGTTTTTCAGTTCGTCGAGAAAGATGCTGGAGCGAACCGTGGCAATGAAGGGTAGAGCCAACAGCCGGTGCATGAGAAATTCGGAGAAGGCTTTTAGATCAGGCGCGACCACCCGCAGTACGTAGTCGGCGTCCCCCGAAACAGCCTGGCACTCCAAGACCTCCGGGTATTCGTGAATCGCTGTTCTGAAAGCCTGCACCGGATTGTCGCCGTGCTTCTCAAGCGAGACATTCACATGGGCCATGACGCCGAAACCGAGGATGCCTGGCTCCAGGACCGCTGTATATCCGCGCACGATGCCCGCGTCTTCCATGCGTTTGAGCCGCCGGTAGCACTGCGATGCAGAAAGGTGAACCTGTTCGGAGAGCTCCACGTTCGAGAGGCGGGCATTGGCCTGCAGGCTTGAAAGTATTTTGA
The DNA here is from genome assembly GCA_947500035.1 of uncultured Kiloniellaceae bacterium. Classification (GTDB taxonomy): domain Bacteria; phylum Pseudomonadota; class Alphaproteobacteria; order Kiloniellales; family Kiloniellaceae; genus Denitrobaculum. The sequence goes on along the minus strand of CANMQP010000008.1, from coordinate 25,723 downwards.
GGTCCATGGCATCAAAATGCATGAAAACACCATATAAGTAAAAATTTATGCAAGACTCGTGCGAATTATAGCGTTTTCCTACAGCAATTCGCAAGGATCTTGTGCGCTTTTTGGTGGCATAATCATAGGATAGCCAAGGCTTCGCCGTGTGCATCCAAAAGGTGCCAAAGGAAAGAGCGATGCATGGCCGAAGTAACGCGGTGCACCTGCCGCACAGCCAAATCGAGGAGAGAGTGATGAGCGACGTTTGGGAAAACCCGATGGGGACCGACGGTTTTGAATTCATTGAGTATGCCTCGCCGGATCCGAAAGCGCTGGGTGAGCTGTTTGAAACCTTCGGTTTTACCGCAGTTGCCCGTCATCGCTCAAAGGACGTAACGCTCTATCGCCAGGGCGACGTCAATTTCATCATCAATGCGGAGCGGGAAGGTTTCCCGCGCGCTTTCAGCCAACTCCATGGCCCCTCGGTTTGTGCCATTGCCTTTCGCGTCAAGGATGCCGCGGCAGCCTGTAAGCGGGCGGAGCATCTGGGTGGCTGGGTCGTAGAGAGCAAAGCCGGTCCGATGGAGTTGAACATCCCTGCTATCAAGGGGATCGGCGACTCTCTGATCTATCTTGTCGACCGCTATGGAGAGAACGGTTCGATCTACGATGTCGATTTCGTTCCCATCAAAGGTGTCGACCAGAACCCCAAGGGCGCCGGACTGACCTACATCGATCATCTGACCCACAACGTGCATCGGGGCCGCATGGACGAGTGGGGCGGTTTTTACGAGCGGCTCTTCAATTTCAAGGAAATCCGCTACTTCGACATCGAAGGCAAGCTGACCGGCCTGAAGTCCCGCGCCATGACCTCGCCCTGCGGTAAAATCCGCATCCCCATCAACGAGAGCTCCGACGACAAGTCGCAGATTGCCGAGTATCTGGAGCAGTACAACGGCGAGGGCATCCAGCATATCGCGCTGGGAACCGACGATATTTACGCTTCAGTTGAAGCTTTGACAGAGCGCGGCATCGATTTTCAGCGCGATGTGCCCGAAACCTATTACGAGAACATCGACGAACGCCTGCCAAATCACGGCGAGGATGTCGAGCGCTTGAAGAGCAATCGGATCCTGATCGATGGCGCCCCCACAGAAGATGGCGGCCGTCTGCTGCAGATCTTCACCAAGACCGTCATCGGTCCGGTGTTTTTTGAGCTGATCCAGCGCAAAGGCGATGAAGGTTTTGGCGAAGGCAATTTCAAGGCGCTGTTCGACTCGATCGAACAGGATCAGATCCGGCGCGGTGTTCTGGACGTTGCATAGACCTGATTCGTGAACTGACCGGCCAGGAGGACGTCATGCTGCCACTGCCGAATGCGTCATCGCTCAAGTCGGAGAGTGCGCTGAGCTCATCCGGCGTTAGGGCCGACTTCACGGTCGATCAGAATTGGGAGAGCTACAACGATGAAGATCACGCCATCTGGCGTGAGCTCTTCGAGCGTCAGGCCGCGCTCCTGCCCGGGCGGGTTGTGCCGGAATTCCTGGAGGGGCTCGATTTCCTCTCCGTCGCTGCGGACGGTATTCCCGACTTTGCGCGCTTGAACGAACTCTTAAAGGACGCCACGGGCTGGAAGATCGTTGCGGTTCCCGGACTGGTGCCGGACGAGGTTTTCTTTGATCACCTCGCCAATCGACGCTTTCCTGCAACCCACTGGATCCGGGATCGTGCGCAACTCGATTATCTGGAAGAGCCCGATCTCTTTCACGATGTTTTTGGACATGTGCCGTTGCTTGCCAATCCGGTTTTTGCCGACTACATGCAAGCCTACGGCAAGGGTGGTCTGCGTGCCTCGGGAAAGGGCGCCCTGCAGTATCTGGCGCGTCTCTACTGGTACACTGTCGAATTCGGTTTGATCGAGACCGCCGAGGGTTTGCGGATTTACGGCGCCGGTATCGTCTCTTCCAAGAGCGAGAGCATATTTGCCCTCGAATCACCTTCCCCCAACCGCATTGGTTTTGACCTCGAAAGGGTGATGTCGACGCTCTACCGCATCGACGATTTTCAGGAGACCTATTTTGTGATTAAGAGTTTCCAGAATCTTTTCAATGCGACCGCACAGGATTTCGCACCGATCTATCAGGCATTGGATCGTCGCCCGGATTTCGATCCCGGTGTGGTCCTACAGAGCGATCGGGTGATCTGTCGCGGCAACGGAAGCTATCACGGTTAATTGCCGTTTATGTCCGTTCAGTTGCAGAAAGGACCCTTTTTTAGGTCTTGAGTGCTTCATCCAGAAGTTCAGCGTGGACCGGGATTCAGCGCTTTCCGAGGCTGACAACCTTGGCCGCGACATCAGCGGCAATGGCCTCTCTATGCATTGTTCAGCTGGGTATTGAGTCTGGGCTCATAGCATCCGGTTCGACATGACCTGGGCCATTGTCCGTTTCCACTTTCCCTCCAAAAAAATCCCCATTGCCTCAGGACCATGGATCTGCGCACAGCAATCGGCTCTGGGGCAAATATCCGATTTAGATCTTTATTTCACCTGCTCGCTATGAAAGAAGAATGCCGTTTGTTTATTTTGAAAATACACATATGACAGGCAATGCGAGCTGTAAGCGACTGAATTACAAACGCGGTTCGGAAAAACAACTTCGAATTACAGCAGACTTTGGCGGCGAAGGGACGTGGAGCGTGCGCAAGCAGAGTGTTGATGTTGAGGCGTCGCCTCGATGTCAAAAAAAGGAGACATCTGTTACAATTAAAGGTGGTCCTTACATCTTTGTCTGAATCTGTTTGTCTTCCGAGCCATAACTCTGACGAAACAGTGTTCTGTGATGCGCCACCCGTTGTCGAAAACTGGAAAGATCTGAAACCATATGACACTCAGCACCCAGGGTGTGGAGCAAGACAGTGAGATGATGGGCGGAGAGGCGCCGAGACGGCAGCCTTCGTCAACTTTCCCGGTTGCTCTGGTTTTGGCCGGCAGCATGGCCGTGCTCGTACTGAGTGCGGTTGTGTTGGTGCTTTTTATCGGGCTGTGGACCAGCCAGCGAAACACCATCGATCTTCTGAACGACCGTTCCGAGCTGATACTTGGTTCAATCGAAAGCGACGTGCGTGCTTATCTCAGTCCTGCTCAAGCACAGGTCGAATTCATCCGCCGGCGCATAGCAACGGGGCAGGTCGACCCTAACGACCATCAACGTCTCACGGACCTTTTGTCAGGTAGTCTCGCCGCTGCGCCTCAGATCGAGGTGATGTCCTACTGGCACTCTGACTTTCGGCAACTGGTGGTGCTGAACGATAGCCCCGGTGCAGCGGCACAGGTACTTGAAATTGAAACAGACGCAAGTGAAACCGCGCAAATCAAGGATGCGCGCGCGCGCAAGGCGACGGGCCCCTTTTGGGACGACATCGTCTTCGCACCCGAGGTTGGCATTAGCTATGTGAACCTCGTGCAGCCGATCAGGAAAAACGGCGAGTACGTCGGATTTCTTGCCGTCGGCGTTTCTCTGCCGGAGCTTTCGAAGTTTGTCACCGAAGTCGGCGACCTTTTCGATACCAATGCTTTTATTCTTTATGGCCGGGACCGGGTTCTCGCGCATCCGCTTCTCACACAGCCGCATCCCGAGCAGACGATCGACAATCCGGTGGTTTCTCTTCAGCGTGTCGGGGATATCGTGCTGGAGGGCATCTGGTCCGGCGAGCCCGCGGAACTCTTCGACCGCGCGGCGAAAGCCGGCGTCAATGTCGTGGTCATGGAAGTCGGCGATGTCGAACATGTCGCGATCTATCGCTGGATCAATGAGTTCGGCAGTCCGCCCTGGGCCATTGGCGCCTGGTTGGTCTCAGATGACGCGGACGCAGAGCTTGAACGCTTGGGATTTGCCGCCGTTGCCGGCCTGGGGATTGCGATCCTCGCCACCTTGATGGCGGTCTGGCTCGGTCGCAGGCTGTCCCGGCCCATCAGCCTTCTGGCCAAGAGCGCGACGCAGATCGGAGCGTTGGACCTGTCGCATGTTCGCAGCTTGCCCGGCAGCCGTGTGAGGGAGTTGAACGAGCAAGCCCTGGCGTTCAATTCCATGCTCGCGGGCCTGCGCTGGTTTGAAACCTACGTGCCGCGGACCCTGGTAACCCGCCTGATTCAAACGGGGGATGCCAGCAGTATGGAGTCTCAAGAACGTATCCTGACGGTGATGTTCACCGACATTGTTGGTTTCACGGCGGAGTCGGAACGTTTGCCCGCCGGAGAGATCGCGAGCCTTCTCAATGAGCACTTTGCATTGCTGGGCGGCTGCGTCGATTCTGAGGGCGGCACGATCGATAAGTTCATCGGCGATGGCCTGATGGCATTCTGGGGTGCGCCCGACGAGCAAGCAGACACCGCGGTGCGGGCCTGCCGGGCGGCGCTCAAGATGGTGCGCGCTGTAGAAGCGGAGAACGCCAAGCGTGAGGTGAACCGGCAGACGCCGATCCGGGTCAGGATCGGCATTCATACCGGTCCTGTTGTCGTAGGTAACATCGGTGCGCCGGGCCGGATGAACTACACGATCGTTGGCGATACGGTGAATACCGGTCAGCGGCTCGAAGCGCTCGGGAAGGACTTGGATCGTGGTGACTATGTGACGATTTTAGCTTCGGATGCCGTCGTGTCGCAGGCTGAGGATGTCGATGGAGTCTTCGAGGCAGCGGGAAGTTTTCAGGTGAAGGGGCGGGTCCGTGAGATCAGCGTCTACCGACTGCTTCCGGCCACCACGGCCACTGAGTAGACGCGAGATCCGATCCTATGGTCCGCCTGGCGCTGAAGCATCAGGTTTTCTGTGATGCCGCTAAGCGGCCTGTACCTGTAAAGACGGCATTTTGAAGCGGTTCGCCGCGCGCGAGCCGGTCCAGGTTCGCGGCAACGAAACGCCAGCGGCGCTCAATCGTCTCTTCGGTCCAGCCGGAGTTATGGGGCGTCATGATGACATTGTCGAGTTCGTGAAAAGGGAAGGCCGAGGGGCCGACCGACGGGTCGTCGGGTGTTGGATATTGATACCAGACGTCAATAACAGCGCCCCGGATAGAGCCTCTTTTCAGACTGTTGAACAAAGCCTCTTCGTTTACGATCGGGCCGCGGGCAACATTCAGGATCACTGCGTTGGATTTCATGGCCGCGAAGGCTTCGGCGTTGATAAGATCGCGGGTTTGTTCGTTCAAGGGGCAGCAGATCGCAAGATAATCGCTCTCGCTGAGAAGGCGCCCCAGATCCTTTTGCGTGCCCAGCCAGTCAATACCGTCTTGGACAGGCTTGGATGAATTGGCAATCGCCGCGATACGCATGCCAAAGGCTGACGCGCGGCGCGCAACTTCACGGCCGATATGACCATAACCCAGGATGCCGACGGTCTTACCCTTTAGTTCGCCATGAGTTGGGCCTGCGCCCGCCGTCCGGCCCTGCCAGCTTTGCTCCCGAAACCTACTGGACACCTTGCAAAGCCCGATTTCCCACTCCAGCATGGCAAGCAGAATGTATTCGGCGATCGCCGGCTCATGCTCATAGGCGTTGCAGAAGGTGCAGCCTGCTGGCAACTCGTCGGGCGTTATCCAATCGTAGCCGGCAAAGGGGATCTGAAAAACTTCGAGCTTCGGAAGTTGGGGCAGGGTGCTGTCCGGTCGGCCACTAACCATAGCCCGTGCTTCCAGAGCCCACTCGCGAAGTTGCGCCGCGGGTGTTTCCTCCGGGACGCAGCCAATGACGTTCCAGTCCGTCGTCAGGAACTCCCGCAATTGAGAGATTTTACCGACTGCCTTCCGGCCATAGAGAATAACGCTTGGGGTCTTGATCAAGGCTAAAGCCTTCCTGCTTCAAGAAGTTCAGGTTCTGATCGTTTATCGTTGATTCGACAAATAATGCGGATCAGCTGCTGAAGAGTGATTGTTGAGGAAGACTTGCGTTCTTAACGGACTCCGTCAAGAAGGATCACGCAAAAAAAGGTCTCAGCTGAATCTCTAAAATCCCGGAGACTCGATCGACGAGGGAGATGGATAAGGCGCGTTCTGGGGGGAGCCGGGAGTGGTTGCGAACAGCCGATCTTCCTTCCACTGAGCGGGAAGCCGGAGGTCAGCGGCCTTTGGGAAGGGCCGGCAATGCCTGCGCAGGCTGCTGGCCGACGGCGCGATCGCGCGGGCGGGAAGGCCTTTTGTTTGCCGGTTTGCGGCGCGCATTGGTTTTGGCGTGGGCCAAAAGCGGATAACAGGTGCAGATGCTGGGGTGGCGGTTACAGTTTCGACAGTCATCGATGGACGCGGGGCGATGGAACAAATGCCATTCCTTTCAGCGTGGGAAGGTTTTGCGATCGTCAAACGGTCGCCGACTCAATCCCGTTGTTGTCACTACCTGTGGTTCACAACCTGCGAAAAGACGCTGCCGAGGTGAACGCTTTTTGGATAAAATAGTGGCCCAGGACATGCCCGGGCCACTTCGCCGTCACTACACTTGTCGGCTGAGTTGGTTTTCCCTGTAACTTCCATAGACTTAGAAACACAAACGAACATGCTTCTAAGGGCTAGTGCCACATCGTGTAGTAGCAAGGGCTGTGCCAGTTTTAGGGGTAGGGAGCTGATGCTGGATATTTTTGTACTGAATCCAACAAAAAACAGGCTGAATCGGGTGGTTCCGAGAGCATTGCGTCGCTGAGAGCCTCGCTATCTTACTGAAGGTTATTGCAGATCAGTAAGTTCTCTTTCGCAGGACTTTGTTGCAAAATGCAACGCAATTTGCAAATTGCGACTATCGAAATGATAATTATGTGCAATTAGTGATTTAATTTAGCTTGTTCAAGGCAGGAATTTGATTGAGTAGGGGGGGGCATTTCGTTGATTCCTATTGCCACCAAAGGGATGTGTTGCGCTGAGGGAAAACTCGTGGGGTCGTGATTGGCGGAATTTTTTTTGCATGTATGCGAAGGATATGCTTTGTCCTTTGTTTTTCAAGCTTAATTCTGGCCCGGAAAGCGAAGAACTGGAAGGAAATCGCCTCGTAAACCTGCCTTTAACGTCTTGTTAACCATGGATTTTAGAAAGTCTTAACGCTCGTCTGTCATTCTTGTGACATGGCCGGTCGGGGTGTTTGCGGTCAGGAACTGATGAGAGGAACAGATGATGCGTATGGTGTTTCCTTTAGTGGCCGGTCTGATGATGGCTTCATCGCCGGCTCTTGCTGCAAAACAGTGCGATGACCGCGACGCGATTTTGAAGACGCTTGCTTCTAAGTACAGTGAGGCGCCGGTTGCCATTGGTGTGACGAATAACGGCGGCCTGGTCGAGATTCTTACCACCGGGGACGGCAAAACCTGGACACTGATCATGTCTTCGCCGAAAGGCCCGACGTGCCTTGTGGCTGCGGGGCAGGGATGGAAAAAGCTTCAGCAGGCTGAAACCAGCAAGCTTGCGCCGATGATTGACGAGCCTGACGTCTAGTCTTCTTTTTGGGCGACGCGGTGCGGCGTGGCACCTCTCGACACCGGTTGCTGTTTCGGTGTGACTGAGGGGTGTGATGCGGCTGGTTCGGCGGTTGGACTGGATCGGCAGAGGCTTTGATTTTACGCCGCTGTTTCTGTGTGGTTCCCGCCTGTCTTCTCAATATCAAGCAAATATGCGTGCTGAATTCAGCTCATGATCGACTGAGTTCTCCCATATTTATTTAAAATACTCGATTTATACAGCTCCCCTATTTGGGGAAGTGTTATCCGTTTGTTAATTTAACTGCGGTATTCAACTTGCGTGAGAATGGGCCGGATCTCGGGTGGTCAAATGATAATCTCGAGCTGGCTTTGATGGGAGAAACGCAAATGCTTAGAAAAACCCGCATTGCCCTGGCGACGATTTTCGCCGTAAGCCTCGCCGGCCCCGCGGTTGCTTCCGTGCCCTACAGTGCCGCGGATTTGGCGGCGCAGATGTCTTCCGCCGCAAAGATCGCCAATCCTTTCCCCGCAGCATCCGGCAGTCCCTTGAAAGTGGCATATCACGACCTGAGCCATGCGCAGTCCGTGGACCATGCTTATGGTGCCCGGGCCTTTAAGCGCGGAGAGTTGCGCATCGACCGTCGTTTGAACTGTTTCATGGCAGGTGAAGGCGATCTCATCTGCTTCTCGGCAGGTATGGATCAAAAAGCGGCGCCACCTCAATCTGTTACACAAGAAGACAAGACGGCACCTGCGACTCAACAGCGTTAGGTTGGGAACTCCTATTCCTTGACGGTCTCGACGATAAAATTATGTTTTCTGGCAAGGCGTTAAGAGTGGAGCGATGCCGCATAGATCCGCCGGGCATCGTGATCCCATAGCTGAAAGACGGGCGACACGACGCTGTCCAGAACGTGGTTCCCAGAACGTGGTTCCCAGAACTCATAATCTTATCGCCTGGGGACCACGTCCCGGATGGGTCGTATTTTGCCTGGTTTTAGCGGCGTCGAGCCCTCTCACCGGGCCTATAGGCCCGCTTTCGAGACCTCTCCTGCCTAAAACCAGGCAAAATACGATCAAGACCTGCGTTGAAATAAGGTGTTGGCTTAGCCGTCACCGGGATAGCGCGCGATCAACGTGTCGGGCGTCGCGTCGGCGGTTGCGCGCAGCGGCCAGGCGGCGCTGAAGCCGTGCTGATCAAGGTGCTTTTGCACCGACTTGATCGAGCGATCGGCAAAGGGACCGACAAGTACACGGCTGAAGTGACGCCCATTCACGTAGACGTGCTGGATCCTGGGGGTCCAAAGATTGAACTTCTGCGCGACCTCAATGGCCTCATGAGGGGTTGTGAAATCACCCAATGCGACGTAGCGCCGCTGGGACTTCGCTCCGGCCTGCGGTTGATAGCCTTCCGGCCGCGCGCTGGGCGCCGAGAATTTTGCCGAACTATCTTGTATTACCAGAGAGTTAAACCCACCTGGGCCGCGTGGCGCTCGCGCTGTCACGTCGCGCGTGTCGGTCACTCTGGGAAGGCGGGTCACCTTGGAGACGCTGGCGGTTTGCGGCTGACCGGCGGCAGACGGCTCCGATGCGGCACGCTGTGCCGTGGTTTGGGGAGCGCGTTCTCCTTGAGCTTGGGGCGAACCGCCAGGCAGCAGTGAGAGCGGCCCTTGAGAGCGGCCTTTGCCGTTCCGCCGCGGAATCGGTTCAAGCGTGACCGGCGGCGTATCGACGAAGGTGTCCGATGTCAGGCCAAGGGCATAGTCCCGCATAACCCGTTGATCGTGACAGAGATTCTGAGCGGTAGAGGTCGCGTTGAACGAGCAGTCGCCCGCGGTATCGTTCGCCGCGAGCGCCGGGAGGGAGGCGCCCATCAGGAGGGCGGCCAGAACCGGGAGTTTATGTTTCAACATGACATACATTTGCCACAAGATTAGGGCAAATAAGTAAACCGGAAGTTAAGCTCTTTTTAAGATTGGGTTTTAGAGGATTTTTACTTGTTTTTTAGACAGAAGAGAGCGATCTGTCGATGGCATTGCCCGAAGTTTGGGGACGAGGATTCCATATGTTCGGCTCAGATCTCAAACGGTGGATCATGCGATACTTGTTCGCCCGGCAAGATTGCCGGGCGTATTCATTTCCAGCCGGGCCCGAGAGTTATTTCAACAGAATATTGGCGACCTCTTTGAGCTGCGTGCGGGCGCGCAGGAGGTAAAAGCCCTGAACCGCCAGGTGGCTCGGCATGAAAAGGCCGTCGTTGTAACCGTTCGAGATGATCAGAGGATCCATCTCAGCGGCGGTCCTGAGGTTGTCGAGCATCTTTTGCCAGACCACGCCGACCCGCTTTTCGTTGATGGTATCCTGGTAATCGATCCCCAGTTCACGCAGGATCATGTAGTAGCCATAGAGCCGCCCTTTGGTGGCGTAAAAGACGTCGTCAGCGGCAAGGTCGAACCAACCCGCCGAAGAGGCATTGGCACGCAGATCCAGTGAGGCTGAGGAACTTCCCAGATCCGCGCCCACCCGGTCCAGGAAGGCAATCAGATTGTCGGCGCGCCGGTCGAAGACAGCCTGGCCCTGGGCCAGACGCCGGTTATAGCTGACCAGTGCGTTCTTGCCCGCAATGTATTGACGGTCGGCGCTGGCCGTCGGCAGCAGGGAGGTCGAGGGCTCCCAGATCCAGATGGTACCGTCGTACTTCAGCAGACCGGAAGCCTTGTCCAGGTCGGGGTCGACCTGGCTGGAACCGCGCGAGCGTCCGAGTTCGTCGGTCATCTCGATGGAAAAGCGTGACATGGCGTACATCAGGCCGATCTGGAAATTCGGCATATTGTCGAGCAGGGAGGAGGGAAAGGGGAAGGGCTTGTTGGCCACCCAGCCGGTTTCTTCCACCTCGCGCTCGATCAGGGCGATTGACATGGCAACAGCGCGGCTTCCGCCCGGGGTCAGCGCTTCCTCGGCCAGGCTGAAGTCCACGTCGTCGTTGATCTTGTGATTGACCAGCATGCCGATGGGGTAGAAGACCAGCAGGAGCGCCAGGATGACCAGGCCGATCACCAGCTTTGTCCTGCCGGTGAACCATTCGTGGAGGGTGTATCGCATTTCGGCGCTGATCACGTGCGGGCTCCTAGAGTGTTGGACCTGAGTTCTTCTGACGTCGTCCCGCGATCTCGGTTCCGGGACATTTTTTTAACGCGGTTCTTAAGAGGCCTGCCATCCGTCCCGCAGGAAGTTCGGCGGTTTCTTTTTTGGAGGCAGTTTTCTTCCATCGACAAGCCTTCCTCGCATTTAGTGACTGTCTCGGCAAGTACGACCGATATATTTGGGAAATCGCAGGTTTCAGAAGCCGCTGACATTGAGAGCGTTCCCGTAGGAGCGGGCGGACTCATACGCTCCAAACGTCAATATTCAGGTGGTAAAGTCATAATTCTTGAAAAATCGTAGTTTATATGCGAATATTCAAGAATGATTACAAGAGACCTCGCTGCGCTCATTCAACGCCGACTCAGCCAGATGCCAAGTGTGGTTCTGCTTGGACCGCGCCAAGTGGGCAAGACGACCCTGGCCCGGGAAATTGCGGATAACCATGGAGACCAGGCTCTCTATCTCGATCTCGAAAGTCCCGCCGACCGTAACCGCTTGAGCGACCCTGAAGCTTATCTATCTGCTCATGCGGACAAGCTGGTGATCCTGGATGAAATTCATCGCGCGCCCGAAATCTTCGCGGTGCTACGCGGCCAGATCGACGCGCGGCGGCGTCAGGGGCGTGAGGGCGGTCATTTCCTGATTCTGGGGTCCGCCGCCATCGACCTGATGCGCCAGTCTTCCGAGAGCCTGGCCGGACGCGTGGTGCATCTCGAGCTGCCGCCGGTGCAGCCGCAGGAGTTTTCCCGGCAAGGGGGAGACGTCGATCTGCTGTGGGAGCGCGGCGGCTTCCCCTCCAGTTTGCTGGCGGCCGATGCGGAGGCGAGCCTTGTCTGGCGGCAAGCTTTTATCCGCTCCTACCTGGAGCGGGACATCCCGCAATTCGGTGTTCGTGTGCCGGCGCAGACGCTCGAGCGCTTTTGGACCATGCTGGCCCATAGTCAGGGCGCAACGCTGAACGCTCAGAGGCTTGCAAAAAGTCTCGATGCGAATTGGCACAGCGTGATGCATTATCTGGATCTGATGTGTGATCTGCTGCTGGTGCGGCGGTTGGCACCTTGGGCCAGGAATCAGGGAAAGCGGCTGGTTAAGTCGCCAAAGACGTACGTCCGCGATAGCGGGTTGCTTCATGCGCTGCTCGGGTTGCACGAGCTTAACGATGTCCTTGGCCATCCGATTGCGGGTGCGAGTTGGGAAGGCTTTGCCATTGAAGCACTGATTGCGGCGGCGCCCATGGGCGTGCAGCCATATTTCTATCGAACCCACGCCGGGGCGGAGATCGATCTGGTGCTCGAACTCACCCCCGAGCGGCGCTGGGCCATTGAGATCAAGAAAAGCTCTGCGCCCTCTCTTGGAAAGGGCTTCACGGTCGCGGCCAATGACATTCAGGCCGAACGGCGTATGATCGTTCACAAAGGCGATCATGCCTTTCCCCTGCGCGGTGGTATCGAGGCGCTGCCGCTGTTGGAGGCGATCGATGCGGTAAAGACGTCTATGGAACGGACAAGGTGATGCGCACTGAGTCTGACATTCAGCAGGGGAGTTAGGAATGACGGTTTATCTTGACGAGGATGACGTCGGGCACGATCTGCACAGCATCGCCTATCCCCATCTTTTGCTTTGCATGGGCGTTACGATGATCATGGGGGACGGCTCTGTCGCCGGTGCGCATATCACCATCCACGATACGGAAGAAAAGGTTCTGGCGAGGTTGGTGGAACTGATGTCGCTGATTCCGGCGCCGCCACGCAAACTTCTGCTGACAGGCAATTTCGAGATTCACCAGTCTTTCAAGGACACCTTTACACCTGCCGAAAAAGCCAAGGCAATTGGTTACAAAGGCAAGATCATCTGTTTCGATACCTCTAGCTTCAAACCGAAGGATGGTGCTTTCGTCCGCATCATCAGTAACGGGCCGGTCAACGATCCGACCATCGAGTTCAAACGAAACGAAAAAGTCTCCTACAGCATGACGATGATGAATCCCGTCGGCCATCTGGACTCGCGGTTCGGTGTCTTTACCGCCGATCATGCAATGAAGAAAGGCAGCTCGATCAACGTTGCCGGCCCCAAAGATCTAAATGTGATTGAGGTCTGAGCGCGCCGAGGCGACCGTCTGCGCAGTCCGTTTCAGTTCCGGTTCCTCTCCGGCCATTCCCGTCAGTTCCTATACCCCAGCAGTGCTTGTTGTGTTTGGGAAAAGATTGAACCTTTCCGGAGCTGCCGCCGACTAAGCGGCAATACCTTATTGGATTCAATTCACGGCGCTGCTCTCCGGCTCCGGCGCCTTCAGCCTATTCAGGAGGCAAGAATGTCTAGAACTGTGAAAGCTGCGCTGCTGGCGCTGGCGGCGGCCGCGGTCCTGAGCGGTCCGGCTCAGGCTTTTACCGACGGTCTGAAGAATGTTTCGTTCTCAGCTGAACCGGTCGGCAATCCGCCGACACTGACGTTCAAATACACCAAGGGGCAGTGGATAGCGGGTAAACTAAATGCGAAACCCACAATTAAGTTCCATTTTAAAGCCGAGAAGAAGCGGCGTTACCGAATCACCAATTGGGAGATAAGAAACACGGATATTTCTGAAACGATCACATACACCACGGGAATCAAACTTAAGAAAGTAGACAAGGTGATAATGCACAAAGTCCGTCCTAAGGAACTTGAACCCTTCATTCCGATAGGCCGCAAGATTTGCGAGCAAGAAGGCAGTCCCGACAAGGTGTTCAAGAAGAAGCCCTTGTCTAGACCTAAGTACCGCTTCGGCGTAGGCGCAAAAACCCCGTTGGAGGAATATGCAGATGGCAAAACGATCTCAAAAAAGGTGCCGCTCCAAATTATCTGTCTCCCGGAGCCTTTGAAGGTCAAAAACATCGATATGAAGGTGAAGTACGAGAGGCTCCCAGGTAAGTGCAAGGTAAAGGCGCATCTCCAGGCGGTCATCAAAACCAACAAGAAGAGCAAGCAGGACGTCAGCTTCTGGTACTACCGTGACAACGGTGACCGGCAGCAGGTCACCGTTAAGACCCAGAACAGCGGCATCGCCTATTTCAATAAGCACTACACCTTCAAAAAATCCGAGAGCCGCAAGTACCTGATCAACGTGGGCGGCGATCACCCCTATCAGACCAAGTGGACCCCCGTGAAGGTCAACTGTGCCGGTAGCCATTCGGGTGGTTTCCAGACGGCGCCCAAACCCAACACCCACTGATAGAGGCTTTGTAACCGACAATTGCGCCGGCGCTCTCTGAGAGGGCCGGCGTCTTGCTTTTCCAAATGACGGATCCGGTTTCCCACTGGCCGAAAAAAAAGCCGTGATCGGCAGAATGTGCAAATTCTTGCAGCGCGTATGCGTCGGGGAGATAGTCTTACAGTTTGGAGGTGGCCAAAATGACGAGAATTGTGCTTGAGTTGTAAGTCGCTCGAAACACTGCGTGATTTCCTTGTCTTGCAATCAGATTACGAGTTCATAAAAATAGGAAAATATGACAAGAAAATGAAAAATCTTCGCTGTTGCGATTATTTTACATTAATAGCCGCTTAACCAGTTCTTCGCTTTAAGTTTACTAAGATCTGTCACCGTAATTTCACGCGCCGACACAGATATTCCTCTATTTCCGGTGCGGAAAGGAGCGCGTGATGTGGAAATCCGTAACCCTGGGTCTGAGCCTTGCGATCGCCGCGTCGATCGCTTCGACGCCGGCCCTCGCGCAGGCACAGTGTGACAGCCGCGATAAAATCCTGGCAACCCTCGCAAAGAAATACAGCGAAGCCCCTGTCGCGGTCGGTCTGACCAGCAAGGGCGGACTGGTTGAGGTGCTCAGCACCGGCGACGGCGATACCTGGACAATCATTATGTCGACCCCGGACGGCAAGAGCTGCCTGGTCGCAGCCGGTGAAGGCTGGCGTGAAAAAGAGGCGGTCGCGCTGAACTCGGATCCTGAGATTTAGAGTTTGATTTTGCGCGACAGGTCTTCAGCTTGCGTTTGAGACCGGCCCTTCTTCCGGTTTCGCGCACTGCCCGGGTGCGATGCCCGTTCTTGACAGCCTGCATCAGGAGCGATCGCTCTCAGCGGGGGCTTCGGCCCGATGTTCCCTGCTTCGACGTCTTACCCGCCCGACAGGCTTCTCTCCAGCGCGTTTCTGAACAGACGCGGCACTCGGTCACTCTGCGAAAGCAGTCCAAGTTGCTGGTTCAGCGCCTGCGCTTCCCCTCGTTTCCTGAAAGCTCATCACATCTCGATAGTGCGAGCGCGGCACGCGGTGGTAACCTGGCAGACTTCAAGCCTGGGCAAGGCCAGGAAAGCTTCTCAGCAGCGCTCTGCGACAGGGCATTAGGCACAACCCCATTTGCGCGTTCGCGCAGCTATTCGCGGTGTCTGCGGCGGACGGCAACATACGTCCCGCGTTACACCCCAAAATATGCCCGGCGTGTATTTCCGCGCGGGCGCCGTAGCGTAAAAATTCACCCGATCCCGGGAATCTATCCGAGAGCCTGAGAAGGGCGAGGCTATGAAGCTGAGTGTAAAGGCCGCTCTGATTATTGCTGTTTCCATGGCTGTTTTACCCTGAACGGCGCTATCTTCTGGTCAGGCAGTTTCCGGTTTCTCATGACTTCGGCCATCTTTGGCGCGCTAGAGCAGATCCGGTTTAGATGGAATCGCCTTCGGCGATCCGTCGTACCGGTGAATCTGCTCTAACACCATGATTTAGAGCGGCTTCACATGTTTTAGTGGGCATCGTTGCCTTGCCGGAGTTCGATAAGCGCTGCCGGAAAGGCGCAAATGTCAGGAACCTTGTGGCAGGGATTTTATCAGGCGCGGGGATCGCCGTTCTTCAGGAGATGTCCTTGGAATGGGCCGCGGTCACGGTGCTGGCAGGCGGCGCACTGGGATATTTGGGTTTGAGATGGGTACGGCATCTGCAGTTACCATGACAGCTATCATGGCTTGACCTCCGGCACCGCCAGGTAAAGCCAACTCCAGACGGCGTTTTCCTTATCGAGACAGCGAAGCTTCGTGAAGACCCGCAAGCGGTCGAGAGGCTGTGGCCTGGTCAGGTAGAGCCGCGTCGTCTGACAGTTTGAAAAGTCAGAGAAGGCGGTGTCGGTGAGGGGATCGTATCCCGCCTCATAAACCGGTAGGGCCACACGGGTCATCTGCAGGCTTGCTTCGATTCTGGTTTTGAGCTTTGCGAAGCTCAGTTCAAATTCTGGTTTTCCGACCCACTGACCGACGGCGTAGCTGTCTTTGCTATACCACTTTTGCAGCCTTGCGTCCGACAGCGTCTTGGCCGCGCTGTCCTGAAGAGGACGCGCGTTTTCTTGCGCCAGAATGTCAAAGGGATTGACCTGATCCGCAATGGGAATGTTCCTGATGCGCTGGGCGTGGTCGAGCGTGACAAGGTCCCCGGTTTCCAAAGTGCGTTGAACCGGCCAGGCTCTCTCCTCCCGGCCGCTCTCGATGTTTATGGCGACCAGAAGCGTATCCGTCAGCGCGGTCATATGTGTTTCCAGATTGTCCGTCACTCTGCGCAGGACAAACAACTCCGTCGCGCTCTCGCCGAACAGCATGTCTTCGACGGAGAGGCTGCGGGGAGGCGTTGCCTGTGCCGCATTTGACAGCGACAAGCTGATGAAGAGTAGGAGAGTGGTGAGGGTGGAGAGACGTTTCATGCTTTTGCCGACGAAGACTGTATCCCTATGCGGCGCGATTTGAAGTCCGTCAGGACTCATCTGCAAGGCCGCTAGGGTGTCAGTCGGATGAACTTTTCAAAAGGTTCAAATTTTAGGACGGGTTTCTGAACGACAGCATCTCGCCACAATCAGTATTTCGTCAGCATCCCTTTGGGCAGCCAGAAGCCGATCGAAAAAAGAGTGGTGATGATCAGGCCGATTGCGAGCTGGATGCGGAAGATGGTCCAGACGTCCTGAGCAAATTCGGAGTTGCCGGCGATAACCGAGGCCGGATTCTTTGCGAGGTAGCGAATGTCGACTTCATCGCCAATGCTGTGGCCGAGAGAACGAAACTCGGCAACGGAGCGCTGCAGCCGGCCGGCGTTGTCTCTAAAGACGACGGTCGCCACCTGAACGCGTTTCTGATCGTCGATGCAGTAGTCGGTCAGGCTGCAACTGCGATCGTTCAGAGCGACGATTTCACCGCGCGCCGTGAGCGACTCTTCCGCAAAGGCATCCGAGATATCCGTGTAATGCAGATACCAGTATCCGAACGCGCCCGCTGCGAGCAGAAATACGATCGCAGCGGCGCGGCGGTCCAGGTGACGTTTCGGCCTGGGCTGAGCCGCAAAGTTGACAGCCATGCAGTAACCATTGGCAGTTAATCCAGCGCACAACGAGTAAGGCGGGAGCCACTAACATACTGTTAAAGATGAATTTTTCATCGAATACGGTGAATCAGGAAGGAGGTGTAGAGCCTTGTTTTGGCGCGCGATTAACCCTGTGCGCAAAAAGTGCCGGCGCTGCAGTTTTCGAAAGGCCGGTTGGGTGATTTCCGATCACCAGGGGTTCTTGAAAAGGCTTTCTGGAAGTCAAAAGTTAGATGGTGTTCTCATCGACTGCATTTGAGACAAATTGAGTCTTCGACTCAAACCTGACCGCAAACGAACCGATGAGGCGAGACGGTCGGGCCGGGACCAAAAGCGAACTCATGAAAATGACCGAGATCAATGGCGCAGAGGTCTGATGGCTCTATCCTGGTTCACCTGAAGAGTTCTGCATGTTTTTGTACAGGATTGGGAGACGCAGATGTTAAAGCGCGGGTTCAAGGAGCTGTTGGCCGAAGCAAATGCCGCCATCGAGACGGTTTCGGTGCAGGATCTGCCGTACCACTTGGAAGATCCCAATACGGTTCTTGTCGACGTACGCGGTGTGCAAGAGCGTGAAGAAGAGGGGGCGATCCCGGGCTCACTGCATGCGCCGCGTGGGTTGCTCGAGTTTCTGGCCGATCCCGAGAGTCAGATTTACATCGATGCCTTAAAGCCTGAGCGCAGGGTCATTTGCTACTGCGGTACCGGGGGGCGGTCTGCATTGGCTGCAAAGACGCTGCTCGACATGGGGTTCCGCGAGACGGCGTCACTTGCGGGCGGCTATGCGGCTTGGAAAAGCGCTCGCTAGCAGCCTGGCTGGTCATCTGATTTGCGCATCAGTCCTTGATCAGCGCACCCTTTGGCAAGCAATAGCCGATTGTTAAAAAGATACATACAAGTGTGACGATCGCAAGTTTGATGCGGAAAATTGTCCAGATGCCAGTTTCAAACTCCAAATCGCCGGCGACGACGATAGAGGGATCGCTTGCAAGATAGTGAACATCGAGTTTCTGTCCAGCCGCATAGGTGAGCGACCGGAACTCTGCGTCGGATTGCCATTGCCTGCCAAATCTGTCCTTAAAGACAAGTGTGGCAGTATAAATTATGGCCTGGTTTTCAATGCAATAATCGGTAAAACCGCAGGCGCGTTTATCTACAGACAAGACCTTTCCGCGGGTGCTGATGGCTTCTTCGGCGAAAGCTTCGGACAGTCCCGTAAAATGCAGGTACCAGTAGCCCGACAAGCAGGTAAAGAGGAAGGCAATAACCGCGACGACTTTGCGATCCAGATAGAAAAGAGGTTTGCCGTCGTATGCCCAGTCGTCGTCCATGTCGCAGCAGCTCACGTAAATTCGACCTTGGGCCGGGATAGACGTGTAAGGCTAACATCTTCTTAAAAGTGTTCTTTCAGCTAAATGCGATATAACAATCAGGCGGCTATACGGCTTCTCTTTTAAGCTCACCTTCACTGTAGTGGCACTTTCACGCAGGTTTGCGCCGTGCGGCATGCGGTCAATAGAGCTTTTTATTCCGAGGTACGGGTGAAACCGAGGCGTGGGAGGCTGTCGGCTTGAGTATCTCTTGAAGAGGCAGCTCTACAATCCTCCCGTCAGATGCGGTCTCAGGCTAAACGTCAATGCCTGAAACTGTTGCGGTCGGCAGGAGCGCCGCTGGACAGTAAGGTCTCCTGATAGCCCTCGAAAAAGTACATCATCGGAACTTCCAGGACTTCACCGGCTTCATACAGACTAAGCGCGCCGATGGGGGCTTCGCCTTTTTCGGCGAGGCGAATGGCCTGCGCCGGCAGGCGCAGTGCGCTCGCCAGATCATTCAGTGTGATGTTTTTGCTTTCGCGCTGCTGTTTCAGGCGCTGCCCGATGAACTGATCGACCCGACGGAGGGGGCTGGACAGAGTCGTTGAGGTCTGTTTTGCGTTTTCCATCTCTTTGCTCTCCTGACGCGGTTCAGATTGAACCTGCTTTTTTCTGCGCCTAGCAGCAGCGTTTTGAAGATGTGGCTGCGTTGGATAAGTAGATCGCAAAAAGCGCCGCCTTCCTCAATTCAGGAAAACTACTTACGCCCAGCTATTGCTCTGTTATGAACGTTACAACATTCTGAAAAATAACGACAAAGCTTTGAACATGGCTGCGATTTCACTGGTGAAACAGGCGAGCTCGAACAGGTCCGGGGGAAAAGTTTGCATCTCGTTGCCTTGACCTGATCGGCGGGATTTGAGATTTTTGCTTTGGGCCAGTCGGTCCCGATCCCGCAACGGCAAAAGCCGGAGTGGCGGGATGTGCTCGCGGCGGCGAAAGAGGCTTACGAACTAATCCGGGAAAAGTCTCCCATGCCATCTTGATTTTGAAACAAGAAGGCTCTGCCGTTTGGTCTCGGTCAGATATCTGATTTTTATCGGTTTTAGCTGGGGCATAAGTCTTATCCCCAAGCCGTTGACCTAAAGAGTTTGATTTGCGATTTTTGGGGCGGGCCAATGGGTCCGGATCTCGTGACGGTGAAGACCGGAGCGGGATTTTTTTTGCCCTGATTCAGAGGCTTCAGGTCTGAGACGTTTTTGCCTTCAGCAGCTGAGGCAGAAGACCGGGCAGTCTTTCAAACACCCAATGACAGATGGAATTGCAACGTTCCGGGCTTTTGAAAACCGTAGTGCGCGGTGAGCAGGCCGTGGCGGCCGGGACGTGATACAAAAGGAGTTTCATGCCGAGATTGAGAAGCAACCGCCAGGAGGCTTTTGCCGACCTGGTGGCATCGGGCATGCAGCCCCGGGACGCGGTCACGGCGGCGGGTTACCGAACTGAAAATCCGAAGGTGCGGGCGCAGCAGCTGCTCACGCGTGCCGACCTGCTGGCCCGGATCGATGAGCTGCGCGCCGATAGGGCGGGCGGTCGCGATGCGCTTGAGAGCCATGATGCCGACGCCGGTTCAGAGACACGAAACCCTGAGGCCACGCTGGAGGATCTGCTGCGCTCAGGTGGCGGGCGTGCCGTCGACAAGGACTGGATCGTCGAATGCCTGGTGGAAAACATCGAGCGTTCCCTGGGGCTGAAACCCCTGCGCGACCGCAGTGGGCGCACCGTGGGCAGCTACAGTCACCAGGGCAGTGTCGCCAACAAAGCACTGGAACTGCTCGGACGGCAACTCGGTTTGTTCGGCGAAAAACGGGATAGGAAAGGCGGCGGCTTCGATGACCTCAGCGACGAAGACCTCGACGAACTCGAGCGGGATCTTGACGGGCGGATTGCGGCACTTGAAGGAATCCAGCGTCGCGTTGAAGCGCGAAAAGCTGAAGCGGCTGGAAAAGAATGAGCTGTGCCGTTACCGGCCCTACGAAAAGCAACGCCGGTTTCACGACGCAGGTGCGGTGCACCGCGAGCGCCTCTTCATGGCAGGCAATCAGTTGGGTAAGACTCTGGCTGGTGCGTCGGAGTGGGCGATGCATCTGACCGGCCGTTATCCGAATTGGTGGCGGGGGCGGCGCTTCGCGCGACCCGTGCGTCTTTGGGCGGCGGGCGTGACGGCGGAATCCACACGCGACAATCCGCAACGCATGCTGCTGGGACCGCCCCAGCGCCGGGACGCCTGGGGTACGGCAGCGCTGCCCGGCGATTGCATCCTGGGCACCAGTGCCGCGCGGAGTGGCGCGGATACGGTCGACGGCATCGTGGTTCGGCATAGCAGCGGCGGTGCGTCGACACTGGCGTTCAAGTCTTATGAAAAGGGCCGGGAGAAGTGGCAGGGTGAAACCCTGGACGGTGTCTGGTTCGATGAGGAGCCTCCGCTTGACATTTACTCCGAAGGCCTGACCCGGACCAACGCGACCGGGGGGCTGACCATCATCACCTTTACACCCCTGCTGGGCATGTCCGAGGTCGTGCGGTTGTTTCTTTCGGATTCCGAGCCGGATGGCGGCGCAATGCCCGATGACGGCTTTGCTCCAGGGGAGAGGAGTTAGTGCCTATGTCGCGGCACGTCACCACCATGACCATCTGGGACGCGGAGCACTACGACGAAGATCAGCGCCAGGCGATTATTCAGAGCTACCCGGCACACGAGCGCGACGCCAGAGCAAAGGGCATACCGGTCCTTGGCTCCGGCCGCATCTTTCCCGTCAGCGATGAGAGAATAACGATTCCGCCCTTTGAGATACCTGCCCACTGGCCGGTCATCGGCGCGCTGGATTTCGGGTGGGACCACCCCACAGCCGCAGTCAAGCTGGCCTGGGACCGCGACGCGGACTGCCTTTATGTGACCCATGCCTACAAGGCCAAGCGGGAGACGCCGGTGATCCATGCGGCGGCTTTGAAGGCCTGGGGACAAAGCCTGCCCTGGGCCTGGCCCCATGACGGCCTGCAGCACGACAAGGGCAGCGGGCGCATGCTGGCCGAAGTCTACCGGGATCAGGGGCTGAGAATGCTGAAAACCCATGCTCAGTTCCCCGACGGATCGAACGGGGTCGAGGCCGGATTGATGATCCTGCTGGAGCGTATGCAGACCGGCCGCCTGAAGGTCTTCGGTCATTTAAACGAATGGTTCAGCGAATTCCGCCTCTACCACCGCAAGGACGGCAAGGTGGTGAAGGAGTTCGACGACCTGATGGCGGCGACCCGCTATGGCCAGATGTGCCTGCGCTTTGCGACGCCCTTAACCCGGCGCAGGCGCGCGGCACTGGCACGAAGCGATTACGATCTGTTCAAGTGACATAACTTTATTTGGAGAGCGAACCATGGGTGGACTGATTTCACCGAAAAGACCAAAAGCACCGCCGCCGCCACCGCCGCCACCGGAAAAAGACGATAGCGAAGTTCAGGCCGCGGCGGCCGCGGAGCGGGAACGGCAGCGCAAGGCCAGGGGGCGGGCCTCGACAATCCTGACCGGAGGTGAGGGGCTGACCACCAATGCCAGCACAGCGCGCAAGCAGCTGCTTGGGGAATGAGAGGGCGCAGGCGGTCAACCACGGCCTGGCGGAATAGGCAAGGAAAGGAATAAGCAACGATGACACTCAATCTGATCACAAATAACGAGAACGCCGGCTGGCGGAACTGGAATGGCGGGCGCGGCACGTTTTCCGTCACCGGTGCCTTCGGCGGTGCGGCGGTCGCGTTACAGTACCTGGGGCCTGACGGAGCGACAGCTCTGGATGTGGGGAGCGAGGTGACTCTGGGCAGTCCGGGGCTGGCCAATTTTGAGCTGGGCGCGGGGCGGATTCGCGCCGATGTGACAGGCGGAACCCCGGGTGGTCTCTACGCCCGGGTTTCGCAGATCCCATGACGGTCGCCTTCCCAGCGACGACACCTGCGTCGGGCGAGTGCGCCTGGCGTGTTGACGCACGGCCCGGCTATCGCGGTGGCGCGCGGGTGCCTTACGTCTCCGATGCGGTGATACAGACGGAAGCGGGCAGCAATCTGACCACCGAGGCCGGCGTGAATTTTACAACGGAGTAAAGCATGACGAAATTTTCCGAGCTCGCCACGACGAGCGTTCTGGGCGATACGGATTTGATCGCGCTGAGCCAGAACGGTCAGTCCAGAGCCATGACCGGGCAATCCCTGAAGAACGCGATTCCGATCAATCTGGCCGGCCAGAAGGCTGCGGTCAGCTATTTCGAACCCAATCCGGGCGGGGGCGAAGTGACAATGGTTTTCAAAATGCCGGCCGCTGCACGCCTGGACTCCGTCGATTTCGACTTGGCAGCGGGTAACCTGAGCCTGGCCGTCAGGAGAAACGGTGTGGACCTGAGCGGCTTGAACGCGGTGGCGGTGACAACGGCTGGGCAGGCGCCCGCGCTGGGAACGGGCAACGACAACGACTTCGCGGCAGGCGACAAGCTGAGCGTCGCACTCTCGGCGGTCACCGCAGCCGAAGGCCTGGAGGCCAGCTTCAACTTTACCCGCCTCTGACAGGATACCATCCCATCGCCTTTGTATTTGCAGCCTCTAGAGGCCGGCTACCGGGCTTCGGCGCGTGCGGTTTAGGCGCAATCCCAAGAAGCCGTAGGCGCTCCGGCTTTCATACCAAGACTTCTCCGCTTTGACGTCGCTGGGCAGCCGCACCACGCGTTGCCGGCCGGCGTGTGCGTTCGCTCACGGGGGCGGCGTAGCGGTTGCAGATTTACCGTCATTAAAATCGAAACAGAAACAAGAGGAAAACAATCATGGTCACACGAATTCCAAATGCCGCTGCATTGGCACGCTGCAATGCGCAGGTTGACCGTCTGGATGCCGGCACGGGGCCGGGGTACATTGAACTGCGCAGCGGGACCCAGCCGGACTTTGGCGATGCAGCGCCGACCGGGACGGTCCTGGTGACTATTCCGCTTCAGAGCCCTGCTTTTGGCGACGCCGTCGACCAGAGCCCGGGCGCACGTGCCACCCTCAACGGCGTGCCCAGCGCCAACGCCAGCGCCGCCGGCACCGCCGGCTGGTTCAGGGCCTATGACGGTGACGCAAACCCGGTCCAGGACGGCGCTATTTCAGTCGCCGGCGGAGGCGGCGAAATGGAAATCGATAACCTGGCGATCAGCGACAACGCCCTGGTGACGATTACCTCATGGAACGTCGACGAACTTGAATCTGCTTAGGAGTGGGGTGGGATGGCTCTTGAGTTTAATGGTGTTGACAACCGTATTGATTACCCAAGTATTTATGTTCCATTAGGAGCGGCTTTCTCCTTTGCTTGCAGGTTTAACCTATCGGCTTTATCAGGAAACGAGTATTTCTTGTTGATTGAGTCAGGCATCGATGAATTTGGATTTACAGTTTGGCTTAGAGATGATGCCGGCCAACAGGGTTTAGCTGTTACTTGCTCAGGAGCGACTGCGAGCGTTTTAAAATACGCGGTTCCACAGATGTTTTCGTTGAATACATGGTATGACTTGATCGTCACCTGGGATGGCACGACCTCAGCCTCGGGTATACACATATACCTCAATGACGTGGAGTTAGCCTACGCTACTTCGACAGACGGTATTGCACCTTTGCGTGCACAAGATGGAAATTGGATTGTTGGAGGTAGGGCTTCGGATAATTTACGGAATCTGTCAGGTCGGATAGCTGACTTAGCTGCATGGAGGACTATCCTCACGAGCAATGAACGAGCGTTGTTTTCATCTGGTCAGCCTCCTTCTTTAATTGTCCCAACCAATTTGGTGTTCGATACCCGTTTCGTAGGAGGAGATACGAGCGATAGTGTTACTGCCAGTGCAGGGGTAACCATTGGAAATCCCGGTCCGTTTGATCATCCAACCAATGTGATAGTATCAACGGCTTCACTTGGGTCTGTGTCTCAAACACTGGTGGCGAGCAACGATAGTCCACTATCAACTGACGTTACCGCAGCCATTTCTTCTGAGCCGCTCAACGTGCTGCAATCAGCATCGGCGACGGTCATTGACTCGACAACTTCCATTGAGATCACTGACGAGTATGAGGGCGGCAATACCGATCGCGACAGAGTTGCGATACTTAATCCTGAGTCTTCATCTCCTTTGATTACGCTTTATGCGCGACCAAACAAGAATGTTGAGGGAGGGGTGCCTGACCCTATCTACTACAGCTTGGCGTGTCGTATTTCAGGAGTCTTGAACAAGACGCCCACACTGAGGTTAAACCTCACGGAGTCAGCACCAACGTCGATCTACGGAAGCTCAGGATGGCCAATCAACTGGCGGGCGTGGTTTAGTTATGACGGATCTACATGGCAGAGAATGAGTAACTCTAGCGTTATTGGGAGTTTTCAGGAAGTTTCGCACTCTACTAGTTTCACGCAAGACACAGTATTTTTTGCAACGAGGCCACCATACAATCCATCTAGAGTTAGAGCGCATACAGACACTATTAAGTTAAGTGCTTTTGTGTCTGAGCCTTCAAGCTCACTTGGTCAAGATCACGTCTATGGTAACTCAAGCGCAACAGTGCGAGACGGTGATAGTTTAGCGGTTCCACCTCTCGAACTGATTAGCTACCGGATCTCCGACGATTCTGTTGGCCCGATCGACGGCAGTTTAAAACGCAAAGCGGTGTTGATATCTGGATTGCATGCTTCAGAGGATCAAGGTAACTGGCAGTTACAGGCGTTTGTGGATTATTTGCTCGGGGGCAGCACTATCGCAGGCTCCTTGCTACGGGATTGGGAGTTTTATGTGTATCCGATGGTAAATCCTTCAGGTCGTTGGGGAAATGCTTACAGAGGAACTCTCCAAGCAGGGGAATTGAGCGAAGACCCCAATAGAGATTGGCCGGAAGGGACATCGTCTGGGCGATTGCAGGTTGTCACTGCCACACGGACCGCCATTGAGCAAGATACTCGGAATTCGTTTTCGGCGTTTATAGACTTTCATGGTCGATTTCGTGAAGCCGACTCAATCTTCAGATTCCCAAACATGGTGAATGACGCCTTTATTGGTTATGTGAACTCAAGGCACCCCGTAATCCCTGTCGAAAGCACGACTGCTGGGGGAGTTTCGGAGACCTATTATCGGACCTCACATAACGTGCCTTTGTCGATTACGTCTGAAGGAGCGGGCTTTGTCACATCGATCTCTCAATACGCTCAGCTCGGCGAGGCACTTGCGCAAGCCATCAACGATAGCTTCGAGGCCGGTTTATTCCCAGCGCGCAATGCATTTGGTAGCACGGGCCTTCAACCGCCACGCCAATTTGGCACTACTATGACTGTGCAGCTTGTGTTTGCAAAAGCTGTAGTGAATGAACTTTGGCTGCACTAGGGTCGGGACTCAATTAATCCACCAAGTTATGGAAGCGGCCAGTCAGATAGCTGCGAGGAAGGTGTCAGCTCGCTTATCGTAGCGT
>CANMQP010000007.1 GCA_947500035.1 uncultured Kiloniellaceae bacterium | reverse complement strand
TCAATTGGCTTGATCCAACACCCGTCACGTCAGGCTCTTATCTCTCCACAAAAAGAGAGACTAAGACCGGCATGACATCAAAAAGCTCAGCTTTGAATAAAACTTCAAAGCCAAGTTAAAAGCTCAGCTTTGAGCGAAAACTCAAAGCCAAGTTAAAAGCTCAGCTTTGAGCGAAAACTCAAAGCCAGGCGAAAACTAAGTTTCCTGCCTGCAGGAAATTAAGACCAAGGACGTCACGCGCAGCGATAAGCTCCGTGTGTTCAACCTCATTTCGATATCTGACCAGATAACCATCCGCGTTTCGACGACCTGGTGGCTATGGCGAGGGCCCCAACACCCGATCCCATCCCGAACTCGGCCGTGAAATCCCTCAGCGCCAATGGTACTGCATCTTAAGGTGTGGGAGAGTAGGTCGCCGCCAGGTCTTCCAAGCGCGGATCAATCAACAAACAGAAACACAAATTCAACCATCCCAAAATCAACAAACAGCCAGCAAAAATTCCCGCGGGGTGGAGCAGCCCGGTAGCTCGTCAGGCTCATAACCTGAAGGTCGCAGGTTCAAATCCTGCCCCCGCAACCATCAAGGCGATGCGACGCTGCAAAGCACGCCGATGATCCCCCGGAGGGACGCGAGCCTCGTGCCGGGCTTTTTATTGGTTATGACACCGGACTCTGAGCCTACAAGCTCGGATCGGTTTATGAGACCCCTCATAAACCGAAGGCCCCGAGTTCCCTCTGCCAGGTTCGTGCAGAAAATCGCGACTTGGTTGCCCAGGGGATCGTAGAGATATCCGACATAAAAGTGATCACTGTGCTTGGCACGGAAGCCAGGAGCGCCCTCGTCGGCGCCGCTCGCCTGAAGACCAGCGGCGTGAAGGTTACGGACCATCTCATGCCTCTCTGCTTGGAAGACCGTCACAGAGCCGTCGAAGGTATGGGAGAAAGTTCGAGCAGGGCGTCAATTCATACGAGGTTTATCGTGGCGGCGGCGGCACAGAGATACGAAGCCTTGAGGATCGTATCGGCACTATTATCTTTGCGTAGCTGTTGCAGTGCATCAGAGATCAAGATCAAGTGTTGCGCTTCGGCTCTGGCAGCCAGCTGCGCGAGAGTGTCTGGTTCGGGATGGCGGCAGTGCTCTGCAAGTTGAGTTAGTACCTGTTGAGCAAAGCTTGCGTTAAGCGTGCTGTAAGACTTGCCGGAGATCCGACGCATCTGCTTGGCAAACCCGGCACGGGCCTTGGACAGCAGTTTCCCGGCAGGCGCTTTGGTGAAATGCAGATTGATCGCTTCAATGCCGCTGTCCCTTCGGCTTAGGATTGAGACTGGTTCATGGATCGTGCCCTCTGATGTCAGACTTGTAGTAATCAAGAGAGCCACGGCACCGGGGAAGTGCTGTGGCAGGGTTGCCAAATGATCCAATTGACCGGGAGGAGCGGAGAGATGAATGACTTCTCCCTGCGCGTCTCGCGCCGCCCATTCATACCGCTGGCTCATATCATCGAACCAAGGTTCTTCGATCCTGCTAGGTGTGATCAGCGAAGGGAGGGGCGATGCTCTGCGAGCTAAGCCTGCGCCCGTCCTCGAGCGAAGCGAGTCTCGCAAACTTTCCCAGCTGTGGATCAGATGGTCGGACTGTGCCAAGTCGATGGCCGGTATAGGTCCGCGAATTTCGGCGCCCGCTTTGCTGGACGTTGAGAGTTGTCCATCCGCTGAAAGAGAGGGATGAGCGAAATACAAGCGCGACCCTGTCAGGGATTCAGCCGATGGCGCTCCCCAAACGGGGCCGGCGAAGGCCCGGTTGGGAGAAAAGGAAGGATCCTGTCCGGCCCCACGCGCAATGACACCGCTCAGGAATTTTCCGGTTTCAGGGTCCAAAAGGTGCAGGGTCAGCCCACGGGCTCTGGATGCCGTTGACCAGCCACTCGCCCCAAGAACCCAGAGTCCCACTGCCGGGGCCGGTTCATAGCCGCGCCGTGCAACGCCGCGCAGTGTCAGGTCGTTCGGTCGCAAAGTGAGCGCCCTGATCAGCGCATAGGTCTCTGCCAGTACGGATAGAAACCGGGCGCCGTCAAAGCGGATATCGCCCTTGTCTGCCCAATCGGTAAGCGCCGATAGTGTCATGAGCTGCGAAGTCAGGCGGGGTGCGGACTGCACCCGCGCCGAAATGGCAAGATCGAGAAACCGCTCCGAAGCGAGCGCCGCGGAACCGTGAAAAACCTGGCGAATAGAGGTTTCTATGGTCACGCCAATCTCGGCAAGTGTGTCCGCTTCGGGGCCGGTTTCGGCCGGAACTTCGTCCGAAGCAACTGTTGGCGCCATGCCCGCGGCACTACGAACGGCAATCGCTGCCGCTGCGATGACCAGTCGTTTTCGTGTGCCTGGTCCCTTGTAGAGAGCGGCCTTAACGGGCTGACCGGCGATAAAAGTCACCTGCGCCGCTGGTGCTTTGCATTCCGCGAATGCGTTTACGCCCTCGGTCTCCAGACTGACCGCTTCCGCCAACACAACCGCCCGCTCATAGTCAGCCCCGGCAAATTTGCGCAACTCGGATTCGGGCAGTTTTGTGAGTATCTCGCGCGCGGAGAGAGGTGACGGCTCATCGGCGGTCGTGTGTGTAGCTGGCTTGGCATCGCGCAGTGCGATCACTGCCATCAGAATGTGGCTGCATACGCCCGATGCGGGACAGTCGCACCTGGCATTTTGGAGGCCCGTGCCCTGGAGGACTACCGTTTGGCCGCTCGCCGTGACTTCCGCAGCGGCTTCCTCAAAGCGGATAACCTGCGTTTCGCCCGCAGCATGAGCCTTTTGGGCGCGGCGCAGGAGTCCTTTGTTGGCCAGAGCAGCCAAAGCATCATCATCGAAGGAGGTAAGCAGGACTGCAAGACTCATTGCATTGTCTCAGCCAGCCACTGCGCCAGCCGGTCCGGTGTCATGGCGCCAATCTGCATGCCAAGCGACGTCAAACGCCCTGCAATATGATCGTCGTGATAAGGAGAGCCCAGATCATCCAGCGCGCTCAGCCCGATCAAACGTACACGCGCTTCACTCATCCGTGCTACGGCGCTGAAGAGTCTGCGGGGGCTGGCCCCCTCGGCAAAATCCGAAATCAGAACGAACACCGAGCGCGCCGGGGTTCCGACATAACGCTCACAATACTCCACCGCGCGCCCGATATCAGTGCCGCCGCCGAGTTGCACGGATAATAATGTCTCCAGCGGGTCGGTGAGCCGGTCGGTGACATCGATAATCGAGGTGTCGAACAGCACCATAGATACGGTCACGCCCGGCAAACCGGATAGAATCGTCGCCATAACGGCTGAATGCACGATACTGTCAGTCATCGAGCCCGACTGATCCACGCAGAGTATAATCGACCACGGCAACCTGCGTCGTTCGCGCGACATGAAACGCAGGTCTTCAGCGATGATCCTTCCGGTATTGGGATCATAGGTCTTCAGATTCCGGCGGAGCGTGTTGCGCCAGTCGAAATTTGCGGCCGAGGCGACATGGGAGCGTTTGAAAGGATTGCGACGCCCCGAAAAGGCGCGCTGTACGTCCGACTTCAAACGGCGCAGGATATCCTGGATCACAACATCCGCCACTTGACGCAGTTTTTCTTTCATCTCGGGTTTGGCTCGCCCATGAAAACTGAGCAGTGTCTTCAGGAGGTCCTGATTGGGTTCGAGACTGTCGAGCGTCTTGGGGTCATCCAGCAGGTCGGCCAGTCCATATCGGTCGAGCGCATGATCCTGCAGCACCTCGAAGACCGATTGAGGAAAGAGTTTGCGTGCTTCGCCTAACCAATCGAGAGCTTTCATTTGCGTAGGGTCAAGCGACCCCGGGCCGGATGGGCGGTGCAGACCGCGGTTTTCGTACTCGCGGCCGTAGAGGTAGTCGAGCGCGCGGTCCGCCCGCATGTCGCGTCCCGCGAGACCACCCAGCTGACTTTCGGCATAGCGGCCAAGCGCAAGGCGCCATCGGCGTTTTGCTTGGTCGCTCATTCCGCCCCCGTTCTTTGCAGAGGGATCCAACTCTCCAGTCCATCCGTCCGGATGCTTGCGCGCAAGGCAGCATCGAGCGCCGCGCCGCGCCGCGCGTCTTCTTCGCTGACATCGTGATGATGGGCTGTGAACTCCGCGGCGCTGCCACCGTGGCGGCGCACCAGTGCGTTGGCCACAGAGTCGGCCTCGCGCGGGGATAGGGCCGAGAGTGCCAAACGCAGATCGGGCAGCAGGGCCAGAAAGGCTTCCTCAGTGAGCCCGTTCAGAAATTCATCCACGACTGCGAGCACCCCGTCCCCGGTCCACAAAAGCGTAGGCGCCACAGCCAGCATTCCGCGCAATCCGCCCAGCCGCGCGGTGACATCCGGAGCGCTGCCGTTAAACTGACTGCTAAGCATGGCGGACAGGGTCGATCCCGGTTTTCGTCCGCCTTCGACGGCTATTGCTGTGACCGCGCCCATGAGTTCCGGGAGCGGATCGGCCTCAGTTACCCGGTCTAGCGCTTCATCGAACAGCGCGGTTTCGAACGAATCCGCAGCAGGCCCGCTTAAAAGCTCCGAAAGGATGCGCAGCGCGTCGAGACAGGGCTGTATGGTCTCCTTACGCATTTTTGGCAGATCATCGCACAGGTAGATAAGCCTCTGGAAAGCGGCCTGCATCAAACCCTTTACGTCCAATCCCTCCGGCAAGGACAGGGGACCGCGTGAGGCTTCGATTGCATGGAGTGTACAGACGGCTTGGGCCGTCTCAGGAAAACTACCGCTTTGACGCAGAGCGGATTCAATCTCGGAGAGGAAACCGCTCAGATCCGCGCCCAGCCCTGCCAAAAGCCCCTGTTTTAAAAGTGCAAGAAGTTCGGCAAGGTCATCGCTGCGTCCGTCAGCCGACAGAGCGGCGCGGGCGCGCGCGAGATGTCCCAGACAGGCGGCGGGAACCGTATCGCCAAAGACTGCCGACTCGATCAGTTGTCCTTCGACTCGCGGGGACCAGGCGTAGTCCCAGTGTTCGAACAACAGCCCGGTCTGTACAGAGTTCAGGAAGTCAGGCCCTGAGGTGCGCATCGCGAAATCAGTCCCAAGCAGGATCATCGCATGGGCGAAGCGAGAGGCGGCCAGATGGGCCGGTTTGCGCCGTATATCGAGGGTACGTTCGCGCCGCAGACCGTCAGAGACGTCAAAGCGCAGGGCTCTGGCCTGGGTGTAGGCGTCCGTCACGATGGGCGGCTGTCCAGCGGTGTCACTGACCTCACCCAGGGCATGGCCGCGCAGGAAGGTCACGAAGCGTTCGGTCCAGGCGTCCGCACCACTTGTCTCGCCCTTTACAAGCGTGGAGGTCAGAGCGTCGACGAGATCATGACGCAATGCGCCGGGACGGTTCCTCAGACGGGCTAGCGTCTCGGCACTGCGCAAGAGCTCTATTTGTGCCGGTACGGAAATACCATGGCCGGCTTTGCGCATCTCTTTGGCAAAACCCTGTGTCAGGTCGCGGGCGATCACTTGCCAATCCGGCGCGCCTCCCTCAGCCTGCGCGTGACTCCACAGGGCCTCATAGTAGGCCGGTTGCGGCAAGCCTGCTCCGTAGCCCATCAACGCGTCCAGCTCTTTGTAGCCATAGCGGATCAGATAGGATTGCGCCGCCGTCTGCCCGCCCGCGCGGATTTTGCCTGCGGTTTTTGCCGGGTCGAGGAGTGGAGCGGTGTGAAAGCCACCGATGACCACGACGACTGGCCCGGCCCCCATGGCATCACGCAGACAGGCTGCCATATGGGCTTCACGCTCGATATCGCCAGAGCTTTCGATCTCTTCCAGCGAGGTCGACGCGCGTAGAGCCGTGCAATAGGCGCCTACATCGGCAAGGAAACCGCGCCAGTCAGAGTCTCCGATCCGGGTTTCAAAGAGATGATCCCATAACTCATATCCATCCTGGCATCCGAGCCGCTGACATAAAGCCCGGACATAATCACCCTGGTCAAAAGCCCGTTCCCATACCAGCGGCTGCGGGCCGGTCTCCTTCTGATTGCCCGAAGCGATTTTGACGCCTGAGCCCAAGTCGATGAAGTGCAGTTCGGCGCCGATCTTTGCCCCTTCCTGCAAGGCGATCCATTCCGGTGAATGGGCGCAGAAAGGGTAGTAGGCGGCCAGCCTCGGGCCGACTTTGCAATCCAGAAGGCTGGCTGCGGCCACCGGCGGCACCGTGCCCGGATCGAGAAGATGGGGTATGAGGTGTTCCAGGTCGTGGGGCGCTTCGATGAGCACTTTCACCGGGCGGATTTCGCGGATCATCTTCTGCACAGCCATGGCACAGGCCGGGGAATGATGGCGCACCGGGGCAAGGTACAGATCCGCCTCGGGTTGCATCACACCGTCCCGGACCGCATGAATGAGAGCCTCGCCGGTCATGACGCTCTCATGCTTCTTGCTGCCTAACCATCGGCCCGCTGATCATCGCTCATCCGACTTTGCGGCTTTATGAAAGGCCGCCCAGGCCCGGTTCTTGCGCCCCCTCACACGCGCGATAGTGTCCACATAAGCGCGCAGCTTGCGCGCGTCTTCTTCGTCGTCCTTGAACACGACACCACGCAGCTGACGCGCTATATGGGCGCCGGTTGGGGGCTCTTCAGCCAGATATCCCGCATCCAGAAGCGCGGCGTGCGCCACGTTCACGGCCTCCGCAGTGGACATAACGCTTTTGGGCTGGGCGATCACCGCGCCGTCCTCGGCGCGTCCGGTCCGCAGATCGCGAAAGACTGAAACAACCACATCCAGCACATCCGCAGGCATTTCAGCCTCTATGTCGTAGTCCGCCATCCGCTCGGCCACCTGCTTGGCGATCAGCTCTTTTTCGAATGCCGCATCCGCGATCGGAGAGACGGTTTCGAAATTGAATCGACGCTTGAGCGCGCTAGACATCTCATTCACGCCCAAATCGCGCAGGTTGGCGGTGGCGATCACGTTGAAACCCCGGGCGGCGCGCACTTCGCGTCCGGCACCCAGTTCGGGCATTGCGATCGTTTTTTCCGACAATAGGGAAATCATCGCATCCTGTACCTCGGGCGCGCAGCGGGTCAGTTCCTCGATCCGCGCGATCTTGCCGTTTTGCATCGCGTTCAGAACCGGAGAAGGCACCAACGCGCGCTCGCTCGGACCCTCGGCCAGCAGCAGAGCGTAATTCCAGCCGTAGCGCAGGTGATCCTCGATCACCCCGGCGCTCCCCTGCACGACCAAAAGGGAATCGCCGCTGATCGCTGCGGCCAGAAGCTCCGAAAGAAGCGATTTAGCCGTACCGGGCTCACCCACCAGCATCAGGCCCTGTTGCCCCATCAGCGATACGATGCAGCGATCTACCAACGGGTCGTCGCCATAGAACTTATGGCTGATTTCCAGCGTGGAATCACCGAGGATGAATCGCCGCACTGCACGGGGAGAGAGTCGCCATCCCGCCGGTTTCGGGCCACGGTCTTCGGCCTTGAGCCTGGCCAGTTCGTCGGCGTAGCGACGTTCGGCAGGCAGTTTCTGAGCGCTTGCTACATCCATGGCATCTTCTTTTCCCATTCGGGATCATAGGCTCCCTTGGCGACCAGCGCCCGGTAATCGTTCCAGCATTCCGATAAGAGAACGGGCGGCACTTCGGCCAGGGGCACCGCACGTGAACGCCTGTTGTTGCCAAGCATCTTGGCAAACTCGAGATGGATTGCAGCTGCGGCGACGTTCTCCTCGGGCAGGCAATTGCCCGAAAACTCGATGACTGCGCACAGGCCGGCACTGCGGAAGCTTTTGGTATATTCGTTGAAATATCCGCCATCCATGGCTTCGCCGCGTTCGTATCCCAGCCGGGCGGCTGCGCCGCGCATGGTGAAGGTGTCTGTGACCCAGCCTTTGCGGTCGTCGATCCGGCTCTCCTTGCCCTGTTCGCCTTCCAGCGTCAGGAGCGGCCGGCCGAACTGGGTAAAGAGCGGTTTAACCTCGTAGTCGGATAAATGCCGACCCCAGGCGCCGGCCTGCTCGCTCGGCATCAGCGCCCCATGAGCAAGGCGGATTGAGTCAAAGCTTTGAAGATCGACCTCGGTATCGTCCGAATCTAGGTAATCCTCCTCAGCGGTCGGGCGGAACGCGCCAAGGATGTTCCCCTCGACATCGCTGCCCAGCCAGATCACCCGCTCGGTCAGGCGCCCCATCACCGGGTGGTTCCGGAAATCGCGCAGCCAATCCTCGACCGGCCAGCGCCGTTCTGCGCAGAGCGCTTCGTAAAGACGTTCGCCCTGCAGGGTGATTACCTGCTTAAGTTCGCGCTTAGAGGCTGAAAGTTGTTTCTTACTGGCCTTGGTGGCATCGTCATCGCCCGAGGGCAGACTTTTGATTTTCTTTCCGTCCGGATTCGACACCACCAGCTTGAATTCGTCATCCATGCGCGCCGAATAGGGTTTTTCCTCGTGCCCGCAAGGCAGTTCGAGCACGCCCTGGTCATTCAAACCCGCGGTGGGGATGGTGCGGTCGGCAAGTTCGTCCATTGACCAGTTGTGTGATTCTGCGACCGCCTCGACCAGTGTCCCCGCATGGGCCTGTACACCCTTTTGCTTCAGCCGCGTCGCTGCCGAGATGACGATTTGCAGTGACAGTGCATCCCCTTTGGCCGCCAGTACTTCAAGCAGCGCCGAGGCTTGTGATGTGCGTGATCCGTGAACCTTAAGGTAGTTTCGCACTGACGCCGCGGCATGAGCGGCGTCAGTATGTTTGGTCAGAGCCAAAAGCCCTTTTGTGGCCGCACCCGAATTAAAATACTGGCTTTTGAACCCATTGTACAGGCTGCGAAAGGCCTGTTCGCGTGTGTAAGTCTTGTCCCAGCGTAGCATGCTTTTCCAGCTCTGGTCGGCGAACTGTTCAGCGTGGGCGTTGGCATCGGCATCACTGGGACGGAGGGTGTCATAGTTGATCCAGGCGTCAAACACCCAGGTCGAGAAGGTCTTGGAGCTGTCCGGTTCCAGTTGATCCATATAGATGTCAAAGAGTTTGTTCCCGCCCGGTTGCTTGAGTTTGTTGGCAAGAAACAGCCAGGCCTTGATCACTTCTGGCGGTACTTTTTGTCCGTTCTTGTATTTGAACGAGGGCACGTGGTCACCGATCAGCCAGTTCAGCTTGTCGAACTTAGCCTTCTTCAGAAGGGTTTCTGCCTCAGTCAGCAAGGCTTTGGGGCCGACATAATCCGAAAGCTCGACTCCAAGTCGTGACAGGGCCGTCAGGATTGCTGCGCGGGCAATATCGGATTTTTCCTTTTTTAGGCGCGTCCGCAGGGGTTTGACCGCTTCCCGCAGGTCGAGATCGGCAATCCACTCGGCAGCACCAGCGCGAATATCCTGACGGGTGTCGTCCAGGAGCGCTATTGTGCGGTCGGCCAGCCCCGGCGCACCTCGCAACATCTCGCGCGCTTCAGCACGCCCGGTCTTAGTTGTGCCCGTCGCGATTTCTAGAAGCGGTCCGTAGTAGCGTTGCGGCGTTTTGGGAAGTGCCTGCAGGAAGCGTATCGCGTGATTCTTGGAAGGCACCACATCACCTGCAGCTCGCAACCCGAAGGCCTCGTCGAACACATCAAAACTTTCCGCCAGAAGTGGCCAGAGCGCCTCCTGAGGCAAATCCGCCACGTCATAGTTGGACCATTCGCGCGCCATCTCTGCCCGGAGCAGGTCGCCCGGACCTGCCTTGCGGATTTTTCTGTTACCCCAGGGGCCATATTGGACTCTGTTGAGGCCCGAGGCGTTCAGGTCCTCCAAAATACGGTAGTCGGCATTTTCATTATTCACATAGCGAACGATATAGGTCGGACCCGCCGCATATTCGTTGAGATGGAATGCCGCGTCCAAACCCCGGCTCATGCGCATGGCAAAGCGCAAAGCGCGATCCTGGGACATACGCGACAAAGCCTGCAGGGTCCACTTGTCCGGCACTGTTTGGTTTAGGAAGAAGCCTATGGCTTCCTGCCTTTCGACCGCGTAGTTTTCAGGCTTACCATTGAACAGCTTGATGATCTTGTCAGCCAATCCTGCCGGAAGTGCGGGCTCGACATATCTATTTGACCCTGTCCGCATCTTGTTGCGTCGATCGATCTCGGCGTTTTCTTTTTTGATCAGTTCGGAGAGAAGCTGCAGATCCTCCTTGCCGAAGATCACTTCGGGTTTGCTGTGCAGTGCCGCTTTGGGTGGAATTTCGACGCGGGATCCGTCAAGGGCGAGATAACTGGTCCCGTCGTCTTCCTCGTCCGATTCGCCTGTGTCCTGGGTTTTAATCAGGAGGGCGGATTCTATCGCGGCTTTAATCCGGGCGGTCTTTTCCGTCTTCAGATGATCGCGCAAGATATCCATGGCCTCGGGCGCTTGCGATCCAGCCAATAGATCGACCATGGAGGCCCGCACCGGCGCAGTGCCTTCCGACAGGCGTTCCGAGGCAACAGGGAGAACCTGATCGGCCGGTAAGGTCATCATGGCCTGCACCGCTTCCTGACGTACCGATTTGGCACCGTCGGCGGTCATGTCAACCAGATAGCTGCTGACTGCGGGTTCCGAAAGCATCTCCCATTGGTGTATCTGTTTGATCAGGGTCACCTTGCCACCGGCCCCGATACGACGCGCAGCAATCAAAAGCTCGCCGGAATGGCTGCGTGCCAAGGGCGCAAAGTCAAAGATGTCTGTCAATCTTCGAATGTCAGTAAGAGTGGTCCAGCGAGCGTCGTCGTGGAAGAGGATGTCAAAGAGGTCCGCTGCCGACCCGCCTGCAGCCTTGCACACGGCGACACAGAAATCCGGAGACAATGCACAAGACTCGGGTTTAATCATCGGGCGTGGCCAGACGTTCGAGACCTCGACCAGCCCCTTGCCAGCCAATGTGAACAGAACCCTAAGAGAAAGCGGTGCATGTTTTGATCCGCTCAGGTAATCGGGATCAGGACCGATGGCGGCGCCCAGAACTTCGGCATAGCGTGCCAACACCTCTGGGTCGTTCGCTTGCCGAGCCACGTATTGATTTCTCGCGGTGTCAGTCTTCTCATCGGAATACCTCGATGCTAATCCAAGCGCAGAACCTGCGTCGACATTGGCCAGAGTGGCCAACACCGTTTCGTTTGTACCATTGCCGACATAGGCCGCCGCTTGATCTCCCAGCCCGCTTCGAACGCTGTTCAAGCGGCGCAAGTCTTTTGAGATGGCGTCAGATATCCTAAGGTTTTTTAGGAGACTGGAAATAAGCGACCGCAACTGACTCTCCTCGTAAGTTCTTATTCGCGCAATGGTCACGCTATTTGAGTGCAACTTCCAACCCAAGTGTTTTCCGGTGTTTCTCAAGTCTATGAGTAACCGGGATATTTGCGTGTCGCCAAACTTCAAAGACCCGGAAAGCTCTCGTCAATTGGGGGCTGACTCTGGATCTTGCCTACATCTACCTAAGATTGCTTATCAATAACCTAATGGCCACCACTTTGATACTCTAGCTGTTGTCCTTGAACGCCCCCGTCTGTGCGTCAACCTGAATATCGGAGAGGCGTTGACTTGAGAGCAAGGGGCATACGGTGGGGATGAGTGAATTTCGCCTATACCAAGCTCTTGATTGGAGAGAATAACGAGACAACACCGTTACGATGACTGCAGTGGGGCCATTGCATCTCCTTGGATGTCAGCTCGATCCTTTTTTCTGACCCGACCGATTGCCGGGTCAGCATGCTGGTAAGCAACGAATGGCGCGGTTTTACAAGTCTTGAGCGTAGAATGGACGAAGTTAGAGGAGCGATAGGGTATTTTTCTCATGAATAGCGGTCCTGCCATACCAGTGTGATTGAGACGGAGGGTTCGTTTATGCACAAGATCAAAGCCGATTTGATCCGCGCCCGTAAACCGCTCGCGGCATGCGACAAAAGACGCCTGCCAGCTGGCACCTATGGGAAATGCCGCAATGAATGAAGCAGAAACTGGCGCACTTGACTGGCATGCGATTCAGCGTCAACGGGCAGGGCAAACGCGCACGATCGCAGGAAGCACGAGCTGTAAGCTGTTTTCCTGGCATCTGAGTTCGTGCCCTGGATTTCAACCCCTATGTTCTGACCTCACGATCCAGCTTTTTAGACGGGGGGCTGCCTGGGGCATGGTCGATTTGGGCGCCGGAAGGTTTTATGCCCATGGTCGGTTGGGTTTCTGGGGTGTGACGGCGGCCAACGAAACGACGCAATACGAGACCGAAATCTCGCCTGGCGGAACCGAATTGACTGTTCTGGCGATACCGGGGCATCACATTGAAGACCTCATGGAGGACACGACGGGGCGGCGAACCGCAAAGCTCCCGTCATTGCACAACTCGATGCATCAGGATTTGATCGTAAGGCAGCTGATCGAGTGTCTGATTCAAACGCCCCCCGAAATGATGACAGCCCTGTACCTGGATGGAATCATTCAGGCACTGGTGGCACGCCTCGCCATGCTTGATAAGCGCAGGGTGTCGGCAGCAGCTTGCCGGGGAGAAAAAACGGCTTCCCGTTTGATCGAAGAGATCGAGGACAGGTTAGGCGAAAACTTGACGACCGGCGAACTTGGGTCGCTTGTCGACGCCCTACCGCGGCAGGTTCACAAAACCATTGTGATGGCTACAGGAACCACCCCGCACCAATACGTTATGGAGCGGCGGGTCGTGCGGGCGCGGGAGATGCTGGCGCAGAAAGATTTATCCCTGGCCGAAATAGCCTATGCCTGCGGGTTCTCTTCGCAACAGCACATGACGAACGTCTTTTCAAAACGGCTTGGAGTGTCGCCCGGAAAATACCGCAGGGAAATCCGGGCCTGAGAACGATGAGCGGCAAGAATTTGTAATGCAGCGGTTTTTTGTAAGACGATGAGTGTTCTCTTCGGCAGGTTAGCTTCTTGTCTTCTTCTGTCCGCAGATGTTGCGGTGATACGGGTCCACTGAAACCTGGAAGAATACCCCATGATCGTTCCGAGACTGGACGCCGGATTTCCGCCAGCCGTGGCATCGGCCGCGACTGCGCAGGTCTATGCGGCTGTGACAGCGCCGGAACCTTTCGAGGTCATGTTCAACACCGCACGCTGTCTGGTTATGGTACCGTTGGGTGCGGGGCGACTGGAATTCAACGCGCCGGATCTTAAACAGGGGGAGGCGGTTACAAAGCCGTTCGTTCTGGCATATCTTCCGACTGGGCGCGAACGTCACATCATCCAAAAGCGGGGCGTAGAGCATCTTTTTTTGTCGATTGCGGCCGATCGCATGGTCGCGGTCATGGGATCGGCGGCTCGCAAACTCGTTCAACGCCCTAGCTGCGTTGTTGGCTATGCCCATCCCGATATTCCTGCCGTCGCGCAGGCCTTGCGACGGCACATGCTCGACCCACGTTGTGCGAACTCGGTCTATCTGAACGCGCAAGCCGACATTCTGCTCGCGCATGCCATGGCTGCCTTCGGTTCTCGGCCGGCCAATCCGGCAGGTCCAACCCCGTTTCGCAATGACCTGCTTCAGAGCATTCTGTCGCAAGTGGAGAAACAGCTCGAAGAGGGCGTTTCGATCGCGGCATTGGCATCAGCCTTTCAGATGACGCCAAGCGAGTTCTCGCGGCGCTTCAAGGTAACGGTCGGCTGTTCACCGCAACGCTACATCATCGAGAAAAGGATTGCCGAAGCGAGACGCCTCTTGCGGGAGAGTGATGAGCCCATCGCCGAAATCGCCTTTCGGCTTGGGTATTCGTCTCAGGCACACTTGACCTCGTCTTTCAAATCGCTGATGGGGCTGACACCCTCGCGTTACCGAAAGCGCAATCGTTAACCGGAACCGGATGTAAGCCTCAAATGTGCCAGGTGCCAACGGCGTTTCCATTCGACGTGCTGCTGTAGTTGGGTAAGGAGAAGGCTTGTGATCCGGGGTTCCCGCTCGAGCGGAGCCACGCTTAACACAAAGGCAACGTCCTCTGAGATCT
This sequence comes from uncultured Kiloniellaceae bacterium, assembly GCA_947500035.1. GTDB lineage: Bacteria > Pseudomonadota > Alphaproteobacteria > Kiloniellales > Kiloniellaceae > Denitrobaculum. The sequence goes on along the minus strand of CANMQP010000007.1, from coordinate 759,137 downwards.
GTGCGTGGTCCGAAGCCAGTTCTTTCGTGAGCCGGCTGGAGAAAACCTGAGTGGCCTCGTTGACGGATGAGAGTCTGCGCAAGTCGGCGAACAGTACAGGTATTGCGTATCCGAGGCCTGGGGCGGTCGCGATGAAGTCGTTGCTGGATGCGTTGAGGAACAGCCGGTCTTCCTGCAACAGGTCCAGGAGGTACCCGTCCGTCTCGGGGTCGAGGCGCCATGTCCAGGAACGTTCCTTTTGGTCCAGGCACAGGGCGCTGGCGATCAGTCGGACAAGTCCACATGTGAGTGATCTCTCAAGCATCAACCGCGCTATCTCTCCTGTGCAGGATGCCAGAGATTCTTGGCAGCTAAGCTGCAGCTTGTCTTTCAACGCCTTGCGAAGTTGCAGGGATTTGCGCGGCCGTTCCGAAAGAGTCCCCGCTTCGCAAAAAATTGTAAATTTTGCCTCTGCTTGAAATACAGCGAATGCCGATCCGGCCACAATCACCACTGTCGAAAACGAAGACTAAAATTCACCCAGTTGGAGAGATGCCGGTGGTTGCCCGGGAAAGAATGAATGGTCTTGGTGCGCCCGGTTGGCATGCCGTTGGTCTTGCTGAGGTACAGCGGGTGAACTCATCCCCAACGCTCAGCGATGCCATGGATGGAACGCAAGGCGTCATCGAGTTCCCGGCCGTGATCGGTCAAACCGTAGGTCACTTTGGGCGGCACGGTCGGTTCGTAATCACGAAAGACAACGCCTTCCTGTTCGAGCATGCGCAGGCGATCGGTCAGAACCTTCGAAGAGATCCCCTCTACCCGGCGCCGGAGTTCGCCATGCCGTGTTGGACCGTTGTTGCTGAGCACCCAGAGAATGTGTGTGGTCCACTCTCCGGAAAGCAGACGCATAACGAGATCGAGCGGACAGCCCTTGGGAATTGCCGCGTCCGCAGTTCCGTCTTTAGTCATCAACGGTTCCTTAGTTACCAAACGGTGCCTACTTTACATCAGAAACCACCATGCCAACAATAACTTTGAAGACAGGTTTCACCCGCCGCAACCCTCCCGGAACGGGGCGACTTCGTCAAACTTGAGTGTCGAGAAAGAGATCAAAAACCACCCACCGATGGCTTGAGCCGAGCTGTTAACACTTGGGCTCCTATAGCCCCGGTCAGTTCGCGCGAGGCCATCAATTGTGCAGACAGAGGAGAGATAACGTGCCCGATAAACCTGAACTTCTTACGCCGACGAACTGCCAGCTGATTATCATCGATCAACAGCCGCAAATGGCGTTCGGGGTCGAATCGATCAACCGCCAGGTTCTGAAAAACAATGTCGTGGCTCTTGCGAAGTCGGCCAAGGTCTTCAATGTTCCCACGACCATTACGACCGTGGAAACGGATAGCTTTTCAGGCCATACCTTTCCCGAGATTCTGGCGGTTTTCCCGGACGCACCTCTGCTTGAACGGACGTCGATGAACTCCTGGGACGATCAGAAGGTCCGCGATGCCCTGGCCAAGAACGGCCAGAAGAAAGTGGTCGTCGCCGGACTCTGGACCGAAGTCTGCAACAACATGTTTGCCTTCTCCGCCATGGCCGAGGGCGACTACGAAATCTATATGGTTGCCGACGCGTCCGGCGGAACCACGCAAGAGGCCCATGACTATTCCATGCAGCGCATGGTGCAGGCGGGCGTGGCGCCTGTGACCTGGCAGCAGGTTCTGCTGGAATGGCAGCGCGATTGGGCGCACCGCGGCACCTACGACGCGGTGATGGATATCGTGCGGGAACACTCGGGCGCTTACGGCATGGGCGCCGACTATGCCTACACAATGGTTCACAAGACCGAAGAGCGTGTAAAGCACGGGCCGCGTCTGGAGCCTGTGGCGGCGGGCGAGGCCTCTGCGGCTGAGTAGCGCGCACTCACTTCACGGACTTCATGGGGGAGCGTGCGTTCCTAGTAAGTGTGGCCGCACGTTTCTTCAGCCCAACGTCTCAAGCCTGCGAGAGAGAGGCCATGCCCGACCTATCCAAATCTGAAACAGACAAAGTCGATGCCGAGCAACGCCGCCGCGATGCGCTTAGCCGCCGTGCCGCGCTCAAAGGCGGGGCGGCCTTGGGCGCCTGCGCGTTGCTCTCGCCCCGGCTGACCCATGCGCAACAACAAGGAGATGGAATGGCTGACATCATCCTCCGCGGCGGCCGGATCACGACGCTCGACCGCGCAAATCCGGAAGTACAGGCTATCGCAGTGCGCGAAGGGCTCGTCCAGGCGACCGGCACGAACGACGAGATCATGCGTCTCGCGGGCGAGTCTACGCAAGTCATCGATCTCGCAGGCCGACGCGCGATTCCCGGCCTGAACGACAGCCACACCCACCTGATCCGTGGCGGCCTCAACTACAATATGGAACTGAGGTGGGAGAACGTTCCCTCGGTCGCCGATGCTCTGCGGATGCTCAAGGATCAGGCGGACCGCACTCCGGCGCCCCAATGGGTGCGTGTCGTCGGCGGCTGGTCGGAGTTTCAGTTTGCGGAAGGGCGCATGCCGAGCCTGGAGGAGATCAATGCCGCCGCACCGGACACGCCGGTCTTTGTGCTTCATCTTTACGCCAGCGCGCTCTTAAACCGGGCCGCTCTGAGAGCACTCGGCATTACCGGTAAAACGCCGAACCCGCCGGGCGGCATGATTGAAAAGGACGGGAATGGCGATCCCACGGGTATGCTGATCGCAAAGCCTTCGGCACTCATTCTCTATTCCACGCTTGCGCAAGGCCCCAAACTGCCGGTCGAAGACCAGATCAATTCAACACGGCATTACATGCGCGAGATGAACCGGCTCGGCATTACCAGCGTGATCGACGCCGGTGGCGGCGGCCAGAATTTTCCGGACGACTACAACGTCATCCAACAGCTGCACGACGCGGATCAGCTCACGGTTCGGATTGCTTACAATCTCTTTGCCCAAAAAGCCGGAGACGAGTTGACCGATTATGAGCGCTGGATCGCCATGACCGAACCGGGAGCCGGTTCGGATATGCTGCGCATGAATGGCGCGGGCGAAAACATCACCTGGTCGGCAGCGGACTTCGAGAATTTCCTGGAACCGCGTCCTGATCTGGCACCGGCAATGGAAAACGAACTCGAACCCATCGTCGAGTTGCTGGCCACCAACAAATGGCCGTTCCGTATTCACGCGACCTATGATGAGTCCATCGACCGCTTTCTGAGTGTCTTCGAGCGGGTCAATGGCAGGACGCCGTTTCAGACCCGCTTTATTATCGACCATGCCGAGACCGTCAGTCAGCGCAATATGGAGCGGATCAAGGCGCTCGGTGGCGGCATTGCCACACAGCATCGCATGGCGTTCCAGGGCGAGTACTTCGTTAACCGCTTCGGCGCGGAGGCGGCAAAAGCCACGCCGCCCATCAGCAAGATGCTTGAGCTGGGTCTGCCTGTGGGGGGAGGCACCGACGCAACGCGCGTTGCGTCTTACGATCCCTGGGTCGCGCTCTATTGGTTGACCACCGGCAAGACGCTTGGCGGTTTATCGCTCTACGCAGATGACAACATTCTCGACCGCGAGACGGCCTTAAGGATCTGGACCCACGGTTCGGCCTGGTTCTCCGGTGAGGCTGAGGTCAAGGGAACGCTGGCGCCGGGAATGTACGCGGACCTCGCTGTTCTCTCCGCAGACTATATGTCGATTGCGCCTGAGGAGATTCGTCAAATCAACTCTGTCCTGACCATGACCGGCGGCCGGGTCGTCTACGCGGAAGGAGATTACGCGGGCTCGGCACCGCCTCTGCCGCCGGCTTCTCCCGGCTGGAGTCCGATCAATGCGGAACCCAGCCCGGCGATGCGGGCCGCGGCAGCTGGTGCGACGCAACTCGCCCGCGCATGTCACGACGGATGCGCGTCTTCCTGCGGTCTTCACGGCCACGATCACCAGATCGCATGGACTCGTCCGATCCCCACGGACGACAAACGCAGCTTCTGGGGTGCGCTGGGCTGTTCATGCTTTGCGGTTTGAGAGGCCTGAAGATTCCAGCGCTGTCGCGGCCCTGCGTCAAAGGCCTGGCGGCAGCGGGAGACAGAGTGAGGTGCGGTCGTGTGCGCTGACAAAGAGGCAAGGCAGTGGTGACGGGGACGAATCAGGCGGAGAAGCCGGGAGACCAGGTCTCGTCCTGGGCACCCTTTGCGCAGCTTTCGTTCCTCGTCCTCTGGACGGCGACGGTCGTCTCGAATATCGGCACCTGGATGCACGATGTCGCCTCGGGCTGGCTGATGACGTCATTGTCGCCGTCGCCTCTCATGGTGGCTCTGGTCCAGGCGGCAACCACGGCACCGATGTTTCTCTTCGCCTTGCCGGCGGGCGCGTTGGCCGATCTTGTCGACCGCCGCCGGCTGCTGATTTCTGTGATGCTGTTGCTCTCGCTGTCGACTCTGGCGCTGGGCCTGCTTGTGCTCTTTGGCCTGATCAATGCCTGGATCCTGCTGATTTTCACCTTTCTATCCGGCGCGGGTGCAGCCTTCGTCGCCCCAGCCTGGCAGGCCATCGTGCCGCAACTCGTGCCCCGGTCCCAACTTCAGCCAGCGGTGGCTTTGAACAGCGTGGGCATCAACGTCAGCCGTGCCATCGGGCCGGCGCTGGCAGGTGTGATTATCGCGAGCGCGGGGATCGCCTGGCCCTACCTCCTCAACGCCTTCAGCTTTCTCATCGTTATCGCCGCGCTGATCTGGTGGCGGCCGCCACCCAAAGAGGAGACCCATTTGCCGGCAGAGCGCTTTTGGAGCGCCGTAAGGGCTGGTCTACGTTATGCAAGCGCGAGTACACCTTTGCGCGCGACCCTCATCCGCGCCGTCGCTTTCTTCCTCTTTGCCAGTGCTTACTGGGCTTTGCTGCCGCTCATCGCGCGCCAAGAGCTGCAGGGCGGACCCGAACTCTATGGTGTTATGCTGGGGGCCGTGGGCATCGGCGCGGTCTGCGGTGCATTGCTTCTTCCAAAGCTGAAAACAAAGTTGAATGCGGATCAGCTCGTCGCCTGTGGCACCGTCGGAACCGCCCTGGTGCTGGTGGTGTTTGCCTTTCTCAGACGGCCTGACGCCGCCGTTGCGGCCAGCCTGATCGCAGGTGCATCCTGGGTCGCGGTGCTCTCGAGCCTAAATGTCTCGGCGCAGACGTCACTGCCCAACTGGGTGCGTGCGCGAGGTCTTTCGATCTTCATTACCGTGTTCTTCGGCGCCATGACACTCGGGAGCATGATCTGGGGTCAGACGGCGTCGATGATCGGTGTCCCCATGACTTTACTGATTGCAGCCGGCTGCGCGGTCCTTGGGGCCGTGGTTTCCTGGCCTGCGAAGCTGCAACAAGGTGCCGACTTTGACTTTTCGTCCTCGTCGCACTGGCCGGATCCGTTGGTTGCCGTAGACCTCGAGCCCGACCGTGGACCCGTCATGATCACGGTCGAATATCGGATTGACCCGAAGAGGGCTGTTGCTTTTTGGGAAGCCATGCAAAGCCTCAAGGCGGAGCGGCGACGTGACGGCGCCTATGCCTGGGGACTCTTTGAGGACGTCGCGGTGCCGGGCCGTTACCTGGAATACTTCACTGAAGAGTCCTGGCTTACGCATCTCCATCACCACGCCCGGGTGACGGAGAGCGATCGAGGTCTCCAGGATGCGGTCCGGGCTTTCCATCTCGGTCCCGGGGACCCACAGGTCACCCATTATCTTGCACCCGAGCCGGGCGCCAAAAAGCCAAACGAGTTGCCTCAAACCGGAGGGCTAAGCTGATGCAAAGTCAGAAACGCCGCCTCAGGGCTCATAAGCAAAGGGAGATAAACCTATGATTCGTGTGAGAGACCGCATGACGCGCGGGCGCACTCAACTGTCTTGGCTTGATAGTCATCACAGTTTCTCCTTCGGGAACTACCGGGATCCGGAGCAGATGGGTTTTGGCGCGCTGCGTGTCATTAACGATGACCGGGTGACACCGGGCGCCGGGTTCGGCGAGCATGGTCACGCGGATATGGAAATCATCTCCTATGTTCTGGAGGGCGCGCTCGAACACAAAGACAGCATGGGAAACGGCTCGGTCATCGTGCCGGGTGACGTTCAGCGTATGTCGGCCGGAACCGGTGTGACCCACAGCGAATTCAATGCTTCGAAGACCGAGCCGGTACATTTTCTTCAGATTTGGGTGATCCCGGAAGCTCAGGTGATTGCGCCAAGCTATGAACAAGTCCGCATCCCTCCGGAAGAACGACAGGGCAGGTTACGTCTGATTGCCGATCGCTGGGGCAGCGAGGGCTCTGTGACTGTGCATCAGGATATCCGGGTCTATGCCGGTGAATTTGCCGAAGGCGAGGCCGCGACCTACAGGATTGACAAGGAGCGCCGTTGCTGGCTTCAGGTGGCGCGCGGAATAATTCGACTCAACGGGGATGAACTGAGGGAAGGGGACGGTGCCGCTATCGTCGGCGAACCCCAAATTACGCTCGAAACAGACCATCGCGCTGAAGTGCTGTTGTTCGATCTTGCCTGACCTATGAGACAGTCGACCATCATTGCGGCGGCGGCTTTACTCCTGGCCTGGCCTATCGGTAGCGCCGCGGAGCCGCGTCCTGACCTCGAGAAGTTCCGTTTTCACGAAGACTACAGATTTCTGCGCACCTTCAGCGGCGAGTCCGACCCCTTCGATCCCATCAAGTACGTTCCGCTCGATGACAGTGGCACAAGCTCTCTGAGTTTTGGCGGCACTGTCCGCCAGCGTTATGAATACACCGGCAACCCTCTGTTCGGAGACGACCCGCAGGACGACAATGGCGTTTGGCTGCAACGGATCAATCTGCATGGCGATCTGTACATTGGCCAAAATTTGCGGTTTTTCGGTGAACTCTCCAGTGCCTTGTCGGAAGGCCGGGCCGGCGGGCCGAGCCCGGTCGACGAGAACGAGCTGGATGTACAAAATGCCTTTGCCGATCTCCTTTTTCCGATCGACCGAGTGAACAGCTTCACGTTGCGCGCAGGACGGCAGGAACTGCAATTCGGAACGGGGCGGCTTGTCGATGTGCGGGAGGGCGCGAACGTCCGCCGGACTTTCGATGGCGTCCGGGGGCTCCTGGAGGTCGCGAACTGGAACCTGGATCTGCTTGCTGTGCGTCCCCGGCGCGATGAAAACGGGATCTTCGACGATCAGACAAACCGCGATGAAGCGCTCTGGGGTGTCTATGCGGCTGGAGAGCCACAATTGCGGGCCGCAAGTGGTCTCGATCTCTACTACCTCGGGTTTCGCGATGACCGCGGGGGCTTCGTACAGGGGATAGAGGATGAGACCCGGCACAGCATTGGGGCGCGTCTCTCCGGCAACAGACAGGGATGGGACTGGAACCTCGAGTCCGCGTACCAGTTCGGGACCTTCGGCGATGGTGACATTTCCGCTTGGACCGTTGCGAGCGACACGGGTTTTAAATTCGAAGAAATGCGCTTCCAACCGCGCATCGGCCTGCGCGCCAATATTGCCAGCGGAGACGAGGATCCGGCCGACGACGAGCTTCAGACCTTCAATCCGCTCTATCCACGCGGCAACTATTTCAGCCAGGCGGCGGTTCTGGGACCACGGAACTTCTTCAACCTGAACCCCCATCTGAATTTTCAGATCACCGAAGAATTCGCCCTCAACACAGATGCGAATTTCTACTGGCGCCTTGAAAAAAATGATGGTGTGTACAGCCCCTCCGGACAAATCATCAGAGAGCCGGGGCAAAGTGACGCCCGTTACGTCGCCACAGGGGTTTCCGTCGAGGCGACCTGGGTGCCCCTGCGAAACGTCGATTTCACCGCCATTTACACACATCTGGCACCCGGAACCTTCATCGAGGAAACCGGGGCGAGCGAGAGCGTCGATTTCATTGAGTTAACAGCTCGATTCAGATTCTAAGCCATTCTCTCTTGAGAGAGGCGGTTGAGGGATTTCGCATTCGGTAGGAATTGTGCGGAGTTGGCGTCATTCCCATCGCCGAGAAGGCTGCGCAGTTGGTTGTGTGTACCCGCAGACAACAAGTTAATGCGCGGCGTATGGCGAGGATCCCCGGAAGGATGTATCCGCCGCACGAGACTTTTTTTATTCGAGACGAGACATATATATGGACCGACTACTCCGTCGGGTGATGAGATTTCTGGGCCTGCCGGCGTGCAATAGGCTGGAACTCGTGGGACTGTCATGACAAGAGAGCAAGGAGTGGCGCGATGACGCTGGAAACCGCCGGAGATTCTGCTCACTGGGCGATGCAGGCACGCAAACGTGTCACTGAAAACCCTAGGCTTGAGGTCATGGCGCGACGGTCTTTTCTCCTCGATCATGCTGTTGAGGAGGTGTGGCGGGTGATCCAGGATCCGCTGCATTGGGAAGCCGACGCGTTTCACAACGAGATTGTCGACATGCAGGATACCGGCGGCGTCGGCACCTATTTCGAGATGCTCCACACCAACAACCCGATTATACCCTGGCCGATGCCGGATCAGCGCTTCGTGGGGGTGATCATGGACTGGGAGCCGCTCAAACGCCAATCCGTCGCCGAGTTGAACATCGATAGCAGCGCCGGCTCGAAACGCACGCCGGATCACCGGCAAGTCATTGAGCTAGAGCCGCTTGGACCGGCGCGCACCCGCCTGACCTACTCGGTCGCCACGATCCGGATGGAGGGAATCAGCCCCGTCACGCGGTTCTTCTTTCGTCCCTGGGCGCGGCTTCAGTTACGCCGCGCGATCGGCAAGAAGCTCGCCCACATACGTGAGGACCTTGCCCAGGTCGCCTAAAAGGCGCGCACAGCCGATAAAACGTTATGAACGACCTGCTTTGAGGCTCGTTCGAAATTCGCGGCTTCTTGATCGGCAGTCCGCTGCCCACGCAAGGCGCAATCACCTGAATCTCCCGCTTAAGATCTGCCGTCAGTTAAACTAACCCGGCGTCCTGAAAGTTGAGATGGCGGAGACGGCACCTTTGATGGGGTGATCGCCCATCGGATCTCTCGATCTCGTGGAGATGAAGTTTGTGGTCCTGCCGCCTCTTACGCGAGCCGGACGGAAAGTTCTTCAAGCTCGGAACAGCCCGCATTGGCGAAAGCCAGGCGAAGAAAGGCGTCCTGCCCCTCGCCGAAGAAAGCGCCCGGCAGGCACAGGACGCCGCGTTCGGCGGCAAGCCGAGCGGCGACATCGACGGACTTGCTATGTTCAAAGGGGTGTCTGATGTAGCTGAAATAGGCGCCGATGCTAGCGATCTGCCAGTTCGGAAGGCCGGAGACGACTTTTTCGAGGCTGTCACGACGGCGGGCGATTTCCGCGCGATTGGATTCCCGCCAATCGCCGAGCTGCGGCATAGCCTTGGCAACAGCACATTGCGGCGGCCTTGGTGCGCAGATCTGAAGGTTGTCCATCACTTTGGCGATCTGCATCACGATATCACGCCCGGCCGTTATAGCGCCCAGTCTATGGCCGGGAATACAGAAGGACTTTGAAAAGCTGTAAAGCCCGATGAGATGATCGCGCCAATTCGGGCGTTGAAAGAGCCGATGTGGTTGCGCCGCGCTTCCGGGCAAAAAATCACGATAGGTTTCATCGACGATCAGCCAGATGTCGCGCTCCACGCAGATATCGAACAGGGCGTCCATCAGTTCAGGCGGATAGACCGCGCCGGTCGGATTGTTCGGGGTCACGCAGACGAGCGCTTTGACGTCTGGAGTGAGCGCAGCCTTGACCTGGTCAGGGTCGGGCAGAAAGCCACCCTCGGCCTGGGCAGCAACGGCCTTGGTTCCGATTCCCAGCATCGAAAGGGTGGATTCGTGGTTAAAGTAAAAGGGTGTGACCAGAAGCAATTTTTCGCCCGGACCGGCGACGGTCAGCGCGCTTGCCACAAAGGCCTGGTTGCAGCCGGAGGTGATGTGCACTTCCGAACCGCTGAGGTCAGCTTGATAAACCTGTCTCAAGTCTGCCGCGTAGGCGTCGCGCAGCGATGCTTCGCCCTCGATCTTTCCGTAACCCAGTAGTTCAGGCTGCCGCGCGCTCTCCTCCAGGTGCGTGAGCAGAAGGGGATGGGCGGGATAGCCAGGTACGGCTTGTGAGAGATCGATCAAAGGCCCGCAATGGCCGTCATAGTTCTGCGCGGATTCCTGGACGGCGGGGATGGGCGGCATACTTAACCGCGCTACGGCACTGTTTAAGGGAGCGGAAGAGATGACGGGGTCTCCGGAGTTCTGGGTGATCGAGATGGCCGGACGCCGTGAAGAGACTGTGGCCTTGGATTTGCGCACTTCAGTCTAATCGGCGCTGAAATTCAAGAAATATGCGCTTGCAAATTCTTACATTTGTAACCTTCAATGATTTTATGAAGATATCCGGTTCCGATTTACATCTCCTGACCGTTTTTGATTGCGTGGTCCGTAACGGAGGCTTTTCTGCCGCGCAGGCCGAGCTGGGTTTGAGCCAGCCCACGATCTCCAATCACATCACGGCGTTGGAGGAACGCTTGGGGATCAGGCTTTGCCAGCGCGGCCGGCGCGGGTTCCTGCTGACGGAAAAAGGGCGCATGGTCCATGAGGTCAGTCAGGACCTCTTTACCGCGATCGGAGACAGCTCCAGCCGATTGGCGGAACTCAGGGGTAATATGGTGGGCTCGCTCCGGGTTGCGACGGTCGATTGCATCTCCACCGACGAAGCGATGAAGCTGCCGGACGCGATCAGCTCCTTCATCAATCACGCGCCCATGATCCGTTTCGAGCTCTCGCAGCAACGCCCCCAGGAGATTTTGCGGCAGGTAATGGATGGTGCGCTGCATGTGGGGATTGGCAGTTTTGATAAGGCAATCCATGGACTTGAATACGTCGACCTCTACGCCGAGCGGCATTCGTTCTACTGCGGTGCAAGCCACCCGCTGTTTCATGTGCCGGACGCCGACATCACGGAACAGATGATAGAAGACAGTGCCCGCATTGACCGAAGCTATTGGAGCCGGCAACGCCAGCGCGCGCTCAATATTCGTGAGATCGACCTTTCGGTGCATGAAATAGAGTCGCAGCTGATGATCGTGCTCAGTGGCCGTTACATCGGCTTGCTGCCGGACCATCTGGCGCGGTCCTACATCGACGCCAAACGCCTGCGAAAGTTCGAACTCGATCAAGACCCCTATATTTGCCAAATGCAGATGGTGACCAAATCAGGCAAGAAGCCTGTTGTCATCAAGGCCTTTTGCGAAACTCTGGTTCAGGCTCACAGAGGGTGATATGGGGGTTAATACATTTGTTTGTTCAAATATATCAGTTGACGGGCCTTTATTGAAGCTGTCTGCACCGCTTCGCTATTCTTACAGCTTGTCATGACAGGAAGGCGCCGGTTGCAGGGATGAATGTAGAAGCGAACGAGGGACTCAATCAGCCGCTGGGCGGGAATCAGATGCCGCGCTTTGGCGGCGACGCGACCATGATGCGTCTGCCCGCACAGGAAACCGCGGAAGGCCTGGATGCCTGCTTCGTTGGCGTGCCCCTGGATATCGGAACTTCGAACCGCTCCGGCACGCGTTTCGGCCCGCGTGCCATGCGGGCGGAAAGTGCGATGCTGCGGCCTTTCAACATGGCCACAGGCGCCGCGCCTTTCTCAGAGATGCAGGTCGCGGACATTGGGGATGTCGCCATTAATACCTTCGATCTGAAAAAGGTCGGTCGGACTTATCGCCGAGGCTTACCGGGAGATCCTGCGCCATGGCGTTATCCCGCTGACCCTGGGCGGAGACCACACGCTGACCTACCCCATCCTGAAGGCAGTTGCTGAGCGGCACGGCCCGGTGGCTCTGATCCATATCGACGCGCACTCGGACACAAACGATGAAATGTTCGGCGAGAAGATCGCCCATGGAACGCCTTTTCGCCGCGCCGTAGAGGACAAGCTGCTGATCAACGACAAGGTCTTTCAGGTCGGGCTGCGCGGAACCGGTTATGCCCCGGATGATTTTGAGTGGGGACGCAGCCGGGGATTTACGGTGGTTCAAGCTCACGAGTGCTGGCACAAATCCTTGTCGCCGCTGATGGCGGATATTAGGGTCAGGATTGGCGACGCGCCGGTCTATCTGACTTTTGACATCGACGGCCTGGATCCGGCCTTCGCACCCGGGACAGGCACTGTCGAGGTCGGGGGACTGACCTCAATGCAGGGCCTGGAAATCGTGCGCGGCTGCGCAGGTCTGAATCTCGTCGGCGGCGATCTTGTCGAGGTTTCGCCGCCTTACGATACCAGTGGGAACACGGCGTTGCTGGGCGCCAATCTGCTCTATGAAATGCTTTGCGTTTTGCCTCGTAAATCCAAATCGTGATATCCGAGGGATCTGTAGAAAAACAGGGAGAATATCATGCTTAAAAAAGCAACCAGACGACAGTTTCTGAAGACGACAACCGCGGCCGGTGTCGGCATCCTTGCAGCGCCTGCGATCCTGCGCGCGGCCGGTGAGCCGCTGAAAGTGGGCACCTATGGCGGTTACTTCCAGGACTCTTTCGATAAGCACATCTATCCGGAGTTCACCAAGGCAACCGGAATCGAGGTCGAATCCATCAGCGAACCGACCGGGTCGGCCTGGCTGGTTCAACTGCAGGCCGCGGCGCGTGCCGGACAGGCTCCGGCAGACGTCTCCATGATGACGCAGACGGCCGCGACAAAAGGGGCGAATGACAAGCTCTGGATGCCGCTGGACAGCAGCAAGTTGGGGAATACCTCTGCGCTGCCCGAGCACTTTGTGCGAAAATACGACGACGGTTCCATCTACGCAATCGGCGCGCTGTCTTGGTACATAACCCTGGTCACCAACACGGAAGTCTATCCTGAGCCGCCGACTTCCTGGAAAGACATGTGGGATCCCAAGTATAAGGACACGCTTGGTCTTTTGGCCAAGGTGGATAACTCCTTCCTGCTTGAGGTTACGGCGACCACCTGGTTCGGCGGAACGGAGATTATGGATACCGAAGAGGGTATTCTGAAGGTCATGGACAAGCTTGCCGAGTTGAAGGACAACGTGCGGCTCTGGTACCGCGACGAGGGCCAGTTCCAACAGGCGCTGGAGTCGGGCGAGATCCCGATGGGCCAGTACTACCACGATGTCACCGGGCTCGCCGCGGCGGACGGTCAGCCGGTCCGTTCGACCTTCCCGCAGGAGGGCGGCATCCTCGATTCAGGTTCCTGGTGCCTCATCAAGACATCCAAAATGAAGGAGCAGGCGGAGACCTTCATTAACTACATGAGCCAGACCGACATTCAGGCCAAGCTGGCCCGCAAGGTTGGAACCGCGCCGACCGTGCCGCGTGAGCTGACGGATTTGACCGATGAGGAATTTGCCGCGGTCTCAAGTGATATCAAGCCGATCATCCCGCGTTACGACCTCTACAACAGCAAGGGTGACTGGCTGAATCAGAAATGGGCTGAACTCATTGCCAGCTGATTGAACGTTATGTCATGGGACGGGGGAAGCCCCGTCCCGCTGCCCCAGATGTTTTCCAAACAGCGATTGAATCGGTAAGGCCTTTTCGTGTCCGAGACACCCGGCGGTCTTGAGCTGCAAAACCTCACTATGAACTTCGGTTCCGTCCGCGCGATCGATGGAATCGATCTGACGTTGCCTGAAGGAAAGTTCGTCTGCCTGCTCGGTCCCTCAGGCTGTGGAAAGACAACCTTACTGCGTCTGATCGCCGGGCTGCAGAACCCGAGCAGCGGCGATATTATCTTCAATGGAAAGTCGATGACTGGCGTACCGTCTCACAAACGGGATTTCGGGATGGTCTTTCAGTCGCTGGCCTTGTTCCCTCATCTCAACATCGCCCAGAACATCGCTTATTCGCTTCGGATCCGGGGACAGTCCGCGGCGGAGATGAAAGCGCGGGTCGAAGAACTCCTGGAGATGGTGCATCTACCCGGAGTCGGAGATCGGCGCATCACCCAGCTTTCGGGCGGACAGCGCCAGCGCGTCGCCATTGCCCGCGCGCTCGCCATTCATCCGCGCCTTTTTCTGCTGGATGAACCTCTCTCCGCCCTCGACGCCAAATTGCGTGAGGCGATGCAGGTCGAGCTCAGGCAACTACAGAGAAGCCTGGGCATTACGACCATCGTCGTTACCCATGATCAGCGCGAGGCCATGACCATGGCGGACCACGTTGTCATCATGAAGGACGGCAAAGTCCAGCAATACGGCCCGCCGCTGGAAATCTACCGGAAGCCGGCGACGGCTTTTGTCGCGGACTTTATCGGTGCCAGCAACCTGATGCCCTGCGCGGTGACGGATAGCGCCGCGGTTGAGCTCTACGGCCGGAAAATCGTAACGACGGATCTTTCTGATACGCTCCGTCCCGGCCAAGAAGCGATGCTCTCGGTACGGCCCGAGGATATCCACATCTTGTCTGATGTTGAGCGCGAGACGAACAGTCTGAGCGCCACCGTGACCTTTATTCGCGACCTCGGTGCCCAGGTTGAAATCATGCTTCAGCACGGCGAACAGCACCTCATCGCTACGATGACACCTAAAGACAAACCCGACGTTGCCGTCGGAGACGTGGTGTGCGTTGAGATTCCCGCGGAAGCCTGCAGGGTGTTTCCGGCATGAGTGCCATGGAAGATAGTGCCTCAGGGGCTGCACGCGGGTTCTCGCTGAAGCTGCTGCCGCCCGTCTATGCATCCGTGATGCTGGGCCTGTTTTTTCTCATTCCTCTGGGCATCATGCTGGCGGTCAGCTTTTTTCACCGCGTTGAAGGCGCCTTCTACGAGCCGGCATTCGAGTTGACAAACTACGCGCGTTTCCTGGATGCGTTTTTCATCAGGATTCTGGGTTTTTCGATTGGCCTCTCCATTGCTGCTGCCGTCATCGCTGTCCTGATCGCTTTTCCCTTTACCTACAGCTTGACCCGCGCGCGCCGGGGCACTCAGATTTTTGCACTCGTCTTCCTCCTGGCGGTTCTATCGCTATCAGAGGTGATCATCGGCTTCTCCTGGTCGACGCTGCTTTCCCGGACTGCCGGTGTGTCAAACCTGTTCGTTGCCCTGGGTTTGTTTGAACGAAGCGCGGCCTACTATCCGAGCCTTCCCGCACTGCTGCTGGGTCTCGTCTACTTGAGCTTTCCCTACACCGTTCTCGTGCTGTATCCGGCGCTTTCCAGACTGGATCCGGAGCTATCCGAAGCGGCCCGAATGATGGGGGCTTCGCCGGTCAGAACCTTCTTCACCGTGGTCGTCCCGGTGATGAAACGCACTATCATCAGCACCATCATCCTGGCCTTTGTCTTTACGCTGGGCGCCTACATCCTGCCGCAGACCCTCGGCAAGCCTCCACACTGGACGCTCTCGGTCCATATCACCGACCAGGCGATTTTCGAGGCGAACCTGCCTTTCGCGGCGGCAATGGCGATCCTTCTGCTGCTTGTGTCTTTGGTGATGGTCGCGATTACGCTATTGGTGGGCAAAGAAGATGCGGTGGGAGGAAAGGCATGAAGGCTATCCGCGTCGTCTTTATGATTGCCGTCTTTTGTTTCATGAGCGCGCCGATCCTCGTGGTCGCCGGCGTATCCGTGAATGAGAAGAAGCGGCTGCTCTTTCCACCCAAGGGTTTTACGCTGGACTGGTACGGCGAGCTTTTCGCGCAGAGCGCCTGGTTCAACGCCCTGCAGAATTCAGTTTTGATCGCACTCTTCGCAAGTGCTCTGGCCGTCTCGGTCGCGCTACCGGTCGCACTCTATCTCTGGCAGCGTAACTCGGTCTTTGGACGTTTGCTCTTCAGCATCGGCCTCGCGCCCTTCATGCTGCCCCCGGTGATCACGGCCCTTGGCCTCTTGATCTTCTGGGTGTCCGTTGGCGGTTCGGGACACATGGCCGCAACGGTCATTTCTCATGGGGTTTTTCTGGTCACCCTGCCGCTCGTGACGATTTCACTGGGCCTGGAATCCATCAACCGTCAACTGGTGGAAGCCGCGCGTACGATGGGCGCGGATGAGAAGACGGTTTTCTTCACCGTCATCCGGCCACTCATTACACCTTACATTGTCTCGGGTTTTGCCTTCGCGTTTGTTCTCAGCCTCAACGAGTATATCATCGCCTACATGGTGGCGGGTTTTACGGTCGAGACTTTGCCGATTAAGATCTTTAACTCCCTGCGCTACGGTTATACGCCGGTGATGGCCGCTGTTGCCGTCATCTTCGCACTGGTTTCCGTTGTGGTCTTCGGGCTGGTGGCCCGCTATGGCGACCTGCCGCGTCTGCTCGGTGCGGCGGCCAAAGATGCGAAGTAAGGCAATGCGGAGGTGGGTGCCGGGATGAAACGTGTCGCACTTTCCCAGATGGCTGGTGTCCCCGGCGACGTCGAGGCGACCATGGCGCGGGTGCTGTCGGATGTTGAAGCCGCTGCGAGGGAGAAGGCCGACCTCCTGATTTTTCCCGAAGGCATCATGACCGGCTACTACAGCGTCGATCTGACGGCCGCGCGCGTGCCCGATGTTTCGGCCTGGCTTCCGAAGCTGCAGCGACGGGCGAAAAGCCATCGGCTTGCGATCGTAATCGGCGCTTTGGTGGCGGACGGAGACACTATTCGAAACACGGCCTTCGCGATCGATGAAGAAGGTGAGCTGGTCGCGCAATACTGCAAGCGCGCGCTCTACGGCAAATGGGAACAAGCGACGTTTTCGCAGGGTGACAGCAGCGCAGTGGTCGTTCTGGCGGGCATAAAAACGGGACTCCTGATCTGCTACGATATTGAGTTTCCGGAGCTCACCCGTCAGTTGGCGCGGGCCGGCGCAGAGCTGATCGCGACCCCAACGGCATTGATGGCACCGAACGCGCAAGTCGCCCAGACCCTGGTGCCGGCCCGGGCGATCGAAAATCAGGTTTTTGTGGCCTACTGCAATCGGGTTGGGCAGGAGGAAGAGCTCGACTTTCTCGGTCTCTCCAGCATCGTAGCGCCTGACGGAAAAATACTGGCCCACGCCGGGGGTGACTCCGCGCTCATAGTCGCGGATTTGAATCTTTCGGATATCGCTGAGAGTCGTATCAACTCTTGCTATCTCAACGACCTGAAGAGGCTGCAGCGTGCTGAAGAAAACTAGCGGTTCAGACGATGGTCATGCACAGGGCCACGACCATACGCATGATCCGCTCGAAGAGGGTGCGGCCTTGCGGGTGCGGGCGCTTGAAGAGATTGTCGTCGCCAAAGGCCTTGTCGATCCTGATGCGCTCGACAGCATCGTCGAGTATTATGAGCGAGTGACCGGACCCCGGAACGGAGCAGCCGTTATTGCGAGAGCCTGGACCGATCCCGAGTTTAAAGACTGGCTTCTGAATGATGGCACGGCGGCCATCAGTAGCATGGGCTTTAGCGGCGTTCAGGGCGAGCATATCCGGGCCATTGAGAACACGGATGAGGTCCATAACGTTGTCGTCTGCACGCTCTGCTCCTGCTATCCCTGGCCTGTGTTGGGGTTGGCGCCCGCCTGGTACAAGAGCCCGGCATATCGCTCCCGCGTGGTCCGGGAACCACGTGCTGTATTGAAGGAATTCGGATTGGAGATTCCCAGTGCCGTGCAGGTGCGGGTTTGGGACAGCACTGCCGAGGTCCGCTATCTGATTGTGCCGAAACGCCCGGCCGGTACCGAGAAAATGTCAGCCGAAGAGCTTGCCCAAATGGTGACCCGCGACGGCATGATCGGGACTGCGGCACTTTAGGAAAACCATGGACGCAATTCACGATATGGGCGGCAAACAGGGTTTTGGAAAAATTCCGCTCGAGGATGACTATATCTTCCGAGCCGACTGGCAGCGCCGTGCTTTTGCGCTGGTCGAAGCTTTGGCCTGGGCGACGCCCTATAACACCGATCAGCACCGACACGCTGTGGAACGGGTGACCCCGGAGGAATACCTGCGCCTCGACTACTTCGAGAACTGGATTATCGCGTCAGAAACACTCCTGAAAGAAGCAGGCCTGGTCGATCGGAGTGAGCTGGAGACCGGTCTGAAACGCTTCGATATCGATCGGAAGAAACACAAACCGGTAGGCTCAAAAGAGATCGTCGAAGCGACGCGGGCCGGGGCAGCATTACGCTTTCCCGACGATACGCGACCGGCGCGCTTTGCAGTTGGTCAGTCTGTGCGGGTGTCGAAAGCTCAGACTGCCCAACACACGCGCGTACCGGGCTATGTGCGTGGCAAAGTTGGCGAGATCGTCAGTGACGAAGGCGTTTTCCAATTTGCGGATGCTGTCGCGGCGGGAAAGGGGCCAGCGCCACAGCATTGCTACAATGTCGCCTTTTCGGCCAAAACGCTCTGGGGCGAGGACGCGGAGGCTGAAGACAGGATTTCTGTCGATCTCTGGGAGTCCTACCTTGAACCCGTTTGAACAGCATCGTGAAGCCCTCGATCTGGCGCGGGCTACTCTGCCAGAGAGATCCGAGGGCGAACCGCTGTTCCGCACGCCGTGGCATGCACGTATCTTCGCGTTGATCGTGGCGCTGGTGAAGAGCGAACAAATTCCCTGGAAAAGCTTTCAGGAAAAACTGGTATCGGCACTGAATCAACATCAGTCCGCGGATGCCCAATTGACCGCTGAGGAAGTTGATCTGCAGTATTTTGAGTGCTGGCTTCTCGCCGCGGAGGAGACGCTTCTTGAAACGGGTTTCGTGGAGATAAGCGACGTTGCGCGTCAGATCGAAGCAATCCGCGCGTCTGTCGCCCAAACCCGCGCCGATCAGCTTTCTTCCTAGTCAGCACACAGCAATGGCCTTCGGCCGTTCTTGTGGAGCCGCTCTGGCTATATATGACAGGGAGAGGATCCTATTGTTTCGACGAAACCACAAAGTGGTTCCGATGAAACATGAACCGGTTTAGGGTCTCCTGATCCCCAAAAGACCCCGGGGTGGCGTTGTTTCGCTGCCTGAGCGGCAATTCCCGGGCGGTTGAAAGCAGCGAAGGATTTTGATGGATTGGGATAACTTAAAAATCGCGCTGGCGATCAGCCGGGCGGGCTCTCTGACCCAGGCGGCCCAGGTTCTGGGCATGGACAAATCGACGGCCGGACGCCGCCTGTCCGCCTTGGAAGCAGACCTGGGAACCATTCTTTTCGTTCGAACGAAAGCGGGCTTCGCTCTCACCGATGCCGGTGAGGCCGCGATCAATCGTGCGGTCGAGGTGCAGAACCGGATCGAACTGCTGATCGACGAAGTGACGCGGTCAGATGAAGGTCCGGTGGGAACGGTGCGGCTTTTGGGCAATGCCTGGACGCTGGACCGTTTGACTGACATCGCCGTCCCCGGCTTTCTCAAGGCGCATCCAAGATTGGATCTGCGTATGATCACACGTGTACCTTACAGCAGGGTCCGCGGTGAGGCGTCCTTGGCGCTCTGGTTTGAGGTCGAACCGAAGGACGGTGAGTTCACTATAGAGCTCGGCCAGGTGCCCTATGCGGTTTACCGGTCACGCGATGCCAAACTGCGCTCATCCGATTGGGTGTCCTTCTTCGATGAAGACGAGTCGCGCCCAATCATAGCGCAAGCCTACAGGCAATCCCGGCAGCAACGAGAGTCTGTGCGTTTGACAGCCACCGACGCCGCCATTCTGTTCACCGCGGTGAAACGCGGCGCAGGTAAAGGTCTTCTGCCCATGTGCCTTGCGGAGGCGGATGACGGGCTTGTGCGTGTAAATGATGGCGAGCCGGAATTGATTCGAACGCTCCATCTTCATGCGAACCACGACACGGTGCAGACGCTGCGCGTTCAGTCTACGATCCGGTGGTTGCGCGAGACTTTTGAGGCTGCATTTCAGCCGCCGCACTGGCACCCGGTTCCCGGCGATGGTTCTCAGACACATTCTGATTGAGTGATCGGGATGTAATTTTGAACCGCATCAGGTTTTCAAAGACTAAGAGATGTAACCTTCTCTTCGTCTCACGATCTCGTCTGGCGGTTCAAAGTGGCTATAAACAAAAACGAAATCAGGGTGGATAATGCTTCGGATGTTTTGTTGTCCGAGCTTGTTGAGAGAGGCTGCCTTCTCCATTTAGTGTGTCCCAACTGCGGTAAGAGTTCGACGACCGAAGGCCGTTTCTTCGGCCGTCGCTACGAGGATGTCACCTTTGGTGAGTTTCTGGATACGCTCACCTGCCGCCGGGGTGGCGGCTGTGGAAACAAGGGCTTCGTAGGAGAGATCAGGCCGCGCCCGGTTTTACCACGAGGAGACTATGCCGTGATCAGGTTTTAGCCCTAAAGCGCGCGGACTCTGTTCGGGATTTAACAGCCGCTAAGGCCGCATCAGGTAAGCCGGCGCGTTGGCGCGGACCATCGGCTGCGACAGGCTGTGGCGCAGCGTTTACCCGGCTTCTGCCGACTCAATGATATCGCTGCGCTGACGGAGTTTTCGCAGGGTCTCTTCCAGGCTTTTGCTGTCCGCGCTCGCCTCGGGGCTTAAGTGGTAGATGCCCAAGGCAGATGGGCCCGCGGTAATCGTGAGATCGCTTTCCAGCAAGAGTAACCGAATGGCTTCTTCCGTAACCTGCGGCTTGAAAGTCACTTGCAGGACCGTCCCGCTTTCTCCGCTTGCGAGTTGAGGAGAGCCGTCACTGCCGAACTGATTGTTGAGAGTAACGCCGCTTATCACTGCCAGCGCCAGACAGGCCGCGACTGCCAGGCTGCGCCACCACGCGGGAACAGGCTTCGTGTGCGCGCTTTCCTGAGCTTTCTGTGCGCCGTCGCTGTCCCCTTGACCGTGAAGGGCGGTGGGGTCTGTAGACCTGCCCGGGGCAGCTGCGGGAATCGCCTCGATCTCGGAACCTTCGGGCAATTCCTGCATACGTTTGATTTCACGCTGCAAGCGTTTCAGGCCAAGTTCACCGGGAGACGTCGCTTCAGGCTGTGCTTTCAGGGATTTTCGGAGTTGCTTGAGATAGTCGACTTCCTTCCGCGCCTCTTCCGACCGGGCGAGATAGTCTTCGACCGAAGCCCGCTCAAGTGGATCGAGGGTCAGGTTGACATAAAACGGCAGTAGCTTCATGAGCTCGTGGTCGCTCAGACTTTTCTGCTCAGTCACGTGACGTCTCCAATTCAGGCGCGCGCGTCGACAGCGGTTCGCCCGTACAAATCAGCGGTGTGTGCCGGCAGGCCACAACCACCGCTGTCTGTCCTACCAGAATTTTCTCAGATCGCAAGAGTGAGAAAAACGATACGCTGCGGGCTTGAGCTCTCGATATCGCGAGATCTATCGGCAATGCTCCCTGTCAAACGCGGCGTCCCTCTCACTTTTGGGATCCTCCAATTCTCAGTCGGCGAGGGCTGGGCTGCCCCGATTCCGCTAGGTCGGCTCCTTGCTCTCGAGTTCCGGCACAATGGTGTAGTCCCGGAATTCCTCCAGTCTTTCATCCATATGTTCCGGATTGTAGTAGCTCGGCGCCAGCTCTCTGGACTCTTTGATCAGTTCCTCGGCCCTTTCCAGGAATTGCTTCAGTTTCGCGTCGTCCGGTGGAACGTCGCTCTCGATGCGTTTCTGCGCCAATCCCAGATAGTACAGAGCATGCTGCTGCTGCTCCGCGCCGGGCTGGATCTCCAGCAATTGCTGCTTTGCGATCACGTATTCTTCGGCATGGGGCTCGAAACGCTCTAATGCTTCTTCAAGGGGATAACTGGCGTCATGCTCCTGGACTCGGGTGACGTTACGGGCGGTATCCCATATCATCAGCAGGCGCGCGTCCTCGCTCATGCTTTCGCTGGCGCCGGTTTCCGATGATGCTTCCAGTTCTTCGAGATTGTCGTATAGCCGGCGCACAAACTGCTGTGCCGGGCTCGCGACTTCCTTTTCTTTCTGGGCGAAGAAGACTCTGACCGACTGATAGCGCTTTTTCAGGTCTTCAAACGTGGCCTGCGCGTCCTCTGGCATCTTGTCCGGATCGAGGTTGCGCAGCTTCACGCGCACGAACTTCAGCTGTTTGGGAACGACGGTCCGGGCGACGCCGCCCAATGGCACATTGGGCAAGGCTTCCTGTTGAATTTCTTCAAGCGCCGCCAGCGACTTTTCCATAGACGTGATCGTGTCCTCGACCTGCTGCTGATAGCGGAACTTGTTTTTCCACTGGACCTGTTTATCTGCCGCCATGGTGATTTCGGTGGTAGACAGCAACACGAATGCGCCAAGCAGCAGCAGGGAAATGCGATATGCGGTTTTCATGCGATGATCACCCGAAAAAGCGGAGTAAGGGCACGCGCGCCCTTACTCTCGTTGTGGCCAAAGGATTTAGAGATACTGCTCCACTGCCTGACAGTGCACGGTATGGTCAGGCTCTTTGCGATCCAGCGACAGGCCACCCGCGTAGCCCGTGCCGTCGAAGACCTGCTTCATCCACTGGACATAGACCGTGCAGGTGTTGTCGGCGTGCTTCTGCGCGACCGTCGTGGCGATCACCTTTTTCAGGGGAATGCCAAGAACGTTCTTCACCACGGTTATCTCTTTGCTGGTGACATGCAGCACATCGAATTCGATTTCGCTGCGCGCCATGGCCCGCTCTGCATTGTCGGCAAAGGAATCATGCAGCGGGCCCGGAGGCGCAACTCCGACCAGACCCTGCAGAAGGTAGGTTTGGGCGGCATCCGTGGAAGCATCCAGCTTCAAGCTGCCCTTAGCGATAAGGGGGCCATCCTTCAAAGCCGGGTCCACTCTTTCGTCTCTGTTGTAGGCGTAGAGCTCGATGTCGAGAACGGCCTCTTCCTTGTCCGCGTCCATCATTGCGAAAAAAACGTCGCGCAGATTCCAGTGATAGCCGCTGTTTCTGGACGGCGGATAGGTTGTGATCAGCTCTGCCTGGATGTTTTGTGTGGTCTCGGAGTGCTTCGGATAAAACGCGAAAAGCTCTTCGCCATCCAGCTTGTAGACGGCCTTTACGGTGATGCCGTTCGGCACGCCAGAGGTGAGCTCGTGATTGCGCCCCACGATGTAAGCGTTTGCGGGAATATCCTCGAAACCGGCGCGCATATGCAGCTTGTCGCCGATGGTATATTCCGTGATGAAGCTCGAGGGGTCGCACTCGTCCGTAAGATAGTCGCTGCCGAAGACGACTTTGCCGGCAATCGACTGCTGACAGGATGTCTCAATCTTCTCGTAAGTGACGAACTCGTGCTTGCTCGCAGCTTCGATGGCCTGATGAATGTTTCCGAGCTCGCTCTCAAAGACCTGGGTATTGAAGTACACGAGAGACTGGGTTTCTTCTTGTAGAAGCGGGATGTTTTGCTCTGTTGCCTCCACCAACTCCATAAAGGTCGCCTTGTCAGCCTTTGCTCTTTCGACCCTGGAGACGTTATCCGTCATTTCGGCGATCTCGAGGTTGATCAAGGCTCTGTA
This sequence comes from uncultured Kiloniellaceae bacterium, assembly GCA_947500035.1. GTDB lineage: Bacteria > Pseudomonadota > Alphaproteobacteria > Kiloniellales > Kiloniellaceae > Denitrobaculum. Next base: position 735,773 of record CANMQP010000007.1, on the reverse strand, counting down.
GCCACCGTTCCCCAGTGCGAGCAGCGTCGCTTTGTAGAGGTTCTCAGCAACGCGTTGCTGTGTCGCGTAGCCCTCCATATGCTCGAGAAGCTGACCGGTGCCCTCGACAAAGTTTCGGGCGTAGGGTTCGAAACGTTCCAGCAACTGGGTGAAATCGTAATCCGGGTCCAGGTTCATCGCTTCTGTCAAATGGCGAGCGACGGTCTGTTCTTTCCATTCGGCTTCCGAGACAAATCGCTCGATGGGGGACGGGTTGAAGGTTCGGACGGTACCGCCTTCAGAGTCCCTCTCCAGAAACTTCAGGTCAAAGACCATGCTGCGGATCGACTGGGCCGCCGGGCTGGCCGTCTCGCCGGCTTTGTTCTCAAAGAAGCTATTGAGGGGACCGTAGCGTTCATTGATTTCGGTGAGATCGTAATCGGGGTTTGCTTGCGCAAGCTTCTTGATCGCGCGATCCGCGCCTTTGATGGCTGACGCGACCTGTCGGTTCACCGTGCTGGTAAAAGGCACCAGTGGGATCGCCTCATCGACGGCGCTTTCCAGTTTGGACAGATTTTTCTCGATATCTTCGAGCGACTTCGCGGCCTTTTTTTCCGCAGCGGCTTTCTTCTTCTCCGCCCGTTCCTGCTGCCGTGCGGCCTTTTTTTCCGCCTGAATCCGCTTCTTCTCGGCTCTTTCCTCGGCCTTCTTCCGCTTTTCTTCCGCTTTTTCCTCGGCGGTCTTGGCGATCTGGATTGTTTCGGTGGCCGGTGTCGGGTTGGCCGCTATTGCGTTGCTTGAGACGCCGCCCATCATCGTTAGAGCAGCGAGCAAGCAAATGATTAGACCAAAAGTTTGCATTGGATGTTCCGTGATAGTTGGAAGGGAGGAAATGGGCACATCTGCGCGGTTGGGCCGCGCTTTTGCCCCGGGTATGATGGATCTCTCATTAAGCAGCGTTCTGTCGTGGCTCTGGTTGCATGTGTCTGCTCAGTTTCAGAAGGCGTCTTGGATTTTTCCGTTATGTAATACGTTTGTATATTTGTGTAATGATTCTTGTAAATTCATTAATTTTCCCGAAATTAGTAAAATTGTTACTTTTTAAATACAAAAATATTAATTATATCAATATGATGTATGGTGCGTAAGGTTATCAGATTTCATCTGCATACGCGTTTATTTGTGTCTTCCCGTTGTTGCAAGACACAGCGTAGAGATTCATAAAACCTATTATAAACATAAGCTTGATTCAACAATTTCGATGAGGTTTGCCGGAATGTATCAAAATTCGCTTATCGAAATTACAGATATAGATGCAAATATTATTACTTAATATTCATAGAAAAAATATGGTGATATAGATAAAAATGACTCATGAATATTGTTCGGGGATTTTTTTTAAATGCCGAGGTTGGAATTGCGGCGTTAAATCAGCGGATTGAGGAAGGTTTCACGACTTTCGCATGAGGGCTTTGAGCGTTACCTGTACTCGATAAGTGAGTTTGTATGAACAAGTACAGTTTTAAAAATATTTCCGTAATTAATATAACTTTATCAAGTCAATATTTCCATAAATCTCTATAAAATCAAAATATATAATAAATTGTAATGCAAATAATGGTTCTAAATTGCTATTTTTATTTAGTTTATTATAATATAAAATCAGAAAAAGCACGATTTTTAATTTTTTACGTGCATAATATTTCGAGTTCGGCATTGGTATTGGGTTTTGGATAGGTAATCGCAGGCCAACGTGACTTTCCAAACCGGAAAACCGATGCGGTCTCGGAAAGCCATATGAACGAAGGTTGGCATGGAAAAGCTGTGGGTTTTTATGTAAATTTATCTAACATTATTGGTTAGAATTTATTCATTTTTGTTAGAAAAGGTCATAATTATACTCCCTGGGATAATTCGAGTGACGAAGATTGGAGTATCGATTTGTCCATGGGCAGGGACGAACTGGACGTATCGATTTGGCGCGGCGACGCGAACGGCGGCCGTTTCGAAGATTTTAAGGTGCCGGCACAGGACAGCCAAACCGTTCTGGACGTGGTCTCTTGGGTTCAGCAAAACGAAGATCCAACGCTTTCCTACCGCTATGCCTGTCGCGTCGGCATGTGCGGTTCCTGCGCGATGATGGTCAATGGCGTACCGCGCTGGACCTGCCGCACACATGTGAAGAAAGTGCTCGACGGACAAAAGGTGACCGTGGCGCCGCTGCGCAATCTGCCGGTCATCAAAGACCTCGCCACCGACATGGACCCGTTTTTCGATAAGTGGGTCAAGGCGGCCGGCGTACACCATCCTTCCAAAACACGCGATGATCCGATTGAAGCGGTCAACCCGGCGAGCCCGGCACGGGTTGAGGCGGATACCGGCATCGAGTGCATCAACTGTTCCGTCTGCTATGCGGCCTGCGACACGGTGACGGGCAATGCGGACTATCTGGGGCCGGCGGCGTTGCAGCGGGCCTGGACCCTGTACAACGACGCAAAGGACGCCGATCAGCAGACGATCCTGGATGCGGTTTCGGGGAACGGCGGCTGCCACAACTGTCACAGCCAGGGCAGCTGCACGCTCTACTGTCCCAACGAGCTCAATCCCATGAAAGCGATCGCGGGCCTCAAGCGCGCCACCGCCGCTTCCTTCTTCAAGAGGCGGAAGTAGCCGATGCTCGATATGCGTCTGTATATGCTGCAGCGGATCACGGCCCTGATCATGGCGCCCCTGACCCTGGGTCATATCGCGGTGATGATTTATGCTGTCCAGGATGGCCTGAGTGCGGCGGAGATCCTCGGCCGTACCCAGGGCAGCCTCGCGTGGTTTCTCTTTTACGGCATTTTTGTCGTGGCGGTTTCTCTGCATGCCGCCATCGGCCTTCGGGTTATCCTGCACGAGACCCTCGGTGTGAAGGAGGCGGCTCTCAGCGTCTTCACCTGGAGTGTTTGTGTGATCCTTTTGGCTATGGGAGGACGGGCCGTCTGGGCCGTGACGTTTCTATGATCCGTCCGCACCGCAGTCACCCGCTCTGGTTTGCCTTCGCGTTGCACCGTGTCTCCGGGCTCGGTCTGGCGCTGTTTTTGCCGGCACACTTCTACCTGCTCTCTCTCGCCCTCACCGACCCCGTGAGTTTGGACAGCTATCTGGCGCTGGCGGAGAACCCGCTGGTCAAGGTTGCCGAGTTCGGCCTGGTGTTTTTGCTGGCGGTGCACTTTTTCGGTGGGCTGCGGCTCATGGCGCTGGAATGGCTGCCCTGGTCCGGACGCCAGAAAAGCCTGGCCGCGGGCGCGGTCGCAGCGGCTTTCTTCGTCTCGGGCACCTTTTTTCTGCAGGCGGTGTAAAGCATGTCTTCGAACCACGGCATTGAGCGCCATGACACCGATATTCTGATCCTGGGCACCGGCGGCGCAGGTCTCTTTGCGGCCTTGCATGCCCAGCAGTCTGCCCCTGCGGGCACCAAGATCACCATTGCGGTTAAGGGATTGATTGGCAAGTGCGGCTGTACCCGGATGGTGCAGGGCGGCTACAACGTTGCCCTGGGCGGCGGTGATACCGTCGAGCGTCACTTCATGGATACGATCATCGGCGGCAAGTGGCTGCCGGACCAGGACATGGCGTGGAAGCTCTGCGAGCAGGCGGTGGTGCGGGTGCGTGAATTGGAGAACGAGGTGGGCTGCTTCTTCGACCGCAATGCCGACGGGACGCTGCATCAAAAAGCCTTTGCAGGTCAGACGGCCGATCGCACGGTGCATAAGGGCGATTTGACCGGCATCGAGATCATCAACCGCCTGATGGAACAGATCCTCTCGCGCCCCCTCGAGAAGCTTCAGGAGCATCGCGCGATCGGACTGATCCCGACCCGTGACGGCGCTTCGCTGGCGGGGGTTCTTTTCATCGATATGCGCAGCGGCCGCTTCCGCTTCGTGCGCGCGAAGACCGTCCTGATGGCCACGGGCGGCGGCCCGACCATGTACAAGTTCCATACGCCCTCGGGCGATAAGACCATGGATGGCCTGGCCATGGCGCTGCGCATCGGCTTGCCTCTGCGCGATATGGAAATGGTACAGTTTCATCCCACCGGGCTTCTGGCGGGCGAGCATACCAAGATGACCGGTACGGTGCTCGAGGAGGGCCTGCGTGGCGCGGGTGGTCAGTTGCTCAATGGCGCCGAGCAGCGCTTCATGTTCGACTATGATTCGCAGGGCGAGCGGGCGACACGGGATGTGGTCAGCCGCAGCATCTACGCGGAAATGCGCAAGAGCAACGTCACCGAAAATGGCGGTGTATTTATTTCCATGAGCCATCTGGGCCCGGAGAATGTGCGGCGAAAATTTCCCGGCATGGTCAAGCGTTGCGCGGATAGCGGGTTCGATCTGGCGGCGGGTAAAGTCGAGGTCGTGCCGACGGCTCACTACTTCATGGGCGGCGTTGTCGTGGATCCGGACACCCGCACGCAGATGAAAGGCCTCTACGTTGCCGGTGAGGACGCCGGCGGCGCCCATGGCTCAAACCGTCTGGGCGGCAACGGTGTGGCGAACTCCACCGTCTATGGCGGCGTTGCCGGTGATGTAATGGGCGCGGATATCCGCAAAATGGGCGCGCTGCGTGATCCCGATGAAGCTGTGCTAAGCCGGGAGGTCGAACGTGCCTGCCATCCGCTGTCAAGAAAACCGGCGAAGATTCAGGAACTGCGCAAGACACTGCAGGATGTCATGTGGGAAGATGTCGGCGTGATGCGGACCGCGCCGGGCATGGAGCGCGGTGTCCGGCGCGTTGGCGAAATCAGTTCTGAGCTGATGGAGTTGGGGGTTGATGGAAGCAACCTGGCATTCAATCTCACCTGGCACGACTGGCTGAACCTCAGATCCCTCTGCGATGTGTCTGAAGTCATCGCCAAGGCGGGACTGGCGCGGGAAAACTCCCGTGGCGCGCACTTCCGCGAGGACTTCCCCGAGGCGGGCGTGATGGAAGACTCCTATTTCACGGTCGCCCGCAAACGCGGGAACGCTGTTGAGGTCGGTCGCGAGGATGTCCGCTTTACGATCGTACGGCCGGGCGAAACGATCTTGCCCGACGGCGAGCCCGAAACACTGGTGGAGGCAGGATAATGATCTCCCTTGATTTGATTGAAAAGACCGCCGAAGTCCTGATGGCGAAGGCGGCCATCGAAATTCCGGACGATTATCTGCAGGGGCTACAGGCCGCCGCAGAGGTCGAGGACGGCGACCTCTCGTCCTTTGTGCTCCATGCGATGCTGGAAAACTACAAGGCCGCCAAAGAGGATGGCCGCGCCATGTGCGGCGATACCGGGACACCGCGTTGGTACGTGAAGATGGGTAACGAGACCCAGGTGGAAGGCGGGCCGGTTGCCTTGGAGGCGGCCCTCAGGCGCGCGACCGCCAAGGCGACCAACGGCGTGCCGCTGCGGCCCAACCGGGTTCATCCGCTCTGGCGGACCGATCACAACAATAATGTCGGCATCGGCGCGCCCGAGATCGAATACGGCTACGAGCCGGGCGGTGAATGGATCGATCTGATCACCGTGCACAAGGGCGGGCTTTTCGGCACCGATTACCGGATGCTGTTCCCCTCGGACGGTATCCAGGGGATCAAGCGCTTTTACCTGGACAGCCTGGTTGCCTTCGGCAAGCGGGGTCTGGCCTGCCAGCCGGCCATCATCGGCATTGGCCTGGGTGGCTGCAAAGACACCTGCATGGTCCTGGGCAAGCGCGCCGCCTGTCTGAGGGTCGTCGGATCAAGAAATCCCGACCCCAGGATTGCCGAGCTTGAGCTGGAACTGAAGGAACTGGGCAATTCCATCGGCATGGGCGCCATGGGTTTTGTCGGCAAATCCATGGTGATCGACGCCAATATCGAAGTGGGCTATTGCCATACCGGCGGCATGCAGATGTCGGTTCATGCCTTCTGCCTTTCCTCGCGCCGGGCAGTGGCGCGGGTCTATCCCGACGGGCGTGTGGAGCACCGCACCGACCCGGACTGGTTCACTGACTATCAACGCCGGGAGACTGTGGAATGGGAACCCCCTCAAAGCCACGAGAAATCCGCTTAAGCACGACGCCCACGCCGGAAGCTCTGGCCGAATTGAAACTGGGTGACATCGTTTATCTCGACGGGCTGATCTATACCGCGCGCGAGGGAGTCTACATGCGCGCGCTGGAGCAGAATGCGAACATCCCCATGGAGTTGCCTGCGGAGAGCGCCGCGAACTTCCACTGCTCACCCGCTGCGGCCATCAATCCGGACGGCAGCTACAACATGGGCGCAGTGACGGCCACGGCCTCCTTCCGCTTCTCCAAATGGATCGGCGCTTGGATGGCCAAGTCGGGTGCGAAGCTGATCATCGGCAAGGGCGGAATGAGCGCGCAGGACTACAAGGATCACTTCGTGCCCAACGGCGCGATCTATCTGACGACGGTCGGCTACGGCACCGGCGCCTTGCTGGGCCGCGGTGTAAAGCGGGTGAAGACCGTCCACTGGAACGAGGAACTCGGTCTTGCACAGGCCATGTGGGTTTTGGAAGCCGAAAAGATGGGCCCCTTCATCGTGGAAAGCGACCTGGCGGGCAACTCCCTCTTCGAGCGGGAAAACGCCAAGATTTCAGCCAACCTGGCCAAGGTCTACGAAGGGACCAAACCTGCCGTGCTGAAACGCTTCGGTGAGACCGACGACCGGAGCGATGAACTGATCGGCTGATCCGAAATACGGACTGGAGGTTTTTAACCCAGCATTTCGCGGATCAGCAGCACGATGCCTGATAGAAACATCATCGCGATGATCAAGCGGCGGAACTGATCGTCGGTGAGTTTCTTGAAAACAAAGATACCGATCTGTGCCGCGATCATGGTTGAGGGCAGGGCGATGGCGATCAGCTTCAAGGTCTCCCATCCATAAGCACCCTGCAGCGCAAAAAGGAAGGCGGTCAGTCCTAGAACTACGACATTGTAAGGCTGCAGTATCGCGCGGGTTTCGGCCTTTGGCCAGGGCCGCATGGAGCACCAGATCGTGGGCAAGGCGCCTGACAGAGACGCCGCGCCGCCGAGGACGCCCCCGGCAAATCCGACTGTGCTGTCGATGACGGGCGTGGGGCGGGTGAACTTCGGCAGGTTGCGCCGGGCGGTGAAGAAGCCGCCGTAGATAATCAGCAGGGCCGCGATAACCAGTTTCAGGACCGTAGGATCCAGAACCGCCAACGCCGCCACGCCGCAGGGCACCCCGACCAGCGCCGGCAGCAGAAACCGCAGCAGCCTTCTGGGCTGCGCCATCATGCTGTGGCGGACCAGCCAGACACCCTGAACGCCACTGAACACCGACATCACGACAGCGATGGAAACCGCCTGGACCGGCGGCATGATCTGCAGCCAGAAGCCCAGGGCGAAGAGAGCCGTGCCGAAGCCTGCCAGGCCGTTAATAAATCCGCCCGCGGCCGCGCCGAGAAGCAAATAGAGCGTGAATTCAATCGTCACCGCTGGCGGCGCTCCTCAGTTTGCCTGGCGAGAACTGGCCGATCTCGACGGCCTCGCGAAGTTTCAGGCAAACTTCATCGATGACGCGCGCTTTTGCGTTGTCCTGACGGCTGATCAATCCCAACTGGCGGACAGGGGCGTCCGGGCCCAGAGAGATGCGTTTGAGGGGAAGCGGGTTCATCACCTGCACGCAGCGGCGCGGCACGATCGAGACCCCCATGTTACAGAGCACCATACTGGAAATGGCCTCCAGTCCTTCCAGCTCCATCGAATCCGCCACCTCGATCTTTTTCTTCTGAAGCCAGTTTTCGATCATCATCCCCACCACGGCGTTGCGCGAGAAACGGATGAAGGGATTGTTCTTGAGCAGAAAGATCGGATCGTCACTTTCGGTTTCCTGCGCGGCGAGTAGTTGCAGGGCCTCGGATGCGATATCGTGCCACGCGAGACCCCGGGGAATCACTCCGGGCTTCGAAATGATGGCCGCATCCACATTGCCGCGTTCAACCTGGTACAGCAGGTCTGTCGTGAGGCCGGGCTGGACCCCGACGTGAAGGTCGGGGTAGGGAACCTTGAGCAGGGAGACCGCAAGCGGAACCAGGCCCGTCAAGGTGGTGGGCACGGCCCCGAGCATCAACTCACCGGCTAGGCCGTCATCGCCTAGGACAGAGGGGACAATATTCTCGTAAGCCTTTACGATTTCACGTGATTTCGCCACCAGAGCCCGGCCAGTCGGCGTGAGTTCAGGCGTGCGCCGCGAGCGGTCGAAGATGGTGACGCCCCACTCCGCCTCCAGGGCTTTCATCTGCTGGCTGACGGCGGCGTGGGTGACGAAAACCGCATCGGCGGCCGCGCTGAACGTGCCGTTTTCCTCGACCGCAATCAGCGTTTTCAGCATCCGAATCGACATTCCAGGTAACCCTAAATGTAAGAAAAACTTACACGCAATGTAATCTATTGTGGCTTTTTACAAAATTGCCTTAACATTATAATTTGTCAAGAAACCGTATCTTCCGGGTTGGTCATACGACTGTTCCAGATTGAATTCGGGCTTGTTTTGCAAGGGAGGAAAAAAATGAAAAAGCTTAAACTGGCAATGCTGGGGGCCGCGGTTCTCGGCTTCACGGCGACGACGGCGCTGGCCGACGACTATCCGCAACGCCCGATCAACATGGTTATCCCCTACGGTGCCGGTGGCGCGACCGATATATCGGCGCGGACCATTGCGGAGCCGCTTGGAAACGCCGTGGGCAAGCCGCTGATCATGGCGAACGTGACGGGCGCAGGCGGCGCGACCGGTTCGGTCGCGGTTCAAAACGCAAAGGGCGACGGCTATACCATGCTGTTCGCGCGGGTCGGCTCGCATTCCGTGAACCCCGCGATGAAGGCGACGCTGCCTTACACACTCGACGATTTCCGTTTCGTCACGGTCTATGAGATCAACCCGGTTGCCTGTGCCGTGCGGGTCGATAGCGGGATCGACTCAATGGAGGATCTCGTCGCCAAAGTGAACGAAGGCGGTGTGTCCTACAGCTCTTCCGGCGTCGGCTCGCTGCTGCATCTGGCAGCCGTTATGGTCTTGAAGGAATTCGGTGTCGAGAATCCGCTGGAGAAGGCAACACACATTCCGCAAAAGGGTGGTGGCGCGGCTGCAACGGCGGTCTTGAACGGCACCGCGGCATTCCTCTGCACGAACTCCTCGGCCCTCGCCAGCTTTGTCTCAAATGGCCAGTTGAAGCCGATCCTGGTTACAACAGCCGAGCCGGTCGCCGGCTTTGATGCGCCGACCGCGGCCGACCTGGGCAAACCCGCCTTGCATCAGCTTGTCGGCTGGACGGGCATTGCCGGTCCGGACGATCTGCCCGACGAGGTTGCGAAAAAGTGGGGCGACTGGATGGCCACCGCCACCCAGGACGAAAAATTCCGCAGCACCATGGAAGCCCGAGGCTCCATCATTGAGCTCATGAACCCGGAAGATGCGAACGTCTTCATCCAGGGCCAGTACAACACCTTCCGCAAGTTGGTTGACGAACTGGGCATGCGGATCGAAGGTTAAAAGAACGGCAAAAGTCGTCGAGATGACAGGCGCCGGGCCCGGAATGTGCCCGGCGCAACTGTCTGGAGTCCGGTCGTCTTTCTGCGCAGGAAGCAGAGGCGGGCGGGCGCCTGGGGAGAGGGGCAATGCATAATCGTACAATTCAGATACAGCTGGGTGTTGGCGCACTCCTCGCGTCCGGTTTTCTGTTGCTGGTCGCGATTCCGAGTTGGGTTTCATCCCCCAGCAACGTACCGAACATTATCCTCTCACCGCTCTTTTGGCCCAACACGTTGGCGGGCCTGACCGGCCTCGTCGGCCTTGGATTGCTGCTGACCTCGATCCGCAGCCCGAAGCCCCTGGAACAGGCCCCATCCGATGTCGATAACCGCGCGGCGGCTTACGTCCGTTTGTTTGCGATGGCCGTGATCATGGGACTGACCATGTTTGCGCTGCCACGGCTTGGGATGGTTTGGACCTCCATGCTGGCTTTTGCATCGGTCGCCTTTCTGATCCGCACCAGTCATCCCGTAGCCGCCTTGATTTCGGCGGTCGTCATGCCGCTGGTTCTCTATATCTTCTTCGCGCATGTGGCCGGGGTCGCTATCCCGCAAGGCGTCTTTGTGAGGTTGTCGTGAGTTTTGTCGACAGCCTTTTGGCCGGTCTTTCGCTGGTCGGTAATTTCGAGAGTTTTCTGGCGCTAGCCATTGGCGTCGCGATCGGCGTGATCGGCGGGGCCATCCCCGGTCTGTCCGCGACCATGGCGGTTGCTCTGACGTTGCCCTTTACCTTCACCATGCAGCCGATCACCGGCATTCTTCTGCTTCTGGGCGTTTACAAGGGCGGCATCTTCGGTGGTTCCATTCCGGCGATCCTCATTAAGACGCCCGGCACGCCCGCCTCTTCCGCGACGGTGCTGGATGGCTATCCCCTTGCGGAGAAGGGACAGGCCGGCAAGGCACTTGGCATGGCGCTTTGGGCCTCCTGCACCGCAGACGTTATTTCCAACCTGTCGCTGATCCTCTTCGCCGGCTGGCTGGCATCCTTTGCCCTGAGTTTCGGTCCGCCCGAGTTTTTCACTCTGATCCTCTTTTCCCTGACCATTATTGCCGGTGTTTCGGGTGAGAGCCTGCTGCGCGGTGCGCTGTCGGCGATGCTGGGGCTTTTGCTGGCGACGATCGGTCTGGATCTGGTGTACGGGACCAACCGCTTCACCTTCGGCGATCCCAACATGATGGGTGGCCTGAACTTCATTGCCGTTCTGATCGGCCTCTTCGCGATCCCTGAAATTCTGGCTATGGTCTGGAACCCGCGTTCCCATGAGGGAACAACGCGTATCATCGGGAAAAACTGGGTCACGTTCAGCGAGTATAAAAAGAGTTTCAAGTCGATCGTGCGCGGCAGTTTTATTGGTGTCTTCCTGGGCTCAATACCCGGGATCGGCGCGGCTCCTTCCGCGTTTCTGTCCTATTCAGAGGCGCGGCGAACGTCGAAGAACAAGGAAAACTTCGGCAAAGGCGAGATTGAAGGCGTCGCTGCCGCCGAAGCCGGCAACAACGGTGTTGCCGGTGCCACGCTCATTCCGCTTTTGGCTCTCGGTGTTCCGGGCGATGTGATCACGGCCATCATCATTGGTGCCTTCATGATCCACGGATTGCAGCCCGGGCCCATGATGTTCGTGCTGAATGTCGATATTATCTACGGGCTGTTCATCGGCCTGATCGTCAGCTCGGTCTTCCTGTTCCTGCTGGGTTCGGTCGCGATCCGCGGTTTCAAGTATGTGGCGGACATACCGCGTGGTGTTCTGTTTCCGGCTGTGTTGATTCTCTGTGTCTACGGCGTCTTCGCGGTGAACAACAATATCTTCGATGTCGGCGTGATGTTTGCGATGGGCTGGGTTGGCTTTGCAATGCTGCGATACCGGATTCCCGCAGCGCCCTTTTTGATCGCCTTTATCCTCGGCCCGCTGCTGGAGGATAATTTCCGCCAGGCCATGCTGATGAGCGGGAGCTCCCCAGCCATTCTATTCCGCGGGCCGATCACCTGGTTCTTCTGGGCAGTGACCGCGATCACCGTCGTCGCCATTGTCCATACCGGTATCCGGGCAACGCGCAAAGGTCTGGATCAGCACAAGGAAAACGAAGAGTGAGAGAAGGACGCGCCCAGTGGCCTCACCAGGTATCCATTGGTTCACAAGACGTAATTTCCCGACCATGGGCACAACACTGATATGACAAAGATGCGGGGCGCCGACCTTCTCGTGCAGACACTCGCGGCTGCAGGTGTCACGAAAATCTTCTCACTCTCGGGCAATCAGATCATGCCGATCTACGATGCCTGCATCGATGCGAAAATCGAAATCATTCACACCCGGCACGAAGCGGCTGCCGTCTTCATGGCCGACGCCTATGCCCAGCTGACCGGGAAGGTCGGGGTCTGCATGGTCACGGCCGCGCCCGGCGCTGCGAACGCCTTGGGGCCGCTCTTCACGGCTCGCCAGTCGGAGAGTCCGGTCTTGTTCCTGACCGGAGACAGTCCGCTCTCTCTCGACGGCAGAGGCGCCTTCCAGGAGCTCGATCAGGTGCCTATGACCGCCGCGCTGACGAAGCTCTCCTTCCGCGCGCAGTCGGCGGCTGGTCTGGGCACAGACATGGCGCGGGCGATCCGCATGGCGTTGTCGGGGCGTCCGGGGCCGGTCCATGTTGCCTTGCCCTTCGACGTCGTGGAAGGCGACGCCGGAACCGGTGCAGTTCCCGCTGCACAGGCGCTGAAGCGCGAAGAAATGGCTATTCGATGCGAGGAGGTCGCGAGTGTGACACAGGCCTTAGCGACTGCGAAGCGGCCGCTCGTCCTGACGGGGCCCGGTATGAACACAACCCGCCAGAGCTCGGCCGTAGACGCTTTGGCGGCGGCTGTGGATGCGCCCGTCGTCGCCATGGAGAGCCCGCGCGGCCTGAACGACCCCTCTTTGGGCGATTTTGCCAAGGCTCTGGCACAAGCCGATCTGGTGCTCTGCCTCGGCAAGCCGGTCAACTTCACACTCGGGTTCGGTGGAACGAAGGTTTGCGCCAACGACTGCGAATGGTTTGTGATCGACGCCGAAGCGCAGGAGCGTGACCGGGCCCACTTGAACCTTGGCGATCGCTTGAAGCTTGCAGTGGCGGCGGATCCGAGGGATGCGGCCGAGGCCCTCTCGGAGGCTGGCGCCGGCAAGGGTGCACGCGCCGCGTGGCGGGCTGAGGTCAACGAGTTGATAGCTGCGCGCCACTTCAATGCTGAGGATCCCGACCCCAGTGGAAAGATCACACCTGCCGCACTCAGCGCGGCTGTTCAAAGACAGATCGATGCTGCTGACCAGGCGGTGGTTATCTGCGACGGCGGCGAGTTCGGCCAATGGGCGCAAGCGGGTACCAGCGCTCCCAGCCGCCTGATTAATGGTCCTTCGGGCGCTATTGGGGGCGGGCTTTGCTACGCCATTGCCGCAAAAAAGGCCAGGCCCGATGCTGCCGTCTTTGCGTTGATGGGCGACGGGACCGTGGGCTTTCACTTTGCGGAGTTCGAGACGGCGGCACGGGAAAATACGCCTTTCGTCGTGGTGATCGGCAATGACGAATGCTGGAATGCGGAGCATCAGATTCAGATGCGGGAATACGGCCCGGAACGTCTAATCGGCTGCCAGCTAAGCAGCGCCCGCTATGATGAGGCGGTTAAGGGATTGGGCGGACATGGTGAATACGTGACCGATCTGGCCGATCTTGACGCCGCTCTCACACGTGCGATCCAAAGCGGCAAAGTCGCCTGCGTGAACGTCGCGATCGCCGGGTTGCCTGCGCCTAGCGGGGCTGGGCACTGACGGGCTTGCGTCTCTGGCCCCGGGCGGCGAAGCTGCTTCTCCGATGAAGATCCTCAGGACTTAGCAAGAGGGAAGCGTGCGACCGGAGTATCATGTTCAAAGCGTTGTCGTCGGTAGCGGAGTTATCGGCCTCGCCATCGCGCGCAAGCTGGCGCGCACAGGCCAAGAAGTCCTGATTCTCGAAGCGGAGGATTCCTGGGGGCATCACACCAGCGCCCGCAATTCTCAGGTCATTCACGCCGGCATGTACTATGCGCCGGGGTCTTTGAAAGCGCGTTTTTGCGTCGAGGGTAAAAAACGGCTCTACGATTTCTGCCGGACCCGCCATATCGACCACGACCGCATCGAGAAACTGATTGTGGCGACCGCGCCGGATCAGGTCGCGGGCTTAAAAGCCATTCATGACCGGGGCCACGCGAACGGCGTTACCGACCTGACGCTTGTCACTGCCGAGGATGCCATGAAGTGGGAGCCGGAACTGGCCTGCTGTGCTGCCATCCTGTCTCCCTCGACCGGCATCATCGACGCCCCCTCTTACATGAACGCCCTTTTGGGGGAAGCCGAGGCGTCGGGTGCTTTTGTTGCCTATCATTCACCACTGGAGGACGTCGTTGTCACCGAAAAGGGATTCGAGCTCTCGGTCGGGGACGCCAACAATACCCGCATGTCCTGTAACCATCTGGTCAATGCTGCCGGCCTGGGCGGCTGGGATGTCGCGCGCCGGACAGCCGGGTTCGATCCTGCGTTGACTCCATCCCAGTGCCTTACGAAAGGCTGTTACGTCTCGCTATCCGCTGGGAAGGCGCCGTTCCAGCGATTGGTCTATCCCATGCCCGATGGCGCTTCGCTCGGCGTCCATTACATCCGTGATATCGCGGGGCGGGTCACTTTCGGTCCCGATGTCAGGGTTATGGACGGCCTGGATCTGGATTACAGCAACGACGGCGCAAACATCGCTGCCTTCGAGCAGGCGGTGCGGACCTACTGGCCCGGTCTTCCTGATGACGCGCTGCAACCCGATACCTGTGGCATCCGTCCCCGCATAACACCGCCTGGCGCGCCGCTCGCGGACTTCATGATACTGGGGCCGGAATCTCATGGCATCTCCGGCCTGGTCCAGCTTTTCGGAATTGAATCACCGGGCCTGACGTCCTCCCTCGCCATTGCGGAATACGTTGCCGAGCTGATCTAGTTTGGTCCAGGACATCGCCGGGGATGCCAAGAGATATACCAAACCTCAACAGACCCTAACTCTTTGGCGTAAACATCGCCCGTTCGGCCTTTACGAGATCATCGAGGAACTGCGCAAAGACTGCGATACGTTTGGTGTTTTTCATACTCTCGTGCCACACGGTGTAATAGCTCCGCTGAAGCGATTTTTCCGGAAAGAGACGGACTAGATCAGGGCAGGGCCCCGCCATGAAGTCGTGCAACACCCCAACACCGGCCCCTGATTTCACGGCTTCGAACTGGCCGAGGGCGCTGGAAATCTCGATGCTTGAGTGCCAACCGCGCAGGATCTCCGTGGTGTAATTCAAGGCCGGCGTAAAGATAAGATCCTCCACGTAGCCGACCAATTGATGTTCGTGCAGATCGGTCAATTGCAGGGGCGCGCCGGCACGCTCCAGATAGCTTTGCGAAGCGTAGAGCCCCAGGCTGTAGTCGGTGAGTTTGCGTGCCCTGAGCCGCCCCTTTTCCGGCCGGCCCACCATGACCGCGATGTCAGCCTCACGTTGGGACAGGGAAAAGCTGCGCGGCGCCGGGACCAATTGAATTTGCAGATCGGGGAAGCGCGCCGTCAACCTATGCAGACGGGGTGACAGAAAAGCGATGCCGAAACCGTCGGGCGCGCCGACGCGGATCGTCCCCGAAACATCGCTTTCGGATCCTTTCAGCGCTGACTGTGCGCCCAGGAACTCGCTTTCGATCCGCGTGGCGATCTCCATAAGGGCCGTGCCGTCGGCCGTCAGCTCGCAACCGCCGGTGCTGCGGTCAAAGAGTTTGCTGTCGAGAGCTTGTTCTAAAGCATTGATACGGCGGCTGAGCTTGGCCTGGCTCACGCCTAGCCGGGTCGCAGCGCCGAGCATCTGACCCGCCCGGGCGACAGCTAGGAAGTACTTTGCATCATCCCAGTTCATGTCTAATACCTAGGAGCGCTAACAAAGGCGTCGCTAGGAGGCATTGTTAACGCTCCTGGGCCTTATAGCCAAAAACGAATAATAGATCATCTTCATTGTGTATATCGGTGGAGTGTTGGAGTCGATAGATTTGCATTCAAATAGATGAGATCAGGATGAGAAGGACTCGCTATAGGCGACCCGCCGTTCCGCACCATCCGATCCAGAGGAGGAAAGCATGACCGAACTTGCGCACTACATTAACGGATCCTTAGTTGCGGGCACGTCCGGCCGCAGCCAGCCCGTCTTTAACCCGGCAACGGGTACATCCGAAAAGACCGTTGCGCTGGCGTCCGTGGATGAGGTGAATAACGCCGTTGCCGCCGCGAAGGCGGCCTGGCCGGCCTGGTCGAAGACTCCGGCCCTGCGCCGCGCCCGGATCATGGATAAGTTCAAGTCCTTGCTTTGGGACCGCGCCCCGCAACTGGCCGAAGCGATTTCATCCGAACACGGCAAGACCCACGACGACGCGCTGGGCGAAGTGACCCGTGGTTTGGAAGTGGTCGAGTACGCCACCAGCGCGCCCAGCTTTCTGAAGGGCGAGTTCTCCGAAAACGTCGGGCCTGATATCGACTGCCAGATGATTCGCCAGAGCCTGGGTGTTTGCGCGGGCATCACGCCTTTCAACTTCCCGGCCATGGTGCCGATGTGGATGTTCCCGATCGCGATCGTGACCGGCAATACCTTCGTATTGAAGCCATCTGAGCGCGATCCCTCCGCATCGCTTCTGCTGGCTGAATGGCTGAGCGAAGCCGGTCTGCCGGAGGGCGTATTCAACGTCGTCCAGGGCGATAAGGAAGCCGTGGACGCCATTTTGCATCATCCCGATATCAAGGCAGTCAGTTTTGTCGGCTCCACCCCGATCGCGCAGTACATCCACCAGACGGGGACTTCCATGGGCAAGCGCGTCCAGGCCCTGGGCGGCGCGAAGAACCACATGGTCATTATGCCCGACGCTGATCTGGACATGGCTGCCAGTGCGCTCATGGGCGCAGGCTATGGCTCGGCCGGTGAACGCTGCATGGCGATCTCGGTTGCTGTCCCGGTGACTGATGCCGTGGCCGATGCGCTGATCGAAAAGCTCGTGCCGCAGATCGAAGCCCTGAAGATCGGCCCCGCAGCCGACCGCGATTCCGAGATGGGTCCTCTGGTGACCGAACAGCACCTGAACAAGGTGCGCGGTTTTATCGACAGCGGTGAATCTCAGGGTGCCAAGGTCGTGGTTGATGGCCGTGGCTTCAAGCAGGACAAGCAGGGCTACGAGAACGGCTACTTCATCGGGGGCACGCTGCTGGACAACGTTACCGAGGATATGGACTGCTACAGGAATGAGATCTTCGGGCCGGTTCTCTCCGTGGTGCGCAAACAGTCCTATCAGGATGCCGTTGATCTGATCCACGGGCATGAGTACGCCAACGGCACCGCCGTCTTCACCCGTGACGGCGACGTGGCGCGCAACTTCAGCCAGGATATCGAAGTCGGCATGGTCGGCATCAACGTGCCGATCCCTGTGCCCATGGCTTTCCACAGCTTCGGCGGCTGGAAGGCTTCGATCTTCGGCGATCACCACATGCACGGCATGGAGGGTGTGCGCTTCTACACCCGGATCAAAACGACCACGACGCGCTGGCCGACCGGCCAACGCACGGATCCGGAGTTCACCATGCCGACGCTTGGCTGATTTCCGGACGAAAGACCTTCCACACTTGCCCCCGTCAGATCTGCCTGGCGGGGGTTTTCTTTTTTTGGCGGGTGCCGTTCCGAAGCCGCAGCCGACTCTCGAGATGCTGCGGTTTGATTTTATTCCGGCGGATACCAGTAGCGGGCCGTTTCATCACCACGCCGGATGACGACGAAGTTATTCGCGAAAACACGGTAGGGCGCGCTCCAGCTTCCGTCGGGCCACTTGATACGGATCTCGGCGCGCTCCGCGGTGCCTAATCCCACATGCAGAAAGCCAAGCTTTCCGGACCCGTGTCCACCCCCAACCTGAACCTTGCGGATGCGGGTGTCGTTGCCGGACTTAATGGTAACGGAGGCGCCGACGGCATCACGGTTCGCGCCCTGCTGCTGCAGCTCGATTTGCAGCCAATTTCCCATGGGACGCGTCCCGAAGCCGGTTCGCGCGCCGCGATTTCTGAAGAGGCTCAGGGGTTCTTCCCGGTTGACGACCGCCAGGTCGAGCAGGCCGTCCGCGTTGAAGTCGGCAACCGCGGCGCCACGCCCGCGGCGATCAAGTGCGATGCCCGCGTCTGAGCCTGCTTCGTAAAACCGGCCGTCCTGTTGCCCAAGTAGCAGGTTATCCGGATCGTAAGCGGCGAAATCAGGCATCTGTTCGACATTGCCTTTCGCGACGAAAAGGTCGAGACGGCCGTCATTGTTGAAATCCGAGAAGTCGGCGTGCCAGCCGGTGGAAGGCTTGAGGTCATCTCCAACGTAGGGCCGGTGGGCTGTCGCTCCGCGTTCGAAGGCGATGTCCCGGTAGGTCGGGCGATCCTCCTCGCTCTCTGCGTCAAGAGCCTGCAGCTTCGTATCGCCCATCGATGTCAGGGCATACTCCGGAAAACCATCCGCGTTGAGGTCAGCTTCCGCGATGCCCATGCCCCAGATCTTGACGCTCTTCCAGCCATCGGCGGCGCGGTACGGACGGGCGGGCCGGCCCGGCTCCAGACGCCAGAGTTGCTCCTGCCCGCCACGATAATACTGGCGGTCATTGGTGATCCGCAACGCCGATTCGCCGGAACGGTTCCAGTCGGTAAAGAGCATGGAGAGTGCGCAGTAGCCTGGTGTCAGCCGCTGGGCGTTGGCATAGTTCGGTGTAGCGCTGTTTCCTTCGGGCCGGTGCAGGAGATTGTCATGGCAGGTGCCCCAGGGAGAGCCGGGCGCGGCCCGATCGACATAGTTACCGAAGGCAAGGGTCGGGAAGACTTGACCGGCCTCGAAGGTCGCGGCAAAGGCCGTGGTCCAGTTTCGCCCGCCGTCATAGGAGAATCTGCGGTTCGACCTGGTGAAGCTGCAGTCGGGCCCGCCTTTAAGAATGATGTTCTCACCGACCCGCAGGACCACAAGATCCTTGATGCCGTCGCTATCAATATCGATAGGGTAGAAGCCCGTCGTTCGTCGAGAGACGCCCTCGCTCAGGGCATCGGGTTTGTGTTCGAACTTGAGATCGCCACCGGCCTGGCTGCGGTTGATATAGATTTTCGCTGCGTTGCCGCCACCGGCGACGGCAAGGTCCGGCATGCGGTCGCCGTTGCAGTCGAACGCCGCGACCCCGCCGCCAACGAAATGCTCCCAGGGACCGCCATAGCTATGATCGATCCCGGCAAGGGCCGCCTGCTCCTCCATGACGGGAATGTCCAAAGCAGGCGTTTCCGTTTGGTCCAACGTTTCGGCTGTGGAGGCCGGTGCTCCAAGACAGCCTGCAAGGATCATAGTGAGCCCGATCCGCTTCATTCCTGAATGATCAGTGTTTTCAGAAATGCGATGAGCGCGGACTTGTCTTTCTCTGCAAGCGCAACATAGTTGTCCCGGCTCTCCCGCCCCTCGCCGCCGTGCGCGCGGATGATTTCGTCGAGCGTCGTAAGATCGCCGCGATGACCGTAGGGCGCGGTCGAGCCAATGCCCCAAAGCTCAGAGGTCTGGAAAACGTTGCGCTCGACAAAGCGTTGCGACAGCAGCTCGTTGCCAAGTGTCGCCACTTGACGATCTGTCATGGTGTGACGCTTCAGATCACCGAAGAGCGGCACCATGATCTGGTTGTTTGCGTTTCGTGGCAGTGTTTTGGCCCAATCGAGCAGTTCCAGACTGTAGGTGGAGGCTGCTTCCATTTCACCCTGCCGCAGTGTGCCGGCGGCGTCAAAGGGTCCGGGGTCTTCGAACGAGAGCGCCTCGAGCGGGAGGGCTCTGATGTGGCAGCTGGAACAGCCAATGCTATCGAACAACCGGTCGCCTTTAACGGCGGCTTCGCGCCAGGCAGGGTCCTCTGGCATGACTTGAAGGGGTGGCGGCCGTGTTGCCTGCCAGGCGACAAGCGCGGAGACATCTCCGGTGGAAATCTCACCGGAAACACCGTCCTCATCGAAATCTGTCTCTCCGGTCCAGCGGGCGCCAAAGCGCTCGTCGGCTTGCATGCCGTGATGATGGTTCAGGGCGTTGATCGTGAATTGCCGAAGCGAAGTCATCACGCCCTTTTGTCCGAAGGGCCGCACGACAAGATCGCTGTCGATGCCTTCGGTTTTGCTCAGATCGAGGATGCCATCCGGACCTGCCGTGATTTGGCCAAACTGCACGCCTTTCGTGGTGAGCTTCCGAGTCTGTGTTTCGTCACTGCTGCGGGCGGCGCGCAACGCTTCGCGGCGGATGGCGTGAAGATCGGTTGTCATCTCTCGTGCCAGCAGCTCGATAAGGCCGGCACCCATGAGGTGGTTCGTATTGCGCTCGTTGGAAAACTGCGGGTCGGTGGTGTCGAAATCGGCATTGGTGAAGCCTTCTGACACGAAGACGTTCACCGAGAAATCGCCAGCGCCGCCGGTGACCGGGTCGTTGTGACAACTGGCGCAGCTGTTTGCATCGAGTCCGGCGGTACGATGGAATTGCTTTTCCGGCAGGCGTTTGCGTTTTGTGGGAATGATGGCCTGCGTCGCCATGGGGCGCCCGGCGCCGTCGAGAACTGTGAATTTTGCTTTGAACAACCGCTCACCGTGGCCGACCAGATCATTCAAGCTGGTGGGATTGAGTTCGCCGGAATAGCGGGTCTGCTCTACATGGGTTCTATGGCTTCTCTCCTCCCACGGTTCTCCGGCCAAAGCAGCCGAGGCAGAGACGGCGAGCCCAAAGGCTGAAATTCGGGTGAGCCAAACCCCACTCATAAATTGCTTTCCCCATTGCAGTATTGCCCGCTTGCGTCGCTTTAGAATTCCTCGCACGGGCAAGGAAGCGTGAAGTTTAGTGTATTGGCTGTTGCAAGTCACATGCATCAGTTATGCGCGATAAGCCTGCGTTTCCCAGAGAATAGAGTGGTTTCGACAAAAAATAGTGATCTAAACATCTGTTTCTAAAGAGATTTAGAAAAAACCTCGATAAAATCGCATTTTTCCGGGAAGGATTTCCGGCTGCACCCGTTGTTCTGTTGAAAAGGCCCAAACGAGAGGGCTGCAAAACAGGAGATACAACTATGAAACGTCTTTTAGCGCCTTTGATTGCCTTACCGCTTGCGGCCTGTTCCATCACCGATGATTTCGAAATTCCGACAGTTTCTTCCGTGACCTCGCTCTTTGCGCCAGTCGGTCCTGAGACCCGGCCATTGACGGCATCGATTGCACCGGTGCGACGGCCTTCGGCCAACGCGCTGTCCAGCATGACCGTCACGGATCTTGAGAACGGCAGCCGCAAGACCTTCAGTGTTAAATCCTTTGGCAACGGCGTACGCGTTCGCGAAGGAAATGGATGCGTCTGGACGCGCGCTGGCGATTGGTTTTCACCATCCGACAGCTGGGCCAATTGCGGCACCTCCAGTAACTGGCATACGGGTCAGGCCAAGGTTCGCGAACTCGACTCTCTCTACCCGCTGCGCGTCGGAAGTGTTGGAAGCTACCAACGCAGCGCCGTGTCCCACACCGGCCGCAGCTATAGCCGCAAAACCCGCTGCGAGGTCACCGACGCGGTCGAGGTCTTGCGCGAAGGTCGCGCTGCGACCCCGGCTTACGTCGTCAAGTGCAACGACAGCCGCCGTGTCCGGACGACTTGGTACGCTCCCAGCGAAGGGCCCATCGCCTATCGCGAGGTACATAGGCGCAATGGTCTCGAAGAAGCCTGGGTCCGCAGCAACTAATCCCGGTATCTGACGAAAATGAACTCCAGATGAAGCCGGAGTGAACCGCTCGATACGCGCACGTGAATGCAAGCCGAAATTGTCATTAAAAAACAATTTTGTAACTTTCGGCTACAGAGCGCCGTGCTATTGGCCGACCTGCAAGCCGGTGGTCATCTTCAAGAGAACCACCAGAACATAATCATCAAAACCGAGCAGGAGCGGCGTGGTCCTGTGAAGCTTTAAAGGACTCTGACATGCAATACTTCCGACGCATCAAAACGAACATCGACACTCAAGTTTATCTCGACGAAATCGCAGCCGTCACGGGGGCATGGGACCAGTCGACCGGACGCCAAACCAAAATCAAAGTACAGCGCGAGGCACGGGCAATTCCCCTGCGCGGTCTGCGAAAGTCGGCGATCGCCGGGCGCAAGCGCAGCGATGTCCACGAAAGCCGCTGGACAAGCGGTTCAGTCAACTTTCCGCTCGCCTGCCAGTTCTTGCGCGACACCGCGAAAGCGGAAAACAGCCTGCTAAGCCGCGGAAAGATCGTTTGCCTGCCTGCTGGCCGGCGCGTCTATCCGCATATTGACCGCGGTGAATACTACGCCGTCCGTAATCGCTATCACCTGGTTCTGAAGTCCGCTTGCGGGTCCTGGCTCAAGGCCGGTGACGAAGAAATCCGCATGCAGGAAGGTGAGCTTTGGTGGTTCGACAACAAGCAAGTCCATGAAGCCTACAACGACGGCGATCAGGACCGGATTCACATGATCTTCGATCTTCTACCCCGTGCCGCCGCCGAACGCGTTTTCGGCACGGCCGCCTGAAAAGGATAAGGCAATGTTAAACACCGTACCCGATCTTCCGGTCTGTGCGCCTTCGGAAACCGTTACCCTGCTTTACCGTCCTGCAAAGGGTAAGGACGCACTTTCCTGCTGGCTCGCGATTCCTTCGAATATGTCCACCGACGCCTCGCCAATTGTGGCAGTGCATGGCATCCGGCGCGGTGCGAAACAACAGGCGGAGGCCCTGGCGCCACGTGCGGCTGCTCTTGGCCGCCCTGTCATCGCACCGCTCTTCGACAAGGTGAACTGGCCCAAATACCAGCAGGTGGTGCGTGGCAAACGTGCCGATCTCGCTCTACTCGAATTAATGACCGAACTGCGTCTCGCCGGCACCTGGCGGACCCGGAGCTTCGAACTCTGCGGTTACTCGGGTGGTGCCCAGTTCGCCCACCGTTTCGCAATGCTCTACCCCCAGTTGGTGACGCGCCTGACTGTGTCTTCGGCCGGATGGTACACCTTCCCGGACGATGCGGCTTTCCCTTACGGTCTGAAGAAACGGCCCGGAAAGACCAAAGACTGGGGCCCGCGTTTGGCGGCTGGCCTGGATCAGTTTCTGCAAATCCCTGTCCAGGTCTGCGTCGGCGAAGAAGACTCTGTCTCAGATGCCAACACACGCCACGGCCCTGAAATCGATGCGCAGCAGGGCAGAGATCGCCTCACGCGGGCCAGACGCTGGAGCGCGGCCTTCTGTCAGGCAGCTTCGGAGCGCGGTTTAACGCCCCGGATCACGCTTTCCGTTATGCCTAACTGTGGTCATGACTTTCAAGACTGCGTTCAGTATGGCGGTCTGGATCGTTTGATTCTGCCGGGCGTCCTTGATGCCGCTCAAGAACAGGCCGGGCTTTATCGCCAACAGCAAGAAGCGGGGTTGGCTGCGAAGTAGACCAAAAGCGCTCTTCATCTGGTGTTCATCTGGCCTTGAAGGTCGGTTCATCGCAGTGACAGGCGCGCTTCAACAGTCTGCCCCATACTCACTCACACAACTCTCAAACACTTTAGTTTCGCACTTTACCGCGTGCTGGAAAAATTCAGGAGAAATCAAATGACCGTTCTTTCCCCCATCGCCCTTAACACCCTCGACCAAGCCAAATGGGCTTTCTCAACCCGCCGGGTTGCGCGGCAGGATGCCGTCTGTCTTCTCGACATGTTGTCCTACGCCACTTCCGGCGATCTGGTTCTCGGCCGTGTCGAGCGCATCGGATCGCACAAGAAAATCCAGTTGGCTCAGGGCCGCGCGTCGGAGCTCTATATCGGCGACCTGGTCGTGCTGGCGTGCGGCGACCGCTACGCCCCGGATCAGTTCGAAGGACTTGCTGAGCTGGATCCCGAGGGCGCAGACATGCTCGCCGGTGGCGGCGTTTTGGGCCGGATGCGGCACCGCCATGCCAAAATGTCTGCACCAACCCGTATCATTCCTCTTGGATTGCTGGCGAATGCTGCGGGCAAAGCGATCAATCTCGCTGATTACGCTCTGGAGAAGGTCACGCGCCCAGAGGGTTTGAAGGTCGTCGGCGTCGTCGGCGCTTCCATGAATTCGGGCAAAACCACCGCGGTTGCTGGACTCGCACATGGTCTGAGCCGGGCCGGTTACCAGGTCGCTGCCATAAAGGCTACGGGCACCGGCGCCTTTGGTGACTTCAACGCCTTTGTCGATACCGGCGCGCGCTATGTTGCGGACTTCACTGACGCCGGGATGGTTTCAACTTACCGGCAGCCTCTTGCGCGGATCGAAGCCGGGCTGGACACGCTTTTGGCGCATGCCAAGCGTGACGGGTGCGATGTCGCCGTCGTGGAGTTGGCCGACGGTGTGTTTCAGAAGGAAACAGCCGATCTCTTGAAAAAACCGCAGATCCGCGACGGTTTCGCCGGGATGGTCTTTGCAGCGCCTGACGCGCTCGCGGCGGCCGGTGGCTGCGCCGCTCTACGGGCACTTGGTATCGAACCTGCAGCTTTGACAGGCATGGTGAGCTGTTCCCCGCTGGGTGCCGCCGAAGCAGAGGCCGCCACGGGTGTCCAGGTTGTCACGCGCAGCGCACTCTGTGACCCCGCACAGGCCAATGCTCTTGTCGCACAGATGCTTGCCAAAAAGGGCATTCACGCTCTGGGGCTTGTCGAAATCGGAGTGGCAGCATGACCTCGCTGTTCACGCGCCTTCAGCGCCCGGGTGCTCAGCCCAAGGGCCGAGGTGTCCGGAGCCGCCTACCGCGCATCTTTGGCGAGGGCCGTAAGATCAGCATTCTGCTGGTCGCGGTCCTCGCTCTTGGCCAGGGCATTGCCGCAGGGGTTGCTTCCTTTGCCACCCGCGATGTCTTCGCAGCCTTTCGCGAGAATGATGCGCTCTTGCCAACGCTCGCTTTGGCCCTGATCGTAATCGGCGGTTTGTCCATCGCAGTTTTGAGAGTTGGGGAGCGCTTATTGGCAGAACGCGTTGGGCAGGACTACGCAGCCTCCTTGCGTCTGAAACTCTTCAAGCACCTCTCCCGCATGTCTGCTCGGAGTGTGTCCCAGCGCCGAAAGGGCGCTCTGGCAATGCGCTTTGTCGGAGATCTGGCATCGGTTCGCGGCTGGGTCAGCCTAGGCGTCGCTCGGCTGATCTCTGCCTGTATCCTTCTGCCTGTGACCGGTGTCGTCCTATACCTGCTCAATCCCAAACTCGCGACAGCCGCTGCGGTGCCGATTGCATTAGGCCTGATCGCCATGACATTGATTGGCCCAAGTCTCGGTCCGGCGCACAAACGCTTGCGGGCACGCCGTGCCCGCCTGGCGGCCGATATGAGTGAACGAGTGCCGCATGCGCCTGAACTGAGGCTTCTCGGGCGCAGCGAAATCGAAACCTCGCATCTGCGCCGGCGCACGAAAAAACTTGTCGCGTCCGCTCTTGAGCGCGCGCGTGGTGCCGCAATCCTGACGGCGATACCAGATGTCATATCCGGGCTCGCTGCTGCTGCCGTCTTCTGGACAGCGCTGCGCGCCGGAGCGTCCGGCGCCGATGCAGCAGGTGCTATGGCTGCAGTAGGACTATTGATCCAGCCTATTCGCGATCTGGCCGGCGTTTGGGACCGGCATCGCGCCTGGGTTGCCGCACGCGATAAATGTGACGCGATGCTCGCTGCACCGAAGCTCGACCTTCCCACCGATAAACCGGCTACACCTCTTCCTTCCGTACCCTGCAGTTTGCAGTTCACGAATGTTTCAGCGGGCCTTCTGAATGACGTGACGATCACTGCCGAACCGGGTCAAAAGATTGCGATCGTGGGCGGGAACGGCGCTGGCAAATCCACCCTTCTTGGCTTGGCTGCCGGATTGGAACAGCCTGATAGCGGCAAGGTGCTGCTTGGAGACCGGAACCCGGTCGGCTTGAGTGCGAAAGAGCGCCGCAGCCTCCTGTCTTTGGTCGGCAAGCACTCACCCATTCTGGCCGGCAGTCTGCGCCGTGCCCTTACCATGGGCGTCGCGGACCGGCCCGACGACAGCAGGATACTGGCGACGGCTGAGACCTTCGGATTGTGCGACACGATCGATCGGCTTGGCGGCCTTGACGAGAAAGTCTCGGAAGCGGGCCGGAATCTCTCGGCTGGTGAGGCGCGTAGGCTACTTTTGGCACGGGCGGCACTTGCGGCCCCGAAGCTCATGCTCCTGGATGAGCCGGATGATGCGCTCGATACCGATGGCCCGGATCTGATCGAAAACCTGGTCCGGCAGAGCGATGCAACCGCGTTGGTGATCACACACAATCTGGCTGTTGCCCGCCGAATGGATCTGATATGGTTTATCGAAGACGGGAAAATACTGGAAATCGGCCCGCCTGAGGTGCTTCTCACCGGTGAGGGGCCAACCAATCGATTCTTTGCACCCCGCCGGGTGGCATAAAAGGGGCTGGCGTAGACTTGCGCTATCTTACCAAACTTACGCTTTCCTTCAGCGCTCTCTTGGCAATTGCCTTGGTTTCCGCCGCTATCGCCCTCTGGAGTGCGCAGTCTGCCGAGCGGCATCTCGAGCGTTCGCAGCTTGCCTATCGGGTTCATGGGCTATACCTGTCACTCTCAAACCACACCTATCAGCTCTTCAAGCAATTCGGCGATGCGTTGATGATCGGTGACCGGGACGAAGGCCGGGGTGAGGCCGCGCTGCTTGCGGCCATTCGCGTCGATATCCGACAGCTGCGCATCATGATTGCCGAAGAAGTCCAGCTGGTCGGGTATGAAGAGATCGAAGAACTCGAGCTACTTGCGCAGATCGAACGCAAGATCGAGGCTGTATTGCAGGAGTTTCAGCGCCTGCAAGCCAGCGCCGAAGACTCGGACCCCGCTCAGTTTCAGGACCGGCTTTCCGAATTTCTGGATGAAAAGATCGATGCGGATTTTGAAGCGTTGATTGCGGCGGCCCTTGCGGAGGAAGAAGAGGAGGTCGCCGAGACAGCGGCGGAAATGCAGTACGCTATCGTCCTCTTTGAAGTTGCCGCTATCTTTGCCGGTGTGATTGCCGCCTTGACTGCCATTTTTGGCATTCTGTTCCTTCGCCGGGGGTTGACTGTGCCGCTCCAGCGTCTGCTGAGAGGGGCGGAGGCCGTTGGACGCGGTGAGCTCGATCATCGTATCGACGTTCCCGGCGATACAGAACTTGGCAGTGTGGCACAGGCCTTTAACCAGATGATTGACAATGTCGCCGAGCGGCAGGATCTCCTGTCTGCATCGCGCGACGCACTTGAGCACGAAGTCTCGCGTAGAACTGAGCAACTGCAAAAACTCCTGAAGACTCTGCGGGAGTCGGAAGACAACCGGAAACGCCTGCTGGCGGACGTCAGTCACGAGTTGCGCACTCCGCTCACGATTATCCGGGGCGAAGCCGATGTCGCCCTGCGCGGCGGGGATCGCAGTATCGGCGAATATCAGGAGGTCCTGAACCGGACGCGCGAGGCGGCGGATCACACGGCCCGGATCGTGGACGATCTGTTGTTTGTTGCCCGTCAGGAAAGCGGAGAGGTCCGGATCCGGCCGCGGGAAATCGATCTTGCGGAACTCGTGCAGCGGGCTGTGACAGCCGGGAAAGCGCTTGGAAGCAGCGCAAAGGCCGTTAGCTTCGAGACCTCTGTGACAGACGCCAAATTGCAGGCCGATCCGCGCCGGATTCAGCAAGTCGTGACGATCCTGCTGGAAAATGCACTGCGCTACGGTGGCGAAAACGTCCAGGTCCGTTTGGATTATGCCCCGGGCGGGTTCGCGGTGACGATTGCTGATGACGGGCCCGGCCTGACGGATTCAGAGCAAGAGCATGTTTTTGAGCGCTTTTTCCGTGGCTCAAACGCCGCCATCCGTTACGACGGCGGGGCAGGTCTGGGCCTGCCGGTGGCAAAGGCAATCGTGGAAGCCCATGGCGGTCAGATTGCCCTGACAAGCGAGCCTGGTGAAGGCGTGGAGGCACGCTTTACGCTTCCAAACCGGGTCCGCCTCGAAGCGGCGTCCTAAAAAACTTCCCTTTCTCATGACGATTTTGCGCATGTAACGCGCTGCCCGTCTTGATTGAAAAAGCTACTCAACCTGCAAGATACCTGAAGCTGCTATACTTCCGCAGAGCGAGTGGGCTTGTGAGTTTTTTTGTGCGCCCCTTTTTTGTCACAGAACTGCAGGGATTAAATCGCCGAAGTGACCGTTGTTGTCATGAAAGCCGGCTCGTTTCGAGGAGATTCAGTTACAGCTGGATCACTCGTCCGACCGGATCTGACACAGACCATTTGCGGTCCGTGTGCGCAGGTTGCAGCTGAGCGGAAAGTTCGCTCCGGGCTGCAAAGTGTCACACGCGAACAGAAGGAACGGCGATATGTCTCTCTCTCCCCATGCGATGCGCGCGCCTTGCGAATCGCGGAACGATCGGCTCTGGGAGGATTTGGAACCATGAACCTTTTACTTGTGGAGGACGAGGCCCGGGTAGCCGACTTCATCGTCCGGGGCCTGCGCGCCGAGGGATGGGTGGTGACCCATGCGCCCGATGCCGAGACTGCAATGGAGCTGTCGCTGCAGGATCGATTCGACGTAATCGTTCTGGATCTGGTGCTGCCAGGTATGCAGGGGCAGGACTTTTGCCGGAAACTGCGTGCGCGCCGGGACCTGACGCCTATTCTTATGCTCTCGGCGCTCGATGCGCTGGACGAACGGGTCGCGGGCTTGCGGCTCGGTGCCGACGACTACATGGGCAAGCCTTTCGAGTTCGATGAACTCATCGCGCGTATCGAAGCCCTTGCACGGCGCTCAACTCAATTCAGCGATCCGCCCGCACAAAGTCTGTTGCAGGTTGGCGCTATCACGTTGGACCTGGAGAGCCTGCAGGCGACCGTGGAGGGCGAGGTGCTTGATCTGACCGCCAAGGAACGTGAGATTCTGAAACTCTTTCTCTCCAAGCCCGGCCGCGTATTCTCGCGGGAGCGCATCCTCAACAGCGTTTGGGGCACCAACGAAGACCCCCTGACCAACGTCGTGGATGTTTATGTCGGTCGCCTGCGCCGCAAACTCGGGACGCAGTGCGATAAACTGCAAACCATCAGAGGTGCGGGCTACCGGCTGAGGGGGGACTGACGTGCTCGCCCGGTCCGGGCTCAGGCAGAGCGTATCATTGGATGAGTCCGCACGCGGGGCGTTTTTTCTTCTCGTCTCAAAAGAGCGCGTCACGAGCCTCAAGCAGCGCGAAATACCCGCTCAAACGATTCTCGCAACCATTTGATTGTGGCCTGGATCCTGAGAGTCTGCACCGTGTCGTGATAGGCGTGAATATAGAGCGTGCGTTCAAGCTCGGGATCGCCATTGCTGACCCGCACCAGCCGCTCGTCCTGCCCGGCGATGCACATGGGCAGGAGCCCGTTCCCCAGACCCACGCCGACAGCGGTCATCAGAATCTGTGCGTCCGACGCTGTAAACCGCATATCTTTGCTGCGTTGGCGCAGCCGCCGGTTTGCTCGTTCGAGCAGGGGAAAGGTCGAAAGTTCGTCCTGAAACGCGACCCAGCCTTCTACATCATGCTCCGCTTCGCGCGAGCGATAAACCGCGTAAGGAATTTTTCCCAGGGCGATGGTAAAGGCGCCGTCTTTGGGCTCAGTCTCGAACCAGAGGGATAAAGATGCGCCGCTGCGCACGAGGTTGTCCGGCGGACGGGTCAGGGTGCGCAGATCGATCAGCGGGTTTGTCTGCAGGAAGTCTGAGACTGCCGTTTCCGTAAGACGCTTGATAATCCAGCAGTTGGCGATCAAACGCACGGTTCCGACCGGGCCTTCTTTCGATTCCGTGACTTCATCAACGAGGGATGAGATCTGGTTCTGGACCACCATGACACGATCAATTGCGGATTGACCCGCATCGGTCAGGGCAAAGCCGGCCTTGGTCCTGACAAAGAGCGGTACGCCCAGGTCGGCTTCCAGGCTCGACAAGCGCCGTCCCGCCGTGGAGGTGTCGACTCCGAGAACCTGGGCCGCGCGCGTTAGCGAGCCGGTCCGGCTGATCGCCAGCGCCACTTTCAGATTATTCCAGTCCATCTTATCCGTGCATCCTGTAGCGTGAGCTCATGCCGTATTGCGCAGCGGCAATGGCTGGCTGAGCGACTGATTGGCTTCCAGCAGATGATCCACAATGGCGATATGGACGTCGTCGGCGTGGGTGACGTGCCCCATGTGTCCGGCGCCGGATACATCCACCAGCCGGGCATTCGGCAGAACTTCGGCGAGCGCGCCCGCAATAGCTTCGGTGGGCGTTGGCGTGTGCTCACCCCGCAAAAGCAGCACCGGCATGTTCAGGTCCGAATATGAGCCTAACAGCACGGATTCTTCCATCAGGGCGTAGAACTCAAGCGGTGCCTTCAGGGCCCAGCGCAGCATCAGTTTCTGAAGATCCGACCGCATCGTGACCCAGGCGTCGGAGCCGTTCCAGTAGTCGACAAAGCTCGTCATAGCGGCTTTGTAGTCCCCAACGGCGACCCGGGTTTTGACAAAGTTGTTCAGCTCCATGATTTCGGCGAAACCCTCCTCGCCTTCTCTGCCGATTTGACGCAGCAGGTGGTAAGCGCAGGGTTCGTAAAGCGCGAGGCTCGCAACTCTATGGGGGCGGGCCAAAGCGATGTGAAGGGCCAGCGCGCCGCCGTAAGAGTGTCCGATCAGATGCACCGGGTCCGGGCTTGCGTCTATGATCTCGATGGCCCCGGCGGCTTCGTCCGCGAGCGTGAAGGGCTGTTCCCCCGGCCAGTCGCCCCGGCTTTCGGTGCCGTAGTTTTCCGGCGTGTGCAGTTCGAAGTCTGGGCCAAGCACGTCATAAAGGCTGCGCCACTGCTTCGCGTTCCATCCGGAGCAGTGCAATGCGATCACCTTTGTCCGGGAAGGGCCCTTCGAGGGAAATTGCTTCACTGCATCCGTCCGTAAGAAGTCTTCAGGCCTTAGAAAGTCTTCGGGGGATGCGTTATCGTCCGGCTTTGAGATTTCTTCCGGCTTTGCGAATTTTTCTGCCATGGCTTTGCCCAGCTTTTTCAGAGGTGGTGCGGAACGATCGGTCTCGTCACTGACAGGTCATTAACGATCCCAGGTCTTTAAGTACCCCCGGTGCAACTCTGGATGAACCCGTATAAATGCACGCCTTTCATGCAATCCTGCAGGATAGGCCAAAAACACGAGATTTAGCAGGGCTTTGGGCGGCTCTCATCTTTTTGGCGAACGCGCTGTGGTTCTCAAAAAATCCCGGGATCCGACCTCGATCAGCCGGCCTGATGGGACGCCCTCTTTGCAGAAATACTTTTTGATTATGCAGTTTTGCGGGTTCTTCTCGCGGCCAGACGGACTTAATAAAGCACGAGTGAAATAAATTCGTAGGCAAACGATTTTTTATCACCGCCTCTCCTTGGAGGGGATCTGAATGTTCAAAAATCAGATTTCTATATCGGCAGGCTCCGCCGCACTTACGTTCGAATCAAATTCAAAAAGGGATGTCCATTATGAGAACCAAAAACTTGAAACTCTTCGCCGCCGCTTCCATTGCGGGTGCGTGTCTCGCCGGCGCGATGGCCGGGACGGCCGCGGCCCAAAACGCCACCACCGGCACCACTGCCGCCCAGGAGGCTCCGTCCGGCATTGATACCGCCCGCTATGACGGCCGGAATCTCCCTGAGCTGGGCTGGAACGACACGCTGAAGCGCTACAACTTCGACAACGACAAGTTCATTGGTCAGCGCTTCTCGGCGACCTGCCCGCCCCGCAACATCCGGGACAAGAACGACGACCTCTATGGCACCGATGTCTATCCCAGCGACAATCCGATCTGCGTTGCCGCCCTGCACGCCGGCAAGATCACCGCGGCGGACGGCGGCCCCTTCACCCTTCAGGTGAACCCTGGGCTCGAATCCTACACGGGCAGCAGCCGCAACGAGGTCGATTCCGCCAATCTGCCGGGCACCAAGCGCTCCATGGTCTTCCTCGATGCCGCCAACACCGCAGCTGCGGACGAGGCACGGGCGCCCTACATCCCGCGGGTGAAGTGGGACATGAAATTCACCAAGTCCGGTTACGCCTATAAGAAACTCCGTGGCCAGCGTTTCACTTTCAACTGCCCGGCGGCCCCCAGCGGCAAGCTCAGAGCCATCACGGGTACGGATTCCTATACGCTGAATGCCGTGATCTGTGTGGCCGCAGTCCACGCCGGCAAGATCACCAAAGATGGCGGTCTGGTGAACATCCAGATGGATGAGGGCAAGTCGAAACTCGTGGGCAGCATCCGCAACGAGATCGAGAGCGGCAACGGCTCGGGCAGCAGCGGCACGGTGTCCTACGTCGACGCCACGTTCTAAGCCCTTAGCGTTTGCGTGCCGCAAAGTGTCTCGGAATTTGCGTTCGAAGTCAGCGCTCGGCTGATTGAGAGGCAGTGAATTCCGAGGCCGCTTAAACGCAAACTGCGCTAAGCGCACAACGCAGACTGTGAGCTGAATAAGCCGAGGGGGCGTTCCGGATCTGGATAATCCGCAGCGCTCCCTTTGGCGTGTTCTTCCGCCCGCCTGATTCTTCGGTCTTCCCGATCTTTGGCCCACCCCAAAGGAGCGACCATGATCCTCCGCATCCTGACCCATCTCTTTCTGCTGGGCGCGCTCTGCCTGCTCGCCGGCGCCATCGCCCACAACCAGCTTTCCCCCAGCTTCACCACCGCCATGACGGTCCCCTTCGCCAACCTGGCCAGCCTCATCCTGGCCCTCGTGGCCTCGGCCCTGGCCACCTATGGCCACCGCCGCGACCAGAGCTCGCGGGCCGCGAAACGGCGCATGTGGATCGTGATCGCCTGCGCGCTGGTTTTGGCGCTGCTGCTGCCGATGTCGGACCTGGGGTATCTGAGTAGGGTGAGGTAGGGTGTGGGCGTGGGTCTCTCTCCAGAGAGGCTATTCCCACCAGTTGGTAACCATTGGGGCGATTGGATACAGTTGCTAAATAGCCTCTTTGCTTGGCGTCTCATCGTGGTCGCCAGGGAGATCAAGGCCTCCAGTGCGGTGCAGGAATGCAACAACCTCCTCAACCCTCGCCCGCCGCTTCAGGTCCGTAAAGACGACCGGCCGTTCCCCGCGCCCCTTCGCCGCGTCCGCGCGCATTACCTCCAGGTCCGCGCCCACATGCGGCGCGAGATCCGTCTTGTTCACGATCAGCAGGTCCGAGCGCGTGATCGCCGGGCCGCCTTTGCGGGGGATGTCTTCGCCCTGGCAGACGGAGATCACGTAGATCGAGAGGTCGGCGAGTTCGGGGCTGAAGGTGGCGGCGAGGTTGTCGCCGCCGGATTCGATGAAAACCACGTCCAGGTCCGGGTGGCGGGCGTTGAGGTCGGCCACGGCGGCGAGGTTGATGGAGGCGTCTTCGCGGATCGCCGTGTGGGGGCAGCCGCCGGTTTCCACGCCGACGATGCGGTCCTCGGCGAGGGCCTGGACGCGGGCCAGGTACATCGCGTCCTCGCGGGTGTAGATGTCGTTGGTGACCACGCCGACCGAGAGCCGGCCGCGCAGGGCTTCGCAGAGGCGCTGGGTCAGGGTGGTCTTGCCGGAGCCCACCGGGCCGCCGATACCGACACGCAAGGGGCCGTAGGGGGACTTTTGGAGCGGGCCGGAGGACTCCGCGGGGGTGGGTGATTCCGCTCGGGCTTTCAGCCGAGCGCCGCTGTCGGGGGAGGCGGTGGGATCGGGGCTGCTCATGAGCGGAACAATCTCGTGTGCTGGGTTTCATGGGCCATGGCGCAGATCTCGGCCATGAGGTTGTTGGTGGTCAGGTCATCGAGCCGGGTTTCGGCGGCGCGCGCGGCGGTTTCGGCGATCACCGGCTCCAGGCCAGCGAGGAGGCTCTGGCCTTCGCTCTGGCCCAGCGGCACCAGGCGGATGGCGGCGGAAATCAGGTTGGAGACGCCGGCGTGCAGCCAGGCTTCCAGGGCCGGCTCTGCGGCGATGCCGTGACCGGCCGCTGCGCTGGCGACGGCGAGGGGATAAGCTGTTTCGGAACCGAGCGCCTCTTCCACAAGCCTGAGCGCATCACAGGGCCAGGCCTGCTGTGTCGTGCGCAGAAAGGCGCTGCCCAACGCCAGGGTCTCTTCCCGCAGTTCCCTCGCGGGCTGGAAGGCGAGCGCGAAGAGGTTGATCTCCGCGAGCGTTGGATTGTCTGGGCCGTCGCGCTCCCGCGCCGCCTCATGGGCGCGGGCGAAGATCACCGCATCGCTCCAGAGGCTGCCGGAACGCAGGCTGTCTTCGATCCAGTCCTGCGTGGCCGCGCAGTCCGTCACCAGACCGCGTGCGATGGCGGTCTCCAGACCCTGGCTGTAGGCAAAGGCGCCGACCGGATAGGCCGGCGAAAGCCAGGTGAGCAAGCGGTAGAGGGCGGAAGAGGATTCAGTGGTCATGGCTATGTCCATGTTCGTGCCCGTGCCCATCACCATGTCCGCCGGCCGCCCCGTCGTAAGCGCCACCTTCCGGATTGAAGGGCTCCACGACCTTGCCGACCTCCGCGCCCAGGCGCTCCAGCATATCGGCGATCACCCGGTCGCGGCGGATCAGAATACGGTCCGGTTCGATCTGCGATTCCAGATGGCGGTTGCCCAGGTGCCAGGCCAGGCGCAGCAGGTGCGGTGTGTCCCTGCCGCGCACCTCGAGCAGAGGCTCCGGCAGAGCGCGCACTTCCAGCATGCGCCCATCCTCCAGAAGCAGCCCGTCGCCATGACGCAGCAGGACCCGCTCCGGCAGATCGAGCAGGAAGCGCAGGCCGCCGTCACTGGTCAGCGCGATGCGGCGCCGGTCCCGCTGGTCCTGGCCGAGCGTGATGGAGTCGGCGGGCGGGCCGTTCCACTGGCCTGCGGAAAGGTGCTGGGAGGCGCGGATCATAGGGGTTCTCGCTCCACCTGCATTCCGGCTAGAAGAGGAAATAGCGCTGCGCCATGGGCAGGGTCTCCGCCGGGTCGCAGGTCAGGAGTTCGCCGTCGGCGTGCACCTCGTAGGTCTCTGGATCGACCTCGATCACCGGTGTCTTGTCATTCAGGACCATATCGGCCTTGGTGACCTTGCGGATGTCGCTGACCGCCAGTACTTCGCTTTCCAGGCCGAGATCTTCCCAGATGTCTCCGGCCATCGCGGCTTCAGAGACGAAGGTCGCGCGGCTCTTGGGCAGGGACTTGCCGAAGGCCGCGAACATGGGCCGGTAGTGCACCGGCTGAGGCGTCGGGATCGAGGCGTTGGGGTCACCCATGGGGGCCATGGCGATGCTGCCCATCTTCAGGACCAGATCCGGTTTCACGCCGAAAAAGGCCGGGGACCAGAGCACCAGATCGGCCAGCTTGCCGACCTCCAGCGAGCCGATGTGGGCCGACATGCCGTGGGCGATGGCCGGGTTGATGGTGTATTTCGCGATGTAGCGCCGGACCCGGAGGTTATCGTTGTCGCCGGTCTCCTCCGGCAGGCGGCCGCGCTGACGCTTCATCTTGTCGGCGGTCTGCCAGGTGCGGATCAGAACCTCGCCGACCCGGCCCATGGCCTGACTGTCCGAGGCGATGATCGAGAAGGCGCCGATGTCGTGAAGAATGTCTTCCGCCGCGATGGTCTCTTTCCGGATACGGCTCTCCGCGAAAGCCACGTCCTCGGCAATGGAGGGATCCAGATGGTGGCAGACCATCAGCATATCCAGGTGCTCGTCCACCGTATTGACCGTGTAGGGCCGGGTCGGGTTGGTGGAAGAAGGAATCACGTTCTGCAGGCCGCAGACCTTGATGATGTCGGGGGCGTGGCCGCCGCCCGCACCCTCGGTGTGGAAGGCATGAATGGTCCGGCCCTTGAGGGCCTCGATGGTGTGTTCCACGAAGCCGGACTCGTTCAGGGTGTCCGTGTGGATCATGACCTGCACGTCCATCTCCTCCGCCACCGAAAGGCAGCAGTCGATGGCGGCTGGGGTGGTGCCCCAGTCCTCGTGCAGCTTCAGGGAACAGGCACCGGCTTCAATCTGTTCGATCAGTCCCGCGGGCTGCGAGGCATTGCCCTTGCCCGAAAAGGCCAGGTTCATGGGAAAGGCCTCGGCGGCCTGCAGCATGCGTCCGATGTGCCAGGGACCGGGTGTGCAGGTGGTGGCGTTGGTGCCGGTGGCCGGGCCGGTGCCGCCGCCCAGCATGGTGGTCACGCCTGAGGTCAGGGCCTCCTCGATCTGCTGCGGGCAGATGAAGTGGATATGGGCATCGAAGCCGCCGGTGGTCAGGATCTTGCCTTCCCCCGCGATCGCTTCCGTCGAGATGCCGACTATGATGTCGACGTTCGGCTGGGTATCCGGGTTACCCGCCTTGCCGATACCCGCGATCCGCCCATCCTTCAGTCCGACATCGGCTTTGTAGATGCCTGTGTGATCGACGATCAGGGCGTTGGTGATGACCGTATCCACTGCCCCCTGGGTTCGGGAGGCCTGGCTCTGGCCCATGCCGTCGCGGATGACCTTGCCGCCGCCGAACTTGACCTCTTCGCCATAGGTGGTCAGGTCCGTCTCCACCTCGATGAAGAGCTCGGTGTCGGCGAGCCGGACTTTGTCCCCGGTGGTCGGGCCGTACATGGCGGCATAGCTCGAGCGGGAAATTTTTGCGGGCATCAGTCGAGCCCTCCCATGACTTTTGCATTGAAGCCGAAGACGGCCCGCTTGCCGCGCAGGGGCACCAGCGTAACTTCACGGGTCTGGCCAGGCTCAAAACGCACGGCGGTGCCTGCGGCGATGTCCAGACGTTGGCCGCGAGATGCTTCTCTATCGAACAGAAGGGCCGGGTTGACTTCGAAGAAGTGATAATGGGAGCCGACCTGCACGGGGCGGTCGCCGCTATTCGCGACCTCAAGGGTCGTCGCTTCGCTGCCTTCGTTGAGTGTGATCTCGCCGTCGGTCGTGATGATTTCACCTGGGATCATGGGGGCTGTCTCCTTTGACCGGGGGCTCAGCGGATCGGTTCGTGAACGGTCACCAGTTTGGTGCCGTCGGGGAAAGTGGCTTCGACCTGGACGTCGTGGATCATCTCGGCGATGCCTTCCATGACCTGGTCGCGGGTGATGACCTTCGCGCCCGCCGCCATGAGTTCGGCGACGCTGCGGCCGTCGCGCGCGCCCTCGATCACGAAGTCGGTGATCAGGGCAATGGCCTCGGGGTGATTGAGTTTGACACCGCGCTCCAGCCGGCGGCGCGCCACCATGGCGGCCATGCTGATCAGCAGCTTGTCCTTTTCTCTCGGGGTCAGGTTCATGTCGGTCCTTCCGGGTCTTATACCAAGGAGCTAGATTTATGGCCCATAGGGATTATCTTCGGGGACCTTCGGGTAGGAGAAGAACCGTCGGCGATACGGCGTATCGGCAAGGCTTTTCGACGCCCTCCGAAGGTCCTCGAAGACAACCGGAATGACAGCTTTCTGTGGCTTTCGGGCTGCGTCGCACGCGGCTTCCGATACCCCGTATCGCTACGCCACGCGCTCCTAACCGAAAGCCACAGAAAGCTGTCCCTATGCGTCATAAATCTCGCTCCTTGGTATTATTAACAGGTCCAGACGCGCGGCAGAGCGCCGCCGCGCAGTCTTTCAAGAAGTGGGATGAGGGTGGCGCGCAACCTGTAGCCGCTGGGCGCGAGAATACGGGTCAGGACAACACCGCCCAAATCGCTGCAGCCCGACATAACGTCAGGCCGATCCAATAGGGGGCGGATCTCGTCGCAGAGCCTGCTGCTGTCAGGCGCGCAGACAATGACGCTGGCGATGGCACGGGCTTCGTTGCCGATGGCGGCACGGTTGAGCTGCGCCACGGGGTCGCCGGAAAAGCCCAGGCGGTCAGCGAAAATCAGCTTGCCGTCTCGTTCGATCCGCCAGCAGTCCCGCAACAGGCCGGAACGCACCTCCTCACCCATGGCGGGACGGCCGAAGATCACGGCTTCGCAGGCGACGAGCCGGGAGGAGGCTGTCAGACTGACATGGGTTCGTCGGTTCAGCTGACCGCTGTCGAAAAGAATGGTCTCCTGCGGCAGCCAATAGGCCGAGGCGTCGGCAGCGACGTCGATCCGGGTGTCGATCCGGGCGGGCTCGGCGCGGGACCTGTAGATCCGCTCGCAGGCCTGGGTGGTGACGACCGCATTGGTGCTTGCTCCCCAGGCGGCTTCGATGGCGAGATGGTCGCGGTCGGTCAGGCCGCCGGAGGTGTTGACCAGGACCGCTTCGGGCCCCTGCGCTGCGATCCGGGGCAGGCGCGCCTTCAGGCAACCCTGCTGGAAAAGATCGTCGATCCTGCTGCGGCCCGCGGCGTGCTTGAAGGAGAGCCGGACTGCGCCCTGCGCGCGCTGCAGCTTTTCGTGCCTCGGCAGAGTGATTACATCGGCGTCGACGGCCTCCTTCATCGGCGGCGTGCTCAGGCTGCTCGCGATCATTCCCGTGGCTGTCCCGTCAGATCGTCAGGTGCTTCATGATGGCTGCCTCGTCTTCGCTTTTCATTTCGCCCGACATGACGATCTCCCCGCGGTCCATGACCGCGTAGCTGTCGGCCAGGGCGCGGACGAAGTCAAAATATTGTTCGACCAGAAGGATGCTCATTCCACCGCGGCTGCGCAACAGGCGAATGACCCGCTCGATATCCTTGATGATCGAGGGCTGAATGCCCTCGGTCGGTTCGTCCAAAATCAGCAGGCGCGGTTTCATGACCAGGGCCCGCGCGATGGCGAGCTGCTGCTGTTGACCGCCGGAGAGATCGCCGCCGCGCCGTCCCAGCATATCGCCCAGCACCGGGAAGAGCTCGAAGATCTCGTCGGAGATGCGCCGTTCCCGCCTCGGGAGGACGAAGAGTCCGGTCTGCAGGTTCTCCCGGACTGTCAGCAGGGGGAAGATCTCCCGGCCCTGCGGGACATAGGCAAGACCCGCGCGGGCCAGATCTTCGCTGCTCGCTTTGGTCACATCCTGACCGTCCCAGGTGACGGTCCCGCTCGAGACAGCCGCTTGACGCATGATCGCGCGCAGCAGGCTGGTTTTACCGACCCCGTTGCGGCCCAGCAAGCAGGTAACTTTGTCTTTCGGCACCTCCAGGCTGACCGAACGAAGGGCTTGTGCCGCGCCATAGTGGAGATCGAGGTTTGAAACGCTCAGCATGACCTATCTCCCCAGGTAGCTCTCGATCACACGCTCATCAGCGCTGACGCTCTCCAGGGAGCCCTCGGCCAGGACGGAGCCCTCCGCCAGGACCGTGACCTTGACGTCCAGGTCGCGCACGAAACTCATGTCGTGCTCGACCACAATGACCGAGTGGTTCTGGGCGATTTCGCGCAGCAGGCGTGCGGTCTCGACCGTCTCGGAATCTGTCATTCCCGCGACCGGTTCGTCGACCAGCAGGACTTTGGGGTCCTGGGCCAGCAGCATGCCGATCTCCAGCCACTGTTTTTGCCCATGCGAGAGTGAATTGGCCATACGGTCGCGCAGGCGTGTCAGGCGGATGATCTCGAGCAGTTCATCGATCCGGGCCTCGTCCTTGGCGCTCGCGGACCAGAGAAAGGTCTCCAGGACGCCGCGCACACCGGAGAGCGCGAGTTGCAGATTGTCTGCCACGCTCTGACTTTCGAAGACCGTCGGTTTCTGGAATTTGCGCCCGATGCCCAGTTGCGCGATGTCGGCCTCATCCAGCTTGGCCAGATCGACGGCACCGTCGAAAAAGACTTCGCCGCTGTCCGGTTTGGTCTTGCCCGTGATGACGTCCATCATGGTGGTTTTCCCGGCGCCGTTAGGGCCGATAATCGCGCGCATCTCCCCCGGCTCGATGTAGAGCGAGAGGTTGTTCAGCGCCTTGAAGCCATCGAAGCTGACGTTGATGCCGTCGAGATAGAGGACAGATGAAGGCAGGTCGCTCATTGGGCGGCCCCCTCGTTTGTGGCAACCGCGGTACCCGGCGCAGTTTTACGTTCGGCGAAGGCTTGCCAGCGTGCCAGCAGGAAGCCCGCGATCCCCTTCGGCAAAAAGAGCGTGACAGCGACAAAGAGCCCGCCCAGGGCGAAGAGCCAGAGCTCCGGCAATTCGCCGGTAAACCAGGTTTTGGCGTAGCTGATCAGGACTGCACCGAGCACCGCGCCGATCAGGGTCCCGCGCCCACCGACCGCGACCGCAATGACGATCTCGATGGAATTGGCGGGGGCGAATTCGCCGGGGTTAATGATGCCGACCTGCGGCACGTAGAGCGCACCCGCAACCCCTGCGAGGCAGGCCGAGACGACGAAAACCATCAGCTTATAGTGTTCGACCCGGTAGCCCAGAAAGCGGGTGCGGCTCTCGGCGTCGCGGATGGCGGCCAGAACCATGCCGGCCCGCGAACGGGTGATCAGGCGGCAAAGGATGTAGCCCAGCCCCACCGCAATCGCCGAGGCGGCGAAGAGCGCGGTGCGGGTTGAATCGCTTTGCAGGGAAAAACCGAGAATGTCCTTGAAATCGGTCAGGCCGTTGTTGCCGCCGAAACCCATTTCGTTGCGGAAGAAAGCCAGCATCAGGGCGTAGGTCAGGGCCTGGGTAATAATGGAGAGGTAAACCCCGGTCACACGGGAGCGGAACGCGAGCCAGCCGAAAACGAAAGCCAGGATGCCCGGCGCGAGCACCACCATGGCCAGTGCGAAGGCGAAGGAGTCGAAGCCGTACCAGTACCAGGGCAGCTCGGACCAGTTCAGGAAAACCATGAAGTCGGGCAGTTCCGGGTTGGCATAGACGCCGCGGTCGCCGATCTGGCGCATGAGATACATGCCCATGGCGTAACCGCCCAGCGCGAAGAAAGCGCCATGGCCCAGTGAGAGGATGCCGCAGTAGCCCCAGACCAGATCCACCGAGAGGGCCAGCAGCCCGTAACAGAGATATTTGCCCATCAGCGCGACGGCGTAACCGGGCACATGAAGGGCGCTTTCCGGCGGGAGTAGCAAGTGCAGGATCGGGACCAGCAAAGCAATGAGAGCGAGGAGACCCAGGAACCAGTAACTTCCCTTGTCGAGGGAGCGGATCAGCATGCGCGTGATCATGCCTCTGCTCCCCGGCCCTTGAGCGCGAAGAGGCCCTTGGGCCGTTTCTGTATGAAGAGGATGATAAAGACCAGGACCAGGATCTTGGCCAGCACGGCACCGGAGTAGGGTTCCAGAAACTTGTTGGCGACGCCCAGGGTCATGGCGCCCACCAGCGTGCCCCAGAGATTTCCGACTCCGCCGAAAACCACGACCATGAAACTGTCGATGATGTAGCTCTGACCCAGGTTTGGGCCGACATTATCGATCTGGCTGATGGCCACACCGGCAAGCCCGGCGATGCCCGAGCCCAGCCCGAAGGTTAGCGCATCGACCCACTTGGTTCGGATGCCCATGGCTGCCGACATCTGCCGGTTCTGCACCACGGCACGCATCTGAAGACCGAAGCTGGTCTTGCGCATGGCGACGAAAAGCGCGGCGAAAACCACCAGGGTGAAGGCGATGATGCAGATCCGGTTGTAGGTGAGGGTCAGCTGTCCCAGTTCCAGCGATCCGGACATCCAGGAGGGGTTGCCCACCAGCCGGTTGTTGGGGCCAAAGATGCTGCGCACCGCCTGTTGCAGGATCAGCGAGACGCCCCAGGTGGCGAGCAGGGTCTCCAGTGGCCGTCCGTAAAGGAAGCGGATAATGCCCCGCTCCATGGCGATCCCGATCAGGGCCGTGACCCCGAAGGCGAGAGGCAGCGCGATCAGCAACGACCAATCGAAGAGATCCGGCATTGAGGTGCGGATCACGTCCTGAACCACGAAGGTCACATAGGCGCCGATCATGACCATCTCGCCATGGGCCATATTGATGACGCCCATCACGCCGAAGGTGATGGCCAGACCGATGGCGGCGAGCAACAGGACCGACCCGAGACTGATACCGTAAACGACGTTCTGCGCTGTCGCCCAAAGCGCCAGGCTGCTCTGCATCTCGGCGATGGCTCGCTCGGCCCGTTGCGCAACTGCGCCGCTGTCGTTGCTCATGACCTGCGTGAGCAGCGCGAGCGCATCCTGGTTAGCCATGGGCGCGATGACATCGATGGCGGCGAGCTTTTCGCTTTCCTCCGCGTCTGACCCCAGAAGGGCGGCGGCGCGGGCGCGCTCCATCTCACGCTTAACTGTGCTGTCGGTTTCCCTGGCGATGGCGTCGCTGAGGAGGGTGAGCGCGCTGGCATCGCGCGTGTTGAAAATGCTGCGGGCGGCGGTCAGGCGCCGGTTTCGGTCCGGACTGCCGAGGGTCAGAGTGCCGAGGGCCTTACGGATCGCGGAGCGCATCCGGTTGTTGATCTTGACTTTCTTGACGGCGGCTTTGGCATAGCTTCCGGCGCTCTCGCCTGTCGCCGCGAAGAGGTAAGCCCCGCTGGCGGCCGGATCGGGCATCACGATGTGTTTGCCCGGATTGGCAACAAAGAGATCACCCCTGCCGAGGGCGTCCAGAATTTCGCTCGCCCGTTCATCCTGGGTCGCGGCGATGTCGTCAACGGCCTTCAGGCGGGTCTTAAAACTTTTTTCCGCGAGTCCTGAGAGCGCGGTTTCGAGGTCAGCCGCCTGCGCGGGCTGAGAAAGGTTCGAGGTAAAGATCAGCGCGCAGAGGAGCGGGATCAAGAGAGATCGCAGGCAATACATTGGAAATCGGGTCCCGGGGCTGCTGTTAGCCGAAAGAGCGAGGGGCGAGAGCGAGGTGTGGGGACAGCTCATGTCATGTGACGTAAGCTGTCCCCACATTTTATTGCGCTGCTTTAGCTGCCGCTGCCGCCGCACTTACCGGTTTTGGTGTTGAAGTTTCCGCAGGCCATGGGCTTGCGCCAGTCGGAAATCAGGTCAGCAGAACCCGCCAGGTAATCGGACCAGGCGTCGCCGACGACCATGCCGGGGGTCTCCCAGACGATTTCGAACTGCCCGTCTTCCTGGATCTCACCGATCAGGACCGGCTTCGTGATGTGGTGATTCGGCATCATGGCCGAGTAGCCGCCCGAAAGGTTCGGTGCGGTCACGCCGATGATTGCGTCGCCGACCGCATCTGGATCGGTCGTGCCTGCCTTTTCAACGGCCGCGGCCCACATGTTAAAGCCGATGAAGTGCGCTTCCATGGGGTCGTTGGTGACGCGCTTGTCGTCGCCGATGAAGGCTTTCCATTCCTCGACGAAGCTCTCGTTGATTGGTGCTTCGACGCTCTGGAAGTAGTTCCAGGCCGCCAGATGCCCGACCAGTGGCTTGGTGTCCAGACCGGCCAGTTCTTCCTCACCCACGGAGAAAGCGACAACCGGAATGTCTTCGGCGGCAATGCCCTGGTTGCCGAGTTCTTTGTAGAAGGGAACATTGGCGTCGCCGTTGATAGTGGAAACCACGGCGGTTTTCTTACCGGCTGAGCCGAATTTCTTGATGTCCGAGACGATCGTCTGCCAGTCGGAGTGTCCGAAGGGCGTGTAGTTGATCATGATGTCTTCGTCGGCGACACCTTTGGATTTCAGATAGGATTCCAGGATCTTGTTTGTGGTGCGGGGATAAACATAGTCGGTTCCCGCCAGCACCCAGCGCTTCACTTCACCGCCTTCTTCGCTCATCAGGTAATCGACGGCGGGAATGGCTTGCTGGTTCGGTGCCGCACCGGTGTAGAAAACGTTCTTGGAGCTCTCCTCTCCCTCGTACTGAACCGGGTAGAACAGCAGGCTGTTGAGCTCCTCGAAGACCGGCAGAACGGATTTGCGGGAAACCGAGGTCCAGGCCCCGAAGACGGCCGCGACTTTTTCTTTCTCGATCAGCTCACGGGCCTTTTCTGCAAAAAGTGGCCAGTCCGAGGCCGGGTCGACCACGACGGCTTCCAGCTTTTTGCCGAGCAATCCGCCCTTGGCGTTCTGCTGTTCGACCAGCATCAGCATGACGTCTTTCAGAGTCGTTTCTGAAATGGCCATGGTGCCGGAGAGGGAATGAAGAACGCCGACCTTGATGGTTTCCTCGGCGGAAACAACCGCGGAGGTCGACAGGAGGGCCGCGCCGACGACGGCCGCGCCGATCCCTTTCCGCAAGAGATTGAGTTTAGACATGATGCTTCTCCCGTATATTTTTTGTTGCGTCGCAGCATGTCATTACAAGCGCCGTGCCAAGACTCCGTCGCCGGAAGATAAAGTGATTAATGCTTTGTAAAGAATTGGAAAAGTTGCGGAGGTGGATTTCATTTGCGTCCGAAAATAATCAGGTATCGCCTAAAAATTATGCGATTGAACCGCAAAGCACAAAAAATGGGCAGAACGAAGGCAGGAGGGTTCGATCGTCAGTTGCGTGACGCGACATGGTCGTCGTCTCGCTGGCCTTTTGGCTTAAGGTGCATTTACGAAATTGTCGGACCGCCTCAAGGACGGCCACGCAATCATGCGTTTTGCACAGCGGGTTCGTTCATACTTTACTTGGCTGCACGCACTGGCGTTTCTTGGGCAGGTAGGGTTGCAAATGCCCGCCTGAGTATCCATTTGAGTCATATCAAAAGTCAGTGTGCCCGATAAACTGGAGTTGAAGCCAGTTGGTGAATCGCTGATTTCCTGAAAAATCGAAAAATTGCCCCTATTCCCGGGGCGCGACGCTTTGGAAGGCTGCCGATGACATCGCGCACGACCACGTCGACCGTAACGTTTGCCTATCCATTTATATTAGCCGGTTATTCTGACGAACTGCCTGCCGGTGATTACAAGATTTTTGTCGATGAGGATCTTGTGGAGAACCTCAGTTTTGCTGCCTATCGCAGAACAGCGACACATCTTCGGATTGAGGGCCAAACAGGTGCAGGACGTACTGAAATGCGCCCGATTGATCCTGAGAATCTGGAAGCGGCGCTTTGGCGCGATCACAAGCGTTCAACCAAGATTAGAAAAGGCGAAGCGGCGCTTTCTCCGCTGGAGGATCGATCATCACTATCTCCCAATGGTTAAACCTTAGACTCTTTGGCGCTGTCATCGGCGCAAGTACAGATTTAATCTTCAGATTTTTTCCTGGCAGCTGGGTAACTCGGGGGGGTGCTGGCAAGAGGGAAATCTCTACCACTCACAAAGAAAGCACATCAACGCGCGCGCCTTCGCCCGTCTTGCAATACTTTGAAACTCTGACGTCTGCGCCTGTCCGGTCGTTGAGAGGGGAAGCAGCCGCCGGTCGAACTCCGGACGTTAGTGTGCGGGGTATTCCGGCCCTCGTGC
This sequence comes from uncultured Kiloniellaceae bacterium, assembly GCA_947500035.1. Classification (GTDB taxonomy): domain Bacteria; phylum Pseudomonadota; class Alphaproteobacteria; order Kiloniellales; family Kiloniellaceae; genus Denitrobaculum. Next base: position 690,903 of record CANMQP010000007.1, on the reverse strand, counting down.
TGCTGATAGTTGCATTCCTTCTCGCATTGCCTGCACTGTCCTATGCGCAATCCACGACAATAACTATCCCCGAGAACGCACACGAGAAAAGCTATGGCAGCGGATGGGAATGCGATCCGTCTTTCAGGGCCGAAGGAGATAAATGCGCTGCGATTCTTGTGCCGGAGAATGCCTATCTTACGAACCGGAAGTATGGGGCGGGATGGCAATGCCGTCACGGTTTCGAGGAAGTAGCGGGCGCGTCCTGTTTGCAAGTCTTCGTTCCGGCGAACGCTTATCTCGAGCCATCGGGCAAGGATTGGCAATGCCTGCGCGGATACCGCAAAATCGACGAGACCTGCGAGCAGATTCGTTTACCGGCTCATGCTTACCTGTCGGACAGCAGCTATGGACCAGAGTGGATTTGCGAGCGCGGTTATCGTGAAACCAACGGCAGTTGCGAAGCTGTCGTAATCCCGGCGAATGCGTATTTCGATGACGCATCTCAAGGACCGGGGTGGAAATGCAACCGCGGGTTTTCGACATCTGATGATCGCTGCACAGCCATTACCCTACCCGCAAACGCCCATCTTGATCGATCCGGAAACTGGTGGGACTGCAACCGCAATTTTCAACGCTCACAGAATCTCTGCGTTCTTCGAAATTAGCGCCGATAGGCCGGGTTCAGTGTTGTGCCCAGGCTTCAACACATGTGTACCCTCGGCAGAATCCTGTCGTCTGCGGTGCATCTTTACAAGGACGCAACATGGAAACCGAACCCAAGAGTGCCCAGTCAGTCAGACCTTGTCCGACTGAGCCGTTAGCCGCGCCGACAAGATCTCTCTCGAAAATCACGAACCGCGCGCGGGTGAAGTCTGCGAAAACCCCCACTGCGATCGTGTACTGCGAAGGGAATTTTTCGAAAATTGACGGCAAGACCGCGAATGGGCTGGTTCGGCATTCGGAGACCTACCGTATCCTGTCGGTTATCGACAGCAGTTGTTCAGGTAAGGACAGCGGGCAGATGCTCGACGAAGTGCCGAACGGTATCACCATCTTCAAAGACCTAGAAGCAGCTGTTACCCATGAGGAAGAAGTCCCTGACACCCTGATCTACGGGATGGCTCCTTCGACTGGAAAACTCTCCGATGAGGATCGTGGCGTCATACTGGAGGCGATTGCGCTTGGCATTAATATCGTCGGCGGGCTGCACGAATATCTGAGCGATGATCCCGAATTTTCGGCGGCGGCAAAGGTCGGCCGGGGAGTCTGGATACGCGATATTCGAAAGCCGCGTCCGAGTAAGGACATGCGCCTTTTTGACGGCAGCATCGCTGGGGTGACCTCGAAAAGAATTGCGGTCCTTGGTACAGACTGCGCCATTGGCAAGCGAACCACTGCAACTGTTCTGGCCCGCGTCCTGAATGAACGGGGCATCAGGACGCTATTGATCGGAACCGGCCAGACAGGTCTGATGCAGGGCGCGCGCTACGGGGTCGCAATGGACGCGGTGCCTCCACAGTTTTGTTGCGGCGAGCTTGAAGGCGCGATTGTCGCGGCCTTTGAGGCCGAGCAGCCCGAAGTCATTCTCATAGAAGGGCAGGGCGCGCTCAGTCACCCGGCGTTCTGCACATCCGCCTTTATTTTGCGCGGCAGTCAACCTGATGCGGTTATTTTGCAGCACGCTCCGAAACGCGCGCACCGGTGCGACTTTCCAAGCATGCCGATGCCCGGTCCAGCGGATGAAATTGCGCTGATTCAAGCTTTTGCGGATACGAAGGTCATCGGCCTGACGGTCAATCACGAGGATATGAATGAAGCGGAAATCGATTCCGCGATCAAATTCTATTCCCTGAAACTCGGGTTGCCCGTCACGGATGCCTTGAGCCGTCCCGTGGATGAGCTCTTGCAGATGGTTCTCTCCGCGTTTCCGGAGCTCGTCGAACGCCCCATCGTGGCTGCGTAATGACCGCTCCGCGCATTGAGTGCGATCTTAACAAAATCAGGCACAACACCAGATACCTGGTCCAACGCCTCGGCCGGCGCGGTATAGGTGTGACCGGTGTCACAAAAGCTGTTTGCGGGCACCCCGAGATTGCAAGGGCAATGCTCGATGGTGGTGTGACTGGGCTTGCCGACGCGCGTATAGAGAATGTCGAGCGGATGCGGCGCGCCGGGATCAAGTGCCCGATCGCTCTTATCCGGACACCATTGCTGAGCCAGACAGACCGGATCACGCAGGGTTGCAGCGACAGCTACAACACCGAGCTCGATGCTATTCATATGCTCGCCAGTTCCGCACAGCGTTCGAATCGGGTCCATGGCATCATTCTGATGGTCGAGACGGGCGACCTTAGAGAGGGTATCATGCCTGGCGCTCTCGAAGGCATCACACGCAAGGTGATGAATATTCCGGGCATTGCCTTGAAAGGCATCGGGGCGAATTTTGCCTGCCTGAACGGGGTGGCCCCCAACGCTCAGAGCATGAAGGCGTTTTCGTCGCTTGCTCGTGAAACCGAACGAGCGTGCGGCTTTTCCCTGGAAACGGTATCGGGCGGCAATTCCGCAAATCTTCCCTGGGCTTTTGGCGAGGAAAGCTCAGGCCAGGTTAACGATCTGAGATTGGGAGAAGCGATCCTGCTTGGTGTCGATCCGATTTCAGGGCGCCGGATTGATGGGTTGTTCACGGATGCTTTCACACTTGTCACGGAAGTCATCGAGTCCAAAATCAAGCCGAAAAACCGTAAATGGCCGGCGATTGAACCAGTAACGGCGGGCGGTCGTATTGTGTCCGATCAGAGGCAAATCCGGCAGTCGATCCTTGCCATCGGATTACAGGATACGGATATCGACGGTCTCACGATGCCCGCGGGACTCACCTGCATTGGAGCGACCAGCGATCATCTTGTCGTTGAAACCGCCGACGCTCGCCTTGCGATCGGTGCCGAAGTCTTCTTTCAAACGAATTACAGCGCACTGATGCGGGTCATGAACGCGCCAGATGTCGAGAAGGTTATCCGAAACCGCGAGCCCTACAAACTTGTTCGTTTGCCGGAACAAAGCCGTTCCAGCCTGGCGTTGGCTAGAGCAACGCGGTCGCCGACGCCCGCGCGGGCGTCATAATGATCCCATTGCCCTGTGCCACGAGCCGAAGGAAAACAATGACGGCAGGCAATATGGGTTAAGGTGTATTTACGGCTATCGTTAGTTCGGCTAAAGAGAGACGTGAAGCTAGCGCTGCTTGATTACGGCGCAGGCCCGTCTTTTCGAGGAACTTGCTTTGGCTCAGGAAAGCCCTCTCGACCTCTCGGTCCGTGCCCTGCGCGTCCTGGTCGCCGTGGACGAAGCCGGTTCCATGGCAAAGGCGGCCGAACGGCTGGGCGCCAGTCCGGCGGCGGTCTCTCAGCAGATCTCAAACCTGGAAGCCTTTGCGCGAACAACGCTCCTGGACCGCAGTGAGCGGCCGATCCGCCCCACGCCCGCCGGCGCGCTTTTGCTGAGCCATGCCCGCAAGGTGCTGTTGTCGATCTCCGAGGCGCAAGCGCAGATGATGGAGCTCAATCTTTCTTCTCTGCCGCAGCTTCGCTTCGCGGTGATCGACGATTTCGATGCGTCGGTCACACCCCATTTGATCGGAGCTCTGCACGAAACCTATCCCAAGACCGTCCTGAGTGCGGTCTCCGGCCGGTCCGACAGCATGACCAGCGTCTTCGTCCGGCGCGAGGCGGACATCGCGATCACCGGCCTGCCGCCGGACGACCCTTCGATCTACGACGTCTTTCCCTTGCTGCAGGAGACCTTCGCGATTGTGGCCGCCCGGGGTGTTTTGAAAGCCGACGCGCCGCTTCGGCCTCAGCTTGAGCAGCTCCCCTTTGTGCATCACGACGAGAAGATGCCGATCGGCCGTCTCGTCGAGCAGCATCTGCGGCGGCATCGCTTTTCCGCCGAAAGACGCTTTTCTTTTGAGGCCTCCCGCTCGATCCTGGCTATGGTCGCAATGGTCGGCGGCTGGAGTCTCGGGACCCCGCTGAACATCCTCGACAGTGCGCGCTTCGAAGCCGGAACCGAGGTGATCCAGTCTCCCTTCACCCGCCTCACCCGCAAGGTTTACCTGGTCGCCCGGCGCGGCGAGCTGGGGACTTTGCCCACCGGCGTTTCTGTCATGATCCGAAAGCACCTACGCGAAGAAATCCTACCCCAGGTGGCGAAACTGTCTGCAGGAGACGCAACGCTGTTCGAGGTGCTGGAGGAGGTGAGGGTGAAAGAGGAGTCGGTGACATTAGAGAGGTGAGTTTTTTATAAGATTTCGCCTGTGTCGATAAATTTTACACTTAAAAATCGCATAAAACACAATAATATCAACGTTAAGACGTGTTTCGCTCGTTTATCTAAGCTTAAACTGTCGATCGTTTTTACAGATTCGCGACTTCGATTTCCGAACTATCGGTTCAGATTCTTGTCCATCAATAGCTTAAGTCATTGGCATACTAATTGCTTGCTCAGTTTAAACGCAAGTTGTTTCGCGCGAAACAACATCCAACGAAGCGAATACTACTGTTTGACTGGGGGAGCATTTATGTTGAGAAAATTCTTTATTGGAGGGGCAATTGCCGGCGCGATGACCGCTATGTCCTCCGTGCAAGTGAGCGCTGCACCGATCGTGCTCGATTTCGAGGGGGTCACCGACGGCGCGAGTGTGAACGATTTCTATAACGGCGGCACGGATTCTGCCGGAGCGTCGGGCACAGACAACGGGATTTCTTTCTCCAGTACGTCTCTTGCCATTACCGACGGAGACACAAAAGGCAACCCTTTGAACGGGAACTTCGCCAACGAACCTTCGCCGGATACTATCTTGTTTTTTCTCTCCGGCAACGCCGCGACCATGAACGTCGCTGCGGGCTTCGACACCGGCTTTTCGTTCTTTTACAGCAGTGATTTCGATACTGGGTTTGTCAACGTTTACGACGACCTCAACGGATCGGGAAATATCCTGGCAACTATCAATCTCGCCCTGAATCTCAGCGATAATAACTGCACGGGCGATCCGACGGGCAGATTCTGTAATTGGGACCCGATCGGCGTTGCCTTCGACGGTATCGCTCGCTCGGTTGATTTCGGCGGGACCGCAAACTTTGTCGGGTTCGATAACATCACTCTGGGGTCGGCCACGCCTGGAGGTGCGGATCCGGATCCCGTCATGGTGCCTGAACCTGCGTCGCTTTCGCTGTTTGGATTTGCGCTGGCCGGTCTTGGTTTTGCCGCACGGCGTTTCAAGCGGACGTGATCTAGGATGTGCGGCGGCCTCGGGTCGCCGCACTTATCCAGCTGCATTGAGAGTGTAGTTTTCGATCGCGTTCGGAAGCCGGTCTCATCTCACTCGGCAGCCAGGTGTCTGGCGCAAAGTCGGTCCCATGCTGACACCTGCAGGTCTTAGGGCCGCAGTCGCTCCTTTGGCAGCAGAATGTTGAAGCGCTCTCTGATGGCTTTATCGACCTCCGGCTCGATGTAGGTCGGATAGTGGCTCGCCAGGATCTCGTCCGCGCGGGTCCTGGCGCGGGTCCAGAGGTCGGTCGCGCCCGCTTCCTCCCAGGTGCGTGGCTCGTTCCTGTCGGCGAGGGTGGGATAGAAGTAATCGCGCTGCATGGCGTCCATGGTTTGAGCCGCACCCAGGAAGTGGCCTTCCCCGATCACCGCTTCGCGAATGGTCTCAAAACCCAGAGTTTCCTCGTTCACCTCGACACCGCGGATCGCCCGATGCACGTGACTGAGCATCTCATCGTCGGCCACGAAAGCTTCGAAGGATGCGCCGAGCAGGCTGGCCATCATGCCGGAGGACTCGTAGATCATGTTGGCGCCGCCCAGGCCCGCGGCGAGCGCAGAGATCCCCTTCTCCATTCCCATCTGGGCATCGACCGCTTTGGCGTCCGACATGGAGGAAGCTACGCCGCTGGGTAGACCGAGATGATTGCTGATCTGTCCGGAGGCAGCGTTCATGATGCTGATCTCACCTCCACCGCCGCAAAAGGCGCCTGTTCGCAGGTCGATGACCAGGGGCCAGTTCGAAAAGATCATCGGGTAGCCTGGCGCGAAGAGATTGACCATCACCAGCGCGGCCAGGGTCTCCGCCGTCGACTGCACCAGGAACCCGGCGGGGGTAGCCGGCGCGGTCGCGCCCGACATGGCGGCCACGATGTTGTTGATCTGAACGCCCAGGCGAATGCACTCCAGGGTGACGCCGACCGCATCTTCGCCATAGCGCAAGGGCGAGATCACCGGGCTGATGTGCGCCTTGCAGAAGGGACGCTCTTTAAAGCGGCCCTCTCCACCGAGGGCCATATCGAACATCTCGATGACCGGTGCCACATACTCCGGCATTGTAAAGGAAGTGCCGACCGGCTTCGTCGTGCCCGCCAGCAGGGCGTAGGCGGTGTTGATATCGAGATCGAAATTGTCGGGAATATCGGTCGCCACGCAGCAGCGGGTGAACCAGCTCACGTTGGGCAGGGTGTCGACCAGGCGCGTGAAGTCATAGAGGTCGGCCAGGGTCGAGGGCCGATAGAGGCCGTTTTTGCGATCCAGGGTCTGTACCGCGGCGCCGCCCGTGCCGAAGTAGACCTTGTCGCCGCCGACCTCGAAGTCGTGCCTGGGATCGCGGCCGTGATAGATGAAGCTTTTGGCTGCGCCCGCGATGATGTCCTCGACCATTGAGCGCGGATAACAGAGGCGGCCAAGGTCGTTGAGATGGGCGCCCCCAGCCAGCGCCTTTTCCTGAACCACCTGCGGGACTTCGCTCATCCCGATCTCCTCGAGGACCCGGAAGGCTTCGTTGCAGATGGCGGTCAACTTGGCGTCTGAGAGCGGGCGATAGGCGCCGCCGCGCTGGCCGGGCGGGCAGGGATCGACCTCGACTTCCGGCGCCAGACGTGCCGCCTTGCGTGCTGCGCGGCCGCCGCCGCGCCGGCCGATCCGCGTTTCTTCCGACGTCATACCCGCTCACTCCCGCCTGTCCAGGTTCAGTCTGCCCGATCTTGGGGCTCCGTGCCTAAGGCGGTGAAGGCTCTTCAGGAAAACCGAAGGCCGCCTCCCGATCTTCCTTAAGTTGGATTTTGGCCGTGAAATCTCCTGCCGGCTTTGCGCATGCTGGCGCGGTTCAAGGAAGCCAACGGTTATGAATTAAGAGAGCAGGCATGAAAACGCATACGCGTGTTGTTGTGATCGGCGGCGGTATCGGCGGCTGCAGCGCCCTTTATCACCTGACGCGGGAGGGATGGAGCGACGTCGTTCTGGTGGAGCGCGACGAGCTGACCTCCGGCACGACCTGGCATTCGGCGGCGCAGGTCACGAATTTCGGCGGCATCCAGGTTATGGTCGGCCTCAAGAGCCATTCGATCCGGCTCTACAAGGAGTTGGCCGACGATCCTGAGTACCCGATCAACTACCACCATGCCACGGGTGGGTTGCGTCTGGCCTCGACCCAGGATCACCTGGACGGCTACCGGCACTTTATGTCCCTGGCCAAGGGCATGGGCGTTGACTTCGAACTGCTCGACCCGGAGGAATGCAAACGGCGCCATCCCCTGATCACCACGGATAATCTCCTGGGCGCGCTTTGGGATCCGCTCGACGGCGATATCGATCCCGCCCAGCTCTGCCAGGCGCTGGCCCGCCGGGCCCGTTTGGCGGGCGCGGAGGTTTACCGGCATACGGGGGTGACCGGCCTTACGCAAAAGCCCGACGAGACCTGGGCCGTGCATACCGAGAAGGGCGATATTCACTGCGAGATGATCGTCAATGCCGGTGGCTACCGCTGCAACGAGATCTCGGCCATGATGGGCGTCGAACTGCCGGTTGCCTCTATGGAGCATCAGTATCTGCTGACGGAACCCATCCCGGACATCGAGGCTCTGGACTTCCGGGTGCCGCTGCTGCGCTGCCCGACCAACGACTTCTACTCCCGTCAGGAAAAGCACGGCCTTCTGGTCGGATTTTACGAGCAGGATTGCAAGACCTGGGGGCTCGACGGCATCGATCCGAACTTCACCAATGCGCTCTGCCCGGACGATCTGGACCGCTGTATCGATACCATGGAGGGAACCTTCACCCGGCTGCCCTGCCTGCAGGAGGCCGGGATCCACACGATCATCAACGGGCCGATCACCTATACGCCCGATGGCGTGCCGCTGGTCGGCAGGATCCCCGGCAAGCGCAATGCCTGGTGCCTGACCGGCCTGCGCGCGGGACTGGGCGAGGGCGGCGGTCATGGCTGGCTGCTGGCCCAGATGATGGTCCACGGCGAAGCCTGCTACGACACCTGGGCGCTCGATCCACGGCGCTTCACGCGCTATGCCAATGTCGAATACACGGCGTTAAAGGCAATCGAGGATTATCAGAACGAGTTCCGCTTCCACATGCCCCACGAGCACCGGCCAGCGGGGCGGCCCATGAAGACCACGCCGCTGACCTCCCGCCTGGCGCAATTGGGGGCGGAGTTCGGGGTCGTGAACGGCTGGGAGCGCGCGCTCTATTTCAAGCCGGACCCCGACTTCAGGGAAGAACATTCCTTCCGCTTCAACAACACTTTCGACGTGGTGGCCGCGGAGGTTAAGGCGGTTCAAAGCGGCGTCGGCATCATGGAGGTCTCCGGCTTCAATCGTTTCGAGATTACCGGCAATGGCGTTCTCGATTGGCTGGATGGGATCGTCTGTTCGCGGGTTTCGCGCAAGCCTGGCAAGCTGGCACTGACCTATTTCCTGAACCAGCTCGGCAACGTGAAGGGCGAGGCGACGCTCGCCAACCTGGCCGAAGACCGGGTGTGGTTCGGATCGGCGGCGGCCGCTGAGTATCACGATATGGACTGGCTGCGCGAGAGATTGCCCGCAGATGGGTCCATCCGGATCGAGAGCCTCACGAACAGCACCACTATTCTCGTTATCGCCGGTCCGTGCGCACGGGATCTGCTCACTAAGGCTGCCCCGCGCTGCGATTGGTCGAAGGCGGCGTTCCCCTGGCTCTCGGTCCGTCCGGTGATGATCGGCAATGCCGAGGCTCTGGCTATGTCGGTGTCTTTTTCCGGCGAACTGGCCTGGGAGCTGCACATTTCCAACGAACAGCTTCAGCTTGCCTTCGAGACGCTTTGGGAGGCGGGGCGGGAATTCGGCCTGAAGCCTTTCGGACTCGCTGCGACCGAGTCCATGCGCCTCGAAAAGGGCTTCCGTCACTGGAAGGCCGATCTCATTACGGAATTCAATCCCATTGAGTCGGGACTCGAGCGCTTCGTCAAAATGGACAAAGACTTTGTCGGCAAGCCCGCCCTCGAAGAGATGATGGCGGCGGGTCCGCGCCGCTCGTTTGTCAGCATGGTTCTGACGAGTGACATCGCACCCGCCCAGCCGGGCGACTCAATTCTCTCAGCCGGCAAGGTCGTAGGGACCGTGACCTCCGCGTCCTGGGGCCACCGTGTCGGTAAGAACATCGCGGCGGGATTCGTCGAACCGGACCTCGCGTCACTAGGGGCGAGGCTCGAGGTTGAGGTGATTGGTGAAGCGGTCGGCGCAGTTGTAACCGAGCCCTGCCTCTACGATCCTGACTTCGCGCGCGTGCGGGCTTGAAAATGATCAGGAGCGACGCGTTGCAGCAGGGGTCTCGGGCGAGGCGCCGCAGTGGATTTTCGCACCACAAGCGTCGTCTCGATCGGCCGCGGCGCGACAAGGCGCTCGCCCCGAAGCTGGGCAAGCAGGTGCTGAGCGGCCTGACGCCCCATGCGGCCACGCGGTGTCCGAACCGTGGTCAGGGGCGGCGAGATCTGGCTTGCCAGCCACATGTCGTCGAAGCCCGTCACCGACACTTCGCCGGGGACGTCGATGTTCATATCCCTGGCTTCAAAGAGCGCGCCGTAGGCGTGGGGCTCGGAGCCGCAGAGGACCGCCGTCGGCGGGTTTGCCGCCGACATGAGAAGGTGGAAAGCGTCACGGCCGGCATCCGGCTCAAAGGGGCGATGCAACAGCTGGTCCGGCGGCAGGCTGAGGCCGTGGCGCTCCAGTGCAGTGCGGACGCCGAGGTAACGGGCTTTTGCCCGGTCGTTGTGTTCGATGAAGCCGGAAATCATGCCGAAGTGCCGGTGTCCCAGGCTCACGAGATAGTCGACCAGTTGCTCCGCTGCGGCGGCGTTGTCGAAACCGACACAGTGATCTTTGCGCGCGTCGCTCGAGATCCATGTCAGTACGTAGGGAACGCCCTGCCGCTCGAGCTGCCTGTATATGTCCGGATCCCGCTGCGCCCCCACCAGCAGCAGTCCGTCGACCCGGCTCTCCAGGAAGTTCCGGACGTGGATCCTCTCCTGCTGCGGGTCGTACTCGGAGCAGGCGACCGCAACCGTATAGCCCGCGCTGCCCACTTCCTTCTGAAAAGCCTCCAAGGGGCCACCGAACAACATATTGTCGAGCGAGGGCATGATGGCGCCGATCATGCGGGTTTTTCTGGAAGCGAGGGCGCGCGCCGAGCCATTGGGGACATAGCCGAGCCGTTCGATAGCGTTCAGAATGCGCTCGCGTTTCTCTTCGCGCACGCTCGCCGGCTGATTAATGCAGCGCGAAACAGTCGCCGGCGAAACTCCGGCGGCCCGGGCGACGTCGTCCAAAGTCGTGGTTGTGCGCCGCTTCAATCTGAAAGCCTTTCCATGGAGACGGCCTTTTGACCCTCCTGCTTCGCCCTAGCAAACCGCCGACCAGCATATATTCTTTCTTCGAGCAAAACGAAGACAGAAATTTTTCCCATATAACTCAACTACAAAGATTGGAGTTGTCTTGCCTTGTTGACTCACTACCAAGCTATGTGATCTGTTTTAAAAAAGAGAGGCGTTTTGAAAGCGCTTTCAGAAAGGCACGGGTTGCAAGCGGTGCCTTTCCAGGAACAGACTTTTCGGAGACGGGGTTTGCAGGGACTGGGTTTGCGAGCAAAGCAGGATGCCTTCAAGCTGACGCAACAGGCCGGCACGTGAAGTCGGTCGTGGATGGGCAGTGCGAATCAATGACCGAAATCACCTTTTCAGGGGATTTGAGCGCGCCGGACCCGGTTCCGGAGGCCGGAATTGAAGCCGCTGTACGCTTGCTGCGCGACGGGCGCCTGTTCCGCTATGGCGAGGATCGCAGTTCCATTCCCGAGGCCGCGCTGCTGGAGCAGGAGTTCGCGGCCTATCAGGACCGCAAGTACTGCGTTGCGGTAAATTCCGGCGGCTGTGCCATTTTCCTGGCTCTCAAGGCTGCGGGGGTTTGCGCCGGTGACAAGGTTCTGGTCAACGCCTTCACGCTGGCGCCGGTTCCAGGCGCGATCTCTCATGCCGGTGCCGACCCTGTACTTGTCGATATCAACGATCGCTATGTCGTTGACCTTGAGGATCTGGACCGCAAAGCGGCTGAGAGCGGTGCAGGCTTCTTTCTCATGTCCTTCATGCGCGGGCATATCCCCGACATGAACGCGGTGGTCGAAATCTGTACGCGGCACGGCATCACCATGATCGAGGACTGTGCCCATACCATGGGCGGCGGCTGGGACGGGCGCTTGACCGGCACTTTCGGCAAGGCCGGGTGCTTCAGTGCGCAAACCTTCAAACAGATCAACTCCGGCGAGGGTGGCCTGATCGTCACCGATGACGAGGATCTTGCAGCCCGTGCGATCCTGCTGTCGGGCAGCTACATGCTCTACGCGCAGCATCGCGCCCGGCCACCCATGGAAGTCTTCGAGCGCCACCGCTTTTCAACGCCCAACTGTTCCATGCGGATGTCCGGCCTGGTCGCGGCTCTGCTGCGCCCTCAGCTTGCAAGCCTGGACGAACGCAATCTCCGCTGGCGGCGAATCTATGAAAACCTGGCGGCTGAATTGACCAGGATCGAGGGACTCATCCTTCCCGTGCGACCGGTCAAGGAAGACTTCGCGCCGACGTCTCTGCAGTTTTCGGTCAGTCCCGACCTGCTGGACGATCGGCAGCTCGCGTTTTTCATTCAACATGCCGACGCGCATGGCGTCCATGTTAAATGGTTCGGCGCAACCGATCCCGTGGGCTTCACCAGCCGTCATGATCACTGGCGCTATATCGATGGGTTGGCGGCCGGTGCGGTACCGAACGCGGATCGCGTTCTTAGCCGGCTGTGCGACTTTCGTCTGCCGCTTTGGCTAAGCGAGGCGGATTGCCAGACAATAGCCGCGGTCTTGAAGCAGGCCGTCGCGGCGGCTCGTTCGGACGGAACCGGGGGCGAAGAGATCAGGCACATCGCCTGAGGAAGAGGCGTTTTGAAGAAGCAGAAGCGTTCGGATCGGGGAATTCGGTCGCTTCATCGAGAAGCCGAGATTGACCTTGAAACACGACCAAAGACGCCGTGAGGAGGTCAGAAACCAGAAGCATTAGCGTTAAAAAAGAAACTAAAACAGGAGCAAGAGGCAATGAAAGTGAATAAGGTTTTATCAAGTGTTGCGGTGGCCGCGGTTCTCTCCGCTGCTGCGCCCGCCTATGCGGCGGACGTCATCATCGGCGTGCCGAACTGGCCGTCGGTGCGTGTAACCGCGCATGTTCTCAAGGTGGTTCTGGAAGACAACCTCGGCTTGGAAGTCGAGCTGCAGAACGGCACCAATCCGGTTGTTTTCGAGGCCATGGATTCGGGCTCAATGCACGTGCATCCCGAAGTCTGGCTGCCGAACCAGTCCAATCTGAACAATAAGTTCGTCAACGAGCGGAAAACCGTGATGGTGAACCCGAACGGCGTGGCAGGCGATCAGGCCATGTGCGTCACCAAGGGCACCGCCGAGCGGACCGGAATTTCTGAACTATCGGATCTGACCAACCCGGATATGGCCAAGAACTTCGATACGGACGGTGACGGCAAGGGTGAGATCTGGATCGGTGCCGCCGGCTGGGCCTCCACCAATGTGGAAAAAGTCCGCGCAAAGTCCTATGGCTATTCCGAGACCATGCAGTTGAAGGAAATGGACGAAACTCTGGCACTTGCGGAAGTCGACAACGCGGTTGCCCAGAAGAAGGACATCGTTTTCTTCTGCTACACGCCGCATCACATGTTTGCGCTACATGATCTCGTCATTCTCAAAGAGCCGAAGCACGAAGAAGCTAAGTGGAACGTGATCCAGCCGACGGACGATCCCGAGTGGCTCGAGAAGTCCGAAGCCGCGGTTGCCTGGAACACGGCTTATCTGCACATCCACTATGCCGCCAAGCTCGAAGAAGAGCAGCCGGCTGCCGCTGAAGTGCTGAAGAATGTCAAGCTCGACACCGACACGGTGTCCGCCATGACCTATGCGCTGGTGGTCGAGAAGCAGGATCCCGAAGCCTACGCGAAGAAGTGGGTGAGTGAAAACGGGGCGCTGGTTGACTCCTGGCTGAACTAGTCGGGAACTGGTGATGATGCCGGGCGCTCTCTTCCTTGAGGGCGCCCGCGCTACCCTGTGTCGTGAGTCTGATTGCCTTCACCTGGTCGGTGGTGCGCGTGCAGCAGATTCTCGTCTTCGCGTCAAACTCGTTGCTCTAGGGGATGGGAGCGGCAGGTTTGAGAGGCTGATCCTTCGCAGTTGCAATGATCAGGCTTCAGAGTGCGGTCGTTCTTGACGGATAGGGTCAAGAGCGGGAAACGCCCTCTCACTCTATAGTCATGAGGCTGATTCACGTTTTCGCGGTTTCAGTGAAAACGGTCAGGCTCTAGCTGGGGGAAGCTAAGTGCTGGAAAATGTAATCGAGCTTGAGGGCGTCTGGAAAATCTTTGGCGAGCGCGCCGAAGAAGCCATGGAAGCCGTCAAATCCCGCGACCTGAGTAAATCTGAAGTCCTTCAGGAGTTCGGTTGTGTCGTCGGAATCGCGGATTGTTCCTTTACCGTGGAACGCGGTGAAATCTTTTGTGTCATGGGGCTGTCGGGTTCCGGCAAGTCGACCATGGTGCGCCATCTGAACCGGCTGATCGAGCCCACGGCGGGCCGTATATCCCTCTTGGGGCGGGATATGATTGCGCTGGGTGGCGAGGAGCTGCGGGAAATGCGGGCCGTCCACATCGGGATGGTCTTTCAGCACATGGCGCTCTTGCCGCATCGCACGGTGCGCGACAACGTCGGCTTCCCGCTGCAAGTTCGCGGTGAGCCGAAGTCCAAACGCTGGGAGGTGTCACAGCAGTGTCTCTCTCGCGTGAACCTCGACGGCTACGAGGATCGCTTTCCCCGGGAACTCTCGGGCGGCATGCAGCAGCGTGTCGGCCTGGCCCGCGCGCTGGCTTCCGATCCTGAAGTCCTGCTGATGGACGAGCCTTTCTCGGCGCTCGACCCCCTGATCCGCAGACAGCTCCAGGACCAGTTCATGGCGCTGTCGCATGAACTGCAGAAGACCACGGTCTTCATCACCCATGACCTGGACGAGGCGATCCGCATCGGCAACCGCATTGCCATTATGAAAGACGGGCGCGTCGTTCAGATCGGCACGCCCGAGCAGATCGTCACCCAGCCCGCCGACGATTACGTGCGGGACTTCGTCGAGGGTATCTCCAAACTCAAGCTGGTTTTCGCGCACTCCATCATGGTGCCGATCGAGAGCTACGAGGTCACAGCCGGACAGGATCTCGCGCAGGCGCCCAGGGCACCGCACGGAACTGATCTGGACCAGCTGATCGACATTGCGACCACCACCGAACAGCCAATCGTCATTCAGGACGATGACGGTAAGGACGTCGGTGTGATCAATAAAGCGACATTGCTCAAGGGCATTCAGGGAGGCAAGGCATGACCGATACAGGCCTCGAACTCGGGCCCAAGGGGCTCGACAGTTCCATCGGCGAATTCGTCAAGGAACGCGAAGACTACTACACGACGGAATTTGCCAAGATTCAGGGTGCGACCGGGTTTGCCTGGTCCTGGAACCTCATGGCCGCGGTTTTCGGCCCACTCTGGGGAGCCTATCGCGGGCTCTGGGGGTTCTTCTGGACCTTCCTGGTTCTCGAACTCTTTGCCCTGGTGCAACTCGGCCGCGGGCTTTGGGCGGATCTGGGCGCCGACAGTCTGGCGCGGGTCGAGAGACTGACGACAAACATTGAGGCGCGACGGCAAAAGGCTCAAGAAGCTCTCGCGGCAGGGGATCAAGCCGCGGCGGACTCTTCACTCAAGGTGGCCGAAAACCTGGAAAAGGCGGTGGCGAATGCCCAGGCGGCGGCTGATGCTGCGGCGGCGGATGCCTTTGGTATTCTCTTGATCGGTATCGCTTTGTTCGTTCTGGTGAAACTGCTCGAGGGTTTTTACGCGAATATTGCCTACGAAAAGCAGTACCTGCGCTGGCGTACCGACGAGAACACGCCCTCTGGACTCAACACCACCAGCGCTGCGCTGGGCGGGCTTCTGTTGCTCGGGATCTGGCCCCTGACGCTTTACCGCTTCACGGTGTCAAAGCCGAACGAACTCATCACGACCTTCCCGATCGACAAGGAGTACTTCACGCCGGTTGCCAACTGGATGGAGGGCGGTTTCGACTGGCTCGCCGTTGAGTTCGGCGGGGTTTTCAAGGGTGTGACGACTTCGATCAAGTGGGTGCTGGATGGACTTGAGGTTATTCTGGTGGATACGCCCTGGCCGGTCGTGATGCTGGTGATCTTCGTCATGGCCTGGCGTCTGGCCGGACCGCGCGTTGCCATCTTCTCTGCCGCCGCCCTGGCTTATCTCGCCTTTTTCGGGCTCTGGGAAGTCTCCATGGTCACGGTCGCGCTCCTGGGCGCCGCCGCTTTCCTCTGCCTGATCTTCGGGATCCCTTTGGGTATCTGGTTCGGAAAAAGCCAGCGCGCCTACAACGCTGCGCTGCCCATCCTCGACTTTATGCAGACCATGCCGGCCTTTGTTTATCTGATTCCGATTATCGCTTTTTTCGGCACCGGCAAACCTCCGGGTGTCTTGGCGACGATCATCTTCGCCATGCCGCCGGTGATCCGCCTGACGGCCCTGGGGATGCGTCAGGTTCCGGCGGGCACAAAGGAGGCGGCGGTGGCCTTCGGCTGCACCAAGTGGCAGCTCTTGCGTGATGTGGAGATCCCGCTCGCCATGCCGTCGATCATGACCGGGATCAATCAGACCATTCTGATGTGTCTCTCGATGGTGGTGATCGCTTCGCTGATCGGCGCCGGCGGGCTGGGAGCGAACATTCTTGAGGCTCTGCAATATGCCGCGAAGGGCCAGGGAATGCTCGCCGGTCTGGCTATCCTCTTCTGTGCCATGGTGATCGATCGGATCATCCAGGGCAGTTACCGGCGCTCCGAGAAGGCTAGCGGCGGCTGATCATTCGCGTTGCTCCTCCAGCGTTCCGATCCGGGTTCGGGTCGGGACGCTGCGGCGTCTCAGGCCGTTGAAAAATTCTGAGCCGATGACAGAGGTCGGCTACGGCCTATCTGAGAGGCGCACTCGCCTGCGCTCCAGGGAGGCCGGCAAAAATTTTCATAAGTGCGGTATCGTCTGAAATCAGGTCTTCCAGGCTGTAGCCATCCAGGACGGCGAGGTAGGCGTCGAGCGCTTCGGAGAGAACGCCCTGCAGGCGGCAGGCCTTCGTGATCACGCAGCTGTTGCGATCCTTGTTGAAGCACTCCACCAGATCCAGATCCTCTTCCGTCACGCGAATCACGTCGCCCACCCTGATGTGCGATGGTGGTTTGGCTAGGCGCAGGCCGCCGCCGCGCCCGCGCAGCGTTTCCACATAACCGGCCTGCCCAAGCTGATAAGCGATCTTCATCAGGTGATTTTTGGAAATGCCGTAAACTCCGGCGATCTGCTGAATGGTGCAGAGTTCGTCGGGATGGGTTCCCAAAAACATAAGCAGCCGTAAGGCGTAATCCGTATATCGCGTCAGCCGCACGATGAACTCCTATATAAGATGCATTTAAAATATTGCTTTTAAGCCACGAAGGCAATATATGATTTGTCGGAACCCTGATTCCTTGTACAGACCATGCAGCTTCAAGTGACGACCATGACCGATGCTCCGCACGCACCGAAACCAGCTTCAACACCAACGCCTGCGGATGAACTGACAGCGATTCCGGATCCGCGCCTGGCTCATCCCGGCCCAGATCATCCCGGTCCAGCTTATCCGCGCCCCTTGCGGCAGCCTTTACACCCGGACATTTCCGAAGAGCTGATTGAGCGGCTGGTCCGCAGTTTTTACGACAAGGTGCGGGCCGATCCGGAGCTGGGTCCGATCTTCGCGGATAAAATCGGTGACGATTGGGAACCGCATCTGCGCAAGATGTTCGACTTCTGGTCTTCGATCACGCGCATGACTGGCCGCTATCGGGGAAAACCCAATGCCGTTCACAGCCGCCTCAAAAATGTTGAGCCGGAGCATTTCCTGCGTTGGCTGGCGTTGTTTCGCGAGACCGCGCGCGATCTTTGCGCCCCGGAGGTGAGTGCGATCTTCATCGACCGGGCCGAGCGCATCGGAGAAAGCCTGCAGCTCACCATGTTCTTCGATCCGGCGAATCCCGGGCGCATTTTGTCGCTCAAGGAACCGCCCGCCTGAGTGCGCGTGAAAGGTGATGTCTTCTCTCGGCCCGACTGAAATAAAAAAACCGGCCCTGAAATGCGCCCGCCGACCTCCCGGTTAAGGAGATCGGCGGGCTTTCTTCCGAGCTGATTTACTTTCAGATCAGGTTTGCGGGGCTGGTGCCTCAGGCGGCGTCTCGCTGCCCGGCAGAACCTTGGCCGGCTGAGCGGGCGCATTGCCGAGCTGCTCATTGAGCGCGGCGGTCATGTTGCTCCAGTCGCCGTTTTCCAAACCCAGCTCCTTCAGCAGGCCGTCGATCAGCGGCGCCTGCGCCCGGTACTTGAGGGCGCTCTGGACGATCTGGTCCGCGCCGCCCCCAGTTCCGCCCCCGGAGCCGCCGGCACTACCTGCGCCGGCGCCACCGTTCGGTCCTCCTGCGCCCATACCATCGAGCTGCAGGATCTTGATGGAGTCGATGTTCTCCATCGGTTTGACCGACTCGCGGATGATGTCGCGCATCTGCTCAATCAGAGCCAGGCGGACCTTCATCTGTACAATATCCTCGGACAGCAGGTTGTCGGCTTCGTTCAGCGCCATGCGGCCCTTGGCATCGACTTCGTAACGCAACCTTGCGGCTTCCGCCCGGGCCTTTTCGGCCTCGGCATCACCCTCGGCTTCGATACGGCTCTTGCTCGCGCTCGCCTGGGCCAGGGTCGTGATGGCTTCGGCCTCGTCTTCCGCGGCCATCTTTTCGGCTTCCGCACGGACCTGGACCGAGATGGCGTTGCGCTCAGCCTGCTTACGGGCCTCGATCAGCTCGATCGCCTTATCACGCTCCGAGCGTTCGGTCTCGCGAACCGTGACGACCTGCTCTTCCGCCTGCACGGCTTCGGCGCGCGCCCGGTCGGCCTCGGCTTGAGCCGCCGCCTGCTGCTTGGATTTCTCGGCAATTGCGATGGTCCGGTCCTGATTGGCGACTTCAACCGTCTTCTCGCGGTCGATGTCCTTCTCGCGGATGGCTCGTTCTTTCTCGATGCGCCGCTCTTCGGTTTCGCGTTCGGCGCTGATCTTGGCCAGCTCGACTTCCTGTGCCGCGAGAATCCGGGCCTCCTCCGCGATCCGTGAGCGCTCGGCTTCCTCCCGCGCGATCTCACTGGTCTGACTTGCCTTGCGGACGGCGACTTCCCGCTCCTGTTCCAGGCGCGCGTATTCGGTGTCACGGGAAATCTCGAGGCGCTGCTGCTCGGCCTGCAGGTTCTTCTGTTCGATCTGAACACGCGTATCCTGCTCGATATCGTTGCGGCGCTTGCGCTTGGCTTCGATCTCCTCGGTCAGTTTGGTCAGACCGGCGGCGTCGAAGGCATTGTCGGAATTGAAGAACTCCTTCTTGGTCTGGTCCAGACCGGTCAGGGAAACCGACTCAAGCTCGAGACCGTTCTGCAGCAGATCCTCTGAGACCGCTTTCTGCACCTTCTGAACAAAGCTCACCCGCTGTTCGTGCAGCTCTTCCATGGTCATCTCCGCTGCCACCGCGCGCAAGGCGTCGACGAACTTGCCTTCGATCAGGTCTTTCAGTGCATCGGGCTGCATGGTGCGCTGACCCAGGGTCTGGGCCGCGGCCGCGATGGATTCCGAGGTGGGCTGAACGCGGACATAAAACTCAGCGAGCACGTCGACGCGCATCCGGTCGCGCGTAATCAGAGCTTGCTCGTTCGAACGGTGCACCTCGAGCCGCAGGGTGTTCATGTTGACAGGGATGGCTTCATGCAGCACCGGGAAAACCAGTGTGCCGCCGTTGAGTACGACCTTCTGTCCGCCGAGGCCGGTCCGCACGAAAGAAACTTCTTTCGACGCCCGCACGTAGAGCCGTGCAAAAATCAAACCTATGGTGATCAAAGCCAGCAGGGCGAGACCTGCGGTAATGCTAATGCCAATTATATCGTTCATATTTGTCGTCCTTACCCCACTATCGAATTGAGTTGGAAATCAGCAGCCTTTAGAGCGATTCGCTGGGTGCTGGGATGGCTCGAAATACGCTGCTGTTGCGCGAAACCAGAAGAACGCGCGTGCCTTGCGGCAGGGTCTGACCCGGCAAGTCGGGTTCGACCAGAACGCGGTGGCTGTGGCCTTTCGCATCCCGCAGGCGGGCCCGGGCGGGTTCGCCCTCCCGTGCGGTGCCCAGCGTGATCTCCGCCACGCGCCCGACAAAGCTCTCGGAGGAGACCGCGTCGGTCTCGACCGCTGGTATGAGTTTGCCGAAGAAGACGGCGATGCGGCCGCTGAGCGAGGAGCCGATCACCAGGGCCGGCATGGCCGCGACCGTTGCCGGCAGATAGGCGCCGGTGATTGTGCTGAAGAGGTACTGCGTCGCCAGACCGACAAATCCGAAGCAGGTCAGAAAGGCGACCAGGACCACCAGGAAGGGCACGGTTCCGATACCGAAAAATCCCAGGACGCTGCTGAGCGCAGTCGAGCTGCCAGTGTCGGCTATATCGGTATCGACATCGATGTCCGCATCGAGGTCCAGGTCAACGGAGGCACCCAGGCCTTCCGGCAGGACCGCATCGACCAGTTGAGACAGGCCTCCAAGTCCACTTAGCAGGAAACCCACTTCAAGCGCTGCGAGACCGGCCATCATGGCCAGGGCGACCGCGAAGGGCCGCGTATCCGTGGCTAAAAGCAAGTCAATCATCGGCTACCTCCCCTCAAAACTCTGGATCTGTGCAGCAATGTTCAGAGTCCGACCTCTTCCGCTGCGCAGAGCTATCGTTCACTCGGATTTTTAGGAATCCGAATGCCGCAAATCAAACGCTCTCCCTGAAGGCCACCAGGCGTTCCTTGACCCGGTTTTTGCGGGCAAGTTCCTCCAGTTCCGCTGTTGCTGCCGCGGCCTTATGGTCCAAGGCGCTGCCACCCAGAGCGCTGCCACCAAGCCCGACACCGCCTGCACGCTCCAGGATGCGGTTAAAGCTCTCGGACGCCTTCTCAACCCGGCGTTCAACACCGCTCGAGCTATCCATCGCTCCAACGACTTCCGGCGCGTTTGCTGCCGATTCCCGCGCGGAGCGAAAGTCTTTCAGATCCTGCTTCATTTCCCGGCGACGGGCCTGCAGAGCGCTGATGTAACCCTCCAGCTCAGCCTGTGCCTCGCGGGTTTCCGCCAGGACCGATTCCAGCACAGGGATCTGCGCTTCAATGTCGAGCAGGCGTTCGACGCCGCTTTCCGCCAGATCGGCGCGCTCTTGCTTGAGTGCCACGCGAATCCTTTCATCGAGATCCTCGTGCCGCTCGTTCTCGGCGGCGATGCGCTGACTGGCATGATACTGCCGGGTCATGACCTGACCCAGCTCGGCACGGATATCGTCGATGGCCTGATCGACCTCACGAATCGCTTCTTCCATCACCATCTCCGGCGCCAGGTCTTCGACAGCCGAGACGACTCTGTTGGCGCTTCCCGAAATCAGACGCTTTACGCGGCCGGCCAATGCTTCATTCATGTTCGTCCTCCATTACTTATCGTTACAACCTTGTCCAAGAGGCGGGAAACCTCGAGAACCGCTGGCATGCGCTGGAGCAGGATCTTCTGCTCGTAACTCTGTTGGTCTGCCGTGATCGCCATATTCAAGACCGCGATGATCAGGGCGAAAACCCGGTCCGAGAGTTCCTGCTCCAACGCGACAAGCTGCTCGGATTTGAGCTCTTTCTCGCCCGACCGCGTCGTGGCCAGAGCGATGACATCGGGCAGCCAATTCAGGACCTGGAGCAAAAACTCCGAGTGAATATGGTGCTTTGCCTCCGCGACCCTGACGTTGTGCGCGGTCGGGTTGATCTGTTCCTCGCTCAACTCGAGCGCGGTATCGAATTGTTGCTTCGCTGTCTCGCGCCGGTAGGCGTCCCGCACCAGCTTTCGAAGTTTTTCGCTCGGCGTTACGGCGCTGGGCAGGTTGAGCGACGAGAGCATCGCCATGTCGTTGGCGCTCATGCGAACGCTCAGGGGAACCGACTTTTCGACCATGTATGTGTTTCCGGATTGCGCAATTCAGGAATGATCATGCTTAAAGATATATACACTTATGAGAGAATTGTCAACATTTGTAATACAAAAAAGTACACATGTAATTTTTTTGAGTACGAATTTCCGGAACGCAGAAAGGAAGTGTCGGCCGTACAGGCCGGCGCTGAGACAGACGGAAAGACAGTGCGGGGGGATGTCAGGCTGGACGTCAGGTCTTGCGGCGCGCGGTCCGGATCGTGAGGTAGTTCGCGGTGAAAACCACGGCACCGCCGACAAAGACCCAGATGTCGGGCTGTTCGCGATAGAGGATCATGCCGACCACGGTGATCAGCGGCAGGCGCAGAAAATCCATGGGTGCTACAATGGTGGCATCCGCGTAACGGTAAGCCTGGGTCAGGCTGAAGTGGGCAAGAAGCCCGCAGAGGCCGATCAGAAGCACCCAGAGAATGGCTTTGCCCTGGGGAACGACCGGCAGGCCCCACAGCATGATCAGCGCCATAATGGCTTGCGAAAAGGTCATCCAGAAGATGATGGTCAGGGTGCTTTCCGTCCGGGTCAGGGTTTTGGTCGCGATGACGGTACCGACGAAGCCCGCGACGCAGGCCATGGCCGCGAGCTCGCCGGGGCCAATGGCGGTGAAACCGGGCCGGATGACGATCAGAATGCCGGCGAAGCCCAGCAGGATCGCGCCCAGGCGCAAAGCGGTGAAGCGCTCGCCCAACAGGAAGGGTGCCAGCAAGGCCACCCAGATCGGTGTGGTCAGCTCAAGAGCGAAGACCTGCGCCAGCGCAACCAGCGAAACTGCATAGAACCAGAGGTTTTGTCCCGCGAAGTGAAAGGCGTTGCGTGTCAGATGCAGGGGCAGCCTGCGTGTCTTGACCGCCGAGAAACCCTGACGCGAGAAGGGCAGAATGCAGAGGACCACCGCCAGCCCGAAGAGGCTGCGGTAGAACATGATCGAAAAGGTGTCCAGGTCCGGCGCCACTTCCCGGCCCGCAACCGCCATGGTCGAGAAGGACAGGAGCGCCACGCATACCCATGCCACCGCGCGCCCGGTAGAGGGGCTCGGCGTGCCGACAGCAGCGTTTGCGGGGATTGACGACATGGATACCTATCGAGACTACGCGCTGTCTTACCGCGCGACCTGGAGACGGTAAAGCTCTGGCTTGCGATTTCGCGGCCTGCGCAGGCAGGCTTAATCCCAGGCGAAGCTCTGTGACAGGAAGTCGGGCGCTGCCTTGTACTTCGCGAAGAGAGCGGACAGTTCCTCTTCATCCGCATCGGCCAGGATGCCACCCTTGATCAGCAGGCTCGCCGCGCCGATGCCCCGGGCGCCTGCGATATCGTGCTCGATACTGTCGCCGATGCCGATGATGCGCTTGCTCTCGGAACCGCCGCAGCGTTCCAGTGCGAAGCGGTAGATGCTTGGCCAGGGCTTTCCGATCCACTCCACAGGGCCGCCGAGAGCTTCGTATTCCTCGGCGATCCGTCCGGCGCCATAGCGCAAGCCCGAGGCGGTGATCATGATCTTGTCGGGATTGGTGCAGAGGCAGGGAATCTGCCGTTCCGCCGCAGGCCGCAGCCGCTCCCGGTACACTTCCAGGGGAACGGAGTCACCGTCGCTGCCCGCGAGCAGAACCAGATCGGCATCCGCGCCGTCTTCGACCAGTTCCAGCCCCAGGCCCTCGACCGCAGACGTGATTCCGCCCCGTGACAGCAGAAGACAGCGTCGGGTCTCGCCGGCACCGCTGCCCGCCGAAAGCTGATGCCAGGCGACCTCGCCTGAGGTGATGAAATGATCGTAGAGATCCCTTGGAAAGCCAAGCGCCTCCATGCGTGTCACATTGGCGGCAGAACGCCTGCCGGAGTTGGACAGCAAAACCACGGTCTTACCCACCGATTTGAGTTCTTCAAGCACTCGGATCGCACCCGGATAGGGCGTTTGTCCGTCGTGTAGAACCCCAAACTGATCGATCAGGAAAAGGTCGTAATCACCGGCGATCTCACTCAAGCCGCCGATGCTGCTGTAGGTGTTCATATCAGACCCGCCCCGCGTGCGGCGGCGAGGGCGAGGCGTGCGGTTCCGGCGGCGGCGTCCTGGGAAGCCGGTGCCAGGAACGGTACGGGCAGCACACGCTGGCGGATTGCCGTCCAGGTGGGGTTCTGCGCGCCGCCTCCGACCGTGCGCAGGGACCTGAGGTCCGGTGCGCCGAGTTCCTTAAGGCGCTGATAGCCCAGAACCTCCACGGCGGTGACGCCCTCCAGGAGAGCCTGCAGAAACTGCGCGTCTTTCAGAGGCCGAGGTTCCAGCCGCGGCTGTAACTCTGGATCGTTGATGGGAAAGCGTTCGCCCTCGGTGGTGAGCGGATAATAGTCGTAGCCCAGGGGCGCGTCGGGATTGATTTCCGTTGAGAGTGTGCGCATTTGCTCCGGGCTGAAGTACTTGGCCAGAACCGCGCCGCCGGAGTTCGATGCACCACCCGCAAGCCAGCGGTCTCCGATGCGGTGACTGTAAAGCCCATACTCGGGAGCAAAGAGCGGCTTATCCGAGAGCATCTTCAGGACCAGCGTCGAACCGAGCGCGGTCACGGCATCGCCGGGTTCTTCGGCTCCCGTCGCCAGGAAGGAGGCGCAGCCGTCTGTGGTACCCGCCGCGATGACCGCCCGGCGTGAAATGCCCAAGAACGCGGCGGCTTCTCTTGTAATTTCGCCGATCACGCAACCTGGTTCGGCGACCTCCGGCAAGAGCGCGCGCCTGGCGGCTGTCCGGTCCAGCCAGTCGGGCCAACGGCGCTCGATGGGATCGTACCCGGTTTTTAGCGCATTGTTCTCGTCACTGACGTCGAAACGTCCGCTCAAGCAGCCGGCTATCCAGTCGGCTTGATGGATGACCTTCTGCGTACCTTTGCTATCCTGCAGGCGAATAACCTTCAGAAGCCCCGAGGTCGGGCCGTGCGCCGCGGAGGTTTCCGGCGCGTGGGCGGCAATGTCGGCGATGGCTTCCGGCGTGGTCACCACGTCGTTGTACATCAGGGCGTTGCCGAGCGGATTGCCTGTCGTATCGACGGGCAAAAGGGTGCCCGACGTGCCGTCCACAGCGATCGCGACGATCCGTTCGCCATCAAGCCTGCGCATCAGATCTTTGAGCGTTCTTGTCGTCGCGCCCCACCAGACCTTGGGATCGCGTGGATTAGGCCCGGCTTCCGACATGGGCGTGTCCGCCCTGGCCACTTCATGCTTCGCGCCATCAATGGCGACGGCTCGGACGCCCGTGGTGCCCACGTCGATGCCAAGGGCTACAGATCCCGAATTTTCGTCAACGCCGATCACGAGAGGTCTCACTCCCCACTAAAACACTTTGCACCCGGCTTTTAGCACTGCGAGCGCCGCAGGTCAGCTCTCCAATAGTTGAGCTTCCAGCTGCTTACGGTATTTTTCTGCGTCCCAGTTCAGGAGTTCGTCATCCTGTTCGGCCGTCAGATAGCGTACCGGCGTATCTTCTGCAATCCGGCTTGTGACGTGCGCCAGACAACGGGCCAGCTCTTCACCGCTATCTGACACCGACTCATGCAGCAACGTGCCAGCACCCGGAATCAACAGCATGGCCGGCGCCCGCTCTCTTTTGTTGAGCATCTCCTGGGGCGCTTCCCCAGCAGCAAGAGTGGTGCAGCCCGAACCCAGAAAAATCACATGATCCGGATAGAGCGAACCGCCGCTTGCGATCCGGCAGGAAAGAGGATCGAGGGCAACGGCGTGGCTGTCGCTGTGCCGCGGCAGGCGGTAAGGGATGTTCTTTGAGATGGCAGTGAGCTTTTCGCAATCCGCGGGCGGAAGATCGCGCGTCGGGTTGCGCAGGGCTTCACCGACGGCGGTGAGCAGCTTCTCCGCTTCCGCAACAGAGTCCGCGGCAACCACCAGGCCGTGATTGGCCAGAATCAGGACCGATGTCGTCTCGCCGGTCCGTTCGGCGATGGCGCGCGAAAGCGGCAGACCGGGCCGGACGTAAGGAATCCAGGCCCAGTCGAAGTCGCGCAGTTTATCCTGCAAGGCGGTCTCGCCGTCCCGCCGGACGGACCAGGCGATGGTCTCCACACAGTGGGCGTGAACCACGACTTTCTGCGGCATGGCGGCGTGAAGGGTGGTTTCGATGGAAGGCCTCAGGTTTTCGGGATTTGCGTCCTCAATGACGAAGCCCTGGGCTTTTTCGGCGGCGGGATCGTTGGCGGCGAGGGCGGCCAGCAGAGGTTTGAGCCTTACGGGCACCATGATGTTGCGCTCTAGCGCCTGGCTCAGCCAGGTGCCCGATGCTTTGATCCAAAGAACACCCTCCTGCTTGATTGAGGTGTTGCCCCCCGCGGCTTGGACCAGTGCGGGGTTTTTGCCGATACGGGCGGAAAGTCTGCGCAGCGCAACCAGCTCATCGTGATTCTCTGTCGTTTCTTGGGTCATTGTTTAACCTGCCTTTGCCATTTTGCCGGCGCACCAGGTCTCAAAGCTCCGGCGCTCCTCGGCGCTCAGATGCAGCCCGTGCTTCGTGCGGCGTTCCAGAATGTCTTCGGCCGTGACGGCCCATTCCCTCTCTATCAGATAGCGCGCCTCGGCTTCATAGAGTTGCCCCCCGAAGTGCTTGCCCAGGTCTTCCAGGCCACGAGCCGGGCCAAGCAGATCGTGCAGCCGTGTGCCGTAAAGGCGGCTGAGGTGATCGGCGAGGGATGCCGGCAGCCAGGGATAGTCCTTCGTTACGGACTGACGGAAACGCGCGAAATCCGCATCGGGAATATCGCCGCCGGGCAGATTTCCCTGTGCCGTCCAATCCGGCCCGAGATCGGGAAAATAGGGTTGGAGTTTTTGTAATGCATGTTCCGCCAGTTTGCGGAAAGTCGTGATCTTGCCGCCGAAGACAGAGAGCATCGGCGCGCCGCCCTGATTGTCGAGATCGAAGACATAGTCGCGCGTAACGGCGCTGGGGTTTTCCGCAGCATCGTCATAGAGTGGACGTACGCCAGAAAAACGATGGACAATGTCGGCTTCGCTCAGTTGCTGCTTAAAGTAGCGGTTGACGGCGCTCAGCAGGTAGTCAACTTCTGCCTGGTCGACGGAAACTTCGTCGGCGGTCCCCTCGTAGGGCACGTCCGTCGTTCCGATCAGACAGAGGTCGTCCTCGTAAGGATTGATGAAGATCACGCGCTTGTCGGTGTTCTGCACCAGGTATGCCTGCGGGCCGTTCCAGAACTTGGGCACGACCAGATGGCTGCCTTTGACCAGCCTGATATTGCGCGAAGAATTAAAGCCGGTGACCTTGCCCAAAACCTCCTGAACCCAGGGACCGGCCGCATTGACCAGGGCTTTGGATTTCAGGACCCGGGTTAGACCCGTGGTTCCGGACTTCAGTTCGACCCGCCAGTAATTATCTTCGCGGCGGGCGGAAATGCAGGTCGTGCGGGGATAGATCCTTGCGCCCCGCTCCGCTGCGTCCAGTGCGTTCAGAACCACCAGCCGTGCATCGTCGACCCAGCAGTCCGAGTATTCGAAGGCCTTGCGGTAGCGGTCCTGCAGGGCCAGACCCTCGGGAACGCTGCGCAGATCCAGGGTCCGGGTTCCAGGCAGACGCTTGCGGCCGCCCAGATGGTCGTAAAGGAACAGACCGACCCGGATCAGCCAGGCCGGCCGATCCTGCGGGCTGTGCGGCAGCACGAAGCGCAGCGGCCAGATGATGTGTGGCGCGGACTCCATCAGAACTTCACGTTCGATCAGAGCCTCACGCACCAAACGGAATTCATAGTACTCCAGGTATCGCAGGCCACCGTGCACCAGTTTGCCGGAACGCGATGACGTGCCTTGCGCCAGGTCGTCTTTTTCACAGAGCACAACCGAAAGACCCCGCCCGGCGGCATCCCGGGCGATCCCGGTCCCGTTGACCCCACCACCGATCACGCAGAGGTCCAGAAGATCGGACTCGCTCTCCGTATCCGGTGTCTGCGCGTGCGGTGCGGTTGGCGACGGTGTCATGGTTCCTGTGTTTTTGGGATGCTTCGACGCAAAGTCGAAGGGCGGTTACGCCTGCTTCCTCGCTCTGGGTTTAGTCTGAGTTCTGGCTTTGCTTGGGGCCTTTCGCTTAGCCGCGACTTTTGGTTTGGCCGCTGCTTTCGTTTTACCAGGTGCTTTCGTTTTGGCAGGCGCTTTCGTCTTAGCCGGGGTTTTGGCTCGGGTTTTGGGTTTGGCATTGCTGTTCGCGGACTTCTTGTCCTGCAGCCCGTAGCCCTTGAAGCGTTCCATCACATTTGCGATCTCCGCTTCACTCAACAGGTTGGGGCCGCCGATCAGCAGGCTCTGGTAGTACTGCTTGGCGATGGTCTCCAGCTCGA
Organism: uncultured Kiloniellaceae bacterium; assembly: GCA_947500035.1. Classification (GTDB taxonomy): domain Bacteria; phylum Pseudomonadota; class Alphaproteobacteria; order Kiloniellales; family Kiloniellaceae; genus Denitrobaculum. The sequence goes on along the minus strand of CANMQP010000007.1, from coordinate 663,044 downwards.
CCGCGAGCCACATGGCCTTTGCGATGTTGGCGCCCGTTGCGATCATGCCGTGGTTCGCCAGGATGCAGCCGGTCCGGTCCTTCAGGGCTTTCAGTGCATTGGCGGAGAGTTCTTCGGTCCCGAAGGTGGCGTAGTCGGCACAGCGGATCGTCGGGCCGCCGAAGGCCGCGATCATGTAGTGACAGGCCGGGATCTCCTTACCCGCGATGGAGAGGATCGTGGCGTAGGTGGAATGGGTGTGGACGATGCCGCCCACATCCGGCCGCTCGATCATGATATCCAGATGAAAGCGCCATTCGGTTGAGGGCTTGAGCGGACCGTCCCAGGAACCGTAGTCCTTATTGATCGGCATGGTGGCCAGATCACTCGGCTTCAGAACCTCGTAGGCGATCCCGCTGGGGGTAATGATCATCACATCCTTGTAGCGTGCACTGAGATTGCCCGAAGTGCCCTGATTGAGGCCGGTCGCATTCATCTTCAGGCAATTCTCAATAATCGCCTTGCGTATTTCGAGTTCCGTCATGGGTCTCTCCGTTATCCTCTTGCGCCGCTGCTTTCGGGTGTCGAAGGCTATGGCGCTCTATCTACTTGTCTTGGGCTCTTCGTCAATCGATCGCGGTCTCTTTGTCAACAGGCATCAGTCGCTCAACAGGGATTGATCGGCGGCTTGCCGCTCAGGAACCTGCGCACCTCCTCCGCTGCCTGTTCCGCGGCATAGGTGACCGTGCGGACCGAGGCACCGGCAATGTGCGGCGTCAAGGTCACATTCGGCAGCTGCAGCAGCGGCCAATCCTCCGGTGGCGGCTCAATGGCGAAAGTCTCCAGCATTGCGCCACCCAGGTGACCCGAGGCCAGGGTGTCGTAGAGTGCGTCGTAATCGACCATCGGGCCGCGCGCCGTGTTCACGAAAAGGCTGCCGGGCTTCATCCTGGCAAAAGCCTCGGCGTCAATGAACCTGGTCGTCTCCGGGGTGACGCGGGCATGCAGGGTGACCACATCGGACTGTTCCAGAAGCGTCGGCAGGTCGACCTGCTCGACACCGGCCTTGAGGTCTTCGGCCGAGAGCTGCACATAGGGATCCGCGACCAGAACCCGGCTACCGAAGGCGCGCAGCAAGGGCACGACCCGGGTCCCGATATTGCCGTAGCCGATCACGCCAATGGTCATCTCGTTCAGTTCCCGGCCGGTCCGGTCGGCGCGGTAGAGATCGCCGCGCCATTCGCCCTTGCGCAGGGCTTCGTGTCCGACGCGGATCAGGCGGGTCTCCGCCAGGATGGCGCCGATGGTGAATTCGGCAACCGCGCTGGCGTTGCGGCCCGGCACATTGACGACTCGGATATCGCGTTTGCGGGCGGCCTCCATGTCGATATTGACCGGTCCGCCGCGCGAGACCGCGACGAACTTCAGGTTCGGCAGCTGCGCCATCATGTCGTCCGACAAGGGCGCCAGGTGTGTGACGAAAATCTCCGACTCGCCGATGAAGCGCACAACCTCGTCCGGATCGCCCATGTATTCCTTCAGGCCATCGAGACCCGGCTTGGCGTAGCCATGCTCCATGGGCTCGTCCGGCCAGGCAAACTCAAGGCTGCGGATCCGGTGTTCCGCGCCGCAGGCCTTCTCGATGGCGTCGCTGAAGGCATCCGCCATCATGAAGCGGTCGCCGATGATCGTGATTTCACTCGCCATATCAGGCTCCGTTCCTCTGTGCCAGGGATCGCCAGAGAGGCGGCATAGTGCGGCGGGCTTCTTCGTAAAGCCTATAGGCCTTTCCATAGATCTCGGTCAGTTCCGCATCAGGTGCTTCGCTCTCGCCGAGATACGGCGTGACCCACTGCGCGGAGCAGTCTGCCATGTCGGCGTAAACGCCCAGACAAACGGCGGCCATCATGGCGACGCCCGCGGCGCCTGCCTCCGCCCGCTCGCTGGTGCGGACGTCGGCGCCCAGCGCTGCACTCAGAATGTGCCGAATCTGCTTGCTGCGGGCCGCGCCGCCGGTCAGGCGCACCTCCTTGGGCAGGTCGCCCATGGCTTCGTAGCAATCGCGCGCGGCCAGGGACAACCCTTCGTAGGTCGCCCGCAATAGGTCGCTGTAACCATGTTGCGTCGAGAGCCCCAGAAAGGCTGCACTCGCGCTGGCATCGGTGAAGGGACCGCGTTCGCCCGCTGTCGAGATATAGGGTTGGTAGAGCAGATTTGCCGGTTGCGCCGCTGCGACCAGCCCGTCCGCCTTGGCCAGGAGGTCCGCGCGGGAACGCTCGACGCCCTCGCTGGAAAGCACACCCAGGGCCACATCCAGCAGCCAGTCGATGTTGAGGGTGCCTGCCAGGTTCGACTGCATCTGCGCGTAGCTGCCCGGCACCGGGAAGGGCATGGTGTAACCGGTCGCGTGCGGATTGATTACAACATCGTCTGCCGATTTCACGAAACGCATATGCATACCCGTGGATCCGACGATGGTGCAGCCCAGATCCGCATCGGGATCGTACAGGCCTGCGCCCAGCGCGGCGCAGATCACGTCGACATAGCCGAGCACGACCGGTGTCCCCTGCGGCAGGCCGGTCGAACGCGCCGCCTCGGCGCTTAGGCTGCCGTGCTGACGGGTGCCTTCGATCATTTCCGGCAGCAGAGGCCGCTGCGCGCTCAGGCCGAGACTCTCGATCACCTCGTCGGAGTAGGTCCGGGTTCTGAAATCGCCGTAGGTGAAGGTTCCCTCCGAGGGATCGGTAACCCGCTCGCCGCAGAGCTTGTAGTAGAGCCAGTCCTTGCAGTGAAAAGCGGTGGCGGCTTTCTCGAGCCTCTCGGGCTGATGACGTTTCATCCATTGCAGCTGCGGGCCCTGCTGACAGGCGGCAAGACCGGTGCCGGTGTGGGCGAAGCGGGCACGGTCCCCCGGCGATTCCCGCAGCTCATCCACGATGGGTGCGGCGCGGGAATCCAGCCACAGCCAGGCCGGGCCGACCGGCGCGCCACCGGCATCTATCAGCCAGGTCCCATCACCCTGACCTGTGACCGCAATCCCGAGCGTGCGTCGCGCGAATTCCGGCAGTTGCGCGGCGAGCCCTGAAATGGAATCGAGCGTATCCTGCCAGGTTCGGGCGACATCCTGCTCCACGCCGCCGTCCGGCAGGCTCTCGTAGCTGTTGGGCTGCGCGAAAACCGCCAGCTGTTCGCCCCTGGTCGAAAAGGCGACCGATTTGATGACGGAGGTGCCGGCATCGATGCCGATCAGGATGTCTTTCATCCGACAACCTCCCTGCCATGCAGAAGCGCTCTGCCGTCGTCCTCGGCGAAGAGGTGAACGGCCCGGGGCGGAATGGAGAAAGCGATTTCCGCGCCGAGCGCGTCTTCAACACGGCCATAACTGACCGCCACCATGGCCTGTCCCGCCGTCTCGATGACCACATGGGTCTGGTCGCCGAGCCATTGATTCGACACCACGAGGCCCCGTGTGTCGCCTTTGCCCAGCGCCACACTGTGCGGACGGACGCCCAGATGTACAGAGGCGCCGTCCTGTAGCGCGCTGCCCGGGGGACAGGCGATTTCACCAAGCTCAACACTGAACCCGCTTGCGGAACCGGCCCCTTCAACCGCGATACTCAGATGACCGCCGTTTACCGAGAGCTTCGCCGGGAAGACGTTCATGGGCGGCTCGCCGATAAAGGTCGCGACAAAGAGGTTCGCGGGCCGGTCCTTCAGTTCGGCGGGGCTGGCGATCTGCTGCAGCACGCCGTCTTCCATCACCGCGATCCGATCGGCCAGGGCATTTGCCTCGGTCTGATCGTGGGTCACGAAGACCGAGGTCAGGCCCTGTTCGATCAGGTAGCTCTTGATCCGCCCGCGCAAAACCGAGCGCAGTTGCGGCTCCAACTGCGACATGGGTTCATCGAGCAGATAGAGATCGGCTTTGCGGATCAGGGCGCGGGCCAGGCTGGCGCGCTGCTGCTGACCGCCGGAGAGCGATGAAGGGTACTTGTCCAGGATCGGTTCGATTTCCAGAAGCGCCGAGATATGGTCGACCTTCCGCTTTACTTCGCTCTGTTCGAGTTTCGCGGCCTTCAGGGCAAAAGCGATGTTGTCGCGCACCGTCAGCGGCGGATAGAGCGAATAGCCCTCGAAGGCCATGGCCACATTGCGCCTGGCCGGCGGCAGGCTGTCGATCTGCCGTCCCGCCAGGTTGATCTCACCCCGGCTGACCGTCTCGAAACCGGCAATCATACGCAGGGTCGAGGTCTTGCCGCAGCCGGAAGATCCCAACAGCGCGACGATCTCGCCCTGGCCGACCTCCATAGAGAAATTCTTCACAGCGTGGACTGCCGGATTGGCCGGGTCACCGTAGAATTTATCGACGGCATCCAGATGAAGGGCGACTGCCGCCGGAGCGCGCGCGGGCTGTTCCGGTGCCTGCTTGGCCATGTAGGTTCCTGGGGATGATGGTTTCACGGCGTCAGGGCTCATACTGTCTGGCGATTGGAGGTTTGCGGTTGAATGCGCTGCCCGCTGTCGCGCGCGAAGATCAGCAGGGCGGCAGGATCGATGGAGGCGAAGGCGGGGCCATGTTCCCGGCTGCCGGCGGCGCCTTCTTCCGGCGCCGAAGCGAAGAACTCCGTCCCGTCGGCGAGATGCAACAGCATCACCACACGTTCATTGAGCGGTGTCACGGCAATCAGCTCGACCGGGAGCGCACCCTCCGAGGCTGTTTGGGAAATTGAAATGGCTTCGGGCCGGATCCCGGCGTAGATCTCGCGCCCGGCGGCATGGGCATAGCCTGCGCCCAGATCGATCGTGCTGCCCGCAAGATCGGCATGTGTGCCGCCGTTCGCGGCGACGATCCTGCCGGGGATTAGGTTGATGGTCGGATCACCGAAGAGCTTGGCGACCTCGAGGTTGACCGGGTCGCGGTAGATGTCTTCCGGCGTCGCGACCTGCGCGAAACCGCCGTCCAGGAGTACCGCTATGCGGTCGCCCAGCGCCATGGCTTCCTTGTAGTCCTGTGTGACGTAGAGGGTTGTGGACTGGAACTCCCGCAGCAATCTGGGCAACTCCAGGCGCATCTCGAAGCGCAGCTTGGCGTCCACGTTGCGCAGCGGATCGTCGAGCAGCAGGATCTTCGGTCCTGCCACCAGGGCACGGGCCAGGGCCGTGCGTTGCTTCTGCCCGTTCGAGAGTTCCTTCGGCCGGTGGCTCAAGACGTGATCGATCTTCAGCAGCGATGCGATGTCCCGCACCTTTTCCGCAATCTGCGCGGAGGTTCCGCCTCGCGCTTGAAGCGGACTGGCGATGTTCTCTGCCGCTTCCATATGCGGGTAGAGCGCGAAGTTCTGAAAGGCCATACCGACGCCCCGCCGTTCGGGCGCGATCCCGATCACGGAACTGCCGCTCAAGCGGATATCTCCGTCATCGGGATCGTAGATGCCCGATATCAGCCGCAGCAGCACCGTCTTGCCGGTCCCGGATGGTCCGAAAATGACGACCGTTTCCCCTTGCTCCGCCGAAAGAGACAGACCTGAGAGGACTTCGTCGTTCTTGAAGGACTTGCTGATGCCGTTGAGTTCAAGTGCTGTCATGGCCCTATCCCTTCACCCATTGCCCTATCCCTTCACCGCGCCGAGGGAGAGACCTTCGACCAGATAGCGTTGGGCGTAAAGCGCCAGCATTAGGGTCGGCGTGACCGAGAGCACGATGGCGGCGGCCACCTGACCGTACTGGATACCCGAGGCGGTAACAAAGGCCAGCGCGCCGACGGTGACCGGCTGCTTGTCGGCGGAGGCCAGGACCAGGGCGAAGACGAAGTTGTTCCAGCAAAAGATGAAGGCCAGAAGGCTGGCCGCTGCGATGCCGGGCCGGGCCAGGGGAATGGCGATCTTGCGGAAGGTGGTGGCCCAGGAATGGCCGTCGATCCGGTAGGCGTTCTCGATATCCGGGCTGATGTCCTCGAAGTAGCCGCGCACGATCCAGAGGATCAGCGGCAGGGCGATCAGCTGATAAACCCAGACCAGGCCGAGGTAAGTGTCGCTCAGCCCCAGTTCGCTGAAGTAGAGCGAGAGCGGCAGCAGCACCAGCAGCGGCGGCGCAAAGCGGAAGGACAGCAGGGTGAAGGCAATGTTCTCGCCCAGGCGGAACTTGAAACGCGCGAAGGCATAAGCCGCGGGCACGCCGAGGATGAGCGCCACCCCGACCGAGAGGCTGGAGAGCAGCACCGAGTTCCAGAGATTGCGCATGAAGGCAATGTCCAGATCGCCCGCCACCGTCGAGAGGCGCCCCGAAATCAGCGCAATGTAATTCTCCAGCGTCGGCGTGAAGAAAAGGCTGGGCGGAATGCGCAGGATGTCCTCGTTGGTCTGAAAGGACATCAGGAAGATCCAGAAGATCGGGAAGAGAAAGAACAGCAGGACCAGGGTCAGAAGAAAGCCCCGGAGGATGCGCTCGGCTGTCGAAGTATGATGCATGCCCTGCGCCCCTTTAAGCGTGGCCGTGCGCGCGTTCGCGCAGCTTCAGCCAGTGTTTGACGAAGAGATTCGAGAGGACGTAGGTGATGACCCAGAGCACCATCAGCAAGGCCGCCGAGCGCCCCACATTGGTGTACTGGAAGAACTCCAGATAGCTCTGCACCTGAAACACCATCAGCTTGTCGCCCGGACCGCCCTGGGTCATGGCGTAGATGATGTCGAACTGCTGGATCGAGTCCAGCAGGCGGAAGAGCGTCGCCGTGATGATGTAGGGCATCAGCATGGGCAGGGTGATCCGGAAGAACACGAAGGACCGCGGCACACCGTCCAGCTCCGCCGCTTCGAAAGGCTGGCGCGGCAGGGACCGCAGCCCCGCAAGCAGCAGGATCATGATAAAGGGCGTATAGACCCACATGTCCACCAGCACCACGGTGAAAAGAGCCGAAGAGGGCGATGAGGCCCAGCGGAAGTCGTCAAACCCGATCAGGCCGATCAGATAGCTGAGCACCCCGAAATTCGGATTGGTCATCAGTTTCCACATCAGGGCGGCGATCGCCGGCGCGGTCATCAGCGGCAGCAGCAACAGGATCGAGACCATGTTGTTGAAGCGCCCCGGTTTGCGCAGCAGCAAGGCGATGCCAAGACCGAGCAACAATTCCAGCGTGACGGTCAGGAAGGTATAGAGCAGAGAGACTTCAATGGTGTTCCAGAAGGCACTGTCGGAGAGGAAGTCGGTATAATTCTCCAGACCGATAAAGGCCCGCGCCTGCGGAAAGGACAGATTATAGCGCTGGGTCGAGTAGTAGACCGCGGTGCCAAAGGGAATGAGAATGCCGATGCAAACCACCAAGGCGGGCAAACTCAACATATAGGGTAAGGCGCGGCGGAACACCGAAACGACCTCCGATCGATACGCGTTGTTGTTCTATCGTTTTGTCTTCGCTCGGCGAAGGAAGCGGGGCGACCTTGGGAGAGAAGATCGCCCCGCAGGGCTCCGGGCAGTCCTGCTCCGGATTCCCTTTAAACCTTACAGGCCCGCCGACTTGAGCTGACGGTTGACGCTTTCGGCCAGCTGATCGAGCCCTTCGTCCACCGGCACCTCGCGTGTCACCATCTTTTGCAGACCTGCCGCCCACTCGGTGGTCAGCGTCGAGAAGAGCGGCTGCGGCGTGAAGTAGATCTTCGCATCCGGGGCCGAAGCCTCGTACTGCTCGATATAGCCGGGATAGCTCTTCGCGATCCGGTCCCGGAATTCCTGATCCTTCCAGACCGCGCCGCGGACCGGGTTGACGAAGTCCATCTTGCGGGCACCGAAAAGACCGTGGTCCGCGCTGGAGGCCCACTGCATGAAGTACCAGGCCGCGTCCCGTTCTTTGGAGAAGTTGGACATGGCCAGCGACCAGATCCAGACGTTGGAGGTCGGGGTCGGCGCATCTGGATTGGCCTTGAAGGAGGCATAGGCCAGATTGCCCGCTTCCTTGTTGTCGCCGCCGTTCATGAAGTAACCCAGGATATCGGCGTCGTAGATCATGCCCGAAGCGCCTGCGCCCAGATCCGTGCCGACCTGATACCAGGTATAGGTCGCCCAGTCTTTGGGCCCGGAATCCTGGATCATCTTCACCCACTGCGCAGTAAAGGCCTTGGATTCAGCAGAGTCCATGGCCGCGCGCAGCTTGCCGCCGTCCTGTTTCAGGTCCTTGCCGCCGAAGTTGGTGTAGGCGGAGAGGAAGCCCGGATGAATCGTCGCCCAGGAACGCGATCCGCGCACACCGATGCCATAAGGACCACCGGCATCCTTGGTGATCTTGGCCGCGACCTCCATCATCTCGTTCATGTTCTGCGGCGGCGCGAGCCCCAGCTTGTCGAAGATCTTGCGGTTGTAGGCAATGTTGTTCAGCTCAAAGCCCCAGGGGATGCACCACTGTTTTGAGTCGGCGCCGCCGAGTTCCGCACCGGGCACACCGGACCAGGCGGTCGACGCACGCAGGCCGGGCAGGACATCGTCCCAGTCATAGGTCGGGCTGGTTTTGGCCGGATCGCTGATGAACTCGTTCATGTCCGCGATCCACCCGGCGGGACCGTATTGCCAGGTCTGGTAGGCGCCGGTCATGAAGGCATCGTACTGGCTCGATTTAGAGGAAAGAGCCGCGGTGACCTTATCGAAATAGACATCCTCCGGGAAGATGTCATAAGTCACCTCGACGCCGGTCAGGGATTTGAAGTTATCGATGTTGGCGATCATGGCATCCGCGTAGGGGTGCTTGTTCAGCAGCAGCTTGACCGACTTGCCCTTGTGTTTCATCCAATCGAAGTCCGCCGCCATGGCAGCGGTCGAGGCGGAGTTCAACAGGAAGTTCGCGGTTCCAGCGGCGACGCCGAGCTTGAGCGATTTTTCAATCAACTCACGGCGGCTCATTTTCCCGGCCGTGTAAGACTTAAAGAGGTCCTTTTCCCTATCGTACATAACGTTCCCTCCATGTGAGTGGGGCGATTTTTTCGCCTCTGTTAGCTAACCTCTGCCACGCCTTTCGATTTTTCCGTTGGGGTTGGCAGTTGGCCTGCGAGCGCGCTTGCCGTGCTCTCGTTGGTGATCAGGCCCTTCAGGAATCCGCTTTTCAGGATCGAGCGGATTGCATCGGTTTTTTCCGTTCCTCCGGCAACGGCGACCATGCGCCGGCCGAGGAGTTCGTTGCGGGAGAGAGACAGCGTCCGGCTGGAGAGGTCGGTCTCTACCGCCGCGCCGGTCCGGTCGAAGAAATGCCCGAGCAATTCTCCGCAGCCACCCTTGCGTTTGATCTCGCTGATTTCCTTGCGCTCGATCATCCCCGTCTCGACCAGCGAAGCGCCGGGCTCCGCCGTGCCGATCCCGACCAGCAGCAGGTTGGCCTGCTTGCCGAGTTCGAAGATGTCGCTGATGCCGCGCTGGTTCAGCAGCACGGACCGGTCTTCGATCGAGTTTGCAAAGAAAGGGACCGGCATGACATAGGCTTCCGCGCCGGTGCGCTCGGCCAGACGGTGGATCACGTCGTGCGGGTTTGCCGCGAACTTGCGGGTCAGGCCGCCCAGCAGGGAGACGAAGCGGGTCTTTCCGGCAGAGGTTCGCGGCAGATAGTCGATACAGGCCGCCAGCGTTCTGCCGTGGCCGACACCAATCAGTTGGTCTTTGTCACGTTCCAGAGCGAGCTTGAGGTACTGCGCCCCCGCCATACCCAAAGATTTCAGCGGCAGGGCGGCGCTGTCGCCTTCGCTATCGTCCAGATCGGGCACGACCTGGCAGAACTCCAGTCCGTAGCGGCTGCTCAGCTTTTCTTCCAGCTGCACGCATTCGGAGATTTCACCGTCGATATAGACCTTGATCAGGCCCTCGCGGCTGGCGCGCGCGATCAGGCGATGGGCTTTCAGGCTGGTCAGCCCCAGGCGTTTCGCGACTTCGGATTGGGTCAGTCCACCCGCGAAGTGCAGCCAGGCCGCACGGGTGGCCGTGCTCGCTTCGCTATCCTTGAGTGCGCCGTTCGCCGATTTGCTTGCCATGGCCCGTTTGGAAAAAAATATCAACTAATGAAAATTTTTTCATATGACAGGAAAAGAGTCAAGCTGAGTCCTGCTGCGAAATGCTGAACTTCACTTAAGCGGTATGGGCAGCGCGGCTTTCGTAAGCCGGCTGAATGTGCGCGTCGTGTCGGAGGTTCGGGGCGAGACCTGGTGAGCCGCTGAAAGTCCTCGAATTATCGCTTCAAGCAGTCTCAGACCTTCGCTGCGCCGTCCCTGACAACGGGGATCGGAAGCGCAGCGGATCTTCTCTCGAGGCTCCCCGCCTCCATCACCCGACCGAGTGCCCCAGCGTCCGGTCGAAAGTTCCCACGCCTTTGGCGAGACGGTACACCTTGGCTGGCCGGCGATTGTCGCCCTGACGACTGCGGCCGGTATCCGTCAGGATCCCAAGGCTGAGGACCTTGCGGCGGAACGAGCTCGCATCGATCCTTATTCCCAGAGCGACTTCGTAGGCGCTTTGCATCTCCGTCAGCGTAAAGTCTTTTCCCAGGAAGGAGGCCGGAAGCGTGGAATAGGCTCCCTTACCCCGCAGGCGCGCGACGGCGTCCTTTATTATCTTTTTGTGATCGAACGGAAGCTCAGGCAAGTCATCGGTCGAAACCAACGCGGCCTTGCCCGCGTCGATCTTCAGCCTGGCGCTTGGAACCAGGGCGAGATGTGCAATTGAGATCGACCATCCACGCGGATCCCGATCCGGTCCGGAGTAGGTCGCAAGCTGTTCAAGATACAGACCTGAGACCCCGGCCTTGTCCTTCAGGATCCGACGCATGGCACTCTCAGCGTCTGCATCTTCGTCCACATGGATGAAGCCGCCGGGCAACGCCCAATAGCCCTTGAAAGGCTCGTTTGGGCGCGTGTGTAGCAGCACCTTGAGCTCATCGTCGACGATAGCAAGAACGACAGCGTCGACTGTGGAAATTGCGGCGGTCTCGTTAGTCATGTCGTTCCCATACATCAGCTGATTTCCCTGAGTTTATAATTATAATTGGCAATTTGCAAGTTGCATGTTTAAATTAACCCGGAAAATCCGCAGAAGGAGATCGTAATGAGCATGACCGCACGGAAAATCCTGGGCATGACACGGCGCGATGCACAGTCAATGTTTCCTGGGGATGAGAAGCAAAAACGCAAGGCTTTCGCGAAACTCCTTTCCAGATGGCACCCGGATGTCTGTGCCGATCCCAGGGCTGCAGATGTCTTCGCGCATATCGTGGAGCTGAGGGATCAGGTGCTCGACAGCAAGCGGAAGGCAGAGTTTCAACGTGTTCTTACAACCGCCGACGGACGAAGGCTTCGGATTTCACCCCTGAACATCCTGTCCGTCGACCAGGGAGAGGTGATTGTCAACAAGAACACGATCTCGACGATCTTCCCTGGCAGGTATCGTGAGCTGGGCCGGAGAGAGGCGGCGTTGATTCGCGGGTTCAGCTTTGCCGACGAGAAGATGAAAGACCAGATGGAGCCTTTCCTGCCTCGCGTGATAAGATCGGAAGAGCTGGAAAACGGAGATCTCGTTGTTATTGTGCGGAAGGGACCTCGGGAGATCCTTCTTTCAGACCTCTTGGCGAGTGAGGGAAAAATGCCGGAGGTTCATGCCGCATGGCTCTGTTCCGGCCTCATGAATATCTGTGCGTGGCTGGAGTATGCTGGTCTGGTGCATGGCGCAATCGCTCCGGAGAACATCCTTATTGACCCCGAACGCCACAGGGTTCGACTGGCAGCGGGATGGGCTTTCGCTACGACAGTCGGCGAGCGGCCGCTCGCTCTGCCGGCGCGAACCCTTAGTCTTTTGCCGCGGCTTGCGCTCAAGCACGAGCCGATCGATACGCGTTGTGACAGGGAGCTGGTACGTAAGACTCTGCGAGAGTCTCTTGCAGACCCAACGGGAACCAACGGTGCTGTCTTCGCTTTGCCGACCACAATTTCGGCGTGGATTAACGGTTCTCCTGCGAAAACCGCGATCGACGACTATGCCCGGTGGCAATTCGCTCTCGAGAACGGCTGGGGCAGGCGCAAATTCGTCGAGTATCTCGTTGAAGCCGCGGACGTCTATCCTGCGGCGTGAGGTGCTACCTCATTTGAAAACCTGAAGCAGTCATTCGAGATCTGTCTTTTTTTGTTTCTTAACAGGGCTTTACATGAATTTTGGCTGCCTTATAATTTGTAACTTGCAAATTGCATATTGCTAGTTATTATGATTGTATAAATCGCAAGCCAGAGGAGATCAAAATGGGAAATGGAAGATGGAATGCCAGCGCATGGGCCAGTTACAGTGCGGCCACAGTTTCTGGCAGAAGCCGCGGAGCGATCTTCACATCGACCAGGATGCAGGACGCTTACGACCCGGCGAAGATCACGCTTCGTGAAAGCCGCGACAGCGATGACAACCCAAAGTCCACGCCAATCATTTTGGCCGGAGACGTCACCGGATCCATGGGAATGGTCGCCGAGCAACTGATGCGGGACGGCCTCAACACCCTCGCGACGGAGATCTATGATCGCAAACCCGTGGCCGACCCACACGTCATGATGATGGCCATCGGTGACGCCTGTTGCGACCGGGCGCCACTCCAGGTGACGCAGTTCGAAGCGGACATCCGCGTTGCGCAGCAGGCCCGCGAACTCTGGCTGGAAGGCGGCGGCGGCGGCAATGGCGGTGAGTCCTATATGCTCGCGCACCTGTTCGCGGCCATGAAGGTCTCGGCAGATGCCTTCGAAAAGCGCGGCCGAAAAGGATATCTCTTCACGATTGGTGACGAGCCCGTCCTCGACGGAGCGATGAAGGATCAGATCAAGAGATTCCTCGGCATCCCGGCGGAGCGGGATCTCTCCGCCCAGGAGATCATGACGATGGCCCAGAGAAACTGGGAGATTTACCACATCGTTTTGGTCAACGAAGGCTACGCGAGCATCAGGCTCGCCGACGTCCTGAACAGCTGGCGGCCCCTGCTTCCCGAAAGGACCATTCAGTTGGAAAGCGTCGATGCTCTTGCCGAGACGGTCGTCTCGCTCATCCAGGTGAATGAAGGCGCGCACGCGCCGGACGTCGCCGCAAGCTGGTCGGGATCGAAGGCGATGCTTGTCGCGAACGCGCTCAAAGGGGTGCCGGCGCCGGCTGGCCAGACCGCCGGACTTCGGTTCCTCGACTGAAACTCGACCCGCGTCTGCCGACCGCGTCTGCCGAGATGTCTTATGCCAGAAAGGATTCATCAAATGTCGAAAGAAGCCTATGCCGTCATCGGCGCCAACTGGGGCGATGAAGGAAAGGGACTGTCGGTAGACGCGATCGCCTCGCGCCTTGTCGAAAGGGGGCGCGAGGTAACCGTGGTTCGTTCCAACGGCGGTGCGCAAGCCGGGCACGGCGTGGAGCGTCCGGAGGGCGGACGGCATGTCTTCCATCATGTTGGTTCTGGAAGCTTTGTGGGGGCGGCGACGCACCTGTCTCAGTTCTTTATTGCGCACCCCATGGTTTCGCAGAAAGAGATTGATGATCTCAAGAGCCTGGGGGCACGGCCGAGCAGGATCACGATCGATCCTCGGGCACCGGTTACGACCCCATGGGACATGGCGATCAACCAGGCACTCGAGATCAAGCGTGCTGTGGGGCGTCACGGTTCCTGCGGGCTTGGTATCGGTGAGACGATCGAGCGTCGGGAAAAGGGCTGGCCGCTATCTGCCGCCGATCTCTGGCAAAGGGATCTGCGCGAGAAGCTCGAACGGATTCGAGATGAATGGGTCCCGAGGCGGCTGGAGGTCCTGGGCATCGATCCGGAAAAAAGTCAGCTTAGGGAAGTTCTGACCGGACGCACCGAACTGATCGGCACCTTCCTCGCGGATTGCCGCAATTTTACGCAACAAGTCGAAGTCCGCCCTGATGCAGACCTCATCGATTCTGATGCCGTTCTCTTCGAGGGGGCGCAGGGACTTCAGTTGGATATGGACTTCGGCGTCTTTCCCTATGTGACCCGGGCTTACACCGGGATCCGGAACATGCTGACCATTGCAACGGAGGCGCAGATTCAGACGATCAAGGCGGCCTATGTCACGCGGCCCTATGCAACGCGACATGGCGCAGGTCCCTTACCTTACGAGGAGCCAGGCACCAGCGGCCTCGGGAAGGTCGACTGGGCGGACATTATCGATCTGACCAATGTCACCAATGACTGGCAAGGTAGGATCCGCGAAGCGCCTCTTGATCTGGACCTGCTGAGAGAGACGATCAGGAGAGACATCTCTCTGGCAGAGGGAACCGGCATCCGGGTCGAAGCGGGTATCGCTGTGACCTGTCTCGATCAAATACCGGAGGCGGCGACGTTCTTTACCAACGATCAGGAACACCGGGTCATGACAAGGTCAATTCCGGCAGAGCTGGAACGGCTTGTCGGACTGCCGGTTGTGATGACTTCCTTCGGCCCGACCAGGACAACCGCCCAGGTTCTCTGGCCTGATTTAGCTTTAAGCCGACAGGAGTTAAGCACTCACCGGAGATCCTGCGCTTAGCGGTCATGGTCTCTATTTGCTTTTTACTCGTTACAGGCGTCGACCGGATTCCCGTCCTGAGATCGTTGGGTCGATCAACTGAACTTTCGTCCGGGTGGCTAGGAAAGCGCGGCTTTGGTGGGGCGTCTGATTGTTGGGGCTGAATCGGGGTGGGGCAGGAGTTACAAACTGCAGAAGGGTTGAAAATCTTCGAACGGCTGCTTTGAGCCCTTAGTCAAGGATTTCTGCACCGCAGCCAATGCGCCGTTTCCTGAGGTCATCGCTTAGCATGTCGATGAAGCGGCGGACCCGCGCGTCCAGAAGGCGCCTGTGTGGATAGAGCGCGACGATGGGCACCTTGCCGAACGTCACCCGCGGCAGAACGTGCTCAAGGCGGCCCTTCGCAATGTCCTCGCCTATCATGATCTGCGTCAATAGCGCGATGCCGCGCCCGGCCAGTGCTGCTTCGCGCAAGGCTTCGCCGCTGTCGCATCTCAGGCGAACGTGCCCTTGGGCGCGGAACGCGGTCCCGTCTTCCTCCTGCAAAATCCATCCTTGCCGCTCATGTCCGCTTGCGAACATCAGGAGGTCGTGATTGCTCAATTGCTCCGCGTTCAATGGCCTTTCGCGTGCCTCGAAATAGGACGGAGCAGCACAGAGCAGTGCCTCACTTCTTAGCAAGGTGCGGACGACGAAGCCTTGTTCGGGGGAGTTCACGGCAATGCGGATAGAGAGGTCGAAACCCGTCTCGACAACGTTATCGACCCGGTCAGAAAAACTCATCTCGATTTGCGTTTGTGGCCAAAGCTCAAGATAACGGTAGACCGTCGGCAGTAGCAGGCGGCGTCCAAGGCCATCAGGTGCTGTGATCCTCAGCGTTCCGCGCGGTGTGGTGGGATCGCCCGCGACACTGTCATCGGCGGCCTTGACCGCCGCGCGGACGGCCTGTCCGTGCTCGTAGAGGCTGCGCCCTTCCTCGGTCAGGTCAAGCGCACGCGTGGTCCGGTTCAAAAGCCGCACGCCATACGCCTCCTCCAGGCGCGCAACCGCTTTTCCAGCGGTAGAGCGCGACAAGCCGAATGTCTTGCCGCCAGCCACGAAACTTCCGGTTTCGACGACCGACAGAAAGACAAATATGTCGTTCACCTTCGATCCGATCATGACGCTCTCTTTGTAGCATTTAAATCGCAGCTGAAGCGAAACCTATTCGCCAATTGTTGCGGTTAAATATTTTGGCGTGGCAATCAATGAAAGGAGAAGCACATGTCCGTCTCTATTGATCGTATGAACCCACCCGCCTTGCCGGATGCTGGCAAGGTCGGCTACTCCCAGATATCCATCGCACACCCGGGAGCCATGGCCTTCGTGTCCGGTCAGGTGGCTTGGCGCCCCGATGGTGCCGCAGCTCCGGCATCGCTGGCCGAGCAAACCGCAATCGTGGTCGAAAATCTGCAAAGTGCCCTGGCCGCGCTTCAGGCGACGCCCGACGCTATCGTTCAGATGCGCGTCTACATGACCGACCTGAGCTCCGAAACGCAAGAGATCGCGATGACCGAAATCATCCGGTTTCTGGGTGGTGCCCAGCCAAGTCTGACGGGCATCGGCGTTCAGGCCCTCGCAAGCCCGGACCTTCAAATCGAGGTCGAGATGGTGGTGCAAGTCGCCGCCTGACGACGAACCGAGAAAGGTACGCCCATGACGACACGCGCTCAAAACCAACCCGAACCAAGCCGACGAGAGGTGCTGCTGACCGGTGCTGCGGCGTCAGCCGCCATACTCTTCGCGCCTCTCGCGTTCGCTCAAGCCCAACCCCAAGCGCAACCCGAACAGAAAGGAACTCAGGAGATGTCTACCTTCACAACCGCCGACGGAACCGAAATCTTCTACAAAGACTGGGGGGCAAGGGACGCCCAACCCATTGTTTTCCATCACGGCTGGCCGCTTTCCAGCGATGACTGGGACACCCAGATGCTGTTCTTCGCCTCCAAAGGATACCGGGTCATCGCCCATGACCGGCGCGGACACGGCCGGTCCAGCCAGACCGATATCGGCCACGACATGGATACCTACGCAGCCGATGTGGCCGAGTTGGTCACACATCTGAACTTGAGGAATGCAGTACACGTTGGCCACTCCACCGGCGGCGGCGAAGCCGCACGTTATGTCGCTCGCGCCGAGCCCGGGCGCGTTGCCAAGGCAGCGTTGCTTGGGGCGATCCCGCCGCTGATGCTGCAGACGGACGCGAACCCTGGTGGCATTCCGATGGAGGTCTTTGACGGATTCCGTTCCGCACTGGCCGCAAACCGTGCCCAGTTCTATCTTGATGTACCATCGGGTCCATTCTTCGGTTTCAACCGCGAGGGCGCCGAGGTCAGCCAAGGCCAGATCCAGAACTGGTGGCGTCAGGGCATGATGGGCAGCGCTTCCGCGCAATATCAGTGCATAGAAGTCTTTTCTGAGACCGATCAGACGGAGGATCTCAAGGCAATTGAGGTACCAGTTCTGGTGATGCATGGCGCCGACGACCAGGTGGTACCGATTGCGAACTCGGCTGAGAAAGCTGTGAAGCTTCTGAAGGACGGGACGCTGAAGGTCTATGACGGCCTATCCCACGGGTTCTTTGCCACGCACCCGGACCTCGTGAACGCTGATCTGTTGGCGTTCATCGATGCCTGATCACATACAGCTGCGGAGAAATGCCTTCTCCGCAGCTTACACTAAGGGGCCATTGGCGGCGCCACAGTGAAAGGCAACAAAGTCCCGCGTCGCCGTCATTGTCATAATCCGGGTTCCATCGGGCCACCAGATGCGGTTTAAGGCCAGCTAAGCGACCGGCTGAGCTGAAGTCTTCGCACTGGTATCAGGGGCAAAGTTCAGGAGCTAGGCGCCCTCCAGCTCCAATCCCGCCCGCCGCGTCCGATAGAGGAAATCATCGCTCTGCCCATGGGAGTCTTCTTCCGCCAGGGCCTGCAGCAGGGCGTGATCCGGCGAGAGGACGCAGGCGGGGTCCACATTGTCCGCCGAGCCGGTGATGGCGAAGGCCTGGCAGCGGCAGCCGCCCCAATCGATTTCCCGCCGTTCGCAGCCCCGGCAGGGTTCGGGCATCCAGTCGGTGCCCCGGTACTTCAGGAAGGCTTCCGAGCTTTCCCAGATCTCCCGCAGGCTTTTCTCCGGAAAGCGGTCGAAGGAGAGCGAGGTGATGGACTCCGCCGCATGGCAGGGCAGCACCTTGCCCGCCGGCGAGATATTCAGGAACTGCTGGCCCCAGCCGCCCATGCAGGATTTCGGGCGCTGGGCGTAGTAGTCGGGCACCACATAATCGATGACCAGGATGCCCTTCAGGTCTTCACGCGCGGCCTCGACGATCTCGGTGGCGCGCTCCAGTTGCTCACGCGTCGGCATGAGTGCGGCGCGGTTGACATAAGCCCAGCCGTAATACTGCACATGGGCGATCTCAACCCGGCGTGCCGAGAGCTTCACCGCCAGTTCCAGCATGCTCTCCAGGTTGCCCAGGTTTTGCCGGTGCACGACCATGTTCACGGTGAGCGGAATGCCCAGAGCGTTGACTGAATCGGCGAACGCGAGTTTCTTTTCAAAACCGCCCTTAAAGCCGCCGATGCGGTCGCAACCCGCGGCCTCGCTATCCTGGAACGAGAGCTGAACGTGATCCAGCCCGGCATCGGAGAGGCTGTTCAGGCGATCCTCACCGACCAGAACGCCTGCCGTGATCAGGTTGCTGTAGAGGCCCACCTCGTTGGCCTTGGCGATCAGAAGCTCCAGATCCTTGCGGCTGGTCGGCTCTCCCCCGGAGAGATGAATCTGCAAGGCGCCCAGATCCGCGGCTTCTTCGATGGCCTTCAACCAGGTCTGCGTATCCAGTTCGGCGCTGGCCGCTTCCAGAGCGACGGGGTTTGAGCAATAGGGGCATTGCAGCGGGCAGCGATGGGTCAGCTCAGCCAGGATCGCCAGGGGAAAGGCGGGGGCGGTGCCGGGTTTGATATCGGGCGCGGTAGCTGGGGACTGGCTGGTCATGCCGTCAAGATCCGTTTGTCGCTCAGATCCTGCAGCAGGGCGATCACGTCTTTCAGAACCACATCCTTGGGGGCGGAAAAGTTCTTGGCAAGATCCTCGGCGATGGCGTCGATGTTCGCCTCGCCCTTGCAGCGCTTGACGATCTCCAGGGCAATGTTGTCGAGCACGAAGAGGCGCTCGGGCGCCAGCAGGACCCATTGATCGCGTTGTTTGTCGAAGCGCAGTTTGACACCGCGCGGCAGTGCCGGAACCGACGTTTCCGTAATCTCGATCCGTTCGACGGTCATGGGGTCGATTCCTCGAACTGGCCGACCCGGTGGTGCGTTTCGCCGCTGTGCCCTTCCGGCACGAAAGCGCCGGGCGGGATATGTCCCGGTGCCACATAGGCGTGATAGAGGGCGTCCAGCTGCGCCCAGAGTACATCGGTCTTGAAGCGCAGAGCGGCCATGACCTGTTCCTGCTGTTCGCGGCTGCGCGCTTCGCGGATGACGTAGGCCAGACCGAACTTCACGTCCTTCGGGGCCTCGTTCAGACGGTTGGTGAAATAGGCGATGGTGCGGTCGTTGGCGAAGTCGTAATGCTCCAGCAACCCGGCGATCCGTTCTTCATGGATTTTCGGCGCAAAGAGTTCGGTCAGGGACGACGCCACGGCTTCCAGCAGCGACTTCTCGCGCACGAAGCGCACGTAGGCCTCCACAGCGAATTTTGTGGCAGGCAGAATGCCATCGGTCGAGGCCACGTAATCGCGATCCAGTCCGACGGCCTCGGCAAGCACGAACCAGCGCTCGATGCCGCCTTCGTTGCCCGCATGCCCGTCGTGGTCCTCGATCCGCTGCCGCCATTCCCGGCGCAGATCCAGATCTTCCGCCCGTGACAGCAGGGACGCATCCTTCAGCGGAATCCGGCTTTGATAGTAGAAGCGGTTGAGGACCCAGGCCTGCACCTGGGCGTGGCTGCAGCCGCCGGAGTGCAGCAGTTTGTGAAAGGGATGCAGGTTGTGATAGCGCTCGGCGCCGATCCGGCGCAGGCGGCCTTCAAACGTCTCCGCATCCAGAAATTCACCGGGATCAAAACTCCGGGATGAGGTTTTCGGTGGCCTCGTGGCTTCAGCGATGGCGTTCATAGGGTGATCTCCATGCCGTCGTAAGCGACCTGCCAGCCCGCGTCTTCCACCGCCGCGCGCTCGGGCGAATCGGACAGCAGGATCGGATTGGTATTGTTGATATGAATGAGAACCTTGCGTTCGACCGGGCTCTCCGCAAAAGCCGCAAGCGTTCCTTCGGGACCGGAGAGGCTCATGTGACCCATGCGTTGCCCGGTCTTGCTGCCGGCGCCCTGCAGCGGCATTTCGTCGTCCTGCCAGAGGGTGCCGTCGAACAGCAACAGAGAGGCGCCATCCAGTTGGTTTGTAAGTGCGCTGGAAAGCTTGGCGCAAGCAGGTACATACAGGAAGTACTTGCCGCTTTCGCGATCTTCGACGCGCAGCGCGATGGTGTCTTCCTCGACGGTTCCAAAGTTGCTGCCGGCGGATTCGTTTTCCAGATAGAGCGCGACCTTGCCGGGTACGGCAAAGGGTACGATGCGCAGTCCCGTGCCGCTGCCGTCCTTCTTTCTCGGCTCGAAACCCCGGTCCAGCACGATGGAGCGCCGGTCGACGAATTCGGGGTTGAGCACGTTGAAAATCGAGTTGGCGCTGAGAACGTCAAGGACCCGGCTCGTTGCATAGATGGCCAGCGGGTAGCGTTCACGCAGGGTCAGCAGCCCGGCAACGTGGTCGACGTCACCGTTGGTCAGCACGACGGCGGCGATAGGACTGTGCCGGACGCCTGCCTGAGGATGCATTTGGGGATTATCGTTGATCTGCTGGCGGATATCCGGCGAGGCGTTAAAGAGCACCCAGTTTTCGCCGTCGGCCGAGACCGCGACCGAAGACTGGCTGGACGGCCGCGCCGCGGGATCGCCGCGGCGGGCGCGCTGCGATGCTTCGTTGTTGCTGTTCCATTGCGGAAAACCGCCACCGGCCGCAGCCCCAAGCACCAGCACGCGAAGCAAAGCAACTCTCCTTGAAACCTATGGACTCTCGTTATCGAAAAGAAAAAGCCGGGAGCGTTTAATCCGAAAGATCGGAAGCTGCACCCGGCTCTTCAAACAACGATCTGGAAGTATCGTTTCAAAGCTCCGCGCAAGCGTAGCAGTTGATTTCCATACCGACGGAGATCTCGATGACTTTTGGGGTTGCCCAGCTCATTATTTTCTCCTCAGAACAGGTTGGTCGACGGGCGGTGCTCTGGATGATCGTCTCGCGACGCAAACAAATTCCACCGCTAGAATTTGCAGTAAACCGCGAGCGGATAGCTGCAACGGGCACCATGGTAGCGAGTCGCTCGTTGCGCGCCCACCCTACTAAAGTCTTAGTCTTGAAAGATTCCAAACTACGCGCCTTTTCCCTTGGTCAAACAGGATAGAGTTTCCCGTCCTGCAAGCAGGATCCAGCGCGTCGTTTTACCTGCAATCCAGGACCGCGACGTTACCAAGAAGTGGTGTCTATCTTCTTGATTTAAAGAGGTGATTGGATTCTATCACCGCGACGTGATCTGCCGCGCGCCGTCGGGTTTATATTGCGTCGCAGCAATTCAAGCTCTTTGCCAACGTGCTTTATTTCTGGCGACAGAAGAGGCAGGATCAAAAGAAAATGAAGAAAAATCAGCAGTTCCCGCAGTGCATATGCTGCCTGGAGCAGCAACGGGGAGACAGCTATGTATCCGGCAGCTCCAGGGGAGTTGGCAAAGGAGACGGCGCAGATTACGACGGGTGTGTCTTGTGCTCAGGACGCCGTGACCGCGGCACGTGAATTCTTCGAAGCGGTCAAGCATCCGGATCTCGACACGGTTCTGTTTTTCTGCTCGCCTCAGTACAATCTGGCCGAGCTGGGCGCGGAGTTAAACGCACTTTTCGGTGACGTGCATCTGGTGGGCTGCACCACTGCTGGCGAGATTACCCCGCGCGGTTACATCGAAGGCAGCATCACCGGCGTTGGATTTTCCGCGCCCGATTTTACCGCTGTGTCCGAGGTGATCGGAAACCTGAAGGACCTGAGCATTGCGACGGTGCGGGAGGTGGTCCAGGGCGCGATTGCGCGCTTGGACCAGAAAGTACCCGACCGCGCGCCCGGCACCACCTTCGCCTTCGTCATGATCGATGGCATGTCCCAGCAGGAAGAACAGGTCGCATCCTCCGTTTTCAATGCGCTTGGGGACATTCCGCTGTTGGGCGGCTCCGCGGGCGACGATCTCTCCTACGTAGCGTCCTACGTCTTTCAGAACGGCCGGTTCCACAGCGCTTCCGCCGCGCTCCTGCTGGTGCACACCAAGCATCCCTTCAAGATCTTCAAGACCGAACACTTCAGCAGCACCGGCAAGAAGATGGTGGTGACCGCCGCGGGCAGCGACCGGCGCGTGGAGGAACTGAACGCAGTCCCGGCCGCCCGCGAGTATGCGCGGGTGATCGGCCTGCCCAAGGAGGAGCTCAATCCTCTGGTTTTTGCGGCGCATCCCCTGGTGGTGCGCGTTGGGGGCGAATATCATGTACGCTCGATCCAGCGGGTGAACGAGGACGACAGTCTGAGTTTTCTCTGCGCCATCGATGAGGGCATCGTCCTGACCGTGGCCGAAAGCGGCGACATCGTCCAGGATCTGGCGAGCCAGTTCGACGAGCTCCGCTCTTCGCTCAACAATATTCAGGTGATTATCGGTTGCGACTGTATCCTGCGGCGCCTGGAGATGGAGCGGAAGGAGGTGAAATCGGCGATTTCGGAGATTCTGCTCGGCAACAAGGTGATTGGATTTAGCACCTACGGCGAACAATATCATTCGATGCATGTGAACCAGACCTTCACTGCAGTCGCGATTGGACTTGAGGCAGACTGATGTCGATTCAGGATAGCGACCCGCCCGCAGAAGCCAAACCGAAGCGAGAGCCTGACCGCCCGTCCGGTCTGACCGCCGCTCAGGTGGAATCGCTCGACCAGCGCCGCAATCCGGCGACGCGGATTGAAGAGCTCGAGCAGCAGGTTACGCGCCTGACGAAAATCAACGATGCCCTGATGAAGCGCGTCGAGCGCAGCATCGATTACCACGGCAATTCCTTTTCGCTGTTTCAAACGGCGATCCTGCTGGAAAACCAGGTGCGCGACCGCACCGAGGAACTGAACAATGCGCTCAGCAACCTCGAACAGTCCAACGCCGCGCTCACCAACGCCAATGAAGAGGCGGAAACCGCCCGGACGCGCCTGACCGACGCCATCGACTCGCTTTCCGAGGGCTTTACGCTCTTCGACGCGGACGACCGCCTGGTGCAGTCCAACTCCAAGTTCCGGGCCTTCTATCCCGATGTGGAGCACGAGATCGTGCCGGGGATGACCTTTGAGGCTTTCCTGCGCAGCATTCTCGAGCACGGCGCCCTGGCAATCCCCAAAAGCGATCATGAGACCTGGATCGAGCAACGGCTCCATCAACACCGTAATCCCAGCGATACCGTTCTCTTGTCGCTGGCAAACGGCCGTTGGATCCAGGTCAGCGAGCGTCCGACCAAGAACGGTACGGTGGGGATTTACACCGACGTCACGGAGATCAAGAAAGTCGAGTCGCAGCGGCGCGAACGGGAGCTGGAAGAAAAGTCGATCCAGCTCACGGCGACGCTGGACAACCTTGCACAAGGCGTTTCGGTTTTCGACCACCGCCATCAGCTTGCCTATTGGAACAAGCACTTCGCCTGGCTGACCGGCCTTTCGCCCTCGATGGTGCGCGAGAGCATGCGCTTCGACCAGATCCTGGGGTCGCCCGAGGTCAAACGGGCTTTTCCCGACACCGACATGGTCACGGACCTGATCGACTGGCTGCGCTACGAGGGCGGCGCACAGCCTTTCCGCGCTGAGTACCACCGCCGCGACGGGGTGGTGATCGAAGTGCGCCGCAACGCCATTCCGGATGGCGGCTTCGTCTCCACCTACACGGACGTCACCGAGCAGCGCCGCACCGCCAAAGTGCTGGAGGAAGCCAAGGAGACACTTGAGGTCCGGGTGCAGGAGCGGACGGCGGAGCTCACGGAACTCAACGAACAGCTCACGCTCGCCAAGGCCATGGCAGAGGAGGCCAACCTCAGCAAGACCAAGTTCCTCGCCGCGGCCAGTCACGACCTGCTGCAGCCCCTCAACGCGGCCCGGCTTTTCGTATCGGCACTGCTCGATTCCGATCCCTCCGCCGAGGTCAACCGTCTGACCGAACGGGTCTACACGGCCCTCGAATCGGTCGACGGTCTCTTGAAAGCCCTGTTCGATATTTCCAAGCTGGATACCGGAACGGTGACGCCGGAGTGGCGCGAGTTTCCGGTCGATATTCTGCTCGAGGCCCTGGCCAGCGAGTTCGCGCTTCTGGCGGAAAACAAGGGCCTCTCCTTCCGGGTTGTGCCCAGCCATGTGGTGATCAAGAGCGACATGCTGCTGCTGCGCAGGATCCTGCAGAACTTCGTCAGCAATGCAGTGCGCTACACGTCAAGCGGTCAGGTGCTGCTCGGCTGCCGGCGCAAGGCCAAGAGCCTTTCCATCGAGATCTGGGATACGGGGCCGGGCATCCGCGAAGAGCATCAGCGTGCTGTGTTCGAGGAGTTCCAGCGTTTCGTGCACCCGGATTCCGACGTGGACACCGGCTTCGGCCTGGGACTCGCGATCGCCAAGCGGTCCGCGCGCATTCTGAACCATCCCCTGAAGCTGCACTCTCGGGCGGGACAGGGTTCGATGTTTGCGGTGGAAGTGCCCTACGGCAAGGCCAATGGCCTGAACACCATGGAGCTGACCCCGGCATTGCATAAGAACTACGGGCTCGGCAACGCCACTGTGATTTTTGTCGAGAATGATTTGGACAATCTGGAAGCCATGGCTGCGCTGCTGCAGCGCTGGTCCTGCCATGTGATCGGCGCACATGACGGTGTGGAAGCCAGCAGGATGATGGCCGATGAACAGGTCACGCCGGATCTCATCATCGCCGATTACCATCTTGACGACGGCCGCACGGGCATCGACGCCATCTCCGAAGTCCGCCGCCATTGCCGCGCGCCGGTGCCGGGCATCATCGTCACCGCCGACCACACCTCCGCCGTTCGGCTGGAGGTGAAAGACGCCGGTTTCGAACTGCTGCAGAAGCCCGTGAAACCGGCGGAACTCCGCTCCCTGATGTCGCACCTTCTGGCTTAGTAAGGGGCAACTTTTCTATGAAGGTTGCGAATTCTCGCGCAGCCATGCAGCGAAGTCTGCTTCGGTCATCTCACTTGATGCCAAAGCCAGAACGGCTTCAGTGGCCGCCACCTCGTCTGCGGAGAGTTGAAAAGCGTTCCTTCGCAAAAAGACGTAGGCCGAAAGAAAAGCCGTTCGCTTGTTCCCATCCATGAAGGGATGGTTCTTCACGATACCGAAAGCGTAGGATGCGGCTAAAGCATGGAGATCAGCCTCGCCATAGCCGTAAAGGTTTTTGGGACGGGCCAGTGCCGATTCCAGCAGACCCTCGTCGCGCAAACCTGAAGGTCCGCCGTGCTCGGCCAGCAACATGTCGTGCATGGCGTCGATGACGGCACGCTGCAACCAGACAGGTTCGCTCACTTGGAGAGTTCACGCAGGGTGTTGCGATACTTGCCCATGCCCTCTTTCGCGGCACGCATCTGCTCCTCGAACTCCGGGTCATAGGGAGTGATCCGCATCGATCCGTCCGGCGCTTCCGTCAAGTGAAGATGATCGCCGTCTCTCAGGTTGAGCCGTGTCAGGGTTTCCTTGGGCAGAACAAGCCCGAGGGAATTGCCGACTGCGCGTACCTTTAACTTCGTCATAAGCGTGTTTTCCAAATGTTATTACAAACATTATAACACGCAGAAGGTTCTGGGCAAGATATTGGCGGCAACCGGCGGACGGATCGGAGAGGCCTCGGGGCTTAGCGGAGTTCTAACTCCCGGCTAAAGCGGTTTGCGTCTTTCCTGCTCCAAAGCTTCTCAGAATTTGCGTTTGAACTCAGCGCTCTGCTGATTGAGAGGCAGCGATTTTCGAGGCACTTTAAATTTCGGGGCACTTTAAATGCGAATCGCCCTAGCTCTCCTCGTCGGCGGCCAGGATGTTTTCGAACTCGATGTTCTGTGCCTTGATCACCGCCTGGGTGCGGCTGTAGACCTTGAGCTTGCGCAGGATTGCCGAGACATGGGCTTTGACCGTGGTCTCGCCGACGCTCAGTTCATAGGCGATCTGTTTGTTCAGCTTGCCTTCGCTCAGCATCCGCAGCACGCGGAACTGTTGCGGGGTCAGGGTTGAGAGCTGCTTTGCGAGATCACCGTTGCTGCCCGCTGTGCTTTCGGCATCTTCCCCGTCGCGCTGGTAACTCGGGGGCAGGAAAACGCCGCCGGCCAGGGTCTCCAGGATGGCTTCCTTCAGCATGGATTTGGGCGAGGATTTCGGAATGAAACCGACCACGCCGTAGCTCAGAGCCTCGGCTACGATCCGCCGGTCGTCATTGCCGGAGACCACGACCACGGGCAGCTTCGGGTGCTGGGTGCGGATCGTCAGCAGGCCGTTGAAGCCTGTGGTGTCGGGAATGTTCAGATCGAGCAGAACCAGATCGATGTCGCTGTTGTCGGAGATGGCCTCGACCGTCTCCTGCAGGTTCCGGGCTTCCAGCACCTCTGCGTCATCGAAGGCCTGCCTGATCGAGCTGCAGACAGCTTCACGGAAAAGCGGATGATCGTCGACGATCAGAATTTTTTGCATAGTTTGTTCCAGCTCGGCATGCGCGCTGGTCCAATCTTGGTTTCTTGTTCCGTCCGCCCGGAATGGACCGGATCGGCAGTCGGTGAGACCTTTCGAATTAACGCCTCTCGGGTCGAGTTAACGCCTCCAGGGGCCTCTTATCGTCGATGGGGCGATCCTTCAGCGCGTATGGTGCAAGGCCGCGCGGATCTTTGAAATTCGTGCGATCGCCCACTGGTGTAAACCTGCCTGCAACTTCGCGTAAACCCATCAAACAGTTATATAAACCGCCTGTGAAGGTTGAAGTATGGGCAGGGCTTTTGCAACAGTCTTGCTTGCTGGGACAGTTTATCCATACCTTCGGCGATTGCCGCATAAGACTTTCGTATCACATGACCGGCGTCCGGGTTTCACGTTCAGGTTCCACTGCCGGAACCTGCCGGCGGTCCGGGCAGCAGCCTCAAACCCGCATGCTATCCGCTATCCGTAGGCCGTTCCCTAGATGACGGGTCCACAGATGACGGGTCCACAGATGACGGGTCTCCAGATGATGGATCGCGAGGCGACTCGGGCTTTGTTTGATTGTTGCAGACACCGAACCAGGGCGGGCGGGCGTTGGAATAGAGCGACGTAAAGACGTTGTTCCGGGTCAGCCAGGCGCCCTGAACGCGGTAGGCCTCCTGCTCGCGGTAGGCCCAGGACAGGCAGGCGGTCTCGGCATCGAAAGCCTGGTTTTCCTGCTGCAGATAATGGACCAGTTCATGCAACAGGACGCCGCGGTCCTTCAGATCCCGGACCGGGTCCATGCGGTCATCGAGATAGACGATGTTGCTGCCGTAAGGATGCCAGCCGAAAACCTGGCAGGGATTGTCGCAAGCGCGCTGTTGAAGCTCGCTCTGCGGCACGAAAGCGACTTCCGGCGGACGTTCCACCGGCGCGTAGCCTGTAAAAGCCTGTGCAAAGAGCATCAGCTCGGCCACGATTTCAGCCAGCCGGGTCAAAGTCCGGATCCCGTCATGCTGTGACCGGTCGCAAACAGCTGTCTTGCCGCGCGCATGCCAGCCCCCCTATTGTTCATTGGCACAATTGCTCCCGTTCAGCGGTCTTGCTATCACTTTTCTAGCTGTTAAAGGTGACCAGACCCTAAAAACGGCCCGCCCTTCAGCGGCCCGAGAGAAAGCCCGCAACGCCCATCAAACAGCCCAGTTAAACAGCCCCGTCAAACAGCCCCGTCAAACAGCGAGGAGTCGAGATGACCAAAAGCCTGACCCCAGCCGCTCTCTCAATGATACTTCTGCTGTCCCCCCTGATGCTGTCTCCCCTGGGCGGGCAGTCGGCCCGCGCGCATGATATTACCAACGACTACAGCACTGCCACGCGGGCCGATTATGTGTTCGCCTGCATGTCGAGCAACGGCCAGAGCCGCCAGGTGCTCGAGCGCTGTTCCTGCAGCATCGACGTCATTGCATCGCTCCTGCCCTACGAGCGTTATGTCGAGGCCGAGACCGTGCTGCGGCTTCGTCATCTTGGCGGCGAGAAAGGCACGGTCTTTCGCGCAGGTGTCGAATTCAAGAACGCGGTGTCCGACCTGAAACGCGCCCAGGCGGAAGCGGAGATCCGCTGCTTCTGAAACCTGCCCGGTCTATCGGTTTTACGGTCCCCGATCTTGCGATTCTCCCGGTTTACGATCCCGCCGGTTATACGCTTTTGCTGCTTTACGATCCCGATTGCGCGGATTCGATATCCCAGGACTTTGTGAAAACCTGGTCTTCGGTGTCTTCGATCACGACATTGATCTGGCTGCTGCCGTTCGGCAGGTAGTGAAAGCGGATCGAGGGATCTTCGCTGAGTGAGATAGCGCCTTCGACCGCGAGGATCACCTCGTCGCCCTGGCGCACTTCGATGTCACTGACATAGTGGGCGGGCACAAAGTAGCGGGTCAGCTGATCCATCTGCAGGCCGGAATGATTCGGGTGGCGGATCATGATCTGCGCCTCGCGCAGCTCGCTCATCGCCGGTTTGGTGGCTGTTGCGCTTGCGGGAGCGGAGAACTGCCGCAGCTTCATTTTGCCCATGCTCGCCAGGGCCTCATCCGGATCCTTGGTGGCTGGCGCCGAGCAGCCGCCCGAGGCCTTTACGAAGCGGCTGACCATATAGAGCTGACCGTCGTTTGCCTCCGCGATGGCGCGGACATGGGAATAGGCATTGACCCGGACCCTGGTTGAGAGGGAGGCCAGACCAATGGATTTGCCCAGGTGAAATACAGCCGCGACCGGCGCCGGGTTCTCGTCGATCACCAGGGTAATGGTCTTGATAAAACGGTCTTTTTCCTGCGGGCGCAGCGCGGCGATGTCGATCGGCACCACGGCGGCGTCGTGGGCACGGTAGGGCGCTTCGAGCCGCACCCAGTCCGTGCCGTCCAGAATCGGCTGGTCTCCGAAGATCTCTTCCTTGAGATCCGTCCAGCTGTCTTCGGCGGCAAAGACGGGCCGGGCCGCCAAAAGAGCGCCTGCGCCCAGCGCGAGAGACGCCACGCGCCGCCGCGTGATTTTTGCGTTTAAAGGATTAAAACCGCTCATGTCTTCGCTCCATCCGCTGGACCGCTCTCTTGCGAAGCGGTCTCTATTCTATGCCAATTCTCTTCTTTCGTCACCCTTCAGGCGTGGGAGGCCAAGGCCAGCTTACTCAGGGTTGCGTTATTCCCATTCCAGTTCGGCAAAGCCCGCCGTCGCATTGCGCGTGTTGAATTCTTCGAACAGCAGCCACTTGTCTTTCTCCGACTGTCCGGCCTGCCCGGAGGCATGGCGCATGGTTTTTCCCTCCGCGATCAGGCCGCGCAGATCCGCCGCCAGCTTGGTCAGATAGGCCCGCTGCGGCGCCAGCGCTTCGGGCCAGGGCAGGGAGACCGGACCGTGCCCGGGCACCGCGCGGGCCGCCGGCAGCGCCTCGAGCTTATCCATCACTTCAAGCCAGCCCTTCAGACGTCCGTCCACCACCGGCAGATGTTTCTGAAACAGCAGGTCGCCGGTCCAGAGCGTGCCGGTGGTCTCGTCCAGGACCGTCAAATCGGCATCAGTGTGGGCGGTTTGATGGGCGTCCAGGATCAGACGCCGTCCGCCGAGATCCAGCACGGACTGAGTCTCGACCACTTGCGAAGGCGGAATGACTTCCGTGCCGTCGAAGGCTGCGGGGTCGAGCAAGAGCTTGTTGGCTTCCAGGTAATGTGCGCCGCGCGCCTGCATTGCCCGCGCCAGATCTCGATGGCCGATAAAGCTGGGAGCATCCTGCAGGAAGGCGGCGTTGCCGAAAATATGATCCGGATGGACATGGGTGTTGATGACGTAACGGATCGGCAGGTCGCTGCGCAGTCTGATCGCGGCCCGCAGGCGTGCGCCGTCCAGAAAGCTGCCGCCGCTGTCGATGACCGCGATGCTTTCTTCGCCGATCACGAAACCGATATTGGCGATGCCCCCCGCGTTGCTTTTATCGATCAGGGCGTGCACGCCCTGCCGCACGAAGGCACCCGGCGCGACCTCGATAACTTCGGCGGGAGCCACCTCGGCTGCATGCGCTGCGCTCTGCGAGAGCAGCAGGAGGGCAATGAGGATGAGACGTATCACCCGGCGGCCTCAGTCAAAAATCGCGTATTTCGCGTTCAGCGCCTGATCGAGATCGACGATCTGATCCACGCCTTTTGCGCCGGTAAAGCGCGCGCTCTCGATATCCGCTTTCCGGAACACCGCACCGCTGAGCTCGGCGCCCGTGAAGCGCGCGCCCGCGGCCTCCACTTGCATCAGGTTCGCGCCGGTCAGTCTGGCATTGGTGAAGTCGGCGAATTCCAGCATGCCCATGGCCAGGTCGGCGTTCTCCAGATTGGCACCGGTCAGATCCGCCTTGATAAGCGATACCCGCATCAGGCCCATGGGCTGGTTTTTCATATCCGCCGAGAGAGTCGCGCCGGAGAGATCGGCATTCTGCAGCTTCGCACGTTCGAAGTTGGAGACCAGCCGTGCGCCCCGTAGGTCGCTGCCGGTCATGTCGCTCTCGGCGAAGACAGTCGAAAAGGCGCTGGCGTTCCGCAGGTCCGCGCCGGCCAGGTTGGCGCCCCGGAGGATCGCCAGATCCAGATTGGCGCCCGCGAGGTTTGTGCCGCTCAGATCGGCTTTCTGGGCTTCGATGCCGCGCAGATTGGCGTTGGAGAGATCACTGTTCTTCAGGTTCGTGCCCCGCAGGTTCGCCGCCTGAAAGTCCAGGCCGGAGAGTTTCAAGCCGGAGAGATCACGTCCTGAAAAATCTGGCTGCTTCGACTCCTTGGCGTCGGCGGCCAGTTGCGCCGCGACCTGCTCCGCCGTCATTTCCTGCGCCTGAGCAGGTGGGGCACTGAGGAGAGCGGCAGTGAGGCCGATCGCACACAGCAAGCGCATTCCGAAGCGTGATGGGAGACTGCTTTGGGTAACTGCAACGGGCGTTGGCATAGGGGGCTCCAATCGCAAGGAGAAGCGCCTGCACGGCGACGCCTCGCCCATTCCTGTCAAGGGAAGGGCGAGGACCGTGGGCGGCGGGAGCTTCATGTGACGTTCGGAGACTAACGCAAAGCCAGGCGGTGCCCCAATGCTGCTATGGTATAAGGCCCGATGGTACGGACTGGGCAATCTCGCGATCGATCTTCTGTGCCAGGGCCTCCGTGGCCGGGGTCATGGGCAGGCGAACCTCGGGGCTGGCGATCAGACCGCTGCGCCAGAGCCAGTACTTGACCGCCGCCGGGCTCGGCTCGGAAAAGAGCAGGCGTGGAATCGGCGAGAGCCGCTGCCAGTCCCTCAGCGCGGCGGGTTGATCGCCCTCCAGCAGCCGCGTCCGGATTCCGGCAAAGTCCGCAGTCATGACATGGCCTGAGGCGAGAATACCGCCATCGGCGCCTTGAACCAGCGCGCTGTAATAGAGGGCGTCCTCCCCGGTCAGCACCGCGAAATCCTTGGGCCGATCGCGGAGCAGCTCGAAGGATTGGGTGGCGTCGGCGCAACAATCCTTAAGCCCCACGATGTTCCGGTGCTTGGCCAGGCGCAGCAGGGTTTCGTTCTCCAGGTTCACGCCGGTTCTATAGGGAATGTTGTAGATCACGATGGGCTTGTCGCAGCCCTCGGCCAGGGCGTCGAAATGCTGAAACAGCCCGGCCTGTGAGGGCCGGGAGTAGTAGGGGCAGGCGATCAGGTAACCCTCGATGGGCCAGTCCGCCGTGCGCGCTAGCGCCTTGAGCAGTTTCCGGGTGTCACTGCCCGACAGCCCGAGATAGAGCGGCAGGGCCCGCCCCATTTCAGCAACCATCCCGGCACTTACGGCAACCAGCCGCTCGACCTCCGCGTCATCGAGGGTCAGGCCCTCGCCGGTCGTGGCTGCCAGGATCAGGCCGTCAACCGGCTCTTCCAGATAATGGGCGATGAGCCGCCGGGTTGAAGCTTCGTCGAGAGCGCCCTCCAGAAAGGGCGTGATCAGGGGCAGCCACAGGCCGCTCAAGCCTGGGGGACTGGGGTCTCTTGTTGCATTTTCCATCGGTCTCGGTCTCCTCTTGCGCCGGAGACGAGACAAAAATAAACCCCGTCCAAACCGGCGGGGTTCAATGTGATCCTATATCTCTGCGTCAGTCAGCGCGCACAGCGATCCCTTGGCCCCGGTAACGGGGGCCGTTTCAGTGCGAAAGGCTTTTTGCAGGCGTCGATCATGGCGATGATGTCGCAGGGAACCGGGGCGTTTGTCAAGGCGGATGGGCAGGCCTGTAAAAAGCGGCTCCCGGGCTGGAAGGTCTTTTGACCTCCGGTCGCCACTGCGGGCATACTCCGCGCGTTGCATCCGGCCTCCCTTTGCCGCAACTTCGATACTTCAAGAATTAAAAGCACGAGTTACAAACGGGATGAAGCACCCAGTCCATCACGCACGCGTCACGCCGGAAAAAATCGCCTATCAAATGGCGGGCACGAAGGAGTCGATCACCTTCGCCGAGCTGGACGCCCGCTCGAACCAGGGCGCCCATGCCTTGCGCGCGCTCGGGGTACAGGCCGGCGACCACATCGCCTTTCTGATGGAAAACCGCCTCGCGTTCATGGAGATCTGCTGGGCGGCCCAAAGATCGGGCGTCGTCTTCACGCCGATCAGCCGTTATCTGCAGCCTGAAGAAGCCGCTTACATCGTGGCCGACTGCGGTGCCAAAGTCTTTATCACTTCGGAGCGTTATGCGGAGGTGGGACAGAAGATCCGCGGCATCGCGGGGAGCGATCTGCAGTGTCTGATGATCGGGCAAGGGACGGAGGGCTTCGAGGATTGGAGCGCCTTGAGCGCATCCATGCCGGAGCAGCCTCTGGCCGAGCAGACCGCCGGCGCGACCATGCTGTATTCCTCCGGCACCACCGGGCGTCCGAAGGGCATTCTCAAGCGCACGCAGTCGACGGCGATCGATGCCCTCAGTCCGGTTTTTCTGAAGCTGCTGGGTGAGATCGCCGAGGTGGACGAACATACGGTCTACCTCTCGCCGACACCGCTCTACCACTCCGCACCCATCGGGGCCGCCATGGTTGCCGCCGGGCTGGGGGCGACCACCATCATCATGGAGCGCTTCGACGAAGAGGCCTATCTCCAGGCCATCGAAACGCACCGGGTGACGCATACCCAGGTGGTGCCGACCATGTTCGTGCGCCTGCTGAAGATGCCGGAGGACGTCCGCCTGCGCTATGACTGCAGCAGTCTGCTCTGCGCGCTGCATGTGGCCGCGCCCTGTCCGGTCGATATCAAACACAGGATGATCGCGTGGTGGGGCCCAATCCTGCTCGAGTACTACGCGGGAACCGAAGGGAACGGAGTCACGGCGACGACAACGCCGGAGTGGCTCGACCACGTCGGGTCCGTGGGGCGCGCGCTCGTCGGCTCGCTGCGTATTCTCGATGAAGAGGGGGCGGAGCTTCCGCGCGGCGAGGTGGGCAACGTCTACTTCGACAGCGGTCTGAAGTTCACCTATCACAACGACCCGGAAAAAACCGCCGAGGCCTATACCAAGGAAGGCTGGTCGACGCTGGGCGATATCGGCTGGCTGGACGACGACGGATTTCTCTACCTCACCGACCGAAAGTCCTACACCATCATAACCGGCGGCGTGAATGTCTATCCGCAGGAGACCGAAGACCTGATGGTAAACCATCCGGCTGTCGCAGACGTTGCCGTTTTCGGCGTGCCCAACGAAGAACTCGGCGAGGAAGTCAAGGCGGTGGTCAGGCCGGTGGACTTCGAGGCCGCCGGCCCGGAACTGGAGGCCGAGCTCATTGCCTACTGCCGCGCAAAGCTCTCGGTGATCAAGACACCCAAGAGCGTCGACTTCCGCCGCGAGCTCCCCCGCACCGCCACGGGCAAGCTGATCAAACGCCACCTGAAGGCGGAGTACTGGCCGTCCTAAAGCGGATCACTCTTCGAGTCGGGCCTTGATCAGGTCGGAACCGCCAAGATGATCAAGAACCGCGCGCACGCGTGCGGTACGGCGCAGATCGGGATGTGTCAGGAGCCAGAGATCGACGGCGACTTCGGTTACATGGGCGCCGAGTCGCACCAGACCCTCGTCCGGTTCCGCCAGATAGGTGGGCAGGACGCTCAAACCCATGCCCGCGCGAACCGCCGCGTAAAGTCCGAGCACGCTGTCCATGGTGCAAACACAGGCTTCGTCATATCCCCGTTTTTTCATCCAGGCGTGCAGCTGGCCATATGCCATCGACGGACTCGGACCGAGCCAGGGCAAAGACCGTAACTGCTTCACATCCCTTTTGCCCGGAGCGAAGCCCCGCTGGGCATAGATCCCCTGCCTGATCACGCCCAATTTGCGACCGATCAGATGCTGCTCCGGTGCTGATACAGGCCGAATCGCAATATCCGCTTCGCGGAGCGAGAGGTTGGAAATCTCATTTGAAACGACGAATTCAAGGGTAATTCCAGGTTCCGACAACCGTAACCTGGCGATTTCCGGAGCAAGCAAAGCAAACATAAGACTGTCGGTCGTTGCGATGCGCACCAAGCCTTTCGGCCGAAGATCCCGGCCGGCCATGCGCCGCTCTGTTTCATTTGTCAGTTCGGCAATCTGGCGGGCAGCGGCCACGACTTCTTCGCCCGCCGCGGTCGGTTGATAACCGGTCCGGAACCGCTCGAACAGACGCACGCCAAGCTTTTCTTCGACGGCGTTGATCCTTCGAAACATCGTGGGGTGGCTCGATCCCGCCTGCTGTGCGGCTTTGGAAAGTGACCCGGCGTCCGCGATCTGAAGGGCGACCCTGTAGTCGTTCCAGTCAAGTTTATTGTTCATTTATGAAATGCCGATTTGCAAGTTCATTAAATTTTTTATCAGAAATGAACATAGTAGGATAGTGCCAACAAGAACACACGAAGGATAATCCCCATGCATGCGCACATCGTTCATGCCCATCCGGAGCCGGCGTCCTACAACGGCGCATTGACACGCGTAGCCCGGCAGTCCCTGTCGGAGTGCGGCTGCAGCGTGACGGTCAGCGATCTGCATCAAATGGATTTCGACCCGGTCGAACGGGAGGTGCATTATGCGAAGCGCTTCGATGGGAACGCCTTTGCGGCCTTGGCCGAGCAGCGCCATGCCTGGGAAGAGGGGACACTGCCGAAAGCGGTGCAAGACGAAATCGGCAAGCTCCAACGGGCGGACTTGGTTATCCTGCAATTCCCTCTGTGGTGGCATGGACCGCCAGCCATCCTGAAGGGATGGATGGACCGGGTGTTCGTGAATGGCGGCCTCTACACCAGCCGGATGCGCTATGACACGGGCTACTTCAGGGGCAAACGCGCGCTGATCTCGGTTACGACAGGTGCGCCGCGCGACGCGTTCGGCCCCGGCAGTCGCGGCGGTGATTTCGACACCATGCTTTGGCCGCTTCAATACTCACTGCATTACATGGGCTTTTCGGTTCTGCCGCCCTTCGTTTCCTACGGTGTTCAGGGGCATGGCTACAGCTATGAAGACGAAGAGAGTCTGCGCAGACGGCTCGGGCAAAACCTGTCCGACTGGCGGTCCCATCTGTCGGCTTTGGAGTGCGTCGCGCCCCTCAGATTCCCGGGTTGGCAGGATTGGGACGACAAGGGAAAATCCATCCGCTCAAGAAGCGCAACTTGACCGTCATCCCCATAACTGTGGGGTGACTCACAGGAACCTGTGAAACCTGTCTGATCCTTTGCGGATTCCAGGCGCGTGATGGCCCGGGCGCATAACTGTCCGGGCGTGTTTTTTCCTGCTGTACCGCACGCGACTCTCACCGTTTTCTTTGTGTTGTGCGAAGGTACAATTGCCCGCTCCAGAGCCCTTTCCTAGGATGCTTCCAAGCTGGCGTACTTGCAAAGCCCAGCCCGTCAACTTGCCGTTTATCGTGTTGGGTTTTGCGGGGCGTCAGTGATTAAAGAGCATGTTTGCAATGCTTTCGTTGAAAGACGGGAACGCAAGCTGCCGGGTACCTAAAAACGACACATCGTGTACGGCAGGTTCATGAGCTGCCGAGAAAAAATCGGTGGCAACGAACAGAGTTTTCATTCCCGAAAACTCATGTCGGCAACAAATTAGGGAGGAACCGGAGTGATAAGGACTCTCAAATATTCTGGTGTTGTCTTGGCAACGGCCTTGCTCGCGTCTGCAGCGGCCTCAGCCAGTGACGAGCTTTTGAAAATGCAGGACAACGCGGATGAATGGGTAATGCCGACCGGCAATTACGCCAACCACCGCTACAGCGAGCTCGATCAGATCAACCGGGACAACGTGGGCGACCTGAATGTTGCCTGGACATTCTCAACCGGCGTTCTGCGCGGCCATGAAGGCGGCCCGCTGATCATCGGCGATGTCATGTACGTGCATACGCCCTTCCCGAACATCGTCTACGCTCTCGATCTGAATGACAGCGGGCGGATCATCTGGAAGTACGAGCCCAAGCAGGATCCCGACACGATCCCCGTGATGTGCTGTGACACCGTCAACCGCGGTGTGGCTTACGGTGATGGTAAGATTATCCTGCACCAGGCCGATACCACGGTCGTTGCGCTCAATGCCGAAACAGGCGCCGTGGAGTGGAAAGTCGCGAACGGCGACCCCAAGGTCGGTGAAACCGGCACCTCCGCACCCATGGTCGTCAAAGACAAAGTGATGATCGGGATCTCCGGCGGCGAATTCGGCGTCCGGGGCAGCATGACGGCATACAATCTGGCCGATGGTTCACGGGCCTGGCGCGCCTATTCCATGGGACCGGATTCCGATATCCTGGTCGATCCGGAAAAGACCACCCATCTGGGTGAGCCGGTCGGCAAGGACTCGGGCATGAACACCTGGGAAGGCGACCAGTGGAAAATCGGTGGGGGAACCACCTGGGGCTGGTATGCCTACGATCCTGAGCTGGATCTCATCTACTACGGTACCGGCAACCCCAGCACCTGGAACCCGTCTCAGCGTCCTGGTGACAACCGCTGGTCCATGGCCATCTTTGCCCGCAACCCGGACACCGGTATGGCCAAGTGGGTCTATCAGATGACGCCGCACGACGAGTGGGACTTCGACGGCGTGAACGAGATGATCCTCTCGGATCAGGAAGTCGGCGGCGAGATGCGCAAGCTGCTGGTGCACTTCGACCGGAACGGCTTCGGCTATTCCATGGACCGCGAAACCGGTCAGCTACTGATCGCGGAAAAATTTGATCCGGTGGTCAATTGGGCGACCCATGTCGACCTGAAGACCGGACGTCCGCAGGTGGTTTCCAAGTACTCAACGGCGCAGAACGGCGAAGACGTCAACACGACGGGTATTTGCCCTGCGGCACTTGGAACCAAGGATCAGCAGCCGGCGGCCTTCTCGCCGAAATCCGGCCTGCACTACGTGCCGACCAATCATGTCTGCATGGACTATGAGCCCTTCCGGGTGTCCTACACGGCCGGTCAGCCCTATGTCGGTGCAACGCTTTCCATGTATCCTCCGGAAGGCAGCGACCACATGGGTAACTTCATTGCCTGGGATGCGACCAAAGGCGAAATCGTCTGGTCCAACAAGGAGAAGTTCTCGGTCTGGTCAGGTGCTCTGGCAACGGCTGGCGACGTGGTCTTCTACGGCACGCTGGAAGGCTTCCTCAAAGCGGTCGATGCCAAAACGGGTGAAGAACTCTACAAGTTCAAAACTCCTTCGGGCATCATCGGCAACGTCACCACCTACATGCATGGCGGTAAACAGTACATCGCCGTCCTGTCGGGTGTCGGCGGCTGGGCCGGTATCGGTCTGGCGGCGGGTCTGACCGATCCGAATGCCGGTCTGGGGGCCGTGGGCGGTTATGCAGCCCTGAGCAACTATACGGCACTTGGCGGACAACTGACCGTGTTCGCCGTGGACTGAGCCGAGGCTTAATCCCTGTTGCCCGCTATTGCGCTGTCTCCATCGTAATAGCGGGCATTTTTTTTCCGGCTCTCTTGTGCAAGCCGCCCTCTTGTCCAAACCAAAACTTTACCGAAACATGACCCTTGATCTCACCTGAGCCAGCATAAGGAAACGAGATGAAACTTCGCCAGCCCTGGACTTTGATGTTTGTTCTGCCGCTGCTTTCCTGGAGCGTGGCCACTCATTCCGGCGAGGCCCAATCCGTCGAAATTGCCCGCTCCGAAGACGGCAAGTATTTCGACAAGGACGACAACCCCGTCTACAAGATCGACGAAGACGGGACGGTGGACTGGTTCACCTACAGCGGCTTCCGGCGCTATCATTCCGAGTGCCATGTCTGTCACGGTCCCGATGCCCTGGGCAGTTCCTTCGCGCCCGGTCTGACCGAGTCGCTCAAAACCATGGATTACGAAGGCTTCATGGAGGTGGTGATTAACGGCCGCGAAAAGATCGGCGCCTCCGAAAACAGCAAGATGCCCTCATTCGGCCTGAACCGGAACGTCATCTGTTATCTCGATGATATTTACGTCTACGTGAAGGCCCGTTCCGACGACGCGTTGCCCCGTGGCCGTCCGAAGAAAAAGGAAGCTAAGACGGATGCAACCCGTGAATACGAGAACTCCTGCCTTGAAGACTAGCGTGTCCGCACGCGTCTTTTCGTGTCTGCTGAGCCCGCTCTTGGCGGGGCTTGCACTACTTGCTCAAACGCCGGCGCTGGCCCAGACCTCGGACCTGGTTGACAGGACCGCGCTCAGGGTCTGCGCCGATCCGGCAAACATGCCCTTCTCCAGCAAGGAGCTGACCGGCTACGAAAACAAGCTTGCCGATCTGCTCGGCGAGAAGCTGGGTCTGCCGGTCACCTACACCTGGTTCCCGCAGGCAACGGGCTTCGTGCGCCGCACCCTGCGCCTGCGCAAGTGCGATGTCATCATGGGCTTCGCCCAGGGCCATGAACTGGTGCAGAACACCAATCACTATTTCCGCTCCACCTATGTCCTGCTGCACCGTTTCGATTCGGATCTGAAGGGCGTACAGAACCTCGACGATCCCCGTCTGGCGGGCAAGAAAATCGGCGTGATCGCCGGGACGCCGCCGGCCACGGTGATGGCCCTGAACGGTCTGATGGGCGATGCCAAGCCCTTCCATCTTGTGGTGGACCGCCGCGTCAAATCGCCTGCCGAGGATATCGTCACCGAGATTGCCGACGGCACGCTCGATGCCGGTGTCCTTTGGGGGCCCATGGGCGGCTACTATGCCAAGCAAAGTGAGACCGCGATGACCGTCGTGCCCTTGACCCAGGAGACCAAAGGCCCGCGGATGAGCTATCGCATCACCATGGGCCTGCGGCCTCTGGAGCCGGACTGGAAGCATCAGCTCAACGACTTCATCAAGAACAACCAGGCTGAAATCGACAAGATCCTGGTGGACTTCGGTGTGCCGCTGCTCGACGAAAACGATCAGCTGATCAAGCGATGAAGAGAATAGGTCCGCACTCTGACCTTTTTCTCCCGCGCGCATTCTTTGCTGCCTTTGTGTTGCTCGCAGTCTTATCTGCATCTTTCTCCGCAGCGGGCGCAGCGCAGGCGCAGAGCGTCGCCGAGCCTGACGGCTACCGCATGAAGGCCTTCCGCGCGCCGGTGCCTGAGAACCTTTCCGGCGCTCAGGTGGTTCAGACCAAAGAGGTCATGGATCTGCATGCGGCGGGCGAGGTTATCTTCATCGACGTCCTCCCGCGCCCGCCCAAGCCCGCGAAGCTGGCGGACGACGTGGTCTGGCGCCCGAGACAGCGCGACAACATTCCCGGCAGCGTCTGGCTGCCCAATGTCGGTTTCGGCGCGCTCAATCCCGAGATCGAAAGCTACTTTCAGGATAACCTGGCCCGCCTGACCAAGGGCGACAAAGGGGCGGGCATTCTGATCTATTGCCTGGCCGACTGCTGGATGTCCTGGAACGCCGCCAGGCGCGCACTGACCTACGGCTACAACAAGGTCTACTGGTACCCGCAAGGCACCGACGGCTGGACCGGTGCCGGCGGCAAGCTCGAAGCCTCCGAGCCCGTCCCCATGGCCGAGTAGCCGCCTTAGAAAGTCATCTGAAAAATCAGGTGCCTCAAGTGTCGGCGTTACAATTGGCCCTTTGAACAACATTAACCGCTCGAATGAGCAAGTTTGCCTGCTTTTCAAACGAAATCCGAACCGTCTCGTCAGGTTCCCGTCAGGCTTCCGGGCGATAGTTCCGTTGTAAGGGTGCAGTTGTGATTGGTGCTGTACATGGGCGCTGCCACCAGTAACCTGCAGGGCACCCGCCGTGTGCGTCACCTGAGGGAAGATCGAGACATGCGCGTCCTGTTGGTAGAGGATCACCCGCCGCTTGCTGAAGCCGTACGGGATGCTCTGCACCGCTCGGGTTTCGTCGTCGATCATGCAGGCACGGCGCAGGAGGCGGATGAGATGGCAGCTCTGGCTGATTACGCGCTCGTCCTGCTCGATCTCGGCCTTCCCGACGGCGACGGGCTGCGCCTGCTTCCAACACTAAGCGATGGCGGGCGGGTGCCAATTATCGTGCTGACGGCGCGCAGCCGGCTCTCTGACCGTCTTGCAGGGCTCGACACGGGGGCG
Source organism: uncultured Kiloniellaceae bacterium (assembly GCA_947500035.1). GTDB lineage: Bacteria > Pseudomonadota > Alphaproteobacteria > Kiloniellales > Kiloniellaceae > Denitrobaculum. The sequence continues at coordinate 622,691 of CANMQP010000007.1, read as the reverse complement.
GACGACTACGTTGTAAAGCCGGTGGAAATGCCCGAGCTGGTCGCACGCTGCCGGGCTGTCCTCCGCCGGCCGGGCGATCGCTCCAGTACGACGCTGCAGATCGGAACGCTGGCGCTCGACACCGCGGCGCGGAGCGCGAGCGTAAATGGTGTGCCGCTGCCGCTCGGTCGCCGGGAGTTGGGTGTCCTTGAGCATCTGATGCGGGCTGCCGGGCGGGTGGCGCCGCGGCGCTTGCTGGAAGAGGCAATCTACGGTTTTGACGACGAAGTCGGGCCGAACGCGCTCGAGGCCTCTGTCTCGCGGCTGCGTCGAGGTCTCGAAGCCGCCGGCTGCAAAATGCCCATCGTGACCGTGCGCGGCGTGGGCTGGATGTTGCCAAGAGAGGACGAGCGGTGACCGGTGCCGTTCCGTCGCTGACGCAACTCCTGACGCGGCGGCTGGCGCTGATTGCCGTCATCGTCTTCCTACTGAACTCCCTTGCTGTCGGAATTTACTATGGCTCGGACCGTAACGCGCTCGAAAATGAGGCGATCGCGCAGGAGACGCAGCGGATGCAGGACGCTCTGGTCGGACGCAGCGTACCGGAGGACGCAGCCGTCCGCACGCTCTACGCGGCCCATCCGGACGCCTATGCATTCGCGCTCGTGGATCGCGGCGGGAGCGTCCTTGAGGCCATGAACCCCGAGCTGATCCCGCCCGCGGCAATCAACCTTTTCGCGGACGACTGGGTCACACGCCTCGACAAACCCGGCGGCTATCTGGTGGTGGCCGGTCATGAGTTCGGCCAGCAAGAGGACGGCCAGCGCCAGGACGGCGAGCACGAGCATGGACTGCGGATGATATTTGTCATGGCGTCCGATCCCGCCCGTCTCCTGTGGCGCGCGTTCTTGGGCGAGTTCTATAATCACGTCTGGCTTCCGATACTGCCGCTGGTGCTCCTTCTCATCGGCGCGAATATCTTCCTGATCCGCCGTGGTCTCGCACCTATCGCAGCCGCTGCCGAATGGGCGCGCAGTCTCCGCCCTGGCGAACCGGCACCGCAGCCCCCCGCAACCCAGGTGCCGGCCGAGATCGCCGATCTAATCGATGCGACGCAGCGCTCGCTTGACCGGCTGACGGAGGCATTCGACGCCGAAAAACGCCATGCCGCCGAGGCCGCCCATGCCCTTCGAACGCCGGTCGCAGTGCTGGTCGCGCGGCTCGATGCTTTGCCACCGGGTGAGACGACGGACCGCTTGCGCGCGGACCTTTCCGCCCTCTCACGTACCGTGCAGCAAGTGCTGGTGGCATCGCGGGCGGACGTCCTGACCCTGCCGGAGAGCACCACGGTGGACCTGCGCGACATGGCTGAAGCCGTCACGGCCGCGCTTGCACCCTTCGCCTACTCCAAGGGGATCGAGCTGTCTCTAACCTTGCCGCACGGCGGCGTCATGGCGCGTGCCGACGCCGAAGGCGTCGAGTTGGCACTCTCGAATCTCGTCGAGAATGCCATACTTCACGGCTGCGCCGGCCCGGTCGAGATCTCCGTCGGTCCTGGACCCGTCCTAAGAGTACGAGATCACGGGCCAGGCCTTCCTCCGGAGGCACAGGGCCACCTCTTCGAACCGTTTTGGCGCGGTCCGGGCGCAGTGCCTGGTGGGGCGGGCCTCGGTCTCGCCATCGTCGATCGGCTCCAACGCGCTCAGGCCGGTAGCGTCGAGGCCCGCCCCGCGCCTGGTGGCGGGGCCGAGTTTATCTTGTCGTTCCGCTCCTCGATATAGCAAGTCGTCAGACTGCCGTCAGGCTCAGGCGCTAAAAGCTTCTCATCTGATCGATTTAGATCCCTGAAAGGAGCGAATCATGAACGAACCAAATCGAACCGACCTGCAACGCGCTGGAGACTGGCTTTCGGGCGAGATCGAGGTCCGCGTTTCCCGGAAGCTTATTGTTGCGGCCGGTCTGGTCCTGCTCGTCCTCGTCGGAGTAGCGATCGACTAAGCGATCGCCGCATCTTTCCAAGATGACACAATCACTTCCAGCCCCGAATTCGTCCTTCTGAAAGGATCCGTGACATGAAGATCATCGCAACCGCCACGGCTTTCGCCGCCGTCCTTACAGCCGCTGCTTATGCCAGCGGGTCGATCACGCCGATCGACGACCTCCAGCGGGGCACCATGGTAACCGTGCAGGGCACTGTCGAACGCATTACAGACGAGGACGAATTCCGCCTCGCCGACGCGACCGGCAGCGTTCGCATCTATGTCGGACCGAACTGGGTGCCTGCAGATGTGGGCGAGGCCGTCACCGTCAAGGGTTTCGTCGACGACGATCTGGGCCCGCTCGAAATCTATGCACGCAACCTGACCCGTGCTGACGGAAGCGTCATTACGTTCGACCGCCGCTACGAGTGACCGGGTGCCGCTGAGCCCGGCTTGCGCCGGGTGCGGACGAGGTTCCCGGCGGCAAAGGTGACTTAAAGTCGAAGATACGTCGGTGCCACTGTCTGTTGAGGCCCCAAGGGCGGATTTTACGCCAAGCGAAGCGAGACCGTGCTGACCGTCTCGCTTCGCGCAGTCTCCACGCCGCGCTCTTGATGCTTGCGCAGGGCTCCGAACCCGTCCCCTGGTGCAGTAGCCGTCTCTGAGTGTCGTCGTTTAATCGATTAAACGGCTCACTTGCTGGCATTATACTTGATCCTTCGGGCAACATTGCCCTCTCGGCCGAGCAGGCTTGTCAGCCTTTCAAGCGAAGTCTGAACACGGCGTTTCCAATAACCGGTGAAGCAGCCATTCGCGTCCGGGACTACTCATGGCGGCGAAGCGGACATAACTGCCGTTCACGGCGTTCTCACGCTTTCAGCACCCACGAAACTTGCGACGGAACCAAAGATATCAAGGCCAAACGGCTGCGCCCTCCAGCCCTGCGGTTTCTGGCAGGCCGCAGATCAGGTTCGCATTCTGCACGGCCTGACCGGCCGCTCCCTTGCCGAGATTGTCGACCACGCCCATCGCGATCACCAGGTTGCGCTCTGGATCGGCCGCATAGCTGACGAATGCGAGGTTCGAGCCGGTCGCCCATTTGGTCTGCGGCGGCTTCTCGGTCACGCGGACGAAAGCCCGTCCGGCATAGAAACGCCGGGCCGCGTCCAGGCACTGGTCCGTGGTGGCGCGGCCGCGGCAGTAGATGGTGACGAGTACGCCGCGGGTCATGGGAACCAGGTGTGGCGTGAACACCAGTCCGCTCGCGCTGCCGCCACTCAGCCGCTCGATTGTCTTAGCCATCTCGGGCATGTGGACGTGCTTGAGCAGACCATAGGGGATCAAGTTCTCGTTGCTCTCGGCGTAGCCGAACTTGCTATCGGATCCGCCCCGGCCAGCACCGGATATTCCGGTCTTGGCATCGATCACTACGTTGGCAGGCTCGATCAGCTTGTTGACCAGAAGCGGGGCCAGCGCGTTCAGCGTTGCTGCGGGGAAGCAACCGGGGTTCGCAACCCGGACCTGACCCTCGATCTGGGCTGGCCAGACGTCGGCCAGGCCGTACGCCCAACCCTCGACGTAGCGGTGGTCGCCCCCGATATCAACGATTTTAACGTCCTTTGGGACGCGCGCCAGTGCTTCGGCTGAGGCGCCTGTGGGCAGCGACGCAAACAGCACGTCGAGCTTCGGCAGGGTCTCAGGGTCCCACTTCTCGATCACCAGCTCAGCCAGCTTGGCCGGCAGGCCAGGAAAGCGGTCCGCCACCCGGCTGCCAGCGCTGCTCTCGCCTGCGGCGTAGACTAACTCGAAAGACGGGTGGTTCGCGACCAGGCGCATAGCCTCGCCGCCGCCAAAACCGCTGATACCGACAATGCCAACGCGAATGCTCATGGCGGTGACCTACTGCTGGAGTGAGCGAACAACTCTTTTGAACCCGGACCGATCGCGGCGACCGGGCTGATTCTAACGGGCTGCATGGAGGCGTCCTTATTGACTATCCGCCTGTTCCGCGCAAGGCCATCGTGGCGGGAAAGGCCGCACTTCATGCCCGGACCAGGCAGCGGCGGTCGCAATTCAATACGCTGCTCACCCAGCCTGCGCGATCGCGGCATCTGCCTCCACTACAGGGTCATTGAAAGTCCAGCGGGGAACCGTGCGAAGACGTCCGAGCCCAGCGAAGGTATCGGCGAATTCGGCGTCGTCTGGTAAGTCTCGCCGAAGTGCGGCCTCGAATTCCTTTCCAAACCCCTCAAAGCCATCCGGATTCAATTCGCAAAGGTGGACCTGATTCCACGAAATCTCCAGATCAGGGTTTTGGTAGAGTACTGCCGCTGTCTCCATTGCTCTGAAGGTGCCAAATCTGTTTGACCGAACAAGCTTGGCTGCGGCAGGTCCACAGTATTCTTGCATCGCTCTTCTGTACTCATTGAGACAAGTTGGCTGGACCTGCAAAAACTCTAAAGATGCGATCTGTTCGGGTGCGGTGATGCCTTGCCATTCGCGCTGCAAAATGAATGAAGAGGGCGTAGTCAAAAGTATTTCAGCACGGCGCAGGTTTATCCCTGCCGGTTGCGGATTGACGACAAGTTCAGAGACTGCGTCGGCAGGAATGAAGTTGCGAAAATACGCCAGCTCAAAATGGCTCCACACCGACGCATCCGATGCGCTCTGATAGATAGAGCGATGTGAATACAGCGCCCCACCGAGGCAAGTTTCCCCGAAGCGGGCGAAGTCTGTAGCGCCTCCACGAAGCACCGCTTTCGCTTCAATGCTCGTCGCATGGATTGTTCTCGCCAGTATGACGAGACGATCATCTGGTTCAATTCGAACGATATGCCCTTCGTCGACGGAGTGGTCGGTGACAGCCATAAACCACTTTCAAGAACTGGGTGGATCTCGACAAGCCGGAGACGATCAATTGGAAAGCTGCCGAAATGCTGGTTTGAACAACAGGCTCTCACATTAGACCGTCGGTTTGGGAACGGTCCAGCATCCTCTGGCATCCACTACGTCCGTAGCGGATGCTAGTGTGATGTTTCTGAAGTTCGCCGCATAGTATGCGGCGAATTTAAGAGGCTGAATCACACTAGATTCAATGAGGTAGTGTCCCGTTGAATCTGAAATTCAATGAAGTGAATTTCTGATTCGGGATACTAGCTGCAAGCTGACGAACAAGCAGGTTTGGCTCAAACCGGTTCTTTGCTGCTCTATGCACAAACGAACCTTTTGATGCTGGATGACTTTGAAGATCACCTTCCTCAGCCCTGCAGACGGTCCCTTGAGGGGTTCGGGCAAGCCATAAATTTGCGTGGGCCATTCAAACTGCCAAATTTGGGACCGAGTCATTTTCCGGGCCATAGGCTTTTAACATTGACGAACACCGGTATATCGGTATATTTCGATATATGGATATTACTAAAACCCTCGCGGCTCTCAACAACCCGGTGCGCCGGCAGATTCTGGTCTGGCTCAAGGACCGCTCGAACTTCCCGCCCGCGCTGGCGGAGCATGCGGACCTGGAGGGGGTCTGCGTCGCCTACATTCAGGCCAAGGCTGCACTGTCGCAATCCACGATTTCCAGCTACATGGGCCTCCTGAAGGACGCCGGGCTGGTCACCTCGGAACGCCATGGCCAGTGGACCTTTTACGCCCGGAATGAAGCGGCGATCGAAGCCGCCATGACCGCGCTCACCCGCGAGCTGACCAAGTCATGATCGACCAGCCGCTCGAACTCCCCAACGGCGTGGTCCTGAAGAACCGCATCGTGAAGTCCGCGATGTCCGAGGCGCTGGCCGACGCGCGGAACAATCCGACAGCTGCTTTGATGGATCTCTTCGAGAGATGGGGCGCGGGCGGTGCCGGACTGCTGATCACCGGCAACACCCCGGTTGATCCCTGGCATCTGGAGCACGCCGGCAATTTCGTGCTCGACGGGCAGTCCGATATGGAGCGCGTGTCCCGGCTGGCCGCCAGGGCGAAGTCTGGCGGCGCCAAGGTCCTGGCGCAGCTCGCCCATGCTGGCCGGCAGACTCCCGAGGCCGTCAACCCGCAGCCGCTGTCGATTTCGGACCTGCGGCTGAACTTACCCGGTTACGGCGCGCCCGTCGCAGCCACGGAAGCGCAGCTCGAAGAGGTGGTGGAAAAATTCACGCGCTCTGCGGAGCTTGCCCAGGAGGCCGGCTTCGACGGCGTCGAGATCCACGCCGCCCACGGCTATCTCCTGAGCTCCGCCTTGTCGCCCCGCATCAACACCCGCGATGACCCTTGGGGTGGCCGCCTGGAAAACCGCGCGCGTTTGCTTCTCTCGGTCATCCGGTCCGTCCGCGCGCGCATCGCGCCTTCGTTTATCCTGGCGGTGAAGCTGAACTCCTCCGATTTCGAAAAGGGCGGCTTCGATCATCAGGAAAGCGCGCTGGTCGCCAAAATGCTCGAAGCCGAGGGGGTGGATTTCATCGAGATCTCGGGCGGCACCTTCGAGGCGCCGACGGCCTATCAGCACAGCTCGAAAAAGCAAAGCACCATCGCGCGCGAAGGCTATTTCCTGGAGTATGCCGCCGCCATCAAGTCCGCGCTGACCATCCCCTTGATGGTCACCGGCGGCTTCCGCTCAAGCGCCGTCATGAAGGCGGCCATCGCCGAGGCGAAGACCGACCTCATCGGCATGGGCCGCCCCTTTATCGTCGATCCGGACTTTCCCGCAAAACTTCTCTCCGGAGAGATTACGGCGGCACCGTCGGTTGAACGGGAGTTTCCGCCCGCCGACGGCCTGCCGCGCGGCGCGGTGCTCAACTGGTTCTGCCATCAGCTCGCGTTGCAGGGCACGACCGGCGCAGCCGCCCTGTCGCTCCCCCTGATCGAGGGGCACGCGCGCTATCTGGCGAGCATAGAGTCCGCGACGACGCATCTCCTGGAAGCACGGCAGCAGCAGGGCGGACAGGAACCCCGGTCCGGCTGAAGGGTCTGCCGTTCGTGATACCAAACCCTTCGGCACGCCAAACCTCTCTACACGCCGACCTCTCCGCAGGCCAGGCCCCGTCGCCAGACTGTCGCCCGGCTACTTCAGCTTGTCGTTGATCCCGTCGAAGCCGGCGGTATAGATGCCGCCGACGATCTTCTTGGCTTCCGCTTCCTCGACACCTGCGGGATCGAAGCTCGAAGACCACTCGATCACGGACTGACCGGCGTTGTCCCCCGGCCGTACGGTGATCCTGGAGACGTAGTTCCTAACCGGTAGCGGACCCTCGACGATGCTATAGCTATAGGTCATGTCGTCGAGGGAATAGCTCTGCAGCTTCTCCTTCAGGATCGCGCCGTCGGGCAGGGTCAGCGAGCGGTAAATGCCATTGCCGCCGTCGCCGGAAAGCTCCAGCTTCACCACCGCCGGATGCCATTTATCCAGGTGGCCGTATTCGCCGATGAGCGCCCAGACCTCCTCGGCCGGATGATCGATGGTGGTGGTCTTCATGACGTCCAGGGCACCGGCGCCGGACGCGCCGCCCGCACCGCTTGGCGTAAGGGCCGCGTGCGAGACAAATCTGGTGAATCTCATGCTTCTCTCCTCCTTGTACTTTTTTCGTTATAGGGCCTCTTGCGGTCCAGGATACCGCCGGGTTTGACCGCTTTACTCCAGGTGCGTCGCCAGTTGGCGCGCCAGGGCGAAGAGGCGCTGCTCGAGCAGAACCGGCACCTCGCAGACGTAGGTCAGGGATTGCTCCCGTTCATCGAAAACCCGCGTATCCCACAGCAGTTGTTCGTCGAGGGCCTGCGCCCGTTTCAATTCTTCCACCGTCGCGTCGCTCTTGCTTTGCAGCTTGTTGGATTCCGCCGCCGTCTCCTTGATTTTTTTGGCAAGGGCGATCTGCCGGCGCGCGAACTTTTCGATCCCCGCGATGATGTCGGAGCGTTCCGCGTTGGTGTGACTGAGCAGTCCGGTGAAAAGCACCGTCAGCTTGGTCTGCTTGCCGTCGCTCAGCTTGTTGGCGTAACCGTCGATTTGCTCCTGGGCTTCCTCTATCGGCACACGGCGGGACGAGAGGGTCTGCACCAGATCGCGCACCTCGCTGTCCTTGCGCCAGCTCCGGTCGCTCTCGTCCACCAGCGGACCGCCCCACATCATGCCGGCGGAGATGTGCGGCACCTTGCGTTGAACGCAGGGCCAGTAGGGATTTTCCGGATCGGTGGCGAAGGCGCTGCTGACAGTACTCGCGCTCGTCGCAGCGATCCCGGCCGCGAGCAAAACGGCCGTGCGTGACAGGTTTTTGAGAGTTGCTTTCACGGTTCCACGGGCTCCTAATTGTCGACAGACCCTCGGTTTTGATTCCCGCCGGCTTACTTCCCGCCGGGACCGCCGCGCCGGGCGATCAGTCCTTTGGAAGGATTGTATGCGAATATTGCGCCGCCGAGAAACAGGATGGTGAAGCCGGCGACGATGGCCAGCGCTTCCAGGTTGAGTTGTCCGTAGAGCGCAAAGCGAATCAGTTCCACCACATAGGTGAAGGGGTTGAGCAGGCAGATCTCGTAAAGCAGCGGGCTGGTCTCCTTCATCCGCCAGAGCGGATAGAGCGCCGAGGAGGCGAAGAACATCGGAAAGATCACGAAGTTCATAATGCCCGCGAAGTTTTCCAGCTGCTTGATGCCCGATGACAGCAACATCCCGAGGGCGCCCAGCATCAGGCCCGAGAGAATCAGCGCCGGAATCACCGTAAGATAACCCCAGAGCGGCGGCTCCACTTCCCAGAACCAGGTGATGGCGAGGAAGACCGCGACCTGAAGCAGGGAGACTGCGACCCCGGCCATCAGCTTCGAGGTCAGCAGAAACCAGCGGGGAAAGGGGCTGACCAGCAGCGTGCGCATATTGCCCATCTCCCGGTCGTAGACCATGGAAAGCGACGACTGCATGCCGTTGAAGAGCTGGATCATCGCCACCAGTCCCGGCGTCACGTAGACCTCGTAGAGCACGTAGGTTTCGTAGGGCGGAATGATCGAGACACCCAGCACGGACCGAAATCCGGCGGCGAAGATAAAGAGCCAGACCAGCGGGCGCACCAGCGCGGCGATAAAGCGCTCACGCTGCTGCAGGAACCGCAAGGCCTCGCGCCAGACGATACCGCGCAGGCAGTGCAGATAGCCTGTCAGACTGAGGCCCCGGACTTCCTGTTCTGTTGGCAGTTTTGTCATGCGCCCGCACCCTCGAGGCTTGGTGCCTCGCTCTTGGCCTGCGTCAGCGACGCGAAGGCCGCAGCGATATCAGTGGCGCCGGTGGCGGCGAGGACAGCGTCGTGGGTGCCGTCGGCCACGACCTTGCCATGATGCAGCACGACCACCTGTTTCGCGGGCGTAACCTCGTCGATCAGGTGGGTCGCCCAGAGCACGGCGAGCTTGTCGTCCTGACAGAGCGCGGTGGTCCGTTCGACGATATCACGGCGGGAATCGATATCCAGCCCTACGGTCGGTTCGTCCAGCAGCAGCAGTTTCGGATCGTGCAGCAGCGCGCGGGCAATTTCGACCCTGCGCATCTGACCACCGGAAAGCCGTCGCGCTTTTTCCTTCGCCCGGTCCGCCAGTTTGACCCGCTCCAGCTGCGCTTCCGCCCGTTCGCGGGCTTCACGCGGGGTAAAGCCATGCAGGGCCGCGTGGTAGAGCAGGTTCTGCATGACACTCAGGTCCAGATCCAGGGTGCGCTGCTGAAAGACCACGCCCAGGCGCTGCAGGGCTTCGCCGGGCGACCGCCGCACATCGTGCCCGTAGACCCGGATCGCGCCGGAGGTATTGCTGTAAAGACGCGTGATCAGCGAAAAGAGTGTGGTCTTTCCAGCGCCGTTCAGCCCCAGCAATACACAAAAGCGGGAAGGCGCAATCGAGAAACTCACCTCATCGAGTGCTTTATTCGGGCCAAAGCTGTGCGTCAGTCCGGCCACTTCCAGGGCGCGCAATGTGCTCTGGTGGCCTGGCGCGGTCACCTCCTCGGGCGCGGTCTCGTCTTGTGGCACGGCAGGCGACAGTGTCACGGATCGACCTTTATGCGGCGCGGCACTCTGAGTGCCGTCACTCTTGGGAAATCGCCACGCCCCAGGGGAAGCGGCCGACGCCGATTGACTTTATAACCCGCAGCTTCTCCGTGTCGATCACCGAGATGTCGTTGCTGACGCCGTTCGAGGTGAAGAGCATTTTTTCATCGGGCGTGAAGGCCAGCTGCCAGACCCGCTGCCCGACCAGCAGGTACTTCTCGACTTCATGGGTCTCGCCGTTGATCACCGCAACCCGGTTCGAGGGGCCGAGGGCGACAAAGGCGCGCGAGCCGTCTTTTGTCACCCGAAGGCCGACCGGCTGGATCGCTTCCGGCTGCACGCCCGGCACTTCGAAGGAGATTTTGGTAATCATCTTGCGGGTTTTCGCATCGATGACCGCAACGGTCCCGCCGATTTCAGAGGTCACCCAGAGCTTTTCGCCGTCCTTATTGAACTCGGCGAAGCGGGGCCGGCTGTCGACCAGGAGATTATCGAAGATCTCGTTGGTCTCGGTGTCGATAAAATGGGCCATGTTGGTGGTCTCGGAGGTGTTCACCAGGACCTTGCCGTCCGGGCTGATCCCCATCCCCTCCGGCTCCACGCCCACCGGAATTTCCGCCAGCACCTTGTTGTCGACAATGTCCACCACGGTCACCAGATTGTCGTCCTCGTTTGCGATGTAGAGCGGATTGCCGCTCGGGTGCAGCACGAAAAGTTCCGGATCGGGACCGGACGGCAACTCGCGGACGACCTGTTTCGTCTCCACGTCAAAGACCTGAACCGTGTCGTCGTCGCTGGCGCAGATCAGCAGATACTTGCCGTCGTTGGTCAGCAGGATCCCGCGCGGACGCTGGCCCACCGCAATGGTATCGGTGACCTCCAGCGTCGTGCTGTCGATGATGCTGATGGTATTGTCTTTTTCGTTGGAGATGTAGACCGTGTAGGCCTCGGCGGAGGGCGCGAAGCCGAGACTTGCCGTCAGGCTCGCCGCGGCCAAAAACTTACCGGCCGTTAAAGTCTTGAGTGCCGTTTTCATAGTTCCCTGTTCCTCCTGAGTTGACGGTCTTCTTTGCCGTATTCCGTGAGCGCTTCCGCTACTCGAAGCGGCACTCCGATTCCGGTTCGTCCAGTCCCATGGTATCCAGCAATGAGCGTTCGTGCAGGAAGCCCTGCTGCGGCGAGGTCGAGACCAGCGCCCGCGCCGCGGTCAGCAGGATCGGCTGCCGGAGCTGCCCGTTCCACTCGCGAAAGGTCAGCTTCTGGCCTTTGAAGCCCGCCAACTCGAAATCCGGGCTGCGGATGTAACCCTCGATGTCCGCGAAGGCCGTCGACTGGGTGCGGGTGGCGCCCTCGCCGATGGCGCGGATCGCGGCCCAGACATGATAGTCGAGCGGGGCCATGAAGCGCCCGTTGGTCTTGAGAAAGCGGCTTTGCAGCTGCGCGGCGCCCCATTGCTCGTGGGTGCGGTGCCAGGTCGTCGGCGTGAGGCCCTGCGTGCCCGCGATCGGGCGCGGATCCCATGTGCGGTAAGCCAGGTACTCGCCGAACTCGCCGATCTCGTCGGCGACCACCAGGACGTCATAGTCTGCGTCCTGGGTAAAGGCGGGCACTTCGGCCTGCGCGGTGCGCCGGGCGTCGGGACCGTAGTCCCAGTTCTTTTCGGCAACGATCTTTGCGCCGAAGCGTTTTGCCGACCGCCTGATGGCCTCGGCGAAGCGGGCATCGCTGTCCCGGCGCCCCACCACCAGGAACCAGTTGCGCCAGCGTTTCCAGGCCAGGAACTGCGCCAGCGCGTCGGCGAGCATCGCCCGGCTCGGGGTGATATGCAGCACGTTGGCGCGGCAGTCGGCACGGCGCAGCCGGTCGTCCCGCGCGCCTGCATTGAACAGCAGGACGTCTTCGTCCTTCGCATGATCGGCCATTTCCAGCAGGGCGTCTGCCGGCACGTTCAGCACAAAATGCTGCAGACCTTCGGCCCGCAGCGCGTCGAAAGCGGCCACCACGTCGCCGTCGGCCGGAACCTCCAGGTGCTTCAAGGCATAGGCCTGCTTCATGAAACGCCCGGTTGTATTGTTGTCCTTGATCGAGAGCAGGCCACCGGCGAGGCCTTCATCTTCCGGCGGGATATCAAGGTTGGAGAGTTTCGGCGGCCGCTCGACGATCTGACTGATATAGGCAATCGCGACTTCTTCGCTTTCCGCAGCCGCCGTTCCCGCGGTCATCGGTATCAGGCCTCCTGTCATCGGCATCAGGAAGGCAAAGAAGCCAAGTGCTTTCAGCAGCTTGTGCAGGGTGGCCGCGTGCGGAGCTTTTGCGCGGAAGTTGCGGCCCGGCTGTGCCAAGGCGTCGCTTGGGCAGCCTTCGTGTTTCGCCAGGTTCGTGATCGGAGTCATTTCGATACCAGCGCGCTCCCGTAGTCCAGACCGGAGAACAAAATACCACTTAGAGGCGCCATCCTAAATAGCGTTTAGCGCGATAGACCTAGTACTATTTGCTAATTGTTCCGCTCAGGTGCCTACGGAGAATCCCCTAAGGGACTCTGTTTTTTTTGGGGGAGGAGTGCCTGAAAGACGCCGGTTCCTTAAACCGCGGGACACGAGCCAAAGGGACCGCGGGACACGAGCCAAAGGGAGTGTGACGACAGATGCGTACCTTCTTCGTTTCGGCCCTCGTTCTCTTGCTTTGCCTCGCCGCTCCGCTGCGGGCCGAGCCTGAAAAATCCCGTGCGGCGGTCTTCGATTTCGAGCTGATCGACACCAGCCTGGAAGGCGCGGTGAAGGGGATCAACCAGAATGAGAGCAAGCGTCTTATCCTGATCAGCGACATCCTGCGCGAAAAGCTGTCGGACTCCGGACTCTATGAAATCGCGGATCTCTCGCACATGAAGCCGAAGATCGAAGATGCCGGCTACCTGCACAGCTGTAACGGCTGCGAGGTCAAGCTCGCCGCCGAGGCAGATGCTGACCTCGCAATTACCGGAGTGGTGCAGAAAGTCAGCAATCTCATTCTCAACATCAACGTCTATATGCGGGACGTGAAAAGCGGCCAGATGATCCGCAGCGCCTCCGCGGACATTCGCGGCAACACGGATCAGTCCTGGAGCCATGGCATTTCCTGGCTCGCGCGCAACCGCTTGCTGAAACCCTGAGGAGGGCCGGTCACGTGAGAAGCTTAAGGCCCCTGTTTCGCATCTCGCGCAGAGCTGCAGTGATTTCCGGACTTCTGACCTGGCTCGTCGCGGTTCCGAACCCGCTGGCGGCTGCCGAGCCTGCAGTCCTTAAGGTCGGGGTCCTGAAGTTCGGCACGGTGAACTGGCAGTTGGAGAGTCTCCAGTTCAACGGCTTCGATAAAGCCGCCGGTCTGGAACTGGAAGTCCTCGCTCTGGCGTCGAAGAACGGCACCAGCGTCGCGCTGCAGGCGGGTGACGTGGATATGATCGTTTCCGACTGGATCTGGGTGAACCGGCAGCGGGCCAGCGGCGAGGATTTTGTCTTCGTGCCCTATTCCAACGCCCTGGGCGCGTTGGTTCTGGGCGAGGGGAGCGGCATTTCGGATATTGCCGGCCTGAAAGGCAAGAAGATCGGAATTGCCGGCGGGCCGGTGGATAAGAATTGGCTGGTCCTGCGGGCCTGGAGCCAAAAGCTTCACGGCTTCGATATTGCCGACAGCGCGGAGGCGGTCTTCGCCGCACCGCCTCTCTTGAACGAGCAACTGCGCAGCGGACGGATTGATGCGGTTCTGACCTTCTGGCCTTACGCGGCCCGCCTGGAGGCCGCGGGCGCAAGGCGCTTGCACTCTGTCGGCGACCTGGTCACGGATCTGGGCGTCTCCAAACCTGCCGCGCTGGTGGGTTACGTGTTTCGCGAGCGCCTGCTGCAGGACCGGCCCGGCGCCGTCGAGGCCTTCTTCTCCGCGGTCGAGGCAACCAATGCGCTCTTGGAGAAATCGGACAGCGAGTGGCAACGTCTGCGCCCGGCAATGCGGGCCAAGACGGACGCGTCTTTCGAGGCTTTAAAAAGCGGTTTTCGCGCCGGTACGGCTTCGCCTTTCATGCCCGGCGACCAAAAGGACGCGGCCGCGCTTTTCGAGATCCTCTCGGCGACCGGTGGAGAAAAGCTGGTCGGGCGGGGGGTGAGCTTTGATCCAACCACCTTCTGGACGCCCAAAGCCGCCGAAGCGGGAGCCTCCAAAACCCAATGAGCAAAACCCAATGAGCGGGCGGCTGTTATCTGCGGCCAACTTCATCCTGTCGCTCGGTCTTTTCCTTCTGCTCTGGCAACTGGCGGCCGCCTGGACAGACAGCCCCGCCCTTCCGTTTCCCGCCACGGTTCTCGAGACCTTTTTCCTCGCGGTCGAGACCGGTGAACTGCCCTACCATCTCGCGGTCACCCTGGCGCGCACCTTCGTGGCCTTCCTGCTCTCGATGATTATCGGTTCGAGTATCGGCCTGGTCATGGGCCGCAGCCGCCGGGTCGACCGCTTCTTCGACTCCTGGCTGATTCTTTTCCTCAATATCCCGGCGCTGGTGGTCATCATTCTCTGCTACATCTGGTTCGGCCTGACCGAGGTTGCCGCGGTTCTGGCGGTTTCCGTCAATAAGATTCCGAACGTCGCCGCGACCATGCGCGAAGGGGCGCGGGCGCTGGAGCGGCAGTATATGGATCTCGCTCTCAGCTACCGTATCGGCGTCTGGAAAACGCTGCGGCATGTCATCCTGCCCCAGCTCTCGCCCTTCTTCGCGGCGTCCGCCCGTTCGGGACTGGCGCTGGTCTGGAAGATCGTTCTGGTCGTGGAGCTGCTTGGCCGCAGCAACGGCGTCGGATTTCAACTGCATCTCTTTTTTCAGCTCTTCGACGTGCCCTCCATTATGGCCTACACCATCGCCTTCGTGGCGGTGATCCAGATGATCGAGATTTTCATTTTCAAGCCCTGGGAACGCCACGCCAACAGGTGGCGATCATGAATTGGCTTTCAATCGAGGTTGCCCGAAAGAGATACGGGCCGAAAAGTTATGGTCAGGGTGCCCGCGCGGACGGAGGCGGTGCAGCGTCCGAAGCTTCGACTGCGGTTCTTGAGAACGTCGTTTTGAGCATCGAATACGGCGAGTTCGTCTGCATCCTGGGGCCATCCGGTTGCGGCAAGACGACCCTGCTCAATCTGGTGGCCGGTCTCGACAAGAATTTCGAAGGTAACATCGCGTTGCGTGCCACCCGCGAGCAGCGGGAAGCCCGGATCGGCTATGTTTTTCAGAGCCCGGCGCTGCTGCCCTGGCGGACGGTGGGTGAAAACCTGAAACTGGTCATGCGCCCGGATCAGACCGGCAGCGGCGTTGAGCGGGAACTGCTCTCGCAAATGGGTTTGAAGGACTGTTACGACGCCTATCCCGGGGACCTCTCGCTCGGCATGAGCCGCCGGGTTGCCCTGGCCCGTGCGCTGGTGATCGAGCCGGACCTGCTCCTCATGGACGAACCCTTCGTCTCGCTGGACGAAAGCAAGGCCGCCGAGCTGCGGCAGCTTTTGACGCGCTTCTGGAAAGCCCGGACCATGACCGTGCTCTTCGTGACCCACGACAGCCGCGAGGCGATCCAGCTCGGCCAAAGGATTATCGTCATGGCGGGATCGCCCGCGACGGTTCAACGCGACGAAATGGTCATACTGACGCCGGAGCAACGCGAAGATCCGCTCTACGTCGAGGCCCTCCGCAAGCAGATCCTAAATCACAACAGATCCTAACCTGCGTCTTCGATGATGACCGCGCAGATGATTGTCTGCAGACATATCATTTTCTTCGACTTATAAGTAAGCTAATAACTCACACGGTCTGTCCGACAGCTTCTTGCTCCGCCGGTTTGTGGAGCATTTGTTTCGGACGGGCGGAGTGAGGGGGGTCTATTTTGGAGGGGAACAGGATGCCGAAGCTGCTGGGGAAACTGGCAACGCTCGTCGTGGTGCTGGCATTGTCAGGCTGCGCGGTCAAGTTCGTTGAAGACTACGATCTGGTCCTGGATCAGGGCTTATCGGAATACCAGGGGGAAATGGCGGCCTTCATGGCCCGGATGGCCGCGCTATCGAATGCGCCGGAAGGTGAATACGACTCTGCCGAGGTTCAGGCCTTCTATGCCCGCACTTCCGCCGAACTCCAGACCTTTGTGGAACGGGCCGAGGCCATCGATTCGTCCGGGCGCTGCCTGACCGCCGATTACCTCGGGCGCGGCATCAAGACCGTGGTCGAGCGCAGTGCCGGCTTCATCGACGCCCAGGAACTGCCGCTGGGCAAATACACCAACGTGACCGAGATCGTACGCAGCTATGGCGAAGGCGCGGACGAGGTTGCCATGGGAAACTGCACGGTGGTGATTCTGAAGGTCGTTCAGGATAACCACGGCGTGGTGCAGGAACTGCACAAAACCAACGGCTCCCTGCCCAGGGTGATCGTCGATATCGCCGGGCCGCTGCTCGATCAGTCGGTGCGGATTGCCATCAGGAATGAAGTTGCCAAGAAAAACCGGGGAGACCAGTGATGTCGGTGAATCTCAAAGCCCTCAACGTATCCACTATTTTTCCTCCGATGCTGACCGCCGCGAAAGATGTCGCCGGCTCGAGCTGGGGCGAAATCCGTTCGGTCGTCAAAATCGAATTCAAGGCGCTCGCCAAGCGGATCAAGGAAATCGGCAAGGCCTTTGCGAACGGCGAAATCAACAAAGCCACCGCCAAGATGCTCATGAAGATGGTCCGCAACAACGTGACCGCCGCCATCGCCCTGGTGACCAATCAGGTCTTGATCATGATCGAGAAAATCGTCAACGCGGCGCTCAAGATCGTCCGCGACGTCGTCAACACGGCCCTGGGCGTCGCTGTTTTGTAAGCCAGTGAAACGCTTCGTGTGCCGTTTACAGGGGCGGGTGTTGATACGGGCGCGCTACCTTTTAGTTTTTTGACGCTTAGTATGTTCGGTACTTTTACGTAAGTATTTGACTTAACAGTAAATTAAGATCGAGAATATTCTCTCTGGTTGTAGAAGCTAGCGGGGATTTCTCATCTTATGCTGTCTGTTCATATTTTGCCGCGCCGATTGTAATGCATAGCGTTACGGATTACTGGCGAAACTCAATCGTCGACGCCGAGCGATTGAGCCCTGACGGCAGCGCTCTGGCCAATGCGCGCAGCAGAAATCTTGTGTTGTCGTCAGATGCGTTCCTGGATGGCCTGTTGCCGCGAGCAACCACCGATGCTCTTTTCACGCAGATTGGTAACTCAAAGGACAATGCGCAGGGACGCGAAGGACGTCCTAAAGCCATCGACGTTTTACTATGTCCAATTGTCTTCGTGACAGAAGTCGGTCATGGCGTTGCCAAAGGGAGCGCCGGTCAGAAGGTTTTGGCACCGATCCGCATTCCGGCGAGGCTGGCTCAGACTGGAGCGCTCTCGCGCGCGAGCGGTGACCATATCCCTCAAATTAACCGAGACTTCCTTGAACCTTCCGGTCAGCCACGCACGATCGGATCGCTTGATGATGCCGATGCCTTTTACACCCGCGAACCTGCGCCAGGTGAATCATGGAATGCAGTGGTCGCCTACACAGAAAAGCTGATCGAATTTGTTACCAAACAGAGTTTCGATCGTTTGACTTTGGCGGACAGCGTACGGCTGGAGTTAGGCCTTGTGCTGAGCGGTCAGTCTTCAGGGGCCGCGAAGAGCATTGTGGAGGGCTATGATCGGCTTGCCCAAATGGATGCACTTCCTCAACTGCTTCGTTTGTTGATTGATGGTGTGCCGGAAGGAGCGCTGCTTGATCAAACGGCTCAGTTTTCCTATCAGGCGCGCCATGTTGGGCAGATGGGGAAGGCTTTCGAGCTCACGGATTCTCAGCGGGAAGCAATCACTCACTTCCTGTCCGTAGATCCCGATACGCCTGATATTCTTGCGGTGAACGGACCGCCCGGCACGGGTAAAACGACGTTACTCCAAAGTGTGGTCGCGACGCTGTGGGTCCAGGCCGCATTAGGTGAGACTGATGCACCGGTCATTGTGGCCGCCTCCGCAAACAACCAGGCAATTACGAACGTCATCGATGCATTTTCAGGCGGCGCCGGAGATGACTCTGAGCCTCTGAGTGGTCGCTGGTTGGCCGATGTCAAGGATCTCGGCATGTACATGCCGTCCCGCTCAGCTGATCGAGGGGGGCGGCAGGTCTATCTCGATAAGGATGACTATTTCGCGAAATCGATTGAGACCGCAGAGGGCTTGGAGCGGAATAGCGGTTTTTTCCTTCAGTGCTTCAAGAGAGCTTTTCCTGAAAACACTGCGCAAGACCTACAGGCTGCGAAGGTATTTCTGCACGAGAAGCTTTCGGAAGTCCGCGAGGGCCTGAAGCGGGTTGTCGATTTGGTCGCATGGTTGAGTGCAAGAACGGGCGGGGCGCAATTCACATTGGCGCAGTCTGAAGCGCATTATCAAGAACTCGAACAAGCCTGGCAGACGGCGGTCGAGGACGCCAGGGCAACGGACGCGCGGCTCGTGACCTTAAATCGTCTGAAGCTGGAGTGGACTGAACATCAATCCGGCGAGCCTTTCTGGATGTCTCTCTTGAGTTTCATCGGGCCTGTTCGCAAGCGTAGAGAATTGTACGATCGCTCTTTCATTCTTCGAAAGCATGCCAAAGATGAACTGGGTGAAATCGATGAGACGGCAAGCCGGCCGGAGGTTGAAGAATACCTGCGAAAGGCTGCGGCCGGGGCTGAAGTCAACGCCAAGGAAGCAGAGCGAAACCAGTCACGTCTGCAAAACGAGTTATCTGACTATCAGAACCGCCACGAACAGCTTTCGATCTGGTGTCGGAAACGCCAGATCGAGGCTCCGGCCCTTGCGGATATATGGCGTTCACTGGATATCGTCGACCGTCATCGGATGTTTCTCTTGGCCATGCATTATTGGGAAGCGGCCTATCTGCTGGAAGTTGGTGAAGATCTGGCGAGCGGCTACGAAGATAAGAAGTCACCGGCGAAACTGCGCCGTATGTTCCAGCGATTGAGTAAGTTGACGCCGTGTTTTGTTGCGACGTTTCATATGTTGCCAAAGCATTTTACCGGGTGGTTGGGAAAGGAGCCGAAAATTACCGAACAGATCGACCTGCTGGTCGTGGATGAAGCCGGTCAGGCCGCGCCTGAAACCTCTGCGCTCAGTTTTGCATTCGCCAAGCATGCATTGGTGGTTGGCGACGTGAAACAGATAAAGCCGATCAGGCAAATACCTGAGGCGGTTGATCGCAGCAATGTTGCGCGCTTTATCGGAGCCGGCGAGGCCGCCTATGACGATGTTTGCGATCGTGGTCTGTCGGTTTCGACCGGTACTCTGATGGCGATGGCGCAGAAGGCCTCCAGGTATACAGCCGCGCCCAACTTGGGCCGCGGCATGCTTTTGAGAGAGCACTTTCGCTGTCTCGACGATATCATCGCTTATTGCAATGTCCTTGCCTACGAGGGAGAACTTATCCCAAAGCGAGGCGTCCTGGATCGGGAGCACCCGCTACCGGCGTTAGGCTTTGCAAATATTGACGCTGAGGACAGCCGCAGTGGCGGTAGCCGTCATAATCCCGACGAAGCCGAGGTCATCGCAGCCTGGGTTCTGGCGCACTGTAAGGAACTCTCCGATTACTACGGCAAGGCGGAGCAGGATATCGGTGATCTGCTTGCTGTCGTGACGCCCTTCTCCGCCCAGGTGCAATCGCTGCGGCAAAAACTGAGAAAAGCAGGCCTGCCGATTGCCGGGCGGGGACAAAAGGGCATTACCGTGGGGACCCTTCACGCGCTCCAGGGAGCCGAGCGCAGGATTGTCCTTTTTTCGCCGACCTATGGCCGGGAACACCGGGGGAGCACGTTTTTCGGAAGTGATCCGGAAATGCTCAACGTCGCGGTGTCCCGTGCTCAGGACAGCTTTCTGGTTTTTGGGAATATGCGCCTGTTTGATAGATCCGCCTCCGGAAAACCGGCTCGGCTACTCGGTCGTATGATCCTGGATCAGCAGAACGAAATTACAGATGTTCAACCTGTTGCCATCCTCAAGGACGCACCGCCCCGGAATGAATTGATCAACGACCTTGAGCGACACCGTGAGGTTCTCCAGGAAGCTTTTCGCTCGGCTGTGACGGATCTCGCAATCGTATCTCCCTACCTTACCCTGCGCGCCCTTAACGATGATGAAATTGAACAACGCGTTCTGGAAACCACAGCGCGCGGCGTTCGTGTCTCAATCTTCACAGATCGGTTTTTGAATGAAGAAAAGCGGCCAAAAGAGTTCCACGACTGTCTGAAACAGCTCATGCAGGCAGGGGCCGAGATTTATGTCGCTGAAACGATGGGAATTCACAGCAAACTCCTCTGGTTCGACAGGCAGACTTTTGTGAACGGTTCGTTCAACTGGTTATCGGCAGTTCGCTCGGATTCGAAGTACAGGCGGTACGAGGTGTCTTCTGTTTATAGAGGTGAGTCGGCAGCGCCCTTTATTCGCCGTGCCGGGCGGGATTTGCATACGCTCTGCACGAAATTAGATGAGATGTCGGAACGTTGACTAAATCTGAGGCTATTGGAGCCTTTGTGTTTGGTGCAGTCATGACCCTGTATTCTGCCACTCCTGGTATTTGATCATCGCGGAGAGGCAATGCTGGGTGTAGTCGATACGGGTCAGCGGGGTCTTGCGGTTTGCGATGAAGGCCCCCGCGAAGGCGGCCAGATCCGGTGAAGTCAGCAGGATTCCGTCCCCCAGGTCCAGTTGGGTTTGGCCCGGTTGGATTTGAAAGGTCATGATTTTTCGCATCTCCCATTCAATGCGCGATTCCAGCGGCTGATAAAGTGCATCCTCGGGGCCGGTCAAGGTAAGGGCCGGGATCATCCCTTCCAGGGAATAGCAGGTGTTGGCGTTGAGGCTGCGTTTCGGTCTGAGGCTTGTCAGGTAGTTTTGAGCCTGGCTTTGCGCGAAAGCTTTGAGCTCTTCGCGGCCGGTATCGCGAAAGCGTAGCTCAGCCGCCATGGCGCCCCAATGAAAGAAGCCGATGTGCGGTTCCTTTCCGTAGGCCGTCATCATGGCGCGGTCGATGTCTCTGAGTTGACGCTCCAGCCAGGCGGTGTCGAAGGTGGTATTGTAGAAGGCGAGGGCCAGCCAGACCTCGCCGTTATAGTAGTGGGACTCCTCGCTGGAGTCCGGAGCCCGCAGGAAGCCGGCGCCGGGCCGGCGCAGGCCGAGCAGGCCCTGCAGCCAGGCCTCGCGCTGCTGCGCGAAACGGCCGTCGCCGCTGTTGCGGTAGTAGTAAAGCTCCGCCAGCAGTGCCAGGGCGGTCGCGCCGCCTTTGATACCGCTGCGCTTGCCGTTGAAGGAAAGCAACTCGCCCCGCTCAACCGGAATGGATTTTCCGGCCAGCGCGGCAACCGCCTTCTGCAGCGGCTCTCTCAGTTCCGCCGTCCGCTGGTGGGCGTAGGCTTCGCCCAGGGCATAGGCCGTGCCGGCCTGGCGGACGATATTGCTCTTGCCGGTGGGCTTGCCGCGCAGGAAGTCGAAGTCGTAGTCGAAAAAGCCGCTTTCCAACTGAGCGCCGATGAGCTGTTGCTGCGCTGCTTCGATGGCCAGCTCCAGCCGCCCGGGTTGCAGGCTTTCGGCCTGGGATGCCTGGGTTGACGGGAATCCGGTCGTAAGGGACAGCAGAAGCCCGGCGATCCAGGTCGAGAGACGTCTTTTTCTCTCGGAGCGGGGATTTGAGGCGCGTGAACTCTTCATCTATTGCCAGCCCGAATCCAGCAGGAGGGCCTCTGCCTCCTCGTCCAGGGGCTCGTCCTTCATGATCTCGTTCAGGAAGCCTTCAAGAGCGCTGTTGGCTTGACCCGACGCAGGGCTGTAGCTGCCATTTGCCGGGATTTCCTGAACCACCGCAATCTGCTGGGTCCAGGCGCCGTCGCCGCCGCGGCAGGCGACGCCGGTCAGGTCCTGGCTGCCGGTCACCTTGCTGCTGGTGATCCGGTATTCCCGGCAGTGACGGTCGTTCGTATCCACGAAGCTCAGCAGGGGCTCGATCTGGTTCCTGGTCAAACCGTCCCCGGAGACCTCTTCGAGGCTCTGCAGGCTGGGGGTGCGTTCCAGTGCGGCGTGCAGGACGGAAGACTGGGGGATCGTTCCGGCGGCGATCACCTCGGGTGCGGAGGAGGTAGTGAAGTTCGACAGACCGAGCCCACCGCCGATCCCGATGATCAGCGCCAGCGACGCGGCCAGGGGCAGGGCGAAGCGGCGGACCGTGCCCGGCTCTTCGAAAGCTGTGGCATTTGTATGTCTTTTCGTTTCCCGCGCGGCCCGGATTTGGGACAGATCGGTGATATTCGACTGATCCGGCGCGGCCTCTTCGGATTGAGGTTCTTCGAAGAGTTTCAGCAGGCGCTCGGGCACCTCTTCCTGCATCGGATCGTCGAAGGCCTCACCGGCCAGACGGGCAGCCTCTTGAAATTTATGGACAATTTCCCGGGCGACCGGATCGTCTTTCAACGCGGCCTCGACCTCGGCGGCGGTCTTTTCGTCCAGTTCTCCGTCCGAGTAGGCGATCAGCACTTCGTCATTGAGCTTAACCATTGTTCGGTTCCAGGCTTGGGATGGGAGCGATTTTTGCGGTGGTTTCGTACGCGACCTCGTAGAGTCTGCGCCGCGCGCGCGCCAGGCGGCTGGTGATGGTTCCGACTGGAACATCAAGGATTTGCGCCGCTTCCTTGTAGGACCGGCCGTCGATGGAGACCAGGGTCAGGACCAGCCGCTGCTCCTCCGGCAGCTCCTCGACCGCGCTGCGCACGCGTTTCAGGGTCAGGCGCGCTTCCATCGCGCGCTCACCGTCTTCTCCGGCGACGTCGCCCGCGGCGTCCAGGTCGATTTTGTGGCCCCTGACTTTCTTTGTCCGCATCTGATCTATCCATATCGTCTGCATAATTCGAAACATCCAGCTATCCAGCCGGGTCCCTTTTTGCCATTGATCCAAACGGCTTAGTGCCCGCTCACAGGCGGCTTGCACCAGATCGTCCCCAAGATCTGTCGATCCCGTAAGAGCGTAGGCAAAGCGCCTTAAACGCGGCAGCATGGCCACCATTTCTTGTTTGGTCTCTTGCGTCACAGGTCAAGCAATCCGGTTGTGATATTCAGACAACGGGCCAAATCCGATTTTCTTCCCGTCCTCGGAAATTTTTTTTCGGATTTTTCCTCACTCTGCACTTTTGTCGCAGCAAACATCAAAAAAAATCAGACTTATGGGAAGGTTTTCTCCCGCGGGACGTTGTAGCATTGTATGTGCTGTTTGAGCATGCCCGATGCAGCAGCCATGTTCGTCAAATTCGGTTCCATGATCGAGAAATGATGATGCCTCTTTTCAAACTCACGCGTTTTCTGATTGTCCTGCTGATTGCTTTTGCGTTGGTCGCGCCGTTACGCCTTCAATCCTTTTTGACCGACGGCGAAGGCATCTTCTTCCCCGCCGCGATGGCGGACGATGATGACGACGACGACGACGACGACGACGACGATGACGATGACGATGACGATGACGATGACGACGATGATGACGACGATGATGATGACGATGACGATGATGATGATGACGACGACGATGATGAAGACGAGCAGTCTTCCGGCGAGACTGACGGTGAGGGATACTCTTTCGAACCTGATGAAGTTCTGGCGGTAAACGCCGACGCCCAGGACCTGCAGCGCGCAGCGGATCTGGGGTTTGTCGTGCGGTCTCAGTCGATCCTGAACCGCTTCGGGCTGGTGGTCACGCGCCTTGGCTTGCCGCCGCAAACCGACGCGATCGAAGCCCGGAATCTTCTGGCGAACAGCGTGCCGGGCATCTATGAGCTCAATCACCTCTATCGGGTCGGTAATGACACCGGGACGGAGGTGGCCACCCAGATCGGCGCTGAGCCCTGCGGCACGGATCTATGCCTTGGACGGGCGATGATTGGCTGGAACAATTCGGCAGGCAGCTGCGGCGCCCAGGTTCGGGTCGGTATGGTCGACACCGTGGTGAATTTGAAGCACCAGGCTTTGGCGAACAGCAAAATCACCGCGCGCAGCTTTATTGAGCCCGGTCAAACCGGTGCGACCGACGGCCACGGGACAGCCATTGCCGCTCTCATGGTTTCGACCGACCCGAGAGGTATCCGCGGATTGATGCCGGCCGCCGAGCTCTTTGCCGCCAATGCCTTTTATCAGGATGAAAAGGGTGGTTCGGCCGCGAACGTCGTCTCCTTGCTCGACAGCCTGAACTGGCTGGCATCGCAGAATGTGTCGGTCATCAACATGAGCCTTGCCGGGCCGCCTAACACTGCATTGGGCGCGACCATCAAGAGACTTGAAAGCGCGGGGGTATTGGTCGTTGCTGCCGCGGGGAACGGAGGTCCGGCCGCGCCAACGGCTTATCCTGCCGGTTACGAGACCGTCGTTGCCGTGACGGCGGTCGACAGCAGGCGGCGTCCTTATCGGCGTGCGAATCGCGGTGATTACCTCTCGCTCGCCGCGCCCGGCGTAAAGATCTGGGCGGCCAGCGACAACTCGGATGGCAAGTTCCACTACGGCACGTCTTTTGCGGCGCCCTTTGTGACGGCAATCGCGGCGGGAATGATGAGTCCTGGGCAGAAGTTCGACCCCGGCAGTCTTCGCCGGAGACTGCGGGAGGGAACGGTTGATCTCGGTGCGCGCGGGAAGGACCCGATCTTCGGTTGGGGACTGATTCAGAGCGGGGACATCTGCCCCGGCCGCTAGCAGGTTATAGGAGATCTCGCTTGCCGGACGGACCTCCGCGCTGTCCTGGTGACCCGCGAGCTGAAACTCGGTTATGATCCCGGTCTCTTGTCCGAGTCGCCTGTCAGACACTTCATGAATGACCCCCACATACCTGGAACGCCCCATGATACCCCTTATCGGATACTGTGATCGCCTGTCTGGCCGGCCCGGCGATAAGATCGAGTTCAAGGTCAGCTCCACTGCGGCCGCGCCCTATCACGCGCAGCTTGTCCGGAGTGTGTCGGCGGACCCCAACCCCGCCGGACCGGGGATCATTGAGGAAGAAGTTGCTGCGGATTTTGCGGGAGCCTATCCATCGCGGGGCCAGCCCTTTTTTCCAGGCTCCTACGCACGCATCACGCTCAAAGGCGCAGCGCCTGCCATCCGAAGCTTCACCGTGATCGCCAATATCTGGCCCACTCTCCCCGGGAATGGCAGGGCGCAGGCGGTGTTTTCCTGGAACAGCGCCGGCTCCGACGATGGCTTCGTCCTGATGCTCGACGCTGACGGGTACCCGTCGGTCCGGATCGGAGACGCCCAGGGTCATGCCGTCACGGCCTCGACGGACCGGGCGGTGAAGAATCGCGCCTGGGTCAGGATCTGGGCCAGCTTCGACGCGGATGACAAGAGACTTGAGGTTGGTGTCGCGCCGCTGGAGAACGCCGCGCGTCCCGGAGAACGTAGTGCGTTGACTGTCACGGGCTTCACACCCGCGGCGCCAGATACTGATCTTCTGATTGCTGCCATGGCAGGTGGCGCGCGAGGCGATGCTGTAACCGGCTGTTTCAACGGCAAGATCGAAGCGCCTGTCCTGTTTGGCCGCGCAGTGACGCCCGAGGAGATGGCGGACCATGCCGGCGGCCCGGCGGAGGGCGCGCTGGCACAGTGGGATTTCGCGCGCGGAACTCACGGGGTACGGATAGAGGACATCGGCCCCTCGGCTCTGCATGGCGAACTCGTCAATCTGCCCGCAAGAGCTATGACCGGGTCGAACTGGACGGCACGAGAGATGTGCTGGCGTCACGCGCCTGCGGAATACGGCGCCATTCACTTTCATGACGACGATATCTATGACTTCGGCTGGGAAACGGATTTTACCTTCGAGATTCCCGAGACTCTCAAACCGGGCATCTACGCGGCACGGCTGAGCTGCAACGGCCAGGAAGATGCCATCCCCTTTTTCGTGCTGCCGCCAAAAGGCCGTCGGCAGGCGGATCTCTGTGTTCTGGTGTCGACGTTCACTTACTCGGTCTATGGCAATCACGCCCGTCCGGATTTTGAAGCGAGCTGGAAAGACCGGTTTGCGACCTGGAACGCCTATCCCTGGAATCCTGCCGAGCATCCTGAGTACGGACTTTCCACTTACAACTTTCACAGTGACGGCAGCGGGATCTGTCACGCCTCCCACCGGCGTCCCTTGATGAACCTGCGGCCCGGCTATGTTACTTACGGTTACGGTGAAAGCTCGGGTTTGCGCCATTTCCAGGCTGACAGTCACCTGATGGCCTGGTTGGAGGCAAAGGGCCTCGACTACGACATCGTGACCGATCAGGAGCTGCACGACGAGGGAGTCTCTGCCATCGCCGGATATGCCGCCGTCACCACCGGCAGCCACCCGGAGTATCACACCCGCGAGACCTTGGACGCGCTGACGGACTACCGGGACCAGGGCGGCAAGCTGCTCTATCTCGGTGGCAACGGATTTTACTGGCGGGTTGCGCTTCACGAGAGCGAACCCGGAGCCATCGAGATCCGCAGGGCAGAAGGCGGAATTCGGGCCTGGGCTGCGGAGCCCGGCGAGTATTTCAATGCATTCGACGGTGCCTACGGCGGACTTTGGCGCCGAAGTGGACGGCCGCCCCAGAAGATTGCCGGTGTCGGCTTCTCCGCCCAGGGGCAATTCGAGGGGTCCTACTACCGGCGCAACAGGAAGAGCCCGCCGCCCAGCGCCGCCTGGGTCTTTGAGGGGATCGAGGATGAAATCCTCGGAGACTTCGGTCTATCCGGGGGTGGTGCGGCGGGATTCGAGCTGGACCGTGCCGATGTCCGTCTCGGCTCACCTGAGAATATCGAGATTCTGGCCAGTTCGGAGGGCCACAGCGACGCTTTTGTTCTGGTTCCCGAAGAGCAACTGACGCATATCACCAATTGGCCCGGAGAGCCGGTCGAGCATCTCTTGCGGGCCGATATGACGTATTTCGAGTTGCCGGACGGTGGCGCGGTTTTCTCGACCGGGTCCATCACTTTTTGCGGGAGCCTGCCCCACAACAACTTCGAAAACAATATCTCCAAATTGCTCGAGAACGTCATTCGGCACTTCCTGAGGAAGGCATAAAGAGGCCTGTAGTCCGATTGGACCTGCCGGTTCTCCAGAAATGGCTCTTGGGCAGGGCCACTTTACGGCTGTAGCTTGTTCATTCCCAAGCCGTGAGGAAGCCTGAGTCATGAGCAGCCAAGATACAGTTACGACCAAGCCGTCCATTTGCCCCCTGGACTGTCCGGACACCTGTAGCCTGTCGGTCGAGACCGATGGCCATAGCGTGCTCAAGGTGCGGGGCTCGGAAGCAAATCCCTACACGGCCGGTGTTATCTGCAAGAAAGTCTCCAGCTCCTATCCGGACTTTGTTCATGGCGAACGCAGACTGACGACGCCGCTGCTTCGGACCGGTCCGCGCGGCAGCGGTCAGTACCGCCCGGCCTCCTGGGAAGAGGCGCTTGATCTGGTCTATGAGCGGGTTGTGCCGGTGATCGGCACTTACGGTCCGCAAGCTGTCGTGCCCCTGAACTATGCCGGACCGCACGGCCAGATCGCTGGCGGCTCCATGGACCGGCGGTTCTTTCACAAGTTGGGCGCCAGCCTTGTCGATCGCGGCCCGCTTTGCGGCGGCGTGCGGGGGGCGGCTTACACCAGTGTCTTTGGGGCAGCGCCCGGAATGCCGCCGGAACAGGCGCGTCATGCGGACCTCATCGTGGTGGTCGGTAACAATGTGACTGTGTCCAACCTCCATTTCGCGCGCGCGATCAAAGCCGCCCGTCAAGAGAGCGGCGCCCGGTCGATCGTCATTGATCCGAAGCGGACGAAAATCGCAGCACAGGCTGATCTTTTCCTCCAGATCAAGCCCGGGACCGATGTGGTGCTTTTCCTCGCGTTGGCTGCCGAGCTTGAGCGGCGCGGCGCCTTCGATCAAGCCTTCATCGATCAATGGGTTGAGGGTCTCGACGCCTATATGGCTGAGGCTCGAAAAATCAGTCTGGCCGAAGCCTGTGATGTTTGCGGTCTGACGATGGCCGAGGTCGAGCGCTTTATCGAACTCTACACAGCAGCGGATAAGGTTGCGCTCTCGGTTGGCAATGGACCGGAGCGGGGTCATAGCGGCGGCTCTTCAATCCGCTCCGCCATTGCACTGCAGGCCCTGACCGGTCAGTTCGGCCGCCTGGGGGCGGGCGTTTTCGCCAAGCCGGGATTCGCGTTTCCGGCGACACCGGCGAAGCTACAGCGTCCCGATCTTGTGCCGGAGGGGACGCGGATTCTCAATATCGTGGACATTCCGCGGCATCTCCTGAGGGACGATATCGACCCGCCGATTCGCGCCGTATTCCTCTACAATCACAATGCAGTTTGTACCCATCCAGACCAGAACCGCCTGCGGGCCGCCCTCGGCCGCGAGGAGATTTTCATCATCGGCTGTGACGTCGAGATGAACGACAGCATGTCCTTTGCCGATGTGATACTGCCCGCGGCGACGCATTTTGAATGCGACGATATTTACTCGGCCTATGGACAGGCCTATCTGCAGCGGGCCGAAGCTGTGATTCCGCCGGTCGGCCAAGCCTTGCCGAACAGTGAGATCTTCCGGCGCCTGGCCGCACGCTTCGGCTTTGACGACCCGATGTTCAAGGCGAGTGACGCGGAGCTGATGGACGACGCTTTCGATCCCGCGGATCCGCGTCTGGCTGGGCAACGGCCCAGCCAACTGCCTCTCAATGGCGCCCTTGCCATGACCAGCAACGGCGGCGAAGAGTTGGTTATGTGCAAGAGCGTCGTGCCCGCGACGGCCAGCGGCAAGATCGAGCTCTTCTCTCAAGATCTTGAAACGCAGTTCGGTTACGGTGTGCCCAGATACGAGGCCGTGCCGGCGACCTATCCTCTGGCCCTGATCTCGCCGTCTTCCTCTAAGCGCACCAATGCCACCTTTGGCGGTCAAGCCGAATCCCGGGGGCCCGAGCGCCTGGAGATCCATCCGGTTGATGCCGCGGCACGCGGGATCGAACAAGGCGATAGAGTGACGATCTGGAATGATCTTGGCAAAGTCACGCTGGTCGCCGAGATCAGTGATGACGTCCAGCCCGGCGTGCTCTATTCGGCGAAGGGGACCTGGCTGAGCACGAGCGAAACCGGCCAGACGGTCAACGCCCTGATTTCGGCTGACCTTAAAACCGACATTATGGAAGGCGCCTGCTACAACGATACTTACGTCGAAGTGGCGGCATACAGGGCTTGACCTTTCGCCGGTTCAAAAGGACGTCCGGGTTTAAAAACATAGGCTAGTTCTCCACAGCAAAGCTCACCGCGTTGTTCAGGGCGCTGTGAATCTTCGCGCGAATATTCTCTTTTTGCATGGAGCTGCGCGAGAGCAGGCCGATGGTGCGGTATGTCGGCGGTGCGCCGAATTCCAGAATGCGCAGTTTTGGTGAGAAAGGGATCCGCATCCCGGTGTCGGGGATGATCGAGGCACCGAAACCGGCGGCAACCATCATGCAGATGGACTCAATGGATTCGATTTCGGCCCGCGTGTCCATCGATATGCCCATTTCCTCCAGGCGATTCTCAATGAGCGGTGCCGCCCAGGCGCCCCGGTTAAAGCGGATGTAGGGGTGTGTGCTAAAGACGTCGCGAACGTCTTTTTCTGTAGAATCGGGCGGTGCGACGACAACGATTTTCTGGCGTGTCACCGGTTGCCAGTCCAGATCGACCTGCAGGCTTGCGGGTTCGCTGATCAGGGCTGCGTCGATCTCGCTTTTGCGGACCTGCTCGGCCAGAGCACCCGACAAACCCGAAATCACGTTCAGGGTCAGGCGTGGTTCGCGCTCGGTGAGAAGCATGACGGCGCGCGGGAGAATATTCGTCAGAGTTGTAGGTACAGCCCCCAGCCGGAAGACACCGGAGTAGGGCTGGGTTTCCGCCAAGGCATCCTGAATACCATCGTAATGGCGCAGAATCTCACGCGCTTTCGCCAAAACAATCCGTCCCGACGCGGTCAACTGCAGGGGACGGTGGCTGCGATCAAAGAGCGATGTCCCGAGCGTTTTTTCCAGAGCATTGACTTGCATGCTTACCGCAGATTGTGTGAGATGAAGAGCATCCGCCGCAGCGCTGAAGGAACCGTGCTGACTGGCGGCAACCAAGGCTTTGAACTGTTTGATGGACACTTTTGATTCTCACTACAACACCAAAAATCCTGATGATAATGGAACAAAAATCCGCTTTGTAGAAGAAAAATTGCTGCTATCCTAAGGGCGTTTTTGGGCGAACTAAATCGATGAGTTGTATTTTGAATTAACAAAAAAGAAACGAAATCAGGTCGAGCCTTGCCTGAGAAACAAATGGGGAGATAAACGTGATCAATAAAACAAAGGCCTGTGGCCTTGCCATTGGTGCATTACTTTTTTCCGCGACGTCTCATGGTCTTTCTGCTTCGGAGTTACCAGAAAAACCGGCTGGCTTTGGGCTTCGGCCTTTGACCATGATCGTGCCCTTTGGCGCCGGCGGAGGCTCCGATCAACTCGCCCGTTCCATGGCCAAAGCCATGGAGGAAGTGGCGGGTCTGAATTTTCAGGTGGTGAATAAACCCGGCGGTGGCGGGACGGCGGCTATTCCTGACTTCATGCTCTCGCCCGCCGATGGCTACACGGTGATGGAACACATCGACAACGCTATTTCCGCCTATGCGAAGGGCGACATCCGTGAAAATCCGGCCGAAGACTGGACGCCGCTCTGCATGACGCAGATTACCTTCAGCCAGATCTACATTCGCGGCGACGAGGACCGTTTCACCGATTGGAACTCGTTTCTCGCCTTCGTGAAGGCAAATCCCGGGCAGGCCTCAATGGCGAATCTCGGCAAGGTCGGTTCGATGGAACTGGTTGTCATGTCGCAGTTGCAGAACGCGCTGGGTGTAAAGGTCAAACAGATCGCCTTCGACAAACCTGCCGAGCGCTATGGCGCCTTGATCGGCGGGCATGTTGATGTGCTGTTTGAGCAGCCCGGCGATGTGCGCAGTTTCCTGGATTCCGGCCAGATGAAACCGATTCTGACCTTTCTGGATGAACGTCCCGAGGTCTTTGCCGATACGCCAACGCACAAAGAAGTCGGGGCGGACTTCGAGGCCTTAACCCGGTTCCGCGGGTTCTACGTGAAGCGTGACGTGCCCAAGGATCGCACCGAGTTCCTTGCTGCGGCCTGCAAGGCGGGGTTCGAGACGGAAGGTTTTCAGGCTTTCAACGAAAAGAAATTCATGAACCTGATCAACAGTTATCGCGACACCGAGGGCTCGGTGAAGCTGATTAACGATGCCGTGCAGACCTACCAGGCCGTCTACAAGGAGCTGGGGATCGGAAAGTAAGTCTCGCCGCTGCCGCGTCTTGGCGGCGACGGCAAGCACCAAGTCGCCTTTCGCCGGGAAATGTCATGCTGGGAAGTTGGCCTGAGGCTTTTTTCCTGGCGAAGGGAGACTTGTGTGAATTCCACTACCTCTTGGCTGACTTATGTTCGTGTCCTCTGAACGGCCAGTCTTTCCCCGACAAGCGATACAGAGATGAGGGATGTCGTGTCCTCTTCCGATAACAGACCTGATGGTCAGACCCTAACCGTCTCAATCGGTCCGCTTTTTTCAACTCCAGTGTTGGAGTGGTTGTTTTGGCTGATGCTTGCCGGGATGGTATACGCGCTGACCGATAACTTTGACGAGCCGATTGCTGAATACCAGTTCGGGGCTTCGGGCTGGCCGCGCGTTCTCTGTGCGGCTTTGGCTTTCGGGGCCACGGCACAGTTGTTTTACAAACTGACCCGGAAACGTCCTGGTCCGGAAGAGCCGAGCGGTAAGTCCGCAGATCAAGCGAACGAGGTAGCGCCGCCGATTCTCTCTCTTCGGGCAAAGTTGCAGAGGGCCGGGGTGTTTGCGACGCCTTTTGTTTATCTCTACGTGATGCCGGAAATCGGGTTCTATGTTGCGACGCCCTTCTTCATTCTGGCGATCTTGCTGCTGTTGGAGGTGCGCAGCATTAAAGCTCTGACCAGCGTGACCGCCGTCGTTTACGGGCTCGTGCTGCTGATCTTCACGCGCTTCTTCTATGTCGCTTTGCCGGTTGGACGCATCGAGAGTTTTTACGACCTCAACAACTGGATTATCGCGTTTGTCCGGACCGGAATGTGAGCAGGTACCATGATTGAATTTGTGAACGGCACCCTCGCACTTTTCGGCGACCCGACAGCGGTCATGATTTTTGGGTTCGGCTTGATCGGCGGCATGCTGTTCGGCGCGATACCTGGCGTGAATATGCTGACCCTTGGTGCGGTTTTGCTGCCCTTTACGATCAATATGGCACCAAACCACGCGGTCATGCTTTTCTCAGTCATCTATTGTGCGGGCGTTTTCGGCGGGGCGATCACAGCCATCCTCTTCAATATTCCCGGTGCGCCGGAGAACGCGCCGACCTGTTTCGACGGTTACCCCATGACCGTTCAGGGTAAGTCGGGTAAGGCCATCGGTGCGGCGGTCTCCTGTTCGGCAATCGGCGGTGTTGCGTCGGCCGTGGTCATGATGGCGGCGACCCCTTTGATCGCCGGTTGGGCGGTACGGGCTTTCGGGCCGCAGGAGATCTTCGCCCTGATCTTTTTCGGTCTGGCGGTGTCTGCTTCGGTTGGAGCCGAGACCCTCTGGAAAGGATGGCTCTCGGTTTTCGCAGGCCTGCTGATCGCGACCATCGGCACCGATCCGGTGGGCGGTGTGCCGCGCTTTAACGGCGGCTCTGTCATGGGCTTTGAGTTTTCCTCCTATTATCTCTCAGCGGGCATTCACTTCATTCCTATGATTCTGGGCTTCTTTGCCGTATCGGAAGTCTTTGTACAGGCCATGAGCATTGCTGAGGGGAAACGCAAACGTCCCAAGGCAAGCCTGGAATTCCCGTCCCTCGTCGAATTCTGGTCGGTCCGCTTTACCATGCTGCGCTCAATGGTCCTGGGTTTCTTCGCCGGTATTTTGCCCGGCATCGGCGCGACACTGGCGGCTTTTCTTGGTTACAGTCAGGCGGTGCGCTGGTCGAAAACGCCTGAGCGTTTCGGCAAGGGAGAGCTGGCCGGTGTCGTTGCGTCGGAGACAGCGAACAACTCGGCGACCGGAGCAGCCATGATCCCGCTGCTTGCGCTCGGTCTGCCAGGCGGTGCGCTGACCGCGATGATTATGGGCATCTTCCAGATTCACGGCATGGAGCCCGGGCCGCTTATTTTCATCAATTCCTCGGACCTGGTCTGGGTGACCTTCGCGGCCATGTTCTGGGCCAATCTCTGCATCGTTTTTCTCGGCTGGCTGCAGACCAAGACGGTGGTTCACATTCTGAACGTACCCTTCCGCTGGCTGGCACCGGGTATCCTGCTGCTCGCCACCATCGGTGCCTTTGCCCTGCGTAACCTGACGATCGACGTCTGGGTCATGTTCCTGGCCGGTGCGATCGGGTTCTTCCTGCGCCGCACCGGTTATTCGGCGGCCGGAATTGTGCTCGGACTGATCCTCGGAAAGCTCGGGGAGTCTGCCTTCGCCAAGTCCATGCAGCTGATGGACTACGACGTCTTTGGCTTCTTCTCGCGTCCCATCGCGGCGTTTCTTTTGATTGCCGCGCTGCTTACGGTCGCCAGCAGCATCTGGAACGAGGTTCGCGGGCGCGAACTGCAAAAGGCGCTCATCGACTGAGCCTTATGAAAGAAATGCGCAGGCCAACAGAGACCAATGCCCTGCGAGACACTATTGCAAGATAAGGAAGGAACAATCATGTCTGCCAAGGTAACAGCGCTTGAACCCGCAGCCGGATCTGCGGAGCTGGCGGTCGCGGACCTGATGCGGCGGGCCCACGCCGCCATGGACGCTTACGAGAATCATGACCAGGGCCGCGTTGACGAGGCCGTGACGGCACTTGCCTGGTCGATCTACAAGCCGGAAAACGCAAAGCTGCTGGCGGAGCGCGCGGTTGAGGACACCGGCCTTGGCAATGTCGACTCCAAGATCATCAAAAATACCCGAAAAACCTTCGGGGCGTTGCGCGACCTGTTGCGGGCAAAAACGGTTGGCGTCATCGAGGAGGACCCGGCCAAGGGCATGGTCAAGTACGGTAAGCCGGTCGGCGTGGTGGGCGCTGTCTGTCCTTCGACCAATCCCGCAGCGACGCCGGTGAACAAGGCCATGATGGCATTAAAAGGCGGCAACGCAGTCGTCATTGCGCCATCGCCTGCGGGTTACGGCACGACCGCGAAGACCGTCGAACTGATGCGCGCCGAACTGAAGAAGTGCAATCATCCGGAGGATCTGGTTCAGATCCTGCCCGCACCTGTGACCAAGGAGATGACCCAGGCCCTGATCAACAGCTGCGATCTTGCGGTCGTGACCGGATCCCAGAACAACGTCAAGCGGGCCATGACCTCCGGCACGGTGGCCATCGGTGTCGGCGCGGGCAATGTGCCGGTGATTGTTGACGACACTGCCGATCTGGACGATGCGGCGGAAAAAATCACCGCCTCGAAGATTTTCGATAACGCGACTTCTTGCTCTTCGGAGAACGCGGTGGTCATTCTCGATGCCGTGTACGATCAGGCATTGGACGCCTTGAAGCGGGCCGGCGGTCATCTTTGCGATGCCGGGGAGAAATCGAAAGTCCTGGAAGGGCTCTGGCAGAATGGTCATCTCAACCGGCATGTGATTGCCAAGGATATGAACGTCTTTGCGGAGGTGATCGGTCTGTCCCCTGCGGCAGCGTCAGCCAAGTTCGCCATGGTGGAAGACGACCGGCCCGGCCCGGACCGGCCGCTCTCCGACGAAAAGCTGGCGCTGGTCCTGACGGTTTATCGCGCGCGTGACTTTGCCGATGCCAAGCGGATCGTGAACGCCATTCTCGAGGTAAAGGGCAAGGGACACTCGGTCGGGATTCACACAGCGAATACCACGCATGCCCACGAACTTGCCGAGGAAACGGATGTGGTCCGGGTCCTGGTCAATCAGGCCCATACCTTCGGCAACGGCGGCAGCTTCAACAACACGCTGCCTTTCACGCTTTCCATGGGCGGCGGAACCTGGGCGGGCAACAGCATCAGCGAGAACCTGAACTATCGCCATTTTATCAACGTCACCCATCTGGTCACGACGATTGCCGAAGACAAACCCTCCGAGGAAGCTCTGTTCGGCGGCTATTGGTCGAAGTACGGCAAGTGATCTCTTGTTGAAGGGACGGGTCTCATGAATTTTGAAGAATACCGGGCAAAGCCGCTGCTTGAAAAAAGCGGTATTGCGGTTCCGGACAGTGTGCTGGTCCAGAATGCCGACGCGGCGCGGGCGGCGGCCGAGAAAATTGGAAAATGCGTGGTCAAAGCCCAGGTGCCGACCGGCAAACGCGGCAAGGCGGGTGGCATCAAGCTGGCCGCGACGCCCGAGGAAGCCAAAGTCCATGCCCAGGCGATCTTGGGTATGGACATTGACGGCTACCGGGTCGAGAAGCTCTTGATTGAGGCGCAGGTTCCGATCGCCCGGGAACTCTATGCGGCGGTTCTGAATGACGCTGGCTCCAGGAACCCGATGATCCTTTTCTCCATGATGGGCGGCATGGATGTGGAGGAGGTCGCCGAAACCGACCCGGAGGCCATGCGTAAAATCCCCGTCGGCATCACCAGAGGATTCGATCTCGCAATGGCACGGCAGGCGCTTGAGGGCTGTGGCCTTGCGGAGATGGAAGGCGCGGTCGCGGAGGTTCTCGTCCGGCTGTATCAGGCTTACCGGGACTACGATGCGGAACTGCTGGAAATCAACCCGCTGGTACTGACGGACGACAAGCGGGTGATCGCCCTGGACTGCAAGCTGACGATCGACGATTCCGCCGCCCCGCGCCAGGCTGAGCTTGCGGAGCAGGCGGCGCCGGAGCTTATGACGGCTCTGGAAGCGAAAGCGCAGGCGGCCGGCCTGAAATACATCGCGCTCGGTGGTTCCGTCGGGGTACTCGCGAACGGCGCCGGCCTGACCATGACATCCATGGATGCCATCACCCATTACGGCGGTAAGCCGGCGAACTTTCTTGAGATCGGCGGTGAGGCTTACACCAAGGCGAAGATCGCCCTCTCGATCTTGCTGGAAAACCAGGAAATCAGGAGCCTTCTGGTCAATTTCTGCGGCGCCTTCGCGCGCACGGACGTGATGACGGAGGGGCTGGTATCGGCCTGGAAGGAACTGGCACCCGACATCCCGATCTTTTTCACGATCCATGGGACCGGCGAGGAGGAGGCTGTGAAAATCGTTCGCGAGCAGTTGGGACTGGAGCCCTTCGATCTTATGGATGACGCGGTCAAAGCCGCGGTTGCGGCAGCAGCGGAGGCGGCGTGATGATCGTCAGGAAAGAACACAAAGTCCTGGTCCAGGGTATTACCGGCAAGCAGGGCACCTTCTGGAGCAAGGCCATGCAGGACTACGGGACCTCGGTCGTTGCCGGCGTGAATCCCAAGAAAGCCGGGACCGAGCACCTGGGCGTTCCGGTCTACGCCTGTGCGGTGGATGCCGCGCGGGATAACCGGATCGATGTCTCGGTGATGTTCATCCCGCCGATGGCCGCGAAGGCCGCCGCGATCGACGCTTGTGAGGCCGGAGTGAAGCTGCTGGTCTGTCTGACGGAGCATATTCCGGCGCAGGATGTCATGGAGATGCACGCAGCCGCGGCGGCCAACGGCGTGCGGATCGTCGGTCCCAATACGGCGGGGCTGGTGACGCCGGGCGAGTGTTTCGTCGGTATCATGCCCGCCTTCAATGCCAATGTCTTCCGGCCCGGCGAAGTCGGCGTCATCTCCCGTTCGGGCAGCCTCGGCACTCTGGTCAGTTTAAACCTGACCCAGAGCGGTTTCGGTCAATCGGCGTTTTACGGCGTCGGCGGCGATCCCATGATCGGCACGACCTCCCGGGATGCTCTCGAGATTCTCGACGCCGATGCTGGCACAAAGGCGGTGGTTCTTTGCGGCGAGATCGGCGGATCGGCCGAGGAGAGTGCTGCTGAATATGCGGCCGGGATGTCCAAGCCTGTCGTCGCCTTTATCGCCGGGCGGGCGTCACCACCGGGCAAGAAAATGGGGCACGCCGGGGCCATTGTCTCCGGCAGCTCCGGCGGATATGCCGCAAAGCGTGCAGCGCTCGAAGCAGCCGGAGTTGCGGTTGCCGATGTCCCCAGCCAGATCCCGGTTTTGCTGAAAGAGAGTCTGGACTCAAAAGCTGCCTGATCAGAGGGATAAAAGCCTGTTCGATCATACCTGAACTGAGGTAAAACCTCCCTGTTAGAGGCAGCTTTGCGGATAGTGATGATGCATGTCTGAGAACAAGAGAGCACCAATACCGGGATCGGCGCCGCGACCCGGAAAATGGGATCAAAACAGCGCACGCCACCAGTTGGTTGATTGTTTGGTTGAAAAATGCTCCTAAAGAGAGCTTTTTTCATGAAATTGCGCATTTTTGGTAATTTTTGTCTCATTTATGGTGGTTTTTGTCGGCAAACTGCCCTATTCGTTTATCCAAGCCGTTCCGCTTAATGGGGGAAACTCCGGATACCTTCAGGTGTTGCCGGTGCCTTTTCTCACCATCAGGATGCCTTGAAGTCTGTTTCGCCCAGGGCATGAGAAGAATGGGCACCAATGGCAGGTGGAAACCCTTGCCTTACTGAGGGAGAGGAATTCGCATGAGCCTGTTTGAACGTGCCCCGCTTGACCCGTCTCCGAAGGTCTCGGATGAGGTCCGCAAGACGACCTGTTACATGTGCGCCTGCCGCTGCGGCATCAATGTGCATCTGCGGGACAACAAGGTCCGCTACATCGAGGGCAACAGGGATCATCCGGTCAACCGCGGCGTTCTTTGCGCCAAGGGTTCTGCCGGGATCATGCAGCACTACTCGCCGGCGCGCCTGAAAAAGCCCCTGAAACGGGTTGGTCCGCGCGGCAAGGGCGAATTCAAAGAGATTGAGTGGGAAGAAGCGCTGGAGACGGCCACGTCCTGGCTCGGAGATATCCGCGAAAACGACCCGAAACGCCTGGCGTTTTTCACCGGTCGGGACCAAAGCCAGTCGTTGACCGGTTTCTGGGCCCAGGCCTATGGGACGCCGAACTATGCGGCCCACGGGGGTTTTTGCTCCGTCAACATGGCGGCGGCCGGAATCTACACCATGGGCGGCGCCTTCTGGGAGTTTGGCCAGCCGGACTGGGAGCGCTCGAAGATGTTCATGATTTTCGGGGTTGCTGAAGATCATGACTCCAACCCGATCAAGATGGGCCTGAGCCGCCTCAAGGAGCGTGGCGCCAAGATCGTCGGCGTAAACCCTGTGCGCACGGGCTACAACGCGATCGCCGATGAATGGGTAGCCATTACGCCGGGCACCGACGGCCTTTTCATTCTTTCGCTCATTCACGAAGTTCTGCGCGCCGGCAAGGTCGATCTCGACTACCTGGTCCGCTACACCAATGCCCCATGGCTGGTGATCAAGGATCCCGGGACCAAGGATCATGGCCTCTTCGCCCGCGGCGACGACGGTGAGGTTCTGATCTGGGATCGGACCAAGAAAGCCTGCGTCTCCAACAAGACCCCGGGCGCGAAGCCGGCCTTCAAGGGCGAGGTGACCCTGCCTGATGGCCGCACCGCAGTGCCCGCTTTCGAACTGCTGGCCGCGAAGTATCTGGATGCAGCTTACGCACCCGAAGCCGTCAGCGCGCAGACCGGTGTCTCCGCGGCGCAGATCAAGCGTTTGGCCGCTGAGTTGGCGCACACGGCCTTCGAGGAAGAGATCGTCATCGATCAGCCCTGGACCGATATGAAGGGCGAACGCCATGAAAAGATGATCGGCCGTCCCGTCTCTTTTCACGCCATGCGTGGAATTTCGGCCCACTCGAACGGTTTCCAGACCTGCCGGGCCCTGCATCTTCTGCAGATCCTGCTGGGTTCGATCGAGTGCCCCGGCGGCTTCCGTTTCAAGCCGCCTTATCCGAAGCCCATGGAGGCCCATCCGAAACCCCATGCTGAATACGCCGCAAACAGCCCGCTGCCCGGGCCGCACCTGGGCTACCCGCGCGGGCCCGAGGATCTGGCGCTGAACGGTGACGGATCGGCAAAGCGCATCGACAAGGCCTTCTCCTGGGATGCGCCCATGTCTGTCCACGGCATGATGCATATGGTGATCTCGAACGCCTACGCCGGCGATCCCTATCCGGTCGATGTGCTCTTCATGTACATGGCCAACATGTCCTGGAATTCCTCGATGAATTCGCGCGGTGTCATGGAGATGCTGGAGGCGAAAGATGAGGACGGCGAGTACGTAATTCCAAAGATCATCTACTCGGATGCCTATTCCTCCGAGATGGTGGCCTACGCCGATCTGGTTCTGCCGGATACGACCTATCTGGAGCGGCATGATTGTATTTCGCTGCTCGACCGGCCGATCTGTGAGCCGGATGCTGCTGCCGACTCAATCCGCTGGCCTGTCGTGGAGCCGGATCGCGATGTGCGCGGCTTCCAGTCGGTGATGATCGATCTGGGTGCGCGTCTGGGCTTGCCGGGTTTTGTCAAGGAAGACGGTTCAGCCAAGTACAGTGATTATGCCGACTATATGGTCAATCACGAGCGTAAACCCGGCATTGGCCCTCTGTCGGGCTGGCGTGGCGAGAATGCCGATCAGGGCGGGCGCGGCGCGCCGAACCCGGATCAGCTCAATCGCTACATCGAAAACGGTGGCTTCTGGATCGAACACATTCCGGAAGAGGCGCAGTTCTTCAAGCACGCCAACGCGGCCTATCAGGACTGGGCAGTCGGCATGGGCTTCTACGACGCCCCGCAGCCGGTCACCTTTCAGCTCTACCTGGAACCTCTGCGGAAGTTCCAGCTGACCGCGGAGGGACTGGCCGAGCAGACTCCGCCGGAGCACCTGAAGGGACGCATTCGCGATTGCTTCGATCCTCTGCCGATCTGGTACGCGCCCTTCGAAGGTACGCAGATCGACGAGAAGGAGTTCCCGCTGCACGCTATCACGCAGCGTCCCGCGGCCATGTATCACTCCTGGGGCTCGCAGAATGCCTGGCTGCGGCAGATCCACGGCACCAATCCGATGTATGTGCCGGGCGATGTTTGCGACGCTCAAGGTCTCGAAGACGGGGATTGGGCCTGGGTGATTTCCCAGCATGGCCGCATCAAGGTTCCCGTGATGCGCATGGAGGCGGTGAACTCCAAGACGCTCTGGACCTGGAACGCGATCGGTAAGCGCGCTGGCGCCTGGGGTCTGTCCGAGGATGCGCCGGAAGCCAAGAAGGGCTTTCTGCTGAACCACCTGATCCACGAACTGCTCCCCGGCAACGGCGACGGGTTGCGCTGGTCGAATTCCGACCCCATCACGGGTCAGGCGGCCTGGTACGACCTGCGGGTGCGTGTGGAAAAGGCCGAGGCCGGTGACGAATTGAGCGAGCCGCGTTTCGATGCTCAGAAAGGACCTGCGAAGGCCGGACCTTCCGAACTGCGCTATGGGAAGGAGTGGACGAAATGACGTCTTTGCCAACACATACCGATAAGTCGCTCGGCCTTGTCATCGATCTGGATATCTGCGTCGGCTGTCATGCCTGCGTGGTGAACTGCAAGGAATGGAACACCGGCGGCTACGGTGCGCCGCTTTCCGACCAGAATCCCTATGGCGCAGATCCGGTCGGATCATGGCTGAACCGGATCCATACCTTCGAGGTCGAGGCAACTGACGGATCCGGCTGTTCCAGTTCGGAGGCGCAAATCCTCTCGAACGGCAAAGATGCGCGGGTTGTCCATTTTCCAAAGTCCTGCCTCCACTGCGACGATGCCCCCTGTGTGACTGTCTGTCCGACCGGTGCCAGCTACAAGCGCAGCGAGGACGGTATTGTTCTGGTAAATGAGGACTGGTGTATCGGTTGCGGTCTCTGCGCCTGGTCTTGCCCTTACGGCGCGCGAGAGATGGATGCCGCGGAGGGGGTCATGA
The DNA here is from genome assembly GCA_947500035.1 of uncultured Kiloniellaceae bacterium. Taxonomy (GTDB): domain Bacteria; phylum Pseudomonadota; class Alphaproteobacteria; order Kiloniellales; family Kiloniellaceae; genus Denitrobaculum. Next base: position 581,662 of record CANMQP010000007.1, on the reverse strand, counting down.
AAAAGTGCACCCTTTGTGTCGACCGGATATACAACGAAAACATTCCGGAAGAAGACCGGGAGCCGGCCTGCGTTCGGACCTGCCCGGCGAATGCCCGCCACTTCGGCGATTTCAGCGACCCCAATTCCGATGTTTCGGTCATGGTGGCCGAGCGCGGCGGTATGGACCTGATGCCGGAGCAGGGCACCAAGCCCGTCAATAAATACCTTCCGCCACGGCCCAAGAGCAGACCCGTCCAGAGCGCGCCGAGCGACCTGGTTGCGCTGGCCGAGCCCGAAGCCAAGGGCTTCCTGGGCTGGCTCGATTCCGCTCTCGAGAAGATGGGATAAGAAAATGCATCCTGCTTCCTCCATTATCGTTTTCACGACCCTGTCCGGAATGGGCTTCGGCTTGATCGCCATGCTGGGCCTCGGCGCTGCGCCGAGCGATGGTACAGCGGGCTTGGTCGCCTGCGCGCTTGCGTTCATCCTGACCGGCATCGGTCTTGCTTCTTCGACCTTCCATTTGGGGCATCCTGAGCGCGCCTGGCGGGCGCTGACGCAATGGCGGTCTTCCTGGCTGTCGCGTGAGGGCGTGCTGGCCGTCGTGACCCTCGGTCTTTTCGCGATCTATGCCGCGCTATGGGTCTTCGCCGCGGATCGCGTGGCCATCGTTGGGATCTTGCTGACGCTTCTTTCCCTGGTGACGGTTTACGCCACGGCAATGATCTATGGCTCGTTGAAGACCGTGCCGCGTTGGCGTACCGGTCTGACGCCGCTTTGCTATCTCCTCTTCGCCGGTGCCGGCGGGGCCTTGCTGGCTGCGACGGTTTCGTCCCTGATGGGGAGCGGTGCGCAAAGCTCTCTCTATGCCGCGCTAATCCTCATGGTGATTGCCTGGGCAGCAAAGTTCGTCTGGTGGAGCCGGGCCGACCGCACGACGCTCGCTTCCATCGGCTCGTCGCCCGAGACCGCGACCGGCCTTGGCAGCATCGGGAAGGTGCGTTTGCTGGAAGCGCCCCATTCCTCACCGAATTATCTGATGAAGGAGATGGTTTACCGGGTCGGACGCAAACATGTGCAGAAGCTCAGGCTTCTGGCGGTTGTCCTTGGCGGGGCTGTTCCCGTGCTTGCACTTCTGGTCGCGGCCGTCTCAGGCGGTGGCGCAGGGTTGCTGGTGATCGCTGTCCTGTCTCATCTAATTGGGATGATGGCAGAGCGCTGGCTGTTCTTCGCGGAAGCGGAACATGCGGTGTCGCTTTACTACGGCCATAGATAGCGGAGGAACGTGCGCGGCTTTGGCTGCGCATTGAAGCCTGACGGATCAGGCTCCGGAATCCCGGTGCGGCCGACCGGGCGTGGTTGCCGGAAAGGGATCGGCGCGTGAATTTCAGTGGTACGTTTCTGGGCAAACTTCTGCCTTGCCTGACTTGGCTTCCCACGGTCGACAGGACGACTCTGCGCGCGGATCTCTTCGCCGGCTTTACCAACGCAACGATCGTCCTCCCGCAGGCCATCGCTTTCGCCACCATTGCCGGTTTGCCACCGGAGTTCGGCATCTATACGGCGATGATCACACCGATCGTCGCCGCGATCTTCGGCTCTTCAATGGTCATGATCTCCGGGCCGACGACCGCCATTTCGGCGGTGGTCTTCAACGCGCTTTATCTGAAACATGATCCCGGCTCCCCTGAGTTTATCGAATCGGCGCTGATCCTGACGCTTCTGGTCGGTGCTTTTCAGTTGGCACTTGGCCTTGCCAAGCTCGGCCGGCTGGTAACCTTCGTATCTCATTCCGTACTGGTCGGCTTCACGGCGGCTGCGGCTATTCTGATCGGTATCAGCCAGATGGGCGACGTCCTGGGCGTCGTGGTCACACGCGGCGGGACCGTGGTCGAGCGCGCTTACAATCTCTTCCTGTCGGTCGATGTGGTCAATTGGCGCTCGATTGTGATCGCAGGCTTCACCCTGGCGTTGGTCGTGGTGTTCCGGCACATTTCCGAGCGCCTGCCCGGCTTCATGCTCGCCATGGTGGGTGGCGGCGTTCTTGCATGGTTGCTCGATGCCCGGGATCACGGTGTAGCCATGGTGGGGGAACTGCCCTCGATCACGCCCAGCTTTTATATGCCCGATGTCACGCTGGAAAGTGCCGGGGCGCTCTCGGAGAGTGCCTTCGCGATCGCCCTGATCGCATTGCTGGAGGCGGTGTCGATCGGCCGCGCCTTCGCGACCCGGACGCATACGCGCTTCGATGCCAATCAGGAAATCATCGGGCAGGGCATGTCCAACTTCGTTGGCGGCATGTTCCAGGCCTATCCCGGTTCGGGCTCTTTTACCCGCAGCGGCGTGAATTACGAAGCCGGTGCCAAGACCCCTCTCTCTGCGATCATCTCGTCGATCCTCCTGGGCGGGATGCTGTTTTTCATCGCGCCCCTGATCAGTCTGACGCCCTTGCCCGCAATGGCCGGGATCATCCTATACGTGGCCTGGAAGCTGATTGACCGCAAGGAAATCCGGCACATCCTCCGCTCCAGCCGTTCGGACAGTGCAGTTGTCATTGCGACGCTCCTGGCCGGTCTGTTTGTGCGGCTGGAATTCGCAATTTATGTCGGTGTCATCCTGTCGCTACTGATCTTCTTGTCTAAATCGGCGCGGCCGAAACTTGCGATCAGTTCGCCGGATCCCAGCAGCACACGCCGCAGTTTCCGCAACGTGATCGCCCACAGTCTCGTCGAATGTCCGGAGATTGTCTTCGCCCGCATCGACGGTGCGGTCTACTTCGGTTCAGTGGAAACCATTGAAGCCGAGTTCCGCAAACTCGAGCGGGATCATCCCGGTCAGCAGCACTTGGTCCTGGTGCTCAAGGGCGTTGGCGAGATCGACCTGGCCGCCGCCGACATGATAGTCGAGGAGCATCTGCGCCGCCGGGCACGTGGCGGCGCGCTCTACATCGTCGCCCGCTACCCTCCGATGTTGAAACGACTGCGCAAGCTGCGGGTCATGGAGACGATCGGGGCCGAGAACGTCTTCGAAAGCAAGGGGACGGCCATCGAGCAACTGGTGTCGCGGCTCGACGACGACACCTGCCGCAATTGCTCCGCCCGAGTCTTCTTGGAGTGTGCCGGCCGTCCGGGTGCGCCGGAACTCGAACCTTCAATCGCGCAGGAAGAAGAGGCCAAGGTCATGGAAGCCCTGGCCGCTGCGCGTGAGGACGGGGTCGATCCCGAGGTGGCAGCATCCCACGAACAAGCGATGCAGGCTGACGGGGATGCGGCGATTCCCGCGAAGAATGAAGCAAGTGGTGCCGGCGGCGCGAAGCGGCCATCAGCGGCCGCCGGGGATGTATGACCCGGACTTTGCGCTTAGATCCCTGAACAGGGTCTAAGCGACCCGGTCGCCCGGCTCCCGGCCTGAAAAGACAGCATCCAGATTGTCGATCGCGCGGAAGCCCATGGCATCGCGGGTGTCTTTGGTCGCCGAGCCGATGTGGGGCAGCATGAAGACATTGTCCAGTTTGCTCAGCTCCGGATTGCCGCCTGGTTCGTCGCAGAAAACGTCAAGACCGGCGGCAAAGAGACCACCGCTCCTTAAGGCATCGATCAAGGCCGCCTCATCGACCAGGGGCCCCCGGGCCGTATTCACCAGAATCGCGTCCTTCGGCAGCATTGCCAGGCGCTCCGCGTTCATCAGACCTTTTGTTTCCGGCGTGGAGGGACAGTGGAGGGACAGCACATCGCAGTGCGGCAGGAGATCCTCGACAGTCTCGTGGAAAATCGCCCCCTGTTCGGTTTCCGGCGGCAGGCGGCGGCGGTTGCTGTAATGGATCTCCATACCGAAACCGCGGGCACGTTTGGCGGTGACCTGTCCCACCCGGCCCATGCCGATGATGCCCATGCGCTTGCCGGTGGTTTGAACCCCCACCATGAAGGCCGGGCTCCAGAAATCCCAACGTCCCTCCCGAACCATCCGATCGCCTTCGCTCGCCCGGCGCGCGGCGCTCAACATGCAGAGCATGGCAATCTCGGCCGTCGCATCGGACAAGACATCCGGCGTGTTGGTGACGATCACGCCCTTTTTCTTTGCTGCCGCCAGGTCGACATGGTCGACGCCAACTGAGTGGTTGGCGATGACTTTCAGGCGTTCGGGCAAGGCGGCGATGACATCGGCGGAGAAGTGTTCTGAATGGCAGGGAATTACGGCGTCGACGGATTGGCAGTTGGCCATCAGTTCATCCCGGTCGAAGACCTTGTCATCCAGATTGAAGACCGGATTGTAGTCTCTTTCCAGACGGGCATGGACGGCATCAGTCAATCGACGGGTCACCAGAACGGTAGGACGGTCGGGCATTGGCGTTTCTCCTGCAAAGGTCTGGTCGCGCCTGCGACCAGACTACGATCCTGTTCGATGACTCAGCGCGTGTTTGCTGTTGTCTCAGTTTTCTGTATGTCGTGCGAATCGGCTGTGAGCGATCAGGTTACGGATTGCTCAGCTGGTGACAAGCGCCTGACCACTTCATTTTCGTATGGCGGGATTTAGGACGCAACAACCAGCGATATTCAACTCTTCAGAGCAGAGTGGGGTGCCGTTTAGCGCGAACTGGGCATTTTCCGCTCATTTCTGCGGGTTTGCCATTTTATCATTGAAAATGAGAGTCATTCTCATTATTGGTTGAGCGCATGAGACTTGATGCGACAGGACGTGTGGCTTGGCGACGTGTGCCTGGACCAGAAAGAAGCAAAGCGAGGACCATCGAGAGGCTCCTCCATCCCGGTCGAACAGCTATGAACGCATGACTGCGCAAAACTCTATCGATCCGGGGATAGAGTCAGGAAGACGGATGATTGAAGGCGAGAAGGAACGCGGGCGACGCCAACTTCGCTTGGACGGCGCTGAAGTGCCGGTGCTTCCCCCGCGCGGGGTCAGGATACTTTCTAGCCGGGATCTTTTCGCTGACGTCAGGGAGATCGTGATCGAACACGAAGGCGAGCACTATCGTTTGCGCGCCACCAAGAAAGGAAAACTGATCCTCACGAAATAAACCACAGCAAGTTGATGGTGGATCTGCTTTGCCGAAATGGGAGTTCACCCACGGCAAAAGACCGATCCGGCCGTCTCGACAGCGACGAACGAAGAGTCCAAGCCAGCCACCCAAAGGCCAAGCCGCTTTCGCAAGCCAGCCAGGACAACCAAAGCTTATGAGCCAAGGGGAAGCAATATATGGCTGGTTTTATGGGCCCGATACAGAGGGTCACGGCGTTTACACTCACCACACTGGGGACCTGTTTGCTTACAGCGGCGGTTCAGGCGCAGGACGTTGTCCAGGCAGAGGGATCTGACGGGACACACGACAAGATCCTGGATCCGATTTCTGTTACGGCGACCCGCAATCCCATCAAGGCCTTTGAGTATCCCGGTATGGTGACCGTGGTGGGGCGCGAAGAGATCGAGAGCCGTCAGGCTTCAACTCCCGACGATATTCTGAATTTCGTTCCCAACGTGGAATTTACCGGTGGCCCGCGGCGCACAGGCGAGGTTCCAAGTATTCGTGGTTTCGATGGCCCTGATGTCATCGTGCTGATTGACGGTGCGCGGCAGAATTTCGGCTCGGCCCATGACGGGCGCTTCTTTGTCGATCCCAGCCTGCTGAAACAGGTCGAGGTCCTGCGCGGTCCCGCGTCTTCGCTTTACGGCAGCGGCGGCACGGGGGGCGTCATCGAATTTCAGACCATCGACGCCAGCGACTTCCTGGCTCCTGATGAGACCTTCGGTGCCAGAGTTTCAGCCGGCTATCAAACCGTAAACCGGGAAAGGCTCGGCACGGTAACCGGTTTTGCCACGCCGGTCGAAGGCCTCGATTTCATCGGCAGTGTCACCCGGCGAGACTCCGGCTCGATTGAACTGGGCGACGGCACTGAATTGGACAATACCGACGATGATATCGTTTCCGGCTTGTTCAAAGGCAGTTACGAATTTGCCGAACACCACAGTATCGAGGGTTCTTTTTCCACCTTCCGCAATGATGCACAGGAGCCCAACAACGGCCAGGCGGCCACGAGTGACGTCTTCGACAAGGAGGTGCGATCGGACAACTATCGTGTTGCCTACAAATACGATAATCCGAATAACGATCTCATCAACCTGGATGTCACGGCCTACTACACGGATCAGCGCGTCGATGAAGTCGAACTCGATCCGGCGACCTTCGCGGTCACGGGTGAGCTTCTGAAACGCAATGTCGATACCTACGGGTTCCGCCTCGACAATCGCTCCCGTCTCTCTCTGTCGGAAGATATTGGTATCACCTTTACCTATGGCGGTGAGTACTACGAGGACGAACAGGACGGCGCGCGCGGCTCGGGCGACCGGGACGGCGTGCCCGATGCGGAAGACCGTTTCATCGGTGTCTTTTCACAGGCCGAGATTACGGTCTCCGAGGCTTTCGGGGTAATCCCCGGGGACTTCCTGATTATTCCCGGCCTCCGGTTCGACAGTTACGAGGTGTCCAGTTCGATCGCGGACAGCAATGAAGAGACTGCCTTCTCTCCCAGGCTCGGCGTTAGCTATCTGCCGACCGAATGGCTCCTCGTATTCGCCAACTATGCCGAGGCTTTCCGGGCGCCGACCTTCGACGAGCTCTTCACGACGGGGACGCACTTTCAGATTCCTATCGGGCCAGGCGTGGTCAACCGGTTTGTGCCCAATAGCGATCTGAGCCCACAAACCACCCAGACCTTCGAATTCGGCGGTGGCTTGACCTTCAACGAGGTGATGGACCCGGGCGATTTGCTGCAATTCAAGGCCTCGCACTTCCTCATCTGGGGCGAAGATTTTATCGACCAGGATGTCGATCAGCCGACGCCTTTTGTCGACTGTAACCCCTTTATCCCGGGGAACTGCGACGGCACGACCACGACTTTCAATGTGCCGGAAGCGAAGCTCTGGGGATCGGAAATCGAGGCTTCCTACGAAAACGACCGCTTCCTGGTGTCTCTGGGTTTCTCGCGGATCGACGGCGAGAACGAGGAAACCGGAGAAAAGATCGGCACGCTTACCCCTGATCAGGTGACGATCAATACAGCCGTCAAACTCCCCGAGATCAACTCCCTTGTGGGTTGGCGCGTGCTCGCTGCCGACAAGTTCGATGAGGTCGACACCGAGGCCGAGGAACGCGATGGCTACGCGGTGCACGACGTGTATTTCTCCTGGCAGCCGACCGACGATTTCTTGCAAGGCATTCGTGTCGATCTCGGCGTCGACAACATTTTCGACAAGTCCTATGCGCGGGTGAACACCAACGCAAATGAGCCGGGGCGCAACTTCAAGGGCCTCGTCAGCTACTCCTTGAAATGGTGAGTAAAGACGCCGCTTCGATGCAGGCGGCGCGGGAAAGGAAGAAGGAATTGACAGATACACTGACGGCAGAAAGTCGATCGCCAAAAACCGACATCGCACGGAAACTGCGCCGTGATTTGCACGATTTACGCTCCGAGCAGCCTTTGCTGCGTGCGCGCGACGCCGCCGAAAAGCTGGGCGTTTCCGAGGCGGAGCTGGTGGCCTGCCGCTGTGGCGAGGGCGTCAGGCGTTTGGCCGGCCCATTCGGTGAAATCATCAAAAGCTTTCCGAGTCTTGGCGAGGTCATGGTGCTGACCCGCAATGAGCATGCGGTTCACGAGAAGGTCGGAACCTTCGCGAAGATTTCGATCTTTAAGTCCATGGGCCTGGTCCTTGACGAGGCGATCGATCTGCGGCTTTTCCTGGATCACTGGCAAAGCGGCTATGCGGTGACGGAAAACACGCGTAGCGGTGTTCGGCATAGTCTGCAGTTTTTTGATTTGGATGGAACCGCCGTTCACAAGGTTTATCTGAGAGATGGCAGTAACCGGCAGGCGTATGAGGATCTGATCGCCCAGAACCTGGACCCGGATCAACGACCGGGACAGGCGGTCGCTTCCTTACCCGCACGCAAGCCGGACCGGCCCGATGCGGAAATCGATTCTTCCCTGTTGCGCAAGCGCTGGTGCGAGCTGCAGGATGTCCATGACTTCCACGCGATGCTGAAGGATGTCGGCGTTGGCCGCACGCAGTCCTTCCGGCTTGTGGGCGAGGACTATGCCACCCGGGTCGGACCGGAAACTTTCAAGACTGCGTTGGAAGCGGCGGCCGACACCGCTACCCCGATTATGATCTTCGCCGGCAACCCCGGTGTGATTCAGATTCATACCGGGCCGGTTGAAAAGCTGAAAGAGCTTGGTCCCTGGTTCAACGTCTTGGACGAAGGTTTCAACCTGCACCTTCGAATGGACGCCATCGACACTGCCTGGATCATCCGGAAACCGACCCGCGACGGCATCGTGACCTCGCTTGAAATCTATGACGCGGCGGGCGCTCAGATTGCCTGGATGTTCGGTAAACGCAAACCCGGTGAACTGGAACGCGAAGACTGGCGCCGACTGGTTGCGTGCCTGGAGACCGGTGGAGGGGTGGCATGAATATGATCCGCGCTCTGCATCAGTTCCCTCTCCAGGCAGTTTTTTTCGCTGCCCTGTTGCTCGTGATGTTTGCGGATGGCAACGCAAAGGCGCAGATTGTCGACGCAAGCGGCCAGAGCATTCAGATCGAAGACAGCTCCAGCGTGGTGTCGGTCGGTGGATCGGTGACTGAGATCGTCTATGCCCTCGGCTTGGCGGATCGTGTGATCGCCGTGGATGCCACCAGTCTCTTTCCCGCGGCGGCGACTGAACTGCCGAACGTCGGCTATATGCGCCAGCTCTCGGCGGAACCGATCCTGGCCCTGGCCCCTTCGCTGGTTCTGGCCATTGAAGATTCCGGTCCGCCTGCGGTGCTGGATCAGCTGCGCGAAGCCGGTGTTCAGGTCGTCCTGGTTCCGGATGACCCCAGCCCGCAGGGGATTGTAGAAAAGATCGACTTGATTTCCGATGTCATGGGCGTGTCGGAGAAGGGGCGCGAGCTCTCCGCGCAGGTCGAAAGTAGCCTTGAAGAACTCAGAAAAGTAGTCGCAGACGCCGGTCCGCGGCCCCGGGTTCTGTTCCTGCTTTCGATCGGTAACGGCGGTGCGCCGCTGGCGGCGGGGCGAGCGACATCGGCCGCGTCAATCATCGAACTTGCCGGTGGCGACAATGCAATCGATGCTTTCGAGGGCTACAAAGCCCTATCTCCGGAAGCTCTGGTTGAGTCCGCGCCAGACGTCGTTCTGGTAACAGACCGGTCTCTGGGATTGCTGGGGGGTGCCGAGACGATCCGAAAAGGTTCCGAGGTTTCCCAGACACCGGCGGGCCGCGATGGCCGGATCGTCTCGATGGACGATCTCCTGCTGCTCGGCTTCGGTCCGCGGACACCGGAAGCCGCGGCAGAGCTCGCGCAAAAACTGCATCCTGGACTGGATCTTTCGATGACGAAGGAACAATAGCCGCAAAGCGTTGTGCGTGATGACAGTGATGACCGATGACACAAGACAAAGGCACCATGGCTAGTTTCGCTGCCGATGATGTCCTGCCGATGGCCTTGCAGCGGCAGCAGCGCAGGCTTCTGATCCTGCTGTTTCTCGCCGGCTTGCTCGTGGTTGGCTTCTTGGTGTCGGTTGGCTGGGGTGCCGTCGGCATTTCGCCCGCTCAAATTGCCGCTATTCTTCTGCAGTCTCTTGGCCTGGGGAACCTGTTCGGGGGCGACATGGCCGCAGAGGGATCCATAGAGGGATCCATCTGGGCCTTCGGGCGCCGGGAGGAGACGGTATTGCTGGCCATTCGCTTGCCCCGCGCGGTCCTCGCCGTGTTGGTCGGCGCGGCCCTCGCGGTCTCGGGCGCTGCTTTGCAGGGCCTCTTTCGAAACCCACTCGCAGATCCAGGCCTGATTGGTGTGTCGACAGGCGCGGCGCTGGCCGCTGCGGCGACGATCGTGCTGGGAAACAGCCTTGCAGTCGCGTTGAGCACGCGCTTCGGTTTCGAGTTGCCGGCGAGTGGGGGGCCGTCGCTTGGTTTCTTGGCTTTGCCCGTTGCGGCCTTCTGTGGCGGCCTCGTCTCAACTTTCCTGGTTTACCGTATCGCAACGCGTGCCGGGCAAACCGATGTGGCCACCCTGCTGTTGGCCGGCGTGGCCATGAATGCAATATCTGCGGCGGGGGTCGGGTTGCTGATTTTTCTGAGCGACGATCAACAACTGCGCGATCTCAATTTCTGGATGCTTGGCAGTCTGGGGGGTGTGACCTGGACCAAAATCGGGACTGTTGCACCCTTCATCCTCGGGGCAAGCATCGCACTGGTATTGTTCTCCAGGCACCTCAACGCCTTGCTATTGGGCGAGCGCGAAGCGCAGCATCTTGGGTTCCGGATCGAGTGGACCAAGCGCGCCATTGTCCTGCTGGTGGCGCTGGCCACCGGCGCCTCGGTTGCGGTGACAGGTGTGATCGGCTTCATCGGGCTGGTGGTGCCGCATCTGGTGCGCCTCAGTCTGGGCGCAGACCATAAAACGCTGTTGCCCGCTTCCATGCTGCTTGGCGCCAGTTTGTTGCTCGTCGCTGACCTGGCTGCCCGCTCCATCGTTTTACCTGCGGAACTGCCGATCGGAATCCTGACGAGTTGCGTAGGCGGCCCCTTCTTTCTCTGGCTGCTCATGCGTGCCCGGACCAGAGGTGTTTGGTAATGCTGGAAGTAAAGAACATCGAGGTTGATCTGGGCGGCGTCACTGTGCTGCATGATCTGTCGCTGAGGGTTTGCTCCGGAGAAGTGGTCTCTGTCGTCGGACCAAACGGCGCTGGAAAGTCGACGCTCTTTGCCGCCATGTCGGGCGCGTTAAAACCGCGCCGTGGCGTGGTGGAACTCGACCGCCAGGCTTTGAGCGCCTGGCCTTCCCGGACACTTGCCCGCAAACGCGCTGTTCTGCCGCAGCATTCCGAACTGACTTTTCCCTTCAGGGTTCTTGAGGTGGTCCTGCTCGGCCGTTCGCCGTATGCGGGTTTCAGCAGTCACGAAATTGATCTTGCGATTGCACGGCTTGCACTGCTAGAGACAGAAACGCTGCATCTGGCTGACCGGGTCTATACGACGCTGTCGGGCGGCGAGCGCCAGCGAGTGCATCTGGCACGTGTTTTAACCCAGATTGAGTTCTGTGATCTTGAACCGAGGACGTCTCGGTGTGATCCGGGGCCTTCGGAATCGGATGAGCGCTTTTTGCTCCTGGATGAACCCACATCGAGTCTGGATCCCGCGCACCAGCATATGACGCTGCAAACTGCGGTGCGCGCGGCTGAGCGACGCATCGGCGTTGTAACGGTCCTGCATGATCTGAACCTGGCCGCCATGTATGCCGATCGGATCGTGATGCTAAAGCAGGGACGGATTATCGCGCAGGGTACGCCTGCGGAGGTGCTGACCGAAGCCCTGATCGAGAAGGTCTTCGAATTGCCGGTCAGCGTTGTGCTCCATCCGAAGCGCGGCTGTCCTTATGTGATCGCGGCATGACCAGACATCAGCATATCCACCCGGACCTATATGGACCGTCGCCGAACCGTCGCTTTACGGCGCTAAGCTGTGCCGTCTTGGCTTCGCTGGCGATCCACGGCGGCGCCCTTTTGCTGATTCCCGGTGACAAGGATAAAGGCGTGGCGAACTTCGGTTACGGCGGGATTAGCGTGTCGTTAGGTCCCGCAGGTCGCGATGCGGGCGGCGAGGTTGCTACCGCGCAAGCAGCTTCTGAAACCCTTGAAGAGATACCGCCGACTGAAACTGAGCCCCTTGAGGCGGTTACGCCGGTCGAGCCGCAGATTTTGCCGGAAACCCTACAGGAGACAGCAACCATTGAGCCTGTGGTCGTGGATGAGGCGACTGTTCCCGAACCAGAGGCTGTGTTGGCATCAGAAGTTGCCGAAGTCCAAGAGACCGAGCCAGCACCAACTCTCCCCGAGCCTGATCTGGCAATGAATGCGGAGGTGGCTGACGTCACCGACCTCTCTGCACCTGAGGTCACCACCGCTGAGGCTGAGATCATCGAGGTTGAACCCGCGGAAGTGAAGCCGGTAACGCCCCTGGCCGTCGAGCCCGAGGAGGTCGTTGCGACGGCCAAAGTTGCCGCGCCACCTCTTCCCAAACGACGTCCGGAGCTAGAGAAAAAACCGCTGGTTCAAGAGCTACAGAAGACAGAGGTTGTTGAACCTAAAACAAGTGTTGCAACCGACACGGCAAGTGACATCGAGCCGCGTGAAGAGGCCCGCGCTGAGGTTACTGACGGCCTTAGCGAAACTCAGACAGCTAATCAGGTCGCCGGCGAAGGCGGCAAGTCCGGGGACTCCGGCTTGAGCGAGGCTGGACAGGGCGACAACACAGCCGGCGGCGGCGCGCCTGGGGACAGCAGCGACTACTACCGCGAGGTGACGGCCTGGCTCGAAAAACACAAACGTTACCCGCGGCGTTCGAAGCTCAGGAACGAAGAGGGTGTCGTAATGCTCCGCTTTGTGGTGAACCGCGATGGCATGGTCTCGGTTTCGACAATTGAGGAAAGTTCAGGTTACAAGCGCCTCGACAAGGAGGCCATGGGCATGATCGAGCGGGCGCAGCCCTTGCCGCCGATCCCTGAAGACATGCGCCAGGCCAACCTGGATCTGGTCATACCGGTGAAATTTAACCTTCGGTGATGTTCGGTGTCCGCTCGTTGTGCTACTGAGAAGGCTCTCCAGCAGACCCGCAGTAATCCCGGACGAGAGGTCTTTGTGAGCGATTGGAACGCGGCTTCATATCTGAAATTCGAGACGGACCGGACCCGGCCATCTATAGAGATGCTGGGCCGTGTCACTTTGGAAGCGCCGCGGCGTGTTCTCGATCTGGGTTGTGGTCCGGGCAACAGCACGGAATTGCTCGCGCAACGGTACCCGAACGCCGAGATTCTGGGACTGGACAGCTCACCCGATATGCTGTCCAAGGCGCGTGAGCGATTGCCGCAGGCAACGTTCCTCGAAGCCGATATCGCCTCCTGGGCACCGGAGAAACCCTTTGATCTTGTCTTCGCCAACGCGGTCCTGCAGTGGCTGCCGGGGCATCAGACGCTCTTCCCGCGTTTGCTTTCTTGGTTGTCGGCTCGGGGTTCCCTTGCCATTCAGATGCCAGACAATTTGGACGAGCCTTCGCATGCTCTGATGCGGGACATTGCCGCTCAAGAGCCTTGGCACGAGAAATTCGAAGATATCGAGACGGAACGCACGCCAATTCCGGCGATGGAGCAATACTATGACTGGCTATCTGCCGAAGGCGCGGCGGTCGATATCTGGAAAACCACCTACTGTCATGTGATGGATGGCCCCGGTGCTGTTGTCGACTGGCTCAAGAGCACGGGGCTTCGGCCTTTTCTGGGTCGGCTGACAGCGACCGAGCAGGAGGCGTTTCTTGTGCGCTATGAAGCTGAGCTGGAAGAAGCCTATCCCGCGCGAACCGATGGCAAGCGGCTGTTACGTTTTCCGCGTATTTTCATAGTGGCAACGCGCGACGTCTGAGCAGCGTCAGAGGTGAACTCAGGCCTAAGCGCGGGCTTTGCTCAATGCAGTGCGGCCGCGGCCTGCGGCACAAACTCTGTCGTGTGCGGCATTGCCGGCGCGCCACAGCGCTCGGGAAAGACCAAACCATGACTTTGCATACCCTCTGCAAGGCGAGTGGCGGCTGTGATCATTTCGTCGCTGCCATCGGGTTTGACAAGCCATTGGGCGAGGGCGCGTGCCAACCCCAATTGACCGTTCTGGCAGGCGGCCACGAAACACACAATACTGACTTCGTCGGCCCCCAGACCGGGGCAGCAGGGTTGATGGTAATGGATCCGTCGGCGGGCGTTGCACTGCAGGGCCTTGACCATGCATGCAAAGCCGGACAGCGCCTCGCGCCCGTCCTGACTGCCGAGCTGTCGGGCAAACTCATTCCATACGAAATCCCAGTGCGCCGCTGTATTTTGCTTCAGGCCAAGCACCCATCTGCGAAAAGACCAGACAACAAGGCGTTCCGACGGATCAAGCTCGTTCATGGAGGTAGGCCAGGGTTGATTTCTTTGGCCGGGCTTCGGGAAGGGCACTCTCTGCTCCTGGAATGGATTGATCCTGATCTGACTCTGGCATCCCGAAACAGCGGCAGGGCTGCCAGGCTAAGTGATGGGCGAAGTCATGGCGTAGAAAGGATCGATTCTACCTCTTACGTCACGCTAAGCCTCTGCGAGGAATGATATTAAGAATGATTATCATTATCAAATACTTTTTACAGTGACCCAGTGATAAACTCACGAGCATCTAACGGTTTTGCGGGAACGGGACCGGAAGCAGGAACCATCTACCTGCCTTTATTTTGCGGGTTCATCGGCTGTTTTCCGCGGTTTTATGCAGGTTCAATGCTTGCCATGGGGTCTGCCTCCGCGAAATATTAACCAAAATATGCAATTGACAATCATTCTTAGTGTGATCAACTATGGATGACACGCGGACCGGGGCAGCCCCGATATGAATTTTCGGGCAGCTGGATAGCCTCATCCGCATGCGGAGAAGCGAATGTACGTTTGCCTTTGTAACGGATACCGGGACTCAGAGATCAGCGAAATCGCGCGTGACGGCGTTCGCTGTGCAAAACGCGCTTATTTCGCGATGGGGAGTGGTCCGCGCTGCGGACAGTGCCTCGAAATGGCCCAAGACATCATTGACGATGTCCATGAGTCGGAAAGCTCTGCCTGCTCGTCCTATCCCACGGCAAATGACCGGCAGCTGGCTGCAACGGGTTTGTCCGTTGGGGGTGGCGAAGCGCCTGTTACCCAGAGACCGCGGGTTTCATTTTCCAAGAGTTAAATTCTGGCAGGCCACTTGGCCCTCTACTTGGCCCTGTGCGAAGCGGCACGCAGACTCTCTGAAGAGCTCCGCGTGCGTCCGCCATTCGGCTGATCAATCCCCGGCGGGACTGCTCTGAAGCTGGATGTAGTTCTCGATCCCCATGCGTTCGATCATGTCGAACTGGGTCTCGAGGTAGTCCACGTGCTCTTCTTCGCTGCTCAGGATGCTCCGAAACAGCTCTCGCGAGACGTAATCGTTGACCTCTTCGCAATGCGCGATGGCCTCACGGAGTTCCGGTAGGGCGTTCTCCTCAAGCTTGAGGTCGCACTTGAGAATCTCTTCGACGTTCTCGCCGATCATGAGCTTGCCGAGCTCTTGCAGATTGGGCAGCCCTTCGAGGAAGAGGATGCGCTCGATCAACTCGTCGGCGTGCTTCATTTCGTCGATGGATTCTTCGTATTCGTGCGCCGCGAGTTTCGTAATCCCCCAGTCTTTCAACATTCTTGAATGCAGGAAGTACTGGTTGATCGCCGTCAGCTCGTTCTTCAGCACCGCGTTCAGGAATGCGATGACTTTTTTGTCGCCTTTCATCTCTCCACCTCTCAGTTCGAATCCGCATTCGGCGCATAGCTACAACTATACGCCTGAACCAGGACATCGGATTTCTTGTATTTTGTTCCGCAGCTATTGCGACAAATACCTACCGCCTATGAAGGTAGGGTTAACACTTCGCTTTGACAAGAAATATAGTGATAAATCAACAGTATAGATGAGAATGAAACGCAGTTGATTTGCGATTGCTTGTCATTGCCACATGCTGTTGGGCAGGAGCAGCGAAAGGACCGGGAAGGCAACCAGCAAGGCGAGCACGATAACATCCATGGCAAGGAACCTGAGTATCCCGGCGAAGATCTTTTCCAACGCGACCTGGGACCCGACAACACTTGAGATGACGAAGACGTTCAGGCCGACCGGTGGTGTGATCAAACCGATTTCCAGCAGTTTCACCACCACGACGCCAAACCAGATGATATCGAGGCCCATCCCTTCCACCAGCGGCACCATGAAGGGCAGGGTGAGAACCATGATGCCAAGCGGGTCGAGAAACATGCCCATGACCAGATAGATCGCGACGATCGCGGCCAGCACCAGCCAGGGCGCCAGCTGTGCCGCTTCGACCGAGGAGACAAGGCTCGGCGCGATACCGGTCAGAGCGATGAAGGCGACGAACATCTTCGCGCTGGCGGCAATGAAAAAGATCGCGGAGGTCTGGGTGACCGTCTCCCACATGGCGGCCTTGAAATCTGCGAACGACAGCCGGCGTTGCAGGACACTGACCAAAAGCGTGATGGAAAGGCTGATGGCGGCGGCTTCGGTGGCGGTGAAGATCCCGCCATAGATCCCGCCTATCACGATGATGAACAGTAGAAGTGCCGGCCAGGCCTTGAGGGCCGCGCTGCTGCGTTGCCCACCCGAGACCTCGGACTCGTCTGGCGTTGGGCCGGCCGAGGGGTCGCGTTTGACCCAGATGTAGATCACCAGCACAAAGCCCGCGAGGGACAGAAGTCCGGGTATAACGCCGGCCAGAAACAGCTTGTTGATAGAGGTCTCTGTAAAGATCCCATAGATGATGAAGAGAACGCTCGGCGGGATGAGAGAGCCGAGCGTACCGCCTGCGGCGACGGAGGAGGTTGCCAGGCGGGGGTCGTATTTGAACCGCAGCATTTCGGGCACGCAGATTCGTCCCATGGCCGAGGCGCAGGCGACGCTGGAACCTGTGATCGCTGAAAATCCGCCGCAGCCGATCACCGAGGCCATGGCAACGCCGCCAGGGACGCGCGCCAGCCAGATTCGGGCCGCGTGATAGATATCTGTGGTAATCCCCGCACGATAAGCGACATGCCCCAGAGCAATGAAGAGCGGCACCATGCTGAGGTTATAGGAGTGGATCAGCTCGAAGGTATTTGAAAACAGCAGTGTCGTCGTCGGCCGGAAGGCGCGGATCAGATCGAAGCCACCGGATTTCGTTGCGAAGAAGACGAGGGTACAGATGGTCGCCATGCCTGCGAGGGCGAAAGCAATGGGCACACGCAGGGCAAGGAGGACAAGAACGACGAGAAAGCCCGCCGTGCCGAGAAGGATGGGATCCACGCTTTATACTTCCTTCGCGCTATCGGCGGATCCTTCGCCATTCCAGGCGGTCCGCAGGTCGCTCGCCATCAGGAGGCTGAGTCTGAAAATGAAAAAGAACAATCCGACAAAGAACGCCAGTTTTCCGGGCCACTCCGGAAGTTCCAGATCACCGAAGAAGTAGGTTTCCGCCTCTACGGCGTAGAGCAGCGCGTTCCAGGCCGCATAGAGCAGCGGCAGCAGGGTCACAAAGCCAAAGCTGGTCCCGAAAGCCATCAGGCAGAGCTGTGTGCGGCGGCCCAGGTGATTATAGAGCACTTCAACCGCAATATGACTGCGACTGCTGGTCACGTAGGCCAGCGGCAGCATGATCGCCCCGATCATCAGTTCCCGCACGATGATCACGTCGTCTGGGATGCTCCAGCCAAGGAGACCGCGGGACAGGACCGTCCCGGTGATAACGGCGCAGAGGCCGATCACGCAGAGGGCCGCGACGCCGGAAAGAGCGCGTTCAAGTGTTCCGAGCATCGCGGTGTCCCCTGTGAGAAAGCTGGTGTCCGAAGGCTAAAAGGATATCAGAGTGAGGCGGAAGTTATCGGGCCCAGGGATAGCCTTTTTCGTCACGCTCTGCCTGGTACTTGGCGATAAGCTCCTTGTACTCCGCAAGCACGGCATCACCGGGCATACCGCTGTCGTTGGCTTTCTCGACCCATTCCGTGACGTACTTTTTGCTGGCCTCAAGAAGTTTGGCGCGTTCCGAGGCTTCCAAACGGATGATTTCCATCTTGCGGCCATCGATTCCGTCCGTGAAGGCCTTTTCCGCGTCCGTGTTGGCGGTGGCGAGGATGGCGCCGTAGTGGTCGGCGAATTCACTGGAAACCTCACGCAGAACGGCCCGCTGCGAATCCGAGAGAGCAGCTAGGCTGTCCTTGTTGCCCAGGATGGCAAAGGCACCGATCTGACCCCAGTCGAAGATGGTCAGGCTGTCTGCGACTTCATACTGCTTCAAGGCGCGGTAGGCGTAGGTGTAGCCTTGCGAGCAGTCGATCAGGCCGGTGTCGAGACCCTGATAAGCCTTGTAGATACTCATGCGCACCATGTTTGCGCCAAAGTCCTTGAACACCTTGCCGTAGGCGCCGATGCCGCGGACCTTCTTGCCCTTAATATCCTCGACGGTCCGGATTGCGGAACCTTTGCAGGCAATCTGCACCGCCGACGTCGAGAAGGCCGCGACAAAGCCGACATTGTGCTTTTCGAAGGAGGCCTTCAGCGCTTCGTTGTTGGAGGCGAGGTCGTAAGTTGCGCGCATTCCAACCCAGCCGTCCGGATTGCCGAGCGGCAGATCCGCAACAGACAGTGCATGCATCTGCCTGGGAACATAGGCTGCGATCACCGAGCCCAGATCTGCGGCACCGTCGCCGATGCCTTTCAGGGAGGATTTGGCATCGAAAAGTGCGCCGCCCCACTGAAACTCGATTTTCAGGTCGCCGTTCGAACGCTTGGCGATCTCATCCGCGAACCAATTGAGCGCTTTGGCGCGCGCGCCGCGATTCGGTGACGCTTCAGCGTAGGTCAGCACCGTCTCAGCTTTTACGCTGTCGGCCGTCGTTGCCAGTGACGCGCCGGCGACGGCTGTAATCACCGTGGCGCCCGCGAATTTCATCCATAAACTCATTGTTTTCCTCCGCCTGTGTTTCCTGTAGGCCGGTTTCTGCGAACCGTGCTGCCGATTAAATGATCTTTTGTCGCTGGTAAGGCCTGAGCCCTCGTGAGGTCGCACTCAATCTCACTGCAGATTGGGTGAGATTTCATTCTGACACAAAAGCAAACATTCGGACTCCAGTCTTTCCATTGCTCAGACCGGCGATCAGGCACAACTTCTTTCCTGATTGGCCGGCAGAGTTGAATTCCAATATGCGGAATATGTTTCCGCATATTGACCGCAATGCTAGCGCGTGATTTTCTGTGGGGCAATCGGCAATCAACATACCACTGTACTGCAAGCGCTGTTCGGGGTGGGATGACTTGCCTGTGTGGCGCATAATCTGCGTCGGAATTGTACCTGTTCGCAAACTCCAAGCATATAGCCGGGAACGGACAGAGTGATGGTTTTGGGAAGGTAACGACGCAATGCGGCGGATCCACGAAATGTTGGACCAATGGCTCGAACAAAGGCCGAAGGAGCAGGCCTGCATCGATTTTGACGGCCGGACTCTGACCTATGAAGACTTTGGTGAGGCGGTGTTGGATGCCGCCGACCTGCTTCGATCCGCCGGGGTGGGGCCGGGCGACCGGGTGACGCTCGTCTCGGAGAATTCGGTGGCTTCTGCGGCGATGGTTCTGGCTTGCAGCCGCCTGGATGCCTGGGTTAACCCCCTCAACGCGCGCATGACTGACAATGAGATCGGCCGGATCTTTGCTCATTGTCAGCCCCGTGTCATGATTTTTACGCACAAAGCTTCCGATGCGGCGGCCCGCCATGCGGAACGCTACGAGGCACGCGAATCGGCGCCGGCGGCCTTCGGACGGGTCATGCTCCGCGAATTTCCCGAGGTTGCGGCCGAGCCGGTCTTCGAAGCTGCGGAACAGCAGGTGGCTGCGCTGCTCTACACGACCGGAACGACAGGCGATCCCAAAGGTGTGATGCTGAGCCATCGCAACCTGCTTTACATGGCGGAGGCCTCAACGACCGTGCGCGGCCTGAGTGTCGGGGAGTATCTCTACTGCGTTCTGCCCATGACCCATGTCTTTGCCTTTGCGTCGGCGTTTCTGGCGTCGATTTATTCCGGCGCGATGATCCGCTATGTGGCGCGGTTTGTGCCCGCGGATGTGCTCACCGCCTACGCCGAGGGCGTGGTCGTGATGCAAGGGGTGCCCGCAATGTACGCGCAGTTGCTGAAGTACTGCGCGGATCACAACATCACCGAACCAAAGGCCCCGAAACTGCGTTACCTCTCCGCCGGCGGCGCGCCGCTGGATCTGGACTGGAAGCGTAAGATCGAGCTGTTTTTCGGCCTGACGCTGCACAACGGCTACGGCATGACGGAAACCTCGCCCGGGATCTCCGCGACCGTCCCCGGCTATGAGCGCAATGATGACAGCTGCGGTCCGCCCTTGCCGGGATTGGATGTCCGCATGGTCCCGCCGCCCGGCCAGGACGAATTGCACGATGGCGTTGGCGAGATTGTGGTCAAAGGGCCCAACGTGATGATGGGCTACTACAAGAATCCGGAAGCGACCGCAAAAGTCCTCGACACCGACGGCTATCTGCACACCGGGGATCTGGGGCGCTTCGACGAGAGTGGCTGGATTTATGTCGTCGGACGCTGCAAAGAGCTGATTATCCGCTCAGGCTTCAACGTCTATCCGCCGGAGGTCGAGACGGCGCTCAATTCCTTTCCCGGCGTGGTACAGTCCGCCGTTGTGGGCGAACGCCTGAAAGACGGCAATGAGGATGTCATTGCATTTGTCGAAATCCGTCCAGCTGCAAACGTGACCGAAGAGGCCTTGAGGCAGCATGTGAAGGACCGGCTTGCGCCTTACAAGGTTCCTTCTCGCATGGTCCTGACTGAAAAACTACCTGCCGCCGGAACCGGCAAGATCCTGAAGCACAAGCTGCTGGAACACTTTGCCCGCTCCAACGAGGAACTGGCGAGCTGAACTGACCACCGAACCATTTTCAATCCACCGGAAAACCTGGAATTTTCAACGATGCTCGATGCTTATATCTACGACGGTTTGCGCACCCCTTTTGGTCGCCATAGCGGCGTTCTCGCGCCTGTCAGGCCCGACGATCTGCTCGGTCATGTGATCCGGCAGGTCGTCGAGCGCGCGCCCTTCGCCAAGGAAGATTACGAGGATGTTGTCGTGGGTTGCGTCTGCCAATCCGGTGAAGACAGCCGCAATGTGGGACGCTTCGCTGGCCTGCTGGCCGGGCTGCCGGTCGAGACGGGTGGCCTCACTGTGAACCGCCTTTGCGGCTCGGGCATGTCGGCAGTGCTCGATGTGGCGCGCTCGATCACTTTGAAGGAAGCGGATCTTTACATCGCAGGTGGAACCGAGAGTATGAGCCGGGCGCCGCTGGTCATGGGCAAGTCGGAAGCGCCTTATCAGCGGACCTTCGAGATGTACGACAGCGCGATCGGCAGCCGCTTTCCGAACAAGAAGATCGCGGCGGAATTCGGGATCGAATCCATGCCGGAAACCGCCGACAACATCGACAAGGATTTCGAGATCGGCCGGGAAGCTTCGGACGCCTTTGCCTACGGCTCGCAGCAGAAGTTCGAAGCGGCTCGGGCTGCCGGTTTCTTCGAGGAAGAGATCTGTGCAACCGAAGTGCCGCAGGGCCGCAAGAAACCGCTCTTGTCTGTAACGAAGGACGAGCATCCGCGCCCGGATACCAGCCTGGAAAAGATGGCGTCTCTGCGGCCGCTTTTTGAAGGCGGCGTAGTTACGGCCGCCAACGCTTCTGGCATCAACGATGGCGCGGGTGCGTTGATCGTGGGGTCCAGGGCCGCCGGTGAAAAGGCCGGCGTTGCGCCGCGCGGACGGGTGATCTCCGGCGCCATCGCCGGTGTGCCGCCGCGCATCATGGGCGTCGGGCCCGCCTACGCCATTCCCAAAGCGCTGGCACGGGCTGGGCTTGAGATGAAGGATATGGATCTCATTGAAATCAATGAGGCTTTTGCCACCCAAGTCCTGGGTTGCTGTAAAATTCTGAGTCTGGATGCCGAGGATCCGCGCCTCAATCCCAACGGCGGCGCAATTGCCGTCGGCCATCCGCTGGGCGCGTCCGGCGCGCGCATTGTGCTGACCGGCCTGCGTCAGCTTGAGCGGACCGGCGGCCGCTACGGCCTGCTTTCCATGTGCATCGGGGCCGGACAGGGCATCGCCATGGTGATCGAACGGCTATAGTTCTCAAGAGATTAAAGATCCGGTTGGTTATTGCAGGCCGACCGGATCCACGATCCCGCCGCTGCAGCCCTGCGCGGTTTTTTCGCCCGCGCGCAGGGCGTCGGCGAAGCTTGTGGGTTCCGCGAGCGGGCCGCCCAGGTGGATCTTCAGTTCCGTGATGAGACGGCGGTTGCCGTCATCCCGGCAGGTCACCTGCACACGCTTGCCGCTGCCCTGTCCGAAGGCAGCCTCGAAGGCGTCACGGATGGCTTTTGCGGAAACGTTTTGACCGACATTTGCCACAAATAGTTCCTGTACCTCCGATCCATTGAGCTGCGCCATCATGCGAAGTGAATCCCGGTAATACGTCTCCGGGTCTTCCGAATAGCAGGTGCCGTGTTTCACCCATTCATGACGATGCAGGAAAGATGCTGTTCCGGGCATAACTTTTTTCAGCTCGTTCCGCGTCGAGGCTTCCAGATCGAGCAGGGGCAGCCAGTCCCAGCGCCGGTCTTTATCGTCGCGTTTCAGGCGCGCGCTGACGTCGCAGTAAACATTCTCGCGCGGCTGCGGCCAGAGGCCGTGGAGCGTGAAGTGTGACGCGTCGAAACGGCCTTCGTGCTGATTGCGGCACTCCCTTTGCCTGGGGCGGGTTTCACAAAAGGCGGGTTGCCAGGAGACGGCCAGCAGGAGCGGTATTTTTCTTGCGATGACATCGCCACCATCAGTGCCGCTGTCCTCTCCCGCTTCACCTATGGTCTTGCCATCGGCACGGACGACATGAAAGCCGCAATCGATTCGGACCCATCTGTCGCTGTTGCCGCTTTCACCGAGGCGGACCAGATAGTGGCTGGGGTCGTCCGTGCGGTTCTGACCCCGCAGAACATAAGCCCGTCCCGGCTCCAATTCTTCGCCACTCGAACCCCGCAGCGACTTGGACGCGATGCAGGCCTCCTGAGCGATCAACCAGCCTTCCAGCTTGACGGACGCCCAGGCGGTGTCATTGAAGATGGTGAGCGCTGCGGCGAAGCTCGCGAGGAGAATGATCCGCTTCATCCGTGTTCCTATGCGTTACGGCTGTTTGTCGAAACAGCCATATCACATTTGGCGGATATCTGTGCAGCTCATCCTATGGTCGGTGGTGGCGGGAAGCGGAAGTGGCCGGTGATGCGGTTGGAGAAGAGCATGTCGTTGCGGCGGGTCCCGAAGCCGGCGTTGTGGATGATCAGCGGGCGTTTGCCGTCCGGGCTGGCGTGGGCGCTGACAATGGCGATGTGGGTGCGGTTGTTGGGAAAGACGTAGGTCACGACGTCGCCGGGCAGGTAGTCTTCCGGTCTTTTCGACTTTGAGAGCGCCGCGCCCTGGCGGGTGAAGTAGGTTGCCAGGTTGGGCACACGCCGATGGTCGATGTTGCGGTCGGGGCCTTTGAGATTCCAGAGTTTCGGATAGGCGGCGAAGTCGCTGCGCATGTCCTCGTGCACCAGGCGTTGCAGGTCCAGGGCGAAGGCGTCGCGGTAGGCGCGGATGATGACATCGGTGCAGACGCCGCGCTCGATGGGAATATCGCCGCTGGGGTAAGCGATGCGCACATAGGCCGGGTCGTAGCTGACGGTTTTGCCGATCTGTGTCTCGGCGGCGACGACCAGCTGGCTGCTCCACGCGTCGGGTTCCGGCAGTGGCGCAGCCGCGTAGCGTTCCGGCGGACCGGAGAGAGCCTGCTTCAGTTCCGCCTGCACCAAGGGAGCAGCGCGGCCGATGCTTTTGCGTTCCAGATAGGCCCAGCCCGAGAGCGCGGCGAGGCTCAATCCGCCAGCTAAAAAGCTGCGTCGTTTAATTCCCATGGGGCGGGAGTGTCGTCAGGAATTAAGGCCCAACTGTGGAGCCATTAGGGCAATTTGCGGAAGGATTTTCCGGTGTTCTAGCCTGCCGAGATTGCGTTCAGCCTCGAAGAGGCCTTGCGCATTTCCTGCTCGAAGCGGCGCACGATATCCGCCAGCGGTTCGATGGCATCGGCGAAGACCACCGACTGTCCGACCGAGAGCAGGCCGCGCGTGCAGTCGCCGGTTTCGTAAGCTTGTTTGCCGATCTTGCCGGAGACATAGGGAATCAGATCCTGGATCGTGACCTCGTCCTGTTCCGCCTCGATCTTCGCGACGATCTCGGTGGTCTCGTTGCGCAGGGCCCGCACGGTGTTGCGCACGGACTGCATGATCATGGTGGTGTCGCGTTCGCTGGCGTCGATCAGGCGCAGCTTGTAGCCCTCGTGCGCCCAGATTTCCTTGGCGATGGTAAAGCGGGTGCCGACCACCACGCCCGCCGCGCCCATGGCAAGCGCCGCGATCACCTGGGTTCCGGTGCCGACGCCGCCGCCGATCAGGTAGGGAATATCGATCTGTTCGTCCGCCATGGCGCTCTGGACGAAGCTGCCGATCACATCCAGACCCGGATGGCCGCCGCATTCCGCCCCGACAATGGAAACCGCATCCACGCCGACCGACTGTGCTTTGGCCGCATAACGCACGGCCGGAACTTTATGCAGGACGACGACACCGGCGGCCTTCAGCGGTGGAAGATAAGGTTCGGGATTGCGGCCCGAGGTTTCGACGAAACGCACGCCCTCCTCGACGATCAGATCGAAGATCTCGTTGGTCCGCTCGCCCTGCACCAGCTTGGGCAGCATGGAGACGTTGACTCCAAAGGGCGCGCCGTCGCAGAGATCCCGGCACTTGCGGATCTCATCGCGCAGAGATGCAATGTCTGGGAAGCTGGCGGCGGTGATGAAACCGATGATTCCGGCCCGGCCCGCCGCCGAAACATAGTCGGCGTTGGCGAGCCATTGCAGACCGCCCGCGACGATGGGCAGGCGGATGCCGAAGAGCTCCGTGGCTGCGGTTTTGTAGGTCAGGGGGAGCGTGCTGTCCGGCATCAGGTGGGGTCTCCGGCCTCGTCGTCCGCCATCGGGCGAAAGCGGGGTTTACGTTTTTCCAGAAAGGCGGCAATGCCCTCGGCGCCCTCAGCTGTACCAAACGAGGCGGCCATGGACTGGGCTTCCAGTTCGAGCTGTTCGTCCAACGTGGCGGTCGCGCCGCTGTCAACGAGCTGCTTGATGCGCGCCATGGCACCCGCAGGCCCTTGGGCCAGACGCCGGGCAATCTCTAAAGCGCTGTTCAGAGCCTCGCCCGTCTCCACGATCCGGTTGATCGTGCCCAGGTCGTAAAGCCGCTGTACACCGATCCGGTCGCCGGTCAGGCAGAGCTCGCTGACCAATTGGCGCGGTAGATTGCGCGCGAGGAAGGCAGTGGCGCCGCCGTCCGGCGTCAGACCGATCTTGACGTAGGCCACGGAAAAATAGGCGTCTCTGGCGGCAACGATCATGTCGCAGGCCATGGCCATGGAAACACCGGCCCCGGCCGCCCCGCCTTCGATCGCCGCGATGATGGGCTTCGGGCAGGCGCGCATGGCGGTGATCAGGCTGTGCAGTTTATCGATGCCCTGGCGCCGCCCGCTTTCCGGCATCTTCGTGCGTTCCTTGAGCACGGTCAGATTGCCGCCGGAGCAGAAGAAACCTCCCGCGCCGGTCAGGACGATGGCGGCAACCGAGGTATCTGTGCCCGCGTCTTCGAGCAGCTCGCGGAAACCCCTGTAGAACTCCGGTGCCAGGGCATTGCGTGTGCCCGGGTCGCTATTGACGACGATGAGGACCGCGCCCTCTTTCCTGGTTTCGATCATGCCGTTTCTACTTCGAGCGTTTGAAGACGCCGGTTGCTGTGGCGATGAGGCGATCGTCCTCGCTGCGCACCTCGGCTTCGCAGAAGAGTGTCTTGTAACCGCCGCCGGTCACGCGCCCGGTGGCGCGGATGGTGCCCTCGGCGACCGGGGCGACGAAATTGGTCGTGAGGGAGACCGTAACAAAAGGAATACCCGCGTCCTCGGCGGCGTGGCGGCTGCAGGCATAGCCGCAGGCGGAGTCCATCACGGTCACGATGATGCCGCCATGCAGAACGTTCCGCCGGTTGCGGTGCTGCGGCCCTATGGTCAGCAGAACATCGGTGTGCTCGGGAAAGACCCGCGCCATGTAGCCCATGGATTCCTGTGCGCCGGTATCGTTCTGGAAAATGAGCGCGCCATCATCGTCGCGCCGTCCGTGACTCTTGTTTTCGCTGGTCATGAAGGTTTGGCTTTACGAGGCTTGAGAGAGCGCCGCGAAACGCTCCAGATGATGATCCGCATCGCCGAAGAGATGATCGATCATGGTCAGGCGCTTGGCGAAGTGAGGCAGGGCGTACTCCCAGGTCATGCCGATACCGCCGTGCATCTGAATGGATTCCTCGGCGACCAGGCGGGCCGAGCGTCCCACCAGGTTCTTGGCGGCACTGAGGGCGGTCTCCCGCGTGGCGCGGTCCTCCTTCATACGTCCGGCGGCCAGAATCGTTGCCGAGCGCGCCTGCTCGATCTCCAGGCACATTTCGACCATGCGGTGCTGCAGAACCTGAAACTTGCCGAGCGGCACACCGAACTGTTTGCGGGTCTGCAGGAACTCCAGGGTCATGTCCTTGGCGACATCCATGGCGCCCAAAGCCTCGGCGCAAACTGCGAGAATGCCGCGACCGATAGCTTCCTCGATCACCGGAAAGGCCTTGCCCGGTTCACCAATCACTGCGTCCACGCCGACTGCCACGTCTTCGAGGGTGATCTCAGCCGCCCGTCCGCCGTCGACCGTCGCATAGCCGCGCCGGGAAACGCCTCTTGCATCCGCGTCGATCAGGAACAGCGTCAGGCCGTCTTCCTCGTCATCGGTGCCGCTCGTCCGGGCCGAAACGATGATTTTATCCGCTGTATCCCCGTTCAGGACCACCGCTTTTTGCCCGTCCAGGACCCAATTGTCATCGGTCTTTTCCGCCTGGCAAGTGATGTCCGAAAGGCTGTAGCGGCTTTGCGGTTCGCCGTGGGCGAAAGCCAGCAGCAACTCGCCGGAGATAACCTTCTCCAACAGGGCCTTCTGACTGTTCGAGCCTGCATCGGCCAGAACGCCCGCGCCCAGAACGGCGGTCGGCAGCACCGGCTCGACCACGATGGCGCGGCCGAGCTCTTCCATCACCGTCATGACGTCAAAGCCTTCGCCGCCGAAGCCGCCGACCTCTTCCGGCAGCATGGCGCCGATCAGGCCCAGCTCGGCCATCTGGGTCCAGAGTTCCCGGCTGAAGCCCTGCTCGGATCCGGCGATCTCGTTGCGGGTTTCGAAGCCGTAACGGTCCTGGAGAAAGCGCGAGAGGCTTTCCTTCAGCATGCGGCGGTCGTCGGACAGATTAAAGTCCATGGTCCGTCTGTTCCCTTACAATCCCAGCATCATCTTCGCGACGATGTTCTTTTGTATTTCATTCGAGCCGCCGTAGATCGAGACCTTGCGCATGTTGAAGTACTGCGAGGCGACCGGGTTCGCATAGTCCGGCCCGATCGGCGGTTCGTTATAGCCTTCGTCGAGACCTTCGGGCACGAAGGGGGCCGCGTAGGGGCCGAGGGCCCGGCGCAGCAGATCGGTGATCTCCTGACGGATTTCCGTGCCCTTGATCTTCAGCATGGAACTCTCGACGCCCGGCACGCCGCCGTGCTGCGCCGCCGAGACGGTCCTCAGGTTGAAGGTTTCCATGGCCATGAGATCGATCTCGACCTGGGCGACCCGGGAGGCAAACAACGGATCCTGCGCCAGGGGCTTGCGGCCCTTCATCTGTTTGGCGGCCACCTGTTTCAGGTGGGCGAGGCCACTCTTGGCGAAGGCCACACCGGCGATGCCCGTGCGCTCGTAGGTCAGCAGGTATTTGGCGTAGGTCCAGCCTTTGTTTTCTTCGCCGACCAGGTTGCCGATCGGGACGCGGACGTCCTCGAAGAAGACTTCGTTGACCTCATGCTCGCCGTCGAGCGTGACGATTGGGCGGACCGTGATGCCCGGTGTTTTCATGTCGATCAGCAGGAAGGAAATGCCCTGCTGCGGCTTGCAGTCGCTGTCGGTGCGGACCAGACAGAAGATCCAGTCGGCGAAGTGTCCGAGCGTGGTCCAGGTTTTCTGACCGTTCACCACGTAATGATCGCCGTCGCGCACGGCCTTGGTCTTGAGCGACGCGAGGTCGGAACCGGAGCCGGGTTCGGAGTAACCCTGGCACCACCAGTCATCACCGTTGAGGATGCGTGGCAGGTAGTGGGCGCGCTGTTCGTCGCTGCCGAACTTGATCAGCACAGGCCCTAGCATGTTGAGGCCGAAAGGCACCACGCGCGGTGCTCCGGCGGCGACACACTCTTCTTCGAAGATATGTTTCTCGATCGGCGTCCAGCCGGTGCCACCCTGCTCGACCGGCCAGTGCCATGCGAGCCAGCCCCGTTCGTTCAGGCGTTTGTGCCAGAGCTCATAGTCGGCCTTCAGCAGGCGCTTGCCGCCCTTGACCTTGGCGGCCAGGGCCTCCGGCAGCTTGTCCTTCAGAAATCCGCGAACCTCGTCGCGGAAGGCGATCTCTTCAGGCGTAAAGTTCATGTCCATGACGCTGCGCCTTTCATTTATTGAGGCTTTCGAAATTCTCGCCGCGCTCCACCAGATCCACCAGCAGCTTGGCGGGCTGCCAGGCGAAGGCATCTTCTTCCGCGTAGCTGCGGATGTCCGCCAGGATCTGATCGAGACCCACCATGTCGGCATACTTCATGGGGCCGCCGCGCCAGCGCGGGAAGCCGTAGCCGTAGAGCAGGGTGACATCGATGTCTAATGGCCGCAGGGCGATGCCTTCTTCCAGCACCTTGGTGGCCTCGTTGATCATGGCGGCAAGGTAGCGGCGCTGGATCTGCTCTGGCGTGAAGCTCTTGGGCTCGATGCCCTTCTTGGCGCGTTCCTGCACGACGATGTTTTCCACCACCGGGTCTTTGGCGCCGCGCCGGTCTCCTTCGCTGTAGAGATACCAGCCCGCGCCGGACTTCTGGCCCATGCGGCCGGCTTCATAGAGGCGATCAGCGATCTCGACGTAGCGTTCCCGCGGATCGCGGGTGGCGTCCAGGCGGCGGCGGGTCATCCAGCCGATGTCGACACCCGCCAGGTCGCTGACCTGGAAGGGGCCCATGGGAAAGCCGAAAGCGCGGATGGCGTCGTCGACTTCGTAGGGGCTGGCTCCGTCCTCGACCATATAGTCGATCTGCTTGCGGTAGGTGGCGAGAATACGGTTACCGATGAAACCATCACAGACACCCGCGCGCACGCCCACCTTGCCCAGACGTTTGGCCAGGGCGAAGCCGGTGGCGACAACTTCCGGCGCGGTCTGATCGCCCACCACGATTTCGAGCAGCTTCATGACATGGGCCGGAGAGAAGAAATGCAGGCCGATCACGTCCGCGGGACGTGAGGTCCCGGCGGCCAGGGCGTTGACATCCAGATAGGAGGTGTTCGTGGCCAGAATCGCACCCGGTTTCAGAACCGCATCGAGTTGCGCGAAGACGCCTTTCTTGACCTCCATGTCCTCAAAGACCGCTTCGACGACGATCTCCACGTCAGAGAGCGCGGCATAATCGGTCGAACCGGAGAAGCTCTCTGACATAACGGCGGCCTTGCTTCCCGCGGTCAGTTTGCCGCGTTTGACAGAGGCCTCCAGGATCTTGTCCACGGTCGCTTTGCCGCGGGCGAGACTTTCCTCGTCCCGCTCGATCATGATCACCTGCAGGCCGGACAGCAGCATGGAAACCGCGATACCGGCACCCATGGTGCCGCCGCCGACCACAGCGGCCGAAATCAACGGGCGCCGCGCGGCGCCTTTCAGGCCGGGGACCTTGCCGACCTGCCGTTCGGAGAAAAAGGCGTGGATCAGACCGGCGCGTTGCGGCGATTCAACACATTCCTGAAAGAGTTCGCGTTCACGCTTGATGCCGTCGTCAAAGGGTAACTCGACCGCCGCCTGAACCGCGTCCACGATCTTGTGCGGCGAGAAGAGACCGCGCGCGGTCTTTTTGAGTTTCTCGCGGGCGGCGTCGAAGACATCGGACTTGCCCCGATCGGCGAGAATTTCGTCTTCGAGGTCACGCACACGGCGCAGGGGATAGACCTCGTCGATGGCCTTGCGGGCGAAGGCGAGACCGGCTGCCAATGGCGATTCTGCCTTGGAGATTTCATCGATCAGGCCCAAAGAGAGAGCTTTGTCCGCCGCGACGAAATCGCCGGAAAGGATCATATCAAGCGCTTTGGCGGCGCCGATCAGGCGCGGCGTGCGCTGCGTGCCGCCGGCCCCGGGCAGAATGCCGAGTTTGACTTCCGGCAGTCCGACCTTGGCACCGTCGAGCGCCACCCGGTAATGACAGCCGAGCGCGACCTCGAAACCGCCGCCGAGTGCCGTGCCGTGCAGGGCGGCGATGACCGGCTTGGGGCTTGCGTCCATGGTATCGATCACTTCGGGCAGCGACGGCGGCTGCGGCGGTTTACCGAACTCGCGGATATCGGCCCCCGCAATGAAGGTCCTCTCCGCGCCCAGGACGACGATCGCGCGGATCGCGTCGTCGTTGGCCGCCTCGTCCAAACGCTCCTTCAGGCCCTGACGGACAGCCTGTCCCAGGGCATTGACCGGTGGGTTATCCACGACAATGGCTGCGATGTCACCGTGGCGTTCGAGCCGCACCACCTCACTCATTACAGTCTCCCAAGAGTCTCATTCATCCGATGTCCCAAAGGTCCGATGGTTGGGCCATTCGGTGTCCTGGGGATCGGTTATTGCGCTGTCTAAATCATAACGGGCAAGGGCAGCAATTCCAATATACAAAAATGAATTCTGCATATTGGAATTTAATCGTTAGCTTTATTGGGTTCAAATCCGCCTGGCTTTTTGGTTAGAGAGGGCTGATGCCGGTTCCGCGTCAGCGGATCTCATAAAACGACCCTGCCCGTCAGCGGTCTTTCGCTTCGCCAAGGGCCCGCAAGGTCGTCTCGACGAACCCCAAGAGGTCATCGCGTCCCCAACCCGATCGCGCAAGCGAGACCATACCGCCCACTGCGCCCGTCAGGAAAACTGACAGATGATCCAGCTGTTGCGGGCCTGCTTCGCCGCGGGCAATACCGCGGTCCACGACTTTCTCCATAATGCCATGGAAGCGCGCGTTCGCTTCAGCCAACGCACGATCTATCTCACGGTCCGACCCCATGATTTCGAGAGTTGAGTTGCATCGGAGGCATCCCGCAGGCGCGTCGGAGCCCGCAAGACGCTCTGCCGAGGCGGTCAGCAGCGTTTCGGCGGTAGCCATCATGCTCTTGTTTGCAGCCAGAACGGCTTCCGCGCGCTTTTCGAAACGCGTGCCGTAGAGATCCAGGCTGGCGATGAAGATATCGCGCTTGTCGCCGAAGGTCTTGTAAAGGCTGGCCCGGGGCGCGCCTGTGCACTGGACCAGATCGTCAAGAGAGGTCCGGCGATAGCCTTTCTTCCAAAAGGTCAACATGGCCGCTTCAAGAGCGTGCTCTTCGTCAAATCCGCGCGGCCGTCCGCGCCCGCGGGTCTCATTGGTCATTTTTAGACTCGACATTCTATATATACTGTTTTATAGACTTGTGAGTTCAATAATCCAATGACACGGGCAACGCAAGGCAGCAGGTATGAACCGATTTAAACGTGTGGGGCTTGCGGCGTCTTTTGCGTTCCTCTCTTCCAGTTTCTTCGCGGGCGCCGAGGACCTCGCCGCCGCAGCGGAATCCGGCCCGGCCTTTACCGAACCGCTTCGGCTCCGACTGGAAACTGCCCGCAACGGCGGTCGGGTCACCCTCACGGCCGTCCAGATCGGTCCTTCGACGGTGGCCACGGGAAGGACCCGTTACGTCTCAGCGGAAGATCTGATCTTTCCCGAAACGGCGGCCTATGCCATGGCCGACAGCGGTAATCCGATCCTCTTCGGGCTGCCGCCGGGCGCGCCGGAACCGGCGAGCTCCCGCGCGGCGCTGGTCACCGATCTCTGGCTCAACAGTGGAGTCTTCAACATCGCCGACCAGAGGGACGGTCTGGTCTTCCGCTTCCCGGAAGGTCTGGTCAACGGGCCGGGCCCCGACCTTGTCGTCGCGGAGATCGGCGCGGCCGTTGGCACGGAAAGCGCCGCCGCTCCGGGCGTTGCGGCGCCAGGCGGTGACCGCTTTGAGATCACGGTCCGCCACGCAGACTCGCGGCGCTGGTCGGCCGATATCGGGCCGCAGGATTATGTGGCGCAGGGACGGCTCGGACAGATCGCAAACTACGCGAAGGAGGACGATACCGCGCTGGAGTCGCTTGAGGAATTCGACAGTGCGGTCGCGGCACCTCTCGCCACCATCGACTACATGCACCTCTATGCGGTCGTGATTGATCTATCCGCGCTCGGCGTGCCTGCCGGCACGCGGGTGTCGACCTTGGCTCTACGGTCGGATCCGATCGAGGCGGCGGGCGGCCGGAGCGATTTCGCGCGCGGCGGCCGCTATTTCTATATCGATCCTGTTCTGGTCGCAGGGCTGCCGCCGGCTGACAGCTCCAACCCCAATCAATCCCGCTAGACAAACGGAGACACCATGACCCACCTCTTTGCGGCAACGCTGCTCGTCGCGGCGCTGTCGCTCCCCGCGGCCGCGCAGGACGCTACCTTCAGGATCGATTTTGCGCAGCTCGAATACCAGCCCAACGCCCGGTTCCCGGGCATTCAAACCGCCATCGTTTACGGGGACAGAAACGCGCCGGGGATCTACGCCACTCATGCCCGTCTCGCCGCGGGCGCACGGGTGCCGCCCCATACCCATCGGAACACCTTGACGACCTGGGTGACGTCGGGAACTGCGTACGTGGGCACCGGCAAGGTCTTTGATGAAAGCAGGCTGAAAGCCTATCCGGCCGGATCGTTCTTCGTGACCCCGGCCGGGTCGCCCCACTTCATCTATGCCAAGGACGGTCCCTTTTCGATCCTCGACCACGGGGCCGGGCCTTCGGACTTCACCCTGATCGGCGGAAACTGAGCACCGGAACGACGGTGGGTAGCAGAAAGGACATTGTCATGATTAAGCCTTTATTAAGGACCCTGTGTGCAGCAGCGCTGGTGACGGGCGCGGCGGCCGGAAGCAGTGCCTCCATCGCAACTGCGCAGGAAGCGGCTGCCATCGAGATGATCGAGCTCGACAAGCTAACCCACACTCCGATCCCCGCCTTTCCCGGCGTTGCGAGCATCTTCATCGTCGGCGCCTTCGACCGGGCCGGCCTCTATGCCGCCCAGGGCGAGATGAAGCAGGGCGCAGTCTTTCCGCCGCACAGTCACCCGGACATGCGGCTCTCGATCGTGACTTCGGGCACCATGTATCTGGGTTTCGGCGAGACCTTCGACCCAGCGAAGTTGGTGGCCTATCCGGTCGGAACCATGGCGATCACACCCGCCAACACACCCCATTTCATGTCGTCGCTGGACGGCGACGTGACGGTGCTTGAGATCGGTGCCGGCCCCAGCGGCGCCAGCTTTTTCGAGCAGTAAAAGCTGCGAACCTGTTCATGATCGGGCCGGTGAGGTTTAATGAAAGATCTCGTTAAAACCCGCCCATCGAGTCCTGGCCCATCATGCCCTCAAGCTCCCGCACCCGCTTGCGCAGCAGAGGGCCGACCTCTTCGGTGATGCGGGCTTCCGTGAGGTTGTTGCTGAGATCGCCGCAGTTGAAGACGAAAGCCTGGGAGGCTTCGTGACTGCGGAAGGGAACGGCGACGGCATTGATGGTCTCGACCCAGCCGCCGATGGAGGTTGTGTAGCCCTGGGAGAGCAATTGATGGCGCGCGGTCTTCACGATGCCGTCGAAGTCTTCGCCGGTCAGCTCGCCGGAGGTAACGAACTCCTGTCGCAAGTCGCGGCACTCGCGTTCGGAGGCCGAAGCCAGAAAACAGAGACCAGAGGCGGTCTTATCCATAGGAATTTTCCGGCCCACGTCCAGCCAGATGGTCGCCGCCGCACGGGGCCGCCAGCAATGGGCGTATAGCATGGAGAGCTGATCGCGGACGGTGAAGGCGACTAGCGTGCCGGTTTCGTTCGCCAGTTCCTGCATGATCGGGTTGGCAATTTCCAAGAACGGCAGGTTCACGCGCGCAATATTGCCCAGTGCGAGCGCCGCTGGGCCGAGTCGGTACTTCTCGATCGAGCGCAGGTGATCGAGGAATCCCAGCTGGGAGAGTGTATAGGTCATGCGCGACACGGTCGATTTCGGCAGACCGGTGCGTTCGGAGAGTTCCTGATTGCCAAGGGGGCCGTCGGAGGTGCGAAAGGCGCGCAGGACACTGAGGCCCCGGGCGAGTGTCGTTGCGAAACGGCGGTCCGGCCCGCTTTCCACGAGAGGCGTTTCCTCTGGAGAAGCTTCGCCGCTTTCACCTGCATTCGATATCGGAGTCACGCCTTTGTCCTCGCCGTCATCATCCGACCGGACTACAGCAGAAACCCCGCTCAGGTCAAATGATCCGCTCTAGGCGCGGCGCGGGGCGGTCAGTTCGAGCCATTCGCTCAGGCGGGCTTCGGGGCTTTCGGCCAGAAGCACGTCGGTGACGACAGAGATGGAGTCCGCGCCCGCTTCAAAGACGGCAGGGGCGCGCGCGATGTTCAGGCCGCCAATGGCGACCAGGGGCACCTCGCCAACTTTTTCCTTCCAGCCGGTGACCTTTTCCACGCCTTGCGGCGCCCACTTCATGGCCTTGAGGATGGTGTGATAGACGGGGCCGAGGGCGACGTAATCCGGCTTCAAAGCCAGGGCGCGGTCGAGTTCCTTGTCGTCGTGGGTACTTACTCCAAGGCGCAGGCCGCCGTCGCGGATCGCAGTGACGTCCGCTTCGTCCAGATCTTCCTGGCCGAGATGGACATAGTCGCAGCCCAGCTCCAGGGCCAGTTGCCAGTAGTCGTTCACAATCAGCTGGCAGCCCGCGTCGGCACAGAGAGTTTTGGCCTCGGCGATCTGTGAGCGCAGCTCCGCCTCGGGTTTGTCCTTGATGCGGAGCTGGACCAGCTTCAGGCCCAGCGGCAGAAAGCGCGGCAGCCACTTAACGTCATCGATGATGAGATAAAAGGGATCAAGCATCAGTTGTTCCAGAAAGGGGTGCCCGCCACGGGCGTGGAGGGCGCGGCCATGTCGCGGGTTTCCATGGGCTCTGCTTCGAAAGCCGTCCGGCCCGCATCGGTGGCCGAGGCAAAGGCTCTGGCCATGGCGACCGGATCGCCGGCCTTGGCGACGGCGGTGTTGAGCAGAATGGCATCGTAGCCCAGTTCCATGGCCTGGGCGGCATGGGACGGTAAGCCGATACCGGCGTCCACCACCAACGGCACTTTCGGAAAGTGTGCCCGCAGGCTACGCAGGCCGTAGAGATTGTTCAGGCCGCGCCCGCTGCCGATCGGCGCGCCCCAGGGCATCAGAACCTCGCAGCCGGCGGCCAGCAGCTTTTCGGCGACCACCAGGTCCTCGGTGGTGTAGGGGAAAACCTCGAAACCTTCCGAACAGAGGATGCGGGCGGCTTCGACCAGTCCGAAAACGTCCGGCTGCAGAGTGTCGTCCTCGCCGATCACCTCCAGCTTGACCCAGGGGGTCTCAAAGAGTTCACGCGCCATCTGTGCCGTGGTGACGGCTTCCTTGACCGTCTTGCAGCCGGCGGTGTTGGGCAGGACCCGGACTCCGGAGTCCTTGATCAGGGACCAGAAGGCCTGACCGGCGCGTTCGGTACCGGACTCCCGGCGCAGGGACACCGTTGCGATCTCGGCGCCGGAAGCCTTCAGGGACTCCAGCATGATCGCGGGGGAGGGATAGAGCGAGGTGCCGAGCAGGAGGCGGGATTGAACGCTCGTGCCGTATAGGTCCAGACTCATGGC
Source organism: uncultured Kiloniellaceae bacterium (assembly GCA_947500035.1). Taxonomy (GTDB): domain Bacteria; phylum Pseudomonadota; class Alphaproteobacteria; order Kiloniellales; family Kiloniellaceae; genus Denitrobaculum. Next base: position 546,022 of record CANMQP010000007.1, on the reverse strand, counting down.
GTTATCCGCCCTTCATGGGGGCGATGACTTCGATCTGATCGTTCTCCGACACCGTCAAATTCAGGCGCTGGCCTTTGGGGGCGAACTCGCCGTTCAGCGCGGTCGCCACCACGGCGCCGTCGTAGTTCAGTTCGCTCAAAAGTTCGGCAAGCGTGGCCGCCGCGGTCTCGTGCGGCTGACCGTTAACCGTGACCCTCATTCGTAATCTCCTCTGGTGCCGATATCCTCCGGCACCTTCCCTTCCAACAGGTAGTCTGCCGCCCGGCGCGCAACGGCGGGGGCGGCCAGATAGCCGTGCCGGTACATGCCGTTGACCCGGAGCGTGCGTCCGTCCCGGCGAATCCGCGGCAGGTTGTCGGGAAAGGCCGGACGGGCGTCGACACCGATTTCGACAATTTCCGCCTCGCCGAACGCCGGGTGCAGGGCGTAGGCCGCCGAGAGCAGCTCCAGCACGGAGCGTACCGTCGGGCGCTCCCGCTCTTCGCTTTCTATCATGGTCGCACCGACCATGAACAGGCCGCCGCTGCGGGGCACGATATAGAGCGGAATGCGGGGGTGCAGCAAGCGGATTGGCCGGCTGAGGGTGACTTCGTTGGTCTTGAGCAGCAGCATCTCGCCCTTGACCCCGCGCAGATCCGGCAGCTTGTCACGTGCCGCCAGGCCCCGGCAGTCGAGGCGCCAGTCGGCATCCGGATCGGTCTCCAGATGACTGTCCGAGAGGGCTTCCTCGAAGCGGAAGGAGACCCCCAGGCTTTTCAGGCGTTCGACCAGGGCCGGCAGAACTTCGCGCGGATCGAAGTGAGACTCGTCAGGAAAGAACAACCCCGTGGCGAAACGCTCAGCCAGATCCGGCTCCAGGGCGGCGATGCGCGCGGCGTCGGCGGGCTCCCAGCCTTCGGTGACCCGTCCGAAGCGCTTGAGGTCCGGCATGTCCCGCGCTGCCGCGACCACGAGGGTGCCGTTTTTCACGGGCTTGGGATCCAGCTGATCCCAGAAGGCCATGCTCTCGGCCCCCAGCACGCCGATGATGGGTTCGGCGGACTCCATCTCGCAGCCGGGCGCGAGCATGCCCCCGGCCCACCAGGAGCAGCAGCTCGCATCCGGTCCGGCGCTGCCCGCGACCAGGGTGACCGGACAGCCGCGCTCGGCAAAGGCCAGAGCACAAGTCAGGCCGACGACCCCCGAGCCGACGATCTCGACCCGGGGTGCGTTGGTGCTAGAGTTCGGCATTGGATTCCTTCTCCGCGACTTTGGCATCGACATAGAGATCGCCGCCCAGGCGTTTAAAGGTCTCACTCATCTGAGCCATCCCCTGTTCCTTATCGTTCAAACGGTCCGCGAAGTCCCGGACCTCCTGGCTGATCTTCATGGAGCAGAACTTGGGGCCGCACATGGAACAGAAATGCGCGACCTTGTGGGCTTCCTTCGGCAGGGTTTCGTCATGGAACTTCTGCGAGGTTTCCGGGTCCAGCGAGAGATTGAACTGATCCTGCCAGCGGAAATCGAAGCGGGCCTTGGAAACCGCGTCGTCCCTGATCTGCGCGCCCGGATGGCCCTTGGCGAGATCGGCGGCATGGGCCGCGATCTTATAGGTGATGACGCCGACCTTCACGTCGTCCCGGTTGGGCAGTCCCAGATGCTCCTTGGGCGTGACGTAGCAGAGCATGGCGCAGCCGAACCAGCCGATCATGGCGGCCCCGATGCCCGAGGTGATGTGATCATAGCCCGGCGCGATGTCGGTGGTCAGGGGGCCGAGGGTGTAGAAGGGCGCTTCGCCGCACTCGCGCAGCTGCTTGTCCATGTTGACCTTGATCTTGTGCATGGGCACGTGGCCGGGGCCTTCGATCATCACCTGGCAGCCCTTGTCCCAGGCGATCTGCGTCAATTCACCCAGGGTTTCCAGCTCGGCGAACTGGGCCCGGTCGTTGGCGTCGGCGATGGATCCGGGCCGCATACCGTCCCCCAGCGAAAAGGAGACATCGTATTTGTTGCAGATGTCGCAGATCTCGGCGAAGTGCTCGTAGAGGAAGCTCTCCTTGTGATGGAAGAGGCACCACTTGGCCATGATCGAGCCACCTCGCGAGACGATCCCGGTGACGCGCTCGGCGGCCAGATGGACATAGCCCAACCGCACGCCGGCATGGATGGTGAAGTAGTCGACGCCCTGTTCCGCCTGTTCGATCAGGGTGTCGCGGAAGACTTCCCAGGTCAGGTCTTCGGCCACGCCGTTCACCTTCTCCAGGGCCTGATAGATCGGCACCGTGCCGATGGGCACGGGAGAATTGCGGATGATCCATTCGCGGGTGTTGTGAATGTTGCGGCCGGTGGAAAGATCCATGACCGTGTCCGCGCCCCAGCGGATCGCCCAGACCATCTTCTCGACCTCTTCCTCCACCGAGGAGGTGACCGCCGAGTTGCCGATGTTGGCGTTGATCTTCACCAGGAAATTCCGGCCGATGATCATCGGCTCCAGCTCGGGGTGATTGATGTTGGCGGGGATGATCGCCCGCCCGGCGGCGATCTCGCTGCGCACGAATTCCGGCGTGATGAACTCGGGGATCTCCGCGCCGAAGCTCTCGCCGCCGGCAAGCGTCGCGGCGGCATCCGGCAAGGCCTCTTCCCGGCCCAGGTTCTCGCGTTCCGCGACATAGATCATCTCCTCGGTGATGATCCCGGCGCGGGCGGCCTGGAACTGTGTCAGGGGCTTGCCGCCTTTGCCGCGCAGGGGCCGGGTTCGGGCAGGGAAGGCGCGGGCGAGGTGGTCGCCGCTGACATTACCGTTGTCCTCGGGCCGGATGCCGCGGCCTTCGTAGGCTTCGACATCGCGGTCGTTCGTCCAATAGAGCCGGTGGCGCGGCAGACCCTGCTCGACATCGATCGTGACGTTCGGATCGCTGTAGGGACCGGAGGTATCGTAGACCCGTACCGGCGCTTCCGCCGGGTCGCTCAGGGCGATCTCCCGGAAGGGCACACGCAGGTCAGGTTTCGCCTCTGGATGGGTGTGTATCTTGACCGACGCCGGCAAGGAGCCGGTCGTGACGCGGGGTGTTGTGGTGGCGGATTCAGAATAGGTCGTTTCAGTCACGAAAAATCTCCCGGAGAGGTTGCGAGTGAAAAGACCCGGGGAGAGCTCTGGGAGATTGTGGGACTATATCTGTCTGGTGCATTGAGACTCCACTCCCTTCGCCGGCATGACCCGGATCAGGTTCTAAGAGTCCGACGCGGCAACAGCGCCATCTCAGTCCTTTGCCAAAAGGACACCCCTAGGAATGACTAAATCGATATCACGCAGGCGCGCGCAGTTCCAGAAGTTTATGGCTTTCTTGCCGCACTCTAGCGGCGGTCGAAGGCAAGCTTCGCGGCGAGTCCCAGGAAGATGCAGCAGGTCAGCCAGCGGTAGACGGCCATCAGTTTCGCGCTTGATGACAGAGTGCGCCCGATGCCCCCGGAAAAGCCACCGACAATCCCGTTGATCACCGTGCCGCCGACGTTCAGGATCGCGCCGAAGATCAGGAACTGGAGTAAGGTCGACCCGCGCGAGGGATCGACGAACTGCGGGACGAAGGCCAGTATGAAGATCGCGACCTTGGGATTGAAGAGGTTCACGATTGCGCCGTCGCGCCAGGCGGCGAAGACACTGCCTGATCCAACCTGCGCAGCGGACAGAGGTGCATTGCGGCTGCGGACCGCCTGGATCGCCAGCCAGACCAGATAGCTCACACCGGCCCAACGCACGATCTCGAAAGCGAAAGGATAAGCCGCGAGCAACGCGGCTAATCCGAAAGCGGCGAGCAGCGAGTGAACGAAGGAGCCTGTGGCGACACCGAGGCTGGCCGCAATCCCGGCACGGGGGCCCGACTTCAGGCCTTGTCCCAAACAAAAAAGCATATCGCTGCCGGGCGTCATGTTGAGCGCCAGGGCGGCGGGAATGAAAATGAGAAGCTGGGCCGGATCGATCATGTTTCTGAGCTTTGCAATGCAGATATGTCGTTACGCCAGGATGGTCTCGATCTTTTCCTGAACGCTCAGGGCTTCGGCAGGGGTCGCCAGGAGGTGCGGTTCGCGCTGCAGGCAGTTGTCCAGTTCGTTGAGCTGCCGCTGAAGGCTGTCACGGCGGGGATCGGCGGGGCGCTGCAGGACCTCCTTGAAGTCTCCCCCTTCCGAGGACCAGAGCTGATAAAACTCCGAGACCCGATAACTGCGTTCCGAGCCTTTGATCGTCACCTCCTGCCGGTCCGGTTGCGCGCCTCCGACGGAGCCCAGGATCGTTACAGGGACTCCTTGAGCATTCTCGAGCCGCGCCAGGACGTGGGTTTCGCAGAGGTCTCCGTCCGCCGGATAGCTGGGGTGGGCCGCCACGAGTTTTGTCGGGCCGATCACACGCTCGCTGAAAAATACGAAATGCGAGATGACTTCGCGGGTAAAGCCGCCCTCGGCCCGAAACCGCAGCCAGTCGGCATCAACCTGCCAGGCGCGCGGCCAGGCCGGATAGGTGACGACGATATCAACGCCTTCCAGTTTGCCCATTTCGCCCGCTTTCTTGGCACGCTGGATCTCCGAGAGCGCCCGCCCGGCCGCCTGGGTGAAGTTGACGGCGGCGGGCACCATGGCCTGCTCCAGGCGCAGAACCAGATCCCGGCTCTCCCCGATGTCGATCCCGAGCGGTTTTTCCAGGAAGACGGCCTTTCCGGCGGCGGCGGCGGTCAGAGCATAGGCTTTGCGCGGAACCGGCGGGCAGGCGAGATAGACGACCTCTGCCGCAGCCATCGCTTCTTCCGCGGAGGCCATCACAGGAACTTCGGGTGCCTCTTCGCGGGCTTTGTCACAGGCTTCACGTGAGGGGTCCCAAACCGCGACCGGTTCGAAAGCGACATGATTGCGCAGGTTGGCCAGCAGGCGCCGCCCCATGATCCCCAGGCCGATCACAGCGATTTTGTGCGTGGGAGGAGTTTTCTGTTTGGCCGGCATCAGCTTTCCTTACCTTGTCTCTACTCTCGCGGCGTACATGCCTTTTTTTGGGCTGTTACTTGCGGGCGGGACCTTCGCGTTCTGCCGACGCTGCCCAGAGGTTGACGCCGCCTTCAATCGCGTAGCGGTCGATTTCCTTCAGTTCTTTGGCTGTAAAATCTAGATTGTCGAGGGCAGCTACCGAGTTGCGGACCTGTTCGGGCTTGCTGGCACCGATCAGCGCTGTCGTCACCCGGCCACCGCGCAGGGCCCAGGCAATGGCCATCTGGGCCAGGGTCTGGCCGCGTTTTTTGGCGATCTTGTTGAGAGCGCGAATCCGGGTCAGGTTGTCTTCGGTCAAAAACGCCGGACGCAGGGCGCCGCCCCTCGCGGCGCGGCTGTCGTCGGGGACACCATTCAGATACTTATCGCTCAACATGCCTTGCGCCAATGGCGAGAAAATGATCGAGCCGATGCCTTCCTCATCCAGGGTATCGAGCAAACCGTCTTCCTCGATCCAGCGGTTGATCATGGAGTAGCTCGGCTGATGAATCAGGCAGGGCGTGCCCAGATCGCGCAGGATCCGGGCCGCTTCGCGGGTGCGCTGCGCGTTGTAGGAAGAGATCCCGGCGTAAAGCGCCTTGCCCTGGCGCACGGCGGTATCCAACGCGCCCATGGTTTCTTCCAGCGGCGTATTGGGGTCAAAGCGGTGCGAGTAGAAAATGTCGACATAGTCGAGCCCCATGCGCAGCAGGCTTTGATCCAGGCTGGCAAGGACATACTTGCGGCTGCCCCATTCACCGTAAGGCCCGGGCCACATGAGATAGCCTGCCTTGGTCGAAATCACCATCTCGTCGCGGTAGTTGGCGAAATCCGACCGCATCATGTCGCCGAAATTTTCTTCTGCGGAACCGGGAGGCGGCCCGTAGTTGTTGGCGAGGTCGAAGTGGGTGATGCCGAGATCGAAGGCGGTGCGGCAGATCTCCAGCGCGTTATCGCGTGGCGCGTTGTCGCCGAAGTTGTGCCAGAGCCCGAGCGAGATCGCCGGCAGGCGCAGACCGCTTTTGCCGCAGCGATTGTAAATCATCTTTTCGTAGCGGTTTTCGGCGGGCAAGTAACTCATGTGCTTTTCTCCTGAGAGCGTCTTTCGGAACAACGCTCGATCTGTCTCTCTGATTTGGCCAGAATTCTGGTCCGGCGATCGGATGTTACACCAGCTCGAATTTATCCCGGCGCTGGGGCGAGTATCCGGCGAAAGGAACGATCCCGTTTCAGATGCCATTCCCGGCTCATGGCTTCCCCGCGGGTTTGATAACGCTCGGCATAGATCAGCTTCCATTGGCGGCCGCGCGTAGATTTCGCGCCTCTGCCCGCGTTGTGTCTTTCGACGCGTTTTTCGAGGTTGTTGGTCCAGCCGACGTAGGTTCGCCTGCCTTTCCCATCGTCAGTCCCAATAACATAAACGAAACAGGACATCCCTTCAGAAATCCGTGAGTTATGGTGCGATCTCAGTGATCCGAAGGGGTCATGAAGTGATGGCCGAGACCGGTGTCATAGGCCAGGCCATCGGCAGTTAAGGTCGCGACCGCCATGGGATCGTTGTTGTGGGTCAATCCTTTGCGGGCTAGCGCCGACCAAACCGCCGGATTGGTGAGGCCACTGGCATCCCGGGTCGAGATGGTGAAGTCTCCAACGTGCAGATGGTTGCCATGGGCGTGCGGCAGTTGCAGCAGGGTGGCCTCGCCGGTTGCTTCGTCCCGCTGGGCCATGCCGGGGTCCCGCGCGAGAACCTGGGCCAAAGCCAGGGTCCGCAATTGCAGCTTATTGAGTTTGAGCGGATTTTTCTTCGGAGGCATGGCTGTCCTGTCAGTGCTGGCAATCCTGCACGCATGGCAACCGTTCACGCTTGATTGAACGAAACCCGGCCGCCGGGCGCTAAGCCATGCTTGCAAATCTTGAAATTCTGGTCTGTCGTGCGGACATTGTAGCGGCTGGCCCGATCAATGCAAAAGAGACTTGCGGTTCCCGCCGCCGTTAAATCGCCGCTTAGAAAAAGGAACGAACCTTGGATCAGATTATCTTTCATGCTTATCCCCAGTCTCCTGTTTCGGAGAAGGTCCGGGTCGGCTTCGGCATCAAGAACCTGGCCTGGCGTTCCGTCGAGGTGCCGCGTATCCCGCCCAAGCCGCTCCTGATGCCCCTGACCGGGGGGTATAGGCGCGCGCCTGTGATGCAGATCGGCGCCGATGTCTATTGCGACAGCCAGTGTATTCTGCGCGAGCTTGAGCGACGTTTTCCGGAGCCGACCTTTTATCCCGGTGGCGCGGACGGCATGGTCTGGGGCGTGAGCCGCTGGACCGATGGCGTTCTTTTCGACACCACGGTCAAGCTGGTTCTGGGGGCGGCCGCCGATGAACTGCCCGAGGCCTTCGCCAAGGACCGTGGCCGGCTTTATCTGGGCCCTAACGCTGACCTGCAGTCTGTCAAGGCCGACCTCGCACACGTGATCTCGCAGGTCAGGCCGCAGCTCGGCTGGATGGATCAGCGTTTGAGCGGTGGCCGCAAATTCATGCTGGGCGATCATCCCGGCCTACCCGATGCTGTCGCCTACTACCATGTCTGGTTCATCCGCGGACGTTGGGCCAGGGGACCAGAGTTTCTGAGTCAGTTCCCTGCATTGGAGGCTTGGGAGAAACGTGTCGCGGCCTTGGGTCATGGTGAGCCAAGCGAAATGACCGGCGAGGAGGCTTTAGAGATCGCAAATTCGGCTGAGACGATCACGCCGGAGGGCGTTGATCCCCTGGACCCGCTTGAACTTAAAGTCGGCGACCGGGTAAGCATCGTGGCCGATGTGGACGGCGGCGAGACTGGCGTCGAGGGGCCTGTGCGTCTCGTTGAGCGCGACCGCATCGCGATCGATCATGAGGCTGCCGAGGTCGGTAAGATCTGTATCCACTTCCCCCGTGTCGGATACCGCGTGACGAGGGTGTAAAGCTATGAAGCCCTTCATTCCACAGCGTTTCGAGTTCCTGGTTTTCGGACTGCTGCTATCGGGGTTTATGTCCTGTCTGGTTACTCTGATCGCCAGCGTTCTGACGGTCGGGATCGTCCCCGGATTCTTCGGCATCTGGATGGAGAACTGGTTTTCTTCCTGGGTTGTCGCCTTTCCGGCAGTCCTGGTGGTCGCACCGCTTGTCCGGCGGATCGTGCATCGTTTGGTGATAACGGGTTGATACAAAGAGAGATCTCATGAAAAAGCTGCTTCTGTGCGGCCTCTTTCTATCTTTATGGTCGCTGACTCTGCGCGCGGAACCGGCAGAATTGCTCAAGGATCACCCTCTCGTCGGTACGCTTTGGCATGTCGGCGAACAGCGGAAGGCCAGCACGGAGGAGCTCTTTGCAGCGGCGGCGGCGGCGCGTTGGATCTTGCTTGGAGAAAAACACGACAACGCCGAGCATCACCGAATTCAAGCCCAAGTCGTCGGGGCAGTGGGAGAACGGCAACGCCGCCCCGTGCTTGTATGGGAAATGGCGGAACCGGAGCACGATGCGGTTTTGAAGGCGGCGGCTCCCGAGCAGGTGGACGGCCTGGGCGAAGCCATTCAGTGGGAGCAGCGTGGCTGGCCGAGCTGGCCGGAATATCAACCTATTGCCGAACAGGCGCTGAAGCACGGGATGACCATGGCTGCGGGCGATGCCCCGCCCGCGGTCAGGCGCAACCTCAGCAAAGGCGGGTCGCTGGATACCGATACCGCCGCGGAACTAGGATGGTCGCGAGACTATGACGATGATCAGCGCCGTCGGCTGATAGAACTCTTGGCGCTTTCCCATTGCGGCATGCTGCCTGAGAAAGCCTTGCCGGCCATGGCTGATGTTCAACGGCTACGAGATGCCTGGATCGCAAAAGTCATGCGCAATGAAGGGGCCGAGGATGGTGCGATCCTGATTGCCGGCGCCCAGCATGTCCGCAGAGATCGCGGCGTGCCCTGGCATCTCTTACCGTTGGGGGATGACATTCTCGCTTTGGCTGCTGTCGAAGTTGCCCGCGATGTGGAAGATCCCCAGGGCTACCCGTCCTTCGATCCTGAGCAGTTCGACTACATCTGGTTTACCGCCCGGGTTGACGAGAAGGATCCCTGTGAGGCTTTCCGCAAGTCCTGAGGTTTAGGTTGAGGACTCAAATTCCTTGATGGTCTTGATCGTATTTTGACAGGCTTTAGGCAGGAGAGGTCTCGAAAGCGGGCCTGTAGGCCCGGTGAGAGGCCTCGACGCCCCTAAAGCCTGTCAAAATACGACCCCAGAGGGGCGACAAGATTATGAGTTCTGGGAACCACGTTCTGGACCGCGTCATGTCATCGGTCACGATGCTTCAGCATCGCTCCACTCTTAATTCCTTGCCAGAAAACATAATTTTATCGTCAAGACCGTCAAAGAATAGGAGTTCTCAACCTAGGACGTGCCGGTGATGGTGTGGTCGTGATAACCTCGGTATAGTTGTTTGTAGGCTTTGAAAAAATACATTCATAGTTGTTTTTGTTAATTATTTAGAGTCATGGTTTCTTTCTAATACGCTTTTGAAGTGTGTTCGTTTTCCACCCATCCGGCGAGAACGATCAGATTTTAGGGAGTGCAGCATGACCATGGACAATCTGACCTGGCCGGAAAAGACCAGGGAACTGCATAACCATCATATCGACTCAAGCGTCTGGAACGACTTTGCTTTTCGAGACGATGACATCGTTATCGCGACCTACGCAAAGTCGGGTACGACCTGGCTGCAGCAGATTGTCGGGCAGCTGATCTTCAAGGGAAGGCCCAAAGTGCCGGTGGCACAGATTTCACCCTGGGTCGATCTGCGCGTGCCGCCAAAGGAAGTGAAGCTGGCTGAACTGGAGAAACAGAAGCATCGGCGCTTTGTGAAAACGCATTTGCCGGTCGATGCCCTCGTGTTCTCTCCCAAGGCCAAGTACATCTACGTCGGCCGGGACGGGCGCGACATTGCCTGGAGCCTGCATAACCATCACGCCAATGCCAACCAGCTCTGGTACGATTTGCTGAACGACACACCCGGCCGCGAGGGTCCACCGATCGAACGGCCATCACATTCTGTCCGGCAGTACTACTACGACTGGATTGAGAGCAACGGCTATCCCTTCTGGCCCTTTTGGGAGAACGTCAGGTCGTGGTGGCAGGTTCGGGACCTGCCGAACGTACTGCTGGTTCACTTTACCGACATGAAAGCCGATCTGCCGGGTGAAATCCGGCGCATCGCGGCCTTTCTCCAGATCCCGATTGAAAAGAGCAGTTGGGACGCCATCGTCGAGCACTGTACGTTCGATTATATGAAAGACCACGCAGCTGCGAGCGTTCCCATGGGCGGTGCATTTTGGGAAGGCGGAGCCAAGACGTTCCTGCATAAGGGGGAAAACGGCCGTTGGCGCGATGTCTTAAGCGCGGAGGACAATATGGCCTATCGGCAACGGGCGGAAGAAGAGCTCGGGGCCGACTGCGCGACATGGCTGTTGGGCGAGCGTTAGTCTGAAGTCTGATACAATTAAGATGTGACTTCCCGGGCCGGTTTCCGCCGCGAAATGGTTAACAGCTGTGAGATATTATATGCAACCAAGGGTATAGTTCCAGCCTGTGGGTAACAAAAAATTTACTCGCAAAATCAATAGCTAAGACATTTTTGAGGCACCCAAGGTTTCTCCCTGCTTCCGGCCTGAGGCGCGCGTATCCGGTTGGTTTCATCTTTAAACTCTGGCCCCGAATACTCAAATATGTAGAGTGCTGTTCTCGAACAGGTCCTTCTCGCTATGGGAGTTTTTACATCGATGCAGAAATTCGACACCGCTATTCAATCGGCAGAAGCAGAAGTCCGTGAGGCCAAGGCAAAGGTCGCTGCCCTCTCGAGCCAGATTGAAGGGGCGCGATCGCGTCTCAAGGAAGGCGGAGACATCGACATCGATATCGAGAATGCGACCCTGGATGACGTTCATTCCCACAATGAAGCGATGAATGCGAACATCGCGGATTTGATTATGGGGCTGGACGAGGTCACGGCCGGATTTTCCAAAGACTTCGACGAAATGCGCGAGCGGTCGGGCATGGAGACCTTCGTCGGATTTTTCTCCAGCGCGAAATCGGACTCGATGCGTGAGGAACGGATCCGCAATTCTTCCGTCGACGACAAGCTGCAGGATCTGATTTCAAAATCGGACGTGATCATCAAAATGCTGAGCGACCAGCTCGATGTCTTGAATACGCACAAAGAGCAGGTGAATACGAACCTGACCGAGACTCTGAACGACCGTGAAACCGTGGTGGCCGAACTGGAAGCCGAGCGCGCGGAGATTCTGGCCATGGATCCCCAGATTATCGATCTGGAAAACCGGATTTCCATGGAACAGGATGCGGCCGCCCGAACGGCGCTGGAGACCGAGCTTGCCGCGCTGAACACCCGTTACAATGAGTTGGTGCAGGGCGAACAGGTCAAGCTTGCGCGGTCTCAGACCCTCGAGCGCTATATCGAAAAGGGCAAGTCCTGGGTCGACTCTTTACAGAATCAGGCCGCCACCCAGATGGTCCTGATCAACAAGCTGCAGACCGACACAAAACAGCGGGTCGTTCTCTACGATGCCCTGACCAAGTCGTTGAAAACCGCGCAGCAGCAGGATGTCGCGCACCGCATCAACGAAATCGGCGTCGCGACCGACGAGAAGGCCCAGGCTGCGATGGCCGCCATAGGATCCGCGACTCAGAACCGCATGGCTGAGATGATGGAAAATCACGAAGATCACATGGTCTTCGCGCGCAAGGTTCTCGAAGAAAAAGCGAAGTCTGACGAGCGCTTTGTGCGCCGCTTCGCGAAAATAGTCGAGAAGCACGATAAGAATCTCTACGGCGAGGAGAGTCTCTGAGGCTGCAGGCTGGGGAACGGACGCTGTGACAGACTCAGGAAGTGAGACCCTCGAACTGCGTGACAACGCCGCTTGCCGGCGTTACTTCGCGAAGTTTGAGCGGATTGTCGGGAATCTGCGGGCTGTGGCCGCGCTGGACCGTCCCGATGACGCGGAGAGTTTCGGCGCTTTGCAGCTCGATGTCATCGAGGGCTATCTCAAGGCGCTCGCGAACAGCTTCGAGGCTCTTTCCACCAAGTATCTCCTGACCGGAACCCTCGGAAAAGCTGTCTCCTCGGCGCTGGAGATCGACAGAACTGACTCCGGCTTCCCCGTATTCCGCGAACTCCTGCAGATGGCCAACGATCTGTCGCAGGTTGATCAGCACCTGGGCAGCCTGCCCACGCGGGATGTCCTCAAGCAAGAGATGGTGCAGCACATTCTGCAGAAGCGCGAAAAACCGCGCGATCTGCAATATGCCATGAGCCAGCGGGTTTACTATGAGATGCTGCGGGACCGGAACCTGTTCCTGGCGCAGAACCATCCGCAATTGGTGTGGCTGGGCAAGGACAAGCCGGTCGACATTTCCAAGCGCCGCCGCTATTTCGTTCATTGGGCGGTCTACGACAGCTCGCAGAATCTTCCGGTCCTCTATCAGATGATGATGGAGGACAGCAGCGACCGGGCGCTCTCGACCGATGAGTTCCGGTGGCCCAGGGTACAGACTCATCTTCTGGCGCAGTCACTGTCGGATCTGAAACTGCTGACCATCGCCCGCGGCTTCGATAAGGACTTCCCCGATCTTCATCCGAAGTTTCTGCGCAGAGTCCATGTCGGCCCGATGTATTCCCACGCCTTTACCCGGCAGCAGGGGCCGCTGCGCGAGATCCTTGCGGAGGCCGCAGGCGCGCCCGGTCTCGACTGGACCATGTCATGGTCGGTTGAAACCCTGCTCTCCAAAAAGACGGAGCAGAAAGCCTCTGGGATCTTCGGAAAAGTCGAGACCGAAGTCTTTCACATCGATCCCTACGACACGGCTTCTCAGGAGGCCGGTGTCACCCACCTGGAACGCTCGATCATTCTGCCGCACCGGCCCTATCAGGTGCTGATCGATAAGGACTTTTCCAGTCTGCGGAATGTTCGCAAGTACGTGGTCGCCGCCGATGGCAGCGTCATGACCGGCGCTTGAATCCATTGCTTGAGTTCGGCGCTTGAATAACGACGGGAGACAAAATGTCGGTCGCTAAAAATCTGATGGAGATCCGCGAACAGGATATTCGCAGCCATTACGAGCCGGCCTTTCAGTTGCTCGAGGGCTTCGAGCATCATCCACGGATCGGAACGGTGCGCGCCGGGGCCGTCGCGGAGTCCTCCTCGGATGCTGCCGCGCGCGGCGGGCTTCCGACACGCCGGGCCTTTCGCTCGACCACGCCGGGGTTGGCCACACGTCGTCCCGCCCGCAAGGAGGGCGTTGATCTGATCGGCCGCATCGAAGCGGCCGACGAAGGGGATCCTCTGGTCAGCGCCACCCAGGCGACGGTTCTCTCCAGCCTGCGCCGGGCGATTGCCACGGCCCATGCGGTCGGCGATCTCTACGACGAGCAGACGCCGCTGGGCGCTTTGAAACGCAGCAACCTCGACGGCAGTCTGGAGGCCGGTAAGAAGGCCGAGTTCGGTGAACTGCTGGCAGCCTCTTCGCTGATCGTGCTGCACGTCTTTGCCAACATGAGCGCGTTTCTGCTGGCGGCGCACAGCGGCGAGGCGGGAGAGCACGAGGTTCAGGTCGAAGACCTGAAGGAAATCCTGACCGATAACCCGGCTCTGGCACTTAAGGGCGCGCTCTGGGAGCTGGACCAGGTTATCGCCGAGAAGGCCAAGGCGGAAGCGGACCTGATCCCTGCGGTCTCCGCCTTCATGGAACGGCTGATGGAGGAAGTCTCCATCCGGGCCCAGTCGGCGCCTAGACTCGAGGCTTTCCTGGCGGCCAGCTTCCGGGTCGAGGCGGACGACTTCCAGATCGATGGCTTCACCCCGGCGACCCGGGCGCGTTCGACCACCCTGACCATGACTTTCAAAAAGCCCCACGAGGTGGTGGGCAACCATATCGCCAAGTATCAGTCGCTGAAGCTGGCCAAGATGCTGATGGCCTATGACTTCGACCGGCGCCTCAACCCCTTTGCCGAACTGGGCGGTTTTATCTTCACCTTCATGGGGGACGGCAAGCCCGGCACCGGTAAGACGACCCTGATCCAGATGATCGCCGGCCTGCTGAACGACTATTGCCAGAACGCCGGTTATCCCTTCCGCTATGAGAATCTGTCATCCGATTCGATCGACAGCTATCAGGGTAAATCCGGCCAGAATGCCAAAGCCTTTATTCGTGCGGTTCTGGACCCCCATGTGATCGGCTTCGGGACCATTGACGACATCGACCAGATCGCGGGCAAGCGCGGCGACCGTCAATCCTCTGCGGGCCAGCAGGAGGTCACGGCGGTGCTGATGGAGAGTTTCGCAGGCGCCAACACTGTGGTGCGGGGCAACTGCACCTTCGGTATGTTCTCCAACTATCCTGAGAACGTCGACGATGCCCTGCGCCAACGGGCTGGGGCCCGTTTTCTGGTCGACGGTCCCCAGACGCGTGAAGACTATATCGACATCCTTCATCTGTTGCTGGGTTCGAACCACGACATTCCCGTTGGTGAACACGAGCTTTTCGCGGCGCAGGAAATCAAGTCCGCCGTGGCGGCGTCTTATGCGCAACACAGCCGTCCGCAGGAAGAGCAACTGGCAAATGTCTTCGACCGTGCGCGCGATGCCATCGGAGAGCTGGACACCATCGAGAAGATGGGCGCGTACCTGAAGGCCATTCAGGAGGCGGACGAGCGCTTTACCGGACGGGCGATCAAGAACATCACCGACGCGGTCAAGGTCCGGGCCATGGACTTCGAGCTTCCCGACGAGTGGATGGAGAACAGCGAGCTCTTCCTGCAAAAGGATTACGACACCAAGCTGGCCATGATCCGCGAACTGACCCGGCCCATCACGCCGGAGATGGTGATCCAGGAGATCAACCGCTACGCGGACAGCGAATTCCGTTACGGCAACGCGTCCGACGAGGCGGCAATCGATGCGCAGGTCAAGGAAATGACCCGCATGGCCGCCGCGCATGCGCGTTTCGCGGGCAAGGAGGGCTGACGTCATGCGCAGGCTGATCGAGCGCGGACTGATGTACGGCAACCTGGTGGAGGTTTCTTCGCCGACCCAGGTGGAGCGTTACAATGCTGCGCTGGAAAAGCTGACCGGACGCCGCACGGCACTGGAATCCTTTCACATCGACCTCTCCGGTTTCTCGCCGGAGATCGGAGAGGAACTTCGAGACGAAAACTACATCAATCCAAACGGCTGTAACCGGCAGTTCATTCTGCTGACCCTCGCGCAAGCCGCCTGCCCGCTGATGGGCGCAAAGTTTTCGACCAGCCGTGCGATCCTGAAGCAGTTCATCGAAGACAACCGCGATGTGCTCTTTGCGTTGACGGCCCGTGACGCGGTCATGGGCGAACTGGTAAACTCGGTGTACCGGATCGAGAGCGTCGAAGACCTTCTGGCGATCCGGACGATCCGGGTCGAAGCCAATACCCCGCGCGGGCTGGTGTCGGACGCCGAGGACCTGCTTCTGGGGATCAACAGGTTTCTGGAGAGCGATAATGCCTGGTGGGACGAGGAAACCCTCGACGAGATGGTCACCCTGGCCGAGCGGGTCGGAGACGTCTCGCGCCATCCGCTGACGCCGACCGAGGTGACATACCGGAAAGGCAATTTTTTCACCTCCCATCTGGGCGGGCTCTATGTCTTCCGGGATGTGCGGCAGCCGGCGCTGATTTATTGCGATCCCGATTTCGATCCGGCGACGGCCGATATGACGGCGATTTCAATCCAGGATGCGGGAGCGGTCGCAGACTTCCTGCGTGCCAACAGACTGGTCGAAACGGTGTTTGACGCCCGGGGGCTGGACGAGCGCGGGCTGCTACGCCAACGGCTTGATTTCATCCTGGTCGATCACCTGGCGTCGAACGGTGAGACCGGTGATCTCGAGAAGCTGACACGGGACGATCTGCGCTCGGCGGTTCATCGTCACCTGGATGCGCTGCCGGAAGAATTCCATCAGATCGCGGCGACACTGCGTGCGATCGATCAGGGCAGCGCCCGCCCGCCCCTGAAGCCGGAAGAGCCCTCATATTTTTATCATCTGCGCTCCGCGTCGCATATCGACCGGGATCTGGTGAACCATCTGCTGGCCCATGTTACGCCGCTGGACGTGCGCCAGCTCTTTATCTGCAACAAGGACCGCTTCTATCTCCACTACCGGGAATGGGGCGATGCCAAGCGCACCTATGTCGCGGAGTTCCTGGCCAAGGAATACGCCATCGACAAGCGTGGTGTGCGCGACGCGCTTTTCGGGCCCGAGCCTGGCATGGACGCGGTCGAGCAATCGGACGAGACTCATCTTGAGGATCTGGAAATCGCGATTGAGCGCGAAGGCGGCTCGGTCCCCTCATCGGGCGCGTTGCCTGAGTCGCCCGACAAGCCGGTGGCCATTCCCATGCCGAACCCGCGGCCGCAGTCCGGATCGAAGCCCCGCCCGAGACCGAACGTGAACGCTGGTCCATGGGGGCCACGGACCCGAGGGAGACATTGATGCTGGCATTGGTGATCAGGCTGGTGGTTCTTTTTGCCGTACTGACGGTGATATACGTAGTGCTGACGAAATACTTCCGCTGGAACAGGGAGCGCGAGCTGCGTGACCGCTTTGACAGCGGCCAGGTTCGTGCGAACGATCGGGAGGGCTACATCGCGCGCGGCATGGCGAAATATGAGAGTTCCCTGACCAAGAAACTCCTGTTGGGCGTTTATCTCCTGCCCATCGGAATTGTCGTCCTGCTGATCTACATCGCGGACTTTACCTGAGAGGGACCGAGACCATGCGCCTGGTAAAATACGGACTACTGGCCCTGCTGGTTCTGCTGGTGACGCTGTTCCTGAACTTTTATCTGCCCTCCAAAGACGTCGTCCGCATCGTCGGCACCGATGTGAAGCGCATGGACGTGGTGAGCCGCGACTTCGTTGAAGAAGGCGACGGCAATACCCAGCGCAATACCCGTGACGTGCGTTTCGTCAACGCGGTCTGGGAAAACGGCAAGCCGCGGGTCTACCGCAACGAAGAAACCGACTGGGGCTTTCCCTGGTATTTCAAATTCGACAGCGGCAATATCCAGGCCAAGGCCCAGAACCTGACTTCGACCGCGGAAAATCCGAAGTGGGTGGTGGTTACGCACTACGGCTGGCGCATCCAGATTTTCTCCATGTTCCCCAATGCGGTGGATATCGAGCAGGTGGATGGACCCGGCTATACTCCGATCCCCTGGTTCAACATCGTGTTCCTGATCAGTCTGGGCGCATTGATATGGATTGTTCTGGCGTTCCTGATGCGCTTGCGCGAGCGCCACGTCGATCCGATTGTCGACCAGTTCGAGGAAGATACCGCGGCCTACCGGGAAGCCGCCGAGAACAGCGCCGAGGAAATCAAGCAGCAGGCCTCGGGTCTTTACGGACGCTGGCAACGCTGGCTGGACACCTGGCGCCCAAAAGATAAGAAGCGCTATCCCCGGCGCTAAGGAGCGTTCATTCAATCCGCTGCGGCAGATTGAATAGATTGAACCATTTCACGGCGACACACGACTAATCCGCAACCGCTTTGGTGATCACCCAAAGCGGTTGTGCTGACGGCTATGTCGCCGTGGCCGGAGCTGTGTCCTTACGCCTCCGAAGCCTGCATTCGACGGATTGTATTTTTTGGTGCGAAGGCGGTCTTGAAGACCTTCATCAAGGCCACTTGCAGTTTAGAGGCAACGTGCGCTTCAAGAGAAAGACGTAAAGAGATGGCACCTACGCCGAGCCTTATAGGACTTCTACTCCTCCTTTTCGTTCTGGCTGTCGCGGTGGTGTATTTTTTGCCGCTCGCCTTCACCAGAAATCGCTATTTTTTGCCCATTTGGGTGATTGTAGGCTTGGCGATCACCTATTTTTCCTGGGCTCATCTGACGCCCCCTTCATTGATCGCCGATGGCGTTTATGATGCCGGCGATTCTCGGGTCCGGAATTTTCTGTTCATTCAGTGGCTCTTCGCGGCTCTCGCGCAGTTCGTCGATAAATTTGCGAAACGCCGGCGCATTAATCGGCGGTGGCCCATCATCGTGGGGACATGGGTGCTGTCACTTGCGGCAGTGCTGGGAATGATCTGGCTGGTCAATCTCGTTTCGATCTAAACTCTACTTGCTGATCTCCGTTTGAAGCCAGCGTCGAAAGCGTTTCGCGCCGATGGATAATTCCCGGTCGGAGGGATAGTTCAGGAAGTAATGATTGCCCGTGTCGACGGTCACGTCGAAGGGCTGCAGCATTCGTCCGATCGCCAAGTCTTCCACTGCCAGGGTATAAAAGAAAAGCGCGATGCCGTGCCCCTCCAAAGCGATCCTTCGCAAAGCGTTGGAGTCGTCGATTTTTGTTGCTGCCGGAGGCTCGGACAGAGCATTCCCTGAAGCTGCGAACCAGTCGGCCCAATCCTCTCTGCGGAACTCATAAAACAAGGGCTGCTTGATAAGGTCGACTGGTTCCAGCTTTTGCGTTCTGCTGCCGAGAAATTCCGGTGCGCAGACCGGTGTCAGCGACCCATCCAGAACCTTTTCAGCTTCGACGCCCGTCCATTGGCCGTGGCCCCAGTTGATCCCAAGATCAATCTGCTCGCGGCGGTAGTCGGGCGGTTGGTATGAGTGGTGCAGCCGCAGGTCAACGCCGGGATTAGCCTCGATGAAACTCATGATCCGAGGCGTGAGCCAGGTTGCGGAAAAAAACGGTGCGACACTGACCGTCAGGATCTGTTGGCCCGGTTTCGATGAAACGGCCCGGACGCCCGCCTCCATGACATCCATCCCCTCGCGAAGGGCGGTCGAGAGTCTTTTTCCGGCCGAAGACAGGCTGTTGTGCGTGGCGTAGCGTTCGACCAGTCGGACACCCAGTTGCTGCTCCAAGGCCCGCATCTGGCGGCTGATCGCGGCCTGAGTTACGCCGAGCTCCTGCGCCGCGCCCGTAAAGCTGAGGGTTCGCGCGACAGCTTCGAACGCGCGCAGAGCGGCAAAAGGGGGCAGGTTGCGCTTTGGCATCTCATTACCTGAAGTTATGAGCTTGCGAAGCATAGTTGTTTGCTTGCCGCAACGCCATGCGTCTTTATGCATTACGGAAGAAGCAATTTAATCGCAATCTCATCAGCACTGGAAAGCCGTTTCGATGGACCAAACTCCGTTTCATCTGCGAAGCGCAGCCGAAGTTGTCAAAGGCGACATAAAAGTTATGACACTCAGCGAAGCGGACGTGATGCAAAGACTTGATCACGGGGCGCTGCTGGATGGCCTTGCCGATGGATTTCGCGCGATGGCCCGTGGCGAAATTCAGGCCCCGGCCCGGCCCGAGATCAGGGTTCCGGGCAAGGGTTTTCTCCTGGCGATGTCGGCCTGGCACATGGGTTCGTCCATGATGGTCAAGACGGTTTGCGTCTTCGAGGAGAACCTGCAGCGGAATCTCCCCAATCACCTGGCAATGATCAATCTTTTCGATCCGGAGACCGGCGCGCCGGTCTGCGTCATGGACGGCACTTACATCACCGGTATCCGGACGGCTGCCGCCGCTGCCCTCTCGGTCCGTGAGCTCTCAAGGACGAACTCGAAAGTGGTCACGGTTGTAGGCGCGGGAGTCCAGGGGCGAGAGCATCTGAATCTCTTGCCCCTGGTGCGCGATTTCGACGAGATCCTGATCTCGTCACTGCGGTTTGAGGACGCCCAGGCCCTGGCGCGACGCAATCCGGGCGTGAAGGCCGTTGAAGATCTTGAGGCAGCCGTGCGCCGGTCGGATGTCGTCTGCCTGGCAAGTCATGCCTACCAACCCGTTATCGAGCCACACTGGGTCCAGCCGGGCACCCATGTGACCTCCGTAGGCTACGCACCGCCTCTGGGGGAACTACCCGTCGCGCTCGCCCGGGACCACAGGCTTTACGTCGAGGACGACGCGTCCTTCGAGCCGCCGCCAGTCGGGTGCGGTGAGCTGCAAGACATCGATCGGGGATCAGCCATAAGATTTGGCGATGCCCTGATTGGTCGGGCCCCGTTGCGAACCGCAGAAGATGAAATCACGGTTTATAAGGCTATGGGGATTGCGATGGAGGATCTCGTTGCCGCGGAACTTGTTTACCGAAGTGCCCTGGCGGATGGCGTTTCGACCGTTGCGATCCTTTAAACCTTTCGGCTTACGGCATAACGGATGTGCCGTCTGGTTCGCGAACTGTTCTCTCGCGGGGCCATTCTCCAGCGGCGATCCGGATAACAGCTCTTCCCGACCACAATAGTTCCACGCCAGGGCTCTTTTGCGGGTATCGTGGCGGTTGCATGCGCTTCGCTGAAATTTGCGAGGCGTGACCTTTTCTCGATTTTTGGCAGAATTCCGGGAATTTTCTGGCTCTGAAGCGCGAAGGGTTTCCGGGGATTCATTTTTTTTCAAAATTCCGCCAAGGATTTGCCGTTCTCCTGCGTCCAATAACTGAATATGCGGATGAACACGAGCGATAGCGAGCTGGCATTTCAGGCGGGCAATGGCGATTCGGCGGCATTTCAGGTGCTGCTGGAGCGGCATTACGACGGCATTTACCGCATTGCCTTTCGCTTTACCGGCGTGCGCGAGGACGCTGAGGATATCGCTCAGGCCGTCTGCACGTCCCTGGCCGGCAAGCTTCGCTCCTTCAAGGGCGAGGCCCGCTTTACCACCTGGCTCTATCGCATCGTCGTCAATGCGGCGCAGGATTTGCACCGGCGGCAAAGCGCCACCAGCCGCCTGCATGCGACCTACGGCGAGGTGTCAGAGCTGATGCGCGGCGCGGAAGCCGAAGCCGCCCGGGAGTTGAACTGGCTTTACGACGCCTTGCAGCGGGTCGGTCAGGATTTACGCGAGACGGCGGTGCTGGTTTTGGCTGAGGGCCTCACCCACGCAGAGGCGGCAGATATTCTGGAAATCAAGGAATCGACCGTGTCCTGGCGCATGCATGAGCTGCGCAAAGAACTTAAAGCCTTGGTGAAAGCGGAAGCATGAGCGACGAACTGGAGAGAATGAAGCAGGCCTTCCGGCATCAGGAGACCATCCGGCCCGACGACGCAGCGCGGCAGGCCGCCATGCGTGCGGCCATGGAGCAGTTTCAAAAGGAAAATGCAGAAGTCCACCAAGGAACCGGCATCGGCGCGCGTCTTAGAGAGCGAAGCATGAATTTGCTGACCGCACTCAAGAGGAAACCGATGATGAACTTTGCCCATTTAAATCTGAGATACACCCTGGCGGGCGGCGTAAGCCTTGCCGTTCTGGCCTTCGTAGTCGTGAATGTCGAGCAGGTTGAGCATGCCTTGATCGAAGCCGCCTCCGAGTATGAAATCGATGAAGCGCGTCTTCCAGCCGGGACAGAAGAACGTGCGGCTTTGTCCAGTGCCGAAGCAGAAACCAAGCCAGCGCCAGCGCCAAGAATCCAGGGCTTGGTTGATATGGCTGAACCGTCACCGGGCGCGCCAAAGCCCAAGATCAGCCAAGAGGCTTTAGCGAGAGGCGACCAGCCGGCATCAGCGGTCGGCCCCGCAGCTGGACAGGCTGTCATGTCCGAGAGGAAGCAGCAACTCGCGTTTACTCCGCAACAGGCGCGCAACGAGCGCACGCGGGAGAGCAACGACGTCGTGATTCCGCAGTATCAGGATCAGGGCCGCGACAGTTTCACAAACATCGTTCCCAATCCCCTGAAGCTGGTGACCCAGGACCCGGTCTCCACCTTTTCGGTGGATGTGGATACGGCCTCCTACGCCTTCGTGCGGGGCGCCTTGAACCGGGGCGTCCTGCCGCAGAAAGATGCCGTTCGTGTCGAGGAGCTGATCAACTACTTTGATTACAATTACCAGGTGCCCGACAGCCGCGAGGAACCCTTCAAGGCGAACGTCTCGGTCATGCCGTCGCCCTGGAATGTCGATCGGAAACTTCTGCGGATCGGCATCAAGGGCTATGAATTGCCCAAGACGGACGCACCGAAGGCCAATCTGGTCTTTCTGATCGATACCTCCGGTTCGATGAACGCGCCCGACAAGCTGCCGCTATTGCGCAATTCCTTCAAGCTGCTCCTGTCCTCGCTCAAGCCTGACGACACCGTGGCCATTGTTGCCTATGCCGGTTCCGCCGGAACGGTTCTGGAGCCAACGCAGGCAGCTGACAAAAACAAAATCCTTGCGGCGCTCGACCGCCTCAGCGCGGGTGGATCCACGGCGGGCGCGGAGGGTATCCGGCAAGCCTATCAGCTTGCCGAACGGCAGCTCGACGAGGGCGGCGTTAACCGGGTGATCCTGGCAACCGACGGCGATTTCAACGTGGGTATCTCAAACCCGGATGAACTGAAGAGCTTTGTCGAGCGTAAGCGCAGGACCGGCGTGACCCTGTCGGTCCTGGGTTTTGGCCACGGCAACTACAATGACGAATTGATGCAGGCACTGGCCCAGAACGGCAATGGCAACGCCGCCTATATCGATACGCTCAATGAAGCCCGCAAGGTCCTGGTTGAGGAGGCCGGTTCCACGCTCTTCACCATTGCCAAGGATGTGAAACTGCAGTTGGAGTTCAATCCGGCCATGGTCAGCGAGTACCGCCTGATCGGTTATGAAACCCGCATGCTGAACCGGGAAGACTTCAACAACGACAAGGTTGATGCCGGTGATATCGGGGCCGGTCATAGCGTGACGGCACTCTACGAAATCACGCCTGCCGGTTCGCCCGCGCAGCAGGTCGATGACCTTCGTTATCAGTCCGACCGCGCGGAGACAGAAACCGGCCAGAGCAAAGAGTATGGGTTCCTGAAGATCCGCTACAAGCTGCCGGACAGTGACAGCAGCACCCTGATCTCGACGGCCATCACAAAGGATGCGGAAGTCTCGTCGATCGCGCAGGCGCCTCAGTCCACGCGCTTTGCCGCGGCGGTGGCAGGTTTCGGGCAGATCCTGCGGGGCGGCCGCTATACCGGTGATTTCTCTCACGACGACGTGATCGCGCTGGCTCTTTCCGCAAAGGGTGAGGATCCTTTCGGTTACCGGGCGGAATTCATCAATCTGGTGCGCCTCGCCAAATCAGCTGCGGCGATCGAGCCGCAACGGCAGTAGCCGAAGATTAAGGCGCCCGGCACACTTCGATGCTGGGCGCTTCAATCGCTTTCTCATTGTTCGATGACTTTACAGGCGGACAACGGGGGACTACTCAGCTGCGACGGCTTCGGGGTGACCGAGATCCTTCAATTCGGTCTCAATAAGCTTTTCGATGCGGGAGCGGGGCGTGGTGAAGCGGGCAAGCAGGTTGTAAAGAACCGGCGTGAGGAAGAGGGTAAGAGCGCCCGAGAGCATCAGTCCGCCAACGATAACCGTGCCGATCGCCATCCGGCTTTCCGCCCCGGCGCCACTGGCCAAAACCAGTGGAACGGCGCCCAGAATCGTTGATATCAACGTCATCACGATGGCCCGCAGGCGCAGCACGGTCGCTTCCAGCGCTGCGTCGCGCACGCTCATCCCCTGATCACGCAGCTGGTTGGCGAATTCCACGATCAGAATGCCGTTCTTGGCCATTAATCCGACCAGGAGAATGATGCCGATCTGGCTGTAGATATTCAGCGTGATCCCCGTGGCCGCCAGCGAGAAAACCGCACCGGCGACACCCAGCGGTACCGTCAGCATGATCACCAGCGGATGCACAAAGCTTTCGAATTGAGCGGCAAGCACCAGAAATACGATCAGAAGTGCAAGCATAAAGGTGGTCGTGGCGCCGCTGGAGGTTTCTCTGAATTGCAGCGACTGGCCGGCGAGCCCGATCTGCGCTTCGCTGGGCAGAGTGTCCGCGGCAGCCTGCTCCATGAAGGCAATCGCCTCGCCCAGGGTAAAGCCCTCGGCCAGTGATCCGGTCACCTGGATCGATGGCAGTCTGTCGTAGCGCCGCAATTCGGCCGCCGCCGCGACCATATCCGCATCGATCAGCGCGCTGAGGGGCACCAGCGAGGTTCCGTCTCCCGCGCGAATGAAGATGAAATCGATGTCCGATGGCGAGACACGGTCACCGTCTTCGGCCTGCAAAAGAACCGGGTACTCGCGGCCCCGGTCGACGAACTGCGTAACTTCGCTGGAGGCCAATAGGGTCTGCAGCGTGGTCGCGATGGTATCTACGCTGATGCCCAGGTCGTCTGCACGTTCGCGATCTACAGAGATGTCGATCTGTGGCTGGTTCTCCTCGTAGTCCATCTCCATATTTTGCAGGTTGGGATTATCCTGCGCGATGGCGAGCAGATCGCTGGCCCAGGTCTTTACGCTCTCGAAATCCGGTCCGCTGACCACGATGCGCAGGGGGGTCCGGCTGCCGCGCAGACCAAGCCCCGCCGGTGTAATAGGGCGGCCCCGGGCGGCGGTGATCTCACGCATTTTCGGACTGATCGCCGCGGCCACGTCACGGTGAGAACGCTCGCGCTCGGCCCAATCCGCCAGGCGGAGCACCACAAAGGCGCGGTTCTGATTGCCCCAACTGCCGCTGTAGGTGAAGACGGTCTCAATGTCACCCGAATCGCGCAGAGGCTCGACGATCTGCTCGACCTGCTGTGTCGCGGAATCCGTGAAACCGACCGTACTGCCCTGCGGAGCCGACAGCGGCACGAAGACCACGCCGCGGTCCTCGCTGGGGCTGAGTTCTTGCGGCAGAGCCTGATAGACCGCGACGCCGATCCCTGCGATTGCCAGAGCCAGACTGATCACGACGATTGGGATACTGATGGCAAAACTCACAGCCCTACGGAAGCCGCGAACGAACCATCCTTCATGTTCAGCCGTACTCCTGTTCGGGGGCAACGCCAGGACGTTTTCGGAGGAGGATTTCGATCCGCGCAGGACCTTTGAGGCCAGGGCCGGACAGGCCGTGAGAGCCACAAAGGTTGAGATCAGTACTGCGCTCGCCATGACAAAGCCGAACTCGATGAAGAGGCGGCCAACCTGTCCCTGGAGAAATGACAAGGGAACGAATACGGCGATCAGGGTGATCGAGGTGGCGATGACCGCGAAGGTAACTTGACGCGCGCCGAGCACGCTTGCTTTTAAGAGGCCCTCACCCTGGTCGAGACGTCTTTGAATGTTCTCGAGAACCACGATGGCGTCATCCACCACCAGGCCGATGGCCAGCAGCAGCGCAAGCAGCGTGAGCACGTTGATGGAAAAGCCCATGGCGCCAATCAGCGCGAGCGTACCGATCAATGCGACGGGAATGGTGATCGCAGGAATGAGCGTCGCCCGCCAGGAACGCAGGAACACGACGATGACGCCCACCACCAAGGCTAAGGAGATGCCGAGCGCCGTCAGGACTTCCCGGATCGAAGCACCGACAAAAATGGCGTCGTCCGATCCCACTTCGATCGCCATGCCCTCCGGCAGGCCGTCCGCCATTGCGGCGATTGCCTCGCGCACGCCGTTGGAGATGGCGATGGTATTGGATTGACTCTGCCGGATCACAGCGAGGCCGACGGCCGTGACCCCGTTGTTGCGCACGATGGTGCTGTCGTCGGAGACGCCCGCCACCACGCGCGCCATATCGCCGAGGCGGATCGGATGGCCTTCAATCCGGTCGATGACCACGTTGGCGAAGGCCTCTACGGTCGGAATACGGCTGTTCAGCCGGACGGTGAGCTGCCGGGCAGCGGTTTCGAGTTCACCCGCGGGAAGTTCGACATTGGCGCGCTCAAGCGCCGTCTCGATATCGGCCACGGTCAGGTTGCGGGCCGCCATGGCGCGGCGGTCGAGCCAGATCCTGACCGCCATGGGCCGGTCGCCGTAAAGATCGATACTGGCAACGCCCGGGACCGTCGACAGCCGGTCTACGATGTAGCGGTCCACGTAGTCGGTGATTTCGGCGGCGGTCATATTCGGGTTGACCACGGCAAGACGCATGACCGGATCATCATCCGCGTCGTTCTTGATGACCCGAGGTTCGTCCACATCCTCAGGAAGTTCGGCACGGACCTGTGCGACAGCGTCGCGCACGTCGTTCGCCGCTTCATCAATGTCGCGGTCCACTTCAAATTCAACTGTGATGCTGCTGCTGCCGCGGCGGCTCCGGGACGTGATGGACTTGACCCCGGCGATGCCGGCCATGGAGCTCTCCAAGACCTCGGTGATGTCCGTGTCGACGATTTCGGGCGCGGCGCCGGTATAATCCGTACTGACCGAAACGACGGCGGCATCGATGTCAGGCAGTTCGCGGATCGGCAGCTGACTCAGAGCACCGACGCCAAACACGACGATGAGGAGACTGGCGACCGCCGCCAAAACCGGCCGCCGGATGGCGAGGTCGGAGAGTGTCATGAGCTCTGCCGCCCTGACGTGTCGGGTGAAGGTGCAGGCTGACGGCCGGCGCCGAGCGGTGGCTGTGCTTCTTCTCCAGCATCGAGGGGCGGTCCGACCAGGACATCCACAGGAATACCGTCGCGCAGGGATTGGATCCCTCGCGACACGACGGTTTCCCCGGCCGCGACTCCCGATACCACCTCGACCATGCCGTCCCGGCGCGCACCAGCGGTAATGCGCCGCTGCACTGCCTTGCCGTTCTCGACGACGAAGAGGTAGGGGGTTCCCCCCTGCACCAGGATTGCCTCCTCCATCACGACCACGACGTCACGCGCGCCCATGGCGAGACTGAGGCGCATGAACATACCCGCCGGCAGTTCCCGCTTTTCGTTGGGGAGACGGGCGCGCAGCTTGAAGGCGCGCGATGTCTGATCGATACGGCTGTCCACCGCAACGACGGTTCCGGTAAAACTACGCCCCGGAAAGGCCGCGGCGGTCGCTGTGACGGTCTGTCCCTCTTTGATTTGCCCGTAGACTGTTTCCGGCAGGCTGAATTCGATCTCCACTGCGGAGAGGTCATCAAGGCTGGTGAGCACGGAGTCCGTATCGACCCGCGCACCGAGATCGATCGCCTTGATCCCCAAAACGCCGGTAAAGGGCGCGCGGATGACACGGTCGTCGAGCCAGCGCTGCGCCCGCTCCTGGGCTGCCCGGGCGATGGCTGTCTCGGAACGTACCTGGTCAATGGCCGCCCGGCTGACGGTTTTGCTCTGGAAAAGCGTTTCGGAACGCGCCAGAGCTGCGGTCTTTTCCTCCAGTGTGGCTTGAGCTTCGGTCAATGTTGCCTGCTCGATCTCATCGTCCAGCCGGGCAAGCACTGTACCGGTTTCCACTTCGCGGCCCGCCGCGATATCAATCTCCACGATACGCCCTTCGGCATGGGGGACGATGTTGATCGAGCGCAGAGCCCGTGTTGTTCCGACGGCCTCCAAAACACTGCTGAGCTTAAGGCTTTCGGCTGGCATCACCTCGACAGCGATACTCCGGGGAGCGCCTCGCGCTGCCTGATTCGCTGATTCGTCCGAGGCGAGAATCGTCTGCTGGTAATAGACGTAACCGCCAAGCGCGAGGCCGGCGAGGAGGGTGACAAACAAGATTTGGCGCAGGATGACCATCATACCTCACCCGGCGCGGGTCCGCCGATTGCATTGCGCAGCTTCAAAATCAGGTCTCCAAGAGCTCTCGGTTTTCAAACAACACTGTGGCGGTTCCTTCTCGGCGCGGCGAGCGCATAGGGATCTGCGTGGAGCGTCGGGTTCGAACTGTCAGCGCTGGTTAGGTCGGAAATATTTGATAGGATTACAAGATCTTATCCCACCCCGGCGGCAGTCTCAGCCGAAAAAGTGTCGCAAAATGTATCAAGCTCTGTTTTTGCGACAAAACGCGACAAACTCGCCGTCGGATCGGATCTCTCCACGGCACAGCGGCCGCTCCATTGCACTGCGCCGATCCGCGGGCGCGGCACGCGACACTATGGCTTGCCGACAGCTAAGGGTTTTCCTGCATCAGTTCGGCGAGGAGCGGATTCGGGAAGCGCCGCTCTACGGTTACACCGTAAAAAGTCTCGGTTAGATTGGGCAGCTGCGCGCTTTCGATTAGAGCGCCGCTCGCAAGTTCATCACGCACGACAATTGGCGGCATCACCGCCAATCCGATCCCTTCGCGCGCCAGAAGACGCATCATCGCCATGTCATCGACCTCCGCGACGATCTGCGGCCTGACGCCGAGCCGGTCTACCAGAGCATCGAAGCCCATCCGCAAACCGCTGGCGGCCGTGGGCAGAATCAGGGCTGACCGGCTGAAACGCTCCGGGAGATCGAGGCCGGGAGGACAGAGTTCGGGGACACCGATCAGGCTGAGTGTCTGTTCGTCCAATCGCCGGACGACAAATGACGTCAAAGCGTCGGCGGGAGGCGGCTGGTTGGTCAGGACGAGATCCAGATGCAGCGCTGAAAGTGCGCTGAAGAGCTCCCCGGCGCTTCCCGAGCGCAGAATGACTTCCACGTCCGGCCGGCCCAACACCGGGCGCAGAAACGCCAGCTGAAAGTTCCGCGAGAGGGTGGCCAGTGAGCCGACACGCAGCGGCTGCCGCTGCTCGCCGCTCTGTAGGAGAGTCGCAATCAGCTCTCGCCCGGTCGCGAAGATGGAGTCGGCATGGTCAAGCGCGATCCGCCCGGCCTCGGTCAGGTACAGCGCGCGCCCCCGGCGTTCGAAGAGCGCCTGGCCCAGGCGCTCCTCGAGTTGTCGGATCTGGGTCGAGACAGCGGACTGGGACACGTTCAGCTGCGCCGCTGCCCGGGTCAGGTTGCCTTCATGGGCGACGGTCTGGAAATAACGCAGGTGGTGATAGTTCAATTCAGCCATAACGTTCACTTAAACAGAACGAAAACTTACAAACAATGTATTTTTCTTGAGTCAAAGAGACGCGTAGAACCTTGAGCGTTTTGAACCCTGCTGGAACGCTCCCGTTATGCTTTACAACCTGATTCCTCTGATCGCGCCTGCTGCCCTGCTTTTGGTGGCCGGTTTTGCCCTGAAGCGGCAGGGTCTGCGCCCAGGCCTCGTCCCGAAGCTTACGGAAGCGGCCGCATTGATCGCGCTTGCAGCAGCAATCGTCTCTGCGGTGCTTCTGGTGGTTCAGGGCGCCGGCAGCGGTCCGCTCCTGGGAATCGCCGGTGTGGGGATCTCGACCCGGCTTGATGTCGTGAGCGCGACGATGCTGGTTCTCGTCGCCTTCGTTGGCTGGGTCGTGGTGCGCTATTCCGCCTCCTATCTTGACGGTGAAGCCCGCCAGGGCGCCTTTCTGGGCTGGATGGCGACGACACTTGCCGTGGTGCTGCTGCTGGTCCAGGCGGACAACCTCGTCCATCTGGTGGTGGCCTGGATCGCGACCAGCCTCTGCCTGCATCGGCTCATCCTTTTTTATGGCGACCGTGTCAAAGCGGTCCGGGCGGCGCGTAAAAAGTTCATCGTCGCGCGAATCGGTGATGTTGCTCTTGTTTTAGCGGCGGCTCTGCTCGCCTTCGGCTACGGCAGCTTCGATATCTCGGGAATCCTGACCGCCGCGCGCGAGGGCGTGGCGCCAGCCGTAGCGCCCTGGGCGGCGGGCCTGATTGCATTGGCCGCGATCCTCAAGTCCGCGCAGTTTCCGACCCACGGCTGGCTGACCGAAGTGATGGAGGCGCCAACGCCTGTGTCCGCGCTGCTCCATGCCGGTGTGATCAATGCGGGTGGTTTCGTGCTCATCCGCTTCGCCGACGTGATGCTGCTCTCCCCGGGCGTGCTCGCCGTTCTGGTGATGATCGGCGGCTTCACGGCGCTGTTCGGCGGTCTCGCCATGCTGGCGCAACCGGCCGTCAAGACATCGCTGGCCTGGTCGACGATCGCACAGATGGGTTTCATGATCATGCAGTGCGGCCTGGCTCTGTTCCCGCTGGCGCTCCTGCACATCGTCGCCCATTCGCTCTATAAGGCCCATGCCTTCCTGGCATCCGGCACGGCGGTGGATCTCGTGGCGGCGATCCGCCGTCCCGGCCCTATCGCGATCCCGAACGGCCGGGCGGTCGCCCGTGCCTTTGCCCTCGCCCTCACGATCTATGTGGTGATCGGCTTCGCCTTTGGGTTCGACGCCAAGTCGCCGCAGGCCATTGCGCTGGGGGCGATTCTGATCTTCGGTGTCGCCTATCTGATCGCGCAGGGTCTTGCCGATGCCGCGCCCCGGGTGCTGACTCAGCGCACGGCGCTCTACGCGGTCGCCGCCTCGATCAGTTATTTCGCTCTGCAGACGGCCGCGGAATGGCTGACCGCCGGGACCCTTCCCGCGACGCCCGCGCCGGGGCCGCTCGAGTGGGCGCTGCTGGTGCTCGCGCTCGTCAGCTTCGGTCTGGTCGCGATTGCGCAGGCGACATTCCCGCTCTGGGCTTACCACCCGGCAGCCGCCGGTCTGCGCGTGCATCTGTCAAACGGCCTCTATGCCAATGCGGTCTTTGACCGCTTGATCGGCAATGGGTCACTCCGCCGCTCTGCCGCCCCGACCGATTCCTGAGAGATGATGAAAGCCATGACCTTGGAAACAAAAAACGAATTACACGATCTCTCCAGTGTGAGCGCCGCTGCCGACGGGGCCGCACGCCAGATCCCGCCGGTATGGCCTCTCGCTTCCTATGTTGCGGTCAATCCTTTTTTGGGCCAGACCAAGCAAACGCTTGCCCAGGTGGGAGCCCGGCTCGGGCGTATCGGCGGCACGCCGGTGGCTATGCCGCGTGACTGGTATCTGGAGCGCATCTCGGCAGGAAAAATTTCTGACGCCGACCTCGTATCGGCGCTGACCGCGTCGCCCCATCCCGGGAAGCCAGCCGACGTGGCGGCCCTTAAGGCCGCCGCGGCGAATACACGGCCCACGCCTGCAGCTCTGCCCACAATTGCGGATCTTGCTGCCAAGGACCATGGAGATGACTGGCCTGGCCTGATCGCCGATTGTTTCGGAAACTGGGCGGCAGGCTATTTCGACGAAGGTCAGGCGCTCTGGGCCGCCCCGCGCGGACGGCGCGCCTGGACGGCGTATTTGGCCCATGCCACCCACGATCTGACACCCGAGATCATGGGGCTCCATGACTTCGGCCGCTTTGCCGCGGATGCGCCACAGAATCCGCTTGAGGCCATCGCCCGTGCGGTCCATCGCCTTGGTTTAAGCGAGGCCGCCCTCGATAGCTATTTTCATCAGCTTCTCTTCTCGCTCAGCGGCTGGGCGCAATATGCGCGCTACCAGCTCTGGCGTGCTGAGCTGGCCGGGGATAGCGATACGACGATCACCGATTTTCTTGCGATCCGCCTGCTTTGGGAAGAAGCTCTGTTCCTACAGCATGGACCTGCGATCGAAGAGGCATGGGCAAAGATCCGGGTGCAGCACGAGATGCCGATGACCGCCGGCGAGGCAGAGGTCGTCGATGAGATCCTGCAGGAGGCGGCCGAACGCGCTGCTCAGCGCGGTCTTGTGGAAACACTTGCAGCGCCATCGCCTGCGGGGAATGAAACCCGTCCCGCGCTGCAAGCCGCCTTTTGCATCGACGTGCGCTCGGAGGTCTTCCGCCGTGCGCTGGAAGCGGTCGATCCCTCGATCCGTACTCTGGGCTTTGCCGGTTTTTTCGGTGTTTTCGCCAAGCACCGTCGCTTTGCTTCGGATGTCGAGGAATTGAGGCTTCCTGTGCTTCTGAACCCGACCATTTCCTCGACCTCGGGCGATGCCGCGCGTGAGCAAGACGATCTGGCCACGCGCTATTCCGCCCGCGCCAAGCGCGCCTGGGGCCGTTTCAAGCTTGCCGCGGTCTCCTCATTTGCCTTTGTCGAGGCCATGGGGCCGGTTTACATCGGCAAGTTGTTACGCGATGCGCTGGGACTGAATCCAACACCCGTGCCGAACGATCCCGCGCCGCAGTTTGATCCGGAACTTGATATGGAAACGCGGATCGTTTCGGCTGAAACCGTCTTGCGCGCCATGTCGCTGACCAGTGGTTTTGCGCGGCTGATTCTGCTCGCCGGTCATGGCGCCAATGTGGTCAATAATCCGCATGCAAGCGGTCTGCACTGCGGCGCCTGCGGTGGTTATTCAGGCGAGGTCAATGCCCGCTTACTGGCTTCGCTCCTCAATGACCCGGAAGTTCGCAAGGGCTTGGTCGGCCGCGGGATTATCGTTCCCGAGGACACGCTGTTTGTCGGCGCCTTGCACGATACGACAACCGATGCCGTCACACTATACGACAAGGACGCGCCGGCGTCCGGCCATGGCGCGGACCTTAAGCAGGCGCGCCAGTGGTTGGCGGCCGCGGGCAGTGTGACCCGCGGTGAGCGGGCGCTGCGCCTGCCGCGGGCCGCGGATCAGGGTGACATTGCCGCCCGTGCCCGCAACTGGGCCGAGGTCCGTCCCGAGTGGGCGCTTGCCGGCTGTAAGGCCTTCATCGCCGCCCCGCGCACCCGCACCACTGGGCGTAATCTCGAAGGTCGCGCGTTTCTGCACGACTACGACTGGAAGCAGGACAGCGAGAGGGGTTTCGGCGTGCTGGAGCTCATTATGACCGCGCCGGTGGTTGTGGCGAGTTGGATCAGCCTCCAGTACTACGGCTCGACCGTCGCGCCGGACACTTTCGGTTCCGGCAACAAACTGCTGCATAACGTGGTTGGCGGCATCGGAGTCTTCGAGGGGAACGGCGGGCCCTTGAGAGCCGGTCTGCCCTGGCAGTCGGTTCATGACGGCGAGAACTATATCCACGATCCGCTGCGTCTGTCCGTCTGCATCGAGGCCCCGCGTGAAGCCATGGCCGACATTCTTCAGCGGCATGAAGGGGTGCGGGCTTTATTCGACAATCGCTGGCTACATCTCTTCGCCCTGGATGACGAAGGCCGGATCGCCTACCGCTACAGCGGCGATCTGACCTGGGAAGCGGTTGAGGCACCTATCTCTGCGGAGAGCCTGGACGCGGTTGCCTAACCGGCGACGCATATCGCTGTCGAGCCCAGACTCAATTCCGGTCCGGCGAGTGAAATTTAGGTGAAGTTACTGTCAAGTTAGTGGCTGAGACAGGGAGAAAGCTCGGGCCCAAGGCTTCTCATCATTTCTTCGAAACAACTGCCGCCCTGCGGCCTATCGCTGATGCAGCGGGCGTTTCGCTTTGCGATAAGCTAATGGCGGAGGGAGAGGGATTCGAACCCTCGATACGCTATTAACGTATACACACTTTCCAGGCGTGCGCCTTCAGCCACTCGGCCACCCCTCCGTCCTTTGCCGTTTTCCGCGCGCTTACTGGGATTACGGCTGCGCGTGTCTTGCGCGGCGGGAAATTAGCCGAGCCGTTCCCAAGATGCAATGCCCGAAAGCAGAGAAAGTAAAATGCCGGTCCGCCACGCGGTGGTCTGAACAGCTCGTTTGTGTGAATTGGCACTGGACGCCATTAGCTGATATGCTCCCGCTTCCTGGAGTCTGATCCTCGCTTTTTGGCGACAGCGGGATGTGAATCAGTCTCTAAATCATAGGCTTAGAGTGTGATTGAGCGCTCGGTTGCGTCTCCCGGCAGGCGCGCACGAGACGGTGTTCTTGAGGCGTGAAGTGAGAGTTTTCGGTCGTTTTCTTGGATGGTTTCTGCTTGCACTTGCCTTCATTGCGCTCGGCCGGGATCTGGTTGCGATCGCTGCCGGAGAAACCTTTCGCCTGGCCCCTCTGGGAGAAGTCTGGTTCAAGCTCCACTCAGCGAGCCTGAACATGCTGCAGGCCGGGGTCGAGCGGCGGATTGCGCCCGAAGTTTGGGATTCCGTCATCGCGCCGGCCCTGCAATGGCCAACCGTCGCATTCTTTGCGGTTCCGGGTCTTTTACTTGTGCTGCTCTGCCGTGACTGGCAGAGCCAAAAACGCCGCTTTCGCTAAGTCCGGGACCCAAACTGATCAAGCAGCTTTGCCCGCCTGCAGCCGATCCAACCGCAGACGGTGCCGGGCATCCGTCAAGCGCCGGCCACCGGCCAGAACCACGCCAGTCGCGCCGATAGAGGTGCCACCGGCTATCAGGAACATCACCAGAATCTGATACTTCACGGCTTCGGCGGGATCTGCGCCGGCGAGAATCTGCCCGGTCATCATGCCGGGCAAAGCCACCAAGCCGATCGCGGCCATGGAATTAATGATCGGCATCATGGCTGCCTTCATGGCGGTCCGCGTCACCGGCAGCAGGGCCTCGTGACGGTTGGCGCCGAGCATCAGACGGGCTTCGACGGCCGCGCGCTCGCGGGTAAGCGTCGAGGTGAGGGTGTGCAGACCGAGGCTCACGCCGGTCATGGTGTTGCCCAGAACCATTCCCAGCAGAGGGATTGCATAACGCGGATGGTACCAGGGATCCGGGCTGACCTGGGTCGAGAGCGCGAAGATCGTCACCACACCCGCAGCGAACAACATACAGCCCGTGCCGAGGCCGTAGCTCCATCCTCCTGCAAGACGGCGTTCCTGCCGCGCCGTAACCTCGCGCCCGGCAAAGGCGATCATGGCCAGGGCGGCCAGACCGGTCCAGAGCGGCGATACGTGAGAAAAGAGTGTCGTCAGAACCAGTCCCACCAAGGTGAGTTGGACGATCATTCGAATCGTTGAAATCAGCAACTGGCGTTCCAGTCCCAGGGAGAGGGCGATGGAGAGTGCGCCGTTGATCAGGATTAACAGAGCGGCCAGGACGAGATCCCAGTTGGAAAGAGCAATCGCGTTCACTGCACGGCCTTTCCTGATATCGCCGTGGGATCGTCGGATAAAGGCGCCTCCGGTTCGCAAGTCAGTGTCTCCCGGGGAAAGGGCAGTGCCTCCCGAAGCCGGCCGTTTTCCAGATAAAGCCAACGATCGGCCACGCGTTCGGCCTGGACAGGATCATGGGTCACCCAGATAACGCCGGTCCCGGTCTCACGGCATTCCGCGATCAGATCTTCGACCGCCGTGATCGCGGCCTGGTCCAAACCCGATGTCGGTTCATCGAGCAACAGCACGCGCGGATTGATTGCCAGGGCCCGGCTGAGAGCAAACCTCTGGCGCTCACCGGTCGAGAGCCGGGCAATTGGCCAGTCTTGCCGGGCATCTTCGAGCCCGAGGCGCCGGAAGAACACCGAGGCGCGTTCCCAATCGCCGAAGTGTGCGCCCAGCTCGTCCGCCCACCAACCGGCCTCGGCCGGCAGGTAACAGACCTGACGCCGCCAATCCGGCGCCGGAATGGCCTCCCGGTGGACGCCATCCAGGGTAATTTCGCCCTCGTTCGGGTCCAGATCGGCTATGGCGCGCAACAGAAGGCTCTTGCCTGAACCGGAGGCACCGCGGATCGCAAGACACTCGCCCTCGGCAAGGGTCAGGCTCGCTTCGAGCAGATCTGGACGGCGAAGGCGGCGAACGCTGAGCATACAATCTCTTTCGAGGGCTTCGGTTCCAATGGCTCCGACGCGAAATACTCCGGCTCTAAGCTGCAGAACTACATTTCGTTTGTGCGGCGGTGCGGCTTCTCTTGAGCAGCCTCGACCGCTATGACCATAGACCAGATGGATAGCTTGCCGCCATAGCGTCTACGAGTGTGCCCCTGCTACAGCCTGAAGTGATATCTTTTTCTGCAAAGATTCTGGGCGGAGCTTCAGCGGATTCAGCTGAAGACACCAGGTCTCGAGGTGGGGCCTGAGGAGGATCGGTCCACCGCATTGGAGCTTCGGTGAAGCTTACTGCCGAAGGCGGAGAACCCCTTTGTGCAATTGGGCTTCAGATTGACCGGATTGCTTCTCGCGCCTGTCACAAGCGCCCGTTGACAGATGGCGGCCGAACTTTTGGAAAGGCGTTGTAATGCCGGAAGAGTGGATGCCTGTCGCCTACGCTTCGGTGGTCGTCAATGGGCTCGACCTCCATGCGGTTCCCGAGGACAGGGGGCTGGCGTTTTTTAGTGAGAGATCGCTGTTCAATCGATTTTCCGGATCTTGTAAGAAAACCGGTTGCTTGGGCGAGACCGCTTTGGAGGGAGTGTCTGAACCTGGGCTCCGACCGAGGCAAAGAGATCAGACTGGCCCGGTGCCCACCGGGAAAGATGGTGGCGTTACCTTCGCGTCTATCTTCGACGCCCGCCTTGCTGCTCTCAATGCAGACGGGCGAAAGGGGGTCGCGATCGGCCCCTACAGTGTTTCTGAAGATCTGAATATTCTCTTTGCGCCGGGCGTTAACGCAGTCGGGTTTGATCTCTACCAAATGGCCGACGGGCTTAAGGAAATTGCCGTCAGCCTATACGACATGTCCGACCATTTGATCGCGACCAAGGAGATGAAGACACGCCAAAAGGGCGGATTTTTCGGCGCAATTGACCACTCAAACCTGATCGGCCGTATTTCGATGCGCGCGAATTTCACGGGCGGCGCCGAAGGGAATCGGAACGCTGCGCCGGACATCGGTTCGATTGAGCAGGTTGCGAACGACAATCCTGAACCCGCTGTGCGGGTGCTTTTCAGCGTTGCTTTGTCCAGTCTCGGCGTTGCGCGGCGATCCGGTTCAGCCGTCGCCCATCTTGAGAGCCGCTAAGAAAGCCGTCTGCGGGATTTCCACATTGCCGACCTGGCGCATCCGCTTCTTACCGGCCTTCTGTTTGTCCAGGAGCTTGCGTTTCCGCGAGACATCGCCGCCGTAACACTTCGCGGTGACATCCTTGCGCAAGGCAGAGATAGTCTCGCGGGCGACGACCTTGCCGCCGATCGCCGCTTGAATGGCAATCTTGAAGAGCTGCCTTGGAATCAGGTCCTTCAGACGCTCGCAGAGCATCCGTCCGCGGGGTTCCGCCTGACTGCGGTGAACGATAATGGCAAGAGAGTCGACCGGCTCGGAGTTGACCAGAATGGCCACCTTGACCAGTTCGTTCTCAACGTAGCCGTCCAGGTGGTAGTCAAAGCTGGCGTAGCCGCGAGATACCGACTTCAGGCGGTCGTAAAAATCGAAAACAACCTCGTTGAGGGGCAGCCGGTAGACCACCATGGCCCGCGTGCCCGCGTAGGTGAGGTCGATCTGCTCGCCACGCCTGTCTTCGCAAAGCTTCAGAACAGACCCGAGAAACTCATCAGGTACCAGAATCGTCGCCTTGATCCAGGGTTCTTCGATCGAGCTGATCTTGACCACATCCGGGAAGTCGGCCGGGTTGTGCAGGTCGATCACCTCTCCCGAATTCATCTTGATCTTGTAAACCACGCTGGGCGCGGTGGTGATGAGATCCAGATTGAACTCACGCTCCAGGCGCTCCTGAATGATCTCGAGATGGAGCAGGCCCAAAAATCCGCAGCGGAAGCCGAACCCGAGGGCTGCGGAGGATTCCGGCTCGAAAAGAAAGCTGGCATCGTTCAAGGCCAGCTTGGCCAGACTGTCGCGCAGATTCTCGTAGTCGGCGGCGTCAATGGGAAAGAGACCGCAGAAGACGACCGGAACGCTGGGCTTGAAGCCCGGCAGCGGGGCATCCGCCAAGCGGCGTTCCTCGGTCAGCGTATCGCCAACGTTGGTATCGGCCACCGATTTGATACCCGCCGTGATAAAGCCGATCTCTCCCGGACCCAGCTCGGCTAGATTCGTCATTTTCGGCATAAAGGCGCCGACCTTATCGATGGTGTGGGTCGCCCCGCTGCCCATCATACGGACCTTCAGGCCCGGTTTCAGGATGCCGTCGACGACCCGGACCAGGGTGATCACGCCCAGATAGGCGTCATACCAGCTGTCGACCAGGAGAGCCTTCAGCGGGGCCTCCCGGTCGCCCTCGGGCGGTGGGACATGCTGCACCAGCGCTTCCAGCACTTCGGGGACGCCCTTGCCTGTTTTGGCCGAAATCTCCAGGGCCTGAGAGGCGTCGATACCGATGACCTCCTCGATCTGCTCCTTAATTCGCTCGGGCTCTGCTGCCGGCAGATCGACCTTATTGAGGACCGGCAGAACTTCATGGTCGTTGTCGATTGCCAGATAGACGTTGGCGAGAGTTTGCGCCTCGACCCCTTGGCTGGCATCGACCAGAAGGAGCGACCCCTCGCAGGCCGCCAGGGATCGGCTGACTTCGTAGGCAAAGTCCACGTGTCCCGGGGTGTCGATCAGGTTCAGCGCGTAGGTCTCGCCGTCGGATGCCTTATAGTTCAGGCGCACGGTCTGGGCTTTGATGGTAATCCCACGCTCGCGCTCCAGATCCATGGAGTCGAGAACCTGTTCTTTCATCTCCCGGTCCGCCAGCGCGCCGCAGTGCTGAATCATGCGGTCGGCCAGGGTCGACTTGCCGTGATCGATGTGCGCGATGATCGCGAAGTTACGTATATTTTTAAGCTCTGTCATGGTCTGCTGGCTATAGCATCGGCGAGGCCGAACGCCAAGAGGCGATGCGCGATCATCGGCGATTCCGGGGGGTGATATAATCGATTTTGCTGCGAGGTGTTTTCAAGCTATCGCGTGAAAGGAAGTGAAGTTTTAAGCCGTTGACCTTACCCTGACGCGTAAAGGTTTCGGAAAAAGGCGCCGAAGCTTGTGAAATACTATGTAACTATATGTTTTTGAAGAATATTTTCTTAAAAGAGCAATTACCTCTCAGAGTCTTGAGGTTTGTTCCGATCTGTTTTTTTCTTCTAAGGCACCACTATGGCTGGCATCTGATGATCTACCAACTGATGTATTACAGCACTGCGCGCAAAGAACAGAGTGACGCTGAACTGCGCGATATTCTCGACGTGTCCCGGCGCGGCAACCGCCAACGGCAAATCACTGGCCTGCTGCTCTACGGCGACGGTGTTTTCTTTCAAGTCCTGGAAGGCTCGGAAGCGGAGGTGAAGGCTCTTTATGACAAGATCGGGGCGGACGAGCGTCATCATAGTATTCTGCATGCCGCGGCCCGCGAAGTCCCCGAGCGGAGTTTCGCTGATTGGGCCATGGGCTACACCCCGCTGAGTGGCGAACTCCAGGCCGGTGTGGACTCGCTAATGGATGTCAGCCGCCGACAAGCGGACCCAGAGGTGAGCCTCGATTGCGATCCGCTTGTGCGTCTCCTGGTGAAGAGCTTCATAGATAACCAACAGCTGGCATGACCTTTGAAGACTTCGCGCTCAAGCGTTCAGTGGTTGTATCAACTCCGGATCAATAAAATTTTATCTATCGTGACGCCTGCCTTTTCTTGAAACGAGGCAGACTGGCCCCGAGTGCTATCAACCGAGCTCTCCGAAATTGAGCTCATGAGGGGACAATTTTATCATGTTAAGAGGTATCAAAACCGCGGCGCTCGCGGTCGCGCTGGGGACCGCGGCCTTTGCGTCCGGCGGTGCGAAGGACGTGGAGGCGAAAAGGCTCCTGATCACCTTCGAAAATCTGGCACAGAACGGCGGGTTCTTCTTTACGCCGGTGTATGGCGCCTTCCACGATAACTCCGGTTTCGACATCTTCAATGTCGGTGAAGCGGCGAGTCCGGTCTTCGAACGTCTCGCAGAAGATGGTACTTTCACGCAGCTTCGTGATGACCGCGT
The DNA here is from genome assembly GCA_947500035.1 of uncultured Kiloniellaceae bacterium. Classification (GTDB taxonomy): domain Bacteria; phylum Pseudomonadota; class Alphaproteobacteria; order Kiloniellales; family Kiloniellaceae; genus Denitrobaculum. Next base: position 506,628 of record CANMQP010000007.1, on the reverse strand, counting down.
CGCCAATTTCCCGGACTCCCAAGGCTTCGCGCTGAATGCCGGCGTCGGGCCGATCGGCCCGCAGTCCAGCGTATCCTTCGAAATCGATGTCGACGGCAACATCAACACGCATTTCGTCTTCGCGACCATGCTGATCCCGTCGCAAGACGCCTTTATCGGCCTGGATGATTCGGTTGAGCTCTTTGACTCGAACGGCAATTTCATCTCGCCCTTCTCGCTGACCTTCGACCGCAGCGACATCTATGATGCGGGCACCGAGGACAATGCCGACAATTCGGCTGTTGCGTTCCTGAACCAGGGGGCGCCTGACACAGGAGCTTCCGAAAACGAAGTCATCGGCTTGCATGAAGGTTTGAGCGACGCCATCCTCGACTCTGCGTTTATCGGCCCGAACGGGGATATTCCCTTCAGCCGCGACGCCGCCGACTTCCTCCAGGACGGATTTGGTCCCTTCGCCCGGATCACGGTGACTGCGGTCGACGTCCCTGAGCCCTCGACCGTCGCCATGTTCGGCTTTGGCCTTCTGGGCTTTGCGGCTTTGCGCCATCGTAGAAAGCAGCGACCAGCCTAACAGCTTTTCGCTTCTGCCAACAGGATAACGGCAGCCCTGCGAAGGGCTGTCGTTCTTCTTTTGATGAAAAACAAGTTCTACAGAGTGGTCAGCAAAAAATGCTATAGGAAAATAAAACTTAAGCGATTATCAAAGTGTGGATGGTACAATCTGGTTGCGAATTTAAAACGGAAAGCGAGATTATGGATTTATCATCCTGGAATTCCGTTGGCCGCATTGTGGCGGAGCACAATTCATCGGAAATAAAGGCGGTTCATGAAGGTCAAAAGGACCAACCGTCGTTTAAGGAAGACCCACGTAATCCTGACTTGGCTAAAGCGGTCCTTCGGGAAGTTGTTCACTTGAATGCTGAAGGGAAGGCAGGTGAGGTTCGGGAGCATTTCGACCCTGCTCACGTACCGTTCATACCTGAGTTGGAAAGGGGTGTAACAGGCTTATCTTGCTGCGCAATTCTAGGTTCAGATGAATTCCTCGTCCTTCAAGGTACGGCGTTTTCAGTCACTTCGACTTGGCACATAGCAGATGATCAGATCACGGCACGCGAACCCCTTGCGGGTTTCGTATGGTCGCGAAATCGGCGATTTTTTTTAACGCTGGAAACCGACGGCACACTCGCTGTCAGTAAATCATATGGTAGTGAACCTCTCGATCGCATTCCACCACTTCCCGGATCAATCTTCATTCCGAGGCATCTGCCAATGGACCTCAGATCCAAATTCGAAACTCCGGGCGATACAGCATTCTTCACTCATCTGGCCATTTCCGACGACGGCAAAAAAATCCTGCTGGCCGACTATGAAAGGGGCGTGATCCTTTTAACGAGGTCTGCCGCCGATTGGGAATCTCAGCTTCTTTTCCCTTCTTTGATGCTTGGTCTCGAGGAGGACATGAGAGCAGCTTTGGACGAGGATCAAGGATTTCGTCCTTACTGTGACATGATTCACGCGGCTCTCTCGCCGGATGGACGTTTTGTGGCCCTAGGCACTCAGATGGACGATCACCATGTTTTACGCCTCAGCGATGACGGTAGGTCGTCTGTCTATGCGAGCCTCGAGTGTCTGAGCTCGTATCCTCACGACGCGTGTTTTAGTGACGACAGCACGCTGATTGCCCTGAATTCCTGCCACTTCTACGGAGGTGCAACGCTTGTAAGTAGTCTGTCGGCGATCTGCGGACTAAATGTGCAGCGCGAACAGCAGCAAAAAGTCCAAACCGTTCTGAATGATTATTTGCGTGTTTACGCTTCGGGGTACCTTCCTGCATCGATGGCGGGAGTGGATCAAGGGGCGTTCTTATTGGCAGGTGCCGGCTTCGCAACATGCGTTACTCCAAGCGGCAGAGTCCTGTGGGAGATTGAATTTGGGTCAAGTGCAGGAAGTGTGGATGTGTGCCCTGAAACCGGTCGTGTGCTTATCGCGAGTCACTCGGGGATGCTGCATCTCTTTGATCCTTCGAAACGACAAGAGGTGCCAATCTTCGCAGGTTATCAGGCGCCGTTGGAAGAACGCCGATGGCTTTTCTGGGATCGCCTGGAACGCCCCATTGTCTGGTAGCGTTTAACCGCTTTTCACTCCGGCGTTGGCGGGATGCAGACTAGCAATTTGATTGGCGTTTGGAAAACATGGCCATCAAGCTTTGTTACTTGACGGCCATGTTTTTTTCCAGAGGGCCTAACCCCGCAGCGTTCCACCTGTCGCCTTTGCCACCTGAGCGACGACCTTGGCGGCGACCGCGTCGATTTCTTCATCGGTCATGGTCTTCTGCGTCGGCTGCAAAGTGACTGAGATGGCGAGTGACTTCTTACCCTCCTCAATCCCCTTGCCGCTGTAGACATCAAAGAGCTCCACGCCGGTGATCAGCTGTTTGTCGGCACCCTTGGCGGCGCGCAGCAGCTTCTCGGCCGGCGTATCGGCGGTGACCACGAAGGCGAAATCCCGCTCGACCGGCTGATAGGGCGAGAGTTCGAGCGCCGGCTTGATCTTGCCCGAGACTTTGGCTTTGGGCTGCGGAACCGCGTCGATGAAGACCTCGAAGGCCACCGCGGGGCCTTTCAGATCCATGGCGTTCAGCACGCGCGGGTGCAACTCGCCGAAGTACCCCATCACCTTGGGACCAAGCCGGAAGGCGCCGGAGCGCCCGGGGTGGTACCAGGAGGGGGCATCCGCCGAGACCTGCAGATTGGCAACCGGTGCACCGATCACCTCCAGGGCAGCCATGGCGTCGCCTTTGGCGTCGAAGGCATCGAGCGGGCCGCCCTTGGTCTCCCAGTGACGGCCTTTCGGCGCGCCGCTGCGCAAACCCGCGGCAACCAGTGTTTGGCCCGTTGGGGTGTCATCGTGATACTGCGGTCCGATCTCGAAGAGGGCGTTGTCCGGGAAGCCCCGGTCGCTGTTCCGCGCCGCCGAAGCGACCAACGTGGGCAGGGCCGAGGGGCGCATCACGTCCAGGTCGCTGGAGATCGGATTGACCAGGGTCAGTTCCTCTTTCGCGCCACCGAAGAGCCCGGCCTGCTTGCGCGAGATGAAGGAGAAGGTCACGCACTCTTCCAGGCCGCGCCAGGCCAGCGCGTTGCGCACGAAGCTGCGCCGTTTCTGGCTGAGGGTAAGCACGCCCTGCGGCAGGACCCGGTCCCGGTTCAGCGGCACGACGGGAATGTTGTCGAAGCCGTGGATACGCATGATCTCCTCGACCAGGCAGGCTTCGCATTCGACGTCATTGCGCCAGAGCGGCACGACCGCATCCAGGCCCTCCGAAGTCTCGGTTACCTCGAATTCGAGATCCTTGAGGATCCGGACCTGTTCTTCGAAGGGGATTTCAATCCCGCCCAGGGTTTTGACCCGGTCCTTGCGCAGTGAAACCCTGCGTTTGACCGCAGGGTGTTCACCTGCGGAAACCGTCGCGCTGGCTTCGCCGCCACAGAGCTCCAGGATCAGTTTGCTGGCAACCTCGACGCCCCAGAGGGCCGAGTCCGGGTCCAAGCCGCGCTCGAAGCGGTAGCGGGCATCCGAGAGAATGCCCAGCTTGCGTCCGGTGATAGCGACCCGCGCCGGATCGAAGAGCGCGACCTCGAGGAAAACCTCGGTGGTCTCTTCCGAGCAACCCGAGAGTTCACCACCCATGACGCCGCCAATGCCTTCGGGGCCGTTGTCGTCGGCGATCACGACCATCTCTGAGTCGAACCTGTAGGTCTCGCCGTCCAGCGCCAGGATTTCCTCGCCTTCGCGGGCCAGGCGCATCGTGACGTCGCCTTTCACCTTCTGGGCGTCGAAGACGTGCAGCGGTCGGTTCAGATCGTAAGTTACGTAGTTGGTGATATCGACCAGGGCCGAGATCGGACGCAGGCCGATGGCGCGCAGACGGTCCTGCAGCCAGCGGGGGCTTGGTCCGTTTTTCACACCGCGGAAGTAACGCCCGGCCACGTAGGGGCAGAGGTCCTGCTGGTCAGCGGGCAGATCCCGGCGCCATTTGATCGGAGATTCGAAGTCGCCCTTGGTGGAGGGGAAGGTCAGAGGCTTGAGCTTGCCCAGACCGGCCGCCGCCAGGTCCCGCGCCACGCCGCGCACGCCCAGGCAGTCGCCCCGGTTCGGCGTGATGGCGATATCGATCACCGGATCGTTCAGGCCCGCGAGCTCGGCATAGGGCACGCCGATGGCCGTTCCTTCCGGCAGCTCGATGATGCCGTCGTGCTCGTCGGAGATGCCCATCTCGCGCTCGGAGACCAGCATGCCGTTGGAATCCTCGCCGCGGATGTTGCCGGGCTTGAGAACCATATCCGTGCCGGGCACATAGCTGCCCGAAGGCGCGAAGACACCGATCATGCCGGTGCGCGCGTTGGGCGCGCCACAGACCACCTGGACTTCGCCGTCTTCGGTCTCAACTCGGCAGACCCGCAGGCGGTCGGCATTGGGATGCTGTTTGGCCTCGATGACATGGGCGGATTTGAAGGGCGCGAGGGCCGCCGCGCGGTCTTCGATCTCTTCGACCTCCAGGCCGATCATGGAAAGGGCCGCGGCGATTTCGTCAAGTGTGGCCTCGGTTTCGAGGTGATCCTTGAGCCAGCTTAGGGTGAACTTCATGAGCTTAGAGTCCTCTCACCATGCTGGGGGTCTCGAGCGGCAGGAAGCCGAAGTGCCGCAGCCACCGCAGGTCGGAATCGTAGAAGGGGCGCAGGTCGGGCATGCCGTACTTCAGCATGGCGAGCCGTTCGATCCCCATGCCGAAGGCGAAGCCCTGATATTTGGTGGCATCGATACCGCAGTGTTCCAGCACCTTGGGATGAACCATACCGCAGCCCAGGATTTCCAGCCAGTCGGCGCCGCCGATCTTGAGCTGCCCACCGTCGCGGGTGCAGCCGATATCGACCTCCGCCGAGGGTTCGGTGAAGGGGAAGTAGCTGGAACGGAAACGCACGGGCAGGTCGTCGATGCCAAAGAAGGCCCGGCAGAACTCGATCAGGGTGCCCTTGAGGTGCCCCATATTGGTATTTTCGTCGATCACCAACCCCTCGACCTGATGGAACATCGGCGAGTGGGTGGCGTCGTGGTCGGCGCGGTAGGTGCGGCCCGGCACGATGATACGGATCGGCGGCGGGCTGTTGCGCATAGTGCGGATCTGGACCGGGGAGGTATGGGTGCGCAGCACATGCCGGCTGCCGTCCGCGCGTTCGGGCAGATAGAAGGTGTCGAATTCCTGCCGCGCGGGATGCTCTGGCGGAATGTTCAGGGCGGTGAAGTTATGGAAATCGTCCTCGATATCCGGACCTTCGGCCACAGAGAAGCCCATCTCGCCGAAAATCGCGATCAGTTCCTCGATGGTCTGGCTGAGAGGATGGAGGTGTCCGAGGCTGCTGGGGCGCGCGGGCAGGGAGACGTCGATGGTCTCCTGGGCCAGGCGGGCTTCCAGTTCGGCTTCCTTGAGGGTTTCGCGGCGGGCATCAATGGCCTGAGCCAGCGTGGTTTTGACCACGTTGAGGGCCTGCCCCGCTTCCCGGCGTTCGTCCGGCGACAAACCGCCCAGCGTTTTCATCAGCTGGGTGACCTGGCCTTTTTTGCCGAGGGCCTGAACACGGATCGTCTCCAGCGTCTCAACGTCGCTGGCGCTCTCGATCTCTGCTGTCAGGCTGTCGCGAAGGTTTTCGAGGTTCTCCATGTGCTTCCCGGTCGGTGTTGCCGGGAACCGGGAGTCTCACCAGCGTCAGATCCGCCGGCACTCCTGCCCCGATCTCCGCCGGTCCCTATTCGCTTTTGTTGGGGCGAGGCCTGCTCGGGCGGGAAAGACAAAACCGGGGTCCGGTTTTCGCCTGAACGCGCCAAAGGGTCTCGCGGGGTCGTCTGGTCGGCGCGGGCTGCCACGATCCGTCGCAGCAGCCCATTGCCTTGGTCTTTAAGCGGTCTTGAGAGCGGCCTGAGCCTGATCGACAAGGCTCTTAAACGCGGCCGGCTCGTGGATCGCGAGGTCGGAAAGAACCTTGCGGTCCAGCTCGATGCCGGCGCGTTTCATACCGTTCATAAACTGCGAATAGGACAATCCGTGCTCCCGGGCGCCAGCATTGATGCGCTGGATCCACAGGCCACGGAAATTGCGTTTTTTGACCCGGCGGTCGCGGTAAGCGTACTGGAGACCCTTCTCCACCCGCTCGACGGCAACCCGGAAAACGTTTTTACCGCGTCCCCGATAGCCTTTGGCCATCTTGACGACTTTTTTATGGCGCGCACGTGCCGTGACGCCTCGACTTACTCTTGCCATGAGTCAGGTTTCCTTAAGCGTAGGGGAGGAAGTTGCGTTTGATAATCCGGCTATCGGCATCGCCCATGATGGTCGTGCCGCGCGCCTTGCGCTTCATCGACTGACTGCGGCGGCGCAGCATGTGGCGTTTACCAGCCTGATTCATAACAACTTTTCCGGTTCCGGTGAGCCGGAAGCGCTTTTTGGCGCCTGACTTGGTCTTCAACTTGGGCATTTTGCATTCCTTTCGTTGGAAACGAACCTTTCGTGAGCCGCTGGGCATGCCCTTTCGCCCGACCGCTCGTTTGAAGCCGCAGGTTATAACGGCCGAAGTCACCTATTGCAAGAGATCCCGGCGCGGCGCGCAAGGATCTCCCTGACTTATTCTATCTCATTGATAAGTAAGTCAATTTCAGAGCCGTTTGAGGCTCGCTCCACCCGGCGGATGCGGAGACCCGGCCGGGGGCTGGCGGTTCCGGTGGCCCGTTACATCAACGGGGCGCCAGAACCATGATCATCTGACGGCCTTCCAGCTTGGGAAACTGCTCAACCTTGGCAACTTCCTCCAGCTCGCCGCGGACCTTGTGCAGGACCTTCAGGCCCAGGTCCTGATGGACCATTTCCCGGCCCCGGAAGCGCATGGTCACCTTGACCTTGTCGCCTTCGCCGATGAAGCGGTTGGCGGCGCGCATCTTCACGTCGTAATCATGCGAGTCGATATTCGGCCGCATCTTGATCTCTTTGACGTCGATGACCTTCTGCTTCTTGCGGGCCTCGTTCTTTTTCTTCTGCGCCTCGTAGCGGAATCGCCCGTAATCCAGGATTTTACAGACGGGTGGGTCTGCATTGGGCGAAATCTCAACGAGATCCAAACCGGCGGCGAAGGCGCGCTGCAGCGCATCGCTCTTGGAAACGACCCCGACCTGCTCGCCGTTTTCATCGACGAGGCGGACCGTCGGAACGCCAATTTGTTCGTTCACACGCGGTCCATCTCGGGACGGCGTGAGATCTACGGGTGGACGTGCTATTGCTAAACTCCTCCGTTAGCCAAATAATTCTTTGAGACCGGCCGTTCCCTCTGAAGCAAAGGAAACGCCCGTCAGCCTCATCTTCTCTATAATAGAGTGCAAATCGTGTTTTGGGATGATTGATTCCGTTAAACCCGACGTCACTCTGTTCCATAACGGATGCCACCCGCGGCCGTGAAAACAGCCGGGCCGGAGAGCCGATATGGTATTTCCCCTCTCACCGGACCCAAAAAGTCCGGTTTTACTTCATGTCAGAGAGCTCTCGCTCTCCATACCCTTTAAATTCGGAGACTGATTCACGCATTGCCTTTCGGCGGTGCGATCAGGCTCCCTGGAGAGTTTTCGCTCTCCATACCCTTTAAACTCGGAGGCTGATTCACGAATTGCCTTTCGGCAATGCGATCAGGCTCCCTGGAGAGCTTTCGCTCTCCATACCCTTTAAATTCGGAGACTGATTCACGCATTGCCTTTCGGCAATGCGATCAGGCTCCGGACGGCGATGCCGACTCTTCCCCCAGCAGGGCGACTGCTTCTTCCAGGCTCAGGATCTGCTGTTCCTTGCTGCCCAGACGCCGCAGCGCCACCTTGCCTTCTTCTGCCTCGCGACGGCCAACGACCGCAATCACCGGGACCTTGGCCAGGCTGTGTTCACGGATCTTATAATTGATCTTCTCGTTGCGAAGGTCAATTTCCGTACGTAAGCCAGCGGATTTTAGCGCAGCCTGGACCTTACGGCCATAGTCGTCTGCATCCGAGGTAATCGGGGCCACCGCGACCTGCACCGGCGCGAGCCAAAGCGGGAAGCGTCCGCCGAAGTGCTCGATCAGGATTGCCAGGAAACGCTCGAAGGAACCGATGATGGCGCGGTGCAGCATAACCGGGCGGTGACGCTTGTCGTCCTCGCCGATATAGCTGGCGTCCAGGCGCTCCGGCAGGACGAAATCCACCTGCAACGTCCCGCACTGCCAGTCGCGCCCGATGGCGTCGCGCAGCACGAATTCCAGCTTCGGCCCATAGAAAGCGCCTTCGCCGGGATTGAGTGAATACTCGATGCCGGTTTTCTCGACCGCTTCTTTCAGGGCCGTCTCGGCCTTATCCCAGGTCTCGTCGGTGCCGGCACGCACGTCGGGCCGGTCCGAGAACTTCACCACGAAGTCCTCGAAGCCCAGGTCTTTGTATATGCTGGACAGCAGCTCGCAGAAAATCACCGTCTCGCTGTTGATCTGGTCTTCCGTGCAGAAGATATGGGCGTCGTCCTGGGTAAAGGCGCGCACCCGCATCAGCCCGTGCAGCGCGCCCGAGGGCTCGTTGCGGTGGCAGTTGCCGAATTCGGCCATGCGCAGGGGCAGATCGCGGTAACTGGTCTGACCCTGGCGGAAGATCTGGACGTGGGCCGGGCAGTTCATGGGCTTGACCGCCAGAACCCGGTCGTCGTCGCTGACCGCCGTGAACATATGCTCGCGGAACTTCTCCCAGTGGCCCGAGGCCTCCCAGAGCGAACGGTCGATCAGCTGCGGCGTTTTGACCTCGACGTAGTCGGCGGCCTCCAGGCGCTTGCGCAGATAGCGCTCGACCGCCCGGTAAAGCTCCCAGCCCTTGGGGTGCCAGAAGACCGATCCGACCGCCTCTTCCTGCAGATGGAAGAGGTTCATCTCCTTGCCCAGGCGCCGGTGGTCGCGCTTTTCGGCCTCTTCCATCATGTGGAGGTAGGCTTTCAGCTGCTTTTCCGTTGCCCAGCAGGTGCCGTAGATGCGCTGCAGCTGCTCGTTCTTGGAATCGCCACGCCAGTAGGCGCCGGAAACCCGCAGCAGCTTGAAGGCATGGCCCAGCTTGCCGGTCGAGGGCAGGTGCGGCCCCGTGCAGAGGTCGAGCCACTTGCCCTGCCGGTAGATCGAGATCTCCGCATCGCGGGGCAGGGTCTCGATATGCTCGGCCTTGTACTTCTCGCCCATTTCCATGAAGAGGCGGATGGCGTCATCCCGGTCCCAGACCTCGCGCGTGATGGTCTCGTCGCGATCGACGATCTCATGCATGCGCTTTTCGATGACTTCCAGGTCTTCGGTCGTGAAGGGTTCTTTCCGGGCAAAGTCGTAAAAGAAGCCGTTTTCGGTCGCGGGGCCGAAGGTCACCTGGGTCTCGGGATAGAGTTCCTGCACCGCCTCGGCCAGCACATGCGCGCAGTCGTGGCGCAGCAGTTCCAGGCTGTCTTCGTGCTTGCTGGTGACGATTTCGATGGTGGTGTCCTGCTCGACAAGAAAGGCCAGATCCTTGACCATGCCGTCAGCCTTCAGCGCCAGGGCGTCTTTCGCCAGGCGCGGGCCGATGGCGGCGGCGATTTGGGCGCCGGAAACCGCCGCCTCGAAATCGCGCCGACTTCCGTCGGGCAGATTGATTGCAACCATGAAACTTTGCTTCTTAACCTCTTGCGTCACGTCGTCAAAAAAACCACCGCGGCTATGCCGCAGTGCGAAACGCGCAATGTAGAAGGATTCCAGGGACTGTCAAGAATGGTGGGGGATGATATGCTGTTTCTATTCTTGGCTTTCGGATTAGCGAAGCTGTCGCTCGCACAAAGATCCGGTCGGTATGCTCCCAACGGCTAGGAAGATCTTATGCCAGCCCTGAGGTTCATCTTATGTATCGCCGCCTTGCCAGCGCTTACGATGGCAACGGCAGGCACCGCCCAGGAACAGATAGAAGACTGTCAATATGCAAAGTGGACCGTCATCGAGGACCTGCCGGCCGCCCTGGCTAAGCATGAAAAACTGCTCAATGACCGCTACGACGATTTACTGGGGGCAGACGACCGCGGCCAAAGTCTGCTCATCGGTACCGAGTCCAGTTTCTGCAACCTCGATCTGGAGGACACGGACCTGCAAGATGCCCGACTCGCATTCGCAAACCTCCGCGGTGCGCTCCTGACGCGGTCAAACCTCAGCGGGGCGATCCTGGAACGCTCGGATCTGAAAGGGGCAAAGTTGAGCTACGCGAAGCTCAGCGGAGCGTGGCTCGTGGAGGCAAGGCTGCGCGGCGCCGATCTGGGTAGCGCCGACCTTCGTGAGGCTGATCTGAGCGGGGCCGATTTCACCGGCGCCAGTCTTCAAGGCGCGAACCTGGAAGGCGCCATCCTCTACCGGACCGTGTTAACGGACACGAAGCTCGAAAACGCGAACCTGGCAGGCGCGCAATACGAAGCCAAAGGCTTGCCCTCTCCGGAGTGGCTGGCGGCCTTGCGTGGGGTCGCGCGTGTCTGGTTCTGCGAGGAAGAAGAGAGCGCCATGGTCCGATTGCGCGCAGCGTTCAGAGGCGCAGGCCTGCGGGAGCTCGAGCGCGCGGCGACTTTCGCCATAGAACATCACCGGACCGCCTATGCTCTTGCCAGTTGGGATCCGGACCTGGACAACTCCTGCGGCCGCCTGCGGCAGGATCGTTGGGCCGCGGTGGAAGGCGCATTCCGTCTGGTGTTCTTCGAGTGGACAAGCGGATACGGCCTGGCGTACGGACGGCCGATCCTGATCCTGCTTGGGCTTGTCGGCTTCTTCGCCCTGATCTATCTGCCGGCGCTGCTGATGAATTCAGGACGGCCGGATGGCGGCGGCATCTATCGCATAAGGCCGGCAGGCCGCATCGAGCAAAGCGGGGGAAAGCCGATTGTCGCTGATGATGTGATCGTGGAGCGGCTTAACCCGCGGGGCTTGAAGGCATTGGGACTGACTTTCTATTTCAGTCTGATCTCGGCCTTTCACCTGGGTTGGCGTGATTTGAATATCGGGACCTGGCTCGCGCGCCTTCAACCCCGCGAGTATGCCCTTCGCGGGCAGGGTTGGGTGCGCGTCGTCTCCGGCGCCCAGTCCCTGATCAGCGTGTACCTGATCGCCATGTGGGTGCTCACCTACTTCGGCCGTCCGTTTGAGTGACGCTGGGCGAGTGGACCTGACAGGCTTCGGTTGCCTTGCTGTTACTTCGCGACGGACCAGAGGTGCGGCTTGTGCGCGGATTCAGAGCTTCTTTCGCGCGTTGCACCCTGATGGAAACCACCTCTTTAGGGCTGCCCGCGTTCAACCGCCAATCCTCACCAATAACTCGGCCGGAACCGTCCCCACCCCATTCACACTCGTCATATCCTGCGGGCAGGCGGACATCACCGCGATGCAGTCTTCCAGCGCCCGCAACGCCACATAATCCCCCGGCTTCGAAACCGGGGCTGCCCAATCGTAGGTCCCGTCCTGCGCCACCGGCACGTTCATCCAGATGTTGAAGGGGCAGGGCACGTGGATCGGGGTGACGCCGATGGCGGCGAGGCTCATGCGGAAGTTGTCGGCGCAGTTGTCGTGGTAGTCGGTACATCCGAGCTGCCGGTAGCGGGTGTGGTCGCAGGCGGCGATCAGGATGTCGTGGACGCCGGGAGAGGTGTCTTCCGCGATCTCGATCAGGGGGCGGCGGCGGTTGGTGACCAGCTGGTCGCCGGTGCGCACATAAATCCGGCCCAAGGCGGTGCGGCAGTGCTCCATGGAGAGGAATTCCGCTGGGGACTCCCGTGGGGAGTCTCCTAGGGAGTCTCTGGGGGCGTCCGCCGCGATGGCGAAGAAATCGCAGACCTGATGGCCCTGGGGATTGGTGATCCTGAGCTGTTGGCCGCGCTTCAGGCGGACGGCCCGGCCCTGGCGGGCGGGGATGAGGTAGTCGTGGTTTAGCTGCGGCGTGCCGTCCGGGGAGATCGGGTTCTGCGCGGTTGGGTTGCTGCCGTCGGGCTGCGCGGCCTGGTAGGGGGTAGTGTCGTTTGGGCTCATGGTTTCTCCGTCTCCGTGAGGTGCTCGGCTCGTACGCTTGTTTCGAATTTCAGTCTGGGGTCTTCGGCCAGGAGCTCGTCGAAACGGGCGGCTTCGGCCTTCAGCCAGTCGCGGAAGATCCCGACCTTGCGGCGGCGCAGACTGTGGGGCTGGCAGACGAAGTAGTAGGCGCGGTTCTCCAGCGCAATCGGGAAGGGCCGGACCAGCCTGCCCTGCAGGATCGGTTCGGCGGCGGCCACGATTCCCAGGAGCCCGACGCCGCGTCCGGCGAGCGTCTGGCCCAGCGCCATGTGTTCGTCGCTGAAGGAGGGTACCAGCTCGGCGGCGGGCGCGGTAACGCCGGCGGCGTGAAACCACTTGTCCCAGCTCGGGTCGCGTGGACCGAAGCCCGGCCAGCGGTAGTCGATCCGGGGCAGCTTCGCGATATCGCCCGGCTGTGAGATCTCCGCGGCAAGTTCAGGCGTACAGACCGGCGTGATCAGGTCGGGAAAGAGCATTTCCGAATAAAGGTCTTCATAACCGCCTTCCCCGTAACGGATCGCGATGTCGACGTTGCTCCGCTTGAGATCGATGGGCAGGTCCGTACCTTCAATCCGAACGGTGAAGGTCTCGTGGGGGCTCTGTAGCGTAGCGAGCTTCGCGTTCAGCCAGTTCGATGCAAAGGACATCGTGGCGGAGACCACCAGCTCTCCATCGTCGCTCGAGCGTCTCAGTTCCTCCGAAGCCCGTGTCAGGATGGCGAAACCCTCCTGCACCAGGGCCGCGTAGGCCTCTCCTTCCTTGGTCAGCTCCAGGGAGCGGGTGAGACGGTTGAAGAGCTTGACCCCAAGCCAGTCTTCCAGCGCGCGGATCCGGTGGCTGACGGCGGTGGGTGTGACGAAAAGCTCCTCCGCGGCTTGCTTGAAGCTCAGATGCCGGGCAGCGACCTCAAAAGCCCTGAGGCCGTTCAATGGGGGCAGCCTGGACTCATGCATTGGGAGACGTTCCGTTAAAGGCCGTTCTGCTGAAGGTTTGGTGAAGACTCCAGGCTGCGTGCGAGAGTCGCTGCCAGGGCCAGCGTATTCTGTTCTGCGGCGCTGCGGGAGTGTTCGTGGCGTTGGCCAGCGAATTCCTGATACTCCACCGAGATAAAATGACGCTCCTCCACGCCCAGATAATGGGCGAATGTCTCGATATGGGGGTCGAGGTGATTCATGTCCTCCCGGATGCCTCCTTTAGCAAAGCCGAATTCGCCCTTCGATGTCAGGCAGACAAGAGTTTTGCCCGATAGCATAGGTTCCAGCGGATAGTCGCCCCGGGCCAGGTCGAAGCTGAAGGTTCTGTTGACCCGGATGACCTGATCGACCCAGGCCTTTAAGGACGCCGGCAGACCATAATTGTACATCGGCGTGCCCAGGACAATAAGCGCGGCCTGTTCCAGCTCGGCGATGAGTGTATCGGACTCCGCCAGGGTCGCGTTATGGGCGTCGGTGCGCCGGTCTTCCGGCGTGAAGCAGGCTGCGATCCAGTCCTGGGAGATAAAGCCGGGCGGGTTTGCTCCGAGATCACGGTGGATGACACGGTCCCCAGGGCGGTGCTGCAACCAGGTTTCAACGAAGCTTGCCGAGAGGTCGCGACTGATCGATCGCTCGATCCGCGCGCTGGCGTCGAGATGTAAAAGGGTGGTCATGACTTTATCTCCATCGACTGCAACAGAACGTTGAGTCGATGAAAACGCCCGAGAGGTCTCAATACGAGCGCAGTTTTCTCATCTGTCGTGTGAGCAGAATTCAGCCCTTTTGAATGACCGGGCGGTCACCCACTCCAGGCGCATCACCCGATCTTATGCGCGTCCTTGCGCATCAGTTCGTTGTAGAGCCCGAGCGTGGCGTTGCACATGCGGTCTTTGGAGAAGAGGGTCTGCACCCGGTTGATGGCGATCTTGGAGAGCTTGGCGCGTTCTTCGGCGCTGAGGGTCAGGGCGGTGCGCAGGGCCTTGGCGAGGGAGCTGGCGTCGTTGTTGTCGAAGAGGAAGCCCGTGGTGCCGGGGATCACCTGTTCGCGGGCGCCGCCGTGGTCGCTGGCCACGACCGGGCGGCCCATGGCCTGACCCTCGCTGACCACGCGGCCGAAGCCTTCCGGGTCGGTCGAGGCGGAGACCACCACGTCCGACAGCATGTAGGCCGCCGCCATATCGGTGCAGTTGTCGAAGATGAAGGCCTTGCCGGCGAGATCGTTGGCGATGATCTGGCGCTCCAGCTCCTGGCGGTAGCTGGTGCGGCCTTGGTCCGAGCCCACCAGGGCGCAGCAGAAGTCGAGATCCCGGAGTTCCTTGAGGGCCTCGAGCAGGATCGCCTGGCCTTTCCAGCGCGTCAGGCGGCCCGGCAGCATGACCAGCGGCACGCCGTCCGGCAGGCGCCAGTCGGTCGCGAGCTTGACCACCCGCTCGGCGCTGACCTGGTCCGGGTCGAAATGGCGCAGGTCGACGCCACGCTGCACGACCCGAAGCTTGGTGCGCTCGACCTTGTAGTTCTCTTCGATGTGCGCGGCGATGAACTGGGAGATCGCGATGACCCGTTCGCCCTTGGTCATGATCGCGTTGTAGCGCCGCTTGAAGCCGTTACCGATGTTATAGGGTGCGTGGAAGGTGGTGATGAAGTGCCGGCCCGTGCCCTTTGCCGCGAAGTAGGCGGACCAGGCGGGCGCGCGGGAGCGGGCGTGAACGATGTCCACGTCGTGCTCGAGGATGACCTTTTTCAGGCGCGTGACGTTGCGCGCCATCACCAGTGGATTCTTGGAGGCCATGGGCAGACGCAGGTGAGTCGCGCCGATCCGCTGCAACTCGTACTCCAGGTGGCCGCCCTCGGACGCGATGATGGCCGTGCCGCCGGCTTTGGTCAGGGCGGCGGCCATATCGACGGCGCCGCGCTCGACACCGCCCGTGATCAGGCTGGGAACGACCTGCAGAACCGTCGGCGCGCCATCTTTTGTCCCGGCCGCTGGGGTGATAACCTGCGTGACAGTTGTCATTGCCAGGCCATAGGTGATTGAACGTTCATGTCTTCCGCAGAATTCCCCACAGGACCGAGGTCCTCAAGCCAAGAGCTCCCCGGTGGCCAAGTTTCCTCAGCCAGCCAACAGCCCGATTCCCATCAGGACGCAAAGCCCGACGCTCAGTCCCCGAATGCCAAAACTTTAACGCGCCCCAAAACCTTAACACGCAAAGACGGCGCGAGCATCGCGTATCATAAGATCTCGAGCGATAAAAGCGGATCTGCGCAACCCGGTGTCGTATTTCTGGGCGGCTTCATGTCGGATATGACCGGAAGCAAGGCCCTGGCGCTGGAAGAGCACTGCCGGGCGCGGGGTCTGGACTTTGTCCGCTTCGACTACCTGGGGCATGGTCAGTCCTCCGGGAATTTCGCGGATGGGACGATTGGCCGCTGGGCCGAGGACGCGGTCGCGGTGCTCGACGAATTGACCGAGGGGCCGCAGGTTCTGGTGGGTTCCTCCATGGGCGGCTGGATCATGCTGCTGGCGGCACTGGCCAGGCGCGAGCGGATCGCGGGCCTGGTCGGCATCGCTGCGGCGCCGGATTTCACCGAGGACCTGATGTGGGCGGAATTCACGCAAGAACAACGGGACCAGGTCCTGAGTGCGGGACGTTTCGAGCAGCCCAGCGAGTATGGCGACGATCCCTACATTATCACCCGTGCGCTGATTGAAGACGGGCGCGAGCATCTGCTGCTGCGCGCGCCGCTGCCGATTCGCTGCCCCGTGCGTTTGCTGCAGGGCATGCGCGACGACGACGTACCCTGGAAGACCGCCCTGCGCCTGACCGATGCCCTGGAGAGCGAGGATGTCGAGGTGACGCTGGTCAAGAAGGGCGACCACAGGCTCTCGGAGCCGGAGGATCTTGCCCGGCTGATGCGTGTTCTGGATGCGTTGGTGGCAGAAGTGGGTTAGGCGTTTTTGACGGCGTGTTTTTCGATCAGGTTCGACGAGCGTCGAACCGGGGTGTTTTTTTTGATCAGGTTCGACGAGCGTCGAACCGGGGCAGCCTCGCAAAGCGAAGCGCCTACAGCAAACTCGCCAGTCCCGCCTTGTAGTCCGGGTAGCGCAGCTCCACCCCCAACTCCTCGTGCAGGCGTCTGTTGGAGACCCGCTTGTTGTCGAGCCAGAAGGTGCGGCCCATGGGCGAGAGCCCGGCCTCCTCGAAAGGCACAAGCGGCGGCGGCTCCATCCCCAGAAGCTTGCAGGCGTGGGCGGTGACCTCTGCCGGAGAGGCGGCCATGTCGTCGCAGACATTGTAGATGCGGCCCGGATGGGGCTTGGCGATAGAGGCCTCCAGCACACGCGCGATATCTTCCACATGGATGCGGCTGAAGACCTGACCCGGCCGGTCGATGCGTTTGGCTTTCCCGGCTTTCACCGTATCCAGCAGGCTGCGGCCGGGTCCGTAGATTCCCGCCAGGCGGAAGAGGTGGACCGGAACTTCATTCTCGGCGTTCAGCGCCAGCCAGGCGCGCTCGGCGGCGACCCGGTATTCGCTGCGCGGGCTGCTGGGGCTCAAGGGCGCGTCTTCATCGACCCAGGCGCCGTCATGATTGCCGTAAACCCCCGTGGTCGAGAGGTAGCCGAGCCATTGCAGCCTGGGCATGGCTGCGATATCGGCGGCGTGCTGATTGATCACCGAGTCTCCCTCGGCGTCCGGTCCCGCCGAAATCAGGAGATGGGTGACGTCGCGGAGGGTCTGAGTGGGATTTTCCAGGGGGCGGTCCCGGTCGAAGAGGACGACATGATCAAAGCCTTGCGCCGCAAGGGCGTGTTTTTTCTCCGGCGTGCGGGTCGTGCCGGTGACTGTCCAGCCCTTCGCCTGAAGGCGTTTGGCGAGTGTCCGGGCGGAGAAGCCCAGGCCGAAGCAAAAGAGGTGGTTGGTTCCGTCGGTCATAGTCTGGACACGTGCCTTACCTGTCAGAGTCCGTGGACCTCAATGGGGCGACCCCCGTCACGAACTTCGCTCTTGTACATCCCGCCCTTGGAGCCGATTTTAAGCGGCCGGACTTGGACTCGTTCCGAGATATGGCATTGAATGGACCTGATTTGAAGAGACTTCGGGGTGTTGCTTTGGCGTTTTCCAGGATAACGGCCGTGGCCGCCGGTGCGGCGGCTTTGCTGTTTGCCGCGCAGGGCTTACCGCCCGTGTTGGCGCAGCAGATCGATCACGCCGAACAATATGCCGCCTGCATGCAGTTGAGCCAGATCCAGCCGGAGGAGGCGTTCGAGGCCGCGCTTGCATGGGAATCCCAGGGCGGTGGCAACGCGGCCCGCCATTGCGGCAATGTCGCGCTGATTGGCCTCGGGCAGTACAAAAAAGCGGCGGAGCGTCTGGAGGCGCTGGCGCAGAACATGACCGACTCGCCGAACGCGCTGCGCGCCGACGTGCTGGCCCAGGCGGCCCAGGGCTGGTTGTTGGACGGCAATGTCGCGCGGTCCTATCAGGTGCTGACGGCGGCGCTGAAGCTCGATCCCGAGAATGTCGAGCTGCTGATCGACCGCAGCGTCTCCCTGGCCGCGGCCTCGAACTACTGGGAAGCCATAGACGACCTCAACCTGGCGGAAGAGTTGGCCCCTGAGCGGGTCGATGTGCTGATTTTCCGGGCCACGGCTTACCGCTATCTGGACGCCAACGAACTGGCGCTGGAAGACGTCAACCGTGCGCTCACGCTGCGGCCGGAGAATGCCGAGGCTTTGCTTGAGCGGGGGATTCTGCGTCGCCTGGGAGGCGATGACCAGGGTGCCAGGAGCGATTGGCTGACCGCCGCGCGTGTTGCCGAGGGCACGCCGACCGGCGACGCGGCGCAGAAGAACCTGGAAATGCTCGACGTAAAGGTCGAGTAACGCTTCGCCTGGGGAGACGTCATGGCAGATCTTGAGAGACTTTTCGCGCAGTTGGATGCGCGCTATGGCGATGCCAGCGCAAGGATCGAAGGTACGGACCTCGCGGCGGAAGATCCGGTGCCGGCGTTCTGGACGCAGCTGGCGGGGCGCGGCTCGGTGCGCCGCTTCGCACCGGAACCGCCACCCCACGCACAGCTTGAACTGCTCGCTGCACTTGCCCTCGCGGCGCCGACCAAGAGCGACCTGCAACAGCGCGATATCCTGATCGTAACGGACGCGCGGCAGATGCGTGCCCTGAAAGACATTCTGTCCGATCAGGCCTGGGTTGAAGGCGCGCCGGCGCTGATTGTTTTCTGCGGCAATCACCGGCGGCAACGCAGTCTTCATGAATTGCGGGGTCATGCCTTTGCCAACGATCACCTCGATGCCTTCTTCAACGCCAGCGTCGATGCCGCGATTGCCCTGACGGCTTTTGTCCTTGCGGCGGAGGCCGCCGGTCTCGGAACCTGCCCCATCTCTGCGATCCGCAATCGTGCCCAGGAGGCAAGTGACATCCTCGCCCTGCCTGATTTGGTGTTCCCGGTCGCGGCCCTGGCGGTCGGCCATCCTTTGGAACAAAGCGAGCCGAGCCTTCGACTGCCGCTTTCGGCGACCATCCATCACGATCGCTATCGCGAGGATAACGCCGGAGAGATCATTGCCGCCTACGACCGGCGGCGTGCGCAAGCGCAACCCTACGAACAGGAACGCTTCGCATCGGAGTGTGCTCCGGTCGGGGACTACGGCTGGTCAGAAGACAAAGCGCGCCAATACAGCCGTCCGGAACGTGCAGACTTCGGCCGTTTTATCCGGCGCAAGGGCTTCTGCCTGGACTGACAGGTTTGGTCGTTAAAAGTCCGGGTCGGCGTAGTGCTCGGGCGGTTTGGTGCCGACGACGTGATCGGCCAGGATCGGCCGCATGCTGGGACGGGATTTTACGCGCGCGTACCAGTCCTTGGCATCCGGGTGCTTTTCCCAGGGCACGTCGCCGATGAAATCCAGGCAGGAGAGCTGGGCGGCGGCGGCAATGTCGGCGAGCGAGAAGGAGTCCCCCGAGAGCCAGCGGCGCCGGTCGCAAAGCCAGGCAATGTACTCAAGATGATAGTGGATGTTGCTGTGTCCGGCGCGGATCGCCCCTGAGTCGGGCTGGCCGCTCTTGTAAAGGCGTTTCGTCACCTTCTGCTCGACCAGATTGGCGGTGACTTCCCGGTGAAACTTGCCCTCGAACCAGAGCACCATGCGCCGGGTCTCCGCCCGTTCCGTCGGCGTCTTACCGAGAAACGAGGTCTCGTCATAGGCGTCTTCCAGATACTCCGCGATCACGGGTCCGCCGGAAATGGCGGTGCCGTCGGTTTCGGTGAGAACCGGGACTTCGCAGGCCGGATTGAGTTGCAGAAAACCCTCGCGCCGCTCCCAGACGGGTTCGACCTCAAGATCGAACTCCAGCTTTTTCTCGGCCAGCAGGATCCGGATTTTGCGGCACTGGGGATCGATGGGCAGATGAAAGAGGTAACGCATCACAGAAAATTACAGAACTCTTGAAAATCTGTCGGCGCCGAAGTGAATAACCCGACTGGAGCTTTCTGGCACTCAAAATCTCAAAAAAATTGGGCGCTTCCGTCGTGAGAAGCGCCCATTCCAGTTCTACAGCAGTTACAGGGTATGCTGCTTCGTTGTTGTCGCCGGGGTCCGGTCCGTCCTGATTGCACCCTCAGGATCGACTGCACCCGGGCTTTATCAGCGGCGCTTAAGCCCGCTTTTCACGAGAACTCGCGCCGACCGGATGTTCCAAGCGGTCGATCATTTCCTTTGGAACAATCTGCCAGAACTTGCCGCGTTCGTGTGTCCAGTCGATCAGCAGACGTTCGGCAAAGCGCGATTGAGTCTCCTTGACGTGTTCCTTCACCAGAGACTTCAATACCTCTTCCCAGTGATCGGTCTCGATCCGCTGGAAGATT
The DNA here is from genome assembly GCA_947500035.1 of uncultured Kiloniellaceae bacterium. Classification (GTDB taxonomy): domain Bacteria; phylum Pseudomonadota; class Alphaproteobacteria; order Kiloniellales; family Kiloniellaceae; genus Denitrobaculum. Next base: position 486,638 of record CANMQP010000007.1, on the reverse strand, counting down.
ACGCTCTCATTGTTGATCCGGTCGGGCAGGGTGCCTTCCTCGTCGTAGATGAAGGCCATGCCGCCGGTCATACCCGCACCGAAATTGTGACCGACCTGACCGAGGATCACAGCTGTGCCGCCGGTCATGTATTCGCAGCCGTTGGAGCCGCAGCCTTCCACCACCGCAACGGCGGCGGAATTCCGCACGCAGAAACGTTCACCGGCTTGACCCGCCGCGAAGAGGCGGCCGTCGGTCGCACCGTAGAGCACGGTGTTACCGATGATGGTGTTCTCATTGGTATTCAGCGGGCTGGCAGTGGTCGGGCGGACCACGATGGTGCCGCCGGAGAGGCCTTTCCCCACATAATCGTTGGCGTCGCCGAAGACTTCCAGCTTCAGGCCCTGCACCGCGAAGGCACCGAGAGACTGCCCCGCCGATCCGCGCAGGCGCACGGTGATGTGGCCCGGGTTCAAACCCTTCATGCCGAAGCGCCGGGTGATCATGGACGACATCTTGGTGCCGATGGCCCGGTGCGTGTTGCGGATGGAATACTGCAGCTGCATTTTTTCGCCAACGTCGAAGAGCGCACGGGCATCCTCGATAATTTGTGCGTCGAGCGTCTCAGGGACTTCATTGCGGCCCTTGGTGGTGCAATAGACGGGATGGCCGTCGCTTTCCGCCCGCGCCAGCAGTGGGTTGAGGTCAAGGTCGTCCAGATGGGCGGCACCCCGGCTGACCTGGACCAGCAGATCGGTCCGGCCGATGATCTCCTGCAGGGAGCGCACGCCGAGGGAGGCCAGGATCTCGCGAACCTCCTCAGCCATAAAGCTGAAAAGGTTCACGACCTTCTCCGGCGTGCCGGTAAACTTCTCGCGCAGTTTTTCGTCCTGCACGCAAACGCCGACCGGGCAGGTGTTCGAGTGGCACTGACGCACCATGATACAGCCCATGGCAACCAGTGAGGCCGTGCCGATGCCGTATTCTTCTGCACCCAGGATCGCGGCGATGACAACGTCACGGCCGGTCTTGATGCCGCCGTCCGTGCGCAGGGTGACGTTGTGGCGCAGGCGGTTCAGGGTCAGGACCTGCTGAACCTCACTGAGGCCCATTTCCCAGGGTACGCCGGCAAACTTGATCGAGGTTTGCGGCGACGCACCGGTACCGCCATTGCCGCCGGCAATCAGGATCACATCTGCCTTTGCTTTGGCGACACCCGCCGCGATCGTGCCGATGCCCGAGCGGGCGACCAGTTTGACGCAGACCTTTGCATCCGGGTTGATCTGTTTCAGATCGTAGATCAGCTGGGCCAGATCCTCGATCGAATAGATGTCATGATGCGGCGGCGGCGAAATCAGCATCACGCCGGGTGTGGCGTGACGCAGTTTCGCGATCATCTCGGTGACCTTGAAGCCGGGAAGCTGTCCGCCTTCGCCGGGCTTGGCGCCCTGAGCCACTTTGATCTCGATCTCGCGGCAGTTGTTCAGATACTCCGCTGTGACCCCGAAGCGGCCTGACGCGACCTGCTTGATCGCCGAATTCTCGTTGTCGCCATTGGGCCGGGGAACGAAGCGTTCGGGCACCTCGCCGCCCTCGCCGGAATCCGACTTGGCGCCGATCCGGTTCATCGCGATGTTCAGCGTGCCGTGGGCTTCGGGGCTGAGTGCGCCCAGGGACATGCCCGGTGTCACGAAACGCTTGCGGATCGCGGTGATCGATTCGACTTCCTCGATCGCCAGAGGCTCGATCCCGTCGCGTTTGAAGTCAACCAGATCGCGCAGACTGCTGGGTGGCAGGTTGCGGACCCCCTCGCTGTATTTGCGATAGGTCGAATAGGCATCGTTGGCAACCGCCGCCTGAAGCGTGTGGATCAGCCCGGCTTCCCAGGCGTGGCTCTCGCCGCCGCGCCGGTAGCGATAAAAGCCGCCGACTGGAAGGGTGATGAAGTCTTCGCTCCAGGCTTTCTGATGCAGATCAAGCAGCTTTTGCTGGATACCGGACATGCCGATGCCTGAGATCCGGCTGGGCATGGCAGGGAAGTACTCGTCAACCAGAGTCCGCGACAGTCCGACAGCTTCAAAGTTATAGCCACCACGGTAAGAGGAAATGACGGCAATGCCCATTTTGGACATCACCTTGAGCAATCCTTCATCTACCGCCTTCTTGAAGCGCCGGACGCAGTCTTCAAGTGAGAGCTCGCCGAAGAGACCGCGCCGATGGCGGTCGGCAATGGATTCCTGTGCCAGGTAGGCGTTGACAGATGTCGCGCCAACGCCGATCAGAACTGCGAAGTAGTGAACATCCATGCATTCGCCACTGCGGACGTTCAGCGAGATGAAAGTACGCAGCTTTTGCTTCACCAGATGAGAGTGAACCGCGGCCGTTGCCAGAATCATCGGCATGGCGGCCTTCTCGACGCCCATCGTTTCGTCGCTGAGGATCAGGTGCTCGCAGCCTTCGCGTACAGCGTTCTCCGCTTCCAACTGAATCCGGGCGACCGCGTTGCGCAACGCGAACTCACCCTCCGAGGCGTCGAAGGTGCAGTCAATCGAGGTGACCGTATCGCCCATGTGCCCGCGCATGGCACCAAATTCGGCATTGGAGAGGACCGGCGAATCGAGCTGCAGCAGGTTACACTGGGTTTCATCCTCATCCAGGATGTTGCCAAGGTTACCGAGGCGCGTTTTCAGGGACATGACGCGGCGTTCGCGCAGGCTGTCGATCGGCGGGTTGGTGACCTGGCTGAAGTTCTGCCGGAAGAAGTGGTGGAGCGCCCGGTAGTTGTCCGAGAGAACGGCCATGGGTGTGTCATCGCCCATGGATCCGATGGCTTCTTTGGCTTCTTCGACCATGGGATGGAGGATCAGCTCCAGGTCTTCCATGGTCTGACCGAAACTGAGCTGGCGCCGGCGCAGTTCGTCGCGGTCGAACTTTGATTTTTCGCCCTTGTCAGAACTCGCGCGGACCAGATCGTCGATAGCCGTGATGTTGCCGACCCACTCGCCGAAGGGCTGTTGTTCGGCCAGAAAGTCCTTAATATCGCGGTCCCGGTAGAGCTTACCCTCCTCCAGGTCGATTGCGATCATTTCGCCCGGGCCCAGACGGCCTTTTTCGCGGATCAGATTTTCATCCAGCCGGACCATGCCGGTCTCGGAGCCCGAAAAGAGCAGGCCGTCATGGGTGATGGTGTAGCGCATGGGGCGCAGGCCGTTCCGATCCAGACCCGCGATCACCCAACGCCCGCCGTAGCCGCAGATCGCGGCCGGGCCGTCCCAGGGCTCCATCACGGCGTTGCTGTAGCCATAGAGGTCTTTATGGGATTGCGGCACGGCCGAATTGTTGTCCCAGGCTTCGGGGACCAGCATGATTTTCGCCATGGGCAGGCTGCGTCCCGCACGGACGACAAGTTCGAAGACCGCGTCCAGGGCCGCGGAGTCGGAACTGCCCGGCTGAATGACCGGCTTCAGTTCCTCGATGTTGTCGCCGAATGTCTCGGACGCCATGCGGCATTCGTGTGCCTTCATCCAGTTGACGTTGCCGCGCACCGTGTTGATCTCGCCGTTGTGAGCAACCATCCGGAAGGGCTGGGCCAGATGCCAGGTCGGAAAGGTGTTGGTCGAATAGCGCTGATGAAAGATCGCAAAGTTCGAGACGAAGCGCTCGTCGTTCAGATCCGGATAGAACTCCGCCAGGGACTCGGCCAGGAACATGCCCTTGTAAATGACCGAGCGGCAGCTCAGGGAGCAGATATAAAAATCCTTGATTGAGTCTGTCTCGGCGGCCTTCTCGATACGCCGGCGGATGATGTAGAGATCGGTCTCAAACTGCTCGAGCGAGACGCCCCGGCTGTTTGCAATCATGATCTGCTCGATTTCGGGCCGGTTGGCCGCAGCCTTCTCGCCGATCACCGTGGTGTCCACTGGAACCTGACGCCAACCGTAAATCGAGTAACCGAAATTCAGGATCTCCCGCTCGACGATTACGCGGCAGCGTTCCTGGGCCGAGAAGTCGGTGCGCGGCAGAAAGACCATGCCGACGGCGAGCTTGCCCTCGATCGGTGTATGTCCTGTCCGCTCCACATGCTCGTGGAAAAAGTCCTGCGGGATCTGAACGTGAATGCCGCAGCCGTCACCGGTCTTTCCGTCCGCGTCTACTGCGCCGCGGTGCCAGACCGCCTTCAGGGCCTCGATACCGGCCTCGACGACCCTGCGGTTCGCGGAGCCGTCGATCGTAGCCACCAGACCCACGCCGCAGGACGAATGCTCGTCTGCCGGGTCGTATAGGCCATTTTCCGTCAGGTAGCTGGCGTTATCTTCCCATTCTTTGACGAACTCGACGCCGTTCGTGTTAGACGGGCTCAGGCTTTCGGGTGTCTTATCCATGTTCTTGCTTTCCTCAAGAGCTGTCCTTGATAAGACAACTCCTTGCTCCTCAACACGGAGCGATCTGTTTTTCGAACCCGGAATCAGGTTCATGATGCAGCTGCGCGTCGTCAGGCGACAGCGCGCTCTCCGGTTGCCGGCTTGGCGATTGCTGGTTCGGCCGAAGCGTTCTTTTGGATGTAGCCGTGGATCTGCTCCGCGACATCCCGGCCGTCGCGCACCGCCCAAACCACCAGCGAGGCACCGCGAACGATGTCACCCGCTCCGAAAACACCATCCAGGCTGGTCATCATGCTGCGGAAGTCGACTTTCAGGGTGCCCCAGCGGGTCACTGTCAGGTCCGCGGAGTCGAACATCTGCGGCAGATCTTCCGGATCGAAGCCCAGCGCCTTAATGGCAATATCGGCTTCCACCGTGAAGCTCGATCCCTCCAGGATCTGCGGCGTCTGGCGTCCGGTCGCGTCGGCGACGCCAAGGTGCACGCGCGATGCACGTACGGCCTGTACTTCAGTATCGCCGATGAAAGCCTCGGGAGCGGAGAGCCAGATGAATTCGACGCCTTCTTCCTCAGCGTGCTTCACCTCGCGTTGGGAGCCAGGCATGTTCTGACGGTCCCGGCGATAAAGGCATTTGACGGACTTGGCACCCTGGCGCACTGCGGTACGTACGCAGTCCATGGCGGTGTCGCCGCCGCCAATCACGACGACGTTCTTTCCCGCGGCATTTAAGCTGCCGTCGTCGAATGCAGGCACATCATCGCCCAACCCTTTGCGATTGGACGCGGTCAGGAAGTCCAGCGCGGGTAGAATATTTTTCAAGCCGACTCCCGGCATTTTAATGTCCCGGCCTTTGTAGACACCCGTCGCGATCAGAACGGCGGCATGTTTCGCGCGCAGCTCTTCCAGCGTCGAGTCCTTTCCGATTTCGAAGTTAAGGTGAAAAGTCACGGCGGAGTCTCTCAGCAGATTTGCCCGCCGCTCAACGATGTCCTTTTCGAGCTTGAAGTTCGGGATCCCATAGATCATCAGGCCGCCGACCCGGTCGTAGCGGTCGTAGACATGAACCTGATAGCCTTTACGGCGGAGTTCTTCCGCGGCGGCAAGCCCGGCGGGGCCGGCGCCGATGATGCCCACTGATTCCGCACGCTCACGCAGCGGCTTGACCGGCTTGACCCAACCTTTTTCCCAGGCCGTGTCCGTGATGTATTTTTCCACGGATCCGATGGTGACCGTGCCATGACCTGCTTGTTCGATGACGCAATTGCCTTCGCACAAGCGGTCCTGCGGACAGATTCTTCCACAGATCTCCGGAAAATTGTTGGTCGATTGGGAGAGCTCGTAAGCTTCTTCCAGGCGGTCTTCCGCGGTCAGCATCAGCCAATCGGGAATGTTGTTATGCAGTGGGCAATGCACCTGGCAAAAGGGTACGCCGCACTGCGAGCAACGGCTCGCCTGCTCCGCGGCGGCGGCGGGATCGTACTCCTGGTAAATCTCGTCGAAGTCCTGACGCCGTTTTGAGGCGTCTCGTTTCTCCGGCAGATGCTGGTCCCGGTGGACGAACTGCAGCATTTTTTTCGTCATTTTCCGACCTCGTTCCCGACGGCTCTTGAGCTCCGCCGCTTTTGTGGTTTTGTCGTACATCCAGCATCTGACCCGGCCGGGTGCCCGCCGGGAGTTGTGTCCGGAATTTAACGGTGCCGCCGGCGCGTTAGCCCGTGCAACCGCTCAAATCCGGAAGTCTTTTGGATTCCGGAGTCCTCACCTCTGAAGCCTTAAGAGCTCACGCCCTTGGGCTGTTTATTCTGGAGAAGGCGTTGAGCCGTCTGGACGGCGCGAAGCATCTCCTGCCCGTTTTGGAGCATCGTTTCACCAGAGCTATACCCGATCGCGCGGAAGAAGGCGACAGGAATTTACAAAATAGGACATATATATTGACCTATTTTGATTAATGGTTCCTGGGAGATCGATGTCGCGGGAAATTTCCGAGTCCCGGAATTGATATATAGTACCGAAAATGGACTAAAATTTATCTATGTCAAAGCTTGTGTCAATTTTACAGCGGAGTGTTATAAGGCGCGTAGATAGCAATTGTTCCGAAACTCCAAAAACGCATTCCAAACCGAAAGTTAGCCGGTTAACTCGGGTCTTTGATGCCGAGTGGCGAGAACCGGATGTTTGGTTAACGAAATGTGGAGAATGTTTGAGTACATGATTGGGTGTGAAAGCAGGCGATCAGCAAAAATCTAAGAGGAAAACGCCTTGGCGCTCCTTCATGTATTTGTCCTCGCAATCGTGCAGGGACTTACGGAATTCCTTCCTATCAGCTCGTCCGGACACCTCGTGTTGGTGTGGGAGGGTGTGGATTACGCCGGTCTGAAGGTGCCGCAAGAGACTGCGCATTCGCGGCTCCTCCTGGATATCGCTGTCCACGTTGGAACTCTTCTGGCGGTCTGCCTTTACTACTACCGCGACCTGATCGCGATGCTTGGCGGCCTCTTCGCCCTGGCGACCGGGCGCATTACTCCGGGCGCCCGGCTGGCGTTGCTGGTTGTGATCGCAAGCATTCCGCTGGCTCTGGTGGGGTATTTCTTTCTGGACGAGATTGCCGGATCTTTGCACAACATTGAGGTTGTGGCCTGGGCGACGATCATTTTCGCACTGGTTCTCTTCGTCACGGATCGCGTCGGAATGACTTTGCGCCGGATCGAACACATGACCGTCTGGGCGGCGCTTTTGATCGGTTGCTGTCAGGTGTTGGCCCTGATACCGGGCACAAGCCGTTCGGGCATCACCATGTCGGCGGCACGTCTGCTCGGCTATGAGCGGACCGAGGCCGCACGTTTTTCGCTGCTGATGGCGATTCCGGCCATTGCCGGCCCGGGACTGCTGTTGGCGCACGATGTGACTCAAACACCAGATCTACAGTTCGGCTATGAGGTCGTTCTGGCCGCAGGAATATCTTTCGCGGTGGCTTTCGTGACCATCGCCCTGATGATCCGCTGGCTGCAATATGCCGGCTTCGCGCCCTTCGTGGTTTACCGGCTCTTGCTGGGCGCCGGCCTTCTTTACTGGATTGCCTGATTCTCAGGTTGTTGCTCAGACCAGAGTTCCTGTCCATCAGCGGGATGTTTTAGCACTGAAGCGGCCACCAGCTCGATGCCGTTCCAAATACGTCGGGATGACGGTCTCTACAGCTTTTGGAGTTATCCCCAACTCTGCGAAGCCTTTTGCGCCCTCGGAGACGATGTTGTCGCTGCGCAGCATCCGCACCTGATCGCGGGTCAGGGGCGGGACAGGCAGTAATTCCAGAAAGGTGGCTTGAAGACTGGCAATTGCGAAGGGCAGGGGGAGCAAGACCCGGCGTTTGCCGATCTCCTTAAGGAGCATTTGCAGAAGCGCCTTGAAGCTGTAGACACCGGGACCCCCGAGTTCGTAGGTCTGTCCCATCAAGCTGTTTTGCTCAAGGCCCATCTGGATTGCCTGGGCGACGTCACCAACATAAACCGGTTGAAAACGTGTCTTTCCGCCGCCCACGAGGGGTAGAAAGGGTGAGATGCGTGTCATGTCCGCGAAGCGATTGAAAAAACCATCCTCGGGTCCGATTACGATACTGGGGCGCAAGATCGTGGCATCCGGGAAAGCCTGCCGGACGGCTTCCTCTCCTTTGCCCTTTGAGCGTGCATAGTTGGCTTCCGCGTTGGGGTCCGCCCCGATCGCCGAAACCTGCACGAGACGCTTGACCTGAGCGCCGGCTGCAGCGCGGGCGATGTTTGCCGCGCCGGTCGTGTGAACGCCGTCAAAGCGTTGTTTTCCCGACTCATAAAGAATACCTGTCAGGTTCACCACGGCATCGGCGCCCGCGACGACCTCGGCAACACGGCCTTCGTCCTGCACCCGTGCCGCCACAGCCGCGATTTGGCCCACATCGCCCAGGGGCTGCAAGAAGTGCGCGCGAGTGGGGTGCCGCTCCGCCAGCAGGATCGACCAGCCGGATCGTGCGAGGCGGGTGACCAGATGGCGTCCGAGGAAGCCCGATCCGCCGAAGATAGTGACTTTTTGGCGCGGCATAACGTCTCCGTTGTTTTGGAACTCTGTTTTTTTTGGGTCTGACTCTCGAGTGCGCCTCGTTTCAACAACCCCTACGGAAAACCTGAGCCCCGTTCCTGAAAAGTCCAGGGTTAAGACGCAAGCGTCAGGGTAAAAGCATTCGTTAAAGCGGACAACAGGCTTCATCTCGCCGCGCGACTTCCTGCCGCTCCGCCGGAAAGGGCCGTTTCGGCGCCGAACATGCATGAGGCGTAGAGCTTGACAGGCCTTCTGGCGTTGTGAGAATGCCCACCACAGAGTTTTTACGGGCCGGTTGTTAATTTCCGGCCACTGCAAAGGTCCAACCGCGTGAACGCACCCGAGATACATTTACATCAGGACGATCTGCCAGACGCCGTTCGTTTTGGTGATTCCGTTGCCATAGATACTGAGACCATGGGGTTGAATCCGCTGCGGGACCGTTTATGTCTGGTACAGCTTTCCGCCGGTGACGGGGTTTGCCATTTGGTTCAACTGCGTGACGGCACCTTTGCCGCGCCAAATCTTAAGGCCCTGCTAACGGATCCGAAAGTAACGAAAGTCTTTCACTTTGCGCGTTTCGACCTCGCGGCTTTGAAACAATATCTGGATGTGGACTGCAGCCCTGTTTATTGCACGAAGATCGCTTCTAAACTCGCACGGACCTTTACTGACCGGCACGGATTGAAAGATCTTTGCCGGGAACTGATTGGCAAGGATATGTCAAAGCAGCAGCAGTCGTCGGACTGGGGTGCGGAGACCCTGACCCCCGAGCAGTTGAAGTACGCCGCATCCGACGTGCTCTATCTGCACGAAATCCGTCGCAAACTCGACGAAATGCTGGCGCGGGAAGGCCGTAGCGGCCTGGCGAAGAGTTGTTTCGAGTTTTTACCCACGCGTTCAGCACTCGATCTGGCGGGTTGGAGCGACGTTGACATCTTTGCGCACTGATTGGGCTGCATTACTCCGGCTGCCCGTTAGTTTGACCTCAGTCATGTCATCGGTCCCCGAAGAGGTATAGTCTGGGAACCGAGCTGAGTTCCGGGGATGACTTTAGGCTGTTGCGAGGATTCGGCTCAGCGTGACTGTGATGAAAAATGAAATGAGAACGCCGGCATGAAGCCACTAGCAACCGAATCTTCTTCCCTTGCCGCGCGGCGGGATAGCGAGGGCCCGGCCGGGATTGAAGCCCAGACAAACGACGCCTCGACCAAGGCCGCTGGAATGATCGACAGCAGCCGCGGGCTTGAATTCGGCCGCCGCGTTCTCGAGCGGGAAATCTGTGGCCTGCAGGAACTGACCGAAAACCTCGACGAGAGTTTTGTCCGGGCGCTCGATCTTTTGGCGTCTCTGAGGGGCCGGGCCATCATTACCGGCATGGGAAAAAGCGGCCATATTGCCCGCAAGATCGCCGCGACGCTGGCCTCGACCGGCACGCCGTCTCAGTTCGTTCACCCCGGCGAGGCGAGCCACGGCGATTTGGGAATGATTGCCCGGGATGACGTGGTCCTGGCTCTGTCAAACTCCGGAAATACGACCGAGCTGACAGACATCGTCGGCTACACACGCCGCTTCTCCATTCCCCTGATTGCCATGACCAGCCGGGCAAAGAGCGCGCTGGCTGAGGCCGCCGATGTGGCCTTGATCCTGCCGCGTGCGGCGGAAGCCTGTTCAATCACTGAAGCGCCGACGACTTCAACGACCATGGCGCTTGCTCTTGGGGATGCTCTGGCGGTTTCCCTTCTGGAATGCAAAGGCTTTTCCGCGCAGGACTTTCACGTCTTCCATCCGGGAGGCGCTCTGGGCACGAAGCTTGTGCGCGTGTCCGAGATCATGCGTGGCCGGGACGAGCTGCCGCTTTGCGAGCCCGATACCAGCGTTGCCGACGCCATCTTGATTATGACTGGCGGCGGGTTCGGCTGCGTTGGAGTGGCTGATCGGACCGACAGACTTATCGGCATGGTAACCGATGGCGATCTGCGCCGGCACATGGACCCCGCACTCCTGCAACGCAGTGCACGGGAGGTCATGACGCCAGCGCCGAAATCGATCAGGCCGCAAGCCCTGGCCGCGGAGGCTCTGGGCGTTATGAACGACAACAAGATCACCAGCCTGTTTGTGCTTGAAGATGACCACCCGGTGGGAATCATCAGGATGCATGACTGTCTGCGCGTCGGCGTCGCTTAAGGGGACCGGACGGGCGTATGGCGCAGGCATTTATCACTGATGAGGTTGAAGCCGAACCCGCCGGCGAACGTCAACCGCCGCCGCGCCTCTCCAGGCGCAGCAGCTACAGCCGGTTTGTCGGCGTTCTTAAGGTGCTGCTGCCCGCGACAGCCGTGGGCCTGATCATTCTCGTTATCGCCTGGCCGGGGTTTGAAGAGAATGCAACACCAGAGGTGTCATTACCCGAAATCGACCTGCAGGGCGGGGAAGTCAGCGTCCTGAATCCGCGCTGGAACGGTGTCGACGATGAAGACCGGCCCTTTACGGTCACGGCCGATCTGGTCTCGCAGTCCAAAGAAGACCGCAATCTTTACGAGCTCGAGCTGCCGAAAGCCGATATGACCCTGGAAGACGAAACCTGGCTCGCCCTCACGGCCCGGGCCGGCCGTTTCTTTTACGAGGAGCAGCAGCTGGAGCTGACCGGCGACGTCGATATGTTCCACGACCAGGGCTTTGAAATCCGGACGGAATCCGCCTCTATTGACCTTAAATCCAAGGACGCCTGGGGCGAGGAAGCTGTTGAAGGTCATGGCCCGGCCGGACGCCTGAACGCTGAGGGCTTTCGCATTACGCAGGAAGGTGCGAGAATCCTCTTTACAGGCAAAAGCCGCCTGATTGTCTATCCGGACGCGCAGGAGGCTATCCGATGACGGTGAGTGATTTCAAGCGAGGGGCGGTGTTTCAGCATTTGAGAGTGTTTCAAAATCTGAAGACCCTTGTCCTCGGCCTTGCAATTCTTGCGTTGGCGGGAACGCCGGCGGTTCAATCCCAGGGGCTCTCCGGTCTGGAAGAAGGCGATTCGCCCCTGGAGATCAATGCGGAAGACGGCATCGAATGGCGCCGTGACGAGCAAACCTATGTTGCACGCGGCAATGCAAGAGCTGCGCGCGGAGAACTCGAAGTCTTCGCGGACGTCATGATCGCGAGCTACAGGGCGAGCGAGCAATCGAGTACCGACATCTATCGGATCGATGTACATGGCAATGTGCGGATCGTGACACCAAATGAGGTGGTCTACGGCGAAAACGGTGTTTACGACGTCGAAAACGGGATTCTGGTTCTAACGGGCAATAACTTGAAGCTGACCAGCGGGCAGGACGTTCTGACGGCGCGAGATAGCCTGGAGTATTGGGAAGGCAAACAGCTTGCCGTTGCGCGCGGGAATGCCGTTGCGACCCGGGAGGATAAGCGGATCCGTGGTGACGTTCTGACTGCGCACTTCGAACAGGATGCGAATGAACAACTGGAACTCGCGCGTGTCGACGCTTTCGACAATGTCGAAGTGGCCACGCAGCAGGAGTTTGCGCGGGCCGATAAAGGTCAGTACTTCGTCAAGCGGGAAGTCGCGCGCCTGATTGGGAACGTTAAGATCACGCGTTGCGGCAACCAGATGAACGGAAGTGAGGCGGAGGTCAATCTGGCCACGGGCGTCAGTCGAATGCTTGCGGGGCAGGACGGCCGGGTTGATGCTCTGATCGTCGGTTCCCAGGATACCTGTGCGGAGTAACTCACGAACCTCCAGCGGCGCAAAGCCTGCAAAGTAAGAAAAGTAAGGGTGGTTTTTGACTGTTCGTGTTAACTATCAAGAAATGAAGCTGCGGTGGACTACGGTGAGTGAATTGAGAAAGTTGCAATGCGGGAATTGAAAAGCGGTCGAACCGACGAGGCGGACGCCGAACGCGGAAAACCAAGACTTGTCGCCGATAACTCCGGGCTGATGGCCGTCAACATCGGCAAGAGCTTCAAAAAGCGACCCGTTCTGCGGGGTATCTCGATGGAACTCCAGCGCGGTGAAGCCGTAGGACTTTTGGGGCCGAACGGCGCCGGTAAAACGACCAGCTTCTATATCATTACTGGTCTGCTCTCGCCGGACTACGGCTGGGTCACCCTTGACGGAAACGACATCACCGACATGCCTATGTACCGGCGCTCGCGCATGGGAGTCGGCTACCTGCCTCAGGAAGCCTCGATTTTTCGGGGTTTGAACGTCGAGCAGAATATCCGGGGCGTGCTTGAAGTAACCGAGTCAGACCGGGAGCGGCGTGAGGTCATGCTTGAAGACCTGATGGCCGAGTTTTCAATCACGCATCTGCGGCAGACGCCCGCGATGGCGCTTTCCGGCGGCGAACGGCGCCGAGTCGAAATCGCGCGCGCCTTGGCGTCCCAGCCGAGTTTTATTCTGCTGGACGAACCTCTGGCTGGTATTGATCCGATTGCGGTCGGCGATATCCGTGATCTAGTGTCTCACCTCAAAGACAGAGGCATCGGCGTCCTGATCACGGATCACAACGTTAGGGAAACGCTGGAGATCGTGGATCGTGCCTACATTATTCACGATGGAATGGTGCTCATGGAAGGCAACCCATCCGAGATCGTCGCCCATGAAGATGTGCGGCGTGTTTACCTCGGTGAAAGGTTTAGCCTTTAAGGGTTTAACCATATGGCGGTGACCCAAAGGTTAGAACTCCGACAGGGCCAAACCCTTGTCATGACGCCGCAGCTGCAGCAGGCAATCAAACTGCTGCAACTCTCCAACGTAGAGCTTGCGGCTTTTATCGACAGGGAGCTTGAGCAAAACCCTTTGCTCGAGCGAGACGACGGTCCTGATGGCGGAGCCAGCGAGAACGCAGCACTTGATGGTGCCGCGGCACCCGAGGCTACGCTCATGAACGGTCATGATACTGGCGTTCCGGGCGAAATCGCGGCGGGCTCCGAGGCCGCAGCCGAGCAGATGGCCGAGGTCTCAGCAGCAGATATGACTGAATCTGCGCCTGATTCCCTTGACCTTGCCAACGCGGAGAGCCTGCCCGGCGACAATGACGCGCCGCTCGATACCGATTTCGAAAATGTTTACCAAAGCAGCCCTGGCGACGACCGGGGACAGGATGACACGTCGTTTTCAAACTGGGGTGCGGGTGGAAACACGCGCTTCGAAGATAGTGACCAGTCGATCGAGAGCCAGCTGACCGAGGCAGTGACTCTTCGACAGCACCTGCTTGACCAGCTCCAGATGGACGTGACGGACCCGATCGATCGCATGATTGGTGTCCATTTGATCGATATGCTCGATGTCAGCGGTTACCTTGTCGGTGATCTGGAAGACCTGTCCGAAACTCTCGCGTGCGACATCGCCCGGGTTGAGGCGACGCTGGCAAAGATGCAGAAAATGGACCCGGCAGGCGTCTTTGCCCGGTCACTGCGCGAATGCCTCGCTTTGCAGTTATCGGAACAGAACAGGCTTGATCCGGCCATTGAGCGGTTGCTCGATAATCTCGACCTGCTGGGTAAACGTCAGTTTGCCGAGCTGCGCAAAATCTGCGGAGTCGACGAAGAAGACTTTATGGAGATGATCGCCGAGATCAAGGCGCTCAACCCGCGGCCCGCGGCAACCTTCGATGATAACGCCGCTGAACCGATTATTCCGGACGTTCTCATGCGGGCACAGCCTGACGGAACCTGGCTGGTCGAATTGAACAGCGATACCTTGCCGCGGGTTTTGGTGAATACCCGCTATTTCACTAATGTTTCCGAGCGTGTCAGGACCAAGGAAGAGCGCGAATATCTCTCGAACCAGTATCAGACCGCAAACTGGCTGGTAAAATCCCTGCATCAGCGTGCAACGACGATCCTGAAGGTGGCCGCCGAGATCGTGCGCCAGCAAGATGCATTTTTCCGCAAGGGCGTGCAGCACATGAAGCCGCTCACGCTCAGGCACATTGCGGAAGTGATCGAGATGCATGAGTCGACTGTAAGCCGCGTCACATCCAACAAGTATATTGTGACGCCCCGAGGCACTTACGAGCTGAAGTACTTCTTCACGGCCTCGATCGGAGGGTCTGACGGCGAATCCCACTCGGCGGAAGCGGTGCGTTACCGGATCAAAGTGCTGATTGATGCCGAAAACGCATCCAAGATCCTGTCCGACGATACCATCGTCGACATGCTACGGGGCGACGGCATCGACATTGCGCGCCGGACGGTGGCTAAATACCGTGAGTCGATGCGCATTCCTTCATCTGTTCAACGCCGCCGCGAAAAAGCCGCACAACGCTGAGGCATTGCCAGGCGTTTGCAATGTCACTGGCTGCGGGACAGCCGCGCGTCTCAACAATAGAGCTAGATTTTTACAAGGCCTGTTGTCGGAGAAACACTCCGGTGCCGCAAAAAGTAGACTTTTTCGCTGAGTCAGCTGCACCTAGCCTCACTTTGGCTAATTGTGATGCGAGGATGCTGGCAAAGTGACTTTGAAGGGTTTAGAATTCTGTTACGGTTTTGTTGAGCGCAGTCACTTCCGAGGTAAGCAAACCGGGGCAGGAATCGCTCGCCAACCTATTGAAAAAGAGACTGATTCACGTGATTTGCCGGCTCGGCAAAATACCATCAGGCTCTAGAGCCGAGGTTCGACGGAAACGGGAGTCTCATCAGTGATAGCGCTACTATTGACTCCGTGCAGGCCCGCCACTAATGTGCGCCGTCCTGGGCAGAGCAGAAGCCGAAAAACTTCGAAAACCCACAGAAATCCTAGAGAAATATAGAAACATGCAGCTATCCGTAAAAGGGAAGCAGCTCGATGTCGGTGACGCAATGCGCACTCATATCGAGGACAGTCTGTCGCGAACTCTCGACAAGTATTTTGGCGATGCCATAGATGTAAACGTGACGCTCACGCGTGAGGCCCATCTTTATCACGCGACCGTCTCTGCACATGTCGGACGGAACATTCGCTTGCAGGCGAATGGTGCGGCGGGGGAGCCCTATCCTGCCTTTGATGTTGCGGCCGAACGTCTGTCCAAGCGGCTGCGGCGGCATAAGCGCAAGCTTCGTGATCATGGAAATTCCAACGATCATGATGTTGAGACTCAGATGGCGCAGCAGTATATTCTATCTGGAGATGCTGAAGCGCACGAAGGTGATGATAGCGAGGGCGATGGAAAGCCCTTGATCGTCGCAGAGATGGCGACGGATATCCCAAGCCTGACAGCTGGACAAGCGGTCATGCGCATGGATTTGGAGGATCTACCGGCGATGATGTTCCGAAATAGTTCTCATGGTGGTCTGAATATGATCTACCGGCGGCCCGATGGTAACATCGGCTGGGTGGATCCCCGCGGCAATCGCGGCGAATAGTCTTTCACAATCAAGATATTATCATGGAAATTGCCGATCTCATCAGCCACGGGAGTGTTGTTGCCAACTTGCGGGTGACCAGCAAGAAGCAGGCGCTCCAAGAGCTCGCCAAGCGCGCTTCCGAACTGACCGGGCAACCGGAACGTGTTCTGTTCGAAGTTCTGATCGAGCGGGAGCGTTTGGGAACGACCGGTGTCGGCAACGGGATTGCTATTCCACACGGAAAACTCTCAGGGCTGGACCGTCTCTATGGCATGTTTGCACGCCTGGAGACGCCGATTGATTTCGATGCCATCGATGAGCAGCCTGTCGATCTGATCTGTATGCTTCTCGCGCCGGAAACGGCTGGTGCGGATCACTTGAAGGCCCTTGCGCGGGTGTCGCGTCTGCTCAGGAACCGGAGTGTTTGCGAGAAGCTTCGAGGTACGGACAGCACCGACGGCATCTACGCCCTGCTTACCGAATCAACGGCTAACGCGGCCTGATTTCCTCCGAATAGGGGAAGACCTCCTCTTCCCCTATAACACTGAATTCTCCGCACCTTGCCGCCCTGGAGAAACCCCGGTCGAAGTGGATCGCGTCGGGAGCCCGGGTGTTCTGACGATACTTATCTCACCTCGTGAGTAAGAGCGCTTTACCGCTCTCTGTCGAAAAGAGGTGCATGTGGCTCGTATTGATTGTCAGCGTGATCTGTGATCCAGGCTCGATTTCCGTTTGTCCCGGACTGTGCACGGTGATGGCATCTCCATTGGGCATAGCCGCATAGATATAGGATTCGCCTCCCAGGCGCTCCACACTCTTGACGTCGACATGAACAGCGCTGGTATCTGCGGACGAAGCCAGATGAAGACCGTTGGGACGGATTCCGAGGGTCACCGCCATGTCGTCTGAAACTTTGGGCGTGTCGTCCGGCAGTTCGATCTTGTCACCGGTTTCCAGAACGAGCGTCGTGCCGGAGCCCTTTTTTATGACGCCCTTTAAGAAGTTCATCTTCGGCGAGCCGATAAAGCCGGCAACAAAGACGTTGTCCGGTTCGTTATAGAGATCCAGCGGTGTCCCGAACTGTTCCACTACCCCGTCCCGAAGCACAGCGATCTTATCGGCCATGGTCATGGCTTCCACCTGATCGTGGGTCACGTAGATCATGGTGTTCCCGAGGCGCTTGTGGAGCCTTGCGATCTCGCCCCGCATGTCCACGCGCAGCTCCGCATCCAAATTCGAGAGCGGTTCGTCAAACAGGAAGATTCGCGGTTCACGCACGACGGCCCGTCCGATGGCGACCCGTTGGCGCTGTCCACCTGAGAGATCTTTCGGCCTGCGTTGAAGCAGTTGATCGATCTGCAGCATCTGGGAAACCTGTTCGATCTTCTCAGCGATCTGCGCTTTAGGCGTATTGAGGTTTTCCAGTCCGAACGACAGGTTTTGCTGCACCGTCATATGGGGATAGAGGGCATAGGATTGGAACACCATTGCAAGTCCCCGCTCGGCGGCGGGAACGCGGTTCACAAGCTCGCCGTCGATCAGGATCGAGCCGTCCGTGATGCTCTCGAGGCCGGAAATCATACGCAGCAGGGTCGACTTTCCGCATCCCGATGGTCCGACAAATACGCAGAATTCCCCGTGTTCTATGTCAAGGTCTACCCCTCTGATGACCTTGGCCGCACCGTAGGCTTTCTCAACGTTGCGCAGCTCCAGTTTTGCCACGTAACAGACCTCCCATATTATTCCTGCCGCCCGATTTCACGACCACCTGTTTTTGACGTCGCTTCGCGCATCTACTTGCCGCCCGTCGAGGCGATCCCGGTTGCGATGTATTTTTGCAAAAACGCAAACACCAGTGCGATCGGCAGCAATGTGAGAACCGTCATGGCAAGCAGGCTGCTCCAGTTGGTATCCATCTCGCCTTGAAAGGCGTTCAGGGCCAATTGCAGTGTGAACTTTTCCGGCCTGGATAGAGCGATCAGGGGCCACAGGAAGTCGTTCCAGCGCCACATGATGGCCAGAATAGCGAGCACGGCGAGGGCCGGCGCGCTCAGGGGCAGGACGATCCGCCAGTATATCTTCCACTCACTCGCCTTATCCATGCGCGCGGCGTCCAGGATCTCGTCCGGGATGGTCAGCATGTACTGGCGCAACAGAAATACACCGGTGGGCGTCGCGGCACCTGGAATGATGACGCCCCAAAGACTATCCAGCATCCCCAGCTCTCGCGTGACCAGAAACAGCGGTACCAGCACGACGGTTTGCGGAATCATCAAGACGCCGATGACGAGAGCCATCACGGTGCCCCGTCCGCGAAACTCGTACTTGGAGAGTGCAAAGGCGGCCATGGAATTGACCAGCAGCATGATCAGGGTGGCCATGACCGTTATGAAGGTGCTGTTCCAGAGGAATCGCATAAAATTGAAGCGCTCGAAGAGTTCCGTGTAGTTCTTCGTTGCCAGGGAAACACTCTCGACCGCCTGCCGGTCTTTGATGCCGATCTTGATGATTTCACTAGGATTTTCCGGGCGCACTACCTGCGCGACCAGACCGATGCGCCTGACCTGCGCCACCCGTGCACCTGCCAGTTCGCCTGCCGTTACGGTGAAAACAGGCAGGGGTTTGTCATAGCCCTCAACCTCGATCATTTCCTGTGCATAGGGCAGAAACCGCGGCGGAAAGCGCTCCAGTTCGGCATCGGTTTTGAAAGAGGAGAGGGCGAGCCATAGGACAGGGCCGAACATCAAGAGGATGCCTGAGAAGAGATAGCCGTAGGTAAACCAATCGGTCCAATGCAGCCGATCCCGGCCCCGCGTCCTGGTGAGAAACGAGATGACTCTAGCCATTGGCGTTCTTCTTTGTCGCCCAGAGTTGCAGTCCCGTCAGAACCACCAGCACCACGGCCAGGATAATCGATGCAGCCGAGGCCAGCCCGAAAAGCCTGGGCGCGCCGGCAAAGCCGGTTTCATAAATGTATTGAATGATCAGCGTCGTTGCTGAGCCCGGTCCGCCGCCGGTAAAGGCGTAGACTTCATCGAAGGTTTGAACGCCTTTGATGAGGGCCAAAACCATCACGACCAGCATGGTCGGCATCAGAAGGGGCAGTGTGATGCGGTAGAAAGTGCGGAATGGCGATGCTGCATCCATCACGGCAGCCTCATAGACATCCCGTGGGATCGCCTGCAGGCCGGCGAGAAGGATCAGTGTGTAAAAGCCCATGTGGGCCCAGACCGAGAGGAACACGGACCAGCCGAAGGCCCATTGACGGTCGAGGAGCCATAGAAAACTATCATATCCCAAGCCTTCGAGGCCGGCATTGAGGATGCCCTGGCGTTGCAGGATCCATTTCCATATCAGGGCGACGACGACAGGGGACAGGAGAACCGGAAAAAAGAAAACACTGCGGAAAAAACCGCGTGCCCGGATCTTTTGATTGAGAACCAGTGCGGTAATCAATGAAAAGCCAACCATGAAGCCTACCTGAAGGATCACAAACACGACCGTGTTGTGAACTGCCCGCCAGAAAAAGTCCTTCTCGCAGCTATTCGGGTCTAGATAGTTCTCACAAGCCGCGAGAGTGCCAAAATTTTCCAGTCCGACAAAGGGACGGTCACGCAACAGAATTTGATCGCTGCCGGTCAGGGCGTATACGAGATTCAAAATGATGGGCAGGAAGGCAAAGAGGGCGAAGAGAATCAAGTTGGGGGTCAGAAAAACCCAGGCCAGCTTTTGAATCCCAAACCTTCGCTGCGCAGCCAGCATCGGAACTTCGATCAGCCGCATCACGGGTAACAGCAATCCGAGCACGTCTTTTCCCCCAGGTTTGATAGTTCGAAGGGCGCGAACAGAGAGCCGCGCCCTTCTTCAAACTCTAGTTGGCGGCAGCCGCCAAGGCTTGTTTCAAGTCGTCTTTGGCACGCTTCATCGCTTCTTCGACGCTCATCTCGCCGACGATGGCCTGTGAAACGCGCTGCAGGGTAATGTTGAACATCGCGCGATTGTTCTTATAGCCCTGATAAGCGTAAGCAACAGGGGATATGGTCGACACCTGTTGGCCCCAGGTGTTTAACGCCTTCGCAGCCGTTGGGGAGGCGCCCGCATAGTCGACACCTTTCGCGGCGACAGCTGCATGGGCTGGGATGTTCAGGGACTTTGCAGTGAGGTCGGCGTAGTTCTGTTCCTGAGCGAGGAAATCGATCAGCTTGGCCACGGTCTCTGGAGACTCTGTCGCCTTAAATCCGACGATCCCCGCACCACCCGGCATGCCGGAACAGGCAGCCGGACCGCAGGGAGAACCCACAACTTTCCAGTCAAAAGCATCGCCAATGCTCGTGTCCATCCGCTGCACCTGCCAGCTGCCCGAGTAGTAGTAAACCAACTCGCCATTGATGAACTCCTGAGCGGCATCCTGGTAGCTGGTACCCCCGCTGCCGCCCCAGACGTCGCGTGCCATGGTGCCGTCATTATGCCAATCGACGAATTTCTCAACGAATCCGGTAAAGCCGGCGTCGACCAGAATGGGTTCACCTTTCTCGTCGAACAGCTTTGCGCCATTGGAGATAGCGGGTCCGGCAATTCTGTGGCCGGAACGGTCCATGGCCATGGCGAAGCGTGTCTCTGTTGCTTTTGCAACCTCGCGGGCGGCTTTTGCCCAGGTGTCCCAGTCAGCATCCGCCGCCGGGACCGCCACACCGGCCTGCTCGAACAAGGTCTGATTGATGTAGGGGCCGGTGATCGTTAGCTGCGAGTGCATGCCATAGATGCCGTCGTCATCCGGGCCGCTGCGATACCAGTTGAGCGTCTCGCCAAATGACTCTTCCCAGTAGTTGGCGTTAACGTATGGTTTAATGTCGAGGTAGTACTTATTCAGGCCTCCGAGGTCAGTGACTTTTGCCAGATCCGGCCCCGTGCCTGCGGCGAGCTGCACCGGCAGGCTCTCCAGAATTGCTTTATAGGGAACCTCATCCATGACGACATCGACGCCGGGGTTTTCGGCCTCGAAGCGTTTGATAATCTCCTCGATCGCGACGCACTCGTTTCCATCCGAAGAGCACATAAAGCGGATCTCCTCGCCGACCGCGCTTGAGAACGCGCCGGGCGCAATCGCCAGGATTGCCGCCGTCAGCGTTGTTGCCGCCACGAGTTTTGTTTTCAACATTCGGTTCCTCCCATCGTGTTTATTTTCAGTCGCTTTAGGTCTCCGTTGGAATCCAGCTTTCGTAGAGTGCTGTACCTGCAGCCAGAGGTAATTCTACCACCTTATCAAATCTACTGGCGTGATAGATAGCGGTCACCAGTTCAATCGACCGGCGTCCGTCGGCGAGCGTCACTTCCCGGCCGCCCTGTCCTGCCAAGGAGTCCGCCAATGCCTCGAAGAAACCCGTGAAGCCAGTCTTTACCGCCGGTATCGAAGCCATCACTTCGTCAATTCGGGCCTGATCAACGGGTTCTCTCGCTTCGAAGCGCCAGGGTCCGGTTGCCGGCGCGTAGGGTTCCGTGCCGCTTTCGGCCGTCAGGCCCTCGAAGCAGATACGCAGACGCGTTGTATCGCTTGCGGCGCCCAAAGTGATGGAGCTGGAGGCCACGGCGCCGTTTTCCATTTGAAAGGAGATTGCGGCGCAGTCCTCCACTTCGATGCCGTTGACCCGGGTTGTCGTCATCGCCGAGAGGCGTGCCACCGGTCCCAGGATATGCATAAGGAGGTCATGATTATGGATCGCATGTCCGAGAACCGCACCGCCCTGTTCCCCCGCCCAGGTGCCGCGCCAGGGCACGGCGTAGTACTGGGCATCCCGGTTCCAGTGGGTTTCCAGGCTTGCGGCATAGGGCCGTCCGGTCAGACCGGCCTCCATCAGCGCATGCAGCTGCGTGATCGCCGGGCCGTAGCGATACTGAAAGACCGGGATCAGGCTGCCTTTTGAGCGGGATGCGACCTCGATCAGGGCGTCTGCTTCTTTCAGTGAGCTGACCAAGGGCTTTTCGCATACGACGTGTTTGCCGGCCTGTAAGGCGCGCACCGCCATCTCGAAGTGCAGGTGCGGCGGAAGGCATACATCGATCAGATCTATTTCAGGATCCGAGAGCACGCTATCGGCGTCCGTTTCGACCCTGATGGCGTTGTCTTGGATAATCGAAGCCGCCCGGTCGCGGTCAAGATCACAGACCGCCTGAACCTCGAACCGCTCAGGCAATTGCCGGTATGCGGCGAGATGTTCACGGCCTATGCCTGCGCCGAGGATTGCGACGCGGATTGCTTCACTCATTTCGGTGCGTCCGCTACGCCCTCTGCCTTCATCTGCGCTTTCAAGGCGAGTTCCATCACCTTGAAAGCATGGGCCTGCGGCATGGCGGTTTCCGTCCGGTTTCTGATGTCGGCGGCAAGTTTCCCGAAATAAGGGAATCCGGCGTCCGAGCAGTCGATCTTTTCGCATCTTTCGCCGTTGACGAGGTAGAGATGATCGATGCCGTCATCCCGGGCCACGTCGACGTACTTGCGCAGTTCGATGTAGCCTTCGGTTCCCAGAATCGTCAGCCTTCCGTCGCCCCAGGTCGGCAGAGCGTCCGGCGTGTACCAGTCCACACGGATGTAGGCATGCCCCTTGTCGTTGCGCAGCGCGACTTCACCAAAGTCCTGCATACCGGGGTGTTTGGGGTTTGCGTAATTCGCTACGGAACTCAGCGTGATTTCTGCGTCGTTTGAACCGGTGAAGTACAGGAACTGGTCGATTTGGTGAGAAGCGATGTCGCAGAGAATGCCGCCGTACTTTTCGCGCTCAAAAAACCAGCCGGGACGTGTCTGCTCGTTCAGTCGGTGCGGTCCGAGACCGACAGTCTGTATCACCCTTCCAATCGCGCCGGCCTGTACAAGCTCCGCTGCGCGCGTCACGCTTGCAACTTCGAACCTCTCCGAAAAATCGATGGACCAGATCCGGCCGCTGCGGCTTACAGCTTCCCTGATGGCGTTTAGTTGTTCCAGGGTGGTGCAGCCCGGCTTGTCGGTCATCACGTCTTTGCCATGCTCCATGGCTTCAATGGCGAGGCCGGCCCGGTCGACAGGAACCGATGCAATCAGGATCAGGTCAATCTCCGTATCCTTCAGCAGATCGGTCCTCTTTTCATATCGCTGGGCGTCCGGAAACCGCTTTAAAAAACCGTCCAGCGTCCCGGGTGTTCCCTCTGTCCACCACCCGGTGAACTCGCCGCCGACGTCCAGCATGTTCTGGATCTGGCCGAAGATATGCCGATGGTCAATTCCCAATGCGGCGAATTTCAATGTCTTGGTCATGTACTACTCCGCTGCAGGAAGGGTGATCGCGCGCTCCTCACGTGACGACTCGAGCAACGCATCGATAAGTCTGTGAACCGCCAGAGTCTCGCGGCCGGACGCAACCGGCTCACCGTCCTCTGCGACGGCTTGCGCAAAACCCTCAATGATCTTTTGGTGCCATTCATGGGTAAAGGCCATTGGGTCGGCACCGCCGCCGGTCGCGGCTTCCTCGCCGAAGCTCTCTTGCCGTCCGTCGTGCCAATCAATATCGAGCTTGCCGGACTCGAGTCTCACCGAAGCCTTCGTAAAATGCAGGGCAATGGATTCCGCACGGCCCGGATAACTTGCGGTGCTGGCGACCAAAGCCCCGGCTGCGCCGTTGCCGAACTCCAGGCCCGCCGATACGAAGTCTTCGGATTCCATCTCATGCAGTGCGCTTTTGCGCGCGAAGGCCTGTACTTTCCGGACGGGGCCCGTGAAGGTGAGGACGAGATCAAGGGTGTGAATGGCCTGTGATATCAGGACTCCGCCGCCGTCCCGGGCATAGGTGCCGCGGCCGGGTTCGTCGTAATAGGACTGTTCGCGCCACCAGGGCACAAGAATTTCAGCGACGGCAAGCTCCCCGAGCGCATCGTTGCGGAGCAGTGCCTTGAGCTTGACCGACGATGCGCGCATCCGATGCTGAAAGACAATCCCGAGTTTGATGCCGGCCGCTTCGCACAAGGTAACGATTTCCGCCGCCGCGACAGAGGTGCGTTCGATAGGTTTTTCCAGGAGGATGTGTTTGCCGCTTTTTGCAAGAATCTGCACGATTTCGGCGCGGGCGTTTGGCGGTGTGCCGACAATGACGAAGTCTATCTCAGGATCTTCCGCAATTTCCCGGGGCGAAGCATAGACTTTCGGAACAGTGCCCAGCTCAGTGGAAATGTCCTTCGCAAATGCTGCGGCTCTACCCCTATCGCGAGAGCAAACCCCTTGTAAGGTGATTTTCCCTTTTGTTGCGGCGATAGCGCGGACGTGAGTGCGGGCGACCATACCCAGTCCTATCAAAGCTGTCTTCATCTTCCCCCCGGACAAACGTCGAAACGCTTTTGGCTCGACCTCAGGAGATTTTTGTAGCATACCAGTATACCGGCTGCAAATTCTCTTGTGCGACAGCCGGTTTACTGGAAGCGGATGAATGCCGGATGCCTCAGACCGTTAGAGCCAATGCGACCGGTTTCCCGGGCACAGACCCGGTTTCCGCTCTGCGCTTTGCGCCGCTTGATTTCACCCGTCCGGCCGGGAGTCAGATCTTCGATGCGCTCAAGGCCGCGATACTAAGAATGATCTTGCCGCCCGGTTGTTTTCTATCGGAAAGCGAAATCGGATCCAAGTTCGGAGCAAGCCGAACACCGGTACGCGAGGCTTTCATGCAACTGCGTGAGGCCGGATTGGTCACCACGCTGCCAAGCCGCGGGAACTTTGTGACCAGGCTGAACCGGGAAAAGATCCTCGAAGCCCGGTTCCTCCGAGAAGCTATAGAGGTCGCGAATGTCTGCAGGCTCGTCGAGGTGGGATTGCCACCATCGTTTCAGGCGGCTCTGAGAAAAAATCTAATTGATCAAGGACTTGCGATTACCCAGGAAGATGACCTGCGCTTTCGCCTGTTGGATGACAGGTTTCACGGTCTGCTGGCCGAGGCGACTGGCTATCCAAGGGTTGCGCATGTTCTCGAGCGGGAAAAGATGTTGCTGGATCGGCTACGCGCCCTCTCCTTGCGTGACAAGGGCCACCAGAACAGACTTCTCTCTGAACATCGGCAGATCCTCGACGCCGTCTTGGTTCAAGATCAAGCGGCAGCGCTTGCCATCACCAAGGCGCATCTGAGTTCGATTCTCGAGACTCTTTCGAGTCTCGCCGCGAAGCACCGGGACTATTTCGATTAAAGGCGTTGAGGGCATGGAATGCCCTCAAGATCTTCGGCCGCAAGAACCGCCCGTGATTCCGCGACGACTTTCTCAGCAGACTGCTAGTGAATGCTGGCCGGTTCCATGTTGTTCTGGCGTACCGTCACCACTGCGACTTCGCGTTCCGGTACGCGGGCCACTTCCGTCCCATCGGCGGCGTGGATGGTGTAATACACCTGACCGTCCGACTCTTGAGGCTTGATGTAAGCGACTTCATTGATCCCGAGAACGCGAAGATCGTGGGTCGAAATGCTGTTCGTGAATTCCAAAGAGTTCTGCATTTTACGTTACCTCCATCCTGGATCGTACCGCCCAGATGTTAACAAGCTCCATATTCGGCGGCATTTGTGTGGGATTTTCCAAGTAAGGGCGCTCAGCTCTTTGGCTCGGAGTTTTCCAAGGTTTTCATGTTTACCTGCTTCTGGTCGCCGCCGTTGCGGATTGCAATGGTTTTGACGGCAGGTTCAATCAGGGGCCATTCCAGGTCTATGTGCAGCAGGCCGTTGTCGAGCGCGGCTCCGCTGACCTCGACTCCATCGGCGAGTACAAAACTGCGATGAAACTGGCGTGCAGCGATGCCGCGGTGGAGGTAGACACGGCCTTGTTCGTCGTTTTGCTTGCCGTGGATGACAAGTTGGTTGTTTTCAATCTGAACTTGCATATCTTCAGTCGTAAAACCCGCGATTGCGAGTGTGATTCTCAGCCGATTGTCCGCAAGTTTTTCAACGTTGTACGGCGGGTATCCGTCCGATGCAGTCTTAGAAATCCGGTCTATAGCTTGTTCGAACTGTTCGAAACCAAGCATTAACGGGCTGTTAAATAGAGACATCCGTGTCATCTACCAGCGTCCTCCTCTCCCATGAGCAAGGGCTGTGGTGTTTTTCCTTGGACCTGTCACGCAGCATCCGGCTTCACGGCGTCTGCATCCCAGCACGACGCCTGACTCCTATTTGGGAGGTTTTTCCTCACGATCAAGCTCTGTTACTGCGGACTCGCTGGCAGGTTGCCGCCGATGCCAGTGTGAAAGATACTTCAGTTGTGTTCTTGCAATCTAAGGATTGTGGAAATTATCCCCAGTTTGGGTGCGGAATTGCATCAATCAGAAACTATCTTTTGTTGTCATGACCTTAGCGGTCTTCAGGCTAAATTATAGTTACTGAAACCTTTCGATTAACGCTTTGTTAACCCCAGATAAGGTAGGTTAAGTGATCGAACATACTACATCTTGTGGATAAGGCTGTGGATAAGATGCTAAAGAATAAATTTAATCAATCTCTTAGTCCCTATCTCAATCGACCCTTACGCAGCCTGCACGAGGTCCTTGGCAACCGACTCGAGACGCAGTCGACGGGCGGAGACGAGCGCAGTGTGAATTGCACGCGGAGCGATCTCCGGAAACA
The DNA here is from genome assembly GCA_947500035.1 of uncultured Kiloniellaceae bacterium. Lineage (GTDB taxonomy): Bacteria > Pseudomonadota > Alphaproteobacteria > Kiloniellales > Kiloniellaceae > Denitrobaculum. The sequence goes on along the minus strand of CANMQP010000007.1, from coordinate 460,262 downwards.
GCCGGAAAACGCGCAAGATTCAGCTGTTTAAACAGCCAGAGACTTTATGTTCTCGGCATGATCGCCGGCTTGAGCTCTGGCCGCAGAATTCGCCGCATTGATCGCTTCTCGATCCTCCAGGCCCTGGAACATCAATGCGTTAGTCCAAAATGACGATTGCTCCTCGTGTTGTGGTCCCATGCCATCATCATAAGCATCGATACAGCAGAAAGGATTCAGCCCGTTGATGCGCGATTCCGGGAGACGAGCGGCGTGTAACCATCTGCTGATGAGGCTGTCGCGCTTTGACAGGTTCGATAAGGGTTGTCGTGCCTGATGAGGCAAGTTAGGACATGCTTATGCGCGGCTCTCTGTCTTCCCTGAAACGACTTTTTTCCGGCACCCGGGTCTCTTCTCAAAGTGGCTTTCGGGTTCCTGAGGGTCAGAGGGTCTATGCAATCGGTGACATTCACGGCCGTGCTGACTTACTCACTGAGCTCCACAGTCAAATCCGGGACGACCATCGCGCTGCCGGAAGGTGCAACTCGGCGGTGGCCGTTTACCTGGGCGACTACATTGATCGGGGGACGGCAAGCCGGGAGGTCATAGATCTGCTGCTTGACGAACCTTTAGCAGGCCTGGAATCAGTGCACCTGAAGGGTAACCATGAGGAGGCAATGCTCAAGTTTCTCGAGCACCCTGCAATTGGCCCACAGTGGTTCGGCTTTGGCGGAGAGACCACGGTCATGAGTTACGGCGCTACTGCGCCACGATCTCTGGGTGATAAAGCCTACTATGCAGAGCTTTCTGACCAAATGCGTGTATGCGTGCCTTCGCGGCATAAAGCCTTCCTGGAAGGGCTTAAGCTGCAGTATCGCGCGGGAGATTATCTTTTTGTCCACGCTGGGATCCGCCCCGGCTGTCCGTTGGAAGAACAAGATCCCGACGATCTGCTTTGGATTCGCAGCGAGTTTTTGAATTCTCGCGCCGATCACGGTGTGATGGTCGTTCACGGACACACACCGACAGCGCGTCCTGATGTGCGCAGCAATCGAATCGGGATTGATACAGGGGCGTTCGCATCTGGTGCCCTGACCTGCCTTGTTTTGGAAGGTGGTGCGAAGCGGTTTCTCTCGACGTCGCTAAGGCGTTGATCCAAAAAAACTTGTTGTTCTAATCGACAGGTCCGGCAAAGTCCGTGACCCCTCTTGCGACTGCGCAGAGCGGTTACGTAAAGAATTTCTTAAAGTTCGCAGTGCTAGGCCTGGATCGCCGTTATTGGGTGGCTTGGCCGAATCTTTTGACCTAAGCTGCCGATAATTATGGTGGTTTTCTGCCAAAACAGGGCAATTAATCGTTTCTCAGGGCCTCGACTGCGTAACGAGGTTGATATATACAGTCAGTTGTTTACGCACGGAGTCGGGTGCCTTACGCGCATCTGGGGGGTCTGATTGTTCTTAAAGGCGCAGCAGCAAACGCGGAGCATATGAGCAAAGCGATATCATCTGACCGTTGTTTGCGGTCTGTCGCTCGGGGGGTTTTATTAGGTGGGGTCAGTGCTACGGCGTTGAGTCTGTCTTTTGGTGGCTTGGCGTCCGCAGCAGAGCAGGGCGTAGATCCACAGGAAAACCTTGCAAATCAAGCGGCTCAGAAACCGGCCGGCGCGCTTTACGGCGGCGAAGTGGCGTCTCCCGACTATCTGATCGGGCCGGGCGACGTTGTCGAGCTCCTGGTTTTGCGCAACCCTGACCTTTCCGGCGTTTATACCGTACGCCCAGATGGCCGGGTTTCGACACCACTGATCGAGGATTTGATGGTTGTCGGGCACACCCCGACAACTCTATCCCGTGAGCTGGAAGAGAAACTCAGCGTTTATATTCAGGATCCGGTTGTCACCGTGATCGTGCGTAGTTTCTTCGGTGACCTGCGCCAGCAGATCCGGGTTGTTGGCGAAGCCCAGCAGCCTCAGGCCGTCGCCTTTCGCGATCGTATGACCGCTCTGGATGTCATGATTGCCGTTGGCGGTCTTTCAAGCGGTGCGGACGGAAACTCAGCGATCTTGCTGCGACGTGAGGGCGATACGCGCCGGCAGATACCTCTGCGACTCGATGATCTGATCGATGACGGCGACTCGACTGCGAACGTTGCGATGGCGCCGGGTGATGTCATCATCATCCCCGAGGGCTTTTTCTCCGGTGACTGGCGTGTCACACCCACCATCTCGTTTCGGGAAACCTTCAGCGACAATGTTGACCAGGATCCGGACGGCGACGAGGAAAGCGCGTTTATCAGCACGGTCAGTCCGGGAATATCTTTCTTCGCGAATGCGGCACGAATCAACTGGGGGTTTTCGGGTGATGTCGCCCTGCGCCACCAAAATGGCGGCGATGACGAAGGCTTCGACGCAGACGTCGACCTGAACAGTTCCGGCACCGTAGAGCTCTTCAATGACCTCTTCTTCATCGACGGCAACGCATCTATCAGTCAGGAAGTGCTGACCAACGAAGGATCCTCGTCCGGATCCGGCGACAATACCTCCAATCGTGAGACGGTCCAGAATTACCGCTTGAGCCCCTACGTGACGAACCGGCTTGGCGATTTTGCCCGCATGCAGACCCGTTACACCTTCTCACAGGTTTTCATCGATTCGGACGATGCCTCGGATACCTCGACGCACGAGGGACGTGTCAACCTGAACAGCGGTCCTGACTTCACCCAGTTTTCCTGGGGCCTGTCGGCGTCCGCATCGGAAGCGACGGCGTCGGATGACGACGATGTTTCGCGCCGCGACTTGAATTTTTCGACGACCTATGCCGTCACGCGGGCCTTTTTCCTGATCGGATCGGTCGGCTATCAACAGTTCGATGACGGCGATAATGATAACGAGGTCGATGATCCGACATGGCGCACGGCGGCCCGCTGGCAGCCGAGCTCCCGCACGCAGCTGGAAGTCGGCTACGGCGAGCGCGATGACGAAGTCAGTTTTGACGGCAACCTGCGCTATAGCATCACGCCGCGGACGATCTTGAGCGCAAGCTACTCCGAAGTGCTGCGCACCTCCCAGGAAGCCTTGGGCCGGAATTTCGACAACATTGCATTCGATCCTGACACGGGACAGCTCGTCAACACTGAGACCGGCCAGGTGTTCGACTCTGCGAACGATGTCCCATTCGACATCGACGATGAAACCACGCGCGTGAAGACTTTCCGTGCCGGCATAAACGGCTCGCGCGATCGCGATAATTTTGGCCTCAATTTCCGCGCCAATTTTGAAGACAACGACAGCGACGATGACGAGTCGGAATATGGCGTCGTCGCGGATTGGGGCCGCGCCTTGAACAATCGCACGCGCTTCAACACGTCTGGCGAATACGAATACAACGATCTCGGTGACAGCATAGAGAACGAATATACCTTCCGGGCAGGCTTGAACTACAACGTCTTCACGAATATCTCCGCGAACGTCAATTATACCTTCCGGCTTCGTGAATCCGACGAGAGTTCGAGTGACGAGTTTATGGAAAATACAATTAGCGTCGGCCTGCGCGCGACTTTCTAGGTGCTGGCGCGAAGGAGTTTGCGTCTGAGTGAGCTGGCGACGGTGTCTCAGATTGTGAGTGTATTGGTCTTCCACTGAACTGAAGATCGATAAAAGGCTGCAGACAGAAAAACGGCCGGACCCTGGATATGGGTGCCGGCCGTTTCTTTTCGGTGCCTGGCCTTCAAGAGGCTCAGAGATTTTCTACACGACGATGTCGCTATCGGGATCGGAGCCGACCGTAAGCACGTCGGTGATACCGCTGAGAGTCACCATGAAATCGGTGGCGCCGGCGACAGTGATCTCGGTATTGCCACCGTTGATGTTGACCGAAACATCCGAAGCGTCTCCACCCAGGGCATCCAGAAGAGCCTCCAGGTTGACCTGATCTTCACCGATGGTGAAATCCTGGATAATGTCGTTGCCGTCGAAGTCCAGCTCGCCGCCGTTGTCCCGGACACCAAACGCGAAGACGTCGTTGCCTTCACCGCCGATGAGAATATCGTCGCCACCGAGCCCGATAATCAGGTCGTTTCCGGCGCCGCCGCTAAGGACATTCTGTCCGTTATGACCCTCGACGATGTCGAAGTCATCACCGCCGCTCGCCGCCGCATCGGTCGTTACATCGACATTGATATCGCCGCCAACCTGCTCGCCTGACGAGTCGCTTGTAACGGTCAGTTTGATATCAGGATCGTTGTTGTGACCCTCGTCGAGCGGCGCGGAGAGCGTCACTTCCCAGCTGTGCTCCCCAGTCTCTGGATCAACGACGGGGTCACTGATGGAGACGTAGCCGTTTTCATCGCCTTCGACATTGAGCGTCAGGTCGTCTGTGATTGTCTGAAGTCCCTGCTCGATCGCACTCACAAGATTGCTGCTGTCGAGCTCCAGAGGAACACGGGCGCCCACGCCGAGCTCGGCGATGACGTCATCGTAGAAGTCATTGATCACCTGTTCGCCTTCATCCCCGGCAGCTACCAGGAAGATGGGGATAACGCCGGAAGCCTGCAGGTTGGCTTTCAGTTCCTGCCTGAAGGCCGGGTTGTCCCAATCCTTGGAGGTCGCGTCCGTGATGATGACCACAACCTTGGAGGAACCTTCACGGAACCCGAAGTCCGATGATGTTCCGCCATCGGCGTCTTCAGCTTTCGCCGCGTCGATGGCCACCTGGTTCAGGGCGAACATCTGGCGTTCGGGGAAGTCACCACCAAGTCCGGTCACCCCGGCGCCTGGTTGACCCGCGAAGAGTTCGTCATAGGCCGCGCCTTCACCTGCGGGGACGTTGGGGTTGGCCGGCGGTACGGCTAGCGGTTCACCATCCAGGCGTTGCCCGCCCTGGCCGGCCTCAAGATCGAGGTGATGTCTGAAGCCATACTGGCCTTCGGTGGCCGAACCGCCACCCTGGCCGAAGTCGCGAAAGCTGCCCAGCCCGAACTGCACATCGGATGAGATGGATTCGACACCATTGACGAGGTCGTCAAGGAGCCCGAGATCGCCAGCGTCGCTATTACTGTTCTGATCGCCACGCACCGTGGGCAGGTCATCCCGGAAGGAACCGGTGAGATCCTGCAGAAGGTAAAGGTCGAGCACATCCGGCGCTTCGGGATCAGCGGTGACGGTAAAGGTGACGTCACTGTTCGGGAAAAGCTCGACATTGACGTTGGCGGGATCGGTCGAAGTCCCGTCGGCGCCGTCGACATCGACCAAGTCGGTGTCAATCGAGCTTAGAAGTTCTGTCCGCGCCGGGTCCGAATCCGGCACCTCGACAATGCGCTGCACGCTGACATCCTGGCCGATGGTGACATCGACGGTGGTCTGTGCGCTCTGGCCATCGGAGGTCGTGGCTGTGTAGGTCATTTGGACGACGGTTTCGGTCAGACCTACCGCGGGGGTAAAGACAACCTGGTTATCAAGGATTTGGACGCTGCCCTGGGCCGGGTCGGCAAGCTGCACGTTAGCAAGCGTCAGGGGCAGTCCGTCCGAGTGGCTGTCATTCGCCAGGACGTCGATGGTGACTGAGGTTTCCGGCGCGTTTGGATCGTCTGCGCGATTCGGTCTGACATCCTCGACGTCGGGCTGAACCGTGATGACTCCCGGAGGGCCGTCTGCGAAGTCGATCGTGACAATTGCGCCGTCACTGGTCAGGCCGTCGGAGTCGGTCGTGAAGTAATTAAAGCTGACAAGCTCCGGCAGGACCGGTTTTTCGTCGTTGATCTCGTTTTCGCCGCCGAAGGGAAGAAAGTAGCGAACAGAGTCAGCCGTTGTCAGGTTCGCACGATCGGTGCCGAGATCTTCAGGCTTTAGGATGTAGTCATTGATGCCGTCGGAGCCGAGATCAATGATGAGGAAGCCCTCGGCGGGCAGGCTCGTAATTGTGAAATTCTCGGTGGTGCCGTCTTCTTGATCGGTACCTCGAATATTGTCGTCCGGCGATACCGCAAAACCGATCTGGAAGTCGTAGAAAAATCCGGGCCCTTCATCTTCCCCCTCGATGTTCAGAACACCCTCACTAACAGTGGGCGCGAACGGCAGGGGAGAGCCGAAATTGCTTTGTGCCGTTACCGAGACATCGAAATCGACCGGTGCAAAGAGCTCGCCTGGCGGCGGCGGTGGCGGGGGAACATCGTCAAGGACGTCCGAGGTCAGATCCAGTGCCAAACCGGGCTCGGGGTCAGGCAGGCCGAAGACCAGTGCGGTCGGCGGGATGACGCCTTGCCCGAGCAGCAGGTTGATGGCGCTGCCGAGATCATCGTCATAAACATTGTTGCCGCCGCCAGCCGCGACTTCGCCAGCCGCGGTCTCGAAGGGAATGGGTTCGCCGTTACCGCCACCCAGCGCGATCGTCTGTGTCACAAGCAGGCCGCTGCTGATCACCTGACCACCGATGACGAACTGCGGAGGGTTTTCCGAGCCGGCCTGATCGACCAGGTTCAGGAAGATCACGCGGGTATCAATTGCACCGTCACCGTCACCATCGAAGCTCAGAACGAAGTTGGCGCCGTCGACCGCGATGAAGGTCTCATCTGCGGCCATGGTCAAGAGAACCGGTTGGCCGGCTTCCAGGCTGATCTCTTGGGTTTGCCCGGTTGCCGGCTGCGTTACGACAAGTGGTTCGGGCGCCGCAGCCTGACCAAGCGCAATTGCAGTTGCTGTGCCTGTTTCGACAGATGCATCCGTGCGCTGGCTGTCCAACTCGCTTTTCTCGGACGTTTCTGTAGACGACAGGTTCGATTGCTGCTCAGTCATGCCGATTGACCTTTCCCAGATCGCGTTGAAATCCCTTTGAACATTCAGGCTCAACAACGCTTTGGTTAACACCAGATTAACAGTGGCCAGAGTGTGAGGATGTACGCGAATGCCGTCAACGCGCTCGCAGGGAAAAACTATACAAATATGTGTGATTTTAGTTAATGCGCCGGAGAGCATTCGGCCAGGTAAGGGATTATAAAATCATTTGTTGGTAGTGAGATAGCATGCAAATCTCAGTTGCCGGGTACAGGGACAGTCCCGGCGCTCTGCGATCGTTGAGGGAACTCAAACAGGCCTTCGGGTGCACAACCGATGATGATCCGACCGATGAGGACGACGACTCTGTGCCGACTGATAAAAGAGGCTGGGCCGCTCTTGCAGCTGACGGGGGGTAGGCCGTGACTGCGCGAATCATTACGGTGGCGAATCTCAAGGGTGGCGTCGGCAAATCCAACATTGCGGTCAATCTGGCCTGCGAACTGGGCGGTGGGTCACGACGGGTCGCACTGGTGGACGCGGACCCGCAAGGCACCTCCACACACTGGATGTCCAGAGGGCGTTATCCCGCGAAAATCTATACTATTCCGCTCGAAGATGAGCGCGGCGCGCAACGCTGGGTGACGAAGGTGTTGTCGATCGAAAGCGATTTCGTATTGATCGATTGTCCGGCGCATTCCCGCGCCGTTACCGAGACGGCATTGGGACTTTCGCGGCTTGCGATCATTCCGCTTACGGCTTCGGGTCCGGATCTGATTGCCACGACCAATGTTCTGAACCTGATCGAGACCTCGCGATCGATCCGTGACAGCAATGACCTGAGTTTCTTGCTGGTCCCCTCGAAAATCGACCACCGCACGGGCGCGGGACGGCGGATTGGCGATGTTTTACGCCACCTCGGCGACGTCGTTGGTCCCGAGGTGCGGCAGCGCACCGCTTTTGTCGATGCTTTTGGCGAACGCAAATGGATTGGCGACTTCGCACCAAAAAGCGATGCCAGGCTTGATATCGTGAACCTGGCCAATGCGGTTTTGGCTAAATTGGAGGAGATAGAGCGGTTTTCCGAGGATAATCCCGCCGTCCGGGTGTCTTAGTTATTAAAATCCTTGACCAATTCTCTGTCTGGTCTGAATTTAACCCCATTAAACCAACGTTGATTCGCCGAAAACGGCTTTACCACCATCTCACGTTTGTAATTTGTTTGTCCCTTGACGTTTGCCGCGTTAACGGGGGATTAGAAGCTCAAACACTAAAACAGTGGGTCTTCGTCCTGCTACGCCGGGCGGACCGCACCGAATGTATCCGGGATTTGACACTGCTATGCTGACTTCAGAAAAGATTGCCGTTATCGGTCTGGGCTATGTTGGACTGCCATTGGCAGTCGCTTTCGCCAAACACTTCGAGACCGTCATCGGCATCGATATCGACAGCCGCCGGATCGCGGCCCTGCGTGCAAACGAGGATTGGACGGGAGAGGTCACGTCTGAAAATCTGGCGGCGTCTTCCATCCGGTTCACCGACACTGCGGTTGATCTTGAAGGTGCGACGTTTTTTGCGATCACGGTCCCGACGCCGGTTGACGGCGACCGGCGCCCGGATTTGGGTGCAGTGAAAGGCGCCTGCAAGATGATTGCGCCCTACTTGAAGCCAGGTGGCGTCGTTGTGCTGGAGTCGACGGTCTATCCCGGAGTGACTGAAGACATCTGCGGCCCGATCCTTGCCGAGGCCTCGGGACTGCGTCAGGGAGTCGATTTCAAGCTGGGCTACTCGCCGGAGCGGATTAATCCGGGCGACACGGAGCATGGCCTCGAGGCCATTGTGAAAGTCGTTTCGGGGGAAGACCCTGAGACTCTTGACCGGGTCGCGGCGGCCTACGGCAGCTTTGCGGCCGCCGGTGTCCATCGGGCGCCGTCGATCAAGGTCGCTGAGTCGGCCAAGGTTATCGAAAACACCCAGCGCGATCTGAATATCGCCCTGATGAACGAGCTTTCCATTATCTTCGAGCGCCTGGAAATCTCGACCAGGGATGTCCTGGCCGCTGCTGCGACCAAGTGGAATTTCCTTAAGTTCACACCAGGACTTGTCGGCGGACACTGCATCGGAGTCGATCCCTACTATCTGACGGCACGCGCAGAGGCGGTCGGTTATCATCCGGAAGTCATTTTGGCGGGGCGCCGCATTAATGACGGGATGGGGGCGTTCCTGGCGCGGAAGCTCATTAAAATGCTGCTCGCGAGCGACCGGATGTCGGCCAGCGCGCGGATCGGCATTTTAGGCCTGACCTTCAAGGAGAATGTGCCCGACATCCGCAACAGCAAGGTCCCCGACATCGTGACCGAGTTGCGGGAGTTCAGTCTCGAACCTCTTATTTTCGACCCCTTTGTGACGCCTGAACTGGCCGAAGAGGAGTTTGGCCTGACCGTCTCCCCGGAGAGCGATCTGCGTGAACTCGATGGCCTGATCCTGGCTGTGTCGCATGAAGAGTTTTTAAAGAACGGTACGGACGCGCTCGCCGACCGCTTGAAGCCGGGCGGCATACTGATTGATGTCAAATCAGTGCTCGATGACAGTCAACTGAGGTCCGACGTTCAATACTGGGGACTGTAAGTCCGGGTTTTACACCTGATGAGAGCGTTCCATAGGTCGTTAAGCCAGTATCCAGCCCAGTATTGCCGTGGGCTTTTGCCTATATCTTAAGCACTGTCAAGATGTAGGTCATTGAAAAGCTTAAGTAAGTCATGAAGTAACTTACATCTTTTGGATGGTAAGTTGCCTCTTCACGCTCTTGTGATCATAATCAGCCATCGTGTTTCCGGGGGGGAACGTAGTGTGCTGACGAAAAAACAATGACCGCGAGTCTCGTGTCGCGGCACTTGGGTGTAGGCGATATATTTCCGTATGTTCCACTCGAGACCGCTGACGGGCGGTCGAGGGTGCTGGCTCAATTCGCTGGCCGGCCCTTGCTTGTGCACCTCTGTGCTGCACAGCCAGCTGGGGCAGATGCGAGGAAGTCTTCATTCCTATCCTCGCTCGTCGAAATTTGGCAAGATCTGTCAAATCTGAACGTGAAGCTGATTCTAATCGCCCGGACGTCTGATCAGCTGCGCGACGCTCCGCCTCTCGGCGGTTCAAATTCAAATCCGGATTATGAGTGGCTGAAAGATGCCAACGGCTCCGTCGCTTCCGCATTCAATCTCCGCGAAGCCGGGTCGACCCTGCTGCTGAACGAAAACCAGCGCGTTTTGGCTGTGTTTGATCCCCGCGCGGCTCCGCTCGAAAAGGCGGATATTCTCGGCGCGGTCAGGGCGCTGTTGCCGGAGCGGCCGAGCTTTTCAGAAGCTAGAACACACGCGCCGGTCTTGCGCGTTCCGGGCGTATTTGACCCGTCCTGCTGCAGACACCTCATTGATATCTTCGAAAGTTCAGCTCATCAACCTTCGGGCTTCAACGAGCAAAGGCGGGATGGGGCGCCCCTCGTATTCGATGACAAGGTCAAGAAGCGCCGTGATTTCGTGGTTGAGAGTAAAACCGCCTTAGCCGAACAAATCAGGGTGATCTATCTGCGCCGCATCGTGCCGGAGATCGCGAAAGCCTTTCACTTCGAGGTGAAGTCGCACGAGGCTTTCAAGCTTGTTCGTTACGACGCCGAGGATAGGGGTTTTTTCCGCGCGCACCGTGATAATACCAGCAGTGTTAACGCCCATCGCCGCTTCGCCGTGTCGATCAACCTCAATACAGAAGAGCACGAGGGAGGACACCTGGTCTTTCCGGAGTATTGCACTGCCGGCTATCGGCCCGCGACTGGCGAAGCACTGGTGTTCTGCTGTTCTCTGCTTCACGAGGCGCGCCCGGTCACCAGAGGCAGCCGCTACGTACAGCTGGCGTTTCTCTATTGATCAAGCCATCTGAACCAAGCCTCGAAGCCGTTGTTTAACTCTGGCGCTCCAGCCAAAACCCGAACGCATGACAACAACTCCGGTGCCACAGATTTGAATGTCGCATGTTCCAATTCTTGCTGCTGACGCGGCGTAAAGCCATATACTTTGCTCACGCAGTTTTGTCTCAATGCAGTGCAGGTATATGTCCGAACTCATAACGTCCTTCCGGCAGTTGATAGATCCAATGCCGCCCGAGAAGTTCTTTCAAGACTATTGCCATAAGCGTCCTGTGCACATTCCGGGACAGGCGGGAAAGTTCGGCTCGGTCATGAGTTGGGATGATCTTAACGGGATCCTTGATATGGCGGTGTGGAGCGCGCGTTCGCTGCAGTTATCGCTCGACAAACAGCGTATTCCGCCTGCTGCCTACTGCCGCAACACCATGGATCGTAACCAGATGCAGGTGCTGCAACCGGATGCCGACAAGCTGCTCGGGTTCCTGAAACGCGGCGCGTCGTTGCTTTTGAACGAGATTGAGACTCTGCATCCGGGTGTGCGCGCGGTCTTGGAGGTCATTGAGGCCACCCACGGAGGGCGCGGAAATGCAAACCTCTATTGTTCCTGGAAGCAACATCAGGCCTTCGATTCGCACTATGACCGTCATGAGGTCTATGCGCTTCAAATCCTTGGCGAGAAGCGCTGGCAAATATACGAGGGTAGAGCAGAAAACCCTATCGAGCATCCCGCCTTCCTGAATATGCCGCAGTCAGAATACGACCGTATGAAGGGCCGGGTCGCCGATGAGGTCGTCATGCGTCCAGGCGACCTTCTCTATCTGCCGCGCGGGCAGTTCCACGATGCGCTGGCCAGCAGCGACGCATCACTTCACGTAACCTTCAGCTGCAGCGAAGCGATCGGACTGGAGTGGCTGACAAAACTCTGGGAGCTTGCGGTGCGTGATCCCCTCTTCCGTGCAGATCTGCCTCAATGCAGGAACGCCGATGATGAAGAGCTCTTTGTGCAACACCTGGAGCGCCTCTCCAGTCGTTTCCAGGAGATTGCCCGGGGGCCGGAGGGGGTTCAACTCGCGCGGCAACTGCGCAATGGCTTTTCAGTCAAGCGCCCCAGCTTCTCTTTGCCGCAGTTTGACCCGCCGATCAGGTTTCAGGTCTTGCGCCATGATTTGCGGGTTGTGCGGCGCGGGAAGCAATGGATCGCGCAGGGAGAAGGCTTCAAGTCGGTTCAGCCGGACGATGACGGCCCGCTCGTCAGCTGGATGCTTGAGCAGGGCCGATTCGATAAGCCTGCTCTTGCGACGGCATTTCCTGAGGTTGATGAACTTACGCTCGATCAACTCCTGGTGCGGCTCTGTTCCGAGCAAATCATCGAGCAACTGGCCTAAAAAGGGGCTGGCGCGGCGCGCTCTAAAAGAAGTGAACTGATTCAGCCCGGATTCGCCGCGAGGAAGCGGACTCTTTGCTCGCTGCTGTGATATAGATGCTGGGGTAACAATAATAACAGTGCCGTTCATCCGATGTGACACGGAAACGATGCGCCGGATTGCGATTCCTCCTGACAGGCTCTGTCCATGCGCGGGTCGCGATTTAGCTGGAAGAGGCAGAGACTTACCCATGTTTCTTCGCTGACCTGGTGGGAAACGATTGGTCTCGCAAGCGTCGATTTCGTGATCCTGACGGAAAGACGACTAATGGCACCTGTTTTGTACGGGGTGTGTGGACGTGGTACGCAGATATAGAGCGGGTATTTCTTGCTGCGGTATCCGATGGACGATCGGATGCGGCACGTGAAATCGAATCCTAAAACTGCCAATCTTGATACAGCGGGACTGGACAAAGCGAACCTGCCCAGCCTCGCAACGAGGCGGCGAAGGACAAGTGTAGCGCCGGATCTGGGCAGAATTCGGAGTCTCACCGCCCGTGTGATCGTGGCTGAGCTATGGCTTGCAATTGGCGTGGTTGCGTTGCTCTCCAACCTGTCGGAACGCGAGTTTGCGCTGGTGATTGCCGCCAGTACGCTTTTCGCGTTGCTGCCCTCTCTTGTGTGGGTTTGCGATCCGGTTCGTGTCGTGGCCCGGTATGTCCTGACAGTTGGTTTCGTAGCGCAGTCGGTCCTTCTCGCTGTGATGTCACTCCAGACAGCCGGCTCGATCACCTACGGTATCTTCGCTTTTTCCTTGGTTCTCCTCGCGCAGATTGCCGGTTTTATCTGCTGGCGGAGCCTATTGGTGGCCGGGAGCCTTCTGATTGCGGCTACGATTACCGTCGACTTTTGGCTTACGAGTTCCGTAACTCCCGTGGCTCTATTTGCCGAGGGAGGTCAGACAAGTGAATTGCTGAGTGGGTTACTGCCGCTTTGGCTTCTCGTGTTGGGCGTCCTCCTGCCCATGACGTACCGCGTCGAGCGCGCTCTCGGGGAGGCGCACGCCTCTCGATTGGCAGCGCTGGAAGCGATGACCTCAGCGGTCGAGGACGCGCGCTCAGTCGCTTTTGGCAAACGGCCCAATGCCCGCAGTACCGCCGCGGCAATGAATCTGCGCCAAGCCGTTATCGATGCTGATATCGCAAACGCTGGCGGAGAGGAACATTCTGCGGCCGAAGATATCTTGCCGGGCGAGCAGGATCTGGCTCGGCACTTGGCATTTGGCCGCAATGGCAACTCCGCGGCACAGCTGCAGAAAGAGGAGGATGAGGATCAGTACGGTACGGGCAACTCCGTTCATCGCCAGCAGCAGATTTTAGCGAGGGCACTAGAGACCCAGGATTCTCTGTAATCTCTCTGATTGCGTAAGGTCTCGCACAAAAGCAGGGTCTCGCACAAAAAGAGAGTTTCGCCGCTATGTCGTATCTCCCCAGCAATGGCTGTTGATCCACGCCCGCCGCTGTTCGCCTGGCCCGAATGCCGGAACGCTTCGGGCGGCATGGCATCTGCCGGTCAGATTTAGTGAGGACGCAAATATGAGCCAGACTCTCAATGCCGACCTGTGCATCATTGGCGGAGGATCGGGAGGACTCTCTGTGGCCGCCGGTGCTGCCCAGATGGGTGCCGATGTCGTGCTTATCGAGAAGGCCAAGATGGGCGGGGATTGCTTGAATTACGGTTGCGTGCCGTCGAAGTCGATCATAGCTGCCGGCCACGCAGCTGATGCCATGCGCCGAGGTGGCCGTTTTGGTGTTAAGTCTGCGGAACCGGAGATCGACTTCCCTGCTGTCCGTGATCATATCCGAAGTGTCATTGCCGCGATCGAACCACATGACTCGGTTGAACGCTTCGAAGGACTCGGTGTCAGGGTTCTGCAGGACGCTGCCGTCTTCACCGGTCCACGCGAGGTGAAAGCCGGCGATACGAGCGTCCGGGCCAAGCGGTTTGTGATTGCCACCGGCTCTTCTGCGGCGGTTCCTCCTATTCCCGGCATTCAAGATGTCCCGTTCCTGACCAACGAGACCGTCTTCGAGCTTGCCGAGCGGCCAGAGCATTTGATCGTGATTGGTGGCGGACCGATCGGGTCTGAGCTCGCACAGGCCCACAGACGTCTCGGTGCCAGGGTGACACTTCTGGAGATGTTTCGGGTCTTGGGAAAGGATGATCCTGAAGTCACGGAATTCGCCCGCAAACGGCTGAGCGAGGATGGGGTCACAATACGCGAGGGTATCAAGATCGTGTCGGTTTCGGCCGAGGGTGATCATGTCGCCGTCGAGATAGAGGAGGGCGGTCAAAAGGAGACGGTGACGGGGTCGCACCTCTTGGTCGCGGCCGGGCGTAGTGCGAATGTCGAGGGCTTGGGGCTCGAAGCAGCGGGGGTGGCGTATTCGCCCAAAGGCATTGACGTCGACACGCGCCTTCGGACCAGCAACAAGCGGATTTTCGCTATCGGCGATGTTGCGGGTGGTCTGCAGTTTACGCATGTTGCCGGCTACCACGCTGGGATCGTGATCAGGAACGCGCTCTTCCGGCTTCCGGCCAAGGCTTCGCACGACTTTGTTCCCTGGGTGACCTTTACCGACCCCGAAATTGCCCATGTCGGCTTGACCGAAGCACAGGCGAAGGAGCGTTTCGGTGACGATGTAAAGGTTCTGCGCTGGTCGTTTGAGGAGAACGACAGAGCGCAGGCGGAGCGGGAGACGGAGGGCCTGATAAAGGTCGTGGTCGGGAAGCGCGGTAAAATCCTCGGCGCTTCAATCGGCGGCCCGCGCGCGGGTGAGTTACTTCAGCCTTGGGTGCTTGCCTTGAGCCAGGGACTCAAGATCGGCGCCATGGCCAATGCGATCGCGCCTTACCCGACTTTGAGCGAGGTCGGCAAACGGGTTGCAGGCAGTTACTACACCGATGCTTTGTTTGGCGAGCGGACCCGGAAGATCGTGCGCTTTCTGCTAAAGTTCGGGTGATTGCCTCTCTTTTGCCCGAAATGAAGACTATTTTCTATTTTCTCGGCGGTTTTCACTTTGATTTTAACCTTTGCCTCGCCGTTGCCCTAGTATTGTCAAAATTGCAACGATATATCGGACGGTAAACACGCCCAACCACGGTGTGCCAAATGTTTTGAAAGGGGCGGTTTCAGTGGGCCGCGCGCTAAAGTCTTTGAAATGCTCCCGGCGTATTTCCGCCGGATTTTCAGTTGCCGTTTTTGCGGTATTCCTTGGTCTGCTTTCCTGGAGCTCGAGCTGGGCCGAGGACATCAGTTTCTTTCGCATCGGAACCGGATCGACTGGGGGAACTTACTTTCCGGTCGGCGGCATCATTGCCAATGCCATCAGCAATCCACCTGGCAGCCGTGCCTGTAGCCGTGGTGGCAGCTGTGGCGTACCGGGGCTGATTGCCGTCGCGCAATCGACCGAAGGTTCTGTCGAGAATGTGAATCAGCTGGGTGCCGGCCTTCTGGACTCTGGCTTCAGTCAGGCGGATGTATCTTTCTGGGCCTATCGGGGCGAGGGTATTTTCAAGGAGCAGGGCGGTATTCCCGGACTGCGGGCGATTGCAAATCTCTTTCCTGAATCGGTCCACCTTGTGGTGCGGCGAAACAGCGGCATTCGTTCGGTCAGGGACCTCAAGGGACTGCGGATCTCGATCGATTTGGAGGGGTCGGGAACCCAGGTCGATGCGTTACTGATTCTGGAGGCTTACGGTATCGGTGTTGAGGATTTCGACGCGGTTTCCGTGCCCTCAGGCATTGCTGCGGATATGCTGCGAGCCGGAGAGCTGGATGGGTTCTTCATCGTGGCGGGAACGCCGGTCAATGCGGTGAAATTCTTGGCGGCGGATTCACTTGTCACACTGGTACCGATCGCCGGTAAGGAAGCTGAAACCCTGCGTCAAGCTTATCCCTTTTTTGCCGAAGAAACAGTGGCGGCGGGAACCTACTTCAATGTGCCAGCGACCAGAACCCTCTCTGTCGGTGCGCAATGGCTCGTCACCGATGCCGCGGACGAGGAGTTGATCTATCAAGTCACCCGTGCGCTTTGGCATGAGAACACGCGTGAGATGTTGATGCGGGGCCACCCTAAAGGCAGACTCATCACCATTGATACAGCGATCAGCGGTCTGGGTGTGCCCCTGCATGATGGGGCGCGCCGCTACTATCGCGAGATCGGCGTTATTGAGTAAGAAGCTTCTGTCGCGTCGCTAGTCGCCGAATTCGATGATCCAGGGCTCCGCGAGGCCGGCTTCTATCCACTCCCGCATTTCCGGCCGTGCCATGACAGCATCCCGATAGGCGCTGCAGATCGGATCAAGGTCGACATCGTAGGTCACGAAGCGTGACACCACCGGTGCAAAAAACGCGTCTGCGATGCCGAAACGGCCGAAGAGGAAATCGCCACCCGACCCGAAGTTGGCGCGGCAGTCTCGCCAGATTTGCGTAATCCGCTCGATATCTTTCCGGGTCGCGTCCGAAAGTTGCCGGCCTTCATGGCGGGACCGCACGTCCATGGGACATTCGTTCCGCAGGTTGGGAAAGCTACTGTGCATCTCGGCCGAGACCGAGCGTGCCATGGCCCGGGCCCAGGGATCGTCCGGCCAGAGTCCAGCGGCGGGAAACCGCTCGGCCAGATACTCCGCGATGGCCAGGCTGTCCGAAACTATGCCCTTACTTGTGTTCAAGACCGGAACCTTTCCGGCGGGCGAGACTTCAAGCAAGCGCTCCTTACTGTCGCTTCGGCGTAAGGGAACGACGATTTCGTCGAAGTCAGCGCCGCAGAGTTTCAGGGGGAGCCACCCGCGCAGGGACCACGAAGAATAGGCCTTGTTGCCGAGGACAATGGTAAATTCGGGCATTGCTCTCTTTCCTCACATTGGAGCGCTTACATCTTGAGATCGCAGCTGTCGTCGGCTACCCATGAACCCTTCCGAATCTCACGCTAACATGTAGCCGCCTTGCCGAACGTAGAAAACAGGAAAAAAGCGATCCCATGACCAAATACCTGACATCACGCGCCAACGCTGAAACGCGCCCTATTCATCTGGTTGACCAGGGCGGTTTAAGGGAGTGGCTGAAGGGACAGCCTGTTGCCGTCCGGCGATGGCTTGAAGCTTCTGCCTTCGACGCCGCCGCCGGCCGCTTCACGCTGCTGCCGGATGATAAAAAGGGGATTGGCGGGGTGCTTGTGGGCGTTGACGAGACTGATATGCTCTGGTCCTGCGCTGCGCTGCCGGCAGCCCTGCCTTTAGGACGGTATCGGATCGAGACGGATCTCAGCGCAGACCACGCGACAGCCGTGGCGCTGGGTTGGTTGCTCGGGACCTATCGTTTCGATCGCTACAAGAGTTTTGAGAGTGGCTTTTCGTCACTTGTTTGGCCGAAGCATGCGGATCAGAGCGCCGTTCTTGGGATGGCCGACGGGATTTCTCTGACCCGTGATCTGATTAACACTCCGGCTGAGGACATGGGACCGGCCGAACTTGCGGAGGCGGCCAAGGCGCTCGCAAAGGATCATAAGGGGAAATTCAAGGCGATTGTTGGCGAGGACCTGCTCAAGAAGAATTTCCCTTCCATTCACGCGGTTGGCCGCGCAGCGGAAAAGACGCCCAGGCTTATTGATCTGAAATGGGGGGATAAAGGTCCCAGGGTTACACTGGTGGGCAAGGGCGTTTGTTTTGATAGCGGTGGTCTCGACCTGAAGCCGGCAGGTAACATGAAGATGATGAAAAAGGATATGGGTGGGTCTGCCCATGTTCTGGGACTTGCGTCCATCATCATGGCGGCGAAACTGCCCGTACGTCTTCGCGTGTTGGTTCCGGCTGTGGAAAACGCAGTCTCTGGGAACGCTTTTCGCCCTCTCGATGTTCTCGACACCCGCAAGGGCCTGACCGTCGAAGTCGGAAATACAGACGCTGAAGGTCGGCTTGTGCTGAGTGATGCCCTGACCGAGGCCTGCAGTGAAAAGCCGGATCTCTTGATCGATTTTGCGACTCTGACCGGCGCCGCGCGGGTCGCGTTGGGAACCGATCTTCCGGCGATGTTCTGCAACAATGATGCCGTGGCCGCGATGCTTTTGCGTCATGGAGAACTGGAGGGCGATCCTGTGTGGCGTATGCCCTTGCATCAACCCTATCGTAAGCAGCTTGAAAGTAAGGTTGCGGACCTGAGCAACATTTCCAACGGGCCCTATGGCGGCGCAATTACAGCGGCGCTATTTCTCGAGCAATTTGTGGAGGGCGCCACGCCATGGGTTCATTTCGATGTCATGGCCTGGAATCTGGCTGCCCGCCCGGGCCGTCCTGAAGGCGGAGAAGCAATGGGTGTCCGTGCGACCTACGGCATGATCAAAGAGTTCGTCGCGCAAGGTCGTTCTGCCTGACAATTGCTCGCCTGGTTGCGCTCTAGAGAGCTTTTTTTGCCTGCGGCCGGCGGTTTTCGCTCAATCAATCGCAGGCAATCGCGCTCCGGTTTGAAAACAACGGCTTGCTTTCGCGTGTGACCTCGACAAGACTTGTTGCGTCTGCGTAACGAGCTTCCGCCCTCGTCGTGAAGATAGAGCGGATTTACAGCTTTTGGGGAGCCCGCAACTGGGGTGCCAAAAAGTGATTCGCTCTTGCAGGAGGGAGGCAAGAGTGCAGGTCGAACCAAATGATATCTTGAGCTTATGGCACAGCGTCATGGCGACGGCGTTGCGCAAGGACTTGCCTGATCTGACCTGGCGACAGTTTACCTTGTTGTTGCAGATCTATACCTCACCCCCACCGCACACCGTCCGCGGTCTTGCCAAAGATCTGAAGATGTCCAAACCCGCCGTCACGCGCGCCCTTGACCGCCTGGAAAAACTGGAATTCCTACGCCGCAAGATCGACGAAAGCGACCGGCGCTCGATCCTTGTGCAAAGGACGGTCACCGGTTCGGTTTTCCTTCGGGAGTTCGCGGATATGGCGAGCGGGCAGGCCAAAGAACTCTAAGGTTCAACCGCAATCAGCGTGGTCGCCGTTCAATCTGGCCGGCGTTAATAACCCCGTTCGAAATCAACGACGTTTTGGAGAGGCTTACCGCTGCGGGCCGCCTCGATCCCCTCGACAACCTTCGCCGCGGCAGTTGTCGGCAGTGTGACGCTGGCGCAGTGCGGGATCACCAAAACCTTGGAGTGTTCCCAGAAAGGACTGCTTGCTGGCAGGGGTTCTTCAGGGAAGACGTCCAGCGTCGCAGCGGCCAGTTGCCCACTGTCGAGAGCGGCCAGGACATCTTCCGGGATCATATGTCCGCCGCGCGCAACGTTGATCAGGCAGGCACCCTGCGGCAGCAGGCTCAGATTCTCAGCCTTGAGAATGCCTTTCGTGCTTTCGGTCAGTGGCAAAAGGCAGACCAGGATTTCCGTGCGTCTGAGGAAAGTACGCAGGCCTTCTTCACCAGAGAAGCACTCTATGCCGGGAAGACTCTTCTGAGTTCGGCTCCAGCCCGCCACGTCGAAGCCCAGGTAAGCCAGCTTCTCCGCCGCATCCGATCCCAGCACCCCGAGACCCAAAATGCCCACCTTTCGATCCGGAGCCAGGGGCGTGATAATCTGCTCCCAGCGTTTTTGGCGTTGCTGAGCCTCATAGTCGTGTATGCGCCGATGGTGCCTTAGCACCGCCATGACGACAAACTCGGTCATCCCCAGGGTCAAGCCTTCGTCGACCATGCGCACAACTGGGATATCCGCGGGTAGATCCGGGTCGGACGCCAAGTGATCGATCCCGGCACCCATGGAAAAGATCACCTTCAGATTCGGGAGCTCGGCAAGTGCGCCCTTGGGCGGATTCCAAATCAACGCATACTCAATGTCAGCAGGCTCGCCGATCTCCGGCCAGATTCGGAATTCCAGATCCGGCATCAGCTTCGCAATGGCATCCTGCCAGATATCAGCCCTGTCGGTATCGGATTTAAAGAGGAGCGCCATAGAATCCCGGCCACGGTTTGCGTGTTACATCGAAACGACGCCGCCCTCGACGGCTTCGAGGTCGAAGGCGGCTTTAATCAATGCCTGTGTATAGGGATTTTGCGGGGCGTTAAAGATCTCTTCCGCGGTTGCCTGCTCGACGACCTTGCCGTCGCGCATCACGATGACCTCGTCCGCCAGAGCGCGCACGACCTTCAAGTCATGGCTGATAAAGAGATAGGCCAGGTTGTGTTTGGCCTGAAGGTCGCGCAGCAGATCGACGATCTGTGCCTGAACCGACATATCGAGGGCCGATGTCGGCTCATCCAGGACCACGAAGCGCGGTTTCAAAACCATGGCCCGCGCGATTGCGACGCGCTGGCGCTGGCCGCCGGAGAACTCATGGGGGTAGCGATGCCTGCTCTCAGGGTCGAGTCCGACTTCCTGCAGGGCCTCGATGATCAGGACCTCGCGTTCATCATCGCTGCCGCCGAGTTCGTGGATCTTCAGGCCTTCTTCGATGATCTGGCCGATCGAGAGGCGCGGGCTTAGGGAACCGAAAGGATCCTGGAACACGACCTGCATTTCGCGGCGCAAAGGCCGCAGTTCGCCCGAGCCGAGCCCCTGGATCTCCCGCCCATTGAAGGCGATGTTGCCGTTGCTGCTGATCAGGCGTAGTAGCGCCATGCCGAGCGTGGTCTTGCCGGAGCCGCTCTCTCCCACCACACCGATGGTGTGACCGGCCCGGACCGAGACGGAGATGCCATCTACGGCGCGGACATAATCCACGGTCCGTTTGAGCAATCCTTTCTTGATCGGAAAGTGCACCTTGATGTCGTTGCCCGACATGATAACCGGCGCCGAGAGGTCCGCAGGCAGCGGGTCTCCCTTAGGTTCGGCGGCCAGAAGTTTCTGCGTGTAGGCGTGTTGCGGGTTTTCGAAGATCGCGTCGGGCGGGCCCGCTTCCACAATCTCGCCCTGCGTCATGACGCAGATATGGTCGGCCATTTTGCGCACGATGCCGAGGTCATGTGTGATCAGCAGCATGGCCATACCGAGCTTCTGCTGCAGCTCTTTCAGCAGTTTGAGGATCTGCGCCTGAATAGTGACGTCCAGTGCGGTGGTCGGCTCGTCGGCGATCAGCAGATCCGGTTCATTGGCCAGGGCCATCGCGATCATGACGCGCTGCCGCTGGCCACCGGAGAGTTCATGAGGATAGGCGGTCAGACGCTGTTCCGCGTCGCGAATGCCGACGAGTTCCAGGAGCTCAAGTGTTCGGTTCCGGGCTGCGGTCTTACTCATGCCTTTATGCAAAAACAAGGTCTCGTTGATCTGCTTCTCGACCGAGTGCAGCGGGTTGAGCGAAGTCATCGGCTCCTGAAAGATCATGGAAATCTCGTTACCGCGCACCCGCCGCAGGGCGCGTTTGTCTGCGCCGATGAGCTCCTCGCCATTGAACTTGACCGAGCTGCCCGCTGGATGCTGTGCCAGCGGGTAGGGCAGAAGTTGCAGTATCGAGAGCGCGGTCACCGATTTGCCCGATCCGCTCTCGCCGACCAGCGCGAGGGTCTTACCCTTCTCGATGTCGAAGGAGGTGCCCTTTACGGCGGCGGTGGTGCCGCCGGCGCCTGTGAAGGTTACGCCAAGGTCACGGACCGAGAGCAGGGGAGTGGTCATTGGGCCGCCTCCTTGGATGTCTTACCCACCGGTTGCGTTTCCTCCGCCGGTACCGGATCTCCAGCGAAGAGCTTGCGCGGATCGAAGGCATCTCGCACGGCTTCGCCAATAAACACAAGCAAACTCAGCATGATCGCGATTGAGAAAAAGCCTGTGAGGCCCAGCCAAGGCGCCTGGATATTGGCTTTCCCTTGGGCGAGAAGCTCGCCAAGCGAGGCAGAGCCTGCCGGTAACCCGAAGCCGATGAAATCAAGGGCGGTCAGGGTCGTTACGCCAGCTGTCAGCGTGAAGGGTAAGAACGTAAGCGTTGCGACCATGGCGTTCGGCAACACATGCCGGAACATGATCGTCACGTCGCCGGCGCCGAGAGCGCGGGCTGCCCGCACATAGTCGAAATTACGGGCACGCAGGAATTCAGCGCGGACAACGCCCACGAAGCCCATCCAGCTGAACAGAAGCATGATACCGAGCAACCACCAGAAGTTGGGCTCGATAAGACTCGCGAGAATGATCAGGAGATAGAGCGTCGGCAGACCGGACCAAATCTCGATAAAGCGTTGAAAGAGCAGGTCGGTCCAACCGCCGAAATAACCTTGAACTGCGCCCGCGGCCACACCGATGACGGCGGATACACCTGTCAGGACAAGTCCGAAGAGGACTGATATGCGGAAGCCGTAAATCAATCGTGCTACGACGTCTCGCGCCTGATCATCGGTGCCGAGCCAATGCTCGCCGTTCGGAGGGGACGGCGCGGGCTGCGGCAGGTCCCAGGCGAAGGTGCGATGGCTGTAACGGATAATCGGCCAGATCATCCAACCCTTTTCATTAATTAGGTCCTGGACGTAGGGATCTTTGAATTCGGTTCTTGTCTCAAAGCTGCCCCCAAAAGTTGTCTCCGGATAGTCCTTGATAATCGGGGTGTAAAAGCTTCCGTCGTAATAGACCAGGAAAGGGTGATCGTTGGCGATGAACTCCGCGAGCAGGCTCGCCACGAAGAGTGCCAAGAAGATCCACAAAGACCAGAACCCCCGCCGATTGGCCTTGAAGTTTTGCCAGCGCCGTCGATTGAGGGGGGAAATCCTGGACCGGGCCGGCTTTGGCGGCGTAACCGAGGAAGAGTCGTGGGAAGTCATCATCATACCTTCCGCGACTCAAAATCGATCCGCGGATCGATGATGGTGTACATCACGTCACCGGCGATACTCATCAAAAGACCTAAAAGAGAAAAGAAGAAGAGCGTGCCGAAGATAATCGGATAGTCTCGATTGATAATCGCCTCGAAGCCCAGGAGACCCAAACCGTCGAGCGAGAAAATAACTTCAATCAGCAGATTACTGGTGAACAGGATCGAGATGAAGGCACTTGGAAAGCCGGCAATCACGATCAGCATCCCATTGCGGAAGACATGTCCGTAAAGGACCCGGTTTTCCGTTAAGCCCTTCGCGCGTGCAGTGGTGACGTATTGCAGCTGAATCTGATCCAGAAATGAGTTCTTGGTCAACATGGTCAAGCCGGCGAAACCGCCTACGGTCATGGCCGTCACAGGCAAGGCCAAATGCCAGAAATAATCCCCCACTCTCTCGATCCAAGTGAGCTGATCCGCGTATTCTGAAGACAGACCTCTCAGAGGAAACCAGTCCAGGTATGTTCCGCCCGCGAATACGACGATCAGGAAGACGGCAAACAGGAAAGACGGAATGGCATAGCCCACGATCACGAGTGCGCTCGTCCATATGTCAAAGCTTGAGCCATCACGAACAGCTTTTGTGACGCCTAAAGGTATCGAAATCAGATAGACGAGCAGCGTGGTCCAGAGGCCGAGCGAAATCGAGACCGGCATTTTTTCCAGCACAAGGTCGACAACGTCACGGCCACGAAAGAAGCTCTCGCCAAAATCGAACATTATGTAGTTTTTCATCATCAGGAAGAAGCGCTCGACTGGCGGTTTGTCCAGCCCGTATTGCTTCTCCAACTCTGCAATGAAAGCCGGGTCCAGGCCTTGCGCTCCTCGATACTGACTCTGAGGGCTTGATTGGCTCGCGGTTGCGGTCTGCTGAGTTCCGGGTGCGAGTTCGCCACCTTGGCGCGTGACCCGGTTCGCGGCATCGACGCTTTGCCCTGTCAACTGTCCGATAATCTGTTCTACCGGGCCACCGGGCGCAAGCTGGATAACTGCAAAGTTGATAACCATAATCCCGAACAGAGTCGGGAAGATAAGCAACAGACGCCGGAAGATATAAGCCGCCATTGTTATTCATCCTCGGAGCAGTTGCCGGTCGGTGTGCTTGTTGGCGCAGGCAGCGAAGCGGGGGGGGGCCAATCCGCGAGGGGTAAAATGTCTCGTACTATTCATCAGTTCGCCGCAACTTCGTCAGTCTTGTCGCCTAAGTTCCGGCGGCGTTCGGGTAGCGATCTCGCCTTCTCTTCGTCGATCCACCAGTTGAAATAGTTCGGACCTCTCAGAGGGATGATGTCGGGGCGGCCGAATTTGTCCCAATAAATAATGCGATCAAAGGGGGCAATGAGCTGTGGGACCACGTAGTGGCCCCAGAGAAGAACACGGTCCAAAGCTCGTGTGCGTTGAACGAGGCTTTCTCGATCCGGCGCAGAGATGACCAGTTCGATCAACTCATCGACGACGGGGTCTTTAATGCCTGCAATGTTGCGGCTGCTCGGTTCATCCGCGGCTGCACTGCCCCAGCCGTCTCGTTGTTCGTTGCCGGGAGATAGCGACTGCGCATTGTTGAAGATGATCATGTCAAAGTCGCGGGCGCGGAAGCGGTTGATGTATTGTGACGTGTCCACCAGTCGCGGCCGAACGCGGATGCCAAGGCGTTCGAGATTATGAAAGAACGGCAATAGAACACGCTCTTGAGCCTGTTGGACGTAGAGAAATTCGAATTCAAACTGTTCGTTGGTTTCTTCGTTGACGAGTTTAAGGTCTCTAACGACCCATCCAGCCTCCGCAAAGAGTTCGAAGGCTTTCATGAGATTTTCTCTTGGCCAGCCCGATCCGTCCGTTTTTGGAGGGATGTAGGGGGTGGTGAAAACTTCTTCCGGTACCCTTCCCCGGTAGCGTTCGAGAATTTCCAATTCCTCGTCTTTGGGCAGGCCCGTTGCCGCCAGCTCGGTTGGCGCAAAGAAACTGTAAGGCTGCTCGTACTGGCCGTAGTAGACGGTTTTGTTGGTCCACTGAAAATCGAAGGCATGAGCCAGCGCCTGCCGGACCTTTGGATCACTGAACTGCGCACGTCGGGAGTTCATGTAGAAGGCCTGCATGCCCCCGGAACTCTCGTTAATTGTTTTTTTCGTGTGGAGCAAACCTCCACGAACGCTTGGGATATTGTACGCTGTGGCCCACTCCTTGGCCGAGTTCTCGCTGAAAAAATCGACCTGACCGGCTTTCAGTGCTTGCCGGGCGATGGTCCGGTCCCGGTAGTAGTCGTAACGAATTTTGTCGTAGTTGTTCCGGCCGAGACGCACTGGGATCTTGTCGCCCCAATAATCCTCGACGCGCTCCAGAACCACGTAGCGGCCTGGTTCGAAACTTCCGACCTTGTAGGGACCGCTTCCCAGTGGCGGGATCAATGTCGTCTCTGCGAAATCTTTACCTTCCCAGTAGTGTTTGGGTAGGATTGGAAGCTCACCGACGATGAGGGGAAGTTCGCGGTTTTCGTCACCAGAGAAAGTGAACTTAACGCTCCGCTCTCCAACTTTTTCAGCCTTTTCAACACTCTGATAGTAGAAGCGATAGAGAGGGCGGCCTTGCTCACGCAGGATATCCAGAGAGAAGATGACATCTTCAACGGTCACGGGCATGCCATCATGCCAGCGGGCTTCGGGCCTGAGATGGAAAATGATCCAGGAGCGGTCCTCAGGCCATTCCATACTCTCCGCGAGCAGACCATATTTTGTGAAGGCCTCATCTTCGCTGGCGATCAGCAGTGTTTCGGACGTCGAACCCGGTGCCGCATTACCTTTCGCGTTCCAGCCGTTGAAGGTGTCGAAGGATGTTCCGGTAACCGATAACCTGAGCGTGCCACCCTTCGGCGCATCGGGATTCACATAGTCGAAATGCGTGAAGTCTCCACCGTACTTCGGATCGCCGTGCATTGCGATGGCGTGGGACTTATAGATGACCTGCGAGGCCGGCTCGGTGGCGATATTGACTGTGGGTACGGCGGGCAGCTGCTCGGTCTGAGCCGGAACGATCGCAGATGTCGCGGGAAGAGAAAAGGCGGCTAACAGCAGAGGTGCAAGGATTCGACGCATGGACACCAGCAAATGACAGTCGGCAACGGCTGTAAAGCAATTTAAGCTACTGAGCGCTTTACGCAAGTCGACTTCACGCTTTTGTTGTTGGCCGGTCGCCGTTTTAGAGTGCGCGATCTGCTCACTTGCTGCTTGGAAAGGCGATTAGTTAGTCCGAATCATTCCCCGGAGAGGTGTCTAAGTGCTTCTGCGTGGCAAGCAGGGTCACCTGCGGCGATGACTCTTCCGTCCGACTTCAGATCCAACGACCGCCCGTCCCAGTCCGTGATGACCCCGCCCGCGCCTTCGATGACCGCGGCCAGCGCCATATAGTCGTATGTGCCAAGCCCCGCCTCGATCACAACATCTGTAAAGCCGCTGGCCAGCAGGCCGTAGCTGAAGCAATCCCCGCCGTACTGAGTAAGTTTGGTCGCTTTGCGCACGCGCTCAAAGGCCGCTTCGTTGCCACCTTCGAACATTTCCGGCGAAGTGCTGGCAAGCGCCGCCTGGTCGAGGCCGGCACAGGGACGGGTCCTGGCTTCTTTGGTCCCCGTGGCATCGGTGAAGCTCGTAGGGCGGCCCTTTGCGCCGACCCAGCGTTCGCCCAGCATTGGCATATCGATGACACCCAGGATCGGCTGACCCTTGTGCAGAAGCGCGATCAGTGTGCCGAAAAGGGGGTTCCCGGTAATGAAGCGCTTCGTGCCATCGATGGGGTCCAACACCCAGACATAATCCGCGCCCGGGTTGGTGGTTGCCTGTTCCTCCCCGATAACGCCGTGGCCAGGCACGCGTTCGGTTAACAGACGGCGCAGTGTTGCCTCGGTCTCCTTGTCGGCGACTGTCACCGGACTCTGGTCGGCTTTGTCGTCGACGGTGACGGCTTGCCGGAAGTACCGGCGAATTACGCCGCCGGAGGCTTCGGCCAGATCTTGCGCCAACTGGATAAATTCCGGCGGGCATGTCTCGCTCGATGTGTTCGATGTCATGTTGGAACCCGGCTGTCGGCAGGAGCAGGTCCTGCAAGACGATCTGAAGTTACAAAAAGAAAAGGCGGCGCAAAACGCCGCCTTCTCGCTTGCTTTCGAAGCTCACTCCGGAAGCGGTACGGGACTGTCACTCAGGCTGCGCAGATACGCGATAATGTTCGCCCGTTCATCCGCTTTTCGGAGGCCGGCGAAACTCATTTTCGTACCTGGGGCATATTCCTTGGGCGATTTTAGGAAGGCATCAAGCGCTTCATAGCTCCAGGGCTCTTCCGCCAGATCCGCCAGGGCGCTGGAATAGTTGAAGCTGGCTTGGTGCGCATGCGGACCCATGACCACGTTCCAAAGGTTCGGGCCGACTTTATCTTGGCCGCCATTCTCAACGGTATGGCAAGCTGAACACTTCCTGAAGCTTTTCTCACCGGCGGCGGCATCGGCCGAGGCCATAAGCACTGAAATCGGGATTTCTGCGGGTGCTTCCGCAACACTTGTTTCCTGGGTGTCGTCTTCGATGGCGATCATGAAGGCGTGTTCGGCCAGTGGTTCCTTATGGAACAGCACTTCGGCGACGAAGCCTGAAGTCATTGCAATAACACCCGCCGTCAAGACGGCGGCACCGATTTTGTTCATCTCAAGTGAGGACATGCTTCAACTCGTTTAAATCGCAGATTTCAGCGGACAAATTTGGCGGACAATAGCCGTCGGCTCAAGCGCATTCAATAGCTCCGTTACAAATGTGCCAAATCATCGCATTCTCGAGCGATTGCTCTCATCTTTAAACCAGCTCCCGGGAGGCGTGATAATGGGGTTTCCGGACATTTCACGACTGTACGGACCAGGTCTTCGCCCTGTTCGGCATTGTCTGCCGCGCCACTTTCCAGGCCTGGGACATGAGGCTGATGTAGAAACGCAACGGTAAATGAAATTTATGTTTTGCGAAAAAAAATTACTGTTTTATAGTAATTTTATTAATGGTCAGCGATAAAAAGGATCAAACATGTCAAATCTGAACCGCATTCGCCGGGCCGGCAGGGTAATGTCGGGACTCTGTTCGGCGATTATCGTCGTTTTACCCTTGGGGCTCGCTTTGATATGGGCCAATCTTGAGACGCTGGGGCCGGCGATGGTCGGGCAGGCTGTGCCGGATTTACGTTTCGGAAACCATGGTGCTGGCACCTTGATACTTGGATTCGCGATTTCCATGATCCCGGTTTTGGTCCTGATCTACGGACTGATCCAGCTTCGGCAGCTCTTTGGACTCTATGGGCAGGGGCGTATCTTCTCAAGCCTGCATGCGGTGTATTTGCGTCGTTTTGCCTTGGCCTCGATCCTTTCGGTTTTCGCACAGATTGTCTCAAGCAGCCTGATTTCCGTCGTGCTGACCTTCCACAATCCTCCCGGTGCCCGTCATTTGACTGTTTCGGTCACCTCAGACCATCTGGGCACGGTGTTCCTGGGAAGCGTGTTGCTGGTGATTGCCTGGATCATGGTCGAAGGAAGCAAGATCGCCGAAGACAACGCGCAGATCGTGTGATGAACAGTCTGCTGGGGAAACACGGCTGGCGGCCCGGCATCGGCGGGGCAGCGCAGGATTTGGTGGACAAAAAAGCTGTTTTGTTCCGGTGAGGCGCAGGTATGCTGCGCCCGCGCGCCGAATTGCATGCTTTTTTGAGAGACCCTTCTATTATGTCGCTGCCGAGAAATCCCATTGTCGTGATCCCGTCCCGGATGGCCTCGACGCGCCTCCCGGACAAGCCGCTCGCGCAGATCCATGGCGAGGCGATGATTGTGCACTGCTGGCGGCGTGCTAGGGAGGCGGAAATTGGCCCGGTTATCGTCGCCTGCGCCGAGGCCGAGATCGCAGAGGTGGTTGAAGCCGCCGGTGGGAAAGCGGTGTTGACAGATCCGGAGCATCCCTCAGGCTCGGATCGTATTTTCGAGGCGCTTCAACAGGTTGATCCTGAGGAGAAGCATGATGCCGTGATCAATGTTCAGGGTGATTTGCCGACCATTGAACCTGATGCGGTTCGGGCGGTTTTCCAGCCCCTGGAGGATCCGGCGGTCGATATTTCCACCCTCGCGGCGCGGATCAGCGTCCTGCGGGAGCGCTCCGAATCCAGTGTCGTGAAGGTTGCTGCTCCCTTCGCGCCCGGAAAACACATCGCCCGTGCGCTTTACTTCAGCCGCGCCCCGATTCCCTGGGACGGCGGCAACGAAAATCTGCCGCTCTACCATCACATCGGCCTCTACGGCTTCCGGCGCGCCGCGCTGGCGCGTTTCGTTTCGCTACCCAGCTCGATCCTCGAGGAACGGGAGCATCTGGAGCAGCTGCGCGCCCTGGAGGCGGGAATGCGCATCGATGTGGCGCGCGTTGACACCGTTCCCTTCGGTGTCGATACTCCCGCCGACCTGATCCGGGCCCGGGAACTTCTCGCGCCCGGAAAAGGCTGACATTCAACGGAATGCTGGCGGTCCGGCCCGGGTTGGCGCGCATTGGGCGCGGCCCCGATCCTGACACCCCATGGAACGAGACATGACTAAGGCAAACACTCTTCGACAGGTGATCGCATTTCAGGGCGTCCACGGCGCCTATTCGGACAAAGCCTGCCGGGCAGTGTTCCCGGAGCTCCAGACCCTGCCCTGCACCTCGTTCGAAGAGACCTTTGCCGCGGTCCGCGATGGTCGGGCGCAACTCGCCATGATCCCGATCGAGAATTCCAGCGCCGGGCGGGTTGCCGACATCCATCACCTCCTGCCGACCTCGGGCCTGCACATCATCGGCGAGCATTTCCAGAAGGTCGATCACCAGCTGTTGGCGCCCAAGGGCGCAACCCTGGAAGGCATCAAGCGGGTCCATAGTCACGTGCAGGCTTTGGCCCAGGTGCGCAACTTCCTGCTCGACCATGGCATTGAACCGGTGACCCACGCGGACACCGCCGGGGCGGCAGCCGAAGTGGCGGAAACCAACGACCAAAGCCAGGGCGCCATCGCCTCGGACCTGGCGGCCGAGATTTACGGGTTGGAGGTCATCCGCAGCGATGTCCACGACCTGGCCCACAACACCACCCGCTTTATCATCATGGCCGAGGAGCCGCTGGATCCGGACCCCAATAACGGGCCGGTGGTGACCACCTTCGTTTTTCGGGTGCGCTCGGTGCCCGCCGCGCTTTACAAAGGCCTGGGCGGCTTTGCGACGAACGGCGTGAACATCACCAAGTTGGAGAGCTACATCATTGATGGTGGCTTCACCGTGGCGCAGTTCTATGCCGATATCGAGGGGCATCCGGACGAGCGCTCAGTGCGTCTCGCACTCGAAGAACTCAGCTTCTTCTCAAAAGAAGTGAAAATCCTCGGAGTCTATCCTGCTAACGGTTTCCGTGGTGGAAACGAGTAACGACCACGCCGCACAGTTGTCGTTGGCGTTCAGGTCTCGCTGAGCCAATCATCTACGAGGCGCCGGGCGATAGAATCCCGCCTGGGCAGCCGGAAGGTTTCGTCTTCCGCGGAGTTCAGCATCTCTTCGCGCGTATACCAACGAGCGCTTTCCAGCTCCCGCTCGTCGACCTCGATCTCGTTGGTGAGCGCGCGCGCCGAGAAACCCAGCATAATTGAGGATGGGAAGGGCCAGGGCTGGGAGGAGTGATAGCTCACCTGATCGACCTTCAGCTTGACCTCCTCATAGACTTCGCGAATGACCGCCTCTTCAAGGCTTTCTCCGGGTTCCACGAAACCTGCGAGGACTGAATGCATGCCCGGTGGCCAGAAGGGCTGGCGTCCAAGGAGACAGCGGTCGCCGTCATGCACCAGCATAATTACGGCGGGGTCGCTGCGCGGGAAATGAGACGTGCCGCAAGCCTCATTCCCGCAACGACGGACATGGCCGCTGTTTGCGCTCTTGGTCAAATGACCGCAGCGGCCACAGAACTGGTGAGTTTTGTGCCAGTGCACCAGCCCGCGGGCATAGGCCAGGATCGAGCCTTCGTCCTGGGGCAGCAGCGGGCCGACCTCGCGCAGGTCTACGAATTCGCCGAGCGGGGCGAGGTCCGGGTGCGCCGCCGGTTCGTCCACCGCAGAAAGGTCCAGCGCAATACGGACTTCGCCGTCGCGCAGCCCGAGAAAGATCATTTCTTCCGCCAACTCGATCAGGCGTGCCGCTTTCAGGCTCGTCAGCCAGACCGGGCGGGGACTTTCCTGCGCCGTCGTACGGGCTTCGATCATGTTTTTCGTGCGCCACACCGGCAAGAGGCGCGTGGTCGGATTGGTGAGTTGCGCCAACAGCCATTCGGCATCTGCGCGCAGGTGTTCAGCGCGGTCCAGGCCGCTGCCGCTATAAAAATTTCTCGAGGGCATACTGTGAAATTGGCACAAGTGGCCATCGAGCGCAATTGCCCGAAACTACAGGTTTGATCTGGCAGGAACGGCGGCATGCTTGCCAATCCCAGAAGCATACGCCAGTCTTTCCCGATGGATGACTTGAGGTGTCGGTTTCAAGACTTCACAGAAACTGTCAGGCAGCGCAGACCGGCGATCCGCTCGACCGCACTCGGGTGTCTGGGCTTGGCTGCGGTTTTTCTGCTTGTTCCCATCCCAGGTCTCGCGGCGGAGTGCCTTAGATTCCCAGCCGACGGCGAGCGCCAGTTCGATATCTCCCGAAATGGCTCGCTTGTAGGCTCGCAAAGCTTCAGATTCTCGCGCCGGGACGGGCAACTTCTGGTCCGCAGCGCCATTGATATCGAGGTGACCCGCGGTTCGACGCTGCTTTACCGCTATCGCCACGACGCTGAAGAAAGCTGGCTGGCTGGCCGCCTGCAGGCCTTTGTCAGCGATACCAACGACAACGGGACACGTTATCTGGTGCGCGCCGAGCGTATCGATGGCATCTTTCGGGGGCGGGTCAATGGCCAGTCCTTTACGGTGTCAGGTTTCGTTGTGCCCGCAAGCTTCTGGCACCGGGACACGCCGTCATCTCAAGTCCTCTGGGACGGTGTCGATGGCGAGGTTAAGGTTGTAAGAGGCGAGGATCAGGGGCCGGAGCGCATCGAGGTGCTGGGCGAGACAGTGGAAGCCCGCCGTTACGAGCTCGGTGGACAGATCCAGCGTATTCTCTGGTATGATAAGCGGTGTGCATTGGTCCGGATGAGTTATTTGACCCAGGACGGGGCTAAATTTGTCGTCCAGTTGCGTTAGCGGCTTGAGAGCGACCACTCGGCGTCAATCACGGACGATATGGAATAGAGGAGATCTAACTTGATCGAGCCCGAGGTCTTTCAGCGCTACGCGAAGTACAATGCCTGGATGAATGGCAAGCTTTATGACGTTTGCAGCACTCTGGACGATGATCTGCGCAAGCGCGATCAGGGTGCTTTTTTCAAGTCGATTCACAGTACGCTCAACCACATCTTGTTCGGCGACCGGGCCTGGATGGGGCGTTTCACCGGTCGCGACTACGAGATCAAACCCATGGGTGTCGATCTTTACGAGGATTTCGAGGCCTTGCGCGCAGCACGGACCGAGATGGATCGGGATATTCTGGATTGGACGTCCGGACTCGGGAGGCCCTGGTTGGAGGGAAGCCTGACCTGGACCAGCGGTTCGGACGGCAAAACGCGCAGTCAGGTGGCATGGCAACTGGTCCTCCATATGTTCAACCATCAGACCCATCACCGGGGGCAGCTGACGACGCTTTTCTCTCAACAGGGGCTCGATATCGGCCCGACCGACATGCCCTGGATGCCGGATACCTAATGTAGGACGAGGATCAGAAGCTTTGGTGTTACCGCTGACACCCCCGTTAACCGGCCTGGAAACGAGTATTTGCAAAAATCCACATCTAAATCACTTGCCTTGGAGGCCGAGAAGATTGATATAGTCCGACAGGGAGGTTGGCCGCGGACGGACCGCTCGCCAACCCGGTCAGGTCCGGAAGGAAGCAGCCGTAACGAGATTGGCCCGGGTCGCCGGTTCAGCCTCCCGCCTCATCAGGTAATGCCGCAGTTTTCCGCGCAAATAACAAGCCTGAGAGAGCATGAACGGGGAGAGCACCCGACTTTGGTGCCGCAGTTTTCGAGCGCTCAAAGATGACGGATCAACCGACAGTCGAGAATTCAACACTGGAGACATCAGTTGCGCCGGCTGATTCTCAGACAAACGGTGAGTCTGATCCTCCTGCAAACGCTGATCCTTATCGCGTTCTCGCCCGAAAATACCGCCCCACGAATTTCGACGATCTGATTGGCCAGGAAGCGCTTGTCCGGACGCTGACAAATGCGATCGAGACCGGCCGCATGGCACATGCCTTCATTTTGACCGGTGTGCGCGGAGTCGGGAAAACCACCACGGCTCGCATTATCGCCCGGGCCCTGAACTGCATCGGCGCGGATGGCAATGGTGGTCCGACCCCGCAACCCTGCGGGAAATGTGAGTTCTGTGTTTCAATCGCCCAGGACCGCCATGTCGATGTGATCGAGATGGACGCCGCCAGCCGCACCGGTGTGGCGGATATCCGCGAATTGATCGAAGGTGTGCGCTACCGCCCGGTTTCAGCGCGCATGAAGGTCTACATCATCGACGAAGTGCACATGCTCTCCAACAATGCCTTCAATGCTTTGTTGAAGACTCTGGAGGAGCCGCCAGAGCACGTTATCTTCATTTTTGCGACCACCGAGATCCGCAAAGTGCCAGTGACGGTGCTTTCACGCTGCCAGCGTTTTGA
Source organism: uncultured Kiloniellaceae bacterium (assembly GCA_947500035.1). GTDB lineage: Bacteria > Pseudomonadota > Alphaproteobacteria > Kiloniellales > Kiloniellaceae > Denitrobaculum. Next base: position 426,639 of record CANMQP010000007.1, on the reverse strand, counting down.
TCTGCGGCGCGTCGAACACGATACCCTCGCAGCCCACTTTTCGCGGATCGCCAAAGCTGAAACCGTCGAGATCGATGATGAGGCGTTGGGCATGCTGGCCCGCGCTGCCGATGGCTCGGTCCGTGACGGCCTTTCGCTGCTGGATCAGGCGATAGCTCTGGGTGGGCGGAAGATCGATGCCGGCCAGGTCCGCGACATGTTGGGACTTGCAGACCGGACGCGGGTGCTGGATCTCTTCGATTCCCTCATGCGCGGCGCGACCCCCGAGGCGCTTGGAACCCTGCAGGATTTGTATGCGTCGGGGGCCGACCCAGCGGTGGTCCTGCAGGATCTGATGGATTTCACCCACTTCCTGACCCGCGCGCGCCTGACGCCGGAGAGCCTCAATGCGGCCGGCGTGCCGGAAGCGGAGCGCCGACGCGGCAAGGAATTGGCAGAGAAGCTCTCGATGCCCGTGTTGACCCGGACCTGGCAAATCCTGCTCAAGGGCCTGGGGGAAGTGCAAAACGCGCCCAATCCTTTACAGGCAACCGAGATGATCCTGATCCGCCTCGCGTATGCCAGCGAGCTGCCGACGCCCGGTGATCTGATAAAGCAGTTGCAGTCGAATCCCCAGAATACAGCAGCCGCTCCCGGCAGTGCGGGCGCTTCAGCGCCTTTACCTCAGGCGGGGGCCGGAATGCGCGGCGGCACGGCTTCGCCCCCGCAACAGCGTCCGCAGGAAGCTGTGCAACCTGCGCAGGTTGTGACCAGTCATCATGGAACCGGCACGGCCATGCTGCGCGCCATAGAGCCGGAAGCGCAGGAGAGGCCCGAAACGGCGGCAAAATCCTCTCCTGAAGAGCCTCAGCCGAATGCCGCGCCGTCTCCAACAGAACCGGTCTTGCCGAGCCCTAAATCCTTTGCGGAGGTGATTGAGCTGGCCCGTAGCCGGCGTGAGGCCATTATCGCCGCTCATTTGATCAACGACGTGCACCTGGTCAGCTTCGCTGAGGGCGCGATCGAGTTCCGTCCCAATGACGATGCACCACGCGACTTGGCCAACCGTCTTGGTAATCTTTTACAGGATTGGACCGGTCGGCGCTGGATGGTCAGTGTCTCCAGCAAAGCAGGAGCGCCATCTATCCGCAATCAGCAGGATACGCTGGAAGCAAACCTGACCGCCGTCGCGATGGAAGATCCCCTGGTTAAAGCCGTCATGGGCACCTTCCCTGGCGCTAAGGTGGTTGCCCGCCGCAACGGAACCATGGTTACGCCTGAGGAGAACTTCACGCCGCGGCATGGCGATGAAGCCTCAGATCTTGACGATCTCCCGATCGATGACGACCTCTCGATCGATGAATAGGAAGTGATATGAAAAACCTCGCTCAGATGATGAAACAAGCGCAGCAGATGCAATCCAAAATGACGGAAATGCAGGAAAAGCTGGTTGAGTTGGAAGTCACGGGTGTGGCGGGCGGCGGCATGGTGCGCGTGACCCTGAACGGCAAGAGCGAGATGCGCTCTGTCAAAATCGATCCCGCTCTCATTGATCCCAATGATCCGGAGGTTCTGGAGGACCTGATTGTTGCGGCAAGCAACGACGCCAAGCAAAAGGTCGAAGCCGAAGTCGCTGAAAAGATGAAAGACATGACCGGTGGATTGAACCTTCCAGAGGGCTTTAAACTCCCGTTCTGATCCCTGACACCGGGAAGTTTCAGCGGCCACCTCACTTGCGGCGTCCTTCATGGCACAAAACGATATCGAGCGTCTGATCCAGCTTCTGGCCCGCCTGCCGGGCATGGGGCCACGTTCCGCGCGGCGGGCCGCGCTTCATCTGATCAAGAAGCGCGAAGCTCTGATGCTGCCGTTGGGGACTGCGATTCAGCGGGCGGCTGATAATATCCAAACCTGTTCGAACTGCGGCAATCTGGACACCAGCGATCCTTGCGAGATTTGCAACGATCCCAAGCGCGACGCAACGGTAATTTGTGTGGTTGAAGAAGTTGGCGATCTGTGGGCGCTTGAGCGCAGTGGCGCCTTCAAGGGACGCTATCATGTGATTGGAGGAACGCTCTCCGCGTTGGATGGACGTGGACCGGAGCAGCTGAATATCGGATCTCTGCGCGGACGCGTGATCGAGGGCGGTGTGACCGAGATTATCTTGGCACTCGGAGCCACAGTGGACGGCCAGACGACAGGGCATTACGTCGCCGAGACCCTGGCCGGCAGCAACGTAAAGATTTCCCGTTTGGCCCATGGCGTGCCCGTGGGCGGGGAGCTTGATTACCTTGATGACGGCACCCTGACCGCGGCACTACAGGCGCGACGTCCGGCGGGTTAATCTTCGCTTCAGGCCACTTTCGCCGCGATGATCATTTTCTCATAACACTGCCGCGCTTCTGCCACAATCCTTGCGCAGGTTCCCTCGCGAATTACAACTTTGGAGATTTTCATGACAGGCATTATGACTTCAGTGCGCCGGGCTGGTATTACAGGTGCCGTAGCGGGTGCCTTGGCGACGACCTTGGCCGCGGCGTCTCTCGCAGGTGAGGTGAAGGTCGGCGAGGACGCGCGTAGCGCTGTATCTCTGACAGTCTACAATCAGGATCTGGCGCTGATCAGTGAAACCCGGCGGATTGACTTGCCAAGCGGACAGAGCAAGCTGGCCATTGTAGGCCTGCCAGCCAGCCTGCTCCCTCAAACGGCGCGTATCGGGGGTGAGGGCTTTCGGGTTCTGGAACAAAGCTTTGATGCAAACTTGGTCTCCCAGCAGAGGCTTCTGGAAGCCTCGGTTGGAGAGGACGTACGTGTTATCCGGACCCATCCGACCACCGGTGAAGAAACCCTGGTTACCGCGCGTCTGATCTCCATTTCCCAGGGCATCGTGCTTCAGATCGGAGATCGGATTGAGACTTCCGTGCCCGGACGGCTGGTCTTTGACAATATCCCGGAAGGCCTGCGGGAGAAGCCGACGCTGGTCATGGCGATCGACAGCGAAGCGGGCGGCGAAAGTGAGCTGGCCTTGCGGTATTTGACGGGCGGATTGTCCTGGAGTGCCGATTACGTCGCGGAGTTGAACGAGGCGGAAGACCGGCTCGATCTCTCGGCCATGGTGACCCTCAGGAACAACACGACGTCGCGGTTCGAGGACGCCGCCCTGCGCCTGGTGGCCGGGCAGGTAAACCTGCGGACCCGCGCGCCGGCGGATTCATCGCCTGCAATGATGATGAGATCGGAGGCTAAGTTTGCCGGTGCTGCCGAAGCCGATATGTCGGCACCGCAGTCGGTAAGTGACCGCTATGTTTACGATCTTGCGAGGCCGGTTGCGATCGGTGCACGGGAAACCAAGCAGATCAGTCTTTTGTCTGCCGATGCTGTAGCTGTCGCCAAAAGCTATCGCTTCGACGGCCTGGCCAGTGCCCATGGGGGCGCCAACGAGATTGGACCCGTCAATGCGTCGATCGCTCTGGAGATCGAAAACGGCGAGGAGACCGGCCTTGGCCTGCCCCTGCCGGCGGGGATCGTCAGGGTTTATCAGGCGGACCAGGCTGGCAGCCTGTTTCTTGGCGAAGACAGTCTGAGCCACACGCCTGAAGGCGAGAAAGCGGAACTCCGCCTTGGCGATGCCTTCGATATCACGGCGCGCGCCAAACACACCGCCGTGGACCGGATCTCCCGCGATACCTACGAATCCGAGCAGGAAATCGTGGTGGAGAACGCAAAGGACGACGCGGTCAGCGTCGAGGTCGCCGGCTTCTTTCCGCAGGGCTGGAAGATGCTGACGGAGACCAGCCCGCACGAGAAAGAGACCGCGAACCAGGTGGTCTGGAAGCTGGAGGTTCCGGCCGGAGGGTCCACCGCTTTAACCTACCGGGTGCGCGTCAGCCGCCAGTAATACTACGCGCGGCGTGTATCGGTGACGGCGAGCAGGCCTGCAATCGCGAGGTAAAAACCGCCTGCCACGCGGTTGAAGAGCTGCAGGCGGGTGACGGACGTGAGGACTCGCGCCAGGCCGCCGCCAGCCGCCGTGTAACCACCGTAAACCGCAACAAGAATTACGATCGCTGTGGGCACGACCACGAGCAATTGCGGCGCCATTGGACTGCCCGGATCGATGAATTGCGGGAAAGCCGCCATATAGCTGAGGATTGCCTTGGGATTGCTCATGGAGATGGTGAAGCCACGGCGCACCAAAAGAACGGCAGGTTCCATTTCCCGCGATCCAAAGGCCGATAGCTTGGCAGGCTTCCGCCAAAGTGAGATGCCGAGCCAGCTCAGGTAGGCAATGCCCAGCCATTTGAGCGCGAGGTACAATTCCGCGTAGGCCAGCAGCAGCGTACCGAGACCCAGTACCGCAATTGTCATGTGGGTAAGGCCCGCGATGGCGATGCCCAGCACGCTCCACAGAGCCCGGCGCGTGCCGTTAGATACTCCGGATGTCATGCAGTTGATGGCGTTGGGGCCGAGCGGCAAGCTCAGAACGGTCCAAATTGCAGCAAACGTGAGCCATTCCGTCAGTGTCATTCCATTGCCCCTCTTTCATTCCCTGCTCTCACTCTGCTTGCCCGGCGTATGCTTGTCTATCAACAACGCTTCGGTTAACATCGTAGTATGGTTGAAGGTCCTTACATTGCGGAGGCGGCGGCGCTGATCGGTGATCCCGCGCGCGCCAATATGCTCTCAGCGCTCATGGATGGCCGCGCGTTGACGGCGACCGAGCTTGCTCATGTTGCCGGCGTGACCCCGCAAACGGCGAGCGGTCATCTCGCGAAACTTAAGGAAGCCAACATGCTGGCTGTCGAGCGTCAGGGCCGCCATCGCTACTTTCGCCTGGCCGGCCCCGAGATCGCGGAGGCAATTGAAGCGATCTCCGTCGTTGCGCAGCAGGGCGCGCCCCGCCATCGCCCGACGGGACCGCGTGATGAAGCCATGCGCTTTGCCCGCACCTGCTACGATCACCTTGCCGGACAGGTCGCGGTAGCTGTTGTCGAGCGCTTCGTCGAGCTCGGTTACCTGACCGAGGGCGGTACTGATTTCGAGGTCAGCGACAGGGGGATTGCCGCTCTGAAGAGTTTTGGAGTCGAGGTCGAAAGCCTGCGCGGGAAGCGGCGCGCCTTTGCGCGGCGGTGTCTCGATTGGAGCGAACGGAGGGCCCATATCGGCGGCGCGCTTGGCGCGGCTTTTCTCGCGCGTTGCGAGACGAAGGGCTGGCTCAAGACCAGGGTGGGCAGCCGCAGTGTGGTGATCACAGACGCAGGCCGCAAGGGTCTCTCAAAGTCGTTCGGGGTCGTGTTGCCGGCCTGAAGAGGACTAATCGACGACCAGTCTCGGTTGGGCCGGTGGCGGAAGTTCCGCCGCATCGTCTTCGGCGTCCTCAAGCTGCAGTTCCTCGATCCGTTCGCCGCGCTTGGTGATCTTCTCCGCAGACGTTCGGATGTCGCGAATATCCCGGTCCGCCTGCTGGAAATGCCGCTGCAGCTTGTCGACACGGTCATCCAGGCGCCCGACGTCCAGCATCATCTTCTGAACTTCTGACTGGATAACTCCGGCCTGCTCTCGCATACGTACATCTTTCATAACAGCGCGTACGGTGTTCAGGGTCGCCATGAGCGTTGTCGGAGAGACGATCCAGACGCGCGCCCTGTAGGAATCCTCGACGACGTTTCGGAAGTTGGCGTGCAGCTCGGCGTAGACCGCTTCGCTCGGCAGGAACATCAGGGCGGATTCGGCAGTTTCACCAGCCACGATGTAACGTTCGGCGATGTCTTTTACATGCTTGCGCACATCCGTGACAAAGGTCCGGCGCGCCTGAAGCGATGCCGCGTCGTCTTTCGCCTCTTGTAGAGCCTGATAGCTTTCCAGCGGAAACTTTGAGTCAATCGCGATCGATCCCGGCGGATTTGGCAGGTGCAGCAGGCAGTCGACGCGCCGGTTTTCGCCAACTGTCGTCTGAAAGCTGTAGGCTGAGGGCGGCAGGATCGAGGTGACGATATCCGAGAGCTGGACTTCGCCGAAAGCGCCGCGCGCCTGTTTATTGGCCAGGATGTCCTGCAGTCCGACCACCTGAGACGAGAGCTCTGTGATGTTCTTCTGGGCCTGATCGATAACCGCGAGGCGCTCGCCCAAAGCGCCGAGGACGGTTTGGTTCCGCGTGGCATGATCCTGCAGGCGATCCCCGACCCGTTTGGTCAGGTCGCCAAGACGTTCCTCCAGGAGTTTGCCAATGGCCCGTTCCTGGGCCTGGAAACGATCGGCCGTCTGGGCCTGGGTAGCTGCAAGGGTTTCGGTCAGTTGGCTGATCCGTCCGGTGAACTCGACGCCGTCGCGATTTTCTCTCTCCGTCGCTTTACGCATCGAGATCATCGCGAAAACGCAGAAACAAAGAGCGGCGACCGCCAGGGCGGCGATGACGAGGGCGACGAGAGTAAGGTCCATATCCATTCCAAGCGGAGTTATATCAGTCAGTCTCTATGTTTCTGTTTCGTTCTGCAAGCTATTCGCAGAGGGAACACACCGCACTTGATCGAATCCGGCAGGGTTCAGGTTAACACTTTCACCGCTTTCGGGGCAGGTCTGCCATTGACGACTTTTTGTGGATTTACCTCGATAATCGGCCCGGCCGGCGGTGAATTTCAGCGCTAAAGTGCCTTGACGCCTTTACCTCGCCGCAATACCTAAGGGTTAGTCTCAATTCAAACGATTTGATGTGAAGATCGATTATGGCTCTTTTGCCCATCATTACCGCCCCTGACCCACGGCTGAAACAGGTTTGCGCACCCGTTGAGCAGGTGGACGATGAGATCCGCAAACTGCTCGATGACATGCTCGAGACCATGTACAGGGCACCGGGCATCGGTCTGGCGGCTCCGCAGGTCGGAGACTTACGGCGCGTCATCGTGGTCGACGTATCGCATGATGACGAGGAGAAGGCACCGCTTAAGATGGTCAATCCCGAACTGACCTGGGTGTCGGATCACGATGCGAGCTATGACGAGGGCTGTCTTTCCTTGCCAGAGCACTATGCCGAAGTGGTGCGTCCCGCCGAAATCAAGGTGGCGTATCTGGATGATCAGGGCCAGAATCAGGAACTTGCCGCCGAAGGCCTCCTGGCGACCTGCATTCAACATGAAATGGATCATCTCGAGGGTATTCTCTTCGTCGATCACATCTCGGCTCTGAAGCGGAACATGATCCTCCGTAAATTGCTGAAGGCCCGCAAAGCGGCTACGCCCTCGGAGCTTGAGAAGGTCGGCTGATCTTTGAGCTGCAATCGGCTGGACGGCATAGCCACTATGCGGCGGCCGGGATTGCCTAGCATCGCGACTCCCTGATAAAGAAGGACCTGCGCGCTGCGCCTGTAAACCTGCGGCGCGGCAGGCGTTATCTTCGCGATTCAGGGAAAAGTAATGACGCGGCTGAGACTAGCCTTTATGGGAACGCCCGACTTTGCGGTCTCGAGCCTGCGGGCTCTGGCTGAGGCCGGACACGAGATTGCTGCCGTTTACTCGCAACCGCCGCGTCCTGCCGGACGGGGCCACAAGGAACGCCCATCCCCGGTCCATGCCTATGCCGCCGCACAAGGGTGGGAGGTTCGAACCCCGAAAAGCCTTAAGAGCGAACAGGAGCAGGCCGCCTTCGCGGCCCTGAACCTGGACGTGGCTGTCGTCGCTGCTTACGGGCTGATTTTGCCCAAAGCCATTCTTGAAGCTCCGCGGCTCGGATGCCTGAACGTCCATGCTTCCCTTTTGCCGCGCTGGCGTGGCGCCGCGCCAATCCAGCGGGCGATTCTCGCCGGTGATAAAGAGAGCGGCGTGACCATCATGCAGATGGATGAGGGCCTGGATACAGGTGGGACGCTTTGCAGCGAGCGCCTGCAGATCACCGATCAAACCACCGCGTCCGATCTGCACGACCGTCTTGCCGAACTGGGCGGGAAACTGATCGTCGACGCCCTGCGCGGGGTTGCGGCGAGAGAACTTGAAGCCACACCGCAGCCCGACCAGGGCGTGACATATGCCGCCAAACTGGAGAAGTCCGAAAGTCAGATCGACTGGCACCGTCCGGCCGTTGAACTGGCGCGGCAGGTGCGCGCCTTTACCCCATGGCCTGGAGCGTTTTTCCCGCTGGGGAAAGATCGCATCAAACTGCTCGAAGTGGAAGCGGTGGAGACGTCAGGGCCGGCAGGGTTGGTTTTGGACGACGCGCTGACTGTTGCCTGCGGTGAGGGGGCTTTGCGTCTGCTCAGGCTTCAACGCCCGGGAAAGGGGGCCATGCCGGCGAAGGACTTTCTGAACGGCTTTGCGCTTCCAGCTGGGACCGACTTGCTTCAAGGCAAGAGTCCATGACCCGCTATAAGCTTGTGGTCGAATATCACGGCGGCGACTTCGTTGGTTGGCAGCGTCAGGATAATGGACCTAGCGTGCAGGCCTCTATTGAGCAGGCGGTTAAAGACTTTTGCGGAGAGACGGTCGTGGCCTCGGCTTCGGGTCGTACGGATGCCGGGGTTCACGCGCTGGGGCAGGTGGTGACACTGGATATCTCCAAAGACACCGACGCCAATACGGTCTGCAAAGCCCTCAACGCGCATCTGCGGGACGTGAGGGTTGCGGTTCTTCGGGCGGAAGCTGTCGCGGAAGATTTTCACGCCCGGTTTTCAGCAATCGGTCGCCGTTACCGCTATCGGATCGTGAACCGTCGTGCACCGTTGGCTTTGGATGAAGGGCTGGCCTGGTTCGTGCCGGTGTCCCTAGATGCCGACGCGATGCATGCGGCGGCTCAGTGTTTGGTCGGTCATCATGATTTTAGTTCATTCCGGGCCAGTCAGTGCCAGGCCAATTCTCCAATGAAGACTCTGGACGAGATTTCGGTCGCACGGGATGGCGAAGAGATCCACGTCACAGTTGCCGCGAAGTCCTTTCTGCATCATCAGGTGCGCAACATCGTGGGGACCCTCAAACTGGTGGGTGAGGGCAAGTGGAATACCGACGACTTTCGAGCGGCGCTGGAGGCCTGCGACCGTTCTGCAGCCGGACCGACGGCGCCGGCCCACGGGCTCTATTTTGTCGGGGTGACGTTCGAATGAAGTCTGGATTTGGGGCTGAGGCCGGATGAGCGGCCAGCGCCCGGGAGCGCCTCAGTTTGACCGCTTTACGGCGCTGATGATCCCGGTGGTCCTGATTTCGGCAAGTTTCTGCAGCGTCCTCTCAACGGATCTATATCTGCCCTCTCTACCGTCTCTACCTGACTACTTTTCGACCAACGCCCAGAGCGTGCAGCTGACCATGAGTTTGAATCTGGCGGGATTTGCGCTGGCGCAGTTGATCCACGGCCCTTTGTCTGACCGTTTTGGCCGCCGTCCCATTCTGCTGATCGGCATGATCGGTTTCCTCCTGGCAACTCTGGCCTGCGCCGGCGCGCAATCCATCGGACAGCTGGTGGCCGCGCGCGCGCTGCAAGGGGCTGCGGCGAGCGCCGAGGCGGTTCTGATCCTGGCAGTCATTCGCGATCTCTACGATGACATCAAGGCCGCAAAGATGCTCGGGGTCTATGGGATGTCCATATCCGTTGCGCCTGCGATCGGCCCTTTGATCGGCGGCTATATTTTCGTCTGGTTCGGATGGCGGGCAAACTTTCTACTGCTGTCTATTCTTATAGCCCTGATTACGTTCCTGATCTGGCGGTATCTTTCCGAGACGACGACCCCCGATCGCAATGCCCTGCGGCCAAGCCGGCTGTTCTACGCGTACCTGGGCCTTTTGCGAAAGCCGGACTACATGATTTACGTCGTCGTTTTGGCGCTCTCACTCGGCGGCCTTTTCGCCTTTATTGCCGCTGCGCCCTTTGTCCTGATCGACCGTCTTGGCGTGAAACCGCAGAACTATGGATATTATCAGGCCATTGTCGTTGGGGCTTACTTTGTCGGGAACCTGATTGCCAATCGCGTTATAGAGAAAGTCCCAAGTGAGTGGCTTCTTCGGGCGAGCCTCGTCCTCATGGCCTTGGGAGGCGGTCTTCTTCCTCTGCTGCTTCAGATGGATCTGGAAACCCCGCTTGCCTTGGCTGGCGCCATGTCGTTTTTCGGGTTGGGTCTTGCCTTTATCTTCGTCACGGCACCGATGCGGGCTCTTGCAGCTGCGGGAACCGGTGTCGGCCTCGCCTCGGCACTCTTGAGCGCGATCGAGATGGGCGGCGCGGCCTTGGGCGCCGCAGCGATCAACATCTTCTACGACGGTACTGCCTATCCTATGGCGATTACGGTCGCCGCCTGCGGGATTTCCAGTTTGGTGATTTACGAAGCCTGGCGCCTACGGAATTAGATTTCTGACTTCAAAGGCTCTCTAATTCCGGTGCATCGTGCGTGCCGCAGAAAATGCTGGAGTTACTTCAGCCGCCGGCGCCGGACATGCCACCGGTCACGGCCATGATAATAGAATGCGTCAGGCTCCATACCAGCGCGATCATCATCTCAATGACGACCGCACCAAAACCCGCGGGAAGTGAGATTTCCAGGCTTCGGCTGTAGATGAAAACTTCGTAGGCGAGCGCATAGAGCGCCAACCCCAGGAAGATGAGTAGCAGAAATCCGGGTGGCTGGTTTACTGCTTCACCCGGTGTGACGAGCCCCACGGACGAGCTATCTCCCGCGTCTGCGAGGATGGTGGAGAAAATAAGACCGACGGGCAAAAGAAGACAAACGTAAAACACTCTTGTCCAATTCAGCGCGACGATACAGCCGATAAAATTCTTCTCCCATCCTATGACGTTGCATACGCCCATGAAAATCAGCGGGAAGACGAAAAGGTAGGCGATGTTGCTCATGAGCATGCTGAGAATGCTCAATAGATTGACGGGCAGTTGCGGTGCAAAGATGAAGGATACGATCGTCATGACCGGCACCCAGAAGATCGCCGCGTAGAAGGATTTCCAAAAGCCGTCGACGCTCTTGTCGAAGTAGCTCACGGCCTTCGAATCAAACCGCATCAGCCGCCAGGCGCCGTAGAGCGCGGTTCCAACCTCTGTTGAAGAGGGCTTCATGCCTTGAAATAACCTTCCAGTATTCCGCCGTAGATCGCTTCCAGTTGTGTAAGGTCGGAAAGCGGAACCTGCTCGTCGACTTTATGGGCCGTGTCGTTCAAGAGCCCCAACTCGGCGACCGGGCAGAAATCCTTGATAAAGCGCGCGTCCGAGGTGCCACCCGTGGTGCCGAGTTCGGGTGTCAGTTGTGTGATGTTCGCGACAGAGCTGACGACAAGGTCGCTGAAGGGACCGGGCTCGGAGAGGAAGGACTCGCCTGAAACTTTAAAGTTGAGGTCGTAACGGCCGCCGACCCTGTCCAAGCGTTCACGTACCCAATCCAGCACGCCCTTGCTGCTGTAAAGATCGTTGAAGCGGATATTGAACATGGCCCTGGCATCGGCCGGAATGACGTTCGTCACCGGATTGCCGACATCGACGGAAGTGATTTGCAGGCTGGTCGGCGGAAAATGCTCGCTGCCGCTATCAAGCGGATCCGTCGATATCGCATGCAGCATGCGCACGAGACTGTGGATCGGATTGTCGGCCAGTTGAGGATAGGCGGTGTGACCCTGGGTGCCATGGACCGTCAAGGTGCCGTTCATGCTGCCGCGCCGGCCGATCTTAATCATATCGCCAAGGCGCGCATTGCTGGTCGGCTCGCCGACGAGGCAACAATCAAGCTTTTCGCCTTGGGCCGCCATCCACTGCAGGACCTTACGGGTGCCGTTGATGCTGACGTCTTCCTCGTCGCCGGTGATCAGCAGGCTGATCGAGCCACCAAAATCGCGACCCCGACTCTCGAGGAAAGAAGAGAGTGCCGTGACGAAGCAGGCGATGGAGCCTTTCATGTCGACGGCACCGCGTCCGTAAAGCACGCCGTCGATAATCTCGCCACCGAAAGGATCGACTTTCCAGGCAGCAGCGTCGCCGACCGGGACCACATCGGTATGACCCGCGTAACAGAAGTTGGGACCGCTGTTGCCAAGGCGGGCATAGAGGTTCTCAACGTCGGGTGTGCCCTCATCCGAGAATGTCATACGGTGACAGGTAAAGCCTAGACCCGTAAGAATGTTCTCAAGAAGCGTCAGCGCGCCGCCTTCGACCGGCGTGATTGAAGGGCAGCGGATCAATTGCTGACTGAGTTCAATGACGTTGAGAATAGCTGTCATGTCTCGCGATCTATCCTGCCGCCGATCAATCGCGCAATAGATCGTTGATGGAGGTCTTTGACCTGGTCCGCTCATCGACCTGCTTGATGATGACCGCGCAGTAAAGGCTGGGACCAGGCGTGCCGTCGGGAAGCGGTTTGCCGGGAAGAGCGCCAGGCACGACGACGGAATAGGCCGGCACCCGGCCCATGTGGATCTCGCCGGTTGTCCGATTGATAATCTTGGTTGATGCGCCGATAAAGACGCCCATCGAAAGAACCGAACCTTCTTCGACCACGACGCCTTCAACCACCTCGGAACGGGCACCGATAAAGCAGTTGTCTTCGATAATCACCGGTCCGGCCTGAAGGGGTTCCAGGACACCACCGATTCCGGCGCCGCCCGAGAGGTGGACGTTCTTACCGATCTGCGCGCAGGAGCCGACCGTGGCCCAAGTATCAACCATGGTGCCACTATCGACGTGCGCGCCCAGATTCACGAAGCTGGGCATCAGTACGACACCTGGCGCGATGTAGGCGGAATGGCGGACGGTACAGTTGGGTACCGCGCGGAAGCCTGCCTCCCGGAAGCGGTTTTCACCCCAGCCTTCGAACTTGGATGGAACCTTATCCCACCAGTTGGTGGCTTGACCCGGTCCGCCTGGGATCGGGCTCATGTCGTTGAGACGGAACGACAACAGGACGGCTTTCTTCAGCCATTGATTGACCTGCCATCCCTCGGCGTTCTTCTCGGCGACGCGATAGGTGCCGGCATCCAGGCCATTCAGAGCTTCACTTACGGCGTCACGGACTTCGCCGGTTGTCGTGGTCGAGATCTGGTCGCGGTTGTCCCAGGCGGCATCGATGGCGGTTTGCAGGTCAGAGGCGTTCATAACATTTCCATAGCGTGAAGGTCCTAAACGGCGCCGGGTCCGGGCACCTTGGTTAAGCGCCTGAATCGAGCCGTGGGAAGATGCGCGAGGGGCCGGGTTCTGTCAATGACTCTGGCTGCCGCTCCGGAGCCGGATTTCAGCGGAGAACAGGGGAAGACACGGACGCTGGTGATGGCGTCAACCGGCACATAACCAAGAGACTGTTAGTTCACTCTGTAGCCGGATCTAAAGCGATCGAAGTCAGCCAGTTGACAAGGTCATTTGTTCGATAGTGCACATAGTCGTTCTCTGCGCCGCGCGCGCTGCCGTTGCTATAGGTTTCCAGCCAAACCGTTGTCATGCCCATGGCCGCAGCAGGCTCGAGATTCCGGGCCGTATCCTCGAAAAAGATCGCTTTCGACGGGTCAACCTGCAGGCTTGAAGTGAAATCCTCGTATGTCTCACGGGCCGGTTTGGGCAGGAAGTTGGCGCGGGCAATGTCGTAGATGTCGCTGAAGTGCGTGGCAACGCCAAGCTGGTTCATGACGTTCAGGGCGTGCGGCACCGATGCGTTGGTGAAGATAACCTTGCGTCCCGGCAAGCGGCTCAGAGCGTGATCAAGCTCGCGGTTGGGAGTGATTCCGGAAACGTCGATCTCATGCACGAACTCGAGGTAGCTCTGCGGATCTATGTCATGGAGCGTCATCAAGCCGCGCAGGGTCGTGCCATGCTCGCGAAAATACTGCTTCTGAAGTGCGCGCGCGCTCACAGGGTCCAAGTCCAGAAGCTCTTCCACAAACAATCCCATCCGCCGGTCGACTTGATCGAAAAGACTGGAGGATTCCGGATAAAGCGTGTTGTCCAGGTCGAAAATCCAGGTGTCGATGTGTGAGAGGGATACCGCATCTTTTTGGATATCGCCGTCCGGGAGGCTTTGGGGTTTGGAATGGCTGATCATAACGCTCTCGTCAAACTCGGGGCTGGCCATTAAAGATAGGGGCGCACATCGGCTATAGGTAGCGCCCGCGTTCCAAAATCTCCAAGGTGTATTCGCGATAAGTCATGCCAAGCTCCCTGGCGCGCTTTATTCGCATCCGGACAACCTCGATCGGTGGTGACTTCCAGACCTTCTCCTTGGCCTTCTTCCAGCAGACTTTTGCCCAAGCGTTCGATTGGTCCAACGGTGGGCCATTGTTGTGACCCATGGAAGGGGGCGAGGGGTGTGGTCCGCGGAGGGCTTGGAGCTCTGCCTCGCGATAGCCGGCGGCGCTGCGCCGACCGTAGGGCCAGAGTTTTCTCCGGGCCCTTGGCACTAGAAGTGATCCTTAATGCTGGCTGGTTTTATCAATTTAAGTTAAATTCCATTATCGCGTAAAAAATCTACTATAGAGAATTTTTGGATTAAATGGCTGAAATACTCGATGTTGCGGAGCTTGGAGAACGGGTAAGAAGTCTCCGTTTGTCACGTGGGTTTTCTCTTAAGGACCTTTCGGGGCAGGCGTCTGTAAGCGTGAGTATGCTATCGGCCGTGGAGCGGGGCGACAAAGTTGCCTCAATCCAGATCCTGCATCAAATTGCGCAAGCATTGAAGACGTCAATCGACCGCTTGATCGAAGATGAGGCTCCAGCTCGTGTGATCCTGTTGCGCCGTGTCGAGCAGGCAGTTGTACGCGATGGGTCAGGTTGGGTGCGCAGGCTGCTGTCGCCCGCCCTTCCTGGGGTCGAGTTCGAGATGACCCGTACGCGCCTTGAACCCGGTGTGGAAGCAGGCGAATTTGGGCTTCGGCGTAAGGGTTTTCGGGCTAATCTCACTGTTGAAGATGGGGCGCTCACTCTGATTCTGGACGGGCGAATTTTTCAACTCGACTCAGGCGACAGCGTCTCCTTTGCGAGTGACTGCAGGTCCGTTTTCCGCAACGATAGCAACGAAGTTTGCATTTACTATCTTTCCGTGAGTTCTGCGTATTAGTCGGGTTCGCCGTGGTCCGATAGAAAAGGAAAAGTCGCATAACTGGTATTCGATTTCCGCCGTGAATCTCATAACTCATTATTTTTAAACAACTTAATTATCTCGCATTCAATGAATCCCGGGGCGTTTTGTTTGTGCCAAAACATTGGATTTAAGTGGCTGTTAACGTGATTACGGCAGTGTTTCGAACCTGAGCTGAAGGTATCGGCTCCGGCACAAATTGTTGCACAGTTGGTTTCTCAGGATGAGCGTTCGATTATGGCGAAAACACAGCCTTTAGCGGTTTCACAGCAGCCGGCACCAGATGAGCAGGACAAACGCTCGCCGGGCAGCTTTGCCGATCTCGCTCTTTTCGCACCTGGCGGCCCCTTCGAGAGTTACCCCGGTGCCGCCATGGTGGTCGGTCGGAATGGTTTGGTTCTGGGCGCGAATGCTGACGCTGCGGCACTTGCGGGGTTGCTGCGCAGTGACCCCCCTCAAGAGCTTCTCGCGGCGATCGAAGCCGCGCTTTACGGAAAGTCCGCGCAGGTGAACCCACTTCTCGTGCGCTCCCGCCCACAATTTGCGGGCCTCGATGACGTCGAGGCCGCGGGCGGTATCTCGGCGGCCGGAGACGGAGCGACGGGCCGCGGGCAATCATCGGGGGGTGACGCACCCGTAGAGCAGGCCTTGGACGTTGCGGTTCTGCCCTGGGTTGAAGGTGCGGCGGCTCTGCTGCTGGGCCGTGATGTCACGCTGGAACGCAGCCTGCGTGCGGCATTGGTTGAATCGCGGCAGCGTTATAAAGATCTGGTGGAGATCTCATCCGACTTTTCCTGGGAGACCGATGCAGACGGAGACTTCACCTTCGTCTCGCCGCGTGGCGCTCTTGGCTATGCGGCATCTGAGATTGCGGGGAAATCCGGGAGATCCTTGCTCGCCGATCCGCAGGGGATGTCTCCCTTCAGTGTGACGTCGGCAATCAGCGAGCAGGAATGCTGGGTGCGTGACGCGGACGGAGAAAACGTCTGTCTCCTGGTGACCGCCCTGCCGCTGACGACTGCAGAGGGTGCCTGGGGGGGCGCCCGCGGTCTGTGCCGGGATGTTACAGACCTGCGGAGCCAGGAAGTGGCGCGCGCCGGAGCCCATCACCGGGAACGTTTACTCGGACATATTCTCCGGATGGTGCGTGATCAGATCGAACCGGACCGCATGCTCGCGACGGCCGCCAGTTCACTCTTGCCGGCCCTGCCCGCCTCGGGCGCTGTCATTCACAGCAAAAGCGAAGATGGCGGGATGATCGCGGCAGCAGTTGCTGGTGAAGCGGTTCCTGAAGCTATTCTCACGGCACAGGTCGAAGCGGTGCTGAAAGGGGCGGTTGAGGTGGAAACCGGAGATGAAACCGGTGTCGCCTTGTCCTTGGCCACCCAGTATGAGGGCGAGACGAATGGTGTCGCAACCGTGTGGCGGTGTGAAGGGACGCGCGCGTGGCAAGCGGAAGATCTTTTCGTCTTGCGCGAGGTTGTCACCCAGTTGGGCCTGGCCAACCGTCAGCTTGTCCGGCAGGAGGAGTTGGAACGGCTGTCCGCAACCGACCCGCTGACCGGTCTGCTCAACCGTCGGAGCTTTAACGAGGCACTCGAAGCGCGCTTTGACTGGGCCCGAAAGCGTGGCAGCTCGGCTGCTTTGTTTTATATAGATCTGGATAATTTTAAGCAGGTGAACGACCGTTTTGGCCACCAGGCCGGCGATGACGTTCTTTTGCGCGTCACCGAGATCCTGCGCGCCCACATCCGCAACAGGGATGTTGCGGCCCGTCTTGGCGGTGATGAGTTCGCCTTGTTCTTCGATGATATGTCGGCTGACGCCGTGGCAGGCAAAGCCCAGGAACTGCTCAAGGCATCCGAACAGTTGAAGGCTCAGTCCGGTAGCCCCGAGCACCCTTTGGGTTTCTCTCTCGGGATTGCAGCATGGGACCCGGGGTCTCAGGAAAGCCTGAACTCGCTGGCGGAGCGGGCCGATACCGCCATGTATGCTGCGAAGCGGCGGGGAAAGGGCGGATTTGAAGTCGCCGCGGCAATTGGTGAGACTGAATGATGGGGAAAGCAGCAGCCGTGTCCGATCAGACACAGATATCATACGAAGAATCCAAGGAGCTTGCGAAGGATTCAAACATCTCCGTTCGGCTCGATCTTGCGCGAAGAAGCGATGTGCGCCCTGAGATCCTCTATTTCCTGGCCGAGGATCCCTCGGCCGAGGTCCGTCGTCAGATTGCTTCAA
The DNA here is from genome assembly GCA_947500035.1 of uncultured Kiloniellaceae bacterium. Taxonomy (GTDB): domain Bacteria; phylum Pseudomonadota; class Alphaproteobacteria; order Kiloniellales; family Kiloniellaceae; genus Denitrobaculum. Next base: position 409,394 of record CANMQP010000007.1, on the reverse strand, counting down.
ACAGCCTGACGCCGATACAAGCTGATCTGATTCTCGCCAGAGATAGCGATGAAACCGTACGGATCGACCTCGCTTCGAAGATCTCTGCGCTGCGTCCTGAGCTGGACAGTGACCAACGGGAAAAAGCCGGACGTTACATTGCCGATGTTCTTGATATCCTGGCGCAGGACCAGACCACGCGAGTCCGTCAGGTTCTTGCAGACACTTTGAAAGATGCGACTTATGCGCCCGTGGCGGTGATCCGGCGTCTGGCGGCGGACGTCGAAGATGTTGTCGCCAATCCGATCCTGCAGTTCTCACCGATCCTCAGTGATGAGGATCTTCTTGAGATTATCGACGGTGGCTGTGCCAGCGGCCGCTTATGTGCGATTTCCCAACGGCAGGGCTTGGGCGAGGCGGTTGCCGATGCAATTGTCTCCACAGACGACCGGGGTGCGGTTACGGCGTTGCTTGAAAACAAATCCGCGCAGATCCGCGAAGAGATGCTCGATAAGTTGGTCGAGCAGGCGCCACAGGTTGAGGTTTGGCACAAACCGCTTGTCGAACGTCCACAGCTGTCACCGAGAGCGACCTGCCGGCTTGCGACCTTCGTTGCCAAGGCTCTGTTGAAAAGCCTCGAGCGTCGTGCCGGGCTTGATGAAGAGACGGCGCAGATGCTTGAAGCAGAAATGACCCGTCGGCTTAAAGAGGAAGAAGGCGGCGAGGATGATTCCCTCAAGCGGGCTCAAGAACTCCATGCGGCAGGTAAGCTGGATGACGAGACGCTGTCCGAAGCCCTGATTTCCGGCGACCGTGGTTTGGTACGCTGCGGACTGGCCGTTCGATCCAAGCTCTCGACGGATCAGGTTAGCGAGATTCTGGCTTCTCGTTCTGCAAAGGGGGTGACGGCTCTGGCCTGGAAGGCTGACTGTTCCATGCGCTTTGCCATGCAGATCCAGCAACAGCTTGGCGGCATTCCGCCCAAACAGCTGGTGCATGCGCTGGACAACGGCGGTTATCCCATGGGCGACGACGAGCTAGAATTCCAGTTGCAGCTCTTTCAGGCGTCGTAAGACAGAGTTGATGCGAGAGAGCATCGGGACGTCTATTGCCGGCCGATCAAGGTCCCGATGCCTCGGTCCGTGAAGATTTCCAGAAGCATGGAGTGTGGTACCCGGCCATCGATGATGACCGAGGCGTCGACGCCGTTCTCAACAGCAGTCACGCAGGTCTCCAGCTTCGGAATCATGCCACCATAGATCGTGCCATCCTGTTGGAGTTCACGCACTCGCTCAGTGCTGAGATCGGTCAGTAGGTTACCCTCTTTGTCGAGGACCCCTGCGACATCTGTCAGTAACAGCAGGCGTGATGCGCCTACCGCAGCGGCAACGGCACCCGCGACTGTATCCGCATTGATGTTATAGGTCTGTCCGTCGGCGCCCAAGCCGATGGGGGCGATCACCGGAATCATACCTGAGCGTTCCAGCGAAGTCAGAATCTGCGGGTTCACGCGACTGGGTTCCCCGACGAAACCCAGATCGAGGATCTTTTCGATATTCGATTCTTCGTCTCGCTTCGTCCGGCGCAACTTGGTGGCTTGTATCAGTCCACCGTCCTTACCCGATAGGCCGATTGCGGTTCCACCTGCTGCGGTGATCGCGCTCACGATCTGTTTGTTGATCGAGCCGGAAAGCACCATTTCGACGATTTCGACGGTCGCGGCGTCGGTGACGCGCAAGCCGTCAATGAATTCGCTCTGCACCTTGAGGCGTTCGAGCATCTGGCCGATTTGCGGTCCGCCACCATGGACGACAACCGGATTGATGCCGATCTGCTTGAGCAAGACGATGTCGCTGGCGAAGATATCGGCCAGTTCCTGGTTGCCCATGGCGTGCCCGCCGTACTTGATCACAAAGGTCTTGCCCGTGTAGCGGCGCATGAAGGGCAGAGCCTCGGTGATGGTCCGGGCGGTTCTCAGCCAGTTCTTGGTATCGCTGAAACTCTTGTTTGTCATGGCGGAAGTCTAACGTTCCGGTGCTGGGTCTGCCAGTGTTGCGAGCATCGCCCGCAACTCGGCAATGCCTTTCGACTTGTGTGACGAGGTGACGGCCACCTCCGGGTGGGCGGCAGGGCGCTTCGCCAACTCGGCCTGAACCGACTTGAGAACCGCTGCAAGGCCTGATGCTTTTAGCTTGTCCGTCTTGGTCAATACGACTTGATAGGATACGGCGGCAACGTCGAGTTCGGACATGATCTCGCGGTCATTTTCCTTCAGGCTGTGCCGCGAATCGATCAGAAGACAGACTCTGCGCAACTCGGTCCGGCCCTTGAGGTAGTCGCGAGTCAGACCGGTCCAGCGTTTAACATCGGTCTTGGCCGCGCGCGCGTAACCGTAGCCCGGGAGATCCACAAGAACCAGGCGTCCGCCAAGCCCGAAGAAGTTGAGCTGTTGCGTGCGTCCCGGCGTATGCGATGTCCTGGCAAGCGTTTTCCGGCCGGTAAGTGCATTCACCAGACTGGACTTGCCAACGTTGGAGCGGCCGGCAAAGGCGACCTCGGGGAAGCCCAGGTTCGGCAATTGCCCGTCCTGGGCCGCCGCTGTCAGAAACTGACATTCCTTGGCAAAAAGAAGTCGGCCGACCTCAAGAGCTTCTTGCCACGCGGTCTCACCATCGCCGTCTGCGCCGAGGGACGAACCAGGCTCGCTATCTTTTGCCATCTTGCCAGGATCACGTCTTGCTTGGAGGGGTCGGGTTCCCGATGGGAACGCCGGCCCGCTTCATGATGACGGCTTGTTGAATGATCGAAAGCGTGTTGTTCCATGCCCAGTAGATCACCAGACCGGCCGGGAAGGTGGCCAGCAGGAAGGTAAACATGACCGGCATGAACAAGAAGATCTTGGCCTGGATCGGATCGGGTGGTTGCGGATTGAGTTTCTGCTGCAGGAACATGGTGATGCCCATGATCAGCGGCCAGACACCCAGGTTGAGAACATTCAGCAGGCCGAGTTCCGGCACACCCCAGGGCAGGAGGCCAAAGCCGTTGAGAATGGAAGTCGGGTCCGGCGCGGAAAGGTCTCTGATCCACCCAAAGAACGGCGCCTGGCGCATTTCGATGGTGACAAACATCACTTTGTAGAGCGCAAAGAAGACCGGGATCTGAATAAGGATCGGCAAACACCCGGACATGGGGTTGGCGCCCTCGCGCTTATAGAGCGCCATCATTTCCTGGTTCAGGCGTTGCTTGTCCTCCCCGAAGCGCTCGCGCAGATCGAGCATCTCCGGCTGCAGCTTCCGCATTTTCGCCATGGCCTTGTAGGACTTGTTCGCGAGCGGGAAGAACGCCAGTTTGATGAAAACCGTCAGCACCAGGATGGCGACGCCGAAGTTGCCGATCTTCTCGTTGAGCCAGTGAATGGCGTAAAACAACGGCTTGGTGATGTAGTAGAACCAGCCGAAGTCGACGATTTTGTCGAAATGATTGACCCCCAGGGCGGTCTCGTATTCGTCAATTTGCGTGACGACCTTTGCACCAGCGAAGAGTGAGTTACTGGTTTCAATGGAACTGCCCGGCGCGACCACGATACCGTCGTTATAGAGGTAGTCGGTCTGGTAAGACGCGATGCCGGCCAGGGTCTGGCCTGTAAAGCGCGTTGTCACTGATACCGATTGGTCCGGGATTAGCGCTGTGGCCCAGTATTTATCCGTGATTCCAAGCCAACCGCCATCCGAGCTCTCACTGATGACGCGGTTCTCTGCTTCCAGAACATCGCTGTAGTCGATTTCCTGCAGGTTCTCGTTGAGGACTCCGACCAGTCCCTCGTGGAGGATGTAGAAACCGAGGATGTCGGGGGTTCCCGTGCGATTGATCAGGCCGTAGGGCGAGGCCGTAAAGGCTCGATCGCTATTGTTTACAACGCGCTGGTGAACCGTGAAGAGGTAGTTCTCGTCAACTTCGAAGGTCTTCTGGAAGGTCAGGCCCTGACCGTTGTCCCAGCTCAGTGTGACGGGCTGCTGCGGTGTGAGTGTGGTTTTATCTGCGCTCCAGACGCTTGAGGCGTCCGGCGTTGGGACGGAGCCGTCACCGACTGACCAGCCAAAGTTGGCGTAGTAAGGTTCGGCCGTACCCAGTGGTGAAAGCAACACAATGTTGGGGCTGCCCTCTTCCAGGGTTTCGCGCAGCTCGGTTAAGACCAGATCGTCCAATCGTCCGCCGATCAGGGAGATGGAACCGCTCAGTTTGGGGGTTTCGATCTGTACGCGTGGCGTGGTAGCCAGAAGATCACTGCGTGATTGAGCGGCCGAAACGCCAAGCGAACCTGGAATTCCCGGGGCCGAGGGTGCCGAAGAGGAACTCGTTGCGCCAGGCACTGTTGAGGGGACCGTCCCGGCCTGACCGGGTTGTGGCGCGGGCTGCCCGATGATCTGTTCACTGCTTTGCGGTGCCTCGAGCGGTGGCTCTTGCGGCAGAAAATACTGAAAACCCAGTAAGATAGCGAGCGAGAGAACAATCGCGAGTAAGAGGTTTCTTTGGTCCTGTTGTCCCATGGTGCCTTTTGCTCAGTGACGTTCTTGACAATGGTGATGAGTTGAAATGCTTCCGCTCGCCCGTTCGTCCGGTTCGGGAACCGGGTCGTAGCCCTCGCCCCCCCAAGGATGACAGCGGATCAGGCGAATCAGGGTCAGCCAGCTTCCGCGCAGCGGGCCGTGCACGCGCAAGGCGTCACAGGCGTAGTGCGAACAGCTGGGATAGAACCTGCAGTGCGGGGGCATGAGGGGCGAGATGGCGTACTGATAGAGCCGAACAAGACCAATCAGGCCTCCGCTTATCAGTTTCATGCTCTAGCTCCCTTTGGACGCCGGGCCAGTCGTCGGACCACGGGTGCTTCCCTTACGGCCTTTCGACCCTCGTTTACTTCCGAAGCCCTTGCTTGTTGTCGCCCGTGCGATTGACACGCGCAAGTCTGATTTCAGGTCTTCGAAGTCACGAGTCAAGGTTGACCCGCGACCTATCACCACATAATCGTGGCCTGGACGCCCGAGTTCCGGCATGACCTCGTCCACAACAGCACGCAAACGGCGGCGCGCACGATTGCGCTTTACCGCATTGCCAACCTTTCGGCTGACGGTAAAGCCAACGCGCAGACCTGTGCCGCTTTGCGCGGAATGATCGGACGATTGACCTGTCGACCCACGCTGCAGAACCTGCAGAATAAGGCCGGGAGCTACCCACTTGCACCGTGATGCCGCGACCTTAAGAAACTCCGGACGCGTTTTCAGGCGTCCGATGGCCGGCGTCATCGGATTAGGCGGACAGCCGCTTGCGGCCTTTGGCTCGACGGGCTACCAGGACTTTGCGTCCGCCGACGGTCGCTTTGCGGGCGCGGAACCCATGGCGGCGCTTGCGGACCAGCACGCTGGGCTGAAATGTGCGCTTCACTGCAATACTCTCCGTAGTACGGATGGTTGGAAAATGACGAGGCTGTATAAGCGGGCCGCCTACGTCTGTCAACGGCCCGCTGAAGCATTCTTTCATTAAGTGTCGGAAAAGCCGAATCGCCAGCGGTTTTTCGCGAAAAACACCAAGAGTGTTCGTTAACGTATATTTCGGAAAGCAATGGTAAACCAGGGGTTTGTTTTAGGCAATTGGGGCGGCTGCGGTTCCACCAGGCCTGCATCTGACTCACAGACATTCAAAACTTCGTGGGCCACAGAGGCTATACTTGCCATGAAGCGGCAGACTCACAGAGAATGATTTTATGACAGAACCCAAAAAAGAGTCCGCTTCAGGCGGTTTTTCACTCGCCCGTGTGCTTCCAGCTGTCGTTATTGTTGCAGGTTTGGCGTTAGCCATCTCGCAGGGTTGGCACAAATACCTGAGCTATGAGACTCTTCGGGACAATCGGGAGTGGTTGCTGGGGCAGGTTGACAGCCTTGGGTTGCTTGCAGGTTTGGCATTTATTGGCATCTATGCCGTCGCCACGGCCTTCTCAATTCCGGGAGGGCTCTTCCTGACGATTGGCGGCGGTTTCCTGTTCGGAACCTGGCTGGGCGGAAGTTACGTTCTTGTCGGGGCGACATTGGGTGCAACGGTCGTGTTTCTCGCCGCGCGTACAGCGCTCGGAGATATTCTAAGAGCCAAAGCCGGGCCCGCGCTCCAAAAAATGGAAGCCGGATTTCGAGAGAACGAGCTGAATTATCTTCTGGTGCTGCGGTTTATTCCTATTTTTCCGTTCTGGCTGGTCAACCTCGTACCGGCTTTTCTCGGCGTGTCATTGCGAAACTATATGATCGGAACCTTTTTCGGCATCATTCCCGGTACGTTTGTTTACACCAGCGTCGGGAGCGGCCTGGGGGCCATTTTCGATGCCAACGAGACCCCGGACCTGGGAATCATCTTCAAACCACAGGTTTTGCTGCCGATTGTCGGCCTGATTGTACTGTCGCTGGTACCGGTGATTTACAAGAAAATGAAGGCCCGCAAAGAGGCTCTCGATTAATCGTCGTTGAGTTTACACGAGGATTCGGGTGAATATTCATTGAATCCGTGCTGTTTACGCGATTCTATATCTCCGATGATCGAGCGTTAAGCACAGGGTATGACAGGACACAGACTTAAACTGCCACCGTTAGCCAGAAGTCTTTCCGCAAGACTGCTGATCTTAACTGTTGCGTTCGTTATGTTGTCTGAGGTCCTGATCTACGCCCCATCAATCGGGCGGTTCCGGGTGTCTTTCCTTGAAGGACGCCTTGCCGCCGGTCATCTGGCCATACTCGCGCTTGAGGCAACCGACGACAAAATGGTCACCAAGGACCTGGAGCAGGAGCTTCTGGATCATGTGAACGCCTATTCCGTTGCGCTGACAAAACCCGAGGACAGCATCAAACTCATGCTGATGGTCGACAAGCCTGGTGAGGTTGATGCCGCGTTTGATCTGAGGAGAGGAACCTTTTTTGGCCTGATCGGTGATGCCTTCATGTCTCTTTGGCATACGGAGAACAGGGTTTTGCGCGTGGTGGGCGTGTCACCCAAAGATCCCGGCACTCTGGTGGACGTGGTGCTCGATGAAGCCCCCATGCGTGCTGCGATGTGGGATTACTCGCAGCGAATTCTGGCGCTGTCGTTCGGCATTGCGTTCTTTACCGCTGCACTGGTCTACCTCAGTCTGCATTGGTTGATGGTGCGTCCGATGCGGCGCATCACCGGCAGCATGGTGGAATTCCGTTCAGCGCCGGAGGACGTCACGATCAGCCTGCCGCATTCAGACCGCGGTGACGAAATTGGTATTGCTCAGCGAGAACTGACCTCGATGCAGGAGGGCCTGCGCTCCGCGTTGCAGCAGAAAACCCGCCTCGCTGCACTTGGGACGGCTGTCACCAAGATCAATCACGATCTTCGAAACATTCTGGCAACGGCTGTCCTGGTGTCGGATCGCCTGACCGGGAGTGATGACCCTGAGGTCCGCAGAGTAACCCCGACATTGCTTCGGGCCATCGACCGGGCAGTCAATCTCTGCGCACAGACACTGAATTTCACGCGCGAGGGTCCGCCGGTCCTGGATCTCAGTCACTTCGATCTCCGTGACCTGGTACAGGACGTTGGTGAGGGGCTCCCTGAGCCGGTTGACGGTTCCTCGGTTTGGCTCAATCGCCTTGAGGCTGGAACTGATGTCGAAGCCGACAGAGACCAGCTTTTCAGGGTCCTGTCCAACCTGGGTCACAATGCGATACAAGCCGGCGCCACCGAGGTTGCGGTAACCGCACGGCAATCCGGGGACCGCTTCGTGATTGTGGTTCAAGACAATGGTCCAGGCCTGCCGCCACGTGCCCGCGAAAAATTGTTTCAGCCCTTTGAGGGCTCCGCCCGGGTCGACGGCACCGGTCTCGGTCTGGCGATCGCGCGCGATCTGATGCGCGCGCACGGTGGCGATATCGAGTTGGAGAAGTCGGACGCCGATGGCACCTGCTTCTGCCTGATACTGCCGATGACACAGTCCCGGCCCAAACTGACAGCCAACGGGCGTGCCGCGGCTTAACCAACCACCCTATCTAATCCAGGGTGATCAGAAGTGCCTTCAGGTAAGCCGTTTCCGGCAGCGCCGGGTGAACCGGGTGATCCGGACCTGCACCGCCGCTATAGAGAATCCTGCCCTGGCGTCCGACGTCATTGAGCCCCCGTTTCACCTGTTCGGTAAAGCTGGCCGGGTCTGCATGATGTGAGCAGGAGGCAATAAAGAGTGTTCCCTCACTGGCCACCAGGGAGGCCGCCAGGCGTGCCACCTTGCGATAGCCCTTCAGGCCCTGCGCCAGATCTTTTTTGGTCTTCACGAAGGCCGGCGGATCGGCGATCACCAGCTCAAACCTCTCTCTCTCCTTCGCAAGCTCTGCCATTCGGGTAAAGGCATCGCCTTTGACAAATCGGCAGATCTCGGCGACGCCATTGGCGGCGGCGGCTTCTTTTGCCAGATCGATGGCCGTTTGCGAGCGGTCCAGGGTCACGACTTCCGTTGCGCCCGCCAGTGCGGCCTGAACTGTAAATCCGCCGCTGAACGCGTAGCAGTCCAACACCCTGTTCTCGCCGGCGAACTTGGCGGCCCAGCGGCGGTTAAGGCGCTGATCGTAAAACCAGCCGGTCTTCTGTCCGCTCTCCAGATCGGCGAAGTAACGCGCGTTGTTCTCTAAAACTTCTATCCGTCCGTCCAACTGTCCGACAGGGACCTCGAATGAGGATGGCAGGCCTTCCAGTTGACGCGTGGGCGAATCGTTTCGCAGAACCACGGTTTTTGGCACGAGCACATGAGCGAGGGCCTCAAGTAAATGAGGCTTCAAGCGTTCGGCCCCTGCTGTGTTCAACTGCACCACCAGCACGTCGCCGAAGCGGTCGATAATCATACCGGGCAAGCCGTCGGCTTCCGCGTGAATCAAGCGGTAGTAGGGGCGTTCGAACAAACGGTCCCGGATCTTCAGCGCCCGCTTCAGGGAACCGGCCAGGAAAGCCGTGTCAACTCGTGTCTTCGGGTCTCTGGAAAAGAGCCGCGCGGCGATGAGCGGGTGGCGGTTGAACATGGCAACGCCCAAGGCATGACCGTCCGAGCCTTTGAGGTTCACGAGCGCGCCTGGTTCGAGCGTTTTTGCAACCGGGTCCAATTCCAATTCGTTGGAAAAGATCCAGGGCGAACCGTGAAGGACGCGTTTGTGAGCATTGGGTTTAAGGCGGAGGTCTGGATAGGCTGACATAGGTGATTCTTGTGATGCTTGGTTTTCGGAAGGAAAGGCGGCGCGAAGCTGTGCCGTCAGATTAACCTGATTCATTCAATTCGTGGACGCCAACCTGTCGGACGCCTATTCGAGATCAAGAGACATGGATGTGTTGCGCCGCACAAGTCCAATCGGCGCATTCGTCGGAATTTCTTCGAATTCCACGGGTATTGAGGTGAAGAGAGTGGTTTCAAATTATTTGCGGTGCAACAAGCCAATGCATAAAGTGCAGCCGAGAGAGCCGGTCGTTACCTCGCTAATTCGTACACCCGGCGATTCCTGTTGCAAGTGCCGTCTGTTCCAGGAGGACATGCCATTGAGTGCGCAGAAGCCCGCAAAGGCGGCGACGATACAAGAGATTAGGGGACGCAAGAACCAGACGCCCATCGTCGCCCTGACAGCCTACACCACGCCGATTTCACGCCTACTCGATCCGCACGTTGATTTGCTGCTGGTGGGTGATTCTCTTGGAATGGTGATCTATGGGATGGAAACCACACTCGGGGTCACGCTCGAGATGATGTGCGCGCACGGTAAGGCCGTCGTTCGAGGGGCGGTCTCGTCCTGTGTTGTGGTCGACATGCCCTTCGGAAGTTACCAGGAATCGCAAGAGTTGGCCTATCGCAACGCTGCGCGGATTCTCGCCGAGACGGGCTGTGCCGCCGTGAAGCTGGAAGGCGGGCAGGAAATGGCTGCCACTATCGCTTTCCTCACCGCGCGCGGAATTCCCGTGATGGGGCATGTCGGACTCCTGCCGCAATCCTTCAACAGTCAGGGCGGTTTCCGGACCCAGGGCCGCACGGATGAGGAAGCCAAGCGAATTCTGGCCGATGCGCGGGCCGTCGTGGATGCCGGCGCTTTCTCGATCGTCGTTGAAGGTGTGGTCGAGCCGCTTGCCGCCGAGATCACGAACGCCGTGGCGGTGCCGACCATCGGAATTGGTGCGTCTGCGGCTTGCGACGGACAAATCCTGGTAACCGAAGACCTGCTCGGTCTGTTCTCGGAATTCACGCCCAAGTTCGTGAAGCGGTATGCGGAACTGGGATCGGAGGTATCGATTGCGGTCGGCGCCTATGCCAAAGAAGTGCGCGCCCGCAGCTTTCCGGCGTCTGAACACTGCTTCGGCCCGCGGCCGCCGGCAAGTCGGACTGAAGAGACCACGGAGAGCGACGATGTCGTCTGACCAGCAGAGCGACACAGCCGGCCTTAACCAAGACGCAACTGTCCTGCCAATCGTTCGGACTGTTGCGGATTTACGGGCGCGTGTTTCCACATGGCGCTCGCGGGGAGAGCGTGTCGCACTGGTGCCGACGATGGGGGCGTTGCACGAGGGACATCTCTCTCTGATGCGCGAAGGACAGACACTCTGCGAGCGGGTTGTCGCCACCATCTTCGTCAATCCGAAGCAGTTCAATCGCGCGGAGGATCTGCAGAGCTATCCCAGCGACAATGAACGGGATATCGCGCTTTTGACGGAGCTGGGCGTCGATCTGCTCTATATGCCTGAGGTCGAGGAGATCTATCCGCCGGGTTTTCAGACTGTTGTTTCCCTCCCCGCACTTTCCGCTTGTCTCTGCGGCGCGCACCGGCCGGGGCATTTCGACGGCGTGAGTACGGTGGTAAGCAAGCTGCTCCTGCAGAGCTTGCCCGATATCGCAATCTTCGGCGAGAAGGACTTCCAGCAGCTTCAGATCATCCGGCGCATGGTGCGTGACCTGAACATCCCGGTCAGCATCCAGGGTGGCGCGACCGTCCGTGAAGCCGATGGTCTCGCGTTGTCCTCGCGCAACCGCCTTTTGAACCCGGAGGAACGGGCGCGGGCCGTCTCACTTTACCGCGCGCTGTCCTCGGCCGTTGAAGCCATCGAGGCGGGCGAGCCGCTTTCATCTGTGCTGGAGCGTGCTCGCGAAGAGCTCTCGAAGGCTCACGTCACGTCCATCGACTACCTCGAGGTCCGAGAGGAACAAAGCTTGGAACTCTTCGACGCCGAGCAGTCAAAGGGGCCGTGGCGCATCTTCGCCGCCGTTTGGCTTGGCTCGACGCGCATCATCGATAACCTGCCTGTGAGGGTCCCCTCAATTCGCGATTAAGCTAGAATGGCTTTGACCGAATCGGGATGCGGCTCTTACCGGCTTGTGTGGATGATCGGCGGAACCGACTGCAGCTCCATATCCCATGGGAACAGGATCCAGGTATCCTGGCTGACTTCGGTGATGAAGCTGTCAACCAGCGGGCGTCCGGCGGGCTTGGCGTAAACCGTTGCGAAATGCGCCTTTGGCATCATTTCCCGCACGGCCTGAGCGGTTCTGCCGGTATCGACCAGGTCGTCGATGATCAGCCAGCCGTCGCCGTCGCCCGGTACATCCTTGATGATCCGCATCTCACCCTGCGACCGGTCGTCATAGCTCGCAATACAGAGAGTATCGATCAGGCGAAGATCCAGCTCCCGTGCGACGACCGCAGCCGGAACCAGTCCTCCCCGGGTAATGGCTGCGATGCCCTGCCACGGGCCTTCGGCAACGAGACGCCAAGCAAGCGCCTTGGCATCGCGGTGAAGTTGTTCCCAGGAAACGGGGAAGGTTTTTTGCTGCTGGTCGGATGACACGTCGATTTCTCCCTGATCTCTCACCTTTGAGAACGCGTCTGGCGTGGCCTCCTGGAGGTTTTCGCGCGTTTCTCTGAATTTCGATCGGCGGATTAAATCGAAAGCGGCCCTCTACGACAACGCTGTAGAGTCGATTTTCGGGAGAAAAGTTATAGCGAGTAGCTCTAAACCGCCTGTTCCGGTGCCGGGATGATCACCACGCCATCAATGAGCCAGTTGCCGTCGGGTTGTTTCACAAGGCTGTAGAGCGCGATCACTGCCTGACCGTCTGGGCCGACGAAACGGATTTCCTGTACCAGCGTAGGGCCTTCCTGATGAAGCTTGCGGAATTCCGTGGCTTGCGGCCGATACACTGCTGGATAGCCGCTCCGCACCATGGACATGAAACGTTCCGGCGTACCGAAAATCTGTTTAATGGTCGGCGAGGCATAGGAGAACGCGGTCTGTCCGTCGTCGCGCTGGAACGCTTCAAGCTGGGCCTCGATCACACTGCGAATGGCCGTTTGGTCACTGGTCGGAACTGGAGCCTCTTCCGCTTTCAAAGCAGAAAAAGACGCTGTCAGAACAAACGCTACAGCTAAAAACAGTGATTTTATCATCGCTAACGGCCTCCAGCTCAGTGTCAGAAAGACTGCACCAGTACGAGACAGCCTGTGACAAGTGAATTGGTGTTTTTGGGCGGCTGTGACCAGTGTCGCGACTTGTTTGGTCGTAAAGTTGGATAGTAGAAAGCCGAAATCTTTCTTTCGAGATTCAACGAATTCATGCCCTTATCTAGAGTGAACTGAGATTTGGGTAGGAATAAATCAGTCAGTGTTTTTTTGAGTTACTGCTCGCTCTAACAGTCCTTGCTTGTTCCTTGGCATAATTTCCAATAGTCATGCGAGCAAGGTAAAATACAATCTTTACTTCCTGGAGGAACGCATGACCGGCCTGCTGCCCAACGTTGACCCCGACGGGCTTCTTGAATACTCAGTCGTTTTCACTGACCGTTCGCTCAATCACATGTCGCAATCCTTCCAGGCTGTCATGCGGGACATCTCCGAGACGCTGAAGGAAGTCTACAATGCCCATGCCGTCGTTGTCGTTCCCGGTGGAGGAACCTATGGCATGGAAGCCGTCGCCCGGCAGTTTGCTTCCGGTAAAAAGTGCCTTGTCATCCGCAATGGCTGGTTCAGCTTCCGTTGGACACAGATCTTCGAAGCGGGCGATATTCCCTCCGAGTCGATTGTTCTGAAAGCCCGGCAGACCGGGGAAGGTAGTCAGGTGCCTTTTGCGCCCGCTCCCGTCGAGGAGGTTGTGGCGGCCATTCATGCGGAGAAACCGGCGATGGTTTTTGCGCCACATGTCGAAACCTCAGCTGGGATGATCCTGCCCGACGACTATATGCGCAAGGTCAGCGAAGCCGTCCATGAGGTCGGTGGGCTCTTTGTTTTGGACTGCATCGCGTCCGGCACGATCTGGGTCGACATGAAGTCTGTCGGCGTCGATGTTTTGATCTCCGCACCCCAAAAGGGCTGGAGCGCGTCGCCTTGCAGCGGACTTGTGATGCTGAGCGAGTTGGCGCGTGAGAGAATCGACGAGACCGCCAGTTCCAGCTTTGCTTGCGACCTGAAAAAGTGGCTGCAGATCATGGAGGCCTATTTGAACGGCGGCCATGCCTATCACGCAACCATGCCAACCGACGCCCTTGCCGCCTTTCGCGACGCCATGAAGGAGACTGAGGCTTACGGCTTCGAGAAAGTCCGGGCTGAGCAGCAGGAGCTTGGGGATCGGGTCCGCGCGCTGCTTGCTGGGAAGGGCTTCAAGTCTGTCGCGGCGCCGGGCTTTGAAGCCCCGGGTGTGGTGGTTTGTTACACCGACGATGCCGAGATTCAGAACGGCAAGAAGTTTGCGGCCCAGGGCATGCAGATTGCTGCGGGTGTTCCTTTGCAGTGTGATGAGCCGGAAGATTTCCGGACCTTCCGTCTGGGCCTCTTTGGTCTGGACAAGCTTCACAATGTCGACCGGTCGGTCGCAAACCTGGAAAAGGCTCTTGGTCAGATCCTCGATAAGACCAACTTACGCTGAGTGGTGACAGGAGGGACCTTGATCGGTCCCTTCCTTTTTCGTCAATGCGGTCATTCCGAAACGGCGGGACCCTTGAGTTCTACTGTGTTCCCGTCCGGGTCCTGGATGTAGAAAGACGGGCCTTTTCCTTCAGCGCCGTAGCGCAAACCTTCATCGAGAATTTCAATGCTGTGGGCTTTCAAATGGGCGCGCAGTTTTTCTTCGTCGAAGGGGACGATCGCGAGACAGATGTGATCGACGTTACGGCCTTCGGCACCCGGTGCTGCGCCGCCGATCTTGCCGAGCGTGCCATCGACGGGCACCAGATCAATGAGGGAGCGCCCAGCCCGCAATTGCGTCAGACCGATCTCCGCCTGCACGCGCTCGACACTACAGCCCAGAACCTCTACGTAAAACGCCTGTGAAGCCGCGAGATCAGAGATTCTCAGAACCACGTGGTCCAGGCCGGTAATGTCGAAACTGCTGCTCATCGTCTAGGTTTCCTCCTGCCGAGCGATCATTGGCATACGCGGAAACACTACATACCCTGTGAGAAGGTGAAAAGAGTCCGAGGGGCAGGCTTTTCCGGTCTTCAGAGAGTTTTTGACATGATTTCGAAGCGCCTGTCCTCTTTTTTCAGATCCTCGAAAAATTGCCAGCCGAGTGGACGGTAGTAGTCAGGTGTCGACGAGTAGAGGAAAAGCCGCTCGTCACCACGTTTTGCGGCCGCCAACTCAACCGCTGCGACCAATGCACGGCCTATTCCTTTGCCCCGGAACGCCCTTGCCACAACGAGGCTCGCCAACCAGGGTTTGAGGTGGCTGTGGGACTCGAGATCGCAATCGATCAGCAACGCGAAGCCCGCAGGTGTGTTATCGTAGTGTGCAATAAGGGCCAACTCGCCGCTGTCCTTTTCGATGATCCCGCGCAATGCGCTGGTCAACTCCTCAAGTCCGCAGTCCTCCGACGCGCCGAATTCGTTCAAATTCCAGGCCGCGCAGATTTCAACCAGTTCGGGGTAAGACGCCAGCGGTTGTATCTCGATGGAGGACATGCTGCAGCCTCTCGGAAAGCCAGGAAAACGCCGACTCGCGCAAAAAAAAACAGCCCTTGAAAAGTGAGACTCTCGTCTGAACAATCAAGGGCCGTTTTAGAAACGATATGCCGGCGGCCGTCGGTTGCGCGACGCTGGTACCTTCAGCGGTCCGTTAGCGGACGTAAACGTGTACCTCGGAGACCCTGGCGGCCGGGCTGCTTGTCGCAGAGAGGCTCACGCGATCCGCGGCTAACCCCATGTTTGTCAGGGAGCGCAGAACACCTTCCGCGTTCCGGCGTGACGCGTTGGTCGCAAGGGCGACCTGCGCAGGGTTTCCGACACCTGGCGCAACCGAAACCAGATCGAAACCTGAATTCGGACGGCGCTCCAGAGCGCGGCTTACCGCAGTGAACAACGCCTGCTCATAGGCTACGTCCGGGCGATCGAAGCGAATAATGACCAGGGGCTGACGCTGTCCGACCAGTCCTGCTGCGCCGCCCTGAGGCGGTGGGGCGGGCACTCCGAAGGCGCGGCTGGCGAGGCTGCCGCCGATGTATTCGCCGTTATCGATGGCGACCTGCATCGCGGTCAGATTTGCGCGCTCGCCCGAGAAGTAGTTCTGCGACCGGGCGACGTCATCGGTCAGCTCGTTGAGCAGGCGGTCGATAATGACCACAGTCTGATTGACTTCGTCTTCCAGAATGGCGAGCTGCCGGTGATCTTCCTCCAGCGCGCCCCGCAGTTCGAAAGTCGCTCGGGTCGATTCGAGCATGAAGGCGGCAAGCGCGGATGTCGACGAGGCTTCACTGGAAAGACTATTGAGGGTCGCGATCGAATCGCCGACCTTCTCAAGCTCACGCTGCGCCTGGTTCCACTGGTTCACCATGATCGGGTTGCCGGGGGTCGTGCCGACCTGCAAGCGGGTATTCATTGCCCCCACGAGACCGTGATATGCACCTGCGCTTCCGCGCGCACGCGCACGCTCGCTCTGCAGCGAATTGTTGTGTGACGTCACCCGGGTCTGTAGCCGCGAGAGATCGCCACGCAACTCCTGGATTTTTTTGCCGACATGAGTGCCGGTCGGCTCGCCTGGTGTTACTCCTGGGGCTTCGAAAACAGTGGTTCCCAGGATTGGCGGAACGCCGGAATTCGTGCCGCTCGCGGCAACAGCGGATTCGCCGGCCTGCGCAGCTGCGGCCTGCGCATCGCTTGCGGCTTCGTCAGCTGCCTGTGTTGCATTTGCTTCGGACTCTTCGGGCGAAAGTGAAGGCCACAATGTATCCTCCGAAAAGGAACATCCCCCTAACATCACGAAAGCACTGAATACGAAAGCGGCTCTGCGCGCGAGAATCGCGTCTCTTACTGCCATTGAGTAATCCGTCAAATATCTTGGGGGCAGCACTAGCCGAATCGGGACAAGAAAAGTGCAGCCCAACCCCCTCGTCGTTGGCCGATACTACTTGAAGGGCCAAAAGGGAACAAGTGGCATTTCCTAGGAGATTCAGCCTCATGCAACCATTGTTTTGCGAGATATTTTAGGCGGTTGCACGTTAAAGCAAGATTAAGATTTCAGATCATTAACCACATTTGTGTCCATCAAGCGATGAAATTCAGGTTGTTGGATTCTCGCTTTGTGAGTGTTGCTCGCTCTCTAGCCGGTTTGCCTCTCAGGCCAGACAATCAAATTCCGAATCCAGGGGTGCCGCTCAAAGAGAAGTTCGAGTCCCTTGTTCTGTAAGATTTTTCTGGATTCGCTGGCAATCGATCGCGGGACGTCGCCGAGCGCACCTTTCCGCGCAATGAGTTTTAAGCTGCGCGAAAACTGACCCCGTTTGATCGGTTCGACCCGAACCTGCGCGCCGACTTTTGCGTACTCCTGCAAGAGGCAAAGCGGTGTTGTGACGCTCCACCCCGTGCCGGCCGCAACGGCTGCCAGCTGTCCGGATGCAGTGTCGAATTCCGCCGTTATTGGGAGATTGAGGCGTAGCCGGTTGATCTGCCGTTCGACTTGGCGGCCGATGGCGGACCGCAGGGAGTAGCGGATAAAACGCAAATCCGTATGTGCTTCCAAGGCTGTGGAAGGGTGCTCATAGTCTGCTGGAAAGATCAGTATGAAAGGTTCTTCCAGCAGCGGGTAGATCTCCAAACCTTCCAGCGAATCGAGTTCGTCGCTGGTTGTCACGATGATGTCCACCGCGTGGTTCATGAGCGCGTCATGGTTTTCCGGTGAGATGCCGGACCAGATGCGCCAGCGGCTGGCATAACTGTCGAGGCTCTCCGCCAGCATAGGTCCGACTGTGTTGGCAAAACTCTCCGGCATCCCGAGCGTCAGGCTGGTCAAGCGGCGTCCTTGTTGCTCGCGCAAGGCCTGTAACGTGTCGCCCGCGGCGGCGAGGATGTCGCGGCTGTGGTCGTAGAGTGTCACCCCGGTAGGGGTAAGGGCGATGGGGCGCACCGTGCGGTCGAATAAAGCCGATCCGATGGCTTCTTCCAGATTGCTGATGGTTTGCGACACGCTGGATTGCGTCATCTCCAGCCGTTGGGCGGCCTGCGTCATACCACCGAGCTCCACCACAAAGGTGAAGGTTCGGATCGCTTTCAAGTCGAAGCCAGCGGGGAACTCCATTTAGAACGCCCAGTCGTATTTCTGCTCAGCCTGGAGTATCAGGCGTCGCATGACTTGTGGCCTTTCCCGGCACATCAGTCAAATTCCGCGTGCCTGCAAGCTGAGGTCCAAGAATTATTGAACCCTTCCAGCATGAGCGACGACTTATGAAAACGCCAAGGTGACGTCACCTCTCTTTTGGCGTGCGGCGAAGCGGAACGGGAGACTATCGGCATGCCCACCTGGATCACAGTCCTGATGTTGACCCCAATGGCACTCTGGTTGGTGGTCTACGGGCTCCTCTTTTTCATTACCAATGGAGACGGCTTGATACCGGGGATTGGCGCAGGTCCGACCTTTACCCTCGCTTTTCCCCTGTGCGGGCTTTGGATGTTGCTGGAGGGGCTGATCTCAGGGGTAACGCAGTTGACCCTCGGTGGACTGTTCGCCCTTCTTTCCATGGGCTTCATGCTGTCCGCCATTTATCTGTTCCGGCGATTCGGAGACCGGAAGAACGACTGAGCGAATGGGACCGTGACTGAACCCCTCTTCGCTCAGAACGCAGGTGCGCTATCCCACGGGTGAGACCGGCGGTTTCTGGAACAAGAGATAGTCTCCGGCGCGTGTGCCCTGTTCGAAGAGATGCCTGCCGAGCGCAAGCTGTTGCGGTTCCCAATTTGCCAGCGCCAGATCCAGGTCTTCGGGGGCGTCTTCGATGGCGTCCGCCAGTGCGAGGGCATTGGCTGCGGCCTTTGAAGTGCTGGCGGCCGTATGCGGCCGTGGAATGAAGGCGGCGTCTCCGAGCAGAATGACCCGGTCTTTGACCATGGTCTCCATCTTGAGATCTCTGATGGCCTGCGCGAAAGGCGCTTGCGTGGCTTTGACCACGTCCCGGAACCCTGGAGGCAGCAGTTTGTCTGCCTCGGCATAGAGGTGCTCTTGCCACTTGGGTGCCAGCTTGCCTTCGGGCACAGCGAAGCCACGATCGCGGCCATCGATGTCCGTCATGATGTCGCGAAGTTTTTCGTCGTCGGCGACCCGATACCAAACCCAGTTATAAAGCCGGTGGCCTTCTCGTGTGTCGTTCTGCGCGCCGGGCACAAGATAACCGAGAATGTGAGATCCCGTGCTGTTGGCGAAACCAAAGTCACCATGCAAAGACCGGCGTGCGGTCCCGGGAATTTCGTCCTCCGGGACCAGACCGCGCCAGGCGAGATAACCAGCGTAGCTGGGATGCGCATTGGGCCAAAGAAGTTGGCGGACGCTTGAACCGTTGCCGTCGGCTCCGACCAAGAGGTCGCCGGTCGCCTCCGAGCCGTCTTTAAACCGGGCCGTGACGGTTTTTGCGGCTTCGTCCTGGGTGACCGCGACCAGGGTCTTGCCCCGATGATACTGCGCATCCCCAAATACCGATTTCATCGAGCTGTAGATCAGCGACCACGATGTTTGCGTCTGCGGTGCAAACTGCTGGCTGAGCAGCGAACCGTCCGGTCGGAAGACCGTCCGGTAGCTCGACTTTACCCCCAGATCGATGGAGGCCGTATCCAGTCCGGTTTGGCGCATGATTTCCACAACATCAGGCTGCAGAACGATCCCGCCCCCACGGCTGTCCAGGTCATGCTTGGAGCGTTCATAGATATCGACGTCCCAGCCGGTTCTTTTGAGCATGTTACCTGCGAAGAGACCGCCAAGCGATCCACCGATGACGATGGCCTTGCGCTTTGGCGCAGATTTGCTGTTTGTCATGGTTCGTACCTCGTTATGAAACCCGGCGCAGACGGCAGGCGTTGCGCCGGAAGCAAGTCGATTGCTGTGGTGTGAGGGTCAGGCGTGGTGTTTCACGGAGGGATCGCGTGCCGTGTGTGCGTAGGCTTCCAGGATTGCCTGGCGCAGTTTTTCCGGCCGTTGTGCCCCGGTGACGATGATCCCTTCGATATCGAAATGCGGGACACCTAGAACAGCCTTCGCCTTTGAGGAAGCCTCCAGGGAACGGACAGAGTCTGTGCCGTCGTCGCTCTCAAGGAATTGACGCAGGTGTTCTTCGTCGAGGCCAGCCTCACGTGCGATTTCAACAAGAACGTCGTAATCGCCAATATCGCGGCCTTTGCCGAAGTATGCGAGTAATAGGCCCTCAACGACTTCGCGTTGGCGTCCCTCCTGTGCCGCAAGCCAGGACAGCCGATGGGCCGCGAGGGTGTTCGGCGTGACCTCCATACGGTCATAGTCGAAGGTAATGCCGTCCGCCTTTCCGGCAGCGACGGTATGGGCGTCGAGTGCTTGTGACTTTTCCCAGCTCCCGAACTTGAGGGAGCGGTATACTTTCCGGTTCATCCCTTCCTTTTGCATATCGGGATTGAGCTCGAACGGCAGCCATTGCACATCGACCTCGATTTCCTCTGGGAGCATCTCGATTGCTTTAAACAAGCGGCTCTCGCCGATGAGGCACCAGGGGCAGATAAAATCCGATGTCATCTTCACGGAAATAGACATTTCGCGTCTCCTTTCTGTTCAGGAAGATGGCATCGATCAGTATTGATGATAATATAGCGAAAATGGTTATCATTATTGCGTTTTCTGCAAAGGTAGGCAGATGGATGTTTTTGCGGCCTGTAAGGGGTTCGTGTCTGTCGTTGAGGAAGGCGGATTCGCCAAGGCCGCGCGCGGCATGGGGATGGCCACGTCGTCCTTGACGCGTCAGGTGAACGCGTTGGAGAAGCACCTCGGCACCCTGCTTCTCAATCGCTCGACGCGCAGTGTTACGCTGACCGATGCCGGCGCGAGCTACTTCGAGCAGGCGGTCCGGATTCTTGAGGATTTGGAAGAAGCCAAGCGGAGTGTCAGTGAACTGGAGGGGCCTCCGCGCGGTCTCCTGCGCGTCTCGCTGCCGGTTGCCTTTGCCCGGCTTCACATCGCACCGGCGATCCCGGAGTTCTTACGGGCCTGTCCGGACATCGAACTCGACCTGTTCTTGAGCGATGGCGTGGTGAACCTCGTTGAGGAGCGCGTCGATCTGGCCGTCCGGATCGGCAGCCTGACCTCGTCCAGCCTGGTGGCGCGAAAACTGGCGCCACACCGCCGTGTGCTCTGCGCCAGTCCGGCTTACCTTGCGGAGCGCGGCACACCGCGTGTGCCGTCGGATCTGACGGCGCATGATTGCCTGACCTTTTCCTACAGCAAGGGGGATCAACACTGGAGGTTCGCCGGTGCCTCAGGCGGACAGTCCGTGCGCGTGAAGGGCCGTCTGCGGGCCAACAACTCCGAACTGCTGCGCACCGCCGCAATTGATGGCGCGGGAATTATTCTGATGCCCAGTTGGTTGATCGGGGCCGACATCAACACCGGCCGTTTACGAAGACTCTTGAGCGGGTGGGAGGTAAACGCCGGTGAGTCAGGCGAGGGAATCCACGCGGTCTATCTGCCCAACCGGCGTGGGTCGAAAAAGGTCAGCGCGTTCATTGACTTTCTGGCCCAGCGGTTTGGATCTCCACCCTATTGGGACAGTGCGGCCCAGACCTAGCCTGTTCAAGCCGGACTCGTCACCTCGTATCCGTATTCTAATGCCGCATCAGTCAGAGCTTTCCAAAACGAGACTGCGAAACCGCGAAAAACGAAGAGATCGAATGTCGTTTCGTCCTTCCTGTGCAGCGTCAAGCCTACATGGTGAAAGCTGCTTTGGGCCACCGATCCCGACGGGAAGCTCCTGATATCGAGATCGATTGCGACGCCCTTGAGCAGTACGTCCGCGGCGTTGCGACCGCTGATCCTGATTCCGGCCCGGGCATGACTCAGGTCGGTGAGGACACCGATTTCGACCGCTATATTTTCCGACAGACTCCGTGTGATATCTCCGCTATCGCTCACCAGCAGGTAACGGCCTGGGGCAATCACCATGAGAGTGCCTTCCGGCGAAACATTGGCTTGGCCCGGCGTCACGGGAACCTCGAGTTTCAACTGGTCGCCCAAGATGGCTTCGAGCGTCTCTTTTGTATCCGGCCAGGCGTCGAGCTGCAGCATGGTCACCGGACGAAGCTCCGTCACCTCAAGGCCCGGTCCTTCCGCGCGAGACGCGCCGTAAATGCCGGGGCGCGCTGTTTCTGCAAGAGCATAAACCAGACTAGACATGCATCCGGCTCCCGTCTTTATCGAAGAAGCAGGGAGAGACGACCTCAACCGGGTCGTGTCCGCCCCGCAGAGGGTCGGCCGCGAAAAGTCTGCGGTCCTTATTCTCTTCCCATCCGCCCTCAAGCAGAGCCAAGGCAATAAATTTGTCGATTGCCGGGCTATAGGTGGTGGAAGAAACATGCCCGAGACTGCGGCCCGGTTGTTCCGCGGTTTTACCCTCAACCAGGTGCGATCCGGCGCGCAGGGGCGTTCCGTTCGACGAGATCACGCCGACCAGTCTTTGCCGGTTATCTTCGTTCAGTGCTTCGCGTTCCATGAGTGGGCGGCCGATGTAATGCTTTTTGCGTGAGGTCATGCCGCCGAGCCCAAGGTCCCTTGCCGTCGTGCGGCCGTCCAGTTCCGGTCCGGCTACATGACCCTTCTCGATGCGCAGCGTGCCAAGGGCTTCGGTCCCGTACGGCACAAGGTCGTAGGCCTCGCCCGCCAACATGAGCTTCTCCCATAGCGCCGCGCCGTAGTTCGATCCGGCGTAGACTTCATAGGCGAGTTCGCCGGAGAAGGAGAGGCGGGCGACCAGTACCGGAATATCGTCCAGGGTTGCGGGACAGACGCCCATGAAAGGCACGCCTTCATTGGAGAGATCGAGGTCTTCGATCACGCTTTGCAGGAGGGCGCGGCTTTTAGGTCCGGCGACCGCAATTCCGGCCCACTGCTCTGTGACGGAAGTGACCTGGACGCGCATTTCCGGCCAGACGGTCGCAAGCAGAAACTCCAGATGTGACAAGACGCCTGCGGCATTGGCGGTCGTTGTTGTCATCAGATACCGGGTCTCACCGAGCCGCCAGGTCGTTCCGTCGTCGAAGAGACATCCGTCTTCACGCAGCATCAGGCCATAGCGTGCTTTGCCGACGGCAAGGGTTTTAAAGCCGTTGCTATAGACGCGGTTGAGGAATTCCTGTGCATCCGGTCCTTGAACATCGATCTTGCCCAGGGTGGAGACGTCAACCATGCCGACGCCTTCACGCACCCTTCTGGCTTCGCGGACATAGGCATCAAAGACGTCTTCTCCCGACTTGCGATAGACCTGCGGGCGCATCCACTGACCGGCCGTCAGCATGTCCGCGCCGGCTTTCACATGCAGATCGTGCATGGGCGTGCGCCGGACCGGGCTGATGTGAAAACCGGTTTCCCGTCCGGCAAGCGCACCGAGGGCTACGGGTGTGTAAGGTGGGCGGAAACGTGTCGTGCCGACCTCGGGTATCGAGCGTTCGAGCGCGGCGGCCATCAGTGCAAGCCCGTTCACATTCGAGGTTTTGCCCTGATCGGCGGCCATGCCCAGGGTCGTGTAGCGCTTCAAGTGCTCGACGGACTCGAAGCCCTCGCATTGAGCCAGCCGGACGTCTTGCGCCGTGACATCGTGTTGCAGGTCGACGAATTTTTTGCCCTTCGGTCCTTTCGGGCGTGTGACCTCCCAGAGGGGATAAAGTGAGCCGCCACTGCCTGCATGTGCGGGGAGCGTCACGTCGAAGGCGGGTGTGGTGCCGGATGCAAACCCGGCATCCTTTGCCGCCAAGGCGCCTGCATTGGCTCCGGCCGACAAGCAGTCTTTCAACGCAAGATCGCCCTTGCAGGCGCCTGCCGCACGCCAGTTCTGCAGGGCTTCGCCGGGAACGAAGGAGGCGATTTCTGCGTTGAAGACCGGCTTGCCGCCGGCCTGACTTGCCAGGTGGATCGTTGGTGTCCAGCCCCCGGATACTGCGAGGCTGTCCGCTGCTATCCACTCCCTGGATTCACCCACGGTCTGACTTTCGGGATTGAAGGGTGCGATTTCGACTGTCTTTAAGGCATTGCCACCCTTGGCGCCCGTGACGACGTGGGCGGTCAGCAAACGGATGCCGCGGGTTTGAACGGCACCTTTCAATGGACTGGAAAGATCACCCCGCGGATCGACAATGGCGGCGATTTCGACGCCGGCGTCTTTGAGGTCCACGGCTGACCGATAGGCCGAGTCATTGTTGGTAAAAACGACGACTTTCCGGCCCACTGCGATGCCCTGACGAAGAGCAAAGCGGCGCGCCGAATCCGCCAGCATGACGCCGGGTTTATCGTTACCATCAAAGACAATCGGCCGCTCAATGGCCCCGGTTGCGAGGACCACTGAAGCGCAGCGGATGGTCCAGTGTTTTTGGCGCGCTTGATGCGCGTTCGGCGTGGCGAAATGATCGGCCACCCGTTCGACTGCGCCCAGAACGTTATGGTCGTAGTAGCCGTAGACTGTGGTGCGCGGCATGATGGAAACGTCGGGCAGGGCGGCGAGTTCTGCGAGGCTTTGCGCGACCCAATCCTGCGCCGGCAGGCTGTCAATTGTTTCTTCTTTTTCGCCAAGCAACGCGCCACCGGCCTGTGCGTTTTCGTCCGCCAGCACAACGCGCGCGCCTGCCCGCCCTGCTGCGAGGGCTGCTGCCAGGCCTGCCGGGCCGGCGCCCACGACCAGCACGTCGCAGAAGAGGTTGGATTTCTCGTAACGGTCCGGGTCGGCTTCTTTCGAGGCGGCACCCAGGCCTGCTGCCTTGCGAATAAAGTGCTCGTAAAGCATCCAGGCTTTGCGGGTCGGTCCCATGAAGGTTTTATAATAAAAACCCGCGACTAACATGGGACCGCCGATCTGGTTGATACTGAGTAAATCGTACTGCAGGTTTGGCCAGCGGTTTTGACTATGGGCCTCGAGCCCTTCGTAAAGCTCAACCACGGTGGCTTTTGTATTGGGTTCGGACCGGCCAGCGTTGCGCAGGGTGACCAGGGCATTGGGCTCTTCCGGGCCTGCCGAATAGACACCGCGCGGCCGGTGGTACTTAAAACTGCGGCCGAAGAGCGAGACTCCGTTGGCCAGAAGGGCAGACGCCAGTGTGTCGCCGGCAAAGCCGCCGTAGCGCTTGCCGTCGAAGGTGAAATTGAGCCGTTTGCTGCGATCGACGAGGCCGCCGCTCTTTAGACGATATCCGCTCATTCCACGGGCTCCTGTCTTTTGGTCTGCGCGTCCTTTTCCGACGGCTTTGACCAGGGGCCGACCAGTTCGGAGGCGCCAACCTCGTGCGTCAGAACGTTGCGCTGCAGTTTGATCCACGCCCGGCAGCCCCCGGTGTGTTGCCAGAATTCCAGGTGAGCACCACGTGGATTTTCGCGGTCGTAGACGAAGCGGTTCCAGACCGCGGGATCGGTCTCGTCCATGGCCGGACGGGCGACTGTTGCATCGCCGCCGTAGGTGAACTCACCGACATCACGTTCGCCGCAGGTGGGACAGGGAATACGCATTGATGAAACCTCGGGATAGGAAAAGCTCGGATTAATGGAGGCGCGGCTGCGGTCCTGCGCCCCGCTCGTCGATGGTCCGGCCTTGATGGAAGCGCTCCAGCGTGAAGTCCGCGTTGAGCGCGTGCGGCTGGTCTTTCGCGATGGTCCAGGCGAAACACCAGCCCGAAGCCGGGGTCGCCTTGAAGCCGCCGTAACACCAGCCGGCATTCAAATAGAGGCCTTCAAGAGGTCCGGTTGTGATGATCGGGCTGCCGTCCATGGACATATCCATGATCCCGCCCCAATGGCGCAGCAGGCGCAAGCGGCTCAGGTTCGGAAACATCGCCACCGCCATGGCGGCAACGTGTTCGACGATCGGCAGATTGCCGCGTTGTGCATAGGAATTATAACCGTCGATATCGCCACCGAACACCAGCCCGCCTTTATCTGACTGCGAGATGTAGAGGTGTCCCGCACCAAAGGTTACAACCGTATCGATTAGGGGCTTTAAGGGTTCTGAGACGAAGGCCTGCAACACATGGCTTTCGATTGGCAGTCTTTCGACACCTGCAGTTCTCAACACGTTGCTGGTATTGCCTGCGACCGCCACGCCGACCTTGGCGGCCCGGATATCGCCTCGTGTGGTTTTGACGCCGCTGACCCTCCCCTGGTCGTCAAAGAGAAAGCCGGTGGTTTCGCACTGTTCGATGATATCCACGCCGCGGTCACTGGCTCCGCGCGCATAGCCCCACGCCACAGCATCGTGACGCGCCGTGCCGCCGCGCGGTTGGCAGAGCCCCCCGATAACGGGAAAGCGCGCGGCCTCAGAGACGTCGAGCCCCGGGACCATCCTCGCGACCTGATCCCGGTCCAGCAACTCGGCGTCGACGCCCTGCAGGCGCATGGAGTTTCCGCGGCGGGCATAGGCGTCGATCTGCGCCGGTGTGTGAGCCAGGTTCAAGACGCCGCGCGAGGAGAACATCACATTGTAGTTGAGATCCTGGGACAGGCCTTCCCACAGCTTCATGCTCCATTCGTAGAAGCGGGTGTTGGCGGGCAGCATGTAGTTTGAGCGCACAATTGTCGTATTGCGTCCGACATTGCCGCCACCCAGCCAGCCCTTTTCGATGACGGCCACGTTGGTGATACCGTGTTCCTTCGCCAGATAGTAGGCGGTCGCCAGTCCGTGTCCGCCGCCGCCGACGATGATCACGTCATACTTCGGCTTGGGATCCGGCGAGCGCCAGGCGCGCTGCCAGTTCCTGTGACCGGTCATGGCGTTCTTGACCAGAGAAAATACGGAGTAGTGGCCCATTGTTACGATGTCCCGGCTTTCCGCAGGGTCCAGACTGCTCGTGCTCGGTCCCTGCAATTCTATTGTCAGCCCTCTGTGAGGCTACGCTCTCTGCAAGAGGTTTTGGCCTTTGCAAAGCTTCCGGCTCTTGTAAAGCTTCCTGCGCTCCCTCAGACGACTCGAAATGAGATTATCCGGGAAAAACAGCGGGATTCGCTAGCATTAGTATTTTCGCTCTCTAGAATCGCGACAGCCGATGGTAGAGCCGCAGTTTTGGCGGAAATCGGCGCGTTCCAGGTCCGCAAACGTACCGGAAAGACAACGTAAATTTTCTGTCATTCTGGGGCTTGCACGAGCGGCGGGCTTAAAGTAGTGTCCGCCCCGCTTCACCAAGAAGCTGCAACCTTGGTTGCTCGGCGTGCCCGTAGCTCAACTGGATAGAGCACCTGACTACGAATCAGGAGGTTTGGGGTTCGAATCCCTACGGGCGCGCCATTTCCTCTGAAATGGCCGCCCTCTCGTTCAGACCATGGTTCGAATTTAGTTAGAACAGGCGCGGCATTTCTTCAGAAATGGCCGCCCTCCCATTTACCCCGGGTTCGAACCTTGTTCGGACGGTCACACTCTGGATTTCGCGGAAAATCTTGCTCTGCGAGACCGGGCTTGGACCCGAATTAAAATTCGATCGTGGTTAGGTGTGAGTTGGCTGAGGGCGTGCCCAAAGGTTTTTTTGGGGAGAGCTTGCGTCGGTCAAGTTCGTTCCCTTCTTGTCTGGCGCGGCGCGCCCGCCGCACGGCAAGCTCGCCAAGCTATGTTTCTTGCGTCAGCGCCGGTTGAGTTGAGTGCTTGACCTTGATATCCAACGTCTGCTGTTGAAAGACTTAGCTGTATTCGTATTCCTTGCAATACTGCGTCAAGAATAAGCCAATTTGTGTAAATTTCTCACAGAATAATACACCAAATAGAGTTGTATTTCTTCTTGAGATGTTTCTGCATTTTTCTTGGCGGCGCTCAATGTTAAATTTTTCGAAACAGTGCTATGATAACCACCATAACTATCAGTCGTTTGGCGCGAATGTGGCCCTCGAAGTAAACATGTCTGCCTCTTCTGCTCGTCAAGCCCGATGCGGCGCCAACACAGTGAACGCTTGAATGGTTCTGGGTTATGGAGCGAAGCGAACTTGACCTCTTGGACAGCATCGGCAATCCGGTATTCGTGCTGGATCTCAGGCCGTCCAATTGGCTTCAGTACATTGCCTGGAACCAGGCGGCAGTTGACAGGAGCGCAATCCCTCGAGAAGACGTGATCGGCAAGACGGCGCTTGAGGTTTACCCGGGACGTTTGGGCCGCATCGCCTACGAGCGTCACGCCATGGTGGCAAAGTCAGGGAAAGCCGATAGCTACGAAATCGCGCTGCCGCTAAAAGTTGGTGAGCGCACCGTCAGAACAACCCTGACGCCTCTGAGCGAGCCGGATGGTCAAGTTCGTAGATTAGTGGGTTCAACCGTTGACCTGTCGTCTGAACGCGAACAGCGCCAGAACCGGATTCAGGCCTCTGCGGAGATCACAGCGCTCACCTCGGAAATGGAGCAGTTCATCTCGATGGCGGCGCATGACCTGCGCTCACCTATGCTCAATGTCCAGAATATCGCCTTTATGCTGCGCGAGGATTTTGAAGATCTCGGCGATGGCAAGCTGGAACTCATCGACCTCCTGGAGAACGTCGGGGTCCAGGCGACATCTTTGA
This sequence comes from uncultured Kiloniellaceae bacterium, assembly GCA_947500035.1. Taxonomy (GTDB): domain Bacteria; phylum Pseudomonadota; class Alphaproteobacteria; order Kiloniellales; family Kiloniellaceae; genus Denitrobaculum. Next base: position 381,408 of record CANMQP010000007.1, on the reverse strand, counting down.
TCACCGATGTCTTGTCTTATGCCCGCGCGACAAACACACAGGCCCGGCAGTCGGTTTTTGACCTTGAGGAGCTCTGCGCCAACATTTTTGTGGTGCTTGACCCGCAGAGCAGGCACGAGCTCACGTCTGTTCAAGCTGAGCTCTTCTCTGATGATATTGCGTTGCAGATTATTCTCCGCAACCTCGTGGACAACGCGATCAAGCATGCCGGCAAGGAAAGTGTCGATGTCCGCGTCTCGGTGCGGGAAGGCGCGGAGGAGTATCTTGAGTTTGAGGTGCGCGATAATGGACGTGGTTTTGATGACCCGGCCATTGTGTTTCTGGGTGGGGGCAAGTTCCGCGCGGAGAGCGGTTTCGGACTCCTTGGTATCCGCCGGCTCATTAATTCCCGCGGAGGCGAGATCAGCGCCGAAGCACCTGAAACCGGCGTCGGCTCGATCGTGCGTTTCACGTTTCCTGGAAAGGCAGTCAGCATCGCAGCGCCAAAGAGTGATCTGGTCTCGGCTGCCACCTAAGGTTTTTTCGACGCTCCCGTTTGTGGAGAGCGCAGATACGTGAAACCTGCTTCGAGGTCACTCCGTTCTAAGAAATTGTCGGGGTGCAGTGCCGGCCTAGAGCTTTTGACGCCATTCGCTTTTGCTCTCGAGCCGTTCTTCTACAGGCGCGTAGTGCATACCCTTTTTCGTCGCCATAAAGGCGCGATCCAGCTCCCGAATATGCAGCGCACTAATCTCCTTGCGCAGATCCCGCCGGATCCGGGTGGTCCAGGCAATGAAGCTGCGGGGGGCAGTTCCGGTATCTCTTTGCCACATGGTGGATTGCGCCTCCGCCGCAGGGGTTAGCGCCTTTTACGGCGCGTTCATGGACACTTGGGTCCGCACGAGGGCCACATGGAGGTCTCTGCGAGTGATATGACCCAATGAGGTTCCACGATAGAGCCGGTGCTCGCGTGAGTCGTGCCCCATATGGGTGATAATGCACCAAATGCGTGTGACTTGAAAGGTCTCGGATTGGTCGATGCCAAAGCACGACCGTCCCGCTGGCCAAAGGTGGTTCCGAGTGCACACAGGCATTGGTAGCCAGGCAGAGAGAGCTCCAACGATTACCTCTTTTTATATGGAAAAACACCGGAATTCCGGAGCTGATCCTGACTTTCCGCGGGTCTGAAGGCTGCCTGAACCCAGATTCCCAGGGTTTTCGTGATTTCGCAAACGCTCAGATTGTGCTGCGCAGGGTTTTTTAATCAATCCAACGTATGAATAACGGTGGTTTTCACTTAGTATCGGTCGCGTTGTGTCAAAAATGGGGCACGATGCAGCCGGAGTCTATTCGATCTGGCGCTAACGAATTGATTTAAAAAAGTTAATGGGCAAGTCTTCTTCCATAGTGCACGGCGGCATCATGATGATTGCCGGGACGCGGCCCGAGTTGATCAAGGTCGCGCCGGTTGTAAGCGAGCTCGCGTGCTACGACGACATCCGGGTTGTGATCGTCTCAACCGCCCAGCAGGCCGATCTACTGCCTGCATTTCTTGATCTGCTTGACACCGAAGTCGACTACTGTCTCAACGTCATGTCGGCGGGGCAATCCTTGAACGCTTTGCTCGCGAAAACAGTTGCTGCGCTGGACCCGGTGATTGCAAAAGTACAGCCCGCGCTGATCGTTGTTCAGGGCGATACCACTTCTGCCTTGGCTGGGGCGCTTGCGGGTCGCATGCGTGGGATCCCGCTTGCACACATCGAAGCCGGACTACGTACCGGCGACGCGGATAACCCCTTTCCCGAGGAAACGAACCGCAGGCTGATTTCGCACATGGCGTCGCTGCATTGCGCGCCGACCCGTCGCAATCGCGCGGAACTGGTGCGCGAAGGTATAGCGCCACGGGATATTGTGGTAACAGGCAACCCGGTCGTTTCCTCGCTGCAAAATGCCCTGCAGGATGCTTCTTCTTCTCTGGCGCTTGAGGGGGTATTTGCCCGTCTTGAGGGACTGAAACCGATTGTCCTGACGACCCATCGGCGCGAGAGTTTCGGCGTTACCTTGGATCGGAACCTGCGTACGTTGCGGGCCTTTGTCCTAAAGCACCCCGAGACAGCACTTATTGTCCCGATGCATCCAAATCCGAACGTAAAGGAGACCGTTACGCGGATCCTGTCGGATACCGATCGGGTAGCTCTCATTGATCCTCTGGATTACGCAAGCTTTCTCCATCTGATTCAGAGGGCGTGGCTGGTTGTTTCCGACTCCGGCGGTATACAGGAAGAGGTGGCCAGTCTGGGTAAGGCCTTGCTGGTTTTGCGCAGTGTGACCGAGCGTCCCGAAGCGATCGATGCGGGCGTCGCGCGGTTGGCCGGTGAATGGCCGAGTCAGTTGGAAGCCTTGCTGGAGGATTGGGATGGTCTGAAGAGTTGGGTCAAGTCTGTAAAGCCGATTCCTAACCCCTTCGGTGACCAGCGCAGCGCGACACGTATTGCTCAGGCCTTTGCAGACTACCTGAACGCGCAACCTCAAACAGAGCGGGTTGCGCTATGACTGCAGAGCAAAGATCGGACCGCAAGCATATTCTGACCGTGGTGGTCGAAGACTACTTTCAGGTTGGCGCTTTCAGTCATTTGATCCCTAACGGCTATTGGGGACGCTTTGAGACCAACCTGCAGCGCCACACCGAGCGGGTTCTATCTCTCTTCGCAGAGACCGACAGCCGCGCAACTTTTTTCACCTGTGGCTGGGTCGCCGACAATCATCCGCAGATTCTGCGCAAGGTTGTCGAGGCCGGGCACGAGGTTGCCTGCCAGAATTACTTCCATCATCCGATCGGCGAACTTTCCCGTGATGATTTTGCCAAGGACATCCGGCGCTCACGGATTGCGGTCGAAGATGCCACGGGACAAAAGGTTGAAGGCTTTCGGATCGGGCGTGGTTGGATTGGTCCGAGGGATCTCTGGGCCCTCGATGCCCTCGCTGAGGCGGGTTTCACGTATGATTCGAGCTTGCATGCGCCCTTGGCGCTTCAGGGCGTAGTGCACAAACACAGAGGACCATTGGGCAGTATCGTCGAGGTCCCGGCATCTCGTTTGTCGGTCATGGGAAAGCCCCTCTTGGTCTGTGGCGGCAATTACCTGCGCCAGTTCCCGGCTTGGCTTCTTCAGAAGAGTATTGAAGACTGGATCGCGGAACACAACGACCCCCTGGTCCTTTATTTCCACAGTTGGGAACTCGAAGCCGACCAGCCTAAGATCGCCGCAGCCAGTTTACTCCAACGCCTGCGCCATTATCGCAATCTGGACAGCATGGCCGAAAAGGTGCGGTTTTATCTGGAGCGCTATAGTTTCCAATCAATCGCGGAGCGTCTCGATTTAGTGCTTCAGCCCGCTGTGCCGCGGCCGCTCGATGATCTGCCGGTCGAGGCGGAAACCTGGGTTCCGGAGATCCGGAGCGACGCGGGCAAGATTCCCCTGACTCTGGTCATCCCTTGCTACAACGAAGCTGAGACTCTGCCGTACCTTGAGAAGACGCTCGCGCGTTTTGCGGAAAAGGGCGATTCGATTTTTGACCTCTACTGCGTTCTTGTCGATGACGGCAGCAGCGACGAAACGTGGGACCTTTTGCAGCAATCCTTCGGAGCGCTGGACCGGTTTCAATTGCTGCGCCATGATGGCAACAAAGGTATTGCCGCAGCTTTGATCACTGGTTTCGGACAGGTTCAAACGGAATTTGCCGCGACGCTAGATGCCGATTGTACCTTTGCGCCAGATCAGATTTTCGAGATGATGGCGCTGATGGGAGATGACGTCGATGTCGTTGCGGCCTCGCCTGCGCACGCCCAAGGGGTTATGCACGCTGTTCCGGCCTGGCGCTCGTTTCTGTCCAGAGGTTCGGCCTTCATGTATCGCTGCGTGCTGCAGCACAAGCTGACCAGCTATACCAGTTGTTTTCGCCTCTATCGCCGCGACGCCATAAAAGGCATCACCGTTTGCGACCCCGGTTTTTGTGGCGTAACCGAGATCTTGGGACGGATGGATCTTGCCGGCCGCCGCATCGTGGAATACCCGGCGGTTCTGGAGACACGACTGCTTGGTCAGTCCAAGATCAGGATCTTCCGAACGATTGCCGGACATCTGCGCCTGGCGTTCCGTCTGGCGAAACAGCGTTGGCTGGGGCGGCCGCTTCCCGAACCCGAGCCGATGGCTTCCAAAATGCAGACCGCGGGCGCTGATCACAACGATGGACGCTAGGGCCCCAGTTCGTGATGCCGCCCCGGCGGAGAGCCGGCCAGGTCACTGGGCCGTGGTTGGTGGCGGCATGCTCGGTCTGACGCTGGCCCTCCGGCTTACGCAGAACGGTCAAAAAGTTACGGTCTTGGAGGCTGCTCCATCGCTGGGAGGCCTCGCGTCTGCCTGGCAGGTCGAGGATGTGGTCTGGGATCGCTACTACCATGTCATCATGCTCTCCGATGCCCGGCTCCGGGCACTGCTGAGCGAGCTTGAACTGGAAGATGAAATCCGTTGGAGCGTCACAAAAACCAATTTCTTCACGGGCACATCGACGCATCCGCTGAATAATTCGCTCGATTATATCCGCTTGCCGGTCCTGGGATTGGTCGATAAGGCGCGCCTGGGCGCGACGATTGTCTTCGGTTCACGAATAGAAAACGGCCGGCCTCTGGAGAAAGTCAGCGCGGAGTCCTGGCTCAGCCGCTGGTCGGGCCGCACGACCTACCGAAACCTTTGGCGGCCTCTGTTGCGCTCGAAACTCGGCAACAACCATAGCAAGGCTTCCGCCGCTTATATCTGGTCGGTGATCCGGCGTTTCTACGCGGCGCGGCGTGGTGGTTTGAAAACCGAGATGTTCGGCTACGTGCCTGGTGGCTACCGCCGGATCCTCGCGGCGCTGGCGGAGCGGCTTAGGGAATCTGGTGTCACGCTTGAAACTGGCAAGCCGGTTACGTCGGTTGTTGCGTCGGGCGACGGCTTTCAAGTCACCGCAGGTGGCGAACCGCGGCACTTCGACAGGGTGATCAACACCTGTGCGTCACCGATAGCGATGCGCATGTGCAAGGGACTGAAGCATGCCGAACGGGAGCAGCATGAGTCGATCCTGTATCAGGGCATCGTTTGTGCATCTCTGCTGCTCGACCGGCCTTTGGGCGGTGCCTACCTGACCTACATCACCGATGAAACGATCCCCTTCACCACTGTAATCGAGATGTCGTCGTTGATTGATCGCTCCGAGATAGGCGGCCGGCACCTTGTGTACCTGCCAAAGTATCTTCCTTTGGATGATCCTCTACTCGACGCGGACGATGCCGAGATTAAGGCTGCGTTCCTGCCTGCGTTACAGCGCCTGTTCCCCGATCTGACGCATGATGAGATCAAGGCTTTTAAAGTGACGAGAACCCGTCACGTCTTGGCGGTATCGACATTGAATTACTCCGATAGCCTGCCACCTATGGCGACCTCGATACCGGGCTTGTATATCGTGAATTCCGCACAGATCGTGAATGCATCTCTTTCGGTGGATGAAAGCGTCAATCTCGCCAACGAAGCGCTTGCCTCGATCATGACTGAAGACCCTGTGTTCACCAGGAGCCCCAGGCTATGAATGCAGGCCTAGCAAAATCGTCGCAGCGACCGCGCGCCACACTGTCACTGGATCTCGATAATCTATGGTGTTATCAGCGCAGCTTCGGTCTTGAGACCTGGCGCGACTATCCTTCCTTTCTGGAGATTGCGGTACCGAGGATTCTGGATTTTCTGGATCGTCTGGATCTCAAGGTGACGTTTTTCATTGTTGGTCGCGATGCTTTCAATCCTTCAAATCGCAGTTTACTCACCGAGATCGCGGCGCGGGGCCATGAAGTCGGAAACCATTCTTTCGATCATGAGCTCACGTTGCATCTGCAATCGCGCGAAGAGATCGAAGATGAAATCCGGCGCGCCGCGGACGCTATTGAGAAAGTGGCCGGACAGCGACCGCGCGGTTTTCGCGGCCCAGCCTTTGGCCTGTCGCAGGATTTGCTCGAGGCGCTCGCAGCGCTCGGATATGACTACGATGCCTCTACCTGCCCGAATAGCTTGGGACTGCTGGCGCGGCTTTGGCATCGCAGTAGAGCCTCGAAAATCGGCAGTGATGAAAACATTGTTGGCCGTCTTTACGGTAGCCTAAAAGATACCGGCCAGCCGCTTAAGCCTTATCTCTGGTCCTTGAATGAGGGTGCTTTGATGGAGATGCCGGTGACGACCCTGCCGATCCTGCGGCTGCCGTTTCATGGAACCTATCTGAATTACCTTGCTGATTTTTCGCCTGCTCTGGCCCGGGGTTATTTCGCGACCGCGCTGCGTCTTTGCAAGCTGCGTGCTGTGCCGCCCTCGTTCTTATTACATGCCAGCGATTTTTTAGGCCGGGATGATTCGGTTCCTCTCTCTTACCTGCCCGGCATGAAGCGCAGTGCGGAGGAAAAAAAACAGTTCATGGCGGAGATCCTACAAGCCTACAGCCGGACGTTTCAGGTGACTCCGATCGGCAGCTTTGCCGATGAGCTGAAACAACAGCAAACACTACCGCGCCTTTTACCGGCTCTTGGCGCGTGAGTGGGGCGCCCGTGACGTCTGAATCGCAGACATACCAAAAAGCTGACTGGGCGAGGGTGATCGTGCAAGGAGGATGGCACACGACGGGATTCCTGTTCTTTCTCTTTGTTGCTTTCTATCTCCTGACGGCAGCCGGAAACATCAGCGAAACCGACGACGTTTATGCCTTTGCGTACCGCGCTGAGAATTTTGCGGTTGATTATCTCTCCGATCCCCGCTTGATGCTCTACCACATTTCGATGCGCTTGCTCTTCCTCGCGTCGGGCCTGTTGGGATGGGATGCTTCCGCGCTGATCCTGATGCGCGGTTTCTCGGCGATCTGTGCCGCGGCATCCTTGTTGCTTCTGATGCGAATTGTTTTTGTCGATCTGAAGTTATCAGCAGAAACGGCGGTCATTTCTGCGACGGTTCTCGGCTGTAGCTACGGGTTTTGGCGCTATGCGGCTGAGGCGGAAGTTTACGTCCCGGCAATTTTTCTCATTCTTCTGGTCTTCCATGGTTTGTCGCGGATTGCGGCCGGCGCACGAGGTGACTCGGCAGGACTGTTGCTGTCCACCGGATGCGGGGTCATATCCGGCATAACTGTCTTGTTTTATCAGCCAAGCGTCATTCCGCTCTTTTTTGCCTTCCCGTTTCTACTGCTCTATCGGGCGAGGCTTTTCCATCTGGGTGTTTACGGGTTCACCGGTGGCGCTGTTGTTATCTCTGGTTACCTGCTTGGCTTTTTCGCCTTTTGGCCGGAACCGCTCAGCCTCGCGGCCTTCGAGGCTTTCCTTTCACAGCGATCCAGCGAGTTCATTGTTCCGACGTTTTCGCTCAAGACACTGGTTGTTTCAATGATCCGTTCGGCCTTTGCGCTGGGACACGATCTGGTGTCGATGAATTGGGTCTTCGCCTTCGATCCCGTTGTTGCGCTTATTCAGCAGGCCTTTTCGTACCATGTTATCGACGAGGAGGTGTTTTTAGCGAAGCGGGCGGGGCTTCTGGTTTACCTGCCGATTGTCACGGTGGTCGCGCTGGCTGCGGTAGCGCTGCGTATCCTTATGGCGCTCGGACTACCTTCGATTACGTTTCTCAAACAGCGCCCATTTCTGGTGATCCTCCTCTGGGCTGCAATCAACGGGGCAATCGTTGGACGCCTCAACCCTGGCGGACTCGAGGCCTGGATTATGGTCTTTCCACCTCTTGTTCTCTTGTTTTCCGCGCTTGTCGTTGAACCTTGTCTGCGTATTGGACGCAGGATTTGGATTGTCGGCTTCGCTGTGGTTCTCTTTCTGCACAATGCAATAGGCGGTATGACGTTGGTCAGGGACCCTGCGAACGAATACGCCCGGGTCGTCGGAGCATGGGTCATTGCCGAGGCCAAATCCGAGGATCTTGTGATCGTTACGGGCGATGCCAGTCTGGGAGAGAGCTTACGCTATCTATCCCCCGCACAGGTGGCGTTCGTCGGCGAATTCCAGGCGCCGGTGATATCCGCACGCTTGCTCGACGGAGACTTGAGCAATCTTGCGACACGGACCAAGGGGCGTGACTTCGATGGCGTGCCTCTCCATGAGCTTATTGAGACGATCTGGCGTGCTGATGGACGCGTGATCTTTCTGGGACGTTTCTTCGAAGTCCCCAGAGGCTTCGAGAGAGAAAACTGGCCCGAGTTCGAGTTGACGACAACCCTGCGCGCACAACTCGAGCAGGTTCATGATGATCCGGACGTCGGCGGGACATACCTGCTGTCTGAACCGCTTCAATGACGAAGCTAGGAACGGTCACGTGTTCGACGGGCTCGTAAACAGAAGATCCCTGCATTTGCTGCTCCTCGGCCTTGTTGTCGGCGGTGCGGCCGCCTGGCTGGTCTTTGGCAATACAGATGTCGCAGGCGTACTCAGCATCCTGCAGCACGACACAGACATCACGCTGATACTCGTTGCGGCTATCACCTATGGACTGTTTTTCTTGGGCAAGGCCGTGCGCTGGCGGTATCTTCTAAAACCTGTTCTTGAGATTTCTTCGCTGCGTCTTGTGCCCTATGTTCTGATCGGCTATGCGGGAAATGTTCTTTTGCCATTTCAGGCAGGCGAGGCGGGGCGCGGATACCTGCTCTCGAAGCACCATGAAATTGGCGCTGCCGCTGCGCTTTCCGGGATCGCCCTGGAAAAGCTCCTGGACTTCTTTGCTCTGCTCTTACTTCTGATCTGGGCCCTTATCGCAATGGATGCCCCCTCGCCACTGGCTGAACGGCTTAGTCTGTCGCTTGCAGGAGTCCTCACCTCTGCCGCGCTGTGTTTGATCGCTCTATTGGTCAAGCCGAAGGTCACGGCAGGGATCATCGACCGAGCTTTATCCTACGGTCCGCAAACCTTCGCTTCATGGATGGCACCAAGACTGCACGGCGCCATTGATGGCCTGGCTGCCTTACGTCAGACGTCTTTGGTGTTGAAACTTGTGTTGGCCAGCCTGGTGACCTGGATACTCATGTTGGTCACACTCTATCTGACCATAAGCGCCGTTCAGCTCGAGGTGCCGCTTGCTGTCGCAATTCTGGTTCTGGTTCTCGCCGCGGTTGGCTTGGCTCTGCCCACAAGCCCCGGCTTTATCGGGACTCTTCAGGCGGCATTTGTTCTGGGCATGGTTCCCTTTGGGATAAAACAAGAGGCGGCCGTTGCTGCGTCCTTGCTCTATCAGTTCTTGACCACTGTGCCGCCTCTGGCCGTTGGGCTGATCTGTCTGGCGTGTTTGAGACGAGATTCCTGAGTCAGCGGTATCCGAACTGCTTCGGCAGGTAGAGAACAATCTCCGGGATGAGGGTGATCAGCAGGAGCGCAACCAAGAGCGCGCAAAAGAACGGCACAATCTCACGAATCATGGCACGCAACGGGATCCCGGTCGTCGCATTGATGACGAACAGCAAAATGCCATAGGGCGGGGTGATCAAACCAATCATAGTGTTGACCACAACCACGACGCCGAAATGAACAAGATCTATACCCAGTTCCCGGCAGGCGGGGATAAAGAGTGGGACGATCACAAGCAGTATTGTGGCTGCATCCAGGATGCAGCCCAGAATGAGCAGCAGGATATTGATGATCAACAGGAACGCGATCGGCGAGAGGTCTATTGATTTCAGCAGTGCGGCGACGGTGGCTGGAATGTTCTCGCTGGCCACGATGAAATTAAAGATCAGTGCCCCGCCGATCACCAGACCGACAGCGGCCGATGAGCGGGCGCTATCAGAAAGGATTGCATAAAGAGATCTCAGCGTGAGGCTTCGATAAAATACGGCCGCCAGAATAAAGGCGTAAGCCGCGGCCACCGCGGCGGCCTCGGTCGGCGTGGTTGCGCCGCCATAGATGCCGAACAGCAGGATCACCGGCATCATCAGGGCCGGAAAGGCTTGAAGCGTCAGCTTGGGCATGGCGCGCAGCGGTGTCGGAGCCTCCAGGGCGAAATTTTTTCGCCGCGCCAGGACCGCGATGATCATCATCAGCGAGAGACCCATGAGAAGACCCGGGAGAATACCGCCCAGGAAGAGGTATCCGATAGAGCTGTCCGAGACCAGCGCATACATCACCATGGGGATCGACGGCGGAATGATCGGGCCGATCGTCGCAGAGGCTGCAGTGATGGCCGCCGCAAAGCCGGGGCTATAGCGGCCCTCCTTTGTCATCATCTGAATGATGATCTTTCCGATCCCGGCGGCGTCGGCGATGGCGGACCCTGACATGCCTGAAAAGATCAGGCTGGCAACGACATTGACGTAACCGAGACCACCTCGGAAGCGGCCCACCAGGGCGACGCAGAAGGTCAGCAGCCGGTCACTGATCGTACCTGCGTTCATGACGTTCGCCGCGACAATAAAAAGCGGCACTGCGAGCAGGATGAAGCTGTTGTAAAGGCCTTGGAGAATCTGCTCCGACGCCAGTCCCAAGTCCTGACCGGTTACGGCCAGATAGGTAATCGCGGCTACGATCATGGAGATCGCGATGGGCGCGCCGATGGCCGAGAGGCCGAAAAGGACTGCCAGGCAGATGAGAAAGCCCGAACTCATTTCCGGTCGCCCGTCTCAATCGAATTGTTTGGGCCGTTGTCGCCCCTTTCATCGAGCTTGCTGCCACGAAGGACGGCCCAGGCGCGCAATGTGTAACGAAGGATGACCGCGGTTGTGAAAATCAGATAAATCGAGAAGACATAGTCAAAACGAACACCCAGAAGCGAGGTCTTCTCGATCTTCATAAATGCAATAAAGTCTGCCGTTGCCGGCAGTGATGTGCCCAGGGCGGCAACAATCGCGATTGCTGCCAAGAGTGCGAAGACTCGCCGCACCCGCGGGCCGACGGAGGAATAGAGGATATCGAATTTGACGTGATCCTTGTCCTCAAGCAGGAACGCTGACCCCCAGAAGACTGTCCATAGCCAGGCCAGAAGGCAGGCCTCAAGCGTCCAGCCCAATGGGTGATTGATGACGTAGCGGCTGAAAATTTGCAGGATAAAAGAAAGAAACATGGCGGTGAGAAGACCCACCGCCACGTTATCCGCCCGTGCATGGAGCCAGAGCCGAACCGCTTTCATGCCCGTAGCAGCCTATTACTTGACCGCGTTGACGCGCTCAAGAAGCCCCTTGGGCCAGTCCTTCGAAAAGTCTGATTCGAGATACATGGTCTGCGCGCGGTTCCGAAAGGCGTCGACATCCGGCGTGTAAACCTGCAGACCCTTTTCTTTAAAGAAGTCTACAAGCTGTGCCTCGTTGGCGAGAATGGTTCTGGTTATTTCGGCAGAGGCTTTTTTTGCTGATGTCATTACAGTTTGTTGCTGATCGGCGGAAAGGCCATCCCAGACCTTCTGACTGAAAGCGAGAAAGTTCATATCCACCAGATGGCCGGTGAGAACGATCTGCTTGGTCACCTCATGGAACTTCTTGTCTTTGTTCGTTGGCAGAGGGTTGTCCTGGCCGTCGATCGCTCCCGTCTGCAGACCCGTGTAAACCTCGGTAAATGCCATGGGCGTTGGATTGGCACCCAGTGCTTTACCGAGGAATTGCCATGCCTCGGTTCCGGGCATGCGCAGTTTGACACCTTCCAGATCGTCCGGGGTCGTGACCTTCACGTCGGTCCGCAAATTGAGTTGACGGGTCCCGAAGTACATGACCGAGAGCAATTTAACGCCAAGTTTATCCTCGACAAGCTGATACATCTCCTTGCCGATATCACCCTCGAAGACTTTGCGTTGATGCTCCGCGTCGCGCATGAGATAGCCGGCCGTGAAGATCGACCACTCCGGAATCAGTTTTGCCAACTCCTGAGCAGATGTGATCGACATTTCCAGGTTGCCGCGCGCAATCGCGACCAATTCCGTGCCCTGTTTGAAGAGCGTATCGTTGTAGTGCGGTTCGTAGGTAGCGAATTCGCTGACGCCATCTGCAAAGATTGTTGCCAATCCTTGAGACCGGAAGTCGGTTTCCGTCGCCGGCGTGGACATGCGCAACTGGATCTTATCGGCCGCGAAAGCGGTCATCGCAGTTGACGCTGAGACCAGTGCCACAGCGCCAACTGCGGCTGACAGTGCAAGGGGTTTCATCAAATTCATGGTGTTCCTCCCAAATAAATTTTTTTTGAAGCCTGCTTCGTCGCGGCTTGGAAATCCAACAAATGACTGGACTTGATAAAAAACTGCCACGATACATCAATGCTTGCAACGCAAAATCCGCAGAGTAACATGTTAGTCTGTTGAAAGGATGTTTAGTGACGGCTTCAAGCACGAGATTTGGGCTATCCGCTGCCTTGGCGACAGCGTTTCAGCCCTCGGGTGAGATCGCGGATACCCAGCTTCTGGCGCATGCCCAGGCGTGCCTTGACGGCGGGTGCGACAGCGTCACGCTTTTTGGCACCACCGGAGAAGGACCGTCGCTGGGTTGGGAGGAGCGCGTGCGGCTTCTAACTCATTTTAAGGCTGCTGGGATCACTGGTGACCAGCTTGTCTCCGGCATTTCTGCGACGGCAGTACAGGATGCAGTGGCGCAGATTAGAGCTGCGCAGGCCGTCGGTTGCCGGCGGGTCCTTTTGCCGCCGCCTTATTATTTCAAGCAGCCGAGCGATGAGGGTATCGAGGCCTGGTATCGTGAAGTGCTAAGCCAATTGGACCATGGCTCCGTCAGCGTTATTCTCTACAACATCCCGGCGCTGACAGAGGTCGTGCTCAGCGTAAGCTTGATCGGACGTCTGCGCGATGCTCTGGGTGACGCGGTCATCGGCGTGAAGGATTCCAGCGGCGACTGGAGTTACACGGAAACACTGCTGACGGCACACAAGGATATTTCGATTCTAGTCGGCGAAGAACGCCATCTGGCGGCTGCCGTGCGTCTTGGGGGCGCGGGCGCAATCTGCGGCATGGCCAATCTTGATCCGGCTGCTGTCCGCCGCATGGCGTGTGACGGCAAGGAAGAGCCATACATCAACAATCTTGTTGACCTTCTAGAGAAATTTCCCCTCATACCGGCCATCAAATCTGCGATTGCACACCAGAGTGGTGATCCCATCTGGTTCAACGTACGGGCGCCTCTTGTCCGCATCGGGCGCGATGATGCTAAGCGGCTTGAGCGAGCACTCGATCAATTGGAGAATGCCAAGGTTCGGTGAAGCGGAGGGGGCGATGAGGTCAATGGGTTTTCCATCTTGAGAAGAAATGAGCAGGGATAGGTAATGGCCGTAGAAAAAATGCGCGAGCAGGCATATCAGTCCTTCACGCAGCACCTGCTGGCCAGTCATGTTCGGCCGGGGCAGTTTGTCTCTCAGCGCGAGTTGGTCGAGCTGACCGGTATGACCCTGGCTGCTATCCGGGAACTGGTACCGCGCCTTGAGGCGGAGGGCCTGATCACGACGGTGCCTCAGCGCGGCATGCAGATTGCGGCGATTGACTTCAACCTTGTGCGTGACGCCTACCAGTTTCGCGTTATTCTCGAAAAAGAGGCTGTTGCCAATTGCACGCGAACCGCCAGTGACGCAGACCTGGAGCGTCTTCGCCGCGCTCATCAGAACATTCTGGATGAAGCATTGGACGTGGGGGTCTCTAAGGATCTGGATGCCAGAGCTCAAAGCGTTGACTGGGGGTTCCACGATTTCCTGATCGACTCTTTGAAAAACGAAATCGCGATAAAGACCTACCGCGTGAATTCTCTCAAAATTCGTCTAATCCGGCAGGAGTTGACCAGGATTGAGGGGCATGTCGTGCCGGTGATGAAGGAGCACCTTGAAGTCGTCAAGGCTATGCAGGCGCGGGATGTGCAGGGCGCGGTCGATGCATTGGTCTTTCATATCGAACACGCCCGCCAGCGCGCCATGGGCCTGTCTTAGACTCTCATATGTCTTTGATTAGGATGTTACTTCGTCGTGCCGGCCGTTGATCTTCTCGGCGGCTTTTACCGAGAGGTCTTCAATGTGCCATACCCGCTTTTTCAAGCCGGCGGCGTCGCTGGATGGGAGCGCAGCGCTTTCGATGGCGCTTAGGAGGGCGCTGCAGCGGTTTTCGATATCTTCGAGGACATCCCCGGTATCAGATAGGATTTGAAGCAGGCGCGTGCGGGGCGGCGGGCAGTCTTCACAGTCATCCAATTCATCGAAGAAATTCCGGCCGGTGTTTGCACAAGAAAAATCTTCGACCGGTTCCAGTTCGCTGTCGGGCATACTTGGCTCTCACGCGAGTGATCGCAGGCGACCCTCGTTCCTCAAATGGGGCGACCCGCCTTTCCGGCGGTCGCATCATGCGAAGCTACTTCAATAATCCGATTAAAAGGTGTGATTTCAGCGTAACAAGGGGGTGGCATTTTTATTACTAAGTTCAATTAGTTAAGCAAATTGTTCCAGCTATGCAGCAATCGCGCGGTTGTATGATGTGGTTTGGGCGGCGCCGTGAATAAGGCAAAAAGGAAGGGCGCCCGGATATGCCTGACGCCCTTTTCTTGTGTAGGAAGCTTTGCCTTTTTTGGCTTTGATCACCCGTTTTCGATACTTGGGATCGGCCAGTTCCCTGGCGGCGGGGTTCGGCCTGCGCGGCCGCTGTCGTCGTTTCATGTCATGTTTACCTTTGCTTTTTGAGCCGGAGATTCGTCTCCGGCCGCGGGTTGTATCACATCTCGAAGATGAGGGTGATTCTTTTTAGTAAAGCTTAACGCCGCCTCAAAATCGTCGCGTTATGACATACTTTTGCCACAGCTTCTTCGTCTTTCCGCCTTGGGAGGGGATCAGGATCCGGCCTTTCAATCCTTGGGGGATAAGGCGATGACCATAAAACGATCTTTCGGCGGTGTTTTAATCGCGGGAGCCCTCGCAGCCGGATTGGCGGGCTGCACAGTTGAACAGAGTTACAACAGCAGCTCGTCGGCCAGCTCATCTCAAGCACCGGCGACCGGCATTGCCCGCTACAAAGGAAGCAACGAATACTCCTCGAGCTATGGCGGCGAGCGCTATCCGAGTCTGCCTTATCAGGGTTTTCAACAGGTCGGGGAGCAACCGCGCTCGACCTTCAGCGTCGATGTGGACACCGCAGCCTATTCCCATGTCAGACGCATCCTGAAAAGCCGGCAGATGCCGCCGCGCGATGCGGTGCGCATCGAGGAGATGGTGAACTACTTCGACTATGATTATCCCCAGCCGCGCAATCCGGAAGAGCCCTTCGCGATCACGACCACTATGATGCCCAATCCCTGGAACGCGGAGACCCAGCTTTTGCATGTCGGCCTGCAAGGCTACAGCGTACCCCGCCGCGCGCGGCCGCCGGTCAATCTGGTCTTCCTGATCGATGTGTCCGGTTCCATGAAGGGCGAGGACCGTCTCGGTCTCGCGAAGCGCTCCCTCAAGGGTCTGACCAAAGGTCTTCAGGGCGACGACCAAATTGCAATCGTGACCTTCAGCAACGGCACGCGCACCGTGCTGGATCCGACTCCCGCCAGAGCTAGTGACCGGATCGAGAGCGCCATCAACAGGCTGCGCGCGGGCGGTGGCACCGGTGGCGAGAAGGGGTTGGAACATGCCTACTCCGTTGCGGATCATCAATTCAGTTCCGATGCGGTTAACCGTGTCATCCTGATCAGCGACGG
The DNA here is from genome assembly GCA_947500035.1 of uncultured Kiloniellaceae bacterium. Classification (GTDB taxonomy): domain Bacteria; phylum Pseudomonadota; class Alphaproteobacteria; order Kiloniellales; family Kiloniellaceae; genus Denitrobaculum. Next base: position 365,733 of record CANMQP010000007.1, on the reverse strand, counting down.
CGATTTCAACATCGGAGCGAGCGATCCGGCGGCGATGCGCAGGCTGATCACGAAGAAGCGCAAGAGCGGAGTCTATCTGACCGTGCTGACCGTCGGTGACGGCAACGTGAACGACCACATCGCGCAGGCTCTGGCGCAAGCCGGCAACGGGCAGGCGGCCCACCTGGACAGCCTGATGGAAGCCCGCAAGGTGTTGGATGACGAGGTCACGGCAAATCTGATTCCCATTGCCGAGGACGTAAAGGTTCAGATCGAATTCAATCCCGACATCATCGCCGGCTACCGCTTGATCGGATATGAAACCCGCGCCCTTAGAAGCCGCGATTTCCGCAACGACCGGGTCGACGCCGGTGATGTGGGCAGCGGCCACAGTGTCACGGCATTCTATGAGATCACCCTGGCGCCGCACCTGGCACGGGCGCGTCAGGGCTTTCGCTACCAACTGGCCTCAAAGGATCCCGATCACAAACGCATGGTCGCGGCGGAGGACGAATACGCCTACATCAAGCTGCGTTACAAAGCACCGGGGACCCGGAGCAGCCACGAACTGGGTAAGGCGATCTCGAAGTTCGAAGAAGTCGAGCTCCTGGAAGACGCGCCCGAGGATGTCCGCTTCGCCGTGGCTGTCGCAGCCTTCGGTCAGATCCTGCGTGGCGAGATCGATACCGGTGAGTTCAATTACGACGACGTCCTTGACCTGGCGCACAGCGGCCGCAGCAGCGACCCCTATGGCCGCCGGGGCGAGTTTCTGCAGCTTGTAAGACAGGCGGAGGGTTTGAGCGACGGAGCCTGGTGATCCCTCAGCCTCACTGATCAAGCTGCTTCTTTGACCGATCTGCAGGTAGGCACCGGTCAAGGCCGGGAGGTCCCGCGCACTGTGCGGGGCCTCTTGGTGTTTCTTGCTGACTGCCGTCCGTGTTTGAGATTGGGAACGCGTCAATCCGCAACAGATCAGCGGCCGGTTTAAGCAGAACCGCTTCGCACCCATGCAAATCCCAAAATGATCCTCGTCAAGGTCACGCACCCCTGGGCTGTTATGATACCTGAGTTGCAGCGGCAATTCGCTTGTCGTCTCACATGAAAGGAGGGGTTTCCTGCGTCGGACGGCGTGCTGGAATCGAACAATCCGATAGGTGTTATTGTGACGAGCTTCCATCTTGACGATCAGTCGCTCGGCCTGGATTGGCTGGAAGAGCGCCTGCGAAACACGGACCTGATCCCAAGTCAGAAGCCACTCCTCGACGGCGTTTCGGAAAAAATATCCGCGCTTGCAGAGGCTGGCGTTCATTCCCTGGGAGATTTGCGGGCCGCGCTGAAAACCGAAAAATCCTTGATATCGCTCTCAAGGCGCTCCGCTGTCGAGGCGGATTACCTTCAGTCCTTGAGGAGGGCGGTTAATGGCTTCTTTCCAAAACCAAGAGCGTTCAAGGACATTAACTGGCTGAACGAGAAAACGATCGCCTGCCTGGACAAGCTTGGCCTCAAGAACACGCGGCAGCTTTTTGAAGCTGCTTCGAGCGGAGTAACCGGTCTGGTAAAGGAGACCGGCCTCGATCGGAGCCAGCTGCGGGACTTCATGTCGATTTCAGATTTGTGCCGTATTCAATGGGTGAGCCCGAACTTTGCACGCGTGCTTGCTGCGGCCGGTTTCGAAAGCGCCGCCGCCGTTGCTCATGCAGATCCCGAAACTCTCTTTCACGCGATAACGCGTGCCAATGAGGGAGCTAGGTTTTACAGGGGCAAAGTCGGTTTAAGAGACGTGCGGCGCTTGGTGACAGCCGCGAGATATGTGCCTTAGATCAGATCAAGTTTAGATGGAATCGCGGAAGGCGATCACTCGTGCTTGTGAATCTGATCTAACCGTAAGATTTAGAACGGATTCACATCTTTTGACGGAACCACAAGATGGCTCCGTCAAAAGATGATCCGGTCTAGCAGCCTTCAGGGAAAGAAGGGATTGAGCAATGGCGCTTGATAGTCCTGGAAGTGTCCAGTTGTTTTGACCTGATGCCGAGGATCTCTAATAGGCGGCTCTTCAGAAGAGTAACGAGGTGAATATGAGCCCGCGGCAGGGCAGCACTCACATTCGATCACAGGCGGCCATCGAGGCCGAGGAACTGATCGGTCTGCGCCTCGGCGCCATCGTGCGGGCGGTGACCATGACGGTCATTGCCGTCTGGTTGTTTTTCCAGGTGCCGCTCGAGGAGGTGGCCTTCTACTGGGTTTTACTGGCGGCTTTCATTCTGATCGGATGGCTGCCCTATCATTTTCGATTGCGCGAGGGGACCTTGGATTGGGTGTTCTATCTCTTTCCGCTCCTGGACGCTGCATTGCTGACCTATACCCTGATTGCGCCCAATCCGCTGGATAAGGAAAACCTGCCCGCGGCAATGCTCTTGCGCCTGGGAAACGAGATCTATTTCTTTCCGATCATCGCCTCCGCGGTCTTTTATTACCGGCCGGTCATGCTGATCTGGTCGGGCGTCTGCGTCGCCGCCAGCTGGACGTTAGGGACACTCTGGATCGCAGCGCAACCCGACAGCCGCCTGTTCCGCTGGCAGGAGTACAGAGCGCTCTCCAGCCAGCAGCAGGAAATCGCCTATTTTCTTGCGCCCGACCGGGTGGACCTGAACGGACTGGGCACGCAGATCATCGTCTTTTTACTGGTCGCGGGATGCCTGGCTCTCCTGGTTTCCCGTTTTCAAGGACTGTTGATCGGACATGCCGAGGCGGAACGTAAACGTTCGAACCTGACCAGATACTTTTCGCCGAACATTGTCGAGGAGCTTGCCGACGCGGACGAGCCTCTGGGGGAAGCACGAAGTCAGAACGCTGCTGTCTTGTTTGCCGACGTGATCGGCTTTACACGCCTTGCAGAGATGCAATCGCCGGAGAAGGTTTTCGAACTTTTGCGTGAGTTGCTGAGTCTTATGGCTCACCAGGTCTTTTTGCACAACGGTACCTTGGACAAGTATCTCGGCGATGGTGTCATGGCGACCTTCGGTACACCTCGCAATAACGGCCACGAGGCGCGCGACTCGCTCGCCTGCGCGCGGGCTATCTTGTCCGATGTTGCGGCATGGAACCACAAGCGCGAAGCTGAAGGCCAGCCGCCGTTAGAGATCGGAATCGGGATTCACTACGGACCGGTCGTGCTCGGGAACGTGGGGGACGAGAGCCGGCTCGAGTTTGCGGTTCTGGGCGATACCGTCAATGTGGCGAGCCGTTTCGAACGCTTAACCCGCAGTCTCAATGTCAGTCTGGTGGTGAGCGGCGACCTGATCGCAGCTCTCAGCGACCAGGATCAGCAGTATGTGAGGGGATTGACGCCCTGCCGGCCCGAAAAGATCCGTGGGCGCGACCGGCCCGTGCCCGTCTGGACGCTATAGTTCCCGTGATCTTCCGCTATTGGCGTCCGGAGGCCGCAGGTATCCCGCCAACACAGGTGGCCGCTGTGTGAAAGCCTGTTGACCTTCCTGTCCCTGGAAGCTTTAGCGTGCCAGAAATCTCACTGATCTGGTTCGGGCTGATTATGATTCGTCCTTTCGTGATCTCGATGTCTCTGCTCCTGCTGATAGCCGCGGGTGGGCTCATTTGGCTGCTGACCCCCAAGGGTGAAGCTGCACCGAGACTGCGGCCCGACGACACCGCGCTGGTCGCGCAGGGCGAAACGGTCTATGCGGATAATTGCGCGGCCTGTCATGGTGCCGATCTGAGCGGGGAACCGGGTTGGCCTGACTGGCGGATACGCAAACCCGACGGTCGGTTGGCCGCGCCACCACATGATGAGAGTGGACATACCTGGCATCATCCGGATGAGGTGTTGTTTCAGATCACCAAACTGGGCACCGCCGGTGCCATAGGCGATCCGAAGTATGAGAGCGATATGCCGGCCTTCGGCGAAGTTTTGTCGGATGCCGAGATAGAGGCCGTTTTGTCGTATATCAAAAGCACATGGAGAGGTCGGGCACGAGAAGCCAATGCGGAGATCAACCGTCAGGCGGGTCAAAATTAGGCACAAGCAGAACCGCGAACTGGGCGGGAAAAAGATCGATCAGGCAAACCTGTTCCAAGACAAGACAAGGTGAGAGAGTGGGGAAGAATGATACAGACTAAGTACAAGCAGCTTGTCCGCATTGCGACGGCTGTCGGGATGGCATCTGCGCTTGTCGCAGCGTCTCTGACCGCCTTCGCCCACGGCGGGGCGACGGGTGTCGTGAAACAGCGTATGGACGCCATGGAGGTCATGGGAGAAGCCATGAAGAACCTCGGCGCGATGTTCAAGGGACAGGCAGACTACGACGCCGATGCGATCCAGGCCGCTGCGGAACTGATCGGGCAGCATGCACAGGACATTCCGACGCTGTTTCCGGATAGCCATGAAAGCCGACATGGTAAAGCCACCGAAGCCTTGCCGGTGATCTGGGAGCAGAAGGAGCGGTTCGACGGGTTTGCTGCCGATATGCTGCGGGAATCCAAGGCCCTGTCCGTGATCGCCGGAGAAGGCGAGCAGCGCGCGGTTCGTCTGCAGTTCGCCAAAACCGCAAAGGTTTGCTCGGCCTGCCACACCGCGTTCCGCAAACCTGAGGACTGACACCGCAGTGCCTGTCTCGCGTTGGATTCTCCTCACTGGAACTGTTTTTCTGCTGGGTGCAAGTCTGCTCTACGTTGCGGTCTTGCCGTATCTTGGCCGCAGCGACAGCGTCAGGGATTTTAGCGCGATCACAGGAGATGCCGAGCGGGGTACTTACGTTGTGCGCACTGCGGGCTGTATCGCCTGTCACAGTGACGTGGCGAAGACCGGTGAGACCTTTGCCGGCGGTTCGGCGCTGAAAACGCCTTTTGGAAGCTTCTACGGTCCCAACATCACGCCGGACAAAAATCACGGGATCGGCAACTGGACCCTGACGCAGTTTTCGCGCGCGCTGACGGATGGCCTCTCGCCCGAAGGCGAGCACTATTTTCCGGCGTTTCCCTATACGTCCTATACAAAGCTGACGGCGCAGGACATCGCCGATCTGAAGGCTTACCTCGACGAAATTGAACCGGTCGCCCGACCGAACCGCCCCCACGATCTGGCCTGGCCTTTCTCCGATCGTAAGCTTCAAGGGGCCTGGAAGGCCCTGTATTTCGTTGCGGGAGTCTTCCAATCGAATCCTGCGCGGAGTCAGACCTGGAACCGGGGTGCCTATCTGGTGAAGGGGCCCGGGCATTGCGCCGAATGCCATACAGAGCGAAATTTTCTGGGCGGATTCCAGGGCAGTGCCCTTGCGGGGAACCGTCACGGGTCTGACGGCATCGCCGTTCCCGCCATTGACGCCCTGTACGATCATCCGCGCCAGCCCTGGAGCAGGGAAGATCTGATTCTCTCGCTTCAGACAGGTTTGCTGCCGGACGGAGACACCTTTGACGGTGCCATGGGCGAAGTCGTGGAGCATGGGACCAGCCACATGACCGACGATGACATCACCGCCATCGCGGACTATCTCTTTTCAGGGGAGCAGCGGGAATGAATGGGATGAGGTCAGTCACGGTTTTTGGGAAGGTGGTGAAGCCATGGTAAAACGCCGGAGCTTTTTGGCCGCATCCGTGGCGAGTGCCGGCCTGATGATTGCGGCGCCGTTTCGGCGGCTGGCTGCGCAGAACGATGACGGGTTTTTCGATCTTGAGGCGGGACCGGCGCGCGCGTCTTTGCTGGGAACCGAGGGGCCGCCCACCGCACTCTGGGCCTACGGAGGAAGCTCCCCCGGTCCGGTGATCCGGGCACGCCAAGGCGAGCTGGTCCGGGTCCGGCTGCGCAACAATCTGCCCGAGCCGACTTCGACCCATTGGCACGGTATCCGTATCGACAACGCCATGGACGGTGTGCCTGGCCTGACCCAGGACGTGGTGCCTCCGGGCGGCTCTTTCGACTATTCCTTTATTGCGCCCGATGCAGGGACCTACTGGTATCACTCGCACAACAAAAGCTGGGAGCAGATGGCGCGGGGACTCTACGGCCCTCTGATCATTGAGGAACGCGATCCTCTGCCGGTGGACCGGGAGATGCTGCTGGTGATCGACGACTGGCGGCTGGGCGAAGACGGGCAGGTTCATGCGGCGTCTTTCGGTTCCCTGCGCGACTGGAGTCACGGCGGCCGGCTCGGGAACTGGCTGACCATCAACGGTGCCTCGGTGCCCGAGTTAATGGTGAAGCGCGGCGAGCGCCTGCGTCTGCGCCTGATTAACTGCGCTAATGCCCGGATCGTTACTCTGAAATTCGATCAGCTGGCGCCGGTCTTGATCGCGCTGGACGGTCAGCCTCTGGCGCAAATGGAGGAAATCGGTCTCTCCGGCAGTCTGACGCTCGCGCCCGCGCAGCGTGCCGACCTTCTGCTGGATGTTTCTCTGGAACCCGGCGATCGCACGCAGATCCTGGAAACCACGCGGCAGGAGGGCATTGAGATCGGCAGCTTCCTTTGCAACGCTGTTGCCGAGGATGGCATGGCGGGCAGGGAAACGCCGCCGTTGCCGACAAACAACCTGCCTGATCCCGATTTGTCGGACCCCCTGAAACTGGATCTTGTCATGGAAGGCGGGGCCATGGGGGCGATGCGCTCTGCAGTCTTTGACGGCCGGGAGCTCTCGATCCAGGAACTGGTGGCCGAAGGACAGGTCTGGGCGCTCAACGGCGTCGCCGGAATGACGGATGTCCCCCTTGCGCGTATTCGGCGCGGGCGCAGTGTCGTCCTGGAATTCGACAATAAAACCGCCTGGCCTCATGCCATGCACATCCATGGTCACCATTTTCGTGTGATGGCGCGCAACGGGCAGCCGGTCGATAGTGGCGCCTGGCGGGACACGGAGCTGGTGGCCGCGGATGAAAAGGTGACGGTCGCCTTCGTCGCGGACAATCCGGGCAAATGGCTGATCCATTGCCATATGCTCGAGCATCAGGCCGCGGGGATGAAGACCTGGTTCCAGGTTATGGGGTAGGCCGGGTAAGCTGTTGCCGGAGTCGGTCTGTCACTCGAGTCCGGTCTGTCATTGGAGTCCGGTCTGCCATTTCGGCCGGAATGACCATCTGTTTTACCTGGATCCCAATCGCACCAGGACTTCACCTGGAATTCCGTAATGGGCGATGGGCTCATCGTGGTTTGGAAAACCGCAAAGCTCGCGTTGGATGAAGTAGGCGTAAACGGCGTCGATGGCGGCTTGCAGGACAACAGCACGGTCGTCTGTTGGGCCCGAATAGCTTTTCAGCCTGAGCAGTGTTTCTTCAGCCTGTTTTCCCGCGCGCCCAAGGGCAGCGGCCTTTTCGGCCAGGATTTCGCCATCCAGCACACTGGCGCCGGTCTCAAGCTCAGAACCCCGGGAAAGACTTTGCGGTAAGCGGAGGGACATCAAATCCTCACATCAGTTTTTTTCAGGTGAACTCTATTTTATCCTCTGTTTTTACAGGATAATTTCGAGATGATATATAGATTATAGGGGATCGAAGGCCCCCTTTTGTACAAACAATATTTGAACCGCTTCGACGCTCCCGGCGACTACCTCATGAACTCCCCGTTATAGGGGAATGAATACATTGCATGAGGTTTCGAATATGTCCGTTAACCTGAAAATCGCAAGCCGTGCCACCGCGGCTGCACTTGCCCTTTCGATCGTCCTGCCCGGTGTCGCCAGCGTGCAGGCCGGCAATACCCCGCAAGGTATCGGCGGTGTATCCGTTGGTAAGCCGGATATCACGGCAGCCGTCGGCTATCTGGCCTTAAAAAAGTGGACGGACGGCGGTACCGTTACTCTGGATCACGCGGGATCCGTTCAGATGACCCAGGCCGGCCCGCAGAACAACATGTGCCGCTTCAAGCAGATGGATCTGCAGCCGAAAAACGCAGGCCCGGTGGATCATGGTGCTTTCGTCACAAAGGTCTATCGCGACAATGCACTGGTTCACACCGAAGTCTTCGCGCCCGCCTCTGTTCCGGTCGGGTATCTGACGAATTTCCGGAAGTGGAGGATCGATCTGAAGGAAGGCATGAATACGGTCAAGGTATTCATGGACGCCAATGATCAAGTCGCGGAGGCGAAGGAAAGTAACAACAACTACACGGTCAAGTTCAACGTGCAGCTGGATTGCGACGGCGACGGACATATAGGTCCGGGCAAGATCAAGAACAAGACCCTCAAAAAGGATCACGGTGCCACCCGGAAAGATCCGCGGCGTCCCAAGCCTGGTTCCAAACCAAGCTCCAAGCCACGTGGGTAAAAATTTCCCGATTGGATCGCCGGTGACCTTGATGCGGTTGCCGGCGATCTTTTCATTTTATCTGCCTGGTCTCGCCGTTCGGACTCGCCGTTCGGACTCGCCGTTCGGTCTGCCGGTCGTTCAGTCTGCCGGTATAGTCTCGAAGTCCGCAGAGTTCCCGCTGAATGAATCCGCTGTAAACTGTGTCGATCACCGCCTGGAGCGCAGCGACCTGCTCGGCTCGGATTTCGCCATCCAGGACACGGATGCCCGTCTCGCCTCCCAGCCTGAGGAAAGGTCCTGTGATAGTCGGATAGACATTGGATACCCATATCGGTTCTTAATGGTCGCTGCGGGCTTATCCTTTGTATTTAAACAGTCTTTTTGGGTTAACCTGCAAGCGTAAAGACGCCATTACGGCACTCTGTGCAAAGAGAGTTTGAACCGCTTCGACCCTCCTGGCGACTACCTCATGAAACCCCCTTGCTCGGGGATGGATGCAATAAATGAGGTTTCGAATATGCCCGCTAATCTGAAAATCACACGCCGTACCGCTGCGGCTGCACTCGCCCTTTCTATCGTCCTGCCCGCTGTAACCAGTGTGCAGGCCGGCAACACACCCCAAGGTATCGGCGGGATGTCCATCGGTAAGCCAGACCTGATTGCCACCGTGGGATTCATTGATGGTAAAAGATGGACCGACGGTGGCACGCTCGTCCTCAACAACCCGGGATTTGTTCAGGCCACCCAGGTCGGCCCGCAGAGTAATATGTGCCGCTTTATTCAGATGGATTTGCAGCCGAAGAATGCAGGTCCGGCAGAGCATGGTGCTTTCGTCACGAAAGTCTATCGTGACAACGCGCTGGTTCACACCGAGTATTTTGCACCGACTGTCATTCCTCCCATGTCGCCGACGAACTTCCGCAAGTGGACGATCGACCTGAAAGAAGGCATCAATACCGTAAGGGTTGAGATTGACGCCAACAAACAAGTCGCGGAAATGAAAGAAAGCAACAACAACTATATCGTCCGGTTCGACGTGCAGCTGGATTGTGACGGTGATGGACGCGCGGGTCCCAACGCTACATTCGACCCTTCCCCCAACAAAGGCGGTAAAGTCATCCAGTTTGACATGCAGCGTCCCAAGCCCGGTTCCAGACCCAACTCCAAGCCGGGTTCCAAACCGCGCGGTTAAGAGCTTCCCGACTGGATCGCCGGTGACCTTGATGAGGTTGCCGGCGATCTCTTCATTTTATCTGTCCGGTCTCGCCGTTCGGTCTCGCCGTTCGTTCAGTCTGCTGGTCTCTCAGTCTGCCGGTGTGGTCTCGAAGTCCGCAGGCAAGGTAATCTCAATCAGTTCCATATCGTCGCTATGTGCCAACTCGCGATGCCGGATACCCGGCGGCTGGTGCACACAGGAACCAGCTTCCAACCGGACCTCGCCGACGCCTTCGTATTCGAACTCGACCCAGCCTTTCGTAACGTAGACCATCTGGAACTCGAGGCTGTGACGATGCCACTGTGGTGCGGCTCCGGTCCCGGGACGGGCGCGGATCACATGAGCGCCGAAATGGCCATCGGTTGCGGCCCTGATGCCCAGATCCCGATATTCGAAAAATGCCCGCAGGCCGTCCGCGGCAAAGGGCGTGTCTTTGCTGTGGCTGATTGAAAAGCCGTCTGGATGTTTTTGATGATCTCCGTCCAAGGGTCTTTTTCCTTCCCTGTTTGACTGGCCCGATAACTGATCGCTCTTTTGATCCCGAGGCATGCGGGTGTCGTCAGATCATACCGTACCGGGAGACGTGAAAGTAGGGGCTGTTTCCTGGACGTAGATCGCCCGTCAACCGGGATAAGGTTCGTGCGCTTTGGAGCGGTGTGACAGACGGTGCCAACTATTGCTCATGGAGGCCACAGAAATTCCATGGGGTGCATCGTACAGCCACCAACAAATAAAAGGTGGAAAGCAAAGATGGTTAATATTATTGTATGCATACAAATGACAGAGTGAGCCGAGGGAGAAGTCATGGCACGCAAAGCAAAAACCACATCCAAACGGAAGCCTGCAGGTAAGAGCCGGACGCCCGCGAAGTCTAAGAGTTACAAGACCAAAGCCGCGCGTGGAAGCAGCAAGTCCGTCGCGAAGTACGAGCCGGAGTATCGGAAAGATATTGAGGCCTGTGCTGTCCCCGAAGCGCCCTTGCGGCCGATCGACGAGGGTATCGATCCTTTCCGCTTGTCGCTCATTCGTTCGATCGAGAAGAAATGGGTCAACGGCACGGTCCTGAACTATTATTTTTTCAGTAATCCGACCCGTTGGCGGGGATCCGAAGCGGAAAAAGATACGGTGCGCGCGGCTTTCGCCGAGTGGAAGAGCCATGGCATCGGCCTGGAGTTTCAGGAGACCGACGACCCGCAGGAAGCGGAGATCCGCATCGGCTTTGAGCGGGGCGCGGGGGCCTGGTCATATGTCGGCCGCGACGCGATTGACCACGCGTCCGATCCCAGTGAGCGCACCATGAACTTCGGCTGGGACGTAACAACGCCTTACGGACGCGATACGGCCCTGCACGAAATCGGTCATGCATGCGGCTACCCGCATGAACATCAAAATCCCAATGCGGGCATAGTTTGGAACGAGCCTGCGGTGATCGACTACTTCTCGGGCCCGCCCAACAACTGGAGCGAAGGGCAGATCCGCCACAATATTCTGCGCAAGATCAATCCGGCCCTGGTCGAGGGCTCGAGTTGGGACAAAGACTCGATCATGCACTACCAGTTCGCTGCCGGCTTGATCACGCAACCCGAGCGTTTTCAGACCGAGAACCTGATCCCGGCGCCCGGCCTCTCAAAGGTCGACATCGACCGCGTCCGTAAATTCTATCCGCCGATCAACCGGGTGCCCGAACTAAAGCCATATCAATCTCAGCGTCTGCGGATCGGCGCCGGGGATCAGGTCAACTATGTGATCGAACCGACGCGCAGCCGCAAGTACACGATCCAGACCTTTGGCCAGCTGGACACCGTGATGGTTCTGTTTGAGGAAATTAACGGCACGCCGCGTTACCTGGAGGGGGATGACGACAGCGGATCTTCGCTCAATGCGAACATCCGGCAACGCCTGTTCAAGGGTCGGCGTTACCTCGTGCGGGTCAGGCTCTACCATGCGCAGCAGCAGGGCGAGGGCGTGCTGATGATGTGGTAAGATCTGCGCTTCGCTGTGGGGAAGCGCGCAGGCAAGCCGCCGCCTGCATCATAGTGCGTACATAACAGTGCCTACATCACGCCGAAGGTTTCGAAGGCCTCCACGGCACCTATGCCCGCCCGGATCGCATCGCCGACTTTGTTTTCGGCTGCGGCTTTTTCGAGCGATAGGCGGATGACCTCTTCCTCCGCTGCCCTGGGGATGGTCAAGACGCCTTCACGGTCGCCGAACAGGAGCGTGCCGGGCTCGATATAGACGCCGCCGATTTCGATACCGCAGCGGAAATCGACGACTTTGCCGCGCGGCCCCTGGTCTTGCGCGTAAACACCGCGGCAGAAAGCCGGGAAGCCAAGCGCCTCAATGGCGTCCGCGTCGCGCAGGTAGCCATCCAGAACCGCGCCGTTGGCTTTCAGGTGCAGCGCCCGTGTCGACATGAGTTCGCCCCAGAGCGCATAGCGGAGAGATGCGCCGGTGGCGACATAGATCTCTCCGGGCTTCAGATCGTCCAGTGCTTCGAGCATCAGGCCGAAGGGCTTTCCCGAGAGAGGGCCGCGGCCTGCTTCACCCGTGGCTTTTCGATTATCCTCGAAGATATCGGCCTCCAGCACCGGCATGGCCCGGCCTGCGAGCGTCATGCCGTTTTTCAGCGGCGCGATCTCGGCCGGCAGAAATTGGTGCTGAAAGCCAAGCTTGTCGAGGATGTCGCCAACCACGGCCGTAAAGAGCTGGTTACGTAGAAGTGCGAAGAGTTCGTCGTCGGTACTGTAAGGGGCCATGAAGTTTCCCTGTCGTCTCCGTTTTTGATCTGCATCTTTATTTGCCGGCCGAGCCTTTATTCAAGACCCTCTGCCTGGGGTCCCGGCCTCGTTCGGGATCTAAAGCCCTCGCGACGATACACCTGCATGTTCGCCTGCGGTAGTGCCTCTTGGTATGAGCTGGCGTGCCGCTCTTGCTTAGACCGGATCATGTTTTGACGCTTAGTGTTGGATCAGAGTGACAAGCACGAGTGATCGCCCTCGGCGATTCCATCTACACTTGATCTAGCGGTTCTTGGACTAAATGCGATTGCATCGCCGGTTCTGATTCCGATCCCTTCCCGCCCGGTTTCCGGCCAGATCGGAGCTTATTGCTTCATGGCGGCTCTAGGGTTCACAAGCAAAGAGCGGGTAAGGGGTAATACACTCTCTCAAAGTATTCGATTCAATCAATATAAATGATCATTTTTTGTGCAAAAATGAAATGAAAAATACCTCATGGTTGATTTTATATACCTAAAAATTGGTAATTTTATTCATTAGACGAAAAAAAATATAATCTTTGTTTTGTTTAAAACGAAGTTTACTTTTATAGACCAAATTATTTACTTGAGGTAGTGCCGTGACTGAGTTAAATGACACAAAGAGTTTAGAGAACTCTGATCAGCCGATGTCGTTTTTGACGATTTCGCGGAAGCTGTTTTCCGGTCTGGCTGGTTTGATCGCGCTGGGCTTCATCGCCGGCGGCGTCGGGCTCTATTACATCGGATCGATTGAGGATACCCTCAACGGCATCACCGATATTGCCCCACCGACCGTCGAGACTTCCGATGATCTGATCGCCAACATCTGGGAATCGAACAAGATCGCCGAGGAGATCATCGCCGACGAAGAACTGAGCGATGTTGCCAGTCTGGCAGAGGAATTCGCCCAGATGGCGGTGGAGTTTTCAGCGACCTTCGAGGAGCTCAAGGGGCTGGTGACCGATGAGACGCTGCTGGTAGAGCTGGACGAGGTTCTCAAGGAACACGACGAGTTCATGCAGCACGGCAATGAAATGATCCAGTTCCATACCGCGGAGCTTGAAGAGGAAATCAAGTCGGATCAATTGCTCGATGCCTTTGATATCGCCGGTTCCGAGCTTGTCATCATGCTCGATGAATTTGCGGTGGAGAACGAGGACGAGATGGCCAAGGCGGAAGACGAAGGCGACCGTCTTGAAGCCACTGGCACGGCTTCAGTCGCGGATCTGAATGCCGTCCTTGGCAATCTCTTCGAGAATGAGTATCCCGCCGTCGAAGCTGCGCTGAAGCTGCAGCGCCTCGTCATAGAGATGGAGACCATCGCGCGGAAATACATGGCCATCGAAGATCCTGCCAAACTCCAGCCTTTGCTGGACAGCTTTAACGAAACGGCAGAAAAAGCTAAGCCTCATTTTGAAGTTCTCGAGCGCCTGGCCGAGTCAGAAGAGGACAAAGCGGACGCCGAAACTCTGATCAAGGCGTTCAATGTCTGGGTCTCGACGGCGAACGAGCCGGAGCAGCTCTTCGATACACAACGCGATATGCTTGAAGCCGAGTTCAAGGCTGATGAGGCCACCGAGTTGATGGAGAGCGATGCCGACCGTGTGGCGGAAGCGCTCAACGTCGTGGCGGAAGCGGCGGATGCAATCAGTGATTCGGCCGATGAGACGGCTGCAGCCGTGGTCTCGACCGCGCAGACCGTTGTCATCGGCGTGCTCCTTCTGCTTCTGGCCGTTTCGGTTTCTCTGATGTTCGTGATCAGGAACACTGTCGTCGGTCCGATCAATCGCATGACCGGAACCATGCAGCGTCTCGCCAGCGGTGATATGGACGCCGAAGTCCCCGCTCTGGACAAGCAAGACGAAATCGGTGCTATGGCCAAGGCAGTGCAGGTCTTTAAGGAAAATGGCATCGAAACCGAGCGTCTGCGCAAAGAGCAGGCCGTAGCCGAAAAACGGGCCGAGGAAGAAAAACGCCAGGCGACCTTGAAGATGGCGGATGATCTGGAATCCAGCGTGAAGAGCGTTGTGGATGGCGTCGGCGGTGCGGCCACCGAGATGAAGGTGACGGCACAGTCGCTTTCCGCGGCCTCCGAGCAGACGACCAGCCGGGCGGGCACCGTTGCGACGGCCTCGGAGCAGGCAACGGTCACCGCGCAAACGGTGGCCTCCGCCGCGGAAGAGCTTTCCAAATCGATCCAGGAAATCTCGCGTCAGGTCGGGGATGCCAAGAGCGTGGCATCGACCGGCAGGGGACAGGCTGAATCGACCAATGTCACGGTAAAAGGCCTGGCCGAGGGTGCGCAGAAGATCGGCGATGTGGTCAGTCTGATCAACGACATTGCCGAACAGACCAACCTGCTCGCCTTGAATGCCACTATCGAGGCGGCGCGCGCCGGGGAAGCCGGCAAGGGCTTTGCCGTCGTGGCGTCCGAAGTGAAGTCTCTGGCGAACCAAACCGCCAAGGCGACTGAGGAAATCAGTCAGCAAATCGGAACCATGCAGGAATCGACCCAGAAAACCGTGACCGAGATCGAGGCGGTGGTCGAGGCGATGGCGCGCATCAGCGAGATGACGACTGAGGTTGCTTCGTCGGTTGATGAGCAGAATGCTGCGACCCACGAGATTGCGCAGAACATCCAGCGCACGGCGACCGGTACGCAGGATGTCTCGACCAATATTGTAGAGGTCAACGCAGCTGCCCAGCAGTCGAGCGACGCGGCAAGCAAGGTGGTCGACGTTGTCGGCGAACTGACCACGCAGTCCGATACGCTGCGCAGTGAACTGGAGAAGTTTCTGGCGACGCTTCGCGCAGCCTGATCCGCTCGCAGAACGGCTTTAAAAAACGGCACCCGCGCATCCATCTCAGGATCTGCGGGTGCCGTTTGCATTCAAGGGCGGCCGATACCTCGATCAATTACTACGATCAATTGTCCCGGCGCTGGAGGCTGACCCGGCGGTAGATGCCTTCGATGTTGAGCGGCAGCCAGGCTTCGTACTGTCCCCAATCCTTATAGTCTTCCATCTTGATCGAAGCCTGCATCTCTTCGAGCGATTTGCCTTCGCGCGCGGCCGCCAGCACGGCGACGTACAGCTCCTGGAAGTAGCGGCCATGGTCGGCGGCGTCCTGCTTGGTGCCCAGTGCACCGTGACCGGGCGCCAGGATATCGAAGTCGATGTCTTGAACCTTATGGATGGCGTCGATCCAGTCGGGAATGTAGGCGTCCGACAGCCCTTTGAAGGGTAGGCGTTTGACCGAGATGAAATCAACGGTAAAGAGGGTGCGCTCCGCCGGGAAGTTCATAACGATCAGATTATCGGAATGGCCTTTGCCCAGATAGATCAGTTCTACCGTCTTGCCGCCGAGCTCGAGCGTCATGCGGTCCGTGAATGTCAGATCCGGGACCGCCGTCGGACGGCCCTCCCCAATGATCGTGCGCTTGGCGTTTTCATGAGCAACCACGATGGCGCCGTCGTCCGCGAAAACCTCGCCGCCGGCGATATGGTCGCGGTGATCGTGGCTGTAAATCATATACTTGATCGGCTGGTTGAAGCGCGTCTTGATCTCGTCCTTCAGCCAGGCCGCAGCCTTCGCATCAATCGGATCGGTGACGATCACGCCCTCCGGCGTCACCAGGAAGACCGAGTAGTGAAAGTTGTTCTGGAAGCGGTAGAGGTCCCCGGCGATCTGGGTGATTTCGCGCTTGGTGTCACTGCTTTGCGCAACGGCCGCCTGATAGGGGAAAACCAGCGCAATCAAAAGTGCCGCAAAACTCAAGTTTCGAAGAAACCGCATGATCAATCTCCCTGAAAACGGAATAGCCAGTTTTAAGAGATCCTGCCTGCTCCTGAGGCCGAGGCATAGGTTAAGCTGTTCACAACTGCGTGGGGAGGCACTCAGGGCGAGGCTGGAACAGTCCTAGGAAGAGGAGACTTCCAGTGGGTCGGAAGCGTCCGGCGCCGTCTTGACGATAATGGGTTCCTGCAAAATCATTTTCCGGTGCGGGTAGGGGATTTCGATGCCCTCTTCCTTGAAGGCATCCCAGACCGCGAGCAGGACTTCGCCCTTGATGTTCACCACACCGGCCTGGGGATCCTTGATCCAAAAGCGCAGCAGGAAATCAAGCGAGCTGTCCCCAAAGCCAACCAGGTGGCAAACCGGCGAAGTCTCGTCGGAGACCCGGGGCGATTTCGCGGCGGCTTCCCGGGCAACCCGGCGCACTTCATGGGGGTCGCAGCTGTAGTCGACCCCAAATGGAATCTCCAGGCGGACGAGATCGTTACTGAAGGACCAATTGACCACCCGATGGGTGATCAGGTCCTCGTTAGGGATCAGGTACTCTTTGCCGTCCCGGGTGACCACCGAGACATAACGGGCGCCCAGAGACGTGATCCAGCCGAAGGTGTCTTCGAGCTCGATGACGTCGCCCGGCTTGATCGACTTGTCCAGCAGCAGGATCACGCCGCTGATCAGGTTGGAGACCACCTTCTGCAAACCGAAACCGATGCCGACACCGATTGCGCCGGAAAAGACCGCAAGCGCCGTGAGGTCGATACCGACGGAGTTCAGGGCGATCACGACCGCCAGGGTCAGCAGCGTGATCTTCAGCAGCTTTCCAAGCAGGACCTGAACCGATGGTGTCAGATCCGGCAGTCGGTTGATGCGGGCCTCCAGAAGCCGCGACAAGGCCGAGGCGCCCCACAGGAGCAGAGCCAGCGACACCATGCCCTTGACCACGGTCAGGAGCGAAATGCGCAGGTCGCCGACGTTAAAGGAGAGAGCGTCCATCACCTCAATCGCGGGGCCGAGGAGTCCGGTGATGTTCAAGGCGGCCAGGGTCCAGACCCCCAGGGTCAGGGTTTTGGCGACCACCGGATTGCGGATGAAGGTCGAGCCGAGCCGGATCACGATCCAGGCGGTCATCAGACTGGCGACAATGCGCAGCAGGTAGCTCCGGCTCGGCCAGGTCAACTCCTGCATGATGCCGATCACGAACCAGAGGAGAATTAGAAAGACGACGGGCGCCAGGAGGGACGGAAGGGCGCGAAAGAGCGCGGCCAGGCCGGGCCGAACGGTCAGGCTGGCGAGGCGGGATTCAAGAAGCGGACCGAGGCGGCGGGCAGCAAAACGGGCCAGGGGATAAAGCAGAGCGAGGAGCACGAGTTGAAGAAAGTTCCAGGGATCCGCGACATGCTCTATTAGCCACTGGTAAGCGGCGCTCAGCCAATCCACCAGGGGGGCTATGTCGAAAAACTCCTGCATCCCTAAGTCTTTCTTTCTGTCTTCGGGTTAGCGCCCGCTCCCATCCATCTTGCAGGTGAGTATAGACCAAGGGAGGCAAAGGGAGCGAGTCGCAGTCCGGGACGGTCCGAAGTTGGATTTCAGGCGACGCAGCCCCGGGCCGCAACACTACGGTCTCCCTCCAGTCTGTCGCCCCGGTGCAGCAGGACACGATCGACCATGTTGCTGACGACGCAGCAATGGTTGGGCACGATCCGCACACGCTCACCAACGTTCAAGCCGGTTGCGCCCTCGGTGGAGTTGATACAGCCGTGTTCTTCAGACAAAGAGCGGACGGAAAGATCGCCCCGGCCAAGCAGGTGGCCATGCCCTTCGAGCCCCAGCAGGTCCGATGTCAGAATTTTCGAGCCTGCGTCAATCACGGCACGGTCAGGGGCCGGGGTGCTGACCACGCTGGCCAACACAGTGAGTGCGCAATCCTGCCAGCTGCAGACACCTGCTTCCACGAGAGAGCGGTCGTTGTAGATATAAGTTCCGACCCGGTATTCGGTTGCGACGGGCGCATGGTGTGCCCTCCACATGTCCGGCGAACCGCCGCTGGAAACGACGGGGCAGTCGAGACCGGATTGCTTGCACAGCGCGAGCGCTTCTGTCATCCAACTCTGCACATTTTGGGTGCCGCCGACGGCCGGATAGGTCATCAGCCCGCCAAAAGAGAGGCCCGGAGCGCGCTCAACCGACTGAGCCAGTGTGATCGCGTCCGATGGTTCGGTGACACCGCAGCGCAACGCACCGGTGTCGCATTCGACCAGTACGGACAGTTGCTCCGGTGAGTCTTCAAAGCTGTCGCTGAGCCCGTCGATCACGAAAGTGCTGTCGGCTGTGACTGAGACTCTGGCCTGGTTCGAGAGTGCGCGCAGCTTCGCGAGCTTCGATGCGCCCACGATGTTGTAGGTAATCAGAATATCGTCGAGACCGGCTCCGGCCATGACCCGGGCCTCGCTGATCTTCTGACAGGTAATGCCGACAGCGCCTGACATGACCTGCTGCCTGGCAAACTCACGGGTTTTGTGGGTCTTGATATGCGGGCGCAGGGCAATGCCGTGTTCGTTGCAGTAGTTCTGATATCGAAGGATGTTGCGCGTGGCGACATCGAGGTCGACCAGAACCGAGGGTGTTTCCACGTCGTCAAACATTAAGCGCTTTCCAGTTCGGCATGCGGGTTCTCGACGATCGGCCAGACCGGGCGGGTCAGTTTCCCGTAGCCGTTGGTCAAGGGGTTGTTCGGGTAAAGTCCCTCGATGGAGACATAAAGAATATCGGAGGCAAGGGCTTCAAAAGCGCCTCGAAAGTGGTTCGTTGACTTTACGATCAGAACCTTGCGAGCGCTCGGGTCGATGCCGAGATTGGAGAAGAGATCTGGCGAAAAGGCCTGACTGCGGACCGAGTTTAAGACGATCTCAATGCCGTCAACCCGGATCGCGGCGGCGTCACCCAGAGGGACGCGGCTCTGACCGAAACTCTGCTCCGCATTGCGGACGAGTTTGAGGATCTCCACCTCCGCATCGATGGGCGAGCCCGCAGTTGCCGAGGTCTTGCCGCCGAAACGCAAGGACAGGCGCGCGCCTTTGCCAGCGGACATGCAAATGCGCACGGCCATGGGGTCCCAGATGCTGCCCACTGCCAGGGAGGTCATCTGCCGATCCAGCGCCAATTTTGTGAGGATTGTCGAATCCCCGGGGACACCGCCGCCCGGATTATCCCAGATGTCGGCAATGACCACAGGACCACCAGGCGCGTTTTGAGCCTGTTCGAGAGCCTGGCCGGCGGTGAGCAGCTGTGGCTTGGTCCGGCCGCGGAAATCGAAAAGCTGCATGCCGAGATCTCTTGCCAGGAACGCTCCGAGTTCCGGGTGGTCATCGGTGACCACCACAATGTGGGCACCGACATCCGGGACATCGGCCGCCATGAAGCCATGGATGATTGAAACCGAGAGAACGGAGCCCCGGCCCTCGTGCGCCTTGATCTGATCGACAAAGCCGCGCATCGGCTCAGCGTTTGTGGGCATAACCTCAATCATGCGACAGTCGAATGCTGAGAGACGGGGTTTGATTTCACCACGGACAGCCCGCAAGGTCAGATCCACGCAGGATTCCGCGCAATCGACGAAATCCGTGTGCGGGAATTCCTTGAAGGCGATCAGAATGTCGGCCGCCTCAAGGCGTCTCTGGGTCAGATGACTATGGGGGTCCAGCGTGGCGCCGATCACCACATCCGGCCCGGCGACCTCCCGAATGCGCGAGAGCAGATCCCCTTCACAGTCGTCGTAAGTCTGCGCGACCATTGCACCGTGCAGTCCCAGAATGATGGCATCGAGCGGCAAGGCTGCTTGTACCTGTTCCAGGATCTCACCGCGCAGATGTTCCCAGGTTTCCGCGTTGATTAAACCCCCAGGTTCGGCCCAGGTGGCCGTGCCCTCAATCAGAGTCCAGTTCTCCGCGCGGGCGCGGCGGCGGCAAACCGGAAAGACGGCACTGCAGAGGGTGGGTGTATCCGGGTGTTCGCCCGGCGCGGCGTAAAAACTCTCCTTGAAGTCGGTCATATCCGTTTTCAGTGGAGAAAATGTATTGGTCTCTGTTGCCACGGAAGCGCAAAAAATGCGCATTTCAGATCCTCGTTGTCGTGAGGGTAAAGGTTCGTGCACAGCCACCGGAGGTCACGCCAATGCGGACGCAGCCTCCGGCTAGAATGCTCGCTGCATAATGCTTACTGCATGTAGCGCTTGGCGTTGGCTTTGCTGACCTCTTCCTGGAACATCTCCAGGAGCGTCACGCCGTCTTTGCCAAGCGTTTCCTCCACGTGCTTGAGCACAACCGGCTGTGCGGCGGCCTTGAACTTGTCGCGGTCTGCAGCGGACAGGGCGGAGACCTCGATCTTATCCATCAGACCGGCGAGACCTCTATCGGAACCCTCGATGATACGGCTGAGACCCCGGCTGGCGGTAACGCAGGACTCGGCAGCATAGCGGATCGTCCGCTGCTCACTGTCGCTCAGGCCATCCCAGAAGCTTTTCGAGAGCATGAGGGTATAGGGCGAGAAGAGGTGATTGGTCAGGGTCATGTATTTCTGCACTTCAGCGAACTTCGCGAAGGAAATGATCGGGACCGGATTCATCTGCCCGTCGATCACGCCGGTCTGCAGGCCCGAATAAACCTCGCCCCAAGCCAGCGGGTAGGCTTCGCCGCCCAACGACTGGATAATCTTCTGGTGCGACGGCAGGGTCATGGTGCGGATACGCACGCCTTCGAAGTCTTCCAGGGTCTTGATCGGACGCTTGGAATTGGTGACCGCGAAGAAGCCGCCGGTATCGGGGAAACCTGCAACCACCACGTCGCCCAGTGTGGCTTCAATGTCGCGGGCCAGGGCGTTCCCGAAGGGGCCGTCGAAGACATCGTAGGTGGCGGCGTTGTGGTCGAAGGCAAAGGCAAGGTTCAGGACGTCGATGCGCGGATAGTAGGACGCGATCGCACCGGTCGAAGTCAGCGTGGCCTGAATCACGTCGTCGCGCACCATCTGCACATGCTCCTTCGCGGAGCCGAGCTGGTTCGAGGGGAAGACCTCGACCTTGATGGAACCGTTGGTGTCAGCCTCGACAATATTGGCAAAGACCGCCGTGCAGGCGTGGGCGGGGTTCTCGAAGGGATCTGCCTTGTTGTCGTGGCCGAATTTGAGGGTCTTGCTTTGGGCAAAGGCGGTGCCGCCAGTACCCGCGAGCAGGGCGGAGGCCGCGATGGCAGCGCCCAGGATCTTTAAGGCTTTCATTTCATACCTCCCGTTCAGGTGTCTCTTGTTGGCGACCATTCGAAGGTTCGGTCGGGGATGACCGATAAAAACCTTCCCGGCAGGTCGTCACCGGATGTCCGTTTCGCAATTCTTTTCCGGACTCCATCAGGCAAAGCCCAGGAGTCTCGGGATGAACAGCGCCATGTCTTCCCAGAGGGCAAAGATAAAGAGGATGGCGATCTCGGCGATCAGGAACGGCCAGAGCTTGGCCGCTATCCGCTCGAGCCGCTCGCCCGTTACCGAGGACAGAACGAAGAGGCAGGCGCCGACTGGCGGTGTCATCAGCGAGATGTTGAGCGCCAGCACAAAGACGATGCCCGCATGGATCGGGCTCATGCCGATCTGTTCCGTCAGCGGTACCAGGACCGGCGCCAGAATGATCAGGATTGCCGTGATATCCATCACCATGCCGATGATCAGCAACAGGCCGATGATCAGCGATATAATGACGTAGGGATGGTCGGCGAGCAGCAGGAAGGCCTGAGCGACCTGCTGCGGGATCTGATTGAAGCTAAGCCACCATCCGAGGATCGAGGCGAAGGCAATGATAACAAAGATCACGCCTGTTACCCGCGCCGTACGAATCAGCATCTGGATGAAGTCGGCGACGGTGATCTTGCGGTAGACAAAGGTGCCGATGAAGAGGGCGTAGGCAACAGCGATGGAAGCGGCCTCGGTCGGTGTTACGATGCCGCCGAGAATACCGCCCAGGATAATGATCGGCATCATGAGAGCCAGGATCGACTGCCGGAAAATCTGTGCGAGCTCGCGCAATTGAGTTCGTTTTTCGCTCTTCGGCAGGTCATTGGCCGTCGCGCCGATCGCAATCACAATCATGCAGGCGGCGCAGATGATCAGGCCGGGCAGGATGCCCGCGGCAAAGAGCCCGCCGATGGAAACCCCCATCAGAGAGCCGTAGACCACCATCAAGCCCGAGGGGGGGATGGTCGGTCCGATGATCGAGCCGGCGGCAGTGACCGCGCAGGCGTAGTCCTTCTTGTAACCGCGCTCGACCATCGCCGGAACCAGCGTTCTGCCAAAGGCGGCCGCATCGGCGGTGGCTGCACCGGTCAGGCCGGCGAAGAAGACCGAGGCCAGCATGTTGGTGTGAGCGAGTCCTCCGCGGAAGTGCCCGACCAGGGCCTGGGCCAGGTGGACCAGGCGGCTGGTGATTCCGGTGTGGTTCATAATCTCGCCGGCCAGAATGAAGAAGGGCATGGCGAGGAAGGGAAAGATATTGAGACCGTTGAAGATCTTGCTGGGGCCGAGCGCCAGGAACTTGTCGCCGCCCATCTCGAACAGGCCGATCACGCCTGCCGCCCCGATCGCGAAACCGATCGGCAGGCCGAGCAGGATGAGACCGACGAAGGCAAGGGCGACCAGCATGATCAGGCCTCCGCCTGTCCGGTGAGGCTTTGGGTGCCGAGATCTCGAATTGCGGTCAGGACCAGCTGCAGCATGGCAAGGCCGGCGGAGACCGGAATGGCGGCGAAGGGCAGGGCGAGCGTCATGCCGAAGATCATGGCCTGCCGCGAAGCGCCGCCTCCCGCGAAGCCGATGCCGAACCAGGCGATGTAGAAAAAAAGCAGAAAGGCCACGCCATCCATGGCGACCAGGACGATCCGCCGGAGGCGCGCCGGGATACGCTCGACCAGGATCGAAAGGCCGATGTGTTCACGCCGCGCGATCCCGCAGGAGATGGCGAGTAAAGCCGCCCAGATCATAAGGTAACGGGCGACCACCTCCGGCCAGGGGAGTTGCCAATGAAAGAGGTAGCGATCGATCACGCCAAGCCAGACGTCGAGGACCAGAAGTACCATCAGAAGAGCGACGACCCGCTCGACCAGCCAATTCAGCCGTTCGCTCACGCGGCCTGCGGTTTCGCGCATTCACCCCTCCTTCGTTTCTGTAGTTTTTCTACATTAATGTGATTTTAACTCCGGTGTCCAGTCTCAAAATTGAAAATACAGGCCGAAAACCAATGCGCATAGCTTGCTTTTCTGGTCATATATGTAGTTTAATTACATTTATTCGTTACATCGAAAATCAGGATTAAGAGTATGAGCATCGACTTTATCGGCGCGGAACGCAGTGGCGCCGGTGGCCAGTCCCTACCGTTCTCGCCCGCTGTGCGGGCCGGAGACTTCGTTTTCATCTCGGGTCAGGTCGCCATGGGAGACAAGGGTGAGATCGTGCCGGGCGGGATCGAGGCACAGACGCGCCAGACCATGGAGAATGTCCAGAAGGTGCTTGCGTTGGCTGATTGCGGTCTCGATGACGTCGTAAAGGTCAATGTCTGGCTTGATGACACTCGCGATTTCTGGACTTTCAACCGAGTCTATGCATCGTACTTTCCGGAAAACAAACCGGCGCGCTCAACTGTGCGCTCGCAATTGATGGTCGATGGGAAAATCGAGATCGATGTCGTGGCTTACAAGCCCCAGACGTGAGTGGACCTCACAGGTAAAGAGTGAGTGGACCTCACGGCTAAACGAAGTGGATGGCGGCGCCCATGACTGAGGAGCAAGCGGTGGCGCAGGCCGGTCCGCCGATCGACATCATTCTCAGGCTTCGGAACGTTGTGGACAGTTTGTCCGCCAGCGAAAAGCAGGTTGCCGCCTTCATTCTGGATGATCTGGAGCGCGCCACGCTTGCGACGGTTTCGGGCATATCCGAAGCGGTCGGGGTCAGCGAACCGACCGTTATCCGTTTTTGCCGCAGTCTTGGCTGCGAAGGCTTCAAGGATTTCAAGATACGGCTGGCGCGCAATCTGGCAGTCAGCCTGCAATACATCAATCCGGAGACGACCGCCGCCAATGACCGGCCCGCCTTTTCCGACCTGGTGTTCAGCTCGCTGGTCGAAACCCTCAAAGTGGCGCGCAATCAGCTGGACGCCGTTGCAATCGACAAAGCGGCCAAGATGATCGACACGGCGCGACAGGTTGCTTTCTATGGCGTCGGCGGTGGGTCTTCAATCGTCGCGCAGGACGCGGCCAACCGTTTCTTTCGGATTGGCGTCTTGGCGACAGCACATTCGGACGGGTACCTGCAGCGCATGCACGCCTCGACCCTGGGAGAAGGCGACGTGGCGGTAGCGATCTCCGCGACCGGCCGGCCAGAGGAACTGATCGACAGCCTGACGATCGCCAGACAATACGGTGCCGCCACCTTGTCGCTGACAAAACCCGGATCGCCGCTGACTAGGGTTTCCGACGTCGTGATCGAGCTGGACTTGCCCGAACATCCTGAAATCTTCAAGCCAACCGCCACGCGGTTGGTCTTTCTCTGCGTGATCGACGTGCTGGCGACTCAGGTCGGCTATATGCGCGGCGAGGAAGTGCGGGAAACACTCAGACGGATTCGTTCCTCCCTTTCATCCCTGCACGAAACGATTGATCCGCAGCCTATCGGCGATTGATCATGTCTTTCGTCTTGCAGCTGTGCCAAGCAGCATCCGTGTTTTTTTGGGGATTGCCGGAAAAAGATCTGAAGGCTGGCGAGAGTCTGTCGTAAGCTAACGACAACTCACAACCAATAAGGGAGTGCATAAGATGCCGACAAACCGTCTGTCCAGGTTTTTTCCCAGCCTTTGTGCCGCTGCTTTCGCCGCCTCAGCTTTTATGGCCGCAGCTTCGCCGAGCGCGCCGGTCTCCGCCGCGATGCTCAATCTTCACAACGGCGGCGATCCTGCTTCCCTGGACCCGCATAAGGTCTCGGGCGATTGGGAAAACCGGATCGTCGGTGACATCTTTGAGGGCCTGACGACCGAAGATGTCGAGGCCAAGCCGATCGCCGGTCAGGCGGAGAGCTGGACCATCTCCGATGATGGTTTGGTTTATACCTTTAAATTGCGGGACAACGCTAACTGGTCGGACGGACAACCGGTCACCGCCGGTGACTTCGTCTTCGCGTTCCAACGGATTATGAATCCGGCGACGGCGGCGGAGTATGCCTATCTGCAATATCCCATCAAAAATGCCGAAGCGATCAATTCGGGCGCCATTACGGATCTCGGTCAGCTCGGTGTAAAAGCGATCGACGACAAGACGCTCGAGATCACGCTTGAGCAGCCGACACCCTTTTTTCTGGGCGCGCTGACGCACTACACGGCTTATCCGGTTCCCAAGCATGTGGTCGAGGTCAAGGGCAACGAATGGGTGAAGATCGAAAACATCGTGGTCAACGGCCCTTATAAACCGGTCGAATGGATTCCCGGCGCGCATGTGACGACGACCAAGAACGATCTCTACTACGATGTCGCCAGTCTGAAAATCGACGGTGTGAAGTTTTTCGTTCTGGAGGATCAGTCCGCGGCGTTGAAACGCTACCGCGCCGGTGAGTTCGATATCCTGACCGCCTTCCCCAAGGACCAGTATCAGTGGCTGCAGGAAAATCATCCCGGTGAAGCCCGGGTCGCGCCCTTTGCCGGTCTTTACTATTACGTCTTCAATCACCGCAAGCCGCCTTTCGACGATGCGCGCGTGCGCAAGGCGCTTTCCATGGCGATCAACCGTGAAGTCATCGGCCCGCAGATCCTGGGGACCGGCGAGCTTCCGGCCTATTCCTGGGTGCCGCCCGGTATGGCGAATTCCGGTGAGTCCGCCGAGGTCGAGTGGGCGGAGATGCCTTATCCCGAGAAGGTCGAAATGGCCAAGTCGCTGATCGCCGAAGCGGGCTACGGCAAGGATAACCCGCTTAAAGTCACCCTGCGCTACAACACAAGCGACAATCACAAACGTGTAGCGGTTGCTATCACCGCCATGTGGAAGGCGCTGGGAGTCGAGGCAAAGCTGTTCAATTCCGAACTGAAGGTGCACTACGCGGAGATCCGCAAGGGTGAGTTCGATGTGGCGCGCGCCGGATGGCTGGCTGACTACAACGACCCGGTCAACTTCCTCGATCTTCTGAAGGGCGGCACCGGCAACAATTACGGCGCCTACAGCAACCCGGAATTCGACAAGGTTATGGATCAGGCTGCGATTGAGACCGATCAGGAAAAACGCGCCGTGCTCCTGACCCAGGCGGAGCGGATCGCGATGGACGATAACGCCGCCGCGCCGATCTATTTCTATCTTTCGGAGAATGTCGTCTCGCCCAAGATCAAGGGCTTTGAAGACAATGCCTTCGATATTCACCGCACCCGCTGGCTCTCGAAAGAAGAGTGATCGTCTTTCGAGGGGGAGTCTGACTCGGCCCTGCGCCGGGACAGAGTCTCATTAAGGAAAAAGGGGCTGTCTCTTGAGGGGGACTCGAGAGGCAGCCCGCCTTAAGGGGTGGTGTACATTATGCTGGGCTTTGCGCTGCGCAGGCTGCTTTCGACGATTCCCGTACTTTGGATCGCGCTGACCCTGTGCTTTTTCATCCTGCGGCTTGCGCCGGGAGGGCCGTTCGACGCGGAACGGCAATTGCCGGAACGTATCCTGGCCAACCTGCGGGCGCACTACAATCTCGACAAACCTCTGCTCGTCCAATACTGGGATTACGTCTCCGGTGTGCTGATGGGCGACCTCGGCCCGTCCTACATCACGGACGATTTTACCGTCGTTGATCTCATCGCGATCGGGCTGCCCTATACCTTTATCCTGGGTGGGGCCGCCTTTGCACTCGCCATTCTGCTGGGTGTTTTTGCCGGCGTGATCGGGGCGCTTAATCAGAATAACACTTCAGACTACGCCATTGCGCTTGTGGTCATGATTGGCCTGATCGTGCCGAACTTTCTGCTGGCGCCGATCCTGCAACTGCTGTTCGGGGTTTCGCTGGGCTGGCTTCCGGTCGGCGGTTGGGGCGACGGCGAAATCTCTCATCTCGTGCTGCCGGTCATCATTCTGGCGCTACCCCATGTCGCGCGGATATCGCGCCTGATGCGCGGCTCCATGATTGAGGTGCTGGGCGCGAACTACATCCGGACGGCACGCGCCAAGGGGATCGGCGCACGGCTGATGATCACCCGTCACGCCATCAAGCCGGCGCTGCTTCCGGTGGTCTCCTACCTTGGACCGGCCGCCGGTTATCTGCTGACCGGCTCGCTGGTGGTGGAGTCGATCTTCGGTCTGCCAGGGATCGGGCAGTACTTTATCAATGCGGCACTCAACAGGGATTACGGCATGGTGCTGGGCACGGTCATCTTCTACATGGTCCTGATCATTCTGCTCAACCTTGTGGTCGACCTGGTCTATGCCTTGCTCGATCCTAAAGTGAGGGCGCGCTGATGGGGGAGGTGGTCTGATGCTGGGATCGGAAAAGCGCGACGCGCTGGTCGAGGCCCTGGAGCCGGATTACGACGACGGCTTCGCGCCGAAGGGACGCAGCCTAACCCAGGACGCCATGCGCCGCTTCCGCAGGAACAAGGCCGCGCTGGCGTCGGTCTTTGTCCTGGGCGGATTGGTGCTGGTTGCCTTGCTTGGACCCTTCGTCATTCCCTATGGCTACGAGGATCCGGACTGGGCGGCCTTCCGCTTACCGCCCGATTTTGCCAGTGGGCACTATTTCGGAACCGACCAGAACGGCCGGGACGTGCTGGCGCGGACGCTCTACGGCACCCGTGTTTCCTTGATGGTGGCGCTGGTCGCGACCCTGGTTTCCATCGTGATCGGCGTGACCTACGGTTCGATTGCCGGTTACCTCGGCGGGCGGACCGATGCGATCATGATGCGCTTCGTCGATATCATGTATGCGCTGCCCTATATCCTCTTCGTGATCCTCCTGATGGTGATCTTCGGACGCAACGTGATCCTGCTCTTTATCGGGATCGGCGCCGTCGAGTGGCTGACCATGGCGCGAATCGTGCGCGGCCAGACGCTTTCTCTGCGCGAGCGGGAATTCATCGAAGCGGCACGCGCGGCAGGCCTGAAGCCCTTTCAGATTATCCGGCGCCATATCGCGCCTAATCTGGTCGGACCCGTGGTGATCTTCGCGACTCTGACCGTGCCGGAGATCATCGTCACCGAGAGTTTCCTCTCCTACCTGGGTTTCGGCGTGCAGGAGCCATTGACCTCGCTGGGCACGCTGATTGCAGAGGGCGCCGATGTCATGGAGGTCATGCCCTGGTTGCTCGGCTTTCCCGCGGCATTCCTGGTCACCATGCTGCTGAGCCTGGCCTTCATCGGTGACGGTTTGCGCGATGCTTTTGATCCGAAGGATGTCTGAGACTATGCGCAAAAGTATCTTCAAGAGCGAAGACCTGACCGTGCGTTTCGACACGCCGGAGGGAGAAGTGCAGGCCGTCTCCGGACTCAACCTGGATATTGCGGCCGGTGAGACGGTTGCCATTGTCGGGGAGTCCGGGTCAGGCAAGAGCCAGACTTTTCTCTCGGTGATGGGACTGCTTGCCAAGAACGGACGGGCATCGGGGAAAGCCGTCTTAGAGGGGCGGGACCTGCTGAAGATGCGCCCGAGCGAGCTTGATGTTTACCGGGGCCGCGACATCTCCATGGTGTTTCAGGACCCTATGACCGGCTTGAATCCCTCGTTGCGGATTTCGCGCCAGCTGACTGAAACTCTGGAGGTGCATCAAGGCTGCACGCGCAAGGAGGCCGATGCCAGGGCGCTTGCAATGCTGGAAGCTGTTGGCATCCCGGATCCGAAACGACGCTTCAGGATGTATCCGCATGAGCTTTCCGGGGGCATGCGTCAGCGGGTGATGATCGCGATGGCTTTACTCTGCGAACCCAAACTGCTGATCGCGGACGAGCCGACGACTGCGCTGGATGTGACGATCCAGGCCCAGATCCTCGAGCTCTTCGGGCAGCTGAAAAGAGGTTTCGACACTGCGCTGATATTGATTACCCATGATCTGGGGGTGGTCGCCGGGCTCGCCGACCGGGTCTTTGTCATGTACGCGGGGCGCGTTGTCGAGGAGGCGCCGGTCGATGATCTCTTCGAAGACCCGAAGCATCCCTATACCAAGGCCCTGCTGGCGTCCACGCCCCGGATCGATACGGATCTGGAGAGCCTGGAGCCGATCCCCGGCCGCCCCCCGAACCTGCAGCGTTTGCCCAAGGGTTGCGCTTTCGCGGCGCGCTGCGCCTTTGCCGAGGCGCAGTGTCATGAATTGCGGCCGCCGTTGAAATCCATCGCGAACCAGCGGACCTGCGCCTGCCTGCTGGTAGAGGCCGAAGAGAGGGAGCCGGTATGAGTCAAACGCTTCTCGAGGTTCAGGATATCAGGACCGAATTCCCGGTCTCCGGCGGCGGTCTCTTCCAGCCGAGAAGAAGACTGCGCGCGGTCAACGATGTGAGCTTCATACTCAGACAAGGTGAAACCCTCGGGGTCGTTGGAGAGTCCGGATGTGGAAAGTCAACGCTTGGGCGGAGCCTCCTGCGGTTGATTGAACCCTCCGCGGGACGGGTACTTTGGCAGGGTGAGGACATAGCCGGCCTTTCGCCTGAAGAGATGCGTCTGAAACGGCGGGACATGCAGATGATCTTTCAGGACCCGATCGCATCGCTGGATCCGCGCATGACCATCGGCGACATCATCGCCGAGCCGCTGACCGTGTTCGAGCGCAGTCTAAGTAAGGCGGAGCGGCGGTCGCGCGTGCTCGATGTCATGGATACAGTGGGGCTTTCAGGCGATATGCTCAATCGCTATCCCCATGAGTTTTCGGGCGGTCAGGCGCAACGTATCGGTATTGCCCGGGCCATCATTACCCGACCGAAACTGGTGGTCTGTGACGAACCTGTCTCCGCATTGGACGTATCAATCCAGGCCCAGATCATCAACCTCCTGCAGGAGCTCAAACGCAAGTTCGGCCTGACAATGATTTTCATCAGCCACGATCTTTCGATCATGCGCCTGATCTCGGACCGCATCATGGTCCTTTACCTCGGCCGGGTGGTGGAATTGGCCGAGAAATCCGCGCTCTTTGCGGACCCGAAGCACCCCTATACCCGCGCGCTGCTGTCGGCGGCCCCCGTGCCCGATCCAAAGGCGGCGCGAGCGCGCCAACGGATCATGCTGAGGGGCGACCCGCCGTCGCCGCTGGACCCGCCGTCAGGCTGCGCGTTCCGAACCCGGTGTCCGCTTGCCGAAGAGCGTTGTGCCCAACGGGTTCAGGAACTGGAAACGGTCGCGGAAGGGCAGGAAATCGCCTGCGAGGTCGTCGCTGGCAGCCTGTGATCCCCGCTTACTTGTTTTCGTTCTATTCCGCGGCTGTGATCTCTTTGGCCTGCTGACGGCTCTCGCGCGCCTCGGTTTCCTTATGGGCTTTTGCCACTGCGGCTTTCGCGGCTTCGGTCAGGGCGAACATCTCCAGGTCCTCGTCCTCGCCATGCTCGTCGACAGGGGTCAAGGCGGTGTCCATGTAGGACTGGGTCGCGGGATCGCGTTTGATCCTTTTGGCCAGGATAAAGAGCCTGATGGCGTAGGCGGCAAAGGGGCCGTAGGTGGTAAGGATCTCCCAGGCCCGTTTTGGATAGAAAACGAGCGGGTTCTCAAGCGGCAGGCCCGACCGGCGCTGGGTGCGGAGCTTGCGGCGAAAGTAGCCGCCCTGAAGGGGGTGGACCTTTTCGTAGCGGATGCATCCGGCGAACTGCAGGGTATGCATCCAGATGCGCTCCGGTTTGTTGCCGCTGACCACCATGCGTTTCATCATGGTCGCGACGTGATCGTCCGAATAATAGAGCTCCCAGGCCTTGTTATAAATCCCCTGCCATTCTTCTTTGGACATCATGGCGTGCCCGGTGCAGACGTGCTCCAGGTCATAGATGTTCATATCCGGATCCATCGGGATGCCCTGCTTGTAGAGGTTTTGGTGATCTTCCGATCCCGGCAGGGGCGTGAGGCAGAAGAATTCCAGAATATCGACCGGCAGCTCGCGCTTGATGATCTCAATGTCGTTGGCGATCTTTTCCGGGGTGTCCGCCGGAAAGCCCAGGATGTAGCCGGCGAAGGTGATAATCTGTTGCTCGCGCCACATCTGAAGCATGGTCCGGTATTCGGTAATCCGGTTCTGCCGCTTTTTGGCATGCATCAGGTTGTCCGGATTGATGTTCTCCATGCCGATGAAGACGCGCGCGACGCCAGCGCGCTTGGCTTTCGAAATGAAGTTCTTGATCTTGTGACAGAGGGTGTCGACTTGGATCGTGATCGAGAAGGGCAGGTCCAGTTCTTCGCGCAGGTCGCCGAGCCGGTCGAAGATGGCTTCCCAGTTTTTGTTGCGCGCGAAGTTATCGTCGGTGATGAAGTAGCGGTAGATCCCCTGCTTCACGTTTGCGCGTACCAGCCGTTCGACGTCATCGGCTTCGCGGAAACGGGACTTGCGGCCCTGCACATTGATGATGGTGCAAAAGCTGCACTGGAAGGGGCAGCCGCGGCCTGCATCGAAACAGGCAATGGAGGCCCCGTATTTCCGTACCATCTTTTCCGGCAGGAAAGGCGTCGGTTCGTTGTCGATGCCCGGCAGATCGTTCATGTAGTTGTAGATCGGCTTCAGCTCGCCGCGCAGGGCGTCGAGGTAAAAGTCCTGCAGGCGGCCTTCCGACTCACCTGCATAGAGTGAAATGCCCAGATCAAGCGCTTCCAGGAGATCGGGCGGCAGTTCCGGCAGCATGGAAAGGCAGCCGCTCGGGTGGAAACCGCCGATCGCGACCTGAACGCCGGCGGCGCGGAATTGACGGGCGATATCCATGGCGCGGGGAAACTGATTGGATTGAACGCCGACCAGACAGACAATACCTTTGGCGCCCTCTTGGGTCTGCCGCCGGATGATGTCCTGGATGGGGATAACGCAGTTGGTTTCGTCGTAGCCTTTCAGGACCACTTCGACGTCGTTGCCCAGCGCGCGGCGCTCAATCAGGTCCATCGAGATGCCGTAAATACTCGAGAGGGTATTGGAGGGGATCCAGGCCTTGAGCCACTGGATGACGTAACCTTCGTCGTCGTAGTGGGACGGCTTGATCAACTCAACGAAGAACTTCTGATTTTCATTCGATGTGTTCACTGGGTAGAGCCCCCTCTTGTACCCCAATGCCGCACAGAATAAGGCATTTTGGTCTTAAAAGATAGATTCATAAGAATGCGAATGAAAACAGTTCCTTGAGTCAACTTGCTGCAGACTGCAACCCTCAGGCGCATTGGCACTTGATTTCTAAAACGGGGTTTGTTAAACACCGCGTCCGTCGCACTGAACGCGATGTGTTTCAACCAAGTGAGAACCGACATGAAAATGTTTCGCGATAGAGATGTCGCACCGGATCTCGATTGGGTTGCCCGCCGACTGCGCTAGTTGCGCTTCCAGGCCGGTGATCCGAGACCGGCGATATCAAAAAAAAGAGTCGATCGAACCAGGGCTGCGAGTCTTCCTGATTAAGTCATGGGGATTCTGTCGCCTCTGTTGGTTCGATTAAAAAAGATCCTATAGCTCACGCTTTCCCATGCCTGTTGGACGCGGCGCGCCTGTGCGTGTTTTCCGGCGGCATGATGGCTGTGCGAAAAACACGTGAAGAAAAATGGAAACCGCTAAATCGAGAGGCCTGATCGCCCGCTATATCG
The DNA here is from genome assembly GCA_947500035.1 of uncultured Kiloniellaceae bacterium. Taxonomy (GTDB): domain Bacteria; phylum Pseudomonadota; class Alphaproteobacteria; order Kiloniellales; family Kiloniellaceae; genus Denitrobaculum. The sequence goes on along the minus strand of CANMQP010000007.1, from coordinate 332,952 downwards.
CCGGGTTGATGTCAGGCATTGAACCGAAATCAGCCCCCGGCAAGGTCCTGAGCGGCTGGCTGCGTGGCCAGTCCCGTCTGGTTGGACTGGACTTTGACAAAGTCACGGCGGTGGTCACGGCGTCCGGCAAGATCCGTAAGGCCAAGGCGGGAGATAAACCTCTGTCGGCAAAGGCCTGGGGACAGCTGCGCGCTGCCCTGGAAAGCGCTGATATCAGCGATGCCGTGTCGACCAGAATACCAATGGGCAATCTGCAGCACTTTGCAGATGCGATGTCCTTGCAGCCGCTTGAGAGCAAGATTTTCGCTTTCGTCTTTCACTGCAGTTGCGAAGACGCATTCGACGCGTTATGCGACCAATTGGTGGCGACCCGTATGATCGATTCCGTCGGGGTCATTGGCGCAGCGATTGGCGAAAGTCAGACGGAAATCTGGCAAAACCTGACAGCAGGCCCTCTGGCCAATCTTGGCTTGGTCGCCAGTTACGGACATGGGGCGGGTCAGTTCAGTTACAGTCTTCCCTATCGGCTGCGCCGGGCGCTGTTGCCGCCCAACGAAGGCATCCAGGCAATCGAACGGGCTTTGATGGGAACCCCGTTGTCGAGCGATTTGGACTGGGCGGATTTCGAGCATCTGGCGCCCCAGCGCGACTTCATGGCGCGCCTCCTGAGCGGCGCTGCAGCAACGAAACAACGTGGCGTCAATATCCTGTTGTATGGTCCCCCGGGCACCGGCAAGACCGAGCTGTGCAAGATGCTGACAGCGAAGGCCGGACTGTCTTTGTTCGGGATCGGCGAGTGCGATGAAGACGGCGACGAACCGGACCGCTACGACCGGCTGGCAGACCTGCGATTGGCGGAACGTCTGGCCATGCGCCGCGGGCAGGCGGCCTTATTGTTCGACGAGATGGAAGACATTCTGCAGAACGATGTCCGTATGAGCTACGGCGGCGGACGCTTGCGGCGCGCGGGTTCCAAGGTCTTCATGAACCGCACGCTCGAGGGGAACCGCGTCCCGGTCTTTTGGACCGCGAACAGCCTTCAGGAGTTTGATCCGGCTTTTTTACGCCGGATGTCCTTTATCGCCGAGATCAAGCTGCCCCCACTGGCAACACGCCGCCAGCTTTGGCACAGGGCGCTGGAGGCGCATGGTCTTTCCCTGGCGCCTGCGGAGGTCGCGTCGCTGTCCAGGCGCCATCGGGTCGGGCCCGGCGTCATCAACACGGCGACACGGTCTGTTGCCGTGGCGGAGGGTGCTTGTGCCGACATTGATTTCGTTGTGGAGGCGATGACCAAGTTGATCGATGGTGAGGGGCGGCGCAAGCGTGACCACGAAGGCTCGGTGCGTTTCGACGTTGGGCTGGCGAACGCGGATATCGATTTGTCGAAGCTGCAGGCGTCTCTTTCACGGGAGGGGACACCGCGCGATTTTTCGATCTGTTGTCACGGTCCGCCGGGAACGGGCAAGAGCGCGTTCGTTCGTCAGCTTGCGGCGGAGATGGGCATCGACGTTCTCGAGAAACGTGGGTCAGATCTGCTGTCCAAATGGGTCGGCGGCACTGAAGAGCTGATCGCCGAGGCGTTCGCCGAAGCGCGGGAGGATGAGCGTTTTCTGATCATCGATGAAGCGGACTCATTGCTTTGGGGCAGGGGAGCGGCCGAGCGTTCCTGGGAAGTCTCCATGGTCAATGAGCTGTTGCTGGCCATGGAAACTCATGACCAGCCCTTTGCCTGCACGACAAACCAGATGGCGCAGATCGATGCCGCGGCTTTGCGGCGCTTCACCTTCAAGGTGAAGTTCGGCTTCATGTCCGCCGCGCAGGTCCGTTCCGCGTTCCAGCGTTTCTTCGGCCTGGAGGCTCCCGCAATGATCGGCCGGATTTCCAGTCTGACGCCCGGCGATTTTGCCGTTGTGGCAAAGAAACTGAAGTTTCTTTGCACTGATGCAGAGAGGGACGCGGATGCGAATGTCACCGCGTCCAGGGCGGAGGAAATCCTGCGGTTGTTGGAACAGGAAGTCGCGGTAAAGCCGGCGACGGCACGCAAAATCGGGTTCACGCTGCCAGCGTGAACCCGAACCTCTTACGCACAGTACCCGCTGCGCGAATTGCGCAGGGGTTTAGTGAGAGGCCGATAGGAATTATCTTTTTGTGACAATTGTTTACCCTGGATTGATTCAGGTCATGGGCAATGGTTTGATAGCATGTAAGCTGGTGGAAAGTGGTATCAGTCCCACCCTCCTGAACTTTGTTGGGCGGCAACCTCATTGCGAAACTCCAAGGAGACTCAATATGTGTGCAGCACAGGCAAAAGAATCCGCGACCAAAACCGAACAACCGACCTTCACGCCCTTCAGCTCCGAAGCTATTATGGAGATGAACTCGGCGAACATTCAGACCTTGACGAAGATGAGTGATGTCATGATGAAGGGCGTGGCAACCCTCAATGAAGAGATGAGTCGTTTCGCAAGCATGCGCTTTAGTGAAGACATGGAAGCGCAAAAATCCTTCATGGCTTGCAAGTCACCGATCGAGGCGTTCAGTGTCTGCTCGAGCTTTATGCAGTCGACCATGCGTGAATACTTCGAGGAGGTCAGGACTCTGACCGGCATTGCCGCGGAAATCTCGCAGCAGAGCCTCACGCCGGTTGAGGAGCAGACCGAAGAGATACTGAAGGCAGCAAATGGTGCGACCAAGAAGAACTGAGTTTGCGCCTGCCCTCGTTTGTCATTGATCACGTTTGTTGCGCGGCCGGTTTTTTTCCGGTCGCGTTTTTTTGTCTGCGAACTCTTGTCAGACCCCAGCCTTTCTTCCGGTCTTCCAGCAACGCCGGCGTGACAAGGCAAGCAAGCAAATGTAGCGTTACCGCGCATCCGATGTTTACGGGTCATCCATGTCGTGGTGAGGGGAAGAAATAAAAATGAAGGTTTTGATCACTGGAGGCGCGGGCTTCCTGGGTAACAAGCTGGCCATCGCTCTGAGCGAAAAAGGAAGCTGTGCGGACGCGAGCGGGCAGCAGGCCGCGATTGACGAAATTCTTCTGCTGGATCATGTCGAACCGCGAATCCTGCCTGCGCGTTGCAGGGCTGTCGTCGGCGATGTTGCCGACCCGGCCGTGATTGAGCGTGTGATCGATGCCGACACAGCGGTGGTATTCCATCTTGCCGCCGTCGTTAGTGGAGAGGCCGAAGAGAACTTCGATCTGGGTATGCGCGTCAATCTGGATGCCACCCGCTTGCTGCTGGAGCGCTGCCGCAGTCTTGGGACTTGCCCCAGGTTTCTTTTCGCCAGTTCGGTTGCGGCCTTCGGGCCCGAAGGCGGACGGATCCTGAGCAGCACGCCAAACCGGCCTTTGACGTCTTATGGAACGCAAAAGGCCATTGCTGAGTTGATGCTGAACGATTACGCCCGGAAGGGCTTCATCCAGGGCATTGCCTTTCGCCTGCCGACGGTGGTGGTCAGGCCCGGCCGCCCAAACCGCGCCGCGTCTTCTTTCGCCAGTTCTATTTTGCGTGAGCCCTTGCAGGGCCAGCCAATGGTCTGTCCGGTGCGCCGTGATGTGGGCGTATGGCTGACCTCGCCGCGCTCGATCGTTTCGGCCTTTATACACGGCGCCGATCTGGATCTGGAGAAGCTGGGCACCTGGCGGACGCTCAATCTGCCGGGCCTTGCGGTCGCTCTGGAGGAGATGGTCGCGGCACTGGTACGCAAGGGCGGTGATGCCGATCTGATTTCCTGGGAGCTGGATCCGGCCATCCAGAAAATCGTCGACACCTGGCCCGTCTCGATCGACACACCGGAAGCAACAGCTCTTGGTTTTGTAACCGATAGCTCGATCGACGAGGTGATCGACATTTTCCTCGAGGATGATATCGAGCGCGCGCCTGTCTAAGGAAGAGCCCGGGCCTGAGGGAGAGCCCTGGCCTGAAGACTAGGCCGGGCATGCCGGGCAGCAGAGGTTTTAGAGATAACCCGGGAGCGTGATTGCACTCTGTCATCACCCGAAGTATGTGGAGATGGAACTTTCAAACCCTTTTCCGGCCGCAGCGACTTTTATGGAGCAACTGATCACATGACACAGGCGAAGAACCGTCAAATCCTCTTGGCCGCGCGACCCAGCGGCGCACCCACGGCCGAGAATTTCGATCTGGTGGAGCGGGAGGTGCCGTCCGCAGAGCACGGTCAGATGCTGCTAAGAACCCTCTTCCTGTCGCTCGATCCTTACATGCGTGGGCGGATGAACGATGGACCCTCCTATGCGGAGCCGGTGGCGGTTGGTGGCGTCATGACGGCGGGAACGGTCTGCGAGGTCGTCGAGTCCAAGCTGGAAGGCTACACAGCGGGAGACATCGTCCTGGCCGGCAGCGGCTGGCAGGACTACGCCCTGTCGGATGGCGAGGCGGTTCGGAAGCTCGACCCGGCCGCGGGGCCGCTGTCTTACGCGCTTGGTGTGCTCGGCATGCCTGGATTTACCGCCTATATCGGCTTGCTTCACATAGGACAGCCCAAACCCGGCGAGACCGTCGTTGTTTCTGCGGCTTCGGGTGCCGTCGGATCGGTCGTGGGGCAGATCGCGAAACTCAAAGGCTGCCGCGTGGTCGGCATCGCCGGCGCACCGGAAAAATGCGCTTATGTGACCCAGGAACTGGGTTTCGATGTCTGCGTGAACTACAAGGACGCCGATTTCGCCGAGCAACTGGCCGCTGCCTGTCCTGAAGGAGTTGATATCTACTATGAGAATGTCGGCGGAGCGGTATTTCAGGCGGTTGTGCCCCTCTTGAATACCTGGGCCAGAATACCGGTCTGCGGCATGATCGCGCATTATAACGCAACGGCTCTGCCGGAGGGGCCGGACAAGACGCCGCTGCTGATGCGTAACATCCTGACCAAGCGGCTCCTGGTCCGCGGCTTTATCATCTTTGACCACTATGCCGATTTCCCGGCTTTTTTCAGCGAGATGACCGCATGGCTCAAAGATGGGTCGGTGCGCTACCGCGAGGACGTCGTGGAGGGGCTTGAGACTGCGCCGGCAGCCTTCATGGGGCTCCTTGAAGGCAAGAATTTCGGCAAGCTTGTGGTGAAGGTTGCCGAGCCGTCGTCCTGACCTTGCAGTCACTGCTGCCTGGGCTGCCTGGGCTGCCTGGAACGGATCAGATTGACAGGCACGATAAATCGTTTTCGGCGATTCCGTCTGAACCTGATCGGGGCCCGGCCTGATGCCCCGCGGCCGTCATGCCAGGGCCGCTGCGCTGCGCTGCCTCGACGTGAGGCCGCGCGTGCCTGTCAAACAGCCCGGGATGTCAGATCACTGTTCAGATCATTGGGCGAGTTTCAGCCTGCTTCGCATTCTTCGCGTGCAAAACAGGCCAACTCTTATGCTTCGTCGGCCAGGGTCCGGCAGAGTTGGCTCACCGCGTTCTGATGGCGCTCGTTCGTGATTCGTGTGAAGTTGCGGGCCAGGTCGAGGCACACGCGCTGCCTGGCTGGAATCGTGGATTCGCTTTCTTCCATCCCGTCGTAGAAATAGCTGACATCCACGCCAAGGACTTCAGCGATCTCATACAGGCGTCCGGCGGAGACACGGTTCGTTCCTCGCTCATACTTATGGGCCTGCTGATAGGTAACCCCGATAAGATTGGCAAGGTGTTGCTGGGTTAACCCCAGCATCGTACGCCGTGTCCGAATCCTCTGTCCGACGTGCACTTCTATTTTTCTCGTCTGGGGGGAAAATTTGCTCACTCGATTTCACCTTTGCGGGTAGTGCGGTTGAGTGTTTCGATTAATATGTTACTTATGATTGTGACACAATGGCATTGTATGAACGCAAAAACAACAGAAATTTCCAAAAAGTCGAAGCGTCAAAGCCACCGTTTTAACATCTGGTTTCCATTGTACAAAAGTCTCAAAGACAAAAAAAATAATTATAATCAATGATTTATTTTGGCACTGCTTGTTGTGATGACCTATGTAAATTTTTTTTCCGGGCCCGATTCCCTGATCACATTCGTGGCCATCTTCTCTCCTCGATTGTTGACAGTCTGCGATCGGTGTTTCTTTTTGGTTGTGTCTTCGATGCTCCCTGACGTTTTTCCAGCTTCTCTACCAAAGAAACTAGGGCGATTCTGCGTGGAGTCGAGATGCAGCTGCCTATTTTGCCATGACCGGGGTGACCTGTACCCAGCGTCCAGCTTGTCGACTACCGATGCGCGGCGCGAAATGCACTTATAGCATGAAAAATAATTTATTACGCACTTTTAAGGATCTGTTTTGCTCAAGAGGCTGCTGACTGCGCAAAAATAATCTGACCGCTGTTCGCTCATTCCGAAGGCTACGGCTTATCGCAGGCTGGGCACATGACTTGGTGCCACGCCTGAGCGGGTTCGTTTGAACGGTTGCGTTCAGGCCATCTTATCCGGGCCGTTTCGTTTCCGCGGTTTCTTGAAAACCCGAACTTCTGGGCACCCTGTCATGCAAATCACCTAAAGCCAACCATCGCTTTGGGCGATGGGCTAGGCGGCTCATAAACACCGACAGCCGATGTCTCCTGATCATCCCGGCGGAGCGCATTTCGGGCCAAAAAATCCGAAAACCCTGTGCGCAGATGTGTCGAAGGGGTGGTTAAACGGCGACTCTCAGGACTTGAGAGCTTTCACCGTAGTAGAGAGGCTCTGCGCCGGCGCGTCTATAGGCTTCACTGGATTGGCTAAAACGATTTAGAAGCATCTGTTTTTGCTCTGCGGGAGACACACTCAAAATCTCGCCGTCGTTTTGGCCCATCAGGTGGGTGACGAAGCCCACATGTGCTGAGGTGTCGAGCGAGGGCTGATCGAGAACGCGGGGATCCCCGTAGGCAGCTTGCATCTGGCCGCCCTGATAGAATCCTGCGCGCCTCTGCCGGGCATCGAGATCAGGCCTGTTTGGCGTCTGATCATCCTGATTCAGGCGATTTTCGCGCTGGCCCGTGGCCTGTTGCCGGCTGCGTTCCCGCAAAAAGCCAAGCGCTGCGTCGTTGTCGAGAACAACCGCTGCAACGGCCTCAACCTCCCGTGCGCCACCATTTGACACCGCACGGCCCATCGGGCGTGCAACTGTCACCTTTGTGGTGCTGGGGTTGAGTCTGCTGAGTTCGTTCATTCTTTCCACTAAGTTCGGCGCAGTTACCAGAGCTTTATATTTCGGGCTATTCCCTCACTAATCTATATCTAATTTTATATAAATTGAATAAAAAAATCGTGAGTTCCGATGTTAACTATAAATATTAACAATAAAGTCCTATGTAAATTCCCGATAATATGATGAATTACGTGCATTTAGCGCGATTAAATTTTAACTTACGACAACCCCAGGTCAATAATTATTTACCTTTCATTAAGAGAAATGCCGTATTTTTTCGTGAATGTCGTATTGCTGCGCGCCATAACGACGAAATCACGCCTTTCCAAGTAGGAAAACAGGCGCTTTAAGCTAGGAGAGCATGGCCGTGACACGGTCGGAATCTACAAGGCATCTGCTAGATGAGATCGGGCGACTGCGCTCGGCCATCGATGCATCGGGAGATATTCTCTACGACTGGGATCTCGCGGCGGATTCGATCCGCTGGACGGGGCGTTCCGACGTTATGCTCGGCGTGCCCGCAGACTCCCTGCCGGTTTCCGGTGACGGCTGGAACGCTCTGCTCAGTCCGGAGGATCTGCCACAGCGCTCACGCGCGCTCAACGAGCACTTTGCCGGACGCAATGAATACGATGTCGAGTACCGTGTGCGCACGGATGGCGGCAAACTCCGCTGGGTTCATGACCGGGGCAGTGTTGAACTCTCGGCGGCAGGGGTGCCCGAGCGGATGCGTGGGACCCTCAGATGTATTGACCGTAGGAAACAGACCGAGGCGCGTCTGGAGTATCTCGTCAATTATGACGAATTGACCGGTCATTTTAATAAATTGCGGCTTCGCGAAGCGCTTCAGCAATCCATGGCGCGTGCGGAGCGCTCCGGTAAGACCGGCGCTTTCGTCGTGATCGGCATCGATAAACTCGGCATGATCAATACCGCTTACGGCTGCGAGTCCGGGGATGCAATCCTGGTCGACGTTGCCCGCTGTCTCGATGACTGCCTGCGTATGAGTGACACCGTGGGCCGTTTGGGAGGCGACCGTTTCGGCATCGTGTTGGAAGGTCGCGACGAGGGTGACGCCGACGTCGTCGCCGACCGCGTTTTGAGCTCCATCCGAAGCCTCTTCGTAGATATCGACGCCGGTCGTCTTCATGTTTCCGCCTCCGCCGGCATTGCAAACTACCCCTCGGCGGGTCAGAACAGCCTCGATATCATCACGCACGCAGAAAGTGCTTTGCTCGATGCGAAAGCAAAGGGGCGCGACTGCGTGCACGCCTATGAAATGACCGAGGAGCAGCGCAACGAATATCGCGCTTCGGTTGGGATCGGCGCCGAAGTGCGTCAGGCTATCAAGGAAGATCGCCTGACTCTCGCATATCAGCCGCTTGTTGATACGAAAACCGGCGAAACCAGTTGTTATGAGTGTTTGCTGCGCATGTATGCGCCGGACGGCAGCCTGGTTCCGGCAGGACGCTTCATTCCGGTCGTTGAAAAGCTCGGCTTGATGCGCGCGGTGGATCGCCGTGTCCTGGATCTGGTTCTGGAGGACCTCGAGCGCACGCCTGATGTGGTGCTTGCGTTCAACATATCGGGCCTGACCGTGGCCGACCGTTCATGGCTGCGCAGCTTGCAATCCCGCCTGCGGGACAAGCGTCAGATCGCCGAGCGCTTAATCCTGGAAATCACCGAAACGGCCTCGCTCTACGACAACAATGAATCTGCGAAGTTTGTCGAGGCCGTGCGGGCACTCGGTTGCCGGGTCGCGATTGATGACTTCGGCGCAGGCTATACGACCTTCCATCACCTCAAGATCCTGCCGGTGGATATCGTCAAGATCGACGGGGCGTTTGTGCGGGACATTCAGTCCTCCCCGGACAATCAGCTCTTTGTGCGCAACCTTTTGTCCCTGGCTAAGACGCTGAACCTTGAAACCGTTGCGGAGTGTGTCGAAACCAAGGAGGATTCGGATTTCCTGAAGTCTGAAGGCGTCGACCTGCTGCAGGGTTACTATTTCGGCAAACCGGATATTCTGCCCGCGTGGCGCACCGTCGATCGGATTGCGGCGGCGGGGAATGCCAAGGGTTCCGGGAAGCCTGTTAGCAACGACGCGGCGGCACATCAGGAGCCAGCGCATCAGGACTCGGCAGCAGCGTTTTTGCTTCCTCTGCCCGCGATTGGCCAGTCGCGTTAGCCCCGCGATCAGCCAGTCGCGTTAGCCCCGCGATCAGCCAGTCGCGTTAGCATAGACGCCGGCGCTGGCGGGGGACTGTTTAGACTGCGGCACCCGGCATTTTCTGTCCTCGAGGATGGGTTTTTCAAGTCCTGTGCGCTCGTCAAGCCTTCGAAGCCACACCTTCCAATTTTGGTGCGCGTTAGAGAAAAGCGCGTTCCGGATTGCTGGCAATCGGCGCAGTTTCGATCAGCCAGGTTCGTAAGGCCTCCAGTGCCGGATTTGCCGGCGTTGGCGCGGGTTGAACGAAATAGATTCCCCGGCCTGTGTATAGAGGCTTGGGCAGGGCGAGTCTCAGACGGCCTTCATGTAAATCCTCTGCGATGAGCGAAAGATCGCCCAAGGCAATACCGTGGCCGGTCTCCGCCGCGCGCACGGCCATGTCGAGCGTTTCAAATGCCGGACCCTCGCTGCCCTGTACGGCCTTCATACCCATCTTCTTCAGCCACCACGGCCAGTCGCGCCGATCTGTCGTGGTATGCAGCAGAACGCTCTCTCCAAGATCAATCCTGTGATCGTGCTCCTGTTTGCCACGTTCGGGGTCACTACGCCTGGGATCAGCCGCAACGACCGGCGCCAGGCATTCTTGCGAGAGGCAGGTTGAATGGGTGCCGGGCCAGACGCCGTCGCCATAGAGGATGGCGACATCGAAACTATCCGTGTCGAGCTGATCGGGATGAAGTGTGATGGTGACTCGTACGTCAATTGTCGGATGGACCTGCGCGAAGTCGGGCAGGCGCGGCATCAACCAGCGCACGGCAAAGGTCGGCATCACTTGAAGCCGGAGGACGCTTTTGTCCGCAAGTAACACCTGGGCGGCTTGATCAAGGCCGCTCAGTGCGGCCGTGACTGAAGGTGCCAGCCGGTGGCCGGCGTCGGTAAGGTTTAGCGAGTTCGTGCCACGCGAGAAAAGCTTCACACCAAAATAGTCTTCCAGATTTTTGACCTGACGGCTGATGGCGCCCTGAGTGACGAAGAGTTCGGCTGCAGCGCGGGTGAAGCTGCCGTGGCGGGATGCAGCCTCGAAAGCGCGTAGAGCGTTCAGTGGGGGCAGGTGCCGGTACATCGTCGTCAATGCTATGAGTTTTTGTAGGCCTAAGCTTCAGTTTAAATCGCTGGAAGTCTATTAAAACATGGATTTTACTTAAAGCGTTACAGCTTTGGCTGAATTTTTGTAAGGCCATCGCAGAATCGAAAACACCTGGAAAGGGCGCTGATGTGACCGAGAATTCATCCGATCGCGAGACCTCGCGCAACCACAAAGTCTTTATGGAGGGGCTCTACTGGTGGGGGATTCCAACGTTGTTTCGCTGCCCTTACGCGGAAACGGCGGAGGATTGCGATATCGCGTTGGTCGGCGTCCCCCACAGTACTGGAAACGGTACGACGGAGCGTGACCAGCACCTGGGCCCCCGCGCCGTGCGCGATGTCTCTGCCTTGGGACGGCGTGTGCATATGAAGTTCCAATTAGATCCCTGGCAGAGCTGCCGCATCGCTGATCTTGGTGACGTGCCCCTGCCGGAGGGCAACAACAATGAGCGTTCGATTGAGCACATTACCGAGTTTTACCAGGCGATAGACGCCGCCGGAGCGCGCCCGGTCTCAATCGGCGGCGATCACTCGATCACCGGCGGTATTCTTCAGGCATTGGGCGGCCCGGGTTCCAAGCTTACAAAGGGTGAGAAGGTCTCAATCCTGCATTTCGATGCCCACACGGATACCTTTCAGCACATGGATCATTTCCTGGGGGCCAAAAAGTCGGCCGCCCATTGGGCCGCTTATCTCGTGCGCGATGGTCACGTCGATGCGTCGCGAAGCGTTCAGGTGGGTATACGCGGCAATCCGCGGACCTTGAACTGGCTAAAGCCGAGCGATGAACTCGGTTATGAGGTCATAACCATGGACCGCTATGAAGAGCTTGGGCCTGACGCCTGTGTCGATCTGATTCGCGAACGTATCGGGGATCGCCCGGTTTACATCACTTTTGATCTGGATTGCCTTGATCCAACCGTGGCGCCGGGAGTGGCAAATATCGAGGCGGGGTCGACCGGGTTTACGGTCGCGCAGGCAACGCGGCTGATGCATGCCGTTCGCGGCCTGAACGTCATCGGCGGCGACGTGGTCTGTCTCATGCCCACACGTGACAACCCGAACCGCATCACCTCGATGGTGGCCAATGCCGTCATGTTCGAGATGATCTGTTTGATTGCCGACAATCAAGTGCGCGCGCAGGGAGAGGTGGAAATCGAGACGACGTCTTAAGCCGGATTCCTCGGCGGCCACAAGTAGATGCAGATGCGAAAAGTTCGGGTGAGATAAAAGGCCGAACAAACGATCCGATGTTCCGTTGAACTTGCTCTCACTGAATGAGGGAGGGGCTTAAAACGCCGCGGTGGAACCATCGTGTGGTTCCGGCAAACATGATCCGGCCCGAAAGGAAGAGATCACAGCAATCTGAAACGACGGCGCGTCAGCTATCCTTCTTTTCCGACTTGCTGATCACCTCGAGCTGTTTCTGAAGCTCTTCGACTTTCGTTTTCAGGTCATCGAGAGATTCTGAGGAAGCTGCGTCCGAGTCCGCTTTTGCGTCCGAGGCGCCGCTTTTTTTCTCTTCGTCCGATGATGCATCGGGCGTAGGCGGGGTCCAGAGCTTCATGGCGTTTTCAAACATGGCCATGTTCTGTTTGCCCATCTCCTCCAGATTGCCAAAGGGAAAAATGCCGCCGAAGGTTTCCTGCATGGATTGGCGCAGCTTCTCCTGATTGGTGGCGAAGCCTTCCATCATGTGTTCGAGATACCTCGGTACCATCCACTGCATGTTGTCGCCGTAGAAACCAATCAACTGACGCAAAAAGTTGATCGGCAGGAGGTTCTGTCCCTTGGCTTCTTCCTCAACAATAATCTGGGTCAGGACAGCGCGCGTGATATCGTCACCGGTTTTCGCGTCATAAACGACGAAATCGACGTCTTCCTGAACCATCTGGCAGAGATGATCGAGTGTGACGTAGCTGCTGGTCGCCGTGTTGTATAAGCGGCGATTAGCATACTTTTTGATTGTAATCGGCCCATCTTCGCCGTTCTTTTTCTTGGACGACACTTTTTCGCCTTTCGTTTCGGCTCCAGCGGTAAATCCCGCCGAAGCTCTGAAACATCTGAGTTTTCCCGACAACTATGATTGGATATTGCTGCGGCGCGATAAGGTCTGTCAACGTCTAGAAATTTAACCATATCCTGCAAATGACTATCGTCGCTGTTCAGCGCGGGGTTTTCCCGCCGATGTGGCGCGCTGACTGCCCTTCGGACAAAAGCGCTGCGGATATGGCATTCCCGAGGCCGGCGGCTTATATTGTCGCAGCATGACAAAAGAAAATGATACTGACGAATTGGCAAAACGCTTTCTTGATCTCTGGCAGGATCAGGCGCAGGCGGTTGCCGCCGACTTGTCCGCCCATGGCGACTGGGCAAAGGTCATGAGAGACTTCGGCTTTCCTTCGGCTCATGGGGGCAGAGCGGGAGGTTCTGCAGAGAACCTCGCGGCACAATGGGCAGCGTGGCCTTCCATGATGGCAGCAGCCGCGGCCTCAGTCGCAAAAACCGCGGAAAGCATGTCCAAAGAGTCAGCCAACGGGGCAGATGGGAGTCAGGACCACGATGACGGCCGCAAAGAGCAGGCATCCAGGAAAAATACCCCGGGAGAGCCCGCCCCGTTTGGGACCAAGGCCGCTGTCGCTTCATCTGGCGATGGCCTACACAACCTGGACCAGCTCCTCCGCCGGCTTGACGCTATGGAAGAGCGGCTGGCCGTTCTCGAATCCAAACAACCCCGCAAGCGGCAATCCGGAAAACGAACCGGCGCCCGGGATTGACGGCCTTTTAGGTCAGATCGAGGGACTCGACACCGGCGACTTTAACCGGGCGCTGACGCAAGAGGTGCGCGCTCGCTTGCTTGCTTTAATGGATGGCATCCAATCCTACAGGTCGCATCCTTATCGCCGGGACCTGGAGGATCCACCCAGCGCCTGGCAGGAGGGCTCTGCCCGTTTGCTGGATTTTGGTTCAGCGAAAGACGGATCGAAGCGGTCGGGTGCAAAGAGGAAGCCTGCAATCTTGGTCGTGCCTTCGTTGATCAACCGTTCCTATGTCTTGGATCTCAGCGAGAAACGTAGCCTCTGCCGCTGGCTTGCCGAGCAGGGCTTCCGGCCCTTCCTGATGGATTGGGGCGCGCCGAATGAGACCGAGCGGCGTTTTAGCCTCACCGATTACACCGCAGGCTATCTGGAGCGCGCTCTGGATCACGTTCTATCCGTGACGGCGGGCCAGCCTCCCATCCTGTTGGGATACTGCATGGGCGGACTCCTGACCCTGGCTCTGGCGCAGCGCCGCGAACGGGAGGTTGCCGGTCTTGCCCTGCTGGCGACGCCCTGGGATTTTCATGCCGGCGAAAATGCCCTGCCTGACGGCCAGTTGGCAGCCGTTTCCAGCAGCTACCTGCCACTGGCGACGCGCCTCGGATATCTTCCTGTCGATGCCCTGCAGAGTCTTTTTGCGTTCTTGGAGCCAATGGCGGTCACCCGAAAATTTGTCGACTTTTCGAAGCTCGATCCGGACAGCCCGAGTGCCAGGGAGTTTGTCGCGGTTGAGGATTGGATCAACGACGGTGTGCCGCTTGCAGCGCCTGTGGCGTGCGAATGCCTGGAGGGCTGGTACCGGCAGAATCTGACCGCGCGTGGTGAGTGGGAAATCGATGGTGAGAAGATCCTGCCGGAGCATCTGGATCTCCCCTGTCTCGGGATAGTCCCCGCCCAGGATCGGATCGTCCCACCGGACTCTGCACTTGCGCTTTGTAGAGCGCTCAGGTCCGTCGAGGTTCTGCGCCCGAGATCCGGGCATGTGGGCATGGTCGTCGGACAGCAGGCGCGCGAGGATACCTGGCAACCTTTAGCCGCCTGGCTGAGCGCCCTGGCTACTTGAGCGCCATGCCCACTTAAGCGCCCTGGCCACTTGCCCACCGGGTGTGGGCGTTCTTTTTGAATTTATTGCTTTTCAGGCGCACGCACCACTTGCACCGGCGGTGTGGGCGTCGTTATATCTTAACAAACGTTTTGCAGTGCAGCTAAACCGTTCAGCGGCGGTGCGGCTGGCGATGGATTGGGTGTCCGGTCGAAATGGCCCGTTGCGGGTAAGCGCCGGTCAGGCACCATTATGGGAGGATCTCAGATATGACTGACGTGGTGATTGCGAGCGCGGCACGGACGCCTGTGGGCTCATTCAATGGCGGACTTTCAAGCGTTCCCGCCTCTTATCTCGGAACGGTGGCGATCAAGGAAGCGATCAGCCGGGCATCCATAGCGCCCGAAGACGTCGACGAAGCAATCCTGGGACAAATTCTGACCGGCGGTGCGGGCCAGAATCCCGCGCGGCAGGCGGCCGTCAACGCGGGCATTCCCGTGGAAAAAACGGCCTATCAGGTTAACCAGCTTTGCGGATCGGGTCTGCGGACGGTGGCACTCGGCTATCAGGCCATCAAATGCGGCGATGCCGACATCGTGGTCGCGGGCGGTCAGGAGAGCATGAGCCAGGCACCGCATGTGGCACATCTGCGCAACGGACAGAAAATGGGCGACCTCAAGTTTGTCGACAGCATGATCCGTGACGGCCTCTGGTGCGCTTTCAACGGTTATCACATGGGCAACACCGCCGAGAACGTCGCAAAGAAATGGCAACTGACACGGGACGAGCAGGATGCTTTCGCTGCCGCATCGCAGCAGAAGGCAGAAGCCGCGCAGACCTCCGGCCGCTTCGAGGATGAAATTGTGCCGGTCACGATTTCGACCCGTAAAGGCGATATCGTCGTCGACAAGGATGAATACCCGAAGCACGGCACCACGACCGACACCCTGGCAAAGCTGCGCCCGGCCTTCGACAAAGAAGGAACCGTGACGGCAGGGAACGCATCGGGCATCAATGACGGCGCTGCCGCAGTGGTTCTCATGTCCGCTGACGAAGCGGCCAAGCGCGGGATCACGCCCCTGGCCCGCATCGTCTCCTGGGCAACCGAGGGTGTCGATCCTGCGATTATGGGCACAGGACCAATTCCCTCGAGCCGCAAAGCGCTCGAGAAGGCCGGCTGGTCGGTCGACGACCTGGATCTGGTCGAGGCGAACGAGGCCTTCGCGGCCCAAGCCCTGGCGGTGAACAAGGACCTGGGTTGGGACACGGACAAGGTCAACGTCAACGGCGGCGCCATCGCGATCGGTCACCCGGTCGGCGCTTCTGGCGCACGGGTGTTCGTGACGCTTCTGCATGAGATGCAAAAGCGCGATGCCAAGAAGGGGCTCGCGACCCTCTGCATCGGTGGCGGTATGGGTATCGCCATGTGCGTCGAGCGCGACTAAAGCAATTTGCATTTAATCGGAGTCAAAATTCGCTGCCTCTCAATCAGCAAATTGCTGACCTTGAACGCAAATTTTGAGATGCGATGATTCAAGAAAAACGCAATTCGCTATAAGCGGCGTCTTCCGGAGCCGGGCCGAAGGTCCGGCGCGTGCGGGTGCAAAATGAGTACCCCTATGATGAACTTTGAGAGCGGGCTGCCCGGTTGAGGCGGCCCGCTTTTCGTTTGCTCGCCGCCGCTGCAAAAGCTGCTCCGCACCCCAGCGAGAGGCTGCGGAAAAGCGCGTTTTTTCTGTCGATTCGAGCTTCTCCGGTTGGATGAGTTCGAAATACATGCTTTCATACATTTAAGATGGAATTTCCGCTTTGCGGAATTGTGCGGCGCAAAAATCGAGGCAGTAATTAGGGAGCGAAAAATATGGCGCGTGTGGCGTTGGTGACGGGCGGAACCCGAGGGATCGGGGCAGCCATTTCGATCGGACTGAAAAAGGCGGGCTACTCGGTCGCCGCGACTTATGGCGGAAATGACGAAGCCGCGGCAAAGTTCAAAGAAGAGCACGGCATTCCCGTCTTCAAGTGGGATGTCTCAGACTTTGAAGCCTGCCGGGCGGGCGTCGCTGCCGTTGAGGCCGAGGTCGGTCCCGTGGATGTTCTTGTCAACAACGCCGGTATCACCCGCGATACGACACTGCACAAGATGACGGTCGAGAAGTGGAGCGCCGTGATCAGCACCAATCTGGACTCGCTCTTCAACATGACGCGCAATGTGATCGAAGGGATGCGCGAGCGCGGCTTTGGCCGGATCATCAGCATCTCCTCGATCAATGGACAGAAAGGCCAGTTCGGGCAGGCGAACTATTCCGCTGCCAAAGCAGGTGTTGTCGGCTTCTCGAAAGCCGTTGCGCAGGAAAACGCCGCCAAGGGCATTACGGTCAACGTGGTGGCTCCCGGCTACATCGGAACCGAGATGGTCCGCGCCGTGCCGGAAGAAGTTTTGAACACCAAGATCATTCCGCAGATCCCCGTGGGCCGTTTGGGTGAACCCGAAGAGATCGCCGACTGTGTCGCCTTCCTGGCGGCCGATAACGCCGGCTTTATCACCGGCGCAACCATTACGGCGAATGGCGGACAGTACATGGCCTGATCCGGGATATGGCCTGACCCGGGTCCATCGGGCTTGGTATTGCAGGCTGCCATAATTGAGACAAGCGGCGTTGCTGTATGGCGGCGCCGCTTTTTGTTGGGCCGCCTTCTGTTGGACGCATTGGCGTGCTTGCAGTCCGGGCCTAATAGAACATGGCCAGCAGGGTCGCCTGATCCGGCAAGCCTGTTTCTGAGAGTCTGGCGGATTTCTGGTATGCCCTGAGCCCATCTTCGGTCTTTTGATCGAAGACGCCGGTCGGCTCGCCTTGGTACAGACCGCTTTCCGCAAGCTTTTCCTGCGTACGGCGCAGGAGCTCCCGATAGATTCGGATCCGCGTTTCACCGGCGTGAGCTTCGACCAGCGGGGACTTTGTCAGAAGCCGTTGCGCGTTCAGGGACGACACCATTGCCGCCACCGTAGTGATGAAGCGCTGTTGCGGATTTTCACGGCAGTTGCGCAGGATCACTCCGGCGAGCAAATCAGAAGATTGCCAGGGCGCCAGATCGTAAGTCTCCGGCGTGAGTTGGTTCAGCGCGGTCAGATAGCCGTTGATCCAGCCACCGAACTGATAAAAGGCAGGGGTGTTTTTCTGGCGTGCCTCGATGTAGTCGCTGCACCTGGCCAAACCCGCGCCTTTGATTGCAAAATTCTCTTCTTCATCAGCCGCCCGGACGGGGTCGGAGACCTGCACCGCGGCAAGGAGCAATAGCAGCCCGCTGATGGTTCTGAAGTCTCTGAACTTTAGCATGCCGCCAGTCTATCAGCAGATTTGACTGTCACAAATCCTGCGATCTAAAACTGCTTCCGCCGCGCCTCAGCAGGCGCGCCAGTAGAGGTGCGCCGACGCGCATAGCCCAGAGCCATTAAGCCGGCCAACAGCAGAGCCAGGCTGCCCGGTTCCGGGACTGCAGCTATGACCCGGCCGATGCTGAAGCGCGATACGATGGGATCGTGATCGCTGGCCTGATCCGCGAACTCGGTGTTGATGTGTAGAATGTCGATCTCCGGCAGCGCAAAGCCGAGCAGATTGTCGGAGACAAAGAAATGATCGAGCGCCTGCGCGTTGCCCTCGAAATTAAAGCTGTACTGATCGTCCAGATCGAGCAGCGTCAGGAGGTCGGTTAAAACCTCGGATAGCAGTTCGAGTGGCAGCTCCCAGAGAAACTCATTGAAGTCGCCGAGTGCGATGAGGTTTGCATTTGGATCGACGGCAAAGACCTCTTGGATGAAGTCGATCAGGACCCCTACCTGTTCTGCCCGCTCCTCGACGCGGCCGTTGATCGGCGGCTGCGTGGTGCCGAACAGCGGTGTGCTGCCGCCCTTTGAGGAAAGGTGATTGTTGATAATGGTGACTTCTTCGCCATTAAAAATGAATTTCGCGGCGAGGGATTTGCGGGTCGCGGCAAAGGCGTCGTCGCCGTCCGTATCCAGGATCCGTTCGACGGAAGCTTCAACCAGCTCCACCCGGTCTTCGTTGTAGAGATAGCCGACCCGGATGTTGCCGCCCGGCTGCCCGCCATCCTGGCCGTCTTCCGGCGGGATCTCGACGTAGGTGTAGGTGGGACCACCGGCTGCGGCGATGGCGTCGATCAGGATTTGCGCCGTCACGCTCGCTGAGGTTTCGCCATCGTTCGTCGGACCGGAATTGTCCTGCATCTCCTGCAGGCCGACGATGTCGGGCGAGCGAAGATTGTCGACGATCTGTCCGGCGATGTCGTTAAAGCGATCGCCGTCGCCCGGATCCAGGTTCAGAACGTTGTAGCTTGCCACGGTCAGTTGGTGGTCACTGCCGACCAGATTGGTGACCTCCTGAGTCAAACCGCCTGAAGTGACGCTGAATTCCTCGGTCGGCAGGAGCTCGTAGTTGCCGAAGCCATAGCTGATCACGCCCGTGACATCGCCCAAGGTATCGCCGGTATTGGCGCTTGGGGAGTTGCCGGGCAGCAGGCCGTCGTCGATCTGAAGCCGTTCCGGGTTGGCATCGTTTTCGTCCAGGTTAATCCCGCCGCGGCTGTTCAGGCCGGGGTTGCCCTGGTTGGTCGCATTGGCGCCCTGGTTCGCGACCGTCGTGATCTCGCCGAATCTGTTGGTGGGCGAAACCACCTGGGCATCTTCGATCGTGACAACCATGCCCTCGAGGCTCTCGTAGAAGTCGAGGCCGTCGGTCGCAGGATCGAAGGAAGAATTGAAATCGCCAGTCTCAATGGTTTCGCTCGGCGGGACGCGGCCGCTGCTGCCGATGATGGTGGCTGCTGGCAGGGCGTTGCCGCTGCTGCTGGTGGTGAGCGATTCCAGTGAGGAGATCTGCGTGATCGAAGTATTGCCGGATGCCGCGCCACCTGGGGTGAATTCGGATACGGAACCCGTCACCTCAACCTCGTCACCGACCGCCACCGTCGGTGCGCTGTCCGTAAAGACGAAGACAGCGTCGGAGGTCGCGTCATTCCCGTCGCCGTCGGGGTCTTGAGCATAAAAACCGTTCGACGCCAGCGCCGTCACAATGCCGGTGGTTTTGACGGCCTCGCCGTTAAACGCGGATATATGGCCTTCACCCTGGATCTCGTAGATCTTCCGTTCGGCGACGGGCGGGGGGGCTGCGTCCGGGAAGAGCCCGAGTTGGTCGACACTGTCTTGCGCAAAGCCGGTCCATTCGTCGGCGGGATTAAATGCGTTCGAGGTGTCCGTGTCGCCGGTCATGGTGTCGGCATTCCGGCGCAGGGTGTTGTCCCGCGTCGAGGTCAGGCCGGAGCCCCATTCCGTGCCCGGGTCGACGCCGATCTGCCCGATCGAGTCGATGATGCTGCCGTTCTTGCGCAGGACAATGGCGTCGTCGCCGTTGAAAAAGCTGTTGGTGGGTGTCTGATCGGCCTGAGCCAGGATCGCCGGATTGGCGTTATTATCCGCGACGACGAAGACGTCCAGGCTGGCCACGTTGCCGGTGAGGCCAATGGTCGTCGCGGCCGTGGTGTTGCCGTTGAAATAGAACTCGAGTTCGTAGTTTCCCGCATCCAGATCGATAGCGCTGCCGGTTCCGTTATAAATCTCAAGTGCTTTGTTGTTTGACGAACCTTCTATGTACTCGGAGAAGAAGAGATCCATCGGTACGGCCTGCGCCGAGGATTGCGACAGCAGGATTGCGAAAACCGAAGTTGCAGCCGTCAGACTTCTCCGCAGCCTGTGCACTGCGCGCGGAGCGCGATCAAAAGGGCTTGCGGATGCCGGGTGTGTCTTTGAAGCGGAATGTCTCTGCGAAATGGAACGTTTCTGCACGATCTTCCCCTGACAATTCATGTCATGACCGTCTTTTGCGACGGCTGGTTTTCGCCGATGTTCCCCAGATGTTGCTCGTATGCTAACGGCTCAATGAAGCCATGGGTAGTATGATTCTCTCGCTTGGAAAATTCGCGGTTCGTTGAGAGGGCACTTTCGACCGGCCCTGCGCCTCCTTTGCCGGGCGATTTGGATTTTGGTTATGCCTCACAAAGCTTTGCTTGCAGGGTCGGGCAGGGTTGGTCTAAGAGGGCTACGGCATGTCTCAAATCGCACCCCCCAAAGGACCAAGTTTCCGCGCCACGGCCGTCGGTGGACTGGCCGTCTTGCTCTGGGCTCTGCTTGCGCTCTTTACGACCTGGGCCGGTAATATCCCGCCATTCCAGCTCTTGGGCATGACCTTCAGCGTCGCCTTTTTCGTCAGTTGTATCTATTGGCTTTGCCGCGGTCGCCAGGCGCTGGAGAACCTGAGGCAAGCGCCGAAGGTCTGGATCCTGGGTGTTGGTGGACTTTTCGGATATCACCTCTTTTATTTCATTGCGCTGGGGAACGCGCCCGCAGTTGAAGCGAGCCTGATCGCTTATCTCTGGCCGCTTTTGATCGTGGTGTTTTCGTCGTTGTTGCCGGGCGAGAAGTTGCGGTGGTTCCATCTCGCCGGTGCTCTCATGGGATTGGGCGGCGCCGCACTTCTGGTCACGCGGGGCGGCAGCATCTCCTTCGATGCGACCTACAGCCTTGGGTACCTGGCGGCGGTGATCTGCGCCTTGATCTGGTCAGGTTATTCGGTCACCAACAGGGTCTTTGGCGCGGTTCCGACCGATGTGGTCGGCGGTTTCTGCGGAATTGTCGCGGTTCTGGGAATTTTCTGTCACCTGGTGTTCGAGCAAACGGTGATCCCGGACGTCATACAGTTGGCGGCGTGTCTTGCGCTTGGCCTCGGGCCCGTGGGCGCGGCCTTCTTCGTTTGGGATTACGGAACCAAGCACGGCAATATCCAGGTCTTAGGCGCCTTTTCCTATATGGCGCCTCTGCTTTCGACCCTGATCCTGATTGCCTTTGGCCGTGCCGAGGCGACCTGGTTCGTCGGGCTTGCCTGTCTTCTGATCGTATGCGGTGCGGTGGTCGCGTCGAGCGACATGATCAGGCGCCGCCGGACGTAAGCGTCAGGCCGTTCTCCGCTCACCTGACACTTCAGCCGGGCTGCCAATCCGGCGTGGCCAGTTCGAAGCCTTCGAACTGAAAGGCCGGGGCCACCGTGCAACCGACCAGGGTCCAGTCGCCACAGGATTCCGCGCTCTGCCAGGCATTGGCTGGAATAATGATCTGAGGTTTCTCACCCGTGAGCAGATCGCTGCCCAATCGCTCGGTCCTGGACGCGATGCCGTCTTCGGAGATTCCGAGATCGAGCGCGGCGCCGGCGTACCAGTGCCAGATCTCAACCGCATCGACCCGGTGCCAGTGCGAGCGTTCCCCGGCCTTCAGGAGGTAGTAGATCGCCGTCTGATCTCCACGGGCTCCATTCGCGGCGTTGTGGCGATAGGTCTCGGCGAAGTGCCCTCCTTCGGGATGCGCAGTTAGGCCGAGATATTCGATGATGTCTTGCGCGCTGGCGGTTGCGGTCATTTTTTCTGCTTTCGGCTTTAAGCTCTTTGTTTTCGATTTTCAGCTTTTAGTTTTCAGCTTTCAGGGGGACGCGTGTCCTGCATCGAAGGTCGGGCACTAAAGGTTTCATACCAATTCGTCAGTCCCGGGCGTCCCTCGCGCCAGTTGTCCACGGCGAACCGCAGATCCAGATAACCCAGGGCGCAGCCCACCGCGATGATGCCGAGCGTCGGTCTGTTGTCCGCAGGAACACTTGGCAGGCTTCCGTCCGTGATCATGCTTTCGAAGTGATCCAGAGTGCGGCTGATCTTGGCGCGCATCCGTTTGTGATGGCCTTCCCAGCGCAGATTTTCCGGACGCATCCGCATTTCCACCATCCTGGCCAGGGCGGCATCGAGCAGCCCGTCGGCGAGCGCCTCGAGGTTCAGATCCGCGAAGCGGGCGCTGCCGGACCCCGGTGTGAACTTCTCGCCGTCATGCAGGCTGTCCAGATACTGGCAGATCACCGGCGAATCGCAGAGCACCATGCCATCGTCCATGATCAGGGCGGGAACCTTGCCCAGCGGATTGACGCTGCTCAGGTCCGATCCAGGGCCCATAGGATTGTCGTCGTGGAGTTCAATTCGGTCGGATAGCCCGGCTTCCTGGGCAAGAACCCTGACTTTGCGGGCATAGGGCGAGGTTGCGGAATGGCGCAGTTGCATGGCGCTGAAAAAACTCCCATCTTGGACGCTTCGCGAAAGATACGATCGTGATAGCCGGTTAGCTTAAGACTGCCGGCCGGTTATGCAATCCAAAAGGCTTCTGCGCCCATCATGCTCTGCAGTCCTGGGTTGCTCCTATGGCTTCTCGCAACAATTGTGGTATCTTCCCGCGCTATGTGGACAGATGTTGTTGATTTAAGAGAGTTTTACGAGTCCAGGATGGGGCACGTCGCGCGCCATATGTTGCGTCGTGGCATAAGGTCAATGTGGCCGGACCTGCACGGGCAGTGCCTCGTGGGGCTGGGGTACTCGACGCCTTATCTACGGGTCTTCAAGGAAGAATGCGAGCGGCTGATTGCCTTTATGCCGGCTTCGCAAGGCGTGCATCATTGGCCACCCGAAGGACCCTGCGTGGTATCGCTGGTCGACGAGACGGAGCTGCCGTTGCCGGACTATTCGGTTGATCGGGTGCTGCTGGTGCATGGGGTTGAGAGCACAGAGTATCTCCGTGACATGCTGCACGAAGTCTGGCGGGTTCTGACCGGCGAGGGGCGCCTTCTGGTCGTGGTACCCAACCGGCGGGGTATCTGGGCGCGCAGCGATCGGACGCCCTTAGGTTGGGGGCATCCATACACGCAAGCGCAGCTCTCAAGGTTGTTGCGTCAAAATCAGTTCATGCCCATGCGTACAGGGCGGGCACTTTATGTGCCGCCGACGCGCTCAAATACGCTGCTGCGCTCCGCACCGGCCTGGGAACGTATGGGCGGCCGTTTCTTCCCGACCTTCTCGGGTGTGGTGATGATCGAGGCGGGCAAGCAGCTCTACGCCGCCAGCCCGTCGCGGCAGCGCATCAAGGTTCGCCGGCCGAGAGTTGTTCAGATTCCCCAGGTCGCGCGCAGGAAGCAGATTTAGATCTATCAAACCGGGTCTGAGATCAGCTCTTGCGGCGCAGGAGAAAAATCGCCTGCTGGCCGATCAGGTTGGCCCACCAGAGCGAGCGCGCCGTGGTCATGCGCCCGCGCTCATCGAGGATAAGCGAGCGCTCGACCTCGACATTCAAATCCTCGCAGAGCAGCAGGAAGTCCCTGATCGTACAGAGGTGAATGTTTGGTGTTTCATACCACTGGGCCGGAAGGACTCTGGTGACCGGCATACGGCCTTGTAACAGAAGCCTTCGCCGAACCTTCCAATATCCGAAGTTCGGGAAGGAAACGATCGTCTTGCGTCCGATCCGCGCCAGTTGCTCCAACACGAGATGCGGCGCATGGACCGCCTGCAGGGTTTGACTGAGCACGGCGTAATCAAAAGCATCGTCGGGATAGTTGCCCAGGTCGGTGTCCGCGTTCCCCTGAATGACCGAGAGTCCGCGCGCCACGCAGGCGTTCACACCGGCTTGTGAGAGTTCAATCCCGCGGCCCGTGACCTGTTTCTCCCTGAAAAGGTACTCCAGCAGCGCGCCATCCTCGCAGCCGATATCCAGGACGCGCGAGCCTTTCTCGATCATATCCGCGATCAGCTTGAGGTCGGCGCGCAACTGGCTGCGCTCGGGGAGGTTTTCAGGGGCGGGTGCGCTCGTCGCCGGCAGGCCTTGGTCGGGACTCATTGCGCGGCGATCCCCAGGCGTTCCGCGCAGCCGTTCAAAAAGCCGCGCAGCGTGTTGCGGAAGTCCGGCTCGTCCAGCAGGAAGGCGTCGTGTCCTGCGTCGCTCTCGATTTCCACGAAGCTGACATCCGCCGCCACCGCATTGAGAGCATGGACAATGTCCCGGTTTTCACTGGTGGGAAAAAGCCAGTCACTGGTGAAGGAGATGATGCAAAACCGGACCGGCGTACTCTTGAACGCGTTGGCCAGGACGCCGTCGTGCTCGCTGGCCAGATCGAAGTAATCCATGGCCCGCGTGATGTAGAGATAGGAGTTCGCGTCGAAGCGCTCGACGAAGGAGTAGCCCTGATGCCGCAAATAACTCTCGACCTGGAAGTCCGCGTCGAAGCCGTAGGTCAGCTCCTTGCGGTCCTGCAGGCGGCGTCCGAATTTCCGGTGCAGGGCCGGCTCGGAGAGGTAAGTGATGTGGGCTGTCATGCGCGCAACGGAAAGCCCGGCGCGCGGAATCTTGCCGGCTTCCTGATACTTGCCGCCATGCCATTCGGGGTCGGCCATGATCGCCTGGCGGCCGACCTCGTGAAAGGCGATATTTTGGGCGGTGTGCCGGGCCGCAGTGGCGAGCGGTACCGCCGCGTAGACTCGTTCGGGGTAGGAGGAGGCCCATTCCAGCACCTGCATCCCGCCCATGGAGCCGCCGATCACACAGAAAAGCTTGTCGATGCCCAGGTGGTCGATCAACTGGCGTTGCGCTCGGACCATGTCGCGAATGGTGATGACAGGGAAATCAAGTCCCCAGGGTTGACCGGTCTCCGGATTGATCGACTTGGGCCCGGTTGTGCCCAGGCACCCGCCGATGACATTGCTGCAGATCAGAAAAAAGCGATTCGTATCGAGCACCAGTCCCGGACCGACAAGCTGCCGCCACCAGCCCGGTTTGCCGGTGACCGGATGGTCGCCGGTCATAAACTGATCGCCGGTTAGGGCGTGACATACCAGAATAGCATTACTGCGGTCGGCATTCAGCCGGCCGTAGGTCTGGTAGGCTACCGTAAAGGCGTTGAGCTCGACACCGCAATCAAGCTTCAGCGGCTCGTCATGACCCAACTCGACCTGGTGGCCGGGAAGCGCCTGCGCCCGAGCTTCAAGTGCCGGTGATGTTTCGCCCTTTATCATCTTGTCCAGTCTTGCCGCCAAGTCTTGTCTTTTCAACCCCATAGCAGGGACTGCATAGCTATTGGTGGGACGGCCATCCTGTCAACGCTTTCTTGCACGATGTTTTCTTTGCTTTTGTGCGGTCCTGAGACTATTTCTTTTGGCTCGCCAGTCCCTTCGCCGATAGGTCTTATGTCAGATAACGCAGATACTCTGGGCAAACTTCGTGCTCAAATCGATGAAATCGATACGGAAATTCACGATCTGCTGATCCGTCGCACGGAGATTGCGGAGCAGGTCGGGAAAGCCAAAGGCAAGGGAGCTGTATATCTGCGCCCGGGCCGTGAGGCCCAGGTTTTGCGCCGTCTTGTCGAGCGCCACACAGGTGTTCTGCCCAAGGCGGCTGTGGTTCGTGTTTGGCGTGAGATTTTTTCAAGCGCAACAACCCTTCAGGGCGATCTCAGCATTGCAGTCTACGCGCCCGAGCACGATCCTGACCTCTACACGCTGGCCCGGGACCATTTTGGTGCCCTGACACCCATCTCGACCTATGGCACCGTCTCAGGCGTCATGCGGGCCGTGTCCGACCGCCGCGCAACGGCAGGAGTCTTGCCGGTGCCACAGTCGGAGGACAGCGAGAACTGGTGGCGCTATCTGGCGCGCGATTTCGAGGATGCGCCGCGGATTACCGCAAAGCTTCCCTTCACCAAGACCGACGCTTCCAGCCGGAACCGTATCGAAGCCCTGACCATCAGTTTCGTTCCGCAGGAGGACACCGGCGACGATCGCAGCTATGTCATTGTGGAGACCGCTGAAGAAATGTCGCGCAGCGGCATTCGCGCGCTCTTTTCGAATGTCGGGATGGAGACCGCAGACGTACAGACACCTGACCGTGAGCCCGGTTCGCCGATGCATCTCGTCGAGGTCCTGGGGTACGTGGGCCCGGATGATGCGCGTCTGGTCCGGCTTAAGGAAGAAAACGAAAGCAAGATTGCCTGGGTTTGGGCGGCTGGCGGTTATGCGGTGCCCATGGATTTGGGCCTCGACGCCACTTCGGCAGCGGCGCAGACCAGCAATGACCCAAGCCTGGTGTTGAGGGCCCCTGCAGCCGGCAGCGACGGCGCGGACGAGCCCGGCCGTTCTGAGTGAATGTAAGCCGATGACGTCTCCCTTGAAGCCTCGCCCTGGAATTCTGGACATTTCGCCTTATGTTGGCGGCGATGCCTCCGTTGAGGGCGCCAACCGTGTCGTTCGCCTCGCCTCCAACGAGAACCCACTCGGACCCAGTCCGAAGGCGATTGAAGCCTATGAGCAGCTGAAGGGTGAACTGCACCGCTATCCGGATGGCGGATCCAACGACCTTAGAGATGCCATTGCTGATAGCGAAGGGCTTGACTGTAACCGGATCGTTTGCGGCGCAGGATCGGATGAACTGATCTCTCTGCTGGTGCGGGCTTATGCGGGGCCGGGCGATGAAGTGCTCTACAGCGAACACGGATTTCTGATGTATCCGATCTCGGCCAAAACGGTCGGTGCGACACCCGTGGCGTCTCCGGAGCATAATCTGACAACCGACGTCGATGAACTGCTTGCTCAGACCACGTCCCGAACGAAGCTGGTCTTCGTCGCCAATCCGAACAATCCGACCGGAACCTATATCTCGGCTGAAGAATTACGCCGTTTACGCCGCGGACTTCCGGAGTCGGTGTTGCTGGTGGTTGACGCCGCCTACGCGGAGTATGTCGCCGCCGATGACTACAGCTCAGGGATGGAGCTGGTTCCCGAGTGCGAAAATGTCGTCATGACCCGCACCTTCTCAAAGATCCACGGGCTGGCGTCGCTGCGTCTGGGCTGGGCCTATTGTCCGCCTGCCGTCGCGGATGTTCTCAACCGTTTGCGCGGCCCCTTCAATGTCAGCCTGCCCGCCCAGGCGGCGGGCGTGGAAGCCATCCGGGACCGGGCCCACGTCAAACGTTCTGTCGAGCACAACGCCAAGTGGCTTGCCTGGTTCAACGAAGAGGTGGCGAAACTCGGTGTCGAGCCTGGAAATTGCGTGGGCAATTTTGCTTTGGTGCGCTTTCCGGATACGCAAGACAAATCCGCAGCGGCGGCGCTCGAATACCTGAAATCCCGCGGTATTCTGGTGCGGGCCATGGGCGGCTACGGACTGCCGGATTATCTGCGGGTGACGATTGGAACCGAGGACGAGACCAGAACTGTCGTCGAGGCCCTCGGAAAGTTTTTGAGTTAATTTGATCTTCAAAGCGCGTGCTTAGTGTTCTCCCGCCGGCGCCCGGTTTTCGGGGACCAAGACGAAATGTGCGAGACGTGCGCAAGATAGACAGGCTTTGAAATGGTTGCTCCAGCAGATAGTGAATTCCTCTTTGAGAAGGTGGCGCTGATCGGCGTCGGCCTGATTGGCTCCTCCCTTGCCCGGGCTTTCCGGAGCCGGCGCATCGTCAGGCAGATCTCGGTTTCAGCCCGGTCTCAGGCGACACTTGACCGGGTTTTGGAACTCGGCCTGGCCGAGAGCGCGCACAGCGACCCGGTGAAAGCCGTTGAGGGTGCGGATCTCGTGATTCTCTGCGCGCCGGTCGGAACCTATGACAGCATCGCATCGGTTATCGGGCCGCATTTGAAACCGGGAGTGATCGTAACCGACGTGGGCTCGGTCAAGCAGGCGGTGATCCGGGATGTGGATCAATATCTTCCCGATGGCGTCCACTTTGTACCTGGGCATCCCATCGCGGGTACGGAGAAGTCCGGACCGGATGCCGGTTTCGCCGAACTCTTCGATGGCCGCTGGTGCATTCTGACGCCGCCGCCGGGTGCGGACCATCGTGCCGTCGAGGCGGTCACTGAACTCTGGAAGCGTTGTGGCAGCATGGTCGAGATCATGGAAGCCGGGCATCACGACAAGGTCCTGGCGATTACGTCGCACCTGCCTCACCTGATTGCCTACACCATTGTGGGGACCGCGACGGATCTGGAAGAGAGCGAGCGGGCGGAAGTCGTCAAATTCTCCGCCGGCGGTTTTCGCGACTTCACGCGTATCGCAGGCTCGGATCCGGTGATGTGGCGCGATGTGTTCCTGAACAACCGTGAAGCGGTGCTCGAGATGCTGCAACGCTTCAGTGAGGATATCACTGTGCTGCAGCGGGCGATCCGTTGGGGCGAAGGGGATACCCTGGAAAACCTCTTCTTCAGAACCCGTGAAATACGCCAGGGCGTCGTTGAGGCCCATCAGGCGGGAAGCTTCGACCCGCGGGAGCCCAAAGCCGACCAATAAAGTCACTCTTCGGGGACGGCCTTGCGCCTTAAAGAACCGGTTTGAGCGAGGCAATCGGCACGGGCCCGGCGCTCAAAAGCCCGTCTTTCATGGAAATCGGCAGCGCAATGTTCCTTGCGTCACCGCCGCCGAGCGACAAGAGTGCGAAGCTGAGCATGCCTGCCTGTGCAGGTTTGATCTGCCCGCGCTCGACCAGTCTGTTGATGACTTCGCTGAGGCCGGAAATGCGCGTGCCGAACTGACCTTCGGGACGCAGGAAGGCATCCAGTTTCGCTCCACCCTTGGCACGCAGATTGAGCGGACCCCAGGCGACATCCGCGCTGTGTACAATGGCTTCGCCTCCCGCATCACGCCAGATCGGCAGAGCCTGGCGGGCCTTTTGAGCGGGCAGAGGCCCGCGCAATGTAGCTTTGAGCGATAAGGATTCGACGAAGTTGCCAAGTGGCGTATCCCCGTCTTCGGGCAAAAGAATACTGCGCGCCGAACCGTCGAAGTCGAGCTCCTGAAGCTGCTCGCCATCCGCAGGACGCAGGGGACCCAGAACCGCGTCCAGGGTCCCGATTTGCAGAAGCTGTGCATCTTGATAGAGCAACTGCATATCGGCCACCGAGGTCACGGCATGGCTGAGGGTTCCATCCCAGTCGAGATGGGCTTGCAGCGAGGCCTGCTGCGCGAGCCCTCTAAACTCTCCACCATAATGGAAGCCGCCAAATCGGTGCGTGCCTGAGATATCTGCGTTGATTGTGAAGGGGTCCCAGAGCGCTGCGTTGCCGGTTACGGCCGGTCCCTGCCAATAGCGGCCGTCAGGCGCCGACAGCTCTGGAGATGAAAGCGAGAGATCGAGTGCAAAAGGGTAGCCCGTCAGACCCACCTCACCAAAGTTAACAACGAAGCCCCTTGCAATCTGCTGCTGCCGCCAGTTCTCGAGACCCGCCAGGACTTGTCTTGCGGCCCAGTGCCAGTAGGCGGTCACGAGGAGCCCCACGAGCAGCAGGCCGCCCGCAACCATCACGATGCGGCGGTTCCTGGAACGCGGGGCTGGAGACGGAGAATCGACGGTCATGAGGCTCGTTTACATCAATGGTTTTTGTAACTTCGGTGCAGCAGTGTCACTTGTCCAGCCTTTCGGCGGAGAATATGTCTCGATATGATGCATCGCGGCGCAAAGGCTGAGAGGATTTTTCCAGGGTGCGGATCGGATGAAGGATTGGAGCCAGACGCTTAGGCCTCCCGAGGGTCAGGATTTTTGGGTATTTGGCTATGGCTCTTTGATCTGGAATCCCGGATTTCCCCATGTGGAAGTCAGATCCGGGTTTCTTGAGGGTTACCACCGGCACTTTTGCGTCTATTCCCATCGCTACCGCGGTACGCCGGACTGTCCGGGACTGGTGTTGGGGCTTGACCGGGGCGGCAGTTGTGAGGGCCTGGTGTTTCGCGTGCCTGCCGCGGAAGGCGTTGAGGTTATGCAGTATCTCGACGAGCGTGAAATGGTGACCGGTGTTTATCTGCCCGGCTGGCATGATATCACGACCGAGACCGGCGTCGTCACGGCGATTACCTTCGTGGCCGATCCCGAGCATGAGCAGTATAGCGGACGTCTGCCGCGCGAAGAATTGATCCAGCTGGTCGTTCAGGGGCGCGGACAGCGCGGAACCTGCCGGGATTATCTGCAGAACACAGTACATCATCTCGAGGCGCTCGGGCTGCATGACCCCTATCTCGCGGAATTACTCCGCGAGGTTGATGCGCGTCAGGAGTCTGGCCGGTAACGCATCCCAGCTGCCCGTCTGAGAGATCTCGGAACTGCTTACTCGAATATCTTTCGAATGTCGTTAAAGTCGATCAGGAGAAAGGCCAGCACCGCGACGATCAGGGCTCCCAGTGGATAGGTGTACCAGGGATTGACCAGCGGATTGTTGGCGCCGCAGGACCGGCAGATATCCTGATCAATGTCCAATGGGTCGCCACAGGATCTACAGACTCGTTGTGTCATGGTCTTTCGCGTTCCCTGCTATAATGCGGCCTTATTCTTGCGGAGATTGCGTTTTTCTTCGACGCTGGCCGGCGAATCGTGGTGCACCGGAACCGGTAGCCTCGCGCAGGCCGTCTCGATCTGCTCCTCCAAAAGCGGCATAAATTTCTTTCGCGGCAAGCCGGGCGGAATGGCCGGTAGAATTTCCATAGTGATTTTACCGGGCCGTTTGGCAAAGGCACGGCGGCGCCAGAAGTAGCCTGAATTCAATGCGACGGGAACCACCGGGACTTTGAGTTGGCTATAGAGCGCGGCTACACCTGGCTGGTAGGGAATTTTTTTTGTCGGTTCGACCCGGGTGCCTTCCGGAAAGATAATGATTGGCCGCTTTTCCGCGACAGCCTTCCGCGACAGCGCAACCAGCTGTTTGAGTGCCGATGCGCCACCGGAGCGGTTGATTCCAATTGCACCAGAGCGCGCGGTGAACCAGCCGAACAGAGGGATCCAGTTCAGCTCCCGCTTCATGACGATGCAGGGATGATCGACCAGAATGCTGAACACCATGGTTTCCCAGGCGGATTGGTGTTTGGACGCGATGATAAAGGGCGGTTCGGGCAGATTTTCCAGCCCGATGATCTCGTGGTCGAGCTTGCAGATCGACCTGAGCATCGCGTACGTCATGCGGGTCCAGATCTTGCCCACCCAGGAACTCGCGCGCGGAGGCAGCAAAAGAATCGGCAGGCAGATGGTCAGGTAGACAGTGCTCCAGCCAAAAAACAGGACGTTAAAGAGCGTGGAACGGAGGACGATCATCTTCATGCTGGGATAATGTAACTTCGCAGCAATGCCACAAGGTATTTATTATACTCTGTGACAATCAATCCCGCGCTTCCCGGCCAGCGCCACCAGTCATGTTGCTTGAAATTGACCGGAAACACGGGATTGGGAATGATCTGGATCGTTGGCATAACCCGGTTGAATTCGACCAGGCTGCGCGGCATGTGGTATGCCGCCGTGACCAACCGAAGTGACTGAAAACCCTGTTGCGTCATCCACTCTTCGGTTTCCGCGGCATTCCCGACCGTATCGACAGCGCGGCCCAGAGTCATGCAGCAGGTCACCCCACTCGGGCTGCGCTGAAAAATCTTGAGGAGCTCCTCGACCTCGACGCCCTGGTGCACGCCCGAAACGAAGAGTTTCTTGGCAAGCTGTTGTTCGATCAGATCAAAGCCCTGTTCCAGGCGGCCGCTTCCGCCGGTCAGAACAACAATTGCATCCGTTTTGCGCAGAGGGTCGGTAACGCTTTTCGGCAGCGTCGAGGCGAACCAGAGCAGGCCGCCCGTCCATATCAGTCCGAAGGCAGCGATCAGGATGAGGCAATATACAATCCACCGCCGCCCACGACGATGTGCAAAACGTTTTGGTGCTCCTTTCATAACCCTCTGTCCTGGTATGCCCTATCCGCTTATATCGCGGGATTGAGGTGTCTGGGAACCACGTTTACGGGATGCGGGAAAGAGTTCGCAAAACCGTAAGGCGTGCCGTCACCATCGCGACCAGTGCCGACGCGAAGGGCAGAGCCCCCAGAATCACCCACTCGAGTGGCCTGAGGGACAGCGCCGGCAGGAGCGCTGTGTCCGCCTGTCCCAGGAGCCGGGTAATGCCAAAGATCGTAAGCGCGGCCAGTGCAACGCCAACAAGCCCGCCAAAAAAACCCAGTTTCAGTGAATGGGTCTGGAACTCGCGTGCGATATAGCCGTCCTGTGCGCCGATCAGATGCAGCAGCTCGACAATCTGATAGTGGACGGCGAGACCCATCCGGGTCACGAAGACAACCATGATCACCGCCGACAAGCCAACCAGCAGCACGACCAGGGCCGCGACAATTTCGATCGACCGCGCCAGATTGAGAAGATTTCCCAGCCAGCGCTGATGATCGTCTATCGTCGCGCCAGGGACAATTTCGATCAGGCGCGCGGTCAGGCTTGCAGTGCTCGGCGGATCGAGCTGGTCGATTTCAACGGCGATCAAATCCGGTAGCGGCAGCTCCGACAGACCTGAGG
The DNA here is from genome assembly GCA_947500035.1 of uncultured Kiloniellaceae bacterium. Classification (GTDB taxonomy): domain Bacteria; phylum Pseudomonadota; class Alphaproteobacteria; order Kiloniellales; family Kiloniellaceae; genus Denitrobaculum. The sequence goes on along the minus strand of CANMQP010000007.1, from coordinate 300,424 downwards.
TTTGTCCCAACCAAGGCTCAAGCAGCGCGGCTGTTTCTTCCCGGCCGATATGATTGGCGGAGAGGACGCCGGGACTCTGTTGCAGAAGGGTCAGCACCTCTTCCCGCCGGTTTGTGATTTCCGCTTCCGTCAGGTCGCTTTCGCTGACCGGCAGCTGTACCGTAATCTGACCTGAAAGGCCGTGATCCCAGCGCGTCACGATTTTGCTCATCGCCATGGCGCTGACCAGGGCCAGAGCAGCCAGATAGACCATTACCGCGACCAGCCAGGGCAGGAAGCGGCCGGTAGCGTCGCTGTTCAGGGGGACGACGGACTTGCGCAACAGCATCTTAGCCTGCGCTTTCCGGATTGCCCTCGACGGGCAAGCTGGTATCTCTTGTGCCGTGATCAACCGGCGCACGCGCAGGCATGTCGCTGGTCCGGATCAGAGTTTCCGCGTGTTCAAGCCGAACCTCGCCGCGCACCAGGCGGATCACCGGGTAATTGAACCTGGAAATCAGGGCCTCGTTGTGGGTCGCGACCACGATTGTGGTTCCGCGCTTGTTGAGTTCTTCAAAGAGATAGAGGAGGCGCTCAGCGATCCGGTTGTCGACATTACCCGTGGGCTCGTCCGCCAATAAGAGGCTCGGCCGGGACACAACCGCGCGGGCGATCGCGACGCGCTGCTGCTGGCCGCCGGAGAGGGTGGCGGGCTTGGCATCCAGATGATCGGCCAGACCGACCCAGGTCAGCAGCTCCACGACATCCTTGCGGATTTCGTCAGAGCGCTGGCCGCTGACCTTCAGCGGCAAGGCGACGTTATCCAGCGTGCTGAGGTGATCGAGAAGCCTGAAGTCCTGGAACACGACTCCGATCCGGCGCCGGAGGAGGGCCGCGTCATGACGGCTGAGTGAGGAGACGTCGCGTCCGAACAGGCTGATGCGTCCGCTCGTCGGACGGTTGGCGAGGTACATCATCTTCAGAAGCGAAGACTTCCCCGCGCCGCTTGCGCCGATAACGAAATGGAACGAGCCGGGTGCCAGATCCAATGACACGCGATCAAGGATTTCAGGCCCCGCCCCATAGCGCAGTGAAACGTCCTGAAAGCGAACCAAGGTACAGGCGATCCTATAACAAGATACCGGTTCAGAAGGCCCCGCTCCTGATAAGAGCGACGCCGTCATCAGCCTCTATCTGAACAACGTCGAGGGCAAATAGCGTCCCTGAGGAAGCACCTCCAGTAGGAATCTGCTCCGCTGTTGAGAATGGCACAGGGGTCGCACCGAGGTAAAGCGTTGAGCGCTCCACTTGCGTTGCCTTCGAGTGGCTCATATAAGTTTAACCGTTTTGCGCTAGACCGGTGCCTGAAATGGATCCCGGAGGTTATGGCCGCAAAGCGGCAGACAAAGGCAGTATTTAGTGGCAATTCCTGAGTTCCCCCACAGAAAAGCGCAGGCCGTAAGGATCAAGGCGGTTCAATGATCGTTACCTGCCCCTCTTGCGATACCAGCTTTGCCGTTGACGAAGCCCTGCTCGGAGAGCGCGGCCGTAAAGTGCGCTGCAGCGAATGCGCGCACCGCTGGCATCAACTGCCCGGGCAGCCCGAGGCCGCGGATGCGGCTGAGCCCGGGTCGCCTGAGCCCGTGTCACCTGAGCCCGTGTCACCTGAGCTGGCCGAATCACAGGAGACCATTGAACAGCCAGCCCCACCCGCGCAGGAACCCGAAGAAGCCCCTGCCGAGACAACGCCGCCGCCGGTGCGCGGCCCAAAACTCTTCGAATCGGAGGATGAAGACGTCCTGGACGACGGCGAGCGCCGATTCGCGGCGTTGGGATGGACCATCTTTTTCGTCGTTCTGGTCTTGCTCGCCGGGGGATTCTACTTCGGTCAGAGCCACATCGTTGCTTTCGAACCAAGATTCCAGAATCTCTACGACCTGGTGGGCATGAAGGCCCATGAAGAGACCGAACCCGAGAGCAGAATCCCGGGAGAAGGTCTCTCACTTCCGGCCGAAAAGCTTCTGAAAAGCCGCACGCGCGTCAATGGTCAACCGATGATCGTCGTCGAGGGAATTGTGGTTAACGAGACGGAGCAGAATCAGCCGATTCCCACCCTGAGGGCAACTGTCGCAAATGCCGAGGCTGAGATTCTTGCCCGCTGGTATTTCGAGGCGGAGGCTGCGGAAATCACGCCGGAAGGTGAAGTGACCTTTGCAACGTCCATTGCCGATAGCTGGGGACGCCAAGGCATTGGTATTTCAATAATTTTCGTCTCGGAAGAGACGGCGCAAAACGAGCCGAGCATTCTGCCGTAAACCCGCGCGCTGCCGTCGGCTGCCATTCGGTTTCCCGCTGGCGGCCAAAGGTTCCTGAGGTGGGACCGCCCAGGGCGTTAACCTCATGTTAATCTTAATTACCCCAATATGCGCAACTGTGAGTGTGATCTATCCTGCTCAAGGTGTTCGAGCGTGCGGATCTCTCTCATGTCGACAGACTAAGAGCTTGATCTGTATTATTTTTATTTTGGATGAAACGATCAAGCCTCCGCAGGATGCAGTTCAAATAACAGGTTTCAAAACCGGCGACTGTCATTTGCGATGAATGCAAGGTGGAGTGATGGCTCGAATATTGGTGGCCGAGGACGATCGCGCGGTACAGAGTTTCGTCGCGCGGGCGTTGGCCCACAAAGGGCACACGGTGACGACATCCGATGATGGCGTACAGGCACTGGAACAGCTTAGCGTGAACAGCTTTGAGCTGCTTATCACCGACATTGTCATGCCGGAGATGGACGGTATTGCCTTGGCGCTGAAAGTGACCAAAGACTATCCGGAACTGCCCATCCTGTTAATGACCGGGTACTCGGCCGAACGGCAGCGGGCCCACAATCTGGATGAACTGATCTGCCGGGTGATCACTAAGCCTTTCACCCTGAAACAGATTTGCGCCGTCGCTGACGAGGTGATGATCGCAAACAGAATTCCCAGCCCGGAACGGAACCCCGCACTTACCCTGTAGCCGGGGTCGTTGCGCGCGGTTGGCTGATCTGCAGCCTCTCCTAAAACTGCCGAAGCAGGCGGTCAATGTAGTCGAGTTCGCTGGCCGGGCGTTGGCGTTCGCCCCGCCGCTTCCGCAGTTCCTGCAGGATCTCCCGTGTGCGCACGATGTCGCCTTCGTCGGGGATCTCGACGCCCGTGCGCGAGCTGTTGATGCCGCCGCGTCCGGTTTCCCGTCCAAAGGGATCTGCACTCTGACCCGGCTGTGATCCGACTGTGCCGCTGCCGCGTTCCGCCTGCTGGCCCATCTGCTGCATAAAGCTCTCCGCCATGGCCTGCATGCCCTGCTGGAGCTGATCCAGGGATCTGGACTGCGGCGGTACAGCATCCTGGCCTTCTTGGCCGCTGAGCGCGTCGCGGGCATCCCGCATGGACTGTTCCGCCCGGCCGAGGGAGCGGGGAATCTCCCCAAGCGCCTCGCCGAGTTGACGCATCATCTCACCCAGGTCTTTGCGCAGCTGTTCCTGTGCACCGGCGTCGCTGCTGCGTTCCTGGGCGCGCTGATCACCCTCCTGGCCTTGCTGGCCATCGCCCTGTTGCTGGCGCTCAAAACTACGGTCGAGCAACTCCTGCTGCTTGCGGATCATCTCTTCCATGTCCTGCATCATGCCGTGAGCATCCTGCATGGCCTGGTTCATCTGATCTGCGAAGTTTCCGGCCTGCAGGTTTTCGAGGATTTCCTGCAGCTGGGATAGCAGTTCCTGGGCGGCTTCGGTTGAGCCGTTACGGGCAAGTTCTCGGGCTTTTTCGATCAGGTCCCTCAGATCACTGCTCTCCAGCAGCTCGGAGTCCGGCGGCAGGGGTTGAGGTTCCATGCCCTGTGAGAGTTGCTCGCGCATCTGCTCGGTCATGGCTTCCATGAACCGATCGAGCGCCTCCTGCAGTTTATCCAGGAGTTCTTCGATTTCAGCCTGATCGGCACCTCGGGCGAGAGCTTCCTGTAGAGCTTTCTGCAATTCCCGGATGTCGCGCTCCGCAATGGCGAGTTCACCTTCTTCCAGCCGCAGGGCCGTGTCCCAGAGAAGCTGTTGGACCGACGGAATGACTTCCGTCCGGCGGTCGTGGATCAAGCGGCGCTCCGCAGTCACGACGGCCAGGGCCACGACGACATCGTGATGAAAGAGGCTCGGGCGCTTATAGATATCACGCAGGCCCTGAACGATGGAGAAACGCTCTTGCGGCGCGAGGGTCAATTGCTTGCGGAGTTCTACCAGCGCCCTGGCGATGGGGTGATTGAAAATACGTTCGGGAAGAACGGTTCGCAGAGCTTCACTCTCACCTTTTTGTCCGAGCGCATCCTCAGCGAAGAGCGTGATTTCGACGGCAAGGCCGGCCCAGTGGTGTGGGGTGAGGTCGTGATAACTGGTGGCATCAAGCTCGCTTGCGCCCGATTTGGGGAGTGCCAATTCAAGGAAGAAAGGTGCCGCCTCCGGCATATCCAGACGCTGAACCCGTGCCTCGATTTTTTCGATTCCGTAATCGTCCTTGGCCTGATACTGAAGCCTGAGAGCGGCGCGTTCGCTGCGGCTTGGTGCTGTCAGATAGGCAATTTCCGGTGCCTGGTCCGGGATGACGCTCATGCGCCACTCGGCCAGGGTGTCACCGTCCTGAACAATGGCGATGCGCTCGCCCGCATCAATCCGTCCCGAAAGCTTGTAAAAATCGACACCCGTGCTCTCGAAGTCAGTCGCATCGGACCCAACCAGTAACTGCGGACTTTCGACCGGGCCCTGAAGCTGCGCCAGAACCTCACTGCCTGCGGGGACCGCCAATGCAGGGCTGGAGAGGGATGGATCCGATTGCGGTGTTGAGGCGAGAAACTGCGGGGCTTTCCGTGTGTAGGCGGGCGGGTTGATCCAGACGTCAAAGGAAACCCCCTGGCTGGATGCGGTCGCAGAGAATTCCGGCGTCACCGCCCGGGCGAGACGCTGTGTCCAATTCTCGGCACCGGAAACCACAGCGACGACCATCACGACGGCCAGGCCGCAGCGCAGCGCAAGAGGATCGAGATAAGCGAACCTGGGGCGCGGGGGCTGGGCCTTGAAGGCGCCGCTTTGCCTCACGAGGCGCGAGCGGTGCATTGCCCAGAGCGCACGAGTCGTGCCGTCGCCTTTGGTCAGGCGGTCGTCGAGCGACGTTAGCGGGCGGTGCTTCAGTCCCGAATCCTGCTCGAGGCGCCGCCGGGTTTCCCTGTCGTCCGGAAGCCTGAAGTTTTTTACGAAATACCAGATACCCCAGACTGCCGAGAGCACCAGGGCCGCCAGAACAACCGTGTGCAGCCAGTTCGGCAGGGCGGGAAGAATGTCGAAGAGCGCGATTGCGAGAAAAAGGCCGGCGATTCCCACAAGGGGCCAGATTGCAGGCCAGAAACGCTCCCAGAAGAGCGCAAACTTCGCCAATCCCAACTGGAGGGTCAGGCGCGACGCCAAACTCATCGCGTCGGTCGCCGGTCTGCGGATAAAGGGGTTCTCGCGGCCTGCGTCGCCGTCGCCGTCCGATCCGAACCCGGGGTTTTTTCGCTCTACCAACTGCGCGTCCTCACGTCGTTAGCGTTGTCTTCCCCTGTTTTACTTAGGCCCTGGTCCAGGTTTGTCGACCGGCTGGGCTATCATCTGATGCGATCCTTCTGGAACCTGCTCTTTTTCTCACTGAAGCAATGAAAAACCGTGAATCAGCCTCTTTGTTCGCGCCCACCGGCCCGACCCGGCGGTCTCATCTTCGTCTCAACGCGGTTTTTTGGCCCTTTCAATCCGATGATCAGGCGGCGCCGCGCGGTTCCGAACTCTGCTGACCGTCGTCCAGCCACTCGGGGAGCCTATCCTGCCTGATCAGCGTATCATAGTCCATTCGGGGCCGGATAACTGCATAATCCTTGCCACGGACCAGGATTTCCGGTGCCGGAGGCCTGGAATTATAGCTGGATGCCATGACAGCGCCATAGGCGCCCGATGAACAAATCGCGAGCAGGTCATCGGGAGCGACCGTGGGAAGAGGTCTCTGTTCGGCGAAAATATCGCTGCTTTCGCAGATAGGACCGACAATGTCGTAGGGCTCGCGCGCCGCATCCTTGGAAAACTGCGCCACTGGCAGAATGTCGTGCCAGGCATCATAAAGGGTGGGGCGGATCAGATCGTTCATGGCCGCATCGACGATCACGAACCGCCGTGCAGTGCCGTGCTTCACGTAGACGGTTCGCGTGACCAGAAGCCCGGCATTTCCCGTGAGGAAGCGCCCCGGCTCGAAGATCAGTTTGCAGCCCACTCCCTCGACCGCGCCGCGCACAATCTCGGCATAGCGGGCAATGTCGGGCGCCGCACCGTCCCGGTATGCGATGCCCAGTCCGCCCCCCATGTCGAGGCGCTCCAAGGGCCATCCCGCGTCGCGGAGCTCTACGAAGAGGGCGACCAGCCGTTCAAAGGCGGTGCGGTAGGGATTGACGTCGGTCACCTGGGATCCGATGTGCACCGCCAGACCTTCGATCCGCACGCCGGGGAGTTCGGCGGCGGACGCCAGGAAACCCCGCAGGCTGGGAATGTCGATCCCAAACTTGTTCTCTGCCTTGCCGGTGGAGATCTTGGCGTGGGTCAGTGCATCGACGTCCGGATTAATGCGCAGGGCGACCGGCGCAACGCTGCCTTTCTCCTGGGCCACGCGCGAAAGAGCTTCCAGCTCCGGCAGGGACTCCACGTTGAACTGCAGGATGCCGGCATCCAGGGCCGTCGCCATCTCCGAAGGCTGTTTCCCGACACCCGCAAAAACGATCTTTTTTGCCGGCACACCCGCGGCAAGCGCGCGCCGGAGTTCACCCTCCGAAACCACATCGGCACCGGCGCCAAGCTGCGCAAAGGTTTTGATCACGGCCTGGTTGGAGTTGGCTTTCAGTGCGTAGCAAACGGTCGCGGGCAGATCTCCCAGGGCTGCGACGAAACTGGTATAGGCCGTCTCCATGGCGGCGGCGGAATAGCAGTAGAAAGGGGTGCCGACGCGCGCGGCCAGCTCATCAAGCGAGACCCCTTCAATGTGCAGGCGGCCGTTCTTGTAGGGATAGAATGTCATAGCACTTCGTTTCAGTTCTTTTTGCCGCTCGTTTTCCTGCGGCCAATTTTCATAAGGAACAATGACTTAACAGGCACGAGACTATAGGTCCGAAAAACCGCCATTGGGTCTCAGATGACACAATATGCGATTGGACCGGGGTTTTAGTAGGTTTTTGTCTTGGTACGCTCGTCCGGGAAGATCGAGATACTGTCCGGTGCCGTATTCTGGCGCGGTTTATCGTCGTCCCAGCCCGGAACCTGTGAGGAAGCCTTCGGGTAGGCCTGCGGGTAGGTGTAAAGGTCTTCTTCACCCTCCGGCGGGCTGAGCTTGCCCTTTTTGCCGCAGCCGGCGAGACCCAGGGCGGAAACAAGGCCTATGACGACCCAGCGCCGTGTCGGTGGTGTGCTTCTCATTCCTGTCTCCGGGCGTGCCAACTCAGCCTGCGCCATCTGCGTTGCTGCGGTGCCGCTACGATATTGATGCCCGGTGCTCTAGTCAAAGGCCCTGGCCACCCTGCTCACCGAAAGGTTACAGGAACCGCGTTCGGGCCTCTGCTGCGGCCTTGCGGACCTGCTCAGGGGCCGTACCGCCCTGGCTGGTGCGGCTGGCGACCGAACTTTCGACAGTAAGCACTTCGAAGATTGCTTCCGTGATACGAGGCTCAACCGCCTGCATCTCTGTAAGCGGAAGCTCGCTGATGTCGCAGCCGGCGGCTTCCGCGCGCTGAACGATCGAGCCGGTGATGTGGTGCGCGTCGCGGAACGGCAGGTTCAGCACCCGCACCAGCCAGTCGGCCAGATCGGTCGCGGTCAGGAAGCCGGCGGCGGTCGCGGCCTTTAAGCGTGCTTCGTTGGCGCTCAGGTCCCGCACCATGCCCGTGGTCGCCGCGACGCAGAGTGCCAGCGTGTCCGTGGCATCGAACAGAGGCTCTTTGTCTTCCTGCATGTCCTTGCCGTAGGTCAGGGGCAGCCCCTTCATAACCATCAGCAGGGTGTTGAGGGATCCGATGACCCGGCCTGCCTTGCCACGCACCAGCTCCGCCGCGTCGGGGTTCTTTTTCTGTGGCATGATCGAGCTGCCGGTCGTGAAAGCGTCCGAGAGATCCACGAAACGGAAGCCCTCGCTGCACCAGATCACCAGTTCTTCGGCGAAGCGCGAGAGGTGGATAGCCAGGATCGAGCCAAGCGAGAGGAACTCCAGCGCGAAGTCGCGATCCGACACGGAATCGATGGAATTGGCCGTCGGGCGGTCGAAGCCGAGCGCCTTGGCCGTTGCCTGCCGGTCGATGGGAAAGGAGGTGCCCGCCAAGGCCGCCGCGCCCAGCGGGCATTCGTTCAGCCGCGTGCGGCAATCCTTGACCCGGCCCCGGTCGCGCCCAAGCATCTCCACGTAACTGAGCAGGTGGTGTCCGAAAGTGACCGGTTGCGCCGCCTGAAGGTGGGTATAACCCGGCATCACGCTGTTGGCGTAGACTTCCGCCTTTTCGATCAGGGCTTCCTGCAGCTCGGCCAGTTTGCCGTCGAGCTGGTCCAGGCTGTCTCTCACCCAAAGACGCACATCGACCGCCACCTGGTCGTTGCGCGAGCGCGCGGTGTGCAGGCGGCCGGCGGCGTCGCCGATCAACTCGCGCAGCCGAGCTTCCACATTCATATGAATGTCTTCCAGCGCCGCGCTGAACTTGAAGTCGCCTGCTTCAATCTCTCGCAAAATCGTGTCTAGACCTTTCAGGATGGCGTCCCCATCTTCCTGAGACACGATGCCTTGGGCGATCAGCATGTTACAGTGCGCTTTCGACCCCTGGATGTCCTGGGCGTAGAGCCGTTGATCGAAGGAAATAGATGCGTTGATCTGTTCCATCACCTCGGCCGGGCCCATGGAAAAACGTCCGCCCCACATCTTGTTCGCGCCCTCTCCCGAGTTGGCTGGCGGCGAGTGTTCGGCGGTTTTGTCGGCTGCGGCCTGATCGGCAGCTGGAGTGTTTTTTGAGGTCATGTGACTGGGTGGACCTGATTCGCTATGCATAAAAACATCGCCATAGGCGCAACGATCCGCGGTTTGGCTGCGGTGCTCATCGGATTTGCGGTGATTGCCACCGTCCAGCCTGCCGCCGCGCAGAACAGCGAACCGCCCCTCGGAGGCGATTTCGGCGCGAACTTTACCTTCTTCGAACCGCCGATACCAGCGCCGCCGACGGCTTTTACCCGAGGCGCCGAAGAGACCGTGAGTCTGCGGGATTTCAAGGGCGAAGTCGTCCTGGTGAATTTCTGGGCCACCTGGTGCGCGCCCTGCGTTGCCGAGATGCCGGCGCTCAACCGCTTGCACGGCGATCTGGCGTCTCAGGGATTCCGGGTAATTGCGATTTCTCAGGACCGGCGTGGCCTAGGCGTGGTGCAGCCTTTCTATGACGATCTCGATCTCGATGCCATGGGCATCTACCTGGACCCTAAAGGCATTGCAGCACGTGAATTCGAGATCAAGGGCCTGCCCACAACCCTGCTGGTCGACCGGCGCAACCGGATCATCGGCATGCTGCAGGGGCCCGCAGAGTGGGATTCAGAGGAGTCGAAGGCCTTGATGCAGTTCTACCTGGATCAGCCGATTCCTGCGGGTGCTGGCTGAAAACACAATCAAGGAAACTTACAGGACAACCCGAGGCTTCTGGTTGGGATGTCATGTTGGAATTTTTTACACATCCTCTGCGTGTAATTTTTATAAGCTATTGAAAAATAATAATATGCACGTAATTGGATCTGTCGGTTTCTTTAACGGCAGGGCGCTGTACGACGTCCTTTAAGCACTGGGGCGATGAATACTCCGGTCAAACCAGTGCCTTAGTTCCCTTGGCATAAGATTTGCTCTTTACCCAAGCTCTCGCAGGCAGAAGGAGCTTGCGCGCGTGAGGAATCTTGGGGAGCAAAAGATGCGTGTACTTTCGGTGGTTTTTTCCGCGATTCTCGGCGGAATCGCGATGATGGCGACTTCGGCGCATGCAATGCCCATGGCCGCGACACCCATGATTGGATGTGATACCGCAACGGACTTGGCATGCCGGATCTTCGCGGGGCAGGAACTGACGGGCCCTACCGGACCTGTAACCGTTCCGAACAGCGGAAACGACAAGGAAGAGACGGTTGAGGCAGCTCTGTTCGACGTCTTCGGCTCTTTCATTGACATCATGGAAGTCGCTAAAAGTGACGATCTCGTGTCGCGGGGCCTCTCCATTACGGGCGCTGGGTCTTCGTCCGGTACTTGGACCTACGTGGGAGCGGAAGAGCTTTATCTTCTGACGGTCAAGGCGGCGAACGATTTTTCGATTTTCAGTATCGAAGGTCTGACAACAGGCCCCTGGAGTACGGTCGGCCTGGTGAATAATGGCGGCAATACACCAAACATCTCGCATGTGACGGTTTGGAAGCTCGTGGGTGGCACGACGACCCCTATTCCGGAACCCGGAACCTTGACGTTGATGTTGATCGGGCTTGGAGGGCTCCTGCTGGTCGGGCGCCGTCAAAAGCTTCTATGTAGTTAAAATGCACAGGAAAGAGCGGTTCAGCTAAACGACACCGGCTTTGGAACCTTCGGACACACGGGAAGAAATGCGCCGATCAGGCGCATTTTTTTTGCCTGCATCGTCACGCAGATTTTCTGGCGATCTGTTTCAGCGTTGTGATTCAGCATTTTTTTTGGCGAGCGTGGCTTCTGCAAGTCGATTTCATTCAAGTACAACAATAGTGTTGTGCTCAAATGGCAGATACTTCTCCTAATAGTTTCAATTAAATAAAGTATTAACTCCTCTATAAGAAAATGAAATTGCGAGAAAAAATTATCTTTATTAATCAGTTCTTCTGAGGTCTTCCAAAAATGTTGAAAACCAAACGTGCAAAGACTGGTTTGCAAGGCTTTGTGTTTGCGGCGGCGATCGCGTCTTTTCCTGCTTTTGTCCTGTTTTTGTCGAGCTTTGGACCCTCGGCGGCGACATCATCCGTCTATTGGAGCGTGCTTTTTGTTGAAGGCAAGGTGCAGTGGCGTTCCTCTACCGGCGAGGGGGGCTGGCAGGCGCTTTCCGGAAATGCGCAGCTTCCGGCAAAGGTTGAGATTCGGACTTTTTCAGCAGCTCACGCGATTGTCGTGCACCGTTTTGACAAGATCTCACTGGGACCCGATGCAACCGTAAACATCGCACCTGAGGCGGATGCGGATAGAACAACGGTCGTCACTCAGCCCGAGGGTAAAGTCGGCTACACGGTACAGAAGCGAAAGTCGGGCACTTTCTCGGTTAAGACACCCTATCTAGTTGCAGTCGTGAAAGGCACGGGCTTCAGCGTGGACGTCGATGAAGATTCAACCGATGTTGACGTCAGCAGCGGCAGTGTCTCAGTCACCGACTCCCGTGATGGCAGCTCCGCGAGTGTATCTGCCGGTATGTCGGCCAGTGCTTCGGCCAGCGAGGCCGGCGTTTCGTCAAGTTCCAGTTCTTCGGGTTCCAGCAGTAGTTCCAGTTCTTCAAGTTCCGGCAGCAGTTCAAATGCCGGCACGACGGGCGCGGCTGCGAGCGGCAATGCTAACGCTGGCCCCGGCAACAACAATGCCGGCGGCAACGGTGGTGGCAACGGCGGCGGTAATGGTGGCGGCAACGGTGGTGGTAATGGCGGCGGCAACGGCGGCGGTAATGGCGGCGGCAACGGCGGCGGCAACGGCGGCGGCAACGGTGGTGGTAACGGCGGCGGCAACGGTGGTGGTAACGGCGGCGGTAATGGCGGCGGCAACGGCGGCGGTAATGGTGGCGGTAATGGCGGCGGCAACGGCGGTGGTAATGGCGGCGGCAACGGCGGTCGCGCTTAACGGTAGCCGGAAGTTTCTCCGTTATGCTTCCCCGCATATTCTGTTGCTTTCTGGCGTTTTCCATTACGGCTGCTGCTTTTGGCAGCGACTTTCTGGAGTTTGTAGAACTGCCTCTCCTGGAGCAGCGCTTCAAGCTCGATAAGGGTGAAGCGGACCCGAACCTCGTCGTTGTCGAGATTGATCCAAAGAGCTTGAGAGAAATCGGGACCTGGCCCTGGAAGCGGTCGCTTCATGCATTGCTCATTGATCGACTGACGGCAGCGGAGGTCCGTTCCATCGTTTTTGATATCGACTTCAGTCTGGCCAGTAGCGATATAGAAGACACGGCCCTGGAGAATGCGCTTGCCAGGCGTGGTGGCGATATCGTCCTTGCTGCTTTCAGGCAGTGGAGCGAAGCTGAAAACCGCTTTGTTGACGTGGGCCCCTTACCCCGCTTTGCACAGCATAGTGATGTCGCTTCGGCAAACGTCTTCCCGGAATTCGATGGCCTCGTTTGGCGCATGCAGCATGCCCAGGAATGGAATGATATGCTCATTCCAAGTATTCCGGCTTACATTGCAGCGGCGTCGGGCATGTCGAGCGATCAAACGCATGCGGAGCCCGGCTTTGGGATAGACTTCGGGATCGCAGCGCACTCGCTTCAGCGGTTTTCCTTCTCGGATGTCGCGGGTGGTGCCGTGGACCCGTCTTTGCTCAAGGGCAAGATCGTTTTGATTGGTGCGACTGCCGTCGAACTGGGCGACAATGTTGCAGTACCCCTTCACAAGTCCTTGCCGGGCGTGTTGGTTCAGATGCTCGCGGCGCAATCCCTAGTGCAGGGGAGGGCTTTGCAACCCTTGCATCCAGCCCTGACATATTCGTTGTTGTTCTTGATTACACTCGCCGTTGCATTCATTTGTTGGAAGCAGCGTCCAGGATGGGCCTTGGCAACGCTTTTTGTCATTGACGCAGCAGTTTTCAGTGCGGCGGTTGTGACTCAGTCGAGCGCAGGTCTTTTGCTTCCTGTCGCCCCGGTCATTATAGGAACTTTCCTCACTGCCGCCTTCGCGTTTATTTTCCGTTTTCGGCAACTTGGTTTCAAAGTGATCTCGGAGCGTCTGGCACGCCAACGATCTCAGGCCTTGATGGCCAACGTCGCAGAAAACGCATTCGATGCTTTGATAACCACCGACCGGTCCGGGAAAATCAGTAGCATCAACAACGCGGCGATGCGGATCTTCAGGGTTTCGCACGCAAAGGCCTTGAGCCTCAATATGTCCGAATTCTACATCCCTTCGAAACTTACGGACGCCGCCCCTTTTTTAGAGGTTTTGACTCAGGCGGTTCTGTTGGGGCAGCCTATGCGTATACTCTGTCGACGGATGACCGGTCGTGCATTCCACGCGGATATCGCGGTGACCCGACTGGAAGAGGAGTACGGCGGCGGGTTGATCCTATTGATGCGAGACATAGACCGTCAGGTGAAAGCCGAGAAACGGGCCGCCCGGCGAGAGCGGGAGCTAAAAGCCGCCAAGCAAAAGGCGGAGTTGGCGAACCGGGCCAAGACCGAGTTCCTGGCAAATATGAGCCATGAACTTAAAACCCCGCTCAATGCCGTGATGGGTTTCGCGGAGATCATGCAGAACGAGCTCTACGGACCGCTCGGATCGCCCAATTACGTTGAGTACAGCAAAGACATCTACGACGGTGGTGCTCGGCTTTTGGCTACAGTGACGGACGTCCTGGATTTTGCCCGGATTGAAGACGGGAATCTGGAATTGCGGGAAGAAGAGCTGGACCTTGCCGATCTGCTGAAGCGGGTGGCGGGACATTCCCGCGAACGGGCAGAGGCGGCCGGAGTGGACCTTAAGCTCGAGCTGCCTGACGAAAATCTTTTCTTTACCGCGGACGAACGACTTGTCAAACAGGCGTTGGGCGCGGTTATCTCGAACGCTATCAAGTTTAACCGCGAAGGTGGTCACGCGATCCTGGCCCTGGCGTTGTGCGACAACGGTGATGCCCGCCTATCCGTATCCGATAACGGCATCGGGATTCCGGACGACCAGATTGAAACCTGTCTTAAAGCCTTCGGTCAGGCGGATAGCAGCCTGCAACGGCAGTACGAGGGCTCGGGTCTCGGCTTGACCCTGGCGAAGGCTTACGTCGAAAGTCACGGCGGTTCCTTGGTTATCGAATCCCTTGTCGATGAAGGAACGAGCGTAGATATCCTCCTGCCCGCAGAGCGCCGATATCAGCCCAAACTCTCCAGGGCCGGATAGATCCTATTCGCTTTCGTGCCGGTGAAAATCCTATTGGGTAATCCGCGCCCGAAATGCTACTAGACTCACCCCCCCCTCAGAAACCCTCTATAGTTTTGAGAGTGCAGGTGCATGCAGAATATCGGCTTTGACGACATCGATCATAAACTGACCTGGACCGCGATTGCTGACGCGCTGGAAGCCGGTCATCGCTTCGAGAAGGCACAGGTGGGCGATCTCCTTTTGCGGGATGACGACCGGGCGCTGCTCAACAGAGGGGCCTGGATCAAGGGGCTGGGCCTGGCGTTGAAATCCATGTCGGTCTTTCCCGAAAACAACGACCGCACGCCACCCATGCCCTCGATCCAGGGCGCTATGCTGCTGTTCGACGGCGAAAACGGTGCGGTGAAGGCGGTGTTGGACGGTGTGTTGGTGACCAAGTGGAAGACGGCGGGGGATTCGGTTCTGGGTGCCCGTTTGCTGGCGCGGCCCGAGTCCAGGCATCTGCTGGTGGTCGGAGCGGGTACGGTGGCACGCTCCCTGATATCGGCTTATCGTGAGATCTTTCCCGGGCTAGCAGTCTTCACGATCTGGAATCGCAATCGCGAGAAGGCGGATGCTCTTGCGCAAGAGCTCGCGGACGAGGGCCTCACCATCGAAGTCGCGACCGACCTCTCCGAGGCTGCGGCGTCGGCGGACATTATTTCCTGCGCGACCATGACCAAGACGCCGATCCTGAAGGGCGAATGGATCCGGCCGGGGACTCATGTGGATCTGATCGGGGCTTACCGCCCCGACATGCGCGAGGCGGACGATGAATTGATGCGGAGGGCCGAAGTCTTTGTCGACTCCCGTGAGACCACGTTGGAGGATATCGGTGAGCTCGCAATCCCGCTGGCGGCAGGTGTCATCACCGAAGACGACGTCCGCGGCGATTTCTACGATCTCTGCAATGGCGGCAAAGGCCGGAGCGGCCAGGAGGCAATCACCCTCTTCAAGAACGGTGGCGGCGCGCACCTGGACCTGATGACCGGATCGGTCATCTACGAGAAATTCAACGCGGCATAAGACGCAAGGCAGCTGCGCCGCCGGCCGATTGATCCTGCAGGGAGCGCTTTATCAGCGGGTCGGGACCGGGATGTCGCCGGAGTAGTCGTAGAAGCCACGACCTGCCTTCTGGCCCACCCATCCGGCTTCGACATACTTCACCAGAAGCGGGCAGGGACGGTACTTGGTATCGGCCAGACCCTCGTAAAGCACGGACATGATGGCGAGGCAGGTGTCCAGGCCGATAAAATCAGCCAGCTCCAGCGGACCCATCGGGTGGTTTGCCCCGAGGCGCATTGCCGTGTCGATGGCATCCACCGAGCCTACGCCTTCATAAAGCGTGTAAACCGCCTCGTTGATCATCGGCAGCAGCACACGATTGACGATGAAGGCCGGGAAATCCTCGGCGGAGGCCGTGGTTTTGCCGAGTGCCTGGGTGAGTGTCCGGATCGTGTCGAAGGTGCTTTCTTCCGTCGCAATGCCGCGAATCAGCTCCACCAGCTGCATCACGGGCACCGGATTCATGAAGTGCATGCCCATGAACTTTGCCGGGCGGTCGGTGACGGAAGCCAGCCGTGTAATGGAGATGGAAGAGGTGTTGGAACAGAGAATGGCATCGGCCTTCAACGCCGGGCAGAGTTCCTTGAAGATCTCGCGCTTGAGCTCTTCGTTCTCGGTCGCGGCCTCGATGACCACATCGCAGTCCCCAAAGAGGCTGTAGCTGGTCCCGGTTTCGATCCGGGCCAAAGCTGACGATACATCATCGGGAGTCACCCGGCCTTTTGCGACCTGGCGCTTCATATGATGCTCGATGGTCTTGAGCGATTCCGCGAGCGTTTCTTCGCTGATATCGGTCAGCTTGACGTCGTATCCCGCCAGTGAAAAGACCTGGGCAATACCTGCGCCCATCTGTCCGGCGCCTAGAACGCCGATGGACTTAATGTCCGTTATGTCTGCTTCTGCCATGAGCGGGTCCGGTTTTCTATTCCAGTGGTCTGGGGTCCGATAACGATAGGTGGTGCCGGGACTCGGGCGCCGGTGTCAGCGACAGATCGAAAGTCTGCGCTGACACCCGCAACTCTAGTCCCGAGGCGTTAGCCGTCAAGGGCTGCTTCAAGTTCCGGCACGGCCTGGAAGAGATCGGCCACCAGTCCGTAGTCGGCCACCTGGAAGATCGGGGCTTCTTCGTCTTTGTTGATGGCGACGATGACTTTGGAATCTTTCATGCCTGCCAGATGCTGGATCGCACCGGAAATACCGATGGCCAGATAGAGATCGGGCGCTACCACCTTGCCGGTCTGACCGACCTGATAGTCGTTCGGCACGAAGCCGGCGTCGACCGCGGCCCGCGAAGCACCGATGGCGGCACCGAGCTTATCGGCGACCTTTTCAAGCATGGCGAAGTTGTCGCCGCTCTGCATGCCGCGTCCACCGGAGATAACGATCCCCGCGGTGGTCAGTTCAGGGCGCTCGGACTTGGTCAGCTCCTGGCCCATGAAACGCGACAGGCCCGTGTCACCGGCTCCATCGGTGTTCTCGACGGCGGCCGATCCACCTTCCGCCGCGGCGGCGTCGAAGGCCGTGCCACGGATGGTGATCAGTTTGACCGAGTCGGTAGAGCGCACGGTCGCCATGGCGTTACCCGCGTAGATCGGACGAACAAAGGTATCCGCTGATTCAATTGCGGAGATGTCGGAGACCTGCTGAACGTCCAGAAGAGCCGCGGCCCGTGGCATCACGTTCTTGCCGAAGCTGGTCGCCGCGGCAATGACGTGGCTGTAACCGGAGGCAAGCTTGACGATCAGCGGCGCGAGGTTTTCGGCCAGACCGTGGGCGTATTCGGCGCCATCGCTATGCAGGACCTTGGCGACACCTGCGATCTTGGCGGCTTCCTCGGCAACGGCGCCGGCGTTTTCGCCCGCAACAAGCAGATGGACGTCACCGCCGGCATGTCCGGCAAGTTCGACAGCCGCCGTCACGGCGTTCAGGACGGCAGGTTTCAGAGCGGCGTTATCGTGCTCTGCTACAACCAGAATGCTCATCAGATTACCTTCGCTTCGTTCTTGAGTTTTTCCACCAGCTCAGCGACGCTCGCAACCTTCACACCGGCCTGGCGTGCAGGGGGCTCGCTGACTTTGACCGTCTCGACCCGAGGGGTCACGTCGACGCCCAGATCTTCCGGCGTGACGGTCTCAAGCGGTTTCTTTTTGGCCTTCATGATGTTCGGCAGCGATGCGTAGCGCGGCTCGTTGAGGCGCAGATCGACGCTAACCACGGCGGGCATGTTCAGATTGACGTTTTCAAGACCGCCGTCGACCTCACGGGTGACGTTCAGCTTGTCGCCGTCGACAGCCACCTTCGAGGCGAAAGTGGCCTGGGACCAGCCCAGCAGCGCCGAGACCATTTGGGCGGTCTGGTTGTTGTCGCCGTCGATCGCCTGTTTGCCGAGCAGCAGCAAGCCGGGTTCTTCCTTGTCGACAACCGCCTTCAAGAGCTTGGCGACGGCCAGTGGTTCCAGTGGAGTGTCGGTCTGGATCAGGATCGCCCGGTCGGCGCCCATGGCCAGCCCGGTGCGCAGAGTCTCCTGAGACTGGGCGATGCCGGCGGCAACAACGATCACCTCGGACGCGGTTCCGGCCTCTTTCAGGCGAACCGCTTCTTCGACCGCAATTTCGCAAAATGGATTCATCGCCATTTTGACGTTCGTCAATTCAACACCGCTCTCATCCGCTTTGACGCGGACCTTAACGTTCGCGTCGATAACGCGTTTAATCGGAACAAGAACCTTCATTGATCACTCACGGTCGTATGTTGTTGATCCAGTACCGGGGATTTCACGCTGAATTCCGTGCTCTCCCAAAAGGCTGCTGTGCTTATTTTTCCAGCATCCCGGCTTATTGTGCGGCTGCACATTAAGTGTCCCCTCCATGGCTGTCAACGACCGGAAAACATCAGGTGTTGCCTAGATTTTCCAAGCATCCACCGGGGCTCTCCGCAGTGCAAATTCGGCCTCTTTTGCGACCTCTTGTTATCGATTTGCGCCCGGAACCCAAAGTACGTCGGTTGCGCCGTCGTCATTCACGTGCCGGCACAGCACAAATAACAGATCCGAGAGGCGGTTTATGTAGCGGATTGCCTCTGGGTTGATGCCGTCCTTTTCGGCCAGGGCGGTGATTTCCCGCTCAGCGCGGCGCGAGACCGTGCGCGCCAGATGCAGGTGTGCCGCGGCCGGGGAGCCGCCGGGCAGAATAAAGGACTTCAGCGGCGCCAGATCGGCATTGATGCGGTCGATTTCCTGTTCCAGCCGCTCGACCTGGGCCCCGGTGATGCGCAGCGGCGGGTATTCCGGGTTTTCGACCTCCGGCGTCGCAAGGTCGGCCCCCAGGTCGAAGAGATCGTTCTGGACCCGCGACAGCAGCTGATCGACTTCACCCTCCGTATGCAGACGCACCATCCCGACCGTCGCGTTTGTCTCATCGACAGTGCCGTAAGCTGCAACGCGCGGATCATGTTTGTGAACACGGGTGCCGCTGTTCAGCGAGGTCTTACCCTTGTCGCCGCCTTTGGTATAGATACGCGTCAGTTGAACCACAAAAAGACTCCCAAGTAGGGCTCGCGTTTCAAAGCCAAAGCCCTGTTTTCCTTGCTGATTGCGCTGAACTTACAGCGTTACTTCCGGGTCGCGTAAATGCCGACGGCCAGGATAACGAGTGCAACGGCTTGCAGGATGATCCGCCAACGCATGAATTTGTTGGCGTTCTTCTTGTTGTATTCGCCACCCCGGGCCATGGAGTAGAGGCCACCGCCCAAAGCACCGAGCACCGCAAGCAGCGCGAGCACCATCATGATGTTAAAGAATGTAGACATGGCCTAGATATATCCCGTGCCACTGCACTCGACCAGAGTGTCGCGAAAAAATTAAGTCCAGCGGTGTTTCCCGGCCTGTCAGCTGCTCTGGAGCCGGGTGTTGGAACTAGTTCCGGCCGGCCAGAAGACCGCGGGCGACCACCTGGGCCTGAATTTCCGCGGCGCCTTCGAAGATGTTGAGGATGCGGGCATCACAAAGGACCCGGCTGATCTTGTATTCCTCCGCATAGCCGTTGCCGCCGTGGATCTGCAGCGCATTGTCCGCGTTCGACCAGGCAACGCGTGCACCCAGGAGCTTGGCCATGCCGGCTTCAATATCGCACCGCCGGTCGGAATCCTTCTCGCGTGCGGAGGCGTAGGTCAGTTGCCGGGCGATCATGGTCTCCACGGACATCCAGGCCAGCTTACCCGACACCCGCGGGAATTCGTAGATCGCTTTGCCGAACTGCGCACGGTCCTTGGCGTAGGCCATGCCCAGTTCCAGTGCACACTGGGCAACGCCGACCGCGCGGGCGGCGGTTTGAATCCGTGCCGACTCAAAAGTTGCCATGAGCTGCTTGAAGCCTTCGCCCTCTGCGCCGCCCAGCAGATTCTCCGCCTTGACCTCGAAGTCGTCGAACCCGAGCTCATACTCTTTCATGCCGCGATAGCCCAGAACCTTGATCTCGCCGCCGGTCATACCGGGTGCGGGGAAGGGATTGGCGTCGTCACCGCGCGGTTTCTCTGCAATGAACATGGAAAGGCCCTTATAGCCCTTCTCATCCGGATTGGTTCGGGCCAGCAGGGTCATGATGTCGCTGCGGGCTGCGTGGGTAATCCAGGTTTTGTTGCCTTTGATGCGGTAAAGCTCGCCGTCGCGCACCGCCCGGGTCCGCAGCGAACCCAGATCCGAGCCTGTGTTGGGCTCGGTAAAGACCGCCGTGGGCAGGATCTCACCTGACGCAATCGCGGGCAGCCACTTGTTCTTCTGGTCGTCCGTGCCGCCGAGACGGATCAGTTCGGCGGCGATTTCCGAGCGGGTGCCGAGCGAACCGAGACCGATGTAGCCGCGCGAGAGCTCTTCGGTAACCACGCACATGGCGAGCTTGCCGAGACCCAGGCCGCCGAATTCCTCCGGTACGGTCAGGCCGAAGACGCCGAGTTCCGCGAGCTGGTTCACCACAGTCAGGGGAATCAGTTCGTCCTTCAGGTGCCACTCGTGGGCCTCTTCCATATGATCGTCGGCGAACTTGTGGAACTGGTCGCGGATCATATCCAGGGTTTCGTCACCCAGGGCGGGGTTTCCGTAATCGCCGCCGGTGCCGCCCTCGCTCATCAGAAGGGCAAGCTGCTGACGGACCGCGGCGGTGTTACCACCTGAAATCAGGGTGCGCACGCTTGCGGTTTCAAAGTCCTGCTCGGCTTGCGGTTCCAGGCCCATGTCGGCCAGACGCAGAATCTCAACCTGGCTCAGTGCGATGCCGCCGCGGATCTGGCTCAGGTATTCGCCAAAGGCGGCCTGAAGCATCAGCGATTCCAGGTTGCGTAGCGACCCCTCGGCCTCCAGGCGCTGGGCCCAACTCAGCATTTCGCGCAGAGCTGCGGTATAGGTGCAGAGCCAGGCAAAGCCGTGCACTGCGAACTGCTCACGCTCCAGCACGACCGGATCCGGTTTGCCGTTTGGTCCCATAACCAAAGAAGCGACCGATGCACGCGCCTGTTCCCGAAGTGTTTCGGCGGCGGTCAAGGCGCTTCCGCAGGTGGTCAGAAGATCCGGGAGAAACACGCTCTCCGTGCGGGGCAATTCCTGTGCGGCGGTCTGGTTCATGAGATCTGTCCTTTTCCCGCTTCCCGTTTCGGTGCGTCCAATGGGGACGGCGCGTCCCATGGGGGCGAGAGTGAGTTTACGGCTGGTGTTGGATTGTGGAGACATAAAATGATAGCTGGTCACTGAAATGACCAGCCCCACAACCCCGATGTCAGAGTCCGTCGTTTCACGCTGCGCCGCGCAGAGGGAAAAGCTCTACGCGGCGCTGGCGTCGGATTAATCCTCGACAGCGTCTTCCAAGGTCCGCGCACCGGGACGCCTGGCCTGGACCAGGACTGCCATGTTACCCGGCTTATGCTGGTTATTCATCATCTTGGTATGGGCCCGGGGGATATCATGCCAGGAGAACACCTCCGACATGCAGGGATCGATCCGCCGTTCAATCATCAGCTTATTGGACTGGGATGACTGCTTCAGGTTGGCAAAGTGACTGCCCTGGATGCGCTTCTGACGCATCCAGACGAAACGGGCGTCGAAGGTGATGTTGAAGCCGGTGGTGCCGGCGCAGAAGACCACCATGCCGCCGCGCTTGACCACAAAGCAGCTGACCGGGAAGGTCTGCTCGCCCGGATGCTCAAACACGAAGTCGACATCGTTGCCCTTGCCGGTGATCTCCCAGATCGCCTTACCGAACTTGCGGCATTCCTTCATGTAGGCGGCGTAACCGGCCTGATCGCCGACTTCCGGCAGACGGCCCCAGCAGTCGAAATCCTTGCGGTTGATCACACCACGGGCGCCCAGGGACAGTACGAAGTCGCGCTTGCTCTCATCCGAGATAATGCCGATGGCATTGGCGCCCGCCGCGGCAATCAGCTGGATCGCCATGGAACCCAGGCCACCGGAGGCACCCCAGACCAGGACGTTGTGTCCCGGACGCAGAATGTGGGGGCGATGACCGAAGAGCATGCGGTAGGCGGTTGCCAGGGTCAGGACGTAGCAGCCGCTTTCTTCCCAGGTCAGATGCTTGGGGCGGGCCATGACCTGCTGGGACTGGACCGCGCAGAACTGAGCAAAAGAGCCGTCCGGCGTCTCGTAGCCCCAGATCCGTTGAGTGGGCGAATACATGGGATCGCCGCCGTTGCATTCCTCGTCGTCGCCGTCATCCTGGTTGCAGTGGACAACCACCTCGTCGCCGACTTTCCAGCGCGTCACCTTGGAGCCAACCGCCCAGACAATGCCTGACGCGTCGGACCCGGCAATATGGTAATCGGATTTGTGTACGTCGAAGACGGAGATCGGAATGCCGAGACCGGCCCAGACGCCGTTGTAGTTCACGCCGGCCGCCATCACCATGATCAGCACTTCATGGCTGTCGAGTTCAGGAACATCGACGACCTCGACCTTCATGGCTTCTTCCGGGTTGCCATGGCGCTCGCGGCGGATCGTCCAGGCGTACATCTGCTTGGGGACGTGACCGAGCTGCGGAATCTCGCCGACCTCGTAGAGATCTTTCATCTCTTGCCCGGGCTTCACTTGCATTACTTCTGCGCTATCGGTCATGGCTCTCTCTCCCAAGTGGTCCGAAGGCTGTCTGTCCAAAGTGCTGCGGTGACATCGGTTCCAAATCTGATTTGAACGTCTGGTCAGGGCCTGAAGACCGTTCCATCAGTCGATGTGCCCCGCAGTGCTATCCGGACCGGAGTCCTCCGGTGTCGTGTTCATCTACCTCATCGTTTGCGATCATTGGGGACACCTGACCTTCGGCGGCCCCCGTCATCGCTGTTCTGCACGTCCCGCTCTGGGTTTCACGTCTTGCCCGCCTTGCGCTAACATGGCCTGCCGGGACGGCGGTTTCGCAGTTCATTTCGGCGGCGCGATACGTGAATGTGGATTTTGCCACGGATTCTCGCCAAAGGCCACCAGATACCCTTGACATTTATCGCCAGTTTTTGTCTTTTGCAATGCACAAAATATTTTATTTTTACGAATTTAGTATGATTAATGAAATTTTCTGTCGTTAACTATGCCAAAATAGACCGATGATAATGTATCTGGAGTTGAGAGTATGACTGAGAAACGCCCCGGTCCCGCACAGGAAGCAGGTGCAGCAAAAGCCTCTTCCGCAGCTTCGGATGCATCGCTCGCGGACGGCCGAGCCCAGAGCGGCAGTGCTCAAAGCGGCAGTCCTCAGAGCGGCAATGCTCAGGGCGAACGAGACCGTCCCTGGCTGTTTCGGACCTATGCGGGACATTCGACAGCGGCGGCTTCGAATGCGCTCTACCGGAAAAATCTTGCGCGGGGACAGACCGGCTTGTCTGTGGCCTTCGATCTCCCGACCCAGACCGGATACGATTCCGATCATGAGCTGGCGCGGGGCGAGGTCGGCAAGGTTGGGGTGCCGATCTCTCATCTCGGGGACATGCAGACGCTCTTCGCGGAAATCCCTCTGGACCGCATGAACACCTCCATGACCATCAACGCGACGGCACCCTGGCTGCTCGCGCTCTATACTGCCTGTGCGGAAACTCAGGGCGTGGCGCGGGCGGATCTTTCCGGAACCACGCAGAACGACCTGATCAAGGAGTACCTCTCGCGCGGCACCTATATCTTCCCGCCGAAGCCTTCGATGAAGCTGATCACCGATGTGATCGCCTACACCTACAAGGAGTCCCCGCGCTGGAACCCCATGAACGTCTGCTCCTATCACCTGCAGGAAGCAGGAGCGACACCGGTTCAGGAGTTGGCCTTCGCGCTGGCCACAGCAATTGCAGTGCTGGATGCGGTGAAGGCATCGGGTCAGGTCCCGCCGGAGGATTTTCCGAAAGTCGTCGGCCGGATCAGCTTTTTCGTGAATGCCGGAGTTCGTTTTGTGACGGAGCTCTGCAAAATGCGCGCTTTCACGCGGCTCTGGGACGAGATTTGCCGGACGCGTTACGGCGTCGAGGAAGAGAAATACCGGCGTTTCCGCTACGGGGTCCAGGTCAATTCCTTGGGTCTGACCGAGCAGCAACCGGAGAACAACGTCTATCGGATTCTCATCGAAATGCTGGCGGTGGTGCTCTCCAAGGACGCACGGGCCCGGGCGGTGCAGCTGCCGGCCTGGAACGAGGCGCTGGGGCTGCCGCGTCCGTGGGATCAGCAGTGGTCTCTTCGACTGCAGCAGATCGTGGCCTTTGAGACAGACCTCTTGGAATACGAGGATCTCTTCAACGGCTCGACCGTGGTCGAGGGTAAGGTCATGGCTCTGATGGCGGAAGCCAAGGAAGAGCTGGAGCGGATCGAGGAGATGGGCGGGGCCGTGGCCGCGGTCGACAGCTCCTACATGAAGGAGCGCCTGGTTGAGAGCGCGACGGCGCGTTTCAACGCCATTGAAAGCGGCGAGCAGGCAGTGATCGGCGTGAACCGCTATACCGAATCCGAGCCCTCGCCCCTGACCGAAGGTGGTGACGGCGGCTATATGGTCAGCGACCCGGATGCGGAAGCCGGGCAGATTGCCCGCCTTCAGGAATGGCGGGCCGCCCGCGACGCCGCCGCGGTAGCGTTAAGCCTCTCAGCCTTGAAACAGGCCGCGAGCGACGGCAGCAATATTATGGAGCCTTCCATTGCCTGCGCACATTCGGGTGTGACGACTGGTGAATGGTCGGCGGCCTTGCGCGAAGTCTTCGGCGAATACCGCGCCCCCACGGGTGTTGGCCGGGCCGTGGCGGTTCAGGGTGGTGACAGTCTGGAGGGCTTGCGCGAGCGCGTGTCGGGCCTCTCGGACCGTCTTGGCCGACGCGTAAAGATGCTGGTCGGTAAGCCGGGCCTCGACGGTCATTCGAACGGCGCCGAGCAGATCGCCGTTCGCGCGCGCGATGCCGGTTTTGAAGTGGTGTATGAAGGAATCCGGCTCACACCCGCGCAGATCGTGAATGCGGCGCTGGAAGAGGGTGTCCATGTGGTCGGTTTGTCGATCCTCTCGGGATCACATGTCCCCTTGGTCACAGAAGTCATGAAAGGCATGACCGCATCCGGTTTGAACGACGTGCCGGTCGTGGCCGGTGGAATCATTCCGCCCGAAGATGAGACGACCCTGAAAGCGGCGGGCGTCGCGGCTGTCTATACGCCGAAGGATTTCGACCTGACCGCGATCCTGTCGGACATTCTGGATATCGTCGAGCGCACCACCCGAGAGGCGGCGTAGCCTCGGAGGGGGAAGTTATCGCTGGAAACGTTGCAGTGAATCTGGCCGTTATTGTTTCTGCGGATGGAAAGTGTTTTTCCCGCTGACACGCGCCGAAACAGCCAGTTTGGTGCATTTTGCGCTCATTCGCATTCTCTGACCCATCCGAACGCGTTCTGCGCAGCAAACGCTGCCTCGGACTTGCCTTCGAATATCTCTTCGCTGGAACGCGACACAGACTAGAACAGCATGCGCCGCAAGGTGCCGTGTTTATCGACGAACTGATGCTTGATGGCCGCCCCGGCATGCACGGCGACGACGCCTAAAAGGCCATAGGCGATGTAGTAGTGCAGTTCGATGGCAAGATCCCGGGCGGCGTCCGATATGCTCAGAAGGGCCGGAACCTCAAAGAGCCCGAAGAAGGTGAAGCCACTGCCCGCCGAGGTCGAGATCGCATAGCCGGTGATGGGAATGGCGAACATCGCCAGCAAGAGAACGCCGTGCGCCGCGCGGGCACCGAGTTTCTCCCAGGGCGCCAGTTCGCTCTGTAATCCGGGCGACCGCGAGATCAGTTTCCAGACCAGGAAGAGGCTCGCCAGCAACAGCGCGATCATACCGATAGCGCGATGCAGTTCGAGCCCCCGGTTGTACCAACTGTCATAGTAGCTCAGACCGACCATCCACCAGCCAAGGCCGGTTAAGCCCAGGATGCATCCGGCTATGAGCCAGTGAAGCAGTTTGCTCACCAGCCCATAGCCTGTGGTGGTATTGCGCAGTGCCAAAGCGGCAGCTTTCTACTGTTTGATCGCTTCAATCATCAGGTCGACCACGACGTTTTCCGCTGCCGGACCAAGGTTGTAGCCCATGCCGAAGTCTTTGCGGGCCAAGGTGTAGCTGCCCTCGAAACCGGCGCGGTAGCCGCCCCAGGGGTCTTTGCCTTCACCGAGTTTGGTGATCTCAAACGAGATGGGTTTGGTCACACCGAGCAGGGTCAGATCGCCGGAGAGCGTTCCGCCGTTTTCGTCGCCGTCGTAGCCCGTGCTGACAAAGGTTGCAGTCGGGTG
The DNA here is from genome assembly GCA_947500035.1 of uncultured Kiloniellaceae bacterium. Classification (GTDB taxonomy): domain Bacteria; phylum Pseudomonadota; class Alphaproteobacteria; order Kiloniellales; family Kiloniellaceae; genus Denitrobaculum. Next base: position 274,385 of record CANMQP010000007.1, on the reverse strand, counting down.
TTTCTCGACGTCGAAGAAGTCCGCGCTGCGCAAATGCTTATCGCGTTCAGCATGGTTGGTGTCCAGGCTGGCGGTGTCGATGGTGAGCTCGACTTTCTGTGCGGCGGCGCCTGCTGCCGGATCATAGAACATGGTGCCGTCGATCGTATTGAAGCGGCCGGACAGCCAACTCATGCCCAGATGTTTCGTCTTGAATTCGATGAAGGAGTGGGTTGGATCGATCTTGTATTCGGCTGCGCCTGCGGGCAGGGCAGCGGCCACAAGAAAAGCGGACGCGAGCGAGAACCCGGTCAGGGTTTTGAGCGGCTGAGACTTCATCGTGGCTTCCTCACTGTTCGTATAAAAAAAGATAGGATTGAATCTGTCGCAGCTGCAGTTCCGCACAAGTAACAGCTTTGTGATCGAACGGGCGTTTGTCTGTCTCCGAGCGTTCTCGGCGTTCGAGCCGTCTGTGGAGCCTTGACCCTCTGGCCCGGCTGCGGTTAGGGTGGCGAGTTATGGCAAGTCAGAACCTCAAGGGTTTCGCAATTCGAATTAGCGACCCGGCGCCGATGGGGCGACCGGGACCTTTCGTTATTCGCGATTCAATCTTTGAGGACGACTGTGATGTCTGCACAGCCTGTACATTCGACAGCTGAAACCTATCCCGGCCCCGCCGGACGCTCTACACCCGCCCCCCGCAAAGCCGTTCACTGCTTCTCGATCCATGCTGCCGCCGAGCCCGGCGTCATGCCCAGAGTCCTGGAGCTCTTTGCCAAACGCAATCTGGTGCCCAGCCGCTGGCATAGCGATGTGATGGGGCCTTCGAACCGCGACCTCTCGATCGACCTTCAGGTCGTGGGACTGGATGGTCTCACCGCCGACTATGTGGCCCGGTGCCTGCGGCAGGTTTACGGTGTCCAGACGGTCCTGACGTCGGAGAAGCCGGCGTTCTGACCGAGCGTCCTTTCAACCTGACTTCTCTTTCAATAGGTTAGGAGAGGTTTCAGGGAGAGAGGACCAAGCGTGAGTTTGCTCGAGCGAATCAGAACCTGTCATCGCTGGGATCCGGCGGCCTATCGCCCTTTTCTCATTGATGGGGTTTCCTATGGCTACATACCGGCTGCGTTGGCGGAGCGCTTGTCGGACTTTCCGGCGGTCTTTACGGTTGAGCCGGGGCAGGTCGCACTGTCAGCCGGCCTGCAGGATTTTGCCAGCCGCAGTGAAGCCGTTGCCGAGATCGTAAAGCGCTTAACCGAGAGCGGTGATCTGCCCAGATGGCGCGGTGAAGACTTTCCGGTGGCACGGCGCTGGGGCGACGCACCTGTGATGGCCATCGACAGGTGCGCCGCTGCGCCCCTCGGCATTCGCAGTTTCGGTGTCCATGTCAACGGGATCACGGAGCGTGACGGGCAGCCCCTGATGTGGATTGGCCGCCGCGCACTGAACAAGCCCTCGGCGCCGGGCAAGCTTGATCACATCGTTGCAGGCGGACAGCCTCACGGTCTGACCATCAAGGAAAACCTGATCAAGGAGTGCGCGGAGGAGGCGGATATCCCGCGGTTCCTTGCTGAGCGCGCCAGGCCGGCCGGCGCCGTCTCTTACCTCTGCGAGTGGACGGATGGTCTGCGCGACGACGTGGCGTTCTGCTTTGATCTCGATTTGCCTGCCGGCTTTACTCCGCGCAATACCGATGGCGAGGTCGACGACTTCTATCTCTGGCCGATCGAGCAGGTCATCGAGCGTGTCCGCGAGACCGAGGACTTCAAGTTCAACGTCAATCTGGTAATCATCGACTTCTTGGTCCGTCGCGGATATCTCGGTCCGGACGATCCTGATTACCAGGAAATCGTGGAAGGCCTGAGTCGGAGCCAGGTTACAAAGGCTGAGAAATAGAGCCTGGCGCCGTCAGTCTTCCCAGCCCGCCATGGCCCGTACCGCCTGCGCGGACTTGCCTTGCAGCCGCAGCTGGCGCAGCGCAAGTGCGCCGTGACGCTTGGCGAGACGTTGTCCCTGTTCGTCCTCAATCAGGCCGTGATGATGCCACTGCGGAACCGGAAGTTCGAGGAGCGCTTGCAATAGACGGTGGACGTGGGTCGCCTGGAAGAGATCTTCGCCGCGGGTCACCAGAGTGATCTCCTGGAACGCGTCGTCCAGAGTGACCGCGAGATGATAACTGGTGCCGATATCCTTCCGCGCCAGCACAACATCGCCGAAGATCTCGGGCTGTGCAGTCATCTCGCCCTTGCCCCGGTCCTGCCAGGTGAGTGGGCCGGCGAGGCGTTGGGCTTTGCGCACGTCGAGCCGCAGAGCATAGGGCACACCCGCTTTCCTGCGCTTGGCGCGTTCTCTGGATGAGAGTTCTCTGCAAAGACCGGGATAGAGCGGTCCGTCCGGACCATGAGGCGCGGCCGCCGCACCCACTATTTCCGCTCTGATGTCGGCACGTGTGCAAAAACAGGGATAGAGCAAACCCATGTCGGTGAGGCGGTGAAGCGCCTGCCTGTAAGCTTCGCCGCGTGTGGACTGCGCCAGGGGCGGAGCGTCCCATCGAAGGCCCAGCCATTCCAGGTCTTCGATCATCTCTTGCGTGAAGGTGGGGCGGCAGCGCGTGCTGTCGATATCCTCGACCCGCAGCAAAAAACGTCCGCCGGCTTGTCGGGCCGCCCGCTCCGAAAACAATCCCGAAAAAGCGTGGCCGAGGTGTAGATGGCCGCTGGGGGAGGGCGCGAAGCGTGTCGTTTCCGTGCGGGCAGTCATTGGAGTTGCGCGTCTCCTTGCTGGGTTCTGTCGAAATCTCTGGAGTGGATAAATCCGGGGCGGACTTTCCAGGAGATCTTGGATAATGTCCAGTCATGAGCCAGAACGAAACCAGCCAGGATCAAGAGACAAAGGCGAGAGCGGCGCCCGCTGACGAGGCGCTGCGCCCTGCCATGGAAGCGCTCGCGGAGCGGGACAGCGACATCGCGATTGCTTATGAGGTTTGCGGCCTGCCACCGGTGCGGCGTCACGAGCCGGGCTTTGCCGGACTGATCCGGATCATGGCGGCGCAACAGGTCTCGGCTCAGGCCGCGCAGGCCATTATCGGTCGTCTCGATGCCGCCTTGCAGCCGGTTACGGCTGAGGGGTTCCTGGCACTGGATGATGAAACGCAAAAGCAGATCGGGCTGAGCCGGCCAAAGCAGCGTTATGGCCGGGCATTGGCGGAAGACATTCTCTCCGGCCGGATCGATCTGGAGGCGATTGCTTCACTGGATGATGAAGCGGCTGCGGCCGCCTTGATGCAGGCGAAGGGCATCGGGCGCTGGACGGCGGAGGTCTATCTTCTATTTGCATTGCAACGGCCGGACATCTGGCCTGCCGGCGATCTCGCGGTCCAGGTGGCTGCGCAGAAACTCAAGGGTCTTTCCGAGCGTCCGGTGGGGGATGTGATGATCGCTCTTGCGCAAGGCTGGCGGCCCTACCGCACGGCGGCGGCCCGGTTTCTCTGGCATCTCTATCGCCACCCGGGCGTTCCGGACGGCGGGTTTTGAGGGCGTCCTGTCCTGCGAGCTGGATCGAATGACATGCCGCGCGGCGTCTGATGGCCCGATTGAATCCAAAAAGCTGCAAGCATGCGTTTGAATTCGTCACAAAAGTGCGCCCAGAAACCCTGAAAGGGTGACGGCGCGGCCCGAATCGGCTATGAGGAACACTGGATTGCCGAAGGATTCCGCCAAAATGGCCGTTGCGAACAAACTTGACGGACCACGCGCCACACCTGCCTCAGGCGGTGCGGCTGAGTATCTGATCGTTATGCTGCATGGCCTCGGGGCCGATGGAAACGACCTCTTTGGACTGGCGCCAATCCTGGCCCAGGCTTTTCCCAATGCGGCCTTCGTTGCGCCAAATGCTCCGGAGCCCTGCGATATGGCGCCCATGGGCCATCAGTGGTTCAGCCTCGCGAACCGGGATCCCGACAAGATTCTGTCTGGCGTGCGCGCGGCCGCACCGATCCTCGACGACTTTCTCGATGAAGAGCTCAAGAACCACGGTCTGACGGATGACAAGCTGGTGCTTCTCGGGTTTTCGCAGGGCACCATGATGGCGCTGCACGTGGCCACAAGGCGTCCCAATTGCTGTGCGGCGGTCATCGGCTATTCCGGCGCGCTGATCGCTCCGGGATATCTTGAGGATGAGTTGAAGAGTAAGCCGCGGGTGTTGCTGATCCATGGCGAAGATGACGACGTTGTGCCGCCGCAAGCCCTGGGCGCCGCTGAAAAGGCGCTCTTGGGTCACGATTTGACTGTCTACTCTCAAATGATACCCGGTCTTGCCCATGGTATCGATGAAAATGGGCTGCGTATGGGGATCGGCTTCCTCATGGAAACCTTTGCGTTGGCCGGCGGCGAGGACGAATCATAGCTTTACGAGCGTCACGCGCTGAGCGGTCGTTTCCACGGTAGAATAAGATCTAAGTCTCTGAAATTAAAGAAATTGAAGCGCAGCAGCGTTTCGATTCTGAAGCGGCGGGCCCGACCTGCGACGTCTTGTCGTATGACAAGACGGTGAAGATCTTTACGCTTTGACCACAATATGTTGTGTATCCTCGACAGGTCCGCTATCAAGAAGTAGAGCGTCGTCGGATTTCCGGCGAGTAAACGCGAATGCACACTATGTAGTAGTACAGAAGGAGGTGCACAGCGTGGGTAGTACGGCTAATGCTTTTCCGGCATTGGTGCTCAACGCGGATTTTCGCCCGTTGAGCTATTTTCCCTTGTCTCTTTGGTCGTGGCAGGATTCGGTCAAGGCTGCGTTCCTGGGGCGCGTCAACATCATCTCGGAATATGAGCACACTGTGCGCTCACCAAGCTTTGAGATGAGGCTGCCAAGTGTCATTTCCCTGAAGGAATATGTCCATCTCGACCGGAGGCCTGCCTTCACTCGCTTCAACGTATTTCTGCGCGATGGGTTTCTCTGCCAATACTGTGGCGACCATCTGCCGTCGGAAGAACTGACCTTTGATCACGTCATTCCGCGTTCGCGCGGCGGCCGCACGACCTGGGATAATGTGGTGACAGCCTGTCAGGACTGTAATCTCGCAAAGGGCAATCAAATGCTCGGCAACTGCGGTATGACCCTGATGCGTCCGGTCGAAGCGCCGACGACTTACGAACTGCAGCAGAACGGGCGCGCTTTCCCGCCAAACTATCTTCACGAGAGCTGGAACGACTTTCTGTATTGGGATTCCGAACTGGAGTCCTGAATCGGGTCAGTCAGCGTTATCTGAACGAGGTGTCCGCACTGGGGTCCGTGCTTGGCCCAGCAGTTAGCGCCAGGTGCCTTGTCGTGCCTAAACGCGTTGGGAGAGCCAGATCGCGATCCGTGACCCTGTTTTGATGGCGGCACTTAGCACTTCATAGCCGGGCGCTTGCGCCGCACCGTGCTCCAGCGCGGTATCCCGGTGTTCAAGTTCCTCGGCCCGGAATTCCTCGATAGTGTCGCGCAGATCGGATTCGTCGTCTTCCAGGCGCGCGGATTGCTCGGCGTAATGCTCGTCGATCACTTCTTCCACGGCCACTGTGCAGGCCATGGCGGCTTTATCGCCCATAAGGGCGGTTGCGGCGCCCAGAGCGAAGCCCGCGACGTGCCAGATCGGCTGCAGAGCGGTCGGACGGACCCTGCGTTCGCAAACCAGCCGGTCGAAGGTTTCCAGATGCCGCAACTCCTGCTCGTGCATGTGCTTAACAGTGGCGGAGTTCGGATGGTTCCGGCCCATCACGGCAAGTTGTCCCTCGTAGATCCGCCGGGCGCCGTACTCGCCGGCCTGATCCACACGGATCATGCGCGCCAGCTCTTCCTCCTTGGGCAGATCGCCAGGCAGCCTGTGATGTGGCTTTTCCTCGCTCTTGAGGGCTTCGGTTGCTTGATCTTTTTTCATTGCCGGCTCCTTGAACTGCTTCAGGATTCAGTAACGCGGCGTGCCGCCCAGACGCAGCCCCCCGCGAAGAGGAGCGAGGCAATCACATTGAAGCCCGCGATGGAGATACCTGCAAAGGACCAGGGTATGGTGTCGCAGGTCGCCGGTTGCTTTGCCAGCAGCTGTTCGCGCATTTCGGCGATCGGAGCGTTAAAATCGATGGCCGGCGCATGACAGGCTTCGGTGCCGCGCCACCAGTGCTGTTCGACACCGACGTGGAACATGGCAATTCCGGCACCGGTCAGGAAGGCAAGGCCCGCGAGCAGAATGACGGCTTTAAGGGCTTTTCCGCGCGGGGCGAGGATCAGGCCGATCAGGCCCAAGGTCATGGCGCCGACATAGGCAAAGCGCTGATAAATACAAAGAACGCAGGGGTCCAGGCCTCCCCAATACTCAGAGGCGAGTGCACTGCCCAACGCTCCAACGCAAACCGCCACGATCGCAGCTGGAATCAATCGCGGATTCTCAAACAGCGGGTTTGTTTCAGCAATTGCAGACATTCAGGCTCCGAAGCAGTGGTCGAGATCAGGCACCGCGTGAATATAGCCTCAAGTCGAGCGATTTCCCAGCCTTCTCAAACCACTGCTTCAAAAGGTAGCGGCGGGACCGCTGGGAGCTCTGGTGCCTGTATTTCCAGGTATTTCAGCTAAAAAAGGTATCGGATTGCTATAAAACCGGCAAACAGCAGCACGAAGAAAAGGGTTGCCAGAATTGGCAGATGCTTCTCGATAAAGCTTTTGATCGGCGGCCCGAAGTACCAGAGAAGTCCGGCCAGGATGAAAAAGCGCGCGCCGCGGGAGAGTGCGGATGCGAAGGTAAAGACCGCCGGGTCGAGGGCCAGGGCGCCGCTGGCAATCGTGAAGACCTTGTAGGGGATCGGTGTGAAGCCCGCTGCCGCGACGATCCAGGCCCCCCATTCCGCGTAGAGCACCTGAAAGTCCGCGTATGCGTCGACCTTGCCGTAGAACTCCAGGATCATCTGGCCCACGCTGTCGAACAGGAAAACACCGATGCCGTAGCCGGCCAGACCACCCAGAACCGAAGTTATGGTGGCAATCAGCGCGATCTTCCAGGCCTGATCGCGCGCGGCCAACACCATCGGAATGATCAGCACATCCGGCGGAATAGGAAAAAAAGAAGATTCGACGAAAGATATGGCCCCGAGGGCCCAGAGAGCATGGCGGTGGGCGGCCAGATCCATGGTCCAGTCGTAAAGACGTCGCAGCACTCTTGGAAATCCCCTCTAAGTCGGATCACGCCTTGCCGGAACCTTAATCTGGCTTCGGCAAAGAAGTGGAACAGGTTCTGTGTCCGGTTCGCGTCCGGACCATTTAGCAGCTTGGCCGGTTACGGGCAACAGACGAGACGTGCGCTTGCCAGGGCCTTGTCACGGTCCGATGGCTTTGGTCACGGAAGCCGTTGGGGGGCGTGGCCGTATTTGCTATGCTGCTTTTCGGATTGGTTGGTGCGATGGGGGATGACCCTGGAACAGAACGAGGTGGAGGAGACTGCGTATGAACGCTGAAGCCGAGGTACTGTTCCTGAACGACAGCTTTTATCACGTATTCCGGCAGCGCGATCTCTCGATGATGGCGCAGCTATGGGCAGAAAAACTGCCGGTCGCCTGTGCTCATCCCGGCTGGCCTGCGATTTCCGGCCGCGATGAAGTGCTCGGTTCCTGGGAGGCGATCCTGACCAATCCCGATGCGCCGGAGGTTTCCTGTCATGGTGCGCAGGCCTTTACCGCGGGCCCGGATGCCGCTTTTGTTATTTGTTATGAAAAGGTTGGTGACAGCGTGCTGGTCGCGACCAATTACTTCGCACGCGAGGCCGGTGAGTGGCGCTTGGTTCATCATCAGGCGGGACCCTGTAACGTCTCTCCGCTTGCACTGGAGGAAGAGACTGAAACCGGTCCGTTGCAGTGAGGGAGCATGCGAAGAGAAAACTGGGTGGATCGCCAATGGCAGTCGGCGTTTCGCGCTGAAAAAAGCGTCCGGCGGCGCTCAAAGTAAACATGGATATACTTGGCTTGGCCTTCGCTGCCGGCCCGCGTCCGGTACAATCCGAAGTCTCACAGGAGTCCGCCGATCAGCAGTGTTTCAGCCGGAGTCTCTGCCCAAATAAAGCTTTACTAGGAACGCAGAAACAAGCCCTCCTACCTGGAGAGAGCATGAAACCACGTCACACGTGGTTTCCGGGAAGCGTTTTGGCTTCTAGAGCAGCTCTACGCTGGAAGCCATTGGGCCTTTTTGCCCCATCCTGGTCGTCATCCTGACCCGTGCTTCAGGATCCAGGTTCATAACGCCTGCGCGTTCAAGGGTCCGGGCAGAGACAAAAACGTCCTTCCCGCCGTTATCGGGTGCGACGAAGCCAAAGCCTTTTTCGGCATTAAAGAACTTCACCGAGCCTTCGACGACTTCGTCGTTTCCAGTGTCTTCAAAGCCGCCGTAACCGCCGCCACCACCGCCGCCGCCATAATCGCCGCCACTGCTGCGCGGCGGAACGTCGGGCATGGATTCAATGTGATGTATGTGCGCCACCTGCGGGCCTTTTTGGCCAGCGGAAAGATCGCAAACAAGGGTCGTGCCGTCAGGAAGATCGCGATGGCCGGCGCGTTCTACGGCCGAAATGTGAAGAAACGCATCCGGAGAACCGTCGCTAAGCTGTACAAAGCCAAAGCCCTTTGTCGGATTAAACCACTTCACCACTGCACTGACTTCTCGGTGGGTCACGTCCATCCGATCAGAATTGCGATGGGTGTTCATTCTACTACACAGCTCCCATATGGGCGCTCTATTACTGGCACCCCCCATGGCTTCCCTAAACGCGGTTGTTTCTCGCGAATAGAGCCCTTGGAAGGTCTTTGCATTTCAATAACCAAGTAACGACCGCACTGCTTCAAGTTATAGCCACAGAGCTGTTCAACCGGCACCTCAGCGATTTTGCTGCCGGACCTCAAGCTGTTTCCCTGAGATGTCTCCGGCTAAGCCACTGAAATGCCGTAATTGTTGAGCAACAATCCACAGCCTTTAACTAAGTTGTACCTCAACTTGTGGTGCGAGAGCTACTGAAATTCTCACGAAAGCTTGTGGGGAATTACCAATTCTCGAGAGTCAAGAGCGAGTCCCGTGAAGATTTGTTCCGCACGCGGAAGGACTTCGATCAGAAATGACCCGCGATCTATTCATGGTGACGGTACCCAAGCACTTGACGTTACACACTAGGTTGGGATCCTCCAGCATTCGTCAGGTGCGTCTTCACGAAGCGACCGGGGTCGGCCCCCCCTGGCTCGAGATACCAAGATAAAAACCGCTCCCGCCGCATTGGCCTATTGCCAAGCCGGATGTCATGGCTATTATCCCCGCGCACGAGTAGGGTCGTTCTTGACGAGAGCACCAAGAACGTGGGTTGGTTTCCGGAAATTTGATCTGGAGGCCGGTTCAAGCGCTTTCGTTTGGCGCGATCAGGCTCTGGCCCCCGTGGCGGAATTGGTAGACGCGGCAGACTCAAAATCTGTTGCCTTCACGGGCGTGCCTGTTCGAGTCAGGCCGGGGGCACCATAACCTACCTTACCCCATGAAACCTCCCTTAACATATTGAAGGGTAAGGTGGTTTTTGGGGTTCTAGGGCCGGTTTTCCGGCAGTAGGCAAGGCGTTCCTCAAAGGCTAGCCTAAGCACCAATCTGCGCATCTCAGGACGGCCAGAATCCCAGAGTTTCCAAGGATTTGAGAAGAATTGCAGGGCGAGTTCTAGATACTCTGCCGGAGCGGCCTTCGGCTGGCATGCTGTCTCCAGTTGCCCCTGCATACGCAGCCGGTCCTGTTCCAACCGTTCTATGCGGCGTTCATAGGCCGTTACGGCTGTGGCACTGGTGGCGTCGGCGATCTTGTCGAGGAAGCTTTCGATCTGCTTTTCGAGCTTGCTGACTTCACGGCGCAGCAGCTTGCGCATCTCCGTCATCTGAGTGCGGCGCAATTCCCAAGCGTGCAGGAACATATCTCGTATCAGAGCCAGGAGCTTCTGCGATGGGCGCAGTGACTTGAGCAACTCCTCGAAATCCCCTTCAAGGGTGTCACGCCGGATCGACTTACCATAGCTGTCACAGCCTTTAGTCTGGCACAGATAATAGGGATAGCGTTTGCCGGAACTGCCACGCGACTCGCAAGAATAGAGTGGGTTCTCGCAGTCAGCGCAGAGAACGAATCCGCGCAAGGCAAAGACATCGCCCAGATCCTTGCGCGCGGGCGCTTTGGCGCCTCCCTGGAGGCGATCTTGGATCTTATGCCATGTCTCTGCGGTAACCAGCCCTTCATGTTGCCCCTTGCGCCGAGAGATGTTCCAACTCGGCGCCTCTACGTAACCCGCATAGATCGGCAACGTCAGCAAGCGCCCCACTTCATCGTAGGTCACCGATCCGGATTTCGCTTTCGGATACTCTGGCCGAGACTCCAGGAACTGCCGGACTTCGCTCTGCGTGTCGAAACGTCCGCAGGCATAGCCCTCCAGCGCTTCCTGAATGATCGAGGCCAGCGGTTCGTCGCGCACCAGCACCTTCCCATTGCCGCGCTGCTTAATGTAGCGGTACCCCCTGGGGGCGCGGAACACCGCGTAACCCTGCTCGACGCGGGCTTTCATCTTTTGCAGTACCTGACGACGGTTCTGCTTTCGCTCCAACTGGCTTTGAGCGGCCACGATCGTCTCGAAGAACTCGCCCTCGTCGGAATCATCAAAAGCAAAATTCAGGCACTCGCGGGTCGCACCGCGCTCCGCCATCACCCGCTTGAGCTTCAGATGAAATTCCGTGTCGCGGGCGTAACGTTTCAAGTCGTCGAATATCACGACGAAGTTTTCGTCCGGATGCGCATCAAGATAGGCGAGCAGCGCAACCATGCCCGGGCGGTTCATGAAGTCGCCGCCGCCCGATGCATCGTCGGGAAAGACCGCCGTGACCTGATAGCCCTTGTCTTCGGCGTAGACTCTGCAGCGATGTTCCTGACTATCCAGACCCGCCCCTTCGCTCGCCTGTTTTCTGCTGGAAACGCGACAATAGATGACGGCCTTGGTTTTGATAATCTCCGCTATTCTTTCGAGGGTCATGACTCCTCTCTTTCCGGCGCGTCTTCTGCCTCGGCGCAGACTCTGTGGAGACGGTCCTGGCTATCCAGATTTGCGCCTTCACACGCCTGTTTCATACTGGAGACGCGGCAATAGAAGATGGCCTTGATTTGCTTGTGTTCCGCTGTTGCTTGGGGGCTCATGACTCCTCTCTTTCCACCACACATTCTTCGGTGGCGTTGCTTGTTTCTTTAAGGGACTGCTGACCCGTTAATTTTACCGCATCCGGCGTCGTCAATGTGTCAGGTTTGGGCGTTTCCGATAGTTGTCCACAGCATTCTTCCATTGCGCTGTTCAGGGGATGAATGCCGTATCCAAGATCGACGAAGTGCAAGACGATCTGAAAGACAAGTTCAAGATATTCGGATTTCTCCTCCGTGCTTCCTTCGCAGTCATCGAGGTAGTGCTGGAACTGCACAACATCGACGCTCAGGGCCTTGAGCGGAATTGCACTCGACGAGCCGACAATGTGGCGCGGTTTTGGGGGTGTCGCTGGATCATTCAATGTTTCATTACTCCTTTCAAATCAATAACGTTCCTTTCATTACAAATAGAACAAAAAGTGAACATTATTTCATTTTTTGCTATTTGTGGAGTCTTTTACCGGATGTTTTGTGTAATTAGTGTTCTCGCGACTGACGAGGGCCTGGCCGGTCTTGAGACTGGGCCTGCTCCTGCTGAACGTATTGCGCCCGGTCATGTTCCTTCAAACGAAGCACATGATCGTAGGCACGTTGAGCCAGGTTCGAGACCTTGAGCAGTTCCTGCGCGGGGATGCTCTGGGTGTCGCGCCAGTTTCCATCCTTATCCTTATAGCTGTAGTTCAGTGTGGTGTTGTAGATGAGTCCGTGTTCACCCTCTTTGGCCCAAATGGCGGCGCTCATGCGCCCATCGTCGAAAGTCTTGATAGGCTTTTGCTTTTCGTTCTGGTCACTCATGTTCTTGTCCTTTCTCTGGGGGTTATCGGGTTTTGGCGTTGTGGCGCGCATGCCTGCACCAGCGGGCGCAGAGCGCCTTTTGCTCGCGAACATAGGCCGCGCGCAGTTCCTGCGCGTTTTGCGTGAGGCGTCTGACGCCGGCGGTGATGGCGGCTTCACGCTCGGCATATGCGCTTGTATGCACAATCGTCTCGACGGCGCCGCCAATGGTGTAATGGATTTCTTCGTTTAGCGTGGGCCGCTCGGCTTCCAAGCGCTTGATGGCAGCATGGGTTACGATTGTATGCAGGCCCTCACGCGGGAAATTACTTGACTTCTTGCTCATGGCCTAAATCCCTTCACGTAAGACCACTTCCCGCTATCACGGTACTGCGGCCAGTCGCGTAAGCGCTTAGGGGCATCCTCGGTCACCACCTTGCGGTGGCGCTGGCCCAACCAGGTAGCAATCTCGACGGTGCCGGGTTTGGCGTGGAAGGGATCGCCCAGATACCGCCCTGCCAGGTCGCGGCGTTTCCAGTATTTGGGGACCTTCGCGTAGAAGGGCTTTTCCAGGACGCCCGGCATAAAGACGTAGGCCCGGTCATTCTTTTCGTTGATGACTTCATCGACGCTGCGCAGAGAACGAGCCATCTTGCTTTTCTGGCGCGCCATCCGGTCCTGGTGCGCAGCGCTCATCATTGCCGTCAGCGGATCTGCCCCGCCCATGATAACCTCAGCCATCGCCTTGGCTTTGGCCGCGCGGGCGTTTTCCTGCCGCGCCTTGTCGTCGTAATCCAGTGTGACCTTGCCGAACTGGTTGGAGACGAGAGAAGCCTGCTGCGTGGAGCGGGTGCCCATGTAGATCGCGGTGCCGCAGGAGTTGGGGATGATTTCTCCGGCATTCGGCGCCAGGGCATCGAGTTGTTTCGAAGCCTGGCAGACATAAGCCGTGCGGATGTTGTAGCCCGCGCAGATGGTCGCCAGCTTCGGGGCTAGAGGCCAGGCTCCACAGGCCGAAATTTCATCAAGGCACCAGAACTGCGGACGCGCGGAAATAGCCCGGCGTTTGTAGATAAGTGCCGAGGTAAAAAGCGCACGGATGATCGGCCCGGAGATTTCGGCGAACTCGATGTCCTCCATGAGGTTGACCATGGCGGGCGGTGCATCGGCCCTGGTCAGCCATTCGAAATCGAAGTCATAGGGCGGTGAGAGCGCAGCGCGAACCTGCGGGTCCATCAGTCCGATGAAGGATTTTGCCACCTCATTCTTGATACCTTCGAAACCGCCGCTGTCGCTCTTGCCAGCGCGAAAGCTCCGCAAGTCCTGGGCAACCTGACGGATTTCCGGTTCAGGCTGCTGGGCGATGTCGAACTCGAAAGAAAGGAATTCCTCACTGGTTGATCCCAGCCCCGCCATCTTGTCGGCAAGCTCGGGCAAGGTAACGACACCGCTGGTGCGCGCCAGCGTGACCGAGGCGGCCGTGACGATCTTCTGGGCCATGCCCTCGAAGTAAGCCGCTCTCGGATCGGTAAAGGGAATCCAGCTTGCAGAACTCAGTAGCGCATCGGCGACCAGTGTAGGCGACCCGCCACGCAGGTGAGAAAGCGGATTCATACGGTGGGAGGGAACCCCGCGGTTGCCCCTGGGATTGTAGTTGTAGATGCGCCGGTTCTGTTGGACCTGGAGGCCGGCGATCAGTCCGTTCTGCCCTTTCCAATCCAGCGACAGGATGTGATTGGCTTCGCCGCCCGAACTCAGGCAACCGTCGACCAGCCAGGGGATAATCAAGTTACCCTTACCCGACCTGGCCCCGCCGCAAAGCAGGATCGCCGATTGCTGATCGCTGTGACAGGCACGGCCCATCTCGTCATGGCCGATATAGGCCCCGCGCTTCTTGTGCAGTCCGGCACGCCGGCGCATGGCCCGGTTGGCAAGGCCGGCGGAGCCGAAGCGCTTTTCCTGAAAGTCGATCATGACTACAGCGCCCGCCGGGCGATCAGCAGCGCAATAACCGTAAACCCGAGCGTAAGACCCAGGCGGATCGCCAGGAAGGTCATCAGCCAGGTGGTGATCTCTCCGCCCAGAAGCAGCCACCAAGCGGCCTCATGGCTGTAGAGATCGATCAGCCAGATCCAGACCTGCGGCTCGATCAGCGGCCAGAGACGCGGGGTGAGGAAGACCATGCCGATAAGGGCGACGATGGTGGCAAGGCCATGGAAGGCCTGCGCCAAGCCGCCCTGCTGGGATGAACTCATAGCACCGCGCTCCTTCTAGGCTTTTGCCGGAACGACAAAGGCGAGTGTGGCGAGCAGGGCTGCGGCCAATCCGAAAGCGCGGGTGAGCGTGATCGGCTCGCCGTAAACCGTAAAAGCAATGGCCAGCGCCAGGATCTGGCTTAGCATGCCGGTGGCGACAATGGCCGCCGACATGGACTGGCCCAACAGGGTGACGAAAGGGATGTAACTCACGATCAGGAGCGCCATCGCGGCGATCAGCCAGCGGGGATCGCTGCTATCCATCGCCTTTCTGAAGACCCAGGTGGAGGCCGCAAAGCCGCACGCCGCCACCAAGGCAAGAAGGATCTGATCGAACTCAAGAGGCAGGTTCTTCATGGGTGTTCCTTATCGTTCGGCGCGGACGGGGCGCTTGGTTCAGCCAATGGGAGACAGGACCGGCATTACGAACCGCCGATCCTGCGCAGACGCTCCAGCCGCACGGAGGCAGCGCCGTTCACCCGGAAGTATTCCGGCCACCAGCGGCGCATTTCATCGTGGGTCACGAAATTCAGGCCCGGCTGTGGCAGGGCGAGGCTTTCGACCAGCAGCAGCGTGACATCCACACCTGCCAGCGACTCCGGCTTGATGACGTGGTAATCGGGCCGGCGGATGAACCTCGTCACCGAGGGCATGTCGCCCTTGACCGCACCGAAACGGGCAATCTCGGAGTTTTGGAGTCCATCGGAGAGGAAAACAAAGCTCCGCTCTCGCCCCTGAAAACCGGCGTAACGCGAAATCGCCTGTATCTGCTCCAGGAGTGCGCTTTCTTGTGCTGCCTTCGCGCTATCCTGCGTGTCGCTCAGGATGCGGGAGATCTCGGCGCCGAACCGGCCGCGCGCGTCATCGGCAGTGCGGCGCAGGTTGGGTTCGGGCTTCGAGGGGGCGCCGATGGCTTCCTGCTCGGCGGCATCTTGCGCCGGGCGGCAGATCTGAAAAACCGGCCGGGCAATCGAGCTGCCGCTATCGCGCGCCGTGGTGAAGATCATCACCCGGCCGTTGGGCGGCAACTGCGCATAGCTGCGCTCCAGGGCCGTGACCAGATCACGCCGCTGCGCCCCGGACAGGTCCCCGTTGACCGAGTAATCCAGGAACACTGCCGTCTGGGCTTGATCGGAACGTTTGTAGCAGTAGTCAGCGCCAATCTGCTCGATCTTGATGTACTCGCTGAGACCGTATCCGCCCGCCCCCAGAACGAATACCGGCATGACGAACGCTGCGGCCATCTTGAACACGCGGGGCCAATTCGGGCCGGACCTGGAGCGGCGGTTGCGCCTGCTCGCGCGCTTTCCTTTAGACCTGATCATCGTCATCTCCTTCATCGAACAGCACATTGAGGGTGGGCGCGCTGGCGCGGAATGCGGTCAGAGCGGCTTGAATCTCCGCAAGGCAGCGCGCGCGGTTGGCATTGAGCTTCGCCATTTCCGTTTCTATCGGACTCATCGCGATGCTGTGGGTGACGAGACCTTCGGTGGCCTGATCGATGCAGGGCAGGATTAAGGCGTCATAAGCATCGGGACCGGATTGCACGGGTGCTGCCTGCTTGCGGCCCGTCACGAAGGATGCCAGGCGGCGATTGTCCTGGGCGCGTGCTTTTGCGGCTTCCTGCGCGGTGCGCACATTGTCGTTAAAGCGGTCGATGGCGCGGGCAACATCTTCGATGCGGGCTGCCTTGTCCTCGGTAGCCGCCTGCGCATCGGCAAGGGCGTCCTCGGCATGACCCAGCGCCGTATCGCAGGCTTCTTCGATAGCCTCATCCGCCTGGTCTGCGATGCTATCGGCGGCCTCGTCCATGTCCGCGGTGGCCTGGCGGTGGCATTCCGCAAAACCCGGAATAGGATCGTCCAGACCGCTGTAACCTTTCAGGACAGCGAGAACGACCGAGCAGGTTCCGATGACAGCTATGATGATGGCCAGGCTGTCGTTGAAGGTCGCCCAGAAGCCGGTCTCAGAGAAGTCAAACACACCCGTATGGGTGCCGAGCGCCCTCAGCCGCGCTGCGCCAAAGATCAGAACGGCCTCCATGGCAAGTCCTGCGCCAAGACCGAAGGCCGAGAGCCTGCGGATCAGCCGGGCACTGCGATCCTGTTCAGCGCCGCTATCCGAGGCCGTCAGATCGACCGGACTGCGATAGGCGAGATAGCGCAGCGGCAGATAGCCGATCAGCAAACCCAGGATAATGTTGACCAGGGCAAAGATCAGCCCGTAGACCAGGCCCGCAGGCACGTCCATGCGGCCCTCGGAGATCAGGATGGCGCCGGCCATGCCGCCCTCCAGCAACCAAAAGGCCATGGCGAGCAATAACGTGTTTAGCCGGTCAGGCACCTTCGGGGAGCGAAAGGCGCCGTTGGAGACCTGCATAAGACGGAAGGTATCCGTTGCAGCGTCACGCTCCGTCCCGAGCTTTTCCAACGCGGCTTTTGTCTGCGCAAGAATAGCTTCGATTGCTTCGCGACAGGCCGCAAGCGCGCGCGGAACCTCGTCCAGGGAACCTGGCGCATTGGACACCGACCTGGCCGCGCGCAACGCTGCCCTGATTTCACCGGCCCGCGCACGAAGCCCGGCGAGAGATTCGATACGATCCACCTTGCGGCTCTCAAGGAACCGGAAGAATTTTCTGTTCATATGGCTACACCCTTTGATTGGTCGAAACCCGGCGATGAGGCGCTTGGTGGGCGTGAAGAACGTCAGGCCACGAATTGCCGGGCTGGAACCGAAGCTAGGGAAAAGTCGAATTCGATGTGGGTGGAGAGGAAAAAGGCCGGGACCATGACGGCCCCGGCCAAGTCGCGATTACCGGCTCTTGAGCAGCGCGATGGCTACAGCCGTTCGGAAGTAAAGATCGATTAGACGATCTTTCTCGGGATGTTCGCAGACTTCAGCGGCGAGGAAGTCACGGATGTAACGTTCGTCACCCCAGATATCGTCAACCAGGGGGATAGGGTAAGGCTCACCGCTGACCGTCCGGTATTCGAAACCCAGCCCATCTGCTTCCAGGAACATGTCCTGGATGGCCGTGGGCCACTCCCGCTGAGAGATACCGCTGTTGCGAACCGCGAACTTCAGAAGGTGGCGGTAAGCGGGATCAATCAATTCCTTATCTGTAGCAACGGTGATGATCCGTTCTTTGTCGAGCATCGAAATCTCCTGTTGGAGACCTCGCTGGCCAGCTCAGTCCCGGTTGATAAAAACCAACGTCGGATGAGCTGAATCTTGCAGGTGATTTCGGAACGAAAAAATGAGGCTAGTTGGGGGGCTGGAACGGGGGCTCTTAAAAAAATGGCTTTAATTCAACAAATTTGATTTATACATAAAAATTATGTATATTAATATAGTGAGTATTCTTAAAGCGTACAGAGTGGAGTTTGATACCCTGGAAGATAAGCTTGGTTACACTAGAGAAACCTGGCTGGTGGGTAGTAAGCAGGACCGACACAACGGGCCGGCGGTTATTGTTCGTGATCCGAAAGGACAAGTCGTATTGCGCGAGTGGTACCAAGATGGATTGTTGGATCGCGCCGATGGCCCAGCCCGCATTGAGGAGCATTCGGACATCTACCACGAGGTTTGGTGCCGGAAAGGATACGAACATCGAGAAGGGGCGCCTTCTTCCAAGAAGGTTCATATTCCTACAGGTCTCGTTCTTGAGGAGCATTGGAGCGTCCGCGGCGTGGAACATCGGGACGACGGTCCAGCATACGTCAACCGCGATCTTAACTCAGGTACGCTGGTAAGCGCCTTTTGGAGTAGGAATGGGAGGTTCCATAGGACAGATGGTCCCGCTGTCATCACTCGGGACCCAACGACCGGGGTCCAAACCAGCGCTTCATGGATGCAAAATGGTCAGCACTACAGAGAGGACGGGCCCTCGACCATCAACCGGGACCCTAACACCGGTGAAATCCTGCACCAGAATTCGCCAACTAACCTCTCCATCAGCACGGACACACCAGATATTGCGTAACCGCCTGCAGTGCGCCATGGTTCATCTATATGCATCCCATGATTGCCGATTGGTCTTTGTATGTCCGCGGAAGCCTACGTTCTTGATCTTGTCGATACGGCTAAGACACAACGGAAGAAAATTAGTGAACTGATCCGGCAAGCAAGGAACGAGAGATTTGGCGGAAACAGAACTAACAAAGAACTTTATACAGAGGTTTTGCCGCTAATTCGGCTTTATGCCGAAATGATCAGGATTGATATTGAAGGCAATCCCAACCTCTACCGCAGTCGTGCAGCGAGTGATCTTGAGCGTATCGAGGACGGTAACAAAGAACTTCTCCCGCCCTATTTTGTGTGGCTTTGCAAGGTCGATGAAGCGCGTGCAAGAGAGGCTTACAGAGTAATTGGGAAACCATTTCGGCCTTACGATCCCAGTGTTTTTGATGTTTCAGCCCCAGTTTTGTACAGCACCGATTTATCTGCGGTTTCTCTGGGCACGATGGGGGCATCAAACAGGTCAAAAGATCTACCGCCCAAACCTAACGCACCGTTTAGTTGGCCCCCGCATGTCTCCAAGAAAGCAGCCTTCGCCGAGGGTGCGCGCGAGGGAGTCTGGCTCAACCCGCACAACCACCATTCCATCCCCCTGTCTGGCCGCATACAGGAGAAAGAACTCCTTGACGCCTTCGTCAAAGATGATCGGCCTTTTTTAATCGGCGCGCTCATTGCCCCTTCGGGCGCGGGAAAGACACGGCTCATTTCCGAATGGATGCGTGGCTATATGGCGAAGTATCAAGAAAATGGCTGGGATGCAGGCTTTATCGAGAGCCGCGATGCGGATCTTTGGCGCGATTGGACACCGACCAAAAACACCCTGATCATCATCGACTACACCTATAACTACGGTGAGGTGATGGGCGCAATCATCGATCGCTTCAAAGATCATGCGCCCTGTACGATTAGACTCCTAATCCTTGACCATCTTTTGCCGGAAAAGCTGCACGAAGACTTCGCTTGGAAACACTCAGTTCCGGATCAAGGTTTTTTGGACCACAACGATAGCATTCAGTTTGAGCCTTTCCCTATCGTGCTTGAGCCGGAGGCCAACGAAACTGCCTTGTTACGCGATGTGATCGCTTGCGCCGCCGACCCCTACACCCAGGAAAAGCGCTATGACCGTAACAGCGAAGTCGTCGTCAGAGCGGCCAATGCATTGATGGCCATCGGTGAGATCTCCGATCAGGATCTAACACAGGACGATATCCGCAGACGGGATTCCATCCGGCATCCGCTCTTTGCTGCGCTGATGGGGCAACGCCTTTATCAAGAAGCGAGCCCCGATTTATCTAACTTGTCGCGCCGCGATCTGATCTCCCATTACTTTGAGCGCGCGCAGCGCATTCCGTGGGAAGATAATAAAAAAAATAAGCACGCCCTAACGCTTGGTCCATGGGTTGGATGCTATGTGTCTGCTGCGACACTGTTACGGGGACTTTCCGAATCGGACGTACTGGCTCACTTGCCTGAATGCGTCGGTAAGGGCGTTGGTGATGATTTCGATGCTTTTATGCAGTTTTGCAATCGGATCGTTTCAGGCGATGACGATCAATTCATCAAGCCATTCGAGCCAGACATTCTGGGCGAAGCCTTCTTTTTGAAGTTTGTTCATAAATTCCGCGCCAAACCCGAGATGTTTGAAACCCTCGCCTCGGTGCTCAGCACACATAGTTCACCGGAGCAGGAGGAAGAAGCGGCAAAAGCGTTTCTGGAAACCTTGCAACGTCTCGTCCGCAATTTGATCAATGACGATCAGAATCTTTCGAGCGTCAGGGACTCCTGGGCAGCTCTGCATCAATTTCTTACGCCGAAATGGTTCCTGGTCGATAAGCTGATGCGACAGGCAGTTTCGATTGCGCTGGGAGATGCCATCAAGCAATGCCGGAAAGCTGGGTTGAATGAGCTTGTTCGGCGTTTCGCGCATCAGCTTGACCTGGCAGACTTGCGGGCGGCGAGTTCGGGCACGCTTCGGAACGAATCTGCAATTGCGGTTGTCCATTATTATGAATGGTTGGCGGCTGAAGGGCGGCTAAGTAAGCACCATCATGAAGCACTCAAGGCAACCCTTATGGCCTTTGAAGATCGTGGGAAAACCAATCGATCCGCCCTCATGTTGGCCGTCATTCAAGGTTGTCTGGTCGCGTCAAAGTCAATCTTGCGGTTTTTCGGAAAGCATCTAGACTCCTATCAAAATCAAGGATGGACGGTCTTGATGGTTGCTTCACAAGCTGGCCATGTTCCCATCGTTGATTGGTTGATCGGTGAAGGTGCTGATCCGAATTTCGGCCACAGAGACGAAGGTTGGACAGCATTGATGGCCGCCAGCTCGGCGGGTCATCTGGGTGTCGTTGACCGCCTTATAGAAGCTGGAGCCATCGTTGATCAGAGAAGGACCGATAGTGGCCAGACCGCCCTCAGGACCGCCTGCTACTCCGGCAATTTAAGTATTGTCGATCGCCTGATAAAGGCAGGTGCCGCCGTGGACTGGGAGGCCAAAGACGGCTTCACTCCGCTTATTTCTGCGTGTCAAGAAGGACACCTGTATATTGTCGAACGTCTTATCAAGGCCGGTGCAAAGGTCAATCATGGAGCATCGGGTACCGGCTGGACCGCACTGATGGCCGCCAGCAATTCAGGTCATCTGGATGTTGTTAACTGCCTTATTAAGGCCAACGTCACCATTGATCAGGGAAGGATTGGCAGTGGCTGGACAGCTTTGATGTCAGCCAGCGAGATGGGGCATCTGGAAGTCGTTAACCGTTTGATCGAAGTTGGGGCCGCTGTCGAACGGAGAACGACGAAGGAAGGCTTGACGGCGTTAATTGTCGCCAGTGAATCTGGTCATTCGAGTGTCGTTGGCCGCCTGATTGCGGCAGGAGCACTGGTCGACCAGGCAAGAACTGACAACGGCATAACTGCGTTGGTGACTGCCAGTGAGCACGGCTATTCGGATGTCGTTGATCGCCTTGTCGAGGCGGGGGCGACAGTCGATTGGGATGCCACAAGTAATGGCTGGACGCCGCTGATAATAGCTTGTCAAGAAGGACATCTGGACGTTATCGAGAGTCTCCTTATGGCTGACGCGACGACTAATTGCGGAACGAAGAATGAGGGCTTTACTGCACTGATGGCCGCAAGTCAGTTCGGCCATTTGGATGTCGTCGCCCGCCTCATTGCGGCCGGGGCGCTGGTCGACCAAGCAAGAAATGACAACGGTATGACAGCGCTGATGATCGCCAGTAGTAAAGGGTTTTCGGCAGTCGTCGATTACCTGATCAATGCAGGCACCGCGGTCGACCAGGAACGAACTTGCGATGGTGCAACGGCACTAATGCTCGCGAGTGAATTAAATCACTTGGATGTAGTTGAGCTACTGATTAATGCTGGCGCCACGGTCGATCAGGGGACGGTGAACGAAGGTTTGACAGCGCTGATGGCAGCTAGTCAGAACGGGCACTTAGATATCGTCAATTGCTTAGTTGAGGCAGGCTCTAAGGTCAACCAGGGAAGAACTGACAATGGCGAGACAGCGCTGATGTTTGCTAGTCAGAACGGCCGCTTAGGTGTCGTCGCTCGCCTGATCGCGGCCGGAGCGCTGGTCGACCAGGCAAGAACTGACAACGGCATAACGGCACTGATGCTCGCTAGTGAGAAAGGTCATTCAGGTGTCGTCGATCATCTAATAGATGCTGGCGCCTCAATCGATCAGGGAATGGTAGGCAATGGCATCACGGCACTGATGGTCGCGAGTGAATTTGATCACTTGAGTGTGGTTGACCGCTTGATCGATGCTGGCGCCACAGTCGATCAGGGAATGGTAAACAACGGTCTGACAGCGTTGATGATCGCCAGTGAGAAAGGTCGTTTAGATATTGTCGATTGCCTAGTTGAAGCTGGCGCTAAGATCGACCAGGGAAGAACCGACAGTGGCGTGACAGCGCTGATGATTGCTAGTCAGTTCGGCCATTTGGATGTCGTCGCCCGCCTGATCGCGGCCGGAGCGTTGGTCAACCAGGCAAGAACTGATAACGGCATGACTGCGCTGATGCTCGCTAGTGTGAAAGGTCATTCAAGTGTCATCGATCATCTAATTGGCGCTGGCGCCTCGATCGATCTGGGAACGGTAGGCAATGGCGTCACGGCACTGATTCTAGCGAGTGAGTCAGGTCATTTAGATGTGGCCGACTACCTAATCAAGGCAGGTGCGACGGTTGACAAGGAAACCATGGTCAATGGTGTGACGGCGCTGATGATCGCCAGTCAGAACGGTCATTTAGATATCGCTAATCGCCTAATCAAGGCAGGTGCAACGGTCGATTGGAAGGCCAAAGATAATGGTTGGACGCCACTAATACTTTCTTGCCAACACGGGCACTTGGGCGTTGTTGAACGCCTCATCGGAGCCGGAGCACAGGTCAACCAAAAAGCACTGGATACTGGATGGACGTCCCTGATGGCCGCCAGTGCTTCAGGTCATGTGGATATCGTTGGTTGCTTGATCGACGCTGGAGCCATGCTTGACCAAGCGAGGGTCGATGGCATGACTTCGCTGATGCTCGCTAGTGAGAAAGGTCATTCAGGTGTCGTCAGGTGTTTGATCGAAGCTGGAGCCTCAGTTGATCATAGAAAGATCAGTAATGGCTTGACAGCACTAATGATTGCCAGCGAATCAGGCCATTCAGATGTAGTTGACCGCCTGATCTCGGCTGGCGCCGCACTCGATGCGAGAATGACGGACATTGGTGCGACGGCGCTAATGTTCGCCAGTGCGACGGGTCATTTGGGTGTCGTAGAAAGCTTAATTACCGCTGGCGCTGCACTCGAAATGAGCTTGACTGACGATCACAAGACGGCATTGATTCTTGCACGTGAGGGAGGGCATCAAGGTATTGTGGACTGCTTGATCGAGGCCGGTGCAACGGACGATACAAAAAGTACCAACAATTACTGATTGGGTCGCTTTGACAGTTTTTGTTTAAGGTCTAATCGCTTAAATCCACGTATTAGTGTGCTTTTGGAGACATTGAAGCGTTGGGCCGTTTGCTCCAGGGTCCGACACTCTTTGCACATATAGTGGTATGCCTCGATGATCATATCCTTGTCCATCAAATAAGGTCGCCCAATTTGTACGCCTCGCTCGCGAGCTGCTCTCAAACCACTGGCAGTATTCTTTCTAATCAAGTCGCGGGTGAACTCAGCGACGGCGGCAAAAACATGAAAGACAAACCGAGCGCCTGGCGTCATCGTGTTAATCCCCTCAGTCAGAGAGCAAAAATGAATACCGTCATTGTCCATGCGCGTTAAGACATCAGCCAGATGCAGGATGGACCGCCCGAGCCGATCCAGCTTATAGACGATCATCACATCGCCTTCTTGCAGATCCCGAAGCGCTTCGTCGAGACCGGGCCGCTCTGCCTTGCCGCCTGAGATGCAATGGTCTTTGTACACACGCTCGCATTCAGCCTGATTCAGCACATCAACTCTCAATCTGTGCGGCGCTGGCGTAGGCGTACACAAATATACTAATCCAAATCACTACGCGGCATCCTCCGCATGGTTTCTCCTCAATGTGTCGATGAATTGCAGTTTTTTTGCGACCAACACACTCACAGCTCCATCTCCATAAATAGGCTCGCGACCTCATCGGGCTGGATACATAGGTATTGGAGTGTCTGACGCTGCGTCGCATGGCCATAGGCTTCCATCAAGATCGGCATGACAAGATGGGGTGGGGTTTTGGCATTGCCGCGTAGTTGCTGGTAGCCCCATGTCTTGCGCAATGAGTGAGAGCCGTAATTGCCAACTAGTCCAATTTCATCGCACCAATCCTTCACAAGATGATTGAGCGTTGACACGCAGATCGAAGCATTGCCCCGCTGCGAAAGAAACAATGGCGCGTCAGGGACCGGGCAGGGATGAGCAGCCAGCCAGGCCTGCAACGAGGAAACGACACTATGATTCAATGTCGCATCGCGATAGGCCTTGTTCTTACCCTGTTTGAGGTTAAGCCGTTCGCCGGGACCCAGATGTGAGACTTGCTTTATCCGCAGAGATAAAATCTCGCCTGCGCGATAGGCCGTGTTGATGCCGAAGGTAAACAGGCACAGGTTTCGCAGATTACCACGCAAATTCTTCTTGATAGCTATGATCGCGCGCAGGTTGCGAATAGGCTCAACGGTAATAGATGAGCCAGGCGCAGGTCGGAAGGGGTTTCTTAAAGCGGGTTTTGACATAGTTCGCATGCGGCAACTTGTTTGGTGTTGTACTCTATAAGCTCTCCTTGTTTCGCATTAAGATACTGAAAATACGCGTTTTTCGAGCGTGTTAAATGCTCCTATAGCACTTGATTTTGTAAACTGACGAAGCACTTTTAAAGAGAAAAACTTATCAATAAATATCTATTAATTGATGAAATAGGAAAATCGCTTCGAGGTCAACGGGCTTTGCGGGCCTGACTGCCCCCTGTTCTATCAAAAGCTGTGCTCGAAACCCCCGAGTTTCCGGGCTTCGTCAACTTCTAGATAGAAGTTGGTGTGTTCAACCGGGAGCAAATTCATGACATTTGATAGGTTCAGGGCTGCGGCGGCGGCCTTGGTGCTTAGCGCTTTTGCCTTTGCGCCATTACCGGCCCATGCCGGATTGATCGTTCAGGAAACGATAGACTTTTCCAATTCCCTGTCTTTGGGGAGCGATAACATCGGCACTTTGAGTACAGGTCTAAACTCGGTATCCGGCTCGCTTACAGGAGAGTGCGTTGATCGTGGCTTGCTGATCGATTGCAGTTTCTCGGGGGTGGATACGCAAGACTCCATCTTGTTCACACTTCCAACAGGCTTTGCCATCGTTGAAGTCTTTGTCCGCGTGATGAACGTGACAGGTCCGGCGCTGATTAGCTTTTCATCAAGTGCCATTCCAGCCGCGGGCATTGATAACTTTATTGGGGTTCCGGGAGGCAGTGCGTTACATGGCATCTCACCAGCTGGTGGTTTTGGACCTCTTGCGCTGGAGTTCACATCCCCCAACCTGATCTCTGCAAACATCTTTGGCCGTTCAGGTCTGGGCGTCGGCGAATATACAGCCGATTACAATATCGCTCTGAGGGTTGAGGAAATCGACGCATCGCCAATTCCCGAGCCACAGAGCCTTGCCATGCTTGGCCTTGGTCTTGTGGGGCTGGCCGTGGCAAAGCGCAGGCGCCGGGCGGCCTGAACATCGAACGACCTTCTAAAACTTCGAGCCGCCCGGATTTCTCGGGCGGTGTCTTCTCTTCACATAGAACATTTCCTCAGGAGCAAAATATGTCGAGACCGCTCCGTGCAACCTTTCGAAACGTCACACAGTGGGCTGTTGTTGCTGCTTTGATCAGCGCAGGCTTAGCGTTTCATCCTCACGCGCTGCGCGCCGAAATCTTCAAATCATCGGAGTTCCTGACGTGGAAAAGAGACAGCCAAGATTTCTACATTCGTACATCTGTGGGCATGGCGAGCTTGATCGCGGCACAGAGCAACAAAACACAAGCTACATGCATTGATGATTGGTATTTCGGGGACGAACACGCCGCCAATACGTTTATCCGTGATGTGATGGATAAAAACCCCTCATACCATCCGCGCGGCATCATATTGGGGGTGATCCAAAAGCATTGCGGCAGCTTTAAGAGTGCAAGGCCCTGAAGCGCTAATCGAACTTGAAAACCTCTATCTCATGCGACGCGGTTTTCACGTTAGCAGGTTCCGGTTCTGTGTCGGGTGCGACTTCACGCCTGCCTACTGCCGGATTTGTCTCTTCAAGCATTTTTTGAATCCGCTTTAACTCGTCTTTCGATAGTGGGTCGTCAGGATCATTCATGCGGTCCCGCGCCTTGCCGATGACATCGACTTGATAGCGGCGCAGCTCTTCAAGCGCTCGCCTGCGTTCCAAATATTCTTCGCGCGTTGGCGCGCCGTCCGGCCAGACAATGCCAGCCGTAGTTTTAGGATCGACCCTCTTGCCGTCTTCGGTCCAAACGTTGCCGTCCTTGTCTTTGAAGACCGCGCGACCATCGGGCAAGCGCGCGGCATTCTTCGTCACATCGTCAAGTGCCTTCTGCGCCCTCTCCAAAGCCGCTTCTGTAGCGGTTTCGATGTTGCTGAGTAAGACCGATACATCTTGATAGAGCGCAGCGTATTCCTGATCCTGCAAGGCCAGATCAAGGGCGCTGATGGCTGAACCACCTTTACGCCCCTTAGCGTAAAGTCTCCTGTCGCTGCCCTTATGATTGTGGTTGGAGCCGTCCCCGGTTTCCAGACCCGCGGCAGCCCGTTGTGAACGGTCAAAGTCCTCGGCGTTGACCTTGGCGTTTTGAAGCCTGGCAATGAACTTTTGGTCCGTTTTGTCTGAAAATTCACCGGGCGTCATAAGCGCCCCCATTCCGGTACCACCCAACAAGCCGAAATAAACCTTTGCACCAAAATACACATATCTAACATCATGTGAACAATTATAGGCTGTATTGGTTAGGATTTTGTTAACACAATGAGCAAGCCATTGAAAAAACGCCGTTTGTTGCGTGGTACGATGAGGAATCTTCCGTTTCTGACGCTTTTGCCTGCATATTGGCGGCGGATCAGCCACAGCGCCCGCCAACTTACGCCGAGGTGCAGCGGGCGATACAGCCGCTTCACGCAGGAGGGATCATCTCAGAAAGGCTAGAAATCTCACCGCCGAAGACCGGGAGGTGATTGAAACCAAATGTGACCGCACATTGAGCGAAGATTTCAAGGCTCAGGTCGAAACTACCGCTGGCAGGGTTTTAGCCACCGTCACCGCCGACACCGTTATGCGGCACATGGGACACCCGTACAGACCCGCCAGCCCCTGCGCGGAAGAACCGCAGGTGCGATAGCTGGAGTCCTCTTCACCCAAACATCTGCATCACTGCGTAGAGGCCGTTCCGAAAGGGGCGGCCTTTTTTGTTTTACGGTAATGCTGCGATCGGGTTTGTAGTACACGGGCAAGACTGCCTTTTTGCGCCGCACGCGAGATTTCTGTGGACAGTACGTCTGTTGGCGGCGGCTCGTTGGGTTCTTGCCGGGCAATCCGGCTAAACTCGCTTCAAGTGTGTTATTGAGAGTTCACAGCGAAAGGCCGAAAATAATGTCCTATGAAGATTTGCACGATGAAATTCTTGAGGAAGAACGGGATTCGATCATTGGTTCCCTTGAAGCAGCGAAGGTTATTCAGATCACGAAAACCGAACACGGCTATCAGTTCGTTGAGCTTTGCGACGGGTACTACGGTACGTCCCTGTCGCAGGAGCAGATGGAGCGATTTATCGGGGAATTGCAGGCGTTGGCTGGACTCAAGTGACTAACCAACTGGCGCCATCGTCTCAGAAGCACAGACATTAGAGAAGATCACGGAATGATAAAGCCGGGTTAGGGTCCGGCGGTGAAACATTATTGACTGTTCTGGTTGGCAATCGAACTTTGTAGGACATACTCCTGTGGCGCTGCTATTCACCGCTGCGCGCTATGTCACACATCGCGCCTTGAATATAACACTGGAGAATGTTGCACAGAATCTTCACAGCTTAAGACCACGCGCAAGGTATGCGTTGTTGCACAACGCCCTTGCCTTCGTCGCTCGCGCTCCTCAGGAAGGGGGCGTGCCGCCCCCCGTTTCACCCCCCTGCTTGCAGTAACTTTGGAACAATCCGAAACGTAGAAACAGTTCGTCTCAGCGTTTCACGAACAGTCGCCTACTAACTCTGTCACTCTTCGAGATGATGGACGCTTACTCGGGAATTTGAGGCGCTCGCAAACCCGACGTATAAGCGAAAGTCCGCACCGCAGGACAAATCAGCCAATGGGCTAATGCCACTTCAAGTAGGCCGCTGCCTGTCCGTGGCCTATCTCTCCGGCACAGCGTGGAGGCGGTAGAGGGTGGACAAGAGTCGGTTTGCGCCGCGCCCGTCAAAGCTTTCTGCGAGCAGCTCGATGATTTTGCCGCTGCGGTAGAGATCGGCGAGTGTGGCGTTCACGTCGGCCAGCACATCAGGCCGCGCGGGATCGACGCAGAAACTGTAGAGCTCAATCGAGAGCACGTCGCTCGACATGTTGTACGCTACTGACATGGAAGCCGTCTCCAGCGCGTCCTGCAACAATACCTGGTCGCCAAAGACCGCCTTGACCTTGCCCTCTTTCAGCGCCAGTACCGCCTCTTCGTAGTTATCTTTTACGACGAACTCCGGCAGAGTGCCGTATTGGAGGCTCCATTCGGTTTTGAGTCCGGTATCCGCAGTCGTCTTGCCCACCAGTGCAACCTGCTGTCCACCGAGGTCTTCGGGGTTCGTGGCGCTGTCATGAGTCACGTAGGCTATGCCGGTGACGAAGAAGGGAAAGGAAAAGCTGCACCAGTCGAGCCGCGACACGGTGACTGAAGTCGGATCGCAGAGCAGGTCCCAGGTCGGGTCCTGCCGGGACTGTTTGGGAAAGCGGGTCTGCGCCGTGACGGGTATCGCCTCGACCCGGAGGTCGGGCGCATCCCGTTTCATCCGTTCCACCACCGCGCGGCAGAGTGACACTGAAAACCCGGAATAGGCCGCGTCGAATTCCGCGCCCGCGGAGGCGGCTTCGACGCGCGACGAAAAGGGCGGAGCATCCGCACGCATGCCTAGGCGCAGCACGTCATTTGAGGCCTCCGCGGGCAAGTGGTAGCCAAGCGCGAGGACCAGGCCGCAAAGCGGCCCTGCGGCGCGACGCGTCATGCGGGGCAACAGCCGGCCGAGCAGGGTCGATAGCCCTGAGGGCAAGATTGAGCGATCTGTTCGGTGCTCGGAGAGAGCAGCGGGGTCGCGCCCGGGCCGGGAGAAGTGGTGGAGAGAGACCCGGCTATCAGGGTGATCGCCGCGAGCGCGGCAAGGGGTGGGTTGAGCTGAACTGCGGATGTCATGGGGTGGCGTCCTTTCCTGTATCTGTGAAGGGGGTGTCCCCGGCGGCGTCGAGCCCGATTACCCCGCTATGCGCGAGGAACGCCCGGATGCGGCTCACGCGCAAGGCACGGTTATGCGCCGTGTCGCCGTCTCGGTAGCCCTGCTGGTGCATGCCCACAAGCTGGTAGGTCCCGCGGTCGATCACAGGGCTTCCGCTGCTGGTACTCGTGGTGTCACAGCCATGGGCGAACTGTGCGTCCTTCTCGCTGTAGCCCTGTTGCGTCACGGGGTCCCAGACGCTGGGGCCGTCATACAGAGCGTCAAGCACGACGCAGTCGGCATCGTCCGAGATCGACAGGGGCTTGGCAGAGAAATGTTGAAGGATTATCGCCTCTGTGCGCGGCTCCGCGTCCTGCACGGCGAGGTCGAGCACGGCATGGCCGGAAGCGGGCGGGTCCAACGTCAGGATTGCGAGGTCGTACTCCTCGGAAGAGGCATGCAACGAGACGCTGTGCTGTGTGCTTTCCTCTTCAGTGAGGGTGGCGACATAGGCCAACCTGATATCGGCCATGCGGTCGTCCAGCCCTATGTCGACGCAATGGCCGGCGGTCACGGCATGATGCGCGCTCACAAGGAAGGTGGTGCAATAGATGAACTCGGGCGGGGCGCCCTGCGCGGCGTCCGCAAGCCGTGTCTTTAGCAGCCGCAGCAGACCCACGCCCGGTATGTGTCGCTTGAGCCGCAGCGGCAGCGCGTCGGGAAGCACCTCGGTAAGGTTGAGCTCTCCCACCGGTGTCTGCGTGTCAACGGTGACCTCGGACCAGGAAAGGAGTTTCACCTCGAGCCGTTGTCTCTCCAGGGCACTGATATAGACCTGACGAGGGGGCAGGTCGGGGCTCCAAGCCCCGCGGCGGGCCGCGTCGTTGGAGATACGAGCGATCTCGCGACTGTCGGTGACATCGTGAAGCACCAGAGGTGAGTCGATGTCAGGCGCGTGGACCCAGAGCCGCCATGTGCCGCCCTTGGCCTGCGGCGGCGGGTTCACGTGCAGGAATTGCAGCCCGCCGCGGAGGACCGGCGGCTCGGGCTGCGCCTCAGCCACCCGTTCGCGCAGCGCGTTGGCCTCCAAGAGCGCGTCGGCTGCCAGCGGTGTGGCCAGCAGGGCGAGCGCCAACGCGGTTATCGGTGCGGCCTGTCTCATGGACTACTGGGGAAGTATATGTCGCGGATCTCGGCGATCTTCAGCGACACCCAGCCGCCAGTCTCCGCAGAGAGCGCCTCGAAACATGTGTCGTGCACGAGGCAGGTGTTCTGCTTGACGTCCGTGGTCCCGAAGGAGCCCGCGCCGACGACGACATCACCGACAGATTTGCCGGTCTCGCATACCATTGCGCCGCGTGGGATGGGGCGGAACCAAGTTTCGTCCTTCTCGTCGGTCTCGTCGTCGAAATGCAGCCGCAACAGCCGCTTCCAGGCGCAGGTCAGCTTTTCGCTTTCGGAAGTGCTAGTGCTGTTAAAGAGCCAGAGCGGGCGCTTTTCGGTGGCATTCTCTGACCTAACCCGCTGGACTATGTCGTATTCGACCGTGAGGCGGCCGTCGGGGCGGGGCGTGCGGTAGGTCACGTGGTACTTGGAAGGGTCGCGCAGCGCCGCCTTGGGGTCGATCACCCCGGCAAAGATCTGCCCCTCGTCACCGCGCAGAAGCTCCTCGCGCCCATCGCTTGAAATATAGGGGCGCACGGTCGATGTCAGCCGCATCTTAATCTCGGCGGGGGTCATCTCGATATTCTCGGCCGCAATCTTGGCCGCCAGCGCGGTGACGAAGACAGTCGCGATCGATGTGCCGTCACGCAGACTGGAGAAGGGCAGAGTCTTAAGCTTCACGTTTGGATTGTCATCGGGCAGGTAGGCAAGATCGTTGCCTAGCACCCCCTGGCCCGGCGCGGCCACCGTAACCGCCGAGCCGTAATTGGACCACGGCATCAAGATCGGCTTGCCGAAGCCCGAGGGACTCTGCTTTACCGCACCCACTGTGATGACGTTCTTGTAGCCACTTAAACAGGCGGGGAAGAACGAGCAATCGGTGTGGCTGATAGAGAGCTTTTTGAGGTCCTTGGCGCGAACCAACTTCCGGCCTTCGAGCGCCTCGAGATCGCGGGCGTCGCGCACGGCGTTCGGGTCTACCGTGGGCTGGCCAGCGGCCAGTACGAAGAGCGCCTTGTCCCCGGTCAGGAAATTGGTCTTGAGGTCGCGCACGGCCGTTTTTGCCACGTCGCGGACTGAGCCGCCCTGGTCGGCGTAGGAGCGGCCCATACTAATATTGACCACGGCAATTGGACCGTTCCCGCTGACGGTGCTGGCGGCCTTTTCCAGCGCGATGCGAATATTGGTCACATGGGTGGCCAGCTCGTCGATGCGTTTGTGTGCCGCAAAGGCCGTGTAGTGGTTTAAAATAAATTCCGGGGTGAGGGACCCTTTGTCGTTGAGCAAGCCCAGCCCCTCGACATCGGCCAGCGAACTAGTGGCGCCGAAGAGAAGGCTTTCGAGGAAGGCACCGTGCGACACGTTCCGCGCGCCCTTGATGTCGAACAGCTGACGTTCGACTATCTCGCAGAGCAGTTCGAGATCCGGCTTGACCTCGTCCAGCGCGGGTACGGTGTCTTTCGTGGCGTCGTCTCTACCGAAACCGAGATCGATCTCGGGCGCTATCGAGCCGATCTTGAGCGCCGGAACTTTCTCTTCCTTCACGTCCTGCAGGGTGGCGAGCGCGCCCGCTAGGCGCTTAGCCAGTGGCAGCAATTTCTCAGCAAAATCAGGGCGCCGGTAGCCGTTGAACTCGTCGATCATGTAGAGCTGCCAGTTTTCGCCGCTCAGCGAGCGGCCCGTCACTGGATAGAAGTTCCGCCGGTAGTCCTTGAAATGCTCGACCATCTGTTCGGTGTCGGAGGGGTCGAGATAGTAGGACATACCCAACACGCAGGGCAGCTTTTCCCAGTTGTTGTCCCACGACGTCAGCGCCACGCTCGAGCCCATGGTCTGCAGGTCCAGGCCGACCGCGCCCTCGGCCGCCCATCGCAAAATGTCTCCCTGGCGGTCTTTCTTTTCGATCAAGCGCATGTAACCCGCCAGCCGCTCACGCTCGGCGGGGGTCACGAAGAATTCCACACGCGCACCGCCGCCTAGAACAAGGAATTGGCTTTGGCCGTTGCCGAGGTCGATCTCGCCGAGATGGCAGGCGTTGGCATTGTCGCCGGAATAACGGATCTCGACAGGGCCGAAGGCTGCGCATTTGGGTTTCTTGTCCTCGATGAACTGGCGCTCGACTGTTGTGACTTTGAGACTGGGCACCGCCTGGTAGCCTACCGCATCACTCAGCCGGGTCAGGATGGCACGAGCCGTGGCATAGTGGCCGCGGCGATAGGTGAGCCCATAAGCTTCGAGGACCTTGTCCGCGTCAGAGCAATGCAGGTGGTGCCCCGCGCTTCGATAGATTGCCTGCCAGAGCGCCTGGCCTCTAAGTCCGGTCTTGGCCAGTGCCGGACCGATATCGGTACCTGTAACCTTGCGCTCCAGATAGCCCGACAGAATGTTCTCGAATTTGGTCTGTTGAACCACCCAAAGCGTCATTAGCGCGGCCACCGCCGGATCGTCGCTGAAGGGCTCCTGCAGCCCGAAACGCGCGTTAAACTCGGCACGGACGAGGTTGAACGCCTGTTCCGACGTGTACTCAGCCAGCGATTCGGGGTAGCCGCCGCCAGCCCTCGCAATCTTGTCGGCGAGCTGGCTCTGCAGGATGCCGAAGCGGAGCGCGTAGCCATTCCCGGTCTCGTCGGGAACGGCGGATTGCACCATGATGTTCTGGTAGCGCACGGCCGCGCCGTCGGCATAGGGGCCAACAAAGGCTGGGAAGGGACCGTTGAGGCATTTGACGTGCTGGAAACCCCGATCGATCGGAATGGGACGCAAGAGGTCCGGATCGTGGCGCGCGAGCAGCGCGAATAGCCGGCCGAGTTCCACGTCGACTGACTGGCCAAAGAAGGAGATCGCGTAGCTGGACCTCTTTTCAGCCTTGTTCTTCGTTAACGCGCCGGGCGTGGGTGGTAGGACAGTGGAGAGGCTGAGCGGGTCTGCCACGATGTTCTTCCGGTTGCTGAGCGCGACAACCGCCTGCGCGGTCTGCGTCGCGTTGAGCGTTTCGAGCTTGCGAAGACTGGCATGGTGCAGCGTGTAGCAGGGTTGAAATTTTTGCCCTTTCTCGAGCGCGGTGTTTAGGCAATCGAGTGTCGCGAAGACCAGGGCCTTTTCGCTGGCTGGCATCCGCAGCTCGGTTAAAACGGAGGTGACGTGGCGCATGGCGCGCTCGGCTGTGCGGGTGTCGTTGCGCTCGATGGTGTTCGACAGGTGCGCCAAGATGGCCCGCAGCCTTTCGAGGTCAGAGCGCAGCGCGGCACTGACCTCGTCTTGTTGTAGTTGCAAGAGTTTCTCGATGACTGCGCTGCGTTGGGACTGTGGATTCTCAGCAGAGAGCGGCTGCACCATCAGCGTTGCAGCCAGCGCGGCGGGTGCAAGTGATCTGAGCTTGCGAAACATCATCATGGTACGCCTCCTTGCAGCATGCCCAACTGCTTGGGCCTGTCTTCTGCCTTTACGAGCCATCGCCATTCTGGGCGATCCTTTCCAGCGCCTCGAGCACGACGGTCATCTCGTCGTCGCTGGGCGCGATCATCTTGACGCGGTCCTCCGCTCGGCTGGCGTAATCGGTTTCCTGGCGCAGCAACTCTTGTGCCTTTTGCAAGCGGAACGCCTCTGCACCCGGCCCGGTGGGGAACCGTTCGTCCTTGAGATGGACCTTGGTCAGCGACCAGAGCAGCGTCGTGTTCTCACGGCTGAAATCCGACTTGCGTGTGCCGTCGCTGCCGACGCCACCTCCGGCGCCGAAGATATCCTTCCAGTTCCCGATCTTGAGATTGCCCGCGAGCGTCCGGGTAACGGTATAGGCCTCGTCGCCGCGATAGACGCCGTAGAGCACCATCACGGGCTGGTTCGCGATCATCGCGAGGCATTCGGGATCAGAGGACAGGGCGCGTACGAGGTCGCCATAGGCTGGCAGAACGCGCACCTCCTCGATTGACAGAACGTATTCCAGCGACTTTGCGCCATTGAGGTCCAATTTAACCCCCCGGCCCAGATCGAGATCGGGTTTGATCTCATATTGCTTGCCATTACCCAGCTTGACCGACATCGCATCGATCTTGGCTTCTCCCGCGTCGCAAGTGGTGGTTACTGCATGCCCCAGCCCGTCGGCGGGAAAGACCGTGCCGACAGCGTAGGTTTCCGACACGAGCTGCGGGCTCCAGGTCAACCGTTGACCCTCGGCCAGCTCGAGTTCTTCGCGAAATTCGGCGATTCGGTCCTCGCGCGGCGATCCACCCAGCGACGCGTTAGGCTCGTAGAGCACGAAAGCGAGGCCAGCGATGCAGACGACGATGAGTCCGATGAATATCCAACGAGCTGATAAGGAGCTTTCAGCCATGAGATTTCCAAGAATTTAAAAAAATCAACAACTTTTTGTTAGTATACTCTCAAAGATTGATATGTTCAACTTTCACGAGTTTATTATAATGGTAGCGCTTCCGATAAGCAGCAATGGCGGACCGCATCGTCGTGTCCCTAGGTACGTTTTAGGATCTGGTATGGGCAGCATCACGCTCGCCAAGGTCTGCTTTGCAAAAATTTAAGTGGTTTTTATGCTGCACAGCATTCATCAATTTGAGCTCGATCTGGCTATTTCATTCACTGCGACATCTCAAAAGAAGACTGCAGTCCAGAGTGTCGCAACCAGCCCAATCCGGCTACTCGTCAGTACCATTCATGGCTGCATCGCGGCCATCCATTGCCGCCGTCCGCTGCAGCTGAACAAAATCAAGTGGGATGGACTCAAGCTTTGCGGGACGAATCATGGGGATGAGATGAACGTCGTGTCGTTGGATCCAGGCAAAATGGCATTCTGGTTCACAGTGGTAGGGATTGGTGTCAGGTCATGGAAAACACTCGTGGTCAGTGATCCCTGGAGAGAACGGTATTCGAGTTGTTGAGCAGATCGAAATCGACGCTGGTTGGGTGTCGCCACTGTTCGGAGCCTGGTTACGGATCATGTATCGCTGTCGCCATCAGCCGCAACCTGGGATGTTCAGGGAACTATCTGGAAAGAACGGATGACCCGACGGGGAAACAGACCAGCAGATTTTTTTTGTCATCCAACTGACAGCCAATTGCGATTCCGGCAATGATGCTAGACACTACATGTTGCGGAAAAACAACACGCACACGCGGATATGTTGAAGAAGTAGCCTATCGAGCATGATCAACAGACTAGCACTGAGCCTTATCGCCGACGTCATGGACTGGAACGAGGAAGAAGTGACCCGCGAGTATGCTTGGCTACGACTTATGTCGTCCGTCAAGTACGACGGTTACAGCGACTTCAGGGCTGGCGTGAGGTTTTTGGAAAATCTTGCTATCTGGTTGCGCCAGTTCGATCCACAGGACCGTCCCACTGCGTATGCCTTCATTCGGCATCGGTTGGTCTACATCTCGACTGCCGAGATGCATCGGGTGATTGACACCTTCGTTCCAGAAACTGTCACACCATACCTCCGCGAGGCGGCTGCTGAAGAGGCAAACATCAGACCCTACGAGACATGGGGAAATCCTCAAGGAGTCGCAGCCTTCAACAGACTTATGCGCTGCAGTTTGTTTGTCGGATTAAGCGACGGGAGCCGTATCGATGTATTGCGGCGTGCTAACTCCGGTCGGCTTGTTCAAGATCAAGTTGTCCCCATGCTGGACATCGGCTTGGAGAAATGGAAGGACCTGAAGAAGAAACTGGCAAAAGAGCTTGGCGCAGACGCATGCTTTGAGAACGTGTTTCTGATTGACGATTTCACGGCGTCAGGTACGACTTTTATTCGTCAATCTGACAAAGGTAAGTGGAAGGGAAAGCTGGAAAAGTTCAACGCTCTGGTCTGCAACGCACGAGATGAGCTGAAAGATGACTTCCCGATCGCCGAGCAATACAATCTTCATATTCATCATTACGTGTCGACCCAGCAGGCAAATGAGGCGCTTGAAGAGCGTGTCGCAGATGCTGACCAGAACTGGCCAGAGAGGTCTTTCGCCTCCTATCGGATAACGCAAGGGCTGCTACTGCCTGCTGACCTGAAAATGCGCGATGATACAGACGAGACGATGTTATCCGTTTGTGATCGATACTACGATGATCATCTCTATCAACGCCTGAAAGAACACTGTGATGAAGCAGGTCAAACCGACATGAAACGGGGATATGCGGATTGCGCCCTTCCCGTGATCCTTGAGCACAACACTCCTAACAACAGCGTTTCGATTCTTTGGGCTGAGACATCTGGAAAGCCGGGCCACAAGATGAACCCTCTGTTCCGCAGACGTGACCGGCACGGTTAGAAATGGCAAATCCATTTCTCAGACGCGCAACTGAATACGTCCGTGACGATGTGTCATTCATGGCGATTGTGAGCCCTGCGCCTCTTACGACATTTCTGGCACGGCATAAAAACAAGGACGAGCTTTTCGAACTGCCGGTAAGGATCATTGGCGAGCCAGGGAGCGGGAAGACTATGCTCGCCAAGCTCGCCGAATTCAAAATGGTTGAGGCGATCCTCCGAGACCTCTCAAACAAGACCAACAAAGAACTGGCAGCCGCACTAGCTGATGCAGGCTTTCTTAGTGATGCGCAACCAAAAGTCGCCGCAGTCAGGATACCAATGGAGTCTGACTATCGTGATTTTTGGGAGCTGCCGTATGATGAAAATGTCAAGACAAAGCTGGCGCTTTGGCTAATCCAAGCGCGCACCATGCTCGCGTTGCTTCGTAGCCTGACCGCGAACAAGACACGCCAAATCTCAGATATCACTTTTTTGGCCCGAGATGCTACAGAAGCCCAGCTTGAACAGATTGGTGGGTTGAACGGAGAAGGCGTAAGAAAACGCGCGCTAGAGGTGCAAAAGGCCATCTATTCCATTGCGGCAGGTTTGCGACCACCTCCGCTCGACAAATTGCCGCGTGTAGCCACAGAGCCCTATGAGCCATTTGATGCAATCAGCGGGGTCGAAATTCCCTGGGGCGATGACACTAGACAATTGAATCCTCTTGTGATGCTAGATGATGTTCACGCGCTACATCCTGACCAACGAAAAGCAATCTTTACGTCGCTTGCTCGACGTGAAATCCGGTTTGGACGTTGGTGCATGATGCGTCTGGATGCGCTTAGTCCTGGCGCAGTTCTGGGTGCGCCCCAAAGCCAGGAGGACCACAATCTTATCCTCGGCCGGGACTTCATCGATATTCGGATGCAAGGTTGGTCTGGTTCTCGTCGGACAGAGCGAACGCAATTTCGATCGATGGCGCTCGATATGGCCAATCGCTACCTCCCACATGTTCAGGCGCTCAAAAACCGTAACGC
Source organism: uncultured Kiloniellaceae bacterium (assembly GCA_947500035.1). Taxonomy (GTDB): domain Bacteria; phylum Pseudomonadota; class Alphaproteobacteria; order Kiloniellales; family Kiloniellaceae; genus Denitrobaculum. The sequence continues at coordinate 236,727 of CANMQP010000007.1, read as the reverse complement.
AACGGACTTCAGCGCTCTGCTTCCTACTGAACCGCCAACCATTCGCGCTTCCAATCTCAAAGACCTGATCGCAAAAGTGGATCGTGAACAAAAGAAGCTTGAAGTGACAGACAAGAGGCGTGAAGAACTAGCAGATATGGCAACTGAGCATTTATCCAACGCATCATCCTATGATCGAGGTCAGGAAGTCGAGCTCGCGATGACCCGCATACTAATGCATCGCTATGCCAACCGCATACGTCACATGACGCCTTCTCTCTTTGATGACATTGATCCTGAGCCAGCATCACCCATCAAGGTGAACTCACAAGTTGCTGAGGGCGCAAGGCTACATCTGCATCACCTCTATCGTCGACCGATGCACTACGGTTTCGAAGACTTGTGTGATGCCAGCAACGAAAACGCTGAGTTATTCCTGCAGTTTTCAGGTGCTCTGGTTGCAAGGATGGAAACTCTGGCGATCCGCAATCAAACGCCCGCATTGAAGGCTCAAGCGCAGCAGACTGCGCTTTCGGACAAGGCCAAGGCGATTATGAATGGATGGTCGTTCGCATTTGCTGGAAGCGTTCGAAAACTCGTTGATGCGATCGCATCCGAATGCGTCGAGATTTCGATGACGCCAAATGCTCGCCTCGGCGACGGAGCCAATGCCATTGGGATCCCTGAATTTGAAATGTCCGCAATGTTAGAGAAGGAGAGTGAAATCGCAGTCGTTTTGAAACACGCATTGGCGAATGGCGCCATTTCTGTACGACGAGACTACGGTCAAGGTAGCAAAAACTGGTGTCTGATTGAGCTGTCAGGAACGGTTTGTCTGGCTCATGGTCTCACATTCAAACGCGGCGGGTTCCTGGAGAAACGCATCTCGTATCTTGAGGAGGTGATGAATTGACACGGCCACACTGGGACAATTGCATTACGCATTTTGATGGTGCTGTCGCTGAGTTTGTGCAGTCATACTTTGCCGAACCGAACCGGCGCTGTCTGTTAGTCGCAGCTGCAGGGTTTGACCCACGTTCTCAGAGAGTTCCTGCACTTCTGGCTGCGACACTGGGCGACCGACTTAGCGCAATATTCATCCGCGAAGAACGCGGGCAGCCAGATCAAGATTTGCTGGAGAGGGCAGACGCAAACGAAGCCGCACTAAAAGAGATCGTTTTTGAGGCGAGGGTCGAGACCATCGACGTGTTTGGTGATGACGGTGCCGCAGTTGGTGGTCCTCGCATTGCGGCGCTGCTGAATAGCATAGCTATTGATGAGAGCGTGACTGATGTCGTGCTTGATCTAAGCGCACTTTCCATTGGTATTGGCTTTCCTGCTGCCAAGATCTTGTTGGCAGATTGCGAGGATGCCAAAGCCCGCGCGTTTCATCTTTTGATCGTCTCTAATCCTGAACTAGATGATCGGATCGTGAGCGAACCTGCCGACAATGCTATGTCTGTGAAGGGGTTCTCGGGCACTGGGCATCTCGACGGAACCCTTGAAACAGCCCAGATTTGGTTGCCGCAATTGGCCGAGGGGCGCAGACGAGCTCTGACTAGCATCGGCACTGCGGTGAATGAGTGTTATAAGATCTGTCCAGTCTTGCCATTCCCTGCCAGGGATCCGCGTCGTGCAGATACCTTGATCGGCGAATTCGAGAATGAACTTGTCAATGAATGGGCCGTTGATCCGCGTGATCTTGTCTACGTTTCCGAATGGAACCCGCTCGATTCGTACCGTTCGATATCTTTGCTGAAATCACGCTATGACAAGACCGTGGAAGGCACTTTTCAGCCGCGCATGATCTTATCTCCGGTTGGAAGCAAGGTTATGGCCGCAGGTGCATTGATGGCAGCACTCGAGCATGACTTGACGGTCCAGTACATTGAGACCGTTCGGTACGAACTTAGTGGTGACCAGGCGCAACAAACAACCGGGAATGATCAAATGGTCCATGTCTTGCTCAGCGGCCCTGTATACGGCGACTACAACGCGGTTGCTACACCGGAAGAGGCCTGATGGGCCGGCTTTCTACAAAGCTCGACGAGCTGCCATCGACCGTTGTCATGTGTCTTGGTGCAAACCCTGCAGACCTTGCGTTTGAGCTGTTGAACGGCAAGGACAGACCGACAATCGCAGTTGGGTCAGGTGGATCGGCAATTTCAGCAGAATACTTTCGCCGGTGTAGGGACACCTGTGGTTTCGCAAGAACAGCAGTAGAAACTCCCATGCAATTCGTGACCGACATGTCAGGATTGAGTGGCATCGATGTTTGGCTGTTTACAGCTGGCGCCGAGAACGCAGATATAATGGCCGCGGTGCAAAGCGCGCATCAACGCGGTGCTTCCCACGTGTTCATAGTAACGCGTAACCCAGGCGGTCGGGCAGCTGTTCGACTAACCGAGTTAGGAGGCATGGTGTTCACCGTTCCTGTATCGGACCAGAAAGATGGGTTTCTGGCGACTCATTCCCTCATCGCAACTGTCACAACACTGCTTCTGGCGTTTGATGCGACTACGGAGGTGCCTTTCGGAGAGGAACTCGCAGACAGATTTGAGAGCGCGGTTAAGATCGAGCTGAGCAAAACGTCCCGAGAAGAGTATCGCGCTTCATTTTCTAGGCTGACCGCAACTGACACCCTGATTGTCCTGAGCGAACCTCAACTTTCGCCCGTTTCGGCCCTCATCGATACATCCGTCTGGGAAGCGTCTATCTGCAACGTACAGTCAACAGACTTTCGGAATTTTTCCCATGGCCGTCATACATGGCTTCACCATCGTCGTGATGCTACTTTCATTGTCGCTCTGACAGGGCTTGATTGGCAACCGGTACATGCTTCCGTTCTCTCCCTGATACCCCCTGATGTACGAAAATCAGCGTTCGATTTTGGAAATTGTGGTCGTTTTGAGAATGCTATTGGGATTGTAAGGGGTCTGGCTCTAATCGAAGCAATGGGTCATGCCGTTGACGTCGACCCAGGGAAGCCGGGAGTAGGATCGTTTGGACGGGAGGTGTATGATGACGAAGCGCTCTATACCTCAGCAAAAAAGATAGAATCTGCCGTACGCCACAAATATGCAGCGGCTCTGGAACAAGACTCTGCTAGCCCATCGACTCCAGAGTTGGCCGAAGCTTTCTTGGAACGGACAGCGGCTCTAAAGGATGCAAAGATAGGCGCTATCGTACTTGATTACGACGGAACGGTTGTAAGGACAGAAGACCGCTTTGCCCCTCCAGAAAATGAAATCGCGGATCAGTTCTTCAGATTACGCGAACTCGGTGTATCGGTTGCGATCGCAACAGGTCGTGGTGGCTCAGTCGGAGAGGACTTGAGGCAGATTTTTGATGCCGAGGCCCAAAAAGACATCCTGATTGGTTACTACAATGGGGCCTACCTTCAGCCACTTGATGTCGATATTGATGTCAATCGGCCGGACCCTGACTCAGATATCGATGAGGCTATCGGTTGGATGGAAGGCAATAATCACCTTTTCTGCTGTTTCGATAAGCCCAAACGAGGCGTGCAGATTTCGATCCAGAAGAGGGATTTGGTTTCGGCTGACCAATTTGAGCTTGCTATCAGCGAGTTTTTACCCAGTGTCGGGAACCGCTTGAGATTGGATAGGTCGGCGCACAGCTACGATTTGGTTGTGGCGCGAGCATCAAAGCTGAATGTTGTTCAGGCAGTTCAAGGTAAGGTTTCAGAAGATGCTGTTGTTCTATGCATAGGGGATAGTGGCACTGTCATGGGCAATGATCATGACCTAATCTCATCTGCATCTGGGATAAGCGTCGATACCGTTTGTTGTAGTCCTGAAGGCAGTTGGAGTTTGTTCGGTTACGAACACTCTGGACCAGATGCGCTGCGCCAGATACTGGCATCACTCATTCCAGCTGGAAAGGGGTGTGTCCGGCTCGCGCCTGATGTTTTGAAGCTGGACAAGCGAGTTGAAATTGGTACATAACATGAACATGCATCCTTTCGAAGCCCAACCACATACGCGTATCGACGTAGCCGGGACAGGCTTTACGGTACTTGATCGGATTTTTGAGGACGGGACGTTAGGCGACGAAGCTCTCGGAGGCTCATGCGGCAACGTCCTCGTTTCACTGGCGATGCTGCAACGATGTGTTGCGCCAGTTCTTGCGCTTGGGGATGATCAAGTTGCCGAACGATTAATATACGAATTTGCAGAAGCAGGTGCGATCACGGACTACATCAACCGCAGGCCAAATCTGCGATCACCGATGTTGAACCATTTGCTTGATACCTTGCTCGGCAAACACGATTTCAACTCCATTTGCCATGAGACAAACTCCAAACATCCGGGCTATCAGACCATTAACCAGCTTGAACTAGAGTCAGCCGTTCCAGCCATTACGCAATGTCGATTCTTTTATGCGGATAGACTGTCAGAAAGCGTATTGGACGCGATGCGTACAGCGCACGAAGCAGGTGCGGTTGTGTATTTTGAGCCCTCTGCAATCGAAGAGGATAGTCTTTTTGATCAAGCGATCGAGAGCACTTCGATCCTAAAGTATTCGGTTGATCGTTTGGGTGAGCGCTTGTCTCAAAGTAACTTCGACTGCATTCGCATTGTCACTCACAGTGCCGCTGGTCTCGAGGTGCGAGATCGTTCATGGACCAGGTGGTTCGCCTCAAAGCCCGCCAGTGTTGTCAAAGACACTTGCGGTTCTGGCGATATGGTAAGCGTCGGTTTGATAGACTGGCTGTTAACACATCACCAGAGCACTTGTGAGCTTGCCGGTGAAGCTCTTGCAGATGGTATTATTGCTGGTCAGCGCTTGGCTGCAGAAAATTGCGCATATGCAGGCGCAAGGGGTCTCTTCAAGGAGCACGGTGCAGAATACGCACGCCAAATACTTGCCTGAACATTCACTCCGCGGCGTGGAGCTTCTCTTCGCCTTCGTGTTCCTTGCGAAGAAGCTCGGTTCTCAGCTCCATTAGCATGATGCCAAGAGTGTTTTTTCCAACACCATTAACTTCTCCCCATAGGCGATTGACGGGGTTATCCACGGTCGCGCTCTCTACCAGACGCGCATCACCTGTCCCGAGTAGCGTTTCCTTTAGATCTTCATGCTGAGTGAACTTGGCACGGAGCACCGCCCGCATGCGATCAAATTTGTTCTTTGACCATCCTGGTGCCACGTCCCAGTAGTAGAGCCCGTGGGCGGCCATTGCCAATAGCGACGGCGATGGAGCATCCATGAGCCACTTCTTCACCAAAGGTTTCCTCGCTTTTCCAGCTTGGTAGGCATGCTCGCTAGTAGCAAAGACCTCGCCTTCGAAATCGATCTCGCGTTTGTAGAGATTGCTGAATACCCCGTATGGCTTTTCGCTGGCTCGATAAAACCGGATCTCTTTCATATTTTTCAACTTTGCAAATTCACATGCTTATTGTAATGCTAATTTGCATGAAGCCGACAATCAAGCAATTAAGTGACGTAAAACGTGACCTCGCCAACAAGCATAGGCTTTCAAAGCTCACAAATGCAGAAATCAGCCGAATTTCTGGCGTTCATCAAAGCCAGGCTGGCAGGATCTGTGCAGGTCAGTTCAAGACTTTCAGTTTCAATGTCGTGCAAATCTGCAAGGTATTGGGGGTAGCGTTACCGCGTGCAATCATTCCTGTCGCGAGGGAAGACCTGTCTTGGGCGAAGGTTCAGTCCAGTATGAGGGAGCTCTGGGATGAGACGCCAGAAGGTGCAAAAGCAATTGCTCAAATGATTGAAGCAGTGGCAAAAGTTGCATCGAAGAAGCCGCAGAAAGAAAAACCTGACTGACGTTTAAGCGACTTAGGCCTGGAAGCCACTAAAAACCCTTGTCAAAGATCTGCAGCACGCGGCTGACCCGATTTGGCGCAAGGCTTCGCCCATTAAGTATTGAGGCATGGATTCCACTGCCGCAAAGGCATTGTTGATCAAAGCAAAACCTGATCTCTGCGGCTACTTAAAGAAATCCCGACAAACCGGTATCCGTTCTAACGTCCACCTTTATCCGCGAACTGAAGACTTCCGAAACAGCATTGAAAGCCCGCTTCACGCCTAAGAATTCTCGTATAGATCATTGGTGATCCCATTGCTCCTTCCGTCGCTTGGGGACCAGGTCAGTTGCTACTGCACTAACGCGAGGTACATCCTGGTGAGGCCGATAAATTTATACGAAATGTCGGCTGACTCGTTCCGGACAGCTAACATCTCATAACGTAACAGAGTATTGAGGCGGCCACCCTGCCCGCCACACTTTTTCGCGCGTTTTGACGCGCTCGAAACCCAAGATTCAAGCTTGCTTCAAAACCCGGAGATGGTGAAGAGCTTCGAAACATAAGCGCTGCCAGCGCCGGCAAAGCAGGCGGGCAGAGCTAACATTCCGGTCTCTTCACAATCCCCGGAACTTGAACGAACGCCCTTGAAGGTCGGCGCCGAGAAATCGGCGCCGGCTTTTTTGTTGTTGGATTCAGGGCGCTCGCCGCTTGGCAAGGGTTCATGCGCGGAGGAGTGAAGGTTTCTCCGCTGTCGAAACCCTAAACCAAGAGAGGCAGCAATGACCCAACTATACGCACAACCCTACGACCTATCGGCTTGCGGGTTCTATTTTGAATCCGCCGATGAATTCAACGCCGAGTCCCGAAGGCTTCGAAACGATCACGGCGAACCCGTCGAAGAATTTGAAATCCAGTTCATTGACGGCGAGGACATAGACGCCGCACTAGCTAAGGCTTGGTATTTGTCTCAAGCCAGCTTCGCAGCCTTTCTTGATGCTGCTGAAAGCTGGAGTGATGATGATAAAATCCGCTATATCGTCGCGGTGGATGAATGCGGCTATTCCCATGAGCAAGCGGCGGACGATCCCGACATTGACCTCTATGAACTGAACAGTCTGAGAGAACTCTCTGTGCATTTCGTGGAGGAAGGCCTGTTCGGCGAAATCCCCGAAAGCCTGCAATTCTATCTCGATTATGACGCCATCGCCCGCGACCTCTCCGCCGATTACTCCGAGACGAACATCGCTGGAATCAACCTGATCTATCGCTGTGTATGATTGCGCCAAAAGCTATCCCCTGCAGAGAGATATCAGCGTCCTGTGGAGGGCCCGTCGCGGTCCCGCCTCGATCTGCGGCGCTTCTTTCGTTCTGCTGTGGGCGTTCGCCACTTCCTGATCTTTGAGGTTTCGCGCTTTTGCTCCTCAACATAGGCGGCGCGAGCTTTTTCGTGGGCCGGGTTGGGAAGCGCCGGTTTGGGTGCTTCTATCTGCCGAGAATCTTCGCGCAACTCCTTGAGCACGGCTTTGTGGGAGACATTTTCCGCTTTTGCCCGTTTCAACAGCTCTTGCCGGGCGTCCCGTTGCAATGCGGCCAATGCAGTGCGTTCGGCGGTATCTCGCTGCCTTGCTGCGTTGGCAGCGTCGCGGTTTTCCGCTTCGATCTTTCGGCGTTTACCCGTGATCCGCTGGAGCAGGCCACGCCAGCCTGTTTTGATCAGCGTTTGCCTTTGCTGATTTTCCGTTTCTTGCCGGACCTTCTGGCGCTCCAGCATACGCAGTGCGTAGTCACGCTGGGCTATTTGCTTGCGGCGGCGCTCATCGGACATACACCGCAGTTTCTTAATAGCCAGGCGGTTTTGCTCAGCCTGTAGCTCGCGCAATCGGTCGGTAACGATCTTAGCCGCCTTGTAGTGCGCCATGGCCCTGTCCGGCAGGCTGTCCATGTCTTCGATCCGTCCGCGCACCTGTTTGGGCGGAATCCCAACATACTGGCGGATTGAGTAGGCCTCGCCCTTATGATCGACCGCGACCACGCCGCGGCGGTCGCCACGGGCCAGAATGTAGCCATGCTCTTTCAAGGCATTGGCGAAACTTACTTGTGAGTCCGAGATCGCCCAACAGTCCTGAAACACACCTTTAAGCTCAGCCGGGTGCTTTTTGGCGCGTTTGGCTTGCTGCCATTCGGCCAGAGAGTAGTTGCGCGGATTGCTCTCTTTCGCGTGCACGAAGCCGCGTGGCATGGTCCAGCCATGTTCGATATAGAGTTCCCGGCTTAAGCTTTGCAGCTTGGGACGATCATAGGACATCTGCACCGCCCGCATCCTATCGGTGTCGATCCGGCACCACACAGCATGAGCGTGGCGGCGGATTTTTCCATCCATGCCGCGCTTTTCATGAAAGACGATGGCTCGGGGTTGGTCGGAGAGACCGAGGCGCTCTTCAGCCCGATTCACTGTGGCGATCAAGAGTTCAGGCGAAGGATCGGCCTCCATCGGCGGGTTTAGGCTCAGCGAGTAAAGATGCTGTTTGCAGCGTGTACCCCGGCTGATGGCGTAGGATTCCTGAAATGCGCCGTCAAGGTCGCTGGAGGCAAAGCCCCGAACCTCATGCACGACAACGCGCTCGTTCTCGTCTTTCATCAGATGCCGGGCCAGATCACGCCCGCCGCCGCGCTGATTGCCGACAAAGATCATTACGGCCCCGCTTTCAGACCGAGGGCCGTAATCAGATCGCGCCGGATGGCAGCGATGTCAGCGCAGACCTGGCGAAGGGCGAGGTTGCTTTCTTCGTCTAAAATGAGCGTGCCATCCGCAACTGCCAGGGACAGCAGTTGGTAGTTCTGAGCTGTCCCAGAGCGACCCAGGGCCCGGAGCACCTTGGCCAGTGCTTCGTGGTCCTTCACCGGAAACTTGCCCTTTGTCATTCTGGAGCAGACAGCAGCACCAAATAGCCGGTCCCGCACATAGGCGCTGATCGACAATCCTGCGGCGTCGCGTTGCAATCGGGCCTTTTCTTCCGGTGTCACCCGCAAGCTTACATAGACAGGCCGGTCATTCTTCTTTCGCGGCTCGGTCTGTGTCGCTCGCACGCCACCTGCGGCAGCGGCTCCAAACGAGTCCCGCAAAACGCTTTTCTTTTCGTTGATCATTACGCCGGCCCTCCGGGTTCAGGGCCAGAGGTGGCTGCTGAAGGCTCAGACTCGGGTGGATCAAGTTCGCTCTCGCTCGATTCCGGTTCAGACTTATCTCCAGATTCTAAAACTGCGGCAATATCAACGTGCTTGAGCTGCTCACCCCATTCCTCCAAAACCTCAAGAATGGGTTCTAGGTCTGTTGGCTCAGGCGCACCATTCAATTCCAGGCGCTTAGGGCGCAACTCCCGTCAAAAAAATGCAGTGCCAGCCGCTTCGCACGAATAGCGGTTGCTGGCTCCCTGTGCGGAGCAACTTTTCATGCCGTTTTGACACAAGTTTGCCACCGCTGACGAAAGCCTTGGTTAATCTCCCCCACGCAAACTGACTGCTCATCCAAACGCCGCCCCAGATCCGCCGCAGGCCGGTTCGTCGGGGCATGAATTCGAGAGACGCAGAGAAGACGATGGCAGCAGAGATTGAGTGGGTGACCGGGGTTATCAGAGCGGGCCGGAAATTTTCCGGACATGGTGATGAATATGATTTTTCCTGCACGGTAAACCGGCGCGGGGACTGGGCCGAGTTGATCGGCGGCAATGGACAGGTCACGCCGGAGATTTGGCGGGAAGTCAAAGCAGCCCTCATCGCGCAAGGTGTCACCCATGCCCATTGGGACCGCGTGAACAACGCCCCGCGCTCCATCGTGGCCACCGACAAAGACCAGATTTCGGTTCAGCCCGAGCAGCCGTGCGGCCAGACTCTCAACGCCTAGCGCTTTTCAACGCCAAGCCAACTCGCTACGCCTGACAAACTTTCGAGCCGGCCAGGTTTCGCCGAGCGTGTTCGGCAGTCCTTTGGCCGTCGCCCGATGGATCCGGTCAAGGAACTGCGGCTTGTTCGCGCGGCTCGAATGCCGGCGAGTCGGATAGACCGGTCAATAGAATGGCTGAACAGGTTGGCTAAAACAGCCGCAGGTGCTTCAGCAGCGCTTTCGGGGAGGCCATTGGTTTCGCCTGCAGACTACGGCGCTGAACGGCAGTCGGACGCGGCGTTATGAAGCAAGCCGCCGTGGCGGATGTTTCGTGGTTCGACTATGCCGCATTGGCAGCGCGATTTTGCTTGCGCTGCGCGGCATCGCGCGAGGCCTGGAGCCATTCGCTGATGCGGACGAAGCGCCATACGGACGCGGGCGGAATGTTCAGCCGGGCACGAGATACCTTTTGAGCGCGCAGTCCGAGCTTTCCGAGCCGCCGTTGAGAGACGGGCGAGACCGGTCCGTAGGTGAACTGGATAAAGTCGCCGTTTTTGCCCAGCAGCTTGAAGCTTTCCGCCAGCAGCTGCTCCTGGAAATCCGGTGGCATCGAGAGGAGCGGCAGGCCGGAGACAACGGATCCGACTTTGCCGTGGCATTCTTCATCGAGCACTTCGAGCGCCTGCACGGCATCCATGTTCAAAATGCGTATCTCGGGAAAGCGTGCGGCCAAAACCCGGTAAAGCCGCCGGTCGCGCTCGATCACAATCAGCTGCTCTGCGGGAAGGCCGCTGTCCAGCAGTGCCTGGGTAATATTGCCGGTTCCACCACCGAGCTCAACGACAAAGCGGCCGGAGTTACTGTCACTGGCGTCTGCCATGGCATTGGCCAACTCCCGGCCGCTTGGCATCACCGCGCCGATCGAAAAGGGATTGCGCAACCACTGCCTAAAAAACAGCCAGTTTGCCCTGCTGCGGGTCGGTTTCATATCGCTCTGCGTTCCATCTCCATGACGGGCTTGAAAGCCGGCGTTGTTACGTACCGCCGAGAGGGCCTGTGGTAATTTCAATCGCTGCAAAAACAATGTACCTGCCCAATAAATGTGGTCTGATGAAATCTGGTTTGCCGGGCGGCGAATCGCATTATATCCAACATCTTAACTTGAATCATGCTTCGAGTGTAAAAGTCCAGTACTGCTTTTGTGTCGGCACCTCATTGTAACTTGAATCTGGTGCCGTACGGACGCAATACAAGAACGTACACTTGCGGTATCTCTATTCTGAAAGAGGCCTGAACAAGCTATCGAGGGGGCGCCGAAAATCCCTGTGCCAAGCGACTTGCTTGTTTCCTCGGCGTACGGAATGCTGTTTGCCTCATGCGAATCGCACCTGCCTAAAACCCGCCCAAAACAAGGTTTTCTCAATGATTACTGTCTACGGAATCAAGAATTGCGACACCTGCCGGAATGCACTCAAAGCACTCAAAGCCCAGGAGCGCGAACACAGCTTTCATGACCTGCGCGCCGACGGATTGGGTGAGGCCGAGGTCACAAGATGGTTACAGTCCGCAGGCTGGGAAAAGCTATTGAACCGGCGTGGCACCACCTGGCGCAAACTCCCGGAAGCGGAGCGGGAGGATCTCGACGAGGGGAGAGTGAAGAAGCTGATGCTGGAACACCCGACCCTGATCAAGCGCCCGGTCTTCGAGGTCGCGGACGAGGTCGTCGTCGGGTTCGACGCGGCGGCAAAGGAGCGCTTGAACCATCTTTTTGACGGCTGAAACGGCCTTCTTTTCAGGCGGGCGACCGCATTGGCGCCTCGTCCTTCGGTTTGAATGCAGCTGTGGTTTTGCTGCAGTGCGATGGGGGAGCGCTCAATGTGGCTTGATCATTGAAACTCAGCACTCCTGCCGATTGAGTCTCATGGGGTTCCGGCTGTCGTAGAAGACGGGCCGTGCGAGTCGAGGAAGGGAAAACAGCCTTGAAGCCGCAGAAGACTGGCTTGAGATGCCCACTGGTTTCTGTCTCATGCCTGCGTTAAGGGAAACCCAATCCTCGAGGGTTATTCTTTGGGGATTGCGCCGCCATTCTCGCGCTTTGAAGCCTGCCACGACAATAAAATTGTGCAGGTGCGAAAAGATGGTTGCAGTCTTGTTACCTTTGGTACTAGATTGTCTTTCGTAAAGTTACGTTACAAAAAAGATTTACGTAATAATATTTCGTTTGTGAGAGTGCAGCCTCTGCTGCCAAACTTTGGATAAAGCTATGCGAGAGAAACACGGGTATTACCTGGAAGATCTGAGCGTGGGTATGACCGCGATTTTCGCAAAGACGGTGACAGACGCCGATATTGTTATGTTTGCGGGGATTTCCGGCGACACGAATCCCGTACATCTGGACGCAAACTTCGCGAACAAGACCATGTTCGGCGATCGCATCGCCCACGGTATGCTTTCCGCAAGTTTTGTCTCAACGGTCTTTGGCACCAAACTGCCAGGCCCCGGTTGTATATACATGAGTCAGAACCTGCGCTTCAGAGCGGCGGTAAGAGCGGGCGATACGGTGACGGCCCGCGTGACGATTCGCGAGATCAATGAGGTAAAGTGCCAGGTCACCTTTGATACGGTCTGTAGCGTCGAGGACAAGGTTGTCATCGATGGTGATGCCATGCTGATGGTAAGCCGCCGCGCCGATGTGGAAGCGGCCTGAGCGACAAATCCGAATCGTCGGGCGCTCCAGCGTTGGCGAAGTTACAGGGTCGCGGCTTTAAGGGATTGTTCCTGTTCGAGTGATCCGCGACTGAAAAAGCTCTCATCCATTCCCTTTCCTCTGCCTGTATCCACTGCCCATCGTCCGCGTTATGGTCCATCCGCGGGCCATCTTCCGTGGCGCGGGAGCAGTGTTAGAGCTGAGCGGACCTAAATCAGTGGCGGTTTCGGCGGGTTTGTGGCAATCCGGGGCGATAACCGGAAGCGGACAAGGCGAATGACGATATTTCACAGTTCCAGGAGTGTACCGGCGGAGGCCCGCGGTGCGGTGGTCGCAATCGGGAACTTCGACGGTGTGCATTTGGGGCACCAGGCCGTGTTGGCTCAGGCGCGCGCGATCGCAGAGCGACTGGACGCGCCGCTTGCGGTTCTGACCTTCGAGCCGCACCCGCGCTCCGTCTTCCAACCCAACCTGCCGCCTTTTCGTCTGACGCCCCTGCCGGCAAAGGTCGAGGCCCTCAAGGCCGTGGGTGTTGATCACGTCTTCGTCCTGGACTTCACGCCGGAGTTTTCCAGGCGCAGCGCCGAGGACTTCATGACTTCTGTCCTCCAGTCCGATCTGGGCGCACGTCACATCGTGGTGGGCTGGGATTTTTGCTTCGGCCACAAGCGCAGCGGCAATGCCGCGCTCTTGACGGAGCGGGGCGCCGAGCTTGGTTTCGGCGTCACGGTTACCGAGGTGGTGAAGACGGACGATGCCGAGATTTACTCCTCGTCGCGGATCCGGGAATGCCTGAGAGCCGGTGATCTGGCCGGCGCAGCAGCGCTGTTGGGGCGGCCCTGGGAGGTCGATGGAATGATCCTTCACGGCGACAAGCGGGGCCGTACCATAGGCTTCCCGACCGCCAATATTTCCATGGAAGCCTATATGCACCCCAGCCTCGGGGTTTACGCCGTGCGCGCGGGCATGAGAGAAGGCGGCGATGCTGTCGGCGATGTCTATCGTTGGGTCGATGGCATTGCGAACCTGGGGCGGCGGCCGACTGTGGACGGCAGCAGGGTTCAGCTCGAGGTTCATCTTTTCGATTTTAACGAAGATCTCTATGGCCGCTTTCTCCGGGTCCAGTTGGTCGAATTCCTGCGCGGGGAAAAGAAGTTTGACGGCCTGGACAGTTTAAAGGCACAAATCACCTCCGACTGCGAGCAGGCGCGCCTCCGACTGGCCGAAATCCCGGCGTAAAAGCCAGGGAAGTCCGGTTTGCCGCCTGCGCCGGCAGCTACTTTTCGATGATGCAACAAGAGAGAGTCTCGCGATGAGCGTTGACTACAAATCAACCGTATTCCTGCCGCGCACGGATTTTCCGATGCGTGCCGGCCTGCCGAAACGCGAACCCGAAATCCTTGCGCGCTGGGAGGAAATTGGCCTCTTCAAGCGGCTGCGCGAGGAGTCCAAGGGGCGCGAGAAGTTCATTCTTCATGATGGACCGCCCTATGCCAACGGCCACCTCCACATGGGGCATGCCCTGAACAAGGTGCTGAAGGATATCATCAACCGCTCTCAGCAGATGCTGGGCAAGGACGCCCATTACGTGCCGGGCTGGGATTGCCACGGCTTGCCGATTGAGTGGAAGATCGAAGAAGGCTACCGGGAGCGCGGACAGGACAAGGATGAGGTTCCGGTCCTCGAATTCCGCCGTGAATGCCGGGAATTCGCCGAAAAATGGGTTAAGATCCAGACCCAGGAGTTCAAGCGGCTGGGCGTTGAGGGCGACTGGGAAGAGCCTTACACCACCATGAACTTTGCCGCCGAAGCCCAGATTGTGCGCGAGATCGGCAAGTTTCTGATGAATGGCGGCCTCTATGCCGGGGCCAAGCCGGTGCTTTGGTCGGTGGTGGAGAAGACCGCGCTGGCCGACGCCGAGGTCGAGTATCACGATCACAAATCGCCGACCATCTGGGTCCGCTTCCCGGTCGTCGAGGGCCCGGACAATCTGAAGGGCGCTTCGGTCGTCATCTGGACCACGACGCCCTGGACCATCCCCGGCAACCGCGCAGTCGCCTGTGGGCCCGAGTTCGATTACATCGGGGTCGAGGTCAAGGCTGTCGGCGAGAAGAGCCGCGCCAAGGTCGGTGAGAAGCTGTTGCTGGCGAAAGAGCTTTACGAAGCCTTCGCTGAAAAGTGCGAAATCACCGAGCATGAGGTCTTCTGGCAGGGTGTCGGTTCCGAGCTTTTGGGCCTGCGCTGTGATCATCCCCTTGCTTCCGCCGGCTATGACGCGGGCGCGCCGGTTCTGAACGGCGACTTCGTCACCACGGAAGCGGGCACCGGGTTTGTGCATATTGCGCCGGGGCACGGCGCGGACGACTTTGAACTGGGCAAGGCCAACGGCCTCGAGATTCCCCAGACCGTGGACGCGGACGGCAGCTTCTTTGCACACGTCCCGCTCTTTGCAGGTTCAGTTGTCTATACAAGTGAAGGCAAGGAAGGCGACGCCAACGGCAAGGTGATCGGGGCCCTGATGGAGTCCGGTTCCCTGATTGCCAAGGGCAGCCTGCGCCACAGCTATCCCCATTCCTGGCGCTCCAAAGCTCCGCTGATCTTCCGCAATACGCCGCAATGGTTTATTTCGATGGAGACCAACGACCTGCAGAAGAATGCGGTCAAGGCCATCGAGAACACCACTTTCGTGCCTGCGTCAGGCCGGACCCGCCTGCTGTCCATGGTCGAGAACCGGCCGGACTGGTGCGTGTCCCGTCAGCGGCTCTGGGGTGTGCCTCTGCCGATCTTCGTCGAGAAGGCCAGCGGCGAACCCTTGCGCGACGCTGCCGTCGTCGAGCGGGTGGCGAAGGCTTTCGAGGAAGAGGGCGGCGATGCCTGGTTCAACAGCGATCCCTCGCGCTTCCTCGGCAACGACTACAACGCCGAGGACTACGAGCAGATCACCGACGTGGTCGAGGTCTGGTTCGATTCCGGCTGCACGCACTCGTTCGTGCTGGAAGCCCGGCCCGAACTGCAATGGCCGGCGTCGCTCTATCTCGAGGGTTCCGATCAGCATCGCGGCTGGTTCCAGTCGTCGCTGCTGGAATCTTCCGGCACGCGCGGACGCGCACCCTACGATGCGGTCCTGACCCATGGCTTCCTGATGGATGAGAAGGGGCATAAGATGTCCAAGTCCCTCGGGAACGGCATCGATCCGCAGGACGTCATGAATGAAAGCGGCGCGGATATCATCCGTCTTTGGGTCGTGGCGTCCGACTACACCGCCGATCTGCGGGTGGGTCCCAAGATTCTGCGCTATCAGGTCGATGCCTACCGCCGTCTGCGCAATACTCTTCGCTTCATGCTGGGTGCGTTGGAAGGCTTCTCCGAAGAAGAGCGCCTGCCCGCGGAAGAGATGCCGGAGCTGGAGCGCTGGGTGCTGCACAGGCTCAACGAACTGGACCGTCAGGTGCGCAAGGGCTGCGAAGGCTATGACTTCCATGACCTTTACAAGAGCCTGCATAACTTCTGCGCGGTCGACCTCTCGGCGTTTTACTTCGATATCCGCAAAGACACGCTTTACTGCGACCGTCCGGATTCCCAGCAGCGCCGGGCCTGCCGTAGCGTCATCGACCATGCCTTCAACTGCCTGGTGACGTGGCTGGCGCCGATCATCTGCTTCACGGCGGAGGAAGCCTGGCTGGCGCGGGGAACCGGACCCGAGGAGAGCGTACATCTGCGGCTCTTCCCGGATGTGCCCGCCGAGTGGCACGATGCCGCGCTGGCGGAAAAGTGGTCTGCAATCCGCGAAGTTCGCCGTGTCGTAACCGGCGCGATCGAGCTGGAACGGGCCGGCAAACGCCTGGGATCAAGCCTTCAGGCCAAGCCTGTCGTGACGATCGGTCGCCCCGAACTGATGGAAGCCGTAAGGACGGTTGATATGGCGGATATCGCCATTACATCTGACCTGGCTTTGGTCGCGGGCACCCCGCCGGAAGACGCCTTCACTCTGGAAGACGTGGCTGGCGTAGGTGTGAAGGTGGAAATGGCGGAGGGCGGGAAGTGCGAGCGCTGCTGGAAAATCCTTCCCGAGGTCGGAAGCTTCGACACTGCGCCGGGAACCTGTGCGCGCTGCGCCGATGCGGTCCAGCATTACGGTGCGGCTGCTGAATAGGGGCCCCGAGAACCGGAGTACTGAATAGGGTTTGAGTGTTGGTATATCCCCCGGATGAGCCAGATGTATAAGCTAACCGCCATTCTGGCTATCGTTGTGTGCGCTCTCGATCAGTTCACAAAGTGGCTGATCCTTGAAGTCGTGATGCAGCCGGTCCAGACCTTTGAAATCACGGGCTTTTTCAACATCGTTCTGGCGTTTAACCGGGGGGTCAGCTTCGGCCTTTTCGGCAATGACGCAGCCATAATGCCTTACATTCTGAGTGCTGTGGCTGCCGTCATCGTGATTGCTCTGCTGGTTTGGCTGCATGGACAGGATCACAAGGCCAATGCCCTTGCCGTGGGTCTGGTGGTCGGCGGTGCTATCGGCAATGTGATCGACCGGCTTCGGATCGGCATGGTGGTGGACTTTCTGGACTTCCACCTGGCCGGCTGGCACTGGCCGGCTTTCAATGTTGCCGACACCGCGATCTTCCTGGGTGTCGCGGTCCTGATGTTTGCCAGCTTGTTTGGCGGCGTCAGTGAGGGTAAAAGGTAAGGATTAAAGCAGATTGCGTTTGATTTGACTTAAAATTCGCTGCCTCTCGATCGGCATAGAGCTGATTGCGAACGCAAATTTTCAGGCCTCGTGGCCCAAGGCAAACGCAAAAGGCTATAGTGGGAGGAACGTTATGTTTCTGACAAAATCATTCCGCATTTTCTGCCTGGCTGGCGCGGCGCTGTCGCTAACCGCCTGCGAAAATGTCCGCTCCGAGCTGGGGCTGAATAAGCAGTCGCCGGA
Organism: uncultured Kiloniellaceae bacterium; assembly: GCA_947500035.1. Classification (GTDB taxonomy): domain Bacteria; phylum Pseudomonadota; class Alphaproteobacteria; order Kiloniellales; family Kiloniellaceae; genus Denitrobaculum. The sequence goes on along the minus strand of CANMQP010000007.1, from coordinate 219,439 downwards.
CGAGTTCCGCGTGGTGTCCCGTGCGCCTTTGAGTTTGCCGCCGGAATTTACGCTGCGGCCACCTGAGCCCGGCGCGGTGCGGCCCCAGGAAGGCTCCGCGCAGGACCAGGCGAAACGTGCCGTCTTCCGGGCTGACAATGCCGCCGGTCCGACTTTGGATGAGCGTATTCCTGCGGATGGCCGGTCGCTCGGCGAGCGTTCACTTCTGATGGCCGCGGGTGCCGATAAGGCTGAGCCCGATATTCGTCAGATCGTAGACCGCGAAACTGGCCGCCTGAACGAGGAAAATGAGAGTTTCGTCAATGACCTGGTGTTCTGGCGGGACCAGCCGCCGCCGGGCGAGGTGATCGATGCGGAAGGCGAATCTCAGCGGATCCGCGAGAACGCCGCGCTGGGGCGGTCTGTGACATCCGGTGAGACCCCGACAATTGTCCGCGAAGAGAAAGCCTTCCTGGAAGGCATCTTTTAGGCGCCGAGCATGCTGCCCTCGGCAGTTTAGCTGTAAAGCTACAAGGCCAGCCCGACTTTGCGTTGGGCTGGCTTTTTCTTTGTGCACTGCCCAGTCCCTTGATCCTCTTACGTTTTGATTTCCGGCCTGTTGGGGTCCGGCGTTTTGATTTAGGGGCCTTTTCATGCAAGCCATTCGCATTGACGTGGTAGAATTCAAGCATATGTGATGCTTTGACTTTGAGCCTTAGCTTGAGGCGCTGAAAGTAAACGCCATATTAACCATAATTCGCTAACCTGATACCGGTCGACCTCGCCCTTTCATTCGCTTTTTTTCCGGGAAAGCCATGCCCCCAACTTTACGCTCGACGCCGCTCCGACTTCCCTCCTGGCTTCAAGTTCTGGCGCTGTCTTTCGCCGTTCTGAGTGCCATTGTTTGGATGGCCGGACAGGCTGCCGCCCGGGTCTTCGATCCGGAAACCTTCACTTTGGATAACGGGATGCAGGTGGTGGTGGTGCCGAACCACCGGGCACCGATCGTCACCCATATGGTTTGGTACAAGGTCGGCGCAGCGGACGAGTCCGCGGGCGAGTCCGGCAATGCCCACTTCCTGGAGCATCTGCTCTTCAAAGGCACCAAGACGCTGGCGCCGGGTGAGTTTTCCCAGATCATTCAGCTGAACGGCGGACGTGAGAACGCCTTTACCAGCCAGGATTACACTGCCTACTTCCAAACCATCGCGCGCGACCGCCTGGAAATCATGATGAAGCATGAGGCGGATCGGATGACCAACCTGGTTCTGACCGATGAGGTCGTGGCGTCGGAGCGCGATGTGGTGGTCGAGGAGCGGCGCAGCCGGACCGACAACAATCCAAGCGCAAAACTCTTCGAGACGATGCAGGCCGCGCTCTATCTGAACCATCCTTACCGTCTGCCGGTCATTGGCTGGCAGCATGAGATCGAGGCCTTGAACACCGAGACCGCTCTGGCCTTTTATCGCAAGTGGTACGCCCCGAACAACGCAATTCTGATCGTCGCCGGTGATGTAACGGCTGAGGAGGTCCGGCCACTCGCGGAGAAATACTACGGCGTTATCCCGGCGCGTGATGTGCCGGAGCGGGTGCGGATTGAAGAGCCCCCGCAGACCTCTGCGCGCCGGGTGATCCATGAGAGCCCCAGAGTCCGCCAGCCCCTGCTTGCCGTGACCTATCTGGCCCCCAGCTACCGCAGAGGCGCGACCGAGCATGCCTATGCATTGCAGGTGCTGGATGAAGTCTTGAGCGGCGGGTCCACCAGCCGGCTCTACAAATCGCTCGTGGTCGACAAAAAGCTCGCGGTTTCGGTCGGCAGCCGCTATAGCGCGAGCGCGTTGGATCTGAGTGATTTCAACTTTTATGCCTCACCGCAGCCGGGTGTTGAGCTTGAGACGCTGGAAGCGGCATTGCGTGCTGAAATCGATGCTGTTCTGAAGGACGGCATAACAGCCAAGGAACTGGCGTCGGCCAAGCGCCGCAAGCGCGCGGAGTCGGTCTACGCCCGTGATAATCTGGGAACCGCGCCGCGTATCATCGGTATTTCTCTGGCCACGGGCCGGACGATCGAGGAGATCGAAAGCTGGCCGGATCTGATCGACGGCGTGACCCTCGAGCAGGTGCTGGCTGCCGCCCGCGCCGTCTTCCGGGATGAAAGCTCCGTGACTGGCCTCCTCTTGCCGAAACCGACGTCGTGAAACGGGATAGATTTATGAAACTCTCAAACCTCTCGGCGTCCTCGGTGCTGCCAAGAATGGAAAAAGCCCTCTCCGGACTGGCGGTTGGCTTCGCACTGGTGCTTGTCGCCGCCGCGCCGGTATCGGCCGCAGTTGAAATCGAACGGGTGGTCAGCCCGGGCGGTATCGAGGCCTGGCTGGTCCAGGATCACCGCAACCCTATCATTGCCATGGAGTTCTCGTTCAAGGGCGGTGCCGCTTTGGATCCGGCCGACAAGGCCGGGCTCTCGACCATGACGGCTGCGCTCATCGATGAAGGCGCCGGGGAACTCGACTCCCAGGGTTTTCGCGGGCTGATGGATGAAAACTCAATCGGACTGAGCTTCAACGCGGGCCGTGATGAGTTTTCCGGGTCTCTGCGCACCCTGGCCGAGACCAAGGATCTGGCCTTTAACCTGGCGCGCCTTGCCCTGACCTCGCCCCGTTTCGACGAGGAGGCGGTTGCGCGCATCCGCAGCCAGATCATGGTCGGCCTGGAGCGGGAAAAGGAATCCCCGGACGCGATCGCGGGTAAGGCGCTTCGGACGCTTTTCTTCGGCGATCACCCTTATGGCCGGTCGAGCGAAGGCACCGTTGAGACCATCCCGGCGATCACCGTCGAGGATATGCGTGCCCTGGTGCGCGAACGCTTCTCTCTGGACCGGCTGAAGATCGCCGTGATCGGCAGCGTGACGCCGGAAGAGCTTGCGGTTCTGCTTGACCGTACTTTCGGCGAACTTCCGGCGACCTCGGATTTGCCAATCGTTCCCGACGTTGCGGTCGCGGGTACCGGGGATGTCATCGTGGTCGACAAGAACCTGCCGCAGAGCGTGGTCACCTTCGGGCATCAGGGTGTGAAACGCAGCGACCCGGACTACTACGCGGCCTATGTGGTGAATTACATCCTGGGTGGCGGGGGGATGTCCTCACGGCTCTATGAAGAGGTTCGCGAGAAGCGCGGTCTGGCTTACTCGGTCTACAGCTATCTTAACCCGCTGGATCATGCGGCTCTGCTGGTCGGCGGCGTTGCGACGCAAAACGCCCGGGTGTCGGAATCACTGGAGATCATAAAAGCGGAGTGGAAACGGATGGCGGAGGAGGGGCCAAGCGCCCAGGATCTTGCCGACGCCAAGACCTTCCTGACCGGATCCTTCCCGCTGCGCCTCTCCGGATCGGACCGGATTGCGGGCATGATGCTGGGTATGCAGATACAGGGCCTCGGTATCGATTACCTCGAACGGCGCAACAGCTACATCGAGGCGATCACCTTGGAACAGGCACAGCGCGTCGCGGCGGAACTCTTCAAGCCGGAGGCCCTGACCGTCGTGGTGGTGGGACGCCCCGACAATGTCACCGCCACCCGCGCGGCGCCGGACGGCAGTTCGTGATCGTTTAACGCAAACAGCTTTCCATACGGCAAGGGCCAGTGCTGGGAATGCGCTGGCCCTTATCGTTTCTGAGCAGGAAACGGCTTTTTGGCCGCCTGCTTCCCTGTTAGTTTTACGTTCCCCGGCGGCAAGGCGATTCGGACGCCCGCTCCAGCGTAAAGCGACGACATGACCACAGCTGACCAAGACATCAATCTGACCACCGACCAGAGCGCAGCGGAAAGCCTCCAGCGCCGGGTGTTGCGCCGCCTGCCCAACACGCTGGTCAATCAGATCGCGGCGGGCGAGGTCATCGAACGGCCGGCGGCCGCGGTCAAGGAACTGGTCGAAAACGCCATCGATGCCGGGGCGCGCCATATCGATGTGGTCATGCGCGACGGTGGCCGGGCTTTTCTCTCCGTCGTGGACGACGGTTGTGGCATGACGGCGGGCGAGCTGATGCTGGCGGTCGAACGCCATGCGACCTCGAAATTGCCCGCCGACGATCTGGTTCATATCAGGACACTGGGGTTCCGCGGCGAGGCCCTGCCTTCGATCGGCGCCGTTTCGCGCATGACGGTCAGCAGCCGCCCGCCGGGCAGCGAGGAGGGTTGGAGCCTGAGCGTCGAGGGCGGCAGCGTTCTGCCCGCGGTGCCCGCGGCGCAAGCGCCGGGCACGCGCATTGAGGTGCGGGAACTCTTCTATGCGACGCCGGCACGCCTGAAGTTCCTGAAGACCGCGCGGACCGAGATCAACCACGCTCAGGATGCCATCAACCGTCTCGCCATGGCGCATCCGGATATCGGCTTCACACTTTCTGACGAGAACCGCCGGATCATTCGCCTGGCACCCGCCAGCGGAGATCTCTTCGAAAGCCGTTTGAAGCGGCTCTCGGCGGTGATGGGGCATGAATTCTCCGACAACGCGTTGCCGATCGAAGCGGAACGCGAAGGCGTGCGTCTTTCCGGCTACATCGGCCTGCCGACCCTGAACCGGGGAAATGCTCAGCATCAGTATCTCTTCGTCAATGGCCGGCCTGTGCGCGACAAGCTGCTGCATGGCGCGGTCCGGGGGGCCTATCAGGATTTTCTCGCGCGTGACCGCCATCCGCTTGTCGCCTTGTTCGTGGACCTGCCCGCAGAGATGGTTGACGTCAATGTGCATCCCGCGAAGACCGAAGTGCGCTTCCGGGAGGCGGGGCTGGTGCGCGGTCTGATCGTTGGGGCCTGTAAGCATGCCCTGGCCGCCGCCGGACACCGGGCCTCGACCACGGTCGCCTCGGCGGCCCTGGGATCTTTTACACCGGGTGCCGGTGTCAGCACTGCGCCACGGCAATTCCAGGGCAATTATAACTGGCAGGGCGCTGGCCGCTTGCCTTCAGGCATGTCGGAGACGGTTTCCGGCTATCATGCCCCGTTGCCCGGGTTCGATGCGGCGCCCGGCGCCAATACGTCACCGCAGGCGATGCCGGACTACGAGGGGCAGGATGGCGCGCCCAACTTTGGCGGCGGTACGGCCGGCACAACTGAGCAGGAGGGGCTTGAAGCCTATCCGCTGGGCGCGGCGCGCGCGCAGCTTCACGGCACCTATGTCATCGCGCAGACCCGCAACGGCATTGTGATCGTCGATCAGCATGCGGCGCACGAGCGCCTGGTTTACGAGCGCATGAAGGAGCAGCTGGAGAAGACCGGCGTTGCGCGCCAGATGCTGCTGATTCCCGAAGTGATCGAGTTGGAGGAAACGGCGGTCGAGCGCCTGACCGCGCGCGCGGAGGAACTGGCGGAACTCGGCCTGCATCTTGAAGCTTTCGGCCCGGGTGCCGTCGTGGTGCGGGAGGTTCCGGCGCTGCTGGGCGAGGTTGATGTTCAGGGCCTTTTGCGGGATCTGGCCGACGAACTGGCGGAACTTGGCGAAGCTCTCGCGCTGCGCGAGAAGCTGGAGCATGTTTGCGGGACCATGGCCTGCCACGGCTCGGTTCGGGCAGGCCGCAAACTCAACGGGGACGAGATGAACGCACTGCTGCGGCAGATGGAAGCGACGCCGCATTCCGGGCAGTGCAATCACGGCCGCCCGACTTATGTCGAGCTGCAACTCGCAGACATCGAAAAACTCTTCGGGCGCCGTTAATCCCTTATGGCGCGTCTCTTTACCTGTATTTTTATCGACCTGCTCGGGTTCGGCCTGATCGTGCCGCTGCTGACTTTCATGGCCTTGCGCCTGGAGGCCTCGCCGCTCGAAGTCACGGTGATGATCGCGAGCTATTCGCTGATGCAGCTCTTTGCGGCGCCGCTCTGGGGCCGGGCGAGTGACCGCTGGGGCCGTAAACCGGTCCTGTTGATCAGCTTTGCCGCCACCACGACCGCGTTCCTGATGCTGGCCTTTGCGCAGTCCTTTTGGGTTCTGGTGGCAGCGCGGGCTCTGGCGGGTGCGCTGAGCGGCGATCTCTCTGCGGCCCCGGCCTACGTGGCGGACATCACGACGCCTGAGCGCCGGGCGAGAGGCATGGGGATCCTGGGCGCTGCTTTCGCCATGAGCTTCATTGTCGGCGCGAGCTTCGGCGGGTATCTGTCAGAGCTGAATGTCACGGCCATGCTGTTCGATGAAGCTGCCACCGGCCCGGATTACTTTTTTCCGCCGCTTCTTGCAGCGAGTTTTTCCATGACGGCCTTCTTTTTTGCGCTGTTTTTCCTGCCCGAATCCCACAAGATCAGCTCCAAGGCAGAACGCGTGGCCGCCGCCGATGCGGCGCGTAAGTCCGCGCTGGGCCGGTCGCTGGCGGACCGGATCATAGCGTCGCTGCGTGCGCTGCACTATCCGAACCTCGCGCTGGTGACGGTCATTCTCTTCTTGGTCGGCTTTGTCTTCGCCCATATGGAGTCGACCCTGGCGCTTTGGGCCGATGTTGCCTTCGGTTGGGAAGCGCGGGAGGTCGGATACCTCTTTGCTTTCGCGGGCGTGGTTGCGGTGATCTTCCAGGCCGGATTACTCGGCCCGCTGACCCGGCGATTCGGCGAAGCTCGGCTGATCGTCTTCTCGGCGATATTGCTGGGCGTGGGCATGTCCCTGGTGCCCAGTGCGACGACTGTGACCCAGGTTTTACTGGCCATTGCATGCCTTGCGGCGGGCTTCGGTCTGGGCAACCCCTCGATCCAAAGCCTGATCACCCAGCTCAGCCGGCCCGAGATTGCCGGTGTGGCGCTGGGGATGGGGCAGGCGGCCAGCAGCCTCGCCCGTGTGGTCGGTCCGCTCTGGGCCGGATTCCTGTTTCAGAAGATTGGACCCGACTGGCCCTATATCGCCGGTGCCTGCTTTATGGCGCTGGTGTTCTTTCTGGCGGAGAATTTACGGCGGCGCGTGCAGGCGGCAGATGACAGTCTTTGAAGTGCACTCGGCCCTATAGCCTGCGCAGAAAGATCAAGCGGGCTTTTCCGTACTTTCGATTGTCCAATTCTTCGAAGCCCTCTGGCACTTCGAAGGACTCCTGCGCCATCAATTCGACGACCACGAGCGCTGCAGGCGCGATCCAGCCGGCAGCGTCCAGGGCCAGGATCGCCGGGCGCGGCAGGTCCTGATTGTAGGGCGGATCCATCAGGATGATCGAGCAGGCTTCGCGTGCGGGTGGCGGGCGCAACACATCGGCTTGCAAGACGTCGCTGGCGTTTTCCTCACCCAGTGATTTTACGTTCGCGCGGCAGGCGGTGAGCGAAGCCGCGAGGTTTTCCAGGAAGGTGACTTTGGCAGCGCCGCGGGACAGCGCCTCGAGCCCCAGCGCCCCGGTGCCCGCGAAGGCATCCAGCACCTGCGCGTCGATCAGCGGATTGCCCTCTTCGGCGAGTTTGCCCTGGCAGAGAATGTTGAACATGGATTCCCGGGTGCGGTCCGCAGTCGGCCGGACGGTAAGACCGTCCGGTGCATCGATGGGCCGTCCCCTATGTCGTCCGCCGACGATTCGCATTTTTGCCTCCCCGCTTCGCTGGTGCCGCAGGCGTTTTTGACGTGCGCGTGGCCGCTTTGCTGCTCAGCTTGCGGCTGTTCGCGCCGCTTTTGCGCCCACCGCTCTTCGTTTTCCTGGCCGTGACATCGGTGAGATCTGTCGCGCCTTTGGGCGGGTGCGGTTTTGATTTTGCCGCGGGTCGGCCGGCTCTTGTTCGCCCCGGACCCGTTTTCGTGGTGCCTGGTTTTTGGCCGCCCGCTTTGCCTTTCGGTCCAGCCTCTACCTTGCTGCGGGCAGGCCTGGTCGTGCGGGCCGGCTTCCTGTCCGGCGCCGCGGATGCAGGTTCGGAGTCCCTGCTCTCGACACCCAGCTGGTCGCGCAGAATGCGAGACGGGATGCTTTCAATCTTGCCCGGTTCCAGATCGCCCAGCTGAAAGGGGCCGTAAGAGACCCGGATCAGGCGGTTGACGGTCAGGCCCAGGTGTTCGCAGATCCTTCGGATTTCCCGGTTCTTTCCCTCGCGCAGGGTCATGGCAAGCCAGGCGTTGCTGGCCGCCTGATGCTCGAGCTGGGCTTGAATCGGGCCGTAATTGACGCCCTCGATCGTGATGCCGTTTTCCAGCGCCTTGATCTGAGCGGGATCGACCCGGCCATGGACCCGCACCCGGTAGCGGCGGGACCAGCCGGTGGAAGGCAGTTCGAGTTTACGCTTGAGTTCACCATCGTTGGTGAAGAGCAGCAGGCCTTCCGAGTTGTAGTCAAGACGGCCGACAGGCTCCAGGCGTGGCAGATCGCGCGGCAGGCCGTCGAAGACCGTTGGCCGGCCTTCCGGATCTTTGCGCGTGGTCATCACGCCCTTGGGTTTATGAAAGCGCCAGACGCGGGTCTGCTCCGGGGCGGGCAGGGGCTGGCCGTCAACGACGATCGATTGATCCGGAGTGACGACGACGGCGGCGGTATCGAGTGTTCTGCCGTCGAGCTTCACCCGTCCCTCGGCAATCCAGCGTTCCGCATCCCGGCGGGAACAGAGCCCGGCGCGCGCGATGATCTTCGCGATGCGCTCGCCTTTTGGCGATTTGGTGGCGCTGGGCTGGTCGTCCTTTGGTGCTTTGGCAACAGCGTTTTGCGGGCGCGCAGTTTTCTTGTACGTACTTGTTTTGCTGGGGCGTACGGTTCCGGACTTCGCACCTGGAGTTGGTTTCTTGCGAGCCCCTGGTTTCTTGCTAGGCATGAATTGCGTATCTTTCGTCTCGCGCACGGCTGGCGCTGATAAAGGCCTTCAGGATTGCGTCGTCGCCTGCGGAAATCGAGAACTCCGGATGCCACTGCACCCCGAGACAGAAACGATAAGCCGGTGCTTCGATGCCCTCGATCAGACCGTCACTGGCCGTTGCATTGACGATGACCTCCGGGCCAACCGACTTCACGGCCTGATGGTGCGCCGAGTTCACCGCGAGGATCCTGGTCTGGCAGATCTGGTGCAGGAGGCTGCCGTCAAGCAGTGTCACCTCATGCCCGGCCTCATCGCGCGGATTAGGTTGTTCGTGGGCGAGAGGTTCCGCGATCTCATCCGGAATGTGCTGGATGAGCGTACCGCCCAGAACCACGTTCAGGAGCTGTTGGCCGCCACAGATTCCCAGGACCGGGATGTCGCGCGCAAGAGCGCCGCGCGTGACGGCCAGTTCAAAGTCCGTGCGCCGGGTCTTGGTGGTCACCGTCTCATGCCGGGCGTTGGCGCCGAAGAGGGCCGGGTCGACGTCGAAAGCGCCGCCCGTCACGATCAGGCCGTCTAGCTGCGCAAGATAGTGTTCGGCGAGACCTGGTTCGTGGGGCAGAGCGACCGGCAGACCGCCCGCGTTCACGACGGCGTCGCAGTAGTTCTGCCGCAGCGCGTACCAGGGAAACTTCGACCAGCCACCGGCGTCTTCGGAATCCAGGGTGAGGCCCACGACGGGCCGGTTCGAGAAGAGATTGTCGGACATGGCGCGAATGTAGGCGCGCCGGCAGGCCGGAGCAATAGCGCGCTTTGCCTCTCACGCTCCTGAGTGCAGCGCCTTCATCTTGACCAAACCCGGAAAAGACTATAATTAGCATTAACGTTAATTAAGGACAGCGTTAAATAATGCCATCGACAGATCCTTTGAGTCAGACCTTTGCAGCCCTGGCAGACCCGACGCGGCGGGCTATTCTGGAACGCCTGGCCAAAGGTAAAGCGCCCGTGGGTGAACTCGCAGCCCCTTTCGATATTTCGGCGCCGGCTATTTCCCGGCATCTGAAGGTGCTCGAAAAGGCCGGTCTGGTCCGGCGCGAAACCGATGCGCAGTGGCGGCGCTGCAGCCTGCAGCCGGAACCTCTGATGTCCGTCGATAAGTGGATCGGCAAGCACCGTAAGTTCTGGGAGCAGCAGTTTGGGCAGCTTGCAGGTTATCTCGATCGCGCCCGGCAAATTCAGATGCGGGCCGAGCAGGCGGGTTCGAAGCCGAAAGCCATGAAGCGCCGCGATGGCGGGACGTGACAGTCTTGGACGCGCGGTTTGAAAAGCGATAGGTCCGTGACATGCCCCTGAAGCAGGCAAGTCCCATGCGCAGGGCGTTGGCTCTGGCACGTACGGCCGCGGCGGCGGGCGAGGTCCCGGTCGGTGCCGTACTTGTGGACGGGAAGAGCGGTGACCTGCTTGCGGAGGGACATAATCTGGTCGAGACCCGGCATGACCCCACGGCCCACGCCGAACTGCTTGTCATTCGCGAGGCCGCTGAAAAACTGGGGCAGACGAGATTGGAGCAAACCGATCTTTACGTGACCCTGGAGCCTTGTGCCATGTGCGCGGCGGCGATTTCCTTTGCGCGCCTCCGCCGGGTTTATTTCGGCGCTTACGATCCGAAAGGTGGCGGCGTCGATCACGGTCCCCGTTTCTTCGAGCAGCCGACCTGCCACCACCGTCCCGAAGTGATAGGCGGGATGGAGGAGACCGCCTGTGCGGAGATTCTGCGCGATTTTTTCAAGTCGCGGCGATAGCCTTTTTAAGACGACCGAGTAGACAAGCGTTCTTTGCAACAAGGAAACGGCTGCGATGATCGAAAGCTTCAATCCACCGAATGTCTGGGCACCCTTCGGTGCTTTTTCCATGGGCGTTGTCCAGGGCGAGGGGCAGACGCTTTATCTGAAAGGTCAGGTGTCGCTGAATCCCGCCGGCGAAGTCGTCGGACAGGGCGATATGCAGGCCCAGGTCGGGCAAACCCTGAGTAACATTTCGGCGGTGCTTACCCATGTCGGCGGTACCATGGCCGATATTGTCTCACTCACGCAGTACGTGACGGATATCGAGGCCTTCATGGCCTCGGGCGCGGTGCGGAAGCAATACTTCGCCGAACCCTACCCGGTGACGACGACCGTCGAGGTCTCGCGGCTCTACGACCCGAGACTCATGGTGGAGATCACCGCGATTGCCGAAATCCCGAGAGACCGGTTCCGTCATCCGAACAAGCCTTAACTCAGGCGCAGTTTACGCCCGCTTGATGGCCCGCCAGCCGATGTCTCGGCGGCAGAAACCGCCTGGCCAGTCCAAACGGTCGACTGCCGCATAGGCGCGTGCCTGCGCCTTTGCGATATCTGGCGCCTTGGCCGTAACGTTGAGGACACGTCCGCCGTTGGCGAGGACTTCACCGGCCTCACCGGCCTTGGTGCCGGCATGGAACACAACCACGCCCTCTTCCGCTCCGGCCTCGGTCAGACCACGGATTTCGTCGCCCTTGCTGTAACTGCCGGGGTAACCCTGGGCGGCCATGACGACGGTCAGGGCCGTTTCCTGATGCCATTGCAGCTCCGCCTGTTCCAGGGTGCCGTCATGCGTTGCGATCAGCGCGGGCAGGATATCGGAGTCCAGCAGCAGCATCAGCACCTGGCACTCCGGGTCGCCGAACCGCACATTGTATTCAATCAGCTTCGGTCCGTCCGGGGTCAGCATCAAGCCGGCATAGAGCACCCCGGTGTAGGGTTTTCCTTCCGCGCGCAGACCGTCAATCGTCGGTTTTATGATCTCGGCCAGGACCTGCTTTTCCAGATCCGGCGTCAGGACCGGCGCGGGGGCATAAGCGCCCATGCCGCCGGTGTTGAGCCCGGTATCGCCGTCTCCGACACGCTTGTGATCCTGCGCGGAGAGAAGAGAAAGCACCGAAAGTCCGTCGGTCAGCACGAAAAAGCTGGCTTCTTCACCTGTCATGAATTCTTCGATCACCAGTTCCGCGCCTGCGTCGCCAAAGACCGCGTCGGTCATGGCCGCATCGACGGCCTGCTCGGCTTGCGCGATCGTCTCGGCGATAATCACACCCTTGCCGGCGGCCAGACCGTCGGTCTTGACCACGATCGGTGCGCCTTGTTGCCGGATGAAGGCCTTGGCCGACTCCGTATCGCGAAAGCGGCCGTAGGCGGCCGTGGGCACGTCGTACTTTGCGCAGATGTCCTTCATGAAGCCCTTGGAGCCCTCAAGCGCGGCTGCTGCGGCGGAGGGGCCAAAAGATTTGATGCCGAGGGCGGTCAGGCGGTCGACCAATCCCAGAACCAGGGGGCCTTCGGGGCCGACAACGACGAAATCGATCTTGTTTTCGCCACAATAATTGGCGATAGCCTCTACGTCCTCGGCGCCGATGGCGACGCAGGTCGCAAGCGATGCGATGCCCGCATTGCCCGGTGCGCAATACAACTCGCTGCAGAGCGGAGACTTCGCAAGAGACCAACAAAGTGCGTGCTCGCGCCCGCCCGAACCGATTACAAGAACCTTCATTGAAAAAACTTTCTTCTCGTGTGGTGGAACTGAAATTCGTATCATTTATGACGTCTTTGCGTGTTACACGGTTAGGCGCGACGGCTGCTGTGATGTGGGGGATCACAAAGCGCTCGCAACGACATCCGTGGGACTTGCAAAGGCGCAGGAAAGGTCGCTTTTGCGGTTCTCTGAAGGGCGTCACCGCCGCTCGCCGATGCTTCGGCATCGCCAGCGCGACGCTTCCTGCTCAGAAAACCGCAAAAGCGATCATAAATGATACGAATTTCAGTTCCACCACACTAAACCTTCGAGTCTGATCGTTTTTCACTGTCTCGGTGAAAAACGGGATTCAGCTCCACCTCCAAATGCTTAGAAAGCGATCCATGGTCCCAACGGCGTCAATTGGAAACAGGTGCAGTCTAAGTCGTCCTTCTAAGTCGTCCTTCACTGCGCGCGGCTTTTTAGCATAGGATGCCGACGCAATGAGCGACTTTTCTACAGATGGCGGCGGGATGGTTCCAGGAGAACCGTCTAATATGCCCGAGTTCTCGGTCTCTGAAATCTCTCAGGCCGTCAAGCGGACCCTGGAGACCAGCTTCGACAGGGTCCGGGTGCGCGGCGAGATCTCCGGTTTCAAGCGCGCGGCCTCCGGTCATCTTTACATGGCGCTGAAAGACGACTCCGCGGTTCTCGACGGCGTGTGCTGGCGCGGTGTCGCCGGGCGGCTGGGGATGCAACCTGAAGACGGCATGGAAGTGATTGCCACCGGCCGTCTGACCAGCTACCCCGGTCGCTCCAAGTATCAGATCGTGATCGATCGTATGGAGCTGGCGGGCGCGGGAGCGCTTCTCAAGCTGCTCGAAGACCGCAAGAAGAAGCTGGCCGCCGAAGGCCTCTTCGAAGCCGAGAGAAAACGCGGGCTGCCTTTCCTGCCCGAAGTGATAGGCGTCGTAACCTCGCCCACCGGCGCGGTCATCCGCGATATCATGCATCGTTTGTCGGACCGCTTTCCGCGCCGGGTAATGGTTTGGCCCGTGGTCGTGCAGGGCGACGCGGCGGCGGGCCAGATCGCCGCGGCCATTCGGGGCTTCAACAGCCTCTCCAAAACCGGGGCCGTGCCCCGTCCCGAGGTCCTGATCGTTGCGCGCGGCGGCGGAAGCCTGGAGGATCTCTGGGCCTTTAACGAGGAAGTCGTTGTCAGGGCGGCTGCCGAATCGGACATCCCGTTGATTTCCGCGGTCGGGCATGAAACCGATACGACCCTGATCGATTTTGCGTCGGACCGGCGGGCGCCGACTCCCACGGCGGCGGCGGAGATCGCGGTCCCCGTGCGCGCGGAGCTGGCGGCGCAAACCCTGGATCTGGAACGGCGTTTGCTGGGCGGGGCCGGGCGTTTTCTGACGGAACGCCGCATGGAAGTTGAGGGGCTGGGACGCGGCCTGCCGGATCCCAGACGTTTGCTCGAGGAAAAGACCCAGCGCCTGGATGACTCCGCCGAACGGCTTGGCAATGCCATGAACAACTTCATTGGCTACCGGCGCGGCACCCTTGTTGAACTGGCAGCGCAGTTGCCGCACCCGAGACAGCAGATACGCTTGTCCCGGCAACAGCTCTCGGCGCAGAGCGAACGTTTGCAATCCCTGCGTCCGCGCCTGGTCGAACCTTTTCGTCAGGCTTATCAGCGGATTGATGCGGGACGGCGTCTCGGCGAGTCCGGCCGTCATCTGACCCAGGAGCGGCAGCGCGCGGTGACCGAACTTGGCCGCATCCTCGAGAGCGTTTCATATAAGAATGTCCTGCAGCGCGGTTTTGCGGTTGTGCGCGGTGAAAAGGGAAGCGTCGGGCGTGCGGCGGAGGTTGCCGATGGCATGAAACTGGACATTGAGTTCCATGATGGGCAGGTTTCTGTTACGGCCGGTGACGCTCCGGCGCTCCGGCAAGCAGATGAAAAGCGGCCCGTTGTCAAAAAAACGAAACCCATGAAGTCCAAAGATAGCAGCCCTTCCAAAGGCGACCCTCAAGGAACTTTGCTATGACATGGCAAAAGCTGAATTGTAGCTTTCTAACGTTTTTTCTCTTGTTTCCGTTGCTTAGCCCGGCCCATGCGGCGGGTGATCTGATTCTCGATGGTAATCTGATCCAGGGCGGCTTGATTATCGGGACCGTGACGCCGGGTGCCGAAGTCCAGATCGGCGACCGTGTGCTGCGGGTTTCGCCTGAGGGGCGTTTCGTGCTTGGTTTCGGGCGGGATGCGGAAGCTGAAGCGGAACTGAACGTCACCTATCCGGATGGTTCCAAGGAGGCGCGCCTTCTGCCGGTCAAGCCGCGGACTTACGATGTCGAGTCGATCACCGGCGTGCCGCAGAAATATGTATCTCCACCCGAGGAGGTTCAGGCGCGGATCCGGCGCGAGAACGCGGAAATCGCCCGCGTGCGCGCGATCGACCTGCCGGAGCCCTGGTTCGAAAACGGGTTCGTCTGGCCGGTCATCGGCCGTATCAGCGGCGTGTATGGCAGTCAGCGTATTTTTAATGGCGAACCGCGACGGCCGCATTTCGGAGTTGATATCGCCGCCCCTAAGGGCACGCCGATTGCGGCGCCCGCGGACGGAGTTATCTCCCTAGCAGAGCCGGACCTTTATTACAGTGGCGGCACTGTTGTTCTGGACCACGGACACGGATTGACCTCGACCTTCCTGCATATGGATTCAATCTCGGTCGAGGTTGGTCAGAAGATCACGCAGGGCACCGAGATCGGAACGCTGGGCAGCACCGGACGCTCCAGTGGTCCACACCTGGACTGGCGCATGAACTGGTTCGAGGAACGCATCGATCCACAGCTTCTGGCAGGTCCGATGCCCGCGACGAACTAAGTTCGTCGCACGGCTCAAGACGCTAGAGCGTCAATTCTTGGCTTCCAGCGCGTCATAGGTCGCCTTGGGCCAGCGCCGATGCAACCAGAGCCAGTCCTCGGGCTTTTCGGTGATCCAGCTTTCCAGCAAGCGGTTGAGTTGCTCCATGGTGTCGGAGATATCCTGTTTCCGGTTGCCGCTGTCGGGATGTTCGATCGGCGGAAAGCAGGTCATGCGGAAACGCCCCGGACCCAGCCGTTCCGTGCGGATCGGAATAATATCCGATTTGAAGCGAAGACCGAGCTGCGCAGGGGCTGCGGGGGTCATGGCCGTATGACCGAAAAAGGAAACGGGAATCCCGTCGCTCATCTTCTGATCGAAAAGAATTCCCAGGACACCGCCGCGTTTGAGAAGCTGTAGAGCCTGGCGCGCGCCGTCCGTGCCTTTCGAGATCCTTTGTCCGCCTGACATTCCCCGCAGCCTGTCGACGGCGGGCTGCACGTAAGGATTGTTGGGCTCACGGACGATGATAGTCAGATCGACACCGTGCTGAGCTGCGACGAAAGCCATTACCTCCCAGTTGGCCAGATGTCCGGCGGCCAGGATCGCGCTACGCTCGGAGGCGGCACCGGCGTATACATTTTCGGCGCCGACCAGCTCGACCCGGCCGGACTCCTTGGCGGTGATCTGATCGAGGTGCGGGTACTCGAAGAGAACCCGGCCCAGGTTGTCCCAAACACCCAGAACAATGCGCTCTATCTCCGCGGCGCTTATTTCCGGAAAGGCCAGCCGCAGATTGCGCCGGGCCCGGTTCGACGTGGAAAGACGCGGGCCCACGGTGCGTCCGAGCCAGCCGCCGACGTTCGAGGAAACGTCGATCGGAAGAAGCCGGAAGACTCCCAAGGCGATGAAGAGGCTGGCAGCTTCGACCGGGTGTTTTACAAGTTTCTGGAAAAGCCTTTTGAAATTGGCGTCAGCCACGGGCGGAGGATCCTTCTGTAACGGCTTCGATCAACCGATCGATCTCCAAAGGGGTCTGCCATGACACTTCTATCGGCAAGGTGGCGATCCTGGCGCGGTGGCGGGGTGAAAGGCGCACGGCGTCCTTTTCCGTCGTGATTGCGATGGCGTCCAAGGCCTCCGCCCTTTCAAGCAGAGTGCCGATCTCGCTGTCGGTATAGGGGTGATGGTCGGCAAAGTCCCGTGTTTCTGCAATCTCGAACGATAATCCCCGCAAGGTGGCATAGAATTTTTCGGGCCGTCCGATTCCCGCAAAGGCCAGAACACGCCTGCCTGAGAGTTCACTGCCGTTTTCGCGGGGTGTTAGCCTGGCCTGAATTGGAGTGGTGGCCAGTTCTTCGGTCAGCGTTCTCATGAAATCGGTACTGGTCTCTCCCAGCAGAACAACGCCCTGTGCGCGGGCCAGACCCCGGGCCGCCGGTTCGCGCAAGGGACCCGCAGGCAGCACGGCGCCGTTTCCGAAGCCGAAACCGCCGTCAATGACGATCAGCGACAAGTCTTTATGGAGCGAGGGGTTTTGAAAACCGTCGTCCATGACGATGATCTCCGCCCCGGCTTCGGCGGCCGCGCGCGCGCCCGCCGGCCGGTCACGAGAGACCCAAGTGGGAGCCTCTTGAGCCAGCAGCAGCGCTTCATCACCAACGTCGGTGGCGCTGTGTCGTTCGAGTGACACGGCAATCGGACCCGGCTCCTTGCCGCCGTATCCGCGGGTCAGGGCGTGGACCTGCAAACCGGCCGCCTTCAATCGGGCGATTACGGCCAAGGCAACCGGCGTCTTTCCGGCACCCCCGGCCACGAGATTGCCGATGCAAATGACCGGTACGGGGGCGCGCTGGGGTTTTACGAGACGCAAGCGCAGTGCTCCGCCGAGGCTGTAAACTGCCGCGAAGGGCGACAGGAGCAGAGGAAAAAGCCCTTTGCGGGACCAGAATTCAGGGGCGTGCATCGGCGGGCTCGATCGCTGAGTGGCCGAAATAACGATCGGCCTCCGCGGTGATGTCGTTCAGGCGCGTCTCCAAGAGCAGGCGGAGGGATTCCAGCTCAGTTTCGCCCGACTCTTTGGGAACCATGACCGGCGCCCCAACAATGATAATGCCGCGTGAAAAGGGCAGCGGCAGGCAAAAACGGTCCCAGGATTTAAAGATCTTGCGGCGCGAAGTGTTTCCGGAGATCGGGATGATGGGAACGCCGGTCAGCTGTGCGGCTTTGATCGAGCCCGACTTTGCCCGCATGCGCGGACCGCGTGGGCCATCCGGTGTGATGCCGACGTTGTTGCCCTCCTGCTCCAGAATCCGCTGCATGGACCGCAAGGCGGACATGCCGCCTTTCCGGCTCGACCCCTTGACCGTTGCGACACCCAGGCGCGCGATCGCGCGCGATATCAGCACACCATCGCTGTGCGCCGAAATCAGCACATGGATGGGGCGCTTATCGTTCCAGGCCCGTCGCATGTACAGCATTCGCCCGTGCCAGAAGCAGGCGATGAAGGGCTCGTCCCCGAGGCGAAGGCGCTTGGATTCCTCCGACTCCTGCAGCGTCCAACGCACCGTGCGCGTCACCAGACTCACATAACCGGCTGCCAGCGCGGCGATGGAACCCTGCACGGCGCTGGATTTGAAGAAACGCTTAGAGAGTCGCATAACCGGTGAATTCAATCCTGCAGGGCTCGGGCGATCACCTTCCTCGCAAAGGAGAGAGCTGACACCCTCTTGTCGGGTCTGTAGGGGCGGTCCTTTAGGCCTGGATTCTCAATTCGCCGGAGCCGTCCGAATCCCCACCTTGCTCGGCGAACTGAAGCGCGTAGAGCTTGGCATAGGCGCCGCCTTTGGCCAAGAGTTCCGCATGCCCGCCGCTTTCAATGAGCCGGCCTTTGTCCATGACATAGATGATATCCGCTTCGACCACGGTCGAAAGCCGGTGCGCGATCACCACTGTGGTTTTGCCGGTCATCAGCTTGTTCAGCGCGGCCTGAACCTTGCGTTCGGACTCGCTGTCCAGGGCTGAGGTGGCTTCATCGAGCAATAGGATTGCGGCATCGCGGACCATGGCCCGCGCGATGGCGATCCGCTGACGCTGGCCGCCCGAGAGTTTACTGCCTCGTGGCCCGACCTGGGTGTCGTAGCCGTCGGGCAGATCGAGAATAAAATCGTGTGCGCCTGCATGTTGCGCGGCGGCGATGATTTCGGCTTCACTCGCGTCCGTGCGCCCATAGGCGATGTTGGCGCGCACGCTGTCATCGAACAGCAGGACTTCCTGGCTGACCAGGGCAAT
Organism: uncultured Kiloniellaceae bacterium; assembly: GCA_947500035.1. Lineage (GTDB taxonomy): Bacteria > Pseudomonadota > Alphaproteobacteria > Kiloniellales > Kiloniellaceae > Denitrobaculum. Next base: position 201,039 of record CANMQP010000007.1, on the reverse strand, counting down.
GGAGCTGCGCAGGCTCTTGAGTTGCACGCCGCTGACGTCTTGCCCATCGATCGTGATTCGGCCCGCGTTCACATCGTAGAAGCGCGGAATGAGGTTGAGCAGGGTCGACTTCCCGGCCCCGGAGGCCCCGACCAGCGCGACGGTCTTGCCCGCGGGAACCTTGAGGGAGAGATCGTAAACGGCTGGGGCTTCCGGGTGGTAGCTGAAATCGACTTTGTCGAAGAGGATCTCGCCACCAGCGAGGGCCAGGGCCTTGGCGCCCGGCTTTTCAACGATCGTCTCTTCTTCATCCAGAATGTCGAAGAGGCGCTGGGCAGCGGCCATGCCTTCCTGCAGATTGACGTGGAGGCGCGCCAGCTTTTTGACCGGCTCGTAGGCCAGCAGGAGGGCGAAGATAAAGGCGAAGAAGGATCCCGGATCGCGCACATCGTCGATGACCTGATTTCCGCCATAGATCAGAACGGCGACGATCGCCAGGCCGGAGAGGATCTCCATCACCGGCCGCAGGACCGCGCGTGTGCGCGCCGCCTTCACGTTCAGGTGGAAAACCTGATTGATCGTATGGCTGGCGCGCTTGGTTTCGTAGGCTTCCATGCAGTAGGCTTTGACGTAGCGGATCCCCTGGAAAGCTTCATCCAGGACAGTCGTCAGGTTGCCGACTTCGACCTGAGTGCTGCCGGAGACCTTCCGCATGCGCTTGCCCACACGCACGATCGGCAGGATTGCCGTGGGGAACGCGATCAAGGCCAGGGCCGAGAGCTGCCAGTCCTCGTAAAACATCACCGAGACCAGGCCGATGAGCGTAAAGGTGTCCTTGCCGAAAGAGGTCAGGGAGGTGGAAACGGCGGCCCGCAGCAGATTGGCGTCGTTGACGAAGCGCGCGATCAGAGCACCGGGGGCCGCGGCATGAAAAAATGCGAGAGGTGCGGTGATTAAGCGCTCGAAGAGCTGGGTCTGGATATCCGCGACGATCCTGTGACCCACGATGCTCATGAGGACCGATTGGGCAAAGTCGGCGGCGCCCTTGGCGGCAAAGACCAGAAGGCATGCGATTGCGATGGGGATCAGGGCGGCTTCGTTCTTGCTGACGAAGATCTCGTTGATGATCGGCTTGATGAGCTGCGGAAACGCGGCTGTGCAGCCGGCAACGATGACCATGAAGATGATGGCCAGGATAATCCGGGTAAGCTGCGGTCTGACATAGACACGGAGCAGGCGGCCCAGGAGTTCTTTAGTGGTTGCGTCCAGCGCCAGCTTGACTTTCGCCGGCTTCTCGGAGGCTGCAGATGTTTCGGTCAAAGTACGTCTTTTCAAGGTGAAATCCGCGCGGAGCTTACCACGCGTCGTGAGCCCTGCACTAGAGTGCTGTTATGGGGTTGAGTTTGAGGTCTTGCGTTCACGAAGCGAGACATATATCCCGCTCGCGACAACGATGGCGACGCCGATCCAGCTCAAGTAGTCGGGGAAATCGCCGAAAAAGATATAACCGACGATGGTTGCCATAACGATCTCGGAATAACCGTAGGGTGCGAGCAGGGACGCCGGCGCCATTTGAAAGGCCTTTATGACCAGCAGGTGGCCGACCGCGGCGATCGCCCCCAGAGCCGCCATCAGGCCGACTTGTTCGAGGTTTGGCGTTGTCCAGCTAAAGGGCACGATCAGCGAGAGCAGCACCGCGCCGATCAGAGCCGTATAAAAGAGCGTAATCAGCGGCGGCGCGCTACCCGCGAGCCGTCGCGTTGCGATCAGATAGAGCGCATATAAAGTGCCTGCCGCCAGTGCAAGCAGCGCGCCGGAGCTGAACATGTCGGGACCGGGCCGGATAATGATGCAGGCGCCTAAAAACCCGACCACGACGGCGCTCCAGCGGCGCACGCCCACCGTTTCACCCAGGAGCCAGGGTGAGAGCGCTGTCACGACCAAGGGCGAAACGAAGACGATTGCCAGGGCGTCGGCCAGGGGCATCAGGGAAATCGCCCAGAAAAAGCAGACCGTCGAGATGAGCAGGAGACCGCCCCTGATCACCTGCAGAAAGGGCTGGCTCGGGATCAGCTGCGCTGGCCGGTGTCTGATCAGGATCAAGGGAAGAAGGATCGCGAAATGCGCGAAGTACCGGGCCCAGCTCACCTGCATCACGGACATCTCCGTACTCAGGTGTTTTGCGATGCCATCCATGACAGGTACGATCGCCATGGCCGGAAGATAGAGCAGGATCCCCTTGAGCGGCGCGGACTCGACCGGGTTCGCGCCCGTCGCAGGGTATTTCGTGGCTGTCTCACGTTGCGGTATCATAGACGGTCCAGTCTTGCCTGCCATGCAATACGGCAAAGCGTGCGAAATGCGATCCGGATCCTGGAGTCAAGCCGGACGGTAGGTCATCGGGAAGACGGAAAAAGCCGCTGCGTCATGCGCCGGCGATGGTCATCCCCTCAATACGCAGGGTCGGCGCGTTGGTGCCGAAGCGGAAGGTCAGGTCGCTGGCCGGCGTGAGATTCAGGAACATGTCCTTCAGGTTGCCGGCAATGGTCGCTTCGGAGACCGGATGTGCAATAACACCGTCTTTGATCCAAAAGCCTGCGGCGCCGCGACTGTAGTCGCCGGTTACGCCGTTCACGCCCATGCCCATCAATTCGGTCACGTAAATACCGTCCGCTATATCGGCCATCAGCTCTTCCGGTGACTGAGACCCTGCCTCCATGTGCAGGTTCGTGGTCGAGGGGCTTGGCGGAGATGACGTGCCGCGGGAGGCGTGGCCGGTCGTCGTCAGGCCGAGCTGCCGGGAGGAGCGCAGGTCCATGATCCAGGTGGTGAGACGCCCGTTTTCCACGATCGAGCGCCGCTTGTTCGCGACTCCCTCGCCGTCAAAAGGTTTTGAGCTGAGCCCACGCGGGCGATGCGGATCGTCGACGATGGTGATGCCTTCTGCGAAGATCTGCTCGTTGAGCTTATCCTTCAAAAAACTTGTGCCGCGGGCGATGCCGGCGCCGTTGATGGCGCCCGCGAGATGCCTGAGCAGACCGCCGGAGATCCTGGGATCAAATACAACGCTGGCCTGGCCGGTTGGTGGCTTCTGCGGGTTGAGGCGCTTGACGGCTCTTTCCCCTGCTCTGCGGCCGATCTCCGCCGCATCTTCCAGGTCCGCAGCAAATACCGCGCTGGAAAAATCGTAGTCTCGCTCCATCGCACTGCCCTCACCCCCCAGGACCGAGACGCCCACGGAATGACCTGAGGAGCCATAGGCGGCGGCAAAGCCCGTGCTGGTGGCAAGAGCGACCCGGGTCGAGCCCCAGCCCGCCTCCGCGCCCTCGGAGTTCGTGATGCCAGGAACTGCCCGGGCCGCTTCTTCGCAGCGGCGCGCCCGCTCAATCAGGGCATCGGGGCTGGGTTCTTCCGGATCGAACATCTCAATCTCGGGGATTTGGGTTGCCAGAAGTTCCGGGTCGGCGAGGCCGCAGTACTCGTCTTCGGGCACTTCGCCTGCCATGGCAACGGCGCGTTCCGCCAGAGCGTTCAGGGTTTCCGGCTTCATGTCTGTTGAGGACACCATGGCCTGCCGTTTGCCCTTAAAGACCCGTAAGCCCAGATCACGGCTCTCTTCCCGCTCCATCCGTTCGGTCTGGCCGAGGCGTTGGGCGTGAGAAAGCGAGGCCGATTCAAAAACCAGGGCGTCCGCGGCGTCCGCGCCGAGAGCTTTGGCTTTTTTGATCAGGTCCTCGAGCAGATTGAGGGCTTCGCTGTCGGTGGTCATTGAGGAGATCCTGCGCTGAAAGAAGAGTCGCGTGATGATGCTGTCAGAACGTCATATAGGTGCATGGGGGGCGGTAAGGCAATCTATTCGGTATTGAGAGCTTCGTGAAGACCTGCTGTGACTGTGAAGACACCGGCGGGCTTAACAGCTAAGCTGCGCTCCAAAGCCATCAAATCCGCCGGTTTCTGTGGGTTCGATGGTCGGATTTTCGCTGGCCCCGGCCGCGCGGGCATAAAACGAGTGTGAACAGCACAGGTCCTTTTCGTAGCGGTAAACCCTGTTTGCTCCCTGTGCCGCCGGAAGGTTTCGGGCGAATGCATCCTCGTGACGGAACCCAGCTTTGAGCAGCACGCGCTGCGAGGCCTGATTCTGAGCAAGGATCTCGGCGGCGAGACGTGTAATTCCGCGATCCACGGCAATGCGCTGGATGGCGTGAACCGCTTCCGTCGCATAGCCACGGGACCAATAGGGACGGCCCACCCAGTAGCCGAGTTCCGGGACGACTTCGGCGGCATTCAGGGCGATGGCGCCTAAAAAATCCTTGTCACGATTCCGGAAAATACCGAAAGCCCAGGAGTCCGGCGTTGAATGCTCCTCGATCCAGTCTCGTGCGCTGCTGCGTGTGCAAGGGTGCGGCAGTCTCGCCATCATGGAGGCCGACCGGGTGCCGCCACCCAGAAGCAGGGCAAAGTTTCGGGCGTTTTCGGGCTTGAGCGGGCGTAAAGTGATACGCAGCGCGGTCTTCTCGAAGGACTCCGTCAATTCGCAACCTGCATCGCTGTTTCTGCCTAGGCCCAGTCTTAGCCGCGTTAGTTCCAGAGCCGTGCGTCGGGAGAGCGCAGCGGAGTCTGATCGTCGCTTATCTCACAGATGAACACGACCAGACTCCTTTTTGACAGCACGGCTTAGTTCGTTGTTTCGTTCACTTGGTTGGCGGCGCTTGTTACCGCCAAGAGCGAAGCCTTCACGATATTCGCATGCCGTCCGGCCCCCCAGATCTTGCGGCCATCACCGGTTTCCACTTCGACATAGGCGACAGCGGTCGCGTCCGAGCTGCTGCCCATCGAATGCTCGTAGTAGTTCAGCACCGAGATCTCTTGACCGATTTCCTGCTTGAGCGCGTCGGTATAGGCCGCGATCGGACCGTTGCCGTGACCGGTGATTTCCCGTTCTTCGCCATTAACCTTCAAGGTCGCGGTCAGCACCCGCTGTTCCGAGGCATGGGCATCGGGCACCGAGCGGTGGTCTACGAACTCGATCGGTCCTTTGTTGGAGAGGTAGGTGTCCTGAAAGCTTTCCCAGATGTGCTCCGGGCTGATTTCCTTGCCGGTGTTGTCCGCGTCTTCCTGAATACGCTGCGTGAACTCGACCTGCAGGCCGCGCGGCAGCTCCAGGTGATATTCGCTCTGCAGAATATAGGCGACGCCGCCCTTACCTGACTGACTGTTGATGCGGATGATCGCTTCGTAATTCCGGCCAACGTCCTGCGGGTCGATCGGCAGGTAGGGCACTTCCCAGACGCCGCTGTTGCTCTGTTTCATGGCCGCCATGCCCTTCTTGATCGCGTCCTGGTGCGATCCGGAGAAGGCGGTGTAGACCAGGTCCCCTGCGTAGGGGTGGCGGGGATGCACCGGCAACTGATTGCAGTACTCCGCGGTTTCGCGCAGTTCGTCGATATTGCTGATGTCCAGCTCGGGGTCGACACCCTGGGTAAACATATTCAGGGCGATGTTGACGATATCGACATTGCCCGTGCGCTCGCCGTTGCCGAACAGGGTTCCTTCGATCCGGTCGGCACCGGCGACAAATCCCAGTTCGGCGGCCGCAACGCCGGTTCCGCGGTCGTTGTGAGGATGCAGGCTAACGATCACGCTGTCGCGGTTCTTGATGTTGCGGCTGAACCACTCGATCTGATCCGCATAGATATTGGGTGTCGACATTTCCACGGTTGCCGGCAGGTTCAGAATGACCTTCTTCTCCGGTGTCGGTTCCCAGACGTCCATGACGGCCTCGCAGACCTCGATCGCAAAATCCATCTCCGTTCCCGTGAAGCTCTCGGGAGAGTACTGATGGACGATTTCCGTCTCCGGCACGGTGGGGATCAACGCCTTGACCAGCTTCGCGCCTTCGACGGCGATATCGATGATGCCCTGCCGGTCCAGTCCGAAGACGACACGGCGCTGCAGGGTCGAGGTCGAGTTGTAAAGGTGGACGATGACCCGCTTGGCGCCTTTGATGGATTCAAATGTGCGCTCGATCAGGTGGTCCCGCGCCTGCGTGAGAACCTGGATCGTCACGTCATCGGGGATAAGGTTCTCTTCGATCAGCTCCCGCACGAAGTCGAAATCGGTCTGCGAGGCCGAGGGAAAGCCGACTTCAATTTCCTTGAAGCCCATGCGGACCAGCATCTCGAACATGCGGCGCTTGCGGGCCGGATCCATGGGCTCGATCAGAGCCTGATTTCCATCCCGCAGGTCCACGCTGCACCAGATCGGCGCTTTTTCGATGACTCTGCCCGGCCATTGGCGGTCCGGCAGATTCACGGGCTGAAAGGAACGGTACTTTTCGATCGGCATGCGGTTCATGGCTTTGGTCTCTCTTCGATGGCTGGCGGCGCTCGGGCTTAAAGCGAGCTGCAACTGCCGGCGTTACATTGTGTCTTCATCTCTGGAATTGCTGTGTATTTGCGGTTGGAATCTCCAGCCACCGGGTGCCGCATCAGGCCCGGCGACCGCAAATAAGTCGTAGCTCAATCGTCTGTTCCAGGAGAGAATTCGCGTGCGAAACTGCGCAGACCGGGCCTGTCGGGACGGCACTTCTGGAAGACAAATAACGAAAACTGATGTGAGCAGACATAACAACCGGGCCTATGGACAACGAACGCAACCTGTTAGCGACTTGGACGAAGATCGCAAGTGATCTTTCCCGGACTCCTCTAGGAGGCCGGGGTAATAAGTCGTAGGATGCTGTCCAGTCCGAAGCTTGTCATAGCTGTAACATCGCCGCCTTTTTTCGCAACGTCAAGGCCTGTATGCGGCGGCTCTTCGGCACGCGCCTCGGAGTTATAGGTTTTCGACCGAGCGGCTGAAGAAATCGACGACAACGAAGAGCATGTTGACGGTCTCTCCGTCGGCGGAGAGCGGCATGACGATATCTTCCGACACCGAAAAGTCTTTGTTTCGGCCCTCGTAGGGAACCTCGGTGGTCATGGGAATCTTCTCGGTCACCACCGTTGCACAGCTGGACCAGATTTTGCTCGGGGGTCTCTGATGCGGGATTTCCGACATCCATTTGCCGGTATGATCATTGTTGAGCTGAGACGCGATCTTGGTGCCGATCAGGCGATAGCGGAAATCCAATGGGTCGTTTGAAACGTCGATCAGGACCACATTCGGCAGGATTCGTCTGATATCGAGCGGGTCGAGATCAGCACGCGACGGCATCATGCGTTCACCGCGGATCCGGATCCAGTAATCCAGTGCCTGACGATTGACTTTCGATCGCAATGCCAGAGCTGCTGCGGCGGTCGGCGTGCAGTTTGCTATCTTGGTTTCGGCAATCCCGGGCTTTGCAATCAGAAAACTCTCGGTTGCCTGTTCGCGCTTCGAGCGATCAGGTTCGATTTTACTTGGGCCGTCTGGAGTTGAAGTTTTGGCCATTCGAATGAATCTAGAAAGTTCCGCCTGAGAGCATAATTTTTATGCAACTAGTGTTGGGTGCCTAAAATACTGGCTTTTTGGTTAACTTGATGCAAACCCAATTTTACTTCCAGATCGATTTTCCTGATCCTGGAAGCCCATACTCCGCCCAGCGTTCATTGACTTTTTCGACAATGTCTCTCGACATTTCTATTTCCTGACCCCACTCGCGTTTGGTCTCCGGCGGCCACTTGTCGGTCGCATCCAGACCGATCTTGGAGCCCAGGCCACTCTCCGGTGACGCGAAGTCCAGATAGTCGATCGGGGTGTTCTCGATCAGGGTGATATCGCGCGCCGGGTCCATGCGCGTGGACATGGCCCAGATCACATCTTTCCAGTCGCGCGCATTGATATCGTGATCCACGACGATCACCCATTTGGTGTACATGAACTGGCGCAGATAAGACCAGACACCCAGCATGACCCTCTTGGCATGACCGGGGTAGGCTTTCTTCATGGACACAACCGCGACGCGGTAACTGCAGCCCTCGGGCGGGAGCCAGAAATCCACGATTTCCGGGAATTGCTGCTGAAGCAGGGGAATAAAGACTTCGTTCAGAGCTTCCCCCAACACCGAGGGTTCGTCCGGCGGTCGTCCGGTGAAGGTACTCAGGTAGATCGGATCGCGCCGCCGGGTGATGGCTGTGACCGTGAAGACCGGGAAGGATTCGACGGAATTGTAATAGCCGGTGTGATCGCCGTAGGGACCTTCGTCTCCGTAGTCGTCCAGGCTGACATAGCCTTCAAGGACGATTTCGGCCTGGGCGGGCACCTTGAGCGGCACGGTCTTGCAGTCCACCAGCTCCGCCTTTTGGCCGCGCAACAGGCCGGCGAAATGGTATTCCGACAGCGTGTCTGGCACCGGGGTCACGGCGGCAATGATCGTGCCCGGGTCCGCGCCGATCACGACGGCAGCGGGCAGGGGCTCGGTCTTCTCGTTTTTCCAGCGCTGATGATGCTGCGCGCCACCGCGATGCTTGAGCCAGCGCATCAGGGTCTTGTCCTTGCCAAGCACCTGCATCCGGTAGATGCCCAGGTTGAAATCGTCGGTCTTGCCCTTGCCGGGCCCCTTGGTGACTACCAGCGGCCAGGTAATCAGGGGCGCGGGTTCGCCCGGCCAGCAGGACTGGATCGGAATCTGGGAGAGATCGATGTCCTCGCCCTGCAGCACGACCTCCTGGCAGGGGGCCGAGGAGACCGTCTTGGGTTTCATGGCCATGACGGTCTTGAGAAGAGGCAGGGAATTCCAGGCTTCTCTCAGGCTGCCCGGCGGCTCCGGCTGTCTCAGAAACGCGAGTGTTTCCCCGACCTCGCGCAGTTGCTCGGGCTCGCGTCCGATACCCCAGGCCACCCGTTCGACCGTCCCGAAGAGGTTTGCCAGAACAGGTATCCCGTAAGGCGTGCCGTCCGGGCGCTGTACGTTTTCGAAGAGGACTGCCGGGCCCTCTTCAGCCAGCAAACGGGTCTGAATTTCGGTGATTTCCAGTTCTGCGGAAACGGGTGCCGTGACGCGTTTCAGGCGACCGTTTTGCTCAAGACGGTCAATGAAATCGCGGAGCGAAGTGTAGGGCATCGGGGTCGTAATCCTTGCGGGCGCGCTTTGACTTGAAGAAACCGGCGAAGACGGGAAACATCTGCGGTCTATCGAATGTCATAGATCGCAGATTCTTCGGGCCATTTCAAACCGGGGCTTCCGAGGCGGATCGGAGTCTAAGAGTATGGTCCTGAACGGGCGTGTGAGCCCTTAAAACTGCGATGCCGATCGCCAGAGGCAAGGGTAAAGCTGCAGGTTTCGGATTCAGGGCTGTGGGTCGGCCTCCACCCGAAGAACCGTGCTTTCGACGGCGGTGACCCGGACTCTGCTCCCGGCAGGCAGGTCCTCGCCCCGGATTTTCCATATAACGCCGTCGATCTTCATCTTCGCGTTGCCGTTCACGATGGCTTCCTCGATGGTGAAGCTGCGGTCCACGTATTCGTTGCCACGTCGGTTCAGGTTGGGATCGCCGAGCGCGGCGGGGTTCCGGGCGCGATAGACACGCCAGGCCACCACCGTACCGACCGAAAATACGGCGAAGATCAGAAGCTGAATTTCCCAGCCCATGCCTGGAAACAGCAATAGAAGGAAGCCGACGACCGCAGCCGACGCGCCCATCCAAATAAAAGCTGCACTCGGCGCGAAGACCTCGATTGCAGCAAAGGCGACCGCGGCAATCCACCAATGCCAGTATTCAATTTGCTCGAGGCCGTTCATGCGTTGTTACCTTCACCATCCCACGGGCCGCGGCGGCGTTCTTCTTTCTTGGCTTCGCGCTCTGCCAGAGAGTCCTTTGCGATTTCGGCTATACCACCGATGGCGCCGATGACACCGGCCGCATCGACCGGCAGGAAAAAGGTCTTCTGGTTGGGCGAATTGGCGAACTGGCCGAGTGCGTCGACGTACTTCTGAGCCACAAAGTAATTGATGGCGTTGACGTCACCTTCGGAGATAGCCGCCGACACCATGGTCGTTGCTTTGGCTTCAGCCTCGGCCTCGCGCTCCCTCGCTTCAGCATCCTTGAAGGCGGCTTCCCGGCGGCCCTCGGCCTCCAGAACCGCGGCCTGTTTAGCACCCTCGGCCTTGAGGATCTGGCCCTGACGTTCACCCTCGGCCTCCAGGATCGTCGCGCGTTTCTCACGTTCGGCCTTCATCTGGCGGGCCATCGATTCCACCAGATCCGTTGGGGGTGTGATGTCCTTGATCTCTATCCGGGTGACTTTGACGCCCCAGGGCTCAGTCGCATCGTCGACCACTCTGAGAAGCTCTGCGTTGATTTTATCGCGCTTGGAAAGCAGCTCATCGAGGTCCATCGAGCCCATGACCGTTCTGACGTTGGTCATGGTCAGGTTCAGGATCGCGCGCTCAAGGTTTCGCACCTGATAGGCCGCGTTGGCGGCGTCGAGGACCTGGAAAAAGACCACGCCGTCCACCTGGACCACCGCGTTATCCTTGGTGATGACCTCCTGAGAGGGCACATCCATGACCGTTTCCATCATGTTCATTTCCGCACCGACTTTGTCGATCACCGGGACGATCAGGTTCAGGCCTGGCGTGAGTGTCTTGGTGTAGCGCCCAAATCGCTCCACAGTATACTGCATGCCCTGTGGAACGGGCTTGATGCCCATGAAGATCAGGATTAGGGCAAAGACCAGGACAGCGATCACGAAGATCGAGAAGGTCGAAATTTCGATTGGCATATAGAGGCTTTCTCTCTGAGGCCCTTAAAAAAACGGGCTCTGGAAGTTCAGGTGGTCCGGAACGTATTTAATCATCCACAGTCTAATACGATACTAACGGCAACGCCGGGTATGCGAAAGTATTAGCCTGCAACAACGCTTTGCATTCAGAGCCAGTCTTCGCAGGCAAGCGCCCAAAAGACGCCGTAATTCTGCCCTGATACTGCCATCTCATGACGTAAATTAGGTTTCAGAACGCTGCAATACTGGAACCGGTATTTTCTTGTGGGAGCACAAATAGCCGATCAGGCTCCGGGATTATCTTGAAGAGCGTCTGCCGCGCTAAAAAAAAGTGGTTCTGGTGCGGGAAGGCTACGGCGAAAAGCAATAATTGAGGTATGTTTTTTTTTCAAGGCAGAAAGATTCATGAAGAGTTTATTTGTTACTATTACAACTTTATGAATTGGAATATGATTCCATACGGTTACGGTGAGAGACGACGTTCCGCGTCGAATGAATCGGACCGAATTTAATATGCGAAGCAACGTCTGAGAAGTAGACATGGCGCAGTTTTACGTAGTTGGTGGTGAATACGTCGATACCCACTTCCAGGATGCGGTAGGTGGCGACGAACAGTGGATCGGGCCGTTTGGAGACTATGAAGCGGCGCGGGAAGAGTGGGCAAAGCGAGCGTGGCTGACGGTCGATGACTGTGCGACACGCTATCGTATTGAACGCATCGACCCTGACGCTCCACCGCACTGCACCGACTGAGCAGCCGGTTCTGAGTGCCCTGGCCTTTACCTAGCGGTAAGTCTGCCCGACTGCAGCTTGCCAAAGGTTATCCGTACCAGGCGCCCACTGTGTCCTACCGGTTCCGCCGGGGCGCGGCGGATCTCTCGCCGCCATCGAACTGGCCTGCTGAGTGCTTCAAGGATCGCACGGCGGTCATAGCCCACGGATCCAACCGTTCGCCCGAGCAACTGGCGCGCAAGTATTCGGATGATCGGGAGTCCTGCCTGGAGCCCCATCGCGCAGGGGCCGACCCGCAGGCTGACGAAATCCCCGTTACGCTGACCCAACTCCATGATTACGACGTTGTCTATTCGGCCCACATGACCCGCTATGGCGCGGTTGCGGCAAATTTGCAGCATGCGCCGGGGGCCGTCGTGCAGGTCTTTATCACTTGGCTGAATGCCGCCCAGCTCCAGCGTATGCATGATACCGAGCTTGGCGCCGAGATTTATCGTTTTGGCTGCCTTGAGGGTGTGGCACTGGAGCAGCCCGCGGGGCCCATCCCGCCCTTGGAGCGTGTTTTCGTTTACCTCAGCAGTGCAGGCTGCCTTCGCGTCGAGGACCAACCGGCGGGCATTGCCGCCGTGCCCGCGGTTCAGCGGCGTTTTCCGGCGTTGAGCCAGTTGGAGGCCCTCGAGACGGTGCGCCACAGGCTCTATCCGGACCGCGATCTCGACGAATTTATCCTGGCGGTGATAGCGGAATCTGAGCTTCGCCGGAGTGTTATCGAGGCTTTGCGCGCCGACGCGGTCAGCCTGGCGGCACCGCATTTCCGGCCCGTAGATCCGAGTTAGTTCCGGCCTGTCGGCCTTGTACGGCGCAGGCGTTAACCGGAAATCGTCAGGCCTGATGCGCAGGCTGGCTGGTCGAAACCCGGTTTTTCAGGGAAAACCAGTTCGGGCGGTCCCGGCATTTTCGCAGAAAGTGATTGCATTTCACCGCAGTGGTCTCTATATCCGCCGCTCCTGGCATTGCCCGGGTCATCTACTGGTTGGGGAGGACGGACTTTGTCCAATGTACACGCCCTCTTCCAATTGGGGATGGACTTGGATGAGGGTTCAAGCACCACCCAAACGGAAGACGTAACTTTCGAGTGTCAGGCCAAGCCTGAAACGCAGATGCATAACAGCGATGAAGACCGCAAGGACTTCTTCATCGAACGCGATGGCGAGCGCTTCGCGGGCACGCATCTGATCATCGATCTGATGCAGGCCGAGCAGCTTGACGATCTTGCCTACGTCGAAGAGACGTTGCGCGACTGCGTGACGGCCGCAGGCGCAACCCTGCTGCATATCCACCTGCACCACTTTACGCCGAATGGCGGTGTGTCGGGTGTCGCGGTTCTCGCGGAATCGCATATCAGCATTCATACCTGGCCGGAATGCGGTTATGCCGCGCTTGACGTCTTCATGTGTGGTGATGCACGGCCTCACGAGGCGGTCGAAGTCCTTCGCAAGGCCTTCAGCCCGGAACGGGTGAAGGTTGAGGAGCACCGCCGGGGGCGCGAGGTATGAGTGGTTGGGTCGAGGAGACCCTGCACGAGGATCTGCACGTCAAACTGAAGATCGACCGGGTCCTCTTCGACAGCCAGACCGAACATCAGCATCTGGTGATCTTCGAGAACGAGACCTTCGGGCGGGCGATGGCGCTGGACGGCGTCATGCAGACGACCGAGAAGGACGAGTTCATCTATCACGAGATGCTCACGCACCTGCCGATCTACGCTCACGGCTCGGTCCGGAAGGTCCTGATTATCGGCGGCGGCGATGGCGGCATGCTCGAGGAAGCTCTCAAGCATCCTTCGATCGAGAAGGTCACCATGGTCGAGATCGACCGCAGCGTCGTCGATCTCTGCACGACATACCTGCCCTCGATTTCAAACGGCGCCTTCGACGACCCGAGGGCGGATCTCGTAATCGCCGACGGGCGTGACTTCGTTGCGAACTGCGAAGACCGTTATGATCTGGTGATTATCGACTCGACCGATCCCATCGGGCCGGGCGCCGTGCTTTTCACCGAGACCTTCTACCGCGATTGCCGATGCTGTCTGACCGAGGGCGGCATTCTCGTGACTCAAAATGGAGTGCCCTTTGTCCAGGCTGACGAGTTGACGTCGTCGGTGTCCTTCTTCCGGGCCCTGTTCAAGGATGCCACCTGCTATCTGGCGACAATTCCGACCTACGTGGGTGGTCCCATGGCCTTTGGCTGGGCGACGGATAACGGGGAACTTCGGATGACGGCGCTTGCAGAGCTGCGGGCACGCTTCGATGCCGAACCGGTCGAGACCCGTTACTACACGCCGGAGGTTCATCAAGGCGCCTTCGCGCTGCCGCCCTACGTTTCCGAGTTAATCCGCTAGATACCGTTCGAGAGCAGCAGACCGGCAAGTAAGAGCCAGCCGACGAAGCGGTTGGATTGGAATTTCGCCAGGCAGTCCTGGGGATCGTCGGTATCGAGAGTCGTGATCTGCCAGCAGAGATGCACCGTCACGGCGGCCAATCCGATCCAGAAGGGCCAGGTCAGGCCGAGGCTCGCCCCTGTCACCGCCAGCAAAAGGCTGGTCAGGGCGTAGAAGAACCAGAGCCAGGTCTTGGTGGCGCTGCCAAATCTGAGTGCGGTCGACTTCACACCAATCAGCGCATCGTCTTCCTTGTCCTGATGGGCGTAGATCGTGTCGTAGCCCAAGGTCCAGGCAATACCGGCGGCATAGAGGATGACAGCGGGCCAATCCAGGACGCCTTGAATGGCGGCCCAACCAACGAGAGCTCCCCAGTTAAAGGTCAGGCCGAGCCAGGCCTGTGGCCAGTATGTGATGCGCTTCATGAAGGGGTAGGTGAAAACCAGCAGCAGCGAAGCCGCGCCGACAGCGACGGCATACCAGTTCAGCTGTAACAGGATGATCAGGCCGATCAGGAGCTGCAGACCCAGGAATGCGACGGCCTGCTTGGTCGTAACCTGTCCGCTGGGGATGGGCCGGTCCGCCGTGCGGGCGACCTTGATGTCGAAGTCCCGGTCGACGATGTCGTTGAAGGTACAGCCCGCGCCGCGCATGACCAGGGAACCCACCGCGAAGAGCAGGAAGAGCCAAGCGAAGCCGAGATCAAGGCTGTGGGCGGGAGATGCGGCGGTGGCGAGAGAGAGGCTCCACCAGCAGGGAAACAGCAGAAGCCAGGTGCCGATCGGCCGGTCCAGCCGGGCGAGCTTCATATAGGGCCAGGCCGCTTTGGGCATCAGGCGCAAGGCCCAGTGACTCTGGACGATGTCGCTTCTGAGGCTTGTATCATTCACCGTTGCGTTTCCCCGGCTGCTCATGGCCTATTCATTACTCCCGTTGGAGGCGAACGAAAAGCCCGCAGGAGGCTCATTGGGACGATGGCCGCGAAAATAGAGACAAGACTGCATGTGGATGCGCACATCGAAGCGGGGACGACCCTTGGGCTCGACCATGCCGGTGCGCACTTCCTGCGCTCCGTATTGCGCCTGAAACCGGGCGCGATGCTGGCCGTCTTCAACGGACAGGACGGTGAGTGGCTGGCGCGGATCGAAGGTATCGGCAAGGGCTGGTGCTCGCTTGAAGTGACTGAACTGCGCCGCCTGCCGGAATCCGAACCCGACCTCTGGCTGGTGTTTGCCCCCATCAAGCGGGCGCGTCTCGATTTTGTCGCCGAAAAGGCGGTTGAGTTGGGCTGCTCGCTCTTGCAGCCGGTCTTTACAGGCTACACGGACGTTTCGCGTGTGAATAGCGAGCGCCTTGCGGCAAATGCGCGCGAAGCGGCGGAACAGTGCGAGCGCCTCAGCCTGCCGCTGGTCCGGGACGTGGTTTCCTTTGATAAACTGCTGGCGGACTGGCCGCCGGAACGCCGCCTTTTACTTTGTGCCGAATCCGGGGCCGCAAGGCCCATCGGCGAGGTTCTCGAGGATATTCGTGCCAGCGACCCGCTGGCAGGCGGGGATCCCTGGGCCATTATGACCGGCCCCGAAGGAGGCTTTACTAAAGGTGAACTTGACGCCTTAACGAAACTGCCCTTTGTTACGCCTGTCGGCCTTGGACCTCGGATCCTCCGCGCCGACACGGCAGCCGTTTCGGCGCTTGCCTGTTGGCAGGCCGTACTCGGCGACTGGGAAAAACGGCCGCCTGATCGATCGGATGCTTGATCGGTGGTCCTCGCATAACAATGTGCTGCAAGGTCGCGGGCGTCCGCGACTTGATTGACCAGCTGGGGAAGTGAATGTCCGCGCAACCTGAATCCGTCGCCACCGGCGCCGATAACCCTCCGATCTCCGGCAAGGACCAGCTTGTCGAGTACCTTGCGGCCGGCTGCAAGCCCCGCAGCGCGTGGCGAATCGGCACTGAGCACGAGAAGTTCGCATTTCGCGTCGATGACCTGAAACCACTCCCCTACGAGGGCGAGGTCGGGATCCGGGCGCTGCTCGAGGGCCTGAGCGACCGCTTCGGCTGGAAGAAGATTTTCGAGGGCGAGAACCCTGTCGCCCTGGTCAAAGACGGCTGCAGCATTACGCTGGAGCCGGGCGGGCAGTTCGAACTCTCCGGCGCGCCGCTCGAGAACATTCATCAGACCTGTGACGAGGTTCACACACATCTGGCCCAGGTCAAAGAAGTGGCCGAGCCGCTCGGTGTGCATATGCTGGGGGTCGGATTTCAGCCCAAGTGGGGCCGGGTGGACATCACCTGGATGCCCAAAGGCCGCTATAAGATCATGGGCGCCTACATGCCCACGAAAGGCAATCTCGGTCTCGACATGATGCTCCGGACCTGCACCGTTCAGGTCAATCTCGATTTCGAGTCTGAAGCCGATATGGTCAAGAAGTTCCGGACCAGTCTCGCGCTGCAGCCGGTTGCGACCGCACTTTTCGCCAACTCGCCTTTTACCGATGGTCAGCCCAACGGATTTCGAAGCTATCGCAGCCATATCTGGACCGACACGGACCCTGACCGCTGCGGAGTCCCGAGCTTTGTCTTCGACGAGGGCATGAGCTTTGAGCGTTATGTGGACTACGTCCTCGATGTGCCGATGTATTTCATCTACCGCGATGGAACCTATGTGGACGTCAGCGGGCTGTCTTTCCGCGATTTCATGGCGGGAAACTTGCCTGGGCGGCCAGGCGAATTGCCGACCATGGGGGACTGGGCGGATCATCTCACGACCCTCTTCCCCGAAGTGCGCTTGAAGAAGTTCATTGAGATGCGCGGTGCAGATGGCGGGCCCTGGCGCTCACTCTGCGGCTTGCCGGCGCTCTGGGTTGGTCTGCTCTATGATCAGGAAACCCTCGATGCGGCCTGGGATATGGTCAAGGACTGGACCATGGAAGAGCACGACTATCTGCGTGCCGAGGTGCCCCGGCAGGCCTTGGCAACGCCTTTCCGTGGCGCGACGGTGCGTGAGCTGGCAGGCGAAATGGTCTCGCTGGCCGAACAGGGTTTGCGGAACCGCAAGCGCACGGACAGCAGCATGCTTGATGAAACCTCGTTCCTGAAACCGTTGAAGCAGACGGTTGAGAGCGGAAAAACCCCGGCTGACGAACAGTTGGCGCTGTTTAACGGCGAGTGGGGCGGAAAGATCGATCCTCTCTTCGAAACCTACGCTTACTAATTCTCAGATCTGGAGCAGGGTTTCGTGGGCTCGGAAAGCGAGCTGCGATCTATCCAGGCAAAAAGAAAGAGAGCCGCAGTTGGGGGCTACGGCTCTCTTACAAGCGAGGGTGTATAGGAGACTATACAACCTATCTTTGGTCTCCAGACCTTAAAAAGCGGTTAAAAACGGCGCTTAAAAGTAGAATATCTACGCAACTGTCACGCAGCCGTACCGCCGACTGTAATGCCGTCAATGAGGATTGAAGGCTGTCCGACGCCGACGGGCACGCCCTGGCCTTCCTTACCGCAGGTGCCGACACCGTCATCCAGCGCCAGATCGTTTCCGATCATGGAGATTTTCTTCATGACGTCCGGGCCGTTGCCGATCAGGGTTGCCCCTTTGACAGGTGCCCCAAGCTTCCCGTTTTCGATCAGATAGGCTTCCGTGCAGGAAAAGACGAATTTACCGGAGGTAATGTCGACCTGTCCGCCGCCGAAGTTCGCCGCATAGAGGCCGTCCTTGACCGAGGAGAGGATTTCTTCCGGCTCGCGCTCGCCGGCCAGCATAACTGTATTGGTCATGCGGGGCATGGGAATGTGCGCGTAGCTCTGTCTGCGTCCGTTGCCCGTTGGAGCCATGCCCATCAGCCTGGCGTTTTGCCGGTCCTGCATGTAGCCCACCAGGATGCCGTCCTCGATCAGCGTGGTGGACTGGGTCGGCGTGCCTTCGTCATCGATCGTCAGGGATCCGCGCCGGTCCAGCATGGTCCCGTCGTCGACGACCGTCACACCCGGGGCCGCAACCCGCTCACCGATCAGTCCGGAGAAGGCTGAGGTCTTCTTTCGGTTGAAATCGCCCTCCAGTCCGTGGCCGACCGCCTCATGCAGCAGAATGCCGGGCCAGCCGGATCCCAGGACCACCTGCATCTCGCCCGCCGGCGCATCCACCGATTCCAGATTCACCAGGGCGCGGCGCAAAGCTTCATCGACGCCACCCTGCCAGTAGGAGGGATCCAGCAGGCTCTCGTAGGCAAAACGTCCGCCGCCGCCGTAACCGCCACTTTCCATCCGGTCGCCCTCGGCAACAACCACCGAGATATTCAGGCGCACCAGGGGGCGGATATCGGCCATCCGGTCGCCGCCGGCCCGCAGGATTTGTATGGCTTGCCACTCGCCCGAGAGCGAGGCGCTGACCTGAACGATCCTGGGATCTTTCGCACGGGCATAGGCATCGATTTCGGCCAGGAGCTTGACCTTGGTATCGAACGGGACATCGTTCAGCGGATTGAGATCGCTGTAGAGTTTGGCATTGGTGCCCTGCGGGGCCTCGGCCATGGTTCCTCCGTGGCCTGAATTTACGGTTTTGACGGTCTCGGCGGCCCGCTTGATCGCGGCTTCCGAAAGTTCGCTGGCGTGAGCGTATCCGGCAGCTTCACCGGAAATGCCGCGCAGGCCGAAACCCTGGGTGGTATCGAAGCTTGCGCTTTTCAGTTTTCCGTCATCGAAGGCGAGCCCTTCGGATTGGCAATACTCGAGGTAGAGCTCACCGTCATCGGCTCCGTTCAGGGCGTCGTCAACGATGGATTCAAGACGGCTGCGGTCCAGCCCCGCGCGGGTGTAAAAGATATCGTCAGTATCGGCTACGTGGCTCATCGAGTAACTCCATATTCGTCCTTGCCCGGCGGCGCCGTATTTTGCGCCGGCAAACGGCAGTGGGGACTCTGCATCCGGATCATAGACCTAGTGTCGGTGCCGGCTGAAAGCCAGTGAAAACGGCTCTAACCGCCATACATTGGCTCATAAATCGGCCTCGCCATATTTCCGCTTTGCGACATTACGTCGCATAGTGCCGAATCCCGAATGAACTGACTATACGGGTCCTTAAAGGAAAACCGGGGTTTCTGCGACTAAAAGACCTGTTTCGAAGGCTTGTCGGGACGGACAGGCTGAGTTACTTTGCCGCCCAACAAAGCTGGGGCCGGTGGCGTGGGGACAACTTCTTTGGTGTCAGGCCCATCGCAGAGATCACGGGTAACTTACCCGACACAAGACAGGATAAAATTACATGGCGTTTTTGAAGCGTGGAGCTATCGTCGCCGGCATCTTCGCCTTGATTGCGAATGTTTCAGCGATGGTCTCGGGAGCGATGGCTCAAGACTCTGACAGCCTGAACGGTTTGAAGAACTGGGGCCTGGGCTTTCAAAACCCGACCTCGCCGAATGCAAATGAGATCAACGTCTTTCACAACGAGCTGCTGATCATCATCACGGCGATCACGGTTTTCGTTCTGGCTCTTTTGCTTTACGTCATGTTCCGCTTTTCGGAAAAACGCAATCCAACGCCCTCGAAGACGACGCACAACACTCTGATCGAGGTGATCTGGACAGCGGTGCCGGTTATTATCCTGGTCGTTATCGCCATCCCGTCGTTCCGCCTGCTCTATAACCAGGACAAGATTGACGACGCCGAGATGACCATCAAGGCGATCGGCAAGCAGTGGTACTGGAGTTACGAGTATCCGGATCACGGCAACTTCACCTTTGATGCCTACATGGTTGAAAAAGACGATCTGGAAGAGGGGCAGCCCTATTTGCTGCAAACCGACAACGCGGTCGTCCTGCCGGTGGACACCAAGATTCGCGTGCTTGTGACGGCAGGAGACGTTCTTCATGCTTTCGCCATGCCGACGCAGCAGCGCAAGATCGACGCGGTCCCCGGTCGGATCAACGAAACCGCCGTCTACTTCGACCGTACCGGTACTTTCTACGGCCAGTGCTCTGAGATTTGTGGCACGCGGCACGCCTACATGCCGATCATGTTCACGATCGTATCCAAAGAAGAGTATGCAGCCTGGGTCGAAACCGCGAAGGAAGAATTCGCGAGGGTCGACGGGCCGGCACCTTCTGTCCGGATTGCCCAGGGGGCATCCGGGGACGCCGCAGCTGACACGGATCTGAACAGAAATGAACTCGGCGCCCAATAGGCCTGCCGCGCGACGAGCCCACGAAGAGGTGAATGACTATGGCTAACGACACAACCGCGGCCCACGGCCACGATGATCACCACGATCACAAGCCCGGATTTTTTGTCCGCTGGTTCTGCTCCACGAACCATAAGGACATCGGCACACTCTATCTGCTGTTTGCGATCATTGCAGGCCTGATCGGCGGCGCGTTCTCCGTCCTGATGCGGATGGAACTCCAGAACCCCGGTCTGGATTACTTCCCCGGCCTGTCGGATGACCCCGGACAGTTCTGGAATGTGGTTATTACCGCGCATGGCTTGATCATGGTGTTTTTCGTGGTCATGCCGGCGCTGATCGGCGGGTTCGGCAACTGGTTCGTTCCGCTCATGATCGGCGCGCCCGATATGGCTTTCCCGCGGATGAACAACATCTCTTTCTGGCTGCTGGTGCCTGCATTCGGTCTCCTGTTGGGCTCGGCCTTCGTCGATCAGGGCGCTGGAACCGGTTGGACGGTATACCCGCCGCTTTCGGGCACACTCGGGCATAGTGGACCATCGGTCGATATGGCAATTTTCGCGCTGCATCTGGCCGGCGCGTCATCCATTCTCGGCGCGGTCAACTTTATCACCACCATCTTCAACATGCGCGCGCCGGGCATGACGCTGCACAAGATGCCGCTCTTTGTCTGGTCCATGCTGATCACGGCATTCCTGCTTCTTCTCGCGGTACCTGTGCTTGGCGGCGCGATCACCATGCTGCTGACCGACCGTAACTTTGGCACCACCTTCTTCGATCCGGCCGGTGGCGGTGACCCGATCCTGTTCCAGCATCTCTTCTGGTTCTTTGGTCATCCTGAAGTTTACATCATGATCCTGCCGGCCTTCGGCATCATCAGCCATATCGTTTCGACCTTCAGCCGCAAGCCGGTCTTCGGTTACCTCGGTATGGCTTACGCCATGGTGTCGATTGGTTTTGTCGGCTTCGTCGTCTGGGCGCACCACATGTATACGGTCGGCCTTTCCGTGGACACCCGGGCCTACTTCACAGCGGCGACTTTGGTGATCGCCGTTCCCACAGGGATTAAGATCTTTTCCTGGATTGCGACCATGTGGGGCGGATCGCTGCGGTTCGACACGCCGATGCTCTGGGCGATCGGTTTCATTTTCCTCTTCACGGTGGGCGGTGTGACCGGTGTTGTTCTGGCCAATGCCGGCATCGATCTGGCGCTCCACGACACTTACTACGTCGTCGCCCACTTTCACTACGTACTGAGCCTGGGGGCCGTCTTCGCAATTTTCGCGGCCATGTATTACTGGCTGGGCAAAATGTCCGGGCGCCAATATCCCGAGTGGGCAGGTAAGCTGCACTTCTGGGTGACGTTCATCGGCGTGAACCTCACCTTCTTCCCGCAGCACTTCCTGGGACTGCAGGGCATGCCACGGCGTTACATCGATTACCCGGATGCTTTTGCAGGCTGGAACCTGGTGTCGTCGATCGGGTCCTACATCTCATTTGCCGCGACGATCTTCTTCGTGTTCGTCCTGCTTTACACCCTGGCTGCCGGCCGGCGCGCCGCGGCCAATCCTTGGGGCGAAGGTGCGACCACTCTGGAGTGGACCGTGGAGTCTCCGCCGCCATTCCATACGTTCAATGAGCTTCCGCAAATCAAGTAAGCTCGCTCTGGATCGCTGCCGGTTCTTTTTCAGAATCGGCAGCGTCGTACCACCAACATTCCAACGCAGGTAAGTAAACGCAGTGACCGACACGTCGGCAGACATCGAAGTTGAAACAACAGGCGTCGCTCTCCCGGGCGGCGCCAGTGTTCGCGATTACATCGCGTTGTTGAAGCCGCGCGTGATGTCTCTCGTGGTGTTCTCGGGGTTTGCCGGTTTGATTGTCGCGCCGGGGTATCTGCATCCTTTGTTGGCGGCGGTCGCCGTTCTCTGCATCGCAGTCAGTGCCGGTGCGGCCGGTGCGATCAACATGTGGTACGACCGCGATATCGACGCGATCATGGAACGGACCAAGTCGCGGCCTTTGCCCAAGGGCCGGATATCTCCCGAGGAAGCCCTCAGCTTCGGTGTCACTCTGACTCTCTTCTCGACGATGCTGATGGGACTGGCGGTCAACTGGACCGCCGCGATCCTCCTCGCTTCGGCGAACGCTTTTTACGTGTTCATCTACACCATGTGGCTGAAACGCAGCACACCCCATAACATCGTGATCGGCGGCGCGGCTGGCGCGTTCCCGCCCATGATCGGCTGGGCGGCCGTGACGGGCTCGGTGGATCTGCAGTCGATTGTGCTTTTCCTTATTATTTTCATGTGGACGCCCCCGCACTTCTGGGCGCTCGCATTGTTCCGCGAGGGCGACTACGCAAAGGCCGGTGTGCCGATGCTGCCCGTGGTTGCCGGCACCGAATCGACCAAGCGTCAGATGCTGCTTTATACCTTGATCCTTGTTCCGATTACCTTGCTGCCAAGCTTCTTGGGCACGGCAGGGCCGCTCTATGGTGCGGCGGCCATGCTTCTCGGCCTGCGGTTTATCTATCTGTCTGTGCAGGTGTTACGCGATGACGGCGTTCGCTACGCCAAGCGGATGTTCGGCTTTTCGATCATGTATCTCTTTGCGCTCTTTGGTCTTATGATGCTCGATAGAGCGCCTGGTCTTCTCTCGCTCTTCGGACTGACCGGGGCGGCAGGATGAGGATGGCGGACGACAACAAAGAGCGTAGCGAACTGCACCGGCGTCAGCGGGTAAAAAACTGGACCCTCCTGGCCGCGCTGGTGGCTTTTATCGTTCTCGTCTACTTCGTTTCGATTGTTCGTATGGGGATGTATGATGGTTGATAAAGAGCTGCATGGAGCCCCACGAAAGAACAGGAACGCGCGCACCGCGTTGACGCTCGCCGGCGTCGTGGTCGGCATGATCGGCTTGTCCTTCGCTTCGGTTCCGCTCTATCGCCTCTTTTGCCAGGTCACGGGCTTTGGTGGCACCACGCAGGTCGCGGAGAGCGCGCCGCAGGAGGTTAGCGACCGGGTCATCGCCGTACGTTTCAATGCTGATGTGAACGGGAAGCTCCCCTGGCGTTTCGGGCCGCTTCAGCGCGAGGTAAAGGTGCAGGTTGGCGAAAACCGTCTGGCGTTCTACCAGGCTAAAAATACCAGTGAGAAGCCGGTGACCGGCACCGCGACCTTCAACGTGACACCGCTAAAGGCGGGGCAGTACTTCAGCAAAGTGGCTTGTTTCTGTTTCACCGAGCAGCGGCTGGAGCCCGGTCAGGAGATCGATATGCCGGTGAGCTTTTTCGTTGATCCTGCGATGCTGGAGGATCCGGAAATGGACGATGTGAATACCATTACCTTGTCCTACACCTTTTTCCGCGATCTTGACGATATGGATGATCCGGTAGAAGAAGAGCGACAGACGACGGAAAACCGATTGGGGAACGGATCGCGGTCCGCGACCGAAGTAAACTAGTTGAGCCAACGCAATTGCTTAACAAGCGCCGTATGTTATGTGACGGCGTGAGGTGCTAAGAGGAAGATCATGAGCGCAGCCCACGAACCGCAACATCCCTATCACTTGGTTGATCCAAGCCCTTGGCCGTTAATCGGTTCCCTCTCGGCCGGTGTTCTGGCCGTCGGGCTGGTGCTGCTGATGCATGAAATCACGCCCTGGGTGACCGCGGTCGGCGTTGGTCTGGTGATCCTGACCATGTATGGCTGGTGGGCGGAGGTCGTGAAAGAGGCGACCTTCCAGGGACACCACACGCCGATCGTTCAGATTGGCCTGCGCTACGGCATGATCCTTTTCATCGCCTCCGAGGTGATGTTCTTCGCGGCCTTCTTCTGGGCCTTTTTCGACGCTTCGCTCTTTCCGAAGGAAGCCACCGGATTCCAGTGGCCGCCCGAAGGCATCGTAACCTTTGATGCTTTCCATCTTCCCTTCATGAACACGCTGATCCTGTTGCTCTCCGGCTGCACCGTGACCTGGGCACACCACGCGCTCCAGCATGGTGATCGGCGGGGGCTTCTGAATGGTCTGGGACTGACCGTTATTCTGGGTGTGCTTTTCACCGCACTGCAGGCTTTCGAGTACAGCCATGCGGCCTTCGGCTTCACCGACGGCATCTATGCCTCGACTTTCTACATGGCGACCGGGTTCCACGGGTTTCACGTGATCATCGGCACGATCTTCCTGGCCGTCTGCTGGGTTCGGGCGTTTAAGGGCCACTTCACGCCTGATCACCACTTCGGTTTCGAAGCCGCGGCCTGGTACTGGCACTTTGTCGACGTCGTGTGGCTGTTCCTCTTTGCCGCAGTCTATTGGTGGGGCGGCTGATAACCAGCCGGTCTACCAATCCGGGGCAGTGGAAGAACGCGCGGTCCCGGCCCCCGGTTGCCAGCAGCCTGCGTGCCCCAGGGGTAACACCGAGAGAGCTCAATGGCGGATCACAGAGACTACGGCTCTCCTTCGCCCTTTGCGACCGGTCTTGCCTGCCGTTGTCCCAGATGCGGCGAGGGTAAGCTCTTCGACGGGTTTTTGAGCGTAGCGAAAAGCTGCTCGGTTTGCGGCGCGAATCTGGAGAAGGCGGACAGCGGCGATGGCCCTGCCGTCTTCATCATTTTCATCCTAGGCGCTTTGGTCGTACCGATGGCCCTGCTGCTTGAAGCCAGGGCGGAACCTCCCATGTGGGTGCATATGGCGATCTGGCCCGCGGTGATTCTGGGCGGTTCAGTCGGGTTGCTGCGGCCGCTTAAAGGCTTGATGATCGCCCTGCAGTTTAAACACAAAGCCAGCGATTCCGGCTCTGTCGATTACGATTGAGACACTGATGTCAGCACCAGAGACACCCCTCGGCGGCAAACGCCGCTTTAAGCCCACCTTCTGGGCAACCGTTGCAACCATCCCGGCCATGATCATCATGCTCGGACTTGGAACCTGGCAGGTTCAGCGCCTGGAGTGGAAACGCGATCAGATTGAGCTCCGGCAGGAGCGCTCCGTCGCGCCCGCGGTCTCATTGGACTCCGTGCTGGAAGCGCCCGACGGGAAGGAATTCTTCAATGTCGGCGTAACAGGCCGCTTTCTCCACGAGAAAGAGCTTTATCTCGCGGCCCGTTCCCTGAACGGCAATGTGGGGCAGCAGATCATCACGCCCTTTGAATTGACCGATGGCAGGGTCCTGCTGGTCAATCGAGGCTGGGTTCCCAGTGAAAAGCGCGACCCCGCGACCCGCAGTGAAGGGCAGATCGAGGGTGAGCAAGAGATCGAAGGACTGGTCCGTTTCGGAGGCTGGAAGGGCTACGATTTCATCCGCCCGGACAACGACCCGGTCAAGAATTTCTGGTTCTACGTGGACTTCGAGGCCATGGCCACGGCAAGCGGCCTGGACAACGTGATTCAGACCGCCTACCTGGACGCCGGCCCCAAGGCGAACCCGGGTGGTTTTCCGATCGGCGGCCAAACCAGGGTCAAGCTGCGCAATGATCATTTTGAATATGCGATCACCTGGTACGCGCTGGGGCTCATCTTGGCGGTGATTTACTTCGTATACCACTATCGGCCCGAAGAGGATTAACGCAGGTTAACTTCCAAACTCGGGCCTCCAGGTCCCAAATCCGGGTCCAAAGCGTCGAAAAATTCAGGTCAATTTGCGTTTTTTCTCTGATTTAAAGGAAAACGTTCAGATTCTCGGTGCTATAAAACCCAACCATTAAGAGAAATTCACTACATCTGTAGCGAGAGGCCGCCGATGACCGCTTACGATACTCTTCAGAACCGCTTCCGCCGTTTGCATGCACTCAATGAGGCTGCCGGCGTGTTGCACTGGGACATGTCGACCATGATGCCGTCCGGCGGGGCGCAGGCCCGCACCGAGCAACTGGCGGTTCTGAGCGTGACCAGCCACGAGCTTCTTGTCGACCCGCAGATGCGGGAACTCTTTGAGGCGGCGGAACAGGAGAGCGGTCTTCAACAAGACACCTGGAAGCAGGCGAACCTCCGCGAGATGCGCAGGCGGTGGCGGCATGCCACGGCCCTGGACGCGGATCTGGTGGAAGCGACCATGAAAGCCTGCAAGAACTGTGAGATGATCTGGCGGGAAGCCCGGCCAAAGGGTGATTTCGCCGCTGTCTTGCCGGCTCTGGGTGAGGTCTTGAAGCTGTCACGCGAGTCCGCCACGGCCAAGGCGGAGGTCTTTGACTGCTCGATGTATGACGCGCTGCTGGATCAATACGAGCCCGGCGGGTCTTCCGAGAAGATCGATGATATCTTCGATGACCTGGCCGAGTTCTTGCCGCACCTTTTGTCCGATGTTCTCGATTGGCAGTCACAGAAGCCCGAGCCCCTGGCGCTTGAAGGGCCCTTTCCTCTGGATGCGCAGGAAGCTCTGGCACGCAAGATGATGCAGGCGGTCGGCTTTAATTTCGAGCACGGACGTCTGGACGTCAGTCTTCATCCCTTCTGCGGCGGGGTGCCGGATGACGTCCGGATCACGACCCGTTACGACAGCGACGACTTTATGAAGGCCCTGATGGGCGTTCTTCACGAGACAGGGCACGCGCTTTACGAGCGGGGATTGCCTCAGGACTGGCGGTTGCAGCCGGTCGGCGAAGCACGTGGCATGGCCGTCCATGAGAGCCAGTCGCTTCTTATTGAGATGCAGGCCTGCCGCAGCGCCGAATTCATGACCTTTGCAGCGCCGCTAGCGCGACAGGCCTTTGGCGCCGAAGGTGCGGCCTGGACGCCTGAAAACCTGCTCGCGGTCTACAGTCAGGTGAAGCCGGACTTCATCCGGGTCGACGCGGATGAAGTCACCTACCCGGCACATGTCATTCTGCGTTACCGCCTGGAAAAGGCTTTGATCGAAGACGAGATGCCCCTGGCGGAGCTACCCGAGGCCTGGAACGAAGGGCTCGGGGAACTGCTCGGTATTACGCCGCCAGACGATAGCTTGGGTTGCCTTCAGGACATTCACTGGTTTGACGGCGCCTGGGGCTATTTCCCGACCTATACGCTTGGCGCCATGGCGGCAGCGCAGCTCTTTGCTGCGGCAAAGGCCGCCGAACCCGATATTCCTGCAGATATTGCCAAGGGCGACTTCAGTCGCCTGATGGCATGGCTGGGTACGAATGTGCATGCGAAGGGTTCGCTCCTGACAACGGATGAGCTTCTGGAGCAGGCGACCGGTAAATCTCTTGATGTGGAGATTTTCAAAGGCTATCTGGCGAACCGCTACCTGAACTGACCGGGCATCAGGATGCCGATCAAACCTGACGGCTTTGAAGGCTAGTTCGAGCTGCTAAATCCGATCCTGTTTTATTGGATCCATAAAATGGCGCCCCCAAAACGGGATCTGCCGCAGCGAGACTTGCTGCGAGCCCGGGCCCTGTCTAGATTACCCACCTAAATTTTGGGTAACTGCAGATGAAGTACCACTCTACCAGGGGGAATGCCCCGATCCTGGCGTTCGATGAGGTCCTGCTTGCCGGTCTGGCGCGGGATGGCGGTCTCTATCTTCCCGAGACCTGGCCAAGTTTTTCGGCAAAGGAGATCAGGTCTTTCGCGGGGATGCGTTACCCGGATCTGGCGTTTCATATTGTCCGGCCATTCGTCGGCGACTGCATCCCGGAAGAGGATTTGAAAGCGCTGATCGATGATGCCTATGCGGATTTCGGGCACGCAGCTGTCGCGCCGCTCAAGCAGTTGGACTCGGACCTCTGGCTCATGGAGCTGTTTCACGGACCGACGCTGGCCTTTAAGGACTTTGCGCTGCAGCTCCTCGGCCGTTTGTTCGACTATGTTCTGACCCGCCGGGGCGAGCGGGTGACGATCGTTGGCGCAACATCGGGTGATACGGGATCTGCGGCCATCGAAGCCTGCAGGGACCGCTCCCAGATCGATATCTTCATTCTGCACCCCCAGGGCCGGGTATCGGAAGTTCAGCGGCGTCAGATGACCACGGTCCAGGCCGCGAACGTTTACAACATCGCATTGGACGGCACCTTCGATGATTGCCAGGACGCGGTGAAGGCCATGTTCAACGATGGCGCATTCCGGGACCGGGTGTCGCTCTCGGCGGTCAATTCGATCAACTGGGCCCGAATCATGGCCCAGATTGTCTATTACTTCGCGGCGGGCGTGGCCCTCGGGGCGCCGGACCGGCCGATCGGCTTCTCGGTGCCGACCGGAAACTTCGGCAATGTCTTCGCCGCCTATGCCGCCGGACGGATGGGACTGCCGGTCTCGCAACTGGTCGTCGGGTCGAACCGCAACGACATCCTCACGCGCTTCTTCCAGACAGGCTCCATGGATATGCTGCCGGTGGAAGCGAGCCTTTCGCCCTCCATGGACATTCAGGTTTCCAGCAATTTCGAGCGCCTGCTGTTCGATCTTCTCGATCAGGATGGAGCGGCCGTTGCCGAGACGCTGTCCAGTTTCCGCGCGACAGGCCGCTTCGAGCTGGCGCCGGAACGCCTGCAGCGCGCGCAGCGTCTCTTCGATGGCTACCGGCTGGATGATGAAACCACACTGGCCGAGATCGCCCGCCTGCAGCGCGAGACAGGTGAGGTCATCGATCCGCACTCGGCCATTGGGATCGCGGCGGCGCGCGTCAAACGCCGGGAGGACGTTCCGGTCATGGTTGCCATGGCAACAGCCCATCCTGCAAAGTTTCCCGATGCCGTCGAGCGTGCCTGTGGAATCAGGCCCGCATTGCCCGCCAACCTAAGTGACCTTTACGAGCGCGAGGAGCGTCTGTCCACTCTGCCCAACGATTTGAACCAACTGATGTCTTTTGTCGAGAGTAACCGATGGCCCTCCAACCAGGGGGCCGCAGTTTCCTCGGAGCGCTCGGCATGAGCGTGGAGGTTTCGACGCTTTCCAATGGTCTGCGGGTTGCGACCGACCGTATCGATACTGTAGAGACCGCATCTCTGGGCGCCTGGGTTGGTGTCGGCACGCGCCATGAACCGGCGGCCGTCAACGGTGTGGCCCACATGCTCGAGCACATGGCCTTCAAAGGCACAAAACGCCGATCGGCCTACGCCATCGCCGAGGAGATCGAGGCGGTCGGCGGACATATGAACGCTTACACCAGCCGCGAGAATACGGCTTTTTATGCCAGGATTCTGGCGGAGGATGTGCCACTCGCCGTCGATATTATTGGCGACATCCTGCAGTCCTCGACCTTCGATCAGGAAGAGCTGCAACGCGAGCGCGCGGTCGTGCTGCAGGAGATCGGTCAGGCCGCGGATACGCCGGACGACATTATATTCGATTACTTCCAGGAAACGGCATATCCGTCGCAAGCCCTCGGGCGGCCGGTTCTCGGGACCAGTGAGATCGTCGGGAGTTTTCAGCGCGATACCCTGCGTGATTACATGGCCAATCACTATGGTGCGGAGAACATGGTGGTGGCCGCTTCGGGCAAAGTGGAGCATCGCCAGTTCGTGGATCTGGTCGAAGCGCATTTCGGCGGGCTGGCCGCAGGCACATCCCTGGAAGAGGAAAAGGCCGATTACCGGGGGGGCGAATACCGGGAGAAACGCGACCTGGAGCAGGTTCATTTTCTGCTGGGCTTTCACTCCGTCGACTACCACGACCCGGACTACTACGCCGGCCTGGTGATGTCGACCCTCTTTGGCGGCGGAATGTCCTCGCGCTTGTTCCAGGAAATCCGCGAAAAGCGCGGCTTGGTCTATTCCATCTATTCCTTTGCGTCGGCCTACAGTGACGATGGTGTCTTTGGCGTCTACGCCGGCACTGGCGAGACGGAAGCCGCCGAGATGGTGCCGGTCATTTGCGACGAAGTTCTGAAGCTCTGCGAGTCCGTCAGCGACGAAGAGGTGGCGCGCGCGGCTGCGCAGCTCAAGGCCTCGATCCTGATGAGCAGGGAAAGCAGCGGCGCCCGCTGTGAACAGCTCGCGCAGCAGCTCCTGGTTTACGGACGCCCGGTCACCTCGGCTGAGATTGTCGAGAAAATCTCGGCGATCGATGGGGCGCGGGTTGTCGCGCTGGCGCGTCGGATGATTGCGTCCGCACCGACCGTTGCGACCATCGGGCCGGTCGCCGGGGTTGCGTGCGTGGATGAAATCGGTAATCGGCTGAGGTGAAGAGCGGTGCTGTTGTCGAACTTTCGTAGTCAGGATGCGAAGGCACTGCGCCTCATAAATCGACGGGTCTTTCTCCGCGCTCCGCAACCGGGTGACTGGCGGGACTGGGCGGATGTGCGCGCGCAAAGCCGCGACTTTCTGACGCCCTGGGAGCCTACCTGGTCCTATGACGCTCTGACACGGGGGGCTTTTCGCCGCCGCCTGCGCCAATACGGCAGCGAATGGCGCCAGGGAGTTGGCTACAGCTTTTTTGTTTTCCGCGGCGATGACAATGCTCTGATGGGGGGCATTACGATCTCCAACCTGCGCCGTGGTGTGGCGCAGTGTGCAAGCCTCGGTTACTGGATCGGCCGCCGCTACGCCCGTCAGGGCTTCATGAGCGAGGCCCTGGTTGCCGTGCTGGACTACGGCTTCGAACAGTTGGGGCTCCATCGCATGGAGGCAGCCTGCCTGCCCAGCAATGCGGCAAGCCAGGGGCTGCTGCAAAAGGTCGGCTTCTCTGAAGAGGGTTATGCCCGGGAGTATCTGCGGATCAATGCCCAATGGCAGGATCACCGCCTCTTCGCGGTCCTGCGCGACGACAAGCGCCCGCGGAGTTCAGCGGCGGATGGCTGGGCCGGTTAAGGCCTCAATAGGGGATTGATGTCAGGCGTGACCGGCGTCACCTGAGAGCATCGAAATATCGATCCCCAGTTTTGCGATCGCGCGTTCCCACTTGTCATCCAGGCTCTTGTCGAAGATCAGTTCTTCGTCCGCGGCGGCGTGCAGCCAGCCGTTGGCCTGGATCTCACCGTCGAGCTGTCCCGGTCCCCAACCCGCATAACCCAGGGCAAGGAGACTGCGGCGCGGACCGTTTCCGCTGGCCATGTCCTGCAGGATATCGATCGTCGCGGTCAGGGCCACCGAATCATTCACCTGCAGGCTGGAATCCTGAACGTACTCACCGGAGTGCAAAACGAAACCCCTTGCGGATTCGACCGGGCCGCCGAAATGCACCTTGATTTCGTCAGAGGCACTGCCGCGCGCAACGCCGAGCTGTTCCAGGAGGTCAGGAAAGGTGATCGCGCCGACCAGACGGTTAATGACCAGTCCCATCGCGCCATTCTCGTTATGCGCGCAAACATATATAACAGTACGCGTAAAGCGAGGGTCCATCATCTGCGGCATGGCGATGAGAAGTTGACCCGTCAGAGAAGTATCGTCGCTGGCTTCGCTCATTGATCCTCGAGTCTGATCGATCTTCGTTCCATCAGAGGAGACTATCGATCCTTCTCTTCATGAAACTGTTCGGACGCGATAACACCGATGCTCCAGCATAGAATGCTCAATGCGGTACTTACTTCGTGTGCGTCTGAAGTCCGCCGCCGCGAACAAGTTAACAACACGATAATGTTACGCGTGCACTATCCCCCTCCGCACCTATATTATCTCACATGGTTTCATTGAGGATGTAAAGAACCTTGCCGTTAAATGCTTTGCACCGGGGTTTTGCCAGGTTAGGCGCGGTTTTCGCGCTGGCTGTGACCCTTGCCGCGGCTTCGTTACAAGACGTGCAGGCCGCGGCTGGCCCCTGGGCGGAGAACGACCAGGCCGCCGTGCGGCTGATCGCTTCCGGCGCGGCCACAGGTGAGAGCGGCGAGGTTCAACTCGGACTTCATTTCAAACTTTCGGATGGCTGGAAGATCTATTGGCGCTCACCGGGTGATGCCGGTTTTCCGCCGACGACCGATTGGGCAGCGTCGAGCAATCTTGCAGAGGCCATGCAGTCCTGGCCTGTGCCGCACCGCTTCTCGCTCTTCGGGCTCGAGACCTTTGGCTACGGAGATGAAGTCGTTTTTCCCATTAATGCCAGGCTTGAGCGCATTGGCGAGCGTTTGAGCCTGCGCGGGCAGGTCAACTATCTGGTCTGTGACGAGATCTGTATTCCCCACAACCAGGAGGTCTCGCTCGATCTCGCGGCAGGACCGGACAGCCGCTCGCCGGAAGGCTTCCTGATCGACAGTTACAGTGCTCTGGTTCCCGATGACGGAACCCGCGCCGGCTGGACTCTGGTGTCCACTTCGCTCGTCGGGGATATGGAGTCCCCCTCGATTGAAGTCGTGGCGAAGGCAAAGTCGTCCTTTACAGAACCGGATCTTTTGCTGGAAGGCCCGCCGGGCTTCACCTTCGGCAAGCCCGAGGTTGAACTGAGCAATGGTGGCCAAACCGTGCTGTTGCGGGCTGCTGTCGGTAAGACATCGGTCGCGAAAGGCGTGATCGAGGGCAAGCAACTCACGGTGACCGTCACGGACGGGAACCAGGGGATGGAGCAGGCGGCGGTCGCGCGCTTCGACAGCATGGCCGCCGGCAGCACCTCAAGCTTTGATCCGATCACCCTTTTACCAATCCTTGGGTTGGCGTTGCTCGGGGGCTTGATTCTGAACCTCATGCCCTGCGTCCTGCCGGTCCTCTCCATCAAGCTTCTCTCCGTGGTCGAACAGGGCGGACGCAGCCGTAGCGATGTGCGCGCAGGTTTCCTGGCCTCCGCCGCAGGCATTATTACGTCCTTCCTGGCTCTGGCCGCCGTCGCCGTGGCGCTGAAGTCGGGTGGAGCGGCGGTGGGATGGGGCATTCAGTTCCAGCAACCGCTGTTCCTGACGGCGATCACGCTTCTTGTTGCTCTTTTCGCATTCAACCTGCTGGGCTTCTTTGAGATTGGATTGCCTTCGGGCCTTGCCAATGCGCTCGGTCGCCCAACACCGCAAGGCGAGATGCCAAAGAGCAAAGGTCGCGAGCTTGCGGGCCATTTCGGCAGCGGTGCTTTTGCCACTCTCCTGGCGACGCCCTGTTCCGCGCCTTTCCTGGGGACCGCGGTCGGTTTCGCGCTGGCGCGGGGTGCGTCCGAGATCTTCCTGATTTTCACCATGCTGGGAATCGGCCTGGCGGCCCCCTTCCTGCTGGTTGCCGCTTTCCCGGGACTGGCCAGCCGTCTGCCGAAACCGGGCGGGTGGATGGTGACGCTGCGCTATATCCTGGGCCTCGCCCTGATCGCGACAGCCATCTGGCTGCTGACCGTGCTCGCAAGTCAGATTGGAACGCTGGCGACCGCAGTGGCCGCGGCCCTGCTGATCGGCCTGGGTATCGTGCTCTGGCTCGGCCGCAATCCCGCGAAGGCGCGTGGCGCGCTGGCGACAGGCATTGCGCTTCTGCTTGCTCTTGGAGCTTTCGCCCTGCCGAGCAGTTTCGCCGAGGCACCTAAGGTTCAGGTCACCGAAGACAACTGGACGCCGCTCGACGAGAGCGAGATCGCAGCCCTTGTTGACGGGGGGAATCTGGTCTTTGTCGATGTGACCGCCGATTGGTGCATCACCTGTCAGGTGAACAAGAAACTTGTGCTGGACAGCGAAGAGGTTCAGGAAATTCTGAACCTGGAAACGACAGTTGCCATGCGGGGTGATTGGACGTCGCCCGACGAGACGATCACCGCATATCTGGCGAGCTTTGGCCGCTACGGGATCCCTTTCAATGCGGTTTATGGCCCGGGTGCTCCCGAAGGTGTCGCACTGCCCGAGCTTCTCACGCTCGATGCCGTCCGCGAAGCCGTTGCCCAAGCATCCGGTGACACTGCTGCGAAGTTGGCGGCGGGAGAGACTGCGCAATAAGTCGCAGCGTCCTGGGTCAGCTCCTTCGCGGGTGGACTTTCAGATCATACAAAACGCACTACCCTCCTGGCGTATTTACGTATTCAATAGCGGATACGTAAGCGGCGTCCTTTAAGTCTGGTCAGGTCCGACGGCCCTGATGAGCGAAAACAGGGGGAGAGGTGTTTCATGACAATCTCAGCAGGGTTTATCGGTATCGGCGCCATGGGACTTCCCATGACGAAGATGCTCGCAAAGAACGGCGTGCCCATGACGGTCTGGGACGCAAACCCTGATCAATCGGCAAAGGCGGCCCGTTTGGATGGCGTGAGCCTCGCTGAGGACATTGCAGAGCTTGTCGGCACGGCCCAGGTCATCTTCACCTGTCTCCCCAACGACCTGGTTGTCGAGAGCGTTTACCTGGGGGATGGCGGCATTGTCGGGGCGCTCAGCCCCGGCAGGATCACGGTAGACTGCTCGACAGTCAGTTCGAAGGTCACGCAGCGGGTTGCCGACGCGGTGGAGAAACAGGGTTCGCAGCATATGGATGCCTCAATGCTCGGCTCCGTACCCCAGGCGGAGAGCGGCGAGATCGGGTTTGTGGTTGGCGGAGATCCGGCTGCGCTTCAGAAAATTCAGCCCCTGCTTGATATACTGGGGCGTTTTACCAAACACGCTGGGCCGGCCGGTTCGGCGAACCGGATCAAGATGATCCATCAAACACTGGTGGCCGCGAATGCGGTCGCCGTTGCCGAAGCAATTGCGCTCTGCGAAGCGAGCGATACCGATCTGGATTGCTTCTACGATGTCGTATGCAACGCTGGTGGCTTCGCCTATTCGCGGTATTTTGAGAAGCGGGTCCCGCGTATGCGCGACGGCGACTTCTCGCCGCTCTTCATGCTGGACCTGATGACCAAGGACTCGAAACTCGCTCAGGATCTTGCGCGGGATGTGGGGATGAGCGCGCCGCTTCTGGATCAGGTGATTGCGCGGTTTCAGGAGGGGCAGGCCAAAGGTCTGGGGACGGAGGACTTTTCCGCGGTTGCCCGCCTTTATCAATCCGGCGGCAAAGCATGATCCGGGTAAGCCGGCGCGAGAAACGACGGATCATGGCCGCTTGATCTTGCCACATGGTGAAATTGTGAAACAGCCCGCTTGGAAAAGCGCCATGGCGGCTCTATCTTGCTAAGCAGATTCCAATCTCAAGCGTGTGGGTTCATTTCCAGACTGCACGTAGATGCCAGTGAAAATCCAAAGAAGGGGAGAACAACATGGCCATTCAGGTGGGCGACAGCATTCCAAGCGCGACCTTTAAGGTGAAGACCGACAGCGGCCTCGACGACGTTTCGACCGAAGATCTCTTTTCCGGCAAAAAGGTGGTCCTTTTCGCGCTTCCCGGTGCCTACACACCGACCTGTTCGGCGAAGCACTTGCCGGGCTTTATCACGAATGCCGATGCCATCAAGGCGAAGGGTGTCGACACCATCGCCTGCCTCTCGGTGAACGATGCCTTTGTCATGGGATCCTGGGGCAAGGAGCAGGGCGCAGATGGATCTGTTCTCATGCTTGCGGACGGTAACGGTGATTTCTCAAAGGCGATCGGCCTGGACTTTGATGCCAGCGGCTTTGGCATGGGCACCCGTTCACAGCGTTACGCCATGATCGTCGAGGATGGTAAAGTGACGACACTCAATGTCGAACAGCCAGGGGCTTTCGAAGTTTCGAGCGCTGAAGCCATCATGGCGGCCCTCTGAAGCACGTGACAGCCTCCGGCTCCTGCCGGATGCAAAGAAACGGCGGCCCTCGCGAGGGCCGCCGATTTCGTTTGTGAGAAGCGATTACCTTTGGACCAAACCGGGCCGGCGCGATCCTGTCTTAGCGATTTTGTTCGACGCCCTGGCGTGCGAGCTCGTCGGCGCGCTCGTTTTCTGGATGACCGGCGTGGCCTTTCACCCAGTGCCATTCTACCTCGTGGCGTTCCAGGGCCAGTTCCAGGCGCTGCCAGAGATCCATATTCTTCACCGGCTTTTTGTCAGCTGTCTTCCAGCCGCGTTTTTTCCAGCCGTGAATCCACTTGGTGATGCCGTCCTTGACGTAACTGCTGTCCGTCGTCAGGTCGACCTTTGAGGCGCGCGTCAGGGCTTCCAGCGCTGATATCGCCGCCATCATTTCCATGCGGTTGTTGGTGGTATCGGGCGCGCCGCCGAAGATTTCCTTTTCGGTTCCCTTGTAGCGCAGGATGGCGCCCCAGCCGCCGGGACCCGGATTGCCGGAGCAGGCTCCGTCGGTGAAGATTTCGACTCTATCCATTGGGCGCGTATGCCTCTTTGCTATCTGTTAAAGATCGATCCCGTAGGCAGAAGGGCCGTTAACGCGCTGATGAAACTGGAGTTTTTTCCAGTATTCGATCGGGTCCTTCGGTTTCACGAAAGCGCCTTCGGGATGGTTTAGCCAGTCATAGAGACGTGTCAGCAGGAACCGCATGGCGCTTCCGCGCGCCAGGATCGGCAGCGCTTTGACCTCGGCTTCAGAGCAGGGACGCAGCTCGCGATAGCTCTTCAGCATCGTCTGTGCCTTGGTGATATTGAAGCTGGTATCGGGCTCGAAACACCAGGCATTCAGACAGATCGCCAGGTCGTAGGCGAAGGCGTCATTGCAGGCGAAATAGAAATCGATCACCCCCGAGAGCTCTTGTCCGAGGAAGAAAACGTTGTCGGTGAAAAGATCGGCGTGGATCACGCCCATGGGGAGCTTCTCCGGCCAACGCGCCTCCAGGAAGGTCAGTTCACCGTCCAGCTCCTCGGCGAGGCCCGGAAGAACCTCGTGGGCGCGGTCCTTGCTCAGATCGAACAGCGGTCGCCAGGATGAGATCGAGAGCGTGTTGGGACGCGACATTTCGAAGCTACCGCTCGCCAGGTGCATGCGGGCAAGAGCCGCGCCGAGCGCCCGGCAATGGAAGGGCTGAATCCGGCGTGGCGACATGCCTTCCAGAAAAGAAATGATGGCCGCCGGACGGCCGCAGAGCTGACGCAGGCTCTTTCCATCCTTGCCATGAATGGGGAGGGGGCAGTCGAAACCCTGCTCGCTGAGATGCTCCATCAGACCGATGAAGTAGGGCAGGTCTTTCGGATCGACGCGCTTTTCATAGAGCGTGAGAATATAGCTCCCGCTTGTCGTATGCAGTAGGAAGTTCGAATTTTCGACACCTTCGGCGATTCCCTTCAGAGAGAGCATTTCACCAATGTCGTATTCGGTGAGAAAGGCTTCGAGGTGTTCGTCCGAGACTTCGGTATAAACGGCCATGGAGACTCCGGCTCAGGCCGTTTCGCTATGGTCTAGGAGCGATCGCGGAACCCTGAAGATCACATCCTCCTCGGTGACCGAAACCTCTTCGATGGTGACCTCGAAGCGGGCCTCGATCGCCTGGATGACCTCGTCCACCAGGATCTCGGGTGCAGATGCCCCGGCGGTGATTCCCAGGCGCGTAACGCCACTGAGCTGATCCCAGTTGATGTCTTCTGCGCGCTGCACCAGAGCCGCGCGCTCACAGCCGTGATTGAATGCGACCTCCACGAGGCGTCGGGAGTTTGATGAGTTTGGCGCGCCGACCACAAGCAGCGCGTCGCAGGACTTCGCGATCGCCTTAACCGCCAGCTGACGGTTGGTGGTCGCGTAGCAGATATCTTCTTTCCTGGGACCTTCAATCGAGGTGAAGCGCTGCCGCAGCGCCGCAACGATCTCCGCCGTATCATCGACCGAGAGTGTCGTCTGCGTGATGTAAGCA
Source organism: uncultured Kiloniellaceae bacterium (assembly GCA_947500035.1). Lineage (GTDB taxonomy): Bacteria > Pseudomonadota > Alphaproteobacteria > Kiloniellales > Kiloniellaceae > Denitrobaculum. Next base: position 163,508 of record CANMQP010000007.1, on the reverse strand, counting down.
AGGTTTTCGGGATCGCGCACCTCAAGCACCGCAACGTCGTCCAGCTTTTCGACCAGCAGCATTGAACCCTTGGGCAGCTGTCCCATGGTGCCGATGACTTCAGGATGGCCGGCATGGCCGATCAGAATGATCTGCCGGCCCGCGCGCTGATGCGTCTCGGCTTCCCGATGCACCTTGCTGACCAGGGGGCAGGTCGCATCCACATAGATCATATTGCGCCGCTGGGCTTCGGCGGGCACCTCTTTAGGAACGCCATGCGCAGAAAAAATGACCGGAACATTCTCGGGAACTTCGTCGAGTTCTTCTACAAAGACCGCGCCTTGAGACTCAAGTGTTTCAACGACATAGCGGTTGTGGACGATCTCATGCCGAACATAGACCGGCGCGCCGTATTTCTCGATGGCGCGTTCGACGATATCGATTGCGCGATCCACGCCTGCGCAAAACCCGCGAGGGTTGGCAAGAAGGATGTCGAGTTTTGAACGCTTGCTCATTTTCGCTCTACACGCTGGCTGAAGAGGTCTCCATTGCTACGCCGGGAGCCTCTGAGGTTCAGGGCTTCACTTGAACATCGCCCATACCCTTGTACTTGTCCCAGCGGTTCCCTAAAGTCCAGCAAGATTTCGAGGAGTCGCCCCGAAAACCGCGTAAATCCAGATAACATCTGTTCTTTTATGCGGCTTCCGCACCACGGCGGCTCGCTGAAAACGGCCCGCGAAAGACCGAGTGCATGAGACTGACTGAGAGGAGAATTCATGACTGATCCCGTTCCTGCCCAGAAGTCACCATATGAAGTGACAGTCGAAGCCGGTCGCACATATTTTTGGTGTGCTTGCGGATTGAGTAAAAAGCAACCTTTCTGCGATGGGTCGCACTCGGGAACTGATATAACACCCGTGAAATTCAAGGCTGAAAAGGCCGACAATGTCTTCTTTTGCGGTTGCAAAGCAACGGAAGGCAAGCCTTTCTGCGACGGCTCACACAACGATCTTTGATTGACTTGGTCTGATTGACTTTATGCATGTAATAGCAGCGGCCGTACGCCGCATGGGTTTGTTCCGTACCTCTGTCTTGACGCTTGCGCCTCTTTTGCTTGTGGCCTGTGCATCGCAGGACGAAGCGCCGCCCGTCTGTCCCGAGGCTATTGTGATCAAGGATGCCGAGCGTCTCGTGAAGTTCGAGGGGCCGGGCCGTGATCTGACCGATGTCCGCTTCGAACTGGATATCGATGCCGTTCAACTTGCCTGCGAATATGACGATGAGCAGATCGAGAGCGCGCTCGGGATCCGCTTGATCGCCGCGCGCGGACCTGCGGATACAGCCCGGGCGGCGTCTTTCAGCTACTTTGTTGCGGTTGCAACGCCCAATCGTGAGATTTTAGCGCGCGAAGAGTTCGACTTAACCATTCCCTTTGAGGGGAATCGCACGCGGGTTGTTGCCTTGGAAGAGGTTTTTCCCAACATTCCGCTGCGCCCTGGCCGCGATGGTTCGGATTATCTGGTTTACATCGGACTTCAGCTCACGCAGGACGAACTGCAGTACAACCGCGAGAATCGTTGAGAGCGCCTGGTTTCAGCCCGCGTCACGCTTTGGTGTTCCTGCCCTGAGTTGACATTCGAGACAAAGCGGTTAGTTTGAAGCCTAGGTAATGACCGGCGCTGCCGGGCAAACATTGACCGTTTACCCCTAGCGGGAGAGACCGAGCCGTCACGTGAGACGGTATCGGCGCCGAAGGAGCAACCGCCCCGGAAACTCTCAGGCACAGTGGACCGCTAAGGGAAGGTAACTCTGGAAAGCAGACTGTCGCATGGCGGCGGAATGCACCGAAGGAGTAAGCTCTTTCAGGGACCGTGATCCGGCCCTGGAACGGGTGAATCTCTCAGGTTCGAAGACAGAGGGGGCCATAGCTGCCGGATATCGGTGGATATGGACTGACACCCCGTGTTGAAGGACCGAGCCGTGACGGATCAGGACTCTCAAAACAAGAAGACCGCGCTTTACGCGTTGCACCTCGAGCTTGGCGGCAAGATGGTGCCCTTCGCGGGCTACATGTTGCCGGTTCAATATGCCGACGCCGGAATCATGCTCGAACATCAGCGTGCCCGGGAGTCTGCCGCCCTCTTCGATGTTTCCCATATGGGGCAGGTTCGTATCACCGGCGCCGACCGTGTGGCGGCTTTGGAAGCGCTGGTTCCGGCTGATGTCGAGAATCTTGCGGTCGGCAGAACACGCTATAGCTTTTTCACCAACGAGACCGGCGGAATTCTCGACGATCTCATGATCACCCAGGCTGAGGACAGCCTGATCCTGGTGATCAACGCGGCCTGCAAAGACGCGGATATCGCGCACCTGCGCGCCAACCTTGAAGGCGACGTAAAGCTTGAGGTGCTGGAGAATCTCTCATTGCTTGCGCTTCAGGGACCCAAGTCCGCGGCGGTTCTCGGTCAGTGGGCGCCGGAAGCAACCACCATGCCTTTCATGTCGACCCGCGATTTCGTAATCGCTGGCATTGATTGCCGGGTGAGCCGCTCGGGCTACAGCGGCGAAGATGGCTATGAGATCGCCATGGAGTCGGATCAGGCGGTCGATTTGGCCCGCGCTCTTCTTGAGCATGATGCCGTTTCGGCGTCCGGCCTGGGTGCGCGTGATTCGCTGCGCCTGGAGGCCGGGCTCTGCCTCTACGGCCATGACATCGACACGACGACGACTCCTGTCGAAGCCGGCCTGACCTGGGCGATGCAAAAGCGCAGGCGGACGGAGGGCGGGTTCCCGGGGGCTGCAGTCATTCAGAAACAGTTGGCCGACGGAGCGTCCCGTCGTCTCGTCGGCTTAAAGCCTGAGGGGCGCGCGCCCTGCCGGGAAGGTACGGAACTGACCGACGACAGCGGCCGCGTCATCGGCAGGATTACTTCAGGCGGCTTCGGTCCGACAGCGGGCGGACCTGTGGCCATGGGTTACCTGGAGACAGCCTTTGCATCAGCCGGGACGAACGTCCAGGCGGTTGTGCGGGGAAAACCACGGCCGTGTGAAGTTGTGAAAATGCCCTTCGTGGCGCACAACTTCTATCGAGGATAATTTCGCAACAGGGGAATAGACGAATGAGTGACGTTAAATTCAGTGAAGATCACGAGTGGATTCGTGTCGAGGGGGATGTCGGCACCATCGGTATCACGGTCTTCGCCCAGCAGCAGCTCGGCGACGTGGTTTACGTCGAGGTGCCTGAGGTCGGCACAAGTGTCGAAAAGGGCGGTGAAGTCGCCGTCGTCGAATCTGTCAAGGCGGCCAGCGAGCTCTTTGCCCCGATTGACGGCGAGGTTGTCGAGAGCAACAGCGGATTGGCCGATGACCCGGCGGCGGTCAACAGTGATCCCGAGGGCGAAGGCTGGTTCTTCAAGGTCAAGATATCCGATGCCGGACAGCTTGATGATTTGATGGACGAGGCGGCCTACAAGGCTTTCGTCGAATCGCAGTCGTAAGACTGAACGCAATCAACCGGGTTGGCGGATGCGTGGCGCAAGCCGCTAACCCGGTTCGACTAAAGATAAAGCTGCGACCGGACCGAGGTGAGACGCGGTCCCACAGCATTTTGGTGGCTGGCTTTCACGAGATGATAGAGGAAACAGGTTCATGGCTGACGCGGTAACTTCGCTGAGTGAACTCGAACAGCAGGATGAATTTCTGCGCAGGCACATCGGACCGGATGAGGCGCAGGTCGCCGAGATGCTGGATTACCTGAAAATTGAGTCGCTGCAGAGCTTGATCGAAAAGGCGGTACCGGACTCGATCAGGAACGACGGCCCTCTGGCCATGAAACAAAGCCGCAGCGAGACGGCCATTCTTGCGCGAATCCGTGAGATCGCGGACAAGAACAAGGTCTACAAGTCCATGATCGGAATGGGTTACCACAATACCCATACACCAACGGTCATTCTGCGGAACATCTTGGAGAACCCGGCCTGGTATACGGCTTACACACCCTATCAGGCGGAGATTTCCCAAGGCCGGCTGGAAGCCATCCTCAATTTTCAGACCATGATCGCCGATCTGACCGGGATGGAATTGGCCAATTCTTCGTTGTTGGATGAGGGCACCGCAGCCGCGGAGGCCATGACCCTCTGTCAGCGGGTCGGCAAGAGCAAAAGCAATCGCTTCCTGGTGGATTCCGACTGTCATCCGCAGACAATCGACGTGCTTCGGACCCGTTCCAGCGCTCTCGACATTGAGGTGGTGGTCGGTGATCCGCGCGGTGCTGATCGGGACGCGGAGGTTTTCGCAGTGCTACTGCAGTATCCGGGCAGTTCGGGCGAGATTCGCGATGACCGGGATGTGATGGCGGAGTTCCAGAGCCGCGGTGCGATGGTGGCTGTGTCCGCGGATCTGCTCAGCCTGACGCTTTTAACCCCGCCGGGTGAGCTGGGCGCCGACGTCGTTGTCGGTACCTCGCAGCGCTTCGGCGTGCCGCTTGGTTTCGGCGGCCCGCACGCCGGTTATATGGCGGTGCGCGACAAGCACAAGCGTTCGGTCCCAGGCCGTCTGGTCGGCGTCTCGGTGGATTCGAGCGGCCGTCCTGCGCTTCGCCTGGCGCTGCAGACCCGCGAGCAGCATATCCGCCGGGAAAAGGCCACCAGCAATATCTGCACGGCGCAGGTCCTGCTTGCCGTGATCGCGAGCATGTACGCCGTCTATCATGGTCCGGAGGGTCTGAAGGTCATCGCGAAGCGCGTCCATCGTCTCACGGCGATCCTGGCTGAGGGGCTGCGTCAGAGCGGCGTCGAGCTCGAGACGAAACACTTCTTCGACACCATCACGCTTAAGCTTCCGGGACGCGCGGTCGAAATGGCCGAACAGGCCCGTCGGAACCAGATCAATCTGCGCCAGGTCGATGGCGATACGCTGGGTATTTCACTTGATGAGACGACGACCGCAGCCGATGTCGAGCTGCTCTGGAAGATCTTTGGCGCCGACGGCTTGAGTGTCGCCGAGCTTGACGCGAAGACCGCCGATGCTCTGCCGCAAACGCTGTTGCGCAGCTCGGATATCCTGACCCACGAGGTCTTCAACCGCTATCACGCGGAAACCGAGATGCTGCGTTACCTGCGCAAGCTGGCTGATAAGGACATCGCACTCGACCGGGCCATGATCCCCCTCGGCTCCTGCACCATGAAACTGAACGCGACCACCGAGATGATCCCCATCACCTGGCCGGAGTTCGGTGCGATCCATCCTTTCGTCCCCATGGACCAGGCGGAGGGATATCTCGAGTTGATCAAGGAGCTTGAGGACATGCTGGCCGAGATCACGGGCTATGATGCGGTCTCGCTGCAGCCGAATGCCGGATCGCAAGGCGAATATGCAGGTCTTCTGGCCATCAAGAAATATCATGAGAGCCGCGGCGATCATCAGCGTGATATCTGTCTGATCCCTTCATCCGCGCATGGCACGAACCCTGCAAGCGCCGCCATGGCCGGGATGAAAGTCGTGGTGACCAATTGCGACAGTGACGGGAACGTCGACGTTGATAATCTGCGCGCGCGGGCGGAGGAGTATTCGGACCGCCTTGCCGCACTGATGGTCACCTATCCTTCGACCCACGGCGTCTTCGAAGCCCGTATCACCGAAATCTGCGAGATCATTCATGATCACGGTGGGCAGGTCTATTTGGACGGCGCCAATCTCAATGCCATGGTTGGTGTTGCGAAGCCGGGCAAGTTCGGCTCGGACGTTTCGCACCTCAATCTGCACAAGACCTTCTGTATTCCACACGGCGGCGGTGGTCCGGGTGTCGGCCCGATCGGCGTGGGAGCACACCTGGCGCCCTTCCTGCCGAACCATTCACTGGTCGCCGAAGCCGGACCGGAAAACGGGGTTGGGGCTGTCTCCTCCGCGCCTTGGGGCTCTGCGGGGATTTTGCCGATCTCCTGGGCTTACATCGCGCTCATGGGCGCCGACGGTCTGCGTAAGGCAACCGAGGTCGCCATTCTGAGCGCGAACTACATTGCCAAGCGTTTGGAGCAGGCTTTTCCCGTGCTCTACAGCGGTGCAAACGGGATGATTGCGCATGAGTGCATCATCGACCTGCGGCCGATCAAGGATCAGACCGGTGTGACCGTCGACGACGTGGCCAAGCGCCTGATCGACTATGGCTTCCATGCGCCGACTATGTCGTTCCCGGTTGCGGGGACCTTGATGATCGAGCCGACGGAATCGGAATCGAAGCAGGAACTCGACCGCTTCTGCGACGCCATGCTTGCGATCCGCGCGGAAATCGCCGAGATCGAGAGCGGCAAGACTTCGCACGATGACAGTCCATTGGCCCACGCGCCTCATACGGCCGAAGATCTGGTCTCTGCCGAGTGGGATCGGGCCTACAGCCGGGAAGCTGCTGTCTATCCTGTCGAGTCTCTGCGCGCCGCGAAGTACTGGCCGCCGGTCGGGCGGGTCGACAACGTCTATGGTGACCGCAATCTGGCCTGTTCCTGCCCATCGATCGAAAGCTATCGCGATGCCGCCGAGTAGCGATCGCGTTGCGACATGGAAAAGGCCCGTCGGATCAGCTCCAGCGCGCCTTTTCCTTGACTATTCAGCTTGGAATTTCGGCGCCGTCCCAGGCAAAAACCTTGCCGCTGTCGCCCACTGCCAGACCATCGATCACGCCTAAAAGGTGATTGGCGGATACAGAGGGCGGGAAGAGTTTGCCGTCCGGCACGCCGCGCTGGAAAGGCTCGGACAGGGCGGTATCGACCGTTCCCGGATGAAGCCCGACGCAGAGCGCCGAAGCATTCCGCCGGGTGAGTTCGATCGCCGAGCACTTGAGGAACATATTGAGGGCTGATTTGGAGGCGCGATAGCTGTACCAGCCGCCAAGCTGATTGTCCGAGATACTGCCGACACGTGCGGAGAGCGCCGCGAAGACCGCTTTCTGATCCTTTGCCAGCAAGGGCAGGAAGTGCTTTGCGATCAGGGCCGGGCCGATGCTGTTAATCTTGAAGGCCTGCGCCATCGACTCCGCTGTCAGGGCACCCCAGGTCTTCTCGGGCTGCACTCCGCTGGCCTGATGCAACATGCCGGTCGCAACAAAGATCAGGTGAAGAGGCCCCTTTGCCGCTGTGAGATCCGCCGCAGCCCGGATACTTTCTTCCTTGGTTAAATCAAGATGACCCGGGACGATATTCGGACTGCCGGCGTGGTCCGTGCTTCGTCGGGAGAAGGCAAAAACCCGCTCGATTTTGGGATGCTCCTGAAGCACCGCGACGACCGCGTTGCCGATGCCTCCTGATGCGCCGATGACCGCGACGTTCAGACTATCGCCGAAGGATTCGAGTTTGACCATGTTTCGCCCCTGGACCGCATTTGCTTGCATTCTGGAATGGAAAGAGCCCCGCCACAGGATCTATGGCGGGGCTCATTAAATCCAAGGCCCGATACAAACGGTCTTTATCAGGCTAGGCGGCGGAATCGGGTTAGGCAGCTGTCCGGCGCGCCTTGATCTTCTTGTAGACGACCGGGATGATCGAGAGGACGGAGAGACCCGCCAGGGCAACGATGACCTCGGGGGTCAGGGCATTGGCCGGCGAAAAGCTGTCACCACGATCAAAGACGCTGCCAAGACCGGCACCGATCGAGGCGAAGACGAAGGAGCCCGGAATAATCCCGATGAAGGTTGCCGCCGCGAAGGTGCGCAGTTTCACACCCAGGAAGGCCGGCACCAGGTTTACCACCACGAAGGGGAAGAGCGGCACCAGGCGCAGGACCAGCAGATAGCTGAAGGCATTGTCCTGAAAACCCGCTTCCATCTTCTTCAACCAGGGACCTGCTTTGGCCTTCAGGAAGTCGCCGAGCGCCGTACGGGCTGCCAGGAAGATACCGACCGCGCCCATGGTGGCTGCTAACACAATCCAGGCCGTTCCGAAAATGCTGCCGAAGAGAAAACCGCCGGCAATGCTCAGAACCGCGCCGCCGGGCAGCGAGAGGGCCGTCGCAACGGCGTAGATGGTGATAAAGAGAGCCGCCGCGGCGACAACGTTGTTTTGGGTGAAGTTCACCAGAACTTCCCGGTTCTCACGCAGCGCGTCGAAGCTGAGGTAGTCATCGATACCGAGAGCAAAGGCCCCCGCAATGGCCGCGAGGATCGCGACAATCGGTGCAAAGCGTTTCGCCTTTTGAGCAAAACCGCGCCGCGGCTGATTGATGGTCGTCGTACTCATTGTTTCGTTCCTTGTGTTTCCCGGAGGCTGCACCCTGCCGGGAGCCGCCGCGTTCTATAAGCCGTCACTTTCAGGAGGCTGGATCAGGAGGGTTGATCAGGAGGCTGCGGGCGGCTGCCTAAGGCAGCCGCTGCATGAGACCGACCACCGTCTTGGTGCGGTCAGAGAAGAGGGCGGGCGTGTAGTAGGCACCTGCGACGCGTTTGGAGACCTCGCCAAGCGTCGGATAGGGGGCAATGATCCCCGCCATATCGGATGCTTTAAGGCCCTTTTGCACTGCGAGCACCCAGGGCAGGATCAGTTCGCCGGCATGCCGCCCGACGATGGTGGCACCCAGGATCTTGCCCTTCTTGCCGATGACGGCCTTGATGAAGCCGTCCGTCGCGCGCTCGGCTCTGGCCCGGTCGTTACCGTCAAAGCCGAAACTGACCGCTTTGGCTTCAATCCCCTGTTCCTTGGCGGCGGCTTCGCTAAGACCCACATGCGCCAGTTCAGGATCGGTATAGGTCACCCAGGGCACTGCCTTGACGTCGACCTTCGAAGGCAGGTTGAACATGGCATTGCGGATGACGATTCCGGCGTGATAACCGGCGACGTGCGTGAACTGGAAGCTGCCGGCCACATCGCCGATGGCGAAGACCCGCTTGTTCGAGGTCCGCAGCCGTTGGTCGACTTCGATACCACGCGGCGAGTAGTCGATATCCGCCTCTTCCAGACCCAGGTTGGCGACGTTGGCCCGGCGTCCGACGGCAAGCAGAAGATGGGAACCATCGACGCGTTCGCTCTTGCCTTCGTGGCTGACCAGAACCGAGACGCCGTTGCCCTCGCGGATCACGCTCTCGACCTTCGCTTGCTCACGGATATCGATACCTTCCGCAATCAAACGCTGCCGGACCACATCCACAGCCTCGGGATCGTCGTTGCCCATGATCGAGAGGCCTTCGACCACCGTGACCTTGGCGCCGAGACGGCGATGTGCCTGCGCCATCTCGATGCCGATCGGGCCGCCACCGACAATGATCAGGTGCTCCGGACGGTCGGTCAGATTGAAAACCGTCTCATTGGTCAGATAGGGCACCTCATCCAGACCGGGGATCGGCGGGACAAAGGCCGAGGAGCCGGTCGAGACGACAAAGCGGCGGGCTTTGACGATAAAGTCGCCTGCCTCGATCTCGTTTTTGCTGATGAAGCGGCCTGCTGCCTGGATCACCTGAACCCCGAGACCTTCGAAGCGCTCGACCGAATCGTGCGGTGCGATACCGCCGATCACGTCATGGACGTGAGCATTGACCTTGGCGAAGTCGATCGCGGGCTCATGGCCGTTGACGCCGAACTTCCCGGAGGTGCGGACCATCTCGGCGGCTTCGCCCGCGGCGATCATCGCCTTGGAGGGGACACAGCCATAGTTCAGGCAGTCGCCGCCCATTTTACCTTTTTCGATCAGGACGACCTTTGCGCCCATCTGGGCCGCGCCCGCTGCGACGCTCAGTCCGCCCGACCCGGCGCCGATGATGGCGATGTCGGCTTTGATGACCTGTTTCTCTGACATTGTCGTGTCTCCTCACTCGATACGGTTGTGCTCGGTCGGTCCGGAGGGGATCAGCCCTCGACGACCAGCTTGTAGTCAGGCGTCGGATTCAAGGGGCAGGAGAAGACGTATTCACCGGCCTTCAATGTAATCTCATAGTCCTTGGTGGTGCCTTGGGTCAGGCCGCCGCCGGAAACGCTCGGCAGGCTGGCGCGATTGACCAGACCGTCACCGCGCACCCAGAAACCCAGTGCATAGGGGACGTTCTCGTTCTTGACACGGAAGATGTACTTGCCGGGCTTGAGCTTCAGGACTTCGGAATTGGCCAGGCGTTCGGCACCGGTCTTGCCGTTGATCTCGTTGCAGTCCGCCTTGCTGTTGGAGGTATAGCCGTGGTCCTTGCCTTCAACTTCGACGAACTGGCAGGCTGTCTGGGTCAGCTCGATGACCTGGACTTCATCTGCGGCCTGTGCCGGTGCGCTGAAAGCAGTGGCCATCATGCCGGCGGCGATCAGGGAACTGGCATAAAAACTCTTGGTCATGGTCTCTGTCTCCGATTTGCTCCGCTTTTTGCGGAGGGTGTTGTAAGGCTGTCGTTCAGTGACAGAACTGAGATAAGGGCGTCGAAGCGAAGTTTGAAATACTGATCAGCTATATGATTCATAGCTGGCGGCTATAAAACGCCTTGAAATCGCACAAAATTTCACGATCCTGTGAGGCGCTGACCGGTTTTCGTGAGGTTTTGGCTATGGAAATGCATCAGGTGCGCTATTTCCTCGCGGTTTGCGAGACCCAGAACTTTACACGGGCGGCGGAATCCTGCCGTGTCGCGCAACCCTCGTTAACCAAGGCGATAAAAAAACTGGAAGAGGAGTTGGGCGGTGAGCTCTTCCGGCGCGAACGTAACCAGACCCAGCTGACCGACCTCGGGCGGCTGATGAAACCGCATCTCTCGACGATTTTTTTGGCGACCACGGCGGCGAAGGCTGATGCGGATGACTTCAAGCTGAGCGAAAAGACGACGGTTAGTCTCGGTGTGATGTCGACGATTGGGCCGTCGCAGATGATCGGTTTTATCAGTCAACTCAGATCGGAAGTGCCCGCGCTGGATCTGAATATCCGTGAAGCTTCGGGGGCGGCCCTTGTGGAGGCCCTGTTGGAGGGTGAGATCGATATCGGGCTGATCGGTTTGCCCGAGCTTCCGGATCGCCTCCGGGCCCTGCCGCTTTATTCCGAGCGCTACACCATCGCTTTCGGCAAGGGGCACCGCTTCGAGCAGATGAATGCAATCCCCTTGAAGGAACTCGACCAGGAAGATTATCTGGTGCGGGTCCACTGCGAGTTTTCGGATCACTTCGACGCACTTGGCGGCCGGAAAGAGCATCAGGTCAAGGTGCGCTATTCCTCGGAGCGCGAGGATTGGATTCAGGCGATGGTCCTGGCGCGGCTGGGCTGCAGCGTTATGCCGGAGTTTCTGCCGACCATGCCCGGGATCGCACTGCGTCCGGTAAGTGAACCGGAGGTGTCGCGGACAATCTCACTGGTCACTGTGGCTGGGCGGCGGCACGCGCCTGCAGTCGAGATCATGACGCGCTTAGCGCAACGTCATGTCTGGCCCGGTCAATAGGCGTACAGCAGATCAGCGACCGCTCTTAAGATAGAGGCAGAGACAGGACGGCCCGCAAGCCGGGTGCATTGTCTTCCAGACGCAGCGCGCCGCCATGGAGCTTGGCAACCGCGGAGACCAGACTGAGGCCGAGACCATTGCCGGGCGTGCTGCGGCTGGCCTCCAGGCGATGAAAGCGCTCCAGAACCCGCTCGCGGTCTGCTTCGGGGATTCCCGGACCCTGGTCGGTAACGATGATCTCGGCGTTTTTTGAGCCAGCGCCACTTGCCGTTTCATGCCTTAGCGTCAAGGTGACACAGGAGTCCGCTGTGGCGAATTTCAGGGCATTGTCCGTCAGATTGGCGACCGCCTGGAACAGCAGGTTGCGGTCACCTTTGAGAACGATGTCAGACGTCAGGTCCTGTTTCAGCTGGATACCCTGTTCTTCCGCCAGAGGCTCGTAGAGTTCGCCGACATCCTGCAGCAAGGCTTGAAGCTCAAGAGGCTCGAACTGGGCTTGGGTCGCGCCGGCCTCGGCCTGGGCAATGTTGAGCAAGGCGTTGAAAGTCTTGAGCGTGTTATCCGCCTCCTCGATCGCGCTTCGGATCGCATCCCGGTAATCTTCCGGATCGGCATAGCCGATCAGGGCGGATTCGAGACCGGTGCGCAGCCGTGATATCGGCGTGCGCAAATCATGGGCGATGTTGTCGGAGATCTCACTCATACCGGCGAGCAGGCGTTCGATCTGGTCCAGCATGGCATTCAAGTTGCCTGCCACCTCGTCGATTTCGTCGCCACGATTTCCGATTGGGATCCTGCGGCTCAGGTCACCGGCCATGATCTCCCGGCTGGTTTCATTGATGCTGTCGATCTGCTTCAGGAGAGAACGGCTCATCAGGATGCCGCCAACCAGCGACACGCCGATCGCGATCACTACACCCCATATCAGAGTGCCGCGAATCGAAGCGGCGATCCGGCTGCGCTCTTCGATATCGTGCCCGACCAGCAGGTGAAACCGGGGGCCCAGATCGAATATCCGGGCCCGGCCGAAATTCGTGCTGCTGCCTGTGTCATCCGGATACTCAAGACGGAAGGTGATCCATCCCTCGGAATCGGGCGGTTCGTCGGGCCAGCGGGAGAGGTTGCCGGCAATCGGCTCGAAGGACTCATCGGCAAGGATATAGAGCCCGCGGGAGGCGCCGGCGGTGCCCGCGCGGCGTTCGATCGCCTGAACCAGGCCGATCAGGCCCCGCTGATTGAACTGCTCGGCGAGGCCGGTGATCTCGGCGTTGATGGTGCTGTCGATCTGCCGCGTGACGGATTCGGTCGCCGACCAGTAGATAAAGCCCAAAAGCCCGAGCACGGAGGCGGTGAAAAGACAAAGATAGATGACCGCGAGTCGGAAGATCCGCGAGTGGAAGAGGCGGCGGTTGTAAGATCTGGTCGCAGGGCTGGTGCCGGGCACAGCGCTTAATCCGGATCGCGCAGGGAATAGCCGGCGCCCCGGATAGTATGCAGCAGGGCAGGCTCGAAGTTCTTGTCGATCTTTTGCCGCAGGCGGCTGATGTGAACATCGATCACGTTGGTTTGCGGATCGAAGTGGTAGTCCCACACGTTCTCGAGCAGCATGGTCCGGGTGACGACCTGTTCGGCATGGCGCATGAGATATTCAAGCAGCCTGAACTCCCGGGGTTGCAGTTCGATCATCTGCCCGGCGCGTTTGACCTGCCGCGCCAGTAAGTCCATCTCGAGGTCGGCAACCCGCAAACTGGTTTCGACGACCCGGCTCGCGGGACGCCGCAGCAAAGCCTCTACGCGGGCCAGAAGTTCCGAGAACGCGAAGGGTTTGACCAGGTAGTCATCGCCGCCACTGCGCAGGCCTTTGACCCGGTCGTTGACCCCGCCCAGAGCGCTCAGGAAAATGATAGGGGTGTCCTTCTCCGCTTTACGCAGTGTCTCGACGATGGATAAACCGTCAAGTTCCGGAAGCATGCGGTCGACAATGGCCAGGTCATAGTCTTCGCCGATCGCTCGAACCAGCCCCTCCTTACCGTTATGAGCGATATCAACAAGATAACCCTTTTCGCCCAGACCCTTGGAGACGTATGCGGCGGTCTCGCTGTCATCTTCAATAATCAGAATACGCATGGCTCTTCGATTCTTGCGGCTTTGCGTTTGACATCCTCGATTGTCTTTTCTGCCGGTCCTGCGATGCAATAGCGCTGTGATCACCTGCGCCGTTTGACGCGCATCAGATTTGAGGGCTTCTGTCCGGCAGTCAAGGAATTAGGGCAGTTCGGGAAGTTAGGGCAGACAAGGAAGTTAGGAACGTCACGCAAAGCGAGAGAAAAAAACTGGCGGACCCGGTCCGGGGGGTAAGACCGTCACGGGCCCGCCGACTCACCCCGGCAGGGGGGGAAGTGCTATGGCCGGGATGAGCTTGTCGCTGTCGGGGACAGTTCAAGCCTTGTCGAGACGTAAGGCGACGAAGCTCTCACGATCCGCCCGCTGTAGGCCGAGCGTGACGACTGTGACCTTTTCTTCCCGGAGTTGGTCGATCTCACCGGTCAGTTCCTCAACCGAAGAGACCGGGTCCAGTCCGACACTCAGGATGACGTCACCGGGAAGCAGCCCTTTTTCCTCGGCTTCGCTGCCCGGTTCGACCTCCACGACCAGCACGCCGTCGATGCTGTCCTCGACCGAGAAACGATCGCGCAGATCAGGCGTCAGATTGCTGAGCGTGATGCCGGTCTCGTCAAATGCGCGCTCCGAACTGCCCGCGGCCGGATTCCGGGAAGAGGCCAGGGTTTCTTCGTTTGGCTGAGCGGCGGTCGTGACCCGGAGAGTTTCGGCTTCCTTGGCACGCCAGACCTCAAGCTCCAGGGTCGTACCGACGGGGGTGAAGGCGACGGCGCGCGGCAAGTCGTTCACGGATTCGATGATGGTGTCGCCCCACTCCAGGATGACATCACCCTGCTTCAGACCAGCCGCAGCCGCCGGGCTGCCGTCCTCAACGGCTGCGACCAGCGCGCCGGTGGGCTTCTCCAGGCCGAAACCCTTGGCGATGTCGTCAGTGACAGCCTGGATCTGCACGCCGAGCCAGCTGCGATCGACCTGACCGTCGTCGCGCAGGTCTTCGATCACTGCCGCTGCCAGGTTCGAGGGGATCGCGAAGCCGATACCCACGTTCCCGCCGTTCGGCGAGAAGATGGCCGTGTTGACGCCAATGACCTCGGACTCCGAATTAAAGGCGGGACCGCCCGAGTTGCCCGGATTGATGGGGGCATCGATCTGCATGAAATCGATCAGGGTGCCGCCCGGCAGATCCCGGCCACGCGCCGAGATGATGCCCGCCGTGACTGAACCGCCAAGGCCGAAGGGGTTTCCGACCGTGAGTACCCAGTCGCCGACGCGCGTCTCATCCGAGTTGCCGAACGCGACGAAGGGCAGGGGGGAGTCGGCGTCGATTTTCAGGAGCGCGAGGTCGGTCTTCGGATCCTGACCGATAAGTTCCGCGTCGTAGTTCCGCCCGTCGCGCAGCGTGATTGTAATGCTGCTGGCCTCATCCACCACATGGCTGTTGGTCACCACGTAGCCTTCCGCGTCGATGATGAATCCCGAACCCGCGCCGCTCACCCTCTGCCGTGGCCTTTGCGGTTGTCCCGGGCGGTCGCCGAACTGACGGGGCTCGAAGAACCTCTCGAAGAAGTCGTTGAAAGGATGTCCCTCAGGGAAGGGTGAGCGGAAGTTCGGGGCTTCCCCCCGCTCGCCGCCGCGCGGGCTCGCATTGGGATTGCGCTCGCCTATGGTCGCGATGTTCACCACCGCCGGTGAGACATCATCGACCAGATCGGCGAAGCTGTCGGGAGCCGGCCGGGCATGCGCAAAGCCCGCCGAGGCGATCAGAATGAGCGCCATGCTCCCTGCGATGGCGGTTTTTTGGCCAAACTTGGCTCGAATGAGAAAACGAGAGCAAAGAGTCTCTGCAGTTGTATGGCTCATTTGCATTACCTCACACTTAAAGTGAAAAGCTGATTCTTCAGGGAGACACCGGAATGCCTCGCGTTGTGTTGTTCACTGCAAGTGGGGAGCCCGCGTTACGACCGCCTTTCGCGCAGATTAAATTTTCGTAAGGTTCGTTTCTTACCTCTGCAGGCAAAGAAAAAGCCCCCGGCCGAGGGGCCGAGGGCTTTTGTTCCAGAGCGGTGTGCGCTGCTAAATCAGTGCAGCTTTTCGCCGAGTTCGCCAATGGCTCGGTCCATGATGGCGCCGGACTGTGCCGCATCGAGGTTGGACCGCAGCAACTGTTCCGTCGCGGCAACGGCAACGTCGACGGCCTTGTCGCGCACCTCTGCCATCGCCGAGGCTTCTGCCTGAGCGATCTTCTCCATGGCGAGCTGCTCACGGCGTGCCAGCGATGCTTCCAGATCGACCTGAGCCTGCTCCTGCAGGCGTTTCGCCTCGGACTTCGCGTGTGCGATGATCTCCTCGGCTTCAGCAAGAGCATCGCGTTGTTTACGCTTATACTCGGCCAGAGCTTTCTGAGCTTCCTCACGCAGGGTTTGTGCGTCCTCGATGTCTTTGCGGATTTTGTCTCCGCGCGCATCCAAACTGGCCGTAACCGACTTCCAGCCCATCTTGTAGGCCAGCGCCAGGAAGAGGACCAGCGCGACCGCGACCCAAAAGGTTTCGCTTCCAAACATCAGCTGGCGTCCCCCATGGCATCGTCGACGGCCTTGCGGACCGTTGCCTCGTCGAGCTTGGCACCGATCAGGCGATCGGTTGCTGCGGCTGTCACCTCGGTGGCGACCGCTGTCAGGTTCTTTAAGGCCTCGTTCCGCGCAGTGGCGATACGCCCTTCGGCTTCCGAAATCTTGGCGGCGAGTTCCGCGCCGAAAGCCTCTTCCCGTTTGGCGGCTTCCGCGGCCATTTCGGCCGATGCTTCCTTCAGCGCAGCCGCGGCAGAGGAACGAGCGTCGGCGATCGCCTTCTCGTACTCCGCGAGCACCTGCTCAGCTTCGGTTTTCAGCTTTTCAGCCTTGGCGAGGTCATCGTCGATCTTGTCCTGCCGCTCTTCCAAAACCTCTGCGATACGGGGCAGGGCGATTTTGGACATGAGCAGGTAGAGAACGACGAACATCACGGCCAGCCAGAAAATCTGGCTCGAGAATGATGACGGATCAAATTGGGGCATGGGTCAACGCGCCCTAACTACCTGGTGATGGAAAAAACGAACGCGCCCGGCCAGCAGGCGCTTGGATCGCAAGAGGTTTCCCGTCGGGAAACCTCCGCCAAATCCGTTTCGCCTTAACCGAAGAGCACCATCAGTGCGACAAGAAGCGAGAAGAGAGCAATAGCTTCCGTCACGGCAAAGCCGATCCAGATGCTTGCGCCGATTTCGTCCTTGGCGGCCGGGTTGCGTGCAATGGCCGAGAAATAGTTGGCCCAAACGTTACCGACACCGATACCGGCACCGATCATACCAATGGTGGCCAGTCCGGCACCGATAAGTCTTGCAGCTTCTGCTTCCATTATTCCAGCTCCCTTAACGCTGAATGAGGTTGGATTGAATTGGTTTGAATTTAACCGTGACGACTTGTGAGATCTTCCCGCCGCGCCTAGTGCATATGAATGGCGTCGTGCAGGTAGATGCAGGTGAGGATTGTGAAGATGTAGGCCTGGAGCGCGGCAACGAGGAATTCAAGCGCCGTGATACCGACCAGAAAGGCCAGAGGCACGATCCCGAAAACACCCAGCGCGATCACAAATCCCGCGATCACTTTCAGCAGGACGTGGCCGACGACCATATTCGCGAACAACCGGACAGACAGGCTGAGCGGGCGCGAGAGGTAGGAGACCAGTTCGATGGGAACGAGGATGACCGCCGTCCAGAGCGGGGCACCGTGCGGGAAGAACATACGGCAATAGCCGAGCCCGTGGCGCGCAAATCCGATCGCGGTGACACCAAGGAAAATCACCGAGGCCATCACGAAGGTCACGATCACATGGCTGGTGAAGGTGAAGGAACCCGGGATCAGGCCGATGAAGTTACCGAAGAGGACGAACATGAAGATCGTGAAGATGAAGGGGAAGTATTTGCGTCCCTCGGATCCCACGTTGTCGCGCAACATGTTGGCGACGATCTCGTAACAGATTTCGGCGCAGCTCTGCCAGCGGCCGGGCACCAGCGCGCGGCCGCGCATCGAAAATACGAGGAAAAGGGTCACAGCGGCCACAGTTGCCAGCATCGCGGCCGATGAGTTGGTGAACGAGATATCGAAGCCGCCGAGCATCGTCGGCTCGCCGCTCAATGGCTTGATCGTAAACTGATCGAGTGGGCTTTGCTTTTCGCCTGCCGCCACGACTTTCCCCTCTAACCCTCTTGACCGCCGCCAGCGTCTTTGGACTGCTTGGCAAGCCGTGCTTTCCTATCGAGTTCCCGTGCAACCCGGATCAAATTCGTAAAACCCGCGCCGCATCCCAGGATGAAGAAGACAATCAACATCCAAGGTTTTGTTCCAAGCCAGTTATCGAGAAGCAAACCGATCCCGACACCAACCGCCAAGGCTGCAATCATCTCGACGGCTATCCGAAAACCCACGCCTACGTTATTGGCCCCGCTCTTCCCGGAGTTGTCCAAACCCCGGTCTTGATCGTGACGCGTACGCGCGGCTTTCAGTCGCTCATCCAGTTGCTTCAGTGACGATCGATCGTCGGGCTCTGTCATTCGCAGGCGCCTTGTAATCCGCCATCTTCAGCTTGTGCTGCACCCCGAAAGGCGCGCGAAACATACGGGGTGCTCTTGGGGGCTGTCAAGGATGAATCCCTAAGGGATTAAGGTCTTGAATTACAAAGATATTGTGTGTTTGGAAGTGGCCCTTTAGGCGGTCTCGCGGATGCCTTCGGCAGCTTCCAGATCGACCGAAACCAACTGACTGATTCCCCGCTCACTCATTGTGACCCCGAACAGGCGGTCGACACGGGCCATCGTCATGCGGTGATGGGAGATGACCAGGAAGCGGGTAGAAGAATTCTGGGTAAGTTCTTCAACCAAAGAGCAAAAACGGTCCACGTTCGCGTCGTCGAGCGGGGCATCGACCTCGTCAAGAACGCAGATCGGAGCCGGGTTGGTCAGGAAAACCGCAAAGAGAAGAGCGAGCGCGGTCAGAGCCTGCTCACCACCGGAAAGCAGCGACATGACCTGCAGGCGCTTGCCCGGAGGGCTCGCCATAATCTCCAGACCGGCCTGCAGCGGGTCCTCCGCCTCGGTCAGTTTCAGGTGCGCCCGTCCACCGCCGAACAGGCGGACAAAGAGTTCCGAGAAGTGGGCATCGACGACCTCAAAGGCCGCAAGCAGGCGTTCGCGTCCTTCTTTGTTGAGACTGGCAATACCCTGGCGCAGGCGCGAAATCGCTGAAATCAGATCGTTTTTCTCGTTCTGCATCCCGGTTATCTGCTCGTCCAGCTCTTTGGCCTCGGCTTCGGCGCGCAGGTTCACGGGGCCGATGTTTTCGCGTTCCCGGCTCAGGCGCTCGAGTTTGGTCTCGATGTCCTGGCGGGCGGGCAAATCCTGGCTCGGGTCGAGCTCTGCGATCTCCAGCACCTCGTCCAGACCGCAGCCCAGCCGCTCCCGGACACGCTCCGTGATGGTCTCCAGGCCCAGATTGGCTTGAGAGACGGCCGATTCGGCGCGCACGCGGTCTTCTCTTGCGGCTGCCAGAGCCTGTTCGGCTTCTTTTAAGGCCCGGTCGGCCTCGGCCTGACGGGTCTCGCCTTTGGCCAGGGCATCGGCGGCGACCTTGCGCTTTTCTTCCGCCTGTTCGATCAGGTTTATCAAGGCGTCACGCTTGCCCTCCAGCTCGACCGGCTTGGCGGCCCAGACTTCGATTTCCTGCTGGGCGCGCTGCTGGCGCTGATCGAGGTCGGCGATGTGTACGCCCGATTCTTCGGCCCTGCGAATCCAGGTTTTCTTCTCGTTTTCGATCGAAAGCCGCCGCTGGGCTCTTGCTTCAGCTTCCCGCAGAAGGCGCTCGACCTGTGAATGCTGCGCTGCGAGGTGACTACGCTTCTCCGCAAGATCGGCGCGCAGTTCGGAAAGCCGGGCGCGTTCGGACTCCAAATCCGGTAACGCTGCCTGGTCCTTTTGAGCCGCCACCAGCGCCTCGGCGGCTTCCCTGAGATCGGTCTCCAGACGCTCCGCGGATTCTTCCAGGGCTGCCAGTCGCGAGGTGATCGTGGCCGATTTTTTCGCCAGATCGGCCTGTCGGGTCCGCGCCTGGTTCACGCTGTTAAATGACGCGTTCATAGCCTTGCGGGCTTCGCGTTCACTGCTCTGTTGCTGTTCCAGCGCCGCTCGGGTTTCGTCGCGCGTGACCTTGGCCGTCTCGCTTGCCTGCGCCGCCGCGTCGTATTTGGACTTGAGCTCGCTCAGACGGTTCCGCTGTTCGAGACGTACGGCCGCAGCACTGGGCGCGTCCGCCTTGATGATCAATCCATCCCAGCGCCAGAGGTCGCCTTCTGCCGTCACAAGACGTTGGCCGACGGCCAGTTCCTGCTGCCGTCTCAGCCCCTCGGCAGCATCTTTCACGATTCCGATCTGCGTGAGGCGCCGCGCCAGGGGGCCAGGGTTGGTCACCTTGGCCAGCAAGGAGGCGATCCCCGCCGGGAGCTCGGGGCCGCCGCTGAGAGGCGGCAGTTGCGCCCAGTGAATCGCGGCGTCCTGATCGGTCGAGGCGGCGAGATCGTCGCCCAGGGATGCGCCAAAGGCTTTTTCGAAGCCGGTCGCCACCGAGACCTTGTCGACAACCGGCACCCGGTTTTCATCGTCATCCACCGAGAGAACCGCCGAGAGCGCGGCGATCTCGGCGTCGAGCTTGGTGCGGATATTTTCCTGGGTCTGGTAATCTTCACGGGCAGCGGACTCTGCGGCTCTGGCGGCAACAAGCCGCTGCTCGCAGGCTTCCGCTTCCGCCCGGCAGGCCTTCATATGTTCTTCAGCCTCGGCCAGGGTGGCTTCGGCGATACCCAGTTCGGTGTCCGCTTCCCGCAAGGCCTGCATGCTGTCGCGCTGTTTCGCGATGCTTTCGGCCTGCTGTTTCAGGCGTTCGTGGCGGCCCGTCAGATCGGCGATGTTGCGCCTGAGGGCATTTGCATTCGCCTCGTCACCGGCAACCCGCTGTGAGAGATCGCCCAGTTCCTGTTCGCTGATGGTAACCTTTTCGCTGGCCAGCTGACGTTGTTGCTCAGCGGCTTCGTGCGCGTCCTTTTCGCCTTCTGCCGCCGCGATCAGCTCGCCGCGCTCCTGCTCCAGGCGTTCCTGGGCGTTGGCGGCATCACGGTCGAGCGAGGCGGCCCGTTCCCGGTCCTGTTTGATCTGTTCCAGCCGCTGCTCGGCCTCGGCCTTTGCATTTTTGGCCTGATTGACCTCGCGGTCGAGGTTTTCGCGGTCGACCAGAAGCCTTTGCAGGGCCGCAGCGGCCTCCGCTTCATCCTGCCGCAGTTTCGGCATCGCCGCGACGACATCCACCTGTGCACTGGAGCGGGCCGCGGCACTTTGCGTGGCATGTCCGACCGAAAGCTCGCAGGCACGCAGCTTGGCCATGCTGTCCTCGACCTCCTGACGCGCCGATTTGGCGTCCAGATGGAAGAGTATGGCTTCGTTGCGCCGGATATGATCGGCGATATTTCGGTAGCGTGAGGCTTGGCGCGCCTGCTTTTTCAGGCTTGCGAGCTGGGCTTCAAGGGTGACGATCACATCGTCGAGGCGTTCCAGATTGGTCTCCGCCGCGCGCAACCGAAGCTCCGCCTCATGCCGCCGGGAGTGCAGACCGGTAATACCTGCCGCTTCTTCAAGGATCGCCCGGCGATTGGTCGGCTTGGCGTTGATGATTTCGCCGATCCGGCCCTGACTGACCAGAGCCGTCGAATGGGCGCCACTCGAGGCATCGGCGAAGAGAAGCTGCACGTCGCGGGCTCTGACGTCTTTGCCGTTGACCCGGTAATTGGACCCGCCGCCGCGGGTGATGCGCCGAATGACCTCCAGCTCATCACTGTCGTTGAACATGGCGGGGGCTTTGCGCTCCCGGTTGTCCAGGTGCAGCGAGACCTCGGCGACATTGCGGGCCGGGCGCGTCGAACTGCCGGCGAAGATGACGTCGTCCATCTCGCTGCCGCGCATCTTTTTCGCCGAGGTTTCGCCCATGACCCAGCGCAGAGCCTCGACAAGATTCGACTTGCCGCAACCATTCGGGCCGACGACTCCGGTCATGCCGCGCTCGATCAGCAGATCGGTCGGATCAACAAACGATTTAAAACCGCTCAGGTGGAGCTTCTTAAATTGCACCACGCCCGGAACATTCCCCCGAATTTAAATCCTGCGGCGCGAACCGGGTGGCTCGCCCGCACGTTCCTGGGCCTTAAAACTCAGGCCTCATCTTCCAATAGTCTGTTAAATGCCGTGAAATCCAGGGCACCCGTTACGAGGCGGCCGTTCACCAGGAAGCTTGGCGTCGAATTGACGTTGAATTCAGTGTTGGCTTCCGTGCGGCGCGCCAGAATTTTGTCCATTTCGGCTTCATCGTTGAAGCATTTTTCGAACTGCTCCTGATTGATGCCGGCCAGCGCCGAAATCTGCGCCAAAGCCTTGGTCGGATCGGCGGCACGCGCCCACTGCTGCATGGATTTCATCAGGATTTCGATGAACCCGAAGTGCCTGTCCCCTTCCAGGCAGTTGCTGACTGCGGCGGCGCGCAAGCCAAGGCCATCGAGCGGGAAGTGGCGGAAAACCAGCTTTGCCCGGCCCGTATCGATCCACTGCTTTTTGAGTTCGGGATAGGTGTTTGCGTGAAAAGATGCGCAATGCGGGCAGGTCAGCGACGCATACTCAATGATTGTGATCGGAGCATCCGGAGAGCCGACAATGCGGTCGTCGTCGTACAGCGGTACCTCGTCCGCCTTCGCCGAGGGGATCCGAAGTCCCAAAGAGCTGCCCACGGCAAGTGCCGACACAGCGGCCGTTGTCGTCAGTATCTTCCGTCTATTCATTACTCACCCACCATATGTTGTGTATGCTAGTGACGCTTATCCGATTCGACAAGCGTCCTCTTCTCGGACATCCCCGCCGTAGTCGAACGCTATAATATGGCGGTATTTGGGCGTTCAGAGCGCGTCTGTCCAGCAGAGATGTGCGACTCCCTATCACTTAATCTTTAGAACGGCCAGATGCCCCAGTGTGATGTCTCTTAAGTTCGTCGCATGATTTGCGGCGAACTTAAGAGGCTGAATCACACTAGATTCAATAAGTTAGTGTCCCATTGAATCTGAAATTCAATGAAGTGAATTTCAGATTCGGGATACTAGTTTTTGTGGCGGCTGAAAACGGCTGAACCGAGGTCCGAGAGCGCTTTTCTCAGGTCTTCATCCTCCACGTCGGCGAGTTTCGCCTCCAAGGCCGTTTTATCCGCTGGCGCGAGGGGTTTTATCGTCCTTCGCGTCCGCTGTGTCGGGTCGATGACCGGGCCCTGGACAAGTTTCAGCCTGGCAACGGCCCGATAGCCGAAATGGGCGTTGATCCGCTCGAGCAACTGTTGTTCGAGATAGACCAGTTCGGTCGCAAATCCACTCTCGACCCGCAGGGTCAGAGTGCCTTCGCGCCGCTCGCTGCTGCGTTTGAAGGCCAATTGCTTTGGGATACAGCGGCGCGCAACCTCTTCGCCGACAATTGAGCTCCAATCGCTGATCAGGCTGCCTTCGGCAAGTCCGCGTTTGCCCAGGATGCGTTTGGTAATCGCCGGAAGCGCTTGCGCCAGCGCCTTCGGGCTGCCGCCGCGGCGCCTTGCGCGCGTGACCGCTCGCTTTGCATCCGCCTTGTTACTGTCTTTGCCTCGCGTAGCGGTCATCTGGTGTTTCTGCAGTTCTGGTGTTTCTAGAGTTCTGGGGCTGCTTCGGATCTTTTTGGAAAGCGCGGTTGTTTTCTTCGCGCTGCCTCTCAGTATAGTGCCCGCGGTGGCAATGACCACAGGCGATCGCATATCAATGGCCGGTGGCGAGAATAAGGTGGCGAGAACAAGGTGGCGAAAACAGAGTGGCGAATACAGGGTGGATAAGACAATCGGTCAGGTAGAGGTAGCTTTGGCGCAGGAGTTGCTGCGTTGGTATGACCGGCATGCGCGCGAACTGCCGTGGCGTGTGCCGCCCAATAGCGCCAGAAAGAGCCAAGCGGGCGATTCCAAAACGGCAGGGTGGTTGGCGGACCCCTACAGGGTTTGGCTCAGTGAAATCATGCTCCAGCAGACCACCGTGGCCGCGGTGGCGCCCTATTTCAGGAATTTCACCGAGACCTGGCCGCGCGTGGAGGATCTGGCCGCGGCGAGTCTGGACGACGTGCTCACCGCCTGGGCGGGATTGGGGTACTACGCCAGGGCCCGCAATCTTCACAAATGTGCCGGCTTCGTTGCGCAGGAGCTTGGCGGCCTTTTTCCCGACACCGAGGAGGGGCTCCTGGAATTGCCCGGTGTTGGACCCTACACGGCGGCGGCGATTGCGGCGATCGCCTTTGACCGGCCTGCGACAGTGGTCGATGGCAATATCGAACGGGTTGTCTCCCGGCTCTTTGCTCTGACCGATCCGCTGCCCGGCGTAAAACCCGAGATAAAACGCTGCACGGCTTCGTTGACGCCGACCGAGAGGCCAGGGGATTTCGCACAGGCTATGATGGATCTGGGGGCGACGGTTTGCGTACCCAAGTCGCCAAAGTGCATGCTCTGTCCCTTATCGGGTTCCTGTATGGCCCGCGCCCAGGGGATCGCGGAAACCCTGCCGCGCAAGGCACCAAAGCCTGAGCGCCCGACCCGCCGGGCCATTGCCTTCTGGGTACAACGTCCCGACGGCAGCATCCTGCTGCGCCGCCGTGCGCCCAAAGGACTTTTGGGCGGGATGATGGAAATCCCATCGACTCCCTGGCGTGAAGAAGCCTGGAGCGAAGGCGAGGTCATGAGCCATCTGCCTTACGCAACGGAGTGGCGCGAGCTACCGGGCATGGTGCGGCACACCTTCACGCATTTTCATTTTGAGATTGATGTCTGGGCAGGTCGCGTCAGCACAGATTCTGAGGCTCTCAACGACAGCAAATGGGTATCGATAGATGGCTTGGCCGAGGAAGCTTTGCCCAGTGTCATGCGCAAAATTGTTAAGCACGCCCTGAAGCTGACGGCGTAAGTGATCCGTCCGGAAAATCTGAAGTCTATTTCCCTGGGCCCTCTGCCTGGGGTCTCTGAACGACAGGTGAAGTGACAAGTTTTGATGTTTGTCATAGTATGAAGGTCAGTTTGCGGAGAGCGGCCGCTCGCGAATGGCCGATCTGACCGCCACCCTTCTCTGATCAGCGACCCTTTGCGGTTGCTCCTCTCTGACCGGCGGTCGAACCGGCCGCGTCCCTGTAACGCTAAATTGCCGTTCCCGTTTGAACCCGGAACCCGGTCGTTCTTGTCCGAAGCGGGGCAATTGCGTGAACCGGGCTCCCAATCTCATGGTTAGAGGTTCAGGAGCGATCAATATGGCCAAGACAGCTACGATGCCGGATCGGGAGATAGCCGCAGACTCTCCCGTTGTTCGGACTATTGAGGTTGCGGATCTCAAGGAAGTCCTGGCCAAGGGGGTCAGCGACTTCAAGGAGAAGCCGAGCCACCTTGTGCTTCTCGCTCTGATCTACCCGGTCGTTGGGTTGCTCTCGGCCCGGCTGGCTGCCGGCTACGACGTATTGCCGTTGATTTTTCCGCTGGTCTCGGGCTTCGCTCTGATCGGGCCCCTGGCGGCGATTGGCCTGTACGAGCTCAGCCGCCGCCGGGAAAAGGGTCTCGAGGTCTCCTGGAAAAGTGCCTTCGAGATTCGCCACTCGCCATCAATTGGCTCTATTGTTGCCCTTGGCGCTCTCCTAATGGTGATCTTTCTGATCTGGCTTGCTGCGGCCCTGGCTATTTATGAACTGACCTTTGGTGCTGTGACGCCTTCCTCGGTTGGTGAGTTCGTCACCCAGGTATTGACGACACCAGCGGGCTGGACGCTTATTCTTGTGGGCTGCGGTGTTGGATTTCTTTTTGCTGTGGTGGTTCTCGCGATCAGCGTGGTCTCTTTCCCAATGCTGCTCGATCGGGATGTCGGGGCAGGGGTTGCGATCCGGACGTCCGTGCGGGCTGTTGCGGCCAACCCGGTGACAATGGCTGTTTGGGGCATGATCGTTGCCGGGGCCCTGGTCGTCGGTTCAATTCCGTTTTTCGTCGGGCTAGCCGTGGTGATGCCCGTTCTGGGGCACGCCACCTGGCGTCTCTACCGCAAAGTCGTGGCGGTCTGAAACCGAAGCGATCCGCATCCGGGACTGCTTCCGGGCAGGTCAGGCTTCATTGACCAGCATGGCTCGGTCCCTCGGCGGGGCTTTGGCTTAGTTCATTTCCGATCGCAGCTTTTGGCGCAGAACATCGATGGGCAAAAGTTTGCCCTCGACGTTGATGTTCCAGAATTGCCAGCCGTTGCAGGCAGGGGCTCCTTGAACGTGGGCACCGACCTGGTGGATCGAGCCTTTGAAGTCTCGTGTGATCAAAGTGCCGTCCGCGCGGACCTTCGCGTTGAAGCGTTTGCCGGGGCCGTAAAGCATGGTGCCGGGCTCCAGCAGGCCGCGCTCGACCAGCCAGCCAAAGGGAATGCGGGGCTGCTCGCGTTTGGAGGGTGTGTCGACCAGGTTTACGTCGTCGACGGGTTTGACCTTGGAGACGCGTTTGCGCGCCAGGCGGGCGTAGGTTTCTTCACGCTCCAGGCCGATGAAACGACGGCCCAGACGGCGTGCGACAGCACCTGTCGTGCCACTTCCGAAGAAGGGGTCGAGAACGACTTCACCCGGTTTCGTGGAAGAGAGAATAATGCGGTGCAGCAGCGCTTCCGGCTTTTGCGTCGGATGCGCCTTCTCACCCTTGTCATCACGCAGGCGCTCGTGCCCGGTACAGATCGGAATCAGCCAGTCACTGCGCATCTGAAGGTCGTCGTTCAGGGCCTTCATGGCTTCGTAGTTGAAGGTGTAGCGGGCGTCCTTATCCTTTACGGCCCAGATCATGGTTTCGTGGGCGTTGGTAAAGCGTCGGCCGCGGAAGTTGGGCATGGGATTGGATTTTCGCCAGATCACGTCGTTGAGGATCCAGTAGTCCAGGTCCTGCAGACTGGTGCCGACGCGAAAAATGTTGTGATAACTGCCGATCACCCAGAGGGTACCGTTGTCCTTCAGGATCCGGCGCGCGGCGCGCAGCCACTCGCGGGTGAAACGGTCATAGATCTTGAAGCTGTCGAACTTGTCCCAGTCGTCGTCGACCGCGTCGACCTTTGAATGGTCGGGACGTACCAGATCGCCGGCAAGCTGAAGGTTGTAGGGCGGATCGGCAAATATCATGTCGACCGAGCCTTCCGGCAGATCGTTCATGAGCTTCACGCAATCACCGACTTTTACGACGTCCAGTTCCACCCGACCAGTTCCCCTTGCGAAAAACCGCATCCTGAGTCACCGGAGACTCCGCGTCAAGAGTCTTGAGTCTCAAAGTGTTAATTACTCTGCTTCACGAATTGGTCGAAAAGAGCGCCGATGAGCGGCCGTGATTCCCAATTGGGTGATCCCCGCGCGATGCTCGGCCGTGCCATAGCCCTGGTTGCGTTCCCAGCCATAGCCGGGATGGCTTTGTGCCAGAGCCGCCATCTGGCCGTCGCGGGAAACTTTCGCGATGATCGACGCCGCGGCAATGCTCAGACTGCGCCCATCGCCCTTGATGACGGGCCGGGCCGGGCAGGGCAGGTCGGGAAGCTTGTTGCCGTCAATCAGCGCCGCATCCGGCATAAAGGGCAGCTGTGCGACGGCACGGGTCATGGCGAGCAGGCTGGCCTTCAGAATGTTGAGACTGTCGATTTCCGCGACTTCGGCCTGCCCAAGCGCAAGCATGGCTTTGCCTTTGGAAGCCAACTCCTGCAACTGCGTGCAGATGTCCTCGCGGGCGCGTTTGGAGAGTTTCTTGGAATCGTCGAGACGCCTGGACAAACTCTCCGGCAGGGCATCCTGGTCCAGCCAAACCGCGGAAGCAACCACGGGACCGGCCCAGGGGCCCCGGCCCACTTCATCGACACCGACAATCCTTGGGGTCGTGAGAAGATCGCGCAGTTCTTCGGTGAATTCCTGCTCCAGCGAAAAATCCGGCATGGCGATCTAGCTCTCGCCGAAGGGCAGGATATCAAACGCGATACTGATCCGCGTTCCATCCGCATCGAATGGTACAGTGCGATGATAAAAGTAGGCCGGGAACAGGACCATTAAACCTTCTTCCGGCTGAACGTCGCGTAAATCCGGCGTGGCGGCACAGTTCAAATTTGCCGAGGGCTGGCCGAATTCTATCCAGCCGGCGTGATTGTTGCCGGAGCGCGCGACAATCTCGGGAATTTGGACATAGTAGACACCACTCAACCAGGCAGCCGGATGAATGTGGGGGATCTGATGCCCCTGGGCTTCCAGCACGACCGACCAGATATTGAGCGTCCAGTTCTTGGGTTGGCGGGCCAGGAACGGGTGATCCGGAACTTTCGGGTGCTGTTGCATATAGCTTCGAACGGCGGCGTTAATCGCCTCCGCCAGATCAGCAATGGGGCCCTTTGGATCGATCAGCAACTCGCCCGTATGGCGCCCGGATTTGGTCGCATGTCCTGGCGGATCTTGCATGAGTGTCGGATGCGCCAGGATATGACGGGCGAGCGCTTCGTTGAAGGCGGCGATGCTTTGAAAGTTGTTGGGTTTTTTGATGGAGAGCGGTTGGATGAAATTCTCCAGGTCCACGAGGGACCGCGCGGCGACAATCTTCCCGGTCTCCCGCAATGCCAGGGCGCGGTAGGCGAGCGCGGTGGTCAATCCGGGATGGCGCGTCAGGCAGCGGTCACAGACATCGATGGCGCCCTGCGCATCACCGCTTTGCAGCAGGGAACGGGCGAGGCTCGTGGCAAGATCGGCAGAGTCCGGCTGCTTTTCCAGGGCCAGTTTCAAGTCCGTAACGATTTCGGTTGAACGCCCCACTTCCTCAAGGGCCAGGCCCTTTTTTGCGATTGCCTCGTGGTAATCCGGCTTGAGTTCGAGCGCGCGGTCGAAGGCATTGATGGCTTCTTCGTGGCGTCCGCAGGCCGTGAGTGTCTCGCCGAGCGCACAAAAACAGGTTTCGCACTCGGGCGATCTTTCAATCGCCCGATTGTGGACTTCGATTGCCTCTTCAAAGGCGCCGGTGGCATGAAGGGCGAGACCGAGTTTCGACTCCAATTCCTCTGAACCGGGTTTTAGTTTCAGCGCCCGGCGGTAATGCATGACCGACTCTTCGTGCTGTCCGAGCCGGCCCATACAACGCGCAAGGCTGGAATAGGCGAGCGTCAGGTTCGGATTGATATCCGTCGCCTTCCGGAAGGCGGCAACAGCCTGTTCGATGCGCTCCGTGTTTTCCAGTGCAAGGCCGAAGTTGTAATTCAGACCGGCATGATTCGGCTGCAGAGCGATTGCCCGGCGATAGAGCGCGAGGGATTCGTTAAAACGCCTCAGGTCCTTCAGGGCGACGGCGCAGTTCGACAAGGCCTCGACATTGCTCGGCTGCAGCTCGATCGCACGCCGATAGGCCTCCACGGCCAGATTCTGCTGATTAAGCTGCGACAGCGTAACCCCCAACTGAAACTGAGCCGTCGCGTAGTCGGGCCGGATCGCAATTGCCCGCCCGAAGGCCGCGGCGGCCGCGTTGAAGTTCCCGATCTCCTTGCAGGCGACGCCGTGGTTGAAGTGGGCTTGCGGATTGGTCGGCTGCGCCTTGGCTATGCGTCCGAGCAGTTCGGCGGCCTGCTCGAAGTCCTTCAGGCCGAAAGCCGCTTCGGCGGCGAGGCTGCAGATTTCCAGATGATTCGGTGCCGCCTCGAGATACCGCTTGTAACCCGCCAGGGCGGCCTTCAGGTTGCCGCTGCGGTGCGAGGACATGGCTGAATTCAGTTGATCTTGCCGATGATTGCTTTCAGCCACAGAGTTCTTCCGTTTCTGCTGTCATTATCCTGTAGGGGCTTCCTTTAACGCTTTGCTTGGAACCCTGGCCGCGTCTACGCCCGTGGGGGTCTGTCCTGATCTTCCGAGCCCCGAACCCCGCGGCTGCGCTCGCGCCTTGGGGTGATATCCCCAACCCAGCGGGTTGCGCTGCTTGCTATGTTGATCATTGCGTGTTCGGCCCGCTTGGTCGATTTAAACAGCGCCAACAGTTCCTTGCCATAGGTCAAACGAACGGTCTCGCGCCCCGAAGTGATGCCGAGCAGGGTAATGCGATGCAACCGCCGCGCGGTTTCGAGCCAAAAGGGACTGCCGAGCAGCGAGACCACGGTGACCGCGACAATGAGGCGGTGATCTTCGTCGGTCAAGGCACCGGAGCGGAGGCCGATCGCGGCGAGTATAAAGGAAAACTCGCCCAGTTGTGCCAGGATCGCGCCGGATAAAAACGCCCGCGGCCAGTTTTCGCCCAGGAACCCGATCAGAAGGATATTGAACGCGGTTTTGAAGATCGCGACAAAGGTGACGATCAGCAGCACGGTCCCGATGTTGTCGATCAGATATCTGAAGTCGATCAGGAGCCCGATCGAGAGAAAGAACACCATCAGCAGGATGCTTTGGATCGGCGCGGTGTGGCGATGCAGGGTTCTGCGGCTGGTCGAGTTGCCGATGACGAGGCCAGCCAGGAAGGCGCCGTAGGCCGGCGACAGTCCCATCAGACCCGAAAGCGCCGCGGTCCCGAAACAGAACGCCAGACTCGCCAGCGGCGTGAGGTCGGCATCGCCGCCGATTGATTTGACAAAGGGCAGGCGCAAGCGCTGCCGGCGGCTGAGATACACGATCAGCAGGGCGAGGAATGCGATCGAGAGAATGACCTTGGCGATCGCATCAAGTCCAATGCCGTCCTCGCCCCCGAAAGACCCGACGATCAGCATCATCGGCACGACGGCGAGATCCTGGGCGACCAGAATACCGATCGTGACCTGCCCGACGCGCGTGCGCAGCTCGCCGATCTCCTCCAGCATTTTCACCGCGACCGCCGTGCTCGAGAGCGCCACGACAAAGCCGATGACGATGCTCAGCTCGTAGGACCATCCCAGGAATGAGCCCAGCGCGAACATGCCCCCCAGACCGACGGCGATCTGCAGGAGGGTTGTGATCAGCGCAACCTTCCACACCTCGCGAATGCCCCGCAGCGAGAGCTCCATTCCGATCGCAAACAGGAGAGTCAGCACTCCGAGTTCGGCGAGGGTCCGGATCGCGTCACGGTTTTCGACGACACCGACCACCGAGGGGCCAAGGATTGCACCGGCCAGAATGTAGCCAAGCACCGCAGGTTGGCCGAGCCGCCGCATGCCGATGCCACAGGCCAGCGCCGCGACGGCTACGATCGCAATTCCGGTGATGTCGCCGACGTGGTCCTGCATGATCGGAGTCTAGAACATGAGCTTTTTATTTGGAATCAATTTGATGGCAGATGGCTTCAAACTGGGAAAACACATAAAACCTTGCCCTGACGTGTGATGCCTGTTCGTGCGATCAGAGAGAGCCCGAAGTCGGGTAATGGAAAGAGTCAAGACTGTGTATTCTCCATCAAATGTATGACAAAGACCCTAATCATTTGTCTTTGGCGCTAAAATAGACGATGACGCTCGGCGCTGTCCGGCCCCGGCCGTCGAGTGCGTGCAAGCGGTTATACCGGCTGCCGCGCGGCCGGCATGAGCCGTTTTCTTGAGTGATGTTGGAAAGACGCAGGAATGAAGTATCTCGCTGTGGTCATTGGTCTCGCTGTTGTTGCGGCTGGCGCCACTTTCGTTCGCTACGAGAGTTTCAATCCCTGCGACTGGATCGAGGCCGACATGGTCAAGTCCTCAGACCTGCCTCTTCTGGTGGTTCAGTCGCGTATCCGTGCCTACTTCCTGTTGGACGGTATTGTGAGTCCGGATTTTGGTGAGTGTTTGCTGGGATGGTGGGAGTTCCGCCTCGAGGGAATTCCGGAAGAATAACGTGGCTGTGCCTGGTGGAAATCATCTTCCGGGCAACGCCTTGCTGGTTTTTGCGGGGCTTCGTTCCTATATCGAAAGCCTCAACCGGTCCGGTTAACTCAAAGGTGCAAGAGGGGCTTTATCTATGCGACTGGGTTTAGCAAACGCGCGTTCCATCAAAGTGCTTTCAGCGGTTTTTACATCCGGCGCACTGGTTGCAGGGGCCGTCATTCTGACCGACCGGGCCTCCGCGGACGTCATCAAGAGCGAAGAGCATGACTTTCGGATCGTCACGCTTGCAGAAAACCTGGAGCATCCCTGGGGATTGGCGTTTCTGCCCGACGGCGCGATGCTGGTCACCGAACGTCCGGGACGTCTGAACATTGTCCGTGAGGGCGAAGCGCCGAAACCGGTTTCCGGTGTGCCCGAGGTCGTCGAGAGCGGCCAGGGCGGGATGCTCGATGTCGTGATCCATCCCGACTTCGAAAACAACCAACTGATCTATCTGTCCTATTCGGGCGCCGGCGAGGGTGGTGCCGGAACCGAAGTTGTCAAAGGACGCCTGGAAGGCGACGCCTTGACCGACGTGGAACAGATTTTTGCCGTTGAGGCCAAGTCGGGGGGCGGCCGGCACTTCGGGTCGCGCCTGCTGTTCGGTGCCGATGGGATGCTCTACATCACCTCGGGTGACCGCGGAGACCCGGACCGGGCCCAGGACTTGAAGGATCATGCCGGTAAGGTGATCCGCGTGACCGCGGATGGCGAGGTGCCGGACGACAACCCCTTTAAAGACAATGCCGACGCCCATCCGGAAATCTATTCCTGGGGACATCGCAATCCGCAGGGCATGGCACTTCAGCCCGGCACCAACCGGATCTGGACGGTCGAGCATGGTCCGCGCGGCGGTGATGAGCTGAATCTCGTCGAGGCCGGCACGAACTTTGGTTGGCCGGTTATCACCTACGGACGCAGCTACGCCGGCTTTTCGATCGGCGAGGGCACCAGTAAATCCGGAATGGCGCAACCCATCACCTATTGGGTGCCGTCGATTTCGCCCTCGGGACTGTCGTTTTACGACGGCGACGCCTTTCCGGATTGGAATGGTAACCTCTTTGTCGGCGGCCTCTCCGCACGGGCCCTAATCCGCATGGAACTGGTGGGAGAGCGCGTCGTGCATCAGGAGCAGCTGTTGGTCGACTATGATGAGCGGGTGCGCGATGTGCGCCAGGGACCCGACGGATTGCTCTATCTGCTGATCGATGATTCCGAGGGATCGCTGATTCGTCTGGAGCCTGCGTCGTAATACTCGGTCCGTGGGCCTGATGTTATCGGGCTTCGTCGCGCAACAGATCCGCCGCGGCTGCCCTGTGCTCGGCTAAGAGCTTCGGCAGATCGAGGGTAGTGATTTCTCCCTGATCGACCAGCACATCTCCGCCGACGACGGTGTAGCGCGCGCGGTGCGGACCGCAGAACACCAGCGCGGCCAGAGGATCGCTGCCGGCACCCGCCATGACGGCGGTTTCGGTGGAAAAGGCAGCAAAGTCACCTGCCATCCCCGGCGCAAGTGCTCCCAGATCTTTCCGGCCGAGCGCCCGCGCGCCGCCTCTGGTCGCAACGCCCAGGGCTTCTCGTGCAGACAGTCCCGCTGCGCCTTCACGTACCCGTTGCAGCAGCATGGCCTGCCGTGCCTCGCCGAGCAGATGGGCGCCGTCATTGGACGCTGAACCGTCGACGCCCAGACCGACGGCTATGCTGCTGTCGAGCATGCGGCGCAGCGGCGCAATGCCGGAACCCAGGCGCATATTCGAGCAGGGACAATGGGCGACCGCTGTACCGGTCTTGGCAAAGAGCTCAATCTCGCTTTCATCCAACTGAACGCAGTGGGCATGCCAGACGTCTTCGCCGACCCAGCCCAGTTCTTCGGCATAGGCGCCCGGTCTTTGGCCAAAGGTCTCTTCGGAGTAGACGATATCCTGCGCGTTTTCGGCCAGATGCGTATGCAGCCTGACACCGTAGCTGCGTGCCATGACGGCGGTTTCGCGCATCAGGTCTCGGCTTACGGAAAAGGGCGAGCAGGGAGCCAGGGCGACCTGAATCCGCGCAAAGTCCGCCGGGTCGTGGTAGCTCTCGACGACGCGCTGGCAGTCCCGCAGGATATCGGCTTCTTCCTCGACCAGGAAATCCGGCGGGAGCCCGCCTTTGGACTCACCGATACTCATGCTGCCCCGGGTGGCGTGAAAGCGGATGCCGGTTTCCAGGGCGGCCTCGATGCTGTCGTCGAGCCGGCAAGCGTTGGGAAAAAGATAGAGGTGATCGCTGGTCGTTGTGCAGCCGGAGAGAAGCAGCTCGGCGATCCCGCTTTTCGTCGCAGTCTTGAGCGCTGCCGGCGTCAGGCGGCCCCAGAGCGGGTAAAGCGTCTTCAGCCAGTCGAAGAGCAGGGCATCCTGCGCCGCCGGAACGACCCGCGTGAGGCTCTGATAGAGGTGGTGGTGCGTGTTGATCAAACCGGGCAGCGCGACATGACCGCGCAGGTCGATCACGCGGTCGGCGGTTTCGGGAAGCTCAGCCGTGGGACCGACAGCTTCGATGACGCCGTCTCTGATGAAAAGCCCGCCGTCTCTTATTTCACGCTTGTCGGGGCCGAAAGTGGCCAGGAGCGCTGCGTTGCGTGCAAGAAGTGTCGCCATATCATGCTGTCTTTATAGGATTTGCCGAACACTCGGTATGCGCCGTAAAGTCTCTAGGAAGTGTTAGGCCCGGGCTAGAAAAAATCGCGCAAGGAAGCCGACCCCAACCATTCGGCGCGCATACGCCGCAGGGTTTTCGCTTGCAGGTATTCATCCACACGCCCTGCGACATGGGCAATCAGGTCCGATGTGTTGTTTTCAGCCGACCAGTCCTCAGTGGACGCAGCCGAATGCTTGTTCTCGGTTTTGCTCCGGCTTTGCAGGACCCGCCATTTTGCACACCAGGTGACCGCCCGCAGCAGGGTGATGCGCCGCAGAGGAAGCATCCAGGGGCGCAGACTTTCAGCCAGCTCCTCTGGGATCGTCTCTAAATAGCGCTGGTAGAAGGCCGCGATCTCGTCGATTGACAGATCCGCGTATACATCCGTGTCCCAGGTCGTGGAGGAGTAAATCGTCGCGTGGGCGAGGTCGGTCGCCGGGGAACCGTAGAGCGCTTTCTCGAGGTCCACGATGATGGCGCGCCCCTCTGGATCGATCAAGAAATTTCCAGGGTGAGTGTCGGTCAGAACCAGGGTTTGAGGTTGCGATTGTCCCTCGGTTTCCGCCGCGAAGAGCCGGGCCCAGGCGAGCTCTGACTCGATCTCCTGCCGGGCTTCAGCGCTGAGGGCAGCCTCATCCAGAAATCTGGCCTGCTGTTCGATTTCCTTCATGGCACCGGCCACAGGGTTCGGGTGATCCTCAAGCGGCGGTCTTTGGGTTGTGTCTGGCACCGGCAGGGCATGGACCCGCGCCATGCACTCGGCCAGTGCGCCCAGGTCCTGGGGCAGGGAGGGCGGACGACCGTCGATCTGCTCGACCAGGAGTGCGCCCATGGAGACAGACTTACAGGGGGCGATGACCGCCTCTAGTGCGGGGGCGTGACCGCTCTCGCCGACCCTGCGAAAACAGGCCGCCTGGTAGTTGAGGTTTTCCGCGGCCGCCATGGCGAACTGGCTTTGCTTGGGCACCCGCAGCAGCAGGTTTCGGCCCTTCACCTCGACATGATCATGCGCGAGGCCTTTGACCTCAAGCGGTTGGAGTTCCTCCAGCGCGGTGCTGCCGAAGTCTTGGATTTCCTGAAGCTTGGCGAGGAGGGCGGGCAGGTTTGCTGTTACGCTCATGACTTTCCGAATTCTGGCGCTGCTGGTAATCTAACTTCGGTTTTGCTTCGCGCAAACCTGCGTGGGTGGACAAACCGCGCCCGGCAAGATAAAGCCGAAGCACCGGCAATGGCTATGTGACAAAGGCGGAATGACCGCATCTCTCTCAATTGTGATCCCGACATACAATTCGCGTGCTGTCCTGCCGCGGACTGCTTCGGCGTTGAAAAACACGGAGGGAGAGCCACTCATCCATGAAGTGATTGTGGTGGATGGCGGCTCGAAGGATGGCACGCCCGAGGTCGCGGAAACGCTGGGCGCCAAAGTGATTGAGGCGCCGGCCAGCCGTGGCGGACAATTGTCGAGAGGGGGCGCGCAAGCCGCTGCCGAGTGGCTGCTGTTCCTGCACGCGGATACGCGGCTCGATGCGGCATGGTGCCAGGTTGTTTCAGCCTTCATCGAAGATCCCGCAAATCGCGAACATGCTGCGGTCTTTCGCTTCGCGCTGGACGATCCTGATCCACGCGCACGCAGGGTCGAACGCATCACCCACTGGCGCAACCGGGTTCTGGGCCTGCCTTACGGCGATCAGGGACTGCTGATCAGCAGGGATTTCTACAGGCAGCTTGGCGGTTTCAGGTGCTTTCCACTCATGGAAGACGTCGACATGGTGCGACGGATCGGGCGGCGGCGAATTTGCTGTCTGCCGGCGACGGCCACGACATCGGCTGTACGCTATCGACGGGATGGCTGGTGGCTGCGGCCTATCCGCAATGTCGCCCTCTTGGCGCTCTTCAGCCTGGGCACGCCGCCGCGGTTGCTGACCCGGCTTTACTGACCCATGACGGCAGGTCGAAGTCTTGGAACCGTCGTGGTCATGGGCCGCCTGCCGCAGGTTGGGGTAGGAAAGCGGCGCCTGGCGCGTGATGTCGGAGATATTGCGGCCTGGCGCTTTTACCGAAATACGCTCAAGGCACTCTTGCGACGCCTGGGGCGCGACCGCAGGTGGAGGGTCTGTTTGGCCATCACGCCGGATCAGGCCGTCTTCAAAGTCGCCGGTATTCCCCGCGAGGTGTCTGTCGTTCCGCAAGGCCGGGGTGATCTTGGACAAAGGATGGGTCGGTTTTTGCGGAGGCTTCCGCGAGGTCCGGTCGTTGTCATCGGTTCGGACATTCCCGGAATCGAGCCGGAACACCTGGCTCAAGCCTTTCGCCTGCTTGGCAGGAAAAGCTGGGTGTTCGGACCCGCAGCGGATGGCGGCTACTGGCTTATCGGTGCCGCCCGGCGCCCCTGTCTGCGCACGCCGCTACCGTTCGATCAGGTGCGCTGGTCCAGCGCGCAAACACTTCAAGACACTCTTTCCGGGTTGCGCGGGGCCTCTTACGGCCTGCTGGAGCAGCTTGACGATATCGATTCCGGTGCGGATCTCGATCTTTACCGCAGAGCCGTCAGCCGGTTGCCTTGAGGTGCTCTTTAAGGCGTGGCATCAGCTCAACCAGATTGCAGGGCCGGTGCCGGGAGTCGAGTTGGAATTTCAGGATATCGCCCCAACCGTCCTTACAGGCCCCCGGCGAACCGGGCAGTGCGAACATATAGGTTCCATCGGCCACACCGCCGAGCGCCCGGCTCTGGATCGTCGAAGTGCCGATCTTTTGGTAGCTCAGCCAACGGAAGAGTTCGCCAAAGCCTTCAATTTCCTTGTCCAGCACCGCTTTCATGGCTTCCGGCGTAGTATCGCGTCCGGTCACGCCGGTTCCCCCGGTGGTGATGACCACATCGATCCCGGGGTCGGCACTGTAGCCGCGCAGCTTTGCGACGATCACCTCGTAGTCGTCGCGGATGATTTCGCGGCTGGCGACCTTGTGATTGTCGGCTTCGATCATCTCACAGAGAACCCGGCCGGACTTATCGTCCTCCAGAGTCCGGCTGTCCGAGACTGTGAGAACCGCGATATTGACGGGGAGGAAAGGAAGTGTTTCGTCGATGCGCGCCATAGCTTTTATCGGCCGCTGCGGGTATCTCCACCGCTGCTGGCCACCCTCGTGCGGTTGTTGTCGAGGGATTCATACTGCGGCCAGTCGCCCGCGGCAATGGCTTCGAGAGACGGTGTGTCCTGGCCAAGCCGGGTCCGGTAAATCCAGAGGTTCGCCAGCACCCGTTCCACGAAGAGGCGGGTCTCGCGCGACGGCAGGCTTTCAATGAAGAGCAGCGGGTCGTCATTGAAAGCCATCTTACGCTGCCATTTGTTGAGATTCCCCGGGCCGCCGTTATATGCCGTGGTCAAGCGGAAGAGGTCGCCCTGCACAAAATTGTGCTTCAGCAGGTAACTGATGTAGCTCTGCCCGAGCTTCATATTCAAGGTCGGCTCATAAAGCTGCCGCTTCCTTTTGCCGCGGAAACTCTGCTTTGCGATATAGCCGGCGGTTGCGGGCATCAGCTGCAGCAAGCCTCTGGCCCCATCCGGGCTTTTCGCGCGCGGATTGAACGAGGATTCCTGACGCATCACCGCGTAAATCAGCGCCCGGTCCAGCTTAAAGCCGCCTTGCGGGCTCCAGGGCGGGATCGGGTAGAGTGCGGCGTCGATCGTGTCAGTGTCCATGCCCGACGGCTGGCGGCGGGCGAGTTGTGAACCCAGCTTATAGGCCAGGTTCGGCATGCCGACCAATTCGGAGAGCGTGAGAAGCTCGTCGGTCAGGTTCGGGTCGTTGGCTTTGACCAGACGCAGGAGTTCGTCCTGGGCGTCGCTCCAGCGGCCGACCTGGGCCAGGGCGAGTGCCCGCGCACCCTCGGGGATGCTCTGCAGCTTCTCCAGCTCAGCGCTGTCGATTTCGGTCAGGTGCGAGGTGAATTCCAGGTTCAGGCCCAGTGCGCCTCTCGCCAGCAATCCGTAAAAAGTCCGGGGATAGCGCGCCGCGATGTTCAGCCAGTGGCTCATTTCGGCGGGCTTGCGCAGCTTCAGACTGACCCGCGCTGCCCAATAGGCGCCGGAGGCCGTATTCCAACCTGATGCGCGTTCCGCGGTCGCCAGATGCGCGAAGTGCTCACCGGCCTTTTCCATATCACCCAGCCGCCAGGCCGCCAGACCGGCGATCCAGTCGGCAATGGGGACGTACTTCCGGGAGCGTGCCGCGGCGGAACTGGCCAGATTATAGGCTTTCTGGTCGTTGCCGTAATAAAACCAGGCGGCAGCTATTTTGCTATAGCCGTCATCGATCTCAGCCCGATGGAGCAGTTGCTTCGCCTTTTTGCCGGACAGAAGTTTCTCTGTCACGCTCAGACGGGTGCGCAGGGCGTTTCTGTGGATTTGCCGCTTCAGGCTGTTTGCCGCCCGGCGATTTGCTTTGCTGAGTTTCTTGCTAGGCAGCTTGTAGAATCGCTTTTTCGGCTTCGCGGTTGTGACGCTTGCCTCTGCGATGCGCGGGCCGGCCTTGCGAATTTCCGGGCGCGTCGGCATCCGGTAGTTCTTCGGGCGGCGCTTCAGAGCAAGCTTGTAAAGCCGTGGGGCTTGCGGATGATCCGCATAGGCTTTCAACCAGGCGCTCAGCTCTTTGTACTTCGAGCGATAGGCGGTGGGGTGCAGATATCGCTGCGCCAGGATATGGCCCATGAGGCGCTGGTCGCCGAGCAGGGCGATCTTCTTGTCCGCTTTCTGCCATTTTCCGGCCTTCTGCAAAGCGAAAATGTCGCGATAAAGCTGGGCGTCTGTTTCTGAAAGCACTTTTGGCGCGGTTTGCGCCTTGGCCGGGATCGGCGCTTGTTTCGCAGCCGCGGCTGTCTGAACGGCGGGCTGCTTCGCCGCGCGTTCCTCGGAACGCTCAGCCGCGAGGGCTTGGGTCGCAGGGGATAGCGATGAATCGGGAGATATCAGCGGTGCGCCCATGACCAACAGTGCGGCGATAGGAACGCTCTTGCCCTTGGCCAAAAATGAGCCAGCGGCGACGCCGGCGCGGCAAAGCGTCGAAACGCAAAGATTCACAGACAGATTCAAGAGACCCCCGAAGATACCGCTCAAGGTTAATCAATGCAGCGCGAGACCGCAATAAACGGCTTAAACTATATGGCTAAAGAAGGTGTTAAGGTTACTGCCTCCAGCTGACGGGGTCTGGTTAGGGCCCCGAATCGGAGACGACAGGATCTTCGCCCGACTCCAGGGCTTGCGCCAGCGACAGCAGGTCCCGCCACGCCAGGCGCTTTTGAGCCGGTTGGCGCAGTAAATAGGCCGGATGCAGGGTCGCAAGCGCCGGAATGGGTCGTTCCAGACCGGCGGGGCGATAATGACCCCACTGTCCGCGCAATTTGAGGATGCCCTCCCGGCGGTCCAGCAGGGTCTTGGCCGAAATGCCTCCCACCAGCACGATATGGCTGGGGTTGACCAACTCCACATGGCGCTCGACGAAGGGCAGGCAGGATGCAATTTCGCCTGCGGTCGGGGTCCGGTTGCCCGGTGGCCGCCAGAACAGCAGGTTGGTGATATAGACCGAGGTCCGGTCCAGACCGATGTGAGACAGCATCCGGTCCAGCAGCTGACCGCTTGCGCCGACGAAGGGAAGTCCCTGGCGATCCTCCTGCGCGCCCGGTGCTTCGCCGATGAACATGATACGGGCTTCAGGATTGCCGTCGGCGAAACAGAGGTTCATCGCTGTCTTTTTGAGAGGACAGCCCTCGAAGGACGCGACAGCGGCCCGCAGTTCTTCCACGGTCGTGGCATCGCGGGCCTGTTTCCGCGCGGTCACCAGGTTATCTTCGGCTGAGGAGAGATTGCCGGCGCTGGGTTGCCAGAGAGGAGGCTGCGGAGCCTCCTGGAAGCGGCCCGGGTGACTGTCACTATGGCCTCCAGATGAAGCGGCTTGCGGCGAAACGGCGCGTTTCTCTGTTCTCTGGGGCGCCTGGGCGGCAGTGCGATCGGGTGCTTCGTCGCCGATGGCTTCGTCGGCACCGGCGTCGACAAGCCATTGGAGTGCGGCGAGCGCCTCTTTGTTCAGTGGAGAATCTGGATCTGGAGTTGTGACCATGGCGTGAAACTAACAAAACATGGCGCGTTCCGAAACGCGGAGTCTTGGAGAATATCGAATTTCTTTGATATAGGACGTCTTGCCGGCTGGGATTTGCGAGACCAGCATTAGGATAAAGATAAAAATGCTTGTGCTCCGGGACCTCGAACTGAAAAGTCTCGGGCGAAACGCAGGCCTTGCGCCCTTGGAGACTGCTGGAGGGAACTCCGAGCCTGGCGATGTTCTAAGTTGACGTATACGTCAATTAAGTGACGTAATTTGATGGTTGTGGAGCCGCCATGGTGATGGCGAGGTGGTAACAGGCAGGTTGACGAAGGCGGTGCGCCCTCGGACCTGCGCTACGGAGGATCGGGTTAATGGAACGTGAGTTCATGGAGTATGACGTTGTCATCGTAGGCGCCGGCCCCGCCGGATTGTCGGCGGCGATCAAGCTCCGTCAGTTGTCGGCTGAATCCGGCCGGGAGATTTCGGTTTGCGTGCTCGAGAAAGGCTCCGAGGTCGGCGCGCATATTCTCTCGGGAGCCGTACTGGAACCGCGCGCGCTCGACGAACTGCTTCCGAACTGGAAGGAACTGGGTGCGCCGTTGAATGTCCCGGTTGTCGAAGAAAAGTTCATGATCCTGTCCGAGAAGGGCAAGACCTCGATTCCCGTCGGTCTCCTGCCGCCGCAGCTGCATAACAACGGGAACTACATCGTCTCGCTCGGCAATGTCTGCCGTTGGCTGGGTGAACAGGCGGAAGCACTTGGGGTGGAGATCTACCCCGGGTTCGCCGCCGCGGAAGTGGTTTACCACGAAGACGGGCGGGTCAAAGGGG
Organism: uncultured Kiloniellaceae bacterium; assembly: GCA_947500035.1. GTDB lineage: Bacteria > Pseudomonadota > Alphaproteobacteria > Kiloniellales > Kiloniellaceae > Denitrobaculum. Next base: position 122,455 of record CANMQP010000007.1, on the reverse strand, counting down.
TTGCGACCGGCGACATGGGTGTCGGGCGTGACGGTGAGCAGAAGGCCGGTTACCAGCAGGGCATGGAGCTGCACGGCAAATACACCCTCTTCGGAGAAGGTTGCCGCGGATCCCTGACCAAAACCCTTTTCGAACGTTTCGATCTGCAGGCTGACTCCGACCCGCAAACCTATGGGATCGGCCTCAAGGAACTCTGGCAACTGGATCCGGAGAAGCACAAGGAAGGCAGCATCGTCCACACCGCCGGCTGGCCGATGAACAACAGTACCTGGGGCGGCTCCTTCATCTACCACCTGGAAGATAACCAGGCTTATGTGGGCTACGTGGTGGGGCTCGACTACGACAATCCTCATCTTTCGCCCTTTGAGGAATTTCAGCGCTTCAAGACGCACCCGGCCATCCGCAGCATGCTGGAGGGCGGGAAACGCATTTCTTACGGCGCACGGGCGCTGAACGAGGGGGGGCTGCAGTCTCTGCCGCGCCTGGTGTTCCCCGGCGGCGCCTTGATCGGCTGCTCCGCCGGCTTCCTGAATGTGCCGAAGATCAAAGGCAGCCACAACGCCATGAAGAGCGGCATGCTGGCCGCGGAAGCGGCTTTCGAAGCCTTGACGGCAGTGGGCGAGGAGGAGGCTTCGGCCCCGGTTCTCGACAGCTACGTGACCAAGTTCGAGGGATCCTGGGTTTACGAGGAGCTCTACAAAGCCCGCAATTTCCGGCCGGCCTTCAACAAATGGGGCCTTTATGGCTCGATGATCTATGGCGGCCTGGACTTGAAGATTCTCGGCGGCAAGGCGCCCTGGACCTTCCACTACAAACATGCCGATCACGAATGCCTGCGCCCGGCGTCGGAAATGCCCAAGATCGAGTATCCGAAGCCCGACGGCGTGGTATCTTTCGACCGCCTGTCTTCGGTGTTTATTTCCAACACGAACCATGAAGAAGATCAGCCGGTTCATTTGACGCTGAAGGACGCATCGGTGCCCGTCGCACACAACCTTGCCCTCTACGATGCGCCGGAGCAGCGCTTCTGCCCGGCCGGGGTCTACGAGATCGTGCGCGAGGACGACGGTTCCAACCCGCGCCTGCAGATCAACGCGCAGAACTGCGTCCACTGCAAAACCTGCGATATCAAGGATCCGACCCAGAATATCAACTGGGTCACGCCGGAGGGCGGCGGGGGCCCGAACTATCCCAATATGTAGCCGCCTGAGGTGATCTTGATCTGAAAGAGCGTCGATGCCGGTCATCGGCGCTCTTTTTGTTTCTGCTTGTTTTTGCTGATCCAGCCTGTGATCACCTGTTCCAGGTCCAATTCAAAGCTGTAATCGCAGACTTGCAAAACAGGCCGTCAAGACGATTTGCGGCGTTAACCAAAAGAACCGTGGTTAAATTAACACTCTTCGTTAAAACAATAGGGCCCCAGACTCGAAATTTTTCGACGTTCTCCTATATTTTTCAAGGAACAGATCACAATTTCGAGATTAACCGTTTTTGCCTCAATATTGTCTGATATTTCTGGTCCCTTAACCTTATTTCCCGGAAGAGGGCCGGTTTTTCCAGGTCATGATCGGGTATCGCGGAAAGCCCAGCCGGAGCGGGCGGAATTGTGGTTAAGGGCCCGAATCTGGGTTTTTTAGACGGTATGGTTACCGCGGAGCCCTTGGATTCTGGGCCGTTGTGGCGGATGGCGAGTCTCAGGTACACTCCAGGTCCGTTATATTAGGAGAGCGATTTGACGCGATACCTATTCGATTTGCGCCCTGGCGCGCAGGCAACCTCAGACCGTCACGTCTGTGGTGAGACGGAGTCCGGTCCCAATTCGAAATCCAATGCGAGGTTTGCCGTGAACAGAGGTGCAAAAACCAAGCGATCTGCCAGGTCGCGGATCAGCCGTATGTTGCAGGTTGCTGCCATGGGCTTTGTCGCGGCGGCCTGTGCCGGTGGTGAGGCATCACAGTCTCAAGCCGAACCTCAAGGCAACACGGCCTCAAATCGCATCATCCTGGCGGCGAACTCCGGATCGGGTCAGGATGCGCTGACTCAGTCGCCGTTCGTATCGCCCTATGGCGCTTATCTGGCCGGCATCGTTGCGGGTTATGAGCGCGATGTGTCGGCAGCGACCGACTTTATGCTCTATGCACTGCGCTTCGACCCGAAAAATCCCCAGCTTCTGCGCCGGAGCTTTGCGCTGACGGCGGCAGACGGCCGGCACGAGAAAGCCAGCGAGCTCGCGCAGAGCCTGGTTGAGTTAGATCCGACCCACGGTATCGCCAACCTGGTGCTGGCGGTGGATGCCGCCGAGCAAGAGGATTGGGCGCGTGCCGATCAGATCATCGCGGATCTGCCTGCGCGCGGCCTGAACACCCTGACCGGCCCCATGATCCAGGCCTGGACCCATGTGGCGCGCGGCGACCGTGAGGCGGCTCTTGCGCAGCTCGGGGCGCTCAGGGAGAACAAGGGTTTCAGTGTCCTCTACAGGCTTCATTTCGCTCTGATCAACGATGTCATGGGCGCTCAAGACGAGGCCGAGGCCGCATACCAGGACATTCTGGCCACGGTTGGAGACCCGACCCTGCGTTTGGTTTGGCTGGTGGGTAATTTCTACGAGCGTGCGGGCAAACCGGAACAGGCACGGGCCCTGTACCAGAGTTTTCTCGAGAGACGCCCGAACTCGACCTTGATGGAACCAATCCTCGCGCAACTCGACAGCGGTGCCGCTGCCAAGCCTGAGGTGACCGGCGCCGCCGACGGTATCGCCGAGGTTCTCTTCAACATCGCGGGGCTTCTCTCACAGGAGCGGGCAGAAGATGCCGCCCTGGTGCATGTGCATCAAGCACTGCGTTTGAAGCCGGACTTCCTGGTCGCAAATGTGCTGCTGGGTGAGGTGCTTCAGTCACAGGAGCGCGGCGCCGAAGCCATCGCGGTCTATCGCGATGTTCCAAAGGACTCGCCCTTCTCCTGGACCACGCGGTTACGTATCGCCGAGGAACTGGAGCGCCTGGGACGGGTTGACGATGCGGTCAACGAACTTGAATCCCTGGCGTCTTATCAGCCGGAGCGTTTCGAACCTCTGTTCCGCCTGGGCAATCTCCTGCGCAGTGAAGAGAACTTTGTCGAGGCTGTGAAGGCCTATGACCGCGCCGCCAACCGGCTCGGCGATTTGGAGGCGCAGCATTGGACGCTGCTTTACTTCCGGGGCATTGCGCTTGAGCGTTCAAAGAACTGGCCCCGCGCCGAAGCGGACTTCCTGAAAGCCCTGGAGCTGGAGCCGGAACAGCCTTTCGTTATGAATTACCTGGCCTATTCCTGGGTTGAGCAAAAACAGAATTTTGCCGAAGCAAAGAAAATGCTGGTACGTGCCGTCGAGTTACGCCCGCAGGACGGCTACATCGTCGACAGCCTGGGCTGGGTCCTCTACCGCATGGGCGAGTACGAGGAAGCCGTGAAATACCTCGAGCAAGCCGTCGAGCTGCGACCGCAGGATTCGGTCATCAACGACCACCTCGGCGATGCCTACTGGCGCGTTGGGCGGCAGAAGGAAGCCAGATTCCAATGGCGCCGGGCTCTCAGTCTGAAGCCTGAAGAGGACCAGATTCCGGAATTGCAGAGCAAGGTCACCCGCGGCCTGAATGCCTCCAACGACATCTGACATCTTGCGCGGATAACCGGGGACGCTCGTCTGACGTGATCCCCGGTATGAGGCGCGCAGTGCCAAGTACCAAGTGCCAAGTTGGTAAGTTATGATCACCTGCCTTGCCGCGGCAAAGGTCAACCTGGACCTTAGGGTCACCGGGCGCCGGCCCGACGGCTATCATGAGCTCGACAGCCTGGTTGTCTTCCCCGCTATCGGCGATCTCCTGACGTTTGAACCGGCACCGGAGCTGACACTGCAGGTCGATGGACCTCGGGCGGATGTTTTGGACGAGCTGCCGCCGGAGGATAATCTGGTGATCCGGGCGGCTGAATCTCTTCGGGCCGCTGCCGGTGTTGCGCAGGGCGCCCGGATCGGGCTGACGAAAAATCTCCCGGTTGCGGCAGGTCTCGGCGGCGGGTCCGCTGATGCGGCGGCCAGTCTTATAGGCCTTTCCCGGCTCTGGGGTCTCACGCTCGATCACAGCGAACTCTTGCGGATCGGATTGACGCTTGGCGCGGATGTCCCTGTTTGCCTGAAGGGGTCTGCCTGTTATCTGACGGGTATTGGCGAAGGGATTGAAGCCCTTGAAAAATTTCCGCCCTTCTGGATTGTGCTCGTCAATCCGGGCATCGCCCTCTCGACCCCCCGGGTCTTTGCGGCGCTTGATGGCCGCTTCTCGGGTGCCAGAGACCCGTCCATAAGCTATAGAAGCGGCGGCGGCGAAGCCCTGATTTCTGCGCTTTTGGCGAGTGTCAACGACCTGGAAGCGCCTGCCATATCTTTGGTGCCGCAGATCGCGGCCTGCATAGAAGAGCTTGGGCGGGCGCCCGGCTGCCTTCTGGCGCGTATGTCGGGTAGCGGCGCAAGCTGCTTCGGTCTCTTCGAGACGGCTGAAGACGCCGCGGCAGCAGCAGGGTCCATTCAGACGGCAGAACCCGCCTGGTGGGTGGCGGACGGCAAGGTGACATAAGCTCCGCGGCTATTCGTTGGACAGAAGCTCAACCACCTCCCGCAGTTCTATCAGAAGGTCTGGGGACGCCGTTCCATCAACCGGCAGGCCTGCGATCTCCTGATACAGCCTGATAGCTGTCGCGGTCTGATTGTCGATAACACCGTCTGCAGGACCCGGATCGATTTGCAGACGTACCAGCAACTCCTCGATTTCCTTCAAGGTCGCATCGTTCAAGACGATGGGTATATCCGGTGCGGCGGCAGGGGACTCAGGCGCTTTTGGCGGCAGGTTTGCCGTTTGCACCTGCGCTGAATCCGATTGCGGAGCTTCAGCCTTTGCCGCGTCCTCCAATCGAACGTCCGGCGTTTCGCTCGCGTTCGGGTCAGATCCGCTTTCTGCTGTCGTTTCCGGCCCAGTGACTTCCGGCCCAGTAATTTCCGGCCCAGTAATTTCCGGCCCAGTAATTTCCGGCCCAGTAATTTCCGGCCCTGTGGTTTCCGGCCCTGTGGTTTCCGGCGTTGCGCTTCCCGGCGCTGGCGCCTGCCCAGCGGCGTTTTCCGCTGTGCTTGCTTCGTTTGAAGCGGCGTCATCGGAGCCCACTTCGTCTTTGGCATCAGGCGTCTCGGCCGCCGGAGCCGCGGCCGTTGCGGTGTCGGCACTGCTGTCCGCCGGGCTTTCGGAACTATCGGTCTCGGACGACGCGACAAGAGGAGCCTCATCCTCCTTGAAGGCATCCAGCCCGCCATACTGTGTGAAGAAGTAGTAGCCGGCCGCCACAACGACAACCAGCAAGGCGATCAACACGGCGGAACCGCCACCGTCCGACTTGCGCTTGCGAATGGGCGTCGTGGTCGTCAGGGCCGCCTTGCGCTCAATCGTCGGGTCACCGCCGGAGGTCATTCGTGTGCCCGGTTTTTGCTTCGACCCGATCGCGGGTTTCTTTCCGTCCGATGAAGCCTTTGACGTTATGTCTTCAGATTTTTTTCCTGCCGTTTTTTTGCCGCCGGATTTTTTATCGTCGGGTTTTTTATCGTCGGGGGCTTTCCCGCGTTTCGCGGAAGCGGCATCGGCCTTTTTATCCTCTTTCTCACTCTCGTTGGATTTCGAAACCTCGGCGCTGACCTTGGTCTTTGAATCCTGCTTCTTGCCGGTGACACTGGCTGCTGGTTCTACGGAAGATCCTGCCAGTGGTTTCTTGGCTTTGTTCTCTGCAGGCGCTGAGCCGGCGAGAGGTGTTTTGCCGGCGAGAGATGATTTGCCGCCGATTTTTGGCGCGATTGACTGCTTTTCCGGCTCTTTGGCAGGATCAGGTGCTTCGAACAGTCCCTTTTCGGTACTTTTCGCTTTGGAATCCCGCGCGGACAGGGCCTTTGATTTCGACGTGGTTTTGGCATCGCTGCGTGACAGCGTGCCCTTGGATGACGGAATGTCCAGGCTGCTTTCAGACGCGCTTGAGATATCCGCAGTCTTCCGTGCTTCGCCAGCCGTCCCGGTCACCTCACTTTTTGAAGTTTCTGGTGTGGTCCCACCGGTCTTGGCATCGGATGCGGAATCGGTCGCGTTTGTCTTTATTTCTTTGGCGGGCTTGTCTGATGGCTCGCTCATATCTCGCCGAATCAATGTGATATCCGCTTATAGTGAAGCATAGTCCGCCGCATCTGGGCAATGCTTGAGGCGAAATACAACCTTCCGGTATCTAACGGGAGGCCGAATTGCACCTGCAGACGACACGGCTGTCCGGACTTTATCGTTAAGAGCTTCAATTGATGGTTAAAATACGGGATTTTTGCTGAAAGGAGCGTTGCGGAAGGTGAACTTCATCGCTATTTTGACCGCCAGTTGACCAGATGGGGCGTAGCCAAGCGGTAAGGCAGCGGTTTTTGGTATCGCCATGCGCAGGTTCGAATCCTGCCGCCCCAGCCAATCTCGCCTTCTTCGGATCCTTCCCCCGATACGTTCAATGAAATACAGAGCTGTCACGGCATTCCGCTGAGGAAGCGCTTATCTCCTTGCAGCATCCGCGTCGGACGCAATACCGGGAATTTGACGCCGTGCCATCTGATGTAAAACCAGATTATCGTCGTATCGGAAAAAAAACGCAGTCCGCGACAGTACGGGGGGTGGTGTCGCGGACTGCAAATTGATCGGGCTTTTCTGTGCGGCGGGTGCCGGAGCTACCTTAAATTCATCACTCCGGTCCGCGGCACTGAAGCGCTGGTGGACAGCGATGAACACAGCCTACAACTGCCCCGCTTCAGTTTTCTTACAGTGGTTTGAAGCTTCGGTGAAGGGCGGTGTCTCGCGTAGATGAGCGCTTGCCGATATCAACCGAAGCCTTGGTTCAACGCGCATTTGGAACTCATCGCCAGCGTCGATTTGTCGTGCTCGAGAATCCGGCCTAACGATAGGACTGAGAACGGCTTCACGTGATCCGGTCTAGGTTGAGGACTCCTATTCCTTGATGGCCTTGATCGTATTTTGCCGGGTTTTAGGCAGGCGAGGGCTCGAAAGCGGGCCTGTAGGCCCGGTGAGAGGGCTCGACGCCCCTAAAACCCGGCAAAATACGACCCATCCGGGACGTGGTCCCCAGGCGATAAGATTATGAGTTCTGGGAACCACGTTCTGGGAACCACGTTCTGGACAGCGTCGTGTCGCCCGTCTTTCAGCTATGGGGTCACGATGCCCGGTGGATCTATGCGGCATCGCTCCGCTCTTAACTCCTTGCCAGAAAACATAATTTTATCGTCAGGACCGTCAAAGAATAGGAGTCCTCAACCTAGTGTGATGTTTCTGAAGTTCGCCGCATCATCTGCGGCGAGTTTTAGAGACTGAATCACACTAGATTCAATGAGGTAGTGTCCCGTTGAATCTGAAATTCAATGAAGTGAATTTCAGATTCGGGATACTAGGTATCGGCCCACATACGCAGAAGATTCAGGCGGCTTTTTTCAGCGGTTTTGAACTGATCGGACTCCGGATGATTTTCCGCGAGCCACTTGGTGACTTCCGCCAGTTCACCCAGAATTTCACGTTTCGCCGGATCGCGGACCATGGATTCGATCCAGGTCACGATGGCGGCGCGCCGGCCCGAGCGCACCTGATTGACGTGATGAACGTAGTGGGTCGGATAAACGACCGCATCTCCAGCCTTCAATTTGTACTGCTGCTCGCCAAAGACCGTCTCCATCACCAGTTCACCGCCCTTGTAGCTTTGCGGGTCGCTTAAAAAGATCGTCATGGAGAGATCGGTGCGCATGCCGGGGTAAGGCCCCATCAAGGACGCATCCACGTGCGAGCCATAGTGCATGTCCTTGTCATAGATGCTGAATATGGGGGGGAGAATGCGTTTGGGAATTGCAGCCACGTTGAACTCGGGATTGGCTGAAATCTGATTCATCACAGTCTGGACCAGCGGCTTGTAGGCGGCATGGCTGTTCGACATTTGCGTGTTGCGCTTGATGTCTTGCCCCAGAGGCCCGGCGCTCATACGCCCGTCCACGAAAGGGGCCGAAGCCATTTGTTGCAGCGTGGTTTTTACCTGCTGTTCGTCCAGAATGCTCTTGATGATCGCAACCATTCAGATCCTCTCCCTTTTGATCGGAGAGGAAGGTACATCAATGCCGCAGGTTGTCCCAAGGATATTGACCGAACCCCGGATGGTTTCGGATAGCTGACAGTCTTCCTCGCGTTTCAGAATGGTCGGAAGCTGGTTCAGCCTGCTTTTATGTTCTTTTCCAGATCGTCGAGAGATGCATGAAGGTTTTCCAGCGTATTTTTGGCATCGGCTGTCAGACCGCCGGTGCTGTCTTCGGCGGTGTTCCTCTCGTCGCCGTCAGAATCACCGGCCTCGGCGTGCGCGCCCGCGCTCTCATGTCCTCTGTCGCTATCGCCGCACCAGTGCTCAATCTTCTCGAACAGCTTCGCCTTGTCGATCGGCTTTGAGAGGTAATCGTTCATACCGGCTTGCAGGCACTTTTCCCGATCGCCCTTCATGGCATTGGCGGTCATGGCAATGATAGGAGTTTCAGAGCGTGAACCGCGCAGCTTTCGGATTGCCCGCGTTGCGTCCAGACCATCCATCTCCGGCATCATCATGTCCATCAGGATCAGGTCATAAGGTCGGCTGCGGATCGCCGACAAGGCCTCTAATCCATTGTTGGCGCCGTCCGTCCGATGACCCGCTTTGGTGAGAATGGTGGTGGCGAGCAGCAGGTTGACCTGGTTGTCTTCGACGATAAGGATGCGCAGGCTGTTCGAACTCGGCAATTCGGTCTGGCCGACTTGCGATGGCAGAGCGTCGGGCTGCTCCGGCCCACCAAACAAGGGCCCGATACAGCTGGTCATGGCGCCGAAGCCAAGGGGTTTCGGCATGGCTGCGTCGAACCCGAGTTCGCGGGCGCGTGCGTTCGTGACGATTTCTCCCGACGACGAGGAGAGCACGAGTTTGGTCGAACGGTATTCAGGAATCCCGCGAATGCGCTTTGCCAGCTCCACGCCGTCAATATCCGGCATCATATGATCTATGATGATCGCGTCAAAACCGCTTGCGTGTGCCGAATCCTTGAGTAATTTCAGAGCCGTTTCAGCATCTGCTGAAATCTCCCCGTCGATCCTCAAGGCCGCGAATTGTTTTTCGAAAACAAGCCGGTTTACTTCGTTATCATCGACCGCAAGGATGCGGCGCCCGGCGAGCAGCGACGCGGCTTGTGTTCTGGTATCCTTCCCCTTTCCGGTTTGACGTTTCAGCCGGATCGAAAACCAGAAAAGACTGCCGGAGCCGGGCTCACTCTCCGCACCGATCTCGCCGGACATCATTGAGACCAGTTCCTTGCAGATGGCCAGTCCGAGCCCCGTTCCCCCGAAGCGCCGGGTCATGGAGGTGTCGGCCTGAGTGAACTTGTCAAAGAGATGCGGCAGGCTCTCCTTCGATATTCCAATGCCGGTATCGCGCAGTTCGAAGAGGAGTTCGACGGCGTCTTCGGAGATTTTTTTGGAGGAGACTTCCAGGCTGACCCCGCCTTCCTTGGTAAATTTGATCGCATTGCCTGCAAGATTCAGCAGAACCTGGCGCAGGCGTCCGGGATCGCCGACCAGCGCGATTGGCACATCGGGTGCGATGAAGGATGCAATCTCGACGCCCTTGACGTGGGCTCGGGCCGATAGCAGTTCCAAAGTTGATTCGACGGTTGTCAGCAGATCGAAGTCGATGGCTTCGAGTTCCAGTTTGCCGGCCTCGATTTTAGAGACGTCCAAGATGTCGTTGATAATGCTCAGCAGGGCCTCTCCGGAGCGATTGATCGTTTCAGCCTGCTGGCGTTGTTCGTCGTTCAGATCGCTCTCAAGGAGAAGACCGGTCATTCCCAGAACACCGTTCATGGGTGTCCTGATCTCATGACTCATGGTCGCCAGGAACTCCGATTTCGCTCTGCTCGCGTCCTCGGCGGCGTTCTTGGCGATCGCCAGGTCATACCGGGTCGTGATTGCCGCCTTGGTCTTGTCGCGCAAGACCGAGAGGGCTGTGGCAATGGTGAAGAGTTCGTCGCGGCCGGTTCTCGGAATTTCGATTTCGGTGCGCTCGTTGCTGATTGCAAAGAGGGCGGAGGAAATCTGCTTTATCTTCGTGAAGATCGACCGGTGCAGCATATACCACCCCAGGGTCCAGGCCAGCAGGAGCGCGGTCACGGTCAATTGGAGGGTAAAGGTGGTGAGCGATGAGACGTTGCCGTTGAAAGCGCTGATGTCCCGCCCGAACTCAGCGACCGCCCAGTCTTTTCCCAGGGAGTCTTTCAGGGTCACGGTGACGAAATTCATGTCGTCTCGGCTTGGATCGGCGCCTGGAGCGAAAACGGAGCTATCCTCTTGTACCTTCGCTTCTGCTGTTGGAGTCTCGATGTCTTCTCTGATCAGCGGATAGCCGCGCATGTCCCGGAATGTAAAGTGACCGGCCAGGTGTTTGCCGAGGCCGCTGAGAAGATACCTGGGGTCTACAACGAACTCGGCGAAAGCTCGAACCTTGAAACCGCCGATGGGCACGATGAGACTGTGTACGGGCCGTCCGCTGTCCGTATTCCAATAATACCCCGTCGGCTTGCGCTGCTCGGCTTTTGGCCGCTCGAGGATCAGGCGAACCGCGCCGGGACGCGAGGCGATCGTGTCATTCCCGCCCTCCAGAGATGAGCCCAGAGGCTTCAGTTCGGTCGTATGGATAACGACGTTTAACAAGCGCAGCCGTTCCAGCCTGAACATCGGCACAAAGTGGACGGCATTTGCGGTTTTGATGATCTTATTGGTGTCCTGTTCCCTGATCGCCTTGATGAGCTTGGGATTGCGCGCGAAATCGCTCACAAAGGGCCGGACTCTCTCCAGGTACCCCATGCGGATACGGTCGTCGATTGCAGCGCGGACGGTATCTTCCTGCGCATCATTCAGCGTGTTGAGGGCAAAATGCTGGTATGTCTTGATCAGCCAGATTTCATTGACGATGGCGCCCAGCGACAACAATAGCGCGAGGCAAAACAGTGCCTTGCGCAGAGTCCAGAATCCGGTTTTTAGAGCTTTACCGGAGACCGGTTCGCTACTTTCGCGGGGCATCGCCCGACCTCCATGGAGAGCAATCGGGCCAGATTGTAACTACCGCTAGGTAAATAAAGACTTATGGAACTCTCATCACTCTGGCGAACCGATTCCTGCCAACTTTGGGGTGAGAGAAGCTAACTCTTTGATTATTATGATCTGGATTGGGTGTTGCTCTAAGCCCTGCGGTCTGGATTTTCTTGTTCTGCGCGCCCTTCTGCCATCAGAGTTCGCCTCGAATGACGTAACGAAGCAGTCGCACGACCTGCTCCGGCTGTTCTGCAACCGCCATGGCTGCGCCGTCCACCTCTTTCAGGGCGTGGTTCAGCGCCGGGTCGTGAAGGGTGACGTAGGGGATCGACTGGGCGGCGGCATAACCCGCGTCAAAGGCGGCGTTCCATTGCTTATACTTGTCACCAAAGCGGATGACCGCAAGATCGGCGCTCTCAAGCAGGGTTCGCGTCCGCATCGCGTTCACCTTTGCGCCTTTATGATCGTGCCAGAAGGAAGACTCCTCAGCCCCCAAAATATCCGCTCCGCAATCATCGCTGCTGGCATGATCGGTGACCGGGGATACCAGCTCGACCGGCAGGCCGGCTTCCTCGACACCCTTGGTGATCTGGTCGCGCCAGTCGGTGTGGATCTCGCCGGACAGATAAACGGTCCAAATGCGTTGGTCGGCCATGAGTTTTTCCTTGCTGAGAAATTCCTTTGCTGAAGTAGGCGGGAAATCCGTCGGCCGCAAGGGACATTCCGCATCATGGAAGCCGCATAAGCCTGCCCGGGGTCTTTGGCCCCGAAGCGCCTCGGGCCGATCTATGCCTTCAAGGGAGGCCAGATAAAACGCCGCCTCCCATGCGCAATGCACCGAAGGCGGCGTCAGCCTGAGGCAGCGGTGGGTTCAGGTCACTGCCGCAGGCAGCCTCGGTTGACGAGAGTTATGAGGGTCTCAAACCGAGGCCTTGGGACTTGGGGGCTTTCGCGCCCGAAGCGTCGTAGATCAAAAGCTCCTGCATGCTTGCGGTGCCTTCATCTTCAGCGGTATCCGCCTCACGAAAATTCCGGATAAGCCGGACTGTTTCCTCCAAAGGTATCTTGCGATGCTGTCTCGCGGCTGTCGGCGCCGCTTATACCGGCGAAGCATCTGCATTGAATTATAATCATTCTAAATATAATCTCTAATACAGTTAAGTTGGAATCTTGATAGGAAAAAATTATCAATGGTGTCCTTTCGTCAGCTTGAGTATCTGGTTGCCGTCGCGGATCATCTGCATTTCCGCCGCGCGGCGGAGGCCTGCAACGTGTCGCAACCGGCTTTGAGCGCACAAATCCAGCAGCTTGAGGCCGGACTTGGCGCGCAATTGCTGGAGCGCAGTCAGCGGAAGGTTTTGCTGACCGCGATCGGACGCGATGTCGTGGAACGGGCGCGCGGTGTTCTGACGGAGATGGAGTTATTAAAAGACTCGGTGCGTGAACAGGCGGCCCCGCTGACCGGCGCGATGAGGCTTGGAGTCATTCCGACTGTCGGACCCTACATCCTGCCGGCGCTTCTGCCCCGCGTCAGGACGGAGTTTCCCAGGATGGAGCTCTATTTGCGTGAGGAAAAAACCGCCGATCTGGTCGCACATTTGCGGGCGGGCGAGATTGACCTGGCTCTTCTGGCATTGCCGATCGCAGGCGACGACCTGCAAAGCTTTGACTTATTTGACGACCCTTTTGTGCTCGCGATGCCGGTCGGCGATCCTCTGGCGCGCCGCCGAAGGATCAAGGAGGCCGAGGTAGCCGAGCGACCGCTTCTTTTGTTGGATGATGGCCATTGCTTGCGCGATCAGGCGCTTCAGATCTGTGCGGCGCACGGATCCTCAAACGTGGCGGATTTTAGTGCGACGAGCCTGAATACCCTGGTGCAAATGGTCGCCAATGGCTTGGGCGTGACCCTGATGCCGTCTCTCGCCCTGGAGATCGAATTGCGGTCCGACAGCGGCCTCGCGTTCCGCCGTTTCGAGGATCCGCAGCCGAGCCGGCAAATCGGGCTGCTCTGGCGCCGCAGTGCGCGGCGCAAAACCGACTTCCACGCCTTTGCGGAGATCATCGGGCAGCAGGTCAGCTCCGGCGCTGTCCTCGGTGCAGGGACTTTTGAGCGCCCCGGTTCTGAGCGAGGGGCTTTTGAACGCGGTCAATAGGCCGGAACGCCCGGGAACCTGCATTCATTGCGGCTGTAAACCTGCTTCACGTGGCAAACCCGGTTCATCTCGATCGCAAGGTGCCCCCGGCAGTTTTTGAAGCTGACGGTGGCATCGTATCCGATGATCCGGTTGGTATTCTGTCCTGATTGCCGGCGGGCCAATACGGAAATTTTGTTGATGGTGGATTTATTGATATTCAGCTCTGCGAGCTTCTGCTCGACCTCAGGCAGACACTGATTAAAGCGCGCCGAGGCTGGTGACATCACCAAGGTCGAGAGTGCGCCTGCCAGAATGATCATTGAGGTCTTTTGCAACATAGAGATGCTCCCTGTTTCCTCGTTCCACCCCCGCCACTTGCATCTGGAAAGCATTCGCCTTTCCACGCCGACCTGCGACGGAAGCACCCAAGAGATGCCGCTCAAAAAGAGATGTGGGAGCGGCTAACCGCAAACCCCGTAACGTCTTCGTGAGAGCGCGTCGTTTATCAAGATACCCGTCACCCAGGTTTCTTGCGGTTGTCACGTGGTTTTCATGACGAATCGTTATTAAGAGCCAGTTTTTGACCTCTTGGGATCTCAAGATCATGACGATCGAACCGAATTATCGTTTTCTGGCCGATAAGCTGCGGGACCTGGTGGAACGCCTGCGCCGTAACAACGACGACTCGCTTGATGAGACGAGCCGGCGTAACAAGCGGGCCGACGAGATCGAGTGGTGCATCCAGGGCCTGGATGGATACTGCTCCTGAGTTAAGGCCATAAACCAAGGCGGGCGGACGATACCCGGCTTTTGCGCCCACGCCAGTGAAGGCGGCGACCCATCCTTGCCGACCGATTGATCTCTTTCCACGATTCAACTTCCGGAGTTTGACACAGCTGCCCATCCTTTTCATGGATTTGCCCGCTTTGTGAGTGCAGGCTATAGGGATGAGAAGTTTGTCCGGTTTCTGCGAGGGGATATCTGTGGCCACGATTGATGCTGTGCTTGATTTTTGGTTCGCTGAAGGCATGCCGGAGCGCTGGTTCGTCAAGGATCCGGCCTTCGATGCCGAGGTGCGTGCTGCGCTTGAGTCCGGTTATCGGGATGCTCGCGAGGGCCGTTTGGACGACTGGATGTCGAGCGCACGCGGGTGTCTTGCTCTGTGCATTCTCCTGGATCAAGCGCCCAGGAACCTATTCCGGGCAGACCCCCGCGCCTTTGCCAGCGACCCTCAGGCGCGCAGGATCGTCCGTCACGCACTCGGCCAGGGGTTCGAAAAGAACCTCTCTCAGACCGAGCGTTTGTTCCTCTATCTTCCGCTTGAACACAGCGAGGATCTCCAGGACCAGGAGGATTGCCTCGCGTTGACCAAGGCTCTCGACGAGAATCCCTCCTGGTATGACTACGCGGTTTCGCACCGGGACATCATCGCGCGCTTTGGACGCTTTCCCCACCGTAACGAAGTCCTGGGGCGACAGACAACACCCGAGGAAGCAGCTTTTCTGCGGGAACCCAACTCGTCCTTTTAAGTGGTTTTGCTCTTGATTGAGGGACGCGGGGATGTGAATTCTCTATCCGACCTTATCCGGAGCTTGAGCCGGGAGCCGTGACCGCCCCGGGTCCGGTCCACTCAAGTTGACGTTACACTCGCTGGAGGACGCTATGAACGCAGCTGCTTTGTCCATTCTTATGCTCGCCATTTCGGTACTTGCGTTGGGTGCCGCCCGGCCGTCGGTCGCGAGTGACGATGCCGAAGCGAGTTTCACCCGTTACCAGCAGGCGATAGAAGTCTCCAAACACTGCCTGCAGATTGGTTTTTCAGACGGTGAGTACGAGCGCATGGGAGAAATCATCAACGAGAAGGTCGGCCATCAGGTCGGTGCCAAGCGGCTTTCCCTTTTGCTGGCTGCCCAGAAGGACGCCAGGAACCTGGTGGAATCCGAAGGTTGCGACAGCAGTCAGGCCAAGGAACTGATCAAAATCTACGACGCTGAACTGAAGTGAGCCGAGTTTCTCCGGCCAGTGTTGCTCCGGCCAGTGTTGCTCCGGCCAGTGTTGCTCCGGCCGGTGTTGCTCGGGCCGGTGTTGCTCCGGCCGGTGTTGCTCGGGCCGGTGCTTTTCTGCCTGAGGTTTGCCTTTGGCTTCAGGGGACGAGTGGCTTTAGGGGACCAGCCAGGTCGTATCCAGTTCGCCTTCGGACGTCCAGTCGAAGCGGGCGCGCCTGTGGCCCTCATGGCAGACGTAAAGCCATTCAAGCTTACTGAAGCTAGCCGATACGACGGCAAACTCCTTGTAGCCCTTTTCCGACTCTTCCAGCGTGGGGTCGCGCTCTTGCAGCTCGGCCGGTAAACCCGACGTCGGCCAGGCGCTTGGTTCCCCCGGATGCTCCGCCGCCATATATTCCCGCCGGTTATCGAGCGTCAGCTTTTCCCACGCGGCAGCCGTCACCTCATCCTTATGCGATACAGTGGCTACGGCATCGACGCGAATCTGCGTCTGCGCACCGCGGTCGTAAAACAGGAATGAAATTCTCGGATCAGCTTTCAGGTCCTGGATTTTTTTGCTCCGAATGTCGGTATGGAAGTGCAGGCAACGCGCTTCACGGTCCACATGCCGCAGAACCACCGTGCGCAACGCTGTCCCGCCCGAGTCCGGCAAGGTGGCGGCAACCGGCGTGTGGAATCCGTGTCGCCGATCCGTGACGCCTTCTTCCAGGAGCGTCCAGATCTCATCCAAAACAACGCCAAGCCTGGGCTCGTCGTCGCTGCTCCAAATATCAAGTGGCATGGTAACCATCAAAAAATTCCTCACTTACGGATGAAATCCGGTGAACGCCGGGTGTAAGCACACACAACAATAGCAAAAAATCTGCGACAGGTGGATTATATCGTCTGCGAACTTTTGTTCGCTGATCGGATATTTTTATCTTTAAGTCAACCGGTGCCTTTATTGGCCCGGCTCAGGTGGCAGATTTTTGGACCGATTCGCAATCGCGTTTTCCAGTCGGTCGATGTCCTTGATGTTGACGTCGCGCTGCGGGAACGGGATCTCGATCCCGGCCTCCACGAAGGCACGATTTATCGCGATACGCAGCTGACTGCCCACAGGGACGCGCAATTCCACCTGAGCAATGAAACCGCGCGCCTCAAAGTTCAAGGAAGAGTCGGCGAAGTCCTGAAAGATGACCTGTGGCTCAGGCCAGGTCATGATTTTCTCGTGTTCCTTGAGGCAGGTCATCAGGATATCCATGACCTTGTCGACATCCGATCCGTATGCAACGCCGACCACAACCTCGACCCGCCCGTAGCGGTCTTTGTGCGTCCAGTTGGTGACGGCATTGGAGACGAGTTCGCTGTTGGGAATGATGATGGACGCGCGCTGGAAGGTCTCGATTTCGGTGGCGCGGACTTTGATGCTTTTGACAAAACCTTCGTTGCCGCCGATGACGATCCAATCTCCCACCTTGATCGGGCGTTCGATGAGAAGGATCAGCCCGGAGACGAAGTTGTTCACAATATTTTGAAGACCAAAGCCAATGCCGACCGAGAGGGCACCGGCAATGATCGCGATATTGGAGAGATCGAGGCCCAGTGTTGTGATCGCCAGGGTCGCGGCAATGGTCAGACCGATGTAACCGGTGCCTGCGGTGAGCGAATTCTGAACACCGGAATCCATCCGGGTGTTCGGAAGAACCTGTTCCGACAGCAGGCGCTGGAGGAATCGTGTGACCAGCAGGATGACCAGAAATACGACGACCGCGACCAGAACATCGCCTGGAGAGATGGTCACGCTGCCGATCTTGACGCCCTTGAGAACACTGACCACCACGCGGGAGACATCGCCAAACGGCAGGCCCCAAAGCGGCGAGATCAAGATAAATCCGGCGATCAGGACGACAAGATCGAAGGTGGCGCGCAGCCAGAACTTGAGCAGTTTCCGGGTGCTGTGCACCAAACCGATATGAGTGCGAATCAGCTCGGTGCGCAGGACGGCGCCGATGATTTCTCGTCCCAGTCCGCGAAGCAGGAAGAGCGCGCCGGCGATAGCGCCGCTCAGCACGAGACTGTTGATGAGCTGTGCGCCGAGGACCACGTAGCTGAGAAGCGAACTCAAAAGCGTGATGACTGCGAGGATCGCGGCCAGATAGCGCAGCATCCACCAAAGATGCCAGGGGCTCTGCTGTGCCGTTTGCGTCTGTTGCGCATTCATACCGGGCGCGGTCGGATCGGCACGCCAAAGAGAGGCCCGGCAAAGACTCAGGACACCGACTGCTTCAACGACATTGGTGATGAAGAGGAAAAAGGAGGTCTGTTCCTCTGATGCTTGATAGAGAGCGTGTCGCGCCAAGTGCGGCTGAAGCTCGATAAAGAAGGCGTCAATGGCAAAAACAGTGGCGAGAAAGGGTGTGACCCGGCTGATATAGCGGGCTTTCTGGGGTGTAAGCGGCAACAGGCGCCAGTTCGGCAAATCCGGCGCAAGCACGGCGCGCGGAAGTGCGGTGGCAAGAATGACAAAAATCGCGGCGATGCAAAAAATGACCGCCACGGGTTGAAACAAGCCGCTGAGTAAAGACTGTTCGCCAATCGCCTGTGGCAGAAAGGCAGCGAGAATCATTGCGGGCACAACGCCGTTGGCCAGGCCCTCGCCGATAGCGCCGCTGAGGCGCCGGGCATAGGAGGGGCTTTGCAGCGATGCGTCCCGTGCGAACCAATGAAACAGAAGGCGGCGTGCGCCCCAACCGATCGCGATTGCAATCGTCAACTGAAAGGCCAGTTTGGCGAAGAGCAGACCGCCGAGCTCGTTTTCGCTGAGCGACGCCCACCAGATCACCGGTGACTCTGCGACCAGGCGCAGAACCTCGAGAAATTCGGGAACAGCCTTTTCAATGGTCGATGGGGCGAGCGGGAAGGGCGAAACAGTGAGAATGTCGGCAATCTGGCGGTCACGGATCATCGCGACGGCGGTCGCTTCCACCTCGCTTACGCGCGATAGCGCTAACTCGATTTGTTTTAGTTTTGATGTTTGGGCCGAAATATCGGCCAATATTTCATCGCGCTGGATAGAGATCGCCTCGGCTTCCGGCGGCTCTGTTTCGCCGGGCGGAGGGCCAAGAGCGTCAAGCTTGCTGCGCAGTGGTTCCAGAGCGGCATCGGCCTGATCACGCAGTACTTCGGCTTCGCCCCGCAAGATACCAAGATTAGTTCTGATCTGATCGATGCGTTCCGGGGTGATGTTGTCTTCAGTGAGTTCCTTCTGGACTCGATCCAGCAAGCGCCGCCATGCGTCGGCGTTCTCCTCGAAGCTGTCCTGTGCGCTCGCGGGATTTGTAAAACCCAAAATTCCGGGCACCGGAGAGAACACCGCCGTGCCGAGAAGCAACAGGAGACCCGCTATAAAAATCCGACTTCGCACTTAGCATACCGCTCTTTGTTATCTGGCGGCAGTGTAGCTTTGACGGCGGCGTGGATACCAGCGACATATCTAGGTTGAGGATTCCTATTCCTTGATGGTCTTGATCGTGTTTTGGCAGGCTTTAGGCAGGAGAGGTCTCGAAAGCGGGCCCAAAGGCCCGGTGAGAGGCCTCGACGCCCCTAAAGCCTGCCAAAACACGACCCCAGAGGGGCGATAGGATTATGAGTTCTGGGAACCACGTTCTGGGAACCACGTTCTGGACAGCGTCGTGTCGCCCGTCTTTCAGCTATGGGGTCACGATGCTTCAGCATCGCTCCACTCTTAACGCCTTGCCAGAAAACATAATTTTATCGTCAAGACCGTCAAGGAATAGGAGTTCCCAACCTAGTGTGATGTTTCTGAAGTTCGCCGCATAATATGCGGCGAATTTAAGAGACTGAATCACACTAGATTCAATGGGATACTAGGGCCCGAGCGGAAGTTCACTCCGATCCCGCCCGCTCAGCCCTATGCCGTCAGCACGGCGCGCTGATGGGGGGCATGAAAATCGATCTCGGGCCCCTGTGGCACGATGCCCGTGGGGTTCACGGTTGGGTGGCTGCCGTAATAGTGCTGCTTGATGTGATGCAGGTTCACGGTCTCTGCAATGCCCGGTATCTGGAAGAGTTCTCGGGTGTGGCCCCAGAGGTTGGGCAGGTCCGCCAACCGCCACTTGTTGCACTTGAAGTGCCCCACATAGACCGGATCGAAGCGCACCATCGTGGTAAAGAGCCGCCAATCGGCCTCGGTGATCCGGTCGCCGACAAGATAGCGCTGCCGGGACAGGCGGTCTTCCAGCCATGCCATGGAGTCGAACAGGGCTGTGAAGGCTTCGTCGTAGGCCTCCTGCGAGGTCGCGAAACCGCACTTGTAAACGCCGTTGTTGACCGTGTGATAGACACGTTCGTTCACCGCATCGATCTCTTCCCGCAGGACCTCGGGATAGAGATCGGGACCGCTGTCGGTGACCTCCGTGAAGGCGGAATTCAACATCCGGATGATTTCGGAAGACTCGTTGCTGACGATGCTCCCGGTCTTCTTGTCCCAGAGAATGGGAACCGTGACCCGTCCGCTGTAGTCGGAAACCGCGCGGGTATAGACCTGATGCAGGTAGCGCGCATCGCCCAGCGTGTCGCCTGTACAGTCCTCTCCATCGCCGAACTCCCAACCCTGTTCTCCCATGTGCCAATGCACGACCGATACCGAGATGGCGTCCTCCAGGCCTTTGAGGGTCCGAAAGATCAGGGTGCGGTGCGCCCAGGGGCAGGCGAGAGAGACGTAGAGATGGTAGCGGCCCGGCTCCGCCTTGAAGCCGCCCTGGCCGCTTGGTCCCGCTGCGCCGTCCGCAGTGACCCAGTTCCGGAAGATCGACTCGTTACGCTGAAAGCGCCCGCCGCTCTTTGAGGTGTCGTACCATTTGTCATGCCAGACACCGTCGATCAGAAGACCCATTGATGTATTCCCTTGTGTGTTTTGCTGTTCGGTTGAGAGCGCCGTGCCAAAGCTCTTGGCAGGCCATCACTCTATTGGCAGATCCGCCAGAAGAATCTCGGACTCCTCCGATGCTTCCAGGAGCAGGCTGTCTTCCGCGGTGATCGTCGCACCGTCACGTGCCCCGACCGCCGTGCCGTTGACGGTGAGGGCTCCGGTTGCGGCCACCAGATAGCCCTGACGATCGCTGCCGAGGTCGTACCGAAGGCTTTGACCCTTGGATAGCGTGGCGCCAAGCAATGCGGCATCCTGGTGGATCTTGAGGGCTCCTTCATGCTGGCTGCGGCCGGAGGCCAGCGGAACCAGGACACCGGAACGGTCCGACTTGGGAAAGCGGTTCTGGTCCCAACCCGGGGTCAGGTTCTCGACTGCGGGGCGGATCCAGATCTGAAACAGCGTCGTCTCTTCGTCCTCGCGGTTGAACTCCGCATGCATGATGCCCTTGCCGGCGGTCATGACCTGCACGTCGCCGGCCTCGGTCCTGCCCTCGTTTCCGAGGTGGTCCTTATGCGTGATCGCGCCACTGCGGACGTAGGTGATGATTTCCATGTCGCGATGCCCGTGCAGGTCGAAACCCTTGCCGGCCGCGATCCTGTCGTCATTCCAGACGATCAGCGGCCCCACGCCGCTTCGCGTCGGATCGTAATAAGATCCAAAGCTGAAGTGGTGGCGCGCCGTCAGCCAGTCGTTTTCAAAACGGCCGAGACGATCAAATGCAGCGACATCGATCACGGGTTTTCTCCTTCCTTCGAAATTTAGAGCACAGTCCCATCAAATGTCTCCGTATGATCGGAACATGCTCTAACGCTGTCGCGCGCGACCGGGAGGCGCTCACGCGACAGGCTTTCTGAACTCACCTCTATTTAGTCGGCCTTGGCATGTTTCCCAAGATCACGTTATATCTCATTCAGGAATTGGTTTGTTTCTGTGGAGAAACGATGTGATTGATGAACTGGGCAGCATGGCGATCTTCGCCCGCGTGATCGAGACCGGCGGCTTTTCAACGGCGGCACGCGATCTCGGCGTCAGTAAGTCCCTGGTTTCCAAGGAGGTGAGCCGGCTTGAAGACCGTCTCGGCGTGCGCCTGCTCAACCGCACGACCCGGCGCCTTTCGCTGACCGAGGCCGGGGCAGCGTTCTACGAGGGCTGCCAGCGTGTTCTCAACGAAGCCGAGTCCGCGAAAGAAGCGGTGTCGCATCTGGCCTCGGCCCCCCGCGGCCAACTCAAGGTCAATGCGCCCATGTCCTTCGGCATTATGCACCTGGGGCCGGCGTTGCCCGCGTTTCTGGAGCGCTTTCCCGAGCTGGATGTTCAGATGGTCCTGAACGACCGGGTGGTGGATCTGATTGACGAAGGTTTCGATGTGGGGGTTCGGATTACCCGGATGCTGGATTCCAGCCTCATCGCGCGCAGGCTGGCGCCGAACCGGCTGGTGGCCTGTGCGGCTCCGTCCTATCTGAAAAAACATGGTACGCCCCGGCACCCCGAGGAGCTGAAGCGGCACAATTGCCTGGGCTACAGCTATTCCAAGAGCCCCGGTATCTGGCAGTTCCGAACGGAAAGTACGCGCCACAAGGTCGCGGTGAGCGGGCGCTTTACCGCGAATAACGGGGATGTCATACAGGCGGCGTTGCTCTCGGGCTTCGGCATCGCCGTTCAGCCGAGCTTCATTGCCGGAGACGATTTACGCAGCGGGCGCCTGGTCCGATTGTTCGAAGGTTATCTGATCGGCGAGGAGTCAGCCGTGCACGCGGTTTTCCCCGCGAACCGGAACCTCTCGCCAAAGGTCAGGGTTTTCGTGGATTTTCTGGTCGAACGTTTCGGAGACCTGCCTTACTGGGATGCGGAAATTTGGGACTGACGCCTCAAAAATCACTGCTGCCGATGCTGGCGGTCTCCCTTTCCGCAGTCTTGTGGGGGCTGTGGTGGATTCCCCTACGCGTGCTGGACGACCGGGGACTCCGGGGTGACTGGGCCAGTTTCGCGATCTTCGGCTTGGCCTCCCTGGCGCTTCTGCCTCTTGTGATCAGGCGCAGGCGTTGGAGCACTCTTCAGATCAAAGCCCTTCTGGCGATCGGCGTGCCGCTCGGGATCGCGCTGGTGATGTGGAATCACGCGGTGATCCACGGCAGCGTCATCCGGGTGGTCCTGCTGTTCTACCTTTCGCCGATTTGGGCCACCCTGATGGCGCGCTTTATGCTCGCGGCCCCCATTCACCCGACGAGATGGCTTGCCATCATTCTGGGGCTTGCCGGTGCGGCGGTCATCCTGGAGGTCGATATCCTGACATCGGATAGGGCGTCAGCGGAATACTCTTCGGCGGACGTTATGGCGTTGCTGTCGGGCGTTTGTTTCGCCTTTGCCGCCACCAAGACCCGCGTCCACACCGGGGTGCGGGAGCTGGATAAGACTTTTGTCTCGGTTTTGGCGGCGACGGGCGTGGCCTTGCTCTTCATCTTCGCCACGAAGACCCCACCGCCATTTCAGGGCGTGGGAGGCCTTTTGGCCATCGCTTCCGGCGTTGCGCTGTTCTTTCTCCTGCCGACCACCGCACTGTTGCTCTGGGGGGCGGGGCTGCTGGATCCTGGCCGGGTTGCGATCCTGTTGCTGCTCGAGGTCCTGACCGCTGCTATCAGCTCCGCGCTGCTCACGTCCGAGCCCCTGGGACTCCGGCAACTGCTGGGATGCGCCCTGATTCTGGCGGCTGGACTGATGGAATCTGCGCCTGGTTTACGGCGCCAAAAGGCGTAACATCTGGGCTTGGCCCTGACTTGAGTGCTGCGACGCACCTTGATCAAAGCGCTTGGACTTTCGCAAAAGGTGTGATAATCGAAAAAAAGATACAGACTTAGGTTTGCGAGAAATGTCCCTCAGCGGAACACTCCGACGACGATGCCGACGCCAGCGCGCTTTGCGTGCAGGGTGCCGTTTTGTCGTGATTCCGCGCTAATTCCTGCGATTTCCAGCTGGAGAGCAACGAAAGACAGCGGTCCCTAAAGACCGAACTTCGTTGTAAAGCCGCATCTGCGGTTCAGGGATTTAGACAAATGACCTTCGACAGCTTCGCCAAGCCCACCCCCCAAACGACCGACTTGCAAGCGACCTTCAGGATTGTACCTCAGACCACCGCCTGCGAGCCTCTGATCGACGATTTGCTTGACCGGACCTTTGGTGCGGAACGCCAGGAGAAAACCGTCTATCGTTTGCGTGAGGGGCTGCCCGCGGTCGAAAGCCTCTCTTTTGTCGCCGTGAGCGAAGACGGGGACCTGATTGCGTCCTTGCGGTTCTGGCCGGTCACGATCACCGGCAGGCCCGCGATCCTGCTGGGGCCGCTCGCCGTCGAGCCGAAGCACCAGGGGCTGGGTATGGGACGCGCTCTCGTGGCTGCGGGCTTGAAGGCCGCAAAACAACAGGGCCATCAGCTTTGCCTTGTCGTGGGTGACCCCGCCTACTACGCACCCTACGGGTTTATCCCCGCCTGCCCCAATGGCTTAATCCTGCCCGGTCCGGTCGCGCCCGAGCGGTTTCAGGTTCTCGAGCTGGTTGCCGGCGCGATCGAGGGGGTGCGCGGCCTGGTCGAGCGGGCTCCGGAAGGTAGAACGACGGAGGGCAGAAAGCCCGAGCGCTCCGTCGTCGCTTGACTTCATCTTCTTGCGATCAGTGGCCTTCTCTGAACCAGGCTGCAATGGCGCCGCCGACCAAGACGAAGAGCAGGAGGATTGCGGGCAGGAGCGGAACCTGGTTTACGCCGGTCACCACGTAGCCCCGGGCATCTCTGATGCCGATCCAGTTTCTGCCGAACTGGTCCCGGCTTGGACTGACTTTGCGCAGGCCCGGTTCGCTGTTTTTTGCCAGCCGTACCGACGTGCCGCCGCTGTCTTTCAGCAGGGCCTGCATGGGCACGGCGCTGGAAAGTGCGTTTTCGAATTCACGCGGATTGAGCGGGCCGGCTGCGGTGACGGCGGAGAGCACACCATCGGAGATCCGGTAAAGGCCGGCCTCAGTCGCATCGATCGATGCCCGGGCGACGCCGTCGTCGCCGGGTTCCAGCGCAACTTTCTGCTGCTTGCCCGACGGCAGGACGACGTCGATTTCCGGGTTGTCCACGATCAGCGAGCGGCGGGTGATCTCTAGGCGGCCGTCGATCACACTGGCGCGCAGATCTTCCTCTTCGAGTTCCGGTTCCTTCATGAGCCAGTGCGAAATCCTGCGCAGGAGCTCCGCCTGAGGCCCGCCGCCGTCAAAGCCGCGGGACCAGAGCCACATGTGGTCGCTCATGAACTGGGCGACCCGGCCTTCGCCGACCCGGTCCAGCACCAGGAGCGGCCGGTCCTCGAGACCGCTCATCACGATCGAGCCGCGCAGGGAGTCGCCGCTGATGTGGCGGAACCATTGCCCCCACTCAGGCGGGTCGTTGGCCTTGCGGCCCCCCAGGGTCGCCGTGACCGGATGGCGTTCGCCCAGTTCGGTCACCTTGGGCCGGTATCCGGCTTCGTAAATCTCGCCCGTGGGCTCGACCGGCAGAATCCGCCCAAGCGGCGTACGGTAGAGTGAGAGGGGAGTGGCGAAGGTCGGGCCCACCGCCTCCAGCAACGCCCCACCGCGTTCGACGTAGCGCGCGATGTTGTCGAGATAGATAGAGGGCAGGACACCGCGGCGGCGGTAACGGTCGAAAATGACCAGATCGAACTCGTCGAGTTTGAGCTCGAAGAGTTCGCGCGTCGGGAAGGCGATCAGGGAGAGTTCCCGGATTGGTGTTCCGTCCTGTTTCTCCGGCGGTCGCAGGATGGTGAAGTGGACCAGATCCACCGAAGGATCGGATTTCAGGATGTTCCGCCAGGCGCGTTCGCCTGCATGAGGCTCGCCGGAGACCAGCAGAACCCGCAGGCGGTCGCGTACGCCGTCCACCGAGATGGCGGTTCGGTTATTGGCCAGGGAGAGTTCGCCGGTCAGCGGCTCTGCTTCGATTTCCAGGACGCTCGGACCCCGGCGGTCCAGCTCGAATTCAATTTCCTGCTCGACGCCAACGGGAACCCTCACACGCCTGGGATCCTGGCCGTCCTGACGGATCTGCAGTTCCACCAGCCCGCTGCGGTCTTCGCTGCCGATATCCTCGACGATCAGCTTCAGGCTTTGGGGTTGCCCGACGATGCCGAAGCCCGGCGCCTGAACCACGGTCAGCCTGCGGTCGAATTCTTTTTCCTCTCCGCTCAGCAGCAGGTGCACGGGTGCTTCGATCCCCAGTGCCGCAAAATTCTCCGGCACGTCGTGGACCTGGCCGTCGCTGATCACGATCACGCCCGAGACCTGCTGGCGGGAAACGCTTGAAAGCGCCTCGCCGAGCGCTGAAAAGAGTTTCGTGCCGTCCTGTTCGACACCGATGGCGTCTGCGCCTGCGCGGATGACCCGGACTTCCGTGCCCTCCAGGGTCTCGAGTTGCTCGAGCGTGTGCGCCAGTGCGTCTTGCGTCTGCTGTGACCTGGGGCCGAGTTCCTGGCTTTGGCTCTCGTCGACCAGGACGAAGACGATGTCGTTCAAAGCTTCCCGCTGTTCCTCGATCGCCGAAGGATTGGCGAGCGCCAGCAGCAAGCCTCCCAGTGCGAGAATGCGCCAGGTTGCGCCGCGCGCCCGGCGGAAAAAAGCGAAGGCGATCAGTAGGAACGAGAGCGCTCCGACGACCGCCAGAACCTCCCAGGGTAACAGGGGCGCCCAGTGTATTGAGACCGCATTCATTGTCCGAGGCGCTCCAGAATAAAGGGAATATGGACCTGATCGGCTTTATAGTTTCCGGTCAGGGCATACATCACCAGATTGACGCCGAAGCGATAGGCCATCTCCCGCTGGGCCTCCTTGCCGGGGACCACCGGAAGGATCGGGCGTCCCAGCTCCGTGGTCGCCCAGGCGCCCGCCCAGTCGTTGCTGCCCACGATCACGCGCGCCACCCCGTCATTGGTCTGACTGTCGTTGGTCTCGATCCAGAGGTTGCCGCCCGCGTAGCGCCCCGGAAACTCCTGCATCAGGTAAAAGGATTTGCGCAGGACGTGCTCTGTCGGGACAGGCTCCAGAGTTGGAATATCGACATTTGCGGTCAGGCGCTGGAGCGCCAGATTGGTCTGGCTCTGTTGTCCCTGGATTCTTGCCGTCGCGCTGGGATCGCGCAGATCGAAGAGGATCGTGCCGCCGTTGTTCAGGTAGTCGTTCAGCCTGCGCGTCGCCTCGGCGCTTGGTGTCCGTTGTTCGGCGGTGATGGGCCAGTAGAGCAGGGGAAAGAACGCGAGTTCGTCGCGCTCTATGTTGACGCCGAGCGGTGCGCCGGCTTCGACGGATGTCCGGCGGCGCAGGATCCGGGTCAGGCCCTGCAGGCCGGCCTCGCTGATGGCGTCGATCCGCTCTGTGCCGGTGATCACAAAGGCCAGACGGGTTTCCAGGGTGGCTTCCAGGGCGCGGACTTCGTCGATCTGGCTTTGCGCCCGGGCCTCTCCGGCGTTCAGCGCAATGAGCGATGTCCCCAGAGCGACGACGACCGCGGTTGCCGCTGAGGAGAATTGCGGCCTGACCAGACCGCGCATGAAAAGCGACAGCAGCAGGTCCGCGAGCGCGAGCAGCAGAGCGGCTAAAAGCAACCAGGGCTGCAAATCGATCTCCTCGCTTTTGCTGTAGGATCCGGACTCGGCACCCGTCACCGGGCCGAGCGCTTCGAGCGGTGGAAGTTGACGGACGAGATTGTGGGCAACACGCTGCTTGATGTCTTCACCGTAGAAGCCCGGAGGACGCTCGGCGCTGACGAGATTGCTCGAAGCGTCTGCTTCCGGCTCGTTCGTGTCGCCCTCACCGGCCGCGGGAAGGGGTTTGACGCTGGCGCTCGGAGCGACCAGACGGCCGAAGCCGTTCATGACTTCCAGAGGCGGCAAGGGGATACTGCTGGCGTTTCCATCCGAGACACCCTGGCTCACGGCGACAATGCGCCTCAGCATATCGACGAACAACCCGGAGAGGGCAAGGTTCGACCAGTCTGTGTTGGCTGTCGTATGGAACAGAATCACCCAGCCTGTCTCGCGCTGCTCGGCGGTGATCAGGGGGGTGCCGTCGCTCAAGCGCGCCCAGGTCTTTTCTCCCAGTTCGAGCGAGGGTTCGGCCAGAACCTGGCGCTCGACCGTGACATCGCCCGCGGTGTCCAGACCGGCGAAAGGCGTGCCTTCCGCGAAGCCCGCCAGGCTTGCCGGGCTGTCCCAGGTCAGGGCGCCACCCAAAATCCTGTCACCGCCCCGCAACCGCACCGGCAGGAGGACGTCGTCGCTATCCGCGGCCATGCGGGGTCCTGCGAAGCGCAGCAGCAGTCCGCCGTTCTCTACCCAGCTACTCAGCGTCTCCTCTTCCTCCGGTGTCAGGTTGCCGATATCGGGCAGCGCAAGAACCGCAAGTTCGCGCGTCAGGAGTTCATCGATACTGCCTTGCCGGACCTCGCTGTAGGGCTCGAGCGCCCGCTGCAGGTAATAGACTTCGCTCAGGAGAGGCTGCGACTGCTGGGCGCCGCCCGTCGTCACCAGACCCACGGGCCGGCGCCGGGAGGACTCGTCCAGAAGGTAGCGTGCGCCGGCGGTGCTCTCGTTCTCGAGGGAAAGCTGGGCTACGCGGTTGCGCAGCTCGGTGGGCAGCTGCAGGCGAAGCTCGCCCCTTTGCTCACCGGCTTCAAACGTCACCGGCTCGCGCGCCACGACCGTGCCGTCTTCGGCCAAGGCGGAGACTGTGACCGTCTCCGAACCGCCGGAGGCGGTACGCTCGATCGGGATGACCAAGTCCAGGCCATCGTCCTGCGGCGGACGCACCACCTTGGCCAGCGACCCGCTTTGATCGCGCAAAACCGTCACCCGTCCGATCCCGCGCAAGGCCCTGCCGAAGTCCGCGCTCTCGGCGTCCGCGATTCCGTCCGAGAGCCAGGCGACGTGGGCTGACGTTCCCAAATCAAGATTTTGCAGGCTTTCAAGTGCGCTCATGCGTTCGACCGGCCAGGGGTGGGGCTGAATTCCCTGCGCCAGCTCCAGAGCCTCGGCTGCAGGCAGCAAAGCTGTGACATTTGTATGTCTTTCCGAAGTCGCGGCGGCCGTCGGCAGAAGCACAACCGGCCGCTCCTCGCGCTCGGCCCGCTCGATCACCTCGAGCATTGCCTCCATCTTGCTGTCCCAGTTCTTTGCGGAGGCCCAGCCGTTGTCGATCACCACGACGACCGGGCCGCTGCCGGGAAGAAGCGCCGCCGGATTGATCAAGGGCTGGGCGAGACCCAGGATGATCAGGAGGATAATCAACATTCTTAGAAGAATCAGCCAAAGCGGTGTGCGCGCTGGCGTTTCCTCGGGTGGCTCCAGCCCGAGCAGCAGCTGCACGGCCGGGAAACTCAAGGTTTTGGGGGACGGCGGGGTGACTCTGAGAAGCAGCCAGATCAGAGGCAGACCGATAAGAGCCGCCAGCAACCAGGGTTGAGTAAACGCCATGAGGCCGAGGTCCAGCATCTTCAGCGCCCCCGGTCTTGAGTCATGGCAAGGTACAGCGCGAGCAGGGCGGTATTTGGCGAATGATCGCTCCGATGCGCCGAATAGCCCCAACTGAGCCGTTGGGCGATCGATTGCAGTCCCTCGCGTTGCGCCTTGAAGCGTTGCTGATAGGGCGCCCGGACGGACTCGACCCGCGAAAGCAGCCAGGATTGCTCGCCTTCAAGCCCTTCAAAGCGTGTCCGGCCGTCGTAGGGTAACAACTCCTCGGCAGGATCGAGGATCTGAAGCAGATGACCTTTCACACCGCGCGATGCGTAACCCCTTGCGATTTCTTCGATTTCTTCTATGGGAGAGAGAAAATCGCTGATCATGACGACCTGTGCAAAGCGCGGCAGCGGCAAGACCGTTGGCAGGCCGGCGCTGTCCTGTTCCCCTCGATCAATGATCTTTGCCATGCGTTCAAGCGTGGTTTTTCCGTTCGAGGGTCGGATACCCGATCCCAAAAAGGTGACGAACTCGCCGCCACGGATCAACAGAACGGCTAACGCCAACGCCAGGATATCAGCCCGGCGCCGCTTTTCCGGAAGCTCCGGCGAGGAAGACCAGGCCATTGAGGCGGAGGTGTCCCGCCAGATCCAGACCGATTGCGCCGCTTCCCACTCCATTTCCCGCACGAAGACACGATCGGATTTCGCCGATTGCCGCCAGTCTATGGATTGGGGCGAGTCTCCGCTCTCGTAGCGGCGGAACTGCCAGAAGGTCTCGCCCTGTCCGACCCGCCGCCTGCCGTGCACACCTTGCGCCACCGTGGTGGCGACGTGTTCAGCTTCGACCAGGAGTGGCGGCAGGGCCGAGGCAATCTGCTCCGCCCTCTGCTGTATCGGCAGTCTCGCTTTTGGCGTTATGGCCAGCGTCGGTCTCCTCGATTAGGCGCTATAATTTTCAGGCGAAACGGGCGATCAGGCGGGCGATGACATCGTCAATCGCAACGCCGTCCGCGCGGGCGGCAAAATTGAGGCTCATACGGTGACGCAAAACCGGAGGGGCGAGTTCGACCACATCATCCATGGAGGGCGACAGGCGGCCGTCCAGGACGCAGCGCGCGCGGATCGCCAGCATCAGTGCCTGACTGGCGCGAGGCCCCGGACCCCATGCGACCTGTTCTCTCAGTTCGGGTATCGACGTGGTTTCCGGCCGTCCGTCGCGAACCAGCGCCAGAACCGCGTCGACAATACCGTCGGCAACGGGCACGCGGCGCACGACTCTCTGGGCTGACAGCAATTCGTCCGCGCTCATAACCACGGATGCTTCCACGCTTTCCGCACCTGTCGTGGCCAACAGCATCTGGCGCTCCGCCTCCAGGTCGGGGTACCCGACATCGATCTCCATGATGAAGCGGTCCAATTGCGCTTCCGGCAGGGGATAAGTGCCTTCCTGCTCAAGGGGGTTCTGGGTGGCGAGCACGTGAAACGGCCGCGGAAGATCATGAGGAACACCGGCCACGGTCACCTGCCGCTCCTGCATCGCCTGCAAGAGGGCGGATTGCGTCCGCGGGCTGGCCCGGTTGATTTCGTCTGCCATGAGCAATTGGCCGAATACCGGCCCGGGAATAAAGCGAAACGACCGTTTGCCGTGTTCATTCTCTTCCAGCACCTCGGACCCGATAATATCCGCGGGCATGAGATCGGGCGTACACTGAACTCTCTTGTCGTCCAGTCCGAAAACCGTCCCGAGGGTCTCCACCAATCGGGTTTTTGCAAGGCCCGGTACGCCGATCAGAAGCGCGTGGCCGCCGGCGAGCAAGGTGATCACGGTGCGATCGACCACATCCTGTTGCCCGAAAATCACGCGTCCAATAGACTCACGCGCAGACTGCAAGTGCTGACCCAGTGTGTCTATGTCTTCGGCCAGTTGCTCCGCCGTCGCGATGTCGGTAGGGACTGAAGGGTTGGCTGTCACTCTGAACGACTCCCATCTGGTGCTGCCCGGGTCTATGATAGCGGACATCAGGCTCTAGAGTGCGATCGTTCTTGTCGGAAACGATCAAAAACGTGAATCGCCCTCGAAATACAATATGTAGTGTCTGATCGTTTTTCACCGCATCAGTGACCAACAGGCAAACACGAGACCGCCAGGTTATGACTTCGGATCCGACACCACCAACCGACGATACTCAAAAGATAGGTGTTTCTATGGCGCATGGCCAGTCGTCTGACGCTTCAAATTCTTCCTCGAACCCACCAAGCCTTCCATTTTGCGGCGATTTCGATATCCGAATCGCCAGCGACGGCACCTGGTTTCACGAGGGATCGCCGATAGGACGTAAGCCTCTGGTAAAGCTCTTTTCCTCGGTTTTGCGGCGGGAGGAAGATGGTGAATACTGGTTGGTCACGCCGGTAGAGCGCGGGCGAGTTATTGTTGACGATGCGCCCTTTACCGCCGTTGAATTTTCCGTGTCCGGCGCGGGAAAACAGCAATCCCTGCAATTTCGCACAAATTTGGACGCCTGGGTGGCGTTGGATGCAGAACATCCGCTCCGGGTGGAGATTGACAGTGAAACGAACGAGCCGCGCCCCTATGTCCTCGTGCGGGACCGCCTGGAAGCATTGATTCTTCGCTCCGTTTATTATGGACTGGCGGAACTTGCCGTTGAGGAGCCGGCGGAGGATGGCACCCGGTTCGGTCTCTGGAGCAACGGCAGTTTCTTTCCTTTGGATGGTTCGGCGTGAACGCACAGCCCGGTAAAGCAATATTGTCTGCGGACGAGATCGTCCGGCGTTTTGAGCTCCTGGGCAGACCCGGGCGCAGGACTTCGCCGTCTGCCCTGACGGCTTCATCACCTGATGCGCAGGAACTGCGGCCACGGGGCGACCACGATCTCAATCCCGATATGTACGAGCCTGCCGAAAAATTGACGCCGGCTGCCGTCTTGGTGCCGATTGTGGAACGCGCCGAAGGCTTGACTGTGCTTCTTACCAAGAGAACAGCACATCTGCATGACCATGCCGGACAGGTTTCCTTTCCCGGCGGTAGAGTCGACCCCGGCGATAACGGCCCCGTGTCCACGGCACTGCGGGAGACAGAAGAGGAAATTGGTTTGGCGCGGCACCATGTCCGCCTGATCGGGCAATTGGATACCTACGTGACCCGGACCGGCTTCGAGATATCCCCCCTGGTCGGATTAATCGCACCGCCGTTTGAACTCAGGCCTGATGATTTTGAGGTCGCGGAGGTCTTCGAGGTCCCGTTAGGCTTTATTCTTGATCCGGCGAGCCAGCAGCGGCAGAGCCGCATGTTCAAAGGCGCGCTCAGACATTTTTATGTTTTTCCCTACGACGACTACTATATATGGGGGGCTACCGCAGGTATGCTGGTGAACTTGACAGAGGTTTTGGGGAATGCTGACTAGAATTTTCTTTGCTCTCCTTCTGTTTCTGATCCCGTTTCTGGTCTACCTGGGTTACGTCAAACTAAAACGTCGCGCCGGCGCGACCCTGGACTCTGAGGAAATCACGCCCTGGCTGATGCTGATCACGGCAGGCCTGGTGCTCGCCACAGCCGGTGTTATCGCAATAGGTGTCTTTTTCGATCATGATGCAGGTGTGGTTCTTCGTCCGCCTGCCTTTGTCGATGGTGAAATCGTACCGGGCGGGCCCGTGGAACAACCCGAATGACTGTGTCGATTGGCCCAGGGCTGAACAACGCGCCGGATGAATCGCCCCACACAACGTGATCGATATGCAAGCGCCTGAACGGCTTCCTCTGCAGCCTTGGATGACATCTCCCGCAACAACAGCGGTGCTCGACGCGCTCCAGGCCGACGGCAGCGATGTGCGTTTCGTCGGAGGTTGCGTTCGGGATGCAGTACAGGGATTTCCGATCAAGGACGTTGATCTGGCGACTCCGGACCGGCCGGAAAAGGTCATGGCGTTGCTGAAGGCCGCAGGTTTGAAGGCGGTTCCGACAGGTATCGATCATGGGACCGTGACGGCCGTGTCACTTGGCGAGGTCTACGAAATCACAACCCTGCGCGAGGATGTCGAGACAGATGGACGGCGTGCAAAGGTCTCCTACACAGATGATTGGGTAAGGGATGCGGCGCGTCGCGATTTGACCATGAACGCCTTGTCTTGCCGTCCGGATGGTACGCTGTTCGATCCCTTTGGTGGACTAAATGATCTGAGGAACGGCCGTGTGCGGTTCGTGGGTGACGCGCGGGAGCGGATTGCGGAAGACTACCTCCGCCTCCTGCGGTTCTTCCGTTTTCATGCTTACTATGGTGTGGGCAAGCTTGATCCGGAGGGGATTACAGCAGCCAAAGAGCTCGCATCCAATCTCTCGTCTCTCTCCGGCGAACGCGTCCGCGAGGAGCTTTTGCGTTTGATGGCGGCGAAAAATCCTTTGCCGGCGTTGGAGGCAATGTTCACCGTTGGCGCGATCCGCGTGCTCCTGCCTGAAGCCCAGACTGAAACGCATGTTCTCAGCACATTGATGGAGATCGAATCTTCCCCTGACGCGCTGCTCCGGCTCTCGGCCTTTCTGGTCGGAGGGCGTGAACAGGCACTGCATGTCGCCGAGCGTTTGCGCTTTTCAAGGGCGCAGACAGATCGATTGATAACGCTTCGGACGGCAGGACGCGAACACAGTGAATGGCCGCCGGGGGTGGCAGGTGATGAAAAGGCCATTCGGCAGGCGCTTTACGATCTTGGGCCTCAGATGACTCGCGATCTCCTTCTTCTGGATTGGGCCGGTAAAAATGCCAAAAAAGCTCCGCGTGATAAGGCATATCTGACCGCTGCTCTTGCCGTGCTCGAGCAGTGGGAGCATCCCTCTTTTCCGCTACGCGGGCGCGATGCGCTGGCGATGGGGGCTGAGAGCGGGCCGGAACTAGGGGAGGTGTTGGATCGGGTTGAGGCCTGGTGGCGGGCTGCAGATTTCAAACCTGACCGCGATGCCTGTCTATCCGAATTGAGGGTTCGTCTATCTCAGGCATGACGCAGCGTCTCTTTGTGCTCCGGGTGCAGGGCAGACGCCGCTCGTAGTTTTGCACTTGGCTCCAGTGCAACAGGAGCGTTTCGGTGCTCTAGGATTGTTCATCGCCCACATTCGTGATAGCTGGACGTCGATATCTGCAGAGATCCGAGAAGCTTCAATAAGAGATGCAGAACAGGTTTTCGATCTCGATTGGCTTATCAGGGGAGAGGCCGTACCGTCATGCGCAGCGCGCAAATGAACAGCGCCCAAAAGACTGAGAGCGCGGTTACTTTTTTCCGGGCTGGAGAATTCCAGCGGGCGAAGGAGATCTGCGAGGCGATCCTGGCGGACAAACCTCGTCACACACAGGCTCGGCACTTGCTGGCGATAATCGCATTCGAACTGGGCAAGCCGGACGAGGGGATTGCCCATTTCGAGACGCTCGCTGCCATTTCGCCCGACCATCCCGGTGTTCACGCCGATCTTGCCAAAGCTCTGGCGTCGGCCGGGCGGACCGACGAAGCGATCGCAGCCTTTCGGATGGCGCTTAGCATCGTGCCTGAAGATGTATCGCTTTTGAATAATCTGGGATCATTGCTTGCCGGACAGGGAGAGTTATCGGAGGCGGTCTCTAGTTTTGAGGCGGCTGTCGAGGCAAATGACAGGCTTCCGGTCAGTCACTACAATCTGGCGAAGGCCCTCAAGGACAGCGGTGATCCGCAACGGGCGATCCAGCACTACAAGCGAAGCCTTGAACTGGATCCGGGTTTTGCCACGGCTTGGCGGAACCTTGGAAATCTCTATGTGGATGTCGGTGAAATCGATCTTGCAGCGGAGGCTTACGAAAAAGGAGTTCGCATCAAATGGTCTCCGGAGGCAAAAAAACGCCCGACCAGAGCCATCTGAAAACCAGCCGCAGCAAGCTGCAGCACGATATTGAGCAGCTCACGTTCTTGCTAGGAAACGGCAAGGTGGATCGAAAGTTTGCGCAGGTTCTGTCCGACTATCGCGCTGTGCTCGGGGATTTGCCGGTGACTGAGGACGAAGGCACTCTTGTGGCGCTCTCCGCTGAAAACCAAAAGCGGCTGGCACCCTATTTCAACCGCCTGATCCACTGGCCGCAGTCTCCCTCTCTCACTGGTCCGGCCGTTAATCCAAACCTGGATCGCGCGGGAATCGAAGCTGCCTATTTTAGGAACGCGCCTGGGATCGCCTATGTCGACGATTTCCTCTCGCCGGAGGCCTTACGCGGGGTCAGACAGTTCTGCCTCGAATCGACGATCTGGTACCGGCATCATTACAAAATGGGCTATGTCGGCGCCTTTATGGAGGATGGGTTCGTTTCTCCTCTGCTCCTGCAGATCGCAGACGAGCTCCGGAATAGCTTTCCGAAGATCTTCGGCGCTGCGACTTTGCGCAAACTCTGGGCTTTTAAGTATGACAGCCGTTTGAGCGGCATTCCCATCCATGCGGATTTTGCGGCGGTCAATGTGAATTTCTGGGTGACACCAGACGCTGCCAACAGGGATCCGCAATCCGGGGGCCTCATCGTGTGGGATAAGGAAGCGCCGCTGGACTGGGACTTTGCGACCTACAATGCGAACGAGAAGGCCATGCGGCGATTCCTCACGGAGAGCGGTGCCAAGGCCCATAGCATTCCCTACCGGGAGAATCGCATGGTGATGTTCAATTCGGATCTGATCCACGAGACGGGCGAACTGAACTTTGAAGAGGGTTACGAAAACCGCCGGGTGAATGTCACCATGCTTTACGGAAAGCGTGAAAACGCCGGTTGACGGCATGACCTTCCTTGATCATGGGCAAAAGGCGTAACCGGTTGTCCCGGTCAGGGCCAGGCGGCTTCCGGTGGCAGCGACATCAGGATGGCTTCCACATTTCCGCCGGTTTTCAATCCGAATTGTGTCCCGCGGTCATAGACGAGATTGAATTCGGCGTAACGGCCCCGGCGGAAGAGCTGGTGACGCCGCTGCTCGTCGGTCCAGGGGCGCTCCATGTGCCTGCGCACGAGTCTTGGGTAGATATCCAGAAACGCCCGCCCGACATCCTTGGTAAAGGCGAAATCGGCATCCCAGTCGCCACTGTCCAGATAGTCGTAAAAAATACCGCCCACGCCTCTCGCTTCATTGCGGTGCGGAATAAAAAAATACTCGTCGCACCATTCCTTGAAGCGTGGGTAGTACTCAGGGTCGTGAGCGTCACAGGCAGCTTTAAAGCCTGCATGAAAGTCTGCGGTATCCTGGTCGTCGGGGTACATGGGATTTAAATCGCTGCCACCGCCGAACCAGGACTTGGTTGTCACGATAAAGCGGGTATTCATATGAACCGCTGGTACCAGGGGCGAGTGCATGTGTGCCACGAGGGAAATGCCGCTGGCCCAGAACTGCGGGTTCTCTTCGGCACCGGGCATCTTGGCACGGAACTCCTTTGAAAACTCGCCTTTAACCGTCGAGATGTTGACGCCAACCTTTTCGAACACCCGGCCACGCATCAGCGACATTTCGCCGCCGCCGAAATCGCCGGTTTCTCCCTCCTGTTCGCGCTCCCATTGTTTTCGCGCGAAGCGGCCGGGCTCTCGTTCAGCCAATTGACCTGCGTACTCACCAACGAACGCATCTTCCAGTTCTTCGAACGCGGCGCAGATGTCGTCGCGAAGCTTCCTGAACCAAATGGGGGCCAGTTTCTGTCGCTCTTGGGTGGTGGAGGTCATGATAGTCCTTCTGGAAAAGGGTCGGCTGAAGATCCGCCGGTTGGAAAGCCAGCCGTCTGGCGCAGAGCCTCGCCGGCTACCATGGCGGCACTGACGGCGACGTTCAAAGACCTGAAACCCGGGTTCATGGGTACGATAATTCGGGCATCGGCACGTGCGTGTACTTCTGGTGGCACGCCCGCGCTCTCGCGTCCAACCAACAGGCAATCGTCAGCTGTAAAGCCGAACTCGGTGTATGGTGTGACAGCCTTCGTCGTCAAGAGAACGATGCGGGCCGGAGTATGCCTGAGGAAGCTTTGCCAGGAGCTGTGCCGCGTCAAATCGACGCCCTCAAGGTAGTCCATTCCCGCCCGGCGCAGGCGTTTGTCGTCGAGAACGAAGCCGCAAGGTTCGATAATATCGACCGCCAATCCCATGCAAGCTGCGAGTCTGAGCATAGTCCCGGTATTTTGGGGAATGTCGGGTTCGAAGATTGCAAGGCGCATTGTGCAAATATCCACTGTAATAAGCTGTCTCGGCCTTTGCCTTATGTTAGGTTTTGATCTATATCCGTGACCAGCTAAGATTCGGCAGGGGCCAAGGTGCGACAGGGTGTCGCAGAGTCGCTCGGGGGCCGGAGATTAGTATTAGTGGCGTTCTCGCAGTTGAAATGCGAAATACGGCGCGTGACGCGGGCTGGATGGACAGCCCGAGGGGTGATCTTAAAGGAATATGACATGGCAGCAGACAGCGCTCATGCATCACAGCAATCGCAGGACGAAGAAACACGCCGCGACTTCCTATACCTGATGGCGACCGCCATGGGTGTGGTTGGCACCGGGGCGTTCGCCTGGCCGTTGGTAAACTCCATGAACCCATCCAAGGAAGTTCTGGCTTTGGCGTCGACCGAGGTGGATCTTTCGCCAATCGAAGTTGGCCAAAGCCTTACCGTGATGTGGCGTGGCAAGCCTGTGTTCATTCGCCATCGCACAGAGGCAGAGATCGCTGAAGCTGCCGACGTTGCGCTGGACGAACTCCCGGACCAGGAAGCTGATGCGGACCGTGTCGTGAAGCCTGAATGGCTGGTCGTCGGCGGTAACTGCACGCACCTTGGCTGTGTCCCGCTGGGTCAAAAGACCGGTGATGAGAAAGGTGAATACGGCGGTTGGTTCTGCCCTTGCCACGGTTCTCACTACGATACCTCGGGACGCATCCGCAAAGGACCTGCGCCGGAGAATCTGCCCGTGCCGCCCGTCGAATTCCTCGACGATACTACGATTAAAATTGGTTAAGGGGAGCCGAAGTAATGAGTGAGCACCTGAAAACCAACAACGCTCTCATCAAGTGGATCGACCATCGGCTTCCGGTCTTCTCCATGATGAACGAAACCATGATCGATTATCCGGCGCCGAAGAACCTGAATTACTGGTGGAACTTCGGTTCGCTTGCCGGGTTCGCTCTGGTCGTCATGATCGTCACCGGTATCGTTCTGGCGATGCAGTATACGGCCCACGTTGACTATGCGTTCAACTCGGTCGAACGCATCATGCGTGATGTCAATGGTGGCTGGCTGATCCGATACATTCATATGAACATGGCGTCGTTCTTCTTCATCGTCGTGTTTATCCATATGTTCCGCGGGCTTTACTATGGATCTTACAAAGCCCCGCGCGAGATCCTCTGGATGCTCGGTGTCGTCATCCTTCTTCTGATGATGGCCACGGCCTTTATGGGCTACGTCCTTCCCTGGGGTCAGATGAGCTTCTGGGGCGCAACCGTTATCACCAACCTTTTCTCGGCGATTCCGGTATTCGGCGAGGCCATCGTGGTTTGGCTGTGGGGCGGTTTCTCGGTCGATAATCCAACCCTTAACCGTTTCTTCGCTCTGCATTACCTGCTGCCCTTCGTGATCGTCGGTGTGGTCGTCGTGCATCTCTGGGCGCTGCACCGCTTCGGTTCGAATAACCCCCTGGGTATCGAGGCGAACGGTCAGCAGGATAAGATCCCGTTCCATCCTTACTACACGGTCAAGGACGCATTTGGCGTTGGTGTATTCCTGCTGGCGTTTAGCGGTTTTCTGTTCTTTGCACCCAACTTCCTGGGGCACCCGGACAACTACATTCCTGCCAACCCGCTGGTGACGCCTGCGCACATTGTGCCTGAATGGTACTTCCTGCCTTTCTACGCGATCCTGCGTTCGATCCCGGACAAGCTTCTGGGCGTCGTGGCCATGTTTGCGTCGATCGGCATCCTCTTTATCCTGCCCTGGCTCGACCGCTCGCCAGTGCGCAGCGCGAAATTCCGCCCGGTCTACAAGTGGTTCTTCTGGCTGTTCTTCGCCAACTGCATCCTGCTCGGCTGGGTTGGACAGGAAGCCGCCGAAGGACTGCCCTTGATCCTCGGACGTCTGGCGACAGCCTGGTACTTCATCCACTTCCTGGTGGTGCTGCCGCTGCTCGGGGTTATGGAGAGACCGAAACCATTGCCAGTCTCAATTTCGGAACCGGTCTTAAGTGGCGGTGGTGGTCTCGCCGCTGCAGCAGCAAAGCCGATGGAGAAGGCGTAATGAAAAAGTTTGTACTTACAGCCGCGGCTGCTGCGGTGACTCTTGGTCTCGGTATTGGTGCCGCGAGCGCGGCGGAGGCGCTCAAAGCTCCCAGCAAGACCTGGTCCTTCTCTGGCGTGTTTGGAACCTATGACCAAGCGCAGCTGCAGCGCGGGTATCAGGTTTACAAACAGGTTTGCTCCAGCTGTCACGGCATGGACCTGATCGCTTTCCGCAATCTGGCGGATCTGGGTTACAACGAAGACGAACTCAAGGCTATCGCGGCCGAGTACGAAGTAACCGATGGTCCGGACGAGTTCGGCGATATGTTCGACCGTCCGGCCCGTCTTTCGGATTACTTCCCGTCTCCTTTTGCCAATGCACAGGCTGCCGCGGCCGCCAATGGCGGTGCAGCTCCACCGGATCTGTCGCTGGTGGCCAAGGCACGTGTCGGCGGACCTGACTATCTTTATGCTCTGCTGACCGGTTACGAAGACGATGTTTCTGAAGAGGTGCTTCAGCAGATCTTTGAAACCGAGACTCACAAGCGCGAGGTCCAGTACGCTGCTGCCATGGAGGCTTATGAGGTCAGGCTCGCCAAATACCAGGAGAAGGTGAAAACCGATCCGACGGCCAAGGAGCCGGCGATGCCCGAGGATCCGGGGCCCGTTGAGAGTGTCGAAGATCTCGGACTGCCGGATACGGCGAGTTTCAACGCTTACTTCCCCGGCTACGGTATTGCCATGGCGCCGCCCTTGTCGGAAGACATCGTGGAGTACGCCGACGGAACGCCGGCCACTCTCTCCAATCTGAGCGCGGATGTCTCCGCGTTCATGATGTGGGCCGCAGAGCCCACCATGGATCAGCGTAAGCAGATGGGTATCAAGGTGATCCTCTTCCTGTTGGTCTTCACAGGCATTCTTTACGCTGCAAAGCGGAAGTGCTGGGCAGACGTTCACTAAATCAGTCTTTGATCTTGCAGATCTGAAAAGGGCCGTCCCACTTGGAACGGCCCTTTTTCCTGTCCGGACGTGCGCGGCCCGGCGGCGTTTGGGGCCCAGCGTCGTTTGGATGCAGGAGGATCAGACGTTGAAGCGAAAGTGGAAGATGTCACCGTCCGCCACAGGATACTCTTTGCCTTCCTGGCGCATTTTGCCGGCGTCTTTGGCCCCTTGTTCGCCGTTGTTGGAGACAAAGTCCGGGTACGCGATCGTCTCGGCGCGAATAAAGCCGCGCTCAAAATCCGTATGGATCACGCCGGCGGCATTTGGCGCTTTTGCGCCTCGGGAAACCGTCCAGGCACGTGCTTCCTTTGGACCGACCGTGAAAAAGGTCAGCAGATCGAGCAACTCATAACCGGCGCGTATGATCCTCGTCAGGCCGGTTTCCTTCAGGCCGAGGGTTTCCAGGAATTCGGCCTTTTCCCCGTCATCTGAAAGTGCCGCGACTTCGGCTTCGATAGCGGCGGAAATAATGACGCTGGCGCCACCTTCCTGTTCGGCGCGGGCCGCGACCTTAGCCGAGTAATCGTTGCCGCTCGCCGCTGCATCCTCCTCGACATTGGAGACATAAAGCACCGGCTTGGCGGTCAGCAACTGAAGCTGCCTGAACACGGGCTGAAGTTCTTTGGAAACTTCAACGCTGCGGGCCGGGCGGCCGTCGCGCAGCGCTTCGGCGACCGGCCCGAGAACGGCAAGGCGGTCCTTGGCTTCCTTATCGCCGCCCTTGGCCCGTTTGGCGCTGCTGTCCAACTGGCGCTCAACACTCTCGAGGTCTGCGAGCATGAGTTCCGTCTCGACGGTCTCTGCGTCCCGCACGGGGTCGACCGAGCCGTCGACGTGCGTGACTTCGCCGTCGAAACACCGCAGAACATGAACAATCGCATCGACCTCGCGGATGTTCGCGAGAAACTGATTGCCCAAGCCTTCACCTTTCGAGGCCCCTTTGACCAGCCCGGCAATATCGACGAATTCGAGCTGGGTCGGAATGATCTTCGCCGACTTACCGATGGCGGCGATTTCGTCAAGCCGCGGATCAGGCACCGCAACACGACCGACGTTCGGTTCGATCGTACAGAAAGGGTAGTTCGCAGCTTCGGCGGCTGCCGTTTCCGTCAGCGCATTAAAGAGAGTCGATTTGCCGACATTGGGCAGACCCACGATACCGCATTTAAATCCCATGATACTCGTTTCCGTTGCTTTGGGGCAGGGAACGAAGCTCTCGCCCTCGTTCTCTCTGCGCGCAGCCAATCACCGTCTTAGGGCTTCGATGTTGGTTCGTTGCGTGTTTCCGGTTTCGACTCTGGCTCGCAATCCGTTCCTTGAAGCCTATCTGCTGAAGGTTCAGTTGGTTTCGGCGGTTTCGGAGGTTTCGGTCTGGGCGGGTTCATAACCTGGGCGACACGGGACATGAAGCTGCCGCTTTCGCCTGCGAGCAAAAGTGAAATTTCCGCCGCCACGGCATCGAGCAGCTTGTCTCGCCAGACGATGTCGGCCTTGCTGAAATCACCCAGAACGTGGCTGTGAACCAGGTTCTTATCGCCCGGATGCCCGACGCCCAGGCGCACACGCCAGTAGTCCTGGCCGATATGAGCGTCGATGCTGCGCAGGCCGTTGTGTCCGCCGGCACCGCCGCCCTTCTTGACCTTGATCTTTCCGGGGACCAGATCGATTTCGTCGTAAATCACGAAAACCTGCTCGGTTTCGAGCTTGTAAAAACGGATTGCTTCGCCGACCGCCCGGCCGGATTCATTCATGAAGGTTTCCGGCTTGAGGATCAGGACTTTCTCCCGTCCGATCCGGCCTTCCGAGATTTGACCCTGAAATTTCGAGCGCCATGGCCCAAAGGAATGGCGGCGGACCATTTCGTCCACCGCCATAAATCCGATGTTGTGCCGGTTGTTCGCGTAACGCTGGCCGGGATTTCCCAGGCCCACTAACAGCAACATGGGGTCCTTCGCTCTGTTTCATGCATCCAGGGGTAAAATGCCCCTGAACGTGATACGAGATGTTAGTCCTCGCTGGCGCCTTCGTCACCCGAAGCCGCTTCGCCACCTTCGCCTTCGGCCTCGGCCTCAGCTTCAGCGGCTTCTGCAGCTTCCGCAGCCTCGGACTTAACGGCGCTCGGGGCGGCGATGGTCGCAACGGTGAAGTCGCGATCCGTAATGGTCGGTTCCACACCGTCCGGCAGGGTGATCATCGAGAAGTGAGCCGAATCGCCCAGGTCCAGGGAGCTCAGGTCGAGTTCCAGTTCCTGCGGAATGGCGTCGGCGCGGCAGTTCAGCTCAATTTCATAACGAACCACGTTCAATACGCCGCCCTTGGTCAGGCCCGGGCTCTGATCTTCGTTGATGAAGTTGACGGGTACGTTGACCGTAACCGCAGTTGCTGCCGAGACGCGCAGCAGGTCGATGTGGATCGCGCGGTCGGTCACCGGATCGAACTGGACGTCGCGGGGCAGGGCGCGCTCTTTCTTGCCGTCGATTTCAATATCGAAAAGCGTGGCGAAAAAGCCGGCCTTGTTGAGCTCTTTGTTCAGGGCCTTGGGATCGAGGTTAATCATAACCGGATCCTTTTTGGCACCATAGATCACACCGGGAATACGTCCAGCACGGCGGGCAGCACGGGCGGCCCCCTTTCCGGCCCGCTCCCTTCGTTCTGCGACGAGATTTAGTACGTCACTCATTGCATTGCTCCTTAAGCAAAATGAACGGCGGGATCATTCCCGCCGCTTAGGACCGACGCAGCCTCCAGGGGTGCTGCTGCCGGGGCCGTCCTAGATCTGTCCGGACGGCAAATCAAACAGGCTCGAAACCGAGCGTTCATCGCTGATACGCTGCATGGCGTCGCCAAGCAGCGGAGCGATCGAAATCTGGCGGATGTTCTGTGCCACCCGCACGGCCTCTGTCGCCTGGATAGAGTCTGTCATGACAAGCTCTTCCAGCGGCGAGGCGGAAACTCTGGCCACGGCACCACCCGACAAAACGCCGTGGGTAACGTAGGCCGAAACCGATTCTGCACCGGAATCCATCAAGGCAACGGCGGCATTGCAAAGGGTGCCCGCCGAGTCAACGATGTCGTCCACCAGGATGCAGGTGCTGTCCTTGACGTCGCCGATGATGTTCATCACCTCGGAAACGCCAGCTTTCTCGCGGCGCTTATCGACAATTGCGAGGTCAGCGTCAAGTCGTTTTGCAATCGCACGGGCACGGACCACACCGCCGACGTCGGGCGAAACAATAGTCAGCTGCCGGCCGTTGTAGCGCTCCATGATGTCTTTGGTAAAGACCGGTGCGGCAAAGAGGTTATCGGTCGGAATGTCGAAAAAGCCCTGAATCTGGCCCGCGTGCAGGTCCATGGTCAAAACCCGGTCTGCGCCTGCAGAGGTAATAAGGTTTGCGACCAGCTTGGCGGAAATCGGCGTTCTCGGGCCTGATTTCCGGTCCTGCCGGGCGTAGCCGTAATAGGGGATCACCGCGGTCGTGCGCCGTGCGGAACCCCGTTTTAGGGCATCCAGGGCGACCAGCAGCTCCATCAGGTTGTCGTTTGCCGGGTAGGAGGTTGGCTGGATGACGAAGACATCCTCACCGCGCACATTCTCCTGGATCTCGACAAAGACCTCCATATCCGAGAAGCGGCGGACACTCGCCTTGGTGAGCGGCAGATTTAAGAATGCCGAAATCGCTTCGGCCAAAGGCCGATTGCTGTTGCCAGTAAGGATTTTCATTCCAATGTCCCCGGCTCGGAACGGCGATAGAGGTTATCGCCGGACGTCTTGGCCTTATCTGCTTGATCCCACCCAATAGGGCCCGACGAGGAACAGGAATTCAGCATCGAATTGCGGTCCAAACCGGGAACTACCCGAGCCGCTCCGCTGCGTTTCCTGAGCCCCACATTGAGCCGAGCGGAACTTATCAACGTGCCCCGCCTCTGTAAACGGCCTTCGCGTCGCTAAATTGCAATATTCCTTGAATAAAAGCCTGTCTTGGTTAACGCGGCATTAGCACTTGTATGGCTTTGCCGGACAGGGAGGGTTCCGGGCTTCGTTGAGGCTAGGAATTCGCCCGAAGTTGCGCCATAAGATCCAGAATTCCCTCCCGCGCGCCCCGGGCGATGTCACCCGCCGT
Organism: uncultured Kiloniellaceae bacterium; assembly: GCA_947500035.1. Classification (GTDB taxonomy): domain Bacteria; phylum Pseudomonadota; class Alphaproteobacteria; order Kiloniellales; family Kiloniellaceae; genus Denitrobaculum. Next base: position 78,349 of record CANMQP010000007.1, on the reverse strand, counting down.
GGGCCCCCAGAATCCGTCCAGACTTCCGGTCGGGACATAATTGCTCTGATCGATGACACCGAGTTCTTCATCGTCCTCCAGGCTGAGCAGACGCCAGAAGATCGTGGCTCTCTGTGTGCCGCCCTCGTCCGGACCCAGGGAAATCTCGCACAGAAGGACGAGATCCTTGGAGGTTGCCTTTCCCGTAAGCGGTAGCTTGCTGTCGCTCAGTTCAGCGAGAATGGCCTTGCGAAGGCTTGTTCCGGCGTCGCCTGGCGCATCGCCGAACGGGGGGACGTGGATCCTGGCGTCGGGATAGCCCGGAATAGAGCGTGTCGGGCGGGGTTCCGTCCCCGCGAAGGCGGCCAGTTTATCGGCAGCCGCCTCGATCGAACGCTTCATGGCGGTTTCCGGTGCTCTTTTGAAGGCATCGCTTGTGAGCTCCGTATCGAGGGCATGGCTGCCAGCCAGCTTGCCATCTGCGCTATAGAGATCCCAAAGCACCGACACGGACTTTCCCTGATTTCCGGCGCTGTCCTCGGTGATGTGGCTGTATAGATAGCGGCTGCCGGCATTGCCGTGGTTTGTGGAGGCAGGGATGTCGCGGGCCCGCAGGGCCTCGGCCATGGCCTCCGCCCATGCCCCCGGGTCGGATATCAGTTCTGATTCCGGCTGCAGAACCACGATTCCGGTGCCGTCTTCCAGGGTCAGCAGGGCATTGTTCCGGCTCTTTTCCTGCTGAAACGGACGTGGCAGCGGCCCACAAGCAGCAAGGCTCAGCGCCAGGACGGCGATAATCAGGCGGCGAAGAATGGTCATGCGGGTGGGAGGCCTATGGGGTTCTATCTATCGATATCATGGCAGGATTCCGTTACATCAGGGCACAACTTGCCACCAGCCCCAGAAGGCAAAGAATGAAGAATATGACCAGGTGCGGCATCCAGTGCTTCTTATCTTCTGCTGAGTAACACTCACATTCTATAGCTAAGTCATGCCGAAATGAAATCCAAGGGCATGCGCGACAGGGGTTCAGCACCTTGCGTGCCGATCACGCTTGTTCTGCCGAGTGTCATGGCCAGGCCTCTCTCGCTGTCAAATATCACCATGTGAACGAAAATGACCATCCCCGGCGCGGTTTCTACCGGATTGCCGTGGTAAAGCATGGGCCAGTCCATCCAGTTGGGTGAAAAGGTTGTTCCCAGGGAATAGCCGCAGGCGTTCATCCGATGGGCCTGGAAGCCCGCGGTATCCATGACGCGGCTGTGGGCATCGAACGCCTCACCTATCGTCGATCCAGGCCGCAAAGCGTCCTCGACCGCCAAAAGGGCGTCGTGTGCGACGTCATGCATCTCGCGTTGACGCTCCGGCACTCTGCCCACGGAAATGGTGCGCATCATCGCAGCGTGGTAATGCCGGTAGGCGCCGGCCCATTCCAAGGTAAGTTGATCTTCGGTTCCGATCACCCTGCGCCCGGTGAAATAGCGGCAACAAAGTGCGCCCGGACCCGAGCCGATGATGAACTCGTTGCCGGGATAATCGCCGCCACCCTTGAAGACGGCACCTTGCATCGCCGCTAGAATATCTGCTTCATCCCGGCCGGGAGCGGTCAGGGCGACCGCCTGATCCCAGGCATCGTCGGCGAGTTCCGCGGCACGGCGGACATATGCAATCTCGGCCGGTGACTTGATGACCCGCTGTTCGCTGACCAGCATCGAGGCGTCACTGAGATGACAGAGTTCCGCGAGCGCAGCATCCAGGCGTTTGCCGTTCCGGGCCGTCAGGCCATAGGCCTCATACTCGACTCCGAGGCGTTTGCCGCGGCAGCCCTGTTCATCCAGGATCCCGCGTAAATCCTCGGCGGGCTCCGCGTCCGGCCCGTCGACCCAGATGCGGATATCATCGATGACTGAGGTGTGTTGGGCCTGGCGAAGGTCCGGCGCGCGGGTCAGCAGGGTCATCTTGCCGTCGGCACCCAGATAAAGGCACTGAAAGAACACATATCCGAAGGTGTCGTAGCCGGTCAGGTAGAACATGCTTTCCTGGCGGAACATCAGCAGGCCGTAGAGTCCCTGCTTCTGCATGGCCTCGCAACAGCGCGCCCGCCGTTCCGCCAGTTCAGCTTCGGTAAAGTGGATATGCATACTGCTGTTCCGTCGTTAGGTCCCGGGGTCTTTGGGCACCGATTGCGCGGCTGATCTTCTGCAAAGTGCCCGGTGTCAGGGGGGCAGAGCGTGGGGGCATCAGGGTGTCAGGCAGATTGCCGAGAGGCCCCGGCCATAGTCGATTTTGCCGCTGCTTCCGGTCTCATTCCTGTGGCACGCGCGGCGATAGCTGAAAAAGCGTTCTTCCTCGGCATAGGTGTCGCAGGGCAGGGCATGGACGTCCCGCAACCCCAACTGTGCCAGCCTTCGCGCCACGTAGCCTTTGATGTCGAAAAAGAAGTGTCCGTCCCGTTGAGCCGGGCAGAAAAAAGCTTCGTTTTCCTTGTCCTGGTTCAAAAACGCATCTGGAAACTCCGGACCGACCTCGTAGGAACGCTGCGCGATCGCGGGGCCGATACCGACGGTAATCCGGCTGCTCTCCGCGCCCAACCCCTGCATTGCCGCGAGCGTGGCATCCAGCACGCCGGTCAGGGCGCCGCGCCAACCCGCGTGGGCCGCGCCGATCACACCAGCTTCGGTGTCGGCAAAAAGCACAGGCACGCAGTCGGCGGTCAGGATTCCCAGAGCGAGGTTGGGTTGGTTGGTCACCATGGCATCGGCGCGCGGGGCATCCTGCGGCGCCCATGGCCGATCCACGACCACGGCGTCTGGCGAATGGTATTGATAGACAGTCACCAGATGGGTGGCGCTGGGGCTGAGGTTGGCAAGCGCAGTCTGCCGATTCCCGGCGACCGTATCGGCATCATCGTCGTCCGCACCGAAGCCGCAGTTGAGTGAGGCATAGATGCCCTGACTCTTTCCGCCCTCGCGGGTAAAAAAGCCGTGCCGGATGCCCGGCTGTTCATTCAAGGACCCTATGGTCAGCATATCTGTAACTCGGCTCCTGAAGTGATGTTTGATTCGGCTGAGCAGTCTTTTATGAGCGGGAGGATCGTACGCGGACGTTTATGAAGCGGCAGTTTATGATGCCTCGTCACTTCTGTCAGCGCTAGGTTGGGAACTCCTATTCCTTGGTGGTCTTGACGATAAAATTGTGTTTTCTGGCAAGGAGTTAAGAGCGGAGCGATGCTGAAGCATCGTGACCGATGACACGACGCTGTCCAGAATTCATAATCTTGTCGCCCCTCTGGGGTCGTATTTTGGCAGGCTTTAGAGGCGTCGAGCCCTCTCACCGGGCCTTCAGGCCCACTTTCGAGGCCTCTCCTGACTAAAGCCTGCCAAAATACGATCAAGGCCATCAAGGAATAGGAGTCCTCAACCTAGAAATCGGCAGACCGGCGGGGTCCGGGAAATCCGGATGGCCGAAGGCCAGAACTTTGAAGAGCTTGCCCATTTCGTCCGGAGCCGTGAGGCGCCGAACGCTGACTTCAAGATCGCGCGCCTGTTTGTCCGTCGCGTTTTTCGAGAGCATTTCGGCACGTTCCTGAATGCCGAGGGCGTTCAAAAAAACCGCTTGCGTGACCGGGCCCCAGGCCCGCGCGCCGGCTCTCTCTGCCGCGGCAGCGATGGAGGTGAAGTCTACGTGAACCGTCAGGTCTGCCTGTCCCGGCGTCACAAGTGGTCCATGACGCTGATGGCTCTGCAAAGCCTGGAGCGACCAACCCGCCTCAGGCATCGCGCGACCGTAGTCAACGACAAGCGCGGCACCGCCGTTTTTGGACAGGCGACCCCCCAGGTCGCCGGCAATGGCCTCCATGGCGGGAGATATCTCGACAAGCGTACCGACCGGCCCCTTCCGCAGGTCTGGTGGAATCATAGCGAGTAGTTTTTTGGGTGCCCTGCCGGTGGTGAAGCTGAAGGCAGGTGCGCGCTCCGTCGCCACCGGCGAGAGCGTCACGAGCCTCTCAAGCCAACCCTCCTGGCTTTTCTCCAACTGATGGACCGGCAAAGCATCGAAAAACTCATTGGCGATGACGATCATGGCGGCGTCCGGCAGGGAGGAGAGATCCTCGTGCCAGGTTACGCCGTGATCCGAGAGTGTCTCGCGCTGCCGCGCTTTCAGGCTGGGGCTTGTTTCTACAAGGTGAATGCGGATTGCCGCTTTGAAGGCCGGCAGAACCGAGGCCGCGCGTAGCGCGTCGGCCATAAGGGTGCCACGTCCCGGGCCCAGCTCGACCAAGTTGATCTCATCGGGTGAGCCCATGCTTTGCCAGCACTGCGCGCACCAGAGGCCGATCAGCTCTCCAAAGATCTGGCTGATCTCCGGCGCGGTGATGAAGTCGCCTGCAACACCGAAGGGATCGCCGGTCATATAGTAACCGGCGCCGGGTTCGGTCAGGGCCGCCGACATATAGTCGGCAACGGTCATGGGGCCGTCCCGGCGGATGCGTGCGGCCAGGATGCCCGCGAGTGGGTTATCCTGTTGAGCCATCGCGGGGCACCGGTCGCGTTTGGCGAAGCGACCAGACGGCCAGGCCGATGCCAAAAAGCATCATCGGCAAGGAAAGCAGTTGTCCCATGGTCGCGCCTGCGAAGAGGAAACCCAGGTGGTCGTCGGGCTCCCGGAAAAACTCAACGATGATCCGCGAGAGCGCGTAGCCTGCCAGAAAGACCCCCGACAACAGGCCGCCGCGTTTCAGCGCCGAAGCCTGAACCATGAGGAACAGCACAACCAGGAGCACCAGGCCTTCGAGCCCGGCTTCATAGAGTTGGCTCGGATGCCGGGGCAGCTGTGTCGGATCCTGCGGAAAGACCATGCCAATCGGAGAGTCCGTGGGGCGCCCGTAAAGCTCACCATTGACGAAGTTGGCCAGCCGTCCGAGAAGCAATCCAATCGGCGCCGCACAAGCCACAATATCCGTCAACGCGAGGAACTTGATGCCGTTGCGCCGGGTAAAGAGGTACATCGCAGCGATAACGCCCAGCAGGCCGCCGTGAAAGCTCATACCGCCTTGCCAGATGATCAGGATCTCAGCGGGATTCCATAAAAAGTATACCGGCTTGTAAAAGAGCACATATCCCAGTCGACCGCCGATGATCACGCCGAACGTCGCCCAGAGCAGAAAGTCGTCGAAGGCCACGGCTTCCACCTGTTTCGGAGGCTTGCTCGTCAGCCAGCGGCAGTAGCGCCAGGCGAGCAACAGGCCAACAATGTACGCAAGTGCGTACCATCGAATGACGAAGGGACCAATTTCAAAGGCGACCGGTCCGATGTCGGGATACGCGAGACCCAACATCATCGATAGGCATCCGGCGTTGCGAGGAAATCACGAACGTAGCTCTCCACGCCGGCCTCCAGTGTCGTGAAGTCCTTAGTGTATCCGGCTGAACGTAATCGTGTCATGTCTGCCTCGGTAAAATACTGGTACTTGTCGCGGATGGCCTCCGGCGTCGGCACGTAACGGATGTTTTCCGGCTTTTCGAGGGCGGCGAAGACCGCGCGGGCGAGATCGGCGAAACTGCGTGCGGCGCCGGTGCCCAGGTTGAAGAGGCCGTTGACTTCCGGGTTGTCGAGCAGCCACATCATGACATCGACACAATCGCCCACCCAAACGAAGTCCCGGAGCTGACCGCCGTCTGCGTAATCGGGATGATGCGACTGGAAGAGGGTTGCCGGTTCTCCCGCTTGCAGTTGGCGGAAGAGGTGCGCTGCGACACTTGCCTGTGCGCCCTTGTGGTACTCGTTGGGGCCATACACGTTGAAGAATTTCAGTCCCGCCCACTGGGGCGGTTTGGGGGCTTCCGAGCGGAGTTGCCGGGCGACCCAGCGGTCGAAGAGGTGCTTGCTCCAGCCATAGCCGTTCAGTGGCTGGAGGCGGGCGAGCGCATCGATCGAGGCGTCGTCCCGGAAGCCCAAGGTGCCGTCGCCGTAGGTGGCTGCAGAGGAGGCATAGATTAACGGGATGCGCCGTGCCGTGCAGAGGTTCCAGTAGAACTTCGAGAGACGGAAATTGTTGGCCATCAGCGCATCGGCATCTTCCTCGGTGGTCGCCGAGATGGCGCCAAGATGGATGACGGCGGTCAGGGGATGCTCCAGTTCTTCGAGATATCCGGCGATTTCTTCCGGCGGGACCACGTCCTCCAACTCGGCCTTGGCGATATTGCGCCACTTATCGCCACGCCCGAGCCAGTCGCAGACGAGAATGCGCTCACCGCGTTCGGCGAGACGTGCGACAGCGTTGGAGCCGATGAAACCGGCGCCGCCGGTGATAAGGATCATGATGGAAGCTCTTTCTCTACTGGACCATCGGTCCGCAAAAGCGCGCAATTCCTTGTGGAACGATAGCTCCTGCCTGATTTCGTTTCCCCTTATATAAGGCGAGAGCGGAGGAGAGAAGGCGCTTTTTGAGAAGTCTCCGTCCTGCGGCAAATCGCGGCAATCCTTCCGAAGTGTTTGATGCTGTGTGATTCTCCGCGCATAGTGGGCTTTAAATGCGAGGGACGGAGGCTTTGCCTGGCGTGCTTTCAAGCGCCTGGATCCTTTGTTTCGCCCGTGCGACCAACGTTTTTATTGCTGTGAGCTCGAATTATGCAGACTCAGAACCGATTTTTGGATGACTTGGCCCGCGTGACTTCAGGAGCAATGGGGGTTGCCGCCGGTGTGCGTGGCGAAGTGGAGGCCCGGGTACGTGAGCAGCTCGAACGCGTGCTGGCACAGATGGATCTGGTGCCGCGCGAGGAGTTTGAAGTGGTAAAGGCCATGGCCGCCAAGGCCCGCAGCGAGCAGGAAGAATTAACTGCACGGGTGGCACAACTTGAGGTTTTGCTCGCCGAAAAGACCCCAAAGTCCAAAGCCGCCCCGGCCGCCGGGGCATCCGGCGTCAAACGGACGAGGCAAAAAGCCAAGGCCAAGCCTGAATCCGCGCCCGACTCGGCGCCCGACACCGGCGGATCTGCCAAAAGCTCTTAGGGCTCCTGTGATTGTAAAGTTATCCACAGAAGTCTTGCAAGTAATCACTTGAGAGGCTCACTCAGCTATTGCACCACTGAATCGAAGATGGCACGCTACATTTGGTAGTTTGCTATCGCGTCTTAACCATATTTCGGTGACGGATCAGTGATACGGTCTACCTTGGGAAGGCAAAAAGCCGCCACCATACTAAGGGGACTGCATTGCAATGGATACGCACACAACTGTAATCGATAGTTCTCACAATCCGCTCGATATTCTCGAAGAGCTGGTCATTGCAAACGATTGGAGCTTCGACCGGCACAATGACTCGGAATTGACGGTCGAAGTCGCCGGGCGTTGGTGCGACTACCACATGTATTTCGTCTGGCAGCACGAAGTCAGTGCCGTGATCTTTACCTGCCAATTCGATCTGCGGGTGCCGGAGACGAAAAGGTTGGCGATCTATGAGCTGATCGGGGCGGTGAACGAAAAGCTCTGGCTCGGTCATTTCGATCTGCTGTCCGATGACGGAACGGCCATGTTCCGGCATACGATCCCCTTGCGCGGTCTGCAGGCGGCGAGTGTCGAGCAGCTCGAAGATCTGGTCGATACGGCGGTTGTCGAATGCGAGCGCTTCTACCCCGCAATCCAAATGGTGGTCTGGGGCGGTCAGACAGTGCAGAATGCCTTGTCAGCCGCGCTGATGGAGACCGTCGGCGAGGCTTAAATCGATCGCTTGCCGCAGGGATGCATTCGGTGCCGTGGGCAATGGTTCCGGTTGCTCGCAGTCATTCGGGCAGGGGTAAATTTCAGTCGAAGAGCTGAAGACTATGAAAATCATTGGTTCGTTGCTGCTGATCGGATGCGGCAAAATGGGCGGGGCTCTGCTTGAGGGCTGGCTCGCGCAAGGTGTTGCGCCAGAGGCGGTAACGGTGATCGAGCCCTTTGAATCGGCTTTTCTGGAGGGGGTGCGTGCGCGAGGCGTCACGACAGTCAAGGCTGTGACCGACCTGCCGGAAGCCTACGACCCGGCTGTCGTCGTGATCGCGATCAAACCACAGATGATGGATGCCACGATCGGCGATTACCGGCCTTTCGCGAAGGCGTCTACTGTTTTTCTCTCGATAGCTGCCGGCAAGACGCTCGCCTATTTTCAAAGCGCTTTCGGCGAGGGGGCACCAATTGTCCGCGCCATGCCCAATACGCCAGCAGCCGTGGGTCGCGGAATGACGGTCTTATGTGCCAACGGCTCCGCTTCCACGCCGCAGCGCGAAGCCTGCAGCTCACTGCTCTCCGCAGTTGGTGAGACGGCCTGGGTTGAGGATGAATCGCTGCTGGATGCCGTCACGGCTGTATCGGGAGGAGGACCGGCATACGTTTTTCTGCTCATCGAATGTCTCGCGCAGGCAGGGATTGAAGCCGGACTGCCCTCGGACCTGGCGGAACGGCTCGCCCGCGTGACAGTGGCCGGATCCGGCGAGCTGGTTCATCAGGCCAGTGAAGCACCCAGCCAACTCCGCAAGAATGTGACGAGCCCGGCCGGAACAACTTTGGAAGCTCTCAATGTGCTGATGGCGGAAGATGGTCTGCAGCCTCTTATGACCCGCGCGATCGCGGCTGCCACGAGGCGCAGCCGGGAACTGGGGCAGTCCGAGCCGGCCTGATCAGATCAGCGTTCCAGCGGTTTTCTGTATTTAGGTCCTGATGGAGCGGCAACGAACATGGAATTGAAAGCCAGTACCCGCCGTGTTCAGGATGTGCTGACGGCTTCGGGCGGAAACTTCGAGGTCCGGGAATTTCCGGCGAGTACCCGGACCGCCGCTGAGGCGGCGGAGGTGATCGGTTGTGAAATCGCGCAGATCGCCAAGTCTCTCGTCTTCAGGGCCAAGGACAGTGATCGTTCGGTTCTGGTCATTGCCAGTGGCGTAAACCGTGTCGATGTGAAAAAGCTGCGGGCGTTGCTGGGCGAGAGAGTAACCCGTGCCGATCCGGATTTCGTTCGAGAAAAGACCGGTTTCGCCATTGGCGGCGTGCCGCCGATTGCGCACCGCGAGCCTCCTGTGACCTTCATCGACCGTGATCTTTTGGGTTTTGATGTGATCTGGGCGGCCGCAGGGACACCCAACGCTGTGTTCCCACTGGGCGGGGAAGAACTCACAAAGCTCACTGATGGAACCGTCGCAGATCTTAAGACGGAATAAGGCGCCAAACTGCGGTCTTTTGACGCTCTATTGGAAGAGTCGCCGCATATTTGCGCCAGAATACTCGAAAACCCCTATGTCGAGGACCATTTCTATATCAGGTGCACCCTGAACTGAGGCAGGATACGAGCAGAGGCTCATCGGAGGATCGGATGGTAAAGAAGGCGGACATTCCCAAGCACATCGTCGATACGGCAATGAATCTGGCCCGGGACAAGGGCTGGCGTGATCTTTCTCTGGCGGACGTCGCCGCCGCTGCGAAACTTCCTTTGTCACAGGTTTACGGTGTTTATTCTTCTAAACAGGCGATCCTTGGAGGCTTCAACAGGATGGTCGACGCCCAGGTCATCGCGGATGAGGAGGGTGAAAGCAGCGAAGAGCCGGCGAAGGACCGTTTGTTCGATGTTGTTATGCGCCGTTTGGATGCGCTCGCACCTTATAAGGAAGCCCTGGCGGTCATCGCCCAGGACCAGATGCGCGATCCCCTCGCAGCGGCCTGCAGTGCAAAACGCCTCAGCCGTTCAATGGCATCCATGCTTGAGGCGGCTCAGTTGTCGAGCGATGGAATTCGCGGAATGTTGCGCGTTAAGGCTCTTTCCGGGGTATACCTTGCCACCTTGAAAATCTGGTTCAAGGAAGAGGCCGAGGATCTGCCTAAAACGATGGCAGCATTGGATAAGTATCTGACAAAGATCGACGGCTGTGCCCGCCGTTTCGAGCGGAAGCGCCCTGAGACTACCGCCGCCTGAAGTGCTTTAAGTCTTTGAAGTGATTAAGCGTTACAAGGCTTGTGCCATAAGCCGCGCGACGATTTTGTTGCACTGCAACAAAATTGCTTGACCTTTAAATTTTTATGCCTATATTCCCGTCATCAACAGATCTTGTGCAGTGCACAATAAGTGGCCGCACAATTCACATTCTATGATAAGGAATTGGGTCAATGGCAAAAGCAGCAACAAAAACGGGGAACCCGTTCCTCGATGGTGATTTCACTGCGTTCATGGATGTTTCGAAGTTTGCCGAGCAGTTCGAGGTTCCGGACTTCTCGAAGATGACAGAAAAGTTCGCTGTACCTGGCGTTGACGCCGCCGCGATCATGGAAAGCCAGAAGCGCAACATGGAAGCCATTGTGCAGGCCAACCGCCTTTCGTTCGAGGGTACGCAAGCGATGATGCACCGCCAGGGCGAAATCGTCCGCCAGGCTGTCGAGGAAGCTTCGCGCGCGGTTCAGTCGCTTTCTTCGGCCGGTACGCCCGACGAGGTCATGTCCAGGCAGGCCGAGCTTGTGAAAGACTCCTTCGAGCGCACGCTTTCCAATGTCCGCGAGCTTGCGGAGATGGGCGCTAAGTCGAACCAGGACGCCGTCGAAGTTCTGAACAAGCGCGTATCCGAGAGCCTCGAAGAGTTGAAGTCTCAGATCAAGGCGACCGCTAAAAAGTAAGCGCGCTGTCTGATCTTTCATTTCAGTAGCTGATGAAGGGCCGCTCTGAGGAGTGGCCCTTTTTCGTTTTTCCGTTTGGCCGAGGCGTGAGATCCGAGCGGAAACCCGACTGCTTTGAGGTTTCGCCCAACCACGCGTTCCATGCCGGTCCAACTCTGTGGCCGTCGCTCCCGCTCCGCCCATCTCCTGAAAATCGTCAGCTTGTCGATCTTTGCGCTGAGGTGCTAGCGTCGTTCCAAGGCTATAGGCAGATTGAAACGGGAGATGCCCTGATGTCAGCAGATGATACGAAGCGGGTGGACGCTCCCTTGGGCTATGACGAGTTCCTGCGCGTTGACGTCCGGGTCGGCACTATCATCCAGGCCGAGGCATTTCCTGAGGCACGTCAGCCCGCCTTTAAGCTGGTTGTCGATTTCGGCTCTGAGATCGGTATGAAAAAGACCTCCGCGCAAATCACTGTGCACTACAGTTTGGAGGCGCTTCCCGGCCGTCAGGTTGCTGCGGTCGTGAACTTTCCGCCCAAGCAAATCGGAAAGTTCATGTCACAGGTGCTTGTGCTTGGGTTCCCCGACGAAAATGGTGACATCGTACTGCTTGAGCCTGATCGGGCGATCCCTAACGGCGGGCGGATGTCATAAGGCAAACAGCAAAGCTTTGGCTTAAGAGGCGGGAATTCTTTTTTGCAGCCCCAATGACATAAAATTGGCACTCCTGGAATCGATCGCTACCTTGTAAGTAACAGAGTTATTACTAACTGTTGTATGTTTTCAATAGGTCTGTGGTGATTCTTTCTTCTTTTAGCCCTATTGGACCTTTCGTTCTAAAATGTGAAAACACCACTATCTTTTTACATGACTGCGATGAATTTGTCGGATATATTGCGGCGGATTTTTGTTATCTTTAGAAATAAACGCTTTTGATATAATTCCTCTTTTTGACCGACACTTTGACTTTTAGTCTGTTATTGAAATCCTTGACGCCAATACTGTATTCGGGAGATGCGAATGTCTGAAACCGCCGAAAAGCCTGAACTGCTCAGATTAACTGCGCATATCGTTCAGTCCTATGTGGGCAATAATAGTGTCGGTAAGAACGAGCTCCCTGCGCTGATCACCAGCGTTTTCGAAACGCTCAGCGGGACCGGTGTCGAGCCTGAGCCTGAACGTCTTAAGCCCGCTGTTTCGATCAAGCGGTCGATCCAGCCTGATTACATTGTCTGTCTGGAAGACGGCAAAAAGTTGAAGATGCTCAAGCGGCATCTGAGCACGGCCTATGGGATGACACCCGAAGACTACCGCGAGCGTTGGAATCTGCCGGCGGACTATCCGATGGTTGCTCCCAATTATGCGAAGCGGCGGAGTAATCTGGCGAAAGAAATCGGCCTGGGTCAAAGCAACAAGCGGACCCGAAAAGCAAAACCGAAAGTTTCCTCCAAACGCTGAGGCAAATCTTGACCGGGAGACCCTGTTGCGGGTTGGCGAAATCAGTTGTGAGCCGTGGAAAGGCTCCAGTCTAGCCGTCGAACCATTCGCGCGCTGTTCCGGTTTTCCTTAGCCTTCGTCAACGACCTACTTTGCCCAAACAGTTCCAAGTCGCATCTCTCAACAACATTCTGTTGCTGAGAGATGGTGTTTTGGGGCTGTCTGTTTTGGGCGTGGAAGACTTGCCTCCTGCGCAGCGTTGCTAGAGAAACCTGGAAGCCGAACCCACTCGTAACCATGTGGAGGCAGGTATGGCTGGCGTTTGTTGAGTGAGCGCAGGTGAGGTTCGAGAGGGCGGAATGTTTGCATTTGTCGCTGAGCTGTTCGGCAAAAGCCGTGAAGTCAGGGATTTGGATCGCTGTCTCCATCAAATGGGGTTGAATTCCCACGCCGTGAATGACGCGACGAAGTTTACCATCTGCAAATGGATACGAGAGATCGTTCCGGCCCAGCAGGCAGTCGAAGCGAAAGACCGGCAGCGCGCGGATTTGCAAAGAGCTGCTGCCGAACTTCTGGCCTATTGTGTCTTGGGGCGCGATGACTTTGCGGACGCAAACTCGCCCGATTTAGCCCAGGCGCAAGAGGCTCGGATTTTAGAGGCGACCGAGGGGCAAAACGACTTCGATGCGGGCATTGTTATGCTGGCCCTTCATGCGAATATCGCCGATCCGGAAATTGCCGCGCGGGTTGAAATCGATAGCGGGTGAGCCGGCCATCTCTCGTAGAACTGGTCTTTCCCAGAATCACTTCGCTGGCATTCGACTTTTGGGGAAGGTTACAGCGGCAGCCGTACGATAACCCGCAATCCGCCTCCCGGGGCGGCATCGAGACGCAACTCTCCGCCGTGGCTGTGGACGACATCGCGTGCGATGGTGAGGCCCAATCCGACGCCACCGGTTTCCTGGTTTCTCGATTGATCGAGCCTGAAGAAGGGTTTGAAAACGTCTTTTCTGCGTTCAACGGGAATGCCCGGTCCATCGTCATCTACGGTGATCTCGACCGCATGGTTGCGTTGCCCTGCGCGAACCGAGACGTGCTTGCCGTAGCGCTGAGCGTTGGCCAGGAGGTTCGCGAAGCAGCGCCGGGTTGCCTCCTGCCGAAGCGGCAGAATGATGTCCTCCTCTGTGTGCAGGTCGATGACCCCGCCTTCTCTGCGGGTTTGCGCAACCACATCGCGCAGTAAGGTCATGATCTCCGTGGGCTTTGGCTGTTCCGTCCCTTCGCCACGCGCGAAGGCAAGGTAGCCTTCGACCATGCGTTCCATTTCCGTGATATCGGATTTCAAGTCTTCGACATCACCGGAGGCTTCGAACATGGCGAGTTGAAGCTTCATGCGCGTGAGCGGCGTCCTCAGATCGTGGCTGACGCCTGAGAGCATGTCGGTACGCTGCTGGACCTGCCGCTTGATCCGCGATCGCATTTGCAAAAAAGCGGTCGACGCCTGCCTGACTTCGAGGGCGCCCTCGGGTTTGAAGCCCTCTACATCCCGCCCTTTGCCGAAGCTCTCCGCGGCCTGCGCCAGGCGTTGAATTGGGGTCACCTGTTTGCGCATGAAGAAGACGGCAACACCAAAGAGGATAATGGAGGTTCCGACCATCCACATGATGAAGATGTAGGTGGTCGAAGAAAACAGTCGCTTTCGCGAGACCAGCACGGCAAGCACGCCATCGGGAAGCTGCACGTCAATCTTTACCTGTTCCTCCAGCGATGCAGTGTCGATCACGAAGGGATAACCGAACCTCTCTTCCAGCGCCTTATTGAGTTTGCGGTTCAGAATTCCGTAGCCAGGAGATTGGGCATCCCCGGGCAGGAAGGTGCCTTTTTCGAGCGTTACGTCCAATGCGAGCGAACGTCTCGCCAGGCGGAACACCTGGGCGCGCTGAACATCGCTTGAGTCACGGTTTACCAATTCGATGACCACGGCAATATCGCCGGCCAGACCTTGGGAGAGGCGCTTTGTGATCGTATCGTAATGGCGGTCATAAAAAATCCAGGTCGAGACCACCTGAAGCAAAACCAGGGGAGAAACGATGATCAACAGCGAGCGGCTGAGAAGCGTGCGCGGGATGAGACGCTTGAAAGCCGAGGGCTTTGCCGGTCCCGCAGCCTTGGCATTTCTCTGTTCGCCGGCCAGAGTTTGATCAGCTACGTCTGCCTGAGAGGTCATTTTCCGTCCAATGCCGCCGGATAGATACAATAAACCAAGTAGAAGCCTGTAAAGCCGATGCCAAGAGTCACTGTAACTCTATACCATAGAGTTAGGTCGTTATTCACGCTCTTGTAGTCTGTCGCCCTGGGCTCTTGCCACCTGAGGTCACCTTGGCTGAGCGATGTGCCGGGATGACATCCTGAAGCCAAGCGACTCCTAGTCGGGAATGAGGACGTAACCCGTGCCCCGGACCGTCTGCAGATATCTCGGATACTTCGGGTCTGACTCGATCTTTCGGCGCAGTCTCGTAACCTGGACGTCAATGGTCCGATTGTTCGCATCCACCGGACTCTCCGAGGTCAGGGCTTCCCGGCTGACCGGAACCCCCGGACTGCGTGCCAGCGCTTTCAAAAGCGAAGATTCGGCAGCCGTCAGTCGAATGAATTCATCGTCACGCCGAAGTTCCTCGCGCGACAGATCAAAGCTGAAATCGCCGAAACTGATTTCGCCTGTGACAGCTGGTGCAGTACTCTCCACGCGGCGAAGAATCGCATTGATACGCAAAACAAGCTCGCGCGGTTCGAAGGGTTTCGAGAGATAGTCGTCAGCGCCCAGCTCGAGCCCCGAGATCCGGTCTCCCGACTCTCCCATGGCGGACAGCAAAAGGATAGGAACCTTATTGGAGCTTCGCAGCCAGGCCGTCAGCTCGAGGCCGTTTTCGCCCGGCATCATGATGTCCAGCACGATGATGTCGAAGGCAAACGCCGAAAGCTTGGCCCGCGCATCTTCGGCATCGCTGGCGGTGGTCACCCGGAACTTCTGGTCGCTGAGATACTTGCGCAGCAGTTCCCGCAGCCGCTTATCATCGTCAACGACCAGAATATGTGCAGGTTCATCCATCAGCGCAGTGTTTCCCAATGAGGCAGGACCGGGGATAGCTCCTGTCACGACGTCTAACGCCGCGCGATCGCCGGCTGCAGGGCCTCGACGTGGTCGAAGCGCTTGCGGCCATCCTCATCCATAAGATTATAAAGCACAGTGCGGAATCCCGCGACGGCGTCCGCGCCTGCGATACGGTAAGCCCGGGCGATCCGCCGCCGTTGGTTTTCGATCAGCTCGGACTCCAGCTTTTTACCCTTCTCGGTCAACTTCAGCAGCCTTTGCCGCCGGTCTTCGGTGCCTGGCTTCTGTTCGACGAAGTCCTCGCGCACAAGCTGGCTGAGCACACGCGAAAGGCTTTGCTTCGTGATCCGCAAAATATCCAGCAGCTCGCTCACCGTCATTGAGGGGTGGCGCCCGACGAAATAGATCACGCGGTGATGAGCCCGGCCAAAGCCGTAGCGCGACAGGATCTGATCTGGCTCCGCCGTGAAATCCCGGTAGGAGAAGAACAGCAGTTCCATTGCCTGACGCAATTCTTCTTCCCGGAGGAAGAGGGGATTAGCGCCGCTTTTTACGTCAGCCATATTGACATATATAATTGCTAATGTTACACACTGGTTCGATGTTTTGTTAGAAAGTAACAAAATGCTTGGGTGCTGCGCAAAGATCTAATGATTTTAAGGTGCTTAAGCGGTTAAAGCCAGTCGGTCATCTGCCTGGGCCGCTTCAGTCCAAAACAATCAGGTCCATCTCTGCGCGAACAAGAACTTATTAGGGCGGAAACGTAATGTCCATGATCCCTTTCGATGCGCGTGAAGGTGTTATTTGGTTCAACGGTGAACTGGTGCCCTGGCAGGATGCGAAACTGCACGTTTTGACGCATGGCCTGCACTACGCCAGCGCTGTATTCGAAGGCGAGCGGTCATACGGCGGGCATGTCTTCAAGATGACCGAGCATCACGAGCGACTGCAGGCCTCGGCGGAACTCTTGGGCTTCTCGCTGCCCTATTCCGTCACGGAGATTGATCAGGCTGCGAACGAGGTCTTAAAGGCAAACGGCATCGTCGACGGCTATGTGCGTCCGATCGCCTGGCGCGGCAGCGAGATGATGGGGGTCTCCGCTCAGCACAACCGGATCAATGTTGCGGTGGCAGCCTGGGAGTGGCCGGCCTATTTCTCGCCGGAGGCCCGCCTTCAGGGTATCCGCATGACCCTGGCGGATTGGCGCCGGCCTGCGCCTGATACCGCGCCGACGCGCTCTAAAGCTGCCGGGCTCTATATGATCTGCACGCTCTCCAAGCATGCCGCCGAAGCCAAAGGCTTTAACGACGCTCTGATGCTTGACTACCGCGGACAGATCGCCGAAGCGACCGGGGCGAATATCTTCCTGATTCAAGAGGGAAAGCTGCATACGCCGACCCCGGATTGCTTCCTTGACGGTATCACGCGGCGCACGGTCATTGATCTTGCCCGTGAGCGCGGTTACGAGGTTATCGAGCGCGCCATCATGCCCGAGGAACTCGCCAGGACGCAGGAAGTCTTCCTGACCGGCACCGCAGTCGAAGTCACGCCCGTTTCCGAGATCGACCACTATAAATTTACCCCTGGAGAGATCACGCGTGATCTTCTGACGGCCTATGACGACCTGGTTCGGCAACCCGCGCTGGCGGCCAGCGCGGCCTAAAGTCCTCCCGGCCCTGCCGCTTCACGGGTTCAACAAAATCGGCGCTCTTGCACTTAGTGTGGAGCGCCGTTTTTTTTGGCGGGGCCGTCAGGTTCAGTCGGCCCGCTTGCTCCAGCGCGCAGCTGCTTCATCATCACTGTCGCGGGCGTCGACCCACTGACCGCCGTCTGGCGTATCTTCCAGTTTCCAGAAGGGCGCTTTGGTCTTGAGCCAGTCAATCAGGAAATGGCAACTCTCCAGAGCTGCTTCGCGATGCGGGCTCGCGGTCGCGACCAGGACAATCTGATCGCCGGGTTCCAGCCGTCCGTATCTGTGAATAATCAGGCTGGCATTCAGCGGCCAGCGTTCCAGAGCCTCGGCCTCAATGCGGCCCAGCATCTTTTCCGTCATGCCGGGGTAGTGTTCCAACGTCATCGCGCCGATCTTTTCGCCAGCAGCCATGTCGCGTACGAGCCCAACGAAGCTGGCGACACCGCCGATGCCATGGTCTCCATCCGAGAGCGCCCGCAATTCGGCGCCGAGGTCAAAGTCTTCGCGCTGAACTCGTATCATGAAGGTTTCCTTTACCCTCCCGTCACGGGTGGAAAAAGAGCCACTTCGTCCCCCGCTGTGACCGGATCCGTCATCTCGGCGTATTCCTGGTTCACGGCAACGCGCAACGCTTCCATATCCGCGAGGGCTTCTTCGAAACCCGGTCCGCGCCGTTTGAGCCATGTCAGCAGGTCGGCCACGGTCTGGACCTCAGCCGGTGGCGACACCGTTTCTTCCGAAACGCCCGTCTTGGTTTTCAGCCATGCAAAGTAGAGCAGTTTCATCCAATCACCTCACTGAAGGGCAGATAGTCTACCAGCATTCCAGGTTCAACCTGTGTAAGATCTTCAGGCAGTTCGACCAGGCCCTGGGACTCGACAAGGGATGAGAGAATGCCGGCGCCGTCGCGCGGGAATTTTTCGGCTTTCCAGCTACCATCGCCGTTTGGCCGCAGACTTGCCCGCACCCATTCCCTGCGTTCTTTCTTTTTACGGTAGGAGAAATCGGCGCGGACGGGGAAGCTTTGCGGTGAGGTGATATTCCCGCCCATAAGGCGCAGGAGCATGGGTCTGACAAAGACCAGATAGGTGACAACCACGGCAACCGGATTGCCCGGCAGGCCCACGAAGGGGACCCCCCCGATTTGTCCGAGAGCGATCGGACGGCCCGGTTTGATCGCAAGGCGCCAGGCATGCATCTTGCCGAGGGTCTCGACGGCGTGTTTTACATGATCTTCTTCGCCAACTGAAACGCCGCCGGAAGTGATGATCAAATCATGGTTTTCCGTCGCTTTGTCCAGGGCCGAGATAATTGTTTCGGCATTGTCCCGTAAGATTCCCAGGTCCGACACCTCGCAGCCAAGCGACTTCAGCAGGCCGTTCAGGGTGTAGCGGTTTGAGTCATGAATGGCGCCGGTGACGAGATCCTGACCGGGTTCTCGCAACTCATCACCGGTCGAAAAAAGCGCGACGCGCAAGGGACGGGAGACCTGCAATTCAGATCGCCCGACCGCTGCCGCCTGACCCAGGTCCTGTGCCCGTAACCGCTGACCGCTGTGCAGAACTCTGCTTCCGGCACGAACGTCCTCGCCTGCATCCCGGCGATTTGCACCGCGCTTGATGCCGGCTGGAATAATGACGTCTCCGTCTTCAAGCGTACAGTCTTCCTGCATCATGACCGTATCGGGACCTTCCGGCATGACTGCGCCGGTAAAAATACGCAAGGCCTCACCCCGGATTGGCGGTTCAACCGGTTTTTGACCCGCAGCCTGTCTGCCGGCAATGCGCAAGCGGGTTGGACCTTCAGGCTCTAAGTCGTCAAAGTAGATCGCGTACCCGTCGACGGCGGAGTTGTCGTGAGGCGGGATGTTTCCAGCGGCGATGATATCTTCACGCAGAATCCGGCCCAGGCAGTCGCCTGTCGCAAGCGTCTCTGTCGAGGTGACGCACTCCAGTTTCTCTTTCAGCAGTTCCAGGGCCTCATCTGTCCGCATCAAGCGGCCACCATGGGCGAAACAGTCGTCTGTTAGCTGTGCCACTACGCCTCCGTCCCGATTGCCCGCGGTTCCCGGCTGCGGCCACAAGGGTGCATATAAGCTGCGTTACGCATGAGCCAAGCCGCAATGCGCAATGATGAAGCCCGCAATCCCGCCGATGTCGTTCAGATCCAGGCGGGGCAGGGTCGTATCGTCCAGCGCTTGATCACAGGCAATGGCGACCACACGAGGGTCGTCCGGATAGAGCAAGGGCTTACCAACCGCCGGGCGATGGACCTCAAGCTTCGGATGTGCGGATTTTTTAAAACCTTCGATCAGCAGAAGGTCCACCGGCGACATCTTGCCAATCAGCTCTTCGACCTTGGGCTCGTCCGCCCCTCGGAGTTCATGCATCAACGCCCAGCGATTCCCCGACGATATCATCACCTCGCTGGCGCCGGCCTGCCGGTGTTCGTAGGAGTCCTTCCCGGGTTTATCGACGTCAAAGTTATGGTGCGCGTGTTTCAAAGTCGAGACCGTCACGCCCCGCGAGACCAGCTCAGGGATCAGTTTGCAGAGCAAAGTGGTTTTACCACTGCCGCTCCAACCGGCAAATCCGAACACTTTCATTGCCCGAGCCTCCAGCTCGCAGAAGGAGCTTTAAGGCCAGCGTTGAGATCCTGCCAACCAGTCTCGGAAGGGCAGCGGGTTTGTTGTCTGTTTTTGAAGAAATACATAGGAAGCTCGTGCTGCCGATCCCTAGGCCTTGGGATGGCTTTTCATCATGTGCTTTAGGCCACTCGCCATATAGTCGTAGCCTGTAATCACGGTCAAGGCGCCCGCAATCCAAAGACCCCATTCGCCAGCCTCCTGAACCGGCCAGGAAGCCGGGCCCGCATCGCCGACGATGAGAGTTCCCAGGGCAATCATCTGGATAACCGTTTTCCACTTGGCGAGCTTGCTGACGGGCATTGCCACTTTGATTTCGGCCAGATACTCCCGCAATCCCGAGACCAGCAGCTCACGGCACATGATAATAATGGCCGGGATGACCACAAGGTCGCTGATGCGTCCGACGGCCGTGAGCATGATGATGACCGAAGCGATGAGCAGCTTGTCCGCGATCGGATCCAAAAAGCGCCCCAGGGAGGACTCATCGTTCATGTTCCGCGCGAGATAACCGTCGAGCCAATCCGTCGCACAGGCAAGGGTGAAGATCCCCCACGCAATCCAACGGTTGGTCGGTGTGTCGAAGTACATCAGCGCGACCATCAGCGGAATCAAGATGATACGCGACAGTGTCAGAAGATTGGGAAGCGTGGTTAACATCGACGTAGTGCAATCCTGCTCGTATTGGGTATCCCATCATGGGCATTTTCGGCCCCAACGCACCGAATAACAATTCGACCTTGCCTAAGCTAAACGCCTCGTGCTTGAGACTAAAGAGCAATTATCCCAGGGTGTTGAAATGATCGTATATTTTTCGTGCTACGGCTTTGTTAATGCCCTCGACGCCCTCCAAATCCGAGAGCCCGGCGCGGGATACGGCACCTGCGCTGCCGAAATGAAGCAGCAGGGCCTTTTTCCGTTTGGCACCGATACCCGGCACATCGTCCAGGACCGAGCGCAAGCGGCTCTTGGAACGTCCTTTGCGGTGGGTCTCGATCGCGAAGCGGTGTGCCTCGTCCCGTAAGCGTTGAATGAAGTAGAGAACCGGATCCCGCGGGCCAAGCATAAAGGAGGGTTTGTTGGGCACAAAGATGCGCTCCCGGCCGGCGTTGCGGTCCGGGCCCTTGGCGACCGCGGCGATCGCGAGATCGTCAATCCCGAGTTCCTCCAGAACCTCCAGACCAACTGTCAATTGGCCCTTGCCGCCATCAAGCAGGATCAGATCGGGCCATTGCCCGCTTCGACGCTCTGGATCCTCTTTCAAGGCGCGTGAAAGGCGACGATGCAGCACCTCGCGCATCATCGCGTAGTCATCGCCGGGAGTAAAAGTTTCCTCGGCGGGGGTGGAGCCAGCAGCGGCTTGGTCGGGCTTTTCTTGCGCGGGCGAGTTGGCCGCCCCCCGGATTGCGAACTTCCGGTAAGAGGATTTGAGGAAACCCTCCAGACCGGCGACGATCATACCGCCGTAGGCATTGGAACCTTGGATGTGGCTGTTGTCGTAGACCTCGATCCGCTCCGGTGCCGACTCCAGCCCCAAAGCTTCGGCCAGTCCCTCCAATAGCCGTCTTTGACTGCTGCTCTCCGCAAGACGGCGCGCCAGGGCCTGCCGTGCGTTCTGCAGGGCGTTCTCGATAATCTTGCGTTTGTCGCCGCGTTGGGGTGTCGCGATCTCCACACGGTGCTCCGAACGGAATGACAATGCCTCGCTCAGCAGACCGAGATCCGCAGGTTTATGGCTGGTCAGTATCAGTTTCGGGATCGGTTTGTTGTCGTAAAACTGTGACAGGAAGGAAGACAGGACACTGTCGATTTCAAGGGTCTTGTCGTGGCTCGGAAAATACGCCCGGTTGCCGTAGTTCCGGCCCGCGCGAAAGAAGAAGACCTGAATGCAGATCTGTCCTGCGTCCGCGTGGGCGGCGAAGATATCCGCGTTGTCGATGCCGGCAACATTCACATCCTGGCGCGACTGAATATGAGCCAGGGCGCGGATCCGGTCGCGATACTCAGCGGCAACCTCGAAATCCATCGCTTCCGACGCCGCTTCCATCTGCTTGACCAAGTCCTGTTGAACACGCTGCGACCGTCCGGACAGAAACGCACGCGCCTGCTCGACAAGCTCGCTGTAGGCCTCCGGTGAGATTCGGTCGACGCAGGGTGCGGAGCAGCGCTTGATTTGGTAGAGCAGGCAGGGCCGCTTGCGATTGTTGAAAACACCGTCACTGCAGGACCGCAACAGAAAGGCCTTTTCAAGCGCGGTGATGGTCATGTTGACGGCCGTGGCGTCGGCGAAGGGGCCGAAATAGTCACCGTCACGCTTCTGAGCGCCCCTGTGCTTTGTGATCTGTGCTGTTTCCTTGTCACCAGTGACCAGGATGTAGGGAAAGGATTTGTCGTCGCGCAGCAACACGTTGTAGCGCGGCATCAGGCGTTTGATGAGGTTGCTTTCCAAAAGCAACGCTTCGACTTCGGTATGGGTTGTGACGAACTCCATAGAGACTGTCTCGGAAACCATACGCTTGAGCCGGTAGGGGAGTTTTCCGACGCCGGTGTAGGAGTTGACGCGCTTTTTCAAATTCTTTGCTTTGCCGACGTAAAGCGCATCCCCTTCCGCAGAGAGCATGCGGTATACGCCGGGCGCGCCGGGTAGAGTCTTGACCGCGTTTGCGATGACCTGAGCACCCTGTTCCAGGCGCGTGAGCTGACCGTCGTCGGGCGGGGCAGAGGCTGTTGTCGACTCCATCTCTGAATGGGAACCGGAAGCGGGCGCGACTTGTCCAGCGTCACTTTGCGATTCTTTGCTCTCTAGAGGATCTGGTCCGATCCAGGTGGGCGACGCTTCGGACAAACCTGAAGCTGTCGATTCCCGGTCAAGGCTGTCTTGGTTGGGCATAGCTGAGCGCTTACCGCCCTGGGACGGGTCATTGCGTCTGCGCTTTCCTGACGATCTCACCATACCTTTGTCGTACCGCAATCACTCTCTAGACTAGACTTCCACGCGCAATGCTTTTCTCGCATCTCGCCGAAACCCCAAATTGGTCGCAACACAACGTGATCCGGATTGTGCCGCGCGCCTCTGTCTCTAGTATCGCCTCTCACAGCTTGGCTTTAAAGGTGATCGGGACAGAATTTATCGAAGCGGTGAGCAAATTCATTAAGATGACGATGTTGTGACAGCAATGTGTATCCACTCATTCAGATGTCTACGGACAGAAATTTTTACCCCTTAAATGCCGTTAACCAACATATCCACGGAATCTGTGGATAACTCTGTGCGTATATATAGCTTGCGAGGGGTTAGCCCTAGAGGAATCAAGCCCTTGCTTGCTATGCCTAAAAAATAGGCATAAAATTTTAAGTATTTGATTTATATGAAAAAAAATGAAGTCAAGTGTAAAGAAACCTTAAAGAACGAAAAAACCTCATTGACTGCCTGCAGCTGAAAATAGGTGCTGAATAGGTTGTGTAAAACTTTCGATATCCGCGCCGATAGATTACGTTTTCGCAATGGTTTATCGGGCGCTTTTGAGTCTTTACGATGACGTTAACGATTTGTGACATCGTCTCATTCTGTGCGCGATGAAAGACACCAAAATGAGTCTCGCCGATGCGTCATTCGGACTTGCGTTGGCGTTCGATTTCGATTCCGATTCCGCCAACGTCGGGGTAGCGGTCGAGTTTTTCGATCCGTGCCCGCGCAGAGATGACGCGTTTGTCGAAGAAGCAGGTTTCCAGAATCTGATCAGCAAGCGTTTCAAGCAGCCGCACGTTGTTCTCGAGACAGGTGCGGCGGATGCGCGATACCAGATGCCCGTAGTGGACCACTTCAGCGATCTCATCATCACTCGGCGCAGAGGGTTGAATGTCAATTTCAAAATTGAGTCGCAGGCGCTGGCTGCGCGCACGTTCCTCCTCGCTTAAACCAATCGAACAGGTCAAGGTCATGTCACGTATCACAACACGTTGCGTTGTCAGTGTCGTTTGAGCAAGTGGAGAGTCTTGAGGTAGCGACTCGGACTGTTTGGATGCGGACATGAGTGTCTCTTTGAATGCTGGTTTAGATAAATTTCGATCGGCGGTTTTTCATCCGGGGACGTGAGGTTTCATCTCTTCACGTCAGTCCAAAAACTGATGGTCGTGTGGTGCTTGCGCCCACCCAAGATGTTCGCCTCCATCAAGTGCGATCATCTGACCCGTCATGGATAGCGCCGAGACTATAAAACGCGCAGCCGCACAGATTTCCTCCGGCGACGTGCCTATGCCCAGCGGCATGGCCGCGCACTGTGCGTCGAAGTCTTCCTTGCTTTGTCTTGCGTTGGCGAGTGCCGGACCCGGACCGATGCCATTAACCCTGATCCTCGGTGCCAGTTCCAGCGCCAGGGATTTCGTCATCGCCCAGAGACCGGCCTTGGAGAGCGCGTAACTCAAATACTGCGGTGTAGGATTCCAGACACGCTGATCGATCATGTTGATGACAACGCCGTTCAAGGGTGCCGGCGCTCCATCACGCGCCGGGTCGACCGCGTCTTTGAGGGCTTTCGCAAAATTTTGGGTGAGGACCAGCGGCGCCCGCAGGTTGGGTTCGATGTGCTGATTCCAGCTTTCCCTGGACGCGGTCTCAATCGAATCGCGTTCGAAGGTCGAGGCGTTGTTAATCAGGCAACCCAACGGACCCACCGCCTCGACGACCGACGGGACCAAGGCTTGTACGTCGGCCTCCTGCGTCAGGTCGGCCTGAAAAGCATGCGCTTTTCCACCCATGGCAGCGATCTCGGCGACCAGAGAACCGACCTCCGTGCTTGAACTCCTGTAGTGGGCTGCCACGGTCCAACCCTGCGCGGCAAAGTCGAGCGCGAGCGCCCGTCCAATTCGCTTGGCTGCACCTGTGATCAATACCCTGCGCGGGTAGTTCGCGCGGTGTCTTTTTTGTTGCTGTTTATTCATCGGCGCGAGCATGCAGAAGCAGAGGCACTATGACAAGTTCCGCCGCGACCTAAACTGTAGGGTCTACGCCAAATGGAGTTTTAACCTTGTCCAGGACAGGCGGTCGAATTTGACGGCGTGAACCGCTTGAAATCTCTCGACCGAGTACCTGCCGCTACGCCACGACAGGGGGCAGGGTGAACTGATAGGTGATGTAAGCGCCGTACATCAGTAAGAAGACAACACCGGAGAGGCGCCCGATCTGGCCACGAATCATGATGATGGGAACCACCATCAGAGAAACCGCCGCCATGATCCAGGCGTCGAAACTAAGGACCACTGCATCGACTTCAAAGGGGGTCACCATGGCAAGGACACCCAGGATCAGCAGAAGGTTGAAAAGATTCGATCCAAGGGCGTTGCCCAGGGCGACCTCGGTATGCCCGCGAATCGCAGCCGTGATAGAGGTCGCAAGCTCGGGAAGCGACGTGCCGAACGCGACCAGGGTCAGGCCGATGACGGTCTCCGACACACCGGCGGCCCTGGCAATCTGGACAGCACCACGGACCAGGAGCTCTGAGCCCAACACCAGCCCGATGATGCCGCCGACCACGAGAGCGAGCGCGATGCCCAGGGACTTTGGCGCGCTCTCAATTTCTTCCGCAACCTCGTCATCAAGGGCACTCAGGTTATCTTCGCCATCGTCGCCGTTTCGAACGGCGTCGTTGCGATAGCTGTACCAGACATAGCCGATCAGGCAGGCGATCATCGCCACGCCGTGCAAGAAAGAGAGTTCGCCGTAATAGGCAAAGCCGACAAACAACAGGGTCGCAGCGAGAACGGCGATGCAGTCGCGCAAGACAAGTTGAGGCTTGGTGACAATCGGCGAAATGACGGCGGCAACGCCGAGAATTAAAAGGATGTTGGCGATGTTGGACCCGACCACGTTACCGACACCGATGTCCGTCACGTCTTCCAGGCCTGCGGTCACCGTCACGACCAGCTCAGGCATCGAGGTGGCGAAGGCCACCACGGTCAAGCCAATCAGCATCGGGGAGAGCCCCAGCCTGCTGGCCACCCCGATTGCGCCGCGCAGAAGGACTTCGCCACCGAATGCAAGAAGCAGAAGACCGGCGCCGGTCATTAAAAAAGCCAGGGGCGTCACGGTGATTAAACCCTTTTTTCGCGCAAGATCTGGGAGCAGGCCGGAAGCAGGAACCCGCCGGTCGCGGCAGCAGTAGCAAAAGACATGGCAACCAATCTGTTGTGCGCGGCGACGTCCAAGCCCGTGCTGTCAGGACGCTCCTCGTCGCGGTGTATATTCAGGTCAATCGTGGAATGGATAGCTAAATGCGTCTTCCCCCCGGAATTTTCAATATCTATCGGATTTCCGCGGCAGTGGTAAACCTTTCTATTCGCGTTTTCGCGCCAAGGGCTCGGTTTCTTTAGTGGATACAGGTGAAACCTTCACCTCCTTCACCCATACTTGCGCTTTACTCAGGGGCTTTGTCATCGGTCTTTTTAAGGTTTAACGACGCCGAGTTCATACAGTAGCGCAGGCCGGTGGGAGCCGGTCCGTCCTCAAAAACGTGACCCAGGTGCGCATCGCAACGGGCGCAAAGAACCTCGGTGCGTTTCATCCAGAGTGTCCGGTCCACCTTAAGTGCAACCGCTTCTTCCGATACCGGCGCCCAAAACGAGGGCCAGCCGGTGCCTGAGTCGTATTTCTCTGTCGCGTTGAAGAGGGGCGTGTCACAGCAGATACAGGCGTAGGTGCCCGGGTTCTTGTCGTCGTGGTAGAGGTTTTGGAAGGGCCGTTCCGTTCCGGCCTGCCGTGTCACGTGATACTGCTCCGGACTCAGCTGCGCGCGCCATTCAGCGTCGGTCTTGACGATTTTTTCGCTCATTCCTTCTCTCTCCTTCGGGGGCGTCCTTGCCGGACCCACCGGTTTTCCTCAGGCTTCGGTAACCTTGCGCACCGCTTTGCGAGTTGCCGGGTGCTTGTTTGCATCACTGATGTGGTGACGAGCGTGTCGTTTTTCTCAATTTAATGTGGGCTGGCGCGACAGCATCATCAATTCGTGATTTCTCTTATTGAATTGAGGGTACAAGTGTTCGTCTCTCGCTGGTTTGAAGTTAAAGGCTTGTTTGATAAGCATTAAAGAAACCAGTGATCTTTTTTGTGTCACTTGACACAGAAAAAAAACTACAGCTTGTGGCGTAAAATTCTACATCACAATTCCGTTATTTATTGATGCCCGGTATTTATTAACCATATGTGAAAAAGACCGAAGAAAACCTGCGGCTGTTAGGGCACCTTTGCAGGTGCCCGGAAAGCTGGAATGTCAAAGCTGGAATGTCAAAGCTGGAATGCCTTGGCGGTGTCAGCGGGATCGAGGCTTACACCGCCATCCATCGGGTTGGTGCAGAGTGAAACTTAGTGAAAGGTGAAGTCGGATTGGAGGATGTTATGTCGGAATTCGGTAAAGCTTTGCAGGGGGTGTTGATGTCCGGGGCAGTTGCCGCCGCGCTCACGGCTACCTCTGCCGTTACCGCGACGGCATCCGCGCAGACTGTATCCTGTGGAGAGCGCCAGGCGATCTTGGACACGCTGAAGGAGCGTTATCACGAGGGCCGCACGGCATTCGGGATCACGGCCGACGGCCGACTGCTGGAAGTCTTTTCCGGCCCGTCAGGATCCTGGACACTGCTGATGACCCGGCCGGGTGGCCAAAGCTGCCTGATGTCGAGTGGCGAGGGCTGGCGGCACATCATCGAGGAGAAGCCGGAAGACCCGGTTGCCTGAGTTCGGCAAGCTATGACGGCCAGTGCGGATGGTCGCTGTCAGGCGTGAATGACCCGTTCCCGGGGCAGAGAGACCGTCACACAGCTGCCTTCGCCGACACGGCTTTGGAATGAGATGTCGCCGTCATGAAGTTGAATCAGGCTCTTCGCGATGTAGAGCCCGAGACCGGCGCCACGCTGTAGGCTGCTGTGCTCGGGCGCTGCCTGAGTGAAGGGTTTAAAGAGGCTTGGAATGATCTCCTCCGGGACGCCAATTCCTGTATCGGAGATATTCAGGACCAGATAATCACTCGTCTCATTCGGCTCTACTGCCAATGTGACCGTCCCGCCGCCCGGTGAAAACTTCACGGCATTGGATATCAGATTAAGCAAGACCTGCTTCAGACGCGTGTGATCGGCGAAAAGCTGTGTGTTGCCGTCGAAGCCCTGACGGGTGATCTTGATGTTTTTACCCTTGCAGGCCGGTTCCAGGACCGTCGCGCACTCTTCAAAGATCTCGCTGAGATTGACTTTGGATTCCTTGAGCTCCAGTCGCCCCGCCTCGATTCGGGAAGCATCAAGGAGGTCGGAGATCAGCGTAAAGAGATGAGAGCCACTCGCGCCGATATCTCCAAGTATCTCGCTTTGTTTGTCGTTTAACGGGCCATATATCCCGTTGAGCAGGAGATCCGTAAAACCGATGATCGCATTCAGGGGCGTCCTGAGTTCATGGCTCATGGTGGCGAGGAAATCGCTTTTCGCATGGTTCGCCTGAATTGCCGCCAGCCGGGCTGTGTCGAGTTCATGCGTTCGTTCCTGAACCCGCCTCTCGAGCGTTTGGTTGATAGTTTCAAGTTGCCGCTCGGCTCTTTTTCTCGCGGAGACATCTTCCTCCGTGATCACGATAGAGCGATCGCCGGTCATCGGGTCCTTGGCGATCCGAGCGTCCAGGTGGTGCCAGCGAGTGCCCTTTGACGTGCGGACTCTAAAATCACCGCTGTGCCGATGGCCCCGGCGGCAGGATTTCATCAGCGCCTCCGCCGCCTGAGGTTTGACGAAGCGTTGTTCAAGCGTTCCTGATGTCGTGGGTGTCGGCCCGTTGGAGAGATTGTAGGCAAAACTTGCAGCCGGGTTCTGAGCCAGAAGCTCGCCGTCCAATGAGAAAATACTGACCATCAAGGGGGTATAGCGGGCTGCCTCCAGAATGCGCAGGGCTTCGGGCTCCCGGCGCAGATCAAGCGGGGTGGTGGCCTCAATCAGGATCGCGGGAGAGCCTTGTTCAATGGTGACGGGTTTCATGTCCAGAACAACCGTGACAGGCTGACCCTTCGGGTAAAGAGTCCATGTCTCCATGACGGAGTCCCCGTCGATCGTGTTGTCGACGATCTGTCTCAGACGTAGACGGACAGTCTCGGAGTCGCTGGAATAGTCACGTCGAATCAGTTCGTCGAGCGAACTGGCATCCCAGAACTTCAGCGCACTTTTGTTGGCCCACCACATAGCGTGGCGCTCGACATCGAACACCCAGATCGGGGTTCGGAGCGCGTCATACCTTCTGATAGCTGTACGATCGTTAAAGTGAGTGAGTTGTTGCACGTCCAAGTTTCCGGCAAAAAAAGCGCGAAGTTCCCGATTTTATGAAATGCTTGTCTGTCTCTAAATCCGTAGATACCCGTACGCGGATCAAAGCTCCGATGCCTACCTGAGGTTTTAATAGAGCAAGCGTTCCGGCATTGAAATGCCTTCGGGCGTTTAGTCTGACCCGCCGGCAAGAATCTGTAGGTGTACGATCTCGTGTTTGGTTTAAGGCTGAATTAACGCCGCCGGGATTTGCCCTTGTATTTTTTGCGGCTTTTCGATGAAGCATCGGCCCGGGCGATGCGGGCGGTAAAATCCGGTTTTCCGGATTTGGATGGTCCCGGCGACAGCTCAAGTTCACTGTTTTCCAGGTTCCGTATTTCATCGCGCAAGCGGGCGGCCTCCTCGAATTCGAGATCTGCCGCGGCCGCCCGCATCCGTTTGTTGAGGTCCTCCAGGTGCGTTTTGAGATTGTTGCCGATAAGGTGGGGCGTGGCGGCATCGCCCGTATCGACGGTCACATGGTCGCTCTCGTAAACGCTCTGGAGAATGTCGGTAATTTGTTTGCGGATCGATTCCGGCGTAATGCCGTTCGCCACATTGTAGGCCTGTTGTTTTTCCCGCCGCCGATCGGTCTCGCTCAGCGCTGCTTTCAGGGAATCCGTCATCACATCGGCATAGAGAATGACCTTGCCGTCGACGTTGCGCGCCGCGCGCCCGATTGTCTGAATCAAGGATGTCGTCGAGCGCAGAAAACCTTCGCGATCCGCATCGAGGATACAGACCCGGCCGCACTCCGGAATGTCTAAGCCCTCGCGCAGCAGGTTAATCCCGATCAGTACATCGAATACGCCCAGCCGCAGGTCACGTATGATCTCGATCCGTTCCAGAGTATCCACATCCGAATGAACGTAGCGGACTTTGATGCCTGCCTCGTACATGTATTCGGTCAGGTCCTCCGCCATGCGCTTGGTCAGGGTTGTGACCAGCACCCTTAAACCTGCGGCTACGGCCGTCCTGCACTCCTCGATCAGGTCGTCAACCTGGGTTTCCGTTGGGCGGATCTCGCAGATCGGATCGATCAGACCCGTCGGCCGGATGATTTGCTCGGCATAGACGCCGCCTGTCTGCTCAAGCTCCCACTTTCCGGGCGTTGCCGAGACATAGAGCGTTTGCGGACGCATCGCATTCCACTCCTCGAACTTCAACGGCCGGTTGTCAATGCAGGATGGCAGCCGGAAACCATACTCCGCCAGCGTCGATTTACGTGCGAAGTCACCGCGGTACATGCCATGTAACTGCCCGGTGGTGACATGGCTCTCATCAACGAAGAGCACTGCGTTATCCGGCAGGTACTCAAAAAGTGTCGGCGGAGGCTCGCCGGGTGCACGGCCTGTCAGATAGCGCGAGTAGTTTTCGATGCCGGCGCAGGAACCGGTCGCCTCAATCATCTCTATGTCGAAGGTGGTGCGTTGCTCGAGCCGTTCTGCAGGCAGCAACTGGTCTGTCGAGCGGAAGTGCTCAAGCTGCGCCTTGAGGTCGATTTTGATCTGTTTGACGGCCTGCTGCAGTGTCGGCCGGGGCGTAACGTAGTGACTATTAGCGTAGATCTTGACCTGTTCGAGCGTATTGGTTTTTTGCCCGGTCAGGGGATCGAACTCCTGTATGTACTCAATCTCATCGCCGAAGAGACTGATACGCCAGGCGCGATCCTCGTAGTGGGCCGGGAAGATCTCGATGGTATCGCCGTTGACCCTGAAGGTGCCGCGACCGAACGCGACGTCGTTACGGGAATAGTGCAATTCGACCAGGGAACCCAGGAGTTCCCGTCTGTCGATCACCTGGCCCGGCTGCAAAGAGATAATCATCTGCGCGTAGGTTTCGGGCGAACCGATACCGTAAATGCAGGAGACCGACGCCACGATTATGACATCGTCCCGTTCGAACAGAGCGCGGGTCGCGGAGTGACGCATCCGGTCGATCTGTTCGTTCACCGAGCTGTCTTTCTCGATGTAAGTGTCGCTGCGCGCGACATAGGCCTCGGGCTGATAGTAGTCGTAGTAGGAGACGAAATACTCAACCGCATTATCGGGGAAAAAGGACTTCATCTCCGAATAGAGCTGGGCCGCAAGCGTTTTGTTGTGGGCCAGGATAAGCGCCGGACGCTGCAGGCGCTGAATGGTATGCGCCATGGTAAAGGTCTTACCCGAGCCGGTGACGCCGAGCAGAACCTGATCGCGTTCACCCTTGATCAGCCCCTCAGTGATTTCTTCGATTGCCTGCGGTTGGTCGCCGGCCGGCTCATACTCGGAATCAATCCGGAACGGACGCGAATCAGCCTTGGAAAAGGAGTCTGGGAGGGCTTCGATCAGTGTGCTGCTCATGGCTATATATATGCCCATCGCCGAGCGCCGAGGCCAGTGCCGATTGCACTCCCAAAAGGAAAATTGAACGCCGGCCCGTTCGGAAAATCGTTTTACACGTACAGAGAGATTATGGTGACGGAATCACGCGTTTATGATGAGGCGGCTAGGCTCGGTGCGCAGGTCTATCGCTCGCCTTGAACGGCCTAGCCCCAGGACTCCTGCGCGCCAAGACGCCGGGCGACGGCGGGGCGTCTCTCGGATTGCTCAAAGACCTCGATCTCTTGCGATGGACGACCGAAATGGTAGCCTTGGGCGAACACGATGCCACTCTTTGCCAGGAATTTGCAGGTCTCATCGTCCTCGACCATCTCGGCAACAGTGTCGATGCCCAGATCAACGCAGAGCTCGGCAATTGCCTTGAGAATGTGGGCGGAGGTTTTGTCATGCAGGCATTCTCGCACATAGCTGCCGTCAATCTTGAGGATATCGACCTGGAATTGACGGAGATACTGGAGTGAGGCTTCGCCCACGCCGAAGTCGTCGAGACAGACCAGATGTCCATCCTTGCGCAATGCCTGGATCGCGTTGTTGGCCACGATCGGGTTTTCCATCCGAGAGGATTCCGTGATCTCGAAGAGAATGTGTTTTCGGTTTTCGCCCAAAGCAACAAGCTGTTCCCGGAGGGTTTCGACGAACACGCTGTCGCCAATCGACTGGGCGGAGAGATTGACCGCCACCGCTCGTTGAGATGTCATGTCGCCTTGTTTGCGCAGCCAGCTGATTGCCTTTCGGCACACCGCCATGTCGAAGCCCCGAATGAGGCTCAAATCCTCCGCCGACTGAATGAAGCGGGCGGGCGATCCGATTTCCCCGTCGATGCGCGCGAGAAGTTCGTAGTGATGCGTTGCGCGGGTATCCAGTCTGACGATCGGTTGGAACACGAGCCTAAACGACTCGTCAGCGATCACCGACCGAACCTCGGTGGCCGTTCTCTGAATCTGTGCCAGAATCTTGGGAAGCCCGTTCTGAAGATCGTTCAGTCTGATCCCATTGTCGCCACCGCGCGCAAACTGGCGGACCATATAATCGAACGCCTGTGCAGGATTGCCGTCGCCGACGCCGGCTTCCGCCAGGATAACGCTGGCCTTTTCGATTTCGACGCCCAGGCCGCTTGGATCGGCTGATTTTACCTTGGCCGAGATTTTTGAGCTCAGCTGTTCAATGTCGACTTCGGGGCGGTGAATCAGACCGAAGCGCCCCTCGCCGAATGCCGCTGCCGAATTGGCATCATCCGAGCTGGCGCGAAGATAGCTGTTGATTGTTTCGTGCAGCTCTTCCTGAGAAGCGGTATCCAGCTGATCCAGGACTGTCGAGTAATTACTGAGTTCAAGCAGGGTCAAGGTGTGGTCGTTTGCGGTCTCCAGGCTTCGCGAGACCACTTTATTAAAGCTGGCGGTGTCATGCATGACCGCACCCGCCGCTTCGCGGGTTTCGGCGCCGGAACTTGCACGCGGAGCCGCAGGTATCTTGCAGGACAGGAAGTAATGACGCTGCAGATCCTCCACAAAGTAACCTGTTAACGATAGGGTGCGTGGTGCCCCCTTTGTGTTGCGGCACATAATGTTGATCGGTTCCGGACGCGCGCCTCCGGTCATCCCGGCAAGGGTGGCATTCACGACGGCCTGATCCTGTTCAACAATGAACTCCTGCAACTCATGGCCCTTCATTTCGTCTGCGCTGAGCCCGAAAACACTGCGGCAGGCTCCGCTTGCAAAAACGATTTTATGGTCTGCAGTCAGTTCCAGCAGCAGATCCGCACGGCAAAAGGCGAACGCCAGAAACCTGTCGCGTTCCTGGCGCAGTTGCTTAACCGACTGGGGTTGAGGGGTGCCGTCTGCCATAATTCTCCGCCGAAACGAGCAGGCGCCCCTTTAAGCTGAGGAATCTGCATCGGAGTCATTGAGAGAACACTGTACGAATTCTAGATTAAAACGCTGTAAAGACTTGCCCTGTCTGGACTCGCCTCGAGATTGTCCAGTATTACTACTTTTAATCTTTGCTTAAGTCTTTGATTTCCGGGGGTAACCAGGCGCTCTCCTGCCGTTCGTAGGCTGAAACCAGGTAGCGTAGCGGGCCTCCCGGCACGATTGTGTCGAAGGGATAGCAGGTGACCAGCGTTAAGGCCGCTTCACCGTTTCCTGACGCCAGGCGGGCATATCTGGCATCTATGACCTGTCGGTCTGTAGCGGTATAGCTGCGCCAGATCCCGTCTGGGGACTGAATGCGAATCTCCATGCCATATTCAACCTTCTTGAGGAATGCGAAGTGCGTGTCACGGTGACCACTGAGAATACTGTGCCCGCTGGTGCCCGGTGATGCCGTACCCTCCAGGTGCGCCGGCCCGAATGCCAGAGTTCTGCCGCTTGCACCGGCCAGGACCATGAGATCGACATCCAGGTCCGGGATCTGCATTCGGGCGACCGGCCAGGTGTCGGCCCAGGGCCAGGGGCGCACCTGTTTTTCGCCCTTGAGGGTATCGCTCCAGGCCTCCTGAACCAGAACCTGCGCCAATTCGGCTTTCAGGTGGATGTAACCGGCCTCGCCCACTTGCCAGATGCCCAGACCGATTATTGCCGCGCCCAGGATTGCGGCGCCTTTACGGCGCAGCAACCCTGAAACTTTCTTGGTCTCAGGCATGGTTTTCGTCCCCCCGGCGCGAGAGATTGATTCCAGCGAAGACCAAGCCACCCAGGATCAGGAGAGCGATGCCGATGATGGCGTTCAGGGCTGCCGGCGTCGCGGTCTGGGGCAGGTGAACGGCCTTGCCTTTTGCCGATGGTGCCATCGCGGCCAGGGATGCAGGCAGTTTACGGACCGGCATTGCCGTGGACTTCGTTGGGGCAGGATCTGCCACCGGCGGGGCTTCGGGTTCTATCGCTCCGCCCGTGCCGAAGACCTTATCACGGCTCCAGCCATCGGGCATTTCGCGCGGCACTTCGTGGCTGTGTAAAGCCTCATCTCTTGGACGGGCAGGCTGATCGTCGATGGCGACCAGACTGGTGTAGCGGGTCACCAGTTGGTGTTCCAGGGCCACTTCGAGCGCGTCAACGCGGACGGCGACCGGATCCCGGCCAAGGAAGAGGCCGTCGGTGATCTCCTCGAACTTGGATCGCCCCCAGAGCGCGGCAATACCGGCCGCCTCGCTTGGTTTTTCCAAAGACGCTCGGCGCTGCCAGTCTTCCATTCCCTGGCGCCCGCTGATCAGCACGTTGCCCGAGAGAGACGCCACGTCCACCTCGCCGATCTTTGAGACCACCACGACCGGTTCGCCCTCGTAGAGGTCGGGGACCACCGATGGATAGCTTTCAATCCTCTTTCCGGCACTACCCGGCCAACCAAGGGAGATACTGGTCAACGCGGGCCGCTCGAGCTTGCGTAGCAGCGCTGACATCTCGACTGACACGTCATTCGGGTCGCCGATATAGGTGAATGTGCCGCGACCGGCTTCAGCCGCCTTGCGCATGAAATAGCTGTTTGGCGCAGCACCAATGCCGACTGTAAACAACCGGCTCGACTCAAGTTTCTCCGCGATCAGCTTGAAAAGTTCAGCTTCGTTTCCAACCGCGCCGTCGGTCAGAAAGACAACCTGTTGAAGGCGGTCGTCAGCGTGCTTGTCGATGATCTCCGCCTGCGCGTTCATCTGCAGGGCCTGGAGCAGGGCAGAGCGCATCTCCGTACCACCGTCGGATTCCAGGGCATTCACATAGGCTTGCGCCCGCCGGAGCGAGTCGGCCGTGACCGGCACGATCTCATCGAAGAGGCTGTAAGTCTCGTTGTTGAAGCGGATGACGTTGAAGCGGTCGCGCGGCTGCAGGCGGGAGATGGCAAGCGACAGGGCGGCCCGCGCCTGCTCCAGCGAAGCTCCGTGCATCGAGCCGGAGGTGTCGATCACAAAGACCACATCGCGCGGCGGAAAGGGTTCCATGGAGGGGGCGTGCTTCAGGTTATCCAGCTCCTCGGGATGAGGCGCGCCGGCAGGAGGGGTCACCATCATCATCACGTAGCTCTCGCCCCCGAAGTCTTCCACGAACACCGAAGCTTGCGGCGCGGTTGCGGAGGCCAGGCGCCATTCCACGACGAAATCCTTATTGGCCTGGACTGAGCCATCGCGCAGGGTGATGACCTTTCTGCGCTCGTCGAGGGCTTCGATATCAACCGGATGATAGAGGCTGGAGAGGCTGTCCAACGGCGAGCCCGGATCGAGCCGCACCGTCAGGGTCACGGGATTGACGCGCTCACCCACTGGACCAAAGAGATCGCGGTCGTCCGGGACAAAGCTGGCTGGTGTTGTGCCGGGGGCGCCTTGCGGATCGTTGTCTACAGTTTGCGGCTGCTCGCGAGGGCGCTCGTCGCGCGGCGTGTAGCGTGGTGCGACGACCATCGGAAAGCGAAGAGAGAAGGTGCCGTCGCTGTAGATGGCGCTATCCTGGTATTCGATATCGATGATGATTTCTTCCCCGGGCCCGATGTTGGCCAGGGACGTCACGAAGACATTCGGCCGTTCCGACGACAACAGGCTGGCGCGCTTCCCGGAGGCCGCAGCGGCCTCATAGGCCCGTTTTGCCTGCTCCTTTTCGAGAATTTGGCCCGTGATCACCCGGCCACCCACGGACATGACCAGTCGATCGACCGCTGATTTTTCGGGCAGCGGGAAGACGTAGATGCCCTCCTGCCAGTTGTCGGAAGGATTGGTGAAGCGCTGCCGCAAGGCGACACGGGCGATCATCCCGGTGACTGAGATTCGGACGTCGCTGTCCAGTTGCAGGGCCTCAAAGGCTTCGCCGTTGGGGCCGCTGGGAAAGAACAAACCCGTGAGCGGGGCCTCGGAGGCCTGGTTCGGGGCCTGCGCCGAGGGCACGCCCGCGGCCCGTGCGGCAAAACTATTGGCCGGCAGCAGCACCAGCGTCGCGATCAGCATCGTGATCGCTGCAAAAAGCGACAGCAGGATGATTCCAACGGCTTTGCCACAGCCTGCGGCAATGCGCGGAGGGATAATGCCCGCCGGAACCGCCAGGGCACCGGCAGAATGAAGAGGGTCGGAGGAGCGGATCGCGGGCATGACAGCTGTCCTTCACCAGGGTTCGGAAGATCTCGATTGCGCCATGACACCGGAGATCAGGGGCGATGAGGGAGCGGGAAGGCGGCGATTCCAAGGTTCTTTGTGGCATCTTTTGGGCGCGGCATGAGACCGCTCCCGAGCATCCGGGTCCGTGGAAAGCCCGTCTTTTAAGAGCGGACCGCGTCCGTGAGCCATGAAAACCGGTTTCTGCGGCTGCCGGTCAATCCTGTCAGATTCCTAAATATGCTATGAAACTTTGCCTTTGAGGCTGCTTCTCGGTTGCTATGCTCCGAATGCTTTACTACGTTCGCCGGGCATTATTGTTCTTGGGGGATCGCACCCTGCGCGGCCCCCGTCATAGTCAGGGAGCTACAGGTCATGGCGCAGATTGCGGACCGCCTCGCACGAATTAAACCCTCTCCCACGATTGCCGTCAGCACCAAAGCGCGCGAATTGAAGGCCGCGGGACGGGATGTCATCGGCCTGGGTGCCGGAGAGCCGGATTTCGATACGCCGGATAATATCAAGGACGCGGCGATCGCGGCCATCCGGGCTGGCGATACCAAATACACCGCGGTCGATGGAACTCCGGCTCTGAAGGCGGCCATCTGCGCAAAGTTCAAACGTGACAATGATCTGGACTACACGCCGGATCAGGTGACGGTCGGAACCGGCGGCAAGCAGGTCCTCTACAACGCCATGATGGCGACGCTGAACCCGGGTGATGAGGTCGTGATACCCGCACCTTTCTGGGTCTCCTATCCTGATATGGTTCTCTTAGCCGAGGGCGAGCCGGTGGCCGTACCCTGCTCTCAGAACAATGGTTTCAAGCTGCGGCCGGAGGACCTGGAAGCGGCGATTACGCCCAAGACCAAGTGGCTGATTCTGAATTCGCCGTCCAATCCGACCGGTGCGGCCTACAGTCATGACGAAATGAAGGCCTTGACCGATGTCTTGCTGCGGCATCCGCACGTCATGGTCATGACCGATGATATGTATGAACATCTGGTCTATGACGGTTTTGATTTCGTCACACCGGCCCAGGTCGAGCCGCAGATCAAGGACCGGACCCTGACGATTAATGGTGTTTCCAAAGCCTACGCCATGACCGGCTGGCGCATCGGCTTTGCCGCCGGACCGGCGGATCTCATCAAAGCGATGTCGAAGATTCAGTCGCAGAGTACCTCCAATCCCTCGTCGGTCAGCCAGGCCGCCGCGGTTGAAGCCTTGAGCGGGACTCAGGACTTTATTCAGGAGCGCAATGAGGTCTTCCGGGAACGCCGCGATATGGTGGTCGAGCTCCTGAACCTCTGCCCGGGCTTGCATTGCCCCAAGCCGGAAGGTGCATTCTACGTCTATCCCTCCTGCGCGGGTGCGATCGGCAAGACGACGCCGGACGGAAAGACCATCGCGTCCGACGGTGATTTCGTGACTTACCTCTTGGAGTCGGAGGGCGTCGCGGTGGTTCAGGGTGAAGCCTTCGGCCTCTCCCCCTACTTTCGGATTTCCTATGCGACCTCAACCGAGGCCCTGCGCGAAGCCTGTGCCCGAATCAAGAAGGCCTGCGAGGCACTGAGCTGACGTAGAAGACCGGTAAATCCTGGGTCGGAGCGTCGCCTTTCTGGCCTGAAATCTGAAAACCGCCCGTGACCTACCCGGTCCGGGCGGTTTTTTCATGCAACCAGTGCTGTGGCAAATCCCGCCTGCGACAGATTTCTTGTTGCATGTTTCAGAGATTCTTTGGGACCATGTCAATGCAACCATAAAAGTCATGAGGGAAGTTTATCGAGTACCGTTAGTCACAAATCGCGCGTACCGGTCCGATCCAAAACCTTGCTTTTTAAGCATCACGTGAAACGGCCTCTCTTTTCCTAAGCTGGGGGACGCTTCACGGCCTTGATCCTCTCAATCAAGACCGATCGTACCCTGCGTCGCCAAAGGGAGGAGAAAATGACGTCAAAGTCTGCTGAACCGGCACGTTGTGCCGTAATCGTCGGACCTTACACGAGCGGCAAGACAACGCTCATGGAGGCCCTGCTTCACGCAGCGGGGGCGATCGGACGAAAAGGTTCCATCACCGAAGGCAACACAGTTGGAGATCCCTCAGCCGAGGCCCGTGCCCGGCTTATGGGTGTCGAGGCCAACTTCGCGCACTGCGAATATCTGGGCGAGCGCTGGTTCTTCATCGACTGTCCCGGGTCTATCGAACTTGCTTACGACAGCCAAAGCGCCCTGATGGCGGCCGATGTGGCGATCGTGGTCATCCCGCCCGAAGTCGACCGGGTTCTCGCAATGGCGCCACTCTTCAAGTTCCTGGACGACTATGAGATCCCCCACCTGCTTTTTATCGGAAAGACCGACAAGTCGGCGACCCGCGTCCGTGACATCATGGAGGCCTTGCAAACGCTGTCTTCCCGGCCGCTGCTGCTGCGTCAGGTGCCGATCCGCGAGGGCGACCGGATCACCGGCTTTGTCGATCTCGTCAGCGAGCGGGCCTACAGATACAAAGAAGGTGGCCCATCCGATCTGATTGAGATCCCTGAAGATGTGAAGCCGCGGGAGGACGAGGCCCGGCAGGAACTGCTCGAATCCCTCGCCGACTTTGACGATAACCTGCTTGAACAGCTGCTTGAAGACCGTGTGCCTGGCTCCGATGAAGTCTACGGCCAATTGAGCAAGGACCTCGCCGAAGATCTGATCGTTCCGGTCTTTATGGGTTCGGGCGAACATGGCAACGGCGTCACACGCCTTTTTAAGGCGCTTCGCCATGATGTGCCTCCGCCCAGTGTTGCTGCTAAGCGGCTGGGGGTTTCCATGAACGGCAGTTTCAGTGCCAGCGTCATCAAAACGCTGAATCAGCAGCACACGGGAAAACTCTCGGTCGCGCGAATCTGGCACGGTGAGATCACGGAGGCAGGCCTGATCGGCGAAACCAAGCCCTCAGGGCTCTATCGTTTGATGGGGGGCGAAAGCCAAAAAATCGCTGTCGCGCGTGAGGGCGAGTTGGTAGCGCTGGGGCGTCTCCAGGATGCCCGGACGAGCGACCTGCTGACGTTAGCCGGTCCCCTGCGCAACGAGGACTTCATTTGGCCGGAGGTGCCTAAGCCCGTGTATGCCCTGGCAATTTCGCCCCGAAACCGGCAAGACGACGTGAAACTCTCGGCGAGCCTCGCCAGACTGATCGAGGAGGATCCCACTCTTTCAGTGGAGCACAACCATGATACGCATCAGATGCTGCTCTGGGGGCAGGGTGAGATCCATCTGAAGATTGTGATCGAGCGCCTGAAATCCAGGTACAATGTCGAAGTTGACGCGACACCGCCGCAGACCGCCTACAAGGAGACCATCAAGAGGCAGGTGAAGCAGCACTCGCGCTTCAAGCGCCAGAGTGGCGGTCACGGGCAGTTTGGCGATGTTCAGGTAGAGATCAAGCCGCTGCGGCGGGGCGAGGGCTTTGAATTCGTCGATAAAGTGGTCGGCGGTGCAGTGCCCAAGCAGTACATTTCGGCCGTTGAAGCCGGTGCGAAGGAGTATCTGAGCCGTGGTCCGCTGGGCTTTCCGGTGGTCGATGTCTCCGTGACCCTGGTCGACGGGCAGCACCATTCTGTCGATAGTTCCGATCAAGCCTTCAAATCGGCAGCCCGTCTGGCCATGTCGGAAGGCCTGCCGCAGTGCAGCCCAGTGCTTCTCGAACCTATCTATGAAGTGGTAATCTCGGTGCCGGCTGAGTTCACGGCCCGGGTCCATGGCCTGGTCAGTGCCAGGAGGGGGCAGATTTTAGGCTTTGAAGCCAAATCAGGCTGGGAAAGCTGGGACGAGTTCAAGTGCCATATGCCGCAGGCCGAGCTCCATGATCTGATCATCGAGCTACGCTCGCTCACCATAGGCGTCGGCAGTTTCGAGTGGCAGTTCGACCACCTTCAGGAATTGACGGGAAAGCTTGCTGACCGGGTCATGGAATCCCACCAGGCCGAACATTGAAGGAGTTTTAGGAGTGATCCGGCATAACACGTGATCCCTTTCGCGACGTCCATGAATTGAGATTCGGCTGCTTAGGTAAGTTTCCGGTCATTTTTCGCCAGAATTGGTCGGAGGCAAAGGTTGATGCTTTCCTAAGCTACTGAAACAACGTGGTAATTCAGGCGATTTTCTTTTTTAGAATAATTCTAAAAATAGCTTGCGATCCCTGATGCTCGTAGCTATATTCATTGTGGAGTTAGAGTTATTCTAAAAATACCTTTAAACGCTTGCTGTTAATAGGAGAGTGGAATGGATATCAATACGGGCATACCCGAGGAAGAACGCAAGAATGTGGCTGAAGGATTGTCACGCCTCTTGGCAGACAGCTACACCCTGTATCTCAAAACGCATAACTTCCACTGGAATGTAACCGGTCCGATGTTCCAGTCGCTTCACGCTATGTTCGAAGAGCATTACACGGAGCTGGCGACCGCGGTTGATGAGATTGCGGAGCGCAT
Source organism: uncultured Kiloniellaceae bacterium (assembly GCA_947500035.1). Classification (GTDB taxonomy): domain Bacteria; phylum Pseudomonadota; class Alphaproteobacteria; order Kiloniellales; family Kiloniellaceae; genus Denitrobaculum. The sequence continues at coordinate 37,620 of CANMQP010000007.1, read as the reverse complement.
TCGGGCTCTGGGAGAGCCTGCGCCGGGCAGCTACGCGGCTTTTGCGCGTTTGAGCTCCATTAAGGAGTCCGAGGATGTGCCACAGGCTGAGGAAATGGTGCGTCAGCTTGTCGAAGCCCATGAAGCGGTCGCGAAAACCGCGCGCGGCGTGCTGCCGATCGCCGATGCTGGTGATGATGAGGTGACCATGGGTTTGTTGGCGGATCGCCTGGCGGTTCACGAGAAAACCGCCTGGATGCTGCGCAGTATGATCGCTTGACGGCACAGCAACCTAACACTCGCGAAAGAAACTGCTGTTATAGAGAAGGCCCGGCGAAAGACCGGGCCTTTCTTGTTTGGAAGGGGCCATTTTGCCGATGCTGCGCGAAACGGCGCTTGATCTGGCCGTTTCGAGGGGCATTTAGCTGTCTAAACACAGCCTCTCCTCGCGGGTCGTTGATTTGCCCGTGAAGCGGTTTCGGACTATCTAGCTGGTTATGGTAAATTCGGAGTGCATGTAACATGCTGATCAAGATCAAAAAGGGCTGGGAGCTGCCTGAATCGGCGGCGACGCCGGAATCCACGTTCCTGAAACGCCGAAGCCTGCTGAAAGGCATGGCTGCCGGGCCGATCTTGGCGGCAACCGCGGGTCTGCTGTCGGGCTGTGACGGCGAGAGCTCCCAGACCGCGCAGGCCGCCAGCAGCGAACCTGACCCCTCTGCTGGTCTTTACCCTGTTCAGCGTAACCTGCGCTACCGCCTGGACCGGGAGATCACATCCGAAGAGCTCGCCACGACTTATAACAACTACTATGAGTTCGGTTCGTCAAAGAACATCTGGCAAAAGGCGCAAGCCTTGCCGTTGCGCCCCTGGACGGTGCAGATCGACGGCATGGTCGAAGCGCCTATGGAGATCGGAATCGACGATCTTCTGGCGAAAATGCCGCTGGAGGAACGCGTTTACCGCCATCGCTGTGTCGAGGCCTGGTCGATGGCCGTCCCCTACAGCGGCTTTCCTTTGAAAGCGCTGGTCGATATGGCCCGGCCGCTCGGTTCGGCGAAATATCTGAAAATGGTGACCTTCAAGGACGAATCCGTGGCCAGTGGCCAGAAAGCGAGCTGGTATCCCTGGCCCTATGTCGAAGGTCTGACCATAGAGGAAGCAAACAACGAGCTGTCCTTCATTGCCACGGGGCTCTACGGCAAACCGATCCCCAAGCAGAACGGCGCGCCGCTTCGTCTGGCCGTTCCCTGGAAGTACGGCTTCAAGCATGTGAAAGGCCTCGTTCGTTTTGAGTTTACGGACAAGCGCCCGGTGTCCTTCTGGGAAGAGATTCAGGGCTCGGAATACGGGTTCTGGGCAAACGTGAATCCGGAAGTCAGCCATCCGCGCTGGAGTCAGGCCACCGAGCGGCTTCTGGGCGTTGATGAACGGGTTCCGACGCTGCTGTACAATGGCTACGGCGAATTCGTCGCCGATCTTTACAGCGGTATGGAGGGTGAGCGGCTCTTTATCTAGAGTCGACTCCCGATCCAATCTCCAACCTAGCGGCTTTCTACGCTTGATTTGATGCTCTCAAGTGCAGATGATCTATTCGTCTGTACGAGGCTCGCGGACGGCTTGTGTCGTCCCTGACCAAAGTCCGGACGGATGCGGTGTCGCCCACTTGCATTTACGCAAAAAAAATGCCGGGAACCGCAGTTCCCGGCAAGTTGAACAGGGAGGCTTCACGTCTGGGAGACGTGGGGTCCGAAGACCCTAGTTTCCGGACAGGGGGGTCCGGAAAGTCGAGTCCACCGGGGGAGGTGGAAACTCGATGATGTTGCGACGCAACATCGATGTTTAGAACATAAGCATTCAGCCGCGAGTGTCGACGTCTATTTAGGCAGTGGAGATATGCAACATCTGCATATCTTCTAACATTCTGTTAAAAAAGGCATTTTTCGGCTTATTCCCAATGATCGAAGATAAAATTCATGCCTTCTCTTTCAGCGCCTCTTGAAATGCTTGGGTGCTTCCAGTCGGCAGGGTATCATTGCCGCCAAGCAGTTAGCTTCGACTTAAATCTCTGATTTCGGGCAGATTTCCAGGCTGCGAGAGATTGCTCTCCGTAAAATGAGCAGATGTTTCCCCCCGAGACCGGCCAAGACCGATCGAGACCGGAAACGGCCGTTTTAACGATGGCTTTAACGGCACTCGCATGGTTTTCGCTGTCGCAGTGAGAATTCTCGGGCTGTGGGAGAACGGAGAGCGTTCTTTTGATCGCTTCCGCGATAACTTGCTCTGGACCGTTATCCCGAAACCAGAGGTGAAAAAGGGAAACTTCGCCATGCAAGGCAGAGGGCAAGCCGCGTGTTAGCCCGAATTCGTTCGGACAAGCAGATCCAGGGCATCCTCCTCGTTATGTTGGGGGCTTCGGCTCTATCAACCCAGGATGTCGCGATCAAGTGGCTGAGTAGCGACTATCCGCTGCACGAGGTTATCTTGGCGCGCGCCAGCATTGCCATGCTTCTGACCCTGGTCGTGGTTCATTTTGAGGGCGGGCTGCGCAGCCTCTGGACCAGGAACCTCGGTCCACTCGTCGCGCGCGGGCTTCTGCTGATCGTCGCGAACATGAGCTATTTCCTGGCCCTGGCAACGATGCAATTGGCGGAAGCACTGGCGATTTTTTTCATCGGACCTCTTTTCATCACGATTCTGTCGGTTCCTTTTTTGGGTGAAAAAGTCGGTCTGGTTCGCTGGAGTGCCGTTCTGATGGGGCTGGCTGGGGTGATCGTCATGCTGCGGCCCGGCGACGGCGTGATCCAGCTCGTGGCGTTGCTGCCGGTTCTCGCGGCCTTTTGCTATGCCTCGATGCAGATCATTACGCGCAGGATCGGCGTGATCCACAAGGCTTCGGTTCTGGCGTTCTACATCCATTTCACCTTCGTAATCGCGAGTGCCGGCATAGGTCTGATGATTGGCGATGGCCGTTTTGCCGGAAGCGGGAACGCCAGCCTGGAATTTCTGTTACGCGCCTGGGTCCTGCCGGGGCCGCAGGATGCTCTGCTGATGCTGGCCTGCGGAACACTCGCCGCGATCGGCGGCTATGCCATATCACAGGCTTACCGGTTGGCGGAAGCGACGGCGGTTGCGCCCTTCGAATACAGCGCCTTGCCCTTGGCGATCATTTGGGGCGTGGTGATCTGGGGCGATTTGCCCGATCTGGCCTCTGTCGCTGGCATTTTGCTGATCGTCGGCGGCGGGCTCTTCGTCTTCTACCGGGAATCGATCAAAGGTCGGCCGCTTGCCGTACGCGACGCGGATGTACCACCGAGCCGATGAAATCGCCGATCAATGCTCTGAGCCACGCATTTTCTTGGAATCCGTACAGATTTCTATCAAGGCGACGAGTTCTTGCTGCCAATCATCTTGCGCCTGCTTTCCATCATTCGACTTTGCTGAGGTTCGGGCCGCCTCAAGTTTGAAAGCAGCGTTACAGGCTTCTACATACAGCTCTTGATGTTTCACGTTGTAGAACATTGCAACTGCGAATAACGTGACAAATGCGCCTGCAACCACTCGGCAGCTGTAGCTAAAAATCATGGGAACCGTGATTTAAGGGGCACCCAAAAGTCCTCCCGAAGACTGGCCTTAAAACGTCGAATCCGCGACCTGGCGGAGCAGAAAGTCCCGGAACACCGAGATCCTCTTCGAGGCCCGCATTTCCTCGGCATAAACGAAGTAGGCGTCGAACTGCGGCCCTTCGATCTCCGGCAGAACCTGCACCAGCTCGTTGTTACCTTCGGGCATGAAGTCGGGCAGAGCGCCCAAACCCGCGCCGGACTGCAGCGCCTGCATGATGCCATAAACGTTGTTCACGGTCATGGCGGGGCGGCGCAACTGGCCCTGGTTGAAACCGATCCGCAGCAGCCAGTTCACGTCCGGGACGGGCGAACGGTTTTCCTCGCCATAGACGATGATCCGATGATCATCGAGTTCCTCCGGACTCTTGGGCATGCCGTGTTTCTTAATATAGCCGACCGAGGCATAGATGTGCATGTGAACGGTCAAGAGGTGCCGTTGCACCAGGTCGGGTTGGCGGGGCGGGGTCAGGCGTACCGCGACGTCGGCCTCGCGCATCGAGAGATCCAGTTCCCGGTCGTCGAGCAGCAGTTGCACTTCAATCTCGGGATAAACCTCCATGAACTCGCGCATACGCGGCGCCAGCCAGGTCGAGCCGAAAGCAACCGTGGTGGTGATCTTGAGCGGCCCTTTCGGCCGGTCCTTGCTCTCGGTCAGCTGCGCCTCGGTCATGGCGAGCTTGCCGAAAACATCGTGGGCCGTGCGGTAAAGTAACTCGCCCTGCTCGGTCAGGATCAGACCGCGGGCATGGCGATGGAAGAGCGCGACCTTAAGGCTATCTTCCAGCGCGGAGATCTGACGGCTGACGGCCGATTGGCTCAGGTTCAGGAGCTCGCCGGCGTGTGTGAAGCTGCCGGCTTCCGCAACGGCATGGAAAATGCGCAGTTTGTCCCAATCCATGATCGACGCCCCCAGCGCGCTCTTCCGAGTCGATTCACCCGTCGCTGCCACAGCTGACCCCCAATTTCCTAATGGCCTTGCCGGTCTGAAAATGACCGGCTCGGACCGAGTGATTCTAACTCTTTACAATAAAAAGAAACGCAAAGTTGTCTATTGCCCAATGGCTTGAGCACCGCCACGCGCCAGTCATAGCCCGAAATGCATGCCAGATCACGCATTTATAGGATTGGCGTCATGGCCTGCCGATCCCAATGGTGGCCCGAAACTCAACAGACCCTAGTGTGATGTTTCTGAAATTCGCCGCATTATATGCGGCGAATTTCAGATTCGGGATACTAGAGGATGCTACTCCGCGGCTTCGGATTGTCCCGCCTCGTTCTCCGCCAGGAATTTTTCGGTCTGCAGGGCGGCCATGCAGCCGAGACCGGCGGCGGTCACCGCCTGCCGGTAGATTTTATCGACACAGTCGCCCGCAGCGAAGACGCCCGGGACCGAGGTTTCCGTCGAATTCGGTGCCGCGAGGATGTAACCCTCGTCGTCCATATCCAGTTGGCCGGAGAAAATCGCTGTGGCCGGGTCGTGGCCGATGGCGACAAAGACGCCCTCCGTCGGCAGTTCGCTGGTTTCGCCGTCGATGGTGGAGCGCAGACGCACGGCATCGACACCATCCATTGGGCCATCACCACCCAGGATCTCGTCGACAACCGCATTCCAGACCACGTCGATCTTGGGATGTTTGAACAGCCGCTCCTGCGCAATCTGCTCCGCGCGCAGGCTGTCCCGGCGATGGACCAGAGTGACCTTGGAGCAGATACCTGCCAGATAAAGCGACTCCTCGACCGCGCTGTTGCCGCCGCCGACCACGACGACCGGCTTGTTGCGATAGAAAAAGCCGTCGCAGGTCGCGCAGGCGGAGACGCCGCGGCCGTTAAAGTGCTGTTCGCTGGGCAGTCCAAGCCAGCGTGCCTGAGCGCCGGTCGAGATAATCACCGCGTCCGCGACGTAGCTGTCGCCGCTGTCGCCTTTGCAAACGAAGGGGCGGGAGGAAAAATCAACCTCTGTTATCAGGTCGGAGATAACCTTCGTGCCGACATGCTCAGCCTGCTTCTGCATTTGCTCCATCAGCCAGGGGCCCTGGATGACGTCAGCGAACCCCGGATAGTTCTCGACATCGGTGGTAATGGTAAGCTGTCCGCCAGGTTGCAGACCCGCGACCAGCATAGGGCTCAGGTTCGCGCGCGCGGCGTAAATCGCGGCGGTCAGCCCGGCGGCGCCGGATCCGATGATCAGAACTTTGGTTTCGTGCGTGTTCGGCATGTTTGGCTTCCGCAGGCTGGCATGTGAATTCAGAGACTCCCGGCCCCCTTGGCGTTTGCGCCTCCAAATCTAGGCACAAAGCTGAAATTCCGGGAGCTGGGCTTCGCCTGAAAACATAGATACGCAGACGGCGGCCCGCAAGATCAGATCGTGCGCTTTAAGCGACCTTTGGCGGTTCGACGAACCTAAGGTGTCCTGATTTGATCCAGACGCGGGCTCCGCTTGGTCCGGCCTTGGCGTGAACCCTGCCACCAATGGGCGAGCGCAGCCAGGATTGCGGCCGGAGCCGGTCGCCGCTTTCCTCGAAGCCACCTTCCAATACCAGGATCTCAGCCCCGTTTTCGCTCGCGACGTCAACTTCGGCGCCAGCGTCCCAAGTCTCGATCCGCACATTTTCCCGTTCGTCTTTATAAAGGGGAGTAATCGATACACCCGGACGGTCCGGATCGGCGAGGGCCTCCATCTTGTCGAACTGCAGGCGGACATGGGTGCGGTCCGAGGGGGCGAACTGCCAGAGCTTCACGAAAATCACGCAGCCTGCTTCGGAACCCGGGGTATGGCTGGACTCCGGAGGGTTGCGGATATACGACCCAACCGGGAAATCGCCGTGTTCGTCCTGGAATACGCCTTCCAGCACGATGAACTCCTCTCCGCCCGTATGAACATGGGGAGAGAACTGGCTCTTCTCGTCATAGCGGACAATGGTGGTGGCCCGGGCGACCTCGTCGCCGATCCGGTCAAGCATGCGCCGGCTGATCCCCTGGATCGGTGAAGTCAGCCATTCTGTCTCGTCGCCGTGCACCACGACCCTTTGGGAAAAATCAGCATTCAGTTCCATGACACGTCCTCTAAGTTGGAGTCTGGTTACAAGAAGACCCAATCACGAAGGATTGCAGTCTGGGTAATAAAAGTCACCAGCCCGTCAATTGCGACTTCAGTTTTAAGACGGGCTGGTTCTAGCTGGTGCGGTATGTCTTAGCCGGTGTCGCCTGTCTTTAGCCGGAGATACTGGGCCGCCGGGCGACTCTCTGGCGCCAGGCGATCAGGTTCTGACAGTCCGCAGGGATGTCGATCTTAGCAAAATCCGCGAAGCCGAGCCCTGCGAAGGCGGTGATGTCCGCCATGGAGAATTTCTCTCCTGCGACATAGGGACTGTCTGCCAGTACCTCATCGAAGTAGTGCATGCCTTGGATGGCGCGTTCGCGCTGCTTTTCGCCCCACTCCCTGTTCTGGTAGTCCTCGACATCGGGACCCAGTCCTGGGGTCGCGTGATGGAAGTAGGCGCCGACGGCATCCAGGAGGCCGGCTTCCGCGCGGCGTTGCATCATGTGGATAACGGCGCGTTCCTTGGCATTTTCTCCAGTCAGCTTAGGGCCTTCGCCGGTTTGATCGAGATACTCGGTAATAGCGGTGCATTCCGAAATTGTGGTGCCGTCTTCGAGTTCGAGCACCGGCACGGCAGCGGAGGGGTTCTTGGCAAGGAATTCCGGACGTTTGTGCTCGCCCTTAGGCACATCGATGCTCACGAACTCGACTTGATTCGCGAGACCCTTTTCCGAAAGGGCGATCCGCACGCGGGCAGGGTTCGGGAAACCTTCAAAATCGTAAATCTTCATCACTCATTCCTCTCTGTTCATTCCTGGCCTGCGCAATGAAAGCTTTTGCTGGCCAAACAAATGCATATTGCATTCGGTGTTTGTAGCTACCTATCGATAGATAGATAATGCAGGGTGTGTTTGTCAAGTCGCAAGGGGCGTATTAGCTAGCAGGGTTTTTTAGACTTGAAGGTGGAATGAGGTTAATAAGCTGAAAAACATGGAAAAATTAAATTTTATCCGCGTTTAAAAAATACGGAATCTAAGGTCAGGGGCACTTGGGTGTCGATGAAAATTTCGATGATTTCCTAAAATCAGTATTTAACTATCTATCAGAAGAGAGATGTCGAGGGTTGTGCTGGGAACCACGTTCTGGACAGCGTCGTGTCATCGGTCCAATTCTGGCTAAGCACGATGCTATGGCATCGCTCCACTCTTAACTCCTTGCCAGAAAACATAATTTTATCGTCAAGACCGTCAAGGAATATGAGTTCCCAACCTATACTACGCCTCATTGCCGCAGGCGTTCACCCATTGGATCAAACGGGGGTTCGGCGAGCACGATAGCCTTATGGGGACGGCCCAGAATAGCCACGCTTACTTCTTGTCCGGCGCTCACGTCCTTGACGTAACCAAGTGCCAGGGATTTCTCGACCGTGTAGCCGTAGGATCCCGAAGACACGCGGCCGACCGGCGTGCCGTCCGGCAGGAAGATGGGTTCGCCGCCTGTCGCATCGGCGTTTTCGGCCGAAACCTCGATCAGTACGAGACGCTCGCGTGGCTGGTTCCCGGCAAGCGCTTCGTAGGCGGAACGGTTCAGGAAGTCACCCTTATCCATCTTGATCAGGCGGTCCAATCCAACCTCTTGAGGCCAGTATTCAGGCGAGTACTCCCGGCCCCAGCTCCCGTAGCCCTTTTCCACCCGCAGTGACATGAGGGCGCGGGAGCCAACGGGACCCGTGTCGAAGTCTTTTCCGGCTTCCAGCAGTGCCTGATAGAGCGCAAGCTGGTCTTCGGTTGCACAGTGCAGTTCCCATCCCAGATCACCCGTAAAGGAGACACGTAGTGCAATCACTTCGATGCCGGCCAGTTCGATCCGCTGTGAGCGCATGAATGGAAAAGCGGGAGTTGAGAAGTCTGTATTGGTCAGCCGTTGCAGCAGGTCGCGGGACTTGGGACCGGCAACATTGAACCCGCACATCGTTTCGGTCATGGAGCGGAACGATGTGCCCACGGGCAGCGGTACGGCGTTGAAGTAGCGCTGATGATAGCGCTCCGCCATGCCGGAACCGATGATCAGAAACTCCTCTTCGCCAAGACGCGTGACTGTGAAATCACCGGCAATACCGCCGCGCTTGCCGATCATAGGGGTCAGGCAGGAGCGTCCGACCGACTTCGGCATGCGGTTCGCGAAGAGGGCGTTCAGCCAGTCTTCCGCACCAGCGCCTTTGACACTGTATTTGGCAAAGTTGGAGATATCGATGATACCGGCGTGCTCGCGCAGGCGCCGGCATTCCGCACCGACAGGCTCGAACCAGTTTTGACGGGTGAAGCCGACAGTCTCCTCGGCCTGTTCAGGGCTCTCCGCATACCAAAGTGGATGCTCCCAGCCGAAGTTCAGGCCGAAAACCGCGCCCAGCGATTTCTGCAACTCGTAGACGGGCCGTGTGCGCACCGGGCGCCCTGCCTCTCTCTCCTCGTTCGGAAAGTGAATCTTGAAACGATGGGCATATTGATCGCGGACACGCTCCCTGGTGAAGTTCTTTCCGGCCCAAAGCCCATAGCGCGCCAGGTCCCATGCGAACATATCCAGCTTGGGTTCGCCTTCGACGATCCACTGTGCCGAGAGCAGCCCTAGTCCGCCGGACTGGGAGAAACCGGGAATGATGCCGTTGCAGCAAAAGTAGTTGGAAAGCTCCGGCACCGGCCCGAACAACGCGGCACTATCGGGCGACCAGATCATCGGACCGTTGATGACCCGCTTGATACCGGCCTGCTCCAAAACCGGAACGCGCTCGATTGCACGCATCATATTCACTTCGATGCGCTCCAGATCGTCGGGGAAGAGTTCGTGGCCAAAGCCCTGAGGCGTGCCGTCCTCGGCCCAGAACTTCACATCCTTTTCGTAGGCACCGACGAGAAGTCCCTGGACTTCCTGCCGCAGATAATACTCTCCGTCGCGGTCCGCGACCGAGGGCAGGCGCCGGTCCAGCGCCTCCAGTTCCGGAATGCTCTCCGTAACAAAGTACTGGTGCTCGGTTGGGAGCAGGGGCAGTTCTATACCGGCCATGGCAGCAACTTCGCGCCCCCAGAGACCGGCGGCGTTGACCAGCCACTCGGTACGGATGTTTCCTTTAGGGGTCTCGACAAGCCAGGTCCCATCGGACTGCTGAACCGTCGCCGTGACCGGCGTGAAGCGATAAATTTCGGCCCCGTTGGCGCGGGCGCCGGCGGCATAGGCCATGGTGACGCCGGAGGGATCCACATTTCCGCCGTCCGGTTCGAACATGATGCAGCGAATGCCGTCGTAGTTCACCAGCGGGTGCAGGCGCTCCGCTTCGTCGCGGCTTACCTCATGAAAATTCATCCCGTAGTAACGGGCCTTCGCCTCCTGCAGCCGGAGCTGGTGTTCGCGCTCCTCCGTTTGCGCCAGATAGAGTGACCCGGGTTGGAACACGCCGCAGCCCTGGCCGGTTTCCTGCTCCAGCTCCTTGTAGAGCCCCATGGTATAATGCTGAAGCCGGGAGATATTCGTGCTGTCATGCAAGCCGTGAATGTTGGCCGCCGCATGCCAGGTCGAACCGGACGTCAACTCGTCGCGTTCGAGCATGACGACGTCCGTCCAGCCCAGTTTCGTGAGGTGGTAGAGAATGGAGCAACCGACGACACCGCCTCCAATAACGACGGCTTGTGCATGGGATTTCATTTTGACCGCTATCCAGTTACTGTCCGGGCTCGGGGTGAGAGTTGTGATTTGGCGTTCTCATATTCTAGACACGTCCTCCTGCCGTTTCGCTGTTCTTCAGGCGACCGGAGCTTGTCGCGCCCCTCTCATCCGATCGGGCGATAACGGCCTTGGAGATATCGACGGGGCACAGTGACCGGTCAGGGTTTCGCCGTTTCCAAAGGCGCGCAACAGCAAAAATTCTCTGCCGATAGATGAGTTGAAGTCACCTGATCTATCTGCACCAGTCAGAAAGCTCTATGATTTTGGGTGTTCGCTATGCCGAAGTCTTTTGGACGCGCGCTTTGTCACTTGAGTTTCATGGATAGTGAGCCAGAAACACTATCCGTCGCGTGCAGCCGGACATCGGGTGACGGCCATGGAAGGTGCGTCCGGGACAGCGGAGAGGACTTATGCTGACTTTCTGATCGTCAGGGAGCTCGGGAACGAGATGATTCCTACGCTTTTGGTTTTGACCTTTCGCGAGACCAGTGCCGCGGCTTTCCTCGCCAGTTCGTCGACTGGAACGGCAATGCTGCTGATGCCCCCCTCGATCCATTTGTAAAACGAGGGGTCGCCGTAACCGACAAAGGCGAGGTCCTCTGGAAGCTTTAGGCCTCGCTTCAAGCAAGCGTCGAGAGCGCCGTTGGAAATCTCGAAGCCGCCACAGACCAGTGCCGTGACCGCTGCGTTGTTCTCGAGGATCGAGAGGCACATCGCATGACCCATCTCGAAAGAGGGGGGATCAAGCCGGATCAGCGCAGGGTTTGGCGAGAGGTGGTTTCTCGCCAGCGCATCACGGAATGCTGCCTCGCGATGACGTCCGGACGAGAGCGCTGCGTGACCACCAATGTAGCCAATCTGCTGATGCCCGGCCTTGGCCAGATGATTGACCGCAGCGCCAATCGAACCGCGATCCTCAACCAGCAGAGCGGCTGAGGGGGCTTGGTGATCCCGCGTGCGGATAAGATGGATGACCTGCATCTCGTCGACGCCGTGTCCGAGGTCTGCGGCTTCGCCCGGAGCGGGCACCATGACAACGGCACTCGCCTGGACCTCGCGCAAACGCAGGATCGCGAGGTGTTCACGCGTGGCATCGTCATTGGTTAGGTGGATCATCAAATGCAGCCCCTGGTCTGCGCAGAGCAGGGCCAGGGCATTCGCGAAGACTGCATAGAACTCGTTTGCCAGATTTGGCAGGAGCAAGCCGACGATGCCCGTGCTGTCACCACGCATCGCGGTCGCGGCTGAGCTTTTGACGTATCCAAGTTCTGCTGCGCGTTTCAGGACGGTGTCGCGGGTCTTTGGATGCACATTGGGACTGTTCGCCAAGGCGCGTGAGACCGTCATGTGCGAGATGCCCAGGTCCAACGCAATCGACTTTATCGTTACCCGGTTTGCCAAGCGTCTTCCTCCCGATTCGCGCGGAGTTTTACCTCAAGTTCCGCGCTCTGTCTTGACAGATTAAACGCGAAATCCTCAAATGTTCACGTGAACGAAGATGTTTGACCGGCTGGCTGGCTTATTCTCCGCTTCAGGGCCGCTCGGCCGAACCTGGTGCCAGCAGGTGTTGCGCTGGAAGAGTTGTTGCCACCGTCATGCTGCCTGAAAGTAGTAAGAGTTGCGGGCGTTCCCCGTGCTAAGATGCGCCCGGGCGGGCGTCTGGAGACACCTACCACATCAAGAGCGATTTAAGCGTTAAACCCGAGAACCATAAGAATGAAATCAACAATGGGAGGTTTACACAATGATCGACGAGTATCTGAAGGAATCCAAAAACCGGCGTGATGTTTTCAAAGCCATTGGCGCGACCGCGCTGACGGGCGCGTTACTGGCCGAGGCCGGTTTCGATCCCGCGATGGCGCAGGACCTGAAGCCATCGGGTAAGCCGCTGAAGGCGGCTTTTTCCAATGCCGGGCTTAAGGCGACGTGGTGCGCACAGGGCAAACAGGCTGCGGAAGCCTGGGGCAAGCTTATGAATGTTGAGGTGACCTGGTTCGACGGGGAATTCTCCTCCACCAAGCAACGTGCCTCGATTGAAAACATGGCGACGCAGCAATGGGATTTCGTCGCGATCCAGACCTTCGGCATCGGAACCCTGGTGCAGCCGGTGCAAAAGATGATCGACAATGGCATTCCGGTGATCGCGATGGATACGTTGATCGCACCACTGGGCACGATCCCCATTCACACCTTCATCGCGCCTGACAACGAAATGATGGGGTCCACGGTCACGTCCCAGGTGATGGCCGCCATTCAGGGCGAGGGCAATATCGTCCATACCCAGGGTTCGCTTGGCCATTCCGGTGCCCAGGGACGCGCAAAGGGTTTCGGCAGCGTCGTGGCCGACTATCCGGATGTGAAGGTCATAAACGAGGAACCTGCAGATTGGGATGTCACCAAGGTCGCGCGGATTTGGGACTCCATTCTGACTAAGCACGACGACATTAAGGCGGCCTTTTTCCATAATGACGATATGGCCCTGGCCGCGGCCAATGTGATGAAGGCGAAGAACCGCACCGATATCATTATCGCGGGTGTCGATGCCATGCCGCCGGCGGTAAATGCGGTGCTCAACGGCCACATGCTCGCCACCGTGCGCAATCCCTCGAGCCGTATCCACGGTTGGGCGGTGGCTGCCGGGGTCGCGGCTGCACAAGGCGGCGAAAAAGCCGGTAAGGAGGTTCCGGAATTCATTCTTGCCGATGGACCGGTCATTACCAGGGAAACCGCGCCTGGAAATCTATGGCTTCAGAAGAATTTCCTGATCTGACGCGCGGTCGATGAGCGCGCAAGCACAGGGCGGGGGTGATGTTCCACCCCTGCTCGAACTCTCCGCTGTCTCCAAGTCATTTGGCGGGGTCGCCGCGATCAAGGATGTCGACTTCCGCTTGTTCGAAGGCGAGATCCACGGCCTCATCGGAGAAAATGGCGCGGGTAAATCCACCTCGATGAAGGTCATTGCGGGGGTGCATAGCGACTATGACGGCGTGATGCGCGTGGGCGGCAGGCAGGTGCGTTTCCGGAACGCGCGCGATGCCCTCGATGCTGGGATCGGTATGGTTCACCAGGAGCTCTCGACGGTTCCGGATCTGAGCGTGGCCGAGAATGTTTTTCTCGGCCAGCAGCCCTTGACACGTTTCGGCACGGTGGACTGGCGGCGGATCAACCGGGAAGCCAGGCGATTGATTGCCAGCCTGGGCCTGGATATCGATCCCACCACGACCATGGGGGCGCTGCCCGTCGGTATCCAACAGCTTGTTGAGCTCTCCAGGGTCCTTTTCTCCGGTGCGCGTATTATCATTCTCGACGAGCCGACCTCGGCGCTCTCGCCGCCAGAAGTGAAGCGTCTGTTCGATGTTTTGCGCAAGATCCGTGCGGATGGACGAGGGATTGTCTTCATTTCCCACTTTCTTGATGACGTTCTCGAGATCTCCGACAGCGTGACGGTTTTTCGCAACGGCCGCACGGTGGCCTCGGGGCCGGCCACCGGTTTGAGCAAGGATGAGATGATTTCCAGCATGATCGGCCGTGGCTCGATCGGCATGCACATGGGGGAAAGCGCCGAACTCGCCAGCGACGATTCCAAGCCGGTGGTGATGGAGGCCGAGGCAATCGGTGACGGCAAGATGCTGCGCGATGTCTCTCTGAAGCTGCGGGCCGGTGAAATCACCGGTGTCTACGGCTTCATGGGCTGCGGCCAGATCGAGTTTGCGCGGGCGGCCTTTGGGAAAATTCCTTTGCAGCAGGGGCGTATTCTTGTCGATGGTGAGGAGATTTCGTTCCGATCCACGGCCGATGCAAAAAGCCGCGGTATTGCCTTTGTTCCTGAAAACCGTTCCATGATGCTGTTCCGCAGCGAGCCAATCTACAAAAACGTTTCAATTGCCATTTTAGAGCGCATTCATCGGCTCCTTCTGAAGCCGGATGCCGAGCGCTCGATCACCAAAACACATATCGATGACCTCCAGATCAAGACACAGGGGGCCGATATGGAGCTTGGCTCGCTCTCGGGCGGCAATCAGCAGAAGGTCGCGCTGGCAAAGTGGCTGACGCATCTTCCCAAGGTCCTGATCCTGTCGGAGCCGACCAGGGGCATGGACGTCGGCGCGAAGGAAGACGTCATACGCATTATCAAAAAGCTGCGCGACCAGGGCGTTGCCATCCTGGTGCTCTCAAGCGAGCCGGAGACGATCCTGACGCTTGCGGACCGGGTCACGGTGTTGCGCAAGGGCGTGGTGGCTAAGGAATTCAGCAGCGGAGTACTTCACAAGGCCGATCTTTTGTCGGCGGCATAGGGGGGGGGAGAATGCAGGAAGCCGGAGAGACGAAGGCCGGGGGGCTGAAGGCGGTGCTCACCGACCAGCTGCGCAATATTGCACCTGTCTTTACGCTCATGGTGCTTGTCATCTTCTTTTCCGCCGCGAGCCCGTCGTTTTTCACGGCGGACAACTTCATGAACATCCTCTCCCAGGTTTCGATCACGGCGATCATCGCCGTTGGCCTGACCTTCGTGATTCTCACCGCTGAAATCGATCTTTCGGTCGCTGCGATCGCCAATGCCGTGGGGATCACTCTGGCCTACTTCACCCTGCAGCCTGAGTACGTCAACATCGCCAATCTGCCCCTGAACGGTGTGATCGCGATTGTCCTGACGCTTGCGACGGCGGTTGTCTTTGGCCTGGTGACCGCCTTCGGCGTGACCTGGATCGGTATTCCCTCCTTCATCATGACCCTGGCCATGATGCAGATCGCCAACGGTGTTTCAGCGCTCCTGGTGCGCGGTCAGATCGCCTATAACTATCCGGACCTGATTACGACCTTGGGAACGGAGTCGGTCTTTGGTATCCGCTGGACGATTATTGTGGCGGTGCTGTTTCTCGCGGCCGGCCACTTCGTTCTGAAGTACACACGCTACGGCCGCTACATCTACATGACGGGCGGCAACCGGGAGGCGGCGGAGTACTCGGGCGTCAATGTGAAGTTCATCATCGGCTCGGTCCTGGTGATCGGCGCGGTCTGTTCCGGCGTGGCCGGTATGCTTGCGGTTGCCTATTTCGGCTCTGCGCAGCAAAACCAGTTCGATACCTACCTGCTCGACGCCATCGCCGCGGTCGTCGTGGGCGGTACCAGTCTTTTTGGCGGGCGCGGAGGCATCGGTAACACCATCGTGGGGCTGCTGGTTCTGGGCGTGCTCAACAACGGGCTCGACCACATTCAGATCGACTCTTTCCTCAAAATCCTGATCCGCGGTCTTATTCTGCTCTCTGCATTGATTATCAACGTCTACGCCCAGCGCTTGCGGGAGAAGGGGTAAAGACCTCTTGCCGCGTGAGCAGAGACGTTGTCCTACTCACGCGGCGACAGACTTAGATGGTGTCAGGTTTTGACGGTGGCAGGGCGATTATCGAACGCCGCGCGCATATCGCGCGCGGACTCTTCCAAGTGCTGGCGCATGGCGATCTCTGCGGCCTGACTGTCGCGCTTCCTGACGCAGTCGAGAATTTTCTCATGTGCGGCGATGGTGCTTTCCAGCGGCAGTCCGCGCAGCACTTTGCCGCGCCGGCTCATGAAGAAAGATCGTTCCAGCGGCACTGACATTGCCTCGATCAGAGAGGTAATCACCCGGTTGCCGCTGGCCAGGGCGATGGCTTCATGAAAGCCCACGTCGCATTGGTGGAATCTGCGCTCAATCGCAAGGTCACCCTCGGACTCCTCGAGCCTGCGCCCGGCATCGCGCATGCCCTGCATCATGTTTTCTATTCCTGCAAGGGCGGGGCGGGTTGCCCGCTTGGCTGCCAGTGAAACGGATTTGATCTCCAGAGACATGCGCACTTCCACCAGATCGAACATGCCCTTCGGGTCATACTGCACGATCCAGCCCAAAAACTCCCCCAGCGCTTTGCCCGAGGGTTCACTGACCACAGCCCGGCGTCCCCGGGATATTTCCACCAGCCCGCGGCCGGCCAGCATCTTGATTGCCTCGCGGATTGTGACGCGGCTGACGCCATAGCGGGTGGCCATCTCCGCCTCGCTCGGCAGGCTGAGACCCGGGGTCATCTCCGCATAGATCAAATCGGTCAACTGCGCGGCAACGCTTGCGACGGCGGTTTGACCTTCAACGGATTTGGCTGCGACTGACTCTGGCATGGGAAACCTTGAACTTATCATATAAGTTATGTCTGCAGACTCGCGAGTGCGTGGTCAAGATCAATCTGAAAGTTTACAAAAACAATTATATTCAGCTACATTTCCAACTTCGTGATATCAGGAAAGGGTGACAAGAAAGCATATACCTTTACAAATAATGTGCAGTGAAATAGCTGCCATTGGGTTGGGTAGGCGTGCGATTCCAAAGCAATAAAAATACGCTTCCACGGGAGGAAAATATGAAATCAGATTTTGTAACAGGCGCTCTGTTTGTCGCTGCGGCGACGGTCACGGCTTTTGCCACGGCGCCCGCAACGCAGGCGGCCGACCCTGTCGAGAAATGGTGCTCGGGAGTGAAAATCGCCGCCTTCCCGGGCGGTCCCCAGGGCGGTGTCTTCGCGAACAACGTGCTCAACGGCTTCCGTCAGGCGGAGCAGGATCTCGGTCCGGATGTGACCTACTACTTCTCCGACTGGGACCCCAACAAGATGCTGCAGCAGATTCAGCAGGCCCTGACGACGAAGCCGGACGGCATTGCGACTTACGGCTTCGCCGGGGAAGCCGCGACAGCTCCTTTTGTCGAGCAGGCCTTCGCCCAGGGAACGATCTTCACGACCCTCAATACCGGACTGCCGGAAAGTCAGGCCAAGTTTGCGCCGCAGGGCTTCGGCTATGTGGGGGCGCCAAATTATAAGGCCGGCTACGCGCTCGGGTCCGAGGCCATCAAGCGTGCGGGCGTGACCAAGGACGATACCGTTTTCGTCTGGGGCCTGAAGGGGCAGGGTGGTGATCGCGGTCAACGCACGGTCGGCGTTCTGGATGCGGTCGAAGAGGTCGGCGCCAAGCTGCTCTATCAGGAGATCGATGCGGCAACCAATGCGAACCCCAATGCGGGCACCGCGACCTTTGTCGGACTTATCAAGGCCAACCCGGAAACCAAGCTGGTTGTTACGGACCACGGCGGTTTGACTTCGACGGTGGGGATCTATGCCGAGGCTGCATCCCTGAAGCCCGGCGATGTCTACTTCGCCGGTTTCGATATGTCGCCAAATTCCGCACAGGCAATCGAGCAGGGTTACCAGAACCTGGTGATCGATCAGCAACCCTATCTGCAGGGTTATCTGCCGATCCTGAACATCTGCATGTCGAAGAAATACGGCATGTCGGGTCTGGATATCAACACGGCGGGTGCCTTTGTGGATGCCAGCAACGTCGCAGCCATTGCGCCGTTGGCTGCGGTGGAAATCCGCTAAACCCTTAGTCGTCATTTTGCTTCGGAGCGGGGAGCCTCGTGAGGTTCCCCCTCATAGCTGAGCTTTGAAAAATTCATGATCAAAACTGAGAACACTGCCGGGTCGTCACCGGTTATCGAACTCAAGAACGTCACCAAAACCTTCGGGGAAGTTCGGTCTCTGTCTGACGTCGACTTTGTCGTGCGCCCCGGCGAGATCGTCGGTCTGCTCGGCGACAATGGTGCGGGAAAGTCCACGCTGGTGAAGACGGTCATGGGGTTTCACCGGCCCGATCCCGGCGGCGAAATTTACTTTCACGGCGAACGGATACACGACTGGTCCGTCGCCCGTGCGCGCGGGTTGGGGATAGAGACCGTGTATCAGGAGCGCGCGCTTTGCGAGAAGCAGCCGATCTGGCGCAACATGTTCATGGGGCGCGAGCTGCGCGGCAAATTCGGACTCCTCGACGTCAAACGGATGCGGTCGGAAGCGGCGCGGCTGATGAAGGAACACATGGGCTTCACCTCATCCGCCGTGCATCCCGACAACGTTGTTGCCACCATGTCAGGCGGTGAGAAGCAGGGCGTCGCCATTACCCGCGCGCTCTACTTCGAGGCGCAGCTGGTGATCCTCGACGAGCCGACCATGGGGCTTTCACTGACCGAGACCAAGAAGACGCTGGAGTTCGTCGGCAATATCAAGAAGGCCGGCAAGTCCGCGATCTTTATCGATCACAACATCTTTCACGTCTATCCGGTGGTGGACCGCCTCTATGTGCTGGATCGCGGCAAGGTGGCCGGCGTTTACTCCAAAGATGAAATCACCATGGATGAACTGATCGAACGGCTCTACCACGTAGCGCGTTCAGGGAAAATGGAGTAGCAGAAGAATGACGACGGAAACCGCAAACTCCGATCCCGCAAAGTCCAAACCTAAGGACAACAGCATCAAGCCGCCTTCGGCCTTCCGCCGCTACGGCAGCCAGTTCGGCATCATTGGTGTCGGCCTCGCCATGTGGCTGGTGTTTGTCGTTGCCGCCCCTGCGGTTTTCACTGACATCGATATCTACGTCGCCTTCGCGCAAACCACACCGCAGTTCGGTCTGATCGCCCTTGCACTGACATTTGTTGTCATCACCGGTGAAATCGACCTGTCCTTCCCCTCGATCATGGCTCTGGGGACCGCGGCCTTCGCCCTGACCACATACCACGGCGGCATGCCTTGGTACGTGGGGTTGAGCGTGGCCTTTGCGACGGGAGGCCTCTGCGGGCTCCTCAATGGTTTCCTGGTGGCCAAGCTCAACATCCCCTCGCTGGTGATCACCATAGGGACGTCTTTTCTCTATCGCGGCCTGGAGCTGGTCTTGATGAACGGCACCGGTGTGCCGCTGACCCGTGCCGACTATCCTGTTATGCATGCGATTTTCCGCGATCCGGTCTTCGGCTTCCCGGTTCAGACTCTCTGGATGATCGGCATCGGTATTATCATGTGGCTGCTGCTGAACCGAACCCGCTTTGGCGCGCATGTCTTCCTGGTCGGCGACAATCCAACCAGCGCCCGGCTGATGGGTATCAACACCGTCTCGGTGAAGGTACGGGCTTTCGTCTTGGTCGGCCTGGTGGCTGTCGTGTCGGGTTTGCTGACGTCCTTCTATGGCTATTATTTCTGGCCGACGACCGGCGAGGGCTTTCTCCTGAACACCATTGCCTCGGTCTTCCTGGGGGGGACGTCGGTTTTCGGCGGTACGGGGTCAATGGTCGGGACTTTTGTTGCCTCCTACATTATCGGCGCGATCAATGCCGGCGTAGTGTCGGCCGGCATCAACGCTTTCTACACTCAGCTTTGCTTCGGTCTGGTCATCGTGATCTCTGTCGTGCTGCAAACCATCATCGAGCGCCGGGTTCGGGGGCAGTCCGCGACCGGCCGGTAAGCTGGGCCCCTGGGCAGGGGAATGACCTTGACGCGCCTGCCTGAAAGATTTTAATTGTTCACGTGAACATTTTTTCGTTTTTCCGGGCTGTATCAGGTGTCTGAAGCGTTTGATCTGCGTTGCGCGAAGCTGATTGCCAATCTCGGTCTTGCCGGGCCAGGCGAGATCCTGGCTGTAAAGCCGTTGACCGGTGGTGTGGCGTCGGACATCTCTGTGGTGTCACTTCCGGGGCGCGAGATCTGCGTGAAGTTTGCCCTGCCCAAGTTGAAGGTCGCGGAGGACTGGCGGGCACCGGTGCATCGCAACAAAGCCGAATACGCCTGGCTGATGGCCGCCGCGGCCTGTGCGCCGGAGAACGTTCCCGGGCTCTATGGCTGGTCCGCCGCCGATAACGGTTTCGCCATGGAGTACGTGACTGGCGAAAGCGTCTATCTCTGGAAGGACGCGCTGCTGAAATCCGCGCCGGACCGGGGCGAAGCCGAGGCCGTGGCGTCCGTCCTGGGCCGGATCCATGCCGCCTCGACCGCGCCCGGATTTGACCCCAGCCCTTTCCGGAACCGCGATGACTTCCACGCGCTCAGGTTAGAACCCTATTTGAACTTCACCGCCAACAAACATCCTGATCTTGCCCCGCAGCTATGCGCACTTGTGAACGCGCTCTATGCCGCTGATAGCGTGCTGGTTCACGGCGATGTCAGCCCCAAGAACATCCTGTTTCGGAATGGCAAGCCGATTGTCCTGGATGCCGAATGTGCCACCATGGGTGACGCCTCGTTCGATCTGGCCTTCTGCTTGAACCACCTGATCCTGAAAGCATTGCACCTGCCGGCATCGCGCAGGTCTCTATTGGTGTCCGTATTGCGGTTCTGGGCCAGCTATGAACCCGGGATCTCATGGGAAGATCCAGTGGCGCTGGAGGCTCGGGTCGCCGCGCTGATTCCTGCGCTGATGCTGGCGCGCGTTGATGGAAAATCGCCGGTCGAATATCTATCCGATCAGACCCGCGCCCGGGTCCGTGCATTGGCCATTCCCCTTATCGCCAATCCCGTTCGCAGCCTGACCGATCTGATCACCGCGATAGACAAGGACTGAGACTTTACAGATGACCACAGAGATAAAATCACTCCAGGCCCGGCGGGTGTGGGACAGCCGCGGTAATCCGACGGTGGAGGTGACGGTTGATTTGAATGGCGGTGCGCGGGGCAGGGCCATCGCGCCGGCCGGTGCCTCGCGCGGAACGCGCGAAGCCGTGGATTTGCGTGACGGCGGGTCACGCCTGCGCGGCCTGGACGTGCAAAAGGCTCTGACCAACGTCAACGGGAAGATCGCTTCCGCCCTCATCGGCGTCGACGCAGAGGATCAGGCTGGTGTCGATGCGGCTTTGATCGCACTGGATGGGACGCCTCTGAAATCGGCACTGGGCGGCAATGCGATGGTGGCGACCTCGCTCGCCGTGCTGCACGCCGCCGCGGACGCTGCCGGGGTGCCGCTCTGGAAGCATGTCGCGCAGACCTATCAAGGAACCGCGAGTATACCGCTGCCCGAGATTCAGATCTTCGGCGGCGGCGCGCATGCCGGTCGTCGGGTCGATGTGCAGGATTTCATGGTCATGGTGCCGGGCGCGGGGAGTTTCGACGAAGCCCTGGAGGTCACGGCGGAAATCTACGCCGCCGCGGGCGCGCTCATGGCGCAAAAGGGCAAGAGCGTCGGTGTCGCGGACGAGGGCGGATGGTGGCCGGTCTTCGACAGCAATGAAGAGGCGCTTGAGACTCTTGTCGCCGCCATTGAAGCCACTGGTGAAAAACCCGGTGACCGGGTTGTGATCTCCCTCGACATCGCGGCATCTGAGTTCACGGAAGATGGCCGCTACCGGCTGGCGCTCGAGGACCGGACACTGAGTTCCGATGAGATGATTTCCCTGCTCGGCGGCTGGATCAACAGCTATCCGATCGCTTCCATCGAAGACCCGCTCGCCGAGGACGATTGCGAGGGGATGCGCGCTTTCACCAAGGCCTACGGCGACTGCGTGCAGATCATCGGCGACGATTATCTTGTCACCAATGCTAAGCTGGTTGAGGCGGCTGCGGAGGATCGTGCCTGCAACGCGGTGCTGATCAAGGTCAATCAGGCGGGAACCGTGAGTGAGTCGGTCGAAACCCTTGCGGCTGCCTGGAAGGCTGGTTATCGCGGCATCGTCTCGGCGCGCTCGGGCGAAACCGAGGACGTCTCGATCAGTCATCTGTCCGTGGGATTGAACGCGGGTCAGTTGAAGGTTGGCTCCTTCACCCGCTCGGAACGCATGGCGAAATGGAATGAATGTCTGCGTATTCAGGATGAGCTGGGGGAGAATGCCTTTGTCGGCGGTGCGCCTCTGGTGGATACTTGGTGGGGCAAGGGCCGAACCGGCGGGGCATGACTTAACGCCGGGAACTTGATATGGGCAGGCTTGCCTATTCGAAAGGGTGCAAGATGAACAAATACGATTTTTCCAACAGAGTTGTCGCGGTCACGGGCGGTGCCAACGGTATCGGCGCAGCAGTGGTCGAACGCCTGGTCTCATCCGGCGCCCGGGCCGCGATCTGGGATATGGATGTCGATGCTCCCGAAGCGAAGGTGAAGGCCCTGCCGCAGGATAAGCTGATTTACTGCGCCATTGACGTCAGTGATTACGAGTCCGTCACTCAGGCGGCGCGCGATACCGAAGTGAAGTTCGGTTCGGTCGATGTGCTGGTTAACAGCGCAGGGATCGCCGGACCGACCCACACTCTGGCCGATTATCCGGTCGATATGTGGCGCAAGGTTCAGGCGGTGAACCTGGACGGGATCTTCCACTGCTGCAAAGCGGTGATTCCGGGGATGGTCGCAAAGGACTATGGCCGCATCGTCAATATCGCCTCCATCGCTGGCAAGGAGGGCAACCCCAATGCCTCGGCCTATTCCGCGTCCAAGGCCGCCGTCATTGCCTTAACCAAGTCGCTCGGCAAGGAGATGGCCGGGCATAATATCGCCGTCAATTGCGTGACGCCAGCGACGGCAAACACCCGCATTCTGGATCAGGTGACTCAGGAGTTTATTGACTACATGCTCTCCAAGATTCCGCGCGGCCGCTTTGTCACCGTCGATGAGATCGCGTCCATGATTGCCTGGATGTGCTCGGAAGAAAACTCCTTCACCACCGGCGCCGTCTTCGATCTTTCCGGAGGCCGCGCAACCTACTAGATCTCTGCCAATGGAGGTTCGATGTATTTGAATTAGGGATTGAGAAACAGGACATTAACACTTCATAGTCGTTTCACGGGGTAGGGTCTGCGGTAATTTTGAGCGGAAAACGGGCGTCGTTATGAAGTTTGCTGTGTCGCGTTATGTCGTTGGCGGTATCCTCGCAGTTGTAGCAGGTTTGTTGATCGCCGATGGTGACATCAAGGGCGCCTTCAAAGGGGACTTGAAAACGGCTTCTGAGGGACTGAGCAGATATTCAGATGCGACGCTGAGCCCGAGTGAGAAGGGCATCGTTTATTTTGCACAGGGCGATTTTTCTGCACTTTCTTCCGACACTTTAAAGGTATCCGCTGCCCCATGGGTGGTTCTCACCGCGTCACTATCGTTGTTCGCGGCCAAAGGCGATCTTGAGCAGGTCAGCCTTGAGGCCATACGAAATATCTACCGAGGCTTTGGCTTTCATACGCCACAGAAGATAGAAAACTGGCCAAGGGCTCTGGCCGAACCTGATTTGACGTACCCAGTTGGTCAGAATGTCGGTCTGGCCAAGAGATTCCTGCCGCCCACCGCCGTAACCATTGCAAACATTGGCTGTCCGGCTTGTCATAGCGGTCCGGTTTACGACGAGAACGGAACGCCTGATCCGGATCGTGTTTGGCTGGGCGCGCCCAATACTTCGATCAATCTGGAGGCCTACAGTAATGCGATCTATAGAGCGCTGCTGACTTACAGCCGGGATGATCAGAAAGACTTGCTTTGGGCTGCAATCGACAAACTCTATCCCGATCTGAAACTCCGGGAGCGCTATACCCTAAAGTTTGTCGTGCTGCCCGCAATCCGCGCACGCATTCAAGAGCTTGAGGCCACGACCGGCCGATTGCTTCCCTTTAAAAGCGCATTACCCGGCTTGACGAACGGGTTGGATTCCTTGCGTGTGAAACTTGGTCTGGAGTCTCACTCGACGATCATCGAAAACAGTGTTTTCAATTCAATCCCTGAGTTGGGGGACCGGGTCTTTCGAGACCGGTTTTTGAACACAGGAACCTACGGCGTTCCGGATAGCGAAGCGCCTAATTCCACAGAGCCTGCCGACATCACGCGTGAGCGTTTGCGCGCGCTGGCCGGCATCGCGACCTTTGTCACGATACCTTCCATGGGGGTAGCGCCCGAGGTTGCCATCAGTCATATCGGCGATATGGAAGATGTCATGGAATGGATGCAAGACTATGAACCTCAAGCCTACCCTCGTCCCTTGGACGAATCCTTATTGCCGGCCGGACTGCAGACTTATCAGGATCACTGTTCCGACTGTCACGGGACATACAACGACAGTTTGACGTCGCCGGAGCTCCAATCCTTTCCGAATATCCACGTCGATGTCGGTACGGACCGGGCGCGGATCGAGCTCACCGGTGGTGACATCGCGGATGCAATAAATGCGTCGATCTACGGCCCCTATATTCAGGGGCGGGCCGCAACCGAGTACACTGCGCCTCCGCTTGCCGGGCTCTGGTCCAGCGCGCCTTACCTGCATAATGGAAGCGTCCCCACTTTACAGGCTTTGATGTATCCTGAGGCACGGCCGGTAAAGTTCAGGGTTGGTGGCCATTCCCTGGACCTTGAAAAAGTCGGCATTGCGGGTGATGTCGGGCCTGACGGTGTTTGGCGCTATCCGGAAGACACCTCGCCATGGATGCCCTCGGAAGAGGTGGATACGACGGCATTCGGGCTTGGCAATCAGGGCCATGAGAGTGAATTTGCGCCACTTGATGACCGGCAAAAGCGGGCTCTTCTGGAATATCTGAAGTTGCTTTAGTTGAGTATCAGCCTCTCGACCGGAAGCCGGGCCGGTTTAGGCACATAACCGGCGACCGGCGCGCCCACTCTGAAAACATTTATGAGCTTATGCGCCTGCGGCAAGCTGAACCGGCTTGCACATTGGGCGGCCGAGTCCGGGGCGTCGGCCAGAACCGCCATCGGCCAGGCAACGAAACCCAAACGGGTCAGCTCCAGCCATCTGCGATAGAGTTCGCGTCCGGTATCGAGGGGGGAGCGCCCTTTCGGCGATGTCAAAAACAGGATAGCTGAAGCCGATTGGGTCTTTTTACGTTCCGTAACCAGATGGCCGGCCAGACCCAGCATGTCCAATCCTTTGAAAAACGGATCCTTCAGAGCAATGCTGGCTGCCAGGCCCTCCAGACCGGAGAGCTGCATGGCATCGAGATTCAGGCCGTCCTGCGACCAGAGAGGGTGCGACTTTATGAATCGCATGTATGAGAGAAGCTCTTCTCTGTAGGGTTTGTTCTTGAAAAACCTCAAGCTCATTTGATCGTTGAGATCCGCCAGAAATCCGATGTCCTCTCTTGCGGTCGCCAGAGTGAGATTTTCATGCCCGTGCCCCCATTCGGCCAACGCTTCCAGCGCGCCTTTCGCTGCGGGGTCGAACATGCCGCGCCAGGTGTAACGTTTGGATACGTAGTCCGCCAAACTGTCCTGAAGATCTTCGTTATTCGGCACGCAAACAATTCTTGCCGCCGCTGTGAAGCCTGGCAGCTCGGGCGCATCAGCGCTGCCCCATAAATTTACAATTTCCTCTACAGCTGCACGCCGCTTCGAGAGGGCAATCAAAGTGCCCTCCAGGGCCGCGCCACAGGATACGCCCGCGTCTTGGCGCGAAGGATCGCCGACCTGCAGAACCCGGTCTTCATCGACGTAGAGGAGGATCTCAGAGTCCCCGAAACACCACCGGGTTGGCTGCGTGTTGTGGACCGATGGCGCATGATTGGCTTCTGAAACGATATCTATGCGATCTGCTTCCGGAAACATCACGACACTGCCCCTAAAGACTTGCGGTAGAGGTGCAGTCTGTGCGTGGGTTTTGCCAGCATCTTTTCCTTTTGTCTCAGGCTGGCCTTGTTGGAATCCCCGATCCAGGTGTTTCCGCAGTGCGTGTATCCTGCATCGCGCATTGCCGTCATGACCCTATTGAGAACCAGTGGATTGACACCCTGGCCTTGAAGCTCGGGAATAACGCCGGAATAAATCAAGACGGCACGCTTGCGTTTCAACCTGTGAAGAAGGAAGTGAAAAGGAAAGGATAACCCGAAGCGCGAGCGGATCTTTTTCAGCAAGGGATTCAAGTCCGGAATGCAGATGATGCAGGCCGCTGGCGCGCCCTTATAATGCAGAATCGCGGATATTCGTGGATCCATGATCCACTTCATATCTTTCGACTGAAAGTGATATTCTTCACGACTGACAGTTAAGAACTGGGGATTCTGCGCAAACGACGCATTCAAAATATGACGTGCATCCTCAAGCCGTTCGTCGATCGTGCGCCGATTGATCGGCGCAAATGTAAAATCGGGATTGTCCAGAATGGCTTGTTGTTTAGGCCCAATTTCCGGCGGCTGATAGCTTTGATCCAACAGCGTCTCAAAGGTCGTCATGGGAAACTCCGGCGCGTATCCGGCAGCTTCCAGGAGTCTGTGGATATGCGTGGGGCTGTAGATCAAGTCTGTATAGGGCGCATGTTCAAACCCGGATGAAATGACACCGATTTGTTGCATGGCGGTCAGGTTATAGTTTCCGACAAGTGACGTGGCACCTTTCCTCCTGGCCCAGTCTTCTGCGGCTGTGAGAAGGCGTCCTGCAGCCCTTAAGTCATCAACACAGTCAAAAAAACCGAAATAAGCTTGTGAGGTCCCAAAAGCCTCGTTGCTCTCGGCATGAACATGAGCAGTGATCCGGCCCAGCAGTTTCCCGTCGCTATGTGCGGTAAAGAACGTCAGGTCACTCTCCCCCTTGAACAGTGGGTTCTTCGTTTTTGACAAAGTGTTTTTCAGGTCGCTTTTTAAGGGCGACACATAGAGTGTGTCCGGTCCGTAGGCAGCGAAGGGGGCTTCGAAGAAGGCCTCAAAGTCTTCAGTTTTCAGCTCAATCACGGCTTTGCTTTTCATCAATGGTTCTTGCCAGACGTGACAGCAGAAGCAGGTCCGCCTCCTCAATCCGGTCTCCGCTGGGGCTGACGCTCTCGCAAAGAAGAATCCGTGTGGGAACTTGGCTCAGTTGAATGGCGTGGGTCATTTCGCTTGTCATCAATAGCGAGAGAACCGCGCTTTCAGATTGTTCGGGTATTCCTTGGGCATCGATACGCTCTAAGTCTGCGCGCGAGACGACCGCCGTCTTTGTAAGTAGCTTTAACGCCTCGGGCGCGACAGCCGTTCTCAAGTCATCGCCCTCAAGAAGTTGGCTGCTCTTAATCAGCCGATGACTTTTCAGATCGGAAAGAAATTCGGGTACGCTACCGGTTCTTGCCCTCGCCAGGTATGTCGACAACGAGGGATCCATGTATTGGCGCAGGAAGCCGCGCAAGTACCCTGCAGAAATGACGGCAAGAAAAATGGTTCCGATAACAAGGACGAGTCCGCCAAGCTGGTGGGGTGATGGTGAGGTCAGGATATATCCGACACCCGACGTTATAATCGTCAAACCGACTGCGATTGTGATGTCGATAAAATAGCCGCTCAGGGAACTGCGGCTACAGACAACCCGCACGGCGGCCAACAGCAGGCACATCGCGCCAACGGCGCTCAGTGCGGGGATGGCGCTGGTCTCCGCGATCAGGAAGTCAGTCGCGGCGAGGGGAATCAGAAACCCGAAACCAAGCAAGAGACTTGTGAGTCGGGCATTCTCGTTCGGCAGCAACTCTTTCTCGTCTCGGAAAATTACGAAACAGGCCGTGATCAACATGCTGAAAATCAAGGCCGCTCCAATGACCGGAACACGAATGGCGGTAAGACTGTCCGTGTTTAAGAAAGCAAGTACAGCGATCACCGCGCTCAAGCCAGAGACCGACAGCTTTACCAACCTAGCGGCATGGCGCCGCATGAGGCTCTCGGCGGTGAGGAGAGCGAGCAACGGAAAGCTGGCCACGATGAGGTAGGTGATCGTCTTGGTCGCGGTCCAGTCGAGAACACTGTGGCTAATGCGGGCAAAGAACAATGTAGCGATCGCGATAGCAAAGCGGACGACAAAAAACTCCGTGCGCAGTTTACTCTGCTGCGCAAGGACAATGGCCAGTGTGGCCGCAGTGATCATCGCCACAGCATCTGAAAGAACATATGCAAGCGGGTCGATCACGACTTACGCGTCCATCATTTTCTTGAGAAACTGACGAACGACAAAGCCTTTTACCAGGGCGTAGGGTTGAAAAGCCGGCCTCTCCGTCCGGGCTCTGTGCGGGTTGAAAAAATAACCTCTGTCGTCCGTTTGAGACTCTTTCCCCAACAAGAGCGCGACGGCTTCGTATGCCATCATATTTCCGGTTGTCAGCACCATGGGCGCAAAGGAAAAGCGGCTGCGCTTTCCTGCCGCAAAATCGGCGGCTATATCCGTTTCGACATAGTTTATGCTCGAGGAATTCGTCAGGACGTATTCCAGCTCCTTTACGACACATTCAGCGACCATCTCATCCGAGATGTCCGACAGCGCATAGGGTGGTGTCGGATAATTCAGACGAATCTCCGGACGCGGCGCTTCCGGCCGTACCACGAACACCGAGGGCAGGCTGCTCGCGTAGGCATCAATAACAACGGCGCCGGCAGACTGTGCGGCCCGGTAAAGCGCGATGGTGGCTCGGACATCATCTGTGCCGTTGATGATGACGGCGTAGTCTTTCGTGATCTCGTCAAGTTTTGAGACCCATTCTCCGGCAAAGGTGCTCAGGCTGATCTCCGGATTTATCGCTTGAGCCATCTTAACGCTGGCGGAAACCTTGGACATTCCAATCGTCTCCATCGTCGCGGAGACCTGGCGGTTGAGGTTTGAGACCTCGAATTCATCGATATCTGCAATTGCGATATGGCCGACGCCTGCGCGCACCAGTGTCGCAAAGGCGGCGCCACCCATTCCACCGACCCCGGCGATGAACACGCGTCCCTTTTTCAGAGTCTCCTGCTCCTTCGGCGTCACGAAACCGATGTTACGCGTGGTAAATTCTTCGTAGGAAAACGCCGTCATAGTCTTCTCGCGGGCCGCAGGTTTTTATAAGTGCGCGACGTATCGAGCCAATGCATCGCGGGCAGAACAAAGGCTTGAGCCATCATGAAACCGAAGGATGTCGCCAGCGCTAAAATCGACTTTCTCGGTATTTTCTTGAAAGCGAAATCACGTGCTGACGACAGAGAAAGCTGACCAATCTGCAGAAAATCGTCGCCTCGTTCGTAATTGAGCTGAGTGTCGCAAACCAGATTGAATTCCTGGTCACGATGTTTCGCGCAGTCCTCGAAGGTTTTTTTCAGATTATCGGACCCGCCGGTGTAGGCGTTTTCGATGACAAAGCTGTCTTCGTTGAAAATGGCATCAGACCCGACCCCAAAGACACTTGAATGGCTGCCGATTATCTGCCTGGCGAGAGCCAGGTGGTGGAAGCTCTGTTTCACATTTGAATGTCCGGGATAGACATCGCTGAAATTCTGGCTGACCAGACCAAACACAGCCGGCACCTGCGTCACGTTTGAGATCCAGATGGGCCGCATACCGCCACGCAGATAGAACATGAAACAGGTCAGCCCATAAAGCACCCAGGAGAAGCCTTTGCTGCGCGCATCAGGGTCGATCATTACCAGTCCCAGGTGGAGCAGTTCGATGGCTTCGCCGTGCAGGTCCAGCGGGATCCAGCTCAGGACGTTAAAAGCAATGGGCTCACCTGTCTTTTTCTCGTAGACCATTGTAATGACGCAGGTGCTTAATCTTTCTTTGTCACCGCCAAGTACGCCGTAATCCAGAGTTCTAGCGGGCAGGTTTTTCCGCGCGACTCTTCTTAAGTCTTCAAGTAGATCCGCAAGGTCATCCGTCTGCATCCATCGACCGGGGCGCTCGAATATGACGGCTTCCGTTTCAGACGTTGCGGAAAATCTGAGGTGCAGGTTTTCATTGAATAGCGATTTGATCAGATTCATTCATTGCCCAATTGGAAATGGGTATAGCGCTGAGCATAAGATACTGCACTGAAATGAAATTTTATCACCAGGATCGTAGTTAAGGAAGCTATATAGAAAGCATTAACAACTTCCGAATTTATGCGGCCCCGGCGCAGGTGGGCGCGTGCGCGTGAGAGAGTATTCCTTAAGCGCTCTGAGGGTGACTCTCAGGAAGGCAGGCGATTATGACGGCAAGTGTCGGGGAACCGGGCAGATGAGTCCTCGCTCATCTCGTCGTCTGAAACACTGTGGGGCACCCTACGTCTCACCTGACGCAGAGTGCCCCGAAGGCTGATTGTTTGTTCGCAGGATCATCGACCAAGCAGCTTTGTCTCCAGTCGATTTTTGTTGAGTTAGGACTTACTCTTCGGCATGGGATTCTTAAAGCCGTCGGACTTCTTCTTGCAGTTTACCTTGACTTGTGACCAATCCGTGTAGAGCGGCGAGCCGACGATCGTCATCATGTATTTCCGGTCAACCGTGTGACCTATGGTGTAGTCTTTCTTCCAGAAAGCAGTGCCGTTTGGTCCGGACGTCTTGGTCTTGACCTTCATGTGTGAGCCATCGCCGCGGATATAGAGGAACTCGATATTCTCGCCGCCCGGCTTGTTTGTTTTGAAATTGGCCGAGACCGTGACTTTCACCGGGCACTTACGCTAAGATCCGTGATACTTCACCGAGAGCTTGGCATCGGTCACCTTAAATTTCTCCGGCATGCAGACGACCTTTACCGGCAAAATCTGCGCCATTCGGGCCGTGCTGCCGTGTTTGTTCTTGGGCTTCGCGTATACATAGGCTTCGTAATAGAGGTGTGTTTTGCTGCTGCCCGGTTTTATCACCTTTTTGTCGGGTTTTCCGTGCTGCTCGCAGATTTTGCGCCCGGCGGATTCCAGATGCTTGAGTTCATTCCATCCGACCTTCAGAGAATACTTCTTGTCGATTTTCTTGACCCATATGTTGCTGTGACCATTGTCTGCGAGCAGTGTTCCCGACGTCGCTTCTTTTAAGTTCCATTTGTAAATGCGTGCTCTAAGCCTTTTTTCGGCCGTGAGTCTGATCGGAACGATGAAGGATCCAGTCTTATCGGCTTCGTACTTGCCGTTTTTCGGCGTGTAGACCAGAACCGGAGGGTTGCTCATATTGCCCTGGGCAACGTTAAGGGAGCTGTTCTTGAAGTAATAAATGTCGGCGTTCGCGGAGGGTGAGCCCGCAAAAACTGCGCCCAAAGATAACGCTAATAATGATGTTCTTAAAAATCTCGACATTGAATTCTCCTAAAGACTCGCCTGGCCCACGTGGGGCCAGTGGCACATCCAACTGTCAGTCGTTCGTGCACACCGGAAAGTTCAAAGAGATTTGAAAAAGATTGAGCGCCTAAGTCATGTTCGTCCGATCTGTGAAGGTTCCTATTTTGCTTTCAGGCTTTGAAACAGAAGTGCGCCCAACTCCACCAGTTCGAAGTCTTTGTTGAGGATCGGATCTTCCGCCAACCTGACCAGGGTCCGGGCCTCTTCCAGGCGATCTCTTTCCGCCAGGGTTATGGCGACGACGTTCAAAAAGAGGCGCTGTTTATTCGAATCTTCCAGTCGCTGGGAAAGCGCGAGTGTGTCGGCTGGTTCCAGATTGAGAGGTACGGTCTGTGCGGTCCGCGCGATGCGTGTGAGGTTCCACTCCGATTTACCCGGCACCAGAAGGTCCAGCCGCCTTTTCAGCGTTTCTACCGCGATCCCGTTCTCGCCTGCTTCGGCCGCTGAAAAACCGAGTTTGCTCAGCGCCCTGAAGCGGTCGTCGGGATCCTCGTACCAGTTAATCAGGCTTTGCACCTTTTCAAACTGTTTGAGCCTCAGCCGCGTCTCGATGAGATAACCGAGGACTTCGCCGGAGCCTTCCAGGTCATCCATTTCGAGCGCCGCCTCTGTGGTATCCGCCAAGCGATACGGCAGGTCTTCTTGTCCTTTGACGCCGATGGTAAGGGCGGCCATAGTCATTAAGCCGACGAGCCTGCGGCTCTCCGATTCAATTCCATTGAGGATTTCTTCCGCCAGGCCGTATTCTTTCCGGCTGAGCGCAATCCGGCCAAGCCTTTCCTGGGCAGTATCTTTGCCGATTGGATCCTCAATCTGCGCAACCGCCTCCAGGGCTTCATCGGTGAATCCGGAATCCATCATCGACTGCGTTTGCCAACCCACGGACTCAACGCGCAGATGAGGGTCACTGATCTGCGACATTTCGGCGAGGTTTCTGGTGAAGAGATCTCTCGCTTTTTGCGGTTCGCCTTGCCGCGCGTATTGAGCTGCGATCTGGGCCAGGTTTATGAGCCGGTCATAGGGTTCGTCGATCCTTTCCGCCACGCGCTGTGCCTGTTCCAGTCTGTCCGAACCCTGCAACATGGGAACGATTGTCCGTCGCACGTGATCAGTGTTTTCATGCGCCGCGTCTTCAAGTCGCGAGAGCGTCTCCAGAGCTTTGTTGAAGAGGCTGTTCGCTTCCTGGGTCTTTTCCAGGTTATGAGCCAGGATACCCAACTGCGCGTAGAACTGCGTCTGGAGCGCCGGATCGTCTATCGCCTCGAGCGTACGCAGGGCGTCAGAAAATTGTTGTTGGCGGAATTGTCCGAAGGCGAGCTCGGCAAGTGTGCCGTTTCGCAGACTTGATCTCTTGATCTCCTGAACGTTCTGCCACGCCAGCTCAAGGCGTTTTTCGCGCACGAAGCGATGGACCAGACTGGCCTGGAAACTATCGGACAAAGTTTCGTCGCCGGCTTCCTTGACCAATAGCAAGGCTGGTTCGACTTCGCCGTCGGAAACGAAAGCTCTGACGATGGAGGTCTGCAGGCTGCGCGTGTGTTCAGGGTCGCTCAGAAGATCTAAAGTCTCGTAGGCTTGTGCATAGTCCCGCTGCTCCGCATATAAGGTGCCGAGGATCAGGAGTTTGGTGCTCTTCAACCTGCTCTCTTCCATCCGGCGGGTTATCTTGAGGGCGCTGTCCAGGTAGCCATGCTGTATCAGCTTGTCGATCAGTGCGAATTTTGGCTCTTGTTTGTCGTCGTCTTGCAATGAATCGATCCGGCTCAAGAGTTCCTTCAGGAGCGGGTCGGCACATGCGGCCGGAACCGGGATGACATAGCAGGCATCTGCTGGCGCCTGAGCACGAGAGGTGGTGACGCCGGATCCGCCAATCAGGCCGAGTGCGATCAGGAGAGCGCCATACTTCTTGGCTTGCATGCTGTGTTCCCTGTGGTTGTTCTGGCTTGAGACGGATAAGGCGTTAGCTGCCCGACGCCATTCGTTTGAAGGGCAGTTACACTGCTCATCGGAAGTGAGTCGGACCAGGCGGCTGCAGGGTTCAAAAATAGTTGTGTACGGTCATTGGCCAGTTTTTGACCCAGTTTTTGACAAAGATTCCGGCGGTCTGAGGGCCTGCGCGCCGAGGTTCCAGGGGTGGATCGTGGGGATACTTCGAAGGTAGGGTGGCTCTTGTGTTGGGCCGAACTCTGCGTTATCTGCAGGACCATCGGAACGAAGCAGATTGCGGTAGAGCGGAGCGTGGATGATGCGCGTGACAAGAAACCGAAGATAAGAATGTCGGAATTTCAATCACATAGACTGTCCGTTGCCCCCATGATGGACTGGATATAAAATCAATATTTCTCAATAGGTTATCGGTGCTCATGTGCAGTGTGTGTGCACAAAGAGAGCAAAAACAATCCAGAATCACCTAACCTGATTGATCTCGCGATCTGGAAAAATCTGTTTGTGGTGATGATGAATACGTTTGCCCCCTAGAATCGGGTAGAAATCAACATCCTGAAGCTCAATAAAGCGTTGATTTTAAACATAAATACCTGAATATCGAATCCATCGCTTACGATAGTTAACCCTTATCGTAAGTGATATGACCATCTATGTTGTACGTTTTATAAAGACCTGCTATGATGATCTGGAGCTACAGATCGCGCAGAGAAAGGAACCGCTATGTCTGGCGCATCCTACAAGGTTTCTGAAGCCCGGGCGCATTTTTCCGAGCTCTTGGAGCGGGCCAGGGAAGGTGAGGAGATTCTGATCACCAAAGGCAAGGAACCGCAGGCACGGCTGATGCCCCCGGACGCGAGCGCCCGTCGGGAGGCGGCTCCGCTCAAACACCTGAAACTGCCCGAAGATCTCTTTGATGACGAAGATCCGGAACAGGCGGCGATCGAGGCCGGAGACTATACAGACGAAGTCGGGATCTGGGTCGGAAAGCCGCAAACTGAATGAAGCTGCTGCTCGACAGCCATGCGGTCTATTGGTGGATGACCGGAAACCCAAGACTTTCAGAGGCGGCGCGGGAATTGATTCTCGACAAAGCGCAGACTGTCGTGGTCAGCGCCGTTTCCATTTACGAACTCGAGATCAAAGCGCGGCGCAGGCGCATTGAGCTGCCGCCGCAGGAACTGAGGGCGGCGCTCCGGCGCAATGCCGTGGAAGACCTGGCGATCACCCACGAGCATGCGGAATATGCCGCTCATCTGGACTGGGACCATCGTGATCCCTGGGATCGTCTGCTGGCAGCACAAAGCCGGCTGGAAAACTGCGCCTTGGTGTCTACCGACAAGGCCTTCGATGCTATCAAAGTTGAGCGCCGCTGGTAGGGGCGCCGCGCGCTCTGGCATTTATTTGAAATCGTTCTAGCGGCCGATTGTGGAGCAAGATATGAAAGATCAAGCAGGCGATGTCAGTGACCGTCTTGGGTCTTTGATTTCTGTTGTCTCTTTTGAGCGCCAGGATCTGGTTGCGGATCTCCTGACCGAAGCCGACCTCAACACCCTGAAGCACCTGGCACGCAAGGGGACGCCCGAAAACTCTCTGCGGGCGCTTACCTCAGATCTCGCTTATCTGGAAGCCTGGTGTTTGGCAGCAACCAAACAGATCCTCTCTTGGCCTGCGTCTGAGTCTCTTGCCTTAAAATTTGTGGCACATCATCTCTACGACGCGAGTGAGCGTGCGCGGGATCCGAGCCATGGTATGCCGGAGGATGTTGAAACCCAGTTGAGAGCGCGTGGATTGCTCCGGACTGACGGACCGCAGGCGCCGGCAACGGTGCGCCGACGGCTTTCTTCTTGGGCGACGTTGCACCGGATCCGGGGAGAGAAGGGACCTTTTGCTACACCAAGTCTGAAAGAGGCGGTTAAACGCGCGGCCAAGGCAGCAGATCGGCCACGGGCTCGAAATAGCCGACGGGCGATTACCCGCAACATTCTGGAAGATCTCTTGGACACCTGCACTGATGGCGGACCCGCGGCTCTGCGAGATCGTGCCTTGCTGTTGGCCGCCTTTGGGTCGGGCGGAAGAAGGCGGAGCGAACTTGCCTCCCTTAAGGTTAAACAACTGATCGCAGAAGACTCGGTGCCGGCGGACCCCACGGATCCGGGAAGCCGAATGCTCCCCTGTATGACAATTCAACTTGGCCGCACTAAGACCTCCGATGCGGAGGATGGGGCACAAGTTAAGCTGATTGGGCGACCGGTGGACGCGTTGACTGTTTGGATGGGGAGCGAAGATATCAAGGACGGCTCGGTCTTTCGTCACATCGATCGATGGGAGAATGTTTCTGAACGCGCCATGACTCCCGCCGGCGTCAATCATATGATCAAACGACGACTTAAGATCGCCGGCTATGAACCCAGCGACTACAGCGCGCATGGATTGCGAGCTGGTTATCTCACCCAGGCAGCGAGGGATGGAATACCCTTAGCCGAGGCGATGCAGCAGTCGCAACACAAGTCGGTGCAGCAGGCATCGGAGTACTACAATGATGCAGAAGCGGAGTTAAGCCGAGCCGCCCGGTTGATGGAGTTGTTGTAGATTTCCGGTCTGTCGCACACGCCGTTCGGGATCGCAATTACTCTGATGGTTTACCATGCCTGGCCTTTTTCTGTCAGCAGTTGTCCGAAGCTTTCGTCAAGGGAATCAGTCAAGCAATGAAGGTTGAGAACTGTACTTTATAAATAACCCACTGGTCGTTCTTTTGCAGCAGTGCTTTGAGCAGATTCTTTTACCTCGATTCAATTAACGGATGTATGGAAACGAAAAAAGTTGGCCGTTTGATCTTTTGCAATTGACCAGGAGCTCTAACGACTGGGTCTTTGATTTTCAGAGAACAGAGGTTCCTCAGGTAGCCTTTCGCTTTCAACATGCGAGCCTTCTAGGCTGGCATTGTTGGTCCGCGCGTTGTTGGTTATCTGGAAGGGGCCAAGAGCAAGACGGCCAAGACGCAGATCGAGCAGCTCGCGACGGCGCTTGAGCTGTATTTGCTCGATGTCGGGAAATATCCTAATTCAGAACAAGGTCTTAAGGCTTTAGTCGAGGCCCCCTCCGATGTCGTGACGTGGAACGGCCCCTATCTGCGCAAGACGGTGGTCCCGGCCGACCCCTGGGGTGTTGCTTATATTTACCGCTCTCCGGGCCGGCATGGGGCGTTCGATATTCTGACGTATGGCGCTGACAAGCGTGAGGGCGGGTCGGGCGATGCCGAGGATATTGAGAGCTGGCAATAGGGCCGCGGGCTTGCGGTAAGCCTGCTGTTTGCGGCGTGTGACGGCGTTGATCCGGGACGTTCTGTCGAATAAGCTATTGCGCCTGTTGGTTGAGTAACCTAGGATTGCATAAATTTTCTTCTACTGCCTGTTCTGGGTCAGTCAATCCGGGGGGATTAATGCGCAGGGTTTTTCCGGGACTTTTCGCCGCACTTCTTTTTTCTCTTTCATATACGACAACAGCCAAAGCCGCCTGGGAAGACCCTGCAGGCGTCGAACACGCAAC
This sequence comes from uncultured Kiloniellaceae bacterium, assembly GCA_947500035.1. GTDB lineage: Bacteria > Pseudomonadota > Alphaproteobacteria > Kiloniellales > Kiloniellaceae > Denitrobaculum. The sequence goes on along the minus strand of CANMQP010000007.1, from coordinate 947 downwards.
GCCTGATCTTGCCTGTCAGGCTGTTGTAGCGATGTTTCCTAGCCGGATTACATTCTTGACGGCCGTACCTGGTCAGTCGTTAGATTCGATGTTTTGCCTCATACAGGGCTTTTGCTGTGGAGCTGTTTACAGAGATCCGATCTCGGCTGTATGCCCGGTAGGCTACGTCGAGGATAATTCTGTTGAGACAGGCTGTATTGAAGAAGAGCCGGACCCCAAGGCTCTAGGCCCGACATGTACCGCCGCCGGTGGTGGTGTTGGTCCTAAGGGAACAGCGGCGGCCGGCAATCCGGTCTCGATTCCCTCGGGCAACAAGTTCGAACAGGTCGTCGATTTCGCAACATCGGGCGCCAACAGCCTGCAGTTCGTGCGCTATTACAATAGCCAGACTCGTTATAGAGGCCCGCTCGGCCGGGGGTGGCGTCATAACTTTGTGCGGTTTCTGACCTTTGAGGGAAATTTTCACAATTCACCGGACTGGATAGACGTGCACCGCCCGGAAGGTCAGGTCTTGCGTTTCACGCCGACGGGCGGTGGCCATGACAATTATATTCCCGACAGTGACATCGATGCCACCCTGACCAGAGTTGCGGGAACCTGGGAGCTGAAACTCGGTCACGATATTACGGAGACCTATAGCGAGGACAGAGGCGGATTGCTGCGCATAGCCTATGCCAACGGCTATGAACAGGTCATGACGCGTATTAATTCGGGTTGGGATCTCGGGTCCGTTACCGACAGTTATGGCCGGACCATAACTTTAGAGTATGGGACCACTCCTGATACGAACGACGACGCGATTTCCGCTGTCATCGACCCTGACGGTAAGCGCTATAACTATCTTTACGAGAGCGGGCGCCGCCTGACCGGAGTTGTTTACCCAGGTAATCCTGGATATGTGGATGGCCGTCCGACGACGACCTATCACTATGAGGTTTCGTCTTACA
>CANMQP010000006.1 GCA_947500035.1 uncultured Kiloniellaceae bacterium | reverse complement strand
TACTCCTGGCAGCCGGCGTTACCCTCCAATGGGGATTATCAGGTCTATGTGAAGTGGCCGGCTGGGATTGCGGGGCGTGCGAGCAGGGTGACTTATGAGGTCACTCATGCGGATGGAACCACGCCCATAGAAGTGGATCAGCGCGAAGGCGGGGGTGAGTGGCAGCTGCTGGGCACTTACGGGCTGCAGGACGGGGCCGGGCATGGCGTGACCCTCTCGGGCGAGGTCGATGAAGTCGGTGCGCTGGAAACCATCGTTGACAACGACCACCCGGGTGCGAGTTACACCGGGACATGGGTCAAAAAGACAGCGGAAAATTTTTGGGGCAGGGATTACATCCGGCAGGATGCGGCGGCTGTGACGGACCGCTTTATCTGGCCGGCTGCGGTGCCGGAGGCAGGCAAATACCGGGTCTACACGCAAGCGCCGGCGCACAGTAGTTTTGCAGACTCTGCAATCTTTACCGTGGTCCACCGTGACGGCAGTACGGCGGCGACGGTCAACCAGCAGGACCGGGCGAACCAGTGGTACTATATCGGCAGTTATTACCTGGATCCGTCGCAGGAGCATCAGGTCGAACTGTCGAACCTGAACACCGGGCAGAACGCGGTGGCGGACGCCATCCGCTACCTGCGCGACACCTCGACTGCCCTGGCCGAGGAGATCTGGATCGATGATGAGGATGCGACACAGACCTCAAAGATCGGCAGTTGGGTTCCGCGCAGCCCAACAAATGATTCTCAAGCCTACTGGGGAGGAAGTTTTGCCCGCCAAGATCCTGCGGCACCTGGAGATGTCTTTACCTACACGCCCAATCTGACTGCGGCGAGCTACTACCGGGTCTATATGAACTGGGCACACTGGCCGACCTATTCGGATTCGGTGACCTATACAATTCATCACGCGGGCGGCAGCAGCGATGTGGTGAAGTCCCACCAGGTCAACGGGGGGGATTGGGTTTCGCTCGGCACCTATCTGATGGAGCCGGGGCAGAGTCACCGGGTTGAAGTACGCAATACAGGCGGCTCCTTTGCCTCTGTCGACGTGGCCCGCTTTGTGCCGCAACCCGGTCCGGAATCGACGGACATCGTGATCGATAATACGGACCCCGAGGCCAGTTCCACAGGCGCCTGGGGCGCCGCAACCGCAACAAGCGGTGGACGTTTCTGGGGACCTGATTACGTACGTCAGGACGCTCCGGCGGTGGGGGAAATGTTCACCTGGACGCCCGTGATCAGCAAAGCGGGTACCTACCGGCTTTACACGCGCTGGACGGACTATTCCGGTCGGACAGAGCAGGCGGCCTATCAGGTGCATCACGCGGGCGGCAGCACGGACGTCGTTTATAACCAAAAGACCAATGGTGGCCGCTGGATGCCTTTGGGCAGCTTTACGCTGGAGCCGGGGCAGAACCATCGCATCGAACTGCGGAACAACGGCAACGAAGGAACCGCATCGGCCGATGCGGTGCGTCTGGTCTACGAGGGCGAGAGCCATATAGCAGTAGCGGATTCCGTTCGCTTTGTGCCCAATGCGCTCAGCGGCGCGGCCTATGTGCACGGGGATCATCTGGGCACCCCCAAGAAGATGACCGGGGACGCGGGCACGGTGATCTGGGATGCGGCCTATACGCCCTTTGGGGGCGAGGCCAGTGTCGTGGGTTCCGAGGACCTGGACCTGCGCTTTCCGGGGCAGATCCAGGACCTGGAGAGCGGGCGCGCCCTGGCCAGCCTGGTCCAGCCCCTGCACTACAACTACTACCGGGACTACGACCCGGCCAGTGGCCGCTACCTGCAGGTCGACCCCATCGGACTGGCAGGCGGGCTGAATACCTATGGCTACGTCTCGGGGAACCCGATAAACCGTATCGATCCGACAGGCGAACTCTTAATTCAATTAGGCAAGGGAGGAGTCACAGGCGGGCTTAACGCAGTTTGGCAAGCCTCTCAGAACGATTGGGACTGGAGCTGTGTCGATTGGAATGTTGTCGCTGAGGCTGCACTTTTAGGGACAGGGCTGCCGATCGGCAGGATGGCGGCGTTTGCCAGCAGAGCCATGCGTATGCTGACAAACGCTAACCGGGCCAATAAGAAACCTCCAACCGGACCCGATCCCAAGCAAAACCCTAAGCACAGCGCACATAATGGTGGTGGCAATGAAGGATCTGGCGGCAACGGCGGAGCTGGTGGTAGTGGCGCAGGCGGCGGCGGATCTGGTGGTGGCCGCTCAGGTAACGTCAACAGATTCCCTAAAAACCCCAATGATCTCATGCCTAGTCTACCAAGAGATTCGAAAGGTAGAATACATCCGAGTGATAAAGTTCGTATCCGACCTGAACAGCATTCCCGTAAACCCGGTGAAACATATTCTCCTCGGCATCATGGACAACATTATCACGTCGAGACCCGAATAGATTCTTCCAAGAGTTGGAATAACAAGAAAAACGTGATTAAAATTAAACCGTCTGGCTATAAGCCGGGGGAAGGTACTGGGTTCTTGCCAGGTGAAAAATTTCCTGGAGCAAATTAAATGGAAAGAAAGATCGTAGACACCAAGGTTGGTTTGGACGACGCTGATCTGAAATCATATAAAAAGTTAGATAGCTCTCTTATTGTAACGATTTTAGCCTGGAATGAATCACAAATTACACTTGCTTTTCCCGATGTAATTCGTGTTTTAGACAACGATGCCAATGTAATATCATCATTTTGTAAAGTAACTGAGAGTACAAATTTTCTGGAGTTAGCTCTTGGAAGACTATACGAAACGGAAATACCGAGCGATCATCCGTACTTACATTACCAGTTTCTGGACAGCGACGATATTGCAACTCTCGAGGTTGTAAGCAGATCTGTAGTGGTTAAATACTGTTAACAATAACATGTAATCCGAGCCATGACCGGGGTCAGGTTGAGCTAGCCCGTATTTTTCGGACATTTAAGTCGAGCAGTATTGCTCATTTCCTCGTAGGCGACCGGGCTTGTGTAGTGCAGGGTCGCGTGGGCTCGGTTTCGGTTAAAGAAGATCTCGATGGTGCCGACGATTTCGCTTCTGGCCTGGTGCTGGTTGATGAAACTGCGGTGATGGGTCAGCTCGTTCTTCAGGCTTGAGAAAAAGCTTTCCACAACAGCATTGTCTCGCGGATTGCCCTTGCGGCTCATGGAGGCGATGATGCCCAGATCCTCCAACCGGTCGCGATAGTCCTTAGTCGTCTACTGACTGCCCTGCTACGAGTGATGCACCAGATCCAGTCTAACTCTTACTTTCTTCAATAATCCTGGTGAGAAGTTGAGCAAAGGGTTCTATGTCGCCTTCAACACTCGCTTTCTCGAGTGCCGCCATATAGGGGTCAGTTGCAGGAGGGGGCGAAATGACACCCTAAGGAACTGGCTGGTTCCATGTATGAGTAAGTTGAACCTCGCACTTCCTATCTGGGTATGCCTCCATTATGGAAGTTTACAGGTCCCCCGGTCATTTCAAAGATACGCTCGCAGAGCTTTGCAGCTATATCGACCATTTCGTAGGTTTCACACGGTGACAGCAGCCGCTGTATCAGCGTCCTCACATCCTCAGGGCACTCGGTTGAGGCCAACACTCGAGTTAGACTCTTTCCGCCATCGACCGCATAACCGTCCCACTGGCGAACAAGAAGATCGAGAACAAGGTGTATCAAACCGATTGCATGGTAACGGGCATGCATGGTGAGGTGTTTTTCCAGATAACCCATTGTTTTATCGTGTTGAATCGCAAGGCCATACCGAAGTGATGCTCGCTCGTCATCGGATAATGGAGGCCAAGATGCGAGAACCGATCGCGCAGTCTTTGCAAGGTCCTTACAGAGTTCTTCAGGGTCGAACAACACGTGTCCGTTGGCGAATGTAAAGTGGTGCTTTGGCATCCGATACGGTTTAGCGAGGATTTTCTGCCATGTTTCCAGGCGGCATTGACACGTTAACTCCGGATCCGAAAGTTTGATCGGCCACGCCCAAGATCAGGTGGCGGCACCGGCAATCGCCCAAACACCGAAAGCTGCGGTTCGGAGCTCTTTGAAGTAGGATCGTCGGTTGAGGTGGCGTTGATGAGTGAAGGTGTTATATGTCGCCGCATGGATGGAGAGGAAATGCTGGGCCGATCCGGGTGACTTGAACCTTTGCATTTTACGCTCGCGTCTTCGGACCGGCTGATGCGAGTTCTCTGCCCTGTTGTTCGCTCTCAGACTGCGATCATGTTCTGCCACAAGGCCAATGGCTCGAAAGGCCGCGGGGTAAGACCGAAGTTTGTCCGTCATGATCTTGCTTGGCGCGAAGCCGTGCTTTTTGAGCAGCTTTTTCATGAGCTTCTTCGCGGCCCTCGCATCTCGCTTCCTCTGGACAAGGAAGTCCAGCACTTCGCCTTCATTGTCGACTGCGCGCCAGAGCCAATAGCGCCCCCTCTGGATCACGATCACCATTTCATCGAGGTGCCAGTGATCGCTGGCATTGGGTCGGATGCGGCGCAGGTTTGCAGCAATTGGCGTTCCAAACTTCAAGAACCAGCGGCGGACAGTCTCATAGGAAATGTCCAAACCCCGCTCCGCCAACAGGTCTTCGATGTCCCGAAAACTCAAAGTGAACCTAGCGTAAAGCCACACGGAGTGGCGGATGACTTCGGGCGGGAACCGATGGCGTTTGAAGCTCAATTTGATCATGCGCTAATCGTATCGCATTCGGCCCGCCGGGTAACGTGACAAAGCCCTAACAAGACTTTGGCTCGGTTTGGTTGCCCAATTCAGATTGACATCATCAGATCCAAATATCTCAATAACATCGTCGAACACCCCTCTCGATGATTGCTCCGCATTCATCTGCCGGTCAAGGGATCATAGATTTATCAGAAAACGGATCTGTCCAATGGGTGGGTTCAAATCATTCAAATCTGCCGCCGCGACCCTAGACGGTATTGAAGTGGCCCAGATGATTCGCAAAAACCAACTTTGCAAAGCGGACAAGTCAGGATTCTTTCAGTTCGCTGAACTCGCAGGATAATTGCGCCTACTCTACAGGTAAACTTTGGCTTTGCTTAATACTTGCGACAGAACCCAGTCTCATAGGAAATGTCCAAACCTCGCTCCGCCAACAGGTCTTCGATGTCCCGAAAACTCAAAGTGAACCTAGCGTAAAGCCACACGGAGTGGCGGATGACTTCAGGCGGGAACCGGTGGCGTTTGAAGCTCAATTTGATCATGCGCAATCGTATCGCATTCGGCCCGCCGGTTAACGTGACAAAGCTCAACAACCCTCTCCAGCTCTTTCTGCTTCTTGGGTGGCAGATGATCGAGGCTGAATTTCATCATCTTGATCGGACGGTCCATAAAAGGTTGATTCAATTTATATTTATACAACTCAAGCGACGGGAGGAAAAGCTAAGAAACCCTAGTATCCCGAATCTGAAATTCACTTCATTGAATTTCAGATTCGGGATACTAACTCATTGAATCTAGTGTGATTCAGTCTCTTAAATTCGCCGCATATTATGCGGCGAACTTCAGAAACATCACACTAGTCTGGCAGCTTTATCCAACATTTTTACCTTTTCGTAGCTGCGCTAGGCGCGTTTGCATCGCTTTGCTTACCGAGCAGTGGATTGCTTCCGGAAAATCCTTTGGAAGGTCTTTCTCGACCTTCGAGATAGCCACCGGGGCTGATGCCTCGATTTCGTCGATCGCTCTTTGGACTGTTGCTTTGGGCATTCCTGCTGATGCACCAGTTTGTTCGAAGTGTCTTCGCTGAATTTCATCTACGCGATAGTGGCGGTTTTTACCAACGGACATGGCGAGCTTGAATTGCCTTGGTTCGATTTCGCGTGCATCGAAATTCGGTTGGACCGTCAAAATGTCGTAAAGCGGTGTCATGCGGTAACTGCCAGAGGGATTTAGGAAGAGGCTGAAGTTCTTGGCATGGCCATCGGTGGCACCGAGTAACCAGAATAGCAGTTGCGCCTTCAGAAAAATCTCCTGATCTGCCGCGGGTGTGTCACTTCCCCTGAAAAGTTTGATAACATCCACCATTCCAGGGCCGCCTCGGTTCTGATACTTGACCGTCGGCGGAACCGACAGGGCTTGGCAACAGTCTTCCTGAGGCAGACGCAGCAGACGTCCATCCTTTGTCCATCTTCGATCGAAGCGCTCGATGACCAAGGCTGTTGTCGACCCGAAGGTTTTTATCTCGACCCTGTTGACGGGCAATCCGAATGCTTCGACAAGCTTGAGACAATAGTACTCGTTTTCGACGCTGTTACAGAGATTGACGCCTTCCGGCAAGACACCAATCTGCGTCTTAAAGAGATGTGTGGTTGGCGTCGTGCCGATCGGCTTTTTCCAGCGTCCCTCATGCCAAAGTAAAGCAGTCTTTTCCTGTGCACCGGCGACGGAAATGCGGAAGTCATCTTCGCGCGTGAGTCCCAAAGGCGTTTGCGCAAGATTCTGTAGCAGGCGTTCTATCGCAGCATCGTTCAATGTCTCGCCTTCAATTGCTGCCGCAACGCCGGGCTGTTCCGCATCGTCTGCGACAAACTGTAATGCGCCGACGCAGTCGCGGCCGATAGCGGAAAGCAGGCTGTAAGCGTCCGTCCCTCGTGCGCCGACCTTTTCAGCGACTGTTCTTCGAAGCGCCTCGACATCGGGAAGCAGGTTCTCGAACACGGCAACAACTGCCTCACCGTGATATGCCGTCTCACGGAGCGGTAAAGACAAGGAAACGGGTAGGGTATGTGGCCAATCCAGCCAGTTCCCGTCATATTGAAAGCTGATGGCACCATGGCCTGACCTAGTTAAATGGCCGACAAGACGGTTGTTCAAATAGACATTCAGGGGGGCGAGTTGGCGTCGGCGCGCCATCAAAAGATATCCTCGATATCGGCAGCACTTCCCTTCGTTCGAGGGACGATTCTAAACTCCAAGTCGAGAGCAGCGAGCACTGCGAGAATAGTCTCTAGTTTGGCGGCTGGATTGCCCGTCTCGACAAGCGATATGGTCTCTTGTCGCAAACCAGCTTTTTCGCCGAGTTTTGTCTGATTCCAGCCAAGTTTTTTGCGGGCGCGCTGTATGGCCGTTCCGAGTTGCCTGGGATCTCTGGCTACATTTGTCATGATATGACTATGCCCTATATCCGATAAAAGCACAATATCGGATTTAGAGCATAAAAACAATATATGCGCCAAGTCTAATAAAACAAATTTATGCTGTATGACGCATAAAGTGAGAAGTGTCGTCCTCTGTTCCTGTTGGTCAAAAGCCACTCTCATTTCAACAGTCCGTCGGACACCCTAAGGGATTGAAACGGCCGTAATTTGACCTTGCGCCGATTCGCGGCTTATCTCTTGTAACAGCCGATAAAAACACAGCGAAAGCATATCTGATGGCCAAGAAACCAGTTAAGAAAGCCGTAGCGAAAAAAGCTGCGCCTAAGAAACCCGCTCCCAAGAAAGTTCAGGCAGCCAAGACGCCGGTCCGGAAGCATAAAGCAACACCTGACGGTGTCAGCGACCGGCAGCATCTGATTGGGGTCATTCAAGCCGGGACCGGCTGCTCGGCGGCGGCGGCCAATGAAACCCTTTCCGGCCTGATCGGTACCATCACCAGCTCCCTGAAAAAGAACCAGCGCGTCCAGTTGGTTGGCTTTGGGAGTTTTTCCGTTGCGAAACGTGCTGCCCGTAAGGGCATCAATCCGCGGACTGGCGATGCGATTAAGATCAAAGCCTCCAAATCCGTGCGCTTCAAAGCGGGACAAACACTTAAGAACGCCGTGTGATTGCGGGCGCGGGATTCCATACGGTGGATTTTTGAGGCTCAACCAGAGACTCGACAGGCAGCTCGCAAATCCTGTCATGACCCCTGGGACGCCAAGCTTGCGGGTTGATCCCCGGCTTCCAGGATAGCGTCGCTCGTGAGCATGCTAATGTATTCGTCAAGGCTGAGTTGTTTGTCTTTCTGAAGCTTGTGAAGCTCCTCCGGTTTGATGTGGGTGTAGCGTTTCAGCATCTTCCAATCCTTGTGACCGGTCACGAGCGCGACTCTCTCGATTGAGAGGCCGGCCTCAAAGAGTCGACTGGTTGCTTCATGCCGCAGGTCATGGAAATGAAGGTCGTCGATTTCCAGGTATTTGCAGGCGCGCCGGAATGCTGTCCCGGCCGATCTGCTGTTGTAAGGAAAGACACGGCCTTTGCCGCCCGTGATGATGCGTTGCTCTAGCACGACCTGCCAGGCGTCGTATCCGGTCAGGTTTAGAAGCGGGACCTTCTGATGGTTTCCCTCCTTGTTCCTGGGGTCCTTTCGATCTCTGACCAGGACCGTTTTCTTTTTCATGTTCACATCGGACCATTCGATCCGGCAGATTTCTTCCTCCCGCAGCGCGGTGGCGACCGCAAAGCGGATGATGCGTCCCATTGGAATGATTTGACGCGGATTGCTTTCGAAATGCTCGATCAAATCGTCAAGTTCATCCGGGTCCGGCCGCCGGTCCCGCTCTACTGACCTGCCAATAAGCCCCAGACGCGTGAGCGCGATACGGGCGAGGCGGACATCTTCCGTGGCGACATCAATCCCATGAACAGCCGCTGCGTGGGAGAGAATGGTTCGGATAAAGGAGAAATCGATTGCCAATGTCGCCGGTCCGGCACCCTGTCTTGCGCGTTTTTTGCCATATTCGATAAGGCGCGCACGATCGAGTTTGGGGATATGAACACCTCCAAGAGTCAGTCTGAGGGCTTTCATGACGGCTGCCTTCGACCGCCGCACTGGCTTGCCAACCTCGTGCAAGTCCCGTAAATGCAGGTCGATCAAGCTTCCGAAGGTTCTCACGGATCCTTTGCGGCGGGGTTTGGGCGCGATTCCCTGGTCGATGCAGCGCTCTGTTGCGAGGGCCCACTCCTCAGCGTCCTTTCGCCGCTTGAAGCTGTCCGACGCATAACCGCCTTTGCGGCGGACTTGTGCGCGCCAGTTGCCGGAGGGTAGTTTTGTGATTGTCGGCACGCGTGTTCACTCCAGGTGTTCGTGTGCAATATCTGTGCACAAGGAGATCAAAAGAGGGCCAAAGTGGTGCACACAGAGCCAATTTTAAGTGCACACGTTCGCGTTCTAGTCCATTGAAGGGTATCATAAATAATTGAAATATAAAGAAAAAATACTTTCTGTTGCCCCGATGATGGACTGGACGGATCGCCATTGCCGGGTCTTCCATCGCTTGCTGACCCAGCGGACCCTGCTCTACAGCGAGATGGTTCCCGCGGGCGCAATCGTGCATGGGGACCGGGATCGTTTTCTGGTCTTTGATCCGAGCGAGCATCCGGTGGCGCTGCAGGTCGGCGGCTCGGATCCGGACGATCTGGAAACCTGCGCCCGTGCGGCGGCGGACTATGGCTACGACGAGATCAACCTGAATGTCGGCTGCCCGAGCGACCGGGTGCAGCGCGGGCGTTTCGGCGCCTGCCTGATGGCGGAGCCCGATCTCGTGGCGCGCTGTGTCGAGGCCATGCGCCGGGCGCCGATCGAGGTGACGGTCAAGACCAGGATCGGGATCGACGAGCAGGACTCCTATGCGGAACTCTCTGATTTTGTTGGGAAACTTGTGGCGGTCGGCACCACGACGGTGATCATTCATGCGCGCAAGGCCTGGCTGAGCGGCCTGAGTCCCAAGCAAAACCGCGAAATCCCGCCGCTGCGCTACGATGTGGTCTATCGTCTGAAAGAGGATTTTCCGGATCTGGCGGTCGTCCTGAACGGCGGCGTGCAGGATCTGAACGAATCTCTCGGGCATCTGGAACGGGTGGATGGGGTCATGATCGGACGTGCGGCCTATCACGATCCCTACATTCTTGCCGAGGCCGATCAGCGCATCTTCGGGAGCACGCGTCCGGTTGCGACGCGTCCGGAAATCGTAATGAATCTCATGCCTTACGCCGAAAAGCTGGCGTCCGGGGGCGTGCCGGTCAAGCACCTGACGCGCCACATCCTGGGCCTTTTCAACGGCGAGCGGGGCGCGCGGCTCTGGCGGCGCTATCTCAGCGAGAACGCCCATCTGCCCGGCGCCGGGCCTCAGGTCATTCTCGAGGCCCTGGAACAGGTCCGCGCCGCTCAGGACGGCCGCGCCGCTGCCTAAACCTGTTCGCCGCAGAACCGGGATTATCCATTTCGTTTTGGCGGTTTTTATCCCCCGAAATCCCGAGTTATCCCATCGTTATGACATACAAATGTCACAGCGGACGTTTCGGCTCCCTCACAGGCTGCCGCGCACGCCCTCGGGGGTCAGTTCCAGGCCGGTCAGGGTGCGGTCGAGATGCCGCGCACGCCAGGAAAGCAGCTTCTCCGCATAGCGCAGGCGTGTGCCCTGGTGGGCCGGATCCCCGGCGAGATTTTTGAGCTCGGCGGGATCGGCGGCGAGGTCGAAGAGCAGGGGCGGCAGGCCGGTGAAGTGGACGTACTTGAAGGCCGTGTCGCGGATCACGGCGAGACTGCAGTCGTCGAGCGCCAGGCCGAGGGCGTCCTGAGCTGTTCCGTTGACGACCTCGCGGAAATCGAACTCCCAGTGAACCTCGCTGCGCGCGTCGGCCGGGGTTCGGCCTTCCAGAAAGGGCTTCAAGGAACGGCCATCCATGGCGCGCGGAATGCGGGCGTCCAGGCAATCCAGGATCGTCGGCGTCACATCGACGGCCTCGCTGAAGGCCTCGACCTGCCGGCCCCTGACGTCCTCGGCGTCGGGATGGCGGATGATCAGGGGAATGTGGTTGGCCTGATCGAAGTAACCCAGCTTGCCGAAGAGGTGATGATCGCCGGCCATCTCGCCGTGGTCGGTGGTCAGGACAATCAGCGTCTCGTCATAGAGCCCCCTGGCCCTGAGGTGATCGAGGATCCGCCCGATCTGGGCGTCGACCTCCGAGATCAGACCGTAGTAGCTGGCGCGGATCTGACGCCGGGCGGCATCGTCCCAGTCCCGGGTCAGTCCTTGGGCGCCTGCGACGAAGCTCGACTTGGCCTGGCTCTCGAAGACGTGGGCCAGAAAGGGGTGGCTCGTGGCCTCGTCCTCCAGGCTTCCGGCGCGCACGAAGTCGGGCAGGCTGTCCGGGTCGTACATGCGGTTGTAGGGCTCGGGCGCGATGAAGGGCGGATGAGGGCGCAGGAAGCTGACGTGGGCGAACCAGGGCGCGCTGCCCATCTCGTCGCTGTAGTCCAGGAAACGCTCGGCAAGGAAAGCGGCCTCCGAGAACTCAGCGGGGTAGCGCGCCGCCGCGCCGCCGGGCGGATCGGCCGGCCCTTCCGCCGGAAGGTATATGTCGAGGCCCTTGTGGGGCACGTCTACGCCCTTGCGGCGCAGCCAGGCGAACCAGGCTTCCGAGGCTTCGTCGAGGGGCTGGCGCTGGGTAAAGCCGGGCAGTACGCCTTCGTAGGTCAGCAGGCGCGGGTCGCCGGGATCGCAGCTGCGCGGATCGACGGCGCTGTCGGTGTAGCCGAAGAGTACCGGGTCGTAGCCCAGGCGCCGCGCGGCCAGGGCGATGTTGTCGTGGCGGGCGTCCAGGGGCGTGCCGTTGCGGCAGACCCGGTGGTTCATCTGATAGAGCCCGGTCAGCAGCGACGCGCGCGCGGGCGCGCAGGGGGCGGCCTGGCAGAAGTGATTGCGGAACAGCAGGCCCTCGGCGGCCAGGGCATCGATCGCCGGGGTTTTGACCAGCGGATGACCGACCGCACCGAGGCAATCGCCCCGCCACTGGTCGGCGGTGATCAGGAGGACGTTCATGGGCATTGGGCGTGCGGACTCCGTCGCAAGGCTTAAAGATTTCGCCCAGGAGTTTGGCCGAGTTTTCTCGCGGGGGCCACTATCAATGAAGAGGCGCCGCGCAGTGCGCCTGAAAGCGCGGGAGATTTCATGAGGCCGTCACAAAAGACCTGCCGAGTGCCCCCTCCCGGCGGTTCCGGCGAAACTTTGCGATCACCTTTCATGCGGGAAAGACCTTTAGAGAATGCCCGAATGAGTCGTTTCTGTTACACTGCCGTCATCCGCTCATCGCTGGAGACCTGAAATGGCGGCGAACCCCGGGGTTCTGGAAAGCATGCGTTTGGCCTATGCCGCCTACGACAGGGGCGACGCGGCGCCCTTGCTCGACCTCTTCGCTGATGACGGGGTGATCCGCTTCACGGCGCCCGAGAGTTTCCTGCATTTCGCCGGCCCCAGCTCCGGCCCCGAGGGCGCGCGCAAGGCCCTGACCGCGATCTCCGAAATCTTCGCCTGGGAGAGTTACAAGGTTTACGAAATGCTGGTGGATGGAGATTCGGTCTTCGCCATTACCGGCGGATTGCTCCGCCACAAGGAGACGGACCAGAGGACCGAGGTTCAGCTCGGCGATCTGATCCGGTTCCAGCGCGGCCGGATCGTGGAGTTCGTGGAGTTTTTCGACTCCGCCGGCCTGCGCGCCTGGATGAAGCGCGCCGGCACGCCCTCCAACACTGAACTGAGCCGGGGGCATGGCACCTCCGCTGACGGCGGCGCACGGCGGCCCGGGGCAAGCTGTTCCGAGTCTGCCGCGGATGCACTGCGCAAAAGCGTTTCTGCCAACAACGAGGCCGCCGCCAACAATATCGCCGCCGCCGCCAACAAGGACCTGCTCTCGCGCTGCTACGACGCCTACGCGGCCTGCGATCCCCAGCCCCTGGTCAGCCTCTTCGACGACAAAGCCAGCTACAACGCCGTCGCCCGCTGCGAAGACTTCAGCTTCGCCGGTCCCTGCCACGGCCGCCGCGCGGTGCTGGAGAACATCGCGCGCATCCACGCCGACTACGACCTGGAGAAATACGCCATCAACCGCATGATCGCCCAGGACGACCTGGTCGCCGTCCACGCCGACGTGGGTTTTCGTTACAAGTCCACCGGCAATCTCGTGGCCATCGACAAGGTCGATCTCTTCCGGATGCGGGACGGGAAGATCGTCGAGTTCAATGAGTTCTTCGATACGGCCTCGGCGGTCGATATGCGGGAGGGGGCTTGAGGGTGCAGTGGGTTGCATTAAAGGCAGCCGGAGTTATGCGGGGTTCGACCGTCGAATGAGTATGTTGAAAGCAACTCTTGACCTTCCAGTTAGTGGAAGGCCCATACCAATAGCATGATACGCCGGATGATTATGTTCCTTGCAGTCTGGATGCTTGTTGTCGTGCCTCTTGCGACAGCGCATGCCTTTCCGCACGTTCATGCCCAGGAGCCAGCCGACGGGGCAGCCTTGCATGACCATGCCGATGCCGATCGCGGTGCGCCTGCGGGGCCGGATCACGGCCATCCGGCGGACAGTGAACAGAGCCAATGCTGCATGACGGCCAGTCATTGTTCTGTATTTGCGTTCCGGTCCGATATGTGGACGGTCGTGAATGTCGACTGGAGTCTTACAATCGACGCGCCAACTTCGGACAGGCTGGTTTTGGGCCTTAAACCCGAGTCAGAGACACCTCCTCCGCGATCCTGATGATTCTCGAAGTCTGTTCTGAACCTATCAAGTGGCCTCGAGGCGACTGGGGTCGGCAGGCTTTATTCATGTTTTCAGGTCCGATTCCTTTTCACATCTTAAGTTGAAACTGTGAACCGGCCTTTCCACAAAAAATGAGTGCGTTGTCCGCGCTTGACCGCATGCGTCGTGCGCCAACGCCCTCGAGAACCGTAAGGATTTACCATGAACTTCAAGTTCGTGAGGCAAGGCATTGCGGCTGCCGGTCTGGCCGCTTCGTTACCTGTTGTTGCAACTGCGGCCCTGGCCGCCGGTACACACGCTGGCGTTGAGGCTATCGGCAAGCCCGGCAACGCATCTGATAGGACACGCACCATCGAAGTCACGATGTACGACAACTACTACGAGCCCGAAACTATCGATATTCGGGAAGGTGAAACCGTCCGCTTTGTCATCAGGAACGGAGGCGATCTCGTGCACGAGTTCAATATCGGCACCGCCAAGGGACATATGGCCCATCAGGGAGAGATGATGATGATGGTTGAGCACGGGGTGCTGGAAGCGGACAGGATCAATTGGGATGCCGCAAAAAAGATGCAGGCATCGATGGGGCACGGCGCGCACGACGATCCAAACAGCACGCTGCTTGAGCCGGGACAGACTGGCGAAATCGTCTGGACCTTTCCGGAACATGCCACGCTTGAATTCGCTTGCAACGTTCCCGGCCACTACGACGCCGGGATGATGGGCGAAATCAACCTGACCCACTGATCCGATGGGCACGGCGCGCCCCCGAGGCGGGGCCGCGCCTGTCCGGGAATCACTTTTAAGGATGATCAAGATGATGAGTATGAAATTACGCCGGGCGGGGCTGCTCGGGGCCGCGGTCCTGTTCGCGCTGTCGGGCGGGCTGCCGGCCCTGGCCGGGACCTATAACCTGACGGTCGATCCGATCGAGATTGATACCGGCGACTTCACGAAAAGGGGGATCGGCTACAACGGCGCCTCGCCCGGTCCTGTGCTGCGTTTCAAGGAAGGCGAAGACGTCACTATCAATGTGACAAACAATCTCTCCGAACCGACCTCGATACACTGGCACGGTCTGATCCTGCCCTACCAGCAGGACGGCGTGCCGGACATCAGCTACCAAGGTATCGCACCGGGTGAAACCTTCACCTACAACTTCCCGATCGTCCAGAACGGCACCTACTGGTTCCACAGTCACTCTGGCTTTCAGGAACCCGATGGGGCCTACGGCGCGATTATCATCGAGTCCAAGGATCGGGAGCCTTTCCGTTACGACCGGGAATACGTGATCCAGCTGACCGATGCGCACCCGCATTCCGGCAACCGGATCATGCGCAATCTCAAGATGATGCCTGACTACTACAATCGTAAGCAGCGCACGCTCTTTGATTTTTTTGACGACGCCGAAGACAAGGGTTTTGGTGCGGCGCTTGCCGACCGCCGCGCCTGGGGCGAAATGCGGATGATGCCCACGGACATCGAAGACCTGCAGGGCTTTACGGGGCTGATGAACGGCAAGGGCCCGGACCAGAACTGGACCGGCCTCTTCAAACCCGGCGAACGTGTGCGTCTGCGGTTCATCAACTCCTCCGCCATGACCTATTTCGACATTCGGATTCCCGGCCTCAAGATGACCGTTGTTCAGGCCGACGGCAACAACGTGCAGCCGGTCACCGTCGATGAGTTCCGGATTGCGGTCGCGGAGACTTACGACGTGATCGTCAGGCCGCGGGAAGATAAGGCCTTCACCGTCTTTGCGGAATCTATGGGCCGGACGGCCTTCGCACGAGGCACACTGGCACCGCGCGAAGGCATGATCGCGGAAGTGCCCGAGCTGCGGGATGCACCGCTCCTGACCATGGCGGATATGGGGATGGCCCATGAGGACATGGATCACGGCGCGATGGCCGGTATGAACCATCGCATGCCCGACGGGACATCCATGGAAGGCATGGATCATGGCGCGATGAACCATGGCGATAGGGCCGGCGAGCATTCCATGGGTGAAGGAATGTCCATGGAGGGCATGGATCATTCTGCACATGCCGGCATGAAAATGGATGCTGGAGATCCCTTTTACGCGCCGGGCAGCGGCATCGCCCCCACTGCCGCGAACGGCGGAAAGTTCCTTTCCTACGCCGATCTCAAGGCGCAGAAACCGCTGTACGAAGATCGGGAAGCGACGCGGGAAATCGAGTTGCGCCTGACCGGCAATATGGAGCGCTACACCTGGTCCATCAACGGCATCAAGTACGCGGATGCCGAACCGATACGGCTTCAGTACGGCGAACGCGTCCGCTTCAAGTTCGTCAATGAGACCATGATGAGCCATCCGATGCATCTGCACGGGATGTGGTCGATCATCGACACCGGCAACGGCGCGTGGGATCCGATCAAACACGTGGTCAACGTGGCACCGGGAACGACCGTCCATATGGAGACGGAAGTGGACGCCGAGGGGCAGTGGGCCTTTCATTGCCATCTCTCCTACCACGCCGACAGCGGAATGTTCCGAAAGGTCGTGGTCGAAGGCGGACCCGATGACAAACAGGCGGCGCTCACGCCAGAAAGCGGGAGCTAATCCATGGGGATACGTTTGTTTCTAGCCGGGGCTTTGGCTCCGGCGATCCTCCTGGCTTCGCCGCTTGCGGCGGAACAGCTTATATGGGGTATTCAAGCCGAGCAGCTTGAGTACAGAATCGGCGACGAAAGTGACGTCTTTGCTTGGGACTTCGACGCCATTATCGGGACGGACGAACTGAAGTTCGTCTGGCGGAGCGAGGCGGAGTTTTCGTTCGAAGAGGATGCCTTTGAAACGCTGGAGAACCAGGCGCGGCTTCAGGTTCCGATATCCGACTTCTTCGATGCGGTAGGCGGGATCAGGGTGGATACGCCAGACGGCCCTGACAGGCTCTATGGGGTGCTTGGGTTGCACGGCCTGGCACAACAGTGGTTCGAAGTAGATGCTGATCTCTTCCTTAGCAAAGACCCCGCAGCCCGGTTTGAGGTTGAGTACGAAGGCCTGGTCACAAACCGCATCACCTTCGTGCCCAGTATCGAACTTGATCTGCCCTTCACCGACGACGAAGCTATCGGCGCAGGTGCCTGGGGTCCAAAATTGGAGGTCGGCGCACGTCTCAGCTATGACCTGATCGACCGTGCGGTCTCACCGTACATCGGAGTTCACTACGAGCGTCTATTTGGTGAAACGGCCGATCTGGCACGTGATGACGGCGAAGATGATGACGCCGTCTTCTTTGTGATCGGTACCCGGATCCTGTTCTGAGTTGCGAGTCCCGGCGGTGAAATCAC
Organism: uncultured Kiloniellaceae bacterium; assembly: GCA_947500035.1. GTDB lineage: Bacteria > Pseudomonadota > Alphaproteobacteria > Kiloniellales > Kiloniellaceae > Denitrobaculum. The sequence continues at coordinate 86,101 of CANMQP010000006.1, read as the reverse complement.
CGCTGGGATTTGCCGGGGGTTTAGCCGGTCCCGCCAACCGGGGGCTTGGCCGGTCCGGCCACAACAACAGCCTGAATCCCAAAAAGCCCTAGTTCCAAGGCGAAAAAGTGGATCTCTATCACGATCTCCTTCACTGGGTTGCGCACGCCATCGGCCATCACATGGGGGATGAAACGCCCCAATGGATGCATCCGGTTCTACATGTTGTCTTGATCTGGGCGCCGCTGGGTCTCATCGTCCTGGTGCTCACGCGCCTCGCTCGATACCTGCTCGACCGTTATCGCCGGAAGGGCCCACCGGTCAAACCGCGGGGGTATCAGGTTTCGATCCTGCCGGATACCGGCATCCGGTTCATTCTTAAACATTCGCGCAGTGCGCAGCTTGGTCTTATTGCCGCGGGCCTGCTGTCGATGCCAATTCTTTACGCAACTCTGGAGCTGCCAAAGACGATCATAAACAATGCCCTGGCGGAAGAGCATCTGCCTCAGGAGTATTTTGGCCAGGTCGTCTCGCAAGTCAGCCATCTTTTTGTTCTTTGTGCTGCCTACCTTGCTGCAATTGTCGTTAACGGCGCTTTGAAATTCTATATCAACCTCTTCAAGGGCCGCGTGGGCGAACGCTTGCTCCGGCGACTGCGTTTAACTGTGTTCAGGCTTTGGCGCGCGGGCGCCGGTTCACCGCAGCGAAGCGAAGTGATTCCCCTGATCACGCAGGAGGTCGAGCCGATCGGCGGATTTGCCGCCGACGCCTTTGCGCTGCCTGTTTTTCAAGGGGGCACTTTCCTGACCATCCTCGTTTTCATGTTTGCCCAGGATCCGATTTTGGGTGCCGCCGCTATCACGCTGCTGCCGCTGCAGCTCGCGCTTATTCCCAGGCTGCAGCGCAAGATCAATCGTCTTGCCCGGCGCCGCGTACATGAAATGAGGTCTTTGGGGGGACGGCTCGGTGAGCAGGCGATCTCTGAAACTCTGTCGTTAAGGGACTTAAATGCCGTCGCATCGAGTCTTAAACGCATCGAAACGATCAGGCTCGAGATTCACAAGTCGAAGTTTTTCATGAAATCACTCAACAACTTTCTGACTGCATTAACCCCATTTTTCTTTTATGCGGTCGGCGGATATCTGGTGATCGAAGACCGCTTGACCCTGGGCGCGCTGGTCGCCGTTCTTGCCGCCTACAAAGATTTCTCGGCGCCGCTGCGAGAGTTGTTCAGGTATTATCAAACCGTTGAAGATGTCCGAATCCGCTATGATGAAGTCAGGCGGTTTATATCTTAGTCGGGTAACAGTATAAAATTTTCCGGCGCACAGATATTGTGAGCAGCCATGATGTGTTCGGAGTGCGGTCTTGAGTTACGCACTCATTGTCCTTGGAGACCGCAAAAAGAGACCCGACCCCAGCGCGTAGAGGAGGCGGTGCAATTGAGGCCGAATGAGATCGTGGTTCGTCCCGCGGATCAGAGCGAGTTCAGCCTTGCCGGTGATGTCGCTATCGCCGCCTTTTCGCGCCTGCGGCCGCTTCTGCCTGAGGGCAATTGGCCGGCCATGGCAAAGGGGATCCGTTTTACCACCGCCGAAGACAGCGTCGGGCGTTTGTTCGTTGCCGTCCTGGGCGGGGAGATTGTTGGCTCTGTGCGTTACACGGGTCCGGGGCACGGCGGCCACATCATCTACCCGGACTCCTTCGCCTATATTCGCGCCGTGGCCGTGTCGCAGGCCTATGCGAGATGCGGTGTCGGACGAAAACTCACGCAGGCCTGCATCGATGCTGCGCTGGAGGATAAGGCCGAAGCCGTGGGGCTGCATGTTGCCCTGGCGAACGAAGCTGCAAGAAATCTCTATGGGAAAATGGGGTTTGAACCCTATCGCGAGGCACCTGACTACTTTGGGATTCCCTATAAAGCCTACGCTATTCGCTTTCGACAGAGAGAGTAGGTGATGAGGAGGGGTGGGCCATACATCTTTTGTGAGCTGGTACGGGAGGTCAAGGCGCGCGATGTCATCTGAGCAGGGAGGCCTGCGCAGAATGCCTATGACCAGGAGGCAATTCATTTTTCCTTATTGCGGATAAAAAATATCCATGATAAAGCTTGCACGACTCATGAGGTGCGGGGAGCGTTTTTCCGCCCGCGCCGCAGAGAGCTTTTCAGAAACCCGCACAGAAAGGAGTCGGCAGATGGTGAAGGTCGCGATCGTGTATCATTCCGGGTTCGGACATACGGAACGGCTGGCGCAGTTTGTCGCCAAGGGGGTGAGCGATGGAGGCGCGGTCTCGTCACTCCACAATACCGATGAGCTGCAGCGGCCGGACGCCGGGCCCTGGGAGGTTCTCGCATCGGCCGATGCCATCGTGTTCGGCTCGGCGACCTATATGGGAGCGGCCTCGGCCAGCTTTAAAGGCTTCGCCGACGCCTCCTCCAAAGTCTACAAAGAGCAGGGCTGGAAGGATAAGCTGGCGGCGGGTTTCACCAATTCGGGGACACCCTCGGGGGATAAGGCTGCGACGCTCAATCAGTTTATCGTCCTGGCCTGCCAGCACGGTATGAACTGGGTCTCTCCGGCCTTTAAGCCCGGCTACAGCCTGACGTCCCACGATTACGAAACGGCGATCAATCGTACCGGACACTACACGGGCGTCGGAACGCAATCCTTTACCGATCACGGCCCGGAGGACTCGCCCAACAGTGCCGAGCTCGAAACCGGCCGCCTGCTCGGTGTGCGCGTGGCCGAGGCGACGCAGCGCTGGAACCGCGCGTGACGCCGTGGACCGGCAATCCTGCGGCGTGGTCAGTCGGGGGCGGCAGGGTGGTGTCGGGAGTCCGGGGCAGCTATTCGATTTATCTTTGCTCTGATTATGGATAAAAAACATCTATTATAGCGGCATCCATAGTGAGCGGGAGCATGAGAGATGAAACTGGGCGACGGCGTGGAGCAAGCGATACACAGTGTCACCCTATTGGCCGCGCTGCCTGCGGAGGGCGTTTTGTCGGCGGCGGCCCTGGCCGAGTTCTACGGTGTTTCGACAAGCTATCTTCTGAAGCATCTGCAGGCGCTCTCCGGAGCCGGGATCGTCCATGCGGTCTCCGGCCCGAGCGGCGGTTACCGGCTGGCAAAGGCGCCCGAGAAGATAACGCTTCTGGATATCGTCCTCGCCGTCGAGGGACCGGAACCCGCTTTCAGGTGCAAGGAAATCCGCCGGAACGGTCCGAACCCGCTGGCCAAGCGCCATTTCAAAGCGCCCTGCCAGGTCAATGCCGCCATGCTGCGCGCCGAGCAGGCTTACCGCCAGGCCTTGCGCGCCGTGACGGTCGCTCAGCTCAACGCGGAAGTGAAAAGCGACGATGACGGATCTATCGCAAGACGAAGCTGCGCATTCTTCGACCAAAATATGCGCCAACCCGGCAGTAAGCCGTAAACTGAAAAGGAAAACGCGATGAAAACACGTATCGATTACATGACGGTCTCTCCCGAGTCTTTTCAGGCGGTATGGGCCTTGGAGCAGTTCGTCGCCAAGGAAGCCGGCCTGGAGTCCCGGCTGCTGCACCTGTTGAAAATCCGCGCGTCGCAGATCAACGGCTGCGCCTTTTGCGTGGACATGCATGTCAAAGAGGCGCGCAAGCAGGGGATGAGCGAACAATGGATTGCACTGATCTGCACATGGCGGGAATCCCGGCTCTATGACGACCGTGAGCGGGCGGTGCTTGGATGGACCGAGGCCCTGACCAACATCAGTTCAACCGGTGCGCCGGACTCCGATTATGAAGCCATGCGCGCGCATTTCACGCCGGAGGAGATCACCAAGCTGACCGTTGCAGTGGGCACCATCAACCTCTGGAACCGCATGGCCGTCGGCTTCCGCTCACTGCACCCGATCGACCAGGGGACGCTCGATATGGCCCGTTCGGCCTGATGCTCTTACGGGAGGATAGAATCCTCGGAGGTGCGGCGACTTTTTTAGGCCTCAATTATGGATAAAAGATATCCGTAATTGAGGCCTTTGGAGATCGGATGACGAAGCTTGCCGGGTCAGGATCCGTTTTTCCGCATTCGTCTTCGGGGCGATCAGGTCCGATGTGATCCGCGTTTTATCAGGACACGGAAATCGAGACCTGGCACCGGTTTCTTTTTGAACAAGCTTTATAGCTCGACGCCCCGGTCGGTTGGGCGACAAGCGGCTGATCGTGGCCGCTGTCGCCCCATGTCCCGGGCGCGGATCGTTTAGCGATCCCGGGACAGATGCCCAACACAACATCCTGTTGGAGGGCGCCGATATCAGGCCTGCAGAGCGACCTTGATGGAGCCTGCCGAGCGGTTGCGCATCAGATCGTAGCCTTTTTCGGCCTCGGCGAGCGGGAGCGTGTCGGTGAAGATCACGCTGGGATCGATGCGCCCGCTTTCGACCAGCGGCAGAAGCGTCTTCATATAGGCAGCCACATTTACAATCCCGGTATGGATGGTGAGGTTGCGGAACAGGGCCTCGGAGTAGGGGGCGTCCACGGGCGCAAAAAGATGGCCAAATCCCAGCACGCTGATCGAGGCGCCTGCCTGCGCCATATCGAGGGACTGCTTGATCGAGGTCTGATTGCCGATGGTGTCGATGATGGAGTTGGCACCCCGGCCATGGGTCAGCTCTTTCACGTATTCGACCGGGTCGGTGGTCTTGCCATTGACGCTGTGCGTTGCACCGGCCTTCCGGTGGCCGAAGTCCAGACGTCCGTCGTGCCGGCCCACAAAGATGATCTGTGCAGGGCCAAAGAGGCCCGACGCCATCACCGAACACTGGCCGACAGCGCCGTCGCCGATGACGACGACCGTTTCGCCCGCACGGACATTTGAATTCAAGGCGCCATGGAACCCGGTTGCGAAGTTATCGGCGAGCGGGAGCGCTTTGGCATCTTCTGCGCTCGTGCTGAGACCTTCGGGCAGCGTAAAGAGCGACGAGTCTGCATAGGGGACGCGAACGAATTCGGACTGGCCGCCTTGGATATCATTACCGCCATGTTCGACAAAGAGGGGAGAGCCGAACAAACCGCCGTGCTCACAGGCCGACGGCAGCTCGCGTTTGCAATAGTGGCACTCGCCGTCGACAAACATCGCCGAGGCGACGACACGGTCGCCCACCTTGACGCTATGCACGTCCTTACCGACCGCTTCGACGATCCCGACGAATTCATGTCCCAAGCGCATACCGGGCTGCACGCCCATCTCAGGTCCGTTCCGGGTAAAGTCGAGATCCGCGCCGCAGATGCCGGCCAGGGTCACGCGCACAATGGCGTCGTTGTCCGACAGCAGTTTCGGTTCCGGTAAATTGCCGACCCGCACTTCGGCGCGGTCGTGGTAGTAGGTTGCCAACATGATTTACTGTCCTTGTTCGTGTTGAGTTTCTGGACCCGCCCTGTCAGACACGAGCTGCGGCGTGTGACAGGGGCGGTCGTCTTTTCGAGAGTCGGGACAGGCGCCGGATTACGCCGCTGCCGTCGTGTCCGCCGACCAGGCATTGGCCTGAAACACGCCATCGACGGGCGTTCCGGCAATGTGGTTCGTGTAGTTGGACAGAACCTTCAGCCCTGTCCCCAGAATCACTTCCAGGACGTTTGCCTTGCTGTAGCCCGCGGCCAGGAAGGCCTCTACATCGGCCGGATCGACAAAGCCGCGCTGCTCGACCACCTTGGCGGTGAAGAGGCGCAAGGCTTCCAGCTTGGGATCGGCAAGCGCCGTGCCGGCCCGCAAGGCGTCGATGACATCCGCCGGGACCTTCTGCAGTTTCGAGATGGTCGTATGCGCCGCCATGCAGTAGGTGCAGTTGTTCAAGCGGTTGTTGGTCATCAGGACAATCTGACGCTCCGCTGGCGTGAAGTCGCTTTTGTCAAAAATGCCGGAGAGCGCGGCATAAGCTTCGACGGCCGCGGGCGATTCAGCGAAGGTCGCCATGAGGTTGGGGAGAAAGCCATAGGCTTGCACCACGCCGTCCAAGGTTTTCTTGCTGCCTTCGGGTGCCGTTTCCTGGGTGTGAATGGTAAAGTCAGTCATGATTTTGTCTTTCTTCGGGGGCGGGGATTAATTGTTTGCGTGGGAGTCGTAGACTTTGCCGCTGATCTTCCACTGGCCGTCATGCCTGTAGAGGACAAAGAAATCCGTGAAGCGGAAGCCGGCCCAGTTGATGAATTCGACCTTTGCCGCCGCCGCGGGGCCGGAGATATCGATCCAGGCAATATGATGCTTCACATCGGGCGACGGACCGATGGAGCTCACGCCCGCCGCAAAGGCATCCAAATCGGAATTATCGAACGCGCCGTTGATCGAGCCGACAATATGGGCGTGATCGTAGAACGCGGTCCGGGTTTGTGTTCCGTCTCCGGTTTTTGCGCTTTCGATATAGGGCTGCAGGGCTTCAACAACCGCCTGGTATTCGCTAAAGCTGTGGGCTTCGTCAGCCGCTGTTTCTTGTGAAATCTGAGTCTCTGTCATGGCTCCGGTCTTCTCTGCTTGGGTTTGGGTTTGCGCTTGGGTTTGGGCGTAAGTGGCGGGTGCCGGGAACACGAGCACCGCGGCGACCGCCAGGGTGGCGATTCCTGCCGCGGCGACCGTTGTGGTGACGCTCGTCATCGGGGGAACAAATCTCTTCATGGTCGTTTTCTTACTTACCTATATGTAAATAGGTAACTTGGTCAAAAAAAATCAGGCCTTCAGATAGCCTTTCAGGGCGTCGTGAACGATCTTGGGATCGCGCCTCAATCTTGCGAGCAGGACGGACCCCTCCAAAGCACTGAGGAAGCCGAGCGCCTGAAGCTTGGCGTCTTTGTGTCCCGCCTCCTTAAACTGCCGGCTCAGCCACGCGTGAAAGCTGTTGAAGTAGGCCTCCACCAGCCTGGCAACGCGCGGGCTCACGGATTGCAGCTCCGCCGCCATCATGCCGCAAAGGCAGAATTTCGCCTCTGCGACATAGCCTTGAAAATAGGCGATCACGGCCTCCAGACGTTTCTTGGGACAGCTCGTTCCTTCCTCGATCTCGCGAAAACCTGCCGCATGGGTGGTCTGAACGCGCTCGACCAAAGCGGCGGCAAGGTCGTCTTTGACCTTGAAATAGTAATGCACGCTCGCGGTCTTGATGCCGATCTCCTCGGCGAGATCGATATAACTGAAGCCATTGAAGCCTCTGGTCTGGGTCAGGCTCTCCGCAAGGTCCAGAATTTTCGTTCTTGTGTCTGTCATATCAGGCTCGTTTTTACCTATATGTATATAGATAAACGGGATCACAGTTTGTGCAAGCGTTTTTTTGCTGTAGCAAACCCCCCGATCATTCCGTCTCGAAATCCGCCAGAAATCTCTTCACGAGACTATTGAACGCTTGCCGATCCCGTTCGGACAGGCCTGAAACCAGCCTTTTCTGGGGCGCTACATGTGCCGCTATAGAATCAGCCTGGCGAGGAAAAAGCCAAGGGCGGCGATGACCATGACGCCTGCGGCTGCAAGCGCACCATCCCGGGTCAGCAGCGATACGGCGAAGAGAGAGACGGCTGCGCCGAGAACCGAGGATGAAAAGGGAATGAATTCAAGCAGTGGCATCACGGCGCCGCAGGCAAAACACAACGCTTTGGTGATGATCGATCCGGGAGAGCGGACGAAGAGATGGAAGCGCCGTCGCGTGTAGCGGTCGATGAAGAGGCTTGGTTTGTGGAGCATTTTGAGGGCCGCGCCGAGCTTGCCGCTGTCGATCTGGATCTTCAGGATATATTCTGGCAGCCACAGGCTTCGGCGCCCCAGCAGCATCTGCAAAGAGACCAGGGCGATGATCACGCCGCAGCTGCCGGAGACACCCGGTATGCCGCTGATCGGCGTCACCACCAGCATCGCGGGAACCAGCAACAGCGCGCTGTGGGAGAATTGCCCTAGCGGCTCCAGCAGCGTGCCGATCTCCGTCTTCTCTCCTCCGATCACGTCGCGTGTGTTCTGTATGATATGGGCGATTGAGCCATCGACGGCTGAAACGTCACTTCGCGGCATCTAATCGCTCCCTTCTCGCCGTCCTGCGCTGTCAGCGCAGTCAGGCAGGTTGCCGTGACGCTGCGATGTCGTGTCTTCGGCTTCCGCTCCCGCCATGGTTCCGCAGAGGCTTCTCGACGCGCCGCGGTTTTCTGAGGCGGCCCTGCCTGGAGCGCTTTGCTGTGCTTTCACCTTTGCATCCATTTTTCATTCTCACGCCGGCTTCTTTACTTGGCGTGCGGCCGGCCGTTTTGAAGGCTTGTCCGTTGAGGAATTTGGTGAGGTAGAACGCCTGCACGAGCTGGCGTGCATCCGGGCTCGAAAGGCAACGCGCGTCCCGAGGCCGCCTTCCTGCGGCGGTGCCGATGCACGAGGTCAGAATTTTGCGCGCCCATTACTTTTCCCGGAACCAAAAGCCGATCCGCACGTTCTAATTGCTGGGGATACACCTGGCCGGTCAAAAATGAACTTGCCCTTTGATTCACTACAACGCCTCAGGCGCGCTGTGGAGGCCTGCACTTGCCTAACGGCAGCGTCTCCCTCGGGTACTGCTCACCCGACCCGTCGAGCAGGCCCTGGTTTCACCCGGGGCGGGCTGCTTCTGCTGCTGGTTTTTCTCTTACATGCCTTCTCGCCGCCTGCGAGCGCTCAGGAAACCCTCCCGGTCCAGGACACAATCGAGGCGGGCGAGGCGCAGCCGGCCGATGGCGACATCGAGTCGCGAATCAGAGATATCTACAGCGAGCTTCCGCTGATGCGGGACCTCAGGGTCTCCGTGAATGCCGGTGTCGTCACCTTAAAGGGAACCACGCCCGATGCCGAGACGGCCGCGAGCGCGGAGGCCATAGCGCTTCGCGTTGCCGGCGTGGTCACGGTGCAAAACGAAATCGAGCGCGACCTCTCGGTTTCCAGGCGCCTGGCCCCATCCGTCGATAGTCTGCAGACACTCGCCACCGATGCATGGTCTGCGGCACCCCTGCTGTTGCTGGCCGTCGTCGTTTTTGCCGTTCTGGCCAGGCTGGGCTGGCTGCTGACGGGTTGGCGCGCGCTGTGGCTTCGTGTGACACCTAACCTCTTCGTGGCGGATCTTGCAGCGACCACTGTGCGCGTGGGGTGTCTGATCGCCGCCGCCGTTATCGCTCTGACGATTATCGATGCGACGACACTGCTGAGTGCAATTCTGGGAACGGCCGGCGTGGTCGGTTTGGCGGTGGGTTTTGCCGTCAAGGACACCATCGAAAATTACATTGCCAGTGTGATGCTGAGCCTCAGGCAGCCTTTTCGCCCGAAAGACCATGTCGAGATCAATGGCGCCGAAGGACGTATCGTTCGCCTGACATCCCGCGCGACGGTGCTGCTGACGCTGGACGGCAACCACCTGCGCATCCCGAATGCGGAAGTCTTCAAGGCGACCATCCTGAACTACAGCAGAAACCCCGAGCGGCGCTTCAGCTTTGAGCTGGGTGTCGACGCCGACGACGACCCCCTGGCCGCGATCGAGACCGGCGTGCAAGCCCTGCAGCAGCTTGATTTTACGCTGGAGGATCCCGCGCCCATCGGCATCATTCAGCAGGCGGGAGACTCAAACATCATCCTGTTTTTCGCTGCATGGATCGACCAGCGCCATACGGACTTTGCGAAATCCCGCTCGATCGCGCTTTCCGCCGCGAAAGACGCGTTGGAGACCGACGGCTTCTCCCTGCCCGAGCCAATTTACCGCTTGCGCTTCGATGGCGCGGCAGGCGCGCTCGCGCAAATACAGGAGGTTGCGTCCAGCGGAAGCGCCGAGCGTAAAGCCGAAGATAAACCGGCCAAGGGAAAGACCGTCAGCATGGATACGAAGCCCGACCGCTACATCGCCGACAAGGTCGACGAGGAACGGTTAAGGCCGGACACGCGGGACCTTCTCGACGAGACGAATTTCGTCGAGGAATAGGAGTTTCCAATCTGGTCTTACTCGAAGTCAGCCAGAAACCCTTTCACTAGGCTGTTGAGCTGCCGCCGCTCTTGCGGGGATAAGCCCGAGACCAGTCTCTCCTGGGTTGCCACATGGGCCGTCACGGCAGCGTCGATGACATCAAAGCCCTTACCGGTCAGGGAAATGAGGAAACTGCGGCGGTCTTCTTTGCTTTGTGTGCGTTCGACCAGTCCGGCCTTTTCCAGCTGATCGATCCGGTTGGTCATGGTGCCCGAGGTCACCATGGTGGAGGCGATCAGGTCGGCCGGAGAGAGCGCGAAGGGCGGGCCGGAGCGGCGCAGGGTGGCGAGCACATCGAAGCTCGCGGCGTTCAGGCCGTGTTCGGCCCAGGTCTCCGCCATCTCCCGTGAGATGTGGAGCATCAAGCGTTTCAGGCGCCCGAGCAACGCCATGGGGGCGACATCCAGGTCGGGGCGCTCCCGGTTCCACTGCTTCACGATCTGATCGACATGATCCATGAGACGAGTCTTCCGGAAAATTATCTTGACGTCAAGACAAATGAAACTATCTTGATATCAAGATATTCTTTTCAGGAGGGCGGTATGCCGCGGAGGATGGACTTGCTTTTGACGGCGTTGGCGCCCGCGATCTGGGGCAGCAGCTATCTCGTCACCACGGAGTTTTTGCCGGACGGTTATCCGCTGACCGTCGCGATGCTGCGTGCCCTGCCCGCGGGGCTGCTGCTTCTTGTGATCGTCCGGCGGTTGCCGGATCCCGGCTGGTGGGGCAGGGTCTTCCTGCTGGGCGCGCTGAATTTCTCGGTGTTCTGGGCGCTGCTGTTTGTGGCCGCCTACCGGCTGCCCGGCGGGGTGGCGGCCACGGTGGGTGCGGTCCAGCCTCTGATCGTGATTTTTCTGGCGTATTTCTTTTTGCGGAAACCAATCCTGGCGCCGTCGGTTCTGGCCGCGATTGGCGGGATGGGGGGCGTGGCGCTGCTGGTTCTGGGGCCCGAAGCGGCGCTGGATCCGCTTGGGATCGCGGCGGGTCTCGGCGGGGCGCTTTCCATGGCGGCCGGTACGGTCCTGAGCCGAAAGTGGCAGCCGCCCGTATCCCTGCTGACCTTCACCGCCTGGCAGCTCACGGCAGGCGGACTCCTGCTGCTGCCTCTCGCACTCTGGATCGAGCCGCCGCTGCCGGCCCTGACAGCGGAGAATGTCTTGGGCCTGGCCTACCTCGGCCTGATCGGCGCGGCCTTTACCTATCTGTTGTGGTTCCGGGGCGTCAGCCGGATCGAACCCTCGGCGCTTTCGGCCCTGGGGTTCCTGAGCCCGATCACGGCGCTGCTGCTCGGCTGGGCAGTCCTGGGGCAGGACCTCACGCTCCTGCAGATCGTCGGATTTTTGACGGTATTGGCGAGCGTCTGGCTCAGCCAGGTGGCGACCCGCCGCCCATCCGTCACGGCGCATGGATCTGGTGACACAAAGGCGGCGTGATCGGCCGCGAAGAAAAGGAGGACGAAGATGAAGATGATCGTATTCGGTGCAAGAGGCGAGGTCGGGAGCCGCGTCGTCAGCGAGGCCCTGGCGCGGGGGCATGAGGTCACGGCCGTGGTGCGGAGCGAAGCGCAAGTGGCTTCAGTTCCGACATCGGTAACCGCATGTGTCGCCGATATCTCAAACGCCGACACTTCAAACTCTGCGCAATTGGCAGATGTGATGGCCGGTCATGATCTGGCCATCAGTGCCGTCAGACCCTCGGACGGGCAGGAAGACTTGCTGGTATCCCTCACACGATCGTTGCTGGGGGCGGCGGCGGAAGCGGGGGTCCGGGTTTTGCTGGTGGGCGGTGCAGCCAGCCTGAAGTTGCCGGATGAAAGCGGATACACGGTCCTGACCGCGCCGGACTTTCTGCCCGATGCGGTCGTACCGATTGCGCGCGCCTGTCAGGCGCAATATGAGCTCTGCCTGTCGGAGACGCGCGCCGACTGGTCCTACCTTTGCCCGCCGGCCATGCTGACGCCGGGTGCGCGCACGGGCCGTTATCGGCTTGGCTCTGACGTTCTGTTGTGCGACGCCGATGGCAACGCGGCCATCTCCATGGAGGATTTCGCGGTCGCTCTGCTCGATGAGGCGGAAACACCACGCCACAAGAGGGTGCGCTTCACCGTGGCCGCATAAACAACGGCACGCATGTCGTGGACGCTGGTCATGAGAAGGAATCCGGGCTAAGCAGGAAAATCTGCAAATCGATCGGACAGGACGAAATGACCCGCGTTGTCATGTTCGGCGCGACCGGTGCGGTCGGGACCGAGGTTGTGCGTACACTGGTTGCCATGGAGGAGGTCGGGGAACTGGTTCTGCTGGGCCGCAGCGCCTTCAACAGCTTGGAGCATCCCAAGATCCGGGCGCATATCGTCGACGTGTTTGGTCCTGCGACCTATGCCGTGCATTTGGCCGGCGCGGACGCGGCGATCTGCACGCTGGGTGTCGGTCAGCCCTCCAAGGTCAAAAGGGATGACTTCCTGAGGATCGATCGCGATGCCGTATTGGCCTTCGGGAAGGCCTGCAAAGACGCGGAAGTTTCGCATTTCCAGCTGCTCGGTTCGGTGGGCGCCGACGCCAGGTCTCTTTCATTTTTTCTACGCAGCAAGGGTCAGCTTGAAGAGGGTCTGCGCGCCCTGGGCTTCGCGCGGCTCAGCTTCTTCCATCCCAGCATGATTCTGACCCCAAGCAACCGCTACGGTCTCAGCCAGGCGCTGGTGCTGGCGCTCTGGCCCCGGCTCTCGCCCGTGTTTTTCGGGCCGTTGAAAAAATACCGGGGGATCGAGGTGGAGAAGCTGGGCCGGGCGATGGCCTTGAACCTGCTCAGGGACGCAAGGGACACGGAGGTGCTGGAGTGGACCGAGATAATGGCAATCGAGGCAGACACTGCCGGCACGCTGGCTGATTCGCGCTCTTCGTCGACTCATGAAAAACCGCGCGGGCTTTAGGGCAGATCAAGGTCAGATGGAATCGCCGAAGTTTATCAGTCCAGACCCTAGTATCCCGAATCTGAAATTCACTTCATTGAATTTCAGATTCAACGGGACACTACCTCATTGAATCTAGTGTGATTCAGTCTCTAAAATTCGCCGCAGATTATGCAGCGAACTTCAGAAACATCACACTAGTGTCCCGTTGAATCTAGTGTGATTCAGTCTCTAAAATTCGCCGCATCATGCGGCGAACTTCAGAAACATCACACTAGTGCTTCACAACAAGCGGCCGGTTGGACGACAAAGCGATCACAGTCAAGAGGCCGGCCAGCGTTACAAGAACGACCAGGGCCGGAATGGCCAGCAGGCTATAGGCGGATATTGCGGCGGCGAAGATCGGGGTGCCCATAGACGCACCCAAGTTACCCAGCTGGGTGACAACCCCGTTCGCCTGTGCCTGTTCCCTGCCGGAGCTGCACAGCTGGGGGATCGCGGCGAAACAAGCTGCCTGTGTGATGCCTGCAACGAACATCATCGGGAAGGCAACTGCGGACGCGCTGACGGTTCCAAAGGAGAGATAGAGAAAAACCGCCAGGATCGCTAAAGCAGCGAAGGAGGCTCCGATCAGGAAATAGGGTCGCTTGAGATGTTGCGCGGCGCTGCCGCCGGCAAAGGACCCGGCAATACTGATCAGCGGCAAGGTCGCGACCATCAGCGATTTCTCGTCCGGCGATCCCGCCAGGTCCGGCAAAAAAGTCAGGAGGGCGACAAACAGCAAGGTGTGCCAAAAGAACGCCAGGGCGGCGGAGGAGGTGGCGCGCGCACCATAGGCGGCAAACTGTGTGCGTAGGGACTTCGCCACCAGCTTCAGCGTCACGCTTGTCTGATGCGTGCGGCCTTGGCGGTCAAGCAGGAGATAGAGGATGAGAAGCGAGACCAGGAAAAGCGCGTGCGATCCCATCAACGCGCCAAGCCCAAAGCTGGTCAGGATCTGGGTCCCAGCAAGACCCGAGATCGCATAGGCAACGCCGAAAAAGGTTGCCCATAAGCCCATGGTAATCGCCTGATGCTTTGGAGCGCTCGCCGATATGATCGCGGTCGGCGCGCTGACGACAATCAGAAGATGCGCGACACCTTCCAGTATCCTCAGGCCGAACATGATCTCGAAGGCCGGGAGAAAAGCCTGACAGGCGGAGACGAATACGCCGATCCCGGAGGCGAGAAGAAGCGAAAAGCGCGTCCCGATTCCGCCGACCAGTTCGCCGGCCACGGCACCGAGAAGAACACCCATCACACCGACGCTCGAGAGCAAAAGGGCCGCGGTCTCCGCCCGGGTCGAATACTCCAGGACCAAGGCGTCCTGCGCGATAGAGAACTTCGCAAACTGCATCGCCGCGGCAAGCCCCAAACCCCAGAGAACGAAAACCAAAGGCCAGTTCGTAGATTGGGCTCGGGTGGCTGAGTCACTCATAGCAGGCCATATTCTCTCGGGAGCTCATCGCACGATCGGCAAACGTCGAAGCTGGATGCGTTGTGTTGCGCGACATAGTGGATCATGACCTTGGGCATTTTTTCGTCAAGAAGTGATATGCACTGTGGCTCAATTGTAAATTGAACACCAGACAGCAGGTCCAGCTCGGACTGGCGGGATAGAAACTTCCGCGCCGTGCGCATCGCTTCGGCGCCAAAGTCCGTCACCGCCGCCGACATTGCTGGCGAGGGATCTGTCCGGACCTGCTCGTGGCATGCGCTCGAGAGCCCCTGAGCCGCGTTAAGGCGCGGCAGAGTATGGCCGAAGTTATAGTCGTTGTCCGTGGAACTCCAGGTGCGTCCGGTCAGCCCCCTAGCTGCGAGAATATCTTCCATCCGGCCGTAGAGCTCTTGTCCCACCTGGACGTTGTCGAGCTCACTCAAAAGCGTTGAGCAGGCGCCAAAGCTATCGCGAAAATGCCGCCGGATGCTTTTGTTGTTTCCGAAATAGACCGTCGTTGCGAAGTCGGCCGGCAGCCCCGAGTCCAAATCGATATTGGAGGCGTAGAATATGATGGAACTGCTGCTCCAGTCGATGTTGTCGCTCGATGCGAAAAACTGCGGATCGCGAAAGGTTTGGAAATGGCTGCGTTCGGGCGTGTCGTCTTGACAGGAGAGGACCGCCATACCTGCAGAGGGTGGCGAATACCAGCCGTTCACGGTCAGATTGCCATTTCCTCGTATTTCCTCCAGCCAGGCATGTTTGAGCCTGTGTTCCGACACGCTGTCTTTACCGTGAAGCTCCTTGAGGACTTTGCGCAGGCTATCGACCACAATCGTTCTGCCAGGATTGATCATGACATACTCCAAATGGGTTTTGACTGTTCAAAGGCTTCCAGAATGCTGTCGCCCCGGTAGGAGAAGGCGGCCTTGGCGGCAACGTGATGGTCGCCGTTCACCGCAACGGAGTTTTTGATTTCGGAGAACAGCGGCACGTCGCTGATGGAATCACCAAAAGCAACGGTGTCCCGGAAATCGAGCCGGCTTTCGGTAGCGAGGTTTTTCAGGAAGGCGATCTTGTCGTCGGGTGAAAGAACGCGTGAAAAATCGTTGTTGTTGTGTGGCGGATACGAGGTCGCGTAGACATAGTCGAAGCCGAGACCGAGAAAGTGGTTCGCGAAGACGTCCTGGGACATGGTGACAACGCAGCTGATAGCGCCGTTGCGTCTGATTTCTTCCAGAACCTCCGCGATGCCTTCCAGCTTGGCGGCGGACTCAAAGGCTTGCCTGGAGACCTCTTCCGCGATAACGCCCCAGGCGGCGCTGATCCGGCGGGTGAAATCGACCGTGTTGAGACTGCCAGCCCCATACTGGCGTTCCAGATCCGCCAAAAGCTCGGTCGTGCCGAGTACCTTTGACAGCTCCAGCAATCCGGTCGTGCCGGGCAGTAGAGTCCCGTCCATATCAAATGCAAAAATGCGCTGGACCTCGCCAGTCATGCGGCGTTCACCAGACTTTGGGGCGTCAGAGGCACCTGCTGGGCGAGTCTTGCCCGGTAGTCGGCGAGTTTCTGGCGCAGATCGGCGTTGCCAACGGCCACAATCGAAATGGCCAGAAGCGCGGCGTTTTTTGCACCTGCCGCGCCGATACTGACAGTTGCGACCGGAATGCCTGAAGGCATCTGGACCGTCGAGAGCAGGCTGTCAAATCCCTGCAACAGGCCGGCGATCGGCACACCGATGACCGGGGCGGTGGTGCGTGCTGCGACGGCGCCGGCGAGATGGGCCGCGCCTCCGGCCCCGGCGATCGCCAGGGAAAATTCTCCGTCGTTCAAGCGACGGCAGATAGCGTCGACCCGATCCGGTGTCCGATGTGCCGATATGATATGGGTCTCATGCGCAACACTGAATTCCTGGAGTAAGCCTGCGCAATGCTCCATCGTCGGCCAGTCTGACTGGCTCCCCATCGCAACGAGAATCTTTGGTTGTTTAAGCATCAAGACAATGTTCCTCCCTTTGTATCGGTTGATCTGAGCGGACCGGCACCGGATATCTCGATGTGAAGCAACCAGTGCAGATCGGATTGAAATTCAGCGCGACGTGCAGTGATGTCACGCTGAGGAAGCGGATACTGTCCAAACCCAGTTCGGCGCTCAGGTTCTCAGCGGAGACCTGGTTGACAACGAGCTCGCGCTTATTGGGCACATCAATGCCGAAGTGACAGGGGAAGCGGAATCTGGGAGCGGCGATACGGGCATGAACGCTGCTGGCTCCCGCACTGCGAAGGGCCGCCGACAGGAACCGCAAGGTGTTTCCCCGGACAACACTGTCGTCGACAAGGCAGATGCTCTTTCCTCTCACCTCGTGCGCATTTATGGAGAACTTGCCTCTGAGCCTTTGCTCTCGGCTTTTCTTTTCCGAGATGAACGTTCGGTCCGCGCCCGGGTTTCTGCGCACTGCGCCGACGATCGGAATCCCAAGGCGTGACGCAAACCCAAGCGCCGCGTCGCAGCCGGAATTCGGTACGGCTGATACGCTGACATTCTCTATGGGATGCTCGATCGCAAGGCTTTCTCCCAACCGGACCCGCCATTCGCTGACCCGCTTTCCACCGAGCCTGCCTTCTCGGGAATGGAAGTAAACGTGCTCGAAAGAGCAAAGTGCGGGCCTGCCCTGTGCAATGGGCAGAACCTGCATCCGCAGCGTCGGCTCGATGGAGCAGGTGTGCCCCGGCGGCAGTTCGGACACCACCCGGCATTCCAGGAGTTCGAGCGATGCTGTTTCGGAGCTGAACGCGAGACCACCGTCAAAGGCGCCGATAAAGAGAGGGCGTATGCCATTCGGATCCCGCGCCAGAATGGTCTCCCGCCCGGTGTGAAAAGCCAGTGAATAGGCGCCGCCGTAGCGCTTGAGAAGGCTGATGAGGCTCTTCCCGTCGGAGACTTCTGCTCTCAGGGTTTCCGCAAAGAAGTGTTCTGTATCGGAAGCTTTTTCATGCGTCCCGACAAGAAATTGGCCATTGTGAACCAGCGCAGTATTTCCAACCGGCGAATGAAGCGGTTGAAGTCCTCCGCTCCGGTCCGAACCGCTTGTCGCGTAGCGCCAATGGCACAGAAAGACGCCGCTGGCACCTGCATCCCAATGCGGCAGCTGGAGAGAACGCTGGTTGAACAGCCGGTGACTCCAGTGGCCGGAGCCGTCTTTCCAATAGTATCCGCAGCCTGAACTGCCGCGGTGCCTGAGGCTGTTGATGGAGAGCTCAAGCATAGCTTTGCCTGGAGACCTCCCGATGAACCCGAATATGCCGCACATGATGATGTTCCCTGTTCAAGCGATGTTGCGAACAGAACCGGTCTTTGGCCGAAGTCTGGCTCTCAAAGGAATGGTCAGGCCGCGAGAAGGCCCGTGACGGCTCTGCGGCCCTGGGTGATGTTGCTCAAGGGGTTCTCTTTGACGGCAAAGAGACCGGCGACCGTCTTCAGATCATCGTATTTGACGACGGGGCCGAGCCGTTCGAACTGGCATCCCGAGCGTCGCAGGATCCGCTCAACGAATATGTCATAAACGGAGATGACCTGTTCCAGGCCCGCGCTGCGGGCCGTGGCAAACAAACCGCCGAGAATGGCACGGGTTACGATGTTGATTCCATCGTCGCCGAAGTCTCGAATGGCGTTGGTGTCGACGCAGAACCTCGAGCTCTCCCAAACCAGCGGATTACGGACAATGCCGGTCTCGCCCATGACTTCGGGAAAAACATCGGAGAGCATGTGCGGCCCGATTGTCGGCAAGAGGCGCAGTGATGCCAGGAGGCGCCCTTCCTGGTCCAAAAGGCAGATGTACAGCGGGTTCAACGCGTCAAATCGGTCGATTTCTCTGCCCGCATCCACACTGACCCGCCAGCCGCGCCGTGTGGAAAACTGCTCCGCCCGAAGCCGAAACATCTGATCGAACGTGCTTGCGTGGATGTCTTTCTGCGCAGCGTGGGAAACAAGGAGCATGCCAATACCTGCTGTAGCGGTCTTACTACCTGGAGTTATCGCCTGAGCAGGGGGTGCGGCGCACTACTGGGAGAATCCCGTATTGTATTTCACAATATGATCTGACCTTCAGTGATAACCTTGGCGACGGCTTGACACTTCGTCGCGACTTGCAGCTTTGCGCAAGCATTTGAAATATAGAAGGAAACCGTTTTTTCCTTGAGATTCAATATCCGCGCGGTTTCCCAGGCCGTCTTGCCTCTGGCCGCCCAGCGCAGGACTTCCGCCTCGCGTTTCGAAAGCCGCTCCGATTTTGTTTGGTGAGCCAGACCATGTAAATGCGAGGCATGATAATGGATCAGATGCGCGGAATAGACGAGATCGGTCAGTGTCTCGGCAAGAAACTTCGACCATGCTTCGCCCTGCGTGTTGGAGCAGATCGAAAACATTGCTGTCTCGTTCATGCACCCGCGGATCGGTATTGTCAGTCCGCTGCCACAGACGCCAAATTCAAGTGCGGAAGAGAAGACGTTGCGCGCTTCGGGCGCTTCAAGATCGAGCGTATCCCACGAGAAGGGCAGTAACGAACTCTGCCCTTGAACCAGGACCGGATCACAAAACTGATAGTCGTTTGCGAAGTAATGTGTAATCCACTCTTTCGGATAAGTCGTGTGCAACAACTCGCGGCTCTCATTGGTCTGGAGCGGTGTGCGGCAATAATAGGTCGCGTGTTCCAGTCCGAAGTTGGCACAGAATTTGGTCAGAAAATCGGTCAAGCTCCGGGTGGTCCTCGAAGCTTCGATCTCGAACCCGACAAAACTTGTAATTCTTCTCTCCGGCGTCATGCGTCATTCTCCGTGACACTATTTAAGATAGAAAAATTACCACATCTACCCGTATAAAAATATGACACGGGATTGATTCGGTCGCTTTGACTCGGTCTGCCGGCAAGGGTAGCGACCGTTTTGGTCAATCCTATGGCAGCGGGCGTATGGCGGCGGGCGTATGGCGGCGGGCGTATGGCGGCGGGCGTATGGCGGCGGGCGTATGGTGGCGGGCGTATTGCGCGGGCGGGTGCTGCTCATGTCGGCTTTCGACCGCGCACGATGGCATTCACGCGAATCTCAATGTCCGGCCTCTTGACCAGTCGCACGGCGCTCGAAAGCGTCTGGTTCAGCAGCTTGCTCAGGATGTCAACGCTGTCACCGGACAAGCTCGCTCATCTGTTGTGAATTTGCATTATCGTCGTGCAAATTCTCCTCTTCAGGTTGTACCTCTAGAAATGTATGTTTGCATACGATAACTGCGATTGAAGGCTTTACGAACATCGAGCTGGATCACGCATCGCCGGTTCTGATTTTCGCAGGTCTCATTCCAGGCCAGGGAGTGAGACTGAAGCTGAACCTGCACACTGTCCTTGGATTTAAGGGTTCGATGTAACGTCCGATTTAGCTCATGTCCTGCGATAAAAGCCGGGACCCCCATAAAGCTTGCCGGGTTCGATCGTTGCAGGATGAAGACATTTCCCAGGCGGCCTGGTGAAGGCGCCGCAGCTTTTTTCAAGAACAATTTCTTTGATTTAACAAAGGTGGTTTTTCCAATGTGGATTCAAAATTTGCGAACGTCCCTGGTCGGTGTGGTGTTGTTTGGGATGGCGCTTGTCGGAATGCCGGGGATAGCGGCGGCGGGGCAAATCGGGGTCGGTGATTTCAGCGGGTCGGAGACGGTCACGACCTTCGATGGACTGTTTTTACCGGTCTTCGGTAATCCGGCGCCGGTCGAATTTGACGGGAATACCTACAACACCAACGACAATGTCTTTCGTTACAGTCCCTTCGATGTGGGCCCGGACGAGAAAATCGGCACCAATACCAACTTTGGTTTTTTCGATATTGAACTTGGCGAAGGCGCGCAACGCGCCGGTATCGAAGTGGGCTTTCTGTTCGAGGAAGACGCCTTCAGCGTGGAGTTCTTCGACCTCTTCGATAACTCTCTCTTTTTTATCAATGAAACGAGCGCGCCTTTCGGTTTCACCTTCATTGGCTTCGAAGCCGATGCGGGTCTGATCGGGCGGGTGCGGGTGACCGACACCTCCGACAACGTTTCGGTCATCGCGATCGACAACTTCAGGTTCGAAGGTCCAACGACTTCGGTTCCCGAGCCGGCAAGTTTTGCGCTCTTCGGCCTAGGTCTTTTGGGCTTTGGAGCCGCGAAGCTTCGCAGCCGCCGGAAGGTGGGTCCAGTCTAACGGGCGGCGGTCCCTCGGGGACCGCCGTTTCACGCCAGGCGCGTTTAAGTCGCGGGTTTTCCTACTTCAGCCCGAAGCAATTCGCGTAGTAGGTCGTCGTCGCGGGCCAGTCGGAGAAGAGACCCGCGATGCCGACGTCCTGATGCAGGACGTGCATCAGTTCGAAGACATCGCCTTCATTGTCGATCTGATCCTTGACCGTCTGGAAGTACCAGCCGCCGCCGCCGGTCAGGAAGCCGGAGCGTTCGGCGGTCCAGGATATGATCTTGAGGCCGGCCTCTTTGGCGCGTTCGGCATAGAGCGAGGGCACCATCTTTTCCCCCTCGAGCTTTACCAGAACCCACAGCGGCGGAGCGATGTAGTTGACGCCCATTTCCTTCAGCTCGGTCATGCTGTGGCGCCAGGAGCTCTCGCTCTCCGGGGACCAGTTGCTGTCACGGTAGGAGTTGTCCAGATAGACGGCCTGCTTGCCGAACTCCGGTTCCTTCTCGATCCAGTAGAGCACGTCCTCGAGATTGAAGGACTGGGCAAAGACGTCCGACGGCGGGACACCGGCCTTCTTGTACTCGTCGATCATCTGCTGGGCGTACATGGCCTGGGT
Source organism: uncultured Kiloniellaceae bacterium (assembly GCA_947500035.1). Lineage (GTDB taxonomy): Bacteria > Pseudomonadota > Alphaproteobacteria > Kiloniellales > Kiloniellaceae > Denitrobaculum. Next base: position 64,932 of record CANMQP010000006.1, on the reverse strand, counting down.
ATAGTCGCCCTCGTAAGGCATGGAGACGCTGGGCGACTTCAGTTCGGGGGTGAACTTCACGCCCAGTTCCTTGAAGAGCTCGATGGATTCCGCGTGGGTCATCAGACTGCCCTTGCCGGCGTAGAGATCGGTGCGGAACCTGGCGGTGCCGTCCATGTAGTCTTCGACCGTCCCGGCCGTCCTGTCCGCAGCGTCCATCTTGCCGGTGAGACTCCTGAACTCCGCCAGGGTGATGTCCGAGGCGCGGCATTCCGCGTCTGCTTTTTTGCTCCCGCTGGCGGGCGTAAAGGGCGCCGTGCAGTTCTGCGCCAGGGGCGTGGCCAGAATATTGGTGGTGGTGTGCAGGTCGTTCTGGGCGTGGCGGCAGACCAGCTCGCGGTCTTTGGTGAAGGTCACGTCGCATTCCAGGATGCCCGCGCCCATGCGCGCAGCCGCCCGGTAGGACTCTTCGGTGTGTTCCGGGAACTGCAGCGGTGCGCCCCTGTGGCCGATCGACCAGTCGGATTTCGCGAAGGGACCGGCGCTGCAGGATTGCAGTTTCGTTTTCAGCTCGCCCGGCGCCATCTGATCCACCAGAAAAAACGGGCGCGGGCCGATTTGGACCGAACCGGAGGCGTGACCCTCCGCGCTGGCGGAAGTGGAGATGGAGGTGGAGATCCCGGCTGACGTGGTGACCAGTCCGGCGAAGAGAGCGAGGAGAAGTGGCGTGCGCATGAGACCTGACTTTCGTTCATCATCGATTTTCAGATGAAGTATCATCTATCGATGACGCTATTGCGACAGTTCTCTTCTCAAGAGGCTCGAATGGCCCCCGCCGATGATTTAGTCCTTGAGCGAAGTGGCCAAAAGAATGTGCGACAGGCAAAAGGCGCCGGAGAGAAACCAGAAGAGGTTGCTCAGTTCCACATAGCCGAAGCTCACCTCGATGATGCTGATCACGACAAAGGCAAGCCAAGTGGCGCCAAGCGCGAAGTGCAGCCATCGTTTGTGCCGCACCGCTTCTATCTTCAGGACAATAAAAGTGAAAAGCGCCAGCAGCAGTATCACCCAACGCACGTTCCGCTCGATCTCGGCCACCTGGTCGGCGCGGAAATCCAAACGCAGGACGAACAACTCCGGCATTGCGTACATGACGCCGCCGGTGACGGCCTGGCAGACCGCAAGGGTCACGAGCAGGCTTTTGTAACGGGTCAAAGGATTTGCTTTGAGTCGAAGCACTTTGAGATGCCTTCTTTGATTGTGAAACGCCGATCTTGCTGAAGAGTGCCGTGTTATCCCGAGCTCAGCTCGGACACGGAGAGGCCTGAGCAGGCTGGTGCGCAAAGCCGGGGTTTCACTTTTCCACTTATTTCCAATGCTATCACCGGCTGTATCTGATTTAAACCCTTGCGAGTAAGTGTCTTGGGGATCCCGCTGCGGCTCGGGCGTGGCAGGCAGGGGTTTGACTCACTGCAAAAAAATCGTCAGCAATCATAATGCCAAGGGGAATTTGCCATGTCGGGCGCGGCGTCGTTTAGGAGTTTAGCTCTCGCAATCGGGCTTCTGTCCGGATTTGCAATTACGCATCAGGCCGAGGCGGGGCCGCTGTTTTCGGGATCTATTTCGGACATTCCCGGCGGAAATCAGGGGATCACCATCAACTACCACAGGTTCGAGGTAGTAACCGCCGGCAGGATCGAAATCGATGTCCTGTCATTCGGTGTGCTCGGCGGAAACTGGGGATCAATTTCCGGCTTGAATACGGACATTCATTTGTTTGAATTCGATTCGCTCGGCGATCTTGGTATGCTTGGAAAGTGGCGGGGCGGGGACAGCGACGCCTACGGCCCCACAGGCAACGACGGATCAAAATTGGCCTTCAACGACCTGAGTTTTGATTCTTTCCTGTCGCTGGATCTGGAAGCCGGCAGTTATGTGATCGCCATATCCGACTGGATCCTGCGAGAAGCGGAAGCCCGCGCCGGAGAGCACAGCTACTATACCGGCCGCCCGTGGACGTCGCGGGACGACGACACGCGCTTGGAGATGGTGCGGGGCACCACCGGTGACTACGAGATCCGCGTCTCGGGCGACGTCAGGCTGCCGGGCGCGGTGGCAATTCCGGAGCCTGCGAGTCTCGCGCTGCTGGGCTTCGGCCTGGTCGGCCTCGGCGTGATGCGCCGGCGGCGTGCAGAGGGGTTGCTTAAGCGGCGCACGTGAGCCCTCCCGTTTGCGCAGCTTCCTGGCGCTAAAGCAAAACGGCGCCTGATCCCGGTGGATCAAGCGCCGTTCGAAGCTGTTTCGGGAGGATTATCGAGCCCGGACTAAGCCGCCCGGATCCCGCTCAGGAACTGTTCGATCTCGCTGCGCAGATTGTCGGACTGGCTGCTGAGTTCCCGGGCTGCATGCAGGACTTCGCCCGAGGCGCTGCCGGTCTGTCCGGCGGCTTCGGCCACCTCGGTGACAGTGCTGGCGGTTTCCTGAGTGCCGCTGGCAGCGCGTTGTGCGTTGCTGGAAATCTCGCCGGTGGCCGCGCTTTGCTCCTCGACCGCGGCGGCGATGCCGGTGGTGATCTCGTTGATCTTCTCGATCGTGCCGCCGATGCTGGAGATGGCCTCCGCCGCGCCGTTGGTGGCGTCCTGGATCGAACTGACCTGGGCACCGATCTCCTCGGTGGCGCCCGCGGTCTGGGTGGCGAGGTTCTTGACCTCGCTGGCGACCACGGCAAAGCCCTTGCCGGCTTCGCCAGCGCGGGCCGCTTCAATGGTGGCATTCAGCGCGAGCAGGTTGGTCTGCTCCGCGATATCCTGGATAAGTGTCACCACTTCGCTGATTTTCTTCGCCATCTCGGCCAGCCCCTGAACCTTTTCGTTGGTGCCCTTGGCTTCCGAAACCGCTTCGTCGGCGATGTCCTTGGATTGGGCCACCTGCCGGCTGATCTCCTGGATCGAGCTGGCGAGCTCTTCCGAAGCGGCGGCGACGGTCTGAACGTTTTCCGTGGTCTGAGCCGAGGCCGAGGCCGCGGCGTTGGACTGGGTCTTGGTCTGTTCGGCGACCGCGGACATGCGCTGCGCGGTCTCGTCGAGGCCGCTGGCGGAGTTGGAAACCGACTGAAGAATGTCGGAAACAGCCTGGTCGAAACCGCCGATCAGTTTCTCGATGGCCGCGGCGCGCTGTTCCTTCGCGGCGCTCTCGGCGGCGGCGGCCTCTTCGAGGCGCTGCTGCTCGATTGCGTTGTCTTTGAAGATCTGGACCGCGCCGGCCATCTGGCCGATCTCGTCTTTCTGATTGCGGTTGGGGATCTCGACGCCGGTGTCCTTGTCGGCAAGGCGGGTCATGACGGCGGTCAGGCCGGTCACCGGACCCGCGATGGCGCGGGCCATCATGAAGGCGGCGCCCAGCGACATGGCGGCGCCGACGGCCAGGACCGAGAGAACGATCACGAGCTGCTGCACCAGACTGGCCTTCGCCTGACGCTGGAGGTCTTCGGCGCGGGTCTGCATGGAATTCGCTGTCTCGGCCAGAAGGGCCGAAAGTTCGTTGAGTTTATCTTCCGCATCGTTGAGCGACATGGTCGCGAGGAAGGGATCGATGGCCAAGTCGTCAAGGACGGCAGCGCTGACGGTGCTATAGGCCAGCAGTCCCTGAGACACCGCGTCCAGCGGGGTCGGGTTTTCTTCGGCGCCTTCGTCCCCGGCTTCGACTCCTGCCTCGCCCCCAGCTTCGCGCGCAGCGGCCAGCAGGCTGTCGACACCCGAGCGCATGCGCTCCAGCACTTCGCGGGCGTGCGCCGAGACCTTATCGATGTTTTCCTGAGGGACCGAATTGGCGGTCCAGAGGGTAGAGCGCAGGACCAGCGCATGCGCCAGATTCAGATCGGCCCTGACTGCGTCGATCGCTGTTGCCTTCACGACGGCTGCTTCAGCTTCCGTCTCAAGAGCGCTGCTGCGCTCGAAGCTGACGAGGAAAGCGGCGGTCACGGCAAGCATCGCAAGGACGGCGAGGCCCGGCGCGATGAGGGACTTGGTGCGGATCGAAGCGTTACTGAGCTGGAACATTTGCGTTTCTACCTGAGTGACGGTGATCCCGGATCGCGCCCGCCTTCAAGGGGCAGTTGGGATCCGGGTTCACTTGCGCATACAAAAGTGTGGCCGCGCGTTCTTTGCCGCCACACCGAAAGGCGGGGGATTTTACTGAGCGTAAGCGCCCACGCCGACAACCTTGTCGCCGACCCGCACGATGTAGCTGGTCTTGGCTTCAACCGCTTTGGTCGTCGGGTTCTGCCACTTGTAGTCGACCCAGTCTTCGCCGTCGATTTTCAGGAATTCGGCCACGAAAGCCTTGCCGTCGACATCTTTCAGAGCATTGACGTTACGGCCGACCAGGGTGGCCTTGGCGCCGTGCGCCATCATGGTGCCGTCGTTGCCGATAACGAAGACATAGAGGTCACGGTCGTGCCATTCGCCACCGGGAGCCATGAAGGCTGCGATCGCGGCATCATCACCGTTCTGCTGCATGTATTCTGCCGCCTTGACAGCCATTGCCTTGGCTTCGTCCGGGGAGGCGTTGGTGTTGGCCATGGCAGTCGAGGTGAAGCCAAGAACCAGGCTCAACAGAGCCGCAATAAACTTCGTCTTCATTTCAATAATTCCATTCAAGTAACAATAGGCGTGTGTGTACTCACAGTGGTTTAGGCCTTATCTTTTAAAAGACGGTAAATTCTAGATGTCCGAACTATGAACTGTTGCGTTTCTACAGCGTCGTCAAAAACAACCTATTGGATTTTTTCGCTAATTTTCCTTTACGTGTAGGAGGTTAGTATTTTGGTGCGATGAGAGTTTGCAACTAAAAGTATTTGTCGTTTTTTTGGGCGGAATGCCCTTTTCGGTAGACACACTTTATGATTTCGGGGGGAAGCAAGCGCATGGAAGGCCACGCGCGCGGTGGAACCATCACAGGTGCCCAGCTGTCACCAAGACTCGGGTTTTGTGAGTTCCTGCCCGGCCCCTAGCCGGTTGAATCAAATCCCGGCGGCGGACTTCGCATAGCGTGCGGGCGGTACGCCAACGTGACGGGCGAAGGCTGTACTAAAAGCGCTGGCAGAGCCATAGCCGATCCTGTCGGTGATCTCTGCAATCGCGTGGCGGCCGGAGCGCAGCATGTGCTTTGCGAGCGTCATCCGCCAGCTCGACAGGTAGCCCATAGGCGCCGCTCCGACAATCCGGCTGAAGCGTGTAAAGAAGGCGGAGCGCGACAGCCCCGCCTCATTCGCGAGTTCGGGCACGCTCCAGGCTTGTTGGGGTTCCGCGTGGATCGCCCTTAGCGCTGGGCCGATCCTCGCGTCGGCCAAGCCGCGCAACAGGCCGGGAGATGCCTCCGACTGCGTTGAGGACCGCAATGCCTCGATCAGCAAGACCTGCAAGAGGTGCTCAACCACGACATCTCGGGCCGGACGATCTGCGCGCGCTTCGTCTCGCACCAGTGTGGCCAGTGTCGCGAGACGGCCCTCGCCGCGCACAACTACCCGGTCGGGCAAAAGCGACACTAACAGCTCGGCGTCGGGGCTGGCAAAACTGCAATACCCGATCAGCAGTTGTACATCTGCGTGCCCCTCGGGCGGCCCGATCCGGACGATGCCGTCGTCGCCGGGGATCGGGCGGCTGACCAGACCGGGCGGCGGTGATGGGTCGAGGCTGGAAAGCGTGAAGGGAGAGACAGCCGGGATAAGTACGAAATCACCGGTACTCAGCTCCACGGGCGCTTTACCGTCGACCTCCAGACAGGCCCGCCCCGAGAGAAGCATGCAGTAAAAGACTTCATTCACATCATCGCGGCGCACCCTGAACGGGCCAGACGCCTCCGCCAGTTTCGAAAAGGGCGCTTGTGGTTGCAAAAGGGATATGATCTCCGAGAGCGGATCAGCCATTTCGGACTTTCGATAATAAATTAAGGACTACGCGTTATAGATAATTCTTCTTCCTCCGTCAAAATAAGGAACAGCCAACAGGAGGAGACTTTGCTATGAAAAGCGTCATGATCACTGGATGTTCCTCAGGCTTCGGGCTTGAGACCGCGCGCTATTTCCTCGATCGAGGCTGGTGCGTCGTCGCAACGATGCGCAAAGCGGATGAGTCTCTCTTGCCCGCCTCGGAACGCCTGCGCGTCCTGCAGCTCGACGTGACCGACCGCCAAAGTATTGCTCACGCGGTCGAAACGGCAGGCCCGATCGACGCGCTTGTCAACAATGCCGGCATTGGCTGGCTGTCCAGCTTTGAAGGCACGTCCGAGGAAACTGTCCGCAAGATCTTTGACACCAACACCTTTGGTGTCTTCGAGATGATCCGTGCTGTGTTGCCACAGATGCGCGCGAAGCGAGAAGGCGTCATCGTCAATGTCTCGTCCAGCGTGACGCTGAAGCCACTCGCGCTGCTTCCGGTCTACACGGCCAGCAAGGCCGCCGTGAACGCCTATACGGAGTGCCTCGCACTTGAGCTTGCTCCTTTGGGCATCCGCACGCGGCTGGTGTTGCCAGGCCAGGCTCCAGCAACGCGTTTCGGCAGCAATGCCATGGCATTGATGGGGCAGGCCGACGACGCGCCGGAGGACTACAAGGCCTTCGTTGCCCAGGTGATGAGCGCGTTCGGAGAGACTGCGGCTAAGGAGCGGACAAAGCCTGAGGATGTCGTTCAGGCCATTTGGCGCGCTGTCACTGATCCGAGCTGCCCGCTGCGACTGCCCGCCGGCGCTGACGCCGTCGCACTTGCAGCGTGACCGGGCTGCACAGGGAAGCAGACTCCTCAGAGGCGTGAGCTTTCCGAATTGAATGTCTGACCCGACGCAAGACCTGCTGCGATGAACTGGACGATCCTGTTGATTTCAGCTGGGCTAACGCGCCCGCCGGTGACAATGATCCGCCAATAGAGAATGCTTGCGAGCGCATCATTGGCGAGGTCACGATCCGTGTCTTTGGGCAACTCACCGCGCGCAACGGCCCGGTCCACGATCACTTTGCCGCGTTCGCGGCGCTCATATTGCAGCGTGGTTCGGATCTCAGCGCTCAGAGCGCTGGATCTCGCCATTTCAGCGTGAAGGTCGGGCAGAATTCGCCGGATCAAGGGATGGCGCAGTGTCCGGCGTAAAGACAGAAGGATCAGCCGCAGATCCTCAATCAGCGTTCCACTGTCGGGAATTGGCGTGAGGTCCACACCGACCGTTTTAATCAGCTGAACCGCCATCTCATGTTTTGACGACCAACGCCGGTAGAGCGCCGCTTTTCCAACCCCGGCCCGCTTCGCCACAGCTTCCAGACTGAGTGCGCCGTACCCCGTCCGTGCCCATTCCTCAAAGAAGGCACGGGAGAGCGCATCGGTGACAGATTTGCGCATCACTGCTGCGCCGCTTGGCGAACGCCTGGTCACAAGATCTTCGTCGATACACTTGCGTTCCATCCAAATAATCCCTAAATGGTCGATACGGTAGCGTTCCATCGAAAAAGGAGATTTGTCAATGACTCTTGAACAAACCCGTTTTGAAGGTCTCACCGACATTCTGCGTGAGGGCCTAGGCCCCCGGATCGACCCGGACGCAGAGAGCTTCCTCGAGATGTTCGCCGAGGATTGCGTGTTTGAAGCGCCTTACGCACCGCCGGGTTTCATCACCCGCATTGAGGGCCGCGATGCGTTGGAGCGCTATCTGATGGTCTTGCCCGATCTCATCCGCATCGACGATTTCTTCGATCTGCGGGTCAGCGAAATGGCTGACCCCAACAAAGTGGTATTGGAGTTTCGTGGCAGCGGTGAAGGGCGCACCGGCGCCCGCTACGATCAGAAGTGGCTCTCGGTGATCGAGACGCGGGGCGGAAAGATCGTCCACTACGCCGATTATTGGGATCCTCGGATTACGCTCGCCGCGACCGGCGATGCGGTACCAGAACCCGAAGGAGAGGGGTTTACCCGTGCCTGACATCATCCTTGTCACTGGCGGCACCGGGACGACCGGACGCCGTGTATCCGCGCAGCTTGCGGCGCGCGGTCTTCACTATCGGACTGCAACACGCAACCCCAAAGCAGAACATGACATTCGCTTTGACTGGACCGACGAAGCCAGCTGGGCGGCGGCGTTAGAGGGTGTTGCGAGCCTCTATCTGGTCGCGCCGAGCGGCGTTTCAGAGCCTCTGCCGGTAATGATCCCGTTCATGGAACTTGCCATTCGCACCGGTGTGAAACGCTTTGTGTTGCTCAGCGCGTCCTCGCTGGAAGCAGGCGGACCAATGATGGGAGCGGTTCATGCCTGGCTGCGCGATCATGCGCCCGAATGGGTGGTTCTGCGCCCGACCTGGTTCATGCAGAACTTTTCTGAGGGACAGCTTCTTGCGCCCATCCGCGAAGAGGGCGCGATCTATACCGCGACGGAAAGTGGTCGGGTCGGGTTCATCGATGCCGAAGATATCGCCGCTGTCGCGGTCGAAGCGCTCAGCCAGCCCGAGTTCGCGTCGGGCGACCTGATCCTGACGGGCCCCGCAGCGCTCAGTTATGACGATGTGGCAAACACATTGAGCGATATCTTGGGGAAGCCGGTCACACATCATCACCTGAGCGAGGCGGACCTCGCGGCACGGCACATGGCGGCGGGCTTGCCGGGCGCCTATGCGACAACGCTTGCAGCGATGGACAGGAAGATCGCTGCGGGCTCAGAGGACCGCGTCACCGACGCAGTGCTGCGCATTGCCGGACGACCCGGACGCGCGCTGTCGGATTTCGTAACCGATAACAGACCTGTCTGGCGCGCGAGCCTTGAGACCTGCTGACGCGCGAGCGTTGAGACTTGAACGGCCACAAGGAGCGAGTTATGACGGCGAATCGTCTCTGTGGCGTAGTCAGTGCGAGCTATTTCAGCTGGTCCAACGCCGGATCGAGCAGAGCCATGACGCGCTCCAGAACTTCGCCTTGGTCCTCCGCGTAGGCCTTGGCGGCGCTGCTCATTTCGGCGCGGGCCGCGGGTTCCCGCAGCAGCTTGAGCACGGCGGCGGCAAGCGTGCCCGGACGGTCCACAATGCGTTTCAGGGCGCCGGCGGCACTCATATCATCGACAATGCGCTGGAAATTGCCGCTGTGCGGACCGCAGATCAGCGCGCAGCCCAGGTGGGCGGCTTCGATCGGATTCTGACCGCCCTTGGGCATCAGGGTGCCGCCCATCACGGCGACCGGATTGAGCCGGAACCAGAGACCCAGTTCACCCAGCGTGTCGGCGACGTACATCTGGGTCTCCGGCGTGAGCGGCTTGCCTTTGCTGCGCAGGGTCACAGTCATCTCGTTGGCGCGCAGTTCCTCGGCGACGACCGGTCCGCGCTCGGGATGACGGGGCACGACCATGGTCAGGAGCTCGGGGTACGTCCAGGCGACTCGCTGATGTGCCTGCGCCGCGATGACCTCTTCGCCCGGGTGGCTGGAATAGATCAGCCAGGTCGGGCGGTCGCCGATCTCGGCCTGCAGCCGCGCGAGCTCTTCCGCGTCAGCCTCCAGGGGCGCCGCCGCGAACTTCAGGTTGCCCGGTGATGTGCAGTCGGCGAAGCCCAAAGCCTGAAAGTGCCGCTGATCCTGCGGCGATTGCGCCTGGATGCCTGCAAAACTTCGCAGCAGTGACCGGAATACCGGGCCGGAACGCTTCCAGCCCCGAAAGGACTTCCGGGACATACGGCCGTTGATCAGGTGCAGGGGAACCTGTTGCTTGCGGGCTTCCAGCAGCAGGTTCGGCCAGAACTCGGATTCGATTATCAGCCCAAGCTGAGGCTGCCAGTGATCGAAGAAGCCTCGGACCGCTGCCGGTGTGTCGATCGGCGCAAACTGGTGAATGACGCCTTCAGGCAGGCGCTGCGCCATCATCTTTGCCGAGGTGACAGTGCCGGTGGTGAGCAGGATCTTGAGGTCAGGACGATCTTTTCGCAGGCGTTCGATCAAAGGCAGGGTGGAGACGGATTCCCCCACGCTGGCACCATGGATCCAGATCAGGGTTCCGTCCGGGCGCGCGATACTGCTTCGCCCGAAGCGCTCGCCGAAACGTTCCGCGTCTTCCTTGCCCCGCGCCAGACGTTTCTCCATGTGGCGCTCGATCAAGGGGTCGCCGAGGGTCCCGAAGCCGCGATAGAGTGCGAAGACCGTGTTGGCGATAAGGGAGCCGGCCATGGTCAGGGTCTCCCCGGGGTTGAGGCCGGCGCGGCGCCGCCGGTTTGGGCGAAGCTGGCGGCGAGGCCCGCGTCCAGGTCAAAGGGCGGCGTCCAGTCCAGGTCGTTTTTCAGCGGGGCGAGATCCAGCTCCAGGGATCCGGTCAGGCGTTCGATGGCCGCGCCGCGCCCGGTCAGGGTTCCAAGGGCGCGCAGCAACCAGAGCGGGCAGGGCCACAAGCGGGCAGGCCGACCGAGGGCTGCCGCCAGCGCCCGGATCAGGCCGGGGGTTGAGATGCCGGGTCCGTCCGCGATCTCGTAGCAGCGCTTCTGCCCCGTGGACTGCTCCAGGCAGCGTCCCACCGCGTCGCAGAGATTGCCGATATAGAGAAAGGCGCGGCGGTTCCTGACCGAGGCCAAGGGCAGCGGCAGGCCCCGCTCGATGACCTTGATCAGCAAGGCAAAATTGCCGGGTGCGTCGGGCCCGTAGATCAGGGGCGGGCGCAGGCAGGTGAGGGTCATGCCGCTGTCCCCGACAACCTCGTGCAATGCCTGTTCCGCCTCCAGCTTGCTGATCTGATAGGGTGTCGCGTCGGGGGTGTCGTGTGCCACCCTGGCGCCGATCGAGCTGAGAAAGATGAAGTGCTTCACACCGGCCTCCAACGCCTGGCGCGCAAGGTTCCGCGTGCCCGCGACATTGACGGCCCGGAAGGCTTCCAGCGGGTCTGCGGCGGTTTCTTCCAGGATATGGACGCGGGCCGCGCAGTGTATGACGGCATCGATACCGCTGAGCGCGGCCTGCCAATCGCTGCTGGCGTCCAGATCGCCGGTGACGAAAGTTTCGATGTTTGAGGATTCCGTGCGGGACTTCGCGCGCAGGGACGCGCGGACCTTAAAGCCCTGCCCGGCGATGTAACGGCAGAGATTCCGGCCCACGAAGCCGTTCGCGCCTGTCACCAGGACGCGCAGGGGGGCTATTTCAGCAGCGGCGGCCATCGGTCTTAGAACAGCCTGCGCTTAAGCAGCGCATGGCCCGCGTAGTGGGCCAGACACCAGGCGGCATAGGGCAGGGAGAGCTTTTCGATGTCCCGGTAGATGCGCCAGACCCAGTAGGCGGAGCGGCGGTGCGAGCTGGAGATGGAACCGACCACGGAGCGGTAGCGGGCAAGATCCTCCTGAAGGCAGTGTGCGGCGTGGCCCTGGCGCAGCAGGGAAAGCCAGAGAATATAGTCGTGGGCGCGATAGCCGGCTTCGTTGATCCGGATCGGCCCGGTTTTCTGTGTATCGACCATGGAGGTCAGATTGGGAATTGCGGCATTCTTCAGAGCTTCACGGTATGTCTGGCTGGCCGGTGGCCGGATGAGGTGCCCCAGGGTTTTGCTGTCTTCCGACAAACGGCGGTACTGGGTGTAGGAGATGGCGCAGTCCTTGAGCGTCATGAAGCTGATTTGCTTCTCGAGCTTTTCCGGCAGCCAGAGGTCGTCGCTATCCAGAAAGGCGATGTAGCGCCCGCTTGCCTGGACCAGAGCGGCGTTGCGCGCGGCCGCGGGTCCCCGATTACGGTCCTGCCGGAGCAGCCGGATCCGCGGGTCCTGCGCGGCAAAGCCGGCCACGATCTCGCAGGTCTCGTCCGGCGAGCAATCGTCCGCGATGATCATCTCCCAGTCCTGAAGGCTCTGGGCCTGCACGGAGGCAATGGTCTCGCCGATAAAGCGGGCGGCCTTGAAAGCGGGGGTTATGACGGAAACCAGTGGCACGGGGGTGCAAGCCTTGGGAGAACTGTATCGCGAAGGTTTAAGACACATAGTCCTAGCACCGGCCGGGGCCGGGTGAATAGGGTCTTTTAGGGCGATTGCCGCTCTAACGCACCGAGAATTTGACGGGCGCGGTTCGTCCAGGTGTATTTGCTGAGGAAGCTGTTTCGTGCGGCGGTGCCAATGTATTCTGCTTCTTGCGGGTTCTCCTGGAGGCGGTGCAAGGCTGCGGACCAGGCGTCGGTGTCTGCTGGCGGCAGCAGTAATGCTGTCTCCTGGTCGCTCAAGACCTCGCGCAGAACCGGTAGATCCGATGCCAGCAAGGGTTTGCCCCAGGACATATATTCGAAGATCTTTAGCGGCGACATAAACGCCGAGGTATCGCCGGCCCCGCCCGCGACGGCCACTTTTGTCTGGTATGGAGCCAGAAAAACATCAAAGGAAGCATAAAAGGACCCGATCTCACCCGGACTCACAAAACCGTGGACCGTCAGGTTCGGGGGGAGCGCGCGCGCTTTCAGCGCTGCGACATCCCGGTCGGTTCCGCCGACCACGTGAAAGTCGACATCGCAGATTTGGCCTGCAACGCCCAATATCAGATCGATGCCACGACCGGGGTAGAGGTGCCCCACGTAGCCGGCCTGCAGGCGTCCCGGCACTGATGCTATGCGCGCAGGCGTCTGCAGGTTCGGCGGGTCGGCGCCATCGTGTGCCACGATAATCTTTTCCTCTGGAAGTTCTGGAAAAGACTCCCTGTAAAGCGCTTTCAGCTTGGACGATATGACGACCAGGTAGCGAAAACCGGGCCGTCGGAACAGCCAGCGCTGCGCAGCCAGTTCAAGGCCCTTTACGGGTGGTTTGTGGCTCTCGAAAACAAAGTCCACGCCTGTAGTTGCGGCACCGAGCAGCCAAAAAAGATGCCGCGCGTAGATCAAGTCGGGCCTGCCTTGAAATGTCTGCCGTGCGATGCTTCGCCCAAAGAGGGTTTGCCGGATCACGCCAGTGCGCAGAAATGGCGCAACCCTCTGTAAACGCTCAAGCCAGCGGGCCGTGGCAAGATCCTTCTCGAGATGCTTGCGCAGTTTGAAACTGTTTTTGACTCCATAGTGTGCGAAATCGTCCTCCGCGCTTTCCTGCCCCTGAAGTCCATGCAACGTGACATCGTGCCCGAGGCTCGCAAATGCCTGACACATCTTCATAACGTGAACGGAGTTGGCGGAGCGTGACGGTAGAGATGACTTCGAGAGGTATTCGATTTTCATGTAAGGGGCTTAAGCAATCGTCGAAGCTTCAGTGTTTCAGGGCGTATCCCAACGGGCGGTCCAGGAATGGCACGGTCCGGAAACCGGCGCCTGCCCAGCGCTATGGAAGTCAGTGGAATCATCGTGTATGCATTTGCCTGCAGTCAACGGACCTGACCGCAACCTAAGCTAAATCCTCTCCAAAGCATATCGCGAAGACACTGGAACGTCGATGGAATCCGAGCGAGCTGCAGAACCTGTCTCGATAGTCTATGTCCTGCCTAACTTCAGGGCGGGCGGCGCCGAGCGGGTTCTGATGACCCTGATCCGCAAGCTGGACCGGAAGCGGTTCGCCGGGGAACTTGTTGTGTTCAGCGCCGAAGGGCCTTTCGCGGACATGATCCCGCCGGAGATTCCGGTCGCCGACCTGCAGGCATCCCGCCTGCGCGGCGCGTTCTCCGTCTTGCTGGGACTGATTCGGCGGCGTAAACCGGCCGTGGTTTTCGCCACTCACAGCTACGTCTCGCTGGCGCTGTTGGCCGCCCGGCCCTTTCTGCCGGCGGTGACCAGGATTGTCGTGCGCGAACCCAATACGCCTTCGAAAAGCCTTCCGGACATGTCGCACGGCCGGCTGTTGCATCTGGGCTACAGGCTTCTGCTGCGCCGGGCGGACCTCGTGATCTGTCTGAACAGCTCCGCAGAAGACGAGATGCTGAAGATCTACGGTGTTCCGCGCGCGCGTCTGGTCCGTTTGCCCAACCCGGTCGCGATGCAGCCTTTGCGCGCGGCGGCGGAGCCGCTGTTCCGCGACGCGGGGGCGGGGCTTCGACTCGTTGCCGCGGGGCGCTTGACCCATGCCAAGGGCTTCGACCGCCTACTCAGGGCCATGGCGTCTCTGTCCGCAGACACACGTCTGACCCTCTATGGCGATGGTCCGGAAGCCGACGCTCTCAAGGCCCTGGCGCAAAGCCTGGGCCTGGGCGTGAAGGTGCGCTTCGCCGGTTTCGAACGGCAGCTCGCGCCGGCGCTCGCGGGGGCCGATGCGGTGATTTTGCCCTCCCGCTGGGAGGGGATGCCCAACATCGTGCTGGAGTCTCTCGCCTGCGGCACGCCGGTGATCTCGACGCCGGAGGCGGGCGGAGTGATCGATCTGGCCCAGGAGCTTCCCGAAACGGCTCTGAAGCTGGTATCCTCGGAAGCGGAACTCTCGGCAGCCATGACTGCGGTGGCGCAAGATGGTCATACCGCCCTCCGACCGAGCCTTCTGCCGACGCAATACGAGGAAGATGAGGTGTCGAAAGCCTACGCGCTGGCACTCGCCAGGGTCTGAAGGAAGTCAGTTTTCGTATCACTCTCCACGTGACAGTCTTTCCCAGATATCGTGTTTCTGACGGGCGACGGCGGCGCTGCTGAAGTTCTGCTCGATGTGTTCCCGCGCTACCTTGCGCAAGTCTTCAAGAGCATCCCAGCGCGAGAGGCAATCCGACATGATGCGTGCCGCGGTTTCGATCTCGTCCTGGTCGACCAGGAAGCCGGTCCGGCGGTCTTCGATCAACTCGTCGATGCCGGTCGTTTTCGAGACGACACAGACGCATTCGGCAAGCATGGCCTCCTTGACCGTGTTTGGGAGCCTCTCTGAGGAAGACATGGTCATGAAGAGGTGGGCGCGCTGAAACTGTGTGAAGACCTCATCGTGGCTGACATGACCGGCAAAGGTGACCGCGGCGTCAATGCCGAGCTCCCGGGCGAGGCTCTCAAGCCGAGAACGTTCGGGCCCGTCTCCCAGGAGGATCAGGGTTGCGTCGGGATGCTTTTCATGGACCAGTCCGAACGCTTGCAGGGAAAGATCCGTGCGTTTGAGCGGGATCAGGCGTTCGGCGACTACGATTCTTGGGGGGCCTGCTTTTTCGCCGTCCGCTGCCAGGGAGTCTATATCCACACCGTGGTAAACCACCTGGATGGCTTCGCGGGCCACCCCGAAGGACTCGATTTGCTCGACGTTCGCGCGCGCCAGGGTGAAGACCACGGGAACCTCGCGGGCGAGCACGAGGCTCGGGCCGTAGCGGCTGTGCAGATCGTAGGCGCTCAGGGATTGGGTCACTGGCAGGCCGGGCAGAGAGCGGTGGATCAGCAGACCTAGCAGGCTAGGGTAATGTCCCCAGTAGAGGTGGACGATCTCCGGCGGCGCCTTTTTGATCTTTCGGAAAAGCTGCAGGCTGCGGGGCAGGAGCACGAGGCTTTTCAGGATATCCGCCGGTTTCTGGCGGCAGCTTGTCAGAATGATCTTGAGCAGGAAGGCGGTCTGAAGCGGATGAAGCAGGCAGCTCCAAAGACCGCATAGCGATGCCGCGAGAGAATTGTGATCAACCGGGATCTGCTCCAGATCGCGTTCGCGAAGCAAGCGGTCGCAATCGCGCGGGCGGGGCTTCAGGGTCGCGACTGAAATCTCGACGTCGAGGCGGCGCAGGGCCCTGATTTCCACCGCGGTGAAGGTTTCCGAGGGTACCGGAAACTGCACCGTCACGTATTGGACCTTTAAAGTCACGGTCAGATTTTTCCTCAAAGACACTTGGCAGTTGCGCGAACCTGTATGGCCGGTAAAGGCGGTTCGACCCAAGAAAAAAATCATGCCGGCCGGCGCGCAACGCTGTGCCGCGGTCCTTCGACCTTTGCTGCCAAGAGAGAATTTGCCCGGCCTGGACAGTTATGCTAACAGCCCGCGCATGAATGAAGGCTCCAGTTCCAAGGTCATTATCATCAACGGGATGCAGCGCGGCGGAACCAATCTGCTGTGGAATCTGTTCCAGTCACATCCTCAGGTCTGCTCTCCGATCTACGAAACCGGCGAAGTGATCTATGGATTGCGGGCGCGCGGTAAGCGTTTTCGCCTGCAGGGTCTGATGGCGCTGGACAGGATCGCACCCGGCCTATGCCGTGCCTATCTGGACCGCCGGTTTTCCGCCATGAAGATGCAGAATTTTGGAAGCGCCGATAACGGCGAAAAGTATCAAGGCGTGCCATACAACCGGGATGAAGTCGCGAAAAGTGTGCTGTGCATCAAGTCTCTCAGCCGCGACGTCAGGCTGACCGAAATCTTCTACGGCATCTATCCTGAGGCTTACGGTGTAGCCATCGTCCGGGACGGCTACGCCAACTGCCAGGGGTGGATGCGGCGCGGAGTTTCCCCGGCAAGCTTCGGCAGTCTTTACCGGCAGTACTGCGAGATGATCTTGGCGCAGTCGGAACGGCTGCCCAACTACAAGATCCTGCGCTTTGAAGACCTGGTCGGGGAATTTGTCGAACAGGCGGAGATGCTGTTCCACTTCGCGGGCCTCGCGCCGGAACAGCTTGAGAAATACCGCATGAAGAGTAAGCGGATCGTTGGTGCCGACGGCGCGCATGATGCCGCGATGGGAACCGAGGGATCGAAATACTGGCTGACTCACGGGGAGCTCAGAGAGTTCCTGGACCCTGACGTCGACCAGCGGCAAGCGGTTGGACTTGCGGAGGCGGACGTGCGCGCGTTGGAATCAGAGGCGGGCGAAGTTCTGGAGCGATTCGGGTATCGAGAGAAGTACCGGAACCGCAGCGGCGGCTGATCCCGCACGCACCGTCTCTTCTGACGCCTTCCAAAACGTTTCCAGGTTTATTTCAGGTTGAAGTCGTTGCTGTGCGTACGGTCTTCGGGCGCTTCAGGTCCGTTCGCGCATCCTGACCTGAGTGCAGTGGCGAAGGTGGTCGGCATAACGCCGCAAAAAGTTGCAAAAATGGCGTTCTCGACTCTTGATGTTCATGAAATGAACGTGCTATAGGCTTGCGCGCTGAACAAGGTCGCGGGACGAGATGAGCGCCAAAAATACCGAGGTTTTCGAAGACGAGAAACCGGAAGTGATTTTCGGACTGCTCGAGGCTGTCGAGAGCAACGAAGATATGACCCAGCGCTCGGTGGCATCCGAGCTTGGAGTCGCGCTCGGCCTGGTCAATACCTACCTCAAACGCTGCGTGAAAAAGGGCCTTATCAAGGTCCAGCAGGTGCCGCCGCGTCGCTATGCTTACTACCTGACACCAAAGGGTTTTAAGGAAAAATCCCGCCTGACCGCAAAATACCTTTCGACGTCGCTGTCCTTCTTCCGCAGAGCGCGCGAAGACTGCGACCAGGTTCTGGTGGCTGCGGCGCAGCGCAGGATGAAGCGTGTCGCGCTGGTCGGTGCCGGAGATCTGGCCGAGATCTGCGCGGTTTCCGCACTGGAGAGTCCGGTCGAGGTGGTCGCCGTTATCGACGAGAGCTGGCAGGGAGCGGCGCGGATCGCGGGTCTTGAACTTGTCGATGGCGACGCGCTGAAAGCCAAGAAGGTGGACGGCCTGATCCTGACGGCCATGGCGGATCATCCCGTACACTATCGGGCCGCTGTGGATCTGATGGGGGCTGAGCGCGTGCTGGTGCCGTCACTGTTGCTGTCGCTGATCCGTTCGCCGGAAGATTTCGATCAGCAGGTCAATGGTCAGGCCAAGCGCCGGGCGGGTGGCAAATGACCGCACGTTCGCCCAGCTGGTATGCCGTAATGACCCGGCCCAACGAGGAGGAAAAGGCGGTCTTCAACCTGCGCCGTCAGGGCTTCGAGGTTTATCTGCCGCGCTACTGGCGCTTGCGCAAGCATGCGCGCCAAACCAGCCGCGTGGCACGGCCGCTGTTCCCGCGCTATCTCTTTGTCTGCCTCGACGTGGCGCGTCAGCCCTGGCGCTCGGTCAATTCGACCTTTGGGGTGTCGGCACTGGTCTGTCAGGGCGAGCGCCCGGCGCGGCTGCCGCGCGGTCTGGTCGAGACCCTGCGCGCCCGCGAAGACGACGAGGGTTACATCGAACTGGAAGCCGGCGACGGTGCCGCGCAACCGCGTTTCCGGCAGGGCGACCGCGTCGAAGTGACCAATGGTGCCTTTGCCGACTGCATGGGATTGTACGAAGGTCTGGCGGGTAAGGACCGGGTTGCGATTCTGTTGGATCTGCTCTGCCGCAAGGTCAGAGTGATCCTGGACCAGAGTGCTGTTCGGGCAACCGCCTAGCACTCGAAGTCAGTTTGTTTGCCGTTCGCTCTCGGTGAGGAATTCACCCGGAGTGCGGTAGCTATAGAGCCCTATTTCACAGCGGCGGCACTCGCCGCCGTCAGCGTCACACCAGGGCAAGTCCCGGTGTGCACTCCAGATTAGGTTAAACGGAAGATTATGCAGATCGGACGTCATTCGACGGAAGACAAAGTCGTCGTCATTGCGGAAATCGGCAATAACCATGAAGGTGCCCCTGAGCTGGCTCTGAAGATGGTCGAGCAGGCGGCAGAGGCGGGTGCGGACGCGGTGAAGTTTCAGACCTCCGTGCCTGAGTTGTTCATCAGTTCCGATCAGGTGGACCGTCTGGCGATGCTCAATCGTTTCGCCTTGCCGGCCGACACGTACCATCGTCTGGCCACGCGTGCCGGGGAACTGGGTGTCGCCTTCATTTCGACGCCCCTCGACCTGCGCAGCGCAGCCTTTCTCCAGCCACTGGTAGACTGTTTTAAAGTGGCCTCCAGCGACAACACTTTTCTGCCCTTGCTGGGACATCTTGCAGAGACAGGCAAGCCGGTGATCATTTCCGGCGGTCTGGCGGACCTTGAGACGCTGCGCAATTCGGTTGCTCACTTCACGTCCAAGGCTTACCCGGACGGCAACCCCGATTATGCGGTGCTGCATTGCGTCTCGGCCTATCCGACTGAGGCGGAGGATGCGAACGTTACGGCCATCGGCGATCTCGCCGGCGCTTTCCCTCTGGTCGGATATTCCGATCACACGCTCGGCGACACGGCCTGCGTCATGGCGGTCGCGCTGGGCGCGCGCATCATCGAAAAGCACTTCACCTTGGATAAGGCGCAGTCGGATTTTCGCGATCATCAGCTCTCGGCCGATCCCAAGGACTTTGCCGAGCTGGTTACGCGAATCCGTGAGGCCGAGACGATGCGCGGATCTGGCAAAAAAGTGCCGACAGAGGGCGAGATCGCCTTTGCGCCGCAGATCCGCCGCTCCTGCGCTGCTATGGGTGAGCTGGCTGCGGGCACGGTGATCGAAGAAAAGCACGTTATCTGGGTGCGTCCCGGGACCGGTATTCCAGTCGGAGAGGAACAACAGCTGTTGGGACGCAGACTTTCGCGCGACCTGAAACACGGTGAGCTTTTCAGCCTGGACGCGCTTGCGTAGAGAGAATTGGGCCCTCCGGGTGGGCTCCGTCGACTGAATGGATGTAAATATGGACGATCTGCCACCGATTCCCTTTGGCCGCCCCATGCTGGGACAGGAAGAGCGTGAGGCTGTGTTATCGGTGCTCGACGGGCCGCAGCTGGTCCACGGCCCGGTCGCTGCACAGTTCGAGACCGAGTTCGCCGAGCGTGCGCAGACAGAATTCGCCATCACGGTATCTTCTTGCACCGCCGGGCTCTATCTAGGGCTTCTGACCCACGGCGTGGGGCCGGGCGATGAGGTGATCGTGCCGGCCATGACCCACGTTGCGACCGCGCATTCGGTGGAGCTGCTGGGCGCGAAGCCGGTCTTCGCGGATGTCTCTCCGGAAAGCGGGAACATCGACCCTGCCGCCGTCAAGGCCGCCGTCACGGAACGCACGCGGGCGATTATCGTCGTGCATTATCTTGGGCTGCCCTGCGATATGGATGCGATCCGGCCGATCGCCAAGGCAGCCGGGGCGCTTTTGATCGAAGATGCGGCACTTGCGCTGGATGCCAGCTATGACGGGGTGAAGGTCGGCGGCCTGGCGGATCTGGCCAGCTTTTCCTTCTATCCGGTCAAGCACATGACCTCCGCTGAAGGCGGTATGGTGACGAGTAACAACGAGGGCATCTCGAACCTCGTACGCCGGCAAAAGGCGTTCGGCTACGACCGCTCGCTCGGCGAACGGACCAAGCCCGGTATTTACGACGTCACACTGCTTGGCAATAACCTGCGTATGAGCGAAATCCACGCGGCGATCGGGTTGGCGCAACTGCGTAAGCTGGACGCCATGCAGGCCGCCCGCGCCGAGAATTTTGCACGGATCGCGGCTGGTCTGGCGGATGTCGAGGAATTGACTATTTTTCCGCGTCAACTGGGCAAGGCTGAGTCGTCGCACTACTGCCTCAACTTGAACCTGCCCCGGGACGGGTCTCTTGAGCGCGATGACGTCGTGGGAGCGTTGAAGGCAGCGGGGATCGGCACCTCTGTGCACTATCCCTCCGCCGTGTCGCAGTTCAGCTACTACCGCGAAAAGTACGGTTACAAACCGGGCGATTTTCCGGTTGCCGAGTGGATCGGAGCGCAGGCAATTTCTCTGCCTGTCGGTCCGCATCTCGCTGCAGGAGATCCGGATCGGATCGTTTCCGCCGTCAAGAACGCAGTTTCTCATGCAAAAAGCCGGACCTGAACAGTCTGTCTATCGGAGCAATACCAATGTCAGTTATCGATACGAGCGAGCAGAAGGTTCGCGACTCCCTGAAGGGCGAACGTGTTCTATTGATCGGAGGTGCCGGCTTTATCGGTCACAACCTGGCCATGAGGCTGCACAGCTACGGCGCCGAGGTGGCGATTCTCGATAACCTCTCGGTCAACAGTCTGGTGGACAATGTCTTCGGTGCTCGGGAAAGCGGCCTCAAGGCGGCGATGAACCACTACTGCCTTCAAGAGCGTTTCAAGCTGCTGCGTGCCGCTGAAATCAAGATGATCAACTGTGATGCCCGACAGATGGGTGAATTGGGGATTGTCTTCCGTGACTACCAGCCGACCAAGGTCGTGCATTTGGCGGCCATCGCCAGTGCCGTCGATGCAAACGCCGACCCCGGGCTGATGTTCGATCTCCAGCTCATTATTCTGCGCAATATCCTGGAACTCTGCCGCTTGCAGTACACAGGCATCAAGCAGGTGATGCTGCTGTCCTCCTCAACCGTTTACGGCGATTTCGAGGGCACTGAAGTCGATGAGTCCGTCCGTCCCCGCCCGCGTGGCATCTACGCCAATACCAAGTTTATGGCGGAGCGCCTGCTGCGTACCTATGCCCGGCAGTATGACATCGGATCCACGACGATCCGGCCCAGCGCGTTGTATGGTGAGCGCTGTGTGTCGCGCCGGGTTTCACAGAAGTTTATCGAGAATGCGCTGATGGGGGTGCCGCTACTGCTGGAGGGCGGTGGCGAAGGACGGTTGGATTTCACCTACATCGAAGATCTTGTCGACGGCATGGCGCGGGCTCTGGCCTTCCACAAGTCAAAAGAAGACAACAACACCTTCAATCTGACCTTCGGCAACTCCCGCTCGATCGCCGAGTTGACCGCGATCGTGAAAGAACTCGTTCCTCAGGCGATCATCGAGGAGCGTCCGCGCGCAAACGATAAGCCGATCCGCGGTACCTTGAGCACCGAGCGCGCCGAGCGCCTGCTCGGTTACAAGTCGCAATGGCCGCTGGAGGTCGGGTACCGACGTTATTGTGAGTGGTACATGGAGATGTGGAACAGCATCAAAAATGATGCCTGATACGGCAGCGGAATATCGATCCGGCATTGTCGTCTTTGCCCGTTCGGACTCCAGACGTCTGCCCGGCAAGGTTCTGCGCCTGCTGCAGGGCCGTCCAATGCTGGCCTGGACACTCGTCCGTCTTCAACGCAGCCGGATTGCCGATAAGGTGATCCTGGCGACAACGGATCGCCTCTGTGACGACGGCGTTGCTGCACTTGGTGCAGAAGTGTCCGTACCTGTCGTTCGCGGGTCCTGCGAGAATGTTCTCGGTCGTGCGGCCCAGGCCCTGCGTGAGCATGACCTCGATGTTCTGGTCCGAGTCAGTGGTGACAGCCCTTTCATCGACTCTGCCCTTGTGGACGAGCTGTTGGCGCGGCAGGCGGAGACCGGCGCGGATCTGGTGACAAACGTTTATCCGCACCGCCGGCTGGTACCGGGTTTAAGTGTTGAGGTGCTCACAAAAAGCGGTCTTGTCTGGGCCGAAGCGGCGGCGGAGTCTGACGGCGACCGGGAGCATGTCACCGCTCACATCTATCGCAAGGCAAAGTCCGGGGCCTGTCCGCTCACGATCATTCCGGCGGGACCGGAGCTCAAGGTCCCCGGAGCCATGACTTTGGCTGTCGACACAGAACAGGATTTCGCCGCCGCCGCCGCGCTGGCCAGGAGCTTCGGCAGGGATCTTGAGACCGCGCCCTGGCGGGACATCCTCGACGCCTTTCACGCGCAAGACCCAAGCACCAAGAAGCCCGTCGACCTTTCTTCGCTTCAAGGAGCGGCACGGTAACTATGAAAATCAAAACCATCGAACCCGCGCGGCGCTTTTCGGTCGGCACCTACGTTTCCATCGAACTCTCCCATGTGGCGGATATCGAGTTGGAACCCAATCAACTGGTGACCTTCAGAGGCGAGGGCGGTATCCAACACGATGTTTGTAAGACGCCCTTCGGCTTCTATGCGACTCAATCGGTCAACGGCCGTTTGCCCGATCACAACCTACGACCCGCGCTGGTGAAGAATGAGATGGAACGCTTCTACGTCATGCTGGTCGAGGCCGGAAAAGAAGAGGCCTTCGACGCCTATCTTGCGGCGGATAAAGGAGAGTTGGTGGCCTGGCTGGATGGCAGCGAGGAAGTCGAAATCCGGCGCAAGGCGGACCCGGACGGCAAGACCCACATTCTGGGTGCAGCCAGCAAGTAATTGACCAGCTAGTCATCGAAAAGGCGGAGAGTTTCTCGTTCCATGAGCCGGATTATTGTCGATCACGACCTCACAGGTCGTTGCCGGGTTGCACTTGCCGAGCGGCGCCAGCGTGTTGCGGCGGCGCTGTCCCATTGGCGCGCAATTGCCGATATCGGCAGCGATAGTCTTGTTGAAGAGATCTGGGTCAGCGGCGATGAGCGCACAGTGGTTGGCACTATCCGGCGTGACGCAGACCGGCCGGACCGGCACGTGCTCGAGGATGGCACGATCCTGATCGGCGGGCAGGGGGCTCAGTTCGCGGATTGCTTCGCCACGCCGGAGCAAATCGGTGAGGCCTTGAAATCGGAAAACGCCCGGGCTCTTGGACCCTTGGACGGTGGTTGGAGTATCGTCTCGATTGAAGCTTCCGGCGAAGTCAGAGCGGCCCGGGACCGCTTTGGCCTCAAACCCCTCTACGCCGCTCAGAGCGATGATGGCTGCCTTGTGCTCGCTTCGAACTCCGGAGCCATCGTGAAGGGCGGTTGGATCAAAGCTGAAGCAAATCCGGACTTTCTGGCGCGCTATGCCGGCTATCAATACCGGGGCACCTATGGCGACCGGCCCACGGCCTTCAAAAAAATCGACCTGCTGGACCTGACGTACGTTCACTCCTGGGGCCGGGAGGGTTACAGCCGTCAGCGCTACTGGGATTTCGATCCCGCCGCGCCTTACGACCACGGCGACGACGCCGACTTCGAGGCGCGATATCGCGAGACCCTGATCGAGATGGCGCGCCGCTTTATCGATCCGCGTTCCGGCGAACGCCTGGCCATCGCGCTTTCGGGGGGCATCGATTCCGGATCGGTCGTCGGCCTCATGCATCATGTCACGGGCGAGCCGGTCGAAGCCGTCTCCATGACCTATCATGAAGCGACGGTCTTCGATGAGAGCGAACTGATTGCCAGTTCCGTGCGCGATCATGTGGGCACCTGGCACGACGTCAAGATCGACGACAAGGTGCTGCTCGACGATCTGCCGGTCCTTTATGACCGCTTCGATGTGCCCTTGGCCACGATCAGTATCTACGGCTACGACTACCTCTATCGCGAAGCCGCCCGGCGGGGCATGTCGACGATCTTCACCGGGTCCGGCGGCGACTACATTCAGGCCGGGAACTACACCTGCTTCCTCTACCACCTGGCGGACCTGAAGACGCAGGACCCCGAGCTCTACGAAAAGGAGCTGTCCTGGTGGATCCACTGGCATGGGACAGAGCAGTTTCCCAAGACCGCCGAGACGGCGGAGAATTTCTTCAGAGAATCGGTGAACCTGGCGGTGGAGGGTGAATTGCTGCCCTTCAAGCGCCCGCTTGCCGAGGGGGTATTGAACCCGGACTTCGCGTCCGCGGCGGCGTCCCTCGAGGGCCGGTCTGTAGGCAACTACGGAGCCTACTCCCGCAGCTACGCCATGCAGGAATATCTCTTCGAGGCCGTGGCGCCGGGGACCGAGACCGAAGACCTGATCGACTGGACCTGGGGCACCTCGATGACCTCGCCGTTTTTCAGCCACGACGTGGCGGAGTTCGGCTGGCGGTTGCCCTTGAACCAGCGGGTCCGGGACGGCGTCAACAAGCCGCTGGCGCGCCGCGCCCTGCGTGGGATCTGTGCCGATGAGATTCTCGATCGGGTGGACAAGAGCGGCTTCAACGCGCCTTTTGATCTGTGGGTGCGCGGCCCGATCAACGAATTTGCCATGGACCTCTTTCGCTCGCAGTCCTTCCGGCAGCGTGGTGTTTACGATGCCCGGCGGTTCGACGAGGTCCTGGACGCGCATATGCGCGGCGACGCCAATCACATGATGCTGCTATGGCAGGCATTGAATATGGAACTCTGGATGCGGAGTTGGATCGATGGATAGTCAAGAGATTGCAAAGGTAATAGCGTCTTCTCACGAACTTTGGCCCGACGATCGCGAGGCTGTCTTCGGACAGATCGACACGGAGGCCTTCGACCAGCAGGGCTTCATGCTGCTGAAGCAGGCCGTGCCGCGGATTGTGATCAATGCCATTCTGGCCGAGATCGAGTTCATCGTCCGGGATCAGATGGTCAAGTTCGGCGCACCCGAGCCTGAAGAGACTGACCTTAATAGCCTGATCCGCGCGGCCTTTGTGCCAGGCAGCGAACAGCGTCACTTTCTATACAACTTTCTGCGCCATGTGCCGACGCTTCGGTCCTTTGCAAGCTCGCAGTATTACGTGGAGCTGATTCGGCGTCTGGGTTTCCAGCTGCCGCTGACCTTCGAGACACCGACAGTGCGCTTCGATATTCCCGGCGAGGACAAATTCCTGACCCGGCATCATCAGGATCTGCGTTCCATCCGCTCGCGCAAGGCGGTGACCATGTGGTTCCCGCTGGTGCCGGTGAACGAGGAGCTGGGCACGGTGCTGATCTATCCTGGCTCCCACAAGCTGGGTATTCAGTCCTTCAGTTACGACAGTGGCCAGTTGAACATCGAAAACCGGGACGCACTCGGCGAAGCGCTGGTCCTGGAAGCTGATCCGGGCGATCTGCTGATTTTCGATTCCATGGCGGTACATGCCTCGGTGCCCGGTAAAACCGATCAGATTAAGATCAACTGTCAGTGTTTTTGGAACGATGCGGCCGAGGTGGATATGCATAACGAGTATTGGGAACTTGGCGAAATACCCGACGCGCAGGATCTGCAGAAGCGTGCAGCGGCTACGTGAGAGCAAGCCAAGTGAAAGTCATAAAGCCATGAAGTGTAATACCTGTGCCTCGAGCGATATCGAATTCCTGTTCAGCAACTCCCTGAGCAGCACAGTCCGCATGGACGATATCCCGCGTGACGTCATGATCTGCCGCGACTGCGGCCAGGTTTTCCTGGATGTGAGCAAGATTTCCGAAGCTGATCTCGGTGCCTATTACACCAACTTCAACCCCTTCGAGGTGCCCGGCGCGCTGGTCGAAGACCATCAGTCGGCGCGGCGCGAGCAATGCGGCTGGGTGGTTTCGAACCTCGAAAAGCACGGTGCAGGTGTAAAAAGCCAGAGGCTTCTGGAGGTCGGCTGCGGCACCGGCTTTCTGCTGAACCTCTTTAACGAGGCGGGCTTCGGTGTGGAAGGGGTCGAGTTCTCCGCCAAAATGGCTGAAAACGTCCGTAAGGTTTATGAGCTTTCCTGCCACGGCGGCGGCTTCAATCCAGAGGTGCTCTCGCCGCCCTACGACTGCATCGCAAGCGTGACCGTCCTGGAACATGTCTGGGACCCGAAGTCCATGGTCGCGGCGTTTCACGAGCTGCTCAAAGATGGCGGTTTCCTTTATCTCGAGGTGCCGGACGCCGAGTTCCCGCGCGCGGACATGATCCCGGATCATCTGGCTTTCGAACATATTCACCATTGGACCGAGCGCACACTGGGCCGCCTGCTCAATAGTTGCGGCTTCGAAGTTCTGGAAGTCGCACACATCGAAAACGCGGAAGACTCCGGAAATCCGGAAGCGGTGTTCCGGATCTTTGCCCGCAAGGGTAACGGCGCCGGGGATTGCTATGCCGCGGTGAACGACTACGAGCATGAAAAGGCCGTCTTGGCTGATTTCAGGAAACGCCATGATGCCTACCGGGCCGCGATCCAGACGAAGATCCGTAAGTTCCTGGAGGACGCAGGGGACGAGCCCTTTGCGATCTACTGTGGCGGGCTGCATACCTCGTCGTTGCTGGAGCTCTTCGACTTCGCCGGCCGGACGCCGGCCTGCATCTTCGATGGCGATATGGCGATTGCGGGGCGGGAGCTGAACGGCATCCGCATTCATCACGGATCGACGGTTGCCGAGCATCCGATCCGTCATTTCCTGCTTTCCACCACCAATCACGAGCGTTCGATCCACGCCTATCTGAAGTCGATCGACGCTGGTTACCGGGTTGCAGGAATCTATACCGACTTCCCGGACGAGGGTTAAAGCGCATATGTGTGGAATTTTCGCGGCTGCCAATCTGAGTGACGGCGCAACCGGGCTTTCCGAGCCGCGTGCGCGTGCGGCGGTAGCCACACTGAATCACCGGGGCCCCGACGGCGACGGCGTCTATTGGTCGCCTTCGGTGGTGCTCGGACACACCCGGCTGGCCATTATTGATCTGGATCACGGTGTGCAGCCGATGTTGGATCCCGACAGCGGCCTTCGGATTACTTTTAACGGCGAGATTTTCAATCATCGTGAACTGCGGCGGAGTCTGGAAGCTCTCGGGCACCGCTTTCAGACCAATTCCGATACTGAAGTGATTTTGAAGGCCTATGCTGAGTGGCGGGAAGAGTTGGTTGTCAGGCTGCGCGGCATGTTTGCCTTTGTGATCTATGATGAACGACGCGGCGAGGTCTTTGCCGCCCGGGACCGTTTCGGCATCAAACCGCTGTACCACGCCAGCCAGGGTAAGACACATTTCTTCGCGTCCGAAATGGCGGCGCTCTTCGCGACGGGACAGGTCGCGGCCGAGCCCGATGCCGCCCGGTACGACGAGTTTCTGGTCTTCGGGTATGCTGCCGGCGCCGCTACGCTTTTCAAGACGGTAACGTCGCTCGAGGCGGCACACTGGCTTCTGCTCTCGCGGGACGGTGTTCGAACGGCGCGTTACTGGTATCCCTTTGCGGAGGAAACAGCCGGCGCGGATGTTTCTGAAGCGAACCTGGCGGACGAACTGGAGGAACTGATCTGCGACGCCGTTGATGCCTGGTCGCTTGCGGATGTTTCGGTAGGCGCGCTGATGAGCGGCGGTGTGGATTCTCCGCTTGTGGCGGCAATCGCCAACCGCCGCCTGCCGGATTTTCAAACCTATAGTCTGTCTTTCGAGCGCGACAGAGACATCGACGAGACACCGTTGATCAGGCAACTGGTCAGGGAGCTCGGGTTGCGGAACACGCTGTTGTCGCTGTCCGACGACGATATGCTCCAAACGCTGCAGACCTTGAGCGCGCATTTCGATGAGCCGGTCCTGGACCCGAACAACCTGGTTCTGATGGAACTTTGCGCCGAGATCCGTAAGCAGACCGACTTGAAGGTTGTGCTCTGCGGTGAGGGGGCCGACGAGGTATTCGGCGGTTACGGCCGTCACCGGGTTTTGTCGGAGGATCCGAAGTACCTGGGGTCGCCACGGGATATGGCGCTGGGGCTGGGGCATGTGGCGATCCCGAGACTTGAAATGATTGCTGCGAATGGTGAATTTGCCATGCCTGAGCGGATCGAGGCGATCGCTGCGCTGCGATCCAGCGATCCGGTCAATCGGACATTGGAATACGACCAACTGACATTCCTCTCCACCCGTTTGCACAGCCAGGATCGGATCGGTATGTATTACGGGCTGGAGATCCGCACACCCCTGCTGGACCACGCGTTGGTCGAATTCGCCAACCGGCTCCCTGGGCGCTTCAAGGTTTCCCCGGAGTGGAGCAAGTATCTGTTGCGTGTCGTTGCGTCGCGCTACATCACAGGCGACGTCGCCTGGAATCGGAAAAAGATCGGCCTCAGCATTCCCTATTCTCGCCTCTTCGAATCCGGCGCTCTCAAGCGCTTGTTCGAAGAGCGTGTTCTGAAGGGAGAACTCTCGCGGATTTACGATAGGGCTGGGCTGGCGCAGTTATTGGGCGAACACCGGCCCTCGCAGGGAGGAGCGGATCACTCGAACACCCTGTGGCGTCTGCTGGCCCTGGCATCCTGGATCGATCAGCCTGTACCCGCGCGGGCGGTATGAGTGTTGTTTGAACTTGGCCGAAAACACCGAAACTAACGTAAAAGGTGTCTAGTCGCCCTGCATATGTAACGAAAGAACGAATCTTGAAATCTTCGATGCCTTTCAATGCCATTCGCAGTCACTGGTCCGGCTTCTTGCTGTTGACCGTGCTTCTGCTCGTTCTCGTTAGTAGCTTTGTTGGCAGCAATTACCTGAGAGAAATTCTGGATATTTCCTGGGTAAAGCAACATGTGCGTCTACGGGGTGTATCTGACGTATACGTTTTTGGGCATCTTTTTTCGACCCGCGTCTTAAAGTGGGTATTTGACATCAACAGCCTGGTTTTTCTGGTTTTGTTCGTACTTTCACTCCTGGCACTAAAACTTGCGTTTCTTAGGCAAATCATCGCTGGTTTGGCTGTGATATCGATTTCAGTGAGCGTTGCCTACTTTGTCGCCTTGAGCCCGCACTACGGTTTCGCTTTTTCTGCAAACGCGCCCAGTCCTTTGCGTTTTTCGGAGCGCCTCATCGAAGACCATTACACCTATGGATACGGCATGGATATCGCCGATATCGACGGGGATGGAGATCTGGATATCACGACCGGAGATGCTGCATTTCACGAGGGGTTGCATGAACAGTACTGGATGCGAAATCCAGATCACAAAGCGAGCCTCTATTGGTATGAAAACGTCGGCGGCTCGTTCGAAAAGCGTTATGTCGAAAAAGGTTTCCTGGGGTTCGAAATGCCGGAGGGGCGAAGCAATCGTCTGAGCTATTTGCTCGAGCGGCATGATATCGGCGATATCGATGGTGACGGCAAACTCGATATTGCAATTGTTGTCAACAGTCATGGCGGCGTGGCGCTCTATCTCCAGGGGACAGATCCCGATGGCAGCGTGACGTGGCGCCGTATCATAGCAACCAGAGAGCTGGAAGGCGCGTACGACGTCGCGCTGGCGGACGTCAATAATGATGGTCGCTTGGACCTCGTGACCTCAAGTTGGCGGCTTGGAAACGGGGTTGCATGGTTTGAAAATCCGGGGCATTTCGATGGCGAATGGCAGAAACATGTCATCGACCACGATCCGGTCAACCTCGAGTTGGTGCGCAATGTGATTGTTGAAGACTTCGACGGCGACGGAGATGTTGAGGTTGCCGCCTCGGCGGAACTGCCCGGACAGGTCCTGTACTACGATCGGGGTAGCAATGGTTGGGAGCGTGAAGCCGTCGCGCAGATCGAATATGTCTCTCACATCATTCAAGCGGATGTCGATGGCGACGGAGAGTTCGAGCTTATTGCTCCGTCCCGCGCGGGAAGTATTGATCTCTTGAAGCGTGAGGCTGATGGCTGGAGCGCAACTCGCATCATCGATACGCCGACGCCCTGGTTCTCAGTTGCAGCAGGTGATCTAGACGGGGACGGCGATGTCGATTTTGCCGCCGTTTCTCTGGATAAACGCAAGCGCAGACCTTCAAATCAACATCTGGCGTGGTTCGAAAATCAGGGTGATGAGTGGAAGATGCACATCATAAGATATGAGTTTGTGCGCGGGAACGATATCCGTATTGCTGATATGGATGGTGATGGCCGATTGGACATTGTGGCAATTTCCGAGGTCGGTACTCACGAATTAAAATGGTGGCGTAACGACGGGCCGCCGCACTGCCCGATTTGTTGATCCGAGGCCGTGCATCCGAAGTGCTCACCGGTTTGATCATGGTGGCACCAACAGCTCGCGCCACCATGATCAACTCGATAGGGTATCGACCGAATTGATTTGAGTAGCCCTCCCTACGACACCAAAGCAAAACACTGTGTTTTAGCTAAAAAGGCACTAAAGAATATGTCAGATTATGACGATCAACTGGAAAAAGACTTTCTGAACAGCCCCGGCAGTTTTGCCGAAAAGATGGAGGCTTTTCCCCGCTTCGTACCGCGGCAGATACAGACGTCCTACCTCTATCGCTGGGAGATTTTCAAGGAAAGCCTTGGCATTCACGGTTCGGTGGTCGAGCTCGGTGTCTGGATGGGTTTCGGTGTTTTTTCCTTCGCGAACTTCAGCTCGATCCTGGAGCCTTATAATCATACCCGGCGGGTGATCGGCTTCGATACCTTCACCGGCTTTCCCAGCACGCATCCGATCGATAAAGCAACGGAACGCCATGCGGACAATATCGAGGAAGGCGGCTTTTTCGTTGATCAGAATCAGCGCCAGGTCCTGGAAAACGCGATCAACAACTTCGACAAGAACCGGACGATCCCCAGCATCCCGAAGATCGAACTTGTTGCCGGAGACGTCACCAAGTCCATGGACAATTTCCTTGAGAAGAACCCGCATCTGCTGATTTCACTGCTTTACGTCGACTTCGACCTCTACGAACCCTGTAAATATGCGCTCGAGAAGCTTCTGCCACGCATTCCGCGTGGCGGAATCATCGCCTTCGACGAGCTGCATTACGACCGCTATCCCGGGGAAACCATTGCGTTCCTGGAGACCAATTGCTTGAGTCTCGGCCCGCTTAAGCGGATGCCGTTCGAACCGCTGCGCAGTTATATTGTTAAGGAGTAGGCCGGGATGACAGACGGGCATGGCAATGCGCCTGCTCGCGTGTTGATAATGATGCAACGCGGATGGGCAATGAAGTTCGGAGATCCTATTTCCAGGCATCTGGATTCTGAGGGGATCCTACTGGGGTGTTTGACGATAAAAAAAAGCACTCACGCCTGGGTGAAACAACACTGCGATACGCTCTTCCAGTCAATCTATAGCTATGAGGACGTATTGGATAACCCGGATAGTGTGATCCGTGGACGTGAAATTTCATTGGATGAAATTGCGCAAGACTTGGGTGTGCCGGATATATTTTGGTATTTTTACGAGAGAAATATCGACCGAAGTTACGATCCGAAGCGGTATTACTCCTATCGGCCGAATATGTCAGACGATAATTACGATACCTATGTAAAGGCGGTGTATTGGCTAGCGTTGGATATTCTGGAAGAATTCAACCCTACGCTTATAGTTGGCCCGAATATTGTTGGACCTATACACTATGTCTTATACCTCTTGGCGAAGCGGCGGGGAATCAACTTCACATATGCGAGTGAAACCAAAATAAGAGGTGTTTATTTTTTTACCAACACGCCGAATGTGGAAGACGGTTCATTCTTTGCTGAGCTTGAAGCGCAAAGAAAACTGCATGAATCACGGCCCCTAGCGAAAGAGTGGATTGAGAAAGAACGGAACCAAATGATGCGAGGGGGGGCGTCGCAGGCCGATAGTAGAGCAATCCCTGCATTGACTGACGCCTTGGATACCACACGCCGAGCGCTTCGACGAATTGCCAAGCATCATTTGAGCAAAACCAAGGGCGTCGATAAGGTAGCGCACATAAGACATAGTATTGATGATATCGATGTTTTTGGTATCGTCACTCAGTCCGTGAATGATCTCGTGAATAGGCGGGGTGCGCTGAGCATCAAATATCGCGACGTTCCGAATGACAGGGCCTTTGCATTCTTTCCGCTGCAATTTCAGCCAGAACAATCGATTGACAACGCTTCCCGGTATTATTCGAATCAGCTTGAGACGCTGCGATTGACGGCGATGTCATTGCCAAATGGGATGAAGCTCGTCGTGAAAGAGCACCCCCAGATGATCGGTAAAAACTCTCGAAAATACTACGAGAAGATCGCGTCTTTACGAAACGTGAGCCTGGTAAACCCGCATCAATCGTCGACTCGTTTAATCGAAAAGGCGGCATGCGTCGTGGCGCCGGTCGGTACAGTATTGTTTGAAGCTGCGCTGCTGCGCCGCCCTGCTGTTCAGTTGGGAGATTACGGGCTGACGAAATGTCTGCCGAATGTCATCTGGTGCGATCACTTCAGAAATATGCCTGCATGTATTCTGCAATCGATGGAGATCGACTTTAGCTCGCAGAGCTACGAAGAGGGTATGGAAAGCTATGTGCAAGCGGCTTTGAACATTGGCTTTAGGTCGAACTATTTCGATGCTTGGGAAGGTGGAGCCACTCCGGACGAAGAGTTCGTTAATCAGTATGTTTCGGAAGTGCGGCGTCAGCTCTCAAACCTGCGAGTGTCGCCCAGCTTAAATCGCGCTGTCTCATCCTAGTCGATTGTTACGATCAATGAGTTTGCAGATTTCGTCTAAAGCTCCATTTGCTTTTTCAAGGGCGGAGTCCGTCTTGTGATAGCTTGTACGGGCCATAGAGAGCGAGAAGGATTTCGCACGTCACCACGTTCCTGCCATGACGCGCTTTTCATGGACGCGTCGGAACATTACCGGTTGCCCCGCAATCCCTTTCGCATCCTCTACCAGTATTTTCTCCGGCAAAAAGCCTCGATGATACTTAACTTGCGGCTTGCGCAGTGGGCTCATGGGAAGAGTCTCAAAGGAGGTGTCCTGCGAGGCTTCTTCGCTGTTGCGGCAGATCTTTTTATCAGACGTAACCGGACCTTGAACGGCTTTGAACACGCGAAGGCGGCGAAGGTCGAACCCGGCGTGGTCTTTCATCATTTGAGCCTCGTGATCACCGAGGATGCATATGTGGAATCCGGGGTACATTTTTATAGATCCGTGACCCTGGGCGTAAAGAACGGTAAATCTCCGTATATTTGCGAGGGCGCGAAGATTTGCAGTCACAGTATTGTGCTGGGTGGCGTCAGGGTCGGTCGCCGCGCAATCGTAGCACCTGGAGCCCTCGTCATTGAGGACGTGCCGGACGGCATGGTGGCGGCTGGGGTTCCCGCAAGGATTCTCGGACCTGTTAGCGATAGCAATTATGAGTTTTGAGAGCGCGTCGAAGCCGGGGAATGACGATCTTTCCGGCCGTTTCAATAACGTGGCGCGGCAAGTTTGGATGTTGACAAAAAGACCGATGCTGAAATGGAATTTTTGGTCCGATCTGTCTTTGGAGGCGTGGTTTGTTCGGAAATAGGTTGATTGTTAAGCTGTTGGTGCGTTTGCCTCACAGGATCGCGTTGGCTCTCCTTCAGTTACTCGATGTCGAGTCGTTGCAGTGGCGGTTTCTCAGGTCGCACCTCCTCAGGCGCCGAACCCGGCAGCTTTCGCAGCTTATGAAGGCCTTGAGGTTCAATCAGGACATTACCGTGCAGCCGTCCGGAGACGTGCTGATAACGTCCGATGGAATTTCGCTGACATCCGAAAGGACCAACCGTTACTTCAAGATCAACGGAAAGATGGTTGGGAACGAGGGCAAGGATCTCGCCGACGTGCTCGCGGCACGCGGGATTCCGGTTCGTCAGTTCATCGATATCGGCGCAAACTTCGGCGAGATATCGCTCTATTTTTCGAAGACGTTTCCTGATGCGTCGGTGCTGTCCATCGAAGCCTCACCGGCAAACTACGCGATTCTAGAAAAAAATCGCGCACGGCAGCATTTTGATACGAACAATATCACGCCTGTGAATGTCGCGGTTGGAGAAAGCCGCGGGAAAGTGCGGATCAGCAAAGATCTGGCCTCCGGAAACACGATTGTGCTCGACGATAAGAATGAACTCCGGAATGAAGTTAGGGAGACCGAGGAAATCGATATGGTTCCTTTGCTGGACCTGACGAAGCAGCATGGTTTTGGTACTCCAGACTTTATTAAGATCGACATAGAAGGAGCCGAGCCTTACTTGACATCCGATCTGGTCGCCTTGTCCGCTCGAGCGCTCTTCATCGAGTTTGCAAACAAGAACACTCGCGAGGCCTATTTCGATTTGGTGCGCCGGCTTTACGACAGCGGTTACAGCATTGCCACACGTGAAGCGGTCGACCTGGGCGATTTCGACGGGGTCTGCAGGCATCTCACCGAGAGTTGGGATCGTGAGAGCTGGGGCACGGACAGCCGGGGCACGGACTTGTGGTTCTTTCGCTCCGATGGGCAGCAAAGTAAAAGCGAGCGAACTTAAACCGGGTTCGTCGCAAAGGTATCTGTAAAGACATGATCAGACTTTCAAGAAGCGATATCGGCGAGGCCGAGCAGCAGGCCGTTATGGCCGTCATGCAGAAAGGTTTTTTGGGCATGGGCGGGGAGGTCCAGGCCCTGGAACAGGAGCTTGCGGCTTTTCTGGGAGGAGCCCGCCAGGCGGTTTGTGTCAACACCGGGACCTCGGCTCTGCATCTTGCTGTGCAGGCCTGCGGCATCGGACGCGGCGATGAGGTTTTGGTCCCCTCTCTGACCTATGTGGCGTCCTTTCAGGCCGTGACGGCGACCGGCGCGACGGCCGTCGCCTGCGATGTGGATGACGTGACGCTGACCCTGGACCCGCAAGAGATGCGCCGCCGCATCACCAGCCGGACCAAGGCGGTCATGCCGGTTCACTACGCCAGCGGGACCGGGAACCTGGACGAAGTCTACCGGGTTGGGCGGGAGCACGGTCTACGCGTGATCGAAGACGCCGCACATGCCTTTGGTTGCCTGCACAACGGTCAACTGGTCGGATCTTTCGGCGATGTGGTCTGTTTCAGCTTCGACGGCATCAAGAACATCACCTGTGGCGAGGGTGGGGCGGTGGTGACCGAGGACGAGACCGTCGCGGAACGGGTCCGCAATGCGCGTTTGCTGGGTGTGGAGAAAGACACCGAGATGCGGTTCGAGGGCAAGCGCTCTTGGGATTTCGATGTCACCGCCCAGGGCTGGCGCTATCATATGAGCGACCTAATGGCTGCGATTGGGCGGGTTCAATTGCAGCGCTTCCCGGCGTTTGCCAAGACCCGCATCGCGCTGGCCAAAGCCTATGAACAGGCTCTGCGCGGTCACAATCATGTCCGCAGCCTCGGCCTCAGCTACGGCCCCATTGTGCCGCACATCTATCCGATCCGGGTTGATGCAAAGCTGCGTGACGGGCTGCGCAAACACCTGGAGGAAGAGGGCGTACAGACGGGGCTGCATTATATGCCGAACCACTTGCTGACCCTCTTCAAGGACCAGAAGGCTCAGGATCCGGCGGCTTACCCCGTCTCCGAGGAGGTGTTTGGCGAAATTCTGACCCTGCCGTTACACACGCTGATGACGGAGGACGACGTCAAAATGATCTGCGCCAACATCGAGCGCTACTTCAGCGCAGCCAATCCGTAGCCCTGCCTACTCCCAGCATTGCCAATCCACAGGTCGATATGTCTTCAGAAGCTTTGAAAGTCGTTATTTTTTGCGGCGGCCTCGGGACGCGTCTCAGGGACGTTTCCATCGAGGTGCCCAAACCGCTGGTTCCGATTGGCGAGCGTCCAATCGTCTATCACGTCATGAAGTACTACTCTTTCTTCGGCCACAAGGATTTCATCCTTTGCCTGGGTTACAAGAGCGAGGAGATCAAAGACTACTTCAACAATCTGCAGCGCTATCACCAGGACTACACCATGGTCCTGGGCGATGCCTCCAAGACCGAGTACCACGGGACACCGGTGGAGCGCGACTGGCGGATCACCATGGCCAATACCGGCGTGATGAGCCTGACTGCGACACGGCTGCGCCAGATCAAAAATTACATCGGTGACGACGAGCATTTCCTGCTGACTTACGCGGACGGGCTGGCGGATGTCGACTTGGACGTCCTGATTGATTTTCATAAAACCCAGGGCAAGGTTATGACCGTCACCGGCGTCGTTGCGCCCGGACGCTTCGGCGAAATGAACTTCGACGGTCAGACCGGAATCGTGAAGAACTTCACCGAGAAGGCGCCAAAGACCGCAGGCCGGATTTCCGGCGGTTATTTCGTCTGCAGCCGTGCCATCTTCGATTACCTGCCGAATGAAGATGTCATGCTCGAGCAGGCGCCGATGCAGAGAATCGCGGCAGAAGGCCAGATGGTGATATACCAGCACGACGGTTTCTGGCACCCGATGGACTCGCCGCGCGATTACGAGTACCTCAATTCCATGGACAAAAAGGGTGATACCCCCTGGTCGCAGAGGGCAGGAGAGAGCGCATGATTGAGGGTGTTTCGGTCCGGCCTTTGCGCCAGATCGCCGACGAGCGCGGCAAGATCATGCATATGCTGCGCTCCGACTCCCCCGAGTTCACGGCTTTCGGCGAGATTTACTTCTCGGCAGTGCATCCGGGTGCGATCAAGGCCTGGCATCTTCACAGCGAGATGGATCTGAACTATGCCGTGCCGCAGGGTAAGATCAAGCTCGTGCTCTATGACGACCGTGAAGGCAGTACGACCAGGGGCGAACTGCAGGAGATCTTCATGGGACCTGACCACTATTGCCTGGTCCATATACCACGGTTGGTCTGGAACGGCTTCAAGGGGATCGGCACGGAGACCTCTCTCGTAGCCAACTGCGCGACCATTCCCCATCGGCCCGACGAAATCAGCCGTCTGGCCTTTGACGATCCCGCCATTCCGTACAATTGGGACATCAAGCATGGCTGATTCGCCTGCAGATCGCGGGGCGGACAAGCGCCAGGTCGATTTTTCCTGCATCATTCCCACCCACGACCGGGACGAGCTTCTTGAGGCTGCGCTGGACAGCATCGCCGACCAGACGGTTCAACCGCGCGAGGTGATCGTTTCGGACAATCTGGTCCGGGAGGAAACACGGGCGCTGGTGAAGTCTTTCGATGCCAGTGTACCGTTTTCCGTGCGCTATCTCGGGCATCACCAAGGCGGACGCGGCTGTATTTCACGCAATCTTGCGGCACAAGAGGCCGGCGGGCAGTATCTGGCGTTTCTGGATGACGATGATCTCTGGAAACCGGAGTTTCTGGCCTCTGTCGATGCCTCCTTCGCAGCCCGGCAGACGGACGCGGTCTACGTCTGGATCACCTATCTTTTCCCTTCCGGGGAACAAGAAGCCGGGCGGAAGATTGCAGAAGACCTCGGTGTCGGTGATTTTGTTATCCGCAATCCTGGTACGGTGATTTCGAATCTTGCGGTCAAGCGCAGCGTGTTTCTGGAGTTGGGCGGTTTTGATGAGAGCATGCACCCGCCTTACGACCGGGACTTTGCAATGCGTCTTCTGCAGAGGGGGAACAGCTATTCCGTCGTGCCGCAAGAGCTGCTGTTATTCCGCCAACATGAGGGGGCGCGGGAATCGCGTCCGGGGGAATCCTACGCACGCGGCCAGCGTGCCTTCTTCGAGCGTTACCGGGACAAAGTCAGGCCAAGCCTCCGTCTTCGCTTCTGGCTGAAGATTAAGGCCAGTGCAATCCGCTCTGGTCTCGAGCACCTGGTGTTTCCATTGGGGGCCGTCGTCGTCGGGACCGATCATATTCTGAAGAAACTGGAGAGAAAAATTGGCAGAGCGCTCGGCTGACGAAACATCCAGGCATCTGTCGCCGAACTCCTGGGCAGGACAGTTCC
This sequence comes from uncultured Kiloniellaceae bacterium, assembly GCA_947500035.1. Classification (GTDB taxonomy): domain Bacteria; phylum Pseudomonadota; class Alphaproteobacteria; order Kiloniellales; family Kiloniellaceae; genus Denitrobaculum. The sequence goes on along the minus strand of CANMQP010000006.1, from coordinate 27,025 downwards.
AACTCATTCGTTTCTGCTGGATTCTGGTAAAAGCCTATCCGGTTCAGGTGGGCTTTGTGTTCGGGATCAGCCTGCTGGCGACCCTGTTCGAGGTGGCGGTTCTTTTCTCGATCATTCCGATGCTGCAGAAGTTCGTCGACGGTCAGATCGTCGGCAGCCCGTTGTTGAATGACATCTTTACCGGTCTTGGACTCTATGATCTGACCTTGGTGCAGATCGGGGTGCTGATCAGCCTTCTTTTGCTCAGTAAAGCAATTCTGCGTTTTCTGGCCGCCTATATGGCGGGCGTGATTGCCGCCCGGATTGAATTTGAAAAGAAGCAGGAGCTTCTCGGCAACTACGCGGCGGCTCTCTGGACCCATCTGGTGCAGGTTGACAGCGGGAAACTCGTCAATGTCGTCGGTGCGGAGACCGGGCACGTCGGTGCCATCGTTCACTATTTCAGCAGCCTGATGATTGCGACGCTCTATTGCGCGGCGCTCCTGGCCAACCTGCTGCTGTTCTACGGTCAGGTCGCGCCGCTGTTGATCGGTGCCTTCGGATTCTCGCTGCTGCTCGGTGTCGGGATCAACCGGCGTTCCGTCGTTGTGTCCTTTGAGCGCGTCGCGGTCACCAATTACATCATGAGCCTGCTGATCGAACTGACCCAGTCGATCAAGTTTATCAAGACGCTGCCGGATCGCTCCGTTGTCCTGAACGAGATCTTAAAGGCGGCGGAGAGGTACAAGAAACTTGTCGTTATTCAGTTCGCGCTCAAAGCCGCGTCGTCACAGCTTGCGGAACTGATCGGGGTCCTGGTGATTGCGGGGCTTTTCGTCGGCGCGACCTTTTACAGTTTTGTAGAGCTGGGCGATCTTCTGCTGATCGTTCTGCTGCTTCAGCGCATGGTCGGTCAGGTCTCGGCTTTGCAAAGCTGGGCCCGGCAAACCATCAGTGTGATTCCTTCCTACGACATCGTTGAAAACACCAATAATGCATTGCTCGAAAATGCCGAGCCGGAAGGTCAGATCCGCAGCGACTACGAGCCGCTCTCGAGGATCGAGTTGAAAAATATTCACTACGTCTATCCGAACAACCACACGCCCGCAGTCGAGGACGTGAGTTTAGACATCAAAAAAGGAGAGATGGTCGCTATTGTAGGGCCGTCGGGGTCCGGCAAGACGACCTTGATCGATCTTCTGACCGGACTGATACCGGCACAGACCGGCGAGTTGAAGATAAACGCGACGCAACTGGACCAGAGTCAGCTGCAAACCTGGCGCCGCCGGGTCAGCTATGTCCCGCAAACCTCGATTATCTTTGCCGGCAGCGTCAAAGAGAACATCACGCGCTTTGCCTCTGACGATAAGGTCTGGCCACTCGAGCAGGCGCTCTACGCGTCCTGCGCTGAAGAGTTCGTCTCAGAACTTGATCAGGGAATCGACACCGAACTCAGAGAGCGGGGCGGCAATCTCTCCGGCGGGCAATGCCAGCGGCTCGCGATCGCGCGCGGGCTGTTCAGCGCGCCTGAAGTGCTTGTGCTGGACGAGGCGACGTCCGCGCTGGATGCCGACACCGAACGGCGTCTTTGGACGCGCTTGCGGGAAAACCACGGAGATATGACCATCATCTTCATTACCCACCGCTTGTCGAACCTGAAGTACGCCGACAAGGTCGTGGTCATGAAGGAAGGGCGCGCCGAGTCCGTCGGCCGTCCGTCGGACTTGGAGCAGAGTTCGCCTACGCTGGCGCTGCTCCACAATACTGAAACGCCGCAAAATCTTTCGAGGGTTGAGTAGATGCTACCGGAAACCTCTGCGCCATTGACGGAAATCGATACGACGCGGGTCGAGCAGGAATATGCTCACAATGGGTTCGTAAAGATCCCCGGGGTCTTTTCCCAAGATGAGGTCGCGCGTTTGCGTGAAGCTTGCGCAGGTTATGATAACGGCGATATTCTTTCGAAGCCCGGTTTCGACCTCCTTCCCTTCGACGACAGAGTTCTCGGCCTGGTCCGCGCCATGATCGGAGACCGGATCATTTATTTCGGAGAGAGCGCGGCCCTCTACAACGCGAAGGCCGCGACGCCGAAGTATCGGCACTATCATAATGATTCCCGGGGCGACGATTTTGACTTTCGCTCGGATTACAACGTCATCCGCCTGGGGGTCTATCTGCAGGATCACGTAAACCACAGCGGCGGCTTGAAGCTGCGTCCGGGCTCGCATCGCAAGCTCTGCATCGAAAAGGCCGGTCTGCGCGGCGCTGCGAAGCACCTGCTGCGCAAACAGAGGCCGCTGGACCTGATTTCCCGGCCCTCCCTGAACGTCGAGACCGCCGTCGGCGACCTTTTGGGATGGAGTATGCGGATTCACCATACGGGTTATGCCTTGAGACTGCGCAGCTTTCCGCGTTTTGCCTTGCACCCGCATGTTGAAAACCTGCTTCCCGAGAGCGCCTTCCTGCCAGAGGACAAAGGCCGCTGCGTCATCTTCATGAGCTTTGGGGCTCCTGGCCCTTATCTGGAGAGTTACATTGCCGATCGTGCCACGCGGCAGGATATGAAGCCCTACTGGGAAAAGACGATCTTCAGCGACGAAGCCAGGGCGCTCGCCCGGGAAAAGGGCGTGGAATTGCGGACCGACGGGGTCGATAATCTCAAGCAGTCGGCGTGACGTAAGGTTGTTCCGACGCGCGCTGCAAATCGCCGCAGATTACCAGGGTACATAAGGAACCGAGTTAAAATGGCGTCAGCCGATCTATCGACATTCCGCGGTCAGCGCTTTCTCGTGACCGGGAGTACAGGTTTCAAGGGCAGCTGGCTGTGTCAGTGGCTTCTGCAACTCGGCGCTGAGGTTACCGGTCTTGCGCTCCGCCCGCACACGACGCCAAGCCTCTTCGAGGAGCTCGGTCTTCAGGCAAAGATCGATCAGCGTTACGTCGATATCAGGGACTTTGACGCCGTAATGGCAGTCATGAAGGAGAGCGAACCGGCTGTCGTTCTGCACCTGGCTGCACAGCCGATTGTGATTCGCGGGCACCGGGAACCCAAATTGACTCTTGATACGAATATCGGCGGCACCACCAATGTGCTGGAAGCGGTTCGCAACAGCCTGTCGGTGAGAGCGGTCGTGGTCGTGACCTCGGACAAGTGCTACCGCAACGTCGAGTGGGTCTGGGGCTATCGGGAGAACGATCCCCTGGGCGGACAGGACCCCTATTCGGCATCCAAGGCCGGTGCTGAGCTAATCTACGAGGCCTACAACGAATCCTTTTTCCGGCCCGGCGGTCAGGTTTTCGCGGCTTCAGCGCGCGCGGGGAATGTGATAGGCGGCGGCGACTGGTCCAACGACCGGATCGTACCCGATTGCATCCGGGCGCTGCAGAAGAACGAAGCGATTTCGATCCGCAGTCCCGGCGCCACGCGCCCCTGGCAGCATGTTCTCGATCCGCTGCACGGCTATCTGATGCTTGCGGAGCGCCTGCTTCAGCAAGACGAGCGCGCCGTCGGCAGTTGGAATTTCGGCCCGGAACTGCCCGCGGACGTGACGGTGCTAGAGGTTGCGGAGCAACTGGTTGCGCGTTGGGGCGAGGGCAGGATCGAAACTGCGCCATCGGCCGATCCGGTCAAGGAGTCCAATATTCTGGCTCTGGACAGCATCAAGGCGATGCACAGACTGGGCTGGCGTCCGAGATGGCGGACTGCCGAGGCGATTAACGAAACGGCGGACTGGTATCGCGCAATCACCGACGGCAAGGATGCCGTGGAGATTACCGGCGGTCAGTTGGCCCGCTTCGTCGCAGGCGATTGAGCAGGTAGGTCGGTAGAATGTGTGGTCTAGCCGGTGTCTTCGGAGGCGTACCCTTAACACAGGAACGCTGTGAGGCCGTTCTGAAGTCGATGGCGCACCGGGGACCGGATGCAGCCGCAAGCTGGTCGGGCAGCCTGGCGGGTGTGCCCCTGACCCTCGCTCATACGCGCCTTTCGATCCTGGATCCGCAGGAGCGCTCCGATCAGCCCTTCGTTCGTGACGGCCTGGTGCTGGCCTATAACGGCGAGATTTATAATTTCGAGGAAATCCGGCAGGAACTCGAAGGGCTCGGTCACCGTTTCGAGACCCGTGGCGATACGGAAGTTATCCTGGAAGCCTACCGCGCCTGGGGGACCGCAGCGACCAAGCGCTTCGAAGGCATGTGGGCTCTGGCGCTTGCGGATCTCAACCGCGGCGTCCTCTGGCTCAGTCGTGACAGGTTCGGCGAAAAGACTCTCTATGTGACCCGGGAGCAGGGTGCGTTTTACTTTGCCTCCGAAACGCAGGCTTTGTGGCAGCTACTGGGCCGCCGCCGGGCACCCAACAAAACCCAGATCCTGCGCTACCTGGTGAATGGCTACAAATCCCTCGGCAAGGGACGGGAGGGTTTCTACGAAGATGTTTTCGAGATCCCGCCCTCGACAAGCCTCATCCTCGAAACCCCGGAGCATCAGACCGAGGAGCGTTATTGGGAGCTTTGTTACGTGCCACAGGGGATGTCGCAGGGGGAGGCTGAGGAACAGGCCGCCGAACTTCTGGCAAAGTCGATCAAGCTGCGGCTGCGCTCCGATGTGCCGCTGGCTTTTTGTCTGAGCGGCGGTATCGATTCTTCGACGCTGGTATCCATGGCTGCCAAACGCTTCGGTTGCGAAGTCCATGCCTACAGTGTTTACGACAGCGATGAACGCTACGACGAGTCCGAGAATGCTGAGCGGGTGGTGGCCGAATTGGGGTGCCGGCATCGAATCGCCCGCACCTCAACGCAGGATTTCCGCGAACGCCTGACGCAACTGATTACAGCACGCGATCAGCCCTTCGCGACTTTGAGCTTCTACCTGGTTTCATTTTTGGCGGAGCGCATCAAACAAGACGGCTTCAAGGTTGCCTTGACCGGGAACGGCGCCGACGAGCTCTTTACCGGCTACTACGACCACTTCAATTTCTGGCTCGCCTCGCTGCCCGAGACGGCGGATATCGACGCGCGCGTCATGGAGTGGAAAGAGAGTTACGGCCGTTTCGTGCGCAACCCGGTCTTGCGCGATCCGCTCGCGTTCCGAAAGGATCCTTCCCGGCGCGATCATATCTATCTGAACCGGGATCTCTTCAATTCGGTCCTGCGGCAGCCTTTCGACGAGGATTTCTACGAGCAGACCTACGGTGATAATCTGCTGCATTCACGTATGTTGAACGAGATCCGGCACGAGGCCCTGCCGCCTCAGCTTCGCGAGAATGACCTGGTTTTCATGCAGTATTCCATCGAAAACCGGACACCCTATCTGGACCGGTCTCTGGCGGAGTTTCTTTTCTCGGTGCCGCTGGAACATCTCATTGTAAACGGCTATCCCAAATGGCTGCTCCGTGCCGCAGGGGAGGGCCTCTATTCCGATAAGATCAGGCTGGACAAACAGAAACGCGGGTTCAACGCGCCGATTACAGCGCTCTTCGATCTTTCGAACGCCGAGAATCGGGACTGGTTGCTTGAAGACGGCCCACTGTTCGATATTGTCGACAGGAAGCAGTTGAGCAGGATGCTTGAGGCGCCCGATGACCGAAACAGCGTGTCGAAATTCCTCTTCAATCTTCTCAACAGCAAAATCTTTCTCGAAGCGCAAAGGGCAACCTAGGCATGCGGTATTGCAGCAGATGTATCCTTCCGGATACGCGTCCCGGAATCCTGTTGGACGAGGAGGGTGTGTGCGCTGGCTGCCGTGGGCATGACCGGAAAGTCTCAGGCATCGACTGGGCGGCACGAGAGACCTGGTTGCAGGAACTGGTGGCCGAAGCCAAAGCGCGCGCGAGCAGTACCTACGACTGCATTGTTCCGGTCAGCGGAGGGAAGGACAGCTGGCATCAGGTTGCCGTGGCCAAACGGGAATTGGGGCTTTCGGTTCTGGCAGTCACCTGGAAGACACCGGGGCGCACCGAGTTGGGACAACGCAACCTGAATGCCATGGTCGAGAACCTTGGGGTCGACCATATCGACTATGCGATCTCGCCGGACGTTGAGCGCAAGTTCATGATTGCCGCCTTCGAAGAGAAGGGCGCGACCGCGATTCCCATGCATCTGGCGATTTTCTCAATCCCCTATCGTTTCGCCGTGCAGTTCCGAGTGCCTCTGGTTTTATGGGGCGAGAACCCGCAGCTGGAATTCGGTGGCAATGAGAAAGAGCAGCTCAGCACGGTTCTGGATGACGATTGGATCAGGAAGCACGGCGTCAACAACAACACCGGGGTGGAAGACTGGATCGGCCATGAAGGACTGACCGAGACCGACCTGCTTGCCTACCGACTGCCTGAAACTCTCGACTTTGCACCCAAGTCGATCTTCCTCGGCGCGTATCGGCGCTGGAATTCTTTCGAAAATGCCAAGGCCGCATCGGCCCTGGGCTTCCAGGAGGCGGATCAGTCGAAAGTGGGAACCTGGTCTTTTGCCGATATCGACTGCCACTTCATTGCCATTCACCACTTTCTGAAGTGGTACAAGTTCGGCATGACCCGTGCCTTCGACAATCTCTCGGTACAAATCCGGGAAGGTTTGATCGACCGTGACACGGCGATGGAACAGCTTCGGACGGTGGGTCTGCAGATTCCTCACGAGGACATCGAACGGTTCTGTCAATTCGTGGGACGTTCCACCACGTGGTTCTGGGAGACCGTCGAGACTTTCCGGAACACAGAACTCTGGAAAAAAGATGCAGAGGGAAACTGGTACATTCCCGGCTTTATTACGGATGACTGGCGGTGGACGCAGAAATGACGCGCGACACGATGCAGGAGATGCCGCTTGCCTGCCGTTTCTGCGGCGCCGATGCGCAGAAACATGTCGCGCGTTTCGATGCGCGGCCCGAGGGCGAGACGGATTTCGGCATATCCCCTTACCGTCGTGATATCTGGCAGTGCGGCGCCTGCGGACATGTCATCAATCAGCATGGCTATCAGTCCCACGAAATCTATTCAGGCGACTATGTCGATTCCACTTATGGCGACCGTATGGAAGCCACCTTCCGGCGCATCATGTCCTTTCCGCCGGAAAAATCGGATAACAGGCAGCGGGTCCTGCGCATCGATGCTTTCGCGCAGTCGTCAGGATTGGGCGGCCGCCGGGCACTGGATGTCGGGAGTGGGTTGGGTGTTTTTCCCGCGGCTTTGAAGGAGAATGGCTGGGATTGCCTTGCTCTTGATCCCGACCCGAGGGCAGCGGCCCATATTCGCGATACAGCGGGCGTTCCCTCCCTGGTTGGCAACTTCACCAAACTGGATCCGTCAGGCGAGGAGTCGCAGAGCTTTAACCTGATCACCTTCAACAAGGTGCTCGAACACGTCCTGGAGCCGGTTGAAATGTTGCGTCGAAGCCTGATGTGGTTGAACCAGGGCGGTCTGGTCTACATCGAGCTGCCGGATGGCGAAAATGCTTTATCGGATGCCGGGCCGGAGCGTGAAGAGTTCTTTATCGAGCATTATGATGCCTATTCCGCGGTCTCCGTTGCGCTGCTGATCAAACAGGCCGGATTCCAATGCCTTAAAATCGAACGCCTGATTGAACCGAGCGGCAAGTACACGCTTGCCGCTTTCGCAATTGCGCCGTGAGGAGATTTCATGATGCAGGTTGAAGCAGGAGCAGAAGGGCAGGAACGCTTTCGGATTGTTTCCGACGTTTTTGTATCCGGACTGGCCAAGGCCCGCTTTGTCCGAATTCAGCCGCCGGACGAAAAGAGCCCGCTTTCGGCTGACGACGTCGCGGCGTTGATTGCTGCTGCGGAGTTTGACTTCGCGAGTGTTCGTTTGCCGGAAGAGGCAGAGGATAAGATTGCCGCGTTTACGGCGGGCGGTTTCTATGTCACCGAGACGCTCGTGACCTACCGTCATGACCTGAATCAGGTTCCCTCCGCCATGCCCGCCGGCACTGAATGGCTCGAATCCGCGGAGCGTGAAGGGGGCGACGCCCGCGACGTCGGTGAGATTGGGCGGCTTTCGTTCAAATTCGACCGCTTCCATGCAGATGCCAGGATTGATGACAGCCTTGCAGACTTGATAAAGCAGGAATGGTCCCTCAACAACCTTGCGGGCCGCGCGCTAGGTTCAGTCGTGGTGCGATCGAATGGTGGTCGGATCGTGGGATTCTGCGAGATTGTCGGCGAAACGGAGAGGTCAGCCATCGACCTTATTGCAGTTCACCCCGATTATCAGCGCCGCGGGCTTGCGCGTAAGCTGATGGAGGGGACGCTCTATCAACTGGCGCAAAGGGGTGTCGCGCAGTTGTTCGTGGGGACGGCGAGCATAAACAAGGCTTCAAGGGCGCTTTACGAAGCCACGGGATGCGTGGAAGCAAAACGGGAAGTCACCCTCCATTGGGCGGCAAGAGAGATCACTTTATGAATACGATACGCGCAGGGATCATTGGCCTGGGGGTTGGCGAGCGTCATTTGGCGTCCTATAGCGCGATCCCCAGCTGCGAGGTGACTGCGATCTGCGATCTGGATGAAGAGAAGCTTAAGGAAGTCGGTGACCGGCACGGCGTAGCGCAGCGTTTTACCGACTGGAAGCGTATCACCGAGCACCCCGACATAGATGTGGTCTCGATCTGTTCCTACGATGAGTTCCATGCGCTACAGGCGATTTCGGCTTTTGAACACGGCAAGCACGTGATGGTGGAGAAGCCGGTCGCATTGCACAAGAAGGAGGCGGAAGCCGTTGTACGGGCCATGCAGGACAATAACCGCCTGATCACCTCTAACTTCATTCTGCGCCACTCGCCCCGCTTCAAGGCTCTGAAGGCGATGGTCGATGCCGGTGACTTCGGCGATATCTTCTATCTGGAAGGCGACTACATTCATCAGATCCTCTGGAAAATTACAGAGGGCTGGCGCGGGAAAATGGACTTTTACTGCGTCACCTACGGCGGCGGCATTCACCTCATCGACCTGATGATGTGGCTGATGGGCGGGCAGAAGGTCATCGAGGTCAACGGCATGGGAAACAAGATGCTGACCGCGAATTCTTCCTATCCTTTCCCCGATACCATTGTGAACCTGATGCGCTTCGAACAGGGTGCGCTGGCGAAGACCGCAACGACGTTCGGGCCGCAGCGCACGCACTTTCACGCGCTCAATCTCTATGGGTCCAAGAAGACCTTCGTAAACGACATCCCCAATGCAAAGCTCTTCAGCGGAGATCAGCCAGGCGACGAGGAAGCGGTAACCACAGCTTATCCCGCCTATGACAAAGGCGACCTTTTGCCGGAGTTCATCGAGTCTGTCAGGCAGGGTCAGGAACCTCTGATCAATGCCCGAGATGTGTTCAGGGCGATGGATGTCTGCTTTGCGGCGTGGGAATCGGTCTGCCGGCGTGAAACCGTTTCTGTCGGCTATGTGATTTGATCAGGGTTTAGTTTATTCCGGCGGCGGGCAGGTTACGCGGCGCCGGATGCAGCAAGATGAGAAAGTAAACATGGCAAAGTTGGATCTGGCGGAGCTCAAGGTGGAGGATATCGACTTTCAGGATAGCGGTTATGAGGAAGACCTCGCATACCTCGAACGCTATCTCAAGCGCCGCGTGAGCCTCAAGAAACGCTTGAAGACTCTGTTGGTCAGAGGACTGGACTTCTGTGATGCCCGCTTATCCGCTCTTCGGGGCAAGGTGGAAAAGAAGTCCGCGCGCTCGGAAGACAGCGTACTGACCAAGTACGACGATATTGCGGGATCCTACGTCGATAGCCTGAGCGGCGGGGGCGTGCCGATGTTCGTGAAAAACGGCACCCAGCGCGGGCTTGTCAACTCGATTGAGCTGAACACCTACAAAACCGCCTATATTTCCAGTGTGATCAACCACTTTGGCGGATGTAGTTCCATTCTCGAAGTCGGTGCGGGAGAATTCACCTCGCTTTATCCTGTGGTCTCCGGACTGCACAAACGTCCTGACGTAGTGGCTGGTCTGGACCTGTCCTGGTCACGCGTGCAGCAGGGTATCGCCTACTGCAAAAGCCAGTCTTTCGATGCCGACCATTATATCTGCGGCAATGCCGCACGGCTTCCTTTTCTGGACAAGTCGATCGACTACCTCTACACGGTGCATTGCCTGGAGCAAATGCCTTCAGTGCTCGAGAGTGCCCTGAGGGAGTTCGACCGCGTCACAAGAAAGAAAATCATTCTTGTCGAACCGAGCTTCGAGCACGGCGAACCACTTCAGCAGAAGTGGATCGAAATGAAAGGCTACGTGAAGGGCGTCCGCGCACTGGCCGAAACGATGGGCATGTTGTCGCTGTTAGATTGCGCTCTACCGGTCAGGGAATTTCACCTCAATTCCGGTATTCTTGTTCTCGAGCCCACGAAGGGGACGCAGCAGAACGCGCCCAAGCTGGTCTGTCCCGTCGACAGGTCCGAACTGAAGGAAATCGACGGGGTCCTCCATTCGGAAAAATCTGGCCTGTCTTACCCTGTGATTGGAAGAATTCCCTGCCTCGACGTGAAACACGGCATTCTGACCGGCAAGCTGTTGAAGCGATAGAATGTGAATATGTTCGTTTGCCGGTCGTGACCTGACTCTTATGCTCTTCAATTCATTCGAATATATTTTCCTGTTCTTGCCGGTCGTTCTGGCGCTTTTTTATTTCCTCCGTAGGTATAGCGACCTCTCGGCGCAGGCCGTCCTGGTTCTGGCGTCGCTGTTTTTCTATGGCTACTGGAATGTCAGTTATCTCTTTCTGATCTGCGGATCGGTTGTTGCCAACTACCTGATCGCCGGCAGGATCGAAGGCTCTTCCAGTGGGGCGCGCAAGCGCTGGCTTGCCTTGGGTGTCGGCGCGAATCTGGCGGCTATCGGTTATTACAAATACTGGGCTTTCTTTCTCGAAAATGTGGCAATGCTCGTGGAGGCGGACTGGGCCATAGAGCAACTCATTCTGCCGCTCGGGATCTCCTTTTTTACCTTTCAGCAGATCGCTTATCTCGTCGATGTCTATGCCGGCAGTGCCAAAGAGCACAATCCGATCCGCTACGCGCTTTTTGTCACCTTCTTTCCGCAGTTGATTGCCGGGCCGATCGTTCACCACAGCGAAATGATGCCTCAGTTTAGCAATCCGGGCGCCCGCCGCCGGATTGTCGAGAACATCAATGTCGGTTTGGTGATCTTTTCGATCGGTCTCTTCAAGAAAACGGTTTTGGCCGACAGCGTCGCGCAGTATTCGACTCCCGTCTTCCAGGCTTCGGATGCTGGCCTGCAGGTTTCGTTTTTCGATGCCTGGATCGGGGCGTTTGCCTACAGTTTTCAACTCTACTTCGATTTTTCCGGCTATTCCGATATGGCAATCGGCGGCGCCCGCATGTTCGGGATCCGCTTGCCGGAGAACTTTAACTCACCCTACAAGGCAACCAGCATCATCGATTTCTGGCGCCGCTGGCACATCACCCTTTCGCGCTTTTTGCGGGACTATCTCTATATTCCTTTGGGCGGGAGCCGCCGGGGGCCTTACCGCCGTTACATGAACGTTTTTGTTACGATGCTGTTGGGCGGCCTCTGGCATGGTGCCGGCTGGACCTTCGTGCTTTGGGGCGCGCTCCATGGCTTATGTCTGCTGGTCAATCACGCATGGCGGCACTTCTTGGGGGCTTCAAGGACCGTGGTAAGTGCGTCCTGGCCGGTGCGCCTGCTGGGTGTCGCAGCTACATTCTTCTGTGTTCTTTGCGGCTGGGTTATTTTCCGGTCTGAGACTCTTTCGGGGGCAGAGAACCTCTTGACGACCATGTTCGGTATGAATGGTATTGCCTTGCCTAAAGCACTGGCGGCCAGCCCAATCGGGCCGCTGCTCGAGAGCTTGGGCGCGACCTGGGGCGGAAGCTTCAGCGGCGTCGTACCTGTTCAATCGGCCCTTCTCTGGATAATCGGGTTAATGCCGCTGGTCTGGCTGATGCCGAATACGCAGCAAATCATGCGCCGTTACCGCCCGGTTATTCGCGGCCGGCAAAGCGCCCTTGCAGCCCCCGGCGGCGTCTTGGCGCTGCGCGCTTTGCACTGGCGGCCCACACCGCTATGGATGGTCTTCACAGTGACGGCGTTCGTCACCGGTGCGAGTTTTATCCTGGGGTGGAATTCCGAGTTTCTGTACTTTCAGTTTTAAGGCGTGCGTTCGTGCATGACACTTCAAACCAACATACTGCGGGAGGCGCTTTGAAACCGAAAACTTCGGAAGGCCAGCCGAACCCCAAGGGCATTGGCCGGCGGCGGGACGGTCAGGTGAAATGGTTGCAGTGGGTCTTTATTCTTGCGGCGATCGTGGCGGTGATTCCTGTTTCGCTCTATCTGATTTTATGGCGCGCGGGCGAAACCGCTTCGCTTGAGCACATCGCGGCACGGCAGCTCGCACAACAGGGACTCTACGGTACGTCGATCCATGACGATACCGCACATTACAAACTCGCACTTTATGAAGCCGTAAAACCGGATGTCATCGCCATCGGTTCATCTCGCGTTATGCAGTTTAGAGGAGAGGCTTTCTCTCGGTCCTTCGTGAACCTTGGGGGAACCGTGAAAGGCCTGACACATGCCGTCGAACTGCTGCCACATCTTTTTGAGTCGCATCAGCCCAAAGTGATTCTGTTCGGTGTCGATTTCTGGTGGTTCAACGCCGACCGCAAGCCGCGGTCAAGCTGGTTGGAACGGCCGGCGGGACGTGGTGTATCCGCACGTACGCTGTTGCATCCAATTGAGTGGCTCGTAGAAGGTAAGGTGACGCTGACCGATCTGTCCCGGGTCGTGCAGGAGGGAGATCCCAAGCATTTCGGTTTGCAGGCAATTCTACGCAGGGATGGGTTCGATCAATTCGGTAGCTATCACTATAGCTCCACGATCACAGGCAGGAAGTCGCATTTCGATGCCAAGTTTTCACTAATTCTGGAACGCGTTCGTGAGGGGAAACATCGCTTCGAATGGGGTGACCGGGTCCTTGAGGAGCGCTGGGACAGGTTTCTTTCCGTTCTTGAAATCGCGGATGAAGCCGGAATTCCCGTTGTTCTGCTTTTGCCGCCCGTCGCGCCGACGATTGCCGATGAGATGACCGCACAGGGCAAATATGGCCTGCTGGATGACCTTAAAAGCCGCTTGTCGGGACTGGATCGGCCCTATTTTGACTTTCACGATACGCGCAGTCTCGGTGCGGGGGATTGCGCCTTCATTGATGGTGATCACGGCGGGGATATTCTCTATGCCGTTATGGCCGCGCGCATGGAGACGCAAACGCCGGCGATCGCATTGGACTGGGTCAATGAAGCGCTGGTTCAGGATATTGTTGAGAGCAACCCTCAGTCTGCGACGGCGAAGCAGTGGCGCTACAGTGAACTGCCGGAAGTCGATTTTCTGGAGATCGGTTGCAGATAGTCAGGTGTAGAGGATCTGGCAGCGATAAAACCCAATACGTCGTAGCTGTTGGGATCCCGCGGAACAGCTGCGGCCAAGTGGAGCAGATCAAGTTTAGCTAGAATTGCCGAAGGCGATCTGTCGTACTCGTGAGTCTGCTCTCATCATTTGAGCTAGAACGGATTCAAGTGTTTCGGTCTAGAGAGAACAGCCGGCGCCAATGATATATCATTGGCGCCGGTTCTTTTTTACTCTGCGATACGCAGGTTGGTGAGTTCGTTACCGATGGCAACGAAGGTGGCGCGCAATTCCGAGTTGGACGGAGAGTTATAGTATTTCTCCGGGTCCGTAGCACAGTTCCTCATGAGGTTCTGCGTTGCGACGTCATTGAGTTGGAAGGTAATGGCATAGATAACGATGCCCTCATCCTTCATGTTTTCGCACAAACGGGACATTCGGTTGTTGATCTCAACAACGGCCGCGCCCTGGTTGGTGGTGCCCAGACGGCCTTCGCTCAGTCTGCCGTAAGCGGAGTAATCCGTATCCGGATAGGTTCCCGACATCGGCGAGCCCGGTAGTCCACCCGGCCAGTCATAGTAGACGTTGGTGCCGTCGGTCAGGACGATTGCAACTTTGTCCATGAGCGGAGCATCGTAGTCCATCGGCAATTCATCCGGGGTATCGCCACCCCACAGGCCACGCCATCTCGGGGAGATTACACGCCAGCCCCAAGCCAGGCCGAGGTTCGCATGCGTGCCGCCGCGATGCCAGGGCTGCATCTCATCAATCGCGGCCAGAACCTTTGTTTTCTCGGCAGTGAGCGACGTGATCGCCGGTCCACAGCCGAGGTTCGGACCCGTGCCGAGGTTCTGTGCCTCGTTTGTCTCATCGATCTCGGGCCAATCGTTATCGCCATCGTAGGCTTCGCCACCATACATGTTGATCGTCGAGGGCCAGAAATGGGCTGAAAAGAGCTCTTCCGAAGGCGGATCATCGGTCTCGTCACGGGGTGACGTGCGTGCTTCGACACAGCCCTTCCAGGTGTAGGGGATTTCTTCTTGTGCTATGACATAAAAGACAACCTCGGCGACAAAGAACGTCGAGCGGGTATGTTTCTTGTCCATGATCTTGACGCGGTGATAGCGGTACGCCCGGGAAGCATCGATACCGTCGATGCCTTCAATCACGAAACGCCGTTTTGAATTGCTGCCTCTTTTGTACTTACCGGCTCGAATCCCTAGCGTGGTCCAATTCACCCCGTCATCGGAGCCTTCCAGCCAAAAGACGATTTTTGCTTTGGGCGCTTTAACCTTTGTAAAACCGCCGTTGTTCGAGCTGGTAATTCTGAAGCCGACGATGGTCTGTTCATTGCCCGCGCCCCAGTCCTTGCCAATCTCAGCGGTTTCCTTCCGCGTTTTCTGCTTCACAAACGCGCTGTCGGCTGCGGGCTGGTTGTCGTTACCGTCGAAGGCAGCCTCGAGACCACCAAGATAGATCATGTCGCCGATTGGCGTGCCACCCGTAGCAGGGACCCGCGCGCCGGCCGGCGGCGGGGTCGGGTCTTCATCCAGCCAATCGATGTGCTGGTTGCCGACATTGACAGTGGCGACGAAGGGGACAAGGCCAACCCAAAAGTTGTTAATGGTCTCCTTATCGCCGTAGAGAATGTTGACCAGATCGGTCGCCGCCGCCTTCATGGCCTGGATCTTGCCGCTGCTGCGCATGGAACCGGTGTTATCCATGATCAATGCGAGTTCCAGTCCGCGCACGGAGCGCCGAACGACCGAGCGTGCCGAGACTTCCATGTCATCAACGTTTACGACGCGCATGAAGGTGGTTGGAATGCGCGCCGTGGCGGAGATGGTGAGCTGCTCGTTCCCCTCTTCGGTTTCGATGTTAAAGTCGACCAACACGGAATCCATGTAGTCGTTCGGGAAGTTGGCTTCGAAGTATTTGCGAATCTCGGCATCGCGGTAGGGCTGATTGATCGCCTTGCCCCCTGCAAGGGCGGCGGCGTCTACGGCTTGGCCGAGTCTTGCCTTCGCGATGTATCCGCGTCCGGCGTCAGTAGCCAAGCCGAGAAAACCGACAACAGCGACAACGGAAAAGCCGAAGAGAACAGAAACAGCGCCTCTGTTGTCCATCGAAAACGCAGAAAGCGTGCGCTTTCCGGCTTTAGGATCGGATCTTTTAAACCAGGTCATGTTGCAAGCCTACGTATCTTGGAAAACCGTAGAGTTGCTCTAATAAGTAAATAATATGTAAATAAATGTTATAGTGTGAAAGAAGAGTTAAAAGCATGTATTGATCGTCGAAAAAAAGTCAAAAAGTTATTTAAAATGTTTTTTGAGGTGCACTATATTTTATTGACCTGTACGAAATTTATTCGGTTTTAGAAATAAATTCGTTATGTGTGAGCCTCTTAATGAAAATCTACCGATCTGGGTACTTTCCTGTGCTCTGCCTTTTTCATGCCGGTAGAGGTTTATGCGTCTCCTTCGCCGAGCCGCGGCCGGCCTTTGCCTCTAGTCCAGGATGTCTTCGATTGGACAGGAAAAGCTTGAATTAGCTCTTTTTTCATGGTGTTGGGTCAGAAAAGTCTCCTCCTGTTTCACGAGATGTGATCGTGTTGCGGGGCAAATGTGTTTTTCGCGGCGCAGCAGTCAAGTTGGATACTGCAGCGGCGACGTTTCTGGCGTTGTGGCACAGCCGCGGGAGATCGGGAGTGGGTCGGTTTCACGGCCGTTGGAGAAAGCTATGACCACAGACCAGATCACTCTATTCGCCTTGCTTTTCGCAGTCTTTGGGCTGCTGCTTTGGGGCCGGTACCGCTATGACCTGGTCGCTTTCGCCGCGCTGGTCGTGGCGGTGGTGACGGGCAGCGTCCCTACGGAGGAGGCTTTTTCGGGCTTTGGCCATCCCGCGGTGGTGATCATTGCACTGGTGCTGATCGTCAGCCGCGGGCTCGTGCTCTCCGGCGCCATCGATCTGATCACGCGTTATCTCATCGACGGCAGCCGCAAGCTCTCAAGCCATATCGCGGTCATGAGTGGTCTGGGTGCGTTTTTCTCCGCCTTTATGAACAACGTCGGCGCGCTGGCGCTCCTGATGCCGGTTGAACTGCAGGCCAGCGCCAAGGCCAAACGCTCACCGGCCCTGACCCTGATGCCGCTGTCTTTTGCGACCATTCTGGGCGGGCTGGTCACCCTGATCGGGACGCCCCCCAATATCATCATCGCGGCCTTTCGCGAGAAATCCCTGGGCGAAAGCTATTCCATGTTCGACTTCGCGCCGGTCGGCCTGGCCTGCGCGGTGGCCGGTGTTGCCTTTGTGGCGCTGGTCGGCTGGCGCCTGCTGCCAGGAGAGCGGGGCAAGCATGACAGCGGACAGGAACTGATGGACCTGCAGGGCTATATCGCGGAAATCAAGGTGCCGGAGGCGTCATCGGCTGTCGGCCGCAGGGTTTCTGACCTGGATGAAGAGGCCGCGGACTGCGATGCCCATATCGTGGGGCTGGTGCGCCGGGGCAAGCGGCTGCCGGGCACGGGACGGCGTGAGGAGATTGCCGCGGGTGACATCCTGGTGGTGGAGGCCGGTCCGGAGGCGATCGACAAACTGGTGGGGAGCCTGAAGCTCGAGTATGTCGGCAGCGAGCAGCGCGCCAAGGTGGACGATGGCGATCAGAAGCTGATGGAGGTCGTGGTGCCGCGCCACGCCCGGATCGATGGCCGATCCTCGCTGGATGTCAACCTGCTCTACCGGCACGGGATTACGCTTTTGGGGGTGTCGCGCAGCGGCAAGCGGTTCCGCGAACGCCTGCGCAAACTGGTGATCTCCGCGGGTGATGTTCTGCTGCTGCTGGGGCCCGCCGAGCGCCTGCCGGAAGTGGCGAGTTGGCTTGGGACCCTGCCTTTGGCGGAGCGCGGCCTGGAAGTGATCCAAAGGGATAAGGCGGCCATGGCGGCCGGACTTTTCGCCATCGCGATCATTCTTGCAAGCCTGGGCGTCATCTATCTGCCGGTCGCCCTGGCGGGGGTGGTGATCGGCTATGTATTGCTCAAGATCATGCCCCTGCGGCAGATCTACGATTTCGTAGAGTGGCCGGTGATTGTTCTGCTGGCATGTCTTATTCCGATCGGGCAGGCACTGGAGGCCAGTGGCGGTACGGCGTTGATTGCAAACGGCATCGTTACGATTTCAGCAGGCTGGTCCCCCGCGGTGGTTCTGACCCTTCTCATGATCGTGACGATGACCCTGTCCGATGTTCTGAACAACACCGCGACGACGGTCATCGCGGCGCCGATTGCCATCGATATCGCCGGGCGTCTGGGGGTCAGTGCCGATCCTTTCCTGATGGCGGTTGCCGTGGCTGCGAGCTGCGCCTTCCTGACACCCATCGGGCATAAGAACAACACGCTGGTTATGGGCCCCGGAGGCTACGCCTTCGGTGACTACTGGCGTATGGGCCTGCCCCTGGAGATTCTGATCGTCGCGGTCGCTGTGCCGGTGATCCTGGTCGTCTGGCCTTTCTGACCGCTCGTCGTCTTCGGCCGGCTCAGGCCGCGTTCACCGGCTCCAAAGTGGCCGACTCCAAGGTAACGGACTCCAAAGTAACTGGCTCAAAGGCAGCGTTGGACTGCACCGTCCGGGCGGCCGCCGGAGCAGGCGCCGCCGCTTTCGGCGCGCGGGCGGTCAGCGCGCGGCCGAAGGGGTGCCGGACATGTTCTTTCGGCCACAGCATGTAGCGCAGCATGATTTCACCATAGCCGCTGAAGCGATAGCCGCCGTTGGCGGTCAGGAGCTCGCTCCGGCGGAGCTTGAAACGCGCGGGCAGCTGATACCAGGGCAGCGCGGGCTCGGCGTGGTGCAGGGCGTGCAGGTTGTTGTTCAGGAACAGCAGCGCCATGGGCCCGCGTGATTCGACGATCACGCTGCGCTGTTCCATATCCGGGTGCGCCCGGTGTTCGGCAAAGGAGCGGACCAGGGAGAGGGAGATCGCCGGATAGACGAAGAGCGCGAGATAGCTCGCGAGCGGGATCTGGCAGACCGCCACCACCCAATAGAGAACGGCGGCGCAGGAGAGCGCATGAAGCCCCCAGGTGCCCAAATTCCGGCCGTCGCCGCGGAAGAGCTGGAGGGCTTCGCCCTTATATAGCCGCCAGATACAAAGGGCCGGCCCGAACAGCAGGCGGCCCAGGAAGCTGTTGTTAACGAGATAGAGGATCCGCTCGGCGCGGCCGGCGTCGGCCCACTGCTGCGGCGTGAGGTAATAGGACTCCGGGTCTTCCAGAGGATCGGTCAGTTTGGCATCGCAGTGGTGCTTCAGATGGGCGCTGCGGTAGAGGCCGTAAGGAATCCAGAGCCAGAGGCTGGGGAAGACAAAGGCTTCGTTCACTCTGCGCCAGGCCGTTGGATGACCGTGGGTGGCCTCGTGCTGCAGCGATCCGTGCCAGGCGATCAGATAGACGCCGATGGCGGCACCCAGCCACCAGGGCAAGCTGTGGTAGTGCCAGGTGAGCAGGCCGAAACCGCCGTAAATGACGACGCCGAGGCCGAGAGTGGGCCATTCGATCGCGACTTTCAGGCGGGCTCGCGTTGAGGGCTGATTTGTTCCGCGCTCCCGCCGGGGAGCCGTTTTGGCTGTGTCTGTTACGCCGAGCATATAGTTCCTTTTTTGTTGTCGTTGCGGTCTGGCTGCGGACCGATTTTTTTCCGGGTGGCGGCTTCCTCGTTTATGCCCACGCCCCCCGATAAGACGCCCCCGATAAGATGCCCCCCGCACGACGTCCCGAACAGGAGGTTTCGGTCCCGTCGCTTCGGGCAGGCCTTTTCAGTCCCCGCTTTCAGAGGTGAACACGCTGCTCAAAGTCAATTCGACCCTGCTGTGGCCCGAAATCGCCGTTGGCTGGCGGGGCGGCCGGACGCATATTCCGTGGGCATATTCAGTCCGGCCCATGCAGCTGCTTCCCCAAAAGCAACCTTGCCTTCATGCGCAATTCTACCGGCAGGCTTGATATGACAACAATGCGATTCAGCGCACAATGCGTTGATTGTGGTATGCAAAAGCTGCAAATGATGATAATTGTAAACACTTGGTGATAATTCGGAGGAACAAAAGTGGATCGCCGTGAAACCGTTGAGGTTTTCCGGGAACGGCTGACCGACGTGATCGAGCGTTCCGGTTTGAGCCGCTCCGCTTTTGCGACGACGGCGGGTCTGGACCGTTCGACGTTGTCACAGCTTCTCTCCGCCAACAATGACCGCTTGCCGAGGGCCGAGACCATTGCCGCGATTGCCAGCGCGCAGCAGGTCAGCGTGGACTGGCTGCTCGGGCTCAGCCAGATCGACCAGGAAGGCATCAACATCATGGGCCAGCCGCTGGAGATCGAATCCGGCGCGGGATCTCCGGTCGACGAGCGCCTGATCCGATGGCATGCCGAAGCGGAAGGCTACAAAGTCCGCTACGTTCCATCGACACTGCCGGATTTGCTCAAGACAGAAGCGGTCACGCGCTACGAGTATCGCGATTATGCGCCGATCACTCCCGAGCGAGGCCTGGAGCAGGCATCGCATCGTCTGGAGTACAGCCGCCGGCCCGAGACGGACCTGGAGGCCTGTTCTTCCTTTCAGTCGGTGCAGGACTTTGCACGGGGGCACGGGATCTGGGCCGACCTGCCCGCGGAATCCCGCCACGAGCAGCTGCTCTCCATGATGTCCCTGATCGACGAGCTTTATCCGGCCTTCCGCTGGTTTCTGTTCGACGGCTTGCAGCGCTTTTCGGTTCCGGTCACGCTTTTCGGCCGGCAGCGTGCGGCGGCTTATTTCGGAAACATGTATTTTGTGTTCAATTCGACCGAGCATATCCGGGTTCTGAACCGGCATTTCGACGAACTGATCCGATCCGCCGTGATTCAGCCGACCGACATTATCGGATTTCTCGAGCGGCAGTTGGCCGATGTGAAGTAAAGCACTTGGATTCTGATTCACTGATTCCACGTGGAGGGAGAAAAGCGATGCGGGAAGATGTGGTAGCGATCGAGGAGAGAGACGACGAGACTCCCAGCGCGACCGGCGGCTGTCTGTGCGGCGCCGTGCGTTATCGTCTCTTCGGGCCTCTGCGTGATGTGATCAATTGTCATTGCGGCCAGTGCCAGCGCACGCATGGCAACTTCGCGGCCTATACACAGGTTAAGCGCTCCGCCTTTTCCTGCGACGAACGCCAGGGCTTGCGCTGGTACAGCTCGTCCGACCGGGCCCGGCGCGGCTTCTGCAAAACCTGCGGCGCCTCCCTGTTCTGGGAACGTCTGGACGGCGATGCCATCTCCAT
Organism: uncultured Kiloniellaceae bacterium; assembly: GCA_947500035.1. Taxonomy (GTDB): domain Bacteria; phylum Pseudomonadota; class Alphaproteobacteria; order Kiloniellales; family Kiloniellaceae; genus Denitrobaculum. The sequence continues at coordinate 6,340 of CANMQP010000006.1, read as the reverse complement.
CTCCGCCGGCAGCATCGACCCGCCCAGCGGCCTGAAGACCACGCAGGATATCTTTGTGGCGGACAAGGGTGACTACACCGAACTGGCGCCGGGGACCGCCGTAACGCTCGAAGGACGCCGCGCCGGGGAGGCGCCGCCCGCAGCCAACGCCTACAGTTCGGTAGGACAGGGCGGAGCAGATCTTTCCAAAGGTGAAACTGGAGAGACGGAGTGACGCAGGCCACCGGGCTTGCGAGCCTCTTTATGTACGACATGCCCGAATTCAGGCACGCAAACCAGTCCTGGTGGCAGGGTCTTGCGCGGGCCATGACGGCGGAGGGCATAGAAGGGGTTCCCGGCCGCCTGAGCGAGGTTGCGGATCCCATGCAACACTGGGGCAAACCGGATCTTCTCTTCAGTCAGACCTGCGGTTATCCGCTGACCCATGCACTGCTGGGGAAAGTGGCGGTGGTCGCGACCCCGGCGTACGACTGCGACGGCTGTGCCGGGACGACTTACTGCAGTCTGATCCTGGTGCGCGACGGGGATCCCGCGCAGAGGATCGCGGATTTGACGGGCCGGACCGCGGTGGTGAATTCCCTGGATTCGCAGTCGGGCTTTTCTTCTCTCAGGTCGGTCGCTGCCCCCCTCGCGCGAGACGGGCGGTTTTTTGCGCGGTTGGAAATCAGCGGCGGTCACCTCGCCAGTATGGACGCGGTCAGGGCGGGGCAGGCGGATGTCTGCGCCATCGACGCGGTGACCTACGGACTGGCGGCACGCTATCGCCCCTCCGCGGTGGACGGCCTGCGTATCCTGGATCGTGGACCGGAGGCACCCGGGCTGCCCTACATTACGGCCGGCGCGGGCTCTGCAGACCGCTTGCAGCGGCTCAGGTCCGCGCTCTTTGCCGCTCTGGAGGCGCCGGATCTGTCGGCAACGCGCGCGGCGCTCATGATCAAGGGCGCGGTGGTTTTGCCGGCGGATGCCTACGACCGGATTCTCGATCTGGAACGCGAGGCGCAGATGAGATTGCCTGAGATGGTCAGTCCTGAAAGGGTCCGGCTTTAGCAAGCCTTGCGGGTTTTGCGCCGAAGCCAGCTCAGGCCCAGGACACCGATCAGCATCAAAAGAAAACTATTTGGCTCATCGACCGTCGCGGCTGCAGCCGACGGGATGATGGCATTCGACAAGAGAATATTATCGATCCCAAACCCGTTCTCGAGCGGTGACGAGAAGGTCAGGCTGGAGATAAACTCGCCGCTGTCCAGGATAAATCCGAAAAAGCGGTTTGTGATACCGGGGACAAGCGTGTGGTCGCCGCTCGCGGTTGTGTAGCTGATCGCGGTGTCGCGCCGCAGGCCCCGATAGCTTGCTCCGAAGCCGAAGATCGGCTGATCGAATGTCAGGGTGACGGTGGTGTTACCTTCGTCCGCGGTCCGCAGATAGAGCGCTGCGTGCGGTGTGAAATTCGGTTGGATGAGCTCCAGCAGAACGGGGCTCACCTCAATCTTATTCAATCCGATATGGGCGGGACCGCTGGAGGAGAAAGAGAGAGGACCGACATCCAGCGATGCATTCTGAAACGAGGTGTCTTCCGTAAAGTCATCGAACCTGATCGCGTTATTGATCGGCTGACCGAGCAGGTTCGTGAACGCAACAGGACTCGTGAAGGTCACCGGGCCTGCAAGAGAACTCTCTGCGTTGAGTGGGAGGCTCGCAAGTGCGATCACGAGCGGCAGGAGAAGTCCTCTGAACATGAAAAGCTACCTTCTTTACATTCAAAGACCCTGCTTGGGGATTAAGCTACCGCCGCCAGACGGCGTGACGCGCCGTGCATTGCGATCGCCCTTTTCGGAACGTCCGTGCCGCCAGAAGTCGCCGATCCCCGCAAGGTCACAGCTAGCGTTCCTGCCGCTGTTCCCAAGTCCATAAAAAGCATCGCGCTTTTTATCTATTAAGGTTTGTATAGGGCCAAAGAGTTAAGAATTGGTATTTAACCTTTCCTTAAGCCGTGAGGGATCGCAAACGGGCTCTCGCACCGCGGACTTTGCCCATGAAAACGCGGCTGCCCCGGAATCTTTTCACGCGTCGGAGCAACCGCGTTCCCTGCGGTTCAGTGTTTTCAAGCGAATCCGGGATGCAATAAGCCCGTTCGGACGGCTCCAGATGGACATGATTTTCGGCGCGTAGGTGTCTGGGCGCGGGTGTCTTGGCGCAGCTGTCTGGGCGCAGTCGTCAGCGCGCATCCCTCCAACGCGGAGATTTCGAACGGAGGGGAGACATGAGAAAGGCGGCAGCCAGCTGAATAAGCGGTGAGCCATCCCGCTTCCGCCCGGTCATGATGTCGTATCAGGACCACCCCGTCGAGCAAGGCTATGACGTCCAGAGAGGCCGGAACGGCGACAGGTGTTCGTGGAGTCAAAAAATGCCAGGCCTGCCCGGTCCGGGAGGAGGACTGAGGATCAGGTTTCGTCGCCCCGAATCCTGAGCGCCCAGAGCAGATTGACAACCACGCCTTTGACCCGGGGCAAAAAGATCAGGGTGAGCAGGAGCGTCAGGGCCGGCCAGACCGCCATGTGAACCCAGAACTCCGGCGGTGCGGTCTGTTCGAGATACAGGATCGAAGGCACGACGATGTGCCCGACGATCAAAATCGTGAAATAGGGAGGAATATCGTCCGCCCGGATGTGTCCGAGGGCTTCACCGCAGTTCGAACAGCTGTCAGCGACCTTTACGTAACCCTTGAAGGACTTGCCGATCCCACAGGACGGGCAGCGGCGTAGAAGGCCGCGAAACAGAGAACGCAGCATGGGGCGTTTTGAGTCAGATGCTGTATACGTCATTGATTATCTCAACTGTCCTGGGTTCGTTGAAGTTCTGGATCGAACCGATCTGAAACGTGAAGCGCCCTCAAACCTGCTGCTGCGGGAGACCGATTCACGTTTTTTACTAAGACAGTTAAAAACGATCAGACTCTCGAGGTTACGAAGATCTGCACGCCAATGCCGTATGTAATGCCTTTGGAGAAATTTTGCATCCAATAAGATTAGCCCGCCAGAGGTCGGTGCCCTTCAACTTTGCGCCGGTCAGCACCGCATCGCGCAGATCCGCGTCGCTCAGATCGGCGCCGCTCAGATCGGCGCCCTGAAGATTGGCCCCCTGAAGGTTCGCGCGCACCAGGTTTGCATTCTGCAGATTCGCCTTGCCCAGATCGGCGAAGGAAAGGTCGGCTTCGGCGATATCGGCATGGGGCAGTGCAGCATGGGGGATCTTGAGGCCGGCCAGATTCAGACGGTTCAGGTTGGCCCTGGTTCCGCCCTTGCCGTTCTTAAGCCAAACATGATGATCCGCCATAATGTGCAGGAGTTGCCTGGCTTTGGCGGACTTCACGGAACGGGTCTCGTTCGACTTTCCAGCTTTCGCTTCGGCCGGTTTTTCGATCAGTAAGGTGTCGTCCGGCAGGCGTGTGCAGACATACTTCACTCGCAACTGGCGCTTGGCGTCCGCCTCGTCCGCGGCGATCACCTCGCCGGTTTCGGATCCTTGTGTCTGGTCGAAGGTCAAGCGGTATACGAATGTCTTTTTGGCCATCGGGGTCCCCTCGCTCGAGATCGTCTCGTCGGTTTCAGTCTCCGCCGCCCCCGGTTCGCAATGGTAATCTCCGCGCTGTTATGACGCAGGCGGAGGCCACGGTATGTGAGTGGCGGCTTTCGTTAACCATAAAGCCGAGAGACTTAAAAATATTTAACGCGGATCCCAAAAAAAGCCGGAAAATCAGAGTGTTTACCGGAGATTGTATGAGGGTAACGGAGAAGTGCCTTGACATAATTGAACGATCGTTCCAGATATGGGCCGGAGCAGGGCCGTTCTTGATCCGCAGGTCAAGGCTGCGCGTCGCTCTTCCCCATTTGATTCAGAGTTCGAAGGAAACCTATCATGAGCGCGATCACCCCACTGGTTCCCCGTCAGGCCGTCCCGTCACTTGAACTGTCCACTGTTGGGGGCGGCACCTGGTCGCTTGCGGACCAGAAGCCTGAGAACTTCACGATTGTGGTGGTCTATCGCGGCCTGCATTGTCCGATCTGCTCCATGTACCTGGGCGACCTCAACCAGAAGCTTGAGAAATTCACCGAGAAAGGCGTCTCGGTTTTTGTCGCGACGAGCGACGACGAGGCGCGGGCAAGCGAAGCGAAAGAGAAGTGGGGCCTCGACAAGCTGACCGTCGGGTACGGCCTGAGCCTCGAAAAGGCGCGCGAGTGGGGTCTTTATGTCTCCGCCGGAATTGGAACGACCTCCATCGGTATCGAAGAGCCTGATCTCTTCGTCGAACCGGGCATTTTCCTGATCCGTCCTGACGGCACGCTCTATTTCGGCAGCGTTCAGACCATGCCTTTCGCCCGCCCTGCATTCGGCGATATTCTCAAGGCGTTGGATTTCGTGATCGCAAAGGGTTATCCGGCGCGCGGTGAGGTCATTGACCTGCCGGCCCAGGCCGCCGAGTAGCGCCACGGCGCCGCACAGCCTGCTCGAACACTCTGCTGGAGCAGCGAAAGCCTGTTGGGCTAGTATCCCGAATCTGAAATTCACTTTATTGAATTTCAGATTCAACGGGACACTAACTCATTGAATCTAGTGTGATTCAGTCTCTAAAGCTCGCCGCGGATTATGCGGCGAACCTCAGAAACGTCACACTAGGGTCTGTATTTGCATTTTCCATGCAGCAAAAGGGGCGCCCCGCTCTCGGTGGCGCCCTTCACTGCCTTTAAGTTCTGCAGATGCTTTCCAGATGTCACAGGGTGATTTGCGCCACTCACAAACAAAAACCCCGGCAGGGCTGCCGGGGTAAGGTCTTGAGCCGATAAACAGGGGTCTGTGTTGGCGGCTCAAATTAGGGGTATAGATTAAATAAGTGCGATCCCATGCGGTTTTTTCAAGGGGGCCGATAAGCAGCCCCGCCTGGTATTGATCTGTCGAAGCAGCCGATTGTAGTGAGGATTCGCGTTCCGGGACAGCCAATGGATCTGCATCCGGGCGGGGATCGAGATAGATTTCGCGGTGAGACCATCGCAAACATCGATCGGCCGGCGGCATTCCTGAGGGCGTGCGATCCGCTATAGGCCCGCAGCCGGTCCTGGACCCGGATGTTGCAAAACGAATCGGCAAAAATTTTCAAACGCCGCTCTTTAAATCGCTCCGCAATGATTCGGTTGCGCAGATGTTTGAAATTTTTATCGAACTTTTTTTTCGGCTTTCGGTCCGGGTGCTTTTCGGCCTGCGCAATCGCAAACGAAAGGTCTGACGATGACCGATTGAGTGTCCCAGGGTTGCATGTCTTCGCGACCAGGCCTGCGATGTGGATCGGCCGGGGCAAGAGAGGCCACATCGCCCCAGCGGTTAAAACTTCGTTGCTCTATTCTTGCGAATGGCCTCGAGGAGGATTCGATTATTACGAAGTCATAAAACATAATGTAAATCATATACTTATGATGTTTTTGTTGTTCTGTTCACGCGAGCGGAAGAGATTCCTCGAGACAGGATTTCCAGCGAATTCAACAGTCTGCGTATTGAGTCTTTGCGTGTTTGTTGAGTTCTTTATCGACTGCGAAATCGCGGCAGGCCGGGGCGATCGTAGTAATGAAAACGGGCAAGGGGAGAAGCCGGCAGCGTTTGTCAAATGATCCTGTGGCCTGGCAATAGTCGCAATGAAAAGAAGCTTGTGTGCCTCAATGAAGCAAGATTTGAGGTAAGAAAATATTTACCAAGTGGGTTTAAACGATACGCCACCGAGGCGTGAATCGCCGAACCTTACTTCATAATTTTGAGGATTTAGAATGGTTGCGAAAAAACGGACGGCGGCGTCTTCGGCTACTGCCAAGGCCAAACCGGCAAAGAAAAAGGTTGCCGCTAAGCCGGCTGCCAAACGGACTGCAGCAGCTAAGAAGCCAGTCGCTAAAAAGACTGTCGCTAAGAAGCCTGTAGCCAAGAAGACTGTTGCTAAGAAGCCAGTCGCGAAGAAGGCAGTGGCGAAGAAGCCCGTCGCTAAAAAGACTGCGGCTAAGAAGCCCGTCGCTCGCAAGACTGCAGCCAAAAAGACTGTAGCCAAGAAGACTGCGGCTAAGAAGCCCGTCGCTCGCAAGACCGCTGCTAAGAAGCCGGTCGCCAAGAAGACTGCGGCTAAGAAGCCCGTCGCTCGCAAGACTGCAGCCAAAAAGACTGTAGCCAAGAAGACCGCGGCTAAGAAGCCCGTCGCTCGCAAGACTGCAGCCAAGAAGACTGTAGCCAAGAAGACTGCGGCTAAGAAGCCTGTCGCTCGCAAGACTGCGGCTAAGAAGCCTGTCGCTCGCAAGACTGCAGCCAAAAA
>CANMQP010000005.1 GCA_947500035.1 uncultured Kiloniellaceae bacterium | reverse complement strand
GAGACAAAGACTGCGCGTCAACGCAACGGGCTCTCGGTGTCTCGTCTGCTGTCGTTTGGGGATCCATCACAATCTGGAAAGCCTGGGGCTGGATCGGACAGGGGCCGAAGCGACCTGCTGCTGACAGCGGTTGCCGCGGCGGGTTTGCTGATGGGCAGCGGCAGTGCGTCTGCGCAGACGACGGTGGCGGGGGTGACCCCAGGCGCCATTGCGGTCGATGAGAGCGGTTCGGCGAACTACTCCATCCCCCTCTCGGTTCCGCCGGGGGTGGCCGGCATGGCGCCGAGCCTTTCGCTGATTTACGGCAGCCGGGGTGACAACGGCATTCTGGGTGTCGGCTGGTCCCTGGGCGGTCTTTCGGTGATCCACCGCTGCGGACGGACCATCGCGCAGGACGGTGCGCCCGGCGGGGTGGACTACAGCGCGGACGACCGCTTCTGCCTGGATGGCCAGCGCCTGGTGGCGACGGAAGGGACCTACGGCGCGGACGGCACGGTCTACAGCACGGAGCTGGCGTCTTTCTCGAAAATCGTCTCCTACGGCGTGGCGGGCGCGGGGCCTGCGCACTTCAAGGTCTGGACCAAGTCGGGCCAGGTCATGACCTACGGCGACACGGCGGAGTCCGCGGTCGAGGTGCCGGGGCAGGCGGACGTGCGCTACTGGTCGGTGAACCGGATCGAGGACCGGGTCGGGAACTATCTGGATCTGATCTACGCGGAAGACACCACGGCGGCGAGCACGACGGAGAACACCCACAAGATCACGCGCATCGACTATGCGGGCAACACGGTTGCGGGAACGCAGCCGACGGCCTCGGTGCGCTTTGTCTACGAGGCGCGGAGCGACACGCGGGTGCACTATTCGGGGGGTGCCAAGAGCCAGACCCTGGAGCGCCTGGCGGCGATCGAGACCTACGCGACCTTCGGCGGCGTGGACACGCTGGTGAAACGCTATGACATGGCCTACGACTATGGCACCGCGACCGGCCGTTCGCGCCTGACCTCGCTGACCGAATGCGACGCTAACGGCAACTGTCTCATGCCGCATAGCTTTACGTATAGCGATCATACGGCGGGCAATGCCGCCTTTGTTCCGGATTATGATTATCCCGCGCCGGACATTATCTATGACCAGCCGGCGGGAATTACACGCGGCGATATTGTCGACGTGAATGGTGATGGTTTACCGGATTGGGTCCGTGCCTACAGTTCGGCCGATGGCACAGGCCAGCGCACGACCTTCCTGAATGATGGCGCGAACGGTTGGGTTGAGGACGCCGGTTACCAGCTTCCAGGCGTTATTTTCAGGGCCACGACAAAGTACCGGCGCGGTCAGTTCGTCGATCTGAATGGCGATGGACTTACCGACTGGGTCATGGCGTACCGCAGATCAGATGGAACCTCCTTCAAAAGATCCTGGCTGAACACGGGGACGGGCTGGGCCGAGAGTGCCGAATATTACCTGCCGAACGTTCTCTATGATAACGATTACAAGATCAATCGAAGTCATTTCCGGGACCTGAATGGCGATGGCTTGCCGGATCTGGTAATGGCGTATCAGAGACCTAACGGAGATTCCTTCAAAACCACCTGGCTGAACACCGGGAATGGCTGGGCGGAGAGTCCTGAGTATCGTCTGCCGAATATTATTGAGGATGCAGCCAATAATCTTATTCGAGGTCAGTTCCAGGACCTCAATGGTGACGGCTTAGCTGACTTTGTAATGGGTTACAAGAAGTCGAATGGGTCCGTCGGAAAGCAGACTTGGCTGAATACCGGGAATGGCTGGGCGCTCGATGCAGCTTATGAACTTCCCACCGTCATAGACGACAGGGAACTCGGTCTCGTTCGTGGCGAGTTTCAGGACGTCAATGGCGACGGCCTTCCGGACTGGGTGCGGGCCTATCGGAAAGCCGACGGCGTCTCGGTGCGGAATACCTACCTCAACACCGGTACAGGCTGGCTTGAGAGCGTCGCTTATCAACTGCCGGACGTAATCTTCGACAAAAAGCAAAATCTGACCCGAGGCCAGTTTCAAGACGTCAATGGCGACGGTCTGATTGACTGGGTGCGGGCGCATCGGAGGTCGACCGGTTCGATCTTCCAGACAACCTGGTTAAATACCGGATCTGGCTGGCTGCAGAGCGACGATTACAAGCACCTCGATACGATCGACGACAGGAATCTCGAAGTCATTCACGGCCAGTTCCATGACTTTAACGGTGACGGCCTCATGGATTGGGTCAGGGGCTTCAAAGGCAACGATGGGGTCTCCGCCAAGGGATTCATAATGAATGAGTCCAATGTTCCCGACCTCCTCATCTCTGCGAGTGACGGTCTTGGTCGGATGGCATCGATCACCTACAAGCCTCTGAGCGATCCTTCGGTCTACACCAAAGGCAGCGGGGCGGCCTTCCCTGAGATCGACATCGTTGCGCCGATGTACGTGGTGGCGTCGGTCACCCAGGACGACGGTAAGACCGAGACGCCGGGCAATCTCGAGGGCCAGGCGGTCATGACCTACAGCTACGCCGGGGCCAGGGTGCACGCCCAGGGCCGGGGCTTTCTGGGCTTCCGCACGGTGACGGCGCGGGACGAGCAGACCGAGATCCTGACCACCACGACCTACAACCAGAGCCATCCCTTCACGGGCCAGGTGGATGCCAGCGTCACACGCCTGGACAGCGGTCTCGTGCAGGATCTGATCAAAGAGGTGAGTTCCACCTACGCCAGCCTGACCATCTTCGACGGGTCGAACCCCGATCCGGCGCTTAAGCAGCCTTCCGTGCTCTTTCCCTATGCGGCGAGCTCGAGCTCCAAGGCTTACGAGATTGCCGATACCAACAACGCCGGTTTCCTGGTCTCGACCACCACCACCAGCTCGAGCTACGACAGCTACGGCAACGCCACGAATATCACGCAGACGGTCACCGACGAGACCGGCGGGGCCACGGCGGGGCAGGTCTTTAGCACCCAGACCGTGAGCGCCTACGACAACGACGAGGTCAACTGGATCCTGGGCCGGGTGACCAGTACAACGGTGACCAAGTCGCGGCCCGGTGTACCCGATCAAAGCCGCAAGTCCGCCTGGACCTACAATCCCGCCAACGGCCTGCTGACCCAGGAAATCATCGAGCCGGATATCCCGGCCCTGACCGTCACAACTTCCTATAGCTACGACGTCTTCGGCAACGAAACAGGCGCCACGGTCAGCGGCGCGGGCGTTACCTCCCGGGGCTCCACCACCAGCTACGACGCGATCGGCCAGTTCCCGATCTCCAGCGCCAATGCGCTGAACCACAGCGAGAGCATGGTGACCGATGCCAGGTTCGGGGTGGTGACCAGCCTGACCGGCCCCAACAACATCACGACCAGCTGGGTCTACGACGGTTTCGGGCGCAAGACCAGGGAACTGCGGGCCGACAACACGGAAAGCCGGATCGCCTACGAGCTCTGCGACGCCGGTGGTGTTAATTGTGGGGGTCAGGCCGGCGCGGTCTACAAGATCACGACCCAGGACTTCTCGACGTCGGACGGCCTGGCGATCAACACGCCGGCGATCCAGTACTACGACAAGATGAACCGTGTGTTCCGCACGGAGTCCATCGCCTTTGACGGCATCACCAAAATCTACGTGGACACCCGCTATAACCCGCGCGGCGAATCCCACATGGTCTCGCGGCCCTATTTCGAGGGCACGGCGGCGAACGACATCCAGTGGGCCACGACCCACTACGATGTGCTGGGCCGGCGCATGAGCGTGATCGCGCCCGACGGCGGCATTCAGGAGTTCGACTACGGCGGGCTCACCACCAAAACCACCAACGCGCTGTTCCAGACCGAAAGCAAGACCCAGAATGCCATCGGGGAGCTGGTGGTCAGCGAGGACACCATCGGCGGCACGGTCTCCTACAGCTACGACGCCTACGGCAATCTGCTGACCACCAACGCCAACGGCGTGCTCACGACCATCTCCTACGACCAGCGCGGCCGCAAGACCGGCATGGTCGATCCCGACATGGGGAGCTGGTCCTACAGCTACAACGTCCTGGGGGAGCTGATCTCCCAGACCGATGCCAAGCTGCAGGTCGTGACCATGAGCTACGACCTGCTGGGGCGCATGGCAACCCGGATCGAGGCGGAGGGGACCACCACCTGGACCTACGACACGGCCCCCAAGGGCGTGGGCAAGATCCATCACGTCTCCGGCCCCAACGGCTACCAGGAGACCGCGGGTTACGACAGCCTGGGACGTCCGGACGTCACCACCACGACCATCTCCGGCACGCTCTATCAGACCTCCCTGACCTATGACGCGCTGGGGCGTCCCAGCACCATCACCTATCCTTCCGGCTTTGTGGTCCAGAACAACTACACCGCCAACGGTTTCCTGGGCTCGGTCTCGGAGATCCTGGGCGGCACGGTTTACTGGCAGGCCAACACCGTCGATGCGGAAGGCATGGTCACCCAGGAGACCCTGGGCAACGGGGTGGTGACCGACCGGGCCTACGATCCGGCGACGGCCCTGGTGGATTCCATCCAGACGGCCCACAGCGGCACGAGCATCCAGAACCTCAGCTTTACCTTCGACAGGCTGGGCAATCTCCAGGAACGCAACGATCTGGCCCGGGACCGGAAAGAAGAATTCACCTACGACGGCCTGAACCGGCTTCTCTCCAGCACGCTGACCGATACGGCCAGTGCGACCACGCTCAACACCACGACCTATGCCTATGACGCGCTGGGCAACATCACCAACAAGTCGGATGTGGGGGCTTATCTCTACGGCCAGAACGGGGCCGGCCCGCACGCGGTCACCACGGCGGGGGCCAATACCTATACATACGACGCCAACGGCAGCATGATCTCCGGGGCGGGGCGGACCACGGCCTGGACCTCCTTCAACAAGCCCCAGAGCATCACCGACAGCCTGACCGGCAACCAGACTTCTTTCGTTTATGGTCCGAGCCGGGCGCGCATTCAGCAGAACGCGCTGACCGACGGCATTACCACCACCACGACCTACATCGGCGGCAGTTACGAACGGCGCAGCCGCCTGAACCAGCCGGACGAGCTGGTGCACTACATTCGCTCGGGCGGCGGCACGGTGGCGATCTACACTCAGATCGACGACGGCCAGTCTCTCACCGACAAGACCCGCTACCTGCACAAGGATCATCTGGGCTCGGTGGAATCCATCACCGACGAGAGCGGTGTGGTCACCGAGCATCTCTCCTATGATGCGCACGGCAAACGCCGCCTCACCGACTGGGCCGCGGGAACCCCGGCCACCCCGGGCGAGACGCCCAGAGGTTTCACCGGCCACGAGCATCTGGACGGGGTCGGCCTGATCCACATGAACGGCCGGGTCTACGATCCGACCCTGGGACGTTTCCTCTCCGCCGATCCCAATGTGCAGGCGCCGGACGATACCCAGTCCTTCAACCGCTATTCTTACGTCAAGAACAACCCGCTGAGCTATACCGACCCGTCCGGGTTCTTCTTTAAAAAGATCTTCAAGAAGATCGCGAAGTTCTTCTCCAAAGCCTTTAAGGCGGTCGGGAACCTGATCAAGAAGGCGCTGTCGAACCAGTACATCACAACAGCGATCCAGATCGGGATCAATTTCATACCTGGGATTGGTCAGTTGGGGGCGCTTGCATTATCCGCAGCCTTCTCGGGGCTGGTAACCCTAGCTAACGGCGGGGACCTGGGACAGGCGATAGGCGCAGCGGTCATAACCATGGCGACGGCTGCAATCTCCCATGGTATTGGTGAGGCCTTCGGTCACACAACGGAGTTTCTCTCTCGTGCGCATGTGGCAAAGGTTGTGGCACATGGTGCGGTGGGGGGCGCGGTAAACAGACTCCGGGGAGGTGATTTCAAAAGCGGATTTTTTTCTAGCGCGGTCGGTGCCTTTACAGCACCAGTCATTGGTAACATCTACAAAGGGTCAAAAACGCTTCAGGCTGTTGCCGCGCGGACCGCAGTCTCAGCCATAGCAGGTGGCGTAGGTGCTGTCCTTGGCGGAGGTAAGTTCGTCAACGGAGCTAAAACGACAGCGATACAACATATATATAACGAAGGGGCGGCAATAGCGGGTGCACTGTGGGCTAGCGAGGAGACTAAGTCTCAGGAGGCTGAGATTAAGTTGTTGCGCCAGCAGTTGCATACAGGAGCACAAGACGGCCATATTACTGATGCGGAAGCACGCTATTGGTGGCGATACGGAAAAGGAGCATCACTGAACGCCGACTTAAGCAGAATTGATTTTTCCGGAATAAGTGTTGGTGATTTCCCTGGAGGCGTAGGGTCGTCGCAATACTTTAATTTACTCAATCCAAGTTACACTGGCTCCTGGGATGACGCATTGGTATACGGGAACATACGACTTACACTTGGACCTAGCGCGACTGTTACCTCGACTTTTGATATATATGATTTCGATATTAAGACATGGTCAAGTGGAACTGCTACACGAAACATGCTTACGTATGGCGGGCACGCTCGAGCTGGGAAGGGTACTCCGTTTAGAATAAATTTCACGGGAACTGGAACAATAAGCCCATGATGCATCGATCAGTAATTATGGCTTTCGTGATACTGTTTGTGACTGCGTGCTCAGACTATACAGAAGAATTACCCGGTGGTTATTATTTCGCCAGCGAAGCTACGGACAATCAAGTGATTGTCCGTCAGGGCTGGCGAGCTGGAGATCCTTACATTTCTTGTAATGTCGAGGCATATGATGCTGACAACCGTTACATTGTGGCAATGCAACGCGTATCGATGTCTTGTTTCTGGGGTGACGATAATTCACTGTCGGCATTTGCTGGACAGAAGTTATTTTGGATTATCGACTCGAAAAAACATCAGTTCTATGGGCCATACAGTGAACAGAGAGAGTTCGAATCTAAGCGGTTAGAATACGGGGTCTCTGCGTCACTCGAGCAATAGGTGTGTCCGGGATCAGGTCCAAAATTATGCGTCAAGAACTGTGTAACCGGGGTCAGGTCTTGTTTTGTGCGTGGCGCTGCCATAGGTTGGCTCTCACTGTCTGGTGAGGAGGGGCTGCTATGGCGCGTCCGCTGCGGATTGAGTTTGAGGGCGCGGTTTATCATGTCGGTAACCGGGGTCAGGTCTTGTTTTGTGCGTGGCGCTGCCATAGAATAGTTCTCACCATCTGGTGAGGAGGGGCTGCGATGGCGCGTCCGCTGCGAATTGAGTTTGAGGGCGCGGTTTATCATGTGATGGCGCGTGGGAACGGCGGCGATGCGGTCTTTCGCGATGACGATGACCGGGCTGAGCTCTTGTCGGTTTTGGCTGAGGTCTGCAAAGGCTTCGATTGGCGGGTTCTGTGCTACTGCCTGATGGACAATCACATTCATCTGGTCATCGCGACGGACCGGGCGACCCTGTCGCGCGGTATGCGGCAGCTTCTCGGGGTTTACAGCCAGCGCTTCAATCGCCGTCATGGCCGTCACGGTCACCTTTTTCAGGGCCGCTACAAGGCGTTGCTGGTGGAGACCTCCGCCTATCTGATCCAGCTCTGCGCTTACGTTCTGCGCAATCCTGTGGCGGCCGGGCTGGTGACCGGCGCGAAGCAGTGGCCCTGGTCGTCCTATGGATTGAATAGCGGGAAGAAACGCACGGACTGGTTCGATCCTGCGCCTTTGTGGGGCGAGCTGGGAACGGATGAAGCCGGAGCTGGCCGGACTCTTTCGGCACTGCTGCGCAAGGACCAGCCCGCGCCCGAGCCGCGTGGTCAGCTCTGTTATGGCGGGGATGCTTTTGCGACCAAACTGGCTCGGAAGGCACAGGCGCTGAGCGCAGAACACCCGCGCCAGACCCGCGCCGCCTTATCGCCGGGTATCGCATGGTACGAAAGGCAATCGTCAAGTCGCACGGAAGCCATGGCCCGGGCCTGCGTCGAGGGGCACCATAGCCGCAGTGACGTGGCCCGCCACTATGGCGTCTATCCCAGCACCGTCAGCCGCGCCGTGCAGAAATTCGACGCACAAAACAAGACCTGACCCCCGGTTAACAAAACAAGACCTGACCCCCGGTTAACAAGACCTGACCCCCGGTTACACAAAACAAGACCTGACCCCCGGTTAACAAAACAAGACCTGACCCCCGGTTAACAAGACCTGACCCCCGGTTACACAAAACAAGACCTGACCCCCGGTTACACACTTGCCTGCAAGCCGGCCTTAATGCGGACCGGCTGGTTTCTCTATTAGGTCCTCACTCCAGCCGCCGGGCGGTAAGGCTGGCCGCTGGTCAGCAGGGCCCAGACAATGCGCGCCATCTTGTTGGCCAGCGCCACGCTCACCTAACCGGCCGTCCACACATGACCCCGATTCCCCGATTCCAGTTGCATGGGCGTTTTGGTCGCTACGAAGCGCATGGTCGGGCGCTGCACGGCCTCGGCGATCGCCTCCGCATGATCGATAAATAGCCGATGACCGGCACCTGCGCGGCATTTGAGGCTGATCGAACGATTGAGATGTGCGGCAATGCTGGACGAAGCGGCAACTGAAAGCTTCGGTCAATTCATTCCAACAAACTGTCTCGCAAATGGGGACCACCTCTTGCGCCTATTGCTGATTGAAAGTTTTTTTAACGGTTATGCACTAATTTTCATAAGAGGAAGGTCTGTTGACATCCGCCATACCTGTAATAATTAACGTTTAAAAAGAAATGCTTTGCAGTAAATATGAAGATATTCTAATGAATCATAAGGGTTTGAAATAAACATGCCTGTAGCTCTGATAATTTTTTTTGCGTTACTCTTTTTGCTCGGAATACTTGTCGTATCGCATCACGTCGTGAAGGAAAAAAAACGCAGGACCGAGTTCATACGCGTCGCTGAAGAATTGGGCCTATCCTTCTCTAAAAAAGCCGATAGAGCGTTCCGCAAGCGGCTCAAAAACTTTGGCCGCTTTGCGACCAGTGGCGGAAAGCACCGTTATCACGCAAACATAATCAATGTATTGCGCGGCAACAGGAATGGCGTCGAGATGGTGTTTTTTGAATGCCGGCAAAGGTGGGGGAAATCTGGGGCTATGGATAGTGTTTTCTATTTTAGATCACCATCGATGAACTTACCCCAGTTCTCTTTGCGTGAAATGCTTCCCGCCACTCAGCTTTTACTTGGATTTATGACGCCTAATCCTGGAATAAACTTAAATAACCATCCCAAATTTTCCGAAATGTATTATCTTACAAGCAATGATGAAAAAGCCGTGCTGAAACTATTTGACGACAAATTTGTTGCTTTCCTTGAAAATCAGGATGGGTTTCATATCGAAGCTAACCATGACGAGATTATTATTTACACTGCAAATACAGAGTATCGAACCACTAATTACCGTCCATATAAACGCATCGAACCGCACGAGTTTAAGCAACTTAGATCGAGGGTTATTAATATCTTTGAACATTTTAGAGCATAAAAGGCCCGACCTCTAACTGTACGAGTGGGATTACCATTCTGAAGAGAAGATCTGACGAGCAGTTATTGCTTACCCCGACAAGTGTTCTGAATACATGGCGAATTTTGCCGACATAACGGGATGGAAATCGGAGATAGATGCTTTGTTTGAAAGCGAAGCCTTTGGCGCTGGAAAGCCTGTCGACACGCGTGAACTGGCATAGAACCCACCCATGAAAATGCCGGTTGAAATACCGGGGCCGTTGAGATACCGGGGTCGTTGAAATACCGGGGGCATGACCCCGGTTACAAAACAAAACCTCACCCCAATGACTTGCCGGGACGGCAAAAGCCTGCAAGTCTTGCAAAGCAATTTGCAGGGAGGGCTATAGCAGTGCGCAGAATTGCAGTTTCCATCCTCGGTGTATTCGCTTTGGCCGTTTTCTCGACATCGGCGGCGGCGCAGGAACGGCCGGATTATGGTACGCCGGTGGACGGCGCGACCGCCAAGCGCATAGCCGCGGCCACGATAGAAGCCTGTCGCGTCAATAGCTGGAACGTCGCCGTTGCTGTCCTCGACAATCACGGCTTTCTTGTCTATTTCGAACGCATGGACAATACGCAAACAGCCAGTGTCGAGATCGCCCAGATCAAAGCGAGCGCGGCGGCGACCTACCGCCGCCCGACCCGTGCTTTCGCGGAGGCGATCGCCGGGGGCCGGACCGCATTGGTGACTTTTCCCGGCATTGCTGCTTCGCCCGGCGGCATGCCGATTATGAAAGACGGCAAAGTCATCGGCGGTGTCGGCGTCAGCGGCGTTCAGGGCGGGCAGGACGAGGAGTGCGCCAAGGCAGGTCTCGCCGCCATGTGACGCGCGGACAGTCTTTGCCGCATCCAACAAGCAGCCGTGACTCTGATTACCCGGGCATGTAGCCGCGATCAGGCCCGCGCAGCCAGTGGTTAAGCAGAGAGCCTTCCCGGTTCGGTCCCAAAGTCACCAGGGGGACGCGGGAGAACGCGTTCTCCCGGTTTTCATCCTTTGAAGGGCTTTTCGTTTCAGTAACAGGGGGCAAATGACGCTTCAGTCAAAAAGACAGAAGAGCGCGTAGCAGTGATCGGTGAAGCGGGTGAGAATAAAATACAGAAGGGCATCGGCCAACAGGCTGACGGCCAGCACCGGCAGCACGATGTAGAGACTGAAGTAATAGAGCGCCCAGCGCGTGAAGCGGCGCTTGGGAATCCGGTGCCCCCGGATTTCCGCGAACTTCTCCGCCTGCGATGAAGGGCTGTCTGCCGACTGGGTCATGACCGCAGACTATACCAACGGGTGATACTATTGCACCAGAGGGATCGCCCCTTGGTATTAGGATTGCCGGGCCCGGTGAAAACCGGGATGATGACGGCCATGGTCACCGCCCCAAAACCAAAACCAGAACCAAAACCCGAACCTGAACTCGAAGCCGACGCCGATATTGCCTGGCAGCCCTGTCCCCGCGAGACCTGGGAAGCCCTGACACGCCAGGCCGGGCAGAGCAGCCTGGAACAGGCCTGGGCTTACGGCGCGGCGACCGAAAGCGAGCAGGGCCTGCGGGCCGAACGCGGCCTGATCGCCGGCCAGGGCGGCGAACCGCTGGCCCTGGTCCAGGCCTTCTGCCGGGACCTCCTCTTCACCCGCATCGCCCGGGTGCTGCGCGGCCCCATCTGGCTGATCGACCCACGCGAAGACCCGCGCGCAGCAGCGGTCTGCGAAACCATCGCCCGGCAGTTCCGCCGCCGCCGCTTCGGCGACTTTCTGTTCTGGCTGCCGGAACTGCCTGATACGCCGCAGAGCGCTGCCATGCTGCGGGCCCAGGGCCTGCGCCCGGTCGTGACCGGCTACAGTTCGATCTGGCTCGACCTGCGGCCGTCCCCGGAGGCCTTGCGCGCCGGCCTGCACGGCAAGTGGCGCAACGCCCTGCGGCAGGCGGAAAAGGCCGGCTTCGACGTGGGGGTGACGACCAACCCGCGCCGCCTGAACCAAAGCCTGCAGCTCTACGACCGCTTCCGCCGCAAGAAGCGCTTCGTCGGCCCCAGCGGCGATTTCATC
The DNA here is from genome assembly GCA_947500035.1 of uncultured Kiloniellaceae bacterium. GTDB lineage: Bacteria > Pseudomonadota > Alphaproteobacteria > Kiloniellales > Kiloniellaceae > Denitrobaculum. Next base: position 1,016,843 of record CANMQP010000005.1, on the reverse strand, counting down.
GCCGCCCTGGCAGGTCACGACCGCGAGGCCGTGGTCGCCCTCACGGCACGACGGGGCGGCGACCAGGTCGCAGGCGTCATCCTGGTTCGCCACGGCAGAGCCGCCACCTATCTTGCCTCCTGGACCAGCGACGTCGGGCGCGTCGGCCAGGCCCACAACCTGCTGCTCTGGCGCGGCATCGAGACCCTGAAGGCAAGCGGGATCGACTGGCTCGACCTCGGCGGCGTGAACACCGAAAGCCAGCCCGGCATCGCCCGCTTCAAGCTCGGCCTCGGCGGCGAAGTCTTTACGCTGGCGGGGACCTATTTGTAACCGGGGTCACGTGTGGGTGAGATAACTCCGCTCGAACAAATCCCGGCCGGGGCCGCCGTTCCAGTCGCCAGTGACAAGTATCCGGGCGTCCCGATCGGTTTCTGGCACGTCGTCGAGACAGGCGTGTTGGCGAGACACTTTCGCGCAGATCCGGCGGCGCGCCTCCGAGGTGTCAGCGGCAGACTCCTGCCTGCGGCAACGGCATGTTTGGATAGAAGCCGGACCTTGCAAGAGGTCCGAAGGAAGCAATCGTCTGGGCACTGAAAGACCCTTCCTCAATCGACTGAGACGTGCGGGACGAGAGGTCTAGCGAATAGCGGGTTGGCCGGCTGACCCCGAACCTCGTTTATAACTTGAATAAACGCGGTGTTTCGTCAAATTAGGGTACTGATGAGACGGGTCGCATAGGGCCATAAGGCGATGATGAGGCTCGTGGTTTCGTGTTTGAGGAGACGACGTCATATCCCAAGACAACAACGGCCAAGAGCTGGCGCATGACACTCTGGCGCATGACACTAATGACAGCTTGACCAACGACAGCCTGACTCTGCGGGAGCCGGACGATTGGCACGTCCATCTCCGTGATGACGATATGCTCGCCTTCGCCGCCGATTACACAGCCCGGCAGTTTGCGCGCGCCATCGTGATGCCGAACCTGGTCCCGCCGGTGACGACCGCCGCCGCGGCCGAGGCCTATCGAACGCGCATCCTTGGCGCATTGCCGGAAGGCCGGCGCTTCACGCCGCTGATGACCGCTTACCTGACAGATGAGATCGATCCGGCGGAGATCGCAACGGGCTTCCAGGATGGTGTCTTCACGGCGTGCAAGCTCTATCCGGCCGGGGCGACAACCAACTCCGCAGCCGGCGTGACGAATGTGCGCAAGATCTGGCCGGCACTGGAACGCATGCAGGCGATCGGCATGCCGCTTCTGGTGCACGGCGAAGTGGTTTCCGCCGATATCGACATCTTCGATCGCGAGGCGGTATTCCTCGAGACGGTGCTGACGCCGCTCCTGGCGGACTTCCCCAGCCTCAAGGTGGTGCTTGAACACATCACCACCGAAGACTCCGTTCGCTTCGTCGAGGCAGCGGGAGCGAATCTGGCGGCGACAATCACCGCGCACCATCTGCGCATCGACCGCAACGCCATGTTCCAGGGCGGTCTTCGCCCGCACGCCTATTGCCTGCCGGTCGCCAAGCGCCGCCGTCATAAGGAAGCGCTGCGCAAAGCGGCGACGTCGGGCCAGCCCAGGTTCTTTCTCGGAACCGACTCGGCACCCCACCAGAAACACGATAAGGAAAGTGCTTGTGGCTGCGCCGGAATCTTCAGCGCGCCGATGGCGCTGGAAAGCTACGCCCAGACCTTCGAGGAAGAAGGCGCTCTCGAGCGGCTCGAGGCTTTCGCGTCGGAGTTCGGCCCGCGCTTCTACGGTCTCCCGCTCAACGAGGGAAGCGTGACGCTGCGCCGCGAGGCGCAAGACCTGCCCGAGGTGATGGGCAACGGTAACGTCAGCGTCGTGCCGTTCCACGCGGGCGAAACCCTGGCGTGGCGATTTACAGGCCGCTCCAGTCAGGCCAATGCCTCGCCGGGGGCAGCTTGAGCCACTTCAGGCCGCAGTCTGTGCCGGATCATTCTCCGGCCTGAAGCGCGTCAGGGCGAAAGCCAGCATGGTCAGTGCCAGCGCAAAAAGCGCCAGCGAGCGCGGTTCGGGAATGGCAGTGGGGACCTCGGGGATGGGGCCGCTGTCGAAACGGATGGAGCGGGCGAAGGAACCGCTGTTGGAGAGAAAGGTGGTGCCGAGGGTAAAGGCGACGAAATCCGGGCCGATGTCTACATCGAAAATTCCGATCCCCGGCGTTCCCGCGAAGTTACTCAAGCCGGTGATGATCCGCGGTTCCCGGAAGTCGATATCGCTGAAGGTGAAGCGGTAATTCGGCGCCATTGCGTTCGGCGACAGGGGGATGCGGTCCACAGTGACGTTAATGAAATCCGCCGAGCTAAAGTCGGCCCAAACGCTGTAGTCGCCGTCTATTCCCGAGAATTCGACAGCGTTACCGATATTTGCGCTGCTCTGATCGAAGAGGTTGGTGCCGACGGGGTCCGTGACTTTGCGGACCGCACCGCTGATTTCATCGCCGAAAAGAAAAAAGGGTGTCGCTTGTGCAGGGCCGGCGGCCTGGCCCAGTAAGAGGGTTAGCATCGGCAATAGAGCCGTGAGGCCGGAAAGTCTCAGTCGCATGATCGTTGTTCCCCAAAAAGATCTGTCTGCAATGCAGCCTTGAAATGACCTCAGGCTATGAAGCCGGAGTCATCCTGTCACTCGGCTAAATTCGTATAGGCCTATGCGTTTTTTTAGGAAGCTGATGCCGGGCCGCCGGGCTCAAAAGTCATGAAAAGGCGCGGGGGGAACAAGGTCTCCCGATCTTGTCCTTTGTGACGGTGTTCTCTCTGATCTGGATGGCCCGTTGCGCAGGGGCCTGTCGCGCTTCAGCCGGCGTGAATATTCCGCTGCAGCTTGACGGCGGCGCTCGCGAAGTGGCCCCGGTCCGCGGCAGTGAGGAAACAGGGGAGATGCTTCAGCGTGAGGCCATTCATTTGTTATTTCTATCAAAAATCATCAATCTTTAAAATTGCTCCTAATAACGCAAAGCCCTCATATGGAGCCAAGCCGCGCTTTGAAGGCGTCGCTGGAGTCTTCACCCGCCGCGGGAATTGCGGCTTGCTGTTAAATTTGAGCTCGAAAGGAATGACAGGATGAAACGATCTTTGTTGAAAGGCGCGGCTTTCGCCGTCTCCGTAACCCTGGCGGGAGCCGCCCAAGCGGCGGACCACGGCTCGCACGCCGCCAGCGCAAAGATCATTGGCCTTGAGAATACAGAGATCGGCTTTGCCAACTTTAAACAGGGGCCGCACGGGGTCATGATTCATATCCGCGTGTCCGGGCTGACACCCGGCAAGCACGGCCTGCACTTGCACAGTCACGGCGTGTGCGAACATCACGAGGGCTTTACGACCGCCAAGGGGCATGTCGGCCTCAAGGAAGGCGGGCACGGCCTGATGAACCCGGACGGTCCGGAACCGGGTGACCTGCCCAACATTTTCGTGGGCGAGGACGGTATCGGTGAAGCGGAGATGTTCACCACCCTGGTGAGCGTCGGCACGGGCGGCGCGAACGATCTGATCGATGCAGACGGATCGACCCTGGTGATCCACGCCAATGCAGACGATCATATCACGCAGCCCATCGGCGGTTCGGGCCCGCGCGTCGCCTGCGGAGTCATCGAAAAAGAATAACCGGGACCGCAACCCGGCCCGATGAGCGCGCTTCGACGGATCGGCCTGCGGGCTGGTCGGCAAGCCTGCGAAACGAAGTGCCGGCAGCCGCTTTCAAAATCGATTGCGGCTGCCGGTCGAGCGCGCCGGCAGCGCTGCCACGTCACGGGTGTTTCTGTTGTCACCATCCGCTGTATCGGGACCTGCCGCCTGGATAGCGGAGAGGGGCGGCGGCCTATTACTGCTGCCGGTATTTCCCGGAAAAGCTCTCTTGTGTTCTGACTTGACAGATTAGGACGTTTGACCTAATTTCGGTTTCTAGGATGAACGTCCTAATAAGTGAAAGCAGAGTCATGAGCGGCAAGACAACCCGGGATGATATCGTCGCGGCGGCGGACGAGCTCTTTTACAAGAAGGGCTTTGAGCACACCTCCTTTTCGCAGATCGCCGAAGCCGTGCGGATCTCGCGCGGGAATTTTTATTATCACTTCAAGACCAAGGATGAGATCCTGGAGGCCGTGATCGCGCGGCGGCTCGCCAAAACCCGCGAGCTGCTGGCGCGGTGGGAGAGCGACGGCGAGACGCCGGAGGCGCGGATCCGGAGCTTTATCCACATTCTCATCGTGAACCGGGCCGATATCAAACGCTACGGCTGCCCCGTGGGTTCGCTCTGCACCGAGCTGGCCAAGTTGAACCACGTGGCCCAGGCGGATGCCAACAAGCTCTTCACGCTGTTCCGGACCTGGCTGCGCCGGCAGTTCACGCTGCTCGGGCGCAAGGCGGACGCGGACCTGCTCGCCATGCATCTGCTGGCGCGCAGCCAGGGGGTTTCGACCCTGGCGAATGCCTTTCACGGCGACAAATTCATCCGGCGCGAGGTGGAGGAGATGTGCAACTGGCTGAGCGACCGCGCGCAGGAAGCTGCCGGGTAAATCCGTTGGATAAGAGGGAGATGAAAGAGAGATGTTTATCGTATTGCTGAAGTTCGCGGAGAACAAAAGCCAGGCCGCCCAGTTCATGCAGGCGCACAAGGATTGGATCGCACGGGGGTTCGAGGAGGGTGTGTTTCTGCTGGTGGGTAGCTTACGGCCCGACGACATTCAGCCCATTGGGGGCGGCGGGATTCTGGCGCACGGCAGTTCGCGGGCCGAACTTGAGGCGCGAGTGCAGGAAGATCCCTTCGTGGCCGAGAAGGTGGTCAGCGCGGAAATCACCGAGATCGCACCGGCGAAGGCCGATGAGCGGATGGCGTTTCTGCTTGGGTGAGAGGCTATCTTGAAGGCGGCAGCATAGAGGCAGACGCAACGTGAGTACGACAATCCCAGGCCCGGACGGAAAACCCCGCTGCCGCTGGAGCGGCGCGGCGCCGGAATTTATTGACTATCATGACCGCGAGTGGGGCTTTCCCGTCGCGGACGACCGACGCCTCTTCGAAAAGCTCTCGCTGGAATCTTTTCAGTCCGGCCTGAGCTGGCGGACCATTCTGGCCAAGCGGGATAATTTCCGTACGGCCTTTCATCATTTCGACTTCGATGAGGTTGCGGGCTTCACCGAAGCGGACGTCGAGCGCCTGCTGCAGGACCGGGGTATCGTGCGCCACCGCGGCAAGATCGAAGCGGTGATCAACAATGCGCAGCGGGCGCGGGAAATGGTCGCGGCGGAGGGCTCGCTGGCGGCTTTCTTCTGGCGCTATGAGCCCGATTTGCAGCACGTCGAGCCACAGACGGCGTCGGTCTCGGCGGAGTCCAAGGCGCTCTCCAAGGAACTCAAAAGGCGGGGCTGGAAGTTCGTGGGGCCGACCACGGTCTATGCTTTCATCCAGGCCATGGGCCTGATCAACGACCATGCGGAGGGCTGCGCGATCCGGGCCGCGGCGGAACAGGCGCGCAAGCGCTTCCTGCGGCCGGGCAGATAGAAGCCCCGGCCTCGTTCAGTTAAAAAGCTCTCGTTTCGTCCGGCAGGCTGTTTGTCTAGACTGCCGTCACAGACTCTGCCGCCGCCTTGCGGCGCGCAGTGATGCAGTTCGTTTTGAAGATCGTTCAAGACCGAAGAACGGCCAACAGGAGAGTGACCCTATGACACCTGAGCTGCACAGCTTTCTCGGGCTTACCGCCGGCGGTTTTCACAAAGTCATCTACCGCGAATGGCTGCCAGAGGAGAGCGGCCGGCGCAATGGACGGACGGTCGTCTGCGTGCATGGCCTGACCCGCAACGGGCGCGATTTCGATGCGCTGGTGGCGAATCTGGCCGAGGCGGGCTACCGGGTGATCTGTCCGGATGTGGTCGGGCGGGGCGACAGCGACCGGCTTGCCGATGCGCGGGGCTACGGCTATCCGCAATACCTGGCCGATATGGCGATGCTGATCGCGCGGCTGGACGTCGAGACGCTCGACTGGGTCGGCACCTCCATGGGGGCGCTGATCGGAATGATGCTGGCGGCGCAGCCCAAGACGCCGCTGCGGACTCTTGTGCTCAACGACGCGGGAGCAGTGATCCCCAAGGCGGCTCTGGAACGTATTGCGGCCTATGTCGGCGCGGAACCGGTCTTCGAGGACTTCGCCGCCGCCGAGCGCTTTGCGCGCACGACCTACGCGGGCTTCGGCCAACTGAGCGATGCGCAGTGGCGCAAGCTGACCGAGGTGACGGTTCTGGAGACCGGCAATGGAACCTACGGTTTGAACTATGATCCGCGTATCGCGGATGCCTTCAAGCAGGCTGAACTGAACGATGTGGTTCTCTGGCCGGTCTGGGACGCGGTTTCCTGTCCGAGCCTGATCCTGCGCGGGGCGGAGTCGGACCTTTTGCTCGAGGAAACCGCGCAGGAAATGACCGGGCGCGGTCCGAAGGCGGAGCTTGCGACCATAGCTGACTGCGCCCATGCGCCGGCGCTGATGGATCCGGCGCAGATCGGGATCATCCGCGACTGGCTCGATGCAAAGGCGCCCTGAGAAAGGGGTTTGATCAGGAAGACCCGGCGGCTCGCGGATCCTTCAGGCGAATCGCCTGGATGATCCGGTCGCCACCGGCCCGGCCGGCTCACCAAAATACGTGAACCGGCCGGGTTCGTCGGAGAGGAGACAGGCAATGTGTCGGCTGTGGTCAGAGCCACAGAGAGAAATTTGAGGGGTAGGCTATATTCGTCATCTGATTGAATGATCATGGGTCGGTGAAAAGTGAACATACTGCTGTTTTACGGCAGGAATAAGCCTCTCATGACGTCCTTCGGTGGCTCAACCCTTTGATTCGCAAGGCTGCGATCTCCGTCCGGTTGAGCTGTCTGTGAACTTACATTTGGAAATTCGCTCCGTGAACCCGAAGGGCCGCACGAACCTCATGCAGTTTTGCATTGCAATTTTCCGGTGCAGCGGCGGAAGCGAAAAGACGAGGGCGCGGGACGTCCCGTTGACTGACAAAGTCTTGAAGATATTTCATTGCTGTGACCTGCTTATAGGCTCCGGGCGACAGGCAGCCGGACACATTGCCGCCGGATCGCGCGCGTTTAAGGGGCAGTTGGATTTTGGACCGTTACGTAACACCACAACCACCACCCGGGCCTGAGGCCTGGCGGCCGCGTGCGCCGCTGGATCTGAAAGCCTGGCAGCCGCCGGGCGCTTTCCGGGAACGCTTTCCCTGGATCGGCGGCGATCTGCAGACCCTGCGCAACTACATCCTGCGCCAAAGTGCCGATCTTTCACCCTGGCCATCGCGGTGTCTGGAAATCGAGATGACCGACGGCAGCGGCGATCGCCTGATCGCCGAACTTCACGAGGGCGCGCTGCATGGGGGTGATGCAGGAGTCGGCGCGGGGAACCGTCCGCTGGTGCTTTTGATCCACGGCCTGACCGGCTGCGCGGACAGTACCTACATCCGCAATACGGCGCGGGTGCTTCTGGAGGCGGGCTTCGCGGTGATCCGCATGAACCTGCGCGGGGCGGGGCCGGGTGCAGCCGTTAGCCGCTATCACTACCACGCCGGGCGCAGCGAGGACCTGCGCGATTTCCTGACCGGACTGCGCGAGCAGGACCCCGCCCTCTGCGCACAGGGCTTCCACCTGGTCGGCTATTCCCTCGGCGCCAACATGATGCTGAAGTTCCTGGCCGAGTACGGCCGTGACTTCCAGGTCCACGCCGCGGTCTCGGTCTCCGCGCCGCTGGATCTGAAGGCCACCCAGGTCCGGATGATGGCGCCGCGCAACTGGCTTTATCAGAACTACCTTCTCAAACGCATGAAAGCCGAGACCTCGGCGGCGGTGCTGGAGCAGGCCGGGATCACCCGCGAAGCTTTGCAGAAACTGGAAAACATCTATCAGTACGACGACCGGGTGATCGCGCCCGCCAACGGCTTTGCCGGCGCCGAGGACTATTACCGCCGCTGCTCGTCAGGAGCTTTCCTGGAGGCCGTCAGCGTGCCCAGCCTGGTGATCCACGCGGCCAACGACCCCTGGATCCCGGCCGCGAGCTACATGGCCGCGCTATCGCTCGAGAACCCGCAGGTCCGCACTCTTTTGCTGGAGAGGGGCGGACATGTCGGGTTTCACGGGCGAGACGGGGAGATCGCCTGGCACGATGCGGCGATACGGGCGGTTTTTGCAAAGGCGGCTTAGGCGTGCCGCGCTTTCATGTCCAAATACCTGACCAAAGGCCCTGCTTACCGCTCCTCCAGGGCGTGCCAAACGCGCACAACGAAGACTTGACCCTCGAAGACGCGGTAGCGAATGACGTAGCCGCGTGCGCCGAAACGGACGGGCAATTCTCGATAGTCCATTTCCAAATCCCAGGGGCGGCCCCGTTCCGGGAAAGCTGCAAGGGTCTCGGCCGCGGCGATCAGGGTCTTGACGGCGCGGGCGGCTGCGTTCGGACTATGCGGATCGATGAAAGCATGAAGGCGCTTGAGGTCTCCCAGAGCGTCGGGGAGCCATCTGACCTCGGCCATCAGACGGAATCGGCTCTCGTGTCGCCGCTCTCCGGATCGCTAGATAAGGAGTCGTCGAGCCCGTCCGCCCAAGCCTTTACATCGGCATGATCGAGCGTTTCTCCGGTGAGTTTGTATTTCTCCCAGCGGGACGTCACTAGTTGGCGCTCTTCCTCAAGCGCTTCCTCGGCGTCCAGAAAGCGTTCAATCGCCGCTTTCATCAGGTAATGGGGCGATCTGTCCCGCGCTCTGCCGAGGGCTTCCAGACGGCTCTGGGTTTCTTCGCCTAGGCGAACGCCCATGGTTGATTCTGGCATTGCCGCCTCACGTTCGTATTAATCAGGCTTGCATTGTTCAACAATGTTGCACAATGTGTCAAGAGATGCGGATGTCGACCCGAGCGTCGCGCGGCTTTTTGAGGCTGCAGAGTTGCGTCGCGGCCTTACCAACCTTCAAAACTTTGTCTCAAGCGAAGCAAAGCTTTTCAAATGCGTATTTTCCGGGCTCGCTATGACTGTGCCTGAACGGGTTCAGGATGCCGCGCGCCATTCTTCCAGGTTTTGTCGGAAATCCGGAGGGGACATCCCATCCGGAAGCGCCTCGTTCGGTAGCGGATAGACGAGGAGTCCCGAACGCAGGCCCGTACCCGTCCTGAGATCAAGAATTTCGTCGACGGCCCGCCATTTGAGGGTGCTGTGTGAGACCGCGGAGTTAAAGACGCAACCCTCTGGCCCAAATTCGACCGAAAGGGAACCATGAAGGCTTTGCGTTTGCTCCAGAGAGGATTTTAATCGCGCCCGCAACAGCCATGCGTTGCCAAGTTGAATAGCTGCGGTTACGACGCAGCCCGCTATAAATGCGCCGACCACTACCGCTCTTTCCGCCTCTCGCACGACATCCAATCGCATGAGCAGTGTCAGCAAGAACACAAGCGCAAACCAAGCTGCGACCTTCCATATCCACTGCCGGGACTTATCCTTGCCTCTTACTCTCACGGCGGCCTTCGTAGCCTTCCAGTAGAGAGCTGGTTCGACGCGGGCGATGTTGAAGGCGATCTCTTGGGTCATTCTTTGAAGCTGCTCAAGCTGGTTGTGGGACTGTCTGACCGGGGAGGTTGTAACCCAAGCGAAGCGCGCGGAACAGAGTGATCCCCAATGCGCGATCATGTTGGTCAAGACCATCACCGCTTAGCCTGAAGCGAAGCAAAGCTTTTCGAATGTGTATTTTCCGATCTTACGGGGGGGCGTTACTGTAAGCCCCAGACCGGATCATCTTTTGATGGAAGCGCGGCGGCTGAGGGGCCTTTAGATATGTCAGCGGAAAAAATCGATACGCTCGTGGTGGGCGCGGGGCAGGCTGGGATTGCCTTGAGCGAGCATCTGGGCAACAACGCAGTGCCGCACTTGATCCTGGAGAAGAACCGGGTCGCCGAAGCCTGGCGGTCGGGGCGCTGGGACTCGCTGGTGGCCAACGGTCCGGCGTGGCATGACCGCTTTCCGAACCTGGAATTCGAGGGGGAGGAGCCGGATGGCTTTCCCGGCAAGGAGCGGGTGGCGGATTACCTGACGGACTACGCAAGGATGGTCGGCGCGCCGATCCGCACCGGGGTCGAGGTGCTCAGGGCCGAGCGGGCCGAGGGGCGGGGGCTGTTTCGGGTCGAGACCTCGGAAGGACTGATCGAAGCGCGGAACATCGTGGCGGCGACCGGAGCCTTTCAGCATCCGGTGATTCCGCCCATCCTTCCCGAGGATGCGGGTGTGACGCAGCTGCATTCCTTCCACTACCGCAATCCCGAGGCACTGCCCGATGGCGCGGTTCTGATCGTTGGCGCGGGCTCGTCGGGGACGCAGATCGCGGATGAGCTCAGGCGGGCGGGCAGGGAGGTCTATCTCTCGGTGGGGCCGCATGAGCGGCCGCCGCGCGTCTATCGGGGGCGCGACTTTGTCTGGTGGCTTGGGGTGCTCGGCCTGTGGGATATCGAGGCGCCGGGACCGGGGACGGAGCATGTGACGATTGCCGTCAGCGGCGCCTACGGCGGCCGGACCATCGACTTCCGAAGGCTGGCGGCGGAAGGCCTGACGCTTTTGGGGCTGACCGAAGGTTACCGGGACGGTGTCCTAAGCTTCGCCGGTGACCTGGAAGAAAACCTCGCGAAGGGCGACGCGAGTTACCTGGGCATGCTGGATGCCGCCGACGCCTATGTGGCGCGGACCGGGATCGGGTTGCCGGAAGAATCGGAAGCCCGCGCGGCCTGGCCGGACCCGGACTGCCTGACCCACCCGATCCGGCAACTGGATCTGGCGGCGGCGGGCGTGACTTCGGTCATCTGGGCGACCGGTTTCCGGCAGGACTTCGGCTGGCTGCAGGTCGACGCCTTCGACGAAGCCGGCAAACCGCGGCACCAGCGCGGCGTTTCCTTGGAGCCGGGGGTCTATTTCCTGGGACTGCCCTGGCAGTCGCGGCGGGGCTCCACCTTCATCTGGGGTGTGTGGCACGACGCGAAGCACATCGCGGACCATATTGCTACCCAACGCAAGTATCTCGAGTACCGGGGACCGGGCGAACGCGCGATCTGAGGTTCTTCGAGAAGCCGGTTCAGGCGAAGGGCCGCCGATCGGACGCAGATGCCTCATCGGGATTGCATATGCGCCAGGGTTCTGTACCCACCAAAGCGCGCCTGTATGCGGGGCCGCTCCGACAAAAGAAATTTTAAACACTCCGGATCGCAGCAGCGTCTAAGAACTGTTGCCTGTGCCGCCGTTCGCCGCGCGGCATCAGTCTGAGACCCTATTCGCATCTGGAGAGATCATGCCCATACTGAAATTTCCTGGAGCCGTGCTTCCAGCTGTTTTAATCGCTGGCAGCATTATGGCCTTGAGCACCAACTCTCAAGCTTCGAAGCCCTACCATGCGAAAGACGTTGCCCTGATTCCGCAGGTTTCGAACTTGAGCGAATTGCCGACCTTTGTCTTCACGCCGAAGAATGGTGCATGGATCTTCGAGCAAAAGGGTTCAGTCGGCTTCCGTTTCCGTATCAAAGCAAAGCGCGATAAGCGATACGTTCGCATCCACGGCTACAAAGTGATAGCTCTGTACCTCGACTCAGGAGGACGGTCGACTCTTTACAAGACCGGGGCTGCGCCTCTTCATCTGAAGTCGTTGGACAAGACTCTTCAGAGCCAAATCACCTGGCAGCACTTGAAGCCGCTTGCCGGGAAGGCTCGTAAGGTCTGCGAAACCCATGGGAACCCCGCCAAGAAAGTCGTAAAATCCATCAAGCTGACTCTCTGGCCGGTCTTTGCTCTCGGCAACAAGGACTATGCCGGCAGCCCGGGCGGTGTCTGGAGCGATCACACTCATCTCAAGCACATCAGCTATACCTACAACTATTCTCAAGACATCAAACCCCTATCCGCCCGCGTGGTCTGCAAGGCGGCGCCTTTCGAGGTAAAGAGCGCGGATGTCAGCGTCACTTACAAGGGCAACCCGCAGAGCTGTCCGGTCGAAGCCTGGCTCAAGGTCACGCTCAAGGCCAACAAAGCCGGGAAGACCGAGTTTCTGCTGACCCGGGACAACGGCATGAACCAGAAAGTCACGGTAAATTTTGGTGCGGACGGTATCGGTAAGTGGCAGAAGAAGTACAGCTTGAACCAGCCGACCCAGCGCAAGTATCTGGTGACCGTGCTCGGACATAAGGTTTCCACGCCCTGGCGAAGCATGACGGCCTGCTTGTTCAATAGCGGCGGCGGTCTGACGACGGGAACCCGTCAGCAACGAAACTGACAGTGGGAGCTCAGCTCTGGGGGCCCCCGGTTTTGACATGAGGCAGTGGAGACCTCACCCCGATCGGGTAAAGAGCGGTTGCGGAGGGCGAAGCCATCGGTGCCGACGCAGAGGCCGCCCCCGCAACAGCCCTAACGCGCGATCACCGGCACGCCGGCGAACCAGGGGTGGAGCGCCATGGCGGCGAAGAAGATCACGAAGCTGATTGCCAGACCTCGTAATTCGACGGTTAGGCTCGGCGCCTCCGGCTTGATCCAGGTGCCCTCGCGGGCCGAGATCAGGAAAATCTCAGCCAGCGCCCAAAGCCCCAGACCGCCGAAGAGGATCAGCGAACGGCTGTCGCCGTTGGAGATCAGGTGGGCGATGGCCCAGACCGCCAGTCCGGAGAGCTGCGGATGCCGTATGAAGCGCTTGATCCGGGTCGGATAATTTGTAGCTCCCATGAGAATGAAGGCGCAAAGCACGAGCAGCGTGGTCACGGGACTGGTCCAGGAGCCGAGGGCATAGAGGAAGCGGGGATCGCTCGAACGCCACCCGAAGATCATCAGAAGAATCGATGTGACCACCAGAAGGGCAAAGAGAATCCTATAGTTCTTCTTGCCAAACTTTCCGATGAGCCGGGTTTTCAAACCCGGACCCAGGCTCGGGAGGAAATGGACAGCACTCCACAGGATTACGCCTAGAAGCAATAAAATCACCTTTATCCTCCACTCGAATAGCTGTGCCGCAAGCCGCGTCACTTACGAACGAACTTGTTGCCTATGAAAAGCTTGGGCGGTGGGTAAATTCTTTCCTCACCCCAAAACCTCCTCCAATAAATCGAACACCACCCGGATGCGCCGGCTGCTGCGCAGTTCGCGGTGGGTGGTCAGCCAGATCGGGAAGGTGAAGGGCGGCAGGTCGGGCAGGACTCGTTCGATACCTGGAGTGAGGGCGGCGATTTCCTCGGCCATGATGCCGATGCCCAGACCGTGTTTCACCAGTTCCCAGCCGACCACGCCGCTTTCCGAGCCGACCCTGAAATTGCGGCGGGTGAGGGTGAGGCCCGCGCCGTTGAGGGCGGCGATCAGGCGGTCGGCCTGGCCGAAGCCGATGAAGTCGAGATCCGTCAGTGCCTCGGGCCTGGTCGGGCGGCCGTGCGCTTCCAGAAATTCGCTTGAAGCATAGAGGTAGGCATTGGTCTCGCGGATCAGCTTGGCGATCAGGTCCGGCTGTTCGGGCCGCACGTGGCGGATGGCGATGTCAGCCTCGCGGCGGCGCAGGTCGCTGAGTGCGTTGGAGGAGACCACTTCGATCTCGATCTTCGGCGCGCGGTCACGCAGGCGCTTGAGCACGGCGGGCAGGAGATACGCCGCCATGGCGTCACTGGCGGAGATGCAGACCTGGCCTTCGATCGATTGAGACTGGCCCGACGCGGTCATGGAGATCCGCCCGGCGGCCTCGCCCATGGCACGGACATGGTCGAGCAGTTCCAGGCCGGAGGGCGTGAGGGAGAGATTGCGGCCGATCCGCTCGAAGAGGATTACACCCAATTCGGCTTCCAGCGCGGCAACCTGGCGGCCCAGGGTCGGCTGGGTCTGTCCCAGCGCGCGGGCGGCGGCGGAGAGCGAGCCTTCCTCGGCGGTGGCGAGGAAAGCCCGGGCCTGGTTCCAGTCGAAGGAGATGCTGTTCCAGTTCATCCCAGTTTCCAGTTCATCCAAGGCTCCAGTTCATGGCAGGCTCCAAGCCTTCGTCGTATCCGAGGCATCGCGGATATCGGTCCATGCAAAAACGTATAAGTAAGCTGCATATTTAAAGGCTATATCTTTTATCGCCGCATGGGTAGAGAGGGGTGGAAATCGAGACGGTAAACATCGGGAACGCGGAAACAGACATGCAGGCTGCGCAGAAATTCTGGGATAAGGTCGCACGGCGCTATGTAAAGCGGCCGATCAAGAACATGACTGCCTACAACGAGACCCTTGAGCATACGCGGGCCCGGCTGTCGCCGGACGACCGGGTGCTGGAGCTGGGTTGCGGCTCGGGCATGACGGCCTTGCTGCTGGCGGACGACGTGGAGCAGATGACCGCCAGCGACATCTCCGGCGAGATGATTGAAATCGCGAAGGAAAAGGCCAAGGCGGACGGGGCCGCGAATGTCGAGTTCGTCCGGGCCACGCCCTTCGATGAGGTTCTTGAGAGTGGAGGCTATGACGTTGTGCTGGCCTTTAACTTTCTGCATCTGATGGAGGACAGGGACGGCACGCTCGCGCGGATCAAGGTGCTGTTGAAACCAGGTGGGCTGTTCATATCCAAGACGGTGTGCCTGGCCAATGCCGGCCCCTTTGCCCGGCTGCTGATGCGATTGGTGATCCCTGTCATGCAGTGGGTGAAGAAGGCGCCCTATGTCCGTTCCATGTCCTCCGCGGAGGCGGAGAGCTGCATAGGTGACGCGGGCTTCGAAATTCTCGAGAGCCGGAGTTTCACCGACCAGTCCATCAGCCGTTTCGTCGTGGCGCGCAAGACCCGGGCGCTGTAGCCTTCCGCCTTGATCCATACATCGGGAATCACGCATCGGGGGACCACCCATCGGGAACCCGGAATCAGGGAGCAGGAGATGAAACGCTACGGATTTGTCGTCGGCATCCGCCCGGAGGATATTCCGGAGTACAAACGGCTGCATGCGGATGTCTGGCCCGAGGTGCTGGCCCAGATCCGGCGCTGTCACATTCAGAACTACTCGATCTTTCTGCGCGAGCCGGAAAATCTGCTGTTCGGATACTACGAGTATCACGGCGAAGATCACGCCGCCGATATGGCGCGCATGGGGGAGGATCCGAAAACCCGGGAATGGTGGGCGATCTGTAACCCCATGCAGGCGCCGCTCGAGAGCCGCCGTGACGGCGAATGGTGGGCGGAGCTCGAACCGGTGTTTCTGATGGAAAAATAATTTTGAACCCTTTCCGTTCGCCTACCGACTAATGGACGCCTTTCTCCAAACGGGGGACGGGTGCGCGGCCGCCAGAATCTGCCGAGGTCCCTGAACCTCGCGAGATCTGCACGCCGACCGCGCTCAAGGTATCGCGTTTTGGAACAGGGGACGGAGTTGAATAGCTTTAAGCTGTCGATGACGCTGGCGCTGGCAGGCGTCCTGCTATCGGGATGCTACAAGTTCACCAAGCCGCCTTTTTTCCAGGGCGAACTGGTCAAGATGGAAGATACCGCGTTCGGCAGGGTTATCCGCGATCATGTCAGGTCGATGCCCGACAGCGGAGACACCCGGGTTCTCAGGGACGACATTCTCTCCAACCCAGCAGTCTACCAGGTGTCCGAGGAATTCCTGATCCTGCAAAAGCAGTCCGCGGTCGATGGGTCCTGGGAGCTGGTGGTGATGACGCGTGACCGGCATCACATCATGTTCTGCCTTTTGCTGGAACATGAGACGGTTGAGATCCCGGATGGGGCGGCCTTGAAGCGGCCCCAGGGCGATCCCCGGAACCCTGCGCTGATGGCGTCGGGGCCGCCCGAGGCGGTCAGACAACTTGCCTTGAATCTCTCCCTGACGGCGCCCAAAGCCTGTATGGCCTTGCCCTTTGCGGACCCATCGAAGCCTGGAGGGGCACAATGAGCCGTTCGGCCGAGAGATCCTCGTTTGAGATGCCGAGAGAGGGGCTGGTGCCCTCCGGTTTCGCTGCCGGGCACCGGCGGCGCCTGCGGGCTCTGGCGTGCAGGGCCCGGGCGGCATTGATCTCAAGAGGCAGGCCGGCGGCCCATTGCGCCTCTTCACGAGTCACACCGATATCCTCCAGCATCCGGTCGTCCAGGCCTAAAGTGGTCATGAAGGCATCGCGCGCCTCCTTTTGCGCTTTTCGCCGGGCACGACTGAGCCGGTACTTCGCGAGGCCTTGCCGCAGGGCAGCGAGGACAGACTGCAGAACAGAACGCGTGGTATTTCCGGGCAACGGTTCACTCTTGTCTTTTGAGGGGGCTTTAGAGAGAGCTTTAGAGGGGTTTTTCGGGTGATTTGTCATGGTCGTCTCCGTGGCTGCGGAGACCATGGCAGTTATCGATTAGTCAATACAGTTCATAGATTTTATGATATTGATCAATTTTATTGAAGACAGGGTCTATGATGGGACCGAATGCAAACGCCTTACTTGAAACCGACCTGATCCACACTTTCGTGGCCATTTCGGAAGTCGGCAGCTTCACCGCGGCGGCGAAACGCGTGCTGCGCACGCCCTCGGCGGTCAGCATGCAGATGAAACGCCTGGAAGACCAATTGGGACGGCCGTTGTTTCATCGTCATGCCCGGCGGGTGTCTCTGACCGTCGACGGCGAAGCATTCCTGATTCATAGCCGGGAACTGCTGAGGCTCAACGAGGAGGCGCTGGCCCGCTTCCGGGTCGCGCAGCTCGAAGGACGGATCCGCTTCGGAGCGCTGGACGACTTCGGGTCCCGCTTTTTGCCGCAAATCCTCGCGCGTTTCGCGGCCACCCATCCGCTGGTCGAGGTGGACGTTGTGCTCTCCACGACCGCTGCATTGACCAGACAACTGGAAGCCGGCGAACTCGATCTGGTTCTGACCGCTGTCGATAAACATGAGAGCCTGCCGGGCAAAACCATTTACAGCGAGCCGCTGGTCTGGGTCGGCAAGCGCAACGGCAGGGCCTATCGCCGCGCGCCGCTTCCGCTCACCCTCTCGGCGCAGGGATGTCCCTGGCGCGCTGCGGCGCTGACTTCTCTGGACGACACGAACATGCGCTATCGGATTGCCTATACCTGCGAGACCGGGCAGGGACAGCTGGCCGCCGTGGAATCCGACCTGGCGATTGCACCGATCCCCGCCAGCCTGGTTTCGGAGGATCACGAGGTGCTGGGACCCAAACAGGGATTAAGCCAGATCGGCGATTACCGCCTCCTGCTCTGTGAAGCCAAGCAGATCGGCTCTGCGGGCAAGGCCTTTTCCGCCCATGTGGTCACAAGTTTCAGGGAGGCGGCGGGCCTCTTGCCCTAGTCTCTCCGTGAAGCGGGCCGTGAAGCGGACTTTCTCATTGAAGCTATGTGAATTTTTGAAACGAAATTTTTCACCGAGGATATTTTGGAACAGACACCTCAAGTGACGCTCGCGGACATCCCCGCCAATCGCAGGCTGGTCGACGAGCTCCTGGCGCATAGGAAGATAGCGCCCGAAGGCAGGGATTATGCCCTGGATTTTCTCACGCCCGCGGATCAGTGGGGGCTTTGGATCTCCCGCCTGTTTCTCGCGGTGGGCAGCGCGCTGGTACTCTGCGGCGTGGTTTACTTCTTCGCCTTCAACTGGGCGAAGATTGCGCCGCTGGTCAAGCTGTCGACGATTCAGGGCGGCCTGTTCTGCTGTCTGCTCGGCGCATACTATTACAAGCTGGAGCGGGTCAGCGGGCAGGTCCTTCTGCTCTCGGCTTCGGTTCTGACCGGCGTGTTCATGGCGGTCTACGGGCAGATCTACCAGACCGGTGCGGATGCCTATCAGCTCTTCATGATGTGGTCGCTTTTCATCTTCGGCTGGACGGTGATCTCCAATTTCGCCGCGCAGTGGATTCTCTGGCTGGCGGTCACGAACGTCTTTCTGGCTTTGTGGTGGGAACAGGCGGCGCTGCCGGAGCGGGACATGGAGGCACTGATCTTCGTCGGCTTTGCGGCGCTCAACGGCCTGGCGCTGGTTCTGCGGGAAGTCTATGTGGCGCGCAGGCAGGCGGCCTGGCTCGACCGGCGCTGGGTGCGGGTTCTGCTCACCATCGCGGTACTGATTCCGCTGGCCACGCCGCTCATGATCTGGATTCTGGATGACCACGACATCGGTTCGTCGCTTAAGATCAGCGCCCTGGTCGGACTGGTAGGGCACGGGCTGCTTTACGGTCTCTACCGCTTCAAGTTCCGGGATATGTGGCCCCTTGCCGCCATCGCGCTGTCGCTCTGCATCATTCTGGAAACCCTGGTGCTGGATTTCCTGGTCATGAATTTTGAAGACACGGAAGTTCTGATGTTCGGGCTGATGGGGCTGGCGACGATCGCGATCTTCAGCCTGGCGGTCCTTTATCTGCGCAGGATCATCTCGGTAATGGAGGCCAAGCATGTCTAGATACATGACGTCTTACAGTGCCTCCGATCTTTTGCAGGCGCTCTCGGCAAAGGGTTTCGTCAAGAGCGGGGATCAGGAGCTGGAGAATTTCGTGCTCGCGCAGCAACAGGAAACGGAATTGCCGCTCTATATCCGGGCGCTGGTCGGCGTGGGCGCCTTCATCGCGTCGATCTGCATGATCGGCCTGATCGCCATCGGGCTCTCCGTCGAGGAGAATGAGGACTTTCTGATCATCGGCCTGGCGTTTGTCGCGCTTGCCATCGTTCTGCAGAAATTCAGCGGGAAGGGCGCCACGATCAAGCAGAGCTTTATGATGCAGTCGTCTTTCGCTTTCATGGCAACCGGCAAGTCGCTTTTTGTCTTCGCCCTTGTGATGATATTTGAATCAGGCTGGGCAGGCACCCTGGCGACCCTCGGCATCACTGTTGCGACCTACTATGTTTACCGAATGTCGGTGGACCGGTTCCTCTCGAGCTTCGCGGTGCTTTTTTCGATCCATCTGAATGTCGCGTTTGTGGAGGAGCTGCCCGAGTCCAGGGAGATCTTTTTCAATCTTTTTGTCTTTTGCGAAGTGCTGCTGGCGGCGCTGCTGACCTGGAGCGGTAAAATCAGGCGTGACTTCGTTCCGGTCAAATACGCGCTCTTCTGCTCTCTGTGCGTGGCGGCCCTGTTCCTGGTCTCCCGCTTCGAGTTTGCCTATGCGATGGAGGAAGAGGTCATCCGTCCGCTCTTTATGAGCCTGCTCTTTGCGGGGGCGCTGATCGCGGCCATCGCCTGGATCGCGGGCGGCCCGGCGAAACTCAAGTCCGAGGCTCTGATACTGGCCTGCCTGGGCGCCGCGGCGCTCGGCGCGATTGCCGCGCCCGGTATTACGCTCGCCATTCTGCTGATGGTGCTGGGCTACGGTAAACACGAGAAGATCATGATCGCCATGGGCGCGTTGCTGCTGCCGCTTTTCCTCTATCACTATTACTACGAACTGGATGTGTCGCTGTTGCAGAAGTCCGGCGTGCTGGTGGGCAGCGGTTTGTTGCTGCTTGCCGCCCGCTTTTACTTACACTTCAGAAAACTGGACCAGGGAGATGCCGCATGAGAAGTAAAATTATGATCGGCCTTGCGGTCCTGATCTTCGCTGCGCTGAACTACGGGATCTACGAAAAAGAGCAAATCATCGGCAAGGGCGAGATCCTGCTGCTGGAGCTGGCACCGGTCGACCCGCGTTCGCTCATGCAGGGCGACTACATGAACCTGCGGTATGCGCTCGAACGCGCCGAGCCGGTGAAGGCGCAGATGGAGGAACAGAAGAAGCGCGGATATATGGTGATCAAGCCCGACGCCGATAATGTTGCGCAGTTCGTGCGTTTTCATGGGGGCGAAGAGCTGCAGGCGGGTGAAAGGCTGCTGCGGTTCCACAAGGAATACAGCAGGGTCACCATCGTTCCGGACTCATTCCTGTTTCAGGAAGGCCATGCGAAATTCTACGAAAACGCCAAGTACGGTGTCTTCAAGTTCGATGAAAAAGACAAGCGCCTGCTCGTCGGTCTGGCGGGTGACGACCGTAAAATTATCGTCGTCGAGGAGCCGGAGCTTTAAGCGATAGCCAAAGCCTAGCCGAAGCCTAGTTTGGTGGATCTGCAATCGGGTTTCTGTGATCGACATAAGCCCCGAAGGCCGTGCGGAAGAAGGCGATGCATTGTGTCAGCTTGTAGTTATCGGCGGACTGGAAGGAAAGATAGGGATCGAGTTGGAGCACCAGTTCGAGGCTTCCGCTCTTGTCTTTCCTCATGCGTTCAATCCGCTCGAAGAGGGCTTTCTTGTGTTCGATCTTCCGCGCGCTGTCCTCTGCCGTCGGGCTGGTCCAGGGCATTCTGATCTTCACCTGGCTGCAATGCAGGGCGGCGCGTCCGAAGACATCGGGCTTCAAGTAAATCTCGAAGAGACCGCCCTCGGCGAAGCGGTAGCCGATCTCCGGGTCGATTTTCGTTGTGTCCGCGCTGAGGAGCTCGGGTGAAAGCTTTAGAGACGCATGGTGATAGCTCCGTCCCGCAAAGCTGTTTTCGAAGAGGGTGAGGGGCGTATCCCCGGCCACTGCCGGGGAAGAGGGTGAGGTTTGAAGCCCCAGGATTGCGCCCAGGGTGATTGCGCGCAGTTTCAATTTTTTTCGCATTTTCGGATGCCGTCGATTCTTTCCGGATGTGATATTCCCTTCCGGTAAGTCGTTGTATGCCCGCCCGAGGTTCAAAAGTAGCCGGGGGCAGATTTTGCCGGGAAGAATTTGCCCCAAGGGGTAACGTCAACCCCGGATCCGCCTGCAGCCAACAGAAATCCAGACTTTCAGGCGCGCGGCAAACGGCACGAGATTTGCTACCGCGTGTATAGTCCCAACTGTCTCCTGGAGTCCGGCGCGTGATCAATGGCAAGCCAAGTCTCGTATTAGCGCACTACACAAACCTTCAAAGCGTCCCAACGCCGGCGAATGCGGCTCAGGCCGAGTTCGGGCGCACGGGCGCGACGGCCGCCGCCGCTCAAAATCGCGGGGACAGCATTATAATCTCGGATGCGGCCCGCGCCGGCCTCAGTGAGAAAGCCAGTGCCACGATCGCGGAAGACGCCCAGGCCAGTATGAAAAAGCTGCTGGCGGATACCGGAAAAAGCTCGCCGCTGAAAGACGGTAAGCTGGATGTGGATCTTTCCAGGTTCGATCGCCGTGAGCTCTTTGCGGTGGCCACGAATTCGGGACTTCAGTTTCCGACCGATCAGCAGAAGGCCGCGAAGCTCGAGCTGCAGCGCCGCTTTGACGTCACCATGGCCGGCGGACTTGCGGTGGTCGGCGTCACCGGGAACGTGAAGGAGCTTTATGATCTCGCGCTGGACTATCTGAATTCCGCGGGACCGGAAGAGCGGGCATCCGGACCTTTTCAGAAGCAGCTGGCGGCGGTGAAGGAAGCGCTTGCCCAATTGGAGGTCAATCCGGAGCAGGTTCCCAGTGGTATCGCGAACGATCCGGTTGACAACTACCTGATGCGCGCCGCGAAGGGAGAAGCGATCATCGAGCGGAGTTTCGCCGATGTCACATCCGATGCGCGCCGTTCGCTGGATAAGCAGTATAAGGCCGCGGACGCGGAGGGAAAACGGCTGGTCTTCAGCGGTGACCCGGCACGCGGGAAAGCCGTCGACCTTTCCGGTTTCGGCAACCGCGCCCTTTCCGCCATTTCGCTGAACCGGGATGAGAGTTTCAGCAGCCGCGAGGTTCTGGCAGCGAAGGAAGAACTGCAGACGCGGGTTGGCAAGACGGTGCAGGATGCCTTCAGGTCCTCCGGTCCGACCAACGATCCGACCGCTTTTTCAAAGAACCTGATCGCGCAGTATCAGACTATGAGTGCGGAAGAGCGCGAGGCCGCGGGGTTCAGTCCGGAGTACTACGTGACCCTGAAACAGAACTTTGAGAGTTCGCAGGCCATGTCGCAGCTCTTTGCCGGATTGGGCGGGCCATCAGCCTCCGGATCGTCGCTCAACCTGATGAGTTTTCTGTAAATCGAATCACGTTTAGACGGAAACACTCCGCGCTTTAGGCATAGGTCGGAGAAATCGGTCGTGTCGGAGGACGACTTTCGCACGGCTATTTACCCGCCTGCCTGTCGGGGAGGGGGCTGGTACGCGCGGTGCACCAGGTCTCGAGCTTGAAAGGGTCGAATGCGTCGCAGCTGTTGTCCTGCCGGATGTAGATGTATTCCGGTTGTTCTTTGGAGAGGGCGTAATAGTGTTGCTGGTCCCTGGCGAACAACCACCAGCTTCCGGATCCGGGATTGCTTTTCGTAACCTCAAAGCGCCAGATGTCACTTTCGACAGGGATGAAAAACGAGTCCGCGCCCTCCAGCATTTGGAAGAGATTGCTGTAGAGCTGCGTCGTGAAACCCAGGAGGAAAACTGTCAGCGCGAGACCGGCGAGAAGAGGTTTGATCATGGCCGGGTCCGGAGCTTCTTGGGACTGAGATTCAGGTCACTTCCTTGCAAAGAGTAAATTGATCAGCGTTACGAGGGTGAAGATGAGCGCCCCGGCGAGGGCTAGGATGATGATTCCGTAGAGGATGATCTCCCATGTCTCCAGCGCGGAGAAGACCGGAGTGCCATCCCAGTAGAAGCGTGCCCAGGCCGGTTTGGCTGCGGTGATCGTGGTCAGGCAGATGAAGAAAGGGAGGCGCTTTCTGTACAGCACTTGAAGTGACCTTGCATAAGGCTTTAAAAAAAGGAACCGCTCCAGTTGCCTGAAGCGGTTGTGAGTTGAGGGGAATGAATACTGGCGCTTAACCCTCGGGCCAGTAGTAGTTACAGGTGTATTCGATCCGGAAACGGTTCGAGTCACCGGCCCCGACGGGAACCTTCTTAATCGTGTTGCCATGCCCTTGTGCTGCACCGCCGTTATCGGTTCTGACCGAGCTCTTGGCGGGGCACTCGAAGATGGGCGAGCGGCATTCCATGGTATGCAGGCCGCCTTTGCGCGAACCGCTCTGATACTTCTGATACTTCGTTTTGCTGTAGCCGGGCATGCAGTGGAAGACCACAGGCGCCGCCGGTGCGTAACCGCCCGGTGCCGTTGATTGGACCCCGGAATTGAAGTTGGGGCTGGCTGGGGTCGGGATCGGGGTTCCAGGCTTTTTGGGTTGCGTTTCCAGTTTAAGCTGAGCAACCGATACAGGATCGGCAGAGGCGGCAATACCCAGGGACATGGATCCCACCAAGGCGCTTGCTGCAAGAATGAGCGCGAGTTTCTGTTTCATTACATCTTCTCCGGGTTTCAGATAGGGCGTTTCGTATTTCTCACCCGTTAGACGCCAGGAGGATGCATTTGGTTCAAAATTGGCTCGGCCGGCACCACTCTTCGAAGTAACCGCAATATTTTACAATGCTTTAAAGTCTATTTTTGTAAGGGCAACCGTCAGTGCGAGGTATGGTTGCTTGAGCGCCTGCGTTTCCTTTTCATTAACCTTAATACTTAAACGAGAGGCTCACTGCGCCGAACTCCTGAGGCGTACTCTGCTGGTCGAATTCGTCGGTCCGCCGGACATAGGTGATGGCGAGCTGGGTGTCGTAAAACTGAATGACGGCGCCGCCCTGGAAGTCTGCGACAAAGATTTTGCTCGAAACGTCCGGGTCGTCGTCACGAAACAGACTTCCGTCGAGGAAGATGTCATGGGCGACCGCCCGCCCTTCGACGCCTGCGAAGAGATACCAGCTGAAGTCATCGATGGGATTGAAGTAGCTGGAGCCGCCGAGTGAGGGGCGGATCCGGGGCGGTCCGAAGTCGTTGCTCAGGTCTTGACCGACCCGCAGTGTAATACCACTGCGCGCGTTGGTCTGAACGTTGCCGGCGGAAAACCCGATATTTGGGGTCAGGTCGACGCCCAGATACTCATCGCCCAGGCTTGCCAGAGCGCGGAAGCGTTTGTCGTAGGACAGCACGATGCCGGGCTCGTCGTCGATCTGGTTATCCCAGCCGCGGGCCTCTTGCGAGCCGATCAGATCGTGGACTTCGTTCTGCACGAATTCGCCCTGCGCGCTGGGACCGACGATGCCGATCTGGATGGCGAACTGATCGAGGGCATCGGACTGCTCGACGACCGCATTGTATTCGCCGTAGAGCCAGCCGGCGTAAGGGTGCTGATCGGGCAGGGGTTCGGACACCCTGATATCGTTTGGCGTATAGATCGAATGGCCGAGGGCGAAGCCGCGCCGGACCACGGCGTTGTCGTTGGCGCCCAGGATGTTCTTGGCAACCCAGCCGGCAGGACCGTCGAAGGAATGGGTGCCGGAGAGGTAGGACGCGCGTACACCGTTGGTGTAGTTGCGGTCGGTGTCGCCGAAGAGCACATCGTTCTCCCAGACGATCGCGTAGGTCGCCTTTTCATCCGGGCGCGGCGGGCGATCTTCCGCAGCTGCGCCGTAGGGAAGGAGCCAGAGGGGTAAGCCCGTGGCGGCCAGCAGGAAATTGCGTCTCATAATCCGTTCTTTCTGGCAGACGGCAGATCCTGTTGAGGCACCGTCGAGGATATCATGCAGTGTCGTTCGTGAGAATTGCGGCCGGGCTGCGTGTGTGGCCGTCAGTTTCGTGCGGCTTGAGATACGGGGCTCAAGTCACGGGAGCTCAAGTCACGGGGGCTTCCGTATCCTCTTGGGTCTCTGGTTTGGCGTTCATGAGTTGATGGATCGCTTCTCGCACCTCCAAAAGGCAGCTCGGCTCGCCGCCCGCCATGTTTTCACTTGCGGCGGTTTCAAGCTCCCGGGCGTCGAGTTCCCATTGCTCCAGAATTTCAAGCTTCTGAGTTTGACTGAACTGGCTGTGCTCCAGGACGTCGTGGGGCGCTTCGAAGTGACGGGAGGGGTCCTTCCGGATTTCGTCCAAATCAAGTGTCGTGTTGGTCATCGTGTTCTTCCTCCAGGTTCGGTTGCCGCTGCCCGGTTAGTCTTTGACAGATCATTCTCAAACGACTGGCGGTGTCTTCACCGGTAAACCTCCAGGGTCTCGCGGGCCTGCGCCAAACGTGCCAGACATCCCGGCTCGTCGCCGCGAAGGCCGTCGTCCCGGGCGCCGGTCAGAAGGGCCTCGATAATATCCGTCTCGATGCGTTTCCTTGCGGTTGCCGAGCCCGTATCCAGGCTGTCAGCTCTGGGGCGGGTGCCGGGAACCGACGTGGTGTCGTAGATGCTGTGCGTGCCGGGCTCGACCAACAAGGGGTCTGACGCCCATTGGCGCCTTGGCGGCGTGTCGCCGCGCAGAGGGCTTGCCGGTGCTACCAGGGTATCACCGGTGACCGCGTCGGAGGCCGCCGGGGATGAGAGTTCCAACTGATGCTCAAGCGCAAAGGCCTGAACCTGCTGGAGGCAGCTTCCCGCGAGCGCCGGTGTGTTCAGGCAGGCAACGAGAGCGACAGATGTGAGCAGCCGCTGCGGTATCCTGGACAACACGTTTTCATTCCCCTTTTCCGAGAGACTGTAGATCTGCATTTTCATGACAGAGAGCTACCGGGGTGAAACGCCCGGATGTGAAAAGGGTTCCATGGAATCTGGCCCGGCGGACTTTGGCCTGATCGGACTCTGGCCTGTTCGGACTCTGGCGCGGCGGCGCGAGGTCTCACCGGATGTTTTAAGTTTTGATGTGAATCATTCTCATTCACAAAGCTTTCCCGCAGAGTGATGCAGAGCCATCGATTACCAGCGCGGGATTTAGATCAGATGATCAACTTCACCCCCAGGACCCTGACCCGGCGTCGGGCCATTCAAACCATCACGGCGGTCTGTTGCTGCTCCGGCAGCGCCGCGATTGCGCGTCCGCGTACCGTGGATCAGATCACCGATACCAATGCCACCGCCGCGACGGACATGTTCCGTTTTGAACCGGACATTCTGTTGGTTGCGCCCGGCGAGGAGGTCGCCTTTTTGAACAGCCGTGGCGAGCACACGGTACATTCGGTGCCCCAGCTTTGGCCGGACGGCATGCCCGCCGTGGGGATCTCGAACCAGAACGAGGCCCGCGTTACCTTCCAGCAGGAGGGCTTCTACGGCTTTCGCTGCCGGCGGCACGGGCAGTACGGCATGGTCATGCTTGTGGTTGCCGGGGAGGCGGGAGACAGCGAAAAGGCCATGGCCGCGATCGATCAGATGCGGGCCAGGAAGAGAGAAAGGCAGGCCTTCGCCGACTTGATTGCGCGTTACGATAGCTTGCGGGCTTGACCCATTGCGAAACTAAGAATGAACCGAACCGCACCTCGGACGACGAAAGGAGGATTGGCGCGGCAAGCTTCATGAAGAAATGCTTCTTCGGGAAAGTGCCTGGGCCGATGTCACTCGAATAAGAGTTTCCCGAACGTCACCCTCACGAGGATGTAACCGTGCCCATGACTTCACTCAGCTTGAACAAGGCCGGACTCCTACTTGCGGCCGCGCTGGTCGCGATGATGCTGAACCCCGCCGTTTCCAATGCCAAGAACACGAAAGATCCGGCCGCCAACCCGCCGGGCGCATCGCAGATGATGAAACAGAAGGTGGGCGGCAGCGGCCCGGGCCGGCCCATCGCTGCCACGTCGAAATTGCGTGGCAAACCAGGCCAGTCTGCCAACGCCAACACCGGTTGTCATGACGGTGCCTCGCAGACGTCTTACGAAGGCTCCTGTGACTATCACGAGCAGTACCAGTCGACCGGCGGCTGCGAGAGCGATACGACCGGCACCTCCTATCCAGGAAACTGCCGCAACAGCAGCGAGCCCTGAGTCCGAGGTTCGTGGAGCCGACGTGTCACGAATTGCCGGGGAGGTCATGCCTCCCCGGTTTTTCGCGATTCCATCAGGGGCGTGATCCGCGCCAGCACAGCGATCACCGCCAGGCTGAAGCCGACCCGCCCGACCAGGACGATCCAGATATCGGCCCCCAGCGCCAGCATCAGGGCCGTGTCTTCGATCAGGGAATGGGAGAGGGACAGAAGCGATAGGGCGAGGAATTTTGCGCGGGGCGTGAAATCCTGCTCTTTCGTCGCCTGGATGATGAGGGCGCCGCCATAGGTCAGGCCTAAAAGCAGGCCGATGGTGGTCAGCGGCGCAAGGCGCGTGTCCAGACCGATGACCCGTAGCGCAGGTTCGATCGCGGCGGTGATCCGGCGCATGACCCCGAGTTTTTCTAGTAGGTCCAGGCCGATAAAGAGCGCGACGATAATGCCGAAGATCGAGGCGAGGGAGCCTGCGGTCGAGAGCGCCCAGGCGCCCCAACCCGGGTCGGTCTCAGCCGCCGTCAGCCAATCCAGTTCCAGAGGGGCGGAGAGGGCATCGCTCAAGCCGCAGATCCAGGCAACGCCGGCGCCGTAAAGAAGCGCGCCGCCGATCCTCAAAAAGCTGGTGAGCAGAAAACTCGCACCGGCGCGCCGGACGATGGCCTGCTCAAGCGGGATCGAATGGGCGAAGAGCATCATGGCGCAGAGAATGCTGCCCTGAGTAATGCTCAACTCCATTTGGGGGAAGAGGGCAATGTAGGCGCCGATCCCGCCGTAAAGACCGGTGAGCATTCCGGTGGCCCAGACAATCCCGGCCTCCGGCGGCAGCCCCGCCAGATGCATGACCGGTGCGAGCCCGGTGCCCAGGGTTTCGGAAAGTCCGAATTCTTCGCCGATGCGAATGACCAACATGACCGGCAGCATGATTTTCACGAGCGTCGCGAAGCTGCCCAGGCTGCGCCGGGCAAGATTTTTCAAGTAGGATTTCATTTCGGGTGCTTTGTTTCCGTGACCGTAAGATGCAGCAGGATCGTGGAAAGAGACTGCAATGGGTGCGCGAAAACGTCGTTTAGAAGCAATAAAACGGTGAAAAATTGCAGGATTTGCAATAATATGCCGTTCCATGGAGCTTGACCGCATCGACCACCGGATTCTCTCGGTTTTGAGGGAGAACGCCGATCTGCCGAACACCGCGCTCGCCGCGGAGGTCGGCTTGTCACCCTCGGCTTGCCTGCGCCGCGTTGCCCGCCTCAAGCAGGAAGGTGTCATCAAACGCATCGTTGCCGTGATCGACCCGGGCCACCTGGACCGCAAACTTTCCGCGGTGGTGACCGTCGCGCTGGACCGGCACGGGCCGGAGTTTCGCCGTGACTTTGTCGCGCGGGTAAAAAAGGAAATGGCCGTTTCGCAGTGTTACATGGTGGCGGGCGAGGTGAGCTGTGTTGTCATTGTCCAGGTGGCCGATATGGATGAGTACACCTCCCTGGCCGACCGCCTGTTTCACGCCGACAGCAATATAAAAGCCTTCACGACCCACTGGGTCATGAGCACAACCAAGCAGGAAATTACCGGGTCTGTTGCGTAGACGTTGTGATCATGGTTAGCCTTCCCTGCCACCACAAAGCCGTTTTTCAGTCACTCTATTTTTACAATCTATGGTGATAGTTCAAATCTCGTCGTTCGATCAGTTTCTCACGGGATTGGGATACTATGCGCCGCTATGGACGCCTCATTCTTGCGTTTATGGGAATTGCCCTTGCAAGTGGAACGGCGAGGGCTGAGTCCCGCAATCATGGGATTACGCCTTACAAACCTGTTTTGCTGGAGAATATGCAGCCGGCGATTTGCAATCCATTTCTCTCCGCCTGGGAGAGAGTGTTTTACGGTGGGGGTTTGCTGGACGAACGGTTGCTAGACCTGCAGGCGGCTTTCCCGGATGCAGAATTTCTCACCTATCCGCGCGACCGCCATCGCGCGGGATATTTCGATGGCTTATACGATAGGAGCTTTGTGGAGTTTCTGGACCTTGATAACGACGGAAAATTGGAAGTTCTCCATATTGAAGGCGGCCAAGTTGGCTGGCGTTATCTCAGTTCCGATATTTATGTTTTCGAGAACGAGGCGCGGTATCAAGAAATAAAGGCGCTATACGGCGAAAGATATCCCCACTATCAATTT
This sequence comes from uncultured Kiloniellaceae bacterium, assembly GCA_947500035.1. Taxonomy (GTDB): domain Bacteria; phylum Pseudomonadota; class Alphaproteobacteria; order Kiloniellales; family Kiloniellaceae; genus Denitrobaculum. Next base: position 988,026 of record CANMQP010000005.1, on the reverse strand, counting down.
TTCCATATGTCCCGGATGGGAAGGCAAGATAATGACGAGCCTCGCCCGGTCGTGCAGCATCCGCCAAGCAGTGTGGTCTACGTGTTCTCTCACGAAGGGGCGTTCTACACCACTGCGGCGGTTAGCCGTTGGTTTCAAGGCAGCGAGAGACAGGCGGATCTCTACCGGTTGAAAGCCACAGGAACTGCGGAGAAAGTCTGTGGCGTCCAATTGCAGCCAAGTGCGTCAAACATCGAGAGTTTTACGGAGAATTCGAGGTTTTATCAGACCTTACAAGCGATTCTCGGTGGTCCTCAAACCGGATGCAGGGGGGGAACTCGAGCGTGGGGGATATCGTCCGAAAGGCTCCTGCTGACCGCGTTCAACAGGCCCCAGTCGATGGCGTTGGTCAACAACTATACGATCAATGAAACCATGACCTTGGAGCGGCAGGATGCTGCCCGCGAACTTCGTTTTCTGGTTTGGGGTGCCAGCGATCCAACAAGTTGGTCTCTCTACAATCGGTTTAAGAATAGCCGCTCGGCCTTTATCGAAGAGATGCGCGTTTACTACCTGCAGCATTTTGTAGAAACGACAGAGGAGGCGCGCGCACTTGCAGAGGAGAGCTATCGCTTCATCGTCGACCAGACCATCAGTTCCGACTATCCGGATCGTTTCCGGCTGACCAGCATTGCAAATTGGCCGGACTTTCCCTTGAGTCTATCGAGGGACACGTCGCCTCGGGATGTTGCCGGGGTTGCGATCGAGAATTGGCTTGAATTTGCAAGCCAGAATCAACGAGCAGCGTTCAACAGCAAGGTGTGGCGCGACGCCGTTCTCGTGGCTGTCTTCACACGCCAGGATATCGACGTGGTGGCCTCACTCTGGACGAAGTTGAAAGAGAGCTACCGTGACGACCAGGCCGCAATCGACAAGGCGTCGAATGATATTTTGCTGGCCGCCCTGGGCGATCCGGAATTGACGGAGTTTGCGCTCATGGCGGGAGCGCAGGTTGATGCACCGACAAACTGGTTTGCGAAAACGGCGCTGATGTACGCAGCGCAGACGAATGACATTAACGTTGTGCAGTTTCTTTTGAAGCAGGGGGCAAATCCGTCCGCCCGAACGGCGGCCTCTGAGCATCAATGCGCGAGACTTAAACGCGATGGCCGCACGCCCTTGATGTACGCTGCGGAAAATGCCTCATCAGAAGTGATCGAGCTGCTCCTGGGCGCTGGCGCACAGACAGCAGCGACTGATACAGAGGAGCATACGGCAGCCTGGTATCTTCAGCGCAACAGTCGTTTGAGTGACCAGGAAAAAACCGTTTTGTTACGGCGCCTGAATCCGGAGCCGTAAGTCCGGGACGTTGGTGCACTGCTGCATCCGAATTAGAGAGGAACCGGCCAGAAATCGGCAGGTCCCTCTCTTCTTGGTGCGTGAGATGCCCGCGCCGGACCTCTCATCGTTGCCGGTTTACTTATTCGGCTGCGGGGTGACGCGCAGGTAGGGCTTGAGAGCCTTCCAGCCCTTGGGGAACTTGTCCTTGGCGTCTTCGTCGGAGAGGGCCGGGACGATGATCACATCTTCGCCGTCTTTCCAGTTCACCGGGGTCGCGACCTTGTAGCCGTCGGTGAGCTGCAGGGAGTCGATGACCCGCAGGATCTCGTCGAAGTTCCGGCCGGTGCTGGCGGGATAGGTGATGATCAGGCGGACCTTTTTGTTCGGGTCCATGATGAAGACCGAACGCACCGTCAGGGTGTCGTTGGCGTTCGGGTGAATCATGTCGTAAAGGTCGGACACGCTGCGGTCGGCATCGGCCAGCAGCGGGAAGTTCAGTTTCTGAGATTGGGTTTCCTCAATGTCGTTTGCCCAGGTCGTATGGTCGCTGACCGGATCGACGCTGAGGCCCATGACCTTGACGTTGCGCTTGTCGAACTCGGGCTTGAGTTTGGCCACGAAGCCGAGCTCGGTGGTGCAGACCGGCGTGAAATCCTTGGGGTGCGAAAAGAGCACCGACCAGGAATCGCCGACATAGTCGTAGAAGTTGATCGTGCCTTCGGTGGAGTCCTGCGTGAAGTCAGGGGCGGTGTCGCCAAGACGGAGGGTCATTGTCGTTCTCCCTTTGGGTGGATGCGCGATGTGAATGCTGCGCAATTGGAACAATCAGACAAAAGATGTCGTCATGCGCTTGTTTAAATTCAACGGGTCTAAAGTGCTGTCGGACGTCAGCCGGCTTTGAGCAGCTCGGCCATTTCAATGGCTGCGTAGGTCAGGACTGCGTCGGCGCCGGCCCGCTTAAAGGCCATGAGGCTCTCATAGACGACCTTGTCGTTGTCGAGCCAGCCGTTGGCGGCGGCGGCCTTCATCATGGCGTATTCGCCACTGACCTGATAGGCCATGGTCGGTACGCCGAAGCGGTCCTTAACCCGGCGGACGATGTCGAGATAGGGCAGGCCGGGTTTGACCATCACCATGTCGGCGCCCTCGGACAGATCCAGCTCGACCTGACGCAGGGCTTCGTCGGAATTGGCGAAGTCGAGCTGATAGGTCTTCTTGTCGCCGGTCAGCATGCCGTCCGCGCCCACGGCTTCGCGGAAGGGACCGTAGAAGGCACTGGCGTATTTGGCGGAGTAGGACATGATCTTGGCGTCCTGATAGCCCGCGTCGTCCAGTGCGCGGCGGATCGCGCCGACCCGCCCGTCCATCATGTCTGAAGGACCCAGGACGTCGCAGCCGGCCTGCGCCTGCACCAGCGCCTGCTGGCAGAGGGCCTCGACGGATTCGTCGTTCAGGATCTTTCCATCCTGCACCAGACCATCGTGGCCCAGTGAGTTAAAGGGGTCGAGGGCGACATCGCAGAGGATGCCGATGTCCGGCACCTCTTTCTTGATCAGGCGCACGGCGCGGCAGACGATGTTTTCCGGGTTGAAGGCTTCCGCGCAGTCCGCGGTTTTCAGGCTCTCGTCCACGTAGGGAAAGACCGCGATGGCCGGGATCTTAAGCTCGGCGGCTTTGGCCACGGCATCCACGACCCGGTCGAGGCCATAGCGGAGAACACCGGGCATGGCGGAGATCCCGCTGGTGCCGTCGGGCTCCTGGACAAAGACCGGCCAGATAAAATCCTGTGGCCCGAGCCGGTTTTCCGCGACCAGGCTGCGGGTCCAGGCGTCGGTCCGGTTGCGCCGCGTGCGGATCTGAGGATAGCCGCCCAGCACCGCCGGTTTGCGCAAGTAGGGGTTCAGCTCGTTTCTCTGGCTCGCCATGACGTTTCCAATCGCGGCGCTCCTAAGGAAATCGCCGACTTATTGTGTTTATCGCCCGATAACATTAATGCCGGATCGTCTATGCAACAAGTGTCGCGCAGGTCCCGGAAATGTAGCATCCGGGACCTGGGCGCTCCTTAACGGACATCAAGCCGCCACCGGCCCGAGGTTATCCGGCCTTAGTGTGCCCGGCCCGGGGTTACTCCGCTGCCGCGGCGCTGCTGCCCAGAGATTCGAGGGCCTGACCCAGGTCGGCCAGGATGTCGTCGATGTGCTCGATCCCGATCGAAAGGCGCACGTAGCCGTCCGACACGCCGCTGGCCAGCTGCTCTTCGGGAGAGAGCTGGGAGTGGGTGGTGGTCGCGGGATGGATCGCGAGGCTGCGGGCATCGCCGATATTGGCCACGTGATAGAAGAGCTGCAGGCTGTCGATGAATTGGCGGCCGGCTTCCTTGCCGTCCTTTAGCTCAAAGCCCAGCAGGGCGCCGTGTTTGCCACCCAGATAAATCTCGGCCCGGCGCTTTTGTTCGCCCTCGAAGAGGCTGGGATGGATCACCCGCTCGACCGCCGGATGGCCTTCCAGGAAGGCCGCGACCTTATCGGCATTGGCGCAGTGCTCGCGCATGCGCAGGGGCAGGGTCTCCAGACCTTGAATGAACTGAAAGGCGTTAAAGGGGCTCATGGCGGCGCCGAGATCGCGCAGCAGGGTGACGCGGGCCTTGAGGATATAGGCGATGGGGCCCAAGGGCTTGACCGCCTGGGTCCAGACCGCGCCGTGATAGCTGGGATCCGGCTCGTTGAGCAGCGGGAAGCGTTCCGCGTTGGCCTCCCAATCGAAGCTGCCGCCGTCGACGATCAGACCGCCGATGGAGGTGCCGTGACCGCCGATGTACTTGGTGGTGGAATAGACCACGATGCTGGCGCCGTGGGCGAGGGGCTTGCAGAGCACCGGCGCGGCGGTGTTGTCGACGATCAGCGGCACACCGAGTTCGTCGCCGATGTTTGCGACCTCGCGGATCGGGAAGACCGCCAGTTTCGGATTGGGCAGGGTCTCGGCATAGTAGGCGCGGGTCTTGTCATCGGTGGCACGGCGGAAGTTCTCGGGATCTTCCGGATCCACGAAGCGGACTTCGATGCCCATGTTCGCCAGGGTGTTGGCGAAGAGGTTCCAGGTACCGCCGTAGATGTCTGTGGAGCTGACCACATTATCGCCGGCTTTCGCGATGTTCTGGATCGCAACCGCCGAGGCCGCCTGGCCGGAGCTCACTGCCAGAGCCGCGGCGCCGCCTTCCAGAGCCGTCACCCGCTCTTCCAGAACCGCGCAGGTCGGGTTCATGATCCGCGTGTAGATGTTCCCGAGTTCCTTCAGCGCGAAGAGATTGGCGGCATGTTCGGCGCCCTGGAACTGATAGGAAGTGGTCTGGTAGATCGGAACCGCGACGGCGCCGGTCTCCGGGTCGCTGCGATAGCCCGCATGCAGCGCGAGCGTTTCCGGGTGTTGCGATTTTACGGTCATGGCGTTTCATCCCTCTTTACAAGCTGCGGTGCCGTCTCGCTGGATCCGGCGCCGCTGGTCAATATCGGCAGCAGGTAAATGAATTCCTTGCCCGGCGGATCCCCTCCGCACGGCGAAAAACAAAAAACCGCCACAGCTATAGCCGGGCGGTAAAATCCGCTCGCTTTAGCCGTATTTATAGAGCGCCCGCAAGCTGTGCTTCAAATCGGCGCTAAGGCATCCAACGCTTTCAGCGTGATTTTGTCAAGTTTGATTGCTTTGGAGGCAGAGAGTTTGGAAAGAGAGAGTTTGGCTGCTGAAGTTCCGGCTGATAGAGAGGGGCATCGGATGTGACGCCGGTGCCAACGTGGTAAGGAGGGGCGTCAAGAAAATGAAAATGAGCAGGGAAGCGCCAGGATATGACCGCGAAAGCAATCGAATACTTCTACTCGGCCCACTCGGCCTTTGCTTATCTGGGCTCGAAACGCGTAATGGAAATCGCGGCGGCGGCGGGACGGAAGCTGCTTCATAAACCGGTCCACCTGGGACCTGTGGTGTCGGCGGTCGGCGGAAAGACCTTTGCGGAGCGGACACCGCAGCATGTCGCCTACTTCTTCGGGCGGGAAATCGAACGCTGGGCCGAGTTCCGGAATGTGCCGGTCATCGATTTCCGTCCGACCTATCATGACGAGGATATGACCCTGGCGAGCTGCATGCTGATCGCCGCGCAGGCGCAGGGACTGGATGTGGACCGGCTCGCGCATCTCATTCTGGAGGTGCACTGGCGCGATGACGCGGACATCTCCGACCCATCGCTTTTGAGGAATCTGGCCGCGTCGCTGGATATCGATCCGGACAGCCTGATCGAGAGCGCCCAAACCCCTGCCGTTCAGAAGACCTACCAGGCCAATACGGGGGAAGCCATCGCGCGTTCGGTCTTCGGTTCACCGACCTACTTCATCGACGGCGATATGTACTATGGCCAGGATCATCTCGAGCTGATCGAGCGGGCGCTCGCCGGATAGCTTGCGTTGAGGCGCGTGGTTTGAGCGACCGCGCTTTATGCCGAACGCAGCTTGCCGAGGAAGCTCTCGACTTCGCTGCGCAGCACATCCGATTGGGTGGAGAGTTCATCGGCGGCGGTGAGAACCTGTTCCGCCGCGTTGCCCGTGGTCTCGGCGGCATCGCTCATACTGCGGCTGTGGGTCGTGACCTCTTCGGTTCCCTCCGCCACTTCGGCCACGCTGCGGGAGATATCCAGGGTCGCTGCGTTCTGCTCTTCGACAGCGGAGGAGATCGCCGAGGCGTTTTCGCCGATCCGGGTGATGACGTCGCGGACAGCGGTGATGGCATTCACGGTCTCCGAGGTCGCCGACTGCATGGACGCGATCTGACCGCTGATCTCTTCCGTTGCCTTTGCGGTCTGGCTGGCGAGGAGCTTGACCTCGGAAGCAACCACGGCAAAGCCTTTGCCCGCCTCTCCGGCGCGGGCCGCCTCGATGGTTGCATTCAGGGCCAGAAGGTTGGTCTGTTCCGCGATATCCTGAATCAGACTGACCACGTCGCCGATTTTCTGCGCCGCCTCGGCCAGCCCCTCCACGGTCGAACTGGCCCCTTCGGTCTGGGTGATGGCCTGTCGGGTGATGTCGGTCGATTGGCTGACCTGTTGGCTGATCTCACTGATCGAGCCGGAGAGCTGTTCCGCCGAAGAGGCCACCATCTGAATGTTCTGGGTCGCACAATCCGAGGCCTTGCCGACCGCCGTCGCCTGCTTGACAGTTTGCCCGGCGGTGCCTGACATGGAGCGCGCGGATGACTGGAGTTGGCTGCTCGTCGAAGCAACAGTCTCGACCACGCTCTTGATGCTGTTCTCCAGCTCTTCAGCCATTTTCAGGGTGGCTTCGCGTTTCTCGCGCTCGGCTTCCTGGCTGGCGTGTGCGCTTTCTTCCGCAAGGCGCTGTGCCTCACCGGCATTCTCCTTGAAGACCTGGACAGCGCCGGCCATATCGCCCAGCTCGTCCCGGCGTTCCAGACCGGGCACGTCGATCTGGATTTCGCCCTTGGCCAGGCGCCGCATCACCGCTGTGATATTTGAGATGGGCTGCGCGATGGAACGGTTCATCGACCAGGCAATCAGCATCGAAGCCATGAAGACCGCAATCCCGATCCCCAGGGAATTGAGCCGGCCTTCATTGAGGGCGGCATCCATCAAGCTGCGGTCGAACCCGATGACGGCGACACCAACAATGTTGCCGCTAAAGTCGGTCACGGGGGTCATCAGAGCCGCATGCGGCACACCGTCGATGTCCATCTCGGACCGCAGGCGCGATCCGGTTTCCGCCGCCGCCCTGCGCAGAAGGGTCTCGTCAAATCCGACCTCCTCGGGAAAGGTCGTTGCGAAGCTCTCCACAGTCTCGTCGCGAAGGACATACAGCGCCGCAAGGGCAGAGGTGCGCGCCGTAAAATTATCGAAGAAGGCCTGGCCGAAGGAGAGACCGAATTCGACGGAGCCGATTTGTTCACCCTCCTGCGTTACCGGCACCACGCCGCGCATGCCGAGACCCGCGCGGCCACGCTCGAGACCCGAAATGGCTTGCCCGTTCTCGTTTACCGCGATGACTGTCAAACGGAATGAGGAGAGATCGTCATCGAACTTCTCGGGTTTGTGCACACGCAGAAACGAGGTGGCCGGGGCGACATGGAACTGGAACTGACGAACGCCCTGTTCGTCTCTCATCTTGGCGAAGCCTGGCACAAAAAGGGCGGCGAGGGCGTCGCGGTTGCGTTCCGCGAAGAGGCGCTGGACCTCTGCGGTTTCGGCGATCGTTGTTGCCATGGAAAGGGCTCGCCTCGCCTCTGCCTCAAGGGCGCCGGCCAATTGTCCCTGCAGCCCCGCTAGTTTTTGCTGCAGCGCCTGCTCACCCATATTGGTCGCGGTCCATAGGTTTGCCGCGGTCGTCACACCAACGCCCAGAAGCGCCGTCATGGCGAACCCCATCGCCAAACGGACGCCGATCTTCCCGGTGCGTAGTCTTTTGAACATGGGTTGTTTTTCTCAAAGGTTGAATCGTTCCCAACCACCGGTTTAGTTATTAAAAATTTCGAATGTGTTAACTATAGTCTGTTTGCTTCAACTCCAGATAAGTCAAGTGTTGAGGACGTTAAAACTTGAATGTCTTTCAGAAGGAACAAAACGAAATAAAAACAATATATTAGAAAAATAGCTTTTGCTCCTTTTTGGCGGAGTGCCCGATAATTGCAACCGGGTTGTGCAATCATCGGGCAGAGTTTCAGAGCCTATTCACTGCCGGGTCGGGTGCGGTCTCCCAAAGCAATGATCATCTCCCCGGCAGCGTGTCGCAGTCCGTGCGCAGGCCGGTTTAAGAGGTGAGTGCAGCCCGAATTATTTGAAGGATCTGCGGTTTTAGGATCTCCGGGCCGGCCCGATCTTCAGCCAGGGACAAAAGGGATTGCCCGGCGCCATCGTTCACCGATGGGTCGGCGCCTTCTGTCAGCAGGTATTCCAGCATCTCGATGCGATTGTTCAGGACGGCGTAGACGAGCGGTGTCATCCAGTCGTTTGCGCAGGCTTGCGTCTTGTTCGGACGGATCTCCCCAAAGCGCTGGTTCAGGCGCGCCGGGTCTTCTTCAAGCAACGCCCGGACTCGGTTGGTCTTTCCCCGGGATACGGCTGTGAAGATATCCATGGCCTGATCGTCGAGCAGCGTCACCACTTGATCGTGACCGGCGTGCTGGGCAAAGCCGATGGGGGGCGCGAAGTAGTCCGGATCGCGTAAGCGTGAATCCGCGCCTGCCTGCAGCAGGGTTTCCACAAGGGCGAGGTCTCCCTTCAACGCGGCCTCGTGCAGCGGCGTCCGCCTGCCGGGCGTATTGAGTTCGAAACCCAGGGCGATCATGGCGGCGAGGGCTTTGCTTTTTCCCAGCTTGACCGCATCGCAAAGCAGTTCGTTCTGCAAAGGCCGAACTGCGCGCTCAAGATCTGCAACCTGTTTGCCGGCTTCGCGCGCCTGCGCTAGGTCACCGGCCATGCAGGCAGCCTGAAAGCGGTCGAGCGCCGACAGGTTACCCTGGTCAGCACCGGCTTCGCGTAAAGCCGTGGCGATCTTGGTTTCGCCGAGCAGGAGAGCTGCCTCGTAGGGCGTCCTGCCTTTTGTGCGGGTGTCATAGCTGTCATCGGGCTTATTGAGATCAACGCCATGATCGATCAGGAGCCGGGCACGCTCCGCATAGCCGCGATGGATCGACTGGATCAGATGAAAGTGCATGGTTTCGCTGGGGTTGGGGACCAAGCGATCGCCGTCTTCGAGCAGCCAGTTGTTACGGTCCCGTGCGGTCAAACCGAATTCCAGCAGCAGTTCGAGCCAGCTGTTGTCCGGCTCGAAACAGCGGTTGTAGGCGGCCTGGCCGTCGTTTGGATCTGCGCCCGCCTGTAAGAGCGCACGGGCAAAGTCCCGGCAGTCCGGATGTTCGGGCTGATTGACCGGTCCACCTTCACCTTGACCGAAAACACCGGTCAGCGCCGTGAAGCGGTACTGCCCGCCCCACATATAGTGCGCGTTGGGATCCGCGCCGCGCTCGAGGAGACGCCGCCCCGCGGCCAGTGTCGAGCGGCCCGGCAGGCGGGCGTAGGCGGCGTACATCAGCGGTTCCCAATGAAAGAATCCGCCTTTTTGAGCAACCCGTTCCGGCTTGTCCTCGAGCCAGCGGTCGATCCCGGCGACATCGCCGATGGCGGCGGCCACGTAGATATTCTCGCGCCGAATTTCAGGATGCGACTCAAGGAGGGCCTGGGCTTCACGGAAGCGCGCGGGACTGCTCAGCTCTCCCGGCCCGTAGTTGAGCATGACCAGGTCCAGGAAGCGGTTGGCCAATTGCTCGCCGGTCAGCTCCGAGGCAGACACGGCGGTTTTGGTCTCGCGGCCTTCGACATGGCTTTTCAGTTTGGCCCAACTGGAAAAGCCGTAGGCCCGCGCCAGGACAAGCTGCGCGGATTGCAGGCTGATCTTCCTTGGGTCTCCGAAGTAGGGGCCGATAAGCTCAAGCGCTGCCTCTTCACCCGCACGTGCGGATTTCAGCAGGCCCTTTGCCCGCTTTTTCAGGTTCTCCAGGCTTGGATTTTCGGGGAGTTGACGGGTCGGCATCAGCGACCTCCTTTCATCACTGTCCGGTATCCGCGCCCTCAGACTGAAAAGAGGTTCGATGGGTGGTGGTACTTGCTACAGGTGGGCTTTGCCCTTCCCGCGGATCGGGTGCCTCCTGATCGGCGAACTAAGCCTATCATGTGAATGCACCTTCGGGAAGCTGCGCCGTGCGCCTTGGAGCCGCAGGCTTTGGAAGGGAGAAAAACAAGGATTCAACGCTTTCAAATGGACGACGGCGCCAGGCTTCGGTAAAAGAAACCTAACAGTCGTTAGGGGAGAGAGGTCCGTGCAGTTCGATCTATCCGAGGAGCAGCGCGCTTTTCGGGATATGGCCCAGGAATTCGCGCGTAACGAGATGGCGCCTTTCGCCGCGGAGTGGGACGCAGAGTGCCATTTTCCGGAGGAGACTCTGCGCAAGGCGGCGGCCTTGGGTTTCGGCGGTATCTATGTCCGCGACGATGTCGGCGGCTCGGCGCTGTCGCGCCTGGATGCGGCGGTGATCTTCGAGGAACTGGCCGGCGGCTGCACCTCTACGGCGGCTTACATCTCGATCCACAACATGGCGTCGTGGATGATCGATCACTTCGGCAACGACGAACTGCGCCGAAAGTTCCTGCCCGCACTGACCTCCATGGAGCACTTCGCCAGCTACTGCCTGACCGAACCCAGTGCCGGATCCGACGCGGCGTCCCTCAAAACGCGGGCGGAGCGGGACGGGGAGGACTACGTTCTGAACGGCACCAAGGCCTTCATCTCAGGCGGCGGGCGCAGCGATATCTATGTCGTCATGTGCCGCACGGGCGGGGAGGGATCGAGGGGCATCTCGGCCCTGGTCGTGCCCAAGGACGCACCGGGGCTCTCGTTCGGCAAGCAGGAAAAGAAAATGGGCTGGAACAGTCAGCCTACGGCCATGGTGATCTTCGAGAACGCGCGGGTGCCGGCTGCCAACCTGCTGGGCGAGGAGGGCGACGGATTCAAGATCGCCATGATGGGGCTGGACGGCGGCCGGGTGAACATTTCCGCCTGTTCACTGGGCGGCGCGCGTACCGCTTTGGAGGCGGCCCGCGGCTATATGAAGGAGCGCAAGCAGTTCGGCAAGCCGCTGGCCGGATTCCAGGCCCTGCAGTTCAAGCTCGCGGATATGGCAACCGATCTGGAGGCGGCGCGTCTGATGGTGCAGAAGGCGGCGCAGAAACTCGATAACGACGAGCCGGATAAAACCGCCTTCTGCGCCATGGCCAAGCGCTTTGCGACCGATGCCGGATTTAATATCTGCAACGAGGCGCTGCAGCTTCATGGCGGCTACGGCTACCTTCGGGACTTTCCCATCGAGCGTATCCTGCGCGACCTGCGGGTCCACCAGATTCTTGAGGGCACCAACGAGGTGATGCGGATTATCGCCGCGCGCAGCCTGCTGTCCGACTGAGAAGCGTTCCACCCACATCCAGATCAGATTTTTACAGGAAACCCAAACATGAGCGATAGCGAAGAGGTCCTCTTCGAACAGCAGGGAGCTGTTGGCTTCATCACGCTGAACCGGCCGAAATCCCTCAACGCCCTGACCCTGAACATGATCCGCCTGATGGATCCTCAACTGGCAGCCTGGGAGGACGACGATTCCATTGCGGCCGTGGTGATCCGGGGTGCCGGGGACCGTGCGTTCTGCGCCGGCGGCGATGTGATCGATGTCTACAAAGCGGGACTGGCCGCGAAGGAAACGGGATCGACCACGGGCCTGCAGGCCGACTTTTTCTTTGAGGAATACCGGCTCAACCGCCGGATCTTCCAGTACCCCAAGCCCTACATCGCGCTGATCGACGGTTTCACCATGGGCGGCGGTGTCGGCGTCTCGATTCTGGGCGCGTTCCGGGTTGCGACCGAACGCACCCGCGCCGCCATGCCTGAAACCGCGATCGGGCTCTTCCCGGACGTGGGCGGAAGTTACTTCCTGCCAAGACTGGTGGGAGAGATTGGCTGTTATCTCGCGCTGACCGGGGCCCGGATCAAGCCAGCGGATTGTCTCTACAGCGGTCTTGCCAATGCCTACATCGAGAGTGTGGACATGCCGGCGCTGGAAGCGGCCTTTGCCCAGGCGGATTGGAGCGGTGACTCGAAGGCCGTCGCGGCCAAGGTGATCGAAGGCTTTGCCAAGGATCCGGGGGAAGCCCCCTTGCGGGCACAACAGGCGCAGATCGACCGGATCTTTGCCGCCAGTTCCGTGGAAGAGATCATCGCGTCTCTGAAAGCCGAAGAGGGCGACTGGGCCCGCGAGACCCTGTCCACTCTGCTGAGCCGCTCGCCGGCCTCCATGAAGGTCTCCCTGGAACAGCTGCGCCGGGGAAAAGATATGGCGTTCGACGATGCCATGATCATGGAGTACCGCATGAGTCAGGCCTTTATGGCCGAGCATGACTTCTATGAGGGTGTTCGTTCGGTGCTGATCGATAAGGATCATGCGCCGAAATGGTCGCCGGCGACACTGGAAGAGGTCTCGGAGGACATGGTTGAGCGCTACTTCGAGGCTCTGGGTGACCGGGACCTGACATTCTCTTAAGATTACAAAAAAAACGAACAGGCTGCTGCGAATGGGCGGAGCAATTTAGGGAGCTAGCGGATCATGGATATCGGTTTCATCGGTTTGGGAAACATGGGCGGCCCAATGGCCAAGAACCTGGTTCAGGCCGGCCACAAGGTGAGGGGCTTCGATCTGGGGGCAGGCGCGCTGGAGATTGCGGCCGCCAACGGTATCGAAACGGTTTCCGCGGCGGCAGAGGTAGTGAAAGGCTGCCGGGCAGTGGTGACCATGCTGCCGGCGGGCGAACACGTCCGTTCGGTCTATCTCGGCGCCGAGGGCCTGATCGCGCAGGCGGATCCGGATACGCTTTTCATCGATTCCTCGACGATTGATGTGACCAGCTGCCGCGAAGTCCACGAAGCCGCGGCGGCGGCCGGTCATGCCATGCTCGACGCGCCGGTCTCCGGCGGCGTGGCGGGGGCCGACGGTGGCACCCTGACCTTTATGGTCGGCGGACCCGATGCGGCCTTTGCCCGCGGCAAGCCGCTGTTCGAGATCATGGGCCGCAACATCGTCCATGCGGGCGCGGCGGGGAACGGACAGGTGGCAAAGGTCTGCAACAATATGATCCTGGGCATCACCATGCTTGGGATTTCCGAGGCCTTCACACTGGGCGAGACTCTCGGGCTGGCGCCGGAGAAGCTTCAGGAGATTTCCTCGACCTCTTCAGGATCCTGTTGGGCGATGTTGAACCACAACCCGGTTCCGGGTTTGGTTGAAAATTCGGCGGCGAATCGCGACTATAAGCCGGGTTTTGCGGCTTCGATGATGCAAAAAGACCTCAGGTTGGCTCAGGCGGCGGCCCATCAGGCCGGGGTCCCCACACCTCTGGGGGCGGAAGCCTCCGCGCTCTATACAATGTTTGTGAAGTCTGGGCGCGGAGATCTCGATTACTCGGCCATCATTAAGATGCTGCGAGAAACCTAAGAGTTGTATAGCTCGGCTATCGACGACCACTTAATCAAGTTTTAACAACCTCCAGGCATGATTAATCAGGATTATTGCTTCCACCTGAACAACATGATGCGAGGTTGCCGTGAAGGCCTCATACTTAGAGACGATTAGTTTGGTTGAACGCCTGCACCGCCAGTGCCTTGAGGTCGTAAAGTCTGAACTGGACCGAATGGGCGTGCGTGACCTCAACAACGTTCAGGCGTTGATTCTGTTCAATATTGGTGACGAAGAGCTGACCGTTGGCGAGCTGACGCAGCGCGGGTATTACCTGGGCTCGAACGTCTCCTATAACGTCAAAAAGATGGTCGAAAACGGCTACCTGATCCAGGAACGCTCGCTGCACGATCGCCGCTCTTTCCATGTGCGCGCGTCGGAAACCGGCCTGAAGATCTGTCAGGCGCTCGGCCAGCTCTTTGATCAGCATGCCGAGAATGGCCTGCAGAGCGCGCAGCTGTCCGATGAGGTTCTGCGGTCCGCCAACGAGGCGCTGAGCCGCCTGCAGCAGTTCTGGTCTGTGCCAGGGCAGTATTCCAGCAGGATATCGCCGGCAGCATAAGCGCCGCGACAGATACAAAGGGCAGGTCATACCTTGCCACACGAAACACACAAACCATCGGTCAGGCGGGCTTCGGGTCGCTTTGCCGGTGGTTTTTTTTGTCCGGTATCTCCTTGAGACTTTTGGGAAAAGCACCTGAAAGTGAGAGTCCGGTCGTACCCAGGCCCGTCACTTGGCTGCAAAGATGCGGCGGTGACAAGAAGGGACTATGATCTACAAAATCGTGATTGCGCGCCAGGTATCGGCGCCAAGACCTTACGAGCGTTTGGGGCGCTTCTTCACCAGGGCGTTCCGGTTTCTCAAGTTCAGCGGTTAAAACGACCTGGGGTGCCGCTTAGAAGACTGTCAGGGCAGCGAACGCCCCGATGCGGTGCCGGTTGGCCTTGTGAAGCCGTGTAGTGAAGGATCGGACATTCGAGAATGAAAGACTCCGACGTCATCATCGAGTTCATACAGATTGGCGCCTATGTCAAAGTCTCGGCGATGCACACACCGACCATGACCGAGGCCGTGATTGTTGGTCCGCCATCGGCCGGGGAATTCGTCCTGCAGCAAAATGCCCTGCGCAAACTGAGGTACCTGCTGGCCAAGTCCGAGGCGGCCGGTGCGGGCGCACGCGGCCTTCTTGTCTGAAATCTTGAGCGACTCCTCCGACCCCTCTGATCGGACGTGATAATCAATCAGCACGCGAGTGCCCGCCGCAGGTCTGGAGCTATTCAAAAGGCCTGATAATAGGTATTGTAGTTGTACGTTTAAACAAAAAACTAAATGTGTAAACGCATATAAGTTGTTTATTTTGCTCGAATCTCAGGGGAAACCCAGCCAAGGTGCTGTGCTATAGAGGGGATGTTCGTCCTTTAAAGTCCGACTGTTTGAGGCGCTCTCCCGGGCATGGATTTTCCGTCAGTCCGGCAAGATATTTTTCGCCAAAATGGTGTGTCCACGATCGAAAATACCGATTTCTTCACGATCTAAAACCGATCGATTAATGGAAAAAAGTAGAAAAATTGCACGACCGAGCAAATAGGGTCGTGTAATTGTGAACTAATTCTTTTTGCCACCCGCGTCTGATCCGTGGTGTGAGGTCACCCGCGCGTCACGAGAGCTCGTCCCGGCGGTTCGTTTCGATGCTTGGTCTTGGAGGTTCATTTCGACGGAGCGGCGAAGCCGATCTGAAACCTTATATTCTATAGAGTTAGCACTCAAAGCGCAGGCTGGTTTTGAACTGCTCTGTTGGTTGCGCGACGGACCAACAGAGGCGCAAAAACATAATCAAAACAGTATTGTATACTTTATCCAAGCTTTAACAAAAAGATACGAGACAGCCTCTTGCTGTCTCGATCCCAACAAAAGGCATTAAGCGGCCTTGCCACGCCTGCGGCTTTGCTTTGCACCGCGTCCCAGGCCAATCTTCTTGGCGAAAGCGGAGCGTTGCGCGGCGTAGTTCGGAGCCACCATCGGGTAGTCGGAGGACAAACCCCATTTTGCGCGGTACTCCTCGGGGGTCATGCCATGCGTGGTTCGAAGATAGCGCTTCAGCATCTTCAGTTTTTTTCCGTCTTCAAGGCAGACGATATGGTCCGGCGTGATCGATTTCTTTATGGAAACCGCGGGTTTGGGCGCTTCTCCTGCGCCAGGCGTCCCGTTCTTCAGATGCATGAGAGAATCATGAACGGTCTGGATGATGCCGGGCAGTTCGTCGCCGGCAACTGCATTGTTGCGAACGTAAGATGCGACAACATCGGATGTCATTCGCAAAATGTCTATGGAAGTCAGTTGTGGGCTTACAGCTTCAGTCATTTTTATTCCGCTTGGTATCAGAAATACTGTATTTTCCGAAAAAATTTGCACAACAATAAAATAATGTCAACTAATCAGTTATTTCAGTGCGTTGTGTCCGGGCCTTCCTTGACGCATAGATGGGAATGCAACTATCCGGAGTCAAAGAGATTTCGTCCGGAACGCTGGTCAGGATGTGGTTTGAAGTTTCTGGCGCCAAAGGGAACTTCTGGTGCTCCGCACCGCTTTTCATTGCGCGATTTGCTATGTTAGTGTCCGCGCGCACTTCGCAGATTCGCGCCAGACGCACCAGATTTCAGGTTAAGTGACCTTCATGACTGAGAGACCTATCGCTATTGCGGCAGACCATGCCGGCTTCGAACTCAAAGCCATTCTCAGCAAGGCCTTGGAGGCCGCGGGCCACACGGTTCTGGATCTTGGCACCTATGGTCCTGACTCCGTCGACTATCCCGATTTCGGCGTTGCGCTCGCACAGGTCATTGAGCTGGGCAAGGTCGAGCGCGGCGTTCTGGTCTGTGGCTCAGGCATCGGCATCTCTATTGCCGCGAACCGGAATCCGTCGGTACGCGCGGCTTTGTGTCATGACGAGACGACCGCGCGGCTCGCCCGGGAGCACAACGACGCGAACGTGCTGGCCCTGGGCGCGCGCACGACCGGCGTCGACGTGGCCAAGGCCTGTCTCGAGGTCTTCCTGGCAACGGAGTTCGCCGGCGGCGAACGTCACGAACGACGAGTGGCCAAACTCGGTTGATAAACTCGGTTGATAAACTCGGTTGATAAACTCGGTTAGTGTTTTCAATTCACCTTTGGATTTTGTTGGAGAACGAGCGCCATGACTGCAGTCGCCTCACAGGCTGATTCAGATAACGCTTTCTTTTCCGCCTCGCTGGCGGAGAGCGACCCCGAACTTGCGGCTGCCATTCGCGACGAATTGCACCGCCAGCAGGATCAGATTGAACTGATCGCCTCGGAAAACATCGTCTCAAGGGCGGTGCTGGAAGCCCAGGGCTCCGTCCTGACGAATAAGTACGCGGAAGGATATCCCGGCCGGCGCTACTACGGCGGCTGTGAGTTCGTTGATGTTGCGGAAGAACTTGCGATCGAACGGGCCAAGAAGCTCTTTGACTGCAGCTTCGTCAATGTACAGCCCCATTCGGGCGCGCAGGCCAATCAGTGTGTGATGCTGGCGCTTCTGCAGCCGGGCGATACCATCTTGGGCATGTCCCTTTCCGCGGGCGGCCATTTGACTCATGGCGCGAGACCGAACCTGTCGGGCAAGTGGTTCAATGCGGTGCAGTACGGGGTGCGCGAAGACGACGGCCAGATCGATTTCGAGCAGGTCGAGGCGCTGGCGCGCGAACACAAGCCTAAGATGATCATTGCCGGCGGTTCTGCCTATCCCCGTCATATCGACTTTGCCCGCTTCCGGAAAATCGCGGACGAGGTCGGGGCATACTTCCATGTGGATATGGCGCATTTCGCGGGTCTGGTCGCTGGTGGCGTTCACCCGAGCCCAATCCCCCATGCTCATGTGGTCACCACCACGACCCATAAAACACTGCGCGCCGGTCGGGGCGGCATGGTCCTCTCCAATGACCTGGATCTGGGTAAGAAGATCAACTCGGCGGCTTTTCCTGGTTTGCAGGGTGGCCCGCTGATGCATGCCATTGCCTCCAAGGCGGCGGCCTTCGGAGAAGCTCTGCGGCCGGAATTCAAGACCTATTCGAAGACGGTCGTCGACAATGCGAAAACGCTGGCCGAGGTGCTGATGCAGAACGGCTGCGACATCGTTTCGGGCGGAACCGACACGCATCTGATGCTCGTCGACCTGCGCCCCAAGGGCCTGACCGGTAACATCACCGAGGAGAGCCTGGACCGGGCTGGGATCACCTGCAACAAGAACGGCGTGCCTTTCGATCCGGAGAAACCCACGGTGACCTCCGGGATCCGGCTGGGCACACCGGCGGGTACCACGCGGGGCTTCGGTCCGGCGGAATTCACCCTGGTGGGCGAATTGATCAGCCGCGTACTGGACGGACTGGCTGCTAACCGCGAAGATAACAGCAAGATCGAATCGGAAGTGCGTTCCGAAGTGGTGGCGCTCTGCCGCCGCTTCCCGATTTATCCTGATCTGTGAGCGTGGCCTGACTTTCTTGTTGATCCGGTCTGGCTTGTTGGTCCGGTCTGGTTTGTAAGATTTGTATGAGTAGCTGGTTTGAATTTGCTGTTGGATGATCTCCGGGTCGTCAGGAGGGGAAATATGCGTTGTCCGTTTTGCGGTCATGAAGATACTCAAGTCAAAGACTCGAGGCCGACTGAGGATCATTCCGCCATTCGGCGACGCAGGCAGTGTCCGAACTGCGCGGCGCGTTTTACGACCTTCGAGCGCGTGCAGCTGCGCGAACTGACCGTCGTGAAGGGCAGTGGCCAGCGGGAGCCCTTCGACCGGGACAAGCTGGCGCGCTCCATGACCATCGCCCTGCAGAAACGGCCTGTCGACCGCGACCGGGTCGAGCGGGTGATCAACGGCATCGTGCGGCGGCTGGAATCTTCCGGTGAGAGCGAGATTCCGACCAAGCTGATCGGTGAACTGGTGATGGATGCCCTGGCGACACTCGATCAAGTGGGGTACGTGCGCTTTGCATCGGTCTATCGCGATTTCCGCGAAGCCCGGGACTTTGGTGAATTCGTTGGCAAGCTCGGTATCGACCAGGACTAAAGAACAGGACGCCGCGTTCATGCGCGCGGCGCTCAACCTTGCAGCGCGCGGTTTGGGCCGGGTTGCACCTAATCCTGCGGTCGGATGCCTTATCGTCAAAGACGGGCGCGTGGTTGGCCGCGGCTGGACCCAGCCCGGCGGCCGTCCCCATGCCGAAACCGAGGCTCTGCGGCAGGCCGGAGAGGCTGCGAAGAGCGCCTGCGCGTATGTAACGCTGGAGCCCTGTTCCCATCATGGCGAGACACCGCCCTGCGCCGATGCGCTGGTCGAGGCCGGTATCGCCCGCTGCGTGGTGGCGTTGGAGGACCCCGACGGACGGGTCAAGGGGCGGGGGATCGAGAAACTGCGCGATGCGGGCATTGAGGTCTCGGTCGGCACCGAGGCAGCGGCGGCGCGTTCGCTCAACGAGGGCTTTTTACGTCGCACCGCGGAGCTGCGGCCAATGGTCACTCTCAAGGTGGCCTCCACGCTCGACGGCCGGATCGCGACCCGGAGCGGGGAGAGTCAGTGGATCACCGGAGCCGCCGCCCGGGCGCGCGGGCATCTCTTGCGCGCGACACATGATGCCATCCTGGTGGGCAGTGGAACCGCCCTGGCGGACAATCCCCGGCTCGACGTGCGTCTGCCCGGACTGGCCGACCGCTCGCCGCGGCGCATTGTTGTGGACGGCCGTCTCCGCCTGCCGCTGGAACATGATCTGGTGGCACGGGCGGACGAGCAATCCACGCTCATTTTCACTCAATCCGGCACTGAAGAGCAGCATTTGCAGAAGTACCATGACGCCGGTGTCGAGGTTGTGGAGATTCCCAGAAATACAGAGAATGTACTGTCCGTGCCGGACCTCCTGACAATCCTCGCGGCCATGGGCGTGACACGTCTGCTGGTCGAGGGCGGGGCAAAGCTGGCGGGAAGCTTCATGGCTGAAGACCTGGTGGACCGGATTGCCTGGTTCCGTGCCGGCGGGGTGATCGGCGGGGACGGCCTGCCTGCCATCGCCGGTTTTGGACTGGATCGGCTGGCGGAGATGCGTAAATTCTCGCTCGAGCGCTCGATTGCGCTTGCGGAGGACCGGCTGGAGGTTTTCCATCGCCGGGAAAGGGACTAAATAGGCCTTCTTGAAGCTGAAGGCCTGGGATCAGTCGAATCTGAGATCAGTCGAATAGGAACAAGCAGACAGTGTTTACCGGAATTGTATCTGACCTCGGAAAGCTGCGGTCGCTGTCGGGCAGCGACATTCTCCGCCTGGAGGTCGAGACCTCCTACGATCTCGATACGGTCGACATCGGGGCGTCGGTTTGCTGCTCGGGCTGTTGCCTGACCGTGGTCGAAAAGGGCGATGACTGGTTTGCCTTCGAGGCATCGCACGAGACGCTGGCGAAAACCACCATGGGCGCTTGGCAGGTGGGGACGACCATCAACATGGAACGCGCGCTCAAGGTCGGCGATGAACTGGGCGGGCATCTGGTGTCCGGCCACGTGGACGGCGTTGGCCGGGTGACGCGCAAGGCGCAGGACGGCGAGTCCTGGCGCTTCAGTTTCGAAGTGCCGGAAGAACTCTCCGGTTTTATCGCACCCAAGGGCTCAGTGGTGGTGGATGGTGTCTCGCTCACCGTGAACGAGGTTGAGAACAACGTCTTCGGGGTCAACATCATTCCCCATACGGCGGCGGTGACCACCTTCGGGGCGCTGGAAGTGGGCGACCGGGTGAATTTGGAAATCGATATGCTGGCACGCTACGTCAAGCGCCTGCTGGAAAAGGATTCGACATGACTACTCCCGAACAGGAGCTCTGGCGGCAGACCTTCAGTGAAGTCGTTTCATCGCCGGAAGAGGTGATCGAAGAGGCCCGCAACGGCCGGATGTTCATCCTGGTCGACGACGAAGGCCGCGAGAACGAGGGCGACCTGGTAATCCCGGCCCAGATGGCGACGCCGGAAGCGATCAACTTCATGGCGAAGTACGGCCGCGGGCTGATTTGCCTGGCCATGACCGGCGAGCGGATCGCGGAACTGGGCCTGCCCCTGATGGCACGCAAGAACGAGTCCCGTCACGAAACCGCCTTCACGGTCTCGATTGAGGCCAAGGAGGGCATCACCACCGGAATCTCGGCGCCGGATCGCGCCCACACGGTGGCCGTGGCCGTCGATCCCAGCAAGGGGGCCGCGGATATCGTTACCCCGGGACACATTTTTCCCCTGATGGCCCGCGAGGGCGGGGTCCTGGTGCGCACCGGCCATACGGAGGCCGCCGTGGATATCTCCCGGCTGGCGGGCCTGAACCCGGCGGGCGTGATCTGCGAGATCATGAACGACGACGGGACCATGGCGCGCCGCGACGACCTGATCGCCTTTGCCCAGCAGCACGGCCTGAAGATCGCAACTATTGCCGATCTGATCGCCTACCGCCGGGTCAATGACCATATCGTCGAGCGCACGATCAAGACCAGGTTCACCAGCCGCTACGGCGGTGAATTCAATATGGCGATCTACGTCAACCGGGTGTCCTACGCGGAGCATGTGGCACTGTGGATGGGCGATCCTGAGAGTTCCGATGACCCGGTGCTGGTGCGTATGCATGCGCTCAATGTCCTGGACGACGTGCTGGGTGATGAGACCAGCGGAAAAGCCGGCGAACTGCAGCGGTCTCTTGAAATTATCGGCCGTGAGGGCCGCGGCGTCGTGGTGCTGATCCGCGAGCCGACACCGAAGAGCTTGTCGGAAACCCTGCGGGCGCGTATAGGGGAGCCGGTAAAGGGATCGGGCGAGCTGCGCGACTACGGGGTCGGCGCCCAGATACTTTTGGATCTGGGCGTTCGTCAGATGGTCCTGCTCTCCAACACCCAGCGCAACATCGTCGGGCTTGAGGGGTACGGACTGGAAGTCGTGGATCAACGCCCGATCGATTGAGGGCGCCGCGCCTGTGGTCTAGAGACCCGGCCGCGAAGACAAACAGAAGACAACAGCAGTGATTTGAGTGACAGGTAAAGACAATGGATGACGCGCCCCACATTCTGATTGTGGAAGCCCGCTTTTACGAAGAGATCGGCGACGAGCTGGCGAAAGGCGCCATTGCCGAGCTGGAAAAGGCCGGTGCGACCTATGAGCGTCTGGAAGTGCCCGGCGTGTTCGAGGTTCCGGCGGCGATCCGCATGGCGATCCGTTCGATGGACTTCTACTCCGGCCAAAGGCGCTTCGACGGCTACATTGCGCTGGGTTGCGTCATTCGAGGCGAGACTTCGCACTATGACTACGTTTGCTCGGAATCCGCCCGCAAGCTCCAGGACCTGGCCTGCGGCTACACCCTGGCCTTGGGCTACGGAATTCTGACCTGCGAAAATGCCGATCAGGCCTGGGCCCGTGCCCGCATGACGGAAAAGAACAAAGGCGGTGACGTGGCGCGCGCCTGCCTGGACATGGTGAAGGTGAAGCATCGTTTTCATCTCTTCCCGCGCTGAGGAGAGCGAGATGTCATCTTCGGACGGCGGCGATACCCCAAAAGCGCAGAAAAAACACTCTGGCGGCCGCCGCAAGGGCAGCATGAAGCGCAGCCTGGCGCGTCTGGTGGCGGTGCAGGGGCTGTATCAGCTTGAGATGTCGGAGAACGGCAACGCCGCCCTCGTGGTCGAGGAATTCCTGCGTCACCGCCTGAATGACGAGATTGACGGCCTTGATATTTCCCAAGCCGATCAGGATCTGCTGACCGCCCTCATCAAGGGCACAACGGCGGAGCGGGATCGGCTGGACGACATGCTGGCCGCGGTTCTGAGCGACGAATGGCCGGTCGACCGCTTGCAGACCCTGCTCAAGGTGCTGATGCGCACAGCGGTGTATGAGCTCTCGGAGCGCCTGGACACACCGGTCAAAGTGGTGATCACCGAGTACATGGATCTGGCGCACTCCTTTTTCAGCGAGAAAGAACCGGCTCTGGTGAACGGCGTGCTGGACCGCGTCGCGCGGAGCCTGCGGCCAGAAGAACTGGAAGACGGCGCGGCCTCGTCCTAACCTCCTCTCGGATTCCTGTTGGATCGGGCGAGACATGTCTGGCGAATTCGACCTCATCGCGCGTTATTTCGCGCCTCTCGCGGCTGAAGCCCCCGGGACCTTCGGGCTCAGGAACGATGCTGCGTTGCTGCCAAGCCTTCCCGGCAGCTCCATCGTCGTGACAGCCGACAGCCTGGCCAGCGGCGTTCATTTCCGGCCGCAGGATCCGCCGGAGCTGGTTGCCAAGAAATGCCTGCGCGTCAATCTCTCGGATCTGGCGGCCATGGGGGCGAAGCCCCTGGGCTATCTGCTGAACCTCGCCCTGCCGAGAGGCGAGAACGAGGACTGGGTGCGCAGGTTCAGCGCGGGTCTCGCCGAGGATCAAGCCGAGTTCGGGATTTCGCTCTATGGCGGCGATACGGTTGCGACTGATGGTCCTTTGCTGATTACGGTCACCGCCTTTGGTGCCACGCCGGAGGGAAGAGCGCTTGACCGGGGAACGGCGGAGGCGGGGGATCTGATCTACGTCTCCGGCAGCCTGGGCGACGCCGCGCTCGGTCTGGCTGCTTTCAACGCCCAGTTGCCGGACCTGGATGAGGCCTCTGCGGAACGCCTGCGCGACCGCTACCTCCTGCCGCGCCCGCGTGTCGCGCTTGGGCAGCGTCTTCTGCGCGAGGGCCTGGCAAGCGCAGCCATGGATGTGTCGGATGGACTGGTGGCGGATCTTGGGCATATTGCCAAGGCGTCCGGCCTGGGCGCTGAAGTGCGGGCGGCAAATCTGCCCCTGTCCGCTGCGGCAGCCGGCGTTATGGAACTGAGGCCGGACTTGAGCGCCTCTATTCTGGGCGGCGGCGATGATTACGAGCTGCTTTTCACCCTTGCGCAGGAGCGCGCAGAGGATATTGCCAAGCTTGCGTTGGATCTGGAGCTTCCCTTGACCTGCATCGGAAAAATGCTGCCGGGCGAGGGGGTTACGGTCTTGGGTCCGGACCAAAAGGTGATTGAAGTCGATAAGCCGGGCTGGAATCACCTCACTTAGCCGGAACCCACATCTTCGGTAAGTGTCCGAATGACGGGGCTTTGGCCCTTGTTTTAAAACGCAAAAACGCGGCTTTTAAGGCCTCACTTTACCTTTCATTCATCATGCTGGGTTACCACTGCTTAAGGTCGCGGAGACTCTTCCCTGCGCCCGGCTTGAAAAATCTCGGCGGTCTTTGGCGATGCGAATTGCAATCCTCCTTTTGGTGCTTCTTCTGCTGCTGGGTGCGGCAGGTGGCGCTGCGTGGTGGTTTTTGCTGCGCGAGCCCGATGGCGAGGCCGAGGTGGTCGAGGAGCCGGTGATTGAATCCGGCTTTGTGGCGTTTCAGCCGATGATCCTGCCCATCATCGAGCGGGGCCGGATCACCAGCCAGGTGATCATGCTGGTCACCCTCGAGATCCCTCAGGGCGAAAACCTGGACCGGGCGGAGCTCTACAAGCCGAAGCTGCGCGACCTGCTCTTTTCCGAACTCCATTCGCTCTATGCGTTGAGGTACGTGACGGATCAGGGCTACGACGGGGAGATCGTCAAGGAACGCCTGACAGCCGTGGCCGAGAAGATCGTCGGTAAAGACGTCATTCGCGGGATCGCGCTCGAAGAGAGCGGCTATCCCGGTTAGTTCGAGCGGTATTCTTGCCGTTCCGGTCTGCAGATTCGCAGATTTTTCCTGAAGCTTTCATCCGTCACTCTTGGGGCTGTTCATTCCAATCGACGCCGGAGGCAGCCATGATTTACGCCGTTCTCTTTGAAGACAATGAAAGCCAGACCGATAAACGCCGCGAACATATGGCAGCGCATCTCGCGTTCCTGGAGCGCAACGCGAACCGCATCACGGCCGCCGGCCCCCTCGCAGACACTGCCGATGGAAACCCTGCCGGGGGGCTGTGGCTGGTGAGCGCGGAGGACGCAGGCGCTGTCCAGACACTGATCGAGGCGGATCCCTTTTGGCCCACGGGACTGCGCAGGTCGCACCGCATTCTGCAGTGGACCCAGGTTTTCGCGGACGGCGCGCGAAACATCTGATGCCTTCCAAGGTTCAGCCGCTTTTCGCTTTTCCATAGGCAAAGAGCAGGATCGCGGCGACGGCGAGCGCCGTTCCGGCGATCTGGTAGGCGTTGATGCTCTCCCGATAGAGAAAGACCCCGACGCCGATCGAGGTGGTCAGGATAGAGATCACGGCGTAGAGCGTGTATTGCGACGCGCCGAACTTGTTGAAGAGCAGAAAAAAGCCGATGAAGGTCAAGAAAAAGCCAAAGCCACTGAGCAGGATCATCCGCCAGTTCGCCGCCACATAGGCGGTATCCTCGGGAGTCCTGTAGACGAGGACGGCGACCGTGAAAAAGGCCAGGCAGGCGAGCACCGCGAAGCCCATGAAGAGGAAAGGATTCTCCGAGGTGGCCGCGCCGCGCTGGCCATAGACGAAGATTGCGTTGCCGACGGCGGCCAGGGTGGCGAAGAGAACGGGCTGAAGCATGAGATGGTCCGCATGAAGAGATGTTGAGCTGACTTCAGCATGACAGCATTTGCGCGGCCTGTAGTGGGAAAACCGCTCGGTGCTCTCGAAGAACGTGGAGCTCCCGAAGAAATTGTCACCATGACATTTGCACGCTTGCCTGCCTCCGCCGGGTCGGATCTATAAACAGGCATTCAGTTTTGGCGCCGCCCTGTCCTCAGGTCTGTCTAAGCTCTGGAGGGCCGGCAACAGGTGGCGTAAGCAGGGGAGCGGTTGAGATGCTCGAAGTGCCATACGTCGTGGTCGACGTCTTCACGGGAAAACAGTTCGGCGGCAACCAACTGGCCGTGATTACCGACGCCCGCGGCCTTGAGACGTCGCAGATGCAGCAGATCGCGGCGGAGTTCAATTTCGCCGAGACGACTTTCGTTCTGCCGCCCGCCGATCCGGTAAACACGGCGCAGGTCCGTATTTTCACCCGGGCTCAGGAGGTCCCCTTTGCCGGTCATCCCAATGTCGGTACGGCCTTTGTGCTCGCACAGCAGGAGGACGTCTTTGGCGCGCGCCCCGGCCGGACGATGCGCTTCGAGGAGAAGGCGGGACTGGTTGATGTCACGCTGATCGAAGACGGGCAGAGGGTCACCGGGGCCGCGATAACCGCGCCTCAGGAACTGGTTGTCGGCAATCCGATTGACCCGGCCGCAATCGCCGCCTGTATCGGGCTGGAGCCCAGCGAAATTCTCTCGGAAAACCACGTTCCCGTCAGTGTGTCCGTCGGCCTGCCGTTCTATGCCGCGGAAGTCAGTCTGGAGTCTCTGGCAAAGACCCGGGCTCATTTCGATGCTTTTTCGACGGCGGCCCGGAGCTACGGGTTCGTTGATCTCTCCGGGCGCTTCTCCGCCTTCGTCTATGCGCGTCTGGGGCAGGGCATCGCGCGGCTGCAGGCGCGGATGTTCGCACCCCTGAGCGGGAACTTCGAAGACCCGGCCACCGGCAGTGCGTCCGCAGCGCTGGGCGCATATCTGGCGACGCAGGATCCCCAAGCCGATGGCGTTATCGAGATCGATATCGCGCAGGGTGTGGAAATGGGACGCCCAAGCAAAATAGGACTTAGAGTCACCAAAAAGGGCGGACGCGCCGTGGAGGTCAAAATCTCCGGAAACTGCGTTCAGGTGATGCAGGGGCTTTTGCGGATTCAATAGGTCCCAGGTTTCGCGGAAATTGCCGTGGCGTAAATTGTCACAGCTTGATCTCCGGGCTTGCCCGCCCGGATCAGGCCTTTATTGTCGCTGGATGCTCCGAGATTCGAACATGCGCAACGTGGGCCTGCTGGCCGCTTGTCAGGCTCTGGCCAACTGTTGCAACGTGCTGATGGTCGCGATTGCAGCGCTGGTCGGGCAGAATCTCGCCCCTGATCCCTCCCTGGCGACCCTGCCGTTCGCGCTCCAGTTCGTTGGGATTATGGCGACGACCGTTCCGGCCTCCTTCATGATGTCCCGTTACGGGCGCCGCTATGGTTTCAGTCAAGGTGCGGTTATCGGGATCCTCGCCGGCGTGATTTGTTCGCTCGCCGTCTTCGATCGAAGTTTCATGCTCTATTGCGCGGGCTCATTGATCTACGGCGCGTTCGCGGCTCATGCCTCCTATTACCGCTTTGCCGCCGCCGATGCGGCGCGGCCGGAGGGGAAGGCGCGGGCGATCTCGCTCGTGCTGGCCGGCGGCATCGTCGCCGCCATTGCCGGGCCGGAACTGGCAAAATGGTCACGGGATCTCTTTGCACCGATTTTCTTCGCAGGCAGCTTCCTTGTGGTCTCCGGACTGTCGTTCCTGGTGCTGTTGATCGTTCAGTTCATAAGGATCCCGAACCTGAAGCCCGAAACGGCAAGCGCGGGCGGGCGGCCACTGTCCGAGATTGCACGCCAGCCGGCCTTTATCGTGGCGGTGCTCGCCGGCATGATCGGCTACGGCTCCATGAACCTGATCATGACGGCGACGCCGCTGGCCATGCTGGCCTGCAATCACGAATTCTCGGACTCCGCCTTTGTCATTCAGTGGCATGTCCTGGGTATGTTCGCTCCCTCGTTCTTCACGGGCAGTCTGGTGCGGCGATTTGGCGTCGAGCCGATCCTCATGACCGGCGGAACGCTGATACTGGCCTGTATCGCGATCAATCTCTCGGGCGTCGAGGTCTTCCAGTTCTGGAGTGCGCTGGTGATGCTGGGGCTTGGGTGGAACTTTCTCTACGTCGGCGGGAGCGTCCTGCTGACCTCCACGCACAGGCCGGAAGAACGCGGGAAGGTCCAGGCCCTGAACGAATTCCTGACTTTCGGGACTGTCGCGGTGACCGCGCTGAGCTCAGGGGCCTTGCTTCACGCCTTCGGCTGGAACGTGGTCAATCTGGGCGTTCTGGTCCCCGTATTGCTGGTTAATCTGGCGGCGCTGTGGTTTTGGCGTCACAGGCGCTCGGCGGTCCCGCAGCACTGATTTCCAGGAGGTGAATGCGCCTCTCCGGCGCTCCAAGGACAAGGTGTTGCCATCGTTACGCGATTCTGGCACCTTTCCGCGCAATTCGGCGTCTTTGCCGCCGACAACAAGCCTTTACCGACCGTCCGAGTCGGATCATTCAATATGGGGGAATGTCCTTAAATGTCGACAGAGTTATTGGTCTCCATAGGCTGCGGTGTGTTCGCACTGCTCTATGGAATTTGGGCGGCGCGTTCTGTCCTGGCCGCCGATGCCGGAACGGCGCGGATGCAGGAAATTGCTGCCGCGATCCAGGAAGGCGCGCAAGCCTATCTAAATCGTCAGTACCGGGCCATCGCTATGGTCGGCGTTGTAATCTTCTTTGTCCTCTGGCTGGTCTTCGGGATCGCTGACGGGATCGGCTTTCTGATCGGTGCCGTTCTCTCGGGTCTGACCGGCTACATCGGCATGAACGTCTCGGTCCGCGCCAACGTGCGGACGGCCGAAGCCGCGCGCAAGAGTCTCGCCGAGGGGCTGAGTGTCGCTTTCCGCTCCGGCGCGGTGACCGGCATGCTGGTCGCAGGCCTCGCGCTGCTCGCGGTTGCAGGCTACTACGCGATCCTCTTGAGCATGGGCTTCGAAGACCGCCATCTGATCGTTCCCCTGGTGGCCCTGGGCTTCGGCGCTTCGCTGATCTCGATCTTCGCCCGTCTCGGCGGCGGTATCTTTACCAAGGGCGCCGACGTGGGCGCCGATCTGGTGGGTAAGGTCGAAGCCGGTATTCCCGAGGACGATCCCCGCAATCCCGCCGTGATCGCCGATAACGTCGGCGACAACGTCGGTGACTGCGCCGGTATGGCCGCGGATCTTTTCGAGACCTATGTGGTGACCATCGTGGCCACCATGGTGCTGGCCTCGATTTTCTTCGCCGGAACCGACGTTATGGCCTCGATGATGGTCTATCCGCTGGTGATTGGCGGCGTCTGCATCATTGCATCGGTCATCGGCACGTTCTTTGTCCGGCTCGGCGCCAGCGAGAACATCATGGGCGCACTCTACAAGGGCTTCATTGCTTCGGCAGTCTTCTCGGCGATCGGGCTTTGGTTCGTTACCGACTGGGTGCTTGGTACGGGGACGTCCTTTACCGTTGACGCGGTCGAATTTACCGGCAGCGACCTCTTCTTCTGCGGCATCGCCGGACTGGTGATCACAGGGGCCCTGATCTGGGTGACCGAATACTACACCAGCACCGAATACCGCCCGGTGCGCTCTGTGGCCGAAGCATCGGTGACCGGGCACGGCACCAACGTGATCCAGGGACTGGCCGTTTCCATGGAAGCGACTGCTATTCCCGCTCTGATCATCGTGGCCGGTATCATCGTGACCTACCTCCTGGCCGGTATCATGGGTATTGCCATCGCGGTCACGACCATGCTGGCTTTGGCCGGTATGGTGGTTGCGCTCGATGCCTACGGACCGGTGACCGACAATGCCGGTGGTATCGCCGAAATGGCCGAACTGGACGACTCGGTGCGTAAGACCACCGACGCGCTGGATGCGGTCGGCAACACGACCAAGGCCGTGACCAAGGGCTATGCCATCGGTTCCGCCGGTCTGGGTGCGTTGATCCTCTTCGGAGCCTACACCGCCGACCTGGAACACTTTATTGAAACCGGTGCGATTCAGGCGGATGGCGTCGACTTCTCGCTTTCCAATCCCTACGTGGTGGTTGGCCTCTTCATGGGCGGCCTTCTGCCGTACCTCTTTGGCGCAATGGGCATGACCGCTGTTGGCCGCGCCGCCGGGTCCGTGGTGATCGAGGTGCGCCGTCAGTTCAAGGAGATCCCGGGCATCATGGAAGGCACGGGCAAGCCGGAATACGGCACCTGCGTCGACCTGCTGACCAAGGCCGCGATCAAGGAAATGATCATTCCTTCGATGCTGCCGGTGCTCTCGCCGATCGTGCTCTATTTCGTGATCAGTGCGATCGCGGGACAGGCCGCCGCTCTCTCGGCGCTGGGCGCCATGCTGCTGGGCGTGATCGTGACCGGTATCTTCGTGGCGATCTCCATGACCGCCGGCGGCGGCGCTTGGGATAACGCCAAGAAGTACATCGAGGACGGCAATCACGGCGGTAAGGGCTCGGAGGCTCATAAGGCTGCCGTAACCGGCGATACGGTCGGCGATCCCTACAAGGATACCGCTGGTCCCGCCGTTAACCCGATGATCAAGATCACCAATATCGTGGCCTTGATGCTTCTGGCGGCTCTCGCGGGCTAAAGGCCTCACTCTGCCCGCTCCGGCCTATGGGGCGCAGAGCTAAAGCGCGGCGATAAAAAGCAGCGATCAAACCCTGGCACCGAGGTTCTTCAAGGATCTAGGTGCCGGGGTTTTCTTTTAAGGGCTCCCTGGTTTCGGGAAACCGGGGGTCTTCAAAATGATTTGCATTGATGCCTCTGCAAAAGAGAACATATGTGTTGAATATCAGAACAGCTAACTGGGAGTGATTGCATGAACCCGAGGGTGAAGGGGTTTTTCCATGACGGAACCAACACGGTCAGCTATGTGGTTGCCGAAGCTGATGGACCGGCCTGTGCAATTATTGATCCGGTGCTGGACTATGACCCTAAAGCCGGCAGGACGGCGACCACTGCAGCCGATGCGATCCTCGCTTATGTTCGTGGCGAGAACCTCAAGGTGGAGTGGATCCTCGAGACTCATGCGCATGCGGATCACCTCTCAGCCGGCAGCTACCTGAAGGGAAAGCTCGGCAGCAGCATCGGTGTGGGCGCCAACATCGTGGCCGTGCAGTCTGTCTTTAAGGACCTCTATCACCTGGAAGCGTCTTTCCCGGTCGATGGCTCGCAGTTTGACCGGCTCTTCGAAGATGAGGCGCGGTTCAAACTGGGCAAACTCGAGGGCAGGGTTCTTTGGACGCCCGGTCATACGCCCGCCTGCGTCACATACCTTTTCGGGGATGCCGCCTTCGTGGGGGATACGCTCTTTATGCCGGACTTCGGGACCGCACGCGTCGACTTTCCTGGAGGTGACGCCAGTGTCCTTTACGATTCCATCCATCGTATTCTGGCGCTGCCGGACGAAACCCGGCTCTTCATGTGTCATGACTACGGCCCGAACGGCCGGGCGTATGCCTGGGAGACCACTGTTGCAAAACAGCGGGCGGAGAACATTCACGTCGGCGCGAACCGAAGCCGGGAGGAGTTTATCGGTTTTCGGACCGAGCGGGATGCCTGCCTCAGTATGCCGGAGCTGTTGCTGCCATCAATTCAGGTCAATATCCGGGCCGGTGCGCTGCCGAAGGAAGAGAGCAACGGAATCTCCTATCTGAAGATACCGCTTAATGCCGTCTAAGCATCCTTGACCAGGTCAGGACAATCGCCGTGGGCGCTTTTCCCTAAAGGACTTTCCCGCGGCTTTTTTTGAAGGACTTACCTTGGCCGCTGGCTCTCGGTTCCGCCGCCGAGAATGGAACCGGGAACGTTGCTGCCGAGGTTGCCGAAGATCTGCTGCAACAGCGTCAGTTCTCGGCCTTCGGTCGGTGTCGTCCGGCTTACAACATCCACGACCTGTCCATCCGCCAGCGTGTAAGCCTTGGTTTCATCGACTTTCCCGGTGCCGTCAAAGGTAACGACCAGGACATTGCGTTCCAGGACCTCGGGTTCAAAGAAGGCAAACTGCGTGGTCTTTTGACCGACGTAGTACCATTTGCGGTCTTCGAAAGTCGAAATGGCGGAGGGCGACCCGAGGCGTTCGGCGACCTGACGCCGCGAATGGACTCCGGTCTCGATCTCTCCAACGATTTCGGGATCGGGCAGGTTGCCGCGAACCTGGATATTGTTCGAACAGCCGGAGAGCAGAAGCAGTCCGACCGCACAGCTCGAGGCCATGAAGGCAGCACGTGTTGATCCAGAGATTTTGTGTGTTTTGCGTCGCATTGGTTTCGCCGGTCAATTCACAAACGGGTTGAAAAAGAGCTGCCAGCCCTATCTTCGTATTTTTAGCCGGTTTGCCCCCGTCTCACGAATCTTGATAAAGGAGGCAAAGACAGGCATTTCAATAATTCCGTTCGCTTTATATCGCGTCGCCGCCGCCGCGTGAAGCGTGAAACCCAGTGCCAAGGTAGAGAAATCATGGTTTTAGGCAGGTTTTTTGGCCGGGATCCCCTGGAAGGGCCAGCGCGGGCGCTTTACGAATCGGTCGTTCTGCAGGCACGCCAACCGGTATTCTATGACCGTTGCGGCGTTCCGGACAGCGTTGACGGGCGTTTCGATCTGATCGTTTTGCATGCTTTTCTGGTTATGAACCGCCTTAAGAAGGAACCTCAACGAAGCTCAGATCTGTCGCAGGCCCTGTTTGACCTGCTCTTCATGGACATGGACCTGAGTCTGCGCGAGATGGGGGTGGGCGATGTTGGGGTCGGCACTAGGATCAAAACCATGGTGCAGGCCTTTTATGGCCGGATTTCAGCCTACGAATCGGGCCTAAAGGAGGGCGATGCAGCCCTCAAGGCAGCATTGGAGCGCAACCTCTTCGGCACGACTGAGGCCAGTCCGGCGCAGCTCGATGCCGTTGCGGCCTATGCGAAGACGGTTGCGGCGGAGCTTGCCGGGCAGGACATGGAGCAGTTGCTGCAGGGCAGTGTGGTATTTCCAAGGCCTCCCGAAGACCTGCCTGGATCGGGAACCGCGGCCTGAGCGCGAATTTCCACGCGAAACCGGACCGATGGGGCCTTGATGCCCGAGTCGTTGGTTTTCTTCTGAAATCAGCGGTAAAAAGGCGTTGACCGGGATAGGCTGTCCCCCTAATGTGCGCCGCTTTCTGCGGATAAATTCAAAGGCGTAGCGGTGAAAGCGGACTCTGTGGAAGCCGGTGACGGGCAGGATTCTGTCGAATTTAGCCGTTTGGTCACGGCCGAAGACTTGAAACCGGGGGTTATTGAACGCAGTTTTTCTCCTAATACGGAGGAATCTGCCGCTCTGGCGCAACGCTTTGGGGTGACAGCTGTTCGAGATGTTACCGCCGACGTTGTTTTGCGCCGGAAGGGCCGAAGTCACATTGTCGTGCTTGAAGGCCGGCTAAAGGCGGAAGTTGAGCAGCCTTGCGTGGTGACACTGGAGCCGGTGACCGAAACGCTGGAGGAGCAGTTTGTTCTGCGCTTTACGCTGGATCCGGCCCAAGCTGCCCTGGACTCGGCGGAGAGCGCCGGGTTGGAGGTTATGATTGACCCGGAGGCCGATGATCCGCCGGAACCTGCGGGGCCAAGGGGCATAGACGTTGGAGAGGCGGTTGCGCAGCAACTCTCCGTGGCGATAAGCCCCTACCCCAGGGCGCAGGGCCTGGCATCCGAGGGAGAGGTTTTTTCTTCCGGTGGTCCGGATGGCGCCGAAAGTGATGACGACGAGACAAGCGGGAGTGCCGGGAAGGTTAATCCCTTCGCGGTTCTCGAAGCACTGAAAAGCGGTGAAAAAGACGGTAAAGATTAGACCGGTCGGGCTTGCCGCAAGACTATAATTTAGCTATGAAACGGCTCCGCGCTCATCCGCCGGCCCGTTGATAGCCCTGTGAAAGATGGATAGAGAACTATGGCTGTTCCAAAGAGTAAGATTTCCCCGTCGCGCCGCAACATGCGCCGTGCCCATGATGCGCTCGCATCAAACAGCTATCATGAGTGCTCAAACTGTGGTGAACTGAAGAGACCGCACCACGTATGCGCGTCTTGCGGACACTATGACGGACGTGAAGTCGCCGAGGTCGAAGCTTAGTGCGGTTGCAGCACCGTTGAATTTGCCGATTGTCCTTGTTGACGTGTGGCGAAAGTAGGTTTTGTGAGCGACCGTTTGACCATAGCACTTGATGCGATGGGGGGAGATTCAGCACCCCGCGTAGTCGTTGATGGTGCCGAAATGGCATGCGAACGTTTCCCCGAAGTCGATTTTCTGATGTACGGGCGTGAGGACGAAGTCGGTCCTCTGCTTGATCGCTCGGAACGTCTGAAGGCGGTAACCACGCTTATTCATACCGACGATGTGGTGCGCAGCGGCGACAAGCCGTCCGTGGCGCTGCGTGCCGGGCGAAAGTCCAGTATGCGCCTGGCGATCAACGCGGTGCAGGACGGCAATGCCTCCGGCGTCGTCTCCGCCGGCAACACTGGCGCGCTGATGGCCATGGCCAAGTTCGTGCTCAAGACCCTTCCCGGGGTCGATCGGCCGGCGATTGCATCCTTCTTCCCGACCTTACGCGGCGAATCGGTGATGCTGGATTTGGGCGCGAACCTGAACTGCGATGCGGACAATATTGTCGACTTCGCGGTCATGGGGAATGTCTTTGCCCGCTGTGTCCTGGGGATCCTGCAGCCCTCCTACGGCATCTTGAACGTCGGCTCGGAAGACATCAAAGGGCACGAGTACCTGCAGGACGCCAGCGCAATCCTGCGCCGCGCCAATCTGCCCGGCGAGTTTGTCGGATTCGTGGAAGGCGATGACATCGCCAAAGGCAGCGTCGACGTGATCGTCACCGACGGTTTCACCGGTAACATTGCGTTGAAGACCGCAGAAGGCACCGCCAAGCTGATCAATGAGTATGTCCGCCAGACCTTCAAGAGTTCACTCTTTGCGGGCATCGGTTATGTTCTGGCGCGCTCGGCCATGCGCAAGCTGCGCAAGCGGGTCGATCCCCGGGTTTACAACGGTGCGATTTTCCTCGGTCTGAACGGGATCGCGGTCAAGAGCCATGGCGGAACCGACGCTCTCGGTTTTGCCAATGCCATCGGCGTCGCGATCGATATGGCAAACCACGGGGTTATCGAGAAAATTCAGGCGGACTTCTCGACCCTCACTCGCCAGGAACCGGAAGCGCAGGCGGCCGCTGTCTAATAAACCATCGGGTTAGCATGACCATCAGATCTCAGGTGAAGGGCTGCGGGTCCTATCTTCCCGCAAAGAGAATCACGAACGCCGAACTGGCTCAGCGCATCGATACCTCCGACGAATGGATCGCTCAGAGAACCGGTATCCGGGAGCGCCGGATTGCGGCGGAAGGGGAATATACGTCCCACCTGGGCATCAAGGCGGCGAAAGATGCCCTGAACGATGCCGGTATGAGCGCCGAAGACGTGGATCTGGTGATTTGCGCCACGGCGACGCCGGACGACACCTTTCCCGCAACCGCGACCCGTATTCAAGAAGGTCTTGGCATGGTCAGAGGCGCGGCCTTTGACGTTCAGGCGGTCTGCAGCGGCTTTATCTATGCCATGTCGATCGCGGATAACTTTATCCGTTGCGGCCAGGCCAAGACCGCCATCGTGATCGGTGCGGAAACTTTCTCCCGCATTCTCGATTGGGAAGACCGCGGAACCTGCGTGCTGTTCGGCGACGGCGCCGGCGCCGTGGTGCTCTCGGCGGAAGAGGGGGCCGGGACGACCGACGACCGCGGGATCCTCTCGACGCACATCTATTCCGACGGACGTCATCGCGATGCGCTTTACGTGGATGGCGGGCCCTCGACGACGGGAACGGCAGGTCACCTGCGCATGGAAGGCAAGGAGGTCTTCCGCCACGCCGTGGTCCGGATGGCCGAAGCGATCGATACAGCCCTGGAGACGAATAACCTGACGGCCGAAGATATCGACTGGCTGGTGCCGCATCAGGCGAACCTGCGCATCATCGAATCCATGGGGCGGCGTTTAAAACTTCCCGATGACCGAGTCGTCAAAACAGTTGATAAGCATGCCAATACCTCGGCGGCGTCGATACCACTTGCGCTGGTAGAGGCGACCAGGGACGGTCGCATCAAAGCGGGAGATCTGGTGCTGATGGAGGCCATGGGCGGTGGTTTCACCTGGGGCTCCGCGCTGGTCCGCTGGTAGACCGGCAGTTGCGTGTGCGACTTACTATTACTGTTGCAAAGTAAATCTCTTAACCATACTTGGTGCGAAGCTGTGTAAAGTTTGGCGCCCATCCATCAGTAGTCGTTGAATGTTTGACGATTTGAGAGCGATGGGGTAACGTGAAAAAAATGGGGAGTGGAGGGGACTAATGGCCGAGGCGACAATAACTCGCGCCGATTTGAGCGAAGCTGTTTACCAGGAAGTCGGTTTGTCTCGAAACGAGTCTGCCGATCTCGTGGAAACGGTACTAAATGAAATTTCCAGTGCTCTTGTTCGAGGGGAAATGGTGAAGCTTTCGTCGTTTGGAAGCTTCTCTGTTCGGCAAAAGGGCCAACGTATCGGGCGCAATCCTAAAACCGGTGAAGAAGTGCCCATTCTCCCACGGCGTGTTTTGGTGTTTCGTGCCTCGCATGTGCTGAAAAACCGAATAAACAAAACCCTGTCGTCGTCGTAGGGCAATGTCTTCCGTAAGGGGCCATTGACGTAGATAGGGGGCGCCGACAAGGAGTCCCGCTTTTTATGCCTGCAAGCCGTTCTGCCGGTAAGTCCCACGCCGCCTTCCGAACCATCAGTGAGGTTTCGGAAGACCTGGACGTGCCTCAACACGTCCTGAGGTTTTGGGAGACTAAGTTCACACAAGTCAAACCCTTAAAGCGAGGTGGCGGCAGACGCTATTATCGTCCTGAAGATGTTGATCTTTTGCGGCGTATCCGCGAACTGCTTTATACCGACGGTTATACCATCAAAGGCGTCCAGAAGCTGCTTCGCGAGGGGCACGGAAAACTCGAGCCCGAGGTTGAAGAAACCGCTCAGTTGCCCTTGACACCGCCGCCGGCCGCCAAGACCAGGGCCAGCGAACTTAACGACATCCTGTCTGAACTGAGCGAACTGCGGGACATGCTGCGGGCGGCAAGCCGCTGAGACTCATTGAGGGCTTTTGCGCCGTCGCGGCTCGTCTCCTGCCTGTGCGAGTGGCCAGCGCATCAGTGCCTCGCTTATCCTTCTCGTTTCGTGCATGAGATTTTCTTTTGCAGCCCATTGCGTTGCCGATATCGCCAGAGTATATAAAGCCTCCCTGCAGCTCGCAGGGCCGGAGCGCAAGACGCTCCGCCAGAATTCCGGTACGGAGCGTGGCGCAGTCTGGTAGCGCACTTGGCTGGGGGCCAAGGGGTCGCAGGTTCGAATCCTGCCGCTCCGACCAACTTCTCTCAATTTCTGTCCGGTAAGAAGCTTTTGTCTTTTAAGACAAGGTCTTACTGCGTCCTACAGAAGCTTCAGTTCCACCGCACGTCTTGACGGCCGGAGGAGCGTTGAATGGCATCCAGGCTTTCAATACGATGTTTGGAGTGAGTGCAGTTTTATCGGGGGATGTTTTGAGCGACCTGGCCCGTGAGCTTTGGGAAGCGCGACGCCTCGGGCACACCCTTGATGCCACGAGAAGTGACCTGCCAAAGACGCTCGGTGAAGCCTATGAAGTGCAGGAAGCTATCGTGGAACTGAGCGGGTTAGCCCGATGCGGCTACAAAGTAGGTTCGACCAGCAAGGAGGCCCAGCGGCTCCTCTCTACGGACGAGCCCGGCATGGGCGTTCTCTTGGCGCCCTTTGTACAGAAAAGCCCCGCCCGGATTAAGATTGTTCCGGAGCAAATGCCCGCAGTGGAGGGAGAGTTCGGCTTTCGCATTGGCCGGGATCTTCCCTGGCGTGCTGAGCAGTACAGCCTGGCTGAAATTGCCGATGCAATCGATGGCGTGGCCGGAGCGATCGAGGTCGTTGGAACCCGCTTTTCCGGTGGACTTGAGGGCAAAGGCAGGTTGCTTACGACCGCGGACGGCGGTGTGAATATCGCGCTTGTCACTGGGAACTGGATGAAATTCACCGGACAGGATTTACGCGAGCACGGCGTCACGATGACGGTCAACGGCGATCTTCGTGGAAGCGGGACGGGCAGCCGGGCCTTGGGGAATCCGCTTAACGTCTTGCTCTGGCTCGTGAACCGTCAGTCCAATCGGCGCGTGGACCTCAGAGCTGGAGAAATTGTCGCCACGGGCACTTGCACCGGCTTGGACCTGGTACAGCCCGGGGACGTCGTTCATGCGGACTTCGGCATATTCGGCTCGGTCGTCGTCGAGTTCGAAAAGAACATGTAAAGTCAGCGGCCTGGGTGACGTCGCTCTTCGTGGCCCCAGCTTGCGGGCCGCCTTCTCTTCATGGCGATCCTGTGCGCTGCTCAGGCATGGCGGAGGACCATCCGTGACCCGACGCGCGCATGCGGCAATCTGCAGGATTCCGCAGGGTCGAGTCTCTGCACCACAATGAGACCTTCACGATGTGTTCCGCCTCATACGGGCGGATCTGAACCCGAAGAGTAACGCGCGCACGGAGAGCGACTGTGACGAAGACCCTGCTGAGCGAAGTGGCTTACGCGATGGAGGCGCCGGAGTGCCTGCTGCCGCACTTGCCGTATCTGCTTCAGGACCTGCCGTCCTTGAGCGGCGGGGAAGACGACGTTTTAGAGATGTTGAGAGAGGTCGGCTTTCCAAACGGTGGCACTGTGCTGGACCTCGGATGCGGGCGCGGCGATATAGCCATCCGGGTGGCGCGCGCTTTCGATGCGAAGGTCACGGGCGTAGACGGTCATCCGCCATTCATCGAGATCGCGCGGCAGTCGGCGAAAGAGGCCGGACTGGGGCATCGCTGCAGCTTTATCGCGGCCGATCTGCGCGAGCCGCTTGCCCAATCGGCACGCTATGACGCCGTTCTGATGATCGCCATCGGACCGCTGCTTGGCGATTCCGCCAAGACGGTGAGCATGCTTCGCGCCGTCGTGCGCGATGGCGGCTGGATCATCATCGGCGATGGCTATCTGGAAGACGGCTTGCCGCCAACGGCGGATTATGAGGCTTATCCCGCACAAGAAGCTATGGAGGCCGGGCTGACAGAGTCCGGCGATGCAATCGTTGCCCGGCGGATACAGAGCCCGGCCATAAGCCGCTTCAATGATCTCGCGCTGGAGACCATCCCCAAGCGCGCCGCAGCCCTTACGGAACGGCACCCGGAGCTCAAAGAGGAGATCGAACAATATGTGGCCAGGCAGATTGAGGAAGTTGCTCTGATGGACGGCCCGGTGGTCCCGGCACTCTGGGCGATCCAGAAGACTGGTGCTTAAGCCGATACAGCATATCGCCTCAAACTCCCACATGTGCCTTATGCTGAATGTGCCGGACGAGCGCTTTTAAGAAGCTCAGGTTTTCTCGCCTTCAATCGATCGGATTTTTGCCCCCGTAGGTCCAGCGATATCCAGGCGGTGTCGGCCCTTTATTGCGTCCGCCCTGTTCCATCTGCTCCCAGGCATGGGCGACGATGCCGATTGAGCGCGAGAGACAGAACAAGCCGCGGGCCAGGGGCGGTGCAAAGCCCAACTCGGCGAAGATCACCGCTGTTGCGCCGTCGATGTTCATGGGCACCGGCTTGCAGGCCTTCTGCTCCAGGAAGTCCTGAACGGACTGGGCGATGGTCCCGAAACGCCCGGATACCGTTCCGGCTTTTGCCGCCTCTTCGACAAGCGCGAGCAGGCGCGGCGCGCGGGGATCGCGCGGCTTGTGAAAGCGATGGCCGAAGCCTGGAACATATTTGCTTCTTTCAGATTGCCAGTGCGCGATAGCGGCTGCCACCGCATCGGTGAGGCCGGATCCTTGGTCTATGGCCGCGTCAATCCGGTGATAGAGCTCGACGGCCTGTTCACCGGCACCGCCGTGGACGTCGTCGAGCATGTTGACCGCCGACGCCAGCGCGCCGTTGAGGCCGAGCCCGCAGGTCACCGCCATGCGCGCCGCCGCGATGGAGGGGGCCTGCGGGCCGTGATCGACGGCGGCGACCAGGGCGCATTCCAGGAGTTTGGCCTGCGCATCATTGGGCAGGTCGCCCCGGGTCATCAGCCAGATCATTTGCGGCAGGCTGATGGTGCCGATCAGCTCTTCGATCGGGCGGCCGCGCATGCGAATTTGGCCCGGCGCCATGTCTATGATCGAGGTGCGCCACCAGTCGCTGACATCGCTCATATCACCTGCTCCTTCTTCAAGCTTTCGATCTCGGCCCTGCTCAGGCCGAGTGCCCCATAGACCTTTTCGTTATGTTCGCCGAGCCGGGGCGGGGGATCGGTGACGGCGGGCGGAACGCCGTTCAGCTTGAGACCGGTCCGCGCGACCTGAATGTCACGCCCGGCGCCGGGAACCGCCGTGAAAGATGCGAGCAGGCCGCGGTCCGCGATTTGCGGGTGCGCCAGAATGTCCGGAACCTCCAGGACCATGCCGGCAGGTACGCCGCGATGATTCAACGCGTCGGACCAATAGCTTGCGGGTTTGGTTTTAAAGGACTTTTCCAATTCCGACTTCAAGGCCGCGCGGTTGTTCTTGCGGGCCTCGCGGGTGATGTAGTCGGGATGCCGCAGCAGATCTTCCCGCTCGAGAAAGCGGCAGAGGACCTCCCACTGTTCCTGTTTGTTGGCAGCAACATTGAGCGGACCGTCGGCTGTCGCGAAGGTGCCCGAGGGCGCCGAGGTAAAATTCTCGTTGCCGTTCGCGCTGGGCCGCTGCCCCGCGATCAGCCAGTTCGACAGAACCCAGCCCATGGTCGACAGAGTGGCCTCCAGCATCGAAACATCGATGAAGCTGCCACCCTGCCGGTCGCGGCCCTGGAGGGCGGCAGTGATCGCGAAGGCCGCCGTCAGGCCGCCGATGGTGTCGCTGATCGGTGTGCCGACCCGATAGGGAGCCGTGTCGGCGTCGCCCGTGATGCTCATGACGCCGGAGACGCCCTGGACGATCTGGTCATAGGCCGGCAGATCCCGCCAGGGCCCGTCCTGGCCGAAACCAGAAATCGCGCAGTAGATGAGCCGTGGGTTCACATCCCTAAGAACCTCCCAACCCACACCGAGGCGATCCATGACGCCGGGCCGGAAGTTTTCGACCAGAACGTCGGCGGTGCGCACAAGCTGCTTCAAGAGGGCCACGCCTTTCTCACGCTTCAGGTTCAGGGTGACGGACTGCTTTCCCGCGTTCTGAGCGAGAAAGGAAACGCCCATAAGCTTTTGATTCAGTTCCGAATCTGCGCCGAGCTGACGGGCCAGATCTCCCCGTCCGGGAACCTCCACCTTGATGACCTCGGCACCAAGGTGCGCGAGTTGGTGACAGCAGAAGGGACCGGCCAGGACATTGGTCAGGTCCAGAACCCGGACGCCGGAGAGTGGAGACATGAGCGCGTATTCCTCAAGAAAAGACGATCGACGTTGAGCTCATTGCTAATGAAGGTCATGTTCTGCGTGCAAGAACGATGTTCTATTATTCTGGTGGGCAGAACGCAGATGGGCAGAACGCAGATGGGCAGAACGCAGGCGGTCTAGAAGGAGTGGGGAGATGAAGGAACAGCGGGTCGAGGCGGTCGAGCGGGCGCTCTCCATTTTAGAGGCTTTCGGTGAGGAACGGCGCTCCCTGAGCCTGGCGCAGATGGCCGAGGAGACCGGCCTCTACAAGAGCACCATCCTGCGGCTGTCGGCGTCGCTGGAGCGTTTCGGGTATCTCTCGCGGGACGAAGCGGGGCTCTATCGGCTGGGAGCGAGCGTCTGGCGCCTGGGATCCGTCTACAGACGCAGCTTCGATCTCGGTGAGCACATCAGGCCTGAACTGAGGACGCTGGTGGAAGCGACGGGTGAGACGGCGTCATTTTATGTGCGGGAAGCATCTGAACGGGTCTGCCTCTACCGCCAAAACTCCGGACATCCGGTAAGGCATCATCTGGATGAGGGGGCGCGGCTGCCTTTGGACCGTGGTGCCGCCGCGCATGTCCTGCAGGCTTACTCGGGAGCGCAGGATCAGACCAGCAAGGAGGTGCGGGTGGCGGGATATTACCTCTCGATCGGCGAGCGGAACCCGGATCTCTCGGCGGTTGCTGTGGCGTTGCTGGGGCGGGATGGGACACTGCGGGGGGCTTTGACCCTGTCGGGACCGTCTTCACGCTTCACGGAGCGCATGCAGCTTCAATCAATTGGTTTGTTGAAGGCGGCTTCAGGACGCCTAAGCAAGCTACTGGTTTAGCGTATTTTTCTCTGAATTCCAGCGTTCATGCAAAGGATGAAAAAGGGCGTGCCCCGAAGCGGTCACAGCCCTGTGGATGTAGCCTTTCGCTGACACAATTTTGGCCGGATCTTGTCCCTTCACGCTTGTTGCTGCCGGACATAGATTTAATCACGCAACTAATTGCAATCCGTAACCAAATTGGGATACAGACTATGAAAAAGTTAATCACTGCTCTCTCCGTCTTCGCGT
Source organism: uncultured Kiloniellaceae bacterium (assembly GCA_947500035.1). Taxonomy (GTDB): domain Bacteria; phylum Pseudomonadota; class Alphaproteobacteria; order Kiloniellales; family Kiloniellaceae; genus Denitrobaculum. The sequence continues at coordinate 946,359 of CANMQP010000005.1, read as the reverse complement.
TCTTGGGTTTCGCTGGCGCGGCGCATGCAGCAGAAGCTTCCGGTCGCATCGCCATGGCCGATCCTGGAACCAGCACCCTGACGCTCGAAGACGGCACGACCTTTGAGGTCGTAGAGGGCGTTCCTCTTGATGGCCTGGCTCCTGGAACCGAAGTCACGGTTTCTTACGAAGAGCAGGACGGCAAGAACGTCGCTACGTCGATTGCTCCTGCCCAGTAAGCAGACGCACTGACGCTGAGGGCACGGGTCTTACGACCCGTGCCCCTTGGCGCTTGTGTATATAATGAAAAGACGGTGCGAGGAGCCAAGCGCTAGTTGGTTTTCGTCGCACCGGACGTCGAAGCTGTGACCTTGGGGCAGCCGAGACCACCATCGTCAAGACTGGCCCAGTCGTCGATTGGTGTCAGGTGGGCCAGTTGCGCTTCTTCTAACTGACAACGGATATCCGAAATCGGAATGACCGTTGTTTCGCCTGCGATCGGCACGCTCAAACTTTGACCGTTACCGCCCGGTACCGAGAGTTTTGCCGTGCGGTAGCCCCGCACGATCCCCAAAAGATTTCCTGTTTTGCCGTTAAAGACACCGCCGCCGCTGGTGCCGTAGCTGACGGTCGCATCGATCAGACTGATCGGTCCGCGTGTAATCGACGCGGGGTTATCGGTCTCTTGCGCGATCTGGCTGACGAAGCCGTTCACCACCGTGACACGGCGTCCCCAGGGAAAAGAGACCACCCAGATGTTTTCGCCGAGTCGGGCATCCTCTTGAAAATGCACGGGCTTCACGTGAAGAGGTGCTGTTTCCAGAAGAGCGATGTCCTTTTCCGCATTGACGGTGAGAACTTGCGCTTCGGTCCGTTCCGTATGTCCAGGCAGAGCTACGAAGACCTTTTGCGGAACCTGCGGTTCCAGCAGATGTGCCGTGGTGACAATGTAGGAACGTTCACCGGCCAGCGCGAAAACAACGCCGGATCCGGTGCGCCGGCGGCCATCTTCGCGCTCGGTGAAGAGTTGAACAGAAGAGGAGAGTGCGGATTCGATAATGGATTCGGCTGTATTCGCGGGAGGTGTGGTGGCAGTCGTACAGGCCGCGGCACCGAGCAGAAGCCCACCAAACACGAGGCTTTTGACTGCAAAGCCGGTCTTTTTCCCCGGGCGTGGCTTGGCAACAGCCGGTGCAGGCCGGTCAAAAGTCTCTGGAAGGGCGAATAAGCTACTCATCATCTTTGGGGTCCGTTGATCAGCTGGGCCTGTGGCAAAGTTGTGATACAAGGATTATGGTTAACATTTGGTTATCGTCTGTCTACAAATTCCATTCACATTGATGTCACTTTTGCTTTCGAATGTTGCAAATTTATCTGTTCCTTCCCTGCTTTGCGGGGGGATGCACAGCATCGGCAGGTATGAAAGGCTGTAGGATCAGGGCTGCAGCCAGACGTTGCGCAGACTTTGCACAGTCACGCCCTATCAAAACACTTTCTCAAAGAAGAAGAGGAAAGTATTGAAAATCCACGGGTTTCCAGACTATTGTTCCTAAGCAAATTAAGAACACGTGTTTTTCGGAGGTGAAACGCTTCGGCGTAAACCTTGAAAAGCCTATAGTGTCGCGTGTGTTGAGGGATGGGGATGCGAGTTCACGACGACAGTGATTCCCCTCGCAGTGGCTTTGTGCGGGCTCTTGCGGGGAAAGGATTCGTGCCGGTCAGCGGCGTATGGCGTAGCCTTCCGGTTGGGGGTTTTGCCACTTTTCTCTTACATACTGGAATTCTTTGGTGCCCCGGCATGGCTTCAAGACACTTTCCCGCGCGGTCGGCTTCGGCTGGTCTTTTTCCTGACTTTGGCGAGTAAGAGTTTATGGCGTCGCAAGAGAATTTGGACTTTGAGGCTCTACTGGCCCCGATCGAAGGGGACGCCGCCGCCGGTGAAAACCTGCGTGATGATGCTTCGCCGACATCGGTTTACTACCAGATCAAGGACGCGCGCTCGGCTGCCCGGGCGGCCGAACGGAACATGGAGATGGACGATGAACCCGCCGGGTTTCTCGACGAGTGGCGTTCCATCCTCGAACTTTCCCCCGATGTTATCGCGACCCGATCGAAGGACCTGGAGATCGCGGCCTGGCTGACCGAGGCGCTGTTACGCGCCCATGGCTTTGCCGGCCTGCGGGATGGGTTCCGCCTGATGCATGGGATGGTCGAAAATTTCTGGGATGGCCTCTATCCGCTCGAGGACGAGGACGGCCTCGAGACCAAAGTCGCACCCGTGACCGGCCTGAATGGTGATGGTGGCGACGGCACGCTTATTCAGCCCATCAGAAAAGTCCAGATCACGCAGGGCAGCAGCGATCTGCCCTATGCCTTCTGGCAATACGAGCAGGCCAGTGAACTTGCCAAGGTCGCCGATGAAGAAAAACGTCAGGCCCGGATCGACGCCGGCGCTTTGACCATGGAACAGATGACGCGCGCCGTCGCGGAGTCCCCTGCGTCTTTTTACGGTGAACTGGTCGCCGATCTTGACGCCGCCATGGAGGCGTTCGCGAAGCTGAGCGCTGCGCTGGATGAAAAGTGCGGCGCGGACTCGCCACCGTCCTCCAACATCCGCAATCTGTTGCAGACCATCCGCGACGAAATCGGATTTCTGGCGAAGGACAAACTGATCTCCGACGCGCCGGCGGCGGCAGAGGCAGCAACTGACGGTGAGGGCGCTGCGCCGGCCGCGGCGGCAGGCGCAGCGCCGGCTGTCGCGGGCGCGATCGCGAGCCGGGAGGACGCCTTCAACACCTTGCTGAAGGTTGCTGAGTTTTTCCGCAAGACGGAACCTCACTCGACACTATCCTACAGTTTGGAGGAAATGGTGCGCCGTGCGCGCATGCCTCTGTCGGATCTGCTGGTTGAGCTGATTCCCGATGACGAGGCGCGGCGCGGGTTCCTGATGCGGGCCGGCATTGCGCCACCGCCTGCTGATGACGGCTATTGATCAGAGTTACGTACGGCGCGGAAAGTTTTTTCCGGCACGGCGGCAGAACGGCAGCCGCGGGGACAAGATTGTGATAATTTGTGTTAGGATGAGTTTCGAGACGTAAAGCTGCCGACAGGAATTTTATGGCTGCCACGGGTGTTATGGTGGAATAGAGCGCCGCGAGCGTGGCGAATCATATAGTACGAGCAACTGAGGACAGGGATCATGGCGAGTATTCACAGTAAATTGGAGCGCGTTCGCAAACCACGCGTGCACATCAGCTACGACGTCGAAACGGAAGGAGCCGTCGTTCAGAAGGAACTGCCGTTTATCGTCGGTGTCATGGGCGATTTTTCCGGCGATCCGACGGAACCATTGGCATCCTTGAAAGACCGCAAGTTTGTTCAGATCGACCGCGACAACTTCAATCAGGTCATGGGGCGGATCAACCCCGGTCTGCAGATGAAGGTCGAAAACACCTTAAAGGGTGATGACAGCGAAATGGCCGTTGATTTGAAGTTCCGTTCGATCGAGGACTTCGAGCCGGGTGCCGTTGTCGAGCAGGTGCCGGCGCTCAAGAAACTTCTGGAAACCCGCAATCAGCTCCGCGATCTCATGAGTAAGGTGGACCGCTCCGAAGATCTCGAAGCGCTGCTGGAGCGTGTTCTGCAGAACAAGGACGCGCTGTCCGAACTTTCAGGCGAACTGGGCGTCGATGAGGCGGCTGAAGGCGACGCGGATAAAGGAAAAGAATAATGAGCCAGACTGAAACCGATGCCCAAGCCGAAGCCCAAACAACAGAGGCCGAAGGCGAAGTCAGCCTGCTGGAGCAGGCAATCGGGGCGACCAAGCAGACTGAACCGGAGCGCGCGACGGAGCTCTTGAAGACCCTGACCGAGGAAGCCCTCAAGGGAACGGTCAGCTACAGCAAGAACCTGACCGTGACCTTCAATCAGGCGATCGAAGAAATCGATAAGGCCATGTCGAAGCAACTGGCCGCCGTCATGCACAACGAGAAATTTCAGAAGCTGGAAGGTTCCTGGCGCGGACTGCATCACCTGGTGATGAATTCCGAGACCAGCGCCACGCTCAAGATCCGGATGTTGAATGTCTCGAAACGTGATCTCTACAAGGATCTCAGCAAGGCGGTCGAGTTCGACCAGAGCCAGACCTTCAAAAAGATCTACGAAAACGAATTCGGAACGCCCGGCGGCGAGCCTTTTGGGGCTTTGATCGGTGACTACGAATTCACCAATCATCCGGAAGATGTCGAGTTGCTGACCAGCATGTCGAATGTGGCCGCGGCCTCCTTCGCGCCCTTTATCTCGGCGGCCGGTCCGAAGCTCTTCGGGTTTGACGACTACAACGAACTCTCCAAGCCGCGTGATCTCGAGAAGATTTTCGAATCCATCGAGTACGCGAAATGGCGTTCTTTCCGCGAAAGCGAGGATGCACGCTTCGTCAGCCTTGTCATGCCGCGCGTGCTGGCCCGTCTGCCTTACGGTGAGAACACCAAACCGGTTGAGGCGTTCGGTTTCGAGGAAGGCGAGATGGACGCGAACGGTGCCGCCAAGCCCATGGGGCATGACGAGTACACCTGGATGAATGCGTCCTACGTCATGGGCACGAAGATGACCGATGCCTTCGCCCAGTACGGCTGGTGCACGGCCATCCGGGGCGCGGAAGGCGGCGGCCGGGTAGATAACCTGCCAAGCCATGTCTTCATGAGCGACGACGGCGATCCGGATCAGAAGTGCCCAACAGAGATCGGCATCACCGACCGGCGCGAGGCTGAACTCAGCAAGCTCGGCTTCCTGCCGCTCTGTCACTACAAGAATACCGACTATGCGGTCTTCTTCGGTGCGCAGACCGCGCAGAAACCCAAGAAGTACGACCGTCCGGAAGCGACGGCGAACGCAGCGATCTCGGCTCGGTTGCCCTACATGATGGCCACATCGCGTTTCGCGCATTATCTGAAGATCATGGCGCGGGACAAGATCGGTTCCTTCATGGAGGCGTCGGACTGTGAAGACTGGCTGAACCGCTGGATCCTGAACTACGTCAACGGCAATGCCAGCTCGGGTCAGGAAATGAAGGCGAAGTACCCTCTCGCCGAAGCCAAGGTCCAGGTGAAGGAAATTCCGGGCGCACCGGGCTCCTACAATGCCGTGGCCTGGATGCGTCCGTGGCTGCAGATGGAAGAGTTGACGACCTCTATGCGCATGGTCGCCAAGATTCCTCAAATCGGCGGCTGATGACGCCTGGTTAGGGGAATGTTCGGCGGGGACAGATCCTGTGAGAGCGACCGGTCGGCTGAAGTCCTTCAGCCGCCGGCGCTGCATGAGGCTGTCGTCCGCCGGGCCAAACTGCTGTTATGACTCAAGCTGCTGTCACGCTTGCCGGCGTTTCCGCCGCGCTTCGCGAACGGCGTTCGGAGGCCGTGGGCAGTACGAGTCTGGCCACCGGCCTGCACGGCGATGGCGACCGCCTGCAGGCTTTTCTCTCGACCACTCACGCAATCCAGGGCCTGCGTCTCTGGTTCGGAGACGGCAAGCTGCTGCAACCGCCCTACGACCGGGAGGCGATCCTCGCGGCGCTGGACCGGGATATCGCTTATCTGGACGGGCTGTTGTCGGAACAGGTCGATGCCATCCTGCATCATCCCAGGTTTCAAAAACTGGAAGCCTCCTGGCGCGGCATCGACTACCTGGTCGAGCAGGCCGACGAAGAAGCCGGGGTCAAAATCAAGGTTCTGGATATCTCCTGGGCCGAGGTGACGCGCGATATGGAGCGCGCGATCGAATTCGATCAAAGCCAGCTCTTCACCAAAGTCTACGAGAATGAGTTCGGCATGCCGGGCGGCGAGCCTTATGGCGTGCTGATTGGCGATTATGAAGTCCGTCATAAGCGCGGCAGGGATCATCCGACGGACGACGTCTCGACGCTGAAGTCCCTCGCGCAGGTCTCGGCAGCGGCCTTTGCGCCCCTGATCGTGGGGGCGGCGCCGGAATTGCTGGGCCTGGACAGCTTTCGGGATCTGGGGACACCGATCGATCTCGGGGTTGTGTTTCAGCAGCCGGAATACGATCGCTGGCGTTCCCTGCGTGAATTGGAGGATGCGCGCTTTCTCGGAGTGACCCTGCCCAGGATCCTCATGCGGCTGCCCTATAAAGACGGGGCCGCACCGGACTGCGGGTTCCGTTACAATGAGGCTGTCTCGGGCAATAGCGACAGCCGCTATCTCTGGGGAAGCGCGGCCTATGCCTTTGGCGGCATCCTGATCAGAAATTTCTTTGACAGCGGCTGGTTCGCGGACATCCGCGGCGCCGCGCGCGATGTGGTCGGTTACGGCCTGGTTCCGGGACTGACCGTGCAGAGTTTCGATACCGACCGCAGGGGGATTGCGATCAAGTACTCGACCGACGTCTCCGTCTCGGAAACACAGGAGATGGAGCTGAGCAATCTCGGTTTCATTCCCTTGAGCAAATGCGCGAACAGCGAATACTCGGTGTTCTACAGCAATCAGGCCGTCCAACGGCCGAAAACCTATGACCGGCCTTCCGCGAATGTGAACGCGCGGCTCTCGGCCATGCTGCAGTATATCCTCTGCGTTTCGCGCTTCAGCCATTACGTCAAGGTCATGGGGCGGGACCGGGTCGGCTCTTTCGTCACTGCCGAGGAGTGCGAGGAGTTCCTGCAACGCTGGCTGCTGAACTACTGTTCGGCTGTCGATGGGGCATCGCCGGGGCAAAAGGCCAAGTACCCTCTTCGGGAAGGCCGGGTATCGGTGCGGGAGACGCCGGGACGTCCGGGCGTCTATAGTTGTACGGTGCACCTTCAACCCCATGCACAGCTCGATCAGGTCATCACGTCATTTCGACTCGTGACGGAACTCTCAAGCGTCGGCACCGCGTGACGCGGTTTTGGAAAGGATTGAACGATGGCCTTAAGTGCCAAGGAGCTTTATCAGGCGGGTAATCTGGCGGACGCCATAGCTGCCATGAACGACGAGGTACGTAAGAACCCGGTCGATCAGGGGCGGCGGGGTTTTCTGGCCGAACTGCTGTGTTTCTCCGGCAATCTGGAGCGCGCCGACAAACTGCTGGATGTGATTTCGACGCAGAATCCGGATGTCGCGGTTGGTGTTGCCATGATCCGGCAGCTGATCCGCGCGGATCAGGCGCGCCGGGAACTCTTCTCCGCCGGCCGTGTGCCTGAGTTTCTCGAACAGCCGTCCGGTGCGCTGAGTAAGCACCTGGAGGCCGTGACCCTGCTGCGGGAAGGCGATGCAGCTGGCGCGGCAAAAATTCTGGAGGAAGCGGAAGCCGCGCGGTCGAGCTTGAACGGAACCTGCAACGGCAAGTCTTTCGATGATTTCCGAGATCTTGACGATGTGACCGCATCCTTCTTCGAAGTCCTGACCAGCACCGGAAAGTACTTCTGGGTGGAGATGGCGCGGGTGCGGGAAATGGAATTTCACGCACCGGAGCGGCCGATCGATCTGATCTGGCGCCGGGCGTCGGTCGATGTGATCGACGGTCCGGATGGCGACGTCTTTATTCCCGCGATTTACCTGCCGCCCAGCGACGCCCTGGACGCCGGTCACGGCACCGCGGAGCAGGTGATCGACGATCAGGTTCTGCTGGGACGCAGTTCCGATTGGGTCGGCGGCGAGGGCAGCCCGGCACGGGGTCTTGGCCAGCGCTGCTTCCTGGTCGGTGACGATGTTGTGCCGATGATGCAGCTGGAATCCCTGCAATTCACTCCGGCGGGCTGAGGGCTCCATGGCGCGTCTCGATCCCGATCAACCCATCCTGCCGTCGGTGCTCGACCGCTTGCTCGATGCGCATCCGGACGAAAGCAAGGACCGGCCGAAGTCGCGCGGCCAGCCCCTGGCCGAGCTGCGCAATGCCATCCGGCGGGATCTCGAAGCTCTCCTCAATACGCGCCAACGCCATCTCTCCTGGCCGTCGGGACTGAAAGAATTGGATCGTTCGCTGCTGAATTTCGGCATTCCGGACGTGACGCGCATCAATGTGGCGACCCAACAGGACCGGGAGGAGTTCTGCCGTGAACTCGAGGTCGCGATCCGCCGGCACGAACCGCGCTTTCAGTCCCTGAAAGTCATCATGCTCGATAACGCGGAACCGCAGGACCGGACCCTGCGGTTCAGGGTCGAGGCTCTGGTCTTTGCCGACCCGACACCGGAGTCGATGATCTTCGATTCCAGCCTGGACCCTGTGACCCAAAACTTCTCGGTGACCAAACCCAATGGCTGATGACCTGCTGCCATACTATAACCGTGAACTGACTTACGTTCGTAAGCTGGCGGCGGAGTTTGCCGATGCGCATCCCAAGATCGCGGGGCGTTTGCGCCTCAGTGCCGATGCGGTCGAGGATCCGCATGTCGGGCGCTTGATCGAGGGCTTCGCCTATCTGACCGCCCGCATTCGCCACAAGATCGACGATGACTTTCCGGAGCTCACCGACTCCTTGATCTCGGCGCTCTATCCTCACTATCTTGCGCCGATCCCCTCTATGTCGATCGTCAAGTTCGACTGTCAGGCTGATCATACCGGGTCCTACAAGGTGCCCCGGCAAACCGAGATCGAGACGGAGCCTGTCGGTGGCGAGCGTTGCTGCTTCACCACCTGCTACGACACCACGCTCTGGCCCATCACCGTCGAGAACGCGAGTCTGACCGGGCGACCTCTCGTGGCCCCGGCCAATCCGCGCGGGTCCGGTGCGGTCGCCGTGCTGCGGCTGAGTCTGAAGTGCCTGAGCGAGGAGATGAGCTTTACCAAGCTGGGGCCGGAGTCCCTGCGTTTCTTCCTGCGCGGGCAGCCGCAGCAGGTCCTGCCGCTGCACGAGCTGCTGTTCAACAATACGATCTCGATTGCGCTGGCCGACGGGGTTTCGGATCCCAGTCCGGTCATCCTGGGGCCGGATGCGATCAAACCTGTAGGCTTCGGGCGCGATGAAGGGCTTTTGCCTTATCCGGCAAGATCCTTTGCCGGATACCGTCTGCTGACGGAGTATTTTGCCTTTCCCGAGAAGTTCCTGTTCTTCGATCTGACGGCACTGGAGGGCAAGACCCTGCTTGATGCCGGTAACAAGCTCGAGGTTTTCATCTACCTGAACCGGACTTCGAGCGACCTGGAGCGCAGTGTGTCGGCAGAGAGCTTTGCGCTCGGCTGCACGCCCATGGTGAATCTCTTTAAGCAACGCGCGGAGCCCATCTCGCTCAACCAGACCTCGCATGAGTATAGGGTTGTGCCGGACGCACGGCGGGAAGGCGTCAGCGAAGTCTATTCCATCGATTCGGTTTCCATGACATCGCCGGATGGTGACACGGCGGAGGTCGCGCCCTTTTATTCGCTGAAGCACAGCGGCGATCCCCGGCGGGATCTGCGGTTCTGGCACAGCGCGCGGCGGCCGGCCAGCCAGTTCGACCGGGGAACGGAGGTGTACCTGTCCCTGGTCGATTTGGACTACGTGCCTTCCATGCCCGCCAATTGGACTCTCTCGATCGGCATGACAGGTCTGAACCGGGATCTGCCGGGTAAGCTGCCATACGGTGGCGGGCATCCCTATCTGCGGCTGGTCGAAGGGGCGTCGCCGGTCACCAAGCTCAGCTGTATCACGGCGCCGACCGAAACCCTGCGGCCGCCTGCCGGACCGAAAGGCTACTGGCGTCTCATCTCACATCTCAGCTTGAACCATCTTTCCATCACGGATGCGGAAAGCGGGGAGGGCGCCGACGCGCTGCGTGAGATCCTGAAACTCTATGACTTCAGGGACTCCGCCGAGACCCGGGCCGTGATCGATTCCGTGCTTTCGGTCAAGAACCGGCGCGTTGCCGCCCGCGCTGCTTCGCTGGGCGTGGGGGGAGTCTGCAGAGGCATGGAAGTCGAGATCGAATTCGACGAGAAAGGCTTTTCCAGCAGCGGCCTCTTTCTCTTGGCGCAGGTGCTTGAGCGCTTTCTAGGCCTTTACTGCTCGATCAACTCATTTACCCGTTTGACCGCCCGCGTGAAGGGGCGTTCAGGAGTATTGCGAAAATGGCCCCCAAGAGCCGGCGACCGGACGCTTCTCTGATCGACGAGCTGTTTCGCGCACCATACCGCTTCGGTTTTTTCCAGGCGGTGCGGTTGCTTGAAGCTGCGAAGCAGGTACCCTTGCGCCGAAGCGGAGCGAAGGGCGGCGACGATGCCCGGAGCGCGAACAGTGGTGCGGTTGGTGAGGATGCGCCGCCGGGATCGGAGGCCGTCCGCTTTCGGGCCTTGCCGGCCCTGCATTTTCCACCGAGTGAAATCAGCAAGCTGGTCCAGCCCAAGCCTGAGTCCAAGACCGGGGGCGTAGGCGAGAAACCTGCGCCGCCCCCCGAGATGACCGTCGGCTTCATGGGGCTTACCGGACCCAGCGGTGTCCTGCCGCCGCATTATACCGAGACCGTGATTCGGGAGACCCGCGGGAAAAACCTGGCGCTGCGCGATTTCTTTGACCTCTTTAACCACCGGCTGATTTCCCTGTTCCTGCGTGCCTGGGAAAAATACCGCCTGCCGCAGGTCTATGAGCGCGCGGGTCGTGACCGGGAAGATCCGGTGACCTCGAGCCTCTACGCCATGATCGGCTTCGGGGAGACCAATCTGCGCAAACGCCTGGCCTTCGACGACCAACTGCTGCTGCATTATGGCGGACACTTGAGCCATTCCCCACCGTCCGCCGTGGCCCTGGAGGCCCTACTGTCGGATTTCTTTGAGCGCAAGGTCGAGATTGACCAGTTTCAGGGACGCTGGCTCACGCTGGCCGAGGACGAGTGTACCTCGCTGACCGCCGATCCGCATATGGATCCGGGTTTTTGCCGCCTGGGTGTCGACGCAGTTGTCGGCTCGCGGGTCTGGGATGTGCAAAGCAGCTTCCGGATTCGCCTGGGGCCCCTGAGCTACGATCAGTTCGTGGCCTTCATGCCCGAGGGAGACGAGCTTCTAAAGCTTGCACAGATGACGCGTCTTTTTGTCGGCGCGGACAAGTCTTTTGACGTGCAGCTGAAGTTGCGCGGCGATCAGGTCCCGGCGCTTCAACTGGGCGGCGGAGACAAGGGGCCGGGCCCGAGACTGGGCTGGAATACCTGGATCAATACAGACGATCGTCGCGGCGATGTATCCGATGCGGTCTTCTCGCTGGATAACTACGCATAAACGGGAAAAGTAAATGAGTTCATGGGACGCGGGCTATATCTCGGACATCGAGTATGTGCCCGGCTTTTACAAACAGCAGGCACCGGCCTATCTGAATTTCGCCTGCATGCTGAACGGCTATGAGCCGGTTTCGCTGGAACGCGGGTTCACTTATTGCGAACTGGGTTGCGGGCAGGGCCTTACGGCGCTTATGCTGGCGGCGGCCAATCCGCAGGGCGAATTTCACGCTATGGATTTTAACCCGGCCCATATCGCCCGCGCCGACCGGCAGGTCACTGAGACGGGCCTCACCAACATCACTTTTCATGAGGCGGGCTTCGAGGACTTTGCCCAGGGGCGCGTCGAGAATCTGCCGCAGTTCGACTTCGTCACCATGCACGGCGTCTACAGTTGGATCAACGACGAGAACAAGGCGGCCATCGTCACCTTCCTGTCGCGTTATCTGAAGCCCGGCGGCATCGTTTATGTCAGCTATAACTCCATGCCCGACACGACCGCGGGACTCCCGCTGCAACGTATGTTCAGTGAGTTTTCACGCCTGATGCCGGGCCGTAGTGATATGCAGGTGGAGCGAGCCCTGAAGTTCGCGACGGAACTGCGCGACAGCGGCGCGAACTTTTTCGCGGATAACAAACGTTTGGACTATCTGATCAAGACCTGGGAAGGCGAGGGGGGCCAGTATCTGGCTCATGAATATCTCAACGCTCACTGGACGCCGCTCTATCATGCGGATGTGGCCCGTGACCTTGCGCCGGCCAAACTCTCCTACGTGGCGTCCTGTATTCTGCTGGAGAATTTTCCGGACCTCACCCTGACGCCCGAACAGAAAGAGATTCTCAATCAGGTGCAGATCCCGGAGATCCGCGAGACCTTCAAGGACTATTACCTCTCGCGCACCCTGCGGCAGGACGTTTTCGTCCGCGGTGCCCGCCGCATGAGCCGGGAACGCCAGAACCAGCTTTTTGCCGAACTTCAAATTGCCACGGTGGTCCCGCGGACGGATGCTTCGACAAAGGTGCTTGCGCCGCGCGGCCACATCGAGGTCTCCGCCGAAGTCTACGGCGAGGTCTTCGATGCGCTGAGCGAAGGTCCGAAGACGATGTTCGAACTGATGGCCCTGACGTCGATTCAAAAGCATCCTGAGTCGACCATGCAGGAGATCGCGGGCATTCTCATCGGGTCCAATCAGGCGCAACCGATGGCGGGACCGGCAGCGGGGAAAGCAGCTCAGTCTCTCCGGTCCTTCAATCATTTGCTCTGCAAGCAGACGCGCGCGGAGAACGCTCAGCTTTCCAGCGCTCTGGCATCGCAGCATCTGGCGAGTGCGGTTCCGGTCACCAGTTTGGAGACGCTGGTCTTCCTCGGTCTCTGCGAGGGGTTGGACAGAGATCCGGGTGCCTTCGCGTCCTTCATCTGGAAAACATACGAAGTTCGTGGCGAGCGTCTGATTAAAGATGGCCAGCCGGTCGAAGGCCACGAAAACAACCTGCGGCATGCATCGGAAAGACTGCAGGAGCTGCTGTCGAAAAAGAAGCCGATTTGGGAGGCTTTGGGCATGTTCTGAGAGAAAACAAAGGGCTGTCGAACGGCGTTCAATTTGTTACTGTGCAAATAGCGCTATCGGTTTTAAAAAAAATGGCGTAAAACAGGATTCGAGTGCATACAAACGAGTTATGCGCCACGAGAAGGGGGACAGATGGCTGCAGTGGATTTGAAGGCGCTTGTCGGCAAGTTGAATGGGATTTGCCGGACGTCCCTGGAAAGCGCCGCGGGCCTTACTCTCTCCCGCAGTCACTACAACATCGAGATCGAACACTGGCTGCTCAAGCTGCTTGAGAGCAATAATTCCGATCTGCAGCTTTTGCTCCGTCATTATGAGGTCGACGAATCGCGACTGATCGCGGACCTGACCCGCGTACTCGATTCCATGAAGACCGGTAACAGCCGGGCTCCGGCGCTTTCGCCGCAGGTCGTGAAGCTGGCGCGTGAAGCCTGGGTGCTCGCGTCACTGCAATACGGTGCACCGAAAGTCCGCTCCTGCCACCTGCTTGGCGCCTTGCTTCTGGATGACGGGCTTGCCCCTGTCGCCCGGGAGTCCTCGGCCCAGTTTGCGCGCATTCCGGTGGAAGACCTGCAACGGGACATGATGAAGATCGTCGCCGACAGCGACGAAGCGATCGGCGAGGCTGCGGTACAGAGCAGTGAACCCGGGAGCGACGCGCCCGCCGTCGCAACGGGTGCCGCCGGTGGCACAGCGCTGGCGCAGTTCACCATTAACCTGACCCAGCGCGCCAAGGACGGCGAGATCGACCCGGTTCTGGGACGTGATCCGGAAGTGCGCCAGATTGTCGACATCCTGACCCGCAGGCGTCAGAACAATCCGATTCTGACCGGCGAGGCGGGTGTCGGAAAGACCGCGGTGGTGGAGGGTTTTGCCCTGCGTCTCGCGTCGGGTGACGTTCCGCCGGCGCTGCAGAATGTGGCACTGCATACCTTGGATCTCGGATTGCTGCAGGCAGGTGCAGGGGTTAAAGGCGAATTTGAAAACCGCCTGAAATCGGTGATCGAAGAGGTTAAGGCCTCTCCAAAACCCATCATCATGTTTATCGACGAAGCCCATACCCTGATCGGTGCGGGCGGACAGGCCGGGCAGGGTGACGCGGCCAATCTGCTCAAGCCGGCCTTGGCGCGCGGAGAGCTGCGCACCATCGCGGCGACCACCTGGGCGGAATACAAGAAGTACTTCGAACGCGATGCGGCGCTCGCCCGGCGCTTTCAGGTGGTCAAGGTCGAGGAGCCCACGGAGGCGGTCGCCATCGAGATGATGCGCGGGCTGGTCGAGACCCTGGAGAAGCACCACGGCGTGCGCATTCTCGATGAAGCCGTGATAGATGCCGTGCGTCTGTCTCATCGCTACATTCCGGGACGGCAGCTGCCTGACAAATCGGTCAGCCTGCTGGACACCGCCTGTGCCCGTGTGAATATGAGCCAGGCTGCGGTACCGCCTGAGATCGAGGACCGTCGGCGCAGACTCGAGCAGTTGGATGTCGAAAGCGGGATCCTGGAGCGCGAGGCCGCGACCGGTGGTGCACATACCGCGAAGCTCGCGGAGATTGCCGAGCAAAAAGAGAAGGTCGGAGATGAGCTGGCTGAACTCGAGGAGCGCTGGTCCAAGGAACGCGATCTGATTGGCCAGATTCGGGATCTACGGGACAAGTTGGAAGGGGCGCATGCCGGCAACGGCGAGGAAGCGGCCGATCTGGAAGGGGAAGCTCAGGAGCCGGCGTCCGAAGAAGATATGAAGGCCTGGCTGGCTGAGCTCGCGGAGCTGAACTCGCAGCTTGATGAAATGCAGGGCGAGGCACCTTTGCTGCAGGTTTGCGTCGACGGCCAGGCGGTGGCGGCTGTGGTTGCAACCTGGACCGGGATTCCGGTTGGCCGAATGGTCTCCAACGAGATCCGGCAGGTGCTTAACATCAAGGAAGATCTCGAGAAGCGGATTATCGGACAGTCCCATGCCCTGGACGCCATTGCGCAGGCCATGCGGACCTCCCGCGCCAAGCTGACCGATCCGCGCAAGCCGATCGGGGTGTTCCTCTTTTGCGGTACCAGCGGTGTGGGTAAAACCGAGACCGCACTCTCGCTGGCCGAGCTGTTGTATGGCGGAGAGCAGAACGTCACGACGATCAATATGTCCGAGTTCAAGGAAGAGCATAAGGTCTCGACCCTGATGGGATCGCCGCCCGGGTATGTCGGCTACGGCGAGGGCGGTGTCTTGACCGAAGCGGTCCGGCGGCGGCCCTACAGCGTGATCCTCTTCGATGAGATGGAGAAGGCGCACGCGGGCGTGCAGGATGTCTTCTATCAGCTCTTTGACAAAGGCATGCTGCGCGACGGCGAAGGCCGGGACATCGACTTCAAGAATACCGTCATCATCATGACATCGAATGCCGGTACGGACACGATCGCCGGGCTTTGCGACGACCCGGAAACCATGCCGGATGAAGCGGGACTGGCCGAGGCTTTACGCCCTGAATTGCTGAAGGTCTTCAAGCCGGCCTTTCTCGGCCGCGTGACACTGGTTCCCTACTTCCCGCTGAGCGACGAGGTGATCAAAGGAATTGTAAAGCTGCAACTGGACCGGGTTGCGGCCCGGGTTCGCGAAAACTACAAGGCGGAATTCAGCTATGACGAGGCCTTGATCGACTCGATTGCCGAGCGCTGCAAGGAGAACGAGAGCGGCGCGCGGAACATCGAGCACATTCTTTCCCGAACCATGCTGCCGGAGATGTCGGCACTGTTTCTGGAGCGCATGGCAGAGGGCGGAGAAATCACGGATGTGAGTGTTTCGGTAGACGAAAGTGGTGGCTTTGAGTACCGTATCGGGTAAATATTCCCATCGTATTTTGAGCCGCAATTAACGCGGGTTTTTGCTTAGAAGATTCGCAACGAAAAGCTAATCACAACGATGTACTGGAGGTAGGAAGACCATGGCGATTTACGTAAAGTATGATGGTATCGATGGCGATGCGACTCACGACAAGCACAAGAAGTGGATCCAGGTCAATTCGCTTCAATGGGGCACCGGCCGTGCGATTATGACGAGCACCGGCCAAACCTCCGGCCGCGAAGCCTCGGAACCCTCGGTCAGTGAAGTCACCTTCTCGAAGGAACTGGACGCCTCGTCTCCGCACCTCTTTACCGAAGCGACCACGGGCGCCGCGGGCAAAAAGGTCGAGATCCATCTGGTGAGCACGGGCAGCCCGGGAGATCTCTACCTGACTTATGAACTGACGAACGCTCTGGTCTCCGGCTACAGCGTCAGCAGTGGCGGTGATCGCCCCAGTGAATCGGTTAGCGTGAACTTCACCAAGATCGAGATGAAGTACACCCCGTTCGATGAAAAGCACAAAGCGGGATCGCCGATTCCTGCCGGTTACGATATGACCACGACCAAGAAGGTCTGACCCGGTTTCCCGTGATTGCAGCTCGCCGGACGGAGCTTTTCCGCAAGGCGAGCTGCAGGGCGGCTATAGGGAATCAAGGCGTCGTTAGAGCGGCGCCGGAGTCTGTTGGCTAGCTGCGCACGCGTAAAAGCAAACTGGCTCCGCATCAATTGGTTTAGAGAGCGCATAGCGCGTCACCTCCGCAGTGATCATCAAGAGCTTTGATCCTTCGGACCGCGTTTTGCTCTTGGGGGCACCGCAGCAACCGTGGCTTGGGAACAAGAAGGCAGGTTACTGACCATCGAGAGTCCGTTGGGGCAGGATGTGCTTTTGCTATCCGGTCTCGAGGGCGAAGAGCGGTCGTCCCGTCTTTTTCGGTTCGATCTCGACCTTCTCTCGGAAACCGCCGAGATCGATCCCAAGGACCTGCTTGGAAAATCCGTTTCCTTCAGCGTCAAGATACCTGACCAGGATGGCGCGGTCCGCTGGTTCAATGGGATCGTCAAACGCTTTGCCTCCGGCGGGCCGGCGGGGCAGGGACTTCACAGCTACCGCATAGAGGTGGTGCCCGAATTCTGGCTTTTGACCCGGACCTCCGATTGCCGGATTTTTCAGGAAAAGACCGTCGACAAGATTATTGAGGACGTCTTTTCCGATGCCGGGTTCAGCAACTTCGAGATCAAAGCAAACGCGAGCTTTCCGACCCTTGAATACTGCGTGCAGTTCAACGAGAGCGATTACAACTTCGTATCGCGACTGATGGAACGCTTTGGCCTGTTCTATTTTCATAAACATGAACAGGGTAAACACACGCTGGTGATTGCCGATAATGCAAGCGCCTATGAAGAGGCCCTTCAGCCGGAGGTCGAGCACCGGGCCGGCGGCGTGTCCGGCGGAATAGTCAACGCCTGGAACCCTAGCCACGAGTTTAAGAGCGGCACCTGGGTTCAGAGTGACTACAACTTCACCACCTCGGCGACAGATCTCGAAAGCAAGGCCAATACGGTCATCGACAACGCGGAATTCAAAAAGTATGAGGTCTACGAATATCCCGGGCAATTCACGACCAAGGCCGAGGGTTCCGCGTCAAGTGAACTGCGGATGGAAACCGAAGAAGCATCCCATAAGATTGTGGAAGGGCAGGGTGATTGCTGCAGCTTTTCACCAGGATATACTTTCAAACTCACGCGACACGAGATTGAGGCGGAGGTCGATCAGGAATATGTCCTTTCGGGCGTAATCCATCACGGTCAGGACCCGACATTCCTGGCCGGCGGCGGCGCCACGGCGAGCTATTCGAATGCGTTTGTGGCCCGGCCCAAGGATATCGTCCTGCGCCCTGAAAAAATCACTCCGATTCCCCGGCCAAACGGACCTCACAGCGCTGTGGTCGTCGGTCCTGCCGGTGAGGAAATCGACGTGGATGAGCATGGCCGCGTGCATGTTCAATTTCACTGGGACCGCTACGGCGAAGACGACGATAAGAGTTCCTGCTACCTGCGTGTCACCCAGATGTGGGCAGGTAAGAACTGGGGCACAGTCTTCACCCCGCGTGTCGGCATGGAGGTGATCGTCAGTTTCCTCGATGGAGATTACGATCGCCCGCTGGTAACCGGATGTGTCTATAACGATGAGAACACGCCGCCCTACAGCCTTCCCGCCAACAAAACCCAGAGCGGGATAAAGACCCGCAGCAGCAAGTCCGGCGCCGAGGCGGATTTTAATGAGCTGCGCTTCGAGGACAAGGCGGGCGAAGAAGAGGTCTACTTCCATGCGCAGAAGGATTTCATGCGCAAGGTCGAGAATGACGACACGCTGGAGGTCGACAACGATCAGTCTATCACGGTGACCAACAACCGGACCCTGGAGGTCAGCAAAGGCAACGAAGACATCACGATCGCGCAGGGAAACCGCACGACCAAGATCTCCAAGGGCAACGAAACGCTGTCCGTGAAAATGGGCAATATCAGCGTAAAGGCCGACGCCGGGAAGATCACCGTGGAGGCCATGCAGTCGATCGAACTGAAGGTCGGCAGCAACTCGATCAAGATCGATCAGTCGGGAATCAAGATCAAGGGAATGATGGTCACGGTGCAGGGCGATATAAAGGCGGATCTGAAGTCGCCACTGACCACTGTCGAGGGCTCGGGGATGCTCACCGTAAAAGGCGGAATAGTTATGATCAATTAAGTGTTGTTTCTGTGAAGGAAGGTGAAGTCCTGGGATGGATGGTTAAATCCAGGCGTTTGGAACTGAGGGTCTATTGGGAAACATGTCGAAGGTGAGCGGTTAAAATGACAGCACTCACAAAAGTCCAAGCCTCGACGGCGGCTGAAATCTGCCGTCTGTATGAGCTGGACCCGGATGCTGCCGCGCTGCTTGACGAGGCGTCCACGCCGGCCTCCTTCATGGAGCGCCTCATGGCGGAGCAGCGCTTTGCCGATGCCGCGCGTTTCCTGGCCTACGCCCTGCCGAAACGTGAAGCGGTATGGTGGGCCTGTCTCTGCGCGCGCGCTGTCACGACCGAAGATCATTCTCCGGATAACCTCGCGGCCCTGGATGCCGCCGAAGCCTGGGTTTACAAGCCGGTTGACGAGAACCGCCGCAAGGCGATGGCCCTCGCCGAGAAAACACCGATGGATTCTTCCGCAAGCTGGGCCGCCGTGGCCGCATTCTGGAGCGCGGGTTCCATGGCGCCTGAAGACGCCCCTTCCGTGCCGCCAGGCGAGGAACTGACCGGTGCCGCGGTTTCCGGGGCGGTTATCCTGGCCGCTGTGCAGACCGAGCCCGAAAAAGCCCCGGATAAGTATGCGAAGTTCTTGAACCAGGGCCTGGATGTGGCGCGCGGGGGAAGCGGCCGTGATACAGAGTAATACGGGCTATGAACCGCGAAATTCGACGGATTACGGGAATTTGCTTTTCCGCGCATCCAGTCATGGCCTGTGACCGCCATGCATGTGTAATATGGGCGTGAAAACGGGAAAGACCCTGAGATACACATGATTCTGAGAATGACAATTGTCGGCGATGTCAAACCGCCGGATCCGCAGGACATCAGCCATAGTTTCGGATCCCAGGGGGGCAGAATCGGGCGGGGCCTGAGCAACGAGTGGGCGCTGCCGGATCCCCACATGTCGAAAAATCACTGTTCCGTACACTTTCGCGATGGAAAGTTCAGTCTGACCGATACCAGCACGAACGGGGTGTTTGTAAATGGTTCGCCGGACCGGCTGGAGCGCGGCGCGACGGTCACGATGAACGACGGTGATCATCTGAAGATCGGCGATTACGAAATCAAGGTCGAAATCGACGAATCGGCAGGTCCAGATGATGCGGTCGATGACCTGGATTCCTTTGCGCGGGTTCTGGGGGTCGGCATGGGCGAAAATCTTGACCCCTTCGAAATCAACTCCCAGCAGCGCGTCAAGGCGGAGGACGAACCAAAGCTGAGCGGCCCTGGAAGCAGTGACTTAGTGCCGAATGCGCCCGAGGAGAGCGAGCTGGATCCGCTCGATGCGCTTTTGGAGCACTCGGGCCCGTCCTCGCGGCAGGAACCTTCGATTGCGCCTTTGGGATCTCCCCCCGGCGGAGGAATCCCGGAGGATGACGATCTCTTCAGTGATCTCTTGCCGGGAGGGGCCGCCAATGATCCCTTGGACAGCGCTGTGCCGGAACAGGATCATGTGCCCCCGTCTCAAGAGTTCTTTCAGCCACCTGGGGTGGCCGGCGCCCAGATACCCGATGACTGGGACGCTGACGATCTGCTGCACCCGGCATCGGAGCCGGTGGAACGGCCAATTCCCAGCGCCGGTGATGAGATAGAGCCTCCAGCGGCGCAAAGCGTTTCATTACAGGCGTCTCCGTCAACTTCGGCAGCTGCCGCGAACGCGGCTCAGCCGGCGATGGCGGCGTCGGATTCTGCCCTGCTGCGTGCTTTCCTTGAGGGGGTCGGAATGACCGACCTCGATGTGCCCGAGGCGGCACAAGAGGAAATGATGCGCCGGGTGGGTGAGACCTACCGTGATCTGGTTCGGGGCCTGGTCGAGGTCTTGAAGGCAAGACAGACCATCAAGAACGAGTTCCGCCTGGATCAAACGATGATCCGGGCCGAAGCGAACAACCCGCTGAAATTCACCGTCAACATCGAAGACGCGTTGCAGGCTATGCTGGGCGGAACCAGCCGGGGCTACCTGACACCGCGTCAGGCGGTCGACCAGGGTTTTTCCGATATCAAGGCCCATCAGATTGCAGTCATGGCGGGGATGCAGGTTGCTTTGAAAGCGCTGCTGATGCGTTTCGACCCCAAGGAACTGGAGGACCGGATGCGCGAGGATTCTGTTCTGGACAAAGTTCTGCCGGGCTCGAAAAAGGCCCGCCATTGGGAGCTCTTTACAAAACTCTATGCGGAAATTGCGAAGGAAGCCGAAGACGACTTTCACGGTCTCTTCGGGCGGGAGTTTGCGCGGGCTTACGAGGAGCAGGCGAAAAAGGTTTAGGGGCGAAACACTGCGGCAGCAGGCGCAAAAAAGCTGCGCGGCCATCACGAGGCCATCTGTGTTAGTGTAAATCGCCTGGCGATTCGGGGTGTTGCGGCGGTTCGTTCAAACAATGAGGTTTGAAGCATTGCAGGGGCCAACTTGACCTATGTGGGGAGACCAAACGTGAGAGTGATCTGTTGCCTGTTCGCGGCTTTGCTGGTGCTCGGCGGATGCGCGGAGACCAAACCTTCGCCGACTGTCGTCGACCTCTCGATTTCGGCTGCCTTGAACATCAATCCCAACGCGCAAGGGCGGGCCTCGCCGGTTGTTTTAAGGGTCTACCACTTGGCATCTCCCAACGCCTTCGAGGAAGCCGATTTCTTCCAGTTGTTCGAACAGGATGCGGCGATCCTGGGAGCGGATATGATCGGGCGCGAGGAGATTATCGTGACGCCGGGAGCCGCCCAAAAGATTTCGCAGGAAGTCGGGCCGACAGTCCGTTATCTCGGGGTGGTCGCGGCATACCGAGAGACGGAGACCTCGGTCTGGCGGGCCATGGGCGATATCGTGCCCGAGGAGATCAACAGCTATAATGTCCAGATCGATGCATTGGCGGTGTCGGTCAGCAAAGCCGAGGAAGACTAAGGGAGTCCGGATGGATCGACAGGCGACAGGAGCTATGACTGACACTCCTGCAACTTGCCGCAAACCGGAAGATCCGCAGGGTATGAGCCGAGAGACAGTTTATGGCATGGGATAATAAAGTCGTCTGGTCTGAAGGCATGTTCCTGCAGACCCAGCATTTTCAACAGAGCGACCGCTATGTTGAACGGCTGGTACGCGGACGGGTGGACGGCATTCGCCCCTACAGCTGGGGTATTCAGGATCTCCAAGTCAACCGGGATCTCCTGACCACGGGTAAGTTCGCGGTGAGTGTCTGCCGCGGCATTCTGGAGGACGGAACCCCTTTCAGCATTCCCGACGACAGCAATCATCCGCCGCCGCTGGAGTTGCCCGAGAACACGCGCGATTGTATCGTCTATCTGGCGCTGCCGGTGCGTCAACCCGGCGGGGCCGAGTTCGATCTGAGCGGATCTCCGGACAGTGTCGCGCGCTACGGCGGCGAGGAGGTCGAGACACCGGATTCGAACGCCGGATCGGAGACAGTCTCGACCATGCAGGTCGGAAAGCTGCGCTTGCGCTATCTGCTCGAGACCGATGAACGGGCCGGCTACGTCTGTCTGGGGCTTGCGCGGATCGTCGAGGTGCGCGCGGACAAGAATGTGGTCGTTGATGAACGCTATATCCCGCCTTGCCTGGATTGTGCGGCCACGTCGGTCTTGAGCGGTATGATCAGCGAGATCCTCGGTCTGACTCATCACCGGGGTGAAGCCCTGGCAGGACGCGTTTCGGAATCCGGCACCAAGGGCGTCGCCGAGATCGCCGACTTTCTGCTTTTGATGGCGGTCAACCGCTATGAGCCCTTGCTGGCGCATCTTGCCTCGTCGGCGAACGTCCACCCCGAAACCTTCTACGCGGTCGCGCTCTCGATTGCCGGTGAACTCTCGACCTTCACGGCGCCCGGCAAGCGGCCCGGCAAATTCGCTGTGTACCGCCACGACGATCTTCAAGGCAGCTTTGCCCCTGTGATGAAAGAACTGCGCCAGGCCTTGAGCGCTGTTCTGGAGCAGACGGCGGTGCCGATTCCTCTGCAGGCGCGCAAATACGGAATTCACGTGGCCGCGCTCACCGACAAAGGCCTTTTGAGCAATTCCAGTTTCGTGCTGGCGGTGCGGGCCGACCTGCCGATTGAGAACCTGCGCCGCGGTTTTCCGAACCAAGCCAAAATCGGGTCCGTCGAACAGATCCGCGAGCTGGTGAATGTGGCCCTGCCGGGAATCGCCTTGCGTCCGCTTCCGGTCGCGCCACGGCAGATTCCCTACCATGCAGGGGTAACCTATTTCGAACTGGACCAGTCCAGTCAGTATTGGAAGCAACTGAAAAATTCCGGCGGTATCGCAATTCACGTATCGGGTGAATTCCCGCGTCTTGAAATGGAACTCTGGGCAATTCGGAGCTGATGAACCGGGGGACGTAAGAGGACTGTAATGCCTGGAACCGCGTATTGGAGCAGCATGCCTGAGGGGAAGAGAGCATGAGCGGCGACGATCCCTTTGAAGAGGATCGCACGGTTATCCGCCCCATGCCGGGCGGACGCCGGCCGGGGGCAGGGCAGACCGGTGCCGGAGAGCTCGGCGCCGACGCCACGCAAGCGCCATCACTTGGCGGCGCGGCGGCGGATTCCGATCGAACAGTTTCCCCGCGCCGTGCCGGTCCCGCGGTTGCGGCGGCGGATCTGAGCCAGGCAAGTTTCAATCCGCTGGTGGGCGCGGCGACTGCTCTGCTGGGGCTCGCCATGCGCCTGAAAAACTCCGGACAGCTGCAGGATGTGGATGGTCTTCGCCGGCGGGTGATCGAAGAGGTCAAAGCCTTTGAACGCCGTGCGAACGAGACCGGGCTGAGCCCGCAATCGGTGCGTGCGGGGCGCTATGCCCTCTGCGCGACCCTGGATGATCTGGTGCTCAACACTCCCTGGGGCGCATCCAGCGCCTGGGGACAACAGAGCATGGTCGCACTGTTCCACAACGAGACCTCCGGTGGTGAGCGTTTCTTCGATCTGCTGGAAAAGCTCGAGCGGGATCCGGGCCGCTACGCCGAGGTTCTCGAGCTGATGTATCTTTGTCTGTCTTTGGGCTTCGAGGGCAAATACCGCGTGATGAGCCGCGGTTCGATCCGGCATGGCGAAGTCCGCGAGGGCCTGTTCCGCCTGATCCGGTCGCGGCGCGGCGAATTCGAACGAGAGCTTTCGCCCCATTGGCGCGGGGTCGATGCCGGGCACAAGCCGCTGAGTTCCTATGTGCCGCTCTGGGTGATCGCGGTCGGCACCGCGGCCCTGGTGACCGTGATGTTCGTGCTCTTCAGTTACAGCCTGAATAACGATTCCGATGTGGTTGCCATCGAATTACAGCAACTGCCGCCGATCGGTGCCGTAACGCTGGCGCGTGTCGATGCGCCACCGCCACCGCCGCCGCCCGAAATCAAGTCGGAGCTCCTGCCGCGGGTGAAGGGTTTCCTGGAACAGGAGATCGCGCAGGGGCTCGTCGTGGTCAGCGAAGATGTCCAGGCACTGACGATCCGCGTACGCAATAAAGGCCTCTTCGGGTCCGGTAGTGCGCTGGTGGAAGAGAGTTACCTGCCGATTATGGAGCGGATCGGCAATGCGCTGAGAAGCGAGCCTGGCCAGATCGTCGTGGCGGGACACAGCGACAACATTCCGATCCGTACGGTCCGATTTCCCTCGAACTGGCATCTTTCTCTGGCGCGCGCCTCCTCGGTGGCCAAAATCCTGACTGGATTTTTGACCGATCCCGGACGTCTTTCGGTCGATGGCCGCGCCGACAACGAGCCGATCGCGTCGAACGCTTCAGCTGAAGGACGCGCGGAAAACCGGCGGATTGAAATTATTCTCATCAAGGAAGGAGCGGTGATCCAATGACCCAGCTAAACCGCTTCGTTCTCATAGTCGATTGCGCAGCTCTCCCTGGATTTTTGACCGTCACGCGGCGCGCTCCGCTCTCTTCTTCAGCGAGGGAGGGCGCTGATGTCTAAGCTCCTGGACATTCTCCGCTCGCGCTGGTTTGTGACCTTTGTCGGGGCGTTGCTGCTGTCTCTGCTGGTATGGTTCATCGGCCCGCTTGTCGCGATCGCCGATGTCCGGCCCTTGGAGAGTGCGATTGTGCGGCTCTTCACGATCGTCGTCATTTTCCTGATCTGGGGTTTAATCAACCTGATCGCGATGGTGAAGGCGAAAAAGGCCGACAAAGCGCTGATGGAAGACCTCGCGGAGAGCGGCGGGGATGCGGACAGCGAGGAGGCCGCGGCCTCCGACCGTGAAGTGGCGGTGCTCAACGAGCGTATGCAGGATGCGCTCGACCTCCTGAAGACAACGCGCCTCGGGGGCGGCAAGGGCGGAAGGAAATTCCTCTATCAGCTGCCCTGGTACATCATTATCGGCCCACCGGGCGCGGGCAAAACCACTGCCTTGGTGAATTCCGGATTGCGCTTCCCTCTGGCGGAAAAGCTCGGCAAGGATTCGGTCCGCGGTGTGGGGGGCACCCGGCATTGTGATTGGTGGTTCACCGACGAGGCGGTTCTGATCGATACGGCGGGCCGCTACACCACGCAGGACAGTCATCAGGCCGTCGACCGGGCCGCCTGGACCGGGTTCCTGGATCTTTTGAAAAAGTACCGGGCGCGACAGCCGATCAATGGCGCGATCGTGGCGATCAGCCTGTCGGATATGGCGACCTTGAGCGACACGGAACGCTTTGCCCATGCCCATGCGGTCAAACAGCGCCTGCGTGAACTCCATGACTATTTCGGAGTGCGCTTTCCGATCTACGTGGTGTTCACCAAGGCCGATCTGGTTGCGGGCTTTAGCGAGTTCTTCGATGACCTGGGACGGGAAGACCGGGATCAGGTCTGGGGGACGACCTTCGAACTGGAGGCGGCCGAGTCTGAAACCGGTGTTGTTGCCGAATTCGAAGAGGAGTTTGATGCGCTTGTCGACCGTTTGAACGAGCGGCTGGTGGAGCGTATCCATCAGGAACCGGATATCCAGCGCCGTAGCCTGATTTACGGGTTCCCGCAGCAGATCGCGTCATTGAAACGGCCTATCCAGGATTTCCTCGACGAGATTTTCAAGCCAAGCCGCTATGAAGACATCCCCATGCTGCGCGGTTTCTACTTCACCAGTGGAACGCAGGACGGGACGCCGATCGACCGCTTGATGGGGACCATGGCGCAAACCTTTGGGATTGGACGTCAGGCCTTGTCGGCGCACTCCGGCGGCGGGCGCAGCTACTTCCTGACCCGTCTCTTGAGTTCCGTGGTCTTTGCCGAAGCCGGCGCCGTGACTGCCAATCGAAAAGTGGAACGCCGGCGCTTTTGGGTTCAGAACGCCGCTTACGCTCTGGCTGTTCTTGTCCTGCTCGGGGCTGCGGGGGCGTGGGTCACCAGCTATAGCGGAAACAGCGGGAAAATCGCCGAGGTTGAAGAGAGTATTGCGGCCTACGAAGCCGCGACTTCGGGACTCTCGTTCAACGCGGTGGAGGACGCGGATCTTAAACGGATCCTGCCGGCCCTCAACGCCCTGCGCAACATGCCCACGGGCTATGCGGCGCAGGACGAAGACGTCCCGCTCAGCATGACCCTGGGGCTGTACCAGGGAGATAAGCTCGGGGCTCAGGCCCGCTCAGCGTACCGCCGCGGTCTCAGTTCCTTGTTTCTGCCGCGCCTGCTGGTCCGCCTCGAAGGGCAGTTACGCGATAACATCAACCGGCCGGATTATCTCTATGAGGCCTTGAAGGTTTACCTGATGCTGGGGCGTCAGGGACCTGTCGATGCGGATCTGGTGCGCCAGTGGCTGGTTCTGGACTGGAACGCGACCTTCCCCGGGCAGGTGAACGAGAGCATCCGCGAACCTTTGATGCTGCACCTGGAAGCTCTGCTGGAAGAACCGCTCAAACAGATCCCGCTGGACGGCACATTGGTCGAGCGGGTGCAGCAGAGTCTCAGAGCCTTCCCGTTCTCGGAACGGGCCTATGCAGTGATCCGGCAAAGCCCGGAAGCGCGCGAGCTGACACCCTGGCGCGCCAGCGACAAGATCGGAGCCGATGGGAACCGGGTCTTCGTCCGCCGCTCCGGAAAGCCGCTGACCGAAGCCATTCCCGGCCTCTACACTTACGACGGCTTTCAGACCGTCTTCCTGCCGCAAGTGAGCCAGGTCGCCAGCGAAGTGGCGCAGGAGAGCTGGGTGCTGGGACCGGAAGAAGAGATCGGTCTGGACAGCGCCGCCCTGGGACGCCTCAGGAGCGAGGTCATGCGGCGCTACTTCGATGACTATGCCGCCTTTTGGGATGTGTTGATTGCGGACCTCGCGATCATTCCCTTCCGCGACCTCAATCACTCCGTGGATGTGCTCAACATTGTGTCGGCGCCGAACGGATCTCCGCTGAAGCTGCTTCTGCTCGCCATTACCCGCGAGACCACGCTGACCGCCCCGCTGCCGGAGAGCGAGCCGGGCGCGCTTGAGGCCGCGGGCGATGCGGCGGAAGCGGCGGTCCAGAAGCGGCTCGAGTCAAAGTCCAAGCGCCTGGCGAATATTGTCGGCTCCGCGCTGGCGGAGGAGGGTGGTGAAGTTCCCGGCGCTGTGATCGACCGGCGGTACGAGAGCCTTCACGCCTTGAGCCGTGGCGAACCCGGCGCACCGACGCAACTCGACAGCGCGATTGGGCGACTGAACGATCTCTACACTCAACTGAACCAGCTCGCCATTTCGGGCAACCAGGGGCAGGCAGCCCTCTCGGCGGCGAGCGGCGCCGGTGGCGGGGCGGCACAGTCGATTATGTCCACGGCATCGCGCTTGCCGGATCCCCTGAAAGGCTGGCTCTCGGCGCTGGCGAAGAGCAGCTCCAGCGTGACGGTCGGCGGGGCGCGTTCGCAAATAGATGCGGCCTGGAAGTCCGAGGTCTTGCCGACCTGCCGGGCAGCGCTGAACAACCGTTATCCGGTGTTCGCGGACAGCGATGCGGAAATCGCCTTGGACGATTTCGGCCGTTTGTTCGCGCCGGGCGGCAAGATCGACGGTTTCTTCGCGACCTACCTGAAGCCCTTCGTCGATACCTCGCGCATTCCCTGGAAATGGCAAAAGGTCGACAACGTCAGTCTCGGGATTCCCGATTCCGTGCTGGTGCAGTTTCAGCGCGCGGCCGTGATTCGCGACAGTCTCTTTTTCGGGGGCGCACAGACGCCGGGTGTGCAGTTCGAGCTGATGCCGGTCGATCTGGACGCGCAGGCGACACAGGTGGTGTTCGACCTCGATGGCCAGTCGATCTCTTACCGCCACGGACCACAGCGCCCGTCACGCCTGAAGTGGCCAGGGCCGAGCGGACCGAGTCAGGTGCGCGTGTCTTTCGCGCCCCTCATCCCGGGCCAACGCTCGAGTATCTCCCGCGAGGGGCCCTGGTCGTGGTTCCGCATGCTGGATGAAGCCTCGATTGAGAAAAGCGGTCTTGCCGACCGTTTCAATCTGACCTTCGAGGTTGGCAACCGCACGGTGACCTATGAATTGCGCGCCAACAGTGTCGTCAATCCTTTCACCTTGCCGGAACTCCAGCAGTTCCGGTGCCCATCGTCGCTATGACCGCGTCGGGGTTTCATAATGGAGGTGCTATGAACGACGACAATGAGATGGATTTGGAGGGGCCGGAGAGCCCGTGTCATAACGAAGGCGAACCGGGTTTCTATGGCAAGCTGCCCTCTAAGGGCGACTTTGTGACGCGCCGGCTTCCGCAGAGGTTCGTCGAGGTCTGGGATACCTGGTTGCAGAATGGACTGCAAACCAGTCAGGAGAGTCTGGGAGAAGACTGGTTATCAATCTATATGACCAGTCCGATCTGGCGCTTTGCGCTTTCTGCCGGTGTCGGAGGGCCGCGGGTCATGACCGGCGTGCTCATGCCCTCGGTCGACCGGGTCGGGCGATACTTCCCGCTCACGCTCACAGTTGAGCTTGAAGGCTGCCGGAGCATTGCAGGACTGCCGAAGCAGGCTTCAGCCTGGTATGCGCAGGCGGAGGACGCCGCGCTGACGGCTTTGGAGGAAGGCTCGGATTTCGAAGACGTGGATGCGCGCATTCAGGCGCTTGGTATGCCGGATCACCGCGGCACGGGCATGCCACTCTTGGACCGGGAGGCAGGCGAGAGCGGTTTGCGGATTGCCGTCGATCCGTCTGATGGCTTTGCGCCCGATCCCACGACTCTATTGGATCATTTCCTGCGCGAGTCCTATCCGCGCTATTGTTTCTGGTGGACCGCAGGTTCTGAAAAGGTGGTTCCTTCGATGCTGGTGAGCGCCGGATTACCAAGCATGGGTGCGTTTGTCGCTTTCCTGGATGGCCAATGGCGGGAAAGTGGCTGGGTCGGGGGAGTGGCGGATGCAGGGGATACTTCGCTGCATGAAGACGACTTGGGACGCAGTGCTAGAAGCGACGATGTGTTGGACGACGATATTCTTGACGGGATTATTTAAGGTGCGGGCGCTCGTTACAGCGAGATGTGTAGAGTTTTGGGGTGCGTTTGCCGAATGAACTTCCGGCATGTCGTGTATTTTGAACTCCATCACACCAGCGCCTGTTGGCAATTAGGGATATGACGATGTCGACGGAACAGGTTTACCAATATGTGACAGGAGCCTGTACCCATGTGGGCAATGTTCGGCGTTTGAACGAAGATGCACTTTTGTCGCGCCCGGACATCGGCCTCTGGGTGGTTGCCGACGGCATGGGAGGGCACGATGCCGGCGACTATGCCAGCAAGATGATCGTCGAACGCCTGGACGCTTTGCCGCCTCCGCAGTCGGCGCCGACGTTTCTGGCGGCGGTTAAAGACAGTGTCATCGACACCAATGAGCACCTGAGAGAGGAAGCAAAGCGGCGCGGCGGGCAGAGTGTGATCGGCAGCACTGTGGTCATCTTCATGGCCTATGGACGCTACTGCGCCTACCTCTGGGCGGGAGACAGCCGGATCTACCGCCTGCGCCGGGGCGAGATGACTCAATTGACGCGCGATCACAGCTACGTTCAGGAACTGGTCGACATGGGACACCTTGGTCATGACGAAGCTGAATCCCATCCCCAGGCCAATGTCATCACCCGGGCCGTCGGCGCCGAGGATCTGCTGAATCTCGATGTCCGTCAGGAGCTGTTGATCGAGGATGATGTGTTGCTCCTCTGCAGCGATGGTCTCACCAAGGTTCTGTCCGACAACGAGATTTTTCAGTGCCTCTCGCAGGTTCCCGCGGATACAGCGGCCGATGACCTGGTCCGGACGGCCGTGACGAATGGCGCGAAAGACAACGTGACGGCCCTGGTGATGAAATGCACGGCGGATACGACACTTGCGCCGTAGCCCTGAGTTTCAGCTGGGCGCAGACCGGGCGGAGAGCTTGTTCGACTGAAGGATCATTAATCTTTATAAGCTACTAAAGAGGAACTCTGTGCTTTCCGATACCGGACTATCAGGCGAAAGGCGCAAGCAAGCCAGTGAGTTGTGAATGAACGCTAAGCCACCTGGAGATAACGACGCGGAAGGAAAGACTCCCGGCCCATTTGTGGATCCGGATGAGCCCACACGCATGGTCACGCCGGAGATGCGCCCTACTGAGGCGCGTGACAGCTCACGGACAAGTGGTGCGACCAGTGGCACGGCGACCGGCACCGGCACGTTCGGCGATCTCGCGAAACTCGCGGACGGTCCGGTCCAGGTGTTGCAGGAGGGTGATACCCTCAAGGAGCGTTTCGTGCTTGAGGCACGGGTTGGAACCGGCGGCATGGGAACCGTGTACAAGGCGCTGGACCTGCGCAAACAGGAGGCGGAAGACCGCAATCCCTACATCGCAGTTAAGATCCTGAACGAAGACTTTCGGGCGCATCCGGAATCGCTCCGGACCCTGCAGCGCGAGTCTAAGAAAGCCCAAAGTCTGGCGCATCCCAGCATCGTGACCGTGTACGATTTCGATCGGGACGGGACGTCCATCTACATGACGATGGAGTATCTGGAGGGTAAGCCGCTCGACAAGATCACCAAGTCCAGCGGGTTCAAGGGGCTTCCGCTCGATCAGGCCCTGGAGATCATTCAAGACGTCGGTGCCGCCCTGGCCTTCGCGCACAAGCAGGGCATTGTTCATTGTGATTTCAAACCCGGCAATATCTTCATCACCGATACCGGACCGGCCAAGGTCATCGACTTTGGGATCGCGCGCGCCGTCAAGATGGGCGATGACCCGCACGCGGACGCCACCGTCTTCGATGCCGGTTCGCTTGGGGCCCTAACACCGGCCTACGCCAGTCCGGAAATGCTGGAGGACGAGGAGCCGGACCCGCGGGACGACGTCTATGCACTCGCCTGCATCTCCTACGAACTGATCTCGGGGCGCCATCCTTTTGGGCGCATGCCGGCGACCGAAGCACGCGATAATGCGCTGGTCCCGAAACAGCCGCCGGAGTTGAACCGTCGACAGTGGAAGGCACTGGCCGCTGGTCTCGCGTTCGACCGCAGCAAGCGCATAGCCGATGTGCAAACCTTTGTCTCGGAACTGAGCGCGGGCGGCGGGAACGGCAAGGCTATGGGGCTTGTCGCAGCCGTTGCAGGCGTTGCGATTTTGGCCGGAGGCGGGTTCTACCTCTCGACGAACCAGACTCAGGAAGCGGCGTCGGCCGGGTCGGGCATCGTTGCTGAGAGCGGTAACGGGAGCGAAACCCTGGGCGGCGCGCCCCGGTCCGAGACTCTCGCTCCGGCTGAGGTCGTTTCCGAGCCTGAAGCAGATCCCGCGCCGGCGGCGCCCGCGGAGACTGAAGCACCTGAGCCTGAAGTGACCCTGCAGGTAGAGGAGAGTGCTCCTCCAGAGGTAACGCCGGAACCCGAAAGGGTTCAAGAAGCGGTTGCTCCACCGGTGCGCTTTACGCCTGCAGATATCGACGAACTCGTCAGACGTGCGTCCTGCGCGGACATCCGTCACGAAATAGATGGCGGTTCCATCTCGGTGACCGGCTATTCCGGCTCCATGGCGGAAATCAATCTGCTGAGAGACGAAATCGGTAATCTCTCCGGAG
This sequence comes from uncultured Kiloniellaceae bacterium, assembly GCA_947500035.1. Lineage (GTDB taxonomy): Bacteria > Pseudomonadota > Alphaproteobacteria > Kiloniellales > Kiloniellaceae > Denitrobaculum. The sequence goes on along the minus strand of CANMQP010000005.1, from coordinate 915,052 downwards.
TCGATAACACGCGCTTCTCGGTCGGGTTGCTGGATGGAGCGCTCTGCGCGCCACTCGAGGTCTTCACGCCCTATGTCCGCAAAAACCGGGAAGAGAACACCGGCCTTACGATTCGGACACGGAACGAAGACGGCGTCTATGTCGAGAACGAAAGCCTGATCGTCGACATGAAGCTTCCCGGTTATGAGTCCTATGTCTATGTGGACTACTACTCCATTGACGGCGGTGTGCTCCACATTCTTCCGAACGAGGCCTATCCGGAAAATCTGGGTTCAGCGGATCTCGACGTGACGCTCGGTGAGGATGACTCGGTCAGAAGCTGGACGATCGCGGCTCCGTTCGGGACCGAAATGGTGGTGGTTTTGACTTCACCCGAGCCGCTGTTCGGCGCACAGCGCGAGGAAGTCGAGTTCGCCAGCAGCTATCTGCCGGACTTACGTGCGCGCCTGGAAGAAATTGAGCGCGGTGCCGATGCAAACCGCTTGTCGGCCGATATTTTCTTCATCACCACGACCCCCGCGCCCTGAAGCTTTAACGCACCTCAGACTGTTGCGCGATGAATCATCGCGCGGAGTGCCTGCGCGGCGATCAGAATGTCGTGGCGCTCGGCGACTTGTCTGCGTGTATTGCCCCGATAGGACTGCAGAAAATTATCGTGCCGCAAGAGGAAGGTGAGGTCGTTTGAGAGGGAGGCGGGATTACCGGCTGCGGAGAGCCGTCCGGTTATGCCGTTCTCGACGATGGCTTCGGTTTCCGCACTTTTGTTCGCCACGACGGCGAGGCCCGATGCCAAAGCTTCGAGCAGATCCATAACCCCGCCGCCACTGCGCTCTATCGAGAGGCAGACGTCGCTTGCGGCCAGAAAAGCGATGCGTTCGCGCGCATCATGGTTCTGCAGCAGGTATCTGCTTTTCCCGGAGAGGCCCGGGAGAAGCTGAGAGGCCTGATCGTGATGTTCCTGCGCGGCGGAGACGATGAGATTCCAGTCCAGCATGTACAGGCGGGACAGAATCTCGAAAGTCGAGAAGAGGGCGTTGGGCTCGCTTCCCGAGGGAATTGACAAGAATATCCAGCTTCTATCGAGCGGCAAAGCATGCCGTTGGGAGAGGTTCTGCCGCAAGGACACGGCGTCCCGTTGAGCCGCGAAATAGGGACTGGGATCCAGAAACGGCGCGATCGTCAGATGGTTTGAACGGTCATCCCTTTGATGCGGCGAGGTTTCGGACCCATGCGACAGCGCGGGATCGACATGGTGGTGGGGCAGGGGCTGCGAACGGCAGAACCGCAGTGCATCCTGGTGCTCTGCACGATCGCTTACCGTCACCCAGGCGTCGGGCAGCCTCTCAGGTTGGCGCGTGGTCTGCTCAAGGAAAGGGGCCGCATCAAGTGTCTCAAAACCTGCGAGAGTCAGCGCCTGGTCAATCAGATCGAGCGTGGCGGCTCCCCCAAAACCCTGGGCAGGATCAAGACGGTCCAGCACGGCAATCCGCTTTGGGGGCTTAACGGACATAGTTCCCTGTCACCCGGATATTACCCCTCGGGATGCCGGGGTGTCGGCAGCAGATCGCGGCCCGACCCCGGCCAAACCGAACGGAGGGCTATTGCGCACCGACAGCGACGCGGAAGCCGTTCACCAGATAGCGCACGTTTGCGTCATAGTTGAAACGCGACGCTGAGCTCAGGTATTCCGGTTCGTTTCGCCAGGAACCGCCGCGCAGAACCCGTTGCCGGCAATCGGCGCTTTCGCGGACCGAGCCGTCTCTGGGCGCGCCATCATGGGACTTGCTCCAACAGTCTGCCGTCCATTCCCAGACACTTCCACTGGTGTCATGCAGACCAAAGGGGTTGGCGGCGAAGGAGGCGGCTTTCGGCGGGTTCTTACGCACCCAGTCACTGCCGCAGTCTTTGCAGTCGACCTGACCTTGGCCGACATTATCACCCCACCAGAAGCGCGTCGTGGTGCCCGCACGCGCGGCATATTCCCACTCGGCTTCGCTGGGCAGCCGGTAGGGGCGGCCGGTCTTCTTGCTGAGCCAGTTCACGTACTCCATGGCATCAAGCCAACTGAGATTCCGCATGGGGTCCTGGTCGCTCTGTCCGGCGTTCTTTTTGGGCTTGTAGCTGCAGCCGCCGTCTTCGACGCAAAAGGCCCATTCACCCACTGTCACTTCGTGGCGTCCGATGGCGAAGGGCTTCTGGATTGTAACCTTGGTCGCCGGTCGTTCGTTATCGTTGCCCGAATTGGACCCGAGCGTGAAGCTTCCGGGCGCGATCTCGACCATTTCAGGACAGAACTCGCAGTCTTTCAATCCGGCACCGGCGGGTAATGCGGCGACCGCTGTCGTGTTTGTTTCGGCGGGCACTTTCTTCGCCGTTACGGCGACCGTGGTTTCAGCTTTTTGCGGCTCGGACGTCTTTTTTTCCGGGGCTGGCGCAGCTGCAGCCGCGGCTGTGGTTGGCGCCGGTGTCGCGGCAGGCTTCGCGGGGGCAGTCGAGGCAATCGCGCTCCTGATCAGGTCGCCGAACACATAGCCGCGGCCTCCATCGACCTGGACCCGGAACCAGTTGGCTCCGACGACACGTCCGGTGACCTCCACGTTCTCGCCCTTCGCAACTTGTGTGACCCTATCGGAGTCGGCTCTCGGGAGCGCGCGTACGTTGGCGTTCGCGAGGGCAACGAAAGGGGCTTCCATGTCTTCGACTCTGAAGTCTGGCTCGTTGCTTTCTTCTTTGGCCTCGCTTTTACTGTATTGGCGAATGCGCAGACGGGCCAATGGGGCAAAGCTGCCTTCCGGGAAGGATTCGAGGTAGGCCTCGTAATCGGCGGCGTCCTTACTATCCTTGATGGCGTTCCAGAACTCGAGATCGTGTGCGCCTGATTTCTTCGGAAGGATACCGCGCGATCTCTGCGGCGCCATCGCCAACAGCACATACTGTGCCGGTGACACCTCTGGCGGAGACAACAGGTGTGTTGGCTCTCCGAAGGAATCACTCTCATTGGCTGCGATTGACGGATTGCTCACCAAAACAACAGCGGCGAGCGCAACAATGAATCCCGTAAGTCTAGTCATGATACAGTCAGATACCACTTCGCATGTGTCATTGCAGCAGAGCCATCGGCCGCTTCCCTCTCAGGTCGTCCGATTTCACGCCCGGAAATACTCAAAACCAGGAAATGACGTTCACTATTTGGTACGATTCTCGCTCAGATCCTGGTTTTCCGCGAATTTGCACAAAGAATTCGCCATCGTGGTCTGACCAGGATTCTCCCAACGATAAAAACCGCCTAGCTTCACCCAAAGAGTTCACGCCGTTTTCCGGCTTTGACAATCACTATAGTTGGTTTGGCGCTTGAGACAACTGCGCTGCGCGGATGCGGGGCGTCCCCGTCAGTATTGGCGATGGCGTTAATATTCACGATGGCGGCTTTATTGCTTCGCGCCACTACAGTTCTTGAATTGAACGATAAACGCCTTACACCCTTCGTCCGGCTATGGTAGTTTTCTTCAGCACTGTAATAACCATACGAAAATAATACAGGGGAGTGCGATGCGCAGATTTTTCACGTTTGGTAGAGTTGCAGCCGCGGTTGGAGCGATTGCCGTCGCTATGACCGGGGGCCTGACCGGGGCTCTTGCCGGAGATACCCCGGCGCCAAAGGATGCCAGGGTTTACATTATCTGGCCGAATGACGGGACCATCATTGAAGGTGGAAAGTTCTGGTTGCGGATGGGAGCCCGGGGAATCGGTGTTGCGCCCGCCGGGGTCGAATGGCCCAACACTGGCCATCACCATGTGATTATCAATTCGCCGCTACCGCCTTTCGACGAAGACATCCCGGCGGACAACAATCATCTGCACTTCGGTGCTGGGCAGTCGGAAGCCCGGGTCGAGCTGCCACCGGGGACGCACACACTGCAGCTCCTGATGGGGGATCACAATCATGTCCCGCATGACCCGCCGCTGATGTCCAAGAAGATTACCGTCATTGTTCCTTAAGATCCGTGAGTCTTGAGAGAACGGAATTCATCTCTGTGTGTCGGAAAATCCGCGCTCCGCACAGGCTTTTATTCCCGAAGCCGGCGTTTGAGAGCGGTTAGGTAAAAGGATCGAATAGAATGAAAAAGTTTGCCTTGGCCACCCTCCTTGCAGCGCCTCTGCTTGCTTTGCCGGCTATGCTGGCGCAACCGGCTCTGGCTGGCGATACGCCCGCGCCGAAGAACGCATATCTCTACATCGGCTGGCCGAACGACGGCGAGGTCATCAATAACCGCCGCTTCCGGGTTTGGTTCGGTCTGCGCAACATGGGGCTCGCGCCGGCGGGTGTGGAATGGCCGAATGCCGGGCACCACCATTTGATTATCGATCGTGATCTGCCGCCCTTTGACGAAGACATCCCGGCGGACAACAACCATTTACATTTCGGGGCCGGACAAACGGAAACAGTGATCGAGTTGGAGCCGGGTGTACATACGCTGCAACTGATGTTGGGCGACCACAACCACGTGCCGCATGACCCGCCGGTCATTTCAAAGAAGATCACGATTACTGTTAAGTAGTCGATCGATTGAGTAATTGATCCGGGTGCGGCGCGGCTCAAGGCAGCGTGTGAACAAAGTGCGAGGAAGATAGAATGGGACAACCGGCTGCACGTATGACCGACATGCATGTCTGTCCCATGGTGACGGGAGTGGTGCCCCATGTGGGTGGACCCATCGTCAAGGGCCAACCCACTGTCTTGATCGGCAAGATGCCTGCTGCCAGGGCGACAGACATGGCAACCTGCGTCGGTCCGCCGGATGTGATCGCCAAAGGCTCCGTGACGGTCCTGATCGGCAGTATGCCCGCTGCGCGCATGGGCGACACCATGTCTCATGGCGGTACGATTGTGATTGGCTGCCCGACCGTCCTGATCGGTTGATCCGGCTTGCTCGCTTAAATCCTGATAGAGTTAGGCGCGTAGTGAACGCCCTGCCGTTCAACCAGTTTGCCCTGTTCAACCAGTTTGCCCCGTCCGACCAGTTTGCACGAAAGAAGTTTTGTTGGGAGCTTCTTTCAATGCAGAATTGTATCTTATTGGGATGGTATGCCTGAGAATGCCTCTTAAGGGGCGTTTACGCTGTTATCGGGGCGATACAGGCCAGGAATTTCTATAACTCTTCGTGAAAAAGCAGCTATAGTCGGATGCGTGCATATGAATGCACGTCGCCGCAATCAATCGGTAGTGTCTTCCGCGAGGAGTAGGGTCATGGGAACCAAATTTCAGAAATCGAAGGCGGTTTATGTGGCCAGCCTGATCGTTGCAGGAGCGGCTGCGGCCTATAGCAGTTCCGCTTCCGCAGCCTGCCAATCACCTCATTCGGCACTTGAAGCGGCATCCGCATCGCAAAACAGCACCCCCGAAAACGCCCGGAGTTTGCCTGCCGATCTGCAGCTCGCCATGCAAATCCCTGCACCGTCCGGCCACAAACGTCACCAGCCCTACAACCCGATTGCACGCGCCGGTTCCGGCCTTGAAGGCGGCGGCGATGGCAGAGAGGGCGGCGGAGGAGGCGGCGGCGGCGGCGGTGGTGGCGGCGGCGGAGGCGGAGGAGGCGGTGGCGGAGGCGGCGGTGGCTGGTAACCGCCCGAAGATGCTGCAGGCACCACAGGGATTTTGGACCATCACCGGTGTTTAGGTTTTCTCGCTTCATAACACTTACGGTTCTGATCGTGGCCGGGACAGGCTCGTTTGGAGCCAGGGCCGTCGCCCAGTCTGCGGCACCGGTGCTGGCTTGCGACCGGTTAGCGGCTCATCCCGCCGATACCGCACGCGTTGTGGATGGTGTCGCCTGGGACCTTGTGGACGGCCGGGCGGCGGTCCGGGCCTGTGAGGATGCGGTGCAACTGCATCCACAGGAACTCAGGTTCCAATATCAACTCGGCCGGGCCCTCTTGCGCGCAAACCGCAGAGACGAGGGCCTACCCTATCTCTTCGATGTCGCGGAGAAAGGCTACCTGGCGGCTTTCGCCAATATTGGCGGCACCTATCAATTCGATCTGGGAAATCTGGCTGAGGCCTTGAAGTGGTATCGGCGCGGTGCCGATCTGGACGACGTCAGTTCCCAGACTCATCTTGCCGAGATGTATCTCGAGGGCTGGGGCGTAAAGCGCGATCTGACCGAAGCCCTGAGATGGTTCATGCCTTCGGCCAGCCGAGGCTACGCGCTCTCGGAATACAAGGTGGGGCTGGTCTATCAGCAGGGCGATTCCAAAGTGCGCCGCGATATGACCCAGGCTGTCGAATGGTTTAGCAAGTCGGCTGCGAAGGGCTTCGCCCGCGCGCAGAATGACCTGGGCGTTCTCTACGAGAAGGGGGACGGAGTTCCGCGAGACGAGCGGGAAGCCGCTCGATGGTATCGATTGGCAGCGGAGCAGGGCTGGGCGCTTGGTCAAATCAATCTGGCGTTCCTCTATGAAAATGGAGAGGGAGTCGGGCGGGACCGCGAAGAGGCGTTCTATTGGTACCGCCTTGCGACTCAGGCGCGCCGTGACGATCTGGCGTCAACGGCGCGCAAGGGCGTGGACCGGACCCGAAAACGTCTATCCTCGAGCCAAATTGCGTCGGTCGATAAAAGAATAGACGCCTGGCGTTCTCTCTCGCAGGAAGAATCTGTGGTCGCAGTCCGCGCGTCATCAGGGGCAGGGGCCAGTGGGAACATTGCATCGGCAAAGGAAACGGCAGAGCCGGCGTCTGCCGTTGATCCGGTCTACACACCGCCGCCGAGCGGGGATGTCGATACGAGCTACCGCCCGGGCGGCGCTGAGGTGGCGGCCGTCGCGAAACCCGCAGAACCTAAGAGCGAAGCGCCGAGAGAGGCGGCTGACATCAAGCCGGCCGATCCTCCGGCGATTGGGCTTGAACGGCCCGATATCGTGCCGGAGTTTGCGATTTATACCGCTGCGACAAACGCAAATATCAGGGCCGCGCCTGCCGCAGGCGCGGGTCGGATCGGTGGGTTGCGCCAAGGCGAGAAGATCACGGTTTTGGGACGGGTTGTCGGCAAAAACTGGGTCATGGTCAGTACGCAGGACGAACGTATTGGCTATATTTTCGGCGATCTTGTGCGACCTAACACCCAAGTTGCGCTTCAGGCGCCTCCGAAGCCAGACGCCCGGAATCCAGATGCTGCGGCGTCAACGCTCAGCACGCCAAAGAAACCAGAAGAGACCTCACCCGCCACGGAACCGGTAGATGTGCCGGGGCTTGGCCGGTACCACGCGCTGGTGATCGGCATCAACGCCTACCAGCATCTGCCGCGCCTGGAGACCGCGATCAATGACGCGCGTGTCATCGGTGAAGTTTTGACCAAGGACTATGGCTACAAGGTCAATCTGTTGTTGGATGCGACCCGCGCCGACATTATCCGGGCGCTCGACGACTATCGAAAGTCTCTCACTGACAAAGACAATCTTCTGATTTACTACGCAGGCCACGGTTACCTTGATACGGAGTCTGACCGCGGCTTCTGGCTGCCCGTAGACGCATCGGGTGAGAGTCAGGTGAGCTGGCTCTCGAACGTTACGATCACGGACAGCCTGAAGGCGATCGAGGCCAGGCATGCCATGCTGATCGTGGACAGCTGCTACTCCGGGACCCTGACCCGAGGCTTGAAGGTGACGCTGCGCGGCCCTGAAGCGGAACAGAAGCTCGCGCAAAAGCGTGTCCGTGTCGTGCTGACCTCGGGGGGACTGGAGCCGGTCGTCGATGGCGGCGGCGGGAATCACTCGGTCTTCGCCAAGGCGGTGCTGGAGGCACTGCGGGCGAACAAGGGACAGATGAAGGGCACGGAGCTGGCCTTGCAGGTCAGGCGTCCGGTTATGCTCGCTGCAAATCAGACTCCCGACTATGCCGATCTGAGGTTCGCCGGCCACGAAGGCGGTGATTTTGTCTTCGCGGCACGCCCTCGATAAGGGTCTCTGGAGCCGGCCAAGTCTTAGAGTGAAATCAGATTCACAAGCAGGTTGGGTCGCTGCCGGGGATTAAGTCTAAACTTGATCTGATCTAGGTTGGGAACTCATATTCTTTGACGGTCTTGACGACAAAATTATGTTTTCTGGCAAGGAGTTAGGAATGGAGCGATGCTGTCGCATCGTGACTGACGACACGACGCTACCCAGAACGTGGTTCCCAGAACTCATAATCTTGCCGCTCCTCTGGGGTCGTATTTTGCCGGGTTTTAGGTGCGTTGACGCCTCTTACCGGGCCTTCAGGCCTGCTTTCGAGCCCTCGCCAGCCTAAAACCCGGCCAAATACGATCAAGACCATCAAGGAATATGAGTCCTCGACTAGTGTGATGTTTCTGAAGTTCGCCGCATCATCTGCGGCGAGTTTTAGAGACTGAATCACACTAGATTCAATGAGTTAGTGTCCCGTTGAATCTGAAATTCAATAAAGTGAATTTCAGATTCGGGATATTAGAGAGCATCCAGCATAGTGGCGCGTTTTCGGCTGTACTCAGCTTCCGAGATCAGGCGTTCGTTGATCAAATCGTTCAGCAGAACCAGGCCCTGCTTCGCGTCCATGTCCTGCGTATTTATCTTTGCGAGAATGCCGGCGCGTGCTTTGACAAATTCTTCCGGATTGATCTTGCCCTGACGAAACTGTGCGTTGGTCTGTCTGAGCTGGTCGGCTATGCCGACAGATTGACCCGAGCCGAGCAGGTCTTTTCGTTTTTGCTGGTACTCGGCTTCCGAAATCAAATCAAGGCGCCGCAGTTCATCGAGTTTTTTCAAGCGCTCCGAAGTGCCTGTCGCGGCTGTTGCAGGTGCGGGAGCCGGTGCTTTGACCGCCGCGGTCTGTGTGCTGCTTTGAAGCGGCTGAGGTTTCGCCGCCGGCTGCACAGCGGGTTTGGGAGCCGGAGCCGGAGCGGCGGCCGCTGCCGGTGTTGCAGCAGGCGCATTTGCCTCCTTCAACACACCGCCGAACACATAACCGGTGGTGCCATTGTCCAGGGGAAGGGCGTACCAGCGCTCACCACTGACATTGACATAACCTGAGACGGAAATTCGGGTTCCATTGCCGAGGCGGCCGATCCGGGCGGCGGCGCGGGAAGGCTCCTCGCGGACGTTCGCATTGGCGATCGAGCGCATTCGCTGCGGGCTCTTAATGACCGCGATCTGCGGACCGGCGGCTGTCCCGGGCGCTTCGGGCCGGGCGGCGACCGGAATACCGGCGAGGCCTTCCGCCGCGGCAAGTTCACAGGTGACCTCTGCGCCGTTCGAATCCTTGTATTCCCAGCTCAAGGGAAAACGCAACTCCGGGGCATAACGCACATCGAGATTTGAAGAGTAGACGTTCACCCACCGCGCCTCCGACAGGGTGATGATCTTGAGGTCGCCGAAAGCGCGATTATACACCGTCTCGCGGCCCAGAACCGAGAGGGTGTAGTCCCACTCAAGCCGTTCTTTAGGCCGCCGTTCAATGACGTAACCCGAGTACTTGCCTCCGATTTCCAGCGATTGCAGTTGTTTGAACTCACTGGGCACGTCGAACATCGAGGACTCCTGGCCTCGAATCATCTGTTTCGATGCGATGGTCGTGTTCAACAGATAGAGGGGCTTCTCATACCAGTTGCGGTCGATGCCATCGTCGACCTCTACACGGAGCGTTGAGCCGTCACTGGATAGGATCGAATAGACTTCTTCGTAGTTTGCATTCACGCTCGATGAACACTCGAAGGTGTACTTGGCGCCGGCGGGAGGCGGGGTCATTTGGGACCAGGCCGGAGAGGACATCAAAACGGCGGCGCCAATGAACCCTGAAACCGCGGCTGCATCACGTCGAAAAGTCATAAATTCTGCCCCCAAATTCAATACGCTGCGTTTTAAACACCGCATTCCCCGATTCAGCTGTTATTGTAGTCACGCATACAATTTCAGGCAAGTGAAGCGGTAGAGGCGGCAGTATGGGGCGGTGGGAGACGAGATGCTGGCGGATGATGGGAGTCATCGCCGGACTAATCTTGGGCACGCTCTTTGGGTCACCGCAGGTCTACGCCGATGTCAGCGCGACATGGCAACGCGCTTATGTGTCTATTCCCGGCCATATCTTTGGCGGCCGTCCGATCCTCGGCAAGTGGCGGGACGCCTTTGTTCAGAATGGACTCCAAAGGATTCCCGATGGCACGAATATGGCCGCCATCATCTTTCTGCACGGTTGCAGCGGCATTGCCCGGGAGGAAGAAGCCGCCCGTCTGATGTTTATGGAAGCCGGCTACGCCACCTTTTTTCCGGACAGCTTTGCCCGCTCGCGCCGCCGCTCCAATTGCTCACTGGAAGACCATCGCACTTCGCTGGCGCCTGAAGCCCACAGCTATCGGGTAGAGGAGATCCGCTACGCCTTGGAGCAGGTGCGCAGCCTGCCTTGGATCGATCAGTCACGGGTCTTTGTCATGGGGTTCAGCGAGGGCGGCATGGCGGTTGCGAACTACCCGGGGAATGGTCTGGCCGGGTTGGTCATCACCGGGTGGCACTGCCAGGGCCGCCCCCCCAATGTGGGGATCAAATCCGATGCCACGGTGCCGGTCTTGGCCATTTTGGGCGGTGAGGACCCCTGGTACGCCGCGAAACGCGGGGAGCACTGCGGCCAGGTCTTTAATGGCCGCCCGGATGCCACTTCACTGGTTCTGCCGGGAAACGGTCATGCCATCGTCAATTCGCCGATCCTGGAAAATGCGGAACGGGCAAAAGATGCGATCATTTCCTTCTTGGAAAAACACTAAGGAAGGGGGGCTAACTCCGGCTCTCGATTCGGGCGCTTTGGGCTTGTGATTGCCCTGCAGGCGCCTGCATCACGGCGCAGTACTGCTCTTTTTTCTTCAGCTCGGAGCAGATACGGGCGGCAGCAGGTTTGTCAGCAAAAGGGCCGGCCATCACCCGGAAAAAGACGCCTTTTTTACCCAGGTCGGTGCGGGCGATCTCCAGGTTCAAGCCACCTAACTGGTCGGGGAAGGCCTTCTTCAGTTCTGCCCACTCCCGCATAGCCGAGTCCTTGGTTTTGTTCGAGGAGAGGTGCAGCGCCATATCAGCTTTCTGCTTGCCTGCGGCTTGCTTGCCTGCGGCTTGCTTGCCGGCAGGTTTCGGTTTTGCCGGCGCGGTATCGGCCTTTGCGGTCTCGGCGGATGGTTTGCCTGCGGTTTGCGGATAGAGGTTCGGCTGCGCGGTCTGGCTGGTGGCGGCAGGTTTACGCGGTTCCTGCGCGGGCGCATCGGCGGCGAGCGCGGGAATTTCAGGCGCTGTGCTTGCGACCTGTGTCTCGCGGCCTTGTTCGCTGAGCGCCTTGGGGCTTGCAGTCATCTCCTTGCCGAGCGTTTCCGTCGGGGACTTTTTAGCATCAGCCATTTGTGGCACGGCCACAGATTCGGGCGCAGGCGTGCCCGGCGCATCGTCAGCTCCCGAAATATCGGCGATTTCCTCGCCGATATCATCGATCGAGGCTTCGACAGTCTTTATGAAATCTTCGCGGAACCAGGCCTCGACGTCGTTTCCCCAGCCTTTTGTGTCGTCGTAGGTCTGCTGACAGCCTGTCAGGCCGCCCAAGGCAAGGAGTGAAAACAGCGCAAAGGGCCGGATAGCTCTCGATTTCTCTGCAAAGGTCATTTTGTCTCTACCACCGGTTTTTGTTCCGGGTTCGGCGCCTGGGTGTTTCCGAAGGAAGACATGAAGGCGCGGGCCGGAAAGGGCGAAGCACCCTGTCAACTCACAGCGGCAGGGTATTCGCATTATGGTGTAGGAAACTTTAACGGGGGATCGCAGGCTGTCCGGCGCTTCGCAAGCAACGGCAACTCAAGCAAGCGTATGGCATAGCACCCCGTAGGGGAGCGGTAGCCTCACCGCGGCTTGGTTGCGATTTTCAGGCGTTAAAACGCCGGGTCGTTCTTGCGGATGAATTCGGTGATCTTCGGGCGGATGTTTTCACGCCAGCGGCGGCCATTAAAGATGCCGTAGTGACCGACCTTCTTTTGCAGATGATGAGCGCGTTTTTCTTCCGGAATGCTCGCGCAGAGATCATGCGCGGCCTCGGTTTGAGCCGGTGAGGAGATGTCGTCGAGTTCGCCTTCTACCGTCATCAGCGCGGTTTTCTTGATCTTCGCGGGCTCAACCAGCTGACCACGCCATTTCATGGTTCCGTTGGCGAGGCTGTGCTTCTGGAAGACGCAATCCAGGGTCTCCAGGTAAAACTCAGCCGTAATATCCATAACCGAGAGATACTCGTCATAGAAGCGCCGGTGCGCTTCGGCAGAGTCGCCGTCGCCTTCGATGAGGTGGTGAAACATCTGGACATGGGCATTGACGTGCCGCATCGCATTCATGGAGATAAAGGCGCCCAGCTGCATGAAGCCCGGATAAACCGACCGGGTCGCTCCGGGGTAATAAAGAGGCACCTTGGCGATCATATTCCGCTTGAACCAGCCCAGAGGGCGGCTCGCGGCCAGACGGGTCACTTCGGTCTCGGAGGCTGACGCATCGACAGGACCGCCCATCAGAGTCATCGAAAGGGGCTGACAGGCGTCGTCGTTCGCCGCCATCAAGGCAACGGTTGCCAGCACGATCGGGGCCGGTTGGCAGACCGCAATGACATGCACGTCATCGCCGAGCGTTTGGATGAACTCCATCAAGTAAGCGATATATTCATCCAGCCCGAAACGCCCTTCGCTCTCGGGCACGATCCGTGCGTCCGTCCAATCCGTGATGTAAACCTCATGCTCGGGCAGCAAGGCTTTCACCGTGCCTCTGAGCAGCGTGGCGTGATGCCCGGACATCGGGGCGACAAGAAGGACCTTCGGGGATTTCACTTTGGTCTTGCGCTCGAAGTGCAGCAGATCGCCAAAGCTCCGGTGCAGCACGACCTTCTCGGTCACTGCAACGCGGGCTCCATTGATTTCAGTGTCCTGAATACCCCAGGCAGGCTTTCCACGGTGCTTGATGGCTCCGTCCAGGACATCCGCGCCGGCAGCGAAGGCCTGACCAAGACTGGTGTAGGAGAGGGGCACCATGGGATGCTGGAACATGCTGCGTGTCGCTTTGGCGAACGCCCGCATCGGCGCGAGCGCAGCGTTGTTCATCTCATGGTATGCATAAAGCATTACGATTGACTCCGCGTTGACCTCGTTGTTGGCGTCCCATCGGATTTTCCCGCAAACCCTCTGTGGCACATCTCAATGCCGTTCAGCAGGCCTATCGAACAAAGTCCGATGCTGTCTCCTCCCGGGTCCCCTAAGCAGATATCCTTATCGTCTTCGATACCACGAATGCTGCAGGCTAGCATATTTGGGTTAATACTGTGTTTGTGTATTAAAGAAAGCAACTCATTGAACACGGACCCAAGTTAGACGAAATTTTGCGATCAATGGCAAGTAAAACAATTGGTTGCCTGCAGCTTGAACGCTACAGAATCAATAGATTCGGGTGTGTTTGGCCTTATGGTATTTTTATAAGACCAATTTGTTTGAGCGATGACTGAAAGCTATTGAGGCGTTTAATATCAATATTCTGTGCGCGTTGTTTGGCACTCAATATAGGTGGTTTTGACGAGAAAAATCCTAAATGAGAGATATCTGAGATTGTGTTGTGCCATTTATGGCCTGCGCTTGATTTTTTGAGACTTCAGATCTCGTTTTGTCGGATTTGGCATCAGGCAGTGAAACGATCAGGCGTCCCGAATCGGTGAGCTTGCAGACCAGCCAATCGGGCTTAAGCGGGTTGTTAAACCAGGGTTCCGCCCAACCCTGCTCGATACAGCTTTTGATGGTTCTCGAGGAGTACTCCTGGCCCTCGCGATTGAACAACGGCAGTTTGCCGCCGGGCTGATCGAGCCCACGGCGAAGCCAGGCTTTTTGCGCGCGGGATGGACGTTGCGGGCGTTTAAGTAACATTCCGGAGTGCTCCCGTCTTGAGCATACAACTGCTGTTTGCTTCAGCCTGTGTCTCTTCATCCGCCATATGAAGTGTCCCCAAAAGTCTTATGTTTGTAAGGACATGTTAAGAGATATTAAGGCGTTTAGAAAGAGTGGCGCGGGCATAAAAATCACCCCAATTGCACCGGTTTGTAGGTATTTGGGTTCTTTTGGAAACCTAAATGGTTGATTTACGGAACCGAAGTGTCCCTTGACTCAGTTTAGGGCTTTCTCTTGGTTCAAAACATCACGATTGCCCAACAGTTGTCTGATAATAAGATACTTCTTCGCGCTTGGATTTCTGCAAACTCTTTTGACGGAAAGCCTGCTTTCTAAATTAATAGTTGTTCGCTAGGCTCCGGACTTATTTTATTCCGAGTAGATTTTTGGGGTAGGCGTGCACATTCTGATTGGGATTTTAACCCTTGTTGGCGGAATTGCCTTCTGGGTCTGGCGGACGCGGAATGCCGCTTCGGTGGCGCGGGAATTCATTGACGTGGCCGATGATGCGCGCGCTGCGCTGCGCCGTTTCGGCTATCGTCGCGTTGCCGGTAAACATCCACTCGATGTTGTCGAAGATTCGCGCCTGGCGGCGGCGGGGATACTGGTGGCGTTCGCCAAAATGGATGGTGACTATACGCGAGAGCAGATGAAGGTGATCCAGGAGGAGTGCGCGCGCGTTTTTGAAGCGTCAGATAAGGATGCCGAGCAGATGACTGCTTATGGCCGGTGGCTGGCCCATCAACTGGCTAATCCCGATGAGGTCATCCGGCGGCTTTCGAGAGGACTGGCAAAGAGCCTCTCGAACGCCCAGAGCCAAGAGCTGCTGGTGATGGCAGAGCGGGTGGCTGCGGTCGAGGGCGACGGCCCGTCAGATGAGCAGAGCTTGGCGTTGAAACGCCTCTCGGAAACCTTTGCGGTCTTACAGCTTCGCTAAAATCGACGCTCTCGAAATACCACTTAAAACAAGTGTTGCGTTGACTTTCCGCCCATTCCCAATGATTGTGGTCCAAACGTGTTGCATCTGTTTTGTGTTATTTGAATAACCGGTTCGCCGATTAGCCTCTTTATCCCCTAACAATGTGAGCGTTATCCCGATCACGTCATTGCCTCATCCGGCGTGCGTGATCACTGTTTCTGTTAGAGGAAGACGACGATGGCCCAAGGCACCGTAAAGTGGTTCAACCCGACGAAGGGTTATGGTTTCATCGAGCCTGATGATGGTTCGAAAGACGCATTTGTTCATATTTCTGCTGTCGAGCGCGCTGGTCTCAGCTCACTCAACGAAGGCCAGAAGGTCTCGTTCGAGGTCCAGACCGGCCAGAACGGCAAGTCTTCTGCAGAGAACCTCTCTGTAATCGACTGAATATGCGGGTGATCGCTTCCGGCTTAGGCCGGGAGCGATTATCACACGAAAGAAAGGGCGATTGCGGCCCAACAGGCAGGACAGAGCTACGGGCTCGTGGCTTGCCGAAATCAAGCAAAAAGCGATCCTGGAAACAGCGCTTTCTGTTCTTCAGTCGATCGGTAAAAAACGGCGAGCATATACGATCAACCATGCGGCAAGGCTGGCCGCCACAGGTTTTTGCACTCATCTGCGAGCGGTCCTGCACCGGTGCTGCGGGACGATCCCTCCGCCCGTAACTTTCGAATAGAGCAGAGGAAATCCGTCATGCAAAAATCAGTTCGATCAAAGGCGGAGCAGCATTTCGCGGCGACGCAGAAGAAGGCGGCCCAAGCCGGCAAAGATAAAGAAAAGGCAAGAAAAGCAGAGGCGGATCACGTCGCGAAGCTGCGCGCCTTACGTCTGGCAAAAGAGGCTGCTGACAAAGAAGCCGCGGAAGCAGCTGCCGGACCGGCCAAAGCCAAAAAGCCGTCCGCACCCAAAAAAGAACCGGCACGCAAACCAAAAGCCTACTGAACGAATTGGTCTGGCGCAAAGCCTGGTCATCGATCCGCCCGGCTGGTTGCCCGCCGCGATATGTGATACTTGGTTTGACCGCAGTTGCAGGGGCAGGACAGCTATGATCATCCCGAATCTACTGGTCACCGATATGCAGCGCTCACTTGCGTTCTATCGGGATACGCTTGATATGACGCTCATCATGGCCGTGTCGCAGGACCGCGAAATCCTTTCCGGTGGCGACGGCGCGGGTGCCGCCTTTGCGATCCTGGAATGGAACGGTGGACAGCTCATGCTGCAGACGGCGGCTTCGCTGGCCGATGAGCTTCCCGTCTATGACGCGGATCAAATGCCCTCCGCCTCCGGCACGATCTACTTTCGCGACGTTCACCCTAAAGATGTCATCGACCGGATTCCTGAAGGTCAGCTCGTAAAAGGGCCGATGCTGCAGTGGTACGGCATGATGGAACTCTATTTCCGCGATCCGGATGGCTACGTGGTCTGCGTCGGGACGCCGGAAGGCCCTCCACCCACAGGCTGAAGCCTCGCGAAGGTCTGCAGGCTCGCCTTTTCGGGCAGTTCTTGAAGATCCGCGCTTGAAGATCTGGCCTGAAGATTCGAGAAGATCAGCCGGACGTCTCGTCGGAGAGAACTTTCTCGACCGCGTAGTTGTGGATCGCCACGCCGGATAACTCGAAGTCGCGCCGCTCCGTCACAACGAAGCCTTGTTTCAAAAAGAACCGACGTGCGGGCTCACTTGCTTCGCTGGTCAGCCGTGTCATGCCCTGCAAGCGTGCGTGTTCCTCCAGAGTACCGTAGAGGGTTGTGGTTATGCCTTTGCCTGCAGCCTCCGGCGCACAGTAGAGGAAGTGGATATGCCCATCGGGCTTGAGGTCGCAAAAGGCGACAGGACCATGTGCGTCGTCGATTGCAACAAACCTTGCGCGGCCATCCCGCATGAGCTCCGCCAGACCCTCTGGCGTCGGGCAGCGGGCGGCCCAGACTTTGACCTGATCAGGGGTGTAGTCCCGGCGGCCGATCTGCTCGATGGCCCGCAGAAAGATCTCGGCGAGCGCCACCGCGTCGCTTTCCTGGTAAGGGCGGATAATCATCGAACCGGCGACCTCGTCTCTGATGTAGAGATAGAGGAACTGGTTTTAAGCGTGTGTCCGAGACTTGTCGCGATCAAAAAATGGGATTGGCTCGACGATCGCCTCGCAGGAGAAGTCTTCACCTGCGACGGACAGACGGGTTCCGGGCACCGCGGCATTCGGGTGCAGGTGCGCCAGGGCGAGGGACTTATTCATGCGGTGCGACCAGGCGGGACTGTTGACCACGCCCACCTCCTGGTCCTCTCGCAACAGCCTTTCACCGCCGGCCAGCGCGTCATCGCGGTCTGCTTCAATGCCTGCCAGGCGAAAGCGTTCCTGGCCTTCCAGGGCGAAGACGGCATTCTTGCCTCTGAAATCACCCTTCTTGCGGCTGATGGTGAAACCCAGTCCGACTTCCCAAGGGCTGTGGTCCTCGGTCATGTCATAGCCAAAGAACAGCAGTGCCGCTTCGACGCGAACCTTGTCCAGTGCCGTAAAGGAGCAGGGGAGAACACCGAGCGGTTTTCCGTGACCCAGGATGTTGTCCCAAAGATCGCATACCACCGAGCGATCGGCGAAGATCTCGTAACCGCGTTCACCGGAGTAGCCTGTGCGCGAGATCCGGCACCTATGGCCGAAGAGTTCGGTTTCTTGATGATAGAAGTACTTCAAGTCACTCAAATCAGAGGAGGAATGAGGTGTGAGCAGGTCGAGGGCTTTTGGCCCCTGGAGCGAGACGTTGTGGAGATCGTCGTCCAGCTCAATGTCGACGTTCTTGCCTGAAGCCGATTCCATCAGACGCGCCATGCTCTCGCCGGACCCATGACAGAGCAGCCATTCGTCGCCACCATTGTTCGCGATGATGGCGTCGTCGCAGACCTTGCCCGCTTCGGTCAGGATCGCGCCGTAAGCCGATTTCCCTGGTGGCACCTTGGTCATATCCCGGGTGGTGACGTGATCTGCCACCAGGCCAGCGTCGGGGCCGCGCAGGTAAACTTTCTTGAGAGGCGACATGTCGAAGAGACCGGCGGCCTCCCGGACCGCGTCGTGTTCATCGTTCGGATCGCTGTCATAACTCCAGGCGGTCCCCATGCCATTCCAGTCCTCCAGGCCGGAACCGAGATCCTTGTGCCGGGATGCCAGGGCGGAACTGCGTGTGAGATTGCTCATGGGGTTTCTCCGTTGTGTCTTGCGTAAATTCAGTCGGACCGGTCAGTACCATTGGTCGTCCATCGAGAGTTTTTTGCGGGCCATGAAGTCCAGCAGTTCTTCATCGATGGCCGGGTCGATCGGCGGCATCTCGTAGTTCGCCAGCATTGCTTTCCAGCGCCTATTGGCGCGTTGCTCAATGGTCAGGCGGCCGTTTTCCTCCCACTGTTCGAAGGATGAGGTGTCGGCCAGATCGGAGAGGTAGTTGGCGGTTTCGAAATTTTGAATGGTGTGCGGCACACCGAAGAAATTCTGGCCCGGCCCGGCCTGCCGAAATGCCTCTGTGCCTAACTGATTCTCGTCGATCGTCAGACCGGCGAGGGCGCGCTGCATCATGCCGCAGCGGTCCAGGTCCATGACGAACTTCTCGTACCCCATGGTCAGCCCGCCTTCGAGCCAGCCTGCGGCATGGAGCAGAAAGTTGGCGCCGGCCATCAGACCGGCGGTCATACTGTCCGCCGATTCCTGCATAGCCTGTCCGTCAGCGGATTTGGACGCGGTGAGGTGTCCTCCGCAACGCAGTGGCAACCCGAGGCGACGGCAGAGTTGCCCGATTGCGAGTGCCGAGAGGTTTGCCTCTGGCGTACCGAAGGTCGGCGCACCGGTTTTGAGGTCGACCGTGGTCAGGAAGTTGCCATAGACCACAGGGGCGCCCCTCCGGACCAATTGGCTCAGGGCAATCCCAACCATTGCCTCCGCGTGGGCCTGGGCAATAAGGGCAGGTTGAGTGACCGGGCCCATGGCGCCGCCCAGGATAAAGGGCGAGAGAACGATCCCCTGATTGGCGCGGGCATAGGCTTTCAAGGCGCCGGTCATGGTGTCATCGAAGACCAAAGGCGAATTGACGTTGATGTTGCCCTGGATCACACAGTGCCGCTCCAGGGTCTCCGCGCCGAAGACGATGCGCGCCATCTCGATAGAGTCTTCCGCGCGTTCCGGCGCTGTCACTGACCCCATGAAGGGTTTGGTCGAGTAGCGCAGGTGTCCATAGACCATGTCGAGGTGGCGTTTGTTGACGGGCATATCGACCGGTTCGCAAACGGTCCCGCCGGAATGGTGCAGCCAGGGCGAGGCATAGGCCAGTTTTACGAAGTTCGCGAAGTCTTCGAGGGTTGCGTAGCGCCGCCCACGTTCGAGGTCGGAAACGAAGGGCGGTCCGTAGGCGGGTGTGAAAACCACGTGATCGCCGCCAATGATGATGTTTTTGGCCGGATCGCGTCCGTGCATTGAGAATTGGCCCGGCGCCGAGCTGCAAAGAGAGCGTGCAAGGCCTGGTTCGAAGCGCACACGGTTACCGGTGACTGTCGCGCCTACGTTTTTGAAGAGGGTTAGGGCCTCCTCATCGCCACGCAACTCGATGCCGATTTCCTGCAGGATCCAATCCGCCTGGGTTTCCAGGGCGACCAGCGAGTCTTCATCCAGCAGGTCGTAACAAGGTGTCGTACGGGTGATGAATGCTGGAGCGTCTACGGGTGGGCCGTAGTTGCGACGTGCCATTCGCCCAGATCTGCCGCCGCTTCGGCCTCTCCGACCTTGAGTAGGGGCGCGTTCGGACTTGGTTTTTGCGACCGGCATGGTGAATTCCAGGATTAAATAAATTTTCTCAAACCGGGACCAAGAGTCGGCAGTCGTGAGAGGGATCTGTTTAGAGCGTTTAGTTCAGGGCGTTTATTTCTGAAGGGAACGACGAATTCAGAGTCTGCGCAAACCAAATGATTTGCACTTTTGGTTTAAAAAAATTAAACCCAAATATGCGCTTTCGCTCCTTTGATAATCTGCGTCTCTTCGACATCGTCGCAAGACATCTCAGCTTTACGGCGGCCGGGGCTGAATTGAACCTGACCAAGGGGGCCGTGAGCTATCAGATCGGCAAGCTGGAAGACGAGCTGGGCTTCAAGCTTTTCGAGCGAAGGCATCGCAGTATCGCTTTGACGGAAAGGGGCAAACGCCTGTGGCATTCCTCGCAGATCGCGTTTCGGGATCTGGAGCAAGAGATCGCGGCTCTGCGGGACGAGGGACCTGGCCGTATTACAATTGGCCTCTCAACCTATTTCGCGTCTCGTTGGCTATCACCACGCCTGATGACCTTCATGGTGAGCCATCCGGGTATCGGCCTGCGTCTGCAGCCGGTGATCGATCAAATCGGTCTACGCGCGGAGAGCATCGATATGATGATCCGCTGGGGAAAAGGCGACTGGACGGACATGGAAATCGAGAAGCTCTTTCTCTGTCCGGCCGTGCCGATGGCGGGGACCGGGCTTGCCCGGCAGATCGCTGCGGAGGGGCTTGAGACTTCGCTGACGGGGCTTACTCTGCTCCAGGACCGTGAGGAGAGCGTGGCCTGGCGTGATTGGCATAAGGCTGCGGGCTTGAGCTACCAGTCCGCGCGCGGCGGTCTCGTGGTCCCCGACCCCAACGTCCGGGTTCAGGCGGTGATTGACGGGCAGGGGATTGCCCTAAACGATGCTCTGGTCGAAAACGAGTTGGCGGCGGGCCAGCTTGTCGCGATCTCCGATATCGAGCTTGAAGACTACGGTTACTTTCTGGCTTACCCGCTAGGCGCGCTCGAGAATTCAGCCCTGCGGGATTTCCGGGACTGGATCATGGAAGAGGCGGCCTGTGACTCGGTGGGATCCCCGTATCCTGAACCTCAACAGACCCTAGGTGGCCTTTAACGTTCGTTGCTGCCGAATGCCCCTCCGGTGAGCAGGTGACGGACCTGCGCGCGGTATTCCTGATCCCAGACCACGCGCTCGAGATCTATATCGTCGAGAGTGGTTGCGATCGGCTCGATAAGGTTGCCGAGCGGCAATCCGGGCCCGGTATTTTGCGGTATCTTGGTGGCGGTCTCGAAGCTCTGTTGCACTGTCTTTCCTCGCATGGCTTTTGGTCGTTTAAGGGCGTCCATGCTGGCTATGCTAGGGGAACACTTGGACCTGAATTGGGCCGCGAAAGGGGACATTCGGGCGGGAATTGGGCATAACCGAGGCAGGGTGCCGGAGGGAAGACCGCAAAGCTGCCATGCAGTTCGACCGCTTGTGGGGCCTACCGCAGGCGTGTATAGCCATAGTCTTCGACGTTCTGATCGCCCATATCAGAAACGCAGAAATCTCTGAGGACGATTGATCGTGACCAAGGCTTCCGCCCAGTTATCGCTGGTTTTTTCCTGCATCGGGCATGCCTTCGTTCATCTCTTCATGGCGCTTTACTTCGTCGTTGTCCTTGCCATCGAGATCGATTGGTCGATCCCCTATCACGATCTCATCGGGCTCTGGACGGTCGGGTCTATTCTGGTGGGTGTCTGCGCTATTCCCGCCGGCTGGCTGGCGGACCGCTGGTCGGCGCCGGGCATGATGGTGGTCTATCACATCGGCCTGGGCGGCGCGGCGATTGCCTGCAGCTTCATGGCAGCCCCCGTTGCGCTGGCGGTCGGTCTCGCCGCCATCGGGCTCTTTGCTGCGATTTACCACCCGGTGGGGATCGCCTGGCTGGTCCGTAACGCGGAATCACGCGGCAAGGCGCTTGGCATTAATGGGATTTTCGGCGGCCTGGGCGTTGCCGGCGCCGGGCTCATCGCGGGTTTGTTGATCGATTTCCATTCCTGGCGTGCGGCCTTCTTCGTGCCTGGAGTGGCCTGCGTCGCGACGGGACTGGCTCTCTGGTATTGCGTGCACCGTGGCCTGGTCGTGGACGATGGCGAAGACCGGGTCCAGAGCGCGCCGGTTGCCAGGGGCGATATGGTGCGGGTTTTCGTTATTCTTCTGATGACCATGCTTTTGACCGGGCTGCTCTATCAGTCGACCCAGGTCTCCCTGCCCAAGGTCTTCGATCTGCGTCTCCGGGATCTGGCCGGTGACGGTGCTCTGGGCATCGGCTTTGCGATAGCCGCGGTCTATACGATCAGCTCCGTGATGCAGGTTTACGGCGGGCATCTGGCCGACCGCTATCCCCTAAAGCCGATCTACGTAGGGGCATTCCTGCTGCAGGTGCCCTTGCTGATCGCCGTTGGGGCGTTTTCCGGCCTGCCGTTGATTGTCGTGGCCATGCTCGCGGAAAATATGCTGCTCGCCCGCTACGCCCCGCAAAAGCATCGCAGTCTGGCCTTCGGGATCAAGTTCGTCCTGGCCTTCACCATCGCGCCGGTCGCTCTGCAGCTGGTCGCGTTCGTTCAGGAACGTACCGGTGAGTTCGTCTGGCTCTATTACATTCTGGGCGGTGCGGCGCTCTTCGCCTGTTTTGCCGCATTGATGTTACCCAAGGACCGCGGCGCCGTCTCAGAAGAGTCCGTGGTGTCGGTTCCGGCCGAGTAATTGGATAGGATTATGCGGCCTGTTACAGCCATTGTTGTGTTCGTGCTTTTGGCCGCTTCCGCGCACTCGGCGGAAGCAAAATACCTCCACTGCTACAACGGCGACGCGCCTGAAACGGCTCAACCCGGCCCGCGTGAGCTTCAAAGGAAGTTACTGTTTCTTGAGTATGGTCTGGTGATAACACTTTACCGCAAAGCCTGCGGTTTTTTGGACGAGACAGACTGGCAATACATCGAAGGGCTGTATGGCCAAGCCGGGTGCACGCAAAAAAGCGATGTTGGCCAAAACCTCGAACGCATCCTCGAAGCCAGTTTATCTGAGATCGAAGGTTTTGAGACGTTCGACCAACAGCGCGCCGAACACTCTGACTACGTCGACGAGTTCTGTGCGCTCGTAGAAGAGACACCCTGGCCGGTGTATCGGGCCGATTTCACGCCCATATCTCAAGAGCTCTATTCCGGATATCAGGAATCTCTTCGGGCAATCCAGGAACACAAGATCCGCTACGTCGAGAAGCTCGAAAGAAACAAATAACGGTCTCTATCGACTTGCCGCCGTAATCGCCTGATCCAGGTCGGCGATCAGATCCTCGAGGGTTTCCAGACCGATTGAGAGACGGATAACGTCGGGCCCCGCGCCGGCGGCCTGCTGCTGTTCTTCGCTAAGCTGCCGGTGAGTGGTCGAAGCGGGATGCAGGATCAGTGAACGGGCGTCGCCGATGTTGGCCAGGTGCGAGAAGATTTCGCAGTTCTCGACGACTCTTGTGCCCGCCTCATAGCCGCCTTTCACGCCGAAGGTGAAGACCGCACCAGCTCCCTTGGGCAGATACTTCTGCGCCAGGGCGTGATAGGGGCTGGAGGGCAGGGCGGCACAGGAGACCCAGGCAACGGCCGGGTGTGCTTCCAGGAACTCGGCGACTTTCCTGGCATTCTCGCAATGCCGTTCCATGCGCAGGGCCAGGGTCTCGCAGCCGAGGATGGTCTGAAAGGCATTCATGGGCGCCATGGTCGAACCCAGATCCCGCAGACCGATGGCATGGGCATGGGTGGTGAAGGCCATGTCGCCGAAGGTCTCGTAAAAATTCAGACCGTGATAGGCAGGTTCGGGCCCGGCGAGGCCGGGAAATTTATCGTTTTGCGCCCAGTCGAAGTTGCCGCTATCGACCACGCATCCACCCAGAGAGGTGCCATTCCCGGAGAGGAACTTGGTCGTGGAGTGCACTACCAAGTCGGCGCCCCACTCGATCGGACGGCAGAGGTAGGGCGTTGCCATGGTGTTGTCGACAATCAGGGGGATGCCCGCATCTTTGGCAATAGATGAAAGGGCTTCGAGATCACTCACCACGCCGCCGGGATTGGCAAGGCTCTCCACGAAGATCGCCTTGCAGTCCGGCGTCAGGGCATCGCGGACATTCTGAGGGTCATCCACATCAACGAACTTCGCACGCCAGTCGAATTTCTTGAAGGTCTTGCCGAACTGGGTGATCGAGCCGCCGTAAAGCCGGTTGGACGCGATGAAGCTGTCGCCCGGCTCCATCAGCGCAAAGAAGGCGAGCAACTGTGCGGCGTGTCCCGACGCGCAACAGGTGCCGCCGCGCCCGTCCTCCAGACTGGCGATGCGCTCTTCCAGTACGGCCACGGTCGGATTGGTCAGGCGCGAGTAGATGAAACCGAAGGTCTGCAGATTGAAAAGCGAGGCCGCGTGCTCGGCGTCGTGAAAGACGTAGGAGGTGTTCTGGTGGATCGGTGTCTGGCGCGCCCCGGTGACCGGTTCGGGCTGCGCCCCCGCGTGGATCATGCGGGTTTCGAAGCCGAACTTCGGTTCAGCAGCCTTGTCCTGTTTGGGACTCATCCGATCCGTACCTTGCGCCGTTTCGCGGAAATGACCTTGGAATTGAAACCGCCCCAGGAGAGCTCGCTGTTCAGGCGGCCGAACTCGATTTTCGGACAGCGGTCCATGACGACCTGAAGCCCGGCGGCTTCGGCACGCGCGGCCGCGGCGTCGTTACGCACGGTGAGCTGCATCCAGATGGCCTTGATGTCTCTCTCGTCCTTCAGCGCGATGGCTTCGTCGGTGACGGCACCCGCGACCTCGGAGTTACGGAAGACATCGACCATGTCGAAGCTGTCGGGAATCTCGGCGAGAGATACATAGACCTTTTCGCCCAGGATCTCTTCGCCCGCGGCCCGGGGATTGACCGGCAAGATCCGATAGCCTTTGTCCTGAAGATACTTCATGACGAAGTAACTGGGGCGGTTCCAGTTGGGACTGGCGCCCACGACGGCCACGCTCTTCACGCTGTTCAGAAGATTGCGCAGGGTGGCGTCGCTGTAGCTGTCGTGATCGATCTTTCCGCTCATGACCTATTCGCCGGTCCATTCTGGATCGCGCTTTTCGATGAAGGCGTCGATGCCTTCTTCCGCGTCGCGCACTAGCATATTGGTCGTCATGACCTCGCTGGCGTAATCGTAGGCTTGCTCAAGATCCATTTCGATCTGCCGGTAGAAGGCTTCCTTGCCGATCTTTAAGGTCAGGGGTGATTTACTGGCGATCTTCTCGGCATACTCTAGAGTCACGCGATCAAGCTCTCTCGAGGGCACCGCGCGGTTGATCAGGCCCATGCGTTCCGCCGTCGCGGCGTCGATGCCTTCACCGGTCAGCAGCATCTCCATGGCCGTCTTCCGACCCACGGCCCGCGAGAGCGCGACCATGGGGGTCGAGCAAAAGAGACCGATGTTCACGCCCGGTGTGGCGAAGTGTGCCTCGTTGGAGGCGACCGCCAGGTCGCAGGTCGCCACAAGCTGACAGCCTGCGGCGGTTGCGATGCCGTGGACCTTCGCGATGACGGGCTGGGGCAGGCGGGTGATGGAGAGCATCATGCGGCTGCACTGCTTGAAGACCGCTTCAAAGTAGGCGCGGCCATCACCGGCTCGCATTTCTTTCAGGTCGTGCCCGGCACAGAAGCCCTTACCGGCTGCCTCCAGAACGACGACTTTCACCGAGCGGTCTTCGCGCAGGTCATCCAGCGCAGCTTGCACCTCGCTCATCAATGCGCTCGAGAGGGCGTTATACTGTTTGGGCCGGTTCAGGGTGAGCGTGGCAATGCCATCGGAATCACTGCGCAGCAGAATGGCCTCGTCATTGCTAATAATGCCATTACTCACGGCGTCTGATGCGGATACTGCGCTCATGGGACCAAGGCCTCCGGTGCGAAATGGTATATCAACTTAACTATTCCTGCTGATGCGGCTTAAGTCCAGCCGCATCGGGGTTTGTCCTCTCAGGCTTCGTCGGAGTGCCAGGCGGCAAGCAGCTCTTCACAACCGGCCGTCTTCACGGGCCTGCGCTTTTCGGGCGG
This sequence comes from uncultured Kiloniellaceae bacterium, assembly GCA_947500035.1. Classification (GTDB taxonomy): domain Bacteria; phylum Pseudomonadota; class Alphaproteobacteria; order Kiloniellales; family Kiloniellaceae; genus Denitrobaculum. Next base: position 889,244 of record CANMQP010000005.1, on the reverse strand, counting down.
GCTGCCGTCGAGCCACGCCGGGTAAAGGGCTTGAATCAGGCCTGGCGTTTCAGGATCGGGCGCCAGCATCCCGCGCGCCTTGATCTGCGGATGTTCGGCGATCTCACCGATGTCGACCACCGTGTGAAAGCAGCAATCGACAGGATCGAGCCGCTCTTGCCAGTAGGAGAGATCCTGCTGTGCAATGGCTGCGGCGACTTCATCGATCAAGGCGGTTTGCGGAAGACTCTCTGTTTGACGTGGTATCCAGTCGGGACGGGCGAGGGCGGTGCAGAAATTCGCCCAGAATTTCGGCTCGATCGCCCCCAGACTGATAAAACGCCCGTCACGGGTCCGGTAGACCTGATAGCAGGCTGCACCGCCGTTGAGCAGGTTTCTTTTGCGTTCCGGCCGGTGGTTTTGCGTGTTGCAGGCGGTCAGGTTCATGCCCTGCCATGCCAAGACGGACTCGGTGATGCTCATGTCGAGATAGCAGCCTTTGCCGTTGCGCTCGCGTCCGAAGAGGGCCGCAAGCACCGCCGATGCCGCCTGGCTGCCGCTGGCGAAGTCGGCGATGGGGGGCGCGGCGAAAACCGGCCTGTCAGTCGTGCCTGAGGCCGCAAGCCCGCCCGCCAACGCCATATAGTTGATATCGTGCCCAGCGCGCTGCCGGTCAGGTCCGGACTGCCCGAAGCCGGAGAGAGCGCAGTGGATGAGGCGCGGATTGAGTGTCTTGATGTGGTTTGAGGCGAAGCCAAGCCGCTCAAGTGCGCCGGGGCGAAAGGACTCGATGAGAACATCTGCGCGCTTGATGAGCGCTGTGAAGGCGGCTTTGCCGTCCTCCGATTTCAAATCCAGGCTTATGACGGTTTTCCCGGCATTGATGCCTTTGTAAAAGAGAGAGAGCCCGTCAATGCCCAGAGGGCCGAATGACCGCATGGGATCGCCGGCGGGCGATTCGAGCTTCACGACTTCCGCACCCATATCGGAAAGGATCTGCGCGCAATAGGGACCGGGTAGAAACTGGCTCATGTCCAGAACGCGGACGCCCGCTAAAAAGCTGATCATCGGTCAAGGATCCCTTTTGGCACTTTCAGGGCCGGAGGGACTCTGATGGTGCGTGCCTAACGAATGTTTGGTATGCATCAGGACGGGTTATGTCCGCAAGGGCTTTGGAAGAGGGGAAAGAGACGGAATGACGCTGATTACCGCTGAAGAGATTTTTGAGATCTGCCGGGCGGAGATGCCCCTGGTGCTGGATCTGGGGCTTGAAATCCAGGATATCGGCGAGGGAACCTGCCGCTTGAGGCAGCCCTACCGTGAAGCCTTCGTGCGGCCCGGCGGGACCATCAGCGGCCCGACCATGATGGGGGTTGCCGATTGCGCCATGTGGATCGCGGTGATGTCCGTGGTCGGCAAGGCGGAGATGGCGGTCACCACCAGCCTCAACATCAACTTCCTCAAGCGTCCCAAGCCGGTCGCGCTGATCGTCGAGTGCCGGGTTCTCAAGGCGGGCAAGAGGCTGGCTTACGGCGAGGTTTCGCTCTTTTCCGAGGGAGAAGAGGATGAAGGTCCGGTTGCGCATGTGACCAGCACCTATTCGTTACCGCCCAGATAACCGCCAAATCTCTCAAATTCCGTAAGAATTTCGCTGTCGCTTTCGAGCGGGGTTTTAAAAAGGCCGAAAATAGTCAATAAATCATGAGGTTAAAGTTGCGGTATTATGATACCGCTCATCTAAAATATTCGAAAAACAGGCTTTTTCGGCGTTGACAGGGCGAGGTCCCTGCACTAGAAACCGCCGCGTTACGGACGGGCGACGCCCGTGCGCTGATTTCTCTTATGTGTGAAGCCCGGTTTCTCTTGCTTGGGAAGCCCACGGCATTCACGACGAGTGGATAAACCAATGAAGACTTTTTCAGCCAAACCGGCGGATATCGAGAAAAAGTGGATCATCATCGACGCCGACGGCGTTGTGCTTGGTCGCTTGGCCGTCGAAGTCGCCCGGATCCTGCGCGGCAAGAACAAGCCGACCTTTACTCCTCATATGGATTGCGGCGACAACGTCATCGTAATCAATGCCGGGAAGATCAAGTTGACGGGCAAGAAGCTCACCGACAAGACCTATTACTGGCACACCGGTCACCCGGGCGGCATCAAACAGCGTACAGCTGGTCAGATCCTCGCCGGTGCCCATCCCGAGCGTGTTGTCACCAAGGCCGTAGAGCGCATGGTTCCCCGTGGACCGCTTGGCCGTCAGCAGATGAAAAACCTCCGTGTCTATGCCGGAACCGAGCATCCGCATGAGGCCCAGAGCCCGATCGTTCTCGACTTCGCGTCGCAGAACCCGAAGAACAAGAGGAGCGCGTAAGTCATGGCCGAGGAAACTCAGACCCTGACCGATTTGAGCCAGCTTGGCGACGTAGCCACGGCGGAAGCGGCAGTCGAAACCACGGCAGAGCCGAAGAAGGATGCTCAAGGTCGCTCCTATGCTACCGGCAAGCGGAAGGACGCGGTTGCCCGCGTCTGGATCATGCCCGGTAGCGGCAAGGTCACCGTCAACGGCCGCGATCAGGAGAAGTACTTCGCCCGCGCAGTGCTGCGGATGATGATCGCCCAGCCTTTCACGGTTACCGATCGGACCAACCAGTTCGACGTGGTCTGCACCGCGACCGGTGGCGGTCTCTCCGGTCAGGCCGGTGCCGTCCGTCACGGTATCTCGAAAGCGCTGATTCTCTTTGAGCCGGGCCTTCGTCCGGTCCTCAAGGCCGGTGGCTTCCTGACCCGCGATTCGCGTGTTGTTGAGCGTAAGAAGTACGGCCGGGCGAAAGCACGCCGGAGCTTCCAGTTCTCCAAGCGTTAAGTTTCAGACTGCTATACGCCTTTCAATCAGGCGCCTGTTCGACGGGGGAGTGGCATGTTGTCGCTCCCCCGTTTTGCGTTTGCAGTACGAAGATCGTTCCGAATAACCTGTCAGTGCTATGGCAGTAAGAAAGACAGATCTAGCAGCAGGCAGTGAACTGCATCGTTTTGTGAGAGCGGGCGATTTTCTGGACTGCTACGCCACCGATATTGAACGGACAGGCCTCCCGATGGAAGAGATCGCGCAACGGATCTTCATCGGATTGCCCGCCTGGATTAACGCGCTGCTGGCAACGCGCGACTTGGGGGTCAGGGTCTTCGGCCTCAAGACAACGGCCCAGCTGCCTACCAACAATGACCGCCGGTCACCGGTTAAAGTTGGCGAGCCGATTAACTTCCTCTGTGTGCGCAGTATCAGCGAGAATGAAATCCTCCTCGGAGAGGATGACGCCCACCTGGATTTCAAGATTTCGGTCTTTCGGGAGACTGCGGACTCCCAGCGGATTTCGCTCGCGACCTGGGTTCACACCCACAATCGGCTTGGCAGGGTTTATCTCCGCGCCATCGCCCGGTTTCATGTCATGATCGTCAAATCGAGGTTGAGTTCGCTATCCCGCGAACTTGCAGCTTAGTAGGGGGAAAATCAAGAGCGCCCGCTGCCGTTCAAGGTCAACGAGGCGCCCTTTTCGTGACGGCGTAAATCGTCTTGCCGTTTCAACACCTTATGCCGAGTTAGCCCGCGTTGCTGAAGACGGCCGGGGCTTCGGACGAAGTCCGTGCTGAGGCCACGCCGGGGACGATCAGCAGGATCGAGCTCGTGATCAGGCTTACAAGTGGGATGATCGAGAGGAACGCGATTGTCTTGCTCATACCGGCGTCGCGCGCCCGCTGGACGTAACGTTGCATAACAGGATATGTCAGCGCCAGGGAAACGGCCAAACCTGCAAATATTCCGCCAGCGAGGTTTCCGATACCCGGAAGCAAAAGGAGGGCCGCAATCCAACTCAGGAAGGGCAAGCGGCCTATCGTTTTCTCTGAGTCTTCAAACAAAACGGCGAGAATCGAGACAGTCAATATCGTGAGTCCAAAGCCGAAAAAAATTAAAAGATCGGTACCCGTAATGCTTTCCACGATAGTCTCCTTTCGAACATTGCAGTTTCGCCGTGACGGAGAGTGAATTCTTGCGTTCAAGCGAACCCGTATCTACGACCGACGTTCCGTTAAAGTTGTTCACAAAAGGATAAAGAGTGACTTTTAGTAGAATTTTTCGGAGTTGCGGCACGATCGATGCGGCCGATGTTGTTCAAATAAAAATTAATGAGAACAATGGGATACCCAACAACCCTCATCTGCCGGCGCTGATTTATCCGCAGGTTCTAAAGGTTGCAGTTTCGAGCGGCGATATCATTGCGCTTTATGCAGGGAACCACTGGGGTAAAGCGTGGGTTTATGGCGTCTTCGATTTTCACCACTTCCACTATGCGGCTCACGAGGTGCTTACAGTTATTGCCGGCCAGGCGCTGCTTCAACTGGGTGGCCAAGACGGCCCTCGCCAGAAGGTGAGGGAGGGAGACGTGATCATCCTTCCCGCCGGCTTCGGCCACAAGCTATTGGAAGCGAGCCAGGGTTTCACCGTGGTCGGGGCTTATCCTGAAGGGCAGGAGGAGATCGGTTTCGCGCGGGCCGGCGATGAAACCAAGCTGTCGTCTCGTCAAGCGGCTTGGGTCCCGGCCTCCGATCCGATTTACGGCGCTGACGGGCCTCTCAGGACGCTCTGGCGGGCACCCCAGTAAAACCCGCGTTTCATCGCTCGTAACTTCTTTTCCCGCTTTCACTTGAAGCGTATCGTAACGCTTCGTATGCCGAGAAGAATTTTGGCAACGCGAGTCGTTCGGCGTGAGTCTGTGACCAAGCGGGAGAGTCGAAATGTCTGCGTCCATCGGAAGAAGTCCGCGCCCCATAATTGCCATCGCTGCATTCAGCCTTGGGTTCATGGCATTTTCGGGCTATGCGCTGAGCGAAACGACCGCGAAGCTGCGGATCATGCAAACCACGGACATCCATGTTCACGTGGCCGATTTTGACTACTACGCCAATAAGCAGTCGGCATCGGTCGGACTGGCCAAGGTTGCGACCCTGATCGAGCAGGCGCGCGCGGAAAATCCTAATCACCTGATGATCGACAACGGAGATCTGATTCAGGGTAATCCGCTGGGCGACTACATGGCGAAGCGGAGCGGCTTGCAGAAGGATGAGGTTCATCCGGTTTTCAAAGCCATGAACCTCATTGACTACGATGTCGGCAATATCGGAAACCACGAGTTCAACTATGGCCTGGAGTACCTGGGGATAGCACTTGCGGGCGCTAAGTTTCCCTACGTGAGCGCCAATGTTTTCTACGACGATGGCGATTTGGATCCGACAAACGACAAACCCTACTTTGCGCCTTATGTGATCCTGGAACGCGAGCTCTTAGCCGCAGACGGCGAGCGCTATCCCATCAAAATAGGCGTGATCGGTTTTGTACCACCCCAGATCATGCAGTGGGATAAGGCTCACTTATCCGGCAAGCTGATCGCGCGGGATATTATTGATTCGGCCCATCGCTATGTTCCTGAGATGGAGGCGCTGGGCGCCGATGTCGTTGTGGCGGTGCCGCATTCAGGACTCACGGCGGAACGTCCAAAAGTCCTGGATGAGAACGCGACCTACGAGTTGAGTCTCGTGCCCGGGATCGACGCCATTCTCTTCGGTCATGCGCACCAGATTTTTCCATCGGAAGCCTACTCCGATCTTCCAGGTGTGGACGTCAAGACGGGAACGATCAACGGTGTTCCTGCGACCATGCCCGGGTTCTGGGGCAGTCACCTGGGACTTGTGGATCTCGAGCTTCGTCGCAGCGCGGTCGGAAAATGGTATGTGAATGGAGGCGAAGGCAAGGTGCGCGCGACCTACAAACGTGAGGGGCGCGAGAAAATCGCTCTGGTCGAGGCTGATCCGAAGATCATGGCGGCGATCGCCGAAGAGCATCAGGCGACGATCGCTTACATGAGCGAAGCGGTGGGCAGAACCGAAGCGCCGATCAACAGTTACTTCGCGCTGGTCGCCGACGATCCTTCCATTCAGATCGTGACCAACGCGCAGAAGTGGTACGTCGAACAGTTGATCAAAGGGACGGAATACGACGGACTTCCCGTGCTCTCGGCGGGTGCGCCCTTCAAGGCCGGCGGACGGGGCGGTCCCGAGTACTATACCGCTATCGAAAGTGGCGATATCGCGCTGCGCAACGTTGCCGACCTCTATATCTACCCCAACACACTGCGCGCCGTCCTTCTGACGGGAGCGCAGGTGCAGGAATGGCTGGAGATGTCGGCGGGTGCTTTCAACCAGATCGATCCTGGAACTACGTCGGAACAGGCGCTTCTGAACCCCGAGTTTCCCTCATACAATTTCGATGTCATCGATGGCGTAACCTATCGGATCGATCTCACACAGCCTGCGCGCTACGCCAAGGATGGGTCTCTGGCGAACCCGGACGCCCGGCGGATTCTCGATCTCCAGTTTGAGGGGGCCGCAATCGATCCCGAGGCGAAGTTCATCGTGGCGACCAACAACTACCGGGCCGGCGGCGGCGGTAATTTTCCGGCACTTGACGGAACGACAACCATTATCGAAGCACCGGATGAAAACCGCACGGTTTTGGCGAACTACATCTTCGAGCTCAAAAGCTTCAACCCCTCGGCCGATATGAACTGGTCTTTCGAGCCGGTCTCCGGTGATGTCAACGTCACCTTCTCCTCCTCTCCCGCGGCGGCCAGCGTTCTGGACGGCAGTTTGCCGATCGAAGCGGCGGGCGAGGCCGATGACGGTTTCGCGAAATACCGGATGATCATGCAGTGATTGAAGAAGGGATCTTGCAGGTGAACGCCGACGGGAGGGCAGGAGGATCGTGAGCGGTGTTCTGCGGCCTTATCGGGGCATTATGCCAAAGATCCATGAGACCGCCTTTGTAGCTGAGAACGCGATCATCATCGGCGATGTTGAAATCGGTCCCCGCGCCTCGATCTGGTATGGCTGCGTTATCCGAGGTGATGTCAATGCCATCAGGATCGGCGCGGAAACAAACATCCAGGACGGCAGTGTCGTTCATGCGACCCATGACCGGAACGGCGACTACAGGCAGAGCGGCGGCGGCGTGCCGACGCTGATCGGGGAGGGCGTGACCGTCGGTCATATGGCGTTGTTGCATGCCTGCGAGGTTCAATCCCACGCTTTCATCGGCATGCGCTCCATGGTGATGGATAAGGCCGTGGTTGAAAGCGGGGCCATGGTGGCCGCGGGTGCTGTCGTGACGCCGGGAAAACGCGTTCTGGGTGGCGAACTCTGGTCCGGCACGCCCGCCGCGTTCATGCGCAGTCTCAGGCTGGAGGAAGCGGACATGATTCCCTATCTGCGGGACAACTACGTTCAGCTTGCCGCTTCGTATCAGGACTCTGATTCGTCTGAAGGCTCGTGAAGACTGCTGACCCTGACGTAACTGCCGGGCGCGTCCTCAATAGCCTTTATTTTGCCTCCGCCCGGTTTGCGGGCGGCGACGTCTTTGCCCTGGTGTTTATGGAGCCATTTCGCCCAATCGTTCCACCATGAGCCGTCGTGTTTCGTGGCGTTCTTGTACCAGACTTCGGGATGTTTGGCGCGCCGGCTGTTGGTCCAGTAGGCGTATTTGTTTTTTTGCGGAGGGTTGACGATGCCGGCAATGTGTCCCGCTGCCGTTAGTACAAAACGGATCGGGCCGTTAAAAAGATCAATGGCCAGATAAGTGGATCGCCAGGGTGCGATGTGGTCTTCCCTGGCTGAAAGCATGTAAACCGGAACCTTGATCTTGGCGAGATCGATCGGAACACCCCCCAGTTTAATGCCGCCCGGCACCGCCAGCAGGTTCTCCAGATACATTTTTCGAAGGTAAAAGGAGTGCATGGCCGCGGGCATTCGGGTCGCGTCTTCATTCCAATAAAGCAGGTCGAAAGGAAAGGGTTCCTTGCCGAGGAGATAGTTGTTCACGACGAAAGACCAGATAAGATCGTTGGCGCGCAAGAGATTGAAGGTTGCCGCCATTTCCTTGCCGTCGAGATAACCTTTCTCGGCCATCTTCTCTTCCAGCAAGGAGACCTGTTCCTCATCGATGAAGACGCCCAGCTCGCCCGGTTCGGAAAAGTCGGTGAGCGTTGCGATGAAGGTTGCTGCGTGCACCAGCGGTTTTTTCTTCGCCGCCAGATACGCCAGCGTGACGGAAAGTAGCGTCCCGCCCAGGCAATAGCCGATGGCGTTCACGTCCTTCTGGCCCGTTGCTTTTTGTATGACCTCGATGGCGGCGAGCGGACCCTCGAACATGTAGTCTTCAAAGGTCTTCTGGGCCAAGGTCTCATCAGGATTAACCCAGGAAATACAGAATACGGTCTGGCCCTGGTCGACCATCCATTGGATGAAGGAATTCTCCGGCCGTAGATCGAGGATGTAGTATTTGTTGATCCACGGCGGGATGATCACGACCGGCCGCTCGGCCACCTTTTTGGTGGAGGGGTCGTACTGGATAAGCTGGATCAGATCGTTCTGGAAGATGACTTTACCCGGGGTGATCGCGACGTTTTCGCCCAAGGCGAAAGCTTCGTCGTCGGTCATGCTGATTTTGAGCTGACCGCCACCGCGTCTGAGGTCATGCAGCAGGTGGTCCAGACCTTTCAGGAGATTCTGGCCGCCGCTTTCGATAGTCGCCTCCAGAACTTCGGGATTGGTGAGCATGAAGTTTGACGGGGCAAGGGCGTCAACAAACTGTCGGGTAAAGAAATCAATCTTCTCGGCTTCGTGCTCGTCTTTGCCGTGCAGAGTCTTCACGGTCGAGCGCAGCCATCGCGCGCTCAGAAGATAGGACTGCTTGATGTAGTCGAAGAGCTCGTTGTCTTCCCAGGCTTCATGGCGAAACCGCCGGTCGTGCTGTTCGGGTTCGATTGTCGGCTTGACGTCATGCCCCAGCATGCGTTGGGTGGTCGAATGCCAGAGATCCATATGGCTTTTCCACAGAGACATCTGTGCTTGAACCAGGAGCGCCGGGTTGGTCATCATGCGTGTGGTCAGTTCAAGGAAGGCACCGCCGATGTTGAGGGGATCGACCTGCGAAGCATAATCGATGCCATAGGTCTCCTTCAGGAAGTCACTGACCATCTCGCTGCTTTGCTCTGCGATGGTACTCAGCGTGGCCGCAAGATCCTGTGTTTCTTCTGAGGTGTCGTCGGCGGACGGTTGCTCAACCATGAAGCCTTGCCTATGATTCCAGCGAATCGAACGTAAAGCGGTGTAACGGCAAATGTTATAATGCTCTCATGCAACACTGCGATGAAAGACATGCTTATTCAAATCCAGAATAATAGCTTCTAACGGCCCTATAGGGGTGCAAACAATGCTTGTTGTGGATTTTTAAAGCTTCGTAACGTTATAAGGACTGAGTTTGCGCCGATTATGCGTAATGGATCTAGGGGATAAGGCTGAAATATGACTTTGGCCAGCGATAATACGTTCGAAGACAAACGTCGTGGCTTCTGGTGCAGAAGCTCTGCGTTCTTGGCTGTCGCAATCATCCTGACGGGCTGTTCATCCGGTATCGGTGAGGTATTCTCGGACGATGAGGAGCCAAGCACCACAGCAAGCGCTCCTGACGGAGCCGAGCCGGCTGAGGGTTTTCCTAACTTATCGAGTGTTCCCGGCGAATCGCCCGCGGCGTCGACGCGCGCCGAGCGCGAGAGTCTCAGTGAGGGCTTGTCGGCGGATCGCTCGAACGCACGCTACAGCGATCAGTCATTAACGGCTGAATCGACCCTGATCCCGCCTGCGCCGCCGCCGCCAAGCGCGCCGCGACGAGAGCCGGCCCCTGCCGCGCCGCCGGCCCCCTCGGCTGCTGCTGCAGCACAACAAGCTCCGGCTGCGCCTGCGGCACAACCCACCCCGGCACCTGCCACTCCGGCGCCGGCCGCACCTCAAGCGGCGCAAACGCCCGCCGCTCCGGCGCCTGCAGCACCTCCACCACCGCCGCCGGCACCTGCACCAGCCGGAACTTCAGTCGCTGCGGTCGCGCCAGCGGCGCCAGCAGCACCTTCAACACCTGTTCCTGCGGCCCCTGAGTCCTCAGCACAGACGCCCTCAGCACAGACGCCCTCAGCACCGGCCCCTCAATCCGGGAATGCGTCTGGCGCGGGTTCGAGCTCGGAGCTGCCGCCTGCTTTTCCGGCGCGGTCCGGAAACGAGACAACGTCTGAGTACGTTCCGCCGACTTTTGAGCCACCGCGATACCAGCTTCCGGGTTCTGCAGGCGCAGGTTCTCAACAGGCGCAGGCAACACCGCGCGTCCAGGTTCCCGGTGCGCCCGGCGCGGCCGTACCAAGTGCAGCAGGTCAGTTGACGGCGGTCATTTACTTCGGGCATGGCTCGACGGGGCTGGACAACAACGATCTGCGGGTTTTGCGGGATGTTGTCGCTATCCAGCGGCAAAACAACGCTCGTATCCTGGTCGTGGGGCACTCGAGTTCGCGGACCGGCTCGACAGACGCCGTGAACCATCGGGCGGTAAACCTCGAAACCTCGCTGAAACGCGCGGATTCCGTCGCCAGGGCGCTGCGGCGGCTTGGCGTGCCGGCGGGACAGGTCGTGACGGAAGCCCGGGCTGACAACCAGCCGGTTTTCCACGAATTCATGCCCACGGGCGAAGCCGGCAACCGCCGGGCTGAGATCTATCTGGCATATTAGGCGGCGGAGCGCTAAAAAGCGGGACGTGGGCGGCTTTGCAGCCGTGAGGAGGGCGCAGAGAGTTCCTCTTCACCTGCCTTGAGGCCGGCTTTTTCAGATCACACGCCCCGGGATGGCGCAATCCCAAGAGACTCAGATGGAGCAGGAATTTCACCGTATCAAGCGTTTGCCGCCCTATGTGTTCGCGGAGGTCAATGCTCTTAAAGCAAAAGCCCGGGCTGCTGGTGAAGATATCATCGATTTCGGCATGGGAAATCCGGACCAGCCGCCGCCACCGCATGTGATTGCAAAGCTGGTCGAGGCCGCACAGGACCCGAGAACGCACCGCTATTCCACGTCTCGCGGCATTCCCGGATTACGCAAGGCGCTTGCAGCCTATTATCAGCGCCGTTTCGGGGTTGAAGTCGACCCCGAGAGCGAGACTTGTGTCACCATCGGCTCGAAGGAGGGCCTTGCCAACCTCGCGCAGGCGATCACTTCGCCGGGTGATATTATCCTGGTGCCCAACCCCAGTTACCCGATCCACGCCTTCGGCTTCATTATCGCAGGGGCCTCCATCCGAAGTATGCCGGCCGGGCAGGGTTTCGACTTCATGGCCCAGTTGGAGCGGGCGGTGAAGCACTCGGTGCCAAAGCCCACGGCCGTGGTTCTGAATTACCCGGCCAATCCCACGGCCGAAGTGGTGGGACTCGATTTCTATGCCGAAGTGGTCGACTTCTGCCGCCGTCAGGGCATCTACATCATTTCCGATCTTGCCTACGCGGAAGTTTACTTCGAGGGTGAGCCGCCACCTTCCATCCTGCAGGTACCCGGCGCGCGCGATATCGCTGTTGAATTCACATCCCTCAGCAAGACCTACTCGATGCCGGGTTGGCGGGTTGGCTTCTGCACCGGTAACAAAAAGCTGGTTGCGGCGTTGATGCGGGTAAAATCCTATGTCGACTATGGCGCTTTCACACCTATCCAGGTTGCGGCTACAACGGCTCTGAATGGCGATCAAAGCTGCATCGATGAGATGCGGGCCCGCTACAAGTCCCGCCGGGATGTTCTGATTTCGGGCCTGGAAGCAGCTGGATGGGATGTTCCCAGCCCACCCGCCACGATGTTTGCATGGGCGCCTTTGCCGACGGCCTTTGCCGATCTGGGCTCTCTGGAGTTTTCAAAAATACTGCTGCAGCACGCCAAGGTCGCCGTGGCACCGGGTGTCGGATTCGGTGAGTACGGCGATGGTCACGTGCGTCTCGGCCTGGTCGAAAACGAACACCGGACTCGTCAGGCGGTACGTAATATCAAGGCGTTGTTCAAGGATACTGAGAAAGTGCGCAACCTTTTAGAAGAGCGGAAAATAGCATCGTGACGAAACCCCTGCGTATTGGTATCGCCGGCCTGGGCACAGTGGGCGCCGGCACACTCAGCATCATTGAAGCGCACGGAAAGTTGCTTGCGGCACGCTGTGGCCGGGAATTTCATGTTGCCGCCGTATCCGCTCGCGATCGGACGCGAGACCGTAGCGTCGATCTTTCCGCGGTTCGCTGGTTCGATAACGCAGTCGAATTGGCAGCCGACAGCGAGATCGACGTGGTTCTTGAGCTGATCGGAGGTTCGGACGGCATCGCAAAAGAGGTTGTGGAAACCGCGCTCGCCAACGGAAAGCATGTGGTTACCGCAAACAAGGCCTTGCTGGCCCATCACGGAACGCAGTTGGCGCGGGCGGCGGAGGATGCCGGCGTCTACCTGGGTTACGAGGCGGCCGTCGCCGGTGGCATTCCGGTGATCAAAAGCCTGCGGGAGGGGCTCGGCGGAAATGCGATCGACCGGGTCTACGGTATCCTGAACGGCACCTGCAATTACATCCTGACCGCGATGCGCGAGAGTAGACGGGATTTCGGCGAGGTGCTTGAAGAAGCCCAGGCGCTCGGTTACGCCGAGGCGGATCCGAGCTTCGACGTCGACGGTGTCGATGCCGCGCACAAGCTTGCAATCCTGACTGCCCTGGCATTCGGATGCGAAGTCGATTTCGACTCGGTATCGGTTGAGGGAATCCGCGAAATCTCAGCCCTGGATATCGCGTACGCGGAGGAACTGGGATACCGGATCAAGCTGCTTGGGATAGCACAGCAGTCTGAGGGCGGAATTCTGCAGCGGGTGCATCCCTGTATGGTTGCGAAGGAGACGCCGATCGCGAATGTCGAGGGCGTGTTCAACGCAGTGGTGGCCGAGGGCGACTTTGTCGGACGTATTCTCTCGGAAGGCGCCGGGGCGGGTGCGGGACCGACGGCTTCGGCCGTTGTTGCCGATATGATGGATATCGCACGTGGAAGCACCCTGCCGACCTTTGCGATCCCGGCGGCCCAGCTTGCGCAAAGCAAAGGCACATCGATGGATCTGCATGTGTCGTCGCACTACGTGCGTTTGATGGTGACGGACCGTCCCGGGGTGATTGCCGATGTTGCCGCCGCACTGCGCGACGAGGAGATTTCGATGGAGGCCATGCTGCAACGCGGCCATGCGCCGGGGGAGCCCGTACCGGTGGTGATCACGACCCATGCGACGACGCAACAGCATATCGCAAGTGCGCTTCAACGCATCGAAGCGATGGAGGCGGTGCTCGAACCACCGCGCATGATCAGAATTGAATCGTTGTAATCAAACCGCGGTAGGTTCGATGAAGCGGCGCCCAAAAATCGGGCGATGAATGTTTTTAAGATTGAATTGGAGTAGATGAACGATGGCAAATTCCGACGCAGCAGAGAGCGCAATGGATCGAAATCTTGCGCTTGAGACGGTCCGTGTTACCGAGGCTGCGGCCCTTGCGGCCTCGAGATTAATGGGCCGTGGAGATGAGAAGGCGGCAGATCAGGCCGCGGTCAATGCCATGCGCGAATCACTCAACGAGTTGTCGATCGATGGCACGGTCGTGATCGGCGAAGGAGAGCGCGATGAAGCCCCCATGCTTTACATCGGTGAGAAGGTCGGTAAAGGCGGACCCAAGATCGATATCTCGCTCGATCCGCTTGAGGGAACGACCCTGACCGCAAAGGGCGGCCCCAACGCGCTCGCGGTCATCGCGCTTGCCGAGTCAGGCGGGTTTTTGAACGCACCGGATACCTACATGAGCAAGATTGCCGTTGGCGGCGGTCTGCCCGAGGGGGTTGTCGATTTGGATGAGACGCCCGCCAATAACCTGAAAAATCTCTCCAAGGCGACGAAGACCGATGTTTCGGATCTGGTCGTCTGCATTCTGGACCGCCCCAGGCACAGCGAATTGATTGCCGAAGTGCGCGCCGCCGGAGCGCGGATTATGCTGATCGGCGACGGCGATGTCTCGGGCGCGATGGCCACCAGCCGTCCGGAAAGCGGTGTCGATCTCTACATGGGCGTCGGTGGAGCGCCCGAGGGTGTCCTGGCCGCTGCGGCTCTGCGCTGCATTGGCGGCCAATTCCAAGGGCGTCTCGTGTTCCGCAACGAAGACGAGCGGGAGCGGGGCCGGCGCTGGGGCATCGAGGACTTCGACCGTAAATACCAGCTCGACGAACTTGCTGGCGGCGACGTGATGTTTGTCGCGACTGGCGTCACGGATGGCAGTATGCTGCGCGGTGTGCGGCGTCACCACGGTGGGGCGACCACGCATTCCATGGTCATGCGCTCCAAGACGGGCACGGTCCGCATGGTCGAGGCGCATCACGATTTCACCCGCAAGACCTGGTACGACAAGCTGGGCGTATAGGAAAGAGGACGGCATGGGGCAGACATCGGAACAGCATTCGCCACGTGCCAGCTTTCTGAATGTCGAAAACTCCGCGTCCGGGAAACGCTGGGAAGAGCGTCTGGCCGACCCGCGGCGCGGCCTCGCTTTGTCTCAGCGTCTGGGGCTGCCCGAGATTGTCGGCCGGGTTCTCGCGGCCCGCGATGTTGGTTTAGACGACGCTGAAGCCTACCTGAATCCAACCCTGCGTCAGTTTCTGCCTGACCCTTCTCACCTGCGCGATATGGACCTGGCGGTCGAGCGGCTTGTGACCGCCATTCAGAAGCGGGAAGCGATCGCTGTGTTCGGCGATTACGACGTTGATGGCGCAACCTCCTCGGCCTTGCTTCAACGCTTTCTGAGGCAGGTCGGCGCCGACTTGCGGGTTTATATTCCAGACCGTATCTCAGAGGGCTATGGGCCGAACGCAGGGGCTATGCGTCAGTTGAAGGCTGAAGGCATTGCCGTCGTGATCACCGTGGATTGCGGCATCACTGCGTTTGATGCGCTTGAGGATGCAGCCTCACAGGGACTCGAGGTGATCGTTGTGGACCACCATGCGGCTGAACCCCGTTTGCCAGTCGCCACCGCCGTTGTGAACCCGAACCGGCAGGACGAGGAGTCGGATTGTGGTCATCTTGCTGCGGTTGGTGTGACCTTTTTGCTGGTGGTTGCCCTCAACCGGGGACTGCGCACGGCGGGCTGGTTTCAGCAGGCAGGGATCACGGAACCGGACCTCAAGCAATGGCTTGATCTGGTGGCGCTTGGCACTGTCTGCGACGTGGTGCCGCTCTACGGGCTCAACAGGGCGTTCGTCAGCCAGGGCCTGAAGGTCATGGCGCAGCGCAGAAACACCGGTATTGTCGCGCTGTCTGACGTCGCAAAACTGAGTGAGCGTCCAGATAGTTTCCATCTCGGTTTTATGCTGGGGCCGCGAGTCAATGCGGGCGGCCGGGTCGGGGAGGCGGGACTGGGAGCCACGCTTCTGGCAACCGACGACGCGGCAGAGGCCCGCGATCTGGCGGTGCGTCTGGACCGGCACAATGCCGAACGCCGGGAGCTTGAGGCTCTGGTGCTCGATCAGGCTATCGAACAGGTGGAAGCGGACGGGGAGGTTGGATCCGGTGTTGTGATCGCCACGGCACCTGGCTGGCATCCCGGGGTCATCGGCATTGTCGCAAGCCGTCTCAAGGATCGCTATAACGCGCCTGCGATCGTGATCGCGCTGGACGAGTCGGGGCTTGGCAAGGGCTCAGGCCGGTCTGTGCCAGGGGTTGATCTGGGCGCGACGATCATTGCAGCGCGGCAGGCGGGACTTCTGATCAATGGGGGCGGACATCCCATGGCGGCGGGACTCACGGTTGCGGCCGACGGCCTGGAACCGCTGAGAGCCTTCCTGAGAGACCGTATCGGGGCGCAGTTGGCGGCGGCCAACTATGTCCCGTCCCTGGGGATCGATGGCGCGTTGCAGCCTGGAGGGGCAACCGCGGAGCTCCTGCGTGAGATCGAGCGCTGCGGGCCCTTTGGAGTCGGCAATCCGCAGCCTCGGTTCGTCTTGTCTTCGGTGCAGGTTGCAAATGCCGGCGTGGTGGGCGCGGACCATGTTCGCTGCAGCCTTGTCGGTCTGGACGGCAAACGGATCAAGGGAATCGCCTTCCGGGCTTTGGACAATCCTCTGGGCGAATTGCTGCTGAAATCGAATGCATTGCCGCTTCATGTAGCCGGAAAGCTCAAGCTCGACAGCTGGACCGGGCGGGATGCGGTTCAGATCATTATCGAAGACGCCGCTTCCATATAAGTCTACACTCGCTCTATGAAGCGACCAAATCACTCGGCGGACCGGACTCTCCTGGCAAGCTTCGCTTCGGCGAACCGGTACAGAAAATCCCCCAGAAACAGGTTCTCGACTGCCGCCCTGTCGGCGGCGCGATTGGTTTTTGCCGGCCTCGCCGCGTCGGTGCTTACCGCGGCTGCGCCGCTCTCGGAGACGCTTGGACCGGAAACGCTCGGACAGACCGCGCAGGAAAGGACCGTCGATCTCGAGCTGATACTGGCAATTGACACCTCTTCAAGCGTTTCCTCGCAAGAATTTGATCTGCAGATGCGGGGTATGTCTCAGGCCTTTCGGAATGAGGCGGTGATCGGCGCCATTAGGGCCTCCGGCGACCGGGGGATTGTCGTCGCGATGGTGCAGTGGTCCGATGCGCGCAAACAACTGCTGGCAATCGACTGGTTTGAGATTAAGGACGAGGCATCGGCAGAACTCTTCGCTCAGGAGATCGACAATACACCACGCTTTCTGTTTGGGGGCGGTACGGCGCTGGGCGGCGCCCTGACCTTTGCGGCCCGCCAGTTCGAGAAGAATAACTATGCCGGGCGGCGCAAGGTGATCGACGTATCTGGGGACGGCCGTACAAACCAGGGAACGCGGCCGGAGCGGGTACGGGATCAAGTGGTGGATTTGGGGATTACCATTAACGGTTTGGCGATCCTGAACGAAGATCCGACGATCGATACCTACTATCGCTACAACGTGATCGGCGGAACCGGCGCCTTTGTCATGACGGCGACGGATTATGAGGATTTTTCGGCGGCAATGCTGGAAAAACTGATTAAGGAAATTTCAGGTGTTCCGATTGTACAACTGCCCGGGCCGCATCCAACGCAAGAAGCGCACTACCTTGATCGCCTTGAGAAAAGCGGCCCGAGCGAGGAAAATTGAATTTAAGGAATTGTTGGGCTTGCATTAGCGACGCGAAGCCTTTAAATCCCTCCTCACACAGCGACCCCATCGTCTAGAGGCCTAGGACACCGGCCTTTCACGCCGGCAACACGGGTTCGAATCCCGTTGGGGTCGCCACTTCTCTCCTGACATAAAATACTCTAGACGAAACGATGGCGGTGCCTGCCGAGCACCGGACTGTGGCGGTGACCGTTGGTTCACTCCCCGCAGATCACGACTATGGCCGATCGTCAGTATCGCTTATTGCACTGCAAACAAGCGCCGCCCCTGCACTCAGGGCCGGAAGCAACCAAAGCTCAAGAAAGGCCGCACGCGCAACACATCATCGTCGCGCAAAGGCGAGTCAGTTCCGCTACGCCGCAATCGGTGGCGACATCCTAGGTAATGACGAGGACTGCCCAGGTCACGATGCTCCACACGCCCACTGATGCCACCAGAAGAATTGCGGCGGTGCGCCGGGTTGGCCACTTTGCGGCTCTTGTCGATTGAGCAATCATTTTTCACTCCCATCGTGATCAGCAGAAATACGCTACCAATCGAACTATTTGGGTGTTGTGCCAAAGTTGTGTCCTCGTTGACGCGCTCGGGCATAAAACGGCGGCTGATGCCTGAATTCCTTTAACAAAGCCGTGGTTTTCATTGAATTGATGAAATTATTATTTGATTGCATATGATTTTAATAGTTGGGCCTGCCGCTTAAATCTTACTTAAAGAGTTGAGATCTGGAGATTGTTTAAAAAAATCCTTGAAACAGTGCTGAATAGCACAGCGAATGGGTTGTTTTCTGTAGGAGATTTGACGTAATTATAGGCGAGTTCGAGCTTTTGGCCGTTGGCCCGGACCGGGGGAGCGATACGAGATCTATGCTTGAGCAGATTCGCACTGAACCATTGAGAGAGATCTATCGTTACTGGCAGTCGAAATGCCGGGACGGTGTGGTTCCTTCTCGCACCGACATCGATCCGCCGGTTGAGTTGACGGGTAAGATATTACCCTACTGTGCGATGATTGAGGTGGAAGAAAACCCGCGTCGATATAAGTACTGTCTGGTCGGGACAGCAATCAACAAACAGTATGGCGAAGAAACAACAGGCCGCTACGTTGATGAAATCGACCTTGGAGACATGAAAAGCTGGGTTATCAGCACTTACGATGAATTGGCTGCGACACTCCAGCCTTCTGTTATTTCACGCGAATTCAGGAAGCAAAGCGGTGAATTCATCTGGTTCGAACGCCTCGCCCTGCCGCTGTCCAGCGATGGCAAGACCGTTGATATGATATTCGGCGGGGCCGTCGTCGAGCCGCTGACGCCGCTGCAGGCATTACGAGGATTCGGCGGCGTCTGAGCAGCGTCGGTCTGTCCTTGCTCCCGTCCCCCGGGAACCACGAGTAACCTCACCAAGCCTTAGCGTGCTGAAGCGCCCAGGATGTGTACCTGACCGTCGTTGGTAATGATGTCATTTACCGTCTGGGAGGCGTCCTGAAAATCCCCTTGAATCCCGCCGAGACAGGTGGAGTAGAAGATCTGGTCGACATCTTCTCTACCTTTCGTCAGCGGCAGGAGAAGCCGTTGGATACTCCGGACCGATGAATCCCGGTAGCGGCACTTGCCCAGCGAATAGACCGGACACCGCGTTTGAACCACCTTTCTGTACAGCAGAGTAATGAACTGGCTGTATCCGATGGGGGCGACGTCGTCGAGATAGTGTCCCGTGTAGTCGTGACCGAATGAGCGGTTGATATTGCTTCCCACCACCCGGAAATAGAAGCGTCGTCCTCCATCAATCACATCAAGCAATCCGATATCCGGCAACAACTTCGGGATGTCGATCGGATCAACATCAGATCTATCCGGCATAAGACGCTGCTCGCGTTTGCCGGTCCAGTAGTCGAGAAGCGCTTTGTGGCGATCATCGATGATCTGGTCAGAAAAGCTGCTGAGCGAAGTGTGAACTTCGCTGGAGATCTCCTCAGGAACCGAAATCAGATCCAACACTTTACGCGGTCTCCGAATGTAAGCAGAGGGTAACCAGATTATGAGTGACGTAAAGAAATACAACCAAAAGGATCAAAATTAATGAAGGAAGATTATATCAAGGTTGCCGATATGTCACGACGAGATTGCGGCTATCGTATGGCATTTAACTCAAATGTGACGCGTCGCGTACGTCAAGGCCTTCTGGTGCTTCACCGACCTGGGGGCGGGGCTGACTGTCATTCGTTTGTTGGTGCGGCGCGTCCGCTTGAGCCAAAAACCAGGATGGCGATCGCCACTGCTCTGCCGCCGGCCCTCTCTGAAAGGAGCAATGGGTCCGCAGCCTCGGACAACTCAAATGCGATCTTACCACCTGTCGAAGTGTCGGCCTTGTATGCATGGCTACTATAGTGCCGCGGGGTGATCAGGCGTTCTTAAGAAAGCGCCCGATAAATTTTCGTTTTGTCCGGTTCATGCCCGCGTAAGATGCTGAAAGATGCTATCGTCCGGCAAATGCAGAGCGGGAGGAGGGAACGATGCACGCGCGCTTGATAACAATGCATTTAACGCACGGGAACGCGGATGAACTTGAGACTCTCTACCGGAATTCAATTCTACCAGCGTTGCGTGAGCAACAGGGTTTCGTCGAGACGAACTTTGGAATCGACAAGAATGGAAAAGCGGTCGCGTTTGTTGTCTTCGAAAACGAAGCGGATGCAGTTCTGAGCGAGGAAAACGGCTACTTGGGCCAGCAAATTGCGAAAGCGTCTCCCTTCTTGGACTACCCGCCGATTGTAGAATACTTCAACTTATTGGTGAAGTCGTAATGCCAACAGAATTGGAACAGGTTTGATCGAGCTCAAGATAACATGCCGACGATTCTGGCATTGTTCCACACATAGAAGCCCAGGATCGGAATCACGAATGTAATCACAAGAAGGACTCCGCGGTGCGGATACCAAATGATCATCATGATAGGAATTATCTGTCCAATTAGACGGGGAACAAACCACCAGTCGCCCAATTTAGCCTGAAACCAGCGCATGAGCTGATTGGCCTCTACTGCGCCGACCGCCAGACCGAGGTTAGTCGTTATAACATCCATGACAGCCAGCACAATCAGGCATGCCGAGATTGTGTAACTGGCCGCCATTAAGCGCGGGCTATTGCGGTTCTGTGCCGCGATTCCCGGTAACCATTTAAACACGATAGAAGCCTCACGTCAGGATGCTGTCTTTTGGCGAGCTTTTAGGACAAGAGGTTTAGCCTGATATTGCTTTCACGATCGTTAACCTCTGCGCGGATTGTTGCTCTATGGCTGCGCTTTGACGAAGTGAATACCGTAAAAAGCGGCTCTATTCGGACTACGAGCGGATTTTCTGTTCCCTGATCTCTGTCAGAACCGCCTCGAGCCGTTCATGAAGGCTGTGTTCAGAGGCGATGAAGAGTTCGGCCTTTGCGAGATTTTCTTTTTGTTGCAGACGCAAAGCCCTGCCAATCATACCCACCCTGACCCAAATCAGAAGTCCGGCAAGCGCGATCACAATTTCGGTGCTGGCATTGCCGACAAACTCGAAAATGAGGTCCAGGTTTGGGATCGTGGCATCCATGTGCACATCCTTTTTGGTCATGGAAAGTGGTTATTTGTTTCACCATTCTCGTGTGTTTGGCGAAAAGTTTATCACTCAGAGAGAGTTTTTCAGTCTGGAAGTAATGCTGAAAAAACAAAGGTTTCGGGGTTTTTTCGAGATGACTTTAGCGATCAGCGGCCCAGAAGCGAAGAATTGGCTTGCGTATCGTTTCACTGGCCACAGTTTTAACACACCGTTTTCGGTCAGATCTTGGCACTGTGTGTTCACCGAGAGGTTGGTTGTTAGCGCAACCGACAACGGCCTTCCCCAAGGCCTATTCCTCGCAAAGACCCCCACGGTATACGCCGAACCGTGGGGGTCTTCCTATTTGGGGCTCGAGAACGGTCCAAGAGACTCTGACGTTACATAGCGAAAATCAGGCAGGTGGTTGTGCCATGCGCCACGAGCTTGCCATCAGCGCCGTAAAGCTGTCCCTCGGCCGTTGCAATGCGCGAACCCTGATGTATGACACGGGATTCAGCGCGTACAGCGCCAGTCTCTATCGTAATTGCCCGTACGAAATTCACCTTGAGCTCGACCGTGGTATAACCTGTGCCGGCCGGAAGGGTAGAGTGGACGCTGCAGGCCATGACGGAATCCAGAACGGTTGCCGCGAACCCGCCATGGACAGATCCAATCGGATTGTAGTGTTGTGGTCCCGGCTGGCCTTCAAACACCACTTTTCCCGATTCGACCTTTGTCAGGCGAAAGTCCATCAAGGTGGCGATTGGCGGCTGCGGAAGCTCCCCCTTTGCAATCGCCGTCAGGAAGTCAAAGCCACTTAAATGCTTCATCTCGCTGGCAGTTATCACATTGGGTGAGTCACTGTTGGGGGGCAGGGCCGCAGGCATCTCAGTGGTCATCTCTTTCTGTTTCCTTTTTCGCACGCGATGTTGGATTGGTCAGGAGCTGGTGGCTTTGCGGTGTCCGAATTCCTTGCAAGGAGGGATTGAAACGCCGTTCTTGCTTGCTGACGCGCATGAGGTTCTCGCAGAAATCTGTTCGAGAAGTGATAGCCGAAGCCAATGGCGTTGAATTCAAAGGCGAACTGCTCGCTATCAGAACTCTCTGCTAGATGACCCATGCCGATGGCGATCTTTGCCGCCTGCCCAATCGTGCCCAACCATTTTCGTTGTTGGGAAAGCAGGTAGTCGCGCAGCGGGCCTGGCCGGTCGTCAAGTTCGAGCGTGGCGGCCATGATCGGGCATCCACCCGGAAATTCTCGGCTTTCTGACCAATCGAGCCAGTTTTCGAATAGCCTCTCGAGCCTTGGGCGCCCGGCGGGCTCCTGAAATGCGGGACGTATGACCACTGCAATAAAGCGTTGTGACGCCGCTTCTGTTACGGCCATCAGCAAGGCGTCTTTCGAGCCGAAGTGAGCGAACAAACCACTTTTTGACAAGCCAAGCTTCTTTGCCAGGGTGCCGATACTCAATCCGCCGAGCCCTTCCTTACTGGCGATATTGGTCGCAGCCTCAAGAATCGTCGCCTTTGTTTGCTCGCCCTTGTTCATGCCGGTAAGTTAACGAACGATCGTTCTATTTTCAACTTCTAACTCGCGTCTTTGGTGAAAATTCTGTAGAATTAGACCGGTATCCAGGACCCAAAAAGTGGTAGGGTTGCCGTCTCGAAAGCATTTTTAAATTTTCTCTGAAGTAGATTGGAGCACGGCCGTTTTTCTGTGCTGTCTGTTCTCGGTACTGAAATGAAAAACGCGCTTTGGCCGCTGCAGCATGCCGTTGCAGATGCCCCTTCTGATCAGCAGCTTGGAAAAGCGCCATGTCCAAAATCGTCGCCATCACGCAAAAAGAGCGCCGCCGCGATTTGCGCCGCAGCGTCAGTTTCGATGGTCTGGTGAATGACGGCCCGGTCTCGGTTATCGACATCAGTGCCAGCGGTGTCGGCGCCAGAGTTCTCGATACGCCCGGCCCAATGGCTGTCGGCGATGAGGGATATGAAATCGAAATCGTCCCAACCCGTGGCAGCGATACCGCTGGCAACGATACGGCGCGGAACTTTGAGGTTGGGAGCGAGGCTACGCTTACGGTCATTAAGGACGGCGATCGGATCCTGAGCGTTTCCATCGAGATTGTCCGGTTTGATCCCGAGGCGGACAGCCTGGGCGCAAGATTCATCAATATCGCGGATGAACAATATCGGATTATTGAACGTCTGGTGACGGGTCGCCCGATCAAAAAATAGCCTGCAAATAAGACCTGTTTAACTGTTCGAGACCTGACCCAGTCCAGGGCGTCCAATTGCCACGGCGCCAATCTTGCTCTCCACGAAGACACGCCGGCCGCCGATGTCCTCGACCAGTGTATCGTTGCGGCTGGAGTGAATTTCCGGGTCTCGGGCACCTGCATTAACGGCTGCTTCGCGGGCAAGACGTTTCGATTCCTCGTCCGCAAAGGTAATTGCATGGTCCAATGAGGCAAACTCGCGCATCATGGTCACCAGGTGCACGCGATAACGACCTTCACCGGGCGTCGTCACCGTTGCCGTTACGCTCTGGGAGACGCTGCTGACCACCGCACCGATCGCATTGCAGACTTCGGCATGTTCGGGAATTGTGATCTCCGCGTTTAAGCGCCCTGCAATATCAGGATAGTAATTCGCCGCTGGTGCTCCGATCGCCACAACAGGGTGCTTGAGCCGGAGCGTAAAATCGATCGGGCTCTCGCGCATCGGTGATTCGGTTTCGGATGGGCGTTTGACGGCTTGGTCCAGAATGTAACGCCCGAGCCTATCCGGCTTGTCGTCCAGATCGGTAGGTAAGCTCTCCGTGAGGCTGGCCATGACCATAAGCTTTGCCGACGCCGTCACCATGTGCTCATGGACGATTGCTGCCAGTTGCGCTGGCTGCTCCGGCAAGGTGATACCGAGTAATGCAGCCCGCCGGGCGAAGAGTCGCGCTGCTGTTTCTGCCGCCGCGTGCGACCACCCCTCATGCCTTTTCAGGACGTGCGACGCATCGCTGGGGGTAAAGCCTGAGACAATGGCAAGACCTCTGTCGAGCAAGCGTTTGAAGGGCCTTTCCATGGCGGATCCGGGAAGGAGTTCGGCAAGTGCAACCGGACCGTCCTGCAAATTCCGCCAAAGACTGCGTTCTGACGATGTCATCGCCGTCTCGCTGGTGTCCAACGCGCGCTGCCGCATGGCAAAGAGGCCGGCATGGGCCGGTAGGCGCTCGGCGGCGAGCTGCTCTTCGAGACTCTCCAGTACCGACGGAAACTCGTGGGCCAGGAGAGAAATCGGCAGGTTGCGCCTTGGCCCCAATTCCAGATCAGAGCCACGCTCCATCCGGATCTCGCTGTCGCCCCCTAATCCAAACGTCTGTACAGCGATGGCCTGCACCATCGTTTTCCGACCACCAATCGTTGCCCCGTCTTCACTGAGCAGGGGACGGCCGTCGCGCAGAACCGCGATATCCGAAGTCGTTCCGCCTATATCGACCACCAGCATATCGGATTGACCGGCAAGATAGGTTGCGCCGATCGTACTGGCGGCAGGTCCCGACAGGACCGTTTCAATCGGACGCCTCAGGGCGACCTCGGCGGATATCAGGGACCCGTCACCCTTCACAATCATGAGCGGGGCGTCGATCTGGCGTTCGGCGAGTAGCATTTGGACTGCAAGAATGAGGTCCTGCAACTGGGGAATCAGGCGGGCATTGAGCACGGCGGTCAAGGCGCGTCGAGGCGCGTCGAGGCTGGAGGCAAGTTGGTGCGCGGCGGTGACCGGCCGGCCTGAGAGTTTCTGCACCAATGCGCAAACTTCGATTTCGTGCGCTGGGTTCCGAACGGCGAAAAGACCTGCGACCGCGAAAGCCGAAACATTGGGTGCGTGGCGCTCGATAGCTTCCCGTGCCGCAGCCAGATCCAGGGGCGCGGCTTCATCGCCTGAGGCATCGTGACCGCCGGTCAGAAAAACGACCGGGTCTTGCCCCAGGGCCGAACCCAGCCCCGCCCGGTCCAGGGCTTTTTCATCGTGACCGATCAAAAGCAGGCAAACCGGACTGCCTTGCCCCTCGACCACTGCGTTCGTTGCCAAGGTGGTCGAGATTGAAACAAGTTCGATAGCGGTCTGATCTTCGAGGCCATCAAGCACGGTGCCGATGGCTTCACCAATACAGATTGAAAGATCGTGCTTGGTCGTCAGGGCCTTGGCGGAGGCGAGCACACCGCTGTCACGGCTGAAAAGGACCGCGTCTGTATAGGTGCCGCCCGTGTCGATACCAAGCAGTTGTGCCATGAAAATCCATTCCTAAACTCGGCCCCTAAAGGTGGCTTTTGCCTCTTGTCGTCCCCACAAATCCTGTAGCACCAACGGCAAGCGGATGTCTTGGGGAATAAGGCTGCGGTCGTGAAGATTTTTGATTTCCGCGCCGCAGGTTTTTGGGGCTGACCTGTAAAACCGGGGCGTCGACGGAACAGCCCGTAGGATTGCACTTTGGGATAATTACGACAAAACAGGTGCGGCTCGCATTAGCGGAAAAAAGAAAAAGAGGCTACTCTTTCGACCGATCATATAAAAAATAATCTTGTGCCGGGGGAGAGACAGATGTCGTCGAACACGTCCAAGTTAACCATCAATACGGTGTTCACCGTGTCGATGGCGTGCTGCGCAGGGATCGGAATCTGGGGGATCGTCAGTCCGGATGGAATGACCGGAACGATGCTCGGGTTCACTAATTATTCGCTGACAGGTGTCAGTTGGGCCTGGCTTTTTATCTGTTCCAGCTTTCTCTTCCTTTCAATTTACATGGCGTTCGGTCCCTACGGTCACATCAGACTTGGCAAAGACGATGAGGAGCCGGAGTTCTCGACGCTTTCCTGGATTGCGATGCTTTTTGCCGGTGGCATGGGCTCCGGCCTTTTGCTCTGGGGGCCGGCCGAGCCGATGTATCACTATATCAGTCCGCCCGGCATGGAAGGCGGCACGGCTGCTGCGGCCCGGCAAGCGCTTGTGATCACGAACCTGCACTGGGGTTTCCATGCCTGGGCAATCTACGCCATTTGTGCGCTGGTGATCGCTTACTTCACCTTCCGACGGGGTCAGCCCTCGATGATCTCGACACCGATCAAGGCTTTGTTTACCGGACGCACGGGTGATGCCATGGGCAACGTGGCGGACACACTCGCCGTGCTTTCCGTTGTTTTCGGCCTTGCCGGATCTTTGGCCATGGGAACTCTGGCCGTGCGCTCCGGGTCCTTCTATGCCTTTGGTACGGACGAGAGTGTTTCGACGGCCATCATCATTCTGGGAATCCTGTTCGTCTGCTACATGCTGTCCGCCACGACCGGCGTGGACAAGGGGATCAAGATCCTCTCGAACGTCAATATGGTGATCGCCATCCTCATAATGTTGCTGGTGCTTTTCGCCGGCCCGACGCGCTTCCTGCTCGAGACCTTTATCGATTCCATCGGCAACTACTTCGCCGGTATGATTACCATGTCGTTTAAGCTCTTCCCCTTTGAGGACCTTGGCGGATGGAGCGCGGGCTGGACCCTGACCTATCTGATCTGGTGGATCGCCTGGGGACCCTTCATCGGGATCTTTGTCGCCCGCATCAGCCGGGGGCGCACGATCCGTGAATTCTGCGTTGGCGTGATCCTGGTGCCGACTCTTTTTTCCATGCTGTGGTTTGCGGTCTTTGGCGGTGCGGGGTTTTACATTGAAATGTTCGCCGGTGGCGGTCTTCAGGAGATCATATTTGAGGATGCGACCAAGGCGCTCTTTGCCTTTCTTGGATATTTTCCCGGTGGGCATATCCTGAATATTCTGGCCGTCACTCTGATGTTCATCTTCCTGGTGACCTCAGCAGATTCGGGAACCTTTGTTCTTTCCATGATGACGACTGACGGAAATCTCAATCCGCCGGTCATGCAGAAGATGGTTTGGGGCACACTGATTGCGGCGATTACGACCGGGACGATCTTCTCGGAATCTGTTGCTGTCGCGAAAGCGATGGCGATCACCGGCGCGATTCCGTTCACGGTGATCGTGCTGCTGCAGATCGTCGGCTTCATGAGGGAGATCAAAAAAGAACGCCCACCACTGAAACCGATCGAAGCCCGTGGCGAGGCCGTCGGCAGCAGTGGCGCCAGTTGAGCAGAGGAGGGAAAAAATGTTTAGACTGTTATTTATCCCACTTCTCGCCTTCACGCTCACAGCCTGCGAGGACAGCGAGAGCCAGATTAAGATCGGGGCAAAGAACTTTGGGGAAAGTCGCGTTCTTGCCCACATGCTTGCCGAACTGGCTTCAGAGCAGGGACTACCTGTTTCCGGTGTCGTGGACTATCCCAACACGCAGGCAATCCAGGCGGCTTTGAAGCAAGGCGATATCGATGCCTATCCCGAATACAATGGCACCGGCCTCGTTATGTTGGGACAGAACCCAACGGCTGACGGCGATGCCGCGATGGCACGTGTGAAGGAACTCTATGAGCCGCTCGGACTCTCGTGGCGTCCGCGGATTGGCTTTGCCAACAACTACGGCCTGGCCATGAGACCGGATCGGGCGGCTGAGCTCGGCTTGACCACAATGAGCCAGCTGGTGGGGCAGGCGCGGGCGCTGACGATAGGGATCGAAGACGATTTCCTGAAACGCCCGCTCGACGGGTTTCAGCCAATGTCGCAGCGCTACGGCTACGAGTTTTCGGAAACAGATGTTGTCCCGCTTGGCGAACGCGCGCAACTCTACGACAAGCTGCTTGATGGACAGGTCGATCTGATCGAGGTCTACACCAGCGATGGACAGATTGCCGACTATGGACTGGTCCTGCTGGAGGATGACCTGGCGTTCTTTCCAGTCTACGAGGCGGCTGTGCTCGCGAGCGCCTCGTCGCTTGCCACGCATAACGGTCTGGGCGGCGCTCTCGATGCCTTGGCCGGTAAGATCGACATCGAACTTATGCGTGACCTTAACCGAAAGGTCGATATCGAGAGCCGGGCGCCACGGGCGGTGGCAAGGGATGCCCTGGCGCGTCTCGGCCTGATCGACAGCGGTGCGGTCGAAGCAGACGATCCCCTCTTCATCGCTGCGTCACCTTTTATCAGTGAAAGCGCTGCTGCCAACACGGCCCTCCGGACAGCCAGGAACGCATTCCAGGGACGGGATGTCCAGATCCTGCCCAGCCACGCGCCGCTGGATTCGGTGGCGAGTGGAGAGGCACGCTTGGCGCTTGTGGCTTCGGATGCTTTTTTTGACGTCACCAAACCGGCACCGGAGCGTGACGAGAATTACGAGGCGGTCGCGGCGATTGGACAAAACCTCATCCATGTGGTTACCGCGCAAGGCGGACCGGAAGTACTCTCGGACATCAAGCGGATTGCAACTGGTCCCGAGGGCTCGGCATCTCACCGTCTTGCGACTGTCTTGAAGGCAGGGCTGTCACTGACTGCGGAACTGCTCCCAAGCGAGGCCGATACCACGTCCGCCTTGCTGGCAAACCTCACGAGTGGTGGCGCTGACGCCGCGCTTGTCTCGGCGCCTGAGGGCGACAGCGCTTTGCTCGACAGTTTCGCCGACACCAGTTTTCGGCTTCTGCCGATCGACGGCTGGAGCGACGGCGCCAATCTGGTGCGCTTCCCCTTCATCCGGCAGAACCGGATTTCCAGACGCGTGTACCGGGGACAGTTTAATCCTGTTGAAACACTGGGACAGCAACTGGTGTTGGCGGGCCCGGCACCTGATACGCAGTCGATTGTTGGCGATCAGGGGCCCAGTGCGATCGCGACCGGTTTGTCGCCGATCTCAAGTGCCGCAGTGGTCGCGCTCAATGATGCTCTGCCTGGAGCGACACTGATCGATCCGACACTGAAGCAGGCGGTTGCACTTGCACCGGTGTTACCGGAGCCCCCGGCGTCGATCAATCCAGCCGCCGACGTGTCTGTTCTCAGCCTTATTGTGGTGGCTATGTTCGTCTGGTTGACTTGGCTTTATATTCGACCGGACTACCGTTAAGTGGCTTACTACTGTTACGTGCCGCACTACTGTTACGTGAAGGAGACACTGCCATGACAGCAATTGTACTCGCACCGATCGACATCACGGATATCGAGACGATGAAGAAGGTCTTCGAGGCAGCGGTGGCACAAACCAAGGCCTTGGACGCCCACCTCTACGTCATGACCGTGGTGCCGGACATCGTTAGTGGTCTGGACTGGCGCTATGCAATCAGGGGAGAGACCGGCGGCTCCGCCGAGTTCGATATGTCCAAGGTCGTTTCGGAGTGCCTCGAACGGCTCAATCAGATTGTTTCAGAGCACACGCCGTCGGGGATGACGGTAAAAACGATTGTCCGTCATGGCTCAGTCTACGAGCAGGTCTTGGACGTGGCCGAGGAAATCAAGGCGGATCAAATCGTGATGGGTGCGCATCGTCCCGGGCTCGGCGACTTCCTGCTTGGGCCGAACACGGCGCGCATTGTGCGTCACGCGACTTGCTCCGTGAATGTCATCCGTATCTGAAATGTCCCCGTGTGGCCGCCCCGCGGAGGTCGGGCAATTGTTAAAGGTCAGGCGGCGTTGCGGCTTGGGTGAGAACGGCCCTCGTCAAAAAGTGAACTTGGAGTCCCGTTTGATAGAATAGACCATGATTTGGCTAACGGTTTCGCCGTCCTCGGACAAAGGTAGAAAGATGGTCGATTCATTGCGCCAGCGACCGTCCGGCGTCTCGTACTCGAGAGGATCGTATATAAAAATGCCTTCGCGCCGAACGTAATCGTAACACTCGAGGACGTCTTCGAGGCTCGGGCCGAAAAAGCCTTCTCGAACTTCTTTTCCTGTCGGATCGTAGCCGCGCAAGGCGACTTCTTCCGTACCGACCACCCGGTACCTGAAGATTCCGACACCGTTTTGATCAAGGCCTTCGACGTCAACGAGAAGAATCCCCGGCAGATGCGATACAAAATCTTCCGGCGCTATTTCGCTGCGGCTCGGCATGCGGCGGTCGCCGCGTTTCTGGTTCCAATAACGAAAAATTTCGGCAACTTTTGGGGGGCAGTTGGCAAGAAGGGCCCTGCTGGTGATGTAACGCGGACTGGCCTTGTTCTTCTGGTTGTCGCTGCTGCTCTCAACCATATGACCTCCCCAGCCATGAGTGTTACAAAGGATACTCGCTGTTTGATGCCGATGAATTGTCTCGGAAGTGTAACAAGTTTGGCGGGAAAAATACAATGAAATGAGGGTGTTAAATTTACGACAGGCTGTTGCAAACCTGTGCTTTTATGCGGAGCGTGAGTAGGCCCGATGCTTTGGGCGCGTCACGGGTGATCTTGTTAGGGGCGGGTTTCTCACCGGACGGGTGCCGGTGGATTCTTAAACCCATTGGAGTCGGTGCTGATGTCCGTTGAAGTGCCTTTCTACTATGGCCTCGGGAGTCGCTATTCCTATCTCGCCGCGACTCAGCTGGAAAAGATTGAGCGCGAGACGTCCTGCTGCTTTGAGTGGTTGCCTTTGCAATCGGGCGAATTGATCCGGCGTGCAAATCAAGGGTTGTCGCCCTTTTCAGGGGCACCCGTCTCGGGGCAGTACGATTGGGATTTTCGTCAGCGAGATGCGAAAGCCTGGGCGCGATACTACGGAGTGCCCTACCAGGAACCTCATGCTTTTCGGATCGATCCAGCGGACCTGGCGCGCGCGTGTTGGGTGGCGGAAGGGCAGGGGAAGTTGAAGGAAATGACTGTTCTGATCTTTCGCGCAATATTCGTTGAAAATCGTGTTGTTAGCCGTGATTTGCTGGGGGCGCTGGCTCGAGAGCTCGGTATGGATGCACAGGCGTTCCTGGACAGTATCGACGGGGAAGAGACCGCAAGCAAACATGAAGGTGTTCTGAGGCGTGCAATAAGTGACGGGGTCTTTGGTGTTCCAAGCTTCGTGGTGGGTGGAGAGATGTTTTGGGGGAACGATCGGCTGCCGCTGGTCAAGCATGCTTTGTTGAGAGAAGGTGAGGCCTGAAATGAAAGAGCCGGCCGGGGAATTTGGAAGTGTGAAACTGCCCATCATCGATATGACGCCGCTGTTTGCGGAGCGCAGCGATGGGCGGGCCGAGGTCGCTGCGAAGATTCAAATAGCCTGCCGGGAGAGCGGTTTTTTCTACATCACCGGGCACGGGATCTCTCCGCAGCTTCTGGCGGATCTTGAGAGAGCTAGCCACACGTTTTTCGCGCTGCCTCTGGAGCGAAAGATGGCGATCGCGATGGCAAAAGGCGGCCGTGCCTGGCGCGGTTTCTTTCCCGTCGGAGGCGAACTCACGTCTGGCGAACCGGACATCAAGGAGGGCCTTTACTTTGGTTCCGAACTCGCCGTGACTCATCCCAGGGTCCGGGCGGGTTGGCCGTTGCATGGCGCAAATCTCTGGCCCGCCGAGGTGCCCGAACTGCAGGGGCTCGTGACTGATTATATGGCGGCGGTGACGCGCACCGCCGCAGCCTTACTGGAAGGCATAGCGCTCAGCCTCAATCTGGAGGCCGACTACTTCAGTTCCCACTATACGGCAGATCCCACTGTCCTGTTCCGGATCTTTCACTATCCGGTTCCCGAGGAGTCTATAGCTGCGTCAGCGTGGGGCGTGGGCGAACATACCGATTACGGATTGCTGACCCTCCTGGCGCAGGACCGTCATGGCGGATTGCAGATCAAGACACCGCGCGGCTGGATCGATGCGCCACCGGTTCCTGGGACCCTGGTCTGCAACATCGGTGACATGCTGGATCGTTTAACAGGCGGCTGGTTCCGCTCGACACCGCATCGTGTGCGTAACGTCAGTGGCCAGGACCGTCTCTCGTTCCCACTCTTCTTCGATCCGGACTTCACCGCTGAAATGCGCGCGCTCCCCGAGCAAGCGGCAAAGAGTGACGTTGGCGAAAGCAGCAATGTCCGTTGCGACGGCGCGGACCTCCATGCGTTTGAGGGCACTTATGGAGATTATCTGCTCGGCAAGGTTTCCAAGGTGTTCCCGGAATTGAGCAGTGGTGTGCTGCCCAAGGCAAAGTGACGCTTCGGGCAGTTGCCTTAGTAATCGAATTTCCAGAATACGCCGACCCGGCCGCTGGCGTCCTGTCCCACGTCGCTCTCAACGGAAATGTTCGGGGTGACCTCGACCTCCACCGTAACTTTGGTGCTGGTCGGGTCTGTGCCTTGGCTTACGCCAACAAAAACATCATCGGTGACATACTTACCGGCGCGGACTTCCACTTCGCCGCTTGTTTCATTGGTGCCCGCCGTCAGTACGTCGACACCGATCGTTTTGCGGACGAGACCTAGGATGCCTTCACCAGACCCAAGTTGCCCGGAGACCGAAGCCACGGCTTCAGCCAATTGGAGTGCTTCGACCGGCGACAGCTGCCCGGTGGATTTCCCGAAGAGGACCTGCGCGAGGATCTCGTCTTGCGGCAGCTCGGGTTCGGAGCTCAAAGCGATTTCCGGACTGGATGCTGTCCCGGTAATCGACACAATGGCCTTGAAACCGTTTGCTTCATAGACGGCAGAAAGATCAAGTTCCGGATCGATCTCATCGTCGCCTGCAATCGTGACCTTGCCTTTCTGCAACGCGAAACTCTTGCCGGCGAACGTGAAGTTGCCGCGCACGGGGCTGAGAGCGCCTTCGATCTGAGGGTCGTCGGCTGTTCCGGTGATTTTGAATTGTCCGGACCATTCCGAATCAAGACCACGGCCGCGAATAAAAACCCGCCGCGGCAAAGAAAGCGCCAGATTCAGCCTGGTTGTCGAGGGGGTATTTTGCGCCTCTCCATTCCCGTTAAGCTCTGCTGTCTCCTGGCCAGGGACGTTTCTTTCTTCAACCGGAAGCTCGACGATAGAGGCGGGCAGGTCGCCGCCGATATTGATCTCTACCAGATCTGTCGCAACGTCGCCTGTCACGGCGATGGCACTGAGCGGTCCCTCCACCTGAACGTCGCCGCTGGCTTGAGCAAGGATATCATCTCGGCGGAGCAAGCGGGCACGGCTCAGTTGAGCAGAGATATCGACGACCGGTTCTCCACTGCCGCCTGGCAGACTGATTGTGCCCTCTGCCGTGAGGTCTCCGTTGTCGCCGTCACGTGCGGTGAAGGTGAACGCAGTCTGATCGACCGCGTCCAGTTCCGCCGATAACGTCATGTCCGTTAATAGTGTTCCGAGTTCCAGGCTCTCGTAGCGGCCATCGGAAAGCGTCGCCGTTCCCTGAAGCCTCGGGTTGGCAAGATTGCCCCGTGCCTGAACGTCGGCGGCCAGCTGGCCGGCCAGCAGATGTTCATCAAGCTCCAGAAGAGGCCAGAGTTTGGCCAGATCGCCATTGAGTTTGGCGTCTGCCTCCAGCGCTTCGCTGTCCGGAATGGCGGCAGCGAGCGGGTCGAGAGTCACCTTGAGCGGTAACGAGCCGCGTGCATCGACGGAAGTATCCTCAAGGCCTGCAATTTTCGCGTTGAACGTCAAGCGGTCGCCTGCGAGCTCGCCTGTCAGCAGACCGTTCAAGGCCGGAAGGTTTGAGAAACTGTCGTCCTTCGGCTTCGCGCCTGTGGCTTCGAATTGGAATTGGCCTGCGGCTTTTCCAGCGGCGAAGGAAAATTCCGCCTGACCGTCGAGTACTCCGCCAGAAGCCAGTTCCGGGTCCAAGAGCGCAAGAAGATCGAGCGGAAGCTCTTTGATCCTGAGCTGAGCGTCCGCGGCGGTCGTGTTCATGCCCGCCGATCCCGTTAACTCTGCATCATCCAGGCGCAGCTTGAACGCCTCGACACGCGTGTCTGATCCAGACTGACGCACGCGAAGAGGTTGGAGCAGTTGAAGCACTCTGTCTTCGTAGTTTCCCGTCAGGTCGGCAAGCGTCAGCGTCATATCGTCGGCAGTAAGCTCCAAGCGTCCGCTCCCATTGAAGCGCAATGCGGGTTCGGCCGCCTTGCGAAGGCCGAAGGTAAAATCGGCTGTTTCCTGAGTTCCTTGGGCGTCGACTTCCAAGGCGTCCAAGGTGAAGCCCCCTGCGGTCAGGTCCGCTGCCTCGGCCTGTGCGTCGAAGCTTGCCGTCCGAAGCAGGTCCCGCCCGGTCAGCGTCGCCTTCAATGTCGCAATGGTGGGACTGTCAGGATCCTGCGTGTCTGGCTGCAGATCGAAAGCGTCGAGAGTCACCTGCGCATTCTGCCTGTCCTCTTCGCCTGAGAGATTGGCAGTGAAGTTGAGAGATCCACCGGCTGTCTGATCCGCAAGTCTGGAAAGCGCAGAGAGGTCAGGCACCTCGCCCTTGAGCGCCCCGGTGATCGGCATGCCGTCCAGGGGGACCGTCAGCTTGCCGCTCACGACTGCTGCATCCGCGATGGAGAGCGATAGATTACGCAGGTCTAAGCGATCGGGCGATGTGAGGGCAAAATCAGTCGTGAGATCTGCGATGGTTTTCGAGTGCTCCAGACGAGATCGAAGCATGCCCTTGGGACCTGAAACCAGATCCTGAACCTCGTATTCGCTCCTCAGCTTGCCGATCTCGATGCTGTCGACGCTGAGGCGCTCGAAGTTCGCCGTACCTGTGATGGCGGGGTCGTCAAGCGGACCGCTCAGCTTTCCGGAGACTTTGGCGCTTCCTGAAAGGGCAGTCCCGGTAAGCGCCTCCAGGCTTGATAAGTCATCCGCATTGACCTGGAAGTCAGCCGCGACGCGCTCGAAGGTTAGGGGGACTTCTGCTGTCGCCGCGAGTGTCGCAAAGGCGGTCGTGAGATCAAGGGACCTCAGCGTCAGGCTCTCGGGCGTTGTATCGAGTGTTGCCTCCATCTCGATGCTTTCGCCCAACAGTGCCTTCAACTGCGAGTCGCCCGGATCCAGTTGTTCAGAGACCGCACGAATCTCGATCGCGGCTTGTTGCTCGAGGTTTTCGGCATTCAGCTTTGCATCGACGTTGAGACGGCCCGCGATCGCCCGTCCCACGGCCGGCGCGAGAAGTGAGAGATCTGTCAGAGTGAGCGAGATATCGGCGTCTGCAGCCTGTGTTTCGAGGCCGAACGCTCCCATGCCGGATAGTGAAAAGCCCGCGCCACTCGCATTCACTTTGGAGAGGTCGACCCGGTTATCCGCGGCGTCAAATTCTAACTGGTAATCAAGGTCGAGCTGCTCGCCGAGAAGCGCGTTTGCTTCGGGCGGGAGGCCGGAGAGAGACGTGAGACGCGCCGTACCCTCGAGAGGCAGCTTCTCTGGACGGAGGGGAGACAGCGTCGTTTGGAAACGACCAGCCAGGCGTTGAGCCGAAAGTTCGTTGAGTCCCAAACCTTCGAACAGAAACTCGATATCGGCCGTTATCGATTGAAGGTCACCTTTTGCCGTGATGTCGAGCTGTCCGGTCTGAAACACGGCGGGGGAGATCAGGGGTTCAAAAACTTCATTATCCAGAGGCGTCAGGCTGATTTTGGCCGCGATGGCGTCCTCCGCCAACGCATAGCTGCCCTCGAGGTTTACGCGCATTGCAGGCGATTGCAGGCTCGTGGAGGCGACTTGGAGCGTCCGGTTACTCTCCGACCAGGTCAGTTCGGATTCGATATTCAGGCGCGGCGCGACGAGAGGGGCAAGCTCCTGGGGCAGAAGCGCGGCAAAACGGCTGCTGCCTTGAAGGCCGATCGTGATTTCCTGCGCCTCTGCATGTCCATTGAGCCCTGTCGAGACGATCAGTTCACTCTCGAGCAGGTCTCCAGCCTTTGCGAGAAGCTGGCCCCGCCAAGAGGTGATCGCGCCGTCGCCCAGGATCGTGAGTTCGACCGCCGGCAGGCCGGGCAGTTCAAGAGTCCGGGCAAGGAGGCCGTTTTCCGGTTCAGACAAGGTGATGTCGATACCCAGCGTATCCTTTATGGGATGAAACTCGACCAGTCCGGTAAGCATGGCTTCGCCGCCTTCGAGTTGCCGTAGGTCGATTTCACTGCGGATCCTGTCTTCGCTTGGGGCATTCAGGCTCAGTCCGAGCCGGAACACCGCCTCTTGACCTGCAAGAGCTTCGTGAAGTCGGATGCGTTCAATCTGCAGCATCTGGAGTGCGACATCGACGGGCAGGGAGGGGATGCCATCCCCGCTGCTGTCATCTGATGAGGCCGGCGAAGGGGGCAGGTGAGACTCCCGCAGAATTTCGAGACTTCCGAGTTTGACTTCAGCGACACTGAGGCGCCTGCTCAGGAGTTCCGAGGGCGACCAGTCAATCGACAGGTCCTCGGCGATCAGCCATTCGCCGTCTTTGTCGGCCAGGGCGATGCGAGCAATCTTGAAGTCGGAGAGAAGGTTCCCGTCGATTTTGCCCAGCGACAGCTTCAGGCCATCCTCCTCACTGATCAGGGCTTCAGCCTGTTGACGCAGCAGATCCCGGCCAAGGTCGGTCTGGGTTCCGAGGAAAAGCAGCGCGCCCACGGTCGTCACAGCGAGGATCGGCAGGGCAAGTAACGATATGATGATCAAGCGCTTACGGGACATCCTAGAAAGCTTGTCCGAGGCTGATGTAGAACTGGAAGGCGTCATCTATATCGTCACTGCGGGGGTTGACCGGAACGGCGACGTCGAGCCTTAAGGGGCCGACCGCTGTATAGTAACGGAACCCGAGGCCGGCTGCCCACTGAAGCTCTTCCGAGAGGTCGGGTATCTCGTCGTCGAACACATTTCCGCCCTCGACGAAGGGAACGACCCCGATGTCTTCGGTGACTTTAACGCGCAACTCGAACCCGAGTTCCACAACGGAACGGCCGCCGAGCGGATCGTCGTCCTCGTCAAGGGGGCCAAGCGTGCGAAACTCGTAACCACGTACCGAACCACCGCCGCCGGAATAAAAGCGTTTGGTGGCCGGAATGTCGTCGGTCTGTTCCCCGGCGATCGAGCCCAAGGTGCCGCGCGCGGCCAGGACCAGCCGGTCTTCCTCCAAGACCGAATAGTAAGTCGAGGCGTTGACTTCGCCGCGAATGAAATTTGTCGATTCCGTAAGGACGCCTGCGTAGGGGGTGAGCGACGTCCCGACGCGGAAGCCGCGCGTGGGATCCAGAAGGCTGTCGCTGTTGTCGTAGCGCGCCGTGAGAGGCAGGCCGATCAGTGCGAAGGTCTCTTCCCCCTCCTGATCGTCGATGATTGAATACTCGAAGGACGTACCTGCGCCGAGAGTCCAGTTATCACGCCATTTGCGCTCGAGCCCCACGAAACCCTCGATCGTCTGTTCCTCGAAAGCCTCGGTGTCTTCGGACTT
This sequence comes from uncultured Kiloniellaceae bacterium, assembly GCA_947500035.1. Taxonomy (GTDB): domain Bacteria; phylum Pseudomonadota; class Alphaproteobacteria; order Kiloniellales; family Kiloniellaceae; genus Denitrobaculum. The sequence goes on along the minus strand of CANMQP010000005.1, from coordinate 852,326 downwards.
GATGCCGGCGCTCACACGGAGGTCCTGGTCGAGCTGCCAGATGTCCGGTTTGACAAAGCTGCCGGAGAGTTCCTGCCTGAGCTCGGCGACAACCAGATCTCCCCGAAGGCGTTCCGCACGGCCGAAGAGATTGCGGTGTTCCCAGTAGAACTGGGTTCCAGCACCTTCACTGGATGAGTAGTTAACACCCGCGCCAATCGAACGGCGCTCACGCTCCTTCACTTCAACGCTCACCGGCAATTGACCATCGGCACCGACGGTCTCGGCTTCACTGACCTTGACCGACTCGAACAAGCCGGTGCCGGAAAGTTCCCGACGCAAAGACGTCAGCTGTGTCCTGTCGAAAGCCTGCCCCAGCGGCCAGCGCGCGATGCGGCGCAGATAGTCTTCCTCCACGTCTTCGAGACCCGAAAAGCGCAAGGCTCCGAAGCGCGCTGCCGGTCCGGTGTCGATCATCAGGACCACCGACATAGTCATGGTCGCATGATCGACCACGGCTTGCTGTTTGGTGACTTCGGCGCGCGGAAAGCCCCGCGTGCCAAGCAGGCGGATGGCCTGGCGCTGGGCGGCGACAATCTCCTCGGCTCTTGCGGCGATGCCTGGCTCGATCCCGAGTTCGCTCGGATCGATCGTAGCCGGCGGGGGCGTATTTGCCGGCGCCTGGAATTCGACTTTATAGCTGTCCAGGCGAAAGAGCGGGCCTGTCGTCACCATGATGACGACCCGCTGCACGTTGTCGTCCTCCTCAATGCGGGAGCTCACCTTGTTGGCGTAATAGCCCTCCGATCGCAGGGCCTTGTCGAAGGCTTCGATATCCTTTTCGATCCGGCGTTCCAGGGCCGGCAAACTGGCCGGCGGTTTGCCTTGAAGGCGTTCCAATTGCGAGGAACCGCGCAGTAGAGAAATGATTGCGCTGTCCTCCGTGCCCTCGAATTCCAGTGCATAAGCGATTTCGTTGGAGGTGCTTTCGTCATCTTGAGAGGGGCTTCCCGCGTTGCCGCCGCCACTGTTACGGGAGGGCGAAACCGCCTCCGGACCTTGATAGCCTTCGTACGCGTGTTCTCCGGCCCTTTGCGAAAATGCAGGTCCAAGCGGAAGACTCAGCGCAAGAACGGCCGAGAAGATGGAAAGACCAATGGTTGGGAGTGTGCGACGAAGGGCTGGCATAGAGGTCTGCCTCAAGTGAGCGACCGAGTGGTTTTCACCCAGTCCGGCCTCTTGCCTTCATGCAACAGCTTCATGTGTTAACTACCTGACACAGCTGTTTTTTTGTATTTTGCGTTCGCGTCCATTCTCGTCAATGTAACGACAAAGTCCGCAAGGGTACATATTAATGCGGTAACGGATTATCCCGATGCGGCGATGGCCCGGAATAAACTTAACCCGAAGAGTTGATCACTCTCCGGGTTTTACATCGAATGGTCTTGTCGGTCTGTTCCTGGCTTTTAAGGTCAGCCCTCTTGTTCTATGGCACGTTTCATCGCGCTTTCGATCATACGGCTCGCTTCTTCAGCTTCGCCCCAGCCCGTCACCTTCACCCACTTGCCGTGCTCAAGGTCTTTATAATGCTCGAAGAAATGCGCAATCTGCTCGCGCAGGATCTCGGGCAGAGAGCGGTATGACGTCACGTTGGAATAGAAGGGATGAAGCGCATCGACGGGAACCGAGAGGATTTTCTCGTCGTGTCCGGCTTCATCTTCCATCATGAGCACACCGATCGGGCGGGCACGTACGATGGCACCGGGAACGACCGCGTGCGTGCCGGCCACCAGTACATCAATGGGATCGCCGTCGTCCGACAGCGTGTGCGGCACGAATCCGTAGTTGCAGGGATAGCTCATCGAGGTGTGCAGGAAGCGGTCAACGAACATCGCGCCCGATTCCTTGTCGAGCTCGTATTTGACCGGTTCGCCGCCGAGCGGCACCTCAATAACGACGTTAACGTCCCACGGCGGGTTCTCGCCGACCGAGATTTTTTTTAGATCCACGTGCCTTCTCCATCGGATCAAGAGCTATATTGCGGTGCAATATGACGTTTTCTGGTGAGAATACAAGCGTTCAGACAGGGATGTCCGATTCCTTGTATGTGCACTGCGATCGAAATGGCGGAGGGCCGTGAGGCGTGACCGGGCTACAAAAAGTGTGCCGAACGACGCTAAACTGCAACGAATGACATCTTTTTGCCCGATTTTTGTCCCAAGTCATGCCTAAGTCGCCTGCGTAAATTTGCGAAGGTCAACACGAAGCGGTAGGGCGATTCCAGTTCCACCCGATTCGGTTTCTCAGAGGTAACAATGTCACATCAGAGCACTCCTCATTTACCCGCTCGTCTCGCCGGTATTCCAGGCGCCCGCGCTCCCAGTGTTGTCTCCGCGGCTCAGGAACGCTCGCCTGAAGCTCTTGCCGGAACCCTGGTCGTCGGCGCCGGTATTCAGTTGAAAGCCGAGGTGAGTGCCTGCGAAGTGCTGCATGTCGATGGCAAGATCGAGTCTTCGGGACTCAAGGCCAAAACCCTGAAGATCCGGAAAGACGGCGCGTTCGTGGGCAACGCCGAGATCGAGACCGCCATCGTTGCCGGAAAGTTCGAAGGCAACTTGAACGTGCTGGAACATCTGACGGTCAAGCCGACCGGCCGCGTGTCCGGAAAGATCCGCTATGCCAAGCTGACCATAGAAGAAGGTGGCCAGATCGCGGGAGATGCGGACATTCTCAAAAACGCAAAGTATCAGAAGGAGCGGGATCAGGCCTGAAGCCCCGGGCGGATCCCTGCATTCCCGTCAGACCGCTGGTATCCCGAGTCTGAAATTCACTTCATTGAATTTCAGGTTCAACGCGACACTACCTCATTGAATCATCACACTAGCGCCGCCGCGTGGTGACGCACGTGGTCTTCCATGAAGCTTTGGATGAAGTAATAGCTGTGGTCATAGCCAGGCTGCATGCGCAGTTCCACGGCCTGGCCCGCCTCATTGCAGGCCTCGACGAAGACCTGCGGCAGAAGCTGTTCCCTCAGAAAATCATCCTCGGCCCCCTGATCGATCAGGATTTTTGCGCCTGAGGCCTTGGTTTTGACCAGTTCGGTGGCGTCGTAGGGACGCCAGGTCTCCCGGTTATCACCAAGGTAGCCCGTAAAGGCCTTCTCTCCCCAGGGACACTGCATCGGCGCGCAAATCGGAGAGAAGGCGGAGACCGAGCGATAAGTGTCCGGGTTTTTAAAGTGGATGGTCAGGGCGCCGTGACCGCCCATGGAGTGCCCCATGATACCCTGACGCGACATATCTGCCGCGAAACGCTCTGCGATAAGCGCGGGGAGCTCCTGGGTGATGTAGCTGTACATGCGGTAGCGGCCCGACCAGGGGGCTTCCGTGGCATCCAGGTAGAAACCGGCGCCGGCGCCGAAGTCGTAGCTGTCGTCTTCGCCGGGATAGCCCGCACCCCTGGGTGAGGTATCTGGCGCCAGAACCATCACACCGAGTTCGGCTGCAACCCGCTGAGCTCCGGCCTTGGTGGTAAAATTCTCGTCCGTGCAGGTCAGACCCGAAAGAAAGGTCACCAGCGGCAGCTTTCCACCATTGCGCACTTGTGGCGGCTGATAGAGCGCAAAATTCATGGAGCCGCCGCAGGCCTCGGACTCGTGGCTGTAGAATCCCTGGATGCCGCCGAAGCAGACCTGTTCGCTCCGGACCGTAATATCGGTCATGACGCTTCCTATTTCCGACTGTGATCGCTGCTGACTGATTTGTTGGGGGACTTAATAGACCACGACACCGCGGATGGACTTGCCCTCGTGCATCAGATCAAAGCCCTTGTTGATGTCTTCCAGTGGCATGGTGTGGGTGATGAGATCATCGATGTTGATCTTGCCGTCCATGTACCAGTCGACAATCTGCGGCACGTCTGTCCGTCCACGGGCGCCGCCGAATGCGGTGCCCCGCCAGGACCGGCCGGTGACCAACTGGAAGGGCCGGGTGGCGATTTCCTGTCCAGCGCCGGCGACACCGATAATCACGGATACGCCCCAGCCTTTGTGGCAGCACTCCAGCGCCTGACGCATGACGTTGACGTTGCCGATGCATTCGAAGCTGTAGTCCGCGCCGCCTCCGGTCAGATCGACCAGATAGGGCACCAGATCACCCTCGACCTCGTTCGGATTGACGAAGTGGGTCATACCGAACTTCTCGCCGATCGCCTTGCGGTCGTTGTTGAGATCGACGCCGATGATCTTGTCGGCACCGACCATGCGCGCGCCCTGCAAAACATTGAGGCCGATACCGCCCAGGCCGAAAACGACCACGTTTGAGCCAGGCTCAACCTTTGCCGTGTTCACGACTGCGCCCACGCCCGTCGTAACACCACAACCGATGTAGCAGACCTTGTCGAAGGGGGCGTCTTCACGGATCTTCGCGAGCGCGATTTCAGGTAGAACCGAATAGTTCGCAAAGGTGGAGCAACCCATGTAGTGGAACAGTGGATCACCGTTCAGCGAGAAGCGGCTGGTCCCGTCCGGCATCAGGCCCTTGCCCTGGGTTTCGCGGATGGCCTGACAGAGGTTGGTCTTCGGGTTCAGGCAGTACTCACACTCGCGGCATTCCGGTGTGTAGAGAGGGATGACGTGGTCGCCTTTTTTCAAAGAACTGACCCCTGGTCCGACATCAACCACGACGCCTGCACCTTCGTGGCCAAGGATGGCGGGGAAGATACCCTCAGGGTCGGCGCCCGACAGCGTAAAGGCGTCCGTGTGACAGAGGCCCGTGGCCTTCATCTCGACAAGGACTTCACCCTGCCTTGGGCCATCGAGCTGTACTGTCTCGATCGAAAGCGGTTTTCCTGCCTGAAGGGCGACTGCGGCGCGCACGTCCATGCGACTTCTCTCCGTACAAAGCGATTATCGTTGTTAACGGTATACTTTGTTCGCAGAGCGCGGCGCAACCATTGGCAGGCGAAAACCTCTTGTCCCTTTGTCTAATAAGTTCAGTGAAGCTGTACGAGACGCAGCAGGCAGCGTCGAGCCATCACGCAGGAAAGAGGGCCTGGTGTGAGTCTCGTGAGAGGGCCTTGCGCTGAGCGATGTTTGACCGCCGGAGATGCCAGGGATGAAGCCGTGCGCGGCAGACCTGAGAACTGCAGGTTGCCTAAGCAGCCTGTTTCTTCGAGAGTTCGAAGAAGTTGCGGACTTTCTCCCGCTGGCCGTCTTCCAGAATGAACTTCAGATGAGCACCCTGTGGCGATACGGAAACGACATGTCCCGAGAGGTTTTCGCCAAAGCCGTCGATGGCGAGCGTCACCACGATACCTTCCTGAAGTTCCGTGCAGTTCTTGAGAAGAACACCGCCCAGTGAGACGTTGGCGATCACACAATCCAGTGCCCGTTCGCCGTCGATTACCTGCGCGCTCCAGGATCCGTCCTTACGATCGTCCGCGCGCCGGTCCACATTGGCCGATTCCCGCAGTTGGCTCAGCACGGCACCCATGCGCGTTTCCAAGCGCCCGATGTTGCTCGAGGTTTGCTCCGCGTTCTCCATCACGGTGTTGGAGTGCTGATTGACCTGTTCCGTGCCGCCGATCACATCGGCAACCTGGCTGGACACTTCCGACATATGCTGAACCGTGTCCTGGACGCTGGCACTGATCTCCTGGGTCGCGTTACTTTGCTGCTGTACGGCACCCGCAATGCTCTCGGAGATTTCGTTGATTTTTTCGATGGTTCCGCTGATCGAGCGGATCGCTCCGACCGCGCCGTCGGTTTCTTCTCGGATCGCGCCGATCTGAGTGCTGATCTCTTCCGTTGCCTTGGCGGTTTGGCTGGCCAGGTGCTTGACCTCGGACGCGACAACGGCAAAACCCTTGCCCATTTCGCCCGCGCGGGCCGCCTCAATGGTGGCATTCAGAGCCAGCAGGTTGGTTTGCTTGGCGATGTCCTGAATCATGTTGATCACATCGCCAATCTTCTGCGCCGCTTCAGACAGTCCGCCGACGGTTTGGTCGGTCCGTGCCGCTTCCTTCGAGGCGTCCTGCGCGATACTGGACGCCTGCTCGACCTGCCGCGTGATCTCACTGATCGAGGCGGAGAGCTCTTCGGTTGCGGAGGCCACGGCCTGGATCGATCCGGACGCCCGTTCTGCGCCCTTGCCGACGGTTGAGGTCTGATCACCGAGTTGAGCGATCACGTCGCGCATTTCGGCGCTGCTGTTCTTCATGCTGTCAGCCTGTGTGTTGGTGTCACTGACGGCGGACTTGACTTCCTTGTCCAATACGTCGGCGATGCGCAGCAGATCGGACTTCTTCTCTGCGTCGAGTTGTGCGTTGCGCGCGTCTTCCTGTTCCTTCATTCGGACGATCTCGCCGGCGTTCTCTTTGAAAATCAGCAGAGCCTGGGCCATCTGACCGATCTCGTCCTGGTTTTTGACGTAAGGAACCTCGGTCTTGAGGTGGCCGTCGGCCAGTCGTGACATGACGTCCCTGATGTTTCTGATCGGCTTAATCGCCATGGATTTGAGGAGGAAGATGAGCGACGCGGCGATAACCAAAATGATTACCGCGGACGCAGCCAACGAGGAGTTCCGGACGGCGGCCATCGAATCCAATGCAGATTGTTTGCTCCAGGCCATGGCCACGTAACCGATCGTATTTTCCGATTTCGCGTCGATGATTGCCGTCACGGTGATGACATGATGATCGACAATTTCGGTGGTGAAAGGCAGCTCGCCTTCCTGGACTTCGTAGTCATTTAAAACCGCCGCAAGATCGGTGGACTCGTAAATTTCTGATGTAAAGGATGACAGCGGAGTCTTTTCGGCGTCGGTAATCAATGCGTTCGCGAGGTTTGAGTCTTCCTCCGGCAAAGTTTGTTTCTCGTAAACACTGTCGATCTTCTCAGCTTTTTTCCACTTGATGCCGCCATCCATTTGCGAAGCCAGGAGGAGTGTTTCTTTCTCGTAAAACCGGGCCAACTCACCCGAGAAAAACGATTGAGAGAGATATGTTTGAACAAAGAGCAGGACGGCCATTCCGCCGATCAGCAGGAGGATGATTTTCGAAGCGATGCGCATTGAAAGCGATTTCTGGTACATCGTTTTTCCTACCTGTCTCAATTCACGCGGTGGTGCTTACCTGCCGCCAGAACAGCTTGCCGAACGGATCGAACTCGAAACGTCAAGAATTCTGCGATAACCCTTCGGTCAAGAGTTCGGACAAATAATGCCCGTTAGTTGTAAATATTGATTTAACAGAGAGTCCTGCGGGAAAAGCTATTGCAAGCAAAGAGAGTTATAGAGCTGAAGCGGGAAATAATAATTAGACTTAAATACAGGTTTGGTTGAGGCCAGGGGAGAGGGTGTTCGGTGTGTAAGCCGCATTCCCATTGTGTCGTTCCGAAAGAGCGAAACACACCCTAATCGAGAATCGGCTACGAGCGCGTAACGCTCTTGGAATATGCCTGGAGTGAAGCAGACAAGCCCGGCCCACTTGGCCAGGGAACCGGCCTGGCTGTCGGGGTGCGAATCTCACTTAAGTTGTTTTGAATCCCGCGGAAAATCCATCTTAAGTAATCGCACTTACTCTGCTGCGATGATTTCTTGCGAAGTCTCCGAGAGAGCGTCCAATTCGCTATGAAGAAAACGGGCAATCGCTTCCATTCCGGTTTCGGCAAGGTGGGCTTTTCGCTCGGCATCGGCGTTGTAGTTGGTATTGGTGTTCACGTCGTAGGTAAAGACTTGGCCGTTTGAGTCGCGAATGAACTCAATTCCCGCGATCTCGATCTCGTTGGCCCGCAGAAAACGCTCGTAAGACGCAATGAGAGCGGAATCGACGTCTTCGGTGATTGTAAAGTTAACTGCGGGGGCCGCCGAGTTGGTTTTTTCATCGATTGCGCAGACATCGGCGGGGCAGAGCTCAAAACTGCCGCCGGTTTCTACTCTGACCGCGTAGTGGAAACGTCCATCGACGAACTCGCAGCGGGTAATGAATGGCTCAGGTGAACGGATGTAGGCTTGAATAAGCCAGAGGCCGTCGATTGGGGCCTCGCCGGCCGCTTCGTCGGATGCCAGGTAGGAGTCTACTTCTTCCGCTGAGGAGAAGAGGCGGACACCCAATCCTTTACCCCCGCGGTTTGGCTTCAGGATAAAAGGCGCGGGCGCAAAGCTTTGCGCCTCCTCAACCACCGCGTCGCGACCTACGGCGACTCGCGTGCGTGGTGTTCTGATCCCGGCTGCTTCCAGGGCGGCATACTGGGCAACCTTACTGACCTCCAGGTAAAGCGCGCGGGGGCCGTTGATAACGCGACGTTCATGGAGTGTCAGCCAATTCAGCACGGCGTGGGTCAATTCCGGCGCGAAGCGATGTCCCCGGGTGTGGGAAGATGCACTCATCCGATTGTAAAAAACGCCCGCTGGCGGTGGCGTGTCGAATGCGACGCTGCCTTCGTCAAGCAGCCATTCCTCAGCCTGAATGCCGCGCTTTTGAAAAGCCGCATGCAAAGGCGCAACCCACTCGGGGTTTTCGTGCAGAATGTATATTTTCGACATAAAACCCACCAATTTAAGTGTGATATTGTTTTAAATGTCAGTACTAAGTGTAAAATAATATTAATCCCCATATGGCGCAAGGGGAATTGGACGGTCACAGAGTTGTTCCAGATTCGTTATCGAAACATTTTCAATTGCCAGCTAAATAAGAAGAGCCACGTCGAGAGTGACTCAGGCCTGATGGAGAGTAGATTCGCCAGGACGCGACAGTGCGGACTGCGCATGTCTCTCCTGAAACTGCTCAGATGCCGCTCTCGAGAAAGAAGGGGCGTAGGTTAATGGCGAAGCGAACGGTCGGGGAAAGTGTCATGACGATTTTGTGGTTGGGAGTGGTTGGGTACCTGCTGCTGGCCGGAATCATGTTCGCGTTCCAGCGCAGCTTGATGTACCCAGCCGGCAAGACACTCCCGGCGATTGACGTCGTTGGACTGCCTGGCTTAAGCGAAGTAGAACTGACGACCAAAGACGGCCTGCTTCAGCGGCACTGGTATGTTCCGGCGCGCAGCCCCGGGGCGCCAACAGTCGTTGTTTTCCATGGAAATGCGGGACAGCTGGCCGACCGGGTGCCCAAATTCTCGTTTTTTGCCGAAGCGGGATACGGCGTGTTCTTTGTCGGTTACCGCGGCTACAGCGGCAATGAAGGATCGCCGACAGAGAGTGATCTGGTGGAGGATGCCGCCATTGTCCTTCGTTGGCTGATGGAACAGGGGATCTCGCCGGAGAAAACCGTGCTTTACGGAGAATCGCTGGGCAGTGGCGTTGCAGTTCAAATCGCGGCCGAGCAAAGATTCGCGGCCGTTATACTCGAGGCGCCCTTCACATCGGTCGCGGATGTTGCCCAGGCGCATTACTGGTATCTTCCCGCCCGCTGGCTGATCCTGGACCAATGGAATTCCCTGGCGAGGGCCGACAGGCTGAGAGCTCCGGTGCTCTTAATCCATGGAGAACAGGATGCTGTGACCAATGTCCGTTTCGGCCGGCAGCTATTGGATGCGATTAAAGCGCCCAAGGAAGGGATCTTTGTTCCGCAAGCCGGTCACAACGATCTCTACAATTTTGGCCTTCGCGAGCGCGTGACCAATTTCGTCGCTCAGACCATAACCGTGCAGTAGCCGCGTCTCTGCCGCTGAGGGGCGGGATCAGGGCGCGCGCGCGATGACCCGGATCTCGACAATTGCACCTTCACGGACAAAGCCCGCGACCTCGATCGCTGTCCAGGCCGGGTAGGGCTCGACGACGAAGCTGTCACGCACGGACTTGAATATGTCCAAATGATCCCGAAGGCCGACATGATAACTGGTCATCTCGACGAGGTGTCCGAAGCCTATTCCGCCAGCCTCGAGAACGGACTGAACCTTGGCAAAGGCATCACGGATTTGCGTTTCGGGGTCGCTTGAGAGGCCGCCGTCCGCCCTTGTGCCGGTGAAGCCGGTAAAGAAGACGAAACCATCACAGACCAAACCTGGCGACATGTGCCAATCGTCGTAATAGCTCTTTAGATCGTCCGGAATGATGGCTTTTGCTGTCATGCGCGCAGAATACAGGCTGCGAAGCTTCTGAAAATAGAAAACATCGAGGAATTGACGCAGCGCAGAGTTGAAGTGTGGTCGGGAAGATCGCCGAGACGAATGCGACGACGGATTATCTTGAACTGGAAGCATAGAAGACTTTTGAATATAACTATCGCCGATTCTGACGTATCAATCAAAACGCTCAGCATGAAAGCTGCGCAAAACAGTACAGGGAGTTCCAAATGAGATTTACACTACTCACCGGCGGCGCCGTCGCTCTTGCTCTCACGGCATCAGCAGCCTTTGCCCAGGATCGTGCGGGCTGGCCTGACAGCTTTACCGTCGGCACGGCTTCGCAGGGCGGAACCTACTTCGCTTACGGTTCGGGTTGGGCCAACCTTGTGGCCGACGAGCTGGGTATTTCCGGCGGTGGCGAAGTCACTGGCGGTCCGATGCAGAACATGGCGCTGGTTCACACCGGTGACGCAGCCTTTGGTATGACCACCATGGGGCCTGCTGCAGAATCGATTCAGGGCACCAACCCGATTGCCCCGGGCCTGCAGATGACCAATGCCTGCGCAATGTTCCCGATGTATCAGACGCCGTTTTCGGTCACCACTCTGTCGTCTTCCGGCATTGCATCGATCAAGGACATTCCCGATGGCGCCCGTATCGGTTTCGGCCCTGCGGGTTCGACGTCTGACACCTATTTCCCCCGCATGATGGAGGCTCTGGGCGTTAACTTCGAACGCCGGAACGGCGGCTGGACAGATCTGGGCGGCCAGCTTCAGGACGGTCTGCTCGATGTGATTGCCTTTGCGGCCGGCGTACCCGTCCCGGCGGTCAGCCAGCTTGAAGTGCAGACCAAGGTGAACATCATCGAGTTTACGGAAGAAGAACAGGGGAAAATTCTCGAAACCTTCCCCGTTTCCCCCTTCAGCATCGAGTCCAGCACCTACACGACGCTCGAAAGTGATGCGCGTTCGGTTTCCATGTGGAACTTCGCGATCGCCAATTGCGATTTGCCGGATGACTTTGTTTACGCGGTTGTTGACGTCGTAATGTCCGATAACGATCGGATGGTCAGCATTCACCGTGCGGCCCGTTCGACGTTGCCTGAGCACTGGGACAAGAACGAAGTGATGAAATGGCATCCGGGTGCGGCCAAGTGGTTCAATGAGAACGGCGCCTCGATTGCCGGTGAAATGGTCCACGGCGGCTAAGTCACATTCTCCGATAGCGAAGAGGGGCCGCTTTGCCGAGCAAGGCGGCCCTTTTTTGGGCGCACACCCTCAGATAGACGCGGTTTGGTTGGTTCATCCTCTGGCGGTTTGCCGCTCAGATGGCTGGTCAGCGCAATGACCTCCAACCACGTGACATTGAGCGGATTTGTGTCTTTACGCGAGATGGCAAGGTGGCTGCGTCAAAAGATCAAGGACGCGAGAGACGGGAATAAGCGCTGGTATTCTGGAGTCTTTTAGGCAGACTAACGGAAAACAGGGGGGTGTCGTGACAAACCAAACCGAAACCGAGAGTAAGATCACTGTCGAAGGGATCGATGAAGAGCCCGTCGAGAGCAATCGACGCCTCTTCGAAGGACGGGCGCATATCGTGGTCGCTGTCTTGGCGGCGGTCTACGCGGGCTTCCACATGGCTGCGCTCAACGGTCTCTCCCTGAGCGCCATGACCGGCGGTCTGGTCGATCTTCCCTTCCTCCCGGTCTTTCCCATGGAAACCTGGAATTTCCGCATCGTGCACGTTGCCGGGGCGCTTGGCCTTGGGTTTGTTCTCTTCTCGGCGCGCAATTTCGCCAGCGGCCCCGCCAACGAAACCCGGCTACTGGATTACCTGTCCTATCTGTTAATCCTGCCCGCGCTTCTTGCGCTTGCCATGGCCTTGTCTTTCGCTGTCGATATCGCCGGCGGTGTGCTGTGGAACGGCATCGATGCAGAGATCAAATTCAAAGAAACCTGGCTCTTTGGCGTGCCGCTTCTGCTGGCAACGGTTGGGGCGGTTCTGCTCTCCTGGGCCGATCGTAAGGAGCGCGGCCATCTGGCTTTCCCTGATATCGTCCTGGCGGTATGCGGTTTAGCCGTGGCGGCCTACCTGATCGCGATCTACGGCACCTTGATGCGCAACTCGACGGGAACACCCTTTGCTCCGATCGGTATCTCTATCGCTGCCGTCGCCGGCACGATTCTGATCATGGAGCTGACCCGCCGCGTCGCCGGTCTGGCGCTGGTTGTCATCGCGGGCATCTTTCTGATCTACGTCTTTACCGGGCAGTATCTCCCCGGCTTTCTGAGCGCGCCGGCCATCACCTGGCAGCGGTTTTTTAGCCAGGTTTACACCGATGCGGGCATCCTTGGGCCGACGACCGCCGTCTCCTCCACATACATCATTCTCTTCATTATCTTCGCGGCGTTTCTCCAGGCCTCGAAGGTCGGCGCTTACTTCGTCAACTTTGCCTTTGCCGCGGCAGGTCGGGCGCGCGGCGGGCCGGCCAAGGTGGCGATCTTTGCCAGTGGCCTGATGGGCATGATCAACGGCACCTCGGCCGGCAACGTGGTTGCTACGGGCTCGCTCACCATCCCGCTGATGAAGAAAGTCGGGTATCACCGCAAGACCGCCGGGGCGATCGAGGCCGCGGCCTCGACCGGTGGGCAGATCATGCCACCGATCATGGGTGCCGGCGCTTTCATCATGGCGGAGATCACTGGTATTCCCTACACGGAGATCGCAATTGCCGCGATCATTCCAGCGATCCTGTACTTCGTTTCAATCTACTTCATGGTTGATTTCGAGGCTGCAAAGCTCGGTATGCGGGGGATGCGCGACGACGAGTTGCCCAAGCTGCGCGAGATGATGCGGCAGGTCTTCCTGTTCCTGCCGATCATTATTCTGATTGCGGCACTCTTTATGGGGTATTCGGTCATTCGTGCCGGCACGCTTGCGACGGCCGCGGCTGCCGTGGTGAGTTGGCTCACGCCCTACCGGATGGGGCCCCGCTCTATCGGCAAGGCGTTTGAGATCGCCGGTGTCATGTCGGTCCAGATCATCGCCGTTTGTGCCTGTGCGGGTATCATCGTGGGCGTTATCTCTCTGACCGGTGTGGGGGCACGCTTCTCAAATCTGCTGCTGGGACTTGCCGAGGCATCGCAAATCCTGGCGCTCTTCTTCGCAATGTGTATCGCAATCCTTCTTGGTATGGGCATGCCGACAACCGCCGCTTACGCGGTTGCGGCATCGGTCGTGGCGCCCGGGTTGATCGAATTGGGGATTCCGGCTCTCACGGCGCACTTCTTCGTCTTCTACTTCGCCGTCGTCTCGGCCATAACGCCCCCGGTTGCATTGGCGTCCTATGCCGCCGCCGGTATCTCCGGCGCTAATCCGATGGAAACCTCGGTCGCCTCATTCAAGATCGGCATCGCAGCCTTCATCGTGCCCTTCATGTTTTTCTACAATCAAGCGATCCTTATGGACGGCAGCGCATTCGAAATCGGACGCGCGCTGGTCACGGCCATCCTGGGTGTGTTTCTGTTGTCGGCTGGTGTACAGGGCTGGTTTCTTGGGGCGCAAACAGTCTGGTTCCTGCGTATCGCCCTGGTCCTCGCGGCGCTTTTCATGATCGAAGGGGGCATCGTGTCAGATATCATCGGTGTTGGTCTGGCCGCGGGAATTTTGTTCATTCAAAGGGTCATAAAACCGCGGCCGGGAGCTGTCATATCGGTTCGGGGCCCCGATTGAATGAATGAGCGATAGCACTGGTATCTCGCCCCGGTGGTATCCCGAGAAGATCACATTTTGTTGTTTCGGCAGGGGCGGGTCCGCTGAGCGGCCGTTCCTGCGCCCGCGCCCGGAATCCCGGGCTTGCCTGACGTGACGCTTCCGACTAAATGACCTGTCCCCGAGGGTTTTCGAGCCCTGGCTGGAGGTATAGACTTCAGTGGGGATTAAAGGGGCGAATTCGGGGGGACTTAACGACCGTGACCTTTTCACTGTTTGGCAGGACATCTTTGCGTGTCTTGATTGTCGGTTTGTCTTGTATCATCGCCGCACCGACAGCGGCATTTGCGGCGGGGGCTGGCGCGCCACACCTGGATGGCGGAACGCTCGGATTGATCTGGGTTGTGCCCTTTGCCGGCATATTGCTCTCAATCGCGATTTTTCCTCTGGTGGCGCCGCACTTCTGGCACAGTCATTTCGGCAAGGTGTCGGCTGTCTGGGCCCTGGCGTTTCTGATCCCCTTTACGCTTGTACAAGGTTACGAACTGGCACTCTTCGAGCTGCTGCATGTCGGATTCCTCGAGTACCTGCCCTTTATTATTCTGCTGCTGTCGCTCTTCACGGTCGCCGGCGGTGTCCGGGTCACGGGCACACTCAAGGGGACGCCTGCGGTCAATACCCTGATCCTGCTGATCGGTACGCTCATCGCGAGCTGGATGGGAACGACTGGAGCGGCCATGCTGCTGATCCGCCCAATCCTGAATGCCAACGCGGAGCGGAAAAACAAGGTCCACGTCGTGGTCTTCTTCATCTTTCTGGTGGCGAACGTCGGCGGCTCCCTGACTCCCCTGGGTGATCCGCCGCTGTTCCTGGGCTTTTTGAAGGGTGTGGATTTCTTCTGGCCGACCACGAATATGTTCCTGCCGATGGTCCTGGTATCCTCGTTCCTGCTCGTCCTTTTCTTCGCGGTCGATAGCTTTTTGCATAAGCGTGAAGGCGGCCTGGAAGCCCCGGCCGAAGCGGTGTCCGAGGGTGGAGAGCCCAAGGAGAGGCTGGGATTGGATGGAAAGATCAATATTCTTCTTCTCGGCGGTGTCATTGGCGCTGTGTTGCTGAGCGGCATTTGGAAACCGGGCATCGACTTCACGATCTTTCATGTACATATCGAGCTCCAAAACATCACCCGGGATGTCCTTCTGCTGGCCATCGCGGGCTTGTCGCTGATTGTGACCAGTAAAGAAAACCGGGACGCCAACGGTTTCTCATGGTTCCCGATCGTTGAGGTAGCGAAGCTGTTCGCTGCAATCTTCATCACAATCGTTCCGGCCATCGCCATCCTGAAGGCAGGAACCGACGGCGCCATGGGTATCATCGTCTCTTCCGTGAGCAATGAGGCAGGCGAGCCGCTGAACGTGATGTACTTCTGGGCGACAGGCATCCTCTCGAGCTTCCTGGATAACGCGCCGACCTACCTGGTGTTTTTCAACACCGCGGGTGGCGACGCCGTAAACCTGATGGGGCCGCGCGCCGACACCCTGCTGGCGATTTCGGCTGGTGCCGTCTTTATGGGAGCGAACACCTATATCGGGAACGCGCCGAACTTCATGGTGCGTGCGATCGCGGAAGAGCGGGGTGTCGCGATGCCGAGCTTCTTCGGGTACATGGCCTGGTCGTGCATCATACTGATGCCGATCTTTGTCGTGGTGAGCTTCGTGTTCTTTTAGATCGATGCTGCACGCGACCGGGTAATTTTGAAAACGCGCTGGCCAGCGGAATAAAGCTGGTCGGCGCTTTCTGTTCAAGCTCCTGGATGTCCAGAATCGCTATCGATTGTATTGACATTCAAGATGTCATTATGACATTCTTGATGTCATGAAGAATACTAAGCAATCCAGCCCGGACTCACTCTATGAATTGATCCGTCTGGTCCGGCCGCTCTACAAGACGCTTGAGGCATCCGTGGCTCAGGAGCTGGAGCGGACGGGCATCTCGGTGTCACAGCGGGCGGTTCTGGAACAGCTTTTGGACCATGGTCCGATACCAGTTCCGGCTATAGGCCGTCAGTTGATGCTGCCACGCCAGTTCATTCAGAAAATCGCCAACGAGCTTTTCGAGCAGGAGCTGATCCGGAGGCGCGAGAATGAAGCGCACAAGCGGTCGGTTCTTTTGGAGCTGACCGGCAAAGGTGAGGCGGCGATCGCGCGGATCAAAGCTCGGGAAACGGAAGTCATGCTGCCCATCGCGGCCACTCTGAAATCCGATGATCTGGCGATTACCCGGACCGTCGTGACTGAAATCATCCGTGCATTTAATGACCACAATTTGGGTTCTGCAAAAAAAGGATAAAACATGAAAACGCATAAAGGCGGCTGCCTCTGCGGCGCCGTTCGCTTTGTAGTCAAAGGCGAACCGCTTGTCTCAGGTGCTTGCTATTGCCGCGACTGTCAGTACGTCGCCGGGGGCGCCGGTGCTTACGGTGTCATGTTCCCGGCCGAGGCTTTGACCATCACGCAAGGCGAAACCAGTGTTTTTGTTGTAAAGGGCGAGAGCGGTGCCGACGTCTACCGGCAGTTTTGCCCGAATTGCGGCGTACACCTGATATCCCATAACGGCGCGCATCCGCAGTTCCGCGCAATCAAGGCCGGTGTCCTCGATGACCCCAGCTGGTTCAAGTCCGAGGGCAGTATCTGGACATCTTCGGCGCAACCCTGGCATCGGATAGATCCCGATCTGCCGAATATTCCAAGAAACCCGGAACCCATTGACGAAGAGACTGGCGGAACGGACGAGGTATCCTTCTCACGCTAACATCTGCTGTGAGTTGCTAGTGCCCGTCTTTTTCTCTGCAAAGCCAAGTGCGAAGGCGTCGTGCGCGGCGGAGAATCGTTACGGCAGAGCCAATTGCGATAGCCCATAAGGCAATGGTGAGTACCTCACCCTGACCTTGCCAGAGGGGCTCCAAGGCGGCGATGACGGCGGCGAGCGTGATCGTGGCCATGCGATGGGGTTTTGCCATGGGGCCGGAGAAGTCAGCCGGCATACCGTTGGCGCCGCCCAGTTCGCGCACATAGGCAGTGAAGACGGCAAAGGCGGCGGCGGCCCAGCCGAGGGACACCTCGCCGATAGCATAGCCGGCACCTACAAGGATGAGAATGTCGGCGACCCGATCGGGAAACTCGTTCCAGAAGGCGCCGTCCGCGGCACTTTTTCCGGCTTCAATGGCAAGCAATCCGTCAATGAGATTACAGAGCAGCCGAAGCTGGCAGAAGACGGCGGCGCCCACCAGCAAGGCGCCTCGTAAAACTGCGTCGCTGGTGTCGCCGGAAAACCAGAAGGCAATAGCGGCGAGTGCCGCCGCGAGCATGCTGGCCTGCGAGACCTGGTTGGGGGAGATGGACGTCGCTGCCAGGGCCTTGGTTATGCCTTTCGCCCAACCGGAATCCCGGCTGGTCAGGGGACGGCGGCTCATCTTATCTGCCATGTTTCACTCTCTCCGAAGCGACCAGCGGGAATAGTTATAAATCGTTGCATAGCTGGCGGCGACCATCAGCGGTAAGGATATGGTCTGCAGGATTTCAGGCGTTCCACTCACGTTATGAATGACGATCAGCAGGCAGACCGAGACGTTGACCGCAACAAGCGGCGGAAGCCATAGGGCCGTACTACCTGAGAAGCGCTCCGCAAGACGGTCAATGATGGTCTTGAGCACCAGCGTCAGAAAGGCGGACAGCATGCCCTGAACGGCTCCCGCGATAACCGGGTCGGGCATCGGATATGCGCGATTGGAGAAGACGGCCCAGCCGCCCATGCCTGCGAAAGCGAAGAAGACGTGCGTGGCGCTATGACCGGCAATTCGCCTCAGGCGCGCGATCAAGGCGTCCACCAGTAACGCACCAGATGGAAGAAAATCGGTGCCGAGAACACAACGGAATCAAGCCGGTCGATGAAGCCGCCATGGCCGGCGATCAGGTGGCCCCAGTCCTTGATGCCGCGATCGCGTTTGATGGCCGACATCACAAGTCCCCCGAAAAAGCCCATCAACGCGATCACCAGCGCGAGCAAACCGGCTTGCACGAAGGTGAAGGGCGTCATCCACCAGAGACAGGCGCCCAGCAGCATCGAAGAGAGAACGCCACCGACAAAGCCCTCAAGGGTTTTTGAAGGCGAGAGCTTAGGCGCGATCTTGCGGCGTCCATAGAGTTTGCCCCAGACATATTGGAGAACGTCACTCGACTGAACAACGACCACGAGGAATGCGATCAGGAGAACATTTCTGCCTTCGTAACCGGGGATATCCAGGCTGAGAAGGGCCGGGACGTGAGAGGCGCAAAAGACGCAGATCATCAGCGCCCACTGAGTTTCGGCAACCCGAACCAGGAAGTTCTCCGTGTCCCCGCGCAGGGCCGCGACAATGGGCATCAGCAAAAAGGCGTAGACGGGAATAAAGATGGAAAAGAGTCCGTACCAGTCGATCCAGATCAGCCAGTACTGAATCGGCAGCACGACAAAGAAAGCACTCGCCAGCGCCCAATGATCGGCACGTTTTGTGTTGGTCAGCGTTGCGAATTCGCGAAGGGCCGCGAAAGAGCAAAAGGCAAACAGCAGGATCACACCGGTGCGCCCGCCAAGAAACGCCAGCCCCATCAGGATCACCATGGCCCACCAGGCCTGGATCCTGGCATTCAGATTCTCGATCACCGCGTTCGAGCCATCCGGCGACAATCGCCGCTGCAGCACATAGCCGATGATTGAGGCGACGAACAGAATTGCGCCAACGCCGCCCAGGAGCTTCAGAAGGTCGAGGTGGAAGCCGCTCATGCGTCTTTGCCTCCGTTATCCGGTGACAGCGCGAGCAGCGCGGCCTCGGCCCGCGCGATGAAATCCACTTTGCTCTCCTCCACGGCAATGTGAAGCGGCGCGCCGAAGGTGACGGTGCAGATCAGCGGAATTGGGACCAGTTCTCCCTTGGGCATCACCCGGTTGAGATTATTGATCCAGACCGGAATCATCTCGATCGAGGGACGGCTTTTCCCAAGGTGATAGAGCCCGGCCTTGAAAGGCAGAAGGGGGGCATCGGTTTCATTCCGCGTGCCTTCGGGAAAGAGGATGAGAGACGCGCCATCGTCGAGCGCTTCAGCCATGGTTTGGATGGGATCGGCCTCACGTGTCTCGGGGTTCCGGTCGATCAGGACGGCGTCGAAAACATCCCGGCCAATAAAGCGTTTCAGGGGTGTTTTGAGCCAGTAGTCCGACCCGGCCACGGGGCGTGTCTTGCGGCGCAACCGCCAGGGCAGAACCGTCCAGATCAGGATGAAATCGCCATGACTGACGTGGTTGGCGAAGTATATACGCTCTTTCGGCGTTGGCTCGATGCCCTGCCAGATACCGCGAACCGCGGTGATGAAACGCGCGAAGAGAACGATGGCGGTCCCGACCAAGCGTGCCAGACTCTGCTTCACCACTGCGACCTCATAGCTGATTTTTCAGGAGCAAACGTCGGTCAATGAGAGATCACAACCGGCACCTCGGTATTTTTTACGATGTGATCCGTCACACTGCCCATGATCAGCTCGCGCAAGCGGGAGTGTCCGTGGGCTCCCAAGACAATCAAATCGGCCTCGCAGCTGTCCGCAGCGTCCAAAATCGTTTCACCCACCGAGGTCTCATAGTTGGCGATGTGCTGAGTCTCGACGTTCACACCATGGCGTTTGATATAGTCTGCGACTTCGTGCAGCGAGAGCGCATCGCCGGTGTCGGGTGCAACGGTGAGCACGAAGACTTTATCGGCGTCGACCAGAAGAGAGATGTTGTCGCGAACGGCCCGGACGGTTTCGCGCGTGTCCTTCCAGGCGATCAGAATGCGTTTGCCGATTTTTTCGATATTGCTGTCCCGGGGCAGGATAAGAACGGGCAGGCCGCTGTGAAGGGCGAGCTCTTCGGGGAGGCGCATCCGGAGGCGGTCTTCAAAGCTGTCGTATGTGGGTTGGCTGGCAATTACCAGGTCCGCGGCATGGGCATGCCGCGCCAAAAGGTCCAGATGATCGCCTTCGGTGATGATCCAACTGAATTCAACATTGCTGCGTTCGCAGTTTTCCTTGAACTCCTGCTCAAGGGCTTCCGCCTTGGCCTTCGCTTGTGCCGTTGCTTCGGAGAGATACGCGGCCGAGGCGCCGCGGCCCGTGATTTGGGCTGGCATGCCGATGGGCGTTGTGATGAAGAGAGCCGTGACATGAGCTTTCTGCTCCCACGCAAGCATCAGGGCAACCTCAAGCCTTTTCAGATGTTCTTCGTCATCGGCGAGGTGCACCAGAATTGTCTTGATTGCCATTGTTGTCCCCCTTGCGCAGGTCTTGTGATTGCGGCCGGTTAAACCACAAGCCTTTTATGTTCAAAGACAACAGGCTAGCGAGCGGCGCAGCTTGACGCAACCAGTCGTTAGTCTCGCCACGACCAGGCTTTAAAGGGCTTTGTCCGGTTGCCAGGAGATCACAACGCGCAGAATTCGATCGATCGCGAAATATAGGCAGACGGCAAAGACCGCGAGCACAAGCAGAGCCGCAAACATCACATCAACCTGAAGGCGCGCGTTCGCATGGAGCATCAGATAGCCGAGCCCCGCGCTGGAGCCGACCCATTCGCCTATAATGGCCCCGATCGGGGCAACGGAGGCGGCGACGCGCAGGCCCGACGCCAGGGCGGGCAGGGCGGCCGGAATACGGATCTGCATCAGCGTCCGCCAGCGCGAGCCCCCCATCACCTGCGCGAGGTCGAGCCATCCCGGCTCCGTCCGGCGCAGACCGTCGTAAAAAGCGACCGTCACCGGGAAATAGATGATGAGCGTGGCCATGGCCACCTTGGAGGCCAATCCATATCCCAGCCAAAGAACCAGAATGGGTGCCAGGGCAAAGACCGGAATGGCCTGACTGACGACCAGAACCGGCAGAACCCAAAGGCGCGCGCCGCGGTACTGCGCGATCACAAGCGCGGAGAGGCATCCCATAACTGTACCCAGGCCGAGTCCGAGCAGAATTTCTGTGATCGTGACCCCGGCATGAGACATAAGCTCCGGCCAGCGCCGATAGAGAGCGGAGAACACGGAAAGCGGGTCGGGAAGGATGAACTTGGCGACGCCGGTGAGGCTGACAATGAGCTGCCAAACGATCAGCAGGCCGAGAAAGATGATGAGAGGGCGCGCGAGCTTCATCATGTTTGAGGCCCTGCTCCCGTCGCGGTGTTTGACCGTGCCTGCTGCCGGGCTGCGGTCAGGCGTTCCATGATGTTTGCCTGCAGCGCCGCGAGTTCGGGCGTGCCGAGATCACGCAGTGGATCACCGGGTGGGTCGATCGGCGTCTCGATTAAAGCCGGCGCGCCGGTCAGCAACAGCAGGCGGTGGCCGATGCGCAGGGCCTCCAGCGGGTCGTGCGTGACCAAGAGCGTGGTCTTCCCGGCGAGCAGTTCCGATGCGAGCTCCTGAAGCTCGAAACGGGTGATGGCGTCGAGCGCAGAGAAGGGCTCGTCCATGAGAACGACCGGACGGTCCTCCATCAGAGTGCGCGCAAGTGCCGCGCGCTGGCGCATGCCACCGGAGAGTTTGGCGGGCAGGTCGCCATGGTGAGCGTCCAGGCCGACCTGCGTGAGCAGCCCGAATGCGCGCTGGCGGTCTGGTTGCTCGCCCCGCAGGCGGCTGCCCAGCATGACGTTGTCGAGAACGCTCAACCAGGGCAGCAGCAGATCCTGCTGCGCCAGGTAGGCTACATTCGACACCGCGCCTTCACGGCCGCCAAACATCAAGCGGCCGGATACGGCGATCTCGCTTCCTGCTCCGGTCAATCCCGCAATGTACCTGAGAAGACTGGACTTGCCGACCCCGGAGGGGCCGAGCAGGCATGTCATGCGCTCCGCGGGGAGGTCGAGGTTCAGGTCATGGAAGACCCGCGTGTCTGCGTAACTCAAGCTGGCGCCGCGCAGGCTGACCCCCGGCGGTTTTTCGGGCGTTTCGCCAGAACTGGCGGGACTAGATGGTGAAACGCCGGTCACAAGGCTCACTGCTCCGCTGGGTGTTATCCGTCATTAGGCAGCGGCGCTTGACCTCGCGTCAGCCGTGCTTAGGTTCCTTACTGCGCGCAACTATGCCAGCGGTGCTCTATGGCGGCAAGCCGGGGGCCTCGTGCGGCGCTCCGAATAGGGAAGACGACAGAATTTGGCAAGGGAACCACAATTCATCGGTAGTGAGATCTATCGGCATTCGACCTATGGAATGCGTCATCCGCTCGCCATTCCACGCGTGTCGACCTGCATCGACCTGTGCCGTGCCATGGGCTGGCTGCCGGAGCAGCAGTATCACGATTCGCCTCTCGCCACTGACGCGCAGCTGGCACGGTTTCACGATCCTGCCTATATCGCGGCGCTGCGCCGGGCCGAGGTTCGGCAGACCTTGAGCGACGAAGAGAAGGAAAAATTCAACCTTGGCCGCAACGGCAACCCGATTTTTCCAGAGGTCTTCCGCCGCCCGGCAACGGCCTCTGGCGGTTCGATCCTGGCCGCGCATTTGGCCGACGAGGCTGGGGTTGTCTACAACCCGGCGGGTGGAACCCATCACGGCCGACCGGGCCATGCCAGCGGCTTTTGTTTCTTCAACGACCCGGCGCTTTGTATTCTTGAACTCCTCGACCGGGGCGCGGAGCGCGTCTTCTACCTGGATGTGGATGCCCACCACGGGGACGGCGTGCAGGACGCTTTTCATGACCGGGACGAGGTGATGACCCTCTCCATCCATGAAGGGGGGCGTTGGCCCATGAACGGCAGTGGACTGGGTGAACTCGGGGACCGCGCCGCAGGAATGGCCCGCAACCTGCCGGTCCCGGCTGATTTCAACGACAGTGAGATGGATTACATCATGGAGGCCTGCGTCCTGCCAATGCTGGAGGAATTCGAGGCGGACAGCATCCTGCTTCAATGTGGCGCCGACGGGCTGGCGGAGGACCCCATGAGCCGCCTGGGGCTTTCCAACGGGGCCCTCTGGCGGGTGGTATCCCGCCTCAAAGGCTTGGCGCCGCGACTCATTGTGTTGGGCGGCGGCGGCTATAACCCCTGGTCGGTCGGGCGCTGCTGGGCAGGTGTCTGGGCCGTGCTCAATGGATTCGACATCCCGGACCGGGTGTCTGATGAGGCAGAAAGGGTGTTGCGGGCGCTGAGTTGGCGGCACAGCAAAGGCAGAAACCCACCGGATCACTGGATGACCACTTTACTCGATCCTGCGCGTTCGGGCCCGGTGCGAAGCGAAATCCGGCATATTGTCTCGGAAGTCCTAAGACCTTAGCTTACAGGGCTCGCGAATAATATCCGGACTGCTTCATGATCTCCCATCTTCACCGTCTCGTTCTGATCTGCGTTTTCTGCCTGACCGGCTCTGCTGCCTCTGCGCAAAGCGGCCTCGCGACCTTTGAACGCGAGGAACTGACGATCGTCACGCAAGACGGTGAAGAACACAGCTTTACCGTCGAGATGGCATTGGATCCGAAGCAGCAGGCGCAGGGCCTGATGTTCCGGCGGGAAATGGCGGCCGACGCGGGGATGCTCTTTATCTATCAGCCCTCACGCGAGGCAGTGATGTGGATGCAGAACACCTTTTTGCCGTTGGACATGCTCTTCATCAAGGGCGACGGCCGGATTGTCAAAATCGTTGAGCGGACCGTGCCGCAATCCACCAAGCGGATTCCTTCCGGTGAGGCGATTACCGGGGTGCTGGAACTGAACGGCGGAACGGTCTCACGCCTGGGTATCAAGGAAGGCGACCGGGTCGAACACTCGAGCTTCTAAAGCTCTCATCAAGCGTTGAAGCGTTCCCGCAGTAAGACGAAGAGGCTGGTGTCCGCGGCAATCGGACAGCGGTAGACAGCGGTTCCACCCAGGACCTTTAAGGCGATAGCCGCCGCACTCCAGGCGTCATCTTCAATCGCATCTTCCCAAAGCGGCTGAGCGAAGAAAGCCAGGCCTGAGGTTTCGGTCAACTGCTTCAATTCGGCCGATTGTGATGAGAAATTTTCGAGAATCGAGTCGTTGGCCCAGGCCCACATCCATGTTGTCTTTGCGAGGGAGCCGATGGCAATGGCATCGAAGGTCAGTGGTGCTCTGCCTTCTCCCGTCAGCGTCACCGTACCCTGTTGCTGATCCATCTGCCAATCGCGGCCCTCGAGATCGAAACGCCGTGTCAGGGCCGACTGTGCCGCTTCCAGTCCTTCCCAGGCTTCTGCGGTAAAGGCCTCGATCTCTTGTTGACTCCAGCTCATGGACGTTTCCGGGCCAGGGTCAGACCGTCGCCGATCGGCACCAGTGAAAGATCGATCCGCTCGTCGTTCTTGAGGGCATCGTTTAAGGCGCGGATTGCTTGCGTATCGGCGCTGATGTCTTTGGGATTCACAACCGCGCCGTCCCAGAGCACATTATCGATGGCAATCAGGCCGCCAGGGCGGAGCAGTTTCAGGCAGCGTTCATAGTAGTTTGCGTAGTTGGTCTTATCAGCGTCTATGAATGCGAAATCGAAACTGGCTTCCGATCCTTCCGCAATCAGTGAGTCCAGGGTCGCGACTGCCGGACCGATGCGAAGATCTATCTTGTCAGTCACTCCCGCTTCATCCCAGTAGGGCCGACCGACCGAGGTATAGGACTCGCTGATATCACAAGCGATCAGCCTGCCGTTTTCGGGAAGCACAGTGGCCACGGCCAGAGCGCTGTATCCGGTGAAGGTGCCGATCTCCAGAGCGTTCTTTGTGCCGGTCAGTTTGACCAGCAGCTGCATGAACTGTCCCTGTTCCGGGCTGATTTGCATCATGGCCTCGGGCAGGGCTTCGGTCTCGCGGCGCAGGCGTGTAAAGAGAGCCGGTTCACGCAGGGAAACCGAGATAAGGTATTTGTAAAGATCGTCATCGAGGCCGATTGAGCGTGTGGACATGGGGAACTTCCAACTGGGAGGAGGCAAAGCTTAAGATTTTGGGTGAAGACTAGCGCAGTTGGGCGAGGCCGGTAAGGCGGTAATGGCAAAGTCGGGTCCGGGGTCCTTTTAAGCTTCAATATTTGAATTTCAGGCGGTTTCAGGTCATAGAAGGGCCGAAATCAACGGTCGGGTTTATTTGAAGGATGCCGGACCGAAGCAACGGAGCAGATTTTGTCAATGAACGACATGGCGTCGGCGCCCGCCGATACGGGACCCGCGAGCATCGGCGAGGCAGCGAAAAAGCGGCGGACCTTTGCCATTATCGCGCATCCTGATGCCGGTAAAACCACGCTGACCGAAAAGCTGCTGCTGATGGGCGGCGCCATCCATCTCGCCGGCCAGGTCAAGGCCAAGGGCGAGGGCCGACGCGCGCGGTCGGACTGGATGAAGATCGAGCAGTCGCGCGGTATTTCCGTGACCACCTCGGTCATGACTTTCGAATACCGGGACGTGACCTTCAACCTGCTCGATACGCCGGGCCATGAAGACTTCAGCGAGGACACCTACCGCACCCTGACGGCGGTCGATTCCGCGATCATGGTGATCGATGGCGCCAAGGGTATCGAGGCCCAGACCCGCAAGCTCTTCGAGGTCTGCCGACTGCGTGACGTGCCGATCATCACCTTTATCAACAAGATGGACCGGGAGGCCCGCGACAATTTTGAGATCCTGGACGAGATCTCGGAAATCCTGGCCCTGGATACCACTCCCATGTCCTGGCCGGTCGGCATGGGCGGCATTTTCCGCGGCTGCTACGATATGCGCGAAGAGAAGATGATGCTGTTCGACGGCAATAAGGACTCGAGCGAACTTACAGATGTGATCGATGCGCCGGTGGATGACCCCAAGCTGGATGCCGCCTTACCGGCAGACCAACTGGCGCAGGCGCGCGAGGAGATGGAACTGGTACAGGCCGCGTGTCCCGAGTTCGATCTGGAGAGCTATCGGGCCGGTCATCTGACGCCCGTATTCTTCGGCTCGGCCCTGAGGTCCTTCGGCATCAAACAGCTGCTCGACGCCGTCGTCGACTTCGCGCCCTCGCCACGCCCGCAGCCGACCGATAAGCGCGAGATTGAACCTGACGAAAAACCGGTCACCGGCTTTGTCTTCAAGGTTCAGGCCAATATGGATCCGAACCACCGGGACCGGATCGCCTTCATGCGGCTCTGCTCGGGCAAGTTCAAGCGCGGCCTGAAGATGCATCAGGTCAGAACCGGGAAATCGATTGGTATATACAACCCGATCCTCTTCTTCGCACAGAGCCGGGAACTGGCCGAAGAGGCTTGGCCGGGCGACATCATCGGTGTGCCGAACCACGGCACGCTCAGGGTCGGCGATACGCTGACCGAAGGCGAAAACCTTCGCTTTACGGGAATTCCGAACTTCGCGCCGGAAATCCTGCGGCGGGTGCGCCTGGACGATCCCATGAAGGCGAAACATCTAAAGAAAGCCCTGGAGAGTCTGGCCGAGGAAGGCGTGACCCAGGTGTTCCGGCCCCTGATCGGCGCCGACTGGATCGTGGGCGTGGTGGGTCAGCTTCAGATTGATGTCCTGGCCACCCGGATCGAGAGCGAATACGGCATCAAGGTCGGCTTCGAGGCCGCACCCTTCTATTCCGCACGCTGGGTCGATGGAGACCCGGCCGAAATGAAGCGTTTCCTGGATCGTAACCAAAGCAGCGCCGCGGAGGACCGCGATGGCGCGCCGGTCTATATGGCGCGCAACAGCTGGGACCTGAACCGGGCCATCGAGGACTGGCCGAAACTGAAGTTCACGGCGACCCGGGAACGTTCCTGAGGTCCGGTTTTTGGAGACGGAGGGCGGCATGAGCAAATTGAGCCCGGCCGACACCAGGATTCTGCGCCTTTTGCAGGAGAACGCACGGGAACGCCTGGAGACGATTGCGGCGGAAACCGGCCTGTCCGTGGCGACCGTTCAGCGGCGGATCAGGAACCTGAAGGCCGATGGCTTGATCCTTGGGGAATCCACTGTCGTCTCGCCCGAAGCCGCGGGTTACGCCATGACGTTTCTGGTCATGGTGGAACTTGAGCGCGAACGCCTGGATCAGCTGGACGCCTTCCGCCGCAAGGCGAGGGCGGAACCCCAGGTACAGCAATGCTACTACATCACGGGCGAGGCCGACTTCGCGCTGATTGTACTGGCCAGAGATATGGCGGATTTCGAGAGCCTGACGCAGCGGTTGTTCTTCGAGGATACAAACGTGAAACGCTTTCGAACCTCGGTGGTCATGGACCGCACCAAGGTGGGACTTTCGGTGCCTTTATCCGAGTGATTCCCGGAGCTCAAGTGCCGCCTTCCGAAACGATCAGCAGACAACGGCTGTCCGGCCCGGGCGACATGAGCTGAAGGGCGGCCAGAGTGGCGGCACCGCTCGGGGTCGTTGCGATGCCGTGCTGTCCGTAGAGCGCGACGGCTGCCACAGCTTCCTCATCTGAGACGGTGACGAAGCTCTCCGCGTCCCGTCGAAGCGAGTCGAAAGCAATGAGGGATGCATCCTTGCAGTCGAGCCGGCCCATGTTGGAGAGCGGTCCCTCGGCGCGGGTCAGATGTCCCGCTTTGACGCTTGCCATCAGACAAGGCGCGGCATCCGGCTCGACCACGATGATGTGCGGCTGCTCGTCCCACAATTCCCGGATGTGGGCCGCCACCGCTGCCGCGAGGCCGCCGACCCCGGCCTGCAGGAAGACATGGGTTGGCCAAAGCCTGGCCGTTACGAAATCCGAGCGGCATTCCTCCGCAAGGACCGTGTAGCCTTCCATGACCATGGCAGGGCGCTCGATATAGCCCTCCCAGGAGCCATCGGCCAAGAGAAGCCAGGCTTTCGTCTCCGCAAGGCGCATGGCTTCCGCGACGCTGTCCTCGTAGCTGCCGTCCACCCGCACGACCTCGGCGTTTATGGCGCGGATCCGCTTGGCAAAAGACTCCGGCACCGAGCTCGAGAGGACGATAACCGCTCGGGCGCCGAAGACCCGCGCGCCGGCGGCGACCGAAAGACCGTGATTGCCCGCGCTGGCCGTGATGAAGGTCATGCCTGCGGCTGCGTCCCGGGCCTTCTGGCTCGTAAGGTCGGAGGTCGTGGCAGCGTCGGTGATCATCTGTGCCACAGCAAAGGCGCCGCCGAGGGCTTTGAAGCTGCCCAGCCCCATACGCTGTGTCTCGTCCTTTGCCCAAAGTGCTGCAATGCCAAGCTCACCGGCCAGCCTATCAAGACGATGCAGAGGCGTCGCCTCATACGCCGGACAGTTCCGCAGCATGGCGAGCGGTCGACCTGCGCTGGTTCTGAATAAGCGCGGTGTGGTGGCCCGAAGGGGCGTATGTGTGTGGTGCAGCATCCGGGCATAATAGCCCGGTCTTCTTGCGTTGATGCCTCTGTTTGGATCCAAAAATGAGAAAATATATTGATAATTGCGCTTAAAATGACCGGATAGCTGCAACTGCGCTTTGACTAGGGAAACAACTCTTGCCGTGATCTATTCCACCAGCTCGTAGCGGACCGTGCTCACCACGCGGATGACTTTGAAACGCTCAAAGCGTTCGTCGTAGTTGCCGTCGCGGGCAAGAAACTGAACGACACCCTGGTTTGCGGAGGCGATCCGGCCAATCGAACTGCCGGAGTCTTCGGCAAAGCGTTGCGCCGCCTCCCGGGCGCTCTTGGTTGCTTCGGCGATCATCTCCGGCTTGATGTCGTTGATGCCGGTAAAGATGTACTCGGCGCGCGGTGTCTCGCCGTAGTCCGTGTCGCCCAGCAGGACACCCCGGTCCAGGAGGGTGGGGGTGTTTGCGGTCAGATTGGCGATCGCGGCCGTATTCTCGCTGCGTAGCCGGATCGCGCCGGAGGCGACGTAGCGCAGCTGCTCCCGCTGTTCGCCATCGATGGTCAGGAAGTTCCGCTCGACCCTCAAGGTGAAGGGTTCGACCACCAGTTCGCTGCGGCTCAGGCCGCCTTCTTCTGCGAAGGCGATGATGGTGTCGCGGGATTTGATGGCTTCGGTAACGGCGGACTGGCGTTCGCTGGCCGTTCCGCGAAAGGGAAGGCGCCAACTGGCGATGGAAGCTTCGACTTCGCGTTCGGACAGTCCCTTCACCGATACGATCCGCTCGGCGCGGCGCATTTCGATGAGACTCTGACCAAGAAGCGCGGCGGAGCTCCCCAGGCCGAGGGCGACAAAGAGGCCGGCCGTGGCAAGGCCGAAGCCGGATTGTTTGATGATATCTGACACGAGAGTTTTCCTTTACTGGAGGGTCCCTCAATTCAGCAAAGGAATGCGTTCCCATTCAGTCGGGAATGGGGCAGGTCTGGGGCAGATAACCTGTCGATGGCAGCAGGCTGGTTAGAGCAGCTTGCCTTCGAAGGGATGGCTGCCGTCGCGGCTCTCGATTTCGACGACCCAAAGGTCGGGGTCGCGCTTAACCGCACGGGCGATGTATTCGTCCGCTTCAGGCTCCGCGACCAGTTCACCCTTCAGGGCGGGCATCCAGCCCAGCTTTCCGTCGATGTCGCGCATTTGCGTCAGGACACGGCAGCCAAGATCGAGCTGATTGAGTTTGAGCAACAGCATTCCACTCATCCTCTCGCCCTTGTGCATGACCGTGGCGGGTGTTCCTTCGACGGAGCAGGTGCGGATGTGTGCCTGGATCCAGAGATGGGTCGGCAATCTGTCGTCGAACATAGAGCGCTCAGGCAGTTGAGATGAGGCGGGTCGACCGCAAACTAGCCATGGGAAAGCGCTTCGGTAAAGGCCTTTACAATGCTGAACAAGAGAGAAGCATAGGGAAAAATGCTTGAGAACAAAATAAGAACATATTAAGATTTCAGAACTGGATCGGGCTTCATGAGGTTGGCTCTGCAATGAGCGAAAAAGACATCATTATCCATGCGGCGACCGCCGACCGCTGGCCGGACTTCGAGGATTTGATGGGTGAGAAGGGTGGCTACGGGGGCTGCTGGTGCATGACCTGGCGCTTAAGCAACAAGTCGTTCGACGCGCAAAAAGGCGAAGGCAACCGTCTGACCATGAAGAAGATTTTCGAATTGGACCGGCCACCCGGGCTCCTGGCCTATGACGGGTCGCAGGCTGTCGCCTGGTGTTCCCTCGCGCCACGGACCGATTTCACGCGGCTGGAGGCTTCGCGGGTTTTGAAGCCGGTCGATGAAGAAGATGTCTGGAGTGTCTCCTGCTTCCTCATTCGCAAGAGCCACCGCAAAACGGGGCTTACCGTGGCGCTGCTGAAAGCGGCCTGTGAATTCGTCCGGGAGCAGGGCGGGGCCGTTCTCGAGGGCTATCCGATTGCCCCGAACAAAAAGCCTTATCCGGCGGTCTACGCCTGGACGGGATTCGAAGCCGCGTTCGTAAGAGCGGGCTTTAGGGAGGTATTGAGGCGGTCCGATACGCGCCCCATCATGCGTAAGACACTGATTGCAGCATGACGGCGGATCTACTGGAGCTGGCGTTCCCGGCCCGCGGCAAAAGGAGGAACTTGCGCGATATGCCCGAGTCCGACGTGTCCGAGGTCGATCTGTCCGAGGCCGATATGACCGAGAAGGGGACAGTTACACGCGGCGTTTGCCTCTGCGGCGCCGTGGCGTTCGAGGTCGGTGGGCCGCTCGAACCCGTCGTCAATTGCCACTGTGGTCAGTGCCGGAAAATGACAGGGCATTACCTTGCCTCGACCAACGCATCGCATGAAGATTTCCGCTTTATCAGGGACGGCGGGTTGAAGTGGTACCACGCCAGCGATACCGCCCGCCGCGGGTTTTGCCGGGACTGCGGCGCGACACTCTTTTGGGAAGAGCATGGGAGCGGACGAATCGCAATTGCCGCCGGCAGCCTTGAAAAGGCGCCCGGTTTGACGACGGCAGGGCATATTTTTGTCGCCGACAAGGGGGCTTATTACGACCTGGAGGATGGCCTGCCGCAGTTTGCCCAGGATGGGGAATTCAAGAACACGACGGATTAGTCAATTAAAACAGTTTATTAACTGCCTCTTTTGCTGCTTTTTATGAACTTCTCCGATGCCTGAGAGATGGGGCTGTGTTTTTTGCACGAAAGACGCTCAATCTGGTTGCCATCGTCAGAAAGAAGTCTTAGGTTCCGCGCTGTCGGGGAGTAGCGCAGCCTGGTAGCGCATCTGGTTTGGGACCAGAGGGTCGGAGGTTCGAATCCTCTCTCCCCGACCATCAAAACATCGGTGGGTCTTTTTTCGCCGGTTTTGGTGGGCGGTTCGCTTTCTGGGCGTTCAAAACTGCAGCCGCGCTGGACCCCGGACCCTGAATCACTCTAAATTCCAAGCGGATGACGGATTAACCCGGCATAGAGATTGCTGGGTTAAGTTGGTGCATTCGTTAGATTCTGCGCCCAAAAGGGCCCTGATGCAGTTGGTCATAGCAGTTAGTGCGAAGGACATTTCGATGCAGGTGCGTATCTTTCAGCCTCCCAAAACCGCAATGCAGTCGGGCCGTGCTCGTGCTGACCGCTGGGTCGTCGAGTTCGAGCCGGAAACCGCGCGTCAGGTCGAACCCCTGATGGGCTGGACCTCATCGGCGGACACCAAAACCCAGTTGCGCCTCTGGTTCGATAGCAAAGACGAAGCCATCGCCTATGCGCAGCGCAAGGGCTACATGTACACTCTGGAGCAGCCGCGGGAGCGCAAGGTATCGCCCAAGGCCTATGCGGATAACTTCGCCTTCAAGCGGACTGGCCGCTGGACTCACTAGCCACTGGCCCAGGCGAGCCGTCACCCTTTGCTGGTTTTAACGACTCATTTCTGACCTTTTCCGGGCGTTTGAGGGACTTCACACCGGGAGTTGCCCTAAAGCCCCGAAATCTGCCATAAGAAGAAATCCACCAAAGAGCCGGTTCACGGCTCCCCGATGCGCCCGTAGCTCAGCTGGATAGAGCAACGGACTTCTAATCCGTAGGTCGCAGGTTCGAATCCTGCCGGGCGCGCCATTTTTCCAATTGCTTAGTGTATTTAGAGAAATAGCGTAGTTCGACTATGTGCCCGTTACGTGCCAAAGGTATGCAACTCTCCTCAAGATGAAATTGACTCCAAATTGACTGGCGAAATAAAGGCGGACGGGGCTGGAATGCTCCCACCACAAGCGCCTTTTGAGGTTAGTGGTGAAGCACTAAACATAGCGCCACTTAACATCGACTATCTCATGAAGCTAGACAGTCCTGAGAAGAAGGCCGAGTTCAACGAGCTATGCCGGGTAATTTCTAAGATTTCGCATCACGAACTGCGTGGGTGGGTTGGTGAGCCACTGACTTACCACCTAGAAACACACCTCAAAACGCATCATCTGAATGATAATGAGCGCCTATATCTGTTCACAGCTGAGCTTGGGGAGCGTGCGCGGATAGAGAATGACGCTCGCGTAAAAGCAACTTTCCGCGAAAAGCTGACGCTAGTTTTGATCGGTTGGGGTCTCGGTCTCATCACGCTGGCCATCACATTGGGCGTAAGCTCTTAATAGTAAACCCTCCCGAAATGATAAGCCTCGCACAAGGCGAGGCGATTGTTTTCGGCGCGATGGATGCTGTCGTGCGGCGTTTGCCGAGAGACCCGGCTGGCTGATTCCTCGTTAATCCAAGGCTATCAGGTCTGCGTCACCGACGATCACGAGTTCGGTAAAAAGACGATCTTTCGTGTCGGAGATTTCTACGAAGCGGACGCCCTGGAATTGCAGAGCCTTCGCCGTGCTTGCCATGACAAGTCCAACGCCGATACCTCCTGCAACGATCGCGAGTTGTGAATGAACGCGCGGTGCACTCGCGGCCACGTGCAAGGTGACGTTGTGTTCGAAAGCAAGGCGTTCGATCGTGCCCATCAGCGACGGCCCTTGTTCGCGCGGGAACAGAACGAAGGGGTCTGCAGCGATCTCGGCAAAAGAGATCGCTGCGCGGTCGGCCAGGGCATGATGATCCGGTAGAGCAGCCAGGAAGGGATCCCGCCCCAGCGAGCGCTGCGGCACGTCCTTCACGTCAATCGGTGGATGCAGTATGCCGACGTCGATCCGTCCTTCGATAAGCGCGGCCTGCTGTTCGGGGGTCGTCATCTCCGTCAGATCAGTCGGCCGTCCTTCAATCGATAACAGTAACTCTTGCAACGCCCCGTTCAACGCGGCACTGACGAAGCCAATCCTTATGAGAGGATTGGCTTCGAGCGCACGCCTGACACGGCTCTGGGCACGATCAAGCCGAGCGAGCAGGTCCATGGCTTCCTCCACCAGGACCCGGCCTGCGCTGGTCAAAGCCATGCCCTTGGGCAGGCGTTCAAAAAGAGTGAGACCCAGGTCATTTTCCAGGCGTTTGATTGCCTGTGTCAGAGGCGGCTGTGAAATGTTCAGCTTTGCGGCACCTCCGCGAACCGAGCCGGCTTCGGCGACGGCGAGAAACTGACGGAGGACCCTATGATCGAGTGCGGAACGCGCCATAGCTGCAAACTCATAGCGATACTTAAAAAGGATCGATAATGATGAATATAGTATTATCTTCAGATCGATTTGCTGTCCATCTCCGTAGCAACTGCAAACCGCTCGGAGAAAAGCCAAATGCCAAGATCGAAATCCAAAATCAAAATCCAATCGTCCGTTGCCGCGCTTGTCGCAGTCGGGTTCGTTTGTCCGGTCGCTGCGGAGGTCACACGGACCGACTTTAAGTTGACCTCCTCACCAGGAATCGAACTCTTTGTGAGGCAGGTCGAAGATGTGAGCGCACAGAACCGGCGCGGCCCGGTGCTGCTCTTGCATGGCGCAAGGGTCGGCGGAGTTGCTTCGTTTGATGTGGATGTCGGTGAGGTGTCGCTTGCCGAGGATCTGGCCGAAGTCGGCCACACCGTCTACATCGCGGATCTGCGCGGCTATGGCCGCTCGGACTTCCCGGCCTCCATGACCGGCGACCGCTTCGCCTCTCCCCCGGCTGTATCGACTGCGGTTGCGGTTCAGGACGTCAAGGCCGTGTTGGACGAAATCTCCGCCCGCCATGCGAATGAGCCCATCGGCGCAATGGGATGGGCTACGGGTTCACACTGGCTCGCCGCGACCGAAGCCGCGCACCCGGGTTCCATCGACTATCTGGTGTTTTACAATTCCGTCTATGGCGGCGAGGGCGAATGGCGCCTGACGGAGAACTTCGCTGTGCACGGTGCGCCCGCCACGTTCAACTACGAGAAATTCGGTGCTTATCGTCTCTCCGATGCCCTGAGTCTCGTCGGCCGCTGGACTGAAGCTCAAGGGATCAGCGAGGCCTTTGTGAAGCGCTATGTCGAGTTGGCGATGGAGGGTGATCCGACTGCGGCAGAGCGCGACCCCGCCACTTTCCGCCATCCCTCCGGCCCGATTGCAGATACGCTGAAAGCGGTCAATGACGCACCACTCTATGACGCTGGAATGATTCGCGCGAACGTTCTCATCCTGCGTTCGGAAAAGGATTTTTGGTCGCGTCCGGCAGACGTTGAGACCATGGCGCGTGATTTGTCGAAGGCAGGCGATGTCACTCTACGCAGGTTACCGGGGGCCTCGCATTATGTGCACCTTGAGCCGGGTGAAGGGCGCGACGAATTTTTTAAAATCGTGACGGATTACCTCGAAGATGGCCATCTCGATGATCCCGCAGGCGGTAACGGCGCGAAGAGATAGCTCGTCGCCGGGCGATCGCAGTTCTCTCGCCGTATTCGCAAAACCGGAGCTTATCCATGACGATGCTACGATCAATTCTCGTGATTACGCTTACGATGTTCATTGCGGGACAGGCAAACGCTGATACGAAGCCGGAGCGTGTGATCATGCTGTATATCGACGGTCTTCACCCTGACGCCATAGCCCGGTTTGAGCTTCGAACGCTTGCCGCGATGCGGGCGCGGGGCGCAAGCGTCAGGGAAGGGGTGATGCCGTTTCCCGCCCATCCGACGATCGGGGTCTACGGCGACTGGCACACCACATCGTTTCCAAACGTGATGGCTATGGCCGGTACCGTCTTTCTCAGCGAACGGCCAGTCTATCTGCAACATAGCTTCGTCAACGACGGGATCACTTTGCATGCTGCCGGCAGCAGGTCATACCGCTCCCTAAACGATGGCTTCGACTACACGCTGACGCGCGGCAACGTCGCCGACGCAGCACTGGTCGACTTTTACATCAAGACATTTGAGCAAGAGGGCGATGTCCTCTTTGCACGTATTATGTTGCAGGAAACAGGTAACGCCGGCCGGCTGCAATCAGCCCAGAACCTATCGGATGACCCGTGGTCGCAGGACGTTTTTGCGTCGAATTCTCCCTACGGCACGGCGCTCCGAAACGCGGATCGTCAGATAGAGCGGCTGCGTGAGTTCCTGTCCAGTCGCGGTGAACTGGACAGCACGCTTTTCGTGTTGATGGGTGACGGACAGTCGCCCCATGGATGGCACCTGGATCTCGATCCTGAAAGCGCACGGACTCCCATCGTCTTCGACGGCCCGGGGATTCTAGCCGCAACAGAGATCGACTATGCCGAAAGCATTGATGTTGCGCCGACGATCGCAGCGTTGATGGATGTTCCGGCTCCAAGTTCGGACGGCGGAAGCGGCCGCGTTCTGACGAGCCTCATCATGAACGGCACGTCATTCGAGCACCCCCGCTCAATCGCAAAGATCAATGCCCAGATTCGTGAGCATGCCCGGCTTTGGGCGCGCGCGGTCCTCGCGGTGGCCGAGGACCCGGCCATGAACGTTCTCCTCATGCACCTGAAACACGAACTTTTATCGGACTTCCAATTCTATGGCCCCTCGCGAGTCATGGAATGGTCCGAGGCAGGCTCGCTTGATGACATGATTGCGGCGAATGCGTGGGTAAACGACACGCTGAGAGAGGCCCTTGACCGACGCGCTTTCCCTTTCGCAACTGAAACAAACCATTAGAGTTTCTCATTAACCTGGTACACGCGCAGCCCAAATCCGAGTTAACGGACATAGCGCATGAGACTTTCACTTTTTGTCCGGCGTTGTTCGCAGCGTTGACGCCGACGGATGGCCAGAGACACGAAGCTGCTCTGGAACGCAGGTTTAACCCATCTCCCCATAAGACCCATCGACAACGACATTAAAGAAGCTCTTCACCAGCCGTAAATCCTTCTTATCGGCAGGGGTCACGACGCAGAGGCTGTGGGCCTCGTTCATTTCCTCGACCTCGACGGCGGCCAGGTGGTTCGACGGAAACTGGCCGTCTTCCAGCATGAGCCCTATGCCGACGCCGTGGAGGATGGCTTCCTTGACCACCGGAAAGCTGGTGGTCTTGATCAGGCGGGAGAAGGTGATGCCGAGTTTTTTGGCCTTGGCGCTGATCAGTTTCTGGGTCAGGGAACCGTCTTCAGGAAGGATGAGGATTTCGTCGGCGAGATCCCTCAAGTCTATTTTTTTGCGCTTTGCGATGGGGTGGTCTTTGCGCACGAAGGCCTTGTAGCGGGAGATGCCGATATTGCGGATGAAGAGATCGTCGCTGCGTTCCGGCGAGACGATGACCGCGATTTCCACCTCCCGTTCGCGCAGCTTCTGCATGGCCATGGTCCAGCTTGCCAGCGAGAACTCGATCTGAACCTGGGGATAGAGCGCACTGTAGCGGGCGATGGCGGGCAGGGCCGGGCGGGGGGCGTTGGCGATGATGCGCAGGTTTCCGGCGGAGAGCTCGCTGTAGTCGTCGATCTTCTCGGCGATCAGTTGTTCCAGGGTGCGCAGCCGGTCGGAGACCGCGAAAAGATCCTGCCCGGCCCTGGTCAATTCCAGGCCTTCGCGCCGCCGCACCAGCAACTGTGTGCCCATCAGGCGCTCCAGTTTCGCCACATGCTGGGTAATCGAGGACTGCGTCACACCTAAAACGCCTGCGGCCTTGGAAAAAGATTTTTCCCGCGCCGCATGGGTGAAGGCGGTGATCTGATAGGGGCTTGGTCTCATTGCTTCAGGTCCTGCGTGAAGACGGGCCGGTCCCTCTATCCATAGCGGCTAAGTGTTACATTAGTGCGGCTAATATCACGTCACACGCACGTAAATTTCTTTTGTTAAACCCGAGTCCATCGAGATGGTTTTGGGGGAGAGAGGGCGTGGCCAATATTGTCCTTTCGCGCATTGAAAAGTCTTTTTCACAGGAAAAGGTTCTGAAAGGCATCGACCTGGAGATCAGGGACGGGGAGTTCCTGACGCTGGTCGGACCGTCAGGCTGTGGCAAGTCGACCCTGCTGCGAATCATCGCCGGGCTCGAAGCCCAAAACAGCGGCACGGTCCGTATCGGCGAGCGCCTGGTGGACGGTGTACGCGCCAGCGACCGGGACCTGGCCATGGTGTTCCAGTCCTACGCGCTCTATCCGCATCTGACTGTCAAAGAAAACATGATGACGCCCTTACGCCTGCGGGACCTGAGCGTTGCACAGCGTTTGCCGCTGCTCGGGCGTTTTCTTCCCGGCGCCGCCGGGAAGATGAAGACCATGTCGCAGGCGGTCGCGGAGACAGCTGAGGTCCTCAAGATCGAGCCGCTGCTGGCGCGTAAGCCCGGCCAGCTCTCGGGCGGTCAGCGACAGCGGGCCGCGCTTGGGCGCGCTATGGTCCGGCGTCCCGTCGCTTTTCTGATGGACGAACCTCTGTCGAACCTGGATGCGGCCCTGCGGGTTCACATGCGCACCGAACTGAGCGATCTGCACCGCCGGTTGGCGTCCACCTTCATCTACGTGACCCACGACCAGGCGGAAGCCCTGACCATGTCGACCCGCATGGCCGTGATGATGGGTGGTGAGATCCTGCAGCTCGATACGCCGTCACGGATCTATGCTAACCCGGCGAACCGGCGTGTCGCCGAATTCGTGGGAAGCCCGAAAATCAACCTTCTGAAGGGCGGTCTGGATTCCTCCGGTCGGGTCACGCTCTTTGGTAAAAACCTCGAGCGGAGCGTATCGGCCGCGCCGCAGGAAATCACCGTTGGCCTTCGGCCCGAACACCTGACTATCGCCGGGGTCGCGGAGGGCGAGGAAATCGTGACCGCGGACGTTCGCAGTTTCGAGAACCTGGGCTCGGACATCTTCCTGCACCTGAGCGTGAATGACGGGCGCGAAACCCTGACCGTTCGCTCTGATCCGGATGCCGCCGCCCATCTCGCCATGGGCGACAGGGTACGGGTCGGACAGCGTCGGGGCGCGGCCATGATTTTCGATCACGCTGGCGAACGTCTGCATTTCGAAGAACCGCTCAACGTCGCGCGTGAGGTCGCATGATGGGCAATCGCTCAGCGCACCTCTGGTTCGTTGCCCCAGCTGTCATCCTGATGCTCGTCATCCTGATAGCGCCGATTGTGATTGCGGGCGGGCTGTCCTTTACCGATTACAGCCTGGGGAATGACGGCGCGCGCTGGGTCGGCACAAAGAACTACGAGAAGATCGCGAGCCACTCAACCTACACCAAGATGTTGCGCTCCACGGCGATCTACGTGTTGACCGTGGTGCCGGTTTCCGTGGCGCTCGGGTTGGGTGCGGCCCTGCTGATCAACTCGCTGAGGTTCGGGCGCGATCTCTATAAGACGATTTTCTTTCTGCCGGTGATGGCGGCGCTGTTGGCCATGGCCATCGTCTGGGAATTTGCGCTGCATCCGACCATCGGCATGGTCAACGACACACTCGCCGCGGGGTGCGGCACCTTCGTTCAGTCGGTATTCGACTGGGGCTGGCTGCCCTTCGTGAATGGCGCGGAGACATGGTACGGGCATGCTTGCGCGAACAATGATTTTCCTCTCTGGCTGCGCGACCGGGACTATGCGATCTGGACCATCTGCTTCATCGGAATCTGGCAGGGTTTCGGCTTCAACATGGTGCTCTATCTCGCGGGCCTGACCGGCATCCCGCGTGAGCTGCTGCAGGCCGCCGAGATGGACGGCGCGCGCAGTGCCTGGGAGCGGTTCCGGCTGGTGACCTGGCCCATGCTGGGGCCGACGACGGTTTTCGTCGTGACCATCTCCTCGATCCGTTCCTTTCAGGTTTTCGATACGGTCGAAGCCCTGACCTTCGGTGGGCCATCCAAGACGACCTACGTCATGATGTATGCGATCTACGAAAAGGCGATCAAACAGAACCTCATGGGGATGGGGGCTTCGATCACGATCGTCTTCCTGGTGTTCGT
This sequence comes from uncultured Kiloniellaceae bacterium, assembly GCA_947500035.1. GTDB lineage: Bacteria > Pseudomonadota > Alphaproteobacteria > Kiloniellales > Kiloniellaceae > Denitrobaculum. The sequence goes on along the minus strand of CANMQP010000005.1, from coordinate 813,423 downwards.
CCTCTTCATCACTCTGGTGCAGCGTTATCTCGTCGAGCGAAAGGTGCACTACGCATGATCCAGGCTCATCACATCGGCGAAGGCTGGAAACATCTGGTGCTCATCCTCGGCGCCATCATCGTGATCCTGCCGTTCTATGTCATGCTCAGCTATTCCTTTAAGAGCCCCGGCGAAATCGACCGTAACGAGGGCGGCTTTTTCGGCGCGCAGGAGCTGATGGTCGATGAGCGCTGCGTCGTGGTTGGCGGCAGCCGTGAAGACTGCAGCTTTCTTCCGGTTGTCTTCAACTACAGCAAAGCCTTTTCCGAAGCCCCGCTGCTGCGCTACCTCTTCAACGGCGTGGTGGTGACGCTGTCGATCTTCCTGATCCAGGTCATCGTCGCGCTGCCCTGCGCCTATGCTCTCGCCAAGCTGCGCTTCAAGGGGCGGGAGTTCGTCTTCGGCATGGTGCTCTTCTGCCTGCTGATCCCGGTGCACGCCATCGCGCTGCCGCTCTACATCATGCTGGCCAAGGTCGGCCTGACCAACAGCTACGCGGCGCTGATTATCCCCTGGACCATCTCGGTCTTCGGCATCTTCCTCATGCGGCAGTTCTTCATGACCGTGCCGGACGATCTGATCGACGCCGCGCGCATGGACGGCATGAGCGAACTCTCCATCGTCTGGAAGGTCATGCTGCCGACGGCCGTGCCCGCGCTGCTGGCCTTCGCGATCTTCTCGGTCGTGGCCCACTGGAACGATTACTTCTGGCCGCGCATCGTGATCACGGGAAATCGGGATCTTTTCACACCGCCTCTGGGCCTTCGGGAATTCAAGGGCGATGCGGACGGCAGTTTTTACGGTCCGATGATGGCGACAGCCACCATCATCGTCACGCCTCTGATCGTGGCGTTCATGCTCGCGCAGCGGCGCTTTATCGAGGGGATCACACTTTCGGGTATGAAGTAACAGGTCGCCCGACAGCAGGGAGTTCCGGCATTCGCCGGAAAAACGAAGGGACCCGGTCCGTCGCCAAACCAACCGGGTCCCGCACAGCGAAAGAGAGAGACAATGAAACGCACACTCGCCACCGCCGTGCTCTTAGCGGCATCCCTTGTAGCAACCGCGCAGGCGGAGGAAAAGGTGAAGATCGAATTCGCCTATCCTTACTCGCACCTCTTTGATGTGACCTACGAGAAGATCCTGCCGAAGTTCAATGCGCAGCATCCCAACATCGAGGTTTCGATCCGCGCGACCTATGAAAACTACGAGGACGGCACCAACACCATTCTGCGCGAAGCCGTCTCGGGCAACCTGCCGGATGTCACCATGCAGGGTCTGAACCGTCAGGCGATCCTGGTCGAGAAGGGCATCGCCCGCTCGCTGGAGCCCTACATCAACAAAGAAGCCGACTTCGCCAAGGACGGCTATCACGAGGCGATGCTGACCCTCTCGACCTTCAACGACGAGGTTCATGGTTTGCCGTTCTCGGTGTCGCTGCCGGTCGGGTACTACAACATGGACCTGATGGCGAAGGCCGGGATCACCGAATTCCCGAGCACCTGGGCTGAAGTGGTCGATACCTGTAAGGCCCTGAAGGCCAACGGCGTCGAAAACCCGATCTTCTGGGGCTGGAACATCACCGGGAACTGGTTCCTTCAGGCGCTGATGTGGAGCCAGGACGAAGCGACCATCGAAAACGGCAAGTTCAACGTCGCCAGCGATGCAGGCCTGACGGCGCTGGAGACCATGAAGACGCTGTTCCGCGAATGCGAGATGAAAAACCTGGAATGGAAAGAGGCTCTGTCCTCCTTCTCTGCCGGTCAGGTGGCCATGATGTTCTGGTCGACCTCCGCCGTCGGTGCCGTCGAGCGGTCCCAGGGCGACTTCACCCTCAAAACCGGTCCTTTCCCGGGCATCGCGGGCACGCCGAAAGGCCTGCCCGCCGGCGGTAACGCCGCCATGCTGGTGTCCCAGTCCGACGATCCCGCGGTTCTGGAGGCTTCCTGGGCCTGGCTGAAGTTCATCACCTCGGGCGAAGGCGCCGCCGATGTGGCTCGGACCACCGGTTACATGCCGCCGAATAAAGCCGCCAACGAAATCATCCTGGCGGACTTTTACAAGGAAAACCCCAACAAACAGACCGCGGTTGATCAGCTGCCGCTGCTGCGTGATTGGCAGGCCTATCCGGGCGATAACGGTCTGGCGGTCACCCAAGTCATTTATGACAGCATCGAGAGCATTGTCGTCGGCGAGAACGACGACATGAAGGCCCTGCAGGAAGAACTGGTGGAAGAGGTTCAGAGCCTCCTTCCGGCTGAAGGCTCTTAAGGGCCCTCAAAAAGAACAAGAGCGGCCGGCCGGTGGATGCAATGTCCATCGGCCGGTTTTCCAGCCCGTGCCGAAGAAAGCGGGCAGGGCGTAGGAACACCCCTCAGGACATGTGACCATGAAGCTGATCCACCTCACCGACACGCACTTCGTTCCCAAAGGCGAGACCCTCTACGGCGGCGATCCCAGGACCGTGCTGGAAGCTGCCGTGGCCGATATCAACAAACATCACCGGGACGCTGATCTGGTCTGTATCACGGGAGACCTGACCCACTGGGGAGAACCGGAAGCCTTCGAGAGCCTGGCCGAGGTGCTGTCGACTCTGAAACCGCCTTTGGAACTTCTGCTCGGTAATCATGACGACAGGGCCATCTTTTTCGAGCACTTTCCAGCGCAGGTCCGCGACGAAAACGGTTTCGTTCAGTCGGTGCGCAAAACCGCTCAAGGGCATCTGGTCTTTCTCGACACCAATCTGGAAGGCACGCATGCCGGTTGGTACTGCGAAACCCGGCGGGCCTGGCTGAGGGCTCAGCTCAAGGCGGCCGAGGAGGCGGACGCACCGGTATTTCTTTTCATGCACCATCCGCCTTTTCCCATCGGCCTCGCGCCGCTCGACAGGATCTCGCTGCAGGAGCCGGAAGCCTTCGCGGCGACCATCGAACCCTATGCCGGACGCATCCGCCACCTATTCTTCGGACATATACACCGGCCATTGTCGGGGAACTGGAAGGGGATCTCCGTTTCCAGCCTGCGGGCCATGAATCACCAGTGCTGGTTCGACCTGGAGGCGGAGTCCGCCATCGCCGGCAGCTTCGAGCCGCCGGCCTATGCTGTGGTGCTGATCGGAGATGACAGCGTTGTCATTCATACTCACGATTTCCTGGATAAAAGTCGGAAGTTCAGCCTGCGTGAGAGCCCGGTCGAGGACTGGGCCGTCAGGTACGCGCATCCCTAGTATCCCGAATCAGAAATTCACTTCATTGAATTTCAGATTCAACGGGACACTCACTCATTGAATCTAGTGTAATTCAGTCTCCTAAATTCACCGCAAATTATGCGGCGAACTTCAGAAACATCACACTAGACTCTGGCTGGTCCCGGACTGAAAAGCGGTTGCCCTCCTTCGGCACTTGTGGAGTAGTTGGTTCAAGAGAACGGCTGATCTGTGTGTTGAAGGGAGAGACGATTGCCCGATAAAGAGCTAGAGAAAGACATACTGGCGGCGATCGAAGCCGGTTTCGATAAGCAGTTGGCCTTCACCCGCGATCTCGTGCGTTTTCCATCGGTCCGAGGGCAGGAACATACTGCCCAGGACTTCATCTTCGAAGCGCTGAAAAGCCGGGGCCTGGCCATGGACCGCTGGGCCATTCAGGTCGGGGAGATCGAGCATCACCCTGGGTTTTCTCCGGTCAAGGTCGACTACACAAATGCCATTAACGTGGTGGGAACCCACCGGCCACGGGAGGAGCAGGGACGTTCGCTGATCCTCAACGGGCACGTAGACGTAGTGCCGACCGGACCGCTCGATATGTGGACCCAACCGCCTTACGACCCGCACCTGGACGGCGACTGGCTCTATGGTCGCGGGTCTGGTGATATGAAGGCTGGGATCGCGGCGAACGTCTTCGCCCTGGACGCCCTGACGGCGCTCGGGTTACAGCCCGCCGCCCGGGTTCACCTCCAGTCGGTGACCGAGGAAGAATGCACCGGTAACGGCGCGCTCTCTTGCCTGGTGCGAGGCTATCGCGCCGACGCGGCGATCATTCCCGAACCCATGGACGGCAAACTTGTCCGCGCCAATGTCGGCGTTCTTTGGTTCCGGGTTCATGTTCGCGGCATACCGGTGCATGTATTGGAAGCAGGCTCAGGCGCGAATGCCATTGAGGCGACCTTCCCGCTGATCGCGGCTCTCCACGAATTGGAAGCGCGCTGGAATGCCGAGAAGGATCAGCAGAAGTACTTCGAAGAGACCGATCACCCCATCAACCTGAATGTCGGTAAGATCGCGGGCGGCGACTGGGCCTCATCGGTGCCGGCTTGGTGCAGTATCGATTGCCGGATTTCGATTTATCCCGGTTGGAACCCGGCGGAGCGCGCGGCGGAAATCGAAGCCTGTTTGCGGGTCGCGGCGCAAAAGAACTCCTTCCTCGCTAACAATCCGCCAGAGGTGGAGTGGAATGGTTTCTTCGCAGAGGGCTATGTCCTGGAGGAGGGCAGTGATGCGGAATGCCTTCTTGAAACGGCGCATATGTCCTCGCATGGCAAGCAGCTCGAGAGTATGGTCACACCGGCTTACTTGGATGGGCGGGTCTTCATGCTCTACGACGACTGTCCCTGCCTTGTTTACGGGCCCTATTCCGAAGGCATCCATGGTTTCGACGAACGGGTCAGCCTGAGTTCGATCAAGCGGGTCACGGGCACCATCGCTCTCTTCATCGCGGACTGGTGCGGTCTGGAGAAAACGGGATCTGATTGAGTTTCACGCCTCGATTTCTGCATTATCGCCGACTGAAATTTTTCCGGCCTTGATTACCCGGCAGCAGACGCCGCCGCGCCAGTTTGGTTCCAGGGCTTGGCGCAGGCCCGGGCTGGCGTCGTCCATGCGGCTGCAGGGATCGGTCTCGCAGTGGACTTCGAGGATGGCGTCGCCGATCCTCAGGCGCGCGCCCCTGGTTTCTTTGAGATCAAGGCCTTCGATCAGAATGTTCGCGCGTCGGGTTGTCCAAGCTAGGTCCTTGCCATGCTCCTTGCAGGTTTCTTCCCAGGCCTCGCGGGACAGAACCGATACTTGGCGGCGGCGGAGTTTGCCGCGGTAATCGCCTTCGAGACCGGTCTCGGGGGTAAGGTCCGCCGTCTGGATTTCTTCCATGGGCGCGTGGCTTTTCGATTTCCGGGCGATGCCCAGAAGTTTTCCTACCATGGGCAGCTTTCCCATCAGCTGTAGAGATCCGCGCGGGTCGGAGGAAGGCCCGAGAGACCGCGGGTGCGCTTGGAGGCCACCGTCTGGAAGATGTTGAGTGTACCGCGCTCGAAGGCGAGGGAGACCCCGCTCAGATACAGCACCCAGAGCCGGTAGCGTTCCGCCCCGGCTTCCGCGATCGCGGCCTCCTTGTTGGCGATCAGCCGCTCGGCCCAGAGGCGCGTGGTGCGGGCGTAGTGTTCGCGCCAGGCTTCCACGTCGTGCACCTCGAAACCATAGGCTTCCAGGTTGCGGACCGACATGCCGATGTGGTCTACCTCCGCGCCCGGGAAGATGTATTTGAGCATCGAGGTGTATTCAGGGCGCTTGCGATTGAACTTGGCATCGGTGGATTTGCCGCGCCGCGCAATGGAGTGGTGCAGGTAAATGCCCCGCGGCTCCAGAAGGCGATTGACGGTCTTGAAGTAACTCTCGTGATTGGCGATGCCGACATGCTCGAACATACCGATGGACGAGACCTTGTCGAAGGTTCCTTGCAGATCGCGGAAGTCCCGCAGTTCGACCGATACCTTGTCTCTAAGCCCCCGTTCGGCGATCCGCTCCCGGGCCAGTTCGAGTTGCTCGTCCGAGAGGGTCACGCCCAGTGCCGTCACACCGTAGTGCTCGGCGGCATGACAGATCAGGGCGCCCCAGCCGCAGCCGATATCCAGCAGGCGTTCGCCCGGCTTCAGGCGCAGCTTTTTGCAGATCATATCAAGCTTGTCGCGCTGGGCGGTGTCGATGTCGTTGGACCAGTCGGTGAAGTAACCGCAGGTATAGACCATCTCCTGATCGAGGAAGAGACGGTAGAAGTCGTTCGAAACGTCGTAGTGGTAGGCGATATCCGCCTTGTCGCTGCCCTTGCCGGCGGTGGAGCCGTCGCCCAGGCCATCACCTGAAACGTCCGACTTTTTGCGGGCAAAGAGCAGGGGCAGGGCGGCTTTAAATATGAGGCCCTTGTCCAGGCGCTGGCGCAGAACCCGTGATTTGATCTTCGGGCGTCGCGCCGCGAGTTCGAAGAGAGTACCGCCCCGGATCTCGATGTTCCCGGCGATGTAAAGGTCGATCAGGGTTTTGGCTTTCGGGCTACGCAAAAGCCGTGGCAGGGCCATTTCATCCGTAATTGCGAGGCGGAGGTCGGTCTCACCGGTTTTCCCGGGGGGAATGCTGGAACCGTCCCAGAGCTCGATGCCGAATTCCAGTTCCAGTTGCTCGTGAACATGGGTAAGCGCCCGGCGGGCCGCTTCGAGACGGCTTTGTCCCTGGCTGGACGGCATAGAAACTCCTGCAGAGTGAAGACTGAAGACGCTGGAGTGCAGCGACTCCGTTGTTTGCGCGCGATGCTAGCCAAGCTCCGGGATTGCTGCAACGCTACTTGGACAGGTCCCAGGAGCTGGTGTGCTTTAACGGCGCGGCGACGGGCTCTTAATCAATGCTGCCGTGCGGCCACGATCAGGCATTCAATCTCAGTCTCGCCAAGGGCGCGGCAAGCCTCAAGCCGGTTGAGGCCTTTTACCAGCACGTAGCCTTTTTTATCGTCCCGTCGTACCTGGATCGGGCTTTGTTCACCGTCTTCGAGCAGGTTCTCGGCCCGCTCGGCGATCTTCGCCTCGTCGATCTCTTTTTTGAACTTCGCAGGAACGTAGATGTCTTCGATCGGAATTTGGTGTGTTTTCATACTTGAACTGCCGCCGTCAAACCGGCTCTAAGCCGTTCGATGGATGAGATGGTAGCCGAAGGGGGTCTCTACGACACCGCTGGTGCCTCCGATTTCGAGACCAAAGGCCGCTGTCTCAAATTCCGGTACCATCATGCCCCGGCCGAACGAACCGAGGTCGCCACCGCTCTGGCCGGAAGGACAATCGGAATGCGCGCTCGCGAGTTCGCCAAAGTTGGCGCCTTCATCGAGTCGGGCCTTGAGGCTCTCGATTTCACTCAGGGCTTCGTCTTTAGAACGGGTTGCGCTTGAACGTTCCGATCCTGCATACATGAGTAGGATGTGCGAAGCGGCGACTTGGCCAGACATGAGGAACCTCTTGTAAAGAAAGTGAAATTTTTAAACGCCTTTAGATAGCTGCCAAAAGGCTTGTTGCAAAGCTTTAACAGATTGAAAATAGTTTGTCCCGCAACCAATTTCTTATGGTAAAGGGTTGCGTTAACCGAACTTCGCAAGACTTTAGAAAAATGTGATGTTTACTGTCGATTCCTGAGAACGAGAGAATAGAAAGCGAGAAGGAGTGGACCACATGGCATCGACCGGACGGCAGGATCAACGCCGCAGGTACCGGCGCTACCGGTCGACCAACGTTGCTACCCTTAGGTTAGGGACCGATTGGAATCCTTGCTCCGCCGTGGACGTTTCAGGCGGCGGTGTTTTTCTGGAAACCTCTTGCCGTCCCCGGATTGGCGACCCCGTCGAAATGAAAATCGATGTGCTGGGTGATTTCACCGGAACAGTTGTGCGGCATGCCTGGAACGGCATTGGCGTGAAGTTTGACGAGGTCGACTTCAAGAACGAAGGTCTGGCCATGAACCTCGCTAATCCCAACCGCCGACGGATTCACTAAAAGTAATATCTTCGGTGTCGGGTCTAAGCCCTTAACTTAAAATCATTTTTTGTTCTTCATTAAGACCTGAACGAAGAAAAAGCGGCCAACTCACGTTGTGCCGCTTTTGTCTTGAGGCCTGCGCCTGTTTCTTAAGACATCAGGTGATGTTGAAGCGTTGCAGAACGTCCGCCAGATCATCACCGAAACTCGGACCGCGACGGATCAGACCGGAATTCATCGGCAGTGTGGCAAGATCCGGGTGATTGGGCTCCAGACTGGTCAGAACTGCGACGGGAATGCTCTTCGTCGAGGGCATCGCCGCCAACGCACAGGCGAGATCGACGCCACTCAAACGCGGCATAACCACTGTGGTAATCACAAGGTCAGGACGGGTTTCCACGATCAGGCCAATGGCCTCGAGCGGATCCAGAACGGTTGAGACCCGGTATCCACAGGCGGCCAGTTCGCGTCCGACAACGTGCGCAGCCGAGCGCTGAGGCAGAACCAGTGTCACCTCGGTATCCGTGATCGACACATCGCTGACATCAAATGTCATCATATGCGGCAGATTGCGGACAACCTCGGCGGTTTCCTCGGAGGTGACGTAGTCACCGTCAAGAAGCGCGCTGATCCGGTCGCCAAAAGTCTGAAGGTCCGGAATGTGGCTATCTTCGATGACCTTGATCGAAGAGAGGTATTCGTCGAGGCGGTGGGTGATCGGCGCAAGGCCGTTCACGGCCACGGTCCTGGCCTTCAAACGAAGGTTTGCGGCATCCTGCGAGAGGAGCTTCGCAGCTTCGTCTCTTGCAAGACTGCCCGTTCTGACCTGCTGTAGACGGATTTCCAGATTGGACACGACGTCCCGGGCTTCATCGAGAACTTCGCTCTCCGCGAGTTCGTCGACCTGTTCCTCGGACATCAATTGTGCCGCGTTCGTGCTCATAATCATTACCCTCGAAATTTTCCGCAGGATAAGCGTTAGATGTTAAAGGCTTCCTAAGAAAACCACAGCGGGTGCGTGTAATTGGGCCTTAGAGTCATGTAATCGCAGATTATTGTGCTCGGTAGATAAACTACTAAGACCAAAGCAACCTGAGTGGGGTGTTGTCGGTTCAAAGAAAAAGCTGAAGAGTCGAAGAGCGGTTATTCGCCAGAGAGGAATCTGTCAGGACCGGTGACCCTGCCCAGGCTATGGCGGTCAACGGCAATGGCTTTGACCATTGCATAGATTTCCCGGCCAGGCTCCAAGTTCAGACTCATCAGAGCCCGCTTGGTGATACGCGCCCAAACCGCCGCGCCGCCTGCCTCCAGTCGCAGATCGATTTGAGGACCGGTTTCGCCGCCTATGGCGACGATCGTCGCCTTGAAAACGTTTTGAATACTGATGTCAGTGGGCGGTGTGAGGGCCAGCGAGACGTCGCGGGCTCTGATCCGCAGCCGCAGAAGGGTTCCGGTCGGAACATCCAGCAGTGGGATCCGTAGGGTGCCGCCGCCAAATTCCAGTTCCGTCAGGGCAAATTCGCTATCGTGCGAAGATACTCTTGCACTCAGGACGGCGCCGGCTTCGTAGCGTCCGGTTAAGGGCCGAAGATCAAGACGGCCCATCACATCGTCCACCGCGCCGACCGCCTCTACACGGCCATCGGAGATCAACACCATTGTGTCCGCGAGGCGGACGATTTCTTCCATGCTGTGGCTGACATAGACGATCGGCACATCGAATTCGTCGCGCAGACGCTCGATGAAGGGCAGAACGTCCTCCTTACGCGCCTGGTCCAGCGCCGCAAGGGGCTCATCCATCAAGAGAAGGCTGGGATTTGCCAGCAGAGCGCGGCCCAGTGCTACCCGTTGCTTTTCACCACCGGAGAGCTTGCCGGGATGCCGCTCGAGCAGCGCCTCGATCCCGAGCATCTCCACCACCTGTTCCAGCTGGATTCTGCGTTCCGATTTGGGAGCCCGCTTCCAGCCGTAGAGGAGGTTCTTGCGCACCGTCAGGTGAGGAAAAAGCCGGTCTTCCTGAAAGACATAACCAAGCCTGCGTTCCTGTGGCGGCACATTGATTCCTTGCGAAGAATCAAAAAGAACCCGATCTTTGACGACCACCTCGCCGCGTTCTGGGGTCAGAAGACCCGCGAGCATATTGACGATCGAGGTTTTGCCGGAACCCGAGCGACCGAACAAGGCGATCACACCAGAGGATTCGCATTCAAATCGGGTGTTCAGATGAAAGGCTTTGAGGCTTTTCTCGACGTCGATCTTGAGCATCAGCGCCGGCCCCTTTTAACCGACCATCCGGGTGCGCAACCGGCGCGCCAGGATTTCGGAGATTGCGAGGGCCGTGAAGGAGAGCACGACGGAGAGGATGGCGAGGCGAAAGGCTGCGAATTCACCCTCCGGCGTCTGAATGACGCTGTAGAGAGCAAGCGGAATGGTCTGTGTGATGCCCGGGATGTTTGCGGCAAAGGTGATGGTTGCACCGAATTCCCCCAGACTGCGGGCGAATGCCAACAGACTGCCGGCCAGGATGCCGGGCGCGATGAGCGGAAGCGTCACGGTGAAAAAGACGTTCCAATGGCCGGCACCCAGTGTAAAGGCCGCGGCCTCGAGGTTCCGGTCGACGAGTTCAAGTGCCAGTCTGATCGACCTGACCATCAGTGGAAATGCCATCACCGCAGCGGCCACCGCGGCACCCTGCCAGGTGAAGGCCAGGGTGATATCGAAAAGACGATACAGCCATTGCCCCAGGACGCCTTCCCGGCCCAGGAGGACCAGCAAGAGGTATCCGACCACGACAGGGGGCAAAACCAAGGGAAGATGAATGATGCCGTCCAGAATGGGTTTTCCCGGAAAGCTGTAGCGAGCCAGGATCCAGGCCGCCGCTATTCCCAGGGGCAGGCTGATCGTGACGGCGAAGAACGCCACCCGCAGGCTCAGCTGCAAGGCTTCCAATTCCATGGGCGTAAGAGAGACCATCAGATCAGCGGCTTTCGTCGTTTGTCACTTGGGTGCGACCGATGGGCTGAAGCCATGGCGGGCAAAGACTTTCGCGGCTTCGGGACCGGCCAAAAATCCATAAAAGTCCTCGACTGCCTTCGAGTGCCTGTCGGTTACGATGGCAAGCGGATAGATGATTGGCGGATGGCTGTCGGGCGGGAAAGTGCCGATGATCCCGAGCTTCGGCAGGATCAAAGCATCGGTCTCGTATACGATCCCGGCAGCCGCTTCGCCACGTTCGACCAAAGCGAGGGCGGTGCGAACATTTCCCGAGAAGGCCAGCTTGTCCCTGTAGTCATCCCAGAGATCGAGGCTTTGCATCGCCGCCTTTGCATAGATACCTGCCGGGACGTGCGCTGGATCGCCGATCGCCAGGCGGCTCGTTCCGAGAATCTTTCCAAGCGGTAAAGAGGGCGACAATTTCTGGTCTTTGCCTCCACTCTCGGCTTCGCTGTTCGGGCCGACGACCAGAACCAGCCGGTTACCGAACAGGGCGCGTTTACTCTTCGGATCGACGGCGGCTTTTTCGATGAGATGCTCCATCCAGCGTTCGTTCGCCGAGAGAAAGAGATCGGCGGGCGCACCGTTGACGATTTGTTTGGAAAGAGTGGAGGAGGCGGCAAAAACCGTGCGGATCCGGGTGTCGCTCTGATCCTTGTAAAGTTCAACGATTTCAGTAAGAGCGTTTGTTGTGCTCGCGGCTGCAAAAAGAGTGACTGAATCGACCGAGCTGTCGGCGCGACCTTCATTCAGGGGAGTGAGCGCTGCCAGGGGAGTGAGCGCTGCCAAAAATACGGCCACGGCGATCCGCGGCAAACGTAAACCGAGGAACGGAATCCTAACGCGGACCGGCGCCTGCATCATCTATTTCCCGTATAGATCTTTTGGATCTTTTAGAACCGGCAATCTGTCCTCCAACCGGTGATCGTCGGTAAGGACGCGATAAAAGCAGTTCCGCCGGCCTGTGTGGCAGGCAACGCCTGTTTGATCCACCTTCAAAAGCAGGCAGTCGCCGTCGCAATCCAAAGCCAATTCAACAAGCTTTTGCACCTGTCCTGAACTCTCGCCTTTGCGCCAGAGGCTTTGGCGGGAGCGGGACCAATAGCAGACTTGTCCGGTCGCGATGGTCTCCGCCAGGGATTGGCGGTTCATCCAGGCCATCATCAGGACTTCACCGGTATCGTGTTGTTGCGCGATCGCGGCGATCAATCCTTTGTCATCGAAGGCGACTTCCTGGGTCAGTGTGTCGGGAAGTGTAATAGCTTCGCTCATCATAAAAGCTCTGTCCGGTTTCTTTCATGGGTGATGACAACCAGGTCTTATTCGGCTGCCACGTCGCGATTGAGGCGCTCAAAACCCGCCTCGAGATCCGCAACCAGATCGTCGATGTCTTCCAGGCCGGCGTGAATGCGCAAGGAGGGTCCCTGCGCGTCCCAGTTGGTGGCGGTCCGGATTGAGCGTGGATCGGTTGGAACAATCAGGCTCTCGAAACCGCCCCAGCTATAGCCCATGCCATAGAGCTCGAGATGGTTCAGCATTTCATCGACAGCAGACTGCGCGACCGGATGCAGCACAAGCCCGAAGAGACCGCAGGCGCCGGAGAAATCCCGTTTCCAGAGCTCGTGGCCAGGGTCATCGGGCAGCGCAGGGTGCATAACTCTTGCGACCTCCGGGCGCTGCTGAAGCCAGGTCGCTAATGCGACGCCGTTCTTATGGTGCTGCTCGAGCCGGACCGAGAGCGTCCTGAAGCCTCGCAAGCCCAGAAACACATCGTCCGGTGCCGCACTGTGCCCGAGTGACATAACGCCGCGCCGTACCCGCTCGTAAAAGGCCTCGCTGGTTACGATGATGCCCAGCATCGCGTCGGAATGGCCGACGATGTATTTGGTTCCGGCATGGATCGAGACGTCGACGCCCAGGTCGAATGACTTACAGTAGAGCGGAGTGCCCCAGGTGTTATCCATCAAAACGGCCGCGCCGGCCGCATGGGCGGCTTCCGCAATGGCGGGAATGTCCTGAACCTCGAAGGTCTGGGACCCGGGAGATTCCGTGAAGACGATCTTGGTGTTTTCTCTGATTAAAGAGGCGATTCCGCCTCCAATCAGAGGATCGTAATAGCTTGTTTCAACCCCGAATTTTGCAAGGGTGGAGTCGCAGAAGGCACGCGCCGGGCCATAAACGGAATCCGTCATGAGCACGTGATCCCCGGCCTGGACAAGGGACATGATGCTGGCCGTGACGGCTGCAAGTCCCGAGGAGACGGCGATGCCGGCGTATCCGCCCTCAAGGGCTGCGACCGAATCCTGCAGAGCCATTGTTGTGGGGGTCCCCATCCGGCCATAGGTCACGGCATCCGGCCGCATGCGTATTTCTTTTGCCGCGCGGAGACTTTCGACGTCCTCAAACAGGATGGTGGAAGCGTGATAAACTGGCGGATTGACCGCGCCGTGTTGCTTCGATGGCTCTCGGCCCAAATGGGTGAGTAGGGTATTTGGCTTCCGGCGTGAGGGAGACATACTCTAAAGTCCGTGTACTAAGCTGTTCTGTTCACAATTTGATCTTCGGATCCGGTCTGAATCCGGCGACTCTATGGTTATGACAGGACGGCGGCGGTCATGCCAGCCCTTGGTTTGCTGCGGCAAGGGAGCGGGCAACTTCTGGTTGGAGCCGGATCAAAGCCCAACTTGCAAGGAGGCTGCGGGGTGATCCCGCAGATCCAAAAAAACTCGCGTTTTCATGGATTTTTGGTAGCGCTATCACAACCAATCGGACGCAGTGATTTTCAAATATCCGTTTCAAAGCAGGTGTTTAATGTCATTGTCGGGTAACAATTTACTTATCTGTGGTTTAGGCCTGTTGCGTTTCACGCCATGATGGGACATGGTTTGGCTGTGAAGAGTTGCTGCAGGGCGACCCGTCGTCGAGGACCCATAGAAGGTCAAGAGGCAATAGCAACGGGCGATTGCAGCGTTCTCACGCCAAAAACAACAAGATTTTTGAATTGAACAGCAGGGAAGATCCTACCAATGAAGCTTGGAAAGTTTCTCTTCGCCGCCGCGGCGGTAACAGCGTTGTCCACTGGTGCATCTGCGGGAACACTCGATGATGTAAAAGCCAAGGGCTTCGTTCAATGCGGCGTGACCACCGGCCTTGCCGGTTTCGGGGCTCCAAACGATCAGGGCGAATGGGCCGGTTTTGACGTGGACTTCTGCCGTGCGATGGCTGCAGCCATCTTCGGTGATGCCGCTCAGGTAAAGTACACGCCAACGACCTCCAAAGAGCGTTTCACCGCACTTCAGTCCGGTGAAATCGATGTCCTGGCACGGAACACGACCTGGACCTTCTCCCGCGACGTCAATCTCGGTTTCGAGTTTGTCGGCGTTAACTACTACGATGGTCAGGGCTTCATGGTCCGTAAGAGCCTTGGTGTAACCAGTGCCAAAGAACTCGATGGCGCTTCGGTCTGCATCCAGACCGGTACGACCACCGAGTTGAACCTGGCTGACTACTTCCGTACCAACGGCATGAGCTATGAGTCGGTTGTCATCGAGACTTCCGCTGAAGGCCGTGGCGTTTATGAGGAAGAGCGTTGCGACGTCTACACGACGGATGCTTCCGGTCTGGCCGCTCAGCGTTCGACCATGGCTGATCCCAGCGAGCACATTATCCTTCCGGAGATCATCTCGAAGGAGCCTCTTGGTCCGCTGGTGCGTCATGGCGACAACCAGTGGGGCGATATTGCACGCTGGACTCTGGGCGCTATGATCGTTGCTGAAGAACTGGGTGTGACCTCGGCAAATGCCGAAGAGATGGCTTCGACCTCCAAGAACCCCGAAATTCTTCGGCTTCTGGGTGGCGAAGGCGACATGGGCGCACAGCTTGGCCTGCCGGCTGACTGGGCGAAAAACATCATCATGCAGGTCGGCAACTACGGCGAGTCGTTCGAGCGTAACCTCGGTACGACGACACCTCTGGCCCTCGAGCGCGGCCTGAACGCTCTTTGGACCGACGGCGGCATCCTTTATGCCCCGCCGATGCGCTAATAAAGGCAGAAAAACTGCTTAAAGTGATCTGAAAAAGCACGCCAGGCAATCAGCCTGGCGTGCTTCAGGTCGTTTCAGTTACTGATATCAAGGTTCGGTACAGGGGGCCTTGGTGTTCGGTCAGCCAGCAGGGGACGGCATGGCTACACAGAGCATAGATGGCCCTAAACGGGGCTCACTTCTGAGCGATCAACGCACCAGAGCAATTGTTTTTCAGGCTTTGGCGTTTTTCTTGGTCGCTGTTTTCTTCATATACATCGGAACCAATACAGCTCGTAATCTCGAGGCCTTGGGTATCTCGACCGGCTTTGGTTTCCTTGATTCACCGGCAGGCTACGACGTAGCCATGTCGCTTATTCCTTACACCGCCACGGACACGCACGGACGTGTCTTCTTCGTTGGTCTTTTGAACACTCTTTCGGTCGCGGTCACGGGAATCATCGCCGCGACGATCCTCGGGGTGATCTTGGGTGTCTTGCGGCTTTCGAAAAACTGGCTGGTCAGCAAACTGGTCTATTGGTACGTCGAAGTTGTGCGTAACGTGCCGTTGTTGCTGCAAATCTTGTTCTGGTACGGCGTATTACTCGGATTGCCCAGAGTGAGGGACGCAATCCCCGTATTCGAAACCATGTTCTTGAGTAATCGGGGTTTCTACCTGCCCAGACCGGTTCCCGGTGACGGGATCGGGCTCATTATCATCGCGTTTTTTGTGGCGGTCATTGCCATTCCCATTATCGCGAGGGCGGCGCGTAAACGCCAGGAGCAGACCGGACAAATCTTCCCGGTTTTTTGGACATCAGCTGCATTGATTATCGGGCTCCCGGCACTTGCCGCAATTGTGACCGGGTTTCCCCTGACCTTCGACTACCCCGAAAAAGGCGGATTCAACTTTAAGGGCGGGATGGTCTTACGGCCTGAGTTTGTCGCTCTGTGGTTTTCTCTGTCCATCTATACCGCGGGCTTCATCGCAGAGATCGTGCGTGCGGGTATTCAAGCGGTCAGTCACGGTCAAACTGAAGCGGCCTTTTCGCTTGGTCTCAAGCCGAACTGGACGATGCGCATGATTGTCTTGCCGCAAGCACTGCGGGTTATTGTGCCGCCTTTGACCAGTCAGTATCTCAATCTCACCAAGAATTCGTCGCTCGCGATTGCGATCGGGTATCCCGACCTTGTGTCCACCTTCGGCGGTACGTCGCTGAACCAAACCGGGCAGGCGATCGAGATTATCATGATGACCATGCTGGTTTATCTGACGATCAGCCTGCTGATTTCCATGCTGATGAACTATTACAACAAGCGCATCGCGCTGGTTGAGCGATGAAGGGGCAGCACGATGAGTGATATCACGCAAAGCAATGCCCCCGGGCAACACTATCCTCCAGGGGAACATCCGGATCTTCCGCCACCTCCGGGAACGGTTGGGGCCATTGGCTGGCTGCGAAACAATCTCTTTTCCAGCATACCCAACACTATTTTGACACTTCTGGCGATTTACTTTCTCGTCGTGTCGATCCCGCCCGTTTTGGACTGGGTCTACTTCGAGGCCGACTTCGAGGGGGCTTCACGGACGGACTGCACGTCAGCCGGTGCCTGTTGGGCATTGATAGATGTCCGGCTTAAACAGTACCTTTTCGGCTTGTATCCGTCGGACGAGCTCTGGCGGGTTTATGTCGCGGGCCTGGTTCTGGCTCTTGCCGTGCTTCCGGTGCTTTTTGACAAGATCCCGTTTCGCAAGATCTTGCTGGTCAACACCCTGCTCCTGCCGATTACAGGCTTTTATCTGCTGAGCGGCACGGGATCCGGACCGGATGCATGGCTTACGACCGTGGAAACTCCGCAATGGGGCGGCCTCCTTCTCACACTGGTGATCGGTGTGACGGGAATTGTGGCCTCCCTGCCGATCGGGGTGGCATTGGCGCTTGGCAGACGCTCAAATATGCCCGTGGTGCGCGCCATGTGCGTCACCTTCATTGAGTTCGTCCGCGGCGTACCCTTGATCACGATCCTGTTCATGTCATCCGTGATGGTACCGTTGTTCCTGCCGGAGGGTGTGAACTTCGACAAGCTGTTGCGGTGTTTGATCGGTGTCTCGCTTTTCTCGGCGGCTTATATGGCCGAAGTGATCAGAGGCGGCCTGCAGGCGATCCCTAAGGGGCAATACGAAGCTGCCTCGGCCATGGGACTGAGTTTCTGGAAAATGATGTACCTGATCATTCTTCCACAGGCTCTGCGGATTGTTATTCCAGGGATCGTGAACACCTTCATTGGTCTTTTCAAAGACACATCGTTGGTCTTGATCATCGGTCTGTTCGATCTGCTCGGAATTGCGAAAACCGTCATCACCGACGCCAATTGGATCGGGCTCAGTCACGAGTCCTACGCCTTCGTGGCTGTTATCTATTGGGTGTTCTGTTTCGGCATGTCCCGGTACAGCATTTGGCTCGAAGCCAAGCTGCATACCGGTCACAAGCGATAGGAGAGAGTTTATGTCTGACGCCGTTCAGCGCGTGTCGACTCCCGGAGTTTCCGATGAAGTCGCCATTCAGATTATTGGTATGCACAAATGGTACGGTCAGTTCCACGTACTGAAAGACATCAATCTGACGGTGCGCCGGGGCGAACGTATCGTCGTTTGCGGTCCTTCTGGGTCAGGTAAGTCGACGATGATCCGCTGTATCAACCGCTTGGAAGAGCACCAGCAGGGGCAGATCATCGTTGATGATATCGAACTGACGGGCAACCTGAAGAACATCGATGCGATCCGCCGGGAGGTTGGGATGTGCTTCCAGCACTTCAACCTCTTTCCGCATCTGACCGTTCTGGAGAACTGCACGCTGGCTCCGATCTGGGTTCGGAAAGTGCCCAAGGCCCAGGCAGAAGAGATTGCGATGGAGTTCCTCAACAAGGTGCGGATCCCGGAGCAGGCGGCAAAGTATCCCGGCCAGCTCTCGGGTGGGCAGCAGCAGCGTGTTGCCATTGCGCGCTCGCTCTGCATGAGTCCACGCATCATGCTGTTCGATGAGCCGACATCGGCGCTCGATCCCGAAATGATCGCCGAAGTGCTTGAGGTCATGGTCAATCTGGCCGAAACCGGCATGACGATGATCTGCGTAACCCATGAAATGGGCTTCGCCCGCAAGGTTGCCGACCGGGTGATCTTCATGGACGGCGGAGAAATCATCGAGCAAAACGAGCCAGAGGAATTCTTCAACAATCCGCAGTCGGAGCGGACGCAGCAGTTCCTCAGCCAGATTCTGGCTCACTAAAAGGAAACGAAAGGGCGCGATCAGAAGATTGCGCCCTTTTTCTGTCTTATGCTCAAACCCTTATCCCGCTCAATCCTTTTTTTGGCGCTTGTCCAGCTCGGATTTCCCCTGCCCGCGGCAGCCGGCGAAACCCTCGATAGAATCAAGAACGACGGTCTGCTCAAGTGTGGCGTCCACGCGGGACAACAGGGACTGGCCGTCAAGGACGACATCGGGAACTGGCGCGGGTTTGAAGTCGATCTTTGCCGGTCCTGGTCGGCTGCTCTGTTCGGCAAGGCCGATCAGGTTTCCTTCGTAGAGGTTAGCACTGAGACCGGCTTAAAGGCTTTGAACGACGGCCGGATCGATGTCCTGGCCTTGCACGAAGACGCGCTCTTCGGGCGGCGTGATGTTAGCTTCGCGGGCAGTGCCTTCGTGAACAGTCTTGGCCTGATGGTAAGGCGTGCGGATGCCTTTTCCAACGCTTTGGAACTTGACGGCGCGAGCATCTGCTTCGGCGGTGACGAAGATGCAAGGGGTCGTATCGACGCCTTCGCATCTCAGAACCGGATAACCTTGAATGTCCGAAAGACCGACTCGATAGAAGAGGGCGTCTTCCAGCTTCGTGAAGGTGCCTGTAGCGCGCTGATGGCTGGACGCCTTGCGTTGGCCGGCCTTAGAAGCCAGGAAGAAAACGGCGCGGCACTCTATGAGATCCTTCCGGAACTGCTCTCGAGGCAGCTCATGGGGCCTGTGACCCTGAGCGGGGACCGTGCGTGGCAAAATGTGGTCCGCTGGGGTGTCTTTGCGATGCTCCTCGCGGAAGAGAAGCAGGTCTCCTCGGAAAACCTGGCATCTATGGCCTCTTCAACTGAGGATCCTGCGATCCGGCGACTGCTCGGGTTCGAGGGCGACTTCGGGACGCAACTGGATCTCGACAGTTTGTGGGCTTATCGGATCGTAGAGGCGGTCGGTAATTATGGTGAAGTCTATGATCGCCACTTCGGCCCTGGGCGTCCGACCGAGTTGGAACGCGGTCCCAATGCGCTCTGGATCGACGGCGGCCTGATGCGCGCACCGCCGTTCCAATAGCTGACGGCGTCTCAAGTCGTTTTCCAGTCGCCGCTTTTGTTCCACCAGCGATGTGGGTTCTTAGAATCGTCGAGCCCTTTGCAGCGGCTGCGCAGCACTTCGCGGACAAACACGACCGGCTCATAGTAGCTGTGGACCGCATAGATCGCCTCGATAACGCGATCCAGCAGTGCTTCGTCGCGCGGAATGAAGAAGGACATCTCATCGACACCGGGACGTTTGCGGATCTCCTCTTCTGCGCCCGTCGGCGTGCCTTCCCGCGGCCGGTAATACTCCTGGCCGCTGGACGTTCGAAAGCCGTTCTTGTCGGTCTTGCCATGCTGAAGGGGCGTTTGAAGAGTGATTTCGTCGAAGATGCGGTCGATGTCCTCGACCGGTGCCTGAAAAGTCACGAGCCAATGCGGTTCCATCAACATGAAGTGTGTCTCAAAACCGTCCTTCAGAATTCTAACCTGTTCCATGACTTTGCTCCGATATGCTGCCGAAGTGGATGATTATCCGCACATTGGAACAGAAGGCTCCTGACATCATACTGTCAGGAGAGTGACGCTGTTAGGAGAGTGACGCTGTTAGGAGAGTGACGCTGTTAGGAGAGTGACGGGGGCTGGCCGTTGGTCGCCGCCATCCACTCGTCGATCAGGTGCCGACCACTGTCGGCAAAGCTCTCCTTGAGGAATTCAAGCCGGCGAATTCGGTCGACCCGAAAATGCCGAAAATCCTCGCGCAGCTCGCACCAGGCACAGACCAATTCCACTTCGACATAATAGGCAACCGCAATCGGCCAGATGACACGTGTCGTCACCTGGCCGCTGGCGTCCAGATACTCGATTTCAAGTTTTTTGCTCTCCCGTATGGTCTTTCGGATCTCGGCCAGGTCGGTCAAAGGGGAGGGGGTTGCGCCGTACTCGCAGACATAAAAGGGCCGCTTGGCGAGGGAGCCCCGGCGGTCGCCCGGCAAAACAGCTTCGACCTTCGCGAGGATAGACTGGGCAGCGCTATGAAGGCCCTGATCACTCGTGCGCCGCAGAAGGCTCATGCCCACCAGCAGGGCTTCGGTCTCATCCGAGGTAAACATTAAGGGCGGTAAATCGAAACCCGCGCGCAGGACATACCCGATACCGGCGGCACCTTCGATGGGAACCCGGCTGGCTTGCAGCGTTACGATATCGCGATATATGGTGCGCGCGGTCACTTCGAGCCGCTCCGCAATTTGGTCTGCGGTCACGGGGCCGCTTGCGGAGCGCAAAATCTGGATGATGTCGAATAAGCGATCAGCGCGTCTCAAGGCTCAACCCTCATAAAGACTGCGATTGCTTCGTAAGGCGCGTCCGAATCAGAACCCGGACTTAAGAATTGGATAAACATGATCTCGACCGCTCTCATCGTTATCGACATGCAGCTTGGGTCCTTCTCTCCCACAGCAGCGCGCTACCAGTCAGAGGCCGTCATCGCACGGATCAATACGCTGGCTGCCAAGCTCCGAGCGGCCCAAGGCAAGGTTGTCTTCATTCAACACGAAGGCCCGGAGGGGGATCCCCATCACCCGGACTCGCCCGGCTGGCATTTGCTGCCCGAGCTGGAGGTTCTGAAGGATGATCGCACCGTCGGAAAGACGTCCTGTGATTCCTTTCTCTCGACGGACCTTGACCAGATCCTGCGCGCCGACAGCATCGAGCGCCTTGTGATTTGCGGCTGCGCGACGGAGTTTTGCGTCGATACCACAGTCCGCAGTGCTCTGGCGCGCGGATATCACACGACCGTCGCCGCGGATGCGCATACCACCGCCGAACGTCCGCATCTCTCTGCAAGCGACATTATCGCTCATCACAACGCGACCTGGGCCGACTTCATCTCGCCTGTTGGTCCGGCAGAGGTTCGCGAAAGCGCTGAAATTCAGTTTGCCTAGTTAACACGGCCCAACTGACAGCATTGTGTCAGGAGGCACCGAATCAGCGGCGATTTTCGCTACGAAAAGTGCGCTACGCCGAAAAGGCGCCGGTCAGCCTTGGATCGTCGATGATGATCTGTTCCTGCTTATAGGGCGTAAAACCGCAGCGTTGATAGACCGGCAGGGCTTTGGGATGGTCCAGTGTGTTGGTGTGCAGGTGCACCCTCTTAGGGCTATAGCTCCATGCAATGTCTATCGCCGAGGCCAGCAGGTAGGGGCCGAGGCCCTGTCCGATGAACTCCGGCAGCAGGCCGAAGTAGGCCAGTTCGACCTCCTTGTCGATACGGCGATCGAGTTCGGCGTAACCCGCCGGAGCCCCTTCCACATAGAGCACGTAGATTTCGACCATGGGGTCATGGATGATTTTTTGCAGGCTCTCGTCATCCATCGTCCGCCGTTCCCACCAGAACCAAGGTTCTCCAACGCTGTTGTAGAGAAAGCGGTAGAAGGAAAGGGGCGGTTGTTTGCAGCCCAAGAGAGCGACCGTGCGGTCACCGGTCAACTTCGGGATCGGCTGGAGCGGACGCTCGGTCATCTCAAGGTAGGTGATGGTGTTCTCGAGCTTGCCATCGGTTCGTGGCGCGTCATTGGCCGGTGTTGGCATGCCGTCGATGAGCCAGCGCTGCATGATATGGCAGTTATTTTGGTGATACCCGATCCGGCGGTAGAAGTTTTTGACGCCGAGATTATTCTCGCGGATCAGCAGTTCTACTTTCGGCACGTTGCGGTCGCGCAACCAGTCCTCCGCGGCAGAGACCATGGCCGATGCGAAGCCCTTGCCCTGTTGCTCCGGTGAACAGGCCAGGTAATTCAGCCTGCCACGATGACCGTCGTTGCCGACGCAAATCGTGGCAACGATCTCATCGCCAAGGGCCCCGAGTAAAATTTCCGAGGAGGGGTTCTCGATCCAGCGCGCAATATCCTTATCCGGATCGTTGTACCAGACCAAAAGACCGCAACGATCCCACAGCGCTATCACCTGGTCCCGGTCGGCCGTTGTATAGTTGCGGAGTGTCAGATCGGTTTTCTCGCCCACGGCTTCGCCTTAAAAGATCAGTGTTTCGTACTTGCAGGATCAGGTGTCTACGGGCGTTTCACCGGCCAGGCCCCATTCCGACCAGGACCCGTCATACACGGAATAGTCCCGATGTCCCGTGAGTTCCAGGGCGAGCGCCAGAACAGCTGCTGTAATGCCGGAACCGCAGGTCGTGACCACCGGGCGTTTGGGGTCCAGTCCTGCTTTTGAAAAGAGGTTGCGAAGCTCATCGCGCGGCTTGAAAGTCTGGCTTGTCGGTTCGATCAGGTCGGTAAACGGCAGGTTGAGACTCTGCGGGATATGCCCCGAGCGCAGTCCTTCGCGAGGCTCCGGAGCCGTTCCGGCGAAGCGGCCCTGCGAGCGGGCATCGAGAACCTGCTCGCGCTGGCTCTTCAGATTGCTCATGAGCTGATCTTTCTCGCGGATCAGGAAGGTGTTGAAGCGCGGAGTGAAATGGCGTTCGGCGGGGGTTGGCGGCGCGTCGGACAGGGGACGGCCTTCGTGCCGCCATTTCGGCAGGCCACCGTCCAACACGGCAACATCGTCATGTCCGAAGATCTTGAAGGTCCACCAGACCCGAGGCGCCGACATGATACCGCGCTGATCGTAGACAACGATCCGATTGCCGTCGCCCAGTCCGAGACGGCGGACGCGGCTGGCGAACTTCTCCGGCGGTGGCAGCATATGGGGCAGGCTGCTCGAGGTGTCGGCGATCTCGTCAATGTCGAAGAAAACCGCACCCGGGATATGCTGGTCTTCATACTCAGCTCTCGGGTCCAGCCCTTCGTGCGGCAAATAGTAACTTGCGTCGACGACCCTGACGTCCGGCGCATCGATGTGTTCTGCCAGCCAATTTGTGCTGACGAGTGAGCTGATGTCTGAATCGGGCATGGAAGAGCCTTTAAGCCGGAATGAACGTTTTGCGAATCATGGCATCTTTAGCCGTCGAAGTGAATATTGATCCGGCGATTCTGGCGCCCTTTGTTCTCGATCTTGCCGATCCGCACCCGTCCGATCTCACCCGTCTCGCGCACATGCGTGCCTCCGCAGGGCTGAAGATCGACACCTGCAATATCGAGCAGGCGCACCTTGCCGGAACCGCTGGGAGGCTTAACGGACATGGTGCGCACGAGATCCGGATTTGCCGAGAGCTCATCGTCGGAGATCCAACGCTCAGCGACCGGATGATTCTCACTAATCAACCGGTTGAGTTCCGCCGTGAGGGCCTCTTTGTCGAGCTGGGTGTCGGGGAGGTTAAAGTCGAGGCGGCTTTTCTCTTCGCCGATTTGCCCGCCGGTAACATCGCCCGTGACTGCGGCACAGAGAAGATGAAGACAGGAATGCATCCGCATCAGGCGGTAACGGCGATCCCAATCGATTTCCGCCGTCACCCTGCTGCCGACGGCGGGCGGCGTCGCTTCCGGGTCCAGGAGGTGGACGACGTCTTCGTGATTTTCACCTTTTCGAGCGTCCAGAACGCGGATCTTTTCACCGCCTTCCGTAGTGAGGATGCCGGTATCGCCGGGTTGGCCGCCTCCCATGGGATAGAAGACTGTGCGGTCGAGACGGAGGCCTTCTTCGCCGATGGAAACCACCGTCGCTTCGCAGTCTTTCAGGTAGGCATCGTTACGAAAGAGAAGTTCCATCCTCGTCCCCAGTCTGTTTGTTATTTCTGGAACAGCCGCGTTCCGGCCTGCAGGCAGTTACCGGCTTTCCCGATAAGCTTAGATTGCGTCCAACCAGGCGGGAACCGGCAGGTCTTTTTCTCTCAAAAAGGCGGGATTGAACATTTTGCTCTGATAGCGGGTGCCGTAATCACAGAGGATCGTCGCGATGGTGTGGCCTGGCCCCAGTTGCTTCGCAAGACGGATCGCGCCCGCCACGTTGATTCCGCTGGAACCACCCAGGCAGAAGCCTTCGTTTTCGAAGAGATCAAAGACGATCGGCATGGCTTCCTGATCGCTGATCTGAAAAGCTTCGTCGATCGGTGCGCCCTCAAGGTTCGCCGTGATGCGGCCCTGGCCGATGCCTTCCGTGATTGAACTGCCTTCGGATTTCAGTTCGCCGTGCTTGACGTGGCTGTAGATCGCCGAGCCCATCGGATCAGAGAGCGCGATCCTGACGTCCTTGTTACGCTCTTTCAGGGCCATGCCGACGCCGGCCAGAGTGCCTCCGGAACCCACAGCGCAAACAAAGCCGTCAATCTTGCCGTCGGTCTGATCCCAGATTTCAGGGCCGGTTGTCTCGTAGTGGCCCTGCCGGTTCGCGGTGTTGTCGAATTGATTGGCCCAAATTGCGCCATTGGGCTCGGATTTGGCCATTTCCTCGGCCAGGCGCCTGGAGAAGTGGACATAGTTGTCCGGATTCTTGTAGGGCACCGCGGGTACCTGCCGCAGATCCGCGCCGCAGAGCCGCAGCATATCCTTCTTTTCCTCGGACTGCGTTTCGGGAATGACGATAACGGTACGGTATCCGCGCGCCCGGGCGACTAGAGACAAACCAATTCCGGTGTTTCCTGCCGTACCCTCGACGATGACACCGCCGGGACGGATTTGGCCCTTTTCCTCCGCATCCTTGATGATTGCCCAGGCCGCCCTGTCTTTCACGGAACCTCCCGGGTTCAGGA
The DNA here is from genome assembly GCA_947500035.1 of uncultured Kiloniellaceae bacterium. Classification (GTDB taxonomy): domain Bacteria; phylum Pseudomonadota; class Alphaproteobacteria; order Kiloniellales; family Kiloniellaceae; genus Denitrobaculum. Next base: position 788,621 of record CANMQP010000005.1, on the reverse strand, counting down.
ACTCGGCCTTGCCGAGGATTTCGCAGCCGGTCTCTTCCGAGGCGCGTTTCAGGCGGATCAGCGGAGTATTGCCAATAGTATCGATAAAACCGTTTCGGACGTTCATGAATTCTTCTTCACTTCGGACAAATTTGAGGACTGAAATTAAGCGAGCCTGGACACTAGCGGCAGGACTTGATCGCTTTCAAGGAGAAGCGGGTCACTGTCGCGTGAACCGGTCATTGCCATTTAGCGCGCAATTCCTCGCGATTCAAGACCAACCATTGTAAGGCTGCAAAGGTGAAGAGGTTCGTTATTTTACCTTCACGCATCTGGGCAAGTGCATCCTCGAAGCTGAGGACGAAGGCGCGGATATCCTCGCTTTCCTCGCTCAGGCCATGAATTCCGCCGATTGTTGCGCTTTGGACCCTGCCGCAGAACAGCGAGAGCGTTTCGGAGGACCCGCCAGGACTGACCAGAAACTTGCCGATGGGCACTAGTTCCTCAATCTTGCAATTGGCTTCTTCCAAGGCTTCCCGCCGGGCAACCTCTGCCGGCCCCTCTCCATCGTCAATGATACCGGCGACAACCTCTATCAGCCAGGGATGGAGGCCGGCCGCGAAAGCACCGGTCCGGAACTGCTCGATGAAGACGACCGCGTCGGCTTCCGGGTCGTAGGGAATGACCGCTGCCGCGTGGCCACGCTCGAAAACCTCGCGCGTGACCGGTTCGGAGACACCACCGGCAAAGAGACTGTGGCGGACAACGTATTCGTCCACCTGGAAGTAGCGTTTAAACAGGGTCGACTTGCTGATCAGTTCGGTTTGCCAGGTTCGATCCGCGTGAGCATCATGATTCATGGAGAAGGCATTCTTGTGTATGGCTGTATCGTCCGATCAATCATCACTTGGATCTCACGGAAAGGAAAGCCGTGTCGATTGCCGCGACGTCTTCTGCCGGTTTATAGCTCCTTGTGACAACACATGTTTACAGATGACCGGAACTTATTAACGATGAAGGTGGAAACCTCGATCCTGGAAGATCAGGGCCGCGTCTGGGTGCGTGGCGCAATGGAGGGCGAGGATCTCGCTGCGTTGGATCGTGCCTGTGAGATCGGGGCTGTGCCCGGCGGGCGTCTGGAGTGGAATGCCGATCTTATCGCTGCCGCTGGTGTCGAAAGCCGGCTCACGCGCTTGGCACGTGACCTCGTTCCAGGTGCCTTCCCCGTCCGCATCCTCGCGTTCAATAAAACCAGCGACATGAATTGGAGTGTGCCCTGGCATCAGGATCGTGTTATCGCGGTCAAAGAACGGCATGAACTCGAGGGGTATTGCGCCTGGACCCGCAAGTCCGGCATCTGGCACGTCGAGCCTCCGGTCGAACTTCTCGAAGAGATGTTCTTTGCGCGTATCCACCTTGATGACAGCGACGGATCAAACGGCTGTTTGCAGGTGGGACTGTGCACCCATAACTTCGGTCGGATTCCAGCCAAAGACGTCCGGGAAGTTGCGGAGAAAGCGGAAGTCGAGGACTCAGTGGCAAAAAGAGGTGATGTCCTTTTCGTTAAGGCGCTCACCCTGCATCGTTCCAGCCCGTCCGCAAAGACCGGCAACCGAAGAACGCTCAGGATCGATTATTCTGCCCGTCCGCTGCCCGCACCCCTGAAGTGGGCTCTTTTGGAGCAAACCAGAACTGACATGGGGACGGACTTCTGAGAAGAATTGGAGATTTCATGACAGTGAGCGATGCGCAAGGCGCCAGCTTTCGCCGCGCGAAGATGGAAGACCTGTCCGACATAGTAGCGCTCCTGGCCGATGATAGCCTGGGGGTCACGCGAGAAAGGCCGGGACCGCCCTTGGATGTAAGCTACATCAACGCCTTCGAGGCTATCGATCGCGACCCGAACCAGCTGCTGGCCGTTGTCGAGGGGGACGGGGAGCTGCTTGGCTGTTTGCAACTGACCTTCATTCCCGGACTATCCCGCACCGGTATGTGGCGCGGACAAATTGAAAGCGTCCGGATCGCTTCGGCGTTTCGCGGCGAGGGGCTCGGCGGGGTGATGTTCCGCTGGGCGATTGACCGGTGCAGGGAGCGCGGCTGCGGGCTCGTGCAGTTGACAACCGACAAAGCACGTCCGGATGCGCTCCGTTTTTACGAGGGCCTCGGATTCAAGGCCAGCCATGAAGGGATGAAACTGGCGCTCTGATCTCTGAAATCGTACGCTTCACATCAATTTGCGCGCTGTTTCAGTCGTTTGACTTTCGATGCTTTACGCACTTGGATTAGACTTCGCCGATCATCAAAATATTGGAGAGACGTCATGGCTGCCGGATACGAAAAACTCACGTTCCCCGGAGCCGGAGGCGAACTCCTGGCGGCGCGGCTCGATTCACCGATCGGCAAACCGCGTGCCTATGCGCTTTTTGCGCATTGTTTCACCTGCACCAAAGACATCTATGCGGCGTCGCGGATTGCTGCGGGCTTGGCGGCGGAGGGTATTGCCGTTTTGCGCTTCGACTTCACCGGTCTGGGGGCAAGCGAGGGCGAGTTCGCCAACACCAATTTTTCCTCCAATGTTGCGGATCTGGTAAAAGCCGCCGACTTTTTGCGTGAGACCCGCGAAGCGCCGAAGATACTGATCGGTCACAGCCTTGGCGGCGCTGCGGTTCTGGCGGCCGCGGGGTCTGTACCTGAAGCTCTCGCCGTCGCAACGATCGGTGCTCCCTCCGAGCCGTCCCACGTCGCCCATCTCTTTTTGGATGCCAAACCGGACATAGAAGCGCAGGGGGAAGCAGAAGTCCTGCTGGCGGGACGTCCATTCCGTATCAAGAAGCAGTTCCTTGACGACATATCCGAACGCAATCTGACAGAGTCAGTGGCAGGTTTGAAAAAGGCTCTGATCGTCTTTCATTCTCCGATCGATCAAACCGTGGGCATCGAAAACGCGGCAGCGATTTTTTCGGCTGCGAAACATCCCAGAAGCTTTGTCAGCCTGGATACTGCCGATCACCTTGTGTCCAAGAAGTCCGATGCGGCCTACATCGCGACGGTTCTCTCGGCCTGGGCGACACGTTACCTGGGAGAGGCGGAAGCCGTTGGGGCGGATCTAAAAGCTCAGTCGGGCAAGGTGGTGGTGCGAGAAACCGGGGAAGGGAAGTTTACACAAGCGATTGCGACAGAGTTCTATCCGCTGCGTGCCGATGAGCCGAAAAGCTATGGCGGCGATGAAAGCGGCGCGACCCCCTATGAGCTGCTCCTGAGCGGCTTGGGTGCCTGTACCTCCATGACCATAAGACTCTACGCCGATCGAAAAGGCTGGCCGTTGGATCAAGTCGAGGTCACGCTCTCGCACAATAAAATCCACGCCGAAGACTGTGCCGACTGTGAGACAAAGTCCGGCCGCCTGGACCTTGTCGAACGCGAGGTGCGAGTGAGCGGAGACCTGAGCGACGAACAGCGTAGCCGGCTTCTTGAAATCGCAGACAAATGCCCGGTTCACCGTACGCTTGAGAGTGAAGTGATTGTGCGAACCAGCCTGGTTTGACAACGAGACCCTCTTGGGTTGCGTCGTACAAAGCTAAGTTTCTGTCGGGATATAGCAACTTACGTTGCACCTCAGGGGATAACCTTGAAGCTTAATAAAAAGAAAAAACAAAGCTGGACAGGGGAAAAACGGCACCATTGATCAACATCGTGCCTCAAAAAATCAAACGCGATCGACATCTGCCAAGCGATCACGGTCATCCTTGACGGCGAGGGGACGCACGCGCTGTGGAGACAGCCTGCGCATGCCGTGCGTCGGAAAACACAAGAATTGGTCGCATTTGCGATATTACCGTGAAGGTGCCAAAATACTGATCGGGATACAGAATTTTCGAGACGGCGTTACGATGTAGAGAAACGCGCGCGACGCAAACAATACGATCCGGGAGACACAAATGACTGAAGAAGCACTGAAAGAGAACGGAAAAAGGGTACACCCTTATGTTCCGGAGTTATGTGAGCAACTGCGCCAGGGCGCGGTGGGCCGCCGAGAATTCCTGCGGACGGCGACATTGCTCGGCGTATCGGCCACGGCTGCCTATAGCATGCTGGGAAAAATCACCGGTGACGCTGTTGTCCCGGTCGCAAAAGCCGAGGGAACGCCGAAAAAAGGCGGGTCTCTCAAAATGGCGATGGTCGTACAGGAGATGACCGATCCGGCGACTTTCGATTGGACCGAAAAATCGAACGTCGCCCGGCACATCGTCGAATATCTGACGATTACCGGCGCCGACAACATTACGCGCCCTTACCTGGCAGAGAGTTGGGAAGCGTCGGACGACCTGAAGACCTGGACTTTCAAACTGCGCCAAGGCGTGAAGTGGTCCAATGGCGATGACTTCAATGCGGACGATGTTGTCTTTAATTTCACACGTTGGCTCGATCCCAACACTGGCTCCTCGAACATCGGTCTCTTTGCGTCCATGACGGATACGGTCGATACCGGAAAGAAAGATGACGACGGAAATGCCGTCACCGAGCAGAGGATGACGCCGGGTGCGGTCGAAAAAGTCGACGATCATACGGTTAGGCTGAACCTGAACCAGCCGGAGCTCTCGATTCCCGAAAACCTCTATAACTATCCGACGGCAATCGTGCACCGCCGGTTCAGCGAGGAAGGCGGAGATCTCTCGAAAAACCCGGTCGGAACCGGCGCTTTCGAACTGGCTGAATTTTCGATCGGGCAGCAGGCCGTTTTGCGCAAACGTGCGGAACCCTATTGGGGCGGCGAGGTCTATCTGGATGAAATCCGCTATATCGACACCGGTGTCGACGCGAACGCGGTGATGGGGGCCTTGGCTTCGAAACAGGTCGACGCGGTGTATCAGCTCGACGCGACTGCCTTGGATGTCGTGAAGCGTATTCCGGGCGTCACGATCCATCAATCGGACACCGCGCAGACCGGCGTGGTTCGGATGCAGGTTACCCAAAAACCTTTCGATGATGTTCGGGTTCGTCAGGCCATCGTGGCCTGCTGTGACAACGCTAAGCTTCTGGAGCTCTCGTATCGAAACCTGGGTGCTGTCGGTGAAAACCATCACGTCGCCAAGATTCATCCAGAGTATGCTGAATTACCGCCGCTAACGGTTGATTACGATCGCGCCAAGAAGCTGCTTGCTGATGCGGGCTATGCCGATGGTCTGGAAATTACCTGTAACGTCGGTAATACCGACGGCCCATGGGAACAGGCCATTGTGCAGGCGATGAAGGAGATGCTGGCGCCTGCCAATATCACGCTGAACGTCAATGTGATGCCGGCGGCTCAGTACTGGGAAGTCTGGACGAAGGCACCCTTCAGCATTACCGCCTGGACCCATCGCCCGCTCGGCGTAATGGTTCTGAACCTTGCTTACCGGACCGGTGTTCCCTGGAACGAATCAGGATACGCCAATCCGGAATTCGATGCGGCGCTCGATGAGGCAGGCGCAATTCTGGACGTCAACGAGCGACGCAAGGCTATGGTGAAGGTCCAGAAAATTCTTCAGGACGATGCCATCATGGTCCAACCCTACTTCCGATCGGTCTTCACTGCGTCGGTGGATAAGGTGAAGGGCTTTTCGGGGCACCCGACGCGTTATCACCAGTTCAATAAAGTCTGGATCGACGCGTAACGACGTCATACGGCATTTGCGTTTTGCGGGCGGGGAGGCGTGCTCCCCGCCCAAAAGACAAGCGATTGCTTTTCAAAGGTCGTAGGTGGCGCGGGGGACCTTTAAATGCTTATTTTTGTGATTCGGCGTATCGGTACGATGGCACTGACCATGCTTGTCGTCTCGATCCTTCTCTTTCTTCTTCTGGAACTGCAGCCGGGCAACGTCGCCATCAAGGTTTTGGGGCCCTATTCGAGCGAGGAACAGCGCAATCTATGGCTTGAAGCCAACGGCTATTTTGAGCCTGTTTATCAACGTTACCTGAGTTGGCTGCTGAATTTTGTAACCGGCGATTTTGGCGAATCGGTGCGCTTCAAAGTGCCCGTGGGCGAGATCCTTTGGCCGAGACTGGCCAACACAGGAATTCTCGCTGCCGCAACCCTTGCCGTGGTTGTCCCGATCTCCCTGCTGCTGGGGGTTCTAGCGGGAATGCGGGAAGGTTCGAAACTGGACCGCACCATCTCCGTCGGATCGATTATCACCACCTCGATCCCCGAGTTTGCTTCCGCGCCGCTCTTGGGCGCGATTTTTGTTTTCTGGCTTGGCTGGCTGCCAGGCACCAGCGGCATGATCGACGGGTTCGACATCACGCAGTTGATCCTGCCGGTGATGGTTCTGGCTCTCTATGACTTTGGGTACGTCACCCGAATGACCCGGGCTTCGATGGCTGAAGTCATGATGACGCACTACATCCGCACAGCGGTGCTAAAAGGGCTGCCTTATAGGGTGGTGATCATGAAGCACGCCTTGCGCAACGCGTTGATCGCGCCCTTCACCGTCATCATGCTTCAGATCAACTGGCTGCTCTCCGGCGTCATCGTGGTCGAGTTCTTCTTTGCCTATAAAGGCTTCGGGGCTTTGCTGTTGGAGGCATCGCTCAATCAGGACATCTTCATGATCGAGGCCTGCGCGATGGTCGCGGTATTTGTTGCCGTTGCGACGCAAACCATAGCGGATCTGGGATACACCTATCTCAATCCGCGTATCCGATTTAGTTAGGAGGCGGGGATGGCTGTCGATACACAAGACGTTCCGCGCCGGGAATCAGGTTTGTTGCGCACTCTGAAAGGCATTGCCTTGATCCGCGAAAGTGCGGTCGGCGTGATCGGCTTGACGATCATTGTCTTTTGGGTGCTGGTGGCGCTTCTTGCGGACGTGATTGCGCCCTTTCCGCCGAACCAGAACTACATTCCTTTGGCAACGCCACTCACACCCACGCTGGATGGCAGCGGTATGTTCTGGCTGGGAACCGATCTGCAGGGCAGGGATATTCTTTCACGGATCATCCATGGTTCACGTAAGGTGCTGATGCTCGCGCCACTGGCGACACTCTGCGCCTACGCGGTCGGCATTCCCATGGGCCTTGCGGCAGGCTACAAGCGCGGTTGGGTGGACGACGTTCTTTCGTTCCTCTCCAATGTGATTCTCTCCTTCCCGATCCTCGTGCTCTACGTGATCATCATCGCGACCGTCGGCTCATCGGCAATTAACATCCTGCTCGCGGTCACCTTTGCTTCAGCGCCAGGGATCATGCGTATCGTCAGGGGCCTGGTGCTCGACCTCAGGAACCGGGAGTATGTCTTCGCGGCTGAGACGCGGGGCGAACCGGGTTGGCGGATCATGCTGATCGAGATCCTTCCCAATGCCCGTGGCCCGCTGATCGTGGATGCCTGCCTGCGCGTCGGCTACGTGATCATCACGATCGGTGTGCTCGGATTTCTTGGGCTCGGCCTGCCGCCACCCGACCCGGATTGGGGCGGCATGATCAACGAATTCCGGGTCATGTCGATGTCTTTCCCGCACATGACGGTGTTCCCGTGTCTTGCGATTTCTTCGCTGGTTCTCGGGTTCAACCTGCTGGCCGACGGCCTGCGTGAAGTATCGCTGCGAGACTGAGGAGGACCTGATGACCGGTGTTGACCAGGACTATGACGGCCCAATTCTGGAATGCAGAAATCTATCGATTTCCTACTTCACACGCGCGGGTGAGATTCCAGCGGTCATAGATTTCAACCTGACCCTCCACCAGGGCGATTCCGTCGGTCTGGTCGGAGAATCCGGTTGCGGCAAATCGACCGTTGCCATGGCGATTATGCGCTATTTGGGCGGCAACGGAGCCATCGTCGGCGGCCAGGTGTTCTACAAGGGTCGCGATCTGGCCACCTGCAGCGAGGAAGAGCTGCGGCAACTGCGCGGCAGTGACATCGCCATGGTCTATCAGGAGCCCATGGCGTCGCTCAATCCCAGCATGACGCTCGGCAAGCAGTTGATGGAGGTTCCGCTTTGTCATGAAGACGTGACGGAGGAGGAAGCATATGCGCGCGCCAAGCAGGTGCTGGCGGATGTAAAACTGCCCGATCCCGACCGGGTCATGAGCTGCTATCCGCACCAAATCTCCGGCGGGCAGCAGCAACGTGTGGTGATTGCCATGGCTCTGCTGTCCAATCCGTCGCTGCTGTTGCTCGATGAGCCGACAACAGCGCTGGATGTTACCGTGGAGGCGGGCATCGTTGAGTTGATTGCGGAGATCGCGAAGAAGTTCAACACGTCGATGGTCTATATCTCGCATAATCTCGGCCTGATTCTGGCGACTTGCCGGCGGGTGAACGTCATGTATTCCGGTGTCGTCGTTGAATCAGGCACGGTGACCGAGGTCTTCGATCATATGCGGCACCCCTACACCAAGGGGTTGTTCAACGCGATTCCGCTGCCTGGAACCAATAAGAAAGAGCATCCGCTGGTTCCGATCCGCGGGCAGTTGCCGCTGCCGCATGACCGTCCACCGGGATGCTATTTCGGACCGCGCTGCGATTTCTTCGAGGCCGGACGCTGTGACGTCGCCGCCGAGGGCGCGACCGTTGCTATGACGGAAGTCGAGGGTGAAGAGGGCCACGTCGTGCGGTGTGCGCGCTGGCAGGAGATTGATTGGGCGAATTATAAACCCGAAGGGCTCGACGGAACGGCTCTGGAGGCTGGCGAGAAGGTGCTGGCCGTGAAGGGTATGAAGAAGTACTACGAGATCCGAGACAACTCGATTGCCGCTATGATTTCCGGAGACCGGGTGCGGTACGTCAAGGCGAACGAGCACATCAGTCTGGACGCACATGCATCACAGACAGTCGCGGTTGTCGGCGAATCCGGTTGCGGTAAATCAACCTTTGCAAAAGTCCTGATGGGACTGGAGACCGCGACTGACGGCGCGGTGGAGTTCAACGGCCAGGATATTGCCAATGAGCCCGTGCAGGGGCGTTCACCTAAGCAGGTGGGCTCCATGCAGATGGTCTTTCAGAATCCCTTCGACACACTGAACCCGAGCCACTCGGTCGGCGCTCAACTGGCTCGGGTTATTCGTAAGTTTGGTGTTGAGACCGACCCGGACAGAGTTCAAAACCGGGTGCTGGAACTGCTCGATCTGGTCAAGTTGCCCCGGGAGTTCATCTGGCGGCGCCCGCGTCAGTTGTCCGGCGGCCAAAAGCAACGGGTCGGGATTGCACGTGCTTTTGCCGGCAACCCTTCTTTGGTGGTTGCCGACGAGCCGGTATCTGCCCTGGACGTATCGGTGCAGGCGGCTGTCACTGGTCTTCTCATGGATATTCAGCGCGAATATCGCACAACTCTGATTTTCATCAGTCATGACCTTAGCTTGGTGCGGTACCTGGCCGACCGGGTCGTGGTGATGTACCTGGGGCATATCGTCGAGAAGGGCACAACGGACGAGGTTTTCGCGCCGCCGTACCATCCCTATACCGAGGCGTTGCTCTCGGCTGTCCCGATCGCGGACACAGCGATAAAGAAAAAGCGTATCATTCTCGAGGGCAATCTTCCCAGCGTGACGAATCCGCCGAGTGGTTGCGCCTTTAACACACGCTGTCCCAGGAAGATCGGATCGATCTGTGAAACGGACGTGCCGCCGGATGTCGAGGCGTCACAGGGCCATGTCATTGCCTGTCATATTCCTATGGCAGAACTCCGTGAAGTCGAACCAGTTATCGTCCAGGTCGGAAATGGGCAATCCGCAGCCGAGTAAAGCCGGTCGGGGCCAGGCATTTCGAGTCCAGACATTTCAGGTTCAGAAAACCCGCTATGCAAGGGCGAACCTTCGTGCGCGAAAAATTTTGGTGGGGCGGCGGATTTGAAACACGCCCATGAAAGGGCGCGCCCTACCTGGGCGCTTGATAGCGCCTACCTAGCTGTCGAAGAGTAAGCGGCGCATGCTTAGTTTTGCGTGAAGCAACAAGGTAAAGAGGTCCTTAACGCTTGTTTTTTTAAGTACATCGATACCATCGAAAAACAGATGTATCACTGCGGCAACCGGGCAAGTTCTAGTTGCCGAATGGGAATTTGATAACCTGACGCTGTCCTAAGGTAGTGTATCTGCAACGACCTGAGCGACATCTTCGTACATCGCGCGCATTTCCAATCCAAATGATTGGAACGCTGCCATTGAGACAATTGAAATTAAGGCTGCAAGCAGGCTATATTCGATTGCCGTAACACCGGACTCGTCTTTGAGAAATCGATAAATCATAGACAAAACTTTAGCGCTCAATTGGTAATTAAAAATTAATAATTGAAAGAACAATTCTCTTATTTATGTTTATCTTAAATAGAATTTGATTTTTTTCTTTAACACCGATGTGCAGATGGTTTTTGGTACTTAGGCTTTTTGCAAGAGCTGCTTGGATGAACCGTAGAGGGTAGTACCGCTGTCGAAATTTGTACCGTAACGGATTCGTTGCATTTCAGTTTTTATTTTCCTCGCCCTTTGACGAAGATATCCGGATGAAGGTTGGGAGGCCGCGCAACTGCTTCACAAATGTCGTTTATTCGAGGCTGAAGCCGCGCTGAATGGTTTCGAGGTAGGCAGACAGATTGGACGTTTTGACCAAACGCTATCGCTTTGATTCTCGGTGGTAAAGGGAGAGAGCTTCGGCTGCCTTAGTCATGGTCGAGCACCGGAGCAATGGCTTCTACCAATAAATATGGGAAGCCCCGATGTAGATTGCTACCCATAAAGCCAGTGAAATAAAAACAAGGAAAGGCCCCGACTGCCAGGGTTTCCAGCGGTTTTCTTCCTCTGTTCCTTGATCGTCCCCAAACGAGTAATCGAGGTGTTTTTGCCATTGTCGGACCGTAGGTGCGTCGTCAAATCGCGCCGGCCAAGCGTCATTTGCATCTGTAAGATCCAGGGAGGTGGCAGGAACGTTGTGCCGTCTGAAAATTGGCGCATCTGTCGAGTTCGAAGCTATGTCAGAGCTGGTCGACTCGCTCCGCCCGAGGGCTTTTTGCTTACCCGCTAACGCCTGTGCCATTTGATTTCCCCTTGTTTCCTCGTGGAAAATAGCAATGTCAGACTTGAAACACTAGGTTGATCAGGTGTTTAAAGGGTTAACGGATTGCATCTGGCCTTTTTTGGGCAGTTTCGGCAGTTGTAGAGATCTTCAACAAAAAGATGGTTGCGCGGCTCTTGAGGGTTCAAAAACACAGTCTATGGGAAATCGCGATCCTGCAGCGTCTTGGTGACCGGGCAACACAGCAGGATAGGGCCGGCTATCGCGTGGCGTCGGACTCTTCGTGCTGTATCCTCGTCGCCGCCGATGGTTTGGGTGGGCATCAAGGAGGCGAAGAAGCCGCTGAAGTGGCCACGACCGCCATGCTCGAGAGATGGGAACGCCAGCCCGGCACTGACGAAGCCACTTTGCGGCGTTGTATCGACGAGGCACAGGCGCAAGTTGCGGATGTTTCGCGCCGGTTCGCTCATGAGGCCAGAACAACCTGTGTTGCAGTGCTTCTGGGACGAAACCTCGCCTGCTGGAGCCATCTCGGCGATAGCCGATTGTATGTGTTTCGCCAAGGCGATACCATCTACAAGTCGAAGGATCACTCGGTAGCGCGGCTGATGCTTCAATCGGGTGAATTGAACGAAGAAGAAGCTCGGACGGGACCCGAACAAGGGCGGCTATACAAAAGTCTCGGCCCAGACGCAGAACAGGAATATCAGGTTCTTCAGGCGGCTGTGACGCCTGAAGACGGGGTCATTCTTTGCACTGACGGGTTTTGGGTGAATGTGTCCGAGAGCGAAATGGCCGAAGCGTTACAGGCTCGTGATCTGGAAGAAGCTCTTGGTGCCTTGGCGGATCTAGCGGTCACGCGCGCGAGGGGCGAGAGCGACAATGTAACGGTCTGTGCAGCCAGACCGGTTTTCGAGGTTCGTTAGGTGATCCTTGTGAGGCCTTATTCACTGCGGCAGGTGATATGAGCGACACGTACCATCATAACGCCTTATCTCCAGGCGCCACCGTTGACGAATACCGTCTGATCGAGGTACTCGGCGAAGGTGGATTTGGCATTGTCTATCGGGGTGAGGGGCGTTACCTGGGCGATCAGGTCGCCATCAAGGAGTATTTACCGAGACACCTCGCCACGCGCACTGCGGGAACGACAGTCGCACCTACCTCGTCGGACTCTGAAGAAGCCTACGCCTGGGGCCTTAAAAAGTTCCAGGAAGAAGCGCGGATCCTTTGGAATCTGGCCCAACCAAACCGGCATCCCAACATCGTTGCCGTGCGCCGCTTTTTCGAGGCCAATGGTACCACCTATATGGTGATGGACTTCGAAGAAGCCCGCCCGCTCTCTGAACTCTTAAAGGGGCAGGCAACGCTGCCGCAGAAACGTCTCGAGGCGGCGCTGTTCAGTTTGCTCAGCGGATTGAAGCGGGTCCATGCGGCGGGCGTCTGGCACCGCGATATCAAACCGGCGAATATTCTGATCCGGGATGACGGCAGCCCAGTGCTGTTGGATTTTGGTGCGGCACGTCAAACCTTGGATGCCCAGACCCGATCGATTGTCGCGGCCATAACGCCACCCTATGCCGCCTTCGAGCAATATGCTGCACGCGGGAATGACGGACCCTGGACGGACATTTACGCACTCGGCGTTACGCTCTACCGATGTATTACCGGAAAGCTGCCTCCGGATTCCGCCGAGCGGCTTGATGATGACACACTGACTCCCCTCTCGGAGCAGGATTTGCCCGGCTACACACCCTCATTCCTGGCGGCGGTTGATAAAGCGCTTGCCATTCGGGCGGCTGATCGTCCGCAATCCGTGGATGAGTGGCTCGCTCATTTCGATAGGTCTGACGCAACCGCCGCCGATGCCCTGGATAGCGGCGGTGACACAACAGTTTTACGGGCCTTTGAACCCGTCACAGACGCGACCGAGCAGCAGGTTCCTGAGACGGCCTCTACCCCTCTTCTTGCTGAAAGGGAGAGGATCTCAGAGAGCGGTCAGAACGAGTCGTCTTCGAACCGTCGGTTGGCGTTTATCGGCGCTTCCATCGCGCTCGTCATTGCCGGTGCAGTTGGCGCCACACTTGTCGACACGACCAAGCTGTTTGGAGATCCGGAAAGAGAGATGTGGCATGAAGCGCGAGATTCGCGCGATGTCGAAATCATTGCGGATTACATTCGAAACCATCCTGACGGCACGTTCCGCTTGCAAGCAGAAGCCCTGCTCGCGAGAATCAGGCAGGAAATTGCGACCGAAGAGGCCCTCCAGGCGACGGCAGAAGCCGATAAGCTCGCGCAGCAGGCCCTCGATGCAAAAACGCAGGCCGATGAAGCGGCGTGGGCGGACGCGCAGTCGGATGACTCGGCAGCGGCTTACAATGCCTATTTAGTCGGTCAGCCTCAGGGCAACTTTGTCGAAGACGCAAGGAGTCGCTTAGCAGAGCTTGAGCAGGAACAGCAGCGCATCGCGCAAGCCGAAGCCGAAGCCGAGGCAGACGCCAACGCCGCAGAGCTTGAGCGTGAACAGGAAAAAGCCCGGGCCGAGGCGGAAGCTGCCGCCAAGGCCGATGCGCAACGAGCAACAGACCAGGCGGCGGCACAGGCGCAGGAACAAGCAGGTTGGGAGGCTGCCCAATCCGACGACAGCATTGAGGCCTATCAAGGTTATCTCGCAGCTTTTGCAGATGGTGATAATGCAGCCGATGCGCGGCAACGCATCGCGGCTCTTAGGGAACAGCAGATTCAGGAGGAGGAGGCCGCGGCCCGCTTAAGGGATACGCAGGCTTGGACGGACGCCAGCAAGACCGACACTCTGGCGGCCTATGGCGAATACATCCGGGACTTTCCGTCCGGCGAGTATTCCGATGAGGCGCAAACCCGATTGGATGAACTGCTCCAACCGGTCGTGACCGAGATGGATGGCCGGTTCGTTGTCCGCAGAAACGCAAACATGCGGAGTAAACCCTCGCTCGAAGGCGTTGTGTTGGGCAGTTTGAAGACCGGGAACGAGGTTCAGGTATCGGCGCGCGTGCAGGTGGGGAGCGATACCTGGCTGCAAATCGAGCGTGGTGACACCGAGGCTTTCGTCTACGGCACGCTTCTGCGAGAGATCGATAAGGAAGAAATCGTCGCCTGGAATGAACTTCGGATCCTCGTTGATGAGACCTTCGGCGAGCCTGTGCCGCCGGGCGACAAGGTGACCGCCATCTCTGCATTTCTGAATCGTTACCCTGATAGCCACCGAGCAGCCGAGGCAGAACAGGAGCGCGACGTCTTCCGGCGCAAGCAGGCCGAGCTGGACACGCAACAGGCGCTTGAGGCGGAGGCGGAACAAAGGGCGTGGTCACAGATCGAGGATAGTGACGACCCGGCCTCATATCGCGAATTTCTTGTCAGCTATCCCGAGGGCGCCTATGCCGACCGCGCTCAGGCTGCGCTGGATCGTTTTGCCGCTGAGGAAGCCGAGAGGGCCGCACGGGCGGCGGCCGAAGCCGAGGCGCAAAGACTGAGAGAGGCGAGAGAACGCGCTGAAAGAGAGCGCGCGGAGAAGGCACAAGCCGAAGAAGCGGCAAGAGCCCAAGCCCAAACCGCAAATCCACAGATTGCCGACGCGCAGCAAGAGGCGGCTTTGTCCGCTTTTCCCGCTCCCTCGATCTCGCGTGAGGACATGCAGGCTTTTTTTGACGATAAGGAATATGTCCTGCGCGCGATCATTACTGACTATAATCGCGAAAACCGGATTCACGTTCGGGGAGCCGCAGCCGATCCCCGCGCCACAAAGATTTTTTCGGTGGAGGTTGGCAATCCGCTCCCTCCCTCGGTGGGAGATGGCCGCTATGCGGACGTAACCTTTGCGGTCAAGGACAGACGCTTTGAAATCTTCCGTCCCTTCCGCTTCGGGATTCTCTGGAAAAATGGCGAACCGGAGATTATCTCGCACAGCCGATTGAGGTAAGGCGTCGCAAATCCCCCGATAACCTGCCTCTCTATAATAATGGGACAGCTAGGTCCCTGATGCTCTCAATGCGGTAAGCAGGCAGAAGCAGAGATGCTTTGGTCCCGATCTTCTCTTGGCTCTCGATTGCAAGTCGGCCGCCGTGCATTTCTATCAGGCGCTTGACCAGCGGCAGGCCGATACCGACACCACCGACAAACTTCCGTCCGCTCTGTTGTATTTGGGCATAGGGCTGAAGGGCGAGGCGAATACCCTCTTCATTCATGCCAATGCCTGAATCAATGACGTCAATTGTAAGAACGCCTGCATCGGAAACCCCGGCGTTGAGAAGGATTTCGGGATTGCCATCGTTATACTTCAATGCGTTCAGGATAAGATTCTGGAGCATCTGAGCGAGAAAAACCTTGTCAGCCCGGACGCAAATCTCGTGCTTCATATCCGCGACCCGTATGCAGGTTTCGTTCGCGCCACTTTCCATAACGGCCAGACGCTTGGCCTTCTCCAGAAGCTCCCGTACTCCGACAAGCTCTTCTTGCATCTCGACATCACCGGTACGCAGGCGAGCAAAGTTCAACATACGGTCTGCCAGGTTCACGACTTGCTCCGCCGTCTCCGACATCATGGTAAAAAATTCCAGATAGCGTTTGTCGCCCGATGGCCCGAAGATCTGACTTTCCAGTATTTTTGCAGAACTGCAGAGCGCTGCCAGCGGGGATCTGATCTCATGCGCAACGGTCGAGAAGAGATCGACGCGTGCCTTTTCTGCACAGTCGCTCTCGAGGGGCTGTGCCCGGTGCGAATTCTCTCTGCGCTGGAGTTCAAGTATTTCCATCGCAGTTTTCGCGAAGTCTTTCAGGGAGGCGCTGTCAGCAACACTGAAATCCTCGCGTGCTTTCAGATCGATAATGCAGAAGGTTCCCAACCGAAAGCCAAGCGGAGTGATAAGTGGTGCACCGGCATAAAACCTGATTTCCGGCGATCCGCAAACCAGGGTGTTGTCCGCGAACCTGGCGTCGCGGGTGGCGTCCAGGATCACCAGAGGCTCATTGGCCTGTATTGTGTGACCGCAAAAGGCCGATTCCCGATCAGTCTCCACAGCCTCAAGGCCGTATCCGGACTTAAACCACTGCCGGTTCTCGTCGACAAGCGATACCAAGGCGATCGGGCACTTAAAATGCTTACTTGCAAGGCGGGTCAGACAATCAAAGACTTCGTTCGGGCCGGTATCCAATACGACATAGGATTCGAGTGTTTCGAGCCTTTGCGTATCATTGAAGGGCACTGGAAACATTAAGCGCAAACCTTATGAGGGGGTGTTTGGTAAGATATTCTTAATCGTAAAATTATTTACAATTTATTAAACATAAATCTAAAGTTGCATGTTTCGTAGTAAAACGAAGTCGCGCTTCGATATGATCGAAAAAATACACCAGAAAATAGTATTTCTTCGCTTACAGATTTATTGTTTTACGTGCTTACATATTTTCACACCCTGTTGCGAAGTCTTGTCACAAGAGTAACGGCGAGGAGAGGGAAGCGGTCGCATGGGGCGTGCTGCATCCAAAGGCATTGATTCGTCAAACATCATATGTTTAGAGTTCAAGCATGGGCGGTATAAGCTTTTACGACCTGAAACAAACACCGGGACCGGCGCCGAGTCTGGCGACCGACATGGCTCGGGATTTGGGGCGACGGATTATCGGCGGAGGCTATGAACCGGGGCGGTTGGTCGAGGATGAAGGTGCATTGGCCTTGCGCTATCAAGTCAGCCGGTCGGTCGTTCGCGATGCCGTTAAAATACTCGTCGGTAAAGGTCTGTTGGAGGTGCGCCGCGGCATTGGGACACGCGTTCGTCCGCGCGGTAGTTGGGGGCTTTTGGACGACGATGTACTGGATTGGTATCAGTCGGCCGCACCTGACGGCGGTTTTCTGCGCCAGCTCATGGAAGCGCGGCGGATGTTTGAACCCAAAGCCGCCCGCTGGGCCGCTGAGCGCGCATCGGAAGCCCAAAAAAGAGGGATAGAGACTGCGGTCAAACGCATGGAAGACGAAAGAGGTTCGATTGAGGACTTCGTTTTAGCGGATGCGTCCTTCCACGGAGCGATCCTTCGGGCGGCGCAGAATGAGTTTCTGATTGCGATGGAGGGCATGATTTACTCCGCGCTGCTCAGCAGCATTCGTTTGACAAACAAAGACCCCAGAGAAAATGAGTCCTCGATCCCATTTCACAGGCGGGTCTACGAGGCGATCGCGACTGGAGACGCCACACTGGCGGAAGAGGCTATGGGCCAGCTTCTTGCAGACGCCAATGAGCGGCTTGAACAAGGGTTAAAAACGGGTTCGCCTCAATGAAGGGGTTCACAGTGATCAGCTAGCGGAAACCAAAGGCGAAAAATCTGATCCCTTTAGAGGTGAAGGAACGAACAAAGAGCTGCCCGGATAGGCAGCCCGACAGGGGAGGTAGTTCGACAAAAACAAAAAGATAAGGCGGCGCCACTACGCCGTTTCCTAACAGCGCTGTGCTGTTAAACTGCATGGGCATTTGCGGCCGAAGCCACGGGAGCAGGATGCCTGAGATAGAGAGTAAATAGGGAGGAATCTATGTACGAGAAGAAAACCAAGACCCTGACGGGCTGCATTGCGGCGGTTGCCCTTGCAAGCCTGGCAGGCACGGCCGCAACGGCTGCGGAGACCAATCTGCGCATCCAGACGCACTTTGGCCCGGAGACGGTGTCCGGCAAACTGGCGGCGGAATACATCGACGATATTCAGACGATGTCCGGCGGCGAAATCAAGGTCGAGATGTTCTATTCCTCGTCCGTCGTGAAGTCGGTGGAAACATTCGATGCGGCAGCGTCTGGTATTCTTGACTGTGACATGACCGGTGGCGCTTATCAAACCGGCAAGAATCCGGCGTTTCAGTTCGTCGGCGATATCATGGGCGGTTACGACACACCCTACCAGCAGCTCTCGTGGCTCTATTATGGTGGGGGACTTGAAGCCGCACAAAAGCTCTACAACAACTATGATATGCAACTGATCGGCTGGTGGGTCCCAGGGCAGGAATCGCTCGCATCCTCCAAGCCGATCCGCAATGCGGCGGACTTCAAGGACTGGAAATTCCGCTCTCCGCCCGGCATGGAAACCAAAATCTTTGAAAATCTTGGCGCTAGCCCGATCGTGATGGACTTCACGGAAATCTTCACGGCGCTGGAGACCGGTATCATTGACGGTGCCGATGCGTCCGGTATCGCAAACAACGTCGGTCTTGGTCTGTATGACCTGGTGAAACACACCAACTATCCCGGGTTCCACTCCATGCCGTCGGACCACCTCGCGTGCAACAAGAGCGTTTGGGATGGCATGCCGGAGAACCATCAGCGGATCATGTCGACCGCGATGCAGGCATTGGCACTGAAAACGGCACTCACCTTCGAGAAAAAGAATGCCGAAGCTGCCGCCCAGCTCAAGGAGCAGGGTGTAAACATCTATGACTGGTCGCCTGAAGACCGTCAGGCCTTCCGTAACGCCGCCCAGGCTGCCTGGGGCGATTTCGCGACCACTCCGGAAGCAAAGGCTCTGGTTGAGAGCCACATGGCGTATCTGCGCCAGCTCGGCCTCGTAAAGTAGGTCAGAAATAGCTGCAGGCGGCTACAGTTTGTGGCTGCCTGCAGCGACTTTTTGCCTGAGAAGGCTCACATGAAAATCACTGAAGTCGTCAGCCACGTCCTGCAGTACGATCTGCCGGAGGAGCTTGGCTATTCTCAGCAGTACTACGCGAAACGCTCGGCGCATCTGGTGGAAATCCGTACGGACGAAGGCCTGAGTGGATGGGGCGAGTGTTTCGGCCCGGGCAACGTAGCGCTGGCAAATAAAACAATTGTCGAGCGGGTTATACAGCCGATGATCATCGGCCATGATCCCGTCGACCGCGAGGTGCTCTGGCACAAGGTCTATAATCTGTTGCGTGATCACGCTCAGAAAGGGATGCCGCTTCAGGCTTTGTCGGGGGTCGATATCGCGCTCTGGGATCTGACGGGCAAGATTGCCGGTTTGCCCCTCTGTAAGCTGATTGGCGGACAGCAGCGCGACCGGGTGCCGGTCTACGGCTATGGGATGATGTTGAAACGGGAGGATCTCGCGTCCCACCTTTCCCGTTTTGAAGATGAGGCAGCTGCGATCAAGGCCGCCGGCTTCGCCGCAACGAAAATGAAACTTGGTCTTGGCGCAAAGAGCGACGTCCGTTTGGCCGAAGCAGTTCGGCGCGGTGTGGGCGATGACTTCCCGTTTATGGCCGATGCCAATCACTGCTACACAACCAACGATGCGCTGTTTGTCGGCGAGGCGCTCTCTGAATTGGGCGCTTACTGGTTCGAAGAACCCGTTGCGCCGGAAGACCTGGATGGCTACCGGGAACTGAGAGCAAAACTGAAGGTCAATATCTCAGGAGGCGAGGCGGAATTCACACGCTGGGGCTGGCGCCATCTGCTGGAGGGCAGGTGTCTGGATATTGCTCAGCCAGAGGTCTGCGCGCTGGGCGGAATCTCTGAGTATCTTAAAGTGCTTGCGCTCGCCCACACGCATTTCACGCCTGTCGTCAACCACGTCTGGGGTTCGGCTGTTGCGGTCGCCGCCAATCTCCATCTGCTGGCGGCTATGCCGCCGCTTCCCGGCGGGCTCTTTCCGCGTGAACCTCTGTTGGAATTCGATACCACAGACAACCGCTTTCGCGACGAGTTGCTGGCTGAGCCGCTGGATATTCAGGGACAAGTCGCCAGGACCGGCGGTTTCGCTTCGGTTCCCGAGGGCCCCGGACTGGGGGTTGAGCCTGATCGCGCATTTATAGAACGCTACAGGATCGAACTCTAATCCTGTTCTAGCCGACTGCGGTTGGGCTTCGGTCTTCGGCAGGCTCAGGGCTTCAGCCTATTCACCGTGCCCTTATCGTTCCGGGTCTGGACTCCTGTCCAATCCCGATTTTCCTCAAATCTTCAGCGCTCGTCATGATATTGGCCACGCGCAGGAAAGACGCTGGAGATCCGATTCCTTCAGGGTGGTTCTCTGCTCGAAACCGGTTTGTACCCCAAACGGGTGAGGTCTGCTCTCGATCAATTCATCGTTCAGATCAATTTGCATGTACACAGTTGTATATTTCCTATCCTGAGGTGCTATATTAAATTTGTGAGTGTTCGAATGGTTTGGGGGACCTGGAGCTGTGAAACTCGTCGAGTTTAGATTGCTGGTGTGGCTGCTTGGACCCGCTCTTCTGCTCCCTCACTCAGCCCTGAGCCAAAGCTACGAAACCGCACTTGATTCTCTCTACGCCGGCGATAGAGCCGGAGCGCTGGCGACGTGGAAAATCCTTGCGGCGCGCGGTGATGTTCGGGCCCAATACCGCCTGGCCCGCCTCTACGATCTCGATCGCGTTTCAGACGAAAAGAACATCGGGCGCGCCATTGAATGGTACGAGACCGCGGCACAGCGAGGCCTCGCCGATGCGCAAAACCGGTTGGGCGAACTTACAGCCGAAGGCAGTGAGGGCACGGCCGACCCGGTTCGGGCCGTGGAGTACTGGCGCGCAGCGGCTGAGCAGGGGCATTCGGCAGGTCAATACAATCTGGGGCTTGCCCATTTCCGTGGCGAGGGCGCCGAGGAGGACGCGGGCCTTGCAGAAAAATGGCTCCGCAAGTCAGCGAACGCTGGTTACGCGCCTGCTCAATTTGTCCTCGGGCAACTGCGAAATGAAGGACTGCTCCTGAAGCAGAGTCAGGGACTGGCCCTGGCCTGGTATCTTCGCGCCGCTGACAGCGGTCACAAGGACGCGGCTGCTCAGGTTCGGGCACTCGTGGCGGCTGGGGTGGAGCCGCTTCTACTGCCTGCGCCTGGTCCCGCAGCATTACCTGAAATATCTGCAGAGGATGCAAAGCTGACGGCACAAGAACTGGCCAGGGCGGAAATAGAGAACGCGGCCCTCGGTGAAAGGCTGAATGAAGCCGAGGAAGAGAATGCAAAGCTGAAACTGGACCACGACAAGACCGTCGCACGCCTGGAAGCCCAAACCATAGAAGCCCGGGCCGAGCTAACCGCCTTGACCCAAGAAGCGGCGGCGACGGCACAGAAAACAGCAAGTCTGGAAGCGGCTGCGCAGGTCGCGTCGGACGAGGCCGCACGCAGTGCTGATGCGCTCTCATTGGCAAACAACGAGATCCAGGCGCTCAATTCAGCGGTAAAAAAGTTGGAGGCTGAAGCGGTAGCCACCCTTGAAGACCTTGAACTGGCGCGCAAGGAAATCGCCGTACTCACGGCACAGGTCGCCGAAGGTCATGAAGGGGCGGCCACCACAGCTCAGGCCTTGGCGGCGGCGCAAACGGATATCGAGAAACTCACCGGGCAGCTGGAGGCGACGGAGGCTGCGGCGGAGGCGGAAGTCAAGGCGCGCCTGTCAGCGGATGTTGAGGTTGCTGAACTTCAAAAAGAACTTACCGCCGCTACGGAAAACCTGACGACCATAAAGGCACGCGCGGAAGCCGATACAGAAAAACTGAGCGGCGATCTGGCGGCTGCACAAGAGGTGGTTGCGGGCTTGGAAGCCAGCAACGCCGCCCTGGAAGAAAGTCTGAAAGCTGCCGAGGACTCGGCGAAGACCCTGATGGCGGAACTGGAAGAGGAAAATGCTTCCATGGCACAGGAGGCGGCGCGTGTGAGCGCAGCGGCAAAACTCCGGGAGCAGGACGCCGCGAGCAAGGCGAGCGAAGTGATCAGCGTCCGTGAAGAGCTTGCGCGGATGGATGAAAAGCTGACGGCCGCGGACAACAAACTGGCGGAGACGGAAGCCGTCATAGCGTCACTGAAAACCGAGCAAGCGAGTGAACTGGCGCGCGCGCGGCAAGAGATTCAAGAGTCCAGACAATCGGCTGCGGCATCCCGCGATAACAGTGCCGTCCTGACGGAACGGATCACCGAAGCCGAAGAGAGAATATCGGCGCTGAAAGCTGCGCTTCAATCGGCCGAGGAGGCGCTCTCGGCGAAAACGGAAACCGCGGAACGACCGGCCGCTGAAGAGATTGCTACGGAGGTGTCTGCAAAAGAAGCTCCGGTGTTGCGGGCCGTGCAAACCGCAGCGGTATCATCAAACGACAACGACGATGATCCAAACCTGAAACGGGGCAGTGAGTTCCTTGCACTTGGCGACATCGCATCCGCCCGGTTGTTTTACGAGCTCTCCATGGACAGCGGGAACAAGCAGGCGGCCACTGAGATCGCTAAGACTTACGATCCGTTATACCTGCAAAGCCTGAACGTGGTCGGCGCGCCGGGCCAGCCTGAAAAGGCGAAAGAATGGTACCAAATCGCGATCGAAGCCGGCGATCCAGATGCAATCGAGCGGCTTAAGGCACTGCAGATTTGGGAGCAACGGTAAGCACAGGATTTTCGAATATTCATGAGGAATAAAGAGTGTCAGGGGGAGAGAAAATGTTGAGAAGACTAGTTCGAACAGTGATCGGGGGCCTTTTTCTGCTGGGAGCGGGATCCGCTCATGCGGCTGACGATCTGCGGGAGCAGATCAACAAAGGGACCGTGAGCATCATCTCGGGCGGGATCAATGGAACCTATATCCGGATTGCAACGGATCTCGCCTCGGTGCTGGACAACAATGAGGATCTGCGCGTCCTCCCGATCATGGGCAAGGGCTCGGTCCAGAACATCGATGACATTCTCTATCTTCGCGGTATCGATATCGGCATCGTGCAGTCCGACGTTTTCGCCTTCGTCAAAGAATCGAACCGGCATCCTACGATCGACAGCCGGGTTCACTACATCACCAAGCTCTATAATGAAGAGTTCCACTTGCTGGTCTCGAAAGACATTGAAAGCGTCGAAGACCTGGCGGGCAAGAAGGTCAACTTCGGCGTTCAGGGCAGCGGCACCTTCATGACCGCTTCCATCGTCTTCGACCGTCTCGGAGTCGCACCGGAGCCTGTCAGCTTCGACCAGGGACTGGCCCTGGAAAAGATCAAGTCGGGCGAGATCGCCGGACTGGTGTATGTCGCGGGCAAGCCGGCGCAGCTCTTCAACAGCTTCGAGGCCGATAACGGACTGAAGTTGCTTCCGGTCCCCCTGACGGAAAAAATTCTCGAGACCTATCTGCCATCCCGCTTTTCCCATGATGATTATCCGCAGCTCATCGCGGAAGGCGAAGCGGTCAAAACCTTGGCTGTGGGTGCCGTGATGGCGGTCTACAACTGGCCTCAAGACCATCCGCGGCGGCAGAAGACGATCAACTTCATCGACGCTTTCTTTTCGAAGTTTGCCGAATTTCAGCAGGCGCCGCGCCATCGTAAATGGCGTGAGGTCAGCCTGACGGCCGTTGTGCCCGGCTGGAATCGTTATCAGCCCGCGGAAGACTGGCTGGCGAAAAACATCGTGGCCGGAGACGAAACCGACAGCTCCAAGACCGCATTCGAAGCTTTCCTGGCAAGTCAGGAGTCTTCTCTTTCCGAGAAGCTGTCAGATGACGCCAGCAAGGAAGAGCTCTTCAAACTTTTCCAGCTATGGCAGGCAAGTCAAAGCCAATAGCGCGAGACCTACTTTTTCTGCGCCAGGGCTGAGAGGCGCGTTGTCGGCGAGCCAATATGTACACTGAATACTACGACCTGAAGGGGAGTCCGTTCCGCCTGAACCCCGACCACCGGTTCTTCTATGTGGCCGAACCCCATAAAAAGGCGTTGGCACATTTGAGGTATGCGTTGAACCGGACCGAGGGCTTTGTCGTCATCACGGGCGAGGTCGGTGCCGGGAAGACGACGCTGGTCAATCGCATTCTTTCCGAGCTGGAAGAAACACGCTACGTCACCGGGACCATCGTGACGTCGCTCGTCGAGCACGACGATCTGTTGCCCCTTATTGCGGCAACCTTCGGCATCGAGCAGGAATCCGAAAACAAAGCCTCTTTGCTTATGGGGATCCGCACTTTTCTCGAGGAAGAGCGGGCGTTGGGACGGCGTCCGATCCTTTTCGTCGATGAGGTGCAAAATCTGCCGGAATCCTCGCTTGAGGAACTCAGGATGCTCTCTAACTTCAGCCTGCCCGGAGAATCTCTGTTGCAGATCTTTCTGGTCGGCCAGCCTGAGTTCAGGGAAACTCTGGCCGATGAGCGGATGGAGCAACTAAGGCAGAGAGTGGTCACATCCTGTCATCTCGGAGCGCTGCATGCGGACGATACGCGCAGCTATATCTATCATCGTCTCTCTTTTGCAAACTGGAGCGGTAAACCCGAATTTTCCGGCCCTGCTCTCGAAGCGATCCATCTGTTGAGTGACGGCGTTCCGAGGCGCATCAACGTCATCTGTGACCGTCTGTTGTTGCATGGCTTCCTGGAGCAGCTGCAGCGTATCGATCACGAGGCGGTGGCTGCCGTTGCCCGGGATATGATGGACGAGGGTCTGTTGACGGTCCTTGCCGGTGTGCCGGATGCCGCCGGGATTCAGAAACAGAGCGAGATGGCGACAGCCTCGGAAGTGGCCGAAACGCCTGACGCCCGAATTCTCCACCATGAGTCCTCTGTCAATGAACGCGCCATCGAACCATTATCCGATTCATCAAGTGACCCTGAGCCGGAGTCAAAGGCAGATCTCGAGCCGGGAGAAGCAATGGCAGCTGGCGAGAACGGGGAGTCCATCGCCGGGCTTTCCGACGCCTTAACTGAAGAAGGAATTCTTACAGAGGATGCGCCCTCTGATCCCGAGGAGGAAGAGGAGGATGGGGATCGGAAGAGTTCCGAAGAGGAGCCTCTGGAAACTCTGCCGGCGTTCGCAGAAGAAATCGACAAGCATAAGGCTGATCATGGCGCCGCTCTTGCGGAGCCGAGTGACAGACTTCCCCCTTCTAAAGGCTTCGTGCCACTGGCCCGCTATGCGGTGGCCGCCTCTATCGTCCTGGTGGCGGTCGCTCTGCCGACAGGTCTTCTCTTTCAAGTGCCGGAGACGTCCCCGCCGCGGGATGATGCTCAGGCGCTTACCCAGGACACCGTAGAGAAGGAGACTATCGAACAGCTGCCGGAGGTCATTGCGGCGGCGATCACAGCCTCTGACGACAAATCGCTTGCCGAAGAGGCTGTTTTTCAACCGGCATCGGATATCGCTGCAGATAAACCGAGTCCAAAAGCAGTCAAACCCGGCCGATCGCGATCCAATGAGTTGAGCGCCGCGGTCGTGCCAACCGGGACGGATTCGCGTGCCGTCGAGAAGGCGGACCCCGGAATCAAACCCTTGCCGGAACCGGAAAGTCTTTTGAAGTCAGGAGCCTCGGAGCGGCAGGCAAGCAAGAGCGAGCCTCTTGAAGACCGCTTCCTCATTCAGTTGGCGGCCCTGCGCTCGGCGGAGAAGGCGTCTCAACTCCATCAGCAGTTTGAAGGAACTTTCAAAGATCTGCTGAAGGGTTTCGACTTGGGTGTTCATAGAGCGGAGATCGCCGGCACGGGTTACTTCCGCGTCATAACTAAGATCGGTGCGGACCGGGAAACCATGGCCACGGCCTGTGCCGAGATAAAAAGCAAAGGCCAGGACTGCATCCTGGTTCTGGATACCACGACGACCGATCGCGCGGTGAACTAAGATCAAATCTATTGGGGAATAAAGGCAAAAAGCCTGAAATTGGCTCCGCGGGCAGGACTCGAACCTGCGACAAGGTGGTTAACAGCCACCTTTCCTGACTATTTCCATGTGTAGCCATACATATCTTGGTTGTCGCTAAGCCGCATGAAACCGGGATTCTATGTAGTGCTCGTTGTCGCTGTACACTGTGTGGTTGTCGCTATAAGGTGGGTACTCAATGGGTACTCGGCTAGAGCAGGTGGTAATGGCGATCAAGCTGACCAAGACGCTGATTGATAGAACCTCGTATGAGGGCGGCACGCATATTGTGTTCGACACCGACACTCGAGGCCTTGGTTTGCGGGTGTATCCCGGCGGCGAAAAGGCGTTCGTGCTGTCCTACCGCTTCAAGGGAAAAAAGAAGCGAATCACCCTTGCGACCTATGGCACGCTGACACTCACGGAAGCCAGGAAGCTTGCCAGGAGGAAGCTTGCCCAGATTGCCGACGGCGTCGACCCTGCCGAGCAGCGGGCTCAGGAGAGGACACAGGGCACCCTCAAGCAGCTTTCTGACGCCTACTTCGCGGAGAAGGAAGAGCAGGGGACAAAGACGGTCACAAAGATGCGCTGGAGGTTTGGCCGGCACACCCCTAAGACGTGGCTAGGACGCGTGGCTGCAGGGATCACGCGGTCAGAGGTGAACGGCCTGCGGTCGAAGATCGGCAAGCTGGGGCCTTACGAGGCAAATCGTTACATTCAGATCCTACGCCCGATGTTCAATCGCGGGATATCCGGCAGCTATGACGATACTGACACCAGCTTGTGGTTCTTTGAGCGAGGGGCTGAAAATCCGGCCGCAGAAATAGAGATGTTCCGGGAACGCAAGCGGAAACGCTTCATGCGGGAGTCCGAACTGCCAAATCTGGCAAAGCAGATCGACCAATGCCCCAACGTCTATGTGAGGGGCGCCATATGGCTCTTTCTCCTGACGGGGTGTCGCAAATCCGAAATCCTTGGATTGCGGCGATCAAAACACGAGACCGAGCCCTATGTTGATCTGGTGAATGAGCAAATTGTCATTCCCGACCCCAAGAGCATGAACGACGACGAGCAGACGGTGCCGCTCACCGGCTCCGCAATGGCCGTCATCCAAGCTCTGCCGATCGAAGAGAGCAATCCCTTCTTGCTACCGGGAAGGCGGTTAGGCCGACCACTCGTGAACATCGATAAGCATTGGGCCGCGATCAGGAAAGCCGCCGGATGTGAAGACCTGCACATTCATGATCTGAGACGCACGGTCGGATCCTGGATGACGGCGGCAGGGGAAGACCTGAATGTCATCCGTCATGGACTGAGGCACGCAAGCCTAGCAACCACTTTGGTTTATGCCCGGCTTGGAGCAGAGCCCGCCCGTAAGGCTCTGGATGATCACTCCAGGAAGGTCATGGAAATAGCGGGGAAGGCAAGGGCGTCAGGAGACGAATAGTTATCGAACGTGGGCGGCTAGGCTTAGCGGCTGAAAGACCGGATTCCTGTTCCGGTTCCGCCGTCCACACCATCAAACAGGAGCGCCAGACAGGAGGCGTAGTTGCCAAAGTTGCCACCAAAAGAATATCTCACCTTACAAGAAGTCCTTCAGTTTATGGTCGACAGGGGGTTCTCTGAGGATGAATCAAAGCCGGCGCTTATTGACGCGTTTTCGAGCCGGGGGCCTCGAATAGAGATATTGGGGCGCTCGGGTTCTGATCAGCCGCGCAGCGTGATCAGGTATGGTGATTGGGATCGGGCAGTGCCGGATTGGGACAAAAACGTGATTGTTAAACCGAATTTGCCCTTTGGGGGGCGTGATCATATCACCGAGATTGGCGTTCGGCGGATTGATTTGGAAAGGTGGCTTGGGACGGCAATCGGCGCCGACGCGGCTCCCAATGACTCGCGGACCGCAGGCCAGAAGCTTGAAGATCTATGGCAAGATTGCCTAGCGGATGGAACGGTTGTCGGAGACAGGCTAACGCGGCATGCTACCCGGACCAAGCTGCGTGAAGAGCTTGCACAAAAGGCCGGGTGCGAACTTTCGTATGCGACAAAGATACTGAAAGACAGAATGAATGAGGTATTGGGTGAGGAGTTGCCCGGCAAAAAAACTACAAAAATATCGACGCGTTAAAAGAATTTTCTGAAAACTCTGTTTGAAATCAATAAGGTGCCTACCTTACTGAAGGAACCAATTAGGCACTAAATAGTCACAATATTGCGGCACAAAATCCAGTTGTCGTCTGATGTCTCTATCGGAACTCGCAAGAGAGATAGAGACCAATGAACCCCATCGATATCAAACGTCCAGCCACGGAGACGGCGGTGCCTGCACCGGTGCCGGACGCTCCGGGTAAGGATCACGATTACTGGCATGCTCTGATCCCTGCTGATCAGGCCGCTGCCTTTCTTGGCTTTGTTGAGCAGAGCCTTCGTGGCCTTCGATACAAGGGCGGCGGACCTAAGTTCGTGCGACTTAGCGCGAGAGCAATCCGATACCGCCGCATCGACCTCAAAGCCTGGGCTGACGAGCGTATGCGCTCCTCCACCAGCGACACCGGAAATCAAGCAGCCTGAAAAGCAAAAACCCGCGCCTGGGCAGGGCGCGGGCCTGAACTTTTGCTTTGCGAGCTGTTCCCTCGACCAAGAAGGAATACCAACAATGTATAGCCAAACCACCAAGAATTCAACTGCCGACGCCGATCTGGAGGCTTCGCAGGCATCTAAGTCTCTCAACACCGTCACCCACCTTCCCGGCATCCATGTAAAGCGTCAGAGCGTCGCGGACAGATACCGTTCACGCCCCGTCATCGCTCACGGGAATCCACTCAGGTCATCAAGCAGCGTTCAACGGCGTTTCGAGAAGCTTCACAGACTTGGACCGCGCGCTGGCCTGGAGTTCGTCCTGGAGGTCTCTGAGAAGGGCCTGCGAGGCGAAGACCTCTTGGACAGGTTGAACCAATATTGCCGCCTCGATTTGGCAAGCCTGCAGACGGTTGGCGGCGACAGATTTGCACCTCTGCCGGTTCATTCCGTCTCAGGAGGTGTAGGCCGATGACCAGCAAAAACACCGCTCAACACATCGCGACCATCCCGAAAAACCAGCGAGAGGAAATCCGTATCGGCCTGAGTGAGTTCATGGGCTTCAACCTAATCGACATCCGGGTTTGGGCTCACGACGGCGCGAAGCATGTACCCTCAAAGAAGGGCCTGAGTGTTCGCCTGGAACGCATCTCGGAGCTTATGGAGGCCTTGAAGGAAGCCGAGGCCGTTGCGGTCAAGAATGGTTTGCTCTCCGAAGTCCAGGAGGCTGCCCAATGACCGATCGTTTCTTCACATCTGAAGATCTTGAGTTCGCGGCAAAGCAGCTTCGCGGATATCGCCGGGGCTCTGGATGGACCTGCTGTTGTCCGGCGCACGATGACCGGACACCCAGCTTAAGCCTGGACCTGAGGGCCGGACGCCTGTTGACCCACTGTTTCAGCGGATGCTCTCCACAGGACGTCTGGGACGCTCTCAAGCCATACCTGCCCGACAGTGACGGTCTTTCCGAGGAAGACCTGCAGAAAGCACTGGAGCGGCAACGGCGGGCAGACGAGAAACACGCCGAGAAAGAGCGCTGGAAGACGCAAGAGGCACAACGGATCTGGCGGGAGGCAGTGCCGGCCAAAGACACACCGGTTGAGCGATATCTCCGCAGCCGGGCTATCACGATCGATATTCCGGCCAGCCTTCGATATCACCCGAATGTTCAACACGATTTCACGGGCTTGTGGCTGCCTGCCATGGTCGCAGGCGTTCAAGCACCAGACCGGAAGGTAATCGGGGTCCAAAGAACGTTCTTGGCCGCTGACAGCACACGTAAGGCAGGCCTGAGAGAACCCAAGCTTTCCCTGGGGCGTCCGGGCGCTGGTGCAGTTCGCTTCGGCCCTCCTGGCCCCATCCTGGGCTTGGCAGAGGGCAGCGAGACCGGCTTATCCGCTCAAGAGATGTTCGGTATGACCGTGTGGTCGGTCTGCGGCAGCCGCTTTGATGCCGTCGACGTACCTGACGAGGTGAGGGAAATCACCATCTTCGCGGACAACCCCAGGCCCACCGCAAAAGACGGTGGTAAGGCTGTCCGTGCTGCCGTGGAGCGCGGAATCCAGAAATTCACATCCCAAGGCATCAAGTGCTTTGTTCGCCGCCCTCCTGCGAAATTCGGTGACTGGAACGACCTGGCGCAGGCGAAATTCAAAGGGGCTGCAGCATGACCGATATTTTTCGCCCACTGACTGAAGATGAATTTCCACCAGTCGAGGTTTACGAGACACCCGGAGCCCCTTGGGAGGCGCTGGACAAGCGCCTACTCAATGACGGGCGTCAACAGGCCGTGCCCTTCCCCATGGCGCTCATGGGGCCGTGGCAAGACTGGATACGCACCGCTGCAGCCGGAGCCAGTGCTCCCGTCGACTTCATTGCGACCGGGATGCTCACAGCGGCTGCAGCCTCGATAGGTAACTCCAGGCGAATCACAGCTTGGTCCGGCTGGTCAGAGCCATGCATTCTCTGGTCGGTCCTCGTTGGTCTGCCTTCGTCCGGCAAGTCTCCGGCTGTGACGGCGGTAACGGATCCTATCAAGGATATCGAGGCCGCCCTATGCGGGGATTACCCGGTTCGGAAATCTGAATATGAGAGGGACAAGGAGGCAGCGAAGGTCTCCCGAAGCAAATGGGAAGATGACGTTCGCTCTGCGGTCAAAGCAGGCCGTCCCGCACCGGATATACCTGTCCTGGCGCAGGAGCCGGAACCACCTGTAAAACCTCGCTGTGTCATTAACGATCCGACAACTGAGGCCGTTGCACGTCTCCAATCCCGTCATCCTCGCGGCCTGTTGTTCGTTCGCGACGAGTTGGCCGGGTGGGTCCAGAGCTTCGGACGATACAATGGCGCAGGCGATAGAGCGTTCTGGATCGAATGCCATGGCGGACGGGCCTACACGGTTGACCGCATAAAGAGCGCTGAGCCTATCTCAATCAAACATCTGAGCACGTCCGTAACCGGGGGCATGCAACCCGACCGCCTCAGCAGCCTATTCATCTCTGGCGAAGATGATGACGGTTTGCTCGCGCGCTTCCTGGTCTCGTGGCCGGACAAGGTGCCGCCACGGCGCCCCAACGTCGCAGTTAATGAAGCTCCTTATCGTGAGGCCCTTCAACGGCTCATGACCCTGCCGATGGAAACAGATGTGCAGGGGAACCTGGAACCTACTGTGGTCCCCCTCGCACCCGACGCTGCGGACACCTTGCAGGCTTACCGCGAAGACAATGCCCGAACTGAGGACACGCTCTCCGGACTGGCCTTAAGTCATGCCGGTAAAGCTCCTGGCATGGCTCTCCGGCTCGCCCTGGTCCTCGAATACTTATGGTGGGCCGCAGAACCCGATAGGGACTTGGAGCCTTCTGAAGTAGGTCTCCGGGCCATGCAGGCCGGTTGTGCGATGTTCGACGGATATTTCTTGCCCACAGCCATACGTGCTTATGGCGATGCTGCTTTACCCAAGAATGAGCGTGGTGCGGCTGCCATTGCTCGTCGTATCGCACGTGACGGCCTGAGCAAGGTCAACGCCCGACTGATCCGTCGCGATTGGAGGCTGCCCGGCCTTACCGATGTCGACGATGTGAAGGAGGCCCTGCGTGTTCTTGAGGAGGGCAACTGGCTCAAACCGGATATGGCCGCACGCAAGGGCAGTTCACCCGGTCGCGCCCGATCTGATTACCTCGTGCATCCCGACATCTGGAGCAAGGCCCATGAGTAAATGGCTCGCGATCGCACTGGAAAGCATGGGTGAACAGGGGGCCGGTTCTTCTGATTCTCCTAATGCCAAAAGTGCCAATAGTGCCAAAAGGTCTGAACGCGATAATAATATCAATGAAAACAATGGTATAACTGGCAAACCTTTTGGCACAGCCGTTTTGCCAATAGCTGCCAAAAGGTCCGAAATCAGTGTTTCAGACGTTGGTTTTGCACCTCCACGCCGATTTGAAGGCGTTCCCGGCGAGTGGATAGCAGGCATTGAACATCTCAATTCCATGCCGGTCCCGCTTGATCTGGAGATGGCCCGCTGGCTTGAGGTCCGAGCCGATGCCGAGCGCTTTCTAAAGCAGTGGAGCGCCCGTGCCTCTGCGCTGGGCTGGGACGAGCTCAGCCTCTTCGGGGCATGTCCAGACGCTCCTGAGCACCGCATCGATCTGGCAGGCCTCGTGTGGCTGCTCAAGGGCAAGACCGTGGCTGTCATGACTGAGCAGTTCGCGGTCATCGACCTGGGCCGGGGCATCCGCCAGAGCGTCCCGAGACAGGTTCGCGCCGGACAGGTGCCGATCTGGGATTTACCGACACCACAGAAACGAACATTCCAGCAGGAGGCAACCGGCCATGGATATTGATCAAGTCACAGCCTTACGCGAGCGCTTGGTTGCTTCGCGGCGTAATCAGGTGAAATGGTTGGCCGGCAGGCCAGTCGACGAAGCTCTGAGTCCCGGCGCCTTGAGCATGCTCTGTGACGCGCATGTCGCGTTGCAAGCAATAGACGCGGTTTTGGCGGAGGACAGCGACGATGGCTGAGACCAAGAACAAGCAGCTTGAAGTCGACGCGGCGGAGATTCGCATTCGTGCGGAACGTCGGCTAGGTGAATTGATTAAGGCGCAGAAAGAGACTGTTGGGCTGGCAAAGCCCGGTCCTAAGCCGGAGATCGGTTCCGCAGAGGAACCGAATTACCAGCCTACCCTCGCTGAGGCCGGAATAGACAAGAAGCTCTCCAGTCGCGCTCAGAAAATGGCGGCTGTGTCGGATCCTCGCGAGCCTATCGGCTGCCGTTGGATTGAGGCAGATCTCAGCAAGGACTGGGGGTATTGCCAAAGACCACAGCGCCGTAGGAGTTCGTTCTGCCCGGAACACCACCAGCGCGCCTATTTCGATCCCAGAAAACGCGAAGAGGCGCGGCAAGAGGCGGCAGAATGACGCTATCAGATGCAGAACGGCAACGTAGGCATCGCGAGCGACAGCGCACCGGTGCAGTTGTCGCTCCCACTGAGCTTTTGCCAGGAGACATTGAGCGACTTTGCGATTGTGGCTGGCTGACCGAGGAAGACGCGCTAAATCCGACCCAGCTTGCGCGAGCCCTGTTGACCGCGTGGAGGAAATCGCCGCCCGTTATTTATACAGAAAAATCCGTCACGGCGTTACGCACGGGCTTGTTCGATGCAGCTAGAATCACTCAAGACGTAGAGGACTTGGACGAATGACATCGATAGCAAACACTATCGCCAAACATACGGGCCTCTCAAGACAGAAGGTTCAGGGCGTAATTCGATCATTGCAGCGCACCGGCGTGATCGGGGACAGCGAAGCGAGAACGACCACGGACATTAGCGCCCTGCTGATCGGATGCATGGCTGTAGATAAGCCTGCCGACGCACCGGCGGCGGTGAAGGCTTTCATGGGCGCGCGAATTGTTGATTTTCAGCAGCGCCATGTATCGCCTTTGAGCGATAGCATCACGTCGCTTGGAGATAATCCCGTCTTTCGTGCTCTCGCAGATGGTCAAGAGCGCTGCTACTTCCTGCATCTGCGAGACATGCTTGAGGTAGCGCTCAATGGTTTTGCTGGCGATGGCTTTAAGAGCGAGGAAAAGGCCCTTCAGCCGGTCCGCTTGGACATCCGTCGCAATGAGGGCGCGGCAATAGTTGAGATCGTCTTGCATTCGAGTATCGGCGGCGGCGTGCTGTTTGGTCAGTTCGTCTACGTGGTTGAAGACTGGCCCGACGAGAGGCTGGGCGCCTGCGGCATCGAAAGTCGAGCAACGGGCCGCAGCGTCTCCTTTGCGGTCGCGGGGGACTTACTGAGAGATCTCTCCGAGTTTGTGATTGCTCCAAGCCAAGTCACAGAAGCAACAACCAATATCGCGGCTAAGCCACAGAGGACCAGCAGTAATGGATAGAAACGCGCTCAACAATCGCCTGCGGGACTACGCCTTCTCCGGTCGCGCTCAGACAGGGGAGATTCCCTACCTCTATGGCCTGCGAGACGGTCAAGGCGGGCCGGAAGCTCTTGACGCGCTTGGGGGCAGTGGTGGCGACCTGCAACGCGGTGGTGACCTTCCCTCGCTTGTGGGTGGCGGTGGACCAAGCGGCCCCGCTGACACAGGCTTGATTGGTCCCGGTCTGGCCGGTGATGACGTCAATGCGCTGTCGGGCTTTCTCAACAGTGGCTTCGATGGCGGCCGCTACGACGACGGTGATGGTGGACGCGGTGGGTATGGTGGCCCCGACATTGAGGGGTCCAGGGCTCAGGATCCGCTGAGTGATCTTGATAGGGATATCTTAAGCGCTTTGGGGAATGTCCCTGGTTTTGGTCTCGCCACAGGGTTTACCCGTGCGGCGGACTTCTTTGGCGCTTCGGGTGTTTTGGATGACCCGAATCCGGTCAACGCTTATGGGGCGCCGGGAACGCTTGGATTCAAGGGTTATATCGACCAGCGCCGAGCCCAGGAACTGATCTCTCGTCATCGGCGTAACGCTCAAGAGATCGCAGATGGCGATCGAGACACACTTGGGGGCTACAGTATTGGTGCGGGTGCTTTTGATGCTCCACCTGGCAGTTTTGATGACGGATACGACAGCCAGGAATTCGGCGCGCCTGAACCGGGTCCGGTCTCTGGTGGCTACGACGTCGGCGGATACGCGGTTGGTGGTGGCCTTGGGTACGACGGGCCAACCGGCTCCAGCTTTGACGGTGGCGGACGTGACGGCGGTGGCAGAGGCTCTCCAGACGGCGGCAGTGGCGGTCATGGCGGTCAGGCGGGTGAAGGTGCTGGTTCCGGCAACAACGCTGGTGGAGGCCGAGGAGACAGCCCCGGCTACCACGATGGTGGATACGTCTCGGAGGATCTGGTTCCCGGAGAGACGCGCGGCGACGTGCAGGCCACCATTCAGGAGGGCGAGCACGTCATCACCGCCGATGCGGTTGAGATGTTCGGCCAGGACTTCTTCGACAAGATCAACGCAATTGCGACGATGAGACCATGAGCGAGTTCGAAAAACTGCTTATTGCACGCATGGGCGAAACTATCTCCGCCACAGCGAGGATAGTCCTTAAAGACCTGGTGGAAGAGGGCGTATTGCCCGCTGATGGCCCTCAGAATTCGGCGCAGGCGGCAATCGGTTTGCTCGGTGTCATGGCCCTGCCTTTACCTGGTCAAACAATCGCCTGTGTGGATTACTGGCGAAACGCAATGCTCTTTGACACTTCGACGCTCAAGACGACTGCGAACGTTCGGACGAAAGAATCCTGCTGGAACAACGCACAGGTTTTTGCGGAGTTACGTCAACAGTCTCCGGCGCTATTCCTGCCTCTTCTGGATCTGCTCACGG
Organism: uncultured Kiloniellaceae bacterium; assembly: GCA_947500035.1. GTDB lineage: Bacteria > Pseudomonadota > Alphaproteobacteria > Kiloniellales > Kiloniellaceae > Denitrobaculum. The sequence goes on along the minus strand of CANMQP010000005.1, from coordinate 753,667 downwards.
GCATCATTGAGCGGCACCGGAATTCCGATCACATCGGCGCCATTGGCGAAAACAAGGTGCTGGCTCTGTCGCTTAATCACGCAACTCACTGTGCGTGTCTCGAGATCAACTTACACGCAAATTACGACGGCGGCACTTTGACATCCCTGCATGAGTACATGGTCCACCCGGATTATGCAGAGCTTCAGGAGGCCGGACAGTGGCCACCCGCGAAGCCGGGCAGAACGGGGGCGTACACTTGTGTATCTGCCCCTGGTCAGATCTTTCCGGACATTGCGGCATTTCTGAACGGACGACTGCCGGCCACTCCCACCAAGTTGGACGGACAATCGGCGGGCGCAGAAGCGAGGGTGCACTGACATGGCGCAAGATACATTCGACATTTCATTGAAGAATCTAGGTAGAGGACAACAAGATGGGTTGGTTTGAAACTGCGGCGAGCCTTGGCGGCGGGCTACTTGAAGGTGGTGCCAACTACCTGGGTGCCAAGGCGCAGGAAGATGCTGCCGGTTCTGCAAATGCGCTGGCGAGTAGGATCTATTTCGATCAGCGCAAGGATCTAAAGCCCTTCCGAAAGACCGGAACGGCTGCTCTCAACGCCCTGTCCGATATCTACCTGACTGGTGAACGGGATTATACCGAATCCCCCGGATATAAGTTCAGGCTCGAGGAAGGCGCAAAGGCGCTTGAACGTGGTGCGGCTGCTCGTGGCGGACAGTTTAGCGGACGACAGGGCAAGGCCTTGACTCGTTTCGGCCAGAATACGGCAACGGCGGATTACGATCAGAATTTCAATCGACTTGCGACGCTGGCAGGTTTCGGTGGGCAGGCGGTCAACGCAGGCAATCAGGCCGCTGCACAGTATGGTGTGAATGCGGGCAATGCAGTTTTGCGGGCTGGCGACGCGCGAGCGAGCGGATACACCGGCATCGGTGACGGGATATCCAGCGGCATTAACAACAAGCTCTTTTTGGACGTCCTGAGGGGTTAACAATGAACGTCTTTCGAACGCGCCCGGTTGATGTCGCAGGCTCTATGGCCAAGGGCTTGCAGGTTAAGAATGCACTCGCTCAATTTAACGAGCGCAAGCAGCAGACCGAGAATCGCAATGCTTTGGCCCAGCGCCTCCAGAGCGGCTTTCCGACTGATCGGGCGGGGCGGCAAGGTGTCATCGCCGATGCGGCAAACGTTGACCCGCGATTTGCTATGCAGCTTCAAACGATGTTTGGCAACATGGGCACTGCAAAGGTTGAGCGCCTGAAGGCTACCGCGCCGCTGATAACGGGCACTCTCGCGAACGTGGGGGACCAAAACGAATACGATCTGGTGTTGCCCATTCTGCGGCAATACCCGGACCTCGACACCCTTCCCGATGTCTTTGATAAAGATCAAATCGGTGTGATGGTCCAGATGGCTCAACACCTCGTCCCAGATCCGAAGAACCAAGGCTACACGCTGGGCGTTAATCAGAACCGGTACGACGCCAATAACAATCTGGTTGCGAGCGGGCCCGCAGCAGACCCTAAGCGCACAACGGACGAACTCTCGCTGCCAGATGGCATGGTGCAGCCGCGAGAAAGCTTCGATGGTGGACAGACCTGGGAGAACGTTGGCGCTCCCTACAGCCGCCGCTCCAATACGCCGCTGGTTAACATTGATGGAACGCGGGAGAAAGAAGAGCAGAAGGCTCGAGGCAAGAGGCTGGATGCGTCAGCGGGCAAGATCCATGAGCGCGCAACGGCGGCGCAGGACACGCTGGCTCAGCTGGGCATTGCCAGAACCCTCGATGTGCGCACAGGTGGATTGGCCCCCCTTAAGAAGTGGGCAGCATCGTACGCGGCCAGCTTTGGTGCTGACCCGACCGTTTGGGGGCTTGAGACGGCGACAAACGCACAGGCTTTCGAAGGGATCATGAACCACATGGTCCTAACCAAGATGCAGGCCCAGAAGGGGCCACAGACCGAGAACGACGCTGCCCGGATCGAGCAGACCCTCGCGAACCTTCGAAATACGCCAGAGGCCAACGAATTTCTATTCCGCTCAGCCGAGGCCTTGGCACGCCGCGACATTGAGCAGGCACGGTTTTATGAAGACCATTACGCCAAGAACGGCACCTATGACGGCGCAGATAGGGCGTGGGATGAGTTCAAACGTAATACACCGTTGCTTGCCACAGATCCGGATACCGGACAGACGATCTTTTTCGATGAGTTCGAACGCGGTGTGATGCGTGTGAATCGCGGTGTCACGCGTCAACAGGTCGTCGAGTTCTGGAGGAGCGAGTATGGCCAGCAGTGAGCTGATTAATCCTTTCAAGGATCCAGGTTTCATTGAACGCAGTGGCGGTGGCGCGCCAGCGGGTGCTCCAGTGCCCAGCGGACAGAGAACATCTGCAGGCCGAAAACTGTATCAGGGCGAGAGCGGCGAGCAGTATTCCGAGAAAAGCATAACAGTCACCCACCCCTCGATTAACGGCGGTCAGCCCACGAACATACCATCTGTTTTCGGAGGGCAAATTTTGTCTGAGCAGGAGGCGATCAAGCGCATTGCGGCTTCGGGCGGACGAGACCCGGAGACCGGCGAAGTGCTGCGGGGTTTCTCTTCAATCGAGGAAGCTGTCTCAGCGGCCCGTGCCAGATCTGACAAGTTCGGGCGCGAGATCAAGCAAAGTTCTGGGGGATTAACGAACCCTTTCAAGGACCCGCAGTTCCTCCAGACAACGAGCGGCGGACCTGAAGTTGCGCCCGTTGCCTCAACGCCGATGCATGACGCGGCAAACACTTCGGCTGTCGCGGAGTCTCAGCCAGAGCCAGGTCTCATTCGCCGGGTGGGCAGAGCCATTAAGGGTGCAGGTGAGAGTGTCGCGGATGCCTACAGCGGTGATGCGCGCCGCGAGTTCGATCTGCGCGAGCTCCCACAAAACATCATCCGTGAGAGAGGCGATACAATAGCACCAGGTGCCGATATGGCCTTGGCGCGCGGCAATCCTGCTGGTGAAACGGCAATCTTTCAGTCTCGTTTCCCAGACGCTTCAGTCGAGTTTGACGTTCATGGCAATCCCATTGGCATATTCCCTGACGGTCGGCGCTTCTACCTGAACAGGCCTGGGGCATCGTTGCAGGATGCCACACAGCTTGTCGTCGAAGGCATGTCCGCTTTAGCTGGAGCACGGCTCGGTGGTGGTGCCGGATCAGTGGCGGGCAAGGCTGGGCAGATCGGCGGGGCAGCCTTGGGCACTGGAGCGCAGAGCGTCGGCATGGACCTGGCTGCACGCTCTCAAGGCTCAGAACAGCCGGTTGACCTGCAGCGTGCAGGCGTCGAGGCATTGTTCGGAGCTGGTGGCGAAATAGCGGCTTCTGCCGTGGGCATGATATTCCGCAAGCTTCTGGCTTCCCCTGCCTATTTCAACAAGGCCACAGGCGAGTTGACCGATCGCGGTCGCAAGGCCCTTGAAGAGGTGGGAGTTGACCCTGATGCAGTCTCCAGGCAATTCCTGGACAACTTCGAGGACACGGCACGCAGAGCTACCACGCCACAGCAAGGTGTTGCTTTGGCCGAGGCGGAAAGCTTGCCTTCGCCAGTGCGGCTGTCCCAGGGCGATGTCACACGCGATGTCACTCAACAGGCCACGGAAGACGCGCTGTTGAAAGGTGTTCATGGCGAGGGCGCGAAAGATTTGATGCAGGGTTTCCGTGCCGACCAGCAGACGGCACTGCGAGAGAACATCCCTGGTATCCAGTCGCGGCTTTCAGGTGGTCAGCCGCTGGTAACGGCACCGGGCGAAGGCGCTGGCATGGCCACGGCGCGGTTGCAAACCCAGGCCCAGGCGGAGCGCGCGGGCGTAAGGGCTGCATTCGACAAAGCCAAGGCCACCAATGCTGCGGTGGATGTCGAAGATGTGGGGAACCTGGCCCAGCAGATGCGTCAAAGTATGGGTGACTTCGACTTAGGGTCGCTACCCAACGCAACGAGCTTGCTCCGGACCTTCGAGGGCTTCCGGGGCATGGCTGGCGGCAACATTACCGCAGTCAAGGTCGGCGCTATGGAGCAATGGCGCCGCCGTGTGACCAATGCGATTACCGGAGCTGAGCGCACAAATCCGACAGAGGCAGCGGCTCTGAAGCGCCTGCGGGCTCAGTACGACCAGTTTAGCGACACGGCTCTGGAGCGCGGCCTGATCACCGGTGACGATGCCGCATTAGACGCTTGGAAGAATGCCCGCAATGCCCGCCGTCAGGTGGCGGAGCGCTTTGAGAACGATAAAATCGTCAAGCAATTGGTCGACGGCGCTCTCTCTCCCGAGCATGCGCTGAATACGATCTTCGGGGCTGGAAAGCTCGGGGCCAAGCAGGCGAGTGAAAAGGCCCTGCTTAAGATCAAGATGGTTCTGGGTCCGAACAGCCGTGAATGGAAAGCTATGCGGGAAGAGGCGTTCCTGAAGCTGATCCAGAATCAGGATACTGGCGCTCGCGGTCAGGATCTCGCAACGCTGTTCTCAGGCGATAAGTTTGCCACCATGCTCGACGCCGCGATGAAGAATTCGCCCACCCTGATGCGGACACTCTTCACGCGGTCGGAAATCGAGTTGCTTCAGCAGTTCAAGCGGACAGCACTGCAGGCAACAAACCGCGTCCCCGGTGCGGTCAACACTTCCAACTCGGCTTATGAATTCTTCCGCAGCGGCGCCCGCAAACTGTTCGGCGGTGCTTATGACCTCTCGGCAGCCGTGGCCAAGAAAGCTGCGGGCGGCATCCCTGGGCAGATGGCAGCCAATGCCGCAACGAGAGGGCCGAACGTTCCCGTCAGCCCGTCTGGCCTCGGCGGCGCTATTGGTGCTCTCTCTGCAGCCGAGGGCGGCAATGGCCAGCCAGAGCAACAGAACAGACAGCAATCGCCTGTCGGCACCCGCAATGACCTCTACGCCACGGCTCCGGCACCAAGGAGCAACAACGCGCTGCGGGACGCCCTTCAGAGCGCACCGGCGCAAGAAAACAGGAACGCTATGCGAGACCTGCTTGGCCCGACTGATCCCGTGAAGGGCATTACGCGAAATCTCGGTCTCAAGACTTCAGGGGGCCAGACTATCGGCGTGAAAGAGCTTAACCGCATGGCCAAGGAAGCAGGCCAACCCGTTGAGAGTATGGCGGCTGAGATGTTGGCCGAGCGTCATGGCCTGGAGGCCGAGGGGAACAGCATCATCTTCGACGATGGCGACGCCATGACACTTCAGGAGCTTGCTGCGGAGGCTAGACGGGAGAAGTTAAGCGTGTCCGATCTGATCAAGAGTTATCAGGAAGAGGACTTCAGAGAGCAGGATCCGCAAAGGGTTTTCGGACGCTAAGACTGCTCCTCATTGCAGTGAACCAGAATGGCAATTCCTTCACGACGAGCAAAGTTGAGGGCGCCGGCTGCGGCTCTATCTTGGGGAGGCAAGTATGCCGCTGCTAGGCCATGCTTTTCTCGATATTCAGGGGTAGCGATCCGAGTGATGCAGTAGGGGTATCCCACCGGCACCGGGTTTGGCACCGGGCCATACTCGCCATGCTCCTGCTGAGCGCCATGGTTCGGCTCCTGGACATCGTCTGCCACGGCAGGCAGCACCAGTATGCAGAGTGCAAAAGTCGCGAAGGTGCGTCTCATGGGTGGGAATATGGCCCTGCAATCCAACGGGCGCAAGACTCCAACTCTGTTTGACCGAGAACACTTAAGGCAATCGAGGATTGTTTTCTATGCCTTCAGCCCGTCGCCGCAAGGTTCCGCCTCTGCCGACCTTTGAACATCTCGCATGGCAGGAGCTCAAGGAGCCGACCGAGCTTGCAACCGTTCGTATGAAGAGTGTGAACGTTACATGTTGCCAGAAACTTCGATTCCGTCCCCATTACGCTGCCTGACTAAGATCGAGCATTCTGTCGAATTCTCACACTGCTGAACGATTATGAGGTGGTCATCCGTTAACAGAGTTGGTTCGCACAGTTCTTTCACTTGCTCCAAGTCAAACTGATCTTTCTTAAAGCTCAGGAAAACATTGGTGCTCGAATGCGCGCCGACTGCCACTAAAGCGTCATGCAGCTCTTTGCAACGAAGCTCGGCGTCTTTGCCCGAAAATCCAAGAAAGACAAGAACATCGTTCTCCAGTTTCAACCTGTAGCAATCAATCATAGCCTCCCACTTCATTGCCTTAGTAGAGATGACATCGGGCTATCAGTTGTTGTCGTTCGGCCAAACCGTTTTACATGCGAGTAACCAGGATCTGCAATCCGCGATATCAAGAAGCCCATAAAGCTCTCTCTGGAAGATCACCTGCCTCCCAGGCTTTTTTGATTTTATGAGCAGCACGTCTGTACAGGTTCTCCCCAATTTCCGTAGGAGCAAGGCAGACTAAGGAGACTTCGCCTGAGCACCTATCAATTGTAAATCGCCCGCTATTGTCGTCTGTAGTCGAATACTCGTACTCGACCAGGTGTTCATTTTCGGAACGCTTCAAGATTTCCAAGTAAATCGCCATTACTCTAGTCCAGATGGTCGACCAGCACGGTTAGCTGCGTCATGAGCTTTTCGATAGCTAGTCTTGAATATCCCTTCAAACTTCGATTCAAACAACTCGTGTCTGAAGAGCTGCAGGTCTGCCGAAGTGTGTGAACCGCTACCAAAACGCTGCCAAGCATTAGCAATCAGAGGATCTGCGTCGAAACGCCTTACTACATCATCTAACTGATGCGTGTTAGAAAATATATGATCCTTGACACGTTGAACCTGGAACTTAGGCAAACCAGTATGGCGAGCGATATCACCAACGTCATCAGTTCTTCGTATCGTATCATAGAGAGCTTCAGCCCCATCGAAGTCCCAGTAGTCAAGTTGGCGTGCCCCACTCATTCTTGACCTCGGCACTGTATCCGCGATCACATCGGCTCCAGCTCGACCAGCAGTGCGGCTGACCTTGGTTGCAACAACCATGGCGACTTTTGCTGCTCCAGCGCTCGCGACTAGGCCAACAGCCGCCGCTCCTGCAGCCATACCGACCTGAGCCCAATTGCCCTCCAGAGCGTAGAGACCGGCATCCAATAGCGCGAAGGTTGAGCCGATAATCGAAGGCGCAAAGGAACCAACGGTTAGTGCTCCATGAAGGAAACCGGATATACCGGCGAGACTGGCGTTTTGCAGGCCAACGCTGCTTCGTTGCAGAACCTGTTGACTAACAGCGCTGATAAGGATGCCATAGCCATCGCCACCGCCATATCCAAAGACTGAACCGTGAATGATATAGCTGTACCACACATTAGATTGCCCAAATCCACCGCGCAGAAACACATCGCCGAAAATGGTCAGAATGCCGCCCCAGCTCGATGAGATACCGCGCGAGGCAGTAACAGTGATTGGATCGAGGACGATTGGGCCCCCGTCGAGAATCTCAAATCCGGATGGATCAGTCGCCGATAGAGGATTGTTGATAATGTAGCTGTAGCGGTTGAAGGATTGAGTGATGTCGGGGTGTTGGACGTTAGGATCGGCGGAGAGGAAGCGCCCCAGGGTCGGGGCATAGACCCGGCCGTTCATATGGATCAGCCCGACCCCATCCAGATGCTCATGGCCGGTGAAACCTCTTGGCGTCTCGCTGGGTGCCGCAGGCGTTCCGGCGTTCCAGTCGCTCAGGCGTCGCTTGCCGTGAGCATCGTAGGAGAGATGCTCGGTGACCACGCCTTGTTCGTCGGTGATGGATTCCACCGAGCCCAGATGATCCTTGTGCAGGTAGCGGGTTTTGTCGGTGAGAGACTGACCGTCATCGATCTGAGTGTAGATCGCCACCGTGCCGCCGCCCGAACGGATGTAGTGCACCAGCTCGTCCGGCTGGTTCAAACGGCTGCGCCGCTCGTAGCTGCCGCCGATGTAGGTCGTCGTCGTGGTGATGCCGTCGGTCAGGGCGTTCTGCTGAATGCGCGCCCGGCTCGGGCCATAGACAAATGAGGTCTGATTGCCGGTCAGGCTGTCGGTGATGCTCTGGGGCTTGTTAAAGGAGGTCCAGGCCGTGGTTCGTCCGGCCCCGGAGATCATGCTGCCGTTGGCGTCGTATGTATAGGTATTGGCACCGGCTGTGGTGACCGCGTGCGGCCCCGCCCCGTTCTGGCCGTAGAGATAAGCCCCCACATCCGACTTGTTGGTGATGTTGCCCAGGGCGTCATAGGCGTAGGTCGTGGTGTTGAGCGTGGTTGCAGTGCTGGTATCGGTCAGCTTGGATTCCGTCAGCCGGTTCAGGCCGTCATAGAGAAAGGCCTCCTTGCGGTCCCGGTCCAGGTCGTTGCGTTCCTGGAGATTGCCCAGCATGTCGAAGGCAAAGCTGAGGTTCTGGATGGAGGTGCCGCCCGCGTTGGTCTGGATGGAATCCACCAGGGCCGTCGCCGGATCGTAGGCCCGGTCGGTGATGACACCGTTGCCCAGGGTTTCCTGGGTCACCATGCCTTCCGCATCGACCGTGTTGGCCTGCCAGTAGACCGTGCCCCCCAGGATCTCCGAGACCGAGCCCAGGAAACCGTTGGCGGTGTAGTTGTTCTGGACCGTAAAGCCGGAAGGGTAGGTAATGGTGCTCGGACGCCCCAGCGCATCATAGGTTAGCGAAGTCTGATAGACCGTGCCCGAGATGGTGGTGGTGGTGACGTCCGGACGCCCCAGGCTGTCGTAGCCCGCGGTCTCCTGGTAGCCGTTGGGGCCGGAGACGTGATGGATCTTGCCCACGCCCTTGGTGGCCGTGTCGTAGGTCCAGGTGGTGGTGCCCTCCGCCTCGATCCGGGTTTCCATGCGTCCCAGCAGGTCGTAGCTCATGGTCACGACCTGCAGCTTGGCATCGGTCTGGGAGATCAGCTCCCCCAGGACGTTGTAGCCGTAGGACCAGGTCCCCATGTCGGGATCGACCATGCCGGTCTTGCGGCCGCGCTGGTCGTAGGAGATGGTCGTGAGCACGCCGTTGGCGTTGGTGGTCAGCAGATTGCCGTAGGCATCGTAGGCATAGGAGACCGTGCCATTGTCACGATCCGTTACTGAGACTAATTCGTTCAGAGCATTGACGCTTCGGATTTCATCACGCAACAGCGGGTCAGAGAGGGTTGTGGTCAGGCCATCGTAGGCTGTGGTGTGCTGTCCGTTGTCTGGAATAATCAGCGCGATTCTACGATCGACCACATCGTATCGATTTTCGATCCATTTGACATTTTCGGGATCTGTACCCGCGAAATAAGGGCGCGAGGTCTTATCTGGCAAGCCGCGGTTATTGAAGTGAGTGTCACGGTAGACGGCGGTAGTATCGAAGCCCTCCGTTTCGTTGCGGATAACCCGATTGAGTTTGTCGAAATAGTCTATGGTGGCACCAGCGATCGCCGTTCCACTGGCGCTAAGGAAGTCCTGTATGGAAATGTTATAGACCGCGCCGGAAGGGCAATTACTGACACAGAGTTCGTAAGCGATCCGGCTTTCTGTGCCGTCCGCACGCATCTCCTTGGTTTTGCGCCCGAAGCCGTCGTGTTGCCACGTGGTGGTGACGCCGTTGGGGCCGGTCAGGCCGGTCACCACCCCGAACCTGGGGTCCGTGACCATGGTCTCGCTGTGACTCATGGCGTTAACGTTGAAAACCGGGAACTGGCCGTTGGCATCGTAACTGTTGGTGGAGCCCCGGGACGTGATGCCCACGCCGCTGACCGTGGCGCGGGTTTCGTTGCCGAAACTGTCATAGCTATAGGAAGTGGTGACGGTAAGGGTCGGGATGTCCGGCTCGATAATTTCCTTGGTCAGTTGGCCGTTGGTCGCATTGTACTCCAAGGCCATAGTGCGCGTGACCGCTGCTCGACCAGTCCTAGACTTTTCCAACTCGCTGCGAGTTAGCAGGCCAAGCAACCACAGGCTTGGGTCATCGCCGTAGCTGTTGCGTGTGACTGTGGTAAAGCTCTCGCCGGCACCTTGTGTTGTAGAGGTGATTAAAACCGGGTTACCGTGACTGTCATAGGTATAGCGTGTCTCGGTAACGGTAACCGGGGTGTTGGTCGCACCATGGTTGATCTCGAAGGCCTCCACCCGTGCAGAGGCCAGAGTTGCCAAGATAATCGACGGCTGGTCGGTTGCCTCTGTCTCACTTGCGGACCACGTAAAGCTGCTCTTCTCCTTGAGAGCCCCGTCCGAGGTTTCGATCCGGTTCTCAGATAACAATCCGCGGAAGCGATAGTCTTGCTCGTAAAGCTTTGTCGTGATGTTTCCGGTCTGCAGGTCTGTTTCCATAATCTCACGGAACCCCAGAAAACCCCGACCCTGGGCGTTGAATCGTGCGCCGCTGTACTTGTAACTGGTGATCTTTTGACCTGCGCTGTATGTCGCGCCGTCGTCCTGACTCAGTTCAGTCACCACATGGAGGTTGCTCTGTAGTTCTGTCTTCGGGAAGACAGCGCCGTTGCTCTTGCTGTAGATAGTCTTGTCTGTCAGCGGTGCGTAAAGAATTTCTGACTGAGTCTTGAGACTATCAGAAACAGCGATTAGCAGGTCGGGAATGCCTGAGCGATTCGTCCATGTTATCTGACTGGAGCTACCGCTCGAGGTTTTGTAGGCTCGCACCCAGTCGGGCAAACCGTCACCGTTGACATCCGCAAAGCGCCCACGTGTCAAATCCAGTTTCTTGTCACTAATTATATCAGGCAAATCGTAATCCGGGTTGTGGAGCCACCCGCTTCCGGTGTTCAACAATGTAAATTTTGAACTCGTGCCATTGTCCTTCCGGTACGACCGGATCCAATCAACTAGGCCGTCACCGTTGACATCTTGGAATTGTCCGCGAACAAGATTTTCACGCTTATCCTCGATGACATCTGGCAAATCATACTCAGGGTGATGCGCCCAACCGGTCCCAGTGTTCAACAGGGTGAACTTCAAGCTCGTGCCATTGTCCTTCCGGTACGCCCTTACCCAGTCCACCAAGCCATCGCCGTTGACGTCTTGGAACTGGCCGCGAACAAGATTTTCACGCTTATCCTCGATGACATCTGGCAGGTTGTAGGCAGCGTCATATTGCCAACCGGATCCGGTGTTCAACCACGTAGCCTGGGAGCTGTTGCCGTTGGCCTTTCGATAGGCTCTCACCCAGTCAATAAGGCCATCGCCGTTGACATCCTGAAATTGGCCACGTTTGAGGTTAAGTCCGCGGTCATCGATCACATCCGGCAGATTATAGTTAGCTGCATAGGCCCAGCCCGATCCCGTGTTGAGCCAGGTCGCTTTCTTGACGGTACTATTGGCCAGCCGATACGCTGTTACAAAGTCTGGCAAGCCGTCGCCGTTAACATCAACCACCTGACTACGAGTGACGTCATCTTTCCGGTCGTCAATTACGTCAGGTGGCGTGTAGGCGGTATCGACAGCCCAACCGGTCCCTGTATTCAGCCAGGCTTTCCGGTAAGTCTGTGGGGGGCCGCCAACAGGAGCGCTTCCAAAGTGCCGGTGCGCAGTGATCCAATCGACTAGGCCGTCCCCGTTAAGGTCCGCGAATACACCCCGCGGTTGCCTGTAGATGCCATCATAGATGACGTCTGGCAGGACGAAATTGACATCGGTTTCCCAGCCATCAGCTATTTTGAGCCAAGTCTGTTTTTTCGTTGTTGGTACTTGTCTATGATTCTTGAACGCATTGTAATGAAACCCACGAACCCAATCCGCTAAACCATCGCCGTTTAGATCTGCGAAGGAACCGTGGGGAAGTCCAGGAGGGTTACTGGGGAAAAGGGGATATAGCGAATAGTTTTCTATTACGTCGGGCAGCTTGTGATTGTCGTTCTGTAACCACAGACTTCCCTGAGAAGGATCGCTGTAAGAAAAACTAACTGGAGCAATACAGTTGTCGCTGTTGTCGCACTCGGTCACTGATGTGAGGCGCGAACGCTTGGTGGCCAGGCCATAGTCGTAAGCGAGCTTGTAGTGCTTGACTAGATTGGTGCCGCTGTAGGTTTCGATCCCACTCAAGCGCTCCAACCACTGGGTCTTTGCACCTGCTGCGTAGTGAGTGCGCTTATCATTCCGAGCTTGGTAATTGAAGCGCACCGAAGCCAGTGGTGATGTGCCCGCGAGTGGATTGCCGCCATAGTCGATCCTCAGAAGCTTGTGGCTGTTTTCAATCGTGTTGTCGGTGCCGGTTTTTTCAGCGTAGGAAAAGAGAATCTCGTTACCAAGGCGGTCTTCAATTTTGTTCAGCGCCCAGAACTGAACGTTGTCCTGGCCGGGGACCTCAACAGCAGAATCGGCGCTGGTACCGTAGCTCATGATCCGGCCGTCCCGGGTCCAAACCTTGAAACTAGCCGGTCCGGCACCCGCTGAACCCAAGGACACTACTCTCGTAAAGGTCTCGATCTCCGTGCGATATTCGGTCCCATCTGCCCCATAGACACCATTGATTGCCACCAAGCGTTGGCCGTCCATGCAAAAACGGTCGGCGGCGCCGTAGTCCACACCACCAGGCGCGCCGTCTTGCGCAACTGTCCGCGTGCAGCGGTGCACAACAGACAAGCCACCAAGCGACCAGCCAACACCCAGAGGGCCGTTGTCGCTCTGACTGTTGTAAAGCAAAGTCAACTCCGGGCTCATGCCCGATACCCCGGGCGGAACCGACAGAGGCAGTCTATACTGTGCCGCGCCGTTTCGATTGACCGAGAGTTCTCCCGACGTTACACCCGCGACCGTCGTTTGCGCTTGAGCCTCCCCGGCAAAGGTGCTGAGAAGCAGCAGAGCTGCTATGATCTTGCTCGCATATTTAGAGACAGATTTAGCCTGAGACGGCACAGAAAAAGAAGACAGCATGAAGAAATGCCCCCAGAAAAAGTTCGCCGAAAAGGGTTCTCGAACCACCTGAATCATTGGTTCGAGGGATAAAGCTAAAGAGAGAAAAAACGACGCCAAAGATGTATGACTGGTAGAGAATAGCTACGAATAAGAGTCATTCGCAATAGAAAATTCACTCATCAGTCTGATTTTTCACAAAACTGCAAAACCGGATAGATTTGACCTGCCAGCAGCATTTTTTTCCCTTGCTACTACGCAGGCCGGAGGGTTAGGGCACCGTGGGAATAACTGCCTGTTGTTCTCATATTGTTCCTGTACTAACGTCAGCTGATGGAAGCTGACATCACTCGCCGTGTGGAACTCGGGCTAAAGCGTTCCAAGATCCTAATCGATCGCTCAGCCAAAAGTCAGAAGGCCGCGGCGCAATGCGTCACTGATGAAATGCTTCGCCACTACCACTTTGAGCGCCGGCCGGAGGCGAACGGGCACAAGACGCCGGAGATGGACTGATGGACGATCTGACAGCACAGCGCGTGGACAAGGAGATGCTTCAGGCTCTCAGAGATCTGGCTGAGTGGGCATTGGAGGACCGTGGCGCCGAACCAGGTAACGTACCCAGTCTCGCCAAGGCGCTGGCAATAATCGATAGGATCGACGGTGCGCAGCCGGAGCTTGATTTGGATGAGATAGAGCGGACCCTTACGAGCCACGAACAAAACTAAAACCACAAGCCAGAGGATTGTGCGGTGCCTAACAGCAATGCGTTTGACATAGTTAGCCCCGAGGGCTTTTTGACCGATTTAGTAGTTTCGTATCGAAAGTACAAAATATCCAAGGTCAAGCCGACACGGGATTTACTCTACATCGTTATGGGGCTCAATCACTTACGTGAGTGGATTGCTCCTGGTTTCAAAGGAGGCCGATCAACACCGAACTCGGCTGAGGAGTTTTTCTCTGAGAAAGTGTTTCAGTCACGTGAGCATCAGGCAATAAGAGCGGTGTGTAACGCTTCAAAGCACTTTACTGGAAAGGTGGGTACATCTGTTGACTATGGCGCGAATATAGATGACTGGCCGGATTTTGACTCCGTTCAGAGCGTGGATGACGGGCCGCCCACAGCCCACTATATTGATAATCGGCCTGTGGAAGTATTGATTGAGCCACTAATTACTCTTTACGAGTCCTATCTTGGAGAGATTCCTAAGTAGCTGCATTTGAATCACGATACTCGATTCCTTGGCTTCTCAACAATCCTTTGCCCTCCAATTCAATGAAGGTGGTCAGATGTGCTGGGCGCATCTCGCAGCAGTTCCAGAACTGTTCCCTCGATCCGCCTCCATACCGCATGCCCGACCTCGTCGCCTTCGGCCAATAGATCTGCGGCCCTGCGCTTGGCCTGATCGGGAGCGTCTTCGCCGTATCGCTTTATCAGGATGTTGGCGCAGGTCCAGATTTCGCGGTCGTCGATCATCGCCCATGATTTCCGCACCTTTTGTTGAGAGCAAGCAAAATTGGTGTCGATACGATCCCCAAGAAAGCCAACCTGTCCCCCAAGGGACAATTTCGCCCGTAGAGTGTGCGATAGTCTGTTATCGGAAATGAAAAAGGACTCTCAATTGGGCCTAGACCGTTAACGAAATCTTTCCGTTTTTAAACGATTGATAAATTGGGAATTTCTGATTGAAGTTGACAAATTAGGCACTCAGTGCCCATTTTATTCTCGTTAACAAAGTGTTAACGAATTGCCAAGACCACCGTAAGTGGTGGCAACGGGAGAACCAAAGATATGGCATCAACACCGAATTGCTTGAGGGTCGTCATGTTTGAAGAGGCGGACGCTTGGGTGGCTCAATGTGTTGAATATGACATTGGAGCACAAGCACCCGATCGGGAAACGCTGGTTCAGCGCATGGCGGCAGTTATAGGTTTAGAAGCTGAAACGAGCCTGGGGCTTACTGGTAAGCTTTTTGATGGCGTCCCCGAAGCACCCCGCAAATTCGCGCAGATTTGGGAAGACTGCGCCGCCGCCGCTGAGTCAAAAGAGATCGCTCGCGAAGGTGGAGAGAAGATCGGTATCGACTTTGCTTTGTGTGCGTGAGTCCGAATGCCTTCGGCGCCATTTGGACAAGCACCAACTCTGCTGGAGTTTATAACCTGGGCACGAGAACAAGGTTGCACGGTCAATCAGGGGTGGACAGTCATCGAGGCTGGTAAGAGCGACAGCGTACTCAGGATTACGGCGCCTTCAGGGAAATACACCCTTGAGGTAGGGTTGCTAGACAATGATCGGCTCGTACCGAGTACTGTGGGCCGGATGGAGCGACGGCTTGGGCTCGAATCGCCGTTTCCGTCGATGAAATACGACGATTGATAGGTTTGCGAGGCTTCGCCTCTTTTTGCTTCCTTCTGCTGCTTCGCCAACCAGGATACTTAAGGTGGGGTGACTCCCACCTCAAGCATGCCGATAGGATTGTGATTACGAGATGCGGGAAGACTCCGCAGGCTCTGACACCTCTCTTTCTTGCACTGATACGGACTGCGCCAAGGCCTCAGCGGCACTCGTGAGATTTGACAGCAAATCATCCCAATCGTCGTGAATTTTCTCGAAGGTGTCCGACGCGCCGTAGAGCAAACCCATTGCGGCATTCGCGACGGTGGGCTTTGACGTCGTGCATCCAACCAGATCGTTGCTGTTCGCAATCGAGATAACAGCCGCCTCAGCAAAGCGCCGCTGTTCAATCTCTCTTTTGAGGGCGGCGAGATGCCTCTGGATTTCGGCCAAGGCTTCAGCCGTTGTGAGTGGTGTTGTATCAGTCATGGTCTTCTCCCTTCTCGGCCTGCACACCTTCGGACAGGGCCTGAGTTGCCTCGTGCGCTTCTTTCCAGGTGCGGTTGATCTCGGCAATGCTGGCATTCATCGAGCCTTGCAGGTTCGACAGTCCGGCACCTGCGGTTTCGGTGCTTCTGCTGCCCATCATGGTTTCAATGGCCATATCGAGGAGGATCATCTGTGCCTCAAGCGTGGCAACTGCAGGCTCGATGTCCTGCACAGCCGAGAAGGCACGTTTGCGAGCATCCTGGTCAGCCGTGGCCCGGCTCGATTTTACGGTGTCAGGGCGGGTCATTCGCTCTACATCCTCCAGGCGGCATCGGGCGCTTTCCAGCTTGCGGGAGAGGTGAAGACTGACTTCGCCAATCGCCCGGAAGTGCTTGGCAACGTTCTCGTCGTCAATCTGCTCGTTTGACACGCCAGTTTCAGAGACGACCATGGCAAGCTTTTCGCAGAGATAGAGCTCTTCTTCGATTTCTGTGATGGTCTTTGCAATGGTCATGATGCATCCCCTTTCGGCTCGATAATCCGGCAGGTGTCGAGGAACTGGTTGATTTCCAGGATACGGTCCTGCAGTTCCTCGGCGACGCGCTGTACAGATCGAAAAGTCGAGTTTTCGTAATCTTGGTTGAGAGCCACAGCCGTCATGGCAATGACACAGGCCATGCCTGCACAGAGCTCAAGCTGAAAATCTACGCCATGAAAGGCAATATCCCGCGAAGGCATCTCTATCGACGATTCATCGCTGGGCTTTTCGTCGCTCGTGGTTTTGGTATTCTTCGGGTTATCTTGTGACATATCTCGCTCCGAGAAATTGTGTCTGAGATAGGGCTGGCTTGGCGGTGCAACGCCGGTCAGCCCGCTTTTGTAGAGGCCTTCCGTTTCGGCTTCACTGCGGACTTACGCTTACGGTTCAGCTTCGCGGCTTCAGCTTTGATGGCCTCTGCGGTCATCGCTTCCAGTGCAGCAATCCGTGGCTCCACTTCGCTCACAGCTTCCTTCCGCGCGGCCTCGACGGCCTCTTTCAGCTTGGTATCGGCCTCCAGGCGCTCCTGCCTCTCCCGGTGCTCGTATTCGATGTAGGTGTCAGACAGGTCATAGCAGTCGGCGGCTGTGTCGCGAGCCAGATCTGCGATTGCAGCACTGAGGTCAAAACCTTGCTGGCATTGCTCGTTGGTGATGATTTCGGCGGCAATGCAGATCAGTGCAAGACGGCCTTCCAGGCGCTTCATGGCCTGTCCTGGATCGAAGTCCCTCATGACGCCACCTCGCTATTGGCCGCTGCGCTGACGACGTGCTCGTGCGCGGTCTCCAAGAGCGCAGCGATCTTCTCTGCAACAAGCTGATAACTGTGAAATTCGTTCCAGTCCTCACTGCGGGCTTCGGCCTCACCCTCCATCGCCTTGGCCAAAGTGCGGGCCAGGGCCATGCATTGGTCTACGGTCTCGAACGCCGCCTTTCCGGCGGGGGTGTCTTCAGGGCGCATATGCTCCTCCTAAGTTGAAAAAGCTACCTGCTAAGCGAAGAAGTTGCTTCATGCAACTTCACGTAATTGATGCGTATGTGTTGTAAATTTGATCTACTATGATTTAATATACATCACATGCGATTAATTGCAACGTATTAAATCACAAGTGAGGCGTTTTAAATCATGATAACCTCTGAGCAGATCCGTGGTGCTCGTGGAATGACAGGATGGTCGAGCAGAGAACTGGCTGAGAAAGCTGGATTGGGTCTGGCCACGATCCAGCGAATGGAAAACAGGGGCACAGGTTCTAGTACGGCTGCCAACGTTGACGCCGTTCAGCGCGCCCTAGAAGCTGCCGGAATCGAGTTCATTTCGGAGAACGGCGGAGGTGCCGGGGTGAGGTTTAAGGAAAGGATTGGCGACTGATGGCCCGCAAGGCTAAGAGCCGAGGCTTTTTCGCCCTCGATGTCCAGCAGTTCGACCGTATCCGCCAGTGCGGTCTCGGTGTCGAAGAGGCAGCGAAGGTAGTATGAAACAGTCAGATCTGGACAAAATGCTAAATGCCATTCTTCGGCAGTCAGCGAAAACACACGGCTGGAAGCAGAGTAGAGGCTTCGTTTTCAAGGCGACTGACGATTTGTTTTTTTCAGTCAGCATCCTTAGCGTCGCGAAAACAATGCGCCTCGTCTATCACTTAGAATTCAAGCCGCTCGCCTTTGACGACTTGTTTTGGAAAATCGTAAACCTCGAAGAGAACAGCAAGGAACCATTGAGTTTCAGAGCGTGCGGAGCTTGGACTGCTCCGATGAACAGAGCTTATGAAGGCGACATCTATTTCGAAGAATGGGATGAGGAGCAGCTTCGAGCGAGTGTAGATAAGATTATTGCCGAAGCCGAGCACGAATCAGCAAAGCTAGACAATGAGATCCGATCTCTCGACGACAGTCTCGAGCTTATCGAGAAGCTCTATTCAAAACACCTTGAGACGTATCCAGGTTCCCACAAAGATATTTGGCTGGAGCGTCTCTTAACCGCAATACTGGTCGCGGACTATTCCAAGGCCGAGAACATTATTCATGACCGAATTTATGGAGGATATGGCGGTGGATTTCATGTAGGTCCAGTGACGTTCTATGGGCTTGCTCGTGATTTCCTGCAGACGGCCCGTCGAAAGCCGTAATCTTAGGGGATCTGACGAGTGGGCAGGCCATCCATGTTTGCGTTCGTCTTGAGATGCTGACCGAATAGGCTGCGGGATTTGCTGCAACCCCAGCTAAAAGGAAACGGTCAATTGAGTTCAACGCGACGCGTCTCGAGAGAAGAGCTTCATTCGTTAGTCTGGCAGTCGCCGATGAGAGAAGTGGCTGCCGACTTAGGAGTATCCCCCAAAAGGCTGGAAATTTTATGCCATCGCATAGACGTGCCTTTTCCTTCTGATGATTTTTGGACAAACAAAGAGGCTGGCAAACCTGTGGTAGCGCCAGAGCTACCAAAGCAAGAGCCAAGCGCTCAGGACAGTGTCAATATTCGTGTGAAGAAGCAGCTTGCGCCCCCTGAACCAACGGCTGTCACTGAGTCCGATCATAAAGCGACCGCGGAGCCACTGACTCTGAGTTCACGCGATTACAATAGACTCCATCCGAAGATCCGTTTTTGGATCGATGAGCATAAGCGGCTTCAAACGGAGAGAGATCTCAAACGAAAACGAGAGCAACGTGAACAGAGCTTTGACGAGTGGGCTTGGGTGTCGGATCCAATTATCGATCTTACAGATAGAGATTTGTATCGCTTTCAGGTAACCAGCTCTCTACTGCATGCCGTCGAACGAGCTGGCGGAAAAATCACCAAAACACCAGTGACAGGAAAACTGGTGTTTGAAATCGACGGCGAAGACGTAGAGTGCACTGTCGTCGAAAAAATGATGCGATCACGACAGGGAAATCACGGCGACAAAGATGTTTGGACAGCTTGTCCAGAGCGCTATCAGAGCGGTTTGTATCCGACCGGGTTTTTACGCATTGAACTTACCAATCACTTTGGTGACACGCGTAAGCGCAGGTGGGTAGAAACCGCTGATCAGAAAATTGAAGATCTCCTGCTCCTCGTTGTCAGTGAGATTATCGCAGCTGGACCTGTGTTAGTTCGACAGCGGCGCGAGCTTGATGAGTGGAAGCGTGAGCGCGAGTTGGAAGCAGAAGAACAGCGCGAGCGTAAGCAGCGCATGAGAGAAGAGCACGAACGATGGGCAAGCCTCAACGATCTCGCCAATAGCTGGGCAAACTGTCGCATGCTTGAATCGTTCTTAGCTATTCTGCGAGAAAAGGCCAGTAATGAATGTGATGCCGTCGTCGAGGGCCAAACGGTGGCTGAGTGGCTCGCCTGGGCGGAAGCCAAGCTGGCGAAAGAAGATCCGGCACAGCGAACAGCCGTTGAGCTCGTGCAGGCGTTTATGCCAAGCAAACGACATAGTTACCGCGACTACTGATTGCTAAGCTTCTCCGTGGCTAAGATCTGAAGGCGATCGATCTCTTGCTTGATGAGTGCAGCGGGATTGGCGCTGAGACTGATTTTGTCTTAGGCACTCAGCTTATTGGCAGTACGTTACCTTAAAGTAGCAGCTACTGCGGCGTGACACTCGTGTGCATCCGGCCGCTTGAATTGAATCATCAGATTGTCACTTGAGTGGAATCATTCCCCCAACCAGAAGCGCATGTATGAATGAAAGTTGGTTGGCGGAAAACTGAGTCGTCACTGTAAAATTCAAATCGTTATCGGCGACTTTTGCACCCTCTCTCACCCTTATGTCGAGGCTTACCTCTGATGCGCCATCTGCAATGGTAAGATAAGAAAAGTGTGCAGGTTGCACCCATACCACAGGCTCGTTCGCCCCCTGTTTTGCCTGGTTGCCTTCTGCGTCGCTCAATTCAAGAGTAATATTGATATCGGGCAATGACCCCGTACTCGAAATCCAGCCAGGTTCCAGTCCTTTAGGCCTAATAACAGTCGCAAAAGAAATCCATTTTCCGTTGAGCGTCCTGTCCTTATTCCAATCTTGGTGGTGAACAGTGACGTCGGTTAGCGTAACACCCATGACTTGCTCCCCATTTCGATTTTTAGTTGTGTGATTGGTATTTATTTAATGCCAATTAGATTGAAATGGCAACTATTTATGATTGCTTTGAATGTTTATTTTTCGCGTTTATGTTGGTTTTGGTGAATAAACGAGCTAGATCAAGCTTCTACCAGTGATGGGCAGATACGATCATTTGTAGGGCCTAGTGCCAAGGCGCACACACCATCGTATTTCACCCTTCAGCTCATTTGCCTCACATTGAATTCCATGCCAGTCTTTCTCGCGGGGGAGGCAGGATGCCGGCAACATAGCTCGCAGTCCGCCTCAAGGAAGTGAGGGATGTGCGCGTCCCCGTTGGAGCGCTTTGCGGATGAAATTTCATGAATGGTTAAACTCGGCAGGCGTTATCCTTGCGATAGTGATCGGTGTGAACTCGGGGCTTACAGAGCGGGTTGGCGTGCTGACCGTAGATGTATAAAGCGACACTCAGATTTTTGATGCGGGTGCCTTGGATTTGGATGCACCGACCAGGCGGCTTTGGTCTCCCCAGGTGGTTTTAATCAATACAGGGGATCGATCCGTTAGTGTTCGGTATGCTTACCTTGAAGCGCCGTTATCGCCATCTGATAGCTGTAGCGAAGCAGTAAATCCAATATTTGCATATGTTGATTTGCATACGCTTGAAAGCGGTGAAACTAGGGTTCTGGAGAGCGATGGGGTATATTACGAGTTACCTTTCGACTCGATATCCTACGATCTAGAAGCACCCAGACAGTGCCTTTTCTATTCAATTTTGGATCATACGGGCAGGCGCTTTGATGGGTCTTTTGGCATTTCTGCAGGTTGGCTGCCGTTCTCCGCAAAGAAATTTGCAGTGCCGGAAAACCGATGTTTGATATTCCCGGTAACATACTGTTTTTAGGAGATACACATGGGCTGTTCTGGCGCCAGCCTGAGTGTCTGAAAGTCCGAGCTCCTGCCTTAGAATTTCGCCTCAACCTGTTTGTCATTTCACTGAACTCAATACGTTTCACGGATCAAACTCCCTCAATTTCCATAGCCTAACTTGGCGTACCTAATCGTGCCAATTCACACCCATGTTTATAGAGAAAAATCAGTAAACGCTTCAACTTTTCAGTGTGCTCTGATACTATGAGCTCTGCATTTGAGTGGGGGGCTCGATGACAATCCAAAAAATTCACGTTTCAGTTTTCGTCGCGATAGCTGTGATCTTCAGCGTCATGCAGCAGGTGTCTGCAGCGTCAGCCGAAATCATGCAATGGACGCCGGCCACTGAGATTTCGGCTGTCAGCCAAAGTCAGCCCCTTGCCATGTGCCCGCAGTCTGAAACCGGTACTCACAAAATCATAGAATTGTCTCTCGTAGACGATCTAACGCTCAGCCAGCGGTGCTGCAAGATGTGTCGCAAGGGCAAGGCGTGCGGTAACTCCTGCATCAGTCGGAGCTACACCTGCCGGAAGCCGCCTGGCTGTGCGTGTAATGCCTGATAAGATGCGAGGAAATCGTTATGTTGCCTTTTCGAATGAACCTCTGCCTAGCTCTTTCATTCTCGCTGTTATTTGTGAGAACCGAAGTGTATGCGCAGGGAGAACAAGTTTCTGAAAGCCGCACATCTTCCATTCTACTAGCCCAGTCGATTGATCAGTCGCAGACTCGAAAAAGCTTCCAACCGGATGCAGCATTGGCTGACTCGATATCCGACATTCCGGGGATACAGTTGGGAATAGGTTCAAGCACTGAATCTGTTGATGCTTCAGGCTCCATACCAATTTCAGCAGATGCCTTGCTGGTAAACCGACCATTTGCCTATGGAGAGATGTATCCGTTCCGAGAGGTGCACCCAGACGAAGGAAAGAAAACTCTTTTGGAAATGTTGCGACGAGCTGGGTTTGCTGAACTTGATGACGAGATAATAGAAATCGGGAACTACGACCAAGCATGTGCAGATGCAACGCAAAAATGGAGAAATGCAAAAGACTATATTGATGTGGCAGTCGACCCCATTGAGACTCTCGTGGATAGAATTTCTGAGTGGGAGGTGAGGGCGGCTGTAGCTAAGTATGCGCAACAATATGATGAAAAGTGCCTCAAGGCAGTAGAATTGGATGCTTCCAAGCGAGGAGCACTTAAGAACCTAGGGTATGAAGATGTAGTTGCCTTTCTCATCTACGACGGCAAACCGATATGTTCGGCACTACGAATTAGTGCAAATCAGGTTGTAACTGCACGACACTGCTTCTTCGATCCTAACCTTGGTACGCCCAAAACAGAAGTATCAATAGAAAATTCAAAAGTCGTATTACTATCCCAGATTTCGCTACCAAACTTGCTTGAAGTAGGAGCAAAAGTTGAAGCAGAAGTTCCAATCGAAGATCTTGAGAGCGGACCATCTCCGATAAGCATAACGAGCGATTACATTGTTCTTGAAACGTCTGACATCGATGCAAGTATGCCGACTGGCCCTATCGTGCTTCGAGACGCTGTGCCCGGCGAGCCAACGGCGGTTACTGGCTATTTCCAGTTTCACAACAGTAATATTCGTTTTAGCTCAAATGAAGCGCTCCGGAATGCGCTTTCCTGGGATCAGGGCGTTCGAGTCTTGGCAGGAGGGCAATGTCGTGTCGGGGAGATTAGCGTCGACGGCTGTATTGCGCATTTTTGCCAAACTGATCAGAGGTTTAGCGGGGCACCTCTTGTTTCCCTTTCTGCTGCAGATTCGAAATTGGAATTTGTTGGTCTTCATGTGAGTTCAATGGGCGAAGGCTCAGATGAAGATTGTGAATTCGCGGATAGCGTTGATACCGGAAATATTGCGATAAAAATTAGTCGGTCATTCTTGAGTAGTGTGCCGTAACAATACTTTCGATAGGAAGGGAGGTAAGCCTGTGAGGCAGATTTCTAATAGTTATAAGACCATTTTTGCTGCGTCGATGGTGGCTCTGACTTTGAGTGGTTGCGGCACACGTATTGCGCCGGCACCTAAAGAAGTTGGATCAGCAATATTGCAGACAAGAGCTGCCCTCTTGCCTACATGTCCTGCATCGGAATTAGAAGCTGAGCGCGAATCGGCTGTTGGCACTGCTGTTCTCGCTGCACTCATCCCCGCAGCTATTGATGTTGGATTGGGCGCCGTTGGTACTGCACTGAATAAAGCCGCCGAAGAAGATATTCAAACCTTTAATGCAAGGACTGTCGGTCGATTTTATAAAGCTAGACTGCAGGATAAAACAGTTGTGTCCTCAGCTTACCACTTAGTGGAGCGGAAACAAAATGGCTGTCTAGTTGTTGTTAGAGGGCATTTCGCCGAAGGCTTCAAAGGAGCTGCATTTAAAGATGAGTTTTTTCAAGACCCTGGTGTCCAGGATAAGTTGAAAAATGTATTTGGAGCCGCTGACGACCCTTGGTTCTACTACGAGGGACAGCTTATTTATTCGTCAGACGGAACAGCGTTTAGAGTTCAAACTGCTACTATAAAGTACCACAAAAGGCTGCTGGATGGTGGTAACGGAAAGCGTTCGCTTGGCATTGCCTTCACGTTCTCCAAACCGGGTTCGGACGTCGGTGGTACGGCTTTTGCCGCGGGAAGTATTATTGCGGATGCCCGTATGCAAACCGGGCTAGAATTGACTGAACGACAAGCAAATGGAGGCCCCGATCCAACAGACCCGCTTCTAACAGGAGTAAGTACTGGTCTGGGAACTGGGTGGATGCCGCTTCCAGCATTGTCGACTTTAAATGATACCGTGTTCCAATCTGCAAACAACAATTGGAATGCTTTTGCAGCGTCACGTTCAGAAGTTTTTGAAAGAATTAAAGATGTTTTTGGAGAAGAAACACCGGATATTGTAGAGGCTCAAAAAAAGCCTGGCGCGCTCGCTGACTGGATCGAGCAAGATCTAAAAGATAGTTTAATAAAGAGGCAAGATAACAATGATGCCTTGCTTAAATTAAAGATTAGCAGAAAGGCAGAAATACTTCGTCAGACCAATGATGGTCTGTTGAAGGCTGCTGAAGACGAATGGATCGAAAGAACGAACCCGAGTAAAGTTATGGCCAAGCAAAGAAAGTTAGGGGACAAAGAAAAAGTTTACGATGGTAACATTGAGATTGGAAAGATTAATGAGGAGATCGTTGAAATCACTGAGAAATTAACAATGATAAAAGAGATTCTCGCAGCCCCAAAAATTTTCCGCCAAGCCGCAAATGATGCAGAGGTGGCGGAACGCAGATTTCAAGCGCTGGAGCCATTTACAGTCACGGTTACGCTAACGGAAAAAAAAGAAGCTAACGAAGTAGCAAAGTTTTTTGCAGACATCTTTTCAAAAGCCAATGAGGGGGACGCAGGTTTAGCGGCGGTGCTGAAACAGCAGCTCGACCCAGTTGCGCGTAAAAAGGCCGAGGATGAGGCGAAAGACAGGGAAGAAACTCGGCAAGATGAAATAGCAACTAAGCGGGCCGAGGCTATTAATGCCGTTTTAGACGTCGGTATAAAAGAAAGCGAAGTTAATGAACTTGCAGCAGACGCGTCTGCGTCAACCAAAGCTACAAAAGCTAAAGAACTTCGGAATGCAAAACTGACGGCAGAAAACAAGTGTCAAAAACTAGCGCGCTTGCATGGAATCCGTCTCCTAAAGTGTGGACCCTACCTGTAAAAATATTAAATAGGTGCATCTACCGAATGCGAACGGATGGCATCTGGTCTGCCCAGACCGGCACCGGCAACATCCTGGAGTGATCGCGTTCGAGGAATGGTTACTGTCGGAATGCCCGCGGCCGAATGAGCCTCTGAGTTCGGAGGAGTTGCGACAATGATTGAGATTGCTGGTTTTGCGTTCAGCGCCATTGGGTTGGCGCATACGCTGGGAACAGGATTCAAGGACTGGATTGATTGGGAGTACGATGCGCTCCTGGTGGATGGTGCCTGGCTACCATTGGCACTGAAGAAAGGTATTCTTGAGGGCAAACCCGAAGACTATTCATGGCCTCAAGAGAGGCGCGTTGCCACGTTGCAGTTGGCCGGAACCCATGACGTTGTAATGGCCGTCATCGACAAGCGCCGAATCAAGTTCCGGATCGTCCAGGGCGAGGGCGTGACCCGCACTGTCCTGATGAAGAAAATCGAAGGCTGAGAGCAAGCCATACTCAAGCAGAATTATCCGAACAGTCTTGGCATCTTACGGGGAGGGTGGCCCAAAATCGCGAGCCAATATGGTTGTCTTGACCGGAGATTTTGTCTCTACAGCGAGGTTGGTCCTTAACGCAGCCGCTGCTTGTTCGATTTCGCCTAGACGCCCCAAGACTTGCCTGCGAAAATTGTTGTCTCCAAATGCGCCACCGGCGCGCTCAACATCGTTGTTGTGTTCATGAACATCGTTCGCAAAATCCATACATTTTTGCTGGAGTTCATCAGGGAAAAGGCTCACCACTTCCCACTCGGAGAGAACCGCGGGTAGGGATAAATAAAGTCCTGACTTCAGCGCGTCGGTTAACGAAGTGTTGTTTGCGATCATGACTCGTATTGATGCGGTCGACTGACTGGCCCGCCGCCGCACTGTCGCTAGCTCGCCCATAAGCACAATCTGCCCATGTGTTCGCCTGCGTTTGCGCTGCCGCTCTTGGCGTTTGCTCTCCTCCCGCACCGGGAGGTGCGCTGCCCGCCAAATCACCCAAGCCGTACCTAAACCGGCCAAAACGGCAAGGAACCCTGCGGCCAACGTCTGGTAAGCATAGGCGCAGCTCCAGAAGCCAGTGCAGATGGGAGCAATCTCACTCAATTCTGCGCACCAGCAGAAAACCTCTTTTCGTACTCCGCAAGGAAGGCAGGCGGCACCTCGAGCACGTTTTCATCGTCGTGGTCGATAGTCTGACAGGTGCAATTGAGCTGGCGCTGTTTCTTTTTTTCAGTGCAGCCCTTTAACGCCCAATACTCGGCGGCTGACCAATCCCTATGTCCGCTAATTCGCCACGTGCGATACGTCACTTCCGGCTTCACATAATCCCAGACGAGGCAGGCCGTCAGAGCTTTGTGGGCATAGCCGCGTATCCCCTCTCGATATGGGTTTAAGTCACCCTTCTTGTGGTTTGAGCCACTTCTTGCATCGCCAATCTCGTCGTTTAGGATTTTTGCCATAAGCTCTTCGTAAAGCCAGTCCGTGCCGGTCTTCTTATCCGATGCCGCCGGGCCCGAATTCTGATCTTGAGCGCAACCGCTCAATACGACCAGGGCTAAGGCCGCACAAATCGCAAGTGCTCGCATGTCGATATTCCCCAATGAAATTACCTATCATCGCAGGAGGCAGTGAAGCACAATCAAAGGTGGCTGGAAAAGCTTGTTTTATTGGCGAAAGGTCGTGGCCAGAAAACTGTTGGCAAGCTGGAGTTGACGCCGGAAAAACGTTAGAATCCCTGTCGAAATGGAAACGAGGAGACAGCGACTTGGGCGGCTGGGGTAGCGGACCAACCTTGCATGCGAAACGGACGGTAGACGACACGCCAGAGATATCTGTCTTCGACCTGAGAGAGGCCGGCGCCTTTGATCGCTTCGGCACGACCACAGGCGAGGCCGCTGTAGGCTGGGGGCAGTCCATCACCTTCGAGGCCTATATGTACGGCCAGGACAATTCCAAGATCTATCTGCACCATGGCGCGAATGGCAGGCCAACCATAGATATCGCTCTGCTTGAATCGACGCCATGCCACTATGGCGGGGTTCGCTGGTGGTTCGTCTGTCCCGACACCGATGAGCGAGCGGCCAAGCTCTATCTTGCCGGACGCCCCGCACGTTTCGCCAGCCGCAAGGCCCACAACCTCACATATCGCTCTTGCCAGGACAGCGGCAAAATCGGCCCAATCATGAAGCTGTTCATGATGATTTCCGACGCGGATCCGGCCATGCTCAAGGACGCATTGAAGCAAGAGGGGCTTTACTGATGGCCGATGCAACACCGCGCCGTGCGGATCTCATGAAGCGCTTTACGGAAAGCTTGGCCGAGGACTTTGCCGAACATGGTCAGGAAGCGATCCAGAGCTGTTCGCCGTCGCGGATTCCCAAGGGGCTGAAACCAGTGGATGCCACCCCGGAGGATATCATACAGGAGTATGAGCGGCGGATTGCCGAGCTACAGCGTGAGATCGAACAAAGGGCGGAGAGGCAGAAAGCATGAGCAGGCAGTGGGTGTCATATTATTGGCGTGACATGACATCTACGGCCCTCGCGGTCTTGAGCATAGGCGGGCATGTGACTCGGTTTGGATAGCCCACATCTTTGCAAGGAGCTTAACACGTGCCGGTCTACTTCCTCGGCGAGGCTGAAAACAACTGCTCCCCGATTAAGATCGGTATGACGAGGGGTAACATCGAGCTACGCAAGCGCAACCTACAGACTGGCAATCCGCTGAAGTTGCTGCTGCTCGGATGGATCGAAACGCCGGAAGCCATCCAGCTTGAGAAGCAGATACACAAACGCTTTGAGGCAACGCGCGGGCGCGGTGAGTGGTTTGATCTGGTGCCCAGCGACATTCTGCCAGTCCTCATGGAGGCGGGTCGTGACGGCTTTGTCGCCAAGGCTGACGACTACTCCGCCTTTCAGATTGTCGGCTATGATAGCGATGCAATTCCCGAGTATCTCGGTGTCTGGGATTGGGCCGATCTGGAGACAGAGCAGTGCTGCCCGTTTTGCGGATGCCTTTGCGGCATGCATTTCCAGGAGGCAACCTTGATGTGGTATTGTGTAGGGTGTGATACCCAGACCAATTTCTCCGAATTCGAACACCATGGCGCAGAAACGGGGCATTGAGTCGGCGGGCCTTAAAGGGCCAGTTACGTAAGCACTACGCGCGCGCGGGCGCGCGAGGGGATTGCCAGAAAGCGGCCATCTGAAGAGTTTCGGGGGGCCCTAAAAGGAGAAAGCCATGCCGGGCGGAAGGCCAAGCAAATACAGCCAACAGGTAGCGGATAGGCTCATCGAGGAGTTGGGCGAGGGAAAGAGCATCAGGCAGATCTGCAAGGCTCATGACATGCCCTCTGCAAAAACGGTCAATGCCTGGTTTCACCGCTACCCGGAATTGCGACGGCGATATCTCGGAGTCTGCGAGACGAGGGAGATGTATCTGATCGATGAAATCCTTGCTGACGGGCCGGACGCCTTCATGTCACCGGCAGCGCGTCATGCTGCAGATACCGCGATCTGGAAGCTTCGACGGATGCAGCCGAAGGCCAGGAAGCCGGTTCCGTTCGTCTTGTATCAATCCCATGAGTGAACCCGGAGGTCGCCGATATTCGGAGTTTTGCGGGTCCTAAAAAGAGAAGTGAACCCGACTTCTGATTAGTCCATACGCCTAATGATTTAGGAAATCAGAGATTGAATTTTCCGACTCCGTAAAAAGGGGGGTTCCGACTCCATAAAGCGGAGTTTCGGGGGGGGGGCTTAAAGGCGGAAGCTTCTGCACCTGCGAAGAAGCGTTAAACCTGATGCGGTCGGAGTTGACGACCGATGAGAAGCGCGAGCATTTGCGGCGGCGCAAGGAGATCTGGGAGGCTCGGCAGGCGGAAGATCAGGTGGCGCGTGGTGCGCCACCTGAAATCGGATATCGAAAACCACCACCGCAGTCTAAAGGCTTTGCTTCGGAAACAGCCGAGGCCACGGGCCTGTCTAAGTCCCAGATCAACCGATTGCTTGCAGAGCCGAAACCCAAGCCAGCCTCACCGCCTGCCAAGCCACTGAGTTTTGCGAGAGGTACGCGTGGGCGCGCGAGGCCGGAGACCTATTGGCACCTTTTGGCAAAACGGCTGTGCCAAAAGGTTTGCTCAGAAAATGGCTGTTTTCTGCGGCTTGCAAGCGACCAAAAAGCTTTTGGCACAAACGGCACTATTGGCATAAGGGAAAAGAGAGATCTGCCCGTCCCAGATAGTCCCGCTTGATCCCGCGATATCCCGGAAAAGGGCCTGAAAAATTCCGCTCGCGGGTACTCAATGGGTACTTGTAGCAAGGCAGGGCGGTGAGAAATTTGGCTATGTATTTGAAAATATTGGCTCCGCGGGCAGGACTCGAACCTGCGACAAGGTGGTTAACAGCCACCTGCTCTACCAACTGAGCTACCGCGGAACAAAGGACTCCGGCAAGGGGCCGGAAGGCCGGTGTTGCTCCCAAGTGGGAGCGGCGGGGTTATATCAAACACCTTGCAGGGCTGCAAATGGTTTGGGGGCTTTTTTTCATTTTTTATGACGGCCCCTATTCATTCGGGACGCTTGCGGTGCGCGGCAGGCATTGAAACCTGTTTGTCAGGCGCCTGCGGCCACGGTCAGGATACAGTTTGCAACCGCGATATAATCGGAGTTCGGCATGTGAAACCATCTCAGGAATTCAGCTGTCGAGAGCTCTCCGGACAGCCAATTTTCAAGATAGACCCGGCTGATGGGATGCAGGCGCTCGGGCAAACAGACCACAATGCTCTCTCTCAACATCCCAGGTTTCCGGTGTTGTTTCAGACAAGACCCGTCTCCGGCAAGCAGATTTACCGACCGTTTCCAAGCGCAAGCTTATATGAAAACGCCCGTTTCGCATAGTTGAGCAGGAGCGAGCAGGAATCACGTTCCCGTGGAAACAGATTGGAAGGGGGTTTTTCACCACCCGAAGTGATGCCCGACTCCGGGAAGCTTTCGCCTAAAAGCTCTTATGAAGCAAGGCAGCCGGATATGTCGGGGAGAAATCTGGAGGCCCGGGCCGGAATCGAACCGACGTACAAGGATTTGCAATCCTCTGCATAACCACTCTGCTACCGGGCCTCAGCAGTCTGTACCTGTGGCATTAGAACCACAGGCAAAATGACTGAGACGCGAGGTATAAAGAGAGGGATTATCGGGGTCAAGCGGTCAAGTGCGATTAACGAGGCCGCAGTGGGTCGGGTGAATTCGGGTGTATCGGTACTGCCCAAGGCTGTCTGAGCGATTGTCATCGTCCGATGCCCGTCATATAACGACGCAGAGACCTCGCGTATGGAAGATTCGCGGCTTCGTGCCTGTACGGCAAGCAGATGACGAGACAGAAATGACCGATTTCAATGCGGCCCGCGCAACAATGGTGGACAGCCAGCTTCGGACCAACAAGGTGACCGACCTGAAGGTGATCGAGAGCTTTGAGACCATCCCCCGCGAGGCCTTCCTGCCTGAGACGCTCCGCAGCATTGCGTACGTCGACGAAGACCTCGCCATTGGCGATGGGCGTTATGTCATGGAGCCCATGGTTTTGGCGCGGCTGATCCAAGCTGCGGCACCGACGAACGAGGACATTGTTCTGGAGGTCGGCGCCGCAAGAGGCTACGGCACGGCGATCCTTGCACAGATTGCGGCAACGGTGGTCGGTCTCGACGGCGACCAGGAACTGGTCGCAACGGCCAATGAGACCTTGAACGATATGGGGATTGATAATGCGGTCGTCGTCACAGGTGAGATGACGGCAGGCTATGCCAAACAGGCGCCTTATGATGTTATCCTCTTCAGTGGGGCGGTTGCGGAAGTCCCCGCATCCGTAATCGAGCAGCTGGCGGAAGGCGGGCGCTTGGCCGCGGTGATACAAGACGAGGGCGGCGTGGGGCGGGCCACGCTTTTGCAGCGCATTGGTGCCAATGTCTCCGCCAGGCCGCTTTTCGATGCCTCAACACCGATCCTCAGCGGGTTCGAACGAAAAGACGAGTTTGTATTTTGATCTTGGTGACAAGGGTCATATCTCCTCTGATGGGTTTTGAGCCTTCAGAGATTTTGAAACGGCATTTGGGAGCGGCTAAGTGAAAATGAAATCGGCAGAATCTAAATCGTCCGAGACAGTCCGCCGACTGGGTGTGCTTGCAACGCTCGCATCCGTTATGCTCTGGACTCCGTCGGGCGCTGTGGCGCAAACGCTGCCCGAGGCTCTATCGCAGGCCTATGACACGAACCCGACGCTTCGCGCCGCCCGCGCGCAGTTGCGCTCGGTTAACGAAAACGTCCCGCAGGAGCTCTCGAACTGGCGGCCGAACGTCACGGCCGGAACGTCGGTTGGTAAACGCCGCTCGGAAGTTGATAGCAGCGATTCAGACAGTGAAGACAACCTTACCCCTTTCACGGCAAATATTGACGTTACGCAGCCTCTGTACCGGGGCGGACGAACCCTTGCCGGGACCGAACGCGCCGAGAACGAGGTCAGGGCGCAGCGTGAGATTGTCCGCTCTACGGAGCAGTCTGTCTTACTGAACGCGGCGACAAGCTATACCGACGTTTGGCGGGATCAGGCCGTTCTAGAGTTGAACATCAGCAACGAAGACGTGATCGGTCAGCAGCTGGAGGCGACCGGCGATCGCTTTGAAGTCGGTGAGGTCACCAGGACCGACGTGGCACAGGCCGAAACCCGACTGGCCACCGCCGTTTCTGACCGGATCGCCGCCGAGGGCAGTCTAGCGACCAGCCGTGCGGTGTATCAGGAAGTTATCGGATCCTTCCCGGGAACCCTGGTGACACCGCCCGTGCCGGTTAACCTGCCGGCCACTCAGGATGAGGTTGTTACCCTTGCGACCGAGAACAACCCTGATGTGACGTCAGCCGTCTTTACCGAGCGTGCGGCGGAAAAGAACGTCCGTCAGGTCAAGGGCGAACTCTATCCGGAGGTCAACCTGGTTGGCTCGCTGTCTCATCAGGATGAAGTCAGCAACTCGGATACCGAAACCGACTCCGCGTCAATTATTGCCCAGGTCTCAATTCCGATCTATCAGCAAGGCAGCGTTTATAGCCGCGTGCGTGCCGCGAAGCAGATCTCCAGCCAACGCCGCGTCGAGATTGAAGAGCAGCGCCGCCGGGCGGAACAGATTGCCGTCTCCGCCTGGGAAAACCTTCAAACCGCGCGTGCCCAGATCAGATCCTTCGAATCAGCTGTCGCATCGGCTGAAATTGCTCTGGAGGGCGTGCGTCAGGAAAATGAGGTCGGTGCGCGGACCATTCTCGATATCCTGGATGCCGAGCAGGAGCTTCTGAATGCGCAAGTCAGCCTGGTCGGCGCCCAGCGCGATGAGGTCGTTGCCGGATATCAGGTCCTCTCGGCGATCGGACAGCTCAGTGCCGGTGAGATTGCGTTGCCGGTCGAGGTCTATGACGTCGAAGCCGATTATCGTGCCGTTCGGAACAAGTGGTTCGGTATTAACGCCCCCGGCACAGAATAAATTCAGCACTTTAACCGTTGTTAACCACCTTGTGCTATTCCGTGGGGGCAAACGGCTTGCTATTGCACTGATGTTAACTCTGTTTTTTTACCAGGATACCTGATCGATGAGTGATCAACAGAACCAAGACGAACCGTCAATGGAGGAAATTCTCGCCTCCATCAGGCGGATCATTTCTGAAGACGATCCCGAGGAAGGTGAGGGTGGAAAGGCGGAGGCGGCAGAGGAAGATGCCCAGGAAGATGCCCAGGAAGATGCCCAGGAAGATGCCGACAAAGACGCCGGAGAAGATGCCGCTGACGATGAGGAGGACGAGCTGGAGTTGACCGAAAAGGTCAATCCGGACGGCTCTGAAATAGATGCGGAACCGGAGGCGCCGGCGGAAGAAGCTGAGGAAGAAATCCCCGAGCCCAAGCCAATTCTCGATGATGACTTCGGAGAAGCGGAAGCCGAGCCGGAACCGGAAGAGATTGCGGCAGAGGCAGAGCCGGAGGCACTGGACGTCGCTCTCGAGCCTGATGAGGACTTGCCGCCGGTTGCCGATGATGAGAGCCTGATTTCAGAACCCACTCAGGTTGCGGCAAGCACAGCACTCTCGGAAATCGCAAAGGCCGCGCTGACCCAGCGCGCCCTTATGGTCGGCGATGGCCGTACGATCGAAGACCTGGTCCGTGAAGCCTTGCGACCCGAGCTCAAGCTTTGGCTGGACGCGAATTTGGCCAGTATGGTCGAGCGGATTGTTCGTGAAGAGATCAAAAAAATGGTCCGCCGGGTTGAGAATCAGTAATTCCACCGGTAAACACTTCATCTGACGGTCGGTTCTTTCCGGCAAAACTCACAAAATACAGCCCGATCCGCTGGCCGGGGCTTCCGCGGGAGCTTGGCCGCCCGGGTATGAAAAGGATGACCCAGCGATGCTGGAGAAGACGTATCGGCCCAAAGAGGTCGAGGCGAAGCATTACGCCAAGTGGGTGGAGTCTGACGCCTTCAAATCGGACGTAGAGTCCAACGCCGCCCCCTACACCATTATGATGCCGCCGCCCAACGTGACCGGCAGCCTGCACATGGGGCATGCGTTAACTTTTACGCTGCAGGACATTCTTATCCGATATCAGCGCATGACCGGCCAGGATGCGCTCTGGCAGCCGGGCTCCGACCACGCGGGCATCGCCACGCAGATGGTCGTCGAGCGGCAACTGGCCGAAAAGGGTATGACCCGTCATGACCTTGGGCGGGAGAAATTCCTGAACCGGGTCTGGGACTGGAAAGCGGAATCCGGTGGCACCATCGTGCGCCAGCTTCGGCGGTTGGGGGCTTCCGCCGATTGGGGGCGCGAGCGCTTCACCATGGACGAGGGGCTCTCCAAGGCGGTGCGCAAGGTCTTCGTCGCGCTTCATCAACAGGGGCTCATCTATAAAGACAAGCGCCTGGTCAACTGGGACCCCAAGCTGCATACGGCGATTTCGGACCTTGAAGTCATCCAGACCGAGACCAACGGACACCTCTGGCATTTCCGCTATCCCATTGAGGACAGTGATCAGTATGTCGTGGTAGCAACCACGCGGCCGGAAACCATGTTGGGCGACAGCGGTGTTGCGGTCCATCCCGAGGACGAGCGCTATCAGGACATCGTCGGGAAACATGTGATCCTGCCTCTGGTCGGCCGCCGCATTCCGATCGTTGCCGACGATTATGCCGATCCGGAAACCGGCAGCGGCGCGGTAAAAATGACCCCGGCCCATGATTTCAACGACTTTGAGGTCGGTCGGCGCCACGATCTTGAAATGATCAATATCTTTGACCGGGACGCCAGGTTGAATGACGAGGTGCCCGAGAAATACCGGGGTATGGACCGCTTCGACGCCCGCAAGCTTGTCGTCGCCGATATGGAGGCTGCTGGCCTGCTGGAAAAGGTCGATGATCATCCTCATACGGTACCGCACGGTGACCGCGGCGGCGTCCCGATCGAGCCCTGGTTGACCGATCAGTGGTATGTGGACGCCGAAACCCTTGCCAAGCCCGCCATCAAAGCGGTTGAAGAGGGGCGGACCAAGTTCGTCCCGCAGCAGTGGGAAAACACCTATTTCGAGTGGATGCGCAACATCCAGCCCTGGTGTATCTCGCGCCAGATCTGGTGGGGACACCAGATCCCAGCCTGGTACGGTCCCGACGGCAAAACCTTCGTCGAAGAGACGGAAGAAGCTGCGCATGGCGCCGCCGAGGCTCATTACGGCAAAGCTGTCGAACTCACCCGTGACGAAGATGTTCTGGATACCTGGTTCTCTTCAGCGCTCTGGCCTTTCTCGACCCTGGGATGGCCCGAGGAAACACCGGAACTTGCCCGCTACTACCCGGGCGATGTGCTGGTCACCGGCTTTGACATCATTTTCTTCTGGGTCGCGCGTATGATGATGATGGGCCTGCATTTCATGGAGGATGTGCCCTTCCATACGGTCTACATCCATGCTCTCGTGCGCGACGAGCACGGGCAGAAGATGTCTAAATCCAAGGGCAACGTCATTGACCCGCTCGATCTGATCGAAAAATACAGCTGCGACTCCCTGCGTTTCACCCTGGCGGCCATGGCCGCGCCCGGTCGAGACATTAAAATGTCCGAATCCCGGGTCGAGGGCTATCGCAACTTCGCCACCAAACTCTGGAATGCGGCCCGTTTCAGCCTGATGAACGGGGCGGAACTGGATCCCGCGTTCGATCCAAGGGCATGCAAGCTGCAGATCAACCGCTGGATCGTCGGCAAGGTGGCGCAGGCACGTCTTGATCTGGATAAAGCCTTCGAGGCCTATCGCTTTAACGATGCCGCCAACGTGCTCTACCACTTCGCATGGCATGAGTTCTGCGACTGGTATCTCGAATTCACGAAACCGGTGATTGGTGGCGAGGACGAAGCGGCGGCGGCCGAAACCCGTGCGGCTGTGGCCTGGACCCTCTCACAGCTTCTGCATCTGCTTCATCCCATCATGCCTTTCATCAGCGAAGAACTCTGGGAAACGCTGAGCAACGATGCCGGTGACCCGCTGATTTCAGCCGCCTGGCCGGATCTGGGGACAGACATGATCGATGCCGAAGTGACAGCCGATATCGACTGGGTCATCAAGGTCATCTCGGAGATCCGGGCGATTCGGGCCGAGATGAACGTCCCGCCTTCGTCTAAGGCGAATGTCTTAGTCTGTGATGCTGGCGAGGTGAGCCGCAAGCGAGTGGCCGAGCAAGCGGAAATTATCAAGCGTCTCGCGCGTCTCGAGCAGTTTGAAACGCGCGATGAGGCAGCGCCGAAAGGCTGCGTTCAGATTGTCGTGGACGAAGCCACGCTTGCCTTGCCGTTGGCGGATCTGATCGATTTGGACGAAGAGCGGGCGCGTTTGAACCGCGAGATCGAAAAGGTCGAGGGTGACATCGCCAAGGTGGACAAGAAGCTGGCTAACGAGAGCTTCGTGTCCCGGGCGCCTGCAGAGGTGGTGGCCGAACAGCGTGCGCGGAAGGAAGAGTCCTTGCAATCCCGCGAGAAACTTGCCGCGGCCCTGGAGCGTCTGGGAAGCGCTTGACGCCATCCCGGGCTCGCTCGCCTGAAAGAGAAACCAATGGCGAAACCTCTGCGCGCATTCGACTTTGACTCTGCGATTGCCCGAAAACCAGGGGCGTCGGTGGTGAAGGGCCTGCGTGCGGGCGGTCAAGAGGATCCGGACTTCGAGGCCGTCGTTGCTGAGCATGATGCGTACTTGGATGCCCTCCGAGATGCAGGTGTCGAGGTACAGGTTCTGGAGCCGTTGGAAGCCTTCCCGGACTCTATATTTGTCGAAGATCCGGCCCTGGTGTTTCAGGAGGGTGCCATTTTGCTACGCCCGGGCGTTGGCAGCCGGGAGGGTGAAACGGCCGCCATTGCGCCTGTCCTGCGCGACCGCTTTGGTCGGGTCCTTGAACTGGCGTCAGGATATGTGGACGGTGGTGATATTCTAACGACTTCCGACCGCGTGATGATCGGCCTCTCAGCCCGAACCGACCGCGACGGCGCCGAATCGCTCATGTCCTGCCTTGCCGAACTGGGTCGGAAGGGTGAAATCGTCCAAACGCCAGCGAACGTCCTTCACTTTAAGTCGGATTGTTCTCTCATAGACGACACGACCATTCTCTCAACTCAAAGGTTGGCAGAGTCCGGTGTGTTCTCGGATTTCGAAACCTTGATTGTCCCCGAGGGCGAGGAGGGGGCTGCAAATGCTCTGCGCATCAATGATCATGTCTTCCTTGGTGAGGGTTTTCCGGGAACATCCGCCTTGCTCGAAAGAGCCGGGTACAAACTGGTAACGCTCAAAACCTCGGAAATCGCCAAGATCGATGCTGGTCTCTCTTGCATGTCCCTTCGCTGGCTGAGTCAATCCCAGCCGTAACACTGGCATTCGCAACCACTCGCAGTCGTATGATTCAGGTGCCAAACAGACTTTGTTGGCAGAAAATTGCGCGCGTTTATGCTCAAGAATTCTTAACCATTATTGTGTCTTTAATAGTCTTTCGACCTATACGCGCACAATCGAAAGGCGAAACGAATGCAGGGGCTTTATAAGCGCAAAACAGCGATCAGCCTGCTGATCTTTGCTGCAGCGGCGGCGATCATTCTCCTGAACCTCAACACGCGGCAATCAGTGGCCACGTCGGATCCCAAGTGGCCGGAAGAGGTGGTCAGTGGATTTCATGCCTCCTGCATAAGAGAAATCAGAAAGAGCAAAACCCGATCGCCAGTCGTCCACCAGGCGGTTTGCAACTGTCAGGTGGCCGAGATGAAGCGATGGCTTAAGCCCTCGGATATGGCGGTTTTTCTGGCAGCCACGAAGGGAAGAACCGGCCTGCGTGAGATGGTCGCCCAATCCAAAACCCTGTCCCGATCCGAGCAGCGCGCCTTTATCGAGCGCACCGAGCTCTATCGGGAATCGACTCTGCGAAGCTGCTTTAAAGCCGGTCTTGACGCAGCGCTGGCCGAACGCGCCGTTCAGTAGACCTGGTTCATTCGACCGATGCCAAAGAAGGCAGGCTATGGGAAGAGCAAGTAGAACCAAGATTGGATATGCCGTGGTTGCGGTCGGTGTTGTTACTGTTGGGATCGTGTTCAACTGGGGCTTCGACGAACCTGCAGCAACGCCCGAAGCGGTATGGTCGGATCATCTGGTTAGCCGCATTCATGCTTCCTGCATCAAGGAATCCGAGGGGCAAGCATCGGCGATCCAGGAGGTTGTTTGTAATTGCCAGGTGTCCGAAATGAAGAGATGGCTTCAACCATCGGATATGACGGTTCACTTTGCTGCCGTCGATGGCCGGAAGGGATGGACTGAAGTGGAGGAGTTCACGAGAGATCTATCAAAACCGGAACAACAAGAGTTTCTGGGACGAATAAACCAACTCCGGGCGTCCCTTCTTCCAACATGCGCGAAGGTGGCACTCAATGCGGGCTTAACAAAGGAAGACATTCAGGGGCCAGGTTTATGAGACCCAATAAAATGGAAGATCGAATGAAAGGCGCTATTGCCCGCCCGATTGCTATGAATCTGCTTGCTGTGGCCGTATTGCTTTTCGCTTTCGGTTTTAAACCGAGCACCAATCACTCTGCCATAGCCTCCGAGCCATTCTGGTCTGGAAATATGCAGGAAAGGTACTATCGCCACTGCGTTACCCAAGTCATGCGCACACGTAGCAGAATTTACCCAGACGCAGTGCACAAAGCCTTCTGCGATTGCCAGATTAGCGAGGCGGAGAAGTGGCTTAGAGCGTCTGACATGACATTTATTTTGGCTTACATAGATGGAGAGAGCCACGCTGAACTTAAAGCCCGCGCATTGGCCTTGCCGAAGTCTGAGGCAAGGGGGTCTGAACAGAGAATGGGCCAATACACAAAATCATCTGCTCAAACCTGCGGCAAAGCATTGCAAGACGCTGTCGCAGAGATCATAGATGCTCAGTAATTCAGCCCCTTTGCTGACTTCCGGTATTGGATTGTTCTTGGCACCTCTGCCCACCGGACCACTCTGCCTGCTGCTCAATCCTGGCATCTGAACAGTCTTTCCAACGCAATAGCATCCTCTTTTCCATGCAGTTCACGCCCGGGTGTCGTGCATTAATAATGTTGGTATGGAGCCGGGGGCATCGCTATTCTGCGCGCGGTATTCTGGAGCTCAAGCCCAGCAAAAGGGCAGCTCCGAGGTGGACAATAACAAGATTCAGCAGAGGGAGTGTCATGCCACTCAAGAGCAACCCCGACTTCGATAAGTCGAAACTGCCCAGCCGGCACGTTTCGGTTGGACCGGCTTCCGCGCCACATCGTTCCTACTACTATGCGATGGGGATGACAGACGAAGAAATTGCGCGGCCTTTTGTCGGCGTGGCGACCTGTTGGAACGAGGCGGCTCCCTGCAATATCTCTCTTGCCCGTCAGGCCCAGGCCGTCAAAAAAGGTGTGAAATCAGCCGCGGGAACCCCGCGAGAGTTCACGACCATCACGGTGACGGATGGCATCGCCATGGGCCACTCGGGCATGAAAGCTTCGCTGGTCAGCCGGGACCTGATTGCGGACTCCGTTGAATTGACCATGCGCGGACACTGTTACGATGCGCTCGTCGGGCTGGCCGGTTGCGACAAGTCTCTGCCGGGCATGATGATGGCGATGGTCCGGCTGAACGTCCCCTCGATCTTCATGTACGGCGGCTCTATCCTCCCGGGCCGCCATAAAGGCAAGGACATCACCGTCCAGGATGTTTTCGAAGCGGTCGGTGCGCATTCGGCAGGCAAGATCTCCGATGAAGAGCTCCACCAGATCGAGTGTGTTGCCTGTCCCTCGGCGGGCTCCTGCGGCGGTCAGTTCACGGCAAACACCATGGCCTGCGTCTCTGAAGCCATGGGGCTCGCAATTCCCTATTCCGCCGGCGCACCCGCCCCATACGAATCCCGCGATGCCTATGCGGAAGCTTCGGGTGAAGCCGTGATGAAGTGCATCGCATTGGGGATCCGTCCACGCGATGTCGTAACCCGCAAGTCTCTGGAAAATGCCGCGCGCATCGTTGCGGCGTCCGGCGGCTCGACGAATGCGGGTCTGCACTTGCCCGCGATCGCCAACGAGATCGGTGTCGACTTCGACCTGGAAGACGTCACCAAGATCTTCCGTGAAACCCCGTACATCGCGGACCTCAAGCCGGGCGGACGTTATGTTGCCAAGGACATGTACGAGATCGGCGGCGTCCAGGTCCTGATGAAGGCGTTGTTCGACGGTGGATACCTGCATGGCGACTGCCTCACCGTGACCGGCGAGACCATTGCCGAGCAGATGGAAAAGGTAACCTTTCCGAGCGATCAGGACATTATCCGCCCGACCTCCAGTCCCCTCTCGCCGACCGGCGGTGTGGTTGGCCTGAAGGGTAATCTGGCGCCGGAAGGTGCCATCGTGAAGATCGCTGGCATGACGCAACTCAAGTTCACCGGTCCGGCGCGGGTCTTCGAGTGCGAGGAAGACGCCTTTGCCGCTGTCGAAGAGCGCAGCTATAAGGAAGGCGAAGTCCTGGTTATCCGCAACGAAGGCCCCAAGGGCGGACCCGGCATGCGTGAGATGCTGGCCACCACGGCAGCGCTCTACGGCCAGGGAATGGGCGATAAAGTGGCTCTGATCACCGACGGCCGCTTCTCGGGCGCGACCCGCGGCTTCTGCATCGGCCACGTTGGCCCGGAAGCTGCTGTCGCGGGTCCCATCGGATTGCTCAAAGACGGCGATATGATCACCATCGATGCGGAAGAAGGCAGCATCACCGTCGATCTTAGCGACGAAGAGCTGGAACGCCGCCGGAAAGACTGGAAACCCCGGACGCACGATTTCCAGTCCGGTGCAATCTGGCGCTATGCCCAGACGGTGGGTCCGGCCTACGAGGGGGCTGTGACCCATCCGGGCGGGAAAGCCGAAACGCACGTATTCGCGGACATTTAGCGATCCGATCATGCGCAAGCCGGCGCTGTTTTTGGGCCGGTGATAGCAAAAGAAAAGGCGGAGGCCTAAAGCCTCCGCCTTTTTTCTCTGAAAGATTTGAGTTCAGGCGTTAGTGTGATGTTTCTGAAGTTCGCCGCATAATCTGCGGCGAGTTTTAGAGACTGAATCACACTAGATTCAATGAGTTAGTGTCCCGTTGAATCTGAAATTCAATGAAGTGAATTTCAGATTCGGGATATTAGGTTGAGGACTCATATTCTTTGATGGTCTTGATCGTATTTTGCCGGGTTTTAGGCAGGAGTGGTCTCGAAAGCGGGCCTGTAGGCCCGGTGAGAGGGGTCGACGCCCCTAAAACCAGGCAAAATACGACCCATCCGGGACGTGGTCCCCAGGCGATAAGATTATGAGTTCTGGGAACCACGTTCTGGACAGCGTCGTGTCGCCCGTCTTTCAGCTATGGGGTCACGATGCCCGGTGGATCTATGCGGCATCGCTCCGCTCTTAACTCCTTGCCAGAAAACATAATTTTATCGTCAGGACCGTCAAAGAATAGGAGTTCCCAACCTAATCGAACAGTGCGTCGATGTCGTCCTGTGAGATACCCTCATTCGCGATGGCCGGGCCGTTCATCAAAGCATCGTCGCCTTCGCGCTCGTCCTCAACCTCAACCGGCAGGTCGCTGAAGGCTTCCACGCCCCAGATCGAGATCATTGCCAGAATGCGGTCTTCGATGTAGCGCAGGGTGTTGACGACCTTGGTAATCCGCTGGCCTGTGATGTCCTGGAAGTTGCAGGCTTCCAGGATTTCGATCACGTTAAAGGCAACGTCTTCCGCCATTGCCTGAACGTCCGGATCGTCGTGGTGGGTAGTGTTGAGCTTGTTGATCGCCGATTCGATATTCTCGTTGCCTGCCAGAATCTTGTTGGTCGCGGTTTCCGTGTCCAGAACGATCGCGTCCAGCTCGCTCGAAGCCCGATTGACCTTGTCTTCGCCTTCACTGGCGAGAGGGTGCTTGATCGAGGCGATTTCAGCCTTGGCGCGTCCGATCGAGCGCACCATCTGTGCGATCTCAATGCGCACGTCACGGGCTTCTTCGATTGCCGTCTTCTCATCGTCCGGGCAGAGCCCGTCTTCTGTTGCAACACCACCGCCGGCAACGAGCTTCTCGCCAAGCTCCTTGATGGCTTCCAGAATCTCCGCGTTTGTGACACCGGAGCCGTCGGTGGCCGCCATAACACTGGCCAAGGCCTGGCCGTCTGCGCCATCTTTGCCGTTCAGCAGGCGACTGTGCTGACGCATACGAAGCTCACGCTCCGCGGAAAACTCTTTGACAGGTACGCTTTGCGACATGACCCCCACCACTCACTCAATGATCCAAACTGCGCATCAGCGCACCCCGATGTATAAGCCAGCAGTCCTTAAAGATTTATGATTATGCGCAGCTGTCACTGACCGGAAGTGTCGGCGTTTAACTAAACTATAGAAGTCACCGTATTGTGCTATTCAACCTTGATTTGTGTAAAATCCAACGAGTATTTTTGTGACTGGCGTGGTTCCGCTTTATTAACGGCGCTGTTTGTTGGGAATCTGAGAGATTACTTAGATTCTGCGGCTGCAAAGAAGAATTTCCGGGATCAGATACGTGCGGCACTGACCCGAAGCGGCTGGCAAGTGGTTCAGATTGACGGCGAGTCCGATTGGTGGGCCGACGAACACTGGACGATACGATCCGCTACTCAGGCATACGGCTGCACACTCGTTGTCAGCTTCCTCGTCGACCCACAATACGATGGCCCCAGGAAAAGCTCTGCAATATGGGAAATTCCGGTTGGAACAACGCGGCTGCTAGACCGCTTGGACGATGAAAACAGGATCGCGGTGCTCGGGATGCAGAAAGGCCATTTCGCCGAGAAACTCGACAGCTTTATCCTTGAGATGAATCGGCACCGGGATCTGCTGCGGGGTTAACTCTCATCCTGCCGGCTGCGCGCCCGTTTGGGGTTCCGGTCACGCGAGAAACTGTTGATTTCGATCCCCTTTGGCAACTCGTGGGGGGCGACATCGAAGTGCACCTTGTGACGGAAGAACTTAATAAGAACAACGCCGGCCACGAACCCGCCGATGTGCGCCCACCAGGCGACGCCTGCAACGGCTGAATCTGCCTGAAAGGCCGCCATAATCTGAAACAGCATCCAAAAGGAAAGCACGAGATACGCGGGCAGATAGACCGGGAAAATGAAAATGGGGACCAACAGGCGGGCTTTGGGATAGAGCACGAAATAGGCCCCCATCACGCCGGCGATCGCCCCGCTGGCGCCGATAATCGGGCTTACGGACGAGGGATCGATCAGGATCTGGCTGAATACAGCCAAAACACCGCAAATCGCGTAGAAAATGAGGTAGTTGACGTGCCCCATCGAGTCTTCGACGTTGTCGCCGTAGACCCATAAAACCAGCATATTCAACAGCAGATGAATGATATCACCGTGCAGAAAGGCGTAGGTGACGATGCTCGCAATGGCCGGCATGCCAATGGACGTAAAGCTCTCGAAAGGGCTGCCCACGACAAGCCTGGGGATAGCCCCGAAGGTCTTTATGAGATTGAATTCGATAGCGGGCGGACTCACGGCCTGAATCAGGAAAACCGTGAAGCAGAGGCCGATCAGCGTCCAGTTTACCCAGGGGTGCGGAAGCCTGATCCGGGGATTGTCGTCATCAAGGGGCAGAATAAACGGCATCAGGGCCCTTCGGTCTGTGGCATGAGACGTGGGGATCCGCAGCTAAACGCCGCATTCATTCGGATAGCTCACACCAGACCGGAGTGTGATCCGAGGGATTTTCTTTTCCGCGCGGCTCCCGGTCGACTTCACATTTCTGAAGGCGGTCGGCCGCCTGCGGCGAGAGCAGTAAGTGGTCGATCCGGAGGCCATTGTCGTGATCGAAGGCCTGACCGTAGTAATCCCAGTAGCTGTAAACATGGCGCTCGCTGTGCAGGCTTGCCCAGGCTTCCGTATAGCCGAGATTAAGGAGGGCTCTGAACGCGCGACGGGATTCGGGACGGCTCAGGGCGTCGTCCTGAAACTTGATGGCGTCATAGGCGTCATCGTCGCTGGGAATGACATTGTAGTCTCCGCCGAGAATCACGGGCTCTTCGCTGCGAAGCAAATCCTCGGCGTGGTTGCGCAAACGCTCCATCCAGCGGAGTTTGTATGGGAACTTTTCGCTCGAGACGGGATTGCCGTTGGGCAAATAGAGCGCAGCAATCCTCAATCCGAAAGTTCTGCCCTCGACGTAACGCGCCTGCTCGTCACTGTCATCGCCGGGCAGGCCGATCCGAACCTCTTCAATGGCTTGGCGGGACAGCATTGCGACGCCGTTGTAGCTTTTCTGCGAGGTCAGGGCGACCTGATAACCAGCGGCCTCGATTTCCAGGCGTGGAAACTTGTCTTCGACACACTTGAGCTCCTGAAGCAACGCCACGTCCGGTTTGGCAGTTTCAAGCCACTCAAGAAGGTTCGGCAGTCGTTTGTTGACCGAATTGACGTTCCAGGTCGCTATTTTGACCATGTGCCCCCGCAAAAAAGGAAGGCCGCCTGTCAGCGACCCTTATTGTGAAAGAACTGAAGATGGCTCCGGCATAAAAAAACACACCAACGCGACCCCAGGCAAAACCGGCAACAGTCTGGGTTTATATCGAAAAAGAGGAGCCGCATCCGCAGGAAGAGGTCGCATTCGGATTTACGATCTGGAAAGAAGCGCCGATCAGGTCCTCGACGAAATCAATCTCCGCGCCCCCAAGAAGCTCAAGGGAAGTCTCATCGATGACAACGGACACGCCGTCGCGCTCAAAGCGCCTGTCGTCCCCGTTGAAGGTGTCGTCAAACGAGAAACCGTACTGAAAGCCCGAGCAACCGCCTCCGGACACAGAAACCCGCATCATCAGATCAGATTGATCTTCCTGCTCGATCAGCCAGGCGATTCGCTTGGCCGCCGACGCGGAAAGGGTCACTTCAGGTTGCTTGACGACATCGAGGACGTCGCTCATTCCAATTCCTCCGAATTAATCTCCAGCCACTATAGCTCTTATGGCTCGTGACAGCAAAATCTAGACTTCCTTATTTAGGAAAAAGTTAGGCACTGTCAATTCATCACCTGGATTCTCAGCTATTGTCCCTAAAGTCAGACAAAGTTGTGAAAACCCGTCCTTCTTGCGGTTCTGCCGTTGCGTCTGCGCGGTCGGAAACGTTAGTGTCCGCGCATGTT
Source organism: uncultured Kiloniellaceae bacterium (assembly GCA_947500035.1). Classification (GTDB taxonomy): domain Bacteria; phylum Pseudomonadota; class Alphaproteobacteria; order Kiloniellales; family Kiloniellaceae; genus Denitrobaculum. Next base: position 709,054 of record CANMQP010000005.1, on the reverse strand, counting down.
GGATTCCTCAGCAAATCTGGCGCCTTACGCCTGCTATCCCGGCGAATCGCGCGGGCGCCGCGTGGCCGAACCGGAAAGCCCGACCCGTTCCTGTTACCAGCGGGACCGGGACAGGGTGATCCACTCCGGCGCATTTCGGCGTTTGCAATACAAGACCCAGGTGTTCGTCTATCACGAAGGCGATCATTTCCGTACGCGTCTGACCCATTCCATCGAAGTTGCTCAGATTGCCAGGAGTATCAGCCGGGCTTTGCGCTTGAACGAAGATCTCGCGGAAGCGATCGCGCTGGCGCACGATCTGGGACATACGCCTTTCGGCCATGCCGGTGAGGATATTCTGGGTGACATGATGGCGCCCTATGGCGGGTTCGACCACAATGAACAGACCTTTCGCATCGTTACAGATCTCGAAAACCGCTACGCCCACTTCAGGGGCCTGAATCTGACCTGGGAGACCCTGGAGGGCATTGTAAAGCACAATGGTCCCCTGGAAGGTCCCAACGCCGGTGAGAAAGAAACAAAAAAGGGAGGAGCAGGGCGCTTTATCGCCGCCTTCTGCAGGGACTTCGATCTGGAGGTTGGAACCTTTGCCGGACCGGAAGCACAGGTTGCCGCCCTGGCCGATGATATCGCCTACAACAATCACGATATTGATGACGGATTGCGGGCCGGGCTCTTCACAGTGGAAGACCTCCAGGAAATCCCGCTGGTTGGACCTACTTTCTCTCATGTCGCTAAGACCTATCCCGGAATCGATGAAACCAGCCTGATTCACGAATCCGTCCGGCGGCTGATCGATCGCATGGTCAACGACCTCTTGGCGGAAACTCAGCGCCGCCTGGATGCGGCTGCGCCGCAAAAAGCGGCGGATATCCGGGCATTGAGCCATCCTGTCGTTGCCTTTTCCAAAGAGATGAGAGAGAACGAGCGCGTTCTGCGTTCATTCCTCTTTTCACGGATGTACCGCCACGATCGCGTGATGCGCATGACCAACGAGGTCAAAGGGGTTGTCAAAGACCTCTTTCAGCATTTTCAGGTTCACCCGGCATCGCTGCCGCACGAATGGCGTGACGAAACGGGAAGTCTCGACGAAAAGGGCAGGGCGCGGCTGATCGCGGACTATATCGCAGGGATGACTGACCGTTTTGCAATGCAACAACATGAGCGTCTGATCGGCCAGGAAGCCTCGACCGCTGGTCAGGGAAACTGACTGACCCAACATATCGAATTGGCTAGAAATTCAATAAAATGAACGTTTTTAGATCCTTCAGAGATTCTATTCTCACCGCGCTTGGAGATATGACACAGGCCGGTCAGCTGCCCGATGGTCTCGAATTTGCCCGCGTCTCAGCGGAGCCACCGCGCGAACGCGCTCACGGCGACATCGCGACCAACGCCGCGATGGTTCTGGCCAAACAGGCCGGCCAGAAGCCGCGTGATTTGGCGGAAAACCTGGCAACACGCCTGCGCGATCTGCCATCGGTCGAGAAGGTTGAGATCGCCGGACCGGGTTTCATTAACGTCACGCTGAACAGCGATGTCTGGCGCGGTTGTCTGGGCGATATCCTGAAATCAGGGACCCGCTACGGTGATTCGACGATTGGGGCCGGTCAAACGGTCAATGTGGAATTTGTTTCCGCCAATCCGACGGGCCCGCTAACCGTGGGGCACGCGCGGGGCGCGGTGGTGGGCGACGCCCTGGCTTCTCTGATCGCCAAGGCGGGCTACAACGTTATCCGCGAGTACTACATCAACGATGCCGGTGCCCAGGTCGATGTATTGGCCCGTTCCGCGTTTCTGCGCTACCGGGAGGCGCTCGGCGAGGACATCGGTGAGATTCCTGAAGGGCTCTATCCGGGCGAATACCTGAAGGACGTCGGCAAGGCGCTTGCGGCGCGAGACGGCGGAAAGTGGTGTAAAACTTCGGAGGAGGAGTGGCTGCCCGAGGTGAGGCGCTTCGCGATTGACGCGCTGATGGATCTGGTGCGCCAGAATCTCGCGGCTCTTGGCGTGAGACATGACGTATTCTCCTCGGAGCGCAATCTGGTTGAGAACGGCGGGGTCGAAGCCGCGATCAGGACGCTCCAAGACCGGGGTCTCGTCTATGTTGGCGTGCTGGAGCCGCCCAAAGGCAAGAAACCCGATGATTGGGAGCCCGTGCCGCTGACCCTCTTCAAGGCAACGGAATTCGGCGACGATGTCGACCGGCCATTGCTGAAGTCGGACGGCAGTCTGACCTATTTCGCAAACGATATCGCCTATCACCTTGATAAGTTTAATCGTGGCGGGCGTACCATGATCAATGTCTGGGGCGCGGATCACGGCGGTTACGTGAAGCGGATGCAGGCCGCGGTCTCGGCGCTGACCGGCGGCGAGGGTGTGCTGGACGTCAAGATTTGCCAGCTCGTGAAGCTGATGCGCGGCGGCGAAATGGTCAAAATGTCGAAGCGTTCCGGTAATTTCGTCACGCTGCAAGAGGTTATCGACGAAGTCGGCAAGGACGTCGTGCGCTTCATCATGCTGACCCGAAAGAACGATGCGACGCTGGATTTTGATCTGGAAAACGTTCTCGAGAAGAGCCGGGACAATCCGGTTTTCTATGTGAATTACGCCCATGCCCGCTCGCGCTCGGTGGCTCGTGAAGCCGCACAAGTCTTTTCCGGTTTGGCACTAGATGATGTATCCTTGGCCTCCAGTGATCTCAAGCTGTTGACCGACTCGGGGGAGCTTGCTGTTATGAAGCTGCTCGCCGAATGGCCCAGGCTGGTGGAGAGCGCAGCGGAGGCGCATGAGCCTCACAGGGTAGCCTTTTACCTTTATGATCTTGCGGCTGCTTTTCACGGACTTTGGCACAGCGGCAACGATAATGCCCATCTGCGCTTCATCCGCCCGGGCGAACCGGAACTGACGCAGGCAAGGCTGGCGTTGGTGCGCTCAGTTGCGCTGGTGATCGCCTCCGGTCTTGAGGTGTTCGGTGTCGAACCGGCTGAGGAGATGCACTAGTGCCGGTCGATCGCGGCTCGGATGCATTTCGCAGGTTCGAACGCGCTCTGGACGGTTTGAAGACTGGCCCCCGGGCTGAGGCGCCGGCTACGGCAAGGCCGTTAGTTGCTGGCGAAAGTTTAGATCCGGGCCGAAATTCCGGCTATGACCCCGGCTATGACCAAGGAATAGAGATGGACGATTTTGTTCAAGATACGGCTGACAACGAGCGGGACCAAAGGCGCCGTTCCCGCCTCATGCCCGTTGGCATAGCGCTTGTTATCCTCGCGGCCTTTGGCGGCGTGGTCTGGTTTGCCTTCCTGGATCCGGGGACATCGTCAGATCGTCAGCAGACCGTGGAACTCATTCAGGCTGACCCTGAACCCGTAAAGACGAAGCCCGAGAATCCTGGCGGAATGCAGGTTGAGCATCAGGACAAGTTGATCCTGAACCCCGATCCGGAGAAGCCACAGGTCGAACGCCTGCTCCCGCCGCCCGAAGCGCCTCTGCCGTTGGCTTCCAGCAATAGCGCAACGAATAGTGATAATGCCCTCAGAAACAACGAAGACGCCCCCGTTGTTGTCACTGAAGAGGGCGATGCAGACTCCGCGTCGCGGTTAAACGATGATGCCGAGGCACTTTCCGACACGGCCGAATCCGCTGTGACCTCCGGCACAGGTAGCGGCACAGCAGGCACATCAGCGGCCAGCACAGTCGGAAACGCATCGGTGGATAAAAAAACCGAGGCGGAGACGGAAAAAGCCGCCGAGGCGCCGTCTGCCGCTTCGGCAATTCCGGATGCACCGGCCGTCAAGCCCACGCCTGTGGCGCCTGTCGTGGCTGAAGCACCGAAACCTGCGGCACGGCCCGAGCCTGCCGCTCCAAAGCCTGCCGCGACACAGCTTGCCAAGGTTCCGACGGACAGCGGCTATGTCCTGCAGCTCGCATCTTTGCGCTCGGAAGCGCTTGCCCTTACCGAGTGGCAGAGAATTCAGAACGCAAACAAAGGCTTACTCGCGCAAATGAAAGCAATTGTGGAAAAAGCCGAGATCGACGGGATCGGAACCCGCTATCGCCTGCAGACCGGACCTTTTCCGACCAAGGCGACAGCACAGGATCTCTGCGCCCAATTGAAAGCAGCCAAACAAGACTGTTTGGTTAAGCGCCGTTAACCGAAATGAAAACGCTGCCTACGGACACATCCGCCGTCATCTTTGGTTGTGAAGGGCCGGTTCTAAGTGACTGGGAACGGGACTTTTTTGCCGACGCCAATCCCTTCGGTTTCATCCTCTTCAAGCGGAACTGCGAGACACCGGAGCAACTTCGCCACCTGACCTACGACCTGCGGGAGGCGATCGGCCGCGAGGATGCGCCGATCCTGGTGGACCAGGAGGGTGGCCGGGTGACCCGGCTAAAGCCACCGCATTGGCGGGCTGCGCCGGCGCCAGGGCGCCTGGGTGGCCTCATGGAGGAAGACCCTGCGCTTGCGGAAGAGGCCGTGCGCCTGAATTCGCTCTTGCTCTCCGCGGAGCTCAGAGACGTCGGCTTGAACGTCAACTGTATCCCGTCGCTCGATCTCGCATTCCCCGGCGCGCACGATGTGATTGGCGACCGCGCTTTTGGCTCGGAGCCCGAAGTGGCCGCAAAACTTGGAAAAATCTGCATCGATGCCTGCCTTTCGGCGCAGGTCATGCCCGTGATCAAACACATGCCCGGCCATGGCAGGGCCATGGTCGACAGCCACTTGTCGCTGCCGGTTGTCACGGCCTCGCTGGACGAGCTGAAAGAAACCGATTTCGAGCCTTTCCGCTTGCGCGCGGATGCCCCCTGGGCGATGACAGGACATGTGGTCTATACGGCCGTGGATCCCGACCGCCCCGCGACCGCTTCGCCGAAAGTGATGGAAGAGGTCATCCGTGACTATATCGGCTTCAAGGGCCTGCTGCTGACAGACGACCTCTCCATGGAAGCCCTCTCGGGCGATCTGGGCCAACGGACCGCGGCGGCCATGACAGCAGGCTGCGATATTGCGCTGCATTGCAACGGCAAAGCCGACGAGATGAAGGCAGTTGCCGCCAATTCGCGGATTATGAGCGAAGAAGCGCGGAACCGGGCGATGGCGGCCGACAAGCGCCTCGGCAATGCCGAGGATTTCGCTTTCAAAGAGGCCCGTGCGCGCTTAAACGAGATACTCGGCAGCGAATAGAGCTTCTCTGAATTGATTGGGATTGTCGCAAGGCGGTACGAAGTATCTGCACAGGGCGCAATGAGGAATAGAGTTTGGACATTTCGTCACTTTTGCACGACATCTCGGTGTGGGCGCTGCCTGTTCTACTGGCGATCACTTTCCACGAAGCGGCGCACGGCTATGCGGCCTGGAAGCTCGGCGACGATACTGCCTACCGCTTAGGGCGGGTTAATTTTAACCCAATACGGCACGTAGACCCCTTCGGGACAGTGATCCTGCCGGCCATGTTGCTGCTCAGCGGGGCGGGGTTCCTTTTCGGTTGGGCCAAACCCGTTCCTGTGAAATTCGGCCGGCTCCATAACCCGAGGCGGGACATGGTGCTTGTCGCAGCGGCGGGACCGGCAGCGAACATCATCTTGGCGACTCTTGCCGCGTTACTCTATCACCTGCTGCCTTTATTCCCCGATTTATCGGCGGATTGGCTCGCGGAAAATTTGAGAAATGCAATTTTTATCAATGTTATACTGGCCGTTTTCAATATGCTGCCTTTGCCGCCGCTTGACGGTGGAAGAGTCGCTGTAGGCTTGCTGCCATATCCGCTTGCTGTGCGCTTGGCCTCCGTCGAGCGCTTTGGCTTCTTTATTTTGATCGGTCTGATCCTTCTCCCAACTTTGGCAGGCCAGTACGGCCAGTATGTCAATGTCATCGGTTGGATCATATGGCCGCCGATTGAAGTGCTCGTTAGATTTTTTTACTCACTGGCGGGCTTATTGTAGATATTGTGGGTGCAGGCGCGTACGTGCGCGATATTTAGAGGGGCAGGGGTGTCCGAGACTGAGGACATAACAGACGGCCAAGACGCCTTCGAAGAGGATTCCGGCTTGCAGCCCAAGCGGGGCGACGGGCTGATTCTCGATCTGGACGGCTATGAGGGCCCGATTGACGTCCTGCTCCAGCTCGCCCGGGATCAGAAGGTCGATCTGACCGGGATCTCGATCCTGGCGCTCGCCGATCAGTATCTGGAGTTCGTGCGCGAAGCCCGCAAGGTGCGTCTGGAGCTGGCCGCGGACTATCTGGTCATGGCTGCCTGGCTGGCCTACCTTAAATCGCGCCTGATGCTGCCCGAACCCGCCGGAGACGATGAACCCAGCGGCGCTGAGATGGCCGCGGCCCTTAAGTTTCAGCTCCAACGTCTTGAAGCCATGCAGAAAGCTGGCAAGCTGCTTACGGAGCGTCCGCGCCTGGGCCAGGGTATTTTCGTGCGCGGCGAGCCGCAGCAGCTACGCACCGAAACGACGACCACATTCGATGTGTCCTTGCTTGAGCTTTTGCGCGCCTATGCGAAGAACCGGGTGCGCAACGAGGTTTCCAGCCTGCATATTCAAGCGACCGAGCTCTACACAGTCGATGATGCTCTACAGCGCCTCACAACGCTGCTGGGCGCCACGCCGAACTGGAAAACGCTGAGCTCCTTCCTGCCCGCCGATTTACGGGACCCCCTGGTCCGGCGCTCGGCGGTTGCGACCACTTTTGTTGCCTCGCTTGAACTCTGCCGTGAGGGCAAACTGCAGATCCGGCAAGACGGAATGTTCGGAGAGATCTACTTCCGTGGCGTCGATGAAGATATCCGGGACCGGTCATGAACGAACGTTTTGATCAATTGCGCTTGCTGGAAGCGATTTTCTTCGGCTCGGCCAAGCCTCTCACCGCGAAAGACGTAAAGCGGCATTTGCCGGAGGGCGCCGATATCAATGGCTTGATACTCGAGCTTCAAGCGCTCTACGAAAACCGTGGTGTTAACCTCTTGCAGATCGCAGACGCCTGGGCTTTTCGTACGGCCCAGGATCTCGCGCCTTATATGAAGATCGAGGCGACGGCCGTGAAAAAGCTGACCCGCGCCGCGGTCGAAACCCTTTCGATCGTGGCTTACCATCAGCCGGTAACCCGCGGAGAAATCGAGGAAATCAGGGGCGTCGCGCTCTCGAAAGGCACGTTGGATACCCTGCTCGAGGCGGGTTGGATCAAGCTGAAGGGGCGGCGCAAGACGCCGGGACGGCCGGTGACCTGGGGCACGACGGATGCGTTCCTGGATCACTTCGGCCTGGACTCGGTTGATTCCCTTCCTGGCATCGAAGAACTAAAAGCCGCCGGGCTGTTGGACAGCCGGCCCGCGATCACCGCCCTTGGCGGTCGCGGGGTTCTTCTTGGAACCGGTGATGAAGGCGTTGATACCGCCGATGAAGACGAGGATGACGAGGAGGAAACGACCGAATTGCTGCCGGAAGACTTCGGCGAGCCTTTATCTGAGGTCGTAGCTCCCGAAACCGACGAAACGACAGAAACGGCCAAAAGCCTTGCCGCCGGGAAGACACCGGCGAACGACAGCGACAAGGTCGAAGTCATCCTGGAAGACATTCATGATGCGGTTATGGACGCCAGGGGGCTGCAGGACCCAAAACCTGCGGAGTGACCTGTGACCAGTAGCCCCATGCCGAAATGACGCTGTGCGGCATTTTGAGAGATTGATTTTTATTCGCAGCGGCATTACCTCTGCTCGACGTCTTCGGCGGAGAAACACCGGCTTCCGGTATTTTTTGGCATTCCGCTGCGGATTCCGGCGTTCGGGTCTATGACCCCATTTCGACGAAAGAGAGTTTATGGACGCGCTCAAGTTCGAGCATGTCAGCCATTTTTTTGGTGAGGTTCGAGCGGTCGACGATATAGAGCTGTCCGTGAAACCCGGCGAGCTTTTGTGCCTTCTCGGCCCGTCCGGCTGTGGCAAAACCACTGCTTTGCGTATAGCTGCCGGGCTGGAAGCGGTTCAACAGGGGCGTATTCTGATTGACGGCAAGACGGTGGGAGAACCGCATCGGAATCTGGCTCCCGAAGAGCGGAGTATCGGTCTTGTATTTCAGGACTTTGCTCTCTTTCCACACCTCTCGATCGCCGACAATGTTGCTTTCGGTATCTCGGCTCTGCCAGCCGATCAGCGCGCGGAGCGCGTAAGAGCATCGCTGACCCAGGTCGGTATGGAGGGCTACCTGAAAGCCTTCCCCCATATGCTCTCAGGCGGCCAGCAGCAGCGCGTTGCCCTGGCCAGGGCATTGGCCCCCCAACCCAAGATCATGCTGCTGGACGAACCTTTTTCGGGGTTGGACGCCCGGCTGCGGCACCAGGTCCGGGATGAGACCCTGCACGTGCTCAAGGACGCAGGGACGGCAACGCTGATGGTGACCCACGATCCGGAAGAGGCCATGTTTATGGCGGATCGGATTGCCCTGATGCGTGACGGCCGGATTGAGCAGGAGGGACGGCCTAGCGACCTCTATTTCGCGCCCCGCAACGCTTTTGTGACGACTTTCTTCGGTGAAGCCAATGAGTTGGAAGGCGTAAGCCATGCAGGACAGGTCGCTACCCCCTTCGGGTCGATTCCGACCACCGACATGGCCGAGGGCACGCCGGTCAGCGTTCTGGTGCGCCCGGAGGCGTTGCGCCTGAAAACGCCGGGAAGCAGCAACGAACCTGCGGACAACACGGCTACGGTTCTCGCGGCACGCATGCTCGGCCGGAGCAGTCTGGTGCACCTTAAGCTCGATGACGGCAGCGAAGCGGCAGGCGAAGGCGGGACGGAGCCGCAAGAGGTTCAGTACCGGGGACATCCTCTTCACTGGCACGCGCGCATCCCCGGCCGATACCTGCCGGCGGAGGGTGAAGCGCTCGATGTTTACCTTGATCGCAGCCAAGCGTTTGTTTTTCCGAGGAACATCACCAATTAGTGGGTATGCGCAAGAAGCGTTGCGGCAGGCTAATGTTTTTGCGATAGTCCGCCCTCGAAACAATATTGGTTTTATACCTCTGAGGAGAGCTCCGAATGGGTGCGTTTAGTATCTGGCACTGGCTTATTGTGCTTGTCGTTGTTCTCGTCCTCTTCGGCGGCGGCGGAAAGCTGAGTAAGTTGATGGGTGACGCGGGCTCCGGCATTAAGGCCTTCAAGAAAGGCCTTAAGGAAGAAGGCAAGAAAGACGACGACACAACCGCTGAAAAAGCGATTGAAGGTGAGTCGACAGAAGCCGCTTCGAGCGTCGCGGAAAAAGATAAAGCCGCGAACGGTTAACACGGTTGAAGCCGGTTTAACCCCAATGATACTTCGACAGTAATCCGCGGCAGATCGCTATGTTAGATATTGGCTGGGCCGAAATGGGGGTTGTGGCTGTTATTGCCCTCCTCGTCATCGGCCCCAAGGAACTTCCAAGGACCATGCGACAGGTTGCGCATTGGTTCGGCAAAGCGAAAGGCCTTGCGCGTGAGTTCCAGTCCGGACTGGACGATATTGTCCGTGAAGCCGATCTGGACGATGCGCGTCAAGCGCTGAACGCCACGCGTGATTTCAGTCCGAACAAGATGCTGTCCGACGCGATTGACCCAACGGGAAGCGTGAAGGAAGAGATCAAAGACATTGAAAAGACTGCAAAATCGGACGCTGTCGATGACGTTGAAACGGGTGAGCAGGACGAAACACCTCAAGCGGCGATCGTAAAACAGCCCGCGCAGGTCGCGCCGGCGCACTCCGTGACACCGCCGCCCGCCGTGCCAACGGCCCCGGCTGATGGCGCGGGACCCGGCAGCAGTGGCAGTGCAGGTGGGGCAGAGACCGACCCCTCCAAACAGAGTGCGTGAACGTGGCTGAGAATTCGATAGACGCGAGCAAAATGCCGCTTCTCGATCATCTAATCGAGCTGCGCAAGCGCTTGTTGATTTGCGTCGTGCTGCTGTTGGTCGCGTTTCTGCTGTGCTTTGCCTTTGCCGAAAACATCTTTGAGTTTTTGACCCAGCCGCTCGCGGATGTACTCAAAGCCCAAGAGAGTTCCGGTCAGGTTCGGCGTTTGATTTTTACCGACCTGACCGAAGTCTTCTTTACCTATGTTAAAGTGGCGTTCTTTGCGGGCGCTTTCCTCTGCGTACCGGTGTTCCTGACCCAGATTTGGCTCTTCATCGCGCCGGGGCTCTACGAAAACGAGAAAACCGCGATCGCGCCGTTCCTGATCGCCACGCCGATCCTCTTCTTCATCGGTGGCGCGCTGGTTTATTACGTGATCTTCCCCGTTGCGTCTGAGTTTTTCATAAGTTTCGAAAAGACGGCGACGGAAGGCACCCTTGCGATTGAGCTGGAAACCAAGGTTGATCAGTACCTCTCGCTTATCATGAAGCTGATATTTGCCTTCGGGATCTGCTTCGAGCTTCCGGTCCTGATGACTCTCATGGCCCGGGTCGGCATCGCGACCTCCGCCGGTATGGCGGCGAAGCGCAAATATGCCATTGTGGGTGTCTTCATCGTTGCCGCGATCTTCACGCCGCCGGATCCCATCAGCCAGCTTCTGCTGGCCATTCCGATTATCCTGCTCTACGAGGTCTCCATTCTCCTCGCGCGCCTGGTCGAGAAGAAGCGGGCCGAGCAGGAAGCCTCCGAAGACAGCGACGGTTCCGCGTAAAAGTCGCAGGCGGCACAATCGGGAATTCCCTTCCAAGATGCCTCTGCAATCTCTTTGCAAGGGCATGGACGTGACTCATTCGACGCCTTATAAGTCAGGCATCGGTATGGTTTATAACCCTTAACAAACGATCAGAGAGCCAATGTTCGACCTGAGATGGATCCGTGAGAATCCAGACGCTTTTGATGCCGGTATGGCCAGGCGGGGTTTAGACCCGATGGCGCGCCGCATCATCGATCTGGACGGCACGCGCCGCGAAACACAGACGCAACTGCAAGAACTGCAAACCCGGCGCAATGAAGCCTCCAAATCCATCGGTCAGGCAAAAAAGAGCGGCGAGTCCGCGGAGTCTCTGATTGCCGAGGTGGCGGACATCAAAGCGCGGATGGCTTCGCTGGAAGAAGCCGAAAAGGCGAGCGGGGAAGAGCTCGAGGCTATTCTCTCCGGACTTCCCAATCTGCCCCGGGACGACATTCCGGACGGCGCGGACGAGTCGGCGAATCTGTGCCTGCGGACGGTCGGCGAGCTCCGGAACTTTGAATTTGAGCCGAAACAGCACTTTGAAGTCGGTGAAGCCCTTGGTTTCATGGACTTTGAGGCCGCTGCCAAACTTTCCGGATCGCGGTTCGTCGTCATGCGCGGAGCGATCGCGCGCCTGCACCGCGCCCTGGGCCAGTTCATGATGGATCTGCACACCCGCGAGCATGGCTATACTGAGGTCATTCCGCCGCTTCTGGTGCGCGATCAGGTGCTGTACGGGACCGGTCAGCTGCCGAAATTCGGCGAAGATTCCTTTCGCACAGAAGACGGCCTTTGGCTGATCCCGACGGCGGAAGTGCCTCTGACCAACCTGGTTGCTGACAGCATCCTCGATGCCGAGGAGCTGCCGATCCGGGTCACAGCGCTCACGCCCTGTTTCCGCTCCGAAGCGGGGGCTGCAGGTAAAGATACGCGTGGCATGCTGCGGCAGCACCAGTTTGAAAAAACCGAGTTGGTCTCGGTGGTGCATCCGGAGGAGTCCGATGCGGAGCTGGAGCGCATGACCGGCTGTGCCGAAGAGGTGCTGAAGCGCCTTGGTCTGCCTTACCGCGTTATGGTTCTGGCGACCGGCGATACAGGCTTCGGTGCCCAGCGGACCCACGATATTGAGGTTTGGCTGCCGGGACAGAAGGCCTACCGTGAGATTTCCAGCTGTTCGACCTGCGGTGATTTTCAGGCGCGCCGCATGAAAGCGCGCTTCAAGACTGCGGGCGAGAAGGGCACTTCTTTTGTCCATACGCTGAATGGTTCCGGCGTGGCCGTGGGGCGCTGCCTGATCGCGGTCATCGAGAACTATCAGCAGGAAGACGGATCGATTGTGATCCCCGAAGCCCTGCGCCCCTACACCGGCGGCATGGAGGTCTTGCGCGCGAATGACTAATGGAAGCCTTGATCTGACGGGAGCAAGAATCCTCGTTACCAACGACGACGGCATTCATGCGCCGGGTCTGGCAGCTCTGGAGAGCATCGCGCGGGAACTTTCAGACGACGTATGGGTTGCGGCACCGGAGAGTGAACAGTCGGCAACGAGCCATTCTCTGACCCTGCGGCGGCCTCTCAGAAGCCGCAGGCTGCGGGACAAGCGTTATTCCATCGATGGCACGCCGACCGATTGCGTGCTGGTGGCTATGAAACGCTTGATGGGAGACCGGCCCGCGGATCTCGTGCTTTCCGGGATCAATCACGGTGCCAATCTGGGCGAAGACGTGACCTATTCGGGCACGGTTGCTGCGGCGATGGAAGCGGCTCTGCTGGGCACCCGCGCGATTGCCTTCAGCCAGGTCCGCAGCAAGGACGAGCGGATTTCCTGGGATGTGCCAAAACGTTTTGCCGCCGATATCGTGCGCCGGCTGGCAACGATGGCGTGGACGCCTGAACTGCTGATCAATGTGAATTTCCCAAGCGTTACCCCGGATGAGGTTGCGGGCATTCGGGTCTGCCGCCAGGGACGGCGTGATCTCGGGACTGATCTGGTTGATGGGGTTGACCCCAGTGGACGCCCCTACGTCTGGGTCGGACAGTTTTTGAGCCACTCCAGTTCGGGTGTGAACGCTGATTTGACCGCGATTGAGGAAGGGGCAATCTCGATTACGCCATTGCATCTCGATCTCACCCATGAGAAATCCATGCAACCGCTGTCGGATCTCTTTGCGTGACCATAGCCGCCCGCAAAATCCGCCTGATTATGGAGCTACGCCGTGGCGGCATCGCGGACACCCATGTTTTGTCCGCGATTGAGCGGATCCCGCGCGAGGATTTCGTGCCGCCGCCGTTCCAGCATCAGTCCTACGACAACCGCACGCTACCGATCGGCAACGGCCAGACGCTCAGCCAGCCGCAGGTCGTTGCCCTGATGACACAGTCCTTGCAGGTCACTCGTCGGATGAAGGTCCTGGAGATCGGGACCGGTTCGGGCTATCAGGCAGCGATTCTCTCCCGCCTCTGCAGGCGCCTCTATACAATCGAGCGTTATCGGGAGCTGATGCGGAACGCTGAGAGCCGCTTTTCAGCCTTGCGGCTGCATAATATCACCACACATATCGGGGACGGTTCGCGCGGTTGGCCGGCACAGGCACCCTTTGAGCGGATCATCGTCACGGCCGCTGCTGATTCGATCCCCGGTGCCCTCGTGGACCAGCTGGCGATGGATGGGCTCCTGATCCTGCCGATCTCCCGTTCCAGCCGGACGCAAGAATTGGTACGTTTGAAGCGAACAGAAGACGGCGTGTTCGAGGAAAGTCTGGGAGATGTTAAATTCGTCCCGCTGATCGAAGGCCAATTACCGGAAGCGGCTGCGGAACCGCAGAAGGCCGCCCAGTCCGGAACATGATGCGTCAGTCCAGGGCTCAATCCCACAGATGGGCGGGTTGCGCTGCGGCCTTTCTGGCCGCATTTCTGCTGGCCGCCTGTGCGGGAGGAACCGCGATCTCGCAGCTTCCGACACCGCCCGAGCCGGCGCCAATTCCCCTTCGCAAACCGCCAGTTCCCGCAGAGTTCCTGGTGCGCCAGCCAAGCTCCCCGCCGCCCCAAGTCTATGCAGCACCCCGCCGGCCGGCGACAGAGGCAGCACTGCCTCTGCCCAGGCGCAATCCGCGCCCAGCGGCTGTCCCGACACCGGCCAAGAGGCCGGCGCCCGTCCCGCCCGCGCCGACGCAGGCTGCGCAGAGCGGACAGACCGCGCCACTTCAAGCAGCTCCGGCTCAGTCCGGCATTTACATCGTGCAGCCGGGCGAAAACGTCTTTTCGATCGCCCGGAAGCACAATATCCCGATCCGTACGCTTTTAGAGACCAACCGTCTCGGGCCGCCCTATAAACTCGCACCCGGTCAGACTCTGGTTTTACCGACGCCCTCGAGACATATCGTGACCCGGGGGGAGACGGTTTATGCGATATCGAGGCGATATCGCATCGATATTCACAGCCTTGTTCAACTCAATAAAATCCCGCCGCCGTTTCGGATCTCGGTTGGCCAGGTCCTGGATCTGCCTGGGACAAGGAATGCCTTTGCTGCAGCCACGCCCCAGCCCGTACCTCCAGGGCCCACAGCCCCGGCCGGCACCCAGACTCCTCAGACACAGACTGCTCAGACGCGGACTCCTCAGGCACAGACTCCTCAGGCACAGGCTTCAACGGCAAGCGGCGCCTCAAGGCCCGCACCGGTACCGGCTGCAAAACCGCGCCCAAGCGCCAAGCCGGCACCTCAAGCCGCTGCGAAACCGCAGATGGCACGTGTCCAACCGCCAAAACCGTCACGCCGCCCGGCTGCGGGCGTTCCAAAACCGCCGCCACGCTCGAGCAGCAAGTTCCGCTGGCCGCTCTCCGGCAAAATTCTGTCTTCTTTCGGCAGCAAAGGCAGCGGCGTGCACAATGACGGTATCAACATCGAGGCTGCCGCAGGCACGATCGTGCGGGCGGCTGAGAACGGTGTCGTGGCCTACTCAGGCAACGAACTGCGCGGATTTGGCCGCCTCCTGCTGGTCAAACACGCCGATGGATGGGTGACCGCCTATGCGCACTTGAGCGAAGTCCTGGTCGCACGGGGCGAAACCGTCAAACGCGGGCAAGCGATCGCCAAGGTCGGACGCAGTGGCAATGTCTCAAAACCCCAGCTTCACTTCGAGATCCGGCAAGGCACGCGCGCCGTCGACCCCCGCAAGCTGTTGGGTCCGCAGCAGGCTTCGCTCTCGGATTGATCAGTCATCATCCGCTCAAACGCGCGATCAGATCGGGTGTTGAGGGAGTCGCCGAATGCGATCTATCGACGTTGTGAATCCGATCTAATCGAGGCGCTTTCCGAGGCGGCCGGCGAGGTCTTGGATGTATTGCCAGGCGACGCGGCCCGAGCGGCTGCCGCGGGTAATCGACCATTCCCTGGCTTCGGCGCGCAGCTGCTCCACCGGGAGTTCGAGGCCGTGACGGGCGGCATAGCCTTCGACCATGGCGAAATAGGTGTCCTGATCGCAGTTATGGAACCCGAGCCACAGGCCGAACCGGTCTGAAAGGCTCACTTTTTCCTCAACTGCCTCTGAAGTGTGGATCGCCGTTGAACGTTCGTTCTCGATCATATCCCGCGCCATGAGGTGCCGGCGGTTCGAGGTGGCATAGAAGATGACATTCTCCGGGCGCCCCTCGATCCCGCCCTCAAGCACACCTTTCAGGGACTTGTAGGTCGAATCCTCGCCATCGAAGCTGAGATCGTCGCAAAAAAGGATACAGGGGCGTGCGGATGTCCGCAGACGCTGGAGCAGGCGGGGCAGGGAGGGAATGTCCTCCCGGTGGATCTCCACCAGCGCCAGAGGCGCGGCCTTGGGCTCTGAATTGTCGCTGATTTCACGGTTCACCGTGGCGTGGACCGCCTTTACAAGGGAACTCTTGCCCATTCCGCGCGCGCCCCAGAGCAGGGCGTTATTGGCGGGAAAGCCCTGTGCAAACCGCCGCGTGTTATCGAGCAGGATGTCGCTCTGGCGGTCGATGCCCTGAAGAAGCTCGAATTCAACCCGGCTGACCTTGGCGATGGCCTCGAGTCTCTCATGTTCCGCATGCCAGACGAAAGCGTCTTCAGCCGCAAGGGAATCCGACTGCTGCTCAGGCGGGGCAAGGCGTTCAAGGGCTGTGGCAACCCGCGTGAGAAGGGGGATCAAATCGTCGATTTTGCTATCGCTCATGGTAATGCCGCCAAAAAAACCAATATGGAGAGAACCCCGGCTGGCGGGTAGGAAGAAAAAACCGATCCAATGCCGCGGAAACAGGGCTGTGTCACCTGTATGGGAACATAAGTTCCCGACCGGCCGAGACCCTAGCTATGGGCCCCGCCCAGGTCAATTGATACAAAGCGCATGGAGCGGGACGGCCCCAGGTTTGACGGGCGTTGCAATTCGTCAAGGTACGGCTATAGTCCGGCTGCTATTTTTCAGGGGGGTAGACCTTTCGGCGCCTCCGACAAAGGGTTGAAACGAGAGCGTTGCGGCTTCGCAGGTGGAGCCGGCGAGTAGGGGAGTTTTCTTGATGTACGTAGAGCCGGTTTTTGCACAGGCTGCTGGTGGTGGCGATATATTGACCAGCCTTCTGCCGCTGATTCTGATTTTTGTGGTCTTTTACTTTCTTCTGATTCGGCCTCAGCAGAAAAAAGTCAAGCAACACAAAGCGATGATCGATGCCGTGCGCCGTGGCGACAGGGTCGTGACCGCCGGTGGCCTGGTTGGCACCGTCTCTAAAGTGGTCGACGAAGCCGAGGTTGAAGTGACGATTGCGCCGGAAGTGAAGGTGCGTGTCATCCGCTCGATGATCCAGGATGTCCGATCCAAGTCCGAGCCGGTTTCGGACCAGTCTTCCGCGAGTAAGGCCAAGGGCGGCAAAAAAGGCTCCAAGAACAAAGAGACCGAGGCTGCCAACGACAGCGAATCGGCCGACTCCAAAAGCTAAACGAACAACTTCGGGTTTTCCGCGCAATGGTCCACATTCCTCGCTGGCAGGTCATTCTCACTCTCTTGGTGCTGATCGGCGGTATTTTATTCGCATCTCCGAACCTCTTTGAACCCGAGAGTCTTGATGAAGTCCCGTCCTGGGTGCCGAAAGACCAAGTCAATCTTGGGCTGGATCTGCAGGGCGGCTCCTATCTGCTTCTCGAGGTCGACATCGATTCCGTCTTCGTTGAACAGCGCGAAAACCTGGTTGATGCCATTCGCCCAGATCTCCGGCGCGCCCGGCCCGACGCCATCGGCTACAGGGAGCTTGGAGTTGCCGGAGAGTCCGTGGTGTTTACCCTGACGGAGCCGACCGACGAAAACATCGCCCGGACGCGGGAGATTCTGTTCGATCTGACACCCCAATCGCTCATCACACAAAGCAACGGCAAGTTCACCATTGAAGACCCGGATGCGGTCAAGGTCGAGCGGCGCCAGAGGGTTCTGGAGCAGTCGATCGAGGTCATCCGACGGCGCCTCGATCCCACGGGTACGGTCGAACTCTCGATCCAAAGCCAGGGCGAAGACCGGATTCTGATTCAGCTGCCAGGTGTTCAGAACACCGAAGAGCAAAAAACGAAGCTGCAGCAGACAGCTAAACTGAGTTTCCGGTTTGTTGACGAAAACGCTAACCCTCTTGCTTCTGTCGCCCCTCCCGGATCCGAGATCCTTCCAGCCGACGAGTCGGATGCATCAGGCGGCACCCGCAATTATGTGATCAAGAAACGCGTGATTGTCGGCGGTGAGAACCTGACCGACGCCCAAGCGACGTTCCAGGACGGGCAGCCGGTGGTCAGTTTCGCCTTCGATTCCGTCGGTGCGCAACGCTTCGGCAATGCCACACAGAAAAATGTCGGACGGCCCTTTGCAATTGTTCTCGATGACAAGGTCGTGTCTGCGCCGGTCATCCAATCGCCGATCCTGGACGGCCGCGGCATTATCTCCGGCAGCTTCACCCTCGAGCAAACCCAGAATCTGGCACTTTTGCTGCGGGCTGGTGCATTGCCCGCGTCACTTGAGTTCCTGGAGGAACGCACGGTCGGGCCGGGCCTCGGCGCGGATCAGATTCTCGCCGGTGAATTTGCCAGTGTCCTGGGGCTGATCCTGGTCATTATCTTCATGGCGGTGATTTACGGCCTGTTCGGACTGATGGCCAATGTCGCGCTCGTCATGAACCTGGTCCTGATGCTCGCGGCGCTCTCGGTCCTCGGGGCGACCCTGACCCTTCCCGGTATTGCGGGGATCGTGCTGACCATCGGCATGGCGGTTGACGCCAACGTGCTGATCTTCGAGCGGATACGCGAGGAGGTCGGTAACGGGCGCAGCCCCATCTCGGCAATCGATGCCGGTTACCGCCGCGCCTTGACCACCATTATCGATTCGAACCTCACGACCCTGATTGCGGCGATGCTGTTGCTCCAATTCGGCTCAGGCCCCGTGAAGGGTTTTGCCGTGACTTTGTCCATTGGTTTGGTGACCTCGATGTTCACCGCGATCATGCTGACCCGTTTACTTATTGTGACCTGGCTGCGCCGCCGCAAGCCGCAAGCGCTCGGCATATAGGAGGCGTATCATGGCACTCATCAAAGCTTTTCCCGTCGCCCCCAAGCTGAATTTTCTCTCGAAACGCAAGCTGTTCCTCGCGTTCTCGGCGTTTCTCATGCTGGGCTCGATTGTGTCCTTCGCAACCCTGGGCCTGAACTTCGGAGTCGATTTCCGGGGCGGTATTCTGCTTGAGGTGCGGACTAACGGACCGGCTGACCTTGGCGATCTTCGAAGCCGCCTCTCCGCACTGGATGTCGGGGAAGTGACGCTTCAGGAATTTGGCGCACCGACCGACGTTCTGATCAACATCCAGCGGCAGGACGGGGGTGAAGGCGCTCAGGAAGCTGCAATTCAGATCGTTAAAGAAGCTCTGAACGACACGGTGGAGGAGTACAGGCGGACTGAATTTGTCGGGCCGAAAGTCGGCGGCGAACTGAAACAAGCCGGTTTTCTGGCAACGGTTCTCGCCATGGCCGCGATCGGGCTTTACATCTGGTTCCGCTTTGAATGGCACTTTTCGGCTGCGGCGCTCACCGCACTTGTCCATGACGTGATCGCGACCGTGGGTTTCTTCTCGCTGACACAAGTGGAGTTCAACCTCTCGACCTTGGCCGCGGTCCTGACCATTGCAGGCTATTCCATCAACGATACTGTGGTTATTTTCGACCGCGTAAGAGATGAACTGAGGAAGTATAAGAAGCTTCCGATCGTTGAAGTCCTGAACATGGCGATCAACCGTACGCTCTCGCGGACGATATTGACCTCGGTCACCACGCTTCTGGCCCTGTTCTCACTCTTTATCTTTGGTGGTGAGGTGATCCGCGGCTTCAGCCTTGGGCTGATCTGGGGCGTCATTATCGGCACCTACTCCTCGGTTGCTCTGGCAGTGCCGATGCTCTCTTTCATGAATATCCGGGCTGGTGTAACCAGCAGCAACGACAAGGATGAGACCGGAGACGCAGCACCGGCGGCTTCCTAATCCGGGTCGCTGGTCCAGGTCGCTTTAGACTGGGAGGGATAGATGGAAGTTTCCTTCGCGGTGCCCAAAGACCGGCAGGTCGTTGAAAGCTATGGCGACCTGCAGTTCAAGATCAGCGGCGCGCAGTTCCAGGGGTCCGTCCTGGTCTTTCCAGAGCGCAGCCAACCCTGGCCGGTCACGAACTTCGACAGCCTCAGCCTCGAAACTCTCTCTCCGGTGATCGAGGAAGGAAGCGTTCAAGTTCTGCTGCTTGGCTGCGGCCCCAAACTGCTCATGCCGCCACCCGATCTTCGAAGTGCGATGCGGGAAAAAGGCATCGCTATAGAGCCGATGGATACCGGCGCTGCCTGCCGCACCTACAATGTTCTGCTCGCCGAGGGGCGGGCCGTGGCGGCGGCATTGATCGCGGTCGAGTAAGACTGATCAGAAAAGCTGTTGGTCGTACGCCTTAGGATGATGAGAGCTCTTATCTTACCTGACTCATCTACGATTGAGAGATGTCAACGTACTACAAACGCAAAAAACGCCAGACTTAGAGTCAGTGTCCGAGCGTCGAACACGAGCATCGGCCACTTCAAAGTCCACTTGTTCTGAAGCCAGGAAACCGGTCCATCGATCGTTTTCAGGAGATCCTGTCTTATCCGCAGTCCGGTCCAAGCTGCTAACCCGCCGAAAAATGCCATGAAACCCAGCCACTCGGTGGCGATAAAGAGGATCATTGCAGCGAACATTGCAAAGAAAGTCGGAAAAATCAGTTTGATGACTCTCTCAACCTCATCGTCATCACGCGACCACGTGGCTGGAATGAGCGGAATCGACGGTGCTGATCGATAAGCTGGTGGAAATCCGAACCGAAGCTGCATCGCGAGAATGAGATATGTAAAACCCCACACACCGAGACCGTACCAAAAATCAGAAAACACGACCTTTCCTGACTCCATGCTTGCGCCCAATGGTGATCGCGGTGTTTCGCTCGAGCATTAAAGACGACCTATCAATAACTGCCCCTTGAGTCAGCCTAGTTTGAGAGAGCGAGGCCACCGCGCGATCACGGATTCAAGATAACGATTTCGACACGCCGGTTGAGTGTGCGGCCTTCAGGATTATCGGTGCCGTCGTCCGTTACGTTCGGGGCGACGGGATTGGCTTCGCCGAAGCTGTTATAGAGCACGCGTTCCGCCGCGACTTGATTATAGACCAGTTCCTTGGCCACCGCTTCGGCTCTGCGTTCCGAGAGCGCCAGATTGTATTCTTCGCTGCCGACACTGTCGGAATAACCATTGACGTGAACCTGGCGTGAGACGACTCCCGGCGTGTTGAGAACGCGCGCAATGTAGGCAATCGGACCTCGGGATTCTTCAGTCAATTCGTCGCTGTCAAATTCGAAGAGGAGTGGATTGACCAGCATCACCACGACACCTTGCTCGGTCTCGACGGTCCGAAATTCCGGACCGCTTAACTGGTCCTCGATCACTTCGTTAGAGGCCTGCTCAGTGGCACATCCCGCCAAGCCAATTACGGAAGCGCAAAAAAAGATCGTTCTGAAAATAGTCACGGGGACGTCCTCACGTTGCTGTCGATTTCAGGCCGCCGATTGCTCAATAAAGACACATATTTAGCACCTGTACGATCAAAACGCGCAGCCGTCCAGTATTTCGAAACGAAAAAATGGAAAAAAGATACAATCCTTTCAAGGCATAAGACAAAAAAAGGGGGCAAAGCCCCCTTTTTCATTCAACCATTCGACCGATCGTATTTCGCGAGATCCTCAGCGGTTATCACAGCCTCGAGCGGTCAAAAGCGCCTAGAAGCGAATCCCTTAGGCCGCTTCGAAATTGGCCGACGCAAAATCCCAGTTCGCCAGCTTGTCCAGGAAGGTCTGGATGTAGTCCGGACGGCGGTTCTGGTAATCCAGGTAATAAGCGTGTTCCCAGACGTCGATGGTCAGCAGCGCTGTCTGGCCGTCGGTCATGGGCGTACCGGCATTCAGGGTATTAACGATCTTCAGCGTGCCGCCATCGAGCACCAGGAAAGTCCAGCCACTGCCGAAGCGGCCGGTTGCCGAAGCCTTGAATTTCTCT
The DNA here is from genome assembly GCA_947500035.1 of uncultured Kiloniellaceae bacterium. Classification (GTDB taxonomy): domain Bacteria; phylum Pseudomonadota; class Alphaproteobacteria; order Kiloniellales; family Kiloniellaceae; genus Denitrobaculum. The sequence goes on along the minus strand of CANMQP010000005.1, from coordinate 687,787 downwards.
GCGAAGGCATCGAAGCTGCCGAAATCCTCATCGATCTTTGCGGCAAGTGCTCCGCTTGGACGGCCGCCGCCGTTCGGCGACATGGAATTCCAGAAGAAGGTGTGGTTCCAAACCTGTGCCGCATTGTTGAACACGCCGGCTTTACTGTCGTCGTTCGCGGTTGCCATGATGATGTCTTCCAGCGACTTACCGGCCAAATCCGAATCACCGATCAGGTTGTTCAGATTGACCACGTAGGCATTGTGGTGCTTGGCGTGATGGAAGCTGAAGGTGTTCGCGGAGTAATGCGGCTCCAAAGCGTTGTCGGCATAGGGAAGGGGAGGAAGCTCGAAAGCCATGCTTATGCACTCCTTGTAATTCGTCGTTTGCTGGTTTGCTGGTGACAGAGGCCTGCGCAACTGTCGATTTGAAACTTGATAGGAAGATAGCGTCCGTGCCGTTGCCGTCAATTGTTAATGGTAATAATTCTAAAACTTGGTGTTTGGTTCCCCAGGCGCTTTCCAAGCACAGCTTGTCCGTTGCGCGGGAAGCATCTTTGCCTATAGTCGCCCGATGTTCTCATCACAGCGAAATTTTCGATGACGGCGGCTTCGCTTTCCTATTGTGGCCAGGAGGTGCGGACGCACGACCGCGAACGTTTCCTGACCTCACTTTTCGCGCCTTCAACGCACCGGGAGGCGCTTTTTGCGCTCTACGCCTTTAACCTGGAAGTCGCCAAAACCGCCGAGGTGGTGAGCGAGGCGATGTTGGGCCGGATACGGCTGCAATGGTGGCGGGAAGCTCTTGACGGCATCTACGCCGGAACACCCCGTAAACACGCGGTTGTCGAGCCTTTGGGCGCAGCAGTGCATGAGTACGCCCTGCCGCGGGAGCTCTTCGATCGACTCATCGATTGCCGGGAGCTGGATCTCGAAGACGCCCCCTTGGATGATTTCGTAGCCTTCGAGAACTATGCTGCGGGGACTTCCGGCACAGTGAACAGGCTGGCGGCTATGATCCTGGGCGTGCGCGAGGAAACCGCACTTCAGGCTGCGGAACACGTCGGCACGGCTTGGGCCATGATCGGTCTTCTGAGGGCAATTCCTTTTCACGCGGCGCAAAAGCGTATCTTCCTGCCCCGCGCGTTGATTGATCAGCATGGCCTGCAGAGAAGCGACCTGTTCGAGCTCCGCCGCAACGATGCCATCGTCGGGATCACCAAGGAAATCGCGGAGCAAGCGAAGGGCCACTTGAAGGCCGCCCGTAAAGCCAGAGGGCATTTCAGCCGCGCAGCGCTTGCGGCTCTTTTACCGGCCACAGTCGCTCAACAACATCTCACAAAGCTTGCGCGCTGCGGCTGGGATCCTCTTGACCCGAATGCGCAGAGACCGAACCATAGCTTGGCCCTCAAGGTCTTCATCGCTTATCTGCTTCGCCGCTTTTAAACCGCGCAGGCGTTGCCGGGACAAAGACAGAGTAGCTGCAGAACGACCGCTTTTTCAGCAGTAAAAATTTGAAAGCTCTGAAGAGACATCTTAAAAAAAGGCGGGCGGCTAAACGCCGCCCGACGGCCGCCCGCCTACGAGTGCTGGGGGATGTAAACCTACTCTAAAAAGAACCTTCTAGAGCGCACTCGCAAGTATCGAATTACAGATAAAAGGGCATCGCGAGAACCCGAGAAACCGCACGAACCCAATGCAGGATTTCGGCAAGACGCGCGAAACGGCAAGTATTTACCGGTCAGCTTAGGCCGCTTCGACTGCGCTCCTTGCGCACCACTCCGCCAGGTCATCGAGGGCACGCTGTGCCATGACCGGCTTGCGCTCCTTCTTTTTGATCTTCTTGCCTTCTACCTTCTCCAGCGGTGGAAAAAGCCCGAAGTTGACGTTCATTGGTTGGAAGGTCTTGGCATCCGCACCGCCGGTAATATGCGAGAGCAGAGCGCCATGTGCGGTGGTCGGCGGGGGAGGAACCACTTGTTCCCCGCGCCGTTCCGCGGCCGCGAAGCGACCGGCAAGCAGGCCCGTCGCGGCGCTCTCGACGTAGCCTTCAACGCCGGTGATCTGACCGGCAAAGCGAATCCGCGGGGAGGGCTTCAAACGCATGCTGCCGTCCAAAAGACGCGGCGAATTGATAAAGGTGTTCCGGTGCAGACCGCCGAGCCGCGCGAACTCAGCGTTCTCGAGCCCCGGTATGGATCGGAAAACCCTGACTTGCTCGGCGTATTTCAGTTTGGTTTGAAAGCCGACAATGTTGTAGAGCGTCCCAAGAGCATTGTCTTGTCTCAGCTGCACCACGGCATGGGGACGGCGATCACTGCGCGGATCCTGAAGTCCGACCGGCTTCATGGGACCGAAGCGCAGGGTTTCGCGGCCGCGCTCAGCCATTACCTCGATCGGCAGGCAGCCTTCGAAATAGGGGGTCGAGGCCTCCCACTCCTTGAAGTCGGTCTTCTCACCCTCAATCAGATCCGTGATGAAAGCCTCATAGCCCTCCTGGGTGAGAGCACAGTTGATGTAGTCGGCGCCGTCGCCCTCGGGACCCACTTTGTCGTAGCGGGACTGGAACCAGGCCTTGTCGAAATCAATCGAGTCTTTGTAGACGATCGGCGCGATGGCGTCGAAGAAGGCCAGGTACTCCTCGCCGGTCAGTTTGCCGATGGCCTCGGCCAGATCCGGCGAGGTGAGGGGGCCGGTCGCCAGGATCACCGAGTCCCAGTCCTCGGGCGGTATACCCCCAATTTCCTCACGCTCGATCTTGACCAGCGGATGCGCCTCCAACCGGCGGGTCACTTCCTGCGAGAAGGCGTCACGGTCGACAGCCAATGCGCCGCCCGCGGGCAGCTTATGGGCGTCACCCGCGGACATGATGAGTGAGCCCAGTCGCCGCATTTCCTCATGTAACAGGCCAACGGCGTTGTTCATGGCGTCGTCGGAGCGGAAGGAGTTGGAGCAGACGAGTTCCGCAAGGCCCTCGGTCGAGTGGGCGTCGGTCTTCACCACCGGGCGCATTTCGTGCAAAATCACCGGCACGCCCGCTTCGGCAGTCTGCCAGGCGGCTTCGCTGCCGGCCATTCCGCCGCCCACCACGTGGATGGGTTTTATGTCTTTACCTGTCATAGCCGGAAGATACTCCAAGCAAAGGGCGACGGACAGAGCGAAAAGCAGGCTCTTTTCGCGTTCCTACGGCAAGAGTCTGCGTTCGCGGTAGATAGCCTGAGCGGCCGGGTGCAGTGGAATGGCGAGACCTTCGCTCGCCATCTCACGGGCGTTCAGTTCAAGGAACGCCGGATGCCTGCCTCTGAGGTTCGTGAGGTCGTCCAAAACAGAGTTTACCACAGCTTCAATCACACTGTCCGGTGTATCGCTGCGCGCGACGAGCACGGTGCGATGACCGAACGTCGAGATCCTCGCGGCCTGGCCCACGTACATCTTCGCCGGAACCGATGCCTCGGCAAGGGCTGGATTTCCCGTGATCTCATTTGCTTTCTCCGGAAATTCAACGGGTAAAAGCCTGCCGCCGCATTCTGCCGTGGCCTTCCGAATGATCCCGCTCGGATGTTCGTAGGTTGCCAGCATCGCATTCGCTTCGCCATTGCAGAAGCTATCCAGGGCCGTGCGTGTGGACTTTACTTTCTCTAGCGAGGCAAAGCTGTTGTCCGTCCAGCCCTTCAGGTTGCGCAGAATTTTGAAGGTCGCATCATTGTAACTGATTGACGAAGTGACGAGCCGGGCAGTCGCAAGTTGGCCAAGCTCTTCCACTCCCGAATTCCGTTTTACGATGATGCTTAGAGGCTGCGGGTAGAAGGAGATCACCGCGCGAAGATCGTTCATCGGCCCCGTGTTCGTGAAGGAGCCAATACCATTGGCGGCGGATTGCGCCCAGGCGGAATGCACAATCGCCAAATCGAGGATGCGATTTTCCAGTAATCGCAGTTTTTCCTCTGCATTGCCCTGGACCAGCGCGTCACAGGGTGAAGAGACAACAGCAACGGCCTGCCCGTAACTCCGGCAGATTTCCTGTCCGAGGAAATGGTACAGGCCCGCTTTGTTACCGGTTCCGATCAGAAAGGGTCCGGTTTCAGGATCCGTCTGTTTGGAAGGCTGCTGCTGTGTCTGTGCACAAGCGCTCAGCACGCCCGAGATAAAGATGAAAAAGAGTAACGAACGCCGCATCCAAGGAGCCCTTTAAGATAGTCTGAAAATCTCAAGCAGGTTGGGAGCTTAGCAGCAGAATAATTTCAATCTAGAATTTTAAACCGCCGAAGGGATGAAACCATACTGCAAGCCATCTGACATCTGCGGACCTGGGATAGGCAGTTTAGTATTACTGGCCTGAATTTCTCGCGAAGTCTTTTAGGCGATCGCCATCAAAGCGGTAATAGACTTTTTCAGTCACCCGTCGTGCGCCCAGTTGCTCGTAAAAGGTCATGGCACGGGGGTTGTGGTCTTCGGCGGTCCAGTCGAAGCGGCAGCAGCCGCGCTCGACCGCAATCCCCGCCAAGGCCCGCATCAGGGCTTCACCCGCGCCCTGACCCCGTGCTTCTGCGCGAGTGAACAGATCCTTCAGATAGAGCGCACCGCCAAGATCCGGCGCGGGATAGAGCACGCTGAAGCTGGCGAAACCCAGGGCTCTCGCATCCCGCTCGATCAGAAGGATCTCGGTGGTGGCTTTCTCCGCGAGCACATGGCTGCGCACGTGCTCGCGCATTGCCTCTGCCGATGGCGCATCATCGCCCCAGTAGTGGAGGTCGCAGAGATAGAAAAGCTCGCCCACGGCCTCAAAGTCGTCCTCGCCCGCGAGGCGGAAAGAAAAACCGCCGGCGGTCATGCGCTTTTCTGGCGGGTTTGCGTGGCGGTGCCGTTGAGATAGGGCGCCAGGTATTGCCCGGTGAAGCTCTCCGCGACCTCGGCGACTTCCTCGGGCGTTCCGCTAGCCACGATGCGTCCACCCTTATCGCCGCCTTCGGGGCCCAGGTCGACGATCCAGTCTGCGACCTTGATGACCTCGAGATTGTGCTCGATGACGAGTACGGTGTTGCCTTGTTCGACAAGAGCCTGAAGGACTTCCAGTAGCTTGCGGACATCTTCGAAGTGGAGTCCGGTGGTGGGTTCGTCCAGGATGTAGAGCGTGCGTCCGGTTGCCTTCCGGGAGAGCTCCTTGGCAAGCTTGACGCGCTGCGCCTCGCCGCCGGAAAGCGTGGTCGCGGCCTGACCCACGTGGATGTAGCCGAGACCGACCCGCGCGAGGGTCTCCAGCTTGTTTCGGATTGCCGGAACCGCCTTAAAGAACTCCACGCCCTCGTCGACGGTCATGTCCAGAACATCGGAAATCGACTTGCCCTTGAAGACGATCTCAAGGGTTTCGCGATTGTAGCGCTTACCCTTGCATACGTCGCATTGCACGTAGACGTCGGGCAGGAAGTGCATCTCGATCTTGATCATACCGTCACCCTGACAGGCCTCGCAGCGTCCGCCCTTGACGTTGAAGGAGAAACGGCCCGGCTTGTAGCCACGCGCGTTGGCCTCGGGAAGGCCCGCGAACCATTCCCGGATCGGTGTGAAACAGCCGGTGTAGGTGGCGGGGTTCGAGCGCGGTGTCCGTCCGATCGGCGATTGGTCGATATCGATCACCTTGTCGAGGAATTGCAGTCCCTCGATGGATTCATGTTTGCTGGGCGTATCCTTGGTATTGTGAAGACGCCGCGCCACGGCTTTGAACAAAGTTTCAATGATCAGAGTCGACTTGCCGCTGCCTGAGACGCCGGTGACGCACGAGAAGGTGCCCAGCGGGATGCTGACACTGACGTCCTGCAGGTTATTGGCACTGGCTGATTTTACGCTCAAGACCTGGCGTTTCCGGCCTTTGCGCCGGGTCTGCGGCACCTCGATCATACGCCGGCCGGTCAGATAATCAGCCGTGAGGCTGCCCTTGGTCGCCATAACTTCTTCCGGCTTACCCTGGGCCACGACTTCGCCGCCGTGGGTCCCGGCCTTCGGTCCCATATCCACCAGGTAGTCCGCCGTGCGAATCGCATCTTCGTCATGCTCGACCACGATCACCGTGTTGCCGAGATCCCGCAGTCGCTTGAGGGTTTCCAGAAGGCGCGCGTTATCGCGCTGATGCAAACCGATGGAGGGCTCGTCCAGAACGTAGAGAACACCGGTCAGGCCGGACCCGATCTGCGAGGCCAGCCGGATCCGCTGGCTCTCACCGCCGGACAGCGTTGCAGAGCCCCGGCTGAGAGTGAGGTATTCCAGGCCGACATCGACCAGAAAGCGCAGCCGCTCGTTAATTTCCTTCAGGATCCGCGCGGCGATTTCCTGCTGTTTTGCGCTCAGCTTTTCATGAAGGCTGTCAAACCACTGGGCTGCGTCCGCCACGGAGAACTGAGAAGCTTCGCCGATGTGCAAGCCGGCAATTTTCACGGCGAGAGTTTCGGGCTTCAGGCGATGACCGTGACAGGCGTCACAGGCCTGGGTGGCCTGATACTTCGAGAGCTCCTCACGCACCCAATCGCTGTCGGTCTCGCGCCAGCGCCGGGCCATATTCGGCAAAACGCCCTCAAAGGCTTTCGAGGTTTCGTAGGTCCGCAGGCCATCATCATAACGCATGGTGATCGCCTCTTTTCCGGAACCGTTCAAAATCGTATCGCGGACCTTTTCGGGCAGATCCCGCCAGGCCGTGCGGGTCGAAACACCATAGTGACGCGCGATGGAATCGAGGGTCTGCTTGTAGTACTGCGCCGTTGTCGAAGACCAGGGGGCTACAGCGCCCTCGGCCAGCGACTTTCCCTGGTCCGGAACGCTGAGATCCGGATCGAAGAACATCTCGATTCCGAGCCCATCACAGGCGGAGCAGGCGCCGAAGGGATTATTGAAAGAAAAGAGCCGCGGTTCGATCTCATCGATCGTAAAACCCGAGACGGGGCAGGCAAAACGGGCGGAAAAGACCGTACGCTCTCCCCCGTCGGCATTTTCCGTGTAGGCGATGCCGTCCGCCAGCTCCAAAGCCGTTTCGAAGCTGTCCGCCAGACGCGATTCGATGTCCTCGCGGACGACAAGACGGTCGACCACGACCTCGATATCGTGCTTGCGCTTTTTGTCCAGGGCAGGGGCCTCGGCAATCTCGTGGAGTTCGCCGTCGATTTTGACCCTTTGGAAACCCCGCTTCTGCAGCTCGGCCAGCTCCTTGCGGTATTCTCCTTTGCGGCCACGCACGATCGGCGCTAGCAGATAGAGGCGGCTGCCTTCCGGCATTTCCATCACCCGGTCCACCATCTGGCTCACGGTCTGGCTTTCGATCGGCAGGCCCGTCGCGGGCGAGTAGGGGATTCCAACCCTTGCAAAGAGCAAACGCAGATAGTCGTAGATCTCGGTGACGGTACCGACGGTCGAGCGCGGGTTCTTCGAGGTGGTCTTCTGTTCGATCGAAATGGCGGGCGACAGGCCGTCAATGGAATCGACATCCGGTTTTTGCATCATCTCGAGAAACTGCCGGGCGTAGGCCGAGAGTGACTCTACGTAGCGCCGCTGCCCTTCGGCATAGATGGTATCGAAAGCGAGTGAGGATTTTCCGGAACCGCTCAAACCCGTGATCACCACGAGTTGATCGCGCGGCAGATCAATACTGACATTCTTCAGATTGTGTTCGCGTGCACCGCGCACCGAGATAACGGGGTCGGACTGTCTGGTCATGAGGTTTTCAATCGGCCTTAGTGGATCGCATAACAGTTGGACTGATCCCGACTATTATGTAGTGGAACAAAACATGAATATGGTGAAGCGGCAACGAATTTGTTAGTCTTGGAAACGAAAAGCGCAGACGTGGCCAAAGGCGTAACAAAAGCGGTGCAGTGACGGAACCTTATCGCTAAAGTCGCCCGGAGTCTCGGCAGCAGTCGAGTCCGCACATTCAGTTTTCGAAGATACAGGGAAGAACGGCATGGCCGGAAGCGTAAACAAAGTCATTCTCGTTGGTAATCTAGGCCGCGATCCGGAGATTCGTAGCACGCAAGACGGCACCAAAATCGCCAATCTGTCGCTCGCCACCTCCGAAACCTGGCGCGACCGGAATTCGGGCGAACGCCGTGAACGGACGGAGTGGCACCGAGTCGTGATCTTTAACGACCGGCTCGTCGACGTGGTGGAAAAGTTCCTGCGCAAGGGGTCCAAGATTTATATCGAAGGTGCCCTTCAGACGCGCAAGTGGACCGACCAGCAGGGCGTCGAGAAATACAGCACCGAGGTGGTTCTGCAGCGCTATCGCGGCGAATTGACCATGCTCGACGGCCGCAGCGAAGGCGGCCAGGGCGGTGGCGGCGACTATGGCGGGGGCCAGGGCGGCGGCAACTACGGCGGCGGCTTCAGCAGTGGCGGATCTCAAGGCGGCGGGTCCCAAGGTGGCGGTTCCCAGGGTGGGGGCGGCTTCGGCGGCGGGGGGTCGGGGCCTTCGGGCGGTGATCTTGACGACGAAATCCCCTTCTAGGATCGAACCGCGTTTCACAGGCGAGGCGAGACGCGCAAGGCGCGCGTCCCCTTGCATGAGCGATTGAAATAGGACCCTTATCCGTGCCGGACCTTATGTGGGCGAACTTCGCGGATCTCGACCGCGAAGGTCTCTATGACCTGCTGCAGCTGCGCAGTGAAGTTTTTGTCGTCGAACAAGAGTCGCTCTTTTCCGATATCGACGGCCTGGATAGGGTCGCACGGCATCTGCTGCTCTATAAAAACAACGTTCTTATCGGCTATCTGCGCTTTCTCGGGCCCGAGCATCGCGGCGACGGCAATGTCGCGATCTCCCGGGTGGTGTTGCGCAAGAATGCAAGAGGGCAAGGTTTCGGCCGCGTGATGATGGAGGCCGCGCTGAGCGAGGCACGCCGGCTGTACGCGGAAACACCGGTTACACTCTCGGCGCAGGTCGATCAGGAGGCGTTTTACAGCTCGCTCGGTTTTGCCAGGGTTCCGGGCGAACCCTACGACGACGCTGGTATTCTTCACATTGATATGGTTGCGTCTTGAGCGTCCCCTGTCTCGCTTCGGGATTCAAGACGCCACTGCTGACCTGGCTCCGGGGAGGTGGCGCTCGAGCACTTCGAACAAAGCTTTCTTCTCGACGGGTTTGCTGATGTAGTCGTTCATACCTGCTTCGATACAGGCCTCCTGGTCTCCCTGAATCGCGTTGGCGGTCAAGGCGACGATGGGAATGCCCGAGACTTCGCCGGATAGCGCCCGAATGGCCATGGTGGCCTCAAGGCCGTCCATTTCGGGCATTTGCATATCCATCAGCACTAAATCGTATGACTTTGCCTGAACGGCAGTCAAAGCCTCGATTCCATTTTCTGCGACGTCGACCTCGTGCCCCAGCGATTGCAGAAGTTTGACCGCAACGATCTGGTTGACCTTGTTGTCTTCCGCAACCAGGATGTTTCCGGACGTTGAACTGACCATTTCGGCACTCTTGGGAACCTTCAGATCCCGCTCGGGCGTCTTTCCGTCTAGCAGCATCGAACTGATACAGTCGAAGAGATCGGACTGTTTGATGGGTTTGACGAGACGCGCGTCAAACCCCATTTCTCGTAATTCGTCCAGTGAGCGATTTGCCATGCCCGAAGTCGCCAGAACTGCTTTGAGGTCAGCAAACTCGGGTAGCTCACGAATTCTGCCAATCAGTTCCTCACCATCGGTATCCGGCATCATGTAGTCCAGAAACGCGATCTCTACGGCTGCTTCTTTTTGCCGCTCTTCCTGCAACAACGCTATTGCCTGACCCGGGTGCAAAGTCGACACCGTGACCATCCCCCAGGATTGCAATTGTTTTTCCATGATCAGGACATTCATCTCGGAGTCGTCGACGATCAGAGCTTTTTTGCCTCGCAGCAGTTCCTTGGAAGATACCGGGGTCAGGTCATTAATTTCACCCTCTGCGGACTTCACAGGCATCGTAAAGCTGAAGGTGCTGCCCTTGCCGGGCTCACTTTCGAGAGAGATGTTTCCCCCCATCAACTGCACGAGCTGCCGGCAGATCGCCAACCCCAGCCCGGTTCCGCCGAATCGCCGTGTTGTTGAAGCATCTGCCTGACTGAATTTTTCGAAGAGTTTCGATTGAGCGTCTTTGGCGATACCGATGCCGGTATCCGCGACGGCGAATTTGAGAACAGTCTGTTCGTCGGTGGAGGTTTCGTCGAGGGCACAGGAGACTGAGATAGATCCCCGTTTCGTGAACTTGGTGGCATTTCCCGCAAGATTCAGGAGGATCTGGCGGAGTCGTGCAATATCCGCCCGCACAGCGTTCGGTACAGCCGGATCAATGTAGGACTGGATTTCATTGCCGTTCGCCATGGCGCGCTGAGCAACCAGGTCGGTTACCGACTCAACAAGTGTGATCGGTGCGAAATCAACGAGTTCGAGCTCAACTTTTCCAGCCTCCAGTTTCGAAAAATCGAGAATATCGTCGATGATCGCCATCAGCGCTTCACCTGAATCGCGGATCGTTTGCGCGAACTTTCGCTGTTCCTGTTCCAATTCTGTTTCGAGCAGCAATCCCGTCATGCCGATCACCCCGTTCATCGGCGTGCGGATTTCATGACTCATCGTTGCTAGAAACTCAGACTTGGCCTTATTGGCCTGCTCCGCCTGTTCTTGTGACGCCGTGGTTTCGTCGATTCGCTCAAGCATGCCGTTAAAAGCGCGGCTGAGCTGCCGGAACTCCCGTACCCCCTCATCGCGGGCGCGCTGATCCAAAGCCGCGCCCGAACTGATGCTTTCGACTGTCTCAATCAATCCAACCAAGGGGCGTCGTACCAGAGACGTTACGATGCCGGTTGCGATCAGAAGCGCAAAGACTGCGGCACCGAAGGACAGAACGACCAAAGTGCTGACCCGATCGGATGCCGCAAAGGCTTCCTCTTTCAGTTCTCCGGTCACCACAAGCAGGTTGTTGGCAAAGCTCCAGGAGCGTCCATGACTATTCACCGTGCTTCGGCTTTGAACCCAACCCGAAAGCATTGCTCCAGGGTCCTCGCCCTCCTGCTTGCCGAAGTCCTCAGTCGAAGAGTAGATAATCTGATCGAGGTGGGTGTCTATGATGGCGTAGAGGCGCGACAGAGATGGGAACTCGAGTGTTTCACGCACGCCCTCAGCCGAATAAACCGTGACGAGCATGCCCTCGGGCATCCCGTTTTTAAATACCGGCACTGCGACCACCAACTGCGTCGGACTGATCGTGAGCAGAGAAACACCAGACATAACCCGCTCAACCCAGTCCATGTCTTGAAAGCTTGTGAGCTGGCCGGTCGACGCAATCGGCCTGCCTTTATAGTCTGTCAGCGTGATGTTATTCTTTTGACTGCCGGGGAGCCGCAAGGATGCAAAAAAGGCAGGCAGGTAGGTATGCCTGTTCGTCTCGTCGACAAGCCCGTTCAAGATCACGTCATTGGCGGCAAGCGCGCTGACAGCGTCGACCAGGTTTTCCAGTCTGATCGAGAGAACTTCTGACGTGTTCAGAGATTGGACTGCAAGCTGTTCATCGATGTAGGTCGTATTCGTGTCGTCGATCTCGCGAATCGTGAAGACCGCCGCGATCACCAGCAGTATCGTCATCGGCAGAGTCACGCGCAGCGCGATATAGCTCAGGACGCCCTGAGACGGCCTTTTTTCGCGCATGCTCGCAAAAACCTCGCTCATGACCTAGTCAACAGGCACGATTGCGCCGGACGGGGAGAAACGGGCGAGTGAGAAATCCCGCGCGTCCAGCGCATCATGCCGCTCAGGGGTGAATGGCGGAGCGTAGTCTCGGATCAAACCCGAATGTTTGGGCAGGTTTTCGAGGCTATCGCGAATTTTTGCGCGTTCGGTTGTGCCTGCCTGCTCCACGGCCAAAGCGAGCAGATGAATGAGATCATAGGCATGTGCCGTCCCGACAGGCGCAGGAAAGGCTTCAACACTCGTGATCTCGTCGTGACGCGCAATGTAAGCTTCAATCACGGGAGCGGCGCGCTCAGGGTAGGTGGGCTTGATAAAGGAAAACGTCTGCAGGAATAGAAGATCAATTTCGGCGAAATCCTGCCCCACATCCGCGCGAAAGTCACCGCCCGTGATTCCCCAGTGGGAGATGATTGGCAGGCGCTGCTCCTTTTCCAGGGACAACATCGACCTGACCGCCACACCGCCTTCGCGGGGGTTCGCCACCAGCATCACCACATCACAGCCACGTTCCTTGAACAGACGAAGATGTTCGGAAAGATCAGCGATTCCCCAGTTGAACCATTGAACGTCGACAATGGAGGCGGAGAGTTTCTTCGCGGCATTCTGAAATGCCTTTTCGCTCGAACGGCCCCAGCCGGTCTCCTCGAGCAGCAGACAAGGTGCGCTGTGGTCTCGTTCAACCGCGGCCTTCAACAGAAATTCGCCGGCGTACTGGTCGCGGACTGATACGCGAAAAACGTAGTTCGGATCGCGTCCATTATCGACCACGGGCGTTCCCGCCGCCCACGCGCCGAGGTATACGACTTTGTGCTCGTGGATAAGATCGAGTTCAGCCAACGCGACCGGCGTGTGAATGCCTCCGATCACTGCGACGAGGTCGTCGACCTTGCTCAACTCCTCGATATTGTCCCTGCCGCGCGCTGGGTTGCCACGGTGATCGCGCACCTTGAGTTCCAAGGGACGGCCCAAGACACCGCCGCGCGCGTTGACTTCGTCAATGGCAATCTGCGCGCCACGACGAATCGCTTCGCCAGACAAAGCCGATCCGGACGACATGTCGGCGTTCAGACCGACGATGATCGCATCGTTCGCCGAAGCCTTCGGCGGGTGGGTGCACAGCGCCAGGAGTGCAAAGAAAACAGAAAGCGACGATTTATGCATATTCAAATCTGGAAATTCATGAGGTGTTCAGGCCCAAATCTACGCCATGAGGCCTTTATGAACTTTTAAGATAAATCAATCGGATCTGCTCCCTGCCACATGGAAAACAAAGGGATTGAGGAATACCTTGAAGGCGGCGCTGATCATGTGAGTTTCCCGTATAGCATCATTCGGATGAGTTTATTTACTCGCAAAAAGTGCTGCTATTTCAATCCTGTCGGGTTCCTTGAGAGCCCCGTTTCTTCACTGCCGAGATGCAAATAAGAGGCCCCAACGCCCCTAGATTCGATCATCGGATGGGGTTTCGCAGACGGGGGCTCAAATTGATATTTTTTTTCTTATTAGAATCAAATAATTAACAGGGATTTTCTAGGGCCTGTCCGGGTCTGCATTTAGTTGTTCACTCCGGTGAACTTTGCTACATATTGTCGGTGCTGACGCGGTGTCTCCAGCGACTCGGAAATTCCATCGTCAGCCTCATGAAATACCCTTTTCAGCAGTTCGACAGGACAGTTTTTTGAGCTCCAGTACTAATCCGCCTGCAGGTTCTCCTCCCAGCTTCGACATCACCCCGGTCACCATCGAAGAAGAGATGAGACGCTCTTATCTCGACTATGCGATGAGCGTTATTGTTTCGCGTGCGCTTCCAGATGTACGCGACGGTCTGAAACCCGTCCATCGGCGCATTCTCTACGCCATGAAGGAAGCGGGTTACGACTGGAACCGCACCTACCGTAAATCGGCCCGCGTGGTCGGTGATGTCATGGGTCAATATCACCCGCACGGTGATTCCGCGATCTATGATGCGATGGTCCGCATGGCGCAGGATTTCTCCATGCGCCTGATGCTGATTGACGGACAGGGCAACTTCGGGTCCATGGATGGTGATCCCGCGGCGGCCATGCGTTACACCGAAGCGCGCCTGATGCGGGTCTCCAGCGAAGCCCTGCTTGAGGATATCGACCGCGATACGGTTGATTTTCAGGACAACTACGACGAAACCACGCGCGAACCCTCGGTTCTGCCGGCGCGCTACCCGAACCTGCTGGTCAACGGCGCCGGCGGCATCGCTGTCGGTATGGCGACAAACATTCCGCCGCACAATCTGGGTGAAGTCGTTGATGCCTGTCTTGCCTACGTTGATGATCCGGAGATCTCGATTGACCAGTTGATCGAGATCGTCCCGGGCCCGGATTTTCCGACCGGCGGTATTATCCTCGGGCGCAAGGGAATTCGGGACGCCTATCACACCGGGCGCGGTTCAATCCCCATGCGTGCGGCGACCGAGATCGAGGAGATCCGGAAAGACCGTCAGGCGATTATCGTTTCCGAGATCCCCTATCAGATCAACAAATCCCGTATGCTGGAGCGGATTGCCGAACTGGTACGCGACAAGGTGGTCGAGGGTATCGCCGATCTGCGGGATGAGAGCGACCGTCACGGCGTCCGGGTCGTCATCGAAATCAAACGCGACTTCGAAGCCGAGGTCGTTCTGAACCAGCTTTACCGCCACAGCTCGCTGCAAACCTCCTTCGGCGCCAATATGCTGGCACTCAATGGCGGTCGGCCTGAGTTGCTGGACCTGAAGTCGATTATCGCGGCTTTCGTCGCCTTCCGCGAGGAGGTGATTACCCGCCGGACGATCTTCGAGCTGGGCAAGGCGCGGGACAGGGCCCATGTCTTGGCTGGCCTGGCGATCGCGGTAGCCAACATCGATGAAATTATCAAACTGATCCGGGCGGCGCCGGACCCCGTCGTGGCTCGTGAACAGCTCATGGCCCGCGAATGGCCTGCGGCCGAGGTGGAGCCGCTGATCAGGCTGATCGACGAGCCGGGCCGCATGGTTTCCGACGCGGGCACCTACCAGCTGTCCGAGATTCAGGCCCGCGCCATCCTCGAACTGCGCCTGCAGCGCCTGACCGGTCTGGAGCGCGAGAAAATCGCCGCGGAACTGGAGGAGATCGCCGCGGAGATCAAAAACTACCTCGAGATCCTGGAATCCCGCGAGCGTCTGCTCGATATCTTGCGTGACGAGCTGCGGGATATGCGGGAACGCTTCGCCACGCCGCGCCGGACATTGATCGCCGAAGGCGGCTTCGATCATGATGACGAAGACCTGATCCAACGCGAGGACATGGTGGTCACCGTCAGCCACGGTGGCTACATCAAGCGTGTGCCGCTCAGCACCTACCGTGCGCAGCGGCGGGGCGGCAAGGGCCGCGCGGGCATGGCGACGCGGGACGAGGATTTCGTCAGCCAGGTTTTTGTCTGCAACACCCATACGCCCGTGCTCTTCTTCTCCTCGCGCGGCATGGTCTACAAAATGAAGGTTTACCGCCTGCCGTTCGGTTCGCCGACCTCACGCGGCAAAGCCTTGATCAACCTGCTGCCTCTGCAGGAAGGCGAGACCATCACAACCATGATGCCCTTGCCGGAGGACGAGACGGCCTGGGGCGACATGTACGCCATGTTCTCCACGTCGACGGGCGGGGTGCGGCGCAACAAGCTCTCCGATTTCACCCGCGTGATGTCGAACGGCAAGATCGCCATGCGTTTCGAGGACGAGGGCGCCCGCCTGGTCAATGTTCAGACCTGTATCGAGAGCGATCATGTTCTGCTCGCGACAGCGCGTGGAAAATGTATCCGTTTCCCGGTCAGCGACGTCCGGGTCTTCTCTGGCCGGACATCGGTTGGCGTTCGCGGTATCCAGCTCGCAGAGGGAGATTCGATCATTTCGATGTCGATCCTCCGTCACACCGAGTTCTCGACCGAGGAGCGCGACAGCTATCTCCGCTATGCCGCCGCTCAACGGCGGGCGGAAAACGGCGGAAACGGTGACGAAAACGGAAACGCCGAGATTAGTCTCTCGGCGGAGCGGATTGCCGAGATGGCAGCTTCCGAAGACTTTATCCTCTCGATCGCCGAAGACGGCGTCGGCAAGCGCTCCTCGGCCTACGAATACCGGATCACCAAACGGGGCGGGCAGGGCATTGCAAACCTCGACTTGACCCGGTCCGGAGGGAAATCCACCGGCGTGGCCGCCGTGTTCCCGGTCGAGGCGGAAGACCAGCTCGTGATGGTGACCGACGGCGGAAAACTGATCCGCTGCCCGGTCGACGGCATCCGCATCGCGGGCCGCTCGACCCGCGGCGTTAAGGTTCTCGATGTTGCTGAGGATGAGAAGGTCGTCTCCGTTACGCGCCTTTCCGACGATGGAACCGAGGCCGAAGGCGATGAAGAGGCACTTGCCGCCGAGGGCCTTGAGGGTGTTCCTCAGACCGAAGGAAATGCGGCGGCAGCCGAGGAATCCGGGTCCGCGGAGGATTCCGTTGATCCTGAAGGACAAGTCGAGGATGATCCTTCTGACGAACCCGAGGTTTGAGGCGGAGACGGACGACGTAAGCCCCTTGAACAGGGACCCTTAAATCATGGAAGCCCGTGATTCTGCTGCCGGCGGTTCACGGGCTTCGATGAATCTGTTGCTCTGTTGGCGGAGGGAAGTTTCATCCTCTTGTCTGACGTCATCGAAGCACTCTTGGGATGGAGAGGCATGAGCGGGAAGCGGATTGGACTTTACCCCGGGACATTTGACCCGATTACAAACGGTCATCTGGACATCATTACCCGTGGCGCAAAGCTGGTTGACAAGCTAATCGTCGCGGTTGCGCGCAATGCCGGAAAAGGCCCCATGTTCTCGACTGACGAGCGGGTTGAGATGGTGCTCGACGATATCGTCGACTTGCGCCGTCAAGGGCTCGATATCGAGGTCAAAGCCTTCGACAATCTACTGGTTCACTTTGCCAAAGAGACCGAAGCGGCCGTTATCATCCGCGGCCTGCGCGCCGTTTCCGACTTCGAGTACGAATTCCAGATGGCGGCGATGAACACCCGCTTGGACCGGGAAATCGAGACCGCATTTCTCATGGCTTCCGAGCGCCAGCAGTTCATCTCTTCGCGCTTCGTGAAGGAAATCGGCAAGCTCGGGGGCGATATTTCGACCTTTGTCAGTCCTTTGACTGCGGCGCGCCTAAAAGAACGCTTCCACCACAACCCTATGAAATAATTCGGAATTCGCGCGCCCACAGCCCTGGTCTTCGCATCGGAAACAGGGCGAGCCGGGGAGTGTTGCGGGCTCATTCGCGCATTCCGGCTCACCGGATCAAGCTCCACCGATGCCCGATCGTATGGGAATCGCGCCAAGGCTCTCCTTGCCCGTAATAAGCGACGGGAATCCTTACGCTATTTACCGTTTGGTGAAGCCGGTTAGCGCCTGGACAGAAAAATCTTGGTTCCAGGTAAAAATCCACGAATCTCGAGGTTGACCGAATCCTATCGCGGCCCTATGGTGCGCCCGCTCACGCTCGTTGAGCAGTGTGGGCCCGTAGCTCAGTTGGTAGAGCAGCTGACTTTTAATCAGCGGGTCACAGGTTCGAATCCTGTCGGGCTCACCATTCTCTCGAAAAATCGGAATAGGCTCTAGTAGGCGCTCTGCAGAGCTGCATAGACCTCATAAGCCCGCGCTTTGACCTTTGCTGCCACTTCGGGCGCCGAATAGGGCCTGGCCTGCGCGAACTCAAACCCAGCCGTGCCGCTATCCGCCAGAGTCCCGGCATGTTCATGCAGACGCAGCCTTTCGCGGTCGTCCCGCGCACACAGGCCTTCATAGGAGATGAGGCGCGCGGTCTTGGGCAGATTATTCAGAACATAGGCGTAGCAGTCCGCCCAACAGCCCAGCCAATACTCCAAGCGATCCGGCCCATAGTCGTCCAGCGCCAGGCCGCTCTCAGCAAAACGGAAGGGACGATGATTGCCGCCGAATTCGTGATGACCGAGCCAGTTCATGTAGTCGAGGGTAAAGCTGTCGCCGGCATGGGTCTTCAGGAAGAGCGCGTGCTGTTTTTGGAGAGACAGCGCGTGCTGAAGCGGCTCGCGGAAGGGAATGAAGATTGCGGCTTCCGGGAAAGCGTCGGCAATCGCGGAGAGTCGTAGCAAGTTATTGTTATTTTTGGAAAGATAGCGTGTCTGCTGCCGACTTTGGTCGGTTGTCAGGACATTACGCACGAAACGGCGAAACTCATTTATCGTATCTTCGTCTGGCTGATGAGGCCGCAGCGCATCACCGTAAATGTAGTCGGGACCGCAAAAACTGCGCCAGAAGACTTCCTCAAAGGCTTCAGGGCTGTCGAAATTCACCATGACACGGTCGCCGTGGGCGCGTTCCTCTTCCGCTTTATGCCTGCGAAACAGAGAGGATATGCCGGACCAGGTTTTGGGCATTAGGACAAACGGCATATCCCGGTAAGTGAGGGAGCGGAACTGACCCGACTGATAGAGGCTGCGCATGAGAACTGTCGTACCCGCCCTTGCGAGCCCAGCGACAAAGACGTGTTCACCACTTTCCGGGGCCACGGCCTGCCGGTTCAGCATGCTTTCGAGGTCGTGGGACGCTTGTGCAACAAAGGGCGCCGCCAGCGCGAGCCGGTGAAGCAGTTTCGACGTCGTTCCGTAATCGCTATCGGGCAAAGCGCGCCCTCGCCACGTAGTAGAACGTCGCCGCCACCAGCGAGACACCGATGGCGGTCCAGCTCGAGAAAAGCGCCTCGATGGAGAGGCCTGGATCGATAAAGAGCTGAACCAGAAATGCAGGTAAGACCGCAAGCATCAAAACCCCGGTCATAAACAGCACCAGTTTAATACTGCTGAGCATGATTTCCCGCGCATAGCGCAGCATGACCCGCTCCTTCCAGTGGTCGGAGACGGCGCGCGCGGTGATAATATGGCCAGCCTTATGGGTGGTTCCAAAGAGCTGATACACCTGGTCAATCACCGGCAGCCGCACGAAAAGCTCAACCGCAATGAAGCTGGCGAGAACGACCAGAAGGTGATTCACGCCTCTTTCTCTGTTTTACCGGGCGGCGGCGGGGCTTTCTTTTTGAACATGCGCTTCAAGGGGTACCAGAAGATTGCGAAGAGGGCCAAGATCACCGACAGCACGACCCCGAGAACCGCGCCGATTGCACCCAACCCGAGACCGGGGCCGACGTAAGCTTGCGCAGAGCCTGCGCTCACCAGGACGATGCCGCAAATCAGAAAGGCAATTAGTTTTCGCATTTCGGTAGTCCTCCTAAGCTGAAAAAATCACTTTCCAGGTAGCGGGCTTCCGCGACGCGCAAGGCCCTGTCGTGCTCCCAGGAATAGCTGTTGATAAAATCGAAAATGACCTCGCCATTCCGGTCCACCTCAAAGAGCCGGCCCTGGAGGCCACTGCTTATGAGCAACGAGCCATGGTCCGTGACCTGGTGCATCCCATTGAAGGTCGAGCGGAAATTGTAGTCTGCGCCGTCGAGCAAAATCTCAGTGGCATAGGTTTTGGGGTCAATGGCGACGATCTTTGAATGTTTGCCGACGCCCCGTTCGTTATTGCTGAAGACCGAAATCCTGCCATCCGCGTTCCAGTCCGGATCGTGCTGCCGGTCCCAGGGACCGACCCGCCACCACTTGACCTCCAGACTTTGCGGATCCAGCACGAAAACCAGGTTGGTGGTCCGGAATGAGAGCAGCAGATCGCCCGCTTCAAACCCGGGGAAGGCGGCTGCCCGCTCCACGGTGAGGGCTTCAATATCGTTTCCGTGAACCGCGTCGGCGACGCCTTTCTTCACTTGAAGATCGAAGATGTGTGTATCGGTATTTTTCAGCCGGACATCCTTCATATCGATGGTCCGCAGGATTTTTCCGCTCTCGACATCGACTTCGTGCAGCAGATGGTCAAAAGCCTTCTGGTCGCCGCCGTAGGTCCAGAAAGTATTCTGATCGGTCAGTGAAATCGTGTGGTGGTACTGTCCCTCAAGCGCCCAGAGCGGCCGGCTGCAGGCGTCGACTTTGACGATTGCGCCGCCTCTTTCCTGCATGGTGAAGATCACCGAGGCATCGGGCAGGATCGAGACGCCGTAGAGATTCTTGAGGACGTCAGGCGCTACGTTCGCCGGCTGGTCTTCCGTGCTGAGTTTCCAGCGATGCCGGATCTCACCCTTTTCGTCCAACAGGATTGCGCCCCAGAAATTATCCTCGAAGTCAAAGGCACCAAAAAGGACCCGGAAGCCGGGATCCTGGCCTTCTTTGATAAAAACCCGCGGCAGGTCGCGCCGCTCTCTCAAGCCTTCGATGGGCAATTCCGCGTAGTTGCGGCCAGGGGTGGGCACGATCCTGTGCAACTGACGCTCAGGAGCGATATCAAAATCATTTCTAAGCTTGCTGAATACGTCTGTGTCTTCGGTCGGGTCGCCGGCCAAGAAATCCTGGACGTCTTTAAGTATACTATAAGGAAAGACTTCGTATTTGCCGATCGCCACACCCCAAGCGACAAATAGTACTGCAAATAAATAAAAAGCACCGACGCGCTGCACAAAGTTCATTACTGTCTTCCACGATGAAGCCTATGTGCGCCGATGTTTTAATTCTCAAGAAACGACCAAATCCCCATGGCCGGACTCTTCCCGATGATGATATCAGTAAGAGTCATTTTCAACCAAGATATAGCTGAATTCTGTGACCGATTTGTGTCCGGAAGGATGTCTCTTCTCGTTAAACGTCGACGCCTTTGTTAGTCGGACTATCGGCCCAAAGGGTTCAAATTAAACTCTGAAATCTTCCCAAACGGCGTCCCTGAACAGCGTGATCGGGTGGACGAATAAAAGAAGCGGGCCGGCTCGCTTATGGAACCGGCTCCGCTGTTCTCACTCTTCGAGCAATCATTTGCGAGGCGTTTACAGAACGCCTTTGGACATTTGATCCGCGATGAAGTCTGCCTGCCGTATCGCCAGCGCGACAATCGTCAGGGTCGGGTTTTCCGCGCCGCCGGTTGTGAACTGGCTGCCATCCGAGACGAAAAGGTTTTGGATGTCATGGCTTTGACCATGCCCATTGACCACACCGTCCGAGGCTTTCGCACTCATGCGATTAGTCCCGAGATTGTGGGTTGAAGGGTAGGGTGGTGTCGGGAAAGTCCGCGTCGCACCGACGGCATCATAGACAGCCGCCCCCTGCCGATAGGCGTGCTCCCGCATCGCGATATCGTTCGGGTGATCGTCGAAGTGCACGTTCGGCACCGGCAGGCCATGCTGATCCTTGATCTCGCCGTGCAAGGAGACTGCGTTACTCTCCTGAGGCATGTCTTCGCCCACCAGCCACATTCCGGCCATGTGATCGTAGGCGTCGAGCGCCGTTGTAAAGGAACGGCCCCAGGCACCCGGCTGAAGGAAGGCCGCCATAAACGGCAGGCCAAGAGAGAGCGTTTCCATTTCATAGCCGCCGGCAAATCCGCGCGAGGTATCGTGACGGGACTCGTCCTGGATAATCCCGGCCATGGTTGTGCCGCGGTACATGTTCACGGGCCGGTCGAATAGCGCGTAGACCGATCCGGTCATATGCCGCATGTAGTTCTTTCCAACCTGTCCCGAGGAATTGGCCAGCCCATCCGGATATTTAGACGAGGCGGAGTTGAGCAGCAGGCGGGGACTCTCAATGGAGTTTCCGGCAACACAGACGGCACGGGCCTTCTGCCGCTGCTGATTGCCTTCAGCATCCGCATAGACGACACCGGTGACCTTACCGCCGTCATCGTGCTCAATCTGGAGCACATGGGCATTGGAGCGGACCTCGAGCTTGCCCGTCGCCTCGCCCTTGGGGATTTCTGTATAGAGTGTGGACCACTTGGCCCCGAACTTACAGCCCTGGAAACAGAAACCGGATTGCTGGCAATAGTTGCGGCCGTCCCGGTTCTGCGAGTTAATCGCCATGCGGCCGGTGTGGCAGTCCTTGTACCCGAGTTTGTCTGCGCCGGCTTTCATGACCTTGAAGTTGTTGTTTCCCGGCAACCCGGGGATTCCGTTGGTGCGGGTCACGCCCATCTTGTCTTCGGCCTTGGCGTAG
The DNA here is from genome assembly GCA_947500035.1 of uncultured Kiloniellaceae bacterium. GTDB lineage: Bacteria > Pseudomonadota > Alphaproteobacteria > Kiloniellales > Kiloniellaceae > Denitrobaculum. Next base: position 666,014 of record CANMQP010000005.1, on the reverse strand, counting down.
TAAGGCTCCATCTCCTGAAGCGTAATCGGCCAGTCGAGCAGATTGGCCCTTGCAATCTCGCCGTAGGTCGTGCGGACCTTGAATTCATGCTCTTGAAACCGCAGCGAAGCGCCGGCCCAGTGAGTCGTCGAACCGCCAACCGCCTTCACGATCCAGGCGGGCAGATTGGGAAAATCCCGGGCCACGAGCCAGGAGCCCGAGGTCGTTCGGTTGTCGAGCCAGGCCAACTGTCCGAAGCTCGCCCATTCATCATTGGTAAAGGCGTCGTACTCGTGCCGGCCACCGGCTTCGAGTATCACGACATCGACACCCTTCTGTGCCAGTTCATTGCCAAGGGTTCCACCTCCGGCCCCCGAGCCGATTACCACAACAACAGAGTCATCATTTAGTTCATAAGGCGCAGTCATCGTCTTTTTTCCACCTCCGTCATGGCGCGCTGCGCCTTAAATCCAGTCGATATCGTCGAAGCCACGGGTGATGTACCCACCCTTATCGGCGGACTCGCCCTCGAACCCGAAGAGCGGCCAGATCTCTTTTTGATTGTAGAGACTGACCACCAGGTTCCCCCGGATCGTCTGGAAAAAGGGCGTGGTGGAGATGCTGTGCAGGATCGCGGTCCGGTCGGCTTCCCAGCCGAGGCCACGGTAGCCGTCAGTTGAACCGGCCTCCGCCGCGAGCCTGTCGAGCTCCGCGATACCCTCTTCGATGATTGCTTTGTGCGCTTCGTCCTTTGCGGCTTGTTCCTCGTGACCTTTGACAGCCTTTGCGTAATAGCGGTCGGCGATCTGGTCATGAGGATAGATGTCGCGGGCGAATTGGATCAGAGTCGCCATGGTCTCAGGCTTGAGCGCCGTGACCTCCATGGCCCAGGCGCCTGTCGGTGAAGACACGACGCCAGCCGAGGTGACCAGCGCGACGCCTACAGCCGCTCCACCGGACGCCGCGAGAAACCCGCGGCGTGACAGTTTTGGCCTTTTATCTGCTGTTTTCATTGATTTTTCCTCCCAAGGAAATGTCGGTATTTTTCGATTTTTTATTGCTTTGTCAGGCCCATTAAATGACCTTCATCAGGGAATTCGAGGGCGCTAGCGATAGCGGCCATGCTGTTGAAGGACCTCGATTTTGTAACCGTCCGGATCCTGTACGAAGAAGAACTTCGCCATCAGAGCGCCATCCCGCTCGAATTCAACCACGTCTTTTGGGGCGAGACCGGACGCGGCGAAACGCTTGTGTTCCGCCTCCAGGTCCTCAACGGCAAAGGCGATATGGCCGTAGCCATCACCGTGTTGATAAGCTTCGCTTTGACTGTGATTGATGGTCAGTTCCAGCTCGAAATCTGCCGCGTCGTTACGCAGGTAGACGAGTGTAAAGCCATCGAACTCATAACGATCGGCAACCTTCAGTCCGAAGGCCTGCTGATAAAAATCGACTGAACGCGCCTCATCAAGGACACGAATCATCGAATGAATTGCTTTCGCCATCGTATGCTTCCCTGTCTCACCCGGCCATAGCGCGGGCAGTGTCAGGGCGCGGAGTTACCAGATTCGCCAAGCACTTCGGACTTCTGTGCGTGGGGATCCGAAGTAAGATCCGCGCCGCTTAGTTACAGGAAGTCTAACCGGGCAGGGGGCTTGTCGGGTGTTATCCGGATACTACGCGGCAGCGCTATCGACACTGCCGGGGCTTTCGGCTTTCACCTTGTCCAGATAAACGGTGCAGGCGCAGCGCAACAGCGATGTAAAGTTCCTGACTTCGCCGTGAATCTCCAGGACTTCATCATGGAGCGTCGAGACAAACTTCGGCACGGTCATGTCTTGGGACGCAGCGATTTCTTCCAGGAGCACCCAAAAGGTCTCTTCCAGACGAATACTCGTACTCTGGCCGTTCAGTCGCATCGAGCGGGTCTGACAGGCGTAGCTTTCAGGATCCTGTCCGGCAAAAATGTGACACATGACGTCCTCCCACCTCTGTCTTTTGAGTTCAGTATAGCGCTCTTTGGCGGGAGAGGCCGACTTTTTCGAGGGATCCCGGCCCAGGCAGGCGATACTAAGCGCCCCAAACAGACTATGACCCCGGCGCCCAACGGAGATAGAGGAGATCACCGCGAACCTCGTAACTCTCGAGCTGCCGAAGAAAGGTCATTCCCAGCAAAGAGTTGGACATCGGGGCTTCGTTGATCGAGACGCGCACGTTTCGGAGCCTGCGGTCGCCGATCCAGAGTTCGTTCAATACGGCGCTGGCACCTCTGACGGTTCCATTGGCTGTCTCGAATATCTGGTCGAATGTCACTCTGGTCAAATCGAACCCAAGCCTCTGCGCATCGCCGGGGCTCAGCACCACGAGGGAAGCTCCCGTATCGACAAGGAAGCGAATGGGGACCCGGCGGGACTCCGCATCAATGTAAAAGTGACCGTCACGGGCCCGGCTGTAAGTGACTTCATTGGGGCCGGTCTCGCTGCCATAGCCCGGCACGAGGCCGCCCATGATCCGCTGTCCAAAGGATTGAAGTTCGTAGCGATAGCTGTAACCGCCGGCTAAGACGACAAAGATAACGCTCCAAAGCACCGCATAACGCAGATATCGAGCCAGATCGGATTTCCCAAGGCGCCGGACGCTGAATGCGGAAACCAGGATCGCGAGGCCCAGTGCCGAGAGATAAACCAGGGATATCTGCTCATCCTGGTTCGAAAGGGCCCCCGGAAAGTTTTGGATCAGGTAGTAGAGAGCCAGAGCGCCGCCAAGCACGATCAAAAGGATGATGGCAAACCCGGACAGGCCGCGCCGTGGCGGTTCCTGATCCTCCTGACGATTGGGTTGGGGTGCGCTCATAACTTCTCTGACTTGCCGCTGCTATATCGTTTGCGTGAGAGTTTCAAACTGACATCCAGACTGTCCTTTACGAGATAGGGCGCTGTACCAGATCCGGCGTGTCAGCAATCTTCACCCTACACCAGATTTGGATAGAGGTCCCTTCCGTCAAGGCCGCAAAACTTTACATACTCTTGATGGAATCCAAATAGACCTCAACACATCCCAGAGTCTTACACAAACAGCTTCAGAAGCTTTAACCATAATTCGTAAGCAAACAATTATTTGTGGGAGAAGACGAAATTTTCTAAATAAAATCAATGGAATAAGGAGTTTCGTGCCATTCTCGTCATATTCGCGAACCCGGAGCCCACGGCTTCGGGCTTGCGCGAGCGGTGCGAGCCTGCTGTAAACCATCAAAATAACCGCATTCGGCAGAATACGACGACGCTGAATAGACCCGACGGCGAACAAGGACAGATGATCAACATTCTCGTAATCGGCCTCAAATGGCTGCTCGGTATTCTGGCGGCCGCGGTTCTCGCACTGGCAATTGTGATGGCCATTATCGGCCGTGAAAACACTTGGGCTGTGTTATTCGGAGCTCCACCCCTGGAGCGTATAGACTTCGCGACACTTGAACCGCGCGATAAGCCAAACAGTTTTCTTCTCTGTCCGGAGGGGCTTTGCGAAAAAAGAGCCTTTGACCGGGAGAGTCCGCGCTATGAAATTCCCGCAACTCAACTCGCCCCGATTGTCCGTCGGATCGTTGAAGCCACGGAAGGTGTGCGCCCGGACGATCGGGAGCGGCCCGCATTAGCTCAGGCTTCCGATTCTGAAGCTGCGGCCGCCGAACCAGCGATGCAATGGAATTACATTGCAACCACTCGCCACCTGAAGTTTCCGGATCTGATCACGGTCCGCGTTATTGAGTCCGGCGAAGGAACCTCTACCTTCGCGATCTATGGTCGGGCAGTTTACGGACGTAAGGATTTCGGTGTGAACCAAAACCGGATCGCTGCCTGGGTCGAAGCCATCGAAATCTCCGTCGCCAATGCTGACTAGTGTGATATTTCTGAAGTTCGCCGCATCATCTGCGGCGAGTTTTAGAGACTGAATCACACTAATTTCAATGAGTTAGTGTCCCATTGAATCTGAAATTCAATGAAGTGAATTTCAGATTCGGGATACTAGAACCGCCCGTCATTCGAGTTTTCAAGCCTGCATTGGGGACTGATATGATCAGAATGCTGTCTTCTTTTGTCGGAATTGCTCTACTTCTCGGCGCCTGCACCTATCAAAGTGAAGTCTTCGGACCGCCCATCTATGCCATCTACAAGATGCCCGTTGAAGAGGCGCGTAGTCATCTCGCGGGACGAACGGTGATGACATTCGTCGACGTCTATAGGGATTGCACAGTCCATCAGACCGGTCAGTACTATTACCCGGTCTGCCACGAGACTCCCGGCCCGGGCACACAGGTTGAATATTTAGCGGAAAACGGGCGCACATATTTGTGGTTCCCTGGGAACCGGCGCCTGGTGCTTGGAAGCTGGATCGTCCGCCGATGGCGCGAAAAGTATGAAGTCTGTTTCAGCTACAGCCGCTCAAGCCGCGATTTCGTCACCGGCGCAACTGGCGACAACCTGACCTGTGACCTGCTGTCCAACTATCCCGAAACCATCACAGAAATCCGGCAGGAGGACAGTTTTGACCTTTCCAGTGGCACTTTGCCATTTGTCCTTGAGCGCGATCAAACGACCTTCGATGCCCTCTTGTCAAAACTCCAACCACGAAGGTAAAAGCGCAGACGGCAGGTCGCTTCCGATAAAGTTCGGGTGCAAGATCTTGTATATACAACCTGTTGCGTTGCAATCAGGCTTGTTAACCATTGATTAACCACATTCTGCCAAGGTCTTCCTGGAGCTTTTTAAGGCTTTTTGGGGAAAATCCATGGCACAGGTCAATTCCGCAGCTGATATGCGTTTCAGCAATGCCTCGTCGAAACACCTGGCATCCGAAGAATCCGGCCCGCGCGGCAGCTCCGCCGACGATAGCTCTCCCGAAGACAGTTCCATCGATGACCGTCGTTCCTGGCAACGCTTTATGCTCGAATCGCCCGCCAGCATAACGCTTCAGGTCTCCGGACATGACGCCTTCGAAGAGGTCGAACTTGTCGACGTCTCGCTCGGCGGTTTCCGGCTGCATTTTGACCAGGACCTGCCGCCCGGCAGTGAAGTCGCCATAGACCATCCGACCGCCGGCACCATGCGGGGCAAACTGGCATGGCAGGCAGGCGGTGACATCGGCGTTCACATGGTGGAAGACGATAATCGGCGCACCTACCTGCTGCGCCTCATCAGCATGATCCTACACAGTGACGTCCGCGTGACCTCATTTTGAGTTTTTCAGGCAAAACGACTCGGTAAGCCTCCTTTAAGTTGTAATCTCTCATCCAGTTGAGAATACTGTCTCCATGTCCTTCAGTGTTCTCTGGCCTTGCCAAACCCCTCGCACAACGCGCCTCATCGCCCTTTGTGTTTCATTCCTGATGATGCTTTCCGCCTGTTCAGGTGTGGGTGTCGTCGCGACTTCGGATCCGAATAAAAAGCTCGCACAAGCACAAGAGATGCAGTCTTCAGGCCGCATCGCGAAAGCGCGGCAGCTTATGAACGAGGCGGCAGAACTCTTTGCTGCACAAAAGAACCAAGAGGGTGTTGCAGAGGCCTATCGCCGGACGGCCTTTCTGATTCGGATTTACGGTGACGGTACAATTCTCGGACAAGAAAACACTGGGGAACGTAAACTGGACGTAACAACCGCAGATAAGTCCAATGCCTATTTCGAACGTGCTCGTGTTATACAGCAGGAACTGGGAGATTACGCTTTAGTGAGTCATCTGGAGTACAATATCGGCGTGAACTACGCCCTATCGAACCGAACGCAAGAGGCCTGCTCGACCTTTGACCGCAGTTTGACCGCCTACAGGGCCGAGAAAAAGCGGCGTCCCGAACATGATCCCGAACTGCCACCGGGTATAGTCAACTTCGAAGCTTTCATTGACCAGGCCAGACTGGAAGCCGGCTGTGCCTGAAGTTCCGCCCGGTGAAACCGAACAGGTCTCCCTGGATACCATTGAACTGATCAGGGGTAACCCTGATGATCTTGATCTGCTCAGCGACCTGGTGGCCGAGTACCATGCCTTCGAACGGATCGATATGTCCGAAGACGTCAGGCGTGCCGCTCTGTCGCGACTGCTCGCGGATAGCTCCTTAGGTGAAGTCTGGTTCATCCATGGCCGGGAAGAACGAATCGGTTACATCGCGATCTGCTTTGGCTACTCAATCGAGTTTGCCGGACGCGATGCTTTCATCGATGAGTTCTTCCTAAAGGAGACGGCGCGGGGCAGGGGCATCGGCAGTCTCGTGATCGACAAGGTCACGGCGCAACTCACGAATGCGGGCGTCGCCGCCCTTCACTTGGAAGTCGACAACCGCAATTTCGGCGCACAGCGGTTTTATGAGAGGCATCGCTTTCAAGCGCGCAAAAAGTATCATCTCATGACGCTTGATCTGACTGAGCTGAAGGCCTGAGCCCCTGCCACAAGGGCAGCTGCATAAGGTGATCCGCTACAGCTCTTCCTGTTGAAGCTTGAAGGTTTCGCTCGGCGTCTCGCCAAACTCTTCGCGGTAAACCTTGGCGAAATGCCCTCCGCTGGAAAAACCAGCGGCGTAGGCAATCTCAGTAATTGTGTGATGCTGACGCAGCAGAATGAGATCGCGGGCGAACTTCAAGCGGACCGAGCGGACGAATGCGGCCGTCGTCAATCCGTGGGTTTCCTTCAGACGTCGTCCCAGAGTTTTCTGGCTCGTACCTAGAGCTTCAGCCAGCTCCCGGGCGCCAAAACCCTCCTCCGAAACATGATCAAGGACACACTCTGTCGCCTGGTCTGCCATGCGTTGCTCCGCAGACGGCATCGTTTTTCTCTCCGGGTTATCCCGCAAACTGGCTTTAAGGGCTTCAATCTGTGTATTGGCGACCTTCAGAATTTTCTCGTGTTTGGCCTCGGACGCGGTGACGTCGCGCCGCAGCCGCTCGGCATCCGCTAGAGCCGCCCGCTCCTGGGCGCGCGTGGCCTTCACCATGGTCGAAATCGCCAGCATCATGAAGGTGGTCTCTCCCATGACGGCAAGATAGTAGCCCCAGGTCAAAGGCCGCAGCAGGATAAGCTCATAAGCAAAGGCTGCCTGGGTGATCTCAAGGGGAAAGCTGAAGAAATAGACGGCCACCGACAGACCAAGGGTGAGTGACAGGAGCGCACCGGATACGGCTGTCGCCTGCGGCAGGCCTTCACGGACCTTTTTGAGCGCCACCGCAAGGAGAGCCAGAGGGCAGACAAAATAGGTCAGATGAAGAGGCGTGGATAACTCCCAGGGATCAATTGCCGACAGACAAGTCGTCACAAGCGTCAGACCTGACAAAAGCCACAAAAGGCGCCATTCGCCGGGCTTATCCCTGCCGATCTTCAAGAGCACGCGGCAGTACTGAATATTGGCCAGAACACCCAGTCCGGCGATGAACTCCGCAAACGGCATGACGCTGGTCACTGGCAGAGTTACGTCCAGGAAACGGCTGAGCCATCCGTCGTAGATGAAGGAAAATATAAAGAAGCAAGCCATGTTAATGGCGTAAAACTGGTAAAAGCGCGCTTCGACATGGCGAAACAGAATGACGCAGAAAAGCGTAATGGCGCCGACATAGCCCAGGAAAACGGCTGTCATGACAAGCGTCAGGACCGACCAGCCCTGGAAGAGTTCAGGCGTCATGATGACCGGTGTTATTCTCGGCGCGAATGTTCCTGTAATCTGCAGATAAAAGGTCTTCGTAACGCCTGGACCGATGGTGACCGGCAGGCCTGTTTTGACCGCAGTGTTTACGCGTTCCTCTGCGGGAAGAGTGCGTCCGTTCTGCGCCTTTTCGACAAGTCTGCCCGTGTTCTCTTCGAACAAAACGACTCTGTCGAAGATGAATTCCAAGAACGCAACAAACCAGGTTCTTGCTTCGTCCTGTTCATTCGTGAGCGTAAAGCGAAGCCACAGAGCCTGATCCGGGAGCGGGGCCTCGAAAATGGCCATGCAGTGGCCCGGAGTAAACGCCTGGTCTAGTATCTCGTCAGGCTGAACGCTTCCGGAAAGATCCAGAAAAAAGTCTGCCGATAGAGACTTCAGCCGGTCTTGGACCTGCTCGGTCAATGTGTTCCGTTCGGCCGCTGCCAGATCCGAAGCCGCAACTTCGGCAGGAGGGCAGACCGGATGGCCGCTATCGGCCCAAACCTCTGAAACACCGCCATAAAAAGATAAAAAGGCCGCCAGGAAGAGGCCCTTCCCGGGCCCCATGTCACTCAAAAACGACTGCCTAAACGCTTCTACCCTGCTCAGCATGGGGATATTATTTCTCTCACCGTTGGCTTTTTGGAATATGCCGTTGTGTGGCGGACGCAACATTGCCGCTGCATCGCAAAAGGACGCATCAGGCCCCCCGCCGCTGATTGCCAGAAAATGAACATATCATAGTGTGTTCTGAAGACCCCAGTTTCTTATGGGGGTTGTATATAAAGTATTTGTGAAGGCGAAGTCTAAGATAAGGGGGCTGACGTGATGTATCGACTCTGTAGCTGATCCTCGCACAGTCACAAGTTACAGCTTATTGAGAGATGCGCGGGGGAAGACAGTCCGATTCTGGCAGTTGATTCAATGCTTGTGCGACGGCACCGGGATTCACACTTAACTGGTGTTATAACGTTTTGGACAAAATCGCATCTATACGGGACAAACGCCCGTTTTCTCTTCAAATTTGAGCTTTCGACTGTCTTTGTACGGAAACGGGCGGGCCGGACGGCCATGCCGGTGCTGCTTGCGGCAGGTCGGGAAAAGATGGTTCGTGACTTTGACAAAAAACTGAAGCTGACGGCGATGGCTTTGCGGTGCCGAACGGCGAAGGAGCTTTACCAGAAGTTTCACGGCCACGGCACGGGCATCTCGTTCGAACTGCAGAGCTTTTACAAATGGATGCAGGGCAAAAGCACGCCGCGCGCCTCCCAGGTCTATGTTTCCTGGGCGCAGTTGCTTGAGCTCGATGCGTCGGCTGCCTTTCTCGGGTCCTGCAGCATTGCGCAGTTTGGCGATATGATCGTTGCGGGCGACCGTCTCGACAGGGCCTCCGTCGACAACTTCTTGCAACAGTTAGCAGGGCCGCGGGCAAACTTGAATTCGGGCGACGAGGGCACAGTCAGCCTGGGATGGCAGGGGGCCATGAAAGGCAGTTACCTCTGTTACAGCCTCGCGCTGACCTTCCGGGACCATCACCAGGTGATCCGCGGCCTCCTGAAGCTCGATCTTGGCGCGCATCCGGACTCAGCCATGCATGCGCACTATGTCGAGGCCACTCGCAGGGTCGCGCTGTGGCATTTCGGCGCGGCGACCCGGCGCCGCCGCTTGATCGGGATCGATGTCAGCGACCGCGATAACCGCAATGATCTTTACTTCAATCTCTATTCTCCGGACACGCCGCCGAACTTTTTGTTCGGTCACAAGGCCGGTGCGTCATACGAGGAGGCGGTGCCTCATCCCAATATCAGCCGGGTTTTGGCCATACGACTGCCGGCGGCAGACGCAAAGGGCACAGCGGTTGATCAGGCACCTCACTTTGGTCCACTTGAGGGTTCTATCGTCGAAGACCTCATTTTAGCCGGCCTGGATATCGCGCCGTCGCAAGCCCTGGAGCGGACTCTCATGGATACGCTAAGCGGAGCCCGCATGAACTCTGTTGACCGGTTGAGCATTCAAGACGGTAAGCGCTTAAACGAGATTCTGGGTGGCCGATGCACCAAAGGCAGGCGGCGGAACAACGTCGCAACAGTCACGGAACGGAAGGTCGAGTGAGGTTTTGCTCTGACAAATTCCGTTTCGCAGGGATTAACCCCGCGTAAAGATTTCCACAAATTTCCAGTGCTTTCGCGACAGGTGTCGTGCCTATTCCCGATAGCATGCGGCCGCAACTTGAGCCGCCACAATATTTCTCCATGGGGAATCGGCGTCATGAAAAAACTCTCGGTAGTCCTGGTCGGACTTGTCCTCTTCGGGGCTCTCTCAGCCGCAGACTCTCAAGCAACGGTTATCTACGAACAAGCGCCGGTGGGAACGAAGAACACGCCAGCCTCCGCTAGCAATAGCACTTTTAACAGGACCGCGTTCGATGACTTCACGTTGTCTGCGGCTTCAACGGTGACCTCGGTCACCTGGATGGGCAAGGTCATTCCCAGCACCACCTTTGAAATCGGTTTCTATGCGGACAGCGGATCCCGGCCTGCGTCCACGCCACTGTTTCACATCACCTTGGATCCCATCTCAACACAGGATAGCGACCTTAGCTATGTCTACCATTACGAGGCGGATCTGGGAGCTGGTTTGTTCCTCGAAGCGGACACGCGCTACTGGCTGTCGATCAAAGATGTGACACAGGGTTTTTCGATCTGGAGTTGGCTGGGCGACGAAGGAGGGGCAAACCTCACCCGGAGTGACACTACAGGCCAGTATAGCGCCAGCAGGCTCAATTTATTCTTTTCCCTTAGAACCGACCCCGTCGCCGTCCCCGAGCCCGCGACTCTCAGTCTCTTTGGTCTCGGTTTGATCGGCCTTTCGGCAGTGGGTTTGCGTCGGCGCCGGGCCTTACGAGCTTGATATCATTGTTTCTGATAGGTTTCGCATGACTTGCTGAAAGCGTTCAGAGAGCGCTAAATCCAAACGCGGATACCGGTAGTGCGGCGAACGTCACGGTGAAGCGACACCCTTCATCAAGCCTTACTTCTTCGTCAGTTCCCGCATGGCAGCATCCAAGCCTTCAAGGGTCATGGGGAACATCCGGCCTTCCATGAGCTGCTGAACAATGCCGATCGAGGTGGTGTAACCCCAATAGGCTTCTTTCATGGGGTTCAGCCAGACCGCGGAAGGATAGGCCTCAAGCAGGCGCTGGATCCAGATGGCGCCGGCTTCCTTGTTCATGTGCTCGACGCTGCCACCCGGGTAGGTGATTTCATAGGGACTCATGGAGGCATCCCCGACAAAAACCAGCTTGTAGTCGGAGGGGTAGGTGTGCAGCACTTCCCAGGTGTCAGTGGTGTCGTTCCAGCGGCGGCGGTTCTCGCGCCACAGAGCCTCATAAGGGCAGTTGTGGAAGTAGTAGTATTCCAGGTGCTTGAATTCGCTGCGCGCAGCCGAGAAGAGCTCTTCACAGGTCTTTACGTGCGGATCCATGGAGCCGCCCACATCGAGCATCAGCAGCAGCTTCACGGCGTTGTGCCGTTCGGGTACCAGCTTCACATCCAGCCAGCCGCCGTTGCGCGCCGTGGAGGAGATGGTGTCGTCGATGTCGAGTTCGGTGGCCGCGCCTTCGCGGGCAAAGCTGCGCAGGCGGCGCAGGGCCATTTTGATGTTGCGGGTGCCCAGTTCGACGCTTGAGTCCAGATCCTTAAACTCGCGCTTGTCCCAGACCTTCACCGCGCTGAAATTCCGGTTGCCGTCCTGGCCGATGCGCACGCCCTCAGGGTTATAGCCGTAGGCGCCGTAGGGCGAGGTTCCGCCCGTACCGATCCACTTGCTGCCGCCCTGATGACGGCCTTTCTGTTCTTCCAGGCGCTTTTTAAGGGTTTCCATCAGGGCGTCCCAGCCGCCCATGGCCTTGATTTTGGCTTTTTCCTCGTCAGTGAGGTTCAGTTCGGTCAGTTTGCGGAGCCACTCCTCGGGGATTTCCGCTTCATTCCCAGAGCCCTCTGCCTTCTCCAAGCCCTTGAAGACATGACCAAAAACCTGGTCGAACCGATCCAGATAGCGTTCATCCTTCACCAGAACCGTGCGCGCCAGGTAATAGAAATCATCGACCCGGAAGTCCGCAACCCCGGAGACCACTCCATTGAGCAGATCGAGGTATTCGCGCAGGGTCACCGGCACTTCGGCATCGCGCAGTTCAAAGAAGAGTTTCAGAAACATCGCTTCGCAGCCCTAATGGAGGTGGTCTGTCTCTCTTTGGCGATCAGGTCCGCTCCCGGCGGTTCAGGAAGGCGAGACGCTCGAAGAGGTGGACATCCTGCTCCGATTTCAGCAGAGCGCCATAGAGCGGCGGGATCATGCTCGAACGGTCATGGGACCGCAGGACATCCTCGGGCATATCTTCGGACATCAGCAGCTTGAGCCAATCCAGGAGCTCGGAGGTCGAGGGTTTTTTCCGCAGGCCGGTGACCTCGCGCACCTCGTAGAAAACGGTCAAAGCATCCCGCAGAAGCTGTTGTTTTACACCGGGATAATGAACCTGGACGATCTTTTCCATGGTCTCCCGGTCTGGAAAGCGGATGTAGTGAAAGAAACAGCGGCGCAGGAAGGCGTCCGGCAGTTCCTTCTCGTTGTTGGAGGTGATGAGCACGATCGGACGGTTGCGCGCCTTGACCAGTTTCTGGGTCTCGTGGACGTAGAACTCCATCCGGTCGAGTTCCTGCAGAAGATCGTTGGGAAACTCGATATCCGCCTTGTCGATTTCATCGATCAGCAGGACTGGCGCCTCATCCGCCTCAAAGGCTTCCCAGAGCTTGCCCTTGATGATGTAGTTGGCGATGTCGTTCACCCGTTCATCGCCCAATTGGCCGTCACGAAGCCGCGCGACGGCATCGTATTCGTAGAGGCCATGCTGCGCCTTGGTGGTCGACTTGATGTTCCATTCGATCAGGTTCCGGCCCAAAGACTGCGCGATCTGCTCGGCGAGCACGGTCTTTCCCGTTCCCGGTTCCCCTTTAACCAACAAAGGCCTCTCTAGTGTGATGGCCGCATTCACACCCACTTTCAGATCCTCAGTCGCGACGTAAGCATCGGTGCCTTGAAACTGCACGCTGGTCCTCCTCGGAAACGACAATATCCGGCGCCCGCCTTTGGGTGCGCCGCACAAACACGCCGCAGATTAGAGTTTGATCGCCCATAGTAAAAGACGTGAATCACAGCTTGAACTGATGCGCCGCAAAACCGTATAGCAGTAGGGTCTTGTCTGGGCAGGGGAATGCCCACCGTCAATCAGGAGTCGGCCGTGTCCGAAAACCCATCCTCAGCGATCGGCATAATCTGTGCGATCCCCGATGAAATTGCCCAGTTCGGCAGTGCCTTCCAGCAGGAAAAGGTCACAAGCCATGGCGGTTTCGAATTCGCCGAGGGGATTCTGGAAGGCAAACGCTGCATTCTGGTCGAGGCCGGCATGGGGAAGGTCAATGCCGCCGTTGTCGCGACGATCCTGGCGCAAGAGTTCGCCTGTAAAAGCCTGCTTTTCTCGGGTGTCGCGGGCGGCCTGGACCCGGCATTGGGGGTCGGCGACGTCGTCGTCGGCAAACACCTGATTCAGCACGACTACGGCATCATCAACAATGGAGTGACCGAGAGTTACCATCCAGGTCACCTGCCGATCTTCGCGCCCAGCGAGCGTTTCGGTTATTACCTGGATGAAGGGCTGGCCTCCCGGATCGAGACAGCATTGGAAGGCTTCGAACTCCCGCCGCTCTCGGCAGAGGCAGGCGGCGGCGCGGCGCGGACGCCAAAGCTTCAATTCGGCACGATCCTGACCGGAGACCAGTTCGTGAACTGCACGGCCACCCGCAACCGCTTGCACAACGAACTGGGCGGGCAGGCGGTCGAGATGGAAGGTGCCGCTGTTGCCCAGGTCGCGGAGCGCTTCTGCATTGACTGGCTTGTGGTCCGCTCGCTCAGCGATCTGGCTGGCGAGGAAAGCGGCATGGACTTCATCAAATTCCTCCATGAAACCGCCGCCGGTGCCGCCATTGTGCTGCGGCGTCTGATCCGCGTTTTATGACCGACCTCACAGGAGATATTGCGTGCCCGACACTCCAATGACGCTCGGCGTCGACCATATTGGTCTTGCCGTCCAGAACCTCGAAGCTTCCGAAGGCTTCTTTGTGAACTGCCTGGGCTGGAAGAAGGTCGGCGGCAAGCCCGACTATCCCTCGGCTTTTGTCTCGGACGGCACTTCGGTGCTGACGCTCTGGCAGGTGGAAGACCCCGACAGCTGCGTAACCTTTGACCGCAGACAGAACGTCGGACTGCACCATCTGGCGCTTAAGGTCGCGGATGAGGCCGCTCTGAAGGCTTTGTTCGAGAGCGTCTCGGCCTGGCCCGGCGTGACGGTAGAGTTCGCCCCGGAACCCTCCGGCGCGGGGCCCAAGATCCATGCAATGATTAGAGACCCGGGCGGCGTCCGGGTCGAATTCGCCTACGATCCGCGCTGATTGCCTCTGCCGGATTACCCGTGCCGATTAAAAGAGGCTCTAAGGTATCTCAACGACCCTGCCGCTCTTCGCGGCCTCTTTAATCGCCGAGATCACTTTGAGGGCTCTCAAACCATCCGCGCCGGTCACATGCGGTTCAGCCTTTCCCTGGGCGACCTCGGCGAAGTGACGAAGCTGGAGGACGAGGGGATCCGCGGTTTCAGCTTGCAAGACTTCGCGATCAATGGGCTCATGCCACCCCTGTTCGCCACTGTTCGCCCATAGGCTCAGATCCGGAATGGAGAGCGACCCGCGTGTGCCGCCGATCATGTAGGAGAAAGCGCCTGTGGCCGGGTAGGAGGGGTTTTCGGCAGCGGTCAGCTCCCAACTCCAGGGCGACGTCACGGTATCGGATACGGTAATGGTCCCCAGAACACCGCTTTTAAAGCGCAGGATGACGACTGCGGTGTCCTCGACGTTGTTGCCCCGGACAGCATTCGACTCCGCGGACTGAACAGCGGCAACATCCCCACAAAAATGCAGTAAGAGTTCGACGTCGTGGATCAGGTTAATGAAGACCGGACCGGCACCGGGCTCCCGCCGCCAGGCTACATCGAAATAACCGTCGGGTTTATAGAGCCAGCAGAGTGCGTTAACGGCGACGAGATCTCCCAGGCGCCCCGAGAGAATCTCGGTTTTGGCTTTTGTAATCAGCGGGTTGTATCGGCGATGATGCCCAACCAGCAGCGGAACCCTGGACGCCTGCGCCGCGGCAACGAGACGTTCGGCGCCCGCGATATCGCTGGCGAGCGGCTTCTCGATCAGCACCGGGACCTTCGCCGAGATACATGCCAAGCCGTCGGCTTCATGACTTTGATTGGGCGTAGCAACGACAACACCGTCGGGTTTTTCCGACGATAAGAGATCTCTCAGGTTCGGATAGATCGGGACTCCAAGCTCCGTCGCTATGCCGGCCGCTAACGGCGAGGGGTCGGCGACGGCGACCAGCGTGCCTTCTTTCGCAAGGATTTCCGCGTGGCGTCTCCCCACGAGGCCAACGCCGGCAACTGCCAGCCGGGCAGACGGAGATTTGCTTGCTGTGCTCATACCCCATCTTTACCTGCGGTGAAGAGCGGTATCCAGTCCTCGATCAAATCAAGGCGCACCAACAGGTTCTAGCGCCGAAAACCATAAAATGGTTATCGACGCTAGAACCCGGGTTGTCTGCGTAACGCAGGTAAGACCAGAGACCGACTGTCGGCTAAACCGATACGTCGACCAAACTGCCGCGGCCCGAAGCTTCACTGGGGGCAGAATCGTCGTTTCTGACAATCTCAGAACGATCGCTCGCCTCAACCGGCCGTGTCGTTTCAGGCGCCGTTGACTGAGAAATCCTCGGCTGGTTCGCGACGAGGGACGGAGCCGCAGAAGTATCGCCATCGCGCACTGCTGCCGGCGTTATGGAGCTCTGTATAATCATAGAGGAGATATATTGCGTACTTCCAAAAATGTCAAGAAATTATTCTTTCTTTACTATTTTTTTATTTGCTATTTTTTAGTTTAATTTGAATAAATTTTTATTTGCTTTGGTGCAGGACCTTTTTTGACACGAATGACCTGTTTGTTCAGAAGGCAAAAAATGATCATTGCGGTGCCCCGATGCCGCCTGCTAACCCTTAGAGCGTTGATCGCCTCTGGTACAGTTTCAGATAAAACTCGTCTGAAAAACCGTCGAAGCGGCCAACGTGTTGTTGCTCTGCTCCGCTTGAATTCTGTTGCATCTCTTAAGGCAAATAAGAGAAAGCGGCGGCTGGGTCAGTGAGTCTGGGTGCTTTCACAAACGCGACGAAAGCAGAATTCAGACTCTAAATCGTAATTTTTGAGGGCGATTCGCGCTCTTGACCGGGTTCGGCAAGAGGAAGCGCACTCTAGGTGAACGGAGTCCATCGTGGAGACATCAGAAATCCTGCGCATCCAGAGCTATCTGCGCGAAAAATTCAACACCGATCGGATCACCCTCGACATGAAGACCAAAAAGAGTGATTCGATTGAGGTCAGTATTGGTGGTGAGTTTATCGGTGTTATCTACAAGGATGAGGACGAGGGCGAAACCTCTTATGCCTTCAATATGGCCATTCTCGACATCGACCTTCCGCCAGCAAACTGACCTGGCAGCTCTGGAGTCCGTTGACTTCTAGAGTCGCGTCACACCGCCACGGGTCCGGCGGATGCCGTGGCGGTCACCTGAAATTCTCCTGGTTTTGCGGCTAATTCTTGTGCTCGGTCTCACGGGCGCAGGAAATACAAGTCGTCGCGGTCGGATCGAATTCGAGGCGCTTGACTGCGATGTCGTCGCCGCAGAGCAGGCAATAGCCGTAATCGCCCTCGGCAATGCGGTCCAGGGCGGCTTCGATACGATTGAGTTCAATGGATCGGCGACGTTCCGTCTCTATTGACATGGCCTGAACCTGCATGGCGTCCATACGTGACAAGCGACCAACACGTGTCTGGTCGAGTTCAACGGGCCGTCGCTGATCTTCACTGCTGGCTGTCAGCCCCTGAAGCTCAGCACGGCGATCGTGCAGTCGCTTGGTCATGGCAGGAATATCGATATCGGTTCGGTCGGTCACAGGAGCTCGCAGGATAGCAGCAAAATCAGCCGTCCGTATAGTGTAGACATATATTTCTCCTGTAAGTGTGCTTCTTCACACAACCGATGCGCTGCAATTCTTGGTCGCTATACTCCCTCGACATTCCCGTTTTCCGCAAGCGAATCGCCCCTCACTTTTAGGCAACAAGCTCACCGCGCAAATTTTTTGCAGCTGCATTGGGCCTAAAATGCGGCTCGGGCGCCACTTTGAGCGACGCGAAAACCGGTCGACGAAGAATAAATCATATTCAACGTAAATTTCCGTTGCCCTTTCGGATTAGAAGGTTATAAATCCCGCTCCGTGACACCGGGCCATCGGCCCGATCCATACATGCGGCTGTGGCGGAATCGGTAGACGCGCAACGTTGAGGTCGTTGTCCTGGAAACGGGGTGGAGGTTCAAGTCCTCTCAGCCGCACCAAGTTCGGACCATTGGACCGAACGCTATGGACGTCACGAGACAGGATCGGGTTTGAATTTAGAGCCTGACCGACTGATGCGGATGTGGCGGAATTGGTAGACGCGCATGCTTCAGGTGCATGTTCCCGAAAGGGAGTGGAGGTTCAAGTCCTCTCATCCGCACCACCTGACCCGGAAGAAAACCGTCAAGCCGGGACAATCCCAGAATAAGCCTTTGAAACGCCGGACTTTCGGGAGGAACTCTGCCTCGCTTGTTCCAGTTGGCTGACCGGATATCGCCGAAATAGCTTCGGCGGTTCAAGCTGGCGCTGGCTCAAAAGAGCTGACTCCAATAGGGTATGGCATTGGAATGCCTTTTTAGGGCGACGACTGGTGTGAGAGCGCATCCTTTTCTGCCCAGTGCACAGCGTGGTTCGCACTGGCAGAGGTCATGACGGATGCCCATATGTGACGCAACCCGGGATTGGGCTTTCGTCTGGAGATGCGTTTCCATGGTTTTACGAACTGAGGCGGCAACAGGGATAAAACAGGGATGACGATCAAGAACGATCGGAAAACGGGCGGCAAACACGAGCCAGGCAGGCACAAGCCGGTTCACGCCCTGAGCTTCGCAGGGCGCCTGCGCAACTACTTTCTTGCCGGTTTGCTGGTCGCGGCCCCGGTCAGCATCACCTTCTGGCTGGCCTGGAAATTCATTTCCTTCGTCGACAACACGGTGCGCCCCTTAATCCCGGTAAAGTGGAATCCCGAGACCTATCTTCCGTTCGCGCTGCCCGGCTTGGGATTGGTGGTCGTTCTGATCGTCTTGACGGCGGTTGGCGCGGTCACAAGAGGCTATCTTGGCCGTCTCATCACACGGGTAAGCGAAGGCGCAATTTCGCAGCTCCCGATCGTGCGCAGCGTTTACAGCTGGACCAGGCAGGTGTTCGAGACCGTGCTCTCTCAGAAATCGACCGCCTTTCGGGAAGTGGTGCTGGTCGAGTACCCCAACCGGGGAACCTGGGCTGTGGGCTTCATCACCGGCCGGACCGAGGGCGAGGTCCAGGAGCTGACCAGTGAGACAGTGGTCAATGTCTTTGTGCCCGCAACGCCCAACCCGACAACCGGGTTCCTGCTGTTCATTCCGGAACGGGACGTGCACCACCTCGATCTCACGGTGGAGGAGGGCATCAAGCTCGTGATCTCGAGCGGTATCGTGATCCCGCCGGAAAATGGAACCGCGGACGGACGCGCCCTCGAGCGCAGCAACGGAAACGGCAACGCCAAGAAAAAGAAACCTGAACCGGAGGCGCACAGCTCACATCAACTCGGTTTCATCGGCCGCCTCAGAAACCGTTTTTTCACTGGTGTGCTGATTACAGCTCCCATCGGCATCACCTGTTGGCTCGCCCTCGAGATCGTGACCTTCATCGACGATCGCGTCACGCCGCTGATTCCGGCCAGGTGGAATCCCGAGACCTATCTGCCCTTCAGCATTCCCGGCCTTGGGGTCCTTGTGATGGTCGTCTCCCTGACCCTGATCGGGTTTCTGACCGCCGGGCTGGTGGGCCGCAGCATCGTTGGCTTGGGCGAAAACCTGCTGGACCGGATGCCTGTCATCCGCAGCCTCTACGGCGCTCTCAAACAGATCTTCGAGGCGGTTTTTCAGCAGCAGTCCAATGCCTTTCGCGATGTCGTTCTGGTGCAGTATCCGAGGAAGGACAGCTGGGCCATCGGTTTTTTGACCGGCGGATCGAACTACCGGATCACCGAGGCGGGTCCGGAGGATGCTGTGAACATCTTCCTGCCGACCACACCCAACCCAACCTCCGGCTTTCTGCTCTTCGTGCCGCGGAACGAAACCCGTAAACTCAGCATGACGATCGAAGAGGGCATCAAGATGGTTGTGTCGGGCGGCATCGTCACCCCTCCGGACCGCAGGCCGGAAGCCGCCGGTGGTAAAACCTCCGATCCCGACGATCCCGGCCGGCCTCCTGAAGGTGTAGAGCCCGTCGCCAAGGCTGGCTGATCCGGTCTAACTCTTATAGCCAGATCAGATTCACAAGAAAGAGTGATCGCTGCTGTCGATTCTAACGAAACCTGGTCTGATCTAACCGGACCTCAGGTACTTCACAGCGGCATCGCGCTCAAAGAGATAGAGCAAAACCCGAAGCGCCTGACCGCGCTCTGAGTCGAGGTCAGGGTCCTTGTTCAGGATCAACTGCGCGTCGTCCCGCGCGACCGCCAGCAGATCGCTATGCACCTGCAGGTCGGCCAGCCGGAATTCCGGGAAGCCGCTTTGACGGGTGCCCAGCAACTCGCCGGCGCCACGCAGACGCAAGTCTTCTTCCGCGATACGAAAACCGTCATCAGTCTCACGCATGATGTTGAGACGCGCCCGGGAGATCTCGCCCAGCGGCCCCTGGTAAAGCAATAGACAGCTCGACTTTT
Source organism: uncultured Kiloniellaceae bacterium (assembly GCA_947500035.1). Taxonomy (GTDB): domain Bacteria; phylum Pseudomonadota; class Alphaproteobacteria; order Kiloniellales; family Kiloniellaceae; genus Denitrobaculum. Next base: position 646,396 of record CANMQP010000005.1, on the reverse strand, counting down.
GCGAGCCCCGGCCGATCCGGCCACGCAGTTGATGAAGTTGCGCCAGGCCGAAACGTTCCGCGTGCTCGATCACCATGATTGAGGCTTCGGGCACGTCGACACCGACTTCGATCACCGTGGTGGCAACCAGCAGCGAGGTGTCGCCCGCGACGAAGGCTGCCATCGCGGCATCCTTCTCCTTGGCCTTCATCTTGCCGTGCACCAGGCCCACACGCTCGCCGAAGTGCATCTGCAGTTCCCGGTAGCGATCCTCGGCAGCCGCCAGGTCACTGACCTCTGACTCCTCAACCAGCGGACAAACCCAATAGACCTGCGTCCCGCTGCGGAGCGCCCGGCCAATTCCATCGACCACTTCCGGCAGACGGTCCGTGGGGAGGGTACGGGTGTCGATCGGCTGCCGGCCGGCGGGTTTCTCGGTGATTTTGGAAACGTCCATATCACCATAAGCGGTCAGCATCAGGGTGCGCGGTATCGGGGTCGCGGTCATCACCAGCATGTCGACGCCCCGGCCTTTTTCGGCGAGGGTGAGGCGCTGGTGCACACCGAAACGATGCTGCTCATCGATGACTGCTAGCGCCAGGTCGTTGAAGGCCACATCCTGTTGAAACAAAGCATGAGTGCCAATAACGATGGCCGATTCTCCCGAGGCGATCCGCGCCAGCACGGCGGCGCGGCCTTTGCCCTTATCGCGGCCGGTCAGAAGTTCGACCGCAACCCCGGCGGCGCGGGCGAGGGGTTCGATGGTCTTGTGATGCTGGCGGGCCAGGATTTCGGTCGGCGCCATGATGGCCGCCTGGGCTCCGGATTCGACTGCGGCCATCATGGCCAGCAAGGCGACCACGGTCTTGCCGCTGCCGACATCGCCCTGGACCAGGCGGAGCATGCGCGAGTCACTCGCCATATCGCCGTCGATCTCGTTTAGAACCAGGCGCTGGGAATTGGTCAGGGCAAAGGGCAGGGCCTGCAGGACCCGGTCACGCAAGCTTGAATCCCCCGCGATCCGGCGCCCTTTGTGCCGGGTCTGATTGCGGCGGATCAGGGCCAGCGCCAGCTGATTGGCCAGAAGTTCGTCGTAGGCCAGTCGGCTGCGGACCGGCGTTGTCGCTTCGAGGTCCTGCGCTTCCTGCGACCGATGAACGTCACGGAGCGCCTCACCCCAGCCGGGCCAGCCGCGCTGGCGTTGCAAAGCGGGATCCAGCCACTCGGGAAAATCGGCCGTATGGGCGAGGGCGGCTTCAACCGCCTTGGTAACAGCTTTCGCAACGACCTTTTGGGGCAGACCCGCAGTGAGGGGATACACCGGTTGCACGGTCTGAATTTCGGCGCGCTCACTCTCCGGCACGATATGATCCGGGTGAGACATCTGCAAACCGCCACCGAAGACCTCAAGCTTGCCGCTGACAACACGGATTTCCCCTTCCGGAAGTATTTTTTCCAGATAGTCGGTACGAGCGTGGAAGAACACCAACTGCAACTCACCGGAGTCGTCGCCGACCACAACCCGGTAGGGACGCCCGCGTGCCGGTGCCGGATGATGACGCAGAACGCGCGCGGAAATTGTGGCGATGCGGCCCGGTTGCGCCTCCGCAATGCGCGGGCTGTAGCGCCGGTCAATCAACCCATTGGGCAGATGCCAGCAAAGATCGAGAACATGCGCGCCCACCAGACGCGCAAAAAGCGCAGCGAAACGTGGACCGATGCCGGAAATACTGGTAATCGGAGCGAAGAGGGGAAATAGAATCTCGGGTCGCAACTGTCTACAAGCCTGAAAAGGGTGCGAGACTCTGAGACTGCACCTATCGCGGAATCGGAGCTATCATATAATCGTCATCGTATAGGATTATTCGGCCGGGTCACGAATAGCCTGACAATGACAAGACAATTTGCGACAAGACAATTTGCGATCGGGATCGCCGTCCAGAGCATTCGGGCGGTTTGAGACATTTGGTGAGCTATGCAAGATCTTCGTTGGGATCGTTTGACGGTTCTGATTGTCGATGACAATCGCTTTATTCGAGAGCTGCTGACATCGGTTCTGAAAACTCTGGGTGTTGGAAAGGTGGTTGCGGATATCGATGGGGCCGCCGCAATTGAACGTCTGAAGATGAGCCTCGAAGATCCGATCGGCGCGGGCATCGGCACCGTCGATCTGATTATCTCCGACTGCGTGATGCCTCAGGTAGATGGACGGCTGTTCCTGCGCTGGATCCGGACCGGCCCGAATGTTCCTGATCGCTTCGTGCCCTTCATCATGGTTTCGGGCGCCGCGGACCGCGAAGTGGTGGAAGCTGCACGAGACGGAGGGGTGACGGAATTCCTGGCAAAGCCCTTTGCCTCGAAGACCGTCGCCGAGCGCCTCTTGATGCTGGTCAACTCCCCACGCCATTTTGTGTTGGCGGAAGGCTACTTCGGGCCGGACAGGCGGCGCGCCGCCATGCCGGTCGCGGAAGATCGCCGGATCACCAAGAAGGAACAGATCCAGTTTATCCGGGGGCCGTCGTCCGAGCGGACCCTGCGTGACGACGTGCGCGCCATCCACTTCAATCTGGATGACCGCCTGCGCGACAAGCTTGGCCCCAACGCCCGCAATATACCTGTCGCCTTCGATCCCGCGTTGATCCAGGCCGCCGAACGGCGGATACAGAAACTGGTCGGCGACTATGGCGACTGGATGGAACGCTACGTCACTGCCATCAGCACGGCCCAGGAGGCCCTGATCAGCGGGAAGGGCGACCAGGACTACAATCTGGCCAAGATCAACGAAGTGGCGCACGAGCTGCGCGGACAGGGCGGCATCTTCGACTACCCACTGGTGACGGACGTTGGCAAATCGCTCTACAAGGTCACCAAGCCCACAGGCCAGCCGCCGACGCAGGACCGGATCAAGCTGATCGGCGCGCATATCGATACCATCCGCACGGTTTTCAAGAACAAGATCGTGGGGCACGGCGGCGACGTCGGCACGGCGTTGCTTCAGGAAATCGAGGCCGCGGTGAAGCGTTACAAGTAGCGGGATCAGGCCCGTTCTCGAATCACTGCTTGAATGCAGCCTGATGAGCGTACAGTTCTCACCTCACACCTGCTAAGTCCAGCGACCAACCCACGCGCAACAATCGGTGAAGCCATGAGTGACGACTTAACCAAACGCCGTAAGCAACTGAAATTCAGAAGCTGGCATCGGGGAACCAAGGAAACCGACCTGCTGCTTGGAAACTTTGCCGATCAGCATCTGGACAGTATGGATAGGGCTCAACTCGACCGCTACGAAGTTATCCTGGATCAACCCGACCCCGTGCTCTATCAGTGGTTCACCGGTGAGTCACAGCCGCCCGAAGACCTGCTGAGTGACGTCACCGAACTTCTCCTGAACTTCCGTTATACGCCTGAAAAGCCTTGAACTTTATAAAGTCTATTCTTGATTCCGCCGATCAGAACCCTCCGCTACGTCATCAGATCGCCAATGCTCCGGAGGGTGTAGACGCCCTTACCGTCGCGCAGCTCTGCGCGTCAAACCCCGGCGGCACGATCGTTTTTGTCGCGCGCGACGACACGCGCATGGCCAAAATGGAGTCCGTGCTCGGCTTTTTTGCACCTGATGCCGAAATTCGCAGTTTTCCGGCTTGGGATTGCCTGCCGTACGACCGGGTCAGTCCGCACCGGGATATCCTGGCGCGCCGGGTCGATGTCCTGACCGATATCGTAACCAATGGCGAGAAACCGGAGAGCGCTGGCGGGCCGGCGCGTGTCATCGCGACCACGGTCAATGCCCTGATGCAGCGCGTCCCGCCGCGCGCAACCTTTATGGGGCGATTGAAGGAGATCGGTCCGGGCACCAGAATCGAGACCGCCGACCTTCAATCATTTCTTGCCTCCAACGGTTACATCCGGACGGAAACCGTAGGCGAGGCCGGGGAGTTTGCCATCCGGGGCGGGATCGTCGACATCTTCCCGCCGGGCGCCGAACAGCCGGTTCGCCTCGACTTCTTCGGCGACGAAATCGAGAGCATCCGCCAGTTCGACCCTCTGACACAGTTGACCACAGGGCGCCTGGAACGGGCCAGCCTGAAGCCGGTGGGGGAAATCACCCTGACACCCGACGCCGTGGAGCGCTTTCGTTCCGGCTACCGGGAGAGCTTTGGTGCCGTGTCGCGCGACGATCCGCTTTACGAGTCCATTTCCGATGGCCGGATTCACCCCGGCATGGAGCATTGGCTGCCGCTCTTTCATGCCGAGCTCGAGACCCTGCTCGATTACCTGCCCGATCCCATCGTCCTGCTGGATCATCAGGCCACGGAAGCGCGGGATGCCCGCTGGGAAGCCATTGACGATTTCTACGGTGCCAGAAAGACCATGGCATCGGTCCGCGATGCCGGGGGAGCGCCCTATAAACCGCTGCCGCCTACGCAGCTCTATCTGAGCGCGCAAGAGTGGGACAAGAGCCTGGCCCGGGTCAGGGGCGGGAACTTTACGCCCTTCTCCTTGCCTGAGGACCTGCCCGGTATCGTCGATGCCGAGGCCAGGGCGGGTGAGAATTTTTCCGAAGCCCGGGCTCAGGATGACGTCAACGTCTTCGATGCCGTCCGCAAGTTCATCCTTCAGGAACACTCACAGAACCGGCGGGTGATCGTCGCGGCCTTCAGTGACGGCGCCCGCGACCGGCTCGGGAACCTGCTGCGCGAGCACGGGCAGGGCGGACTGACCCCTGTCGTGACCTGGTCCGATGCTCTGGCTTTGGACGCCGCATCGGTCGCTCTGATCACCCTGGAAATCGATCACGGCTTCGCCACGCCTGATTTCACGCTGGTCACCGAGCAGGACATTCTGGGTGAGCGGATCGGCCGCCAGCAGAAGAAACGGCGGCGGTCGGAAAACTTCCTGACCGAGGTTTCGACCCTGCAGGCGCAGGATCTGGTGGTCCACGTCGATCACGGGATCGGGCGCTACGAGGGCCTGGAGACCATTGAGGTTGGTGGCGCCCCGCATGATTGTCTCAAGGTGATCTATCACGCTGGCGACAAGCTCTTCGTGCCTGTTGAAAACATCGAGGTGCTCTCGCGCTTCGGTTCCGAAGACAGCTCGGTCGAACTTGATCGCCTTGGCGGGGGCGGCTGGCAATCCCGCAAGGCCCGGGTCAAGCAGCGCATCAAGGCCATTGCCGACGAACTGATCAAGATCGCCGCGGCGCGCGCCCTGCGAACCGCCGACTCCCTGGTGCCGCCGGAAGGGATCTACGACGAGTTCGCCGCCCGGTTCCCGTTCCCCGAGACCGAAGATCAGTTGCGCGCGATTGAAGACATTCTGGAAGATCTCGGATCAGGCAAACCCATGGACCGGCTGGTGTGCGGCGATGTGGGCTTCGGTAAGACCGAAGTCGCCCTGCGCGCGGCCTTTATCGCAGTGATGGCCGGAAAACAGGTGGCCGTCGTGGTTCCGACAACGCTCCTGGCCCGGCAGCACTACAAAACCTTCGCAGACCGCTTCAACGGCCTGCCGGTGCGCGTGGTCCAGCTTTCCCGGCTGGTCACGGCCAAGGACGCCAGTGATGCCCGCGCGGGCCTTGAGAAGGGCACCGTCGAGATTGTGGTCGGCACTCACGCGCTTCTGGGCAAAAGCGTGCGCTTCCGCGACCTCGGACTCTTGATCGTCGACGAGGAACAGCATTTCGGCGTGAAGCAGAAGGAACGGCTGAAACAGATCCGCGAGGACGTGCACGTCCTGACCCTGACCGCAACCCCGATCCCGCGCACCCTGCAGCTGGCTATGTCCGGCGTGAAGGAAATGAGCCTGATCGCGACGCCGCCGGTCGACCGTCTGGCTGTCCGCACCTTCGTGCTGCCCTACGACCCGGTCATTGTGCGCGAGGCGATCCTGCGCGAGCACTACCGGGGCGGCCAGACCTTCTACGTCTGTCCCCGGCTGGCCGACATCGCCGAACTGAAGGAGCGTCTGGAGAAACTGGTGCCGGAGGTAAAGGTTGCCGTCGCGCATGGGCAGTTGGCACCCAGCCAGCTGGAAGCAGTCATGACTGCTTTCTATGACCATCAATACGACGTGCTGCTCTCCACCAACATCATCGAATCCGGCCTGGATATCCCCAGCGCCAATACCATGATCGTGCATCGTGCCGACATGTTCGGCCTGGCCCAGCTCTATCAGATCCGCGGCCGTATCGGGCGCTCCAAGACCCGCGGCTATGCCTATCTGACTCTGCCGCCGGGCCGCTTGCTGAGCACAGCCGCTGAGAAACGCCTGAACGTCATGCAGACCCTCGACAGTCTGGGAGCCGGCTTCACCCTGGCCAGCCACGACATGGATATCCGCGGCGCCGGAAACCTGCTGGGCGAGGAACAGTCCGGCCACATCCGCGAGGTCGGGATCGAGCTTTATCAGCAGATGCTCGAGGAAGCCGTGGCCGTGGCCAAGAGTGGAGGCAGGGCGGACGAAGAGCAGGAAGCCAAGGGCTGGACGCCGCAGATCAACGTCGGCACTTCGGTCCTGATTCCAGAGCGTTACGTCACCGACCTCAACGTGCGTCTCGGCCTTTACCGTCGCCTGTCTGAGCTGGTCACCCGCACCGAGATCGAAGGCTTTGCCGCGGAACTGATCGACCGCTTCGGCGACTTGCCGGAAGAGGTCGAGAATCTGCTCGATATCATGGCCATCAAACAGCTCTGCCGGGACGCCGGCGTGATCAAGGTCGATGCCGGTCCGAAAGGCGCCGTGGTCGCCTTTCACAACGACCAGTTCGCAAATCCGGCCAAGCTGATTGGCTACATCCAGTCCCAGGCCGGAATCGTCAACCTGCGCCCGGACCATAAGCTGGTCTACAAACGCGCCTGGACCGACGCCAAGGCGCGGGTCAAGGGCGTGCGCATGATGCTGACCAGCCTGGTGAAGGCGGCGCGCGCATAGACCTCTTTACCTCCTTGGCACGCGTTACTTTTCTGCTGTCGATGCATCTGGAAGCCCATCAGAAGCGTCATGAGAGTCGCCGTAACTCCGCCCGTAGCCCAACGACCAATCGGTCGGCGCGTTTTCCGTCAGCACGATCATGATGTCGTCCCCCTGAAAGCCAGCCTCCATCGCAGCCGTCGCGATATGCCGGAAGAGAGCCGCGCGCTGCGCGGTTGTCCGGCCTTCCAGGAAGAGAATCTCCACGACGGACGCTTCCGCAGTGCGACTAACGCTGGGAAAGGTCGGGTCCAGGTCCATCCGCTCCGGGGCAAAGACGGAAATCAGATGAAAGCGGTCCTTCACGGGTACGTTGCAGGTCGCCACCAGTCCTCCGTGCACGGCATCCGCCAAAGCGCGGGTTTTTGCGGCCGAGAGGGTGGTGGGGACAGAAAATCGAACGAGAGGCATGACCATTTCCCTTTTCGAGAATTTTAACGACAAGGCCATCTTTCTATTCCAGACTGTTTTGATGAAAAATCCTCATATTGAGTTTCTGTCTTGCCAATTTGTATCGAATGAACCAACCCCTCATCCCTGAAATTGCGACCTTCCTTCGGGTGGTGGAGCTTGGGAGCTTTGCCGCCGTCGCCGGGGAAACCGGACTCACATCCTCAGGTGTGTCCCGGGTCGTCTCCCGGCTCGAGGACCGGCTCCGCGTAAGGCTCTTGCAGCGTTCAACGCGCAGCCTGGTCCTCACCCCGGAAGGAGAGGCCTTTTTGGGCTATGCGCGGGATATGCTCTCACTCGCAGAGGCGGCAGAGGCCGAAGTTTCCAGCACGCTTGGCCGGCCGCGCGGACAGCTTCGGATCAACTCGGGGACAGCCTTCGCCAGCCACAAGCTCTCGCTGATCCTCCCCCGGTTGCTGGAGCGATATCCCGAAATCACACTCGATATCTCGGTGAGCGACCAACGCATCGATCCGATCGCGGCGCAGAGCGATGTCACGATCCGGGTCGGCCCCCTGAACGACAGCGACCTCATTGCGGTCAGGATCGGTACTGTGAAACGGATCATCGCCGCCAGCCCCGAATACCTCGCGACGCACGGGAAACCCGAAACGGCACAAGAGCTCACACAGCATAACTGCTTGCTCCTGAAAGGCTTTGCCCGACAGGCGGTCTGGCCGATGTATCAGGACGGCCATAGGATCGACGTGTCGGTGTCAGGAAGCGTCAAGTCGGACAGCGCCGAAAGCCTGTTGCGGATGGCCATTGCGGGCGCCGGCATCATCCGCCTGGGCGACTTCCTGGGCGAGGACGCTCTTGCCGACGGCCGGCTTGTGCCTTTGCTCGAAGGCTGTCACGACCCCGATCCGCAACCCATCACCGCACTGATCACGCCCGGCAGGCTAAAGATCCCCCGGATCAGGGCATTTATCGATTTTTTAAAAGCCGAACTCTAGGCTTTTCCGGCTGCGTGCGATGAGCTGTAGGAAGCTAAGCTCGACGGGGAACAGCGAGTGGTCGCTCGTCCGAACCAGATAAAGAGCTTGATCGTTAACTCCTATTCACTCACAACAAAAAAGCGATTTAGTATCTAATTTTTTCGTCTTTTTAGTAATGTAATCAAGAATCAGAATCCATGAACGCATCGGCTGACAGCGGCAGTATTTTCGATGTCTTGGGCATTGTTGTCTTTGTCGGACTTCCCATTTTAGCGGTTGCGCTTGAGAACGGGCAAAAGCTGGTGACGAGAGCGAGGTTTGCACTCTGGACAGGTGCTTTCCTGTTCTTACTGCTGAACATCTTCATCTATTACGGCATTGCTTACATAGACTTTGAGTTACCGCCGCTGATCTCCGTTCTGCCGCCGTTGCTGGCCCTATACCTGCTGATTTTCTTCTACGTTCAGCGGATCGCACGAAGGAGCTTTGACGCGGGCTTGCGAAAAATCGTCGCCTACTGCGCCGCCATTCCAGTCGTAAATCTGCTCTTCATCATCTTGTTACTGCTTATGCCATCGAAACGCCGCGCGGGCGATGCGCAGCAGCTCTATAGTTGCTTTTGCAAGGCTGCCGAGTGTGAGCCGGGGGAACCTAAAATCTCGAAAAACTGGTTTTTCGCGCGCCGGGCCAGCTTTCGGGTTTTTGACGATCGGGTACAGTGCGGAAACTGGACCTTCCCCTTCCCGGCAATAAACAGAGCCACGGTCTACAAGACGAAGCAATGGCCTTTCACGCACGATGTTCTTCAGTTGGAGATGGGCGGCCGATGCGTGCAGTTCGGATTCTTTATCTGGGCCAATCCGATAAAGCATTTGAAACTCGATATCGAGACCAGGAATGCGACGCTGAAAACCCATCCGGCCACAATCCTTTTCCGGATTGCCCTGGTTGGTATCCTTGCCTATGAAATCTGGAAGCGCACGCCTGGGAGCTAGCCAGCTGTGACGCAGAGGATCCATCCCTGCCAGCTCATTCTGCTAGCTTATTCTGCCGGCTGCGCCTCTTCACGCGCCAAATCGAAGAGCTGATAGAAGACCTCCGGCGATTGGGCGCCGGGCAGGGCGTGGCGGCCGTTGAAGATGAAGCAGGGGACGCCGTTGATCCCGACCGCGCGCGCCTGGGCATCTTCGGCGCGGATGGCGTCGGCATCTTCGCCGGAGGCCAGATAGGCGCGGACGGTTTCCTCGTCCAGGCCGCTGGCACTGGCCACAGAAGCCAGAACCCCATGGTCGCCAATGTTTTGGCCGTCAATGAAGTAAGCCTGGAACAGGGCCTCAACCACCGCGTCCTGACAGTCATTGCGCTCGGCATAGCGGATCAGGCGGTGCGAATCCACGGTGTTGGGGGTGTGGCTGATCCCGTCGAAATTAAAATCGATGTTTTCGCTCGCCCCGGCTTCGCGGATGCGGTCATAGACACTGCGCGCATTTTCCGGGCCGCCGAACTTGGTTTCCAGATAGAGCGTGCGGTCCATGCCGCCGGCCGGCATATCGGGATTGAGCTGAAAGGCCCGCCAGCGAATCTTCAGGCCGGGTTGCGGCCGTTCCGCCAGAGCACGTTCGAGACGGCGCTTTCCGATCAAACACCAGGGGCAGATCGTGTCCGAAAAAATATCCAGTTCCATGGTGTTAGATCCTTGAGCTTACAGATTGGCTATTGAATTCGGCGGAGCGTCAAAGCTCCGGCAGTTTCGCATTCGAGAGGCGGGAGGGCCATTCACATTCTCGAAGGTCTCGAGCGAAACCAGCGTCGCCTCGCTAGGGCTGGGATAAACTTGACCTTTTCCACCTGAGCATTCAAGCATAGCTGTATAACGACACCCGGAAGCTTCTCGAAACTCCTGGGTGCAAAAAAACACGCGATATCAGGGTTGGAGCTGTCATGTCGGGTTCGGCGGAAACGTTGGGGGAGAGGCCTGCAACTGCGGGAACGCAAGCTGCGGGGGCCTCAATCTTCGAGCGCGGCCTCGATGCCAATCCGGCAAACTTCGAACCCCTGTCGCCGGTCAGTTTTCTGAAACGCGCCGCGCAGGTTTATCCCGAAAAAGTTGCCATCATTCATGGCGAACAACGGATCAATTACCGGGATTTTTACCGGCGATCCTGTCGACTTGCCTCATCTTTGTCACAGCGGGGCATCGGTCCCGGCGACACGGTGGCCATCATGGCGCCCAACGTGCCGGCGATGCTGGAAGCACACTATGGTATTCCAATGCTGGGCGCGGTGCTCAATGCGCTGAATGTCCGCCTAGATGCGGCGACGATCTCTTTCATGCTCAAACATGGGGAAGCGAAAGCCCTGATCACCGACCGGGAGTTCTCGCCGGTGGTCTCGGAGGCGCTCGCGAACTTCGACGGTGAAATCCTGGTCATAGACATCGACGATCCGCTGGCGGAGTCCGGCGAGCTGATCGGAGACCTGAGTTACGAGGCCCTGCTGGAAGAGGGCGATCCTGAACTTAGCGCGCAGCAGCCCCAAGACGAGTGGCAGGCGATTTCGCTGCTCTATACTTCGGGCACGACCGGTAACCCCAAGGGCGTCGTTTATCACCACCGGGGCGCCTACCTGAACGCCATGGGAAACCTGGTGACCTTCGGTCTCTCGCCTAAAAGCGTCTACCTCTGGACGCTCCCCATGTTTCACTGCAACGGCTGGACCTTCACCTGGGCGGTGACCGCGGCCTGCGGCACTCATGTCTGCCTGCGCAAGGTCGATCCGGCCTTGATTTTTCCGATGATCCGGGAGCACCGCGTCACCCAGATGTGCGGCGCGCCGATCGTGCTCAATATGCTGTCCAATGCGCCTGAAAGCGTCAAAGTCGCCTTTGACCACGAAGTGGAGATCGCGACCGGAGGCGCGGCTCCGCCAAGCGCAGTGATCGAAGCCATGGAGAAGAGCGGCTTTAGGGTTCTCCACCTCTACGGTCTGACGGAATCTTACGGTCCCGCCACCCTCTGCGCCTGGCAAGAGGCCTGGGATGGGTTGGATCTGCAGGGCAAGGCAGCCAAGATGGCCCGCCAGGGCGTGAGCCTGGTGACCCTGGAAGACATCATGGTCGCCGATCCCCAGACGATGGAAGAATGCGCCTGGGATGGAGAGGCGATGGGCGAGCTGATGCTGCGCGGCAATACGGTGATGAAGGGCTACCTGAAAAATCCCGAGGCCAGCGATGCGGCACTCTCGGGCGGCTGGTTCCACAGCGGCGATCTGGCGGTCCGGCACCCGGACGGCTACATCGAGATCAAGGACCGGGCCAAGGACGTGATCATTTCGGGCGGCGAGAATATCTCCAGCCTGGAGATCGAAGATACGCTCTACCGGCACCCCAAAGTCCTGGAAGCCGCCGTGGTGGCCAAGAGCGATGCGACCTGGGGTGAAACGCCCTGTGCCTTCGTGACCCTGAAAGACGGCGAGAGCGCGGACGCGGCCGAGATCATCGCCTTCTGCCGTGAAAATATGGCAGGCTTCAAACTGCCGAAAACCGTGATCTTCGGCCCCTTGCCGAAAACCTCGACCGGTAAGATTCAGAAATTCCTTCTTAGACAGCGGACCGGGGACACAGACGCATGAATTCTCTCTTTAATCTCGAAGGTCAGGTCGCGCTGGTCACCGGCGCTTCCAGCGGCCTGGGCCGCCATTTCGCGCAAACCCTGGCCACCGCCGGCGCCAAGGTCGCCATCGCGGCGCGGCGTACGGAATCCTTGAGCGATCTGGCGCGTAAGATCAGCGCTGAGGACGGCCGGGCAATCCCGATCCGTCTCGACGTCACGGATCCTGACTCCATCAGCGCCTGTATCGATACAGCCGAGACCGAATTGGGCCCGATCACGATCCTGGTCAACAATGCCGGCATCGCGATCTCGAAACCCGCCCTGGAGCTGGAGCGCGAAGAGTGGGACCGGGTGATCAACACCAACCTGAACGGCGTCTGGCACATGGCGCAGCAGGTCGCCCAGCACATGGTGCGCCTGGGACATGGCGGCTCCATCATCAATGTCGCATCGGTGCTGGGGGAACGGGCAACCGGCCAGCTGGCGGGTTACTGCGCCACCAAGGCGGCGGTCGTGAATCTGACCCGCGCGCTCTCGATCGAGCTGGCCCGTTACAACATCCGGGTCAATGCCCTGGCGCCAGGCTACATCGAGACCGATATCAACCGGGAGTTTCTCAACGGCCCAATGGGCGAGAAACTGAAAAAGAAGATCCCGCAGCGCGGTTTCGGCCAGGAGCGCGATCTCGACGGCGCGCTCCTGCTCATGGCCTCCGACGCGTCCCGTTATATGACCGGCAGCATCCTTACCATCGATGGCGGCCAGTCCGCCGCCGTTTAGATCCGAAAGCGTCGAACCACTTGAACCCGAAGGCCTAACCCATGGATTTTGCTCTTACTTCCGAAACTGCCGCACTCTGTAAACGCATCCGGGCCTTCGTCGCCTCGGAGGTCCTGCCGCTGGAGGAGGATCCCGTCAACTACGATGCGCACGAGAACATCCGCCTGGATGTCCTGGAGAGGGTTCGGAGCAAAGCCAAGGCGGAAGGGCTCTGGTCGCTGCAGATGCCCAAGGAGCGGGGTGGCGGCGGCTTGAATACGGTCGCGATGGCCGCCTGCTACGAGGAGATGGCCCGCTCGATCTTCGGACCGGTGGTGTTCAACTCCGCCGCGCCCGATGACGGAAACATGTTTGTTTTGAACCGGGTCGCGACCGACGCTCAGAAAGAACGCTGGCTGCAACCGATTATCGACGGCAAGGTCCGTTCGGCCTTCGCCATGACCGAACCCGCGCCCGGATCCGGATCGGATCCTTCAGCCATGCTGACCCGCGCGGAGCGCCGGAATGACCGCTGGATCGTCAATGGGCATAAGTGGTTCATCACTGGGGCGGGAGAGGCCAAGCATTTTATCCTGCTGGCAAAAACCTCCGACGACCCGCGCAAAGGCCTGACCGCGTTTCTGGTCGCCCACGACCAGCCCGGGTTCCGGGTCGGGCGCCGAATTCCCATTATGGGTCCGGAAGAGCACGGCGGACACTGCGAGGTTCACCTGGAGAACCTCGAAATTCCCGACGAAGACCGCCTGATGGAAGTTGGCGACGGTCTGAAGCTGACACAGATCCGTCTGGGCACGGCGCGTCTGACTCACTGCATGCGCTGGCTGGGTATGGCGAAACGCGCGGTGGAAATCGCCGCACCCTACGTTCGCGAGCGGGAAAGTTTCGGCGCCAAACTCGCCGAGCATGAGGGTGTGCAATGGATGCTGGGCGAAGTCGCCATGGAGATCGAAATCGGCCGCTTGCTGACCATGAAGGCCGCTGCCACACTGGATTCAGGTGATTTTGCGCGCAAAGAGGTCTCAATGGCCAAAGTGGCGGTTTCTGAGACGCTGCATAAAGCCATCGACACGGCGATTCAGCTCTGCGGCGCCCGGGGCTATTCCAAGGACACGCGGTTGGAATGGATGTACCGCTATGCCCGGCAGGCCCGTTTGGTGGACGGCGCATCCGAAGTCCACAAGATGGTTCTGGCCCGCAACTATATGAAAGAAGGCTCGGATTTTTGGTCCTGGCATTAGAAGCAACTGGCCTGAATGGCGGAACTGAGATCGCACGTCCGGGGCCGGCTTCCGGCCTGAGAGACTTCATCGCGCAGAGTCTCGGGCGAGACGATGTCCGCATCCTCTCTTGTACGCGCCTGGAGGGTGGCGCCGTTCAGGAAAACTGGCGGATCGTCGTCAGTCTTGGCGAGAACGAGGGGTCAGGGGACAGCACCGCTGCGCAAACCGAGCGTTACGTGCTGCGGACTTCGGCGAAAACCGGCTTGCCGGACAGCCGCCCGAAAGCCGAAGAATTCGCACTTTTGCGGACGGCCTGGAATGCCGGCGTCCTGGTGCCGGAACCGCTGTGGCTCTGCACAGCGCCGGAGGTCATTGGGGCGGATTTCTTTCTCTGCCGGGACGTTCCCGGTACGGCTCAAGGCCAGCAAATCATGGCGCTCAATCAGCCTGAGACGGGTAATCCGACTCTCCTCGAAGACCTCGGCCTGCAACTTGCAAAGATACACGCTATCAATGTGTTACCGGCTGAACTTTCGTTTCTGCAGCACGCTCATGGGAATCCTGCCGAGAACGCGGTTCGCCACTGGCGGCAGGAGTTGGCTGAACTCGCGGAAAACCGTCCGGCTCTGGAATGGGGTTTGCAATGGTGCGAGGCGCATCTGCCCGCAGCACCTGACCAGCCTTGTCTCCTGCACGGCGACTTTCGCACCGGCAACTATTTGGTCGATGCGGAAGCGGCTCCCGCAGGGTGCTTGCAGGCAATCCTCGACTGGGAATTTGCGCAGTGGGGCGACCCCATGAGCGATATCGGCTGGTTCTGCGCGGCCTGCTGGCGCTTTGACCGGCCTGATCTGGAGGCCGGCGGTATCGGCACGCGCAGCCTGTTCTACCGGGCCTACGAGCAGGCCTCGGGGCGGGAGGTCAATTCCGAAAGCGTCCGCTTCTGGGAGGTCCTGGCCCACATCCGCTGGGCCGTCATTGCCTGCCAACAGGGGCAACGGTTTTTCGAAGGTGGGGAAAGCAGCCTCGACCTAGGCCTCACGGGACGCTTGCGACCGGCGCAGATTGAGCGGCATCTGCTGGAGATGATTGCCCCGGAGGTCCCGTCAAGCCCGCAGGTCCCGCCTAAAAGGAGAGATTTCGTGGCAGATATCACACCCAATGCTGTGCAGGTTCAATCGGCGCACGCGCTGGAGGTCTTGGCTGAGGCGCAGGAAATTGAGGCGACTGCGCGTCTCCTCGCCAGCGCCGCCACGCTTTTTCAGGATGAAATCGTACCGTCACTCGCTTCCGAACAGTTGGAAAACGGGCGCATGATCCGTGACGCCCTGGAGTGTGTCTTGAGCGATCTGCAACAGAAACAGACGCCGGTCGGGCAGGCTGACAAGGACTCTGACACCGCGCGGGTCTCACTTGTGGCAACGGACTCTCAAGCGGCACCGCAGCTTGATTTGCTTACAAAAATCTCTCGCGCCCTGGATGCGGAGAAGAGCCCGCAGTAATGCCCGGCCGGCGACTCATGACGCACCACCAAAGATAGTTATATCCGGTTGAAAACGCGCTATTCATGGCGCCTTAAATGCGCAACAATTTCTAATAACTATCTGATATAATAAATAAAATAAGAATATGTTCCGGTCGAGCAGAGTTTATTACTGTTTTCGATGAAAAACGTATTTGTTCGCGCAAGAGTTAATCAAGACTATCTAAAGACATCTATTGTAGACTGACCGGATGAGTGCCTTATCAAACCATAGCTTGCCGATAAGCTCGCCAGATCAAATCGATGATCCGATTTTGCTTGAGCTCTATGGCTATTGGTCCGGGCTGCGTGTCGCGGGAAAGCGCGTGTCTCGCCGCGACATCGATCCGATCGATATACCGCACCTGCTGCCATATATCATTCTTGCCGAGTGCTATGACGCGGGGCAACGGATCAAGTTTCGCCTGACCGGGTCGGACATCGCGTTTGTTCAGGGCTCGGATCTGACCGGGCGTTATCTGCACGAACGTGGGCCCAGAACGCCCTATCTCGAGCACCTCAGCGAACTTTACCGGATTGGCGCGGTCAGCGAAGACGGCATCTACAGCGTCTACGGCTATGGCTACACCGAGGAAGAAGGGCCCAAGAAGGTCAACCGCATCTTTCTCCCGCTCGATGGCTACGACGAGGGTCCGCCGATGCTTCTGGTCGGACAGGTCAGGGACAAGACGGTCCCGACCGCACGCCCGATCTGGCTGACCGAACCAAACCACATCGAACCAGTGGCATTATTTGCGATCCAACCGCCAATGCATCGGCAGGCCAACAGGCAAGCCTGAGGGGCATTTTACGGCTCGCGGCGTGACGGTGCGATCCGGCGTAGTGAATGCCGGTGGAAAAACCACTGCATCAAAGACCGCTCAGGCCTTCTCACTTTCCGCGGCAACGGGCAGATCGGGTTTGCGCGGGCTGAAGGGCTGTACCAGCTGTCCGGCGAAGCTCTCGGGCATATGATCCTTGATGCCGATCACCGCAGGCGGCCGCCGGTCGGCATCGAAGTAGGTTCCGAAGAGCTGGTCCCAAAGCATGAGATTCTCGCCGTAATTCTTGTTGCCCTCACGCAGGTCCATCGAATGATGCCAACGGTGCAGACCGGGCGTATTGAAGATGTAATTCAGAACACCGAAGCGCATTTGAATATTGCAGTGGGTCAGAATACCGATGAAGGCGGTGATCCCGCTGACCCAGATGAAGACCTCCTTGGGCGCGCCGGCCAGAAACAGCAGGGGCTGGCTCAGGACGATGCTGACGGCGGTGTCGACAAAGTGGAAACGGCCCGTGTTGAAGAACCAGAGCCGCTTGACACTGTGATGCACCGCGTGAAAACGCCAGAGATAGGGAATTTCATGCGACAGGCGGTGGGCCCAGTAGAGGCCGAACTCAGCCACGATGAGGCCCAGAACGATCTGCAGGGCGAGAGGCCACTCGGTGGGCCAGATTCCGCCACCCTCAGGTGCCAGAGCTTCGGCCGCGCCCATGGTCGTCGCAGTCACGACCAGGATCTGTACCAGGCCCTTGTTTAGCAGCGTGTGTGACAAGTCAGGCAGCATCTGCCCGTCATTGCGCAGCCAGCTGGCTTCGTGCGGCATGGCCCGCTCCAGCAGGAACAGCGTTACCGCGAGCCCGAGATACACGAAATTGAAGGTAAGAACTCCATGCCCGTTCTGCATGCCAAGCTGAGTTAATCCAATGCAGACGGCGAGCAGCAGCGGCCACAAAAGGTAAGAAAAAGCGACACGAATCATATATTTTCCGGAGTCCCCCTCAAGAATCGCGACATGGTAAACAAAGCATTTGTAATTGCAAAAGCTTTCCATTCTCTTGCCGGTAGCGAAATCGTGAGGGGATGGCGGGATATCTTCTAAACGCCGGACCAGGCTTTCCGGCGCAGAATCAGGCTCAAAAAGCCGGAAACCAGGAAGCAGTATATGAAATAGCCCAGGGTCAGGCTCTCAAAGGCAATCCCCGCGTCGAACAGCAATCCCATGAAGGGTGGAGAAAGAGCGGTCGAAAAGACCATGAGCGAGGTTACGAAAGAGCGGATTGCGCCGAGATGCCGCACGCCATAAAGCTCCGCCCATAGTGCCCCAAAGAGCGCCGCCCCGGCTCCCGCCGTGGCTCCGGTGGCCAGCATGTAGAGCTGGGCGCTGAGCGAAGCATCCGAAAAGGAGAGCAGCAGCATGGCCGTTCCCATGGGCAGCAGAAAGACCGGCAGCAGACGGCGCGCGCCGAAACGGTCGATCGCCTGCCCAGCCGAGAGACCGGTCAGGCTCTGGCTGATGGCGAAGATCACGAAGGCCGATGCCAGGAGCTCCAGGCTCCAGCCTTTGACATCCGCCAGATGACGCTGATGAAAGAACATGCCGGTCGTGATGAAAGAGGGCGCCAGGATGGCTGGCAGAATGAGGTAAAAGCGGCTGTCGCGCAGCACCTCACTCAAAGAAGCCTCCCGGGTGACTGCTTTGCGAAGCGACTCATGGCCGCTTGTTTTAGGATCAGCGGTTATGGGCTCGGTCACGTTCCGATGGGGCGAGGAGCGCAGCAGCAGCATCGCGATCGGGAAAACCAGAATCAGGATGGCGGCCGCAAAGAATTCCCAGGATGCCCGCCAGCCGTAGGCTCCCAGCACGGCGATCGCCATGAAGGGCAGGGCGGCCTCGCCAAGCGGATAGCCAAGCGTCGCAAGGCTGACCGCCTTACCACGGGCCTTTTCGAAGTATCGGGCCATGCAGACCATGGCAATATGGCCGAGCAGCCCCTGACCAAAGAGCCGCAGCCCGAAGATCGCCAGGCCAAGCAGGAGAAGTGACGTGGCATTTGCCAGGGTGAAACTGGCGCCCGCCAGTCCCAACACCACAAGTCCGGTGAAAACCCGAAGATCCAGGCGGTCGATCGCGCGCCCGACCCATATCAAAAAGAATCCACTGCTCAGGGTCGCCAGCGAATAGACTCCCCCGAACTCGCCGTGACTCAGCCCAAAGTCGTTTCGCAGTTCATTTCCGAACAAGGAGATGAAAAAGGTTTGTCCGAAACTCGAAGAAAAGGTCAGGAAGAGCCCAAAACCCAAAAAGCGGGGATTGGCGAGTATGAACGAGAGATAGCTCATAGAGGCAGGGGGTCCGGGACCAGAGACAAGCGGGCAGTCGCTTGCGATCGAGAAGAGACAGGAACGAGACCGCTGCCGGCAAGCGGCGGCCGCCACGCTGGAGCTTCATGACACAGGCCCGCCGATAATCAAGGCTATAACGCGCGCCTCCTGAGTGAGTTTAAGCGTCGGGAATTAACGTTTCTGCAAGGGGCAGACCTTATAATGGGACAGCTTGACGGTGTTTTAGATAAATCCCGGCGGCCTCCTGCGATCGCAGAACGACAGGCCGTATCGAGACGAGGAGACGCAAGGTATGCTGTCCGCTTTAATGAACCAGGCTTCCGATCTCTTGCAGCAAACCAAGGATCGGCTCAATGCCAATGCTCTTGGTCTTCCGGCTTCAGCCGATTCAAGCGGCGGTGTCAAGAATCCCGCGGGTGCGGTTCCAGCTCTTGAAAAAAGTGATGCGGATGGCGGCGCGTTCAATCGTTTCGACCGCGACGCGACCACACTACGTCTCTCGCCGCGTGCGCGGCTGCAGGCCTTCGGCGAAGAGCAGAACGCGGCCGGCGCAAACCAGAACAACGCGCTCAATGGGCTGGGCAACCTGGGACAGGCGGTTGCCGGTGCTATCCAGGAGCTGCGCAATCAGCTGGAAGAGGCTTTCACGGCCCTTGGCTTAAGTGCCAGTGAAGCGGCAAGTGCCGCAAATGCGGCCCGTGATGCGGTGACCGGAGCAACACAAAGCGAGTCCTTTCAGCTCGAAATGAGCAAAATCACCGCGCAGGAAACCACAGCGCAGCAGAGCGACGGCGACTTCTACTACGGCGCGTCGCTGGTGGCGGAACAGCTCGAGGTCTCCTACGACGCGGAATCGGGCGCCTTTACGGCCAGCGTTGTCAGAGTCTCAATCTCAATTGAAATCGGCACCGGTGATTTCGTGAATGACGTGGGCGCGGGCACCCTTCTGAACAACAGCGGCGCTCAGATCGACCTCGATCAGTTGCTGGGTGGAAATTTCTTCAATGGCCTGCAGCTTGAAGCCGGCGAAAAGGACAAGGCCCTGATCGCCTCGCAGGCGGACAACGACGGGCTCAGAAATGTCGGGAACGACCCGGATCAGGCCAGGGCTGATGAGGCCGGTGACGACGCCGAGCCAAAGCCCCTGGTTCTGATTTCCGGGGATCAGGAATCGAACGCCGAAAGCAGCAATGAGACCCTGAAGAGCTTCCGGCTTGATATCCTGCTGCGGGTTTCGGAACAGGCTGCACCGGCTCAGCAGCTGAGCGTCAACCAGCTTTTGGACACACCTGCGGCCCCTCCGGTCGCGCGCCCGGACCCGATTGATATCGTCGTCTGACCGGCTTCCACATCACATGAGCACCCCGCTGGGCGCCCGATAAGCGCCCGTAATCGCGCAGTTTTCCGGGATTTTATTCTTGCGGATAAAATGTTCATGTTTTGTTCTTGATTCAGGAGTCCGCTTCCCTTATCTTGCTTTCAACAGGATGCAGAAAGGGGAACGACAATGCTTCATATCCAAAAACAGACAAACAACCTCGACATGCTTCTCAGCAGCATCGCGGCGATTGGCAGTTTCTGCTTCTTCCTATTTGTTCTGACCTTTGGCTGGGTCACGGCATTCGAGGTCATGGCGCGATAGGATCGAGCTGATCCGCACGAGATCCGGCCTAGGTTGAGGATTCCTATTCTTTGATGGTCTTGATCGTATTTTGGCAGACTTGAAGGCAGGAGAGGTTCGAAAGCGGGCCTGAAGGCCCGGTGAGAGGGCTCGACGCCCCTAAAACCAGGCAAAATACGACCCATCCGGGACGTGGTCCCCAGGCGATAAGATTATGAGTTCTGGGAAGCACGTTCTGGGAACCACGTTCTGGGAAGCACGTTCTGGACAGGGTCGTGTCGCCCGTCTTTCAGCTATGGGGTCACGATGCTTCAGCATCGCTCCACTCTTAACGCCTTGCCAGAAACATAGTTTTGTCGTCAAGACCGGCAGGGAATAGGAGTTCCCAACCCAATGTTCGGGCAAATGGAACAGCGACACAAGATGGATGCGCGCAGAACCGCCAGGCAATGCATTAATCCCTCGAGGGGTTGCGTTCAGTCGATAGCGTTCTGCCCGTCGATAGAGTTCTGGCCGTCGAGTGGTTGCGGTTAACCGAAGGCTTGCGGGCCTCGAAACGATCAAAAGCTGAAGATGCAGACCTGCGGAACGAAGTCGCTGCCATCAACTCCAATGAACCGTTTCGAATGGCCGGAACGCGCCCGCAGATGACATGCGGATGTGTTCCGGCTTTTCCCGTCCTAACGCAGTGGTCCAAAGACGCGAACGACCACCTGTGTTTCCCGCAGCCTGATCAGGCCAAAACTCCCAAAAGCGTAGATTGGCAGCGTCCGGCACAACCTGCCGGATAGGCATTGAAGCCTTTCGATCAGGCTGTGGAAACGAGGAGGAGGGACCCATCGCTCTCATCCAAGCCTTTGGTTGCATAGTTTAATTTGAACAGGAAACATGCAACTTTCGAGAAAAAAAGCGCTGGAGGCGAAGAAAGCTCCGGGACGCCTGCCATGCAGTATTTTTGGAACGATCCCTCTTGGAAAACTTGAATTAAACCTGCCGCTTAAGGCAAACAAAATACAACCGAAGACAGCTGTCAGTGAAACTATACAGTCAAGAAAATATCGAAGACTTGCACTAAAATTAAATGCTCTGCCGTCGTATCCTTTTGTCCACTAGGGCCGGATTATGAATTAAGAATTCAATTCTTGCTATGGTTGTTACAATAAGAGGGCAACTATAGTGCTCTGGTTGATATAATTAGGATCTAGCAAGCGCTGATCAAACTTTCTATACTTCGCCTAGACAAACTGTCGGTAAGTCGGCGATGCATAACGAGAGTTTTCTGATCACCAATAATGGCAAACGCTGCCCGGTGATTGGCCACAGTGCCTATTCATCAAGCGGTAGCGGGCGAGCAGTTTCCGATGCCGTCGATCATGCGGTGCGGGAGAAGGGCTGGATCGGAGTTGATTTTAGTGAGGCCCGGGAGGAGATTAAACTCACCTTCCGCGCTATGGACATGGCTGAGGAGGCGGTAACCGCAGCCTGCGCACTGCTGCTGATTCCCAAACTCAAATCCGTCGTGCTTAAATATGATTTCCACGGCTGGACCTTCGAGAAGCATCTCGACGGCTCTTCGGCGAGTCTGAGGGTCATGGAAATCGCACAATCGGCGGAACAATTGCGGCGCAGGTCGGAGTTTTTCGCAGCGGCGAAAGACCCGGAGATTTTGTTCCGTGAGAAGGGCGAGGAAGCCCGCCGTCTCGGCAATCTGCTCCGGACCTGGCGCGAGTCCGCCGGCGTCTTCAGTGCAAAGACAATCCCATTACTGAGAGAGTTCGGCCTCCTTTCCCGAACGCTTTTGATCGAGCCGTCGGATAGCAAAGGCAGCGGCAAGTTCACCTTCATCGGCGACGATTTCACGGTCTACGGCAAGTCCTGGCCGCAAGAGGGGATTGGCCAACCGGTCGAGCATCAGTTCGACTCAGGCTATGGTATCTGGGTGGCCAAAGCGCTTGCTGTCATCCGGGAGTCCGGAATGCCACAGTATGAGCATGTAGACGCCCGCATACGGCGCCCGAACGGCGAATACCGGCGCAGCCGCTACAAGTGCCTGCGCACGCTCTGGCGCGACAGCAACAACCACCCGATCCTGATGACGAATTCCCTGATCAGTCAAAACGTCGATATCCCGCTGATGCCGGTGCAAAGCACGGTGGTCTGACCGGCGCCCGATTGGGACGGGCTCGTCGTCTGTAGGGTGCAAACCGATCCAAAGAAAACGACGCTTGACCGGGTGTGATCAAGCGTCGTTTTTTTGTGTCGCGCTGCGGATGCGCCCTGCAATTAATGGGTGTCGGATAGGCTCCTCAGCGGCGTGACTCCTGCAACAGGCGTTCGCTCGCCGCCCGTTCCCGGCGAAGGGCCGCGATGTCACGCGCATCTTCGTACTGATCTTGAGAGAAAGCGGTTACCGCGGTCTGGGTCATATCCTGTCCGGAGACCTCTTCCACCACAGAGTCGAAGATCGAAGACGCGAAGCCCAGGACACCGCCGAACAGAGTTCCGCCGGCAATCTTGGCGGCGGGTTTAATCTCGTCTTCCGTCACGTCCCGGTAAATCGAAGCGACGACCGGAATGTGCTGCATCGGATTGATTACGTCGACAAGATCCCAAAACTCGCCTTCCACATGGCGCGTCTCATGATCGTCTTCATGCTCGTGTCCGAAACGATGACGGGGCACGCGGGGCAGGCTCTTTGCCTCAGCGGCATCGGAGGGGCGGGCGGCCGTGCCGGCCTTTTCCCGGCGCTCGACGCCGAAGCGGTTTGCATCCAGTGCCAGTTGAGACTTCGGCGCCGAAGGCCTCTCCACGTTAACGGCCGGCGCGAAGGTGGGCTCAATGGTCGTGTTTGCGGCCGGCTTGGCGGCCGATCCGACGGCGGCATGAGCCGCTGGGTCCAGAGCCAGGGTCAATGCCGATGCGGAAGTCTCGGCGGTCAGGACTTCCGCGAGGCTGGTGGGCACCAGGGTGTTGGCGGGAATCGCCCGGATCCGCTCTTTGGGCCGCTCGCTCTCAGACCCCACCGGATCCTGAGGCAAGGCGGCCATTTGCAGGGGCTGCGGCGCCACCGGCGCGGCTGCCAGAGGCTCAGAAGCGACGATCTCTGTTCTCAGACCAGCGGCGTGAATCTTCGGGCCGGTGACGACGGCCGCATCGGTTTTGGGCGCTTTGGGCGCCGGCAGCGGCGCGGCAGTCACGCGAATGGAGTTAAGCTCGGGGTGAAGAACGGAGAGGCCATCGCGAGATGTTTCAGGGGCAGTTTCAATTGCCGGCTGCAGGGCATTCTGCGCAGACGAACTCAGAACAGACGAACTCGCCACAGGCGAACTCTGAACCGACGGGCTCCGAACCGTCGAGTTTTGGGAGATGGCGATCGCCCCGGGCTGGCTTTGCGCAGGCGCCACGATCGGGAAATACGCAAGAGAGCTGCTTTCGGTCTTTAAGTCTGTTGCCTCTGAAGCTGGTGCCTCTGAACTCACGGCCTGTGATTTCGTTGTGCCGGCGTGCTTCACTTCGCGGCGCGGCAGCGGGTCGATGGCTTCAGACTGAGCGATCAGGAGACGTTTTTCCTGCTCCTTTTCTGCTGTGGTGGCGACTTGCGGAACAGACCGGGTTTGCGCGGCAGGCGGGGTCATCCGGCGGGCCTGGATCGTGACAGGGAACTCATTCGGAGCGATGACATCGGCGCCGGTAAGGCCTGTCTCCGACGGGGCATGGCGGGCGGTCACGGCGAACTGGCGCGTGGATGCCTGGGCGGCAACAGACCTGGTTTCGGGCGTGTAGGGATCCTTTTGAGACGGTGTGTTCGGGGCATAGGCAAGGGGTTCGTGGCCCAGCCGGCCGGCCGGAGCACCCGGATCCTGGCGCTGCTGTGGCGTGGAGCGGGGAGCGATCGCGGGGCCGCCACCGCCATTTGGCGTGTTCCCGGGGGTCGAAGCGGGCGACGGCACCACTTCGAACTGCGGGCCAATTGCAGGTGTGCTGACCGAATCATCGAGACGGCGGGAAAGCGTCAGGTTCTTCATCAGAGCGCGGTTGTTGGGCGCCAGTTCGAGACCAATCCGGTAGTGTTCCTGCGCCGCGACATGATCGCCAAGATTATCCAGAACCACCCCCAACGCGTTATACAGCCGGTGATCCCTGGCATTCAGTTCGCGCGCGACTTCGAACTGCTCGGTGGCCAACTCATACTGATTGCGGGCCAGGAAGACCTTGCCCAGTCCGTAATGCGCCTCGACGTTTTCCGGATCCAGGTCGATGGCCATGCCATAGGCACGGCCGGCCTGAGCCAGCGCACCCTGTTGCTGGAGCATGTCTCCCAGAATCAGGAGGGGCACCGGGTTTTCCGGATCGTCGATGTGGGCTTTCTCGCACAATCCAATCGCAATGCGCGTGTCGTTGGACTTGGAGAGTTTTTCACAGATCGACAAGATCTGTGCCGATCCAACCTGTTGTTCGCCCTCTGGCGTGACAGGCACGCTCGCGCAGGCGCCGAGGAACAGCAGAGCCGCACTCGTCAGGATTGTTTTCGCGGCGGTCTTGATCGGGAATTCTGAGCCCATCATAAGTGCCTCTACCAGCCTCTAAGCTAATGAAAATCGAGGGCAATTATGAACCTGCTTCATTAATGCGCGATTACTGTCTCGCTTTTTAGGCTTATATCCCCGGGAAGGTAATTTTACTAAAATCGCGTGCGAATTCGAGAGGCCTGCAGCCGTTCCTTACTGATATGAAAAGACGAGCCTCAGGCTGCGCAGGAGCCGCACAACTTCAATCAACATATTGATTATTAAATGGTTTTTTGAGCCCGAAGATAACTACACAGTAAGTGGATTCGTCTAAAAGGCGTAAAAAACGCGGCAATGTCCGCGCCGGATCAACCCGCCTTCTGCGCTTCCATCAGGGCTGCCGCCGCTTCACCGTAAATACGTCCTTCAAGAGAAAGTTCGAGAAACCGGACATAATCGTCCGGTTTGGTGATTTTTTCCCGCGCGACAGGAAGCACGTCGAAAGGCGAGGTCGCATCGAGATCATAAGCACGGATCAAGCCGATCATTTCCTGGCTGATCCGTTCCAGATGAGCTTGCAGCTCTGAAAGTTCGGGAAACGCGGAAGAAGGGGTATCACTCATCTGGAGGGCTCGAGCTATGTTGCGGCGCAATGGGAGAAGGGCCTGAGATACTCCCTCGCAAAGCCTGAAACAAGCGGTAGACGATATTTTAACCATAGCGGCAGCTGCGAGCGATCACCGGCTTCACGCAACGCCACGCATCGGGAGCACCGGCTGGTCTCCGAATTTCTTTCGCATCTTCGCTGGACGTGGCCCGGGCAAAAGCGCTAGAAGGTTGCCCGTGTTGCGGTGGCCGGAACGCAATTGCCTGTAAACGGCAGTCTTTCCGGCAGCAAAACGGCGGTATCCAAAGTGGTGCCGTTCGCGGATGGGTGGCCGAGCGGTTGAAGGCACCGGTCTTGAAAACCGGCAGGCGTGAGAGCGTCTCGTGGGTTCGAATCCCACCCCATCCGCCACTATGGAACATAAATGCGAGCGCCGTTAGCCACCGAATTCGCGCCGGACCACCACGCTCTTTCAGACTCCGATTATGCGGGCACAGCCGCCGGTGGTGGAAATTCAACATCGCAGACCGGAGTATCCTGGCTCCTCCTCGCCGGACATGGCAGGCGCCTGCCTGCGTTAACGTCGGCCGCCGGCCGAGAAACGCTGCATCAAGACGAGGGGGAAAACATGACAGGTCGAGAAAGTCGCGTTCGCAGGTTCAGTTTGATCATAATAGCCTATCCGGTCGTGCTCATTTTGATCGGCCTCGGGCTGAATGTGTTCTTGTTCGAGTTTGGACCGCCCGTTGTCGCACTTCCGACGCCGGAGATCGTTTGGGCGCTCGTCGTTGCCAGCACCTTGCTGGTCCTCAATCATACTTGGCTGATGACCGCGACGGAACTCACCCGCCTGAATTACAACATGTATGCCTCACATGAGGAATGGATCCAGAACGATACTCGAAAGGAAGACGTCGCGGAACGGGGCTGGATCGAACTGGATCGGCACCATAACGCGCATCGTAATACGACCGAAAATACGCTGTATTTCATTATCTTGGCATCGCTGCTTAGCTTCGTCTCGCCATCGGTTTTCGCAGCGCAGCTATGGTTCATCGGGTTTTCTGTTGCTCGATTGGGCTACACGTTCAGCGCCTTGCGGGGCAATAGCGGCTTAAGAGGGCTTTTCATGAGCCTCAGCCTGCTTTCCCTTTACGGTCTCACCAGCTATCTAGTTCTGAGGGTTCTGGCTTGAGTGACCGGGCTACTTATGTGCCACGGACCTGTAAACGCTGATTCCCACTGTGGCGCATCAGACCATAAGCTCAGGCTCAATAGAGTCCTGAAGGCCCGTGCGAGGGCTCAACGCCCCTAAAGCCTGCCAAAAAACACGACCCCGCTCGTAACGTGGTCCCCAGGCGACAAGATTATGTTTTCTGGACAGTGTCGTGTCATCGGTCCAATTCTGGCAGGAGCACGATGCCCGGTGGATTTATGCGGCATCGCTCCACTCCTGACTCTTTGCCAGAAACCTAATTTTTGTCATCAAGATCGCCAAGGAATAGGAGTTCCCAACCTAGGGTTAATTTCTTGCTATGCGAGAATTTTTCTGACATTTTTCACCTAGAGGGTTAGGGAGATATCTTATGCCGAACACTCACTTCACTGACAGCACTACGCTGAGTCTTGATTGGATCAACGATCCGCCGGTGCGCGAGCTGGAAGCCCGGGAAATTGAGCCGAGCTGCACATGGCTCTTAAACCAACTGCAAGATTGGAAGCAGCCCGAAGTTCCGCCTGAGTATGAAGAATCAGCAACAAGATGGAATAGACGGCTGGAGGACGGCGCTGACAGGGCCGATGTGATGGCTGTATACGGCAACTTCGATGCATGGATTGTCTACGCGTACTTCTTTTCCGGGAAGCCTGTAGCAATCATGGCAATCGACAAAGACGAGTTTACGAAATGCTCTGTTGTTTACATCTCTGACATCACCTGTCACCCAGGTGCCCGGAACGGTGGTGATATCCTGATCGAGTATGCGACCAACTTATCTCAAGAAATGGGATACAGTGGTAAGCTGAAGCTTTCCGCCGTTCCGGGATCTTGCGATTTCTATCGAAGCGTCGGCTTTAATATAAACGGCTCAATTTGTGAGCTTGACCCGGCTAACTCGGACCTCTGGGAGATGCGTGATCAAAAATGGAAGCTCAAAGCGGTGTGGCAAGTCCGAAGCAATGAGTCTGCGCTTGTTAGCTATGAAGGGCTCAGGTTTCGAAACTAAGAGGGCGTTCGATAGCTGCTTCAAGCGTCATTTCTAGACCCGCATGAAAAGGCTGGGTGGCGACCGGAAGCCAGAAAGCCAGTAAAAGCGTCGGCCGACCTGGGTCGCGCGATGGGACTGATCCAGATGGGTGAGGTCAAGCAGCAGCTTTGCGCGGAGGCAGCCGGCGAAGATGCCCGGCACGCTGCTCAGATAGCCGCCGTAAAGGTCGCCGCGGCATTGCAGGGCGCCATGTTGGAATCATGAGTTTCAAGAGTCTCTCGTTACTTAAGACTTTTTTGCTTTAGGCAACCTCTTTAAATATCTGATTTTAAATGAAGTAATGGTATGAAGAAAATTGGTTTTAGTGACCTTTCAATTTTACTAAAAATTAACAAAACAACGGTCTAAAGACTTTATTTACCAGCTAACCGCAACATTTCGTGAGATTCTTGATTTGCACCACAAAATATTGATCTCGAAATTTGTTTCACGTGAAATAATAGAGACTTAGAGGGAATTTCTGACCTCACCTTTCACCCGGCGTTTCCATGCGCAATCTCGCGCCGGCCCGCAAGCGCCTGGTCCTCGATCCGGATTCGCCAGAACAGCATCGCTGCGTTGAGAAGCGAGAAAATGAGTGCGATCTCCCAGGCGCCGAAACAGAGCGGCAGCAATGCAATCTCGAGAACCACCACAAGATAGTTGGGATGGCGAACGAAGCGGTAAGGGCCTCGGCGCACCAGAGGCACGCCGGGCAGGGTGATGATCCGGGTGGTCCAGTAGCGACCGAGACTTGTAAGCACCCAGATCCGGAGAATTTGGACGAGCAGGAACAGAGCGAGCAGGGCGGGAACGACCGAGGCCTCCGCGGGCACAAAGAGCGCTATGCTGAGCAGCCAGGCCGCGTGGAGCAGCACGATCAAAGGATAATGGCCGGCCCCAAATTCCCGTGCCCCTTCCGCCAGAAGCCTCTGGGTGTTGCGGCGCGCGTAAATGAGTTCGGCCAGGCGGGCGAGGATGACTGCGAGCAGGAGAGTCCAAAAAATCGTCATGGCTGCTCCAAAACCTGAAAGGCCACGGTGAAACCGGGCCCGAGGGACGACATCAGCATACGCCTGCCGGGCGGCCGGTAAAGGGCCCGCTCCAAAACGAACAACACGGTTGCCGCGGACATGTTACCGAACTTACGCAACACATCGCGCGCATCAGCCATCGCTCCCGTCGGCAAAGCGAGCGCGTTTTCCAGTGCCGCGAGCACTTTGGTTCCGCCCGGATGGCAGACATATTCATTGAGGTCCTCTCGGCTCAGGGCGTTGCGGGCGAGAAAGGCATCCAGCGCCGGACCGAAGCGGTCCGCGATAATGGCCGGAATGTCCCGTGAGAAAAGCACACCGAAACCGTCGTCTTCGATATGCCAGCCCATCACATCCAACGAGTCCGGCCAGGTGTGTTCGCCGGCAGCGGCGAGCAGCGGCTGGCTGTGCGGAGCGGCGGCCGAGGCCCGCGTGCTCACGAGAGCCGCCGCGGCGCCATCGCCGAAAAGGGCCGCGGCAATCACGTTGCTCTTGGAGAGGTCACCGGGCCGGAAGGTGAGGGCGCAGAGTTCGACCACCAGAAGCAGGACGTTCTTGCCCGGCATGGCCGCGGCGAAGGACGCGGCGCGCGACAGTCCGAGGACGCCGCCTGCGCAACCAAGCCCGAAGACCGGCAGCCTGATGATATCCCTGCGCAGACCAAGTTTGTTCATCAGGCGGGCGTCGAGGCTGGGTGTCGCAATGCCGGTGGTCGAGACGGTGATGATCGCATCGACCTCCTCTACCGCCATATCCACCTGATCCAGACACTTGAGGGTCGCATCGGCCAGCACCTCAACGGCGCTTTCCACATAGATCGCATTTCGATCTTTCCAGTCCGCGGCTTCCCGATACCACTCAAGCGGCACGCAGGAGCGGCGGGTTTCGATCCCGGCGTTGGTAAAAACCGGCATCAGGCGATCGATATCCCTGGCCCGGTGGGCAAAGAGGTCGCGGGCCTGCGCCGCGACTTCCGCCTGTTTCAAAACGAAAGGTGGAACCGCTGTCGCGAGGGAGAGCAACTTGGGGAGATATGTCATGGAACGAAAACACCTGAGCCTGAGATCTTATTCCAAGATGTGGCCGGACAGCGGCGAGATCAAAGGCACGCTGTTGTGAACGACGCAGGCAGACCGGCGGAAATCGTTAGTATCGGCCGGTCTCAGCAGAACAGGATCAAATGCCGGGCAATAATGAGACAAACGGCGACAGGCGCGCTTCAGGCGGCTTCGCTGTGCAATGACGCAGGAATTTTAAGCGGACAGGCGGGCCAGCGGGTCTAAACGGCCCGCATGCGGTCAGAGCCGAGAGTCAGCTGCTGATACGTTTGACCATCTCTGTAATCTCGATGCAGAGACGGTCTTCTTTGATCATCACTTCTCCGCGAGCCACCATCTGGTCGTTGATGCTGATATCGATCATGTCACCGATCGACTTGTCGAGCTCGACCACCGCACCACGACCCATCTTGAGCAACTGGCTGACCGGCATCAGGGCCGTGCCCAGGATCGCCGAAGCCTCAAGAGAAACACCATGGATGGCGGGAACGTCGATCAAGGGACCGAGATCCGGGGCATCGGCGCCGCCGGATTGGGGGCCAAGTGATTCGTCCGCAGCCATGGCCGCGGCCATATCGAGTTCCCCCTCGTCATCGTCGGAAGGGGCGCCGAGTTCGGGATCCGCCGCCATCGCGGCAGCCATATCCAACTCACCTTCATCGTCATCAGACTGGGGGCCGAGCTCAGGATCCGCGGCCATCGCGGCTGCCATGTCCATTTCGCCCTCGTCCTCGTCCGCCATCTCGTACTCCTGGTCCAGGCATCGCTTGATTTGCTTCGGATTGCTTCAGTCAACAACTGTGGTTCAACCCGAAGACCGCGCATGGGGTTTAAGTCCCTCGAGGCATTAAAGGACCGCAATCGATAAAGATTTGTTAACCATGGTGGAAATTGCGGCGCAAGACGTCGGTCAAACCCGCATTAACGCTAAAAAAGCTGGTTTAGCCTTCTTCCAGGGCGTCGAAATACGCGGCAACCGCAACCCGGTCTCCCCGCGCCATCTCGACAAAGGCACCGGCCACCTCGCAGGCGACCGTATCGGACCTGACAATCACCGCTTTGCAGGAGAAAGAGAGCGTGCCGGCTGAATGGGTCACGCTGAAATCGATGGGCACCCTGGCATGATCCTCAAACTCAAGATCACAGGAGTCGATGCCGAAGCCGCTGGAGCTCCAGTCTTTGAGCGGAAAGCTCCGCTCGGAAATCGTGACTTCTCCCGTCACGTCGAAGTCCCGCAACTCCCGGCGCCGCTGCGTTGATCCGGCCGGTACAGCCTCGGCGGTGTCCTCAACGCCATCCTCGCCCGAACCCTCTTCGATCGGTGTATGCGCCGCGGGACTACTAACTGCAGGATTAATCTCCGCAGGATTACTCTCTGGCGGGCCAAGCTCTATCGGCGGCGTATCATCGGGTGCTCCGACCTCGGATAGGGGAGGCTCGGATGCGGTCGCTGCGGCCGCTTCCTGCTCGGGCAAAGTTCCATCGCCGGCCAGAACGGGTGTGGTGGCGTCTTCGCCGGGATGCAATGCGATTTCATTCGTCATGGGCTCTCCGCCCCGGCGCTTGGGGCGTCCCTGGAGGTGGGCTGAGGTGCGTCGTTCGCTGCAGCGAAGAGAGACGGTCAGCCCAAGCGTGCAACAAGAGGGCTAATTCTCCCTCTTGGGCCGCAAAATTTCCGTTAACCCGGTCTTATAAAGAAAGCTCTAATCTGCAAAAAACATGACTTTGAACCAAAAACCATACGTGATGCGTAAAGCCTTTCTATCCTCGATAAGCGTTCTGTTTTTTTCGCTGCTATGGCTTACGCCGGCACTGGCGGAAATTTCAGTGACGCATCCCCGGCATTACGCGACACCGCCAAAGCGTGTGACCACCCAACCCGCGGCGATCCCGCACGGCAAAACCAGACTGCCGCCGATCCGGCCAGGTGTCATCTTCCGCAGCGACGAAACCCTGAGCGAGGGGAATTGGAATCTTGATAAAGAGCTGAGCAAGCTTTGCCGCGACGGCAAGTTCGTTCAAAAGCGCGACCGCCGTTACGTCGCGGTCCTCAAGGGTCAGATTTACGGCGCGGCGACAGCATCCCGTCAAACTCTCTCCGACCCGCAGGGTTTTGCCGTTCCGGACAATATCTACGTCTTCCGCAGCCAGGGGACCACGCGCTGCCGGGTTTATCACCGCGGCGACAGGATCGAGCCCGGCTGATTTCGATCCATACCCTTCCGACCCAAGGTTCCAGTCCGACTCAAGGTTCCAGCACGTCTGCACGCAGGATTTCCAGAATGACCCTCAATCTACCACTCGTAGACTGACAGTGCGATTGCGCGCCGTTCCCCTCTGTGGCAGAAGAAACGGTGCGCTCCTGATCAGAGGTTCTCCGATGGCATTCCGATTCGTAAGCTCCCGATTCGTAAAGGCAAATAGGGCATTTCCGGCCTTTCGCCGCGGCAAGATTTCCTCAGAGTTGAGTAAGGCCGTCTTGAGTCTCTCGCTATTGGCGGGACTGTCGTTCGCCGTTCCCCAGGCCATTCCTCAGGCCAGCGCCCAGACGGACAGCCAGTCTGCGGACAGCCAGTCTGCGAACAACCAGTCTGCGGATCAGAACCAGACTCCCGACCAAGGCAATGCAGCGGCCCAAGCTGAAGCGGTCGATCAGGACTTTCTGAACTGGGTGGAGGCTTTCAAGCGGGAAGCCCGGGCAAAGGGCATCTCGCAGGAGATCCTCGACAGCTCCTTCAAGGACATCGCGCCGGTCAAGAGGGTCATTGAACTGGACCGCAGGCAGCCCGAGTTTTCACTGACCTTTTGGACGTACCTTAACCGCTCGGTCAACGATGCCCGAGTCAAAAAGGCCCAGGAACTGATGGTCCAGCATGCGAGGCTTCTTTCCGAAGTGGAGAAAAAATACGGCGTGCAGGCCCGCTTCCTGGTTTCTTTCTGGGGCCTGGAGAGCAACTTCGGCTCCAACACCGGCGGCTTTAAAGTGATCCCGGCGCTGGCGACCCTGGCCCACGACGCCCGCCGCGCCGACTTCTTCCGCACCCAGCTCATCAATGCGCTTCAGATTATCGACAACGGCGATATCGCGTCTTCCCGCATGACCGGATCCTGGGCTGGCGCCATGGGACAGGTTCAATTCATTCCTTCGACCTTTCTCGGGCACGCGGTCGATGCCGATGGCGACGGCCGGCGGGATCTCTGGAACAGCATGCCGGACATCTTCTCTTCGGCGGCCAACTTCCTGAGCAATCTGGGTTGGAACGACAGCGAGACCTGGGGCAGGGAGGTCAAACTGCCGCCCGGCTTCGATCTCGAACTGATCGGGTTCCAGACCAAAAAGCCGATCGGAGCCTGGCAGGCGCTTGGTGTCCGCCGGGCCGACGGCCGCAGCCTCCCGGTCGCGAATGTCGAGGGCTCGCTGGTTCTGCCGGCAGGGCATAAGGGACCCGCCTTTCTGGTTTACGGCAATTTCCGCGCAACCTTGAAGTGGAATAATTCGATCTTCTATGCGATCGCCGTCGGTCATCTCGCGGACCGGATCGAAGGCAAAGGCAAACTCCTGGCCAAGGCCCCCGCCAACGACAAACCCTTGTTGCGCGCAGAAATACAAGAGATTCAAACACTTCTGAACAGGCTGGGGTATGACGTCGGCAGACCTGATGGTGTCGCGGGACGGCAAACCAGATCGGGGATCAAGGCCTTCCAGCGTAAATCCACCATGCCGGCCGACGGCTATGCCGATATCAGCCTTCTGGAACGCTTGCGCGCAGCCGTCGCGAACTGAACGCCGGGAACTGAAGGTCGAGAACTGGCGGACAGGGTCGCTCTCAGGCCGTTCATTTTACTCTGTTTTAAGGTGAAAAGCTGACGATTGCTGTTGCGCGAAAGACCAAGTAAACTGCCGATTCTATAGTTAACCTCCTTCAGGTGCTCATCATAATGATCAAACGGCGTGTCTCGGCCTGGATCGCCCTCGCTGCAGCGGGCATCATTGTCTCGTCCTGCGCAGAGCTGGAACTTGCCTCACACACGGCGAAGCAGGTCAATATTCCAGGAGCCTCCCCATCGAAATCGCAAGGGACTTACAAAGTCGGCAAGCCCTACGAGATTCGGGGTATCTGGTATTACCCGAAAGCCGATTACGACTACGTTGAGACAGGGATCGCTTCCTGGTACGGACCAGGCTTTCACGGGCGTAAAACCGCCAACGGCGAGATTTACGATCAGTACGACCTGACCGCCGCCCATCGGACGCTGCCGCTGCCGAGCATGGTTCGGGTTACAAATCTCGGGAACGGACGCTCCATCGTTGTGCGGCTGAACGACCGCGGGCCCTTTGCAAACAACCGGATCATCGATCTTTCGCGCCGTTCCGCGGAGCTGCTGGGCTTCCGGGTTCAAGGCACGGCGAAGGTCAAGGTCGAGATCCTGGAGGAAGAGAGCCGGCAGCTCGCCGCCCTGGCCCAGCGCGGAGGGACGCAAGTCGCGCAGACCCCGCGCCGCGCAGGGGAGGTTGCGACGGAACCGACCGCGTCACCGGTCAGGGCCGCACCGACCGTCACCGTAACCGAAGAATCGCTGGCGGCCCCCGGCGGCGGCACCGTTGTTGCGGCCCGGCCGGCCCCGACGCCAAACAAAGCCGTGCCCGCAGCGCGCAGGACGATCACCGCGCCAACTCCGGACGGCGTTGTGACCCAGGCCCCGGTCAGTTCCAGCAGCATCTTCGTGCAGGCCGGCTCCTTCGTTCGGGTTGCGAATGCGGAACGGCTGCGCGCCAGGCTCTCCTCGCTGGGCCAGGCCCAGATTGCCACAGCCCAGGTCGGCGACGCGCAGTATTTTCGCGTCAGGCTCGGTCCGCTGGTTTCCGTAACCGAGGCGGACAGGCTGCTCGCGACCCTGCACGGCAACGGCTTTAACGAAGCACGTGTTGTCGTCGAATGACCTGGAGATGCGCCCACTCCCTTGTCGGTCGAGTTCCAGAACGCGGGCAAGCGCCGAAACGCCGACAAGGAACAAAGCCTGAAACGGGCGGGCGTTCATGAAGGGCGGCCTCATTTTCTCCAAATTCCTGCTGCAAGTTCGCCCGCAAGACCCGCATCTGATGAGCGGCCCACATACCGGCAACCCAGATATCCGCAACCCAGATATCCGCAACTCAGGCATCCGCAACCCGGGTGCAGCAATGACTCCCGACGACTTCAAAGGACCCGAACCCAGGATGCCACAGAGACATCTTCGACGCTTTTCCCTCAGCCTGGCGCTCGTCAGCGGCCTCTCCGTCTTCTGGGGTGCCGCTGCCCAGGCGCTCGAAACGCAGGCGCGCGAAGCCTACATGATCGACGTCGCCACGGGCACGGTCCTGCTGGAAAAGAATGCCGAGGAATCCATGCCTCCGGCCTCCATGAGCAAGATCATGACCGCCGTGGTCGTCTTCGAGCGGCTGAAAGACGGACGCCTGTCCCTGGAAGAAAAGCTGCCGGTCAGTGAAAAGGCCTGGAAAAAGGGCGGCTCCAAGATGTTCGTGCGGGTCGGCGATCAGATCAGCGTGGAAAACCTGCTGCAGGGCGTGATCGTGCAATCGGGCAACGATGCCTGCATCGTTCTCGCTGAAGGTCTGGCCGGAACCGAAGAGGCCTTCGCGGACGTCATGACCGAAAAGGCCCGGGAAATCGGCATGACCGGCAGCAGCTTTGCCAATGCGACCGGCTGGCCCGATCCGAACCACCGCATGACCGCCAAGGACCTTGCGACCCTGGCCAACTACGTGATCACCGAGTTTCCCGAGTATTATCACTACTATTCGCAAACGGAATTCACCTGGTCCGATATCAAACAAAGCAACCGTAACCCCTTGCTTTACATGAATATCGGCGCGGACGGCCTGAAGACGGGGCACACTGAAGAGGCGGGCTACGGCCTGACGTCCTCGGCGGTCAAGGATGACCGGCGCCTGATCCTGGTGGTCAACGGCCTGCCAAGTGTCCGTGCCCGCAGTGAGGAATCGGCCCGGCTGCTGCAGTGGGGTTTTCGCGAGTTCGACAACTATAAACTCTTCTCGGCAGGCGAAACCGTCGAGGAAGCTTCTGTCTGGCTGGGCGAAGAAAACACGGTGCCGCTGGTGACCGCCGAAGACGTTCTCATCACGCTGCCCCGTCAGGCCCGGGACTCCATGCGGGTCACGGTGACCTACGAAGGGCCGATCGCGGCACCGATCGAGGAGGGGGCGCAGCTCGCAACTCTCAGGGTCGAAGCCAAGGATGTGGAGACCATCGAGATCCCCCTGGTGACCGGCACCGCCGTGGGACAACTCGGCGGGTTCGGGAAGATCACGGCGGGCGTGAAACACCTGATCTTCGGGGCCCCCTAAAGCCGGATAGACGCAGGTGTTCTTGGGCGATGGCTAGCCTGCGCGCTTGTCCGGTCGTCCCCCTGAAAGCTAAAACAGCCCGCTTGGGGTCGCTCTGGTATTCTGAATCAAGAAGCCCCCTCGGATAAGCGGCAAGGTTCGGTCATGGTGCGCGGAAAGTTCATTACGTTCGAGGGCGGCGAGGGCGCCGGTAAGACCACGCAGATCAAGCGGCTCGCCGAAAAGCTCTCCGCGGCAGGCTTACAGGTCACGACCACGCGCGAACCGGGCGGCAGCCCCGGCGCGGAAGAAATCCGCGCTTTGCTGGTCAATGGCGAGGCGGAACGCTGGTCGGCGACGGCCGAAGCCCTGCTGCATTTCGCGGCCCGCCGGGACCACCTGGAAAAGACGGTGATCCCGGCCCTGGACGCCGGTCACTGGGTGCTCTGCGACCGCTTTATCGATTCCACCATGGCTTATCAGGGCTACGGGCACGAACTCGGCCGGGACATCATCGAACGGCTCCAGGCCATTGTTGTTGAAGATCTTCTTCCCGATCTGACCGTCATCATGGATATCGATCCCAAGGAGGGACTGGGGCGTGCCGGCAGCCGGGCAGGCGGCGAGGACCGCTATGAATCCATGGATCTGGCCTTTCACCAGCGGCTTCGCGAGGGCTTTCTCGACATCGCCAAACGGGCACCCGAGCGCTGCGCCCTTGTGCCGGCCCAAGACAGCATAGAAGCACTCGAGCTCCGGATCCTGGATTTGGTCCGAAACCGCCTTGAGCTGGATCTGACATAATGGCCCGCGCCGCTTCCACCCCCGGGACCGAGACCCTCGCGCCGCGTGAGAATGCCGACCTGATCGGCCATGCCGCCGCGGAACAGCGCCTGCTGACGGCCTACGATTCCGAGCGTCTGCCCCATGCCTGGCTGATCCATGGCCCGCGCGGGATCGGCAAGGCGACCCTGGCGTTCCGCTTCGCCCGCTTCGTGCTGAACGGCGGCAGTTCCGCGCCGGGACTCTTCGGCGGATCGCCCGATGGCTTGAGCCTGGACCCTGACAATGGGGTCTTCCGCCGGGTGGCGTCGGGCGGGCACGGGGATCTCATGACCATCGAGCGCGGTGTCGACCCGAAAGGCAAGATGCGTTCGGTGATCCCGGTCGAAGATGCCCGCAACGTGGTCTCCTTCCTGCGCAAGACCTCAACGGAAGGCGGCTGGCGCGTGGTCATCGTCGATCCCATCGACGATATGAATATCAGTGCCACCAATGCCTTACTGAAGATCCTTGAGGAACCACCCAACGACGTCCTGCTACTGCTGATCAGTCATCAGCCCGCGCGCCTGCTGCCCACCATTCACTCCCGATGCTGCCATCTGCCCCTGGTGCCGCTCGCCGAGGAGAGCGTTCTGTCTCTTTTGCAGCAACACCGGCCGGAGCTGGATCCGGCGGAGGCTCAGGCGCTCGCCCGCCTGGCGGAAGGCTCGATCGGGAACGCGCTTCAGCTTCATGCAATCGGGGGACTGGAGCTCTATAAAGCCTTGATGGATCTCATTTCTCACCTGCCGCGCCTGGATGTGGTAAAGCTGCAGGCCTTCGGCGACCAGCTTGCCCGGGACAGCGGGGGAGAGACCTTCCGCACCGGCATGGAGCTGCTGCTCTGGTGGCTGGCCCGTATGATCAACGGGGGCGCGCGCGGTCAGATGCCCGCGCCCGTGGTCGAGGGGGAAGGCGAGATCATGGCGCGGCTCCTGGATCGCCGCCCTCTTGCGCAGTGGCTCACGCTGTGGGACAAGACCTCGGCTCTGTACAACGCGGCGGATCGCGCGAACCTCGACCGCAAACATGTTGTGATCAGTATCTTTTCCGAGATTGAGGCACTCACGGCTTAGAGCCGTTTCCTCTGTCTCCAGAGATCAGATACCGGGACCCGCAGGGCCCTTTACGACGTTACTGACGCGGTTACCGGAGAAGAAGGTCGTCCGGTCAGTCCGCAGGAGAGTGAAATGCCCGGGCAGAAAACGCCTTATTACATTACGACGCCGATCTACTACGTGAACGACGTGCCGCACATTGGCCATGCCTATACGACCCTGGCATGCGATGTTCTGGCCCGCTTCATGCGCTTGGACGGCCGGGATGTGAAGTTTCTGACCGGAACCGACGAACACGGCCAGAAGGTGGAGAAGTCCGCCCAGGCCGCAGGCGTGGATCCGCAGGCCTTCACCGACCGGGTCTCGCAGAATTTCCGCAATCTCTCCGGGACGCTGAACTTCAGCAACGACGATTTCATCCGCACGACCGAAGAGCGCCACAAAAAGGCCTGTCAGGCGCTGTGGAAGAAGCTGCTCGAGAACGGCGAGATCTATCTGGGCGGCTACTCCGGCTGGTACGCGGTCCGCGACGAGGCTTTCTATACCGAAAGCGAGCTGACCAAACAGCCCGACGGCAAACGCATTGCGAACGCCAGCGGCGCCGAGGTGGAGTGGGTGGAGGAGCCCTCCTACTTCTTCCGGCTCTCGGCCTGGCAGGACAGGCTTTTGGCGTTTTACGAGGCAAACCCAGACTTTATCGCTCCGGAAACCCGGCGCAACGAGGTGATCAGCTTCGTCAAAGGCGGCCTGAAGGACCTTTCCATCAGCCGGACGACCTTTTCCTGGGGTGTGCCGGTGCCGGACGATGCCGAGCACATCATGTATGTTTGGCTCGATGCCCTGACCAACTACATGACGGCCGCAGGCTTCCCGGACCTGGAGAGCGACAGCTACAAGACATACTGGCCCGCCGATCTGCACATGGTGGGCAAGGACATCCTGCGCTTTCATGCGGTCTACTGGCCGGCCTTTCTGATGGCCGCGGACTTGCCGACGCCCAAACGCGTCTTTGCCCATGGCTGGTGGACCAACGAAGGCCAGAAGATCTCCAAGTCGCTGGGCAACGTGATCGACCCGCTGCAGCTGGTGGAGACCTACGGACTGGACCCGGTTCGCTATTTCCTGCTGCGGGAAGTGCCCTTCGGAAACGACGGCGATTTCTCCAGACGGGCGATTGTCGGACGCATGAACGGCGACCTGACCAATGATCTGGGTAACCTGTCACAGCGGGTGCTCTCCATGATCGCCAAGAACTGCGACAACGCGGTTCCGGCGCCAGGTGCCTTCACGCCCGAGGACGAGGCTCTGCTGTCTCAATCCGAGGCTCTGCCCGACCGCTTGCGCCAGGAATATGGCGTACAGGCCTTCAATAAGGCCCTGGAAGCGACCTGGGACGTGATCGGTGCCGCAAACCGCTATGTCGACGACCAGGCGCCCTGGACCCTCAGGAAGACCGATCCCGAGAGGATGAAGACGGTGCTCTACGTGCTCGCCGAGACCGTGCGCCGCCTGGCAATCCTGACCCAGCCGGTGATGCCCGATTCCATGGCCAAGATGCTGGACCAGCTCTCGATCGGCGCGGACGACCGCGGCTTCGAGAGCCTGGCGACGCCGCTCGCGGCGGGTTCGCCGGTGCCCAAGCCGGAAGGCATCTTTCCCCGCTTTGTCGAAGACGAGGCCGAGAAGGCATAAAACTCGGAATTTCAATGACATGCTGATCGACTCTCACTGCCACCTCGATTACCTGCAGCGCGACGGCGATATCGACGAAGTCGTCGCGCGGGCAGGGCGCGCCGGGGTCGGCGCCATGGTGACCATCTGCACCAAAATGAGCGAGTTTCCGGTCGTCCTGGAGATTGCCGAACGCTTTCCCACCGTCTTTTGTTCCGTGGGCGTCCACCCCCATGAGGCAGGAGAGGAGGGGCAACAGACCCCGGACCGCCTGATCGAGCTGGCCCGGCATCCCAAAGTGGTGGGGATCGGCGAGACCGGCCTGGATTACTACTACGAGCACTCACCGCGGGAACAGCAGAAGGTCAGCTTCCGCGCCCACATCGCCGCCGCGCGGGAAACCGGCCTGCCGCTGATCGTCCATGCGCGGGACGCGGACGACGACACCGTCGAAATCCTGCGGGACGAATACCGAAATGGCGCCTATCCTGCTGTTATTCATTGCTTTACGGCTGGCCCAGAACTGGCGGAAGCAGCCTTGGAGATGGGTTTCTATATCTCCCTGGCCGGGGTGGTGACCTTCAAGAGCGCCGAAGCCCTGCGCGAGACCGTCAGCAAGGTGCCCCTCGAGCGGTTGCTGGTCGAGACCGACTCGCCCTACCTGGCGCCGGTGCCCAAACGCGGCAAAACCAACGAGCCGGCCTTCGTCGTTCACACGGCGGAAAAACTCTCTGAAATCAAAGACGTATCGAACGATCTTCTGATCGAAACCACGACAGAGAACTTCAAAACCTTGTTTTCCCGGGCAGGCAGCGCAATCGATCAGCCCGGCTTCGGCGGCGCGGCATGAAGGTCACGCTGCTCGGCTGCGGCGGGTCCGGCGGCGTGCCGCTGGCGGGCGGCGAACCGGGTGGCTCCTGGGGGGCCTGCGATCCCAACAATCCAAAGAACCGCCGCCGCCGGGTTTCCATTCTGGTGGAAGAGCAGGGGACGCGGGTGCTGGTAGACACCTCGCCCGATCTGCGGCTTCAACTGATCGACAACGCGATCACCTCGCTGGATGCGGTGGTCTACACCCACGACCACGCGGACCATACACATGGCGTCGATGAGCTGCGCTATCTCACCTATGTGAACCGGGGACCGATCGACGCCTATATGGACGCCATGACCCGTGACTCCATGACCCGGCGCTTCGATTACATCTTCACCTCGAGCAGTAATCCGAAGAATCCTTACAAGCCGATGCTCAACGACCGGCTGATCGAGGGTCCCTTCGAGATCGGGCCGGTTCCGGTCCTGCCCTTCACCCAGCAGCACGGCGGAACCACCAGTCTGGGCCTGCGGTTTGGCGATATTGCCTACTCCACCGACGCGTCCGGTCTGGATGAAGCGGCCTTCGAAGCGCTGAAGGGTGTCAAAGTCTGGATCGTCGACTGCCTGCGCTATGAACCTCATCCGACACATTCACACTTCGCGCAAAGCCTTGAATGGATTGAGCGGGTTCAGCCGGAACGGGCGGTTCTAACTCACCTGAATCACCAGATCGACTACGAAGACCTCAAGTCCCGCTGTCCCGCGGGAGTGGTACCGGGATACGATGGCTTAGCTCTCGAAGTTTAAGAAGAATAGTTATCTAATTTATTGAAAATAAATATTTTATTCCATGAATCCGAGATGATTTTGGTAGCACGCATTTAAATTCCGGTAGCATCGCTTCACGAATTTTTCACAGTTTTACGGTCCGATGCGTTCGGTTTCATATCTCTGGTGAAGACGACGACCGATGGATGCGTCCGACAAATCGACGGCAAACTATGGCACCGCAGTGATTCTCTGCGGCGTCTTTGGCGTTATCGGCCTACACCATTTTTATCTGCGCAATTACCTGCATGGTTTCGTTGATCTGGGACTGTTTGTGCTGTTCATCGTCCTCTTGATGGAAGGTCGCCCGGGCTTCGCCTACATGGTGCTCATGGTCGATGCCCTGCACACAATTATCGTCTTCTACCGGCTCATTACAGAACAAGCCCGCGACGGAGATGGCCGGCTTGTTAAACTCAAATAACCTCTGAAGGAGAATTAATGTGTCTGTCGAATCACAGTCTTTAGGTGGCGAAGTCAGCGATAAGGGTTTCGTGCCCGCCGTGCTGCTTTGCTTCTTTCTCGGCGCCCTGGGCGTCCACCGCTTTTACCTCGGCAAAATCGGCACCGGCATTCTGATGCTGATCACCCTTGGCGGGCTGGGCATCTGGACCATCATTGATTTCGTTCGGCTGATTATCGGCTCCATGGGCGACAAGTACGGTCGTCCGCTGGCGCGTTAAAGCGGAACACCGGCAAAAACCGTCTAAGCATCTGATTTAGAATGACATCAGCTGCTTAGGCGCTGCCTGGACCAGGATCCGTCAAACAAGACTGCGAGTTTCGAGGTCTCACTGATCCAGCCAGAAACGGTCCGGACGATAGATCCCGAACTGCGCGCCGGGTTCCCAGTTGTAGATCCCTTCGACCGGTACGTTCTTCAGATCGCTCGAAACCGCAATGGGTTGCGGGACCTGTGCCACGATTCCGATGGTGTAGACCTGATCCGCATGGATTTCCAGGATCCGGTGCCAGATCTTTTCACGCTCGGCCTTTGAGCGTGCCATGGTCCAGTTGATATGAAGCTCCAGCAGTTCCTGGGCTAGTGGCATATCGACCGGTTCGCCGGACTTGCCGCTGGTCTCGTGATATTGCCCCCATTTCGGCCACTGATAGCTCTGCTGATGCAGCGGAACGAACTCGTCGGGGCTCATATCCGAGGTCGGCACACCATTTTCATAACCGAACCACATCGTCATAAGCGTTTCGCCGGCAAAGATTCGTTTGCGCAGGACTTCGCGCTGAGACGGCTTGGTGAAGACTTTGATACCGACCTCGAGCCAGGAGTCATGGATCAGCTCCAGGACGTCTGCTTCTTCAGTATTTTCCCCGGCGGTTTCGACAATGATCTCCATCTCCCGGCCATCGGGCAGCAGCCGGATACCTTCCTCGTTGCGCTTGGT
The DNA here is from genome assembly GCA_947500035.1 of uncultured Kiloniellaceae bacterium. Classification (GTDB taxonomy): domain Bacteria; phylum Pseudomonadota; class Alphaproteobacteria; order Kiloniellales; family Kiloniellaceae; genus Denitrobaculum. Next base: position 603,776 of record CANMQP010000005.1, on the reverse strand, counting down.
CAGACCCATCTCGTCCAGCAATGCACTGGCGGCCTCGGGGTCATACATGGCCCAGGCGTCCCGGTACTCCTGCTGATAGAGTGGGCTGGCCGGCAGGACCGTATTGTTGCCCTCGATGGTGAGCCCGTAATAGATCACCTGATTGATCTCATGGCGGTTGGTCGCCATGGAAAGAGCCCTCCGGAAACGCACGTCCCGGAAGAGTTTGCGCCACTGCGGATCCTTGGTGTTGAGGTTCGGATAGAGCGCGAGCTGAGAGCCACGAACGGTCTTCCAGAGCCGTACGTCATAGCCGCTGCGCTCGTCGTTTTCCTTTAGGAATGTATAGTCGCTGAAATTCAGTCCGCGGGACTGGAGGTCCGATTCACCCGCGCCGACCTTCGCCGGCACCAGCGACCCGCTGACCACGCTCAGGATCACTTCATCCAGATAGGGAAGCTGCTGCCCGAACTCGTCAATGCGATGGTAATAAGGGTTCCGTTTCGCGATAAAGCGGGTCGAGGGCGGTTTGACCGTATTCACCCAGGGCTGCAGGGTCGGCAGCTTCGGGTTGGTGAAGCGATACTGCCGGGCTTTGCGATTGTGCATCTGCGCCCAGTCCCGCGCGTTCGAGGCCTCCACGGCTTTCGCCAGTTCGGCGGGGTCGCCGTACTTCTTGTGGAACTGCTTCAAGTAGTGGGAGGGTTGAAAAATGAAGAGCGGCCGCGCGCCCGCCAGCTGAGTAAGGAAAAAGGGATTGGGGTTCGACCAGCTGTAGCGGATGACATGTGGATCAATAACCTCCACCTTTGGAAACTCCCCGTCGACCGCGAGCGCGGTGGTCGGACCGGAGGGCGTCAGCTTGTCGTTATTGGCGACGTCCTCCCAGAAATAGCGGAAGTCCTCTGTCGTAAAGGGCGCACCGTCGGACCATCTGTGTCCTTTCCGCAAGTAAAAGGTGAAGACCCGTCCGTCCTCAATCTCAACCTTTTCGAGGATATCCGGAACGATCTCGAGTTCCTCGTTGTAAGCAACCAGACGTGCGTAGCCGTAGACGACCAGCAGACGGATGTCTTTCTCACGGGTGATGAGAGTCCGGATACTGCCGCCTTGCTTGCCGACAGTCTGGGCGCTGCCCCGGGGCACCACCTGCGGCGTCGCGGGCAGGCGTTCGGCGACCGGCGGCAGCTTTCCGGCACTCACAGATTCGCTGAGGTAGGGTGTTTCCTGAAGGCTGCGAAGGGTTTTCACCTCCGGCAGTTCCAGGACGTCGATGATGGGCTCGGCTGCGCTCGCGGGCAGGGGCTCAAGCGCGGAGAAACATGCCATTACCATCCCGGCAAGCAGAGCGCCAAACGAGCGGCCGCCGGGCCGCCCGGTTTTTCGGAAACCGGCTTCCTTCGCGCACGGCAAGCAACCCATCTCGCCCTCCACCCCGATCGGGCGGGGTTCAGAGGCCCTAACACACAACATACTAAGCCAACCCTGTTCGTTTTATTGTTTGAGAGAGGCTACACGGGTTTCGCCCCACATTCCATGGCATGCAGTTGATAATTATGTGGCAACGGCAAGAATCAATCTCGAACGCTGCAATTTGAGCCGGAATGCGGCATCTGAAGCCGGTTCGGCGCATAAATCCGGTTCTTTGACCGCGTTTGCCCAGGGGGCCTCATTCTCCATGGATTCAGTTCAGTTTTGACCATACCCGAAAAAGTTTATTTAGACTTTATCCCTAGAGTTACGGCATGGACTTTCCCAGGCACGATACGGCCAGCGCAGCCCGACCGGATGCAATCACGGACCCGGTTCTCTCCGCGCTCTATCGCTATTGGGCAAAACTGCGCAAATCCGACGGTATACCGCTGCGCAGTGACCTTGATCCCATGGAAATCCCGCAGCTCTTGCCATATGTGCTTCTGGTGGAATGCCATGACGATGGCCGCCGCATCAAATTCCGCCTGGTCGGAACCGATGTCGCGTTCGGTTCGGATCCGACGGGCCGCTTTCTGCAGGATGCCGTTCCCAAAGGCCCTTACGGGGCTCATATCATCGAACTCTATCGCTTTGCCGCAAATACTGAGACGGCGCTCTACAGCGAATACAATTACGGATACACGAGAGAGTCGGGTCCCAGACTGATCAAACGCCTTTTCCTGCCTCTCATCGGCACCGCTGAGAGTCCAAGGATGATGCTGGTCGGGCAGATTCGCGATAAATCCATCCAGGTCGAGCAGTCGGCCTGGCAGGCGGGACCTGGTAAGATCGATGTTCTCAAGCTCTGCAGGATCACCGGCGAGGCGGTCGATTGGGACGAGGCTTCTGGTCGCGATGAGCGAGAGGCCTCAAAAGAGTATTCAAGGCCTCACCAGGTTTCCCTTCAAAAACGGGCCTGATGGAACAGAGCGAGGCGCCGAAATTCTGCATTAATATGGCGAGAATCTCCGCTAAAACGCTGAAATATCATCATTTAACGTCGTTCGAGCTACATCTGATTCCAGGTCATGATGGTATTGTAACCCTCAACAACTATTGAAATCACTTCAGCACAAAGCGCGATCGCGGACCACCGAATGGCGCAGGATAAAAGATGCGCGCAATGCACCCACGCGCTAAGGATTGCCGTGCAGGGATCTTCAGCCTCAGGGGTGTGGATGTGGAAAACCATGCCGGTCGGTCAGCGCCTGGAGAATCGCGTCTTTGTCCGCAATAAAAGAGCGAGCCTGAGACCGGCCGGTTCCGTCGGGGGATTTTGAGCCTTCAGCCAGAACCAGCAGCGGCAGCGACTGATGCTCTTCGCCGACCAGATCGATCACTTCGCTTCTCGGCCTCGGCCAGGCGACGCGCTTGACGCTGAGCTTGGCCGTGCGTTCCGGGAAAGAGGCGAGCACGCCTTCAATCAACGCACAGTGCCAGCAATAGAAGTCCTTGCCAGGAAAGGCAGGATCCTGAAATCCGGGTTTCACAAGAAAGAGCGTGTCCATAGAGGACATCCTTCTTTTGCAATGACTTGTGCGAGAGGGCTCGATATCACAGTTCGGGAAGGCTTGAAAGCCGAGGAGACGTTAAGCGCCGGCACCTGGAGAAATCACTGTCCAGTGCTCCCGTAAATTATTTTCCATAATATACATTATGCGTCTTTTGTGTATCTGCGCCCGGACCGCCCTGCAGCCACGAACTGGCGGCATAACTGCCAGATTAAGGACCGCATCCAAGGACAGAGCTTCCAAGCGCGCGGTTCTGTGTTACAGGAGATCGTGAACCGGTGCGATCATGTTCGACGGGCAAACGGAGATTCGCGGAGCCGAAGAACTTAGCAGCCGGATGTTTGAGGACGGAATGCTCGAGGACGGGCCGCGGTGGAAAGATCGGCGGCTTCGGTCATGCGGACGAAACCTGTAGCAGCGCCCTCCCCGCTGTGCGCGCGGCAAGCGTTGTAAGATCAAGGAAAGCTTCAGCTTTGAAAACCAGCCAGACACCACCAATCGGAACAGCGGCAGTTGAAACAGTGAAAGTCAGGCCGACACGCCGGGAGGACCTTTCGGATCTTCAGCGCGTGCTTGACACGACAGGGCTCTTCCCCAGTGAGATGCTGCCGGAGATGTTGGGCGATTCCCTGTCACAGGGTCTGGAATGTGCGCCGGAAGCGGGCCACGACATCTGGCTGAGTTGCGTGACGAAGGGTGTGGTGGCCGGCTTTTGTATGGCTGTGCCGGAGAAGCTGACCGAGGGAACCTGGAACATGCTGGCGATCGCCGTCCTCTCCGAAAAACAGGGAGATGGTCTCGGCAGCCTTATCCTGAGGGAGCTTGAGGCCGCCCTGCGTGACCGGAAACAGCGGCTTCTGATCGTCGATACTTCAGGAAGCGACGCGTTTGCGGCAACACGCAGCTTTTACCGCAAAAACGGTTATGTCGAAGAAGCTCGCATTCGTGATTTTTGGGCGCCTGGGGATGATAAAATCGTGCTCTGGAAGGCTCTGTAAGCCACAAAAACACCATCCTGCCTGGGCCTTTTGCCCGAGCCGCCCTACGCCGGACTCTCTCCGGGTCTCGTCCGGTCACGCCACAGGCTCGTGACCTATCGGCACGGCTCCTGCTCGAAGAACCCTTGCCGGTCAGCGCTCAGGCTGAAGCGCTCTGCTCGTGATGCGCCGCTTCGTGATGCTCAAGCCAATCAGCAACAATCTGATAGGCCTGAATGCGCGGGTGCTCCGGGTGATGATGGCGGTAGATACGGACCGCGGCATCGTAGGCATCACCCTCTTTTTCGCCCAGTCTGCGGAGTTCATCGTAAGCTTTGGTCGTCGCAACCCGACAAAGGCACATGGTTTCGCCCTATCCTCAATTCGCTAAAACAAAACGTCTGGCTTTATATAAAACCCACCTCAACCAGCACTTAAAAGCAGCTGGCACACAGGAATGCCTTTCAAGGCGCGGCCCTGAAAAGCTTACCCCAGCTAACGCCGCTTCCCCTCTTTCTGTCAAGAATGATTTGCAGTTGCAGAACTTTTACCCGCAACGCCGCCTCCAGAACAAAGGTGAAGCAACTGCAGGATCTAACCGATGCGGCAAGCTGCGTTCCATGATCCAGATCAATGCGGCATCCAAAAACAGAATAAGAGCGCGGCCAGTCAGGCGTTTTTTCCGGGGTTTCCGGGTCGGGATTCGGGGTTCGCGCCAGCCTTGCCACGCCATCGTTACGCTCGCCGGTCACGGCATCCAAAAACAGCGCTCGCCACGCGAGCGTCCCCCTCGCCTTGGAAAACATATGCGCGCGTATAAGTAGAATCCCCAAATTGATGCTTACAGGGCATTTGAGGAAAAATGAATCCAGCGTCGCCGATGCCATCGCAGAAGGTGAATGGAGAAATAAATACCGGCCATGAGAAGCCCGGCGTGTTGTTAGAGGCGCAGCGAGTGTTTCGAGCAATAAACGAAAAAGCTCTCTCATCAGGAGGACGGCAGGCATGAAAAGTCGAAGATCGAGTCGAGCAGTGGACACATTCGTTGGACAGCGGCTGCGGCGACAACGTGAAGAGAACAACATGAGTGCCGAGGAACTCGCCGGAGCACTCAGCCTCCCCGTAAAAAAGCTTGAGCAAATCGAGTGCGGAGAAGAATCGATCGGTGCCCTGAGCCTCTATGAAGCAGCACAAGTTGTTGGTGTGCCCGTCACGTTTTTCTTCGAAGGCTACAACGAAGAGACAATGGCGGAAGAGACCGTCAAGGTTGCAAGATCTGAGAAGAGTGTCACCTCAACAGGCGACACTATTAAGTAAGTTCATGACGAGATTAACCATATTGATGCTAATTAAGTTTTTGGCTCAATAGTCGGAAAAAGAATGGAAATCTCAGACTTTGAAGAAGCTATACGCATTGCGGAGAATCCCATAATGCGTAAGTATACTACCTAATTTGCGATCCGATGTGAGTGTGAGACTTTTGAATAAAAATAACAACCAATAGGTTCGTGCCATCTGACAAAGTAAGAGTGAATCACGACATCAAAGACGCAAAACAAAAAAAGAAAAGATCGTTTTATTGGCACAAAAACAGGTGGAAGAAATGTCGCCAGACGTACAGAAATCGATAAATGCGCACGTTGCACGCAGAATACACGCACGTCGCATCGAAGTTGGACTGACACAACAGCAGGTCGCGCGCCTGATTGGAATTTCATTCCAGCAGTTGCAGAAATATGAGCACGGCACGAATCGCATCAGCGCCGGACGGCTTTATCAGCTTGCCGATGTCCTTGATACAAGCATTACCTATTTCTTTGCCGGCTACGAACAAGACGCTTCCCAGGAAGCAAAGTCGGCAAGCGAGCAAACCAATTCCATGGAATCGGTCCGATTGGTAAGACAGTTTAATGCCATTCCGTCGGACAGCATCAGGCGCAGCATTTCAGGTTTGATCCGCGCTCTGGGGACAACCGAGACGGTTTAAATTGGACCGTTTGGTTCGATCAGTGTGCCGGGAGGTCTGTCTCGGCATTTCTGACTTATCCGGAAGGGTCCACCCGATCCGGATGCGGGGGTGAAGACTTAAGGCATCGCAAACCAAGGCAGTACCCTATGAGGTTTGCGTGCCCCTGCCCTTCGACAAAGGCCTTTTCATCCTGCGCGCCAGAGCTCTCCCGACAGCGCGCTCCCATAAAATTTACCCTTAGTTTGAGCCTCTTGCCCTCGTCCTGAATTGGGATATGCTCAGCGGCGAATTGAGCAGAGAGATCATGAACTCCCACAAGATAGAGGGCTTGCTCGAAATCATGGCCCGCCTGCGGGACCGCGATGGCGGTTGCCCCTGGGACATCGAGCAGACTTTTGCGTCCATCGCCCCTTACACCATTGAAGAAGCTTACGAAGTCGCCGAAGCCATCGAGCAAGGCGACCTGGAGGCTTTGAAAGACGAGCTGGGAGACCTCCTGCTGCAGGTGGTCTTTCACTCCCGCATGGCCGAAGAGCAGAAGTCGTTCAATTTCGACGATGTGGTCGCGGCCATCAGCCACAAGATGGTTCGCCGCCATCCCCATGTTTTCGGCGACGAGCAGGAACGCGATGCGGCGACGCAGACGGCGTCCTGGGAAACGCAGAAAGCGGAAGAGCGCCGGGCGAAAGCCAAGGGCGCTCCGGTCAGCGCACTTGAGGGCGTGACCGTCGGCCTGCCCGGGCTGACCCGGGCGCTGAAACTGCAAAAACGCGCCGCCCGGGTTGGCTTCGACTGGCCCGACGCCCGGCAGGTCCTCGACAAGATCTCCGAGGAGATCGATGAACTGCGCGAAGTTATGGACAGTGTTGCGGAGAGCGCCGGCCCCGACGCCAAAACCGCCCGGCAGGCCCGGCTGGCCGATGAATTCGGCGACACGCTCTTTGCCCTGACCAATCTGGCCCGGCACCTGAAGATAGACCCGGAAGCGGCGCTGCGCGGCACCAATACCAAGTTCGAACGCCGGTTTCGCTGGGTCGAGCAACGCCTGGCCGAAGAGGGCGTCGCGGCTGCCGACGCGCCGCTCGAGGTCATGGAACGCCACTGGCAGCAGGCCAAGCAGACCGAGCGAAGCTAAGCCATCGTCGAGCCCCCCTCCCTTTCCTTGAACCGGATCCACCTATGAAAACCATCGGACTGATCGGCGGGATGAGCTGGGAAAGCACTGTGATCTACTACCAGCTTCTCAACCGCATGGCCCGTGAAGCGCTCGGCGGGCTGCATTCCGCCCAGCTCCTCATGTGGTCCTTTGATTTCGGCGAGATCGAAGCCCTGCAGGCGGCCGGCGACTGGGACCGGGCCACCACACGCATGACCGAAGCTGCGCGGAATATCGAGAAGGGCGGCGCTGACTGCGTGCTGATCTGCACCAATACCATGCACAAAATGGCGGAAGAGGTGCAGGACGCGGTCGACATCCCCCTGATTCACATTGCAGATACCACGGCCACTGCGCTGAAAGCAGCGAAGGTGCAGCACCCTCTCCTGCTGGCCACGCGCTACACCATGGAGCAGGATTTCTATAAGGGCCGGCTGGCCGGTAAACATGGCATTACCGCGCAGGTGCCCGGCGACGAAGACCGCACGCTCGTACACGACGTGATCTACGACGAGCTTTGCCGGGGTATTGTCTCACCTGCCTCCAAGGCCGGTTACCTGGAGGTCGTCGAGCGGGCGCGCCAATCAGGCGCCGACAGCGTGATCTTCGGCTGCACCGAGGTCGGCCTGCTGGTCTCGCCCGAGGATTTCGATATCCCGGCCTTCGACACCACCGAACTCCACGCCCGCGCGGCGATCGAATTTGCGCTCAAGTGATTCCGCCTGATCATCCGGGCTGATCATCCGGGCCTATCATGCGGGATCCCGGCGTCGCGCGAAGATGGAACGGCTCTCATAACGACTGCGCGTCCTTCACAAAGGTGAAAGGCAAAGGATCCTGACCCAGGTCCTGGTGGCGGCTCATCCCCTCCCGCAGAGACCGGCGATAGAACCCATCAAGATCGAGTCCGCCAGCCCGCGATCCACTTGTCTCCCGCGGGGCTTTGAGAATGTCGCAGCTGTCACCGTTCATCGTGCTGATCGCGCGCGCCCCTGCAAGTTTCTGCAACAATCCCAGGTTCGAGGTAATCCGTTCATAGATTTCTTCGGCGGAGCAGTCTTTTAATTCCGAGTCGTGGAGAAAACCGATCCCGGCGGGCGGCTCTCCCAGCTTCATCTCGAGCAGCCAGGCGTTGATGATGAAGTCGCAGGCGACATTCCACAGCCAGGGATCACGATCCTGCTGCCGGACGCTGTGGCGCAGCCCAACATGCAGGAACTCGTGCGCCAGAACGAAACGCGCTTCCGCTTCGCTCAAGCCGGCGCGGGGGTTGACGTAAACCTCTCGTGCATCGTCGCAGATGGCAGCGACCGGGATCGACATTTCCTTACAGATCAGCTCGTCTTCGATCAGCGTGAAGGATGACGCCAGCGCCGCAAGCAAAGGATATTCGGCCACGATCCAGTCCCTTGCACGGCTTACGGCCGTAGCCGTCGGGCAGGCGGATTCAGAGGCGTTGGAAAGTCCCGCCGAAGCACGGACGGCCTGCGCAACGGCCGTGCGGATACCTTCAGCCAAAGCGGACGCGCGTTGCGCGCGAAGCCTGCCCGAGATCTCGAACTTTGACGCAAAATGCCAGAACCTCTGACCGGCGACGCCCAGACTCAAGCCGGCGATCTCAGGGCGAAGAGGCTGTTCGTTCAGATGTGCAGCCAGCTCCGTCTCGTTGCCGCGGGGCAGGTCGACGGGAACCCGGGTAATCTCCTCCGGCCTTTGTCCGACCCCCGCATGCATGAGCAATTGTTCGGCCCGGCACCAGGCGGCCATGTGCCAGCTGAGATCGGTCTGACCCGGATCCAGATGGTTCAGGGCAACATGCAGGCGCAGGCGGGCGAAGACGTAAGCCCACTCCTCTACGTTAGCGCGGCGGCGCAAGTTGGGCCAAACGGTCACCATGGGTTCCCGCTCTCCGCGGCGGTCCGCCAATCGATGTTCTGGCGAAGACGCCTCTGCGCAGATCGAAAACCAGCTCTTTGCGTGAAGGTGGAACGCAAGGCCTCGAGAGGAAATCACGACTTCCGGAAGCGGCGAGATCAAGGGGTGCCTGGAGGCCAGTGCGTAGCCTTCGCGGATTGCATTCTGGTTTTTGCCAAGAGTTCCAGAGAGTTCCATGGGTCAGGACGCCTTCGCAGTCACAAGTCGGGGAAGATCCCGCGTCAACTCCAGCAAAAACCAATCCGGCAAAACTCTCCCGTCCTCTCCTCTCGCCACAACCAGCTGCGCCAATTCCAGGGAGATGGCCGAAAGCTGCAGGAGGAGACGCTTGGCGGACTCCGTAAAGGCTTTGGTCTCCTGCCCCAGAGCGACGCCTTCATGCGGCAGTTCACGGATCAACTGCGCGCGGAAGGATTCGACCAGGAAAAAGAGAATATCGCGCTCTTCCGGCGCGTCGGGCCAACCGGTCTCGCCCTGGAGCATTGAAGTCAAATCCCATGATCGCAGCTTTTGCCTGTTGAAGGCAGAGAACTGCCGCGCATGAGGTGGCTTGATAAGGCCCGATGCCAAGGTCTCTACCACCGCTTCATCCAAGCCCTCGTTGCCGTAGGACTTGAGCGCATCGGAGAGGATGTGCCAGGCACGGGGACTGGAAAAAGGCTCTTCATCAAGTGACGGGTTCGACCAGAGATGATCGGAGCGTAAGCGGATGTAGTCTTTTACCAGCGGATGGATGCCGGCACCCTCGGCCCAGTCGAGCCAGCTCTTGGCGTTGGCCTGCAATTGGACATGGGCCATGCGGTTGATCAGATCAGAGGCTAAAGGCCCAGCCTCGCCCGCCTTCGTGCTGCGATATCCGGCCCCGATGAGGACCGAGCCTTCCGGTAAAGTGAACTCGCCGATACGGCGGCTGTTGACCAGTCGCTGAAAGGCCCTCTGAACCTCTTGTGACGCCGCGTTCAGCTCGTCCAGATAGAGGCAATAGGGCACCTCGCGGGCGATCAGCGCCGGAGGTGAAAAACGCAGAACCCCGGCTTCGACCCTTGGCACACCGACAATATCTTCTTGCGAGAGCTGGGTTCCGCGCAGCGACAGGCACTCCATCCCGGCCGAACGGGCGAAATCCTCTACAAGTGCCGATTTCCCGATACCGGGCGGGCCCCAGATGAAGACCGGACGTACAGGCGCGACCCTGCGCAGAAACTCCGAGAGTTCTCCCGGGGTAAGCGATTTTGCAGCTTCCATCTCACTGTATTCCCCTCATTCTTATTACGAATTCCTCTGCCCCGACCTTCGATCCTTTCCAACCGCCTCGATGGAAAAGACCCGGCCTTATTGGGACAGGGCGCGCTTTGCGCAAGGGGTGAGCAGTCCGGAAATCTTCAAGCGCCATACCCATTTAAGTAGGCAATTCGCTTCCCGTGCCTGCTACCCGAGATAGATATTTGAGCGAAATCTTTAATTAATCTTTAATGATTGAGATATTTAATCTTTGTTTAACAGTCAGTTAGACTGACGCCCACTTTCTGGCTCAAATTCCGCTTTACCGAGGCCGGAGCGCCGAAAACGGCCGCGCCGACACCGGGTGAACTCCTCGCTGTAGAGATCCTCGACCAATCCCCGGAAACCGGTCTCCAGCTCTTGGACCGACATACCTGCCGGCTCGAACATCAGATCGAAGAGGGTACAGCGATCCCAATCATCATCGGCGAACAGCCTTCCCTCCCGTGCCAGCCGTTCATAGAGAGGCGTGCCGGGAAAAGGCGTCTGCAGCGTCACCTGGACCTCGTAGAGCCCGGACTGGCGCACGAAATCGCGGACCCCGTCAAAGGCCTCCGACCCTTGCCGGTCCAGGCCCAGAATGAAACAGCCATTCACGGTGATGCCGTGCCTTTGGATCTTCTCAATCGCCTCAAGATAGCGGTCTGCGCGTGCCGCTTTCCAGTTCGTCTTGGTCTCCAGACCGTCGAGTGACGTTCGATCGGGCGCCTCCAGGCCGATCAGCAGCTGGGCGCAACCGGACTCCGCGAGCATAGCCAGAAGCTCATCGTCGTCAGCGACGGAGATATCCGTCTCGGTAAACCAGCGGACCTCTTCCTTCGCCAGCGCCTTGACCAAGCGTTTACCGTGCGCCTTATTGGCGAAGCTATTGTCATCGGCAAATTCTATGAAGGGCTTAGGCCAGATGGATTTGATCTGCCGGATTTCAGCGATCACCTTCTCAACCGGCTTGGCTGCAAACTTCGGTGCGATCCGGATCGAGGACGCGCAGAATTCGCACGACAATGGACAGCCGCGCTGGGTCTGCACTGTGATGCGATTGTAACGCGCCGGATCCAGCAGCTCGAAGCGCGGCAGGGGTGCCGCACGCAGATCGAATTGTTTTCCCGGCGCGTGGTAGAGCGGTTGCAGGTTTCCTGCCTTCAGGTCAGCCATCACCTGCGGCCAAAGAGGTTCGGCTTCTCCGAGCACGATGGCATCAGCGTATTGCGCTGCTTCTTGCGGGCGGGCGGAGACATGAAGCCCACCGAGGATCACCTTGCTGCCGGCATGCCGATAGCGAGCGGCCAGACGATAGGCATCCTTGATTTGCGCCGAATAACTGGCGATCGCAACCACGTCGAAGGCGCCGGGCAGGTCCTTTAACTGCGTCAGATCGGGGATCTCGAGGTATTCCACCTCGATATCCGTCGGCGTCATCCCCGCAAGAGTCAAAAGTGAGAGGCTGGGCAAAGAAGCAATCACCCGGTTTCGCTCGACGAAACCGGGCAAGGTCAATCCAAGCCTATTCAGTTCCGGGTTTTGCGCCCGAACACCACTCATGGCAATCAGGCCCAGCTTCATCGCGTTCTTGCACCTGAATAATAGAGCCACACGAGCACGAGATAGCCGATCGCCAAAAACGGCAGCAACATTGCCGATCCAGCCGTAATCAGGATAAGCACGCCAAAACTTGCATCGTTGGCTGTTTGCTGCTCGGGCGCAATCCCACTCATGATATTGAACACGACGTGTTCCAGATTCAGAAAGGTCAATGCCGTCACAATCAGGGTAATTGGCAAAAGGCTACTCACAATCAACTCGCCCCCGAAAAGACCCGCACTTCGTTTCAGGAAGCGAAACAACAGTGCCACACGCCAAGCGGCGACCACCGCAAGGAACCATACGTTGACCGTCTGTGCCGATTGCAAAGTCATGAAGCGCTCCACCGGGATCGCATAGAGCAAAGCCGGCGGCGCCGTCATGCAGACGAAAATGAGGATATTGCGGTAATGCCAGTTGCGCGGTTTGAGAGGATAGAGCAGGAGCCAGATTACAGCCGCCATGGCGAAGACGTAAGCAACCGAGCCCAGGCCCATATACTGCCAGAGGTCTGCGCGGTCATTATCCCAGTAGCGCCCTACCCCGGCCAGCCAGGTGCAAAAGAGGCCGAAGGCCAAGTATAGACCGCCAAGCCGGCGAAGATCAGGCACAACGCGCTGAAATGCCAGAAGCCGCGCAGTGGTGACCACCACCTCGCCCAGATCGCGGGCAAAGGAAGAGGGTTTTTGATCCGGATTCGGACTCTCGTTCAAACGCGGCCTCCCATTCCTTCTCGCATCAATCCGCGATCAGGGTCGCCTGAAGATCTTGCCAGGCCTCTTGCGAGGGGGCGATCAAGAGACCTTTCTCCTGATGACGAAGCGCCGTGTAAGGCGTGCCGTCGAAGCAGAGCGCAACACCGCCCGCCTCCTCCTGGATCAGGCAGCCGGCGGCGTGATCCCAGGGCATCAGACGGGTGAAGAGCGAGAAATGCATCTGCGCCGTTGCTAGGCGCAGGTATTCATGGCCGGCACAGCGTAGGCTGGGGATCGCCTGGACCTGGTCTCTGCGCTGTTTGATTTTCGCCGCAGTATCCGGCAGCGCATAAGTGCTGGCATGCAAGGTTCCGGACATGTCGATCGCCGGGACGCCTTGCTTCACCTGAAGCCGCTCCCGCCCGATCCAGGCCCCTGCCCCGCGCTCGGCCGTCAGGCAGCGTTCGCCGATCGGATCATAAATCCAGGCGTTGCGGGTTTCGCCAGCCACCGCCAGTGCGACCATGACCGCGAAGACCGGCTTGCCAGAGGCGTAATTGCTGGTGCCGTCGATGGGATCGATGATCCAGACCGGGTCGTCACCCTCAAGCAAATCCATCACGGCCGGGTCCAGCGATACGGCCTCCTCGCCCACCACGTGAGATCCCGGCAGGACAGCTTTAAAGCGTTCGCTCAGAACACGCTCGGTTTCCGTATCGGCGATGGTGACCACTTCACCCTGGGCCTTCTCGTTAACCTCGCCCGCCTTGAGCTTCTGAAAGCGGGGCAACACTTCCTGCAGAGCCGTTTCCTCGATGATTTTGGAGATGGAGTCGACATCGATCATTACGGAAACGGTTCCTTTTCAATACCTTGCTATGCTGGCGCGCTGTGCTGCCACTTCGCAAAAGAAGCAATCGCGGGAGACTACAAGGAAATCGCACCAAAAGCACAAAAAAGGGGACTGTCCGAAGACAGTCCCCAATCTCTGTGCGTTGCCCGATGCCCAAGCACCAGGCAATGGTTGCCCAGGCTTCTTAGAAGCCCATGCCACCCATGCCACCCATGCCGCCCATGTCAGGCATAGCAGGAGCGCCACCTGCGCCCTTCGGCTCAGGCACTTCGGAAACCATGGCTTCAGTCGTGATCATCAGACCAGCGATCGAAGCGGCATCCTGCAGAGCAGTACGAACGACCTTGGTCGGATCGATGATACCGGCCTTGTACATGTCGACGAACTGGTTGTTCTGCGCGTCGTAACCGATACCCGCTTTGGCATCGGTGACCTTACCGACAATGATCGATCCCTCAACGCCGGCGTTTTCGGCGATCTGGCGGATCGGAGCCTGAAGAGCGCGGCGAACGATATCGACGCCGACCTTCTGGTCGTCATTCTCGGGGGCCAGCTTGGCAATCGCCTTGGTCGCGGTCAGCAGAGCTGTACCACCACCGGAAACGATACCTTCTTCAACAGCAGCGCGGGTTGCGTTCATCGCATCTTCGACACGATCCTTACGCTCTTTCACTTCAACTTCGGTCGCACCACCGATGCGCAGAACGGCAACACCGCCTGCGAGTTTGGCAAGACGCTCCTGAAGCTTCTCACGGTCGTAGTCTGAAGAAGTCTCTTCAGCCTGCGCACGGATCTGGCTGCAGCGGGCTTCGATGGCTTTCTTCTTACCAGCACCGTCGATCACCGTGGTCTCTTCCTTGGTGATGCTGACGCGCTTGGCAGTGCCGAGCATATCGAGAGTCACGCTTTCGAGCTTGATGCCGAGGTCTTCGGAGATGACCTGACCGCCCGTGAGGATCGCGATGTCCTCAAGCATCGCCTTACGGCGATCGCCAAAACCAGGTGCCTTAACGGCAGCAACCTTGAGGCCGCCACGCAGCTTGTTGACCACGAGCGTAGCCAGAGCCTCACCCTCAACGTCTTCAGCAATGATCAGCAGCGGACGGCTGGACTGAACAACAGCTTCGAGCAGCGGCAGCATCGGCTGCAGACCGGTCAGCTTGGACTCGTGCAGCAGGATGAAGGGATTCTCCATCTCACAGATCATCTTGTCGGCGTTGGTGATGAAGTACGGCGACAGGTAGCCGCGGTCGAACTGCATACCTTCAACGACGTCGAGTTCGGTTGCCAGGGATTTGGCTTCCTCAACCGTGATGACGCCTTCTTTGCCGACGCGCTCCATGGCTTCTGCGATCATGGAACCGATTTCGGCTTCACCGTTCGCGGAGATCGTGCCGACCTGTGCAACTTCAGCCGTCGTGGAGATCTTCTTGGACTTCTTCTTGAGGTCCGCAATGACAGCCTCGACAGCAATGTCGACGCCGCGCTTGAGGTCCATCGGGTTCATGCCGGCAGCGACGGCCTTGCAGCCTTCGCGGACAATCGCCTGAGTCAGAACGGTCGCTGTGGTGGTGCCGTCGCCTGCAATGTCGTTGGTCTTGCTGGCAACTTCACGGACCATCTGGGCGCCCATGTTCTCGAACTTGTCGGTCAGTTCGATTTCCTTGGCGACCGTCACACCGTCTTTGGTGATGCGCGGTGCGCCAAAGGACTTGTCGAGGATGACGTTACGGCCCTTGGGACCCAGCGTCACTTTTACGGCATCAGCGAGGATGTCGACGCCGCGCAGCATTCTGTTGCGCGCTTCGCTTGAAAATTTAACTTCTTTAGCAGCCATGTGCTTTTAGCTCCCTACTGGAGAATACCCATGATGTCGGACTCACGCATGATCAGAAGCGTTTTGCCGTCAATCTTTACTTCGGTGCCGGACCATTTGCCGTAGAGCACCTTGTCGTTCTTCTTGACATCAAGAGCTACGACCTTGCCGTCATCACCGCGGCTACCGGAGCCGACTGCGATAACTTTACCCTGCATCGGCTTCTCTTTTGCCGTGTCGGGAATGATGATGCCGCCGCTGGACTTTTCTTCCTGCTCAAGCGGCTCGACCACGACGCGGTCGTGCAGAGGTTTGAATTTCATGTAACGTCTCTCCATCTTCATCGATGAATTGTGTTGAGTTTCAGCCGCCGCCTCGTGGCGACCAGCGCGTTAGCACTCACCCAAGGAGAGTGCTAACAGGGGGCATATAGCCCTGAGCGCTGCGCCTGTCAACCGCTGTGGGTAAGAACTTTTTAGGAAAATGGGGCTCGGCAGGCAGGCTAAGGACTCTGTTTTCTTCAGGCCCTAAACTCAGTTGCCGGTTCCGGCCTGGCGGCGTTCGAAGCGGGCAGCGTCGGCCGGCTCGAGACCCACCTCAAGGATCGCAAATTCGCCTTCGTCGTGGCGCTGGCGGACATCGCCATGGCGATAGAGCCAGGCCAGAGTTGCCCCGTCGCTCAGGGCAACGCGGGTGCTGATATTGCTCCGCCGCTCGGCGAGTTTCCGGTCAATGGCTTCCAGCAGATCGTCGCAACCCTCGCCGCTGGCCGCCGAACAGATAACCCGGTTGCGGTCATTCCCGCCCCCCTGTTCAAGCTGCGCCCGCCCTTCAGAGTCCAGCAGGTCGACCTTGTTCCAGGCTTCAAGCGAGCTTTTCTCCAGGGTCTCTTCCAGGTTCAGATCTTTCAAGATCGCCAGCACGTCGTCGCGCTGCGCCAGTGTATCCGCATGAACGATATCCCGGACATGGACGATCACGTCTGCTTCCGTTACCTCTTCAAGGGTCGCGCGGAAGGCAGCGATAAGGTCGGTCGGCAGATCGGAGATAAATCCGACCGTGTCGGAAAGGATGATTTCCTTGCCCGAAGGCAGTTGAACCCGGCGCATGGTCGGATCCAGGGTCGCAAAGAGCAGATCCTGCGCCCGCACGTCGGAGGCCGTCAGCCGGTTGAAGAGGGTCGACTTTCCGGCATTGGTATAGCCGACCAGGGCGACGATGGGATAGGGCACGCGCTTGCGGGCCGAGCGATGCAGTTCGCGGGTCCGCTTGACCTTCTCGAGATCCCCCTTAAGGCGGACGATCTTCTCGTCGATCAGCCGCCGGTCGATTTCCAGCTGCCGTTCGCCTGGGCCGCCCATAAAACCCGCGCCGCCGCGTTGACGTTCCAAGTGGGTCCAGGACCGCACCAATCGCGATCTCTGATAGCTGAGCGAGGCCAGATCGACCTGCAGCTTACCTTCGTTGGTTCGCGCACGGGCCCCGAAGATCTCCAGGATCAGTCCGGTCCGGTCGATCACCTTACAGCCCCAGCCGGTCTCGAGATTACGTTGTTGGACGGGAGTGAGGGCCGTATCGACCACCACGAGATCGATGGACTCGGCCTCGACCAGGTCGTGAATACGCTGAGCCACGCCCTCGCCCAACAAAGTGGCTGGCTTCGGCCGGGGAACCGCAACGACTTCGGCGTGGACGATCTTCAATTCGATCGCCTCGGCCAATCCAATCGCCTCTTCCAGCGTCGCTTCCGCGCTACGGCTCGAGGTCTCTGCCCGCCGGAGTTCGGAGCGCCGGAGTTCGGGGTGAAGGACAAGCGCGCGGATCTGCTCGTTACGCGTTACCCGAAAATCGAGTGTGTCCTTCTCTTTCCCCATAGACGATTTATGCCGTGTCGGTTCGGTTACTGGGTCGGTGATCAGATCGGTGATCAGGCTTCTTCTGTTTCTTCCTTGGCGGGCTCGAACAGCTGGATCGGCTGCGCGGGCATCACCGTGGAGATCGCGTGTTTATAGACGAGCTGCGAATGCGCATCCCGGCGGAGAAGTACGGAGAAATTATCAAACCAAGTCACCACACCCTGCAGTTTGACACCGTTGACCAGGAAAACAGTCACGGAGATCTTGTTCTTGCGGATGTGGTTGAGAAAGACGTCCTGCACATTCTGAGATTTTTCAGCCGGCATGAGAGTCCCCTTCTTATTTTTCTTATCTCGTTATCGTTACCCGCTATCTTGGGGTCTGCACCGCGCTGTCGCAACAGCTTAGGACTCACAAACCAGCCAAAAGCACCGGATTCTAGGCTTTATGAGGCCTGAAAGAGGTCAATCAGAGCGTCACAGCCGTTTATATAGTGATTCGGTTCGCAACCTGCAAACTCCGTTCGTCCCGGGGGATCAGGACGGAGCAAAATAGCTGTGCAACCGGTAGCGGTGGCGCAGGCCATATCTATATCCGTATCGCCGACAAACCAGACCTCAGGGCCTGAAATCAGCTTGCTCGGCGCCAGGGCCAGCTCCACGGCAGCCCTGGCCGGTTTGTCCTGCACTGCGTCATTTGCGCCCACCATGCTGCCGAACAAAGCCGCCCAGCCCAGCTTTTCGGCCTCCATGCGCAGGATCGTGCCCTTTTTGTTGCTGACCAGCCCCAGAAAGAGTTCCGGCCGTGCCGACAGGGCCTGGAGCATCGCTTCCGCCCCCGGCAATGGGGTCAGCATCTCAAGGTGATCGGCTTCGTAGGCGGCGTAAAAGACCTTCATGGCCTCCTCCGCGCGGGCACCGAAGAGCTTTGGAAAGGCGTCGCGCGCAGACTCCCGCACCCGCTCTCTGGTTTCAGCCAGGGTCCAGGGTTCCTGTCCCATGGCCCTGAAAGTCGCCTTGTAGGCGTGATGGATCACAACCCAGGTATCGACCAGGGTGTTGTCCCAATCGAAGAGGATGGCCTGTGGCCGGGGCAACGCGCCAGACTTCACCCGGCTTCCTTCAGGCTGTTCATATAGTCAATATAGCTGTCCCGCAGCTTCATGGTCAGCAGGCCCGGATGGCCGTTGCCGACCGGTTTATCGTCGATCTGCGTCACCGGCATCACGAAGGAGGAACTGGAGGTCACGAAGGCTTCGCGGGCCGTGCGCGCTTCCTCCACACTGAAAGCCCGCTCCTCGAGCTTGTAGCCCTCTTTCTCGATCAGGTCCAAAAGAGCCAGACGAGTGATGCCGTTCAGGATCTCGGAGTTGGCGTGACGTGTGACCACAGTGTCGCTGTCGGTGACGATCCAGGCGTTGGCCGAGGTGCCCTCGGTGATGTTGCCGTCATCATCGATTTGCCAGGCTTCGTAGGCACCGGCCTCGGCGGCGGCCTGCTTGCCCAGAATGTTCGGCAGCAGGGAGACCGATTTGATATCGCAGCGTTCCCAGCGGATATCGCGCAAAGTGATGACCTTCACGCCCTTCTCGATCATCGCCGGGCTGTGCGGCTTCATCTGGCGGGTGGTCATGACCAGCGCCGGGGTGGCGTTGGCCGGGAACTTATGATCCCGGGGCGCAACGCCGCGGGTGATCTGCATATAGACGAAACCGCGCGACAGGTTGTTGCGCCGCATAAGTTCGCGGGAGACCAGCTTCATGGCCGCCCGGGACATGGGCATCTCGATTTGCAGTTCCCGAAGTGAACGCTCCAGGCGGTCGAGATGAGGTTCCTCATCGACCAGGATACCGTTGTAGACCGGCACCACCTCGTAGACGCCGTCGGCGAACTGATAGCCCCGGTCCTCGATATGCACCGCGGCATCATTGTGGGGGGTGTAACGACCATTGACGTAAGCTTGCCGCGGCATCGATTTCTTTCCCTTGCTCGAAAAAACAAAGCTCTCCCGGACCGCTCCAGCCACGCGGCGGCCCGAACAGAGACATATCGTCTTTTAGAAAAATTCCAACTTCACCGCAAAAAGCTTTTCGATCTTTTTGACGGCTTCGGTGATGGCGAAAATGATCACCAGATCATTGGCCCGCACGATGGTGTCGCCGCGCGGAATGATAACCTCCTCATCGCGCACGATCGCACCCACGATCACGCCATCGGGAAGATCCGCATCTCTGATCGGAACACCGACCAGGCTTGAGGTTTCCAGAGCCTCCGCCTCGATGATTTCGCCGAAACCCTCGGAGATGGAGTGGACCGAGCGAATTCGGCCTCTGCGGACATGCTGCAGGATCGTCGAAACCGTGATGGCGCGCGGGCTGACCACCGTGTCGATCCCCAGACTGCCGATCAGCGGCGAGTAGGAATTGGTGTTGATCAGGGTTACCGCGCGCTGGCAGCCGTGGCGTTTGGCCAGTAGCGATGCGAGAATATTGACCTCGTCATCGTTCGAGACCGCGACCACGGTCTCCGCGGCCATGATGTTCGCTTCTTCCAGAATCTCCGTGTCGAGTGCGCTGCCGTGGATGACCACACAGCGTTCCAGCTCCTGCGCCACTTTTTCCGCGCGGCTCTTGTCCACTTCGATCAGCTTCATGGCAACCTGCGGATGGTTCTTCTCAACCGCCGTCGCCAGGTTCAAGCCGATATTGCCGCCGCCGATGATGACCACGCGGCGGGCTTCCTTCTCTTCATGTCCGAAGGCGGCCATGGAGCGCAGCAGATGGGAGTGTTCGAGCACGAAATAGACGTCATCGCCATCGCGCAGGTCGTCGTCGGGCGTCGGCACAAAGCCCTTGCCGTCGCGCCAGATGCCGACAATTACGATATGCAGATCCGGGAAGAGCGCCGTGAGCTGCCGCAACGGCGTGTTCAGGATCGGTGTCTCGGCGGTACAGCGCACGCCGATCATGCTGACCTTGCCGTCGGCAAGCGGGTGGACATCGAAAGCGCCCGGCACTTGAAGCCGGCGTTCGATGGCGCGGGCCACCTCGATCTCCGGTGAAATGATCACGTCGATCGGCATGTTGTCGCGGCTGAAGAGGTGCGACCACATGGGCTCCAGGTAACTCTGATGCCGGACCCGCGCAATCTTGGTGGGCACTTCGAAGATCGAGTGGCAGATCTGGCAGGCGACCATGTTCACTTCGTCGGCGTAGGTCACCGCGATCACCATGTCCGCATCCGGCGCACCGGCGCGCTCGAGCACATCCGGATGAGACGCAAAGCCCACGAGCCCCTTGACGTCCAGGGAATCGGAAATCTTGCGAATCAGTTCCGGCGACTGGTCAATCACCGTGATGTCGGCATTTTCGCCCGAGAGGTAGCGCGCGATGTTAAAGCCCACCTGGCCCGCGCCACAGATCAAAACTTTCATCTACCCGCCTTACCACCAGGGAACACAGCGGCGTTTCCCTGGTCTTCCCCCGCTTCGGTTACAAGCGCGTCGGTTACCAGCGCATTGGCTACCAGCGCAGCCTTTACAAGCGCATTGTCTGTTCGGGCACCGCCTACTGACGTTCGGAGGAAGTGATCCCCAGAGACCGCAGCTTACGATGCAGTGCGGAGCGTTCCATACCAACAAAAGATGCCGTGCGCGATATATTTCCGCCGAAACGCGTGACCTGGGCCTCCAGGTACTTGCGTTCAAAAATCTCCCGGGCGTCGCGCAGGGGCAACGCCATGATCTCGGACTCGCTGTCTTCGGCAAAGGAGTTGGGAGTCACCTTGCTGATATCGGCGGGCAGCATATCCGCCCGCACCACCTCGCGCGGATCGCCCACGGCCATAATCAGAATCCAGTCGATGACGTTGCGCAGCTGCCGCACATTTCCCGGCCACTCGTGGGCCTGAAGCGCGGCCAGCGCGTCGTTGGAGACCTCCCGGCTGGGCAGGCCCGTCGCCTTCGACGCACGCTCCATAAAATGCGCCACCAGACCCGGAATATCCTCGCGCCGGTCACGCAGGGCGGGCACCTCCAAGGGCACCACATTCAGCCGGTAATAGAGGTCCTCCCGAAAGCGGCCCTCGGAAATCAGCTGGGGCAGATCCCGGTTGGTCGCGGCAACCACCCGGACATCGACCTCAACAGTCCGGTTGCCGCCCACCCTCTCAAACGACTGTTCCTGCAAAACCCGCACGATCTTGCCCTGAGTCTCCAGCGGCATGTCGGCGACCTCGTCCAGCAGCAAGGTTCCGCCGTGGGCCTGCTCGAAGGTGCCGACCTTCAAACCCGCGGAGGTTTCCGCATCCGCTTCGTTGCCGAACAGCTCGGCTTCGAGCCGGTCGGGATGCATGGCGGCACAGTTCAGGGCCACAAAGGGCGAGCTGTTGCGCCGGGACAGATCGTGGATCAGGCGGGCCACAACTTCCTTGCCCGCGCCCGCGGGACCGGTGATCAGGACCCGGCTGCCGGTCGGCGCGACTTTCGTAACGGCGTGCCGCAGTTGATTGATCGCCGTGGATTCGCCGATCAGTTCCGCCTGCGGTCCGGCGCGCAATTTGAGTTCTTCGTTCTCGCTGCGCAGCTGCGCCGCCTCGATCGCCCGCTCGATGATCAGCAGCAGGCGGTCCGACTTAAAGGGTTTCTCGATGAAATCATAGGCACCGCGCGTAATCGCCTTCACTGCGGTCTCGATGGTGCCATGCCCCGATATCATCACCACCGGGACGCCCGGATGCTCGCTCTTGATCACTTCGAGCAGCTGCAGGCCGTCCAACTTGCTGTTGTCCAGCCAAATGTCCAGGATCACCAGATTGGGACGACGCGCCCGCAAAGCCTCCAGCGCCTCGTCGCTGTTGCTTGCATCCCTGGTCTCATAGCCTTCGTCCGAGAGAATGCCGGTGATCAGCAGACGGATGTCCGCTTCGTCATCGACAATCAAGATATCACGCGCCATTCGTCGTTACGTCCTCAGGTTCAGACTCTCATCGCTATGTATTAGAGGGCGATTTACGTCGCTGACAGAATCAATCAAGAAAAATCGCACTCTCACGGGAAAACCGGCGGCGAAAAGTCGCCGCGGCGCCCCCGTTCCACCAGCTTATCCTACAATCGTCGTGGCTTCATCGATCCGCGGGAAGACCAGCCGGGCCACGGCCCCCTGCTCTGCTGCATCCTGCAGACCGAAGCTGCCCCCGTGATCTTCCATAATTTTCTTCACAATCGCCAGCCCAAGACCTGTGCCTTTTTTGCGCGTCGTCACATAAGGTTCCGTCAAACGGTCCCTGGAGACCTGGGGAAGGCCTTTTCCGTTGTCCTCGATCTCAATTACCAGGCCCTCGGGCAGATCCCGCAACCGGACCTTGATCCGGCCCTTGACGTCCCCGTCCTCCTCCTGCCGGCCCTCGATGGCTTCCTCCGCATTGAGCAGCAGATTGGTCAGCACCCGGTTGATCTGCTGCCGGTCGCATCCGGTCGACATTTCTTCGGCATCGCTCTCCATCTCGTAATCGATCTCGGGATGTGCCGTCTTTTGCAGGAAGACGGCCTGCTCTGCCAGATGTTTGATGTCGACGTTTTCAACGACCGGCGCGGGCATGCGCGCAAAGGACGAGAACTCATCGACCATGCGCCCGATATCGCCGACCTGCCGCACGATGGTATCGGTACAGATTTCGAAGGTATCCGGATCGCTCGTGATCTCGCGCAGGTACTTGCGCTTCAGGCGCTCGGCGGAGAGTTGAATCGGTGTCAGCGGATTCTTGATTTCATGGGCAATGCGCCGGGCCACATCGGACCAGGCCGCCTTGCGCTGCGCCGACATCAGCTCGCTGATATCGTCGAGGGTCACAACGAAGCCGTTCACCCCGGTCTCGTCCTGTTCCGCGACCACACGCACCATCATGGTACAGATCCGGCCGCCGGACTGGCCGAGTGTGATCTGACGCTCGCTCCGCCGCCGGGGCCGCTTGCGCGCGGCGTCGACCAGGTCCTGCACATCCGGAAGGATCTCGCCGATTTCGCTGCCGCGGATCGAAGCCGCGCTGCGCTCGAGCAACTCGCTCGCGACCTTATTGACCAGGGTGATCACCCCCTTGCCGTCCAGCCCCAGGACACCGGCGGATACGCCGCCCAGAACCGCCTCGATGAAGCGGCTGCGCTCGTCGAGCTGGGTATTGGCATCCAAGAGCGCATCCTGTTGCCGCTGGATCTCACTGGTCATGCGGTTGAAGGCCCGCCCCAAGGTACCGATCTCGTCCCGGTTATCCTGATTGGGAACACGCGCCGTCAGATCGCCTTCACTCACGCGCCCTGCCGCGTCGATCAACCTGCCGACCGGAACGGTGAGCTGGTTGGCGAAAGCCAGTCCGACCCAGATCGAGGCCAGCAGCAGCATCAGGGCGACCACGACGAAGATCGCGGTAAAGGTCAGCTGCAGTCCCGATCTCTTGCCCTCCAGCTCCTCGTAGAGCCGCACGGCCCCCTGGGTGCGGTCGATGTGGCCCAGCACGCGGGGATCGATCAGGCGTCCGACGTAAAGGTAGGTGTCGCTGATCATATCAAGGCGCACGAGTCCGCGGACGCGGTCATCGGTTGGTGAGGTCAGGATAACGATCTCCCCTGTCTGCGCCCGTCGCAGCGCCCAGTCCGGAACCTGAGGATCAAAGTCGAGCAGCAGACTGAAACCGGCGCGTGCGAGCACGCGTTGCGAGGAATCGACGATCATGGCTTCCGTCAGGGAACGCAGCGCCGCCTGCGCGCCCAGGACCTGGTTGAGACGCTGCGGATTATAGGCCACCGCGCTGCCCTCTCGGTTGATGTCCTGGGCCATGGCGAGCACGTCGGCGCCAATGGTCTGGCGATGTTCCTCCAAATAAGCGTTGGCGACGGCGAAGGACTCTTTCACCGCGGTGCTGACCCGTTCACTGAACCAGCCCTGCAGTCCGAAATCGAGCAGGAAGAACGACAAGGTCGCGACGATGATCGTCGGCATCACCGCCACGAGGCTGAAAAGCCCGACCAGGCGCGCATGCAGCCGGGCGCCGGCCATGCCGCGCCGGCGCGCCACCCAGATGATCACCAGGCGCCGGGCCACCAGGGCACTCAGCCCCAGCAGCAGGATCAGATCCAGATTGAGCAGCAGCAGAACCGAAAGCGGGTCCAAGGCGACCGGCAGACTGTCCGTCATGGCCGCGAAAGTCGCTATTCCGGATGCAATGGCCGCGACCAGAAGGAACAGCGCGACTTTGCGTTCGAGTTTATGCCGGTGAGCCCAGTGGCCGAAGCGCCGCACCCAGCCTTCATTTGCCGCAGCAGCGCCGGGACTAGCCGTCTCAGCAGTCCTTGCGGCGTCGGCGCCCGGCTCTGTTTCGGGCTCTGTTTTCGGCTCTGCGTCCGAGCGCAGATCCGACTCCGCGCCGGGTTTGCCGCTCGATCCGGCAGTCACCTCCGCCGGGGTCTCGTCCGGAGCGTCGGGGCCATCTTGCGATGCTGCTGTACTCAACTCTGCCGCCATTCCATCAAGAGCGATCTGCCCTGAAAGGGACTCGTTTTCAGCTCTGGAACTCCCGAATCTCCCCTCGTAAGAGCAGACTCATCGGAACGACAGACCGCCTGCTGCGATTCCGTCTCATCCAGCTCTGCTCTTGCCTACTTAACGCCGCGAATCACCTGAATGTCCAGATCTCTGATTTTTTTGCGCAGCGTGTTCCGGTTGACGCCGAGGAGTTTGGCTGCCCGTATCTGGTTACCACGGGTCGCGGCCAGCGACAATTCAATCAGCGGACGTTCGACCTCGTGCAGGATCCGCTCGTAGAGACCGGAGGCCGGGAGCGAATCTTCGTGGGCCTGGAAGTATTCCCGCAGATGCCGCTCGACCGCATCGCCCAGGGATTCGTCGCTGGCGACGCCGTTGACTTCCTCCGCCGGCGAATCGCTCAGTTCCGCCCGCACGATATCGCGGGTGATCGTCTCCTGGCTGTAAAGCGCGACCAGACGGCGGACGACGTTCTCAAGCTCGCGGACATTGCCCGGCCAGCGATAGCGTTTCAAATCCTCCAGCGCGTCCGGCTCCAGCGATTTCGCGGGCAGGCCTTCGTCCTGGGTCTGCGAAAAGAAATGGCGCACCAGTTCGGGAATGTCCTCACTGCGTTCGCGCAGCGGAGGCAAGCGGATCGGCACCACGTTGAGACGGTAGTAGAGATCTTCCCGGAACAGTCCTTGCCGCACCATCTGGCGCAGATCCCGGTGGGTCGCGGTCACAATGCGCACATCCGCCTTGATCGGCGTGCGGCCGCCGACCGTGGTGTACTCGCCCTCTTGAAGCACGCGCAGCAGACGGGTCTGCGCCTCGAGCGGCATATCGCCGATCTCATCCAGAAAAAGCGTGCCGCCGCCGGCCTGCTCGAAGCGGCCGACAAAGCGGTTCGCCGCGCCGGTGAAGGCGCCCTTCTCATGGCCGAAAAGTTCACTCTCGATCAACTCGCGCGGAATCGCCGCCATGTTGATCGCGACGAAGGGTCCTTGACGCCGCTTGCCATAGTCATGCAGCGCGCGGGACACGAGCTCCTTGCCAGTGCCCGACTCGCCGTAAACCATCACCGTCAGATCGGTGCCCATCAGACGCGCCAGAACCCGGTAGATTTCCTGCATGGCCGGAGAGCGTCCGATCAGCGGCAGGCGTTCCTCCTCCAGATGAGGATCCAGTTCGGCGTCCGAGGCTTCGCCTTTGGGTTCGGACAGCGCCCGCTCGACAACGCTCAGCAGTTCGCGCAGATCGAAGGGTTTGGGCAGATATTCGAACGCGCCCCGCTCCGTGGCTTTGACCGCGGTCAACAGGGTATTCTGCGCCGACATGACGATAACCCGCAGGTTGGGTCTGAGCTTCTTGATGCGCGGGATCAGGTCCAGGCCGTTTTCATCGGGCATGACCACATCCGTGATCACCAGATCCCCGGCGCCGTCGTTGACCCACTGCCAGAGCGTTGAGGCCGTGCCCGTGGTCTGCACCGTGTGGCCCTGACGGCCAAGCGCCTGAGAGAGAACCGTGCGGATCGCGCGGTCGTCGTCTGCAACGAGTATGTTACCGGTCCGCATCATGACCGGAACTCCTTGGGTGCCTGAGGCAACATCATTTGAAACACCGTTTTTCTGGGCTCGCTCTGAAACTCGATGACACCGCCATGGTCGCCGATGATCTTGGCGACCAGCGCGAGTCCAAGACCGGTCCCGCCGGCTTTCGCGCTGACAAAGGCATCGAAAAGATGAGCTTTGAGATCTTCTGGAATACCGCCGCCGTTATCGGTCACGGAGACGGTGAGCGGGAGCTCGACGCGGGCCCGGCTCCCCGGAACCGTCAGACGCACGCCTTGCTGGAATCGTGTTGCAAGCTGGATTTCACCACCTTCCTGCGGCACGGCCTCGGCGGCATTCTTGACCAGATTGAGTAGGACCTGGATCAGAAGGTCCCGGTTGCCGTAGACCGGTGGAAGTGAGGGGTCGTAGGTCTCGATGAAACGAACATGCCGGGCGAACCCGCTCTGCGCCAGCAAACGCACATGCCCCAGCACCTCGTGAATGTTCACGGCTTCGCGCTCAAGGGGACGCTCGTCGGAGAACATCTCCATCTTCTGCACCAGAGCCACGATCCGGTCGGTTTCATCGCAGATAAGGCGGGTCAGTTCACGGTCTTCGGGACCGGCGTTCTGCTCGACCAATTGGGCCGCGCCGCGGATCCCCGAGAGCGGATTTTTGACTTCATGCGCCAGCATGGCGGCCATGGCTGTCACCGAGCGGGCCGCGTTGCGATGCACCAGTTGATGATCAATCTTGCGCGCGATGGAGCGTTCCTGGATTGAGATCGCAACAACACCGGGACAATCCGTCACTGCCGAGACGTCGATCGATACGAAATGCGATCCGATCTTCGGTGTTTCGATGGTCACCCCGTATTCCGAGACGGATTGGCCACCGGTGCGGACATGTTCGATCAGGGAGAAAATCGGGCTGTCCGCGGGCAGAATTTCAGTGAGCTTGCGGCCCAACAAGGCCGTTGCGCTCATGGCCAGGAATTGCTCGGCGGCCAGATTGGCGTAGCAAACACAGCCGTCGTCATCGACCACAAACACCGGCTCGGCCAGGGCGTTCAGGATCGTGCCGCCGTCAAGGTCGGGCCCCTTGAAGGCACTGCGTACGGCACCCGCTGCTCTTTCCGCTTGTTTCTCTTGCGGTTTCTGCTTGGGCAGTCCCGCCATCACGCCGCCGCCCGTTCGCTCTGTTCGGTAAAGAACCGCCACAGCAGTTCCTTGACCCGCGCGGGATCGCTTTCCCGGTTCACGGCGACCTTGAATTCATTGCAGCCGTGCAAGCCTTTGCTGTACCAGGCGATGTGCTTGCGGGCCAGGGGGACCGCCGTGCGTGTGCCATAGTGTTCCAGCAGCATTTCGTAATGCTCAAGCAGGATATCCCGGCGCGCCGCCACATCGGGGTCCGCCAGCCGCGCGCCACTGCGCAGGAATTGGATCACCTGATTGGGGAACCAGGGCCGTCCATAGGCGCCCCGTCCGATCATCACACCGTCCGCGCCGGACGCTTCGAGCGCCGCCGTCACGTCTTCCAGACTCTCGATATCGCCGTTCACGATGACCGGCAGCTGCGTCGCCTCCTTGACCTGGCGCACGAAGGCCCAGTCGGCGCGCCCGGCGTACATCTGACAGCGGGTGCGTCCGTGGACCGTGATCATGCGGATGCCGCTCTCTTCCGCGATCCGGGCGAAGGTCGGCGCGTTGCGGCTCTCGTCGTCCCAACCGGTCCGCATTTTCATCGTGACCGGGATCGACACCGCCTTGACCACGGCGGCCAGAATTTCGCCGGCCAGCTTCTCTTCGCGCATCAGGGCGGATCCCGCGAACTTATTGACGATTTTTTTGACCGGACAGCCGAAGTTGATGTCGATAATCGCGGCGCCGCGGTCTTCGTTCAGGCGCGCGGCTTCGGCCATGACCGCGGGATCGCAGCCGGCAAGCTGCACCGCCATCGGAAACTCCTCGGCGCAGTTACTCGACATCTTCATGGACTCGCGGGTCTCACGGATCATCGCCTGGCTGGCGATCATCTCCGAAACCACAAGCCCGGCGCCCATGCGCTTGACCAAACGCCGGAACGGCATGTCAGTCACACCGGACATCGGCGCCAGGATCACCGGGTCTTCAAGGACAACATTGTCCAAAGAGATGCTCATTTTTTAGGCACTTTCATAACTTGCCTAATCACTAGGCCATTTTTTACCTGCCCTCAGGCAATAAGCAAACAAAAAAATTAGAAAGACTCCAAGAAACGTCAAATCCGACACCGACATTGAAGGGCTGCGGAGTGCGGTTTCCTGGGATCTGCGGAAGGGCGATTTGGCGGGAATCTGCGGCCTCAGGCGATGGCCTCAGGCGATAATTACATCCAGAATAAATTTGACACCGGGGTAGGCCAGCGTGAGCAGCAGATAGGCAATCAATACCGCCCGGGCCGCCTGTCGTGCATAGAGGCCGCTGCGCCATTGAATGAGCAGTAAGACAGCGATGAGTGCAAAGGCGAGTACGGCGAGAAGCGTCTTGTGGTCCAGCGACAGAAGATGCCCGTCGACCAGGTAACCGCGCGCCATACCGCTGACGATCCCCAGAAAGAGCACCAGTTCGGCAAAGGCCAGCAGCTTGAACTGCAGCCGTTCGGCATCCGCGACGGAGGGCAGCAAGCGGCCAAGCCGTGAGCTCAGTTTGAGCTTCAGCTCGCGCTCTTTCAGGTAAACGGCCACGCCGGCGGTCGCGGCAATGGTGCAAAGCGCATAGGTGCCGACCGAGGCCGCGATATGAAACCGCAACCAGAAATCAGCCTCGGCCGCCAGCACCGTCGCGCTTGAGACACCACTCCACGCCAGAGCCAGCAACGACAGCAGAATCAGATAGGGAACCAGAAGCGGCGCAAGCCGCCAGGCCTGCAGCGACAGGAGTGATATCAGTGCAAAGATCCAGATACTCGCGGCGATCGTTACCCAGAGCGCCAGACTGAATCCGCTGTCCCAGGCCGCGCGCATGAGCTCGGGCACAACCAAAGCCGTCGGCCCGGCCACAGCGACCAGCATCGCCGCCCAAAAAACCAATCCCGGGCGCTCCGACGAGCTGCGATAGGCCGCCAGCGCCACGGGCACCAGTGCGGCGACAGCAGAAAGATTGAGAAGCGGAGAGCTGATCATAGGCTCTATATATCACCTCTTGGCGACGACAACAGGAGACTCTACGTTGTGGCCTGCAATTAACCGCGCAATGTTTTAGCGCAATGTTTCAACGCAGTGTTTCTCTGGCCGCGCACCCGACTCCAGAGCCAATCGTGAGGAGCGATTTTATGACCCTTGTCTGCGCCCTGATCGTCGCTGCAGGACGCGGGCATCGTTTCGGTGGTGAGCTGCCCAAGCAGTATGCCATGCTCGCCGGCCGGCCGGTCCTGCGGCACGCCATCGAGAGCTTCTCCCGTCATCCCGAAATCGCGAAGATTCTGGTCGTCATTCATCCCGACGACAGAGACCTCTACACCGACGCCGTGACCGGCCTCGATCTTCCCGAACCGGCCCTTGGCGGCGCGACACGCCAGGACTCGGTCCGGCGCGGCCTTGAGCAATTGGCTGAGAGCAAACCGGACAAAGTGCTGATTCACGACGCGGCCCGCCCCTTTGTACCCCAGAGCGTCATCAGCGCGGTCATAAAGACTCTGGATCGCGCCGTGGGCGCCATCGCCGCCCTTCCGGTGGTGGACAGCCTGAAGCGCGGCACGGAGGGTGTGATTACCGAAGCCGTCGAACGCGAGGGCCTCTGGCGTGCGCAAACGCCCCAGGCATTCCTGTATCCCCAGATTTTAGCCGCCCATCAGGCGCGCACCACCGACTCGGACACGTCAGGCGGCCTCACGGATGACGCAGCGGTGGCGCGGGCCGCCGGCCACAGCGTAGAATTGGTCGAGGGCGCAACGGAGACATTCAAGGTGACGACAGCGGAGGACCTGGCGCGGGCAGAGCGCTGGCTGAACACTGCAATCATGGAAACCCGAACCGGCAGTGGCTTCGATGTCCATCGTTTCGGGACGGGAGACTCCGTGACGCTCTGCGGCATCGAAGTTCCCCATTCGGCAGGACTGCAGGGCCACTCGGACGCAGATGTCGGCCTGCATGCCCTGACCGATGCGATTCTGGGCGCGCTCTCGGCCGGTGATATCGGCCAGCACTTTCCGCCCTCCGATCCACAGTGGAAGGGGGCTGATTCTTCCCTGTTCCTCCGGCACGCCCTGGAGATGGTCACGGCGCGCGGCGGCCGTTTCGTCCATTGCGACGTCACGCTGATCTGCGAGGCCCCAAAGGTCGGCCCGCACCGCGCAGCGATGGCCGAGCGAATCGCCGGGATCCTTCAGTGCAGTCCCGAGCGGGTGAATGTGAAGGCGACCACCACGGAACGCCTGGGCTTTACCGGCCGCGGCGAGGGTATCGCCGCTCAGGCGACCGCCAGTCTCCTGCTCCCATCCACACCCCCAGGGCAAGAGGCCCGGTAAGAATTCATGGCCGTGCCCTCTTCCCCTGCTCCACCCCCGGGCTCAGACCCGAGTTCAGGCATCAGCGCCGGGACTCCGCTTTCGCCTTTCCATCCCGCGGCACTCATCGCGACCTGGCTGGGCAGCGGGCTCCTGCCCAAAATTCCGGGCACTTGGGGGTCTCTGGCCGCCCTGCCCTTTGCCGCGGCCCTGACCTGGATCGGCGGACCCTGGCTTTTGGCCGGTGCGGCGGTTCTGCTGTTCCTGGTCGGCATCTGGGCCAGCGACGTCTACGCGCGCCGGCATAACCTCGAGGATCCGGGCGCCGTCGTGGTCGACGAGGTCGCGGGCCAATGGTTGACCCTTGTCCCCGTCGCGCTGCAACTGGAATACTATCTCCTGGCGTTTTTGCTGTTCCGTGTCTTCGACATTCTCAAACCCTGGCCGGTCAGCTGGGCCGACCGGAAGCTGAAGGGTGGCTTCGGCATCATGGTGGACGACATCTTTGCCGCTGTTTACGCGCTGGCTGTATTGAGTGCGGCCGTCTGGTTCCTGGAGTCTCAAATTGTTTCCTGAAGCGTTACTGACAACGGCCACGAAGCTGCTGGAGCACTGCCGCGAGGCCGGTTTGATGGTCGTCACCGCGGAATCCTGCACCGGGGGCCTGATCGCAGGTTGCCTGACCGAGATCGCCGGGTCTTCGGACGTGGTCGAGCGCGGCTTCGTAACTTACAGCAACGCGGCCAAGATGGAGCTTCTGGACGTGCCTGAAGCACTCCTGGCCGCCCGGGGCGCCGTGAGCGCGGAAGTGGCCGAAGCCATGGCCCAGGGCGCCCTGGCGCACTCCCGCGCGGACATCGCAGTCTCTGTCACCGGGGTCGCGGGTCCCGGCGGCGGCAGCGCGGCCAAACCCGTGGGACTCGTGTTCATGGGCCTCTGCCGGCGTGGTGAGGCACCGAGCCACCGCAAACTGAACTTTCCAGGCGGACGGAGCGATGTCCGCAGCGCGACCGTGGAGGCAGCCCTGGTCGGCCTCGGCGAAATGAGTCGCGGCAGGAAAGCCCGCGGCGCGGATGGGGTGGGATCGTAATGGCGTTTCCCGGCGGGCCGGATGGCGGCGGCCCTCAACAAGGCGGTTCATATCCAAACCCACAGTATTCCGGCGGCATGAAGCCCGGGTCCTTGCAATCAGTTCCCGGCCTTGACCTGCTGCTACTCCTGATCATCTGGCTTGGCCTGCAGAAGCTCCTGCCAATGATACTCCTCAGCGCACCCGAACCGGGCAGTCCGGGAGACGGGGCCCGCGGCGAGTTGCCGATTATCCCGGTTCTGATGGTGATCGGCCTGCATTCACTGATCATGCTGGGCGCGATCTACTTTATCATCGTAAAGAAGCACGGCCTGCGCCTCGCCGATCTTGGGATCGTCTTTGTACCCAGGACCTGGGTGATCCGTTCGGTCATCTTTGGGACACTGGCTATTCCGGCCAGCGGTATCGTCGCGCAGTTCCTCCAGGCTCTCTCCAAGGAACCCTTTGAGAACCCGCAGATGGACGTCTTCCTCGCCGGCGGCTTCTCGCCCGCGATTCTGATCACCAGCCTTCTGGTCACAGGCGCAATCGTGCCCCTGGTCGAAGAGATCGCCATGAGAGGCGTCTTTTACGGCTGGCTCCGCGCCCGTCTGTCGGTTGCGGCATCGGTGGCGATCTCCTCGATGGTCTTTGCATTCCTCCACGGGATCCCGTTTTTGTTTCCGGTCTTCGTCCTGATTGGTGCGATGCTCGCGCTGATCACCGAAAAGAGCGGCTCGGTTCTGTCGGCCACTATCGCCCACGCGGTCTTCAACATCATCAACATCGCGTCCTTCTACTGGCTCGTCCAGCAGGGGGTCATACAGTCTGGCGCGGGCTGAAAACGCCCC
The DNA here is from genome assembly GCA_947500035.1 of uncultured Kiloniellaceae bacterium. Classification (GTDB taxonomy): domain Bacteria; phylum Pseudomonadota; class Alphaproteobacteria; order Kiloniellales; family Kiloniellaceae; genus Denitrobaculum. The sequence continues at coordinate 571,214 of CANMQP010000005.1, read as the reverse complement.
GCCTTTGACTGAAAACCGAGGCCGGCAAAGCAACAGTTCCATCCGCTGGAGCTCTCAGAAAGGGGTTCCGGTTCTGACCGCGAGGAGTTTAACCCGGGCTTGCGGTACAATAGCTGAAACGCCATCACGCTTTTCGTGTCGACAGCTCAAAACCTGCCTGTTTTTCAAAAGGAAAAGCGAAAAATCGGCGTGTGATTGATCACAATCAATTTGCCGGTCCAACAGAAGTATTACTATTTCCATCGTGCGTTAGGACGCGTTCCCAAGCGTCTCACAGGACGGCGTATCCGGCCTGAAAACTAACTACAACATACCTGTAACCGACTCATGGAAAATGAGGGCGATGTGCACCCTTGCTTTGGGCGGGATGGTACGCCCCCAGAGCAAAAAATCGGAGGGATGAAATCGTGACCACATCACGTCGTGAGTTTCTGGCATCTGTTTCCGCGACAGCCATGTTCCTGTCTGCCCCGAAGGTCTTCGCTGCCGCCGGCGGCGCGGGCCGCAATGTCACCTTTATTCCACACGCGGGCCAGGCCGGCGTTTTCTGGGCGGTCAAGAAGGATGGCGAATTCATCAAGGCCATTCCACGCACTGAATTTGACCCCAGACCGACCAAGATGATCACCGACGGCCTGGTCAGCCGCACTTATCACCAGACTCGCGTGAAGTATCCCTACGTGCGGAAATCCTATCTGGAAAACCTTGACGGCGACCGGAAGCCGGAACTGCGCGGCAAGGAGCCCTTTGTCCGCGTCGACTGGGAGACGGCCTTGAATCTGACCTCCAAGGCCATTCTCGACACCATCGAAAGCCACGGCAACGACGGCATCTTCTCGTCCTCCTATGGCGCCTGGGCGCACGGCGGGGTCCTGACCCCCAACGTCCTTCAGGGCCGCTTCTTCAATCTGATCGGCGGCATGAGCGTGACCGTCAGCGACTACTCTGGTGGCGCCGGGCAGGTCATCATGCCGCACGTGGTCGGCGACTTGGAGGTTTACTCCCGTCAGACCTCCTGGTGGCAGATCCTGCAGAACACCGAGCTTTTCGTGCTGATCGGCACCGATCCCCACAAGAACGGCCGTGCCGAAGGCCGGACCACGGACCACTCCATGTATCCGCGCTGGGAAGTGATCCGCGACAGCGGCGTGAAATTCCTCTCGATCAATCCGCAATACACCACGACCGACGAGTGGCTGAAGGCGGAGTGGATGAAGATCATCCCCAACACCGACACGGCCCTGTTCCTGGCCATGAGCCAGCACGTGCACGCCAAGGGCATGCATGACCAGGAATTCCTCGACCGCTATACGGTCGGCGCCGACAAGTTCATCGCCTATCTCAACGGTCAGGACGACGGCACGGTCAAGACTCCGGCCTGGGCCTCCAAGATCACCGGCATTCCCGAGGCCGATATCATCGCGCTGGCTGAGGAATGCGCCGTCAAACGCACGCAATTCGCCGGTTCCTGGGCGATCCAGCGGGCACACCACGGCGAGATGCCCTATTGGGCCATCACCTCCTTCGCGGCCATGACAGGCCAGATCGGCCTGCCCGGCGGCGGGATCGGTTTCAGCTGGCACTGGGGCCAGGGCGGCGCGCTCTTTGCCCAGGCCCGCGCCCCCGGCGGCCTGCCGCAGGGCCGCAATCAGGTGGTCGGCTTCTGCCCCGCTTCGCGCATCACCGAGATGCTCAAGAACCCGGGCGGCAAGTTCATCCGCAACGGCGGTGAATACACTTATCCCGATGCGCAGATGATCTTCAACGCGGGCAACAACTTCCTCTCCCATCACCAGAACACCAACGAACTGATCGAGGCCATGCAGAAATGCCACTCCGTGGTCTGCATCGATCCCTGGTGGGTCGCCTCTGCCCGCTTCGCGGATATCGTCCTGCCGGCGACCAGCACGGTGGAACGGGACGAGATCAGCTCAGGCGGCACCTACTCCAAGGACAAGGTCTATGCCATGCGGCAGGTGATCGACCCGGTCGGCGAGTCCTTGGACGACTTCGAGATCTTCCGCAGGCTCGCCGAGATCTTCAATGTGGAGCAGCAGTTTACCGACGGGCTTGATCGGATCGATATCATCCAGGCCTCCTACGAAAAGTCTTCGGCGTCCGAACACATGGATTTCGAGGAATTCTGGGAGCGTGGCGTGGCGCGGGTTCCGATCCCGACCGAGGAGTTGGAATGGGTGCGTCACGGTGCCTTCCGCGAAGATCCGGACGCCAACCCGCTGCACACCCGCTCGGGCAAGGTCGAGCTTTACTGCGAGGCCATCGCCGAGATGAACGTCCCCGACTGCCCGCCCATGGCACAATGGCTGGAGCCGGCGGAGTATCTCGGCAACGCCGAACCCGGACAGGTGCATGTGGTCAGCCCGCATCCCTATAACCGCATCCACTCTCAGTTCGCACAATCCGATCTCCGGCATGAACTCAATGTCGAGGACCGCGAATTCGTGCGGATCAATACGGAGGACGCGGCCGCCAGGGGCATCAAGGACGGCGATCTCGTCGAGCTGTCGAACGAGCGCGGCACGACCATTGCCGGTGCCCGGGTCACGGACCAGATCATGCCCGGCGTGGTCTCCCTCTACGAAGGCGCCTGGCTCTCCTTCGACAGCAAGGGCCGCTGCAATTCCGGTTCGATCAACGTGCTGACCTCCAGCCGGGCGTCGAGCCAGCTCAGCCAAGCAACGGCCGCCAACACCTGCATCGCCACGCTGAAAAAGGCGGTGGATGTCGAGGGGCCGAACCAGGCTTACGTCGAACCGGATCTGATTTCCGATCAGGTGGCCAGCCTGGATCCGGACAGCCTCGGCATCGACCGGGCCGACAACATCGCGGAAAGCTTCATGAGCGCCATGGAGCCCGGCGAACGGCTCTTCTACGAGAAGTGCACGCTCTGCCACATCCCGCAGGATCCCAAGAGCCACACCAAGGCCCAGTGGAAAGGCATCACCGAAAGCATGTTCCCGAACGCGGGCGTCGAGGGCGAAGACCAGAAACTCATCCTGGATTTCCTCTACCAGAACGCCCGGGACGCAAGCTAGACGCCGACTAGACGCCAGCGACGCGCACGCTAGGCCCTCGTTGAGCACCGTTTGAGGGCAACATCTTCAGGCAGGATTCACGGCTTCCGCCGTGAGTTCTGCCCGATTTGAATCCGATACGGGAATTTGCAGGGTTATCCTTCACGCTCCGTCCGCGCACGACGCTGCAACTCCGCATCGCTGGGTTCCGGCAGTCCGAACGATCCGATCGGAACCTCGCCGTCCGGTTCGTAGGTCGCTAGGGCAAAGTCCCCGGTCGGGTCTTCCTCCGGCCCGCCCGGCGCCTGCATCACGCCGTCGAGTGACGGAAAACGCCGCCAATGATCTCTCGCGTTCTTGCTCTCCTGTAGCCGTTTCGGCCTAACCCTAACTTGCCCGAAAGGCCCGCATCTGCGCGTCGAGCGCGCGTTCGAAGGCCGGTCGCGCCAGACTCCGTTCAAGATAGGCATCGAGTGTCGCGGAGTGCGCGTGAAGATCCGGGACTTCACGCAGCACCGTCGCCATCATAAGATCGCCGGCCGTGAAGCGATCCAAAAGATAGTCTTTGGCGCCGAGCCAGGTGGTGAGCTTTTCGAGCCGCCCGCTCAATTCAATTTCTGCCTGCGGACGACGCGCTTTCGCCCAGGCCTCGTGCGCATAGAAGACATCAAGATGGACCAGGTTCTGGACAGCGGGTTCGACGGAGTTAAGGGCCGCGATCACCCAGGAGGTGACCTTCGCAAATCCGGCAGGGTCGCGCGGCGCCAGCGCTTCGGATTTCGCGGCCAAATGCAGCAGGATCGCACCGGATTCGAACATCTCCACCTCGTCGTCACGATAAGCCGGAACTTGACCGAAGGGTTGCCAGGCGCGGTAGGCGCCGTCCGCGCGGGCCGCATCGTCAAGCAGCACCGCCTCGTAGGACAGACCCGCCTCCTCAAGCGCCCAGCGCACACGCAAATCCTTCACATAGCCCTGCGCAAACTCGGGCGCCCAATCGAGGGCAGATAATTGACTCTTCATGCACGCTCTCCCCCTCCGCTAACGGCGGAGATCGGTTTACAGCGCGGACTGGCTTCGCATCGCCGTCGTGTCCGGCGTGAGGTCGACGGCCGCGCGGGTGGATCCGTCCATGTAAAAGGGCACCGAGGAATGGTCGTGAACGATACGCCACCCCTCCCCGGTCTTGCGAAAGCACATCGTCGTGCGGAACCAGACATCGACCTCTTCCCCGTCGTTCTTTGTGCCGCGGATCCGATTGAGCGCGGAGCTGTAGGCAAGCCCCTCTGTGACGGAAAGCTCCATGTCCTGCGCGTCGACACGGATCGGGCCATCCCAGGTGGCGAGCCACGCGTCGAGACCGCGCCGGTCCAGACCGCGTTCGCCAAGCGGCGGCGCCAGACTGTAGATCACCGCGTCAGGCGCGTAGCAGCCCGCGATGGCCTGCGGGTCTTTGTCATGATGCGCCCGGCCGAGCGTCTCGCAGAGGGCGATGATTTCGTCTCTATTCTCTGTCATGGTCTCTGTCCTCAAACTTCAAGAATTACATCGAAGCCGCCGTAAATCAGCCGCTTGCCGTCGAAGGGCATGGGGTTGGCGTCCTCCGCCATATCCGGGTCCGCAAAGACGCCCTGCATGCCCGCCTCGCGGGTCGCCTTGTCGGGCCAGATAATCCAGGAGAAAACGACCGTTTCGTCTTCCTTCTTCTTCACCGCCATCGAGAAGGATGTGGTTGTGCCCTCCGGTATGTCGTCACCCCAGCACTCGACCGAGGAAAGCGCTCCATGGCGCTTGAACACCTCGATCGCCTTTTGCGCATGGATTCGATAAGCGTCCTTATTTGCCGTCGGCACGGCGGCGACAAATGCATCAACGTAGGTCATTCGATTCCTCCTTTAATTGATTTTACCGCTAGGTGATTCCGCCGCGGCTTCGAGCACGGCGATGTCGATCTTGTTCATCTTGAGCATCGCCTGCATGACCCGCTCTGCCGCTTCGCGGTCGTTGGACTTCAAGAGCTCTTGCAGGCGTCGGGGCGCGACCTGCCAGGACAAGCCGAAGCGGTCCTTGCACCAGCCGCACAGGCTCTCCTCGCCGCCGCCGCTGGTCAGCGCCGCCCAGTAGCGGTCGACTTCCCCCTGATCGTCGCACTCGATGGCAAATGAAACGGCTTCGCTGAACTGGAAGGCGGGGCCGCCGTTGATTCCGGCAAAGCCTTGCCCCTTCAGTGTGAAATCCACGGCGATCACGTCGCCTTTCTCGGTTGAGGGGTTGCAGGCCGGCGCGCGCATGACGTTATCAATCCGGCTCTCGGGAAACAGACCGACATAAAACTCAGCCGCCTCCTCGGCATCGCCATCGAACCAGAGATAAGGCACAATCCTTTTCATTCTGCCGTCCTTTCAGATTTGAAGCATTCCGCCAGGCAGGCCTTCTTGCGTGCGTCCGCAACCGGCCCCCTTCTCAGCCTGCCGGCGCTTTCATGCCCTCGAAGTTGAGCATCCATGGCGTGCCGTAGCGATCGGTGAACATGGCGAAGCGTTCCGCCCAGAATGTCTCGCCGACCGGCATCTCCACGCTCACGGCATCCTTCGCCAGGGCTTCGTGGACCCGGTTGAACTCGGATAGAGAGGATGGTGCGATCTGCACCCTGAAGCCCTGCGGCGTGTCGTACATGTCATCAGGAGAGTCCGAGGCCATCACGGTCGCGCTGCCCAGGCGCATGGACAAGTGCATGACAAGATCGTCGCTGCCGGGCATGCGGCTTTCTTCGTCGGGAGCGTCCGCGTTGCGGAAGACGTTTTCGATCTCGCCGCCGAGCGTCTCGGCATAGTGCGTCATCGCCTCCAGACAGGTGCCCTTGAAGAAGAGGTAGATCGTCGGTTCCATAAATCCGTCTCCTGACGTTCAAGTAGATTTTGCGGGCGCGCCGAGCCGGCCGGGCGCACCGGTCATGTCGCTCGGACGGTCAAAAAGCAGTTCGATGTAGCGCTTGAGGTGGTCGACGCTCTCACGCGCGATTTCGCGGTCGCCCGTCGCCTTCGCGAGAATGAACGCGCCCTGAAGAACCGCCTGCGTGTGGCGCGCAAGGCTTGCCGCTGTCCAGTCCGCCGAGATGGCCCGTTCTTTCATCGCGGCTTCGATATCGGCCTCCAGCGTCGCCGCGTGGCCGAAGATGCTCTCTGCACAGGCCTCCCGGATGGCCGGATAGGAGTCATAGGTCTCCTGGGTCATGGTCCCGACAAGACAGGTAAATTCGGCCGGAACCCCCTCGATAATGGACTTACGGAAGTCGACATAGGCGCGCACGCGATCGAGCGGATCTTCGGGCGCATGGTAGGGCGCCTGCCTGAAGAACGCGCCCGTCGTCTCGGTCCAGAACTGCGCAGCCGCAACGCCAAGCGCCTCTTTGCTCTCGAAATGATGGAAATAAGCGCCTTTGGTCACGCCGGCAGCCTTGCAGAGATCATCGACGGTCGTGGCCGTGAAGCCCTTTTGCCGGATGACGTCTCTCGCAGCTTCCAAGAGGCGTGTTCTGGCGTCTCCGCGTTCAGGGTGGCGTTTGGTCGGTCGTGGCATAAAGAATAAATACCGAATAGTTGGTATGTAAGTCAAGTAAGCTTTTTTCGGTTGCTGTGGAGGTCATAAAACCGATGTGATTCATCGCGAGATCGAACAGGAAGGGCTTTTCCGCCTCCCCTCGTCTCAGCTCTGACGCACGTCCTTGATGATTCTCTGTCTCGGGCGCCTCTACCCACCGGCCAGAGGCCTAGTGTCCCGAATCTGAAATTCACTTCATTGAATTTCAGACTCCACGGGACACTACCTCATTGAATCTAGTGTGATTCAGCCTCTTAAATTCGCCGCATACTATGCGGCGAACTTCAGAAACATCACACTAGGGCCATAAAGCGCTTCGGCATCGGGTTTTCTCAGGCAGCTTACTGCTCGGGTCACACTTACACCGACCGCAGCAACGATCAGCAAACACGAAACGACCTGCGCTGATTTTACGCAACTAAATGGTTGCTTAATGATAATTCCTGTGCGACAAAAGGGCAACCAAGGAGTTGCGTTATGCAAAATACGGAAGACAAAATCGAAAAGACAATCGACCTGGCGGCGCCCCTTCCCCGGGTCTGGCGCGCGCTGACGGATCACACTGAATTCGGTGAATGGTTCCAGGTGAAGCTCAGTGGCCCCTTTCGGCCCGGCGCCGTGGTGACGGGACAGATGACCTTCCCCGGGTACGAAGACTATCCCTGGCGGGCCAGAGTTGAACGCATGGAGCCTGAAACCCTGTTTTCCTTCAAATGGCATGATTTCGACGAGAAATCGGATAAAGATGTTTCTGAACAACCGACCACTTTGGTAGAGTTTCGGCTGGAAGCGATCGATGGCGGATCAACGCGGCTGCATATTACGGAATCCGGATTTGCCGCCCTGCCCGATCCGCGGAGACTTGAAGTCTTGCGCGAAAACACAAAGGGATGGGAGATCCAGGCTGACAACATCAAGAGTCATGTCACAACCTGATGCGGACCTCGCCGTCACGAGCGCCGCACCCTTGTTCGCGGCGCTCGGCGACCCGACGCGTCTCTCACTGGTGATGCGCCTGGGCGACGGTCAGCCGCGCTCCATCGCGGAGCTCTCGGACGGAATCGATTTAACCCGGCAAGGCGTCAGCAAACACCTGCGGGTGCTCGAAGAGGCCGGTATTCTCTCCAGCGAGCGTGTTGGCAGGGAAAGCAGGTTTTTGATCTGCCCCGATGCCATAGCGGAAACCAGGAACTACCTGGATCGAGTCTCCGGACAGTGGGATAGAACGCTGTCACGCCTTAAGACCCTCGTTGAGAAGTGACGAAACCGGATCGGCCGGGCGTCTGCGCCTCTAACCGCCGACCCTCGGTTTGGGACCGTAAAGGTCCTCGGCACGGGTTTCGAAGGCCGCGACCATGCGCCGGACCGCCTCATGGAACAGGGCCTCGATCATCTTTTGAAGCAGTTTCGACTTGAACTCGAAATCCACGTAGAAATCGATCACGCAGCCGTCGTGGTGCTCCTCGAAGCGCCAGTGGTTGTTGAGGTACTTGAAGGGCCCTTCGGCATAGGTCACGTGGATTTTCTTGCCGTCCGGATCCAACCCGACTTTGCTGGTAAAGCGCTCGCGGATCATGCGAAAGCCGATCACCAGGTCCGCCGTGATCAAATTCTCTTTGCGCTCGCGAATCCGCGCAGCCACGCACCAGGGCAGGAACTCGGGATAGTGCTCGACTTCCGCGACCAGGGTGTAGAGTTGCTCCGGGGTGTAGGGCAATACCCGCCGTTCAGCGTGCGTGGGCATAGAATCGACAATTTCTGAATGACATGACCGCCGGTCCTACCACAGCTCGCGCGCTGCGGCACGCTGAATTCCACAGAGCCTATTTGTTTTTCTCCCGTTTGAAAACAAGTGCCTGAATGCGAACGCCACGGAAGCGGTTAGGAGACTTGGCGGGCCGCCAGGCGGTGAAGCGCCCGACGTTGCACCACTCAACGGCTTGCCCAGCCGCGCTAACCGTTCGCCGCCAGCTTCTGCTCCCGCGCCGCCCGCAGGGCCTTGAAATCCTCGTCCGCGTGGTAGGACGAGCGGGTCAGCGGCGTGGAGGCCACCACCAGGAAGCCCTTGGAGAGCGCCATTTTCTTGTAGTGGCCGAACTCATCGGGCGTCACGAAACGGTCGATGGCGTGATGCTTGGGTGTCGGCTGCAGGTACTGCCCGATGGTCATGAAGTCCACATCGGCGGAGCGCAGGTCGTCCATGACCTGTAGGACCTCTTCCTTGCCCTCGCCCAGGCCGACCATGATGCCCGATTTGGTGAAGATGCTCGGGTCGATCCGCTTGACCTCGTCCAGCAGGCGCAGGCTGTGGAAATAGCGCGCGCCGGGGCGCACTTCGCCATATAGACGCGGCACGGTCTCCAGATTGTGGTTGAAGACGTCCGGCCTGGCCGCGACCACGACCTCCAGCGCGCCTTCCTTGCGCAGGAAGTCGGGGGTCAGGATCTCGATGGTGGTGTCCGGCGAGACCTCGCGGGTCGCCCGGATCACTTCGGCGAAGTGGGCCGCGCCGCCGTCGTCCAGGTCGTCCCGGTCCACCGAGGTAATCACCACGTGTTTCAGGCCCAGCTTGGCCACAGCTTGCGCCACGTTGGTGGGCTCGAAGGGGTCCAGGGCGTTGGGCTTGCCGGTTGCAACGTTACAAAAGGCGCAGGCCCGGGTGCAGATTTCACCCATGATCATCATGGTGGCGTGGCGTTTGGACCAGCACTCGCCGATATTCGGGCAGGCCGCCTCCTCGCAGACCGTGGCGAGATTATTGTCCCGCATGATCTTGCGGGTCTCGTGATAGGTCTCGGAGGTCGGCGCCTTGACCCGGATCCAGGCCGGCTTGCGCTGGATCGGATTGTCGGGCTTGTGGGCCTTTTCCGGATGGCGGACGCGCTTTTCAGCCGCTGCGGCCACGGGCTTCACCACCGTCGTGCTTTCGCTGCTCATGCTGCTTTACCTGTTTCCTTCCCTACCCGGATGTCACTTCTTCCTGGCAGATACCAGATTACATGTGGATGACGCGGCCGTAAGCGTCAAGCACCGACTCATGCATCATCTCAGAGAGAGTCGGATGCGGGAAGACCGTATGCATCAGGTCTTCTTCCGTGGTTTCCAGCCCCATGGCGACCACGAAACCCTGGATCATCTCCGTTACCTCGGCGCCCACCATGTGCGCGCCCAGCAGTTCGCCTGTCTTGGCGTCGAAGACGGTCTTGACCAGACCTTCCGGCTCGCCCAGGGCAATGGCCTTGCCGTTGCCCATGAAGGGGAAACGTCCGACCTTGACCGAACGCCCGGCGTCCTTGGCCTTTTTCTCGGTCATGCCGACCGAGGCGACCTGCGGATGGCAATAGGTGCAGCCGGGGATCTTGGACTTGTCAATCGGATGAACGTGGGGCAGGCCCGCGATCTTCTCGATGCAGATCACGCCCTCATGCTCGGCCTTATGGGCCAGCATGGGCGGCCCGGCCACGTCGCCGATGGCGTAGACTCCGGGCTCGTCGGTACGGGAGAACTCATCTGCAACGATACAGCCCCGGTCGGTCTTGACCTTCGTGGTCTCCAGGCCGAGGCCTTCGATGTTACCCACAACGCCAACCGCCGAGATCACCCGATCCACGGTGATTTCGCTGGATTTGCCCTTGGAATCCTCGACCGTGACGGTCACAGAGTTGGCGGCTTTCTTCAGGCTGGTCACCTTGGCGCCGCTGATGATCTTCATACCCTGCTTTTCGAAGCGCTTGCGGGCATGGGCGGCGATTTCCTCGTCCTCAACCGGCAGGATCTGCGGCATGACCTCGACCACGGTCACTTCCGCGCCCATGGTCTTGAAGAAGCTGGCGAATTCGATGCCGATTGCGCCCGAGCCGATAACCAGCATGGATTTGGGCATGATATCGGGCACCAGGGCTTCCATGTAGGTCCAGACCAGCTTGCCGTCCGGCTCCAGGCCCGGCAGGGAGCGCGCGCGGGCCCCCGTGGCCAGGATGATGTGCTTGGCGGTCAGGTCCGCGACCGGCTTGCCGTCCTTGGTGACCTTCAGCTTGCCCGGACCGTTGAGCTTGGCCTCGCCGTCGATGACCGGCACCTTGTTCTTCTTGAGCAGATGCCCAACGCCGCCGTTGAGCTGCTTGGAGACCGCCCGGGAGCGCTGGACGACCTTGTCCAGATCGAAGTCCACGCCCTTCGCCGAGAGCCCGAAGGCATCGGCATGGTTCATGTAGTGATAGATCTCAGCGGAACGCAGCAGCGCCTTGGTGGGAATACAGCCCCAGTTCAGGCAGATGCCGCCCAGGTGCTGCTTCTCGACCACGGCAACCTTCATCTTGAGCTGCGCGGCGCGGATTGCGGTGACGTAGCCGGCGGGGCCGCCGCCGACCACCACGACGTCGAAGTTGGTATCAGCCATTTTTCAGCCCTCTCCTACAACAGCATCGTGATCGGATCTTCGATCAGCTTTTTAAAGGCCGCCAGGAACTCGGCCCCGACCGCGCCGTCGACCACCCGGTGATCGACCGAGAGTGTGCAGCTCATCACGGTCGCGACGGCCAAGGCACCCTCCTTGACCACAGGGCGCTGCTCGCCTGTGCCAACCGCCAGGATACAGCCCTGCGGCGGGTTGATGATCGCGGCGAATTCCTTGACCCCGAACATGCCCAGGTTGGAGACCGAGAAGGTTCCGCCCTGATATTCCTCGGGTTTCAGTTTGCCGTCGCGGGCACGGACCGCCAGATCCTTCATCTCGTTGGAGATGGTGGCCAGCCCCTTGCCTTCCGCCGCCTTGATAATCGGCGTGATCAGGCCGCTCGGGGTGGCCACAGCGACCGAAATATCGGCATGCTTGTAGTACATCATGCCCTCGGGATCGAAGGAGGCGTTGGCCGCCGGCACCTTCTTGAGAGCAATCGCCGCCGCACGGATGACGAAGTCGTTGACCGAGACCTTGTAGTCGTCGGAACGGCTGTTGAGTTCTTTGCGGACCTTCAGCAGTTCGTCGACCTGGCAATCCACGGTCAGATAGAAATGCGGCACGGTCTGCTTGGATTCCGTCAGGCGCTTGGCAATCACCCTGCGCATGCCCGACAGCGGCTCCTGTTCATATTCCATGCCCAGCAGGTCCGCCGCCTCTTTAGCCGAAGGCCCGGCAGCCGCCGGAGCCGCTGCGGCAGGTGCAGCGCTTGGAGCCGCTGCCGCCGCTGCGGGCGCAGCCTTTCCGGTGCCGCCCGCGACAGCCGCCTCGATATCGGCTTTGACGATCCGGCCCTTGGGACCGCTGCCTGTCAGGGCAGCGAGATCCAGACCGGCCTGCGCCGCCATACGCCGGGCCAGCGGGCTGGCAAAGATACGGCCACCGCTTTCGGTTTGCGGTGCGGCAGGTGCAGGTGATGCAGCAGGTGCCGGAGCGGCAGGCGCTGGAGCAGCGGCAGCAGGTTCCGCTGCAGGTGCGGCGGCAGGTGCAGGCGCTGCGGGCGCATCACTGATAGCCGAGGCGTCCTCGCCCTCTTCCAGCAGCACGGCGATCACGGCGTTGACCGCGACGCCTTCCGTGCCGTCGGCCACGACGATCTTGGCCAGAGTGCCTTCGTCGACGGCTTCGACCTCCATGGTGGCCTTATCGGTCTCGATCTCGGCGATCACGTCGCCTGAGGAAACCTGATCGCCCTCCTTCATGAGCCACTTGGCGAGCGTACCCTCGGTCATGGTCGGCGAGAGAGCAGGCATCAAAATGTTCACTGGCATGTTTTTTCTCCCCTTAGAGCCCGATCCGTCATCTGAAAAACAGGGAGCGGACTCTTAAATCTTCAGGATCGCGCTCTCGTTAGGCGCGATAACAGGCTTCTTTGGCCGCGGTCACGATGTGCGACGACTGCGGCAGGGCCAGAATCTCGAGGTTGGCGGCATAAGGCATGGGCACATCCGGACCGCAGACCCGCTTAACCGGCGCATCGAGCCAGTCGAAGGCGCTGTCCATCATCTGCATGGCCAGTTCCGAACCGATCCCGGCGAAGCCCCAGCCCTCCTCGACCGAGACCAGACGGTTGGTCTTTTGGACCGAAGCCACGATGGTCTCGGTGTCCAGCGGGCGAATGCTGCGCAGATCGATCACCTCGGCGGAGATCCCCTCGGCCGCCAGGGCCTCGGCGGCCTCCAGCGCCTTGCCGACCATGATTGAGAAGGCGCAGATGGTCACATCCGTGCCGGGGCGCACGATCTTGGCCTTGCCGATCGGCACGGTCCAGTCGTCGCTGTCGGGCACCTCGAAGCTCTGTCCGTAGAGAATTTCGTTTTCCAGGAAGATCACCGGGTTCGGATCCCGGATCGCCGACTTCAGCAGGCCTTTGGCGTCGGATGCCGAGTATGGCGAGACCACCTTCAGGCCCGGGCAGTGGGCATACCAGCTGGCATAGCATTGAGAGTGCTGGGCACCGACCCGCGAAGCCGCACCATTGGCGCCGCGGAAGACAATCGGGCTGCTGACCTGGCCGCCGGACATGTAGCGGGTCTTGGCCGCCGAGTTGATGATGTGGTCGATCGCCTGCATGGCGAAGTTGAAGGTCATGAACTCGACAATGGGGTTCAGGCCGTAAAAGGCCGCGCCGACGCCCAGGCCGGTGAAGCCGTGCTCAGTGATCGGCGTATCGATGACCCGTTTGGCACCGAACTCATCCAGCAAACCCTGGCTGACCTTGTAGGCACCCTGGTACTCGGCGACCTCCTCACCCATCAGGAAAACCTTGGGGTTGGCCCGCATTTCCTCGGCCATGGCATCGCGCAGCGCTTCGCGGACGGTCAAGGTGACGGTCGCTCCGCTCCACTCCGGCTCGGCGGCCGGTGCCGGGGCCGCGACGTTGGCCGGTGCTGTGGCGGCAGGCGCGGCTGGTGCTTCGGCTGCAGGTACCGGTGCAGGTGCCGGGGCGGCTGCCGGCGCAGCAGCGGGGGCAGCTGAGATCGCGGACGCGTCCTCACCCTCTTCCAGCAACACCGCGATCGGCGTGTTGACCGCGACACCGTCGGTGTCCTCGGCGATCAGGATCTTGCCCAGGACACCTTCGTCCACGGCTTCGACTTCCATGGTCGCCTTGTCGGTTTCGATTTCGGCAATGACGTCACCGGCAGCGACTTCGTCGCCTTCGTTTTTCAGCCATTTGGCCAACTTACCCTCGGTCATGGTCGGCGAGAGTGCGGGCATTAAAATTTCAATCGGCATGTGGTCCCTCTCCGGGATAGAAATCTGCAGCAGGCCCGCTTTTTCGGATGAGCGCGGGCGCGAGGTTTCGGGTCTGGCCGGTTTCGCGTCTGAGAAGTATTGGCCTCTCAGGCGCGCTCAGGCCTCCACGTAAATGTCAGTGAAGAGTTCCGACGGATCGGGCTCGGGGCTGTTCTGCGCAAACTCGGCGGCCGCCGATACCCTGGCCTTCACAGCGCGGTCGATCTCCTTGAGCTCGCTCTCTTCCGCGTGCCCCTGATCCAGCATCAAACCGCGCAGACGCTCGATCGGATCGCGCTCCTGGCGCATCTTCTGCACCTCTTCCTTGGAACGGTATTTCGCCGGGTCCGACATGGAGTGGCCGCGGTAGCGGTAGGTCATCATCTCGAGGATGTATGGCCCCTTCCCGCTCCGGGCGTGTTCAGCGGCTTTCTCGCCGGCTTCCTTCACCGCGAGCACGTCCATGCCGTCAACCTGCATGCCCGGAATTCCGTAGGCCTGGCCACGGTTATAGAGCTCGGTGCTCTTGGCCGAGGAGCGCTCGATCGAGGTTCCCATGCCGTACTTGTTGTTCTCGATGATGTAGATCACCGGCAGTTTCCAGAGCGCGGCCATGTTGAAAGCCTCGTAGACCTGCCCCTGGTTCAAGGCGCCGTCGCCCAGATAGGTCAGGCAGACGGCCGGCTCTTCCAGGTACTGGTGCGCGAAAGCAATCCCGGTGCCGATCGGCACCTGCGCGCCGACGATGCCGTGTCCGCCGTAAAACTTCTTGTCGTGGCTGAACATGTGCATGGAACCGCCCTTGCCCTTGGAGTAACCGCCGCGGCGCCCCGTCAGCTCGGCCATCACGCCATCCGGGTCCATCCCGCAGGCCAGCATGTGGCCGTGATCGCGGTAGGAGGTGACGACGGTGTCGTTTTCGGTGGTCGCGGCGCGCATCCCGACAACGACGGCTTCCTGGCCGATGTAGAGGTGGCAAAAGCCGCCGATCAGGCCCATGCCGTACATCTGGCCGGCCTTTTCCTCGAAACGCCGGATCGCCAGCATCTCCTGGTAATGATTGAGCAGCTCTTCCTTGGACGCTTTGACCGCTGAAGACTTCGCGGCACTGGCGGGCTTGCGTTTTGCCGCAGGCTTTTTCGCCGGGGCTTTTCTGGTCGCCATTGGCTCCCCCCTTTGACTACGCATGAACACATAGGGGGCGCACCCCATCGATGCCGTTAAGATAGGGGGAATCAGTCAGAATTGCAATACGAGTTAACTATATGAAATAATTGTTATTTTTTATTATTAACTTGATTTTGATTAACAATGCCAAATTCTCAATATTTCTGTCATTTTTCAATTGAGTTTTCGCGCTGGGGTGTAATCAGGATCAGCTCGTTTTCGTGGCCGTAGTTGAGCACGTCACGCGCCCGCTCCTCCAGAAGATCCGGGTCCAGATTATCCGGGCGCAAGAGCGAAACCCGCGCCTCCAGTTCCTCGCGCTCCGCCCGCAGCTCGCCCTGCGCGATATGGACCTGCGCCAGATCCTGCTTCAGGGACAGCCAGGTCAAAAAGCCGCGGTCGCCCTCCACGGTGTGGTAGGCGAAGTAGACGACGGTACAGACCGCCAACACCCTCGGAAGGATGAAACGTGCGCGGCTGCGTATTTCCCAGGCAATAGTCATGAGAAGAACGAATCACAGTTCGATTCCTGCGGTCAACCGAAAAAACGCAATGATTCCAATATGATTCATTTCGTCCGAATTGATTCCCATCCATTCCCCTTTTGGACTCCTTTTGGACTCATTTTCTGGGATGAGCTGAACTCACCCGACCCTTTGAAACAAACGTTCCATGCCTCAAATTCGGATGGGACTTTATTCCGCGAGGCAGTTTCCAGTGTTTTTGCTGTTGCGGCTGCCCGCGTTTCTGCCTTTGACACGACCGCCGGATCGGTCCAATTTCCGGCAAGTCACGGTACAGAAGTCTCGGATCCCATGCTTTCTCATCGCGCCCTTCTCTCCTCCGCCGTTGTTATCGCGGTCATCGCGCTGGGCACGACCGGCTGGATTCTGGGCTCCCGTCTGACCCAGGAGAAGACGCCCGCCGGCACAGGCATCGTTTCCGTGCCCGCCGACATGCGCGGTCCTTTCGATCTCTTCGATCACACCGGGCGCAGAACCACGGAAGCCGATTTCAGGGGCGAGAAGGTCCTGCTCTACTTCGGCTACACCTTCTGCCCGGATATCTGTCCCACGTCGCTCCAGGACATGTCCGCGGCCCTTGAGGCGCTGGGTCCGGACGGAGACAAACTCCGGCCCGTCTTCATCACGGTCGATCCGGACCGCGACACCCAGGCGCACCTGGCGGACTATGTGGAGCTCTTTCACGAGCGCATGGTCGGCCTGACCGGTCCCAAGGAGCGGACCGACGCGGTGGCCAGGGATTTTCGGGTCTACCACTCGATCCGCACGGACATCGACCCGGTCGATTATCCCGTGGACCACAGCTCCTATACCTATCTGATGGACGAGAACTGGAACCTGATGCTGGTGTTCCGGCACGGCACCTCCCCCGAAGTCATGGCCGCAGCCATCAAAGAGCGGCTTTGAACCAAACTCGTCCTTTCGAGCGGCTCACAGATGCACCCTGCGAGGTCTTCAACATTCTCTGGCGCTACGGTTGCGAACTCAGCTACTCTCTCGCAGAAATCTGAAGCAGAAAAACATAAACACTTGAGGGGAAACAGAGGATGGCGGGAGCGCTTGCGACCAACGACCTGGGTCAGGATGATGCCGAAGAATTTCTTTGGAGCGTGATCGAGCTGATCGCCGAGGCGGGCGCAGGCGCCGGTGGTGTGGTCAAGGTGATCAACTTTCTGAAGTCCGCGGGCACCACCGGACTGCTCGACGAGGACTATGCGGACGATCTGGTCCCCAACCCTTACTTCGTCACCAACGGTCACGACGGCTCCTCGCCCAAAACGGCACGCTACCTGCGCAACCGGGGTTTCAAGAGCCTGGGCGGCGCCGCGATCGGCATCGCGGGCGGTGTCGGCAGTGCCGTGACGCAGGTCGACGTTCTGAGCGCGATACAGCATGGCAGTGCGATCGGCACGACGACGGCGCACATTGTGGGGGTCAACGCGGCGGGCAAGGGTTTCCGCAAGAGTGACACGGTGACCGGCTGGATTTCGGCAATTCAAAAGGCCAAGGCCGCCAAAATAGCCGTGCGCAGCACGGATCTCGCCGGGGCCGTGATCCCGGTCGCCGGCCTGGGCCTCGCGACCGGAGCAGCCTCCGCGATCGCCAAACTGGGGGTGAAACTCACTTTGGGCAAGCTGATCGCCCGCACCGCCATGGAGGTGCACTGGCGCGCTCACGTGGAAACCCAGCTCTCCAGCCGCTTCGGCGGCAAGGCGGGTCAGCCGCAAGGCCCTGCCAGCGCGATCATGTACGAAGTCTTCACCAAACGCGGTGTCACCCGGATCTTCGGCAAGTACGACACCGCCAAGATCATGGGTGAGCCCTCGGGATGGCTGGCTCTGAACGACAAGCTGATGCTGATGTAGGCTGCACTGCCCCGGCCGGCCCGGTCAGGAGCGGCAGGCGAGGCCGGAAAAGAGGGTCAGAAGCGGCAGATCACCGCTTCGGTGACCTTGGCCTGATACTGCTGCTTATAGGACTCCACGAAGACCGCCCCCATTGAGGGAAAGGCCGCTAACGCGCTGGCGGCAAAAACGATCAAGCCCAGGAACCCGATCATGACGATCTTCAGCGCCCGGTCATCCTCGGCGGCAGCCACCTTGGCACGTGCTCTCTGCTTTTTCTTTAGATCCGACATATCCTGATCCTAACAGCTGACTCCCCGGAAAGGAAATAGGGCGCCGGGCATGTCATCGCAAGGGTAAGATGCGCGCCGCGGCGGCAGTAAGGCATATTCACCACAATCCAGGACGCAAAAACGGCGCCGGAACCTGAGGTGACCGGCGCCGTCTTGTTAAACTGCTGACCGAGGCCGCGCCCCCCCAGAGGAGCCTAAGCCCCCCAGAGGAGCCTAACTCCGCAGAAAGCCTAGCCTCTCAGAATACTGCGCCCCGCGTAGTGGGCGGCGATGCCGAGCTCTTCCTCGATGCGGATCAGCTGATTGTACTTGGCCAGACGGTCCGAACGGGAGAGCGAGCCGGTTTTGATCTGGCCGCAATTGGTGGCGACCGCCAGATCGGCAATGGTCGAATCCTCGGTTTCACCCGAACGGTGGGACATCACCGCCGTGTAGCCGGCCTTGTGGGCCATATCGACCGCTTCCAGGGTCTCGGACAGGGTGCCGATCTGGTTGACCTTGACCAGGATGGAGTTCGCGACACCGCGCGCAATGCCATCGGCCAGGCGCTTGGGATTGGTGACGAAAAGGTCGTCGCCGACCAACTGAACCTTGTGGCCAACCGCCTCGGTCAGCTGCTTCCATCCATCCCAGTCATCCTCTGCCATGCCGTCTTCGATGGAAAGGATCGGATAGCGGTCACAGAGCGAAGCGAGGTAGTCGACCATGGCAGTCGGATCGAGAGATTTGCCTTCGCCTTCAAGCTTATACTTGCCGTTCTTGAAGTATTCGGTGGAGGCGCAGTCGAGCGCCAGCATCACGTCATCACCCAGGCTGTAGCCCGCGCTTTCAACCGATTTGGCAATGAAACCAAGAGCTTCGTCGGTCGATCCGATGTTCGGCGCGAAGCCGCCCTCGTCACCCACGTTGGTGTTGTGACCCGCGTCCTGCAGGGCCTTTTTCAGGGACTGGAAGATCTCGGCGCCCATGCGGATGGCGTCCGTGCCGTTGGCCGCGCCGACCGGCATGACCATGAATTCCTGAATGTCGATGGGATTGTCCGCATGGGCGCCGCCGTTGATGATGTTCATCATCGGCACCGGCAGGGTCCGCGCGAAGGCGCCGCCGACGTAGCGGTACAGCGGCAGGCCCGCGTCCTCGGCGGCGGCCTTGGCCACGGCCAGGCTGACCCCCAGAATCGCGTTTGCGCCCAGGCGCGCTTTGTTGGCTGTCCCGTCCAGGGAGATCATGGTCTGGTCGATCAGCAACTGGTCTTCGGCGTCCAGGCCGGAGAGCACGTCGAAGATTTCATGATTGACCGCTTCGACCGCGTTGAGCACGCCCTTCCCGCCGTAGCGGCCCTTATCGGCATCACGCAGTTCAACGGCCTCATGGGCGCCGGTGGAGGCGCCCGAAGGCACGGCGGCGCGCCCGAAAGCACCGTTTTCCAGGGTCACATCGACTTCAACAGTCGGATTGCCGCGCGAATCAAGAATTTCACGCCCTCGAATATCTACAATCGCCGTCATGGAATAATCCTGCTCCAAGCTGTGTCTGTTACGTCCGGGCGGCTGGCCGGGGCCCCGCCGCTCATGAAATGCCCGCTGCTTAAGAAATAAACGTCAGGTCAGTGTGATCGGATTGGCCTTCGCGATGGCATCGAAGGACATCAGCGTGGCAATCAGATCCTTCAACTCATGCAACGGTACCATGTTGGGGCCGTCGGAAGGCGCACGGTCGGGATCCTGATGGGTTTCCATAAAGACGGCGGCCACGCCGACTGAAATAGCCGCGCGGGCCAGAACCGGCACGAATTCGCGCTGACCGCCCGAAGATCCGCCGCGCCCGCCGGGCTGCTGAACCGAGTGCGTTGCGTCGTAAACCACCGGCGCGCCGATGTCCGCGGCCATGATCGCCAGGGAGCGCATGTCGGATACCAGGGTGTTATAGCCGAAGGAAGCTCCGCGTTCGCAGACCAGGGCATTGGGGTTGCCGCTTTCGGTGATCTTGGCGGCCACGTTCTTCATGTCCCAGGGCGCCAGGAACTGGCCTTTCTTGACGTTGATCACCTTGCCGGTCTTGGCGGCCGCCACCAGCAGATCGGTCTGACGGCAGAGGTAAGCCGGAATCTGCAGGACATCGACCACTTCGCCGACAAGGGCGCACTGTTCGGCGGTGTGGACGTCGGTCAGCACCGGACAGCCATAGGTCTCCTTCACTTCAGCAAAGACCGACAGGGCTTCGTCCAGCCCGATGCCGCGCTCGGCCGTCAGGCTGGTGCGGTTGGCTTTATCGAAGGAGGATTTGTAGATCAGCCCGATGCCCAGTTCCGCCGCCATCTCGGTCAGGGCGTGGCTCATCTCGAGGGCATGGGCCCGGCTTTCCATGGCGCAGGGCCCTGCAATGAGTGCGAACGGCAAGTCATTGCCGAGGGTGACGGGTCCAACCTTTACATGCTTCGCCTGCGCCATTCTGAGCAATTCCTCTGGTTTTAATCCTGCGCTGCAGGGTGAGACAGTGGCAACGCCGGATGCCATCGCACGGGGCCGATATCAAATGCCGCCTACATTAAGCGGGGCCTACATTAAACGAGACTGTGCAACAGCGGCCGCCACGAAAGAGGTGAACAAGGGGTGCGGGTCGAAGGGCTTCGACTTCAGCTCGGGGTGATACTGTACGCCGATGAACCAGGGGTGCTCCGGCAGCTCGACGATTTCCGGCAGTTCGCCATCCGGTGATAAACCGGAGAACAGCAGCCCCGCCTGTTCCAGCTTTTCGCGGTAGTTGATGTTGACTTCGTAGCGATGGCGGTGGCGCTCTTCGATGTCCTGAAGCCCGTAAGCCTCCTGAACCCGGCTGCCCTCTTTAAGCGTGCAGGGATAGGCACCCAGGCGCATGGAGCCGCCGAGGTCGTCCTCACCGCTGCGCTGCACCACCTCGTTGCCCTGTGTCCACTCTGTCAGTAGGCCGACAATCGGGTCGTCGCAGGTCCCGAACTCCGTGGAACCGGCGCCTTCGATGCCTGCCAGATTGCGCGCCGCGTCGATGCAGGCCATCTGCATGCCGAAACAGATCCCGAAGTAGGGAACGTTGCGCTCGCGCGCGAACCCGGCTGCCTTGATCTTACCCTCGGAACCGCGCTCTCCGAAGCCGCCGGGCACCAGAATACCGTGCACGTTCTCCAGCGCATGGATCGGGCCGTCCTGTTCGAAGATTTCGGAATCCAGCCAGTTGACCTTGACCCGCACGTTGTTGGCAATCCCGCCATGGGTCAACGCCTCTGCAAGCGACTTGTAAGCATCGAGGAGCGAGGTGTACTTGCCGACCACACCGATGGTGACTTCACCGTCGGGCTGTCGAATGCGGTCCGTCACGGAGTCCCAACGCGAGAGATCCGGCTGCGGCGCGTCGTCCAGGCCGAAGTGCCGGCAGATTTCCTGGTCCAGCCCTTCTTCGTGGTACGCGCGCGGCACGGCGTAAATCGTGTCTACATCCAGGGCCTGGATAACAGCTTCGCGCCGCACGTTACAAAAGAGTGCGATTTTCCGGCGCGCGTCCAGGGGGATTTCGTGTTCGCAACGGCAGACCATGACATCGGGCTGAATACCGACCGACTGCAGCTCTTTCACGGAATGCTGCGTCGGCTTGGTCTTGAGCTCCCCGGCGGAGGCCAGATAAGGCAAGAGGGTCAGGTGAACGAAGATGCTGCGTTCGCGCCCAAGCTCGTTGCCCAATTGCCGGATGGCTTCCAGGAACGGCAGGCCCTCGATGTCGCCGACGGTGCCGCCGATTTCGCAAATAATGAAGTCTTCGTCGGTGATGTCGCTGCGGACGAATTCCTTGATGGCGTCGGTCACATGCGGAATGACCTGTACGGTGGCGCCCAGGTAATCGCCCCGGCGTTCCTTTTGCAGAACCTTGGAATAGATCTGACCGGTGGTGACATTGTCGCTGCGCCGCGCCGCGACGCCGGTGTAGCGCTCGTAGTGCCCCAGATCCAGGTCGGTCTCGGCGCCGTCGTCGGTCACGAAGACTTCACCGTGCTGATAAGGGCTCATGGTGCCCGGATCGACGTTGAGGTAGGGGTCCAGTTTTCTGAGGCGGACTTTAAAGCCCCGCGCCTGGAGTAACGCGCCCAAGGCTGCCGATGTCAGCCCTTTTCCAAGTGAGGAGGTCACGCCTCCGGTAATAAATATAAAGCGCGTCATTAACCCTTGCTCAAACCGCCCTTACTTAAAAAACGCTGTCCCGTTCGGGCGACCCCGACGGCGTCTGAAAAAACACCCTTGCCGGATTAGATCGCAGATCCGGCTCCTCCTTGCCGTCACGCGCCCCCGGGCGGAGGCGTGTGGTCAGCGTCCTGTTTAGTTCTGCGGCGCCGGTACCGGCGGCGCCAAGGGCTCGACCGGTGCCTGAATCGGCGCGATCGGCTGCGAGCGGAGATCATCGACAATCGAGCGGCGCTCTTGGCCCTGATTTCCGAGAATTGTCAGGCCGAGGCTGCTGATCATGAAAAGGCCCGCGAGAACCGCGGTCGTGCGGGTCAGTAGGTTGGCCGATCCGCGTCCGCTCAGAAATCCACCCATGCCGCCGGAGCCTCCGCCGGACCCGCCGCCACCGCCAATTCCCAGGCCGCCGCCCTCACTCTTTTGCAGGAGCACGACACCGATCATCGCCAGCGCCAACAGCAAATGGATCACCAAAAAAACATTTTCCATCGAATCAGTCTTTCAGTATTCGGTCCGTTCCGGACCATATCTCGGCATGCACCCATCAAAAAACTACGCAGAACTGCCGTTTCAAAGCGGCAAGGAGATCCAAACAATCCCTTGCGGTTTCCCTGGCAGGACTGCGCCGCTTGGGGCGCCGCTACACATCTTTTATCCCAGCAAGGCTTGAGGCACGCAGAAGCTCGGCCACCAGCCGGTCAGGAACGCTGGGTATTTAGCTCTTTGCGAGCCCGATGGCTAGGGGCAACTGCGCCCGATCGCCCAAAAATCCTCCAGCTTGAGGCTGGCACCGCCGACCAGCGCGCCGTCCACGTCCCCGACAGCCATCAATTCCGCCGCATTTCCAGGTTTTACCGACCCGCCGTAAAGGATGCGAATCGCGCTGCCTGTATCGTTACCATAGAGCTCGATCAGCAGCTTCCGGATATGGCCATGGACCTCCGCAACATCCGACGGAGTCGCGGTCAGACCGGTTCCGATCGCCCAGACCGGCTCATAAGCCACTACCAGCGACGCCTCTGCCGCTTCAGGCGCAGTTTCGGGCAGGGACTCACGAACCTGGCTTTCGATCACCTCAAGCGCCCTGCCCGCCTTGCGCTCGTCGGCGGTTTCCCCGACACAGACAATGGCCGTCAGACCGGCCCGCTTGGCCGCGGCGGCCTTCGACCGCACGAGGCTGCTGCTTTCACCATGATCGGCACGGCGTTCCGAGTGGCCCAGGATAACAAAGCCGCAACCGGCGTCGGCCAGCATTTCGGCGCTCAGATCACCCGTGTGCGCCCCGGACACCGCGGTGTGGCAATCCTGACCGCCGAGCGCAACGCCGCTGCCCGCGATGGCTTCGGCAACGCTGATCAGCAGGTGAGCGGGTGGGCAAACCAGGAAATCGCAATTTGGCGCCTCGGCCTTACATTTTCCCGCCAGGTCGCCCGCCAGAGCGATCCCACCGGCGCGCAAACCATTCATTTTCCAGTTCCCGGCAATCAACTTGCGCCGCATGACCAATCTCTCCATATGAGGGGTAGTTTGAACTTAAACAGCCGAATTCTGGCGTGTTTCGCGATTACCTAGCATGGCGGCCGTGCCAATCCAACTCTCCAGGCCTGGACCCGGCTGTGTTTACACGCAATTGCGTATTGCCCGCACCCCTGGCGGTACCTAATATGCCGCGCACTTTATTTGCTGGTACGAGCCTGCGGATGCATCGCGGATCAGACGCCGGACACCCACTGCCGTAAACAGGGATTAGCCATGGCCTTGGCCGACAAGAAAATTAACCCAATCAAAAAGTTCGTCACCTTTTGCCTTTTTGCGCTGCTGATCCTGAGTTTCGGCGTCTGGGGCATCGGCGATATTTTTCAGGGCCCGCAGCATAGCGCTTCGGTGGCGCAGGTCGGCAAGGTCTCGATCGGCCAGCAGGAATTCAGCCGAAATCTCCGGCAGGAGCTGGCCCGGCTGGCACCTCAGTTCGGCGGACGCCTGGACATCGAGCAGGCACAGGCCTTCGGTGTCGTGCAGCAGGTCATGGACCGCCTCACCACCCGCGCCCTCTTTGAACAGCACGCCGACGACCTCGGTCTTGTGGTGACCACCGATCAGCTCTTGCAGCAAATCAGGTCTCTACCTGCTTTCCAGGATCAGGCGACTGGACGGTTCGACAGCTTTGCCTTTCAAAATGCCCTGTTAAACAGTGGTTTGAGCGAAGAGGCCTTTCTGCTGGGTTTGACCGGCGATATCCAGCGCCAGCAGGTCGTCAATGCGATTTCCGGCGCGGTGACCATGCCGCGCGCCATGGCGGAGGCGCTCTATCGCTACAGCGCGGAAACACGCACGGCGGACACGGTCGTCTTCCGCAACGACAGCATCACCGATTTACCCGCACCGACAGACGAACAGGTCCGGACCTACTACGATCAGAACAGCGGCGACTTTCTGGCGCCCGCATTCCGCAGCCTGAGCGTGCTCCAGATCGACCCGGCCGCCCTCACCGATGAAGTCGCCGTCTCCGACGAAAGACTGCGCGAGGAATACGAGCTGCGGATTGACGCTTACTCGATCCCGGAACGCCGGAATGTCTCCCAAGTGCTTTTTCCCAATCAGGAAGCCGCCAATGACGCTCTGGCCAAAATTCGTGAAGGCCGCGACTTTGCCGCGGTGGCGGCGGAAGCCGGTGTGGGAGCGCCCGTATCCCTGGGCCTGATTTCCCGCGCCGAACTGGCAGGCCAGCTTCCAGCGCTGGCTGAAGGCGCCTTCACGGCTGAAGAAGGCGGCGTTTCGGAAGCCGTGGAAAGTCCGCTCGGATGGCATCTGGCTCAAGTCTCCGAGATCCAGGAAGGCAGCGTCTCACCTTTTGAGGAGGTCGTCGAAGATCTGCGCGCGACCTTGCAGCTGACCCTCGCAACCGACACCGCCATCGAACTGGCGAACGCGCTCGACGATACCATGGCGGGCGGTGCGACCCTGGAAGAAGCGGCGTCGTCTCTCGGCCTGAAGATCGACCGCTTCGATCGGGTCGACCGCAGCGGCAGCGACGAGAACGGCGAGAAGATCGAAGCCCTGCCGGATGACAGAACCTTCATCAACACCGCCTTTTCCACCGAAATCGGCGACGAGAGCCTGCTTACGGAAACCGCACAGGGCGGGTACTTCGTTGTCCAGGTTCACGAGGACATTCCCGCCGCCGCCAAACCGCTGGATGAAGTACGCGCGGACGTGGTCGCCGGCTGGGAAGCTGCCGAGCGCGCTCGTCTTTTGACGGAAAAAGCGCAGGTGCTGGTCGAGGCCGTGAACAACGGCGGAGACTTTGCGGCTCTGGCGCAGGAGGCCGGACTGACACCGACGGCCACGCCTGCAATGCGGCGCTTCAACACGACGCCGACGCCCGGAATTCCGCTCGATCTGCCCAGCAAGCTTTTCGAGCTGGAAGAAGGCAAGGCTGATGTGGTGGAGGATGCCGAGGGCATCATGGTCGCGCGTCTCTCCACCATTACCGCGGCGCCCGACGCGGAAGCAGATACCGCGATCGCGGCGCTTCAGTCGAATCTGGTAAATCGGATTCAGGGTGATTTGGTGACTCAGTTTACCGACACCCTGAACGAATCTTACAGAGTCGAAATCAATCATCAGAACCTCGACACCGTCCTGTCTCAGTTTTAGGGCTACGGGTATCTAAGGCTATGGGTACACAGGATCCAACGGGGTTGGACTACGACGGCTTTGCCGGACTTTACGAGAGCGGGAAAGCCCAGGTTGTATGGACGACCCTGATCGCCGATCTGGAGACGCCGGTTTCCGCCTTTCTGAAGCTTGCAGAGGGCCAGCCCAACTCCGTGCTCTTCGAATCGGTCGAGGGCGGCACCAATATCGGCCGCTACTCCTTTCTCGGCTTCAAACCCGACGTGATCTGGCGCTGCCGGAGCAATCAGTCCGAAATCAACCGGAATGCCCTGCAGGATCTCGAGAGTTTCACGCCGCTTGAGGGCGACGCGCTCGACAGCCTGCGCGGCCTGATCGCGGAAAGCCGGATCGATCTGCCCCAGGGATTACCGCCCATGGCCTCCGCGGTCATCGGCTATCTGGGTTACGAAACCGTGCGCCTGATGGAGCATCTGCCGGACCAGAATCCGGATTTCCTCGGGGTCCCGGACGGCATGTTCATCCGCCCGACCGTGATTGCGATCTTCGACCGGGTCGAGGATCAGGTGACGGTGGTGACTCCGGTCTGGCCCGGCCAGGAGGTATCCACCCGCGACGCCTACGAGGCGGCTTATTCCCGGCTCGCGGCTGTGGTCAGCGACTTCGAGCAACCGGTGCCGCGCGGCCGCGACGTCTATATGGGTGATACGGTCCTGCCCGAGCCGGATTCCAACGTCACCCAGGCCGAGTTCCACACCATGGTCGAGAAGGCCAAGGAGTACATCCTGGCCGGCGATGCCTTCCAGGTGGTGCTGTCCCAGCGCTTTTCGATCCCCTTTGAGCTGCCGCCCTTCGCCTTTTACCGGGCGCTGCGCCGCATCAACCCCTCGCCTTTCCTCTTCTATCTCAACCTGGGCGAATTCTCGATTGTCGGCTCCAGTCCGGAGATCCTGGTGCGCCTGCGCGACGGCAAGGTCACGATCCGCCCGATCGCGGGAACCCGCAAGCGCGGCGCCACGCCTCAGGAAGACAAGGAACTGGCGGCGGACCTGCTGTCGGATCCCAAGGAACTGGCCGAGCACCTGATGCTACTGGATCTGGGCCGCAACGATGTGGGACGGGTCGCCAAGGTCGGCTCGGTCAAGGTCACCGAGAAGATGCTGGTCGAGCTCTACAGCCACGTCATGCACATCGTGTCCAACGTGGACGGCGAACTGGATGAGAAATACGACGCCATGCAGGCGCTCTACGCCGGCTTTCCGGCAGGCACGGTCTCAGGCGCTCCCAAGGTCCGCGCCATGGAAATCATCGACGAACTGGAGCCGGACCGGCGCGGGATCTATGCCGGGGCCGTGGGCTATTTCGGCGCGACCGGAACCATGGACACCTGTATCGCCCTGCGCACCGCCGTACTCAAGGACGGCAAGATTTACATCCAGGCCGGTGGCGGCGTGGTTGCAGACAGTCTTCCCGAAGGCGAGTATCAGGAGTGCCGCAACAAAGCCCGCGCCCTGGTGCGCGCGGCCGAGGAAGCGGTCAGGTTCGCCTCTCAGAAGTCGAACATCTGACGCCGAACAGCTGACGCCGAATATCTGATTTCCAGGCAGATCGCGGACGATTGCGTTAGGAGGCGAGGCATGGAGCGATTCACCGGCGGTTGCCATTGCGGCAAGGTCCGGATTGAGGCGTCGGGACTGCCCTATCGGGTGGGTCTTTGTCACTGCATGGACTGCCGCAAGCATAGCGGCGCCCTCTTTCAGACCTCCGCGATTTTCCCTGAGGATGCCGTGACAATCACCGGCGAAACCCGTGCCTACAAGGGACGCACGTTCTGTCCTCATTGCGGTTCGCCGGTTTTCGCGCGCAGCGACGATGAAATCGAAGTGAACCTGGGATCTCTAGATGCCCCGGATCAGCTGATGCCGACCTACGAAAGCTGGACAATCCGCCGCGAGTCCTGGTTGCCGCCCTTTCCAATAAAACGGTGCTACGAGCGCGATCGTGATGCCCCGGACCGCCGCGAGGACTAGCTCGCACGAGGGGTTAGAAGCCGCCGTAGATCCCGAGCGCCACGGCCATCAGTAAAGCCCGAAGATTCGCTCCGCCTCTTCCCGGACCCTGTCATCCAGCGGGCGCGGCCTGAGGTCGACACCCTTGGCGAGGTGATCGGATATGATCTCCATGGCCGAGATCCGGGCATATTTCTTATCGTTTGCCGGGATCACGTACCAGGGCGCCCGGTCGGTCGAGGTCCGTTCGAACATCTGATCGATGGCCTTTTCGTAGGCCGGACGGCTTTCCCGGTTGCGAAAATCCTCGATACTGAGCTTCCAGCGCTTCATCGGATCCTGCAGACGCGCCTCGAAACGTTTCAACTGCACATCGGGCGTGATGTGCATGAAGAGCTTCACGAGGCGTGTGCCGTTATCGATCATCAGGCGCTCGAAGTCATTGATCTCATCATAGGCCCGCTTCCATTCCCTGTGAGCCGCGAAGCCCTCGACCCGTTCCACCAGGACCCGGCCGTACCAGGTCCGGTCGAAAACCGCCAGGCCGCCGCGCGCCGGCAGCCGTTCCCAAAAGCGAGAGAGATAATGCCGCTCCAGATCATGGGGCTTGGGGGCGGCGATCGGCCAGACCTTGAAGCCCCGCGGATCGAGCACCGCGGACATGCGCCGGATCGTCCCGCCCTTGCCCGCCGCATCCCAGCCCTCAAAGGCAATCACCGCGCTATCGCCACTGTGCAGATAAGCCTGTTGGATCCGCCGCAACTTGGTTTGCAGCTTCTCCAGACGCGCCTCGTAAGCGTCGCGTCCCAGTTCGTGATGCATTTCGATCTTTGCGAGGCGCTTTGCCTTGTGGTGCTTTCCGTTTTTCGACATCAATCGACCGATCTGTAAGCGTTCGTCGAGGCTGAATCTGTATCGTTACAGTGTATCGTTGCAGTGTAACGATACAGCAGCGGCTTTTTATCAGCAGGTAGAACACTGTAACGATACAGAATCTGGGCTGCGTCCAGAGCCGTCGCAGCGTCACATCTCTCTCCATTCTGCCGTGTTCGGCGTTTCTTTTGAACCTTTCTCTGAAGAAGACCGTCTGAAGCAATGAGACAGGGTGGTCTTCTGTGTGAGAGCCGCTCGTCAATTAAGCCTGCCGCCAAGCCACGGAGCGGATAGAGAAAGGTCGATTCATATGTTCAAAATCAAGCCTTTATGCCTAATTTCTGCTGCGGCGGTTTCGGTCGCTGCAATGACGCATTCCATTCCCGCAGAGGCGGCGAAAGAAACATTCGAACGCACCAAGCCGCACGTGAACGTAGGCTCTCAGGGTGGTAGCTCCGCTCAACCCCAGAGGCCAAGCAGGCCCGGTAATCCCGGTAAACCAACCAAGCCCGGTCCGCGCGAAGATCATAACAGCACCAAAGTCCCAGGGTACTCAGTGATCGAAATTCTTCCGGATCTGGTCTTCCATATGCCTTATCCAAGTGGTCCGCTTCCCGGTGCCCCCAAGACCGGTTACTGCGGCAAACAAGGCAGCACGGCGCTCGCCAGCGAAGTGGTCGTCGGCGTCCGGAACAAGGGTGTCAAGCCGGTTCCGAACAGCTTTGTCAGCGTTACGATGCGCACGAGCCCAACCACCACTTCGACCATTAACAAGCCGCTCGGTCCGCTCGCGCCCGGCGCTGTGGGCACCGTAAAGTTCCCGCTCTCAAAGGGCGCCTGGAAAAAGGGAGAAGCAAAATTCAAGATGAAGATCGATACAGGCAATGACATCAAAGAGGGCGCGGGCGAGAGCAACAACCAGCGGGAATACGCCTGCGTCGAACCGGCTGGCTGATGAAGTCTAAGGGCGCAAGCCCGCTGTTGCGATGAGCCGAGAGCGGAACTGCAACCTTTCAGTCTTTTTGCCTTTCCGCCTCTTATGGCCGATTGTGGCCGATCATAGCGGCAGTTTGCGGGCGTCGAAACGTTACAGCCTTCTTTTCTGTATCGATACGAACCAGTTGACCTGTAACGATATCAATTCGGTCATCTGTAACGTTCCGATTCTGATCTTTCGTATCGTTTCAAAGGACGGTAAATCAGCCGATTTTCTAAATTTGCAACGTCACACCACCTCCATGCCGTAACGTTCCAGGTCGGCGCTTCTGTAACGTCACAGATGGCCTGATCTGAAAGGTTACAGCCCGGCTTGCCGTGGTCTTGAACAGGCGGCGTCAGCGCCGGGAGGGAACCACGGCCAAGGGCGGGTCGTTGATCCGCTCCAGGAAGTGGTTCGCATGTTCGTCCTCGCTGACCCCCACCGCGTAGGCGGCGTCGCTTGTCACCCGGTCGAACAGCCGCTCCCGCCCGCCGGCCTCGATCTTGACCACAAGATCGTAGCGCCGGTTCAGCGGCCCGGCGAAAAAGATCACCCGTTCCGCCAGTTGGATGTTGCCGTCGGGCAGAATCACCGCATCTGGCCGGAACTCATCGAGCGGATCCACCACTTCTCCCGTCCGCAGGACGAAATCAGGAAAGCTTCGAATCCTGACGGCGATGGGTTCGGCGCCCTTGGGCAAGTCAAAGCGCCGCTCCAGGCGCTTGAAAGCATAGCTCCCGCCGTAAAGGGTAAACCCCATCTTCTGCCAAAAGGGAATGGATTCCGCCGGGTCGCACGCAATGTCCAGCAGACAGCAGCTGTCGTCGGCACGCAGCGCCTCGATCCGGTGCCGGACCAGCCTGCGGCCATACCCCCGCCGCCGGCGATCGGCCCGAACCCTCAACACCCCGCCCTTGCGCAATTCGCCTGCCAGAAAGGCGACCGGATCGGCGTCTTCGAAGAGCCCCCAGAGCTCTCCGGCATCCTGCGCGCGTGCAAGAAGGTCTTTTTGAGCGGCAAATCCCTTGCCCGGCCCGGCCTCTTCCCGTTCCAGCCAGTCCAGGATCAAAAGCCGCTCCCCTTCGGACAGCGACCGGATCTCCAATGACATCGCCTCCCTCCTGTTTCCTCCTACGCGCCGCCTGTCAGCCACGGCCCGTACGTATCCGGATATGGCCTCAGTTTCCGGCAGGTACCGCCAGATCTTGTGGTTGGCAGTGGGTTTCTGTCGGGCGCTTGAAACTTCTCAGAAAGCTTCGGACCAGATGCTGGGCGCAGGCGTTATCGTAGAGCGCCCCGTGGCCTTTCTCTGCGAGGGTGTAGAGGTAGCTGTTGGAGAGATGAGCCGCGGCCCTTTGGGCCAGAACCGGCGGAGTCAGAGGATCGAAACGCCCCGACAGCAGCAAGGTGGGGACAGCGCTCCTGACCGGCTGATTTTCCAACGGATCGGCCTGTCCGGACGGCCAAGAGGCGCAGAGGTAATTGGGCGCATAGTCCTTGACCATGAAGGCGAGGTCACCCGCCGCCCGCGCCGCCGCGGCCACCGCCTCGGGCGTCTCGAACGCGGCCTCATCGCGGCAGATATGGGAAAGATAGATGGCCCAGGAGTTATAGGCCTGGGACTCGAGTATCAGCAGCAGGCTCTCGCGCAAACGCGCGTCCAGGGTGGCAAAACGCTTCTGTTCGATATCATCGATCAGGAGAGGAATCAAAAACGGCACGCCCCGGTCCATAATGGCGTCGAACAGCAGCCAGCCGAACCAGCTGTCGTCAAAGCTGATGCTGCGCCCCTCCGCGTCCCCCAGAGCGCTCAGTTCGTCCGCATCGAGATATTCCGAGAGCGCGAGTTTGAGGGGGCGCGCCTTCAAGCTTTCCCGCACGCGCTCGTATCGCTGCTCGATATCACCGAACTGGCGCCGGCAACCGCTGCTCGCGGCACAGTCGTCGAAGACCTGCTGCAGGCTTTCACGATAAAAGGCTGCTACCTCGAGGCCTTCCGGGGCTTCGGGCGGCACCAAACCGTCCAAAATAGCCGCCGCGATGCCTTCCGGATGATACCTGAGAATGCTCAGCGCCCAGCGTGTACCGTAGGAAACGCCGTAGAGAACCGCAGTTTCGATTTCCAGCGCCTGACGCAGTTCGGCAATATCCGCCGCGCTTTCGCGGCTGTTGTAAGCCGTCAGGTCCACCCCCTCGGACTGCAAACGCCGGGCACATGCGGTGACGGCTTCAAGCGCGAGCGCGCGGCTGTCCGGCGGCGGATCGCCCGGCCTATGCGCCCCGGCACTGATCGCCGCGTTGCGCATTTCAGGACAGCCGAACGCCACAG
Organism: uncultured Kiloniellaceae bacterium; assembly: GCA_947500035.1. Lineage (GTDB taxonomy): Bacteria > Pseudomonadota > Alphaproteobacteria > Kiloniellales > Kiloniellaceae > Denitrobaculum. The sequence continues at coordinate 539,519 of CANMQP010000005.1, read as the reverse complement.
CGTGCCTGCCGGTGCCGCGCGGACCGACCAGGATGAGGTCATGCTCCGGCGGGAAATCCTTGCGCCAGAGCGACCAGGAATCCATGTCCCGCTGGCTGGAGAAGGGAAAGCGGTCTCCGGGACCGCCGGTGAGATAGATAATGGGCTCGCGCGTCCGTCCCTTCTCCGCCTCTTCTCCCTGGGCTTTCAGAATGACGACTGGCAGACCGATGGTGCGGCTGTCCGCTCTTTGCCTGTTTTCGCGGACCACAAGCGTGCCGCATTCCGCATCGCCGACGATATCCGTCTTGAACCAGCAGGCCTGCGCATGAAAGCCCGGCTCCGTGGGCACGGCGTTGTAATAGGCGACATAGCCAACCAGCGCCGCGATCAGCAACAGAGCCGATAAGATGGCGGGAAGCCAGGAACCACGGCCCAGGCGCCGCGAACCGGGCTGCCCGGAAGGGTCGGAAGAGAAATTCACCGGGCGACGCCCCGTAGAAAAGCGCGCGGGTAAAGGAATGAAGGCATAATTTTTCTGGTGCTTGTTGTTTGTCGGGCGTGAGAGCTATAGCAGATCCGGCCCGCGCCGGGGAATTGGCAATGCTGCAATAGAAGACGGCAGCTATGCCGCCTCCCCGTTTGCTTCGGATCCCGCAGCCGCCTGATCTGCAACCTGGCGAGAGCTCGAGCCTGTAACGTCACGATATGCGCAGTCTATAACGTAGCAGAATGAAGAATCCTGAAACGATACGAAGCCTTTGCTCTCAACAGATCAGCGTTGTTGAAACCTTACAGATTTCTACTCCTGAAACGTTATAACTGCCTGGAACTGTATCGTTGCAAGTGGGACGCAGCGAAACCGGCCGGCCTTGATTTGTCTCAAGGCATTTAGCGCCACTTACTGTAGACTGTATTTTATGGAAATGGAGCAACCAGCCTGGGAGCATGACCGATGACCGGAGATCTTCAAAGACTGGCGGGGCGTGAACGCAGCAAACTGAAGGCGCAGGATAAGGAGCTGAAACGTTTCAAACGGGTTCGGGACCGGACCGGCAAGCTGCGCATGGTCGATGCCGTTGAATCCAAGAAGGAAGAGCTGCAGCACCGCGACAAGGCCATGCAGGCCTTTGGCCACAAACGGATCTGAGCGGCGGCTCTATCGCAAGTCAGGACCGGTGGGAGCACGGGATTACTCAGATTCGCGCGATAACGCGATAAACAGGGTCGCGCGCTACCAGGACGCATGCTGCTTCTGACCATTCGCTAGGTCAGTGTGTTCCCGTAAGTATTGACGTTCACAAGGGTCATATGCTCGAGGCTGTCGCCAGACTTTGACCAGGGAAGACAAAGAACTTCCACGCCGACGAAGGGTTGTCCCCTGACAGCGCTTCTCGGCCAGAACGCGTAGATGGGCGCCCGCTTCCCTGCGCAGGTATCAAGCAAGTCGGCCACACGCTCTTTCAGCGGTGACGGAAGTTCCGAGAGGTATCTGTCACGCAGATCGCCGTAGGTCTGGGCAGATTTCGCGCCCACATATCGCGCGCAGTAATCGTTATCGGCGACATCCAAAACGATCGTGTAAGGCCAAAAACCCGGTGGGGACTTGGAAACGAGATGACCAAGCCGCGGGAGGGGCTCCCTGCCTTTATGATCCTGCCAATGGGCGAAGGCATCATCGATCAGGGGTGAAATAAACTGTGAGGATTGAGCGACGACGGGTCCGAGCGAGGACTTCTTGATCGCATGCAGAGGCTGATTCAGCATGTGTAACTCTGGTTCGCGCACTATCTGTTCTTCAAAATCAACAAAGAAAACAAGTGTTTTTCTCACTGTGGTTTTACGTCGTTATCCATAAAAAACGATTAAACTTGCTTATTCTGAGTTGAGCGACAGATCTCTGCTTCAGGAAAAGCAAAATGCACGTCGAGTGTCTTGGAGCAGACCCGATTTAGTCCGGCTCACCTGATGCAGCAGTTGTTCCCTTGAGGTCTGCCAGGCTGGTTTGAAGCCTGCCAGGTTGGGCGCGACTACGGCTCTCTTTTTCCGCCGCCTCTCCCGCAAACGCCGCCGCGGACTCTGGCTTCGTGGCTCCGTTTTGGGTCGGCCTGCGCGCATTTCGGACAAAATTGAGCACGTTTCGGACAAAGTGCGGTGCGCATCTATCAATCCTTCAGGCTTTCTCCTAAGCCTCTTCTCCAGTTCGGCGGAACCTCGGCGCTGGCGTGACATCCCAGTAAACATGGCACCTGGGTAAGGAGGTCAGCCGTCGCGCAGGCAGGACATCATCCGTCTCGTGAAATTTGAGTATGAATTGGGGGATCCAAAATGAAACTCACTCACTGCGCCGCAGCGGCAATTGCCTTCACGGCTTTGCTCCTCTCACTGCCCGCCAAGGCCGTTCCGATCAGTTACGACATCAGCTGGACCGGCGAGAACGGCTACAGCATGACCGGGGAATTCAGCTTCGACGACGGCAACCCCCGGAAACGCATCAAAAATGCGGGCGATCTTCTAACCTTTTCCTTCGAGGGCTTCCTGAATGGCGCGTCATTCGGAAGCGTCAATCTGGCAGATGGTCTCTTCGGCACGCTGAATTTCAACTTCGACTCTTTTTTTGAGGCGTTCGTCGTCGGCGGACCTTCTGAAAGCCGCGGCGGACAACTCTGGAACACCAGTCGCCAAGGAGCGGATTGCCCAATGCCGGGATTTGGCTTTGTCAGCGGTAACTTACTTCAAGGCTTCTGTATCGATGGTGTACTCGATCCCCGCAGCACGACGATCCCCATCGGGGAGTCGACCCTGACGGCAACCCGCAGAACCACCACGCTGGCTGTGCCTGAACCCGGCACACTGGCGCTCATGGGGCTCGGGTTGATCGGCCTCGCCGGCGTTGCGCGGCGCCGCTCCAAACAGAGCCATCGCGAGGTATGGCATGCAGGATTTTCAGCTTGACGATATGTGCGTTACGCACATAATGGTCGCTGATGCCTGGAAAACCCGTACCAAAATATGAAGCGAGAGCACTCGATGCCGAGACCTGGCCGGACTTCGAACATCTGGTCGAGGCCAACAACGGTGTCTGGGGCGGCTGCTGGTGCATGTGGTATCACGGGAAGGAAGAAGGTTCGGGCAGCTCCCCGGCGGAAAAACGCAAGGCGAAGGAATGCCGCGTTCGGGAAGGACGGGCGCATGCCTCGCTGGTCTTTCATGGTAAGGACTGCGTCGGCTGGTGTCAGTTCGGATCGCCGGACGAGCTTCCGCGAATCCATAACCAGCGTGCCTATCTGGCCGCCGATCCTACGCTCCCCGACTGGCGGATAACCTGCTTCTTTTCCGGTAAGGGCCATCGCGGCACCGGCGTTGCGTCCGCCGCGCTAGAGGGTGCGATCGGGCAGATCAGGAAGCTGGGCGGCGGGCGCATCGAGGGATACCCGGAAGATATCGAGGGCCGAAAGGCTTCGCCCGCATTCCTCTTCAACGGAACGCTCTCGACCTTCGAGCGTCTCGGCTTCGAGCGGTCCCGGAAGATCGGCAAGCACAAGTGGGTGGTGACCTTGACCCTGTAACGCTCCCCAGCCCGGCCTCGCAGGAGAGGTAGCGCCGCGACGCGAGACAGTCCGGCGCACTCTCACAACTGGGCGAAGGTCGAAGAGCGTCACCTTGGCGTCTTTGCCGCCAGCGGGAGGTCATCGAACAGCCTCGGCGCACTACCGAGCTGCGCACCTTCGATCGCCAGCATCTTAAGCTTCGTCGCGACACCGCCAGCCGCCGAAAAGCCGGTCAGTCTGCCGCCCGCGCCGATGACACGATGGCACGGCACGATGATCGGTAAGGGGTTTCGGCCAAGCGCCTGTCCGACGTTGCGGGCAAGCTGTTTGTCGCCGAGTTGCGACGCGATGGCGCCGTAGGTCGCTGTCTCGCCGGCCGGGATCGCGCGCGTTGCGCTATAGACTTGAGCCGCAAACGCATCGATCCCACCAAAGTCGCAGAGAATGTGGGTGAGATCCGTCCGTTCACCCGCGAGCAGAGCGGTCATCGACGCGATGGCGCGACGAATTGCGATCGGCGGCTCGCCCCTCGTCCCGCCTGTCCGCGCGGCCAGACGGTGGATGGTGTCAGCGGAGCTTTTGTCCGGAAGACGCGTTGCGACGACCCTGTCATTGCGCCAGGCAATGCCGCAGTCGCCGAGCCGAGTCGGAAAGAGCGCGTATCGCACCATGTGTCGAGCGTCATGCATGCTTGTACACCAACCGAATTGCTGTTTCTGAAATCTCTTCAGATGAACGAGATGCAGCCTGCCCGGCGACATTGAGCTTCACTGCCTAAGCCATCCGGCGATTTCGATGCATATCAGTCCTCGATTTTGCCGTCGTTTACGCCTTCATGCGAGCCATTTTGGGCAGCCGGGGCAAGCGCGGAGGACGATCAACGCGGCCATCAGGGCCGCGCTACTTCACAGCAAAAACGCGATGGATCGGGCCGCCGTCGCCTGTCCAGGACTTGGTCACGGCGATGATGTTATTGAGCCATGCGTAGCGGGAGTCGCCGGTCTCGAATTGCGGTGCTGCGCGGAAGTAGTAGCGCCATGCCCCTGCCGGGTCGTCCGGTTTTTCGAGGTCGGTTGCATACTCGGCCTCTTCCGGCGCCGACCAGAACCGCCCGTGCCAATGGACATAAAGCAACGCGTTGTCGTGTGTCTCCAGGGAGAAGCGTACATCCAGGACGCCCGTCCCATCTGGCCGGACGCGCACCCAGTCCGCCCCTGCGTCCGGCACGACGCGCCCGCGCAGGTGGGGGCCTTCGAACGTACCGCCCTTTACGAGAAAGATAAGGCGATTTCCTTCGGGTGTCGGCCCTACGTCCATCGGCGGCAGGTGAAGCTGGACACGCGCCTCAAACAAGAACTCCAACTCGGGAGGGCTGTTCGCGTCCCAACCGGCGGCGTCGAGTGTCAGGCCACCCGCGCCCGGGTTCAGGGTGTGAGCATTGCCACGCCCAACAAGCGCGCTTGCCGCATAAAGTCCCGCGCCGACAAACATACTTCTACGTATCGTATCCGGCATGAATTGCCCTCCGCACTGGTCACATTCAATTCGGTTTGGCGCCCTCCGCCCCGTGATGCCGCCCCGCGACGGCGCCATGAGGTCACCGCCAAGCCACTTCGCCAATCATGTGCGCTGCGCACATATTGTCAAGTTGAAATTCGTGCGCGCCGCACATAAACTGTCACGCATGATCGACCGTACCGCTAATTTGCTTGGTGTCGTCGGGCTCGCTGTCGCCGACCGCATCGGAGACGCGGCGCGTGACATCCTTCGTCACGGCGGTGAAACCCCCGCGGCACTGGTTGTCATCGGATACGGCTCCGGCCCCTCCAACGATCAGCTGCGGCAGATTCTCGGCTTGTCCCATCCGGGCAGCGTGCGCCTCGTCGATCGGCTCGTCGCCGATGGCCTCGTCGAGCGCCGCAAGGGGCGGGACAAACGGACGATCGCGCTTTACCTCAGCGAGCGGGGCATGGCTCTGCGCGAGGACCTCCTCAAGGGACGCCTCGCCGCCATCCGGCCCCTGCTGACCCCGCTGACCGCCCTGGAGCAGGAGACCCTTGCGGCGCTGCTGCACAAGATGCTGTCTTCAATGGAGACGACCGCCAACGACCGCCGCACGCTCTGTCGCCTGTGCGATAATCGCGTCTGCACCAACTGCCCCATTCCGGCAGATGAGCGGGCGGAGATCTGACCGCGCGGATCATTGAATCCAAGCAGTAAGCCTGCTCTAACCCTGAGAGAGAGATTGGATCCGGATCTTGGGACAAAGACCATGGATCTGCGATTTCTATTCTGATCCAAGGCCTCACGTCACAGCTTTGCGCCTGTATTGTCGATTTTCCGCGCCGCAACCAATGTCAGCTCAGGAACATCGTCACAGGCGTGCCCTGCGTTTCGAATTCAAGCGATCAAACAAAGCCGATCCAACGACCCGCGAGCAGCACCAGTGTCCAAAGGGCCAGCGACAATAACGCGGTGATCCGGGCAATTTTGCTACGCCTCGTTTTGTGGTAGATCCACGCGTTGACCCCGGCCAGGAAAATGAGGGTGATTTTGATCTGCATGGCGGGATTCGATGCGTAGTGGCCCGCCCGCATGGCGAAGAGGAGCAAACCTGTCAGCGCCACGCCTGCAAACGCGACACGCGCCAGCGGCAAAGTTGTCTCGCCAATGACTGCCGGCATTCCGTTACCCATCCGCAAGCGCGCCAAATGGTGAACGGCGAGTGCGCCGAACATAGTGGCCAAAGCCAGAATGTGTGCGGCATTTGCAAGCGGATAGAATACGGGTGATGTGCGCACCAAACGCAAGACCGACCAAGCTTCGACCGCGGACAAAACCGGCTCAAAGACAGAGATCAACAGCCCAGAACCTCTTCCTGCATGGTCCCCCGGCGCAAGACCTGCTCGCCGTCTGCCAGCCGCACCCATTGCCCACGCAGCTGGTGAGGTGGTTCGCAGTTGCGCAGAACGATGACGGCAATCCGATCGCCAACATCGATCCGTCCTTCGAGCGCAAAGAACAGTTGGACGGGTGGAAACTCGATCTCGACGGTGTCATCGCCTTCATACACGGCAAGGCCGGCATCAAACTCAGACGCTGTCACCGGCAAGTCGCCCAAATCGGGGTCCCTATCGGCCCGAAGCACGATCTCAGCATGAGGATAACCGAAGAACGCGTCTTCAACGACACCTTCAAGCCAGACCGGTGTGCTCCGGTCATAGCGTCCGCCGAAGCCATGATGGGCCAGTGCGGCACTTGCGGCTAAGACACTCAAGGCGCCGAGGGCGGCAGTCGAAACATGCAAAAAAAACCGCATACACTCATCTCCTGATGCGCGGGAACGCCGCGGCGGCGCGGAGCTCTCGTTGGGATTTCAGGCTCGTCATTGCCCTTCGTGGTGCGCTACTCGTTGACCACGACCAAGGAATGAGCCCCTGGTCCTGTCGCCACCGAGTACCCGGTCGGGACGAGCCTTGGCGCCTTACCCGGATTCCGCTGCACCCGCCAGAATTCAAGCGCGCTTTCACGGGGTTCAGGGCCTTCATATTCGTAGACTCCGGCAACGATGTACCGATCCGATGCATCAAACGCGACGCCCTCGGGTAGGATACCCAGCATCTCCCAATCGCCGACATGGCTCATCAGGCCGGTCTCCGCGTCAAACATCACCAAGCTCAAGGTCGAGAGTGAATGGCCGGCCTCTCCTTCCGGGATCCATGTCTGACCCAGATTGAGAGTTACGATCATCGAGCCGTCATTCGAAAAGGCAATGCTCTCCGCATGTTGCGGGACACCAACACCGCTCATGATGAAGTGGCGCGGCTCCTCGTCCTCCAGGCCTGCCAGCCGGATCGACGTGAGCTGCGACGGGGCTGCGTACGTCCCGTTGCGGTCGGGTCCGACATCTGGGCCCCATTTCAGATCATTGGTCACAAAGTGACGTCCGTCGCGCGAGAACTTGCCCGACATCGGCCATTTGGAGGTGACAATCGAATTGCCCCATTGATCGATGCCACGGACCGTCCCGTCATCCGCACGGTCAACCTGGTAGAACTGGACCTGATTGCGCAGGTTCAGCGTCACAGCCACGATGTCTTCGGTCGGATGCCATTCTGCGTGATGGGGAAGCTGTCCGTTATCGAAAAGCTCCGGCATTTCGGAGACATTTTGCAACGGGAGTTGCTGCGCTTCGCCGAATTCTCCACCCTCGAAGGTAACGAAAGTCAGCGGGGATCCGACCGTCTTTGTCGCCAGAACGAGTGTGCGGCCGTCCGGGCTCACTGAGACGCCAAGAGGCCTTGTCCCGACCTCGACTTCGTCGACGATGCGCGGCGCGGACAGATCGCTGACATCGATGGCGCGCAAGGTCGTCCCGGGCTGCAGATCACGGATCGTGAGATCGCCCTCTTCCTGCGGGGTCGCGGTTTCAGCGACAAAGATCGTGTTGCCGTCGGGGCTGTGGGCGATCGAATAGACCGGGTTGATGACGGAGTTGGAGACCTCGATGCGCCCTGTCAGTTCGCTGGATTGCAGGGGCAAAGCGACCAAGGCAAGTTCGTCAGGGCCGCGTTTTTCGCCGATCCGCCCGTCGATATAGGCATAGGCGCGCATGTCGCCGTCGGAAATAGCGGCGATGTAACGGCCCTCGAAATCCGGCGGCTGCTGGGACAGTGCCGGCGCCGAGATTAGCAGACTCGCCGCTGAGAGCAGAACGGCTGTGCGGAACTTTGTTTCAATCGTTTTCTTCACACAGCTCTCATACTTGCGCGTCATGGTCTTTCTCCTGTTCCGAGACTAGTTGGCAAGAAGGTCAGCCTGCCGGTCGGCGATGACGTTCAGAAACGCGGGTGCGTCAAGGTTTGCGATGGGCAGGCGCCCCGTGGCAGGACGGCGCAAGGAAAAGCTGTCGACATAGGCGATCAGATCGGCATTCTCGCCCGCGGCCCCTTGCGTGTTGTATTGCTGATAGTTGGGATAGATCGGCGCGACGCTGTCATAGTCGGCATAGGCCGTCAGGCCGACATTCAGCACCTGCGGCAAATCCGGCCTGATCATCTGATCAACCACCGCCCACTCCTGTCCGTCAGGGCGGGCAAGTAGCGTGAACAACTCGCCTTGCCGTGCGATCCGCAAATCTACAGGGCCGGTCTGCGCGGGAATGATCTTGAGGGTTGAGAGCGAATTCGTCGTGGTCTTGGTTTCGTAGTGCGGCTCGCCTGCCGGTGCCGCCGTTCCGATGGAGAAGAACAACCAGTTTTCCTGACCGGGCGTCCAAGCCGCAGCCGAGACCTCACGCGGCGCCCGGACAAATAGACCGGCAAGCGAGAACGAGGTTTGTGGCAAGTCCGCACTGGTGCCGACGACCTCGATGCGGGTCGTCGCGATGAAATCACCATTGATCTGGTGATAGAGATGCCCCGCCTGGTTGTCCTCAAACCAGCCTGAAGACCGCGGTTCAAGCACTAGCTGCCCGTCGTCCACGCGCGGCTTCTTCCATTTGGGTGAAAAGCCTTCGGGCGCATGTTCCGACCAAGAGACCAGCGCGTCCGGCGTGTCGAAATTGGTCGAATGAGATGCGAGGTCATCGGCCATGGCAGGTGAACCCGCAAGAAGTGTTGCTGCGAGGAGTGTCGTGAAAGTGATGCGTGGCATCCTGTGTCCTTTTCATATGACGGTGATGCCCCAGATATTGTTTATCTAAAATCACCTTCCAGCAGGAATCTTGATAAGTTTGATAAGGAAATGTGATCAATGTTCTCGGTAATGGACTACCGCTCGATCGTTGCTCTGCATGAAGAGCGGCATTTTACCCGGGCGGCGCGCATCGTCGGCATGACCCAGCCTGCCCTGACCGCGCGGCTTCGCCGGGTTGAGGAAAATCTGGGCGTTCAGCTGTTCAAGCGGAGTCGCAGCGGTGTGGAGCCGACCCCCGCAGGCATCGCCTTCACCGAAGCAGCCCGGCGCATCGTCGACATGGCGGATCAAGCTGTGTTGGCAGCGAAAGATGCCGAGAGGGGTTTGGGCCAGTTTCTAAGGGTTGGCATGACGCAGATTGCGGCGATGCAGGTGGTCATCCCGATCCTCAAGACGTTTCGGCGCGAGCATCCCTATGCGCGGATCAGGCTTATCGAAGCGACGACTTCAGCGCTGGAAAACCAGGTTGAGCAAAACCTGCTCGACGTCGCCTTCCTGCATCCGCCCGTGCACGAACCGGGCCTGTCGGAGCACCACCTGATGTCTCAACCGCTTGCGAAATATACAGTCGAAGGCGAGCAAGGCCCCACGATCCGCTACATGCGGAAGGACGCGCCTGTGCTGATGACAGAGATCGACCGGAAAGACCCCGATCGGGCCGAGTTCGATGCGCAGGTCGAAGTCGATACCGTTATCGGTGCCATCGTGCTTTCGCGCGCAGGCTACGGCCCCTTTGTTGCGCCAAAGGGCATGCATGAACAGTTTGGCCAGATCGGAACGCCTTTCATCGAACAGCAGATCGATATCGACCTTGGAACCAGCATCGTCTGGCGCAGCCTCGACCGCCGCCCTATCGTCGCAGACCTGTTGGATGTCTGCCGCCGGTCTTAGGTCAAGCTGTTTCCGACACGCACCAAGCACTTGAAATACCTCTGTAGACCTTGGCCGAACCCACGGAAACTCCGCAAAGCCGGTCACCGCGCGACCCTGCATCAGTCTGACGCTCCTTGCCATTTTTGAGAATAGCAGCCTTAAGGGGTGACCGGCTCAGCCTCAGATTGGGCGCGATCAGCAGCCTGTTTCCTGCTAGATTTTCCGAAGACACAAAACCGGAAAACCCGTCATGGCAACAGAGATACCGCAGGCTGCAGCCTATTTTGACGCTGACGACTGTGAGCTGGCCGATTTCGTCGCGATCACGTCCGCCTCGCTTACCGCCGAGCAGGTTCCTCATGCCTCGGCTATCGAGGCAAAAATTCCGCTCTATGACATCCAAGCGCTCGGCGACAGGTTGATCGAACCGGACAGCCGCCGCGCGCTGATGGCGGAATGGGCGCAGGTGCTCAGAGACGGCTCCGGTGTGCTGGTGTTGAAGCATGCCTATGAAGACACCGCCTGCATCGATGCCGCGACGCAAATCTTCAACAGCATCATCGCGGCGGAAAAGCAGGCCAAGGGCAGCGGCGCCGACCACTTTGCGACGGCCGGCAACAACGACCGGATCTGGAACGCACTCCAGAAACTCTGCGAGCAGGCCCCGGAAGTCTTTGCGCTCTACTTCTCAAACCCCGCCGTGGATGCCGTCTGCGAAGCCTGGCTCGGCCCGGGTTACCAGATGACGGCACAGGTCAATCTGGTGCGCCCCGGCGCGGCGGCGCAGGAAGCGCACCGGGATTACCACCTGGGCTTCCAGACCAACGAGGTCTCCAGGCTCTATCCAGCCCAAGTCCACCTGCTCTCACCCTTCCTGACCCTGCAGGGCGGCATCGCACACTGCGACATGCCCGTCGAGAGCGGCCCGACCAAGCTCCTACCCTTCTCCCAGCGCTACGCCGCCGGTTACACCGCCTGGCGCAGGCCCGATTTCCGCGAACACTTCGAAGCGCATTGCGTCCAGCTGCCCCTCTCGAAGGGCGATGCCTTCTTCTTCAATCCGGCCCTCTTCCACGCCGCAGGAGCCAACGTCAGCGCCGACGTACAGCGCATGGCCAATCTGCTTCAGATCTCCTCGGCCTTCGGCCGGGCCATGGAGACGATCGACCGCCAGGGCATGTGCGAACTGCTCTATCCGGTTTTCTTGTCACTCAAAAAGGCCGGCAGGCTCTCCCCGGCCCGGCTTCACGCAGCCGTCGCCGCCTCCGCCGAGGGTTACTCCTTCCCGACCAATCTCGACCTCGACCCACCGATCGACGGCCTCGCACCGGAAACCCAACAGGCGCTCTTTCACAGGGCCCTGGCGGCCCACTGGACCGAGGGCGAGTTCCGAGAGGCTCTGGTCCGGCAGGCGAAACGCCAGCAAAGCCGCTAAAACAAGAGGATAAACGCCGTTCCTGAGACCGCGAGCACGGCACCCGCGAGGGCCTGCGGCCTCGGCGCCTGCCCTTCCTTCATCCAGAGGATCGGCAGGACCAGCACGGGAGAGAGCGACCCCAGCACGGCCGCGACGCCCGCATCGGTCATGGCGAAGGCGTAGAGCAACAGCGACGAGGAAATCCCGTAGCCGATAAAGCCCGGCAGGATCGTGCGGCCCAGCAAAGCGGGTGTCATGCGCGCCTGCGACCGGAAGACCCGCGCGGGCCAGAGCGCAAGCAGCGAGATCACAAAGGCCGCCCCGAGCAGGCGGATGGCCGAAGCCGCCAAAGGCTCGGTCCCGGCCAGCATGGCGGGCTTCATGATCAGGAAGCCAAAACCCTGAAAGGCAGTCGCCGCAACCCCGAGCAGGACGATACTTGTCATGGATCCTCTCATCTCATCGCTCCGCGAAGCCTCATTCCCACCGAAGAAGATCGCGAGGCTCACCCCGAAGAGCGCGACCCCGGCCCCGGCCAGGTCCAGGATCGAAGGCGTTTCGCCAAGCCAGAGAAACGCCAGGACCGCGACGATCGGCGCCTTGAGCGACAGCAGCAATTCCGTGCGCCTGGGTCCGCCCCTGCGCAGGCACTCGATCATGGCCAGATTGCCGAGAAGGATGCCGAAACAGATGCTGAGACCGAAGGCGGGCCAATGGCTCCAGGCCACCGTCTGCCAGTATCCGAAGAACGAGCAGATCACGCCCAGGATAGCCGCGCAGGCGATCAACTGAATGCGGGTGAACTCAAAGGCACCGATCATCCGCGCGGGCCGCTGCGCCAGCACGATGCCCGTCGCCCAGCCGAATGAGGCTGCAAGGGCTGCAAAGGCAGGCAGAATGAGCATGACAGCCTCCTGAGAATACGCTACGTAAAGAGTAGCAATAATACGCTACACAAAAAGTAGCAAGAGGAGATCTCCCATGCCGTCCTCAATTCCCCGGCCCGGTTCGCCCGTGCGCGGCTCCAAGAGCGGAAAACCCATCATGGCCCTCTTCGACCTGCTTGGCCGGAGCTGGGCGCTCGGTGTGATCTGGCAGCTGTCGAACGGCCCGATGACCTTTAGGCAGCTTCAGGAAAGCTGTGAAAGCGTCTCGCCAACGGTGCTGAACAAACGTCTGAAAGAACTGAAGGAAAGCGGCGTGCTCGCACGCGGTGACAAGGGCTACGAGCTCACGGCAACAGGGCGGGAACTCTTCACCCTGCTCGAGCCTTTCGGCGCCTGGGCGATCCGCTGGGCGGAGGGGCTTCCAGGAGACGGCCAGAGCGCTTAAGTTCTACCCACACTCATCTCCCGCCTGCCGCCTTCAGCCCCTCGCTTCCAGCCACCTGTAACGATCCAGAACCCATGATGAGCTTTGCCGAACGTTATCTGAACAGATCCCTGTTGCTCGAAATCTGTCCCGCACTCGCCTTCTTTGCCGTGAACTTCGGCTGGGGCCTCATGGCCGCGACGGCGGCGGTCATGGTGACAAGCGTCATCGTAGTAGGCATCGGGGTCATGCTCGACCGCAAGGTTCCCGTCCTCGCGGTCGTGACCCTGGCTCTGGTGCTGCTGCTGGGCGGCGCAAGTCTGGTCTTCAATGAGGAGATCTTCATCAAGATCAAACCGACCGTCGGAAACTGTCTCTTCGCCGCGGCCCTTGGGATTGGCCTCCTTTTCAGGCCCAGCTTCTTAGTGCAGATGCTCGGGCAGCATGTGCAGCTGACCGAGGCGGGCTGGCGTGTCCTGACGCTCTGCTGGATCGGACTGGCGCTCGGTCTGGCGGGCCTGAACGAAGTGGTCTGGCGGACGATGGAAACGGACCACTGGGTGATCTTCCGGACCGCGCTGACGCCATTTGCGATCCTGGGCTATATCCTGATCACCCGGCTGCTCGCGGAGTACTACTGGCTGGAGGAGACTGCCGAGGACGGCGGTTCGGAAGACTTGAGGTGACGTTAAGGCCAGGGAATGACCGTAACCTGCGGCCAAAGATCCCGGCAGCGCGCCGCCTTTTCATCGTAGGTGCCCTTGGTATCGAGCGTCGGGTTGGGCCGCAGGGTCATGCTGAAGATATCGGCCAGCCCAAAGGGGGCTTCGATGGTCAGTTCGTCATTTCTCTCCAACCGGACCGCGACTGCATGGGTGGTAGCGGCGTAACGGGTCAGGCTCTCCGCCGCGTTGCAGAGCGGCGCATAGGGCGACCCGAAGCGATCCTCGTACCAGAGGTGTACGCGTGCCTGATTGCGGGTCTCCACCGGGATGCGTACATCCGACTGGGCGAACGCGGCGCTGCTGCGCGTGATCACCCGGTCCTCGGCCTCCCAGCTCAGATCGCCGCCGTCGAAATAGATCAGATCGATGTCCTTGAGGCCGTAACCCGAGGCCGTGCCGGTTAAAGCATTCCAGACCGTCTGATAGATCGCCCCGCTGGCGATGAAGCAATCGGGCAGGTTGAGGCTGCGCGCCACTTGAAGCGCGGACCAGATCTGCGGGTCGGCGCGAAGGATGTCGAAGAGGCGGTGCCGGAACCCGGCCCCCGGATCAAGGCTATCCGGGTCGGCGCTGGCCGATTCAGGGTTGGCGAATTCAGGGCTGGCCAAGGCTACTCCCCGCACCGTTCCCGGAACCTGGCGCTGCGGATCTCTCCGCCCGGGCGAGCAGCAGCCGCTGCTTCACGATTTCCGAGATCGGCACCAGGGCAAAGCCGCGTTTGCGGACCTCGGGCAGCCATTCGGCCAGAACCTCGAGTGTCTTGTCGTGAGGATGGCCGATGCCAATCGCGTACCCGCGGCTGCGCGCCTGTTCCTCGAGCTTCGCAAGCTGGGCCCGGATTGCGTCGGGATTCTTGTGGTCGTTGTCGATGAAGATATCACGCTGGGCGAAGGGCACCCGGAACAGCGCCGCGGCCTGCTCCGCCTGGCTTTGGGCATTGGTGCGCGAATCCAGGAACAGCAGGCCGCGCTTGGAGAGCTCACTCATCACCAGGCGCATGCCCGGACCGGATCCAGTGAATTTGCTGCCCATGTGATTGTTCACCCCGACGTAACCGGAGAAGCGCTCCAGGTTCCACTGGATGCGCCGCTTCAGCTCCTCGGGGCCCAATTCGGTCAGCAAGGCGTTCTCACCCGGGTTCTGACTGCTTTCTTTCGGCTCCATGGGCATATGGACCATCAGTTCGTGGCCGGCCTGGCCGGCTTTTGTGGTCAGATCTTCGAGATGATTGGCGTAGGGCAGAAAGGCGAGCGTCAGAGGCGCGGGCAAGGTGACCGAGCGGCGCGCGTTGCGAAGATTGGGGCCGATGTCGTCGATCACCACGGCGATCATGGGCTGGCCCTGGTTCGCCTTGGGCGCTGTGGCATTTCTAAGCCATAACGGTGGGATAACTTGCGCTTGACCCTGGTTTTTCGGAGCTGACGGTTTTGCCGGCTTCTGCAACGTTACAGCCGGCGCGAGGGCTGCGGTTTCGGTCTTAGACTCTGGGGGCGTTTCAAGCACAGCTTCGGGTGACGGAACCTTCTCGGCTTCAGTTGTCTGGGCAACTTCAGGCGCAGAAGTTTCTTCTTGAGGAACGCTGTCTAACTGACTGTTATCAGGAAGCCTTTCAATCTCGACCCGGATGTCGCTGACGACCGTGTCGGTAATGCGAAGCTTGTCCATATCGAGCGGTTCCGCCGGCCTTGGCGGCCGCGGCGCAAGGGCGGTTTGCGGTTCGGCCGCACTTGACGCTGCAGACTCGGCCGGCGACTCGGCAGCAGCCTGAGAAACCTCGGCTTCCGGCGGCTCTGCGGGCTTATCCAGCAGAATCACTCCGGCATAAAGCCCGCCGATCACCACGACCGGCAGCGCCAGAGCAGGCAGCAGGAACTTCAGCCACGGCATAGGCCGGCGCTTCGGAGCCTGTTGTTTTGCCGTCTTTTTCTTCGCTTTTCCAGCCACCGTCAGGCTTTCCGATTCCAGTTCGAGGTTCCGCCCCTCAAGACGGCCCGTACAAGACCACGCATAAGGCCGCGCATAAGGCCGCGCATCCTGCCACGTTTACCACAATACGCAACAGATCCTGCCGATCCTTTAAGCTTTTGGTTGCTCCGCAATTCGGGTAAATCGGCCGGCCATCATCAAGCATCTGAAATAGCTGGCAATTGCCAATTACGAACCGCATATCAGCGATGCGCGGCCTCGCTTTCGCGGCCATTCGCAACCTGCTATAACGGCCCGGGGCGCGTCATGGGCCCTGCGTCACCTTCGGAAAAGACCCGGATAAGTCATTGAAATGCTGTTACTCATCGATAATTACGACAGTTTCACCTACAACCTCTATCACTTCCTCGGCGAACTCGGCGCTGAGGTAGAGGTCTGGCGAAACGACAGCATGACGGCCGAGGAAGCCCTGGAGCTCAAGCCCGAGGGAATCGTGATTTCACCGGGCCCCTGCGACCCGGACCGCGCCGGGATTTGTCTGGAGCTGATCGAAAAAGCCGGGGGTGATTACCCGATCCTGGGGGTCTGCCTGGGTCACCAGGCCATCGGGCAGGCCTATGGTGCCGAGGTGGTCCGCGCGCCGGAACCCATGCACGGCAAGCTGAGCCCGGTCAGTCACGAAGGCGGCAGCGTTTTCGCCGGCCTGCCCTCACCCCTGACCGCGACGCGCTATCATTCCCTGACCCTGGCCCCCGAGAGCATACCGGATTGCCTAGAGGTCACCGCGCGGACGGAAGACGGCGTGATCATGGGCCTGCGTCACAGGGACCTGCCGCTGCACGGTGTCCAGTTCCACCCCGAAAGCATCGCTTCGGAGGAGGGTCACGCGCTGCTGGACAACTTTTTAAAGATAACGAAATCAGCGGCATGACAAGGGTTGCTGAAGCAGGGGGAGAACGCCGATGAGCGGCGATATGAATGATCTCAAAAGCCTGATCGCCCAGGTGGCGACCGGCCGGCCACTCTCGACGCTGGAGTCGGAGACCGCGTTCGGCATCATGATGTCGGGCAACGCCACGCCCTCGCAAATGGGCGGCTTTCTGATGGCCCTCAGGGTCCGCGGCGAGACGGTCGAGGAACTCACCGGGGCCGTGCGGGCCATGCGGGCCAAGATGCTGACCGTGGAGGGTCCGGAGGACGCGATCGACACCTGCGGCACCGGCGGCGATGCCAAAGGAACTCTCAACATCTCGACGGCCTCCTCCTTCGTGGTCGCAGCATGTGGTGTTCCGGTGGCAAAACACGGCAACCGTGCGCTCTCTTCCAAGAGCGGCGCTGCCGACGTTTTGACAGCCCTGGGTGTGAACATCGACGCCGAAGTTTCGATCATGGAGCAAGCCCTGAAGGAGATCGGCACCTGCTTCCTGATGGCGCCGCGTCACCATTCGGCCGTCCGCCATGTCGGCCCGACCCGGGTTGAGCTCGGCACCCGCACCATCTTCAACCTGATGGGGCCCCTGTCCAATCCGGCGGGCATCAAGCGCCAGATCATGGGCGTTTTCGCGCCGGAATGGGTTGAACCACTGGCTAAGGTTTTGAAAAGCCTGGGACACGAACGCGCCTGGATCGTTCATGGCGCCGACGGCCTGGATGAACTCTCGACCACCGGTCCCTCTCACGTGGCGGAGCTGAAAGACGGCGAAATCAAGACCTTCGAGGTCACACCTGAAGACGCCGGCTTAAAGCGCGGCACGATCGAGGGACTGCTGGGCGGCGATGCGGAACAGAACGCGGCCGCGCTCTGGGCGCTGCTCGACGGGGAAGCCAGTCCCTTCCGCGATGCCGTGCTGCTGGGGTCGGCGGGTGCTCTGATCGTGGGCGGTAAGGCCCGGGACCTGAAGGAAGGCGCTGAGATGGCCGCGGAAGCCATCGACAGCGGCGCGGCCAGACGGGTCCTGATTGACCTGGTCGAGATGACCAATCCGGGATCAAGCTCATGAGCGATGTCCTGCAACGCATCTGCGACGACAAGCTGGCCTTTGTCGCGGCCCGCAAACAGCAAACCCCTCACTCGACTCTGGAAGCCGCGGCACATACGGCGGATCCGGTCCGGGGCTTTCACCGCGCTCTGGCAAGCTGTTCGGAAGCCGGACGCTATGGCCTGATCTGCGAGATTAAGAAAGCCTCGCCCAGCAAGGGATTGATCCGGGCCGATTTTGACCCGCCCAAGCTGGCGCAAGCCTATGCGGCGGGCGGCGCGACCTGCCTCTCGATCCTGACGGACGAACCCTATTTCCAGGGTCACGACAGCTACCTGCAGGACGCCCGTGCCGCGGTCTCCCTGCCGGTCTTGCGCAAGGATTTCATGCTGGACCCCTATCAGATCGTGGAATCCCGGGCGCTTGGAGCCGACTGCGTGTTGCTGATCATGGCAGCGCTCTCTGACGCTCAGGCGGCGGAGCTGGAAGCCACGGCGCTCGACCTGGGCATGGATGTCCTGGTGGAGGTGCACAACGCCGAGGAACTGGAACGGGCTCTGGCGTTGAAATCGCCGCTGCTCGGGGTCAACAACCGGAACCTCAAGACCCTTGAGATCGACCTGGCAACCACCGAAAGCCTTGCCGCGCGGGTCCCTGAGGGCAAGCTGCTGATTGCCGAGAGCGGCCTCTACGCCCCTGAGGACCTGGCCCGAATGGCAAAGGTGGGCGCGACCACCTTCCTAATCGGCGAGTCCCTGATGCGCCAGGAGGATGTGACCGCCGCAACGGCTGCCCTTCTCGCGCAGCAAAAGGCGCCGTCGGATAACGAAACGCAGCCGCTAAGCTCAAGCAGCATCTGAACACCGGAGGAAAGAGTGTCCGAATTCACGCATTTCGATGCGGAGGGAAACGCCGTTATGGTCGATGTCTCCGAAAAGGAGACCACCGAACGGATCGCCGTGGCCAAGGGCTCGGTGGTTATGCAGCCGGAAACCCTGGAGTTGATTGCCGAGGGCAGTGTCAAGAAAGGCGATGTCCTGACGGTCGCCCAGTTGGCGGGGATCATGGGGGCCAAGCGGACCGCCGATCTCATCCCGCTCTGCCATCCTCTCATGCTGACCTCGGTAAAGCTGGAACTCAGCCTGGACACGGCGCGCTCGGCTGTCGATGTCACGGCGCGCTGCAAGGTCTCCGGACAGACCGGAGTTGAGATGGAAGCCCTGACCGCCGTCTCCGTCGCCTGCCTGACGGTCTACGACATGTGCAAAGCGGTCGACCGGGGCATGCGCATTACAGAAGTCCGCCTGCTGCACAAGTCGGGTGGGAAATCAGGTATCTACGAGGGAATTTGATGTTATCGGTCGAAGAAGCGCTTGCGCGAGTCCGCGCGGCTTTCGCACCCCTGCCCGCTGAAAGCGTCAGCGTTGCCGATGCACTGGGGCGGGTTCTGGCCGGAGACGCGATCTCCCGCGTGACCCAACCGCCGCACGACGTATCGGCCATGGATGGCTACGCCGTACGCGCCGAAGACGTCGCCTCCGCCCCGGTCACGCTGGATATCGTTGCACGCGTTCCAGCCGGTGCTTCCTATGAAGACGAGATCAAGCCGGGGCAGACGGCCCGGATCTTTACAGGCGCCCCCCTGCCGCGCGGCAGCGACACGATTGTCATCCAGGAAGACACCGAGGCCGACGGCGACAAGGTCACGGTCAAAAGCCCGGCAAGGAAAGGCCACTACGTACGCCCGGCCGGTCTCGATTTTCGTTCAGGCGACATCGGTCTTGAGGCCGGGCGACGGCTCACTGCCCGCGACATCGGCTTTGCCGCTGCGATGAACCTGCCCTGGCTTAATGTGCGGCGCCGACCCCGGGTGGCGATCCTGGCGACCGGCGACGAGGTCGTCATGCCCGGCGACCCGAAAGGGCCGAACCAGATCATCAGCTCCAACGGCTTGTCCCTCGCCGCCTTCGTCAGAGCCTGCGGCGGGGAGCCCATCAACCTCGGCATCGCCCCGGACCAACAGGACAAGCTGGCCGCCATGGCCGAAGGTGCCAAGGGCGCCGATCTGCTCATTACCTCGGGCGGCGCATCTGTCGGCGATCATGACCTGGTCCGAACCGGTTTGGTCGACAGCGGTCTGGAGGTCAATTTCTGGAAGATCGCCATGCGGCCGGGAAAACCACTGATCTTCGGCAAGATCTCAGGGACCCCCATGCTCGGCCTGCCCGGCAACCCGGTTTCCAGCCTGGTTTGCGCGGTTCTCTTCGTCCGGACAGCGCTTGATGAGCTGCTTGGCATCCACGAAGACGCCCTCGCCCTGGAAGGTGCAGTCCTGGGTGCCGATCTCCCGCCGAACGATCACCGGCAGGACTATCTGCGCTCAAAACTCAGCCTGGACGACCAGGGCAGGCGCATTGCGACCGCTTTTGGCCGTCAGGACAGTTCGATGCTGGCAACCCTGGCGCGGGCGGACTGCCTTATTGTGCGCAAACCGAACGATCCGGCGCTGAAGAAAGGCACAGCCGTGGATATTCTACCGTTGAGTGGAAAGTTCTCCGGGGTTTAGAATTACCGTGCGTTGTTTTTGAGACTCTATCTCAAAAACGAGGTACATTTTGCGAACTCTTCTAGCATTGCGCGTTTTTATCCACAGAAGGCTTGACCGAAAACGTGAACTAAACTAGAACATGTGGTGACGTTTTTGTTTTGTTCTACATTTAGTACGTGTCGCGTTCATTTGAGTAGGTGTATTCCAGGGCGGATCCGGGGCAGCGTTTGCAAAGCACAACGCGTTCGGATAGGCCGGAGACTACCATCGAACGGGACATGCACTAGTAGGTCACTTTCACGGAGACATTTCGCATGCTGACAAAGAAGCAGCACCAACTCCTTATTTTCGTTCACGAGCATCTTTCGCAGCACGGTGTATCGCCGTCGTTCGATGAAATGAAAGAGGCGCTGGACTTGAAATCCAAGTCAGGTATTCATCGCTTGATTACCGCGCTGGAAGAACGGGGCTTTATCCGACGGCTTGCCCACCGTGCCAGAGCCATAGAAATACTTCGACTGCCGGAGGATCTTGAAAAACAGCCTCAGGCGAGCGGCGGATTTACGCCCAGCGTTATCGAGGGCCGCTTTTCGGGCATCTCCCCCAGCAACGCTCCACCACCTGATCCTACCGATGCTGAATCCCTGCAATTACCGCTCTATGGTCGGATCGCAGCGGGTACACCGATCGAAGCCTTGCGTGATTATTCAACCTACGTCGACGTCCCTTCGACCATTCTTGGCCATGGCGAGCATTACGCGCTTGAGGTGGATGGCGACTCGATGGTCGATGCGGGTATTCTCGACGGCGATACAGTGATCATTGAGCGCACGGAATCGGCGGAAAACGGCGCGGTCGTGGTCGCTCTGGTGGATGACGAAGAAGCCACCTTGAAACGCCTGCGACGCAAGTCCGGGGCCATCGCTCTGGAGCCGGCCAACAAAAACTACGAAACCCGGATCTTTCCGCCGGAGCGTATCAAAATCCAAGGCCGGCTTGTCGGCCTGTTGCGTCGCTACTGAGACCAATTGCGGGGCTCGTCAAAGCGACGACGTTGATCGTGGATGAGCCCCCTCCTGACGCCGTTTCAAAAAGCCGCGCACAACCGTGAATCCCGGATTGGCCGGACACTGGACATGATGCGGCTTACAGGAGCCTCAGCTCTAATCCTGTGATTTCGATCCGATTCATCCGGGTCGGCAGCACAACAAAGTTGGCGTTTTTCCATATGGATAAGCTCTAAGGCTCACCGCGAATGAGAACCCAGGGTCTTTTGCCGCGGGTCTCTGCGACGGATTTAACCTGAATGTCTTCTCCGGTGACCCAAAAGGCATGAGCGCCGTTCCGCCAGAGATCGAAGCGGTCTATGACCTTTTCAGGAAGCGCGCAACCACGCCTGACCGGGACGCGGCTGATGACGATATCGACAAGCGCACAGTCTTCGGCAAGAGCACCGGCGGTCCAGGCGAGCGCAACTTTTCTACCCTCGAACTCCACAATACAGCCCATCGGGTCGCAGTTCGGCTGCCCGAGCGGATTTCCGCTGCTCTTTTCCGCGGGATCCAAGCCGGCCCGCCGAGACCAGATTTCGGCGGCGAAACGGTTCACGGCCGCATTGGAGCGCCATAGGGACCCGTCGCTGAGACGCACGGCTGCGAGACGGGCGTCGGCGCTGATCAGAATGTCCGGTGGTCTCCAGAGCATGACCGAGACGATTGAAGCTGCAAGCGGGACAGCCCCGAGATATCGCCAGCGGCCGGTCCAGATCGCAAGCCAAAGGCCGCCAAGCGACGCGGCAGTCAAACCCCAGAGCGGCATGGCCGGTATCTTCAAAGCGGCGGCCGGCCAGGCGGATACCGTCGTCGCCGTGGCAATCACGCCGTCAATGCCCAGCCCCATGAACCACAAGGGAAAGGCTTCCAGTCCGACCGGCATCAGCAGGAAGGCCACGATCGCCCAGGGCATGATCCAAAAGGCCGTGATCGGCACCGCGACCACATTGGCGAAGACACCGTAGAGCGCGAGATGGTTAAAGTGAAACACTGCGTAGGGCGCTGTTGCGACCGTGGCCAAGCCCGAAGTTAGTGCAATTCCAAGGCCGTAACGCCAGAGGCTGCCAAGGCTCCAGAAGTCTCGTCCGGCGGCGGCGAAGAAACCGCGCCGCCCCTCGTAAGCCGCAATCATCACCGTGACGGCCGCAAAGGACATCTGAAAGCTCACGGACAGCAGACTTTCAGGCGCCAGGAGAAGCGTCGCCATAGCCGCCCAGGCGACCAGACGCATGGAGAGCGCCCGGCGGTCGAGCAAGACGGCCAGCAGCATTAAGCCGGTCATGAGGAAGGCCCGCTGGGCCGGTATGGTGGCTCCGACCAGCATGAGATAGGCGAAAGCCCCGGGGAGCGCGACGAGGGCCGCCCACTTTTTGATCGGGTAGTTGAGCGCCAGTGCCGGAATAAGCGCCAAAATTCCCCGCAATCCAAAGAAGAGACCTGCGGCGACCAGGCCGATATGCAATCCTGAAATCGCCAGAAGATGCGCCAAACCGGCATCCCGCAACGCCTGCAGCTGGTTTTCCGGCACGCGCCCGCGCTCGCCGGTCATCAATGCTGCGGCAACGGCCCCCGAATCACCCGGCAGTGCGGTGACAATCCGCTCGGAAAGGCGATGACGAAGATCAGCCCACCAGATTTCCCATGACTGCCGGATTTGCTCCGAAACAAGGGCTTGTGAAGCCTCCCTGGGTAAAAGCTCGAAGCGTCCGTAGGCAAAACCAACCGCACCGAGCCGCTTGAAATAGGCGGCACGGGCAAAGTCATAGGCACCGGGCGCCGCCGGTTCGGGCGGCGGACCGAGTTTCGCCCTGCCCCGCACCCAATCACCCGGATAGAGCCCTTCCGCACCCGTCGCGAGAGTCACGCGAATCCGCTCAGGTGTTTTCTGGGCGTCGAGCCCTCGAATATCGGGCAGCTCTAACACAAGGCGTTCGCCGCGTTCCCGGGGTTCGACCGTTACGATGCGTCCACGCACCTCGGTCGGCCCCATCGAGCGTTCAAGTATCGGTGCAGCAAGACTGAGGCTCCGCAGCTGTGCGATTCCGAAACCCAGTGCCCCAAAGACAAGTACCAGACTGATCAGCCCGCAGGACTGCAGGCGCACGCTTTGCCCGCGATGGGTGACCGCCAAAGCACCGGATGTCAAAATCAGCAAAATAGGCGCGGCCCAGGGCGAGGGTTCCACCGGAAGCGCAAAATAAAGACCTATTCCCACCCCTAAAATCACCGGGAGCCACAGGGCCCAACGGTCTCTTTCCGCAAGAAACCAGACAGTTGGAGCGCTCCAGTTAAGCCCTCCTGGTAAGCGGAGCGAAGACGGCAGACGACCAGCCGCCGCAGCGCGCAACCCACGCCATCCCACCCTGCCCCTTATCTCGGTTTCAGCCACGCCGTTCCCCATTTCCACCTCACGAAAGCAGGAAACGGTCAGAAGAACAACCAAATGGCGCAATAAGGCCTCATCCCGCGGCAAACAGCGATACAGGCGTCGTACGGAAGTATCTCCGTATCTAGTGGCACATTGACTAAACCTGTCCAGATGTTGGTTTCAGCGGCTAAGACGCTCCGAAACCAACGCAGCGGTCAGCCCACTTGCCGTTGAGCCCTTTGTTTCAAGCGTCAGGCACGCCGCAGCCTGCCCGAACGCGATCGCGTCCGGCATGTGCGCTCCCAGCATCAGGGCATGAAGGGTCCCCGCCGCGAAGGCATCCCCCGCACCATTTACATCGACCACCTTCGCCGATTGCGCCGGATAGTCGGTGATTTCTCCGTGACCGAAGTGAAGAAGTCCGTTCGCCCCACGGGTCATCAGGATGGAGATGTCCTCTTCCCTGCTGAGATTGCCGCCGGCGCGGCGGAGCGCGGCCTCATCCGCCACAGGAACATCCCTCAGCGCCGCAAGTTCCGCCTGATTGCAAAACAGGAAACTCATATTTTTCAATACACTAGACAAGCGTCCTGCTTTAGCAGGCGAAATCGCCGCGGCTGCAAGCACCAGACCTTGTGAACTGTAGAGACTGGTCAGATCCTCAAGAGCGGCGGCGGAAAGGTTGGCGTCGAGAAAAGCGAAATCACCAGTCAGCGGCGGTGATGCGCCTATCCCTCCCGCTGCTTTCAGAAGCTCCGCAGAGGTGACCCCGTCGTAAATGGCCATGTCCGCCAGCCCAGCCACAAGATCCCCGGTTTTCTCAAGGATCGCGGTGTAATTGGCGCTTGCCTGGCCCCTCCGGCGGATCAAACCCTCGCAGGAGAGTTCCAAAGCCGACAGAGCGCCTGCCACCTCAACGCCCTCCGAATCGTCTCCGACCGCCGAAACCAGGTGAACCTCGTGCCCGAGACGCTTGAGATTGAATGCAGTATTCAGAGCAGCGCCGCCGAGTGTCGTCTCCACGGCCACCGGGTTGGAGGCACCCGGGACGAATGCGGCCTTGCAACGTGCCGTGCGGTCGATGTGCGCCCCACCGAAGCAAAAAACGCGCGTCATAACACCTCATCCAGGAACAAAGCCATGTGCTCAATCCGGCCCGACGGCCTGCGGGCAAAGTCGAAACCAGAGCTATAGCGGCTCGGCCGCACAAGCTCCAGAACCCAAATCATCCGCAAAAATGCTGCAGATCTCTGCCTGCGCCCTTTCCTTGGCATGGCAGCAGCGCATTTGATGTGCTAAAGAGCCGTTCTCGCGCCTTGGACACACAAGGCGGACTCACTCAAAACACTCTTTTGGACAAAGACCATGCCCGAAACCGCTTCGCGGGTCGTCACCCGCTTTGCACCTTCGCCCACGGGGTTCCTGCACATAGGCGGTGCACGAACCGCGCTCTTCAATTGGCTGTTTGCAAAACACCATGGCGGCAGCTACCGCCTCAGGATCGAAGATACCGACCGGAAACGCTCCACCAGCGAAGCGATCGAAGCGATTCTTGACGGGTTGGATTGGCTGGGCCTCGATTGGGATGGGGACGTCTTCTACCAGTCCAAGGGCGCGGAACATCATGCGGCCCTGGCCCGTGAACTGCTGGCCCAGGGTAAGGCTTATCATTGCTACTGCAGCCCGGAGGAACTCGATGCCATGCGTCAGGCCGCCCGCGCAGAAGGACGCCCGGTGCGCTATGACGGGCGTTGGCGCGACCGCGACCCTTCGGAGGCGCCGGAGGGCATAGATCCGGTCGTCCGCATCAAGATGCCCCAGGAGGGCAGCACGGCCATCAACGACCTGGTCCAGGGTGAAGTGACCGTCGGTAATGACCAGCTTGATGACATGGTCCTTCTACGCGCTGACGGGACGCCCACCTACATGCTCTCGGTCGTGGTCGATGATCACGACATGGGCGTCACCCACGTGATTCGCGGCGACGATCACCTGACAAACGCGTTTCGGCAATACCAGCTCTACCGGGCCTTCGGCTGGAATGTGCCCGCCTTTGCGCATATTCCGCTCATTCACGGCCCTGACGGCGCGAAACTCTCTAAACGTCACGGTGCGCTCGGCGTGGAAGCCTATCGGGACATGGGTTACCTACCCGAAGCGCTTTGCAACTACCTGCTCAGGCTGGGCTGGGGCCACGGCGATGACGAAATTATTTCGATCGCCCAGGCCATCGAATGGTTCGACCTGGACGGGGTCGGGAAATCGGCATCCCGATTCGACTTTGCCAAACTTGAGAACCTCAACGGCGTCTATCTGAGAGAAGCGGAGGGCACGCGCCTCACCAAGCTGGTTTGCGAGCGCATGGCCGCCGACGACGGGCAAACACCGGACGAATCCGCGACAAATCGCCTGCGTTTGGGGATTGACGGCCTCAAGGTCCGCGCGAAAACGCTCAATGAACTGGTTGAGTCTGCAAGGGTTTACACGAATCAGCGGCCTCTCACCTTAAATCCCAAGGCGCAAAAGATCCTCTCAGAGGAGGCTGTCGCCCGCCTCGCGGCGGTTAAACCCTCCCTGGAAACCCTTGAAAACTGGGACGAAAGCACGATCGAAGAGGCGGTTCGCACCTTTGCCGAATCGGCCGAGCTGAAGCTGGGGAACATTGCCCAGCCCCTGCGGGCTTCGATCACCGGCTCGAACGTCTCTCCGGGCATATTCGAAGTCATGGCGATCCTCGGTAAGGAGGAATGCCTCGCCCGAATTTCCGATGTGTTATAGAGGGTTAACCGTTTTCTTTTGCAATGCAGCACAACGGTAATTGATTGATAAGCATTCAGAAACTATGCTCCCGCACAAATTGAGATGAATGCGACGTAGAAGGGAAGATGCGATGACAGACGCGAAAGCAAACTCTAAAGGCTTCACCCTGACGGACAACAGCAGCAACGAATCCTGGGACTTGCCGCTGCTTGAAGGAACGACAGGGCCATCCGTCATCGACGTAAGGAAGCTCTACGCCCAAACGGATTGCTTCACCTACGATCCGGGCTTTACCTCGACCGGCAGTTGCGAGTCGAAAATCACCTATATCGACGGTGAAGAAGGCATCCTGATGCACCGGGGCTATTCGATCGAGGAACTGGCTGAAAAAAGCGACTTCATGGAGGTCTGCTATCTGCTGCTTCATGGTGAGCTTCCGAACAGCTCGGAAAAGAAGAGCTTCGAAACATCAATTACTTACCACACCATGCTCCATGAGCAGATGATGAATTTCTTCCGTGGTTTCCGGCGGGACTCGCACCCGATGGCGATCATGGTGGGTGTGGTCGGCGCCATGTCCGCGTTTTATCACGATTCGACCGATATCAGCGATCCGCACCAGCGTATGGTCGCCTCGCACCGCCTGATCGCGAAAATGCCGACCATCGCCGCCAACGCTTATAAGTACTCGGTCGGTCAGCCCTTCGTTTATCCGCGCAACAATATGAACTATGCTGAAAACTTCCTTCAGATGACCTTCTCGGTCCCGGCGGAAGACTACGTCGTCAATCCGGTGCTCGCCCGCGCGATGGATCGCATCTTCATCCTCCATGCCGATCACGAGCAGAACGCCTCAACCTCGACGGTCCGGATCGCCGGCTCCAGTGGCGCCAATCCCTTCGCCTGTATCGCCGCGGGTATCGCCTCGCTCTGGGGGCCGGCGCATGGTGGTGCGAACGAAGCCGTTTTGAAGATGCTGCAGGAAATCGGCCACAAGGACCGGATCCCCGAGTTCATCAAGCGCGCAAAAGACAAGGACGATCCCTTCCGCCTAATGGGCTTCGGCCACCGGGTTTACAAGAACTACGACCCGCGCGCCGCGGTCATGCGGACCTCCTGTCATGAAGTGCTGGCCGAACTGGGGGTCGAGGATCCGCTGCTGGAACTGGCGATGGAGCTTGAGAAGGTGGCTCTGAGCGATCCCTATTTCGCGGAGAAGAAGCTCTTCCCGAACGTCGACTTCTATTCAGGTATCATCCTGAAGGCGATGAACTTCCCGACCTCCATGTTCACCGTTCTCTTCGCCCTGGCCCGCACGGTCGGCTGGGTCGCGCAGTGGAAGGAAATGATCGAAGATCCAAACCAGAAGATCAGCCGTCCGCGGCAGCTTTATACTGGCCACACCGCGCGCAGCTACACCGAGTTGAAAGACCGGTAGTCTCTTTTGCCAAGAATGCAAAAAGGGCGCCGGTGTCTCGACCAGCGCCCTTTTTTCTTTGCCTCGGCCGGGTTGCTCTACTTGCGCTCGATCAATTCGATTTTGTAGCCATCCGGATCTTCGATGAAGGCGATCACGCTGCCGCCGTGTTTCATGGGCCCGGGTGGGCGGGGAATGCTCACGCCCTCCTTCCCGAGCGCTTCGCAGGTCCCGTAGATATCCGGGACACCGAGCGCCAGGTGACCGAATGCATCGCCCAGATCATAGGGTTCTTCCTGCCCCCAGTTGTGGGTCAGCTCAATCACCGTGTTGTCGGTCTCATCGCCATAGCCGACGAAAGCGAGTGTGAATTCGCCGCTCGGATAGTCGTTTTTGCGGATCAGTTTCATACCGAGGTGCCGGGTATAGAAATCGATCGATTTGTCTAAATCCTTCACGCGGATCATCGTATGTAGAAACTTGAAGTTTTCCGACATTGCGGGTTCTCCCCTTCTCGAGCGCTTCGCTTAGCGGTCTTTTGCTGGTGTATATCCTATTTGGGAAAGGATCTGGCGGGCTGCAACCATGCTGGGACTCTCTTCCTGCGGGGTCAAGAGCTTGACCACTTCGGTGTAATCCTCAAGTTGCTTTTGGCGGGCCGTGCCCTCCGCCATCAGAGGCGAGAGCTTAGAGACGATTGTTTCAGGCGTCATGTAGTGCTGCAGCAGTTCCGGAACCACCAAACGCCCCAGCAACAGATTGGGCAGGCTGGCGTACTTGATCTTTAGAATGTGGCTCGCCAACCAGGCTGTGAGAGGATTGACACGGTAACCGATCACCGTCGGCAAACCGGCAACCGCCAACTCCACAGCGATCGTGCCTGAGGCCGCCAGGGCCGCTTCGCAGGCCTCGAAGGCATCGTGTTTTTCATCCACGCCCTCGACCACCGTCGCTGGGACGGGCCATTTTCCGGTCTCTGCGCGGACAAAATCCGCGACGTTGGCAACAGTGGGCACGACCGCATGCAGGCCGGGGATTTCCCGGGACATCCGCTCCAGGCCCTCACCGAAGACTTTGCATAAGCGCGAAACTTCACCCTTTCGGCTGCCCGGAAGCACGCAGATCAGGCGCGCCTGCGCAGCTATGCCGTGGCGTTCGCGAAAACCGCGGTTACGCTCGTCCCGTCCGGACGGAGCAGCTGCTGACGGGCTCGGCCCAGAGGCCGTCCCTTCGCCTTCCGCGCGGCCTTCCGCGCGGCCTTCCACTGCGGGATGACCGACGAACTTGGTGTTCAGGCCGTATTTCTCGAAATAGGGTGGCTCGAAGGGCAGCAGCACCAGCAGCAAGTCGAGGTACTGCGCCAGTTCTTTCGCGCGCCAGGCCTTCCAGGCCCAGACTTGTGGTGCCACATAGTGGATCAGAGGAATGCCCTGCCCTCGTAGCCCCTTCGCGACCTGAAGCGTAAAGCTCGGCGCGTCGATGGTCACCAGAGCAGCGGGACGCTGACGCAGAATCTCGGCCCGGGTCTGCTTGATCCGCCGGTATATGTTGAACAGATGGGGAACGGCTTCGAAGATCCCCATGATTGCCAGCTCGCTGATCGGAAAGAGCGTTTTCAGGCCATGGGCCGCCATGCCCGGACCGCCGACACCGGCGAACCTGACCTTTCCGCCGGTCAGCTCTTCCAGCGCGGTCATCAAGCGTGCGCCCAGAAGATCTCCGGAAGGCTCTCCTGCAATCAGAAAGATGAGAGGCGCCTCTTCCGCGGTCTCTGACGGGCCGGTGCCCTTGAGAGCGACGGCACCCGGGCCGACGTCCGCTTTGCTCCCGGACGGGCTGGCCGGTGTCATTGCGGGACCTCAATCCCGATCACGAAAATACCCGCGGCATCGGCCGTCGCCCGCACGGCATCCCGATCGACGATCAGCGCGCCCCCCGCCTCCACGGCGATGCCACGCAGCCCGCTTTCGGCCGCATTGCGAACCGTAACGGGGCCGATTGTGGGTAGATCCGCCCGCCGTTCCTGTTGCGGCTTTTTGACCTTGACCAGAACGCCGCCGATGCCGCTGTGCTTGAGCTCCGCGCAGCGCTTGATAAGTGCATCGGTACCCTCGACCGCCTCGACCCCCAGGATAAAACCCTGCTGAACGATGACGGACTGTCCGACGTCCTGGGCCCCAAGCGCACGCGCGACCCCAATGCCACGGTCAATATCCGCCCAGGCTTCCGCATCAGGCTCGACCCGGCCATAGACGCCGTCTCTGGCGAGGATGTCCCCCAGAACGTCATCCGCCCCGACGACCTTAAAGCCTTCATTCTCAAGGTAATTGATAATGGCCGTCAGCATGCCGTCGTCGCCCAGACCGACGGATCCGATCTTGGTCATGAACTTCAGTGTCTGAAAGTCGGGCCGGAGATCCTTGAGGGTGGGGCGCTGTATTCCGCCGGCCATCACCAACTCGCCGACTCCGGCATCCCGAAGGACTTTGATCGCCGAGTAGGCGCTGCCCAGGCGCGTCCAGAAATGCTCCACGCCCTCAACGATACCGGGGTCTGTGTGTCCGTTGAATGCAATGATGAAGACGTCTCGGCCCTGCATCAGGCAATGATCGCGAAGGCGGACCGGCAGCTCGCCGGAGCCAGCCAAGATGCCGAGCTTAGGTCCCATGCCGCTACTTTTTCTTAGGATGCAAAAGTCCGCGCGACGACTCGCCTTGTATGAAGGTCAGAACGTCGCGAACCGTATCGCTGTCGCTGTCCCCGGCCTCCATCTCTTCCAGCCGGTCCGCAAAATTGCCCGGATCCAAAAAGAGTTTCTTATAGGCGTCCTGGAGCGCCACGATATTACGTCTCTCGTGCCCGCGCCGCTTCATGCCGACCAGATTCAAACCATTCAGGCTCGCCCGTTCGCCCATGACCATCGCGTAGGGAATCACATCGTTTTCAACACCCGACATGCCACCGATCATGACGTCCCGCCCGATACGGACAAACTGATGAATCGCCGCGAGCCCGCCCACGATGGTGTTCTCGCCGATGACGACATGGCCCCCGAGGGTCGCATTGTTCACGAGGATCACCCGGTCACCGACGATACAGTCATGGGCAACGTGAGCCCCGACCATCAGCATGCAGTGATTGCCGACGACGGTTTCCTGACGTCCGCCCTTTGTCCCCGGATTGATCGTGACATGCTCTCGAATGACCGTGTCCGTGCCGATCAGCACGGTCGTGATCTCACCCCCGAACTTAAGATCCTGCGGTGGATGACCGATGGACGCAAAGGGATAAATCTGCGTGCGTGCGCCGATCGTCGTGTGTCCCTCCACAACAACATGGCTGTGAAGCACGACGTCTTCGTCGAGCCTGACGTTGGGTCCGACCACGCAGAAAGGACCTACTTTGGCCGTTTCGGCCAGTGTCGCCTCGGGCGCGACCACTGCAGTAGAATGAACGTCAGGCATCAATCGTCCATAATCATGGCTGAGAATTTCGCTTCAGCCACCAGTGCGCCATCAACACGAGCCTCGCCCCGGAACTTCCACACGGCGCCGCGATTGCGTTCTTTGCTGACGTGAATCTTGATCGTGGCGCCGGGTGTCACCGGTTTCCGGAAGCGTGCCGAGTCGATGGTCATGAAGTACACCAGCTTGCCCGCGGCTTCACCATCCAGCGTCTCGACAACCAGGACGGCTGCTGTCTGCGCCATGGCCTCGACGATCAAAACGCCCGGCATCACCGGCTGTCGTGGAAAATGCCCCTGAAAGAACTGCTCGTTGATCGTGACGTTCTTAACACCAACAGCGCTCTCACCGACGATGATATCTTCAACACGATCAATCAGCAGGAATGGATAGCGGTGCGGTATCAGTTCCATGATCCGCATAATGTCAGCTGATCTCACCTCGGACCGGGCCACTTCAAGCTCACTCATTGACCTTCCCTCTTTGGCCTTTTTTCTTTTAGCTGGCGCTGCCACATCGTCACGAGGCGGAAATAGTCCTTCAGCGGGATCGCCGGGATACCGCCGACCGTGTCCCCCGCCGGCACATCCCTCATCACTGCAGACTTACCGGCGACCTGCGCGCCCTTTCCGACTTTCGTATGGCCATTCACGCCGGACCCCGCCGCGATCACGACGAAATCCTCTAACTCCGAACTTCCGGCCATGCCGGCCTGGGCCACCAGTACGCACTGACGCCCGAGCTTCACGTTGTGCCCGATTTGCACCAGATTATCAATCTTCGTGCCTGTACCTATGACCGTATCCGGCCCCGCTCCCCGGTCAATCGTCGAATTCGCGCCGATTTCGACATCATCTTCCAGAATAACACGGCCAAGTTGCGGCACATCTTCATAGCCTTCGGGTTCCATAGCAAACCCAAATCCGCGCGTCCCGATTCGCACACCCGGATGAACCTTACAGTTCTTGCCAAGAATCGAGTGGCTGAGAGACGCATTAGCGCCAATCACAGAGTTGTCTCCGATCACGACTCCCGCTTCGATCACCACGTTGGCTTCGAGCCGGCAGTTCCGGCCGATTTCAACAGCGGGTCCAATCACGACACCTGGCGAGATTTCGCAGCCCTCTCCAATGACGGCGCTGGCGTCGACGACCGCCGAAGGATGGATCCTGGCGACCGATTTGGGTTGCGGGTAAAAGGCCTGTGCCACCCGTGCGTAGGCACGGTGCGGTTTATTGGTGAGCAGTAATGCCAGTCCCTCAGGGGCCTTGGATGCAAAGCGCGGGTCCACGATGCAGGCGCCGGCCGCAGTCTTCTCGAACTGTCCGACGTAGCTTCTGTTGTTCAGGAACGTAACATCGCTGACACCAGCCGCGTCGAGCGGCGCAACGTCTGTGAAGACTGTTTTGGGATCCGCCGTTCCGGATATCTCTGCGCCGGCGATATTCGCCAGCTCTTCGAGGGTGAAAGGACCCGCGACGGTGAAAAAGCGGGGATCTGCCATGCTACGCCTTAGTTTTGAACCGAAGGAACGGTGACTTCCGTCAAGGTCTCATTGAGGCGTTTTACCACCTCATCGGTGATTTCCATATCGTTGCGTACCAGAACGACGGCCGTCTTCGGCAGAACCAGGTCCAGCTGCCGCTCCGATGCAATTTTTTGAGCGATCGAAACCAAAGCACCTTGAACCTGCTTCACCGCCTCCCCGTACACCCTGTCGAGTTCCTTCCGGCGCGTTTGGACCTGACGCTGTAGCGAGGAGACCTGCTGTTCCAGCTGACTGCGCTTTTCGGCGAAGGCTTCGGGCGCAAGAATGGAGCGCTGACGGGCCAACTCCTGATCGGCAGCCCGCAGCGCGTCTTCCTGTTTGCGCAGCTCTTCCTGAAAACTGTTGCGGCGGGCCTCTATCTGCTGCGACAGGCTGCGCATGGCGATCGAGTCGCGCAGAACCTTCTGGGTGTCCAGCACGCCGATGATCGCGGGTTTCACGGTTTCATCCTGCGCTGACGCAAGCGAGGGCATCACGAGGAAACCAACGAGCATTGCGAGCCGCAACAGCTGCGCTGCACAAGCGGTTACTTGCAGGATCATCAGATTAAAAGCTCGTTCCAAAGCTAAAGTTGAGAATCTCCGTCTCGTCGAAATCTTCCTTAACCACGGCGAAGCCGAGGTCAACGACGATAGGACCGAATGGAGAATTCCACGACACACCCGTGCCGACCGTAACACGGGGGCTGGAACTATCATCTACCCCTGCATCCGAACCGTCTATACCAAATGACGCCCCCACGTCGGTAAAGAACCGTCCGCGGATATCGAACTCTTCAGGCAGCCCCAGAGGAAAGGTCATTTCCAGAGTGCCGGAGTAGAAACTGTTCGCTCCGAGAGCATCGTCGCTGGCGCGATCGCGGGGACTGATGCCGCCGATTTCGAAACCGCGCGGGCGGGATCCGCCGACGAAGAAGCGGTCGGCGATGCGGGTATCTTCCCCCAGGCCAACGATCTGGCCGACTTCACCACGCGTGCTGAAGGTCCAATCGTCGGCGACTGTGTAGTAGTAACCGCCGCCCAGCGTGGCTTTGAAAAAGTTCCGGTCGCCTCCCAAGCCGGCAACAGTCGTCCGTAAGCGGACAATCTCACCCTCGCGGGTATCAAATTGCGAGTCGCGTGTGTCGTAGGTGAAGTCGTTGCCGATACTCGAACGCAGAGACTTGCCTTCTTCACTTCTGATCTGAATGGCAGCGTCGTCATCGACGTCGGAAATCTCCGTATCTTCCAGCGTGTAGCGAACGACATGCCGGATATCTTCGGTCAAGGCATAACCGCCACGCAGCGAAAAGCCGAGCCGTTCTTCGTCGAAGGCGCGTGCATCATCTTCAGTCGTGACCCGGAAGACATCGAACCCGGCCGCCAGCTCACGATCCAGGAAGTAGGGCTCGGTGAAGCTGATATCCGCCTGGGAACCGCTACCGGCAATCGAAACATTGAACCTCAGGTCCTGTCCGCGTCCCAAGAGGTTCCGCTCACGAATACCCACACTGGCCAGAGGTCCGGACTGGGTGGAAAAGCCCGCACCGAAACTGATGTCACCGGTCGACTGCTCTTCGACAGCGACGTTGATGACGGTCTTGTCCGGGGTACTGCCCGGCTGATTATCCACAGTGACGGTCTGGAAGAAGCCCAAGCGTTGGATCCGGCGGCGCGAGCGGCGCAACTTCGTGCTGTTGAAGGCATCGCCTTCCACGAGACGGAATTCCCGCCGGATCACCTTATCAAGCGTGCGGGTATTACCTTCGATGTCGATTCGCTCGACAAAAACCTTCGGGCCTTCCTGAATATCGTAAAGGATATCGATCGTACGGTTCTCCGGATCCCGATTCGTATTAGGCCGGATATCGACGAACGCATACCCCAGGTTACCTACAGCATCGGTCAGGTTTGAAACCGTATCCTCGACGGCACTGGCATCATAGGTATCGCCCTCCTCGGTGAGAACCGCGTCACGCACCTGTTCAGGGTCCAGATTTTTCAACGTTGTCTGAACGTCGATTTTGCCGAAGTCGTATTGCTGTCCTTCGTCAACCGTAAAGGTAATGATGAAACCTTCACGGTTCGGCGCCAGTTCCGCCACCACAGAATTCACCCGGAAATCGGCAAAGCCTTCGCTCAAATAGAACCTTCGAAGCAGCTCCCGATCGAACGTCAAACGATCCGGGTCATAGGTATCTGTCGTGGTCAGGAACCGATAAAATGCCGATTCACTCGTCGCAATCTCTTCGCGCAGCCGGCCATCAGAAAACTCACGGTTTCCAATGAAGTTGATCGCGTTAATCCCGGTCAACTCGCCTTCGCTGATCTCAAACACCAGATCGACACGATTCTGGGGGAGCTGAATGACCTTAGGGTCAACCGTTGCCGCAAAGCGGCCGGAGCGCCGGTAGAGCTCGAGGATGCGCTGGGCGTCATTTTGAACCTTGGTCCGCGTGAATACCACGCGAGGCCGCAAGGTCACCTCAGCTTCAAGTACTTCATTGTCCAGGCGGTCGTTACCCTCGAACGCGATGCGGTTGATAATCGGATTCTCAACCACATTAACGATCAACGCGTCACCCTCGCGCCGGAGAGTCACGTCCGCAAAAAGGCCCGTGGCAAAAATACTCTTGAGAGATCTATCGAGCGCAATCGGTTCAAAATTATCACCAGGATTGACCCGCATGTAGGAACGTACGGTCTCAGGTTCGATACGTTGGCTGCCTTCGACCCGTATCTCATCGATACGGCCCCCGGACATCAGATCCTGCGCGGTGGCCGGATTCACCGCGGCCCCGGTACTCAAACAAAGCCACAGCCCCAACATCAAGGCCACACATGGCACACGAATCACGTTCTAAAACCCCCGAGCACCTTACTTAGGTGAAAAATCGATCTATGTGACCCAATGCCTTAAAACAACCCAAAGTGATCGAGATCGTTCCATGTGGCAAAGACCATTAAGCTCAATACCAGAGCAAGACCGATACGGAAACCGTATTCTTGCGCGCGCTCACCCAGTGGTCGTCCACGCAATGCTTCAATCGCGTAAAAC
Source organism: uncultured Kiloniellaceae bacterium (assembly GCA_947500035.1). Classification (GTDB taxonomy): domain Bacteria; phylum Pseudomonadota; class Alphaproteobacteria; order Kiloniellales; family Kiloniellaceae; genus Denitrobaculum. The sequence goes on along the minus strand of CANMQP010000005.1, from coordinate 503,867 downwards.
ACGAGATGCCCGCCATCCAGCATGGGAACCGGAAAGAGATTAATCAAACCCAGGTTTACCGAGAGGATCGCAACCAGAGACAACAGCGAGATGATGCCGAACTCGGCCACCTCCCCCGACATCTGCGCGATTCGTAAGGGACCGCCCAGTTCCTTCGAGCTGCGATCACCGGTAATCATCTGCCCGACGGCCTTCAGGGTATTGGCCGTCACGTTGTAGGTTTCAAGGGTCGCACGCCAGACTGCAGTCAGTGGATCGTGCTTCTTGTACTCGGCCCCGCTTCTGCTGATTCCAAGGCGCCAAACCTGCTGCTCGCCGCCAACGCCATCGCTCATAGCGGCCCTGGGCGTTACCTGTAGCGCGACTTCGGCTCCGTCGCGCAACACATCAATGGCGAGTGCGCTGCCAGCGCTGAGCTGGACAATCGTCTGCAGTTCCTCGAAGCGCTCGATATCATCTCCATCGACCCGGATAATACGGTCTCCAGGCAAGAAACCAGCCTCTGATGCCGCCGAATCGGCAATCACCTCGCCAACCGTGGCAGGCGAAAAGGGCTGCCCGACAAAGGTGAAGAGACCGGCAAAGATCACAATCGCGAGGATAAAGTTCGCCAAAGGACCGCCGGCAACGATCCAGGCGCGCTGCCCGAGGCGTTTCGACTGAAAAGAAACGGCCCGCTCCTCTTCCGTCATCGGCGCGTCAGATGGGCGGCTGGCGGCGTCGGCATCGCCGAACATCTTCACGTAACCGCCGAGCGGAATCAGGCTGAACTTCCAACGGGTATTTACCCGGTCGGTCCAACCGAAAACCTCAGGGCCAAATCCGATCGAAAAAACCTCGACACGCACACCGTTTTTGCGGGCGATCAGATAGTGGCCCATCTCATGCACGAACACGAGCACGGTCAGAACAATCAGAAAGGGAACCACTGTCCCCGTTAACACATTAAGGAAGTCCATACTGTTCCGTCCGAATTAACCAATACATACCCGTATCCGCGAAATACCCGTACCTGCCAAATACCCGTACCTGCCGCGTCTCCCGCCTTCTCGGAGACAGCAGGCTCATACCCGGGTCTTTCGACCTCATTGCGGTCGTCAGGTTCACCGGATCGTGTCCCGGTCCCAACGCCTCTTGAGGTTCAGGATACCATCACGCAGGTAACCTTGATCCTAAAAAGCCCTAAGCGGCCTGCTCCACCAAACCAAGAGCATAACGGCGCGCTGCGCTATCCGCAGCGACCACATCTTCAAGCGAGGCCAACCTGCCGTTCGGCAATCCCATCAGCGTTTCCTCGACAATCTCTGCAATCTCCAGAAACCCGATCGCGTTTTTCAGGAAGCTGGCAACCGCTATCTCATTGGCAGCATTTAAGATAGTGGGGGCGTCACCCCCGATGCGCAAGGCCTCACGCGTCAGACGCAGCGCGGGAAAACGCTCCGAATCCGGCGCTTCGAAAGAAAGCTCCGCGATTTTTGCCAAATCAAGCCGATCCACAGGTGCCGGCATCCGGTCGGGCCAGGCCAAGGTGTATGCGATGGGCGTACGCATATCCGGTACACCGAGCTGCGCTAGAACCGACCCATCGACGTAAGAAACCATGGAGTGGATCACCGATTGAGGGTGCACCAGAATATCAACACGCGACTCGGGCATATCAAAGAGATGTACGGCCTCAATCAGCTCAAGCCCCTTGTTCATCATGGTCGCCGAATCGATCGAGATCTTGGCGCCCATGTCCCAATTCGGATGATCCAGCGCCTGAGCCGGGGTGACCGCAGCCATCTGCGCCTTGGAAAAGGACCTGAAAGGACCGCCCGACGCCGTCAGGGTCAGACGTTCCACCCCTTCGCGCCGCTCAGCGTCGAGAACCTGAAAGATCGCATTATGTTCCGAATCGACCGGCAGGAGGGTGGTTCCGCTGGTCTTGATCTCCTGGGTGATCAACGCCCCCGCGCAAACCAGCGTCTCCTTGTTTGCCAGTCCCACGACGACACCCTGACGGATAGCTGCGAGAGTTGGTTCCATTCCCGCCGCCCCGACAATGGCCGCCATAATCCAGTCTGCCGGAACTTCAGCCGCTGCAATCAGAGCGTCCCGCCCCGCGGCGGCTTCAATCCCGCTGCCCGAGAGCGCCGTTTTCAGGCCGCTGTAGGCGGCTTCATCAGCAACAACCGCCAGCTTTGCGCCGAGCTTGCGCGCCTGCTCGGCCAGAGCCTCGGCGTTGCCGTTCGCGGTCAGGGCAACAACGTCAAAGCTCTCCGGATTGCGTTCAATCAAATCAATGGTGCTTTGTCCCACCGATCCGGTCGATCCCAGAATGGAAACCTTGCGCCTCGTGGCGGCAGGTCGCGCTGCCGGTTCAGATGAAGCCTGTGACGCTGTCATAGCTGTCCTCGTCTGGTGACGCTTTGCGCGCACAACATACTACAATCCCATCCGCTGACCCAGCCACACAACGGCCGCGCAGGCCAGGCTTGCGGCCAGAAGACCATCAATACGGTCAAGCACCCCGCCGTGGCCGGGAATGATGCGGCTCGAGTCTTTGGCATCGAACTGCCGCTTCAAACGGGATTCGAAAAGATCTCCCATCTGAGAAACCACGGCGAGAACAACGCCCGCCATGACCAAATACCACCAGGGCGGCCCAAAATAGGCCGGATCGCCGCCCGAAAAGACCCAGGCCCCCACCGCCAGGCTGATCATAACCGCGGCCAGCGCGCCGCCGATCAGGCCGGACCAGGTTTTATTGGGGCTGAAACGGGGCGCGAGTTTTGGTCCGCCGATACTGCGGCCTGCGGCATAAGCACCGATATCCGTCGCCCAAACCACGAAGAGAAGCCAGAAGATCCCCTGGTAGCCGAAAACCTCCGGCTGACTGAGCCAGACAAAGGAAATAAAGGTCCAGGAGAGATAAATAACGCCGCCAACCATCCAGGCGACCGACTCATGCTGCCTGTTGCTGGCCAGGACAGCCGTCGCCATAGCCCCGACCACCACGACCCAGGCCGAGACCGAATAGAGACCCAATTCCGCGGCCAGGACCGCCGCCAGAACGGCGCCGATCAGCAATCCCGCCGTGACATCGAGCGTTCCGCGGTTGCAAAGCCGGGACCATTCCCAGGCCGCAACACCAGCCGCGAGCAGAATCAAGAGGTCGCTGTAGGGTGTGCCGAAGTAGAGCGCGAGCAGCACTGGCGGCGCCAGGACGACAGCCGTGAGAACCCGCTGCACCAGGGGGCTCATATTATCCAGAGTCAGCTGCTGCACCAAAACGCCGATCACGCCGTTGATACTCCCGGATCGCATCGGCGAGGTCGTCCTCGCTAAAGTCCGGCCAGAGTTTCTCGACAAAAACCAATTCGGTGTAGGCTGACTGCCACAGCAGAAAATTGCTGATCCGTTGCTCTCCCGAAGTCCTGATCAGCAGATCCGGATCGGGAATACCATCGGTCCAGAGGTACGAGCCAAGCCGCGCTTCATCCAGATCATCCGCCGAAAACTCACCTGCCGCGACAGCCTGCGCGGCGCGTCGGGCCGCGGCAGTGATATCCTGTCGTCCGCCGTAGCTCAGCGCCATCACCAGGTTCAGGTTTTCATTATCCCGGGTCGTCGCCTCAGCATCTTCGATCAAACGGACGATATCGTCCGGCAGCCTTTCACGCTGTCCGATCACCTGCAGCCGGATTCCGTTTTCGTGGAACTTCGCCAGCTCACTGCGCAGGTACCGGCGGAGCAAGCCCATCAGGTCTTCCACCTCCGCCATGGGACGGCTCCAGTTTTCCGAAGAGAAGCCATAGAGCGTAAGGTAGGGAATCCCCAGCTTCATGGTGGCTTCCACGGTGCGCCGGACCGACTCGGCCCCCTGGCGGTGCCCCGCCGTGCGGGGAAGTCCGCGCGCATTGGCCCAACGGCCATTGCCATCCATGATAACGGCAATATGCGTCGGCTTTTCGCCCGAAAATGACTGAAGCGTATCCATGGAAAAGTGCCTGGACCCCCGAGATAACCCGTTTCGAAACCTTTTTCTCAACAGGCCCTATACCTGCAGGATTTCTTCTTCTTTTTGCGCGAGAGTCTCATCGACGAGCTTGATGTGCTGGTCGGTCAGCGCCTGTATTTCCTCGTTCCAAAGGTGGTGCTCGTCCTTCGAGATCTCGCCATCCTTTTCCATTTTCTTCAGCATTTCCATGCCGTCGCGCCGGACATTCCGGATCGCAACCCGGCCCTGCTCGGCATATTTGCCTGCGATCTTGCTCAATTCCATCCGGCGCTCTTCCGACAAGGGCGGAATCGGCACACGCACGAGTTGGCCGTCCGGTGAGGGATTGAGGCCCAGGCCCGACTCGCGGATAGCTTTCTCGACCGCGCCAACCATGGAGCGGTCCCAGACCTGTACGGTCAGCATCCGCGCCTCCGGCACGCCAATCGTACCCACCTGGGTGATGGGCATTTGCGATCCGTAGGCCTCGACCATAACCGGCTCGAGCAGCCCCGCGGATGCCCGCCCGGTGCGAAGGCCGCCGAATTCCTTGCGAAGTGCGTCCAGCGCACCGTCCATGCGTCGTTTGATGTCGCTTAGATCTGGATCCTGTGACACGGCTTATACCTCACTATGCACAATCATGCTGAACGATGGTGTATCTGCCATTTCCACGAAGAACATCCGCGAATGCTCCCGGCTGGTAAATCGAGAAAACGGCAATCGGAATGGAATTCTCCCGCGCCAGCGAAATGGCGGAATGATCCATGACCCCCAAATCCTGAGTCAGAACCTGCATATAGGTCAAGCAGTCATAACGCTTGGCATCGGGAACGCTGACCGGATCGGCATCGTAGACGCCGTCGACCTTGGTGCCCTTGAGCAAAATGTCGCAGTTCATCTCAGAAGCGCGCAACGCGGCGGCGGTATCCGTCGTAAAGAAGGGATTGCCGGTTCCTGCGCCAAAAATCACAACGCGGCCCTTTTCCATGTGCCGCACGGCCCGCCGGCGAATGTAAGGTTCCGCGACCGTCGCCATGGGGATCGCCGAGAGCACCCGGGTGTCCACGTCGAGTTTTTCCAGTGCATTCTGCAAGGCCAGCGCATTGATGACCGTTGCAAGCATACCCATGTAATCCGCCGTAGAACGCTCCATGCCGGCGGCAGCACCTGCGAGCCCGCGGAAAATGTTCCCGCCGCCCACGACCAGACAGACTTCAACGCCCATCCGGCTGACGTCTCGGACGTCACCGGCAATCTGCTGTACGGTCTCGGGGTCCAGCCCGTACTCGCGCGAGCCCATCAGGGCCTCTCCCGAAACTTTAAGCATCACACGCTTGTATTTCGGACTATCGGCCATGGGATCTCCTTATCGGATCGGGGATTCTTCGTTCCCCTGTTGTAAATCTCTTACCGGCCTTGGAGCCGATCGTTTGAGTCTGACGGCGCAGCCTCATGCCAAGCGATGCGGTACGGCGCCCTGCGCGAGGTGAATTGACAGGGTGAATACGTCCATTCTGGGGCGGCGAATCGGCAATGCGGCGCATCATAACCGAAACCACGCCCCTTCGCGAAACCTACTCGATGCCTGCCCCGCACCCTGTCCCTTCCATCGGAAGCGCCATGAAGCTGTCAATCGCCCATGTTTGCGCGGTTGCCCCGGAGGCCAGCCGAAAATAAGGCCGTCCTCCGGTTTATGTCTGCGGGCAAGACCCGCAGCTTGCAGATCAGCCGCCCAGTGTTGCGGCGACCTCGGCCGCGAAGTCACTCTCTTCCTTCTCGATGCCCTCACCGAGCTGAAAGCGGGCGAATCCAGTCAGCTTGACCGGAGCGCCGACGTCATTTCCTGCATTCTCAATGACCTTACGGACTTTGGTCTCACCATCGATCACGTAGGTCTGCTCCAGGAGGCAAACCTCCTCGTAGTACTTCCGAAGACGGCCTTCGACCATCTTGGCAATGATCTCTTCCGGTTTGCCGCTGGCACGGGCCTGCTCGCTCAGCACCTCGCGCTCCCTGTCCAGGGACGAGGCATCGACGTCATCTTTATCCAGAGCCGTCGGATGGGCTGCAGCAACATGCATGGCCAGCTGTTTACCGAGGGCGGCCAGTTTGTCGGCGTCACCGCTGGATTCGAGGGCCACCAGAACACCGATCTTACCGAGGCCCGGTGCGATCTGGTTGTGAACATAAGAGGATACGACACCGCTTTCGACCGAGAATTGAGCCGTCCGGCGGACGGACATGTTTTCGCCGATGGTCGCGATCATGGTGGTCAACTGGTCCGACAGCGCCGCGCCGGTGCCGGGATAGCTTGCCGAAAGCAGCTTGTCCATATCACCCTGAGCGTCCAGTGCGAGGGTCGCCGTGTTGCTGACGAAGCCCTGAAAATCATCGTTGCGGGCCACGAAGTCGGTCTCAGCGTTGACTTCAACGACAGCGCCGCTGGTGCCCTGGGAGGACACACCCACAAGGCCTTCCGCCGCGACGCGGCCAGCCTTCTTGGCAGCAGCAGCCAAACCTTTTTTACGAAGCCAATCGACGGCGGCATCCAAGTCGCCGCCCGTCTCGGTCAGAGCCTTTTTGCAGTCCATCATGCCGGCGCCTGACGACTCGCGCAGTTCTTTCACGAGCGCTGCGGTAATCTGGGTCATGGTGATCGTCTTTCCGAATAACAGTGTGAAACGTGCTGGTTTTAAAAGAACGGCGGCTTAATGCCGCCGTTCGGAACTTAGCGGTGGCAGAGCGGTTACGCCTGGACGGCCTGCTCTGTTTCAGCCTTTGCTTCCGCTTCTGCGGGAGCCGCGTCAGCAGCCGGAGCATCGGCAGCAGGCGCTGCTTCGGCCGGCGCCGCTTCAGTTGCCGCAGCAGCTTCAGCCGCCGGGGCCTCAGAAGCAGAGGCCTCAGCAGGAGTCTCGGGCAGGGTTTCAACAGGTGCGTCCTCGGCAGCACCGATGTCGGTACCGCTCGCGGTCAGTTCCTGCTGAATGCCGTCGAGCACGCTCTCGGCCATCAGGTCGCAGTAGAGGCTGATTGCGCGGATCGCATCGTCGTTACCCGGGATCGGGTAGGTGATGTTGTCCGGGCTTGAGTTCGAATCGAGGATACCGACAACCGGAATGTTCAGGGTGTTGGCTTCGGCGATTGCGATGTGTTCCTTGTTGGTGTCGATCACGACGATCACGTCGGGAAGGCCGCCCATTTCCTTAATGCCGCCCAGCGCACGCTCCAGCTTGTCGCGCTCACGGGTCAGGTTCAGGAGCTCTTTCTTGGTCAGACCGGTCTGATCTTCCACCAGACGGGTTTCCACGTCGCGCAGACGGCGGATCGAGAGGGAAATGGTCTTCCAGTTGGTGAGCATGCCGCCGAGCCAGCGGTGGTTCACGTAATACTGGCCGCAACGCTTTGCGGTATCGGCAACACGCTCGCTTGCCTGGCGTTTGGTGCCGACGAAGAGCACCCGGCCGCCACCGGCAACCACTTCGCGCACAAAGGCAAGGCCCCGGTGCAGCAAAGGAACGGTCTGTTCAAGATCGATGATGTGAATGCCGTTTCTTTCGCCAAAGATGTACGGAGCCATCTTAGGATTCCAACGGCGGGTCGTGTGACCAAAGTGGACGCCAGCTTCGAGCAGCTGACGCATCGTGAATGTGGGAAGCGCCATAAAAACTTTCTCCGGTTTAACCTCCGTGGGCTGCTTATCCGGATGATCCGGACACCAGACCGAAGACCGGGATGTCTCCCCAGCCGCCGCAAAACCCACGTGTGTGTTACTGTTGAGCGGGGTGATAGCTCCGTAGACGGCCAATTGCAAGTGAAATTCGGGTTGGGACCTGTTGAGGTTCAGGATGTCGTCGTGGCGGGTCATATTTTATCATCGGTTAGGAGCGAGTGGCGCCGTGTGGTAGGTCCCACACAAGGCACTCGCGACGCGGCAGCTGATAAAGTATGACCCGTCCTGGAAGGATTGATCAGAGCTTAAGCGAGTTCGCGTCGCTCGTTGTTGAATATGCCCAACATGTTCTGCCGCCTCGCTCCTAATCTCGATTTAGCTCTGGTCAACCCCGGCGGCATACTGAACCTCAACAGGCCCTATACCGGCAATCGCACCCGATCCCCAAAAACCCGGCCTAGAGACGCCCTGAAGCGGCGGCAGCACCGCCCCGTCAGACATCCTCGACAATCAGACCGGGGATCGCCTTGATCGCCTGCCGGACGAGCGGCGAGATCTGATAGGCACCGGGCAGTTCGACCTCAAGCTCCTGGCCATCTTCCAGATCAAGAACCAGAGACACCCGGCCCTTGCCGCGCGCCGCCTCTCGCTCCAGGATCGATTTCAGGTTTTCCAAGGGCTTATTATCGTTCATGTATAGTTTTAAGCCAGCATCCGTTTGGGCCGCGGCCTCGTCGAGCAGGCGTATGGCCTGCCCCATAAACCGGGGATCTTCACCCTCGCGCGCGTCGGCGGTGACGGTCACCAAAAGCGGTTCACCGGACTCCAGCAACTCACGTGATGCCTGAAGAATCTCGGAAAACAGCATGACTTCAATCACACCGGTCGCATCGGAGAGCGTCACGAAGGCAAAGCGGTTGCCCCGCTGCGAGACCCGCTCCTGCTTGCCGATCACGATCCCCGCCATGCGCAGAATCCCGGAATCCCGCCGTTTCGCCTGAACCATGAGCTCGACCGCCGTCTTGGTCCGCAAGCGCTCCAGAACCTTCTTGTAGGCGTCCAGCGGATGAGCCGAGAGATAAAAGCCGATGGCCTCGAATTCACGCTTCAGCCGCTCCATTTCCGGCCAGTCGGGGACATTTGGCAGGGTCAAAGCGTTAACCGCTGCGGCAGCACCATCGCCGAAGAGACTGACCTGAGCGCTCTCCCGTTCGCTGGCCGCAACCACCGCATTGCGCATAATGGTGTCCGCACCAGCATAAACCTTCTGGCGGTTGGCCAGAATTGAGTCGAAACCGCCCGCCGAGGCCAGGTTTTCGATCTGCCGCTTATTCACGGCCTTGCAGTCGACCCGGTTGGCGAAGTCCGCAATATCCTGGAAGCTGCCGGAAGCCTCCCGCTCGGCAACCACGCTCTGCATGGCGGCACCGCCGACGTTCTTGACCGCCGCCAAGGCATAGCGCACCGCTTTTTTGCCGTCTTCCATGATCTCGACGTTGAAGTCCGCGTTGGAGCGGTTGAGGTCCGGCGCCAGCAGCGGAATCTTAAGGCGGCTCAGTTCCTGCCTGAAAACATTGAGCTTATCGGTGTTGTTCATATCGTAGGTCATGGAGGCGGCCAAGAACTCCACCGGGTAATTCGCCTTGAGGTAGGCGGTTTGATAGGCCACCAGGGCATAAGCGGCGGCGTGGCTCTTATTGAAGCCGTAGCCGGCGAACTTATTCACCTGATCGAAGATCTCGTCTGCCTTCTCGGCGTTGACGTCATTCTTGACCGCACCTTCGTTGAAGATCTTCCGCTGCGCCTCCATCTCGGCCTTGATCTTCTTGCCCATGGCCCGGCGCAGCAGATCGGCGCTGCCAAGGGAATAGCCCGAGAGCACCTGGGCAATCTGCATGACCTGTTCCTGGTAGATCATGATGCCGTAGGTCTCTTTCAGGATGCCTTCAAGCGTTGGATGAAGGTAATCGGGCTCTTCCTGGCCGTGTTTACGCCGGATGTAGCTGGGAATGTTGTCCATCGGACCGGGGCGATAGAGCGCCACGACAGCGATAATGTCCTCGAAGCGGTCCGGCTGCAGACGCTTGAGCACGTCGCGCATGCCCGAGGATTCCAGCTGGAACACGCCGACCGTATCGCCCCGGCTGAGCATGTCGAAGGAGCGCTTGTCATCCAGCGGGATGGTCTCGAGATCGATCTCACCGCCGTTGCGGACGATAAACTCACAGGCCTTTTGCAGGACCGTGAGGGTTTTCAGGCCCAGAAAGTCAAACTTCACCAAGCCAGCCTGCTCGACGAACTTCATATTGAACTGGGTGACCGGCATGTCCGAGCGCGGATCGCGGTAGAGCGGCACCAGCTCGTCCAGCGGGCGGTCGCCGATCACCACACCCGCGGCGTGGGTCGAGGCGTGGCGGTAGAGGCCCTCGATCTTCAGAGCCGTATCAAGCAAACGGGCCACGGTCTCGTCGTCGCGGCGCATGTCGCGCAGCTGCGGTTCGCCGTCGATGGCCTCCTGCAGGGTCACCGGGTTTGCCGGATTGTTCGGAACCAGCTTGCTGATCCGGTCGACCTGCGGATAGGGCATTTGCAGGACCCGCCCAACGTCGCGCAGCGCGGCCCGGGCCTGGAGCTTTCCGAAGGTGATGATCTGGGCGACCCGGTCGTGTCCGTACTTGTCCTGTACGTACCTGATCACCTCATCACGCCGGTCCTGACAGAAATCCACATCGAAGTCAGGCATGGACACGCGTTCTGGGTTGAGGAAGCGCTCGAACAGCAGTCCCCAGCGTAAAGGATCCAAATCGGTAATGGTCAGGGCCCAGGCCACCACGGAGCCCGCGCCGGAGCCACGGCCGGGACCGACCGGGATCCCCTGCCCCTTCGACCACTGAATGAAATCGGCAACGATCAGGAAGTAGCCGGGAAAGCCCATCTGCTCGATCACGCCGAGTTCGTAATCCAGACGCTTCCTGTATTGCGCACCGACCTCTTCACGTGCGGCGTCGTCCATATCCTCGGTAAAGACCTGGGTCTGGAGACGGTCCTCCAGCCCCTGCTCGGATTGCGCACGCAGCTCTTCGGCCTCGGTCCGGCCTGCCTCCGTCGTATAGGCCGGCAAAATCGGCGCAACGAAGTCGGGGAAATAGGAACAGCGGCGCGCAATCACCAGCGTGTTGTCGATGGCTTCCGGCAGATCCGCAAAGAGCGCCCGCATCTCCTTGGCGCTCTTGAAACGATGTTGGACCGTAAGCCGCCGGCGCTCGTCCTGCGAGACATAAGCCCCCTCGGCGATACAGATCAGGGCATCGTGCGCCCGGTACATGCCCTCATCGGCGAAGAACACGTCGTTGGTCGCGACCAGGGGCAAATCGAGGCTGTAAGCCAGATCGATCAGGCGCTCTTCAATGGCATGCTCTTCGGGCAGGTCGTGCCGCATGATCTCCACATAGAACCGCCCGGCGAAGATCTGCGACAGACGGAGCAGCTCGTCCTCGGCTTCCTGATTGCGGCCCGCATTCAAGAGCCGTCCCACGGCGCCTGCCGGGCCGCCGCTGAGGGCCAACAGCCCTTGCGAATGCGCCGCGAGGCTCTCCACGTCAATCTGCGGCGTATGCCCCGGTTCGGTCTCAAGGAAGGCCTTGGAGACCAGTTTCATCAGGTTCAGGTAACCGGTCTCGTTCTGAACCAGCAACGGCAGTTGATCCGGCTCCGGCCGTACCGCGGTTCGCACATCGACGTCACTGCGGCTGATCGCCAGCTGGCAGCCGATGATGGGCTGCAGGCCCGCCCCCTTGGCCGAAAAGGCATATTCAAGTGTGCCGAAAAGGTTGCTGCTGTCGGTGATCGCCGCCGCAGGCATCCCGTGCTTTTGGCAGAGTGTGATCAGATCCTTGACCTTGATCGCTCCCTCGGAGAGCGAATAGGCGGAATGGACTCGAAGATGTACGAAATCGGAATGTGACATGTTGCAAGGATTCCACGCGCTCCCCGGCCTGTCAGCCGGAACAAGCGAAGAACGCGAACGAGGTTATCCACAGTCCACTGTGCAGGCCGTTCGGGCAGTCTCCGTAAGAGTTTGTTTTACTTAAGAAACCTGGCCGTGCTCAAAGCGGAGCGTCCGGTCCATGCGCGCGGCCAATTCGAGATTATGAGTCGCGATCAAGGCCGCGAGGCCGGCATCCCGTACCAGCTTGATCAGAATCTTGAAAACCGACTCGGCGGTGTCCGGATCCAGATTGCCTGTCGGCTCGTCGGCGAGGAAGATTGCAGGACGGTTCGCAAGGCCACGGGCGATGGCCACCCGCTGCTGCTCACCACCGGAGAGCTGTCCAGGGCGATGCTCCGCACGCTTGGTCAGATGCACCATCTCGAGCAGTTCCATTCCCCGCTCGCGCGCCGCGGACTTCGAGACACCGTCCAGCATCTGCGGCAGCATGATGTTCTCGACCGCGGAGAACTCGGGCAGCAGATGATGGTATTGATAGACAAAGCCGATCGTCGAACGCCGCAGGGCCGTGCGTCCCGAATCGTCCAGCGCCGACGACGGCGCGCCGTCGACAAGAACCTCGCCGCTATCGGCAGATTCCAAAAGCCCCGCGATATGCAGAAGCGTCGACTTACCGGCACCGGAAGGCCCGACCAAAGCGACCAACTCACCCGGCTCGACGCGCAAGGAGACGTCGCGCAGCACATTGAGATCGCTTTTTCCCTGATGGAAGGTTTTGTTGACCCCGTTCAGGCGCAAACCCCGGTCGTTTGCGGTCCCGGCGGCTTTGCCCGGCGTTTGAACCTGGCTGGGGGAAGCATCATTCATAGCGCAGCGCCTCCACCGGATCCATGCGTGCCGCCCGCCAGGCCGGGAACAGCGGTGCGATAAAGGAGATCACCAGCGCCATTCCGACGACCTGGATAACATCGGAGGCGACAACTTCCGCAGGCAGTTGGGACAGGAAGTAAAACTCCTGGGGAAAGAGCTGCCGGTCCAGCACCCGTTCGACCCAGCCCTTGATGGTGTCGATGTTCTCGGCGAAGGAAAGACCCAGGATAAACCCGGCCACCGTCCCCACGACACCGATGCTGGCGCCCGTTACGAAGAAGATCCGCAGCACCATGCCCCGCGTCGCACCCATGGTGCGCAGGATGGCAATATCCCGCCCCTTATCTTTCACCAGCATGATCTGTCCGGAAATAATGTTCAACGCCGCGACGACCACGATCAAGGACAGGATCAGGAACATCACGTTGCGTTCGACCTGAATGACGTCGAAAAAGCTGCCGTAGGAGTTTTTCCAGTCCAGGGTTCGCAGACCCGGCCCCGCCTCTGCCCGAACAGCCGGTGTCATCTGATCCAGGTCGTCCAGATTATCGATGAAGAGTTCGACCGCATTGGCCCGTCCCTGCATCCGGAAGAAGAGCTGCGCCGCTTCCAACGGTACGTACATGTAGCTGTTGTCGAAGAGGTAGTTGCCGACCTCGAAGATCGCAGCGACGCGGTAGGCCTTTAAGCGCGGCACCGTTCCCATCACCGTCGCGGTGCCGTTGGGCGAGACCAGGGTGATCCTGTCTCCGACACGAATGCGCAGCTTTGCGGCCAGGCCCCGGCCGATTGCGACCCCATCATCCGTACCGAAGTTCTCAAGCGAGCCGCGCACGATATTGTCTGCAATCTGAGCTCGTGCCCTCAGATCTTCGCCGGACATCCCGCGGATCCGCCCGCCGGTCGCTGTCCCACCGGCCGTCAGCATGACATCCGCCTGGATCTGCGGCGCCGCACTCTCGACGCCCGGAATGGCCCGCAGCCGATCGGTCAGTTCCTCGTAGTTGTCGAAAGGAGCGGTCGTACCGACGACCGTGACATGGCCTTCGACACCCAGGATGTTGCTGACCAGCTCCTGCCGGAAGCCGTTCATGACCGCCATGACGATGATCAGAGTCGCCACGCCAAGCGCGATTCCGATCAAGGAAATCCAGGCAATGACAGAGATAAAACCTTCCTTACGGCGGGCGCGCAGGTAGCGCATGGCCACCATTCGCTCGACAGCGTCAAAAACCATATGGTTAGCCTGCAAGCTTGTTGATGGCGGCATCCAGGGTGAGCTCTTCGCGCTCACCTGATTTGCGGTTCTTCAGCTCAACGACCCCGTTTTTCAGACCGCGCGGACCGATAACGAGCTGCCACGGTAGGCCAATCAGATCCATGCCGGCGAATTTGGCGCCTGCCCCGAGGTCACGGTCGTCGTAGAGCACCTCGACGCCAGCCGCGTTCAGGCTTGCGTAGGCACCGTCGCAGGCATTGACGCAATCGGCATCGCCGGCGCGCAGATTGATCAGCCCGACCTTGTAGGGCGCGACCGACTCGGGCCAGATAATGCCGTTCTCGTCGTGGCTGGCCTCGATAATGCCGCCGACAAGCCGGGAGACACCAATACCGTAGGAGCCCATGAGAACCGACGCCTGCTTGCCATCAGGTGTCACCACCTCGGCGCCCAGGGGTTTGGAATACTTGTCGCCGAAATAGAAGATGTGGCCGACCTCAATGCCGCGCCGCTCGACCCGCTTGCCCTCGGGCACCTGCGCTTCGAAGGCGGCCTGATCGTGCTTCTCGTCGGTCGCCGCGTAGAGTTTGGTCCAGGAGTCGACGATCGCCTGCAGATCGCCGCCGTAATCGGCGTCTTTCGCCAGAACGTCGGCTTCCAGATAGTCGTTGTGGCAGAAAATCGCGCTCTCGCCGGTGTCGGCGAGGATAATGAACTCGTGGCTCAGGTCGCCGCCGATCGGTCCGGTATCCGCGGCCATGGGGATCGCCTTCAGACCCATCCGGGCATAGGTGCGCAGGTAGGCCACGAACATCTTGTTGTAGGAGGTCTTGGCGCTCTCGTAATCCAGATCGAAGGAATAGGCGTCCTTCATCAGGAACTCGCGCCCGCGCATCACCCCGAAACGCGGTCTGACCTCGTCGCGGAATTTCCACTGGATGTGATAGAGATTCTTTGGCAGATCGCGATAGCTCTTCACTGAATTCCGGAAGATCTCGGTGATCAGCTCTTCATTGGTGGGCCCGTACAGCATATCTCGGTTGTGCCGGTCGACGATCCGCAGCATCTCCTTACCGTAGTCGTCGTAACGGCCGGATTCTCTCCAAAGGTCCGCGGACTGGATGGTCGGCATCAGAACTTCCTGAGCCCCGGCGCGGTCCTGTTCCTCCCGGACGATCTGTTCGATCTTTCTGAGCACCCGCAATCCAAGCGGCAGCCAGGAGTAAATTCCGGCGCTGGCCTGACGGACCATCCCCGCGCGCAGCATCAGCCGGTGCGAGACGATCTGCGCCTCGGTCGGTGTCTCTTTGAGCGTGGGCATGAAGTAGTTGGAGAGACGCATCTATTCCTCTTGGGAGCGGGTGATATGACCGGATGCGTCATGCAAATGTAACGACTGCAACCGACCGGATAAAACTGGGTTCTGTGTATATGGGATGGAATGTGGCATGTCCATGGCAGCAGACCCTCTTGAGGCCGAAACCAGGCTCCCCGCCTCTGAAATCCGCTCCAGGAGGCGCGCGGAAAGAGAAAGCTGAAATCTACTTTGGAGACACCGCTTCTGCCTCCAGGACCTCCTTGCAGATCAGAAGGAACTCATCAGATGCGCCGTCCGCCAGGCGCTGTCCGTTGTAGAAGAGCTTTCCATCCTCGTAGATGACCTGGCCAACCTTGGCGTCGGCCTTAAAGAGATCCGCATTCGCGGGCACGCCGAACCGCTCGAAAAGCTCCACCTCAATCGGAATGACAATCCGCTTGGGTGTCTCGAGACGTGAGACGCCACCCTGTCCGCCTCCGTTCAGATCTGCAGGCGCGACCGGGCGCCCACGGGCATCGACACCAGGCTGAAAAGCCACATCTTCGTCCGGCTGATGCCGTGTCAGAAGCCGGCAGTCGGCGTCGGTGATCTCGATGACGACACGCTGCCGGTCGCTGCTCGCGTCCTCGCGCTGCTGCGCGCCAAGCGCTGCGTTTGACGTGAGACCAACAAGGAATGCCAGTCCGCCGAACAAGCAGCCACGGAAGAATCCCGGAACGTGAGTCTGGTCTTGGTTTCGCTGCATGCCGCAGCTTACAATCTGCGTGTTAAGGAAGTAACAATAACTTGTCGCGAGAGCCGGATCTGCTTCACGGTCGTTTTGCGGCGTAGCTGCCGGTCTGACGCCGGGACCTGAGCGCCTTTACTCGGCCTTCTCAATCCTTCTCTGCACAAAAGAACGGCGCAGGTGAATAAAAGATATGCAGTACCAACTCATCCAGAAATTTATTGCTATGCGAACCTGATAAAACCCCACTCCACATAGGGTTAACGGTCTAATCTATATACCATTTTTGGGATCAGACCGCGGTTGAATTAAGGTGCCGCAGGCTACGTTTTTGTTGCACTGCAGCGAAAAAACGGCGGATTTCCGAGAAAAATTTAGTGACTGCGCAAAAAAGTTGCTCTAAAAGAACTCAACTAAAAAAAACAAACCGCCCGCGCGGTACGGTCCAAGTTTAGGGGGCCCGGAGCACAAAATTTCCAAGCGAGTAAAAAACTCGCGGCAAAAATAAGTAGGCCGTTATGCGTGGCAAGCCTTTCCGATCGAGAGGCTTGCCTTATTTTTTTGCGTTTTCACAAACGGCCCATGCCTCGTCAGACACCCCTGCCTCATCCGTCAAGACAAACCTCAACCTCGTCGGAAACCACAGAAATTCACTGTTGTACCAAGGGTTTGACGCAGGTCTCTCAAGCCAATGTTCCGGTTGCGCCGGCTTACTCGACCCGCAAGGGAATCACTTTGTTCTCGAGTGCAAAGTAGATGGCAACCCAGACAACCGCGGCCAGGCCCGTGGTGATCAGCGCTTTCCGCCCAAGCATCGGGTTGGCCGGCGCTCCGACTTCGTGTCCCTCTTCCGGGTTCTCCACCTTGCGCACACCCCAGGGCAGAACCGCGAAGAGCATCACCCACCAGACGATGACGTAGACCAGAATACCGGTGAACCAATTCATGGGACGGCTCTCAAACTCACCTTAACGACGCAGGCAGATTTATGCCTGCTCCAACTCAACCAAAGACCCGCAGAAGTCTTTGGGATGCAGAAACAAAACCGGCTTGTCATGCGCGCCGATCTTGGGTTCGCCATCGCCAAGAACCCGGGCGCCCCCGGCTTTCAGCTTGTCGCGCGCGGCGTAGATATCGTCGACTTCGTAGCAGATGTGATGAATGCCGCCGCTGGCGTTGCGCTCCAGGAACGCTGCGATCGGCGAGTTTTCACCCAGCGGATGCAGCAGCTCGATCTTTGTGTTGGGTAGCTCGACAAACACAACGGTGACCCCATGGTCCGGCTGCGCCTGGGGTTCGGAGACCTTCCCCCCCAGCATATCCCGATACTGCGCAACCGCCGCATCCAGATCCGGTACGGCAATCGCCACATGATTTAGTCTGCCAATCATTTAATCGCTCTCCGCTCTATCCAAACGCACCACATGCACAGTGGTAACAGGTTTCTTCTCCAGATCCCGCCTGACCGATCGTCGCACCGCAATCCGTACTTCCTCCGCCACAACATCGTCGTCCCGGCGCTGCGCCGCGCGCAAGCCCTTCAAAGCCTGTTCGATGGCGTCGACCACATCATCGATCTGGTCTTCATCGAGATCCTCGTCGTAGACCCCATGAAAGGTCACCAGCGGCGCGCTGGCAAGAGTCCCCTTTGCCGTCAATGCAAGTGTGACCGCGATAGCGCCGTTATAGGCCATGCGCTGCCGTTCTTTGAGGATGAGGCTGTCCGTGCCGATCAAGCGGCTGCCCTCGAGCGCAAGGCGGCCGGAGGGCACATGATCCACCACCTCTGCGCGGCCGGGCGCAAGACGGATCATGGCGCCGTTCTGGCCCGGTATCTGCTCTGGGATCTGACATTCACGCGCGAGATCGGCATGGGCCATCAAATGCCGCTGCTCGCCGTGGACCGGCACCGCAACGCGCGGACGGACCCATTGGTACATCTGGGCCAGCTCAGGACGTCCGGGATGCCCGGAGACATGGATGAAGGCATCATCGTCGGTGATCACGTCGATCCCGCGGCTGACCAGAGTGTTCTGGAGCGCAAAGATCGAGGTTTCGTTGCCTGGGATCACACGCGAGGAAAAAATCACGGCGTCACCCTCATCCAGATGGACCTCTCTGTGATCGCCGTGGGCAATCCGCCAAAGCGCCGAGCGTGGCTCACCCTGGCTGCCGGTGCAGAGCAAAAGAACCTCGTTGCGCGGCAGGTAATCGATGTCTTTTTCCGACAGGAAAGGCGGCAAATCGGGCATGTAGCCGTTCTCCCGCGCCGCCTCGTGGATACGGTGCATGGAGCGGCCCAAAAGAGCGACCCGCCGTCCATGGGCTTCTGCCGCGCGCACGATGGTCTCGAAGCGGGCCACGTTGCTGGCGAAACAGGCAATGGCGACCCGCTGTTCCAGCCCGCCGACCAGCTCCATCAGGTGCTCGCGGACCTCGCTTTCAGAACCGGTTTCCTCCGCATTGAGTGCGTTGGTCGAATCGCACACCATGGCGAGGATGTCTTCGTCGGCCAGAGCCTTCAGACGCGCCTCGTCGAAGTTGTCGCCGACCAGAGGGTCGTCGTCGAGCTTCCAGTCGCCCGTGTGCAGGACGTTTCCCGCCGCCGTGCGGATCACGACCGCATTGGGCTCGGGGATCGAATGGGTCAGGGTAATCAGTTCGATATCGAACTTGCCGATGGAGACACGTCCCGACATGGGAATCTCGGTGATCGGCGCCGCCTCGAAAAGCCCGGCTTCCTTCAGCTTGCGCTCCAGCATGGAGCGGGTGAAGGGCGTCGCATAGAGGGGGCAACGTAGTTGCTTCCAAAGATAGGGAACCGCACCGATGTGATCTTCGTGGGCGTGGGTCAGCAGCAGGCCCGCCAGTTGATCGCGCCGCTCGACAATAAAGCGCGGGTCCGGCATCAGGACATCGACGCCGGGTAACTCGGGTCCCGCGAAGGTGATGCCCAGATCGACCATCAGCCACTGATCGCCATGGCCATAGAGGTTCAGGTTCATCCCGATCTCGCCCGCCCCGCCCAGAGGCAGGAAGAAGAGTTCGTCGGCCTTCATTTTCGCCGCTTTGCTGTCTAAGGGCACAAAGTCATCCGTTCAGGGTTATCCACTCTGGGTTATCCACTCTGGGTTATCCACTCTGGGTCATCCGTTCTGATTTTCGCGGTAAATGAGGTTTAAGCCGCGTAAGGTCAGGTCCTGATCAACCAATTCTATGGCATCGGTCGCCGCTGCATAGATCGGCGCGAGACCTCCGGTGCCAATCACCTTCATCTCCTGCCCGTACTCATCCTTGATACGCTTCACCAGCCCCTCGATCAGCCCGACATAGCCCCAGAATATGCCCGACTGCATGGCCGGTACCGTGTCCTTGCCGATCACATTGGCCGGGCGTTCGATCGCAACGCGGGGCAACTGGGCAGCAACCCGATACAATGCGTCGACGGAATGCTGAGCTGCGGGGGCAATCACACCCCCTTCGTAAGCGCCGTCCGCGGCGACGATATCGAAGTTCGTTGCGGTCCCGAAGTCGATCACGATGGCCGGACCGCCATAGAGATGGTGCGCGGCGACCGCATTCACAAGCCGGTCGGCACCAGCACTTTGGGGCCGGTCAATGCGGTTCTCTATGCCCAGATCGACGTTCGCTTCGCCGATGACCAGAGGTTCCGATCCAAGATACTGATTACAGAGCTTGCGCAGGCTGAAGCGCGCCGCGGGCACCACATTGGCGATGATAGAGCCCGTGATGTCCTTCAGGGTAAGACCTTCCAGGGCCATCAACTGGGTCAGCCAGACCGCGTATTCATCCGCGGTTCTGCGCGGATCGCTGGAGGCCCGCCAGACGCCCCGCCGCGTCTCGCCGTCATAGACGGCAAAAACCGCGTTGGTGTTTCCGGAATCAATAGTCAGAAGCATGTGTCGTCTCCGATCCACCCTCTCAGCAGCACCGCCCGAGAACGCTCAGCGGTAGCTCCCCGAACCTGTTATATGGCCCGTTATCAGCTGTGAGGAAAGACATCTCCCGCGGTAATGGTCCTGGTCCGGCCATCTTCGAGTTTCAGGATCAGCGCCCCATCATGATCCAGATCGCCGAACACACCGGTCAGAGTCTCATTGGGCAGGCGCACCTCGATCGAACGTCCCACCCCCTGCGCGCGCTGTTTCCAGGCCGCGCGAATATCCCCGAAACCGCGTTTGCGCCAGACATCCAGCCAGGTTTCGAGCTGGCGCGCCAGTTCCTGGAGCAGTGTCGCAGCCACCAGCGACGCTGGCGCCCCTTCCTTTCGAAGCGAACTGGCGGGGTAACGGGCGTCCTCGGGGAAATGCTCGATATTGGTTCCCATGCCCACGATGACCCAATCCACTTCTCCGGCGGGAGTCGATTTGGATTCCAGCAGCAGGCCCACACCCTTTTTGCCGTTGAACATCACGTCATTGGGCCACTTATAGGTAACCTCGACGCGGCTTCCGGCCAAGTTTGAGATGGCTTCGCCAAGGGCCACACAGGCTACAAAGCTGAGCTGGGCCGCCTCGCTCGGGGCGCAGTCCGGCCGCAGAACGATGGAAAGATAGAGATTGCCGCGCGGACTGGTCCAGCTGCGGCCCTGGCGGCCCCGGCCCTTGGTCTGCTCGCCGGCCCATACAATGGTGCCATGGGCGGCGCCCTCCTCGGCGAGGCGGCGGGCTTCGTCGTTGGTGCTCCCGACGCTATCGAGCACGATCAGGTTAAAACCCGGTGGCAAGGCCGGCAAAGCTGCCGGCGCGATTCCGGACGGGCCGGAGATCATCCCGGGAACAGGGTCGCGGCGGCGGCCCCGGCACTCTCGACCACCGGACCGGGAATGACGAAAAACAGCAGCGTAAAGACACCGGTGATCACCAGAACAGCCGTCATCTCCCGGCCGATCGGCGTATCGAAGGATTCAGAGGGCTCGTCAAAGTACATCAGCTTGATGATACGCAGATAATAGAACGCGCCCACGACCGAGGTCAGAACACCAATCACCGCCAGCGTATAGAGCTGGGCGTCGATGGCCGCCAGGAAGATGTAGAGCTTGCCGAAGAAACCCGCGAGCGGCGGGATGCCGGCCATGGAGAACATGAAGATCGCGAGCGCCAGCGCCATCATCGGATTGGTCTTGCTGAGGCCCTTCAGGTCATCGATCCCCTCAACCATCCGGTCCTTCTGACGCATGCAGAGAATGCAGGCGAAGGTGCCCAGGTTCATGAAGATGTAGATGGTCAGGTAGATCGCGATGCCGCTGATGCCGGCTTCCGTGCCGCTGGCCAGGCCGATCAGCGCGTAACCGATATGGCCGATGGAGCTGTAGGCCATCAGGCGCTTGATGTTTTTCTGGTTGATCGCCGCGAAGGCGCCCAGGATCATCGAACCGATCGAGACGGCGACGACGATTTGCTGCCACTGATCGAAGAGTCCGCCGAAGGGCTCGATCAGCACCCGGATGAAGAGCGCCATGGCCGCAATCTTGGGCGCGGTGGCAAAGAAGGCGGTGACAGGCGTCGGCGCGCCCTCATAAACATCCGGCGTCCACATGTGGAAGGGCACGGCGGAGACCTTGAAGGCCAGGCCCGCGCAGAGGAAGACCAGACCGACGATCAGGCCGATGGAGACATCCGCACCGCTGATCTCGAAGACCCGGGCGATACCGTCGAAATTAGTCGTCCCGGCAAAGCCGTAAATCATGGAACTGCCGTACAGCAGCATGCCGGACGACAGAGCGCCCAGCACAAAATACTTCAGGCCGGCTTCGCTCGAACGCAGGTTATCGCGCCGGAACGCCGCGACCACGTAGAGCGAGAGGCTCTGCAGCTCCAGGCCCATGTATAGCGCAATCAGGTCGTTCGCCGAGATCATGGCCAGCATGCCTACGGTGGCAAAGAGCATCAGAACCGGGAACTCAAAGCGGGCCATGTCTTCGCGCTGGATAAAGCGCTGCGAGATAATGATCGAAACGCCGGTTCCAATGAGCACCAGCAGCTTCATGAAGTCGCCAAAGCCGTCAATCGTAAGCAAGCCGCCAAACACAACGCCTTCGGGCCGCGCAGGCAGCAGAATCAGGGCAAAGGTCACCACCAGGGCCAGAACCGAGAGACTTGAGACCAGCTGGGTGGAGCCGTTGCCGCGGAATACACCCAGCATCAGGAGCGCGATCGCGGAGCAAACAAGGAAGAGTTCCGGCAGTATAGCCATGAGATCAGCGGTGATCATATCCGTATCCTCGCCCCTATTTGCCGGACCAGAGGCTGGCCAGGGACACGCCGTCCGAGGCCGCCAGGGATTGGTTATAATTGTCGATGAGGTTGCTCACCGAGACCGACATCACATCCAGGAAGGACACGGGGTAAATTCCCATCCAAAGCACGATGATCACGAGCGGCGCGAAAACCGCCTTCTCCCGCCAGTTCATGTCGAGAATCGTCTTCAGATCCTCCTTGGTCAGGCTTCCGAAGATGACCCGGCGATAGAGGTAGAGCATGTAGGCCGCACCCAGAACCATGCCGCTGGCGGCCAGAAGCGCCACCCAGGTATTGGCCTGGAAAGCCCCGACCAGGATCAGGAACTCGCCGACGAAACCGCCGGTTCCCGGCAGGCCCACCGACGCCAGGGTGAAGACGATGAAGATGACCGAATAGGCCGGCATGCGTTCGACGAGACCGCCGTAGCGATCGATCTCGCGCGTATGCATCCGGTCGTAGATCACACCGACACAGAGGAAGAGCGCGCCCGAGACGATGCCGTGGGAGAGCATCTGGAAGATCGCGCCCTCGATGCCCTGCTGGTTCATCGTAAAGATGCCGATGGTCACAAAACCCATATGCGCGACCGAGGAATAGGCGATCAGCTTTTTCATATCCTCCTGGGCCAGAGCGACCAGAGAGGTATAGATCACCGCGATCACCGACAGCGTGAAGACCAGCGGCGTAAAGTACTCGGAGGCTTCCGGCATGATCGGCAGCGAGAAGCGCAGGAAGCCGTAGGCGCCCATTTTCAGCAGCACACCGGCCAGGATCACCGAGCCTGCCGTGGGCGCCTCGACGTGCGCGTCCGGCAACCAGGTATGAACCGGCCACATCGGCACCTTTACCGCGAAGGATGCAAAAAAGGCCAGCCACAGCCAGAGCTGCATGTTGCCGGGGATACTGGCTTCCGAGATCAGTGTCACGATATCCATGGTGCCGGTCTGGAAGTAGATCGCCATGATGGCGAGCAGCATCAGGACGGAGCCCAGCAGCGTGTAGAGGAAGAACTTGAAGGCCGCATAGACCCGGCGGGCGCCACCCCAGATGCCGATGATCAGGAACATCGGGATCAGCACGCCCTCGAAGAATACATAGAAGAGCATGAAGTCGAGCGCGCAGAACATGCCGACCATCAGGGTCTCGAGCGCCAGGAAGGCCACCATGTACTCCCGCACGCGGGTCTTGACCGAGTCCCAGCTGGCCAGAATGCACAGCGGGGTCAGAAGCGTGGAGAGCAGCACGAAGAGAACCGAGATACCGTCCACACCCATGCGGTACGTCAGGCCGAGCGACGGAATCCACTCGTATTCCTCGACGAACTGGAATTCCGCGGTTCCCCGGTCGAAACCGAACCAGAGCGTAAGCGAAACCGCGAAGGTGACCAGGGAGGTCCAAAGCGCCGTATAGCGGGCGTTGCGTGCCACAGCCTCTTCGTCGCCCCGGATAAACACCAGGATGAAGAAGACGCCCACCAGCGGCAGGAAGGTGATGATGGAGAGGATCTGATCAGTCATGGGATCACATTCCAACCTGGAAAAGGAAGTACCAGGTCACCAGCGCGACAACGCCGATCAGCATGGCAAAAGCGTAGTGGTAGACGTAGCCGGTCTGCAGGGCCGAAATCCGCCGCGAGAGGCTCCGGGTCGACTCAGCGACGCCGTCCGGACCGAAACCGTCGATAATCGCGCGGTCTCCGGCCTTCCAGAATTTGACGCCCAGCGCCATGGCGGGCCGGACGAAGAGCGCATCGTAAAGCTCGTCGAAGTACCACTTGTTGAAGGAGAAGGCGTAGAGCGGCCGGAAGACTCTGGCGAAGGTCTGCGGCAGGTCCGGCTTGGCGATGTAGAAGAGCCAGGCCAGGGCAATCCCGCTAACCGCCATCACGAGGGGCGCCCAGGGCACCCAGCCGGGAATGTTCTTCACCGCCTCGATGGTGTCATTGGCCGGCAGCACGAAGAGTGCCTCGCCCCAGAATTCGAAACGGTTATCGCCGACAAAGTAGCTGTAGCCAAGCATGCCCGAGAAAATCGCGCCGACGGCCAGCACCAGCAGCGGGATCATCATGACCATGGGCGATTCATGGACGTGGGACATGACCTCGTTGCTCGCCCGCGGCTTTCCGTGAAAAGTCATGAAGAGCAGACGCCACGAATAAAATGCGGTCATGAAGGCCGCGGCGATACCCAGCCAGAAGGCGAAGCCGCCATGCAGGGAGTGATCGGCATAGGCCGCTTCCAGCACCAGATCCTTGGAGAAGTATCCAGCGAACGGAAAGATCCCCGCCAGGGCCAGGGACCCGATCCACATCAGGATGTAGGTGTAGGGGACCAGTTTGTAGATACCGCCCATGTTGCGCATGTCCTGCTCATTGGACATGGCGTGGATCACCGAGCCCGCCCCCAGGAACAGGAGCGCTTTGAAGAAAGCATGCGTGAAGAGATGGAAGATCGCGCCGCCGTAGGCCGAGACCCCGAGCGCAAAGAACATGTAGCCGAGCTGCGAACAGGTTGAATAGGCGATCACCCGCTTGATATCGGTCTGGGTCAGGCCGACCGTCGCGGCGAAGAAGGCCGTCGCGGCGCCGACATAGGTCACGATCTCCAGGGCGATCGGCGCATATTCGAACATCGGCGAGAGCCGCGCGAGCATAAAGACACCCGCCGTCACCATGGTCGCCGCATGGATCAGCGCGGAAACAGGCGTCGGCCCCTCCATGGCGTCCGGCAGCCAGGTATGCAGCCCGAGCTGCGCCGATTTACCCATGGCACCGATGAAGAGCAGGATACAGATGATCGTCAGGGCGTGCCCTTCGATCCCGATAAAGGTGAACTGCGCATCCGCCTGCCCTTCAACCGCCGAGAAGACCTGATCGAAGCCGACCGCGCCGAACAGCACGAACGCGCCCATGATGCCCAGGGCAAAGCCGATGTCGCCGACCCGGTTAACCAGGAAGGCCTTGATGGCTGCCGCGCAGGCGGTGGGCTTTTCGTACCAGAAGCCGATCAGCAGGTACGACGCCAGACCGACACCTTCCCAGCCGAAGAACATCTGAACGAAGTTGTCCGCCGTCACCAGCATCAGCATGAAGAAGGTGAAAAGGCTCAGATAGGCGAAAAAGCGCGGGCGGTGCTTGTCGTGTGACATGTAGCCGACGGAATAAACGTGCACCATGGAGGACACGCCATTGACCACCACCAGCATGACCGCGGTCAGAGTGTCTACCTTCAAGGCCCAGGAGAGCTCAAAGTCGCCCGAATCGATCCAGGTGAAGAGTTCGGTCGTGCGGGCGTTGCCGCCGATCGCGACATCGAAGAACACCACCACGGAAAGAGCCGCCGCAATCAACATGAAGAGGCAGGTCACGACCTGAGAGCCACGGTCCCCGATCATGCGGCCAAACAGTCCTGCTATGATCGCTCCGGCCAACGGTAGGCCGACAATTAGTACGTCCATAACGGCGCCTCAGCCCTTCATCATGTTGATATCTTCAACCGCAATCGAGCCGCGGTTTCGGAAGTAGACCACCAGGATCGCAAGGCCGATGGCGGCCTCAGCAGCCGCAACGGTCAGCACGAACAAGGCAAACACCTGTCCGACCAGATCCCCGAGATGGGTCGAGAAGGCGACCAGGTTGATGTTGACCGCGAGCAGCATCAGCTCGATCGACATCAGGATGATGATCACGTTTTTGCGGTTCAGGAAGATGCCGAAGATCCCCAGGGTAAAGAGAATCGCTGCGACGCTCAGATAGTGCTCAAGGCCGATTTCCAACATCGCTTACACCCCGCTCCTGCTCGGTACGTCCTTGACTTCGACAGCCTCTTCCCGTGTCCGGGAAACCTGATCGGCGATCGACTGGCGGCGGACGCCCTCACGATGGCGCAGGGTCAGGACAATCGCCCCGACCATGGCAACCAGCAAGACCAGCCCCGCCATCTGGAAAAGGTAGGCGTACTTGGTATAGATCACCTTTCCGAGCGCCTGCGTGTTGTGGACCTGATCGATCGGCGGAATTGGCACGCCCGTCAGAGGGGTCGGCAAGTCCGGGGTGGTTGCAACCCAGGAGAAGCCGACCAGGGCCAGCTCGACCAGCAGGACCAGGCCGATCAGCAGACCGACCGGCAGATACTGCAGAAACCCCTGCCGCATGACCGCGTAGTTGATGTCCAGCATCATCACCACGAAGAGGAACAACACCGCCACGGCGCCGACGTAAACGACCACCAGGATCATCGCCAGGAACTCCGCACCCATCAGCACGAAAAGTCCGGCGGCATTGAAAAACGCCAGAATAAGGAACAGCACGGAATGCACGGGGTTACGCGCCGAGACGACCATAACGCCGGCAGCAACCGTGACTGCGGCGAACATGTAAAATACAAGCGCCTCGACGATCATGTTTCTAGTCCTCTGGATACGGCTTTCCGCAGGACCGATATGCGGCAAGTACTCAAGATCGAATTCCCCCCAGCAACGCGGCCCGCCTTTGCGCCGGCCGCTTTTTGCTGCTGCTTAACGGTATGGCGCGTCCTGCGCCAGATTTTGTGCGATCTCCGTTTCCCAACGGTCGCCGTTCGAGAGCAGCTTTTCCTTGTTGTAGAAAAGCTCCTCGCGGGTTTCCGTCGCGAACTCGAAGTTCGGCCCCTCGACGATCGCGTCCACCGGACAGGCTTCCTGGCAGAAACCGCAGTAGATGCACTTCGTCATGTCAATGTCATAGCGTGTCGTGCGGCGGCTGCCGTCTTCACGCGGTTCAGCTTCAATGGTGATGGCCTGTGCCGGACACACCGCTTCGCAGAGCTTGCAGGCGATGCAGCGCTCTTCCCCGTTGGCGTAGCGGCGCAGGGCATGCTCACCCCGGAAACGCGGCGACAATGGCCCCTTCTCGAAGGGATAGTTCAAGGTCACCTTCGGCTTGAAGAAGTACTTCAAGGTCAGGCTCATACCGGAAATCAGCTCACCCAGAAGAAAGCTGCGGGCTGTGCGGTCGAGAAAAGCCATTCGCCTTACCTCTCACTTTCAAACGCATTGAGCGCCGGATCCAACTGCATTGCCCGACTCACTTCGGCAGCAGATCGAACGCGACGACCACACCGGCCGTCAGAACCACCCAGAAGAGCGAGAACGGCAGGAAGACTTTCCAGCCCAGCCGCATCAACTGGTCGTAGCGATAACGTGGGAAGGTGGCCCGAACCCACAGGAAGCAGAAGAGCACCAGGGCGATCTTCGCAAAGAACCAGATCGGCCCCGGAATAAAGCCCAGAATCTCATGCGGCGGCAGCCAGCCTCCCAGAAAGAGGATCACCGTCATCGCGCTCATCAGGATCATGTTGGCGTATTCGCCCAGGAAGAAGAGCGCAAAGGTCATCGAGGAGTACTCGACGAAGAAACCCGCCACCAGTTCCGACTCGCCCTCGGGCAGATCGAAAGGCGAGCGGTTGGTTTCCGCCAGGATCGAGATGAAGAAGATCACGAACATGGGCAGCAGCGGGATCGCAAACCAGAGGTTCTCTTGCGCCATGACGATATCCGTCAGGTTCAAGGACCCCACACAAATCAACACCGTGATGATGACGAAGCCCATGGAGACTTCGTAGGACACCATCTGCGCCGCCGAGCGCAGCGCGCCCAGGAAAGGATACTTCGAGTTCGAGGCCCAACCGGCCATGATCACGCCGTAAACGCCCAGCGAAGAGATAGCAAAAAGATAGAGAATACCGACGTTGATGTCCGCGAGCACAACGCCGTAATCAAAGGGGATAACGGCCCAGGCGATGAGACCGAGAACGAAAGTCAGCATCGGCGCCATGACGAAGACGACCTTGTTCGCCCCCGCCGGCAGGATCGTCTCCTTGAAGAAGAGTTTCGCGCCGTCGGCCAGCGGCTGCAGAAGACCGAAGGGGCCGACCACGTTGGGCCCCTTGCGCAGCTGCATCGCGCCGATCACCTTGCGCTCCGCGTAAGTCAGATAGGCGACCGCCCCGAGCAGAGGAATGATGATCGCGAAGATCTGAGCGACGATTATGACTGTCGGCAGTCCGTAGCCGGTCCAGAATTCAGCCATCGGTTCCGGTTGCCCCCTCTTGCTTCCCGAGCACGAAGGTCTCGGTGCACTTTGCCATGGTATCCGAAGCCCGGCTGATCGGATCTGTCATGTAGTAATTCGTAACCGGCGAAACGAACGGCGCCGAAGCCAGATCCCCCTCGGATCCAAAGACCTTCCAGCTTCCCGGCTGCGCTTCGTCCATCACAGCGAAAACCGGATTGGCTTCAATCAGCTTCGCGCGCAACTGACCCAGATTGTCGTAAGGCAGAGCCTCGCCCACCTGAGCGGACAGCGCCCTGAGGATCGTCCAGTCCTCGCGCGCATCGCCCGGCGGGAAACCGGCCAGACGGCCGAGCTGAACCCGGCCCTCGGTGTTGACGTAGGTGCCGTTCTTTTCGGTGTAGGCCGCGCCCGGCAGGACCACGTCGGCGCGATGGGCTCCGGCGTCGCCGTGATGCCCCTGATAGACCACGAAGGCCTTACCCAGGCGCTCCATATCCAGCTCGTCGGCGCCCAACAGGTAGACCAGTTCGATTTCGCCCTTCCCGGCCCCGTCGAGAATGCCCTCCAGATCCCGTCCGGCCTCGCCCGGCAGGAAGCCGACATCCAGGCCGCCGACGCGCGCCGCAGCCCTATGCAGAACGTTAAAGCCGTTCCAGTCGCCCGAGACCATACCGAAGTCATCGGCGATCTTGCGGGTCAGTGCCAGAACAGCACCGCCGTCCGCACGTGCCAAGGCCCCCATGCCGACAATAATCATGGGATGCTCTGCGTTCTTGAGCACGTCGGAGAAGGAACTGCGTCCCTCGGCGACATCCTTCAAGGTCTCGCCACCGGCTCCCAGATATTCGACAGGATAGGAGAGATCCGCCTGCGCGCCGATCGCGGCGACCTTCAGACCAGACGCCAGGAAGCGTTTACGCAGGCGCGCATTGATCAGCGGGGCTTCCCAGCGGGGGTTCGTGCCCACGAGCAGCACCGCATCGGCCTCTTCGATCCCGGCGATACCGCTGTTGAAGATGTAAGCAGCGCGTGTCGAGCTGTCGAGTTTCGCCCCGTCCTGACGGCAATCCAGGTTCTCCGATCCCAGGCCGTTCATGAGCTGCTTCAGCGCAAACATGGACTCGGCATCGCAAAGATCGCCCGCAATGGCGGCCATCTTCTCGCCGGAGAGGCTCTTCACCTTGGCCGCAATGGCACTAAAGGCCTCTTCCCAGGACGCCGGAGTCAGTTTTCCATCGCGCCGGACGTAGGGCTGATCGATCCGCTGCCGGCCCAGACCGTCACAGGCGTGGCGCGTCTTGTCGGCAATCCACTCTTCGTTGACGTCTTCATGCAGCCGCGGCAGCACCCGCATGACTTCCCTGCCCCGGGTATCGACCCGGATGTTCGAGCCGACCGCATCCATGACGTCCACGGAGTTGGTCTTTCGCAACTCCCAGGGGCGCGCGGAAAAGGCATAGGGTTTGGATGTCAGGGCACCCACCGGGCAAACATCGACCAGATTGCCCGAAAGCTCCGAATCGACCGCCTTCTCCAGAGTCGTGATCTCCGCGTGCTCGCCGCGATTAACCAGGCCGATCTCCTCGACGCCGGCAATCTCCGTAGAGAAACGGACACAGCGGGTGCATTGAATGCAACGGGTCATGATCGTCTTGATCAGCGGGCCCATGTACTTCTCTTTAACCGCACGCTTGTTCTCGGTGTAGCGGCTGCGGTCGAAGCCGAAGGCCATGGCCTGATCCTGCAGATCGCACTCGCCGCCCTGATCGCAAATCGGGCAATCCAGCGGGTGGTTGATCAGCAGAAACTCCATCACACCCTTGCGGGCTTTGTGGACCGTCGGCGTATCGGTCTTGATCACCATGCCTTCGCCCACCGGCATCGCGCAGGAGGCGATCGGCTTGGGCGCGCGCTCCATCTCGACCAGGCACATACGGCAGTTGCCGGCCACCGAAAGCCGCTCGTGATAGCAGAAACGGGGAATCTCGACACCGGCCAGTTCGCAGGCCTGGAGAACCGTCAGTCCGTTGGGGACCTCGATCTCGCGATCGTCGATGGTCAGCTTCGGCATAAAGGTCTCCTATTCCGCCGCTGCCTGTTTGGACGTCTTGTATTCGAGGATCCGGCGCTCCAGTTCGGGACGGAAGTGGCGGATCAAACCCTGGATCGGCCAGGCAGCCGCATCGCCGAGTGCGCAGATGGTATGGCCTTCGACCTGATAGGTCACATCGAGCAGCGTATCGATCTCATCGACATCCGCCTCACCCTTGACCATGCGGGTCATGACGCGCCACATCCAACCGGTCCCTTCCCGGCAGGG
Source organism: uncultured Kiloniellaceae bacterium (assembly GCA_947500035.1). GTDB lineage: Bacteria > Pseudomonadota > Alphaproteobacteria > Kiloniellales > Kiloniellaceae > Denitrobaculum. The sequence goes on along the minus strand of CANMQP010000005.1, from coordinate 473,494 downwards.
CGTGCACTGGCCGCAGCTTTCATGCATGTAGAAGTGCGACAGACGGGCAATCGCCTCGACGATGTCGGTCGATTTGTCCATAACGATGACCGCCGCCGTGCCCAGGCCCGACTTGACCTCCCGCAGGGCGTCAAAATCCATCAGAACCGTGTCGCAGATCGATTTCGGCAGCATCGGCACCGAGGATCCGCCCGGGATCACCGCAAGCAGATTGTCCCAGCCGCCGCGCACGCCGCCGGCATGCTTCTCGATCAGCTCCTTCAAGGGGATACTCATCGATTCTTCGACGTTGCAGGGCTTATTTACGTGGCCGGAAATGCTGTAGATCTTAGTACCCGCGTTGTTCTGGCGTCCGAAGCCCGCGAACCATTCCGAGCCACGGCGCAGGATGGTCGGCGAAACGGCAATGGTCTCGACATTGGTCACCGTCGTCGGGCAGCCGTAAAGACCGACGGCTGCCGGGAACGGTGGTTTCAGGCGGGGCTGGCCCTTCTTGCCTTCCAGACTCTCCAGCAAGGCCGTTTCCTCGCCGCAGATGTAAGCACCCGCGCCGCGATGAATGTAGAGATCGTAGTCGTAACCGGAACCGCAGGCATTCTTGCCCAGGAAGCCCTTGGCATAGGCCTGTTCGACCGCGGCTTCCAAGCGCTGCGATTCGAGGTAGTACTCACCACGGATATAGATGTAGCAAGCCTGCGCGCCCATGGCGAAACCAGCGACCAGGCAGCCTTCCAGCAGCCGGTGCGGATCGTTGCGCATGATCTCGCGGTCTTTGCAGGATCCCGGCTCAGATTCGTCAGCGTTGACCACCAGGTAAGCCGGACGGCCATCGCTTTCCTTAGGCATGAAGGACCACTTGATCCCCGCTGGGAAACCGGCGCCGCCGCGTCCGCGCAGGCCCGAAGCCTTGATCTCCTCGACGATATCCTCGCGGCCCATGGCCAGCAGGCTTTTGGTATCGTCCCAGATGCCACGCTCGATGGCGCCCTCGACGCCCCAGTCGTGCTGTCCATAGAGGTTCGTAAAGATGCGGTCGGTATCGTTCAGCATCAGCCTTCCTCTCCACTCGGCACGATCACGGCTACCGGTACCTCCGGCTCCATCTTCACGGCCTTACCGTCGAAGGGCGGCAGATCCTGCAGCGTCTGAGGTCCGCCTTCGGGGGCGGAGGTCAAACGGCCGATTTGCGACCCGACCGGGATCTCTTTTCCCGCGCGCAACTCGTCGATCATTTCTTCCATACGCTCGGGCGTCAGATCTTCGTAGTAGTCGTCGTTGATCTGAACCATCGGCGCGTTCGCGCAGGCGCCCAGGCACTCAACTTCGATCACGGAGAACAGACCGTCTTCGGTCACCTCGCCGAACTTCACGCCCAGCTTCTTTTTGCAGGCTTCCGACAGGCCGTCGGACCCGCGCAGCCAACAGGGCGTCGTACGGCAGACCTGAATGAAGTGCTTGCCCACCGGTTTCAGGTTGAACATGGAATAAAAACTGGCCACCTCGAACGCGCGCATGGGCGCTATTTCCAGGTAATTGGCGACGTAGGCAATGGCATCGCCGGACAACCAGCCGCCGTTCTGACGCTGCGCCAGATCCAGCAGTGCAATCACTGCACTGGCCTGACGGCCTTCGGGATAACGCCCGACGAATTTTTTCGCGACGTCCAGATTTTCGGGCGTGAAGGAAAAGTCCCCGACATTCCCTTCCGCGTAACTCGTAACCTTCATCGGTCGACCTCGCCGAACACGATATCCATTGATCCCAAAATGGCGACACTGTCCGCCAGCATATGGCCGCGGCACATGTAGTCCATGGCCGCCAAATGCGCAAACCCGGGCGCGCGGATTTTGCAGCGGTAGGGCTTGTTGCTGCCGTCGGATATCAGGAACACACCGAACTCACCCTTGGGCGCTTCAACCGCGGTGTAGGTTTCGCCCGGCGGCACATGGTAGCCCTCGGTATAGAGTTTAAAGTGATGGATCAGCGCTTCCATCGACTGCTTCATTTCGCCGCGGCGCGGTGGTGTGATCTTGTGATCGGTCGTCATCACCGGGCCATCGGGCATCTTATCGATGCACTGCTCCATCAGACGGACGGACTGGCGCATTTCCTCAATCCGGCAGAGGTAACGGTCAAAGCAGTCACCGTTCTTGCCGACCGGAATGTCGAAATCCAGTTCTTCATAGCAGTCATAAGGCTGTGCCTTACGCAGGTCCCAAGGGACGTTCGAGCCGCGCAGCATGACACCGGAGAAGCCCCAATCGCTGGCCTCTTCACGGGTCACCGCGCCGATGTCTACCGTGCGCTGCCGGAAGATCCGGTTATTGGTCAGCAGACCTTCCATGTCGTCGATGACCTTCGGGAAGGTCTTGCAGAAGGCCGCAATATCCTCGAGCAGCCCGGCGGGCAGGTCCTGGTGCACGCCGCCGGGGCGGAAGTAAGCCGCATGGAGCCGCGCGCCACAGGCCCGCTCATAAAACTCCATCAGCTTCTCGCGTTCCTCGAAGCCCCAGAGGATCGGGGTCATCGCGCCAACGTCGATGGCGAAGGTCGTGATGTTGAGCAGATGATTGAGGATCCGGCCGATCTCGCAATAAAGCACCCGGATGTACTGACCGCGCTTCGGCACCTCGATAGCGAGCAGCTTCTCGACGGCCAGGGCAAAAGCATGCTCCTGGTTCATAGGCGAGACGTAATCCAGCCGATCGAAGTACGGCACGGCCTGAAGGTAGGTCTTATGCTCGATCAGTTTCTCGGTGCCCCGGTGCAGCAGACCGATATGAGGATCTGCGCGCTCGATAATCTCACCGTCCATTTCGAGCACCAGGCGCAACACACCGTGGGCCGCCGGATGCTGGGGCCCGAAGTTGAGCGTCATCGGCTTGATCTGTTGTTCAGCCATCAGGCGGCTCCCTCTTCGCCGTTGTCCGTTTCGGCCTTTTCGTCTCCGGGCAGGTGCAGCATACCCTCCCAGGGCGACATGAAATCGAAGGTGCGATATTCCTGAGTCAGCTTGACCGGTTCGTAGACGACCCGCTTCTGCGTCTCGTCATAGCGAACTTCGACATATCCGGTCAGGGGAAAATCCTTACGCAGAGGATGGCCCTCAAAGCCATAGTCCATCAGCATGCGGCGCAGATCCGGGTGGTCGCCGAAGTAGATGCCATACATGTCCCAGACTTCCCGCTCGTACCAGATCGCCGAGGAGAAGACCTCCGCGACCGAGGGCACGAGGCCCGTCTCGTCGGTGACCAGCTTGACCCGGATGCGCTGATTGAGCTTCAGCGACAGCAGATGGTAGACCACGTCGAAGCGTTCTTCACGGGCCGGGAAATCCACGGCCGTGACGTCCATCAATTGCTTGAACTGGCAATTCTGATCGTCCCGGAGAAAAGTCAGGACCTTGACGATAGCGTCGCGCTTGCAATGGATGATCAGTTCGTCGCCGACGATGTCGAACCCATCTAAACGCTGCGCATGCGCCGCGCTGATGTATTCACCGAGATCATTGAGGGCTTCATTCATAGGAATCTGCCAGATGTCATGGCGGAACCGCCGGTTCTAACGAACCAGCAGGGCTTCGCGCTTAATCTTCTTTTGGAGCTGCAGGATGCCGTACAGCAGAGCCTCTGCGGTCGGAGGGCAACCGGGAACGTAGATGTCGACAGGAACAATCCGGTCGCAGCCGCGCACGACGGAATAGGAATAGTGATAGTATCCGCCACCATTCGCGCAGGAGCCCATGGAGATCACCCAGCGGGGCTCCGCCATCTGGTCGTAGACCTTGCGCAGCGCAGGCGCCATTTTGTTGGTCAGGGTACCGGCGACGATCATCACGTCGGACTGACGCGGCGAAGGCCGGAAAACGATACCGAAACGGTCCATATCATACCGGCTGCAGGCCGTGTGCATCATTTCGACCGCACAGCATGCCAGACCGAAGGACATAGGCCAGAGCGAGCCGGTCTGGGCCCAGGCCGCCAGTTTGTCCAGCTGGGCGACGACAAACCCCTTTTCGGAGATCTCATCGGTGACGGCCGCGAGCAGTTTGTCCTGCTGCGGGCCTGGAGGAACCGGCGCACCGGTCTCTAAGGAACTCATTCTCTTACTCCCACTCCAAGGCACCTTTTTTCCACTCGTAGATAAATCCGATGGTCAGGATGCCCAGGAAGATGACCATCGACCAAAAACCAAATAGGCCGATATCCCCGAGCGACACCGCCCAGGGGAATAAAAACGCGACTTCCAGGTCAAAAATAATGAAGAGAATGGCCACAAGGTAAAATCTGACGTCGAATTTACTGCGTGCGTCGTCAAAGGCCTCAAAGCCGCACTCATAGGCAGAAATCTTTTCCGAGTCGGGCCGCTGGCGTCCGACAAGATAAGAGGCCAACACCATGATGCAGGCGAGCCCCACGGCAATTCCGATAAACATCAGAATCGGCAGGTATTCCGCTAACAGGCCTTCCATTCGATTCTATCTCCAACAAAACGCGCCAACCTCTCGACGCTTTGGTGCAGTAACAATGCCGCCCGTCTCGGACTTGTTATCGCCATAGACACCAGGATCTCTGTGTCTTCAGCCACACTGCGGCAAGGAGTGCCGTGAATTTGCCGCAATATAGGGCCAAGACCGGCCCGGGAAAAGCATCAAACGCAACAGGATTGCAGCCAGCCGGTTTTTTTTGCTGCAGCGCGAAAAAACCCACGGTTGATCCGATCCGCATCCCAGAATCCGGGCAGCCGGCACTGGAACGGATCATCCGCCCTAACATCCTAACAATTCATTGTTTTTTTGATAAATTTTACTGAATTTAGGGCTGTGACAAGGGCGTTGGCACTGCTTGGAGAGCGCAGAAGTGTGTGGGACGCAACCGCAATATGAAACGCCTAGTCCCAACCCAACCGTAGATCCAATTCCCGAAGAGTTGATGCGACTCGAGTTTACCCAGGGCTCTCTGTCACCGCACAAGCGATTTTGCTCTCATGCAGCCTCAACCGCAGTGAGATATCCGCGGCGCCACAACAAAAAAAATTTCGGAGAAGAGTGGCGGGAGTGACGGGACTCGAACCCGCGGCCTCCGGCGTGACAGGCCGGCGCTCTAACCAACTGAGCTACACCCCCTTTGAAAGGGTCCCGCCGTAACGGGCAGCGGTGATGTACTCCCTCCCCCAGCAGGTGTCAAGCGCTGGCCACCGGCTTTTTTCGTTTTCGTCATAAAAGCTTCCAAGACGACCGGAACGGGCGCTCCCGAGCGGCGCGTCCTCCGGGCTAAAAGCCGCGTGATTTGGGCCGGAAAGACGGATGGCAATTCGCGGCTGCGCGCGCCGAGCCTGCAGCCGCGCACTTCGTTCCCTGCATGAAGGTCAGCAGGCAGGCCCCCACACTCAAGATGGTGTTTCGATTCGCGGCTGAACTCAAACGACGAGACGGAGCGCTTCCCGCGCCGCGATGCTGGGCTCCAGTTGCCGGCCTTCAGATTCCGGCCTCCAGTTGCCCGATATTCGACCACGCCGGCAGCATGGCCCGAAGTGCCTGACGAGGGAACCGAGAGCCTGATATGCGGGGATGCAAGACTTGACGGGACTGTTTGAACAATCATGCAGCCGAAAACAGCATCGCCCGCCCTTCAAGAACGGGATGCGTACAGCAATTCTTACAGAGGGAGAAAGCCCGGATTGCTGAAGGAACACTCAGCAATCTAGGCAGTGAAAGCCGCTCATAAGCTACAAGACGAACTCAGCTTGGAGGGGTGACGGCTTTGGATGTCTGGTGGGCGATGACAGGCTCGAACTGCCGACCCTCTCGGTGTAAACGAGATGCTCTACCAACTGAGCTAATCGCCCAACGACATCAGTGCTTCCTGGCGTTTCTATACGGGATCATTCCCGCGGAAACAACGAAGAAAACACAAAAACAAAGTCAGAAGTCCGGCTGAAGATGCATCGTAGGTGTCAACCTTGGCATCGACGTTCCTGCGGGCAGAAACGCTCGCCGGCCGTCCTGACAAAGGTCAAAACGGCCGGCGCCCTCAGCGCGAATCTTTTCTGAGTTAGTTAACGGCGTCCTTGAGACCTTTGCCAGCCTTGAACTTCGGCTGCTTGGACGCAGGAATCTTGATTTTTTCGCCGGTGCGTGGGTTGCGGCCTTCAGAAGCTGCGCGCTGTGCAACGGAAAAAGTTCCGAAGCCGACAAGGCGAACTTCGTCGCCAGACTTCAAAGAAGAAGTGATTGCGTCGAAGACGGCATCAACAGCTTTGGTGCTGTCTGCCTTGGACAGTTCTGAGTTCTCTGCAACTACGGCAACCAGATCGTTTTTGTTCACGTTAGTACCCCCTCCAAATGTCGGGATTTAGGAAATAGAAATGGGAAAAACCACTCTGAGGAGGTCGGAGTGTAAGCTGGTAAAACCCCCAACGTCAATCGAAGAAACGCGAGAAAACCTAGGGATTGAGAGGCTTTTTTTAGTTAATTTGCCTCTCACCCTAACGCGCGTTCAGGATCAAAGTTAGTGGGTAATGACTCCGCTCCGGCCATCGTCGTTTCCTGCCCCGCGAGCGGCGTCAACTTCGGCAGGTTCGACCCATTCAATGGCCGTCAATTTGTTGACAAGTGCGTGTTCCAGCACTTCATCAACATCAGAAGTAGGAATGATTTCAAGACCTTGCTTCACATTGTCCGGAATGTCGGCAAGATCTTTCTCATTTTCCTGCGGAATCAGCACGGTCTTGATGTTCCCGCGCAGGGCTGCAAGCAGCTTTTCCTTGAGCCCGCCGATGGGAAGCACGCGTCCGCGCAGCGTCACTTCGCCGGTCATCGCCAAATCGCTGCGAATCGGGTTTTCGGTGAGCACCGATACAATCGCTGTGACCATTGCAACACCGGCTGACGGTCCATCTTTCGGAGTCGCGCCCTCAGGAACATGGACGTGAATGTCCTTGCGCTCGAAGACTGTCGGCTTGATGCCATACTCGATCGAACGGCTTTTGACGTAGTACTCCGCCGCCTGGATCGATTCCTTCATGACTTCACCGAGTTTACCGGTGGAAGACACCTTGCCTTTTCCGGGAACCGTGACCGCCTCGATCGACAGCAACTCGCCACCGACCTCGGTCCAGGCCAGACCGGTCGAGACACCGACGTGGTCTTCCTGTTCCGCTTCGCCGTAACGATAGCGCGGCACGCCCGCATACTTGTCGAGGGTTTCCGGGTTGACTTCGACCGTTGTGGATTCGCCGAGGGCGATTTCCTTGACCGCCTTACGCACCAGATTTGCAATCTCGCGCTCGAGATTACGAACGCCGGCTTCGCGGGTGTAAAGCTGGATCAGGCTGCGCAGGGCTTCGTTCGTGATCGACCACTCTTCTTCTTTGACGCCGTGGTCTTTCATCTGCTTGGGAATCAGATAGCGGACGGCGATCTGAACCTTCTCGTCTTCGGTGTAGCCCGGAATCCGAATCACTTCCATACGGTCAAGCAACGGCTGCGGCATGCGCAGCGTGTTCGCGGTCGTTACGAACATCACATCCGAAAGATCATAATCAACTTCGAGATAATGATCGTTGAAGGAGTTGTTCTGCTCGGGATCCAGCACTTCAAGCAAGGCGGACGAGGGATCGCCGCGCCAGTCGGCACCGAGCTTATCGATCTCATCCAGCAGGAAAAGCGGGTTGGATGACTTCGCTTTTTTCATGCTTTGGATGACCTTGCCCGGCATGGAACCGATATAGGTCCGGCGGTGACCGCGGACTTCGGCTTCATCGCGGACGCCGCCCAGGCTCATGCGCACGAAATTCCGGCCGGTTGCCTTGGCGATCGACTTACCCAACGAGGTTTTACCCACGCCCGGCGGGCCGACCAGACAGAGAATCGGACCTTTGATCTTTTGCATCCGCTGCTGGACCGCAAGGTATTCGATAATGCGTTCCTTGACCTTCTCCAGACCGTAGTGATCCTCGTCCAGCACAGCGTTGGCGTGCACGATATCTTTTTTGACCTTGGTCCGCTTTTTCCAGGGGATCGACACGATCCAATCCAGATAGTTGCGGACGACCGTCGCTTCGGCGGACATCGGGCTCATGTTGCGAAGCTTCTTCAACTCGGCAACGGCCTTTTCGCGCGCTTCCTTGGTCAGCTTGGTCTTGGCGATTTTCTCTTCCAGTTCGGCCAGTTCGTCGCGGCCGTCCTCGCCCTCGCCCAATTCCTTCTGAATCGCTTTGAGCTGCTCGTTGAGATAGTACTCGCGCTGAGTCTTCTCCATCTGCCGCTTGACGCGATTGCGGATTCGCTTCTCGACCTGGAGAACGCCGATCTCGCTTTCCATGAAAGCATAGACCTTCTCGAGACGGTCGCTCACGCCCTCGCTCTCGAGCAACTCCTGTTTCTCCGAGATTTTCAGAGTCAGGTGCGATGCGATGGTGTCGGCCAGCTTGCTTGGCTCATCGATCTGATTGATCGAAACCAGCACCTCCGGCGGAATCTTCTTGTTCAGCTTGATGTATTGCTCGAACTGCGAAACGACCGTACGCGCCAGGGCATCGAGCTCGCGATCGTCGCCCGTATCGTCGTCCATGGTCTCGGCATAGGCCTGGAAGAAATCTTCCGAATCGGCAAATTTCGCGATCTTTGCCCGTTGCCCGCCCTCGACCAGCACCTTGACGGTCCCATCGGGCAGTTTCAACAGCTGCAACACAGTGCCGACCGTACCGACAGAATAGATGTCTGCAGGGGTCGGGTCGTCCTGAGCGGCATTTTTCTGAGTTACAAGCAGGATCTGCTTGTCGTCCTTCATGACGTCTTCCAGCGCCCGCACCGATTTTTCGCGACCGACGAATAGCGGCACAATCATGTGCGGAAACACTACTATGTCGCGTAACGGGAGGACTGGATAGAGATTGCCGCGTGGAATTTCCAACATATTTCCTCTTTAATCTTGCGACGACCCGATATGAGCGGGCCGATATCCGGGTTGCCTTGCGCTGACCCGGCTGACGCCTAAAGATCTGATGGTTAAAACCGTAATCTTCAAGGGCTGGGCCGCTTTTTGAAAGTCAGCTCCCCCTAGGCGTGATCACTGCAAAAAACACGAGAAAACCTCGTTATGCACTGCTTTCTACGTCGTCGCGTCGATCTGTATAGATGTAAAGTGGTTGCGAACGGCCTTCGACGACCTCGCCGCTGATGACCATTTCCTCGACCCCTTCCAGGCTCGGCAGGTCAAACATCGGCTCCAGAAGAATGCCTTCCATAATGGACCGAAGACCACGTGCACCGGTTTTGCGCTTGATCGCCTTCGCTGCAATTGCCCTCAGCGCATCGTCCGCAAACTGCAGGCTGATGTCTTCCATCTCGAAGAGACGCTGATACTGTTTCACCAGAGCATTCTTCGGCTGGGTCAGAATTTCGACCAGCGCGTCGTCGTCCAGATCTTCCAGTGTGGCCACGACAGGCAGACGTCCGACGAACTCGGGAATTAAGCCGAATTTCAGCAGATCCTCAGGCTCGACCTCTTTCAGCACATCCCCTGTGGTCCGCTCTTCAGGGCTGCGCACGTCGGCACCAAAGCCGATTGAAGACCCTTTGCCGCGGCCCGCGATCAGCTTATCCAGGCCGGCGAACGCACCGCCGCAGATGAAAAGGATGTTCGTGGTATCAACCTGCAGGAACTCCTGCTGGGGATGCTTGCGCCCCCCCTGAGGCGGAACCGAAGCCACGGTGCCTTCCATGATCTTCAACAGAGCCTGCTGAACACCTTCACCCGAGACGTCCCGTGTGATCGAGGGATTATCGGATTTGCGGCTGATTTTATCGACCTCGTCAATGTAGACGATGCCGCGCTGGGCCCGCTCGACATTGTAGTCGGCCGACTGCAGCAGCTTCAGAATGATGTTTTCGACATCCTCACCGACATAACCCGCTTCGGTCAGAGTCGTCGCATCGGCCATCGTGAAGGGTACATCCAGGATGCGCGCCAGGGTCTGCGCAAGCAGAGTCTTGCCGCAACCGGTCGGACCGATCAGCAGGATGTTGGACTTGGCCAGCTCGACGTCCGCCGACTTGGTGTCATGGGCGAGACGTTTGTAGTGGTTGTGCACCGCCACAGACAGCACGCGTTTCGCGTGAGACTGGCCAATGACGTAGTCGTCAAGGACCGTACAGATATCACGGGGTGTCGGCACGCCGTCACTGGATTTAACCAGTGTCGTCTTGTGCTCTTCACGGATGATATCCATGCAAAGCTCGACGCATTCATCGCAAATAAAGACCGTCGGTCCGGCGATGAGTTTTCGAACTTCATGTTGGCTCTTTCCGCAGAAAGAACAATAAAGTGTATTTTTCGAGTCGCTACCGCTCGACTTTGTCATGGCTGTTACGCCTCGAAGCTCGATTCAATTACAAATCATGTTAGACAGACGTCCCACCAGCGCACAATGACAAATTTATCATTTTTAATCGCCGGGTTAGCCCGTCAGTCACAAGACCAACCTGTGGTTGACCGCTCGGAACAGTATAATCCCGAGCGTTCAACATATCCTTAACACTGTAGAGATGGCGTCTGCAAAACGCACCTTCAAGCCAGTGCAGCGTCAACTATTTGTCACCGCTTGCGTCGCCGTCTCCAGCGCTCGAGTCGGGGCGGCTCTCGACCACCTTATCGATCAGGCCGAATTCCTTGGCTTCTTCGGCACTCATGAAGTTGTCGCGTTCCATGGCTTCTTCGATCTTAGCCACCGTCTGCCCCGTGTGCTGAGCATAGAGCTCATTGAGCCGCGCACGGGTCTTGATGATCTCGCGGGCGTGGATCTCAATGTCCGTGGCCTGCCCCTGGAAACCGCCTGAGGGCTGGTGGACCATGACCTTGGCATTCGGCAGTGCGAAACGTTTCTCCGGAGCGCCGGCCATCAGGAGCAGCGAGCCGGCGGACGAGGCCTGGCCGATACAAACGGTGGAAACCGGTGGCCGGATGTACTGCATGGTATCGTACATAGCCAGGCCGGCGGTAACGACGCCGCCTGGCGAGTTAATGTAGAAAGAGATGTCTTTGGTTGGGTTTTCCGATTCTAGGTACAGGAGCTGAGCGCAAATCAGGCTCGCCACACCATCGTGGACCGGCCCGGTCAAAAAGATGATCCGCTCCTTGAGAAGGCGCGAATAGATGTCGTAGGCGCGCTCGCCCCGGCTGGTCTGCTCGACCACCATAGGCACCAGGGTGTTCATTACAATATCGCGTGGGTCACTCATTCCTGCCACCTAAGTCTTGTCATTTATCCGACGTACGAACCGTCCAAAAGAGGTCCGAACGGGGCCTCGTCGGCGTTCGAATCGCCTCCCCGTTCGGATCTCTCAAACCGCATCGCAACCGTCATATAGGCCGGATCGCACAATTAACCAAGACAGGATCACCGAGCAATCCTTAAGGTTCCGCTATTCCTTCGCGGTTTTCTTGGATTTAGCGCTTTTTGTCGCCTTCTTCGCAGGAGCCTTGGCTTCGGCTTTATCGTCGGATTTAGCCGCCGCTTTTTTCGCTGTCGCTTTTTTGGCCGGCTTTTTCTTTGCCGCCGGCTTGGATTCGGCGGCCTCGGCAGCTTCCGATTCGGCCTCGAATTCCTTGCGCAGCTCATCCGGCGTCAGTTCACGCTCGGTGACCTTGGCAAGGTCCGTGATGAAGTCGATGACCTTGTCTTCGAAAATTGGTGCGCGCAGATTACCGAGGGCTTCAGGCGTATTCTTGTAGTACTCAAGAACCTGCTGCTCCTGGCCCGGATAATTCTGGGCCTCGGCGAACAGCGCACGATTAACCTCTTCCTGGGTCACGTCGATGTTGTTGCTGCTGCCGACTTCCGACAACAGGAGACCGAGACGGACACGGCGTTCCGAGATCGCCCGGTACTCGACCTTCAGCTCTTCGTCATCTTTACCGGCGTCTTCATCATCGAGTTCGCCCTTCTGGCGCTCTTCCTCGACCTGCTTCCAGATACCCTCGAACTCGACGTCAACCATGCCTGCGGGCACGGCAAAGTCATGGCCGTCCGCAAGCTTGTCGAGCAGCTCCCGCTTCAGGCGCGAACGGGCAACCTTGGCGTATTCGCCCTCGATCTGCTCGCGCACCCGTGACTTCAGCCCCTCGAGGTTCTCCGCGCCCAGAGATTCCGCCAGTTTATCGTCGATCTCCGCCGGCACAGACTCTTCAATCGCCTTGACCTTAACCTCAAAGATAGCTTCCCGGCCCGCGAGCTTGTCGTTGCCGTAAGCATCCGGGAAGGTCACCTTGACTTCCACATCGTCGCCGGCATTCACGCCGACGAGCTGATCTTCAAAACCCGGGATGAACTGATTGGATCCGAGCTCCAGGTGATGATCGTCGGCCGCCATGCCCGGCAGCGCCTCGCCATCGACCGTCCCTTTAAAGTCGATCACGACCACATCGCCCGATTTCGACTTACGGGCTTTGGCCAGCGGCTTGGAGGTCTTATGAGATTCGGCGATGCGCCCCAGAGCCTCGTCCACTTCCCCGTCAGGCACCTGAACTTTGATGCGCTCGACTTCCAGGGTCGCAAAGTCCATGGGCGTGACGTCTGGAAGCAGCTCGACGGACATGGTGTATTCGAGATCCTTGCCTTCGTCGAAGGAGGTCACCTCGATCTTCGGCTGCATCGCAGGGCGAAGGCTGCGCTCGCTCAGAGTCTGGCTCGAGCTGTCGGCGACGGCTTTTTCCAGCACTTCACCCAGTACCGACTTGCCGAAACGTTGTTTGAGAAGCGACATCGGGACTTTACCGGGCCGAAAGCCCGGCAGATTCACCTGCCCGCTGAGCTCCTCGAGACGTCCGTCGATCTTCTCGTCAATTTCAGTAGCGGGGATTACAACTGTAAACTCGCGCTTTAGCTCTTCGGCTAGTGTTTCCGTAACCTGCATTGGCGGCTCGGCCTCTCTCGCGTCTTCCTCGTCATCCGCGGCTCACACCGGCGAGAATGCCGGCGGGCGGATCAACAACTGTTCATTCAAAAGGTTCGATTCCGCCGGTAGATGGGAATCATACAGCCGGCACCGAACCGCGAAGCATCCTCAACCGCAGGCAAGCGGTTGGATCTGTCAGGAAAGAAGCATGATATGCCGGTCTTCGATCGACCCCGCAAGCCCTGCTTTATCTCTCCCGTTCGATCGCGTGGTGCGGGCGGAGGGACTTGAACCCCCACGGATCTCTCCGCTGGTACCTAAAACCAGTGCGTCTACCAATTCCGCCACGCCCGCGAGACGCGCGAACGCGCCGGTGTATAACATCGGCGCGCTGGGTGCAACAGGCTCAGGGCAAGGAAACGCCTTGAAGCCTTTATTTGCCCGTTTTGCATCAGATTTTCGGGAAAAAGCGCATGAAACGTCACGGATCGGTGATCGCGCAGGCAGGAGACTTCAGAACCGGATGAGAGGATAATTGGTGAAGGATGAACGGCGCAGCCAAACCCGATGTTTCCCGGAACGGGAAAACTTGATCAGGTGGCAGGAACGGGCTCGTTGTAGCGGTTGGCGAAGGTCTCAAGACCAAGGGTCCGCATCTCGGCAAAGCTTGAAATAGTACCGCCTGCGACAACGAGATTATATTTGACGTGCTGGATGCCCATTGCATCAGGGCCGACTTCGATGACCTCGGCGGTCTCGACGACCTGACTCGGGAGTCGGCAGCGAAAGACGGCTCCCGCCTTCACTTCCGGTCGCGCCCGGTCAATTCTGAACCACTGTCCCATCCTGAGTCACAATCACTTTGTTGCCGATCTACTTGGCCGGTGTCCGAGTTCATAGAAAAACTCTTTTATCACTTTCGCACTAGAGTTGTTAAACTTGAGTTAAAACAGAAGCTAAATGCAATCTGCCTTTGGTTTTTCTACATTAATCGGCTTTCTGAAGCCGGATGAAAAGCCATCAGGGCACGCGAGCCAAAAGCCTTAACGCTCTATATTCATTGTACTTTTTAATGATGCGGCGCATTTGACAGGAATTTGCATTAACCCTAGCCGCGCGGCCTGGAAAAGCCGTCAAAAACGCGCTAGAAGCGAATTCAACACCCCGGGAACAGCCTCGGGAAGGTCTTCCGAAATCAATCCAACGCCCAATCGGCTCCCTAATTCACCGTGCAGCCAGACAGCTGCGCCGGCGGCCTCGAAGGGTGGCATCGCCTGCGCCAAGAGCCCCGTGATCAGGCCGGCAAGGACGTCGCCTGATCCAGCGGTCGCCAAATGTGCCGGTGCATTGGCATTAATGATCGCGGCCCCGTCCGGAGCCGCAATGACGCTATCACTGCCCTTTAACACCACGATTGCGCCGCTGCGCTCCGCCGCCGCCCGCGCCCGGGTGAGTCTGTCCCCTTTGATATCCGGAAATAGCTGAGCGAACTCTCCATCATGGGGTGTCAGCACCACATTGGAGCCGATCGCTTTAAAGAGGCTCTCCGGATCCGGTCCAAAGACGCTCAGAGCATCGGCATCCAGCACCGTGGCCCGCTGCCGCCGCAAGATCGTGAGGACGTAGTCACGCAGCTCCGGGCCAAGTCCAAAGCCCGGACCGATCAAAACCGCGTTTTTTCGAGGATCGCGCAGAAGGTTTTGAGCATCCTGCAGAGACTCACTGGCCAGCGTGATCACACTGGCAGATGAGAGAGCATAAACCTGCAGAGCCTTCGGTGCCGCCGCAATCGACACCAGGCCCGCGCCGATACGCAGCGCAGCCCGTGCCGCCAGCCGGGCCGCCCCCGTCATTTCACTCCCGCCGAAAACCAACGCATGCCCGGCGGTATATTTGTGGCTGCGCGACGTGCGGTGCGGAAAGCGGTCCCGCCAAACCGATGGGGTATTCAGATGACAGGTGATGTTCAGGCTCGCCAGGACATCGTCCGGAATCCCGATATCGGCCACGACCAGTTCTCCGGCCGCGTCCCGGCCAGGCAACAGCATGTGCCCGATTTTTGGACGAAAGAAGGTCACCGTGAGCCCGGCCTTGAGCGAGAGATCTCCCAGTTCGGCTCCGCTGTCTCCGGAGATCCCGCTCGGCACATCGACCGCCACCACCTCAGTGGCGCCCTCCTCCACTGCGCGGTTTACGGCCCGTACCAGCATCGCCGCACGCCCCTCGAGAGGCCGTGACAGGCCGGCGCCGAAGACCGCATCAATGATCAGGGCTTTGCCGTCGACCAATAAAGGGTCAAAGCTGCTCACCGGCCCCTGCCAGCGCTTCGCATGGACGGCGGCGTCTCCGGTCAGACGCGAAACCTCGCCGAGAAGCGCCAGCTCCACCGTCCAGCCCGCAGCCTTCAGAAGGCGGGCCACGACGAAGCCGTCACCCCCATTGTTGCCGGGTCCGCAGAGCACGAGAACCGGACCGGAACTCCAACGCGCCACGATGGCGTCGAAGATTGCCTGACCCGCATTCTCCATCAGCGTCGTCCCGGAAACGCCGGCCGCCATTGCAGCGGCGTCGGCCTTGTACATCTGGGAAACGCTGATCAGCTCGGCGTGACTCGCCTGCACTTTATCCTCACCTCCACCCGCCAGGCATAAATCCGGGAGATACTATAAAAGAATCAGGGGCTTATACCAGACTTTAAACTCGCGACCTGAGCATCGGCGGCGTCACGAAGCAAAATCGTATCGGCGCCCGGCACAATGATGTCATAGCCGGCTTCTCTCAGCTCCTGCGTACTTCGTCCCGGCGTCGGAATGGCACCAAGCAGCTTACCGGCCGCCTTCGCAGCCTGTTCGACCCGTGTAGTGGCCTTCATGACCTCGGGATGATCGACCTCGCCGACATAGCCCATATCCGACGAGAGGTCGGCGGGACCGACGAACAGCATGTCCACCCCCTCGACCCGCGCGATCTCCTCGACCGCCTCTACGGCCTGCGCCGACTCGATCTGGCAGATCACCACAACATCGCGATTGGCGGCTTCCACGTAGTCCCAGCAGTCCCGGCCGTAGCGGGCTGCCCGGACAATCGCCGCCGCCATGCCGCGTTTGCCGAGCGGCGGATAGCGGCAGGAAGAGACGGCGCGCTGCGCATCCTCGACGCTGTCGACCGCCGGGATCATGACCCCGTCGAAACCGACGTCCAGTACCCGCTTGATCCAGCTGTCATCGTTTTTCGGCACCCGGCACACGCCGTGACACCCGCTGCCTGCGGCGATCTGTAACTGCAGCGCGGCATCCATCACAGACCCTGGCCCGTGCTCCAGATCGACCAGCAGGAAATCATAACCGGCCTGAACGACCACCTCGGTGGCAAACGCGGAGTAAAGTTCGATCCAGCAGCCGAACAGAGGCGCACCGGATTCAATGTTAGATTTCAGACCACTCATTTTGTCCCCAAGGCCAAGGATTTTCATCATTCTTCAGAAACTTCACGCGCTATCGCGAAGCATCAAGACTATCGTGTTTTCAATACGCTAGATTAGAAAACTCTTCTAACGCACCAGTGTCGCGCAAAAGGCGTCCGCATTGATTTCGCGAATCCTCGCACAGATTTCCGTTGCCTCGGCGCTGGAAGAGGCCGCCACCACGAGTCGATAGAACGCCCGCTCCGCGCTCTGCTCGCCCGGCATGAGAGTCAAGTCCTGGCCATCGAGGACGGCCGCGTAGTCCGTCTCGGCTTCACGGAGCAGATCCATGGCCTGCTGTTCGTCCGGCGCGGAGAGAAGCCACAGAAAGGTGCCGCTTCCTCTCGCATCCGCGGTTTGTGCGGCCGCCGTGCCCGGAACGGCAGCTTGAGTTGCGGGCTTTTTAACTGTGGGCGTTTTTGGTGCAGGTGTTTTTGAAGCGGGCTTCTCAGGCAGGGCAGCAACCTGGCTTCCCGAGGGCGGGGGTACCGGCGGCACTGCAGGGGCTGTTGCAGGTGCCGAAGCAGCCGGCGGTGCGGCTGTTCTTTCATCAGGTCGAATCAATCTGGATTCAAGCTGGAACCCCTGGCCACCGCTTTCCGAGCTGCCGCCTGCGGCTGCGCGCGCCTGGGAAGGCGCTGTCCCTTTGGTCACCAGGCTCGTCCCACGATCGGCCTGTGCGGCTTGGGCCGCGGTCTGAGCCTGACTTGAGGGCTGGCTGGGAGTCGGCTCAGGCTTTTGCCGGGCGGCTTCGGCAACGGGATCGGGCGCGCTCGCGGCAACGACCCCCTGATCCATCAAGCGTTTCGCCTGAACCTGGGCGTCCTTGTGCCCTTTCTGTGCAGCGCGCTGATACCAGCTCAGCGCCCTGCTGTCATCCTGCGGCAGAGCCAGTCCCAGCCGGTGCATCTGACCAAGCGCGAACTGGGCTTCGCCGACGCCCGCATCGGCGGCCAGGTGGAACCAGACGGCGGCCTCGACCTGATCCTGGCCAACACCATCGCCACGGAAGTAAGCGAGGCCAAGATTGTACTGCGCCATGGGGTTGCTGGCATTGGCCGAGCGGCTCCAGAGCTGCGAAGCGCGCGTTGGATCACGCGGCACGCCCCGACCCTGAGCATACATCAGGCCAAGATTGTTCTGCGCGGCCGCCATGTCCTGCTGCGCCGCCAAGGCGTACCAGCGCGCGGCCGCCTCGAAATCCGGCGTGCCGTTTGCGCCGGTCTCGTAGAGCTTGCCCAGGCTGTATTGCGCGATCGCATCTCCGGCCTCTGCGAGAGGCGTCCAGATCTTCTCAGCCTCCGCGTGACGCCCGGCTTTGTAGGCGGCCAGTCCGTCCTCGACGCTCGGTTGGCCTGTCGATGTCCCGTCGGTCGATGTCCCGTTGGCGGATTGTGCAAGCAGCGGTTGAGCAGGCAGCCCCGTAACCGACATGAGAGCGACAACGACACAAAGGGAGAATGGCCGAAGAACCGAACGCTCAAGAACCGGAAGCATCAGAATCGGACGCGTGAGAACCGGGCGCATTGCATTACAACCTTGTTCAGGCCCCGAGCTAGAGAGAGTCTGCGGGACAGAGTCTAAAGCTTTTCGACTCGTAGGATCAAAAACGGCGGCACAGCAAGACGATAACGAACGGCACAGAGCCCGGCAAGCAACGCTTGATTTGGTTAATGCGCGAAAAATGAGGCCCGCGTGTATGCTACTCGCGCAGGATTGAGATGAGATCGGAATTTAAGGGGATATTGGGGTGGCTAACGGGACTTGAACCCGCGACCTCCGGTACCACAAACCGGCGCTCTAACCAACTGAGCTACAGCCACCATCACCTGGAGCGGACAAAAGCAAGACTGTTCGCTGCGGGATGGCGTTGTTTATACTCTGCGCCCGGACGCCGTCAAGCGCCATGGTAAGACTAATGGTGAGACCGGCAGCGGGACTCACGGCGGGACTTGTCGAGCGTCAGCTCCCGGTCGTAGTCTGCGCCGCAATAGAGCGAGTTTCGGCCCCCTCCCGTCATCCCGGAGTACAACATGTCTACGCCCGTTTCGGCCCCCATCCCCGTCGCCGCCATGCAGAGGCTCGGCACCGAGAGCGCCTTCGAAGTTCTGGCCCGTGCCAAGGCTTTGGAGGCAGGCGGCAAATCAGTGATCAATCTGGGTATCGGACAACCCGACTTTCAGACTCCGGATCACATTGTCGAGGCCGGGATCAAAGCTCTGCGCGACGGACATCACGGCTACACGCCGGCGAACGGGATCCCTGAGCTGCGCGAGGCCGTCGCCATGGACATCGACCGCCGCCTGGGGCTTCAGGTCGACCCCGGCCATGTAGTGGTGGTGCCGGGCGGTAAGGTCACGATGTTCTTCGCAATCATGATGTTCGGCGATCCAAGCACGGAAATTCTCTACCCCAATCCCGGGTTCCCGATCTATGAATCGGCGATCAACTTCAGCGGTGCCAAAGCCGTCCCTATCCCCCTGCTGGAAGAAAACGGCTTCTCCTTCTCGGCGGAAGACGTGCTCTCCAGGATCACGCCGGCGACCCGATTGCTGATTCTCAACAGCCCGGCAAACCCTACCGGCGGCGTGACGCCGAAAGAGGAAATGGACAAGCTGGTAGCGGGCCTGAGCGGCCATCCGCATGTCACCATCCTCTCGGACGAGATTTACAGCCAGCTTCTCTATGACGGGCGCGAACATGTGAGCCTCTTGTCCTATCCCGAGATCCGGGACCGGCTCATCATGTTGGATGGCTGGAGCAAAACCTACGCCATGACCGGCTGGCGCCTCGGATACGCGGTCTGGCCCGAAAAGCTTGTCGACCTTGCGACCCGCCTGGCGATCAACAGCCACTCCTGCGTCAATGCCTCGGCGCAATACGCGGGCATCGCCGCGCTGGAGGGGCCGCAGGATGCAGTCGAGGAAATGCGCAAAGCCTTCGATGCGCGGCGCCGCGTTGTCGTCGAAGGACTTAATAAACTGCCAAAAATCTCCTGCGTGGAACCTGGCGGCGCCTTCTATGCCTTCCCCAATATTCAGGCGACCGGAAAGTCCGCGAAAGAGCTGGAGACCGCCCTGTTGGAGGATGCCGGGGTGGCGGCGATCGCGGGCACAAGCTTTGGTCGGCATGGTGAAGGCTATCTCCGCCTCTCCTACGCCAACTCGACCGAGAACATCCTTGAAGCGCTTGGCCGCATGGAAGGATGGCTGAACAAGAACCTGTGATGGTCCGGCGTCCGCCACCTCAAATCATCGCAAGCTCCTAACTGCACAGAAAATGCGCTGAAATTTGCCTATTTTTTGGTCTTGTTGTTTGTTTTTTGTGCATTTAGGCGTATGGATAGAGAAGAATTTTCTGCTTCCCACAAGCAATTCTCTCACATCAACCCTCCCGGCAAAGTTGGCACGCGGTGTGCTAGTGCGGGCTTAAGGTTTTCTTAAGAGATCCGGCAAATCAGCGAAAGGCCTGTAACCCGAGATGAAAAAGATCGAAGCGATCATCAAACCCTTTAAACTCGACGAGGTGAAGGAAGCCCTGCACGAAGTCGGCATCAAAGGGATCACCGTCACCGAGGCAAAAGGTTTCGGACGCCAGAAAGGCCACACGGAATTGTACCGCGGCGCCGAGTACGTTGTCGACTTCCTGCCCAAGGTCAAGGTGGAGGTCGTTCTGGAAGACGGTCTTGTCGAACGCGCTGTGGAGGCGATTCAGCAGGCGGCCCAGACCGGCCGTATCGGCGACGGCAAGATTTTCGTGAGCACGATCGACGAATCGATTCGGATCCGAACCGGAGAACGCGGCCCCGACGCCGTTTGACGTAGCTGAGGATGGATGGCGGCAGGCTCTCCATCCTGGACACACAGGGTGTAATAGCAGAAACCGGGTTTCTGCTTTTTAGAGTTTTATCAACAACAACAACCAAACGGGAATCGTGAGTATGTCTGACCCGAAAACAATCCTCGAAATGATCAAAGAAAACGATGTGAAATACGTCGACTACCGCTTCACGGATCCCCGCGGAAAGTGGCAGCATCTGGCCATGTATCATGAAGCCGTTGGCGAAGACGAACTGGTCGACGGCATCATGTTCGACGGCTCGTCGATCGCCGGCTGGAAGGCCATTAACGAATCCGACATGATCCTGAAGCCCGATCTCTCAACCGCGGTCATGGATCCCTTCGCCGCGCAGCCTCAACTGATTCTCTTCTGCAACATCGTCGAGCCCTCGACCGGCGAGCTCTACAGCCGCGACCCGCGTTCGACCGCGGTGCGCGCGGAGGCCTACGTTCAGTCGTCAGGCATCGGCGACACCGCCTACTTCGGACCGGAAGCCGAGTTTTTCGTCTTCGACAACGTTCGTTATGCCACTGAATCCCACGAGACCTTCTTCTCCTTCGATTCCGAAGAAGGCCCTTACATGACCGGCGAGCATATGGACGGCGGCAATATGGGTCACCGTCCGGCCGTCAAGGGCGGCTACTTCCCGGTTCCTCCCGTGGACTCCGGCACCGATCTGCGCGCCGAGATGGTCACGGTCATGGCCGAGATGGGCATCACGGTCGAAAAGCACCATCACGAGGTCGCTCCTTCGCAGCATGAGCTCGGTGTTAAGTTCAACACTCTGGTCAAGGCAGCGGACGAACTGCAGAAGTACAAGTATGTCGTTCACAACGTGGCGCATAGCTACGGCAAGACGGCAACCTTCATGCCGAAGCCGGTTGCGGGCGACAACGGTTCGGGCATGCACACGCACCAGTCCGTCTGGAAAGAAGGCAAACCGACTTTTGCCGGTGACGGTTACGCCGGCCTTTCAGAGACCTGCCTTTACTACATCGGCGGCATCATCAAGCACGCCAAGGCGCTCAACGCCTTCACCAACCCCTCGACCAACAGCTTCAAGCGTCTGATTCCAGGCTTCGAGGCTCCGGTCCTGCTGGCTTACTCGGCCCGGAACCGTTCGGCTTCCTGCCGGATTCCCTACGGCGCCAGCCCGGCCGCCAAGCGCGTCGAGGTCCGCTTCCCGGATCCAACCGCGAACCCTTACCTGGCCTTCTCTGCCATGCTGATGGCCGGCCTGGACGGCATCAAGAACAAGATCCACCCGGGTGAAGCCATGGACAAGGATCTCTACGATCTGCCGCCTGAAGAGTTGGCCGAAGTCCCGACCGTTTGCGGGTCTCTGCGTGAAGCTCTGGAAGCTCTGGAAGCCGATCACGACTTCCTGCTGGCCGGAGACGTCTTCTCGAAGGACCAGATCGCTGCCTACGCCGAACTGAAGTGGGAAGAGGTCTACAAATTCGAGCACATGCCGCACCCGGTCGAGTTCGAGATGTACTACTCGGTGTAATCACCGCGCGAAGGATCGGGCGTTCTCATTGCGAGAGCCTGATCAGCAAACTAGAAAGCCGAGGCAACTGCCTCGGCTTTTTTCTATCCTGCATTCCGAACAAAGCCGATGCGACTCTACTTTAACCCAGCTGTTGCGCGGTCGCTTCGACCCCCGGGTCGGTCCCTTCCGCCAGGATGGAGTTCATCAGCTCGAAACACTCGCGCAGCCCCTGCGCAGGTCCGGGTTCCGCGGGCGGCGAGGACTTCAGAACCTCCTCGATCCGCATGGCAATCAGTGTGATGGAGGGAAAACCGAAGGAGTCGCCCATCCCTTTCAAGTCATGATTGGCCCGCGCCACAGCGTCGAGCGCGTCTTCGCCCCGCTCGGCAACAAACTCTTCAAATGCATTGATGGAGAGATCGAGGCGTTCCTGGGCAGAGGCCAGAAAGGAATCCCGCAGTTTTGCCTGGATCTGCGCTTCCAGAGCGCTCACATCTGAATCCATTTTCAGTACTCCGCCGACGTAAAGCTTATAGGCGGAAACACCTCGGTCGCCGTGACGTTTCCGCTTCCCCCGGAAAGTACCGCAGGCGGACTATCCTTGATCAGGGGTTAAGGTTTGCTTTCGATACAGCGAATTTGAAATCCGAAGCGCCTGGGAAAATATGTTGGCATACACATGAACCCTGGACAAAGAAAGAGCGGCTCACGCCGTCAAGCGTGAACCGCTTTCTTGCAAAAAATTCGACCTAAACGCCGCCCTATATCATGGGCAACATCTCTCAGGCGTTTTTGATCTCCCGGACGCTCCGGCGGCGCGCGGCGAAGCCCAGCCCCAGCAGGCCGACGGACATCAGAAGCAGCGTCGAAGGCTCCGGAACGTCGATCAGGTTGAGCGCTGTCGCCGCGATAACAGCATGCGCCGCTGTTGTCGGATGGATTTCATCCCAGTAGACGTAATCTTCCGGCGTGACACCTGGCGGGCAACTCATAGCCTCGATGCAATCCAGCAAAAACGGTGAATCGGGGTCCAGGAAGCCGAGCGCGGCCGGATCCGCCAAAGCCTCCTTGAAGAGCGCGTTGATATCCAATAGAGAATAATTGATATCCAGGCTCGCCAGCAGTGCTTCCAGGCCCGCATTGTGGGCTTGAGTGACCAGGTTCAAGGCATCCTCGAGGGGCTGGCCACCGTTGATTTCTGCAAAGGGCGTTTCGCCCAGATCCGGCAGGTTGGCGATCAGGAAATTTTCCGCACCTAGACCGCTCAGGGTCGTGAGGGCTGTCCCGATGTTACTCAGAACCGTCGCAGGGTCGTTCACGTTGAAAAGGTAATCATTGCCGCCGACCCAAAGCACGAAGAGTGCGTCGGGATCAGGCGCAAGGGGGCCACTGTAAAGCGCCTGAAAAGTGCTGATTTGCTGCGAAAGTCCCGGCAAACTCGACAATTCCGGCACGCCGGTGGCCAGGTCAGCGACTGTCGTGCTGCCGCTCGTCGCGCCACCCAGCGCGAAGTTGATACCATCGGCCGGCAAGGGCGGCACCGCCCCCAGCTCTGTGCTCAGAACCGGGTTCAGGCCGAGCGACGCGCTAAACCGATCGACCCAGTTCGGACCGTTTGAGAAACGGCCGTTGTAGTAGGCGGGCGCGGGTGGAAAGGAACCGCCGGTCAGGTTCGAAACGTTTCCGGAATCCGACAGACTATCGCCGAAAATAAAGATTTGTGAGTAGTCGATTGTGGCCGAACGTGCCGGCGCGGCAAACAAAAGAAGGGTGAAAAGAGTCGCCGAAACACCCCGTAAAAAGCACAGGTATCGCATTGCCATCCCCAATTTCTAGCGTGCTGAGGCAATTGGCCCCTGCACCAATGTTGTTCCTCGCATGTGTGTGACGGCCCTGCTGGTCTTAACGTGAGTCCCCACACGCAGATAAACGAATCCCACAAAGTCAACTTCTTAGCGGCTTATTTGTGGGCCAACAGTCTATTACAATAAGACTCGCGGCGAACACCGCTTAATTCACTCTTTTGGTAATTTTTTTCGCAGACTTTCAGTCTAAAGCTGTGTTTGCTGCTTTTCGGATTCCCTGGCTGCCCCTCGCAGCGATTGCCAATAAAGTCAGGCGGGCAGCGAGGCAGGCGCCAGGGAAAAGCAGGAAAAATCTGGCATTGAGGTCAAATGAGCGATCTGCGCAATTGCATGCAGCTCCGAAGCATCGAGCACGACAGAGGATTTACATGCCGCGGCATCAGAGGCGGCACACTGCCAGTGGCGGCCAGGCAACACTTGGCCTCCCACGCAACACTTAGCGCGCCTTTATCAACATCGACCTCTTGCGCGGCTCCAAACCGTAAAAACACGAACGCCACCGCGATCATCAGACTGCGGTGGCGTTCGTGTTTCACGTGGCTTCCGAGAACCAGAAGCCCGTTACGCCGGCTTTGCAGCCGACAAACCAAACCTTAGGCGGCAATTCCCTCGCGCCAAGCGGTCGAAGACTTGCAGGTCTTGCAAATCCGCTCGCCGGGCCATTCGCTGAGAAACTTTTCCCGGCACTTGAGGCAGCTGCGCGTCTTCTTTTCGTAGACGCGATCCGACTCGGGTTTGGTATTGGACTGATCGCTCATTCTTTCCTCCAACCAGACACTTTTTTCGAAGCTCGCTAGCGTTCGTCTTCGATGTGCCTGCATCATACTTTGATCAGGGCACACGACGACAGTGACCTATGCTGTGACTTAAGAGCGCAGCCAAAATGAGAGGTTTGACAACCCGCCGCTTTGATTCTTCTCCGCCGCCACAAACCGCAAACGATTGCCGCAGACATCCCTCGGCTTCGGTTTCAAGCCGGTGCTTGCGTCAACCTGCGCCGGCATGAAGCCATGAGGTTGAAGACCGGATCCGAAGTCTGCGTAGACACAAATAGCTCCGACGACACGCCATAGGCGTGTTTGGGAGCTGTGTTGCTCGCTTTGACGGATGTGACCAGAGCTCTTACCGCTTTCGGTCCACCGGGCGCTCAAATTCTAGACGTTGTGCGCCGCAGCAACGGGAACATAATCGCTGTTACAAAAATATTCAACTCTTTTAAACAATTTCCTACAATTAGGCCGATGACCACGGTCAAAAAGGGAGTCTTTTTGAGGCAGAAATGAGGTGCTATCGCACCAGAAAACCCCAGATTTCTGGGGTTTTTCCGTCTTGCGCCATGAAGACGCCCTTAGCGCGCAAAAGCGAAGGCCTCACCCGCAAAGGTAAAGCAACAGGGTTAAAGCTTTTAGTTAAAAAGCATTAATATTTATTAGCACTTCAATGTATTCGAACGCTATAAGAGCGGCGCATCAGGGCAATACGACAGACCTTATCTTTGACCGAAGGCAAAACCGCCGCATTCGACTCGAGAGCCTATCCAACTGCCAGGTTGGAAACTCACATTCCTCGACGGCCTCAACCTGGAGCATCCGGATTCGGGTTTTAACGCGTCAACTCCACACTCATGGGCTTGCCCTCATAGCCATGTTGGCTGTCGTGAGCCCGCACCGTCACCTCGGTCACGTCGTCGGGAATGACCACGCCGCTGAGGGAGCGCGTGAAGGGCTGCTCGTTTTCATGAGGATGATGTAAGACCCGGGTGCCCAGAACGGTGCCATCCGGCGCGACCACATCCCACTTATCCGCGTAGTGGTCCCAACCTTCGTCCGCATGAGCAACCGTGACGTTGAAACGCCACTTACCGGCATTGTCCCGAACAGCCTCCACGCCGACCACGTCGGCACCGCCGGCCAGAACCTGGTTCGGCTGCAGCAGCATCAGGCTCATTCCAAACCCGGCGAGGGCCACAGTAAGCAGGCGATTGCGTTTCAAAACCTGCAGCGTGGTTCCTTTCTCTCTCTCAAACGGCATCTGATTTTTTCTCCCTCAGCCCTCAATCACGCGGCTTGGCGGAACCCTGCCCGTCCAAGATATCATCTCCAACGCATCATCAGCTCCAATGCATCAGACTGCTCATTTGGGTGTAGCGGACGTTCAGACAAGCCTCAAGCCACTCACATACTTGTCATTCCCCACATCCACGCACTTTCCAGGCGTGTCACTCTGCCGGCGGCGAACCGCCTGGTATCGGGCGTGGACGCCCCTCTTCGTCGATCGCGACATAGACATAGGTTCCCTCGGTGACCTTGACTTCGGAGCCGTCGTGCCGGCGTTCGGCATAGGTCTCGACAAGGACGGAAATAGAGGTCGTCCCGGTTTTCACGATCCTGGCATAGCAGCTGACAAGGTCACCAATAAAGACCGGCCGGTGAAAGCGCATGGCATCGACGGCGACGGTCGCGATCCGTCCCCCGGCACGGCGCGCGGCGGGCACGGCGCCCGCCAGATCCATCTGCGCGAGCACCCAGCCGCCGAAAATATCGCCATTGGGGTTCGCGTCCGCGGGCATTGCGAGCGCGCGCAGTGCGGGTTCCCCGCGCGACACATCCGATTCGTGGGTCATCGGCGTAAATCCTTACTAAATCTGGTAGTTTTCCACAGAAAAGACTACATCATCTGCTTGCGCGGCTCCGGCCCGCATCCGTATAATGCCGCCCATGTCAGATCTATTCCAGTCTGTCGCTTCCGACTCGGGCGACTACTCCGCAAAAGATATCGAAGTCCTTGAAGGTCTCGAGCCCGTCCGCCATCGTCCCGGCATGTACATCGGAGGCAATGATGAGCGCGCCATGCATCATCTCGTCGCCGAAGTTCTGGACAATGCCATGGACGAGGCCGTCGCAGGTCATGCGACCCGCATCGAGATGGAACTCGGGCTCGATAACCAGGTGACGATCCGCGACAACGGCCGCGGCATCCCCGTCGATCCGCATCCCAAATTCAAGGACAAGTCGGCGCTGGAAGTCATCCTGACCACCCTGCACTCGGGCGCGAAGTTCACCCAGAAGGCCTACGCGACCTCGGGCGGCTTGCATGGCGTCGGTCTCTCCGTGGTGAATGCCCTGGCCGATAAGCTGGCCATCGAAGTGGCACGCGACCGCACCCTCTATCGTCAGGAATACAGCCGCGGTGTTCCACTCGGCGGCCTGGAAGCCATGGGATCGGTTCAGAACCGGCGCGGCACAACGATCGTGTTCCGCCCCGACACACAGATCTTCGGCGAGGCGCCGAAGTACCGTCCGGCTCAGCTCCATAAGATGGCCCGCTCGAAGGCCTATCTTTACCGGGGCGTTGAGATCCGTTGGAGCTGCCATCCCACCCTGGTCGAGGGCACAGACGTTCCTCAGAACCAGGTCATCCACTTCCCGAACGGCCTGCAGGATTATCTGGCCGCCAGTCTTCAGAACCGGCGCATGCTGACGCCCGAACCCTTCGCGGGCGAAGCCAAATTCGCCGGCAACGAGGGCCGCGTAGAGTGGGCGATCTCCTGGCCCATGGATGAGAACGGTTTCGTCTCCTCTTACTGCAACACCATCCCCACACCCGAAGGCGGCAGCCATGACGCAGGCCTGCGTTCCGGCCTGCTGCGCGGGCTGAAGGCCTACGGTGAGCTGATCAGCAACAAGAAAGCTTCGGTCATCACGGCGGAAGATGTTCTGGGCGGCGCCTGCGCACTCTTGTCGGTATTCATCCGGGATCCGCAGTTTCAGGGCCAGACCAAGGAAAAGCTGGCAACGCCCCTGGCCACCAAGCTGGTCGAGGGTCAGATACGCGATCACTTCGATCACTGGCTCTCGGGCCATCCGGACCGGGCGCGCGTTCTGCTGGAACGGGTGATCGAACGCGCCGAAGAACGCATGAAGCGGCGCCAGGACCGGGAACAAAACCGCAAGAGCGCGACCCGCAAACTCCGCCTGCCGGGCAAGCTGGCGGATTGCTCGCGCAGCCGCTCGAGCGACACCGAAATCTTCCTGGTCGAGGGCGACTCGGCCGGTGGCTCCGCGAAACAGGCCCGCTCCCGCGAGACTCAGGCGGTTCTGCCTCTGCGCGGCAAAATCCTGAACGTGGCCAGCGCCAGCGTCGAGAAGATGAAGGCCAACCAGGAGATCAACGACATCTCCCAGGCGCTGGGCTGCGGCCTGCGCGGTCAATTCGATCTGGATAAGCTGCGTTACGAGCGCGTGATCATCATGACCGACGCGGACGTGGACGGCGCGCACATCGCGTCCCTGCTCATGACTTTCTTTTACCGGGAAATGCCGGGCCTGATCGAATCCGGCTGTCTCTTCCTGGCCCAACCGCCGCTGTACCGCCTGACCC
This sequence comes from uncultured Kiloniellaceae bacterium, assembly GCA_947500035.1. GTDB lineage: Bacteria > Pseudomonadota > Alphaproteobacteria > Kiloniellales > Kiloniellaceae > Denitrobaculum. The sequence continues at coordinate 445,556 of CANMQP010000005.1, read as the reverse complement.
AGGGCGGCGACTCGGTCTATGCCATGGATGACGCGGATAAAGACGCCCTGATGGAAAGCCACTTCAAGGGCCGCGGCAAGATCGAGGTCAGCCGCTTTAAAGGCCTGGGCGAGATGCCCGCGAAACAGCTCAAGGAAACCACCATGGACCCGAAAAAGCGGGTTCTGCTGCGGGTCACGATTTCTGATGCCGGAGATCAGGAAGTGGACATCGGCGAACGCCAGAAGGACGCGGCCGATATGGTCGAGCGCCTGATGGGCAAAAAGCCGGAACTGCGCTTCAACTTCATCCAGGAAAACGCCCGCTTCGTCTCCGACATCGACGTGTGATCAGGCTGCGCCCTCAGCCGCCTTCGACCCTGTAGAAGCTTCCCGGTTGCCTATCTCACCAATTGTGGTAGATAGGCAACGATGGAATCAATCATATCGGTCTCTCACCTCTCCAAAACTTATGCCGGTGGCTTCCAGGCGCTCAAGGCGGTCGATTTGGATATTGAAAAGGGCGAAATCTTCGCTCTGCTCGGTCCTAACGGTGCCGGCAAGACCACGCTGATCGGGATCATCTGCGGAATTCTCAATCCCTCCGAAGGTTCTGTCCACGTCGGCGGACATGATATTATCGAGGACTTCATCAAGACCCGCTCGATGATCGGTCTGGTGCCGCAGGAACTCACCACGGATACCTTCGAGACGGTCTGGACCACGGTCAACTTTTCGCGCGGTCTCTTCGGCAAGAAAGCCGATCCGAAACACATCGAAGACCTGCTCAGGAAGCTCTCGCTCTGGGAAAAGAAAGACAGCCGGATCATGGCGCTTTCGGGCGGTATGAAGCGCCGGGTGATGATTGCCAAGGCCTTGTCTCACGAACCCAAGGTCCTCTTCCTCGACGAGCCGACGGCGGGAGTCGATGTGGAGCTGCGCAAGGATATGTGGGAAGTGGTCAAGGTGCTGCGGGAATCCGGTGTCACCATCATCCTGACCACCCACTACATCGAAGAAGCCGAGGAGATGGCCGACCGGATCGGCGTGATCAACAACGGCGAGATCGTTTTGGTCGACACGAAGACCGAACTGATGCGCAAGCTGGGCACCAAACAGTTGACCGTCGAGCTTCATCAGGCCTTGGACTCGATCCCCGCAGCGCTGGCGGCCCATGATCTGGAACTCGCCGCGGACGGCACGCAGTTGGTCTATACCTACGACACCCAGGCCGAGCGTACCGGGATCACGAGTCTGTTGAATGAGCTCAATCAGGCCGGGATCAAGTTCAGGGATCTCAGCACCTCGCAGTCGTCGCTCGAGGATATTTTCGTCAATCTGGTGAAGAGGCCGTCATGAACCTGCGCGCTGTCCGGGCTATCTACCTCTTCGAAATGAACCGCACCTGGCGCACCATCGCGCAAAGCATTGTCGCGCCGGTGGTCTCTACGGTTCTTTACTTCGTCGTCTTCGGCGGCGCTATCGGCTCGCGCATCACCGAGGTCGACGGCGTCAGCTACGGCACCTTCATCGTGCCGGGCCTGATCATGCTGTCGGTTCTAACCCAGAGCGTGGCCAACGCCTCCTTCGGGATCTACATTCCGCGCTTTACCGGAACCATCTACGAAGTTCTCTCGGCGCCGATCACCTTTTTCGAGATCGTGCTGGGTTACGTCGGCGCGGCGGCCACCAAGTCGATCATCCTCGGCCTGATCATCCTGGGCACCGCCAGCCTGATCGTGCCGCTGCATGTCGCCCATCCCTTCTGGATGATGCTGTTCCTGGTGCTCACCGCCGTCACCTTCAGCCTGCTCGGCTTCATCATCGGGATCTGGGCGGACAGCTTCGAGAAACTGCAGGTCGTGCCCCTACTGGTGATCACCCCCCTCGCCTTTCTCGGCGGCAGTTTCTACTCGATCAACATGCTGCCGCCCTTCTGGCAGACCGTGACGCTCTTCAACCCCATGGTCTATCTGATCAGCGGCTTCCGCTGGAGCTTCTACGAGATCGCCGACGTCAGCCTGGAGGTCAGCCTGGGCATGGTCACGCTCTTCCTCGTGGTCTGCCTGCTCATGATCCGCTGGATCTTCAAGACCGGGTACCGGCTGAAGGACTAAACGCCAGCAACATTTTGCCGCAGCCTACCGTTGAGCGTGCTTGTTGTTAAGACGCTGTTTTAAAATCTAAACTCGCGCCAGTTCCTTCTCTGTCTGAAAGACTGAACATGGTGTCATCTGCTGCACTTCCTGCGCCCCGACCCGGCCTCCTCGGATCATGGGACCGCTTTGTCGGCCCGGGTATGCCCTGGGACGAGAACCTGCTGGTGATCGGCTCGGGTATTGTGGGAGCTGTCTTCGCGGCCTGGGCGCTCGCCGCGCAGGGCGCAAGCATCTGGCTTGTCGCCTTGGGGACGGTCATCGCCCTCGATGTTATCGGCGGCGCGGTCTGCAATGTGACGGAGACAACCAAGCGCTGGTATCACCGGCCCGGCGTAACCGTCGCGCAGCAGGCCTCGTTCATCGCCCTCCATGTCCTGCACATCGCGATCGTCGCCTGGGCATTCCGGGGTGAAGGCTTCGACGTCCTTTACGCGCTTACCCTCTCCGCCTGCCTCCTGATCGCGATGGCCAGCGTGCTCGTAACGCCAAGGCGGCTGAAGCTACCGGTCGCAGTGATTTTCTATCTGGTCGCAATCGGGTTGGTTCTCTGCTGGCTGGGCGCAACGCCCGGGCTCGAATGGTTCGTGCCCGCACTCTTCGTGAAGCTCCTGATCGGGCATCTCGTTCCATAATTCCGAGTAAACCGTCTCGGCTAACGACCCACAGGCTTCCGCCCCAACTCGACCACGGACTTTACCAGCAGGTCCATGTCCGCCGTCGTCGTGCGGTGATTGGTGATGTTCACCCGGATTGAGGTGACCCCGCCGAGCTTGGTGGTGGAAGGGGCCGCAAGGCCGGATTCCTGCAGGTCCATCACGATCCCTGAATTGAGCGTGTTCAGCTCCTCGACTGAACGCGCCGGCACGACAAAACGAAAACAGCAGATGTTTAAAGCCACCGGTGCCGAAAGCTCCAGATCCGGGTGGGCCTGGACCAGCGAACCCAGGTAAGCCGCCTGACGGCAGTTGTCCTCGACTTTCTCCGCGATCCGTTTGATGCCGTGTTCCTTGAGTGCGAACCAGACCTTCAGCGCTCGAAAACCGCGCGAAAGTTCGGGACCGTATTCGCAGAACCAGGGGTTTCCTCCGGCAAGACCGCGCGGCGCCGCGGTCAGATACTCCCGGCGCAGGCTGAAGGCCTCACGGTGCGCCGCTTCATCGCGGATCAGAACAAAGCCCGCGTCGTACTGCACGTGCATCCACTTATGAAAATCGAAGGCGATGGAATCCGCCCGCTCGATCCCCTTCATACGGGGCCGCAGATTCTCGCTCAAGGCGGCCACCGCGCCGAAAGCGCCGTCCACATGGAACCAGAGACCATATTCTTCGCAAACGTCGGCGATGGCATCGAGGTCGTCGATCGCGCCGCTGTTCACGGTGGCCGGAGAGCCGGTCACACAAAAGGGTTTCAAGCCCGCAGCAAGGTCTGCCTCGATGGCCGCACGCAAGGCATTGATGTCCATTCGATAGTCGACATCGACCGCCACATTGCGCAGGGCTTCCATACCCAGCCCCATCATATCGAAGGTACGTGCCACGCAGCTGTGCGCTTCGGCCGAGGTATAGCCGACAAGCCTGCCTTCCTCCGGCCTGATACCCTCGCGCCGCACGTCATAGCCCGCCTTCTGGCGGCGCGCTGCGGTCAGGGCGATCAGCGTCGCGACGGAGGTCCCGCTTACCACCAGCCCGCTCGCGGTTTCGGGAAAGTCAAAGAGCTGACGGCACCAGTCGATGACCTGTCTTTCCACATAGATCGCGCCGTGATCGCGCCCGCCCAGGTTCGAATTCATCGCCGCCGCCATGGTCTCGGCGATGACACCTCCCGGCGTTCCCGCGCCATGGACCCAGCCAAAGAAACGCGGATGGGTGTTGCCGGTGGCGTAGGGCAGCACCTGCTGGATCAGATCCTCGCAGACCTGCGCCGTGCCCTGGCCCTCCATCGGCAGCGGTCCGGCGAGCGCAGTCTTCACCTCTTCCGGCACCGGCGTCCAGACCGGGCGCTCCGTGGCGCCCTGCATATGATCCAGCGCCGCATCCAGCATGGCATGAGAGAGCCTGCGGAATTCCGCCCAGTCCTGCGGGTCGAGCGATTGCTCCGGCTGATCGGAGCCGGTGATGGGAGAGGTCATCTCATGTTCCTGGTATTGTATCGGCGCAGTGGGTCACCGGCGTGACCCACGCCCTCTTAAAGGCAGGTCTAATTCGGCCCTAGTTTTACGACTAGGACCATCCAAAGCCAATAGCTACTCACTCAAATTCATCCGGTATTTCACCACACGGTCGTTGCCGGAGTCCGAGATCCAGACGATGTCGTCCCGCAGCTCCACGCCCTCTGGCGTCGTGAAGACATTGGGTCCCTTCTGGGGCTTGCCACTGCCCAGCACCTTGAGCAGCGTGCCATCAGCGGCGATCACCTTGACCACGTGGTTGTTCTTGTCCGCCGCGATCACCGTGCCGTCGGGCAGGACGTCCTGATAGCGCACACCGTTGAAGTTATAAGGCGCCCCCGCCCATTCCTGTTTGATCTCCAAATCCGGGGTCAGCAGGAGCATGCGATCGTTCCCGGCGTCCGACAGCCAGATGTCACCGCCGGGCGCCAATTCCAGGTCATGAGGCGAGGACAGGCCTTCCAGGGCACCAACAATCCGCCCTTCTTCATAGACGATGACGTTGCCCGACCAGGCACCGGCGACATAGAGGCGGCCATTGGTGTGAACCAGAACCCCCTCGGGGCCGCGAATGCCGTCTTTGAGCCTGCCGATCAGAGTCGCCTCCGTGCCCTTCATCTCATAGACCGTGACCCGGTTGTTGCGCGTGTCGGCAACATAGGCGCGGCCCTGGGCGTCAAAATCCACGTCGTGCGTGCCCGATTGATGATCGGCGCCAAATTCCGCGACCAGCTCCAGGCTCTCCGGGTCCAGGATGGCGACGCGATTGTTATCCACATCCGCGACGAAGAGATACCGCCCGTCCGGCGAGAGTTTCAGGTCATGGGGATTGCCGAGTGCCGCCGTGCTCGCGCCGAGAAACTCGAATGTCGGTTCCGCTGCTGCCACCGGGATCTGACAGGAGACCACGAGAACCGCAGTAAGAAGAAATCGCTGCACCATATCTTGCCTCCGGACCCGGCGTCATCAGGTGGGGCGTTCTGTTGCTGTCCCCCGACAAGTGACCTGTGAGATATGGTGGCGGCTGTCCCTGGGGCAACATCAGACCAAAATTCAACACAGCCTGATATCACTGCCGCCGCAGAACCCGTCCGGAATCCGTTTCCGTACGCGCGCCGTCCTGCATGGCAAAGCGCCCATTCACCAGCACATGGGCAATGCCGCTGGCGTAGCGTCGCGGTTCGGCGATTTCGAAGTGGCTGGCGATCTGCTTGCTGTCGAAGACGGCGATGTCGGCGTAGTTGCCGGCCGCGAGCGTCCCACGGTCACTGATACCCAGTCGCGCAGCCGGAACCGCCGTGAGGCGTCGGATTCCCTCTTCAAGCGACATCACACCCCGGTCGCGGACGTAGTGCTGCAGGAACCGCGCGGCCCAGCCGTAGCCGCTGAGCGAGCCGATGTGATGCTTCAAACAGCCGTAGGGCGCCAGCGCCAGGGTGTCGGAGATCACCGCGCACTCGGGCTGCGTGAGCGCCAGTTCGATATCGTCTTCGGAAAAGGACTGAGAGGTCCACATGAGGTGGTTCATGTTCTCGCCTTCCTCGAGCAGCATGTCGAAGACGGCGTCGTAGGGATCCTGGCCCCGCTGTTCCGCGATCTGCGCGAAATTCATGCCGACCTGCGCCTGGTTCTCCTGCGACTGCATCAGGACGATCTTGTCCCACTGCCCCGCGCTGACCAGACGCCACATGGGGCGCGGGTTGCGGCGGATGCGATCCCGGCAGGCCGCATCCTTCAAGCGCGCGGAGACCTCCTCGACCCCGCCCTCCTGCGCCCATTGCGGCAGGATCGCGAGCACCCGCGTGTGAGACCAGCGGTGCGGGATTACGTCGAAGGCCACATCGACGCCGTGGCTGCGGGCCTTTTCGATCAGCTCCAGGCTGTGCTCCATGGCGTGGTCGGGCGCACCGAACTTGGGCTGAATGTGCGAGATTTGAAGGCGGGCACCGGAGACCCTGGCCGTGGCGAGCGCCTCGCCGAACCCCAGGTCATAGAAAACGTCGCGGTTGCGCACATGGGTCGCGTAAAGCACGTCCTTCTTGGCGGCGACGGAACAGAGCCGCGCCAGCTGATCCGGCGACGCCAGACTGCCCGGCCAATACTCCAGACCGGTGGAGAAGCCGTAAGCCCCCTCCTCCAGCGAGGTCTCCAGCAGATCGCACATGAGATCCAGTTCGTCCTCGTCCGCGGGGCGCAGGGCATCGCCCAGCACCGCGCGATGAACCGTCCCATGACCGACGAAGGCGGCGACGTTAACCCCAAGCGCCATGCCGTCCAGATGATCGAGATACTCGCCGAAGCTCTTCCAGCCGATTTCGACCGCTCCTGGTATATACCCGGGCGCCATTAATTCCACATCGGCGCGGCTGCGGGCCGGCGCGCAGGAGACCCCGCACTGGCCCACCACCTCCGTGGTCACGCCCTGATGCACCTGGCTCTCCGCCCGGCCATTGGCCGCCAGGGTAAAGTCGGAATGGGTGTGCAGGTCTATGAAGCCGGGCGCCACGGCCAGGCCCCCCAGGGAAATCCGGCGCTCGGCGCTGGCCCCGGACAGGTCTCCGATCTCGGCGATACGGTCCGCCCTGATGCCGATATCGGCGCCATATCCAGGCCGGCCGCTGCCGTCATAGAGCCTGCCGCCCTCGAGAATGATATCCAGCATCGCTTTCGATCCTTTTGAAAAGTTGGTGACGCCACTGTTGGGTCGCTTAGAAGACCGCTTCGCCGTAGACCAGGTTGGGCAGCCACAGCGTCGCTTCCGGCCAGAAGATCAGAAACAGGAGCCCCAGGACGTAGGCCAGAATGAAGGGCAAGACCGCGACCGAGACCTGCTCGATGGTGATGCCGGAAATACGCGCGGCCACGTTCAGGTTCCCGCCCAGCGGCGGGGTCAGGAATCCGATCTCGCAGGTCATGACCGTGAAGATCCCGAAAAGCACGGGATCGACGCCCAGGCTTTGAACCAGCGGCAGGAACACGGCGGTGAAAAGGATGATCTGCGCCAGGGATTCCATGAAGGTGCCGATGATGATGTAGAAAATGCCGATGATGATCAGCACCAGCACCACGTTGTCGGTCATAGCCGTGATGGCGGTCTCGACCGCCGCCGGAATGTCATAGAAAGCCGAGAGCTGACCGAAGGCCAGGGTCGGGGTCAGCAGCACCAGCAACCCTGCCATCAGAGCTGTGAAGCGCAAGCTTTCTATGATCTTCTTCAGCGTCAGCTCACGGTAGATAAAGAGCCCGACGAAAAGCGCGTAGAAAACCGCGACCGCCGCGGCTTCCGTCGGCGTAAAGGCCCCGCCGTAAATGCCGCCCAGGATAATGACCGGCGCGCCGATGGCCCATTTTCCCGACCAGAAGGCAGTCAGAAAAGGCCGCCAGGAAAAGCGCTCGCCGCTGCCGCCGTAGTTGTTCTTGCGGGCGATGATGTAGGTCGTGATCAGCAGAAGGACCGTGACCACGATGCCGGGCACGAAGCCCGCCAGGAAAAGGCGCGGGATCGAGGTCTCCGACACCAGGCCGTAGATGATCATGAGGTTGCTCGGCGGTATTACACTGCCGAGCGCCCCCGCCGAGGCGGCGATCGCCGCAGCGAAGGGAACCGAGTAGCCCTCCCGTTTCATCGCCGGGATGGTGACCGACCCGATCGCCGCCGTGGTCGCCGGGCCTGATCCCGAGAGCGCCGCGAAGAGCATGCAGGCGAAGACCGTCACCAGCCCCAGGCTGCCCCGGTAGGCGCCGACCAGGTTGGTGGCGATGGAGATCAGGCGGTTCGCCATGCCCCCCACTTCCATCAGCCGTCCGGCCAGAACGAAGAGCGGGATGGTCAGGATCGGAAAGGGTGTCAGGCTGGTGTACCCGGTCTGGGCCAGCAAGGTGTAGGGAATATCGATCAGGAACAATGCCAGAGCCGTGGCAACGCCGACGGCGGCAAAAAGCGGCACGCCGATCACCGTGAGGACGGTGAAGACCAGCGCAATCAGGAGGAGGTCACTCACGCGTCACGCCTCCGCCGCATCGATATCATGTTCGGGCCGCATCCCCGGGATGCCCCGAAAGCCGCCGCGCACCCAGTGAACGTAGATCTGGATCAGCCGCAGGGTCATCAGCGCGTAGCCGATGAAGACGACCGACTGCGGATAGAATTCGTTGATCCCGAGGCGGGGCGTGGTCGAAGTGAAGTTCCAGAGAACCGTCAGATAGTCGACGCTGACCTGCAGCATGAAGACCAAAAAGCCGAGCCAGATCAGATCGGCGATAATGACGACCATCGTCGCCCCCAGGCGCGGCAGCAGCATGACCCCCGCCATGATCCGGATATGAAAGCGTTCCCGCACACAGAGCGCCGCGCCCATGTAGACCGCCCAGACCATGCCGATGGCGGCAATCTCCTCGGTCCACTGCAATGCGCTGTTGAAGCCGTAGCGCATGACGACCTGCAGAAAGACGCAGACCGCGACCACGCTTAAAGCAAAACAGGAAAGAAACTCCTCGAAATGCCGTTCGAGAAAACCGAAAGCCTGTCGAATCACTTGCGGCAGCCCCCATTTGGATCGCGCGCCCGATTTGCGGTCGCCGGCCAGCAATGTTCAGTCAGACACAGAGCGGTCTGCCGCTTCGATAGCCTGGCCGCGTGGAATGACGGAATCCCGCCTCAAGGCGCACAGGTTGCGAGAGAACGGGACGGAAGGCCGCAGAAAGCCGACCGCCCCAACCTGATCAGATCTGCGGACTATTCAGCCGCCGCCTGGATTTCGTCGACGATGGCCTTGAATTCAGCGCCGCGTTCCGCCGCGAACTTCTGCTGAACCTCCTGCGCCGCCGCGATGAAGGGTGCCCGATCCGGCCGCGTCACTTCCATGCCGCCTTCGTTGGCGAGCCAGGAACGAATACCTTCGATCTCCTCGAGCTTCACTTCGGTGTGGTATTCGCCCGCTTCCTTGGCCGCGCGCATGACCGCCGCCCGCTGATCCTCGTCCAGCTTGTTCATGAAGCGGTCAGACGCGAAGACCGGCGCGAAGCCGACGAAGTGATCCAGAATGATCAGGTGCTTGGCGAATTCGAAGAACTTCATCTCCTTGATCACCGAGGTCCCGTTATCGCCGCCATCGATCGTCTTGGTCTGCAAGGCGGTCGGCGTTTCGGACCAGGCAAGCGGCACCGGCTCGGCGCCGAAGGCTTCGAAGGTCGAGAGCATCACCTGGTTTTTGGGCACCCGCAGCTTGAGGCCCTTGAGGTCGTCGATGGAATTCACCGCACGGCGCGAATTGAACATATCGCGATAACCCGGGCCGCCAAAGGTCAGCAGATGAACGCCGGTGTCTTTCTGAAGCTGGTCGCGGATCTTCTGCCCGACAGGGCCGTTTGAGACTTTCAGGAGATGATCGGTGTTCTGGAAAATATAGGGCAGGACGAAGACATCCATCATCGGCCAGTGCGGCGAGACGTTGTTCTGGGAAATGAAATAGGCGTCCACAGTGCCGAGCTGCAGGGCCTTGAAGGCATCGTCTTCCGTGGCGATCTGCGCGCAGCAGCGCAGCTTCACGTCGACCGTGCCGTTGCTGTATTTCTCGGCCAGTTCCTCGAACTTGGTGGCCAAAATACCATAGTCGGATTCCAAGGGTGTCGCCCAGCCCAGATTCAGTGTGACCGGGTCGGCGGCCTTTACTGTCCCGGTCGATAGACCGAGCGCCAGAAGGGCGGCAGACCCAAGGGCAAAAGATGTTTTAAGTCCCTGTCTCATTTAATTGCTCCCCGTTTTTCTTGTGAACCACGGGAAAACCATAGCTCCGCCGCATTGCCGCGTATAATATAAATCAGGCCTTAATTGATGCAGGAGTTGCATCGTGCATTTGGGAATGCGTCATATCCGCTGTTTCGTCGCGGTCGCCGAAGAGCTGCATTTCGGGCGCGCGGCGGAACGTCTGTCGATCTCTCAACCAACCTTGAGCCGGACCATTCAGTACATCGAGCAGGAAATCGGCGTGGTCCTGTTCGAGCGCAGCAACCGCCACGTCGCGCTCACGGATGCAGGAACAAACTTCCTCGGCGGCTGCACTAAGGCCCTGACCAACATCGAAGGCGCGATCAACCACGCCCTCAAGACCACCAGCGGCGAGACCGGCCGTCTGGTCATCGGCTACACCGATATCGCCATCGCGGGTGAACTCTCGCCGATCCTGAAATCCTTCCGCCAACGCTATCCGGATATCGAGGTCGAACCCCGGCACGACTACACCCATGCCCAGCTTAACGATCTGGAAGCCGGGGTCCTGGACTTCGGTTTTCTGACCGGACCGGTCGTTCGCGGCGGCTATGAAACCGTCACCGTGCAGCGGGACCGCTTCGTCGTCGTGCTCTATGAATCGCACCCCCTGACGGCGCTCCCTGAGATCCCCCTCACCGCCCTCGCCGATGAACCCTTCGTTCTGGGTACCACCGCCAACTGGACCCACTACCATCAGCATCTCTATAACCTCTGCCGCCTCGCAGGCTTTGAGCCCAATGTCGTGCAGTCAGCCTCGAACAGCGAGGGCATCTTCGGTCTCATTGCCTGTGAGATGGGAATCTCGGTCCAGACCGAGAGCGTTCAGAACTACTTCCGCAAAGGCCTGGAAATCCGACCTCTCAAAGATTGCGATGAGACTGTCTCGACCGTCGCGATCTGGAGCGAAACCCGCGCCTCACCGGTCAAACAGCGCTTCATCGACCACCTGAAATCCTATCCGCACAGGCTTTGAGCCAAAGCCTGGATTTCTAAGCCTAGAGAGACAGGAAAAACTGAATCACGAGGGCGTTGGTGATGTCGACGAAGAAGGCGCCCACCAGCGGCAGGATGATAAAGGCCGTCGGTGCCGGGCCGTGGGTCTTGGTCACCGCGGTCATGTTGGCGACGGCGGTCGGGGTCGCGCCCAGGGCAAAACCCGCGAAGCCGGCGCTGAGGACTGTCGCCAGATAGTCCCGGCCCATCAGCGGGAAGAGAACGAAGATGATGAAGACCACTGTGGCCAAGGCCTGCAAGCCCAGCAGGATCAGCAGCGGCCCGGCCAGATCTCCGATGGACCAGAGCTGCATCGACATCAGCGACATGGCGATAAAAAGCCCCAGCGAGAAATCAGATATCACCGCGAGCGCCTTGGTCCGCGCCGGCCAATGCATCTTGGGAAAGAGGTAGGGCACGCTGTTCGAAAGCAGGATCGCGACCAAGAGGCAGGAGACGAAAAGAGGAAGCTTGAACCCAATCTGGTCCAACACTTCATTGATGATGTAACCGATGATGATCGCGATGTGCATCACCAGGAGCGCGGACATTATACTGATGTGATTGATACGCTCGATGTCTTCCTTCTCATGTGAAATTCCGACGATCATGCCGTCGGTCTCGACGTCTGAAATCCGGTGACGCTTCAGAAGAAACTTTGCGATGGGCCCTCCGAGCAGGCTGGCCAGCACCAGTCCCAGGGTCGCTGACGCAACACCGATCTCAAGTGCATTCGGTACACCGTAAGTCTCGGCGATTTCCGGTGCCCAGGCGATTGCCGTTCCATGGCCGCCGATCAATGAGGCGGAGCCCGCGAGAACCCCGACGGCATTCGGCAAGCCCATCGTCTGTGCGGCCAGAACGCCGATGACGTCCTGCAGGACGATATAGCCGAGCGTCAGGCCCAGCAAAATGGCGAGCGGTTTTCCCCCTGCAAGAAGATCCGAAAAGCGTGCGTTAAGACCGATCGTCGTGAAGAAATAAACCAGAAGCGTATCGCGCGTTTCGAGTTCATACTCGATCTCGACGCCCGTCCAGAGGTACGCCGCAAGCAACACGAACGAGGCAAGCACCCCACCGGTGACGGGTTCGGGGATGTTGTAGCTGCGCAGAAACGCAACGTGGTCCGTCAAGCGCATCCCGATGAAATAGACAATGATGCCGATCGTGTAGGTGATGAAATCATCGACGAGGATACTGTCTTCCATCATGCTCCCGAGATGACTCCGCGCTCAATCCTGCGTAACGCTCGTGCCCGATTAAACATAGCAGCAGGAGTGCCCAGTTGTCCGGGTCAAAGAGCGGACAAGAAACGGCAAATGCGCCGGCAACCCTCGTCCAACGCCGCGTCACCGAGAGTGTAGGACAAACGAACGTGACCCGCCGTACTCGTTCCGAAAGCGCCCGCGTCTAGAAGCGAAACACCCTCCGCGCGGTAGAGTGCCCAGGCGAAATCCAACGAGCTCATCCCGGTCTCGCGCACATCGAGCAAAAGGAACATGCCGGACTGGGACGGCACCACGGTGATCTTGTTCGCCCCTCTCAAGCCTTCGATGACCCGGTCTCGGCGGGCGCGGTATATGTCACGCATGCTGTCCATTTCTCCGCGAGCATCTCCCAGGGCCGTCACCGCGGCCTCCTGGATAAACCCCGGCAGTCCGTAGAGCATGGAGAGCGAGAGATGATGCGCGTGAACGATCAGTTCTTTGGGCCCGACCATCCAGCCGATGCGCCAGCCGGTCATGGCCTGCGACTTGGAGAGGCTGGAGACGGTCACGCTGCGCTCCGCCATCTCAGGCAGGCCCGCGATCATGCAGTGATCCTGCTCGAAGGTCAGCGCGCCATAGACTTCGTCGGAGATCACCCAGAGATCATGGCGTTTGGCGATCCCGGCAATGCCGTTCAGTTCTGCCGGAGTCATGACCACGCCGGAAGGATTGCAGGGATTGGCGAACATGATGGCGCGGGTGCGCTCGGTGATGGCCGCCTCGATGGCTTTGAGATCAGGACGCAAACCGCTGTCCGGCCGCGCGGGCACCGGGACCAGCTTGGCGCCCGAAACCTGGACGGTCGCTTCGTAGGTCACATACATGGGGTCGAGCGCAACGACCTCATCTCCCTGTGAGAAGAGGCAGAGCGAGGCCGAGAAGAGGCCGTTTTGCGCGCCCGCCAACACAATAACGTTCTCCGCCGAGACCTCCGGCCCGCCGCAGCGCAGTGTTTCGCGCGCGATGGCGCTGCGCAGACTGTGACGTCCCGCAATCCCGGTGTAGTGCGTGTCGCCGGACCGCAGGGCCTCGACCGCTGTATCAATGATGGCCGGCGGCGTGGCGAAATCCGGATCACCGATCGACATGACCAGGATATCCTCGCCGCGCGCCCGTGCCTCCACGGCTTCAACGTGAATCCGCCAGGCGGCGGCGCCTTCACCGGCAATTCGATCGACACGGGGAGAGTAATGCACGCGGGTATTCCTGCTTAGGGGCTGTCACGAAACCAAGACATATCAGCATCAAGCCGCGACGCAAGAGAGAGATCGTGAGGAAGCCCGGGGGTTGTCGCGTTGCCGCTCTTCTCGCGTCGGTGTACAATCAGAAATGGCCGTTTTGAATATAACTCGCCCGTTTCTTTTTGCCGCTGGAATCGCCGCCATGTCCCAGCTCTCTACGCCTGCCCTGTCACAATCCGCATGGGAGAAGGCGACACCGGCAGAAGCCGGTTTTCAAACCGACGTGGCCGAGCGCCTCGACGCGGCCATGAAGGCCGGAAGCCTGAAAAATCTGCACGCGGTCGTGGTCATTCGAAACGGCAAGCTGGTGTTCGAACGCTACTACGACGGCATCGACGAACGCTGGGGGCAGTCCCTGGGGTATCTGCTGTTCGATGCCGAAACCAAACACGACCTGCGCTCGGTTTCCAAGAGCATCGTCGGCCTGCTTTACGGCATTGCCCTCGATGCTGGCCAGGCCCCGGCTCTTGACTCCCCGATCCTGGACAGTTTTCCCGAATACAAGGATCTGGCGGCGGATCCGGCGCGCTTACGCCTGACCGTCGCCGATGCACTGACCATGCGTCTGGGCACCGAATGGAACGAAGAGCTGCCCTACGACAATCCCCAAAACAGCGAGATCGCCATGGAGCTCGCGCCGGACCGCTATCGCTTTATCCTGGAGCGGCCTTTCGTTACCGAACCGGGCAGGCAATGGGACTACAACGGCGGCGCCACGGCATTGCTCGCCGAATTGATCGAGCGCGGCAGCGGTCAGTCGGTCTTCGATTTCGCCCGGGAAAAACTCTTCACGCCTCTGGGGATCGACGACGTCGAATGGATCAAGGGGAATGACGGCGCCTTTGCCGCGGCCTCAGGCCTGCGCATGCGTCCGCGGGATGTGGCAAAAGTAGGTCAAGTCGTTTTGAATCAGGGGCAATGGGAGGGCAAAGCGCTGATCTCCGAAGACTGGCTCAAGGCGGCTTTCACCCCTCGCACAGCTGTCGACGACGAGCTCGAATACGGCTACCAATGGTGGCTCGGTAAGATGCGCGAAACCGGTCAACCCTGGATGGCAGCTTTCGGCAACGGCGGGCAGCGCCTCATTATTATTCCGAGCCTTGATCTCGCCGTCGTCGTCAACGCCGGGAACTATAACCAGCCCGACGCCTGGAAACTGCCCGTGAGGATCATGGCTGAGTACGTTCTGCCTACTCTGATCCAGCCTTAAGATACTGATATTACTTGGAAACAGCCGCTTCGAGCGCCTTAACGGCAGCCGCTAATTCTGCCCCGCGTTCGGCCTCGCGCACCGCACCCGCATCGACATCGAAGCTGTCGTGGAAGTGCGGCAGGCTGAAGGTCGCGGCCAATTCACCGCCCCACCAGGGCGTCAATTCCGCCAGGTGCTTGAGATTGGTCTTGCCGCCGTTTTTGCCTGGTGCGGCCGCCATCCAGAGCACCGGTTTTTGCTGGAAAATCTTGCCCTCGAAGCGCGACATCCAGTCCAGCAGGTTCTTCAAAATCGCCGTGATCGAAGAGTTGTTCTCCGGACAGGAGATCAGAAAGCCGTCATGCTCGCTGAAAAGTGCGCGCAAACGCACTGCGTTCTCCGGCATGCCCTGCGCTTCGATGTCGACCGAGTGGATCGGCAAGGGATAGTCCCGGATATCAATGAGCGTCACCGCCTCCGGGTCCAGGTGCGCGACCGCCGCGTGGACGAGTTTCTGATTGATCGACTTGGAACTGCTGCTGCCGGAAAAGGCCAGGATCTTCTTCACGTAACAAATCTCTCCGTCTCGGTTCACTAGATGTGAGTTTGTCTGATTATTGCTTCCGGTGAACTAGTGTCTGTTACCTCACTCGACAAGTCAGCGCCCTTTTTCGGAAAGGCGATACGGGCCAACAGCCCTTTTCCTCGCCCGCCTGTGTCCAGGCTCAGGCGAGCGCCGAACAATGCAGCGATCTCGGCAACGATGGAGAGACCGAGCCCGGCACCGGCCTGATGATCGGAGGAGAATCTGACGAAGCGTTCCTGAGCCCTTGCGCGCTTGTCGGGGTCGAGTCCGATGCCGTCATCTTCAACCTCGAGAAACGCCAACTCTCCCCGCTTTCCCACGCGCACAGTCGCCCGAACACCCTCGCCCGCATAAGCAATGACGTTCTCGATCAGATTGCGCAAAAGCTCGCCGAGCAGCATCGCATCACCGGTAATCACAACCTTTCCGGAGGGAGGTTCGTAACCGAGATCAACATTCTTTTCCCGTGCCTTAGCGAGATAGCTCGCGGTCGTCGCCTGTGCCAATTCGCCCAAATCGAAGGTCGCTTCACTCAGACGATCCGCAGAGGCTTCATCGACCCGGGCCAGCAACAGCAACTGGGTCAGAGCGCGTTCGGCATGGGTCACCGCACCGTCCGCCACCCGCAAGGCGGCACTTGCATCCTCGTTACTTTGGGCCCGGCGCGTCAGTTCCAGCTGGGTGCGGATCACCGTCAGCGGCGTGCGCAGTTGATGACTGGCGTTGCCCGTGAAGTTGCGCAGGGCACCTAGCGCGCCACCCAGCCGCTGCATAAAACCGTTGATGGAGACGACGAGCTGCTCGACCTCGCTGGGCACCGCATGCTCGATCGGGCGCAGATCGTCCATACTGCGCCGGCCGATCGCTTCTTCCAGGCGCTGCAAAGGCCGCAAAGCCCGGGTGACACCGATCCAGACGATGATGGCGGCAATGCCGACCAGCAGGGCCTGGCGGATCGCGGTTCGGATCAGGATATCCCGAGCCAGCTTTTGCCGGGCATTGGTGGTCTCGGCCACGACCACGCGATAGGGAATTGAGCGTTTACCGGTCGAGACCGCACCGTCCATGGTGGCCACGCGGATGGCATCGCCGCGAAAACTGGCATCGGAGAAGCGTGCGCGGTTGCCGATGGTCTCGTTGAAGTCCCCCGCCGGAACGGGCAGTTGCTCATAGCCGGTGATGAAGGCGCCATCGGGCCCTTCGACCCGGTAGAAGACCCGGTCCTGGGCGGAGGAGGTCAACATCTCCAGCGCCACGTAGGGGACATCGACTTCCAGGACTCCGTCCGCGCCGACAATCACGCGCTCCGCGATTGCCAGTGCGGAGCCTGACAGCACCCGATCGGAGATTTCGTTGGCGGTCGTACGGGCATCACGGTAGGCGTCCACCATCGCCAGCACGCCGATCAACGAGAGCGGCAGCAAAAGAAGCAGCAGCAAGCGCCGCCGCAGCGAGTGGTGTTTTCGGGTTCTCCCGGCGGCCGGTGGAGCCTCCCGTTCTGTCGTCTGGACGCCATCCGCCATAACTCAGCCTGCCTCCAGAATGTAGCCAAGCCCGCGCGCCGTGCGGATCTTCAGACCGTAGGGTTCAAGCCGCTTCCGCAGGCGGCTGACATACTGCTCCACGGCATTCTCGCTGATGTCATCGTCGAAGTCCGCGAGGCTCTCGATAATCTGTTGCTTGGAGACAACCTGCTCCGCTTTCAGAAAAAGCGCCTCAAGCACGTTCAACTCTCGCGCCGGTAATTCGATGCGTTCGCCGTCCAGGCTGGCCTGCCGCGCAGAGAGGTCCAGGCTGAGAGCACCATAGTCGAGCTTTGAGGACCGCAGTCCGGCCCGGCGCCGCAGAAGCACACGGACGCGGGCCTCCAGTTCCGGCACCTCGAACGGCTTGGTCATGTAGTCATCGGCACCCAGGTCGAGACCCTTGACCCGATCATCCAGCGCACCGCGGGCCGTCAGCACCAGGACCGCGCAGTCATTGCGTTGCTGGCGCAGCTCTTTGAGCACGTCAAGGCCGTCCATATCCGGCAAGGTGAGATCCAGAATGACAAGATCATACGACGCCGTGGCGAGCGCCGCTTCCGCCGATTGCCCGTCTGTCACCAGGTCGACCGCATAGCCCGAGCCCTTCAGGACTGCCGTCAGTCCCTGAGCCAGAGTCTCATTGTCTTCGACCACCAAGAGGCGCAATTGATTTCCCCCGAGAGCCTGGAACGTCAGGAAGCAGGCCCTAAATCTTGTAGACCCCGGTTGTTTCTCCGAGCGCCGTTATTTTACCGCAAGGCTATGGCCTTGCACCCAACTTGTGAAGCCCGCCCTGCTCATGCAAGCTGACGAGATGATGAAACCCATCGCTAAATTCGGATTTCCAGCCGTCTGGCTCGCAGCGGCAGTGTTGATGCTTGGCTCTGCAACAGGCCCGGTGAATGCCGAGAGCATTTTCTTCCCCGCGAAATCGGGTGCGCCGGACAGCCGCCTTCTGACGATTTACGGTGCCCTCGATGAAGAGATCGCGCGCCCTCTGATCGAACACTACCAGGCCGACAATCCGAGCATTTCGGTCGACTATTCCGAGCTTCAGACCCAGGAGATCTACGCCCGCGTCATTGATGAGAGCGATCAGGGCGGGCCAACCGCGGATCTCGTCTTTTCCTCGGCCATGGATCTCCAGGTCAAGCTCGCCAACGACGGTTATGCCTCCAGCCTCGATCTTCCCGCCGCGCAGTCCCTGCCCGATTGGGCAACCTGGCGGAACTCCGCTTTTGGCGTCACCTTCGAGCCTGCGGTCATCATCTACCACAAATCTTCCTTCAAGGACCGCAGTCCACCGCGCACCCGAGCGGCGCTGACCAGTTATCTCTATGAAACCGAAGACGATATCTACGGCAGAATCGGAACCTATGACATCGAACGCGCCGGGATCGGTCTTTTTTTTCTGGCCAGGGACCAGGAACACTACCGCGACATCTGGCAATTGGTCCGCGCAATGGGCTCCGCGGGCGTAAAGCTCTATTCCAATTCCTCGGCGATTCTGGAACGGGTGGCCGACGGACGCTTCGCGCTCGGCTACAACATACTGGGCTCCTACGCCGCCTCCTGGGCCGTGAGCAACCCGGAGATCGGTATCATCCTGCCGGAAGACTATACCGTCGTGATGTCGCGCATCGGCCTCGTGCCGCGTGCGGCCAAATCACCAGGCCTAGGCGCAAGTTTCCTGGATTTTCTGATCTCGCGAAAGGGCCAGGAAGTGATCTCGCGCGACCTCCGCCTGCCCGCTTTGCACCCAGCGCTAAGCGGCGAGAACACCGCAGCCGGACTTCGCGCCCAGGCCAAAGGCCGCTTGCGTCCGGTTCCGGTGACCCCCGGCCTGGTCGTCTACCTGGATCAGGTCAAGCGCGAACGCCTGATCAACCGCTGGAACGCAGCCCTTGGCGCTCAATAAAGCCAATTTCGACCGCGCTTTCGCCAAAATCCTCACATTTTGCGCCGCAATGTCAGCTTCATGACAGCTTCGTCTGTTTTTCTGGCGTATAACAGTCGAGACTCGGAGAAGTCTGACTGAAGTTGTAATACGGGAGGATACCAATGAAGCTCTTACGCAAAGGCGTATTTGCTGCCTTTTCAGCGACCACTCTACTTGCCGCAGCCGCAGTTCCCGCGTCTGCCGCAGATATCGAATCCATTCACTTTCTCATTCCCGGCGGCGCCGGCGGCGGCTGGGACGGCACAGCGCGCGGTACAGGCGAAGCCCTGACCAAAGCAGGCATCGTCGGCGCAGCCTCCTACGAGAACATCTCCGGCGGCGGTGGCGGTAAAGCCATCGCGCACATGATCGAGACGAAGGAAAAAGCGGGCGCCACCCTGATGGTGAATTCGACCCCCATCGTCATCCGCTCCCTGCAGGGCGTTTTCCCGCAGTCGTTCCGTGATCTGACCCCGGTCGCGGGCACCATCGGCGATTACGCCGCCATGGTGGTCAACACCGATTCCTCGATCCAGTCGATGGCCGATCTGATGGCCGCTTACAAGGCCGACAGCAGCAAGGTTGCGGTTGGTGGCGGGTCCGTTGCCGGTGGCATGGACCACCTCGTGGCCGCCATGGTCATGAAGGCCGGCGGCGCGGAAGCCACAAAGGTCAAGTATGTTCCCTATGATGCCGGTGGTAAAGCGATGGCCGGGCTTCTGTCCGGGGAAATTCAGGCCCTTTCCACGGGTCTGAGCGAAGCACTCGAGATGTCCAGACAAGGCCAGGTCCGGATTCTTTGCGTCACGGCAGCCGAGCGCCTCGCCGATGCCAAAGACGTCGCGACCTGCACGGAGGCCGGCAATCCGGCCGAGTTCGTGAACTGGCGCGGGTTCTTCGGACCTCCGGGCCTCTCCGCCGAACAGCAGGCCGCTTACGCCGCAGCATTTGAAAAGATGTATGAGGCGCCCGAGTGGGAAGAAGTCCGCTCACGCAACGGCTGGGTTGAGATCTACAATCCGGGTGCAGACTTCGTTTCCTTCCTGGAGACTCAGGAAGCCGAGATCGGCGCTCTGATGAAAGAGCTCGGGTTCCTGTGAGCCTGACCTGAACATCTGTGGGAGCGGGCCTGGCTTTCGGGGCGCGCCCGCTCTCCCAGATTTCTAGAGTCAGGTTTCGAAAAAGCGCAAGGGTTCTCGATTGAGGTCCTTAGAAGCGCGAAGCTGTCTCACGAACACCCAACTTCCTGGACGACCACCATGCTGACCAATGACCGCATTGGCGGGTTATTGCTTTTGGCCTTTTCCGTGGCCTATGGGCTTTTGACCTTCGACATCCCGCTGCTCCCTTTCCAGGCACAAGCCGCCTTCACGGCCCGCACCATGCCGGAAGCGCTCAGTGTTCTCGGAATTGTTCTGTCTCTGACGATGATCATCAAGCCGAGCAGTAACGCACGGCCGGAGGTTGCCGGGTTTCTCTGGGGCCGTGGCGCGATCATCTGCCTGGTGATGGTGATCTACGGCCTGACCGTGCGTCCGGGTGGATTCCTGATCTCCACCAGCCTGTTTCTCATAGCCGGCATCCTGATCCTGGGTGAGCGGCGCTGGTGGCTGGTTCTCGTGGCCTCCGTGCCGGTGGTTGTCTTTTTCTGGATTCTGATGACGCAGCTTTTGGGCGTCTTCATCGAGCCCTGGCCTGAATTCTTGCGAGGATAGCGTTATGGATATGATCAACGGTATTCTCACCGGCCTCGGCACCGCGCTCTCGCCGATCAATCTGATGATGGTCACCGTCGGCTGTTTCGTCGGAACCTTTATCGGCATGCTGCCGGGTCTGGGTCCGATTTCCGCCATCGCCCTGATGATCCCGATTACCTATGGCTTCGATCCGGCCACCGGCATGATCCTGATGGCGGGTGTCTACTACGGCGCGATCTTCGGCGGTTCGACCTCCTCGATCCTGATCAACGCCCCGGGCGTCGCCGGCACCGTGGCCACTGCTTTCGACGGCTATCCCATGGCGCGCAGCGGTCAGGCCGGCAAGGCCCTGGCGATCGCCGCCTACTCGTCCTTCTCCGGCGGCACCATCGCAGCCGTCTTCCTGCTCGTGGCGGCGCCGTCGCTGGCCATCGTATCTCTCGCCTTCCAATCGACCGATTACTTCGCGCTGATGGTGCTCGGCCTGACCGCTGTGGCCGCCTTTGCCGGCAAAGGCAATATCGTCAAAGCCCTGGTCATGACCGTACTGGGTCTCATGATCTCGACCGTCGGAACGGATCAAACCCAGGGTGTCCAGCGCTTTACCATGGGTATGATCGACCTCACGGACGGTATCTCCTTCCTGCTCCTGGCAATGGCGACCTTTGCGTTGTCGGAAGCGCTGATGCAGGTTCTCAGACCCAAATCCGACGCGGACCGGAAGCGCGAAATGGAAGCCCAGAAGAATCTGGGTTCGATGAAGCTCACGCCGGAAGATAAACGCGAGATGGCGCCGGTCATCGGCCGCTCATCGGTCCTCGGCTTTATCATTGGGGTTCTTCCAGGCGCGGGCGCCACCATCGCAAGCTTCCTTGCCTATGGCATGGAGCAACGCATTGCCGGACCGGTTAAAGGCAAGCTCTTCGGCAAAGGCTCCGTGCGGGGACTGTCCGCCCCGGAGACCGCCAACAACGCCGCCTGCTCCGGTTCCTTCGTGCCGCTGCTGACCCTGGGTATTCCGGGATCGGGCACGACCGCTATCATGCTCGGCGCGCTGATTTCATACGGCGTCCAACCCGGCCCCCGGCTCTTCGTGGATAATCCCGGCGTCTTCTGGTCGGTGATCATCTCCATGTACATCGGCAACGTCGTTCTACTGATCCTGAACCTGCCGTTAATCCCCTACATCGCGCGCATCCTCGCCATCCCAGGGACCGTGCTGATCCCGATGATCCTCTTCTTCTCGCTGATCGGCGTCTACTTCGTCTCTTTCAACACCTTCGATATCCAATTGATGGTGATCTTCGCGATCGCGGCCGTGGGCCTGCGTCTCCTGGAATTTCCGATGGCGCCCATGCTGCTCGGTTTTATCCTGGGCGGGATGATGGAAGAGAACCTGCGCCGTGCATTGATCATCAACAACGACTCCTGGTCCTTCCTTTGGGAACGCCCGCTGACCTTCTCGATCCTGATCATTGCCGCGGCCATTCTCTTCGTGCCCATGCTGATGCCCTATATCTCCAGGCTTCTGAAGCGGCGCCAGGAGGCAGCCGGCGAAGGCGGTTGAGGTTTGAAGGAGAATTTGTAGGCATAACGACAATCTCACGGAGTTGTGTCAGTGTTGCAGTGGAGACTTCGCCCGCAGACACCATATGGTGCCTACGGGTGCAGTCACAGTTGATACAGAGTCGTTATGAAACACCAACTTCGAATCACCAGATCGGCAGGCTTCAGGCTCGCGGCCTCAGCCGTCCTGCTTGGCGGCCTGGCGGCCTGCGCCAACGACACGGTCCTGAGACCGGTCCAACTGGATAACTACGATCCCAACGACCTTTTCTATCTGGCTGGAAAAGGGCCGGTAAAAACCCAGGTGATCGGCAATCCCTTCGATGAGGCCAAACCGCAGGTGGACAGCGTCACCACTTCAGTCATGACCGGCGCGACCTTCCGTCCGAAACTGGCCTTTCAAACCGAAGTTCCGCCGGAACAGAATTCGCCCTATCACGTAGTTATGCTGCTGGACGCGCCGGGCAATGCGCGGCCGGAAAAGCTCTGCGCCAACCCCGAGGATGCCAATCGCGCGGCCTCAAGCCAAACCGGCAAGGGTGATCTGCGGGTCGTCGCCGTCTACTGCGTAAACGACCGCCGCCTCTCCTCCATTGCGGGGACCACGGCACGCCCTGCGTCTTCCAGCGATCCGCGTTTTCAGAAGCTTATTCAGCAGGCGACTCTGAACCTCTTCCCGCTGGATAATCCGGACCGGCGCGACAGCGACCGCGTGCGGCGGATTCGCTAATCCGGCATCACACTCAGTCGAGCCAGCCTTGAAGCTCTTCGGTCACTCTGTCGGGATGTTCCATCGGCGACAGGTGGCCGCAGTCTTCGATGATGACCAGCTCCGCCCCGGGTATCCCTTCCGCCATTTCCTCATGACAATCGACCGGCGTGAGACGGTCCTGACGGCCGCCGACCACCAGGGTGGGACAGGCGATCTCCTTTAGGCCGGACCGGCTATCGGGGCGGGAGAGAATGGCTTTCTGCTGTCGAACGAAGGCATCCTTGCCGACCCGCTCCGCCATTTTTTCGATTTCGCCCGTCAAGTCTTCGTCGCCGAGCCGGTCTTCGTGGATGAAGAGCGGCAGCAGGCGGCCGGTCGCCCCTTTGAAGCTCCCGACACCGACGGCACGGACCAGTTCTTCCCGCCGGGTGCGCTCCTCAGGCGTGTCGGGCCGTGCCTTGGTGTTGAGCAAAGCCAGCCGGGCGATCCGCTCCGGCGCCTGGCGCAGGATTTCGAAGGCCACATAGCCGCCCATGGAGAGCGCGGCCAGGTTAAATCGCGCCGGCGCATCGCGCAAAACCGCCCGCGCCATATCCGCCACGGTCTCGTCCTTCGTCAGATCCGCGACGCTGCAATCGTAGTGTCCGGAAAAGGCGATCATCTGTTCACGCCATAAAGCGTGATCACAGATGAGTCCTGGCAAGAATATCAGGCTCGTGCTGTCGCTGGTCACTTTAAATCCCGGTAATTCTGCAGCCTATACACCCGACCTGCAGGCCTGGGGCGGCAAAGCCGAATTGTCCAAGCTTCACTTTATTAAGGCGGACAGCTGCTTGAAACAATCCCGGTCGGCGCGATGTGCCCACTCGAAGACCACCATTTCCGTCGCGACCACCTGAATCCCGGTCGGCCGCATGCGCTCGATGGCCAGGTCGGTATTGGCGCGCACCCGCGAACCCATCCCATCGTCGACAGCAAAAACCTCATAGCCTGCCTGACGAAGCTCCAAAGCCGTTTGAAGCACACAGATATGCGCCTCCATCCCGACAACGACGATCTGCTTGCGCTCTGTCGCCTTCAGGCGTTCGGCGAACCCCGGTTCGCTCATGGCCGAGAAGTGGATCTTTTCGACCATGGCGCCGCCGGGAATCAAGTCTGCGACTTCGTCGAGAGTCGGTCCCAGGCCGCGCGGATATTGCTCGGTCGCCAGGACCGGAACCTCAAGCAGCTCCGCAGCCTTGAGAAGCCTGACGATATTCGCCGTCAGGCGTGGCGCATCGAAGATGGCCGGCGTCAGCCGCTCTTGGACATCAATGACAAGCAATAACGACTTTTCGGATTGAATCAGCATACATCCCGTGTTGGTGGTGTAACTTATAGTTAACAATGCAGAGGTATAATGAATAAATCATACATACGACTAATTTTAGACACAGCAACTTCAGGCCTTTGCAGTGTTTTTTCTTTGACAGCGAGACTGAATTTCTTATGATGCGGGCAATGTGATCGTGCGGCAAATCCTTTAATTCAGGTAAGGCTGGATTTCGCTAGGCAGACACCTCTCCAACTGATTGAGCTACATGAATTTTTCTGATCTTGGACTAAGTCCTGAGATCCTGACGGCAGTCAACGATTCCGGTTACACAACACCGACGCCGATTCAGGAACAAGCTATCCCTCACGTTCTCATGGGGCGTGACGTCCTTGGGTGCGCCCAGACGGGCACGGGTAAAACGGCGGGTTTCACGCTTCCTATGATCGATATCCTGTCCAGCGGACGCGCACGGGCGCGGATGCCACGGTCATTGATCATCGCTCCGACGCGCGAGCTGGCAGCCCAGGTGTCCGAGAACTTCGAAAAGTACGGCAAGCACGGCAAGCTCTCGATGGCCCTGCTGATCGGCGGATCTTCTTTCGTCGAACAGGAAAAGAAGCTGGATCGGGGCGTCGACGTGCTGATCGCTACGCCTGGCCGCCTGCTTGATCTCTTCGAGCGCGGCAAGATCCTGCTGGCCGACGTCAAGATCCTGGTGATCGACGAAGCCGATCGCATGCTCGACATGGGCTTCATCCCTGACGTCGAGCGCATCGTCTCGCTGCTGCCGAAGATCCGCCAGACCCTTTTCTTCTCTGCGACAATGGCGCCGGAGATCCGGCGGCTCGCGGACGCCTTCCTGATGAACCCCAAGGAAATCTCGGTGGATCCGCCCGCTTCGGCTGCGGAAACCGTGACCCAGGCGCTGGTGAAAGTCTCTGGCGACGCGAAGATGAAACGCGAAGCCCTGCGCAACCTGATCACCAGCGAAGAAGTCAAAAGCGGCATCGTGTTCTGTAATCGCAAGCGCGACGTCGACATCGTCTTTAAATCGCTCAAGAAGCACGACTTCTCGGTCTGTGCTCTGCACGGCGACATGGCGCAGCCGGTCCGCATGGAAACTCTGGACGACTTCAAGAACGGCAAAGCAGAAATCATGGTCTGCTCCGATGTTGCGGCGCGCGGTCTCGACATTCCTGCCGTCTCGCACGTCTTCAATTTCGACGTGCCGATCAATGCAGAAGACTACGTGCACCGTATCGGACGCACGGGTCGCGCTGGACGTTCGGGGAAGGCCTTTACGCTGGCCCTTCCTGAAGAAGGCCGTGCGCTGAGCAATGTGGTGTCAATCGTTAAGCGCGACATTCCGATTGTAGAGGTCGAGGGCGTCGAAAGCTGGAGCCCCGAAGAGGAAGCCGACGGCCGCAGCCGCAAGCGCCGCAGTGGTGGCCGCAAATCCGAGCCACGTGGCCGCAAGAGCGCGTCACCGAGCCGCAAGCCCTCAAGCAATGCCCATCTCAAGGTCGTCAGCGACCGGGACGAAGACCCCGCAAAGGCCGAACAGCCGGATGTTGCGGAAGAGACTCCGAAGCCCAAGCGTCAGCCTGCGGCAAAGGCAACCCGCGCGGCGAAAGCAAAAGCGACGCCCGCGCGCGACAGGGACGACGCGGCCGAAGAGAGCAGCAACGCCTTTGGTGATCACACGCCAGCCTTCATGCTACGGCCCGCTCAAGTCGCCTAAACACCTGAGGAACGGCCGCCAGTTAATCGGCGGCGTGCCTTGCGAAAGAAAAGAGGGTCCCACTGCGGACCCTTTTTCAATTCCAGACGCAAATGCTATCATCCATTGAATTTGAAAAGACAGCCGGGTAAGTCTGCTGTCGGCAAGCGATCCACTGGAGTCATCGACGCGATATGCAGACAATCTTTGTGAATATCAAATGCGAACTCGGCAGGGCCTACGAAGTCGCCGACCAGGCGGTCCAGACGGTCGAGCAGGTATCGGAAGTACATTCCACCTCGGGCCAATACGACCTGATGCTGAAATGTTTTCTCGGCGACCAGGATGACATCGGACATTTCGTGACCGACTCGATTCAAACCCTGCCAGGCGTAAAAGACACCTTCACGATCGTCGCCTATAAGGCCTTTAGCTGAGCCCTACTCTCTAACAGGTTAGCCGCCGAAGAAATGCGTTCCAAGGATGAAGCGCTGACCTTTCGTAACCGGCGTCACCTCATGCAGGAGCGAACAGGACCAGATGATCGCGCTGCCGGTCTCAATCCGATAGTCCTGAAAGCCATATTCGCGGAACCGCAACGCACCGCCCGCAAAGTCCTCCGCGTTGAGAGTGATGGAGATCGAGAATCGCCGGTGACGGGTCTTGGCCGTCGGATTATCTCTGTGCGCAGCCAAAGAGTCGCCGCTCGCTGCGGCGTAGGCCGCAATTCTGTAGTCCTCGCGCTTTGAGAATCCGGTCTGGAACGCCTTTTCGACTTCCGGCTTGATACGGCGGATGAGTTTGGAGTCGAGGTACTGCTGGATTTGCCGGTCCCGGATTACATACTGAAGAACTCTATAGGGTGCCGCGCCCTGCACCTTGAAGTCACCCTTTTCGGCCTCATGCCCGTCGCAAAGCAAACCATCGGTTTTCCAGACCGGAACCGGCTGATGCCAGACAGCGATCAGCCGGGCACAGTCGTCCTTCGTCAGGGCGTTTTTAATGACGAGCACCGGTGCATGCATTTGGAGACTCTGCTGCTCACGCTTCGCCGTCAAACGCGTCAGAGTACCGAGTGCCTCCGCGATCTGAGCTGGCCCCCTGCCGGCAGTGATGCGGGCCACACGAAACTGTGGATCAAGCACGAAAAGGACCGCGTCACATTGCGCCGGCACAGGTTCCAAACCACAGGCGCGATAGACCCGGCCCAGGGGGTCTGAGAGCAGATCAAATGTCAGTCCGAGCCGGTCCTGAAGGTCACGGTTTCCCGCCTTCGTACCGCGCGTGATGGCACGCACGACAAAGTCACCGCTGCCAAATTTCGTGATCTGATCGTTCAGCGTCGCGAGGCTGGACGCAAAGCCAGCCCCTTCCCCGTCCGGGCCACAGTCGAAAATCAAGAGAGTCGGCAAGCCGGCGACCTCATCGGAAAGGCTGTTAAAAACAGCGCCGTCCTGAGTCGTGAGCACAAAGGGAGGGATACGGTCTCCGGCTTCCAGCTTCCGCGCCGTTTCAAAGGGAATCAGATCCGCTACCAGATTTGCCATGCCCCGAGCCCCCCCACGCGCAATAGCATAGAGGAACTGGCGAAGAATTCCATGGTATGTCTAACCGGCATCACAAAAAGAGAAGTTAATGCATTGAATTTATTATCTTTACCGGCCGAACGACCCGTGCGATCCTGCGCCGAAGCAATCACACTTCCCTTGTCATGTCCGCCACACAACTCTCGGTCCGCTACGCGGCCTTTTATACCGCCATCTTCGCTGCGATCGGCATCTACATTCCTTTCTGGCCGCTCTGGCTGGGAGAAAAGGGCCTAAGCGCGCCGGAGATCGCGACCCTTCTGGCGGCTGCGTCCTGGCTGAAAATTGCGACGACCCCCGGTTTCGCGCAGGTCTCCGACCGCAGTGGACACCCCAAGGTGACCATGACACTGGTTGCCCTTCTCTCAGTCGTCTTTTATGCCCTTCTGTGGGACGTCAGCGGGTTCTGGCCTATCCTTTTGATCAGTCTGATCGCCGTGGCGGCCATGCAGGCCCTGCCGCCGCTGGGCGACAGCCTGACTCTGGGAGCCGTCTACGGAAAGGGTCTCGACTACGGTCGGATTCGTCTTTGGGGATCGATCGGTTTCATCCTCGCGGCGGCGGCGGCCGGGCCCCTTGTGGAGACATACGGTATCGGCGCTTTTTTGCCGTTTTTACTGCTTCTCCTCGTTGTCACCCTTGGCACGGTCATCGCGCTGCCGCCACAAGACACCCCCCCTAAGAACACAGCGTCACAGGGTAAGGGAGACTGGCGTCCGCTCCTGAAGCCGCGTTTCCTGATCTTTCTGATCTGCGCCAGTCTTCTCCAGGCAAGCCACGCGACCTACTACGCCTTTTCAACGATCCATTGGCAGTTGGCGGGTCACAGCGAGACCGTGATTGGGTTGTTGTGGGCCGAAGGCGTCGCCGCCGAAGTCCTGCTCTTTGCGATCAGCGGTGCGATGGTGAGGCGAATGCGGCCCAGCATCCTCCTGCTCATCGGCGGCATTTGCGGCATCGTCCGCTGGCTTGTGATCGGTGAGACCACCTGGCTGCCGGCCTTGATCGGCGTGCAGTTGCTTCATGCCGGGACTTTCGGGGCGACCCATCTCGGTGCCATGCATTTTATCGCCCGGCGCGCGCCCAAGGGCGCGGCGGCAACGGCCCAAAGCCTCTACTCCGCGTTTTCCGGCGGCCTGGGCATGGGGCTGGCGCTCTTGCTGGCGGGTGTCCTTTACCGCGAGAGTCCGGCATTCGCTTTTTTTGCCATGGCCGGACTGGCGGGCTTCGCCGTCCTGCTCGCCCTCAAGCTCCTCAGCTTTCCGCGCTCGCAGGAGGAGCGCCTTCCGCAAGACAGTGCGTGAGACAGGGGATCGGGGGATGGGGATCGGGGGATGGGGATCGGGGGATGGGGCGTCAGGTTGGTCCGCGTTCAAGATAGCTGCTCAGCGCAACGTAGCTGCGCGTACCTTTGACACCCTCAATCCGGTAAATCCGGGCCAGTAGATCCTCGAGCGCCTGAGTGCCGGGCATGCGTACCTTCAGGATGACGCAGGTGTCACCGGTTACGGTGTGGATCTCCTCCACCTCTTCAAGCTCCGAGAGCGCGCGCATAGGCGACTTGGCGCCCCAGCCGGTCGTGTCGACATGAATGAAGGAAAGCAACGGCCGGCCGATCTTTTCCCCATCGAGCAGCGCCACTGTCGCTTTGATATAGCCATCCCGCTTGAGGCGTTTTACCCGTTCGTGAACAGCGGGCGGCGAGAGATGAACCTGCGCGCCCATGTCCGCGTAGGAGCGAGTCGCGTCTTGAGCCAGCAGCCTTAACAGCATTCGGTCTTTGGCGTCGATCCCCTCCTTGGAACGCCCATTCTCCCGAAGCCTATTCGTTTCTTTTGCCATGGCCGCAATTTCTCATTTTCACAGAATCTCATTCGGTATTTATAGCCTATGACCAGTCAAAATAAATCAAATAGCAGTATTACGCTCCTTTTGCTAGCTGTGGTCGCTACGGTTGGATCCAACTCTCTGCTCTTGAGTCCGATCCTGACGGACGTCTCGCGCGGCCTGGAGACAACACCTGCCACAGTCGCGCGCGCCGTTGCCGCCTACGGCGGCGCAACCGCATTTTCGGCGCTGCTGCTGGCACCGCTGATTGACCGCTACGGCAGCCGAACCATGCTGCTGCGCGGGCTCTTCGCTCTTTTCTTCGGGATCGGACTAAGTGCCGCCGCCGGAAGCTGGGAGATGTTAGCACTGTCACAAGCGCTGGCGGGTCTCGGTGCGGGCGTAGTTCTGCCCGCAACCTACGCTCTGGCCACCAAAACTGCCCTAAAGGGTGAGGAGGCACGGGTCCTGGGCCGGGTTTTGACCGGGTGGTCCCTATCGCTGGTCTTGGGGGTGCCTGTCTCAGCCTTGATCGCCGACGCCCTGGGCTGGCGCGCCTCTTTCATCGCTCTGGCCTTGCTGGCGCTCGCGGCGTCAACGGGTTTGCGTGCGATTCCCAGGGACGTCCCGCAAAACTCGGAAACAAGACTGTCCCACCTTCACTCGCTGCGACAGGCCGTGACATGGGACATCGTCGTCCACCTGGCCATCTGTTTTGCCTTCATGACCGCCTTTTACGGGGTCTACCCTTTTATCGGCGACCATCTGCGCAGCCAGCTCGGGACCTCGACCTCTTTCGCGGGTCTCTTTGCCCTGGCGTACGGCGTCGGATTCGGGGCCGCGAGCCTCGCCGACGGCTTGTTGGACCGCGGCGATCCAAGACGGCTCTTCCCACTCGTGCTGTTCGCGATTGGCCTGGCCTATGCGGGCATCGCACCCGCGAGCCTTGACCGCTTTGCTCTCATGGTGATCTGCCTGATATGGGGCTTTCTCAATCACTTCGGCCTCAACATCCTGGTGCTGCTGCTCTCTTCAGCAGCAGGCGAGGCACGCGGCGCAATTTTGGGGTTGAACTCAGCGATCACCTACATGGGCGCGTTGGCCGGCGCCGCTCTGCTGGGGCCGGCGTACGAAAGCGCCGGCTTGACGAGCCCTGCCCTGATCGCCGCGGGCTTCGTGTTTGCCGCCGCACTGGCAAGCTGGGTGAGCCTCTACCTCGCTGGAACCCGGCACTCAGGCGGAGAGGCTTAGAAGGGCTTACTTGGTGCCGTAGATCCGGTCGCCCGCGTCCCCGAGACCCGGCATGATATAGCCCTTTTCATTGAGCCTCTCATCCAAGGCCGCCGTGAAGATCGGTGTATCGGGATGGGCTTCGACCAGGGTCTTTACGCCCTCGGGCGCGGCCAGCAGACAGACGAACTTGATTTTCTGCGCGCCGGCATCCTTAAGCCGCTGGATTGCGGCAACGGCTGTATGACCGGTGGCCAGCATAGGATCGACGACAATGGTCAGGCGCCCGGCCATATCTTCTGGGACCTTGAAGTAGTACTCGATGGCTTCCAGGGTCTCGTGGTCCCGGTAAAGGCCGACATGTCCGGCCCGCGCGGACGGCAGCAGATCCAGCATACCGTCGAGAATCCCGTTCCCGGCCCTGAGAATTGAAATGAAGCAAGGCTCGAGGTCCTTCAAAACCGGCAGCAGCGCCCGCGCCATCGGGGTTTCGATTTCCGCCTCGGTCAGGGGCAGGTCCCGGGTGACCTCATAGGCAAGCAGCAGACTGATCTCGCGCAGCAGGCGGCGGAAGTCGGCAGAGTGAGTGTCTTTCGAACGCATCTGCGAAAGCTTGTACTGCACCAGTGGATGCTCGACGATCTTGAGGTTCTTGCTCATGCTTATTTTGCCTTCCCTGTGAGCCTTGGCCGCGCAAACTGTATCCGTCCTGCGCTGATCTGCCACAGGCGGTGAACAACGACACTATTTATGCGCCTGATTCGATGCGGCGATTGATAAAAGAGCGGATACCTCCTGTCCAGGACGCTATGAGCGACAAGGGGAATTCGACAGCATAAAGACTATTTTGCTATTGAGAATTACTCGCATCAACTTCTTCAAGAATTGCTCTTGCGTTTTGTTTTCGCTGGTATATTTAAATCCGTACCGATTTAGTCTGGATTAAAAAGCTAAACCGGACTAAATTAGTATGGATTAAACGGCGTGCTGGCGTTTCTGCTCCTTCTCAGCCCTTCGATGGCAGAAACCAGGACCCGCTCGCGAGGTGGCTGGAGTAACGGAGCCGATGAGCCACAGAGCTCCCGAAAGTGAGCTTCCTCTCGAGAGTACGCCCAGGAGATTTGGATGTTTAGACTGAACCGGCTTACAGACTATGCGGTCGTCGTGATGTCGCAGATGGCGATGCGCCCGGAGAAGACGAACAGCGCTCAGGAAATCGCTGCCGAGAGCGGCGTGCCCCTGCCGACGGTCTCCAAGCTGCTCGGCACGCTGACCCGGGCCGGACTGATGACATCCCAGCGCGGCGCAACCGGCGGCTATGTGCTCAGCCGGAGTGCGGAAAGCATCACCATGGCGGAAATCATTCAGGCGCTCGAGGGCCCGATTGCCCTGACCGCCTGTGTCGAGGGCGCGGAAAGCAACTGCGAAGTCGAGTCCCTCTGCCCCATGCGCGGCAACTGGAACCGGGTCAACTCTGCAATCCACAGCGCGCTCTCAAGCGTGACGCTGGCGGACATGAGCATGTCCATGCCGATGTTCGGCGTTCCCGCTCCCGGTGAGAATGAACAGGAAGCCCGACGCAACAGCGCGTAGGGAACGGCGCGAAAGCGCTTGAAAAATGGTTAGAAACCGTCGTTAAAGCATTGACGATTTAGGAGAAAATGGCGATGGCCGCCACAGTTGAAACGGTAGATCAGGTTCGCGCCCTTGCGGACGACAAGTACAAATACGGTTTTGTCACCGATATCGAGGCAGATACGGCACCCAAGGGGCTCGACGAGAGCACGGTGCGCTTTATCTCGGCCAAGAAGGAAGAGCCTGAATGGCTGCTCGAGTGGCGCCTGAAGGCCTACAGGCAATGGCTGACCATGCCGGAACCGGAATGGGCCAAGGTCGACTTTCCGCCGATCGACTATCAGGATGCCTACTACTTCTCTGCGCCAAAGACTACGGAAGCGCCGAAAAGCCTCGACGAGGTCGATCCGGAACTGCTGCGCACATACGAGAAACTTGGGATTCCCCTGCGCGAGCAGGAGATGCTGGCCGGTGTCGCTGTCGACGCGGTCTTCGACAGTGTCTCGGTCGCGACCACCTTCCGGCATAAACTCGCCGAGAAAGGTGTGATTTTCTGCTCGATCTCCGAAGCGATCAAAGACTATCCGGATCTGGTCAAAAAGTACCTGGGCTCGGTCGTCCCCTATGGTGACAACAAGCATGCCTGCCTGAATTCGGCGGTCTTCACCGACGGCTCCTTCGTCTATATCCCCAAGGGCGTGCGCTGCCCCATGGAACTCTCGACCTACTTCCGGATCAATGCGGCCAACACCGGCCAGTTCGAGCGCACCCTTATCATCGCGGACGAAGGCTCCTACGTCAGCTATCTGGAAGGCTGCACCGCGCCGATGCGCGACGAGAACCAGCTTCATGCCGCCGTGGTCGAGCTGATCGTGCTGGATGACGCCGAGATCAAGTATTCGACGGTGCAGAACTGGTACCCGGGCGATGAAAACGGCGTCGGTGGTATATACAACTTCGTCACCAAACGCGGTGCCTGCCGCGGCAAGAACTCGAAGATCTCCTGGACCCAGGTGGAAACCGGTTCGGCGGTGACCTGGAAGTACCCGAGCTGCATCCTGCAGGGTGACAACTCGGTCGGCGAGTTCTACTCGATCGCCATCACCAACAATATGCAACAGGCCGATACCGGCACCAAGATGATCCATCTGGGCAAGAACACCACCTCGCGGATCATCGCCAAGGGGATCTCGGCCGGCAAGTCGCAGAGCACCTACCGAGGCCTGGTCCGCATGGGCGCAAAGGCCAAGGGCGCGCGGAACTATACGCAGTGCGATTCCCTGTTGATCGGCGACAAGTGCGGCGCGCACACCGTGCCCTACATCGAAAGCCGCAATTCCTCTGCCCAGATCGAGCATGAGGCGACGACCTCTAAGATCAGCGAGGACCAGCTCTTCTATTGCCGCCAGCGTGGCATTGGCGAAGAAGACGCGGTTGCCCTGGTGGTGAATGGTTTCTGCCGCGAAGTGCTTCAGCAGTTGCCCATGGAGTTCGCCGTGGAAGCGCAGAAGCTGGTCGGTATCAGCCTCGAAGGTAGCGTCGGATAGAGCCGCTCGTCTTTAGTGAATTGAAAACAATAGGATAACGAAGGTTCCAAGCGTAATGCTCGAAATCAAAAACCTCCACGCCGACGTCGAAGGCAAAGCCATTCTGCGCGGAATCGATCTGACCATCCAACCGGGCGAAGTGCATGCCATCATGGGCCCCAACGGCTCGGGCAAGAGCACCCTCGCCCACGTCATTTCCGGCCGTGACGGCTACGATGTGACCGAGGGCGAAGTCCTCTACCGGGGCAAGAACATCCTGGACATGGATCCGGAAGAGCGCGCCGGCGAAGGCGTGTTCCTGGCGTTCCAGTATCCGGTGGAAATCCCAGGCGTGACCAACACCACCTTCATGAAGGAAGCGCTGAACTCAGTGCGCAAGTACCGCGGCGAGGATGAACTGGACGCGATGCAGTTCATGAAGGTCATCCGCGAGAAGACCAAGCAGCTGGGCATATCCAACGACATGCTGAAGCGAGCCGTGAATGTCGGCTTCTCCGGCGGTGAAAAGAAACGCAACGACATCCTGCAGATGGCGATCCTGGAGCCAAGTCTGGCGATTTTGGATGAGACCGACAGTGGCCTCGACATCGACGCGCTGAAAACCGTAGCGGACGGCGTGAACCTGTTGCGTTCGCCTGAGAACGCGACCCTGGTGATCACCCACTATCAGCGGCTGCTGGACTACATCGTTCCGGACTTCGTCCACGTCCTTGCCAAGGGCAAAATCGTCAAGTCGGGCGACAAAAGCCTGGCACAAGAGCTTGAAAAGAAAGGTTATGCGGAGTTCACCGATCAGGCTGCCTGAAGATTTCAGTAAGCCGCAAACGCATCATTGGACGCCAGAACCGAGCAAAATCCGATATGAAGCAAGATAACGCCATGACCACACCTTTTGTAGATCAGTACGATGGCCTGAAACCGGCACTTCCGGGGCACGCCCTGCCCTGGATGACTGCGTTGCGTGACCGGGCGCTGGACAGCTTCGCCGAGGCGGGCCTGCCGACCCAGCGGCGCGAATCCTGGAAGTACACCAACCTGCGCGGTTTGAAGCAGTTGGAGCTGACGGAACAGGCTCTGACCCCACAGCCGATCTCTATCGATCGCGCCCCCAGCCTGCTGCCCGACGGCAGTGCCTATCGCGTCGTCTTCGTAAATGGCGGATTTCGTTCGGATCTCTCGGATCTCGCCGGACTGCCCGAAGGTGTGACACTGGGCAGCGTTGCCGAACTGGCGGAGAGCCAGCCGCAGCGCGTGGAAGCACTGCTCGCGGCGCACAGGGATACGAATGATCAGCCGTTGGTTGCTCTTAACACCGCCTTCATGCGCGATGGCCTGCTGCTGCAGCTCGAGGCAGGAAGGAAGCTCGACAAGACTTTGGAAGTCATCCACGTTAATTCAGCGGAAAACGGTGTTTTTGCCCACAATGCCCGCAACCTGATTTCTTTGGCCACGGGCAGCGAAGCAACGATCCTCGAACATCACATCGGTCTGAACGGCGCCGCCTACTACATCAACGCGGCCAACGACGTCACTCTTGCGGAAGGCGCAACCCTGCGCCACTACCGTATCCAGGCCGAGGGCGAAAATGCCGTGCACACCAGCACCATGAACGGTCAGTTGGCGGGCGGCAGTTTTTACGACGGCTTCACCCTGAGCATCGGTGCGGGCCTGTCGCGCAACGAGACCTCTATGAAGCTCACGGCCGCCGGCGCGCGCTGTCACCTCAACGGCGGCTATCTGATGCGGGACAAGCAGCATTGCGATACCACGACGGTCGTTGACCACCTCTCACCGCAGACATCTTGCCGGGAAGTCTTCAAGGGCGTGCTCGACGATCGCTCACGCGGAGTGTTCCAGGGCCGCATCGTGGTGCATCCGCAAGCGCAGCAAACGGATGGCCATCAGCTTAACAAGGTGCTCCTGCTCACCGATACGGCGGAAATCAACGCCAAGCCGGAGCTGGAAATCTACGCGGACGATGTGAAGTGCAGTCACGGCTGTTCGGCCGGCGAGGTCGACCACGACGCCCTCTTCTACCTGCGCTCGCGCGGTCTCTCGGAAGACTCGGCTAAAGCCCTGCTTATTCAGGCTTTTCTCGCGGAATCCGTGAGTGAAATCAGTGATGAAGCGCTGCACGACGTGTTCCTGAATAAGATCTCGGATTGGCTGGCCATATGACAATGGAGCAGAGCATGAGCAGCGCGACAGTGGCGTCCCGCGAGACAGACGTCGCCACAGGTATTGGCGACAATTCCATCGCTTCTTACGACGTGGAAAAGGTGCGGAAGGACTTTCCGATACTAACGCAGGAAGTCTACGGCAAACCCTTGGTTTACCTGGATAACGCCGCCTCGGCACAGAAGCCTCAGGTGGTGATCGACGCCATGCGTGAGAATATGGAGACTTATTACTCGAACGTTCACCGCGGCCTGCACCGGCTCAGCCAGCTCTCCACCGATGCCTTTGAAGCCGCCCGCGAAAAGGTCGCTGACTTCATCAACGCCGAGACCAGCGATGAGATCGTGTTTCTGCGCGGCGCGACCGAAGCCATCAACCTGGTGGCCTGGAGCTATGGCCGGACCTTCCTGAAGGCCGGCGACGAAGTCCTGATTTCAGAAATGGAGCACCACGCGAACATCGTACCCTGGCAGATGCTCCGCGAAGAGACCGGCATCGAGCTTAAGGTCGTGCCGATTGATGACGACGGCAACCTCTCGCTGGAGGCCTTCAGCAAGTGCCTGAGTGCCAAGACCAAATTGGTCGCCATCACCCATATCTCGAACGCACTGGGCACGATCGTTCCGCTCAAGGATATCATCCGTCTTTCCCACGCTGCAGGCGCCAAAGTGCTGGTCGACGGCTGTCAGGCCGGACCGCATATGAAAATCGACGTGCGGGACCTGGACGTCGACTTCTACTGCTTCTCAAGCCACAAGGTCTACGGCCCGACCGGGATCGGCGTGCTTTATGGCAAACTTGACCTGCTCAACGCCATGCCCCCCCACCACGGCGGCGGGGAGATGATCGACCGAGTGACCTTTGAGAAGAGCACCTATAAAGAAGCCCCCCATCGCTTCGAGCCGGGCACACCGGCGATCATCGAAGCCATCGGCTTCGGCGCGGCTATTGATTACGTCAAGGCACTGGGTCAAGACCGGATCTCGGCTCACGAGCAGGGCCTCACGGCATACGCGACCGAACGCATGTCGGCGATCGAAGGCCTGCGCATCATCGGACAGGCGCAGGAGAAAGCCAGCATCGTGTCCTTTGTGATGGACAACGCCCATGCCCACGATATCGGCACCATCATAGATCGGGCCGGAGTTGCGGTACGCGCCGGACATCACTGCGCCCAACCGCTGATGGACCGCTTCGGGGTCAGCGCCACGGCGCGGGCGTCCTTCGGTCTCTACAACACCCGCGCGGAAGTCGACGCGCTGGTTGCCGCCCTGCATAAGGTTAAGGAGCTTCTGGGCTGATGAGCGAATTCAAACACCCTCTCGCGGGCCCCGACGGTCCCGGTCTGGCTCATTTCATGCCGAATGGTCAGGCAATGCCCGGAGAAGAGCTTACGGCCCGTGCCGGCGCGCCTCTGGAGCCGGGAACCAAGGTGGCCGATGAGGACATCGTCATCGAAGCGCTGCGGACCGTGCATGACCCTGAGATTCCGGTGAACCTCTATGACCTGGGCCTGATTTACAGCATCGACATTGCCGGGGACGGCTCGGTGGTGATCGAAATGTCGCTCACCGCGCCCGCCTGCCCGGTCGCAGGCGAGATGCCGTTCGATGTGGCCCGTGCCGTGGCCGGCGCCCAAGGCGTGGGTGAAGTCGCCGTAAGCCTGGTCTGGGACCCGCCCTGGACACCGGAGCGCATGTCCGAAGACGCCCAACTGGCACTGGGATTGTTTTAAATCCTGTTTAAAGGCTCGTTTTGGGAAGGAATTCAAAAATTAAGTTTTCTTCCCATATGATAAGCAAGAAATCTGAGGTAGATTGACCGCCATGTTCGATATGTCAAAGCCCATGATCACTATGACCGACGCGGCCGCGGCGCGGGTCAAGGAATTGATCGACCGCAGCGAGAAACCTGTGCAGGGATTGCGCGTCGGTGTGAACTCGCGTGGCTGCTCCGGCATGAGTTACGTTGTGGAGTACGCTGAAGAGCAAGGCAGGTTTGAAGACGTGGTCGAAAGCAAGGGCGTGAAGATTTTCATCGATCCGACCGCGGTTATGTTCCTCATCGGCAGCGAAATGGACTACGTCGAAGACAAGTTTCAGACGGGCTTCGTCTTTTCGAACCCCAACGAAAAGGGCCGCTGCGGCTGCGGCGAGAGCTTCCACATCTAATCTGAAGCGACAGGATCACCCCCGTACCTTATAGTGCCGGAAAACATAGCTGCTCATTGAGCGTGTTGGCTGTGCGCTGAAACATGATAGATTTTCTGGCGTCGCACTAACGTAAGAAAGTCGCACGGGTCCCAATGGAATACCTCTTTCCGCCCGAACCTGCCGCATCTGTCGGTATTGTCGGGCGTTCCGAACAGTTCCCGGTCAGACGGATCTACTGTGTCGGACACAATTATCTCTCTCACATTCACGAAACCGGCCGGGATCCCGACCGGGAATCCCCCTTTTTCTTTAATAAGCCCAGCGACGGGATCGTCAGCGACGGCGGGTCCCTGCCCTATCCGCCTGCAACGGCCAGCCTGCATCACGAAGTCGAGCTCGTGGTGGCAATCGAAAAGGGCGGCTACGAGATCTCCACTGAGGACGCAGATGAACATATCTTCGGCTACGCGGTCGGGATCGATCTAACCCGCAAAGACCTGCAGCAGGTCGCCGAAGACCGGAGCCTGCCCTGGACGGCCGCCAAGGCCTTTGACCGCTCCGCGCCCTGCGGCCTGATCACGCCCAAGGCGGAATGTCCGCCCATGAATGCCGGCCGGATCGCATTGAGCGTCAATGACAGACCCCGGCAGGACGCGGATCTCAAGGAGATGATCTGGTCGGTACCCGAAATCGTCTCCTATCTGTCACGCATGTTCGAGCTGAAGCCGGGCGATCTGGTTTTTACCGGGACACCCGCGGGTGTCGGCTTTGTGCTGCCGGGTGATCGGGTGGCAGCCTCTATAGAAGGCCTCGCCCCCCTGCACATTAAAATTGAGGACGCGGACTAGGTTGAGGACTCATGTTCCTTAATGGTCTTGATCGTGTTTTGCCTGGTTTTAGGCAGGAGAGGTCTCGAAAGCGGGCCCGTAGGCCCGGTGAGATGGCTCGACGCCCCTAAAACCAGGCAAAACACGACCCATCCGGGACGTGGTTCCCAGGCGATAAGATTATGAGTTCCGAAAACCACGTTCTGGGAACCACGTTCTGGGAACCACTTTCTGGGAACCACGTTCTGGGCAGCGTCGTGTCGCCCGTCTTTCAGCTATGGGATCACGATGCCCGGTGGATCTATGCGGCATCGCTCCACTCTTAACTCCTTGCCAGAAAACACAATTTTATCATCAAGACCGTCAAAGAATAGGCGTTCCCAACCTAACTCTGCCATTTGCAAGCTACCTGCTATGCGCAATGTCCAATAGTCGTTCAAGGTCAAGGTGGGCAGCAAGGTGCTCTGCAAGGGCGTCTAGAGCCTCTTCAACGCCGTGTTCGTAGTTGAGACCGGACTCCTCTCTCCTGCCCAGCCGGGCCAGCAGACTCTGCCGATAGCCGTCTGCCGAAAAAATTCCGTGCAGATAACAGCCCGCAATCCGCCCATCGGCCGATACGGCGCCTTCGGCACGCCCGCCAAGCTCTATCATAGGGGCCTGCGTTCCGGGCCCGGTCGTAATGCCGATATGCATCTCGTAGCCGCTCACAGCCTGCCTGCTGGCCAGCTCGAGCCCCTCCACGGCAACCAAAGTCTTGTCATCGCTCAGCACCGTGTCCACGTCGAGCATCCCCAGTCCCTCCGCGCCGCCGACCGCACCCTCGATACCCTGGGGATCACTGATTTGCCTGCCAAGCATCTGATAACCTCCGCAGAGGCCTAAGATATGCCCTCCGCGCCGATAATGGGCTTCCAGATCAATGTCCCAGCCCTGCGCCCGAAGAAATGCCAGATCAGCAAGCGTGGCTTTTGAGCCGGGCAGAACCACCAAATGCGCATTCCCGGGCAAGGCCTCTCCCGGTTGAACGAAGATGACGCTTACACCGGGTTCCGCGATCAAGGGATCCAGATCGTCAAAATTGGAAATTCGTGACAGCACCGGGACGGCGACGATGACATCGCCGGAAACCGCCCTGTCCTCTGGTAAAACGGAGAGTTGAACCGAGTCCTCGGCTGGAAGCCGGCGCGCGGCGTCCAAAAAGGGAACTACACCCAGGGCCTCGAACCCGGTCTTTTCAGCAATAAGATCGAGACCTTCGTCGAAAAGACTGACGTCTCCACGAAACTTGTTAATGACGAAACCTTTGATCCGGGCCCGCTCCGCCGCAGGAAGCACCGCCGCCGTACCGACCAGGCTGGCAATAACCCCGCCCCGATCGATATCACCGATCAGGATGACCGGCAGATCCGCCGCCTCCGCAAAACCCATATTGGCGATATCACCAGCGCGCAGATTGACTTCCGAGGCACTGCCTGCCCCCTCGATCAGGATAAGGTCTGCGTCTGCGCTCAGGCGATGGAAGCTCTCCAGCACCGCAGGCATCAGCTTGGGCTTCAGGGACCAGTATTCTCTGGCCGTTGCGCTCCCGGTCACCTTGCCCTGGACGACCACTTGGGCGCCGACTTCACTCTGAGGCTTCAGGAGAACGGGATTCATGTCGGTATGGGGCGCGAGACCACAGGCACGGGCCTGGAGCGCCTGCGCCCGGCCGATTTCACCACCGTCTTCTGTTACCGCGGCATTATTCGACATGTTTTGCGGTTTGAAGGGCCGAACCGAAAGGCCACTACGTGAAAAAGCACGCGCCAACCCTGCAACCAGCAGGGATTTTCCAACATCTGACCCGGTCCCCTGAAACATTAACGCGGCGGTGTTTTTCGGCACGCGAGCCCCTGTCTCTCAACACACTTGATAGTTAATCCAAGACCCTAAACCCAATGGATCAAAAAAGGCAATATATTGTGTAAAAACGATTCCTTTTGAGCATCTTTCCTTAAGAACACAAACAATAAAAGGAAATAAGCATCTGTACTAGCTAAACAAAATTAATATATAAAATTTTATGTAAATTATAAGGTAATTTTGTATTTAATTTTGGCAAATATAAATCATTTTTCTCATGGTTTAACAATGAGTTACAGGACTTTTTCTCGTTTTACATTTACTGTTTGTTAATGCGTTCACGTCATTATCGTCCACAGGTTTTCTGCTAACTGGAGGTTTTAAGAATGTTTACGACCATTAAATCGTTCATCAACGACGAGTCAGGTGCAACCGCGATCGAATACGGTCTGATTGCCGCTCTGATTTCGATCGCCGCTATTGGCGCACTGCGCTTGATGGGTACTGAGCTCACGA
The DNA here is from genome assembly GCA_947500035.1 of uncultured Kiloniellaceae bacterium. Lineage (GTDB taxonomy): Bacteria > Pseudomonadota > Alphaproteobacteria > Kiloniellales > Kiloniellaceae > Denitrobaculum. The sequence goes on along the minus strand of CANMQP010000005.1, from coordinate 404,446 downwards.
ACATGTTCACGACGGTTCGGACCGAGCTCGAAAATGCCCAGCAGGGTGCCGGTACTCCGTAACGACCGTCCAGTTCGCAAGACAATTTGCGGGCTGCATTAAACAAAGAAGGGCCGAGGAGCGTTTATGCCCCTCGGCCTTTTTTCTCCCGGGGACGAGTTAACCGCAATGCTTTACTATTCTCTCTCAAACATCACGGTCTTTATTTTTCTGCTTATCGTCCTGGCAGCAGCCTACGTGGACGTTAAGAGATTTACGCTGCCAAATGTTTTCAGCCTATCGATGCTCATTCTTTATCCCGCTTTTGTCCTGTCTTCCGACACATCTGTAGACTGGTTGAGTTCGGTCGGTGTCATGATTTCGGTGCTAACCGTCGGTTTTATCCTTTTTTCTCTCAAGTACTGCGGTGGCGGCGATTCGAAACTCATCGCGGCAATCTCGCTGTGGGCGGGGCCGGATCTGGTTCTTGATTTCCTTATTTTAACCGCCCTCGCAGGTGGTGTGATTGCCTTCGGATACATTTTGTACGCCCGGTTTAGTTTCCTCTATTACCAAGCGTCCGTATTTGCCCCTTTTTTGCCACAGGTCACGACTTTGGACTCTAAGGAAATATTAAAAAAACCAATACCTTATGGAACAGCCATTGCTATCGGCGGTGTTTACGTCGCGTTCACACTGCTGGGCTAAGCTAAAACTATGTTGATAAAAATACAAAGAGTTGGCCTGCAATTCCGCTCCACTCCTGGTAGTAGGAGTTGCTCCAAGTCGGTGATCTCTTTGAGGTTGATCCATGCGATCACAAAACGGCATCAAGAGGTTTGTTTTCAGGTCTCAAATGCGTACTGAAACAGACAGTTAGGCGTCAAAAAAATAGTCAAAAATAACAATGCTCTACGGTACTGCGAATACAACTGCTGGCGTTTACGTAGCGTTCACATTGCTGAGATAGGCTAATGCCATGTCGATACGAAATATACTCCTGATCTTGGGTGCCCTCTTTATGATGGGAGGCACCGCCTTCGTCGCCAAAAACTGGCTTGACGCTCAGCGTGCGCCCGTGCAGGTGGCCGGAGAAGTCGAGGCTCCACCTGCTCCCGTCCTGACTTACGTCCTGATTGCCAAATCTGATATTCCACTAGGGACGTTCTTACAGCAGGAAGACCTGGAATGGCAGGCTTGGCCCGATGACGGTCTCGCCGAGAGCTATTTGATCCAGGACGCTTTTGACGAAACGACCCTGATTGGATCTGTTGCCAGACAGAATATCTCCGCTGGCGAACCGATAACTCAAGGCCGCATGGTGGCGCCTGGCGATCGCGGCTTTCTTGCCGCCGTCCTGAAACCGGGTTTTAGAGCGGTGTCGATCGAGGTTGACGCAACGTCGGGCATTGGCGGCTTCGTGTTCCCGGGTGATAGGGTCGATCTCATCCTCAGCCACACAATCCAGGACTCGTCTCTCGAAGACCGAACGGAGCGCCGGGCCAGTGAGACGATTTTGACGAACGTGAGAATTCTCGCGGTCGACCAAACGACTGACAACACGACCGAGAGCGAGCCAAGCATTGCCGACACGGCAACGCTTGAGCTGAGTCCCCGGCAAGCCGAGATGATCGCGACCGTGCGAGACATGGGACAGCTGTCGTTAAGCCTGCGCAGTCTCATCAAGGACGACGAGGAACTGCAAAGGCTATCGCGCGGCGAGGCTCCCTTGGAAGAACCGGAACCCGAAAAGGGAAGGACTTACACTTGGGATAGTGATGTGAGTGTTCTTGTCCCCCGTCCGGGTATCGGTGAAACGAAAGTTGTCGTTGCTCGAGGCAGCGAGGTCGAGGAACTCGACATTGAAGTGGTAGGGGCGCAATGAAGACGTTACAGAGATTTCTAACAACGCTGCTGATGTTGGCGCTGTTGACACACTCGGCGGCGCGGGCCGACATCGTCGGCTACGCTGCTCCTGCTACGGGTGAGCCGGTTAAGCTGGAAATCAACGAGGGGCAGTTGCTGCGCCTCGAGGAATCCGCTGTATCGGTATTCGTCGCCAATCCTGAAATTGCCGATGTCAACGTCAAGTCACCGCAGTTGATATACGTGTTCGGTCAGGCGCCTGGCGAAACCACACTCTTTGCTGTGGACGCAAACGACAACGTGATCGCCAACATCACCCTTGAGGTGAGCCACAATCTCAGCCGGCTGCAAAGCTCGATCGCGGCTGTCGCCCCAAACGCTCGTATCACGGCGACTTCGATCGATGGCGGCATTATTCTCACCGGTACGGCGAATACGGCAACAGAGGCCGCAAATGCGCAGCTTGTAACTGCGCGCTTCGTGAACAGTGTCGAAGAGGTCATCAATCAGATTCAAGTGACCGCACCGAATCAGGTCAATCTTCGGGTGCGAGTTGCGGAAGTCTCGAAAGACGTTCTCGAGCAGTTCGGCTTCGATTGGAGTGCTGTCGTAAACGGGTCGTTCACGTTCGGGCTCTTCTCAAACACCTCGACGATCCTGGCCGACACTACGCCTAACTTCTTTTCGGCCGATGGCTCTTCCGGCAACCTCGACCTCAACCTCCTGATCGACGCACTCGCGGACGATGAGTTGGTCACGGTGCTGGCCGAGCCGAACCTTACAGCCCTGTCCGGTGAAACCGCGAGCTTTCTTGCCGGTGGCGAATTTCCCATCCCGGTCGGCGCACAGACGAATGACAGCGGCGGCCGCGATATTGAAATTGAGTTCAAGGAATTCGGTGTCAGCCTGGCCTTTACCCCAACTTTGGTTGGCGACAACCTTATCAGCATGCGGGTAAGGCCTGAAGTAAGCCAGCTGTCACAGAATGGAGCGGTGACGCTCGCCGATGTCGTGATCCCCGCCCTTACGACACGCCGGGCGGAAACCACCGTCGAACTGGGTTCTGGCCAGAGTTTCGCGATTGCAGGTCTTTTACTCGACGATACACAGCAGGTCACCAGTAAGATTCCAGGCCTGGGCGACATTCCGGTCCTTGGCGAGCTCTTCACGAGTGATCGTTTCCAGAGAAGAGAGAGTGAGCTTGTGATCATCGTCACACCCTATCTGGTGCGTCCGGTTTCACAACAACTGCCCCTGCCAACGGATGCGTACACAAAACAGCGGACGGAAGACGGACGACGGATCGACACGACGCAGAACAACGCGCCTTCAACGAACATCACGGTGCCGGCCACCTCGTCTTCAGCGACTGGGTTAACCCGCCCTCTTGGCTTCATCCTAGAGTAGAGCGAACGATATGAAACACGCAGTATTTCAAAGGCAGATGATAGCGCCGACACTCTTTGCAGCCAGCCTGCTCCTGAGCGCTTGCAGCAACGGAAACGCTGAATTTACGTCGGAGGATGCCAGCCAGTTCCTCTATGACACTACAGTTGGCGTGGCCGAGAACGCTATCATGACAGGCAATTGGCAGCAAATAGATGCAATGGCGACCCTGGATACGCAGTCGGTCGTTCAAGCCCACGCCGTCAACTTTCCCAATGGGACAATCGGCCTGACGGATGAAGAACGCAGCCGTCTGATTACCTTCCTGCGCAGCAGAAACATCACGCGCGCAGATCAGATTCTGCTCGATGGTCTGCGCTCCGACGAACAGGAGCACCTGCCGGCGACGAGTGAGCGGATCGAAACACTCCGTCTCGAGCTCGCGAACCTCGGACTTCGGTCTCACGTGGCGCAGACACCGATCACTGCGCAACGGGCGCCGGACGATCGTGTTGCTCTGATCGTGACACGCACACTCGTCAGACTGCCGGACTGCAGCAGCGAAGCCCCTGGGCGTGGAGACCGGCCGGTGCATTTGAGAGACTGCGCCAACCAGACCAATCTCGGTCTCATGGTCGCGAACCCGGCCGACCTTCACTCTGGCACTGCCGGTGGGCCTGCAGATGGCGCTGCCTCCGTCCTGGGTATAGAGCGCTATCGCAGTGGCGAGATCACTCCGCTAATAGACGCCCTTTCAACACAGGGGATTGAGTAGAAATGAGCACAGCGGAAGATCTTTTCCCATCTGAGAGCACAGAGCTCACGCCACTTGCTGAATGTGTGGCTTTCGTCAACGACGGCCAGACTCACGATGTGATCGATGCGGTAACGCGGCAGTTTTACGCGGAAACGACGATCCGCGACGGCGGCAGCAATGAAGCGATGCAGTACCTCACTGAATCGCCGCTTCCACGTGTCCTAATCGTCGATATCGGAGATTCGTCGTCTCCGCTTACGGCGATGCTGTCACTGACCGCTGCTTTTACCGAAGATACGCACCTGATCGGTATCGGTTCAGCAAATGACATCAACCTCTACCGTGAGATGATCGGCGCCGGGATCACAGACTACTTGGTCAAGCCGATCACTGAAAAGGCGCTAGCCTCGGTTCTACAGCACATCGAGGAACCGGTCGAAGAAGACGAAGTGCCTGTCGCAGATCCTGATGCTATACAAAAAATCGTTGTTCTCGGGTCCCGCGGCGGCTGCGGTGCATCCACCGTTGCCGTCAACCTTGCCTGGAGAATGGCCGAGGACAAGCATAAGAACACTGCTCTTGTCGATCTCGACCTGGAGTTTGGTACGATCGCGCTTTCGCTCGACCTGGAACCGACCCGCGGTCTGCGCGAGGCACTGGAGAGCCCGTCGCGTATCGACAGCCTCTTTATTTCCAGTGCAACGGCGAAGCTGACAGAAAAACTCTCGGTTATGGCCACGGAAGAAACCATCGATCACGAGATACTCTTTGATCCCGCGGCTACCGACGCATTGTTTGACGCTCTGGGGCGTGAACATGATTGCATTGTTGTCGATATGCCCAGATCATCCGTAAGTATGCGCAGGGGCGTGTTCGAGGCGGCGACTCAAATTATTTTGGTAACCCAGCTCTCTTTGCCGGGCCTGCGAGACTCGATCCGTACTCTGGGCAACATCGAGGAAGTCAGCCCGGGAACACCAGTCAGAGTGGTAGCAAACCATACTGGCAGCACCGAGCAGGCCATGCAGCTCGGCGATTTCCAAAAAGCGCTGGGACATAAGGTCGACTTTAACATTCCCCATGATAACAAGTCGTTCAATCTTGCCGACAACAGCGGCAAGCCCTTGATCCAGGCCGACAAGCGTAGCAAAGCCAGCAAAATGCTGTGCCGGATCGCGGATGCCCTGGAAGGTGACACACAGAAGAAAGATCAACCGACCAAAAAATCATGGCGCGACTGGCTCGGTAGGAAGTAACCCAGTATGTCAATTTTCGCCCAACGTAAGAATGCCAAACCCGGAAAAGCGCGCGGACCTTCCCAGTCCGACCTGACGCCTTACATCGAGCAACTGAAACCCAAGGTTGCGCGTGCGCTTAGCGATGTAGAAGTCTCGCAGCTCTCCCGTCCGGAACTTGGCTTGCGGCTGGGGCAACTCGTCAGTTCAGAATTTGAAGAAACGCCCAACAATCTCAATCTTCTGGAACGCCGGACGCTTCTGACCGAACTGATTAACTGGGTTGCCGCTCAATATCCCCGACAATCCTCGACGGCAACTCCAGTTCCCGAGTTGCCTGCTTCCGGGACAAAAACACAGGTAGAACCGCTCGCCTCTGTGCAGCATCCAACGCAGGTCACAGCCTCGGGTGGAGCAGAGCAGCAGCTCGACCCCTTCAAGGTCGAAGAACGGCGTCTCGAGACCAAGGCGCCAATTACCGATACGGTCGAAACGGCAAAAGATGCGATCCACGCGAAGGTGATGGAGCGTTTGGACGTCTCGGCCGCTTCTCAGCTGCCGCGCGAAGAACTCTCGAGCCAGCTTGGTGAAATCGTCTCCGAAGTTCTGGCGGAAGAAAAAATCAGGCTAAACGGGCCCGAACAACTGGGTGTTGTCGAATTGATGCTAGCCGACATGCTTGGTCTCGGCCCTCTCGAACCTCTCTTGGCCGATGAAAAAGTCACCGACATCATGGTGAACGGCCCTTACCAAGTTTACGTTGAGCGTGGCGGTAAACTTGATCTTTCAGATGTGAAGTTCCGCGACAACGATCATGTCGTCAACATTTCACGCCGTATCGTTGCGCAGATTGGTCGGCGTGTCGATGAAACGACTCCCCTCGTCGACGCCCGTTTGCTGGACGGCAGTCGTGTGAACATCGTCATTCCGCCCCTCGCGATCGACGGCGCGTCCATCTCCATTCGTAAGTTCGCCAAAAAGGGAATCACGCTCGATGTGATGGCGCGGCAGGGCAACATCTCGGAAAAAATGGCGATGGTGTTGAAGATCGCGGCACGCAGTCGGCTCAATATCTTGATCTCGGGTGGTACTGGTTCTGGTAAAACGACCCTGCTGAACGCCCTGTCGCAAATGATCGATCCCGGCGAACGCATTGTCACGATCGAGGATGCGGCCGAGCTTCAGCTGCAACAACCGCATGTGGTCCGCCTGGAAACCCGCCCGGCCAACCTTGAGGGCGATGGCGCCATTGACATGCGCGACCTGGTCAAAAACACCCTGCGTATGCGTCCCGACCGCATCATCCTCGGCGAGGTTCGCGGTGGCGAGGCCGTTGATATGCTTCAAGCTATGAATACCGGCCATGACGGTTCACTGGGCACTATCCACGCCAACCGACCACGAGAAGGCCTGACAAGGCTTGAGAACATGATCGGCCTTGCGGGCATCAATCTTCCTGCCAAGGCCGTGCGTACTCAGATCGCCGATGCGGTCCACATGATCGTGCAGATTTCGCGTATGCGTGATGGTATGCGCCGCGTCACCCACATCACCGAAATTGTAGGTATGGAAGGCGACATCATCACGACACAGGACCTCTACACCTTCGAATTCGAAGGCGAGGGTGCCGATGGCAAACTGCAAGGCAGTTTCAAATCCTCGGGTTTACGACCTAATTTCGCGACGAAAGCGGCATACTTTGGGCTGGAACAACGCCTATTGGAGGCCATGTAATGGACCTCACTTTTCTCACCAGTGCCGGCCCGACAACGACGTTGATTCTTATGGGTATTCCGATGCTCGGCGGTATTCTGTTGATCGCGGCCGCATTCGCGGGCAACGGTGAGGGGCAGCAGCTCAAGCGCAGAGTCAATCGGGTTAAGGGCGCTTCGCCGACAACGGCTGACCAGATACAAACCGTCGTCAGCGTTCGGCGGAAAACCGGCGACAGCAAGCACGCCCTCGTAAACAATATCATTCGAGCCACCCTGCCCCGGCCGGACCTGCTGCGCAAAAAACTGGAGCGCGCAGGCGTGAAACCCGATTTGGGGCGCTACCTGATGGTCTGCGCCTTTAGCGGTATCGCACTTTTTGGCCTGAGCAAGTTCGGTTTCGGAGTGCCGAATGTCGTCTGTATACTCCTGGGCATCTTTGGCGCCGTCGGGTTGCCGCATTTTGTACTCGGCATCAAGGCCTCGCGCCGGCAAGTACAGTTCATCGTTCATTTTTCGGACGCAATCGACTTGATGGTGCGTGGATTGAGAGCCGGCTTGCCGATCGCGGAATCCATAAAGTCGGCAGGTCAGGAGATTCCCGGCCCTGCAGGTGAGGAACTCACCCGCATTTTCGAAGCCGTCAAAATCGGAACCAGCCTGGATGTCGCCCTTTGGGAGACGGCTGAACGCCTGAAGATCCCCGAGTTCAACTTCTTCACAGTCGCGCTTTCCATTCAAACGGAGACCGGTGGTAATCTTGCGGAAACTTTGGACAATCTCTCGAGCGTCCTGCGCCAGCGCAAACAGATGAAACTTAAAGTCAAAGCCATGTCGTCGGAAGCCAAGGCCAGTGCCTACATCATCGGCAGCCTGCCCTTCCTCATGTTCTTTGCACTGTATTTCTTGAACAACGAATACGTCATGGCTTTGATACATGACCCGCGCGGTAATCTGATGATGGCAGGCGGTTTCGCGATGTTTGCCGCCGGCATCGGCGTGATGTACAACATGGTGAAATTCGAGATATGAGTGTCGACAACTACCTTCCAGCGGGGGTAACGGTCGAGGATCTCATCGTTGCGATGGCATCGGCAACGGTGGTGATCAGCTTCGCGGCAGTCTGGTTCTCGCTTCTCCATCGGGATCCCTCGCAAAAGCGCGCAAAACTGATGGCCGAGCAGCGCGCCGCACTGCGCGGCGGCATGATTGCGCCGCGGCGACGTAAGGAACGTCTGAACAGCGCCTCCTTCATGCGGCAGGTTGTCGAGCGGCTGCAACTGATGAAGAGCTCGCAAGCCGGAGACATCTCCGCAAAGCTCATGCGGGCGGGCTGGCGCTCCAAAGACGCCATCATAAAATACCTCTTCTTCAAGCTGTCTCTGCCCTTCGGGTTTGGCGGTATCGCAGTCCTGATGTTTTATGGTTTCGACAGTTACGCGCTGTCGGGCATCATGAAACTGGTCGTGTGTTGCGCGGCCGTCGGTATCGGCGCCTACTTGCCGGATACGATCATCAAAAATGCAGCGCAAAAGCGTCAGGAGGCTATCCGAAAGGCGTTGCCGGACGGTCTTGATCTCATGGTGATTTGTACCGAAGCCGGTTTGAGCCTCGACGCAACACTGAACCGAGTCTCCCAGGAGATGGTGAATGCGGCTCCTGAATTGGCTGACGAGTTCAGTTTAACCGGCCTTGAACTGGGTTTTCTGCCCGAAAGACGGGCAGCGTTGGACAACCTCGCCCAAAGAACAGACCTGCAGGTTCTCCGAAGCCTCGTAAATACGCTGATCCAGGCGGAGCGTTACGGTACGCCCCTCTCCCAGTCTTTACGGGTGATGAGCGCGGAATCACGTGATGAACGAATGCTGAAGGCCGAAGAAAAAGCAGCTCGTCTTCCGGCGATGATGACCGTTCCGCTGATCATTTTCATTCTGCCGCCTCTTTTCATCGTGCTGCTTGGGCCAGCAATTCTAAGTATGATTGATGCATTAGGCGGAGGCCTGTAGCGCACTAAATAGGTACAACTGGCGGGGGCGGACAGTTTTATCGAATAAGCGGAAGCAACAAAGCGGCATCACACATCAAAGGTAACCTTTGACAGAGGATCTATAGTTATGCCGACCTTGCAATCACCCAAATCCCTCCTCCGTCGTTTTGTCACGGCGAAAGACGGGGTTGCCGCGATCGAATTCGCCTTGATTGCGCCTGCATTCATACTTCTCCTTTTTGGCGCAATCGAAGTAATGATGGTCATGCTTACCCTCTCGCTCGCTGAAGGCGGCTTGCGAGAGGCAGCGCGCTTTGGTGTTACTGGTCAAGAAGTGGACCAAGACGAACGGCAGAATAAGATTCTTGAGATCGTCGATAGAAACACACACGGTCTGATCGAGATCTCAGAAGCAAACGTCACCATGACAGTCTACCCCGATTTTACCGGCGACGATGGGGGAGTTGAGGGCACACCAGGTGCAGGTGCTGCTAACGATGTCGTGTTTTACCGCCTCGACTACGAGTGGGAGTATATTACTCCTGTATTCGCGGTTTTCGCAGGCTTAGGGGAGAGCCTTCAGTTGTCTGCAACGGTGGCTGTACGAAACGAACCTTACGCGGAAGAGTAACACGGGTGAAAAATAATGATCAGAATTAACAACCGCGTGAAGCGTTCACTCCTCAGTCACACGCGTAGGTTCTCGTCGGACACAAACGGATCTACGATTATCGAATTCGCTTTTATCGTTCCGATCGTGCTGCTCATGCTACTTGGTGGATTTGATGTCGCACGCTATATCCTGCTGAATCAAAAACTCGACCGAGCTGCGGCAACCATGTCCGATCTCGTCTCCCGTCCTTCGAACATCACCGAAGCAGAGATAAACCAGTTGATGAGAGCGGCCGTCGAAGTGGTCGAGCCTTTCGATCTGGCGACAGATGGCGGAGTTATTATTAGCTCAGTCTACAAAAGGCCTGGTCAGGCTGCATCGGTCACATGGCAAATCAAGGGTGGTGGCCCACTCAGGCCAATCAGCATTATTGGCGGTGTCGGCAATCCACCCGTGATGCCGAACGGTTTTATCATCCGAGATAACGAAAATATTATCACCGCGGAAGTCTACTACGACTACAAACCCTTGTTCTTTCAAGCGCTCAAGAACATTGCGAACGCAGGCTTTCTTCCAGACGGTATGCTTGTCCAGACCGCCTACAGACAACCACGCCTGGGCGATTTGAGCACTTTAAGCGTGCCCTGATCGGAGTTTAATGCCGGTCGGACTTCGCCGCTGCGGTAATCTGCGACAGGGTCGTTTTTGGCGTAATCGCTTCGGGGTCAATCCGGATCTCGATCAGGCTTGACCCCTCGGCCGCCATGGCACGCTCAAAAGCCGGTGCGAACTGTTCCGTCCGCTCCACCACTTCGCCATTGGCGCCGAACGCGCGGGCGTAGGCGGCGAAATCCGGATTGACCAGGTCAGTGCCGCTGACGCGCTCGGGATACTCGCGCTCCTGATGCATGCGGATAGTGCCGTACATGCCGTTGTTGATCACCAGGATGATGATCTTGAGGCCATACTGCATCGCAGTCGCCAGTTCCTGGCCATGCATCATGTAACAGCCATCACCGGCGAAACAGACCACCGTGCGCTCGGGAAAGACCGAGCTGGCAGCCACCGCCGCAGGCAAGCCATAGCCCATCGAGCCGGAAGTCGGCGCAAGCTGGGTCGGGAAACTGCGGTACTGATAGAAGCGGTGCACCCAGGTCGTGTAGTTGCCGGCACCATTGCTGATAATGGCATCTTCCGGCAGGCGTTCGCGCAGCCAGGCCATGATATCGCCCATCTGCACGTCGCCCGGTATGCTTGGCGTCTCGATGAAAGCCTCGTATTCACGCCGCGCGGTCGCGACCAGCTCTTTTCGTGCCTCGTCCGGCGCCATCGGCGGAACCAGGCCCGCGGCTGCGGCGGCAAAGGCTTTAACCCCGGCATTGATTGCCAGTTCAGGCTGATACACCCGCCCGAGTTCCTCGGCGCCGGCATGCACATGAACCATGGCCTGCTTGGGTACAGGAGAGTCGAACAGCGTGTAGCCGCTGGTCGTCATCTCACCCAGGCGCGCTCCGACCACAAGAACCAGGTCCGACTCACGAACCCGCTCAGCCAGCTTGGGATTAATCCCGATCCCGACATCGCCGGCGTAATTCGGATGCCGGTTGTCGAAATAGTCCTGACACCGGAAGGATGCCGTCGTTGGCAGGCCATGGGCTTCAGCGAAGCTTTGAATGTGCCGGCAGGCCTCGGCATCCCAGGAAGTACCGCCCAGGATCATCAGGGGGCGTTTTGCCTCGGCGAGAAGATGGCCCAAGCGCTCCATGTCTGCGGATGCCGGATACGCCTCGGCGGGCTTATAGGGCTTGGCGTCCAGCGCTGCGGTCATATCCCGCAGCATGTCTTCAGGCAGGGCCAGCACCACAGGCCCGGGCCTCCCGGATGTCGCGGTCGCGAAAGCGCGCGCCAGATACTCGGGGATCCGGTCGGCATCGTCGATCTGTGCCACCCACTTGGCCATCTGACCGAACATGCGGCGGTAGTCGATCTCCTGAAAGGCTTCACGCTCGATCATGTCGCGGCCGACCTGGCCGATGAAGAGGATCATCGGGGTCGAATCCTGATAAGCAATGTGAACCCCCGCGCTGGCGCTGGTCGCTCCCGGACCCCGGGTTACGAAGCAGATCCCGGGCTGACCTGTCAACTTTCCGTAGGCGTCCGCCATCATGGCCGCCCCGCCCTCCTGCCGGCAGATCCGGAACGCAATCTCAGGCACGTCATAAAGCGCATCCAGCACCGCGAGATAACTCTCCCCCGGCACGCCGAACGCCGTATCAACGCCATGCAGGCGGAGCTGATCAACCAAGATCCGTCCGCCCGTGCGCAAATTTCCCTGAGATGTCATGTTGGATTTCTTTCCTGAGCCGGTCGCTTGAGTCTGTCCCGACTTCTTAGCCCAGAAGCAGCCGTCACCGCAATTGCTGTGCGTCCCGGTCTTGAATGCCTGCCCTCCGCAGCCCCTCGGTTAACCTGAAGCCAGTTAGCCCAAAGCGCGGCAGCTTGCAAAACCCAACTCTTAGAAACGCCGCTTGGCAGGCCCCTGCCCGCTTTCTAAGCTATCCGCCCTGACTGAGACAAAAAAGTAACCGCAGGTCATCCCGATGAAATTCGTCTTCGATCCCGTCCAGAACGCACACAATCCCGAAAACTTTCTTTCCAGCGGCGTCCGCAAACCCAATCCCGAAACCCCTGCGCGCGCCGATATGCTGCTGGAGGCCGGCCAGGCCTCCGGCTTCGAGATAGAAGCACCTGACGACTACGGTCTGGCACCCGCGGCTGCAATTCACAGCCCGGAGTATCTCCGCTTCCTTCAAAGCATTCACGCCCGCTGGCGCGAGATCCCGGGGGCGTCCGACGAAGTCATCCCCAATGTCCATCCGAACGGCCGGCCCCATGGCGCAAGTACCGGCTATCCGGCCTCGGCGGTCGGCCAGGCGGGCTACCACATGGCGGACACCGCCTGCCCCATTTCGGAAAGCACCTGGCCATCGGTCAAGGCCTCCCTGAACACGGCCGTCCATGCCACGCGGCAGGTCCGCGCGGGCGCGCGCGCCGCCTACGCCCTCTGCCGTCCACCGGGCCATCATGCCTTCGCGGACATGGCCGGTGGCTTCTGTTATCTGAACAACTCGGCCATTGCCGCTCAGGACTTGCGCCAGGACCACGCGCGGGTCGTCGTTCTGGACGTGGACCTGCATCACGGCAACGGCACCCAGGGAATCTTCTATCGCCGCAGCGACGTGCTCACCATCTCGATCCATGCCGATCCTCGGAACTTCTATCCCTTCTTCTGGGGTCATGAGAACGAGCGCGGCGAGGACGCAGGTATAGGCTACAACCTGAATGTCCCCCTGCCCTTGGGGGCAGGCGACGCGCCCTTCCTCGCCGCCCTCGGCAGCGCCTGCGAAGCCATCGCCGCCTTTGCACCGGGCGCGATGGTGGTGGCATTGGGCCTGGACGCCCACGAGAGCGACCCCTTCGCGGGCCTCGCGGTCACCACAGCGGGCTTCGGCGGCATCGGGCGGGTGATTGGTGAGCTGTCATTGCCCAGCGTGATTGTGCAGGAAGGCGGCTACGCCAACCCGGCGCTGGGTGAGAACCTCGTCAGCTTTCTGGAGGGTTTTAGCCGCCGCGCGTCTTAACAGTTGAAGTAACGTCTCGGATCCTCGTCGACGACACCGTAGGGTCCCTTGTGATCACGCGAGTCGTTCCAGGTGATCTCGCCGAACTCACCCATATTCCTGAACTCCACCGCGACGCCAATGGTGCGGATATTGGATATGTAGATCGACATCTGTTCCTTGGAAAAACCGTTTTTGAACACCCGTTCCAGGGTGTTGCCCAAACCACCGTCGAAATTGGCCATGACGAGGGAATAGCACTTACTTTTGTCGACATAGCGCGCAAAGCGGTCAAACTTGACGCCCAGATCACACATGTTCCAGTTGCCGCCGGGCAGATGCGCGAAGAAACCCTGGCCCCAGGAGCTCCCGTTTCCGATCGCGCCGTTCAGCTGAACCACGCAGACCACAACGCAGTTGTCCATGGCGTATGATTTGATACCGCCGCCAGGCAGTTTTGACGCATCGCCCTCCCAGGGGATCTTCCCGCTGAAAAAGTCCTCGACCATGGGTGATTCCAGGTAATCCCTATGGTCTTGCTTGAAGCGGATCGAGCCGATAGTGGGTGTAAAGGGGAGCGCAAGTCCGGCGCGGCCGGCTTTGCCGGTGCTGTCCGTCACGGTGGGGTTTGCACGATAGAGCCCTGGCATGATGAAACTCCAATATCGTTTTGATCGCACTATGCAGCCTCATAGAGAGCTACGCCCATCTGCTCCAATCGCCAATTGCGAAAATATGCATAGGCCCCAACAAATTTTTTTGCAACTGGACGCACCCCGTCAAGCCTTCCTAGCGCCTGCGGCGATGTGACCTTCTAATCGGCGGTCGAGCCGGGGGAGTTCAGTCCTTTGGCCTTGAACAGATTTAGCGAACACCAAACGCCTGCACCAACGAAAGCACCGAAAGGAGCTGCGACGAGCACGGCAGGCGGAAAAAACGCCGATATCAGCAGGCCCAGCATCGCGCCGGTCACGACAAACGCAAAAATCGAGGTAACGTTATTTCTTCTGAAAAGACTGTAGAGCGGGAAGAAAACGATCCAGGTCACAGGAAACGCTAGGAAGGACCCGGCAAGCATTACCAATTCGATAAAACTCTCAGAACCCCGATACGCGCTCGAATCGTAATAGATCGTCGCGGGAAGAGTGAACAGCAAAAACGGAAGAGACGGTGCGACAAACAACGCGACCAGGACTCTCACAATGGAATCGGTTCTTATGGACGTTATCTTCACGACTCAGAACTTCGCCAAAACATATTCCTACGACAACTGCTTCATAAGACGAAGCCACCAACCCGGTAGCAGACATCGTATTCCTTGTAAGACTCAGGCCGAGGCGAAATATCCCAGTTCCATTCCATGCCAGGTTTCCCCAACTCCTGCGCAGATACTCCCTGCGCAGACAATGCGGTTTCTCGATCAACGATAGTTCCATCCGAATCGCAGATCATTCTCTCCAGGTCGGCGACCAGACAGATCTCTTCAGCGCTTTGTTTCAACAAAGACAGATGACCGGCAATCAATTTGTTGGAAAAGGCCTCAAGATCTTGTTCAGAACGACTTGAGCCGGACTTTTCGAGATATGCACGAGGCCGTATGGGAAGCTGAGACAACAGATTTACCGAGGCCAAAAAGTCTATCGAAGACAGGCCCAGACGTCGCGGCAGTGGCTCCGGACATATCGCCGGCAGATCGGCAAACGCCCCCTGCCCCGATTGAGGCTGCGTCACCTGCTCGAAAAGCATCTCGCAGACCCCGGTCACGTCCAGCTCTTGGAACCCCACGTTGGGATAGCGACGGGCACGAAACTTCACCCAGGGCAGATGAAGAATGTCGACGAGGATCACCTGCTCGAAGCGCTGGGATAGTTCGGCGAGCGGGACGTCCAGCAGCATCCCGGAGCCCAGGACCACAGCGGTGCGGTCTCCCTTTGCGGCGGCGGCGCTCTCCAGAATGAAGGCCTTGGTATTTTCCAGGTGCGGGCGCCAGGCTTCCCTGCAGCGCCGGTAGCGGGCCTGGGTGGCGATGATTTCCTGGGGATAGCCCATGGCACGCAGATGCTTCGGGCAGGGTGTGGCCAGGTATTGTAACCACTCGACGAGCATCTGCGATCCATCCACCCCACGCCGAAGCGACCCTACGGCCTCAGCTTCCAGACTGGACAGCGAGACTTCGCTACCCCTCTCGACAGACTAAGCGCTATCCTGCCCGCGCCTAAGGATAATCGCAGCGGTCGCCGGAGATCAGCACGAAGCCGCGCGGTCCCTCGGTCAGGCTGAAGCGGTACTCGGAGTTGTTGACCACCACCGAGCGGTGCAGCGGCAACTTGCCGGTTTCCTGGATGTTTTCTCCACCGATCAGCGTGAAGTTGACATCCAGAGGCTGCGCCGCGTCATACCAGGCCTCGACATTCCCGGCCGCATCCTTGGCGGAGAGCCCTTTGGCCGTGACCGTAATCGCCGACTGGGCAAAGGTGACCGAATCGTTCGCGCCGCTGTAAAGATCGGTGCTGACAAAGAAGCGCTTGCTCACCGGTGCGTTATCGCAGCTGCGCTCATTCTTCGCCGAGTCGATCAGAAAGCGGAGACGGTCCATTCCAACACCGTTGCCGAGCTTGCTGCTGGCAATATCCAGAACCTCTTTCAGTTCCCCCGTCGGAACGTCGGTTTCGTATTTCTTCTGCCAATCGCTGGCCGAACGGTTGGCACTCGCAAGCTGGGCTTTCAGATCTGCCACCGACTGGTTGAGGTCGGCCAGCTCGCCGGTCAGGCGCGCGGTCTTTTCCTGTTCAGCGATCAGATCGCGTTGTGCGATATCGGAACCGGTGTAGTAGGCCTTCACTCCCAGCGCGCCGATAATGGCGAGCGCCACCAACCACTTGATGACGCCCCACCAAAACTTGCGGCGGCGCTTTGCTCTTCGTTCGTGCAACCCAAGCGACATCGACTGCTAACTCTTTCCAAGGTTCATGCGTGATAGGTTCGATGAATTGAGAAAATTCTTTAACCTATTGTTTTTAATCTATATTTTATGGTTTACTACGTATTATTACCATCCCTTTAACCCGCCTGCAAGCACGTGTCTCCGCGCAGCACGCCTGGGTCACAAGGCGGCTCACGCGACAGCATGGCAAAAGTGGACAAAGTGGCTTAAGCTTTCATCCGCTGTCGGCATAGTGTCTTCATGAACTAATTCGACCAGGTGACGGACCTGCCTTCATAAAAATTCGCTCACAAACGGAATTGACGATACAGCATGGCCGAAGACGAACCCGTTGATCGCGAAGCCCTCCTCCAGCAGTTGGCGGAGTTGCGCGCCACAATCGATCCCGAAATCCTTAAGCGGGTGCAGCAGAAGGTCGGAAACTCCGGCTCGGAGCCCTATGACAAAAAGGCCGCGCGCCAGATCGTCGAGCAGTTTCTCGCCGCCCGCTATGACAATGGTGCCTTCGCCCGGCGCCTGATGGAAGAACTGGCCCGTACTCAAGACGACCGCACCCAGGACGACGATACTCGGAACGACAATTAAACCAGATGGACGACCGGATTGGGCCGATTGGCCCCTGCACCGAAAATGATCTCGCCGGCCTGCTCCGGCTTTCGTCAGCGCAAGACTGGCCGCACACCGAAGACGACTGGCGCATGATCCTGGCCAGCGGCGAGGTTTTCGGGCACCGGAACATCCAAGATGAAATCCTCTCCTGCGCGGCGATGATCCCCTATGACAGCGCCGGGACCGGTCCATCGACGTCTTTAGGCATGATTATTGTCGACGCAAAGGCCCGGCGGCGAGGGCTGGGCCAGGATTTGATGACGGCGGCCATTCAGCGCACATCCAGTCAGACACCCTCGCCTCTCCTCCGATTGATCTCGACCCTGGACGGACGACCGCTCTATGAGAAGCATGGTTTTCGAACCGTAGAGAAGCTCCATAGTTACCGGCGCCCGGCGGGCGTTGCACCGGTCGGGACACATCCGCCCGCAAGTGGCCAGGAGCTCCGGCTCCTGGATCGGTCCCTCGTGGAAAGCGTGATCGCCCTCGACGCGTCGGCCTTCGGCCACAGGCGCGCGCGTATGTTGCAAGAGCGGATCGCCCGGGCCGAGCGCAGCCTGGTTCTTTTTGAAAACGCCGCGCCGGTGGGATACGGGCTGTTGCTACGGCAGAAGAGCCTGGCCAACCTCGGTCCTCTCGTTGCGCCGAATGATGCCGCTGCGCTCATCTTGATTACGGAGCTGATGTCGGGTCTGGACAGCGCAGCCTTCCGCATAGATCTGCCGGCCCGGCAAAAGGCGATTTTCGGACAGCTCGAGGCCCTTGGTTTTATTGAAAATGACGTTCCGCCGATCATGCTGCGCAGTCCTGACGGGACGAACTTCCACGGCGCTCGGGCACTTGAGGGACTAAACGACGCGCAAAAGCACTACTATGGGATCGCCGCCCAAGCCTTCGGGTAGTGTCTTGGGGTCATCTCCCACGCGCCTTCAGGTCTCAGCGTCGGAACGGAGCCATTCCTCGGTGTCGCGCCAGGCTGTGACTTCCGATGCCAGCACCGGCCGCGGTCCCTTGTAACCGACGATCTCGATGATCTCCTTCATGGTGAGGCTGCGCCCCTTGACCAGGATTCCGGCCCGCACGAGAGCCGAAGCGGCCAACCTGCCGTCCTTGCTGCGGAACTGCTGCAGGAAATAGACAAAACGTTCATCCCATCCCAGGATCCGGCTGTGCAGACTGTAACGCTGGAACGGGGCCAGCGAGCGCCGGTAGTTGATCACCTGGGAGGCGACCACCGGCATCCAACGGTTCTTGATCGCGATCCCGGCCAATCCGCTGCGCTGCATCAGATCAAAGCGCCCCAGATCCATGATCGTCAGGTAACGGCCGTTGTTCATATGCAGATTAAAGTCGAGATCGTTCGGCAACACCCGAAAAAACACCACCGACTCGTCCAGGAAACCGACCTTGGAGCGAAAAATGCCGGTCAGCAGAACGCGAAGCATCCGAAAGAGAAGGTTCATTTCAACACTTTTTTACAGCTCGGTGCGGAACCCGCGCCGAATTTGGTAAGAACAACTGGTCAGGCGGAATCTGCAGTCAGGCGGAGTCTTCAATCAGGCCGAGTTTTCCATCAGGTCCTGGGTTTGCGGCGGATAAAGCCGTAAACCACAAAGGCAAGCGACGGCAGCAGCAACAGAGCCCCCAGCATGTTCGCGAGGAACATAAAGGCCAGCAGGACACCCATGTCCGCCTGAAATTTCAGTGCGGAGAACGCCCAGGTGCTGACGCTGATCGCCAGTGTCAGCCCGGTAATCAAAACCGCGCTCCCCGTCACGCGAAGGGTTTCCTCGTAGGCTTCATGAAGCCCCATGGCCTTTTCGTTCAGAAGCGTGCGGAAACGGCTGAAGATGTAGATGCCGTAGTCGACGCCGATCCCGACGCCAAGAGCGGCGACCGGCAGCGTCGAAATCTTCAAACCGATCCCGAGCACGCTCATGACTGCATACCCCAGCACCGAAACGAGGCTGAGCGGCAGGACGATACAGAGAGTCGCGCGCCAGGAACGGAAGGTCGCAAAGCAAAGAACGATGATCGCGGCGTAGATCCAGAGCAGCATTTCGGTCTGTGCGGCCTGGACCACCTCGTTGGTCGCGGCCATGACACCGACGTTCCCGGTCGCAAGCCGGAAACTGTGCCGTTCACTGTTGTTTTCGGCAGCGAAAACCTTCACCGCGTCGATGACCCGCTCGATGGTCTCGGCCTTATGGTCTTCCGTGAAGATCAGGACCGGCAGGACACTGCAGTCCTTATTCAGAAGACCGGTTGAGGTCTCGATCGAAGACACCGCCTGAACCATGGTCTGGGGATTCCTGGGCAGGACCCGCCATTTCGGATTACCCTCGTTCCAGCCCGCATTGATGACCTTGGCGACCTGCGGCATGGAGATCGTCGACTGCACGCCGGGCACGTTCGACATCTGCCATTGGAAGCGGTCGATCCGGTCCATGATGTCATGTTCGATACAGCCGTCCGGCACGGTCTCGACAATGGTGGTGATGACATCGACGCCAATGGCGAATTTATCCGTGATGACGGCGGTATCGACGTTGTAACGCGAATCCTGCCGCAGTTCCGGAACGCCGGCGTGGATGTCTCCGATTTTCAGATTTGGTGCCTCGTATAGCCCCCAGGCGAGCAGAAGAAGCGCACAGGCGATGCTGCCCATCGCCACCTTCGGGTCCGCGACCCGGGACAAAAACCGCCACAAGGGCTCACGGCGCTTCGCGCCCTCGTGCATGCGTTTGCGATAGCCTTCACCGTGCTTGATATAAGACAGCAGGATCGGCAGCAGGATCAGGTTGGTCAGGATAATGACCATAACACCCAGGCTGGCTGTAATCGCCAGCTCCTGGATGATCCGGATCTCGATCAGCAGGATCGTAAGGAAGCCGATGGTGTCACTCAAGAGCGCGACACCGCCGGGCAGCAACAGTCTGCGGAACGCCGTGCGCGAGGCAGTAACATTGTCGGCACCGTCAAAAACCTCAGCACCAACGGCGTTGATCATCTGCACACCGTGTGAAACGCCGATGGCAAAGACCAGGAAGGGGACCAGGATCGACATGGGATCAAGCCCGAAGCCAAAGAGGGTCAGCAGCCCCATGTTCCAGACCACGGCCACCAGCGAGCAAAAGAGCGGCAGCAAGGTCATCCTGACCGAATGGGTAAAGAGATAGACAATCGCCGCCGTGATCAGAAAGGCGATCCCGAAAAACAGCACGACCCCGAGCGCACCGTCAGCAATGTCCCCGACCGCTTTCGCGAATCCAATGATATGAATATCGATCTTATCGTCGACGAAGCGGTCTCGGATCTTCGCTTCAAGTTGCTCGGCTACTTTCAGGTAGTCGAGCCGTTCGCCGGTCGCCGGATCGATCTCGACCAACTGCGCCGAAACCATCGCCGTGGTGAAGTCATCGGCCACCAGACGCCCGACGATGCCCGACTTCAGGATGTTCTCGCGCACCTCGGCCAAATACTCGGGGGTCGGCTCGAACTCGGCCGGAATGACGTTGCCGCCGGAGAAGCCGCCTTCGACGATCTCGATAAAGCGCACATTCGGGGTGAAGATGGAACGGACCGTACTGCGGTTCACCCCGGGCAGGAAAAAAACCTCGTCCGTAACGGCTTTCATGGTCGAGAAGAAATCAGGAGTAAAGATGTCCCCCTCTTTCGCCCGCACCGCGATGAGCAGCCGGTTGGCGCCGCCAAACTCTTCCTTATGCTCGACGAAGGTCTGCATGTAGGGGTGCTTCAGCGGCAGCTGTTTTTCAAACCCGGCATCGATTCTCAGCAACGAGGTCTGGTAAGCCATGAAAATCGTGGCCAGCACAAAAACGCCCAGAATGATCTTCCGATGCCCGAATACGATGTCTTCGATCACTTTGAGCATCAGTTCGCCACTTCTCCCGACAGACCCGCGCTTGCGTTGGCCAGGACAGAGACGCCGTTTTCGCCGAGCAGAAGCAATCCACCACCCGAAAGCGGCAAGACCGATGCGATCGCCTCGCGCTTAAGCCCGCCCGAGAGCGCGAAACTCTGAATGCCGTCGTTGCTGCGCAGCAAAGTGCCGCTGAGCCCGACAATCACGACTTCACCGTTCCTCCGCTGGGCGGCAGCGAGAAGCGAAGCGGTCACCCCGCTTTCGATCGCCTGCCAGCTCTCTCCACGGTCCTGTGAGCTGAAGAGATTTCCGCGCAACCCGAACAGCAGGATTGTGCCGTCCAACAAGCCGATGCCGCCGAAAAAGCTTCCGTTGTAGGGACTTTCCAACCTTGTCCAGGTCTCCCCGCGATCTTCGGAGCGCAAAATCGCGCCGAATTCGCCGGCGAGGATCAGGTCGCCGCCGACAGTCTCGAAAAGCGCATAAAAATGCGGCTCCTCTTCATCGATGCTACGCTGCTCCCAGGTTTCTCCGCCGTCAAAGGTCTCGTAGACAAGACCATATGCACCGACCGCGAGGCCATGTCCGCCGCTTTCGAACCAAATATCGAGGAGCGGTGTCTCAAGATCAGGGTCAGCGTGCTGCAGTTCCCACGTCTCTCCGGCATCCCGGCTGTGAAGGATCACCGCGTCATGGCCGACCGCCCAGAGGTCGCTGTCGCCACTGGCTACAACGGACGTAAGCATTGCGCGCGTTGGAACAGACACCTGCCTCCAGGGTGTCGAGGCCGGATCGTCGTTCAGCAACACATGGCCGCGTTCGCCAACCGCCACGACACGACCGCCCAGTTCCACGGCCTCCAGCAATAGAGACTGCGCCGCCAGAGGTTCGATCTTCGACAGTTCTTCTGCCGGAGCAACCTTGCCACCGGACTCCTGAGCAAGGAGAAGCGCGCTGCCATGCGCCGCAAAACCAAGGGCGATCAGCAGCAGGAAGATCCGTGATCTCTCAATCAGAATGCCGGCGGCTCCAAGCATCTAAGAACCGGTCCGGGAGACCGAGCCGGTCTTCCGCCTTTCCGCGCGCCCGAAGAAGCGCTCCAGAGATCCTGCCGGTCGGGCTCGCCGGGACCACCTCTTCACGATCATCGCTAAAGCGCCGACTTTAACGGCGTCCCTTTCGCCGCAGGCCTTCCGGTGTAAACTGCTTCAGCTCCAGATCGTCATTGAAGATCTCGATACGGTCCTGGTTGTTGAGCCCGAACGCCAGATAGCGGCCGTTCTGAACATCGTACTGGGTCACGACGGTTTCCCAGAGCAGCGGCACTTCGTAATAATTAATGTTGTGCGCCTCGGATACGCGCCAGATCTCGCCACGGCCGTCATACTGATCGGCGGCCACGATCTGCCAGCTGTCCTCATCGAAATAGAAAGTCCGGCGCGCATAGATGTGGCTGGTGCCCTCCTTCAAGGTCGCATCGACCTCCCAAACCCGGTGCAGCTCGTAGCGTGTCACATCCTGGTTGAGATGACCGGCCTGGATAATGTCATCGTATTCGAGAGAGTCGCTGTGCAGCTTGTAGGAGT
Source organism: uncultured Kiloniellaceae bacterium (assembly GCA_947500035.1). Taxonomy (GTDB): domain Bacteria; phylum Pseudomonadota; class Alphaproteobacteria; order Kiloniellales; family Kiloniellaceae; genus Denitrobaculum. Next base: position 382,266 of record CANMQP010000005.1, on the reverse strand, counting down.
TATAGGGCACGTACATTTCCCGACGCCCCTTGAGCTCCCAGTTGTAGCGATCGGGTGCGCCATTGAACATATCGAGCTGATCACTGGTGCGTTGACCGTCCGAGGCGGTTCCGGGGTTGTCATAGGCCACATTGGGCGCACGGCGAACGCGGCGCTGGCCCGGATTATAGGTCCAGGCCTTCCGGGGTTCAGCCTCCTGATTGAGGGTTTCATGCACCAGCAGGATGGTCCCCGCCAGCCGGGCCGGAGCCGTAACTTCCTGCAGGAAGTAACCCAGCGTATTGTTGATGCTTTCAATCGATGCACCGGGATGGGCATAGGAGAGATAGATCTGCTCATCGATCTTGACCAGATTATAGGCCCCGCCCGAGGTGGGCGATACCTGACCGATAATCCGGCGTACCGTGTTGCCCCGGTACCGCAGGAGGTGGTTCCAAATCGCATGCAGTCCGTTTTGCGGAATGGGGAAGGGAATTGATTCCCGCGCGTTCACGACACCGTTGCCGTCGGCCGTCAGCTCCGCCGTTGTGGCATTGGCGATCGCGAAATCGTAGATGCGCTGCGGATAGGATGCACTCCGGCGACTCGGATAGATATTCATCTTCCAGGTATCCGGATAGCGCCTGAACATCGCCAGTTGACCGGGCGACAGCTTGTCCTGGAACTGATCGACATTGGCCGCCGTGATCGTCGCGATTGGCGCGTCATCGGCAAAGGGGTCGGGATGGTGCATGCCGGGCTCATAGCCCGCAGGCGGTGTTGTAATCCCGCCCTCCCAGGCCGGAATTGTACCGTCGGCATTCCCGGCCTGGATCGCGCCCATGGGCGTCAGTTCCTGGCCCAGCTTGGCGGCCTCTTCCGGCGTGACCTTGGCATACGCCGCCGGCGCGGCAAGCATCAGCGCGAGAGCGCCGCATGCGAGCTGTGTTGATGCCAGTTTCATAAAGGTGTCCTCCCGTACATTACGGATTCTTTTCGTTTTTAGAACGAGTAACTGACGACAAACGACGCGAAGTCCCGGTCACTCAAGAGGTTGAAGGGACTGCCGCCAAAGAAGTTCGTGTAGGCGATGCTGGCCCGCAGCGAGTCCAGATAGGTCGCGCCCAACGAAAGGGTCACGGTTTTGCGGTCTTCGACGAAGTTCGACAGCGGCGAAGGTGTCGTTCCACTGACATCATGCGAGAAGGCAATACCCGGCTGAAGGTTGATCGGACCGATGGCGTTGTTGAAATCAGCCCGTGCCAAAAGCCTGTAGCCCCAGGAGAAGGGATCCGCAAAACCATTGGTTTGTGTTGCGGGTTGGATCCCTGCAGCGGTAAACAAGTTATTGCCGCTGGTAAAGGTGCCAGGGCCTTCGTAGCGAAGCTCGTCCTTACTCTCCATGTCATGGATGTAGGTGCCGCCGATTTCGCCAACGAGGGTAATCTGATCGGCTCCCAGGTTTGGACCCAGCACCTTGGACGCTGTCGCCTGCATTTGGCTCACATCCTTGCGCCGGAAGCCTTGAATTTCTTCGTCGAAGCCAAAGGCGCCGAGCTGCCCTGCAGTTCCGAAAGGTGTGCCGCCGAATGGATCAGTTGGCGACAGACCGGCGAAGAGCAACTCAACATCATCGACCTGCAGCGGTTGGTCCTTGCGGAAAGAATACTCGCCCTGCAAAGCAATACCGGTGCCCGGAATTTCGGTGTTGAAACTCGCGCCAATCAGCTTGATATCGTCGGGAAACTCCCGGAAGTACTGCGCGGAGCCCGCATAGTCACCACCAGCGAGGCCTGCGAAGGTCCCGGTTCGGGCACTGAGTACAGGCAAACGGCTGTTGTACTGAATGTAATAGAGGCCGAACTCGGTGTCGTTCAGCGCAGGCTCGAAGTAACGTAGGGCAAGGCCCCATTGGTTGTTATCAGATGCGCTTTGGTCTGGACCACGCGGGATCGACGTGCTCAATCCCAGTGTTGGTGGATTATCTGTCGGCAGCGGCGGCTGGCCGAAGCCCAGGAACACAAACTCGCCGCCCGGCGAGGCAAAATCGTTGGTCGAGAAGAAGGTTCCCTCGGGTTCGATCTCCGTGTTTTCCCACTCGAGTTGCAGGAAGCCCTCGATCGAGAGTTTATCGGTCAGACCCACATTCACATCGATGATCGGCACCGGAATCAAACCTTCGCGAACCTCGGCACCGGCAACGCGGAACTTCGTGACATCGATCGGGTTGATGGTATTGATTCCGTTCTGAATGAAGGTGCTTTCGCCCCAACTCAGAACCTGATTGCCAACGCGAACCGTTACCGGGACTTCACCGACATCGAAATCACCGAACACATAAGCGTCCAGCAAATCGAAGTCACGCCCGGCACGTCCCTTGGCCTCGTTCCCGAGGTCGGTTCGCGCGGTGTCACCGTCCATAATCGCGGTGTCGTAAAAATAGGACGCCCGACCAAAGAAACCGAAATCACCCGCGTTCAAGGAGAGCTCATGCGTCGCCTTGACGTTCGCCGAGGTGATATCACCCTTTTCATAGTTCAGGTTGCCGTTGTCACCATTGATGGAGTTGGCCGTGCCACCGTTGTTGACACCAATCAGACGGTGATCGTGGCCTTGCGTTCGGACCGATACGCCACTCGAAACGGTGGTGTCGAAGGAACCGGTGATGGCGCCGTTATTCCAATCGAAATCGATGGCCGCGGCGGGCAGTGCAACAGCGCCGGCCGCTCCCAATCCCAAACCAATTGCTACGGAAGTCTTTGCCAAAAGGCCTGTCGTTTCACGACCGTTTGTCGGCAGTTTAGATGCGGATTTCATTATACCCCCTTATCCTCCCAGCGCTTGAATACTCCGTTCAAGGCATGTAACCGCTTCGAGTCTTTTTTACTTTGCGTTTAGTTTAGCCCTATCCCATTCGAACCGCAGCGTTTTTTTCCTGCTTCACTTCGAATTGAAGCAAGGTCTGCTTGCGGAAATACACCCTTTCTTTAAATCAAAATGCGGCCTCTTCGAGTTCCATGAGCGGTGCCTTGCCCGCCATGATGGTCGCGAAGAGCGACGAGCTTTGCGGCAGGATACGCGTCATGTAAAAACGCGCGACGGCGATCTTGGCGCGATAGAACTCCGGCCGCTCGTCCATCTTTTCCAGGCTGACCTTTACGGTTCTGGTCCAAATGTACGCCAGCGATACCAGAGCGAAGAGGCGAAGATAATCGCTTGAAGCCGCGCCGGCTTCTTCCGGATCCTTCAAGCCGTTTTGTGCGATCCAGCCCGTCGCCTGCTGCAAGCGGCCAAAGGCCTTAGCGAGCGGAAGGATAAACTCCATCAACTCGGCAGACTCCTGGTTTTCTTCAATAAATCCTGCAACCGGATGGAAGAAGCGCCGCAGAAGCCGCCCCATACCCTGTCCGAGTTTACGGCCGACCAGGTCCAGGGCCTGGATACCGTTCGCACCTTCGTAGATCTGCGCAATGCGTGCGTCGCGAACCAATTGTTCCATGCCATATTCATGGATGTAGCCGTGCCCGCCGTGAATCTGCACACCGAGGTTGGTCGCTTCAAAGCCGTAGTCCGTGAAGAAAGACTTGATGATCGGGGTCATCAGTTGCACCAGGTCGTCAGCTTCCTGTCGGCGCGCCGGATCCGGATGCTTTTCGGAGATGTCGACCTCCATCCCGATCCAGATCGCAAGCGCCCGCGCGGACTCGTTGTAGGCCCGCATGGTCAGGAGATTTTTGCGCACATCCGGATGAACGATAATAGGATCTGCCGCCTTTTCCGGCGCCTTGGTGCCGCTGAGCGAGCGCCCCTGCCCCCGGTCCTTGGCATAGGCCGCCGCCGTTTGGTAGGCCGTCTCGGCGAGACCGAGCCCCTGGATACCCACGTCCAGACGCGCCGTGTTCATCATGACGAACATCGAGGCCATGCCGGTATGGGGTTCCCCCACCAGATAGCCTTCGGCTTCCTCGAAATTCATGACGCAGGTCGAGGAGGCCTTGATGCCCATCTTCTTCTCGATGGATCCACAGGTCACGCCGTTGCGCATGCCCGGCGTTCCGTCGTCCTTGACCAGGAACTTCGGCACGATGAAAAGCGAGATCCCCTTACTGCCAGGAGGCGCATCGGGAAGCTTCGCAAGGACCAGATGCACGATGTTGTCGGTCAGGTCGTGCTCGCCGGCGGAAATGAAGATCTTGGTGCCGGTGATTTTGTAAGCACCCTTGCCGTCCGGCTCCGCCTTGGTCCGGATCAGGCCCAGATCGGTGCCGCAGTGAGGCTCGGTCAGGCACATGGTGCCGGACCAGGTGCCGTCGATCAGCCTCGGCAGAAAGGTCTGCTTTTGTTCATCGTCGCCGTAAACCGAGAGCGCATTGTAGGCGCCGTGCGACAGTCCCGGATACATGCCGAAGCTGAGGTTCGTCGAGACGATCAACTCGCTCATGATGAACTGCAGCGTTTTCGGCAATCCCTGCCCGCCGTATTCCGGATCACAGGAAAGACCGGTCCAGCCGCCCTCGCAGAAGGCCTTATAGGCTTCCTTGAAGCCTTTGGGTGTGCGCACGACACCGTTCTCGTAGTGACAGCCCTCGGCATCGCCGGGCAGGTTCAGCGGCAGAAGTTCGTTGACGCAGAACTTGGCGCCTTCCTCCAGCACGGCTTCGACAACATCCGGGGTCGCGTCTTCATACCCCGGCAGAGTCGGGATCGAGTTCTGGTAATCGAAGAGTTCGTTCATGACGAAACGAATGTCGTCAATCGGTGCTGCGTAGGTAACCATGCGTCAGTTCCTCGAATTCATCCCTTTTAACAAGGGGGCGTCCTAATTGCGAAGCGGTTTGCCGGTTTCGATCATGTGCTCCATGCGCGCCAGCGTGCCGTTGGTCTTGATCAGTTTCATGAAGGTCTCGCGCTCCAGCTTGAGCACCTCTTCCTCCGAAACCGGCTCGGTGATGTCCGCGCCGGGACCGCCGGTGAGAACATCCACCAGACCACCGGCAACAACCTGATCATGCGGTGTCGCAAGCCCGCGCGCAGTCAGGTCCTTGAGCGCCAGCCGCAGAGCAGCCGCACCGGAGGGGCCGGGCAGTGTGAGTTCGGCAGCTTCAGGGGCCGCGTAATCCTCCACCAGCGCAAGCGCCCTGGCCTTGGCGTCGGCCAGTAGCCGTTCGCGGTTAAAGGTGATGCCGTCACTGGCCTTCAGGAAACCGAGTTCCTTGGCTTCGAAGGCGGACTTCGCCACCTTGGCGGTGCCGATGGTCTCAAAGGACGAGGAGACCGGCGGCATGGGACCGCGCGGACGTTTCGGGTCCTTGGACAGACGCAGTAACATCTCCTTGCAGCCACCCCAGCCGGGCACGATCCCGACCCCGACTTCGACCAGTCCGATATAGCTTTCCGCGTGCGCTTGAACAGCGTCGGAGCTCAGGAGCACCTCGCAACCACCACCCAGCGCCAAGCCGGAGGGCGCGCTTACGACGGGAAAGCCTGCACGCTTGAGCGCCAAGAATGCCTTCTGACCCTGCTCGACCATCTCTTCGACCAGTGGCCACATGGCGGTGTTCGCGGCGAAGAGCGCAAGACCCAGGTTCGCACCGGCGGAAAAATTACTGGCTTCGTTGTAGATCACCAGCGCCTTGAAGCCTTTGTTCGGCACCAGGGCGACCGCCTTGCCGACCATCTTCAGCATATCGGGGTCGAAGGTGTTCAGCTTGGTATGGAACTCGAGACAGGCAACGCCATCGCCAATATCCCAAAGGCTGGCCGAGCCGTTCTTGGCAACCGGCTCGCTGGCCCGTTTGATGTCCTCCAGCAGGAGGACACCCTCAGGCCGGACCAAATCGGCATAGTTTCCATTAACGTCCAGGAACTGAAGCTTACCTGCCTCGATCCGGTAGAAACCACCGGCAGCAGCCGCCTTCTCAAGCAGATCCGGAACCTCCCGCCCCTCTTCCTTCAAGCGGGCTGCAAAGTCACCCGCGCCCAGCTTATCGATCAGCTCGAAGGGTCCGAATTTCCAGTTGTAGCCGAGCTTCATGGCCCGATCGACGGCGGGAACGTCATCGGCAATTTCCGGCACCAGGGCAGCGGCATAGGCCAGGATCTTCGACATCACCGCCCAGGCATAGGCGCCGCCCCGGTCATCGTGGGACATCAGGGCCTTGAAGCCGCCTTTGCGGCTGGCCGAGACCGACGCGAGGGAAGCTCTCTTCGCGGGCGCATAGGCGCCACTGGTCAGATCGATCGCCTCCTTCACCCGCTTGCCGCCCGCTTTACTCAGGCGATAGAAACCGCCCTTGCCTTTACGGCCGGTATAGCCGTCAGCAATCATCTTTTCGATCAGAGGCAGCTCCCGGCGCAGTTCCTGATAGGCGTCGCTGGCGGGAAGATTGTCGCCCAGACCTTTGTCCACATGCGGCATGAGATCGATGCCGACCAGGTCCATCAGGCCGAACACGCCGGTTTTGGGAATCCCCATGGGACGCCCCATGACCGCATCGACTTCCTCGATCGGCAGTTTGCGGTCCATGGCTTCGACCAGGGCACACTGAATCCAGAAGGTGCCGATCCGGTTGGCAATGAAGCCCGGCGTGTCGTTGCAGAGGACCACACCTTTGCCCAGCCGCTTGTCCGCAAAGTCGCTGAGGTCGGCAACCGCATCGCTGCGCGTCGCGTCGCCGGCCACGATCTCCAGCAGGCGCATGTAGCGCGGCGGATTGAAGAAGTGGGTGATCGCGAAATCCTGGGCAAAGGCATCGTCCATCCCCTCCACCAGCTTGGAAAGCGGCAGCGTGGAGGTGTTCGAGGTGACGATAGAACCCGGCTTTCGCACCGCCTGAATCTTGGCATAGAGATCGTGCTTGATATCCAGACGCTCGATCACGGCCTCGACGATCCAGTCGCAGTCCGTAATGTCCGCGAGATGGTCCTCGATATTGCCCGGCGTGACCAGTTTGGCGGCCCGCTTGGACATGAAGGGCGCCGGATCGGTCTTGAGCATTTTCTTGACCGCACCGGCGGCAATGGCGTTCCGATCACTCGCGCCCTCGGGCACGATATCCAACAGCAGAACCGGAATGCCGGCGTTCGCCACATGGGCGGCGATCCCCGCACCCATGACACCGGCGCCTATGACGGCAACCTTTTCGATGGTCATGCGGCATTCTCCAGAATTGTGGCGATCCCCTGCCCGCCGCCGATGCACTGGGTGGCCAGCGCCAGGCTCTTGCCTTCGCGCTGCATGATCTGTCCGGCCTTGCCGGTGATGCGCGCGCCGGTCGCGCCCAGCGGATGTCCGATGGCCAGCGCGCCACCGTCGATGTTGACCTTTGCCAGATCGATACCGAGATCCTCGGCGCAGGCCAGCGCCTGGGAGGAAAAGGCTTCGTTCAGTTCGACCACATCGATGTCGCCGATGCTGACACCGGCGCGTTCCAGCGCCTTCTTGGTCGCGCCCACGGGACCGATGCCCATGATTTCCGGCGCGCAGCCTGCGACCGCAACCGACTTGATGCGCGCGATGATCTTCAGGCCGTTGGCCTTGGCGTAATCCTCCGAGGTAACCAGCACGGCGGACGCGCCGTCGGTCAGCGGCGAGGAGGTGCCTGCCGTCACGATACCGTCGGCCCGGAACGCAGGCTTCAGTCCGGCCAGGGTTTCGGCACTCGTTTCCGGGCGGATACAGCCGTCGGCATCCACCGTGTGATTGCCCTGGATGATCGGCGTGATTTCGTCTTTCAGCCGGCCCTCGCTCTGCGCCGCCGTGGCCTTTCGGTGGCTGTCGACCGCCAGTTCCTCCTGGCGCTCGCGCGAGATGCTGTATTTCTCCGCCACATTCTCCGCGGTCTCGCCCATGGGCATGTAGGCCTGCGGGTAGTTCTCCGCGAGACCCGGATGAAGCATCGGGTTGAAGCCGGTCATGGGCACGCGGCTCATGGATTCGACGCCCGCGCAGATAAAGGCTTCACCGGCGTTCATCTGGATCGCGCCGGCGGCCATATGGATCGACTGCATGGAGGATCCGCAGAAGCGGTTGACCGTGGTGCCGGCGACGGAGCGCGGCAGGTCCGCGAGGAATCCGATCAGCCGGGCGACGTTAAAGCCCTGATCCGCTTCCGGGAAGGCGCAGCCGACGATCAGATCCTCGATGTCGGCTGGATCGACTCCGGTTTTTTCGACCAGTCCTTTGACCACCTGCGCGGCCAACTCGTCCGGCCGGACCCGCTTCAGGTCGCCTTTCTTCGCAAAATGGAATGGCGAGCGGGTGTAACCCGCGATGACGACGTTCTTATGCATCTTTACTTCCTCTTGCGTCGTGGGCGCGGTGACGCTTCGGGCTCTGCCAAATTCTCATCGGCATCGTCCAGACCACCGTTGGCCTTCAGGTGCTCCAGCACCTCGGTTTCGATATCCCGAAGCTCTTCGATTGTGGCTTCGAGGTCGTCGTACTGCGCTTCAAGTGCCGCCATGCGGTCCTGGGTCAACGCCAGCAGGCGTTTCATCTGTTCGACCTGATCGGGTCCGGTATCGTAGAGCGTCAGCCATTCGCGGATCTCGCGCAGGGAAAAGCCCAGGCGTTTCCCGCGCAGGATCAGGACCAGGCGGCCGCGGTCACGGTTGCTGTAGACCCGCCGGTTGCCGACCCGCTGCGGCGCAATCAACCCCTTGTCTTCATAGAAGCGGATTGCCCGTGCGGTGACGCCCAGCTCGTGGGCAAGTTCTGTGACGGTCAAGAGTTTGGTCATGATACGAACATTACTTTTCTGACTGAACTCACGGTTTCACAGCGTGCGGCAGCGCGTCTCACGAAGTGCCCTTCGCGCGCTTTTGTTCTTCCTCTGCCACCAGTTCCTTCTTGGAGAGTTTCCCGATCATGGTCTTGGGCAACTCGGCCCTGAACTCAATCTCCTGGGGCATTTCGATGGGTGAAATCTTATCTTTGAGAAAGGCCTTCAGTTCTTCGGTCTCCAGCATCTGATCATCTTTCAGCCGGATAAAGGCCTTGGGCGCTTCACCCCGGTATTCATCGGGGATACCGACCACGGTCACCTCGTCGACCGCCGGGTGGCGGTAGATCGCCTCCTCGATGGTGCGCGGATAAACGTTGTAGCCGCTGCAGAGAATCAAATCCTTCAAACGGTCGATGATGAAGGTAAACCCTTCTTCATCCATGTAGCCGATGTCACCGGTATGCAGGCGGCCGTTTCGAATGGTGCGGGCGGTCTCGTCCGGACGATCCCAGTAACCGACCATGACCTGAGGGCCGACAATACAGATCTCTCCGCTCTCACCGACCGGCATCAGCTTGTCCGGATCGTCAAGCCCCCGGATTTCGAGATAAGTCTGCGGCAGAGGCAGGCCGATGCTGCCTTCCTTATTGATACCTTCCACAGGATTGCAGGCAGCGACTGGTGAGGATTCACTCAGGCCATAGCCCTCCACCAGCTTACACCCGGTTCTCCCCTCGAAAGCCTGCTTGACCTTAACCGGCAGGGGTGCGCCGCCCGATATGCAGATATCGATCGATGAGAGATCGTACTTATCGACCGTCGGTTCCTGATCTATGGCGTTAAAGAGCGTGGGCACACCCGGGAACTGCGTCGGTCTGGTTTTCTGGATCGTCTTCAGCGTGGTGATGACCTCGAAGCGCGGCAAGAGGATCATCTCGGCTCCGACGATGATCGCCGCATTCATGACAACGGTCATCGCGAAAACATGGAAGAGAGGTAAAACCCCGAGCACCTTCTCCTGATAATCGGCGGGCTCCCCGTCCCACATGGCCACCTGCCGGGCATTGATCGCGATATTCGCATGGGTGAGCATGGCGCCCTTGGGAACGCCCGTTGTGCCGCCTGTATATTGCAACACCGCCACATCGCTGCGGGAATCGATCTCGTGGCGGAGATAATCGCCATCATTGTCGATCACACGATCGTAGCTGACGATGCCCTCCGCGTCCTTTACGGATGCGATCTCGCTGAACTTGAAAACCTTGAAGAGCTGCGCCTTGGGAAAAGGCAACGCCGCCGACATGGAGCAAACGATGATCTTCTCGAGAGGCGGACGGCCCAGCATCCGTTGAAGCTTGGGCAGCATCAGTTTCAGATCGAGCGTGACCATGATCTTCACACCGGAATCATCGATCTGCTTGCGCACCTCTTCATCCGCGTAGAGCGGATTAAAGTTCACGACGATCCCGCCGGCTTTCAGCACACCGTAAAATGCGATCACCGCATAGGGTGTGTTGGGAAGGAAGAGACCGACCCGATCCCCCTTGCCGACACCCATGTCCTGCAGGCCCTTGGCCATCCGGTCGGACAGCGCGGAAATTTCGCCGTAGCTGGAGATACGGCCCAGGAAATTAACGCAACTGCGGTCGCCTTGCGAGGCGGCTTGCCGGTCCAGCACAGCCGGCATGGGTTCGTCCGAGACCGGAGCGTGCCAATCGATATTCGAGGGATACTGTCCGGACCAGGGATTCGGGAGCTCGGATGCCAAAGTCACGTCGGCGCCCCCATTGCGAATGCCTTCGCACTCGGGTCAGCCCCGCTCTTGGAGGTCGCACACGCGCACGCACTGCAAAACCGGAGTGACAGGCTGAAGGGAGTCCGGCAGACAAAGTCAGCCAGAACCTCAGACACAGGGAAGCTTACCAGAGACGGTCTCATTGGCTCCTCCTCGCCGCGCTTCGGCCTTAACGACCTTTCACTCTCGATGTGAAGCGCAACAAAATTATTACAACAACCCAGCGCTGCATTCCACCCAATGTCGTCTACCGGAGCCAAATTTCCTCAATTCGCCCGGAATCGACGCGATTTCGCTCAGCCTGACATCGGGTCGGGAACTGCTTCATAGTCATGGCCACGTCAGCCAGGACCGTGAATGGCTCCCGATGAAACAGGGACTGCTTTCATACATATAGAGACTAAATGTCCGATTAGGTCAATAACTTAACGCATACGTGAACTTAAAGTGACAATTATTCTACTCGGATGAAATTTTTTCTTTCAAAATCAACAAATTAAAAACTTGCCTGGGGAGCGGAAACTCGCCGAATCCGAGATCAATTCGGTTGGGAATGTAATCGACATCTCAGTGAGAGCGCGGCCCCGGCAACAAGAATGCCCGTAACAGGAATGCCCGTGACAAGAATGCCTGCAACAGAAATGCCTGCCGAACCGAACGCGAGAACGGCTCCGGTCTAATGCGGGCTTTCCGCCGTCGTCGCGAGGTTCGATTCCATCGCTTCCCAAGAGACGCGCTTGCGGTAGATGGTCGAGGGGGAGATACCCAGGTAGGCGGCGGCCTTGGCGATGTTGCCGCCGCAGAGCTCGATTGCCTGCTCCGTAGCTTCTTTCTCAAGCTTCCAGAGCGGCACAATCCGCTCGGAGAGCGATGCCTCGTCGATGGGCGTCACGGTCGCGGTGGCATGGAGTGCCGCAGGCGCGTCGGCCCTCTTAGGCACCCGGTTCCCGGCCGCCTGCGCAATCTTGGCCGGCAGCATAACCGGTTCGATGACCTCGGCGTCATAAAGAACCACGGCATTTCTGATGACGTTCTGAAGTTCTCGGATGTTGCCGGGCCAGGAATAGTCGACGAGAACCCGCGCGGCCTCCGGCGAAACATCGCGGAAGGCTTTCCCCTCCTCTTCCGCGTAGACGCGGATGAAGTGGCGCGCCAGCGTCAGAATGTCGTCATCGCGCTCACGCAGTGGCGGTAACTGGATCGGGATGACATGCAGCCGGTAGTAAAGGTCTTCGCGAAAGCGCCCCGCTTGCACCTCGACCCAGGGGTCCCGGTTGGTTGCGCAGATGAAGCGAACATCCACGACCTCGGTCGTGGGGCTGCCGACGGCTTCGAAACTGCCGGTCTGGATAAAGCGCAGGAGCTTGGTCTGCAGGTCCGCGTCCATCTCGCAGACTTCGTCCAGAAACAGCGTGCCGCCGTCAGCGCGCTTGGCGGCGCCGCTCTGATGCTGGGTGGCGCCGGTAAAAGCGCCCTTCACATGGCCGAAGATGGCACTTTCCATCAGCTCTCTGGGGATGGCCGCGCAGTTGATCGGCACGAAGGGCCGGTCATTGCGCGGCGAGAGGTCGTGGAGCGCATGGGCGCAAACCTCCTTACCCGTGCCGCTCTCTCCCGTGACAAAAACCGTCGCTTTGCTCTGTGCGGCGGACTCGATGACCTGGTAGACGGCCTGCATCGAAACCGAGCTTCCGACAAAACCGCAATAATTGTCCCGGGGATAACCGCCCTTTACCTTCTCGACGATGGCGGAAAGACGCTGGCGTTCGAGTGCGTTGCGCAAGGTGACAACCAGACGCTCCCGGTTGAAGGGTTTCACCAGAAAATCCAGAGCCCCGGCTTTCATGGCTTCCACTGCCGTCGAGAGTGAGCCGTCCGCGGTCACTACGATAACCGCCGCATCGATCCCGTCGTTCTGAATCCAGTTCAGAATTTCGATGCCGTTCATATCGGGAAGCTGCAGATCCAGGAACACCACGGACGGCCGCTCGTTGCGGATTGCGGTCATTGCCTCGCTGCCCGTCGCAACATGACTGAGGGCAACCGGCTCGGCCTGCAGAAAATTCACATAGAGGTTTGCGAGCGACAGATTGTCCTCAACGAGGAGAACCTTTAGCGGTTTGACCTCCGCCGGTATCAGATTACTGCGCAGCATGACTTCATTAAGTCCCTGGCGCTGGAGTACAGGTTATGATCACAAAACGCTCTTTATTGAAAAATCTCTTGTTTCAACTGACTTTTCACCACGATTCCCTTGCATACACCAGCGCAATCACCCAGTAAAAGATAGTGCACTGTATCTATGATATCCCAGAAACCACTACCAGTGCGTAAAAATACGAATAGCTTTTCCCGTAATATGGAACATGTTTCGCGCGGCTGGTCTCATACCATCGCCTGCGGCGAAACCATCCGGCGTCGCATGACCCCGAACAAGGCTAGAGAGTAGATCCTGTTCCCGGGCAATTCAATTCCGCGTTCTATTCGCCTGCGGTCAAAGAGCAGCAGACTCCTTACGCGTCATAGCGCCGCAGCAGTTGGCGCCGGCTTTAAACGCGTCTGAACCTCCAACCCGCGATCAAGCAGACATGTCATGATCTTAGCCCAGAAAAACACGCTTTCCGAGGTTGTGCCCCAGGAGTTTAAACAACCTCAATAAGAGCTCTGCCCTGCACAAGCTCAGTGCAACCTGCCTCGAAATGGCGTTGACGAAAGGCCGAACAAGGGCCTAGCTTGCAGCTTCATACGTCTACAATGACCACCAAGAGTAGACGAGAATACAGATTGAAATAGCAGGGAAATGCATCATGAGACGCCAACTATGGATGGCATCCGTTGCCATTGCTGCAAGTGTGGCCTTTGGATCTCCGCTCAGCGCTAAAACGCTGGTTTACTGTTCCGAAGGCAGCCCGGAAGGCTTCAACCCGTCGCTGTACACGGCCGGCACCACCTTCGATGCGTCTTCGCATCCGATCTTCAACCGCCTCGCCGAGTTCGAGCGTGGTTCGACGAACGTGATCCCCGGTCTGGCAGAGTCCTGGAGCGCTTCGGAAGACGGACTGGAGTACACCTTCAAGCTCCGCAAAGGCGTTAAGTTCCATACGACCAAGGACTTCACGCCAACCCGCGACTTCAATGCCGATGACGTGATCTTCAGCTTCGAGCGTCAGGGCAACAAAGACCATCCCTTCCATAAGGTTTCCGGCGGTTCCTACGAGTACTTCGAGGGCATGAGCATGTCCGAGATCATCGAAACCGTGGAAAAGGTGGACGACTACACGGTCAAATTCATCCTGAGCAAACCGGAAGCACCCTTCATTGCCAATCTGGCGATGGACTTTGCATCGATCCTGTCCGCGGAATACGCAGACCAGATGATGAAGGCGGGAACGCCGGAGCAGATTGACCTGGCACCGGTCGGAACCGGTCCTTTCCAGCTGCAGCAGTACCAGAAGGACGCCGTGATCCGATACAAGGCCAATGCGGACTACTGGGGTGGCAAAGCACCGATCGACACGCTGATCTTCGCCATCACCCCGGATGCATCGGTGCGCTATCAGAAGCTGAAGGCCGGTGAATGCCACGTTATGCCTTATCCGAACCCGGCTGACATTGAAGCCATGAAGAGCGACAGCGACGTGAACCTGCTCGAGCAGGAAGGCCTGAACGTCGGTTATCTTGCTTTCAACACCGAAAAGGCGCCCTTCACGGACAAGCGCGTTCGTCAGGCCCTCAACATGGCCGTCGATAAGCAGGCGATCATCGAAGCGGTTTTCCAGGGTGCGGGCAAGATTGCCAAGAACCCGATCCCACCGACAATCTGGTCGTATAATGAATCCACCAAGGATTATGCCTACGATCCTGAAGGCGCGAAGAAACTGCTCGCAGAGGCCGGTGTCTCGGGTCTTAAGACCAACATCTGGGCCATGCCGGTTCAACGCCCCTACAACCCCAATGCCCGCCGGATGGCTGAGTTGATTCAGGCGGACTGGGCCAAGGTCGGCGTCGAAGCCGAGATTGTCACCTTCGAGTGGGGTGAGTATCTCAAACGCTCCAAGGCCGGTGAGCACGATACCGTGCTGCTGGGCTGGACAGGTGACAACGGCGACCCGGATAACTTCCTTTACGTTCTGCTTGGCTGCGACGCGGCCGTTGGCGGAACCAACCGTGCCCGCTGGTGCCACAAGCCTTTCGACGATCTGCTGCAGCAGGCCAAGCAGACTGCGGATCCGGCGGAGCGCACGCGTCTCTATGAAGAAGCTCAGCTGATCTTCAAGGAAGAAGCTCCCTGGGTGACCATCGCACACTCCGTGGTCTCCATGCCGGTCCGCAACGAAGTTGTCGACTATCGGGTGCACCCGCTCGGCGGTCACATCTTCTACGGTGTCGATCTGAAGTAAGGCACCGCTAGCGCCTTTGGACAGGAGTCCGGGAGGGGGCAGCCCCTCCCGGCCCCTCTCTCGATCATGGTCTTGATCCCGGTCAATTCGCTTTGGTGCAAAGTGGCGCAAGAATTGACCCTTCGCGCGCTAACCTAATGAAATAGAGTTTGCTTCACGTTCGGCCCTGCGCCGGAGACAAGTGACCGGACTCTGGGTAATGCAATGCTCAAATTCATCCTGACCCGCATCGGATTGCTGATCCCGACCTTTATCGGCGTGACCATCATTTCCTTCACCTTCATCCGTTTGCTGCCCGGCGACCCTATCGAGCTGATGGCCGGCGAGCGCGGGATCGCGCCGGAGCGCCACGCCCAGCTGATGGCCCAGTTCGGCTTCGACAAGCCTATCTGGGAACAGTATCTGGTCTTTATGGGCAGGCTGCTGAACGGTGACCTGGGCGTTTCGATCGTCACCAAAAAGCCGATCTTCGACGAATTTTTTACACTCTTCCCGGCAACGCTCGAACTTGCGCTTTTTGCCATTGTGTTTGCCGTCGTGCTGGGCCTTCCCGCCGGTATTATCGCAGGAGTCAAGCGCGGCAGCGTCTTCGATCACACGGTGATGGGGATATCGCTCACGGGTTTCTCCATGCCGATCTTCTGGTGGGGCCTGCTGCTGATCATCTTCTTTTCCGGTATCCTGGGCTGGACCCCGGTGTCAGGACGGATTTCGGTACTCTATTACTTCGAGCCGGTGACCGGCTTTATGCTGATCGACACCCTGCTCTCCGACGAAGAAGGCGCTTTCCGCTCCGCGGTCAGTCATCTGATCCTGCCCGCCATCGTGCTGGGCACCATTCCGCTCGCGGTCATCGCACGCCAGACCCGCTCGGCCATGCTTGAAGTCCTGAGCGAAGACTATGTGCGCACGGCGCGGGCGAAAGGCCTTCCCCCGTCACGCGTGGTCGGTCTTCACGCGCTGCGCAATGCCCTGATACCGGTGATCACCGTGATCGGACTGCAGGTCGGCGTTCTGCTTGCGGGCGCGATCCTGACCGAAACCATTTTTGCCTGGCCGGGTATCGGCAAATGGATGGTCGACTCCATCTCCCGCCGGGATTACCCCTCCGTGCAAGGCGGGCTCATGCTGATCGCCGCTTTCGTTATGCTGGTCAATCTGATCGTCGACCTGCTCTACGGACTCATCAATCCCCGAATCAGATACGCCAGGTAAAAGCTCCATGGCCCTGACCACAAACGACGCCTCCGCTCGCCAGCCCTTGCCAAACGGATCCGCACCCAACGGGCCTGATGGCGTCGCCGAGGCGGCACCGATCCATCCCGTCCTCGAGTTCTGGTACTATTTCAGCGAAAACAAAGGCTCGGTCGCGGGTCTCTTCATTGTGCTGACCCTGATCACGCTTGCCATCTTCGCGGACGTCATCGCACCCCATTTGCCCTACGAGCAATACCGCGATCATCTGCTTCAGCCCCCGGCCTGGCAGGAGGGCGGCAGCTGGGAATTCATCCTCGGAACGGACCCGGTCGGACGGGACCTGCTCTCCCGCCTGATTTACGGGACCCGGGAATCGCTCTTTGTCGGCGTCATCGTGGTCACGATCTCCCTGACCGTCGGCGTGTCGCTGGGCCTCGTCGCCGGCTTCTTCCCGGGGATCCTCGGCACCGCCATTCTGCGCCTGATGGATACGATCCTGGCTTTCCCGAGCCTGCTGATGGCGCTGGTGCTGGTGGCGATCCTGGGGCCCAGCCTGACCAATGCCATGATCGCGATCGCCATCGTGCTGCAACCGCATTTCGTGCGCCTGACCCGTGCGGCGGTGATGGCGGAACTCTCCAAGGACTACGTGACCGCCAGCCGGGTCAACGGCGCCGGTATCTTCCGCCTGATGTACATCACCGTGCTGCCGAACTGCATGGCGCCCTTGATCGTTCAGGCAACCCTGAGCTTCTCGACCGCGATCCTGGATGCGGCGGCGCTGGGCTTTCTGGGCTTGGGGGCCCAGCCGCCCATTCCCGAGTGGGGCACCATGCTCTCCGAAGCCCGTGACTTCATCCTGCGGGCCTGGTGGGTGGTGACCTTCCCCGGACTGGCGATCCTGATCTCGGTGATCGCATTTAATCTTATGGGCGACGGCCTGCGCGATGCCCTCGATCCCAAACTGAAGCGGAGCTGATCATGGCCCTGCTCGAGATACGAGACCTTTCGGTGGAGTTCGACACCGCCTACGGGCTGTTCCGGGCGGTCGACGGGATCAATCTGGATATCGAGTCCGGCGAACTGGTCGGGGTCGTAGGAGAATCCGGCTCCGGTAAGTCGGTCACCATGTTGGCGCTCATGGGCCTTCTGCCGCCCACGGCCATCGTGACGGCGGAACGCCTGAGCTTCGACGGCCAGGACCTGCTGCAGATCACGCCAAAGGACCGCCGCAAGATCATCGGCAAGGACATCGCGATGATCTTTCAGGAGCCCATGACCAGTCTGAACCCCTGCTTTACCGTGGGTTTTCAGATCATGGAATCCCTCAAGGTACATCAGGGAATGCCGCGCGCCGAACGCCGCAGCCGGGCCGTCGAACTCCTTGAGCAGGTCGGTATTCCCGCACCTGAATCCCGGCTCAGCGCCTTTCCTCATCAGCTTTCGGGCGGCATGAGCCAGCGGGTCATGATCGCCATGGCGATTTCCTGCAATCCGCGTCTGCTGATCGCCGACGAACCGACCACCGCGCTGGACGTCACCATTCAGGCCCAGATTCTCGATCTGCTGCGCAGTCTGCAGCAGGATCGCGGCATGTCGATGGTTCTCATCACCCACGACATGGGGGTGATCGCCGAGACCGCGCAACGGGTGGCCGTCATGTACGCCGGCCAGCAGGTCGAGGTGCGCGGCGTCCAGGATCTTTTCGAAACGCCGCGCCACCCCTACACATCGGCTTTGCTTGACGCCCTGCCCGAGCGCAGCGTCGAAGGCGCGCGGCTTTCGACCATACCCGGCGTTGTTCCGGGGGCGGGAGACCGTCCCGAAGGCTGCCTTTTCAATCCGCGCTGCCGCTTCGTCCAGCCCGAATGCCAGCACCGCAGCCCGGCGCTGGTAGCGGACCAGCACGGTTTTGTGCGCTGCCATTTTCCTTTGCCGACGGCACAGACCACACCGCCTGAGACTCCAGGGCGTGACACGCGTGGAGCCGAGACTGCCAATACCGTCACACCGGGAGGCCCCGCATGAGCGATCAGCCGAATCACGCTACATCACCCGTCCTGGAAGCCCGCTCGCTGGCGCGCTTCTATGAAGTCGGCGGCGGTCTCTTCGGTAAGCCTAAAACGGTTAAAGCGCTGGCCGGGGCCAGCTTTACGCTGGAGGCCGGTAAAACCCTGGCCGTGGTTGGGGAGTCCGGTTGCGGTAAATCCACCCTCGCCCGGGCCGTCACCCTGATCGAACAGCCGACGTCGGGCGCGTTGCTGGTCGATGGCGTCGATGTTGCGCGGGCAAGTCCGGCGGAAATGAAGCGCCTGCGTCAGGACGTCCAGATCATCTTCCAGGACCCCTACGGCTCGCTCAATCCCCGCAAGAGAATCGGCACGATCCTGGAAGAACCGGCCGTCATCAACACCAAGGCCACAGCGGAAGAGCGCAAAGAGCGCGCGATGGAACTGCTGACCAAGGTCGGTCTGCGCCGGGAACACTACAACCGCTATCCTCACATGTTCTCCGGGGGTCAGCGCCAACGTATCGCGGTCGCGCGCGCCCTGATGCTGCAGCCACGGATTCTGGTGGCCGATGAGCCGGTCTCGGCACTCGATGTCTCGATCCAGGCCCAGGTCCTCAATCTGCTGATGGACCTGCAGGAAGAGTTCAACCTCGCCTATCTCTTCATCTCGCACGACCTCAGCGTCGTGCGCCATATCGCGGATGAAGTCATGGTGATGTACCTCGGCCGCCCGGTGGAGCAAGGATCGCGCGACGCCGTCTTCCAGAACCCGATGCATCCCTACACCAAGGCTTTGCTCGCAAGTACGCCCGCCGTCGATCCGCGTCACCGGGTCGAACGTATCAAGCTGAAGGGCGAACTGCCGTCACCGATGAATCCGCCCTCGGGCTGTGCATTCCATCAACGCTGCCCCCATGCGCAAGAGCGCTGCAGTGTCGAGCTTCCGGAATTGACCGACCACACGACACAAAAAGTCGCCTGCCACTTTACCGAGACCATCAATCAGGGACAGAGCGCGGCTTGAATCGCTTCAGCGCTCTCCCGATCCCAACAAAAAACTTGACCAATCGGACAGGAAAAACAGATCCTTCAGTGATTAAAACAGTCGCGACAAAGACGCCTGAATAGATAACAATGCTTTCTAACCTCCGTTAAGACAGGGAAACGAGGCTTCCGAATGAAACAGATTTTTCTTGCAGCATCGAGCGCACTTCTTCTGTCCGCCGCCAGCGTCAGCGCGGCCGACCTTAGTCCCGCCGTCGTCTTCGACATGGGCGGAAAATTCGATAAGTCCTTTAATGAAGGCGTCTTTAACGGCGTCGAGAAGTTCAAGGCCGAGACCGGTATAAGCTACCGCGAATTCGAAGTTACGAACGAGACCCAGCGCGAGCAGGCCCTCCGCCGTATGGCCCAGCGTGGCGCGGACCCCGTGGTCGGCGTCGGCTTCGCCCAGGGCCCCGCGATGGAGAAAGTCGCCAAGGAATTCCCCGACACGCGCTTTACGATCATCGATATGGTGGTCGATCTTCCCAATGTGCAGTCGGTCGTCTTCAAAGAGCACGAGGGTTCCTTCCTGGTCGGCGCTCTGGCTGCCGCTGCTTCACAGAACGGCAAAGTCGGCTTCGTCGGCGGGATGGATATCCCGCTGATCCGCAAATTTGCCTGCGGCTACGAACAGGGCGCGAAGCATGCCAACGCCGAGATTGAGGTTATCCAGAACATGACCGGCACGACCCCGGCGGCCTGGAACAATCCCTCCAAGGGCGGTGAACTCGCCAAGGGTCAGTTTGACCGTGGCGTCGACGTCATCTATGCCGCGGCAGGTGCGACCGGTGTCGGCGTCTACCAGGCCGCAAAGGACAACGACAAGCTGGCCATCGGGGTGGACTCCAACCAGAACTATCTGCATCCGGGCACCATGCTGACCTCGATGCTGAAGCGGGTCGACGTGGCCGCCTACAACGCCTTCAAGGGCGCACAGGACGGCACCTGGAAACCGGGTGTGCAGGTTCTCGGCCTCGCCGAGGGTGGAATCGACTGGGCGCTTGACGAGCACAACAAGAGCCTGATCACTGCTGAAATGCAGGCCATGGCCGACCAGGTCAAAGCCGACATCATCGCCGGCAATATCGCCGTCCACGACTATATGTCCGACAACAGCTGCAACTACTAATCGCCGCTTTTCAGGAGCTTAGGAGCTTCTTCTCATAAAATACAGAAGAAGCTCCGAACGCCTGAAACGTCGTTCGGAAGCACGCGGAAACGACGGGCGGGAGCAGAGCCCGCCCGTCCATCCGGCTCACGATTGGCTCGTTTATGATCGCGATCGAACTCCGGGGCATCAACAAGTCGTTCGGCCCCGTTCACGCCAACAAGAACGTGGCGCTGAACATTGAAAGAGGCACCATTCACGGCATTATCGGTGAAAACGGTGCCGGTAAATCAACCCTGATGTCGATCCTCTACGGCTTTTATCAGGCCGACAGCGGCGACATTCTGATCAACGGCGAAATCACCAAGATTCATGGTTCCGACGAGGCCATCGCGGCCGGGATCGGCATGGTCCATCAGCACTTCATGCTGGTTGACCCCTTTACCGTCGTCGAAAATGTCATGCTCGGCGCGGAAGGCGGTGCCCTGCTGGACAAAGGGATCGACAAGACGCGCGAAGAGCTGGAACGCCTGAAGCGCGAATATGGCCTCAAGGTTCCGGTCGACGCGCTCGCCGGCGAGCTGCCGGTCGGCCTGCAACAGCGGGTCGAGATCCTAAAGGCGCTCTATCGCGGCGCGCAGATCCTGATCCTGGATGAACCTACCGGCGTTCTGACGCCACAGGAGACCGATCAGCTTTTCAGAATCCTGAATGCCCTCAAGGAACAGGGTGTGACCGTGATCCTGATCACCCACAAACTTCAGGAAATCATGGCGGTCACCGACGGCGTTTCGGTCATGCGCGGCGGCGAGATGGTCGCCCACCGCAAGACCCGTGAAACAAGCAAGGAAGAGCTGGCCGAGCTGATGGTCGGGCGCAAGGTTCTGCTCAAGGTCGACAAGGAAGAGGCGCAGCCGAAGGACGCCGCCTTGACGGTCGAGAACCTGTCAGTGATCAGTGCCGATGGCGTTGCGCGCCTGGATAATGTCAGCTTCTCCGTCCGGCGCGGGGAGATCGTCGGCGTGGCCGGTGTCTCCGGGAACGGCCAGAGCGAGCTGCTGGCTGCCCTCTCCGGCATCGTCAAGCCCAGTAAGGGCAGCATCTCCATCAACGGCACGACGGTCACAGCTGAAGCCCCGCTCGATGCAGCAGCCTTTCGCGATCTGGGTGTCGGCCATGTTCCTGAAGACCGTCACCGCATGGGGCTGGTTACGGCCTTTACCGCAGACGAGTCGGCAATCCTCGGCTATCACCGTGACGAGACCTTTAACGGGCCGATCCTGATGAAGCGCGCCGCGATCACCGAGGACTGCGCGCAGAAAATGGCGGACTTCGATGTTCGGCCACCGACTCCCGGCCTGAAGTCCGCGAATTTCTCCGGCGGCAATCAGCAGAAGATCGTGCTGGCGCGCGAGATGGCGCGAAAACCGAAAGTCCTGCTGGTCGGGCAACCGACCCGGGGCGTCGATATCGGCGCGATCGAATACATTCATAAAAATCTGGTGGCCATGCGCGATGCGGGCGCGGCCGTACTGCTGGTCTCGGTCGAGCTGGAGGAAATCATGTCCCTCAGCGACCGGATCCTGGTCATGTTCGAGGGCCGGATCGTGGGCGAAGTCGATGCGAAGGACGCGAACGAACGCATGTTGGGCCTGATGATGGCCAACGCCAACCCGGAAACAGAGTCAGCGGCCAGCCAAGAGCCTATTGAAGAAGAGCGCAACCTGGGAGCAGAGGCATGAGCGCTTCAAGCGGAAATATCCCGCGCTGGGTGGACGTCGGCCTGATCCCGCTGATCAATATCCTCATGGCGTTTTTCGTGTCGGGACTGATCATCCTGCTGATCGGCGAGGATCCCATCGAAGCGGTCGGTATCCTGCTCTACGGCGCTTGGGGCACCGACTACGGCATCGGCTACACGCTCTACTACACCACCAATTTCGTCTTCACCGGCCTTGCCGTGGCCGTCGCCTTTCACGCCGGTCTCTTTAACATCGGCGGCGAGGGCCAGGCCTATATCGGCGGTCTGGGGGTGGGCCTCATGCTGCTGGCCTTCGACAACAGCCTGCCCCTGATCCTGATCGTGCCGATCTCGATCATGGCTTCCGCCCTCTTCGGCGCGGCCTGGGCTTACATCCCGGCCTACCTGCAGGCCTACCGCGGCAGCCACATCGTGATCACGACCATCATGTTCAATTTCATCGCCTCGGCGCTGATGGTCTACCTGCTGGTCAACGTTCTGATCCAGCCGGGCCAGATGTCACCGCAGAGCCGGGAATTCGCGGAGACCTCCTGGCTGCCCTTCATGCATGAAGCCCTGGCCTGGTTCGGTATCAGCATCACCCGCTCGCCGCTCAACCTCTCGATTTTCTGGGCGCTGATCTGCTGTGCCCTGGTCTGGGCTTTTATCTGGCGCACGCGCTGGGGTTACGAGATCCGTACCGTCGGCTTCAACGAAACCGCCGCGGTCTATGCCGGGATCAACCCGAAAAAGATCATCATCCTGGCCATGTGCGTCTCGGGCGGTCTGGCCGGCTTCGTGGGACTGAATGAGATCCTCGGCGTCCACCACCGCCTGCTGCTGAACTTTCAGCTCGGATATGGCTTTGCCGGTATCGCCGTAGCGCTGATGGGACGCAACCATCCGATCGGCATTATCTTCGCCAGCCTGCTCTTCGGGACGCTTTATCAGGGCGGCGCGGAACTCTCCTTCGACATGCCCAAGGTCACCCGAGAGATGGTCGAGGTGGTTCAGGGTCTGGTGATCCTTTTCAGCGGCGCCCTCGCCCTGATGATCAAGCCGACCGTCGAGCGTATCTATGCGGTGATCACCGCCGTTACCTCGGGACGACGCTCAGCGGTGGAGGGTTAGATCGATGGATGAGTTCTTCATTCTGGTGGTCTCGACTCTCGACGCCACAATCCGTGTCGCCGCGCCGCTGGTTCTGGCCGCACTCGCGGGCCTCTATGCCGAGCGTTCGGGCGTGATCGATATCGGCCTGGAAGGCAAGATGCTGGCAGCAGCTTTCGCCGCCGCCGCCGCCTCCTTTGTGATGGATTCGGCCTGGGCGGGCCTGCTCGCAGGCGTCTCCATCTCGGTCATTCTCGCGCTGATCCACGGCTTCGCCTGCATCACCCATAAGGGCAATCAGGTGGTCAGCGGGGTCGCCATCAATATTCTGGTGGCCGGCCTGACCGTCACCCTGGGCATCGCCTGGTTCGCCCAGGGCGGACAGACGCCGTCCCTCACCAACGACGCACGCTTCAGCCCTCTGATCTGGCCCGGCGCGCAGGCGGTCAAGGACGTCCCCTTCATCGGCGGGCTCTATACCGAGATCATCAGCGGACATAACCTGCTGGCCTATGTTGCCTATCTGGCGGTTCCACTGACCTGGTGGGTGGTTTATCGCACGCGTTTCGGTTTGCGGCTGCGGGCGGTCGGTGAAAACCCTGCCGCCGTCGACACCGCTGGCATTTCGGTCACGGCGCTACGCTATCAAGCCATGATCTGTTGCGGTTTCCTCTGCGGTATTGCCGGGACCTACCTCTCGACCGCTCAGAATGCCGGCTTCGTAAAGAACATGACCGCCGGACAGGGCTTCATCGCACTTGCTGCAATGATCTTCGGTAAGTGGAAACCGGTGCCTGCCATGATGGCCTGCCTGTTGTTCGGCTTCCTGGACGCTGTCGCCAACCGTATCCAAGGTGTGTCAATGCCGCTGGTCGGTGAGATTCCGGTACAACTGATCCAGGCGCTTCCCTATATCCTGACAGTGATCCTGCTTGCAGGCTTCATCGGCAAGGCCGTTGCGCCGAAAGCCAGTGGAATACCCTACGTCAAAGAGAGATAATGTGACTGAAGACCTGATCGCGGCGGCGCGTGAGGCAATGGGCAGGGCTTACGCACCCTACTCCGGCTTCGCTGTGGGCGCTGCCGTGCGTGCCGATGACGGCAAGATTTACAGCGGCTGCAACGTCGAGAATGCAGCCTACCCCGAAGGCCTTTGCGCTGAGGCCTCCGCGATCGCCGCGATGGTGAATGCCGGCGCGCGATATCTCAGCGAAGTCTGTGTCATGGGCAAAGGCGATGCCCTGGTCACACCCTGTGGCGGATGCCGTCAGAAAATCCGCGAGTTCGCCGCCGGCTCAACAGCAATTCACATTTGCGGTCCGGACGGGGTGCGCAAGACCACCACGCTTGATGAGCTTTTACCCCTGTCGTTCGGGCCGGAGAATTTAAAATGAGCAGAAAAAACGCCGCCGAGATTATTCTAGAGGCCGCAGGCGACTCCCCGCCCTCTTTTGGCCTGGTCCTGGGCTCCGGCCTGGGCGCGCTGGCAGATAGCGTTGAGAATGCCAAGCATATTCCCTATGCCGAGCTTCCCGGATTCCCCAAGCCCACCGTACAGGGGCATGAGGGGCAATTGGTTCTGGGGCAGCTGGGCGGTGTTTCTATCGCCATGATGCAGGGTCGCGCGCACTACTATGAAGCCGGTAAAGCCGACGCCATGAAGGCGCCGATCCGCTCGCTTCAGGCGGCGGGCTGCAAATCACTGCTGCTGACCAATGCCGCCGGCAGTCTGCTCAACGGTGCCGGTCCCGGTAGCCTGATGCTGATTACGGATCACATCAATTTCTCGGGCACCTCGCCCTTGATCGGCGAACAGGCCCCGACCCGCTTCGTTGATCTTGTCGATGCCTACGATCCGGAATATCGCGCTCAGTTGCATGAAGCCGCCCGGCAGGAAGGCGTGACCCTGAACGAAGGCGTGTACATGTGGTTCTCCGGCCCGAACTTTGAAACGCCCGCGGAGATTCGTGCGGCCAAGATCCTGGGCGCCGATGCCGTCGGCATGTCGACGGTCCCTGAAGTCATTCTTGCCCGGCATCTGGGCCTGAAGGTTTCCGCACTCTCGATCATCAGCAATTACGGCGCGGGCCTCGACGACACCCCCCTGAGCCACGGCCAGACCATGGAAAAAGCGGCCCTTGCGGCAGAGGACTTGAAGAAGCTGATCATTGCTTTCTTTAGAGGACAACCCAATGCTTAAGCCAAGATCTTTGCAGTGGAGAAGTTGAGACATGCTGCCTCAGGAAATCATCCGGCGGAAGCGCGACGGTGAAGCCCTCAGCGACGAAGAAATCGCCTTCATGGTGCGCGGCATCGCCGACGAGACGATCAGCGAAGGCCAGGTCGCGGCCTTTGCCATGGCGGTCTTCTTCCAGGGCATGACCATGGCGGAACGTGTCGCGCTCACCCGGGGGATGACCCAGTCCGGACGGGTTCTGGATTGGAGCAACGCCGGTTTTTCCGGTCCGGTCCTCGACAAGCACTCGACCGGCGGTGTCGGTGACAAGGTCAGCCTGATGCTGGCACCCATGGTCGCCGCCTGCGGCGGACACGTGCCGATGATATCCGGTCGGGGTCTCGGCCACACCGGCGGCACCCTGGATAAATTTGATTCGATTCCGGGCTACGACACCTCGCCCACGATCGAACGATTCCGGGATGTGGTTCGGGACGTCGGCTGCGCCGTGATCGGGCAGACCGCCGATCTGGCACCGGCAGACAAGCGCTTTTACGGCATCCGCGATGTGACGGCGACGGTGGAATCCATCCCTCTGATCACCGCCTCGATCCTCTCGAAGAAACTTGCCGCCGGGCTGGACGGACTGGTCATGGACGTGAAGACCGGCAGCGGCGCCTTCGCCGCTTCCCGGAAAATGGCCCTCTCGCTGGCCGAGAGTATCGTCGCGGTGGCCAACGGTGCGGGCATGGCAACGACGGCTTTGATCACGGATATGAACCAGGTGCTGGGCCACAGCGCCGGAAATGCAGTGGAAGTGGCCGAGACCTTGGACTATCTTACCGGTCGGCGTCGCAATACCCGTCTGCATGAGGTGGTCATGGCGCTCTGTTCCGAAATGCTGGTCCTCGGCAAGCTCGCCGAAACGCCCGAAGACGCCGAAACGCGTCTGGACCGGGCTTTGGACTCCGGCGCCGCCGCCGAGGTTTTCGGCAAGATGGTCAGCGCCCTGGGCGGGCCTGCTGACTTCATGGAACGCTCCGGCGCCTGCCTCCCGACGGCTCCTGTTGTCAAACCCATCTATCCCGAAACCAGCGGTTTCGTGAGCGAGATCGACACCCGCGCTGTCGGGGTCGCCGTGGTCACATTGGGTGGTGGCCGCCGCCGGGCCAGCGACGCCATCGACCATTCCGTCGGCTTCATCGAAGTCGCAGCCCTCGGCGACGAGGTCGGCAGTGACCGGCCTCTTGCGATCGTGCATGCAAAAGACGAGAGCTCCGCGCAGTCGGCGACAGAGGAAATCCGCCGTGCGCTCACCCTTGCAGAGGAACGCCCGGAGACGCCAGAGTCCGAAACGCCTGGGACGGTCTACGAGCACATCAGGGAGTCGGCGTCATGACGCGCGGCTTCATCCTGGTGATGGATTCCTTCGGCGTCGGCGCGACTGAAGACGCCCCGAAATTCGGCGATCAGGGCGCCAACACCTTCGGCCATATCGCCCAGGCCTGCGCCGAAGGAAAAGCCGATGTGCCGAATGGCCGCCAAGGTCCCTTGCGGCTTCCCAATCTTGCCCGGCTCGGTTTGGGTCTGACAGCGGAAGAAAGCGCAGGCGCCGCGCCAGCAGGGTTCGATCCACCCGACGGCATCACCGGTGCTTACGGCCATGCCGCCGAACTTAGTTTCGGCAAGGACACGCCCAGCGGTCACTGGGAGATGGCCGGCGTTCCCGTCGAATACGACTGGGGCTTTTTCCCCAAGGAAACGCCCTGCTTTCCGGCGCAGCTGACCGACGCCCTGATCGCGCGGTGCGGTCTGCCCGGCGTTCTGGGCAACTGTCATGCCTCGGGTACGGAGATCATCGCCCAACTGGGGGAAGAGCACATCCGCAGCGGCAAGCCTATCGTCTATACCTCGGCGGACTCCGTCTTCCAGATCTCCGCCCACGAAACGCATTTCGGTCTGGAGCGCCTCTACGAACTCTGCCGCATCGCCAAAGAACTGGTCGACGACTACAACATCGGCCGGGTGATCGCGCGCCCCTTCGTCGGTGAAGACGCCGCCTCCTTTCAGCGGACAGGCAATCGTAAGGACCTGACCACGCCGCCGCCCTCGCCTACTTTGCTCGACCGGTTGAAAGACGATAGCCGCGAGGTGATTGCCATCGGTAAAATCTCCGACATCTTCGCCCATCGCGGCATGACCCAATCCATCAAGGCCAACGGCAACGACGCGCTTTTTAAAGCTACGCTCGACGCCGCTAAGACGGCACCGGAGGGCGCGCTGGTCTTCACCAACTTCGTGGATTTCGATACGCTTTTCGGCCATCGGCGCGACGTGGCCGGCTATGCCACGGCGCTCGAAGCCTTCGACCGGCAACTCCCGCAATTCGAGGCCCTGCTAAAGCCCGGCGATCTTGCGATCATTACGGCGGATCACGGTTGCGATCCGACCTGGCCGGGCAGCGATCACACCCGCGAGCACGTGCCGGTTCTGGCCTTCGGGCCGGAGGTCGTGCCCGGCTCACTGGGCCGCCGCGACAGCTTCGCCGATATCGGCCAAACCCTCGCCCGGCATCTGGGCATCGCGCCGCTCGATCATGGAAAGGATTTCCTGGCCGCATGACCTCGCAGGCTTATCCCGACGTTTCGAAGGAGACCGCGCAGCCAATCCGTTTTCAACGGAGCGCAGAGTCCATGGCGGCAGAGGGGCCGGATGAAGCGATGCTGTCCTGCTATCGGGACGAGGGTTATCTGCTGATCGAGGATTTCATGCCCGCGGAACGCTGCGACGCCCTCATGGCCCAGGCGGCGGCATTGGTCGAGGGCTTTCATCCCGAAGAAAGCGCGACGGTCTTTTCCACGACCTCGAAATCCCACGCCCGGGATCGCTACTTCGGAGAATCCGGCGGCAAGATCCGGTTCTTTTTCGAAGAAGACGCCTTCGATGAAAAGGGCACGCTGCGGCAGGCAAAGGCGCTCTCGATCAATAAGATCGGCCATGCCATGCATGACCTGGACCCGGTGTTCGACGATTTCTCCCGCACAGCGGGCCTGGCGCGGCTGGCTGGCGAAGTCGGCCTCGCGGCTCCGCTTCTTCTGCAATCCATGTACATCTTCAAGCAGCCGAAGATCGGCGGCGAAGTGGTCTGCCATCAGGATTCCACCTTCCTGACCACCGATCCCTTGAGTGTCGTCGGTTTCTGGTTCGCCCTCGAGGACGCAACCCTGGAGAACGGCTGTCTGTGGGCCCTGCCCGGGCGCCACAAAGACCCGATCCGCCAACGCTTCCGCCGCGCGGACGGCGCGATGGTCACCGACGTCCTGGACCCGACTCCCTGGTCCGCCGAAAACGCCGTTCCTTTGGAGGCAAGGAAAGGCACTCTGATCCTTTTGCACGGCCAGTTGCCCCATCTGAGCGGACCGAACCACTCGCCCGTGTCGCGCCAGGCCTATACCCTGCACGTCATCGATGGTGCCTGCCGCTATCTCGAGGACAACTGGCTGCAACGTCCTGCGGACATGCCGCTGCGTGGTTTCTGAAGCGTGATTACCATGGTGCCCAAGGCGGAGCTGCATTGCCATCTGGAGGGCGCGGCCTCCCCGGATCTGGTGCGCCGGCTGGCGGCGCGGCATTCCATGGCTCTGCCGGAAGAGACCTTTGACGAAAACGGCAACTTCGCCTGGAGCGATTTTCTGCACTTTCTCAAGGTCTACGATATCGCCAGCTCGGTCATCCGCACGCCGGAAGACTACCGCGACGTGACTTATCAGTACCTGATGGATTGCGCCGCTGAGGGCGCCATCTATGTGGAGGTCATGTCCTCACCGGATCACGCAGCCGCGGTGGGCATGTCCTACGCGGATCATCTGGAGGGCATCGTCGCCGGGATTGAGGATGCGCGCAGCGAAAGCGGGATCGAAAGCCGGATTATCGTCACCTGTGTCCGGCATCTGGGGCCTGAGCGTGGGATCGAAGTCGCCCGGCAGGTGATTGCCCACCCCCATGAACTGGTCACCGGCTTCGGCATGGGCGGTGACGAGAACGCCTATGCTCCCCGGGATTTCACGCCGGCTTTCGGAATCGTTCACGCCGCGGGCCTGCCCTGTACGGTTCACGCCGGTGAGGTGGCAGGCGCGCAAAGCGTGCGCGACGCGCTGGACGCCCTGCCGGTGCAGAGGCTCGGTCACGGCGTACGGGCGATCGAGGACCCGGACCTGGTGCGCGAGCTGGCCGACAAGCAGATCCTGCTGGAGGTCTGTCCGGGCAGCAATATCGCCACGGGTGTCTTTGAGAGCTACAGCGCGCATCCGCTGCTCGCACTGCGTGAGGCCGGTTGCCGGATCACCCTGAACTCCGACGACCCGCCCTACTTCGATACCTCGATCGGACGGGAATACGACCGGGCCTCGACGCTCTTCGGTCTGGACGACGACGCTTTGCGCCAGATAACGCTGACGGCCATCGATGGTGCCTTTGCCGATCCTGAAACCAAAGAGAAACTGCGTGCAAGGGTGGCCGCATGACACCGCGGGTGAAGATCTGTTGTATCTCGTCAGCGGAGGAAGCGCGTATCGCCATCGATCACGGCGCATCCGCCCTCGGACTGGTCGCGGAAATGCCGAGCGGCCCGGGTGTGATCGAAGACGAACTGATTGCCGAGATCGCGGTGCAAATCCCGCCCCCGGTCGCCAGTTTTCTGCTGACCAGCCGGACCGACGCCGATGCCATCGTGGAGCACGTGCGAAACTGCCGTACCAATACCGTGCAGCTCGTCGATGCCGTGACGTCCGGCGTGTACGACCGGCTGCGCAAAGAACTTCCGGCGCTGAAGATCGTTCAGGTGATTCATGTGATCGACGACGACAGCATCGCCGAGGCACGCGCTCTGTCGAAAAAGGTCGATGCCCTGCTGCTGGATTCAGGCAATCCCACTCTGCAGGTGAAACAACTTGGCGGAACGGGCCGCGTGCACGACTGGAGCCTCAGCCGCCGGATTGTCGAAGATTCCAGATGCCCGGTCTTCCTTGCCGGCGGCATCAACCGCAGCAATGTCGGGCGGGCGATCCGGGAAGTCCGGCCCTACGGACTGGATCTCTGCAGCTCGGTTCGCAGCGACAACAGGCTGAATTCCGACAAGCTGCGCGGCTTTTTCGATTCTGTGAATGCCGCGTAGCCAGCCGTCCACTTTCGCGTGTAAACTGTCACATAACTGTCATAATCAGGGAGCAAGAGGGATATGAGCTTTCCGATCAGAAGCACCGCCTTCGCGGCCGCGGCGGCCGTTCTGCTGGCCGTATCTTCGGTCTTTGCGGAGCCGACCACGGTCACCTTCGTTCACACCAACGATATGGACCGGATGGAAGCCTCCGGCGGCAAGGGCGGTCTCGCCAATCTGATGGCCGTGGTCAAGGCGGAACGGGCGGCGGGCGAGCATGTCATCTTTACCCACGGCGGCGACGCCATCTCGCCATCTTTGCTGTCGGGTTTCGACAAGGGCGCCCATATGATCGATCTGCTGAACGCCGCGGAGGTCGACATCATGGTGTTGGGCAATCACGAATTCGATTTCGGCCCGAAAGTCGCAATGGAGCGCATTGCCGAAGCCAAGTTTCCGATCCTGGGAACCAACGCCATCGACAGCGACGGTGAAATCATCGACGGCGCCATCGCCTCCTGGACCACCAAGGCAGGCGAGTTCACTATCGGCTTCTTCGGTCTGGTCACGCCTGATACCACGGAGGTCTCAAGCCCGGAGACTGTGACCTTCAAGTCCCTGGAGGCAACTTCGCGCGAGATGGCCGCGAAGCTGCGCGAGGAAGGTGCCGATCTGGTCGTCGCCCTCTCCCACACCGGGGTCGAGGAAGATTTCGGTCTGGTCAATGCAGGCACCGGTATCGACATCCTGCTCACCGGCCATGATCACCTGCTGATGAGCTACTACAACGGCAAGATCGCCATGATGGAGTCCGCTGCCCAGGCGGACTACGTGAGCGTGCTGGAAGTCACGATGGACCGGGTCGAGAGACGCGGCAAGCAGCGCTTTGTCTGGAGTCCCAGTTTCCGCACGATCCCGACGGCGGGCATGGAAGGCGACGCCGAGATGGCCGCCAAGGTCGATAGCTATCTCGAAAAGCTTAGCGTGGAGCTGGACGTGGAAATCGGCACCACCACGACCCAGTTGGACAGCCGGCGCGCTTCCGTGCGCGGGGGCGAAAACGCCATCGGCAACCTGATCAGCGATGCGATCCGCAAAGGCGTCGAGGCCGACGTCGCCATCACCAACGGCGGCGGCATCCGCGGCGATAAGATCTACGACGCAGGCACGGTCCTGACCCGGCGCGACATCCAGACGGAGCTGCCCTTCGGCAACACCACGGTCAAGCTGGAGGTCACCGGTGCGCAGATCGTCGAGGCCCTTGAGAACGGCTTCAGCCAGGTCGAGAACGGCGCCGGGCGTTTCCCCAGTGTTTCGGGGATGACCGTGACCTGGGATGCCAAGGCCCCTTCGGGATCACGGGTCAAGTCCGTGCTGGTGGGCAACAGCCCGATCGATGCGGCCAAGAGCTACACGCTGGCCGCAAATGACTACATCGCCGGCGGCGGTGACGGCTACAGCGTCTTCAAAGACGCCAAGAACCTGATCGATCCCGCTGCCGCACAGTTGATGGCCCTCATGGTGGTGGACTATATCGAAGCCGCAGGCAAGATCTCGCCGGCGGTCGAGAACCGGTTGGTCTCGGCGGAATAGACCCTAAAAGAAGCGTCTCTTCGTTACGATCAGATGCAGGACAAAAAAGGCGCCGGAACTTCCCGGCGCCTTTTTCTTTTCTCATGCTCCAGCCTAGACAAGGCGGTTCATAAAAGCTCTTCTTACGAGCCCGCGTCGATCAAACCCTGTCAACGATGGTAAACTGGTCAGATAGCTCGTTCGACTGGTTTTCCTGCGTAATAAAGCCCAGCCCGGCCATCCCGACCAGATCTGTCACCACGATCTGCGTCGAGGCATTGTCGACCACATCGGCAATGGAACCGAAGTTGCCCGCAATTCCGCTGCCCAGATCGTCGAAGGTGATGCTGTTGCCGTTATTGAAGTCAATTCGTACGTCGCCGCCATCGCCTTCGTTCACGATCGAGGCAATCTGTGCATCGAGATCCGAGATATCGTCGCCCGCGCCATCGACCACATCGCTAAAGCGCAGAATATCGGCGGAACGATCGAAATCGCCGATGGTATCGGAGCCCGAGTCCACCAGCAGGCTGAAGTCGAAGCTGTCGGCATCGTCACCACCGATCAGCAAATCGTCGCCCTCACCGCCCATCAGAGTATCCTGGCCCGCACCACCAGACAGCAGGTTGTTGCCGTTGTTGCCGGTCAACACGTTATCCTCCGCATTGCCGTAGCCATCGATCTCGGATTCGCCGGTTAATACCAGGTGTTCAAAGTTGGTCTGAAGGCCGTAGCTGAAGTTCGCCAGAACGGTATCGATACCTTCATCTGCCGCCTCACCGATCTTGTCTTTGCCGTCGATAATATAAACGTCGTCGCCTTCACCGCCGAAGACCTTATCTCTACCTTGCCCGCCGATCAGCGTATCGTTACCGGCGCCGCCGGAGATCTTGTCGTCGTGCTTGCCGCCGTCGATATAGTCATCGCCCTCCTGGCCCGCGATCTTATCGGTGCCTTTGCCGCCGAACACCGTGTCGTTGCCCTCTCCGGCCGCGATCTTGTCTTTGTCTTTGCCGCCGTCGATATAGTCGTCACCGGCTTCGCCGATCAGCTTATCAAGGCCCTTGCCGCCCAGGATCGTATCGTTACCCGCGCCGCCGGCAACCTTGTCACGGTGCTTACCCGCATCGATGTAGTCGTCGCCGGCTCCGCCAGCGATCTTATCGGTTCCGCTGCCGCCGTAGATGCTGTCGTTGCCATCGCCACCGACCATCTTGTCGCGTGAACCGCCGCCGATCATCAGATCGTCGCCCGCGCCCCCGCTCATCTTATCGCGCCCGCCACGTCCGATCAGCGTGTCATCGCCATCGCCACCGGAAAGCTTACTGCCGCGCGAACTCGCGACGGCGTAGACCGACGGTATACTGTTTTCGGGCAGATCGTCGGTCAGCCAGGTGCCGTCGGAAAACTGAAAGCGCTCGACATCCGCGTCCACGCGGTCTGTTCCGCCGTAGGCCGCCGGGTCGTTGCCAATGTACTCAACCGTTACATAGCCGTTGTGAGGGGTAATCCAGTAGTCACTGCGCTTTCCGTCAAAGGAGGCCGTATCTAATCCGTCATTACCGACAATCCGGTCGTCACCATGGCCACCTTTCAGGGTATCCTCTCCACGACCGCCAAAGAGAGTATCATTGTGACGTCCACCTAGGATAAAATCATCACCATCGAAACCGTAAAGTCGATCACTACCACTGTAACCTGAGATTGTGTCGTCGCCATCGTAACCGGAAAGAGTATCGTTGAAGGCAGTTCCGGTCAGATTCAGGTCAGGCGCTTCCGGAATTTCAATACCCGACACAGCAACCAGTTGGTCGTCAAACTCCAGCCACTCCGCACCTACAATGCTATCAGTGCCTTCATCTCCGTCACCGAGTACCAGATCAGTAACCGTCATCGCGCCGGTGTAGTCGCGGACAATCTCAAAATCATCAAAATTACCGGAAAATACGATCCTGTCCGTGCCTGCGCCACCATCGATAAAATCGTCACCTTCTCCGCCGGCAATCCAATCGTCTCCAAACTCTCCAATGACTGTGTCGTCACCCGCTCCGCCGAAGAGCGTATCGTTCCCACCTTCTCCGTCTATATAGTCGTCTCCACCATCACCAGACGCCGTATCGTCGCCATACTTTCCCTTGATGAAATCGTTGTCATCGCCACCAAAAATTACATCGACATCGATACCACCTATTATTGTATCCACGCCTTTTCCGCCATCCAGCGTGTTGTGACCGTTCTCAACCGACAAACGGTCGTTTCCCTCACCGCCTATGAGGTGATCATTTCCGTTCCTGTCCGAAATGACATCGTTTCCAGACAAGCCGATCAGCGTGTCATTGCCGCCGTTTCCCCTTATGACATCGTTGCCGTCTTGGCCGTTAATAACGTTGTCCAAATAATTGCCATCAATGAAGTCATTACCTTGGGTCCCAATCGCGTTCTCAATCTTCGCGCCGTACGCTATGGCGATGCTGTTCGTCATATCCGGCGTTCTACTGAACTGACCTTCTCCTAGCCGAATGGCGGTACCCTCTGAAAACCCACTAAAGTCGAGTGTATCAATCCCCCCGGCATCCCAGATCGCAAAGACTGGCGTCGGGTTTTTGCTGAAGTCAAAAATCTCGCGATCCGCCGTGGAATTGAAGCCGTAAACGGTATCCCCTATTCGCGTGGTCTGATCAGCTCCATAAACGGCCTGAACGGCTGCGATATCGTGCAATAGAGGGCTGGCGGCATACTGATAGTAGCCATCCGCATCATAATGGTCCGTTCCGGCTTCGAATGCACCGAAGTAGGACATGGCGGAATACTGCAGCGTATCTTGTCGGTATTCGGCATCTTTCCAATAGGTGATTTCGCCATTGCCGTCACCCTGGTTATAGTCACCCGGATGTTCCAGGCCGAGGGCGTGACCGAATTCATGGACGAAGGCGAAGAAGCCGAAGTCGCCCGGCTGACGGGCATCATTCAAATCGGGGTCCGTGTTGTCGAACCACACGTCACCGCCGTGTCCGTCCAAATTACCGGGTAAAAAGGTCCCGGCACCAACCAGACCGGCTGCGTTGCCGAACCGGATGTCTCCAGCATCGCCACTATCAGTTCGGACCAGGGACGGAGCAATAATATCATCCCACAGTTCGATTGCCTTAGTGGCCGCCGCCCGCTGCGCCGTGTGAAAAGAGTTAAAGTTTTGAGCTAAAAAATCATATGCGCCGCCAATGTACTCAACCGGGCGCGTTTCCAGGAAGCTGTAAGTAATGATGTCACCTTCCCAGAACACGTCATTCCGGTTCAGGTTGTCGACAATTTGGTTCAGAGTCCAAGTCGGTAAAGTCACAGAAACATCCCTTCAATCACATAGCGAACGGCCCGCCATGGCCTCCCACAAGGCGCACAACAGCACCGGTTGAGCGAACGGATAAACACCGTCCGGCCATGTCAACGACATCGGTTGGATTGAAAGCAACGCGAGAAAACGCAAGCCCTGGAAGAGCCCATTACACCGCACTACATGCGCGCTTTACTGATCTAAGATGATGACGCCGATTAACACTCAATTAGGAAAATTTAATTGTATTTTAGAAAAATGGCAACCATCAAAGCGAAAATATCCCGCGCGCGATGCAATTAAGCATATATCTTAAAATGAAGGCAGGTTTTCGAAAAGATCAAAGCTTGCGAATGCTTTTATGAATTCAAAATCAGTATGTTACTGATAGTAGAAGTTTAAAATCATTCTCAAAAAACACAATTATCGTCACAGTTCCGTCACAACTTTACAGTGAGCGGCCGCTCTTGCGGCGCTATACCACGCTGAGCTGGGTTGTGGTGTCGTCGACCAGATCTGCGATTGAGGCGAAGTTGCCCGCGGCGCCGCTGCCCAGGCCCTCGAAGATCACATCGGCGCCGTTGGAGAAATGCACCTCTACGTTGCCGCCCGCGCCCTCGTTCACGATCGAGAGAATCTGCGCATCGGTGTCCGCGATATCGTCACCTGCTCCATCCAGGACGTCCGAAAGCCGCAGGATATCCTCGGAACG
The DNA here is from genome assembly GCA_947500035.1 of uncultured Kiloniellaceae bacterium. GTDB lineage: Bacteria > Pseudomonadota > Alphaproteobacteria > Kiloniellales > Kiloniellaceae > Denitrobaculum. The sequence continues at coordinate 346,212 of CANMQP010000005.1, read as the reverse complement.
ATCGAAGTCCTCGATCCGATCCGTGCCCGCGTCGCTCAGCAGGCTGAAGAAGAAGATGTCCGCCTCGCTACCGCCGTTCAGAACGTCGTCGCCAAGACCGCCGATCAGCGTATCGCTGCCCGATGCGCCGGAGAGGTAGTTGTTCCCGTCGTTGCCGGTCAGGACGTTGTTCTCGCCGTTGCCGTAGCCCGCAATGTCCGAGGTGCCGGTCAGGGTCAGGTTCTCGAAGTTACTCAGCAGGCCGTAGCTGAAGTTGGCCATGACCGTATCGGTGCCCTCACCGGCCGCCTCGGCGATCCGGTCTTTACCGTCGATGATGTAGGTGTCGTCACCCTCACCGCCGTAAACCTTGTCCTTGCCGTGACCGCCGATCAGCGTGTCGTTGCCCGAACCGCCGACGATCTTGTCATCGTGCTTTCCGCCGTCGATATAGTCGTCGCCCTCCTGGCCCGCGATCTTATCAGTGCCTTTGCCGCCGAACACCGTGTCGTTGCCCGAACCGGCGGCAATCTTGTCTTTGTCCTTGCCGCCGTCGATATAGTCGTCACCGGATTCACCGATCAGCTTATCAAGGCCCTTGCCGCCCAGGATCGTATCGTTACCCGCGCCGCCGGCAACCTTGTCACGGTGCTTACCCGCATCGATGTAGTCGTCGCCGGCTCCGCCAGCGATCTTATCGTTGCCGCTACCACCGTAAATGATGTCATCGCCATCACCGCCAACCACCTTGTCCCTGCCGCCGCGCCCGACCAGCGTGTCGTCGCCGCCACCACCGATCAGCTTACCGCCGCCGCCCGCTGCCCGGATGTAAACATCAGGCGCGCTATTGTCGGGCAGATCCGCCGTCAGCCAACTGCCGTCGCTGAAGGTAAAGCGCTCTATATCCGACCAGACCGTGTCCGTGCCCGCCAGTCCGGCATTCTTTCCCTGGTATGCGACGCTATAGATGCCGTTGACGTTGCTGGTGATCCAGTAATCCTCGCGGGCCGCCCCAAACACGGCAGTATCCGTGCCGTTGCCGCCGTAAAGGGTGTCGTTGCCGCTGCCGGCGATCAGCGTATCATCTCCGAAAAGACCGAAGAGCCGGTCATTGCCCGCGAAACCGGAAATCGTATCATCGCCCGAGTTGCCCTCCAGGCTGTCGCCGCCCGCAGTTCCGTAGACGACCAGATCCGCAGCCGGTGTGACGGTGATGCTCGAGGTCAGGATCTGCCGGTCCAGATAGCTCAACCATTCGACAGCATTGTCGACAACGTCCGTTCCGTCATTTCCGTCCGCGAGGTTCAGATCAACAATAGTGACGAAGCCGTACTGGTCCCTGGAAAAGGAAAAGTCGCCGGAGTTGGCATTGTAGACCAGGGTATCCAGACCGAGGCCACCACCCAGAGAGTCGTTCCCCATCCCGCCAAAAAAGAAGTCGTCGCCGGCACCGCCCAACAGGGTGTCGTTCCCGGCACCGCCGATCAGGCTGTCCGTCCCGCCATTGCCCCAAAGGGTATCATCGCCGTTCCCGCCGTCGAGCGTGTTGTCCAGTGCATTGCCGATAATGTTGTCGTGCCAGGCGCCGCCAACCGCATTCTCGATCTCGGCGCCGTAGGCAATCGCAATATTGTTGGTCATATTGGGCGTGTCACTGAACGCGCCTTCGTTCAGGTCGATGGTGGCTGTCGCGTAGTACGCGGTGTAGCCTGAAAAATCGAGTGTGTCGGTCCCACCCGCGTCCCAGATTGCAATCACCGGACTGTTGTTGATGTTGAAATCAAAGGCGTCGCGGCCGGCGTTGGCGTTAAAGCCGTAAACCGTATCCCCGGTCCGGGTTGTCGTATCGGCACCGTAAATCGACTGGATCGCGGCGATGTCATGCAACAGGGGAGACGCCGCGAAACGGGTGCCGCCGTTGACATGGTCGGCGCCGGAATAACTGGCATTGAAGTAGGACATGACCGTAAATTCACGGGTGTCCTGCGCGTATTCGGCCGAATTGCTGTAGGTGACGGGATTCCCTGAACCCGCATTGTAATCCCCGGGATGGCCGAGCCCAAGCGCGTGACCCACCTCGTGGATCATGGTCAGGTAACCATAGTCGTCGGGTTCGAGCTGATTATTGTGCGAATAGTTGGGATTGATCCAAACGTCGCCACCTCGTCCACCACCCGGATAGTAAGCCCAGGCAACCCCCGGCCCTGTCGTCGTATTGGCAAAGCGGATATCACCGCTGGCATCCGCCGTCTCAACGAAGGAAACACCGGCGACATCATCCCAGAGCTGCATGGCTTCGCGGGCGGCCGTGCGCTGCGCGCCGCTGAAGGATGAAAAGCCGTCTCCCTCACCGGCATAGCCAGCCGGTTTGGAGTTGAAGAAGCTGTAGGAGACCGTTGCGCCCGACCACTCGGCGTTGGAACGGGTCAGGTTGTCCACAATCTCTGTCAGATTCCAAACCGGCTTGGCCCCGGACGCCCCGGCAGCACTGCCCGCGTCGAAAAGCTCGCTCGCGACGCCGCCCGCGCATCCCGCGCAAGCACAACGATAGCCGAGCGCATTATTATGGATCTGAGAGATAGCAACCTCCTGTTGCGCAACACCTAAGGCGCCTGTTCCCGATATCGACTACCCTTCACGGGGACTGCAGTGCAAAAACAGGAGGGCCTTCGAGACTTTTTATGAGCAGTCCGAAGTATCCCGAAAAGGGCTTATCGTTTCGTTAAAAACCCTTGAAAACCAGATAGATTTAGGAGGAATGCAATATGTTTTATTTTTTATTTACAACTATATAACCCACTGTTACTCACTAAGGTCGCAATTTAAATCAGCTTGGAACCCCAGGCTGCCAAACCGTAAATCCGGCTCGCGTCCCGCTGCCGGCGACCTGTGAAACAAGAGCGGCAAGACCGCACAGGCGGGCCACGGCGATCAATAAGATGCAGCCTCTGAAGAGCGCCTCCAGGACGCGATGATTGCCGACGTCCTCAGGATGCTGTAGCACTGCAGAAATGCGCCTCGGAAAGACATTGAAGCCGAAAGAGATAGCCCTGCTGGTCATTACTCTGGGCTTTACCTTCCTGGTCGGGCCAGCTTTCGCTTATTACAGCCTCCTGCAGCTCCTGATACTTTTGCCGATCGATCTCGAATCAAGCCTGACAGCCTTAGAAACGGTCATCCTGATTCCCTTCATGGTCCTTTGGTATCTGCTCTGGAGCTTTATCGGACTCTTTTCAGGCATGATTCTGGCCCGGCCGCTGTGCGGAGCAGCTGCGATCTCTGCTCTGGGGGTTGCGGGCTTTATACAAATCCCGCTGCTCAGCTCGATATACCATTACATCGTTGCGCGCTTCTATCGCTCCGGCTCTTAAGATCGGAAAACTGCAAACGTCCCGGGACTTTACAGCAGGGACCTTACAGCCGCGGGCTCAAAGATAGAGCACACCGGAACTGACCGGGACGCAACGGCCGCTGATTTCAGCCCCTGCGCCCGAAGCGGGAATCTCGACTTCGATCAGGCTTGGACGTCCCATCTCGACGCCCTGCTCGATTATTGCACGGCAAACCTCCCCTGTCCCCGACGCCGCCAACAACGAGGTCAAGGCGCCCGCCGCGCTGCCGGTCGCCGGATCTTCGGGGGGATGACCCAGCGGCGAAATGACCCGGGCCCGAACATTGAAGTTTGATCCGGACTCCGACGTAACGACGAAGGCTGAGATCGCAAAACCGTCAACCGTCTGCGGACCGCGCGCCCGCGCGGCTTTGAAGGCTGACACACTTGGATCGATCGCGCCCAGCGCCTCCAGGCCGGCGAGTTCGGCAAAGGCGAAGGGCAACCCCACGCTTGCCACGCAGGGCCGAAAGCGCTGAGACAAGACCTGTTCCTCTGCAAGGCCGAGACAGGACGCCATCATTGCGGTGTCGCACTCGCCCAAAACCTCGAGCGTCTGAGGTGCGGTGATCCGCGCACCGATCACCCGTCCCTGCTCCCGCTGCAGTACCACACTCACTGGCCCGCCGAGCTCATCAAAAACGAGCTGATCGCCCTGGATCTCCGCCACGGTCTCTTGCGTCGCGGCCACGAACGCCGTGCCGATGTTGGGGTGCCCGGCAAAGGGGATCTCATCGAAGGGCGTAAAGATGCGTACTGTTGCGCTCGTCGCGCCGTTACCTGGAGGCAGGATAAATGTGGTTTCCGAAAACCCGAACTCCTGGGCGATAGACTGCATTTGCGTCCCCGACAAGCCCTTGGCATCCCTGATCACGGCGACCGGGTTGCCGGCGAAACGCCGGGTGGTGAAGACATCAACAATACTGTAAGGCACGATCCGTTGGGTCATTCGGGTCTTCTCCCTTGCCTCCGCGCGCCTGACTTTTTTCTACACGACCTTCAAGCCGGCGCGCGCCTGCAGATAGGCCAGGGCATCAGGCTCCGCCGTCATCATAGTTTTGCGCCAGGCCTCCTGCTCGGCGTTGATCAGCGCCAGCTCCCAAACACAGGCAATGACGGGCCGCGCGGCCGTCTTCATCGGCGCGTCCGCGCCCCAGAGCGTTCTGCGGATATGCTGACAAAGAACCGAGCCCTGGATCCACCAGTGCGCCAGAACCGAAACACCGAGTTCACCCGGGTGAATAATGACAAAGCCCAGGCCGTTGTCTTCTCCTTCCGCAGCCACGAGCGGCGGAACCTCCGTGCCGACGAAGGACTGCGCCGTATCGACGACCTGCTCCGTCATTTCCTGACCGTCGGCAAGAATGCCATAGACTTTCAGTTTGAGGGGCGCCACGTCCCACACACCTAAATCCGAAACAGCCCGCGGGCGGTATCGCTCTGTCACACTATGCTTCACTTTGTTGCCTCACAGACCGCAGGCCTCACTGCATCGCGGTTCGCAACCGCGGAACAAAAGTCAGTGCAGATTGAGAACAACCCACACAGCCATGATGATAATGTAGAGAGCAAGGCAAAAGGCGGCCCCGGCCAGGAGCTTGCGCAAGAGAGGTTTCATGCCCGCCGCTTGGCTTCCTTGCCGTATGACATTTCCCTTTTCGCTCTGATCGCGCGTCTGACCGGCGCCGTGCGGGACCGTAGATCAAACAACGAAAGGCATCGCCGCCGTCTGAAGCGGCGAGAGGTAACCATGATGCTCAAGAGGTACGCCGTCCCTGCAAGGGCTGCGATGCACCTCGCGGCAGTGATTGTCTCGCCAGCGCTCGCCAGTTTTCTTCCAATTCCTTGATGAGCAGCCGGAGACGGCGGTGACGATGCCCAGGAGTGCGGCAAGAATCACCAGTCTCCTGCTAAAGTGATCGGACACTCAAGCGACTCCACTGCCGAACGCAGGCCGCATCACATCCAGCCTGACCGCGCCCGCGCCGGCCACCGTCGACAACTACAGGCGGACCGACCCGTTCTGAGACTGGTTTGCGCTCTCAGCCGAAAAATCGACCATGCTCAAAATCACCGCAGCTCCCAGGGAAATGGTGACCGCGGCAATTACACTTGCCAAAAAAGCCTTCATGCTCAGCACTCCTGTCTCTCGTTATACAACGCGTCAACCTTGAGGCTGCACGCAAATTCTGTCGAATCCTGACACTTCGTCAAGAGCTTAGTCCCTTACTCCCGTCTTGTCCGCGTCGCGGTTCAGGCCCCCGTCCGATCCTTGAGCGCCGGTTTCTCCGGGCGTCGGACCCGATGCATCTCTGGCGGGCGCCGTGGGCACGCCGGTGCCGTTATGATACCCGGCGGCGCGTTTCAGGAACTCGATCAATTCCGCCCGGTCTTCATCCTTTGGAATCCGCTGTATCGGCATCTTGCTGCCCGGCGTAACCACGTCCGGGCCCAGGCGGAACAGCGCGTCGATGCTCTCTTCATCCCAGATCAGATCACCGTCCCGCAACGCCGGCGAATAGCTGTAACCTTCGAGCGTCCCGACCCGCCGCCCGAAGACACCGTGCAGGGAGGGCCCCGCCTTGTGCTCATCGTCGTCGGTCAGGCTGTGGCAGATTGCACACTTGCGGAACTGCCATGCGCCGGGAATGTCGGCGTAGTCCGGCGCGCCCGCCCCCGCAGCCGCGGTTTGAACGCCATCTGTGCGCTGATTGCCGTTTTCATCCAGGCGCCAGACCCGCGCAAGTGCATCGGCGCCGGCGGAAATCAGCACGTCCGCCTCGGGCGTGAAGGCCAGGGACCAGACCACCCCTTTGTGCGTAACATCCTGCGGCGAGTAAAATTCACTATCCAGGCGCCAGATCCTGAGCTTTCCATCCGTCCCGCCCGAAGCTGCCAGACGGCCATCCTGCGATATGGCGGCGGCGAGAACCGCGCCCTGATGACCACGCAGCACCGCGATTTCCTCACCCGTCTCCAGATCCCAGTACCGCAGCGTCTCGTCGGCGGAGGAACTCACCGCGTGGCGGCCGTCCGCCGCGACGGCAATGGCCGACACCCCGAAATCATGCGCCGACATCTGTTGTGTCAGCTTGCCGGATGCAGCCTCCCAGATCCGGATCGTGCTGTCCGCGGCCCCGGTCACCACCAGGCCTTTGTCCGCGAGAAAGGCAACCGCATTGACAGGAGCACGATGCTGCAGCACGACCGCTTCGGAAGCATCGCTCTCAGCCTGCAGATCCCAGATGCGCACCGTCAGGTCCCAGGAGGCGGAGGCCGCGAAGCGCCCGTCGGCGGAGACCGCCAGATCGACAACCTTGCCCTGATGTCCGGTGAAGCGCCGCAGTTCCGCGCCCGCCTTCAGATCCCAGAGGATCACCACCTGATCGTCGCTGGCGGAGAGCGCTCTTGAGCCGTCGGGCAAAAAGGCCACGGCGTTGACTGCCGCATCGTGCCCTTCCAGCCGATGCCGTTCCTCTTCGCTTTCCAGGTCCCAAAGGATGACGCTGTAATCGAAACCGGCAGTCAGCACGGCTTTGCCGTCGGATGAGATGGTCAGACCGTTGACGGGACCGCCATGGCCCGCAAGATCCGCCTGCGCGGTTCCCGGGTCCAACAGACCCTGAGCGCCAAACATCAATTGAATGAAGGCAAGGGTAGCCAGAACAAAAACGGACAAACGACCGGGCAAACGAACCGTCAAACGCTCAACTCTCCCCCGCCGAATCTGATGTCACATCCCGCCCCCAAAAGGCCGAAAAGCGGCGCGAAGTCTATCCGGAGCCGCTCGGGATGAACAGCCGGGCCCGATACAGAACCGGGCCCGGCGTCATTCCTGAAGTCCGGCTTCCTCGTCACCGCAGACTGTCTCTGCGCATGATGTAGTCTGCCCCGTCCCTGCCCGGATTAAACCGCGGCGCGCCGGAGAGATCATAGCCGGAGCGGCCATGCCTGAAGGCCGGGATGAGATCCCCGCTTTCGGGATCCACCAGCAGGCGTGTGACCTGAAAGGCCGCATTGGAGTTGCCACCGGGCCGCATGACCACCAGTTCGTAGGCATTGGCCCCGTCCGCAAGGACCACTTCGGAACTGCGCAAGACCTCGACGTCATACCTCGAGGCAATTTCCGCAGCCACGGCCTCCAGGGACCGGGCCTCCGCCTTCGCCGGCACGGAAAGCATCGCAGAGAATGCAAGCAGGACCAGACCGCCAAAGGCCGCGGTCATCACAGAGCGGGTCAAGCTCCGGCCCCGGGCCCCGGGAGTTGATGCTCTCCCAAAGCCGCTCGTGCCGCTGCCCGCGGTGAAAGCTGGCGCCATACTATTTGCTCCCGTCGGATGAGGCCTGGCTGCTCAGAGTCTTTTTCACCCAGAGCTCGTGATGCTCCTTCGCCCAGTTCAAATCCACTTCGCCGTCACCCATGGCATCGAACGCGCCTTCCATACCGACCGAACCGATATAGATGTGGCCCACGATCACGATGGTCAGAATCAGGCCCACAACCGTGTGCCAGAGCTGTGCCAGCTGCACTTCCTGCATCATGGTCAGCTGTTCCGGCAGACCGAAGCCGAAGATATTCAGGAACGCGAAGGTCTTGGCGAACATGGGAATCTCGAAGGGAAACAGCAGTCCGAGACCGGAGAGGCTGATCGAGAACCCCCCGAGGGTCACCAGCCAGAAGAGGATCTTCTGGCCCGCATTGAATTTTTCCGCCGGAGGATGGCTGTGCTTGGTGAAGAGGCCGCCGCCTTTCAGCAGCCAGTTCAGGTCCGTCTTGTTGGGAATATTGTGCACCACCCAGAGGACGAAGCTCAGCAGGAGTCCCGCCATAAAGGCGAAGGCCAGATAGTTATGGCCATACTTGCCCCAGGAGGTGATCGTCGCAAAAGCCTCCTTTCCGATGACGTCGGGCAGGAAATAACGGCCGTAGAGCATGTTCAACCCGGTGATACCGAGAATGATAAAGGAGCCGGCCATCAGCCAGTGACTGAAGCGCTCCACCGCGTTGAAGCGCTGGATGGTCTGGGTGGAACGGCCGGCCTCGATCGTGATGCGTCCGCGCACGGCAAAGAAAATCGCCAGAATCGCAATGATCCCCAGGAGTCCCCAGACACCGTACTTGGAGACCGGGCCATTCCGAACCGCTCTCCAGTTCTCGCCTTCCGACTGAATCAGCACGCCGCCCTGGGCGCCCGGAGACGAGATGTTACCCTCGACACCTTGCCGGATGGCGCGCCAGAGTTCGGCGTCGCTGTTGTTGCCCAGGGTGTTGCCCGGCACCTGCCCGTCGACAACCGTACCAGCCGCAGGATCGCCGGTCGCTGACTGCGCGATCGCCTCGCGGTCCGTCAGCCACAGGCCACCGCCCACGGAAATTGCGCCATAGACCCCGGCCAGGATCAGAATCGCCGGGATCAAACCTCTCATAGACCGCCTTAAGATAGACATCGCCACCCTTTCAATGCATCTAAAGCTCTGGAAAACATCGGCCTGTTGCTGCTCACCTTACAGTGCAACGGAGCCCTGTTCCCAAGTTAACTCGATTGTTTTTTCGCCGCTCAGACAATTGCGTCGCACCGGACAGGACATAGCCGAAGGACGGCGCTTCGCTGCGCACACGCCACGCGCCCGGTCCCGCACTTGCTTCATGAGACAAGAGAACGGCATCGAACATGCGCGGAAACCTCAATCTCTTTGAAATGTTGCGCGCTGCCGCAGCTTCGCCCGATCTTCATCGGAAAGGCCTTCATCCGCCTCCCCGAGATAGGTGCCCTTGTCGTAAAGCAGCTTACGCCCCTGCTCCTCTTGGCGGCAGGCGGTCAGCGTCAGACCAAGCAGAAGACTTCCACCTAATGCCATGAAGTCGCGCCGAGACTGTTTCGTCTTCTTCAACGCACTATCCCTCTGGTTGAAGCCCGACGGTCAAGTGTCTCTTGGAAACCGACCGCATTCCAGGCTCGTTAAACGTTACAGGTCTGTCCGAATTTCTTCCCCATCCAGCCGGAAAAGAAACCCGAGGCCCTTCAAAAGCCAAACTCTTCAAAAGCTATGCTCTTCAAAAGCCTTATTCTTCACACGCCAGGCTCTTGAGTAGCCGGGCTCTTGAAAAGAAGGGCGGCAAAAAGCCGCCCCTCCCTCAAGAAAACACTCTAGGTCACCGGGGTTTGCATCAACCGCCGGTCTTCGCCTCGTAGGCCGTCCCCCAGCCCCAGGCGCCCGAACCGAAGCCACGGGCAACAACACGCTCGCGGTAGATGTTCGAGACAGAGTCGCCGTCGCCGGCCAGCAGAGCCTTGGTCGAACACATCTCGGCGCAAAGCGGCAGTTTGCCCTCGGCCAAGCGGTTCCGGCCATACTTCTGGAACTCGGCTTCACTGTGGTTGTCTTCCGGACCACCGTTACAGAAGGTGCATTTGTCCATCTTACCACGGGACCCGAAGTTACCGGCCTGCGGATACTGCGGCGCGCCGAAGGGACAGGCGTAGAAGCAGTAACCGCAACCAATGCAGAGGTCCTTGGAGTGGAGAACCACACCTTCTTCGTTCTGGTAGAAACAGTCGACCGGACAGACGGCCATACAGGGCGCGTCCGAACAGTGCATGCAAGCCACCGAAATGGAGCGCTCGCCGGGTTTGCCGTCATTGATGGTGACGACGCGGCGGCGGTTTACGCCCCAGGGCACCTCGTTCTCGTTTTTACAAGCCGTGACGCAGGCGTTGCACTCGATGCAGCGTTCGGCATCACAAAGAAACTTCATTCTTGCCATTTCTCAGATCCTCCTTACGCCAGCTCGATACGACAGAGCGTAGCTTTGGTTTCTTGCATGTTGGTCACCGAGTCATACCCGTAGGTCTGGGCGGTGTTAGACGACTCGCCAAGTACGTAAGGATCGGCACCCTTCGGATACTTGTGCCTTCGGTCCTCGCCCTCCAGATGGCCACCGAAGTGGAAGGGCATGAAGGCGACCCCGCGCCCGACCCGTTCGGTCACCATGGCCATGACCTTGACCTTGGAGCCTTCCGGCGAATGCAGCCAGACCATCGCACCATCGCGGATACCCGCGGTGTTGGCATCGAAAGGATTGATCTCGACGAACATGTCCTGCTGGAGCTCCGCCAGCCAGGGATTCGACCGGGTTTCATCACCGCCGCCTTCGTATTCAACCAGCCGCCCGGAGGTCAGCACGGTCGGGAAGTCTTTGGAGAAGTCCTTCTTCTGGATCGAGGCATACATGGTCGGCAGACGGTACATCTGGCGATCCTCGTAGGTCGGATAGTCTTCGACCAGATCGCGACGCGCCGTGTAAAGCGGTTCGCGGTGCAGCGGAATGGGATCCGGGAAGTTCCAGACCACGGCCCGTGCCTTGGCGTTACCGAAGGGTGAGCAGCCGTGCTTGATGGCGACCCGCTGGATACCGCCGGAAAGGTCGGTCTTCCAGTTGGTCTTGTCGCCGGCAATGGCCTCGATGGTCGAACGCTCTTCCGCTGTCAGGTCGCCATCCCAGCCCAGCTTCTTGAGCATGGCCATGGTGAACTCCGGATAGCCGTCCTTGATCTCGGATCCGACCGGATAGGAGCCTTCCGCCAGAAGGTTGTCGCCCTCGCGTTCGACACCGAAGCGCGCACGGAAGGACAGTCCGCCCTCCGCAACCGGCTTGGAGGTGTCGTAAAGGTTCGGCGTGCCCGGATGGCCCATTTCCGCCGTACCCCACGATGGCCAGGGCATACCGTAGTATTCCCCGTCGCAGGGGCCGCCGTTGGCCAGCAGGGTCGTGCGGTCAAAGGTATGCTGGTTCTCCATATGCTTGCGCATACGTTCCGGCGACTGCCCGGTGTAGCCGATCGTCCACATACCCTTGTTGAACTCGCGGGTGACATCCTCCACCAGCGGGATCTTCCCGTCGACCTGGATGTGCTTGAACATTTCGTCGGCGAAACCGAACTTCTCGGCCAGGAGATAGATAATCTCATGGTCGGTCTTGGATTCGAACAGCGGCTCGATAATTTTCTCGCGCCATTGCAGCGACCGGTTGGACGCGGTCACCGAGCCATAGGTCTCGAACTGGGTACAGGCCGGCAGCAGATAGGCGCCGTCCTTACGGTCGTGCAGGATCGCCGAGACCGTCGGATAAGGATCGACCACGACAAGCATGTCGAGTTTTTCCATCGCCGTCTTCATCTCGGTCATACGGGTCTGCGAGTTCGGCGCATGCCCCCAGAGCACCATGGCCCGGACGTTATCCGGCTGGTCGATGTTCTCCTTGTCTTCCAGAACACCGTCGATCCAGCGCGACACCGGCATGCCGGCAGTCTCCATGAGCTTCTGATCCTGGAACTGTCCGAGCAGGTAGTCGTAATCGACATCCCAAACCCGTGACCAGTGCTTCCAGGCACCGGCCTTGATGCCGTAGTAACCCGGCAGGGTGTGGCAGAGCACGCCCAGATCCGTCGCACCCTGGACGTTGTCATGGCCGCGGAAGATGTTGGTTCCGCCACCTGAAGTGCCCATGTTGCCCAGCGCAAGCTGCAGGATGCAGTAAGCGCGTGTGTTGTTGTTACCATTGGTGTGCTGGGTACCGCCCATGCACCAGATCACCGTGCCCGGACGGTTGTTCGCCATCAGGCGCGCAACACGCTTGAGCTGGGATCCCGGAACACCGGTGACCCGCTCGGTCTCTTCCGGAGTCCACTTGGCGACTTCGGTTTTGATCTGGTCCATGCCCCAGACGCGCTGGCGGATGAACTCTTTGTCTTCCCAGCCGTTCTCGAAGAGGTGCCAGAGGATGCCCCAGACCAGTCCGACGTCGGTGCCCGGACGCATCCGGACGAACTCGTCGGCATGGGCCGCGGTGCGGGTAAAGCGCGGATCGCAAACGATCAGCGGCGCGTTGTTCTGCTCTTTCGCCTTGAGAAGGTGAAGCAGCGAAACCGGATGCGCCTCGGCCGGGTTACCACCGATCAGGAAGATCGCCCGGCTTTTGTGAATGTCGTTGTAGCTGTTGGTCATGGCGCCGTAGCCCCAGGTGTTGGCAACACCCGCGACCGTGGTCGAGTGACAGATACGCGCCTGATGATCCACGTTGTTCGTGCCCCAGAAGGCCGCGAACTTACGGAAGAGATAAGCCTGCTCGTTGTTGTGCTTCGCCGAGCCCAGCCAGTAGACCGCATCCGGTCCGGATTCTTCGCGGATCTTCAGCATGCCGTCGCCGATTTCGGTGACCGCATCGTCCCATGACATCTTCTGCCATTCGCCGTTGACCAGCTTCATTGGGTACTTCAGGCGGCGCTCGCCGTGTGCGTGTTCGCGGACCGACGCGCCTTTCGCACAGTGCGCACCCAGGTTGAAGGGGCTGTCGAAGCCCGGCTCCTGCCCAACCCAAACACCGTTGTCGACCTCGGCCAGAACCGTACAGCCGACCGAACAGTGGGTGCAGACCGATTTAACGATCTTCACGTTACCGCTTGTGCCCGCCCCTGCGGCCTCGGCCTTTTTGACCATGCCGCCGCCGATGGCGCCTGCGGCTGCCAAACCACCTGCCGTCAGACCGGACCGGCGGAGGAAGGAACGGCGATCGATCGCGCCACCGGTCAAACCGGCCAGCGATTTCGAGAGACGCGGGCTTCTCGTCGCTCCGTTTACTTTTTTCCTGAGCATGTTTCTCTCCCACTCAAGCCCGGCAGGTCTCCCGGCCGGGACGTGTCAGAATATTTGGTGGAAAATCGCTTAGAAGCGCGCGAGGTCGTAGTACGTTTTCACGTGCTCGGTCTCGCGGTAATCACCGCTGCCTTTCGCCGGCGCGACTGCCGCTTCGCCGTCCTTCGACGCGCCGGCAAGGCCAGCCCCCGCCGAAACGACGCCGAGGCCAGCGAGCTTCAGGAAATCACGGCGCTTGGCCGTTTTCTCTGCCCGTTCGTCTTTCATAAGATCCACCTCATTTTTTTGTGTCATCGCTCCACACGATGCGACGTTTGACTTCACCATCCGGCAAGGCGCCGACCTTTTTCCGGATGCGTCCGAACCCCACACCTCTGTTCCGGGCTCGAACATGTTCGCAATACCGTACCGCTCTCCTTCTCAATCAACCCTCCTTGACCGCTATCGGCCCGAAACGGCTGAACTCTAATCGGCAACCATTTTAAAGGCGGTCGCCTCAATCTCCATAAACACCCGTCCGATCGTCCCGACCGGCGCATAAAAGGTCGAGGACTCGGCTGCCTCAAGATCCTGGAAGAACTTCGGCGCCCAGGGCCCGATGTGGGAATCGAAAAAGGCCTGCTGTCCATGCAGGTTATCGTCACCGCCGAAAACGCCGTCGACCATTCCCGCCATCATCTCACAAAGCGCCGCGATATGGTCCTCCGGCTCGGAGACATCATCCGATCGGGCCATCTCAAGCTGGATCATGTGCTTGCGGAGTTTCGCCAGCGGCTTTTCATTCAGAAAGCCGGCCATGTAATAGGACCCGAAGGGAACCAGCTCGCCACGCCCGAGACCGATAAAGAGGGCATTGTATTCGCGTTCCGCATCCGCCGCGGAGGTCTTCCCGGCCAGAACGGCCGCCGTGCTCAACGCCTTGCCGAGATCCGTATCGTCACCCGTCAAACGCGAAACCGCGTCGAGCGTAGCCTTGTCCGGCGGCGCAGCCAAAAGGCGCGCCAGAAAGCGGTACATCTGTGCCCGAAGAAGATCTTCTTCTGACATGTCGTTTGAGTCTGACACCGCGGAGGGGTGAGGCATTCCGGAGAGCGTCCCTATGCATCCCTGTTCTTCATGTGTTCAGATTATGACAATTTACCTTTACAGGCTCAACACTTTGCTGCGCGGCCAACACAACAATTTCACACCCATTTTTGTGCGATGCAACAACACCGCATGTAATTGCTCACTTTATTAATGTGCAGCGCAGCATTGCGATGCATTTAAAGCAAATTGATGGAAGGTTTTTTGAATGCATTATTCAGCGCACATACAATTTCTCGCGCCATGACAGCAAACTGGCCCAGACTTAATACCAATAATTAAAATGTGTGCTTATAAATTATTGGATTCGGGCCTCTTCGGGAATCGACCCGGCGCCTCAGCGAAGTCCACAGACCTCAGCCCTCATCACGCTTTATCTTTGCGGTGGAATCAGGCGGGAATCCATCCCCCGCACCCCTCGCTTCATACGGGGTCGCGCGAATCCTCCTCGTCCAGCGGCGACTCCTCCGCGGCCCCTTCAGCTTCGGCGCTCTCTTCTGCGCTCTCCTGGGCACTCTCCTCGGCGCTCTCCTCGGCGCTCGCCTCTGCCCGCTCTTCTTCGGGCTCCTGGGCATCGGCATCCGCTGCCTCGACCTTCTCAGTTCCGTCCTCTGATTCGGTCGCGCCAATCTCGAGCTCCGTGTCTTCCTCGAGCTCGGTGTCTTCCTCGAGCTCGGGGTCAGTCTCGAGTTCTGCCTCTTCGGCGTCCTCGTCTTTGGGCTTCGGCACCATGCCCCGTCCGACCGTGTAGACCGTTTTCATGTTCTCGATGACCATGGCCGCGTCGGTAAAGTCATCGCCATAGTCCAAGAGCCCGTCTACATTGGCCAAAACCGGATCGCTCAGCCAGAGTTTCCGCAGCGCGCGCCGTTGGAGCTGCTCCGAAACCCCCTTCTTCAGAAACGGCGTGAAATCGGAGTCCGCTTCCAGGTCCTCGACATCCGGAAGCTCTTCTTCCGCGCCCTCGGTCTTTCCTGCAGCAGCCTCTTCGCCAGCAGTCTCCCCGGGAAGGCCCTTTGTTGCTTCCGCGCTCTCCTGCGCCGCTTGCTCGGCGATGGTGGGGGCACCGCCAGGCGGCGAGGTGATCATCCGTCCCCGAACCGGGGCTTCGGGCGGCAACTCCAATGGCTCTTCTTCGGAGGGCTCGGCAAAGTCGACCGGCCGCGGCGCGGCAGCCGCGCTCTTTGGCGCGGATGTCTTTGACTGCGCGCCTTTACGACGTGACCAGCGGCGCAGGAATCCGCCTTCTTCTTGGGTGGACGGCCGCTCTCCTGCGCGCCTCTTGTCGTCTCCGGTCACGTCAGTGATCTCCGCCGCTGCCGCGTTTCTTCGCAATCGGCGGCGGTTTGCCGAATTCGACATCGTGGGTGGCGTAGCGCTTGCGTTTGCGCTTCTTGAAAGGCTCGTCCACATGATGGGCGTCCACAAAGGCCTGCACCCAGCCGATCATGCCGTCGGGCATGGTCACGCCCTCGACGATTTCCTCGCCGGAATCGAGAGAGTCCTGCGCTTCGTAGGGCGAGACCGTCACCGACGAAGGCTTGTACTCGTATACCGTGTCAGGCTGGTCGTCAGGCTCCAGAACCACATAGACGACCGGCGGATTGTTCGAGAGGTTCTGCCGGTAGGCCTCGGTTTCCTTGCGGTGCAGGGTCAAGGGCAGGGTCGCCGCATGATAGCGCACCGACACCGCATCGCTCGAGAGTTCGGTCCAGGCTTCCAGATCCGGCGCGCCCGGAATGACGGCGACCGGACGCCAACTCCAGTCCTGCCAGGGATTGTCGATCTCACGCCGCTCCACAACGACACCCAGGGGCATCGAAACTTCTTTATCCATTACACTACCTGTTCCAGCTTCACCCGAGAACCCCGCGCGCTCACGCTCCCGCAACACCGTTCGATGAGCGGAACTCAAGCTGCGCCACGACTGCACCGCTGCGCCGCGGATTTCACCATTGCCTCTCCAAAGCCAATCATCTCGTCCGAGCCGACCGGACTTGTGGGCCAACCGGCTTTTTCAGGCCAAGCGACTTTTCCGAGACCAAAACAGTCTGCGGGAAACTTGCCCCGGCCACAAGTCGCGCTTAAGTGAAGATGCCCTGTAGCACGCAGCTCGGAAGATTGCATTTTGACAGCGACGCGTCTGTGTTCTACTCCGGGTTCTCTTGCGGCAAAGGACGCTTTTCATGCCACCCTGAGACACAAGCTTGAGGACTCCCGGTAACGCAATGGTTTCACGGGGTGTTTCTAGAGCAGATCCGGTTTAGATGGAATCGCCTTCGGCGATCCGTCGCACCGGTGAATCTGCTCTAACACTATGATTTAGAGCGGGTTCACATGTTTTAGCGAAAACACAGAGTGTTTCCGTTAAAACATGACGCGCTCTAAGGCACAGGGCATGAAAGGCCTTGGGCGGCAACAGCTCTCCAGTGAAGGTTGAGCTCACAAGACAGGACGGCGAGGAGACGAGTGTGATGGAAAACGGCGGGTCAACGGGGAACGACGCGAAGCAGCTCTTCGTCTGCAATTGCGAGAACACCATGCCGTTGCGGGGCGACGCCCTGGCCAAGGCTTGCGGCGACCCGAATGCAGGTCAGATCCATACCCAGCTCTGCCGTGCCCAGATCGAAGCGGTTCAGAAGGCCGCCGCGGGCGGCGCGCCCATTACCATCGCCTGCACCCAGGAAGCCCCGCTTTTCGAGGAGATCCTGGAGGAAGCCGGCTATCAGGGCGACGCGCAGTTCGTCAACATCCGCGAAACCGCCGGCTGGTCCGATCAGGCGGGCAAGGCCAATGCCAAGATCGCCGCGCTGCTCGCGGAATCCAGTGTCAGCATCGCCTCAGCGCCCAGTGTCTCCATGCTGTCCGAGGGCGCCTGCCTGGTTTATGGCAAGGACGAAATCGCCATCGAGGCCGCCCGGCAGCTTGCGGGACGGCTCGACGTGACGGTTCTGCTCACAAACCCCGGTGATATCATGCCGCCCCAGGTTATGGACGTGCCGATCTTCAAAGGCACCATCGGAGCGGCGAAGGGCCACTTCGGCGCCTTTGAGATCGTCGTGAACGACTATGCGCCCTCCGTCGTCTCCGCACGGGGTGCCATGGCCTTCGAGGCGCCGCGCGACGGCGCTTCCTCCAAATGCGATCTCATTCTCGATCTGACCGGCGCAACCCCGCTCTTTACCGCCCATGAGAAACGCGACGGCTATTTCCGTCCCGACCCGGGCGATCCGGCAGCGGTTCAGCGCGCGCTCTTCGAGCTCAGCGAACTCAACGGCGAATTCGAGAAGCCGCTCTACGTCAAATACGACGCCGATATCTGCGCCCATTCGCGCAGCCGCAAACAGGGCTGCAACCGCTGCCTCGATGTCTGCCCGACCGGCGCGATCACCTCGGCCGGCGACATCGTCGAATTCGATCCCTTCGTCTGCGCCGGCTGCGGCTCTTGCAGCGCCGTCTGCCCGACCGGGGCCGCGGGCTACGCCATCCCGGCCACAACCGACATCATGGAGCGCCTGCGGGTTCTGCTGACCACCTACCGCAACGCCGATGGCCAGGATCCGGTGCTGCTGATCCATGACGAACAGCACGGCACGCCCCTGATCGGATTGCTCGCGCGCTTCGGCAAGGGTCTGCCCGCGAATGTCATTCCCTTCATGGTCAACGAAATCACCCAGGTCGGTTTCGACATCATGTCCGCGGCCTATGCTTACGGGGTCAGTCAGATTCTCCTGCTGGCGTCCCCCAAACAGCAGAGCGAACTCGGCGGACTGGCCTCCCAGATCGGCATGGCCGAAGCGGTCATGGAGGGCCTCGGGTACGGCGGGGGCAGAACCGATCTGCTTGTGGAAACCGATCCGGAAGCCCTGGCCGGGCATCTGGGCACGCTGACGACACGCACCCAGGCCCAGGCCGCCTCCTTCCTGCTGATGAGCGGCAAGCGCACCAACACCCGCATGGCCATCGAGCATCTGCACGCCAAGGCCCCCTCGCCCATCGATGTCCTGCCCCTGCCCGGCGGCGCGCCCTTCGGCAACGTCGATATCCGCACGGAGGACTGCACGCTCTGTCTGGCCTGTGTCGGCAGTTGCCCGACCGGCGCCCTGATGGACAATCCCGACAAGCCGCAATTGAGCTTCCAGGAATCCGCCTGCGTGCAGTGCGGTCTTTGCGTCGCGACCTGTCCAGAGAGCGTGATGACCCTTGAGCCGCGCATGAACTTCACGCCCGACGCGCGCAACACCAAGACGGTCAAGGAAGAAGAACCCTTCGAATGCGTCAGTTGCGGCAAGCCCTTCGGCTCGAAAGGCTCGATCGAAAAGATCGTCGAGCAGCTCGGCAACAAGCACTCCATGTTCCAGAACCCCGAAGCCATCGAGCGCATCAAGATGTGCGAAGACTGCCGCGTGGTCTCCCAGTTCAATGCGCCGGACAATCCCTTCATGGGCGGCGACCGCCCGATCCCGAAAACCACCG
The DNA here is from genome assembly GCA_947500035.1 of uncultured Kiloniellaceae bacterium. Taxonomy (GTDB): domain Bacteria; phylum Pseudomonadota; class Alphaproteobacteria; order Kiloniellales; family Kiloniellaceae; genus Denitrobaculum. Next base: position 327,626 of record CANMQP010000005.1, on the reverse strand, counting down.
ACGACTACCTGCGCGAACGCGAAATCGAAGAGGCGCGGGCCAAGGTCAAGGCAGAGCGGGAACAGGACTCCTGACTATCCGGAACCCGCCTGGCCGAGCGCACCCGCCTGGTCACGACAACTGCGCCGCCAGCAGCCAGCGGTAAGCAGAATTAGAACAGTGCGCAGCCTTTACGGCATAGGGGAGATGCGCTTCAGCGCAACTGAATGAAGAGTGCGGACCCCATGACGAAGGCGGTGCCGATGCTCTGCGCGCGTTTTTCGAGGAAATCGTCGCCGACCACTTGCGGTCCGTCGCCATAGGGCCAGATGTAGTCGTCGATGATCAGCCAGCCTCCCGGCATGACCAAGTCGGACCAGGCTTCCATATCGGCGCCCACGGCTTCGTAACTGTGGTTGCCGTCGATATGCAGGATGGCGATCTCTCCACGATAGTTCGTCTTTCCGAACACTGGCGTCGCGATTTCCCGCTTGCTGCGGTAATGCTCGGCAGCGTCGACCGACGGCAGGCGCAGATAGTTGATGTCGCCGTTCGCATAAGGCAGCAGGTTAAGCTGGAAGACCGTCAGTGCTTCGCCGGCATTGACCGGAACTCGATCGACCAACCCCTTTTCGTCGTCCTGAATCAGACAGTCGTTCGACCAGGGATCAACGCAGAGCAGCTTCCCCGTTCCATAGCTCTGCAGCAGCCGTAAAAACACGAACGCGGATTTTCCCCACCAGCTTCCGATTTCGACGATATCGCCCTCTGGGCTGAAACGGATGATTTCGCAGAGGGCACGGATTTTTTCGTGGTCGCACATACCCGGAATTGTCTCGGCATGCCGGAACAGCGCGGCGGTCTCAAGCGCCGGCGCGCGGGGCAGCGGATCTGCCTGGCTGGCCAGCGCCAGGGGTTCCTTACACAGGAGTTGACCGAATTCCAGCGCTTTCTGATAGGGCAGGACTTCGTTCTCTACCGGCGAACCGTTGACCAGACTGACGCCGGGAAAGGACTCGCCGATCCGGCTGTTGAGATAGTTCCATATCACCGCGTTGGGCGTGTAGATCCCGCCGATGTCGAATTCGTTGATCGCCGCGCGCAGGGCCTCTTCGAAGTCCGGCGCGGTCACAAACGGCAGCTGAGTCCAGCAGGCGTAGTTGTCGCGCGCCGGGTCATGCCCCAGGGAAGAGGCGCCGACAACTTGGCGTCCTTCAGCCCCGGCCTGCTCCGCATAGGCCAGCGAGCGCGGCATCCCGCCGGGAAAAACAAGAATTCGCTTACGCACGAAGGTCCCCTTCTCGAACCACATCACGTCACGACGGCTTGCGCCGACAGCTTGACGGGCAACCAAAGACATTATGGTTTCCAAAAGGTTTCTAAATTGATAGCGCCATGGATGTCAGTGCCGGTTTGCGCATTCGGGACCGGGTTTCGTGGAGCGCCCTCTATAGGGAAGCAACGCTTCGGCAGAGGCTCCAACTCTGCCAAAGCGCGTCTTGACCTCAGCTTCGTACGTGAAATTCCTGAAAGACGTATCCATCAGGATAGTTTTTTGTTTCCCGGCACGCGAGGGTCACGCCGGGAAATCCTTCACCGAAGAGCCGCACGCCGCCACCAAGCAGTATCGGCGCACGCTTGAGGCGCAGAATATCGATCACACCCATCTCCAGCAACGCACCGGCAAAGGCGCCGCCGCCACAGAGATAAATCGGACCGTCCGCATCCGCCTTGAGTTGCTCCAGCATCCCTTTATCGGTTTTGCGGAAAATCTCGACGTCGCTGGTATCAGGAACTGCGAGCGACCGGGAGAACACCAGTGTTCTCATGGCCGGATAGGGGTTCTCACCCGGCTTCAAGCCGAACTGAAAAGCAAATTCATAGCTGGCGCGGCCCATGATGGCCAGGCGGTAGCCGGCCATCCGCTGAGCGTAATCCTCCACGACAGGGCCCTCATCGGCGAAGCGGGTCACGTCGCCGTTTGGACCGGCGATGCAGCCGTCAAGCGAGACGGCCACGTCATAGATAATGGGATGCATAGGATGCTCCTGAAATAAGAACTGATTCGGCCGGATGGCCGATGGAATCTGCAGTTCTTACTTGATCACGGTCAGAGCGCTCCCTGGTTGAGGCCTTTCGGCTGTCATGCAGATAAGCCCGATACCCTCGCCCGTCAAGCTGTTCCAATGCGGCGTCTTCCTAACTTCCGGAGCCAGCCTTCCGGGAGACGAACCAGACGTTCATCGGGTCATGCTCCAGCACACTTCGTTCAACCCTCTCGAAACCGGCGCTCTTCAACATCGCTTCGGCAGTCTCCCAGCCCCACATGGTGCCGAGGCCGGCGCCCCCCTGGCCGAGCGAAACCGGCATGCAGTGAAAGAGCGAGACCGTGTAGAGATAAGCCGCGAGCGGAAACTCGAGATTGTTCTCAAGCCGCGCCGAGCCCGCCACGTCCTGCATCAGGTGAATGCCGCCGGCGCGGAGCGCAGCCGCAAGCGCCTGCAACACGCGGGCCGGATCCTTCTGGTCGTGAATCGCATCGAATGACGTGACCAGATCGTAGCGGGCGACCTCGTCGAAAGTTGTCAGATCCCGCGTTTCAAAGCGGATGTTCGGCAACACGGCACTCCGTGCCGCGGCGGACGCCGACGCGACAGCTTCGCCGGACAGGTCATAGCCCTTGAAGCGGCTGGCCGGATAGCGTGCCGCCATCGCAATCAATGCCCGTCCGGCGCCGCAGCCCGCATCCAGCACGTCAATGCCCTCTTCAAGCCGGGCGGGCAGCTCCGGCGCGAGCGGCAGGACCACATCGAAGAGCTGCGCCACGACGGTCTGGGCGCTGTCCTCCGCCATAATCCGGTGAAAGTCGGGATAGTCGGCATAGTCGAGCCCCGCCCCGTTCAGGAAGCGCGCGAGGATCCGGTCCTGAACGGCTCCGGCCATGGGCAGGAATTGTGCGTAGACGGCGATATTGCCGAGCGCGGCGTCGCGGGTCAGCGATGCGGCGTGGGCGGGCGGCAGCAGATAGGTCTCCTCGTCGGGGTCGTAGCGAATGACGCCGCCGCTCACCATCGCCGCCAGCCATTCACGGACGTAACGCTCGTTCAAGCCGGCGGCGTCCGCGATGTTGCCCACCCCTGCCGGGGCCAGTCCGCGCATGGCATCGAAGAGCCCCGCGCGGTGCCCGATCGAAAGCCCGAGCGCGATAGCGCCGTTGTTGAGTATCTCCGCGGCACGCCCGGCAAAGGCTTCGACTTCCGCCCGGTCGGCGGCCTCGCTGACATCGAAAATCTCGCGGGCAGTTGATGAATTTGTCATCTGTGTCTCCGCTTGAGGGAATCGGGTGCGTCTTGTCGCGTCTGTAGAAACCGGCCCTCGGCGACCAGGAAGGCCTGACCGCCGACGAGGACCGGACCTCCGGGCCGGGCGCGGCGGACGGTGATCTCGCTCGGACGGTCGGTGAAGCGCCCCTGGCGCAGCGTCAGGGGTGAGACAGCGCCGCCGTGGCGCCACAGAAGGGCGGCGGCCGGACCGGCCGCGCTGCCGGTCGCGATATCCTCAACGCGGCCCTGATTGTCCCAGCTCCGGCCCTCAGGCACCTCGGGGTCGAGCAGGTAGAGGAATTTTGCCCCGAGGCCGGCGAGACGGGCCTCAAAGTCCTGAGTGCGAATGCGGGCGGTGGCCAGGCCCTCTGCGGTCACCGGCAGGATCGCATAGGGTAAGCCCGTCGAGGCGACCACCGCCGGCAGCCTGTCGTGCCTGTGACCGGGCTCCAGGCCCAGGCCGTCGAGAAGCCCCGCGACGGCCATCTCCGGCAGCGGGTCGCCCAGCACCGCCTCTCCCTGGTCCATCTCCACGAACAGCTCTCTGCCCCCGGAACGGGTCGAGATCCCGACCTCCCGGCCCGCCAGAGAAATCTTCCAGCGGCTCTGCGCCGTTGCGCCCGCGAGATGATGAAGAACGGCGGCCGCACCAAGCATGGGGTGGCCGGCAAAGGCGAGTTCCTCCTCTTGCGTGAAGATGCGCGCTGCGGGATTTGGCGTATCCGCGCCGGTCAGAAAGATCGCTTCGAACTGCCGCAACTCCCGGGTCAGCGCCAGCATGGCGGCGCCGTCCAGTCCCTGCGCCTCCGGAAAGACCGCAACACCGTTTCCCGACAGCGGGCTGTCGCCGAAGACATCGACCTGGAACCAGCGTCCTCCGCCCGCCTCGGGAATGGCGACGCGTGGTGTGCCACGGGATCGCCGGGCGGTGGCGGTAACAGAGGAAAGATCATCCCGCGCCATCACCATTTCTCCGCAAAGGGTCTGATGACCAGATCGAAAGCCCAGGCCGAGCGGTCCTGATGGGCCAGATGGAAGACTTCCTCCGCGATCGCTTCCGGCTTGGCGAAGAAATCCTCGCGCCGATGCGGCCAGTCCGGCGGCGGGATCAGCCAGGGCGGACGTTCCGCCTCCGGCCCGAGCCAGGTGACGTCGATCGCGGCGTCGATGGTCACATAGCCGACGTGCACGCCTCTGGGCCCGAGGTCCCGGGCCAGGGCCTCGCAGAGCACGCGCTGGGCCGATTTACTGGGGGCAAAGAGCGCATAGTTCGGCACCCCACGGTGCGATGCCGTATTGCCCGTGGCCAGGATCGCGCCCTTGCCCGCCTTGATCATCGCGGGCGCCAAAGCGCGGGCGAGCCAGAGCAGCGCGGTGGTGTTGACCCGGAAGTTGCGCTCCAGCGCCGAGGGGTCTCCGGTCAGGAAAGGCTCGAAGCTGTGGGCCACCGCATTGTGCAGCAGGACCTGCGCGGCCCCCATCTCCCGCCCGATCCGGCCCAGAGTCCGCTCCAGGGCATCGAGATCGGCGAGATCGCAGACGTAAGCCTTCGCGCCTTCGACTTCCGCCTCCAGCGCGGCGAGCCGATCGGCATTGCGCGCGATCATGGCGACACGATAACCGCCGCCGGCAAAACGCCGCACCAGGGCCGAGCCGGTCGTATCGCCGACCCCGGTGATGACAGCAAGGGGCGCCACCACGATCAGGCCGCCCGTTGCGGCCCCCAGGGGGCACCGTACTTGGGGTCCTCCCGGCCGGCCCGCAGGACCTCGTGAATTTTCTCATTCACCTCGTAGGTCCGCACCCATTCCTCGTCCCCCTCCTGCATCAGCAGGGATGAATGGGGCGACCTTGCGTTGCGGCGGTAGCGGACCAGGGCCATGCGGCAGGCCTGACCGCCGAAGCCGGTGGCGTGGCCGCTGCCGTCTTCGCGCGCGAAGCGGACGCGGTAGAGCTTCCAGAACTGTCCGTCATGCTCATAAATCTCGAAGCTCAATTCGTGGGTGTCGTACTGCCACATCCAGTTTCCGCTCTCGTGGATCTTGGTCCAGTCGGTCAGCCGGCTGCCGTCTTCGAACAGGGCGCCTTCGAGGCGCCATCCCAGTGTATCGGTCATCTTCTCTCTCCTTTGCTCAATGGTGTCAGGCCGCAGTGTGAGGCCGCAGTGTGAGGCCGCAGTATTGGTCCGCAGTTTTAGGCCGTGCCGCGGTCCTCAAGGATCCGGGTCAGTTCGCTGGTATCGATGTCGTAGACATAGCCGTGGATGTTGACGTGCCGCGGCGTCCCCGGCGCGTTGCGGATCAGACGGGCGTCATGCTCGACCGACGCCACGTAGTCCGAGATGCACAGGCTCTCGCGCGGATAGGTTTCCGAGATATCGACGCCCTGCTCCTCCTGCCACGCCTTGACGATGCCTTCGGCGGTATAGGAGGTCGCCCCGCAATGGGTGTGATGGACGACCGCGATGTTCTCGACGCCGAGCAGATGCTGGGCGACGGTGATCGAACGAAGGGCGTCGACGGCCCGGCCGCCGGCCACCACGACGTTCAGCACGCTCGTCGTCGTCCCGATGGTCTCGCCCCCGGCATCCGTCACGGCCTCGCCGGGCCAGACGTCGCCGAGGTCGCGCGCCACCGCATCAGGGATACCGCTGGCGCGCGGATCGAAGCAGTAGATGATCACGGTGCGCAGCGGCATCAATTCGGCGAATTCCGCCCGCACCACAGTCTCGTCGTATCCGGGCTGCAGGGAAAAGGCTTTTGCATTCAGGGCATCATGAGTCTGTGCCATGCTATCCTCCAGGGGTTCGGGTGGGTCAGCCCGCGCGCTTCAGCGCGGTTTCGATCAGGGGCGCATAGCCGTCGGTCGCGATCACCTTGCCGATCTGGCGGAAGTAGGCTTCACCGGCCTCGATCCCGAGGGCGTCGACCAGCCGGTTGACGTAGTTGAAGAGGGCCACGACGTTGACCGCGTCCTCGATCGCCTGCTCGGACCAGCCCGCCGCCATCAGGGCATTGACATCCTCCTGTCCGATCTCCTCCGGGCGCTCCGTGAGGCGGTCCGCGAAACGCAGCAGCGCCCGCAGTCCCGAAGACAGGCCCTCGCCGTCCCCCTCTGCCAGCGCATCGAGCGTTTCGGTATCGACGCCCATGGCCACCAGCGTCCAGTGATGCGCACCAACGCAGAAGCCGCAGCCGTTGCGCCGCGAGACATGGGCCGCGATCATCTCGCGCTCGGCCTTGCTCAGCTGCGAGGGCCGCGTCATCACACTTTCGATGAACTGCAGCAGCGGTGCGTAGAGCCCCGGGTCGCGCAGGAAGACGTCGGCGACGCCGGGAAGGTTTTTCGTGTAACTCAGGTGTCCCACTTGCTGTCTCCTCGGTTTTTCAATTTGCTTTCCATAACGATTGATATGTTATTGGTGAAAATTTTTTAGCCGACGGCCTTCAGCGCTGTTTTGATATAGCGCCCGATCTGCGCGTCATCCTGTCCGGCGCGTACCAGCAGGCCGATGCCGTAGACGGTCGCGGCGAGAAACTCTGCGACATCCCGGGCCTCCTCCCGGACCTTTCCCCGGTCTTGTTTCAGGGCTTTTTTCGGAGCTTTTTTCGGAGCTTTTTTCGGGGCTGCCTTGCCCGCCTTGGCAGGTTTCGCTTCGCGTAACAGCAGCTTTTGAAAGGCCTCCGCAAGCAGGTCGAGATGCGCCTTCACCTTCGCCGCCGCTTCGGGATCCTGCGGCGCGAGTTCGGTCGCCGTGTTGCACATCAGGCAACCCACCCGCCCGTCCGGCGTCTCCATCAGTTCAAGCACCCGCGCCAGCGCTTCGGCGATCACCTCCCGGGCCGGACCGGGCGCTTCCAGCGCCTGCAGGACCTCCGCCGTGACGGTCTTGCGGTAATGATCCAGGGCGGCGAGGAAGAGCCCGTGCTTGCTGCCGAAGACGCCGTAAAGGCCGTAGGGCCCGACGCCGGTGCAGTCGGAAAGATCCCGGATGGAGCTGTCGTGATAGCCCTTACTGCGAAACAGCCGCATGGCCGCCGCCACCGCCTCCTCCGGCTCAAATTCCCTCGCCCGCGCCATCTCGACTCCATTTCATAACGTTCGATATGGAATATACGAACGAAGCGCGCGATGTCAATCCCGGGGGATGGGGTGCGGGTGAATTAAGTTGGAACGGGGCGAGATCCGAATTTGCACATTCGCCATCACAGCCTGATGCACAGATTTAGACCTGATCCCAGTTCTAAAATGAGCCAAATTGTGAGATAGGGGTTCAATGAGATACGAGGCTATGACTGAATTTGTACATGACACACCTCAGTCTAATGCATAATTTGGGACCCGACCCCACAATATTAGAGCAAGTTAAAGATGAAAGAACCAATCATCATAAACGAAAGCAAGGTGATCGAAAAAAGTGGGGATATCACTTTCTACAAAACCGTTACAGAGGCGGAGAACGCTTTAGAGCCGGTCGATGTCAAAAACGAAGAGTATTTTGCCTTTGATTCTCAGGGACACTTACTGCAACTAAATATAGTAGAAGACAAAATCGTATTGGAGGACAGAACGCCAACAGTACAATGTCAAAGGACTTTAGAGGCAGTTATGACTGATTATTTATTGCGTCTAAATATCCCGGAGCAAGAATTGCATGACCTCGATTTTTCGATCTTGCTTGAGAGGATCGAAAAATACTGCGCCGTGATCTAATCCAAATTAACTCGAAACGGAGTCAGGCCCGGTTTTGTGCGTGACGCACATCGGTCCGATGCACAGTTATTAAGACTGCCACCGTTTAATAGACTGAAGCGGTAGGGCGCTTCGTCCACTTCCCGCCGCCAAATCCTCGATACTTCGTCCTGGGTTCAACTCGGTCCGCGTCCCATGGCATAGAACTCGTCATTCGGCCGCATTGACGTGAAGTTTGCCATGCGGTTACTGAGACCGAAGAAGGCGGTAATGCCGGCGATATCCCAGATGTCCTCGTCGGAGAAGCCGTGGCCGCGCAGGGTTTCGAAATCCTCGTCCCGGATCGATTGTGCATCGTTCGAGACCTGCATGGCGAAGTCCAGCATGGCCTTCTGTTTCGGCGTGATATCAGCCTTGCGGTAATTCACCGCAACCTGGTCGGCGATCAGGGCGTTCCTGGCCCGGATACGCAGCACGGCGCCGTGTGCGACGACACAGTAGAGGCAGCCGTTGTCGTTGGAGGTGGCGACGATGATCATCTCCCTCTCGGCTTTGCTCAGGCCGCTTTCCTTTTCCATCAGGGCGTCGTGATAAGCGAAGAAGGCGCGGAATTCGTCGGGACGATGGACCATGACCAGGAAAACATTGGGCAGGAAACCCGCCTTCTCCTGCACCGCCAGGATCCTGGTCTTGATGTCGTCGGGCAGGTCGTTGATGTCCGGGACCGGATAGCGGCTGATCTTCGCGGCGGTCACTCTGGTGCTCCTTTTCCTTATTGCGCCTTGGGTTCACTTGCCGGGGACGCGCATTCAATGCTGTCCGTTCAGGCGCAGACGGGCTTCCGCAAAAGCCTTGCTCTCGTCGCGGCAAACTTCAATAGACCTTTTAGGCGGATCGGTCGCAAAGGATTAGTACCAAGGAGTGTCGATAATGGCCCTTAGATGTTGCCTCCAGAGGCCTTGGGGCGGGTGAAGGGGCGCAGGCGATGCAGAGCATCGGCCAAGTGCAAATTTTTGAATGGCACACCACTGCCAGACGCACAGTTTCGGACGTGATCCCGTTCACCCCCCCGGTCAATCGGCTGGGAAGTCAGCCAGCTAGTTCATCCAGTCTGCGCCAAGCTGTTAAGTATTTGAGTGGCGGTTTGACTGCAACCAATCGATCCAAAACGGCTCTAAGGTCGTAACGGGGGGTGGCTACCGCATCTTGGAATAATATAGCATCGAGAACGCCAGGAACTTCCTCTGGCCGCTCCGAAAGTGCATAGAAAAGAGAAGCGAGATGGCGGTTACACAACAATTAGCGCGGATTTCAAGCAACAGGCTCTCTCGCTGCGGCAATGATACGCAGGAGCTCCGTGACCTGATTTCGTTCGAGATCAATCCGCCTGAAGACTGGATCGATATGGACTGGGCGCCGAGTGGACTGCAAGCCGCCGTCCATCGGCTTGGCACCCGAGAGGCCGCAAAGATGCTTGATCGCCTGTTCGGTGATGCCGGCGCGCCGCTTGTCGATCCGGCCCATCCGGACGGCCCGGACGCGTTCGATGTCTATTCGCCTATTACCTACAACGACCCGACTGAGGTATCGCGGCTAGCGACCGCTCTTGGCGCTCTCAATCCGGACCCAGTCGGCGCCGCCGCGCTTGAGAGCATTGAAAAGGAAAATCAGATTCCACGCAGCGGGGCCGCATACTATTCTTCCGCGTTTACAGAGCCGCACAAATTCCTGGATCAGGCAAAGTCAGACAATCAGGCTGTCGTTGCCTGGTGGGATTAACTGGCTGCGGGATTTGGCCGGCGCGCCAGTCTGCTGCGCGCAGCAGCCATCAAGGCAACTATCGGCACTTCAGGAATACATCTTTCTCCACAAAGACTGAACCACCCCGAAGATATCCTGAATCACACCAAGCTTTAGTGGCATCATGACGCAATTTTTACAATTTATAGACGAATATCAGTTGGTATTGTCATCGTCTTTTGTTCTCGGACCGGAGAGGGAACCGTGGCGTATCACTTCAAATATCTTGGTTTTGTAGCCGTAATCTTGCTCGCACTGCCGTCGCCCGCCGCTTCGGAGGACCTGATATCCCGATATTGCCTCCTTCCGGTCGAAAGCGATTCGCTCAGTAAAACCGACATCGCCCGCATGACGCGTAGCGTAAACGTCGCGCGCGTCGCGGGTCTGGACAGGCTGGTCTTTCTGCCGCTGTCAGGCAAAGATCGTTGGACGATTGACGGGGAACGCCGTCTTGTCCCCTACGACGCTCCCTTTCCGACCAGTTATCTGGATCAGGACAATTGGGTGGTCGAGCCGTGGAGCGGACGGACTGTGGCAGTACCCAGCTATGGACCGCTCTCTGTCCTTGGGCCGAGGGATGAAAGCTTCAAGGCCCTTCTCCCCGATACCCCTAAGCGAATTCACTTTGTCGGCCCCTACCTGTTACCGCGCCGCCAGATGACCATCGTCACATCCAAGGGTGCTCCCTTCATAGTTGGCGAGACCGCCCTGAGGCCCTGGTTGTCACGCGATGAACTGAGGCAACAGGGGGTGGAGAGGATAGAGCGGTTAATCGATATTCCCAGCCTGAAAGCAACGATCGTCCATGTAAATGATAAGCGCATTCGTCTCTTGGCCGACGATGGAACATGGCACGCGGTGGGCGGACTTGCCAAATGGGACGTTGGCCGTGTCTATGCCCTCCCCTCCATCGACGGAGCCGTGTACTTCGCAAGTCGATCGATTTTCGTCATCCGCCGGGGGGATGACGGGAGTTCCGATTTCGAGGTGGAAGCGGTTGCGGAAGATACCGAGGACCTCACAAGTCGCAACTTCTGGGTCTCGCAGCTCCATGGCCAGCTTTTGACCTACGACCGCGGCGGGTTCTTCACGACCACCAGCGGCTGGCAGATGTTCGGGCCTCGCGGCTTTGAGCGGATCGCAGGCGGCGATATCTCACCGACGACGAAGAAACAGGACATGTATGCCCGCGATCTACCCAGCCTGCAGCGGACCCTGCTCACCGGCGCAGGCGGCCTTTACCTCTATGATGGTGAGAAGATTGTTCCCGCCCCGGGCGGCGGGTGGGAGCGCCTCGGCAAATATGCTTATGCATTGGATCTCCCGACAATCGGCCGGGTCATGGTGTCGACGGGAAACGGCCTCTTCGAGTTGACCCAGGACGGCGAGTTGCTCGATCATCCGCTGCCCTTTGTCGAGGAAGGTTATCCTATGCCCCGGTTTTTTGACTGGCCGGAAGCGGGAGTTGTCATAGTCGCAGCGCGCAACGGCATCTTTACCTTGGATCGCGACGGCGCAGCGACTCTTGTCGCAGCACCGGACGCATTTAGTGTGAGTTGGGGGCTCCTTGCATGGATCGATCCCGGTCGCGGCGAGTTGGTCATTCGCAACGCTGACGGTCTGTTCATCGTGACCGACAGAACTGGAGCGGACAATAGCCGCTGCCTGCATTAAGCAGGGTCAAGGTAAGTCACCCCGAATACCCGGCGACATCAGATGTGACTGGTCGCTACGATGCTGCACAGCCCCAAAAGGCCCGCGCTCAATCCCGGTTCTCGATATGTAGGCGGGGTCGTCCACACACGACCCCGTTAACACACGGCGGCGGACTCGTGCTCCTTGCGGTGCTTGTTTCGATCAAAAGAGATCATTGATCGGCGCCTGCGCACTCCAATGGCGGCCGCAGCGCGGAAACAAAGCTCTGCCCGTGAATAGTCCCGCTCATTCACGCGGGCTCCTATCGCTTACGGCAAAGCGTTGCAAAAATTCTGTATAGCCCTATTCGAATTTCGAGGAGTGACGGCGCCGGCAAGCACCAATAGCCTGAAAACAAGTAATTGGAGGGTTCACATTATGAAACGGTTATTTGCATTAGGCTTCACCTCTGTCTTCCTGTTATGGGGTGCCTCAGCAACGCATGCGCTGCCCCTCACCCCCGACGATGTTTCCGTCGCGGCCTGTGACGGCAGCGCGACCTGCATCGACGTCAATGGAGGTGCAGGCGTTATTCCACTCAGTGCCACTGGCAGCGCCACGGTGGATATCGATATCCTTTTCGGCCCACGCATCGTGTTGAGCGATCCTGGTTTTGGCCCTCCGCCCTTCCCCGGCTTTCCGCCCCCGCAAAATCCGTGGGAAATCACGCTCACCTTCATGACGACGAGCGGCAATGCGGATATAACTTGGCCACGAGAGGATGGCGACCTGCTGTTCACGGGCCTCGATGGCGGCGCCCCCGACATTTCTGTATTTGCTGACAACATCTTCGATCGACCTCTGCTGCTTGACGCCGGCATACTGACCTGGCGCTTTGACGTCAGTCAGGAACAGGCGGGATTGGTCCCCGGCCTCGGCTTTCTCGACATCCACTTCAACAACGTTCAGTTTGACCTGGACGATAATGCGACACTCACCTTACAGCAGGTCAGAATTGATCCGTCAGTGCCGGATTTCGTCGACATACCTGACATCGTCGCCGTGCCCGAACCAGCCACGCTGGCGCTCTTCGGTCTCGGTCTCGCGGGCCTCGGCATCGCGCGCCGGCGTAAATCGGCCTGACGCCAACTCACATAGTGCTTAGCACAGGCCTTGGGTGCTTAGCACAGGCCTTGGGTGCTTAGCACAGGCCTTGGGCGCTTAGCACAGGCCCTGGCACCCCTGCTGTGCTTCGGTCTCCTTGGCGGGCTCCGCCAGCACCGCGTCGACATCCTTCGCGGAGGGCGGCAGCCAGCTCTGGTCCGTGCGCATGGCGAAGGCGCGACCTTTTCCGAAGATCTGCGCATCGCGCTCGGCCATGAGCGTGCGTGACTTCTCCATATAGGCCGGGTTCTCGTGTCTGGGAACTTCCGTGGATGGGGTCAGGCTTTGTCTTTTGCGTTAAGGAAGTTGCTAGGACGCGCTTGAAATAAAGCCCGGCCTCACGCCTTCAACTCCACCCCATAACCCGCCGGCAACGCCACCTCGAGCAATTCGAGGTCCTCCGATGCGCCCTCCAACCCAAATACCATTCCCTCCGGAATGACGAAGGAATCCCCCGCGCTCAGATCCCGCGTCCCCTGCCCTTCGGCCTTCAGGCTTACCGTCCCCTCCAGCACGAAATAAAACACGAACTCCGCCGCGTGCTTCACTGCCGGAATCTGGGTCGCGCCCGGCTTCAGCCTCCAGACCTGCGCGCTCGCCAAGCCCTCCGTCGCCGCCGCGATGCCGATGTCGCGGGACTCGATACCCTCCAAACGTCCCGCCTGCCAGTCCGCCTTCTCCGCCTGATGCCGCACAAACTTCTGCCCGTTAAACACCCGATCCGGGTCGACCCGGCCATTGGGCAGCGGCATGTCATGGTCGATGCAGGTCATGTGTTCGGCGGGGCAGCCGATTTCTATGACCTCGAAACCGGGGGAACATTCCAGCACCCGGTGGCGGATCTCCGGCGGCTGGAGGACGCAGTCGCCCGCCTTCATGGTGAAGAGCGGGCCCTGGTCCTCGTAGAGCAGGTGCACCCAGCCCTTATAGCAGTAGATCATCTGTGTGTGGGCGGGGGTCAGGTCTCGATTTGTGCGTTAAGGAAGTTGCTGTGTGTGGGCGGGGGTCAGGTCTCGATTTGTGCGTTAAGGAAGTTGCTGGGACGCGCTTAAAATAAAGCCCGGCCTCACGCCTTCAACTCCATCCCATAATCCGCCGGCAACGCCACCTCGAGCAGTTCCAAACCCTCCGACGCGCCCGCCATCCCAAAGACCATCCCCTCCGGAATGACAAAGCTATCTCCCGCGCTCAGATCCCGCGTCCCCTGCCCTTCGGCCTTCAGGCTTACCGTCCCCTCCAGCACGAAATAAAACACGAACTCCGCCGCGTGCTTCACTGTCGGAATCTGGGTCGCGCCCGGCTTCAGCCTCCAGACCTGCGCGCTCGCCAGGCCCTCCGTCGCCGCCGCAATCCCGATGTCGCGGACCTCGACGCCTTCCAAACGCCCCGCCTGCCACTCCGCCTTCTCCGCCTGATGAAAGACGAATCGCTGCCCATTAAAAACCCGATCCGGATTCACCGCGCCGTTGGGCAGTGGCATCTCATGGTCGATGCAGGTCATGTGTTCGGCGGGGCAGCCGATCTCGATCACCTCGAAGCCGGGGGAGCACTCCAGGACCCGGTGGCGGATCTCCGGCGGCTGGAGGACACAGTCGCCTGCCTTCATAGTGAAGAGCGGGCCCTGGTCCTCGTAGAGCAGGTGCACCCAGCCCTTATAGCAGTAGATCATCTGAAAGCGGGCCTTGTGGAAGTGCACCATGTCGGGCACCAGGCCGCCGTCGGGGATCGCGATATGGGAGGCAATGAAGCGGCCACCCTGGCGGTTCGGGATCAGGTCGCGGTAGCGCATGCCCGCCCGGCCGACGCCCCAGGCCTCCGGCCCGCCCATTTTGGTGAGGACGAAGGACTGCTCGATCGGCGGCAGGTCCAGCGGCGGGTCGGCCTGCAACAGTTCGATGCGGGTGCCATTGGGCGCGGTCAGTTCGGTTTTGCCGCCGGCCAGCGCCCCGGGGTCGGCGCAGAGCAGGGCCAGAACGCCGGGTTCCCTCCCTGCCCCCTTCTCCAGGCGGATGCGCAGGCCGTGGCCGGAGATCACCGCCGTCGCGGGGGCGTCGGCGGGGAAGATCCGGTCCAGCCGGAAGCCAAGCTGCTCGGTGAAGAACGTCAGGCTCTCCGGCAGGCTCTCACAGGGCAGCATGACTTCAGCTGTTTGGATTTGGGGGTCTCCGCTTATGGTCATGACCGGGCTCGTCTTCTTCTCAACTGGGGCAGTCACTTTTTGAAGGCTGTTACTGGGTCGAAGGCTTTTATTGCGGCGGGTTGGTGGCCCGGCAGAGGGCCTCGGCGCGCGACTTGAAGAGGGTGGCCTGGGACTCGTTGACCACGCCGTCGCTGATCATCTGATCGATCCCCTCATACCGCTCGTCGATGCAGGCCTGATAGGCCGTGTCCTGGGGCGAAGCTGCCTCCTCGGCGACCGGCAGGAAATCGGCCCGGTTGATGTAGAGCGCCAGGGCGAGGCTGGCCGCCGCTACGCCCAGCGCAAGCAGGCGCGCCGCCGGACGGTCAAGGAAGGAACCGCTGCTGGAAGTCGTCATAAAACACCCGGTCGAAGGAAAAGGAGAAAAAGCCGCGCAGGCCGAAGGGGCGCACTGCGCAGCCACTTTGAAGCCTATCTTATGAGAACCTGATGCGAGAACTCACGGCCGTTCGAGATGGTGATCTGCTCAAAACCGAGCATCTTCGCCAGATCGAAAAAGGTAAACCAGTCCTGCACGCCGAACTCCTTGAAAATCGGCAGAACCCGCGCCGAGGCGGTCAGGTTGGCGAAGATCGCGCGGGCCCGGAAAAGAGTATCGATCCGCTCGTCCTGCAGCGCCACGATGATCAGCTTTTCAGCCTGTTCGCCCTTGGCGAAAATAGCCGCTTCGGGCGGATAGGGGCTCTTCAGCTTCTCATTGGTGATCCCGGTGACGAAGCCGATCCGCTGGGAGCGGCCGACCCCGGCAAGCCTCTGTGCCCGGGCTTCGTAGATCTCCACTTCCATGGGCTCCGGATAGTAGTAGCCGGCATGGCGGTCCTCCGCCCGCAGGCCGTTCCCGGCCGACGCCACCAGCAATACCACCAGCAACATGCCCGGCATCGCCGCCAGAAAACCCCGCGTCATCGCACAACTTCGCAACATGTCGGCTCCCGTTCCTATTTATTGTTCTTGCGTTAAAGTGCATTCACATCCGATCTTTGACAAGCGCGCTCACGCGCCGGCGGCTTTCCCGGCTTCCGGAGTCTTCTCCGTAGGATTGGGAAAACCGGTGCCGGGAGCGCTCTATAAACAACGCTCCGGAACCGGCACCCTCTTGATGCGGGTTCTCATCCGGAGCGTAGAAGACCGTCTCGCGGAAAATCGCGTCGGGAAACATGGGGTAGCATGACCGATCCACGCCTCGCCTTTGTGGCCAACGGCACCGATGAAGCCAATGCGGCGCAGGAACGCCTCGCACAACGCTACAGCCATGTCAGCCCGGAGGAAGCCGATGTGATCGTCGCCCTGGGCGGTGACGGCTTCATGCTCGAGACCCTGCACGCCCACCTGGACCGCGGCGTTCCGATCTACGGCATGAACCGCGGCACCGTGGGCTTCCTGATGAACGAACACAATGAGGACGACCTGGTCGAGCGGGTCACCTCCGCGCGCACGGCGACGCTTCACCCGCTGCGCATGACCGCGACGACCGTGGCGGGCGAAAGTTTCGACGCCCTGGCCATCAACGAGGTCTCTCTGCTGCGTGAAAGCCGGCAGGCCGCGAAGCTCAAGATCAAGATCGACGATATCGAGCGCATGGAGGAACTGATCTGCGACGGCATCATCGTGGCGACCCCCGCGGGCAGCACCGCCTATAATCTCTCGGCCCACGGTCCCATCGTGCCGATCCGCGCGGCGCTGCTGGCCATCACGCCGATCAGCGCCTTCCGGCCCCGGCGCTGGCGGGGTGCCCTGCTGCCCAACACAACCAAAATTTCCTTTGAAGTCATCGAGCCTCTGAAGCGCCCGGTCAGCGCAACCGCCGACTATACCGAGATCCGCGATGTGCAGGAGGTCTCGGTCTACGAGGATCCGAGCGTCGAACTGGATCTGCTCTTCGATCCGGAACACAGCCTGGAAGAGCGGATCGTGAAGGAACAGTTCATCGTCTAACCAGGGACGAGCGGCCGGCGGCGGGCCGTGTTGCAATCGGACTCGCCTCTCCCGGATCCGGGTTGACCAGACTCGGGTTGATCAGATTCGGGTTGGCCAGATTCGGGCTGACCAGATTCGCGCTTACAAGATTCGCGCTTACAAGATTCGGGGCGGCCAAATCCAGGGCGGCCTGATCGGCCGGATGCCGATATGCCAGATCCGGGGCTCAGACCAGATCCAGGGCTCAGGGAAAGATCCCGGATAAAGATCCCACCTGAAACAGGCGTCAGACAATCAGCCGCGACCCGGCGCCGCTTCGGCTCTCGGGGCCGATAACGCGCGCCGATTTGCGCCTTGGGGGTAAGTCCGGGAGGGCTGTGGCATTTGTATGTCAAAAAGAAGTGCTGCACACCGGAATCGGCAGGGGATATCGATCCAGGCGGCAGCACAGAAGTCGGAAGGTTTTTCACAGAGGCAGAGAAAAACCCCGGACCGGCCTGACACCCAACTGGTGGGCCAATCGCTTGATCGCTGTTCGGTCAGATGGCGAGCCAAACAGCCGGTCAAATGATTAAGGGCGGTCCACGATCTTGACGGAATACATCAAGATCAACCGCATCCTGACCCCAGGCGGGCAAACCGGTCGCGCAGGGAACGGCTCTTGGTTTGCCCAAACCTGGATAATGTCAGGATACAATTTTCTAATTCATCCTATCGGCAGGGATAAGCCGGGTGTCCTTTCGCTCGCTGGCGTCGCTCAAGCCCTCCAGAAGGGCTTTGCGACCTCTCCTCCGACGTCGGCACGCGACAATCCCATGTCGCGCAGGCGGCGGTCGCTGAGCGAGGCCAGATGGTGGCGTTGGGTCGCACGATCCTGCCAAACCAGCAGAGTATTAAAGACATAGAGGACGATACGCGGCAGGAGCAAAAAGAGGTCGGCCGGGGTTTTCAGGGACAAGCCAACGGGCCGCTCGTGTGTGTGCAGGGTGTAATTCGTCATCTCTCTTCTCCTATCCTTCGTCCGGAGGAACCGATTTCGACCGGAGCGTCGTTCGTCTTGTGTTCTTAGAAAGTATTGTGGATTGCGGATTTCTTCAAACGATGTTATTTGATGCATCGGATTAGATTTATTGATCTGAGTTCATGGTTCGTAAACTTCCTCCTCTGAACGCCCTGCGCGCCTTCGAGGCCGCGGCCCGGCACCTCTCCTTCACCAAGGCGGCGGAGGAGCTCTTCGTGACCCAGGCCGCGGTCAGCCATCAGATCAAAACGCTTGAAGCGCATCTCGGGATTCAGCTCTTCCGGCGCCTGAACCGGCGGCTTCTGCTGACCGAAGCGGGACAGGACTATTTCCCGGTTCTCCGCGACGCGCTGGATATGATGAACCGCGCCACCCAGCGCCTGCGTTCCCAGGACAGCAGCGGTAATCTCAAGGTCAGCGCCCTGCCCTCCTTTGCCGCGAAATGGCTGCTGCCCAGACTGCCGCGTTTCACCGAAAAGAACCCGACCATCGATGTCTTGATCTCCGCCAATGACCAGATCGTCGATTTCGATCAGGACGATTTCGACCTGGCGATCCGCTACGGTTCCGGAAATTATCCGGGTCTCCGGGTCGACCGGATGATGGGTGACCGGATTTTTCCGGTCTGCAGCCCCCGCCTGCTGGAAGGCGATAAGCCACTGCAGGAACCGGGAGATTTGAGCCAGCATGTCCTTCTGCACGATGACATGGCGCGGACCGATGCCTCGGCGAATGACTGGCAGGGTTGGCTGCGGGCCGCGGGGATCACCACGGTCGATCCCGACCGGGGCCCGGCTTACAGCCATTCGAGCATGGTGATTCAGGCGGCGATCGAGGGACACGGTATCGCCCTGGGCCGCACCTCTCTGATTGGTGACGATGTGGCGGCCGGACGGCTGGTCTGTCCCTTTGGACCGGTCATACCGGGGCCCTTCACCTACTATCTCGTTGGCCCGGAAGAGACCGCGGATCAGCCGAAGATCCAGGCTTTCAAAACCTGGATCCAGCAGGAAGTCGCGGCTTTCTCCTACCCCGAAACGCCCCTGCACTGCGGCGAACAGCTCGTACCGGAGGAATGTGGCCCCGGATAACGCGGATTTATCCGGCCGGGACCTATCCCGGGACCTATCGTGTCCGAAGCCTCAGACAAGTGCCAGATAAGCGCCAGACGCAGGTCCGGTCCGCGTGCGTGTATCTGGCATTTTTGCCGAAGCTCTGACATGCTTCGCACCCGGTTCATAGCCTCACCCGAGAATCATCCATCGTTGATGCCACCGCCATATCCGCTGAAGTAACAGCCGCCAGCATCGCGATGCTCGAGCGCCTGGTGGCCTTTGATACGACCAGCCGCAATTCCAATCTGGAGCTGATCCATTCGGTTCGGGATTATCTCTCGAATCTCGGAGTGGCTTCGCAGCTTTCCTTCGACGAAAGCGGCCGCAAGGCCAACCTTTACGCAACCATCGGACCGGACGACCGGGGCGGGATCGCCCTCTCGGGCCACAGCGATGTGGTGCCCGTCGACGGCCAGGACTGGTCGTCGGATCCCTGGACGCTGAGGGCTGCTGACGACCGGCTTTATGGCCGCGGTACCTGCGACATGAAGGGCTTTATCGCCGTTGCGCTGGCGCAGGTGCCCAGGTTTTTGAATGCCGACCTCCAGCTTCCTGTCCACCTTTGTCTATCCTTTGACGAGGAGGTCGACTGCGGCGGCGTCAAGCGCCTCCTGACTTTTCTTGAGACTCAAGACATTACGCCGCGCGCCTGCATTATCGGCGAACCCACCGAGATGAAGGTCGTGACCGCTCATAAAGGCGGTGTCGGTTACCGCTGCGACGTCCAAGGCCACGAATGTCACTCGTCGCTGGCACCTCAAGGCGTAAATGCGGTTCAGACAGCCGCACATATCATCGCGCAGCTGGATGGCATGGCCCGCCGCAAAGCCGTCGAGGGTCCCTTCGACCTTGATTACGACGTGCCGCACACGACGCTCCAGGTTGGCGTGATCCAGGGCGGTACCGCGCTCAACATCGTGCCGGCAGACTGCAGCTTCGAGTTCGAAGTCCGGAACATTCCGCAGGACGAACCGGGGGCTCTGTTTGACGAGATCCGTGACTACGCAAGAACCGAGATTGAACCCGCCATGAAGGCCATCGATCCGGATTGCGGCGTAAACTGGCAGACCCTCTGCGATTACCCGGCGCTCTCGCTTGCCAAAGACAGCGACCTCGTCACTATTGTCAAAACCAGCGCCGAGGCGAATGCGACAGCAAAGGTGGCCTTTTGCACCGAGGGCGGCTTTTTTCAGAACCGGGGCATTCCGACCATTGTCTGCGGTCCCGGCTCGATTGCTCAGGCCCACAAACCCGATGAGTTCGTTTCGCGGCAGCAGTTGGCCGCCTGTGAGGCCTTCATGGAACGCCTTACTGACAGGCTTTGCGACAAGCATATCCGCAGCCTAAGTTTCTGATTTTTTTCGAGAAATGATCTAAGCCTTATGACGAAAACGATAATCTTCGATCTTGGCGGAGTCCTGATTGACTGGGACCCTCGCTACCTCTACCGCAAACTCTTCGACACCGAAGCCGAGGTTGAAGACTTCCTGACCCGGATCTGCACGCACGATTGGAACGAGCAACAGGATGCGGGACGGCCTTTCGCGGAAGGCATCGCCCTGCTCACCGAGAAGCATCCGGAACAGCGGCATTTGATCGAAGCTTACTTCGACCGCTGGAGCGAAATGCTGGGCGGGGCCCACGACGGGACGGTAGAGGTCCTGGACGAGCTCCGCGGACGTGACGTCCGGCTTTTTGCCCTTACGAATTTCTCCGCGGAGACCTTTCCCGTCGCTCGCCAGCGCTATGAATTTCTTAGTTGGTTCGAGGGCATTCTGGTTTCAGGCGAAGAAGGCATGAAGAAGCCGGACCCCAGGATCTTTCGTCTGCTGGCGGAACGCTTCGACTTGACGCTCGAGGGCGCCGCTTTCATCGACGACGTACCGAAGAATGTCGAGGCGGCGCGCCGATTGGGGGTGCATGCCATTCACTTCACATCACCGCCGGAGCTTCAGCGGGATATAGATCGCTTCCTGGCGTGAAGAAACCGCAGCGCACGTCCCTAGAATAACAAGCCTATACGGTCCTCACTTGCCAAAAACCGAACCGCCCTCGTCCGCTACCAGAAAGCCAAGCCTTCAGACCACCCTTCTCGCCCTGACGATCGGCGGTCTGGGGGGCTGGATCGCGACCATGATCGCCATTCCCCTGCCCTGGATGATCGGCAGCATGGTGACGGTGACGGTCGGGGCTATGCTCAAGTTGCCGTTGGCTCTGCCCAACCAGCTGCGCAGCGTCATGGTCGTGGTTCTGGGGATCATGCTGGGCAGCGGCTTCACCCCGGCGATCCTGCCTCAACTTGGCGACTGGGCGCTCAGCCTTTCGACCCTGGTGCTCTACGTGATTGTCTCCGGTGCCATCGGCATCTGGTACTTCCGCAAACTCTGCAATTACGGTCCGATCACCTCCTACTTTTCGGCCATGCCCGGCGGCCTCTCTGAAATGACAGTGGTCGGTGGCGAAATGGGCGGGGACAGCCGCAAGATCTCGCTCACGCATGCCTGGCGTATCCTGACCGTCATCATGACCCTGCCGTTTCTGTTTCAGCTCTGGCTGGCCTACGATCCGGCGACCCGGCCATCCGTCGGTTTGCCCATGACGGAAGTTCCATTGGAGGATATGGCACTCCTGACCGCCTGCGCCGTGGCAGGGTATTTCATCGCCAAGGGCCTGCGTATCCCCGCCGCTGCAATCGTCGGCCCCATGATCCTGAGCGCGGTCGTGCATCTGGCCGGCTGGACCACCGCCAATCCGCCAAGTGAGCTGATTGCCGTCGCTCAGGTGGTGGTCGGCGCCGCCATCGGCTGCCGCTTTGTCGGTATCAGCCTGTCCTTTATCGGGAGAAGCATAGTTGCGGCAACCGGCGGCACCGTTATTCTGGCTGCGATCTCGCTCCTCTTTGCATGGGTGTTGCACAATGTGACCGGGCTCTCCTTCGCAGCCCTGTTTCTGGCCTTTGCGCCCGGCGGGCTCGCTGAAATGAGCCTGATCGCGCTTTCTTTGTCTCTCGACAGCGCCTTCGTCGCCACTCACCATATTGTCCGGATCTTCATCATCGTGGTCTGTGCGCCGCTGCTGTTTAAAATTCTGCAGCGGCTCTGGGGCGATCCTCGCAGCGAGCAAGCGGAATAGATCAAGGCTGCGGCCGCCGAACCAGATCAACGGCCGCAGCCTCACGACGCGTGGTCAGCGTCCGGTTTCGAGCCTGCCTCTCACCAGCTTTTCATAGAGGCGGCTGCGTGCATCCGGTGAGGCCGGTTTTACCCAGTCATAGCCGATCGCCCGCCAATCCTCATCCGCCGGGTCAAGGCCCATCGTGCGGATGTAATCCGCTTCGACGATGAGGTACTGGTTCCGGTAAGCGAGCAGATATCCTCCGCTCTCACGATGGATCCTCCGCGCTTCCTGATAGCTCGCCACCCAGATATTGGTGTGCGCGCCGCAGCGCCCGGGATACAGCAGTTTTCCGAAATCACCGGAATTCTGACCGCGCAGAACCTGCGCCGCATGAGTCCAGCCTTCGAAGCCCAGCTCCCGTGCCAATGCACTGAGACCGTGCCGCCGCTTCACAAGTGGCTTGAGAGCCGGGTCTTCAAGTTTAGGATTTTCATGGACTTTTCGAATGCGTGCCAGTGCCGCCGGATCACCGTCGGACGCTTTGCGGTGTAGCAGGCGCGCTTCGTTTTTCAGCCTGTTGATAACATCAACCATAACCGTTTCTCCTACCTCGGACCGTCCCGCTCCATGTGATCCAAGAGAACCGTTGGGATGACATTGGAAGTTTCGAGCCAGGGTGAGGAGTCTTTCGGCGGGCGAGGCGCCCCTGGGCACCTGCTGGGCCGTTCATACCGGAGCATACCCGAGATTTCAATCGCTATTGGCAGGCCACAACGGGCCAGTTACAGCACTTTCTGAGGTAAAGTCTGCTATTTGACACACCCGTTAAGTATTTTCGGGGGCCAAAGTTGCCCTCAGCGATCATTACTTTCGGGACGGCTTGGCGGACATGAATTCTTTTCTTCTCCCGTTTTTGCTGACCGTCGCCATGGCCGTACCGCTTCTTTGGTATCACCTGGACGGAACGGATCCTCTCGACATCGCAGTCCGGCCGCCCAGCCAGGCGGAGATCGATTTCGCGAAGACGCGCGATCAGATCGACAATCTTGGGGCCGACCTCGTCGGGCCGGCAAGACAAGTGCCGACCGACAGCGGCGATGCAGTTGTCATCGTCGACACAGCGGCGCCCGGTTACTAGGTTGAGAACGCCTATTCTTTGATGGTCTTGATCGTATTTTGCCGGGTTTTGCGGGCGAGGGCTCGAAAGCGGGCCCATAGGCCCGGTAAGAGGCGTCAACGCACCTAAAAATCCGGCAAAATACGATCCGCCTGGGACGTGGTCCCCAGGCGATAAGATTATGAGTTCTGGGAACCACGTTCTGGGAACCACGTTCTGGACAGCGTCGTGTCGCCCGTCTTTCAGCTATGGGGTCACGATGCCCGGCGGATCTATGCGCCATCGCTCCACTCTTAACGCCTTGCCAGAAAACATAACTTTATCATCAAGACCGTCAAAAAATAGGCGTTCTCAACCTAGACAAGGGGAATAATGACCTGAAGCGGTCATGAATCGGTAGAGATTTTGTGATACCAAACTAGCCGCCAGATCATGTAGGTCGCTGCGGAGAGTTGCCTCCTCATCTTCCAAGAATTTTTCTCTTGAGACCAAGCTGCCCGTCATCGTCATTGCCAAGTCGGTCATCGCCACGACGTAAACGTCTTCCTGCGGCTTACAGGCTGAGATTACGAACTCAGTCGCTCTCTCGACAACCAATTCCCCACCACCGTGACTCGCCGACAGGACCTCTACCTGCTTGAGGACACAGGCTTTGTATTGTTCATTTTCAGTCCCTGCCTTGATTAGGGTTTGTCCCAGGCCGCACCCAGTCACAAGAAATAGGGGCAGGGCAGCTGAAATTTTCCAAAACATGATGTGTTTTCCTTCCTATAAGGCGGAGGCCCTATTGGGCGTTTGGATTGAGGGGAGTGGTTTCGCGATAAAAAGATGGATCAACGCTTCCGCGACCAGAAGGTTCAGAACCCAACAAAGCACCATAAAGCAATCTCTCAAGAAACCTGTGGGCTCGACGCCAAAGGTGACGATCCATGCAATTCCAAGCAGGGCCTGTGTCGAAGCGCCCTGACCAATGGCATAGGCCCTAAGCATCGAAGCCCCGTGACTTTTGAAGGAACGCGCCCTGACGGCAATGATCGCCCAGGCGAGCAGTCCGATCATTGCGAAACCAAGGATAATCCGCGCAGAAAACAAAAGGCTGCCTTGAATGGCCTCGGGGAAGGTAAAGCAGACGGTCATCCACAACCCGGTGCTTGCCGACAGAAACCCTGCAATCACCATCACGCGACCGATCATTCGGTGCATTGCCGGGCGGTAGCGCCTCAAACTTGGCAGAAATTGTATTGCCCCTGCGAGGCAGAATACGAAACTGCCCGAGACGTGGAAAATGACTGGCCAAGGATCGGCTATGGCTCGCGGATTTCCCGGAAGAACAGAAGGGCCACCGGCAAGTTCAACAAGCCTTATCAGGCCACCGACTGCAGGAATTGAAGAGAAAACAACAATCAAAATCAATGTTGCCCATTCACGTCCGGTTAAAACGTTCATCACACACCCTCTAATTTGACCGTAGGTCGAGATCAGTCTTCGTTCATGGCTCCCATATCAACAGTGGGCTGGCCGGTTTGTGTGGCACCCGTCTGGTTCCAGGTACCAATCCGGCACCGCGTATCCGAGCGTTTTTTCAGTGGAGATGGCGGGTTTCTATATCTTCAAATTCGAATTAGAAATTGCCAATATCTGCAGATATGATATTCATTTTTGAATGAGAAATCGAAACACCGCATTCGACTGGTCGCAGGCACAATCCTTTCTTGCTACCGCTGAAACGGGATCTCTTTCCGGCGCCGCCAAACTACTGGGATTGTCTCAACCGACCGTGGGGCGGCATGTCGCTGCGCTTGAGGGTGATCTTGGTCTGTTGCTATTCGATCGGATCGGGAAATCCTTGGCGATAAATGACAAGGGTCTAGCCCTGGTCGCTCACGCGAAAGCAATGAAGAAAGCGGCGGACCTGTTCAGTCTTGCGGCGCTGGGACAGGATCAAAGGATCGCAGGTCCTATCAGCGTCACCGCAAATGATGCTTTTTGCGCCTATATCTTGCCGCCGATCATCGAGCGCATCCGGCTTACCTATCCCGAAGTTCAGGTGGAGATCGTTTCATCCAACGACGTTCAAGACTTGGGGCGCCGTGAGGCAGATATCGCCATCCGCAACGTTCAGCCCAAACATCCCGATCTCTATGCCAAGCGCATACGGACCACAAAAGCCTATCTCTATGGAGCAAGCTCTTATCTCGACGTTATAGGCCGCCCTGCAACGCTCAAGGATATCAGCGAGCGCACTACCTTCCTCGGGGATTCATCCGGGCGCGTCTTGCAGATGTTGAGCGCAATGAACGGAGCGATTGCGGTCGAACAATTCAGCATTGTCGCCAACTCCGGGGTGGCGATATGGGAGTCGGTTAAGCGGGGACTGGGCCTCGCCGTTATGTTTGAAGATCTCGCAAATATCACACCCGGGGTGGAGGCTGTCTTGCAAAAGGAGGTCTCTGCCGAAGTCCCTGTCTGGCTTGTCACTCATGGTGAGCTCAAAACCAATGCCAGGATGCGCGCGATCTTCGATATCTTGTCCGAGGAGCTTGCAGCCAGAAACTCAACTGGCTAAATGCAACGAGCGCCCCACCATGTCGGTTCGTGGCTAACTTTCCCCGTACCGAGGTCCGCACGAATACGTCGCGCGTTGGGTGCTAAACGGACATCCTCCAGAGTGGCAAAAAAACCGGTGCGCGTTAATGAGTTCCCCACCTAGTATCCCATTGAATCTAGTGTGATTCAGTCTCTAAAATTCGCCGCAGATGATGCGGCGAACTTCAGAAACATCACACTAGTTCAGATCACGTTCGATGGAATCGCTGAGGACGATCTATCGTGCGTGTGATTCTGTTCTAGAACCCGAGCTTGAACCTACTCTTACCTAGAACGAGCTATGAAATCTTCGCCGTAATTCCGCCGTCGACGATCAATTCCGTGCCGGTGATATAGCGCGCTTCATCGGATGCCAGAAAAAGCGATGCCATCGCGACATCCCAGGCGTCGCCCATGTGGCCCATGGGACACTGCGCGTCACGAATCTCGATCATCTTGTCGATATCGCCGCCGGCGTAGGCGTCTTTCAACGGCTCGCGGATCATTGGCGTGTTCATCAGACCCGGCGAGACCACATTGGCCCGGACCCCCTTTGTCGCGTATTGCAGGGCAATCGAGCGAGTGAAGGGCGGAATCGCGCCCTTGCTGGTGCTATAGGTGATGTAGGGTATGCCGGTCCAGCGCAGGCCGGCAATCGAACCCACATTCACAATTGCCCCCCTGCCCTGGCGCTCCATGACGGGCAAAACGAATTTGCAGGTCAGAAACATGGGTTTCAGATTGACGGAGATCACCTTGTCCCATTCGGCTTCGCTGAGCTCGACAGGTCCACTCGAATCCAAAATCCCGACGTTGTTCTGCAGGATGTCGACC
Organism: uncultured Kiloniellaceae bacterium; assembly: GCA_947500035.1. Lineage (GTDB taxonomy): Bacteria > Pseudomonadota > Alphaproteobacteria > Kiloniellales > Kiloniellaceae > Denitrobaculum. The sequence goes on along the minus strand of CANMQP010000005.1, from coordinate 301,126 downwards.
GCCCCCCAGCGTGAAACGCAGTCCGCAACCAGCGCCTCAACCTGATCCGCCCGGGTCACATCGGCTTGCACAGCAGCGGCCTCAAAGCCTTCGCCCGTGATGATACCGGCCGTTTCCTGCACTGCTGCTTCGTTGATGTCGACGCAAAGAACCTTCGCCCCTTCGCGGGCAAAGAGCACGGCCGCCGCCTTGCCATTGCCCCAGCCCGGGCCGGACGACCCCGCCCCCACAACGATCGCAACCCGGTCCTTTAGTCGCCCGCTCATCGCCACCCGCCTTTTGTTTACTTCCGAAAGAGCGCCATCCTAACGGCTTTAGCAGAGCTCCCAAGAATAAATCGGCGTTGCAGACTCGGCGGGGCTTTGGCACAAGAGTGCCTATTGCCAAATGACGGACGGATCCGCTCAGGACTCCGCCCCTGCGCCCGCTTGATGGAATTGGTAGACATACAAGACTTAAAATCTTGAGGCCGTCAGGCCGTCCCGGTTCGAGTCCGGGAGCGGGCACCACTCACAAAACTCTCCGGTTTTGTCGCTGTTGGAATTTATTCTGGGCGTTTAAATACGATAAATTCTCGTGAATGCCTTTTTCACAAAATACTAAACAGTGTAAAAAAGAAAAAACATGGAACTTCTAATTATTCTTTTAGGTGAATTCTTATTATTCCCCGTTTTCGCTGCGATTGGAGCTCTCGTGAATTTGGTGGCGGGGGTTCTTGGTTTAACGTTTGAGTTAACTCTATTCGCGGCATCTTCGGCGGATAAAAAAAAGCCTGAGAAACCAGCGCCTGCGGCAGTGAGCCCAAAACGGAAATTCCCGTTCAAGGTCGTGGCCAGAATCGCGGCGGCTTCGTTTTTAATCGCTTTTGTTTTCTTACTGGCGGTAAACACGTTTTTATTTGAACCAACGGCGCGTTTCATTGCTTCCAAAGTGGAAGACAAAACCAAGATCGACATCTCTTTTTCATCGGCAAGCGGAGATATCTTTTCAGGCACGCTAAAGCTGGAAGAGCTGCAGGTTCAAAGAGAAAACCATGAGCGACTCGATTTCGACATTTTGGTTCAGAGCGCCAGGTTGAATATTGACGTGTTCAGTTTGCTTTCAAACCCTATCGTCATAGAAACGCTGGCTGTGGAGGGCGTCAAAGGGGCATTGCGGGATAAGACGCATCAAAACGATGCGGACCCGAACACCCCCGATGACGATGGCAAATCGAACATTGCACAGAACGATGGAAACAGAACTGAAAACGCTTTGCCGCCCAAAAAGTTAGAAGCGAATAAGGCATTTGTTATCAATGACCTGGCGATAAATGACGTTGAGCTGGATCTCTATAAAAATGATATTGAGCCTTTGAGCTTGGCCTTAAATCATATCCAGAGTGACCCGTTCCGAAGTCAATATGCGGTTTTCGATACCTTCTTCAGATCAAATATCGACGGCAGCCTGAATAGCCATAAGGTTATTATTTCCACAGAAGAGATTGACGGGGGCCGCAAGACCAAATGGAAACTTGATAACTTCCCTGTAGATCTGGTCGGCAAGTACGTACGAAAAGCCCCATTTAGCTGGTTCCGAAGTGGAACTATCGACGTTTCAGTAGAAGACGAATGGCAATATGGTGAAACTGCTGAAATTGCGATGGATTGGAACATGCAGTTGAAGGGCGTTGTCGTTGAAGCCCCGAACAGCGCTTCTCTCGTTAGCAAAGCCCTTGCCTATCCCATCGCCAATTACATCAATGAGCGTGAGGATGATGTTGATCTCCGCTTTTCTCTTGTGATGAATGAAAAGCAATTTGAAAACACCTCATCTTTGGATGCTGCCGGTCTCTGGGATTCAGCTATAAATGCCTTGTCCAAGAAAATCGCGGACGTGGCGGGAACGAAAAAAGAAACGATCAAGCAGGGCGTTGAAAGCGGCGTGCAACGCTTCAAAAATTTCCTCGATAAAAAGGGGAATAAGGAGTAACCGGGGTTAAACTGGATATTCTTCTCCGTTAAATTCCCGAATAAAGACTTTGGTTTTTCCGCATTAAAGGCACCATTTCTGTTGAAACCGTGCGCCGACGTACTCGGACCTTGCCGAAACCTGGCAAGGTCGCCGCTAGCAGATGGCCTCGATGGGCTGTTCGATAAAATGGCGTGGGAAACTTTGTGCATCGACGGCTTGGAAAGAGACCGTCAGATCATCTTACCCTCGATCTCACGGGCAAAGTTGTCGAGCTCGTCAACCGGCAGGTCGCCGACCACCATCAGACTGAAACCGTCCTTGGCCCAGTGAACGATGTTAAGACCACTGCGCACTTCGTTTTTGGCTGCCTGATCCGGATCGTCCAGCCGCACGATGCAAAACGCGATGGGGATGTCGTCCTTGTAAAGATAGGCCAGCTGCGCGAGAGGCTGCTCGCCGAATTTAAGGATTTGAGCCCGTTTGTAGTCGAGTCCCGGAACCTGCGAAACCGCGTCCGGCAAAGCCAGACCGAGCGCCTCACTTACGCGCAGCAGCCCAGCCGACTGGGCGGTGGGATCCGTCTGAGCCGTTGAGAGGGTCTCGCGGGTGTAGAGCGCCTGATAGTCGGCAACTGCCTGACGCCAGATCTCGGCTTCCGTCTGCACGGCCGCCGTGATCTGAGGCTTTCGGACCTCATTGGTGCCGTAACCGGCGGCAAAACCGACCATAAGGGTAACGGCAATGCAGGCAGCCATGGCCGGACGCCACCAACTGCGCGAAGCATGGTCATTTGCAGGGATCCGCTCAGAGTCAGCAGCGACCGGGTGCGCGCCCGGGTTCGGGGTTTCAGCCTGTTCCGCCCGAGCCTGTTCCGCGTGCGTATGCGCCGCGGCCGCGAAGGCGGCTTCCAGCTTAGCCACGGGGGCCTGATCAAGAAGACCCTCAAAGGCTTCGGCCCAGGGGCGTTCGCCGTCTTGCAGCAGCGCCAGGCGCGCGCGCAGTTCCTCATCGCCTTCCAGCGCCGCCTCGAGCGATGTCTGCTCGTTCTGCGTCAGCTCGCCATCGACATAGGCGACGAGCATCTCGTCTGTTACGGGCCTGCTGTTCACTTCGCTTGTCATTGTCCTGTCTTCACTTGTCGTCTCGGGCCACCCTCTTCCGCGCGTCTCAAGGCAGCAAGCTTGAACCTTGCTGCCGCAAGCCTGCTCATGATGGTGCCAATGGGCACTTCAAGCGCCGCCGCCGCCTCGGCGTAGGTAAGACCCTCGACGTACACCAGCAAAACCGCACTTCTCTGTGCTTCCGGTAATGCCTGTACTTCCGCCAACACCTCAGTCAGCAAAATATTCGTTTCTATTTTTTCAGCTCCGTCGGAGACCAGAACCTCCTCGGCGTCGACAAAGCCCCCGCCGCGCCGGATACGCTCAGCCCGCAGCTCGTTCTTCCAAAGTGAGGCCATAATGGAAAAAGTCCAGCGATCAAGATGTGTCCCCTCCTGAAACTGCTCGGACCTCTGCAGCGCGCGCAAACAGGTCGCCTGCACCAAATCGCCGGCGATCTCCTCGTTGTGAGACAGCACCATTGCAAAGCGCCAGAGCCTGGAAAGGAGTTCCGGCAGGCCCGACTTTACCGGGTTTAGGTGCGTATCTGTCATTTGTTTCTGAGTTTTCATCGGTCTTCAGAGGTCTCGGCGCGCAAGAGTAACGGAGAACCGTCAGGTCCCAAACCAAATTCAGTCCGGACAAGGAAATTGCGCCCTAAGCATCTGATACAAAGAAACCTTCTTCCTCTTCCTCAGTTTATAGGCGAAGGAAGGCAGTCCAATTGTTAAGAGACTTGGCGAACTCCCTGTGCGTGACGGCCGTGCGTATTTCACCCGTCGAAAGGAAAGCTCCTCAGCCTGCATTAAAGCAAACGATGAGGTGCCGGAAACCGATCGAACTCTTAAATCCGGCTTATTGCGCCGGTAGAGGTCACATGGCCCTCAGCCAATCGGATGCAAGCACATCGCTGCCCGGAAGGTGCCACAGTCACGTCCTCGTGATGCTCCGCGAGCGGACTGAGACAGATAAATTCACCCGGTTCGTCCCCTATTGGGCGAAGGGCTCAAGCGGGAGGCACGCGCGCTGAATCGAGGGCGTCGAGCACTGCAGCCCTATCGCTGTAATCCTCGAGGATATGACTCACGCCAAGCACGCTCAGGCGTTCGCGAACCTCTGGTGCAATGGCCATTCCCACCAAAGGCATACCGACAGCACTGCAGGTCCTGGCATCCCATTCCCCGTCCCCAACATAAACAACGCGCTCGAAGTCTTTGTTTGCGTTTTGAATTTTCGCGCGCGCCTGCGCGATGGCCATAATGTCCTCGCGCGCCAGGGCATCATTTGCGCAGCCCAGCGGAACCTCTCTATGGGCAATATCCGCACCACCAAGCTTAGCGCGCGCCGTTCGTTCCCAGCCCCCCGTGGCAATCGCGACCCTCCAGTCTGGATGATCGTTCAGGTACGCCAGCATTGCCCTCGCTCCCGGTACTTCGATCTCATCCCTCGGCAGGGTCGAAAGAAGCCTTAGCCATAGGCTTCCGAAATGGTCTTCGGCAGCCGCCAATGACGTTTCCTCAGGATCGCGGCCGAACTGCCGGCGGAAGACTTCCTGAGTGATGCCACTGTCCGTGACATGCTTAAAGCTGCTCCACTCGAAGGGCTCCTTCTGCACACCCAAAACCTCGACCAGCGCTTGCCAGAAGAGACGATCTTCGTGCGGATCGCTTCTGACCAATGTCCCGTCGATATCGAAGATGACCAGCTTCATTGAGATATACCCGAAGTCAGAGTCCGCGGAGCTGTGCCACGGCAGGCCGCGCATCGACGGCGTAGGCATAACACGCCGCCCCCTTCCGTGCGTCAAGATAGCAGAGGAGAAAACAACAATCGAATCAGGGAGTTTGGAGAGGACCTTAATGCCTGAGCACGCGAAGAACATCGTCAATGAGGGTAACGATTTCCCCGGTCGCCTCAATGTCCTGGTAATCGCGATCCAGCGAGCGGTCAAGCTTGTGCGCCATTTCCCGGGCCAACTCCAGCTTGATGATAGCATCGTCCAGATTCAGCGCATGCTGTCCGATGATCAAGCGGTCCAGTTCGGCAATGCGTGTCTCGTCGTGCTCACCCGCCCCTCTCAGAAGGCGGGCCTTATGAATAGCAAGTTCGTTCAGTGTCAGCATAGTTAATCGTATCACAGCTTCGTGAGAATTTCTCTGTGTAATCTTCGAGGTTGTGTTTTTTTTACCACTCGAGCCCGCAGATTGAGCGGACGGCGATACGCAGCAGGTCCACGTCGAGTAGAATCAGCTTTTGCGCATTTATCCGGAATTGCATTTTTACCACCGAACAACCATAGGTGTATTGACATCAGTATTGAATCAGAGGCAGTATAACGGCCTGCGTTGCTGGTAAACCGGTGACGAAATAGCCGCCGCAATGCCTGTGCGGTGACTCCTAGAGGACTGTCGCCCAATTCACTCAGTGCAACATTGAGTTGAAGCCTCGACATAACGCCGAGTTGAATATTCAGAGTTGATTTGAGTCGAAAGTGAAAACCACTTGCGTGGCTTTACCTCGGGAACTGAAGCGAAATAACGGGAGCCTCCATTCGGTAGGCTCCCGTTTATTGATTCAACCACCCAACTGGCCTCGCGCGCCTGCGCCCTCCGGATCACCAACTTCGTCGACGAGGTAAAAGTACTTCTAATACAATATGTTATGTCGCAGTTTTTAAATTTGAGTGCGCTTGCAAGCCTGGCAGGAGATCTGAGATCATTTCGGCAACGCGCTCGGGTGCATGAGAAAACTCCACGCCCAACGTCCCTTTCTCCAGCCTGACAACACATCCGCCGCAATGCACTGAACCGGGCATGATCAGCGTCACCTCTGCTCCGATCTCTACCTCAGCTTCGGTTTCAAGACGAACGCCACTGATCGAAGCATCTATCACGGTGCAGGGAATCTGAGCGCCGCAACCGGTCTGCAGTTTTACCGGCAGACGCGCTGAAACCCGTGGAAAGGTCCGCCGGTCCAACACACCGCCTTCATCGGTCTTTCTCGACATGATTAGGGAGCCCGCTGCCTTCTTGTTGTGGCAGGTCTCCGGTCGCGCATCGGCACACCAGGCCACCACTGCATTGAAACAAAAGAGTTCGCCCACACCTATGTAAGCCGGTAAGGCGCACTCATGCAGATGCCCGAGGAACCAGACAGAGTTCGCGATCCTCGGAGGAAACTTCCAAAGCCATCTTGCTTTATGAGTGTACAAATTGAGCCTTGCCAAGACCTTAAACCTGCGAATCATACTTTGACCGCAGGCTCATACGATTGCGCGAGCAAGACCAGGCTCAGAGATAAGAAGGCAGAACCGAAATGACCGATAACTCTCAGGAAAACAAGGAAGTCTCGTCGATTTCAGGCTATCACGCCCACGTCTATTACGATGCTGCCTCGAAGGCCCGAGCCGCCCGTTTGCGCGTGGCCATCGAGGAACGCTTCGACGTCGAACTCGGCAGATGGCGAGATGATCCCGTCGGCCCGCACCCGACCGGAAGCTACCAGGTGGCTTTCTCGCCAGCGGTTTTCAGCGAGATTATTCCCTGGCTGGCTCTCAATCGAAATGGTCTGACTGTCTTTACCCACACTGAAACCGGCGATCATCTCGCGGATCATCGGGACCACGCCATCTGGCTGGGGGAACAACAGGAACTGAAACTTTCGATTTTCGAGTAAGACGACGCCCGGCGAACACAATGTCTCGGCGTTGGATTATGGCTCGCGAACAGGCTCGTCGCCCAGGTCGCGGACCTTTCCGGCAACCGCTTCCACGGCCGCTTCCAGGTCTGCTTCTTCGGTCGAGCGCAAGACCAGGCGGACCCCGAAGCGATCCCCGTTCCGATAAGGATAGCTGCCCATTTCAACGCTGGGAAAGCGGTCCTGCGCCTCACCCAACCCCTTCGCAATGGTGCCTTCAGGCAGCGCCACCGCGAGGGTCACGCTCCGCACCGGTGCACCACCTGAGAGGCTGGATTTGAGACTCTCAAACATCGCCTGCATCACCCGCGGGATCCCGGCCATGACAAAAACATTCCCCATGCGAAAACCTGGTGCCTTGCTGATCGGATTCTCGATCAAGGACGCGCCCTCAGGCGTATGGGCCATGCGCAGCCTAGCCTCGTTGAGATCTCCCTCGGCGTAGTGCGCCTTAAGAAGCGCATGCGCTTCCGGGTGCAGCGACCACTCGACGCCAAAGGCCTTTGCAACACAGGCAGAGGTAATATCGTCATGGGTCGGTCCGATCCCACCGGTGGTGAAGACGTAATCAAACTTCTGCCGCACCTCGTTCAAGGTGTCGACGATCACGGCCTCTATATCGGGAACAACCCGGGCCTCCATCAGGCGTACGCCGATTTCGTTGAGTTGCTCTCCCAGGAAAGCAAGATTGGCGTCTTTGGTCCGGCCGGACAGGATTTCATTGCCGATTATCATCAGGCAAGCGGTCACGATCCGCTTTTCGCCGGCCGTCCCCGAGTCGCTGGAAGGAACAGAAGCGGGATGATCAGACTCTGAGGGCATAGCAGTCTTCCGATGGGTGTCGAGGCGGGTTAACGAGACGGGCTAATTAGACGGAACGAAATCCTTCCGTCGTCGCTAAGTTGTTGTGCGCGCATGTTAAGGGATGACGCACGAGGACGCCATGCCCATGCGAAGGCGCCAGACAAAGCAAACCTCCTTAAGCACTGGAATTCCAGAAAAATTTAGCGCCCGGCGTAACCCTTGGAGCGCATGCAGCTCGAAAACAAGGAACGGCGCCGCGCTTCGTGATCATAACTGCGCAACTTGGAACTCAGGAGTCCTACACTTTGTGTGTCGCTGAAGCCGTCGCCGTAGACGGCGCGGCGATCCTGTTCAATCCGAGCATCATTTTCTGTTTGCGCCGCCGCATAGCGATAACATGACTCGATATCGGCATTGTGCGCCTCAGCATCCTGGGCAGCGCCTTTCCAAAGAGAGCCGTCCGGCGCGCGGACAAAGGCTTCGCCCTGACCGGCCGCGCCCTTTTCGGGCGTTTCACTCGCGGTCCCGTAAGGATAGGTGCCGGTGGTCGGCGGCACTTCAACGGGCTTGCCCGGCTCAGTCGGCGCAGGTGGCGTCGCCAGCGTGCTGCTGGCTGCGGGCTGACGTTGGTACTGTTTATCCTGGAAAGACGAGCATGCCGTCAGCCCGACCGCAAGCACGAGCAATGCCGGCACAATTTGATGAATTGGGGTGGTCCGTGCCATGTTGGAACTCTCTCGGAACTAATAATTGTCGGCGAATCGGGTGGATGCGGGAGTGGTAGTACGTAAATTGGTCGCTTCACGATCCCGAAGCAAGAAGCAGCACATATATCTCACAAAACTTAAGACTCCTTGTTCCTCACAGCCTGCGCGTTAAGCAACGGAAAGATAAGGGAATTATGTCCGGAGTTTTACAGCACAACGACGTAAAAAAATTGGCCGGGAAACATAGCGCCACCCCGCAGGAACACCCGGACGAAGGATAAAAAAATGAAATTTCCAGATCCGCTCATCCCTGGACGATTGATCAAACGCTACAAACGTTTTCTGGCGGACGTGGAGCTGCGGGACGGTGGTGTCGTGACCGCGCACTGCGCCAATCCGGGCTCAATGATGGGACTGGCGGTGCCTGGATCGCAGGTCTGGCTCTCGCCCGCACGCAATCCCGCCCGTAAACTTCGCTTCTCCTGGGAGATCGCGTCGGCTGACGGTGAACCGGTCGGCATCAACACCAGCCTGCCCAATGGGATCGTCGCCGATGCGATAGCGGCTGGGAAGATCCCCGAACTGACTGGCTACCTGGACCTGAAACGCGAGGTGCGGTACGGCAAGAATTCCAGGATTGATATTCTGCTCTCCTCTGCCGCTGAGGACAGCTCCGCGGAGAGCGCAAAGCGCCCATGTTATGTCGAGGTGAAGAACGTAACGCTGAAGCGCGGCGCCGAACTCGCTGAATTTCCGGACTCCGTGACCAGCCGCGGCGCAAAGCACCTGGAAGAACTCGGAGATGCCGTCGAGGCAGGCTACCGCGCCGTGATGTTTTTTCTGGTCCAGCGGAGCGACTGCACCAGGCTCAGCGTTGCCGGCGACATCGACCCCAACTACGAGGCCGCAATCCGTCGGGCTCTTGCCCGGGGTGTCGAGACTGTCTGCTATGATTGCACAGTCACACCGGAGGCAATAGACATAAACCGGGCGCTCGAAATCGACATTTGAATAGTTTGAGGCTTTCCCCGTGGCTCCGCGCTTCCGCGTGGCACCATAGCGGTCGTACTTTCCAGGGTTTTCAGCTCTTTCAGCGCTTTTTGCCGCCTTGGGCGCTGACTCAAGCGATCACTTCCTGGAAGTTTAAGACTTCTGGATATATAAAGTGGGGATAACCACGTAGATGACGGTCCGGGAGGTTTCACCACCCCCACGGGAACAAACCGCAGGACGAGAGATATGCAGTACGGCCAAGCAGAATCAGAAGAACTAGCCCTCCAAATGAGCGCAGAGGAGCGGCGGATTACAATCCATGACGCTGCCGGCTTTGAGGGCATGCGCAAAGCCGGGCGCCTGGCTGCCGAAACCCTTGATTTCATTACGCCGCATGTCGTTCCGGGTGTCACGACCGAAGAACTGGACCGGCTCTGCCATGATTTCATCATCGCCCACGACGCGATCCCAGCGCCCCTGAATTACCGCGGATTTCCGAAATCAATCTGTACCTCGGTCAATCACGTGGTTTGTCACGGCATTCCCAGCGCAGATAAAAAGCTGCACAACGGCGATGCCCTGAACATCGACGTGACCGTCATTCTCGATGGTTGGCACGGTGACACCAGCCGGATGTTCTACGTCGGTAAACCGAGCATCAAAGCCAAGCGGCTGGTTGAGGTCACCTACGAAGCCATGATGCGTGGCATCGAAGTCGTGAAGCCGGGCGCAACTCTTGGCGACATCGGTTTTGCCATCCAGAGCTTTGCCGAAAAGAACCGCTTTTCTGTCGTACGTGACTTTTGCGGGCATGGCCTAGGCAGGATATTTCATGAAGCGCCGTCCGTCCTGCATTATGGCCGTCCCGGAACCGGGACACGCCTGCGCGAAGGCATGTTCTTCACAATCGAGCCCATGATCAACGCCGGCCGCCTGGACGTGAAGATCCTGAAGGACGGCTGGACCGCAGTGACGAATGACCGCTCGCTTTCTGCCCAGTTCGAGCATTCGCTTGGGGTCACGGCGGACGGCTACGAGATTTTCACGAAGTCACCGAAAGGCTGGACCTGTCCACCCTTCCTGGACTGAAGCGAGGCTGTGCGACCGGAGTGAGCTGAGGCGTTAGAGGCAAAGACAGCATCGGATTGGGGGCGTCGGCGGAAGATGGATGAATTGGCGGAGGGCGGTCACAGCGCGCCTGCAAATACGTCCAAACCGCATTTTCATGGCCACCGCGAACGTCTGCGGCGCAGGCTTCTGGAGCAAGGCCCCGCATCCCTAAGCGACTACGAAGTTATCGAATTCCTTCTCTTCGGTGCCAAACCGCGCGGCGACGTAAAACCCCTCGCCAAAGCCCTGATCGCGCAGTTCGGCAGCCTGGCGGGCGTGCTGTCCGCCGCGCCACGGGATCTTCAGAAGCTGCCCGGCATGGGCGATGCTTCGGCAGCGGCGCTTCTCATCATCCGGGAAGCCGCAACCCGGCTCGCACGCACGGACATCCTTGAACAACCGGTGATCGAATCCTGGACTCAGTTGGTGGGCTATTGCCGGAGCGTCATGGGCCGTTCCACCATCGAGCATTTCCGGGTTTTGTTCCTCGACCGCAAGAACCGCCTGATCGCCGACGAAGAGCAGCAACGCGGAACCGTCGACCACACACCGGTCTATCCACGCGAAGTCGTGAAACGCGCTCTCGAGCTTTCCGCCAGTGCCATCATTCTCGTCCATAACCATCCCTCCGGCGACGCCACGCCCTCACAGGGCGACATCGATATGACCAGGGAAATCCGGGAGACCGGGCGCCGCATGGGCATTGAACTGCATGATCATCTGATCGTCACCCGCAGCGGCGAGAGCAGTTTCCGGTCGCTGGGCTTGCTTTAACCGGCCTATGCTCCCGGCTCATACAACCTATTGGCAATAGACAAGCAATCACGGCATCTCCAGACTTCGCCACTTAAAGTGGTTTCACGCTGGGACTCCAAGCGAGAATTCCGTTCCAGCCTGCAAAGTGAAACCGCAAACGCACGAAGAATAACAGTCCTACGGGAGAACGCCTCAATGAAGCCTCTATATACCGCCTTTGTCGTTGGAGCCCTTGCTTTCGCCCCCATGAACGCAAGCGCGCATGAACTTGGTTTCTCCGGCCTGCTCGGCGGCGTTCAAGAGCTCGACCCCATCACATTGGCGTCCGGAAAACCAATGATTGAAAAGCCTTACGAGCTGGAGGCGGGAAAGTACTACCGGCTTGAAATCATCGCGGATGGCTCCGCCGAAATCGCGATCAGCGGCGCGGAGTTTTTCCGGAATGTCTGGGTGAATGAGGTGGTCATCAACGACATCGAAATACGCCCGCTGGGCATCGACAGCCTCGAGTTCGATGACGAAGGCACGGCAGAAATCTCTTTTGTCACAATTCGTCCCGGCACCTTCATCCTGAGGATTCCCGGCACCACAGGCAAATCCCAGCAAGCCATTTTCAATGTGAAGTAGCAAACTCGGCGCAGGGCGGCAGCCGTGCCTTCGCCGCCGCCCAGACGGCCCTTGTCGATTTGAGGTGATGCGATGCTCTGGTTGCCTGTCCGGGCAATCCGAGCTGTTGCGGGCCTAGAGAGAAATAATCTTGCCTGGATTCATGATGTTCTGCGGGTCGAAGGCAAGTTTAAGGGTGCGCATGGCGGCAACCGCGTCGCCGTGCTCTGCCTGCAGGAACTTCATCTTACCGCTGCCGATGCCATGTTCGCCCGTGCAGGTTCCCTCCATGGCAAGCGCCCGCATAACCAAACGATCGTTGATCCTGTTGGCCTCTTCCAGCTCTTCAGGCTTCTCAGGATCGATCAGGAGTGTGAGGTGGAAATTGCCGTCGCCGACATGACCCACCAGTGGTGCGATCAGATAGCTGTTTTCCAGATCTGCCTGGGTTTCCATTATGCAGTCCGCCAGGCGCGAGATCGGCACGCAGACATCCGTTGCCCAGAGCTGGCAGCCTGGGCGCAGGGACTGCGCCGCGTAGGCAGCATTGTGCCGCGCTTCCCAGAGCTTGTTGCGCTCTTCCAGCTGTCCGGTCCATTGAAAATCGCTGCCGCCGAATTCACCTGCGATCTCACCTACCAGTTTGGCCTGCTCCTCGGCCCCGGCCGTCGTTCCGTGAAATTCGAGGAAGAGAGTGGGTTGCTCCGCCAGCCCAAGGCCCGAGTAGCTGTTGCAGGCCTGGACCTGCAATTTGTCGAGCAGCTCGATGCGCGCGATGGGAATACCCATCTGGATCGTCGAGATAACCGAGTCCACAGCCGACTTCAAATCGGGGAAGGAAACCACGGCAGAGGTAATGGACTCCGGGATCCCGTACAGCCGTAAGGTAATCTCGGTGATGACACCCAGCGTTCCCTCAGAGCCGACGAATAGACGTGTCAGGTCGTAGCCCGCTGCCGATTTCCGGGCGCGGCGCGAGGTTTTGATGATGCGTCCGTCCGACAAAACGACGGTCAGGGCGAGAACGTTCTCGCGCATGGTGCCATAACGCACCGCGTTGGTCCCACTCGCCCGGGTTGCCGTCATACCGCCGATCGACGCGTTGGCGCCAGGGTCGATGGGGAAGAAGAGTCCCATGTCACGCAAATAACTATTGAGCTGTTTCCGGGTCACGCCGGGCTGTACGCGGCAATCCAGGTCTTCCGCGTTGACCGTGAGAACCTGGTCCATCTGCATAAGATCGATGCAGACGCCCCCCCGATCCGCAATGACATGCCCCTCCAGAGAAGTGCCGGCACCGAAGGGAATAACCGGTGTGCCGTGTTCCGCGCAGATCTTGACGATGGCGGCAACTTCCTCTGTCGAATGAGGGAAGACGACAATGTCGGGCGCGACGGGGTGATGCCAGGACTCATCCTTGCCATGATGGTCCCGGACCGATTGAGACCGGCTGACCCTGTCACCGAGGATCGCCTGGAGCTCCAAACCAACCTTGTCGACGCTCGCCGCTTCTAACGCTGCCATAACCCCGGATCTCCTATCTCGTTTCCCTTCAGAGCCGTCCGCAGCTTCCTGCCGCCAAATTCCACAGGCCCTCATGCTGGATTAGGTCTAATATAGCGCAGAAGCGAGGCAAGGAAACGACCAATAGCGCGCATGTGAACAACCGGATACCGGCTCTTCCGGCAAACTCCATGTCGGTCCGCACCACTTGCCCCGCGAACAACAGCAACGCGAGGCGCGAGTACCGCTCCGGGAACGAGCGGGAAAACAGTGTCCTCGAACCAGGGAATTAGGAGTTCTGAATATGACTGAACGGATCATTTTTGGCTGCGCATTACTTCTGCTTGGCATGTTCGTCGTCGTAGACCAACCTGCTCAATCGCAGCAGCGGGACGATCAGTATGCGGTCGCTTCGAGCAACGGCGTCGCCTACGTGGTGAATATTAATACAGGCGCCGTGCGTTATTGCGACAAAGGGCACTGCTTCCACGTGTCCCAACAACTTGGCAAGGTCAAGCTTCCCGATTGATCCGGCCGCCGCTTCCCGTGCGCTGCCGGCGGCAAGAAAAACGCGGCCAGCGGTAAAGAAGCGGCCAGCGGTAAAGAAAACGGGGCCGATTGGCCCCGTTTTCTCGGACTTACAACCAACGCACAAGCTACGGCGCGGGTTGCTCTATAATGCAATTTGCGACGCACCCTCCCCGGGCTCTTCCGCGCAGAGCAGGGCGCAGTCCGGAGTCATCGCGTTATTGACCGCGTTTCATAAAAGCAGATGCGATCACGGATTTTACCCGGCCGTCCGTCACGCTGAGGGAAACCGAATAATCGCCTTTACCGGCCTTCGTCTTTGAAGTTCCAGTCTTGGCTTTTGCCGCCTTGGGTTTCGCCGTCTTGGCTTTAACGGGTTTGGGCTTGGTGGCTTTGGCTTTCACCGTTTTGGCCTTGGCAGCCTTCGCGGGTTTAGCTTTGGCCGTCTTTGCTTTCGCCGGCTTGGTTTTCGTGACCTTGGCCTTCGTCGGCTTGGGTTTCGCAGCCTTCGCTTTCACAGCTTTAGCTGGAACGGCCTTTGCTTTCGCCGCGGCAGACTTGGCCCGGGTAGCCTTGGCCGGGGTAGCCTTAGCCGGGCTAGCCTTGGCTGGAGCCGCCTTGCGGCTGGCCGTGGTGGCAGTCCGCTTTGTCGCAGCCGGTTTCGCCTTTGCCTTTGCTGCCGCAGTTTTAGCTGGCCCCGCCTTTCTCGCTGCGCCGGCTGCTGATTTCGCCGCTGCCGGCGCCGCCTTCCTGGCGGTGGTTGTTTTCGCGCGGGTCACGGATGCCTTGGACGCAGCTGGTGCTTTCGTCGCAGCCGTCTTTCGGGCCGCGGGTGCTTTTTTCGGCGCTGCAGCTTTCCGTGCCACCGGTGCCTTTCTAGCCGGGGCTGCTCTGCCTGCAGGCGTTGTTTTTTTGGCTGCCGCTGCTCTTGTCGCAACCGGCGTCTTCCTCGCAGCAGTCGTCCGCCGGGCCGCCGGCGCCTTTGCCGCGGACGTCGATCCTGGCTTAGCGGCTGCAGTCGCCTTGGGCCGCGTTGATGTCGCCGGCTTAGCAGCGCGCGAGGTGGTCGCTTTTTTTGCCGCAGCTGAACGGGCAGCCGTTGTTCTCGCAGGGCGCGCAGTTCGCGAAGCTGTGGTTTTCGCGCGTGTTGATTTCGCCGTGACGCCGGCTTTGGCTGCTGGTTTTGCCGCAGGTTTTTTGGGCGCCTTTGCCGCAGTGGTTTTCGAAGCTGCTGCTTTTGGAGCTGTGGTCTTTGACGGGGTACGCTTCGGAGCGGCAGGCTTTGGAGATGTGGAATTTGTATTGGAAGTTTTTGGTTTTGCAGAAACAGGTTTTCTGGCCATCAATGGTCTCCGGTCATTCGCGCCGGCATGCTTTGGTCAACGACCAGCGTGGCGCCTCCTAGATGTATTATGAATGGCCTGATTTTAACCCTAATGAAACAAAAACTGCCAGACTTGCCCCAAAAAGAACTGATTTTCAGAGAATCTTCTGCGGATATTACAAAAATGAGGGTTTGCGAGAATATTCTACAGGCAAACGCGGTTTTTCAGTGAGATTTGAAATGCCGATTCGCTGATGTGCGGATCGCCTTTTCACAAGCGTCGCGAAGCGAACTCAATCCCGGTCGGATAAGACTTCAGAGAGGTCGGAATTTGTGGGCGAGAGTCTATGCATGGAGAATTTATAGACATGAAATTCTCTGCCCCGCAAAGTCAGGAAACTTTAAACTCAAGACAGCCTTCGGGCAAAACGCCAGCCAAAACACTTGCGACTTTCTCAGGTGTATCGAGGAACTTCAGACCTGCGAAGACGCCGCTGGTCCAGGCCACCTCAACCTCGAACTCGACTGTACCGGCCAGAGTAATGCTCTTGATTTGATCGCTCATCAGCGGGTCGTCGAAACGGACCTTCGCGCCGCTGGCCGAAAGATTGAGTATGACACAGTCTATCTTTAACTCATGTTCAGCTTGGTCGGACACCTGCCCCGAGACAACGACATAGGCGCGTTTGAACAGCCTTCTGTCCTCATCGTTCTTGAGAGACACGACCTCTCCACCCTTGACATGCTGGTTATTTGCAACCACGGCCTCAATCCCTCGAATTTTTAAAAGCGCTCGTTTCCCGATGGTAAAGCATGAACGATGAAAGTTAGGATGTCGCTAAGAGACGGGGTTAATGCCTGGTCAATCACCTTCGACCATCCAGCGTCTGCCGCAGGTTTTGCAGGAAACTTCTGCAGCCGTGACGGGCGCTGCCTTTCGCGCTAACTCTTAATATCCATTAAGCTGGACAGCATTTCATCCTGAGTCTTAATGACGGACGCATTCGCCTGATAGGCGCGCTTCGCAAGCAACTGGTCGGTAAACTCAGCCTCAAGAGAGACATTCGGCAGATCGACGACACCCTCGTCGTTCGCGAGGGGATTTTGCGGCGCATAAGCCGAAACAGACGCAGGTTGGACCGGACGCGTTTCCGCACGCACCCCGCCGCCCGCTGTCGTGGTTTGGATCACCTCTTGCGGCTTATAGACGGCGTTCTCGCCCTCGGTTACCCCCGGCGTCCCCGCCGTGGATATATTGGCTACGTTGTTTGCGGACACCGCCAGGCGCTTGCTCTGCGCCTGTAATCCGGAAACCGAGCTGTAGAAATTGATCGCCATGACCGACCCTGCGATTCATCTGAAGCCCAACCCTATCTGAGCAGAAACAAGATCTCAAATAATTGTTTTTAAACAATATTTTTCTAAAATCCTGTGTTCTTTTTGCAGCCATGCTTTTGATGCACAGCAGATACACCTATATCGGTTGGACATAATGCTGGCGTCACCTATATCGAACTGCAATATATATGTTCGACGTATCGAGACTCCGGCCTTTATCCTGTGACGAAACGCGCAGTTGAGACGCCGGACCAGATTGCATTAGGACCAGGTGAATGGATGTAAAAACACTCTGTCTTGGGGTCCTCAGCCGCGGCGACGCAAGCGGCTATGAGATCAAGAAGGCCTGCGAAGAAGGCCCCTTCAGCCATTTTCAGGACGCGAGCTTTGGCTCGATCTATCCGGCGCTGGCGAAGCTTTCAGCCGAAAAGCTGGTCGACTGCCACCAGATGAGTCAGGAAAAGCGGCCGGACAAAAAAGTCTATTCCATCACCGAAAGCGGTCGGGCGGCATTGTTCGATGCATTGGTCGTCCCGCCCTCGCCCGATAAGGTCAACTCCGATTTTTACTTCATGACCTTCTTCGCCCAGTTGATTCCCGCGGATTTCCTGCGGGCGATCCTGGAGCGGCGGATCGCCTGGTACGAGGGTGTGGTTGCGCGCATGCAGGATTGCGAACTCTCCATCCGTCCTGCCGGTGAACGTTTCACCCATGGACTTGGACTTGCGCACTATCAGGCCGAAATCTCTTACTTAAAAGCGAATATGGATCAGTTGCTTCGTGAGATAGAGGCAGATCAGGCCAAAAACGCGCCGCAGACAACTTCCTATCTCACCCGCACGGCGTCAGCCTAGGAGCGAGATTTTCATGAAGCCAACGCGCCTCATAGCAAAAGCAAAACGGATCCACTGATGAAACGTTCAATCGTCATCGCAAGTCTTCTGGGTTTGGCCGCGGTCGGATGGATTGCATCCGGGCAGATCGGGCATAGCGACAGCGGGCCCGAAGTTCAAAAGCCGCCGGCGAACCTGGAAGCCAGCGCAAACGTTGCCTCCGTGCGCGTTCGCAAGCAAACCGCGACCCCTTACAGGGTCGATGTTGTTTTGCGCGGCAGCACGGAAGCTGTGCGTAAAGTCAACGTAAAGGCCGAAACCTTCGGCAGGGTCGTTGAACTGAACGCGCAACGCGGTGGGAGCGTCGAGTCCGGAGAAGTGATGGTCCGGCTTTCACCGGAAGAGCGGCCCGCCATGCTCGATGAAGCACGCGCACTCTACGAACAACGCCGGATCGAATACGAGGCCGCGCGCAAGCTTTCCAAGAAAGGCTTCCGGGCTGAAACGCAGCTGGCAGCCTCCAAGGCCGACCTGGAAGCCGCAGGCGCCGCCGTGCAGCGCGCCAAAGTCGCCCTGGAAAACATCGTGATCAGGGCTCCCTTTGACGGTTTCGTTGACGAGCGCATGGTCGAGATCGGCGACTTCATCGACAAAGGCGATCCCATCACCAAAGTTGTCGACCTCGATCCGATCCTCATCGTGACCCAGATCAACGAACGTTCGATCAAGCAGCTCTCTGTGGGCGAGCCAGGCTATGCCCGCCTGATCACCGGCGACGAGGTCGAAGGCAAAATCCGCTTCGTTTCAGCGGTGGCCGATCCGCAGACACGAACCTTTCGCGTTGAGATCGAAGTCCCGAACCCGGACCTGAAGATTCCCGACGGCCTGTCGGCCGACGTGCGCCTTCCGCTGCAGGAGATTTCGGCCCACCTGGTCTCTCCCGCAATTCTCTCACTCACGGATAGCGGCGAAGTCGGCGTTAAAGTCGTCGATAAAGACAACCTGGTGACCTTCATTCCGGCGAGCATCGTTGCCAACGGCGCGACCGGTGTGTGGCTCTCGGGTCTGCCTGACGAGATTACCCTGATCACCGTTGGACAGGAGTTTGTCACGGATGGGCAGGAGGTTTTACCGATCGATGAAGAAACGCTTGAGCCCATTGAGATCGGGAGCAATTCGTGAACGCCATTATCGAGGCAGCCGTCTCGCACTCGCGAACCGTTATCGCGTCTCTTGTCCTGATCCTGATGTCGGGCACCTATGCCTACATCACGATCCCCAAGGAGTCGGAACCGGATATCAACATTCCGATCCTCTATGTCAGTTTGTCCCACGAAGGTATCTCGCCAGAGGATGCCGAGCGGCTCTTGATCAAGCCGATGGAACAGGAGCTGCGCGACGTCGAGGGCGTCAAGGAAATGCGCTCCACCGCCTATCTGGGCGGCGGCAATGTTCTGCTCGAGTTCGAAGCCGGCTTTAACGTCGATATCGCCATCGCTGATGTGCGCGAAAAGGTTGATATTGCGAAACCTGAATTGCCGGACGACGCCGATGAGCCCAGCGTCAACGAAGTCAACCTGAGCCTCTTTCCGGTCCTGGTTGTCTCCCTGTCGGGAAACGTCCAGGAACGCACCCTGCTGCAGCTCGCACGCAACCTGCAGGACAAGATTGAAGGAATCGGAACGGTTCTGGAAGCGAAGATTGCGGGTGACCGGGACGAACTGGTCGAGCTTGTCGTCGATCCGCTCGCACTCGAGAGCTACAATCTGAACGTCACCGATATCATCAACCTGGTGTCACGCTCGAACCGGGTGATCGCAGCCGGATCGGTGGACACGGGTCAGGGCCGCTTCTCCGTCAAGGTGCCCGGTCTTTTCGAGACATCCGACGACATTTTGAACATGCCGCTGAAGGTCAACGGCGACGCGATCGTGCATTTCCGTGACGTGGGCATTCTGCGCCGGACCTTTAAAGACAGCGACGGCTATGCCCGCACCAACGGACGCCCGGCCATTGCTCTGGAAGTCTCGAAACGCACCGGCTCAAACATTATCGAGACCATTGAAAATGTGCGGAAGGTCGTCGAAGCCGAACAGAAGTTCTGGCCTGAAGATGTTGTGGTGTCCTTCAGCCAGGACAAATCCAATGACATCCGCAACAATCTGCTCGATCTGCAGAACAACGTCATCAGCGCGATCCTGCTGGTGATGGTCGTCATCGTCGCTGCCTTGGGTCTGCGGTCCGCCGGGCTGGTCGGCATCGCGATCCCTGGTTCCTTTCTGGCCGGCATCCTGGTGCTCTACGCGATCGGCTTCACCGTAAACATGGTGGTTCTCTTCAGCTTGATCCTGGCCGTCGGCATGCTGGTCGACGGCGCAATTGTGGTTACGGAATTCGCCGACCGGAAAATGAGTGAGGGCTTTACGCCCAAAGAAGCCTACGCCCTGGCTTCGAAACGAATGGCCTGGCCCATTATTGCCGCCACGGCGACAACCCTCGCCGCCTTTCTGCCGCTGATGTTCTGGCCTGGCGTGGTCGGTGAATTCATGAAGTTTCTGCCGATCACACTGATCGCGACTCTCAGCGCTTCCCTGTTTATGGCGCTGATCTTTATCCCGGCATTGGGGGCAAACCTCGCCGGGTTCATGCGCTTCCTGCTGCCCATTCTGTCGACCGCGCTCGGCGGCCTGATTTTCGCGAAAGGCATACCGGCTTTGTCTTCGGCGATTGGCCTGGGTCCGGCAACGCCCATGGAATTCTCCTTGCTCGCAGGACTGCCCGGTGTCGCGCTCGGTCTTTACATCGGGCTGAAGCTCGGACGCATGGCTTACCAGAGCCTGAACGCCGTGCGCCCGGTTGAAGAGAGAGCAGATCAATCCCTCGCCGCCGATGCCGAGTTCGAGCCCGACAGCGTGAAAGGCTTCACCGGGACATACCTGCGTGTCCTTCAAACCGCGCTTCGGCACCCCGCAATCGTGATCACGGTTGCGGTCCTCATGCTGGTGGCCGCGCAGGTCAGCTACGGAGTGTACGGAAAGGGCGTCGAGTTTTTCCCGGATGTCGAGCCTGAGAACGTTATTCTCCAGATACATGGCCGCGGGAACCTCTCCGTTGAGGAGCGCGACAGCCTGCTGCGTCAGGTGGAAGACCAGGTGATCGGGCTGCAGCGGGAATACGGCGAATTCCACACGATCTTTGCCAAAAGCATGGCGTCATCCGGAACAAGTGATGATGAGGCAGAGGACCTGATCGGGGTCATTCAACTCGAATTTACCGACTGGTTCAGCAGACGGCCCGCCGATGAAATCATTGCCGATATCCGTGAGCGGACCACGCCTCTGGCCGGCATCTTCGTCGAGCCGCGCAAGCAAGAAGCCGGCCCACCGGTCGGCAAGGCGGTGCAGGTGCAGATTTCCTCGGCCTTCCCCAACGAGATCGAACCGGTTGCCCGTCAGATTGCCGAAGCCATGTCGCAACTGGGCGGTCTCGTCGACATCGAAGACGGCCGGCCGGTGCCCGGAATCGAATGGCAGCTCGCGGTTGACCGGGCGCAGGCCGCGCGGTTCGGCGCGGATGTGACGCTGATCGGCAGCTATGTGCGCATGGTCACCTATGGCACAAAACTGGGCGAATTCCGGCCCGACGACAGCAATGAAGAGATCGACATCGTTGTGCGCCTGCCGCGGATCTACCGCAACATCGATCAACTCGACCATATCCGTATTCAGACGGATGCCGGTCTAATTCCGATTTCGAACTTTGTCACCCGTACGCCCAAGCCAAAGGTCGGTTTACTGCGCCGGACCGATGGCAACCGGGTTATGACCGTCAAGGCCGACGTTGCGCCGGGCATCCTTGCCGATGACAAGGTCACCGAAGTGCGCGAGTGGCTGCAGACAGCCGATATCAACCAGCGCGTCGAGATCACCTTTAAAGGTGAGGATGAAGAGCAGAAACAGGCTCAGGAGTTTCTTGTTAAGGCCTTTATCGTCGCGTTGTTCATGATGGCGATCATTCTGGTTACGCAGTTCAACAGCTTCTACAGCGCCTTCCTGATCCTTACGGCCGTGATCATGTCGACGATCGGCGTGATGATGGGTTTGCTGATCACCAACCAGCCGTTCGGCATCGTCATGTCAGGCATTGGTGTGATTGCCCTCGCCGGTATCGTTGTGAACAACAACATCGTGCTCATCGATACCTTTGATCGTATTCGCGAGACTGGCGTTCCGGTTCGAGAGGCGATCTTGCGGACCGGCGCCCAGCGTCTGCGGCCGGTGCTGCTGACGACCATCACGACGATCCTCGGTCTCATGCCGATGGTGCTGGCCGTGAACATCGACTTCGCATCGCGTGTCGTACAGGTCGGCGCACCCTCCACGCAGTGGTGGACTCAGCTCTCTTCGGCCATCGTGTTCGGACTGAGCTTCGCGACAGTCCTGACGCTGCTCTTTACGCCCTGCGCGCTGATGCTGCGGGAAAAGCTGCGCGTGCGTTTCGCATCAGACGGTGGCGATAAAGCGGACAGTGCACGTGGGAAGCTGCCCGGCTTTCCCGATCTGTCGAGAGGACGCAAAGGCGGCGGCGATGAAGTCCCTGCGATCGCCGAATAAGGCGCAGAGTGTCACAGACCTTATTGCCGGGGACCGTCGGTAAAACTACCAGCGGCGGCCACGGCACGGGTCACGGTGGTGACCCAGCAAAGCGCTCCGAAGATCCAGGCGATCACCGCGAAGTAACTCGGGAAAAGGCACATCAGTGCGAAGGCCGCAATCGTCTCGCTGCCTTCGGTCAGGCCGCCCAGATAAAAGAGTGATTTGCGGCCGCGGATGTCCGTGGTGATGTTCCGCTTTTCCGCAAAGATCGCGTACGCAAGAAAAGATGATCCCGTGCCGACAAACGACAGGATCAGAAATGCGGCTGCAACGGCATTTTCTTCCGGCCGAGCGAGCGCAAATCCGAACACGAAGACTGCGTAGATCACGAAGTCGCCGACGATATCAATGTAGCCGCCAAAGTCTGTCAGCTTGCTGTGACGCGCGACCGCACCATCCAGGCCATCGAGGATCCGGTTGGCGAAGAACAACAGCATGCCAGCGATGTAGGCCTCGAGGGCAATCGCAGCCGCAGCCGCGATCCCCACAGCCACGCCTGTGTAGGTTACGTGATTTGCACGGAGACCGGCCCCGACCGCCAAACGTCCAATTCTATTCAGCGGAGGATCGATCCGACTCCGCATCCAGGCATCCAGCATTTCGGCGCCCCTGCCCCATGTCCGCTTTCCAGCCCACGACGCTGGCCGGCGTTTAAAGTTGTCGCCTCAGATATCCCTAGCGGGAACCGGGCTCATCAGGACGCGGACCAGAAGGATCCGTGTCATCGTTCTCGGAGTCTGGTGAATCCGGCTCAAGGATCTCAGGCATCGCGGACCGCATCTTCCGAAAAGAGATCTGTGCCAGGGGAATACTCACGAGGTAAGCCAACCCGGCAACACTGAGGGTTACCCAGGGTGTGCTGAAGAGAAAAGCCGCAAAAGCGCCGGCACCGATCAGCACAAAACCGACAGACCTTAGCGGCACTTTAATCCGTTTTGAAGAATAGGTCGGAATCTGGCTGACCATCAGCGCCGCAACCCCGATGAAAACAACGCCGTTCAGAAGCTGGGAGCGGAAGATGTCATCGCCGAGTTTGAAGCTGAGAACCATTGGCAGAAGCATGAGCCCGGCACCGGCAGGGGCCGGAACCCCGACAAAGAACTTGCTGGACCAGGCAGGAGCGTCTTCCTGATTAAGCCCCGCATTGAAGCGCGCGAGCCGGAGCGCACAGCACATGGCATAGACCAGTGCCAGAGCCCAGGCCAGTCCACCCAGTTCATGCATCGCCCAAAGATAGACGATAATCGCCGGTGTCACGCCGAAATTGACAAAGTCGGCCAGGGAATCGAGTTGGGCGCCGAATTCACTCGTGGCTTTCATCAAACGCGCGACCGGCCCGTCCAAACCGTCAATGACCATTGCGACCACCACGGCGGCGACTGCCACCTCCCAGCGCTCCTCAAGCGCCCAACGGATCGCGGTCATGCCGGCGCAGAGCCCCATCAGGGTGATTGCATTGGGAATCAGCCGATTGATCGAAAGCCCGCGCAGGCGGCGCCGACGCCTCACCATCTATCGAATCTCCCCTACCCGGATCTCTTCGTCCGACGTCAGATCGGCGATCACGGTTTCGCCACCAATCATCCGCTGCCCGACAGCAACCATGGGCGCGACACCATCAGGCAGGTAAACATCCGTGCGACTGCCGAAACGGATCAAGCCAAAGCGCTCGCCGGCGCGCACCGATTGTCCATGCTTCAAGGTGCAGATGATCCGTCTTGCGATCAATCCGGCAATCTGCACGAACACGATATCACGGCCGTCCGTCGTCTTCATGCGCACCGACTGACGCTCGTTGAGATCAGAGGCCTTATCTTCGGCTGCGTTAAGGAAGGCCCCTTCGTGATAGGCCAACTCCGTGATTTCACCACCGGTCGGGATGCGGTTGACGTGCACATCAAAAACACTCAGGAAAATGCTGACCCTCATCAGCGACACGTCGCCCATGCCGAGTTCCGCTGGCGGCGTGGCGGGTTCAACCGCAGAAACCAGGCCATCGGCGGGACTGACGACCAGCCCGGGCCGCACCGGCACGTAGCGATCGGGGTCGCGAAAAAAGTATGTGCAGAACGCCGAGAGAAGCAGACCGGGCACCACCAGGGGCGGCCAGATCAGGGCAAAGACGACTGACAGCAAGAGCGCGCCAGCGATAAACGGCCAGCCGGCCCGGTTTATCGGGACCAGCACGTATTTCAGCACATTGTTTTCCATCACACAGAAACCTGTAAATCCTCAGCGCATCATAGAGACC
Source organism: uncultured Kiloniellaceae bacterium (assembly GCA_947500035.1). Lineage (GTDB taxonomy): Bacteria > Pseudomonadota > Alphaproteobacteria > Kiloniellales > Kiloniellaceae > Denitrobaculum. Next base: position 276,969 of record CANMQP010000005.1, on the reverse strand, counting down.
GCCCTAAACCACCGCAAACACGGTGTCACGGGAATTCGCATCTTCGCAGCGATTGATTTGCTTGATTCACCGCTCAGGACTAACCGTCGTTCAACCTGCGTAACTCCAGGTTTCGTGATGCCCCAAAGACTTTGAGGGCTGCCGTTTCTTCCCGGCGCTGAAAAGCAGTCGGGTTTCTCTGCAGGTCAAACGCAAACGTGCGGAGCCGAATCGGCCTTCGCCAACACGGCCCCCGCTTTATTGCTCAACCTAGCGTCAGCGATCCCTTGCGGACCAGAAAACCCTTTGCCATCACTCGCTAACCGTCACTGGGCAAGCGGAAAATTTGACCTGGGTAGATCAGATCAGGATCGCGAATCTGTTCCTTATTGATTTCGTAGATGACCGTGTAGCGCGTTCCCTGGCCGTAGGTCGTACGGGCAATCCGCCAGAGGCTGTTGCCCGGCTGCACGGTCACAAAGTCCTCGTCCGGATTGCTGGCGACGTTCTCCGCCCTGGAGAAGGGCGTTTCAACCCGCGCCAGCACCTTGCCATCGCTCTCGACCTGGTCGACCCTCAACCGATGCAGCCCAACCGGAACCAGGTCTTCGGGGGTCATGGCCCAGCGGCCGTCGGCGCCGGTCAAGGCTTCGCCTATCGGGATATTGTCGAGATAGACAATGAGAGCCGCGCCCGCGTTCGCCCGTCCCCCGATAACCGCACGCCCGTCATCATCATAGTCCACGGAGTCGAGAAACAGACTTCCGTTTCCGATACCCTCGCCGGCGGCATTGGGTTTCTGAAGTATCCGTGCCGGACCGCTGCCCCGGCGCGGCACGACAACGGCAATTGGTTCACTGACGCCCGCACCCGCCGCAGCGACCTGATTGGGCGCAATCGGGCTCGGCGCAACCAGGCTGTCGGGCACATCGCCGCTGTCGGCGGTGTCATCTGGAACGGTACTTCTGTCGGTATCACCCGCGTCGACCCGTACGGCAACCTCGCCAGCCGCCTCGGTCTGCGACTGCCCGCTGCCAGCTAGCGTGCCATCGGCCGTCAGCACAGAGTCTTCGGGCTCGGGTACCGCAACGATCACGAGCTCTGCCGACTCAATCGGCGCTTCATCGGGCAGACGTGCGGTAATCCCAAGGCTGTGGCTTTCAGGGCTGAGAGGAATCTCCAAAACCAGCACCCACTGGCCACGAGAGTCGGCCGTGACAATACCCAGCGGCGTATCTCCGTCGTAAATCGTGACTTCGCTTCCCGCTGGTGCGCGCCCGGCCAAGATGGCTTCACCGCTTTTTTCTACGCGGACAACATCAAAAGAAGGCGCGTCGCCGGCCGGTCTCGTAGCTGCTTCAATCTCCGCCTTTTCTATCACCCGGGCAACAACTTGAGGTGCCGTAGGCCGGGTCGAACCTGGTTCGCCGGAAACCGGCTCACCAGCCCCCGGCCTGTCTGAATTCGCCTCGCTTGAGACCGTATCACCTGATTGCGTCTGAACCGGTCGCGGTTGAGCCCCATCCAACTCGGCGCTGGTTGCGTCCTCGCTGGTTGCGGAAGATGTGCTGCCGGGATCACTTGATAACGCAGCTTCACTTGATAACGCCGGTCCATTGCCCGCCGCATTGCTGGTCGGGGTTCCTTCAGCCCCACTTTGCAAGGCCGGGCTATCCGGCCGGTTTTTGTCCTGTGAACCTGTAGAAGAAGACTCGGAGCTCGCAATCTGGACAGCAGTGTCAGAACTGCCACCCAGCCAATGGTAAACGCCAAAAGCCGCCGCAAATATCGCGATTACGACGACAGCTACGAGACCAAGAAAACGCACACGCCCGACTCCCTTCTTAAGGCACTAGCCTAGTACGCTGCCCCCGTGTATGCAATTACATCACCCGATCCTTTAGCCAGTCCCCCAATGCGCCGAGCGCTGAAGCCGAAAGCCTTGTAATATCAAAATGCTAACGCTTTTTTCTGAGGAACGGCCTGCTCGCATGCTTTAAGGTAGAACATTAACTGCACCAGTTTCCGGCATTTGATAGCTTTTCCAAAGGCATGCTTGCAGGCTTCAAACTCAGGTCCGATTCGGTAAATCTGTGCGGTTTGCCAAGCGGATTTGGCATGGTCCGGCAAAACACCTGCTTCACATAACAATACAAGGACACCCCCTTCATGCCCGAGATTAAAGCGCTCTGCATTTACTGTGGTGCTTCCCAGGACGTCGACCCTCGTCATCTTGAGACGGCAGATGAACTTGGCCGCACAGCCGCCACAAAAGCGATAGATCTTGTCTACGGTGGCGGTCATTCCGGCATGATGGGCGCGGCCGCCGATGGAGCGCTGTCCGCAGGCGGACGGGTGATCGGGATCATCCCTGAGCATCTCAAGGATCGCGAGGCGGCACACAGCGGCGTAACGGAAATGGTGGTGGTCGATTCCATGCACGTCCGGAAGCAGAAAATGTTCGAACGATCCGACGCCTTCTGCGTTTTGCCGGGCGGTCTCGGCACACTTGACGAAACCTTTGAAATCATTACCTGGAAACAGCTCGGCCTGCACGACAAGCCCATCGTTCTGCTGAACCTCTACGGCTTTTGGGACCCTTTGATGGAAATGATCGGGCGTCAGGTTGAAGGCGGATATCTTCACAACGACCCCGCTTCTCTCTTCGCACTCGCAGATGATGTCGAAGGTGTCTTTTCTGCAATTGCGTCCGCCGCGGACAGCAGGGTAAAGCCGGACAGTTCGCGTCTTTAGGGTAAGATCCCACGCAAACCCCTTGAATCATAAACTCTTTCACACTTTTTCATTCGATCTGTGAAAACTGTCGAGCTTCCTTTCTGTCTCGCTGAAGAGCTGTTCAAGCGCCCGTTTTCATAACAATTCTGCGACTTTTTGCAGGTGCGAGGTCAGTCGCCTTGCGTGGGCGTAAAAGGCTGCTATGTTTCCGCCGACTTTTCGATATCGGCCTCACCGCGCGACATGCCGGAACGAGGCGTTTCAGGCGTAATTCCGGAGGAGCATATGGCTAAGATCAAAGTCCAAAACCCCATCGTTGAACTCGACGGCGATGAAATGACCCGCATCATCTGGGCAAAGATCAAAGAGACCCTGATCCTGCCCTATCTGGACGTTGATCTTAAATACTATGATCTCTCGGTTGAGAGCCGTGACGCGACGGACGACCAGATCACCATTGATTCCGCCAATGCCATTAAGGAATACGGCGTCGGCGTAAAGTGCGCGACCATCACCCCTGACGAAGCCCGGGTTGAGGAATTCAAGCTGAAAAAAATGTGGCGTTCACCGAACGGCACGATCCGGAACATCCTGGGCGGCACCGTGTTCCGTCAGCCGATCATCATGAACAACGTACCGCGCCTCGTGCCGGGATGGACCCAGCCCATCGTCATCGGCCGTCATGCCTTTGGCGATCAGTACCGCGCCACGGATATGGTTGTTCAAGGCCCCGGCAAGCTGACCATGACTTTCCAACCCTCCGATGGCGGCGAAACCATTACCCACGAGGTCTTCGACTTCCCCGCGGGCGGCGTGGCCATGAGCATGTACAACCTGGATGAATCGATTCGCGGTTTCGCGCGGGCGTGCATGAATTACGGCTTGGACCTCGGTTGGCCGGTCTACCTCTCAACCAAGAACACCATCCTGAAGGCTTACGACGGACGCTTTAAGGATATCTTCCAGGAGATCTTCGATGCAGAGTTCGCGGACAAGTTCGCGCAAAAGGGCATCACATACGAACACCGCCTGATCGACGACATGGTCGCGGCAGCTCTGAAATGGTCCGGCGGGTTTGTCTGGGCCTGTAAGAACTACGACGGCGACGTCCAGTCCGACATCGTTGCTCAAGGCTTTGGCTCGCTTGGCCTCATGACTTCGGTTCTTATGACCCCGGACGGCAAGACTGTTGAAGCCGAAGCCGCACACGGCACGGTCACCCGGCATTACCGGATGCATCAGCAGGGCAAGCCGACCTCAACCAACCCCATCGCCTCGATCTTCGCCTGGACACGCGGCCTCAAGTACCGCGGTGCCTTTGACAACACGCCCGAGGTCACCAATTTCGCGGAAACCGTGGAAAAGGTCTGCATCGAGACCGTCGAAGGCGGCGATATGACCAAAGACCTCGCGCTGCTGATCTCGCCGGACCAGAAATGGCTGACGACGGAAGAGTTCATGGCCAAGATCGACGAAAACCTGAAGAAAACGATGAGCTGAGGAAAATCCATGCGATTTTTTACGACTCTTGCGGCTGTGCTCTTCAGCGCAGTCTTAAGCATAGGTACCGCGCAGGCGGCCGATCCGGAAAACACACTGGTTATGGAACTTCCGACCGGACAGGTTCTGATCGCCCTGCGTCCGGACCTGGCCCCCAAGCATGTTGCGCGGATCAAGGAGCTGGTTCGCGAAGGTTACTATGACGGCCATGTGTTTCACCGCGTCATCGACGGCTTCATGGCGCAGACCGGTGATCCCACGGGAACCGGCAGGGGTGGATCCGGCCAAAAGATCGAGGCCGAGTTCACACGCGAACCCTTCAGGCGCGGAACCGTGGGCATGGCCCGCTCCAGCAACCCGAATTCTGCGGACAGCCAGTTCTTCATCGTCTTTGAACGGGCCAGCCATCTGGACACGCAATACACCGTCTGGGGTGAAGTCGTCTCGGGCATGCAGTTCGTCGACAAGCTCAAGAAAGCTCCACGCAGCCGTCAGAGCGGCTCCGTCGACGACCCGGATGCCATGATCAGCCTGCGCGTGCAGGCCGACGTTCAATAGGCTCATCAGCCGACGTCCGGAAGAAACGCCGGAACCTAATCAATTCAACCTATCAATTCAGGGGCGCGCCAAGGTGCGCCCCATTGCCGAAAAGAGAGACAAACCATGACCGAGAACGCCGAAGACACAATGGTCATCGAGCTTGAATGGGGCGAAGTCACCATCAACCTGCGCCCGGACCTTGCACCGAACCATGTTGCCCGGATCAAGGAACTGGTTCGCGAGGGCTTTTACGACGGTATTGTTTTTCACCGTGTGATGGACGGCTTCATGGCACAGACAGGTGACCCCACCGGAACCGGAACCGGCGGTTCGGGCCAGAAGCTTGGCGCCGAATTCACGCAGGAGAACTTCGGTCGCGGCACCGTCGGTATGGCCCGTGCCAACCACCCTGATACCGGTGACAGCCAGTTCTTCATCTGTCTGGACGATGCCAGCTTCCTGAACGGTCAATACACCGTCTGGGGCGAGGTCGCCGACGGCATGGAACACGTCGACCGGATCAAGAAAGCCCCCGCGGGCAGCCAGAGCGGTCAGGTCGAAGATCCTGACGCCATGGTCCGCGTGCGGATCAAAGCCGACATCGACGCTTAGATCAGATCAAGTTTTGATGGAACCGCCAAAGGCGATCGCTCGAACTCGTGAATCCGTTCTAGTCAGACGAGCGGTCGGGTAGATCGCAGAAATCAAAAAATCCCGCCGGCAGGCCGAGAGATCGACCGCCTGGCGGGGCTTTTTTTACAATCTACGCAAGTGACCGTCAGCCACCGGCAATCGCAGTCTCAACGGCTGTGATTGCCGCATTTGCCGCGGTTGCGTCCGGGCCGCCGGCCTGCGCCATATCAGGCCGTCCACCGCCGCCGCGTCCCCCGAGCGCTTCGGAACCGGCGCGCACCAGATCCACCGCCGAGTAGCGACCGGTGAGATCTTCGGTGACACCGACAACAATAGAGGCCTTGCCATCGTTGACCGCGACCAGGGCCACGACCCCGCTGCCGAGCTGTTTCTTCAAATCGTCCGCGGTGGCCTTGAGATCTTTGGCAGGAACGCCTTCCAGCACCCTTGACGCCAGCTTGATCCCGGCGACCTCCTTGGCGGCATCCTCTGACGCTCCGCCTCCAGTCGAGAGCTTACGGCGCGTCTCGGAGAGCTCCCGCTCCAGCCTGCGGCGTTCATCCATCAGGCTTTGAATACGCTCCGGCAAATCACCCGGAGCCACCTTGAGGGTCGCCGCTGCCTCGCTCAGCAGGTTGTCCTGACGGGCCGTGTAATCAATGGCCGCCTGCCCGGCCACAGCTTCAATCCGGCGCACACCGGATGCCAACGCGCCCTCGCCAATGATCTTCAGAAATCCGATATCGCCGACGCGGTTGACGTGGGTACCACCACAAAGCTCCGTGGAATAAACCGCACCGGCCTTGTCTTGGTCCTCGCCCCCCATCGAGAGCACCCGGACTTCATCGCCATATTTCTCGCCAAACAAAGCGAGCGCGCCGGCGGCAATGGCCTCGTCGGGCGTCATGTAGCGGGTCGTCACCGAAGCATTGTCGCGAATCCGCTCGTTGACTTCGTTCTCGACCGCGTGAAGGTCCTCACTTGAAATGGCCTTCGGGTGACTGATGTCGAAACGCAGACGGTCAGGTGCCACCAGCGAGCCCTTTTGGGTCACGTGGCTGCCAAGGCGGCGGCGCAGCGCTTCGTGCAGCAAGTGAGTCGCGGAATGATGCGCCCGCAAAGCATTGCGCCGCACGCCGTCGACAGTCATCTCGACCGCCGTACCGACTGTCAGCTTACCGGTGGTCACCTTGCCGATGTGGACGAAAACCGAACCCAGCTTCTTCTGCGTGTCGGTGATTTCAACCCGGGTATCGCCGTCGGTCAGGACACCGGTGTCACCCATCTGACCACCGGATTCGCCGTAAAACGGCGTCTGGTTGGCGATGATCATCACCTCCTGCCCGGCATCGGCGGATTGCACCTCTTTACCGTCTACGAGGATTGCGGTTACCTGGCCTTCGGCTGATTCCGTATCGTAGCCGAGGAAATCGGTCCCGCCGAGCCGGTCGTGTAAGTCAAACCACAGCGTCTCGGTCGCGGCCTCGCCCGAACCGCTCCAGGCCTTGCGGGCTGCCGCGCGTTGGCGCTCCATGGCGGTATTGAAGCCCTCGACATCGACCGTCTGTCCCTGGTTCCGCAGGATGTCCTGCGTGAGGTCCAGCGGAAAGCCAAAGGTGTCATAGAGCTTGAAGGCGACGTCGCCGTTCAGAGCCTGCCCGTCACCCAGTTTTTCGGTCTCACCCGAAAGCAGTTTCATACCCCGGTCCAGCGTCTGGCTGAAACGGCCTTCTTCGAGCTTCAGGGTCTCTGAAATCAGCGCCTCCGCCCGCTTCAATTCCGGGAAGGCCTGCCCCATCATCTCCACCAGGGTCGGCACCAGCCGCCAGATCATCGGATCCTTAACGCCCAGCATGTGAACGTGGCGCATGGCCCGGCGCATGATCCGGCGCAGCACGTAGCCGCGTCCGTCATTCGACGGCAGGACTCCGTCAGCGATCAAAAACGCCGTCGAACGCAGATGATCCGCGATCACACGGTGAGAGACGGCATGTTCGCCGTCCGCGGAGACGTTCGAGGCTTCTGCCGAGGCTTCAATAATGGTGCGCAGCAGATCGATATCGTAGTTATCGTGCTTGCCCTGGAGAATCGCGGTCAGGCGCTCCAGTCCCATGCCGGTATCGATCGAAGGCCGGGGCAGACTGACCCGGTTTTCCTTATCCAACTGCTCAAACTGCATGAAGACGAGGTTCCAGACCTCGATAAAGCGGTCGCCGTCCTCATCCGGACTGCCGGGAGGGCCACCGGGAATATCCGGTCCGTGATCGAAGAAGATCTCGGAGCAGGGCCCGCAAGGGCCGGTGTCGCCCATGGCCCAGAAGTTATCGGAGGTCGGAATGCGAATCACTCTGTCATCGCCAAGACCGGCAATCTTCTTCCAAAGCCCCGCGGCCTCCTCATCCTCGGAATAAACCGTAACCAGCAATTTGTCTGCGGGCAGGCCGTAGACCTTGGTGATGAGGTCCCAGGCCATCTCAATAGCCTGATCCTTGAAGTAATCCCCGAAAGAAAAGTTACCCAGCATCTCGAAGAAAGTGTGGTGGCGCGCCGTGTGCCCTACATTTTCGAGATCATTGTGCTTCCCGCCGGCACGCACGCACTTCTGTGAGGTCGTCGCCCGGCTGTAGGGCCGGCTTTCCTGCCCGGTAAAGACGTTCTTGAACTGGACCATACCGGCGTTGGTGAACATCAGCGTCGGATCGTTCCGCGGTACCAGCGGTGACGACGCCACGATTTCATGACCGTTCTTGCCGAAATAATCCAGGAATGTAGTTCTAATCTCGTTACCGCTGCTCATGGCCTGACTTCATCTCTCAACCGCTGTAATCGGCTCTTTCCGATACTTCAGGGAACCTAACATAAGGGGTCGGTTTGTAGCCTGCCATAGCTGAGCTGTCCAGCGAGCACGGCTGCACAGATGCGCCGGACGACAGCGCCCACATACGACATCTCTGCGGGCCTTTTTGCACGGCATCTACCCGAAAATGGGAGATCAGGCCTCTTTCGCGCGGTTTGGCTCAATCACTATTTGTGAGATCGCGCCGTTCCAACGCAGATTTGATTGGAAAGATCCCTGCTGCTGACACGAAATTAACCCGGTGAGATGGTTCCAAATGCCCAGCAAAAGTTCTAGGATCGCGCCATGATAAAACAGCTTCAAATAGCCGCCGTCAGGTTGGCACAGCGTGTCATGGGCAAGGGGTGCTCCTCTGCCCGCGGCTCGAAAAATCCTATCCATGGCGCGGCGGCCATCGCGGCGGTGTTTGCACTTACCGGACCAATGGCCGGGCCTGCGATGGCCCAGAACCCGGCCCCGGCTCAAGAGGAAAATACGTCTCCCGACGGCGCCAGGACTGTGGCCACCCATGCCGATTGGACCGTACGCTGCGGGCCTAATCCACAGACACAGGCCGAAGTCTGCTACATGGTCCAAAGCGTCACCTCCAGAGAAACCGGGAGAGGCGTTCTCCAACTCGCAATCGGCAAATTCGGACCCGAAAAACGTGATCTGGCGCTGATTACCCTGCCGCTGGGTGTGCGTTTACCGCCGGGTCTCGCCATCGAGGTCACCGGAAGAGAGCGCCGGAAGCTGCCATTCGAGCGGTGCCTGCGCAACGGCTGCCAGGCACAGCTCCTGATCGATGAGGCGGTTTTGAGCGAGTTCAAGGCGGGCGTGGACGGTCGCATTCTTTTTTACGATCTGAACGGGAAGCCAGGCGCGCTCCCCTTCTCGCTTCAGGGTTTCACAGCGGCCTTCGCAGGAATCAAGTAAGGCAACCCGGGGCCAAAACGCGACCCGGGATCCAACAGTGAAAGGGCCGGAGAGATCATTCTCTCCGGCCCTTCTTGATAGGTCCGTTTCCAAGCGGCTTATCGGACTTAGACCGGGTTTAAGGCGACCAAGTTTAAGGCGGTCGGGTTTAAGGCGGTCGGGTTTAAGGCGGCCCGGCGGCAAAGTCCGACAGCAGCGGAACTCTTAACCCTCTTTCTCTTCCTCTTCGGGGCCACCTTCCAACATCGCGGAGGCTACGAGGCCTGCATTCTCCCGGATTGCACGTTCGAGCTTATTCGCCGCTTCGGGGTTATCGCGAAGGAATTTCTTGGCGTTCTCACGCCCCTGGCCAATGCGCTGACCATCGTAGGAGAACCAGGAACCAGACTTCTCGACGATGTCGGCTGCGACCCCCAGGTCCAGCAGCTCGCCGGTTTTCGAGATTCCCTGGCCGTACATAATGTCGAATTCGATGATCCGCAAAGGCGGCGCCATCTTGTTCTTGACGACCTTCACCTTTGTCTGATTACCGACCACCAGATCCCGATCCTTAATCGCCCCAATCCGGCGGATATCCAGACGTACCGAAGAATAGAACTTCAGAGCATGACCGCCGGTGGTGGTCTCGGGATTGCCGAACATCACACCGATCTTCATACGGATCTGGTTGATGAAAATTACCAGTGTCTGAGACTTCGAGATCGAACTGGTCAGCTTCCGCAAGGCCTGACTCATCAAGCGTGCCTGAAGACCCGGCAGCGAATCACCCATCTCGCCTTCGAGCTCAGCCTTCGGTACCAGAGCTGCTACCGAATCAATCACAAGAACATCAAGGGCACCGGAGCGCACCAGCGTATCGACGATTTCAAGGGCCTGCTCACCAGCATCCGGCTGCGAAATCAAAAGCTCGCTGACATTACAGCCCAGCTTCCCGGCATAAATCGGATCGAGCGCATGCTCAGCATCAACAAAGGCACAGGTACCGCCGGCCTTCTGTGCCTCGGCAACCGCATGCAGTGCGAGCGTCGTCTTACCCGACGACTCCGGACCATAAATTTCTACGATGCGGCCGCGCGGCAAACCGCCGATACCCAAGCCGATATCCAATCCAAGGGATCCGGTCGAAACCACCTCGGTTTCCACGACCTGATCTTCGCCAAGCCGCATAATCGACCCCTTGCCAAAGGCGCGCTCAATCTGGCCTAGGGCGGCATCCAATGCCTTCTGTTTGTCCACGTTTTTTTCCTCGACCAAACGCAATGCGCTCTGTGACATGATGATGATGCCTTCCTTATCTCATAGGGGTATCGGAACTGCAATGTGCGGATTGTACCGTTTTTGTTCTCATGTTCAAGCGGAAAGATCAAAACAAGAACATTAGTCTGTTTTAGTCACTTATCTGCGAGCGGTGCAAAATGACCTCGTATGGAGACGGGTCATTGCCACCTGAGGACTCAACACGACGGGGACTGGTCGATTCGCTACCGCAAACTAAATTACCATCAGCGGTCTTAGAGACCGCTTCCACAAAGCACCGGTGATGTGCGTTCAGGAAAGCTGTAGAGGACGGGAATGCCTGGTTTGAAAAATTCGCGTACACCCCAGCTGTTCGCAGGCGTCTTTTGCGGTGCGATGGTTGCACTCCCCTTCGCAGCAGGTCCATTGGCCGCGGAAGAATCCATGCAGCTTCGCTACGAGGTGGCCTGGGGCAACATGACCCTGGCGGAAGCCAAGGTAAACTATGCTCTGAACGACACGCGCTATGAGATCGAGGGCAGCGGCGAAAGCCAGGGCACCCTCGCCTTTCTTTTCCCCTGGAAAGGCTCAGCGCGCAGCGTGGGCCTGACAACAGAGAAGGGGTTTCAGGTCTCCCGGCACGACAGCGAGGGGAGCTTTAGAGATAAAACCCGCCGCACGAGTGTCATCTGGCGCCCTGATGAACCGCTTCCGGAACTGATGGCAGAACCCGAATCGGATCTCACCGAAGTGACGCCTGTGCCCGAAGACGCCACAGCCGGAACCGCCGACCCCTTCACCGTACTTCTGAGCACTCTGAACCGCCTGGAACAGGGCGAACGCTGCGATGCCGAAGCCCGTGTCTGGGACGGACGTCGGCTCTACGACCTCAAGATCGGACATATCGGCAAGGCCGAGCTGGTCCGCGATCGTCCCTGGACATACAACGGCACGGCGATCGGCTGCAGTCTGACCTACACGCCGATCGGCGGTTTCCGAAAAGACTCGGAATGGAAAGACCGTCAGGATGAGATCCGCCGGATCATCTGGATTGGGCGCCTGCCCAACGAGAAGATGGTGCCTGTCAGGATCGAACTCTCAGCACCGATCGGAAAGTTTGTGGGGCGGCTCTACACCCAGTAGGCCAAGCCTTCTGGTTCACGTGGGCGCGAGATTTGGCTTTACACCAACTCGCCGCCGAGCACTTCCTTCACCTTCGCCGCCAGCTGCTTGAGGCTGAAGGGCTTTGGCAGGAAGTGGATCCGCTCGTCTTCACCGAGTTTTTGCCTGAAGTTGTCTTCGGTGTAGCCGGAGATGAAAATCACCTTCAGGTCGGGATAGGATTCCCGCACGGTCTTGACCAGGGTCGGGCCATCGACGCGCGGCATCACCACATCCGTAATTAGCAGGTCAATCCGCTCTGCCGCGTCACGGAGCACTTCCAGAGCCTGTTCGCCCGAGTTGGCTTCGAGAACCGTATAGCCCTTGTTGCGCAGCGCACGAGACCCGAAGGCCCGGACCGCATCCTCGTCCTCAACCAGCAGCACATTCCCGATCCCGGTCAGGTCCTTCTGGACCTGCGCATCACCGCCCGGTGCGACCACCTCGGTCTCAGCACCCGCGATGTAGTGCGGCAGGAAGAGCGAGAAAATCGTTCCGCGCCCGACCACGGAATCAACAAAGATGAAGCCGCCGGTCTGTTTGACGATGCCATAGACCGTCGAAAGGCCGAGACCGGTTCCGGCGCCGACCTCCTTGGTTGAAAAGAAGGGATCGAAGATGCGGTCCAGAATCTCGCGCGGGATACCGCAACCGGTATCCTCGACTTCGACGGCGACATAGTCGCCCTTGGGCATGACTTCGCCTTTGTAGTTCTTGTCTTCCTCGACCGTCACGTTAGCGGTCCGGATGGTCAAAGCCCCGCCGTCGACCATCGCGTCGCGCGCATTGACCGCGAGATTGATCACGACCTGCTCGAGCTGCCCCTGATCCGCTTTGACCATTCCCAGATCACGGCCGTGAATCATCTTCAGTTCGATGTTCTCGCCGATCAGACGCGCCAGCAGATGAGAGAGCTCGGCCAGAATATCGGTGATGATCAGTTGACGGGGCTGCAGCGTTTGCTGTCGCGAGAACGCGAGAAGCTGCCGCACGAGATTCGCAGCCCGGTTGGCGTTCTGTTTGATCTGCATAATGTCGGCGAAGGACTGATCGCCCGGCCGGTGCCGCAGCAGCAACAGATCCGAAAAGCCGATCATCGCCGTCAGCAGATTATTGAAGTCATGGGCAATACCGCCCGCGAGCTGCCCGACGGCCTGCATCTTCTGCGACTGCGCGAACTGTTCCTCCAGGTTCTTCTGCTCCGTTGTGTCGATGAAATGGGCGATAAAGCCGGCCGTCTCACCGCCGCTGCCCGCCATTCGGGTCACATAGACCGTACAAACCAGTTCGCCGCCGTGAAAGCCGAGCTCCAACACCGTCTGACGGCCGGTATTCTGGGGATCGTTCAGTGCGCTTTGAAAAGCTGCCCGATCATCGGGTACGGCCAGCTCGATCAATGACAGTCCGTGCACATTCCCCGGCTCACGCAAGAGTTCGCGGAACGCGCGGTTGCTCTCGGTGACACAGCCTTTCGGGTCGATCAGGGCAATGCCGACCGGCGCTTTTTCGAAGAAACTCTTAAAGCGTTCTTCCGACCGTTCCAGCGCGCGCGCGACCGCACGTTCGCTGGAAAGATCGCGCACGACGGAGCGCGTGCAAAGCCCGCCGCGTTCGTCAGCAGGCACGACATCCTGACTGATGAAGGCAACAAATTTACCGCCGTCGCGTTTTTTGAGCGTGACTTCACCTTTGGAGACGGACTCATCCTGAAACGGGCTATAGGGCAGGAAGTCACCGTCATCTTCCAGAATGTCGTGCAGCCGCAGCGTGCCGCTCTCCAGCTCCGCATGGGTCCGTCCAAGCCACTCGGCCAGCATCTGATTGACGAAGAGGAACCGCCCTTCCCCATCGACCGAGTAAAAGCCGATGGGCGCATTCTCCAGCAGGTCCGCGAAGCGGTTTTGCTGGTCGTTGATGACCTGCTCCATCTGGCGGCGCAGGGTGATATCGTCGACAAACCAAAAGACGTAACCGGGCCAGCCCTTCACCGGATAGGCAGCAACGTAGCGCCACTGGGTTTCGACCTCGCCATTGCCGGCGTCTTCGCCCATCCCGGCCTCTGCCCGGCCCGGAATTCGAACTTCGGCATAGCCCTCCAGACCGCTTTTGGCTTTGGCATCGAGCATTTCAATCTGCTCACGAACCTCCAGATCGCCACGGGTTTCCGCGACCAGAAGATCCGGGATCGGCTTATCGACCTGTCCGAAGAGTTCGTAAAATGCGGAATTGGACTGGACGACCTTGCCATTGGGCGCGACGATCTGACGGGGCCGCGAAACCGAGACAAAGGTGGCGGAGTAGATCGAGAGATCCATCTTGGTCCGGCGCCATCCGATAAAGGCGTAGATCGCGAGTGCAGCCAGGACGGCGATGACAACCCAATACGCTATCTCAATTCCCACGAGCGCCCACTGCCCTCTTCTGTTGTTCCTGCGTCGCTAAACCCGTACCGCCGAATCGGGTTTGACGATTCGCCGTTGAAAACTGCGGCATGGTAAACTCTGCGGCACGCCTGCGCCAGATCAGCGCGTGTTCCCTGACCATGCCGGTGATGATGCCTGTAACCCCTGGTATTCTCCTTAGCCCCATCACGTCTTCCTCGCGCTCGGCAACTTGCCCTTCAGACGCATCACGTAGCCGATCACCTCTGCTACGGCAGTGTAGTGTTCAGCCGGAATCTGCTGATCGATCTCGACACCGCCATAGAGAGCACGCGCAAGCGGTGGGTTCTCGAGTACCGGTATGTCGTGCTTCTTGGCGACTTCACGAATCCGGAACGCGATCTCGTCGGCCCCCTTCGCCGTTAAGACCGGCGCTTCCATGGTTTCCGCGTCATACTTCAGTGCGACGGAAAAGTGGGTCGGGTTGGTCACCACAACGTCTGCCTCGGGAACCGCTGCCATCATGCGCTGGCGCGCGCGCTCGGCACGCAGTTGGCGCAGGCGTCCCTTAACGATGGGGTCGCCCTCGGTCTGCTTGAACTCGTCTTTGACTTCCTGCAAAGACATCTTCAGTTGCTTTGTATGCTGATACTTTTGAAAGAGGAAGTCACCGCCTGCGATCACCGCCATGACCGCGAGCACGCCGATCATGATCTGCACGGCCATTTCCTGCAGCAGCAGCAAGAGCTGCGACATCTCCATCGACGTGATCTGCGGAATCATTTCGCGGCGCGGCGCCATAATCAGAACGATGACAACAGCAACAATTGTGAGCTTCGCGATCCCCTTGATGAATTCGGCGATCGACTTGGCGGAAAACAGACGCTTCATGCCCTTCTGAAGCGAAATCTTATCGGGTGTGGGCTTCAGAGACTCGGCGGAGACCAGCCAGCCGATTTGGAGAAATGACGCGCCGACCGCGGCGGCGACTGCGACAATTGCCGGCAGAATCACCAGGCCGCCGACGCCCAGCAAAACTTCGCTGAACAGACTTTTAAGACTCCCGGGATCGATAAGGATTGTGTGCGGGCTCTCGATAAAGCGCAGCATCTGAGAGCCGAGACCTGCACTCAAGGACGCTCCGAACACTCCGATCACCGAAGTAAAGGCAAGCAGCATAAACCAGTGCGAGATCTCCTGAGATTTCGCGACCTGGCCCTTTTGCCGCGACTCGTCGAGTTTTTTCTGAGTCGGGTCTTCGGTTTTTTGGGAGTCGTCCGTATTGTCTTCAGCCATCGCGCTCCGCTCCTAAGGCCGCAAACACTTGGGCGGATACCGAAAGGCGCAGCGATCTCATGACGGCGCCAGGAAAGGCATCAGGGTTTCGCTGAACTGGGTGATGTAAAGGCCCATCATAACCGGCAGCGACAGGAAGAGGATGATCACGCCCATGGCGACCTGCAGCGGCATGGCGACGAAAAAGATCTGCACCTGCGGCATCAAGCGTCCGAGAACACCGAGGCCGAGATAGAACACCGTTCCCACAACGATGAAGGGGGCGGCGAGTTGAACCGCGAGCAGGAAGGTCTTTGCGACGACGCGCGTGATCATCTCGCTCAGATCCCCCATCGGCAGGGCCTCTCCCGGCCGAAACAGGGTATAACTGTCGGCAACCGCCATCAACATGACATGATGAAGATCGAGCAGAAACATCATGAGAACGGCCACGGTGGTCAGAAACGACCCCATGATCGAACCTTGCTGCTGTGAACTCGGATCGTCGACCAGAGCATTCGCGAGCGACGACATGAAGGCGATGATCATCCCTGCGGTCGCCATGGTGGCGAGAAACAGGCGTGTCACCGTGCCAAGGAAAAAACCGATCACCAGTTCCCCGATAATCAGCAGCGCCAGGGTCAACACCGCATCAGGCAGAGGCGGAACCGTATCGCCGACGACCGGCGCGATAACGATTGAAATCAGCAGGGCCAGCATGAGACGAGTGCGGGGCGCAACGTAAGGCTCCGCAAAACCGGGCAACAGCATCATGGTTGCGCCGACGCGCACGAACACGAAGATCACAACAAAGAGTTCAGCCGATAGAAGCTCGTCGAGCATTCCGCGTTACCCCAGTGCGACAATCCGGTCCATCAAGGTCTTGGTGAAGGCCATCATCGTTGCGAGCATGAAGGGCATGAAAACGATAATTCCGAGACACACGGCAACGATCTTCGGCACGAAGGAGAGCGTCATCTCCTGCATCTGCGTAAGCGCCTGGAAAAGCGCGATCAAAAGACCGACCCCGAGAGCGATCAAAATCCCCGGTGCGCCGACTTTCAGGGTGACGTAGATCGCTTCCCTGGAGACCTCGATGACTTCAACTGGATTCATGCTGCTTTTTTCTCGAAGAGAGAGGCGCCGGAGAAATAGAAACCTGGACGCAAAGAAAGGCCGGATGGGGCGTCGGACTGAGAGAGAGACCGGCCTGAAGAATTAAGTGGAAACATGCCTTCAGATCGGCATGCGCAGTATTTCCTGGTAGGCCTGGACAACCCGGTCGCGCACTGTGACGACAGTCTGCAAGGTGACCTCGGCCTTTGACATCGCTGTCACGACGTCGGTCAGGTCAGCTGTCCCGGCAGCGGCCTTCAGACTCTGCGTCTCACCTTCATTCAAGGTGCCGACAACCTCATCGGCCATTCCGCGCAGCGTTGAAGCGAAATCCTGCTTCGGCGCCATGTCGCCCGAATCAAGCGGCTTAACCGCATCCTTGCCCGCAACCTTCTGATAGGCGCCGATGGCATCGGTAAAATTCACTGGCATGATCAACTCCGTGCCCAAAGTCCTTTTGGGTCAGTCGTATCCGCCTTCTTGGCTTATTCAAAGCCGCCGTCCTGGCGGCCGTATCAATCGGCGCGGGCCCTAATGCCCGGGTATCACGACAAGATCTGCAAGGTCTTCTGAAGCATGCTTCGCGAAGCCTCGATTGCCTTAAGATTCGCTTCGTAACTGCGCTGCGCTTCACGCATGTCCGTCATCTCGATCAGAGTGTTCACATTCGGACGCAGCACATAGCCATCATCGTCCGCCGCAGGATGACCGGGCTGATAGGCCCGCGAAAATTCGCTTTTATCGGTCATGATCTTGCGGACCCGGACGGTCTCAGCGCCGAGTTCCCGGTCCATGGCGTTGGCGAAAGAGACCAATTTGCGGCGATACGGCTGACCGCCCGGCGTCTGCGCAAGCGACTCGGCATTCGCCACGTTCTCGGCAATCACGCGCAGACGAGTGCCCTGCGCCCGCATCCCCGAAGCGGCAATATGCAATGTCTTGAACAGATCCATTTTTTCTCCTCTGCCCGGCTCAACCGGAAAACTCAGATACAGGCACCACCGGCCTCAGCAGCCGACCGCCCGCGAAACTCTCTTCAAACCCACACGTTATCCCGACCCCTTTAAGGCCATTCTGATCATCGCGACGTGCTTGCGGTAGAGCTGCGTCATCGTCTGAAAATCAGTCTGGTTCTGGGTCATCTTGACCAGCTGTTCCTCGATCACCACGGCGTTTCCGGCAGGCGCCGTTTCATAGAGCTCTTCCTGCTCGCGCGCTCTGCCATCGGACCCGCGCAGGGAAACGCCCTGAATGTGGCTGCTGTTGGTCGCCGCGGGCCGTATGGGCTGCGATTGCCTGGCGACCGCGCGCTGAAAGGAACCGTCTTTCAGATCGTGGGGGATATATTTCGGTGTATCCGCATTGGCGATATTCTTCGTCAGCACATTCTGACGCGCGGTCAGCCATTGCATGCGTTTCGCGATCACATCTGTGATGCTGAGTTTGCCGTCCATAGCGCCCACACAAACCTGTTTTCACGACCAGTAGATTGGATTTGTCTTAATTTTCCACTACCTCGTATTAAGATTCAGTAAAAAGGGTTCGCTTGTTATGGAACAATCCGCGTATTAGAGTATGGTTCGGGGGCCGGTTAGAATCCGGCTAGGGGCAGGGAGTTTTTGCGAAGCCGATGCTTTATTTAACGCGGAAAATCGGCGAATCCGTGATCATCAACGACAACATTGAAGTCACCGTTGTTGATATTCGTGGGAAGTCGATCAAGCTCGGGTTCACATTCCCGGAAGATGCGACCGTCCTGCGACGTGAGATCTACGAACGGATTCAGGAAGAAAACCGTGCCGCTGCGGCCGGCAGCGAAGCCCTTGCGCTCTCCATCGCAGGAATTGAAAACGACGACACGCCCAGCGACGATAAGGGGTCGTGACGCTCTGAGGGCTGTTTCTCGTTCGTAAGAGCGTAGTCTAAGACAATTTGCGTTTAAACAGACACAAAATTCGCTGCCTCTCGATCAGCAAATTGCTGATCTTGAACGCAAATTTTGAAATGCTGTGGTTCAAGAAAAACGCAATTCACTATAATGGCCCGGACGGCTCGGGTTTCCGGGCATAAACCAAACTCTCCATCAGATTTCTTTGTGCGCGACCGGGCGGTTTCTCACGCCTGGGCAAGCGCTTGCACGGACCTTTACCTGGTGATCTGAGACCGCGGTTTTTTCCACCGCCCCGGCCACTTTGTCGGGAGCGGATCTCAGCGTAAATGCCAGAAACGACAGTTCATCCCAAAAGTAGATGCGAATCAGCAGCATAGCCGATTCGTTAAACCATTCATTAAGCATAACCGGTGATAATCGGCTAAGGATCACCCGAGTGGCGGCATCAGAATGAGCACACTCGCTTGACAGGAAGTTGATTTGGCCGAGCAGCCGGATACACCACGCACCGATGCGCATTCTACCCGAGAAGCGGTCTCCGCTCCCCAGGAGAAAGGAGCTGCGCAGGCAACGCAATCTCTGGCAACAGAATCTGTCGCGATCGCACTGAACTCGAAGGGCGGTCAAGCGCAAGCCACCCAGGTGATTGCAAAAGGCACCGGCGAAGTTGCCGAACAGATTCTGCAGCTCGCGTTCGAGCATGGGGTAAAGGTGCGCAGCGATGCGGACCTTGCGACAATCCTCTCTGCGGTTGAGGTGGAAAGCGAGATCCCGCTCGAAGCTCTCACGGCGGTCGCCAATATCCTCAGCTACATCTACCGGGCGGAACAGCCCTCATCTCCGGAAAGCAGCTCATGACAAACCTCGCCCAAATTACTGAATCCGCTCGTATTCTGCGTCACAAGATTCGCCGCGGCATACAGGCTGCGGAAAAAGGCGATGTCATCGACCTCCTGCCGGTGCAAGCCGAAGTTGACTCGCTTTGCGCCGCATTGGCGACACTGCCCAAGGACGAGAGCGACGCCGTGCAGCGGGATGTCATCGGTCTGGTCGACGAACTCTCGACGCTCTCGGACAAGCTCAATCAGGGGCTGGTCATTATCCGCAACGAGCTCAAGGATCTCTCTGAGCGGCAGCGTGCGGTCTCCGCCTATGGCAAGGCACCTTGACGGCAACAGTCCCTGATATCGACCACAAGAGTCCCACTCCCGGAAAACATCATATCTCTGAATTGGCGTCATGGATTTAGAAGTATACCTGCGCTTTGTTTTGGCCCTGATTTTTGTCCTCGGCCTGATTGGCGGCCTCGCTCTTCTGGCCCGGCGGTTCGGTTTCGGCGGCCGGATGATCATTCAGGCCGGGCAGAAGCAACGCCTCTCGATCACCGAAGTCCGTCCGGTCGATGGTCGCCATAAACTGGTTCTGGTCAAACGTGACGGGATCGAACACCTCTTGATGATCGGGCCGGCCAACACGCTTGTCATAGAAAATGACGTTCCCCCGGCGATCGCACAAGAAGGGGGGCAGGCATGATCGTATTGCGCTTGCTTCTGCCTGCAGTCTCCCTGGCGCTGGCGTTGAGCCTGCTCTCTCTGCCGGTCACCGCGCAGGAGCTGTCTCTCGATCTGGGGGGCGATTCCGTGGGATCCAGCACCGGCCGGATACTTCAGATCGTCGCCCTGATCACGATCCTGAGCCTTGCGCCTGCGATCCTGATGATGGTGACGTCCTTCACGCGGATCGTGGTGGTTCTATCGTTCCTGCGAAGCGCCATGGGCATTCAGCAGACTCCGCCGAACACAGTGCTGGTCAGTCTGGCGCTCTTCCTCACCGCCTTCATCATGATGCCCACCATGGAAGCAGTCTACGATCAGGCCATCGAGCCCTTGATCGAAGAGGAAATCACGGAAATGGAGGCCGTCGAGCGCGGTGTTGTGCCGGTGCGCGACTTCATGCTGTCTCACGTCCGCGAGCAGGACCTCAAGCTCTTCATCGAACTCGGCGACATCGATGAAATTGAAACCGCCGCGGACACGCCCATGCGCGCTTTGATCCCGGCCTTCATGATCAGTGAGCTGCGCCGCGCCTTCGAGATCGGGTTCCTGCTGTTCCTGCCCTTCATCATCATCGACATGGTGATCGCCTCGATCCTGATGTCCATGGGTATGATGATGTTGCCGCCGATCGTGATCTCCCTGCCCTTCAAGCTGATCTTTTTCGTCCTGGTCGATGGCTGGTATCTGGTATCGGGCAGTCTGGTGAAGAGTTTTGGCTAGCAAGGCTCGGGATTGGCCCCGCTTGATCCCGCACACACCTCATTGCGCAGCGACGCCCTTTAGCGCTGCTTGAGGCTGTTGAGAACCAGATCGAGATGGGCCTCCAGGAATTTTTCGGGCCCGACGGGCTGGTGACGTTCAAACGTCATCATCCAGATCGCCGCAACGATGGCCGGTGCCATCAGGACGACCGGCAATTCGGTCGCGGGTCCGGTCCTAAACTCGCCGCCCGCAATACCGCGGTCGACAATCCGTTTCAGAAGTGCCTGCCCTTTCGAGAGCGTTGTTCGATGGTAGTAAGCCGATATCTGAGGAAAGCGATTGCCTTCGGCGATGATGATGCGCATCAGGATAGGTGCATCGGAGGTTACGATTCTCTCGTAAATCCTTTGCAGGACCATACGCAAAAGATCCTCGGATGAGCCGGTATAGGCATCAACGAGTCCGCCAACCTCATCCAATATCGGTACGATCCTTGAACGCACAGCCGCTTCAAACAACGCCTCTTTACTCTCGAAGTAGCGGTAGATCGTGCCCTTCACAATCCCGGCTCTGGCGGCGACATCTTCCAAACGCGCTCCGGCAAAGCCCCGCTCCGCAAACTCCTGAAGGCCGGCCTCGATAATTTCAGCGGGCCGCGCGGCCTTCCGCCGACGCCTCGTTTTCGGCGTTTTCACTCGATCTGATTTCCCAGACCCGCCTTTGGCAGCCCGTTCGTTTTTTTCAGCCATTGCCAGTTACCGCTTCTGATCCTATATATTAATGACTCATAAGTCATTAATAGTTATTTACGGCGATTTCACCGCCGTACAAGAGGTCTCATGTGATGGATAGCCCGATCCGGCGCAAGATAGAACCCCAGGCTGCGCTGCCCGAGAGCGAGACCGACGCTGCGCAGAAGACTGCACAGGATCTACCGCTGCCTATCGTCAAGCGTGAGGCCGTGTCGGGACAGGATTCCGGCGCCCCTGCCCCCCGTTCGCGGCTTTTGACCTCGTTGGGCCTGCTGCGCTACTTGCCCTTTGTTCTGATGCTTGTCGCGGCCGGTGGCGTGATCGGCCTCTATTTTCAACCGCCCGGGCTTCAAAAAGCGATGGAACTGCTCAATCTCGAACCTGGCGCAGGAACGAGCACACCGATCGCGGTTCCGGCCCAGAAAGCTACAGGCAGCAGTGCGATTGCAGCCACCGGCCCTTTGTTGGGCGTAGCACCCGGCCCACAGGCGGTCGTCGGCCTGGGGCGGCTGCTTCCGGAGGGGGATATCGTCACCGTGGCGCCTCCCTTTGGCTCAAACGATGCAAAGATTGCCGCGCTGAAGGTGACAGAAGGCGATCGCGTCGCACGCGGTGATATCCTTGCCGTCCTCGACAACGAGCCTGAACTCCTGGCACTGGCCGAAGCTGCCAGAGCAAGCGTCTCAGTGCAAAAGGCGACGCTGGCACAAACCCGGACCTCTGTGCGCGCCAGCATTGAGGAGGCCGAAGCCGTTTTGGCGCAGGCCGAGGCGGCAGCGGTGAACGCAAGACAGGAATACGAACGCGGTCAGGTGCTGGTGGAACGGAAAGTCATCTCCCAGGCGACGCTCGATCAACGTCTCGCAACCCACGATCAGGCGCGGCGGGAGGTAGACCGGGCCATAGCGGCACTCTCACGTTATCAAACCGACGACATCGAACAACAGGTCGACGTGGTTGTCGCGCGCCGCAATCTGCAAGCGGCAAACATCGACCTGGCAAGGCGTGTTCAGGATCTGGAACGGGCCTACATACGCGCGCCTTTGTCCGGCGCGATCTTAAAGCTCCACCTTCAGGAAGGCGAAAAGCCCGGCACTGAAGGAGTCCTGAATATTGGAAACATCGACCGGATGACAGCCGAGGTGGAGATCTATCAAACCCAGATCAGTGCCGTATCTTTGAACGACCAGGTGACGATCGAGGCGGACGCCCTGGCCACGCCCTTAACCGGCAGAGTTTCGAAGATCGGCCTGGAGATCGGACGGCAGACACTGATTGACGACGACCCGGCTGCCAATACGGACGCGCGCGTCATCGAGGTGACGGTCGCTCTTGATCCCGCTTCCTCCGCAACCGCGTCGCGTTACACGAACCTGCAGGTCATTGCCCGGATCTCTGTTGGCGGAGCCCCCGGCGGCGAAAATCTTGGCGGTGAAGACCTTGACGCCAAAGACCCCGGCGGCAATCCATGACACGACTTTTGACGGTCCTGTTCGGGCGCCTGCCTATTGGCTGGCTGCAGCTCATCCACAACCGGACGCGCTTTGCTGCTGCGATCGCAGGCGTCGCCTTCGCCAACATCCTGATCTTCATGCAGCTTGGCTTCCTGGGGGCGCTGATGGAGGGCACAAAGCTACCCTACGGTTTGTTCGCCTCGGACATCCTGATCTCAGCTTCGGACGCGAATACCCTGTCGGACGG
Organism: uncultured Kiloniellaceae bacterium; assembly: GCA_947500035.1. GTDB lineage: Bacteria > Pseudomonadota > Alphaproteobacteria > Kiloniellales > Kiloniellaceae > Denitrobaculum. The sequence continues at coordinate 254,038 of CANMQP010000005.1, read as the reverse complement.
AAGCAACCTGCCACGGCAGCGTCTTTATCAGGCCCTGGCGGTTCCCGGTGTCGCCGAAGCCGCAGCCATACACCTCGGTAAAATCGACTGGCAGCCCAAGGACGGTAATGCCGTCAGCCTGCACGTCTTCGGCGTTGATCCAAGCCAAGAAATCTTCGTATCCGAGAAGGTCAACAGAGCGCTTGAGCAGCTGAAGCTTCTCGACTTTGCCTTGATCGACCGCAAGACCCGAAACATGGAACCGGCTGTGTTTGACGAGATCGATAGCGGCACGCCCGTTCTGCGGGAGATCAATGACCGGACGCTGACCCTGGCCGAAACCTTCGAGGTCGGTTCGGGATTCGAAGCCGACGGCTACATGATCGTCTCGGATCAGACATTCCTGCGGCTGTTTCCCGGACGTGTTCCCGGTGCGCCGACCCACATCGCGATTAACGTGGAGCCGGCCAGCGACCCTGACGCGATGGTCACAGCACTCCGCGAGAGGCTTCAGAGCGGCGACAGCATCGTGCGGACTCTGGCACAAGCTGCTGCCGACGATCAGAAATACCAAACCACCGAACGTCCCATCGGTGTTGTTTTCGGCTTTGGCATCATCATCGGTGTGCTTGTGGGCATTATCATTGTCTATCAGGTGCTCTCCACGGATGTCACCGATCACCTGGGTGAATATGCAACGCTGAAAGCCGTCGGTTACCGTCAAAGCTTCTTTCTGGGGATCGTCTTTGAGGAGGCCCTGATACTGGCGCTCTTCGGCTTCGTGCCCGGCCTGCTCATTGCACTGGGGTTCTATGAGCTGGTTTCTATGGCAACCGGCCTGCCGGTGGTCATGTCAGGCCTGCGGCCGCTTTTCGTTTTGGCTGGAACGATCCTGATGTGCGTGATCTCGGGTGCGATTGCGACCCGGCGGCTTGCCGGTGCCGATCCGGCAGACCTTTTTTAGGAGCCGCCATGACTGTTTCTCCGGCGCCTCATCTTGTGACGGAACCAAGCCGCCGACAGGTCCCGGCGCCAATCGCCGTTCAAAATCTTGACTACTGGTTCGGCCAAGGTGAAGCTCGGAAACAAGCGCTGTTCGATGTGAACCTCGAGATCGAACGGGGTGAACTGGTCATTCTGATGGGCCCGTCCGGATCTGGGAAAACCACTCTGCTCACTCTCATGGGCTGCCTCCGGGAGGTCCACGACGGCAGTATCCGGCTGCTGGGCAATGAGCTGAACAGCGCAGGTGAAGACCTGCTCGTGGCCTGTCGCCGGCAAGTCGGATTCATTTTCCAGGCTCACAATCTGCATGAAAGTCTCACCGCATTGCAGAACGTTCGCATGGCGCTGGAAGTTCACGGCTCGGCGGCGATGCAGAATTGGTACGAGGCCTCGAGTCATCTTTTGCGGCTGTTAGGGCTGGGAGAGCGTCTCGACTACCTGCCCGGCAACCTCTCAGGAGGGCAAAAACAAAGAGTCGCGATTGCGCGGGCTCTTGTCGGAAATCCGGAGATCGTATTCGCGGACGAGCCGACGGCCGCGCTCGATAAGGAGAGCGGCTATCAGGTTGTTAAGCTCCTGAAAGACCTGGGCAGAGTCCGGCAGACAACGACATTGATGGTCACTCACGATAATCGCATTCTCGACCTGGCTGATCGGATCATCACCATGGAAGATGGCCGCATTGTCCGGGATGAGCGCTGACCCCCTCCGACGCGGGCAACGCGCTCCCGCTAAGCGGCTTGAGAAACTCCGAACAGGTTTCTCTTCACACCCCAGAAGCCGCCCGCCACGAGCACAGCGTAAAAGAACAGGGGCGGAATGAAGTCCGAGAGCGACTCTCCGGCTTCCCATGCTGTTACACTGGGGTTGCTCGGCAAGTACTTTATCCAAACCCTGTTGCCTTCGACAAAGTGATTGCCGGCACGCCGCGGGACTCTGATTTTCGATTTATAGACCTCGCCTGAAGGCGTGCGGAAACGATACATGCTGTAGTAGGCACCACGCTGCTCGTCTTCCGCTCCTGGGGACTTCCAGGTTTTCTCGACCACAGCCTCCGCGCGAATGTAACTCGCATCGACATGCAGGTGATCCGCCACATCAAGCATGGCAAAAATCATAAGCTTTAGCCCGATGAGCCCGCCGGCGAGAAACACCAGGATGTTGCCGATCCGCCCGACAGAAGTTTTTGGCAGGCCTTCGTCTTCCTCCGGTATGCCTGCCTGCAAGCGTTTTAAGATTCCGCGAATGCCCAAGACGACAAGCGGCAAACCGATAATAAGTTGACCGAACATGATCAGCCAGGGTGTCAGATCCGCAAATAGATCCGTCGGGCCGGCGTTCATAGTGGCAAGTGCTTCTGTAGTCGTAACCTCAGTGTCCAGTATCTCGGTTTCCTGCACGAGAAAAAACAACGCTGTTATAACGAGACTCATACTCCCGAAATAAAGCATGAAACCGCCAACCACCGTCATGATGAGATTCGCGAAAATGCTAACACCAAACCGAAAAACACCCATATCCGGATACTCCTTCAAGGTGGTATCCGAGTAATACGATACAAGTTAAAATTAGAGAAACAATACAACTCTACACAATTTTTAGTTGCTGCCACTCGTGTACCGGAGTCGCTTCGCCGAGACGCAACTGTAGAACGAGTTGAAGCAGGGCGTCGTGGGCTGGGGTGTTACCTTCAGGGCCACAAAAAAACAGGCACTGACCGCTTCAACTATTCCAGTTCGCTCAACTGCGTGGAGTTGAGTTGCTGGCGATAGCTGGTCACGAAATCCTGAATTTGACCGATCTGGGCAAGCTCTTCGGTGATCGACTTGACGTCGTTGCCGATTAAATCACCTGACAGCAGTGCGAAGGATTCCGCCTGAGGCGTTTCGTCCATGGGATCGCGGTAGCTTTCCGCCAGGAGCTCCAGAGCAGGACGATCATCGGCGAGTGTGAGCGCAACCGCGAGATTTAGCACCGCGAGCGCTTCTTTGTTGGACAGCTCCCGTTTGGGAGGCTCCGCGGGAACCAAGCGCGCCAGAGCGAGGCCGGCATCTTTCCAGTTTCTCTGTTTCCAGAGGATCTCTGCACGTAGTTGCAGGGCGTCCGCGGCGGTATCGCCCTCCAGCAGTGCCAGCGCCTCGTCTTCCCGGTTCGCTTCGGCCAGAGCTTTGGCCTGAAGGTGACGGCGCTGTTGCGCGAGCCCGCTGGGAAGCGTGTCAATTTCGCTTTCGGCCAGGAGACGCAAAGCCTCTTCAGGCTTGCGCTCAAGGAGGCGGATCAGAGCGACACGGGCCGCAACCTTGGCCTTTTCTTCCCCCTTGAGACGGTAATTGACCTGGTCTTCCAACAGATCTCCGGCACGGTCCAGGAGGTCGACCTCGACAAGGCGGTCCGCGAGCTTGGTAATGATCGCATCGCCTTCCTCACCCGGCGGCGTCAGCTCTTTGTACTCCTCGTAGAGCGCAACAGCGGTGACGGCCTGAACATCCTGTCCCTTTTCCGTGAGGTAGAGATCCTGGAACTCCTGCTGCATGCGCCGCGTCACCTCTTCGGAACGCTTCGACGACGGAAAGTGCGAAGCGGCCTGCCGCATGGATTTCAGACCCCGGCGATAGTCGCCCCGGGCCAGATAGAGATCCCCGAGGCGGCGCAAGAGCGCAAACTCGAACTGATCGCCTCGCCAGGCAAATCGAAGGTTCTCAAGCTCGTCGATGGCTTCCGCGTCCGGAATGGTCCCTTTATCAAGCCCCATATCGACCAGCGCGAGCCGGGCGCGGGCGCTTGAGGGCCGGTGCCGGTTGCGCGCGATCTGCTTCCAGAGCTTCGCCGCTTCCTCTTCTTCGCCATCCAGCAGCAAACGCCGACCCTGAAGATAACCGATTTGCGCCAGTTCAGCTTCGGTCGGCTCGTCCGCCTCAATCTTACGCAACTGAAGGCTTGCCCCCCCGGTGTCCCCGGTCGCCAGACTGGCTTCGGCCTCCAGAAGACGCAGCCGGTTCCGCACCGGACGCGCGTACTGGTCAATGAGATCGTCTGTCTCGGCAAAGCCGGTCGCGGCCGCTTCCCAGTCCTGATCTTTTGCCGCAAGAGCCGACTGCCACAGCACCGCCTCCCGCTCGCCGACCAACGCCGGATGCGCCAGGTTGCGGGCGGCTTCATCGAAGTTGTCGGTCAGAAACTGGCTGGCCCCCTTCATCATCACCACTTCCGGGTCCGTCGCGAGGGCAGGATTTTCCGCGTCGAGCAGGCGCAGCATTCCCAGCGCCTCCGGCGCCCGGCCATGGCCGAAGTAGAAGCGCGCCAGATCCAGTCTCGCTATCCCGACCTTGTTTGCGTCCCTGCGCACCACATCGCGCTGGAGTTCCTGCTTGTTGGCGGTGAAGTCCTCGTCACCTCCGCGCCGGGCCTGTTCCAGATCGAACATTGATCCGCCCGCCAGCGGGTTGCGCTCCCCGGTGCTGGGCAAGGCGCGGGCGTCGGAACCGGAGACCTGGAGCGGCTCACGTCCCGAGACCACGACACCTCGCTTCTCGAGACTCATGGCAAGGCCTTCAGCGGTCGGCTGCAGCACCACGCCCTGATAGCTGACAAGAGCTCTGAACTGCGCGAACTGCTGTACGGACGCGACCCCAAGGCCCGGCTGCCGGACCGGCGCAACGATGATGCGGTCATTCAGATCGGGATCTGCGATAGACAAGAGAGTCCGTGCATTGCCACGTGTGAAAACGACTTCAGGTCCCTGTGCCCCATTGGTGACAGATACCGAAACGGCGTCTTCGGGCAATGGCACGCGCCGTCTGATATCGACGGTCCAGACATTGTCGTTGAAGGCCAAACGCGGCGCAAAGAGCGGCGGCAGCGTCAGTCGCACGGCGGTACCGCCCTGGACCGGCACACGGTCGATTGGCTCCAGATGAGGCGCAATCCTGCGCAGTTGCCGGGTCAGGTCGAAAGGACCAAGCCGGTCGAAAACCAGCCACAGACGGTTGCCGCGCCGAAAAGCGGCCGCGCCGGTTTCGCGATCCCAGCCGAACTTCAATACGGTCGGCTCGATGGGTTCCGGTGTTTTTCCTGGCGCCGGTGTAAGCTGTGGCAGATCCGGATCGTCTGCCAGCATCACAAGGCCTGCCGCACCCCCGACATCCTGTCCCTGAGCAAGTGCCGCCTCGACATTGAGTTCGGTCCGGAAGGCATCAAGAGTGACAAGATTGTCTTCGGGTATCGGGGCGCCCGCCCGCTGTGCTGCAGCAGCCGCACGAATACTCTCCGGCGTCGCGAAGCGCACCACGCCCCTGGCCAGACGGGCCGCCGCCGCCGTCTCCTCGCCGGCAGGCCGGCTCATGGCTTTCTTGTCTTCCTGCTCGAGCGGATTGGCAGCAGTGTCTTGCACTGCGGGCTCCTGCTTTGCAGCGGCATTCGGCGTTGCGGCGGCACCCGGTGTGATGCCCGTCGTTCCCGCAGATCCAGTTGGATCAGCTTGCGGCTTTTGTGGCAGAAGCGATGTCGGTTTCTCAACGGCGGACGCCACAGGATCGTTGGTGTTTTCAGGGCTTGCAGCCGCCTTAGGAGCAGCCGCGTTTACCGGTGCCTTGCCCGCGGTCTGTTCAGGTTCAGCCTTCTTGACCTCGGCCGTTTGTTCTTGCGTTGGGCGTGTTACATCCAGGACAGTTTTGTTGCCATCGCGAAATAGCCGGAAGGTTGAATTTTCAGGTGCCTGAATCGCGACCCTGCTTCCTTTGTCGGACTTCGGCACGGAAACGCCGGTGATTCCAGCCGGTAAATTCCTTTGCACGCGCTCCAGACCAAACTCCACCGCCTGGTCGAACACGACAGTGGCTTCGCCCTCAGACTGTTCCAGGCGCGCCGCGACCGGCCTGTCCCAATCAAACACGATGCGGCTGTAGGTCGGGTGTTCACCCGCGCGCACCCGGATGCGCCGTTCAGCTGCCCGCTGTGCGTAGAGGTCGACCACGACTTTGCCGTCGATCCGCGCGGATCGGACGTCGAATTCTCTCTTGAAGGGAAAGCGGACTTCACGCCCTTCGGCGCTGACCGTCCCAGTGCCGATGTAACGGAACAAGGCCCTCTGCGCAGCGGACAAGTCATAGTCAGCGCCAACTTGAAAACGCACTATGACGGCGTCCTTCTCCGCCTGAACAGTGAAGGCCGCTTCGGGCGGAGTATCAAACACAATCCGGGCAAAGTCCGGATGAACACCGCCACGGACCGCAATGGTCTCTGCGGCCAGACTAAATCCCGAGGTTGCCGTCAGCAGGAAAAAGGCCAACCAAAGCCGGACAAGGCGCAGTCCGCGCATCATCTCTCCCCCGCGGTATCGAGCAGAATCACATCAAAGCGGCGCTGAACCGAAGCTTGGGCACCCTGCCCCGTCGCATCGGCCTCTGGCGCCTGAGCGTCGAATGCTTGGGGTGTCAGCGCGACGCCGCGCGGGCGAATGCTTCCAGCATAGCCCGCCTCTTCCAACAGGTGCGCCAGACGGATCGAGCGGCTCAGGGTTTGCGTCCAGACGGCTTCTCGCTCTGCGCCAACAGCGTCCGGGTTCAGGTCGTCGATTGGATAGCTGACAATCTCGACGCTGTTCGAAAGGCTCCGAAAAAGCCCCCCTAAAGCAAACATCGTGCGTTCCGCCGCCACCCCCAATTCATTGGTCTCCCCCTCGAAGACGAGCGCGTCGGGTAAAGACACGATCAGGCGGTCACCGAGATTGACAAAGCCTGCGTCTCTCAAAACCGCATCCTCTTCCAAGCGTTCCGAAAGAACGTTCGCCAGATAGTCCAGATCGGTTCCAGGTATGGACTTGACGGGAACAATGTCCAGTTGCGACTTGGGCTCAACGACCGTGGAGTCCTCGACGCTGTCCAAACTCTCCGCCAGGGAACCGGTTAGGTTTTGCCATTTCACCAGGTCGAGGCTGGACATCGAATACAAGAGAACGAAAAAGGTCAGCATCAATGCGACCAGATCTGTGAAGGTCACCATCCAGGCGTTGGGCGACGCAGCCGGGCGTGCAGCCTTGGTTGAGGCAGGGCGCAGCATCCGCAGAGGCTGTACTTTCACGTTCAGGGTTTCTTCGCTGTTCATGTCCGCCTGGGTCATGGCTGCGTCTCCGCGCCGACTTCGGGATTGCCGGCCTGGGGGCTTCCAGCCATATCTGCGGGAACTTCAACACTGCGGAAATTCAGGAAGATCGCGCCGGGCCGGCCAATTTCGAGCCCCGTGGAAACGCGCTCCACCGGCAGACCGGCGTCGGCGAGGTGTCGGGCAAGTTCCCCGAGACGCCGAAGTTCAACGGACCGCTCCTGCGACCCATCAAGGCGCCCGAGTGCATCCCCGGGAACGCCGTGCCGTACCTCCGCAAGAAACGCGGTACCCTTCGTACTTGCCGCGAGCAGCGCCTTGGTCAGCCGCTGCAACAGAAGATCACGGCCCGGATTCAATTCGGTCGCGTTGCGTGCAAACAGCATACTGGAAGGGAGTTCAAGCCGGACTTCGCTGTTGCTCGCCCCTTCGTTGAGGCGGATCGCCGGCAGGGTCGTGTCCAGGAGATCGGCAAGTTCGTTCGCCAGTTCCCGGGCGCCGGAGAGCTGTCCGGATCCGGCGGCCTGTTCAGAGAGATTTTTGTAGGCCTGAATGCGGCCGTCAAAGGCCTGGCTCACGCTGTCGATAACGACGCGCTGCTTGTCTTCCTCAATCACCGAGAGGGCGTTGAGCAAAATAAAGAATGCGAGAAGAAGAAGTTTGAGACTCAGCAGGGCGATCACATTGGGATCGCTTTGCCCCACGAAGGTCCTTGGCAGCGGACCAGCCATCGCGGATCAGTCGAAGCCCATAAGGGCGTCTATGTCATCCTGACTGATTTCATTTCCCGGCAGTTGAGGACCGTTGCAAAGATCTTCATCCGGCCGTTCGGCTTTACCGTCTGCACGCTTGGGCGTGGCCGGGCGCTCGACACCGGCAGCCTTGAACTCTTCACCGAATGCCGCCAGCAAGGCCGTGACCTTGTTTTCGACATGTTGAAGGGCGTTGACCACCGTGCCAATGCGCTGTCCCGTAATGTCCTGAAAGCTACATGCTTCGTAGACCTGGGTCACCGAATTGTTGATTTTGTCGGAAACCTCCTGATCGACGGTCTCAGCCAAAGCTTCGAGCTCTTCCATCGACCCTAGTATGGTGTTGGTCGCAGCCTCGGTCGCGCCGACGATCGCCGCCAGCTCGTCCGTCGCGGTTGGCAGATGCTCACTGGTGATTTCATCTGCTCGAAGTGAGGCGATCTCTGCTTTGGCGTTCGTAATGAACTCAGCGACCGCCTCGACCTCAGCAAAGAGACGCATGTTCACCGCTGAGAGATCCCCCTCAGCGGTTTCCATGTTGACCACGGTGGCATTATCCACGGCAGCCTCCTTGCCCGCCGGCATTGACATGCGTCTGATCCTTAAAACGCACCAAGGACGGCTGTCAGCTTGCTTTTCAGCGTCGCGGCGTTGAACGGCTTGACGATGTAGTTGTTCACACCAGCCTGCTTGGCAGCAACGACGTTCTCGCTTTTGCTTTCAGCAGTGATCATGATGAACGGCAGAGCCTGAAGTTGATTGTCGGTGCGGCATTCCTTGAGAAGCTGCAGACCACTCATGGGCTCCATGTTCCAGTCGGAAATCACCAGACCGTAGGACTTATCGCGCAGTTTCTGCAGCGCGGCACTGCCATCAGCGGCTTCATCAACATTGTTGAAACCAAGCTGCTTCAGCAGATTACGAATGATACGAAGCATCGTCTTGTAGTCATCGACGATCAAAATCGGCATGTTCATGTCGACAGCGGACATATTAGTCTCCTTTAATTACCGGCGGTCCCCTCAGAGCGATTCCACTGAACCGGCTCGTAAAACCTGTTGAACATTAACGGTATTCGATTAACGCAGCGTAAACGGCACGGCGCTCAAATCGTTGAATTCGGTTTACTATTTGGCAATAGGCAGGGTCCGGCGCTGAGCCAGTTCCAATGTGATGGTTTTTGCCCGCTCAGGATCCATTTTCGCCAGGATAGGTGCGGTCTTGCGCTCTTTCATCCGCTCGATAACGTCCAGCAACACCGCCAGGTCGAGCTGCTCGAAGATGCGCGCCGCATCTTTGGGCTTCATCGCCTCATATATCTTCACGAGGCTTTTCATTTGAGCCTCGGTCTCCTCGTCATGTTCGTCGAGCAGACCTTCGATCGACTTACGCAGCGCTTCCAGCTCCGCCACTTTCTCGTCGATCCGGCTCTCCGCGGCTTTCAGCAGAACTTCGCGCTGGTCAAGGGCCCGTCCGCGCTGTTCGATCTCCTCGCGGCGCTCGGACAGGGACTGCAAGAGATTGATTTCTTCATCGGTCAAGGAGAAGGGATCGCGGGGCTGCTTGGTTTCAGCCGTATCAGCCTGGCTGTCAGTGCTCTCCGCTGTATCCTGATCCTGCGCGACAGCAGCCGTTTCAAAGGTCTCGTCTGCGGCAGCGGGTTCAGCAACCTCATCTCCGGCAGCTTCGGCACTATCATCCGCCTCTTCATCCGCCGGTTTGGCGGCAAGCTGCTCAAATCCGGTTTTCGCGGCGGTTGCGGAGGAGATTCCCTGCCAGATATTGCCGACTTTCACCGTGAACAACGCGGCGGCGGCAAGAATAACAAACGGCAGCAAACGAAGTCGCATGGATACCTTCCTCGTACGGGATCCTGTAGGATCTGGGCGGCTTCACTCTTGTTCCGCCCGAAAAGCCAGAGTTTTTAACCTGCCAGTATTTTAAACCTGACTGGATTGCATTTCTCTTAAATTGAGCCGGTCAGCCCGCCGTGGAGAGATTACATCAGGCGGATTAACGCATTCTTTGCAAAGCCTTCAGCAAGGCCTGCGCACCTGGGTTTTCGGACGACAGGTTCAGCCGCTCCGAAATCGGCACATCGGGACCGGCATCATCATCATGCAGTTCAGACGAAGCCTTGGGCGTTGCAGGACCCTGGCCGGCCCTGACGTCAGAGTCCGCGCGCAGTTGTCTCGTGCCCATATCTCTTTGTGCCGTCGACACAACGTTCCGGCCTCCCCCGCGCGTGCTGCCAAAACCATTGCCGCCCAGACTGTCGCGAGCCGTGGCCGAAGCACTTTCGAGTTGGTTGGAAAGCGTCTCGCCCCGCTCAACCAAAAACTTAAGATCGGTCAGCATTTTAGCTGCGCCCTCGACCTGCTTTTGGAGATCGTTTCCGCTCGATCCGGCATGAGCCCGCAGTTCCGCCAAGCCCTGCTCGGCCTTGAGCGTTGAATCAGCGAAGTCTTTGATCAAGCTCTCCATCTCGTCCTTCGACCTGCGAAGAGCGCCCAGTTTCCGGTCGAGGATTGCCGCATAAACGATGGTCGCGACCAAAAGGCCCGCCACAATCAGTTCTACTATCAAAGTCAAATCAAACCCTGTGCTCACGACGCTTCACTCTCCCGCGCCAGCTTGTTAACCACGCGGACTGCAATACTGCCGTTTTTGCGTCCCATATTCCCCTGGAACATCGGCACATCCCCGCACCGCATTTCGATTGCGGAGGCCGGTGTGGTGGAGAGCTCGAGATGGCTCCCGACTTCCCAGTTCATAATCTCACCCAAGGGCAGCTCGACCTGTTCCAGGACAGCCTGGATGGGAACGTCCGTCTGCCAGAGTTCCGCGGTCAGGTGGCCTTCCCAGATGGAATCCCGCCCGAACTTTTCGCCCATGAACATCTGCAGCAGGAGTTCACGAACCGGCTCCAGAGTGGCATAGGGGATCAGGAGTTCGATCCGGCCGCCCCGGTCTTCCATATCGACCCGCAAGGTGATGACGATGGTTGCATTGGCATGGCGTGCGATGGTCGCGAAACGCGGGTTGGTCTCAAGGCGCTCAAAGCGGAAATTCACCGGAGACAGCGGGTCGAAAGCGCTGGAGAGATCCGCCAACACAACATGAACCATCCGCTCGACGAGATTTCTCTCAATGGTTGTATATGGGCGACCCTCAATCCGCATCGCCGCAGTTCCCCGGCGCCCACCGAGCAACACGTCGACGATAGAGTAAATCAGGGCGGAATCGACGGTCATGAGACCGAAATTGTCCCATTCCTCGGCCTTGAAGACCGAGAGCATCGCCGGCAAGGGAATTGAATTCAGATAGTCACCGAACCGTGCCGAGGTGATGTTATCCAGGCTGACTTCGACGTTATCCGAAGTGAAGTTACGCAGCGAAGTCGACATCATCCGGACAAGGCGGTCAAAGACGACCTCGAGCATCGGCAGCCGCTCATAGGACACCAATGCAGAGTTGAGGATCGCCTGGATGCCCGACTGTGCGACGTCGTCGTCGGCAGAGGTATCGACCCCCAGCAGACTGTCGATTTCACTTTGATCGAGAACCCGGGTGGAACCGGCGGCGCCACCCATCTCATCGCCGTCGCCTTCCGCCTCGCCGCCACCCTCTTCGTCGTCGTCCGCCATGGCCTCCCACTCGGCCATCATCGCATCCTGATCGACTTCTTCGGTTTCTGTTTCTTCAGCCATTTACGTCAACCGTCACTGCACAAGCATTTCTTTAAACAGCACGTCCTGTATCACTGCAGGCCGCGCTGCCGCATTCACCCGCAGCAAGAGCTCCTCACGGAGACGTTGCAGACCGGCGGAACCCTGAAGATCTTCGATCCTCAACTCGCGCAGATAGACCTGAAAGTTGTCTCGGATACGCGGCAGAACCGCCTCAATCGTGGCGATATCGGCTTCAGACTGCAGCTCCAGGCTGACCGAGATCTTGAGGAAATTGGCGCGGCGTCCGCCCGAGGTCAGATTTATGAGCATTTCCGGAAGATCGTAGAAAACCGCGGGACCGATGGGGACTTCTTCCACCACTTCTTCAGCAGCTTCCTCTTCCTTTCCCAGGAAGGAGTCGGCAAGCCCCGAGAAATAGACGCCCGCGGCACCGATACCCAGCAGAAGGATCGGCAGAACGATGAAAAGAACGAGCTTCTTCCCGTTCATGCCACCTTTCTGTCGCGCTTCGACCTCAAACTCTTCGCCGACGTCTTCAGATACCGCTTGATCGGACATATACCCAGGACTCTTTGGTTTTCATAAACTTAACTGGCAGCAACCCTACGCTCTGATGGTTAAAAAGTCGTTGAAATCGGGGTCCGGCGTAGAGGGAGCGTTAATCCCGCAAGCTGAGGCAAGAACTGCCCGGCAAGCCCTGCCGCAGGGGCAATGCAAGGCCCTGTCTCCCCACAGCAACCCCGCTGTTTTCCGCCGTTTTTGGTAAAGACTCCGTTTGGCACGGGTCGTGCAAAGACCAGTCCGATCATGTGTGACCGGCAACGCGCTGCTGGAAACACGAGCAAAAATTCGGACGGTTTGCGATGGAAAATACCGGTTACATAGCTCTCTCCCGCCAGTCGGTGCTGCGGCGCAAGATGGACATCATCGCCAATAACATGGCGAACATGACCACCCCGGCCTTCAAGGGCGAGGACATGATGTTTGTCGAGCATCTCAAAAAGACCGGCAACAACGATCGGGTCAGCCTGGTACAGGACCTTGCGGTCCTGCGGAACCTCAACGCCGGCCCCATGACCAAAACCGACAATCCGCTCGATCTTGCCATCAATGGGGACGGCTACTTCGTTGTCGAGACGCCCGACGGCGAACGCTACACCCGCAACGGCACCTTTCAGTTGAACCAGGACGGCCAGATCGTCACCACGCAGGGCGATCCTGTGCTGGACATCGGCGGCAACGCCATCACCATTCCGCCCAATGAGCCGCACATCTCCATCTCACGAGACGGCAGCATTTCAGCCGGCGAGACACTGATCGGCCGTATTCAAATCGTCGGCTTCGAAAACGAGCAAGAGCTCGAAAAACAATCGAACAGCCTTTTCGCCCGGGGAGACCAGGAGCCGCAGGCCGCCGAAGGCGCCGAGGTCGCCCAGGGCATGATCGAAGGCTCGAACGTTCAGGGCATCGTCGAGATGACGAAGATGATCACAACAGTCCGAAGCTATAGCTCCACAAGCAAACTCGTCGAGCAGGAACACGAGCGCCAACGCCGGGCGATCCAGGTTCTGGCTTCGTCACAGCAGTAGAAGTAGAGGAATAAACCCATGAGATCATTGAACATTGGCGCTACGGGCATGCTGGCACAGCAGCTCAATGTCGAAGTCATCTCGAATAACATCGCGAACATGAACACCACCGGCTTCAAACGCCAACGTGCCGAGTTCAACGATCTGCTTTATCAGAACCTGCGCCGGGTCGGTTCAACCTCTTCGGACACCGGCACGATCGTGCCGACCGGCGTTCAGCTCGGCCTGGGTGTCAAACCCGCCGCCGTCTACCGGATCACCGAACAGGGCAATATTTCCATCACCGATAACCCGCTAGACGTGGCGATCAATGGCGAGGGCTACTTCACCATCGAGTTGCCGTCCGGCGAAACCGGCTACACCCGTGCGGGCGCGTTTCAGCTCTCTCCCGACGGCGACATCGTAACACCGGACGGATATGTCATTCAGCCCGGCATCACGATCCCCATCAACGCGACATCGATCTCCATCAACGCCAGCGGCGAGGTCTCCGTCGATATTGATGGTCAGGTCGCGCCGCAGGTGGTCGGAAACATCGAACTGGCCACCTTCCCCAACCCAGCCGGTCTGGATGCGATCGGAGACAATACTTTCCTGCAAACCGCGGCCTCGGGTCAGGCGAACGTTGCCGCTCCGACTTCAATCGGAACCGGCTCGCTTCTCCAGGGAGCCCTGGAGACCTCGAACGTCAATGTTGTTGCGGAGATCACCAATCTGATCACGGCGCAGCGTGCTTATGAGATGAACTCGAAGGTCATCCAGTCCTCCGACGAGATGATGCAAAGCGTCTCCAACCTTCGCTAAGTTAAGAGGAGTTTGATCATGCGCAGAATCTCGTTGGCCGGCCTTGTGTTTCTGGCTCTCGGCCTTCTTGCACCGGTGACCGCGGCCGAAAGCAAGGGAAGTAACACCCCTGAAATCGGCAATGGAATCATCACTTTGAACCGCGACGTGGTCGTGGAGGGTGAAATCGTCAGGCTGGGCGATATCTTTAACGGCCTGGGCGAAAAATCCGAGACTGCGATTGCGCGCACCCCGGCACTGGGCAAAAAGGTCCCGGTCGGCGTGCGCTGGCTGACCGCTGTGGCACAGAAGTACGCCCTGCCCTGGCGCGCGAGCTCGCGTCTCGACAAAGCAATCATTCAGCGCGCGGTCACCATCATACCACCACAGCAGATCAAGGCCCGCGTCGAGGAAGCCCTGTTTGATGAGGGCATGCCGCAGAATGCAATGCTGGAATTCGATACACCTTCGGTTCAAATGATCCTGCCGCGCGAACAGGGTGACGGTGTTGCCGTTACCAACATATCCTTCGACGCCACAAGCGGGCGCTTTACTGCTCAACTCGCGGCGCCGGCCGAAGGCGTTCCGGTTGCAAAGGCGACCCTGCGCGGGCGTGCGATCCGGGTTGTCGATGTGCCAGTCCTGCGTCGCCGTATAGATGCGGGAGAGGTTATCCGCACTGATGATCTCGACTGGATCAGCCACCGCGCCGACCGTCTGATGCGCAATGCGCTCCTTGACAGCGACTCGATCGTCGGCAAAAGCGCCCGGCGCCCCATTGGCGCGGGTGTGGTGATCAAGGCCAGCGAGCTTCGGACACCCCAGATCATCAGTAAGAACAGCCTGGTCACCATACGTCTGGAAACCGAGCGGATGGTCCTTACGGCGCAGGGCCGCGCCCTGGAAGCCGGCACCATGGGCGAGGCCATCCAGGTCATGAACACGAAATCCAACAGCATTATCTCTGCGGAAGTCGTTGGCCGGGGTACCGTTCGCGCCGCCCTTACCAACAACGTCGTCATTAATTAAAGGAGGGATTGAGCATGTCCAAGCATCACAATCCAACTCTGTCGCTGCTCAAAAAAGCGGTCGCCGTCTCCCTGGTCGGTGTCAGCCTCAGCGCCTGCAACATGATCAACCGGCTTTCGGAAGTCGGCAGCGCCCCGGCCCTCTCGACCATCGAAAACCCGGCCAGTATCGCCTCGGGCGTAGAGGAGGTCAGCCTGCCGATGCCTGCACCTGTAGAGGTCGAGCGCTCGCCGAGCTCTCTCTGGCGGCCTGGATCGCGGGCCTTCCTGAAGGATCAGCGGGCCACTGAGGTCGGTGACATTCTCACGGTGATCATCGAAATCAATGATTCGGCAGCGATCTCGAACAGAACCAACCGCAGCCGGACCAATGCTGAAGATGCGTCAGCGACATCCTTTCTGGGCTACGAAGCCAGCCTGGCAAGTATTCTGCCCACCGCCGTGGACGCCACCGACCTGGTGGATCTGGATAGCACCAGCAGTTCCGAAGGCGCCGGCGCCGTCGCCCGCGACGAATCGATTAATCTGCGGGTCGCCGCTCTGGTCACCCAGGTACTCCCTAACGGAAATCTGGTGGTTGCCGGACGCCAGGAAGTGCGGGTGAACTATGAAGTTCGCGAACTGCAGGTGGCCGGTTTGATCCGCCCCGAGGACATTACCTCCACCAACCAGATCAATTACGATCAGATCGCCGAAGCCCGCATTGCCTATGGTGGCCGTGGCCAGATCTCCGATGTCCAGCAGCCACGCTACGGTCAACAGGTCTTCGACATCATCTGGCCGTTTTAGGGTCTGTTGAGGTTCACCACAACGAGGCATCGAAAATCGAAAAAAAAAAAGCTGGCCGCTCACTTGGGCGGCCAGCCTTGCATTCAAATCAAACAGGCGAAGCAAATGAGCCTGCTTTCATGAGTGTCAGTCGTCCCGATGTGTCCGTTCCAGACGCTCATGCAACTCCTGAGCTTCGATCGAGAGGGTCGCAATCGGCCGGGCTTCCAGACGGCCCAAACTGATGGGTTCGCCGGTTTCCTCACAATATCCGAAATTGCCCGTCTCGATTCGCTCAAGTGCTTCATCGATCTTGGCGATCAGTTTGCGTTCCCGGTCTCGTGTTCTGAGCTCCAGCGCCCGATCCGTCTCGGTCGAGGCCCGATCCGCAACATCGGCTTCCGGCACATTATCCTGTTGCAAATTCTGCAGGGTTTCACTGGATTCCCTGAGAAGTTCGTCTTTCCAGCTCAATAGCTTCTGCCGGAAATACTCCAGCATCAGCGGGTTCATAAAACTCTCGTCATCAGCAGGACGATAGTCGTGCGGTAATGGTATCGTCATTCCTGGTCCCACACATGGTCAAATTGCAGCGCCGCGGAGTATATGAAATTTGCTGCCCGCGACAAGCTTCTGAAGCAACTTCGGGGCGGAATAACGGACATTTGTCCAAATTCAGCTCATTCCGGCACCGAAGCGGCGGTTAAACGCACTCAAATGTTCCCGGTACGTTCGCACATTTCGTCTGAGAACGGCACACGCCGCCTTACCGGCCGAGTTTGGCCAGCTCGACAGCGGCTCGAAGCTCAATCTCACTCAAAATTTCTCTCAGTCGCGGATCAGCGGTCGCGGCGGTTTCGCGATTGACCAGAATCGACAAGCGCTCCAGCTCGCTGATCGAGACGCGTCCCAGCAAAAGCCCCATCCGCAGTTGGTCCAGACGGTCCAGAAGGTCTTCGCCCCGTTGCTGCGCCTTTGCGCGGCCCGTCGTGGGGTCGTCCACCTCCTGAAGCGCGACAAGAGCATCAAGTGCACCTAGAGGCGCTGCGCTCTCGAGTCCCGCCGGAACGGCCTTCTCGGAGCCAAGTGCCTGCGCGAAGTCGCCTGCTTTTGCGGACCCGCTGCGCTCGCTGCGTTTTGTCGCTGACGTCCTCGGAGAGGATACGTGACCTATTTTCATTGCTTACCGCTCGATCAAATACCAGCGCTAAGCTGACCTTTTATCGTTAAGAAGCGGTTAACTTATTGTGTTAATGGGGAAATTTTTACCTGCCCGCTGGTCACGAATTACCGGTGGAGAGAAAAACAGTCGTGCCTGAGCCCGGCGCTCCGGGCGGAAGCCAGCGGGTTTCCTGAGAAAAACAGCCGATCCAATTTCTGGCATGAGATTCGCATGGGGTCAGACGTCCGGCCCCACTGCACCAGCCAGGACATGAACCAGAACCGAGAGATTTGAATGTTTCAGCAGATCCAAAAATTCTACAGCGGCAAGATCGCAACAGCAGCGAAAACAGCCCGGTTGACGGCCAAACGGCTTGTCGTCTCGGTATTGCTTCTCTGCATCGCCGGTCCCGCCGTCGCTCAGATGCAGCACAGGATCAAGGATATTGCGGCTTTCGAGGGTATCCGGGAAAACATGCTGGTTGGATACGGCCTGGTCGTGGGCCTGAATGGAACGGGCGACGATCTGGGGAGCGCGGTCTTCACCCGAGAGAGCCTGATCGGCATGCTTGAGCGTCTCGGCGTAAACGCCCGGGATGCGGCCTTGGATACCGATAACGTGGCCGCAGTCATGATTACCGCTGATCTTCCTCCCTTTTCACGCCAGGGCACCCGGCTCGACGTGACCGTATCGGCAATCGGGGATTCAGAGAGTCTGCTCGGTGGAACCCTGCTGGTTACGCCCTTGCTGGCTGCAGACGGCGAAGTCTACGCCGTCGCCCAGGGTGCTGTAGCGATTGCCGGTTTCTCCGCAGGCGGCAACGCCGAGACGATCACGCGCGGCGTGCCCACCGTGGGACGCATCGCCAACGGCGCCATCATTGAGCGGGAACTGGATTTCGAACTGAACAAGCTGCGCAGTGTCAAGGTCGCGCTCCGGAACCCGGATCTCACCACGGCGCGGCGGATTGCAAGCACCATCAACACTTTCCTGAAGGCTCCGGCTGCGCGCTCACTCGATCCGGCGACGGTCCAGGTGGCTGTTCCCGACAGCTACAACGGCGACGCGGTCGCCATGCTGACGGATATCGAGCAACTCCGGGTGACGACGGATCAGGTCGCACGGGTTCTGATTGACGAGCGTTCCGGTGTCATTGTCATGGGCGAGAACGTCCGGATCAGCACCGTTGCCATCGCCCAGGGGAACCTGACCATCAGGGTCACGGAAACGCCCCAGGTTAGTCAGCCCAATGCCTTTGCCAACACCGGCGATACCGAAGTGGTCGACCGCACCACAATCGAAGTCGACGAAGACGCAGACCGCCGTCTGGCCGTCCTGCCTTCGGGGATCAGTCTCCAGGAGATGGTCAACGGGCTGAATGCGCTGGGTGTTGGTCCTCGGGACATGATCACGATCCTGCAGTCGATCAAAGCCGCCGGCGCGCTGCAGGCTGAAATCGAGGTGATGTAATGGACAACCTGAACCAGTACAACGCCCTCTTTTCCAGCGCAGCCGGTAACGCCAGCGTCCAAAAAGCCGCTGCCGACGTCCGCAACCTAAGCAATGCCGCTCAAGGCAAAGGCGGGCCCTCAGAGCAGAAAATCGCCTACGCCAAACAGGCAGCCGAGGACTTCGAAGCGGTCTTTCTGGCGCAGATGCTGGGCCCGATCTTCGACAGCCTTGAAACCGAAGGTCCGTTTGGCGGTGGTCCTGGTGAGAAGATCTTCCGTTCCATGCTGGTTCAGGAATACGGCAAATCGATTGCCAAATCCGGTGGCATCGGCATCTCCGACGCCGTCCAGCGTGAGATTCTCCAACTTCAAGAGGTCGCATAGTGATGCAAGCCGCAATCCCCCATATCACAGACGCTCAAATCGCGGACGCCCAGATCACCGATGTTCGCCGGGACTATTCTGAGGTTCCTCACGACAAGAACTCGATCCATTCGGTCATTAGTGTCGTGCGAGACCTCACAAGCCTTATGAGCCGCGAGATCGAATTGTTGCGCGCGATGCAGATCCAGGAATTCGGTGTCCTGCAGGGGCAGAAGATGGAACTGATCAGCGCCTATGAGGACGAGACCGCCGCGTTGCGTGAGGACAAGTTCGCGACAGAGCGCCTCGACGAGAGCCTGCGCGAGGAGCTGCGGGACGTCGTCGGCCGCATGACCGAGACGATGCGCGAGAACGAAGCGGCGATCCGGGCAGCACAGACAACCAACGAAAAGCTGGTGAAAGTCATCACCACTGCCGTCCAGACCGCACAAAACAGTCACATCGGTTATTCCAAGCAGGGCACGCAGCATGCGACCGGTGCGGTATCCCTTCGGGTCAATCAAGAACTCTGACCCCCTGTAGGGCTGTGTGCCAACGAGAAGCCTTCTTTCCCCTGACGATGATCAGAAACAATTAAGAGCCCCGTCAAATGTCACTGAACCTCGCACTGAATAACGCGCTCAGCGGACTGCAGGTCAACCAGTCGGCCCTGACGGTCATCTCGAACAACATTGCGAACGTCAATACACCCGAGTATTCGCGCAAGGTTCTTCAACAGCAGACCCGGACTCTGGCCAATATCGGTGCAGGTGTTGAGGTCTCCGGCATCAATCGTCAGGTCAACGAATTTCTGCAGCGGGACCTCATCGCCAATACCACGGTTCTTGGCTATGCCAACGTCACCTCCGAGTACTTGAATAGAACACAAACCCTGTTCGGCTCGGTCGGCGATAACAACGCATTGGGCAACTCGCTCACCGCGCTGGCAACCGCGTTCGAAGATGTCGCCGTCAGTCCGGAAATTTCTGCCCATCAGTTCACTGCGGTCAACCAGGCGATTTCCGCCGCGCAGCGCTTCAACCAGATGCAGGAAAGCATCGAGGACATGCGGTTGCAGGCCGATATCGAGATCAACAACGCGGTCACGATCATTAATCAGCAGCTCGAAATCATTGCTGAAATCAACGGAAAAATGCCTCAGGCCCTTGCTCTTGAGCAACCCACCGGCGATCTGGAAGACGCACGCGACGCCGCCTTGAAGAAGATCGCCGACTACATGGACGTGCAGCACTTCGTCAACACCGATGGCGAGATGACGGTTCTGACCGGTGGCGGCTCGCAGATTGTCAGTGGGCCGAATGCAGGTGTCCTCGAGCACAGCCAGTCAACCCTGATTACCGCAACGCAAAGCTACCCGACAAATCTGAGCGGTGTGCATCTTAACGCCGGCGGCGTTCTGACCCCGGCCAACGATATCACCAGCCAGATCCAGTCGGGACGCCTCAACGCTCTCTTCGAGATGCGTGATGTCACTCTGCCCTCGCTGACCGCCCAGATCGATCAGTTGGCGGCCAGCGCGCGGGATCAGCTCAACCGCGCACACAACCGCGGCGCCAACACACCCTTTGGACAGGGCACCGCGGGCGCAGATCCTGCCGCCATGCTGGGCACGAGAGCCTTCACAAATCCCGCCCAAGCCCTCACACTGGGCAGTGACGTCACCATGGTGATCCTGGATGCGGACGGCAACGCGGTGGGCGCGCCGGGCACCATTTCAGCCGGCGCAACAACACCGGACGCGATCCGCAACGACATTGACACTTTCCTGGGTGGCCTCGGCTCAGCGCAGTGGACCGCCGACAACGAAATGGAAATCAAGCTGCAGCCGGGGCATCGGCTGGCCTTTCTCGATAACGGGCCTGCAACAGAGGCCGGTGACGCCCAGATTGATTTCGATGCAGATGGCGATGCGACGCCCGATACCTTCTTCGGTCTCTCCAACTTCTTCGGGCTCAACAATCTCTATGAAACGCCACAGCTTGCCGGCGGTGTTGCGGCAATGGAGCTGCAAGGCGACCAGACCGGAATCTCACGGACCATCAGAGTGCGCAGCGATCTGGTGGACAGTCCCGAATTCCTGTCGCGCGGCCGGATCTCCGGAACGTCACCCAACCTGGTTCTGGGTAACGGGAACAATGAAGTTGCACAGGAAATCGCCGACGTTTTCGGCGAGAATTTTGTCTTCGCAAGTATCGCGAACGGCCCTCCGGGGTTGACCACATCCCTCTCGGGTTATGCGGGTACGATCCTTTCCTACAATTCCGCCATCACCTCAGCGGCTGATTCCGATGCCGAGTACCAGAGTTTCCTATACCAGGACATCACAACACGGGTTCTTTCGGAATCCGGTGTGAACGTGGATGAGGAACTCGCGAACATGGTCATTTTTCAAAATGCCTATCAGGCCTCGGCGAGGATCGTGCAGACCGCCAATGAGATGTTTGACACACTTCTAAGCCTCGGCAACTAAGGAACGCAGTTATGTTTAGGGTTGCAAACTACGCCCAGCACCAGCTCACGCTCTCTTACACGCTCTCGACTCAATCGGATGCGGCGCGCACGCAGATTCAGATCGCGAGCGGCAAGGTGGCGCAGCAGTATTCCGAGATCCCGCGCGACGCCAATCAGCTGGTCAGTCTTGAACGCGACATCCAGATGACCGAGAAGTTCACGCAGAACATAGACCAGGTCATCGCCCGCCTGAACATCATGGAAAGCTCGATCGCAACCATGGTCAGCCGTGCAACCGAGGTCCTGGGCATCATGAGTCAGGGGCTTAGCGGCTCGAACATCGACGATCTGCCGCTCCAGTCCTTCTCGGCGACTTTTTTGGAAGAAGCCGCCGCGCTCATCAACACCGAACACGAAGGGCGTCATCTTTTCGCCGGGTCCTTGACCGACGCACCGCCGGTCGATCTCAACGATCCCGCCTATACCCCGGCGGCTGGTCTGCCCGGTGTCTTCACGGCTGATTTCGACTACTACAACGGCGATCAGGCCCAGCTCTCGGTGCGCGCCGACGAGGCCTTTGAAACGGATTACGGCATTACCGGGGACCACCCGGCTTTCGAAGAAATGCTGCGTGCCCTCGCCTATATGGATTACGCCGGGGCCAATCTCGACACCGATGTTCTTGCCGAAGCCTATACGCTCATGAAGTCAGCTGTCGACGGCCTCGCAGATCTTCGTGGTCAGATCGGCGCAACCTCTCTGGTGCTCGAAAAGACCAACGAAGGCCATGAGAGTTTCAAGACCTATGCCGAGAATATCGTATCGGGATTGGAAGACACGGATATCGCAGCTGCGACCACCCAGCTCTCCATGGACGAGCTGACCTTGCAAGGCTCGTATCTCACGCTTTCGCGGCTCTCATCTTTAACTCTGATTAACTTCCTGAACTAGCAATTTGGCAATAAAACAAAAGCACTAGCGAACACCTTTCTTTAACCACGACCGTCTAATCTAGCGAGCACAACAAGACATGAATGCCTTTTCGCAAGCCGTTTACTCTGAGGAGCCAAGTATTTTGGTAGGCATGGCAAACTCTTCGTCCATGACTGGCGACGCCGATCTCGTCACCGTCGAATCACGCTTCGGCGTGTTCGAGTTCGACCGCAATCTCTGCATCACGATGCCTAAAGGTCTCTTGGGCTTCAGCGATTACCGGGATTTCGGAATCACGGCGATGCCAAATGAAAAACTGGCCCCTCTCCTGCTCCTGCAGTCGATTGAGACGGCCGAACTGACATTTGTGGTTCGCCCTTACGACGCGAGTATGGACCTGATCGACGAGCAAGACATTGCCGCTGCCTTCGAGACGCTCTCCATCGACCCGAAAAGTGGAGCCGCCCTGCTGCTCACCACCTTCCACCGCACCCCGGAAGGTCTCAAGCAGTCCGTGAACCTGCGTGCCCCGCTTTTGATCGACTCAGCTTCACGCCAGGCCTGGCAGCATATTTTCCGGAACGATCGCTACGACGTCCGCCATATGCTTTGAGCCAGCTGTATTTTTTTCACACGCCTTCCAGCCAGCCGACCAGCCTCTCACACAAACCTATTTTCTGAATAGTAAAAGCCGCCTTTCGTTCAGGCGGCTTTTTTTCTTGAGATGATGATAGCTTGTTTCCGCGATGCCCATTCCCCAGCGGAGTTGATCACCGATCCAAGTTAGGCTGAGAGTCCGATGCTGCCGCCGGCTTCCTGGATCGCATCCGCGACCGATACCTGAGAGCTGTTCGGCTTGGTCGCGAGTTCGTGCCAGCTCTTGCGGACGTTGCTCAAGCTTCGGATGACCTCGTCACAGATCTCAATCGAATTTGAAGAATTGATTTCCTGAAACCGCCTGAACATCGTGTCGTAAAACTGGCTCAGCATGGGCGAGATATCCCCACCCTTCTCAAAATCCAGATTGGCCTGCAGGCCCAGCAGGATCTGCGAGGCTTTTTTTGTCGCATTGAAGCGGTCCTCGATCCGATCTTCCTCGATCGCCATCTTGGCGGCGGTAACCGATCGGATCATGCCATCATAAAGCATAACAACTGCCTGTAAGGGCGACACGGTATTCGAGGCCGCGGCGTAGGCAGAGTTTGCCTGCGAATGATAGCTCATACTCTCACACCTCCCTGGCGTGTTAATTGTCCTGCTGGATAAAGGCTTTTAACTGGTTGGTCTGATTCTCGGCAAAGGCAACGGCCTGTTCCATCTTGGAGAATTTATCCATCAGGAACGCACGGTATGTGATCATACGGGTTTCGATTTTCGCAATCTCAGCCGTGTAGTCTTCTTTCTGAGCACCCAGATTGCTGATGTCCTCGGCAATAATGCCACCATTGGGCTTACCGTAGGCGTCCGCCGTCTGGTAGATCTTTTCCGCGAATCCCAAACTGGTCGAGATCTGGATCGATTCCGCACCGGCCGATGGCGTTCCGGAATACGCCAGGGTCATGCCCGCGAAGGCTGTGCCTTCCTTGCCGATCAAGCGCGAACCCTCAATATCAAACACGTTTCCGTAACCGGTCACACTGACACCCGTCGGAATGCCGCTGGCATCGGTCCCGTCGATGATGAGTTCGAAATCGCCGACTGAGATTGCGCTTGCACGGGCGATGACGGCAACATTGGGAGAATCAGCGGTAAAGCCGAATTCGAAGAGGTCTCTCACCTCACTCAAATTACTGACCAACGCTGAATCGAAAACGGCACTGTCGACAGTAAGATAGTTGTTGCTGTCGAGTTCGATACCGATATCGCGCAGGGTCGACAATGCGCCAGCGGAGAGATTGTCGGTAAAGCCGGATATGTTGTTCCCGAGTGCGCTGTCGAGGCTGCGCAGGGTGTTGTCACCGAAGAGTATGGAGTCCGCAGAGACTTCACCGTCGGTCGAAACCTGCTGTTGTGAGAGCGAGAAAGCGCGCAATTCATTGTAAGCCGTCACAAAATCCGTGATGCGTTGACTGACGGCCGTCAGATCCTGATCGATTTCGACCTGAATTATGGTGCCTGGTTCCGACTTATAGACGTCAATGGTCAGACCGGTAATCGCATCGCTGATTTCGTTCGTATCCCGCGTGATGGGGTCCGTAATGCCATCGACTTTGATTTCTGACGGCTGCGGGTCCTCGATGACGTTATCAAAGGTCGCCCCATTATCCGCGGAAATCCCCAGCGTGTTCAGCAGTGCATTTCCACCGGCCGCTGACAGGGTAATTGTCTTATTGGTTTCTTCAGCCGTCATGACAATCCGAAAATCGCCGTCGGCAATCTTTAACGAGGATGCCCGAACACCTGTGGTGTCCGACTGGGAATTGATCGCCGCCACGAGGTTGTCCAGGCTCATATCTGCGGTGACATTGATATCCACCGTGTCGCCACCGGCGAGACCGATCGTCAGCGTGTCCGCGACGCCGATGCCCGTTGTATTATCCGCGAGCGTTCCCCCGGTGATCTTGTGGGCCGTCGCGATTTGGAGAATCTCGAATTCGTAAATGCCCGCGACAGCAGTGTTCGCAGCTGTGACGCCCATGAGATCAGTCGCGGCAGAAGCCGTGCTGCCGGGCGCCGCGGTAGTGGTCAGGAAGGCTGATTTCTGCTCAAACACATTGGCGAGCGAGCCGTTCAGACCAGGGGGATTTCGGAGGCCGTCCGCGGCAACCCGCAGGTTTTCGACCAGGGCCTGCAAATTGGAATAAGCTGCCGACTTGATGTCGCTCTCTTCGATGCGCTGGTTCAACCGAACGATCGGGAAACTCTTGGCCTGAACCAGAGCGTCAACGACGGCGGCCGTATCGAGACCGGAAAATGAACCACTTAGAACCGGTCTGCCGTTCGACAGCGATAGTGAGCCTTGCGTGCCTGCGAGTGCCATTATCCTACTCCTTTACGGCGTAACTATCCCTCAAAATCCCTAAAATTCGTTAAATTTTTGAAGATTCTACGCCTTCGTCTCGATCACGCGGTCAATTGCCGGTTGCGAGGAGGATGTGGGATAGGCCCGCAACATGTTTTCTGTCGGAAACTCCAAAATGACATCGCCGCGCTTCTGGTCGAAGATCTGCACGACCAAGCGCCCGGACTCAGAATCACGATAGGTGGCAAGTCCGGAGACCTTTGACACAATTGGCGCAGCCGCCTGGGACGCAGGCTGTTTGGCAGCGGAATCTGCGACCGCCGCGGCCTTCGACGTGACGCTACTTTCAGCGGGCGCGGTCGCTTTGCTTGCGGCCGGTTGAGCGGCTGCAATTCTGGGGGCCGCCGCCGGCGTAACAGACGCGGGAGCGGTATTTTTCTGACCCGTAGGGTTTATTGAGGTGTCGACCATTTTCACGACATCCTTCACTGGGTTAAAAAATCGAAAGGGACAGGCTGGTTAAACTTGACCGGCCCCTCAACCATCTACTGAAGAATTCGCAGGGATAACTGCGGCATCTGGCTGGCCCCGGCTAAAGCCAAAGCGGAAACCCGCGCAATTTGCGCGCCGTTGGCAGCTATACCAACGGAAGATGACGCCGTAGCGGCAGTGTGACTTAAAGAGTGTTTGGCCGCGGCGACGGCGACACGTGCAGCAACTACAGGCATGCTAAAATCCTTCTACTTGAAGCTAGAAACCCCTCCCTCCTGGAAAGGCCCTAATGAGATCACCTACTTGGCCACCTCAGCGCCATAAACTTGATTGCAAACTTATGACTCCACTTCGACCGTCGCAAATTTAGTGCCAAAAATTGCTTTGCCTGGGAAAATAATTTTTGCTTTTGTTTCAGCGCTTTAGACGTACACGTATTTGATGTGGGCAGAATCTGCCGGGTTGAGCTAGGAACTTTTTGCCTCTCGCCCGCAAAAACCGGCAATTTTTTCCCGGTAAACTTCCACCAATTGCGCTTAATTTCGAACTTAATACAGTAAATCTAGAAGGTCAAACTCGTAATTTTAATAAAAAATTACTTAAAATACTAAATTCATTTAGTTTTTACCCAAATTAAACGCAACACAATGATCCAGTACAGATAATATTTATAAAAAACAGTCGAAAAACACCCGAATTACTAATGCATTGAATAATGTACAAGCGTATTTGGAATTTTTCACTCTACCTCACCTCTTATCACGCAAAACCCACGGATTTGTGAACAGATTTAAGCGCTTTCTTCACGGCTATGTGTCCGTCACGTGCGTTGACCCGTGTTAAGGATGTCGCCAAGTCTGGACCACAAGTTTTTATCAATTAAGGCTCTAACTTTCTGGAGGATTACATGTTTCGTTCCCTGATGCTTTCGTCCGCCTTTGCTGTCATGGCAGCAGGTTCCGCATTCGCCGGAGAGCAATATGTCGATGAGTCGAAGTACGCTCTGAGCGGTTACGATCCGGTCGCCTACTTCTCCCTTGAGCAAGTTCCCGTCGGCCAGAAACAGCCTGAGGCAATTCCTGGTAAAGCCAGCATCACCGCGGACTACAACGGTTCAAAGTGGGCTTTCTCGTCCGAGGAGAACCGTGACAAGTTCCTTGCGGACCCCGCCAAGTATGCGCCCCAATTCGACGGCCACTGTGCATATGGTATCGCGCAGGGCGGCAAGGTTCCGGGGAACCCGAACCTCTGGCGTATCGTCGATGGCAAGCTTTTCCTGAATATCACGCCAAACGTCGTGGGCTTCTGGGAGGAAGACATCAAGGGCCACATCTCCTCCGCCGGCACCAAATGGACCACGCTTGAAGGTCAGGAGGCTTCCTCAAAGAGCTGGAAAGCGATCAGCGCCAACGACGGAACCTACTCCACAACTGCCCCAAAAGGCAGCTGAGCCAAAAGGCTACTAAGCTTAAGTCAACCCTTTCTTCCACTAACAGAAAACGGATAAAGTGAAATGAGTGCAAAAACCAAAGTCATGACGTCAACCATGGTCGCAGGTGCGGTTGCGGTTGCCCTCTCCGCCTCGATCTCCGCACCGGCTGCTGCCGCGGGCAAAGAGAAGTGCTACGGCATTTCGCTCGCGGGCCAGAACGACTGTGCTGCGGGTCCGGGCACGACCTGTGCAGGGACCTCGACCATCGACTATCAGGGCAACGCCTGGACACTTGTCCCCAAGGGTGATTGCGTGAAGTATGGTGTTGAGTCGCAGGAAGCCAAGTTTGAACTTCCCGGCGAGCGC
Organism: uncultured Kiloniellaceae bacterium; assembly: GCA_947500035.1. Taxonomy (GTDB): domain Bacteria; phylum Pseudomonadota; class Alphaproteobacteria; order Kiloniellales; family Kiloniellaceae; genus Denitrobaculum. The sequence goes on along the minus strand of CANMQP010000005.1, from coordinate 226,710 downwards.
CAGGGTTCTCTCGAGGCCCTCAAGCGCGATCTGCCGACCGGCTGATCCTGAGACACGCCTGAAACAGGCCAAAAACACAGATGAGGGCCGGCGCATTTCAACCGGCCCTCATCCCTCCCTATTCCCCAGTTCTCTCTGCGGAGGACCACCATGGATACTCCGGCCAAGACATCTTCCGCCATTCCCCCACGCGCAGGTGTCGGACTGAAAGCTGCCCACTACTCCCCAATTCAGGAGCAGCGTCCCGATATCGGCTGGTTTGAGGTTCATGCGGAGAATTACATGGGTGCCGGCGGCCCGCCGCACCGTTATCTCGAGGCGATCCGCCGGGACTATCCTCTCTCCCTGCATGGTGTCGGGCTCTCTATCGGCGCCGACAAACCGCTGGACCGGGATCATCTGACCCGCCTGAAGCGCCTGAACGAGCGTTATCAACCCGGCCTTTTCAGCGAACATCTGGCCTGGTCGACCCACGACGACTTTTTTTTCAATGACCTGCTGCCCGTCCCTTACACGCAGGAGGCCCTGACACGCTGCGCGGATCACATCGACCAGGTCCAGGAGACCCTGGGCAGACAAATGCTGCTGGAAAACCCATCGACTTATGTCACCTTTGAAGACAGCAGCATGAGCGAGATTGAATTCCTGCGCAGCCTCTCGGAACGGACCGGCTGCGGGCTGCTTCTCGACGTGAACAACGTGTTTGTTTCGGCCACCAATCACGGCTATTCGCCGGAAGACTACCTGGATGCCTTCCCGATAGAGCGGGTCGGCGAAATTCACCTCGGCGGCCACGCCAGGGACCAGGACGATGCTGGCGCGCCCCTCCTGATCGATGCGCATGACCGTGCCGTCGCCGATCCGGTCTGGACGCTCTACGCACGTACGATTGGGCGCAGCGGCGACCTGCCGACCCTTATCGAATGGGACAACGAGCTTCCGAGCTGGCAGGACCTCTTTGCTGAGGCGCAGGCCGCGGATGCCATCCTGGTGCAAAGCCAGTTGGAGCGAAGCCGTGTCGCTCGCTGAACTTCAATCGGACTTCATTGACAGCCTGCGCACGCCGTCGGCGGCGGCACCGGAGTCACTGGCCACGCCCGGCGGGATGCGGCCGAACAGACGCTTCAACGTGTACCGCAACAACGTAGTTGTCAGCCTGATTGAAGCCTTGAGAAGCAGCTTCCCGGTCGTCGAACGTCTTGTCGGCGAAGAGTTCTTTAAAGCAACCGCGCGCGCCTATATCGATCATGAACCGCCGCGCTCGCCGCTGATGTTTCAGTACGGCGAAACCTTCGGCAACTTCCTGGACGCCTTTCCACCGGCTGCTTCCGTCCCCTATCTCGGTGATGTTGCGCGTCTCGAATTCGCCCGGCTGAACGCATATCACGCGCAAGACCGCGTTCCGATCGCAATCACGCATCTCTCGACCCTGCCTCCCGAACAGCTTGGCGAGGCAGAGTTCCAGCTTCATCCATCTCTGACCCTGCTCTCGTCGCGCTGGCCGGTCTTCTCGCTCTGGGCCGCCAGCTCGGAACAACAGTCTGCTCAGGATGTCAACCTGGACACGGGCGAGGACGTCATCGTGATCCGGCCGGAATACAACGTCGATGTCCGCTGCCTGCCATCAGGCGGTTACAGCTTCCTGAAAGCCCTGCAAGACGGCGCCTCTCTGGGTGACGCCGCCGGACAGGCATCGGAAGCCACGGAAAACTTCAATCTTGCCCATCATCTCGAGGGGCTCTTCGGTCTCGGCGCGGTATGCGCCGTCGAACTTCGCAACAGCAAACAATAAAACCGCACGGAAGGATCCCGCGCCATGATTTCCCGACTTGCCGGAACGTATAATCTTGTTTTCGAGAAGGTCCAAAGCACCCTTGAAGACTGGTTTCTGGGTCTTGCCGCCCGCTTCGTTTTTGCAGGCGTCCTCTTTGTCTATCTCTTTAACTCCGCGCTGACGAAAGTTGGAGACGGTGTCTTCGGCTTTTTCACGATTACGGACAACGCCTACTTCCAGATTCTCCCCTCGGTGGTTGAACGCTTTGACTATGACGCCTCACAGGTGCCCTTCTTTCCCTACGACATCATCGTCGCGGCGGGGACCTACAGTGAGTTCATTCTGCCGATCCTGATCGTGGTGGGTCTCTTCACACGCCTGGCAGCCCTCGGCATGATCGGGTTCGTCGCCGTGCAGAGCTTCGTGGATATCGCTTTTCATGGCGTCGACGAGAAAACCACCGGCGCACTTTTCGACCGTTTCTCCGACTCGGTCATCGTTGACCAGCGCAGCCTTTGGGTCTTTCTGCTGATCTACCTCGTCATTCGCGGGCCGGGCCTGCTCTCTCTGGATACGCTGTGGATCCGCAAATTCTCGAAGGCGCAGAGCGACCGTCACGCAGAGGATACGGCGTTAGCCGGTTAATCAGGGCGCTTTTCGAGCGATAATCTCGATGGGCGCGACGCGATTGGCGAGAATATTGGCAACCAGATTGCCAAGCTTTTCGCCGGTGCTCTCGCCCATCACAAGATGAAGACTCAGAGGCGGTGGCCCACCAGTGGCAGCCGCCTTTGCTTTTTGCTTTTCGAAAAATGCCAACGCAAAGTCCCGGCGATTGCGCTCGGCCGTCACGGTAAAGCCCGCAGCTTGCAAGGCAGTCTTGTAAGCTTCCGCGCTGCGCACAAAGCTGGTTTCAGCGAGCGAGGACCAGGGAACGGGGAAGGTCAAATCTCCGGGACCGATGCGCATGACATCAAAAATTCCGAAGCAGCCGCCCGGGCGCAAGAGCCTATGAATCTCGGAACAGAGCTCCGCTTTGTCCTCGACATTCATCCCCACGTGCATCATGTAGGCATGATCAAAGCTCGCATCTGCCAAAGGCATTTCAAGCGCGCTGCCTTGCCGAAGAGAGACCTTGTCCGCCAGCCCTGTCCAATCGCACAGAACCCGGCCGGTTTCGATATACTCCGCAGTCAGATCGACACCCGTGACAAGGCAATCATAGTGATCCGCCACGAAGCGTGCGGGTCCGCCGAGGCCGCATCCAATGTCGAGAAGCCGCTGACCGGCCGCGAGCTCCATTTGGTCGAGAAACGCAATCGAGGCCTGACGGCCTCCGATGTGAAATTCGTCGACACCGGCGAGATCCTCGAGCGTCACGGTCTCGGGCGTTTTTCCCAGGATCTCAATGCCACGCTCAATGGACCCCAGCAGGTCGCCATGGTCGTAATGCCGGGTAAGTGCGTCGCGGTCAGTCATGGCAGGAGTCCTGAGGAAATGTTCAGAGCGTGCCGGGCATGATATTGCCGCCCATGACTTCCTGCAATGAACCTTGCCGCAGCGGACCTTAAGCCACAGTTTCAAGTCCGCAAGATTTGTCAAATCGACTTGTGGTTATGTCCCTCCCGCACGTTGAGAGACTGAAGACAGGAGATCCCGTGGCATCACGAGGCAACTACGAAGAGCGGCTCGACCGCGTTATCGCTTATATCTATGACCACCTCGACGAGGAGATCGACCTGCAGAAACTGGCCGATGTCGCCTGCATGTCACCCTATCACTGGCACCGCGTTTATCACGCTGTAAAGGGCGAGACGGTCACGGCAACGGTGAAGCGCCTGCGTCTGCATCGCTCGGTGGGTTATCTGGTCTACAGCGATATGTCGATTGAAGAGATCGCGCAGCGCAGCGGCTATCCGAACCTTCAGTCCTTCACGCGCATTTTCAAAGCCGTCTACGGCATGCCGCCGGCCCAGTACCGGAAGAACGGCAGCCACACGCGGTTTACCAATGCAACACCGGAAAGGACTGAAGCTATGTACGACATCGAACTCAAGACCGTCCCCGATATGCGGGCGGCGACCATCAAACACACCGGATCCTACATGGAGGTCGGCAAGGCCTTCGAGAGTGTATTCAGTTGGTTGGTCTCCAACGATCTGATGAAAGACACTCAGCGGATGGTCGGGATTTACTACGATGACCCCAGCGCGGTTCCGGAGGCCGAGCTGCGCTCACGCGCCGGCGCGGTTCTCGCTACGAAACCGGCGCTTCAGCCCCCCCTCGAATACACCGATATCAAAGGCGGTCAATATGCCGTCCTGCGCCACAAGGGGCCTTACGCGGGCATATCCGCGGCCTATGACTGGTTTTACGGGACCTGGTTAACCCAGTCGGGCCGGGAAGCCGCCGACATCCCCGGCTTCGAGGATTACCTCAACAATCCCCAGGACACAGCACCCACCGACCTGCTCACAGATATCTACATGCCGCTCAAGGAGGCGTAACGGCCCGCCTCGCAGGAGGCTCGGTCAAACCGCGGCGGTGGAACGGGATTTCGGTTTCACCGCCGCGAGCGGGCTGAGATTCAACCATGCACTGAGCTTACGCCTGGCGGCCGCGGCGCCATGCACTTCCAATCGGTCATCAGCGATGGCCCTCGAAACCGGCAGGTCACCGCGAACAATGTAAATCATATCGGACAGACTGCAGGACAGATGCAAGTCGATATCAAACCCCGGATCATGCAGGCACAGCTCGCAGGCGGAGTTTTCGTTGACGAACCACCACGCGTCTTTGCCGCTCGGCTGATCGATAAAGTTCAGCTGCACAACGCTCCGCTCTGAACCGAAGGCATCTGCTTTCACGCTGCGCTCCAGGGACCAGATCAAAAGCCCAAGGTCGATCTCATGTTCGGCCAGCTGACGTCGCGCCCAGCGCTGTCCCCAGGTGCCCAGCCCCACCACCAGCGGCACAAATTCGGCTCCCGCCTCCGTCAGAAAATAGCGCGCGCCGCGTTCGTTCGATCCCTCTGGGGCACGGCGCTCGACGACTCCCTCCGCCTCCAATTGCTTGAGCCGCGATGACAGCAGGCTTGGCGACATCAGCGGCACGCCACGCCGGAGTTCCGAAAAACGGGTCGCGCCAGCCGCCAGATCACGGATGATGAGTGCCGTCCAGCGTTCGCAAAAAAGCTCCGCAGCTTTGGCGACCGGACAGAATTGACCGTAAGACTTCATCACCTGCCCCCTTTCGCGTAAAGTCTAACGCTCCACAAAAGAAAACCATAGTACAGATTCTGAACTATTCAACCTGAACACAGAAGCCGTAAATCAAAGTCGCTGATTCATTTTAGAATTAACAATTTTCGATTGGGAGATTTTAAATGGAAATTGGTTTGGCAGGTCAGGTGCCTAAGAGCGCGGCGGAAATCTACGAAGAGTTTTTCCTCCCCGCCCTTTTCCAGGAATGGGGACCAAGAGTCGCCGACGCCGCGAAGATTGAACCCGGACACCAGGTGCTGGACGTTGCCTGCGGGACCGGCGCCTTATTGCGCGTCTGCGCCGAAAGGGTCAGGCCAGGCGGTCAGGCGACCGGTCTCGATCGCAACGAAGGAATGCTCGAAGTGGCAAAGCGCAAGCTTCCGGAAGCATCCTGGAAGTTTGGAATGGCTGAAGACCTGCCCTTTGGAGACGCTTCTTTCGATCGCGTCGTCAGTCAGTTTGGCCTCATGTTTTTCGAAGACCGGACAGCGGCCCTCAACGAGATGTGGCGCGTCTTGCGCCCAGGCGGGCGCCTGGCAGTGGCCGTTTGGGGCAGCCTTGAGGACACACCCGGCTACGCAGCGATGGCCGACCTGCTGCAGCGTCTCTTCGGTGCCGAGATCGCACGGGAGCTGGAGGCGCCTTATGTCCTGGGACAGCGCGGGGAGCTTAAGGACTTGTTCGAGGGTTCGGGTATCCCGGAGGTCACGGTCGAAACTCTCGAGGGAACAGCACGTTTCTCATCGATTGAAGCCTGGGTCTATACCGACATCAAAGGCTGGACCTTGGCTGACTCGATCGATGACGCGCAATACGACCAGCTTCTCGCGGAAGCAAAGACGCACCTCAAACCCTTCGTCACGGCGGACAGCAGCGTACGTTTTCCCGCCCCTGCACACATCGTCACCGCGTCAAAGGAATAGCGCGAGACTGAGACGCGACTATGCGTCGATGTGTTTGAGGATCGCCGTACCGCAAATCTCCGTATTTGCGGTGCCGCCAAGATCCTTCGTGCGGGATGCGGGATCCGAGAGAACGGCTTCCATTGCCGTCTCCAGTGTCTGCGCAGCTTCTTTTTCGCCCAGATGCTCCAGCATCATCGCGGCGGTCCAAACGGCCGCAACCGGATTGGCGATCCCCTGTCCGGCAATATCGGGGGCCGAACCATGAACCGGTTCGAACATGGATGGATAGACGCCCTCCGGATTGATGTTGGCCGCCGGTGCAATGCCGATGGACCCTGCTACCGCAGGTCCCAAGTCCGACAGAATATCCCCGAAGAGGTTGGAGCCGACCACCACGTCGAACCAGTCCGGGTGCTGCACGAAATGCGCCGTCAGAATGTCAATGTGGAACTGCGCCGTTTCCACTTCAGGATACTTTTTCGAGACTTCGGCAAATCGCTCGTCCCAGAAAGGCATGGTATGTACGATCCCGTTGGATTTGGTCGCAGAGGTCACGTGCTTACGCTTGCGGTTCTGCGCGAGCTTAAAGGCATAGTCCATGATCCGGTCCGTGCCGCGGCGGGTAAAAACCGCCTGCTGCGAAACCATCTCCTGGTCCGTACCGCTATAGATCCGTCCACCGATCTCGGAATACTCACCCTCAACGTTTTCTCGCACGACGATGAAGTCGATATCCTCAGGGCCGCGTCCGGCGAGCGGCGAACTCACACCCTTCAGCAGCCGCACCGGGCGCACGTTGGCATAGAGATCCAGTTCCCTGCGCAGAGGAATCAGCAAGCCCCAGAGCGAGACATGATCCGGCACCCCGGGCCAGCCGACGGCGCCGAGATAAATCGCGTCGAAGCCCTTCATGGTCTCCACACCATCCTCCGGCATCATCCTGCCGGTCTCGGCATAACGCTCGCAGGACCAGTCGAACTCCGTCCATTCGATGGAGAAGCCATGCTTTGCTGCGGCCGCGTCGGCGGCCCTCTGGCCGACCGGAATGACTTCCGTGCCGATCCCGTCACCGGGAATTGAGGCGATTTTGTAGAGTGCTTTTGTCACGGCTTTGAGTCCTCGGAAAAGAAATCGATGAAGTTTTGGGCGACGAGATCAGGGAGCTCTTCGGCGAGATAATGCCCGCCGGGCAGCGCATGACCGCGCACATCCTCTGCCCGCAGACGCCAGAGCTCAAGGCAATCGAAGTGCGCCTCGATCGCACCCGTCTTGCCCCAGAGCGCCAGAAGCGCACAGGACAGCTTACGCTCGCCGTCGGCGTCGTCGTGGGCAATGTCGATCGTCGCGGCCGCACGGTAATCCTCACAGGACGCGCGAATGACCTCCGGATCGGCAAAGGCCTGCACGTAAGCTTCCAGGGCCGTTTCACTGAAGGGCGTCAGCCCCGCGGAGCCAGAGCCGCACTTCTTAAGCCAGAAAGCCCGGGGATCCGCTTCGATCATCCTCTCGGGAAAGGGCGCCTTTTGGATCAGAAAGAACCAGTGCCAGTAAGCCCGCGCAAAGCCGTCGCTCGTATTGGCGTACATCTCGCGGGTCGGTGCGATATCCAGCACCGCCAGACGCCCGACGCGCTCCGGCCAATCCAGCGCCATGCGGTGTGCCACCCGCGCGCCCCGGTCATGGGCGCCGACAAGAAAGCGTTCGAACCCGAGTTCCTGCATGACCTTGACCATGTCGCCGGCCATCGCCCGTTTGGAGTAGGTGGCATGATCGGCCACGCTGGCCGGTTTGGAAGACGCGCCGTAGCCCCGCAGATCCGCAGCCACGACCGTAAAGCGCTCGGCGAGCGCCGGTGCGACTTTGTGCCAGAGGACGTGCGTCTGCGGATAGCCGTGGAGCAGGAGAAGCGCCGGCCCCTGCCCGCCTTTCACGCCATGGATCCGCGCGCCATCGCCTTCAATATCGAAAGAGGTAAAATTCTCGAACATGCCTTGTTGTTAAGTCACGACAGCGTTCAGGTCCAATCTTACTTGATAAATGCACTGCTTGCGCGATCACTTCATGCACTCTCGCTCAAACAAAGAGCATTACGGCGGAGATAATCAACAAACCTCCCATGACGCGGTCGAACCATTGCTTTCGCCTGGGCTCCGCGAGGAAACGGGTCAGCCCCATCCCCATGAACGCCCAGAGCATCAGGCAGCTGCCGGGAACGACCAGAAACAAAAATGCCAGTACGACAAGGTCAGCACTTGCAGACAGTCCCCCGGATGCCGCCGCCGTTGCGGTCAGGACCAGCACCCAGCTCTTCGGATTGAGAAACTGGAACAGAAGCAATCCGCCAAAGGACGTAAAGGCGGCGCGCGGTCGAGTCTTTCCCTCTTCCAGCGTGGCGAAGCTGCGCCAAATCACCTGTAATCCGAGCCAGCAGAGATAGCCTGCGCCCGCGAAGGCCAGAAATATCTGCAGGCGGGGATCTTGCGCGATCAGCGCACCAACGCCGAGCCAGATAAGCAACAGCAGGAGTTGCGTTCCGGCAATGATCCCCATAATAGCAGGCGCCGCGGCCCGCCATCCGCCGGACGAAGCCCTTTCCAAAACGACGAAATTGTTGGGACCCGGCGTGATCACAGCAACGGTGACCAAACCGGCAATGGCAAGCTGTGCATCCATCCCTTTAAGCTTTGCCGTTGGGCTGCAACGTAACCGGATCGACAGTCACAACCTCACCGTTGCGCAGGGTAAGCTGAGCAGGCGACAGGACATCACGGCCATGGGGTTCCAACCAATCGATCTCCGGCGCGACAGGGATAACACCGAAGGGATTGCCGTCCCCATCGTTGAGAAAATAGCCTTCGCGGATAGCCTGAAAGTCCGTCGTCTCCGCAACGCCGCGCCAGCCATAGAGATCACGAGTGTAAGCCCAGAGACAGGGATAATCGGTCAAACGCTTGCGGCTGCAGCGGAAGTAGCTGTGATAGACATGATCGAACCGCAGAAGAGCTGGGAGAAGACGCAGATCGGCCTCTGTCAAAACCTCGCCAAAAAGATAGCGGCGCTCCGCAAGACGCTGCTCCAGTTCCGCCAGGATCGTGAACACCTCCTCAACCGCCGCCTCATAGAGATCCTGGCGCCGAGCAAGCCCGGCCCGGTAGACGGCATTGGAGAATTCCACCTGCAGTCTGTCATTGAGCGCATCGATCTCGGGGGTCAACCCTGGCGGCAGCAGTGTAAAGTCCAAGCTCCCCGGTTCACCCGGGACTGAGTCCAAAAGCCGCATGATCCTGGCGGACTCGTTGCTCATAATACGCTGCCCGGCACTGTCCCAAAGTACCGGAACCGTCGAACGGCCGGTATAGCTCGGATCGGCAAGACGGTAGAGTTCATGCATGTGGATGATCTCTTGGTCGCTGCCCGGTACCCGCCAGGGCGCGCCGCCGTTCACGGCATAGCCCTCAATCCTCGGGCCGTGCGCGATCTGGAGTATTAACGTCTCTTCCAAAGCTTTGAGGCTTTGCATCAGCATGGTTCGTTGCGACCAGGGACAGCTCTGCGATGCGATGAGATGGTAGCGACCCGGCTCCTCGCGGATCGATCGGGCCAAATCTGTACCCAGTGGCGCATCGAACAGACTGGCCCGCCGACGAAAGCCTCCGTTCTCGTAGATCCGGTCTTCTTGAACCCACTGACCGTCGATCACCATTCCCATCGCTTGACTCCCTCACCTTCTGGCCACTGAGCGAAGACTAGCGATCTTCCCGTAAATCGACTGTTCTCAAATCTGGTACTTTTGGTCTAATATTTCGACCATGAAGGATTTACCTCTCAATGCACTCAGGGCCTTTGCCGCCGTCTATGAATGCGGCGGTGTGCGGCCTGCCGCGCGCCTGCTGGACATCGCCCACTCCTCGGTGAGCCGTCATCTGCGCGAACTGGAGGCCTGGCTCGGTGTGGAGCTACTGGAAAAAGTCGACGGAAACAGAAGTCTGGCTTTCACTGCCGCGGGTGAAGCTCTCGGCCGCAGCTCCATCGCCAGTCTCGGGGATTTGAGTGCCGCCGTTACCCGCCTGCGCGAGCGGCGCCGAGGAAACGGAATCACGATCGAAACCACCCCTTCCATTGCGGCCAGATGGCTGCTTCCGCGACTCCCGGCGTTGGAGGCGGCTCACCCCTGGATCGAAGTTTCCGTCGTGGTGGAGCAAAAACTGACGGCACTGGCCGATGGTGGCGTAGACTTTTCCATTCGCATGGGAAAAGGACCGTGGCAGGGCTTTCTCTGCGACCCTTTAATGGACGACGCGCTTTATCCCGTCGTCGGCCGCGCCTTCTGGCATGAGCACGCGAAGGCACTGGGAGCAGGAACGACCGACAGCATCCGCCTGATCCATGACCGCGACCCCCATGCGGCCTGGCAGGTCTGGCAGGCCCACTATCCGCTCGGAAACCCCGATTTGCGCAGCGGCCCGCGCTTTGCATCTTCCGACCTGGTCTTGCGTGCCGCCACTCAGAGTCAGGGAATGGCGCTCGCCCGCGACCGACTGGCCCGTGACGACGTCGCCGCGGGTACCTTGATCCGACCCTTCGGGGAACAGCAAGTCGCGCTGCCCGACGCTTACTGGATTCTCCGCGACCCAAGCGCACCTGAACGCGTTGCTGTCACCGCGGCTATCGCATGGCTGAAACAAGAAGCTGCCGCTTAGCCGGTCAAGGGCACCTGAACACGGCTTGCAGGAACCAGAGCGCTACTTCCAGTCCGGCGGCAGAGCGCCAATCTTCATAAGCAGATCCTCGGACATTTCACGCCGGAAGGTCCGGATCGACGGAAAGTCCTTCCCGCGCACGTAGAGAGCGTAAACGAGAGGCGCACGATCCGGCCGCTCGACCCAGCCGGTGAACCAGCCTTCAAACTCGCCCTGGAAGTTGGTGAGATCGGCCGGTCCGGCCCCGGTCTTACCGTGCAGCACGAAGCCATCTTTGGCATTTGAGATGGAGGCTTCCTTAAGCGCGTCGATGCTGCGCTCCGAAATCTCGAGCTCTCCTGCGAGAAGGGTACTGAGAAACTTTACCTGTTCGAGTGGCGAAATCTGAAGCGGCTCGCCAAGCCAGAATTCGTCGACCTTACCCGAGACCTGGCTGTTGCCGTAACGGAAGTTGGCGAGGTCCTTCCGATAGCGCTCGGCGCCGACCTCCAGGGCAATTTCCTGAAAATACCAGACCACGGAATGCTTGAAGGCGGACTTCAGTGTCTGATCGCCCTGCCAGGCCTTCGGCCAGTAATCCCGCGGCGGGTACTTCTCCGGGTCCCAAGTCTTATCGTGATCGAGGTCCGCGGCGACACCGCTTTCCAGGGCGATCAAAAGGTTCGGGATCTTGAAGGTCGACCAGGGCGAATGCCGGTCGTGGATCCGGTCGCGCTGCACGACATAATACTGATCATTCGCCTTGTCCTGCGCAAAGAAGACCACATCCCGGTCACCGATCTTCGCGTTGAGCGAACTGGTGTCGATATCGATGTAATCGGGGGTGACCAGCGCCGACCAGGCGTTCGGCGCAAGCGAGAGAGACGCCGTGGCCGCAAGACCCGACACGCCAGCCTGCCTCATAAATGCGCGGCGGCTGTGCCCGCGGTGACGAAGGATCGCGCCTTTGACCTTGTCCGGCTTACTCATGGTCGACACCCCTTACTCTCTACGAATCCGTTTTAATAACACCTACTTATAGGGGTATTTCGTGGCAAGATCATGGCATGTCAAGCCAAGACTGGGCGGGTGCGCAGCGTCACTGCCTTCAAGATCATTCAAGGTCATCCGCGCAGCGGAAGCCGACCATATCCAAACCGATGTCGGGCGGATTTCCGTGGCGGTACGCGGTGCGCAGACAATAAGGATTATTGCCCCAGCCGCCGCCGCGCAGCGCCCGCTCTGAGGGTTTGCCCGGAAAGCTGCTCGAGGTCCATTCCCAGACGTTGCCGGCCATGTCGAAAAGGCCGAAAGGCGAGCGCCCGGCCGGGAAACTGCCGACCGGTGCGGTGCGCGCGTAGCCGTCGCCGTCGTCCGGTCCGCAGCAGGCAATGCTGCCCGCGTTGGCCAGTTTTTCGGTTGGAGATGATGGCGGATTATCACCCCAGGGGAAGCGCCGGCCATCGCCGCCACGCGCGGAATACTCCCATTCTTCGTCGCTTGGGAGGCGCAGGCCGTAGTGGCGGCAGAAGGCATCGGCGTCCTGGGCGGAGACCTGGACGACCGGGTGGTCCGGTTTGTCTTCGATAGAGCTTTCGGGGCCTTGCGGATGGCGCCAGTCGGCGCCGGCGACCGACTCCCAGCGGCGCCACCAGCTGTAGCCTTCGCCGTGCCGCTCAACGTCGGTCCGATAGCCGCTTTCCTCAAGGAAACTGCGGAACTGCGCGTTGGTGACCTCGAAGCGCATGATGCGGAAGGCGGGCAGACCGATGCTGCGCAGGACCTCGTTGTCGTCCCCCTGCGCATCGCCGAGCTGAACCTGTCCGGCCGGAATCTCGACCAGATCGAAGGCCTCCTCCGCCACCGCGGACAGGGGATAGAGGGAACAAAGCAAAACGACATGACATACAAATGCCACAGAAAACGATTTGAGCATGTTGCACTCCGGGTGGACGGCCCCGAAGTATGGCTTAATTAAAAAGATACCGCTGCAAGGTCGCGGAATCTTGATCGAGTGTGGCGGGAGATTCTGGCAAAATGGTCTTCCGAACGAAGGGTGAGCGATGAGCGAAGAGACATTCGTGAAGAAACACAGCCGCCGGGCGGTTCTGGCTACCGCGACGGCCCTCGCGGGACAGGCCCTGGCCAGCCGCTTCCTTCCCGCGCCCGCCCTCGCCGCCAACGCCGGTCTTCTCACCCGGCCGATCCCGGCCAGCGGCGAGCAGATCCCGCAAATTGGCATGGGCACCTGGATCACCTTTAACGTCGGCGCCGACGAGGCGCTCCGAGCGCAGCGGGCCGAAGTGCTGCGCAGCTTCTTCGAGGCCGGCGGCGCCATGGTGGACTCCTCGCCCATGTACGGCTCGGCGGAGGAAGTGGTCGGCGACTGCCTGAAGCGGATCGGCGGGCGCGAGCACCTCTTCTCGGCAACCAAGGTCTGGACGGTGTCCAAGTGGCTCGGGGTGAGCCAGATGGAAGAGTCCGAAGAACTCTGGGGCGAGACCCAATTCGATCTGATGCAGATCCACAATCTGCTGGACTGGGAAGCGCACCTGGAGACCCTGACCGACTGGAAGGCGGAGGGCCGCCTGCGCTATACGGGCATTACGACCTCCCACGGACGGCGCCACGAGGAACTTGCCGAGATCATCGTCCGGCAGCCCTTCGACTTCATACAGCTGACCTATAATGTCCGCGACCGGGAGGTGGAGGAGCGCCTGCTGCCGCTGGCGATGGACAACGGCCGGGCGGTGATCGTCAACCGGCCCTTCCGCCGCGGCGAACTGCCGCAACAGCTGGAAAACCACCCCCTGCCCGGCTGGGCCGCCGAGATCGGCTGCACGACCTGGGCACAGGTCCTGCTGAAGTTCGTGATTTCCCACCCGGCGGTGACCTGCGCGATCCCCGCCACCTCGAAGGTGGAGCATATGCGCGAGAACATGGCCGCCTGCCGCGGTCCCTTGCCCGACGCCGCCCTACGCAAGCGCATGATCACCGATATCGAGGCGCTATAGGCGCATCCAGGCTTGGCAGAATAAACGCGGCAGAGTCCTTACGCCCGATAGGCGGGAAGCGGCGCGCGGTCCTGAAGATCGATCAGGCGATCTATCATCTTCTCCGTCAGGTCATGACGTATCTCCGCGCTGGCCGGATCGTCATAGAGATTCTGCATCTCCTGCGGATCCGCCTGCAGGTCGTAGAGTTCGTGCCAGTCCTCGCCGTGGCGCAGCGACATACGATAGCGATCCGTCACAATAGTTCGAACGCGCTGTGGTCTCTTGAACCCCGTCATGGGTCGCTGGCTATCTTCCTCCACAATGACGCAGTCCGGCGGAGGGGCTGAGTGGAGATCCCGCCCCTGCATCCCGTTGAAGGCTTGAATACCAGCACGCGCGAGAATCGTCGCCGAAATATCGATGCTGGAGGCAAGCCCGCTCTCGACGCCACCACCTTCTGCCATATTGCCTGGCGGACTTGCCGGATCCCGCCAGATAAAGGGCGAACGGATCGTGCTCTGATAGTGCAGCAGCAGTTTCAGCATCAGGCCATGATCGCCCATGTAGTCGCCGTGGTCCGTGGTGAAGATCACGACGGTATCCTCGGCCAGTCCCAGCGCATCGAGATGCGCCAGCACCCGGCCGATGGCATCGTCGATCATGGTGATCGAACCATAGGTCAGGGCGATCAGCGCCCGCGCCTCCTCCTCGGTCACCGTGAAGGGATTCTGGTTGTCGCGCGGATCGCTGCCCTTCTCCATGGCTTCGCGCATGGCTTTGATCGGCGGCAGGTCACCCTTGCCGAAGGACTCAGGCAGGACGATGTCGGCGGGATCGTACAGGTCCCAGTATTTGCCCGGCGGCGTGAAGGGATGGTGGGGATCGGGAAAGGACATCTGCAAAAAGAAGGGCGCGTCCGAAGACGCCCGCGCGCTCAGCCAGGCCTGGGAGCGTTCCGCCACCCAACTGGTCGAATAGAGGTCTTCGGGCACGGCCGTGCGCCAGGCCTGGGGGGCATTGACGCGGTTGTCCGGCAGCGCGTTCTCCGGGCCAACCAGAGAGTCGAAATCGGGTCGTTGTTTTCGGGCCCAGAGCAGATAGTCGCCCGAGGCCTGATCGGCGTGGTCGGCAGCGATTTCGACATCCTCGAAACCGTAAAAGTCCCCGTTTATCCGCTCAGCCAAGGGGCGATCCCACTTTAGCGCTATCTCCAGGTCATAGTCCTTGGAGTGCCGGTTGTCTTTGTAGGCATCCCGCAGTTCTTCACGCGGGGTATGAAGTTCAGGATCCGGCTCATAGCGATTGGTCGCGGGCAGACCGGTGAAGCTTTGCAGATGCGACTTGCCGATCAGGCCGGTCCGGTAGCCTGCGTCCTTGAGCAGCTCGACAAAGGTGGTGTGATCGCGCGAGAGCGGAATGCCGTTGTGGCGGGCGCCGTGGAGCGACGGCATGCGTCCGGTCATGATCGACGCCCGGTTCGGCATGCAAATCGGGTTGGCGACGTAAAAGCGGTCCCAGCGCGTTCCCCCGGCGGCGATGGCGTCGATGTTCGGCGTCCTGACGGTCTTGTTCCCATAGCAGCCCAGGTGATCCGCCCGATGCTGGTCGGTGACGATGAAGAGGAAATTCGGCTGTTTCTTCATTTCGAACGCTCCAGTTCAGGGCCCTGGACCTGCCCGCGCCGCCAGTCCCAGAGGATCAGGGCAATACCCAGCGCCAGGGCCGGCAGGTGGTAAAGCGGATCGAGCGCGAGCAGGGTAAAGGCGGCAACGAACCGCAAGCCCACCTCGGCCCAGGTCAGCCGGCCCCGGTCATAAGCCGAGAGCGCCGATGAGAAGAGCCAGATGCAGAAGAGCGTGCGCGCAAGGATCCAGAGGAAGGGGAGGAGATGAAACTCCTCGACGATCAGGATCGTGGGATAGAAAGCGAAGATGAAGGGAATGATGAACTTCGCCATACCCAGGCGGAAGGACATGAAGGCGGTCATAAGCGGGTTGGACCCCGCAATGGGCGCGGCGGCATAGGCGGCAATCGCCACCGGCGGCGTCAGGGAAGAGGCAACCCCGTAGTAGAAGACGAACATATGCGCCGTCAGCATGGAAATGCCCAGGGCCTGGATGGCCGGACCCATCACCAGAATGATGATCAGATAGGCCGGCAGGGTCGGCATGCCCATCCCCAGGATCAAGGCGCCCACCATGGCCACGGCAAGCGCGGAGAAAAGGCTGTCGCCGCGCACCGAGGCGATCACGTTGGCAAGCTTCAGCCCCAGTCCGGTGGTATCCAGGGACCCGACCAGAATCCCGATGGCGGCGATGGCGATCAGGAGGGTCGCACCCGATTTGCTGCCGTTGATGAAGGAGCGCCAGACCCGCATGGGATTGCTGCGGACCTCGGGATTGATGACGGAAAGCGCCAGCAGGACAATGACCGCGTAGAAACCGGCCGCCGAGGTGGAGAGCCCCAGCAAAAGCGAGCCGATCACCGTCGCGATCGGCCCGAGAAAGAGCACCGAGTTGATCAGATCCACGCGCGTGATCCTGTCGTCAATCGTCAGGGCCTGCACCTCGATCCCCTGCCGCCGGGATTCGACCGTAACCGCCGCGAAAAGGCTGAAGTAATAGAAGAGCGCGGGAAACAGGGCGGCTACGATGATGTTGAGATAACCGACGCCGGTCAGATCCGCCATCACCAGCGCCGCCGCACCCATGATGGGCGGCATTATCTGCCCGCCTGAAGAGGCGGTCGCCTCGATCCCGGCAGCGAAGGTCGGCGAGAAACCGCGCTTCTTGATCATGGGGATGGTGAAGGTGCCTGTGCCCACGATGTTGGCGACGGTGCTGCCCGACATGGTGCCGAAAAGCGACGAGGCCAGGATCGCGGCATGAGCAGGGCCGCCCCGGGTCCGCCGGGTTGCCAGGAAGGCGAACTTCAGGAGCGTATCCCCTGCCCCGGTTCCCTCCAGCAAAGCCCCGAAGATGATGAAGATGAACACGGTCGAGAGCACGATGTTCGTGATCGAGCCGAAGACGCCCTTGTTGGTGTTGTACCAGAGCGCCTCGGCCACTTCTTTTAGGGAAAAACCTGAATGCTCCATGATGCCCGGCAGGTCCTGCCCGAACAGCAGGTAGACCACGGCCAGTGCGCCGACGGAAAAAAGCCCCCAGCCCCAGAGCCTGCGCGTCAGTTCCAGAAAGACAGCGAGGCCCGCGAGCGCCGGCCAGGCATCGGAGTTGGTCACGTCGTAAAGCGCGGTCTCCATTTCCGTCTGCACGAAGTGGAAGGACCAGATGGACCAGAGCCCGGCCAGGATCAGGACGGCGTCGGAGAGCAGGTGCAGGAAGCTGACCCTTTGCTCTGCTTCTTCGGCGATGCGTTGGCGCATCGCCGCCGAGACGGCGACACCGGCAATCAAGGCCAGGGCAAAACCGCCTGCGCGGTGCAGTTTAGGGTCCAGCAGGCCGAGGCCGGAGCTGTAGAGCGCGATGACGCCCAGCAGCGCGCAGGAAAGAATGGACGCGGCGGATAAAGCCTTCGCCGTTACGCCAGGAAGAGGTGTTGGTTCGGTCATGGCCGCGGTCCTGCAAAGGGGATCGGGAATGGGATGATCCGGCGCCGCCGCAGCGAAGCGGCTTTGCCGTCACGCCCCGCCCAAAGACACACCAAGAGACGCACAAATGGGCGCACTAAGAGACGCACTCAGGAGCGCGTTCAGGGGCGAAGCGCGTCGGGGACCTCGAAACCGGCCTCGTCGTAGTAGCGCAGAGCACCCGGGTGCAGCGGTACGTTGATGGCGGTAAAGGCGGTCTCCTTCGTCACTTCCTTCAGGAAAAAGGCGGTGGCCTGAACCTCTTCGATGTTATCCCAGAAGGCCTTGGTGGCTTTGTAGACCACGTCCTCGTCCATGCCCGCATGGGTACCGACGAACTGGAAAAAGCCAAGGGCCGTGATCTCGCCGCCGGTCAGTTGGCCTTTATAGATTCCGCCGTCGAAGCTGGCCATACCCCGCCCCGGACGCCCGAACAGCGCCTTCATGGCGTCGCTGTCACGCGCAGTGTCGGGGATGGAAAGGACCCGGAACTCGCCAGAGAGGCCGAACTGTTCGATATTGGCCGAACCGACCTCGGCGGGACGCACCATCATATCGATCTTGCCGTCCGAGAGCGCAGCATAGCCTTCGCCCCAGGAGAGGCGCACGGCCTTGTAGTCCGATCCGGCTTCGTAGCCGGTGATGATCTTGATCAAGGCTTCCGAAGTGGCGGAGGCCGAGCCGGCCGGCGGACCCGTAAAGACGGTTTTACCCTTTATGTCTTCCCAGTTTTCGATGCCGGAGCCCGCCAGGGTCACGGGGTGGTAAGCCCCGGCCTTGAAGCCCAGAATCGCGCGCAGGTTTTTCGACAGCTCGGGCGCCGCATCGATCTTCTGATACATGCGCTTCTGGCCGGCCATCAGGTTGACCAGAGACGGAACCGACGAAAAGAAAGCAACCTCGCCCTTCGCGCCCTTCAGCATCGACTTGGTCAGCGTCTGGCCTGCATTGACCTGAATGGTGACGTCCGCCTTTCCGGCCTGATTGGCAAAGGCCACGAACATGGTGTGCACGGGATCGCCGACACCGGCGGTCTCGCCCTTAAAAACTTCAGCGCCAGCGCTTGTGGCGAACAGCAGCGATGCAGCCGCGGCGGCCTGAACAGCCGCCTTCGTGAATTTGATCATTTTTCCCTCCCTCACCTTTTGTTTTTTTCAGACTACGGCAATTGTTTGATAAAAAATAATGCCTTTTTTGATACTATAGATTACTTTTTGGTATGAATATCGATCCGCGTCACCTCACCCAGCTTTCCATGATCGTCGAATCCGGGTCCTTCCAAACCGCGGCAGACCGCCTGGGCTTGAGTCAGCCTGCGCTCAGCCGGAACATCAGATCGCTGGAGCAAAGGATCGGCGCGCCCGTCTTCGACCGCAGCGCCCGAAAGGCAGTGCCCACCGACCTCGGGCTGCGGCTCGCCCAAAGCGGCCTGACGATCCGCGTCGCGGAGGAACAGGCGCAGGCCTATTCCCAGCTGGTATCGACCGGCGCGGCAGGAGAACTGCGCATCGGTGCGCCACCGATTATCGCGGGGCAATTCCTGACCGACCATATCGCGCAGTTCGTGAGCGACCGGCCCGACTGTAAGCTCGAGCTGCGTGTCGGCCTGGTCCACGAGCTCCGGACCCTGCTGGAGCGCGCACAGATCGACCTGGTCATCGGACCACGGGGTTTAACGGATTCCGTCGCGGATTCCGTGTTTCTGCCCCTGGTGGACGACCGGGTCGGCATCCTCTGCCGCGTGGGACATCCCCTGTTGAAGAAACCCAAACTCACGGCAAGAGACTTCGAAGCCCAATCCTGGGTCGCCCACTCGCGCGGCAGCATGCTGCGCCGCCAGACAGAGGGTGCGCTGATCGCCATGGGGCTGGAGCAGATACACATCACCATCGAAACGGATTCCATCCGCTCGGTGCTGGAAATCGTCGCCTCGACCGACTTGATCTCCACCATGCCCAGAGAGACAACGCGCCCTTATCTCTCGAAGCGCTTGCGCTTTGTCGATTTCGACCACCCGCAATTCCACCGCCCCATCGGCGCCATCCGCCGCAGAACCGCGCCCGCGAACGCGATCGTTGATGCCTTTCTGAAACTCCTGGTACCTTGAGTGTCTCCGCTCGCTGTTCCACGCGCGTCCGTCAAAATCACTATCAGATAGAAAAACCCCTGTGATCCCATTCTCAGCCGACGTCTTTTTCAATTTTCTGGCTCAGTACAATGCCGCGATCTGGCCGGCGCAGCTTGTCGCCAGTTTTATGGCGCTGGCAGCTGTTCGTCTTGTGATCTGGCCGCTTCAGAACTCTGGACGGATCATCGCCGCGATACTGGCTTTTCTCTGGATCTGGACGGGCGCGGTTTATCACCTGAACTTTTTTGCGCTGATCAACTTCTGGGACCTGGGCTTTGGGGTCCTGTTCCTTCTCCAGGGCCTCCTGTTCCTCTGGAGCGGCGTCATTCGAAACCGCCTGGACCCTGCGCAAAAAGCACCAAAAGCCGTCTCACGCGCAGGTCTGATCGCGTTGGCCGCCGCCCTGGTCGTCTATCCTCTGCTCGCGGTGGGTTTCGGGCGGGGGCTGGCGGAAATCGCCTGGGTGGGGACCAGTCCGACGCCCACCCTGCTCCTGACACTCGGCCTTCTCGCCCTCACAGGCGGCGGGCGCCTCTGGGGACTCTCAATCATCCCGCTCTTTTGCTGCCTGACCGGGAGTCTCTTCGCCACTTTACTGCCGCTGCCCCAGGACTGGATCCTGCTGCCAGTGGCCGTCGGGATTGCCGGGGTCTTTGTGATCAGGAGCAAGGCGTGACAAAGAGCCCGACCGCACTATATGACCTGTGATCGACAGATCCGGTTTTTCTTAAGCGTAGCGCAGGTTTTATGGATTCCCTGACACAGTTCGTACTTGGTTCCGGCGTCGGACTCGCCGTTCTCGGGCGCAAGATCGGCCCGCGTAAAGCGGCGCTGACCGGCGGACTTCTGGGAACCATCCCCGATATGGATGTCTTTTATCCCTTCGAGGATCCGATCGATTCCTTCGTCCTGCACCGCGGCGCCACCCACTCCGTCATCATGCAGGCGGTGGTGACCCCGCTGTTCGGCGAGGCGCTGGTACGGCTTTTCAAGGGTCTGCGCGATCACCGGATCATGACATACCTGGCGGTCTATCTCTGTTTCGTCACCCATGCCCTGGCGGACGCCGCCACCATCTACGGCACGAAACTCTTCTGGCCGATCTGGAAAGAACCCTTAGGCACCGGCTCGATCTTCATTATCGACCCGCTTTATACGATTCCCCTGCTGGTGCTCACGATCTGGGCGCTCTGCGTCAGCAACTGGACAGCACGCTTCCGGCGCGCGGTGACATTCTGCCTGGCGATTTCCACGGCCTACATGGGCTGGGGCCTGGTCGCGCAGCAAATCGCGCTCTCGAAAGCCGGCGACGTGCTCGCGCGCCACGGCATTACGCCGGATCGCATGATTGCGACCGCAGGTCCTTTCAACACGATTTTCTGGAAGGCAACCGCCATCGAAGGCGACCGCTACTTCAACCTCTATGTTCCCCTGCTGGGCGATACCGACAGCATCACGGCCTACGCCCATCCGCGCGGTACCGCCGCCGCGGGCTGTCTCGACAATGCGGAGAGCCTGCGAAAGCTGGCGGATTTCAGCGGGGGCTTTTACCGGATCGACCGGGAAGACGGCAAGCTGGTGGTCTCGGACCTGCGCATGGGCCTGACGCCCGCCTATGTCTTCCGCTTCGCTATCGCCGAGGACAGCGCCGAGGGTCTGAAAGCGATTTTCCCGGAGCGGCGCCGGAGCGACCGCGCCAACGACACGGACTTCGATTGGCTATTCGCCAACCTATCCGGCGACTACGTTCTCAGGCCCGCCGAGGCGGACATGGCCCTGCTGGAAAACCCGGAGTGGCGCTTTGCAGCGCTGGAGACAGAGGCTACCACTTGTTGAGCGTGACAAAATCCCCTTGAATCGGTCCCATGTCCGAAGCGTCTGAAACATCCAGCCCGGTAGAGATGACAGCGGCCCAGGCCGCACCGAGCGTCGCCGCGTCGAGCGTCGAGGACTTCCGCGCCAATCTGGATGCGGTTCACAAAAGGATCGCGCAGGCCTGCGCGCGCAGCGGCCGCGATCCCAAGGACGTCCGGCTGCTCCCCGTCAGCAAGACGGTGCCCGAAGCGCGCATCCGCATGGCCTACGCCGCCGGCTGCCGCTTTCTGGGCGAGAACAAAGTCCAGGAAGCCCAGGAGAAATCCGAAGCCATGGCGGATCTGAGCGATCTGAAGTGGTCGGTGATCGGGCACCTGCAGAGCAACAAGGCCAAATACGTCGCCCGCTTCGCCCATGAGTTCCTGGCGCTGGACTCCCTGAAGCTGGCGGGCGCCCTGGACCGGCGCCTGCAGATCGAGGGCCGGAGCCTGGATGTCTTCGTGCAGGTCAATTCCTCCGGCGAAGACAGCAAGTTCGGCCTGCCGCCCGAGGGCGTTCTGGATTTCGTGCGCCAACTGCCCGCCTTCGGCGCGCTGCGCGTGCGCGGCCTCATGACCCTCGCCGTCTTCTCCCCCGATGAAGACCGCGTGCGGCCTTGTTTTCAGCGCATGCGGGATCTGCGGGAGAGGCTGCGGCAGGACGCGCCGGACAGCCTCTCTTTCGAAGAGCTTTCCATGGGCATGTCCGGCGACTTCGAACTGGCCATCGAGGAAGGCGCGACCGTCGTGCGCGTGGGACAGGCGATCTTCGGACCGCGCAAGACTCCGGATAGTCATTACTGGCCGGGGACGGGTTAAGCCCGCTTACGTCCGAGCAAAAAGATAAAAAACAGGCCGCCGACGAAGCCGGTGAGGATGCCGATCGGCATGTCTTCGGGGGCCAGGATCAGGCGGGAGAAGACGTCGGCCCAGACCAGGAAGATCGCGCCCGTCATTGCCGCGAGCGGCAGGACACGGGCGTTGTCGCCGCCGACCAGGAAACGCACGATGTGCGGGACCATCAGGCCGACGAAACCGATGGTGCCGGAGAAGGCCACCAGAACGCCGGTCAGCAGGGCGGTGCAGATGAAGACCCCGAGACGAAAGCGCGTGACCTGGATGCCCAGCGTCGTGGCGGTCTCGTCACCGATGGTCATGGCGTTGAGCGCGCCGGCGTGGAACTGAAGATAGGCACCGCAGAGGAGCACAGCCGTCAGCGGGTACAGCAGGTGGCTCCACTGCGCGAGACCGAGGCCGCCGAGCATCCAGAAGACCACCGTATGGGTCGCCTTGGGATCGCCCAGGAAGATCAGCAGATTGGCCAGGGCCATGATCACGAAGGAGACGGCAACACCGGCCAGTACCAGACGCCCGACACTGGTCGCATCGGTGACCCGCGTGACCAGGACCACGATGGCCGTCGCTGCCAATGCGCCGAGGAAGGCGAAGAGCGGCACGGTCGCCAGGCCCAGAAACAATCCGGTGTGCAGCAGCGCCAGGATCGCGCCGAAAGCCGCGCCGGAGGAAATGCCCAGCAGATGCGGGTCGGCCAGCGGATTGCGGGTGATCGCCTGCAAGGCCGTGCCGACCATGCCGAGCCCCGCCCCGACCAGAGCCGCGAGCAGGGCGCGGGGAAAACGGATTTCCCAGATGATATTCTCACGGCCCCGGGACCAGGTGACCTCGAAGGCGCCGGACCAGAGCTTGTTGGCGACAATCGACCAGACGCTTTCCAGGGGGATCGTCACGGCCCCCAGGCTGACGGCGGCCAGGACCGAGACCGCCAGCAGAAGGCTGCCCAGAGCGAAGAAGCCGAGGCCGGAAAGGCCGCGTCTCGACCCCACGCGCCCGGTTTCTGACAGGGAACTCACCTTCTACAACTCTTCCTATAACACTGCCCGCTAGAACATTTCAGGGTGGAAGGCCGCACCCAGCCGCTTGATGGCGCCGATGTTGCGCGGGCCCGGGGTTGCCTCGACATATTCCAGCGTGACGAAGCGGTCGTTCTTGACGGCCTCGATGTCCTTGAAGGCCGGGTTGTCCCTCATGAAAGCGCGTTTCTGCGCCGCCGTGACCTGGCCGTAGTTGACGATGACGATGACTTCCGGATTGCGCTCGACCACCGCTTCCCAGCCGATCCTGACCCAGTTGGCCTCGACGTCATCGACGATGTTGCGGCCGCCTGCGGCCTCGATCATGGCCGTTGGAATGCCGTAGCGGCCCGCGGTGAAGACCTGGTCCTCGCCGGAATCATAGACAAAGACACGCACTGGATCGGCCTTGGCGCCAAGCTTCGACGTGAAGTCGGCTAGATCTTTCTTGTAACCATCGACCAATGCTTCGGCACGATCACGTACGTCGAAGATCGCACCCAGATTGAGCAGGTCGGCATACATATCCTCCATGGAGGCCTTGTCTTTTTCCATGATGTGAATGCAGGACTCGGTCAGCTCGTAGACCTTGATGCCGAAGGGCGCCAGGGTCTCGGGCGTAACCTCGCCGCCGACCTTCATGCCGTAGTTCCAACCCGCGAAATAGAAGTCGGCATCGGCGCCCAGCAGCACTTCCTTGCTCGGATATTTCGGTGAGAGCTCGGGCAGCTCCTTCACGCCTTCACGCAGCGTTTCGTCCAGGGTCTTCCAGCCGGATACCCCGCTGTAGCCCACCATGCGATCCTGGAGTTTCAGGGCCAGCATCATTTCGGTCAGGTTGACGTCGTTGGAGACGGCGCGCTGCGGCGGTGCGTCGAAGACCACCTCCCGGTTACAGCTCTGGACGGTGACCGGGTCCGCGGCGGCGGAAACGGCGGGCAGCGCCGAAATTGCAAGACCGGCGGTCAGGGTCAGCGTGAGGGTCGGGAGGACTCGAAGCATCTGTCTCTTCCTTTAGGTTTGGTTGGGCAGTTGAAATGAAAAACGCGGCGCGCCTGAACCCGGCGCCACATCGATGAAGCTCCGGACCCTGAAGGCCTCGTGGATCCGCTCGGCGGTCAGAACCTCGGCGGGTTTGCCGACCCCAAGCACCCGCCCGGCGGCCAGCAGCAGGACCCGATCGGCGAAGACAGAAGCCAGGTTCAGATCGTGCAGGCTGGCGACCACCGTGGGCCCCAGGCCGCGCATCAGGGTGAGCAGCTCGAGCTGATGGCGGATGTCGAGATGATTGGTCGGCTCGTCGAGAAGGATGACGTCGGGCTCCTGGGCCAAAGCCCGCGCGATCATGACCCGCTGCTTCTCGCCGCCGGAGAGCGAGGAGATATGGCGTTCCGTAAGTTCGCTCAGCTCCATGCGTTCGATGGCGGTCTGCATCATGCGGCGGTCGCGGGCACCGATCGCGGAGAGGCCCTTACGGTAGGGTGTGCGTCCCAGAGCGACGATGTCCCGGACCGTCAGTCCGAAGTCGGCGGGCTGTTCCTGCAGCACCGTGGCCAGCTTGCGGGCGCAGTCGCGCGCGCCCAGCGACCAGATCTCCGCGCCGTCGATCCGGACCGATCCCCCGCTGGGTTTCAGATAGCGGTAGAGGCAGCGCAGGACGGTCGACTTGCCGGCCCCGTTGGGCCCGACCACCGCCAGGGTCTCGCCCGCCGGGACCGAGAAGGAAACATCCGAGATGATGGCCTTTCCGCCGGCGTGCCAGGAGAGGTCTTGAACTTCGATCCCCGCCGCCATCAGGAATTCGCCGCAGTCAGAAAAACAGGCTCATCTTTTTCTTCGCGAAGCGCGGTAAAGGCCGGGATGCGCGCGAGCGTCTTGGAGCGCAGGGAGGCCGGACGTTCCGCCGCATTTGACCAGCCGTCCGCGCGCGCCCGGTAGAGCCGGGCGAATTCCACCAGGCCCGGCAGATCGCGCGCCGGGTCGAGCTTGCCGAAGAGATAGAAGGCCTTGTCCTGCGCCTGGAACGCCAGGGTGCAGGGCCTTCCGCAGCCCGCCATGCAGGCAACGCCGGTGACCTCGAAGCCGGTGGTCTCCAAGCCGGTGGTCTCCAAGCCGGTGACCTCGCAGCCGGCGATCTCCAAGCCGGGGCCGTCTCCATATTCGTCGTTCAGCGCGGCGCGCAAGCCTTCGATCAACGTCTGGCCAGGCCTGCTCTCGGGTCTTTTGCCCTTGCAGCTGGTGCAGACAAGGATGCGATGGCGCTGCCGCGCTTTTCCAGAGCTTTCCATTCACACCTCCGCGACGCGGCAGGAGGGGACGGGTGAACGGACTAAGCTTGGGAGGGATGACGGACCCGGTCTTGCTCGTCGTTCCACCGGCACACCCCGTCCGGGTCGAATTGAACATGTGATGGCAGGTCTCCTGGCTCACGGCTTCCATTCTTCCGCGCCTTCCCGACCATTTGCTTTCCGGTCAGTGGCTTAGGGCGGAAGAACACACCGCTCACAGTTGCGGGGGCAGCCACGGTATTGGTCCCTGATGGGTACGCCGCACCGTGTTCCCTTTTCATCCCAGAGGCAGCTTCAGACTCCGGGAACCATCACAAACAGGAATCAGCGAAGCCGGGCGGGATGTCAAGTTTGCATTCTTAAGCCGCAGTCTTAAACCGCTCTTTCAAAGCAAGGACGACGAGCAACGGACAGCTGCCGCCCCCCTAAAATTCTATTCATTCCACCGGCTTTACGGCAAACCACCCATCGAAACCCACCCATCGAACCTCATCAATCCCACCGTTCAATATGATAATATGTATTGTTATAACATTACACTTTACTCTGTCAAGCCGACTATTCCCGCCGCAATCGGCATGTGATTGTAATTTGCGACAGAGGGTGCGAGCCTAATGCCGCGCAGGTGCGAGCCTAACGCCGCGCAGGTGCGAGCCTAACGCCGCGCAGGTGAGAGCCTAATGCCGCGCATAGAAGAAGCAGGCACAGAAATTTCAGGGAGGCTGTTATGGGGATTCCGACAGAGGCGATCGGCAGCGTACCGCGCCCGGCCTATCTGATCGAGGCGATGCGGCAGCATGCCGAGGGATCGCTCGACGAAGCGGGCTTCGCGGAGGTCACCGAGCGGGCCGTGGCCGAGACCCTCAAGGAGATGGAGGCCACGGGGTCGCAGATCATCACCGACGGCGAGCATTCGAAACCCAGTTTTATTTCCTACCCGCTGACCGGCCTCGACAACCTGGCGGCCGACGGCGTGATCATTCCCTTTGAAGACGGCCATAGCCGCCAGCTGCCCCGGCTGACCAAAGGCCCCTTCCGCTATGCGGCCACGACCGGCGACTACGTCAGGCAGGCGCGCAAGCATACCCACAAGATGATCAAACAGGCCGTAATCGCGCCTTCGGCGCTCAGCCTGATTTATCCGCCGGATGGGATCGAAGGCTACAGCCGCGACCAGTTCATCAAGGATCTGACCGAAGAGTGCGCCAAGGATATCCGCTCGGCGATCGACGCGGGCGCGGTAAGCGTACAGATCGATTTCACCGAGGGGCGCCTGTCCTGCAAGCTCGATCCTTCGCGCGGTCTGCTGCGCGAATTCGTCGCACTGAACAACGCGGTGCTCGATCGCTTTTCCGAGGACGAGAGATCCATGATCGGTGTCCACACCTGCCCCGGCGGCGATCACGATTCCACCCACTCCGCAGAGGTGGATTATGCCGAACTGCTGCCCGATCTCTTCAAGCTGAACGCGGGCCGTTTCTTTATTCAGATGGCGAGCGAGCCGGATAAAACCCGGGTGCTCGATCTGATCGCTCATGAACGCCGGGCCGGACAGAAGATCTATATCGGCGTGATCGACCCGATCAACGAGGAAATCGAGACCGCCGAGACCGTGTGCGACCGGGCCCTGCAGGCGGCGGAACACATCGGGGTCAGCAATCTGGGCACCACCGACGACTGCGGCTTCTCGCCCTTCGGCGATGATATCGTCACCGCACGGGCCACCGCCTTTGCCAAGATCAAGGCGCGGATCGAGGGAACGAAGCTTGCGAGCGAGCGCCTGGGCGTCACCTGAAAACGGCAAGGCTTCGGCAATATCAGAATCAGAAAGGGCGGCGTGAAAACTACGCCGCCCTTCCCGTTTAAAACGTCAAAACGCCGTCTACTGAAGCACTCGCAGGAGTGACTGCGGTATCTGGTTGGCCTGGGACAAGGCCGAGACCGAGGCCTGCACAAGGACCTGTGAAGACACCAGCTTGGCCTGTTCGGCAGCCAGATCCACATCCGAGATGGCCGACTCTGCGGCCTGGATGTTTTCGGTAGAGGTCGCGATCTGCTGACCACGGAACTCAAAACGCGAGATAAACGCACCCGCGTTCGCCCGAGCTTCCGAGATCTCATCGATTGCAGCATCGACCTCGGCCATGGCTAACGCGGCATTGGCGGCAGTATCAACAGCCGTCGTAACGGCCAAAGTACCCGACGTGAAGTTTGCCGCAGTCGCCAGGGAAGCAAAACCGACCGTGATAAGATCGGCGGCATCGGTGCCCACGAAGAAAGAGGCCACGGCCGTACCGGTACCATCGAGGAGCGAATCACCGTTAAAGCGGGTTGTGGCCGCAATACCGTTGATTTCGTTCCTCAGCTCCGAATATTCCGCATCGATGAAAGCACGTTCGTTATTGGTTGGAACACCGGACAGCGAGGCCGCTGCCAGAGCTTTCATCCGCTGAAGAACGTCACCGATACGATTCAAACCACCGTCGGCAACCTGAACCATCGACGCACCCTGAGAGGCGTTGATGGAAGCCTGCTGCAGAGCAACAACATCGGAATTCAGACGTGCCGCAATCGCAAGACCCGCCGCATCGTCCGAAGCCCGCACGATACGCGAACCCGAGGCAAGCTTGCCCACGGAAGACGACGCCATATTGGTGTTGTTGTTCAGAAAACGTGTGGCCGTGTTGGCGGCCGTATTTGTAGCAACGACAGGCATGATAAAATCCTTCTACTTGAAGACCTAAACCTCTCCTTCCTGGAAAGGCCGCTAAGAGATCGCCAACGTGACGATCTCAGCTTACTGAAGAACTCGCAGG
The DNA here is from genome assembly GCA_947500035.1 of uncultured Kiloniellaceae bacterium. Classification (GTDB taxonomy): domain Bacteria; phylum Pseudomonadota; class Alphaproteobacteria; order Kiloniellales; family Kiloniellaceae; genus Denitrobaculum. Next base: position 198,548 of record CANMQP010000005.1, on the reverse strand, counting down.
AGTGACTGCGGGATCTGATTGGCCTGGGATAGAGCCGAGACCGAGGCCTGCACAAGGACCTGTGAAGACACCAGCTTGGCCTGTTCGGCAGCCAAATCCACATCCGAGATAGCCGATTCTGCGGCCTGGATGTTTTCAGTAGAGGTCGCGATCTGCTGACCACGGAACTCAAAACGCGAGATAAATGCACCCGCATTCGCACGCGCGGACGAGATGATGTCAATCGCGGCATCAACCTGTGCCATCGCGGAAGCGGCGTTGGCCGCCGTCGCAACCGTGGACGCAATACCCAGAGCCGCCGCACCGAAGGTCTGTGCGGCAGTGCCGTTCGTGCTGCCCAAGGAGGTAAAGTCGACCGAGATAAGGTCGGCGGCATCCGTACCAACGAAGAAAGCTGCGTTGGTCGTGGTGCCGCTCAGCAGTGAAGCGCCGTTAAAGCGAGTCGTGTTCGCAATACCGGTGATTTCGTTGCTGAGCTCGGAAAACTCCGCATTGATGAAGGCACGTTCGTTATTGGTCGGAACACCGGACAGCGAGGCCGCTGCCAGGGCTTTCATCCGCTGAAGAACGTCACCGATACGTCCCAGACCGCCGTCGGCGACCTGAACCATCGAGGCGCCCTGAGAGGCGTTGATGGCAGACTGCTGAAGAGCGACCACGTCGGAATTCAGACGTGCGGCAATCGCAAGACCCGCAGCGTCGTCCGAAGCCCGCACAATGCGCGAACCGGAGGCAAGCTTGCCCACGGAAGACGACGCCATATTGGTGTTGTTGTTCAGAAAACGTGTGGCCGTGTTGGCGGCCGTATTTGTAGCTACTACTGGCATGTTAAAATCCTTCTACTTGAAGTTCGAAACCTCTCCTTCCTGGAAAGGCCGCTAAGAAATCGCCGAGATGACGATCTCAGCCTACTGAAGAACTCGCAGGAGTGACTGCGGGATCTGATTGGCCTGAGATAGAGCCGAAACCGCGGCCTGCACAAGAACCTGTGAAGACACCAGCTTGGCCTGTTCGGCAGCCAAATCCACATCCGAGATAGCCGATTCTGCGGCCTGGATGTTTTCAGTAGAGGTCGCGATCTGCTGACCACGGAACTCGAAACGGGAAATGAATGCACCCGCGTTCGCCCGTGCTTCAGAGACTTCGTCGATCGCATTGTCAACCTGCCCCATCGCCGTGGTAGCGTTAGCGGCGGTGGTAACAGTTGCGGTCAGAAGCAGTGTGGCCGCCGTAAAGTTGGTCACACCCCCGAGGCCACTAAAATCGACCGTGATAAGATCGGCGGCATCGGTGCCCACGAAGAAAGAAGCCGAGGTCGTACTCGTGCCGTCCAAAAGCGAAGCACCGTTAAAACGGGTTGTCGCCGTAATACCGTTAACTTCGTTGATCAGTTCCTGATATTCCGCATCGATGAAGGCACGTTCGTTATTGGTTGGAACACCGGACAGCGAGGCTGCTGCCAGAGCTTTCATCCGCTGAAGAACGTCACCGATACGCGCCAGGCCACCGTCGGCGACCTGAACCATCGACGCACCCTGAGAGGCGTTGATGGAAGCCTGCTGCAGAGCAACAACGTCGGAATTCAGACGTGCGGCAATCGCAAGACCCGCCGCATCGTCCGAAGCCCGCACAATGCGCGAACCCGAGGCAAGCTTGCCCACGGAAGATGCAGCCATATTGGTGTTGTTGTTCAAAAAACGTGTGGCCGTGTTGGCGGCCGTATTTGTAGCAACGACTGGCATGTTAAAGTCCTTCTACTTGAAGTTTGAAACCTCTCCTTCCTGGAAAGGCCACTCTAGGATCGCCTACTTAGCCATCCCGGCACCGTAAAATTCAAATGCTCACTTACGGAACCGGCTGCTTACACGCAATTCCAATGCCAGCTTTTCACGCAAAAATCGTTTGCTGAGTAATAAATAAATTCAATTGGTTAGCTTACGGTCTATTTTCTGGCCCGGCAAAATTTGCCCTCTGAAGGTAGGAAATTTCTGCCGGAGGCCTGCCGAGGCGGCATTTTTTTCCGGGCAAGGTGCCAAAAAGGAGAAAAATCGGCTAAGAGAGGCCGATTTTTTTCATTTTTTCATTATATTTCAATATCTTATAAGGTTGAAATGATCAATTCGGATATCTCTCGACCTCAAGGCCCTAAAATCCGCAAAGCACACAATCCGATTAGCGCACGATCCGGGAAGTCGAAAGCCGGAGGCCTTAAACGACGGGGCCTGGACGATGGGACCTGGAATGATGGGCCTGATAGCGGTTGGTCTGAACCTGAAGGCGCTGAAGTCACAGAGAGCCTCAAAGCGAGGAAGCTTAAAAAAACTGGCGGCTCTGCACAACGGAGACCCCGAAAACCGGAGATCCCCGAAAACCGGAGATCCTAGAAACTGAGAGCCCCGAAACCGGTGGCCTTCAGGAGTCACGGACTCAAAAAGGGCGGCGTGAGAACCACGCCGCCCTTTTTGTCTAAAACCTTTGGAGCTCGGCCGTTCCCGACGAAGTTCGTCAGGAACGGCTCTGCTTCAAAACCTCTACTGAAGAACTCGCAGGAGTGACTGCGGGATCTGATTGGCCTGGGAGAGCGCCGAGACCGAGGCCTGAACAAGGACCTGTGAAGACACCAACTTGGCCTGTTCCGCCGCCAGATCGACATCCGAGATGGCCGATTCGGCAGCCTGGATGTTTTCGGTCGAGGTCGCGATCTGCTGACCGCGGAACTCGAAACGCGACATAAACGCACCCGCATTCGCCCGCGCTTCCGAAATGACGTCAATCGCAGCATCGACGGACGTCATCGCGGAGGACGCGAGAGCGGCGGTGCTGACACTTGTACCGCCGGTACCGAACAGGGCGGCCGAGTCAAAAGTCGTGCCTGCGGAACCACCGGCCAGCGACGTGAAGTTGACGTCAATCGTATCGGCTGCAGCAGTGCCGACAAAGAAGCTCGCGTTTGTGGTCGTGCCATCCAAGAGCGAAGCACCGTTAAAGCGGGTCGTCGCCGCCATACCGTCAATTTCTTGGACCAGCTGCTGGAACTCAGCGTCGATGAAAGCACGTTCGTTGTTGGTCGGAACACCGGACAGCGAAGCAGCTGCCAGGGCTTTCATCCGCTGAAGAACGTCACCGATACGCGCCAGGCCACCGTCGGCAACCTGAACCATAGAACCGCCCTGAGAAGCGTTGACGGAAGCCTGCTGCAAAGCAACGACATCCGAATTCAGACGGGCAGCGATCGCGAGACCGGCCGCATCGTCCGAGGCCTTCACAATACGCGAACCGGAGGCAAGCTTGCCGACGGAACCCGAAGTCATCGCGGTGTTGTTGTTGAGGAAACGCGTGGCCGTGTTGGCGGCCGTATTTGTAGCTACGACTGGCATGATAAAATCCTTCTACTTGAAGTTGACAACCTCTCCTTCTTGGAAAGGCCCCGAAAAATGACAACCTACTTGGCTGACCGCACACAAATAGATCCAATTACGGAATATCCGTGTCCGGATTTTACACGCAAGTATGGTGCCAGTTTTTTTTCCTAATTTTTAAATTCCGAAAATCGAACAACTTCAAGTGGTTAGTTAATTTGAAAAATTCTCTCAAGGCAGTTTTTGCCGAGTAGCGCTAGGAAATTTTTGCCTTTGATGGGTTTTTGTGGAAATTTATGCCTATTTGCACACCTATAAATTGTTTTCTACACAACCTTTCATGGATTGTGGCCAAACAGCGTTAACATGAATAATATCTATACGCGAATATTTTTAGATCGTTTACCATCAATTGCCTACCTATATTGGTATGATTATAAACCTTATTAATATGTCTAGCGATGATATTATTAAAAAACTAGCCTTTCGATCACACGCTAGGTGTCTGTACCCAGGATCGAGACCAGAAACCCCAAAACGCTCTCTTTTTACGTGTTTAACTTGAAGTGCAGACGTCACCCGGCCAGCCGGAAGCAGGGTATTTGCAACTTGAATTCTGCTGCATGGGTATGCTGCATGGGTTCTGCCATCACAGACCACACCAGCAGACGGTGAGAATGACGAGCTTCGTATTTCCGCGCAGCTTCAGACATGGCATGGCAGGCCGGGTTGAAGCGTTAGCCCAGGGCAAAGCCTCATCATCCTATCGCCAGTTCGGGCCGCATTTGTGCGCGTCAAGCCAACCTGCCCCACCCAAGCCTGCCTCACAGCGCAGAACGCGCGCACCGCGCCCCCCCTCGGAAGAACGTGCGAGTTCCGCCACACCAGCAGCACAGATCAGAAAATGGCCGTCCGAAGACCTCGGACCGAGACGGAAGGTAAAGAGCTCCGGATAGGAATAGACTCAGGATGGGAATAGACTGAGGGCGCGGATGGCAGAGCTTTGAAGAGAGCGAGGAGACCCGGATCAGGTCTCAGAGTCTGTCAGAACCGGGAGCAAGATGGATGCCTGGTCAATTCATGCCCCAACCGGGTCCGGTTTATCGGAGTTCGGGTCACAGGAGTTTGGGCCGGGCGCGCTGAAGTCATAGGGCCTCAATGGGGCCAAAGGTCGGCAGTGTAGCCGGCGCAATACCTCAAGGCTTCAGGGATTGAAGACCGCGCCACCCGGAGCGCCGGAAGCGGAATTTCTATTTTAGGGACAGTATATGTTTTATATGATCAGAATCGGAGAGAACGGCGACCGTGGAAGCGGCGACATCGACGGAAGCCCTTGCGATCCGCGAACCGGAGGCGAGCTTGCCGACGAAGCGACTCTGTTCAAGCCTCATTTTCTTAAAGCCTGAGGCCACAACCTGCTTCAGTCCTATTCTAAAACCAGCGGTCACGGGAAAAAAGAGTGGGATGCGCGTGCACCCCACTCGCAGTGACAGTAACTTTAGGAGACAGCCTACTGAAGGAGCGCTAAGAGGCTCTGCGGTAGCTGGTTAGCCTGGGAGAGCGCCGAAACCGACGCCTGGACAAGGACCTGGGAGGAGACCAGTTTGCTCTGCTCTTCGGCCAGATCGACATCCATGATCGCGGAGCGCGCGGCAGAGACGTTCTCCAGAGCCGTCGTGATCTGCTGCCCCCGGAACTCAAAGCGCGAGAGAATAGCGCCGACGTTGGCCCGGGCTTCCGAAATACTATCGATCGCCGTGTCCACCGCCGCCATGGCCGTCGTGGCGGTTACGACCGTCGATACACCCTGACCAGCAAGCGCAATGCCACCGCCTGTGGCGGTGGTGAAGTTTGTGATGCCGGCCCCGCCTAAGCTGGTGAAGTCGACCAGAATCACATCGGCCGGATCGGTACCGACAAAATAGCTTTGCTGGGTCGTGGTCCCATCCAACAGAGAGTCTCCGTTAAAGCGGGTCGTGGCCGCCATACCGTCAATTTCCGCCAGCAGGCTTTGAAACTCGGCATCGATGAAGCCACGTTCCGTATTCGTGGGCACACCGGAGAGCGATTGAGCCGCCAGCGCTTTCAGACGCTGCAACACGTCCGCGATACGGGCGAGACCACCGTCGGCAACCGCCATGATAGATCCGCCCTGGGACGCGTTGATGGCGGACTGGCGCAAGACCGTCACGTCCGAATTCAGACGTGTGCCGATCGCCAGACCGGCGGCATCGTCGGACGCCTTCACGATCCGCGAGCCACTCGCCAGCTTCGATACCGAAGAGCCGGACTGGGCGGCGTTGTAGTTTAGAAATCTGAGGGCCGAATTTGCTGCGGTATTTGTCGTTACTGTCGGCATTCCGCATCTCCTTAGTTTATCTGCTCGTCACCGAGCGGTTGGCTATACCTCCATGGCGGACCGCACTGGTCTTATTGACCCGACAGCACGACATGGAAATTCCGTTGAAAGCTATTGAGCAAACTACGTGCCAAATTTTAGATATTATTTTTTATATATATTTTTCAAATAGTTATTCCACACCTTAAGGTCTTTTCATCCCCAAAATGAGGCCGTTTCTACTGGGCAAATTTAGCAAAACCGGACCTCATACCGGCAAAGTCTGCCGTCGGCAGGATATAACTGCCCGGTCGAAGCCCGCTAAACCGGGAAGTAGAGGCCCTGTTGCGTATGACCGTTACGGGAGTAGGTTGACCGTGATCTTTCCAGCCCGCTGAGTCAGCGGCTCAAATCAATAAGAATCCTGCGGTCAATGAAGCCAACAACAGCCTCTGGGATGATCGCACCTGGCTCGAGAAGACCACGCGCCGGGTCACATCTCTATTCACGGCAAGGCCAACAAGGATGCCGGTCAAGATTCGGCTGCGCTCAGCCCATCTGAAGCGACAAAGACCACAGGAATGCCTTACTGAAGGAGTGACAAGAGGCTCTGCGGTAGCTGATTGGCCTGGGAAAGCGCCGAAACCGACGCCTGGACAAGGACCTGGGAGGAGACCAGTTTGCTCTGCTCTTCGGCCAGATCGACATCCATGATCGCGGAGCGCGCGGCAGAGACGTTCTCCAGAGCCGTCGTGATCTGCTGCCCCCGGAACTCAAAGCGCGAGAGAATGGCACCGACATTGGCCCGGGCTTCGGAGATCCGGTCAATCGACAAGTCCACCGCAGTCATGGCAGAGGTTGCAAGGGCGACCGTCGACACGCTCTCGCCAGCGAGCGAAATGCCGCCGGTTGTGAAGGTGGCGGATCCAAAGCCCGTAAAGTCAACAAGGATAACGTCCGCAGGGTCGGTACCAACGAAGTAGCTTTGCTGCGTCGTAGTCCCATCCAACAAGGAGTCGCCGTTAAAGCGGGTTGTCGCCGCCATGCCGTCGATTTCCGCCAGCAGACTTTGGAATTCGGCGTCGATGAAGCCACGTTCCGTATTCGTGGGTACGCCGGAGAGCGATTGAGCCGCCAGGGCCTTCAGGCGCTGCAGAACGTCCGCGATACGCGCCAGACCGCCATCGGCAACCGACATAATCGATCCGCCCTGCGAGGCGTTAATCGCAGACTGCCGCAAAACCGTCACGTCCGAATTCAACCGCGTGCCGATCGCCAGACCGGCAGCATCGTCCGACGCCTTCACGATGCGCGAGCCGCTTGCCAGCTTGGACACCGATGACCCGGACTGCATGGCGTTGTAGTTTAGAAACCTGAGGGCCGAATTCGCTGCGGTATTTGTCGTGACTGTCGGCATTCCGCATCTCCTTAATCTGTCCGCTCGTCTCCAAGCGGTGGGTGTTAAACTCAATGCCGCTGCACCTTGAAGCTTCGTCTCTCAAGGGCGGGGCATGAAAAATTTCTTCAGGAGCAGTTCCGCAATCCTCGTGCCAAAGCACGCATACTTGTGTTTATCGTTTGTATTCAATTATTTGCGGGCCAAGAGCAAACTTAGTCAGCAGGGACACTGGGCAATCTCTGCTGGAAGGTTTGGAAAAAATGCCCCTGGTTCCCGGCAAAGACTGCCGAGCGCCGGCTGGAGCCGTGCCGGAAAGTCTGCGGAAAACAAAAGGCCGGGGCCTGCTGCGCGGGCAAGCCGCGAAACGCGGCAGGGCAGCTAAAGCCGCTGTGACGCTAAGCCGGAAGATCGGTCCGCAAGACCCAAATCAAGAGACTTATCGAATGAGCCGGGCGATTGCATCTTTTACCGCGAGGATATCGTCCCGGGTGATATCCAGATAGAAGGGCAGACCGATCACGCTGTCGATCAAACGATCCGTCACCGGCAGCGGGCCGCGGGGACAAGCGGCAAAGGCAGGAGCGCTGTGGCAACCGTCGCCCCACCAGCGCCGGGCCTGAATCCCGCTCCGCGCCAGTGCGTCAACGAGGCTTTTGGCGCTTTTGTGCGGGGTCTCGAAGTTGATGGTGGCGGAGGCCCAGGGCTCGTGCCCGCCCGGTTGCGGCCTCACAGCGGGCAGATCCGCCATAACCCACAGATACTCGTCCCGGATTTCCAGGAAGCGCCGGCGTGTGGCGGTCCACTCATCGAGCCCCGCCAGACCGACGGCGGCCGAATACTCGCTGAGTTTTCCATTGAAGCCAGGCAACAGCGCAGCACGCCCGTCGGTATTTTTTTCCTGTTCGAGGGAAAAGCCGAAGCTCGAGAGGCTGCGGATGCGCGCGAGCAGCTCCTTATCCTGCGTGAGGATAAGGCCGCCCTCGCCCACCCCGAAAACCTTGGTGGCATGAAGGCTGATCATAACGGGAGACTGCCCCACCCGCGCCGCATCGAAGCTCGCCGCTCCATCAATAACCGCGGGTATCCCGGTTTCGGCGGTAAATTTGTCCCAGGGGGCGACCTCAAGCGGTCGGCCAAAGACCGAAACCGGCATAACCGCGGCCACACGGCCCGGTGCGTCGCGCAGGTAGTCGCGCGCCAGCGAGGGCTCCAGCGCCCAGCTCTCGGGATCCACATCCACAAACCAGGGCACGAGGCCTGCCGCGATCACCGCCGAAGCCGAGGCGCTGAAGGTGAAGGCAGGCAGCATACAAAGGTCACCCGGCAGCGGTGCCACGCCCTGCAGCGCGAGCGTCAGGCCGAGGGTGCCGTTTGCGACGGCCAGGACGGAGCCCGGATCGCTGTCATAATGCGCGGCCAACCGGTCCTCGAAACTGCACACGAGGGGCCCGAAGTTGGAATACCAGCGGTTTGCGTCGATCTGCTGGATATAGGGCGCGATCCGCGCCACGCCGGGCAGCCGCGGCCGCATCAAGGGGATCGTGTTAGCGGCTGGCTGCTCGGCACTTGCCGAAAAGTTCACGGTAAATGTCGGTTCTCTGACGACGTGCGGCACGGGGTTTACTCGGCTGGTTGACGATCGGATAAGGAAGAGACTGAATTTCCTGGTCTTTAAGACAGTTTTAAGCAGTAACGTTAATAATTCTACAGAATGAAAAACAACGGTTTGTTAACGCGTTGAATTAAACAGACCCCATCAAGAGCCGATATGACCAAGCTTGATAAAGTAAGCCGCAAGGGCATCGTTCTTGCCGGAGGGTCGGGCAGCCGCCTGCATCCGCTGACCGTTTCCGTCAGCAAGCAGCTCTTGCCGGTCTACGATAAGCCGATGATCTACTATCCCCTCTCGAACCTGATGCTGGCGGGGATCGATGAGGTTCTGATCATCACCGCGCCGGATCAGCAGGATCTCTTCCGCAATCTGCTGGGCGACGGCAGCCGGTTCGGCATACAACTGGACTACGCGATTCAGGAAAAGCCCGAAGGCGTGCCGCAGGCCTTCGTGATCGCTGCTGATTTTATCGGCGAGGATCCGGTGACCCTGATCCTTGGCGACAACATTTTTTACGGCCAGGGGCTGGTTGAGCAACTGCGCCGGGCGGTCACCTCGAACCACGGCGCGACGATCTTCGCCTACGTGGTCAGCGACCCGGAACGCTATGGCGTCGTGGCCTTCGACGAGGAAGGCAATCCGACCAGCATCGCGGAAAAACCGAAACGGCCGCGGTCCGACTATGCGGTTACGGGCATGTATTTCTTCGACAACGATGTGGTTGAGATCGCCCGGAACCTGAAGCCTTCCAAACGCGGCGAGACCGAAATCATCGACGTGGTGCGCGCCTACATGAAACGGGGCGATCTCTCCGTGGAACGCATGGGCCGCGGCATTGCCTGGCTCGACGTCGGCACCCACGACGCTTTGGCCGAGGCCGCGGCCTACATTCAGGCGGTCGACCATCGTCAGGGCTTCAAGATCGCCTGTCTGGAAGAAATTGCCTGGCGCCAGCAGTGGATCGATGACGCGCAGCTCCAGACCCTCTCAATGAATTACGGCAATTCGCCTTACGGCAATTATCTGTCGGATTTGCTGGAGCACCGGCACTAAGCTATCCGGTGCGCTCGAAGCGTTTTATCGCGTGCAGACTAGATATACGGTCGCGCAGAGATCCGGATAGACTTCACCGAGCTTGTAGCAGCCCTCCAAAAACGCATCGTCGATCACGCCGAGCTCTTTGGCTTTGTCGATCTGAAAATTCGCCAGGGGCTTGAAGAAAACCCCGCCGCTGCCGGCAACCTTGAGACCGGCCTCGATAGCATCGCGCTGCAGAGTGTCCAGAGAATAGGTGCAGCGGTGGCCGTGTTCCGCCTCGGCCGGGGTGACGGCCGCGTTATGTGAAATCAACCCCATCTTTACCGCGATCTGGCGCGAAGGCGCATTGGCGTTGGGACAGGCCAAGAACAGCTGCCCTTCCGGTGTCAGCCACTCTCTGATCCGGCTTAAAACCAGAATCGGATCGTCACAGTGCTCCAGTGTATGCATCAGAAAGATCGCATCGAACTTGCCCTCGAGCACCACCTCCTCGAAGAGACCGCAGACAATCCTCGCCCGCCCGGCAAAACGCTGTTCCAATTCCGCGGCAAGAGTCGGCGCCCCTTCGACCGCGGTCACGTCGTCGAACTCATCGATCAGCAAGCGCGTAAACGCACCCTTGAAGCAGCCGAGTTCGAGCGCCCGTCCTTTCGGTGCGTAGTTCTTGAAGGTCCGCATCATGAAAACCTTCATAAGATCATCGAAGGCGTAGGCATACCTGCGCGCGTCGCTATCGCCGAACTCGGCATCGAGGTCCCTTGCCGAGGGAGAGTTCTTGGCCGTTGTGGCGCTCATCGCGTACCTCCTGTCAAAGGCTCGGGCGGTTGTGGTTGCGGTTTCAGGTTCAAAGCCATCTGAAGTTTGGCGTTCCTTCTGCCCTGAACCTGAAAACCAAATTTCTCGTAAAAGCGGATCGCGCGGTGGTTATCCTGCGCGACCTCCAGCTCCATTGCGTCAAAATCCTTCTCGCGCGCAGAGGCAAGGCAGGATTCGAACAGGATCGCCGCAACGTCCTTGCCCATGAGAACCGGTTCGACCGTGACGTTGGTCACATAGCTTATCCGCCGCTCCACGTCATTGATGTAGGCTGCGACCAGGCCGACGAGCAGACCCTCCTGCCAAGCCTCAAAGGTGATAGCATGACGAACGATCTTTTCGGCATAGGCGTCGATATCCAGTCCTTCGCTGAGCTTTGGGACGAAGGCCGCGTCGCAGGCCCACAGATGCGCGCCGACGGCATCGGCTGAGGCCGTTGACTGCCGGAAGCTGAGATCCGCAACACTCATTCCAGCACCGCGAGACCGAAGCCATCGCGCCCGAATGCGTTACCGTTGTAGAGCATGTAAGTCCGATCGTTGCAGGCGAAGACATGGGGGTAGCACATCATTTCCGAGTCCCAGCCGCTTTGCGAAAGATCGATGCCCAGGTCCTCGTCGTCCCTGATCCAGTTTTGCAGATCCTCCGAAGATGCATGGCCGATCCTGTAACCGCGCGCGGCGTTCTTGCGGAAGTCTGATGAATGCCGGTAACAGAAGTACATGTGATAGCGGCCACCGAGCTCGATCACGCTCGGCAACGCCTGGCTTTCGTCACTCGCCAGCCGATCGGGAATGATCGCCTCCCCCTCGCGCTTTCGCCACTGCACGCCGTCTGCTGAAACGGCGTGACCGATCTTGTAAGTACGCTCCGGCAGCTCAGCGCCCTCGAAGTGCTTCCAATCAGTTCCGAACATGTACCACATATGAAACCTGCCCTCGAAAACCCGGACGAAGGCGTCGCCGACCAGAAAAGGCTCGCGCAGGGAGGCCCCCAGAATGGGCCCGCCCAGGCCCCTGCGGGTGAAGGTCTCGCCGTCATCGTCGCTGAACACCAGTCCGACCCCGGTTTCGACGGAGACTGACACCCGCCGGCTCCAACCGCAGGTATAGGCCATCACCCGGCCTTCATGGCGCAAGGGATTAAAGGGGAAGACGCCGTGCTCGTCGAAACTCCCGAGTGCGCCCAAGGGCAGGACCTTTTTGGCGGAAACGCCCCGGATCGCGCCGAAATCCTTGTCGAAGTCAACGAAGGCAACGTGGCTCAGGAACTTCCCGGTTGCTTCGTCCCTCTGGCGCGTCGAAAAGTAGACCCGTACAAAATCGTCGAAGACCAGCGTTTGCGGCGACTGTGCGAACGCGACACAGCCTTCCGGCAGCGTGTGCTCCCGCGGATCGAAAATCTGACCGATTTTGCGCCACTTCATTCTGCGTCACCCACGTTCGGCGCATCCAAAGCCCCTTGCAGCTCGGCCAGGCCGAACCCCAGCTTCCCGACTCCGTTACCCAGATAGAACATGTAAGTCTTGCCATCCAGCTCGAAGACATGCGGGTAGCTGACCATTTCCGAATCCCACCCTGACTCCGATACCTCCAGCCCGGCCTTCGCGTCGTCCCGGACCCAGTTTTCCATATCCGTGGAATGGGCGTAGCCGATACGGTACCCCTTCTCCTTGCCCCGGTAGCCGATGCTGTAGCGGTAGCAGAAGAACATGTGATAGCGGCCGTTCCGAAAGAAGACGTCCGGACTGGCCTGCGCCTCGTCTTCCTCGATACGGCTCTCGATCAGGTCCCGGTCCAGCTTTTGCCAGGTCACGCCGTCGTCCGACTGTGCCATGCGGATCTTGTAGACCGGCTCGGCCCGCCCGTCGGCCAGGATCCATTTCCGTCCCGCGATATAGAAAAGATAGAGCCGGTCCCCGAAGCGTCTGATTTTCGGACCGCTCAGCACAAAAGGTTCGTTCTCGCTGTAAGGCAGCACCGGTCCCGGACCGCATCTGGTAAAGGAAACGCCGTTATCCCGGCTGCGCGCCATGCCGATGGCAACATTGAAGGGCACCGATTCACAGCGGGTCCAGCCGCCGTAGTAAGCCAGAATGTCCGAACCATCGCGGACCACCGAAACCGGGTAGGTGCCGAACTCATCGAAACATCCCTTCCCGCCGAGCGGCAGAATTGGGTTCCGGCCGACGTCAAGGATGGAGCGCAGGTTGCGCCGATCGAGATCTACGTAGGAGGAATAGCTGACATATTGGCCCTGTGCGTCGGGCCCAGGCCGGCAAGAGAAGTACACCCGCACGAAGTCATCGAAGACGAGGGTCGCCGGCCCCTGAGCAAAGGCCTGCAGCCAGTCTCTGTCTTTTACCTGGGTCGGATCGAACACACGACCGTGCTTTTGCCACTCGAACATAAAAAAATCTTTTCTAGCCGGGCTGCTCAGTCATTGAAGCTGATAACGTTGAAGAAAGTCTTCCGTGATGGTCTTGCGGTCGTTGAACATCATCACATCGACAATCGAGAGGAAGGCGACGAAATCGTCATCGAACTGCGGATAGACAATCTCACCGCTCTGCAAAAAACGGAGTTCAAGCCCCTGTTCCCGGAAAGCATCTTTCGCATAAAGCTCCTGACCACCGATCGGGTTTACGTAGGTTTCAGCCTCAAGGGCCTGACAGATCGCAACGACCTTATCCTGGCTGGTTAAGCTGTGATCGATCTGAACGTCCGAAGACCTGACGATCCTGGTTCCGATCTCGAGGGCTTCACAAATCTCCGCGACCGAATGATGGATAAAAGCGAAGAGGTTACGCTCCTGATTTAGAACGAGGCGTTCCAGAAGCGGAAAGGTCTCGGCGAAGAATGGCGCTTTGCCGTATGCGCCCCTCATCTGGTTCAGAAGCTTTTGCGGCTTGAAATCGTCTGCCACGAAGCGCTCTCTTACATCGAGATGATCGGAGTCCTTTTTGATCGGGATAGAGAAGGTCGCGGCCTCACCCCTTGCCAGAAACCGGTTCCGATTGATCCAGCCCTTCTTGGTGTATTCGATGTTGTCGTAGATCACGAAGACATCAGCCGCCCTAATCAGCTGAAAGTAGCCGATGTAGGGGCAGAAATAGGGTTGCATAATCGCGATTTTGGTCACAACGAACTCTTGAATCGACTGGTCAAAAGGCTCTCACAGCACAGTTAGCAATCGACCGAGCGCCTTTAGCCGCGCGGCCGCGAGGCGCACCAACGCCTCCACATATCGCGGTAGGCAACTTCGACATCGCGTGTCTGTGCCTCGTGATCCGTAATCCCCGACGCCATAAAGCGGTCGTGGAGACTGTCGCGCATAGCCTGAAGCCGCTCCGGGTTCTGCGCAAGCTCCACCGCTTTTGCCACGTAGTCCTCGACCGAAGTCGCGATCAGGCTCTCTTCACCGACGATACGCAACAGCCCAGAGCCAATTCGGGCGACCCAGCTCGAGCCCTCGAGCGACAACATGGGGACCCCCATGAAGAGCGTATCCAAGGTCGTCGTGCCGCCGTTGTAAGGGAAGGGATCCAGTGCCAGATCGATTTCGCTGTAGCGTTTCAGGTATTCACTGTGTTCCGACGGCCCCTCACAGATAATCCGCTCCGGATCGATCCCCCGCTTTTCGAACGCCGCCTTGCTGGCGTTGACGGTCGCTTCGTTGCGGAAGGCATGCGCCTTGAGCATGAGCCTGGCGTCGGGAACGGCCTTCAGGATCTCGCTCCAGGCGTCCATGGCCGCAGGGCCGGTCTTAATCACATTGTTGAAGCACCCGAAGGTGACGTGGCCTTTGGTTTCGAAGGGAGAACGGCCAATATCGGGGCGCACCGGCGGCTGTCTGTAGGTAATCGGAACGCGCGGGAGATTATAGACTTCCTCGCTGAAATCCGCCTCCCCGCCCTCGGGCAGGAAGTGGGACGTCATCAGGATATAGTCCATATTCTTCAAGCCCGTGGTGTTCGGATATCCGATCCAGCTCACTTGAACGGGCGCGGGCTTCACGGCAAAAACCGGCAAACGGTTGTTGCCCGTATGGCCGGCCAGATCGACCAGAACGTCAATGCCGTCGTCACGGATCTGCTGTGCGACTTCGAGGGAGTTGCGCTCAATCGTATAGCGCCAGTGATCGAAGTAGCCTTTAACCCGTTCGGTCTCCGCATCCGAGTTGAAGACTTCCGCATAGGCATAGAGTTCGAATTCATCACGGTCGTGGTGCTTGAGCATCTCCTCGATGAAGGTGAGAACCACGTGTTTTCGGAAGTCAGGAGACACATATCCGATTTTCAGTTTTCGGTCGGGATCAGGCGTGTTCGTAAAGCTGTTTTCATCATAGGGTTTGTCCCACATTTCACCGAAGGCGAAATGCTCCCGAACGAGTTCTTTGTGGGGAATGCTGGGAATGTAGTTCAGCGAAAAGAGCTTGTTGGAGTGCGCCAGACTGAATGTCGGAATCGCCTCGATCGCGGACTCGAAACACTCGAGTGCCTCATCGAGCTCGCCGCGCAAGACGTGACACATTCCCAGGTTATTGTACGCAATGCCGTCTTTGGGGTCACACCCGATCCCCAAGCGGTAAGCCCGCATGGCGGCGTCCAGCTGGTTGCTATCCGAGAGCGTCAAACCCATTTCCCGGTAGGCATCGGGAAGGTCGGGCGCCAGCTTGATAGCCTTGTTCAGGGCTTCGACCGATTCGCGATACGCGTGCCGCCCTCTGAGAATCTTACCGAGAATACAATAGGCCGCGGGTGAGTCCGGAGACAGCTCGATACCTTTGCGTACTTCGGCCTCGGCCGTTTCATTGTCCCCAAAGGCATAGAGCGCCGCGCCGATGTTGTTGCGGGCATCGGCGAAATCGGGCTTGATTTCCGATGCCCTGGCAAAACAGCTGAATGCGTGATCGACGTAGCCGTCGCGTTTCCACGCGATGCCCATATTATTGTAAGCTTCCGCATTTTGCGGATCGAAGCTCAGCGCCTGTTCGAAGTACTTTTTCGCGTCCTGGTTTTCATTACGCTCCAACAGGATTGCGCCAATGTTCAAATGGGCATCCGCGTAACCGGGATTTAGCTCCAGAGCGTTACGATACGCGGTCATTGCCGTATCCTTATCGCCCTTGAGGCTCGACGCACGTCCCAGGTTCAGATGTGCCTGCTCCGACTTGGGAGAGAGTCTGATCAACTTCCTGAAGACCGACGCCGCCCGGTCATACTGTTTCAAGTCCATATAGACATTGCCCAGGTTGAGCTGGGCTGAGACGAAGTTTTTATCGCCTTTGATCGCTTGACTATAAGCTTTGGCCGCTTCCTTCAGTTTGCTCTGCCCCTGCAGAGCCACACCAAGATTGAAGTGCCCCTCGGCGAACTTCGGCTGTTTCCGCAGAGCTTTGGTAAGATACCCCTCGGCAGCATCGTTCACGCCGTTCTGAAGGTAAAGGACCCCCAGATAATACAGGGCGTCGATCTGACCGGGAGAAATCGCGAGGGCCTGCTGATAGAGACTTTCGGCCTCACGGATCCGGCCCGCCTGATGGTGATCGAAGGCCAGTTCGATAGATTGCCTGGCCAAGTCCCCGCGCGCGGGGGTTCCATTGCCACCTGCCGGCGGCACGGCCGCTGCACCCTGAAATTTTCCGGCCATCAAGCCCTCTTTAACCGTCATTATGCGCTCGCGCGAAGAAGCGGCCAGAGCTAAATGCCGCCGCTATCCCCGCAATGATAGTGAACAGAGTTTGACCAAACAGAGTTAACGAACGCTTTACCGGGAGCAGGTTGTGGCCCGCATCCTGTTGTTTCGACTCTCTTTCGGGACCAGCGCCGGAGAAGTTCCGTCTGCCCAGTCCCTCGCGGAAATTTTTACCCCGAGGTCAGGCGCAGCTAGGAAAAGTCCGCCTAGCTGCGCGGGTTCTCACAGCTCAAAATATAAATTATGTATAAAATACAATAGGTTATATTTTTCCCGAAACTTGGCCCGCCCTTTGCAGAGACTTGGCCGAACCAATCCGTCCCTGTATCGGCGCAGTACTTCGCCGGGAGCATACGAGGAGGTATCGGAGGACCCTGCAGATCCTATCGGCAGGTCCGACACAAGAATGGAGTAAAGCAATGGCACTACCTGCTGCTCATACAAACTATGGCGAGATGATGGAATCCCGCCCCGGCCGCGCCATGGTCGAACTGCACGACGAAGCAATCACGGCCCTTCTGGCTGCGATCGAGGCTATCGGCGCGCATAAGATCGAGGAGCGCTTCAATGAAACCGCGGCGGCCATGCAGGCCGTTACAGCCCTCTACACCATGATCGACCAGACCAATGGCGGCGAGCTCGCGGTGAATCTGGGACGCATCTACCACGATGTGCTCGCCAAGCTTGGCCGGATCTCCTTCGACAGCGATCCAGCAATGCTTGCCAGGGAATCGATCGATCTCCTCAAGCCCCTGCGGGATGCCTGGGACGGCCTGGACCGGCGCGAGGCCGGCGAAGAGGAACCTGTGGCGCCCGTGCAGAAGATCATTTCCGGTGTAAAGGCCAGTTCGGAACGGTCTGAGGTGATCAGGTCTGAGGTCAGTCCTGCGTAACGCTGGCCCCGTGCACCCAAGACCTTAAAGAGCAAACGTAAAAGAGCAGAGCACAGCAATGAGTTCGATTCTATTCGACCCAGCGACATCCTCCGGCAATCCGGCCGGGCCACGCACCGCCCCGCCATCCGCGGCCAACGCGGCGGCTGGCCTGTCGTTCGATTCCTTCCTGGCCAAGAACCAGAGCAGGTACGAAGCAAGTAACGCTTTGCGGTCGGAGCAGTCTGACAACGACCGCGGTTACGACAAAGACCGTGACTACAAGACAAACCGTGCAGAAGAACGCGTCGATGAAGCGGACCCGGCCGAACGATCGGAAAGCCTGGATGACGATTACAGTCACTGGGACGAGGAAGAGGATCTGAGCGTAGACGCTTCGGATAATGAAGCCGAGGTGAGCGAAACCGAGGATGAAACGCACGAAGCAAGCGCTACAGAGAGCAATAATGCTGCCGTTCAGCCGGACGAAAGCGCCAAAGCTGCTCCGGGCGATGAAACACCAGCGGCAGGAACCGTAGCCACCGGTGCAGAAGCTCCAGCGGCTGGGAACGCTGCCACCGCAGGGGCCGCGAACACGAGCACTCCGGCAGGACCCGCGTCATCCACCGCAGCCGCGGGCAACAACACGGCAAGTCCGCAGGCAGCCGCCGCGACAGCGGCCAACACCACAGCCGCAGCTCAGCAGGCAGCCAACGGCAACGCAGCCAATCAGAACCAGGCTGCCAGGGGAAATCCCTCAAAAAGCACTGCGGCGACCGCCAGTGTCTCCAATAACGCATTGGTATCACAGTCAAACACGGCCCTGACCAGCGGCTCGGCAGTCATCACCCTGCAGTCCGTCGACCCCAAAACCGGCGCGCCGGCGGGGCAGACAGCTGCGGGCAATGCCGCGGTAACAGCCCAAGTGGATGGAAAGCCTGAGGCCGCGGCAGAAGCGAAACCGGCGAACGCCGCTGCACAAGCCGCGAAGCATCAGCAAGCGGGCAATCCCGCTGCTCAAGCCAACGCAGGCCAGGCTGCCTCGAACGCCGCAGTAAACCCGGCGGCAGCCCAGAGCGCCCAGACGGCACCCACCGCCCCCTCTGCCGCGCCTCTTGACGCCCTGACAGGTGTGAGTGCGCCGCAGGCCGCGAGCAGCACGGGCACCCCGGCCTTCACCAGCCTGACACCGGTCGGCGGCGTCACGCAGACGGCGAACGCGACCGGGGCCGGTGCCGCGGCCTCGGGGAACGCTTCGGCAGGCGCAGCCACCCCGACCGACCAGGTCGCTGTAGAGATCCGCAAAGGGGTCGCCGCCGGCAAGGACTCGATCACGATCAAACTCAATCCGGCGGAACTCGGAAAAATCGACGTGAAGATGGAGATCTCCGACGACGGCACCCTTCGGGCGAGCATCGCCGTGGAGAAATCCGAGACGCTCGACATGCTTCAGAAAGATGCCAGAGGCCTGGAACGGGCCCTGCAGAACGCAGGCCTTCAGGCCGATAGCGGCAGCCTGAACTTCAGCCTGCGCGGTGAAGGCAACAATCATGCGAACGAATTCGACACGGCCGCGAACGCGGGATCGGGATCAGGAGACCAGGGTGATGACTCTGCCGCCGACGACCCGGCCGCCGCGAGTGAAGCAAACAGCAGATCGTCTCACGACGGCACGCTCGATATTTCTGTCTAACGGCAGCGAACAAGGAGACCAGGACGATGACTCCAGATCCCGTTAACGGCGTAAACTACGTCGATACCTCCGGCGGCAGCACCGGCATCGCCGGCGCCCAGTCGCTCGCGGAGACCTTCGACAACTTCCTTGTGCTGCTGACCGAACAGCTCAAAAACCAGGATCCACTCTCGCCGATGGAATCCAATGAATTCACCTCTCAGTTGGTCGAGTTCACCGGCGCCGAACAAGCGGTTCTGACCAACAACAAACTGGACAGCCTGATCCAGCTGCAAAACAGCAATCAGTTGAATTCGGTGGTCTCCTACATCGGCAAGACCGTGACCGCCAACAGCCTGGCGCTGAACCTGGATGAAAACGGCGCCCACATCAAATACAGCCTCGGGGGCAACGCGGACAACACCGAGATCAGGATCATCGATGAAGACGGCAACACGGTTCGGATCCTCGAAGGCGAGACTTCCGGCGGCACCCATGAGGTGACCTGGGACGGCAAGAACACCGAGGGCAAGGACATGAAGGATGGCGTTTACGGCTTCCTGGTCGTTGCGAAGGACGCCGACGGCGACGCCGTCCAGACCACGCAGGGCATCGTCGGGGAAGTGACCGGCGTGGAATCCGACAACGGCACACTCCTGCTCGCAATCGGCAAGGTCGTCATCCCTCTGGACCAGATTTCCTCGGTCCAACAGACCAAGACGGCGGAAACGCCTCCTGATGAGGAGCCCGCCGATGCCGAAACTTAATCCAGATACCGCCCAAAATAATTGTGATTTCAATATGTTAAATCACCTTTTGAAGAACGAACTTAACAAGACAAGCGCTTCGCTTCCCAAGTCAACAAGGGAGATTCGACTATGAGCTTATACGGCGCACTCTACGCAGGTGTTTCCGGTCTATCGGCCCAGGCCAACGCGATCGGCATGATCTCGGACAACATCGCCAACGTGAATACCGTTGGTTACAAGGGCACAAGCGCGCGCTTTTCGACCCTGGTCACGCAACAGGCCACGCAGAGCCTGCATTCGCCGGGCGGTGTGAAGTCCCAGCCCTTCAATCACATCGATCAGCAGGGTCTGCTGCAGGCAACCGCCTCAGCGACGGATATCGCGATCGCTGGCGCCGGCTTCTTCGTCGTCAATGAATCCGCGAACCCGGGTGTCGGGGATGAATACCTCTTCACACGTGCCGGCTCCTTCTTCCCGGATCAGAACGGCGATCTGGTAAACACCGCCGGCTTCTACCTGCAGGGCTATGACCTCAGCGTCGGGCCTGCCACCACCAGTGCCAGCACGGTCAGTGGCCTCGAGACGGTCAACGTGGCCAACCTGGCCGGTACGGCAACACCGACATCGCTTCTGGAGATCGGCCTCAACCTGCCTTCCACGGCGGCAAACGGCGACACCGAGACCCTGACCATCCAGGCCTACGATTCACTGGGTAACTCCCATGACCTGGACCTGGTCTTCACCAAGACCGCCGACAACAACTGGTCCATCACACCGCAGAACCCGACCCTGACCTCCAGCGGCGTCGCCAGCGGTACGGTCACTTCCGCGGCAGGCTCCATCGTCTTTAACGGTGACGGCACACCCAATACCATTACCATGCCGGACATCGACATCACCTGGACGGTCGGCGGCGCCAACCCCAGCTCGATTGCGGTGGACGCCGGCACATTGGGCCTGACCGACGGCATTACCCAGTTCTCGGGAGAGTTCACGGTCTCCAGATCGAACCAGAACGGTGTCAGCTTCGGTAACTTCGCCGGTGTTTCCATCAACGAACGCGGAATCGTAACCGCTTTGTTCGATAATGGTGAAACCCTGGACATCTATCAGGCGCCGGTCGCGATTTTCCAGAGCCCGAACGGTCTGAGCGCAAAGTCCGGTAACGTTTACCAGCAAACCAACCGATCCGGTCCCTTCCTGCTGAATCTCCCGCAGGTGGGCGGCGCGGGCACCATTGCCCCCTCCTCCCTGGAAGCCTCGACGGTCGATCTGGCGAACGAGTTCACCAATATGATCGTGGTCCAGCGGGCCTACTCGGCGAGCGCGGAAATCATCACCACCGCCGATGAGATGCTTGAGGAACTGATCAGAATCAGCCGTTAAATCTGACGCCTGACCGCTTGAAGACAGAAAACAGCGGCCTGAGTGAAGTAAAGCCTTCGCTCAGGCCGCCGTTGTTTGGGCCGCAGGGCAGTAACTTCAGGCGGGGCGGGTAAAAACATAGATAAAACTTCCTTAAACCCTTGAATTAAGGGTTTTTCAACACCGAAGCGATAGTTTGTGCAGACCATCAATTGTGAGGAAATTTGGAGCGTCTTGATGGAGTCAGATCGCCCAGGTAGGCCAACACGAGTCATTGGACCGGCAGGAGAGCCCTTGACCCTTAATGACTTGCCGCCACCGAGTACAAAGCGTTGGGTTATCCGGCGCAAAGCAGAAGTCGTCGCCGGCGTGCGCAATGGTCTTATCACCATTGAGGAAGCCTGCGAGCGCTATAAGCTTTCGATGGAGGAATTGCTGTCCTGGCAACGCCTTATTGATTCGCACGGCATGCGTGGCCTGCGGACAACCAGGCTGCAGCAATATCGCCGAAAGATTGAAAACGCGACGCCGAACACGGGCGGCGCGCCCTCCGGCGCGTCTTCGTAACGCGAAGCGTGGGCGCCCGCTGTCGCAAAGCCTTCAGAAACCGTTGAATTAATTCCTTTATTCAACCTTAAGATTCTTCCTCACAAAGCCGGCGAACATTGCGTTTGCCGGCTTTTTCCTTGGCTTTTTTCACCTACCTTTGGATGTGGGCAATTTTTTCCCAAAGCTAGGCAATAATTGCCTCACCGTTAACGCCCTATTTACCCAAACACCTTAGCCTCTTTTAAACAGGCAAGGACATCTGCGCGGTCTCCAGGAGCCTGAAAAATCAGTACCCCTCCAGGCAGGATTGATCGCAGCGTGAACTCAACAATCGTCGACACCTTCCGCAGTCTTGGCCCCATCCGTCTGGGGATCATGGCAGCCGTCGCCGCCGGCGTTCTGGCATTCTTTGTCTACCTCACAAGCCGGCTCGCTACTCCGGATATGTCCCTGCTCTATGCCGAGCTGGACAATCAGGACAGCGGACAGATCGTGGCGCGCCTGGAAGAACTCAACGTCCCCTACCGCATTGAGGGCAACGGCTCGCGCCTGATGGTATCCGAAGATCAGGTCGCGCGTGTCCGCCTTCAGATGGCGCAGGAAGGCCTGCCCAGCGGCGGGTCCATCGGTTACGAAATTTTCGACCGTTCCGAAGGTTTTGGCACCACAAACTTCGTTCAAAACATCAATCATCTGCGCGCCCTGGAAGGCGAACTGGCCCGGACCATCAAATCCATCGCCAATGTGAAGCAGGCGCGCGTGCATCTGGTCATGCCGCAGCGCGAACTCTTCAGCCGGGAGCGGCAGGAACCCAGTGCCTCAATCGTGCTGGTCATGCGCAACAAGGGACGCCTGGAGCGCAACCAGATTGCCGCCATTCAACATCTGGTGGCTGCGGCGGTGCCGGGGCTCAAGCCGACCCTGGTGTCGATCATCGACGACAAAGGCACCCTCCTGGCGCGCGGCGCATCGGACGACGACCCCACGCAGCTTGCCACCACGGCAGAAGAGCGCCGGATCGCCCACGAGACCCGCCTGATCCGCACGGTCGAGGAAATGCTGGAACGCACCGTCGGTCCCGGCAACGTACGCGTGCAAATCTCCGCCGAGATGGATTTCGACCGCATCACTGAGAATTCGGAAACCTATGACCCTGACGGACAGGTCGTGCGCTCCACCCAGGTCGTCGAGGAAAACGCGGGCTCGAACGAAGGACAGGATCCCGGCGTTACCGTCGGCAACAACCTGCCCGACGCCGATCTCGATCAGCTCGGCGAAGGCGGCGGCAGTCAGTCCAACTCCTCACGCAGCGAAGAAACCGTCAACTACGAGATCTCGCGCACGGTCAAGACGGCGGTGCGGGAAACCGGTCTGGTCCGGCGCCTGTCGGTCGCGGTTTCGGTCAACGGCCTGACCTCGGTCGGCGAGGACGGCGAGACGGTCTACGAACCACGCGGTGAGGAAGAAATGGCCCAGCTCGCGGCGCTCGTACGCGCGGCAGTGGGCTACGACGAAGAGCGGGGCGATACTCTGGAGATCGTTAACCTGCGCTTTACGGGGATCGACGCGGGCCTGCAGGCCGACGACACGATCCTGGGTTTCGAAAAAGCCGAACTGATGCGCTTCGTCGAACTGCTGGTCCTGGGTGTCGTTGCCATCCTGGTCCTGCTGCTGGTCGTGCGGCCTCTCATTGCCCGCGTGCTGGACGGTGACTTCGAGGCCGGCACAATCGATCCGGAAACCGGTCTGCTGCGCGGTCCCGAGGGTATGCAGTATGCGATCGCAGGCCCCGGCGGTGGCGCGATCGCAGGTGCGACCGAGAGCGGCCCGATGCTGATCACCAACCCGGACGGCACAACCACCACGGTCGCCCGCCGGGTCGGCGATGGCGGCGGCGGCGAGGACGGCCCGACGGTTGCAGAAGAAATCGAACAGATGATCGACATCAACAAGGTCGAGGGCCGTGTCCGCGCCTCCTCCGTCCGCAAGATCGGCGAGATCGTCGAGAAGCATCCGGACGAGGCCGTCAACATCCTGCGCGCCTGGCTGCACCAGACCTGATTGAAAAACGAACGACAACGATGAACGAGCACAGAAGCAATGCGTGACGATTACCGCACTATGACAGGTCCGGAGAAGGCCGCTCTGCTGGTTATGACCGTCGGCGACGAGAACGCCGCGCGCCTTTTCTCGATCATGGAAGACGACGAGATCCGCGAAATCTCGCAGGTCATGGCAAGTCTGGGCACGGTCAGCTCGGAAATCATCGAACGCCTGCTGATGGATTTCGCCGACCAGATCTCGACCACCGGGACCGTGATCGGCAACTACGACAATACGGAGCGCCTGCTCAACAAGGTTCTGGATAAGGACCGTGTGAGCTCGATCATGGAAGAGATCCGCGGCCCGGCCGGACGCACCATGTGGGAGAAGCTCGCCAACGTGAACGAGCAGGTGCTGGCCAACTACCTGAAGAACGAATACCCGCAGACCGTTGCCGTCATTCTGTCGAAGATCAAGCCGGAACATGCTTCGCGTGTCCTCAGCCTGCTGCCCGAGCCCTTCGCGATGGAGGTCATCATGCGAATGCTGCGCATGGAATCGGTGCAGAAGGAAATCCTGGACGACGTCGAGCGGACCCTGCGCAACGAGTTCATGTCGAACCTCGCCCGCACCAACCGGCGCGACTCCCACGAACTCATGGCGGATATCTTCAACTTCCTGGACCGCAATATGGAGTCCCGCTTCATCACGGCGCTGGAAGAACGCAACCGCGATTCCGCCGAGCGGATCAAGGCTCTGATGTTCACCTTCGAAGATCTCGGCAAGCTCGACCCGGGTGGGGTCCAGACCCTCATGAGCAACGTGGAAAACGACAAGATGGCCCTCGCCCTCAAGGGCGGGTCGGAAACGGTCCGGGACCTCTTCTTCTCGAACATGTCCGAGCGCGCGGCCAAGATCCTCAAGGAGGACATGGCCTCCATGGGACCGGTCCGCCTGCGCGATGTCGACGAAGCCCAGATGTACATGGTCACCATCGCCAAGGACCTCGCCGCCAAGAACGAAATCGTTATCGCCGACTCAAAGGGCGACGACGAGTTGGTCTATTAATCGGGGCCCCGCCGGATGTCAGCAGGACAAAAATTCCTCTTCAACGACGCCTTCGAGGCCCCGCTCTCGACGGGAAGGCAGGCCGAGGCCCAGGCTGCAGCCTCGGCTCCGCCGCCGGAGCCGGAAGTTGTCGAGCCGGAAATCTCGGAAGCGGACCTGGAGCAGGCCCGGGCCGAAGGGCGGCAGGAAGGTCTCGCGCTGGGCCGGGAAGAAGGCCGTACCGAGGCCTTTAACGGGATCGAGCAAACAACCCAGACCCTGCTGCTGAACCTGACCGGCCGTGTCGGCGAACTGCTCTCGGAGCAGCCCCGGATGCATGAGCAGGTCGCAGAAGAAGCCTTGAAAGCCGCATCGACCATCCTGCGCAAGCTCGTACCCTCGCTGGAGAAATCAGCCGCTCTCAAGGAGATCGAGGCCGTTGTCT
Source organism: uncultured Kiloniellaceae bacterium (assembly GCA_947500035.1). GTDB lineage: Bacteria > Pseudomonadota > Alphaproteobacteria > Kiloniellales > Kiloniellaceae > Denitrobaculum. Next base: position 173,548 of record CANMQP010000005.1, on the reverse strand, counting down.
CGGAATGCCTTGAGCGCGCCCAGGACGAACCCCGCCTGGTGGTGCGGGTGTCCGAGCCGATGCTGGAGCCGGTCAAATCGAGAATTGACGCTTTGGTCAAAGCCGAGGGTTTCGAGGGGAAGGTCGTGTTCCTCGCGACCGACGACCTCGGCGACAGCGACGTTCGGGTCGAGTGGGCCGACGGCGGCGCGGAACGCAGAACCGACGAGATCTGGCGCGACATCGATGAGATCCTCGGACGATTTCTCAAGGTGCCGGCGGAGAGTCTCTCACGGCCAAGCGTCGCTGCTGCCCGGGTTTCCGCCGTATCGGTCCAGGCTGCACCAGTCCAGGCGGCGCCTGCGCCCCCCGCGGCCGCAGCGGAAGCGATGCCACAACATCAGCCCGCGGCGACCCCACCTGGAGACATGCAGCCCGAAGCGAGTGAGACGCCACCGCCTCTGGTGTCGCCCATGGAACAAATGGGTCTGGCGACCGCAGATGACGGCTCGGGCGCCGAGAAGATCTCAACAGCAGCGGCGCAGCCGGTTCCGGGCAAACCCCCGGTAGCCAACGCAGCGCCGGTCACCGGCGCAGCAACAGCACCGGATACCGAAGCCCCGGTCGCCGAAAACGCACCGCAGACCCTTCAAAAGCCGGCCGCACCCGCCGCCGGCCCTCAGGAGCCTAGCCATGACTGATTCTGAAACACTGACGCTTGACGACCTCGATATGGCGCAGCCCGACCAGGTTGCCCTTATCGACGAAGGCGAGGTTCCCGAGTACGCGGGCCGCCCGCCGACCAACGCCAAGGAACTGGAAGCGGTCTATGACATTCCGGTTCAGGTTTCCGCCGTCCTCGGCAAAGCCAACATGCAGGTCAGCCAGCTTCTCAAGCTTGGCCGGGGGGCCGTGGTGGAACTCGATCGTAAAGTCGGCGAGGCCATCGACATCTACGTCAACAACCGGCTGGTCGCACGCGGCGAAGTGGTTGTCGTCGAAGACCGTCTGGGTGTGACCATGACGGAAATCATCAAAATGGACCGCAATTGATCCCGATGCGCCACCTGAATCCACAGCCGAACGCGCACTCACAGCGGAGAAGATTCCGTCATGGCTAATGTAGCAGCCAATCCGCCAAGGGCCCGGCGTCCGGCGAAAAAACGCAAGGCACCGGCCGGGCCGACGCTTGATTTCGCCACCCTCTTCGGGGCTGTCGGCGCCTTCGTCGTCATCGGCACGGCAATGACCCTGGGCGGCTCTCCGGGTTCCTTTATCGACATTCCGGCCATGCTGATCGTGTTGGGCGGAACCTTTCTGGTGTCGTCCGTCTCCTTCTCGGTCACCGAGGTCCTACAGGCGCAGCGTGTCATGCTGCAGGCCGTGCTCTATCAGGTCGTCGAGGCTGACGACGCCGCGCGCCACGTTCTGACCCTGGCCGATCATGCCCGTAAGAACGGGATTCTGGCGATCCAGAACACGCTCAAAGAATTGAAGACCATGCCTTTCCTCTACCGCGCCGCCTCGATGGTCATCGACGGCATGCCGCCGGAACAGGTCGAGAGCATTCTGATGCGCGAAGCCGATGCCATCCGGCAGCGCCATATCCGCTCCGCAGGAGTCTTGCGCCGCGCAGGGGAAGTCGCGCCCGCCATGGGACTGATCGGGACTCTGGTCGGCCTGGTACAGATGCTGGGCAATCTGGAAGACCCCTCGACCATCGGTCCTTCCATGGCGATCGCCCTGCTGACCACCTTCTACGGGGCCGTGCTGGCGAACATGCTGTTTCTGCCGCTGGCCAACAAACTCGACCGAAATTCAGAAGCCGAAAGCATGATCAACCAGATCTACGCCATCGGCATCGCATCGATCAGCCGGCAGGAAAATCCCCGCCGTCTGGAAGTTGAGCTCAACACGATTCTGCCACCCGCACGCCGGGTGGAGTACTTCGATTAAAAGGGACTTGGAGAAAAAAATATGAGACTCCTCATCGTCGGATCACTCGAGGGTCACATCGTTACCGCAGGCAAGATTGCCCTGGATCGAGGCGCGAAGGTCGCCAACGTCGACGATATTGATGCGGCCCTGGATGCCCTGCGCTCGGGCCAGGGTTCGGAGCTTCTGATGGTCGATGTCGATCTGGACATTGCTCAGCTCTGCGCCAGCCTTGAAGCGGAACGGATCTCCATCCCGGTCGTCGCCTGCGGCATCGACACCTCGCCGGCCCGCGCCGTGGAGGCCATCAAAGCCGGCGCGAAAGAGTACATTCCCCTGCCCCCGGACGCGGAGCTGATCGCCGCGGTTCTGGCCGCCGTCACAGAGGAATCGACTTCCCTGGTGTTCCAGGATCCGGTCATGAACGCCGTCCTGAAGCTGGCCGAACAGATCGCACCCTCCGAAGCCAGCGTCCTGATCACCGGTGAATCCGGCACCGGTAAAGAGATCATGGCGCGCTTCGTGCACAGTAAGTCACGCCGTTCCAAGGCCCAGTTCATCTCGGTCAACTGCGCGGCCATTCCCGAGAACCTGCTGGAGTCCGAACTCTTCGGCCATGAGAAAGGCGCCTTCACCGGCGCGGTCGGCCGCCGGATCGGTAAGTTCGAAGAAGCCAGCGGCGGCACCCTGCTGCTGGACGAGATTTCCGAAATGCATCCGCGCCTGCAGGCCAAGCTTCTGCGCGCCGTGCAGGAGCGCGAGATCGACCGGGTTGGCGGCAGCCAGCCGATCAAGGTCGATATCCGCCTGCTGGCGACCTCGAACCGGAATCTGGAAGACGAGGTCCGGCAGGGTAACTTCCGCGAGGATCTTTACTTCCGTCTGAACGTGGTCAACATCGCGCTGCCGGCGCTGCGTGACCGCCCCCGGGACATCGAGATTCTGGCGGATCATTTCATTGCGAAATATGCCGAGGCCAACGGCGTTCCGGTTCCGCTCATTTCCCCGGAAGCCCGCCGGATCCTCTTGGGCCATCACTGGCGCGGCAACGTACGTGAGCTGGAGAACACCATGCATCGCGCCGTGCTGCTGGCGCAGGACGGCCAGGTCACCGAAGCCTCGATCATGCTGACCGGTGAAATGCTCGCACCGGAAGGAAGCCCGGCAGCCCAGGGTGCAGCTTCTCACGCTGCAGCGGCAACGGGCTCGATGGCTGCGCCCGCGCGTACAGGAGACGCGAGCGAACTGGTCGGGCGCACGGTTGCGGATGTGGAACGGGATCTGATCCTGGACACGCTGGAGCATTGCCTCGGCAATCGCACTCATGCGGCGAACATTCTCGGCATCTCGATCCGGACCCTGCGCAACAAGCTGAAGCTCTACGGCGAGAAGGGATTGCCGATCTCCATGCCCGGTGAAGCCGAACGCACGACCGCCTGACCCGGAAAAGACAACAGCGATTGGCCGACAGTTCGCTGCGGCCCGGTATCACGACTGGATTAGTTTATGTCCGAGACCAGCACTTCGGATGACGCCCAACCAAGCGCCTCGCGGGAGTCATTCAACAGCGCGCTGGACTTCTTAAAGCGCGGCGACATCGCCCTTGCGCTGGGTGTCGTCTGCATTCTGGTCGTCCTGATCCTGCCCCTGCCCGGCTGGTTGCTGGACGTCGCGCTTGCGCTGTCCATGACGCTTTCGGTGCTGATCCTGATGACCGCACTTTTCATCAGCCGGCCGCTGGACTTCAGTTCCTTCCCGACGGTGCTTCTGATCGCGACCATGCTCCGGCTGTCGCTCAATCTGGCCTCAACGCGCCTGATCCTGGCCAACGGCCACGAGGGTACCAATGCCGCCGGTAAGGTGATCGAAGCCTTCGGCGGCTTCGTCATGAGCGGCAACTTCGTGATCGGGATTATCGTCTTCTCGATCCTGGTGATCGTGAACTTCATCGTCATCACCAAGGGTTCCGGCCGTATCGCCGAGGTCTCGGCGCGTTTCAGCCTGGACGCCATGCCGGGCAAGCAGATGGCCATCGACGCCGACCTCTCGGCGGGTCTGATCGATGAACAGGCGGCGCGCGACCGGCGCAAAACCCTTGAGGACGAGAGCAACTTCTTCGGCTCCATGGACGGTGCCGCGAAGTTCGTGCGCGGCGATGCCATCGCCGGTCTGCTGATTACCTTCATCAACGTCATCGGCGGCATCATTATCGGTGTCGCGCAGATGGATCTGGACTTCGGCGAAGCGGCCGAAGCCTACACTATGCTGACCGTCGGTGACGGACTGGTCAGCCAGATCCCCGCAATCATCGTATCGACAGCCGCCGGTATCCTGGTCTCGCAGACGACCCAGACCGGCTCCGCCGACAAGGCGGTTTTCGGACAGCTTGGCGGTTATCCCCGCGCGCTCGGTCTCTCATCCTTTCTGATGGTGGCGCTTGCGCTGCTGCCCGGCATTCCCGCCGTCCCTTTCCTGATGATCGCGGCGGTCACCGGTGGCCTGGCCTGGAAATCGAACCGGAAGATCGACACGGCCGAACAGGACGCGGAAGCGGCCAAGAAAGCCGAAGCCCAGGCCATACCGGTTGCGGAAGACCCGATCTCGAACTCCCTGCAGATCGACAACCTGCGCCTTGAACTGGGGTATGGCCTGCTGCCTTTGATCAACGGTCAGGGCGGACAGCGGCTGACCGATCAGATCAAGGCCCTGCGGCGGCAGATGGCACAGGACCTGGGCTTTATCCTGCCGTCAGTGCGTATCCAGGATAATCTGCAGCTGCCGGCCAACAACTACATCATCCGGGTCAAGGAGATCGAGGCAGGCAGCGGCGAACTGCGGCCCAACATGCTGCTGATCATGGACCCGCGCGGCGAAAAGATTTCCCTGCCCGGCGAAGACACCATCGAGCCGACTTTCGGTCTTCCCGCGAAGTGGGTCGACGAAGCCAGCCGCGAAGAAGCTCTTTTCCGGGGCTACACGGTCGTCGACCCACCGACCGTGGTGACGACCCATTTGACCGAAGTGGTCAAGGACAACGTCGCCGAACTGATGTCTTACGCCGAGACGCAAAAGCTGATGGACGAACTGGATTCCGATCAGCAGAAGCTGATCGCCGACCTGGTCCCCGCGCAGATTTCCGTGGGCGGTATCCAGCGGGTTCTGCAAAACCTTTTAAACGAGCGGGTCTCGATCCGCGACCTGCCGACCATCCTGGAGGGCGTGTCCGAGGCTTGCGGTTACACCCGCAACGTCACCGCAATCACCGAGCATGTGCGCGCGCGGCTTGCCCGGCAGATTTCCAATGCGCAGATCAACGAAGCCGGTTTCATTCCGATGGTTACCATGACACCGAACTGGGAGCAGGCTTTCGCGGAAGCGATCATCGGCGACGGCGAGGAACGTCAGCTTTCCATGGCCCCCTCGAAACTGCAGGAATTCATCGGAGAGGTCCGCAAGACCTTCGAGCAGCACGCCATGATGGGCGAAACCCCGGTTCTCATGACCAGTCCGGGTATCCGCCCTTACGTGCGTTCGATCGTCGAACGTTTCCGGCCCTCGACGGTCGTGCTCTCCCAAAACGAAGTTCACCCCAGGGCCAAGATCAAAACCCTTGGCCAGTTGTAGATAGAGTTCATTAGCGTGATTAGTAAGTTAGCCATAGAGTCAGGCCACTGGGCCAGCGTGCAGAAGTCTGTGGGAGGCGGTAAGTCCCATGCGGCTTAGAAGCTTCACGGCCGAAACGCTGCCCGATGCCATGCACCAGGTCCGCGAGGAACTGGGCCTGGATGCGGTCATCCTCTCGACCCAGGAGCTGGGCGGTGCGCTCGGCGTCAAGGTGATGGCGGCCCTGGACAGCGACCTGGACGACGAACTCGATCTGCAGGAGCCCGAGAGCCTGATCGAAACCGTCGACGGCATGTCGGAGGTGCTCGATTACCACCAGGTTCCAGCCCCTCTCGCCAACCGCCTCCTGAGCAATGCGTCGGGATTGAATGCCGAGGACAACGTCATGGCCCTTGCGGGCGTTCTGGACGGTGCCTTCGATTTCGCCCCCCTGCCAACGGCCGCCAGCAAGCACCCGGTGATGATCATCGGCCCGAGCGGGTCGGGCAAGACGGCAACAGCCGCGAAGCTCTGCGCGCTGGCCCGTCTGGCGGGACAGGACGCGAGCCTGATCACCATGGACGCTGAGAAAGCCGGCGGCATGTCCCAGGCCGAGACCTTTGCGGCAGCCCTCGAGGTTCCGCTGCAGCGGGCCGACACGGCAAACGCTCTCTCGGCAGTGATCGCGGCCTCGCCGAAAGATCCTCTGATCGTGATCGATACCCCGGGTGTATCGCCCTATGACGAAGCCGCATTGCAAGAGCTGTGCGAGACCGCCGGGAAGGTCGGCGCGCAGACCATCCTGGTTCTGCCGTCGGGTGGAGACTGTTACGAACAGGCCGAATGCGCCCTCGCCTTCCGGGACGCCGGAACCCGCCACCTGATCATGACCCGGCTCGATTCCAGCCGCCGCTACGGCGGGTTGCTCTGCGCCGCCCACGCCGGCCGCTTCAGTCTCATGGGTGTCGGCATTTCCGCGCAGATCGGCAACGGACTTGCCCCGATCAACCCGGTCTCCATGGCCCGCCTGCTTCAACCCGCCACGAATACGCAAGAGCATCTGTCGCTCGTTTTGGGAACACTGTGATAATGGAAGTATCAAACGCACTTGCCGATAACGGAAAGTCATCCGCAAACATCGTCGCCGTCGCCTCCGGCAAGGGCGGCGTGGGGAAGACCTGGTTGTCGGTGTCCCTCTCCCAGGCGCTGGCCAATGCGGGCAAGGCGACGATGCTTTTTGACGGCGATCTCGGCCTTGCGAACGTGGACATTCAGCTTGACCTGGCCCCGGAGCGGGATCTGGGCGGCGTGATCGCCGGACGTTATGCGCTGGAAGCCGCCAAGGTGCGCTACGATATCGGTGGCTTCGATGTCATTGCGGGCCGGTCTGGCTCCGGCAATCTGGCCAACCTGCCCAATAACCGGCTGGGCGGCCTGATTTCAGATCTGGTCGTGCTCTCAAACAACTACGGCTACGTCATTCTGGATCTGGGCGCGGGGATCGAGCGCACCGTCCGTCAGTTCGCCAACCTCGCCGGCACCTGTCTTGTGGTCACCAATGACGAGCCGACATCCCTGACCGACGCCTATGCCTTCATCAAGCTGACACACCAACAGTTTCCGGGGATGGATCTGCGCGTGGTCGTCAACATGGCGGACAGCGTGAGCGAGGGCCAGCGGACCTATGGAACGATCCGCAAGGCCTGCGAATCCTTCCTGAAGTTCACCCCGCCGCTGGCCGGTATCATCCGGCGCGACAGTTCGGTCAAGGAGAGCATCCGGCACCAGACGCCCCTGCTGACCCGGCACCCCAACTCCAAAGCGGCCGAGGATATCGAAGCCCTGGCCCGGCGTCTGATCAACGGTCCATGAGAAGCGTCTCACCCTCTCCCCCTCCGTCACAGCCCTCAGGCACTGCGGCGCCCAGCCAGACGGCCTCCTCCTCCGGCACGGTCACGCCCGTGCCGCCCGCCACCGGCGCCGCAGCCACGTCCCCCGCCGCCACCCAGCCCGTTCAGATTCCGGTCATCAAGGCCCCGGAGCTGCTCTCGACATTGCCCGGCGGCACCGTGCTCTCCGGTACAGTGGCAACGGCGGAAGATTCCGCGCTGCTCAAAATCATGACGAGGTACGGCAGCTTTGAACTGGAGTCTAAGCTGGCCCTGGCGACGGGTACCAAGGTCGCGCTGCAGATCCGCGACGGCGGCCAGGTTCAGTTGCAGATCGTAAAACCCGAAATCCCCGCAAACCTGCCGGACGCAGCCGCCAAGGCCCTTGCCGACGCGGCAGTCCGACTGCCACACCAGATCCTGCTGGCAACGCTTGAATCCAGAGGAAGCCCGTCACCGGTCCCCGCGGGTGGAAACACCCTTCCGGGCGGCAACGCTCCAGGCGCCGGCCCTGTTCCCGGCGCACCCCTGCCGGGCAATGCCGCTGCGGCGAGCCTGCAGATTCCCGCCGTCCTCCGGCAGCTCACCGCCGGCGCTCAGTTTCAGGTTCAGTTGACCGCGATCAATGGCGGCGCAGTCGGCGTCCAGGCGAACCCGACAGCAACGACCACGGCAACGCCCGCCAGCGCGGCGGCGCCCAGCCCCGCTACAACGCCGGCAGCAGCGAGTGCAGGACCGACAAGCCCGGCGGTGGCCGGTGCCTCGCCGACAGCCAGGGACCCCATACTTCCGGGCACTGTCATCGCCTCGGCAGCCAATGGACGCCCCGTCCTGCAAACCCCATTCGGCATCCTGTCCCTGGAAAACGGTGTTCAGTTGCCCCTGGGCACCAAAGTCCAGATCCAAGTTCTGAGTCATAGTCTTCCCCAAGCAACCGCCGGATCCGCCGTGCCGCTCAATCCGCTCACTCACCCCCTTCAAGGTTCCAGCTTCGCCTGGCCGGGCCTGGACGCAGTCGCGCGTCCAAACGAGACAAGCGGTCTCTCTGGCGCCTTGGCGTCCAAGATCATGAGCCGGGTGCCCACTGCGGGAGCGGCCCTGGGCTCCAACATGCTCTTTCTGCTATCGGCATTGAACACAGGGCAGCTCAATGGCTGGCTGGGCCGCGCGACGGTGGATCAGATGCAACGCGAAGGCCATCGCGACCTGGTCGGAAAACTAGATCAGGATCTCGCGCAGGCGGGACGGATTTCAGAGGCGGCGGGGGGCGAATGGCGGACGCTGATCCTGCCGTTTCTCGACGATCAGCAGATCCGTCAACTGCGCCTTTTCATCCGCCGTGACCAGGAAGACGGCGAAGGTAACGGCCAGGAGCAATCGGGAGCGGATACGACCCGTTTCGTTCTGGAAATCGAATTGACGAAAATGGGCGACCTGCAGCTCGACGGCCTGATCCGCTCAAAACTCTTCGATCTGATCCTGAGAACCCGCAGGCCCTTCTCGCAAAGCATGCGTGACGAGATCATCAGGATCTTCAGCGAAAGCAATCACAGCTTGGGACTCGCCGGTCAGATCGTCTTTGAGGCGTCCGGCGACTGGCGCTCCAAGGCGGTCGAGAGTGCCGGGCTGACGGACTCCCCGGACCTTATGATCTGAGGCCCTTTGGGGCTTTCGTCAGCCGGTGGCAACGCGCGCAGGCGGCAGCTCCACGAGCTCCGGCCTGCCGAGACCGAGACGGTGACCGTCGTAGCTGCTGCCGATAATCGGCTTCCAGAAGTCGGGTGTGTCCAGATACCAGTCAATGGTTTCTTCCAGGGCGGTTTCAAAGTCGGCCTCTGGTTTCCAATCCAGCTTTGTCATCAGCTTCGTGGCGTCCAAAGCATAGCGCCGGTCGTGGCCGGGCCGGTCGGTGACAAAGGAAATCAGTTCTTCATGGGACGCGCCGCCGGTCATGACCTTTCGACGGTCCAGCGAGCGGCAGATCTTGCGCACCACATCGAGGTTGGACGCCTGATTGCCGCCGGCGACGTTGTAGGTGCCGCCCGGCTGCCCGGCCTCCAGCACCGTGAACACGGCGCGGCAATGGTCCTTGACGTAAAGCCAGTCGCGCACATTCCCGCCATCGCCGTAGACCGGCAGAGGCAGCTCGCGCACCGCCTTCAGGATCATCAGGGGAATCAGCTTTTCCGGAAACTGCATCGGGCCGTAGTTGTTGGTGGCGACAGTGATCAAGCTCGGCAGGCCGTAGGTCGTGTGGTACGCCCGCACCAGATGGTCAGCCGCGGCCTTGCTCGCGGAATAGGGCGAGTTCGGCTGGTAAGGACTCTCCTCCGTCGCGGCGGCACCGTCGATCGAGCCGAACACTTCGTCGGTCGAGATCTGCAGAAACCGGAAACTGCGGCTTTCGTGATCCGCCAGTCCCGCCTGATAACGCACGGCCGCATCCAGCAGGTTTTGAACACCGACCACGTTGCTTTGAACGAAGATCCCCGGATTGTCGATCGAACGATCGACATGGGTCTCCGCTGCAAAGTTGATGATGGCTGAGGGGGCGTGCTGGCGGAGAATGACATCGACGACCTCGCGGTCCTCAATCCTGTCATTCACGAAGCGGTGGTCCGGATGACGCAGCAGATCATTGAGAACGAAAGATCCCCCCGCGTAGGTCAGCGCATCCAGGTTCACAACCCTGTAGCCCTGGCCCAAAGCCATCTGCACAAAGTTGCTGCCGATAAAACCGGCGCCACCCGTCACGAGAATGCAGCCCTTGTCCATTTTCACCACCGTTATCGATCGTCGTCGAAAGCCGGGCATGGGAAGCTTCGTCCGGCAGGTCTGATGTTAACTAAATATAGTCACCGAAACTTAAAGAGAGGTTGATCCACGCAGATTCGCCAGACCCGCACACTAAGCCCGCCGCGCGGTCCGGCGGCGATAGAGGTTCAGTCCCACCTCATCGAGCGCCTGCTGTTCGCGTTTGGCGCGTTTGGCCTTCTCGCGGCGCTGTTCGTTGCTTTCGGCCGTCTGATACTTTTTGAGTTCCTGGAAAGACGCACGCACTTCTTCCCGAGCGGCTTCAATCGACGCGCTGAGCACCTGCATGGACTCCTGAATGCGCTGACGCCGCAGTTTGACCGCGTCGGCGTAGTTCGGGAAAGCTGCGGCGGCATCAGGCGACGTCGTCGCGATCTTCTTCTCCGACTCATAGGCCTGTTCGATCTGCACCAGGTCGTTGTGCAGTTTGTCGAGCAGCCGCTCCATGTCGGCAAGTTTCTGCCGCTTCTCGTCGAGCTCCCACTGATGCACCCGCACCAGGCTGTTTAATGCTGTCACAGTCCCCACACCCTTTTTTTAAGTCGGTCTCTATTTCACTTGCGTCGAGAAGCTCTCCCGTTCTCAAGGAAAAACCTGAAGAGTTTCGTTCGCCGGCCGAGCTGATGCGCCTTTTGCGTCAAATCTTCCCGCTCAGGCAACCCTCTCGGCGTGAGCCTCTGCAGCGGGCTGAACGTTTGCCCCCGCAGCAGGCCAGGCTTCGTTGAGCAGACGCGCGAGCTCGGCATAGCCGTCTTCGATCTGAAATCTCTGGTTCCGGCTCTGCGACAGGAAGGCCTCGAGCGCCGGGTAATAGGCCAGCGCCTCGTCCGTCGCCGCATCGCTGCCCTGCTTGTAGGCGCCGATGCGGATCAGTTCCGCCATGTCCTCATAGGTCGAGAGCAGACTGCGCGCGCGGGTCACCAGCGCGGTCTCGAGCTCCGAATTGCAGCCGGGCATGGTGCGCGAAATGCTGCGCAGAATGTTAATCGCCGGATAGCGGTTGCGCTCCGCGATGCCGCGCTCAAGCACGATGTGGCCGTCCAGAATGCCGCGCACGGCATCGGCGACCGGCTCGTTGTGATCATCGCCCTCCACCAGAACCGTGAAGAGACCGGTGATCGAACCCTTGCCGACGCCCGGTCCGGCGCGTTCCAGCAGTTGCGGCAGTTCGGCAAAAACCGATGGGGTATAGCCTTTACTCGCAGGCGGCTCCCCGGCGGCCAGCCCGATCTCGCGCATGGCCATGGCAAAACGGGTCACGGAATCCATCATGCAGAGGACATCACGGTCCTGGTCGCGGAAGTACTCGGCAACGGCAAGCGTCAGATAAGCGGCCTGCCGGCGCATCAGCGGCGGTTCGTCCGAGGTCGCCACGATGACCACTGAACGGGCGAGCCCCTCTGCGCCCAGATCGTCCTCAAGCCATTCCTGCACCTCGCGGCCGCGCTCCCCGATCAGGCCGATGACATTGACGTCGGCCTGGGTGTAGCGCGCCAGCATGGAGAGCAGAACCGACTTGCCGACGCCCGAACCGGCGAAGATGCCCATGCGCTGGCCGCTGCAACAGGTCAGGAAAGTGTTGATCGCCCGCACACCCAGATCGAGTTTTCCGCCGACCCGGCTGCGGCTGTGCGCCGGCGGCGGTGATGCCCGTAAGCGATAGGGATCGAAGCCGGCCGGCAGAGGTCCCTTGCCGTCGATCGGCTCGCCCATGGCATTGATGACCCGCCCGAGCCAGGCATGGTGCGGTCTGATGACAGGGTCCGAATCCGCCAACTCGGCCTTACAGCCGAGCCCCACCCCGTCCAAAGATCCAAAGGGCAGGACCAAGGCCCGCTTCTCCCGGAAGCCGATGACTTCCGCCGGAACGCGCCGGTTGCCCCTGGCCACCAGATTGCAGCGTGCGCCGATGGAGAGGACCCGTTCGAGACCAGCGACCTCAACCAGCATTCCCAGTATCCCGGCAACGCGACCATAGATCTGATAGGAAGGAACCTGTTCGATTTCGTTGAGAAGAGAAGACGACAAAAGAGGCACGATACCATCCGAAATTCAAAGGGTTATGGCTAACCCTGCTGAAGACAAAGATGTCCGATTACGCTTAAGGTTTATTTAAAAAAATCTGCCGCCGACTCATTTTTATCCCCGGCCGGCTGCGTTGAGGTCCAAGTCCTGCAAATTTTACGAATTTCGCTTAATAGTGTTTTTATTAATATTATCAAAGTGTTATCGGAGGCTCCTTATAATTACTGCAAATTATGCGAAAATTTGTTCGTACATAACCGTCTTTGAGTAAGGGTTTGTTAATAAAGCTTCCCCAAAATGGTTAACGGTCTTAATCTTGATTAATCTTAACCATTTGGGTTGGAGCTATGAGAGTACTTCTCGTCGAGGACGATTCTGCGACGGCACAAGGCATCGAAATGATGCTGCGGTCCGAGGGCTATGTGTGTGATACCACCGATATGGGTGAGGATGGCCTCGAGATCGGTAAAATTTACGATTACGATATTATCATTCTGGACCTCATGCTGCCGGATATTGACGGCTATGAGGTTTTGCGGCGTCTGAGGGCTGCGCGGGTCAGAACCCCGATCCTCATTCTCTCGGGCCTGAATGGTCTTGATGATAAGATCAAGGGACTGGGTGTCGGCGCCGACGACTACCTGACCAAGCCGTTCGACAAGCGTGAGCTGATCGCCCGGATCCAAGCGATCGTCCGCCGCTCCAAGGGCCATTCGGATTCGATCATCCAAACCGGCAAGCTGACGGTCAATCTGGATACCCGCACTGTTGAGGTCGACAGCCAGCCGCTGCATCTCACCGGCAAGGAATACGGTATTCTGGAGCTGCTTTCTCTGCGCAAGGGCACGACCCTGACCAAGGAGATGTTCCTGAACCACCTTTACGGCGGTATGGACGAACCTGAGCTTAAGATTATCGACGTCTTCGTCTGCAAGCTGCGTAAGAAGCTCTCCGCAGCGACGGGCGGTGCGAACTACATTGAAACCGTTTGGGGACGCGGCTACGTGCTGCGCGATCCGGTCGGCGGGCAAGAGGCAGCGACTCAGACCAAGCCAGAGCCAGAACAGGAAGCTGTTTCCGCTTAGAGCCTGCGCTCCCTTCTCAAGCTCGAGGGCTTTGAGAAGGACCATGCTCCTGGTCTTCGGCCTCTCCGCCACACGTCCGGTTAGTAAAGGGCCTGCTCCTCTCGGTGCAGGCCCTTTACTTGTCCGGATTCCGCAAAAGTCCGGTTCCTTCCCACTGGTGATCCCCAAGGCCTTACGTTAGGTTTCGCTGGGGCTTGCCGGCTCTTGCTGGAGGCGATTGCCGGCGGCCGCGACTCTAGGCCCCCGGCGCAACCCGGAAGCCGCCGCAGATCGGCGAGGGGTAAAAACACCCCTGCCCCCACCTTCCCGCGCCATGAAAAGACCCTGTGCCGGTTCACGACCGGTCGCGGGCCCGTTCCGATGTCATCTACGGTGCAGCAGAGATTAGACAGGCGCGCATCTGCAAAGAGCGCGACCGCATTCTACCTTGCCGGCAAAACACAATCGCGCTCTCGCAAAAGAAAAGGCTGATCGATTCACTTCAAAACGAAGTAAATCGATCAGCCCCTCCTACAGGCCGTAACCTGCCGTTCAAACCCAGACCAGGCGGCGGCGGTCTTCTAAAGATCAAACAGCTTTCTTGACGGCACCTTCGTTGGCCAGGCCGTAAATACCGCGCTGTCCGGGGATCAGCAGGAAGCGGTCGGAGATTCCAAGAACCGTCTCGGCGCCGCCGAGATAGAGGAAGCCGTCGTTCGCCAAAAGCCCCGCCATCTGATCCAGAACCTGCGTCTTGGTCGGCTGATCGAAATAGATCAGGACGTTCCGGCAGAAGATCACATCAAACTGACCCATCCCGGACATCGAGTTCAAGAGGTTGAAATTCTTGAACGTCACCATGTTGCGGATTTCATCGTTGAGCTTCCAACGATCCTCAACCTGGGTGAAGTACTTGACCAGAAGGTTGATCGGAAGGCCGCGTTGCACTTCGAACTGCGAGTAGATGCCCTCCTTAGCCTTATCGAGAATTTCCTGGGAGATATCGGTTCCCACAATCTCAACCCGCCAGCCGGCCAGCTTGGCCTGAGCTTCCTTCAGAAGCATTGCCAAGGTATATGGCTCCTGTCCGCTTGACGCGGCAGCGCACCAGATCCTGATCGACTTTTTCGGCGCCCGGTGTTCGAGCAGATACGGGAGTACGACGTCCCGGAACTGATCAAACGGCTTTTGGTCCCGAAAGAAGAACGACTCATTGGTCGTCATGGCTTCGGTAATATCCACCAAAAGCTTTTCGTCGTTGGTCTTACGGACCTGCTGCGCCAACTCGTCGAAGCCGCTGAGGCCCCACTTGCGCGCGACAGGGTTCAATCTGCTTTCCAGCAGATATGCCTTATCTTCCGAAAGTACCAACCCCGAGCGCTTTTTCAGGAGTTGAGAAATGAGTTCGAAATCGTTCACGTTCATGCCGCCGACCTCATAACAAGCTTTAGCACCTGGGGACCGATCTCCTTGAGCGGCAAAACAGCCGAACAAAGACCATCGCTGGCTACTGCGCCAGGCATCCCCCAAACAACACTTGTCGCTTCGTCCTGAGCGACCACTGCGCCACCGGCCGCAGTGACAACTTCAGAGCCTCGTTGCCCATCAGACCCCATCCCCGTCAGAATGATGACGAGAAGTTTGGGCCCATAGATTTTACTCAAACTTCTGAGCATCGGATCGACCGATGGTCTGCAGAAGTTCTCCGGTGGATCTTGCGTTAAACGGATGACTTTGTTTCCGCCGTCGGCTTCAAGCACCATGTGGTAGTCGCCAGGCGCCACATAGGCCTGCCCCCCCACAATTGCTTCACCGTCTGTCGCTTCGTTACAGGTCATCCCACTCACTCGTGAAATATGCTCCGCCAGCAGCTTGGTAAAAGTCGCCGGCATATGCTGTGTTATCAGGATCGGCTGCGTCACCTTTCCCGAGAGGCTTTTCATCACCTCGAAAAGCGCTTGCGGTCCGCCAGTCGAGCTGCCGATCGCAATGATGTCCGGAATCATTGTCGGCATCGGCCGGAGCTTTATCGGTTTTTTCGCCGATACCGGCTTGGCCACGACAGTGTCCGAAGCAGTCGTCTGAGCCGGAACCGCGACCGGCGCCTGTGTTCCCCCCCGGGCTGCGAGGCCCAGAGCTTTGACCTTTTCCGTCAGTTCCCGTTTGAAATCGCCGGCGGTAGATATGCTCCCGGTCGATGTCGGTTTGGGAATGTAGTCCGCCGCGCCTGCCTGCAGTGCCTGCATGCTGATTTCGGCGTTCTTCAGGGTCAGGGTCGAAGCCATGATCACTTTGACGCCAGGCTGAGTCTTTATGATCAGCGGCAAAGCGGTCATTCCGTCCATAACCGGCATCTCGATATCGAGAACCACCACATCGACCTTTTGACGTTCAAGGGTCGAGACGGCGATTTTGCCGTTCTGAACGGAAGCAGCGATTGATATCTGTGGATCCGACTCAAGCGCGCGTGTCAGAAGGCCCCGGATCACAGCCGAGTCGTCGACTATCATCACCTTATAAGGACCCGTCAAACCGGTTGCTGAAGCTTCACCAACAGCCATGATCAAATCAAACCCACCTGCGTGAATTTCGATTCGATAATCTCGCTATCAAACGGCTTCATAATGTACTCGTTCGCACCGGCCTGGATGGCTTCCTGGATGTGCGACATGTCGTTTTCCGTCGTGCAGAAAACCACGACAGGCTGCTCGACGTCCTTCATGGCGCGAAGGTCGACAAGGAACTCGATGCCACTTTTGATAGGCATGTTCCAATCGAGCAGCACGGCATCAGGCATGTTTTTCTCGCACGCCTCGATGGCTTTCTGGCCATCTTCAGCCTCGTCGATTGCAAAGTTGAGACCCTCGAGAATTTTTCGGGCCACCATTCGAACGACTTTAGAGTCGTCGACGATCAGGCAGGACTTCATATTGAGACTCCGGATCGAGTTGTAAACTCATGAAATACTAACATTTTTTCACGTGCCTTTGATAACTTGCCTTACGCGGCGGCCTCGCGGCCATAGTCGAGAAGACGAGTTACGTCCAACACCACCAGTAGCTTATCGTCCAAACGGTAAATACCGTCTGAATACTCTCTAAACTTTTGATCTAATGTCGGAGGATTTCGCTCGAAGTGGCTTGCTTTCAGCTGCAGGACTTCACCGACGGAATCAACCATCAGGCTATAAAGCTCACTGTCGTGCTCGACGACGATGCTCATACCCTCGTCCCCTTCATCGCGGCCACTCAGACCGAGACGCAGCCGGACATCGATCGCGGTTACAATCCGGCCACGCAGGTTGAGCGATCCGGCAATCTCAGGCGGCGCCAGCGGGATCGGTGTGATCTGCTGGGGGCTGAGAACGTCCTGGACCTTCAGAACCGGTACGCCGAACAGCTGCCCCGCAATCACAAAGGTAATGTACTCGTCGGTCTGTGCGACCGAGGCCGAGGTGGAAACTTCCAATTGCTCGCTCATGCGGCACCTCTTACTTCAGCTAGGGTGTCTTTCAGGGTGTGAAGCAGGGCATCACGGTCATTCTTGGACACATAATCCGTGAAGCCGACTTCGCGGCCCCGCGCCAGATCGTTGGGCGAAGCGAAGGACGACAGCGCAACCAGGGGAACATTGGCCCAGCGCGTGTTGTTCTTGACGGTTTCGGCAAACTCGAAACCGCTCATGCCAGGCATTTCGATGTCGGACACGATGACATCGAAGACCTTGCCCGCTTCACAAAGCTCCAGGGCTTCCGCGGCGGATTCGACCGTCGTGACTTCATAGCCGGCGACCGAAAGCAGCGGTGCAAGCAGGTTCCGGAAGAAGGGACTGTCGTCGACCACCAGGATCTTGGATCCGCCCTCTTCAGCGCCGTCACCGCGCTCACCGCCGGCAAACCAATCCGAGAAGGCCTGCTGCAGGTAGAAGCTGGCATCGATGATATCGGTTGCCTTGTCGTCGATGATGGCACTGCCGATACAGCCCTGCTTCTCGGTGCCGAGTTCGATGTTCATGCGGTCTTCGACGATGTCGACAATTTCGTCGACCACAAGGCCCATGGTGCGATCCCGGTCGCTGAAGACCAGGACGGGCTGGCGCCCTTCCGCCTTCAGCTCCTTGCCGTCCATCTGTACCAGCGGCATCAAGGCGCCGCGATACTGAACGACCCGCTGACCGCCGGAATTCTCGACGCTCGCAAGATCGATTTCCTCAAGCCGCGCGACGAGACCAAGAGGCACCGCTTTCGGCGCTTCGTCCGCCGCCCGGAAGACCAGCATTGCAACCGTCTCGGCATTGTCGCCGGCATGGCGCTCGGCCGCGCCTTCCGCGGCGGAACCGGAAACGGCGATCTCGCCGGTCGCGGCGGCAATGCCGTTGGGATCAAGAATCATGACAACGGCTCCATCGCCCAGGATTGTATTACCCGAGAAGAGCTGAATATCGCGCAGGATCGGCGCGACCGGCTTGACCACGATTTCCTCGGTGTCGAAGACCCGATCGACAATGATGCCAAAGCTGTAGGTTCCGACCTGGGCCACGACGATAAAGTTGTCGTTCTTGATCAGGCCTGCCGTGTTTTCGGGCTTCTTGCTTTCCGCATCCGCCGTTTCCGCATTCTCGGAAGCTTCATTGCTCTCGCTAGTGACCGGACCTTCGGCTTCCTGAGGCGGCAGCTTGAGAAGTTCACGCAGATTGACCAGCGGCAGAAGACGGTTACGCAGGCGAAGAACCGGCGTATCGTTGATCCGCTCGATCGAGTGCTCAGAGTTGCCGGAAGCCCGGACCAACTCGACGACCGAGAGCTGCGGAATGGCAAAGCGTTCGCGGCCGCAGGCCACGATCAATGCCGATACAATCGCAAGTGTCAGCGGGATCTTGATCGTGAAGGTCGTGCCCTTGCCTTCGACCGATTTCAGCTCGACCGTACCACCGATTTTCTCGATGTTGGTCCGAACCACGTCCATGCCGACGCCCCGGCCCGATACCGAAGTGACGGCAGCGGCGGTGGAGAAACCGGCTTTAAAGATGAACTGCTGGATCTGCTGTTCGCTCATGGATTCCAGCTCGGCTTCGGTGGCCAGGCCGTTCGCAAGAACCTTTTCCTTGATCTTGGCGCTGGCGAGGCCGCGGCCGTCATCGACGATTTCGATGATGATGTGGCCGCCTTCGTGGAAGGCATTGAGCAAAACCTTGCCGGTCTCGGGCTTGCCGACCTTGATACGGTCCGCCGGCATCTCCAAACCGTGGTCCGCGGAATTCCGGACCATGTGGGTCAGCGGATCCTTGATCAGTTCAAGAACCTGACGGTCAAGCTCGGTCTCGGCGCCCTTCATAACCAGATCGATCTTCTTATCCAGTTCGAGCGAGAGATCGCGGATGATACGCGGCAGCTTGGCCCAGGCGTTGCCGATGGGCTGCATCCGGGTCTTCATGACGCCTTCCTGCAGCTCCGACACCACGTGATTGAGGCGCTGGAGCGGCGCGGCAAACTCGCTGTCCTTCTGACCGCGCAGGATTTGCAGGGTCTGGTTCCGGGTCAGCACCAGCTCGGAAACCATTGTCATGAGATTTTCGAGCAGATCCACGTTGACGCGGATCGACTGGTTGGCAACGGAAGATTCCTTGGCAACCTCCTGATTGCCGGCCGGCTTTTTCGCTGCAGCGGCCGGCGCAGGCGGCGCAGCAGCAGGCGCTTCCGGTGCGGCGGGTGCCGGCGTCTCGGCGATGGGCTCAGGCGCGGCCTCAGCGGCCGGCTCCTGGGCTACGGCCTCGGCCTGCGGCTCTTCAGCCATCATATTCATATTGCCGGTCTCGGAAGCAGGCGTCGGAACGAACTCTTCCTCTGCTTCCGCCTCGGGCTCAGGTTCTGCAGCCGCGGCTTCCGCCGGGGCCGCTGCCGGTGCAGCAGCCTCTGCAGGCGCATCTGCCAAATTGCCTTCTGCAGCCGCATTCAGGCGGCTGATCAGCTCGCTATCATCACCTTCGGGCTCGGCCTCTGTTGCCTCAAGCGCGTTGAGAATGTCGCGGATCTGATCGAGACATTCCAGAATCAGGGATACGATCGGTCCGGTGACGACCAGTTCGCCGTCACGTACCTTACCCAGGATGTTCTCTCCCGCATGCGCAACCGATTCCAGCCTCGGCAATCCCAGAAACCCGCAGGTTCCCTTGATTGTATGCATCAGCCGGAAGATATTTCCCAGCAAATCGGCGTCATTTGGATTCTGCTCGAGCTTCACGATCTCGACATCAAGTGTCGACAATCCCTCGCTGGTCTCGGTCAAAAATTCACTCAACAGGTCGTCCATGACCGCTGCCCCATGATAGTGATTTGAATTTTAAACGGGAAACTTTGCAGGTGTTAACTAAGCCTCCGCTTCAGCGTTAGAGTGCCAAACAGAGCTTAATAAGCCCTTACTGCTTTAACGCTCCTACCCGCGATAGATAAATCACTGAAAAATTTAAGTTTTTTCTCTTGAAAATTGCCGTTTCCAACCCTGGAGAGAATCGACGGGGGCGGCGTATCCAGGTTGACGCGTATTCAAACGCCTACAAATGTGACCCTTGACTTTCAGCCCAAAGAAGATTTGAGACAAATTTTTTTGAACAAAGCATTGTTTGCGAACGCGTCGCGTTGTTAGTTATAAATCAGTGTTGCTTCACAGACCCTGAAGACAGGTGTTTTTGCGCGCAAGATCGCGCGAAGGAGATCGGGGCAAAGGCCTGTGAAACGGAGACACGCAGACCGGCGTGAAGCCCCAGCCTCCCGGAAACCGCTGTCTGAAGCCAGTGTTGTGGAGGTCCGGTCGCTTTCCGTCATCTGGGCGGCGCGAACGCTCCAGGCCTGAAGAAGGTTATGTGTAGACGATTCAATCTCTTGACCATCCCGGCGAGAGGGATCGGGTGATTGAGGAATGTTTGTAAAGGTGGGATCTTCGTGACGGACGATGTGCGCCAGGGCCCGCCGGGAGTCGATACGCGGGCAGGCATAGGGGCAGCCATCAGCCTTCGTTTGCGCGACGCCATGCGCTCGTTCGGCGAACTCTCCACATTCACATGGCTTTCGCTGGCGATTGCCTGCCTGCTCACAATCCCCGTGATCAGCGTCCTGGCCAACGTCTTTTCCAGTGGCTCGGGAACCTGGCAACACCTGGTTGAAACAGTCCTGCCCGCTTACACTCTGAACACGACCCTTCTCATTCTGGGTGTGGGAATTTGCGTTCCTATTATTGGAACCACGACCGCCTGGCTGGTCACCATGTGCAGGTTTCCAGGCTGGCGTATCTTTGAGTGGGCCCTGATCCTGCCGCTCGCGGTCCCTGCCTATGTCATGGCCTACACCTACACGGACTTTCTGCAGCCCAGCGGCCCTCTGCAGCAATGGATCCGGGATACCTGGGATCTTTCGTTCCGGGAGTACTGGTTTCCCGATGTGAGATCGCTCGGCGGTGCCATAACCATGCTGTCGCTGGTGCTTTATCCCTACGTCTATATGCTGGCGCGCGCGGCATTCCTCGAACAATCGATCTGCGCGCTGGAAGTCAGCCGGACGCTCGGCTGCACCCCGCGCAGCAGCTTCATGCGCGTGGCCCTGCCCCTGGCCCGCCCCTCGATCGCCGCAGGCACCGCCCTGGCCCTGATGGAGACCCTGGCCGATTTCGGAACGGTGTCGTTCTTCGGAGTTCAGACCTTTACCACCGGGATCGTGCGGGCCTGGATCGACTTCGGCGACCGGATTGCCGCCGGCCAGCTCTCATCCGTCCTGCTCGCCTTCGTTTTCGCCATTCTCCTGATGGAGCGCCTCAACCGCGGGGTCGCCCGCTATCACCAGGCCACGAACCGCTATCAGAACCTGCCGCGCTATGAATTGAGAGGAAGCCGCGGGTTCCTCGCCTTTCTGGCCTGTGGCCTGCCCCTGACCCTGGGTTTCCTGCTGCCCTGCATCCTCTTGATCTCGATGGCGCTGGAGAGCGAAGCGGCTCTGATCGCGCCCCGTTTTCTGGATCTTATCTTCAACAGCTTCACCCTGGCAGCCATCACGGCAAGCATCGCGGTCGTTATCGCCATGGTGATGGCCTATGGGGTGCGCCTGAACCCCAACAGTCTCTCCAGGTTCGCGGTGCGGATCGCATCGATGGGCTACGCCGTGCCCGGTACGGTCATCGCCGTGGGCGTCCTGATCCCCTTCGCGCGCCTGGACAATACGGTTGATGCCTGGATGGTGAGCAGCTTCGGCATTTCGACCGGACTGCTGCTCACCGGCGGCATTGCGGCTCTGGTGTTTGCCTATCTGGTGCGCTTCATGGCCGTCTCGCTTAATACGGTGGAAGCCAGCCTGGGCAAGATCAGGCCTTCAATGGACGATGCCGCCCGCACTCTGGGCCAAAGCGCGACCAGCACCCTCTGGCGGGTTCATATGCCCCTGATGTGGGGCAGTCTGCTCACCGCCGGTCTGGTGGTCTTCGTGGATGTCATGAAGGAACTGCCGGCGACTCTTGTGATGCGGCCCTTTAATTTCGACACCCTCGCCATCCAGGCCCATAACCTGGCGTCGGACGAAAGGCTGACGGAAGCTTCGATCCCGTCCCTCGCCATCGTGATTGTCGCGATTCCGCCCCTGATCCTGCTGACCCGCGCCATTGCCCGCTCGCGGCCGGGCATGTGATCAAGTTCGAGGCTTAGGTTGAGGACTCATATTCCTTGACGGTCTTGACGACAAAATTATGAGTCCTCAACCTAGTCACCTGGAACTGAAGTTCGTATCATTGAATTTCAGATTCAACGGGACACTAGCCAATGACTTGACCGGTGACCCGGCTCGACCTTACTTGATCCCGGATTGAAAACATGACGGACGTCTGTGGTCTTTAAACGTCCGTATTTTTTTGACGTCCGGTGCCTTTTAACCTTTGCGGTCTTTTACTGGCGCTGTTCCGCAATGATATCGACGAGCAAATCGGTCATCTCGTTCACGCGGATATAGGCTTTCTCGAAAGCCTCTTCTTTCGTCAGGCCCCTCTGCGCGGCAACACCGAAGGCGCTGCGGTTCCAAACCGTGACCGGCAAAACCCCCATGCGGTCGAGGATCGCCCGGGTTTCACCATCCACCCCGGTGATGTTCTGCGCCGGGATCCCCGTATGGAACGACAGCTCGACATGCAGCGCGCATTCGACGTTGAGCGCGCCGAAGGCAATATTGCCCACGATCAGCGAGGCATCGACCTGGGCGTCGGGGGTTTCAATCAGATCGAGCTTTTCCATGGCCGCAACCGCATGGGCGCGAATTTCCTTATCGCGGACGTCAAGCGCGCAATCCGCAGCATCGTCATCGAGGATCACCTCAAGGCTCCGATAGCCCCGAAGCTCCTTCGCCACCAATTCCGCCGCCTGGGCGACCGGAACCGCAGCCATGGTCACAGCCACGGCGACCGCAGCCAGTGAGGTCGCCGAAAACCAAGATCGACGGCTGGAGAAAAATAGTTTCGATTGAGATGTTTTCGTACGGAGACATGAATAGGCTTGATGAAGATCTTGCACAGTACCCTCCCGAACTATCAGTAGTGTTTTTACAATACACAACAACCTGTGTCATTTGGGTGCTTTGGCAAGTGCACAAAGAAAAAGCCCCGCCGAACCGACGGGGCTTCTTGTCAGAAAACGCTGACCGGAGGCGGTTACTTCCAGCCGGCCCGATCGAAAATCTTCTGCGCGACAGGCTGATTGTCACCAAAGACCGCAACATTCACCGGATCGGCCTTGAAGTCGCCGAGACCGGCAACAGCCGAGGCTGGTGCGACACCGGCAACCACCGGATACTCGTTGTTGCCGTTGGCAAAGTAGCCCTGGGCTTCGTCGCTCGCCAGGTACTCGAGGAACTTGACGGCGGCCTCACGGTTCGGTGCGTTGGCGAGGATGCCTGCACCCGATACGTTGACGTGGGTTCCACGGTCATCCTGGTTCGGGAAGACATAACCGAGTTTGTCTGTCAGGCCCTTATCCGAATCCTTCGGATTGGTCAGCAAACGGACGAAGTAGTAGGAGTTGGCAACCGCGATCTCGCATTCACCCGAACCGATGCCGCGAAGCTGGTTGGTATCGCCCGATACGGGATCACGCGCGAAGTTGGCGACAACGCCTTTCGCCCAGTCCTCGGCCGCGGCCTCGCCGTGTGCTGCGATGATGGATGCAAGCATGGACTGGTTGTAGACATTCGAGCTCTTGCGAATGCAGACCTTGCCCTTCCACTTGGGATCGGCAAGATCTTCATAAGACTTGATCTCACCAGCCGCGATCTTGGCTTTATCGTAATAAATCAGGCGGGCACGGGTCGAGAAACCGAACCAGTGGCCATCGGGATGACGAAGGTTTTCCGGCACACGCTTTTCCAAGGACTCGGAAGACGTCGGCTGGAACAGGCCGGCCTGGTCGGCGCGCCAGAGGCGCGTGACATCGACAGTCAGCAGAATATCGGCCGGGCTGTTGGCGCCTTCACTTTTGATGCGCTCGATCAGCGCATCGCCTTTGCCCTCGATCCGGTTGATCTTGATGCCGGTCGCCTTGGTGAAGTTATCGTACAGCGCCTCGTCCGTGGAGTAATGACGCGAAGAGTAGAGATTAAGCTCTTCTGCGCCGGCCGCAGCGGCGGTGACCGCCAGAGCCACACCGGCAACACCAGCGCCCAGTCTGCGGAATAGTTTGTTCATTACTTCGTCTCCTGTAAGTCCGTCTGAAGCTTTTGAGCGTCGCGCGGATCTCCTCCCCCATCGTCCCTAGCCGGACGATGAACCCTCTTCCAATTGGCGCCGAGGCTTGGAGAGAAGAAACTGCAAATCACTTTCAATCGCGACTATGGTGCAATTGAGAGGCTTTCGCAAGTCGAATTACGAGGAGAAACAACAGAAGAAACCTGGGAAAACCGGGCATCCCAGCAGGAACAACGACTTGGATCCGGATTTAGGAATGCGATTCGGTTCCGCCGACCTCCGGGAAGCCCGCCTCGCAGCCGGAAGACGCCCAGGTGCAGGTTCTTCTTCCACGCCGAAAGCAGGGAAGCAGAATGACGTGATTATAGAATTACACGAATACTGTGGCTTAACGCGGCGAGACGAGGGAGAGTTCCTTCGCTCAGAACTCCGCCAGAAAACGAACCCGTCCGGGAACCGAGGCTTCGACGCTCAGGTCGCTGCCCATCCGGCGGCAGAGCAAGCGGGTGAAATAGCCCTGAACATTGCGCGCGGTAAGATCTTCAATAGCGACATCCGGTTTCAGGGCGATCTCGGCTTCGGGCCGCAGACCGGCGTTCTCCCCTGCCGCCAGAACCGACAGCGTGACGCCGTCCGGCCGGGCGATGACATCGACCGTCAAGTGACCGCCGCGCGGCAAAGCCTCGGCTGCCAGAGCGATCATATTCAGGATCAGCTTTCCAAGGTCTTCGGGGCCTTCTTCCGGCGCGGGGCTGTCCGGCCAATCCAATTCCGCTTTTGAATGAGACACAAAACCGGTCGCCAAACTACGCAAGGTGCCGAAGTCAGAACCTATGCGGCTGCCCGCCACGCCGTAGGCCAAGCGATAGAACTGGAGGGCGTTGGCGGCTTGCTGGGCGCTGGCATTGGCAAGCTTCATGGCATCATCCGCCATGTCGAAACTATCGTCCTCCAGCAGCTCGAGACCGTTTCCGACGGCCCCGATGGGCCCGACCAAGTCGTGACAGAGTCGTGAAGACAGAAGTTCCAAAACCCGGAAATCAATATGCGACGTCATGACTACGCTTCCACTTTCGTTTTTTCCCCGACCAACGCCGTAGCAACCTCGCACCGTCCTGCCGCATCGGCGGTTCCAGCAATCCGCGTCAGCAACACCCCAATAGATCCTCGCCAGAGCGCGTATGCCCGGCGGCGCACGAAACACCTGAGCAGATGGGAATGGCGCGATTCGCCTTTTGCGCTTCCCCTCATACAGTGCTCCTTATACACTAACTTCCGAATTGAAAACCCTTGGATTTTTCCGCTCAAGAAGCCAATGCGATATGATCTGGTCCCTGGCGTTTTCGTCCGCCACCCCGACGAACCGGATTGGGGCGTTGGCCAAATCCAATCCTCGATTGGCGCACGCGTGACGGTGAACTTTGAAAACGCCGGCAAACTCTTGATAAACATAGACAAAGTAGATCTTGAGGTTTGCAGAGACCAAAAACCCTGAACGTTTCGCGCGCCTTTGGCACATCGCATATTCAGGTGCCACCTTTTGCGCACTGCCGCAGGGACCGCTGGAGCGGCCGGGATGTCTGCGCCGAGCGCAGGAAAATGCGCGCCGGACCTGCGGGCAGGCTTTTATTAATTTTGTTGAAGCAGATGCTATGCGACAAGTCACCGGTGACCCGGGTTCGCAGACGCCATAACGAACGGCGCTTTAACGAACCGCGCTTTGACGAACCGCGCTTTGACGAACCTGGCGCAATGGCCCGATCGTAGTGCGCTGTAGGAGACAGCTTTGAACATCAGGCAGCTTCAATTTCTTGTCGCGCTCTCTCAGGAGAAGCACTTCGCGCGCGCGGCTGCCGTCTGCAACATCTCGCAACCGACCCTCTCCTCGCGGATCCGTCAGCTGGAGGAAGAACTGGGTGTGCCGATCGTCGAGCGTGACAAGCGTTACATCGGTTTGACGGTCGAGGGCACCCGCGTACTGGAGTGGGCCAAACGCATCCTGGCGGACTGCGAGTTTCTCGAACAGGAACTCAGCGAACTCAAAGGCGGTTTAACCGGACGTCTGACGATCGGTGTTATCCCCTCTGCCCTGCCGGTGGTCTCACTGCTTACCTCCCCCTTCTGCGTCGCCCATCCCGGAGTCAAGGTAACGGTCCTCTCGCGCAGCTCGGTGGAGATCCAGCGGCAACTTCAAGACTTCGAGATCGAAATCGGCATGACCTATGTCGAGAACGAGCCGCTCAAGCACGTCAGAACCCTGCCACTCTATCAGGAGCACTATATTCTGGTGACCGCGACCAACGGCCCGCTGGCCGGACGTGAGACGGTCAGTTGGGAGGACGTATCTGCGATCCCGCTTTGCCTGCTCACCACGGACATGCAGAACCGGCGGATTGTCGATCAGGCGTTCCGGCAGGCAAATTGCGAAGTGTCGCCGCAGGTCGAGGCGAACTCGATTACAGCGCTCTACTCCCACGTCCGCTTCGGTCAGTGGTCGAGCGTTCTGCCCCAGGCCTACAGCGCAATGATCGGATTGGGCGACAGCCTCGAGGCTATTCCGATCACGGCCCCTTCGGTGGCGCATTCCGTAGGCCTGATCGCCTCCGACCGCGATCCTCCCTCACCCCTGGCCAGCGCGATCATGGCGGAGACCGCCAAGCTCGATCTCACGGATTTGCTGAGCACACTCTGAGCCCAGGCGGCGTTGACGGCGGCCTGTGCAGGCGCCGGGGCTTCTTAGCGCTAGCTCAAATCGGCGGAACATGTAAACTTGTTTGTAGACGTGTCGATTCTTTTGGGCATTTTTCCGTGGCTTTTCCCTGGCGTATTTTCGTTACGATTGTTCCGCTGATCATTGCGCTTTTGACGCTGCAGTTCTTCGTGCCCGACAACGATTTGCGCGCGACAATGACAGAAAGCTGGTGGCAGTCCCAACTGAAGCCGGCGGGGTACAGCGGTGGGTTCATCGGCTACGCAACCGCGGTCAGCGTGCATATTCTCATCTGCATGGTGGTGATCGCCTTTAATATCTATCACATTCGTACCTGCGAGGAGAGCAGCCGCCGCAGACTCTTTTCCTTTGCACTCGCCTATCTGTTGCTGCTTGCAAGCCTTCTGATCCTAACGAATCACCCAGGACTCGCGGCTTACAAGATTACCTTTCTGAATTTTCGAGAACTCTATGTCGGCAGCCAACTCTTCGGAGCGCTTCAGACCATGCTAGGGGTCCAGGTTATTGTTCCGACCCTCTTCGGCATCGCGGCAGTGATCTTCGCGGCCACCGGCGCCGAGAGCCTCTTTGTAGACTTCGACAAGCAAGCGCCGAAGCTGAGTGAACAGGAACTGAAAGCGAAGATCGCGATCCTGAAGCGTGGCTTCCAGTCGCTGAGTATCGTTCTGGTTTCAACAACCATCGCAGCGGCGGTCTTTTTTCATCTTCCCGCACGCCTTTACAAAAAGGACGGCGAGGCAATCGTCACGGCCTATGCCGACGAGGTCACGATTTTCTGGGGTGCTATCTTTACCCTGACCCTCATAGCGACCTACGCGCCGCACCTTTTTCGGTTACGTAGCCTGAGCAAAAGCTACGCCAAGGCGCTGAAGCGCAGCGCCGACGGCAGCGGCCTTCCGGAATGGTTGAGTGACACCGCCTTGTTCGGAAACTTCAAAACCCATCTGACGACACTCTTCACCCTGCTCGCCCCGCTGATCACAGGCTCCTTGAGCACTATCATTCAGTCGCTTCCGGTATAGGCCGTTTGATCACACGGCCTCCCGCACGGCTAAGACGCATCGTGGAAAATCACACCGAGGGTGTGGCGATTGCCATGCCTGATCCGGCTGACACCATGGCGCATTTTGACCCTGTAGTCGCCGCGCGCACCTTGCACCGGCCGCTCATTCACGCAGAAGATCACCGCCTCGCCCCTTTTTAAGGGAACGACTTCGGCGCGCGACTGCATGCGCGGGCGTTGCTCGGTCAGGATAAACTCGCCGCCCTCGAAATCCCGGCCCGGCTCGTTCAACAGAACGGCCACCTGGAGTGGAAACGAGGTTATCCCGTAGAGATCCTGATGCAGGCAATTGTAGTCCCCTGCGCCATACCGCAGAATCAGCGGGGTCGGACGCTCCTGCCCCTGCGCATGGCAGTCAGCAAGGAAACTCGCAAGGTCCTCAGGGTAGCTGAGGTCGCGTTTCATCCGTTCGGCCCAGCGATTGGCCAAGGGGACCAGGAAGGGATAGGCCGCGGCCCGCAGACGCCCAATCAGATCGGGCAAGGGATAGGAGAAGTAGCGGTACTCGCCCAGGCCGAAGTTATGGCGCTTCATGACGACCCGGCTGCGGTAGATCGACTCCCTGTCGTAGTCCTCGACCAACCTCTCGCACTCCTGACCCTTCAGGATTTTGCCCGGCAACGCGTAGCCCCGTTCATCGAGTTCACCGTAAAGACGATCCCAATCGAGCCCCTCAATTCGAGCCTCGATGGTCCCGGCGCAGTTCGGGTCCGCCGCGCGAACTCTTGAAGACTGTAAGCGCCCCATCACGCCGCCTGCTCGCGCGCAAGCAGGTTCTTCTTACGCTCAAGCCCCCAGCGATATCCGCCGAGACCGCCATCGCTGCGCACCACGCGGTGACAGGGAATAGCGACTGCCACGGGGTTGGCGCCGCAGGCGCGTGCGACGGCGCGGACCGATTTGGGCTTGCCGATCGCTTGCGCAACATCCGCATAGGAAGCGGTTTGACCCGCCGGAATTCTGCGCAGCGCCTGCCAAACCTGCTCCTGAAAGGCCGTACCGGCAATATCGAGCGGAAAGGAAAACTGCGCTTCGGGCGCCTTCATAAAGGCCAGGGTTTCATCGATCCATTGCTGGAAGTCGGACCCGGCCTCGGCGGGCTCGAAGGCCGCGCCCGGAAAGCGCGCGTGCAGGTCACTCTTCAGGCCTTTCTCGTCCTCCCCAAAGAGGATCGCACAGATCCCGCGTTCGGTTGCCGCGACAACCACCGGTCCGAGCCAGCTGTGAGCCGTCGCATACCTTATGGACATCCCCTCTCCTCCTTTCTTAAACGTCGTCGCCGTCATCCCGATCCTCGCGTCCGCCTGTTCATAGAAACGGCTGTTCCCTCCGAAACCGGCGTCGTAGATCGCTTCCGTCACGCTGGCGCCGGCTTCCAACGCCTTTTTCATACGTTCGCTGCGGTGCGCGGCGGCATATTGCTTCGGTGTCACACCGATCGCCGCCTTGAAGATCCGGTGAAAATGATGCGGACTCAGACCTGCGTCAGCAGCCAGCTCGGCCAGGCCTGGAGGTGTCTCCGCATCACTCAGACTCCGGCAGGCGGCCGCAACCAGATCGCGATGCCGCTCGGCCCGCGGCGGCAGATCCGGGCGACAGCGTTTGCAGGGTCGAAAACCCGCCTTTTCCGCGGCGGCTCTGTGGTCGTAGAACGCAACGTTCTCGCGACGCGGTTGGCGCGCGGCACAGGACGGACGGCAGTAGACGCCGGTTGTCATGACTGAAAACCAGAAGCGTCCCTCCGCCGCCTCGTCACGGGCAAGAACTGCGGTCCAGCGGGCATCTTCGCTATCGTATCCCCGTGAAGCAGCGGGCAAGGTGGTGTCTGATCCCTGTGAAGAGATATCTGCATCGATCATCGTCATGGCTCTTCCTCAATCTGCTGTCCAATGGCTCTGAACGCCTCTGGAATAAGCAGAAAGATGAAGCTTAAGGGCTGCCGATTCACTCCGATCCTTGCGGTCAAATCGAAAAACCACTGTCTTCGCGCGGAAATTGCCTTTTAGCCCATCAAGGCAGGACGTGGTCTTTTTCCCTTGGCCGTGGCATCGGGCCGGCATCGGGACGGGCGTTGCGGGTGCTGGAAACCGGCGCGGTGTCGGAAACTTCCGCCCGGTTTTCGCGCCAAACCACGAAGAGCCCGCTGCCAATGATGATGCTGGTCCCGGCCGCGACCCAGAGGTCCGGGACGTCGCCGAAGAGGAAAAAGCCGAAGGGGACCGCCCAGATAATCTGAGAGTATTGGAAGGGTGCCACCATGGCCGCGGGGGCGGCGCGAAAGGCGCCGATGACGCAGAGCTGCGCCACCATGCTCAGCAACCCGACCGAAGCCATCAGGCCGAGGTCCGTCAGCGGCATGGGCACATAGACCCAGGGCAAGAGCATAGCCATGAAGAGAATGTTCGCCAGCATCGGAAAGAGAATAAGGACAGCACTGCGCTCCTCGGAACCAATTTTACGAACGATGATCCCCGAAAAGGCACTCGCCGTAGCAGCCGTGAGCGCCGCCGCATGCCCCAGGCTGAAATCACTGTAGCCCGGCCGCAGGATCACGAGCACACCGATCAGGCCCAAAAATACCGCGATCCATCTGCGCAGGCGTACGGTCTCTCCCAGCAGAGGCACGGACAAGGCGGTGATCATCAGAGGCGTGGCGAAGAGCAAGGCGTAGGTCTCCGCCAGGGGCAGCACCGAAAAGGCGTAAAACGCACAGACCATGGAGGTCATCATGGTGAAGGTACGCACCACGACCAGCCAGGGATGATGCGGCCGCAAATTCGCTTCGGAGCGGTCGACCAGCAGCATCACCATGACCGGCACAAAGGCGAAGAGCACCGAAAAGAAGATGATCTGAAAGACCGCGTAGTTGGCGCCCAGGCTTTTGATGACGGCGTCGTGAGTGGCGAACACGCCGTAAGCCAGCATCGCCATGCCGGCGCCACGGCCACTCGCAGATATCTTTTTCTCTTGCACGGCTGTCCCGGTCTTCTTGCTTTTGCACCTGTGGATTTGACGCTGGGGTCAATCCGTTAGAGTCTATTGCAGTCGCCCCTGCGCGGATAGGGGTGATTGCAGAAAGATGAGATTTTTAGAATGATGAACCACCAGTCGGCGTGACAATCGCACGTAGGGCCGCTTTCGACACTTGCGTTCGCGAGAGCATGCCGTTAGAGGACTCCCATCTCACCAATCAAGCGAGTGTTATTGCAACATGACGGCCATCAATTCGCCCCACGACGAGTCCCTGGAACTGACCCGGACCTTCACGCTCGTGATCCCTGTTCTTTTGGTCGTCATTCCCTTTGCCGCACTCCTGATCGGTGAAGACTACAGTTTTTACCGCACCCGCATGATCACCGAGGCCGGCCTCATCGAACACGCCACGGTGCTCTTCAGCGTTCTCGGCTTCGTCTTCGCCCTTCTGGTGGTGGCCAACCGGAAGTCCTGCCCGCGGCCCTGGATGACCTACTTTATGCTGTTTTTCGCCCTCGGTTTTTTCTACATCGCAGGCGAAGAAATCAGCTGGGGGCAGCACCTCTTCAAATGGGACACCCCTCAGTGGATCGGGGAAGCCAACCGCCAGAACGAGACCAATCTGCATAACCTGCATCTCTCGCTCGACCGGATCCCCAAAACCATTATCGGCGTCGGAATCGTGCTCTCGGGCATTCTCTGGCCGCTCTTCAGCCATTACCGGGGCGTGAAGATCGAGAACAGCGAAGGTGACTGGTATTGGCTTTGGCCGACGTCGGTCGTCCGGGTCACGGCGGTTTGCTTCCTGATCGTCTGGTTGCTGGATCGGCTGATGGTTCAAACCGATTTGCTCAGCGGCGAAGGCTACAGTATCGGGTTTCAGGAGCATCGCGAGATGATCATGCTCTATTTCCTCTTGCTGTACTCTGCGTCGATCTATCTGCGTGTGAAAGCCCGCGGGGAGACGGCCGGATCATCCTGACGAGACCCCAGGGCCTGAAGAGACCGTCAGGCCTGAAAAGGCCCAAAGAAACGATGGGAAGGGAATGCAATGGCGGCGTTTCAGGGAATCCGGCCTTTAGCGCTTGATCTCCAGGCATGACCTCGCGCGCGCCTCTCGTGGTGATCGGCGGCGGTCAAGCGGCGGCTTCCGTGATCCTGAAACTGCGGTCCCTCGGCGACGAGCGCTCCATCATCCTTTTCACCGATGAACAGCACGCACCCTACCAACGCCCGAACCTGTCAAAAAAATATCTGCGCGGCGAACTCGAATTGAGCGACCTGATGGTGCGTCCTTCGGAATGGTATCCGGCACATGCCGTGGAGCTGAAGCTCGGTCAGCGCGTTGAGGCCATCGAACGGGCGGAAAAACGGATCCGCTTGGCCGACGGGTCGACCCAGGCATACAGCGACCTTGTTCTGGCAACCGGCGGCGAGCCGCGCCGCCTGCCGGCAGCGATCGGCGGCGAGCTGTCGGGGGTCTACACGCTGCGCGATGTGGCCGATGCAGACAAGCTGGCCCCGCTCTTCACTGCCGGCAAGCGCCTTATCATTATCGGCGGCGGGTACATCGGCCTGGAGGCCGCGGCGGTCGGCGCGCAGCTGGGCCTGAAGGTTACGCTGATCGAGATGGCAGAGCGCATCCTGCAACGCGTCGCCGCACCGGAAACCTCAGACTACTTTCGCGCGCTTCATCAGGGGCACGGCGTGCGTATTCTTGAAAGCACGCAGTTGATCGGCATGACCGGCGATGCCGGCAAAGTCGCTCAGGTTGAGATTTCGCAAGCGGGCCAAGCCAAACACGAGACACTTGCCGCCGACTTCGTCATCGTCGGCGCCGGGATCAGCCCGCGCACGGAATTGGCGGAGGCCGCCGGCCTTGAAGTTGACGGTGGGATCCTGGTCGACGCCGCCTGCCGCAGCTCGGATCCCAGCATTCTGGCCGCCGGTGACTGCGCAAGCTTCATCTGGAACGGCGCGCGCACGAGGCTGGAATCGGTGCAGAACGCAACGGATCAAGGCGAGGCCGTCGCTTCAACGCTGGCCGGTCATGAGACCGACTATCAGCCGGTTCCCTGGTTCTGGTCGGATCAATACGATGTGAAGCTCCAGATTGCCGGCCTGAACAGAGGCTACAGTGATAGCGTCACCCGGCTCGGCACCCGGGATCAGGCCCAGTCGGTGTGGTATTTTCAGGACGAGCGCTTGCTTGCGGTCGATGCCATGAACGATGCCCGCAGTTTCATGACCGCAAAGCGGCTCCTGCAAAAGGGGATCTCGCCCACCCGCGATCTCGTTGCCGACCCGCAGAGCGATTTGAAAGCCCTGCTTCAGGCCTGATTGCAGATCGCCGGGCTACTGTTCTCGCATCTGCCCTTCATCCGGTGCAAACCCCAGACGCGCGATCACCGGCAGATGATCGGAACCCACGTAGGGCCCCCGCTTTATGCTCTGAGTCACCATGCCCGGTGGCGCAAGAACATGATCGATGGGCAGGCCCAAACCGGGCACCCATTTCAGCGAGGGCCGGTAAAGCGTCAGGCGCAGGCCCTCGACCACCGACGCGCGGGTGGCTTCTTCGACCCGGTTGACCGAGTGGCTCCAGGGTGCGGCGTTGAAGTCGCCGCCAACCACCACGGGACCCGGCAAGGCCTGCAGATAGGTCTCCAAACGATCGACCTGCGCAGTTTGGCCGAAGGGAAAAGGCCACTTCAGATGCATACTCGCGATGGTCACGGGACGCTCGCCCACCATAATCCGGACCCAGCCGAGACCGTCACCCACGACGCAGCCCCGTTTGGGGCCGGTGCCGTTTTCGAGCGGAAGACGCGAGAACACCGCCACGGCGCCGACGCGCCCGGACTGGCATACAATGTTGTAGGGGTAGTCCTTAAAGAGGGATGAGACCGCCACCCACAGGTAGGAGGAGACTTCCTGTAACGTTACAACATCAGCGTTTCTCTCACGAATCATCTCAATGGCGTCACCGACGTCTCGATTGCGAAAGTTGAGATTAAGCTGAACCAGCGTGAAAGCGGGCTCCGACGGCGGAGCGGATGCCATATGCGCTGCGGGCAAGGCCGGCGCGAGGCCCCCAATTCCCGGCAAGATCAAGGCAACGGCCAACATCGCACGCACCGGCGCGCGGAGCAGCAAAAGTGCGATAGCCGCAAGGGCCAAGGCCACCAGAAGATGAAACCGGAAGTGCGCGAAGGAATCGGCGACCGGAAACAAGGGCGCCAGGAACCCGAATGCCAGCGCCGCAGCCACAAGCGCCGCCCCCCGGCTGATCAGCACAAGCAAAACGGACTTCAACCGGAAACTCCGATCCTGCTCTTTCACACTCAGCCGGTTAGTCAAATTCCCGTCTCATCTTGCAGCAAACACGCCTCATACTCTGGAATAGAAGCCCGCGCCTCACATTGAGGCCGGCCTCTACACCTTGGAACCGAGGGCAATAACGTCAAGATGTGGCGATCCTATGGCAGGACCCTTGTCATTATGACTTCTCAACCCATTCGATAAAGATGCCGCAGGCTGCCGCGGCCGGCGTGGTTGCACGCGCCTCGCCGGACGTGAGCGCAATTCCGACAAACATCGGGCTGCTGTCAGGCGCAAGTCTCAGGGACGGATCGCGTTTCAGGATGACCTCAGGGGTCAAGATACGAACCTCCTGCCCTGCCCCGCAGGCCACCGCCTTGCCGCCGTCAATGTCCGTGACCTCGCCATCGAACATGCTGGAGACAAAGGCCGCATCCCGCGCCGGATCCGGCGACGCGATGTAAACCGCACTGATCACCTCTGCGCCGTTTTCGTGCTGTTGAAACTCCGGTTTCCAAAAGTACTGCGGTGCCCGGTTCTGGCAGACAAAAAAGGCAATCTCCGGCATATCAGGGGAGGTCGCGAAGGTCAGGGAAAAGGAAACCGTGACTTCATCACCGCCCGGCAGGCGCGCCTTTCTGTCAAAGTCGAAGACCTCGTAGGTCGGAACGCCGGTGGCGCTAAAACGGGCGGCATCGGCGTGGGCGTCTTCGCCTGCGAAAACCAGCATGGAGATTCCCTCACGATCCTCCAGCAACGCCTTACTCTGACCGCCAAAACTGAAAAACGGCGGCTCCTTGGCAAAGTCGTGCGGCGCAAGCTTATCGGGACGGTCGACTTCCAGTATTTCGATGAAGTTCTTGCCGGCGAACTGCGCAATACGGTTGGAGGTTCCCATGCGGTCTTCGTGGGTGGCCCGTGGGGTTAATGTGAAGCCGAGCCCTTCATACACCGCAGCGGCGGCATCCAGGTCATGAACCGCCAAAACAATATGATCGATCGGTCGTCCTGTATTCATTCTACTCTTCCTCGCTTTGGTCCGCACAGCAGCTCACTGCAGGAGCATGCGCAACCACGGCCATCAAGATGCCTTCACCCGGTTGGGTGTTGGTTCACTTTATTGAAATGACGAAATGAGTCTCTCCGGAAATGTGCGATATCACCTGCCACCGCAGGTGATCGCCCCTATCGAGACCATCCTCTACTACCGACTTGGTCAGCTACGAGTCAATGACAGCTTGTCTAAAGAAGGTCAGCAGCGAAGATGCCTTGCTCACCCGAACATCTGGACCGAGAAGAGTTTTTGAGGGTCTTCCCAGACCCTTAGCGGCCGCCAGCCGCAGTCTCCGGCCAGGCTCTGCAAGCCCGTCACAGTGAATTTCCGGGAGTTCTCGGTGTGAATGCTCTCGCCCTTGGCAAAAGCGAAGTTTTTGCCGAGAAGAGCGATGGATTGTTCGATGTCGCTCACAAGATGCATCTCGATCCGGCTGTCCGCGTCGTTCCAGACTGCCTTATGGCTGAAGTGCTCGAGATCAAAGTCACCCGCCAGTTCCCGGTTGATCCGCACCAGCAGGTTCTTGTTGAAGGCGGCCGTTACCCCGGCTGCATCGTCATAAGCCGGAATCAGAATGTCGGGACTCTTGCGCAAATCGGCGCCAATCACCAGCATGCCGTCGTCGCCCAGCTGGCGGCGGGCACGCTTGAAAAAGGCGGTGATTTCATCATCACTCAGATTGCCGATCGTCGAGCCCGGAAAGAAGCCGAGCCGTCTTTGCGCCGTTTGCAGCTCCGTCGGGATCTCGAGATCGGAAAGAAAGTTTCCGATGATCGGGCGCATGGCGATCGCCGGATAATCCTGCGCCAGATTTTCGGCGACTCCACGCAGAAACTCCTCGGATATGTCGACCGGCGCATAGTAAAGCGGTGCTTCCAAGGCGTCGAGGAGCAGACGGGTTTTCACGGCGGCACCGGCTCCATACTCAATCATCGCGATGCGGGGCCCGGCAAGGGCACTCAACTCTGCGGCACAGGCCGTCAGAATCTTCGCCTCCGTTTTGGTGGGGTAGTACTCCGGCAGCCCGGTGATCGCTTCGAAAAGCTGCGACCCGCGCGTGTCGTAAAACCAACGGCAGGGCAGTTCCTTTTGAGGCTTCGAAAGTCCGGCCAGAACATCGCCGGAGAAGACTTCATCGATGACCGCGGGCTTCGCATTCCGCACTCCGGCCTCAGGCCGCGCCAGGGTGCTCATGCGTCGTCTGCGAGCCTGAGACCCGAGAATTGCCAGCGTTTGTCAGGTTGGAAGAAGTTTCGGTAGGTCGTGCGGATATGACCGCCCGGTGTCGCACAGGAACCGCCGCGCAAAACATACTGGCCGTTCATGAATTTGCCATTGTATTCGCCGACAGCACCCGCGGAGGCCTTGAAGCGCGGGTACGCTGTGTAGGGACTTTGGGTCCATTCCCAAACGTCGCCGAAGAGGCTCAACAGCTCGCCATCGCCCGGCCCGGCCACAGGCGGTTTCGGACGCAGGCGGCCGCTGTCCGCAAAGTTACCCTGCAGCTTATAACGGGAAGCAGCGTGTTCCCACTCCACCTCTGTGGGCAGCCGCCGGTCCATCCAGCGTGCAAAGGCATCGGCTTCGAAATAGCTGACGTGGCAAACAGGAGCAGCAGGGTCGACCGGCTGCATCCCGCGCAGGGTCATGACCTGCCACGCTCCGTCGCGCTCTTCCCAATAAAAGGGGGCCTCCCAATCCCGCTCATTCGCAACCGCCCAGCCGTCGGACAACCAGAGGGTCGGCGTCCGGTAGCCGCCGTCGGCCATAAAGTCGAGCCACTCGCTGTTCAGGACCGGACGCGATGCCAGCTTGAAGGGCCGGATGATCGCTTCGTGGCGCGGCCCCTCGCAGTCGAAGGCAAAACCCTCGCCTTCGTGGCCGATCATGGTCCTCGCCGCGGAATAGCTTTGCCAGCTCAGCGCCGCCGGACCGTGGCTCTCGACCGGCAGGGGTTCGGGCGGATGAAAGGCGGGCCGAAGCGGGTTCTGCGCAAAGAGATGGAGAATGTCCGTGAGCAGCAGTTCCTGATGTTGTTGCTCATGATGCAGCCCGAGTTCCACCAGATCCAGAATGTCTTTGGCAGATTCGGTCTCCAGCAAGCGCAGCATGGCGCCATCGACATGCTCCCGGTAGGTGCAAACCTCTTCCAGCGAAGGGCGGGTCAGCATCCCGCGCCGCGGGCGCGGATGGCGTGCCCCAACCTGCTCATAGTAGGAGTTGAAAAGGTAACAGTAAGAAGGATCGAAGAGTTTGTAGCCGGAGAGTTGCGGTTCGAGCAGGAAGGTTTCGAAAAACCAGGTCGTGTGCGCCAGGTGCCATTTTGCGGGACTGGCATCTTCCATCGACTGCACCGTCGCATCGGCGTCTGAAAGATCACGCGCCAATGCCAGGGTCTCGTCTCTGACCTCAAGGTAAGACTCGCTCAACGCCCCGGACCGCCGGGCGGACTGCAGTGACTGGCTCACGGGATGGCTCCTTTTGGATACTCGGTTCTCACGGTCGGGTCGCCGCCCCGTCGAATGCCCTGTCATATTGAGGCTTCCAATTGCTCACGCAACGACCATATCTCGAACAATGTGGTTCAAATCTGTTACAGTGGAAATCGTGTGACCAATTGGGATGATCTGAAGTTTTTTCTTGCACTGGTGCGCCACCGTTCGGTCCGGACAGCCGCGACCTCGATTGGTGTCAGCCACTCCACCGTCGCGCGGCGCATTGTCGAGCTGGAAGGCCTGATGGGTGTGCGGCTCTTCGACCGGACAGCCGAGGGCTACGCGCCGACCGCAGCCGGCGAGGAGATGATCGAAGCAGCAGAAAAAGTCGAGGAAGAAATCGCCGGGATCGAGCGCAGGGTCCTGGGGACCGACGCCAAGCTCTCGGGTGAAATTCGAGTCACCATGCCGAATGTGGTGGCCGAGGGACTGCTGATGCCGGACTTCGTGCGATTCGGCCGGGACTATCCCAACATAGATCTGAACATCATTACTTCTCATGATTTCGCAGACCTGACCCGGCGCGAAGCGGATGTGGCGATCCGGCTGGTGCGGATCGGCCAGAGCCCGCCTGAACATCTGGTCGGACGGCGCATTGCCCGCTTTCACAGCGCGGCCTATGCGACACGGGAATATCTGGAAAGCGTGTCGCTCGAGACCGATCCGACGTCAGCGCGCTGGATCGGCTGGGGCGACCGGGAGGCCTTTCCGGGATGGGTCAAGAACAGCGCCTTTCCCCAGACACCGGCGCGCGACCGGATCAACGACGTCATGGTTCAATATCAGGCGACCCGACACGGCATGGGTCTCGCCCTCCTGCCCTGCTTCCTGGGCGACCTGGATCCCTTGCTGAACCGCGTCGGCCTGGCTCCGCCCAAGCCCAACTTTGATATCTGGCTGCTCAGCCACCCCGATCTGCGCGATACAGCCCGGCTGCGCGCTTTTCGTGATTTCATCGCCGATGCCATCGCAGCGAAACGGGATCTGATCGAGGGCCGTTTGCCAAAGCGCGAAAGCCGTCAGCTCGAAACATTCGGCGCCGGTTCATAGCATGGCGGCAAAGCCGAGCTTTAGCTCTCTGTTTCTGAATGAGAGTCGCTGCCTGGCCGGGAGTCCGTGTCTTTTTGCGAACCCCTGGACGCTTTTGCGTCATCCCGGGCCTTGTGATCATCGAAACGCTTACTCATCCTGATTGCCGGCAGAAGGGTACCGTTGGAGAGTTCAACAACGGAGTTATCCAGTTTCTTATAACCAAGCGACGCGTAAAAATTTACCGCGGAGAGAATGGTCACCAGTTCGACCGAATGATACCCGGCCAGTCGGATGTCTTCTTCAACGGCGTTTAATATGGCGGTCCCGACACCGCGCCGGATGTAGTCCGGATCGACAAAGACCGTGCAGACGCATGGCGGCATAAGCTTTGATTTCTGCACTCCCGCATCGGATTCCGGCTGCGCCCCACGGTCACTCCAGCCGCCGGAACCGATAATGTGGTTGTCTTGTTCCACGACATAGTAGGTTCGGCGGTTGATCAGATCCTTATCAAGGCCCCCGATTTCGCGTATATATCTGCTCAGCAGCAAGTCTTTGTGAAACGCTAAACCCAATTGGTGGGTGCATTCGACCTGAAGCGCGACGACCGGGATCTCATCTGCACGCGTTGCAAGACGGCACTGCCAGTGTTTTACAGTCATTTTGATCTCATTCTGTTACCTATCCCGCGGTAAGTGCCGGATGTGACCAGACAACGCTTCAAAGACGAAAAAAATTCCTCAAGGCAGAAAAAAAGCTCAACCGCGCGAAAGGCGGTTATCAGCCGCCGGGAGCAGCTCTCCGATTTTCACAAAGAATATGAGGCACGGCCACCTTCACGATCGTCATCGAGGTTTGATCCCATGATCGTAAGTGTGCATTTGCGCTTCATTGGTTCAATTAAGGCCTGTTGAGATTCAACCTGGTGCCGGCGCTAGGGAATCGAAAACGGCCCCTGCGCGCTCTTGCCCTCTGACTTATTTAACCATCTGGGATTAAGCTGGCGCGTCGGGACTTGCGGCTGGAGTCTGCAACCGGAGTCTGCCACCGGAGTCTGCCACTGAGTCCTGGCGCTGGTCCCCGGGCGATATCAGGATAATCTTAACCGCTTGCGTGTCTTGTGCGATGCAAGGCCCGCGATAACAGAGAGGAGCAGGAGTTGCTCGCAAGCAGCGCACGTTTGTTTTGGCGGATCGCCGGGTTGATATCCCTCGTGCTCGGGGTGATCGGTATTTTCCTGCCGCTGTTGCCAACAACGCCTTTTGTCCTGCTGTCCGCTTTCTGCTTCAGCCGAGGGTCGCAGAAACTGCACGACTGGCTCCTTGCGCACCCGCGTCTTGGCCCACCTATCTTAGAATGGCGGGATCACGGCGCGATCTCGAAAAAGGCGAAATGGCTGGCGGCCATTGCCATGATACTGGCCTTCGTGATTGCCTGGCTGGGCGGTGCCCCAAAAGAGGCTCTCATGCTTCAGGTCGCCGTTTTGCTTGGGGTTGCGATCTTCATTTTTACCCGTCCGAGCCCGCCCGCGGATGAATTGTAACGGCCTTCTCTAAAGACGCGAGGAAGCGGCAGAGGTCTCCGGTAAGAGAACCCCTGCCAAAGTCAAGCGAGCCTGTGGCCTGCTGGAAAGACCGGTGAAGGCTGGTTCAGTCAGCCTTGTCGCTGTCTTCGCTCTCGGGAAAGCCCTCCAGCAGCCGCTCCGGCCAGTTCTCGTCTTCCCAGTAGGGTTCGTTGAGCATCCAGTCCCACATGGGCTCAGGCACGTCTTCCAGGCTGAAATCCGATTGTGCGCCCGCGTCGCTGGCGAAGACCGCAAGGTCCGCGAGGTCATTGGCGGTCAGCTCGATCTGGTAGCCAAGCTCGATCGCCTGAAGGTCAAGCATGGCCGGAGCGCCGCGCCACATACGCGCAACGAAATCCAGTGGATCGACCGCGGGCACGGTTTCGCCCTCTTCGACCGCGATGGCATCGAGCGCGGGCGCCGCACGACCGCCAACACCATTGATCGAGTGACAGATGACACAGCCCTTGGAAACAAAGAGCTGCCGGCCATGTGCGACGTCAGCCAATGGCAGCACCATGGCTCGAGGAGAGGCCGGTCTCATATCGCTGGATGCCTCTTTCGAGTCACTCGCCGCGTAGACCGGCATCCGGTCCGTCACTGCATCACTCAACAGCAGCGCGCCAAAAGCAGTCAGGCTCAACGCCGCCGTCTTGGCACAAATTCCCGTTTGGGTGTGTGTCTTATCCGTCATAAATTCGCAGCCTCTCTATGCAGGTATTGCCAAGTGGAAGCAGGTCATAGCCTCCGTTAATAAGGTGACGCGATAGAGGACTCAGCGCATTGATCTCGCTCAGTTCCCAAAGACCCGGCTTCGGCATAAACTTAAGGATCACAACTATGGATCTTCCTCTTGGGAGGCCCCATGTGTGAGGACAGAATGTCAAAACAGGCTCTCATCAATCAAGATGGAGACTTCGCATGAAACCGGCCTTTGCCATCGCAACCACAATCGCAGTCATCACTCTCTCCACAAGCGCCTTTGCCGACACAGCTGCGCTCGACGAATGCTGGGCTGAATCAGACAACCGGATCGAACTTGGAGACTGCCTGCGCGAACTGAAAAGCGACGTCGACGAGAGCCTCGCGCGCAGCTATGACACAGCTCTGCAGGCACAGGCGGATATCGACGATATCGTCGGCCAGCTGCAGGCAAGCCGTGCACTGCTACGTGCTCAAAAGGCCTTCGAACTCTATCGCGACCTGAACTGTCATCTGGACGAGTTGCAGGCAGGCGCAGGTACAGGCTCCGGAGATTTCTTTTTGGGCTGCTGGATCGACATGACCCGCGAACGGATCGCGAAGCTGGAGCGCCTTTTACCGGAACAGGACGAGACGCTCAGCGTGTTTGGTGACTGGTTCGTCGACAGCCTGAATGGCGGCAAAGTGATGCCGGGCACCCGTCTTACTCTGGTGATTGAGAGCGAGGACAGGGTCGGCGGTGACGGCGGATGCAACCGTTTCTTCGGACCCATGGAACTGGATCCGATAAACGGACCGGAGGGCAGCATCGAGATCGGTCCTTTGGGCGCGACCCGCAAAGCCTGCGGCGACATGATCGACGAGCAGGAAATGCGGTTCCTGGGTGCGCTGGATAGTGCGGAGCAGTTTGCGATTTCAGGCGACCAACTCTTACTGAGCGATGAGGAAGGTAATCTCCTGGTTCGATTCTCTCAGGTGCGATAGCCGTCGTTCACACTTAGACCGATTGGAGAGACTTCGGCACATCGCTCAAAAATCATAAACGATCGACGCCCGGGTGGTGGTGTCGGTGCTTTTCGTGTCTTCGGGCAGGTTGCTGCGGTAGCGGGTGTTCAATGAGAGCTTGCCCGAGAGCTTCTCGACGATCCGCAACTTCACACTTGCATCGTTCTCCAGCGTGACCCGTTCGCGATCCCACAGAACCTCGGTTTCATTGGCCAGCAAGGCGTTCTCCGAAACCTGCCAGCTGATATCGTTGGTAAAGCGTGCGCCCGGCGCGGTCTCGCTCTCGTCACTATCCGAGAATTCGGCATAGCGAAGGCTGGGACCGGCAGTGACTTCCCATGTTACGGGATCCCCCTCGTAAAGGCGTACCCCCAGGCCAGCGGAGCTCAAGGTCTCGAAATCGAAACCGCTGAAGCGATCATCCGTGTAGTTGGCCAGGCCAAACGCGAAAAGCCGGTCCGTGATATCGTAGTTGACCTCGTACTCAAGCACCGCCCGTTGCTCCAGGGTTTCAGCCTCGCTTCTGAGATAGGAAGCCTCCGCCGTGCCCTTGTGTTCCCAGCGGTCTGGTTTGTAGCCGAGTTTCAACTGCCCTTTCACACCGGCGTTCTCCGTGTTGCCCGTGCGCAGGATACCGCCGAAATCCACACTGCCG
This sequence comes from uncultured Kiloniellaceae bacterium, assembly GCA_947500035.1. Classification (GTDB taxonomy): domain Bacteria; phylum Pseudomonadota; class Alphaproteobacteria; order Kiloniellales; family Kiloniellaceae; genus Denitrobaculum. The sequence continues at coordinate 130,941 of CANMQP010000005.1, read as the reverse complement.
GTAAAGGCGGGATTAGAGGGTGCCTTCGCCGCAGGTGCCGCCGCCGGTTCCGGCGGGGCCTCGGTATCAGGCGCGGGTATAGGCGCCACTCCGACAGCAGTGGCCGGGACTGCCCGCTGGGTTAGGGCTCTGCCGGACCCGGACGGGTCAGGTTTCGCGGCCAGACCGGCACCCACCAGCGCGGCAGCCCAATCGGGCCTCAGGACAATGGCGAGGCGCAGGATTGCAGGTTGCTGTTCGGGGTTCGTCTCGAGTGCCTGCCGGACCGTCGCGTCAAAGGCGTTGGGATCCTCGGAAGCGGCTGCCCGCTGAAGCGCATCGGCAAGTGGCGCATCCAGGGGTGTTTCAGTCCTAAGCTGGCCGGCCTGATGTTGATCTGCCTGACGTTGATCTGCCTGAAGCTGGTCGGCCTGAGACTGCTCGGCGGTCAACGCTGGCGATGCGGCAATGGAGACGATGACGGGGAGGACAAATCGGCGGCGCGGCCTGAAGAAATCGATCATGGGACCGGACTATAGGGACAAAAAGAAACCCTCGCCTGTGCCCTCTTTGTGATGCCGGTTGAAAGACTTAGGCGTATCCCGCAAAGCCTCGCAACGCTCAGCTATTCTTAAACTCTTCCGGTGCATATTGCCGGAAACACAACACGCTCAGGAAAGATAAAATGGCTTTGAGTTGGTTAACCGCAGGTAGCGACCCTTTCAAACCCTTTGAATTCCAATGTGATCTCTGCGGAGAGCTGCATCAGGGGTCGCCGTCCTTCGCAAACGATGCGCCTTATAGTTACTATCAGTTAACCATGAGTGAGCGCGCCGCACAGGCAAAACTGACCGAAGACACCTGCGTCATTAACGGCGAGAGCTTTTTCATCCGCGCCACCCTGGAGATCCCCATCGACGACGCGGAAGATCCCTTTTGCTGGGGTGTCTGGGTGAGCCAGAGCGAGAAGAGCTTTAACCGCTACATCGACACCTTCCACGAGAACCAGGCGGAAGACGGCAGCTTCGGCTGGCTGGCGGTGACCATGCCCGGCTACAAGCGCACCGGCGAGGGCGAGCCTCTTGAGCATCTGGCCTGCAACGTCGAGTGGCAGGACAAGGGCACGCGCCCCCTGGTGTTCCCCCACGAATGCGACCACCCGCTCTACGGCGACGTGGTCGACGGCATCTCCTGGGAGCGCGCCATTGAACTCGCGAAGCTGATCCTGCACCCCTGACCTGCCAGCAGAGCGCTTGATTGGCGCGTCATCAGCGACCGCGTTCATACATTTTTGTATAGGCATACATCTAAAATTGACTCATCAAAATCCCTGACCCCCGCACCAACATCTCGAGTCGGATGCCGCAACGTCATGGCCCTTAACTCAGCAGTTTTGCTGATGGGCTGCCGCGGCCAAACAACGGGAGGTTTCGATGGATTTGAATGACTATGTGGTATTCGCATTTCAGCAGAAGGCTGTGCTGGCGAAAAGCTACGACGATATGACCGCAGACAAGGGAGTTTGCGCGGGCCTGGTCATACGCTTCGCTCAACTCTACTACTTGGGCGTTCGCATCACCGAGGACTTGATGACGAACAACGTTTACTACGCAAAACTGGTACAGGATAAATTCGACGACAAGTTTAAGGAGGGCGTCAGGGAACACGACGTTTATGCCGAATTCAAAGCACTGACCGGGGTCAGCCCTTACACCGGGTTCATTACGAAACCCGATGCCACCGACGCAAATGTGGAGAAAATACTCACCGCCAGCACAAGTGCGCCTGGCAGAGCCCACTACATCGTCTTAAATTTCTCTAAGGGCGGCGCTCACGCCGTTGGGATCGCCGTGAACCCGAACAAGAGCTGGCAGGTCTTCGATCCCAATCTAGGGTATTTTGAAGGAGAGACCCATGAGGGTCTGAGTGAGTTCTTCACCAGCCTGTCGAAGCTTTACACTCAGCACCACGACACGGTTTCCCAATGGGAAAGCATTAGCCTGATAAAGAATCCAGGTTTTCCGGCTCTCATGAGTTTTCTTGAAAGCAAAGGTTTAGAGTGACTTAACGCTCTTTTAACCATGAGGGCTCATCCCGCGCCGGAAGCCTTCGAACGCCAGAGGGCATCACAGGAGGGCATTGCAGGTGAACCCTCGACCTAAAGTCATGGTGACCGGACGCTTATTGCTTAAACAGCGATGTAATCAGCTTCCCCTATTACCTCATTCGAAATAGCGATTTGCTTATTTTTCCGGCATCTCGGCAATATTGCTTGAGATTCAGCATGCCAGGGGAATCAGGCGTGCGCTGAAATAAGCCGCTGTGAAGCGGTAGACAGAGGTGGAGAGAAGATGGCGCAGGGCGCAGCAAGTGGAGTGACAGGGGCGAGCGGTAAGATTCATCCCGGTTCCGGACGGCGGAAGGCACCGGCCTTCAACAAGGGCCGGCAGCTCGATCCCAAAGATCTCGATGAGATCCTGGAGCTGCTCGACGAGCGTTCGACCCAGCGGGATCTGCTGATCGAGCACCTGCATCTGATTCAGGATAAGTACGGCAGCCTGAAGGCCGGGCATCTGCAAGCGTTGGCCGACATCATGAAGCTGCCCATGTCCGAGGTCTACGAGGTTGCGTCCTTCTACGCCCACTTCGATATCGTCCAGGACGGAGAAACGGTCGATCATGAGATCACCGTGCGGGTCTGCGACAGCCTGACCTGCGAGCTCAAGGGCGCGCAGGCTCTGCTCGAGGGCCTCAAAGCCAATTCCGGTGCATCGGTCCGCGTGGTGCGCGCGCCCTGCATGGGCCGATGCGACACCGCTCCGGTGGCCGAGGTCGGGCACTATCACGTCGATAACGCCAACGTCGAGAACATCACCAGCACGGTCGAAAGCAAACACACTCACCCGGAGATCCCTGCCTACAGGGATTTCGAAGCCTATCAGAACAACGGGGGTTACAGCCTGCTGCGCGACTGCCTTGCAGGGCAAAAGACGCCGGACGAACTGATCAAGGTCATGGAAGATTCAGGCCTGCGCGGTCTGGGCGGTGCGGGCTTCCCCGCCGGCCTGAAATGGAAGATCGTGCGGCAGCAGCCCAAACCCCGCCTCTTCGCCATCAACGGCGACGAAGGCGAACCAGGGACCTTCAAGGACCGCTTTTATCTGGAATCCGATCCACATCGTTTCCTGGAAGGCATGCTGGTTGCCGCCTGGGTGACCGAGGTCGAGACCATCTACGTCTATATCCGCGATGAGTATCCGGCCGTCATCGAGATCCTGCATCGGGAAATCGCCAAGCTGGAAACCGCGGGGCTCACCGCCGGACGGCAGATCGAGGTGCGCCGCGGCGCGGGCGCCTACATCTGCGGCGAAGAGTCGGCAATGATCGAATCGATCGAAGGCAAGCGCGGTCTGCCCCGTCACAAACCGCCCTTCCCCTCCGAAAAAGGCCTCTTTGGCCTGCCGACCCTCACCCATAACGTCGAGACGGTTTACTGGGTGCGCGATCTGGTCGAGCGCGGTCCGGAGTGGTTTTCCTCCGAGGGGCGCAACGGCCGCAAGGGCCTGCGGTCCTTCTCGGTTTCCGGCAGGGTCAAGTCACCGGGCGTCAAGCTGGCGCCGGCGGGTATTACGGTTCGCGAGCTGATTCAGGAATACTGTGACGGCATGGCCGACGGCCACAGCTTCAAGGGCTACCTGCCCGGCGGGGCTTCCGGCGGTGTCCTGCCCGCCTCCATGGGCGACATCCCGCTCGACTTCGGAACGCTCGAGGAATATGGAAGCTTCATCGGCTCCGCCGCCGTGGTCGTCCTGTCGGATCAGGACAACATGAAGGACGTGGCGCTGAACCTCATGCGCTTCTTCGAGGACGAGAGCTGCGGTCAGTGCACACCCTGCCGAAACGGAACGGAAAAAGCCGTCAAGCTGATGTCCGAACCCAAGTGGGATCAGGATTTGCTCAACGACCTCTCGGTCGTGATGCGCGACGCCTCGATCTGCGGGCTGGGCCAGGCTGCCCCGAACCCCCTGCTCACCGTAATGAAATACTTCCCGGAGGACCTGTGATGTCCGTAGGAAACGACACCATGACTTCAGCTGTCACTTTCAATCTTAACGGTCAGGACGTGACCGCCAAAGACGGCGAGACCATCTGGCAGGTGGCGCAGCGCCAGGGCGTGGAGATTCCGCATCTTTGCTATTCACCGGAACCCGGCTACCGGGAAGACGGCAACTGCCGGGTCTGCATGGTCGAGATCGAGGGCGAACGCTCCCTCGCCGCCTCCTGCATCCGCACCCCGAGCGAGGGTATGAAGGTCAACACCGCCAGCGACCGGGCCAAGAAATCCCGCGAACTGGTGTTCGAGCTGCTGGTCGCCGATCAGCCGGCGCGTGAGGTCGCGCATGATCCGGAGTCCAAATTCTGGAACTGGGCCTCGGATATCGGCGTCACCGAAAGCCGCTTCCCGGCCAAAGAGCACCACGCGCCCGATATCAGTCATACGGCCATGTCCGTGCATCTGGATGCCTGCATCAACTGCGGCCTCTGCGTGCGCGCCTGCCGCGAGGTTCAGGTCAACGATGTGATCGGTATGGCCTACCGTGGCGGACATGCGAAGGTCATCTTCGACTTCGATACTGAAATGGGCGACAGCACCTGCGTGGCCTGCGGCGAATGCGTTCAGGCTTGCCCGACCGGCGCACTGATGGAATCCTCGCTGCTCAACGATCAGGGTGTGCGCACGGAATTCGAAGACCGGGATGTGGATACGCTCTGCCCCTTCTGCGGTGTCGGCTGTCAGACCACCGCCCATGTCAAGGACGACAAGATCATCTCCATCGACGGACGTGACGGACCGGCCAACGAAAACCGGCTCTGCGTCAAAGGCCGCTTCGGTTACGACTACATCGACCACGCGGGACGCCTGACGAAACCGCTGATCCGCCGGGACGACGCTCCCAAGGACTGGCAGGCCCAGATGCGGGACGGCGATTACAGCGCCGTCTTCCGGGAAGCCACATGGGAAGAAGCGCTCGAGCGCGCATCCAGCGGCCTGAGAGCCATCCGGGACGAACACGGGCCCTTCTCCATGGCCGGTTTCGGCTCCGCCAAAGGCTCTAACGAAGAAGCCTATCTCTTCCAGAAACTGGTGCGCACCGGCTTCGGCAGCAACAACGTCGACCACTGCACCCGGCTCTGCCATGCCTCCTCCGTGGCTGCCCTGATGGAAACGGTCGGTTCCGGTGCGGTGTCCGCGCCCTTTACGGCCATCGACGATGCGGAGTGTGCCATCGTCATCGGCGCACGGCCCGCGCAGAACCACCCGGTGGCAGCGACCTACTTCAAGCGGGCGGCCAAGCGCGGCACCAAACTGATCATCATGGATCCGCGCGCCCAGAACCTCTCGCGCTATGCCAGCCATAGCCTGCAGTTCAAAGCGGGCCGCGACGTGGCACTACTCAACGCCATGCTCTACACGATCATCGAGGAAGAGCTCTATGACCGGCAATACGTGCAAGCCAATACCGAGGGCTTCGAGGATCTCCAGGAGCGGGTGAAAGACTATTCGCCGGAGGAGATGGAGAAGGTGTGCGGCATTGAAGCCGCCGTCATCCGGGACGTCGCACGCACCTATGCGACCGCCCGCACCTCGATCATCTTCTGGGGCATGGGCATCTCTCAGCATGTGCACGGCACCGATAACTCGCGCTGCCTGATCACGCTAGCGCTGATCACGGGCCAGGTCGGCCGGCCCGGCACGGGGCTGCATCCCCTGCGCGGTCAGAACAACGTTCAGGGGGCATCCGACGCCGGCCTGATCCCGATGTTCTATCCGGATTACCGCTCGGTCGAGAAGGACGAGGTGCGTGAGTCCATCGAATCCTTCTGGGGAAAACCCATGGATCCGAAACGCGGTCTGACCGTGGTGGAGACCATCAACGCGATCCACGACGGCCAGGTCAAAGCCATGTACATCATGGGCGAGAACCCGGCGATGTCCGACCCGGATCAGAACCACGCCCGGCAAGCCCTCGCAAAGCTCGAGCATCTGGTGGTTCAGGATATTTTCATGACCGAGACCGCCTGGCACGCGGACGTGATCCTGCCGGCCTCGGCCCATGCGGAAAAGACCGGCACCTTCACCAACACCAACCGTCAGGTCCAGCTGGCCCGGCAGGTCGTGCCGCCTCCTGGCGAGGCCCGTCAGGACTGGTGGATTACCCAGGCCCTGGCCCAGGGTATCGGCCTCGACTGGAGCTATCTGCATCCCAAGGACGTTTTCGCCGAGATGGCGCAGGTCATGCCGTCGCTGAACAACATCACCTGGGACCGCCTGGAGCGCGAGGACTCGGTGACCTACCCTTGCGATGCGCCGGATGAGCCGGGCAACGAGATCATCTTTGTCAACGGCTTCCCCACCACCAGCGGCCGCGGCAAGATCGTTCCCGCCAAGCTGATTCCGCCGGATGAATTGCCGGACAACGACTATCCCATGGTCCTGACCACGGGACGGATGCTCGAGCACTGGCACACCGGCGCCATGACCCGCCGGGCCACCGCGCTCGACACGCTGGAGCCGGAAGCCGTCGTGATGGTGAATGCGCGCGATATTCTGCGCATGGGCGTGGAGCCGGGCGATTACGTCCAGGTCCAGACCCGGCGCGGCACGATCCTGCTCAAGGTCCGCCAAGACGGGGACGTGCCCGAGGGAATGCTCTTCATCCCCTTCTGCTTCGCGGAGGCAGCCGCCAACGTCCTGACCAACCCACAGCTCGATCCCTTCGGGAAAATTCCCGAGTTCAAGTTCTGTGCGGCCCGGATCGAACCGGTTCAAGCCGTGGCGGCACAGTAGGCGCAGGTCCGCCGCAGAGAGTGGGGCCGCTGACCGGTTTGGTTAATTTCGAGAGCCCCCGATAGATCAGGACAGGATTTATCGGGGCCTTCCGCGGTGAAGTGTAATCTCGGCCATATTTAACGCGTGAGCCTGCGAGAATCGCGTGCGTTGGAGCGCCTGGTCAGATAAATTCCGGCCATCGCGCAGTCCTGCCCGGCAAGACTGTGCCCAAACATACTGAATCAATATCAGTCAGCCAGCCGTGAACCGGCCAGAATGCTGTCGGCCTAACGGTTTCACCACGAGAATATGGGGTTGAGATGTCAGCTGTACCTTCAACGAAAACGACCGGCCTGGAAGCAGGTGTGGTCACCGGATCCGACTATTTGGCCCTGGTCAAAGCCTGCAAGGACGGCGGTTACGCGCTGCCAGCGGTCAACATCGTCAACACGCACGGCTGCAACGCAGTCCTGGAAGCCGCCGCGGCTGCCGGCTCGGATGTTATCATCCAGCTCTCCGGCGGCGGCGCGCAGTTCTTTGCCGGCAAAGGCATTAAAGACAGTGAGGAGGCCAAGGTTCTGGGTGCGATCTCGGCAGCCCGGCACGTACATACTGTCGCCAAGGCCTACGGCGTCTGCGCGGTTCTGCACACCGATCACGCCAACCGCAAGCTGATCCCCTGGGTCGAGGGCATGATCGCCGCCAGTGAAGAGGAATATGCCCGAACCGGCCGCCCCCTCTTCTCCTCCCACATGCTCGATCTCTCCGAGGAGCCGATCGAAGAAAACCTCGCGGAATGCGCACGTATCCTCAAGCGCCTGGCGCCGATCGACATGAGTCTGGAGATCGAGCTGGGTGTCACCGGCGGCGAGGAAGACGGTGTCGGCCAGGACGTCGACCAGATCGACAACAGCAAGCTTTACACCCAGCCGGAAGAGGTCATGCGGGCACACGAGTTGCTCTCGCCGATCGGCCACTTCTCGGTCGCGGCTGCCTTCGGCAACGTGCATGGTGTCTACAAGCCAGGCAACGTGGTTCTGCGGCCTGAAATACTGGCCCACTCCCAGGAGCTGGCGCAAAAAACGCTCGGCGGTGCGGACAAGCACTTCGACTTCGTGTTCCACGGTGGCTCGGGCTCGGAAAAAGCCAAGATTACCGAGGCCGTCAGCTACGGTGTCTTCAAGATGAACATCGACACCGACACGCAGTTCGCCTTCGCTGAAGCGGTCGGCAAGTATGTTGAAGAGAACGACCGGGCGTTTAAGTACCAGATCGATCCGGACGACGATAAACCCTACAAGAAGCAGTACGATCCGCGCGTCTGGCTACGCAAAGGCGAAGAATCGATGGTCGCGCGCCTGAAGCAGGCCTTCGATGACTTGGGCTCGACCGGAAAATCGCTTGCAGGTTAAAGCCTAAAGCTTCGATCAACAGGGAAGTCGGGCCGTTGCGTTACTCCCGCTTGGGGAGTTCCGCGGCGGCCTTTTCCTTTGGAGGCATCCGCGTGCCACTCTCCGAAGTTGAGCCACATCAAAGCCTGCATCTCTCGATCCACTAAACTTCTTTGCAATAACCACACGGCAAAGCGAGATGATATGTACGGAGAACACCACGACCTGAGGCATGACCTGCCGGAGCATGAAGACGCCATCCACGCACTGAAAATCTCGAACGCCCATTTTGCGAAACTCTTCGACGAATATCACGAAGTCGATCGGGAAATCCGCCGTATTGAGCAGGAAATCGAGGCCCGTGGCGATTTCGCCATGGAAGATCTGAAGAAACAGCGCATTCTGCTGAAAGACGAGCTGCTGGAGATGATCCGGGCCCATGAAATTGCAGAGGGCCCGAGTTAGTCCTCCAAAGCCCACCAGAGTCGGGGTGCCGCCAGTTCAAGGGGAAAGATCGGGCGGCACCTAAGGCTTCAAGGCCTCCAGGTCGTCCAGCTCAGCGACCGGAACGTCGTCCGGTATCTGGTAGTAGTCGCCCTTGGTATCGGCAAAAATGTGGCAAGCCACGCTGAGGCCCGTGGGTGAGTCAATCGTGCCAGCCATGATGGAAAAGAATTCATCGCCATGTCGCCGCCAGAATAGGCTGCTGCCGCACTCCCTGCAGAACCCTCTGCTCGCAGTCTCGGAGGAACGAAACCAGGCAAGCCCGTCTTCCTGTTTCAAATGCAAGTGATCCCAACGCCCCTGGGTCGCGGCCACATAATGTCCGGAAGTTTTCCGGCACTGGTTACAGTGACAGGCAACCACCGGCCGCAAGGGACCGGTGATTTCGTAGCTGACTGCTCCGCAGAGACAGCTGCCTGTGTAGGGTTTCTGGTCCTTTGTCATGTTCCCCCAACTTAAGGTTCCAGTTAAGCGTTCAGACCGAAGAACGCCATGGTTCGGATTTCGATCGACTTGCGGGGCGGCACGAAACCGGCCGCGCGGGGCAATTCGAAGGCCGTATGCGGACTGAAGCGGGCGGTCCCGTCGCCTGCCGGGTCGTAACCCGCCGAATCGTAGCCTTTGATCAGCAAGACTTCCTCCGGTGTCATCTCCGGAAAATGCAGCCAGCGATGCTCCGGATTGTAGGCCACACTGTAAATCTCTCCGATCCGGTCCGGAAAGATCAGATCGGTGGCAACCAGGTCTTCCGGTGCCAGCGTGCGGGCGTCGATCAGGGCCAGAGGTGATGTTTTCACCGGGTTTTCCAGGGGCCGCCAGACGTTGACTTGCGCAACCCGCCCCTCCAGCGCTTTTGCCGCCTTCGCTTCGCCCAGCAGATCGATGCTTCGCTGTGCGATGGATTTTGGCGTGTAGTCGTTGTGCACGTGGCGCGCCGGACCGCGGACACCGTCCGTCGGCGCATCGACCCGAGTCGTATGATCGAAGGGAATCACCAGCGAGGCGCCGGTCTCCGACTTCACCAGATCGACGACCTCATCATAGTATCTGCTCTCAACCTCACGGCTGTCGCTGAAGTCTTTTACCCCGGTCGGGTGATGGAGCAGAGCAAAGCCCTCGGCACTCAATGAGGGGGTTTCCTCCAGTTCACGAGCATTGAAGATGGGCACGGATTGCGCCACGTACTCAGCGGACCGCTCCGGCCTGTCACCTGCCTCACCGATATGAATAACCGGACGCGCCGCGTCGCGAACTATGTAGCTTACCTTACCAATGACATTATCCAGCATCTGCTTTCTCCAGGTCTTGTAAAGAGGGGTCGACAGCACACGACGCACAGGCCCTTCGTCTCTCACTAACAGGATCTAGAGATGTGTCTAAAAGCGGTGATGGACAAACGAGATCTTCTTGTTTATTAATTAGTTTTTCTAATTAATAAAACATATGAAACACAAACTCCCACCTCTGAATAGCCTCCGTGCCTTCGAGGCTGCGGCGCGCCATCTCAGCTTTCGCCAGGCCGCCGAGGAGTTGAACGTCACCCCGGCCGCCGTCAGCCAGCAGATCAAGCAACTGGAAGCCACGCTGGGGGTCCAGCTTTTCATCCGGACCACGCGCGCCCTTGCCTTAAGCGAAGCGGCCCGGGCCGCCCTGCCCGCCATCCGCAACGGCTTCGACAGCCTTCACGAAGGCATACGAAGCCTGCAGGCGCATCACGATCCGGGAATCCTGACGGTGAGCGTCAGCCCCTCCTTTGGCATGCGATGGCTTCTGCCCCGTTTGGAGCGCTTCCGGCAAAGCTATCCGGACATCGAAGTAAGGATCGACGCTTCGAACCAGTTGGCTGATTTCAGCCGCGGGAACGTGGATGTCGCCTTGCGCTATGGCAAAGGCGAATATGGGCAGTTCACCAGCGAGCTTCTGATTAAGGACGTCGCCTTTCCCGTTTGCAGCCCAGCGTTGGTTGCACCGCCTCATAAACTGGCCGAACCGCAGGATTTGCGTGAACAGGCCTTGCTGCACGTCGATTGGGTGATGGAGAGCGATTCCGCGCCGAGCTGGCCGAGATGGCTCGATTATGCCGGCGTGACAGGCGTGGATACGACCCGGGGCATCCGCTTTTCCATGGATGATATGGCCGTCAGTGCTGCGATCGGGGGTTTGGGCGTTGTGGTGGCTGCGCGGGCCTTCGTGATCGCGGATCTTGCGGCGGGACGGCTGGTGAAGCCCTTCTCCAGCAGTCTGGATATGCCGACGGCGTTTCACCACTATGCCGTCTATCCGCCTCAAAACGCCAGGCAACCGAAGATCAAAGCTTTTTTGGAGTGGGTCCGGGACGAAGCTGCAGGGGACAAGGCCCTATACGAAGCGCTCCCGGGGCACCAGAACGTCGCCGGGTAAAGAATCAAAAAACCGGCACGGATCAGATCCAGTGCCGGTTTCTTCCGAAGTCCCCGCGCTGTGCGGGCTTTCGTCTTGTCTCACCATCAGGCGAGAGCCTGTTTGGCAGATGCCTCGACCTACGTCGATTGCCATCCACCATCAGGCAAATGCGGTGACAAGCAAACCCACGATCACCAGTGCGGCAACATAGCCGAGGCCGGTGCGGGTCACGACACCCCCAGAATCATCAGAACCGAACATAGTTATCTCCTCCTGCCACCGAACGGCGCGCCCAACTGGCGCCGCCGTTCCAAAGCCGGGCTGCAGTTATGCAGCGTGGGCACCGGAAACAGAAACCCGACGACCAGTGCGCGTTGCACCAGCGGGATAGGCTTCGTTGACGATCCGGGAGATATCCGCACGCGAAATGCCGATGTCGTTCAGGGCACGGGAGTCCATAGCTTCCATGTCACGACGCAGTTCGTTGCGCTTCTGCAGACGCCACAGCGGGTCGATGATGTAGGCGTTGATCAGGCCGCGCAGGCCAAAGGTCTCAGTCATTGTTTCTACTCCATAAAAAACTGCGTTTTCGCAGTTGCACACTGAAGCCTATTTCTTTCTTTTCTATTGCGTTTTCAAGATGAATTCGCATGCAATGGTGCATTGCAGTATTGCGGCGCCTGCATAGCTCGAGAGAAAACGGCGCAATTTCGTATTTTCGTTAGTTAACAAGGCGTTAATCTTTGATTTTAAAGCGAACAAGTCAAAAATAAATTCAGCTGCGCATAGCTCTCTCCCGGGCGCAAAACACCAGGCCTCTCGAGCGTCAAGCTCGAACCCCGGCCTTGGCTGGTCTAACCTGGAGAAATGGTGAGCAGTCGCAAATCCAAAAGCCAGTCGGCGGCTCTCGATGCGGTGATCGCGCTCTGCCGGGACTTTCGGGCCTGGCTCTGCGCGCGCTACCCCGAGCATGACTGGGAAAATGATGCCTTTTACGCCCCTGCGCGCTGGGAAGGCCTCATGGGACGCCTCCACCTCCTGCACGCGCGCCGCCCTACAGGTTTTATGCTCTTGGCATGTTTGGACGGCCCCAGCCGGCGGGCTGCATCATGCTGCAGGGACTGCAGCCCGGGGTCTGCGAGATGAAGCGGCTGTTTGTTGATCCCGACTATCGCGGGCACGGCATCGCCCGGCAGCTCTGCCGCCGGCTTATTTCGGACGCCCAGGCACTGGGGGTATCAGACCCTGCGCCTGGATACCGGCATTCGGCATCATGAGACCCAAGCGCTGTACAGTTCCCTCGGATTTCGCCGGATCGAACCCTACTATGACTGTCCGCCGGAACTGCGGGACGTGATGCAGTTCATGGAATTGGACCTGTCCTCTGTTCCGTGAGATACCACTCTTGGTAAGCTAAAACCTCGATGAAAGGTCGCGCTGATGACCGGAAAAGAGTCCGACAACCCGCTTGCAAGCATTTACGAGACCGGTGGCGAAGCCGCACTGGAAGCCGAATACGACAAGTGGTCCGCCAGTTACGACGCCGACACCGCCGGCAGCGGTTACCGCCTGCCCTTTCTGCTTACAGGGTTCGTCGCCCGGCACATCCCTTCGACAGAGGCCGAAATTCTGGACGCCGGTGCGGGTACGGGCTTCGGTGGCGAGAGTCTGGCCGTGCTTGGTTACCGCAATCTGACAGGCATCGATCTCTCCCGGGAAATGCTCGATCAGGCGGCGAAAACCGAAGCCTATCGGGATCTGATGCAAATGAAGCTCGGCGGCGCGCTGGCCTTCGACGACCAGCGGTTCGACGGCGTGATTTCAACCGGTGTCTTTACCGAAGGCCATGCGCCGGCGTCGAGCTTCGACGAGTTACTCCGGATCACCCGACCGGGCGGCCACATGATCTTCAGTGTCCGCGATGACATCTATTGGGAGCAAGGCTTCAAGGAAATGCAGGATAGCCTCGCGGACAGCGGCAAATGGAAACTGATCGAGCAGACCAAGGCCGTGCGCGCCTACACCATTGGCGAACCGCATCTGCGTGTAATTTTCTTCGTGTACCGGGTGAGTTGATCGGCAAGCCCGCTTTGTCGCAGAGCGATCAAGACGCTTTACAACTCAGCCCCCGCGAAAGCCTCTGCCTCGAGCAGGTCATCGGGACGGTTGGTATTGAAGAAAGGATCAAGCGCTCCGGCGTCCGTTTTCACAGGCTCAAAGCCGACGGACACGAGCTTATGCCGTGCCGTCCAGATATCCACCTTGCGCAAACCCTCCTCCACCACGGCCTGACGCAGATCTTCACGCAGCGCCATCGACCAGAGACCAAAGACCGGGTGATTGCGACCATTTGATTGGGCGCAGACGAGATTGGCCCCTGCCCTTTCGGCAGCTAAAAGCATTACCGCGACCATATCCCTTGGGAAAAAGGGCGCATCGCTTGCGAAGCTCGCCATCCACTCCGCCTCCGGCGCCCGGTCGGCAACCCAATCCATTCCGGTGAGGATTCCTGCCAGCGGGCCCGCGAAACCCTCGATCACGTCAGCCGCGACAGGCAATTTGTAGTCCGCAAAGCGTGCGGGGTCGCCATTTGCGTTCAAAACCAAAGGGCCGACCTGGGGAGCGGCCCGCTCAATGATCTGCGCCAGAATAGGCCTGCCGCCGAGCGGTCTCAGACATTTGTCGCCTCCCCCCATACGGCGCGATTGACCGCCCGCCAGAATCACGCCGGCCACGGCAGGAACATCCTGTTTCAAAGCCTCAGGACTCGTCATGGCTGCGGCTCGACTTGCGCTGATGGCGTTTATCTTCCTCACCGGCGGTCGAGGCATCGAAGTCGTGCTCGATCCGGTCCAGACCCGAGAGGGCCAGGAAGCGCTTGCCCTTGGAGCGGCCGATCAGAGTGAGACCGGCCTGGCGCGCCAGGTCCACGCCCCAAGCCGTGAAGCCGGAGCGTGAAACCAGGATCGGTATGCCCATCTGCACGGTCTTGATGACCATCTCCGAGGTCAAACGTCCCGTCGTATAGAAGATTTTATCCTCCGGCGCGATGCCCTTCAGAAACATATAGCCCGCGATCTTATCAACGGCGTTATGCCGGCCCACGTCCTCCATGTAGAGCAAAGGACGGTCTTTGACACAGAGGGCACAGCCGTGAATGGCGCCGGCCTCAAGATAGAGGCTGGGCGCGGAATTAATCTTGCGGTTCAGGCTGTTGAGCCATGATGTCTTTAAGAGAGCGTCGGCCGAGAGCTCGATGTCCTCAAACTTCTCCATCAGGTCGCCGAAAACCGTGCCCTGCGCGCAACCCGAAGTCCGGGTCTTCTTTTTGAGCTTTTCCTCGTAGTCGGTTTCCCGCTCGGTACGGACCACGACCAACTCCAGCTCCTCGTCGTAATCGATGTCCGTGATGACATCGTCCGGGCGCAGCATGTTCTGATTCAGCAGGTAGCCAACCGCCAGATAGTCCGGATAGTCGTTGATCGTCATCATGGTGACGATTTCCTGACCATTCAGATAAAGGGTCAAGGGGCGCTCCACCACGACCGCTGTTTCAATCGCCGTGCCATCCTGGTCGATCCCGGAGATCCGCTCGGTCAGGCGTGGGTCAGCCGGATCCGGCCGCACCAGAAACTCGCTGAGAAGTTCCGGATCCTTAAGCTTCGCACGCCCTCGCGCAGCGCTGCCGACTGTCGCCGCATGCCCGGCTGAGGCCCCATTCCCCGCTGGTGTCACAGGGACTGCCTCGTTCGCATCTTTCGAGGATTGACTGCTCATTCAGAACCTTACTTCCATCAAGTCTTGTTTGATCCCGGCCCGGTGACACAAATGGGTGCCTGACCGGGATTGCGCAATGAGATCACAGACATCCGCACCCGCACAAGGCAAGGCTGCAGCCACAAGTTAAATCACAGATAAGCGTCCTAAAGGCCAAGAACCCGCGGTACTCGTCAGTTTAATAGAAAAATACAATCGAACAGCAGAGCGATTTTTTCATTACAGCTATTGGAGAAAACGGTAAAATTAGCGAAATATTGAGGCAAACAGAGTCTGATCGTTTGAGCTAAATCAGTGAAAACGTGGCGCAGGCTCCTTATTGTGCAGGTAGACAAGGCTTTGCGAATTTCGCTGTTTTAGGTCAGGAACGATCGTGCTCAAGAAAAAAAGTGCCTCATGTCAGTTGCCGTAGATTCAAAACTGGACCCACGGGTGAATTGTTACCGTGACGACCTCGCAGCCAGCTATCTGGAAGGTAAGGTGGATGCGCGGAGGTTCGTGATGGGCCGTCAGGCACAGGTCGTGCAGTGCGGTGCGCCGCTACTGCGCAATCCAAGCGCGAACAGTCCTCAAGACAGTCAGCTGCTGGCCGGAGAGACCGTGCAGGTCTACGATGAAGCCGGCGGTTATTCGTGGCTTCAGAGCGAATTCGACGGCTATGTCGGCTACGTTCGCACCTCCGCTCTGCGTGACGAAGTCACTGTGGCAACCGATTGCGTCAGTGTTCTGCGGAGCTTCCTCTATCCGGAACCGGATATCAAAACCCCGCCGATTGCGACCCTCAACATGGCTGCGCAGGTGACGGTCACTGATCAGTATCAACGCTTTAGCCTGCTCTCGACCGGCGGATGGATCTATTCCGACCACCTGATGACGATCGATGCCCATGAGCCCGATTTCGTGGCCACAGCCCTGAGATTCCTGGAAGTGCCCTATCTCTGGGGGGGCAAAGGCAATATGGGAATCGACTGCTCGGGACTGGTGCAGGTCTCGCTCGCCCGCAGCGGCCGGGCCTGCCCGCGTGACACCTACATGCAGGCGAAAACGCTGGGAATCGAGATCCCCGGAGAGGACGGCAACTATCCCATGCGCCGCGGCGATCTGATCTACTGGCCGGGCCACGTGGCCATTGTCCTTGACCAGGAAAGGGTGGTTCACGCCTCGGGACACCACATGCTCGTCACCATTGAACCCTGGCGGGATGTAGACGAACGAGTCCGTATCGAAACAGGCGGCAAAGGAATAGAGGTTTTACGACGTGTTCCGCAATCAAACGGCTAAAAACAGCAGTTTCCCACCATGCGGAAAATCTGGGGAATTCTACCTCCGGGAGCCATAGACTCCTTGAGAATATTCGGTAAAATGCCAACATCAAACGCAGCAAATGCGTATTTCATGGGAGCTCATCTTGTCGGCGCCATTGATCGATCCCTTTCAACGCAAGATTAACTATCTGCGTGTTTCCGTCACAGACCGCTGCGATTTCCGCTGTGCCTACTGCATGTCGGAAGACATGTCGTTTCTGCCGAAATCCGAGGTTTTGAGTCTCGAAGAGCTGGAACGTCTCTGCGAGACTTTCATTCATCTCGGCGTCAAGAAGCTCCGCCTGACCGGTGGCGAGCCTCTGGTGAGACGCAATATCATGCATCTGTTCCGTGGGCTGTCGCAGCATTTGAAAAGCGGCGAGCTGGAAGAGCTGACGCTGACCACCAACGGCAGTCAACTGAGCCGATTCGCCGACGAACTGGCGGATTTGGGCGTGCGCCGGATCAATGTGTCCCTGGACACCCTGGATGCCCATAAATTTGCCGCCATCACCCGCTGGGGCAAGTTCGACAAGGTCATGATGGGCCTCGATGCCGCCAAAAAAGCCGGCCTGAAGGTCAAGATCAACACCGTCGCGCTGAAAGGCGTGAATGACGACGAGGTTGATAAGCTGATCTCCTGGTGCGGCGACGAAGGCTTTGATCTGACCTTCATCGAGGTGATGCCCATGGGCGACATCGGCGAAGTCGAGCGGGTCGATCAATACCTTCCGCTCAGCCAGTTACGCGCCAGCATCGAGCAGAAATGGACGCTCAACGAGAGCTCGCACAACAGCGGCGGTCCCGCCCGCTATGTTGACGTGATTGAGACCGGGCAACGGATCGGCTTTATCACGCCCCTGACCCATAACTTCTGCGAAAGCTGCAACCGGGTCCGGCTGACCTGCACAGGTACGCTTTATATGTGCCTTGGTCAGGAAGACGCGGCCGATCTGCGCATTCCCCTGCGCGAGAGCGACGACAATGCCGTCCTTGAAGCTGCCATTCGCGAAGCCATCACGCGCAAGCCGAAGGGTCATGACTTCATCATCGACCGCGAGCACAATCAACCTGCCGTCGGCCGTCACATGAGCGTTACCGGCGGATAAAAAAGCCACCCGCATGTGCTTTTGCGCCTTTGGGCGCCGCATCACGGTCATACCAGGTTGCCGCGCGACCAAGATCCCGCACGACCAGTTCCCCAGGAGTGCCAAGTTCCCGGGGGCGCCGGGCTCTACAGCGTAGCATCGCTCAGGGCGTTGGCCTCGACCAGTGCCTGCTGCAAGCGCGGTATTGCGGACACTAGCCCGACGCGCTCGGCATCCTCGCTCAGTTCACGCAGGCTTTCCAGTTCAGCGCCGTCGCGCAGACCGCGTCCGAAGTCGGCAAGTGCGCGTCCCCGGGCCACGTAGAAGGCACTCCAGGGCGTGGGCTCGGTGCTTTTCGAATAAGCCTCCAGCGCAGTGGCATAACGGTCCGCTTCATCCCAGTCGCCACCATCCAAAGCGGCGTCAATGGCGTTCTGGTAAAAGTGCAGATAGTTGTGGCTGACACAGCGTTCCTGCAACAGCACTTCACCCTCGATCAGCGCCCATTTCCTCAGAGCCACATCCTTGGTTTCAACGGCAAGCGCGGAGAGGATCCATGCAGCGCCGTAGGTCCGGGCGCTGGAAGCCACACGATAGGCCTCCAACAAGCGTTCCTCGATCGCTTCGGTCTGCCCCAGCCTGGCCAACGATTGCACCTTGTGCATGAGGCTTTCCCCCTCAAATACGCTCGACCCCAACTGCTGTGCCAGCAGGTAAGCCCGCTCAACATGCTCATAGGAGCCCGCGGGATTTCCCATGTAGAGCATCGTCGGACCGATGACCAAATGCGCCAACATCTCCGCGCGGTAGTTATTGACCTGCAAGGCGATCTCAACCGCCCTGAGCGCGTCTTCTTCAGTCCGCTCAAGATCAAGCAGATAAAAAGCGATGATCGCACGCATGGGCAGATTCGTGCAGAGCAGTTCGCGGACGTTTTCCCGCTCACAGAGATCAATGCACTTGTCGAAGTAGCCGTAAGCGGTTTTGAACCAGCCACGCTGGTAGTAGGCGTCTCCCAGTCCACTCAGCGCCCGCGCTTCATCCAGGACCGAACCGCTGCGCTGTGCAGCGAGGATTGCGCCCTCATGGGCCTCAAGGCACTCGTCCAGCCGGCCCAGCGGGAAGTAAACAGCGCCGGTCAGGGAATAGATCCGGGCAAGGCTGCGGTCGTCACCGCAGTTCAGTGCCGCCTCCTCGGCCTTTGCGAGCACATCCAGGGCCTGATCAAACTTGCTGATCAGACGCAGGCCTTCCGCCATGCCTGTCCAGGCGCGGCATTTCTCGGCGTCGCTGTCGGCATAATTCAAAGCGCGTTCGTAAACCTCGACAGATTTGCTGACACTGCCCGGTACGCGCAGGAGGAATCCGCTGAGCAGCGAGAGATCATAGCTCAACACCCGGTCGCGGGACCGCTCAAGCCCGCGCGACGCAAGTTCAAGCGCGGTGCCGAAGTGATACTTCGCGGCTGAATGACGGGCGGCCTGCAGGATCGCGGCGGCAGCTTCGGGGCTCTCGGCCCGATCCAGATGATCGGCGTAGAGAATAGCGTTCGTGCCCTCGAAAAGCTTCGATGCCTCGATATGCATCTTATCGCGCTCGGACTTCAGAATGGCGCCGTAGATGGCCTCGTGGATCAGCGCATGGCAGAAAGCGAATTCGTTATCGCCCTCGGGACGCAGGATCGCGATTTCCGTAAGGTGCCCGCAATTGTATTCCGCATCGCCAAGGACCTCTCTCAGGTCAGCAAGATTGAACCGTTGTCCCAGGACCGAAGCAACGTTGAGAGCATGTTTTTCGCGGGCGGATAAGACGTCCAGACGTGCCAGAACAATGGACTGGATCGAGCCCGGCAGTTCTCTGGTCTCATGACCGTAGGCACGCAGCAACTGATCCAGGAACAAGGGGTTGCCCTCGGAGCGCGCAATACAGGCCCGCGCGTAGGCGTCGTCCACATCCAGGTACTGGCGGGACAGCACCGTGCATTCGTCACTCGACAGCGGCATCAAATCCAGTGTCGTCAGAGGCACGCCCTGCGCGCTCGCGCGCCAGCTGCG
This sequence comes from uncultured Kiloniellaceae bacterium, assembly GCA_947500035.1. Taxonomy (GTDB): domain Bacteria; phylum Pseudomonadota; class Alphaproteobacteria; order Kiloniellales; family Kiloniellaceae; genus Denitrobaculum. The sequence goes on along the minus strand of CANMQP010000005.1, from coordinate 111,630 downwards.
GTCCAGGGGATCCTCGATGACACGCGACGTCATCAAAAGAATGACAGGCGCGTCTCGCAGCTGCGCAGCAACACCAGCGAGGATCGCAAGCGTGCGGTCATCTGCCCAATGGATATCGTCAACCAGAATCATCACCGGCTGCTCCAGGCAGCAGCGTTCGATCAGGCTGGACAAGAGTTGGATCTTGCTGCTCAACCGCGATGCGTTTTCAATCGTTGTATGAAGCGGTTCAAGCTCGGCCGGCTGCTGCATGTCCAGGAAGTCATAGAGAAAAGCGCGGGCATCCTGAGGCAGCCAGCCTTTTAAGACAGCATCTTCAAAAGCCGCATCCACGGCTCTGGCCTGGGCCCCCCAAGGCAGATCAAGCAGGGACAGGGCTAAGTTCTTCAGGGCCCCGCGGCCACGTTCGGAACCGAAATCCTGGAGACGCCCCATGTGGCAGGCATAGCCTTCCCGCCGGGCAATCCTCTGCAACTCGTTCGATAAACGGCTTTTACCGATACCGGCCTCGCCGCGCAGATAGACCACACGCCCTTTACCTGACTGCACGCAGCTGCGCGCGATGCCGGCGAATTGCTCCAGTTCGATTTCCCGCCCGACAAAGCTTGTCTCCTGGCTCTCGTCCCGCTCCTGCCGCAGCTGGCCCAGCCGCCAGGCTCTGGTCTCGCTCGGGATGCCGTGGATCAAGAGACCATCCATCAGCTCGCCTTCCACCGCATGAGCGACAGACTGGTAAAAGCTATCCGAAACGACGATCTCAGAAGGTCCGGCAAGATCCTGAAGGCGGGCCGCGAGGTTGACGGATTCCCCAAGCACCGTATAGGCACGGTGCAGGCGGCTGCCGGTCTTGCTGGCAATCACCTGTCCGCTGGCCATGCCGACATGAACTTTCAGCTCATGACCAACTTCCTCCGACAGCGCCGCGATACGCTGACGGATGTCCAGGGCCGCACGCATCGCCCGTTCGGAGTCATCGCTGTGGGCAACGGGCGCCCCGAAGATCGCCATGACGTTGTCGCCCATGTGTTTGTCGATCGTGCCGCCAAACTGTGTGATGACCTCGTCAGTCACGTCGAAGTAACGATTGAGCAGCCGATGCATGTCTTCCGCCCAGAGCTGTCCGGACAGAGCCGTAAAGTTCGACAGATCGGCAAACATCACCGCCACATGGCGCAGCTCAGCCGCCGGCGCATCCGGTTGCGGCAGGTCGGTGGCCCGCCGCCGGCGCTCCGGGCCTTTGAAAGTCCCATCGGTCTCGGGATGGACAACGGATGGCCGTTCGGTAGGCTCAGTTTGACCCGAGACCGCCTTTGCAGTCTGTTCAGGTCCCGCAACCTCAGTATCCGCAGCTTTCGCTCCATAGCGCCGACGCTCCAGGATCTTGCGTTGAAGCTCCTCGGTCTCGGTTGCCGGCGCAACGTCCAGCTCCTTGCGCAGTACGTCCTTACAGATCTGATACTGACGCAGGGCATCGTTCAGCTTACCCTGATCCGCAAGCAGTGTAATGAGCCTGCGGTGCCCCTCCTCATTGAGAGCATCGTGACTGACCAGGGCGGAGGCAACCTCAACGGCGCGATCCATCTGGCCGTCACGCTCCAGCAGTTCGCTTAAGCGCTCCATCGCCCCCAACGCCATCTGCCGATAACGGCGTTGCTCGCTGACCAGCCAGTCCTCGAACTCCGGCGCCGTGACCGTCAGATTCTGCAGCAGGTCTCCACGATAAAGGGCGATGGCATGTGTCAGATTGTCGACGGTGTCATCTTGAACGAGGCGTTGAAATTCCAGGGCATCGACCCTGACGGCCGCCTCGCTCAGGGTCACGAATTCGCTGTCTGACTGCAACGCGTCGGCGTCTTCCGACGGCAGGCATTTGCGCAGTGTCATCAATGACTGACGCAGGCTGGACCTCGCCTGGGCATCGCCGCTGTTCCCCCAGAACAATGACGCCAGCATGTCGCGGGACTGGGGCATGCCCTGGTTCAGGGAGAGATAGCTGAGCAGCGCACGCGCCTTCTTCGCCGACACGGCAATTGGACGGCCGTCATCGGTTTCGAAACGGAAACCACCTAAGAGCTGCATGCGCATGCTGGGCATTGTTTGTTCCTTGCACCCCACGTCCGCTTAACCAACACGGCGGGAGCGCCGGATATTCCATTAACACACAAAAAAAAAGTTGTTCCAGGGACTGCCGGCCAGCCTGCTGGAGAGAAGTATCTTAAAATCTGCGTTTCCCGCGTCTTTTCTGCACGCGGGATCATATACCGCAGACCTCCCACTATACTTGATCAGGCCCTAAAATTCCAATGCACTGAAGCGCAAATCTCGCCTTTCAGGTGAAGTCCGGAACTTCATGCACGCTTTGATCTGCATAACGCCCGAGTCAAACAGCCGCCTGTGATGCAGCCCCTATACCGCACGGGCAATGGGCAAATTCATCAAGAGGTTCTGTGGCTTCAGCTTCAAGAGCTCTCCAGCCGTCATGGCCATGCCCAGATAAACCGGTTTGCCCTCCAGGTCGGGGCGCATGTCACCGGTATCCTGAAACTCGAGCCGGAAGAGACTGAGCAGGCGTGCGTTGCGCGACTCCTCGATCTCTTCGCCGTTATAGAGATCGTTCAGGATCTGATTGGCTTCCGCGTCCAAGCCGATATGCCAGGACCATTTGGGGTCGCTGATCTGCTGAACCGGATAGATCGTCACCTCGACGGACAAGAAATGGAAAACCCAGGCCTCGAGCACGCGGCAGAGCGCATCCAGGCCGGGCCGGGTAAAGCTCACATCGATCACGGTGTCGAAGCTGTCGCTTCTTGGCCAATAAATCTCGGCGTTCTCGGCACTCAGCACGTCCAGCTCGACGGAGCGCATCGGCGTGGCATTGTCGGCAAGCAGTTTGCCCAGAGACCCGAAGCCGCCGTCGCGGGTATACATCTCGACGATTTCCTCGTCCGCCAGCATGATCCCGCTGTCCTGGATGCTGACCTTTTGACTCCGGAACAGCAGTTCCGCCGCCCGCGCGCGGAAGGCGTCGTTCCGGCCCTCGAGAATGTTCCGCAGGATGGCATGCACCATCTGATCGATAAAAAGCGGCGGAACCGTTACACCTTCCCGCAAAATCCTGAGATAGGCTGCCTCGAGCGTCTTCTCGGCGATCAGGACGTCGCGAAATCCCAAGACGATCTGATAGTTATCACGCGCATCCGGGTCCTGCAGCTCCGCGAGCCGTGCCGTGGTCACTTTTTGCCGCGGATCTTCCAGAAGCTGCGCGTGCAGCGCCCGCTCCGACTCACAGGATTCCTCAACGATCGCCATCTCCGGGCGCTGGAAGAATGCGCGAAGGTATTCATTGGTGACATAGAGCCGCTCGTCTTCGCCGCGCCGCAGCAAATGATAGCCGCTCGTCAGCCAAAACTCGGCATCCAACGACGGCGGCAACTCGGCACCACCCGCTTGTTCGTTCTGTTCCATATCAACTCTCGTTCTGAAGGGCATCATCCTCAGGATCGCTCTCCTGTTCGACGATTTCCCAAATCTTCGCGTGCGGCTTCGGACCTTCCGGGGTAATGACGCGGAAAGACTCGACGATGCCCCGGTCCTCGAGTTCGCGCGACACAGCCAGCAAGGTGTTGATCGGATGATCGCACAGGCTTGCGGCAAAGGCAGCCTCTTCCTCGGCAGCGGGCCGTGCGGCGGCAATATCCGGTGCGCCGTAGTGCTCCACAAAATGCCGGGCCAGGAGGTCTATAATGCCCTCATAACTCTCCCGGTCGATGTCCGTCACGGTGACGAGGGTCGAGCGGCCAAAGGACTCCAGACCGAGAAAGCCATGGGCGAAGGCCTGACGCGTTTTCCCCTGCAGATCCTCCGGCGTCAGTTGCGAGAAGGCAAATGCTCCTGATACGGCCCATTCTCCGGGCGCCGCGGCGGAATCAAAGACCGAAACGTCCGATTCGTCGAGGCGTATGCTGCGCGGAAAACGCAAGGGCTTCTCAGTCATGCGATCGGGACACCCAGCCTGGCCCGGCCAAAGCAAGCGTCAGAGGCATTGTCTCGAAACCCTCGCGGCGAAGTCCGCCCAGGGAGTCGATCTCTTTTTTCGGCTCATCGGTCTGTTTCAGGCGCGCCAGCCACGCCAGCCGGACGGGCTCAAACCCCTCCTCCTCCCAACGGTGGACCCAGGTCAGAAAGTGACGGGCAAAACTCTCGGTAAGCTGATCGGCCGTGATATCGCCGCAGCCCTCATCATAGAGCGTCGTCTCGTTGACTTTGCGTCCCGGCGCGTCGTCCGTGAGATCCATCTGAACCGCGATGCTGAAGCCAATCACCAGCCAGGCGGGAACCTGATCGTCGTTCTCGACCTCGGCCATTGCCACGCGGAAACCGCCCACGAAGCCACCATTCACATCGACCGCATCAGGCCAGCGAAAGTGAACCGCGAGCACGGGCGGTCCGATGGCGCCCAGCGCATCGCCGAAGGCCACCATGGCCAGGGGCAGCATGGTCAGGGATTCGGCGACCGGCGGCTCAGGCTCCAGCACGATGGCCAGTTCGACCCGGTCCAAGCGTTGAGACCAGTGAAAATCTCCGGCCTCACCCTCACCGGCACGGGCGGCGGCGACCGCTGTTTCAAAGGGATCTTCGCCGGGAGCGAGGCGCTTCAAACTCAAAAGTGGAGGTAACTGAGGATACTGCAAGATGATCGCTTCCCGGTCTTTTGTCGCAAGGTCTGTTGAGATTCAGGCCGCTGCCTATTTCCGGCCAGCGCGATGCGATCTTTCACAATCAGGAGGGGATTGTCCAATCTATTGGCCAAATTCCCTCAGAAGCACGCCGATCCTATGGCCCGGCGGCCCTCAGCTCCCAACCAGGGTCACCCCCTGTTGGGACAGACCGACCGAAACATCGCTGTCTTTTGCGATGGGCCGGGCAACGTCTCCAGAGATCACGAAGAGCTCACCGATCGGCGTCTCGACGCTGTATTCGATATGACTGCCCAGATAGGTCGCTTTGCGCACAACTCCCCGTAGGCTCTCGCCCCGCGCGTCAGCGCGCAGTGTGATCGCCTGAGGACGAATGGCGACACGGACCGGGCCAGTCTCCAGACCTCTGGCGGGCAGCCTGAGTCGGATATCCCCGAGCGAAACCAGAGCCTCCGTGCCCTCGAGCGACAGGATTTCCGCGTCGAGCAGATTGGCGTCGCCGATGAAATCAGCCACGAAGAGATCAGCGGGCTCGTCGTAAAGCTCGCGGGGCGCGCCCTCCTGCGCAATACGGGCCTGGTTCATCACGATGATCCGATCCGAAACCGCCAATGCCTCCTCCTGGTCATGAGTCACATAGACCGACGTCAAGCCGAGGTTTTGCTGAATATCCCGGATTTCTTCCCGGACCCTGCGCCGAAGCTTGGCATCGAGATTCGACAGGGGTTCATCGAACAAAAGAACCTGCGGCTCCAATACCAGCGCCCGCGCCACCGCAACGCGCTGTTGCTGGCCGCCGGAAAGCTCGCTGGGCAGCCGGTCGCCGTAACCCTTCAGTCCCACCAGTTCCAGACCGTCGTGCGCCCGGTCGCCGACCTCCTGTTTCGCCAGACCACTGACGCGAAGACCATAGGAGACATTCTCGAGGACGTTCATATGGGGAAAAAGCGCATAAGACTGGAAGACCATGCTGACATCGCGATCCGTCGCGGGAAGCGATGTCACGTCGTCATCACCGATCAGAATCCGGCCATGAGTCGCCATTTCCAGACCGGCAATCATGCGCAGCGTCGTTGTCTTGCCGCATCCGCTCGGCCCCAATAGAGTCACCAGGGAACCTGCCTCCACGCGGAAAGAAACCTGATCCACGGCCACCACCGGACCGAAGGCCTTGGTAACGGCGTCGAAGCTGACCGATGCTGCTTTACTCGCGATTGTCATGCCGCCTTACTCTCCGCCAAAGGTGATGCAACACCGCCATCTTGGTTTCGCCGTCTGATGCGCCGTTCTCCAACTGCGAACTGCACCATGGAAATCGCCGCAAGCATGACCAGGATCAGAACCGAGGAATAGGCAATCGCAAGGCCGTAATCATTGTTCTCAACCCGGCCGATAATGTAGGAGGTCGCCATATCGTAGTTTGCGCTGACCAGGAAAATCACTGCGGAGATGGCCGTGATGGCGCGCACGAAACTATAGACCAAAGCCGCGACAATGGCGGGACGCAGCAACGGTAATATAACTTTGCGTACAGTCGTGAAACTTGTCGCCCCAAGGGTCAGAGAGGCCTCGTCAAGGCTCTTGTCCAACTGGCTCATGGAGGCGATACCCGCCCGGACCCCGACCGGCATGTTCCGGAAGATGAAACAGATGACCAGAATGACCCCGGTGCCGGTCAGCTCAATCGGCGGAACATTGAAGGCCAGAACGTAGCTGACACCGATGACCGTGCCGGGAATGGCGAAACTCAACATGGTGCCGAATTCGAAACTATCCTTGCCCGCGAATTTCTGGCGGACCAGCAGGTAAGCCGTGATCAGACCGATGCCCGCGGTCAGGGGTGCCGACACGCCCGCGATGATCATGGTGGTGAAAAAGGAATTCCAGGCCGACCCGGTCCAGAGCAGGCCGCCCTCACCCGATGAGACAGAGAATGCCGAGATGTAGTGGCGCAGCGTCAGGCTGTGGTCTCTGCCCCAGGTTTCGACAAACCCGCCGAAGACGATCATGACATAGATAACAATGGTCAGGGCGGCCCAGGGAACGGCCGCTCCATAGACAAGCCAGGTCAGGCGTTTGGGCAGGTAGGGATGCACACCCGAATCGCCTTTGCCGGTCACCGTCGTATAGGACTTCTTACCGAGCCAGCGGCGCTGGGCGTAAAAGGCCGAGAGCGTGAAACCCAGCAAGACAAGCGCCAGAACGGCCGCACGGCCCTGATCGTTCTGCGCCCCGACGATGGCGAAAAAGATCTCGGTCGAGAGCACATCGTAGTTCCCGCCCAGAACCAGGGGATTACCGAAATCGGCCATGCTTTCGATAAAACCCAACAGAAAAGCGTTGGCGAGCCCCGGCCGCATCAAGGGAAGCGAGACAGTGGCAAAGGTCGTCCAGCGGTCGGCACGCAGGGTCTGCGCGGCCTCTTCCATAGAGGGACTCACACCCTCGACAACCCCGATCAGCACCAGAAAGGCGATGGGCGTGAAGGCCAGCATCTGCGCGAACCATATGCCCGGAAGACCATAGATCCAACGCCCCGCGGGAATGCCGAGAAGATCGCTCGCGAACTGCGTCACGCTGCCCGAGCGACCGAACAGCAGAATGATGGCCAGGCCGATGACAAAAGGCGGCGTGATGATCGGCAGAACGGTCAGGGCCCGCAGCAGCTTCTTGGCGCGAAAGCGTGTCCGTGTGACGACAAGAGCAAAGGCGAGCCCCAGAATCGTGGTACCTGCCCCGACGGTCACCGCCAGAAACAGGGAATTCCACGCCGCGCCGCAGGAAACGTTGCCGCTCAAACAGCCCAAACCCCAGATCTTCTTGTCAAAAAACTTCGTCAGGAACACCGAAGGCGCATAGAGACCCGCGTCATCCTTCAAAGCGCTGAGCAGGATCTGGATCACCGGGAAGAGAATGAAAATACCGACGAGCGCGATGACCAGCCCGATGGAGCCGACCACGAAGACATCGCCGTTGATCGCACCGCGGGCCGCAATCCCCTGGGTGAGAAAAAACAGGAACCCCGCCGAGGTCAGCAGTGCTCCGTAGCCCAGGCCGAACTGGCGTCGCTCCAGAGGGCCGAAAAGCTGTTCAAGGCTCGCGAACTCCCAGCCGCCGATCCCGATGGAAAAGCCCTGGAGTCCGACATAAGCAAGCCCGCCGAGCCCCGAGATCAGGAGAATATTTGCAAAAAACGGATCGTTCTTGGCCCGCCCGATCAGCCCCAGAGGCAAGAGCAGAAAGAAACTGATCGGGGCCAGCCAGACCTTATCGTCCAGAAAGACCTGAAGAATGCCGGGCGCATAGTCCCGGTCGGCGGGGTAGCCGTCGAAAAGCCATTCGAAAATCCAGAAGCCGTCCTCTATGGCGTACCATGGCAGGAGCGCGTAACCGAGCCAGCCCACGGCCAGCCATAGAGCAACGGTTCTATTCATCAGGGAGACGGTCTCTCAAAGCTGTCTGAATTGAGCATCGCCAGGGGCCGATCGGGGCCGACCGGGCCCGATCCGGCCAATCAGCCCCTCGCAACTCAACGCGGCAGAGACTTCACTTCGTCGTCCCACTTCTTCAGCAGACGCTTGCGCTCCGCCGAAGATCCGTACTTCTTGAAGTCGTAATCGATCAGCTTGATCTCATCGAGTTTCGGCGCGCTCGGCGAAGACTCAGCCGCCTTGTTCGACATGACCTGGTAGGCCTTGACCTCGAGGGAACGCGACTGCACCCCAGCCTTGAGCGCCCAGTCGTAGAACTTCTGAGCGCTCTCGGGATTACGGGCGCCTTTGATAATGCTCATGGATCCGATCTCGTAGCCGGTGCCCTCCGAGGGTGCCACGACATTGATCGGAAAGCCGCTGACCGCCTGTTTCACCGCATCATGCATAAAGACAATGCCGATCGTGGTTTCGCCACGGGCCGCAGCCTTGATCGGTGCCGATCCGGATTTGGTGTACTGGTTGATGTTCTTATGCAGGGCCTTCATGAACTCAAAGCCCTTTTCCTCTCCGAAGAGCTGAACGATGGTCGCCAGCGTTGTATAGGCCGTGCCGGAGGAATTCGGGTTCGCCATCTGAACTTCACCCTTGTAGACAGGATCCGTCAGATCCATCCAGCTCGCCGGCACCGGCAGGCCCTTCTCCTTCAGCAGTTCCGTGTTGTAGCCGTATCCCAGACCGCCGGCGTAGATCCCGATGGTCTTGTCATTGGCCGAGGCGGCCTGACTGAGCGCCCAATCATGGAGTTCACCGCGCATCGGCGAAACATAGGCCTCGGTCAGCCCCTCTTCCGCCGCCTGCAGATGAGGGTCGCCGGTCCCGCCCCACCAGATGTCACCCTTGGGGTTGCGGGCTTCGGCCTTGATCTGGGCGAAAGTCTCCCCCGAGCTCTTACGGCTCATGGCGACTTTGATGCCGGTTTCCTTCTCGAAAGCCTGCACCATCAGCTGGCACCAGTCTTCCTGCGCCGAGCAATAGTAGGTGAGCTTATCCGCCGCGAAGGCCGTCGATGTTGCGAAGCCTGAAAGGGCAAGCGCTGCGGCGGTCGCCGTGCCGAAAAGCCACTGCGAGCTGCGTGTTGTTTCATTCATGATTTATTCCTCCCTGTTGGCGATATTGTTTTTAATTTCAAATAGTTGTTTGAAACTCCTATCGCCGCTTATTATCTTGCGCCCCTTCTGGGAATCCTTGCTCCTGTCTAAGACGCCGGTGCCGGATTTGCGGAACTCGTTTTCCACAAAGTCATAGGAATGGAATATCGTTTCCATACACATTGCAATAAAATTGTCATAAAACTGTAATCTCTATTTTCTTGTGCCCACCCCTATTCACACCGAGCGTAGCCCCGTCACTCTGGTCACGGATTCAAAGTTTCTTTCAATGACACGCAATTCCAACGAACGACGGCTTGAAGTCGCCTGCGACGTTGCACGGCAAGCCGGAAAACACGCTCTCTCCTACTTTGCCGACCGCAGCAGGCTCAATATCGAGGGCAAGGGCGTGCAAGACATGTTCAGTCAGGCCGACGTGGAGACCGAAGTGCTCATCCGTGAGCAGCTGGCGGCTGCATTTCCCGATGACGGCTTTTTCGGCGAGGAGACCGAGCCCTCTGGATTGGAGTCTTCAAGCGGAACCTGGGTCGTGGATCCGATCGACGGTACCGCCTGTTTCGTCGTCGGTATTCCGACCTGGTGCGTCTCGATCGCTTTTGTCCGCGACAACAGGATCGAAATCGGCGTCATCTACGATCCCAACACAGACGAACTCTTTTCGGCCTCCTATGGCCAGGGCGCATTCCTGAACGGCCAGGCCATAGCCGTCGCAAGGGCGCAAGATTTTACCGGCGGCATGACCGGGTTCAGTTTTTCCCACCGGGCCACGCCGCACTCCATCACCGGCGTGCTGGAAAGACTGCTGAGCCAAGGGGGGATGTTTTACCGCAACGGTTCCGGAGCCCTCACCCTGGCCTACGTCGCCTGCGGCCGGCTCAACGCCTTCTTCGAACCCCATATGAACTCATGGGATTCCAGTGCGGGCGTTTTGCTCATCAGAGAAGCCGGTGGCTGGGCGAATGAGACTCTTGAGGGCGAAGGCCTGGTCACAGGTGCGTTGGTGATGGCGGCCGCGGACGGGCTTGCCGAGCCTTTGAAGAAGCTGATACTCGGTGATCAGACTTTACCTTAAAGCGCTGAAAAATATAATTTTAAGCGCGCAGATCAAGTCATCTTATCAAAGAGCGCCACGATCCGGGTTTGCTGGCTCTCGCTCAAGGTCGGCCAGATCTTGTCCATGTTCACTTTGACCTCCTTGGCGCCCGCCAGGAAGGCCTTGCCGTACCAGATATAGGCCAGCTCGCTCAGCTCATCCTCGTCCTTCCGTTCAGGACTGAGGCCCTGCGCGTACATCCAGGCGATCAGCTCCATGGCCTCCTGTTCACCGGCCTTGGCCTGCTCCACCAGCATTTCGACGTCTTTCGGTGATGCCCGGCCCGACTTTACCCGCTTTGCCAATGCGGTGCGGGCCGCAATGATGTCGGCCGCCGCCTTTGCCGCGGCCTCTCGCTCCGCAGCCGCCTGCTGCCGTGCCGCCAAGACGCCGGCAATGGACTTGGGCACCTCGACTTTTCCAGGGAGTTCACCACACCATTTGGGCGTTTCGCCGTAGCTGGCGCAGATAAAGCGCTTGGTCAGAATATCGGCGCCGCGCCAGTAGTCGTCCGTATAGGATACCGCCTGGGCTGGCGTCACGTGAAGCGCGCTCCATAGAAGTGCTATCGAAATCAAACGCATATCAACCGGCCGCTTCCTGCGATCCCGTTTCGCTCCATCAGAGAGTCAGGCTCCCTCACGCCGGAACACTGCCGTCAAAACTTTAAGATCGCGTTTTTATCCAATTGATTTTAAATAAAATTTTATCTTCTTCGTTCTTAGGGCAACGCGCTCATTTCTGGCAATTCTCTTTGCGTTCCACTAAATTGGAAAAATCATTCTATTTCCAGTTTCGGAACACCATGGCCCAGACAACGCCCCCTTCCAGTTACGAAGATCTGCGCACGGTGATCTCCGCGCGGCATGAAACCCTGAGCAAGCGCCTGCGTCAGATCGCCGAGTTCGCCCTGGCGAACCCCAACGACATGGCGTTGGAAACCGTGTCCGAAATTGCGGCACGTGCCACCGTCCAACCCTCCAGCCTGATCCGTTTCGCCAAGGCCCTGGGCTTTGATGGCTTCAGCTCTATGCAGCGGGTGTTTCGCGAACGCCTGACCGAACGGCAGCCAAGCTACCGTGAGCGCATCAAAGTCTTAAAGGAACAAAGCGACGCGCCGCTGACGGCCATCACCGTACTGGACCGCTTCACGGAAGCCGCCTCGCACGCACTCAATCATCTGCGCGAGGAGACCAAACCCGAGTTACTGGAGCAGGCGATCGAGCACCTGGCCGCGAGCCAGCGCATTTACATCCTGGGACAACGGCGGGCCTTTCCGGTCGCCGCCTACCTGAACTACATGCTCAGCCATCTTGGCTGCCAGGTTGCGCTGATCGATTCAGTGGGTGGAATGACCTATGAACAGGCGCGGAGTCTCACCCCCAAGGACCTGCTTCTTGCCATCAGCTTTCAGAGCTACGCACCGGACACAGTGGAGATTGCGACCCGGGCTTGTGCACAGGGAATTAAGGTGATCGCCATCACCGATGGTCCCCTCAGCCCCTTCACGGCACTATCGGACGTCTGCTTCGAGGTCGAGGAAGCTCAGGTCGAATCCTTCCGGTCTCTTTCCGCCTGCATGTGCCTGTCCCTGTCGCTCGTCGTCTGCCTCGGTTACCGCCTGGAGAAGACCACGGACTTTGACCGCCTCTTTGCTTAAGACACCTCACCAAGCCAGGGTAACGGTGCGTTTCTCCTTGAAGGACTGAAGGGCTGCATCCGCCAAGCGCAAGGCCGCGTGACCGTCGTCTCCTCCCGGACTCGGCGCTGTGCCGGAAGAGACTGCTTCGATGAAGGCATCAAGCTCAGCTTTATAGGCGGCCGCATAGCGCTCCAGGAAAAAGTAGAGCGGCTTGTCGCGCGAGATACCCTCCCCGGTCGCGGCTTCCACCGTCGTCGGCAGTTGATTTTCGGCACGCAGCATGCCTTTTGACCCAAGCACCTCGATGCGTTGGTCATAGCCGTAGGCCGCCCGGCGGCTGTTGCCGATCTGACACAGGCGTCCACCAGCTGTCCGCAATGTCACCAGGGCACTATCCACATCACCGGCTTCGGCAATGGCCGGGTCAACCAGGCAACTGGCTGTCGCCGTGACTTCAACAGGCTCCTCGCCCAGAAGCCAGCGCGCGATGTCCAGGTCGTGGATCATCATGTCCCGGAACAGACCGCCCGAGACCTTGATATAGTCGAGTGGCGGCGGCGCGGGATCCCGGCTGGTGATACAGACCATTTCGACTTCGCCGACCTCCCCCTCCGCAAGCCGCCGTTGCAGCGCGGCGAAGCTGGGATCGAAACGCCGGTTAAAGGCCAGCGCGAGAGGAACGCCCGCCTCCTTCGCAACCTCCAGGCAGCTCTCAACCCGCGTCAGGCTCAGATCGATCGGCTTCTCGCAAAAGATCGCTTTCCCAGCCCGTGCCGCGGCTTCGATCAAATCCGCATGGGTGTCGGTCGAACTGGCGATGATCGCGGCGCCAACAGCCGGATCGGCCAGAGCCGTCTCCGTGGAGACGGCCTGCGCCCCATACCTGTCCGCCAGGGCCTGCGCCGCCGCCTCGTTGACATCCACGACGTAGCGCAGCGTCGCACCGCCATGAAGGGCGATGTTATCGGCATGAATCGCGCCGATCCGACCGGCGCCAAACTGGCAAAACTCGAGCACTTTAAGCTTCCCTTGTGAAACGGATCTGATGCAGCATTTTACCCGCTCCGCTCATCCCTGTCGGCGAAAAACCGGATTGCGTCATTGGCTCCTTCAAAATTTCTATTCCGAACTTGATAGTCAAATAGAATTTTTGTTTCATAGCCCCATTATCCGGCCCAGCGCAAACGCTGGGAGTTAAAGCCGATAGGGAGCATATCAGCATGACGGAGCGCCGCTTCGATGTCATCGGAATGGGCCGCGCGGGGGTCGACCTCTACGGCGAACAGATCGGCGGACGCCTCGAGGATATGGCGAGCTTCGCCAAGTACGTCGGCGGCAGTCCCTGCAACACCTGCATCGGCGCCGCCCGCCTGGGCTTGCGTCCGGCCATGCTTGCACGCGTGGGCGATGAACACATGGGCCGTTTCATCCGCGAGACCCTCGACGCCGAGGGGGTCGACACCAGTCACCTGAAAACAGACCAGGAGCGCCTCACCGCGCTGGTCATTCTGGGCATCCAAGACCGCGAGACCTTTCCGCTGATCTTCTACCGCGAAAACTGCGCAGACATGGCCATCGATCCTGCCGACTTCGATCCGGCCTTCATCGCCGACTCCAAAAGCCTGCTGGTCAGCGGCACGCACTTTTCCACTCCCCAGGTCGACAACGCCAGCCGAACCGCCATGCGCTATGCCCGCGAAGCCGGAACCAAGGTCGCGCTGGATATCGACTATCGCCCGGTTCTCTGGGGCCTGACCGCGCGCGGCCTCGGCGAACAGCGTTTCGTGGCCTGCGAGACGGTGAGCGAACATCTGCAATCCATTGTGCCCGACTGCGACCTCATCGTCGGTACGGAGGAGGAAATCCATATCGCAGGCGGCGACACCGACACACTGGCCGCACTGCGGCACTTGCGGACGCTGACCGATGCTGTCCTGGTGGTCAAACGCGGCCCCATGGGCTGCGTGGTCTTCCCCGGAGCCATCCCGCAGGACATCGAAGAAGGCATCAAAGGCCCGGGCTTTCCGATCGAGGTCTTCAATGTGCTGGGCGCAGGCGATGCCTTCATGGCGGGTTTCCTGCGCGGCTGGCTGCGCGACGAACCCTATGAAATCTGTTGCGCCTACGCCAATGCCTGCGGCGCGTTTGCGGTGTCCCGGCACGGCTGCTCTCCGGCCTGTCCCAGTTGGGACGAACTCTCCGACTTTCTGGAGAAAGGCAGCCCGCACTTTCGGCTGCGCGACGACGCTCGTCTCGAGCAACTGCACTGGGCCAGCAACCGGATCAGGGACTGGCCGGAAGTCTGCGCCTTTGCATTTGATCATCGCAGTCAGTTGGAAACGATTGCCCAGCGTCACGGCAAGGATGAGAAAGCGATCAATCGCTTCAAATTACTGGCCTGGAAAGCCGCCGAGGACGCCGGCGTACTGCGCAACGAAGGTGGGGGTATCCTCTGCGACGGGCGCCTGGGTCAGGACGCGTTGGATGCCGCAAGCGGCAAAGGCCTGTGGATCGGCCGCCCGATTGAATTGCCCGGGTCCCGGCCGCTCCGCTTCGAAGGTGGCGGTAACGTCGCGGCCACTCTCAGGGCGTGGCCAGTGGAACACTGCGTAAAGTGCCTGGTCTTCTATCACCCTGATGATCCAGAGGATCTCCGGTCGGATCAGGAGAGCAAACTACAAATGCTTTTCGAAGCCACCCGCAAAGCGCGCCTCGAACTCCTGCTGGAGGTCATCCCCCCGAAAGAGAGTAACGCAGACACCAACAGCGTCGCGCGCGCGATGCAGCGTTTTTATGACATCGGGATCTTTCCCGACTGGTGGAAACTGCAACCACCCGGTGGGCCGGAAGGTTGGGACAATATCGCGCGCGTCATCGCGCAAAACGATCCTTACTGCCGCGGCGTCTTGCTCCTGGGCCTGGATGCCCCCGAGACTGAGTTAGAAGCTGCGTTCGCCGCAGCTGCGAAGAACCAAATCTGTAAAGGTTTCGCCGTGGGCAGAAGTATTTTCGGCGTGCCGGCGGAAGCCTGGTTTTCGGGCGAAGCGAATGAGGAAGATACCATCTCCGCAATGTCAGACAACTATGCGCGGCTCATCGAGCTATGGCGACAGAATCGTAAGTCCGTTTAAACGACTATAGCCACAATTGGTTGATAGTTTTTTATTTTAAGACTTGTAAGAACACTTAAACATCTGACGTCCTAAAACAGGACTCACGACTGCCGCTCAAACAGTAGAAACGAAGCCGATGACATAAGGATTACTTAATGATAGTGAATACAAACAATTTATGGTAACACACTAAATCGTTTGGATCGTATGATTACTTATAACAATTCCGGGTTGATTATATTTTAACCACGTCACATGATTGGGGCATGCGCCGCCCGCCGACACGACACGCTTCCTCTACAGCCCTCTGGCTCGCGGAGACTTTGCGTCACGCGATCATTATGGGAACGCTGCCGCCCGATGAAGTGATCCTGGTCGACGAGATCGCCGAAAGCTACGAAGTGAAAACAACCGTCGTTCACGAGGTTTTTGCTCTCCTGAAGCGCGATAACTGGATTGACTCGGTCAGCAATCGCAGTGCCGTTGTCTCCCCTTTGCGGGCGAAGGACGCCATCCAGCTCTTTGAATCCCGGGCGGAGCTTGAGGTTGAAGCCGCGCGGCAATCCTTCCCGAAGCTTACCAAGGACCAGGTGCTTGCTGCCGAAGCAGCTCACAGCGCCCTGGAGAATGCCATCGTCGAAGACCGGTCAAATGCCCATGTCGCCTTCCACCTTGCACTCTACGCTGCCGCAGATGAGGCGCTGATCAGAGCTGTGGAAGAGAGGATCCGCGCGTCCGAACGCTATCTTTGTTTTAAGCGTGCCGTCTTGAACGAAGTCGGGGCCGAACATGCGGAACACCTTGCACTGCTCCATGCCGCGCGGGTCAGAGATGTCGCACGCGCCGAGCGCATCATAGACGCACACATCTCAAACTGCGGGCGGCTGATCGCGCAAAAGCTCTGACGGGCAAGAACTTTCGTCAGAGGAGATCCTGTTCTAAGCTGCGGCCATGATTGAGATCACCGAGCGGATTCATCTCGATCCTTCCGAGATCGAGGAAACCTTCGTCCGCGCATCGGGCCCGGGCGGTCAGAACGTCAACAAGGTCTCAACCGCGGTTCAGTTGCGCTTCAACCTCCGCCACTCGCCCTCCCTGCCCGCTTACGTGCGCGAACGCGCCCAGCAGCTGGCCGGCAAGCGCTTGACCAAAGACGGCGTCCTGGTTCTGACCGCCGCGCGCTTCCGGACCCAGGAAAGAAATCGGGAAGACGCCGTCCAGCGTCTGGTCGAGCTTTTAAAAGAAGCCTGCGAGCGCCCGGCCTACCGGCGCCCGACCCGGCCAACGCGCGCATCGAAACAGCGGCGGATGGACTCCAAGACCAAACGCGGCTCCATTAAAAAGCTCCGCAGCCGCAAGTTTGACGATTAACCCCCTCACTGCAGGCTTAACCGAGCGCCCTTGCCTGTTCCCGCAAAACGTATTTCTGGATCTTCCCGGTCGAGGTTTTGGGCAGATCCGTGAAGACCACCGTCTTGGGACATTTGTAGTGGGCGAGGTTATCGCGGCAAAACTTGATGATCTCGGCTTCAGTCGCCTCGGCACCTGACTGTAACGCTACGAAAGCGCAGGGTGTTTCTCCCCATTTCTCGTCCGGTCTGGCGACCACCGCCGCCTCTGACACCGCCGGATGTTTGTAGAGCACGCCCTCGACCTCAATGGTCGAGATGTTCTCGCCGCCGGAGATAATGATGTCCTTGGAGCGGTCTTTGAGTTCGATATAGCCGTCGGGATGCATAACCCCCAGATCGCCGGTATGGAACCAGCCGCCCTTGAAAGCCGCGCCCGTAGAGTCGGGGTTCTTCAGATAGCCCTTCATGACCACGTTTCCGCGCATGAAGACCTCGCCCATGGTCTCCCCATCCCAGGGAACCGGCTCCAAGCTGTCGGCATCGGCCACCATGAGACCCTCGAGGACAGGATAGGTCACGCCCTGGCGCGACTTCAGCCGTGCCTGCTCCTCCATATCCAGATCATCCCACTCTTCATGCCAGGCACAGACCGTGACCGGGCCGTAGACTTCGGTCAGGCCATAGACATGGGTGATCTCGAAACCCTGTTTCTGCATCCGCGCCAAAACCGCGGCCGGCGGCGCCGAGGCTGCCGTCATCATCTTAACTTTGCCCGGCAGCGGGCGGCGTTCCTCTTCAGGGGCTGAAATCAGCAGTCCCATCACGATCGGTGCGCCACAGAGATGCGTTACGCCATTGTCTGCAATCGCGTCATAAATTGCCTTGGCCTCGACCCGGCGCAGACAGACGTGGGTGCCGGCCATGGCCGTTATCGTCCAGGGAAAGCACCAGCCGTTGCAATGAAACATCGGCAGTGTCCAGAGGTAGACCGGATGCTGCTCCAAGGACCAGGTCAGCACATTCCCCATGGCGTTCAAATAGGCGCCCCGGTGGTGATAGACCACGCCCTTTGGATCGCCCGTGGTGCCGGAGGTATAGTTCAGCGAGATCGCGGCCCATTCGTCACCTGGCGGTGACCAGGAGTCCGCCGGATCCCCCTCGGCCAAAAACGCTTCATAATCCTTCTCGCCGATCAGGCTGCCACTCTCAGCCAGGGGATCGTCAATGTCGATAACCAGAGGTTTCTCGTCGAGCAGTCTCAAAGCGTCCGACATGACCCCCGAAAACTCCCGGTCGGTGATCAGGACTTTGGTTTCGGCATGCCTGAGGGTGAAAGCAATCAGCTCTGCGTCGAGACGCGTGTTCAAAGCATTGAGAACCGCCCCGGCCATGGGCACACCGAAATGGGCCTCCATGATTTCCGGAACATTCGGCGCCATGATGGAAACCGTATCCCCGGTCCCGATCCCATGTTTGCGCAAAGCCGAGGCGAGGCGCAGGCATCGGATGTAGGTCTCGGCCCAACTGCGCCTGATATCGCCATGAACGACCGCGAGACGGTTCGGATAGACCGAGGCGGTGCGCTTGATAAAGGACAGGGGCGAAAGCGGTTCGTAGTTGGCCGCGTTCTGACCCAGCCCACGCTCGTAGATACCTGCGTTTTCCTGCGACATTTCGATCTCCCTTTCTGCCTCGGCGACGCCGTCTTTTTCTTGTTTTTTTCCGGCTCAGGCTGCGAACAGAGTCTGGACCGGATCATCTTTTGGCTTAACCACGCTGTGGTTTCGCCAAAAGATGTGAATCCGTTCTAAGTTTTAGTTTTAGATCAGATTCGCAAGTGCGATAGATCGCCTTAAGCGATTCCATCTTTACTTGATCTGATCTAGTACCAGCCGTTGACCCGGTCCCAGTTGTCGACAACCTCCAGACCGCCATCAACGATATGATAGCTGTTGTAAGCGGCGGCTGTCATACAAGCATGATTGGGCAGAATCCTTACCCGGGTGCCGACCGGCAGCTTATCATAAGGGGGCGCGCCGTCCTTTGCTGCAATCAGGCCATGCTCCTGATGGACCGAGTCGACGTAGAGGCCCTCAAGCGGGCGTGTCGCATCGAGCGGACAGACCAGACCATAGCCGGCATCCTCGAGGAACTCGGCCGCACTCAGATCCTTGGACAACGCCAGGCCGCCGGCATCGATCAGGATGCGCGCGGCGGCATGATTATGCCCGATCACCGTCGCCACGACACTCAAGGCGATGTCCTCCATGGCGCAGACACCTAAGGCCATCTGATCCAGATCGAAGAAGGTGTATACGCCGGGGCGCATCTCGGTCACGCCTTCCAGCGAATTGGCGCAGATCGCGGTCGGGGTCGAACCCGCCGAGACGATCTCGCAGGGCAGCCCTGCATCCCGCAAGCGCTGCGCGGCTCCGACGACACCGGCCCGCTCGTCCTCCGCCACTTGCTCAATCTCCGCCTGGCTATGGCAGTGATAGGAATGTCCGGCATGGGTTAAGACGCCTGCCAGCGAGAGGCGTGGACTTTCTTGCAGATACTTTCCAAGCTCCAGCAGCAAACCCGACTCAGGCGGCACACCGCCACGCAAGCCGCCGGTATCGACCTCAATCAAAAAACGGAAATCCGTATCCAGTTCATCCGCCTTTTCTGCGGCAGCCACGAGCGTGTCCAGACTGTCGGTCAGCAGTGTCATATGCGCGCCGTCGGCCTGAAGCCTCGCCACGACGTCGAGTTTCCCGGGGGCAAGCCCGACCGCATAGGTCAGATCCACTATTCCCTGCTGCAGGAAGTAACGGGCCTCCGCCAGCGTGGACACGGTGACACCGCCGAAGTGGCCACGGGTCGCAACATTCGCGACGCGCGCCGATTTCGCGGTTTTTAGATGAGGACGCAGACGCACTCCGGCTTCCGACATGCGCCGGGCCATCCGATCGCAGTTCCGCTCGAGGACGCCGCGATCCAAAACGAGAGCCGGTGTTTCCACATGGCTAAGAGAGGTCATGACTGCACTACTCCCTGATCGTCGGGACCGTATGGGCACGGCTCTCCGCGGACACCGCGTCGCTCCAGGGATGCATCACCTCAGAAGCGCCCTGATTCTCGTTGCCTTTGCGCAAAACGGCTGAGGGACAGGCGAAGGCGAGAGGGAAAACATCGCGCGGCGTTTCCGCCGTATTGAAGCGCGACACCAGATCGCCCCTCACTGCGAGAGGAAGCGCGGCATCCATCACTACGCGTTCTGTGCCGCTGACGTCGATGCGGGCATGGTGCATGGCCTCGTCCAGGCTCATGCCGAAATCCTTGATGTAGGAGAGGATCTGGAAGACCGCCGGGAAGATCTTGCGCCCGCCGGAGGCCCCCAGCGCCACCCTGCCCCAATCGTCCTTCATAATGGTCGGGCTGTAGTTCGCGAGACAGCGTTTTGCAGGTGCCAGCGAGTTGGGGTGACCGGGACGCGGATCGAACCACATGATGCCGTTGTTCATCAAAATGCCGCTGGTCGGCAACACCAACTTGGAGCCGAAAATCGACAGCAGGGTCGTGGTAAGCGTGACCATGTTGCCCTCGGCATCGACCGCCGAGAGATGAGTGGTGCAGGACTCGCCGCGCGCTTCATCGGCATCTCCCAAGGTGGCCAGCCGCTCCTCGTAAACCTTCAGCAGGCTCTCGGCGTAGGCTTTGTAAGTGGCCGCGCCGGGACGATCGCCGGAAAAGCTATGCTCCGCTATTTCGTCGAAAGCCTTCAGCATCGTCGGGCCGCCGTTCAATTCCGGCTGCACGTAAATCTTTGCTCCCCGGTAATCCTGGACCATAGGTTCGAGTTCACGCGCTTCATAAGCCGCAAGATCAGCCACTGAGAGAGTTCCGCCGGCCTCCTGAACATCCTTGGCGATGACCTTGGCCAGTGCGCCTTCGTAGAATTCGCGCGGCCCGTATTCCGCGAGATGCTTGAGCGTGTTGGTCAGTCCGGTGAGTTCGCGGGTCGGCGAGCGCCCCACCGCGTGCCATGTCGGCGAGGGTGGAAAATCCTCGTCCAGATAGACGGAGGCGGAGGAGGGAAAGCGGTTGAGGTCTTTTGCCGACGAGGCAATCACCAGCGCAGTGAACCAGTCGACGGAGAGACCGGCTTCCGCGAGATCGATCGCGGGCTGGATCGCCTCATGCCACGCAATGGTGCCATAAGCTTCCAGAGCCTTGCCGAGACCATCGACGGCGCCTGGAACGGCGATGGACTTTGCGCCCAGCAGGTTCCGGTCCTCGACCACCGCAGGCCAGGGAAAGAGGTCGGAGGCGACACCGCCGCTGAGCGGGTAATCCGCGGGATCGAGATTCGATGGCGAGACCATGCCGAAGTCGATCACCTTCACCTGATCTTCCTTGGCCAGATAAATCAGCATGGAGCCGCCGCCGCCCAGGCCGCTCATCCAGGGTTCCGTGGCCGCAAGCGCAAAGGCTGTCGTCACCGCCGCATCGATCGCGTTGCCGCCGCGCACCATTGTTTCCGCGCCCTGCTCGGCGGCCAGACGGTTCTGCGCGGCGACGATGCCGCTTTTGCTGACCACAGCGGGCTTGCGGACGGTCTGATTCTTGCTCGCGTAACGGCTCATTGCGGCGGCGCTCCCTGCGTTGAATTTTTCTTCTTCGATACTGGGATAGCCGAGGCTTAGCCTTTTGTCACCACCGCAGGGCGGAATTGATCAGGACGCCGCGGTTTTCGAGACGGTTTTTCGAGCGCCTTCCGCGTAGAGCCGCGTCAGGGCATTCCCGACCGCCACTCGGAAAGCATCGGACCTCAGCAGATCCTCACCAAAGACCTCTTGCACCGCGAGATAGGAGGCAACCAGAGCCCCGGGCTCACCATCGGCATTACCATCCACATCGGCGGCAAGCGCGGCGAGACGTTCGGCCAGGGGATCGAGGACGTCGATGCCCTGCCCCGCTTCGTCCCGACCGCTCGCATAGCGCATCCAGGCGGCCACCGCGAGAGATGCCAGCTCGAAGGAGCCTCCGAGTTCCATCTGCCGCCGGATCACCGACAGCAGACGCTGGGGCAGTTTCTGCGAACCGTCCATGGCAATCTGCCAGGTCCTGTGTTTGAGCGCCGGATTTTTGAAGCGTTCGATCAACTGCTCCTGATAGCCGTCGATGTCCACGCCGGGCGGCAAGGCAAGCGTCGGCTCTGCCTCTTCCTTCATATAGCGGCGCACCAGCATTTCGAAATCCGGGTTCGCCATGGTCTCGGCGACCGTCTCGTAGCCGGCGAGATAGCCGAGATAGGCCAGCATGGAGTGACTGCCGTTGAGCAGACGGAGCTTCATGTCTTCGAAGGGTGCGACGTCCTCGACCAGTTGCGCCCCGGCATCTTCCCAGGCCGGGCGGCCCTGGGTGAAGCGATCCTCGATCACCCACTGGCGGAAAGGCTCGCAAACGACGCCCCCCTCATCCTGCAGCCCGAGCTGCAGTTCGATCGCGGCGCGGTCCTCGTCGGTTGTCGCGGGAACGATCCGATCGACCATGGTGCTGGGGAAAGCCCCCTCCCGGCCAATCCAACCCGCCAAAGACGGATCGAGCTGGTGGGCATAGGTCTGAACAAGACCCGCAAGCATCTTGCCGTTATGCGGAAGGTTGTCACAGCTCATGACCGTGAAGGGCGCATGCCCGGCGCGCCAACGCACCGACAGTGCCGCGACCAGAAACCCGATGGCCGTAGAGGGTGTGGCCGGATTTTTCAGATCCTGCGCGATCCCGGGATCTTCGAGCTTTAGTTGCCCGCTGGCCGGATCGTGGCAATAGCCCTTTTCAGTGACCGTCAGGGAGACGATACGGATCCTCGGGTCCGCCATCCGTGCGACCAGAGCCGCCGGGTCATCCGGAGCGAAGAGAGTCTCGGTCACCGCGCCGATGATCCGGCATGCATCCCCCGCCCCGTCCCGCTCGACAACGCAATAGAGACCGCCCTGCGGGTCCAGCTGCGCCTGCACGCTGCGCTGACGCAGGCTAACGCCGCAGATCGCCCAATCGCCTTGGGATTTCGACAGAACGTCGTCGGTATAGACCGCCTGATGCGCACGGTGAAAAGCTCCGATCCCCAGATGGACGATACCCACGCCGCAGGCCGTGCGGTCGTATCCCGGCTGACGAACAGACTTGGGCAACTGAGCGGATGTGCTTGAAGATAAACGCGGCATTACAGGCGGTAAGCCTTCTTCACGAGGTTATAGGTCAGATCCGCCGCCACTTCCAAAGCCTCGTCTTCGTCGAGGCGGTGGTCGCACACCAGTTCCGCCAGATAGGCGCAATCGATCCGGCGGGCGACGTCGTGACGGGCGGGGATCGACAGGAACGCGCGGGTGTCGTCGTTGAACCCGACCGTGTTGTAGAAACCAGCCGTCTCGGTCACCGAGCGACGGTAACGCAGCATGCCTTCGGGGCTGTCGTAGAACCACCAGGCGGGCCCCAGTTTCAGAATGGGATAGTGCCCCGCGAGCGGTGCGAGCTCCCGGCTGTAACTGGTTTCGTCCAGGGTAAAGAGAATAACGTCGAGACCCGGTTCGTTACCGAAGCGCGACAAAAGAGGCCGTAGCGCTCGGACATAGTCGGTCCGGGTGGGAATATCGGCCCCCATATCACGGCCGAAACCCGCCATGAGTTTTTCATTGTGGCTCCGGAAGGAGCCCGGATGGATCTGCATGACCAGCCCGTCCTCGAGGCTCATGCGCGCCATTTCCGTCAGCATCTGGGCTCTGAAGAGCTCCGCGTCCTCCGTCGTCATCGCGCCTGACAAGGCCCGGTCCAGCAAGGCCTGACAGCTTGCCGGATCCAGGTCCGCCGTGGCGGCGCTCGGGTGCCCGTGATCGGTCGAGGTCGCGCCCATGTCGGCAAAAAAGCCGCGGCGCTGCTGGAGGGCCGCCAGGTAGCCCGTCCAATTGGAGGTCGCCTCGCCTGTCATGTCCGCGAGCTGCTCCAGGTTCTTCGTAAAATCTTCGTACTCGGGATCGACCACCGGATCGGGGCGGTAGGCCGTGATCACCCGGCCGTCCCAATCGCTGTCGCGGACTTTGGCATGGGATTCGAGCGGATCGAGCGGTGATTCGGTGGTGGCGATGACCTCGATCTTGAAGCGGTCAAAGAGTGCCCGGGGCCGATACTCGGGTTTGTTCAGGCACTCTTGCACCTGATCATAGATCGCATCGGCGTTTGCAGCGCTCAGGCGCTCCTGAACGCCGAAGACTTCTGACAAGGCATGATCCAGCCAGAGACGCGATGGCGTCCCCCGGAAGAGGCCATAGTTCTCGGCCAGGAGACGCCAGACCTTGCGCGGATCGCTCTCGACCGGGCCACCGTCGCGCCGGGCCACGCCTAGGCTCTCCAGTGAGATGCCCTGACTGTAGAGCATCCGGAAAACGTAGTGATCCGGCGTGACGAAAAGCTTCGCCGGGTTCTCGAAAGGCTCGTTATTCGCAAACCAACGCGGGTCGGTGTGGCCATGGGGACTCACAATCGGCAGGTCCTTGATCTCGGCGTAGAGCCTGCGCGCCACGTTTCGCTGCGCGGGATCGCTGGAAAAGAGGCGATCTTCATGCAGCAGGCGTCCGCCGGTGGTTTCATTAAGTGACATTCTTCAATCCTTCAAAAGCATCTGGCGAACGGTATCGAGATGTGCGTGCATGGCATCACGCGCCCCAGGGGCGTCGCCCTTCGCAAGACAGGCGTGGATCGCCCAGTGTTCTTTAGCGGCACGCCGCGCATTGTCCGGCAGGCTCACCCGGCGGCTGATCGCGGCGAACATGGGTTTGCGCATCCCTTCCCAAAGCGGCTCCACCAATGAGGAGAGCACGGTATTTCCGGTGGCCTCGGCCAAGCGCAGATGAAACATCAGATCCGCATCTTCTTGGTTAGAGAGTGCCTGCTGGCCGCTTTCGATGTCCCGCTCCATCTTACGGATGGCATCGGCAATGGCCCTGAGTTCAGGTTTGGTGACACGGGTGGCAGCGATGGCGGCAATCTCTCCTTCGATCACCCGCCGGGCGGCAATCAGATCGAAGGGGCTGGGGCCGGTATCGATGCCGTTCTGAAGGCTGGTGGTGATGTCCGACGCGGAATCACGCACGTAGATTCCGGCGCCGGAACGCACTTCCACCAGCTGCGCGAGCTCAAGGGCCACCATGGCTTCGCGCACGGTCGGACGGCTGACCCCCAGGGTCGCGGAAAGATCCCGTTCCGGCGGCAAGCGCTCGCCGGCCTGCCATTCGCCGGACCGGATCAGATCGGCGATCTGGCGTGCGACCTGCTGGTAGAGTCGTTCTGTTGCAATGGCCTGCAGCGGCATAACGGCGTGGGCCCCCTGCGAGTCCTTGGAGATCCGGTGGGCGCTTGCGGTATTGCTCTGGCGCCCGAGACGCAATCAATCCCCAAATAGGCTTGATGGTCAAGTGGCAAGGTGGTCAGGCCAATTTTGAGCGAGTCGACGCCCGACAACGTCCCCGCGAGCGGCGAAATCCATCGCAGCCGCCTTTCATCGCCGGAGAAGCGGCGCTATGGTCCGCGCGCCGAGACCCGGCCTCGCCTGAATGAGATCGATGAAGAGCAGATACCCAAGAGAGAACGATGGAAAACGCCGCCCTGAAGAGAGTCGCCGCAATCGGCGAATGTATGGTCGAATTGAGAGATCTCGGCGACGGGACCCTCAGCCGGGGCTTCGGCGGAGACACGCTCAATACCGCGGTTTACATGGCGCGGAAGCTCGAAGACAGTGCGGCAGTGGAATACGTCACCGCCCTTGGGGACGATCCCTTCAGCGAGGAAATGATGGACGCCTGGCGGCACGAGGGCGTGGGCATTTCGCACGTTGTCCGCCTGCCCGGTCGCCGTCCAGGCCTCTACGTGATCAAGACCGACGAGACGGGCGAACGCTCGTTCTTCTACTGGCGCGGCGAAGCCGCGGCACGGGACATCCTGAGCGACCCCGCGTGCCGGAGCGCGCTGAATGCTATTGTTGACTACGATCTGGTTTACCTCAGCGGTATCACGCTCGGAATCCTGGATGACGAGAGCCGCGCTGAGCTCCTCGTCCTTTTGGATCAAGTCAAAGCCAAGGGCGGACTGATCGCCTTCGACGGCAACTTTCGCCCTGCCCTCTGGCCGAGCTACGAGATTGCGCGTGCCGGGATGGAAAAACTGCTGCAGCGATGCGATATCGCCCTGCCCAGTTTCGACGATGAAGCGCAGCTCTTCGGCGATAAATCCCCACAGGACACGGTCGCGCGTCTGCAGGCGCTGGGGGTTGGCGAGGCCGTCGTTAAAAACGGCGCGGAAGACTGCCTGGTGCTCTCAGATGGCACGGTGAGCGTTGTCACGCCTCAAAAGGCATCGAACGTCGTCGATACGACCGCCGCGGGCGACTCCTTCAACGGCGCATATCTGGCGGCGAGACTGCTGGGTCAATCGGCAGTTGAAGCAGCGGAAGCAGGTCACAAACTCGCCGCCTATGTCGTCACGAAACGCGGCGCCATCGTGGATTGAAGCTGCAGGCAAATGCAGGCACGGTCGCTTTCTCTCCAGTAAGCCTAAAGGAATGGCGGCAGCGCAGTGCCAGCGACCAATACACTTATCTAATCAAAACAAAACACAAACCTGAGATTGTTCGCCATAGGCGCGATAAACAACTATAGAATAAATAAAACTCTGGAGCCGGTCCGAAAAGCAGACAAGATACCCTTTTTTTGACATTGATATTCGGCTGATTGACATAGCCTTAGTGAGGGAAATCCCCAATATTACTAGTGGGATGAAATCTCTAAAAAAGCAGGCAGGCGGCACTGCTTTTTTCGCACTTTAGCGTGGGCACTATGACAGATCAGGTAGAGACGTTATCACCCGGACCGGCTACGGAAAACCAAACGGAAGCCGCGGCAGAGCAAACAGCGGAGCTGCGAACTGCCCAAGAGGGCGAACCTATCATCGTCCCGGCGGTATCGGCCGGCGAAGACATCCGCATAGCGGTCGATAATCCCTCCGAAGTTCGTCTTGGTTTCGAGGACGAAACCGTCAATATCGAACTGGTCGGCGACAGCCTGATCTTTTCCTTCCCGAACGGCGGGCAGGTCTCCCTGCTCGGATTTGCCAATCAGGCGGAACTGCCGGATCTCGTATTGGCGGACGGACGCATCATTGCGGGCGAAAGTCTCGCGCTGCTTGTTAACGACAATGCCACCCCCATCGAAACCGTTGCCGGCCCGCCTTTGCAGGGCAGCGGCGCCAACGTCTACGACGACGGTGTTGGCAGCTTGATTGATCTGCTGAACCCGCAACCACCAATCCCCGGGGTTGTCTTCGAATTTTCGACCATTGTCCCCGATGACGAGATCGCCGACTTCGATCCGGCCAGCGGCAGCTTGACGATCGGCTTCGGCAGCAATCCCGACGGTAGCATCATTTTCCCTGGCGGCTTTGAGGACGGAAACCCGGATCCGAACGGGACCGGCGCCTTCCCGATTGAAATCTCTTTCGACATCGCTCCGAGCGACAATGAGATCGTCACCGGGCTGGAAATTTCCGGGATCCCGCCGGGCGCGACATTCTACATCGGCGGAACCGATCCCAGTGCGATCCAACCACCCGCAAGCAGCTATAGCCTGACCCCGGCACAGATCGAGCAAGGCATATTTATTCTCCCTCCGCCGGACAGTGACGCGGACATCCCCCTCACGGTCGCGCTATCGCTTCTCGACAGTGATTCGGGCGATACCGCGGTCATCACGGCGCAGGGCACCGTGGTTATCGACGCCGTCGCCGATGTGCCCGAGGTTGCCTCCAGCGATGTGAGTGGCGTGGAAACCGACGGAGAGGTCCGCGTTCCACTGAGCATTTCCGCCGCCGTCACGGATCTGGACGACAGCGAGAGCATCACCGCGGTGATCCTTGATGGAATTCCGGATGAGCTCTCGCTATCTGCGGGAACCCGCCAACCTGACGGCTCCTGGCTGCTGAGTGAAGACGCCCTCTCGGGACTTGAGTTGGTCGCTCCGGCAGATTGGAGCGGAGATTTTGCGGTTGAAGTCACCGCTATCGCCGAAGAGATATCGACGGACGGCGAGCTCACTACTGACAACAACCAGGCGACGGCAAACAGCCAGTTCAACGTCTCGATTCTCCCGGAAGGCGACATATCTGTTACCGCGCCTGCCGAATTCACAGGGGCCGAAACGGACGCGGCGATTACGATTCCCCTGACCGATCTGAGTTTCAACGTCTCGGATGCAGACGGCTCCGAGTCCCTCACGGATCTGCGGATCGTTTTTGCCGGACTGCCGGCCGGCAGCAGCGTCAACACCGGAAGTCTGTCGGCCGATGGCACCTGGACGCCGGGCGACCTCGCGAATGCGCAAGAGGAACTGAGCACGCTCGCTCTGACCCTGCCGCAGGACTGGAGCGGCGAAATCCAGGCGACCCTGTCCGCGACCAGCGACGAGGGCGACGGCACCCAGGACAACGGCCTGGATTCGACAAACTTTGCCATCCGCGTGTCACCAGAGGGTGACCTGAGCCTGGGCGCAGGCAATGTGGTGGTGCGCGAGCGGGGCCGGCCCAACAGCGTCGATCTGGACCTGGAAGCCCGGCCCACCGACATTGACGGTTCGGAGAATTTCTCTGCCCTCTCGGTCACCTTCACGGGTCTGCCGCCGGGAACGCGGGTCAATACTGGAAATCTGGATGCCAATGGGGTCTGGACGCCCGGTAATCTGGCGAATGGAGAAAGCGAAGTTGCCGCCCTGCGGCTGATCCTGCCCCGCTTCTATTCAGGGGTGATTACCGGCCAGCTGGACGCCGCGACCGATGAGGGGGCCAGCGATTCACGTGACTTCACCGTCTTCGTCAACCCGATCGCGCAGCCACGCATCCAATTGACCGCGCTCGAGACCGATCAACGAATCTCGAACCAAGAGCACATCGTCAACGAGGACACCGACTTCGTCCTTCGTGTCGGCGCTAATACGCCGGATCGTGACGGTTCGGAAGGCCTGACCCAAATCGTCCTGGAAAATGTTCCACCCGGCTGGCTGGAATACGACGAGACCAGCGGAACCGCGCCCTTCCCTGTGACCTTCGAGCCCGGCGCGAGCAGTTTCGAGAGCGCGCTTTACGATCCCGCCAGCGGCCAGCTGGTCATTCTGTTGGACGGCAGCCAGACGGTCTGGAGCGGCGATCTGCGGGCAAGCCTTAACCCGGATGACGGGCGGGATGTCAGCGAAATCATGGGCGGCGACATTCGTGCGACCGTCACGGCCCGGGATGACGCCCCCGGCACGCCGAACGGTTCCTCGAGCCGAACTCAGTCCCGCAGCATCGACATTGACGTCGAGGAAGTGGCCGACCCAGGCCAGATCGATCCCTTGCCGGGCATAACCGAAGCTCAGGTCGACGCCAATGGCGGCGTGCTGGACTTGAACTTGCGGGCTTCCGATACCGACATTGACGGGTCCGAAACGGTGACGACCGTGATCATCAGCGGTGTCCCGCAGGGCCTGGTGGTACAGTTCCCCGACGGCACCACGCCGCTGTTGCAGGGCATCGACCGCGGTCCACCGCTCACCACAGCCTGGGTGCTGGAAAACGGCGATTGGGAATCCGCACAGCTGCGGGGCATCCCGGAACACTTCAGCGGCACTTATAACCTGACCGTCTCCACCATTACGGAAGACAGCAACGGTGATACCCTTCGGACCGATCTGCCTTTCCCTGTGGAAATTACACCCTCGGTCGATGTCGCGAACCCGGGTGCGTCCGCAAGCGGCTGCGAAGACGAGCTGATAGCCGTTTCCATTAACGCCGGGCTGATCGACCGGGACGGGTCCGAGCAACTGGTCAGCGCCAGTCTCACCGGCGTTCCGGCGGAGGTTGAAGTCTGGATCGGCGGTGTTCAGCAAGCCACTTCGGCAGACGGCAGTTACGCCATACCGGCGAACCTGATCGGCGCGGTGCAAGTCCGTCCGCCGCTCGACAGCAACGAAGACTTCCAGCTCGGCCTGACTCTGGTCCATCAGGAAGTCGCCAGTGGCGAGACCAGCAGCAACAGCACCAGCTTCACAGTGGCTGTGCAGGGCGTGGCCGACGGTGCCCAAGCCAATGCCGCAGACGGTTATGAAGGCACCTGGGACGGCTTCCCGCTTGATGCCACCACGGGCAGCATTGCGCTCTCGGGAGAGACCTTCGAGACTACCGGCGACGGTTCGGAATCGCTTTTCTTCCTGCTATCAGGCCTGCCGGGCGGACCTTCGGATGCCGGCTGGGGGACGACCTTCAATGGCGGCTTCAACAACGGCGACGGGACCTGGACCTTTACCCCGGACCAGCTGGCGGCCCTTCAGATTCTCCCGCCGAATGGTTTCACGGGCGATCTCGCGCTTGAACTGACGGCCTTCGTTTTCGAGGACGATGCCGACTTTGCAAACCCCGATCCCACCAGCAACAAAGGTCTGGCGATCGACACTACGGCCTTCACGGTGACGGTGAACGAAGGCACGCCCGGAGGTGGCGGCGGTGGTGGCGGTGGCGGCGGCGGTGGAACGCCCCTGGATCCGCCTTGTATCGGTATCACTCTGGACAATGGCCCAGACGCGAATCTGGAAGATCAGGATATTCCGATCACGCTCTCGGTTTTGGATCCTGGCGCAGACAATATCGGTCTGGACAACCCGGCGCTGGATCTGGTGATCAGCGACCTGGACCCGGGCGCGAAAATCTCCTCGGATGTTCCCGGCGCTGTGGTTTTCAACCCAATCAGCGGCTCCTGGACCGTGAACCTGGCAGCTCTTGCGGGTGGCCAACTCTTCTACACGCCGCCGGAGAACCTGGCGGGAGATCTCGATTTCACGGTGACCTCGGTCCTGAACCAGAGCAACGGCACATTCAGCACCAAGGCTAGTCCGCCTCAGATCGTCAGCGTGACGCCTGTCGCCGACGCACCCGCGCTCTCGGCTGCGGATGTCGAGGGCCTGGAGGACGTCAACGCGGCTCTTACGATCTCGACTTCCGTGACCGATCAGGATGGCTCGGAGAGCCTCGATCCGCTGCTCATATCAGTCGATCCAGCGGAAGGTCAGATTGTCGATGCCGCCGGCATCCCCTACCCGCTCGATGGTTCCGGCGCTGCAATCGTTCCTGTTGGCGCTGCGGTTTTCGTCAAACCCATTGCCCAGCGCCACGGCCCCGTGGAGGTGGAGATCACAGCGGCCTCAAGAGATTCGAACGGTGATACGGCTCAGAGCTCGACCACCGCAACGGTCAACTTCGTCGCGGTCGCCGACGTACCGCAATTGGATGTAATCACGAGTGACAGCTTCGACGGCCTGCCCGTGGCCACGGGTACCGAGGACATCGGCAGTGTCTTGAGCGACAGCATTGATTTTACGCCGATTGACACCGATGGCTCCGAGGTGATGTCGGTGACGGTCTCCAATGTTCCGGACTTTGTCCGGCTATCGGCTGGGATCAACAACGGCGACGGCAGCTACACCCTTACGCCGGCTCAATATGCCACGCTGGTGCTGTCGCTCGACACCGAACATGCCAGCGCGCAGGCTGGAGACATCCCTGCACTGACGGTTACGGCGAGTGTCCTGGAACTCAGCAATGGCGATGTCGCCGACGTCAGTCAGGACTTCTACCTGGAGATCGAAGCTGTCGCAGATGCGCCGTTGCTCAGTCTTCAGGACGCACAGGGCAACGAAAACAGCTTTATTCCCCTCTCCGTCGACGTCGAACTGGTGGATCAGGACGGATCCGAAATCGCCTATGTCGATCTCTCCGACGTTCCCCTTGGCGCGACGGTCCGATATGGCGGCGGCGAGTTCAGCGGCGCAAGCTCCTATCGGGTCCCGGCGGATGACCTGACCGGCCTCGCGATCCGTCCGCCGGCGGGCAGTGCCGACAACTTCAGCCTCACGCTCACCGCCGTCGCCGAGGAACAAAGCAACGCAGACACGGCTTCGACCGTGGGCAGCCTTACGGTCAGCGTCTCAGCCGTCGACGATATCCTGACCGCAAGCGATCCGAACGGCGAAACACTGTCAGGCGGCGCAGGAAATGACAGCCTGACTGGAGGCCCCGGCGACGACCTTCTCCTGGGAGGCGACGACGACGACGTCCTGCTTGGCGGCCTGGGCAGCGACAGTTTGGCCGGCGGAGATGGCCAGGATCTCTTTGTCTTCGATCAGGAAGCCCTGAGCGATGCGTCCGCACCCTCCCTGCGCCTGGATGACATCCTCGACTTCGACGTCGATCAGGATGCTGTCGATCTGTCGGATCTGCTGAGCGGGTACGATCCCGACGCCCAAAACCTCGAAGACTTCGTGCGCGCGGACGGCGCAACAGGTGTTCTGGAGGTCGACCCAACAGGTGCGGGCAATGCTTTTGTGCCTCTCGCGACGCTGCCGGGCATAATGTCAGGCGACATCATTCAGATCGTCGTTGACGATTCCAGCCTGCGCGACTCTGTCTCCGTATTCTAGGTTCTGTCGAGGTTCAGACGGAACCCTATCCCAGGAACGACTCTAACCTCTCTCTTCACGAGTTCGTGCAATCCATTGATATTTGATGATTTTTCCGATCCCGCCCACTAATGTCCGAGAAGTTTCAACGACGCGCCCTGTTTTTGCCATATTCGGAAACTGTAATAGGATAGATGCAAATCAGAGCCGCCGATCAATAAACGGGCAAAAGGTTCGGATTTTGCGGATTTTGGACAGACTTCGTTTGACAGAAAGCGTCGATGAAGGGGGCAAAAAATGACGAGAGTTTCAAGTTTAGATAGAGATATTCCGATTAAGACCTGGATCGTGTTGTGGTCCTGTTTCGGCATCACGGTGGGTTCGGCGGTCGGTATGTCGGCGGTGCTCTCTTGCGCACTCTCAGCAATTGAAATGACGGCCTGACAGCACTGCGTCTCCCGCTTACCCTCGCAGCATCCAACGGGATGACTGTGAGTTGCCGGTTACAGTGGATCCGCAAACAGCAAGGTCGCTCGGGCAAGGTCGCTCCTGGGCCAATTCGAGAAGCAATAGGCCACTAAGCCCCGGAGAAGGGAGACCGCGACCGGCTTCTCTTCCGATTGGCAAGCCGACGCGTACGTTCTGCAAGGCCTGCAAAAACAATCTGCTCTAGGCAGTATTTCCTTTTTTTTAACAAATACGTCCGAGTTTTCGTTTAACCTCGCAATCACACTCTCTGCGCGATTCGCGGACAGAGGCGGATTGAAGGGGAAAATTTGACTGATATCTGAAGCTCGGCGAAACTCCCTGCCTCGATCCCTTTGATAAAACTTGTAAACGGATACATTTATGGCGTTGGCCGACGTCGAAGTTCCAACTGCCGACCAATGCAGCTTTACGGTTAAAACTGCAGAGAGACAACTTATCGTCTCGTTCGAGGGCGCCTGGACGATCCGAACCGTCGGCCAGGTGAGCCGTGACTTGCGTAAACTCAAGTCCAAAGGGCTCGAGACGGCAAGTTTCGATCTGGCAAGGATTGAAAACCTCGATACCGCAGGCGCCTGGGTCATCATCCGCACAGCTGCTGAACTCAAAGCCGCCGGACTGTCCGTCGAGTATCTAAGGGCATCGCAAACCACAGAAACCATTATGCGCACGGTCTCGGAAAACCACATCGAATGCCCGCCTGAACCTTCAAGGGGCAATGCCCTGGTGCAGGTTTTGGAGCATCTGGGGCATGAGACCTATCTGTTCTGCAAGGCAGGCCGAGATCTGCTGAACTTCCTGGGTTACACCTTTATCGTCCTGGTGCGGTCAATTCTGAACCCGAGGCGCATCCGCTTTGTCGCTCTGGTCAGCCAAATGGAACAGACCGGCTTTAACGCACTGCCGATCGTGGGACTTATTTCCTTTCTGATCGGCGTCGTGCTCGCGTTCCAGGGCGCTGACCAGCTCGCGCGTTTCGGCGCTCAGATTTACACCGTGAATCTGGTTGCGGTCGGAATTCTGCGGGAAATGGGTATTCTTCTGACGGCTATCATCGTCGCCGGCCGCTCGGGGAGTGCCTTTACCGCACAAATCGGCATGATGAAGGTCAACGAAGAGATCGACGCCATGGAGACCATCGGGCTCGATCCGATGGACGTCCTGGTGATGCCCAGGGTGATCGGGCTGTTCCTGGTCATGCCGCTGCTGACCTTCTATGCAGATGTTATGGGACTGCTGGGCGGCGCGATCATGGCGATGGCGACGCTGGACATCTCGCTCGCTCAATTCACCAGTCAACTGCTCTCCGTCCCGAGGTTGAATGACTTTCTGGTGGGTATGATCAAGGCCCCCTTCTTTGCCATCATCATTTCGATTGTCGGTTGTTATGAAGGCCTTCGCGTCGCTCGCAGCGCAGAATCCGTCGGCAAACAAACCACCCGATCGGTCGTTGAGGCAATCTTCCTGGTGATCGTGCTCGATGCGCTCTTCTCCGTTATCTTCTCGATTATCGGGATTTGATAATGGCCTCAAGCAATGAAACTGCGAACGATCAAGTGACGAATGATCAAACCGTGATCAACGTCAGCAGACTGCGGAACAAGTTCGGTACGCAGGTTGTGCATGATCAACTCGATTTTTCGGTCCGACGCGGTGAAGTCATGGGTATCGTCGGCGGGTCCGGCACGGGCAAGTCCGTCCTGCTGCGCACAATCATAGGCCTGAACAGGCCTTCGTCGGGCCTCATTGAAGTCTTCGGTAAAGACACTTCCAAGCTTTCGGTGCGCGAGGCCAGGGCCCTGCAGGCACGCTGGGGGGTCCTCTTCCAGGATGGCGCTCTCTTTTCGTCTCTCACCGTCGCTCAGAACATCGAAGCACCGATCAAGGAGCACACAAGGCTCTCCAAGCAACTACGGCAGGAATTGATCGATGTTAAAGTGTCGATGGTCGGCCTGCCCGCTGACGCCGCAAACAAGTTTCCCTCGGAACTATCCGGCGGCATGCGCAAGCGCGCCGGCCTGGCCCGGGCCCTCGCCCTGGACGCCGAGATCGTCTTTCTCGACGAGCCGACCGCAGGCCTCGACCCGATCGGCGCAGCAAAGTTCGATGAGCTGATCCTGGAGCTTCAGGCGACGTTGGGGCTGACGGTGGTCATGGTGACCCATGATCTCGACTCGCTGCACGCCATATGTGACCGGGTAGCGGTGCTGTTGAACAAAAAGGTGAAGGTGGGGACTATTGCCGAGTTGATCCAAGAGCCGGACCCCTGGATCGACGAATACTTCAAAGGTCCGCGCGGCCGGGCCGCTGAAACGGCAAAAACGCATGCTGGACACCATATAGATAAAGCGGCACAAGCCGGCACGGCGCGGGTTACGCCAGCGCCGGCGCAAAAAAGGCAGGAGCATTTAGGGTGAGGCAGATCGCATAATGGAAACCCGTGCAAACTACGTCATGGTCGGTAGCTTCGTCCTGCTGCTGGTATTTGGCCTGATCGGCTTTGTGATCTGGCTGGCAAATTTCCAAATCAACACCGAAGTTAAACGCTTTGATATCTTTTTCCGGGGATCCGTCACCGGTCTCGCCACCGGCAGTCCTGTTCGCTACAGCGGCGTGCGGGTCGGCGAAGTCATTTTCATCGGGCTCGACCACGATGATCCCAATCGGGTCCGAGCCCTGGTCGAAGTCGACGCGACGACGCCGGTCAAGACGGACACCTATGCAACCCTGAACCTCGCCGGCCTTACGGGTGGCCTTTACGTGCTTCTTTCGGGCGGCTCGCGCGAGGCCCCGATGCTCGAGGCGACCAGCGAAGAAAAACGTGCAATCATTCCTTCACGCTCGTCGGATCTTGAGAGCGTCATCAGCTCTGCCCCGGAACTTCTGGACGGCGCCATTCTGCTTCTCAACCGGGCCAACGATGTGCTGAGTGACAACAACCGGGCGGATATCGCAGCCACCATCAGGAACGCGCGCGAAATCAGCGAAGCCTTTGTGGAGAACCGCGAGAAGGTCGAACTGCTGATCAACGACGCCTCGGTCACGATGAACAATTTGAGCGAGGCCACTGGTTCACTCAAGGAAACGGCACAATCGATTCAGACCAACCTGGAGAGCCTGACGACAAGCGCGAACCAGACCCTGAAAGCCTTTGAAACGACAGCCGGCACAGTTGACGGCTCGGTCCAGGATGTATCGGCCGATCTTCGCGTCGTGCTCCAGAAACTGGATAGCACGGTCAGCAGCATGGACCGCGCGGCAAGCCAGCTCGAAGGCCTGATTGCGGAGAACCGTGAACCCATTAACGACTTTACGACAACCGGCCTCTATGAGGTTTCCAACGTCATGATCGAAGCACGCGAACTGATTAGCGTGCTTCAACGTATAACCACCGAGGTGCAGCGCGACCCAGCCCGCTTTATCTTCGGCGACCAGCAGCAGGGCTATGAAGCACAATAAAAGAAATTCCAGGACCCTCTCCTCGGGCCGCACTGGCAAATTGGCGACCACCGCCAATGCCGGCGGGCCGGCTCTCCCGCAACGGCGCCAGAGCCTGAAAGCCCTCGCAGCCCTTCCCATAGTGGGCCTGGCGTCCGCCTGTTCGAACCTTGTGCCGGGTCAAGGGCCGCCACCGTCGCTCTACCGCCTGACCCCCAAAAGCACCTTTCGCCAGGATTTGCCCTCGGTCAAATGGCAACTCGTCCTCGAACCACCGGTCGCCAACGGCAGCTTGAACACGACCCGCATCGCGCTGCAGCGTTCGCCGACCCAAATGGAGTTCTACGCAAGATCGGGCTGGGTCGATCAAGCGCCGATCATGGTTCAGACGCTGATGGTCGAATCCTTCGAGAACAGCGGCAAGATCGTATCAGTGGCGCGAGAGACCGGCGGACTGCGCGCGGACTTCGTCTTGAAGACGGAACTCAGGGAGTTTCAGACGATCTATTACCGCAGCGGCGAGCCGGAAGCGCTGGTCGGCATAAATGCGAAGCTGATCCAGCTCCCTCAGCGCTCAATCATCGCCTCGGAAAACTTCGAGCATACCTCGACAGCTGCAGCGGATCAGATCGACAGCATCATCACAGCCTTCGACGAGGCCCTGGATAAAGTCCTGCGCGGCCTGGTCGAGTGGACCCTCACGACCGGGCAAACCGCATTCGAGCAGAATCAGCGGCGACGGCGGCAACCAAGGCAACCCTCGTCGGGATAATAGAGGCGCGAATGCCCACAAGCCTTCCGGACAGGAGGCAAAAGAAAAAAACGGCGGCTCGCAAGAACCGCCGTTTTGGTATTGAAACCAAGCTTTAGAGCTGAGGTTTAAGCGACTTTACGCCGGCGGCGGACCGCAATCCCCATGCCGAGCAGTCCAAAACCGAGCAGTGCGAGACTGGCTGGCTCCGGAATTCGGATCTCACGCGCCGAGATCGAGAACAGCGTCTGCAGGTTATTGGCCTGGCTCTCCTGCGTGGTGAAGCCGACGCAACCGGCAGGCTGACCGGCTTCCGCACAGGCGGCGTCACTCAGCGGCCCCAGTCCTACTGCGCCCAGCGTGATGGTGTAGATGAACTCGCCAATGATGAATTCTTCAACAAGAACTTCAGGGTTCAACAGAATGAAGATGTCATCGCAATTCGAAACCGAGTCGAAACCGCAGTCGCCGTCATTCGGGGTTTCCCTGAACTCGATCTCGAAATCCGACATCAGAGTGCGGGTGATCGTCGGATCGCTGGCCGCCGTCAATACCAACTGCGTCGAGAGCGTCGCCGAAGTCAGTGTCGTGCCACTGATCGGGTTGTTGTTATGCGTAACCGAAGCACCTGAGACAGCCGGGCCGCCTGTGGTCAAATTCGGCGGGCTGGTGACCGTCGAATCGACGACCAGTGAGCTTGGCCCGCCTCCACCGGTCCCCCACTGAAGCGTGGTCGGGGCACCGAGTTCGGCATTGGGGTTGGATCCGATCACCCCCGGCGGCGAGAAGGCAGTAAACGCACTATCGATCTCATAAGTCCATTCCATGATGGGCGCAGCCGAGGCACCGGCGGCACCGAGGAAAGCTACGGGAAGGGACACCACCAACGCAGTCGATACGCGCTTGAAGCTAGTCCATGCCATTATTTTATGGTCTCCATTTTCATTCTACTTGGTCTGGTTTCCGAGGAAGCTGCCAAGACCTTCGCCGTTTAGGGCTTCGCTACCTGTGATACACGCGTATTAAAGAAGCAAAAATGGTGCCAAAATTTTTAATTAATATATTTCAATATGTTACAGACCTTTTCGCCAATAACCGTGATCAGATTGTAAAAAAGGCTGACAAAACCACTTTTACGACACAAATAATTCGCTTACGCTCAATCAGCGCATTGTCTTTGTTTTTCAATATCTTAGAGATTTTGTGATTTTGCCATGATTAGAACACAATTGGCGTCTGTAAAGAAAATCGACGACAAAATTTATACGTAAAACAAAAGAATCCCTTATTACGCCTGGAGTCGCATAGTTAACGAATGGTTAACTTGCAGAATTGACTAAGCACCTGTCAGATTATTTGACACTCGCCCGCTCATCACATCTCTTACCTGGAAATGGTTAACAATTATATGTATGCAATCGATGCTATACTGTCAGTTGATTATAGCAAAAACCACCGGTTAGAAATTTGCCAGAATTTCTCGTGATGCCTCGGAAAACCTGCGTTTTGAGTACAACCGAAGCTGTGCTCCAAAAGTGGCATCGCGGCGAGGAACCGCGTCTGTGACAAATTATGGCATGAGAGCTACTTACGTCTTACGGCAGCTCAAGCGGCGTTATCCCTGCCAGGCACCGGTCCAGTAGCATTCTGAAGGGTCGAAATAATTCCCTCATCGGTAGCAGTTTGGTGGGTTCATCGCCCAATCTGCCAGCTTGGGCCTCCAGGCCTGCCCAGACGGGCCGCACTGAAGTACCCCGCGCCAAGCGTGGGCCGCTCAGCCGGCGCGGCAGGCTGCTATTTGGAAAAGCGCTCCCGATAGGACGAAATCTCCCCAAGGCTCTCGGCTTCATAAACGCCCCGGGCAATCGCACGCGCCACCGTATCTGCGGCGAGCATCCCAATCGTCGCAAGTTCGGAATTGGGATCTTTCAGTGGTATCCGTCCTGTAGAGAGGGCAAAGACCACATCTCCATCGAGCGGTGTGTGAACCGGGCGGATCGCGCGCGCAAGACCGTCCTGAGCCATGACTGCCAAACGCTGCGCCTGCGCCTTGGTCAGGATCGCATCGGTCGCAACCGTCACCAGTGTCGTGTTTTGCCCAGCCGCGCCAGTCGGAAAACTGTAACTCTGATCCCAGATCAAGGGGTCCAGCGGAGGTGCCAATCGGCCAAACTCTCCATTTCGCTCGAATGGCCAAGCCCAGAAGTGCGCCGTACCGGGCATGACCACCGAACCGACCGGGTTGACCGCTGCCAGCGCCCCCACAGTTACACCGGTCTCGATAAGAGCAGATGCGGATCCCAAACCACCTTTCAGATCACCCGCTTTCGCACCAATCCCCGCGCCGGCATTGCCCAAGGCAAAGTCAGTTGAAGCTGCTGCCACGGCATCTTTGCCAAGCTGAAGATACGGGGCCATGCCGCCCCAGTTCTTGTCACCACCATTGTGCAGGTCGAAGAGGATCGCCGCCGGCACAATGGGCACGATAGCTTCTTTAATACGGAAACCCCTGCCCTGCCCGGCCAGCCATCCGGTCACACCGCTCGCTGCATCCAGGCCGAACGCCGAACCGCCGCTGAGCACGATGGCGTCCACCCGCTCTACCGTGGCCGAGGGATCAAGCAGCACAGTCTCGCGCGTTCCCGTCCCGCCGCCGCGTGCATCCACGGCCGCGACCGCGGGTCGATCAGGCAAAATGACAGTCACACCACTCCGCAGGTCGAAGTCACCGGCGTTTCCAACCTTGAGCCCCGGCACATCGGTGATTGCGTTTAACGGACCGACCGGAACTGTGCCAGTTTCATGCGACTTAACCACTCAGAAACCTCCAGTTTGCCGCTGCAAATGATGTTTATCCCCGGATTGCGATCAACGGCGCCGGGCGGTCTGAACGCGCTGAGATAAGTGATGTCAAAACCACCGCGCGTTAAGCCCTTGCCAGGCTGTCCGCTGCAGGCCG
Organism: uncultured Kiloniellaceae bacterium; assembly: GCA_947500035.1. Classification (GTDB taxonomy): domain Bacteria; phylum Pseudomonadota; class Alphaproteobacteria; order Kiloniellales; family Kiloniellaceae; genus Denitrobaculum. Next base: position 71,987 of record CANMQP010000005.1, on the reverse strand, counting down.
TGGCGACGTCACCGGAAGAATAGATGTCGGGTATGTGCAGCAAAGCGCTCGCAAGGACAAGAGGCTCGCCGCGTTTACTTCCATCACGCTCATAGAGAAAGCGCACAAATCCATTCCCGATTCATTGAAGGAACAACCTAGCATTCTTTTCAAAGCGTTAGGAAAAGGATCCGGTTTCAAAAGGAATGGAAACCCGGAGACGATTTCATTTGCTCAACTGATAGTAAAACCAAAAATCTGAATTTCAATTTCCCCTATAAGCACCTCTAAATTAGTGAAATTTTCAACCGTTCATGAATAAACTCCAAATTATAAACCGAAAAACAAAACAGTTTCTCTTTTCACGTGCATGTCCATAGGTTGAAAAAAATGTCGATCACCACTCGTCTGCTTGGTTTGATTTTGATTTCCGCAATCGGAATCGTGATCCTTGGCGGCATCACCCTGTCGCACTACCACACACAGCTTTATGAGAAAAAGCATGGCGAACTTCGCAGCCTCACCGAATCCGCGACGGCTGTCATCGCGTCATACCATGCAAGATCTCAGAGCGGTGAGATGACGGAAGACGAGGCAAAAGCGCGGGCCTTCGAAGCCATCGAGGCGATGCGCTATGGCGGCACTGAATACTTCTTCATCCATGACATGGACGCAGTGATGCAGATGCATCCCATTAAACCGGCGCTGAATGGCAAAGACCTGAGTGATTTGCAGGATCCTGCCGGCAAGTATCTCTTTCGGGAGTTCATAGAGGTCGTCAAGAAAGACGGCAGTGGAATCGTGGGATACCTCTGGCCCAAACCAGGCGAGGAAGAACCCATCCAGAAGGACTCGTATGTGCTTGGCTTTGCGCCATGGAATCTGGTTATCGGCACGGGGGTCTATGTGAATGATCTGGAAGTCCAGTTTTGGAGCGAAGCCGTGACCATCGGCGGACTCTGCCTGATTGTCCTGCTGATCGGTGCAGTTGTTTCCTTCTTCGTTTCGAGAAGCATCACCAAACCACTGTCAGCCATTATCGGCTGTATGGGCAACCTGGCGAAAGGCGATCTGAACGTCGATGTGCCTGCTCGTGAACGCAAAGACGAAATCGGCGAAATGTCTGCCGCTGTCGAGGTGTTCAAGGCAAATGCCATTGAGGCGAAGAACCTGGAGCGCGAGCGCGAAGAGACCCGCGAGAAGAACGAAGAGAGCAAACGCGCAGACATGAATCGGCTGGCCACAAGCTTCGAAGACAGCGTCAAAAGCATTGTCGACGAGGTCTCATCGGCGATCGGAAACATGCAATCGGATGCACAGCAGATGTCCGCGCGCGCGACCGACGCCAGCACCCAGGCCTCAGCAGTGGTCACCGCATCAGAGGAAACCACAAACAACGTGCAGACCGTCGCCTCGGCTTCCGAGCAACTGACCGAAGCCATTCAGGAAATCAGTAAGCAGGTGACGGACTCGTCGCGCATTACCTCTGAAGCGGTGCAACAGGTCGAAACCACCAATACTGAGGTTGAAGGACTATCTGAAGCAGCCAGAAAAATCGGTGATGTGATCAATCTGATCTCCGATATCGCCGAGCAGACCAATCTGCTGGCCCTCAACGCAACGATTGAGGCCGCCCGTGCGGGTGACGCCGGCAAGGGTTTTGCCGTGGTTGCCTCCGAAGTGAAAAACCTTGCGACCCAGACGGCCAAAGCAACGGAGGAGATCGGCGCTCAGATCAGTTCCATGCAGGGCGCAACGGAAACGGCCGTCAACGCCATCAAGAAGATCGGTGCAACCATTTCACGCGTCGACGAAATCGCTTCGTCAATTTCAGCTGCCGTTGAAGAGCAAGGCGCCGCAACTCACGAGATCTCAAGAAACGTCAGTGAGGCCGCGACAAGCACGCAGAGCGTCTCAAGCACGATCCACCAGGTTCACACCGCTTCGAGCGAAACGGGTCAATCCGCTCAGTCTATTGAAGCGGCGACGGCTGAGCTGACCCGTCTTTCAGGTAGCCTGCGAAGCGAAGTTGACTCCTTCCTCGGCGGCATCCGCGCAGCCTAAAAACATAGAAACTGCCGATCCCCGAAAAGGATCATTCGACCCCCAAAAAAAGCCGGGCGGGATTTCCGTCCGGCTTTTTTGTTGTCCGCAGATGTCGTCAGAGCGGCGCAGAGATCGCGTCGGCAGCCCCCAATCGCTCTTGCCGTGGACTAATGCCAAAGCGCTGTCGAAAACTCTTGGAAAAGTGAGAGAGGGTGACGAAGCCGGAAGCGAAAGCGATGTCCGTGACCGGCTTCTCGGTTTGCAGCAGGAGCGAGCGGGCAAAGTCCAGACGAAGATCAAGATAGTATTTTCCAGGTGAACAGCCCAGGTGATGACGAAAGAGGCGTTCGAGCTGGCGGCGTGAAACCTGCGCCTTGTCGGATACTTCCTCCAGCGTAAGAGGTTCTTCCAGATATTGCTCCATGATTTCGATGGCGGCCGAAACCCTGGCAGATTTCAATTTGAGCAGCCTGCGGTGAGCAACGCTCTGATTGTCGCTGCTGGTCCGGATCCGGCCGTGTTGGAATTCACTGGACACGATCATGGCGAGGTAGGAGCCATGGTCCCTGGCAATAATGTTCAGCATGAGATCAAGCGTGGCGTCGCCCCCCGAGCAGGTGTAGCGATTTCGGTCGATCTCCAGAATATTGCCGGTCCAGATCACGTTGGGAAAAAGCTCGACAAAACCAGCCTGGTTCTCCCAGTGGATTGTCGCGCGATAGCCGTCGAGCAGACCTGCGGCTGCTACGATCAGGCTTCCGGTCGAGGTCCCGCCGATGACGGCCCCACGGCGCGCGCGGACGCGCAACCAGGCGAGGACGGACTTACTGACATTCCTTTGAGGATGGTATCCCGCGCACACCAGAACGATGTCCGGGTAGACCTCGGCATTCAGGTCATACTGTACGTCGATCGCCACGTTACTGCTGCAGATGACCGGAGCTCCATCCGTGGAAAACAGCGACCACTCATAGAGGTTTCGCCCCGTCTGCTCGTTCGCCTGCCGCAGAGGATCAAGAATGGCGGCCAGGGTCATCATGGAATAGCCCGGAACCAGGAGCACGCCGAACCTGGTGGGCCGTTCGTAGCCGTTACGGCCTTTGTCCGCCTCCGCGGGCGCACTGCTGTCATCTTTCGCCATTTTGCATTCGCCCTCCCCTGTCACCCGTGTTGTTCCGGTTTCGCTCCATCCGCGATACCCGATATCCAACGCGAGAGGCAAGCCGCATCACGCTCACTGACCAGTGTCCTGTCGAAAAACTCTGTCAGACCGGTAATAAACCACGAACCGGGGCTTGCGAAAAGATCCTCGGACAGACCCCTGAAACCTGGCGCCCCATTGCTCACGAAACTTTTATTCGATATAGTGAACACATCAATGACAGGAACGAAACGACAAAATGCCTGCGATAGACACTTCGCCAGCTCCCCAGCTTGGTGGCACCCTGCAAAACGCCCGAAAGCAGCGGCGATTGACACTTGATCAATTGGCCGGCCGGAGCGGGATCTCCAAATCCATGCTGTCGCAGATCGAACGCGGCAAGGTCAATCCGACCTTTGTGGTCCTCTGGAACCTGACCCAGTCCTTGGGCATTGAGCTGAGCGAGCTGCTGGGGTCATCCAAAGGGCAGGATCAAAACGGAGGTGCCGTCACGCACGTCAGGGCTCATTCCACCCCAACCATGAGAAGCGCCGACGGCAAGTGTGAGCTGCGAATTCTGGGGCCGACCCGCACGATTTTGCCTGTAGAGTGGTACGAAATCAGCTTCGAGCCGGAGAGCGAACTGAACTCCCAGGCCCACGCGAAAGACACCTACGAACACCTGACGGTCTTGAGCGGAGCGCTGCGGGTTCACTTGCCCGATCAGGTTGTCGATCTGAGCCGGGGCGAAACCCTGCGCTACCCATCGGATCAGACACACATAATAGAGAATGCCGCAAAAGCACCTGCACAGGCGCTTCTGGTTATGGCATTACCGGGCTACAGCAGTGGCCAACTTTCCGGCTAGAAAATCCGCCCTGTGACGCGAATGCCGGGGATTTGGCTGCGGCCCTGTTTCTAGATGCAAGACGGCTGTTCATTATATTGCATTTACCAGCCGTCACGAGACACCATGAAGAAGGACAGCTTGCAAATGAGCAGATCACTCTCCGCATACCTGGAGCAGGAAACGCAGTCGCTGATCGACAAAGGCCTCTACAAAGGAGAACGCCTGATCACCTCGCCGCAAGGCTCCCATATCAAGGTTGACGGCGATGCAGCGCACGCGAAGGAGGTGATCAACCTCTGCGCCAACAACTATCTCGGCCTTTCAAGCGACCCGGCCCTGATCGAGGCCGCCAAATCAGCGCTGGAGAGCTACGGCTTCGGTCTCTCCTCCGTGCGTTTCATCTGTGGCACGCAGGATATTCACAAGAAGCTCGAGGCTAAGATCAGCGGCTTTCTGGGTATGGAGGATACAATCCTCTATTCCTCCTGTTTTGACGCCAACACCGGCCTTTTCGAGACACTCCTGGGCGCTGAAGACGCCATTATCAGCGACGCCTTGAACCACGCCAGCATTATCGACGGTGTGAGGCTCTGTAAGGCCAAGCGCCTGCGGTATGGCAATAACGATATGGAAGCGCTGGAAGACTGCCTCAAACAGGCGCAAGACTGCCGTTTTCGCATGATCGCAACCGACGGCGTTTTCTCCATGGACGGCACAATTGCCAACCTGCAGGCCATTTGCGACCTGGCGGAGCGCTATGACGCCCTGGTCATGGTGGACGACTCCCACGCTGTCGGATTTGTCGGCGAAAAAGGCCGCGGCACCCCTGAACTCTGCGGTGTTTCCGACCGCGTGGATATCCTGACCGGAACCCTGGGAAAGGCGCTGGGTGGCGCGTCAGGCGGCTACGTTGCCAGTTCCGGGCCGATCGTGGGCTGGCTGCGTCAAAGGTCGCGCCCTTATCTCTTTTCCAACTCCCTTGCGCCCATGATTGTCGCGACGTCGATTACCGTCCTTGACCTGCTGGAGCACAACAGCACCTGGCGCGACCGCCTGAGGGCGAACAGCCGTTTCTTCAGGACAGGAATGCAGGATTTGGGTTTCGATCTGGTTCCCGGCGAGCACCCGATCATCCCCGTGATGCTCGGCGACGCCAGGTTGGCGGGCGAAATGGCGCAAATGCTGTACGACGATGGCATCTACGTGACCGGTTTCTCCTTCCCTGTCGTTCCTGAGGGCAAGGCGCGGATACGTACGCAGATGTCCGCAGCGCACAGCGAATCAGACCTGACCAAGGCCATCGAGGCCTTCGCCAAAGCCGGTCGTGCACTCGGCGTCATCAACTAGCAATCGAGTTTTGGGACGTGCCCCGCCCCGAAGCGCCTCAAAAATTCTCGCGCATTGAAAGAGAAGCAAACCATGAAAGCTTTGGTCAAAGCCAAGTCGGAGCCCGGTCTTTGGATGGAAGACGTCGCAAAGCCGGTCTGCGGTCAAAACGATGTTCTCATCCGCGTCCGGAAAACCGCGATCTGCGGCACCGATATGCATATCTACAATTGGGATGAATGGGCGCAGCACACGATTCCCGTGCCCATGACCGTGGGTCACGAGTATGTCGGCACGATCGTCGAGGTCGGCAGTAATGTCGCGGACTTCAGGGAAGGCGACCGGGTTTCGGGCGAAGGGCACATCACCTGCGGGCACTGCCGGAACTGCCGGGCGGGCAAGCGGCACCTCTGCCGGAACACCAGCGGTGTCGGCGTCAATCGCGCCGGCGCCTTCGCCGAATACGTCGCCATTCCGGCGAGCAACGCCTACCCCCTGCCCGACGATGTTTCCGATGATCTGGCGGCGATCCTGGACCCCATGGGGAACGCCGCGCATACGGCCCTTTCGTTCGATCTTGTCGGTGAAGATGTCCTGATCACCGGCGCGGGACCGATCGGCCTGATGTCCATCCCTATCGCAAAGCACGCTGGTGCCCGTCATGTGGTCATAACGGACGTGAATGACTATCGACTGTCGCTAGCGGAAAAACTCGGAGCCACCCGCGCGCTTAATGTCTCCAAGTCGACGTTGCCTGAAGTCATGGCCGATTTGAAGATGACCGAGGGCTTTGATGTCGGCCTTGAGATGTCAGGAAATCCGCAGGCTTTCCGGGGAATGCTAGATGCCATGAACCATGGCGGCAAAATCGCGTTGCTCGGGCTTCAGCCCAACGATACCGCGATTGATTGGAGCGATCTGATCTTCAAGAGCCTGACGCTCAAAGGGGTCTACGGGCGCGAAATGTTCGAGACCTGGTACAAGATGACCGCGCTGCTGCAAAGCGGGATGGACCTGACACCAGTGCTGACGCACTGGTTCCCGATCGATCGCTTCGAGGAAGGCTTTTCGATCATGAACAGCGGTCAATCAGGCAAGGTAATCCTCGATTGGAGTTGATAAAATGAGCGATGGTGGGCTTGGTGAAGCAGCGACGACGGCAATAGAGAACGGCGGGAGCAGCAGGTCCCGCCGATCGGGCCGTTCAAGCGGACGGCGCAGCAAACGCGCAGGACGCCAAAACGGTTTCACCCAACCCGCCTGGAAAACCATCGTCAATCCCTACGCGCCCGCCGAAATTCTGAACCCGGAACAGATCGAGAGAATTCACGATGCGTCTCTGACCATCCTAGAGGAAATCGGCATGGATTTCCTGCTGCCCGAGGCCCGGGAGATTCTCGACAAGGCAGGCGCAGAAGTGACGCCCGGCAGCGAGCGGGTACGCTTCGATCGCGACATGATCCTTGAGGCCATCGCGACCGCGCCATCGGAATTCACGCTGCACGCCCGCAATCCGGAGCACCACCTGCCGATGGGGGGCCGGAATTTCATTACCTCGATGGTCGCCAGCGCACCAAACTGCTCGGATACGGACCGCGGCCGGCGTGTCGGCAATCAGGTCGATTTCCGGAACTTCGTCCGCCTGGGCCAGAAACTCAACATCATCCATATGTTCGGCGGGTATCCGGTCGAACCTGTCGATCTGCCACCTGCGACACGCCACCTCGATTGCCTCAGCGATTTCATTACCATGGGCGATAAGGTGTTTCATGCCTATTCCCTGGGCCGGGAACGCAATCTCGATGCTCTTGAAATGGTCCGGATCGGCCGCGGGCTGACGGAAGCGGAACTCGACCAGCAACCCAGCCTGCTGACCATTATCAACACCTCTTCACCGCTGCGCCTGGACAATCCCATGTTGACGGGCATCATCGAGATGTCACGCCGCAATCAGGCGGTGGTCATCACGCCCTTCACCCTCTCCGGCGCGATGGCGCCCGTGACACTCGCCGGAGCGCTCGCCCAGCAAAACGCCGAGGCCCTGGCCGGTCTGGCCTTCGCACAGATCGTCCGTCCTGGTGCGCCGGTCATGTACGGCGGCTTCACATCCAATGTGGACATGAAGTCGGGCGCACCGGCTTTTGGTACGCCCGAATACATTAAAACGGCGCAGATCGGAGGCCAATTGGCCCGCCGTTACGGCATTCCCTACCGTTCCTCCAACGTGAATGCTTCCAATTGCGTCGATGCGCAGGCCGCCTACGAATCGGTTTTCGCCCTCTGGGGTGCGGTCACGGGCCATACCAACCTGTTGAAACACGGCGCAGGCTGGCTTGAAGGCGGGCTTTGTGCCTCCTTCGAAAAGGTCATCCTCGACGCCGATCTCCTGCAGATGGTCGCGGCCTATCTGGAACCCCTCGAGATCAGCGACGCAAGCCTGGGACTGGATGCGGTCCGCGACGTGGGGCCGGGCGGGCATTTTTTCGGGACGGAGCATACCCAGGCCCGCTATGAGACAGCCTTTTACGCGCCGATTCTCTCGGACTGGCGGAATTTTGAAAGCTGGGAGGAAGCCGGCTCAGAAACAGCAACCCAGCGCGCGAACAGGATCTTCAAACAGATTATTAAGGAATATGAAGCGCCTTACCTTGACCCGGCGACGGCAGAAGAACTGGCGGAGTTTGTCACGAAACGTAAGGAAGAAGGTGGTGTTCCAACCGATTTCTAAGACTTTCAGCGATTAAATTTCAATTTAGATGCACGCTTCTAAACTCCTTAAAAATCAACACTAAAGCAGTTCTTAGTTCACATCTTATCAACTTTAAGGAGGTACTTTTGAGATCATTTAGGTAGCAAATCTCCGCCCGTCACGCGGTCGGACGCCTAGACGATACAGAGGTGCCATGGGTTTCGAGACCGGACTGGAAGGGACGGACAGCGCGAAAAGCCACGTCGACGCTCATGAGCTCGACGAATTGGTCGAGCTCGCGCGCGACAAATCCGTCCAAAGCAGGTCCCGGCTCGCAAGCGTAATCGGCGATCTTTACACGGGTCAGGGCCACAGCCTGAGCGATGCCGATCGTCAGATCATGAGTGAAATTATCCACCAGATCATTCATGACGTGGAGATCTCGGTGCGCAAAGCCCTGGCCGCGCAGCTCGCCGTTTTGCCAAACGCTCACAGCAACCTCCTCAAAGCCTTGGCGAACGACGACATCGAGGTCGCACATCCGATCCTGGTCAAAAGCGAAGTGATACGCGATTCTGAACTGATCGAGGTGGTGCAGTACCGGACCATGGAGCACCAAGTCGCCGTCGCCATGCGCCCTTCCCTGAGTGAACCCCTCTCCAACGCCCTGATAAAAACGGGAAATCAACGTGTTATCACGGCGTTGATCGAAAACGAGGGCGCCTCCATTGCCGACGAAGACCTTCGTGGGCTGGTCGATCAGGCGGAAGAGGTAACCGCATACCAATCCCCGCTCGCAAAGCGCCAGGACCTCTCGCCAACGCTCGCGCGCAAACTCTACTGGAGCGTATCGGCAGCACTGCGGCAACATCTCACCACCACCTACGACCTCGACCCAACCGAGCTCGATGAAAATATCGAGACCGCGGTCAGCGGATTGCTGGAAGCTGCGGAAAGCGAGGGAGAAACCGGTGGTCGCGAATTCGACAATATCGCGCCCTTGAGCGCGAAAACCAACGACTTCACCATCCATCCGGAACAAGCCAAATGGTTGATGGAGCTCTTAAAGGAAGGCGAAGTCGCATCTTTCATGTTGGGCCTGGGCCGCTTCAGCCGCCTGAGATCCAACCTGCTGCGCCGCTTTGTGTTCGAACCGGGCGGTGAAGGCCTCGCGATCGTCTGCAAGGCAATCGGTCTCGACAAGCTCGCCTTTGCATCCATTCTCGTGCAATTCCGCCGTGGCAGGCTGGGTGACAAACACATCGAGACGGACGAAATCACCCAGGCCATGGCGTTCTTCGACAACACCAGTGTCGAGAGCGCAACGGCGCTGCTGCGCCGTTGGCAGCGCGATCCCTATTATCAGAATGCGCTGCGGATCATAAACGACGGAAAAAGCTAGCGCCTATCGCATCCTGCTGCACTCTCCGACAGCTCCCAACGCGTTGTCTCTGCAAACGCTGATCTGACCAGCATTTGAATGGATCGCTCCGATTGAGCGCGACGGCTGCTAAAAGCCGAGTTCCGTGCGCCACCAGGTCGGCAAGGCAAAGGCCGCGCGATGGACATCCGCATTGTAATGCCGTCCCTGGAAATCCCTGAAGGGTTCCGCGTAGGAAAAGCCATCCTTGCTGTAGAGGAAGAACCCGAACTCCGCGCCGGGATAGAGCGGCACGATCGAGCGGAAGGCGCTGATGTGCGGCAGATACTGCTTTTCCTTCATCACACTGACGAGGTTTTTGTCTTTGTCACCACAGAGCTCCTGCAGGAACTGGACCCGGTCTTTGCCGACAAAGATGCTGTCAGAGTCCAGGACGACGCCGTCCGGTTTCAGGCAGGTTGCGATGTCCTGGCAAAAAGCTTCCGTGAAAACACTCGATGAGGGGCCGACCGGCTCGGTCAGATCCAGGATGATCAGATCGAACGTCTCTCCTGCTTCGGCGCAGTTTCGCAGATAATCGGCTGCATCCGCACAGATCAACTCAACGCGCGGATCGTCGTAGTCGCCATTGATAGCCAGATATTGGTTCGAGAGCTCGATCACCATGCGGTCGATTTCGACCATCACGACCCGCTCGACTTCGTTATGACGCAAAACTTCACGCAGGATGCCACCGTCGCCGCCGCCCACGATGACGACTGATGCGGAATCGCGGTGCCGCCCGAGCAAGGGCACGTGGACGGCCATCTCGTGATAGATAAACTCATCGGCCTGCGCCGCCTGGATCAGGCCGTCCAGGACCAGAATGCGTCCGAAGGTCTTATGTTCGAAGATTTCAATCTTTTGGAACGGGCTGATCTCTTTATGCAGCAACTCCATATCCATGGCATGGGTCAGGCCTAGCCCGCCAGAATCCTCGTGCCACCATTTGCTGTAGTCTTCGCCGTTGCTCATTTCTCTCTGGGTACCTTTGTCTTCGCCGCGCGGTGGCGGTGTTGTCCGGTCACAGAATATCCTGCCTTAGGACCTCCCGCCAGCAACCTTGTGCTAAATCGCCCAGAGGGAGTTTGCCCATGGTATCGCGCAACAGCCGCAGAGTAGGATATCCAACCGCCGCGGTCATGCGCCTGACCTGCCGGTTCTTACCTTCATTGAGGACGACCCTGATCCATGCGGTCGGAATGGACTTGCGCGCGCGGATCGGCGGGTCACGCGGTTCGACCAGGGGCGGATCCGGCAAAAGCGCGACCTGACAGGGTTTGGTCCGGTAGCCCTTGATGAGGACGCCCTGGCTCATTCTCTTCAGATCCTGTATCTGAGGCATGCCCTCGACCTGCACCAGATAGCTGCGGGCATGGCCATGATCGGGATCCAGAAGCCGTTTGATGAATGGGCCATCATCGCTCAGGACCAGCAGACCCTCACTGTCTTTGTCCAGGCGTCCGGCAGCGTAAACGCCGGACGGCAGGCCGAATTCCGAAAGCGTTCTCTGACCCGCTTCCCCGGTAAACTGGCTCAGGACGCCATACGGCTTATGAAAAGCAATGTAGCGAAAACGGGACAAGGGCGCTCCGGAGTACTGGCAATTCCGCAAGCGATATCGGAAAAGCCGTGCAGACGCCAGACTCCCATCGGCTTTATTTGAACCAAAAGGCGGTTTGATCCGACTTCCTACACGTCGGCAATTGTTTGCAGCTCGGACTCCCCACTGCAAAATCGGTTATATCATCGGGATAATGGAGTCTTTGCCCTACAATCTGTCCGTTCTTAAATTTGTTTAATAACTTCACGGCTAAATTTATTTCAGACAGCTGTCCCGCCGTGCCAGTCCAGGAGCTTCGAAAGCCGTCATGCGTTTGATCATTCTCGTCACAACAGTCTTTTTCACCCTCACGGCCTCCGCATATGCCCAGACCGACCAGGACCAGGTCTATCCGAAAGTCACATCCAGCGAGGACTACATCAGTCCTCTTGACCCGCTTCAGGATCGCGATGCCGGTACGCGCGAACGCCTGGTAGCCGCGCTGACAGAACAACAGCTGAACCGGGGTTACCCGCCTCAGGCCGCGATCGTGCTCGTGGGCTTTGATGCGGAAGAGATGGTTATCATGTCGCTGCATCGAGACGCCCTGGCAACAAGTTTTCAGGCGCGCGCCTACCTCACTCAGCTCGCGCCTTCCCTCCGCAATCTGAAGATAGTCGCCGATAGCGGTGCCGCACGTAAGGCGGGCACGCTCGATATTCTGAAGCTCTTTGGCTTCCGGCGCGTCGTGGTCAGCGACGGTGAGAGCTATAGCCTGCTTATCAACGTCTTTTAGCCAGCCGCCGCAAAAACGGCGAAAGCCAAAGTCCTGAACCCCGCCCTTTCCCGCGAGAGGCTGGGGGACGGCGGTTTCATGGCAGGTTTTGTCTCAAAGAAAAAACGATCGCACTGCTGGGAAGCTGTGCTAAGAATTGCCATGACAATAAAAAGCACCAAACGTCCTCTCATAAGCGATCTCAAATTCTACGATGATCCCGACACCGCATGGCAGCGGGTTGACGAGATTTACCGCAGCAACACCCAGGAGCTCCGGACACACTTTGCGGCCTACCAGCGCGGCGACGACATCTCCGGACGGGTGCGTGCCTGCTACCCCTATGTACAGACCCGCACCACAACCGCTGCCAAAGTGGATACCCGCCTGTCATATGGTTTTCTGGCAGGTCCCGGTGTCCATGGGACCACCCTGACCCGGCCCGACCTCTTCAAGGACTATCTGCGCGAACAGTTTCGCCTTTTATTGAGAAACCACGAAGCACCCTTGGAAATCGGCGTTTCCGACATGCCGATCCCCCTGCAGTTTTCCTTTGCGGAGGGCATCCACATCGAAGGCAATCTGACGTCGGAACGCTACAGCACCATGGGCGACGTCTTCGATCTGCCGGATCTGACGATGATAGACGACAGCATTGTCAACGGGATCTACGAAGTTTCACCCAACCGGCCGCGCCCGCTCGCACTCTTCACCGGTCCGCGGGTCGACTACAGTCTCCATCGGCTCAAACACTATACCGCGACCTCGCCCGAGCATTTCCAGAACTTCGTCATCTTCACGAACTATCAGTTTTACGTGGAAGCCTTCGTCGCGCTTTGTCAGGAAATGATGACCGGCACCGAGGAAGATCCGCGGCGCAGCCACTATTCGGCTTTTGTCGAGCCCGGTGATGTGATCACCCCGAACAGAACAATGCAGAACACTGTCGCGGAGGTGGAACAGGGAACGGTGCCGCAGCGTATGCCACAGATGCCCGCCTATCATCTGAAATGTCCTGACAACCGCGGCATTACGCTGATAAACATCGGTGTCGGACCGTCCAACGCCAAGACCATCACCGATCATGTTGCCGTGCTCCGGCCCCATGCCTGGCTGATGCTCGGCCATTGCGCCGGACTCCGGCGGGCGCAAAAACTCGGCGATTACGTCCTGGCCCACGGGTACGTGCGGGACGACCATGTGCTCGATCACGATCTGCCCATCTCGGTTCCCGTCCCGGCGCTGGCTGAAATGCAGAAAGCTCTGGAGAGCGCGGTGGCTGAAACAACCGGTCTGAACGACTACGACCTGAAGCAGATTATGCGCACCGGCACGGTGGCCACCATCGATGACCGAAATTGGGAACTCTTGGCGCAGTCGGAAATCGTGAAGCGCCTGAACCAGAGCCGGGCCATCGCGCTGGATATGGAATCGGCCACGATCGCCGCCAACGGCTTTCGCTTCCGGGTGCCATACGGAACGCTGCTTTGTGTGTCGGACAAACCCATCCACGGCGAGATCAAGCTGCCCGGTATGGCCAACAGCTTTTACCGGCGTCAGGTCGACCAGCACCTGATGATCGGTATCCGCGCCATGGAAATGCTGCGGGAGTTCAAGCCCGAGCGTCTGCATACCCGGAAACTGCGCAGCTTCGCAGAAGCCGCATTCCGCTAGGTTAGCGCAGGCATAAAGCTTAAAGCAGCGCTGAACTCAGGAGCTGCCAGGATCCGTCTTCCTCTGTTCAACAGAGTCTGCATCATGGTTGCGGGTGGATGCCACATGGGCGATCACCGTGGTCATGCGCGGCGCGAAGACCAGTGGGCGCCGCAAGACCCGCAGAATGGTCTTGCGCGAAGACGCCCGGTAAAGCGCAAAGACGAATAACATCACCTGAACCGCTGCAATGCAGTAATAGAGCCCCCCGGGCCCTGCGAACCCCATCACCGTTGCGGCGATCAAAGGCCCGGAAGCCGCGGCGCAACCGTAGACGACCATCAGCCCGCCGGCTGCATTTACCCGCTGCTCCGCGTCCAGAAAGTCGTTGGCGTGGGCCGTGCAAACCGGATGAAGGGCAAAGGCGGCACCACCGAAAACAGCGGTGAGCGCGTAGATCGCCAAGGGATCGACCCCGGCCATGAGCGCCATTCCAAGACAGGTCAAACCGATGAGCGCCGCCAGAACCATGATGATGTGCCGCCGGTCGAAGTGATCGGAGAGTTTGCCGAGTGGCCACTGAAGAAGGAGGCCGCCGAAAATGGTCATGCCCATGAAAATCGACACACCGCTTAGGGGCAATCCCGCCTCTTTGGCGAAGACGGGGCCCATGCCGTAAAATGCCGCATTGGAGATCCCGGCAACGGCGCAGCCAACCACGGCAAGCGGAGAAAGCTTGAAGAGATCCATGACACCGAAGCTGATCTTCGGCACCGGCGCTGGCGCCTCGGACTGGGTCAGCGAAATCGGAATGATGGCAACAGAGAAGAGGACCGACACCAGCACGAAAAGGCTCACTTTTTGAGTGTCGTCCAGATTGATCAGAAACTGTCCGCTGCCCAGGGCCAGATAAAAAGTGATCATGTAGATGGAGAGGACCTGCCCGCGGATCTGGTTGGTTGCCCGTTCATTGATCCAGCTCTCGGCGACCATGAAGACACCGGAAAGGCACAGCCCCGCGATTACCCGGAAAACGGCCCAGGCCCAGGGATTGACCACGAAGGCGTGGCACAGGGGCAAAATGGAAAGCAGCGCCGCAAAAGCAGCGAACGCCCTGATGTGGCCGACCTTTCGAATCACCTCGCGGCACCAGAATACGCCGATGACCAGACCAAGAAAATAGGAGGACATGATCGCGCCGGTCGTCTCGGTCGAGCCGAACTGAAGACTTGAGCGAACCGAAAGAAGCGTCGAGAAAAGGCCGTTCCCAAGCGCCAGATAGGCGATCGCAAGAAGCAGTGCCGCGATCGACGAGAGGGTTTTAAGCATCCTGAGAGCCGAAGGTGGATCGAAGAAAAGTGAATTCGCGAGTCTTTCAAAGTATTTTGAGATGTTGACCCTGGCTTCGCAGCTTGTCCATCGGAATTACCTAAGACGAACCTGCTCCACCCTTCTCTCCTCACGCCCACCGGAATAAGGTTCAGTGCCCGGCTTCAGTGATTTTGTTCGTGTCTCAACGATCATGCTAAGCTCGGGTCAGGCTGTGCAGGCAATGGAGTCGGTCGTGATACCTGGCGTTAAAATTCCCAACGTCGTGGGAAGAGGCATTTTGCAGATCTTCTGGCTGGCGTTTCTGCTCTTAACCCTACAGGCAACGACGCTTCCGGCGTCACCAGCATGGGCGCAAAGCCTGCCGGGCGTGCCCTCTCAGACCGTGAGCGAAGCAGACACGCAGCCCTCCCTGCTCAGCGGCGAACTGACCGCTGCAGAACGCAGAGACCTGCTCGCCCGCCTGAGCGACAGCGAAGTCCGAAAGCTGATGGTGGATTTCCTGGACCAGAATTCCGGTGAAGGCAGAGACGCCAAATCTGCCGGCATGATCTCGGACTTCGAGACCAACGCCCATATTGTCCGCGAGCGGCTGGCGGCGGTCCTGGCCTCGGCACCGCGCTTTCCGGAACTGATATCCAGCCTTGCCGACCATGTCGCGCCGCCGGGTCGCGGCGGCGAATTCTTCCTGATCCTCGCCGCGGGCTTCGCGTTCATCTTCGGCGCAGGCGCCTTGGCGGAATTCGGTTTTCGGCGCATCACCGAAAAGCTGCGACGGGAGATCGATCAGGCGACCCCTGTTACAACTGCGGGTAAAGCGGGTTACCTGTTGCTGCGGGTCGTCCTCGACCTCGTTGCGATAGGCGTCTTCGCCCTCGTCGCACTTGCCTGCTTCTTTGCCCTTTATCAGGGCCACCCTCCGGTGCGGCTGCTGGTTTTGACCATGGTCAGCGCCGCCGTCGTCATGCGGACCGTGTCCTTGATTTCACGCTTCCTCCTGGCGCCGCGAACCCCGTCGCTGAGATGCCTGCCTTTCGACGACGATTTTTCGCAGCGGCTGCACGCGCAATTCCTTTGCCTCGCTGCCTTCTCGTTCCTCTTCATGGGCGGTAACCTCTTGCGCCCTTACGGCATGGACCCCGATCTGAGCAGTCTCTTCCATATTGCTGTCGGTACAGGCTTTTCTCTCCTGCTGATCAGTTTTATCTGGAGCGATAGAGGTGACGTCGCGCGCTTGATTGCCTTTCAGGGTGCGCCCCAGACCGTGGGTGAACGCCTGCGAACGATCTTCAGTCAATTCTGGCATCTGCTCGCGATCGCTTATGTTCTGGCCATCTTCGTCATTGCCATGGCCTCCGCGCTCATCGGTTATGACCGCGTCACCTTTGCCGGTATGGGCAGCTTCGTGATCGTCGTGGCGGTCCCCCTGATCGATTACACCCTCCGCCAGGTGATCAGTGACAGCGTCAAACCAGACAGCGCAGGTTACGGTTACCTGCGGATCGTCTTTCGTGCCATTCGTTTGTTGTTGATCATCGTCGCTGTTCTGGTGTTCGCCAGGCTTTGGGGCATCGATGTCTTTGCGATTTCCACAGGCGGTCTCGGGGCATCGGCGATCCGTGCCATCGTGGAGATCGGCTTCACCCTCCTGATCGCCTATGTCATCTGGGAAGTGGCGCAGCATGCCATCGATCGGCGGATCAAAGCCGATGGCGGTGATGAAGTCGTGGAGAGCGAAGGCGAAGGTGGCGGTAAAGGCGCGACCCGCCTGGCCACCCTGCTCCCGCTTTTACGGAAGTTCCTCTTCATCACGATCCTGGTCATGGCGATCATGGTCATCCTTTCGGCACTGGGTGTGAACGTGGGACCGCTCCTGGCCGGTGCCGGAGTCATTGGCATTGCCATCGGCTTCGGCGCGCAGACGCTGGTGAAAGACATCGTCTCGGGCGTCTTCTTTCTGGTCGATGATGCCTTCCGGATCGGCGAGTACGTGGATATCGGCGACGTGAAGGGCACGGTCGAAGCAATCAACGTGCGCTCCCTGGTTCTGCGCCATCACCGCGGCCCCCTGCACACGGTTCCCTTCGGCGAGATCAAGTACCTGACCAACTACAGCCGCGACTGGGTCATCATGAAGCTGGAGTTCCGCGTCACCTACGACACCGACATCAACAAGGTGAAGAAGATCTTCAAGCGGATTGGCTCAGAACTGCTGGAGGACGAAATCCTGGGATCCGGTTTCCTTGAGCCGCTGAAGTCTCAAGGCGTTAAGGCCATGGAGGATTCCGCCATGATTCTGCGCGCCAAATTCAAAGCAAAACCGGGTGAGCAGTTCATGATCCGCAAAGAAGTCTACCGCCGGGTCCAGGAAGCCTTTCGCGAAAACGGTATCGAGTTCGCCCATCGCCGGGTTCTGGTGGATATTCCGGACTCCATGAACGAAAATCCGGACATGAAAAAGCGAATCGAGGAAGCCGCCGCCGCGGCCATGTCCGACGACGGTCAGGTTCAGGGGGCGTAGCGATAAGCTGTTCGGGTCCTCCTCCGTTCGAGAACCCGATTTACTCTGTCGTATAGGAATCAGTTCAAGGACGAGCTCTGATGATTTCCACTGTAGAATTGCCAAAAGAACGCGTCACCGTGCTGGGCAAGGAAATGGCCTACGTCGAGATCGGCCAAGGCGACCCGATTGTCTTCCTGCACGGCAATCCGACCTCCTCCTACCTCTGGCGTAATATCATGCCGCATTTGGCGGATCGCGGCCGCTGTATCGCGCCCGATCTGATCGGTATGGGCGATTCGGAGAAACTCGACCACAGTGGCCCCGGTTCCTATCGTTTCGTCGAACACCGCAAGTATCTCGACGCGCTGCTCGATGCCATTGGTATCAGAGAGAACGTCACCCTGGTGATCCACGACTGGGGGTCGGCACTCGGGTTCGATTGGGCGCGCCGTCATCCGGACGCGGTGAAGGGAATCGCCTATATTGAAGCCATTGTCCGGCCCGTCAGTTGGGAAGACTGGCCCGAAGCGATCAAACCTCTATTCGAGGGCTTCCGTTCAGAGGTTGGCGAGGCGATGGTTCTGCAGAAGAACATTTTCGTTGAGAAGGTTCTGCCGGGTTCCGTTTTGCGGGGTCTCACAGAGGCTGAAATGGCGGTCTACCGCCGTCCCTTCGCCGAGGCCGGTGAAGACCGGCGCCCGACGCTCACCTGGCCCCGTCAAATCCCTCTTTCTGGCGAGCCGGAAGACGTGGTTCAGATCGTCTCGGATTATGCCCAGTGGATGGCAGAGAACGAGTTGCCCAAGCTCTTCATCAATGCCGAACCGGGGGCAATCCTGGTCGGCGCGCAACGCGACTTCTGCCGAAGCTGGATCAATCAGAGCGAAGTGACGGTTGCGGGCAGCCACTTTATTCAGGAAGATTCGCCCGAGGAGATCGGTCGGGCCCTGGTGGCCTGGCATAACGAACTCTGAAGCTTCGAACATACGGCACTCTGCATATGAAAAAACTCTATCTTCTGCGTCACGCCAAGTCAGATTGGAAAACGCCCGCCAACGGGGATTTCGAACGGCCCCTGGCCCCGCGCGGTCAGAAAGCAGCACCCAGAGTGGGACAGGAAATCTCCCGGCTGAAGATAAAGCCGGGTCTCGTACTCTGCTCGACGGCCAGACGTGCCGCGCAAACCTATGAGCTCATCGCCGAAAACCTCCCCAAAAAGCACATTGTGGAGCACCGCCTGGATCTTTACATGGCGTCTCCCGCCAAATTGCTCAAAATCATCCGTCAGCAGTCCGACGATTTCGAGTCGATCCTGATGATCGGGCATAACCCTGGAACCGAGGCCCTGGCATCACACATTGCAGGCCCCGAGTCTCCCCGCCGCCTGATCGCCGATCTGAACGAAAAGTACCCCACCGCTGCTTTGGCCGCCTTCGATCTGGACATTAGCGCCTGGCGGGATCTATCGCCCGGTGACGGCACCTTGACTCACTTTATTAAGCCGCGGGATCTGGTCTGCGAAGAAACGCATTGAAGTCAGCCGGGTCCGCTTGACGCGGGCGACCTGCCGCCTGCCCGCTTCCCAATCCAGAGCCGGCAAGCGGCGAACCAGGACCGCTCACGCAACTTCGGTTTCGACGCCCTCGGTCGCGTTGCGATTGCTTGCCATGTTCAAACACATGGAAAAGGCGTTTTGGGTCGGAACCAGGTTGGCGCAGGCCTGTCCCGCGATATCGAAAGCAGTGCCATGGGCCGGCGTGGTGAGCGGAAGCGGCAACCCGGCCAGGACCGAGACACCCCTGTCAAAACCCAGCAGCTTGATCGCGATCTGGCCCTGATCGTGGTACATTGTGACCACAGCATCGTACTCGCCGTCACGCACCTTGAGCCAGAGCGTATCGGCGGGCAGCGGGCCCGTGCAGTTCACCTGTTTTTGCCGTGCCTGCTCGACCGCCGGACCAATCACACGGATTTCCTCATCCCCCATCAGTCCGCCATCGCCTGCATGGGGATTGTATGCGGCAACCACGATTCGAGGGCGCTCGTATCCGGCCATCCTTAAGGTGCGATCCGTCAGATGGATGCCTTCCTCGATACGCTCAATGGTCAGAAGCTTGGGCACGTCTTTCATCGCGACATGGCTGGTGATGCGCCCGTTCCACATGCCTTTCGCCACATTGAATTCACTGGCAGGCGTCGTGAGCCCGAAGAAGTCATGGGCAAACCCAAGCTCGTCGGTGAAATCATTGCCGCCCATATGCATCGAGCTTTTGTTGAAGGGCATGAAGACGGCGCCGTCGATATGTCCATCCCTGAAGAGCTCAAACGCCTTTTTCAGGCCCGCGATCGACGATAGCCCGCCCTGGGCCGAGACCTCGGCGACGGGCACATCCCCAATGCCGTCAATCTCGAGATCAAGATGCAGGACCTCGCCCTCCGCGTTGTCGATCGCCGCATCAATAGCGGCGTGGCGGACAGCTTCGATTTTCGTTCCCAGCTGTGCCTCGCCCCGGGCAAAAATTTCCGGCGCACCAATGACGACCAGGTTCGCGGAAGCGCGCACCTCGGCTTCGCGCAGCAACCGCACAAGAAGTTCCGGGCCTATGCCGCCCGGGTCGCCCTGGATCAACGCGATGGTCTTTTTGGTCATTTCTTTTCCTCGTCTTGAAGGATCGCCTGAGCGGCGGCAATGTTGGTGATCGCGGTTTCGAGATGCCGGCGCAAATGCTTCGCGCAGTCCCTGCCATTGCGGGCCTGCAGGGCAACCGAGACATCCTCGTGCTGACCAAGGGTGCTGTCGCGTCCGGTCCGCAATTTCGAGGATATGAAGCGGGCGCGCCAAAGCCGCGCATTCAGTGTTTTATGGGTTTCCAGCAGTGGTGTGTTTCGGGCCGCCCGGACAATCGTCTGATGAAATTCCATATCCCAGCGGAAGAACTCGAGCGGATCGGTGTCTGGCGGGGCCGATCCCATTTTCCGGCTCAGCTGGACCACGTGCTGGATTTCATCGTCCGTCGCGTTTGCGCAGGCGAGCTCTCCCGCGAAAGCCTCCAGCGCGCCCAGAAGCGCAAGATTTTGTGCGAGCTCCTCGAGCGAGGGATCGGCAACGCGAGGCCTGCGTGTCGGGCTGTAGACCACAAGTCCTTCGTGCTCGAGGATGCGCAAGGCTTCCTTCAACGGCGTTCGGCTGATGCCCAGCGCCTCGGCCAGGTCCCGTTCGGGGACCGGCATGCCGGCCTTGAGCTTGCCCAGGAGAATGAATTCGCGCAACGTGTCCGCTGCCTCTTCGGCAAGACTTTTGCGCGGCGGTATCGCGCCGAGTGCCCGCAGTTCCGATGCCCAGGACGCCGCCGACATGCTACTTACCCCACCGCAATGCAATGGGGTCAAGCGGGCGTAGCAACTCCATCAGCGCCGCGCGGGGCTCGGGTGGCAAGGGCACGATAGGATGGCGGCAGAACGCGGATTTGATCACCCCGCCCTCAAGCATCGCCTCCTTCGCGGCGCGGAAACCGCATTGGCGGTTCTCGTGATTGATGACGGGCAGAACCCGGGCGTAGGCCTCCCGCGCCTTGTCGCGGTCGCCGGCCAGATGATGTGTCACAACCGGCTTGATCTGGTCCGGGATGGTCGCCGAGGTCATGGTGCCTGTGGCCCCGGCATCCAGATCAGCCAGCAGGGTGATGCCTTCCTCGCCGTCGAAGGGTCCGTCGATGTGATCGCCGGCCGCGGCCAGCAGAGCGCGCAGTTTCGCCGCCGTGCCCACGCTTTCGATCTTCAGCAGCTTCAACATCTCGATCTCGCACGCCATTCTGGCCAGGAGCGGAACGTCGAGCTCGACACCCGACAAAGGCGCATCCTGCAGCATGATCGGAATACCGACCTCGCCAACCCGGGCAAATTGTTCGAAGATCTGGGTGGGCGCGCCCTTCAGCAATGCGCCATGGTAAGGCGCCATCATCATCACCACACCGGCGCCCATATCTTTGGCCTGCTGCGCGCGGGCAACGGCGATATCGGTTGCAAAATGGCTGATGGTCACGATAACCGGAACGCGGCCCGCGACGTGCTCCAGGCTGAGCCGGGTCAAGGTCTCGCGCTCGGCGTCCGACAAGAGAAACTGCTCGGAGTAGTTGGCCAGGATACAGAGGCCGTCGACGCCCTGGTCGATCATACAGTCCATCAGACGGCGGTTGCCGTCATCATCCAGCGTGCCGTCGGGATTGAAGGCCGTCGGCGCGACCGGCCAGATGCCGTTGTAGGGTTTCATTCCATGACCTCAAAATTGCTTAGATGCGTATCGCTGATCGAGATACCCAGACCCGGCATATCGTCATCCAACTGCAGGTAGCCGTCCTTGGCCACCGGTTCTCCGTCGAAGATGTAGTAGAATAGTTCGTTGCCGACTTCCACATCGAAGACGGGAAAGTACTCGCTGATCGGGCAATTCAGGTTGGCCATCGTCAGGTGATAATTGTGCATCTGCCCGGCATGCGGGATCACGGGCACCTGATGTGCCTCGGCGACGGCGTTGATCTTTTGCGCTGCCGTAATGCCGCCCACGCGGTTGGTATCGTATTGCAGAACGCTCACGGCGCCCGATTGCAGAAGCTGCGCACAGCCCAGAAGGCCGAATTCATGTTCGCCGCCGGAAATCGGGATCGGCCCCTTGTTGAGTTCGGCATAGCCCCGGATGTCGTCCGCGATCACAGGCTCTTCCAACCAGCGCGGCTCGTATTTCTCCAGCTTTGGCAGCATGCGGCGGGTGTAGTCGAGGTTCCAGCCCATGTAAGCCTCAAGCATCAGGTCGCGGTCATAGCCGATCACTTCGCGCAACGCTTCGATCCGCTTCAGGTTCTCGCGCATCCCCGACATGCCGTCCTTGGGACCGTATCCGAAGCGGGATTTGAACCCCTGATAACCCTGCTTCAGTGCCGCTTCGGCTTCCGCCTGCATAGTCTCAACGGGACCGGCATAGAGTTTGGAATAGTAAACCGGGATCTTCTCCTTGGTCCGGCCGCCGAGAAGCTTGAAGACCGGCTTGCCGGTCAGCTTGCCCATGAGATCCCAGATCGCAATGTCGATTGCGGAGATCGCCGTCATGCCGATGCCGCGTCGCCCCCAGGCGTGGGTCCGGCGGTACATCTTTTCCCAGATATAGGCGTAATCGAAGGGATCTTCGCCGATCACCAGCGCGGCATACCAGTCGTCGATCGCCTTCTTGACCACCGTCGGCGCAAGGGCGGCGTTGCCGATTCCGATCATGCCGTCCTCGGTCTCGACTTCGCAGGTCAGCCATTGGTGGAAGCGGAACGACGACATGGCGTCGCCCTTGTCCCACAAAGCATCCGAGGCGTTGCTGCAGAAATTGCCGCTCGGCGGCACCGTGGGGCCGGTCCAGTTCCAGACACGCGCTCGTATGGATTTAATTCGGGTCATATCCTATTCTCCGGAGGATTCAAGCGGTGCCCGGCGTTTGACCAGGCGGCCCCATACAGCGGGTCCGAACAGGGCCAGTGCCGTCAGCACCAAAAACAACAGCGTCAGCGGGCGTGTGAACATCAGCCACCACTTTTCATCGAGCATCACCATGGACTGGCCGAGACGCTGTTCCAGCATTCCCCCCAGGATCAGGCCGATGGCCAAGGGCACGACGGAAAAACCGTAGCGGCGCATGAAGTAGCCGATCACCCCCGATCCCAGCGCGACCCAGACATCGAACATCGATTGGTCCAGCGCGTAGGCCCCGACGATGGAAAAGACGAAGACCGAGGGCCAAAGGACCTGTACCGGAATGAGCGTAACCCGCGCAAAAATCTTCGCGCCCCGCAGGCCGATGATGAGAAACAGAATGTTGACCAGCATCATCGACCAGAAGATTGCATAGGCGAAATCGGCCTGTTCCGTGAACATCGCCGGGCCGGGCCGCAGGCCATGCACCATCAAGCCTGCCAGAATAACAGCGGCGGTCGCGCTGCCGGGAATCCCCAGCGCCAGCGTGGGCACCATCGCGCCGCCGGTCGCTGCGTTATTGGCGGCCTCCGATCCTGCCACGCCCTCGATCGCGCCCTTGCCGAACTCTTCGGGATTGCGCGACCAGCGCTTGGCTTCGTTGTACCCGATCATCGATGCGACTGTGGCGCCCTCGGCCGGAAGAATACCGATGAAGGTACCGATGCCCGACGAGCGCAGAATGGTCCGCCAGGTTTTTTTGTAGTCCGCGCGTCCGGGCAGCTCCACCGACTTCATGCGAATCGCTTCACGTTTGACATGCAGCTGCTGGGATTGCACCAGGAGTTCCGAAATCCCAAATACCCCGATCATCACGGGAACGAAACCGATCCCTTCATAAAGCTCGTAGGAGCCGAAGGTGAAACGCTCAACCGACGTCAGGTTGTCGACACCGATCATGGCAATCAGGATACCCAGGCCGCCGGCGATAAGGTTCTTCAACGCCGAACCATCACCAATCGATGCCAGCATGGAGAGCCCGAAGAGTGTCAACGCGAAGTATTCCGGTGGCGAGAAATTGTAGGCAGCACGCGCCAGAAGGGGCGCCGCCAGCATCAAACACAAAACGCTGAAAATACCGCCGAAGGTCGAGGATACAACGGCCATCCCAAGCGCGCGTCCCGCCTCGCCCCGCCGGGCCAGCGGATAGCCGTCAAGGCAGGTTGTCGCGCTCGCCGCTGTGCCGGGTGTATTGATCAGGATCGCGGTGATGGCACCGGCAAAGGTCGCGGAGCAGTAAATTGCCGTCATGGTGGCAATGGCGGGGACAGGCTCCATGGTCAGGGTAAAGGGCAGCAGCAAGGCCGCGCCCGTTGTGGCGTTCAAACCCGGCAAGGCGCCGATGACGACACCGCCGATCGTCGCAATTAAGAGCAATGAGAGCAGATACGGATCTGCGAGCGATATCAGGCCATTGATCAAGGGATCCATTGCGTTACCCGTACCAGAGATTGGTCAGGAGTCCGCGGGGAAAGCGGATTTCGAAGACTTGATCAAAGACGAAGAATATTCCCACTGGGATGACCAGCCCCACCAGCGCCAGCATCGGCGCCCGCCTCTCTCCCCAGTAAGCCGCCATTGCGACGGCGAAGATCGCCAGGGCGAGAAAGAGGTCAACCGCCGTCGTCGCCGCGAAGACCACAAAGAGCAGGATCGTGCCCCAGGTGCTGCGGTGCATGCGCTCTTTGACGCGGATCGGATCCTTCCAGACCATGAAGAGCGTGAGCAAGACGAGAAGGCCAAGCAAGAGCTGCGGAAAATCCGAGGGTTGAATACCGCGTTTCAGGATTGGCGGCATCGTCTTGAACGTCGTGGTCAGCCAAAAAGCCACCATGCAAAAGACGATAATCAGGCCCGGTATGAACCAGCGCTCAAAACGGCGCCAGTCACCTTTGACCAGTTCCTGTTGGGCTGGATCCTGTTGCGCCAGATCCGGCTTGGCCAAATCCGGCTTGGCCAAATCCTGTCGAGAATGCTGCGGCATTTCGGTCTTGTCCGTCTTGAAGGAAAAAAGGGTACGGCAGGAAAGGCCCGCCGTACCTGAGTGCACAGGGCGTTACTCGATGAAGCCCAGCTCCTTCAGAGCGGCATTCATATCGTTCACTGTGGTTTCGATCTGCGGACCCCAAACGTCCGAGCCGGCAACGGATGTTGAATCAAGACCGACCGAGGTCAGGAATCCCTGATAAACCGTGTGGTTCATGGCTTTCAAAAGAGCGGCCTCAATTTTTTGAGCCACATCATCCGGCGTATCTTTATGGACAGCGAAACCGCGGACCGTTGAGAAGCTGACCGGGATACCCAGCTCCTTGGCTGTCGGCACATCGCTGATCTTGGCCATCCGCTCGTCCGCCAGGACAACGGTCGGGCAGATCTCGCCTGCTTCGATCTGCGCGCTCGCCTCGGCAAGGTTCAACACCGCAGCATCGACCGCGCCCGCAACAAGTTGCGTGGCCAATTCCGCGCCGCCGTCGAACGGCAGCATCTTGGGCGTCATCATTCCGCCCTTCTTGGCAAACATGAAGGCCGAGACGTCATCGATATTTCCCAGATGAGTCACGCCGTAGGTAATCGGGGCCGCTTTCTGTTTGGCTACGAAATCCTCGGCACTGCCGTAAACGCCGCACTTGGTCATAAGGATTTGCGGATCGTCCGTCCCCCGCGCAATCGGACGCAGTTCATCGATGGTCATACCGCCCTGCCCTTTGGCGACCACGGCTGCGTGGCCGACGGTGAAGGTCAGAATTGTATAACCATCCGCCGGCAGGGTTTTATAGTATTCCAGCGCTGCCGCACCGCCGCCGCCGCGCTTGTTCACGACCACCATGTCCTGCCCGAGTTCACGGCGGGCCCGCATCATCATCATGCGCGTTGTTACATCGGTTCCTCCGCCGTTGCCGGCATGCGTAACCACTTCAATCGTCTTGGACGGAAAGTCTTCAGCCTCGGCGAGCTTGTCCGTCGCCGGAAGCAATAGGGCCACGGCAGCCATCGCAAAAGCTGCGCGGAACGCAAAAGTGTTTTTCATCTTGTCCTCCCTTTTTTGGCCTTATGGCGACTCTGCCTTGACCTGAATGACATTTGGCATACCAAATATCAAAGTTGTCAAGAATGAATTGGAACCGCCGCAGGCTTCTGCGGATTCAGACGAGGGTCCAATGCTCGAGGAGACCCTTGATAAGGGTTTGGGTGGAATGCCGGAGAGGTCCGCGGGAATGCCCGGCTGCGCCTCTGTTTTGCAGGAGTCAGAGACTGAAAAATGCGATCAGAGCCAGCCCTCTCAGTCGTCGCTGACCAGGCGATTGACTAGGGGCCTAATCGTCCCAGCAACAGGGCGTGGCCTCGTAGTCTTCCCAGAGTGACGCGAGCGACGCGATGCTGTGGGCGGAAAGCGCCCCATACCAACCCCGCAAAAGGCCCGCGGCGACCCGCAGATTTACATTCCTGGGCGCAGCCGCCGTCAGTTGTTCCAGAAGTTCTTCACAAACGGCAGCATCGTTCACGGCACCGAGCGCTTCCTGAAGCGCGGCCAGGGCCTTGCCTCTGCGTTTGGCTTTTTTCGCATTAAAGAGCCTCCGGAAGAATTCGGCGGCGTAGCGCATTTTCTTCACGCGCAGGCGGAGTCGGTGAACGTCTTCGATCTCCAGTTCCTCGACCCGCGCGGCCAGCTTCCTGACCCGGCGTTCGTGCCGCGCCAGGACGGACGCCGCCAAATCGTGGACCGGCTTACCAAGGGCCTTGCGGACCGCTTTATCTTCGTCGGCAAAAAAGCTGTCTGCCTCCAGCCCTTTGAACAACCGCAGCAGCAACAGAGCGTAGCGTTCACTGCACACAAAGGCACGGGCGTCTCCCGATTTCGAAGCCCGCATCGCGGCCGCCGCACGCGCAAGATGGGGCAGGCTTTTTTCATCCGGCATGTCTTTTTCGACAGTGGCCAGCGTCTCCTCGACAAAAACATCCCAGTCGCGGGCGGGTCCCAGCGCTTTTTGTGCCCAGGCCAATTCCGAAACAACCGTTTCCCGGGTCCCCGGCGCCAGATAGGCGCTGTAGATACCAAAGAGAGAACGCAGCCTGCGGATTCCGACGCGCAGTTGGTGAACACCTTCCGGGTCATTTGATTCGAGAACCGGTTGTTCGTTGTCCCGCATCTGCGCAATGCAGTTCCAGGCAATCTGGGAAAAGACCTTGCGGCTTATGGCCTTGCCGTCCAAAACCACCGGCATTGCCCGCGCAGGCGCAGGCGTCTCGCCGGTAAAGAGACCGTAGCCGCGCTTTGCCTTGCTGCGCTGCTCCATTGAAAACGGCAGCTTTCCATGGATCTCAAGCGCCAGATCAAGGATATCAGTTGGGCGGCCGGATCGGAGTTCGAATTCGGCTTCACTCAAACTCATGGTCTGATCGGCGGTCGAGATGCTGCCCTCATCCAAGGCCATCTCGATTTCACTTTCACCATACGCCAGGACCGTGATCCGGCGCTTGATTTCTGTGGTAAAGACAGCGGTCAGACGATCATGCACCTGTGCCTTAGCGAAGAGTTTTTGCAGAGGCTTACTGTCGATCAGCGAGAGATCGGGCTCGTCCTGGGAGATCTCCTGCTCATATTCGATCAGGTGCTGAAAGCCCGTCGCTTTATTGCCCGGAACCTTGAGCGTCTGGATGCGTTTCCGGCCTATCTTGCGCACGCGCAACGCAATGCCCAGCGCCTTCAACTCCAGCTCAGGGGTATCGAAGTAGGTGCTGATCAGATGCTTATTGCTCGCCCGGCCTTTCGTGTAAGACCGGAAGAGTGAAGCACGGCGCCAACGCGTCAACGCGTCTTCAGGAATCGCCAGTTTCAGTTCGATTTCATGCTGCATGCGCCAAAGACAAACAGCTGGCTCTCTGTCAGAACCTCGCCGTTCCGCCACCCTTATAAATTTGACTCATCACGAATTCAATATGTAGAGCAGCCATGATGAAGTTTCACCTCTTGATATGCAACATGATTTCAACAACATGTCATAAAATTGAAATATTACTGTAATATTGTAGAATTCTAAGCACGATATTTTAATGTAAATACTACAAAAAAATACAAAATAGACTCGGTGTTAATTCGAATAAATGGTGATGGCGCAGAGGACGAAGATCGGCTTACTTGGAGCCACGAAGCCACGCCGCCCTGCCGAGGTCCCTTGCGTTAGCACAAACACCAGTCCTTGGTTCGTAACCAGCAGGCACTTTCATCCGGCAAATCCGTGCCGCGGTAAAAGCGCGTGACCTTCTCCCAGCCGCCCCGATCCAGTGCGGCCGCGAGGGCGACTTCCGCTGCTTCGTCTCTCCCTCCCTCGCACGGGAAAATGGCCACCGGTGATATCCAGCGCGCTTGGAAATCATCTCCGCTTCGTCGCAGCCGGAAAACCGCGCCGCGCCGTTCGATCGGCTTTCCATCTTCCGGTTTTGTAACGCCGCCACCAAGAAACCCCTGGCGCGTGGTCAGCGGCAGAATTATGCGTCCGCCATCGCGAAGCCGGTCGATCCAGCGCGGCACGGGGTGCGTCACCCCGGCGTTTACATAGATCACATCGGCAGGCTCGAAATCGATCTCCGCGCCGTCTCCCTGCAACAGTGTGACCTGCTCAAAGGCGTGCAGATTTTCGCGCGCACGCGCCGCCAGTTGCGGGTCGAATTCGATCGCCGTGACCTTACCGGTCAATCCGACCGTCTCGGCGAGGATTGCCGAGTAATAGCCGACACCGGCACCGATATGGACGGCGTGCTCTCCGCGTTGCGGACCCGCCTTGTTAATCAGCAACGCGTGCAATGACGGCTGGCCGTTGTTGAGGTTGCGCAAGGGATCAATTCCGACCAGATCATTGCTGTAGAGATAGACGGGATCATCATTGGGTGAGAGAACATAGCCCTTGCCCCACCGCAGGATCGACCAGGGTCCCGGTCCGAGAAAAGCCTCCCGCGCAACCGTCGCAAAGGCATCTTCCAGGGCGTGATTTCGCGTATCCGCAGCCGCCAGAACCTGTTTTGCGTAGGCACGCCGAACAATATCGATTTCAGCCAAAGCCCATCTCCCTATGCCTCTATATAGAGAAATACTAATCGATTCGAACCATTCCAGGTAAATCAATTATGAGCCCTAAGGAGCGCGCGTGTTCTCCAAAACTGCGCAAAACCTTGGCAGATGGCGTTTGCCATCTCAATGAGACCGACCAGGTTCAAGCAGCAGGACCTGCAGGTCCGCCACATTGGTTCCGGTCGCCCCCGGCTTCAGCAAATCACCGGCGTAAGCGAGCGCCTGATAGGAATCATTGTTGCCTAAAAGTGCGGTGGCATTGCCACCCGCGGCGGAAATACGCGCCATGCTGCCCGGGTCGACGAGCCCGCCCGCGGCATCGGTCGGGCCATCCCGGCCATCCGTTCCCCCGCTTAGAAACGCCCAACGGCCTTTTAATCCGCGGTCTGCGGCTCGCATGGCAAAAGCCAGCGCCATCTCCTGATTGCGTCCGCCGCGACCGTCCCCGCGCAAGGTGACCGTCGTCTCTCCGCCCGCCAATAACGCCAGAGGCCGGCCTGCGCCAGGCTCGACGGCCAGGGCATGGTCAAGCATCAGCTCCGCCGCGGCCTGGGCCTCGCCGCAGAGAGCCTCGCTGACAACATGGGTTTCAAATCCCAGCTTCTGCGCCTGCGTTTCCGTTGCGGCAAGGCTCAAGCCGTTGCTGCCGACCAGGGTCGCGCCGGTTTGCTGGAAAATCGCATCGCCGGGCTTTGGCGTCTCTTCAATTCGGCCCTCCCGACCCTGGTCGAGGTGGTGTTTCACGCTCTCCGGAACACGATCCCACACGCCGCCGTCTTTCAGAATTCCGATGGCCTCAGCATAACTGGTCGCATCCGGCACGGTTGGGCCACTGGCGATCGCGCTCAAGTCGTCTCCAATCACATCCGAGAGGATCAGGGCATGAAGCGCGGCCGGCGCCGCGTAACGCGCAAGGCCCCCGCCCTTCAACAAAGACAGGTGCTTGCGGACGCAGTTCATCTGCACGATGTCCGCGCCGCTCGCCAGGAGAAGATCGGTGGCAGCGATCTTCTCGCCAAGGGTAATCGGTGGCACGGGTGCCGGAACCAGTGCGGAACCGCCGCCACTGACCAGAACCAGGACCAGTTCATCCTCTCCGGCCTGCCCGGCAATTTCCATGACCCGCCGCCCGGCACGCAAACCACTCTCGTCCGGCAGGGGGTGTCCCGCGCCGATCAACTCAAATCCGGGGGTCTCAGCCGTTGACGCCGCATTCTCGTGGTTCGTGACGATAACTCCATCGCCCTGGAAGAGACGATCGGGCAGAAGTTCACCTGCGGCCCGGGCCATTGCGATCGCAGCCTTGCCGATCGCAATCGGTCGGACGGCCTGCCAATTGCCGCAGCGTATTTCCGAATCTCCTTCACCCGGAGACAGGAGAATCTCAAGCCGGTCATTCTTGATCCGCAAAGCCCGGCGCACCGCGTCCGCCGGATCGACGGCCTTCACACCTGCCATGTAAATCTCCTGCGCAAGCGCCCGCAGCTCGGCGGGGCGCCCGCCATCACCGGCCTGGTTCATCGATCGTTTCCGTCAGTTGTCTTTTGGCAGTGGTCTCTTGAGATATGCGCGCAAGAATTAGCACATCCGGTTTAGGGCGTAAAATCGAGCCGGTTAGGACCTTCAACGGCTCGAAACTGAAATGGAGATATGTTATTCTCCACGCGTCGGGGGAAGTTCAGAGCGCTGGTCTTCTTAGGGTGTTTACGATGAGCCTTATCTTCCGTCTTTCCTGGGTCGTGCTGCTATCGTTGTTTCGGAAAAGAATGGATCTGCTGGAGTGGTCGCGGTTGAAACTGCGCGTCCTTCCGACCGACCTGGACATCAATTTTCACATGAACAACGGACGCTATCTCACGCTGATAGATCTCTGCCGTATGGATATGTTCCTGCGCACAGGGCTCCTGCGCCTGATGTTGAAGTATCGTTGGGCACCGGCCATCAGCTCTCTGACCATGGAGTTCAGAAAACCGCTCAAGCTGTTTCAGAGATATACGCTGCGCTCGCGCATCATTCGCTGGGACAGGCGGCTGGTCTTCAGCGAACACGAGTTTGTGGTTGGCACACGCGTGATCGCGCGTGGCACATCAAATACCTGCCTCGTCGGGCGAAACGGCATCGTCATCCCGCCGGCGCAGATCGTGAAGCTGTTGGGCTGGAACTCCGACGCGCCCGGGCAATCCACCAAATAGGCAAGCCGTCAAAACGAGAAATCGACAAACGGCGCCCCAGTACGAGGCGGCTGTTCCTCATGCGAGCCATGAGGTCATGCCAAACGCAAACCGGCCGCTTCCATCGATCGACGGAAACGGCCGGTTCCCAAAAAGTCAGAGGATGACTTAGTTGGTTTTAGCTGCGCAAGGATTGCACGGGTTCTTTGCAGCACAAGGGTTGCAAGGATTGCAGGGGTTCTTGGCGGCGCAAGGGTTGCAGGCCTTCTTAGCTGCACAAGGATTGCAAGGGTTACAAGCCTTCTTCGCGGCGCAGGGCGAACAGCCGGCGTAAGCGGAACTCGGCAGTGCAGTTACGCCTGCAGCCATGCTGCCCAGACCAACGGCCAGTCCGAGCATGACAGGGATAATGGTCGTGGAGGACAGAAGCCGTCCCTTGTGTGAAGTTTTGTTGTTCATCTCTACACTCCTTGATGTTGCGAACCCTTGACTTAAAGGATCCGGGGTCAGCGGACTGCTTTCCCTTATTACACTGTGCAAATGGCTATTCTTGCGTTTCTTTCAGCCCTTCTGCACAGCGTCGTGAAACTATGTGATCAAGCCGGTGCGAATTTACCCCAAAGCGATGATTTCGTGGGTAAATCTGCGATCAAATAACAGTGATATACCGTCCTGGTAGGCGCAATTGAGGTAGTCTCACGGCTCACTTAAGAAAGTTACCGGAGATTAAGCATGCGTTGGATCCTTCCAATGACCCTCGCCTCACTGCTCTGTTTCATCGCGCCTTCAAACAGTTTGCTTGCCGAGCCCTACTCTCCTTACAGCGGCGTTAAACTTATCGAAACCACGATTCCCTTCGATAACTTCACCGAACGGCTGACCGGCGCGATTTCCAAGAATAAGATGGGTCTTGTGGCTCAGGCTTGTGCCAATTGTGGGGCGAAGTCGATTGGCGTGACGATTCCTGGCAACCGGGTCTTCATGATCTTCCGTCCTGACTTTGCGGTCCGTATGCTTGCCGCGAGCGAAGCCGCCGGCGTTGAAGCCCCGCTCAGGCTCTATGTCACAGAGCAATCCGACGGCACAGCCCGCTTGAGCTACCGCCTGCCCAGCCACGTTTTTGGCGCCTATGAGGTCGCGGAACTTGATAAGCTGGGAGCCGAACTGGACGTCATTTTGGCACAGATTGCCGAAGACGCTCTGCAGTAGCACACCGCCACCACAGGATTTGCCACATCGATGAGCGCTATTGCACAGCCTTCCGCGGAGTTACCGCGCGTTCCTAACCCGGTCCAGACCACCGCACTCCTGCTGGCGATGACCGCCATCGTGCTGCTTGCGGCCGCAACCCTCATGATCAGCCTAAAGCAGCTCCTGCTCTTCGGGATCGGCATTGGGCTGGGCATGTCGCTCTACCACGCCGCCTTCGGGTTTACCGGCGCTTACCGCCGCGCGATGCTCGAGGGCGATATCTCAGGCGTCACCGCTCAACTGATTATGCTGGCCGTCGCCGTTCTGCTGTTCGCGCCCATCCTGGCGCAGGGGGAAGCGTTCGGACAGGGCGTTGGTGGAGCCGTCGCACCGGTCAGCCTTTCCATGGCCCTTGGCGCGTTCCTCTTCGGGATCGGCATGCAACTCGGCGGATCCTGTGCGTCGGGCACTCTCTTTGCCGCCGGCGGCGGCAGCCTCAGGACTCTGCTGGTCCTGGTCTTCTTCTGCATCGGCGCTTTCTGGGGCAGCCTTGATCTTGCCTGGTGGTCGCAATCGCCGGGCGTCGGTTCTGTTTCCCTGAGCGAGCAACTCGGTTGGGAAATCGCCCTGCCGCTTCAACTCGGCGCGCTCGCGCTGATTTACGCGGTCATGCGTTTCTTCGGCGGAACTCAAAAACGGCCGCTCTGGGATATCGGCCATTTCAGGTGGCAGACGCTTTTACGTGGTCCCTGGCCCCTGCTCCTATCCGCACTTCTGCTGGCGCTCTTCAATTGGCTGACTCTATTGGTCGCCGGGCACCCCTGGTCCATCACCTGGGCCTTTTCACTCTGGGCGGCCAAGGCGGCCGTCTTCGCCGGCTGGGAGCCTGCAACGAGTGGTTTCTGGTCGGGTGGTTTTCAGCAGGCAGCTCTGGAGCGCAGCGTCTTGCAGGATGTAACTTCCGTCATGAATTTCGGAATCATCCTGGGTGCCTTTCTAGCCGCTGCCCTTGCAGGCCGGCTCATCAAACCGGCGGGAATTGCGCTCCGCTCACTCACTGCCGCCGTCCTGGGCGGTCTGGTCATGGGCTATGGCGCGCGTCTCTCGTACGGCTGCAACATCGGCGCTTTTTTCAGCGGTGTCGCCTCAACAAGCCTGCACGGCTGGGTCTGGATTGCCTGTGCCGTGCCGGGCAACTACATCGGCGTCCGGCTCAGACCCTTTTTCAGGCTGTAACAGGCCTCGTTTGTCAGCCCCAGGAACTGTTGAGAAAGAGGTTCTCCTTCGGGGCTTCCGATAGGGCCTTGTGAACGGCTTTGATCTGTTCGTCGACTGAGATCTTCACGCTCGATGTCACTTCCAGATTCCGGTCTTCGTACACGTCTTCATTCGGGTGACTGGCCTGCCACTTCTCGATTTCGGCATCGCGCTGGCGCAGCAACTCCTCGATCTGCGGACGGAACAGCCGGACGATGCCGCTGATCCACTTGTTGGCCGCAAGGCAGGGAAAGGTGTGGTCGATCTCGAAGGCATCGATCATTTCGATGACGCTCTCCGCCGAATAGAAGGTCTCGCCCGTTACCCAGCGATTGGTCGTGAAGAGGGCAATCGGAAAACCCTGCCGGTCCATGGAAATCGCGATGATGTGGGCCAGGGCGTCCTCACCCAGGGGCCGTGTGCCCTCACCTTCATAGGGTGCGGGCCAGATTCCCGAAGGAATGCCGCCGGACCGCAGGAAAGTGTGAAAGTGACCGTTTTCGCCGTCGGTTCCGCGATGAGAGTGATAGTAGTACTGACTGAAGGTCTCGGCGTCGTACACGTCGCCGTTCGGATAGTGGTCCCACTCGTAAAACGTACCCTGGTTGGCCAGAACCTGACCGACCACATTGGCCGAAGTCTTGTTCAAGACCCGGTAGGCCTCGACAATCTCGCTGCCGGCTTTGGACATCGCTTCGAGTTCAGCCTTGCTGAGATCCGCCATCAAATTGCTTACAATCATTTTATCCCTCTTAACTCAGGGTTCGCCCCGCTTCATCCCAAGCACCGGGCTTATCAGTCATAATACAGACCAGTGGGAGAGTCACTGACCGGCCTCTCCCTCCTTTGCCCGCCAAATCCAGGGCAGTATAAACTGCCCGTGCCACAACGCGCGCCGCGCCTCCTGCGCACCGGCCATCGCCGTTTTGTAGCGTTGCGGCGCGCCATCGGTCGCAACAGCCCAGCCGGTGTGTGCCATGCCTTCAGCGAGATCGTATCCCGCGGCCCGGCAGACACCAAGTGCGTGGCCGCCCCTATCGCCCGCTTCGAGCTCACAGACCACCGAAACACCGGCGGTCAGATCCATCAAGGCCGATTTGGCAATCAGACCGCAGTTGATCTCCTTTTTGGGCCAATTGCAGGTCTGTCCCAGTTCCGGTGCGTCGACACCTAGCAAATCGATCTTCCGGCCTGCGACTTCAAGCGAATCACCATCAATGATACGTGAAGCGCCGGTGATCGTCTCCGCCCTTGCCGCAAGACCCGCCAGCATGAAGGATGCGACAACAAGGGATAGAGTCATGTTTTTCATCGTCGTTACCTCGCCAGGCCTCGACTCAACGGCCGTCAACATTCGCTCCAAGCTGCAGAAACGTGCCTTCTCGCACAGCAGAAGAGGCTGTCAGCTAAGAGGTTTCTTGCAACAAAAACGCAATCAGATCACGACGCTGGTCGTCTTTCTTAACACCAGGGAACGACATCTTGGTCTTGGGAACAAACTCTTTTGGCTTTGTAAGAAATTCGTCAAGAGTCGACGCGGACCAGACAACATCGGCCTCCTTCATGGCTTTCGAGTACTTATAGCCATCAACTGTCCCTGACGTCCGGCCAAAAACACCGGTCAAGTTTGGCCCGATCCTGCCTTTTCCCTTGCTGCCAACCACATGGCAGACAAAGCATTTCCTTGCGACTTTTGCCCCTTTTTCAGGGTCTCCGGTCCATTCCACGCCTTCAAGCGAAATCGGTTCAGCCTGCAGTGCGGAAAAGGGCGAAATCGTGAGGCAGGCTATGGCCGCTGCTTGAGCAAGTCTTGCAAAGATCATAAATTTTCCAGTCTTTTCTATGCTGTAAAGAAGCAACATCGACAAGGATCCGAAGTGTTCACCCGGCCCCGAAGCCGGAAAAAATTCGGGATGTGCCGCCACCGAAGCAGCAACACATCCCGATCACTTCCTCAAAAGCGCTTTTTTCAACGCTTGAGCCGGCCTACTTCATCGATGTCCTGAGTTCTTCGGGCAGGAAGAACTGGAAGTCCTGATCATCGCCGACGGCGATATGGCAGTCCTTACAGAAGGCGACGTTGCCCGAGCCTTGGCCTCCGGTCACGCCGAAGACCTGTCCGTTCGGCATCATGAGGGTATAGCGCCAATCGCCGCCATCCGCATCGAACCCGGTCGCCATCTTCTCCATCAGAAAGAGCGGTCCCGGTGTCACCCTGCCAGCGCCAGAGACGGTAAAGCTGTCTTTCGCCAGGATCGACCCGACGGGCATAGTGCCGCCATCCTCGAACTTGCTGTATTCCGACTTGGCCACGTCATTGGAATAGTTATTGACCAGGCGGCCGCCATGGGTATCCGAAGTGTAGGAGATCTTCGAAAAACGGGGCCAGTCCTTGTAGGCCACCGCGCTGGGATTGCCCGACTTGGCGTAGCCGGCAACCATCTCGTCGATAATGCAGTCATAAACCCGCATCATCTCGGAGTCCGTCAACTCGGCCGCCTCTCCGGCTGCCGCGCAGGGATTGCACGGATTGCAAGGGTTACAGGGATTGCAGGGGTTTGCTGCTGCGCAAGGATTGGCTGCAGCGCAAGGGTTGCAGGGGTTCGCTGCCGCACAGGGGTTGCAGGGGTTCTTCGCTGCACAGGGATTGCAGGGATTGCAAGCCTGAGCCGCACAAGGGTTGCACGGGTTGCAGGGATTTTTCGCCGCACAGGGGTTGCAGGGGTTCTTCGCTGCACAAGGGTTGCAGGGATTGCAGGCCTTGGCCGCGCAAGGATTGCAGGGGTTACAGGCTTTCTTCGCCGCGCAGGGATTTGCCGATGCCAGACGCGGAACGATGCAGCGCGCGGACGCGCCGCCGGCTGCAGCACCTGCACAAGGGTTGCAGGGGTTACAGGGGTTACAGGGGTTACAAGCGTTCGCGGCGCAAGGATTGCACGGGTTTGCCGCAGCACAGGGATTGCATGGATTACAGGGATTGCACGGGTTCTTCGCCGCACAGGGATTACAGGGATTGCAGGGATTTTTCGCCGCGCAGGGATTACAGGCCTTCGCTGCGCAAGGGTTACAGGGGTTTGCCGCGGCGCAAGAAGCAACAGCATGACCAGGCAGCGCCGTGATGCTGACCGCAACTGCGCCGACGCCGACTGCCAGCCCCAGGACAAGCGGGATCGCCGTCGTGGTGGTCAGCAGATTGTCTTTTAGCCCGGTAATAATTTTCTCTCGAGATAGTCTGTCGCCCATCTCCACCTCCTTGGATTTATTATTTTTTGCTCGTTCCCCCCGGGGGAAAAGGACCGGGCCGAAACCCGGTCCTCCCGCGAGATCCTCGAGGGATGAGGACTTTGCTTTAAACCCAACTCCCCGAGTGCTGGAAAGGAGCTGGATCACTGTTCAGCGGATTCAGTCTCTCGATCGAACCCGACAGACAGTATATTCAACAATAGGGACTTTTATTCACAATGATGCAGGGTTACACAGACTTGTGAACGCACGTGATAAACTGTGCTTGAGCCTCGCCAATAGGTAATTCGCGCAATTTTTAACTGTCCTTTTTTCAGGGTTTTATGAGCACATCAGATCTTTCGCCTTTTGAGGCTGCAGCCGCACTCATCGTCCTGGCCGCCATCCTTGGGTATTTAAACTATAAGTTCATCAAGCTTCCACAAACTATTGGTTTAACAGTTATAGGAGCCGTCGCTTCTCTGGCACTTCTGGGCGCTGACAGGCTCTTTCCCCAGATCGCCATGGGCACGGCCCTGCACGATTTCGTCAAGGATCTGGATTTTCACTCGACCCTGATGAACGGCATGTTGTCCTTCCTGTTGTTCGCGGGCGCCCTGCACGTCGATCTCAGCAGCCTGTCCAAACGCAAATGGACCGTCCTGGCCATGGCGACGATCGGGATCGCCCTCTCCACGGCGATTGTGGGTTTCGGCTTTAAGTTTCTAGCACTTGCGGTCGGCTTCGACGTTCCGCTGGCCTGGTGCCTGGTGTTCGGGGCCTTGATCAGCCCGACGGACCCGGTCGCGGTGATGGGTATCCTCAAATCAGCACGCGTGCCGGCGACTCTGGAGGCAAAAGTCGCGGGCGAGAGCCTCTTCAATGACGGCGTCGGTGTGGTGATCTTTTCCATCCTTCTGGCCTCGGCGATGAGCGGCGAGCCGCTCTCGCTGATCGATGCCGGGCAGCTCTTCGTTCAGGAGGCTATCGGTGGCGCTCTCCTCGGCCTTCTTATCGGCGGTTTGGCGTTCCTGGCCATGCGCTCCATCGATGAGCACAACATCGAGGTTCTGATCACCCTCGCCCTGGTCATGGGTGGCTATGCACTGGCACAAAGGCTGCACGTTGCAGGGCCGGTGGTTATGGCGGTCGCCGGTCTGCTGATCGGAAATCACGGCTCACGTCTCGCCATGAGCCAGCGGACGCGCGAGCATCTGAATAACTTCTGGTCGCTGCTCGACGAAATTCTGAACTCGGTGCTCTTCCTGCTGATTGGACTGGAGATTGTGGCGATTGCACAGGACGCGGGGCATCTGCTGCTTGGCGTTTTGAGCATCTTCCTGGTTCTTGCGGCCCGTTGCGCCGGCGTCGGCGTACCGATGCTCTTCATGTCCAAAATCGCCGACTTTACCAAGGGCGCCTATCCGATTTTGGTCTGGGGTGGCCTACGGGGCGGCATCTCCATCGCCCTGGCCCTCTCACTGCCCGACAGTCCGATCCGCGAGACAATCCTGACGGCCACCTATGTCATCGTGGTCTTTTCCGTCGTGGTTCAAGGCGCAACGGTCGGCAAGGTGGCAAAGCATTTCGTTCCAAAAGACCAACAGCAGGACGAAAAAGCACGCCACTGAGAGAGTTTACCCTGCCCGCAATGGCGGAATTACGCCGATTGCGTGTTTTCCCGTCGGCCGATCACGACTCTGCTGCTTGTTTTGGCCGGAGTCGTGGTACACTGACGATTGAATAAAGTTAACGCAGAGAGAACGAACCCGTGACGGATCAAAAGGTTAACCGGACCGCGCAGAACCGCGAAGGCACCTTTCAACGTCGTTTCCCCTCATCGACGGCCTTCTTCCGGCAGACACGCGCTGCCGCAGTTCTGACGCTTGGCGCCCTGATTATCGGCGCCGGCCTGACCGCGAAAACACCCAGCCTAAGCGCGCAAAACATCAATTGGACTGATCCGCAAAGTCCGCTCCTGAAAGCCGTGGTCACGCATCAACGTATCGCCAATGAGCAGGAGGTCGGGAACATACTGGTCATGCGGGGCGGTCGGCCTTTCGCAGGCGTTACCCGCATGACGCTGGTCGCCGGTGACTCACTGGTTACAGGAGATCAGACCGCGATCATCGGCTACGCCGACCAGTCATGGGAGGCGGTGGTTCACCCCAATACGCAGGTCGATTTCAAGGGCGGGGAAATTAAAGTCGCGTTCGGGCGGATGTTTGTTCAATTGACACCCTCCGAACAGAAGCTTCTGCCAATTTCCGTGACCAGCAACTACGGCACGGTCACCGCCGGAAAAGCCAGTTTCGAAATCGACGTCAGCGAGCAACGTGCCGTCATCACGGTGATCGCGGGAACCATGGATCTCGCGAGGCCCTCGTCGGAAGTCATAAAGCTGCAAGCCCTGGACGAAGCGGTCCTCGTTTCAGACGCCCCCGTGGTTACCCGCCCCATCAGCACCGACCGCTTCGCCAAAATCGGAAGCCGCATCGCCACTCTT
The DNA here is from genome assembly GCA_947500035.1 of uncultured Kiloniellaceae bacterium. Classification (GTDB taxonomy): domain Bacteria; phylum Pseudomonadota; class Alphaproteobacteria; order Kiloniellales; family Kiloniellaceae; genus Denitrobaculum. The sequence continues at coordinate 32,808 of CANMQP010000005.1, read as the reverse complement.
TCCAACCTGGGCGTGGTCTCTTCCGGTGTCGAGAGCCTCTCTCCTCAAGAGCCCGGTCTTGCCGAGAACACACCCGGGACCGAAGGTCAGTCGACCCGAAATCAGACCGCACAGAGCCTTCTGAACGCATTGGGATACGACGCCGGACCTGCGGACGGTGTCGCCGGACCGCGCACACTGCGCGCGGTAGCGGCTTTCCGACTGGACCAAAAGCTGCCCGGCACCACGGATATTGACGAGGCGCTGATCGCGGCCTTGCGGGCAGAGAGTCCGCCACCCGCGACCGCCCCGCAAATCGCCCCTCCGATCGTCCAGGCAGCACCGGAGCCTCAAAGGGTACAGGCCCCTCAAGTACAGGCACCGCAGGCACAGGCACCTCAGACAGACGCGCCACCCCAGATCCCTGATGTAACCAGCCTCGACTTTGACAAGGCGCGGCTCATGCTGATCCAGAGCGAGCAATTGATCGGACGTGTTACCTACGAAGTCGATGAAGACGTCACCCCGGGGACGGTCCTCCGGCAGCTCCCCGCGCCGGGCCAGGCAGCGCGGCGCAACCTCTCGGTCGATTTGGTCGTGGCACGTGCGCCCAGCAAATCCCTGCAAACCGCCGAAACTGCGGCTCCTGCAACAGGAACCACTGTTCCAGCAGTGCCAGTGACGACAGCTGTTTCACCCCCCCCACCACCACCGGCGAAGGCGGCTTCAATCGGAGCTCAAGCGGACACAGCAGTCGCCGCGGCTGAAGTGGAAGCCTATCTCGGCGCAAAGGGCTATCTTGGGACACAAGACGAAATCATCAGTCTTTTCCGCCCTGAGCAAAAGCTCGATTCAGCAGGCCCGGTAGATGCGAATGTCCTCAGCCGCGACGAGCTCTCGGCCTGCCTCAGAATCGAAGACGATTATCTGGCACAGAAGCTTCGCGCGGGTACGTCCAGTCAGAAACAGGATGCGACGGCCGACGAGATTGCGGCCCTGGACGTGCAACTGGACGAGACACTGCCGAAAACGGACCCGGACAAGCCCGAGACGCTCGAAGCCTACAACAGGCTTCTGGATAAGCGGCACCGGCTGTTCGCCGAGTACAAAGACAAGATCCTGCCCGAAGCCAGGCAAAACGACCGCGCGCTGAAAGCCCTGGAGCGCAGTTTTCAGGCCGACTGTGGCCAGCGCCCCTATCGCGCCGATGATCTGGAAGCGGCCCGTAAAAAAGCGTCTCTGATCCGTTAAGTCCGCTCGAAAGCGGCTACCCTGAAGGGCAACGCGGAGCGCTTGAAACACGCTCCGCGTTATCGTCAAGTGTCCAAAAGCAGCTTCTTCCGAGAGGGCTCAGAGAGTCTTCATATACTCCACAAGCTCCCAGCGTTCCGCCTCCGTGAGCTTTCCGGTTCCATAGTCATGTCCAGCATTCGAATTGCCAACCAGGGAGGTGTCAAAGGAGAACCTTCCCGGCATTGGATCGGTCTCAAAACCGACATTCACCGGGTCGAACTCCCGGCTCCCGACCGAGAACTGGTCAATGCGCTGATCTGACGGCAGAAGAAGCTGATATAGGTTGGGCACGGAACCATTGTGAAGGTACGGCGCGGTGGCCCAGATCCCGTTGAGAGGGCGCCCTTTATAGGCCAGTAGAGGCGAATCCTTGAGCAACTCGACCGTCTCCACGGTCTGTTCACCCTCCGGTGTCAGTCCCGCCAGCGCGAGCTGCAAGGACTTTTCAGAGACCTTGATGTTCTCGGTCCCCTCAACCCGCGGTCCCGCCACACGGTCGACGACGCGGCGGATGATAACCCCCTTAACGACATGGCTGAGCAACGCGCCCGCCGCCTCTTCCTCTCCCAGGCGGCTGCGTCCTACGATCACCCGGGTCTTGGCCCCTTTGAGACGACCGGTCTTGGCCCGGCGCTGAATGAAGTTCGTCGCCATCCGCGGATCGGTTCCGATCTTCGAGACCTTGGCCATCTTCGCAGTGATCTGACGCTTGGGATCCGTCCGTTCAGTGTCGCTGAGCACCACATGACAGCCGGCGCAGTACTTGTTGTAGTGCGCTTCCCCCGCCGCGGCTTTCACCGGATCGATCGCCGGGAGTACATCGGGCCACTTTGGCGAATAAAGCTCTTTGACCTGATCCTCCATATCGCGAAGGTTTCTCGTGTCGGCGGAAGACGGATAGCCAAAGCGTGATTTCTTGACGCTCACGGTTCCAAAGACCCCGAGAACCTCGCCAACGTTGCGGCCGAGTGAGCCGAGAACACCATTCTTGGCAATACCGTTCCACTGCACGAAATCATGCTGCGGTGTATCCCAGAGGAAGGGATAACTGACCGGTGCATCCGGCGCCCGGTAATTCTCCGGCAAGCCGAGAGCCGTCCCGCTGACTTCATTGAGAATAATCCCGAAGGCATCGACCCGCGCATTGCCGTAGGCAACGGGCGTGTGATTGCGCGCCTGCCAGGATCTCAGCTCCGCCGTCAGATCGGTCAGGCGGTCACGCAGGTCATCGCGCGCCCCTTCGCCGTCCTCATCATCGAGGACCTTCGCGGCAAAGCGATCGAACTTCGCGTCTTCGGCGCCGGTTTGCTCAAGCGCCGCGATCAGACCGTCATGAAAGGCAGTATGGTCGGCCAACGCCGGGGCACCGTCGATGCGCATCCTGGTGCCCTGATAATCGATCTGAGCCGTATGACAGGCGGCGCAGGTGAAGCCCATCCAGGCTTCGCCCTGAGGATCCTCATAGCGGGTCATACCCACCGGAAGGCCGTCGGGATTGTAGTACGAGGTCGCGACATTGGTCAGGTAGCGGTACCGGTTGATATTTGCGTCGCTGCGAAAGGCCTCCTCGCTGTCGGTCTGTTCGACCGCAAGAAACCAGTCGTAAGGAATTAACTGCGACCCTTGGGTCGTGGTGTAAAACCATTGACGGTCGGCATTCGACCAACCCTGATCAAGATAAACAAATCCATCATCTGGAATATTGTGAGCACAGCCCGCCACAGCACCCGCTGCGGTCAGGAGTGCAACGCGAAAGAAATTTCGCATTCCCCACCTCTAATCGATCGACCGGTTAAGCTTCCTGCCTGATCCGCTCGCCCCAAACCGACTCCCCGCTCCCTCGCAGTTCGTCTCTCTACTTACAATTCTAGGTCATAACACTTTGAAAGCATAGTCTATTCCACCCGCATGCCGATTAAAAACGGGGCGCAGACTCCAAGTTGTCCTGCTTTAGTCGCCGTATCGGGTCCAGGCGATGCCGTTCGGGAAGCGCAGAATGTCATCCCCTTCAAGTTCAATCGTGTAGCTCAACCAGGAATCGCCGTAAATATCGCCGGCGCGCGGGTCGTAAATCTCGCCTCCGTAGATTTCCGTGATACAGCCCCGGTCATCCGCGACCGGCTCGAACTTGCTGAGGATGTTAACCTCAGACACCAAACGGGCGCGCTTGCTCTCATCGGGATGATTTACGTCCAGACGCGGCTCTCCGGTCTTTTCATCCAGCGGCCTGGCCTCCCAAACAAAACGGCTGCAGACCGCATCGCCGCAATCATAAATCTCCTGACGAGACTGCTCTTCCGACTCGAAAGGATCGTCTTCCCAGGTGGACCAGACACCATAGACGGAGGCGCAGGCGAGCGCTTCTGCGCCGAAGGGCATTGCGATGAGAAGGCTTGCGAAAACAGTGCGGAGGGTATGGCGTTTCATCACGGGACGATAACGGATGGTCCTGCGCACTGGAAGCGTCACGGCATCACGATCGGATTATTGCCGTTCGTCCGGGCAACCAAACGTCAGGCATGCTCCTTCATACACTTGCGCAGGGAGGCCGCCGTGGTTTCCGTCACGTAGTAGACCCCATCGACGATCGTGGTCTGTTTCTCGTCCCATTTGGTCGCGTCAAAGTCCCACCCGATCAACTGGGCCTTCTTCTCAGGATCGTCGATCAGGCGGCGCAAACGGCGCGTCATAAGTCTTTGAAAGTCCGAGGCGCCGCGCAGATCCGTATCGCCCGACAACTTCATGATATCGCGCATCCGGACCCGGCCGTTTTTCTTGGAAAAGAGCTCCAACTTGCGCCGGTGATCTGAAGACAGACCGTGCAGAAACTTCATCGCCTGCTCAGGCCGAAGATCGACAGGTTGACGCCACTTCAGGCGATTGGACGACAGGTCCGGCTTCGATGAGTTGGGCTTCGACGAGTTGGGCTTAGAAGGCTTGGATTGAAGCGTGGAAAGCCTTTTCCCGATCAGGAGCGAGAGCAGGTCTTGCTGCGTCTCCGGTTTCAGACGGCGGAAATCACGATCTTCGACGATAATCTGCATGACAACTCTCCTGGAAGTTACCGGGTAAGTTGTCTAGATAATAGACCAAATGCCGTCTGCATGCGATGCCATCTTTGTGGTGAACGCGCGTTTCGTTAAGGAGGCAGCCGCCTCTCGCACTCACCATAACTGCGGCCGGTGAACCATGAGCCAGAATATTACGATCACGGCTGTAAACGCCGGCCAACCCAGCCAAAACCAGGCCCGTGCGCAACGGAAATAGGCATCCGGCAGGCCTTGACCGTGCAGGGACGCTTCTTGAGCAAATTCCCGCATGCGCAACTGGAGTTTCAACACGATCAACCAGCAGCCCCCAGCCAGGGCGTAGAGCGCGAGTGCAGCAACCAGCCAGCTTTCCAGCCAATCGTAGCCAGCCAGTTCAATCAGCACCGCACCGCTTATGGGTTGAATAATGACCGAGGGCGTCGTGAAAGCCCAATCGGCCCGCACGGTGTTTCGCGTGGCCACGGCGATGGCATCGACATTGCCCGATGTATGTGTGAGCCATAGATGCAGCGCCGTCCCCAACCCGGTCCCGAAAAGAACGGTTGAGCTGAGAATATGAACCCACTTGGCGATCAGGTAGGGATCGATCATTTGCTCTTCACCAAAACAGCCCAGATGGGAATAAGTACAAGCATCGGAAGGTTTTTGATCAAGGAGCCGAAGGGATCGCCCCACAGTTCGGGAATCGCGATTCCGAGGACCAACGTGTAGCCGAGAATAATTGCGAGCTGTATCAGAGCACAGAGACCGGGCGCACGGCGCGACGCGACCCAGCCCCCTATCAGAATATCCATCAAACAGGCCCCAAGGGCCACCACGAGTGCCGCTACGCCGCTCAAGCCGATCCGCCCCGCGACCTGCTCGCCGACATCTGGCAAAACCCAAAGACCGATGACGCCGGAGAGGATCCAGGTTGCCGACAGCGCGAAGGTCGCGAGGATCGCAAGAAAGTAAAGCTGCGCGTGCCAGCGATCCTGAACATCGGACGGATCGTTTTGGAGCGCCTCCGCCAGGCTGCGGGGCCGGAATCCGATGGCCTTCTCGAAGCCCTGATTGTCTCCGCAATTGCCTTCGAGGATTTGCTCAAGCGATGTTGTTCGCAAAGCACCAATGCCAAGGAGGTCGCCAATACGGCAGACCGCCCGCACCAGCCACAATGGAATCGGAACGCAAAGGCCGCCGCGAATTCCCAACCACCTGCGGTACTGCAGCAGGATGTCTCTCAGGGACAGGGTCTCGGGCCCGGCGGGCTCCAAAACCTGTTTTCCAGCCGCGGGATCCTCCAGCAGTTTCACCAGGCTCCGCCCCAGATCATCGAGATGGAGAGGCTGAAACGCCTGATCGCCGGAGCCCGGCAAAGGGATGGCGAAGGGAAGCGCCGAGAGCGCACGGATCAAAGACGTTCCACCGTAACTGCCCTTGGCGTAAAGCAGCGATGGCTTCAAAACGATCCAATCCAAATCAAGCGCCATCAGATGAGCGTCGCCCCGGAGTTTGGTCCGCGCATATTCGGTCTCAACCCCTTCACGGGCGCTGATCGCCGAAATCTGAATGACTTTTCGCAGGTTGAGTTCGCTGCAGGCGTCGAAGAGTGCCGCCGGACCGAGGTGATGAATGGCTTCGGGGTCCACGCCGGGACCGCGCTGTAAGACACCGGCACAGTTCACGACCGCATCGAAGCCGGCGAGCCGCTCACGCCAAAGCTGCCTATCCTGATCGGTCATAAAATCGCAGGCGATGGCGTCAACCGACGGCCACTGGCGGTGAAAGGTGTTGGGATTTCGCACCGCCGCCGTCACGGAGTGCCCGGCCTCGAGCAGCGATGTCATGAGATGGCGGCCAACGAAGCCATTGGCGCCGGTCAGCAGAACCTTCACAGCTATCGGATACCTTCCGCTTACGTGTCTTCCAGAGGTTTAAGAGGCCTGCAAATCAAAAGCAATGACAGCGGCGAACCGCCGTCCTCGGCAGCGGGTTCGGCAAGCTCCGTCAGCACCAGACCTGCCTTGCGAATCACGTCGTGCCACGATCCCAGAGTCCGGAAATACCAAGGCATCGCCATCCAGTCCTGATTCTCGAAGGCAGAGAAGTCCTCTTTATGCCATGCGTCCCGGTAGTGTCCGCCCTTCGATACGGACCAGGGGTGGAGCGTCTGGATAATCACCCTTCCCCGATCTGTGAGATGAGGCTTTACCGCCCTCAGAAGCTCGGGGGCATCCTCATCGAAGAGGGCGTAGTTGAATGCAATGACGTCGAACGATTGATCGATTTGGGCTGGTCCGCTTATCAACTCGCCGTAAGCAATAACTTTGTAGTGACCATCTGGATCGGCCTTGCGCGCGTCCTCGATCAACTGCGCGGAGCCGTCAATCCCAAGTGCTTCACAGCCCGTGGCCTGCACAACCCGGCGAACCAGCCAGCCCTCGCCGCACCCTACATCGAGGAAGGACCCGGGTTTCTGCCGACAAATCGCTTCAACAACAGCGGCATCGGTTCCGGCCGCCCGGCTCGGGATCAGACCTTCCCGAACGGCTTTCGTCCAGTTCCCGGCATTCTTGTCCCAGGATGAAGCCAATGCCGACCGTTGATCCATAACGTTCCCTCTGAAAGCGAGATCCCGGTGCCGGTCGGTACAGGACCCTGACATCCCCTAATCGTTCGCGCGCACCTTGACGTAGGACCCCGGCGCATCCTCGATAATCGGCAGCTTGCCGTCCCCCGGGATCCGCGGAGGCGTTTTCTTTGAGCCGGATTTCTTCGAGAGCCAGGCGTGCCAGTCCGGCCACCAGGACCCCTCGTGCCGTTCCGCGCCCTCGAACCAGTCTTCCTTGCTTTTCGGCTTCTTGCTGTTGGTCCAATGGCAATACTTGTTCGCCGCGGGAGGATTGACGATACCCGCGATATGTCCGGAGGCCCCCAGGACGAAGCGCACCGGCCCACCCAGGAGAGAGGTCGCCGGATACGAGGATCCCCAGGGCGCGATGTGGTCTTCCTTGGTTGCCAGGAAGTAGGTTGGAATCTTGATTTTGGAAATGTCGATCGGCGTATCGTCCAGAACCATTCCACCAGGTTCCTTCAGAAGATTCTCCTGATAAACCTTGCGCAGATAGTAGGACAGCATCGAAGCCGGCAGGCGCGTGGAGTCCGAATTCCAGTAGAGCAGGTCAAACGGCATGGCGTCGCGGCCTAGAAGGTAGTTGTTCACCACGAAGGACCAGATCAGATCGTTCTCGCGCATCATGTTGAAGATCTGGGCCAGGTGATGGGCCTCCAGGTAGCCGGTTTCCTCCATGTGGCGATCCATCGCCGCCAGTTGCTCGTCGTCGATAAAGACACTGACCTCGCCGATATCCTGCAGATCGACCATAGTCGCCAGCAGGGTGGCAGACGCAACGCGATCATCTCCTTTTTCCGCCATATACGCTAATGTGGAAACCGTCAGGATACCGCCGATACAAAAGCCAAGGACGTTGATCTTGCTCTCACCGGTCGCCTGCTCGATGGCGTCGATCGCGGCCAATGGCCCTTCCAGCATGTAGTCGCTGAAGGACTTGTGCGCGAGTTCCTTGCGGGGATTGACCCACGAGATAACGAAGAGCGTGTAGCCCTGGTCCACGGCCCACTTTATAAGGCTGTTTTTGGGCTGCAGATCGAGCACATAGAACTTGTTGATCCAGGGCGGCACGAAGAGCAGTGGCCGCTTGTATACGTTCTCGGTGCTGGGCGCATACTGTATGAGCTGCATGAGGTCGTTCTGAAAAACCACTTTGCCCGGCGTCACCGCGACATTCTTGCCGACCTCGAACTTGGATTCATCGGTCATGGAGATCGCAAGACGCCCATCCCCCTTCTCCAGATCTGAAATCAGGTTCTGCAGTCCGGACATGAGGTTCTCACCACCGGTATCCATGGTTTTCTTGAGGACGGCCGGATTGGTCATGGCGAAGTTGGTGGGCGAGAGCGCGCTCAAATACTGCCGGGTGTAGAAATCGACCTTTTCCTTGCTTTTGGGATCAATGCCTTCGACGTCGCGCACGAGGGATTGAGCCCAGCGCGAGGACAGCAGGTAACTCTGCTTGATGAAGTCGAACAGCAGATCTTCACTCCACTCATTCGCCTTAAAGCGCCGGTCTCCACCCGAGGGCTCGATGACCGGATCGACCTCTTCCCCCAGCATGCGGCGGTTCGTACTTTGCCAGAGCGCGATATTCTCCTGCATCAGCTTGGATTGGGCTTCCATCATCTTGGCAGGGTCGCTCCAGAGGGCAGCCGACATCTCCAGAAAAGCTTTACCGACCGACACGGGGTCCGTGACCTGGAACCCCTGCTCGCTCTGATGCTCCCAAAAGGCTTGGACGACCCGTTGACTCCGTTCAGCAAGCTCGCTCCAGCGTTCCGCTGCCTCTGCCTGCCCGGTCAGAACCTGCTGCAACTGTTCAAAGCCGTCGCCATCCTTAGCGCCATCGGAAGTCTTGTCGGCTTGCTCACTCACGTTTCTCTCCCCGTTTCATCTGAATTGGCCGCTCGTCGCGACCGGCCAAGACTTCAAGTGGGCTGATGCCCCGTTTGAATAGGTTATAGCACCCGCCTGCCCTCCGCCGCGACCGGTTATTGATTTGCGGCAACGCGGATCCTTTAGGCGGCTGCAAACTTACAGCGATATCTACGATCCGATGCAGACTACTGCGGATAGTGTTCAGGCACCGAGATTACTGCCAAACACGAGTATTCACAAAACACTCACCCGCCAAAACACCAAAACACTGCTCCACTGCACAGGAGATAGGCAAAAAAATCAAATACCGGCGCAAACATAAACCCCAGGTCAAAAACTGTTACTTCTTTATCGTTTGTGCTAATATTCCTGTTCGGCGCCGGGACTGATCAGCGTTCAAAGGCCAAAGCACATGTACGTAGAGATCCTCACATGCATACGACTTCCCACTCATGATAGTGCGTATGAAGAAGCGGGCAATTGCGCCTGCGGTTACGAGGCATTTCTCCGCGGTGCCAAAACACCTTTGAGACCATGACGTAAATGTCCATGACAGACAGGCAGTCATCATAAAACTGTACGAACAGACAAGGAATCACGCGGACATCCAAGCGGGGACGGATGTGCGTCAAGGGTTCCGAATGAAAAATGAAAGAGGGAAGTATTATGAATGAAGATGTCGCAGAGACCTGGGACCTCATTGTCGAAATTATAACCACCTACGGCCTCGATGTCGTCGGCGGCATTGTTATACTGATTATTGGTTGGATGTTCGCCGGCTGGGCGTCGCGAACCGTCGACAGGCTCTTGGGCAAAAGCCCGCGCATGGACGAAACCCTGCGCAAGTTTTTCGCCAGCATTGTCCGCTACGCGGTCATCATCTTTACGGTGGTCGCCGTTCTCAGTCAGTTCGGTGTCGAGACCACAAGCTTTATCGCCGTCCTGGGCGCCATGGGTCTCGCGATCGGCCTGGCACTGCAGGGAACGCTGGGCCACGTCGCGTCCGGCGTCATGCTCTTGATGTTCCGTCCCTTCAAGATCGGTGACTTCATCGATGGCGGCGGGGTAACCGGGACGGTCGAGGCGATTTCGCTCTTCACGACCACCATGAACACCCCGGACAACGTCCACATCATCGTCCCCAACGGTCAGCTTTGGGACACGGCGATCAAGAACTTCAGCCATAACGCAAACCGCCGTGTCGACATGGTGATGGGTATCGGTTACGGCGACAGCATCGATGACGCCATGAAGGCCATCCTGGAAATTGCCGAGGCGGACTCCCGGGTTCACAAGGACCCCGCGCCGATGGTTGCCGTCGGAGAACTCGCTGACAGTTCGGTGAACATCATCGTGCGTGTATGGTGCAGCGCCGGAGATTATTGGGGTGTGAAATTCGATATGACCAAGGCTATGAAGCAACGCTTCGACGCCGATGGCATTTCGATTCCCTTCCCGCAACGCGACGTTCATCTCATCAATTCGAGCGACGCCGCTTAAGTCTTCAGGTTGTGAGCAATGCCGGGCGGGTCTCCTCTGCCCGGCATTGCGCTCTAAAACCGTAGGCCCGGGTTCTACTGGGCGACAGCACCATCACCGTCCGGATTTCTTTGACCGCGCCCGCCTTTCTTGCGCCGATCGTCTTTGGACAGAACACCGTCGCCATTTCTGTCATGACGTTCCACCGCATTGGCAAAGGGCTCCAGGAACTCGCCCGCCGTGACGATGGCATCACCGTCATCATCGAGGCGTTGGAAACGGTCCACCATGCGTGAGCGGTTCATCTCCATCCAAAAGACCTGAAATTCCTCCAGGCTCAGTGTACCGTCCTTGTCGCTGTCATACTGGGCGAGCTGCTGCTGCCGGCCGGCATCAATTTCGGCCTGCGTAAGAGATCCATCCTCGTTCGTGTCGAAGGACTGCATCATACGCCGCATCATCTTCCGACCTTTAGCGCGCTGTCCGCCGAAGTGACCGCCCTGGCCGTGTGCATAGGCGACGGAACCGCCTTTCGCCCCATCGTAACCGCTCCAGCGATCGTGCGCATTGCTCAGACCCGCACCGGCCAAACCGAGCACAAGGACCAGGCTCACGCCGGCAACGGAAAGCTTTGTCGTTCTTTTCATGATCATCCTCTGAATTGAAAACTTCGATGACATCAACTTAGGGATAGGATGTCGCAGAAGTTTGTCACCGGAATCGGGAAATGGTCGCAAACTATGGCGAAGCTGGCGCTTGTGACACTTTGATACACTTTTTTCCGGAAACCGCAGATTTCCTGGGTCATATTAGCCCAATCACAACCTGATCGCATGGAGTCCATGGAGCCAACACCGCATATATTGATCGTCGACGACCACGAGGAGATTCGAAGTCTGCTCGCGAAGTATCTGCGCAAGCACAGTTACCGGGTCACAGCTGCCGATGGTGGGACAGCCATGAAGCGGGCTTTGCAGGACAGCGCCATCGACCTTGTCGTCCTGGATATCATGATGCCTGGCGAAGACGGCCTCTCGCTATGCCGGTCCCTGCGCGCGACCAGCGACATGCCTGTCATTCTGCTCACGGCGATGGCGGAAGAAACCGACCGGGTGATCGGACTGGAAATCGGCGCCGACGACTACCTGACCAAACCCTTCAACCCGAGGGAACTTCTTGCCCGTATCAAGGCCGTGCTGCGGCGATCGCAGAGCCTGCCGCGGCAGCGGGAAAAGCCGGTGGAAAGCCGTCTCTCCTTCGACCGCTGGCAGGTGAACACCGAACAGCGCGAGCTGATCGACAACGCCGATGTCATCACACCTCTCAGCACGGCTGAATTTGCCCTGCTGATGGCGTTCTTAGATCATCCCAGACGCGTTCTGAGCCGCGAGCAGCTTTTGGATCTCACGCAAGGCAGGGAAGCCAAATCCTTTGACCGCAGCATCGACAATCAAGTCAGCCGGCTGCGGAAAAAGATCGAGATCGACCCCAAGACCCCGCGCCTTATTAAGACGGTCTGGGGCGGCGGCTACACCTTCGCCAGTGACGTGACACGTTCATGAAGCGCTTCTTCCCACAAAGCCTCGCCGGGCAGATGATCGTGCTTCTCCTGCTGGCTCTTGTCGCCTCGCACGTGGTCAGCGCATTTATTTTCGAGGACGAACGGCGCGCATCGGTGCGGAACGCAGTGCGCGAAGAAGCCATCATCGCCATCGCGACCTCAACCAAATTGCTGCTGGATACACCGGTGGAAGCCCGCAAGCGCGTGGTACGTCAGGTAAGCTCACGCCGGCTGCGCTACTGGTTCTCCGGTACGAGCGCAATTGGGCCGGACCGTGAGCTGCGCCTTTCCCCCAAAGACCGCGACCGCCTGGCGGGGCTGCTCGAGAATGCAATTCCTGAGGTCCAGGTCGCGGTCACCGAAAGGCCCCGCTTTTTCCGCTGGGCGAAGCAGCAAAGAAAACGCGATCTCGCAGGGGACCAATGGTCTGAGCGTCAGGGCGGCGATAAACCCCGCAAGGATCACACCCACGGCTGGCCCGGACCGCCCGGCTTCGGGTTGCTCGCCTCCATGCGCCTGCCGGACGGTTCCTGGTTGAATGCCGCAACCGTTGTCCCCGGGACCGCGACCGCGTGGCAGTGGCCGGCCCTTGTCTCAATGGTCGTCATGGCGGTCTTAATCGCGGTGATTGCGGTCTTGATGGCGCGACGCATCGCCCGTCCCGTAACGCGTTTGGTCACTGCGGCGGACCGTTTTGGCCGTGGCGAAGACTTTCCCCCGCTGCCCGAGGACGGACCACCGGAGTTGCGCCGGATGACGGCTGCGTTCAATGCCATGCGCACGCGCCTCCAGCGCTACGTGGAAGACAAGACCCGGTTGCTTGCTGCGGTTTCCCATGACTTGCGGACGCCTATCACGTCCATGCGTCTGCGCGCGGAATTTATCGAAAACGAAGAAACCCGCGTAAAGATGATCGAGACTCTCGAGGAAATGGAGCGCATTACCGACGCGACGCTCGCCTTTGCACGGGAAGATGCCGTGCAGGAAGACACCCGCACGTTGGACCTTGCCGCGCTTCTTGAGAGTCTCTGCGATGATTTGCGCGATCTCGGGAAAGAGGTTGACTGCACGCCGGGCGAACGGCTGCCCTACCCTTGCCGGCCGGTCGCATTGAAGCGCGCCCTGCGCAATCTCATTGAAAACGCGGTCACCTACGGTGAACGGGCGCGCGTCCGCATCGAGCGCGGAGAAAAGAGTTTGTCGATCGTCATTGAGGATGACGGTCCAGGCATCCCGGAAGAGGCTTTTGAACGCGTCTTTATGCCTTTTGAGCGCATGGAGGATTCACGCAATCGGGAAACGGGCGGCATCGGACTTGGTTTATCGATCGCGCGCTCTATCCTCCGCAGTCACGGGGGTGATGTTACACTGCATAACCGGCCTGCCGGCGGCCTCACCGCAACCGCCTCACTTCCCGGGATATAGAAGAATTAAGACAAATCCCGACTTTAACGGTTTGTTGGTTTGATCCGACAAAACTGTCCGGCAAATCGGCAGTGGCATCGAGGATACAAGGCAATATCCCGGCCACCGCGTGCCAACGGGCGGTCGCGCAAACCGTTGAGATGTATGACAACGCCGGGGTTTTGGGTCGTTCCTCCGAACGATGCGCCAATGCTCTGGAGTGTCATACAGGGACAAGACGGACAGAAACCGAGCGGCTTTAAACTGCGCGCAGGAAGAGAGCGCGACGTTTGGAAACAGCCGCCAAACCGGCGCCTGTATTGAGATAAGTTGCGTTGGCGCGGATTTTGCGATAACTCTCCGGCCAAGATGGCTTCACGGCTTCTGGCGGAGTCGGAGCAAAGAGCTTAAGCACCCATAAGAGTTGTGCGATTTCTTTTGATACACGCGCAGAAGGTGTTTAAAATTTGCCTTGAACTGGCGGGCCATCGTTTAGATGTAGTGATGGTGCCATATTGAAGACACGTTCACGCATTAGCGTGCGCCGGTCTTCAAGGGCTGTCGCTGAGCCTGTTGTATGTCTGGTAATTTTACGAGGAATTTTTCGTCCATGGGCGATTACGCGTTTGATCACACATCTCTCCTGCTCGACCTATGCGCTGCCGTGCGCGGCACCACAAAAGAGCATGGCGTAAAACTGTCCGATGATGGCGGTGAACTGATGCGCGTCCTGGATAACTATCTGGCATTTGCCAACGACGAAGGTTTCATCGACTCAGCGGATCAACTCAAGCGGACAGGTTCCTGAACCCAAAAAAGCGCGGGACGTCGCGGGTTCGTCAAAACACGAAGCCTGTCGGGCTCCCTTGCGGCTCATCATCTCCATTCTTCTCTGCGCTTTCGATGCTGAGAGACGCCCTTAACCCGAAAATTGTCATGAGCTGAACCGGAGATTGCTTTTCGGCTTGGTTCCGAACCAGGGTTTCTGTCATCCTTTACCAAATTGCCGGCTGATGCAGCGGTACCTTCTGACGCTGCCAAGGGATCGGCAAGCGGACGGGAGAAAAAGGAATGTCGCTGGCTTCGGAAACGCGGGCTGCCGTTACTGCCGAGGGGTACCACCCTCTGGACGGCGAGACCTTGCCGGATTATCTCGCAAAGCTCGAGAACTGCGCCTCGATATTGGGCGGCGAATCGAGCGAATGGCAAGTCGACGAGGTCGGTGACGGAAATCTCAATCTTGTTTTCATCGTGCGTGGGGCGACCGGTTCACTGGTGGCCAAACAGGCCTTGCCCTACGTCCGGCTCGTCGGTGAGAGCTGGCCCCTGCCCCTCAAGCGCGCTTTCTTCGAACATGAAGCCCTGATCGCACAGATCGACTGCGTGCCGGACCTGGTCCCTGCGGTCTATCACTACGACGATGTCATGGCCCTGACGGTCATGGAGCATCTCACCCCACACATTATTCTCCGCAAAGGTCTGATCGCCGGAAACGTCTATCCGAAGCTGGCGGAACAGATCTCGGAGTTCATGGCGCAGACCCTTTTCAAAACCTCTGACCTCTATCTTTCAGCCAAGGAAAAGAAGCAGCGCAACGCCGTCTTTTGCGACAACGACGCCCTCTGCAAAATCACTGAAGACCTGGTCTTCACAGACCCGTACCGCCTGGCGGAGCTTAACCGTTGGACCAGTCCGCAGCTGGATGATACCGCCGCCCGATTCCGTAACGATGCGGAACTCAAGGTCGCCGTGCAGTCGCTCAAGGAAGCTTTCATGGGTCGTGCGGAGGCCCTGATTCACGGGGACCTGCACTCAGGCTCGATCATGGTCACTGAGACGGAGACCAAGGTCATCGATCCGGAATTCGCGTTTTACGGTCCCCGCGGATTCGATGTGGGCGCGGTGATCGGCAACCTTTTCCTGGCCTACTTCTCTCAGCCCGGGCATGCGGGTGACGGTACGGACCGCACCGCGTACGGCGAATGGATTTTGACACAGATCGGCGAGATCTGGGCCCGTTTTCAAAGCAGATTCCTGGAGCTCTGGGAAACCCAGGGACAAGGCGACGCGTACGTTGCAGGCCTCTTCGAGACGCCGGACAGCGCCGCCGCGCTCGCCGCCTTCCGGCAGACCTACATGCGCGATTTGTTTCATGATTCTCTCGGCTTCGCGGGCGCGAAGATGGTCCGGCGCATTTTGGGCCTAGCCCATGTCGAAGACCTCGAATCCATAGAAGACCCGGACCGGCGCGCCGCCTGTGAAACCAGGGCTCTGGCGTTGGGCCGGGCCTTGATTGTCGATCGCAAGACATACGAGAGCATGACATCTGTGATAAGCTATGCCCGGCAACTTCAGGGAGGCGACCAGGAATGAATATCGACGGCAAAGCC
Organism: uncultured Kiloniellaceae bacterium; assembly: GCA_947500035.1. GTDB lineage: Bacteria > Pseudomonadota > Alphaproteobacteria > Kiloniellales > Kiloniellaceae > Denitrobaculum. Next base: position 17,157 of record CANMQP010000005.1, on the reverse strand, counting down.
TACCGCACGATCTGGCGCGCGCAGGACGGTCAGACGGTCGAAATTATCGACCAGACGAAACTGCCTCATGAATTCACGACTGTCCGCTTGAGCAACCTTGAAGATGCCGCACGGGCCATCCGCGACATGCTGGTGCGCGGTGCGCCATTGATCGGTGCAACGGCAGCCTATGGCATCTGCGTCGCGCTGCAAGATGACGCATCAGATGCCCGCATTGCCCATGCCTATGAAACCCTCCTGGCCACCCGGCCGACTGCGGTCAATCTTCGCTGGGCGCTCGATGACATGCGTGCCCGGTTGCTGCCGCTGCCTGCCGAACAGCGGCAGAGCGCGGCTTATCGCCGGGCAGCAGAGATCTGCGATCAGGACGTCGAGATCTGCAGTTCAATCGGAGACCACGGCCGGGATTTGATTGCAAAGCTTTGGGAGGCCAAAGGCCGCAAAGGCGTGGTCAACCTGCTGACGCACTGCAATGCGGGGTGGCTGGCAACCGTGGATTGGGGAACGGCCATCGCCCCGATCTACAAAGCGCACGATGCCGGCATTCCCGTTCATGTCTGGGTCGATGAAACCCGCCCCCGCAACCAGGGCGCCAGCCTCACGGCCTGGGAACTTGGGCGCCACGGTGTGCCGCACACGGTCATCGTCGATAACGTGGGCGGCCACCTCATGCAGCACGGCCAAGTCGATGTCTGCATCGTTGGCACGGACCGGACAACGGCGGGCGGAGACGTCTGCAACAAGATCGGAACCTACCTGAAAGCCCTGGCGGCGGATGCCAACGGCGTTCCCTTCTACGTTGCGCTGCCCAGTCCCACGATCGACTGGACCATTGAAGACGGCCTGCGCGATATTCCCATTGAACAGCGGGATGCAACCGAAGTCTCGCACATCACGGGGCGCACAAACCAAGGCGATGTCGTGACAGTGAAGCTGACCCCGGATGGAAGCCCTGCCGCAAACTATGCTTTCGACGTGACGCCGGCGCGTTATGTCACAGGCCTGATCACCGAACGCGGCGTCTGTGCCGCGTCACGCGATGGCCTGGAATCCCTCTTCCCCGAACGGAAAACGCTGAGCGCCTGATCGCCCGAGTATGTTCTCAATTGGGCCCATAGCAAGCACCGGAAAAATCCCGAAACCAGCCCCTGGAGCTGACTGTCATGCGGACTGATAAGCGCGGCATACCCCTGACAACCGACAGCGATGCTGCGGCAGAAGCTTACGACGAGACAATCCAGGGCTACCTGGAGTTCAGGCTTTCGGCGACGGCGTCGATGAAAAAGCTTCTGGAAGCAGATCCCGATTTCGCCATGGGCCACTGTCTCAAGGGTTTTCTGCTGTCCGGTTTCCATTCAGTCACATTGCACGAAAAGATCGGCGAGTGCCTGACGGCGGCTGAGGCGGCATCTGCGAACGCCACCTGGCGGGAGAAAGCGAGCATTGCCGCACTGGCCGCCCTCCACCGGGGCGACCCCCGGAGCGCCTGTATGATCTGGGACGAAATTCTGGTCGAGCATCCGCGTGACATCCTCTCGGCACGCCTGCACCACCACAATTCCTTCTGGCTCGGCCGGAACACCGGCATGCGCGACGGCGCGGCCCGGCTGCAATCCTCTTGGGACGAGTCGGTCCCGGGTTACGGCTTCCTGCTCGGGATGCACGCCTTTGGACTTGAGGAGAGCGGTGACTACGGCGCCGCCGAAATCGCCGCCCGAAAGGCAATGGATCTCAACAGCGACGATCTCTGGGCCGTACATGCCTTGGGACATGTGTTCGAAATGCAGGAAAGGCTGGACGAGGGTCTGGAGCTCTTGAGCGTGCCGGACGAGGCCTGGGCCGACCGCAATCCGATGAAAGAGCATCTCTATTGGCACCTGGCCATCTTCGCGCTTGAATCCGGGGATACAGACCGCGTGCTTGCGCTCTATGACACGGCATTTTTTGCGGAGCCGACCGATTTCTATCTCGACGTCCAGAATGCTGTTTCGATGCTTCTGCGGCTGGAGCTGCGCGGCGTTGATGTGGGCAACCGCTGGGATGCGATCGCAAATATCTGCTCGGGCAAAATCGGCGACCACGTCCTGCCCTTCACCGATACCCATGTGATGATCGCCCTCGCCCGGCGCGGATACGATATGGATATTGCGCGGCTGACCACCTCGTTGTTTGAGTTCGCCTCAACCGAGGGCAACGTCGCCGCCGGAACCATCGGCAGCCTCACCCTCCCGCTCTGTGAAGCCATCGCAGCTTATTTCAAAGGCGATTACCGGCGATGCATCGAACGTATGCTGCCCATCCGCCTTGACTATGCCCGTATCGGCGCAAGTCACGCACAGCGGGACATTTTCGCGCAGATTCTGATCGATGCGGCGATGAAGGGCGGCGAGCTCAAACTGGCCAGGGGACTTCTTTCGGAACGACTGGCGCTCCGCCCGCGCAACGGTGACAGCTGGGCAAAATTCTCCGAAGTTCTCTCGGGACTTGGCGAGACCGATGATGCTGGAAATGCCCGTCAGCGCGCCGCTGAGGCTTTTCACTGATCCAAAATCAGGGGACGAACGGCAAGAGACCAACAGACGCCTGCCGCAATCCTCATGTGATTTGTCAGGACACCCGCTCCAGACGCGTGGAGACACGCCGATCCGAGGGGAAGACGGCCTTGACCGTGGTGCCCAGTCCCAAGGCGCTGTCGATCTCAAACTGACCGCCGTGGAGCTTGATCAAAGCCTTCACGATCGGCAGTCCCAGCCCGGTTCCCGGATGATTGCGTGAAAGCGGGTTTGCGACTTGACCGAAGGGCTGCATGACACGGGTCAAATCGTCTTCGTCAATGCCGATGCCCGTGTCGCGAATTGTGAGAATGATGCCCTCCGACCAGGCGTCCTCGACCGACAGGAGCGCAACGTCGCCGGCGTTGGAGAACTTGATGGCATTCGAGAGCAGATTCATCATGATCTGCCGCAGCGTCCGGCGGTCCGCCCGCATCCAGATCTCATCCTGACCGGTTTGCAGGGATAGCGTGATGTCCAGTTTTTCCGATTGAGGCCCCATCAGCTTGATGACATCGCGCGCCAGTTCGACAAGATCGAGATCTTCCTCGTGCAGCTCAAACTCACCGGCCTCGATTTTCGAGAGATCAAGCAGATCGTCGATGATATCGAGCAGATGTTCACCGCTCGACAGGATGTCCGAAGCGTACTCCTGGTAACGCGCGTTTCCGATCTTTCCGAAGAGTTCGCCTGCGATCACCTGTCCAAAGCCGATAATTGCGTTCAGCGGCGTGCGCAGTTCGTGGCTCATGTTTGCAAGGAAGTCGGATTTCGCCTGGTTTGCCTCCTTCGCCTGGTTCAAGGCCTGGATCAGGGCCATCTCGGTCGCTTTCTGCTCAGAGATGTCCTGGCAAACCCCAAACAGAGCAGAGACATTGCCATCGGTATCGAATTCGCAGGAACCGTCGAGCCGAACGTATAGCTCGCTCTCGTCGTCTCTCACGACGCAGATGGAAAAATCGCACTCTGACTTCTCCCTATAGGTCTGCTCCAGAGTGCTCATAAAAACATCGCGGTCGTGAGGGTGCACACGTGCCCGCAGCTCTTCAAAGGGAATCGATCTCTTCTCCTCCTCAAAACCGAGCATCCGTGAGAGCTCGGCCGAGCACTGCACCGTCTTGTTCTTTACGTTCCAATGCCAATCGCCCAGGCGGGCAATACGTTGCGCTTCGGAGAGTTGGCGTTCGCGATTGCGCTGCCGCGTGGTCTCCCGTGCCATCTCAGCAACCAGAGATTCAACATGCAGCTTGCTCTCCTCCAGCTCGGCGACATAAGTCCGGAGGTTTGCCTCGCTCTTTTTAAGCGCCAGTGAAACTCTGCGGCTGCGTTCCACCGTTAGCAGCACGTAGATCAGCAAAAGCAATGCGCCGAGCTCAGCCCACATATCTTTCAGGGTGTCGACCAGCATTTCTCCCTGGGACACGGCGAACACGATTTGCCAGGGCACGCCGGCCACGTCCCGCTGCATCACCATAAGGTCGGGCGATTTGACCTCAGTCTCAAGAAACCTGGTGATACTATCGGGCAGGCTTGCCGTCTCATCGTTGGGCCGACCGCCCGCTCCAGCAGCGCTGCTGTCAGCGGAAGCATGGGCAAGAATTTGTCGTTCAGGCCCCAGAAGAAAGATCCGGCCACTATGCGGGGCCGCTTGCCGCAGATCACGGGTGAGCGCTTCAAGCCGTAAATCCAACGCAATCACACCGCGGAACTGGTCGCCCTCGTCGATCGGCGCCACAACCGTCGTAACCAGTTCGTTGCGCCGCTGCTCGTCGCCCGGGAACAACCAAAATTGCTGGCGTTCAGGGTTTCTGTCTCGCCTGCCCTCGCTCACCACCGGGCCGAGCAGGCTGTCATCGCTGAAATGCCACTCATTCGAATGGACCCAGGGGTAAGTATATGCGAAGCCGCGAAGCGAAACGTACGAGACCCTGTCGACATGTTGTACGGAGGCAACCGAGGATCTGAAGTGCGGACTGAGCCCGATAGCCATCTCGATCTCACGGCGCAGCGCGAAGTCGCTGTGATCCAATTCGCCAGAACCGGTCAAACTGCCAAAGCGCTGCGGCGTTTGCCCGGCTCCAACAGCCTCGTCCAGAGCATAGCCGTCAAAAGTCGCAGAAGGCCTCAATTGGTCGTATGGGGTCTCGTCGCTGCTTTGACCATTGCCCCGGGGATAAACCAAGCGTAATTCGCGCTCGGTGACCTCGCGCAGCATATGAATGTGGTCGCCGGCCCTTTTTGCCACGCCGCTCAGGCTTTTAACCACCGACTCAAAGTCCCGCTGCAGCTCGTCAACGCGTGCGGCCTGACGCTGATGTGCGTCAACACCTAGAAGCGCGACCGCCGACGCCAGAATCAGCGCAGAAATTGTGTAGGACCTGTGCAAAGTTGACCGTCTGTAAAAATTCGGGGCTTTGCCCTGTTTTACACGCCGACCAATGAATAATTAGTTATAAATTTAAGGGAATTTTTGTGTCACGATTCAACTGTTTAGATCTGTTTTACGGCTCTAATTCGCTCATTTAGCTCTGCGAGCTTGCCAATTGAACAAGGCACACCTTAGCCTGTTGCCTGCCCTGCCGCAAAAAACAGGTAATGCCGCTCTCATTTACGGGAATGCCTGCGCCGAAGACGCGGATTGCACTTCGCATAAGCAACACGCCGCAAACCGCCTGGGCGGCGGGTTACGGCGGCGTGCCAACTAGGCTCAGGCAGTGAAATCTGAGCCGCTTCGAAGTGTTATGCGCGCACCGCTTTGCCTGCAGTCGCAGTCTCGCCGGCACTCTGGCCCTGCGCGCCACCCTTTTGCGCAGCCGACTGAACGGCGCGTGCAGCTTTCACGCTCTCGAGGCGGCGGCAGTTCCCGCCGAAGTTGGCACCTGCTTCGATCGAGAGGATCTGATGAATGACATCGCCGGTCATATGAGCCGTTTTCGAGATGTTAATGGTTGGCGCTTCAACCTGACCGTTCACCGTGCCACTGATGTTGATGGTATCAGCCTGGATGGAGCCCTTGATATTTGCGCCTGGGCTTACGGTCACCGTGCGGGAGCGGATATCACCCTCGACAACGCCATCGACTTGGATATCGCCTGCACTCTCCAGATCCCCAATGACGCGTAAGTCCGCATTGATAACCGACGGAGTACCGCTGCTGCGTGATGCAGCCGGTGCCGCAGTCGGCGTGGCGGTTGTTTGCTCTGCCTTGGGTTGATCGGTTTTCGACTGTTCAACTTTCGACTGGTCCACTTTCGCTTCCCCTGACTTTTCGCCTCGTGAAAACATTGTATGGTCTCCTCCCCATTCCTCGAAATTTATACCTCTCCACTGCTCCGGGTCCAGTACTCCCGGTCTAGTGCGTCAGATTCGGCCCAACCGGAAGGGCGTCCCATCAGTGCGAAGCCTTCCGTTCGAAGCAGTCGTGATTCGTGATCGGCGCAAATCCTGAAGCTAACCTTCAACGACAATAATGACCAATTTCCGGAGAATCTGTGTCATCTCTGTGAACTGCTGCAATCACCTATGGGTTGCAGCCTCACATCCGCGATGCAGAGGCATAGGACGAATCTGCGAGAGACATCGCCTCGCGCATGAGGTGTGAGGCCTGAAACGGCGGAATACCCTCAGGCGGCTTTTGTCACCCAGTTGAAATATCTCCGGGGTGAGCAATCTCTCCTGAGGACGACTGGAGGAGTTGTCCTGCTAGTACATTTCTGCGAGCCTAGTAGAGATGAAACAGCAATTGTGGCAAGTTTAGGGGCGGAAACCCGGCGCATGAAGCCTTCGATCAGAAGCATCCTTGTTATGGGGATCATAGGGCTGCAGTTTGTTACGGTCTCTGCAATTCTCTTCTCGTCCTATGTAACCACTGAAGCCGTTCTGTTGGGCCACGCCCGCCAGATCATGGAAAACGTGGCGTCGGATACAATCGACCGCTCCGAAGACTTTCTTTCGCCGGCACAAACAGCAGCGGATCTGACCCAGCGCTTAGCCGACCACAATGTTCTCAGCAGCGACAACCCAAAGTCGATGGAGCGTTACTTTTTCGAGCAGCTCCGCCTCTATCCGCAGTTCGCCGGCATTTATTTCGGATCTACCGATGGTAGTTTTTTCTATGTGAAACGAGACGATGAATTCGCGCAAGGCGGATACCGGACAAAGATCATCACACGCGACGGCGACGCCCGGACTGTCGAACTCCTGTGGCGCGATTCAGAATATGTGGAAACCGGCCGCAACCGCGATCTCGAAGACACTTTTGATCCCAGAACCCGCCCCTGGTTCAAGAAAGCGCTGGCGACACGTGATCTAGTGTGGACGAATCCCTACATCTTTTTCACTTCGCGCCAACCGGGTATTACAACCGCCGCGCCGGTTCTCGACTCTGAAGGCACCATTAAGGGCGTCGTCGGCGTGGACATCGAAATCACCGAGATCTCGACCTTTCTCGCACGACTTAAAATTGGCAACTCCGGATCCGCCTTCATTCTGAACGAAAACAGTGATGTCATTGCTTTTCCGGATGCAGACAAGATCAAAAAGCCGATCTCCGACAGTTCGGAAGGCTTGCGGTTCACGCGCATCGAAGAGCTCGACGACGAACTCAGCCGCGCCGCTTACGACTCCCTCCAGCGCTCGGGGAACGTATCTGATCTGCAATCACAGCAGTTTACGACTTATGACGTCGGTGAAGAGACTTACCATGCAGTCTTCGCGCCTTTCAAAAACTCCAACTGGCCATGGATCATTGCCATTCACGTCCCTGAGAACGATTTCCTGGGCGAGATCAAAGACAATCAGGTTTTTAACGTTTATCTGGCCATGGCCATCGCAGTTATCGCCTGCCTGGTCGGCTTCATGCTGTGGAGGTCTATTGCCCGCCCCATAGCGGCTTTGCGCACAAATGCGCTTGCAATCACCAGCGGTGACCTGGACTCGACCAGTGCCGTGCGCAGCCGCTACGCCGAGATCCAGGAAACAGCTGAAGCCTTCAGCCACATGGTGGCGGCACTGAAGCAGCACGAGATTGAAAACAGCGCACTTACTGAAGGGCTGCGCACATTTTCACGCGCCGTGGAGCAAAGCCCAACGGCAATCATCATCACCACCGACAACGGAAACATCGAGTACATCAATCCCAGCTTTACCAGCCTGACGGGATACACGATCGGCGAGGTTTCCGGTCTGTTGCCGCGCGAACTGGTCGGCCAGGAAACCCTGACCGCGGAATGCAAGGAACTGCTCTCTGTCGTCACCTCCGGTCGCATCTGGCGCGGAGAACTGCGGCTGAAAACCAAGGCCAATCAGGAAATCTGGTGCGCCATGACCGTATCGCCGGTGCGCAATGCGGAGGGCGGCAAGGGACACTTTATCGCCATTGCCGAAGACATTACCGAGCGCAAGCAAGCCCAGGAGGCCCTGAAGTCCGCGCGCGACGAACTGGAAATCCGGGTCGAGGAACGTACGCGGGAGCTTCGTGAGGAAATCGCCGACCGTAAGCGGGCTGAGGAGCGCGCCGAAACCGCAAACCGGGTCAAATCGCGCTTCCTGGCGAACATGAGCCATGAACTCAGAACGCCGTTGAACGCGATTATCGGCTTTTCGGACGTGATCCGCAGGGAACTCTTCGGCCCTATGTCGAGCCCGAAATATATGGATTACGCCTGTAACATCCATGAATCAGGCACACATCTGCTTCAATTGATCAACGATACGCTCGATCTCTCCGCCATCGAAGCCGGAAAGCTCGCGCTTCATGAGGAACGTGTCGACCTCGCCGATGTCTCCGCGGCCGCGAGCCGCCTGATCACACCCCGAGCCGAGAGCGGCAAGGTGAATATGGAAAGTGTGATTGATCCCGATCTTCCTTACCTTTTTGCTGATGAGCTCCGGGTAAAACAGATCCTGATCAACCTTTTATCCAACGCTGTTAAGTTTACGCCCGAAGGTGGATCCGTCACGCTGGCGATCACCTATGACGAAACCAATGGCTTTACCATCAAGATAAAAGATACCGGTATCGGCATGGATAAGGCCGGAATCACCATCTCCATGGAAGTCTTCGGCCATGTGACGAATGCCTTCTCGAAAGGGCACGAAGGCACCGGGCTCGGCCTGCCGCTCACGCAAAAGCTGGTTCAGGCCCATGACGGCTCTCTGGATATCGCGAGCGCGCTGGGCGTCGGAACAACCGTGACGATCCACTTTCCGAGCGAGCGCGCCGTCTCACGCTTCAATAAGACGCTCGAGCCGGAAACACAGGTCACCGCCGACTGAAAAAGCAGGTCTCGTCGCGGTTAGCGGCTTTTCCCCGGCCTTGAGACAAATTCAACATAAAGACCAGGATCGGCGGCGCGTTCAGGATCCGCGTACCGGCCTGGATAATTAACGGTACTCTAATGTCTTTAAGCGATGCTGCACAAAAGGTTTAGGCAAACCTAAAGCGTCGAGGACAATCCGTGGCCGAGAAGAAAACGCTCCGTAGTTATCAAGCAGACTACCTTGTGAGCGAATTACAGCCGGAGAAGCGCGCAGAAGTTGCGCAAAAGCTGTCGAGCAAGCTGAAAACGTCTATGACGCCACTTGAATGCGAGCTCATTTGGGCAATCGCACGTCAATTGGCGGAAGATGCCGTCGAAGCAGTCCGCTCAGCCCTCGCAGAAAGCGTCGGAAAATGCGCATTTCTGCCCAAAGACATCGGCTATACCCTCGCCCACGATCTGGAATCCGTGGCCATTCCCTTCCTGAAGGTCACCGAGATATTCTCCGAGGACGAACTCATTGAAATCGCGAGTGACGTGTCTGATACCGTTCGTGTTGCCATAGCGGAACGGCAGGATCTGTCGGCAAAAGTGAGTAATCACCTGGCCACGGTTGGGAACGTTGAAGTCGCTCACGCCCTTGTGCAGAACGAAACGGCCGCGCTCGACGATCATGGTTTTACCACGATTACAAAACGCTTTGAGTCGGATCAAAATCTGCTGGAGTCTGTTGCCAAACGCGCCGATCTGTCGCCCAGGATCGCGATGGGCCTGATCAAAAAGGTCTCGAAAACCGCTCGCGAGCAGCTTGAGACACGCTACGGAATGTCCCCCGACTTCGTGAACGTCCTGGCGCAAGAGGCCGAAAATCACGCGCTGCTTGATCTGGCGGAGTTCAAAACGGCCGCGGAAGCCATGCAATATGCCACGGATCTCAACAAGAAGGGCGAACTGACTCACACCTTTTGCCTCATGGCAATCCGCGGCGGAAACCTGCCGTTCTTCGAAGCGGCCATCGCGGTCAGAACCGGCACGTCCGTGCAGAACGTGGAGCTGATCCTGCGCGAGGGCAATACTCAGGCAACCAGTCTGCTCTGCGCCAAGGCCAGGCTTCCGAGCATGTTGCACCGGGAGATCGTAGAGAAGGTCCGCGACGTCATTGAAGCAAAGAGCGGTGGTCAACCGCAAAGCCAAAGCAATTCGTGACGGACTATATCCTGGCGGCCCGGTAGCGGGAGCATTTCGGACTGCCCTGCCTGATGCATCGCGGCCGCGCTTTAAAGCCATGTCGGGTCGCGCCCCTGCGGCGTGCGCTACCTCGTCAGGTATTTTTCAGTTTTAGGTATTTCCCAATTTCCCTTGCCAGCTTCCCATCACCCGAGTGTGATTCGCTTTTCGATCACAGCTCGCGAAAAATGACGAATGTTCGATTCCCGCACCTTGTCGCTCCGCAACCGAGCCGCCCGCCTCGCTATCGCCGTTTTCCTGCTATCCACAATTCTGTTGAATGGGGCGGCCCACATCTCGACGGCCGCTGCGCAATCCGTCGATCGTTGGCGTTCAGAATGGCCGAACACCGATTTCGCGATCCATTCCGTTGAGTACCGGGAAATTCTGAGCGGCGGACCGCCCAAAGACGGCATCCCCTCCATCGACAATCCAAAGTTCGTCCCTGTTGCAGCCGTGGAAGATCTGGCGCCCACGGAGCCGGTCGTGGGTTTGGTGGTTGCAGGCGAGGCACGCGCCTATCCCTTACGAATCCTGACCTGGCACGAGATCGTAAACGATGTGATCGGCGGGAAGCCCGTCACGGTGACCTATTGCCCCCTTTGCAATTCGGCAATCGTTTTTGACCGAACCCTCGACGGTCAGGTTCTGGAGTTCGGCACGACCGGGAAACTGCGCAACTCGGATCTGGTCATGTACGACCGAACCACGGAAAGCTGGTGGCAGCAATTCCTTGGGGAAGCGATCGTCGGCGAGATGACCGGCAAAAAACTGACAATGCTGCCGTCACGGCTGGAATCCTGGGAGCGTTTCGCTGCCCGCCACCCCGAGGGCTCCGTGCTGGTCCCCAACAATGAAAACATGCGGTCCTATGGTCAAAACCCTTACGACGGCTATGACAGCTCCACGGTTCCCTTTCTCTATCGCGGCGAGATGCCCGAAGGGATTGAGCCGATGGCACGCGTGGTTGCGGTGGGCAAAAGAGCCTGGAGCATGAGTTTGCTGCGGGAAAACGGCAAGATCGAAAGCGAAGATCTGGTTTTGACCTGGGAAGCGGGCCAGAACTCGGCGCTCGATACCCGGGTTATTGCCAAAGGCCGGGATGTCGGCAATGTCGTTGTCCAGCGCCGCGAGAACGATGTACTGCGCGACGTTCCCTATGACGTCACCTTCGCGTTCGTCTTCCACGCCTTCCATCCCGATGGCGATCTGCGCATCGAGTAGCATTCCGCTCGAGTCGCATTCCGCTCGAGTAGCATTCCGGTCGAGTAGCATTCTGGACGCGTTGTTGTTAGGTTCAGCGCCAACAGTCTTTCCTGAGAGATCATCGAGTATTTATGTTTTACGAAACTGCTGAGAATAAGCACGGCCTTCCGCACGACCCCTTTAAAAGCTGCATCGTTCCCCGCCCTATTGGCTGGATCTCGACCCTCGACACGGCAGGCGTGGTCAATCTCGCCCCCTACAGCTTCTTCAACGGCGTCTCCTCGGACCCGCATCTGGTGATGTTTTCGTCAAACGGGCGAAAAAACGATGAAGTGAAGGACACGGTGACAAACTGCCGGGAGACCGGAGAGTTCGTCGCGAACATCGCGACCTGGGACCTGAGATCTCAAATGAACATCTCCGCTGGCCAATACCCGGCCGAAACGGATGAAATGGCGCTGGCCGAGCTGGAATCCGAGGCTTCAGTCCTGGTCGCGCCGCCCCGGGTCAAGGCCTCGCCGATCCATCTGGAGTGTAAAACCCATCAGATCGTTGAATTGCCCAGCAATGATCCGCGGGACGCCAATGCAATGGTCATCGGCCAGGTCGTCGGCATTCATATCAACGACGACGTCCTGACCGATGGTTTGATTGACATCTCCAAGGTTCTGCCCATCGCCCGGATGGGCTACATGGATTACGCGAAAGTCGAGAGCGTCTTCACCATGCCGCGGCCGAAATAAAGCAAGACAGCCCAATTAGATTTTCTGCTTGCGTGAGCGCTACGCGAAGGCCTCAAAGTGGCGCTCGTTTTCCTGTTCCAGAAGAGAATTAACGCTCTCCCTCCTTGCGGTGAGAGCGGTCATGGTCCAATGAACAAAGGCTGTCCGCAGACTCGGATCAGGCGTTACGCCGCTGCCTGATCCGACAGATAGAAATCAGTCACCAGGTCGGTCGCAAGTTCCGTCGCACCGCAATGGGGGCACTCGACCGACAAACCGAATGAAACAATCAGAAAACTGTGCATTTCGGCGCGCTTGTCACAAAGCACGACGTAGCCTTCATTGAGCTTCGCATCTATGACCACGCCGATTACTCCCCGCTCGAAATTTCGAGGGCAGCGCGGTCCAAGGCATATATTTCCTCGAGCACGCCGAACCACTCATTTGCCCAACAGGCACTGATCGCCGAATCTCTTCCCATGGTCGAGATCATGCTGTGCGCGAGTTCGCTCTGTGCTGATACCCGCTCATGGTGTTCCCCCGTCTGGAGCTCCGCCAACATCATGTTTCTGCCCCTCCCCATACATTGAAGAATGACGAGAGATTTATACAATTTTCATCTCGATTTCAAATAAATTATTAATTTTTATTTGAGTTAATATTAATTAAAATTCAATTCTATAGTTAACTTTTCATATTATTATTAATTACATAATTGATTAAGCGGCATTTTACTATTTTTATTAAGGTTAATTTGAACCCTATTTTTATGACGCTGTAATCCACGCTTCGGCACAAGAAAACTTTGCGTAGAAACCGGCTTTTTGCGTCATCTGCCACTTGCGCAACATTACCGACAACACCCATACTTCCCGGCCTTGGTCTCAGCCGGATAAGTCTGCCATCGTTTCGATGTGCCTAAACGAAGAGCGGATATCGGCTGGATCATCTAACGATCGAGAGCGTCAGCACCGGGATTCTCCAAATAAAACAACTTGGGGTGAATTGGGCGGACCTAGGGTCTGCCGGGCTTTGTGTGCTGGCCATGATGAGCAAAAGGAAACAGGGATGACCCTACTGAGCAAATTTACAAAGACGGCGGCAATTTCCGCAGCCTTTGCCGCCGGCCTCGCCGCTTCCGCGCAGGCGCAGGACTTGAAGTTCTTTACGATCGGTACGGGCGGCACGGCTTACACCTATTATCCCGTCGGCGGCGTCATCGCCAACGCCATTTCCAAACCGCCCGGATCGCGTGAGTGCGGTGAGGGCGGAAGCTGCGGTGTCGATGGCCTTATTGCCTCCGCCGTATCGTCACGGGGTTCAGTCGACAATGTGAATGCGATTATCTCGGGCCTGCGCAATTCCGGCTTCGCGCAATCCGATGTGGCATACTGGGCCTACACCGGAACAGGGACCATGGAAGGCAAGGAGCCCGCAAAGGATCTGCGGACCATCGCCGCGCTGTTTGAGGAGCATATCCACCTGGTTGCCCTGAAAGACAGCGGCATCAACGGCGTTGCCGATCTGAAGGGCAAGCGGGTTTCGCTCGATGAACCTGGATCCGGCACCTACGTGGACGCAAACCTGATCCTGGAAGCCAACGGTTTGAGCCTGTCCGATGTCGATGCGGAAGCCCTGAAAGGCAACGCAGCTTCGGAAGCTCTGCGCAACGGCAAGATCGACGCCTTTTTCGTGGTCGCGGGTTATCCGACCGGCTCGCTGGTGGAACTCGCCTCTGCCGCCGAAATCAAGCTTGTTCCGATCGATGGAGACGGCGCCAAAGCGCTCGCCGATAAGTACGGTTTCTTCGCACAGAGCGAGATTCCCGCGGATGCTTATCCGGGTGTGGGTGCTGTGAACACCGTCTCCGTCGGCGCGCAGTGGTTCACCAGCGCCAAGGAAGATGAGGAGCTCATCTACAACATCACGAAAGCCCTGTGGAACAAGGAATCCCGCAAGCTGCTTGACGTCGGTCACGCCAAGGGCAAGACCATTACCCCCGAGACGGCTCTCACGGGTGTCGGTGTGCCGCTTCACGCTGGCGCCGAGCGTTTCTACAAGGAAGCCGGCCTGATCAAATAGGCCGGCGAGAGAGAGCAGCATTGGTTCTCGCAAAGCGCATGAAGAACGATCCGGCTCTCTAGATGACCCAACCCGGGCGCTCCGGCGTCCGGGTTTTTCTTCGCAAGGTGCAAACGCTTTCGGGTATGGGGCCTGAGGGCGTCAGCCGTCTTCCGGATCAAACGAAACCATCCGGCAGCCGGTCAATAGTCTGGGGGACTAAGACATGAATGCGGATCCGCAGGACGAGGACCGTCTCAGCGCCGAAGAGATCGCAGAACTCGAGCGCAAGTACGATCCCGAAACCGCATTTCGGCCGACCGGCGCGAAGATCGCCATGGTGATCACGACCTTGCTGGTCGCAATGTCGGTCTATCACTTCTATGCATCCGGTTTCGGACTGATCCGCGAGCTCTTGCATCGGGGCATTCATCTTGCCTTCGTGCTCGGTCTTGTCTTTTTTATGTTCTCTTACCGCCGCAGCAATACGACAGAGCCGCCGGCCGCCGCGTGGTACCGGCTCGACGGTGTAAATCTTTTCGATGTCATCTTCGGCATCCTGGCCGTCGTGGCGGCACTTTACCTTCCGCTGCTCCCCCCGGAGATCGTGGCTGAGAGGGTCGGAAACCCGTCCGATTTCGATGTCCTTGCCGGGACCATTCTTCTTGTCGTCACCCTGGAGGCCGCGCGCAGGTCGGTCGGCCCTACCCTGCCCATCATCGCGATCATATTCATTCTTTTTGCGATCTTCGGCCCCTACGCGCCCGGCGCGCTCAAACACGGCGGGACAAGCTGGCTCGGGTTGATCAATCACCTCTACATGACAAACCAGGGAATTTACGGCGTCGCAATCGGCGTGATGGCGCAGTATGTGTTCCTTTTCATCCTCTTCGGGGTGCTTGCGACCCGGATCGGGCTGGGGCAGCTCTTCATCGATCTGGCCATGGTAATCGCCGGCCGCTATTCCGGCGGACCGGCAAAAGTCGCCATCTTTTCTTCCGCCTTCATGGGGACGATTTCCGGTTCCTCGATCGCCAACACCGTCACCACGGGCGCGCTGACCATCCCGGCGATGAAGCGCGTCGGCTATCCGGCGCACTTCTCCGGCGCCGTGGAGGCAACCGCGTCCACCGGCGGCCAGATCACGCCGCCGATTATGGGGGCTGCCGCCTTCATCATGGTGGAATACCTGGAAATCCCGCTGCGCGACATTCTGGCCGCCGCCCTCTTCCCGGCGCTATTACATTACTTCGGGATCTTCATCATGGTGCACCTCGAGGCCAAAAAGCTCGGCCTCAGAGGCTTATCCGCAGAGGAATTACCGAAAGCAGCGATCGTTCTGCGCCAGCATTGGCTGTCGATCATTCCGCTCGCGATTCTGGTCTACCTGATTCTATCGGGCCGCACGCCCGACTTTGCGGCAGTTTACGGCATTATCGCCTGCGTCGTGGTCGGCTTTTTGAATCCGGTCAACCGGCTGACCTTGACCGATCTTTGGAATTCACTTGCTGCAGGCGCCAGAAGCACCCTGGCCGTCGGCGCAGCGGCAGCCACCGTTGGTGTCGTCGTAGGTGTGGTGACCCTGACCGGCGTCGGCTTCAGGCTCGGCTACGTCGTCCTTCAAACCGCGACCGATATCGGCGCCGCCATGGGCACAATCTGGCCCTTCAGCTACTTCACCGTTCCCCAGTGGGCCTTGTTCTTCTCTCTGCTTCTGATTGCCTTCTCCTGCATCATCATGGGTGCGGGCATTCCCACAACGGCCACCTACATTATTCTGGTCGCCGTCGCCGGGCCCGCCTTGGCCCAGCTTCAGGTGGAACAGCTGGTCGCGCACTTTTTCGTCTTCTATTACGGCGTTCTGGCGGATATCACGCCGCCGGTTGCCCTTGCGGCCTATGCAGCCGCGGGTATCGCCGGATCCAATCCCTTCAAGACCGGCAACACCGCCTTCAGGCTTGGGATCGCGAAAGCGCTGGTGCCCTTTGTTTTCGTCTATTCTCCCGCTTTGCTCCTGGTTGCGGACGGCTTCACCTGGGCCGCTTTCGCGACCACGCTCCTGGGGGCCATGCTTGGGATCAGTTCACTGGGCGTCGCCTTTTCCGGGTTCCTCATGGCGCCGCTCAACAAACTGGAACGCTGGTGGGTCGGATTGGTTTCGCTACTCTTTATCGCACCGGGTGTCACGACCATGCTGGTCGGTTTTGTGCTGATGCTGCCTGTTCTGGTCCGTCAGTTATTGCAACGGAGAGCCGCCTGACACCGCTTCGTGATCGCCGTTTGAAAAAAAAGACAAAAAAAAACGCTGCACAGTGGAATAATACCACGATGGCAGGTGTTGTTGTCATGCCCACGTTTGCCCGCGGGCCGTTTTTCGAGAGATTGGAAGCAACTGGAGGGATAAGAATGAATAAATTGGTGAAGATCATCAGCGCGTCCGCAGTGGCGGGAGCTGTACTGGTCACCGGAAGCGTCATGGCCGAGACGGAGCCTGATGCCGCTATTGAATACCGCAAAGCGCTGATGGCAACCGTCGGGGGGAACATGAAGGCCTCTGCACTGATCATCAAAGGCCAGGTGGAGCACAAAGACGCTCTGGCAGCACACGCACGCGGGATAGCGGCAGCCGCAACACTGGCCCCCGCCGCCTTCAAACAGAACACCCACGGAATGGGCAGCGAGAAGACCACCTCCAACGAAAACGTTTGGAAAGACTGGGATAAGTTCTCCGCAGGCCTGAAGGCCCTTGAAACCGAGGCCACAAAACTGGCTGATCTTGCGGCCAGTGGCGATATGGCGGCTGCAGGCAAGCAATTGGGCGAGGTCGGCAAGACCTGCAAAGCCTGTCACGACGCCAATCGCGATAAGTAAAGGTTAGAGCGTCAAAAGCCGACAGGGCGAGAGTCCTACCGGGGATAAGGGGCGTGGTTCATACCACGCCCCTTATTTTTTGCACTCGGTGTCTTGGTCCCCCGTCCCGTCAGAGTGCCTAGTCACCTGACTCTAAAGTTCGCTACATAGAGATTTTTGTGTTTTCTGGCAAAATCGCTTTACGGAAGCGAGTATTTCGTCTGCGGATTTGACCCATTTGTATGGTTTCGGGTTCTCATTGTGTGCCTCTATGAAGGC
>CANMQP010000004.1 GCA_947500035.1 uncultured Kiloniellaceae bacterium | reverse complement strand
GAAGCCCGTCGCCGTCGCGGGCATCGACCCCAAGGACATGCGGCCCCAGCCTTCTTTGTAAGGCGCCTTCTCTCTAAAGGGGCCCTCTCTCTAAAGGGAACCCGAGCCTGCAAGCTGCGCGCAGCAGTGACGATAAAACGAAGGCGGGAGAAATCCCGCCTTCGTCATTCTGAGACCCTTTTCATCGGAACAAAAAGCCATGACCGACAATCCCTTCGCCGTTGCCGTCTTCACCGACGAACCCAAACGCGAAGTCCACCGGACCCTCGATGCCGAGCGTGTCGTCTCCGGCGACCCGCAACATCACACCCGGTTTTTCTTCGAGAGCGAGGACGGATCCCTGGTCTGCGGCACCTGGACCAGCACGCCCGGCAAGTGGCATGCCTTCACCGACCGCGACGAATTCTGCTACATCGTCTCCGGCCACTGCCGCCTGATCGACAGCGAAGGCTTCGCCCGTGAATTCAAGGCCGGCGACGCTTTCCTGATTCCCAACGGCTTCCGCGGCTTCTGGGACGTGATCGAAACCACCACCAAGCACTTCGTGATCCGATCGCACGAGCCGTGACGCGCGGCGTCGTTTGAGCGGCGTCATCGTCATGCGCACATATCTAGTGTGTGGGGGAGTCTTCCGGAACAAAGTTGATCCAAGCGATTCTTGCCCCCATTGGCTTGGGGCGTCTGCGCATTTCGTCGAGGACCGACTGTCCTTTTTCGTCATCGCAGTGTTCAGCAATTGCAAGGCGTTCCGCGTCTAAAATGATCTCGGCCCTGCAGGCCACCCCGACGGCAAATCTTCTTGCGATTGGGTTCTGATGCTCGATGAGCCACACCAGCGTTTCTGTGTCGACCCTTTCCGAGGATCGAAACACCTGCGCGAGATCTTCGAAAACTGTTCCAGGTGCAAGTTCCGCGGCCGCCCGCACTCCGTATGCCAGGCGCGTGTCATCCCGGCTCCTCGCAATGGAGAGTATCGCCGCGCGGTGGACGAAAGGATCGGGGTCATCCAGCGCCAGGATTAGTTTTCCGAGTGTTTCTGTATGTTTTACAGTCGCGCAAGCTCCCAAACCATGAATCACATCTGACCGGATCTGCGCCGACTCGCTGTCGAGCAGTGCCGTCAGCTCCGTGATGCAAGGCCTGAGCATGTATCCAATCTGATTGGCGATATACGCGCCTGCCGCAACAGCTCGCTTGTTGCTCGAGCAAAGCAGCCTGGATAAATTTTTGACCGGGTAGCCTCTGCGAAACGCGCCAATGAGTTTGAACGCGTCAACGTCCTCGCCTGCGAGGATCGCTTCAATCATATTTTCAGGGGACATGGTGTCTCGATGCCAAATGCATCGTTGTATTGTGGACGGGACGGAACCTATGATGATTGGGGTCAGACTTCCAGCGAAAATGCGGTGGGATGCTCCTGGGAAGTGATCTAAATAACCACCAACCCCATTGTCATCCGCTCCCACGAGCCGTGATGCATCACCGTCGGTATTTTTAAGGACGGAAGAAGCAGTCTCTTAAACGAAGCAGACAGCGTTAAGGATGGTTTCCCGGCGAGACAGTCGGCACCGGGGCTTCGACGCGTTTCACGTGACGTTTGAACTTAGGGGATTCTCTAATTCTCTCTCTGCGGATTGCGCCGGGAAGACTAAAGTTCCAGACATCTGCCCGGAAGAACCCCGGCCAGCGTTTCCGCTACAGTCTCGGGTTTCGCCATAAATTGCAGACCTGCAAAGCCCCCATGGTTCCATGCCGGCCGCACTTCAAAATCGACAAGACCATAGAGCGTGAGCTGTTTGATCGGACCGCCCGCCAGAGGTCTGGCGATCCGGATTTTCGCACCGTTGGCGGAGAGATCGAAAACGACGCAGTCGGTGACCTGATCCGTTTCACCCGGATCCGACATTTGTGCCGAAACAAGGACGCAAGCCCGCTCAAATGCTCGTCTGTCGGCGTTTCGGGTCTCTTGCAAGGTCTGGAGATACTGATCATTTGCGGCCATGGCCTGCGCCTCTCAAAGGTGAAACTGTCGGTGCATCTCGAAAATTTTAGATAAAAACCATTAGGATGTTTCTAAGAGACGGGGTTAACGCCTCCTAAACTCCTGTTGAGCAAGCCCTGCCTGGACCGGCTGATCGAGTTTCCCACAGACTTGCAATAACTTTTGGTTGAATTTACTGTTTCCGCTGGGGTCGTCAGAATTCCGTTGCTTTGTTTCGCATTTCAGGCGAGATGAAGTCTCGATTGTTTTATATCTATATGACTTAAAACAGTTAAATCCTTGCTATGACTCCTTCGCAGTAACGGCCCATCGTGCAGGTTTCGTCAACCTGAAGTGTATGTGTAATTACAAAATCGGCTGTCCGGCCGCGGTGAGATATCCCGATCCGCGGAACGGATGTAAATTGGGGAGTGTTTTGAGTGTTCAATCGGATTTCATCTTGTTTGCAGAGCGCGCTGCTGGCCGCGCTCATTCTTTTTTCGACCGCGGGCGTCTCCACGGCCACCGTGATCACTTTGGGAGAACAGGATTTCAACGACGGGGATACCATCAATCTTACCGTCTATAACCGGGCGCAGAGCGGTGAGCCACGGCCCTTCAACGCCTTCAGGGGCCGTGACAATCAGCGAGGGTCTTTTTTCAGTCAAAGCTGGAGCTTCAATTTTGCCCCGGATGCCTCGATCACAGCGGCCAACCTTATGCTGGGGCTGTTCGATCATGACTGCCGAAGTGCAATCTGTACCCCGGTCGGCTCCTTCGAAGTGGACGGCACCGACTTGACCGGCGCTTTGAATGCGGCCCTCCAGACAACGGGCACCTTCACCAATGCCTCTTATGACATCGTGACGCTTGATCTCGGGTCAATCCTTGGCGATCTCGCAGACGGTATCGTCAATATGTCCCTGACCATGCAGGCCGTGCCGGAAGAGCAAGAGGGCGGCAATGGTATGGGCCTGGACTTTGCCAAATTGACGATCGTATCGGACGCCGTTGCGGTTTCGGAACCCGGGTCCCTGGCGATTCTGGGTCTGGGCCTTGCCGGGCTCGGTTTCATGCGGCGACGCAAGGCTGCATAAAGGGCATAGACGCTCTGTAATGATAAATGCGGCGGCTCAAGTGGGAGCCGCCGTTTTCCTTGCCGTCACGAGTTTTCGCGATCCACTCCGCCCTTCGATTTCGAGGCTTTCGCCACCGGCGCGAAAAAGCATTAGACTTCTCTTTATGGAGTCGTCGGCGCGCAGTTCTGGGATGGCGAAGAATGTCTCGCTTTATCCCTGGTTCAAGTTTTGCCAGAATCTGGTATTCTGGCAGGCGGTTTGGTTTCTTTACTTTCAAAACGAGCTCTCGGCAGCGGAAGCGATCCTGCTCTACGCGGTCTACGACGTTGCCACGACGCTCCTTGAGGTGCCGTCCGGCTACATGTCCGATCGGCTAGGGCGCCGGCTTACCCTCATCGCTTCGGCGGCGGCAGGTCTTGCGGGGGCCGCCCTACTGGCGCTCGGCGAGTCTTTCCTGATCTTTGCGCTCGCGCAGGTCCTCATCGGAACCGGCACAGCTTTTGCGTCCGGTACGGACAACGCCTTGCTTTATGAATCCCTCGCAGCGACCGGGCGGAAGGGTGAGATCGAGCGGCAGGAATTGCGGGCGTGGCGGTTTTCTTTTTCCTCCCTGGCGCTGTCCGCAGTCCTGGGCGGTATTATGGCACTTTACGGCGCGGCCCTTCCTTTCTTCGCCACCGCCGCGGCCTGTGCGGTTCTTCTGGTCATATCGCTGCGATTTCAGGAGCCGGGAAAGACAACCGAACGCCGACAGAAAGATCCGGGCCGTCCATGGTTTTCAGCCATGAAAACGGCCCTGAGCGAGCCGGTTCTGATCTGGTTCTTCTGGCTGAGCATCGCGCTCTACATTTTCAGCCACGTCCCCTTTGTCTTCGGCCAACCCTTTATCCTGGATGCCTTAAAGGGTACAGGTTTCGAGGCCGGCACGCCGATCGTCAGCGGCCTGGTGTCCGCGGCGATGATGATTCTCTCGGTCATCACCTCGCTCTTTGCGCTCAGACTGCGCAACCGGCTGGGGCTGCCCGCGATCCTGCTGCTTGCCTTCGCCATGCAGATCGGGCTCTGCGGCCTGCTCGCGCTGACCAACGAGGCGATTGCCATTGTGTTGCTGTTTCTGCGCATGGTTCCGGACTCTCTGTCCAGGCCCTTCATCTTGGCCCGAATCCAGCCCCTGCTGGGCAACCAGAACCGGGCGACTTACATGTCGCTTCAGAGCTTCTGTGGGCGTTTGATTTTTGCCGGAACCCTGATCCTGGCTTCGGGGTCGGCGCGGGAGGCCGCGCCCATGCCCTATCACGAAATCCAGGACATCCTGATCTGGTATCTGCTGGGTGGGGTGCTCTGTATCACGCTTCTAACGGGGACCGCCATCGGCAGGAAGATCGATCATGGAGCCCGACGTTGAACCACGTCAGGTCTCAGTCTCAGGCCGTCTTGTAGCGCCCGATGGCACCTGCAATCAGCTTCACGCCCTGTTCGATCCGGTCTTTCTGGATCACGGAATAGGCAACGCGCACGAAGTTCCGCGGCGGGCTTTTCGAGGCGAAGAAACGCGCGCCCGGTTCGATCAGGACGCTGTCGTTCTTCAACTCCTCGGCCAGGGCGCCGCTGTCGATCTCTTCCGGCAGTTCCAGCCAGACACTGGCGCCGCCGATGCTGTCCTTGTTCGCGACCTTCAGGCCTGCATCCGTCAGTGCTTTTTCCAGAATCAGCCAGCGGGCTTTGAACTCGCTGCGCTGGCGGGCGGCATGGGCATTGTAATGGCCCAGCGCCAGAAAATAGGCGGTGGCGCGCTGGGTGATGCCGGGCGGGTGCCGCGTGACCAGGGTGCGCAGGCCGCGCGCTTCCGTGATCAGGGGTTCGGCGGCGGCGATGTAGCCCAGGCGCAGGCCGGGAAAGAGGGTCTTGGAAAAGCTGCCCAGGTAGATGACCCGGTCCTGGCTGTCGATGGATTTGAGCGCGGGCAGGGGCGGCTTGAGGTAATTCATTTCGTAGTCGTAGTCGTCCTCGACCACCAGGAAGTCGCGCTCCTCCGCCAGCTCCAGCAAGCGCCGCCGCCGGGCCCTCGACATATTGACGCCGGTCGGCGCGTGATGGCTGGGGGTGATGAAGACCACCTGCACAGCCTGCGGGATCTGCTCCACGCACATACCCTCCCGGTCCACCGGGATGGGCGCGACCTT
This sequence comes from uncultured Kiloniellaceae bacterium, assembly GCA_947500035.1. Lineage (GTDB taxonomy): Bacteria > Pseudomonadota > Alphaproteobacteria > Kiloniellales > Kiloniellaceae > Denitrobaculum. The sequence continues at coordinate 216,827 of CANMQP010000004.1, read as the reverse complement.
CACCTGTGAGCGGCGCAGCATTTCGCGCAGTTCCGGATAGCCCGGTTCCTCGATGGCGGCACAGGCCTGCGCCCGGTGGGCCATCAGCAGGTGGGCGACGATCCAAAGCGCATTCTGCGCGCCCAGGGTGACCAGAACCTCTTCCGGCCGGGCCGCGACCCCACGGCCGGGCAGGCTGCGCATCACGATCTGCTTGACCAGCATGGGATCGTCCGAGTCCCGGAAATCGCCCGCCGCCGCATCGAAGTCCCGCTTACCCAGGGCCCGGCGCGCGCAGTCCCGCCAGGCGTCGTGGGGAAAGAGGCTTTGGTCCGCCTGGCCATAGACAAAGGGATAGCGGTAGGCCCGCCAGTTCGCCGGCTTGACCTTCTCGGCCACCGCCGCGTAATCGCCCGGCAGATGCTGAGACCAGTCGACTTTCAGCCTGTCGTCCTGCGTCTTCTCCTCGGCTGCCAGACGCAGGCTGGGCGAGGTCTCGGCAATCAGATAACCGCTGCGCGGCGCGGAAACCAGATAGCCATCGGCGACCAGCTCCTGATAGGCCGCCGAGACCGTGATCCGCGCGATCTTGAGGTGCTGCGCCAGCGCCCGCGTAGACGGCAGCTTGTCGCCCGGCGCGAAACGTCCGGACCAGATCGCCCCGGAGATGGTCTCGCGCAGGCGCATCTGCAGGCTGATCGCGGCGTTCTCGCTCAGGAAAATATGGCTGACGCTAATGTTCATGGCGGAAGAATAGCTTTCACGACGGAGCGGCGAAAGCTTTTGGCGGCGCAATTCTCGGCAGACAATTCTCTGGCTGATGAACTGAGTTGTTGCTGAGGAAGAGTTGGCTTGAAATAGTCGGGAGATGAGCAGATCGGATAAAAACCTGCGCCGCCTCCAGGAGCGCCACGCGTATTTGCCGGAGCCTCAAAGGAGCGTCGTCATTGAGTTGGCGCGGGTCTTTGCGTCGCGGCAGCATGGCCTTTGGTCGGGCGAGACCTACCATGCATCCTACCTGCGCTTCGACGAACTCAAGGAAGTGCGCGAAAAGGGTTTTGATAATCTCGATAACAGTGACATCAACAGGCTCATGTTCTGCGTGATGACAACCATCGGATCGCAGGAGACGATAAAATTCCTTCTGCCGCGTTTTTTCGCCGCGTATTTTTCCGAACCAGATTACGGTTGGACTGCGGAACCTCTGGTGATCGTCAACAGACTGGACCGCGCCGACTTCGATGCTTGGCCGGAAAACGAACGCAAGCCGGTACTGGAAGCCATGGTCCTCGCCGCGCAGCATGAAATTGACCGCGGACAAGATTATGATTTCGTATGGGAAGACAATCTCGACGCACTGAAATGGGCACAGGACCGGCTGAAGGAAATGTCCTAGTATCCCGAATCTGAAATTCACTTCATTGAATTTCAGATTCAACGGGACACCACCTCATTGAATCTAGTGTGATTCAGTCTCTAAAACTCGCCGCAGATTATGCGGCGAACTTCAGAAACATCACACTAGGCGCCACCTTTGTAGGGCTTTGGTTTTAAGCGCGCACCGCTTCCATATTTGTGGCGCAATTACAAACTAATCGGGGATTTTTCACAAATACTTAGGAATTTTGCTCTTTAACTAGGTGCTTGATCCTATTGACATTATCGGAATACGGGGCTTAGGCGTGACCACTTCAGGTACTCATCAAGAGCTGCTTCAATTTAACCGCATCAGCGAAGAGACAAAGCATACCCTCAGGCAAATAAAACCCTTTTTGGAGCAAGAGCTCCCGTCAATTCTTCGAGACTTTTATCGGCACATCTCCGGCTATTCTGTGCCCGACGGGCTCTTCGACGGCGAAGACGCAAAGAAACACGCCGAAGCACAGCAATTAAAGCACTGGCTGTTGATCGCGTCGGGACATTTCGATCAGGATTATATCGAGTCCGTACGCGTGGTCGGGCGGGTTCACAACAAGATCGGGTTGGAGCCGGAGTGGTACATCGGCGGCTACGCCTATATCACCACCGAGCTGCAGCGCCGTATCAGCGATCACTTCGACAGCCGTTTGTCCAACAGCCGGATCAGGGCCAGACGCGCGGATGCACTGGCGGCGATCAATCAGGCAGCGCTGCTCGACATGAACCTGGCGATTTCGATCTACCTGGATGAAGGCAAGAGGGCGCGAGAGGAGGCGCTCGAGTCCCTGGCGCAGCAGTTCGAGAGCAGCATCAAGGCTGTGGTCGAGGGGGTCGCCTCGGCTTCGGCGGAGGTTCTCTCGACGGCTCAGGAAATGTCCGCCATCGCCGGGCAAACCCGCGACCAGGCCTCGTCGGTCGAAGAGACCTCCCAGAAGGCCATGGAGAATGTGGAAACCGTGGCCGCCGCCTCGGAGGAGCTGACATCCTCGATCGAAGAAATCGGCCGGCAGGTGACAAGTTCCAGCAGGATTTCCGGCGAGGCCATGGAAAAGGCCCGCCATACCAACACACAGGTCGAGGGCCTGACCGGCGCGGCCCGGAAAATCGACCAGGTCGTCAATCTGATTCAGGAGATCGCCGAACAGACCAATCTGCTGGCCCTGAATGCGACCATCGAGGCCGCGCGTGCGGGCGAGGCTGGCAAAGGCTTCGCCGTGGTGGCCAGCGAGGTCAAGCTGCTGGCCAACCAGACCGCGCAGGCAACCGATCAGATCGCGGCCCAGGTCGCCGAGATACAGGCGGCGACAGAGAGCTCCGCCGAAGCGATCGGGCAAATTGTCGGCACCATTGAATCCGTCAGCGAGATATCGACCGGCATCTCTTCGGCGGTCGAGCAGCAGAGCGCGGCGACCGGTGAGATCTCGCGCAATATCCAGGAAGCGGCGGCCGGGACCCGAAGCGTCTCCGGCAGCATCGGGGGCGTGACCCAGACCGCTCAGCAGGCCGGCGACGCCTCCGCTCAAATGCTGGAAGCCTCCAAGGGCCTCGATCGGCAATCGGAGAGCCTGCGTGGGGCCGTGCAGGAATTTCTGGCAAGCATCCGGGCGGCCTGAGAGAGGCCGCGCTCCGGTCTTTTGGGGCCACTGGACCGTCGCTGCTGGGCCGTCGCCGCGGGGAGGGGCACGCGGCGGTCTCGGGCAATAGGCTAACGCTGTTTCGCCGCGGTCCCATAGGCGAGGATTTCGATGCCCTGGGCAATCCGGGCGGTTTCGAAGCGGGTGTTGACGATCACCGAGAAACCGTCGCTGCGGGCCGCTTCCTTCATGCGCAGCACCGCCTCGCGCCGTCCCCGGTCCAGCAGGCTCTCGTAGCTTCTCATGTGGCCGCCGAAGATGTTGCGGATGCCGGCCAGCAGGGCTTTGAAGCGGTCTTCCGCGATCACCGTCGCGCCGCTGACGAGTTTTACCTCCGCCGCCTCGAAGCCTTCGGGCAGGGTCTCGCCGGAGTGGATCGGCAGTGAACGCAATTCCTCTTCCCGCTGTCTGATCGAACGGTAGTGCCGCCGCTCATTATAGGTTCCGACGATCAAACCGATCACAATCAATACGGCCGGCGTACCGAAATAGAGGGCAATCTCCAGAATACCCACGTCAGACGCCCTCCTGCTCGACGATCACCGCGGTGCCGTAGGCCAGGATTTCCGCCGCGCCGGGGGTAATGGTCGAAGTTGCGAAACGGATGTTCAGGACGGCGTTGGCACCCGCGGTCTTGGCCTGGTCCATCATGCGCCGCAAGGCCTCGTTGCGGGCCTCTTCCAGCAGTTCGGTGTAGCCCTTCAGCTCGCCGCCGACGATGTTCTTGAGACCCGCAAAGATATCGCGGCCAATGTGCTTGGATTGCACGGTGCTGCCTTGCACCAGTCCTTTGTGTTCTTTAATGCGCCAGCCGGGCAGGTGGTCCAGATTCGTAAGCATTCAAATATTCCTTTGGTGTTTCGTCTATTTTGGTGTGGTGATCGAGGAATTCGTATCGTTTATGACGCCTTTGCGTGTTGCGCGGTTAGGCGCGCGGGCTGCCGTGATGTGGAGCATCACAAAGCCCGCGCAACGACATCCGCGGGACTTGCAAAGGCGCCGTAAAGGTCGCTTTTGCGGCTCTCTGAAGGGCGTCAGCGCCACTCGCCGATGCTTTGGCATCGCCAGCGCGACGCTTCCTGCTCAGAGAACCGCAAAAGCGATCATTAATGACACGAATTCCCCGATCACCACACTAAGTGGTAGAGGTTAAGGATCTTTCTGGTGAGGTTCCGCCTCAGAATGACCATTCCCGGCAGTTATCAAATGGTGAGGCTTTTTGGAACTGTTAGGGCTGCCCACTGCACCAAGGGCGCTGTTTGAGGCGATTTTCCGATGAAGATTTGGCAGAAGCATCATAGGTGGCTCAAACTGGCCTTCGCGATTCTGTCCTTGGGCCTGGTCGTCGTGGCCTACGCCTGGCCGAAGTCGGACAGGGAGACGGCGCAGGATTTCGCAGCAGACCTGAGAAGCGTGATCGTGGAAGGGCGTATCGAGGCGTTTCGGGCTCTGCCTTGTGTTCCCAACGACTGCAATGGCGAAGCGCAGGCCGACTATGTTTTCGGTCAGGACGGCCGGTCGAGTGTCATCAGAACTCTGCTCTCGCAACCCGGTATCAGAGTGAAAGTCTATGGGCCGCTTTCGGAGTTGTCCGAAGCAGCAGATGCCCCAGAACCAGATACAGAGACCTTCGTGATCCTTTACTACGATCCGGCGCAGGTCGTCCTCGATCAGTTCGGGCATCTTACGGTCAAGGAGCGCGAGGCACTCTGGTGGAAGGGCTACGTCGAGACCAGGGCCGCCCGCAGAGACGGTGTCTGGGGTTTTTACGAAACGCCTTTCTACTTTGGGGCACACCTGCCGTTTGTCGATGAATATGGTTGAAACGTCTTCTTCCCTGTTGAAGTCCAGCGGCTTTGCGGGATAGCTTGCCGCCCCAATCAAGCATCCAGGCTATGACCCAAAATCACACTCTTAAAACGATCTACGACCGCATCTGGTCGGGCGCGCGGGACAGGGCGCTCGGCAACGCGATGGCCTGTGACCTGCCGCCTGAGATCGGTGAGACGCGTTGGGGCCTGAGTCTGATCCTGCGCGTTCCCTTCCGCGAGTCCATTGCCGGGATCTGCCCTGACCTGATCGCGCGCGCGGGAGGCGGGCAGTTCTGCTACGACCGCAGCAACTTTCACATGACTCTGCGCTCGATCGAGGGCTATCGGGGCGACATTCCAACCGGAGACCGGCGCGCACGGATCTATGCCGAACGGGTCGCAGAGCTGCTGCCGCAACTGCGCGGGCTATCCATTATCTTGCAGGGACTGACCTGCGGCAATTCATCGGTGCTGGTGCAGGGCTGGCCGAGCGTCGATCTGCGAGCTTTTCGCGTGGCTCTGTTCCAGGCCCTCGAAGGGATCGAGATTTCCGTGCCCGGCGGCGAGATTTCGGCGGAGCGGGTGCGCAACACCGCGCACGCTTCGCTTCTGCTGCTCAATGCGCCTCTGGCGGACCCGGCCGGCTTCGTGGATTTCATCGACCAAAACCGCGAGCGGGAGTTCGGGACCTTCACGCCGGAGGCCGCCGAACTGGTCTTCTACCGGCGGACAAGAACCGAAACCTTCGTCGAGACTCTCGCCTCTCTTCCGATTGCCTAAATCAGGCCGTGCCGCCTATAGCGAGTTCTGTGTCTGTTTAAACGCACATTGCCGTAGCCGGTCTGTCGCGGATTTACTCCCGGATAATGGTGGTGCGCCGAAACTCGTCTTCCGGGAAGACCCGGCCCGAGAGCAGGGTTGCGAAGATGTGATCGAAAACCAAGCCGGGCTTGCCCTTCTTGCGGCCCGATCTGAAGTAGGAATGGCCCTTGGGACTATCGTAGGCGTTGTTCACGTCGTCGCATTCGACGGCATAGACGTTGCGCGGTGTCAGGTCCATGTTTTCCGGACCGCTGTGGCCCAGGCGCCGGGAGGCAATCTTGTTCTTCAGGTTCGACGCCTTGCTCGCGCGCAGCGCCAGATCGTCGGAGGCGTAGTAAACCACCACGTTGCGGGAGGCATGGCAGATCAGCTCGCCCCGTTCGCCCACATGCAGGGTTTCGTTCACCACGTCGGCGGCCACCAGGAAGGTGTTGCGCATCAGCAGCGGAACGCCATTGGCCAGGTCGTATTTGTTCCAGGCGGCGAGTGTCTGGCGCAGGACCCGGTTGCCCATGGAATGCGCCAGAACGTTGATCCGCTTCAGGCAGGGATCAGACTGCGGATTGTGCTTTTCATCGCTGCGCCAGCTCATGAATTTCTCCAGCACGCGCGCGAAGGCGAAGGCACTCTGGTCGGCGGCCTTCTGGTCGTCCCAGTAGTCCTGAACGATACCCAGGTCGTCGTCGCAGGGCCAGATCAGGGGGATGACCAGGATTTCGCCCTTCTTCTTTTGATCGCAGAGTTTCTGAAACTCCATGGCGCCATCGAACACCGCTTCGGGCAGGTTCGAAAAACCGTGGATGTAGATCAGGACCTGCCGGTACTTGGCATCCTTGAGCCTCTGCAGAAAGGGAATGCTGCCGAGCTCTGTGCAGTCGCCCTTCTTGTGATACTCGCAAAAGAACACCGAGTTGCTGGCCGCGTTGTTTTTCAGGTCAAAATCGAAGCTGCGGCCTTTCGTGGTTCGAATGCTTTGCTTGGGAAATCGATTGGTGATGAACAGCATGCTGGTCTCCCTAATTCTTTGCCGAGGAAATTCCTTTGGAGCTGAAGAGGCGCCCCTTTATAAAATCATTCGCAATCTAACGTAAAAGACGGCGCCGGTCGCTATCGAATTTTTTCCTGCCCGGCAGGAGGTAAAACACATCGCGCATCTACGCGCTCCCCAGTCTGAACTGGAACCGGGCGGCGTTTTACGGCAGCATCCGGGGTGTGGAATTTCTTTGCGCAACGCAAAAGGGGACACAAGATGAAACGACGCCGCTTTCTGAAAACCGCTGCAAAAGGCGCCGTTGCGGGCGCCGCCGCCACCACGGCCGCCGCAGCCGCGACGGGTATCCTGGGCGCTCCCGCCATCGCACAGGAACGGATCGAATGGCGCATGGCGATGCCCTGGCCGAAAAACGCACCGGGGGTCGGCGTCAATGCGCAGCGGCTCGCCGACCGTATCACGGCGATGAGCGGCGGGCGCCTGACCGTGAAGCTTTTCGCCGGGGGCGAACTGGTGCCGCCCTTCGAGGTTTTCGATGCGGTGCGCAACGGGGCTGCCGAGATGGCGCATGCGACGCCCTATTACTGGCAGGGCAAGAGCAAAGCGCTGCACTATTTCACCGGTCTGCCGTTTGGCCTGACCGCCTGGGAAATGACCGGCTGGCTCTACTATGGCGGCGGGCAGGAGCTCTGGGACGAGGTCTATAGTGGATTCGGCCTGAAGGGCTTTTACGCCGGCAGCAGCGGCGTGCAGGCGGGCGGCTGGTTCCGTGAGGAGATCACCGGCCTCGCCGACCTCCAGGGCCTGAAGATGCGCATCGCGGGCATCGGTGGCGAGGCCCTGCGGCGTCTCGGTGTCACGGTCGTCCTCACTCCGCCGGGCGAGATCTTCCCAGCCATGCAGAGCGGTGTCGTCGATGCCGCCGAGTGGGTCGGCCCCTGGAACGATCTGGCCTTCGGCCTGCACAAGGTCGCGAAAAACTACTACCTGCCCGCGTTTCATGAGGGCGGCCCGGCCCTGGAGGCCATTGTCAACAAGGAGCTCTATGAAGCTCTGCCCGGCGACCTGCAGGCTATCGTCGCGGCGGCCTGCTCCGCGACCGCCAACGAAACTCTGGCCGACTTCACCCGCCACAATATTGTGTCCCTCGAACCGCTGGTGCGGGACCAGGGTGTGATTCTGCGCGAATGGCCGGAGGAGATCGTGGTTGCCCTTGGTGAGGCGACCCAGGAGGTGATCACGGAGCTGGCCGCGACAGATGCCACCACCAAGAAGATCCATGCCTCCTACAGCGAATATCTGGAAGGCGCGCGCAAGTGGAGCGTCGTGGGCGATCAGCGCTTCCTGGCCATGCGCGAGAAGGCGTCAGGTTGATGACCGGCGGTCTCTTTTAAGAGACTGCCTCCAGCCGCGCATGGGCTCGCACCGGGAAGGTGCCCATGCCGCGCACTTTCGGCGGGGCGGCGAAGAAGCGGAAGCCTTCGACGGGCAGGGCGGCGAGATTGGTCATGTGCTCGACGATGGGAATCTCCGCCTTGAGAAGCACCGAGTGGACCGGGCGGGTGCCGCCGCTGGTATCGTCGATGTTCAAAGAGTCGATCCCGACAAGGGTTGCGCCCTGATCGCGGAGGTAAACCGCCGCCGCCTCGGTCAGGAAGGGATGACCTTCGAAGTACCGGTCGCTGCCCCAATGCCGGTCCCAGCCGGTTTCCACCAGGACCGCGCGGCCGCTCACTTCGCTGGCGGCGAAGACCTGCCAGTCGATGGCGCGGTCTTTCGCACCGGGCACCCGCACCACCAGGCCCGGCAGGTTCGAAACCTTCTCCAGCATCAGGCCTTCCAGATCGTGGCCGTCACGGTAGCGGTGCGCCGGCGTGTCGATATAGGTGCCGGTGTTCGCTACCATCTCGATCTTTCCGATCTGAAACTCCGTTCCCTCTGCGTAGTGAGCATGAGAGTCGGGAAAGGAAAGATGGTCGCAGATCAGCGGCGCGGGCAGACCCTTGTAGGTGATCATGCCCTCGACGATGCTGTGGCTGAGATCGACGAAAGCATCGGCCCCGGTTTCTCTTCTTTCCGTGGCGTGTTTTGCGCGCTTATGCCGTTCCTCGATGATCCGTTTGTTGAGAATGCGGACCTCACCCACCATCAGCAGGCGCAGGTCCTTGATGATGGCGGCGGCGAGCGCGTCGTCGCTTATTTCCTCGCCTTCGATATCGAGACGAAAGTCCTGACCCTGAATTCCGCCGCCATTGGAGAAATCGACCTCGAAGTCGAAAGTAACGCGCCGGTCAGTCATGCGGGGGCTCCTGATGTCTCTCGTGATTTTCTATCGCTTGGGCCGTGCTGCGGGGCTTTTGATATTAGCCGATCAGCATGGTAATGACCCGCTCTGCTTCCTGGCGGGCGGTTTCGCCGCCGGAGTCATCGGCGCTATGGGCCTTGCGCAGCCAGGCGCCGTCCATATAGGCCTGCAGGGCGCGCCGGGCCGTGTCTTTTTGGTCAGGCGGCAGCAACTGGCCGAGTTCCGCGTTCAGGTTCGTGCGGACCCGGCTCCGGTTGATCCGCTGCAGGCGCGCCAGGGGTTTGCTGTAAGGCGCATAGGCCCAGAACTGCATCCAGACGTTACAGGTTTCGCCGGTAAAAAGCGTGTCGCTGAAGTTGGCCAGGATCAGCGCGCTCAAACGCGCGCGGTGGTCCTGGGCCTTTGACAGGCGCTCGAGGGTCTCGCGCTTCAGGGCGGCCAGGAACCGGCGCATGGTGGCTTCCAGCAGCTCTTCCTTGCCGCCGAAGTAATAGTGGATGCTGCCCGCCGAGGCCCCGGCCCGCGCGGCGATCTGATTGACCGTGACCGCCGCAAAGCCGTGCTCCGCGACCGCGGAAATGGCGGCGTCGATCAGTTCCTCGCGGCGGACATCCTTGATGCGCTGTCGGCCCATAGTCTCCCTCGTGACGCCACTCGAACTCATCACAGTTGCGCCGGACTCTCTCGCTTCACTCGAAGAAAAATGACGAGGCAAGGATAGCTTACACCCCTGCATATCCTGCTTCAAGTTGTACAAGCGATATTTAAATTGCACGACCGTGCAAAATTTGGCATATTAAGATATAAATTTTACACACTGGGGTATTCAGAGGAGACTATGATTCTCTGAGACTTGGGGTGAACCGGAGCCTGATCGTTTCGTTTGCACCAAATGGAGCGTGAATCAGTCTCCCAAGAAACCGGAGCCTGATCGTTCCATTCGTTTGAGAATGGAGCGTGAATCAGTCTCGTAAATAACAAGAGCCTGATCGTCTCGTTTAACTCAAAGCGGGTCGGGAATCAGCGCCTTCATAAACCGGGGGAGGGCGGTCTTCGCTCTGAGTCGCTGCACGCAAGAGCGATCGCGCCCCGCATGTGGGAGAAAGCCGTGACTTTAGTTTTATCCGCGGGCGTGCTGCTCGCTCTGGCGATGGTGGTGTTTAGCCTCGTCAAATGGGGGAACCTCGAATGCATCGGTGTGACGCCGGTGCCGCTTTTCACCTTTATCGCGATTCTCTTTACCTCGGGCCTGGATGTCGGCCTGATCATGTTCCCGCTGACCGAGTTCCCGGGCTACGCGGACACCGCCGCGAGCCCTGAGTATGCCTTCACCAACCCCCTCGCCATCGAGTTCGGGTTCTGGGGTTTCATGATCTGGGGCTTTTACTTCCTGACCAGCTTTTACTTCTGTGTCATCGAGCCGCGGGTCGGCTTCTTTGAGATTCCCTGGGTGAAGCTGCTGAACAACATTGTCATCATCGGCACCTGCGCCTTCACGGCTTTTCTCTTTTTGAAACATCTGCCCTGGTATGCACCGCAGATCGGTGACGGGGAGAGTATTACGGCCACTTTCCATGTCATCGTCTTCGTGGTGATCCTGGCGTCGGTCTATTCCAGCACCGACATCAAGTACGTGAAGATCCTCAGTCTGGCGTCTACCTGGCTCTTCCTGGGCCTAATTGCGCTGATGGCGATTGCCGCGGGCATGGGCGGTACGGCCATTGCCGAGAGCGCCGGGCTGATCGGCGGCTACTTTACGAACATTCACAAGTTCGTTCTGCCGATCAACGACTACCACGAGTTCTATCTCTTCTGGTGGTTCGCCTGGAGCATCATGATCGGCCAGTTTACCTCGCGCTTCGTCGGCGGGCTTAAGACCTGGCAGGTGCTGGTGGCTCTGGTGGTCTTCCCTTCGATCCCGCTCGCGATCTGGTTCTCGGTGCTCTACTACTACCACCTCAACAGCCTGGAGATCGCCGGCCTCTTTAGCATCGCCATGATCATCGTGGGTGTCACCTTCGTGATCAACTCGCTGGATTCCCTGACCCGGCTCTATTCGGACAACCTCTCGCTGACCGTGGCCCGCTTGGGACGTTTGAAGTACATCGGCATTCACGTGGCGCTGCTCTTTGGGCTGACCCTGCTGTTCAAGCTCGACTTCCTGCAGATCCAGTGGATCGGCGCGATCGTGATCGGCCTCTACTTCGCTTGCCTTGGCTACATCGTCTATGCCAAGCGCGGTGAAGTCATGGCGATCCGCACCTCACCGGAAGGCCGCGAGGTCGACTTCAGCAAGATCGAAAAAGCGCACTAACCTCGCTTGCGTTAGAGATCCCGGCGCTTGCTCCGTTACGCGGGGCGGGCGCCGGGACTTTTTTTAGTTTCCGAGGGATTGGTCCTCTGCATGTCCCAGCCGCGAAGTTGCGCATAGGCGGAACAGAGGGCCGCGCAGACCACGGCGATGCAGAGATAGATAACCGCGAACTCGCCCACGTGAACTGGGACCATGAAGACCAGTGTGAAGTGATCGTCTCCAAACCTTGGAAGAAAGCCGATCAGGCTGTTGATGAAGTAATAGACTTTGGGACTGGCAAACAGGAAGAATGATCTTACGGCCATTGCCAGCGTTGCTAGCACAAGCAATATGGCAATGAGCTTCAGGCCACTTCCGCTGGCCAGTCGCCAGGCCCCGAATAGGCCCAAGCGGTAATCGTCGGCCTCGCCCTGTCGGTTGTCCACTGCTAGCCCTGGGAGCGCGAGGCTAAAGCGCATCAGCAACAGCATGAGCACCAGAAAAACCGACCAAAACCATAGGTATTGCTCGGTAACCATAAGACTAATCTCTCCTGAGTAAGGGAAGAAGGGGCCAAAGTATCCTGCGTGAGGGACGAAGCGCACTGCGAACAGAGGATCGTCCTTCAAGAACGTCATCATGAAAAGCTGCCAGGGCATGATCACGCGTACCGGAAGCGTCATCAGCTGCACCAGCGCAAACATTGGATTCGCAGCGAAGACAAACACGATTGCGGGCAGGAACAACGCCGTAAAGGGTAAAGCGAGGATAACAATAGACAATAGGCTGTAGGTGAACCAGATACGTTGTCGCCGACCCAGTAGCGGACGTGGTATCAGTTCGGCCTTTTCGCCAAGGAGCATCTGTCGGCAACAGGCAATGCCAAAGATTGTGAAGGGCAAAAACCCCAAGAGGTGTAACGAGGTCGTGTAGAGAGGCAGCCCCTTGATCTTGGGGTCGGCGGCTGTGAGGGCGAAAATAATCGCCGAAATCCCGAGGCTCAGGACCATCGGCAAAATCGCCAGCTTCGCTAGACCTCTGAATTGCCCAAAGACCTGCGAAAAGGCCTCGCGGAAGGTCACGCGCAAGGAAAGCTTCGGCCGCATCGTCGGGGCGCTGTTACGCGTCATGATCTGCCAATTCCGGATTGAAGATAAGCTGCAACCGGAACGATAAATGGCCTTCCCTTATTTAGGGTAAAGACGGCGCTGCCCGGATGCTTGCCGCACCGCCGTGCGACGGATCAAGCCTCGGTCACTTCAGGCAAAGCGTCCAATTCCATGCAGATCGTCCACCAGTCTGTGCAGAGAGTTCAGATCTCGCGCGGAAACTTGATTTGCCGTCCGGCGCTGCGCAACTCGTCAGACAGCCGCGCTGAGAGGCGCATCGAAGCTTTCCCCGGGAATCGCTTTCCGGGTGTCGTCTGTCCCTCTGCGCGGCCTTTTTGGATCAACGGATTTGAAGCGTTGAACACGCGCTTCGCATGACAAGGACACGACTCATGGAAACAGCTTATTTCTATCTCGCCCTGAGCGGGATGCTCACGGTTCTGCTCTGGACGCCCTACATTCTGGCGCGGGTGTTCGTCTGGGGCCTGCCGACCTTTCTCAACAACTACCCCGCCGGTTTCCCGGTCGAGCAGCCGGCGCCGCCGCTCTGGGCGGAACGGGCCAAGCGCGCGCACCTCAATCTGGTCGAGACCATGCCCGCCTTCATCGCGGTCGTTTTGGGTGTTGCCTTCTTCGGTGGTGAAGCGGCTGGTCCGACCGTCGGGCTCTGGGCGCAGATCTTCTTCGTCGCCCGCCTGGCGCATGCGGTGGTCTATACCCTCGGCATTCCTTACCTGCGCACCCCGACCTATCTGGTCTCCTGGGCCGCCATCCTGGCGATCGGCGCGCAGGTGGTGATCTGAAGGTCGCAGGACTGATAACCGCGCCCGCGACAAACCGCCGGGTGCAACGCAAAGCGGGCGGGACCTGAAGAGCAGAACCCGTTCGCTCCCTGCCGGGGCGCTAAAGGCTGGCGCGCATCAGATTGACGAGATCCTCGGTCAAGACGCCGTTCTGCGGCAAGCCCTTGCTCTGCTGAAACGCCCGGGTTGCCGCGCGCGTGCCGCCGCCTTCGATACCATCGATCGGGCCCTGATAATGCCCCAGCGCCACCAGCAGCCGCTGCGCGGCCTGGATATCGGGTGCGGCCACAAGCGGCGCACCGCCCACCCGTTGGGATTTCCACTGCTCGAAAAGTTCCCGCTCGCGGAGTTCACGCCGCAATTCCTCTTCCTGCAGGGTGCTCTGGCGGTCGAAGTCGAGTTGGCGCTGCACGTCGCGGTCTCGCGCGTCCTCCGCCCGGGCATCGCGCTGACGCTCCAGTTCGAGCTGCCGCTCCATTTCGCGGTCACGCGAGGCCTCTCGTTCCTTGCTCTTGCGCTCTTCCACCGGGCGGTCCACGACCTGATTTCCGATCACCCCGCCCAGAATGGCGCCGCCGACAATCGCCGCCAACTGGCCCTTGCCTTTTCCAATGGTCGAGCCCAGAACGCCGCCTGCGGCTGCTCCGCCGATCGTTCCAAGCGCCGGGGCGGCAGGTTCGCTCTCACCTGAGTCCGAGGCGCAACCCGCGAGTGCGAGAGCGGCGATCAGTCCCGCGGTGACGACGGCAGCGCGTGCGCACGGCTTTGAATGTGGTCGCTCCGCCACCGCGCGCGCTGGAGATGGAGACAGCCAAGATCTGCTTTGCCGGCTCGCACTATTGAACGCCGTCATGGGTCAAGACCTCCTCTATCGTGAGTGCGCCGTCCGCATTGCTGTCGGCCTGTTTGAACTGATTGAGTTTGCGCTTCATGACTTCCTCGAAAGAGAGGCTGCCGTTGCCGTCTCCGTCCATCGGGGCGATCGCATCCTGAAAATCTGCTCCGAGCTCGCCGCTTTCGAGACTGCGGTTACCGTCGCTGTCGATTGCGACGAAGCCCTCAATGGTATCGTGCGCCAATTCCGCCTCGTCGATCAGGCCGTCGCCATTCTGATCGGCTGCCTCGAAAGCGGCGCGTGTCGCGGGTTCATTTTCGGATTGCGCCGTGGCGTGCGATAGGCCGGTGGCCGTCAGCAGCAGGGTCAATCCTGCAAGAATTACACTCTGTTTCATCGAGGCCGTCTCCTTCTCCGGGTTTTGCCTTTATCTGATACAGCGTGGGAGCCCCATCCGCCCCCTTGCTCCGTTCTGTCCCCCTTGCGCAGTCTTTCCTCAGGTTTACACGGACGCTGGCCCCAAGCTTGGATGAGCATGCACAGCCCGTGCTCAGACTGCTGGTCTTCGCCATAAAAGAATTAGAGTGATGTCTTGCAATGTAAACGGGCAGTAACATGAGCGGCCCACTGCCCTTTAACGGTCCCGCGGACGCTGTCCGGATGCCAGGGAGAGAACCCGCGCGGCATCCTGAAGATCCGGGAGGTCGATATGAACCTGCAACCCGTCGGTCACCGGCTTGCGCAGCTGATACGCTCCCTTCAAAGCCGCTCTCACTTTGTCCTGCCTCGCCAATCCTGCGATCCGCGTGCGGGAGAGGCCCAGTTCCCGGGCCAGCAGACGGTCGGCCCGCACCGCGGTCGGGTGGGGCAGGGAGAACTCGATCGCGATGCGCGATGGGGTGCAGATGGGGCCTGAGATCACGGCTTTCTGCACCTTGACGTCGCTGCAGATCTCGATCTCTCCGGCGAAGCGGCGCAAACCCGCCAGGTCGAAGGCGAAAGACTCAGCCAAGGCCGCGTCGTTGGATTGCAAGGCACCCAGGAGTCCCGGGTCCAGCGCTTGCAGAGGCTGGCGCTCGACGACCGGGCGTTTCCAGGTGGTCTCGCAGATGAGGCAGCGGTACAGCAACCAGGCGTCGAGGCGCTTGCCGTTTGCATTGAGCCGGAATTTGCCGCTGCTCTCGAAGGCTTGGGTTTCTCCGCAGTCCCTGCAGAACAGCCGGGGCCGCGGCGCGGTAAGGGGTGTTACCGTCCAGCGGACGGAAAGCCAGTCGGCGCAAAAAAGGCGAGTCATCTCGTTTCGGTCTTCCTGTTGGAAGTCCGCCGAGGTGACGGTCAGGGAATCTTTGCTGAGTTCCTGATGAGCGGCATGGAGGTCTGATCACGCGACGCTGGTTGGCGCTTTACTCCCGCGGCCGGCGTTCTGCAAAGAGAGCGGGATGAGTGCCGGGGGGCTCACTAAAAATACATGAGCGCAGCGGTCCGGAGAATCTGTCGGAGCATGCCATACCGGTCTCGAACCGCCACCCGGGCGAAGCAGTGAAAATACCTGGCCGCCGCCCCGAAGAAGGGCGCGGTCGTGTATCGGGTGGGTTTAGGTCATGGGTTCATGACCTGGGTGAGACCGGTGGTTATGATGGCAAAGCGCGGCTCCGGCTGTTTGCTTTCAGAAAGACAGGACGGAAACTTTACCGATATCCGGCGAATTTGGGCAAGACCAAATCATACCAGGAGCCACTGGAAGAGTTTTTCCGCGTCGTCTCGCTGCAGCGCCCTGTTCAGGTCTTCAGTATTGCTTCGAAAGTCAAGTAACGTCTGGCTCCAGAAATTCCGACGCCGTTCGTCTCGGGTTACTTGTGACTACGGAGGCTCGGCGCAAATTCATTGCTGCAATATTGCGTTGGAAGGCCCCCTCGCGCGCCCGGGACTCGCCGCTGCTCCGGAGTATTTCTGATCAAGGACAGAAAAGACGATGACCTCCGCAATTTTTCTTGCCGCGCAGTCGTGGCTTCTTGATCGCCCGGTTCCGTGATTTGACTCTGTCGGGTTATGCGGCAGATGCGCCGCAATAGAGTTTAAACGGCTGGTGATGACGCTGTTGTGGCGGGCCGTGACATCGTTGCGGAGCGTTCCGGGACATTTTCTTTAAATATAAAATTCGAAAGTATATAGCATTGAAATATAGATTATTATTTTTACATGTTTAATATTTTAAATATCGCTTCAAAATCTGATCGACTGCCCTGCGGAATCGAGCATCGCACAGCCGTCATTTGCTGAAACGCTTGCCACCCTTGAACCTGGCTGCCGCAGTGTCGCCGCATCTCGGAGCGCAGGGGTTTCTGCATCTTAGTTGTTGGAAAAAGATATTTAAAGCGTTAGAAAATAATAATAAAAAATGGACGCCTTATAACCAAGAGCTTCCGGATAGAAAATTAAACACAGACTTCCCATCCTGTGGTGCGGCGAGACCTCTTTGCCGAAAGCAGGGCCTTGATCGTTGACTTGACTATAGCTGCATCATTTTTTTTTTTCGAAAAAAATCCGATTTTAAAGAGATTCATAACAAATTGAAAAATAACATTAAAATTAACAAAATCATCATGTATGAATGTTGTTACTTGAGAAAGATCTTTGTGTTATTTGAGATAAGCGGCGGAGTCGCCTTTAATTCATGACTTTGCAGCCCTGTCGATCTGAATTTTGCCGCTCCGCTGCGCGGCTTTGTCGTCAAGAAAAAGAGGAACAGCTATGTCTGAAGCATCCCTATCCGATTACAGTCTGGGTCACGAGAGCGCTTTTCTCGGCTATCTGCGGTTCAGGAATGCCGAGACTTCGGTGCAATTCGCCCGGGACCGGATCAGGGAGGATAGCCGGATTCTGGATTGTGGATGCGGCCCCGGTTCCATCACGGTCGGTCTCGCGGACTGGGCGCCGAAGGGAGAAACCGTCGGGATCGACATCAATGGGGCGCAGCTGGTCGGCGCGCAGGCCATGGCGCAGGCCATGGGCGTCGAGAATGTTTCCTTTCGCGAAGCCAACCTCTTCGAATTGCCTTTTGCCGACGAGAGCTTCGATTTCGTCTTTGCCCAGACCGTCCTTTGCCACATTCCGAACCGGGACAGGGCGATGCGGGAGATCCATCGTGTTCTCAAGCCTGGTGGCCACGTCGCCCTCCGCGACATCATCAATGAGCAGGTCGTCATCCTGCCCGGGGACGCGCGATTGCAGAGGCTGAACCGGATCGTCCGCCAGGGCATTATCTCGACCGGCGGCGACCCGGATGTCGGGCGTGTTCTCGGCCCTCTGCTACAGCACAACGGCTTCGTTGATATCGAGGTTTCGCTGGACTGGGAGCAGGCGCCCAGGGGCGAGCAGCGTGCG
Organism: uncultured Kiloniellaceae bacterium; assembly: GCA_947500035.1. GTDB lineage: Bacteria > Pseudomonadota > Alphaproteobacteria > Kiloniellales > Kiloniellaceae > Denitrobaculum. The sequence continues at coordinate 199,442 of CANMQP010000004.1, read as the reverse complement.
GACTACTTCTGCAATCTGGCCGAAACGCTGGCGAGCGGCAGTCTCGGCGTGCGCGCCTTGGAAAAGGGCTGGTGCACGCGCGAGGAGCGCGATGAAATCGTCGAGGCCTGGCGCGACCTCGCCCGTGATCCCTTCGGCTGCTCCGGCTTGCCACTGGTGCAGGCGCTCGGCCGGAAGGCCTGAGGCCCGGACGGGATCATGGCCATTCGGTGTTTACGAGGGCTCGCGGTCGCTTTCCATGTAGGGCGCCGGACTGTCCGGCCAGATCCCGATCCATTCGGCCTGGTGGTCGGGATCATGATGAAAGAGCCAGCTGCGCCGGGTCAGGTTACCGGCTTGCAGTGTTCTTTGGATGATCGGCACGGCGGCCTTCAGGTCCGTCACGGCCAGGTCGATGTAGGAATAGCGCAAACCCGTGCCGCCACCGATCATGCAACCCAGACTCTTGAGCGCCTCATTGAGTGCGTCTTCGATGCTCGCGCGGTCCTCGAAAGTCTCCTGATCCAGATCCTCGGCGGCGCCATCCATTTTGAGGAACAGGAAAGCTTCGCCGTGGTTCGAAAAGCGCTCGGGGCAGAAATTCCTTCGGCCTCCGTGCATGGCTGTGAACATCGGGGCGGAGAGAAAGGGTGCGACAAAGAGGTCGTCCTTGAAGTCGTAGTCCTCCTGTTCCTCGGGCGTCAGTTTCAACATAACCCAGTCCTGTTCTTCTCCAATCTCGAAGTAGGGCCGGTCAGGCAGCGAGCTTTTGATTTCCGCGATCCGGTTCCCGAAATCGGATGCCAGCTCTTCCAGTGGAAGCAGGTGATCGTCTGGTTTCTTCAGCAGGCCGAAGAGTCCGCCTTTTGCCGCGGCCTGCTGATCGATGTATCCGACCCACTTTTCCGCAAGCTCTTCGCCCAGGAGCTGTTCGGTCAGGAGCCAGAGTTTTCCGAGCTGGTCATCCTGCGGCTCTTTGAAGGGCGTGTGGAAGACGATATCGATCCGGTTGCTCTCGCCAATCTCGGTCCTGAACCTGATTCCGGAGAGATCCCGCCAGCCGGCCCGATGGGTCATCATTTGTGTTGCGCGTTCCAGATTTTCCGGCAGCCGGTATTCGTAGAACTCGAACTTCTCGAACTCCGGTGCCTGGTCCAGGATATAGCGCACAAGGGGCCGCAGCGCCCGGCTGGCTTCAGGCGTAATGACAAGCCGATGGTCTTTGGAGATCCCCGGCCCGAACTCCCACATCAGGTCAGCGTCGATGGCCTGCAGATTTTCCTGCATCCAGTGGGGCAGGTCGAACCGGCCCTCTTGCGGTGGGGATTTACCGACTGCCGTAAAATAGGTCAGGATGTTATCCTGGTTCCTCTCGAATTCCGCCCACCAGATCCGCACGGCCAGCTTGTGGTCTTCCGTGACGGAACGCCAGAAATCCCCGCTCATAAAGTCCCCTCGCTCACGATTCCCACTGTCCAATACGCTGTGATTGGCGCATCCTACCGATGTATCTCTGGTTGCGTCACTCCGAATAATGCGTCTTGGGTGAAATCATCCGGAAGAGACAGGGGGCTCGGTGCTATGACGGCAAGTGAAGAGGGCGGATCCCGCCCGGTTTTGATCCAGATAACCGTGCCCGACCAAACGGTGGCCGGGGTGATCGCGACGGCATTGGTCGAACGGCACCTGGCCGCCGCCGTTCACGTGGCCGAGATCGCCTCGGTCTACCGCTGGCAGGGCGCAGTCCAGCGGGGGCCGGAGATCGTCCTGACCGCGAAAACGCTCGCGGCGCGCTTTGCGGCGATAGAAGCACTGGTCGATAAGTTGCACCCCTACGACCTGCCGCCGCTGCTGCAGATCGACATCGCGCAGACCACGCCGGCCTATGCCGCCTGGATCGCAGAGAGCGCGGGGGTGGATGATCGTCTGACATGAAAGAGATCGCACTACAGCATGTGGCCAAAATCCCGCCGCCGCCGAGAGGATTCAAATTCGTTTCGGTCTCCGTCTCGCTTCAGGGCGCGGCACAGCTTCTCTATGTCGAGGAGAAGGCGGAAAGCCTGGTGCACCGGCAACGGGAAGACCCTGGCTTCGCGGTGTTTCCGGTGCCTGACATGGGGGCTGCGTTTCACTACAAACTCGTCACGACGGATGGCGAACAGGCGCGCGAAATCGACTTCCCGCCCTTTGAGTTTGCCTTCCCCATGGTCGATGTTTTTGCGGACGGATCCGCCGTCATTGTGGGCAGCCGTTGTGAGTGGCGATCGGAGAACGACTACGATGTAAACGGCATGATTTTCGATAAGGCGAGCGGACAGGAAATACGCTTCCTCGCCGGCGACGGCATTCAGGATATTGGCGTGGACGGAAACGACCGCATCTGGATCTCCTACTTCGACGAGGGAGTCTACGGTAATTTTGGCTGGGGAAATCTTGATCCGAATGGGGAGCGCACGGCTGCGCCTGTCGGCGCCTCTGGTCTCAACTGTTTCGACCGGCGTGGCGACATCGTCTGGCGGCACGATCAGGAGCAGCAATTTATCGACGACTGCTATGCCCTGAACGTGACCCGGGACGCGACCCACTTCTATTTCTACTCGGACTTTGATCTGGGACAGGTTTCGGGTGACTTTACGACCCTCTACCGAAAGACGGATATCAGAGGCGCGCACGCCTTTGCAATCTCGCCGGATAGAGTCCTCTTCTCCGGGCAATACAACGACCCGCCCGATCGCATCTACCTGCTGTCGCTCCAAGGAAACGAAAGCGCGAAGTCCCGGAAAGGCCGCTTACTCTTGCCCGCTGGCAAGATCCCCAAGCAGGCAACCCTGATCGGCCGCGGTTCGTCGCTGCACCTCTTTACCAGGAAGGACTGGTACAGGCTCGACCTTGAGGAGATCGAATGATGGGCCGAGGTTTTGGGCTTTCGAGTTACGTGCCTCCTGTTTGGCCGAAACGCAATTCAAGTAAAAAAGGAAACACCCGGCATGAAGTTCTTGACGAAGCGATCGCTGCCCACCGCCGTTACTCTCCTCGCTGTGACTGCCCTGTCCGGCTGCACGGCGACAGAAGCAAAAGACGCCTGCGGCGCGGAGGGCTATCAGTCTCTGATCGGAACCTCGCTGGCCGCCGTGACCCTGCCCGCGTCACTGAACAGCCGTATCATTCAGCCCGGCGATCTGGTGACACAGGACTATGCCGAGGACCGGATCAACTTCGAGCTTGATGGGCAAGGCACAATCACGCGGGTTTACTGCGGGTAACGCGCCGCGCAGGACCCTGGGTGGCCTTTCTGTCCGCCTGAGATTGCGCCAGCGTTTATGCGTGCCTGACCGAAGGGCGAGTCCGCGATCACCACAGCCTTCCGGGAGTTACTGGCAGGTGCATTGCAAAAACCACTTAAACGTGCAATAATTCCATATCATACTCTCATTTATAGCGATGGTCCGATGAAGGAGATGACAGTGTCTGATCTGGAGAGACTGAGCGCGCATTTCAAAGACCAATGGAACAAATTGCCGGCGGCGGAGAGGAACAGGCTTGAGCCTCTCATTCGGGAAGGTCACGCCTATCTGCTCACTATCCGCGACGGCAATAGACCGGCAGCGGAACCGAAACTGAAGCGGGAGCGGGAGATGTTGCTCGCCTACAGTCTCCTCCACGGCGATTCGGATAATCTGCTGCGAGATGCCGGGAGTTCTCCGACCTATGTCGACGGTGACGGCCTGGTGTACTTCGGGCACGTGGACTACGACGAGACTGACCCCAGGTGGATCTACTGTCCCTTCGCCTGGGACGAGACCGGACCGACGCCCCCTTTCAATAACCAGCCCAAGACCATTGAAATCCCGAACGACGTCAAAATCTACCTGCTGGGCGATTGGGGTGGTGACAATGCGGCGGCGCAGGATTGCGCACGGCAGGTCACGCCGGGGAGTGAGGATCTGGTCATCCATCTGGGGGATGTCTACTACGCTGGGACCGACCAGAAGGGCGAGATCGAACGGGATTACCAGAGGGAAAACTTCTTAAAGCCCTGGCCGGGCCCGGCCGGAAGGTCCTTCGCCCTCAACTCCAACCATGACATGTATGCCCATGGAACCGGGTATTTCAATACCGCCTTGACGTCACCTCTGTTTCAAGCTCAGGCCGGCTGCAGCTATTTCGCGCTTTACAACGATTCCTACCGTATCGTGGGGCTGGACTCCGCCTACTACGATAAGGAGCAGAGCGGGTGGCCCGACGGATTCATGGTCGGGGACATCGGGCCGACCGGGCCGGGAACGCAGGCCCAGTTCTTGAGCGACCAGGCCCGCCTGACGCAGCACATGGGAACGGAGTTGATCATCCTCTCCCACCACACGGGATTGACGTTTGACGGATCGAAGAGATCGGTCTTCGGCAAGCAGGTCATGCAGCAGATCGCGCCTTACAACGGGTGCGTGACCTGGTATTGGGGGCATGTGCATATCGGCGCCGTTTACAAGACTTATAAAGACAAAACGCCTGTTTTCCTCAATGGCAGATGTTGCGGACACAGCTGCATTCCCTGGGGCGTGGCGACCAATCTAAACTCACCTCATGTCGAGTGGTATGAAAAGACGGTCGAGGGGCCCGGTTCGAACTACTTCGTTGCCAACGGTTTCGCGACCTTGACGCTTGGGAGCGGCGGCTCCCTCACGGAGGCTTTCTATCGTCAGGACGGCAGTTTGAGTTGGAGCAACTCTACGGCGCAATGAGCCGGGGCCGGCGTTAGGTCTTGTGCCACCTCCGGCTCCTGCCATGATCGTGCCCACGCAGGTCTCTTTCCGAAGCCGGATTCCCGGTTCCGGGAACAGCTTTATCCCCGGTGTCACATCGTGCTTTTCAGCCGCCGGCGCGTTTCCATCAGGGCGAAGCCCAGCAGGTTTTCGCCCTGCCAGTTGCGCGGATCTTCGATCAAGGGATCATCCGCGGCCAGACCGACGCCCCAGACCTGGTCCAGCGGGCTGGCCTCGACCAGAACGCGGGCGCCGGTCTTGAGCAGAAATTCCCGTAGCTCGGCGTTCTGACCGAACTTCTCGATATTGCCGCGCACTACGATCTCGAACTTCCTTTCGTCCCAGAGGGATTGCTCGAAGTCACGCACCTGCCGCCCCAGCGCCTTGGCTTTGCCGGGGTTCTCCGCCGCCAGAATCTCGGCTGCTTTGGCTGCATCTCCGAAAAGCCGCGCCTTCGCGGCCATCATGAAGTGCTCGACCGTCATATAAAGATCGCCGTCATGGGTGAAGGGCGCGTCGTACCATTGGCTGAAACAGGTCTTGGTGACCAGGCCTTCCGTTTTCCTGTGGCCCCAGAAGTAGACGTACTTCACCCGGTTGCCCGTGCCCAGGTAAGTGATCAGATCCCGTGTGTCCTTCATCGATCAATTCCAGCCTGCGTGCGGCCGCTACCTGCCGCAGTTCATTCTTATCTTAGTCGTAATTATGTCCCTACAATGGCATGGCCATCGGGGCCGGGAGCTTTTCCGCCCCCGGCCCCTCCGGCCATCCGGACTCCCTGGTTTGCCTTCTCCGGAGCCGGGTCTGCCTGACCCGGAGCCATGAGAGCGCGCAGGGTCACCGGCACAGGCAAGAGACTAGCTCTCAGTCAAGAGGCTGATTCACGTCTTTCACTGAAGCAGCGAAAGACGATCAGGCTCTAGTGTGATGTTTCTGAAGTTCGCCGCATAATATGCGGCGAATTTAAGAGACTGAATCACACTAGATTCTATGAGCTAGTGTCCCGTTGAATCTGAAATTCAATGAAATGAATTTCAGATTCGGGATACTAGCGCGGCCGGATCCGCACCAGGTCGTCCAGCACGCCATCCATGCCGTTTCCGACGATGACGTTGCCGACCTTCTCGGACACCTTCTCAAGCGCCTCGAGTTCCTTCAGCCGCAGCAGGATGGGGTTGTCCTCCATCAGCTTTGCGGTGTTCAGAAGCGACCGCGTTGCCGCGGTTTCCTCGCGCCGCTTGATGACGTTGGCCTGTGCGGTCTTCTCCGCCTCGATGACCCGGTTCATCAGCTCCCGCACGTCTCCGGGCAGGATGATGTCCTTCACACCGACGGAGGGGACCTCAAGGCCCGCGTCGCCGAGCTTCGGCAGCAGAAGTTCCGCCACCGCCGCGTTGATGCCCAGCTTATCGCCGAGCACCTCTTCCAGCGTCCGGGTGCCGATCACCTGCCGCAGAGCGAACTGAAGCTCCTTGTACAGGAAGTCCTTCAGGTCCGCGGTCAGCGCCACGGCCTTGACCGGGTCAGCGACCCGGTAGACAGCCGTCACGTTGGCCCGCAGGCCGATCCGGTCCTTGGTCAGCACCTCCTGACCGGTGACCTCCAGGCTCTGCAGCCGCAGATCGAAGGTCACGACATCGATGCGCCGCAGCGCCTTCACGAAGGCGTAACGGCCCGGCGTGAGCTGCTTCGTCAGCACGCCGTCGACGTAGAGCAGTCCGACATGGTCGGAGACCACCTCGGCCACCGCCACCAGCTCCTTTGCTCCCAGCCGCACCAGGGGTGCGACCAGCCGCTCGGGCAGCTCGATGTCGTTGGCCGCGTCCAGGACGTCGATGGTCATGTCCCGCAGCGCCTTGGCGTAGAAGGCCACGCTGCGCGGCGCGACGAGCCCCGTCAGCTTACCGTCGGCATAGACCAGGCCCATCTCGCCGTCGCCCATGTCGGCAACCGCGAAGCGGTCCTCGACCACCGCCCGGTGGGTCAGGTAGAGCGCCGCCAGAGCGGGCTCCTTCACCGGCATGGCCCGCAGGTCCAGCTTGATCACTTCAAGCTTGCCCCGGCCCCGCACAAAGCGGTGCACGCCCGGCTCCAGTACCTGCTGGAACGCCCGGTCCCGAAACAGGAGACCGAGCTCGAAGTCAGCAATTTTCTCGGTCTTGTAAACCATCGAACTTGTCCTTTCTTTTCTTCTTTCTTTCGTCTTTTTCTTTTGCGTTCCCCGCGAGGGACCGGAACCGAAGAAAGTTCCTAAAAATAATTTTCGAGGCCTGTTTAAAGTCAGGCTGAGTCAGGATGACCGGAAGAGCCCCGGCTTTGGGCTCTGGACGGCCCCGGCACTCCCCCTCAGTCATCCGGGCGGAACTCCGGGGTGCTGTCCGCCGTCCGGACCCGTCTCGTAAGACAAATCCGCTGCGGCGATTCGGCGTGCCGAAGTTCCTTTCGGGGGACGTCGGGGAGCGTGGAGAGGCCGCACGAAGCAACCCGCCACCTGGCCCGCACCCGGGGCGGCAAGGAATGGCAATGCCACCCGCAACCGGCCGGGCCGGCCTGGCGCTCTTCCGGTATCCTTCGTTTCAGATCAGCTTTTAAGGCTGAGAGTGATGAAGGGAGTTGAACCCTTTACCCCTAGATTCACAGTCTAGTGCTCTACCAAATGAGCTACATCGTGGTGCCAAACACGGGAATCGAACCCGCGACCTCCGGATTAATGTCCGGCGCTCTCACCATCTGAGCTAGTCTGGCCAACCAAGTACTTAATGCTCGATACACGCACAGCATATTACCAACACCGAGCGCGCCGGCCGGGCTTTTGAACCCGAACCATAGAGCGGTTTGTTACCGGCGTTTGCCGGTAAAAAGTACCAAACGAATGAAGGCTCCTGATCCTCTCGCGAGGGATAGGTCTTTTATGTCTGTAAATGTTTCATCATGGTCCTGCCTCCGTTGCTTTGTTCAAGCCGGGACAGGACACGCGCGGAACGCGGGTCTAGACCCCGGTTGTTGTGGCCCAGTTCGCTGGGCAAATAGATAATTCCCGTATCATTTGCGGGCTTTCTCTTGCGCGTTGGATGCGTTTTGCGATTGGCAAAACACTGTGACCGACCGCGTTATTGCGACCGGGAGGCAGGGTATAATCCGGAAGCGATTCCGAAATCAACTCTGAATTGGGTGAGCGGTGCGAAAAGACCGATTGTGAAAGTTTGGGCGCGCGCGGCTTGAGGAATCTTGCGTGGGGGAGGGGGAAGCGGTGCGGTTGATTGCCCGGGGCAAGAACAGCAGCAGCGGGGGAAGCAAACCGCGTTTGCCGAACGTAGGGATTGTTTCCTGCGCCCGTTTGGGTCAATAGACTACAGATCATGAAGCAACCGGTTTCCGCATCCCCGTCACGCGAACTGATATTTCAGGCGCTGATCCTTTCTCTCGGCGCCGCCGTTGCCCTGGGCTTTTCGCGCTTCAGTTACGCCCTGCTGCTGCCTGCCATGCGCACGACCTTGGAATGGAGCTATGCCGAGGCGGGAAGCCTCAATACCGCCAACGCACTGGGCTATCTGATCGGTACCTTGAGTACGGCGCGGATGGCGGCGCGCATGGGGATCGGGCAGTGTTTCTGGATCTCCCTGCTCTTGACCGGCGCCGGTTTGTGCGCCACCGGCCTGACCGAAAATTTCACCGCCTTGCTGATCATTCGCCTGCTCACCGGCGTCACCTGTGCCTTCACCTTCATATCGGGCGCGACTCTGGCGTCCCATTTGGCCAGGGACGGGCATGGCGGCCTGGTGCTCGGGCTTTATTTCGGCGGTGTCGGCACCGGCATTTTTCTGGCTGGCCTTGGCTTGCCGCAGGCGATGGAATACGACGCCGGGCTCTGGCCCTATCCCTGGCTGGCGATGGGCCTCCTCACCTTCATCGCGGTTTATCTGGCGCGTCCTGTCGCGCTCAAGGTGCCCACCGGCAGCCATCACGCTGCAAAAGCCGCACCCTGGCGCTTCCCGGCGCAGCTCTTGCCCGCACTCGCCGCCTACTTTTTGTTCGGCCTGGGTTACATCAGCTACATGACCTTTATCATCGCCTATCTGCGCTCGGGGGCGGTGTCGACCTGGGCCATCACTGCGTTCTGGCTGCTGCTCGGGGGCAGTGTTTTTGCGTCGGCCTTCGTGTGGCAAGGCTTGCTCGATAAAGCCAGGGCAGCGGGTTATGCGCTGGCGAGCGTCCTGGCGGTGGTGGCATTGGGGACGGCGCTGCCCTTGTTTTCCACGTCCCTTCCCGCCGTGCTGATCTCTGGCCTGTTGTTCGGCGGCGCGTTTCTGACCGTGGTCACAGCGGTGACCAATATCGCCAGATGCGCCCTGCCGGCCCATGACTGGGCCAGCGGGATAGCTCTGTTCACGCTGCTGTTTTCCATTGGCCAGACCATCGGTCCGATGATCGCCGGCGTCTTGGCCGACCGGTCGGACTCCTTCACCAGCGGATTTGCTCTGTCCGCGAGTTGTCTGGCGCTCGGCGCGATTTTAGCGCTGATGCAAAAAGCGCAGGATGCCCCGCAATCTGTAACGCTTCGCTGACGTCGGCGTCTCCGCCGCTGCGCTACCCGGACGCCTTAGCCGCGTTGCTCGAGCGCAGCAGGCGGCGGAATTCGCGGGTCAGGGTCGCGCTGGAATTGTTGCCGACCAGGACGTCGCGCTTGCGTCCCTTGCCGTCGAAGAGGATCAGCGTGACGTGGCCCACGCCGTGTTCCTGGGCGAAGTCGCGGCCCTTTTCGCTGCGGATGTTCGCGACCAGGTACTGCAGCTCGCCGTCGAATTCCGCCAGCGCATCCCGGGTCTCGCCCTGCAGCTCCACGCAGCGCGGGCAATTGGGGTCATGGATCTGAACGATGGTCGGCCTGCCGTTGCCGAGCTTCGAGAGATCCAGCTCGCCGATTGTGGCGCTGACATGCCCGATGGCATAGATCCCGCCGCCGGCAATCACCGCGCCCAGCAGGCCCCACTCGCCAAAGCGCCGCATGGCCTCACGCCGGCTCTTCTTCGAGGCGTTGCTGGCATTGGCCCCGGCTCCGTTGGCACCGGCGCCGTTGAGGGGCGCGGTTTTCGGGCTTCCGGCCGGTTTGGTCTTAATTTTTTTTCGTTTCATCGCCTTCACTGCTTCTCTGCTTGAGACTCCGATCACTCTATCGGAGGCGTTTCCGACGTGACCCAAGTCAGCCGCAACACCTCAACCGCTATAACGAGAGGCGCGGAAAAAGGTTCGCGGAAAGGCGTTTTTTTATTAATGGAGGCGTGCGAGAACGGCCGGAGTGGTGTGATTCAGGCGCGCAAAAGTTAGCTTGAGGAGGCACGAAGCCGAGCGCCGGGGCGCGGTTCAGTCCTGCGGCTTATCCGTCCGGCTTCCGGCCGGAACCCCCGTCGGAGCGCCAGTCTGAGCCCCAGTGCCAGACCCGGCCCCAACCCCGGCCCCAAACCCAGTTCCAGCCCCAGCCTGCTGCTGCTTCTTGGATTTCCCGATCCCCGCCCCGATGATCAGGCCGAAGGTCAAGCCCAGGGCCAGGCCGATGCTGGTATCGCCGATGGCCGCCCCGAACACCAGGCCAACCGCCATGCCGACGGCCAGACCCATTCCCGTGTAATAGATCACCGGGTTGTTTTCTCGCTCTCGATCGCTCATGCGATGCCCTCCCTGCGGGCCTTAGACGTGGGTGCCCGGCACAGAATTTTCAACCCAAGGTGCTCTAAACCAAGGTGCTCTAAATGCTGGAAAATTTCAAGATCTCACCGGAGGCGGTCACCGCTGCGCTATGGCAACCAGGCCCTGACCCTCGACCCCTCATCCCGGTCACCGCACAGCTGCGGTCTCTCGCTCGCCCAGCCAGATTTTCACGGTCTCGATCAGTGCCGCGCGGTCCTGCGGATCGATGGGATAATCAACCTCTAGCTTGAGGACTCCTATTCCTTGATGGTCTCGATGGTATTTTGACAGGCTTCAGGCAGGAGCGGGCTCGACGCTCCTAAAACCTGTTTTGACATGAATTTCCGTCAAATTGTGCAGTTAACAAATTCTTATTGTCACTGAAGAAGAGTGAGATGTTGCAACTCATTGCGTGTGGGTGATTTGATGTCGACTGTACACTTCGTAACTCTTGTCGTGGCTTTGGTTCTGTTCCAGTCCGCGCTCTTCTATGGCTATGCCGGCGTCAGGGCCTTGAGCACTGACGAGCGCGCGAGTTTTTTACAGAGCGCTGGGCCCAGGTGGATTTTGCTTCCGCTCGTCGCGACGATTTTGGCTGGGGTCTGGGTGGATGATCCGCTTTGGAAACTGCTTCTGATATTCCTGCCCGTGATCATTTTCGTCGGACCTGGCTTCGGCTCTGTAAAAAGACTGGCGACACAGGGGTTCCCGGCGGATTTCGTGCGGCGAATTTCGCGGGTGAACATTATGTGTTACGCGAGCGCGTTCGGTTTTGCGAGTTATGTCGTCTTGACGGTCGTTTACGCCTGCGCGTGTGTGTTGCAGGGATAGAATTTCCGCATCGCTTTGTTTGCGACCGGTGACCTTGGTCAGCTCCCCTGCGGGGCCGGTATTGCAACGCAGTCTGCTCCCAGTGGCCTATCGTAGGTGATGAAGAAAACAAGACCTGACCTGTGGCCGGTAAAATCGAACATGATCCCGGTCCTAAATGAGGTGGGTCTTGCCTGTTGGTGTGACGCAAAAATTTAGACCTCACCCCGGTCAAGACAAACCCTGGATCACTGCGTCTTGTTTCTTATCGAGAACAGCACGGCAAAAAGTACGACCGAACCGCCGAGAAATGTCGCGCCGGTTGGAATTTCCGTAAAGACCAGAAATGCGAAAACCGGCGCAAGTGGGGTTTCCAAAGCACTTAATAGAGCGGTCTGTCCGGAGGGAATCCGTTTGGCGCCTTCCGCCAGGGTGACGGATGCAATGGCGAAGAGCAGTCCGAAGGCCGCAAGAACAAAGATCTCCGCGCGTTCGACATTGAGCGGGTTTCCAAGCATCCCGGCAAACGGCAGCAAGAGTAACGACTGCAGCACCTGGGGACCCGCCCCCGGCGTCGCCGGATATTTCCGGTAAATGACCATGATCGCGGCCATGGCGGCGGTCATCCACAAGGCCAGAAAATCGCCGGTGAGGCTGATCTCTCCAAGAGAACCCGCGACGATGATGGCCACGCCCGAAAGCGCGCCGACAGATCCCGCCAGCGTTCTTGCGGTGACTCTTTCGCCAATGAAAAGCCACGCGAATAGCGCGGCAATCAAGGGGGAGACCGCGTAGATCAGCGAAACATTGGCAATGGATGTGAGTTTGAAGGACGGGATAAAGGCCGCCGTTCCCAGTGCGCCGACGACGGCTATGGCCAATCCGCTGTAACCCATGCCCAGAAAGTTCTGCCGCAGGCTTCCCCGCTTTGCTGTCCAGAAGGTCGTGAAGGCAGCGGCAAAGAGGCCCCGCCAGAAGATCACCTCCCACGACCCGGCCTCGACGCCCTTGGTGAAGAGACCCGCCGTACTGAAGGTGATCGCCGAAATCACGAGAAGAAAGACGCCGATGCTATGCTCGGAGCGCGGTGATCGACTCATCCCTGCCGGCCGCGGCTCTGGGTCTTGCCCTTGATGATCGCGCCTCCTGCGCCGCTGGGCCTCTCGCGGATCATCGCTTCCAGCGTCCAGACGGTCTGGACGCGCTCCAGCCCGATATCCGCCAGACTGTGGTCGTTCAAGGACCGGAGCGCGCAGATCGCGGCGCGCCGCCTGCGCCAGCGGACGATCCCGCCGATCATCCGCTGCAGCAGGGCTTCCAGATACGCCAGTTCCAGGTGCGCCGATTCCAAATGTGCCGATCCCGGGTCCGCCGATTCTGGGCGCTCTGCAGGTCTCTCCCGGAAACACCTGTCCGGACTGGGAAGCTCACAGGTGGGGTTCATGGAGTCCTCCATCGGGTTCCGGTTTGACCCTGCGCCGAGATATCGGCGTTTAGATATATTTGACCTAACAGGCAGCCGGTGTTGCACCTTGTCTTGGCTTGATTGGGCCTTGAATTGACCGAAAGATAGGAATATCCATGATCTCCGGCAAACGAGAAGATCTGCGCTTATCTGTTAGAAAACCTAAACTATATACCCAGATGCAGACCTGGGCAGAGACACAGACCTGGGCAGAGATCTAGAGAATGACGCGACCGCTGCCGCCCCTGAACGCGCTTCGGGCTTTTGAAACGGCCGCCCGGCACCTCAGCTTCACCAGGGCGGCGGCGGAGCTGAACGTCACGCCGGCTGCGATCAGCCATCAGATCAAGGCGCTCGAGGACCAGCTCGGCGTGCCTCTGTTCCGTCGCCTGCCGCGGGCGCTGCGCCTGACCGATGCCGGTCAGGCGGCCCTGCCGATCCTCAGCCAGGGCTTTGAAAAGCTGTCCCAGGCGGTCGAGCAGATCCGTGCCCACAGCGAGAGCGGGCTCTTGACCATCAGCGTCAGCCCCTCCTTCGGCGCCATGTGGCTGGTGCCCCGGCTCGAGCGCTTTCGGGCGCGTCACCCGGAGATCGAGACCCGCATCGACGGCACCGACCGCCGGGTTGACCTGACGCGCGGCGACGCCGACGTGGCGCTGCGCTACGGTCCCGGCGGTTACGACGGGGTGCGGGTCGACCGGCTGTTCAGCCAGGCCAACACACCGGTCTGCAGCCCGGCACTCTTGCGCGGTGCAGCCCCCTTGCACAAACCTGAAGACCTGCGCGACCACACCCTGCTGCATATCGTCTGGAAAGACGCCGAGGCGAGCTGGCGCATGTGGCTGCTCGCCGCCGGCCTGCCCGACATCGACCCGACGCGCGGGCCGCACTTCACCCAGGAGAACATGGCGGTGCAGGCTGCGCTCGACGGCCAGGGTGTGGCATTGGTCGGCGACATCCTGGTGGCCGACCACCTCGCCGCCGGCCGCCTCCTGCGCCCCTTCGACCCCAGCCTCAGCACGCCGCTCAGCTTCGCCTACTATCTGCTGAGCACGAATGACAGCGCCGAGCTGCCCAAGGTCATGGCCTTTCGCAACTGGCTGCTCGAAGAAGCCCGCACCGCGCGCCCGGAGGCCGGGGAGGGGACTTGAGACTCAGTCGAAAACCTGATGCTCGTCAACGATAGGCCTCGGTAACCGGCGACCCGATCCCGCCCCCCATCGAAGTTACGAACTCTCTTCCTTCACCCGCCGCTCGCGGTAGAAGCTATAGATCCCCATGCCGACGACGACGAGGCTGCCGAAGAGGGTCCAGCCGTCGGGCACCTCGCCGAACAGCAGCAGGCCCAGCAGGATCGCCCAGATCAGCACGGAGTAGCGGAAGGGAGAGACGAAGCTGACCTCGCCCACCCGCATGGTCATCACGGCAAAGAGGTAGCCGAAGAAGAGGAAGCCCGCCGCACCCGCCAGCATCGCCAGGGCGCTGGCGCTGACCGGCGGCCAGGGCACGGTCAGGGCGAGCAGGCCGCCGACCGCGGTGAGGACGAGGGAGGAACTGAGCGCGACATAGGCCGAGGGAATGCCCGCCGAAAGGCGCCGGGTCGTGAGGTCCCGCAGCACGATGAAGCCGACCGCCGCCACGGCCCAGAGCGCATAGGCGTTGAAACCCTCACCACCCGGGCGCACGATGATCAGCACGCCGGTAAAGCCCACCGCGATCGCCGTATAGCGCCGCCAGCCGACCTTTTCGCCCATGAAAAGCGCGGCGGCCAGGGTAACGGCCAGGGGCAGGGCCTGCAGGATGGCCGTGGCATTGGCGATCGGCATGTTGAAGAGCGCGGTCAGGAAACAGAGCGTGCCGCCGACCTCCGCCGCCGCCCGCACCGCCATGATCCCGGCGTCGCGGCGGGACGGCAGATAGAAAAGCGCGCCCCGCTGCCGCACGAGCAGGCCGATCAGCAGCGTCGCGAAGATGCCGCGCAGGAAGATGATCTGATAGAAACCCAGTTCCCCCGAGATCAGCTTGATGGTCGCGTCGTTCAGCGCAAAGCCCGCCATGGAAATGGACATGAAGAGCGCGCCGCGGACATTGTCGGAAAGGTTCTGCATAGGCGGGGGAGGTTAACTGATGGGTGGTGCCGTTAGCTATGCTGGTTATGCAGCCCCCTCCCGCTTTGGTGCCGGAGCGATTTTGCTTCTTCGAAAAGGGAAGAGAGCTCAAACTGACCCCGATCACATGACCACAATAATTAGATTTCGGCGCAAAACCAATGAACATCGGCTAGCGCCGAATACGTCGTTCTTTTCCAGCCATTTATTGGAAGTGTCCCACTGTTGGCATTGCCTCGTAGGATATTGCTAAATGTATCAGCTGGCATGTCTCTCAGAGCTGTTCGCCTAAGATCAGTCAGCATCGCTATTTCGGCTGCGGCCTCAACACTGAATCTGGCTGGCAAGTCGTACTCTTGAAAATGGCTTTCTGCTCTTTGCTTATCTATCTGGTCCCATCCAACTGGAGGTTCTGCTTTAAATTGCGCAGTGACCGGGTCTGTTTGCATAATGGTTGCTACAACCCATCGTTCAGAGAAGAAGTGATCTTCGTCAAAATACGGATGAATCGTCTGTTCCTCGGGAGCAGTTGCAAACGTGGCGCCTAAGCCAGTGTTGCAATCACGACAACAGGGCACAAGGTTTGCAGGTAAGACTGAGTAAAGTGGGAAATTGGCCTTTGGCAGATAGTGGTCAAGTGTCTTTACATGGCCGATACCACCACAAAAAGGACATTTCCCATTGGCAGTGACAAAGATGTCGTCATAGATCGTTCTAGCCGAACCTGTAGAGCCGACCATGTATTTCGAATATAGCTTAGTGAGATCGTTTTTAGATAAGGTACCTGCTACGATGCGATTGTTTTGACCACGTGGTACTCTAGGCAGCTTGCACAAAGTATGGTTTGCGGCCTCAGTGGTGAAAACTGCTATCGCTTCTTCAATATGACCTTGGTTTTCAATGTACCGATTTTGTAGAGTCTCATCTTTGACGTCAGCAACACACTCCAAGAAGACTTCAATCGGGTCGAATGCAGGTAGGGGCAATTGCTTCATGCGTCGAGGTCCCGTGCGTCACGTTCGGTGACCATCGCTCTTAGTATGGCCTTAGCTTCAAAGCCTAATCGCTCACCAAAGTTTGTTACTATCTCATCATAAGTGAGGCCACGTTGGACTTCTTTTGCCAATACGGTGTGATAACCCGATTTCACTACTTCAAGGCCGAAAACTTCGCGAGTTAGTGTTCCGACATTTTCGCCAAATGTTTCAATTTCTGGGCGCTGCGAGGAGAGAGAAAGACGAGACCTTGTGATTTTCCAGACGCATGACTTTGGTAGTTCTTGCAGAACAACTGGTGAGTGTGTTGCAATAATGGCTACGCCATTTCGATTGAACAAAAGTTCACTCAGAGCGCGCGTCAGCGCAGAAAGTAGTGGTGGGTGGAGGTGACTCTCTGGCTCGTCTAGCAATACCAGTGTTTTTTCTTCAACTTTGGCCACTAATTTCGTGATGGTCAAAAGGACTATTGCATGCCCTGAACTCATGCTTCTTACAAGAAAACGAGCTTTTTCTTTGAGCTGTCTTCGAGAGAAATTACTTAGCTCCGAGAGCCTCATTTCTGCAAAATTCTCATCAGACTCTAGCGTTGATATTGCAGCAAGCCATCGCTCGCGCTTGCCTGTTGAGATAAAGCATTCGCTGAGGCCTTTTATGAACTCTTCGTGTAAATCGCTTAGAGGTTTAAGTAGAGTTCCAGATTCATCACTGCAATCTTTTAAGCCTATGTAGTAGTAGCATGTTCCAATCTCTGGATCGTTTTGTTCAACGGGCGGGCTAAAAGGATCGAACGCGCTGAACGAAATTGATACGAGATTACTGAAATAGTTTGGCCCAATGCTTTGAGGTCCAAGAATCGTATTCTGTCTATAAAAATTTCCCTTCGATTCGTTGGGATTTGTAATAGCTTCAATCATTCGATTAAGTAATGTCGTTTTTCCAGCGCCATTCCTTCCAATAATTGCATGAATGTTCGTGCTAGGTTTGGAGCTTGCCTCCACATCGAAACGAAGATCAATTTCAGCAAAATTTTCTTCTTGAGGATGTTTGAATGTGAAGTTGAAATTTGTTAGTGGGACGCCTCCACTAAGCACTCTGCTGTATTGCCCCTCAATTGTGGATATGCTCACATCTCTCAAGAGGGATGTTTTCAATACATTTTGACCCGAGGCCCGCTCCAGATTTCTTGAATCATGTACTATGTCATTGAGAGCATTCAAGTATTGTTCAGCGAAGTCTCTCGACATTTCATTGCCTAGTTTCTTGTAATATCCTGTATCCGTTCCAAGGGAAAAGTAGATATCGGATAGATTCTCGAACTGGGGTTCTAGCTTCGAATGAGTTTCTTCTTCTTTTGTCTGGCCCACAAATCCAATTTTGACATTCCCCAGTTCGTGAAATTTGCCATTTTCGTCGAAAACAGAAGCATAAAACATTGTGACAAAGGAGTAGTCATTCCAACGATCTATCTTGAGGTAGACTTGGTTTTTGCCGGAACTCGGTACGATTGCCGCTCGATTTATTATATTGAACAACAAGAAATGCATCCTCGGTAGATGTTCACAATAATCACTTGGTTTTAGAAACCATATTCAGCGGTGGTACCTTTGCATGACAAAATAGCTATGACATTTATTCACTCGCCGATTTCTCGCTCACATTAGAAGGGAAGCTCGTCATCTAAATCAGATTCTTGGTTTGTGATCCGTTTGGGTGGGGCTTCAATCTGTGACCGCTTTTGTGGAGAAGTGAGACGATCTACAATTCGTTCGGCCTTATCAACAGTGTCGCAAATGCGATCTATTATTTTTTGGATCGAAGCGAACTCGGTGCCTGCTTCTTTGGCGGCGCGTGCGCTTTCAACGGCAAACGCATACCATGCCTCTAATTGCGTTCGGTCACGATCTACTTCTGACAAGAAAGCATTGAGTCTGTTAAACAAAGCCTCCCGCTTGCTGGCTGGTATATCTAATTCGTCAAGTTTGGTTTTTATGGCGTCTATAAACTTGCGAATGGCAAGCCGAGCAGACGCATCAAGTAGGACAGTATTTCCTGCATCTATATTCTTTCGCCGAGCCTCTCGAAGTAAGAACTTAGTAGCCGCCATTTCTGCGGCGCTGCGAAAGAAGTCGAAAAACTCTTCAAAACCCTGTTCGTCATAGGGAATTGAATTCGATTCTGGCAAGATGCCTAATTGATGTTCTTCGTCATAGGCAATCAGTTCATTGACGTAACTGCGAGCGTCGTAGCTACTATCGGCTACTGTGCGGGTCGAGTAGTCCCGGAGCTTTTCGTATCTCTGTCTTTGGAGGTGCGCAAATCCAAGCTCAGGGTTGTCAGGAAGCCAAGAGTAGTCATCCGGTCCGCTGTATTTTGCCATTCAGACGCCTTTTTCGGAGCAAGCGCTCGCAATCGAGGGTACATCCCTTGGGTGGTGCTATGATTGTTATTATCACGCAAAGTTGCGTAAATGAAAACGCATATTCATATGGCGAAAATTGTGCAGTGCTACGCTACGATCTGTGTAGATTGGTTCGGCAATGTGCTGAACAAAATTAATTCCTGCGGTTGGAGTAAAACCCCAAGAAGTGACTGGGGTTAAGTCATAATTTGCTGTGCGTTGATATGTTACAGATAGTTTAAGGGGGCGCGGGGGGGACGTGTTCCCCCGAATCAGTCTTCCTTTATCCCTTACAAACCCTTCCCCGCCGCCTCGACGGCTTCCACAATTACCCCGTCATCCCCGATATGATTTGCCAGCAGCAGCACCAATCGGCTGTTAAAGGCTTGGCTCTGGTCAGCCGATAAATCACGATGCGCATCGATCAGGACCTGATAGATGTCGTCCGGACGGGCGAGGCGGGCGTCGTTCTTCAATTGCGTGCTCATGCGGCGGTTCCTTCCTTTTTCGTCTCGGTGTCCACAGCCGCCAGACCTCTCCCCAATGCCCGATGCAACGCCCCCCTAATCGCCTGCGGGTCGGCTTCGCGCCAGCGGGCGGTGACGTGCTGGTCGGGGCGGATGAGATAGAAGCTGCCGGGGCGGGCGTCGTAGCGGGCTTCGGCCATCAGTTGCGCACTGTCGATCAGGGCACCCGCCGGGGCATCGCTGCCGGGCGGGAAGATGGACACCAACCGCACCGGCACCTCCAGCGCCGCGAGGCTCTCGCGCAGCTGGGCGAGGCTTTCTGCCGTTTCGTCGCTGCGGGCGAAGTAGAGGCCAACAAAGTCGCCGCCCAGGTGGTGCAGCAGCCAGCTTTCCTGGCCCTCCGCCGTGGTCACCGGCGCGTCGGCGCAGGGCGCGCCCGGGACCATCTGGCCGATGAAGCCCGGGCTGTCGGGGGAGTTCAGGGCGGACTCGCTGTAGGTCGAGGGCAAAGACAGCCGCCCGCTGTTCACCAGCCGCCGCGCGAAATCATGATCCTGCGCCAGATCCAGGACAGCATCCCGAAACGCGCGGCTGGCGTCGCTCTTGGGGGTGATGAAATCGGTGCTGCGAGTGGAGTTCAGGATGTTTTCGTCGGCGGCGGTGGCGCGTTCTTCGTGGTAGCTTTCGAGCAGGCTTTCGGGGGCTTTTCCCTCCAGCACCAGATCCAGTTTCCACGCCAGGTTATCGATGTCCTGCAGGCCGCTGTTGGCGCCGCGGGCGCCGAAGGGGGAGACCTGGTGGGCGGAATCGCCGATGAAGAAGATGCGGCCGTGGCGGAACTGCTCCAGGCGGCGGCACTGGAAGGTGTAGACGCTGACCCACTCCAGCTCGAACTCCACTTCGTCGCCCAGCATGGCCTTCAGGCGCGGGATGACCTTTTCGGGTTTGCGTTCTTCCTCCGGGTCGGCGTCCCAGCCGAGCTGCAGGTCGATGCGCCAGACGTCGTCGGGCTGTTTGTGCAGCAGGGCGGACTGGCCCTTGTTGAAGGGCGGGTCGAACCAGAACCAGCGCTCGGTCGGGAAGTCGGCCTTCATGATCACGTCGGCGATCAGGAAGCGGTCCTTGAAGACCTGGCCCTTGAAGTCCAGGCCCAGCAGGCGGCGGGTGGTGCTGCGCGCGCCGTCGGCGGCCAGCATGTAGTCGGCGGTCAGACGGTATTCGCCGTCCGGGGTCTCCAGGGTGAGTGTGACGCCATCTTTTTTGTTGTCGACACCGACGAGTCGGTTGTTCCAGCGCAGGTCGATCTCGGGATGCTTCAGGACTTCGCGGACGGTGAAGGCTTCGAAGTGGTACTGCTGCAGATTGATGAAGGCGGGCATGCGGTGGCCTTCTTCCGGCAGCAGGTCGAAGGCATAGAGCTGTTCCTCACCGAAGAAGACCTTGCCCTTTTTCCAGGTCACGCCCTTTTCCACCAGCGCATCCCCGACGCCCAGCCGGTCCATGATCTCCAGCGACCGCTTCGCCCAGCAGATCGCGCGCGACCCGGTACTGACCGTGTTGTCGTCGTCCAGCACCACCACCTTGCGGCCACGCTGCGCGAGGTCGAGCGCGGCAGCCAGCCCCACCGGCCCCGCGCCGATGATCACCACCGGATGGCGCACCGGCGTCGCGGCGGACTGATCCGGTGAGGGCTGATAGTTGAAGTCGGTTGCTGTTGTGTTTTCGGAACCCTGGGTCATAAAGGGTGTCTCCCTAATACGGAGTCTTTGTTTTTTCGTTACCCGCTCGATCTTTCCGCCGAGCTTTTTTGTTTTGGTTCGGTGCCAGGTTTGGTTTGATTAAGTTTCGCCTTGCGGCGAAACCGGCTCCAGCCCACTCCCCCTCCCGACCACCCATCGGAATTATCATGTGGGTGGTCGGGAGGGGGAGTGGGCCGGCACCGCACCAGCGTTAGCTGGTCTAGATCAACTACGCCTCCGCAAACTTAACTTCCTTATCCCTCTCGAGCGCGGCCCACATTTCGATATCCCGTTCCGCCGTCCAGATGCGCGGGTCGGTGATGCCCTGGGCTTCGTCGAAGGCGCGGGTGACGTCGAAGGGCATGCAGTGCTCGAAGATCACCCACTCGCCGTATTTTTCCGACAGCTTGGCGAAGGTCTCGGCGTAGACGGCGTTCAGCTCCTTCTTGTCGGCCACGCCCTGTTTGACGGCCTCGAACATATCGCTCAGGAAGGCCTGGGTGCCGTCGATGGCCTTGGCCACGTCTTCGGGCGTCTCCAGCGCGTCGCCCCGGCCGGGGATCAGCTTTTGCGCATCGAACTTGCGCAGGTTGGCGAGAGTGGTCGGCCAGTCGGTCAGGTAGGCGTCGCCGGTGTAGGGCGTCGCGCCGAACTCGACCAGATCGCCGGAGAAGCAGATCTTGTCTTCGGGCAGCCAGGCGATGATGTCGCCCTTGGTGTGGCCGCGTCCGATGTGTTTCAGCTGCACTTCGCGCTTACCCAGGTGCAGCGTCATCTCGCTTTCGAAGGTCATGGTCGGCCAGGTCAGGCCGGGCACGGATTCGACGGACTCGAAGAGGCGCGGGAAGCGCTGGACTTCCGATTTGAAATCCTGCGCGCCGCGCTCGACGATCAGGTCGTAGGTGCCCTGGCTCGCAATGATTTCCTGCGCGCCGTAGGCCGAGGCGCCCATGACGCGCACGGCATGATAGTGGCTGAGCACCACGTGCTTGATCGGCTTGTCGGTGACGCCCCGAATACAGTTGATCAGGGACTGGGCCTGGACCGGGGTGGCCTGGGCATCCATCACCATCACGCTGTCGTCGCCGATGACCACGCCCGAGTTGGGGTCGCCCTCGGCGGTGTAGGCGTAGACGCCCTCGGCCAGCTCGGTGAAGGTGATTTTCTTTTCCTGCAGGTCGGCTTGTGATGCAAAGGTGGGCGAAGCGGATTTATCAGTCATTGTTCTCTCTCCTGCGGGGGTATTCTTTTAAGCTTCGTGCTTCACGACCTTCTGGTCGATGGCGCCGAAAATGGAATGGCCGTCTTGGGCCAGCATCTCGATGCGGACCCGGTCGCCGAACTGCATGAAGGGGGTCTTGGCCGCACCCTCGTCGATGATCTCCAGCATACGCTTTTCGGCGAGGCAGGAGGACCCGGAGGAGCGGTCCAGGTTCGACACCGTGCCCGATCCCACGATGCAGCCCGCCATCAGCTTGCGCGACTTCGCGGCGTGGGCGATCAGCTGCGGGAAGGTGAAGGTCATGTCCGTGCCCGCGTCGGGCTTGCCGAACAAATCTCCGTTCAGGTGCGTGACCAGGGGCAGGTTGACCTTGCCGCCGTCCCAAGCATCGCCCAGTTCGTCGGGGGTGACCGCCACGGGCGAAAAGGCACTGGAGGGTTTGGCATGGAAGAAGCCGAAGCCCTTGGCCAGCTCGGCGGGGATCAGGTTGCGCAGGGAAACGTCGTTGACCAGCATCAGCAGCTTGATGTGGTTCCCGGCGTTTTCGGACGTCACGGCCATGGGGGTGTCGTCCAGGATGACCGCGATCTCGCTCTCGAAGTCGATGCCCCAGTCCTCGCTGCCCGCGATGATGTCGTCGCGCGGGCCGAGGAAGTTGTCCGAGCCGCCCTGATACATCAGGGGGTCGGTCCAGAAACTCTCGGGCAGTTCCGCGCCGCGCGCCTTGCGCACCAGCTCCACGTGGTTCACGTAGGCCGAGCCATCGGCCCACTGATAGGCACGGGGCAGGGGGGATTCCAGGGTCACCGGGTCCAGCTCGAAGGCGGCGGACAGGTCACCGGCGTTCAACTTGGCGTAGACCGCTTCCAGTTCCGGGGCTTTGGTCTCCCAGTCTTCCAGGGCGGCCTGCAGGCTGGTGGCGATGCCGGGCACTTCCACGGCCTGGGTCAGATCGCGGCTGACCACGATCAGGGTGCCGTCACGGCTGGCGGATTTGATGCTGGCGAGTTTCATAGGGATCTCTCTGCGTTTTTAGTTTGTTTTAGTCTGTTTCTTATTGAGGGCCGTCAGGTGACGCACGTTAAGTGACACACGTTAAGTGACGCGCCAGCTCTTCACGTAGTCCGGCTGTTCGATGCCGCTGGGCAGGTCGCCGACCTCCAGCGCGTCGCGGGTGTCGATCATCACGGCGTATTCGTCGGTCGCGGCCTTCTTGGGTTTGAAGGCGCCGGCCAGGGCTTTCGGGTGCGGGCCGTGGGTGAAGCCGCAGGGGTGGAAGGTCATCATGCCCGGATGGATGTTGTCCCGGCTGAAGAAATCTCCGGCGTGATAGAACAGCACCTCATCGTAGTCGTCGTTGTTGTGGTAGAAGGGCACCTTCAGCGCGTCCGGATCGCTCTCGAAGGGACGCGGTGCGAAGGTACAGACCACGAAGCGGTTGCCCACGAAGGTGGTGTGGGCCGAGGGCGGCAGGTGATAGCGGTCGCTCAGCAGCGGGCGGATGTCGCGCACATTGATACGCACCGGCGCCAGATCGCCTTTCCAGCCCACCGCATCCAGCGGGTTGAAGGGGAAGGTCACGGTGCTGACCGCGTTGCGGCGCTTGATCGCGACCTGCCAGGTCTTACCGGAGCCGTTTTCGCCTGAACCATTCATGTCTTCCTGCTGGTCCTTGAAGGTCTCGTTCAGGCTCGGGATGTCCAGCATGGCCGGATCGAAGATCGCGTGGGGGCCGAGCATGCCCTTGTCGGGCAGCATGTAGCTGCCGTTGGTGGCCTCGATCAGCAGGGCGGTCATGGGCTCTGAGGATTCCAGCCGCCACATGGTGCCGCGCGGGATCATGATGTAGTCGCCTGCCTCGACCGCCAGATGCCCGAAGTCGCAGAAGAGGTCGCCCTTGCCCTGGTGCAGGAAGATCAGCTCGTCGCCGTCGCCGTTGCGCGCAAGTTCGTCCATAGTCTCAGGGACACGCCAGAAACGTACCTGGACCGAGGCGTTGTGAAGGACGGTCTTTGCGTCCCAGGGCGAGGCCTCGATCTGGTTGAGCAGGGTCAGGTCGAAGGCGCGCGGACGCAGCGGACCTTCCCAGTCGATCCAGCCGGTCGGCGGGTTCTTGTGATAGATGTGGGCGGCCGGGCCGAAGAAACCCTCCTTGCCCATCTCCCGCTCATAGGTGCCTTCGGGCAGATTGGTATGGGCCTGCCGGGAAGACAGCCCCTCGACCCGGGGAAAGGAAATGTAGTTTTTCATGCTCTCACGTTCCTTCGTTCTTTACTCCGGCCTTCAATCTTTCATCCGGCGTATTCGCGTCCGGTCATTTCTCGCTCGGCCCGTTTTCGCCCAGTCCGGTGCCGTCCGGCTAGGGGCCGCCCGGTCCGACCTGATCGGTCAGCTGCGTCCGGGAGCCAAGCCCGGTAAATCCCGTCGGGTCGCTTGGCGGTACGCACCAGTCTTTTGTTTGACGAAAACCTGACCGGCTTTTTCTGATCGGACCTGGCTCGGGCCAGAAAGTCCGGCCTGATATTTCCGTGCCTGCCAGACGCTTTTCAGGAAAGGGGCGCGAATTGACTGCGCCCGGTTATTCCCACTTGGGGGCTCTCCCTTTGCGGCCTCAATCGAGGGCCTGCGTCTGAGCTGATTTCCGCCCATTGTTTCTTGCTGTCAAAATGGTTTCAAATGAAACTATTGTCAAGTTGTGCGTTGTGTTGACGGATAGATTTTGCCCAGGCCATGATGGTTCCCACAGGCATGGGGACTGCAGTTACCGCTTTGGTTTGGGGCTGTTAAGCTGGGGACTTGCCCTCTATCCTGTTGAGAGAGGGCCGGATTCGCGCTTATGCTCGGCTCATATAAAATTTTCGGAACTCGGAGACTTCATGACCGGCAAAGCAGCGCCAGGCGAAAAACGCGACCGCAGTGGTGAAAAGCGCGGGCGGGGCGAACGGGGGCGCGGCGGGCGCTCGAGGGCTGTCCGCGAGACGGCGGCGCCGCGCGGGCGTAAGACGGCGGGCCAGTCTAATGGCCAATCCAGCGAACAGGCGCCGAGCGCAGCGTTGGAGCTCGACAGCTTCCTGCCCTACCGGCTTTCGGTCCTGAACAATATGGTCAGCCGGGCGCTGGCCGAGCAGTATCAGGCGCGCTTCGGCCTCTCGATCCCCGAGTGGCGGGTGATGGCCAATCTGGGCCGCGCCGCGCCCCTGTCCGCCAATGAGGTCGCCGAGCGCACCTCCATGGACAAGGTCAAGGTCAGCCGCGCGATCTCGCGGATGCAGAGCGCGGGTCTCTTAAAGCGCGAGACCGATCCGCGCGATCACCGGGTCAGCAGTCTGAGGCTCTCCGCTAAGGGCAAACGCATCTACGACAAGATCGCGCCCATGGCCCTGGCCTGGGAGCAGGAATTTCTTTCGGTGCTCAGCGCGCGCGAAATTGCCGCCTTCGACAAAATTCTGGCCAAGCTGGACAAACGCATCCGGGAATAGCGAAAGCTGTGGCATTTGTATGTCATAACGACTTGTATTTCTGCATTTCGGCGATATTGTTTGAGTAGAAATTCGATTTTTGATTGATTTTGGCGAGGGTGGCCTATGTTTTCGGCGAGGTCGCGTCAGGTTTCTCTGGCGCTCTTTTTATGCGCGATTTTTGCAGGGGTGACTCCAGGGCAGCTTCAAGCGGAGGAGTCCAACCTCTATAAGATCGGCCGTGCCGCCGCCTATGCCAGTCACTGTGGTCACCGCGATCTCGTCTCTGAACTTCAGGCCCGCTATGGCGACTATCGGGACTTCAGGACCGGACGTCAAAAGAACGACCTCCAGAGATACGACCGGGTGCGGCTTGCGTGCGGTGACCTCAAGAAAAACCTGGAGGAATTCCTCAAAAAAGAGCGGGCGAACGATGCTCCGAATTCTGAGTCTAACATTCCGCTCACTGATGAGGACAAGCAGGCTGCGCTTGAGCGGATCTACACAGACATCATGGCCAGCATCCTGGCAAAAGACGCCATGTGGAGCAGTGACCGGCGCGGCAGATTGCTTAAACATATCAGCACTTATCGAAGTGTAGGGGCTCGTGGAGGAGGTTATAAAAGCCTCGCGGCCTGCTTGTTGTGGGATCACGAGAACGGAGCTTTGAGTTACAGAGGCTGGGCCGCCGAACAGGGTGGGGATTGGCCTACCAGCAAGTATTTTGCGGTCCGAAAATGTCGCAACCTCAAAGCCCGGAAGAACCTGGCTTGCGAGTGTGTATCCGTGGACCATGGTGACGAAAACTCGCTGTCTTTACCTGATCACATCCTTTCCAACTACGAGCGCTTGATTGATGCGGAAGTAAGCGGCGAAGACGATCAGCTAGGCTCTTCCAACTAAATATCGTCCTCTAAGCAAAGGGCGCAGCGACCGCGTCGACGACCCATTGGCCGTCCTCGAGCCGCCAGCGGATGAACATCAGCTCACGCATATCCGGCCGGTCCGGGGGCGAGAAGCGTGTGTCCTCGGCGCGTTGCCAGGGGCGGCCGTGGGTGCTTTGCACAAAGTCCCGGATGCTGTCGCCGTCGCCTTCGAAAAAGCTCTCGTACAGCCCGCTGCGGTCTTTCAAATCCCGGCGCAGATCGAGCGTGCTGTGGACGCTGCGGGCGTCTGCGTCGCCGATGGTGCTCTCAAAGGTCCAGACTCCGCGCTGGGGGAAGAGCGTGGTAAAGGCATCGGTGTCCGCGGCTTTCAGCGCGGCGACGAAGCGGTTCATGGCATACTGCAGCGCCTTTTGCTCGTTTTCCGTCAGGGCCGGTGCCCCTGCGTCGGCCTTGCTCTCGGGTGCAGGCGGCGCTTCCTCCGGGCCGGCGCAGCCGACCAGATAGAAACCGAGGAACAGCGCCGATAACGAGATAAGGGGTATCTTCTTCATGTCATGATCTCCCCTGGTCAGCGGCAGACGATTTCGCGGGCGTAGGCGGTCGGCCAGCGAAAGCCGAGCAGCCGGCGCTTGGGGTAGGGGCGGATCGAAACCTGGTTGCTGCGCCTTCCGGTCTCTCCGGGCCCTGTGTCGCCGCGTTGGTTTCCGCCTAACAGAATGATGTCATTTCCATCGACGCCGACACAAAAAGCCACATGCCCTTGCCAGCCTTGGCGCGAGCCGCGCCAAAGGACGGTGACCGCACCATACATCGGCGCGTCGTCCGGCAGGGGATTGCCCCATTTTTTCCACGAGCGCGCGGTGGGTTTGTCGGTGCCGGGGATCGAGGTTTTTTCCATAACCCAATTGACGAAGGCCGAGCACCATTCGGACTCGTCGTTCTGAAACTGCCACTTGTGTTTCATGGTCGAGAAATATTCGACGATCCGCGGATTATGGGCGTTGCCGGGCAGCTCCTTGACGCCGTATTCCCCGAGCGCATGCTCCATCCAGGGGAAGCGGCTGAAGTTCGTGGGGGTCATCATGGTGGGACCAACGGCCTGCATGGAAATCTCCTTTAAACAGTCTTGTCACGCACGCCGATGCGGTGGATAGGGCCGCCTGAAAGGGGCGGGCCAGTCAAAAAATATTATATGTATACGAATATATATATCGACTATAGAGATGTGGCGCAGCTGATGCAAGCTTGTGAGCCCGAGTGCTGAAGACTGCACACCTGTATCTCGCATAGCTTCTCGAATATCTGTTTCGAAAACTCCCTTTTGACGAGAGAAAGAAAAATTAGATCTCGTTTTGGGGGAACCTTTGATACGATGGGGGGATATAGATAATAAAAGCAGGCACCGGGGGGTCAGTTATGCGCGTCAACAGGCTCTATATCGCGGGCGATCAATATGATAACAACGCGGAAACCAAGAATGTCTGTGAGGGTCTCTTTACAAAATACAGTGCAAGATGTGGTCGGGTTACGCTGCACAAGGGCAATCCGCCCCAGGAGGTCAAGAACTCTGGAGATGAGGTCAACAACGGTCCCTACGCGCATGAGGTTGGCTTCTACGGCGTGTTTCACAATCTGGCGGTCGCCGATCTAGAGATGGCGGCTCACCTTCTCTCGGGCGAAGAGTATGTTCAGCAGGTGATCCGACCGGCGCTGGGGGATGACTTTACGAGGCTCGGCCGCGTCGTATTCGTTGCCTGTATGTTGGCGCCGTCGAAGCGGAAGCTGAAAACCGAGGTTGCCGGGAAAACGGTAGCTAACGTCCAGGACATGAACGAACGCGGTTTTCTGCTCTCGGCAGCATTGGCGCTGAATGAGGCAGGTGTCCGTCCCAAGATCATCGGCTGGGACAGTTTTATTTCGGCTTTACCGTATCAACCCAAAGACAACACTCTCTATGCGCAACCTAAGAAGAAGAACAAAAAGGATACGGGCCTCTCGCAGGATGAAATTGCAATAAAAACCGGCTCTAAGATCGGTCATGGCAGCCGATATGGCTTGGTCTCAGAGAGTTATCGTGCCGAACATAAGCGGACGCTCTGGATCAAGGATGGCACTTTCCACGTGGCTGATAGCGAAGGTTGGTCACTTTAGCAGGTGTTGAAGATGTCAGTAGAACTGCAATCAGCAGCCCCGTAACCGCATCATCGCTTGCCGCGCCACCTCGCCCACGGCGGGGCTCTGGGCGTCAGGGTTTGCGAGGATAGCTTCGTAATCGAACCATTCGGCCTCCGAGACATCGTCGGCGGCCAGGGGAGCGCCGCTGATGTACTCGCATAGGATGGCAACCAGAACATAGTGATGCTCGAGACCACCTTCATCGTTGTGAATAATCACGTCGACTGAGGTCAGAGTCT
The DNA here is from genome assembly GCA_947500035.1 of uncultured Kiloniellaceae bacterium. GTDB lineage: Bacteria > Pseudomonadota > Alphaproteobacteria > Kiloniellales > Kiloniellaceae > Denitrobaculum. Next base: position 171,052 of record CANMQP010000004.1, on the reverse strand, counting down.
CGCGCGCTTCGGCTTCAATGCCGGTTTCTTCCTGTAGTTCCCGGATTGCGGCTTCCATGACGGTTTCGCCCAGTTCGATCTTGCCGCCGGGAAAGCCCCAGAGGCCGGCGTTGGGCCTGTTGTTTCTGCGCACCAGAAGCAGTTGTGTGTCCCGAACGACGACGGCGAGCGCCGCCGGAATCGGTCTTTCTGTCATGTCGCTGAGATCCATCTGCTCCGGGAAAAGGGCAGACTACGACAATGGGTTCGGGAAATAAAACTTTTGCCGGCTGTCGGATTTCAAGCCTGGTCCGCGTCTACCATGTGAGCCAGTCCTCAAGCGAACGCCGTCCCACAAGGTCCGCGGGCCGGCTGTACTGGACCGGCTGCAACGCAACAGAGGAGAACATCGCTATGACGCTTGCCATCTCACCCCTCTTCGCGGGACTTCTGATCGTGCTGCAGGTTTTCATGACCGCCTTTGTCGGACTGTACCGCGTTAAATCCGGCATCGAATTTCTTGATGGCGGAGACATAACCATGACCCGTCGCATGCGCGCCCATGGTAACTTCATCGAGACCGTTCCTATCGCGTTATTGGTCATGGTTTTGGCTGAACTCAGCGGAGCGCCGGCTATACTGCTATGGTCAGGCGGTGCAGCGCTGCTCGCGGGCCGTATGCTTCATGCCTACACGATCGTGACGTACGGCACGGCGCCCGGCCGGGCCATCGGTATGGCGATGACGACCCTGCCCATGGCGGCCTTTGGGGCTTTTCTGGTTTGGTCCGTGCTGACCTCGCCGGCTTTCGTGAGTTAGGGAAACGCTATGCCTTACGATCCTCATCTTGCCGATCTCATGCGTGCGGCTTTGGAGCTGCGCCGCGGCATCACCGAGAAAGCCATGTTCGGCGGATTCTGCTGGTTTCTGAACGGCAATATGCTCTGTGGTGTCGAGGTCGGCCGCTTCATGTTCCGGGTCGGCAAAGAGCTGGAAGCCGAAGCCAAAAAGCGTCCGGGGGCCGAGCAGGTGGTTTTCAGCGGGCGCCGCATGGGCGGCATCGTCTGGGTCGAGGCCGACGCCTGCCTGGAGACCGGACTGGAGAGCTGGATCGATCTGGCCTCGCAGTTCGCCGGCTCGCTGCCGCCGAAGTAAAGCCCCTAAGCAGCCAAAATCTCCAGGGAAATGTGATGATGGAGCGCGGATTCGACGGCTTTCCTGCAGGCGGGATCATCTTCCTGCAGGAGCTTTTGGAGAACAATAGCCGGCCCTGGTTCGCGCAAAACCGCGCCCGCTACAAGGAAGCGCTTGAGGCGCCGGCCAAGCTGTTTCTGAACGAGATGGAGCAGGAACTGATGCGGTGTTTCGGTGGCGCCTTCACCGGAAAGATCTTTCGTCTGCACCGGGACCTGCGTTTCTCAAAAGACAAAACGCCCTACAACAGCCATCTCCGCATGGCATTTTTTCCCGACGGCCATGCGCGTGCAGGCCAGGGCTTCTATTTCTCGCTGGAGCCGGAAGGTTTCGTTCTGGGTGGCGGCGCGATGGGGTTTTCTCCTTCCGGCCTGGAGCGCTTCAGGCACCAGCTTCTCGATCAGACACAAGGACCGGCGATCGATTCCTTGGTGTCCGGGCTGGTTCAAAACGGATACCGTTTGGAGCCCTCGGAGCTAAAACGGGTCCCTGCCGGTTTTGACAAGGACCATCCGCGTGCGGCCCTGCTGCGCCGTAAAAGCTTGACGCTCTGGCGTGATTTCACGGGTCACCAGGGGCTGATAGGGCGTGGCGCGGTTGGATTCTGCATGAAAGTCTTCCAGGAGCTTCACCCTTTGCTACGTCTCCTGAACGCCCCCTAAAACTGGCGGTTCCGCAGGTTCAGGCATAGGCATATTGTATGTTTACGTATAATATGTGATGATAATGCTCTCCGACGGATTGCATTTAAGAGGCAAGTTCCATGGCCGCTTCCCCTGCGTCGCCCGCGACCGTGAGCGCGATCGAAAAACTTTTGAAGGACCGTTCCGCCACCAGCCTGGTCAACTTCACCCTGGGCCCAATCCAGGTGACAGCGGCGCTGTTGGCTGACGTCGGGAAAGCGGTGGCAGCCGGAAAGATTAAGGTCGTCATCGATCCGACCATTTCCCATGACGCGATTTACAATGCGAAGAGCAATCAGCTTCAACTGAAGCGTAACGTCTCGGCGCCCGGTCTCCTTGAGCGTGCACTCATCGTCCATGAGGCGACACATGCCATCAACGATATGCGCAAACTCGGCCGGACTCCGAACATCGATGACGAGGCCGCAGCCTATATCGCGCAGGCGCTCTATCTCTATCGCAATCACCCCGTGAAGACGGATCGTTTAAAAGATAAGGGAAATCCCGCTGCAGACCGGCTTTATGCCGCAGCCTACGCCGCGGCGGTGGCGATCATCGGGAAGAAGAATGCAGCGGCTGTTGCGGTGGAAGTTTCGAAGGTACGCGCTGCACTGAAACTGGTGCCGCAGTACAAGAAAACCATCGGCATGTCGGCCATCTACAGCGGCGTCTGACGATCTGCCGGCGCCGGCTTCTCTGTTCATACCCCCCGCGGGATATCAAACGATGGTTTACATAGTTTCAAGTGAAACTATCATGGCTCTGTGACGCGCGAAAACCGATCCATGTCCAAGCTCGGTCTTTGTCCACGCCCGGTCCACGTCCAAGAAAGCAGGTGCCGCATGAAACTCTACAGTTATTTCCGCAGCTCGGCAGGCTGGCGAGTCCGGATCGTGCTTGCCCTCAAGGGGCTGGACTTCGACCTCGTCCCGGTTCACCTGTTGCGCGGCGGCGGTGAACACCTGGGAGCCGAATACGCGAAAACCAATCCGCAGGGTCTGGTACCGGCCTTGGAAGAAGACGGGGCGGTGTTCGCGCAGTCGCTGGCGATCATGGAGTACCTGGAGGAAACCCATCCCACGCCTTGCCTCTTGCCCGGCGACGCCAAATGCCGTGCCAGGATCCGTGCTTTCTGCCAAACCATTGCCTGCGAGATCCATCCGCTCAACAACCTGCGGGTTTTGAGATATCTGGTGCGCGAACTGGGGTGCGACGAGGAAGCAAAACTTGCCTGGTACGCGCACTGGATCCAGGAGGGCTTCCGGCCAGTCGAAAAACTGTTGGAAGGGAATGACGGTCCTTACTGTTTCGGCGCTGAACCAACACTTGCGGACGCCTGTCTCGTTCCTCAGGTCTTTAATGCCGAGCGCTTTAACGTAGATCTCTCGGCCTTTCCGAAGGTTCGGGCTGTCAACGCGGCTTGTCTGGCGCAGGAAGCCATCGCCGCAACGGTTCCCGCCTTGCAGCCGGATGCCGAATAGAGGGACGCGCAAGACTTTCAGGAGTGTTGGAGATAAGCGGCCGCGCCGGTGAGCGCAGGATAGTCCGCCGTGATGACGTAACAGGGAATCGCGGCGACGTAACTCGAGAGACGGCCTTTATCTTCAAAGCGCTTGCGAAAGTCGCTGCGGGTGAAGACCTCGCCGAGCTGCGGGATGATCCCTCCGCCGATGTATATGCCGCCTCTGGCGCCCAGGGTAAGCGCGAAGTCACCGGCAAAACTGCCGAGGAGCGCGCAGAATATTCCCAGAGCTTCCCGGCAGGCCCCGTCATCGTCTGAAGTGGCGCGTGCCACGATCTCGGCCGGTGCGAGTTCCTGCGGCGCCTTGGCGTCCAGCAGGCTGATCGACTGATAGAGGGCTTGCAGCCCCGGACCTGAAAGAACCCGCTCCGCCGATACGCGGCCGTAGTGGTGCTCCAGATGCAGCAGGATGCTGGTCTCGCGGCTGCCGGCAACGGCGAGTGACGCATGGCCACCCTCCGAGTCCAGCGGAATCCAACCTCCCTTGTGGGGGATGAGCCCTGAAACCCCGAGACCTGTTCCCGGCCCAACCACGCCGACCGGCAATTTGCCGACCTGCCGGACGCCGCCGACCTGCCGCAGGCTGCTGGCGGGGAGGTGCGGCAGGGAGAGCGCGAGCGCCATGAAGTCGTTGATGATTTCGAGACGCCGCAGTCCAAGCTGCTCCTTGGTGCGTGCCCGCGAGAAATCCCAACCGTTGTTGGTCATGCGGATACGGTCTTCGTGGGTGGGGCAGGCGAAGGCAAAACAGGCGTCGCGCGGTTGCGGAAGTCCTGCGCCTTCCAAATAGGATTGCGCGGCGTGGGCCGGATCGCGGTAGTCGGCACAGGCGAGCGTGCGGGCTTTCACGATTTTGCCGTCTGCGGTCATGATGGCGAAGCGGGCGTTTGTACCGCCTATATCCGCGATCAAGCTGAGATCTCCAGTGGTCACAGCACTGTCGTCCGATGACTCTGCCGGCCCGCTCTTAGATCTCGATTTCTTCGATGCCATAACCGCCGCGTCTCGCTCTTCCGGTAAAGGCAGCACGCCGGCGCACCTGCGGACAGCTCTGCCTCACGATCAGATTCCACCGGATTTGTATCATGTCGGGTACGTCGGAGCCACGCCGTAAGGCCGGAAAAGTTGATTGGGCCTCCCGTTCGTTGGACGCAGTCCCATAGCATCAACCTTAAGCCGCAAGGCTGAGCGGGAGTTTCGAAATCACCCGGAAGCGGGCCCGGTCCGGCCGCAGGGTCAGCCCGGCTCGCTCGATCCTGGCAAAGCGCGCGAGCAGTTTGGAAAAAGCGAGACTGGCTTCCATGCGGGCCAGGGAATTGCCGGCACAGATGTGGATGCCGTTTCCGAACGCCAGGTGGCGGTTCGGAGTCCGGGTGATGTCGAAGGCCTCAGGTTCCGGGAATTGCCGTTCGTCGTGATTGGCAGCGGCAATGCCGACGTGCAGGAAGGTGCCCGCAGGCAGAAGCTGGTCGTGCAGGGTAACCTCGACTGTCGCGCGCCGGTTGCCGATCTGAAGGGGGCTCTCGTAGCGCAGCATTTCCTCGACCGCGGTCTTCATGAGCGCCGGGTCGTTCCGCAGCAGTATCATTTGATCCGGAAAGCGCAGCAGCAGGTCCATGCCATTGGAGATCAGCGTTGTGGTGGTGTCATGGCCGGCGTTCAACAGGAAGATGCAGTTGTGCATCAGTTCAAGTTCGGTCAGGCCGTCCGGGCTGTCGTGATCCGCCAACAGCGCGGAGAGGATGTCGGTCTCCGCGCGCTCACTTAATCTTGCGCGCTTCCAGGCGATCAGGTCACGCAGGTAATCCTTGAAGGCGTCCACAGAGGCATTGCCCGTTGCGAGCTGTTCCGGAGTCAGGCTCGGTTCCAATCCGCCCAGGATCACGTTCGCCCAATTGCGCAGGGGTTCGCGTTCGTCCTTGGGGATGCCCAGCATATCGCCGATCAGATTGAGCGGGATGGCGTTGGCGAAGTCGTTGACCAGATCGACAGTCCCGGCGGACTCTGCCTGGTCCAGCAGTTCGTCGATCATGGCGGCGACGTTGGCTTCCAGAGCCTTGAGGGTGCGCGGTGTGAAGAAAGGCGCCAGAAGACGCCTGACCCGGGTGTGATAGGGCGGGTCGTTGAAGACCAGGGACGTGGTGTGGTGTTCATATAAAGGGCCGTCGCCGAACTTTGGTTTGAAGTCGATCTTTTTGTCCGAGCTATAGCTTTGATGATCCTTCAGGATCGAAGCGGCGTCCTCGTAGCGGCTAATGAAGAAGCTGCCGTCCGATTGCTGACAGAGTGGTGCACTGTCGCGAACCTCACGGTAGACGCCGTAAGGAGACTGGTAAAACTCAGTGCTCAGGTTGGCCAACTCGAATCCACGGCTGTTTGCGGTCATAGCTTAATCATGCCTTCATAATCTTCTGTTCATAATCGCTTTACCATCTGCAGGTTGCTGCAACTGCGAAAAACCTTATGATGGAGCTTCCAGTCGTTGCCCAGGGTTCCGCCCGGCGACGGCCCCGTCGCCGGCTTCTGCGCCACTTCGTGACCCTGTGACGTCACAAAACGGTCCTGGGTTTGTCATTTCAGGTTGAGAATTCAGAAACTACGATCACGGCCATCGTCGCTTCTGAATTCTCAACCTAAACGTCGCAGAAAAGACCAAGCTGTCGCAAGCTCCACAGAATTCAGCCGCAAAAGCGCTAAAACTGCCGCTTTGCTGCTGGGAAACTGTGGAGATGGCATCCAGCGCCGGCGTGAAAAAAAAACTGTAAACGATCATGTAAGTAGGAACGTTCCAGATTATGATTTCAGATACCATCGGCGGTCGCATCCGACAGGCCCGCAGTGAAGCCGGACTCAGCCAGCGGCAACTGGCGACCCGTCTGGCCGTGACCACCAGGACCCTCGAGAACTGGGAAGAGGACCGCAGCGAGCCGCGCGCAAACAAGCTGGTGATGATGGCCGGCGTCCTGAACATTCCCTCGACCTGGCTCTTGACCGGCGATGCGCCGAAGGAAATGAAGCGTGGCTTCGATTTCCAGGAGACCATGGGGATATCGCAGAAGCTGGAGCGGGCCATGGCGATGCAGGTCGCGGTTTCCTCTCTTTTGGAAGAGGTCTCTTCCGATGTCTCGCGTCTTCAGAACGAGCTGGACAGCGAGCTGGAGATGGAAGGCTGAGGCCGGGCGGGAACTGCGCCCCGGAAAGTTCATGGCCTTTCATCAAAGACGGAGTCTGACTACCTGTTCCTTGTGACACGAGCGGGCCCTATGACATGAGCGAAGTTTCCGGCGGGTCTGGCGGCGCTCGTTAGTCTTGCTCTTATACAGGGTGTAAGGCCTTTTTTTCCGCTGCATCGGCGGTAGGGCTGCCAGGACTGACGCCGGCAAGCCGTCACGACCTCATGACTCCATCGGCCCTTTGAACATGGCGTGTCCGGCAGGCACAGGCTTGACCAGCCAACGACCGTGTCTGCCCGAGAGCTATTCCTATCTGTCCTCCTCGGGTCGTTTCCTTCCCGGCTTTCCAGACCACCGAGATTTTCTCGCAAGCCCTGTGCGAACTTCTCGCTGCCTTGCTTCAGCGGGCTGTGCAAACATTCCTCTAGTCCCAGTTAGCCCCTGATCTCTGCGGCGCCATCCATTGTACGGGGAAAACTACATATGCCTTGTGCGGGCATACGGGTTCCCTGCGGCTACGCCAGTTGTTAGGTACATCGCAGCCTGATGCTTGTAAGCGAACAAAGTCTTTCGCAGACCGGTTCCGACTGCGGGTCGTGCAGGCTGATTTTACATTCAAATGTTTTTTTGTTTTTAAGCGATTTGAGAGGATCTCAATCATGTGGGCGAGAACGACACGACTTACGGGTGTGGCCTGCATCGCAGCTCTGCCGTTTCTTTCGACTGTAGAACTATCCGCAGCGCCGATTTTTTTCGACGACCGTGAAGCTTTCATGGCAGCGGCCGGTGCGCTGGCGGGTTTCGAGGACTTCGAGGCCGCCAACACCAACCCCGCGACCAGCATGCCTGAGTCAAGTTGGGACAGCGACAGCGATGATTCAGTGTTCAGTCCGGGCGATATTGCGGAAGGCATCCGGTTTTCAGGTGGTACCGGAGATCTGGTCGCGGTAGCCGGTGGCTTTTCGCCGGCCTCGACCGGGGCGGCTATCGGCCCTGCGAGCCTAGAGAACAACCTGCTTGTCAGCTTTCAGACCGACGTCAACGCCTTTGGCTTCGATCTCTTTAATCTCGGGGAGGGTGAAGAGATGTTCAGGATCTCGATGCGCGATGTCTTTGATGAGTTCGTCGCTGAAGCCTTTGTCAGCGCAGGACCGCTGGGCAGTTTCTTCGGTGTGATCGACGACAGCAACCTGCTCCTCGAGTTCAGCATCAATGAAAACCTGGCCGATGATGTGATCGACAATGTGGTTTTCGGCATTGCCAGTCCGACCGTCGTACCGGAGCCGGGCACGCTTGCTCTTTTTGGTGCGGGTCTGCTGGGCTTCGCTGCGGCACGCCGCAAACGCGCCGGAAACTTCCGGTAACGCCATCAGCAAACCTTCAAGTTCCGGCGCGATTGAGTCAGCCCGGGAGCTTCGGGTACAAGGAGCAGCGCGATGTTTGAAGGCTTTAAGTCGATAGCGGTTGCGGCGGGTGCCCTTTTGCTGACCTCGGCCGGTACAGTCGAGGCCGGTCTCTGCGGCGTATCCATTTCGACCGATTGGACTGAGTTTCCGCGTGAGAATCAGACGGTTACGCCGACCTTCGAGGCTCCGGGCTTCGATGCTTGCGGGACCACGTCCTTTTTCAGCGGTTTTATGGAGACGGAATTCAATAACAATAGCGGTACCATCGATCAGGATGCCTTCAACATGTCGGTGGAGGCCCTGGACAACGACAGCCTGCGGCTCACGGCGCAATCGATCAACCTGAATGACTCACATACTCATGTCTACCCCACCGTAGCGGTGACACTGAGCGACATCGCATGGCTTGACGGGCCCGGTGAGATCGTGGACGTGCTTCATGTCGGCGGCACGACGAGCTACTTTGAGGTGATCAGTTTCACGCACGACTCCATTACCTTTGAGTGGGGCTTGTTCTCCGTCGCGGGCAGCATCTTTTTCCCCAACGAACTCACATTGTTCCAGGATTTCGACATCGTTGCTACGCATGCCGAGGTCCCTGAACCCGGCAGTCTGATGCTGTTCGGGCTGGGCCTGGCCGGGTTTGCTGTAGCGAGGCGGGCCTCGAGAAGAGTTCGGTCTCGGAATTTGCGTGCGAGAAGTATTTAAAGCGGTTTCATTTCAACAAAGGCGACTTTCATGTTTGATACAAAAAAAGTCCTGGCGGGTTTTTCCGCGACTGCAGCGGCGTTGGTTTTTAGTCTCAATATCTCAAGCGCGCAGGCCGCTTTCATTTCACAGGACTCCAGCTTTGGCACCGACACCATTACCTATGACACGGACACTGGTCTGGAGTGGCTGGACCTGACCGAGAGCACCGGGTTGTCGGTCAATCAGGTTCAGGCGGAACTCGGCGCGGGCGGACTCTACGAGGGTTTCAGTTACGCAACGCGTAGCGATGTTGAGACTCTTTTCTTCACTTCGGCAGGCATCACACCGGGCTTTCAAGGGCCGGGTGAAGTCGCGGTTTGGGACCTGGCCAACCTGTTGGGCATCACCGAGCCCTTCTTCTTCGTTTCCTTCGGTCATTACCTGCTCGATATTCCATCTTTGAATGCAGGGCTGGGGAGTCTGGAGCCATTGCTTCCCTTCGGCGACGCCGCCGCGTCACGCGCGACCGTAGACGATAACGGTCTTCCACTCGATCAGGCGGAGCTGACCGTGGGCAGTTTCCTGTTCCGCAGTTCCACGCCCGTCGCCGTGCCGGTTCCCGAACCGGGCAGTGCGCTGCTGCTGCTCTCCGGTCTCGCGGCCTTCGCCTATGGCCGCCGGCGCAAGCGGGTTTAAGAGGTACAAAGGCGAGGCTGGCCGGGAGGAGGCCCGGCGCTGTCAGAAGCTGATGTCGCCGCGGTTCGTGGCGACTCTGCGGACCAGATCGACCAGCCTGGGGCCGACTTCCTGCTCCATGCGGTCCTGGTCGAGCATGAAGGCGGGACCACCGCAGTTAAAGGCCATGACAGGCGCGCCGTCGCGCTGAACGAGCGGCACGCCGACGGCATGCACGTCCGAGCGCCATTTGCCGAAGGAGGTGCAGAAGCCTTTTTGCGCGATGTCCTCTTCCGCCTGGGCAATGCCGTCTCTGATCTCGGGCCACTCCCCGCCGCTGCGTTCCTCTATCCGCTCGAGCAGATAACCCCGCTCGCCTTCGGGCAGGGCGCAGAGAAACGCCAGGCCGATCGATGTGCTTTCGATCGGCACCCGGGCGCCGATCTCCAGGCGCAGGGTGGCCAGGCTCTCCGGGTGACAGGTCTGCAGGTAGCGCATGCTCATGCGGTCGCGTCCGCCCAGAGCGACCGAAACGCTCTCCTTGTCCGCCAGTTCCTGCATGGCCGCCCGCGCGGTCTGACGGATCTCCATACCCGCCAGGCTCGCGTAACCGAGCGCCAGCACAGGCGTGCCGAGCTGGTACTTGCCCAGCCGTTCCAAATAGCTGATGTAGCCGAGGGCGCTGAGGGTGTAAGTCAGGCGCGAGATCGTGGCCTTGGGCAGCCCGGTGCGTTCGGCCAACTCCTGATTGCCGAGCGGGCCGTCGCCGGGTTCGAAAGCGCGCAGAATTTCGAGGCCGCGCGCCAACGCGGTCACAAACTGCCGGTCACCGGCCACGCCTTTGATGACGCCATCGGCCTGAAGCTGGTCCTTCAGCGCTCCGTCGAGCTTTGGATTTCCGTCGCGTCTCTTTCGCACGCTTTCGTCCATTCCTGATTGCAGTCTCATCGATAGAGAGCATCGCCTTCCCGGCAAAAGCATCTCTACTCGCGCATCCTGAGCCTGCGACTCTCACAAAAACATTGAACCTAACGGTCTCACGCTTTACACATAACGTCAAGATTTGCGGAAAAATATTTCGCATAGCGGAATTAATGGAGATTGCCATGTCATCGAAGCCGGACTTCAAGTGGGACGATCCTCTTTTGCTGGACGACCAGCTCAGTGATGAAGAGCGGATGATCCGTGATGCCGCCCACTCGTACTGCCAGGACAAGCTGATGCCGCGGGTGCTGGAGGCGAACCGGCATGAGCTCTTTCACCGCGAAATCATGAACGAACTTGGGGAACTGGGCCTGCTTGGCTCGACAATTCCCGAGAAATACGGCTGCGCCGGCGCCAATTACGTCAGCTACGGCCTGGTGGCGCGCGAAGTCGAGCGGGTCGACAGCGGCTATCGCTCGGCCATGTCCGTGCAGTCTTCGCTGGTGATGCATCCGATCTACGCTTACGGCAATGAAGAGCAGCGCATGAAGTACCTGCCGAAGCTCGCCAGCGGCGAGATGGTGGGCTGCTTCGGGCTGACCGAGCCGGATCACGGCTCCGATCCCGGCGGCATGAAGACTATGGCGCGCAAGGTCGACGGCGGCTACATCCTCAAAGGCGCGAAGATGTGGATCACCAATTCTCCGATCGCCGATATCTTCGTGGTCTGGGCCAAGTCCGATCCGGACAACGCAATCCGCGGATTTGTCCTTGAGAAGGGGATGGACGGCCTGTCCGCGCCCAAGATCGAGGGTAAGTTCTCGCTGCGGGCCTCGGTTACCGGTGAAATCGTGATGGATGACGTTTTTGTGCCGGACGAGAATCTGCTTCCCAACGTCCAGGGCCTGAAAGGTCCCTTCGGCTGCCTGAACCGTGCCCGCTACGGTATTTCCTGGGGCGCGCTGGGTGCTGCGGAATTCTGCTGGCACGCGGCGCGCAGCTATACCATGGAGCGCACGCAGTTCGGCCGGCCCCTGGCGGCGAACCAGCTGATCCAGAAGAAGCTGGCCGATATGCAGACCGAAATCACCCTGGGCTTGCAGACCTGCCTGCGCATCGGCCGCCTGTTCGACGAGGGCCGGGCGGCGCCAGAGGCCATCTCCCTGGCCAAACGCAATTCCTGCGGTAAAGCCCTGGATATCGCCCGAGTCGCGCGTGACATGCACGGTGGCAACGGTGTGTCTGACGAGTATCACGTGATCCGCCACGTCATGAATCTGGAAGCCGTCAACACCTATGAAGGTACCCACGACGTGCACGCGCTGATCCTTGGGCGCGCGCAAACCGGAATTCAGGCATTTTTCTAATAAAAGTTGTGCTATTTTTGCCAGCTTTTTAAGGCTGTGCATCAAGAAACGAGAGGCTTCAGGCCTCTCGTTTTTTTTTCTGTCGACAGTGAAGGCATCAACCACAGCAGGACGCCCGTGCCAAAGCCGGGTTCCGGACGCGGTGTGCGTCTGGGGCCAAAGGCCTGAAATTTCCTCATTTCGGTCTGGCGGTGGGTCTGGCCGGCGGCGCGAGGTGCGCCGGGCGCCCGGACCCAGAAATTCAGCGATCATGGTTAACAAAAGTGAGCGGGAATCGCGTGCGGGATGGGTAGCTGTTAACCTTAAGTTTTGCCCGGTATGGTTAATAAAAATCCTTAATTGCTTAAGCACAAAAATTTTATCCCTTTCCGACTAGCAGGATTGCGTTTTCCGCATGGCAAACGAATGCTTGCCGTCGGCAAATTGAACGGGGTGACTCGCCGCCGTAACTTGCGCGCAGCGTGCCTCTTAAATCACCTCAGGAACCATAGTGTAAGGACATTGATTCATTGAGGTTTGTGGTCACCTCAGATGCCTCATATGTCAACATGTATAAAATTCCGACACTGAGATTTCAAGTAGTATATATACTATTTGGCCTTGTCTTAATTAAGGCAATTTTATGGCGAGCAAATACGTTAACGCGAAATAACTTATTTATGTAAATGCAATTCGATAAATAACAAAAGTAAATAAGTAATTATATTTGATTTTTCCAAAAAAATTTGTACCGCATTCGATATTAATTCGCGATAATTCTTTTTGACATTGCATGTTAATCTCTTGTAAAGGATTTCTCACGCATCGGGTTGGGGTCAGTTTCTTAACGAAATTGGTAACGGTGCAGAGGTCCTAGCGGTGGCCTTGTCACGGAAATAACACTGTGGTGAAGACCGATGATTAACGTTCTTGCGAAGAAGACAGAAATGCTGGGCCGGATCCAGCGGACCCCATGGGTAGCGATCTCCGCCAGCTTTCTGGCGGGGGCTGTGTTCATGGGCGCGGCCGCTTCCGACCGTGCGCCAGCTGTCATGGCCTTCGAGGCTTCTAAGACGTCTGTCGACGCATCCGCTGCGACCCCTATCGCCCAACCCGTCGACTCCGGGCAGCTTCTTCATCTGACCAGCGGTAACGCTGCGTCGGGAGCCTTTGCCGGGACGGCCGATGTCTCCACGACGGTTGAGAGCTTCAAGAAGCCCGGTGCCGCGGAGCCCGTGCTGCCGAAGGTCACAGCGGTCGGACGCGGTGTAAACCTGGCGAGCGTAAAGGCGTCGCGGGCGCCGACCCTGGCCAAGGTTGAGGACGAACTCTTCTGTCTGGCACAGAATATCTATTTTGAGGCGCGGAGCGAACCTACCGCTGGTCGTCGTGCGGTAGCGCATGTGGTGATGAATCGTGTGGCCAGCCCCCGCTTTCCATCGACGGTCTGTGAGGTCGTGCGCCAAGGGGGCGAGGACCGGTTACATCGTTGCCAGTTCTCGTGGTGGTGCGATGGTCAGAGCGACGATATTACGAATGCAAAATCCTGGCAGGATGCCGAACGTCTTGCGAGCTTCGTTTACTGGGGTCTGTCAATCGACATGACCGGTGGTGCACTCTTCTATCATGCGGACTACGTGGCACCGCGGTGGCGTACAGCCTTCAACAAGGGTCCAACCATTGGCCGGCATATCTTCTATACCTACAAGACGCCGACCAAGAAAGTGAAGGGAACGCAGCTGGCCAGCACGGCTGCCGACCAGGATTGATCAGGATTTCCCTCCAGGATCCTTTTTAGTCCAAGACCCGACGTGAATCGGCCCGCGCTTGTCGCGGGCCGAACTGCGTTTGGACGATATTTTGAGCGCGCGATGAGTTTAGCCCGTCCCGGCTGTGATATGGTTCATTCGGCGTCATCAGAAATCGGCAGAAATGTACAGGGTCCGGACTCCCAACTACTCAAAACAGGATATGGATATGCGTTGGGCGCTGCCTGATCGCGTTTTCTTCGCATGCGGCGCGTGTCATATTCTGGCTTATGCGTTTTTGGAGAGGTGCGGCGGTTTAAGCGCACGGGCTTTTTGGATCAAACCTCATGCCGGACACACGGGAAATCATATCTTCGCCGCGTTCGGTGCGCAGGCTTTTGACTATCACGGCTTTTCAGACCAGGAGCGCTTGTTAAAGCACTACTGGACGCGGGCACGGCGTCAATATCCCCATTGGGATGCTACTCTTCACGAATTACCGGCCGACGTTCTGATCTCCGAGCAGAAATCTCGAGAGTATGAGGGGCTTTGGCTCCGTGAGCCGAACCAGTTCGCGAGCGATGCGTTGGTTCGTGCGCGGACTTTTCTGAACCGCTTCCCGGCCGCATCATTTACTCAAGCTTCCGGATCATCCTTGCGGTGATCGTCCAGCCGTTGCTCCGTCCGGTCGCTTTCCAGTTTGTTTTTCGCCTTTTCGCCTTTGGTCAGGCCGAACTTCGCCCGGTTTTTGCTTGCTTCAGCTTCCTTGGCATTGCGCTTCCGCCGCTTGCGTTCCTGGCGCAGATTGATCACGTCGCCCACGTTTAAGATCTCCCGGAATTTGATCAATGTCACCTAAGCAGAGACTAGGTGAACCCGCTCTTTTGCCATATAGGGCGCGAAGTCCGTCAGGTTAGACCCCGGCAGCGAGCTTTTCATGATCAAATCTATGAGACGGTCCGGGGCGTCTTTGAGTTGGCTCAAGCTGTGACACAGGAAATCGGATTTGAAAGCTGCAAGAGACCATCTTCTATTTAACAAATTTGTTAAGTATAAGATGGTGCGGTGTCGTCTGGTTATCGCGGGCTATATTTATCAATTTAATTAATTAACAATTACGTTAAATGATAGGCGGTTTAACGGATTTTCCCCTATGGCCGCACGTGGGAAGAGGGATAGCGGGTTTTGATTAGCGGTTGACGTTCAGGTGGATCGGGGACATGTGCTTAAGCTGGTTCGGGTGAGAATGCCCGTTGTGAATGAGGTCAGTCGAGGAAGAGCGGTCATGCAGTTGCCACCAGAAGCCCCCAAACGCCCGGAGGCACACAGCCTGCATGATCGCATGCGCCATGATGACTACGGCTGGATGAAGGATCCCGAATGGCAGAAGGTGATGCGCAGCCCGGAGATCCTGGATCCGGAGATCCGCGCGTACCTTGAGGCCAATAACAGCTATACGGAAGCGGTTTTGGCTCCACAAAAGGCGCTGATGGATCATCTCTTCGGGGAGATGAAGGGCCGGATCAAGGAAGACGACTCCTCGGTGCCCGCGCCGGACGGCCCCTTCGATTACTACCATCGCTATGAGCAGGGTGGGCAGCATCCAGTCTTCTGCCGCCGGGCCAGTGGTGATGGCGGCGAGGCCGGGGAGCAGGTGATTCTGAACGGCAATGTCCTGGCGGAGGGCACCAGTTTCTTTCGGATCGCCGCTTGCCGCCACAGTCCGGACCACCGTCTCCTGGCCTATGCGGTGGATCTCAGCGGGTCGGAATATACGACGATCCGGATCAAGGACCTGGAAAGCGGCGAACTGCTGGCCGATGAAATCGGCAGTGCTCAGGGCGATGTCGCCTGGTCCGCCGACAGCTCGACGTTTTTCTATACGATCCTGGACGACAATCACCGGCCCTGCGAGGTTCGGCGTCATCGGCTCGGCGAGGATCCAAAGCGGGATGAGCTGGTCTACAGCGAGGCGGACCCAGGCTTTTTCGTTGGAGTCGGTAAGACAGAGAGCGGGCGCTTCGTGGCAATTTCCAGCCACGACCACACGACCTCGGAGATCCGGGTGATTCCCGCTGATGCGCCTGCTGATACACCCCGGCTGATCGCACCGCGTCAGACTGGCGTGGAGTACGACGTCGCGGACCACGGCGATCGGTTTTACATTCTCACCAATATCAACGCTGCTGAAGACTTTAAGATTGCGACCTGTCCGCTTGAGGAGACCGCCCCTGCCTCCTGGCAGGATCTGGTCGCGCACGTGTCCGGACGCCTGATCAAGTACATTCGGCTTTTTGCTGGCTATATGGTCCGTTTGGAGACCGTCGAGGGCTTGCCGCGCATCGTGATCACAGACCTTACGAGCTTCGATGAACATGCCATTGCCTTCGATGAGGAGGCTTACGACCTGGGAATGCAGCCTGGTTTTATGTTCGATACGACGGTCTTGCGATTCAGCTACAGCTCCATGACCACGCCGCCAAGGATCTACGACTACGACATGGCGACGCGCAAGCGGGTCTTGCGCAAAGAGCAGGAAATTCCGAGCGGGCATAATCCCGGCGACTACATGACGGCCCGGATTACGGTGCCCAGTCACGACGGCGCCGCTGTACCCGTCTCATTGCTGTACCGCAAGGACCTGGCGCTCGATGGCGCGGCGCCGCTGCTGCTGTACGGGTACGGGTCCTACGGACACTCCATGCCGGCCAGTTTCTCGGCCAACCGGCTGAGCCTTGTCGATCGTGGCTTCGTGTACGCTATCGCGCATATCCGGGGCGGCATGGACAAGGGCTATCACTGGTACAGCGATGGCAAGTTGCTCGCCAAGAAGAACACCTTCCTGGACTTTGTCGCGGCAGGTGAGGGGCTGATTGAAGCAGGCTATACGCGTAAGGGCCGGATCGCCATCCACGGCGGCAGCGCCGGCGGGATGCTTGTCGGGGCCGTTGCCAACATGCGTCCGGATCTTCTGAAGGCCGTGGTGGGCGAAGTGCCCTTCGTCGACGTGCTCAACACCATGTGCGACGACAGTCTTCCGCTCACGCCCCCTGAGTGGCCCGAGTGGGGCAATCCGATCGCAGAGGCCGAGGCCTACGACTACATCGCCTCCTACTCCCCCTACGACAACGTCACGGCGCAGGACTACCCGCATATCCTTGCGACCGCGGGCCTGACCGATCCGCGGGTGACCTATTGGGAACCTGCGAAGTGGGTTGCCAGACTGCGCGAACTCAAGACCGATTCCAACCTGCTGCTTTTAAAGACAAATATGGATGCGGGCCATGCCGGCGCGTCCGGGCGCTTCGACCGGCTGAAAGAGGTCGCGCTGGTCTACGGATTTTTGCTCCGCGTTTTCGAGTTGGACTGAGGTTTCAGCGCCTCATTTTCCTGGATATCGACAAAAAAGGGCGGTTCTTTTGAACCGCCCTTTTGCTGCCTCAAGCAAAAGTCAGCGCAGCTATTGAGTCTTTTTCATGTCGTCGCCGTGTTTCATACCTTCATGCTTCATTCCACCCGAGCCCATGGCTTCCACATTCACCTCGACTTCAACGTCGCCAGCCTTTTCAAAGGAGAGGATCAGGGGAAACGTCTCGCCTTCGCTAAGATGCTTGTCGAGTTTGAAGAGCATGATGTGATTACCGCCGGGCTTGAGTTCGGCCGTCCCGCCCGCAGGTACGTCAATCGCCTCGACCGGGCGCATCCTGGCGACACCGTTTTCCATAATATGGGTGTGTAGCTCAACCCGTGCCGCCTTAGGAGACCTGGCCGAAACGAGACGATCGTCCTCGCCCCCCATGTTTTTGATCGTCGCATAGGCCGCGCCCGGACGGTCGGGGATGCTGGCACGGGCGAAGGGATGATCGATCATCAGATCGCCCTTCTTGAACTCGTTAGCCTGCAGGTCGGACGTGGGCAGGTTGCTGCTCAGTGCGAGACCACCCAGAACGAAGGCACCGGTCATAAGAGCGATAGAGAGGGATCGTAATTTCAGCATTTCTAATCTCCTGGGCGGCTGCCCCTCGAATCGGGTCAGCCTTAATTATGTTTTGCAAACTCTGGGACGTTCGAAAACCGAACGAATTTTTAGCTCCGAAGGCCTCAGGTCCGCGAATGCAGGACCCGGGGGCTGACTATCGGGTGTCGCTCCCGAAAATCTGCGAATATCAGCGCAGATGTCCGTGGCGATCGGTTTTTCGTAGGGAAACCGGCCTGGCGGCGCGGGGCCTGCCGGACGATTATGCGCGCTGCAGGCGCAAACTTTTCGAAGCCGGCGGGCCGCGGGGCAACCGCTGCTCGACGGTCAGCGGTCTTGCCACCTTCACATCGGAAGGCCGCTCTGTTTTTGAGGATTGGCCGCTCTGCGGGAAAACCCACCCGCTGAGTTGAGTGACGGCTCCTATCCCGCAGTGGATTTTACAGACATCACAGCGCGGATGATTCTCGGCGGTGCCTCTGTCGCTCTCTTCAGCGATCTCGATGGTTTTGAGGCCGTCCGGCGAACAAATGACAATCGAAATCGTACCGTCGTCCTGGGGCAGGAAGGCGGCAAAGCCCGGCAGCGCAACCATGGTTGCGAAGCATAACAGTGCGATCCACGCGGCGAGGCGTTGAAGAACCATGAGGCACCCTAGACCGGATCAAAAAGTGTGAATCCGTTCTAAATCTTACAGTTGGACCAGAGTTGCAAGCACGGGAGATTGCGCCGGGCGTTCTATCTCAAGCTGGTCTGATCTCGTAAACGACGGCGCAGTCTATCCTCCTCAAGCCTCAGGAACCAAGGACAAAGCGCCGCAGGGTGCATCAAGGGCAGGGTGCACCAAGGGCAGGGTGCACCAAGGGCAGGGTGTACCGAGGAAAGCGTTCTAGCCCCTTAGCCTGTGACAGATGCCGGGAGCGCTCATCGCACAAAGCTTTGTGTGCAGGGAAGGCCCGGCCGGTTTCATCTTGGGAAGGTGCTTCCTTCAAAAGGAAAGACCGCCGAACCCGGTCGGGCTCGGCGGTCGATCTTGTACCGTTAGGTGAGACTAGGGACGCATTTCTGGTCCGCAATCTGCCATTCGGCTAACCCGGTACCAGTGACTTCAGGCCTTGTCCCCAAGGGACGTGATCGAAGTCTCCGCGGCACTGGGCCTCACCATAAGGTTAGACATCTGATCACCTCCTTTCTCTGTTGCACCAATGAAAACACTGCGCCACTTCTTGAGATTCCTGTCAAGTCTTGTGTGTTCGCGGCTGTAATTTTCCAGATCTAGTGGTTTTCAGCGCACAGTTCGGTTGTCGGAATGTCAAAAAGCCCCGTGCCGCCGGTGAGACGGCACGGGGCTCTTCGGCAACACAGAGATAGGGGTTACGACGCGGCGGCGGTTTTCCCGTCATCCTCGGCGGCGTCCATCTCGTCCTGAGCGGCGGCAACACCGGCCTCGATTTCATCCAGGTCTGCCATCACGACCTCTTGGCTCGGAAAGTCTTTGGTCTTCTGGCTGATGCGCTCGATGATATCGCCGACCGGTGACTTCGACTTGGCAGCTTTCGGCTCGGCTTCCTCGGTCATTTCCTCTGCTGCATCGGCGGCGGCCTCGGGCTCGACTTCGACCTGTTCTTCGGTTGCAGCTTCCGGAGCATCGGCTTCTTCGGAAACCACCTCTTCGGCGGCAATCTCTTCGGCGGCAATCTCTTCAGCAGCAGTCTCGTCGGCGGCAGTCTCGTCGGTCGCAACGGCGGCCACGGCGGCTTCAGGCATGGCTTCGGCAGCCGCCTCAACATCGAGCTCTGCGTCGGCTTCTGCAGCTTCTGCAGCCTCTGCTGGGTCGGCTTCTGCAGCTTCTGCTGCTGGGGCTTCTGGCTCTTCCGCCAGGGCGACTTCGGCGTCGGCCGCTACTTCTGCCTCCGGTTCCATCCCGTCCGCAGCTTCACCCTCAGCCTCTTCCATTGCGGCGACGTCGGTCTCGGCGATGGCTTCCGCCTCTGGCTCCTCTGGCGCCATAACCTCATCCCCAGCGGCGGCTTCCGGCTCCTCTAGTGCAGGCGCGTCCGTTTCTGGCTCTTCTGCTACGGGCTCGGAAGCTTCTTCGCCTTCGTCCGTAATCGTCACATCTTCTTCGGCTGCTTCAGCAACAGCCTCGGGCTCTGGAGTATCTCCGGCCTCAGCCATTGCGACGGGTTCGTCGCCGGCGTCTGCGCTCTCTTCTATTTCTGAAGCCTCTTCCGGCTCCGCGCTTTCACCCGCGTCTGCAGCAATCTCTTCCGAGGGGGCATCTTCCATCGGCGCTTCGTCTTCGATCACCTCTGGTTCAGGGGCCGTGCCGACTGTGTCTTCCGCGCCGTCTTCCGCGTCCGCCGGGGTTTCACCTGATGCGCTCTCTTCCGGGCTCTCTTCTGCGGCAGCCTCGGGGCCTTCGGCGTCGGCGGCAGGGGCTCCGGCGCCAGCCGTGCCGGCGGTGAGAGCCGTCACAACGCTGTCCAGGCTGTGCATGGTCTGGTCGAGGCGATCTTCGCTGTTCGATTCGATCGCAAGCAACAGTGAATGAAGCATCCCGCGGAGCTGCTCGTTCTCGGAGTTTGCCTGCTCCAGTTCGGCCGTAATCCGCTCGATCTCCGACTGGGACCTCTCGAGTTCAGTCTGCTTGCGGGTGAAGCCGCCCTCGACCGTGTCGATCAGATTGAGGAGGCGTTCTCCGTATTTGCGCTGGCGGTCGTCGACCAGGCCAAACTGCTCTTCGGCCGCTTCCACGCGAAGGCGGAGTTCATTGATATCGCTCATGAGAAGAATCACCCCAATCTGTTAGTTCCGGAGCCTCATGTAGGGCTCAAACGCGCAGTATGATTGGGCTTCACTCATTTACATTCTCTTAAAATCTGCTAAGTACCACGCTGGTTTCCAGGGCTTGAGGGCCAGTATTTTACTCCGGCTTCACCCTTGCACGTATTGGGTACATCTGCATGATTACCTCTGGTTATTTTCGCCACCGAAATCGGCCGCAGATCCTGCGGCGGGACGGCGAGGCGGTTGCACGACGAAAGGGAAGGCTATGAACGGCCAGTACAAAGGCGATATGACGGTTCAGCAGGCCTGGGACCTGCTGCAGAGCGATGCCAGAACCGTGCTGGTCGACGTCCGCACGGAGCCGGAATGGATGTTCGTCGGGCTTCCCGCGCTGGCCGGGGTCGGCAAGAACGTCATCCGGGTCTCATGGCAGGTCTTTCCGTCCATGCAGGTGAACGGGTCTTTCGTGGAGGATGTCGCGCAACATGGTATCCGCCAGGACGATGCCATACTCATGCTCTGCCGCTCCGGCGTGCGCTCCATGTCGTCGGCAGCGGCCATGACCGCCGCCGGTTACAAAAACTGCTTCAACATTCTGGGCGGCTTCGAGGGGCCGCACGATGATGAGCGGCATCGGGGTAACGTGGACGGGTGGAAGGCCGCAGGCCTGCCCTGGGAACAGGCCTGAGCGTTTTCGGGCTGGCGGATCACTATTTTCCGTTGCCCGTCTGATCCTTGCATGCTACCACCGTTTTCGTGGTGATTTGGGCCGGCCGGCTTGCAGCCACGTTAAAAAAGTCGCTAAAAGGGCCGTGTCTGGATTGAGACCGGTTGCGACTTTGCAGCCGGTTTTTTTATTTGGCCTCCGACCGAAGCGACGTGCCGCCTCACATCCGTGATTGGCAGGGAGCGTCCCTTTCGGTGAGGGGCATGTGTTGGGACACGGCAGGACAATGACAGATATTAAGCCAGCGAGACGACCGCAGACAGAATTGATCCGTGGCGGGTTAACCCGGAGCGCTTTTGATGAGACCAGCGAAGCGATGTATCTGACCTCGGGCTACGTCTACAGTTCCGCGGCCGAGGCGGCGGCGGCCTTCAGCGGAGACATCGAGCGTTTCGTCTATTCCCGTTACGCCAATCCGACGGTCAGTATGTTCGAGGAGCGTTTGCGTCTGCTCGAAGGCGCGGAAGTCTGCCGGGCCACGGCCAGCGGCATGTCGGCGGTCAACTCGGCGATGATGAGTCAGTTAAAAGCGGGCGACCGTGTCGTGTCTTCCCGCGCGCTCTTCAGTTCCTGCCAGTACATCATCGGCGAAATCCTGCCGCGTTTTGGTGTTGAGAGCGAGTTTGTCGACGGGACGGACTTGAGCGCCTGGGAAAAAGCGCTCTCTCGTCCTGCAAACGTGGTGTTCCTCGAAACACCTTCCAACCCAACCCTAGAGGTCGTCGACCTGCGCGCGGTTTCGGAGATGGCTCACGCCGCCGGTGCGCTGGTCGTGGTGGACAATGTGTTCGCTACACCGGTGCTGCAGCGCCCGCTTGAACTGGGTGCGGATATCGTTGTCTATTCGACGACCAAACATGTCGACGGGCAGGGACGATGTCTGGGCGGCGCCATTCTCTGCTCCCAGCAGTTCGCGGACGACCATCTGACCAACAATCTCCGTCACACCGGACCCGCCGCAAGCCCCTTCAATTCCTGGGTCATGCTCAAAGGCCTCGAAACTCTGGATCTGCGGGTCGAGAGGCATTGTGCCAACGCGCTTGAGCTTGCCGGCTTCATGGAGAACCTGCCGGGTATGCGCAAGGTGATCTACCCGGGCCTGGACAGCCACCCACAGCATGAGTTGGCAATGCGGCAGATGGCAAAAGGCGGCACCCTGATCGCCTTCGAGGTTGAGGGCGGACAGGAACGCGCATTCGCGCTGCTGGATGCCCTCAGGAATGTCGATATTTCAAACAACCTTGGCGATGCCAAAAGCCTTGCCACGCACCCGGCCACGACAACCCATCAGCGCTTTTCCGAGGAAGAGCGCGCGGCTTTGGGGATCACGGAAGGTCTGATCAGACTCTCGGTCGGGCTGGAAGATGTCGAGGACTTGAAAGAAGATGTTGCGCAGGCGCTGAAGGCCTGAGAGGGACCGCCGCCGGGCCGGCCGTCCGGGTGGGGCGGTCCCTGCCTTTACTGGTGATGCAATGCCCTTTTCTGCAGCCAGAACTACGGTCACCGAAGACCCAATCTTTACTGATAGTTGATGCCCGCGAACTAGGATATGCTGTTTGCAGGTAGTCATGGGGACAGGGTGCGTGATGGGGAGCGGCGGATGATTTTGGTGCAGGGCTTGAAGGCCTTCCTGGCGGCGGAGCTTCCGCTCAAAACCCAGGAGGCGATTGATGAGCGCCGACGTCAGTTTAGAGAGAGACGATTTTCAAAACAGAATCAGGGCGATACCTTCAGCTGCGTCTACTGCGATCAGAGCCACGCGCGGTTCATGCGGGCCGGACTGGACTATCCGGTTATCAAGGAGAAGAAGATCGTCGCCGGTGGCTTGCGCGATAACGTGGTCTGCCCGGTATGCCGTTCCATGGACCGGGAGCGCCTTGCGCGGCTCGTGCTGACAGACCGGATGGGGTTTCTTCCACATCATGACATATTGCATGTCGCGCCCGAGCCGAGGCTCTACGAGTATCTTGCCAAGACGGTCACCGGCCGCCTGGTTGCCTGTGATCTTTTCCCTGAAGACCGGCCTGGCGTGCCCAATATCATCAAACAGGATCTGACCAAACTCGAGTTTGACGATGGAAGCTTCGACTTCGTCATTTGTAATCACGTGATGGAACACATCCCTGCCGATGTCGTCGCGATGACTGAAATCAAACGGGTTTTGAGGCCCGGGGGTAAGGCCTTGCTGCAGGTTCCTTATTCGGAGGTCATCGAGACGACCGAAGAAGATTTATCCGTGATCACCAATGCAGAGCGTATTGCCCGCTACGGTCAGTCCGATCATGTCAGACTCTACGAGAAGCAGGACTATATCCGGCGTTTGAAGGAGGCAGGCTTCGACGTTCAGATGATGGAACTTGACGCTCTTGAGGCCTACCGGCGTTACGCCGTGAATCCCGAGGAATGTGCCTTCGTTGCGCAGAAGCCGGAATAGTTTGCGAGACCGAGGATTCCTAAATTAGGATGGCTGTGACGCGATATTTACAGCAAAACCAGTTGATTTGAGTGTCCTTTAAATCCGATTCACCGTCAGCGTACATCGATAGCTATTACGCGCGGACGATTACGCCGCACTCTGCGCGCCCGCCATTGCAAAGTGATGTCGATACCGATGTCTGTGTGATCGGTGGCGGCCTTGCCGGATTGTCTACGGCGCTGGGTTTGGCAGAACGTGGCGTTAAGGTTGTTCTGATCGAGGCCAGGCGGGTTGGCTGGGGCGCATCGGGACGCAACGGCGGATTTGTATCCGCGGGGTTCTCCCTCTCGCCAAGGCAAATCGTGAAGGACCTCGGGCGCGTGCAGGCGCGGGAGGTTTACGACCTCAGCCGTGATGCTGTGGCTCTGATCCGGCGGCGTATCAAAGACTTTGAGCTGCCCGGCATACCGGTGGTCGATGGCCGTATGAAAGTGCTGCGCTATCATGATCCCGAGCAGTTGGCCCGGGATCGTGATTTCATGGCTGAGGTTCTCGCGATCGAGTCCGAGGTCTGGCCGCGTGAGCGGCTGCGCGAGGTGCTGCTGAGCGAGCGCTATCATGGCGCGCTCTACATCCCGTCCGGGTTTCATTTTCATCCTCTGAATTACGCCCTGGGAATTGCGCAGGCCGCGGAGACCGCGGGCGTGAAACTTTACGAGGACACGCCAGCGGTCTGGCTGGACCTGGAGAGTCCGCAAAAACGAATTGAGACGCCGTCCGGCGCAGTCCGGGCAAAGGAGATTGTGATTGCCTGCGGCGGCTACATCGCTGGTTTGCAGCCTTTGCTCTCCGGTGCCACGCTGCCGGTCGCGACCTATGTCATGACAACCGAGCCGCTTGGCGACCGGCTGAAAAAAGCGATCCGGGTTCCCTACGCGATCTCCGACACCCGGCTGGCGGGGAACTATTTTCGGGCGCTGGGCGACGGACGGATTCTCTGGGGCGGCGACATCACGGCCCGCACCCGCGAACCCGGGCAACTCGCGAAGAAGATGATCGACGATCTGCTGTCGGTGTTTCCGCAACTCGCCGGGGTACGCGCCGAGGATGCCTGGATGGGCTTGATGGGGTACCCAATACACAAGATGCCGCAGTTGGGCCAGCATGCGCCCGGTGTCTGGCATTGCATGGGATATGGCGGCCACGGTATGGCGGCGACCACCATGGGCGGTGAACTGATTGCCTCCGCCATTGCAGAGCGTGATGACCGCTATCGGCTCTTTTCGCGCTACGGTCTGCAATGGACCGGCGGCCGGGTCATAGGCGCGGTCGCGGCACAGACGACCTACTGGTATTATCAATGGCTGGATCGTTTGCAGGAAGCCCGTTCGCGCGGGTAGAGCAATGCGAACCGTTTCATTGCTAAAGAGGCTGGATCGAAGTGGACCCACGGACTCACTCATCAGATGATGTCCCGATGATCGAGACAGAGCGCTTGCTGCTGCGCGGTTTTCAACTCGGTGATTTCGATGACCATGCGGCGCTCTGGGCGGACCCGGACGTGGTCCGTCACATCAGTGGTAAGGTTTCCTCGCGTGAGGAATCCTGGGACCGGTTTTTGCGCACCTGCGGACACTGGAGCTTTATGGGTTTCGGATATTGGGCCCTGATCGAAAAAGAAACCGGCCGTTTCGCAGGCCAGGTCGGGTTGGGAGACTTCAAGCGCGATATCGAGCCCTCGATCGAGGGTACGCCCGAAATGGGTTGGGTGCTTGCCACCTGGTGCCATGGCCGGGGCTACGCGACCGAAGCCGTACAAGCAGCCTTGGGCTGGACCGAAACGCGTTTCGGTCCGGATTGCAGGACGGTCTGCCTCATCGATCCGGAAAACCCTGCGTCGATCCGTGTCGCGGAAAAATGCGGCTATCGGGAATTTGCCCGCACAAGCTATCATGGCGGTCCTGCGATCCTGTTGGAGCGCTCATCGGTGGGTTCTCAATCCGGCTAGAGCAATTCACATTTAGATGGACTCAAAATTCACTGCCTCTCGATCAGCAAGTTGCTGATCTCGAACGCGATTTTTGAGGAGTTACGTTTCAACATAAATGTGAAACGCTCTAAAACCCGCTCGCCAGTGCAGCGGCGTTGTTGCCGGATCGGATCGCGCTCTCGATCGTGGCGGGGTAGCCGGTATCTGTCCAGTCGCCGGCCAGCAGAAGGTTCTGCCACGCGGTTCTGGCGCCCGGGCGCAGCTTCAGGGCGGCCGGTGTCTGGGCGAAGGTGGCGCGGCGTTCCTTTACGACGCGGGCCTCATGTTCGCAGTTCGGGTCTAATCCGAGCGCCTGCGCGGTCTCCAACCAGGCCACACGCGCAATCTCCTCGGTGGGCTGCATGGCGAGCCTGTCTGCTGCGCTGACCGTCAGACTGGCGATATCGCCGCGCAGGAACACCCAATCGAAGCTTCCGCCCACCATCCCCAGAAAGGGCAGGTTCTCCGGCAGCAGCGGCGGTGTGTCGGGGGCCAAATCGAGGCGGAGATGAACATTTACGATGGAACGGCTGTCGTCCGGCGCTTTGAGCCCGGGCAGAACCTGCGCGGCGTTTCCCGGCGGCAGGGCGATTACCACGGCATCCGACTCACCGAGTTCGACCCTTCCGCCTCCAAATTCCAATGCAGAAACTCGGTCCCCCTCAAAGTGCAACCTGCGAAGTCGATGGTTGAAGAGGATCTGGTTGGGGGCGGATTGAACGATCTCCAATGCCGGTTCGAGGAAGCTGTCGCTGAGACCTTTTTTCGGCACCAGCGGCACACAGGCCTTGCCCCCTCTGGCGAAGGTTTCGCGGATTGTGCGCCAGAGCAGTTGGGCCGAGGCTTCTTCCGGCGTTGTGTTCAAAGCCGACGTGCAGAAGGGCTGCCAGAAGCGCTGCCAGAGGAGATCGCGCTTCGGCAGGCATTCGGCAACAGTCTCGTCGCTGCGCGCCGCCGCGATGCGCAAGATCGACAGATAATCCAACGGGCTCGTGCCTGAAACCCGATGCCGGTTCTGGAAAACCCACCAGGGGAGCGGACTCAAACCGGGAGAGACCGTCCAGCGGTCACCACTCGCCAGATCGACGAAGGGGAAGCTGGCGCGCTCTGGACTGACAAAGCGGTCCCGCGCGCGAATTTCGCGCAGATAGTCCAGAGCTGCATAATTCGCGGAGAGCAGAAGGTGATTGCCGTTGTCGACTTGCCGCTTCAGCTTGCTGTCCCAATAAGACCGGCAACGTCCGCCCGCCTGCGCTGCGGCGTCGTAGAGGGCGACCGGGACGCCCGCACGGGTCAGGCGCAGCGCGCAGGCAAGACCGGAGAGGCCGGCACCGACGATGTGGACCTGCTTCAAGATTCAGATCAACCCGTAGCGGAGCACCAACCAGAGCTTTTCCGTGCGCCGGAGCGTGATCCTGTTTTCGTCGTGCGGCCAGCCGGTATCTTTCACACGCTCGAGCAAACGGCCGTAGACCTCCAGCATCAGTCGCGCCGGGCGGAGCGATGAGCCCGCGGATTGCGCGATGAGCTCTCGTGCGCGTGAAAAAAGCCTGTCTGCTTCTGCGCCGAGTGCCGCGTGAACGCAGGCGAAGTTCGGATGCTTCAGGACGGTCAGGGGGTCGGTGTCCTCAATCCCCTCCTGTTGGAGCAGATCCCGCGGGACGTATAGGCGTCCGCGCGCGGCGTCTTCTTTGAGATCGCGCAGTATATTTGTGATCTGCAGGGCTTCCCCTTGAACGACGGCGAGTTCTTCTGCTGCCGGGCCTCTGGCACCGAAGGCGTGGATTGAGAGCAGTCCAACGGCCCCGGCAACGCGGCGGCAATAGAGTGTGAAGTCTTCCCGTAGCGGGGCGCGGATAGAGGCCCGTGCGTCCATTTCCATGCCGTCGATCACGGCTAAAAATTCGGCTTTGGGTAAGTTGAAGCTGTCTTTGGCCTGCTGGAGCGCCCGCATGATCGGATGTTTCGGCGTTCCGGCAAAAAGCTGCTCGACCTCATCGCGCCACGCGTCGAGCTTTGCGTGCTTTTGTGCTTCTGTTTCCGGTCCGTCCGCAATGTCGTCGACGCAGCGGCAAAAGGCGTAAATTCCATACATCGCGTGCCGGCGCGACGGCGGCAGGAGACGCATGGCCCAAATGAAAGACGAGCCCGCTTTCTCCACGATATTGCGGACATAGGTTTCCGGCGTGTCGTGAGTGATGGCCTGCTGCAGTTCGAGGCTCTCAGCCATGGGGGTCCGCTTCTTTTCCGTTGCTGCTCAAGCCGCTGGTGAAGAGGCGGCTGGCCAGGACGCTCAGAGCGCCACGCAGACCGCAGTCGAGGAAGTCGAGTTTCCGAAGAGACACCTTCTTCGCCAGGAGGTCGCGTTTGCGGAGCCGGGCCGATAGTCGCCGCGCCAGTCTCAGAATGACCGCCGATTCCATGGCGAGGCCACGGTTGGTCAGGCGCAACGGCAGATCCTCAGCCTTTTGAAGCAGCACGTCGACCGCATCCAGGTTTCGGTCGATAATCCGGCGCATCGAGGCCGGCATTTGCCGTGCCGTGAGGATATCCTCGGTCAGTCCTTCGGCCAGCAGCCAATCCATGGGCAGGTAGACGCGATTGAGCCGCTCATAGTCCTCGGCACAGTCCTGCAGATGATTGAGGACCTGGAGAGCGCTGCAGAGAGCATCGGATGCCGGGTAGATGTCGGGCGACTCGCCGTGGAGATCGAGGAGGTAGCGGCCGACGGGGTTCGCCGAGAGCCGGCAATACGCCATCAGATCATCCCAGGACTCGCGGCGTGACTTCCGGGCATCCTGCATAAAGGCGTAAAGGAGATCGAGACAACGCTCGGGTGCAATTGCCGTTGCCGCCAGACTCTTCCGCATTTCGGCAATCGCATCCGCGTCCTGGTCGCCGCCATGCATCAACTCTTCTTCAAAAGTGGAGAGCTGTGCCATCTTGTCGGCGGGCGTCAGATCAGGGTTGTCGGCGATATCATCGGCGGCCCGCGCGAAGCGATAGTAGGCCATGATATGGGGCCGCAACCGCGCCTCAATCAGCCAGGAACCGACCGGGAAATTCTCATCCCGCGCTGTCTTGCCGGGCGCGCGCGCGATCACTGGCGGATCTGCAAGACGAGTCTCGGCGCGCGGCGTTCTGATCGGCTGTGGCATGGGACTATGCGGCACGATGCATCTTTGTCTTCTGAGTTACATTGGGTTGCGGGTTGCGGCGCGAGGGAATCTCGCGATTGTAACCGGGTGGTATGCCACGACGCAAACCCAGTGTTTCCAGGGATTCCCAGGGCGCCTATTCACTGAGTTCCGCGAAGCGGGCGAGAAAGGCGTTCCTGGCCTGATCCGGTTGGACCGGTGTCAGCCGGATCTCCTCGCCCTCAACCTGTTTTCCAAAAAGCCGTTTGGCCTCGCTCGGCGAAAAACCGGCAAGTTGGGTCGCTTCCAGATAGGCTGCGGTCCGATCTGCCTGCTTGATGACGCGTGCCAGTTTGCGCGGTGTAACTGGTGGGAGAGCAAAACGCAGATGGATGGCGGCAAGCAAGCGGTTTTCGAGCGCTTTGTAGTCCGGCCCGATGGCGGATTTGAAAGGCGTGATCATATCGCCGACCACGTACTCGGGCGCATCATGCAGAAGGGCCGCAAGCAACCACTTTGATGGTGTATCCGGCTCCAGTCGCCGAACCAGCTCTTCAACCAGAAGTGAATGCTGGGCGACGCTGAACGCCCAGTCGCCGGAGGTTTGTCCGTTCCAGCGCGCGACACGCGACAAACCCTGGGCAATATCGTCGATCTCGACATCCAATGGTGAAGGGTCAAGCAGGTTGAGGCGGCGTCCGCTCAGCATGCGTTGCCAGGCTCTGGGCGCAGGCATTTTATAAGGCTCCCGCTCTTTCGGGTTTTGGATAAAAAGTCGGATGCTGTCCTGTCCGACTTCTGCCCGACTTTTGCCTGGCTCCTGCCCGGCTCAGATTTTCTCAGCGCTCTCTTATGCTGGTGGGATCACTTTGCCGTCAATCGGGATTTATTTCAGGATTCCACTCAAGAGTGGTAATCTAAGGAAAACGCGGCCTTCGGCTCACGGTGGGGGAGAGCCGTCCTGGCTGCGAGGTGGTGCAGGGAGGTGAAATGGCGGCTTGCCCTTCGCAAATCATTGTCCTGGGTGACATTTGATGCTGGTTCAGTATGACCCGGCTCTAATTGCCCTTTCTCTCGCCGTGGCCATTATCGGGTCCTACGCAGGGCTGCATATGGTCGAACGTATGGTCCTGCTGTCGGGAGCCGTGCGTAAATCGATCCTCGCGGCGTCCGCGATCGCGATCGGGGTCAGCATCTGGTCGATGCATTTCATTGGTATGCTGGCATTGCAGCTGCCGATTTCGATCAACTACGATATTCTGACCACACTGATATCGGCCCTGGTTTCGATCCTGATGACGGGCGTAGGCCTGGCGCTGGTCAGTTATGGCCGGGTGACACCCCTTAAACTCGCGGCCGCCGGTATCGCCATGGGCGGCGGTATCTCTACCATGCACTACGTCGGAATGTCCGCGGTCCGCGCCAATTGTACGATTGCTTACACGCCGTGGCTCGTGATCGCTTCCGTTCTGATCGGAGTGCTGGCATCGACACTCGCGCTTTATCTGGCATCACGGGACAAGAAGCGCTGGCAGGTCGTTTGTGCGGCGGTTGTCATGGGCTTGGCCATGGCCGGGATGCATTATGTCGCCATGGGCGCCGCGACCTTCGTGCCGGTGAGTTTTCTGATTTCGGTCGCGGAGCCGATACTGGATCCCTCCACACTCGCGATCATCGTCGCCTTAACGACCTTCTTTATTCTGGGCTTTGCGATCCTTTCCGTACTGCCCGATGGCCAGAACCGGGGCTTCTCCACGCAAACCGGAGGTGCGGCAATGGCTTCAGCGGGTTTGGAGCTTCCGGCTGCAGCTCTTCAGGAAGCCTCAACTTCGGTAAGTTCCGGGGTCAAGATCCCCGTCGACAGCAACAACAAGACTCTGTTTCTCGAGGCTGAGGAGGTTGTCGCGGTCCAGGCCGACGGCCGCTACACCCAGGTCTATACCACGGAGCAGAGCTTCTTTTGCGCCTTCTCGATTTCGGAACTGGAGTCGCTTCTGGATCCGGAAAAGTTTCTGCGGGTCCACCGAAGCCACATCGTGAAACTCGAGGCGATCGAATCCTTTGAGCGGAAAAACGAAAAAGGTGCCGTCATGCTGCGCAGCATGACGCATCGTGTTGTACCGGTCAGCCGGGGAAACGTGACCCTGCTGCAAGCCGTGCTCCCCCACTGAGAGTCTGCGGTTTGTACGTGTGAGGCGAAGAGCTGAAAAGAGTTCTCTGTCGCACGACTTCCGCCACTCTGCCTTTTTCTCATATGATTTCAGTGCGTACGTCCGGCCTTGTACGTTCAAGGCGCTTGGATGATTGTCTTCATGCGTCAGGGCGCCGTACGTTCGTGCCCTTGTCGTTGGTGTGTACGAAACGCATTTCATTAAAAAATAGGCGATTTTCGTGCCAGCGCACTAGCGGTGGGATGCGGCCTGTGGGTGAATCTCCCCAACGTGCACGCGAAGAGGGTCCTGCGAGAAACCCAGCCGTGCCGGGAGGAAAACTTCGGCCTGAGCGATCGGCTCCAGCTGGCGAGGCGCGCGCATTGGTTTCGGACACCGTAAAAAGCGGCCTTTTCAGCGAAGGATTATGTTCGCTGGCGATGCCGCATCAGGATCTGATCTGGTTTCACTCCCGGCTTCTAAACGGAACAAGCTTCTCCGCCTGACGCTCGGTCATCCGCGTGCCACCGCTTTCTAGGGAGCACAGCTCATGAGGAGACTGGCATGATACCGGGCGATTTCGAGTATTACCGACCCAACTCGCTGGACGAGGCCGTAAAACTACTTGCAACGCACGGCGACGACGCGCGTGTCCTTGCAGGTGGGCACAGCTTGATACCCATGATGAAGCTGCGTCTCGCGGCGCCGGAGCATCTGGTCGATCTGCGGGACATCGCCAGCCTGACCGGTATTTCGGAGGATGGCGGCAATATTTTGATCGGCGCCATGACAACGCAAAGCGAGATGATCGCCTCGAAGGTTTTGTCCGAAAGCTGCCCGATCATTCGCGAGACCGCGCTGCTGATCGCTGATCCCCAGGTGCGTTACTGCGGAACGCTGGGCGGCAACGTCGCCAACGGAGATCCCGGCAATGACATGCCTGCTCTGATGCAGTGCCTCGGGGCAACCTACATCCTGCAAGGCCCGGACGGTTCCCGCGAGGTTGCGGCGCGCAGCTTCTATGAGGCAGCTTACTTCACCGAAATGAACGACGGCGAGATCCTGACCGCTGTGCGCTTCCCCAAGCCCACCGCCGGACACGGCTATGCCTACAAGAAACTGAAACGGAAAGTCGGTGACTACGCAACGGCCGCGGCCGCAGTGATCCTGTCGATGAAGGACGGCAACTGCGTCTCGGTCTCTATCGCGCTGACCAATGTCGCCGATACGCCCCTCTACGCCCAGGCCGCCTCGGATGCGCTGGTGGGAACGGCAATTGATGCCGCCACCGTGGATCAAGCCGTCGCACTTGCCGAGGGAATCACAGAACCGGCGTCGGATGGCCGCGGGCCGGCTGAGTACCGCACCAAGATGGCGGGCGTGATGGTGCGCCGGGCGATTCAGGAAGCCAGGGAGCGGGCGCAATGAGAAAGACACCAGAGAACCGGGACTGTGACATTGCGATCGGGAGAGTAGAAGCATGAGTAAGCAACAAGTCAAAATGACCGTGAACGGGACCGAGGTTTCCGGTGAGGTCGAGGGGCGCACGCTTCTCATTCATTTCCTGCGGGAGAATCTTGGGCTGACTGGTCCGCATATCGGCTGCGAAACCAGCCATTGTGGCGCCTGCACGGTGGATCTGGACGGCCGTTCGGTGAAATCCTGCACCCTGTTCGCGGTTCAGGCCCAGGATTCCGATATCACCACGGTCGAAGGCATGGCCGCCGCCGATGGAACGCTCCACGCGATCCAGGAGGGTTTCATGCAGGAACACGGACTGCAGTGCGGGTTCTGTACGCCGGGTATGATCATGCGCACTCACCGTCTGCTGCAGGAAAACCCCGATCCGACCGATGAGGAAATCCGCTGGGGCATTTCAGGCAACCTCTGCCGCTGCACCGGCTACCAGAACATCGTCAAGGCCGTGCGCTACGCGGCCAAGAAGCTGAACGAGACCACGCGGGAGGCGGCTGAATAATGAGTGATGCAGCAACAATGACACTGGAAGAGCGTGAAGCCACTCTCGGTGGTGTCGGGACGGCCCGCAAGCGCAAGGAAGACGTCCGCTTTATCCAGGGTGCCGGAAATTACGTCGACGACGTAAAGCTGCCGGGCATGGTGTTCGGAGACTTCGTGCGCAGCCCCTACGCCCACGCCCGCATCAAGTCGATCAATGCCGAAGCAGCGCTGGCGGTGCCCGGTGTCAAAGCCGTGCTGACCGCGGCGGATCTGAAACCACTGAACCTGCACTACATGCCGACCCTGGCGGGTGATGTTCAGGCGGTGTTGGCGGAAGAGAAGGTGCTGTTCCAGAACCAGGAAGTCGCCTTCGTCATCGCCGAGGACCGCTACATCGCGTCAGATGCGGCGGAGCTGGTCGAAGTGGACTACGAGGAACTGCCGCCCATCGTCGATGCCTTTAAAGCCATGGATGAAGGGGCGATCTGCCTGCGCGAGGATATCCAGGGCAAGACCGAGGGCGCACATGGCGCGCGCAAGCACGACAACCATATCTTCACCTGGGAGATCGGTGATCAGGAAGGCGCGGACAAGGCGCTCAAGGATGCTGAAGTTACGGTCAAGGAACTGGTGACCTACCAGCGGGTCCATCCCTCGCCGCTGGAGACCTGTGCCTCGATTGCCTCCATGGATAAGATCAAGGGCGAGCTGACCCTCTACGGCACCTTCCAGGCGCCGCATGTGGTGCGCACGGTCGCCTCTTTGCTGTCGGGGATTCCCGAACACAAGATCCGCGTGATTGCGCCGGATATCGGCGGCGGTTTCGGCAACAAGGTCGGGGTTTATCCCGGCTATGTCTGCTCCATCGTGGCGTCGATCGTCCTGGGCGTTCCAGTGAAATGGGTGGAGGATCGGATCGAGAACCTCTCTTCCACCGCCTTCGCCCGCGACTATCACATGACCGGCGAACTGGCCGCCACCAAGGATGGCAAGATCACCGGCCTGAAATGCCATGTGCTGGCCGATCACGGCGCCTTCGATGCCTGCGCCGACCCCACCAAGTGGCCGGCGGGTTTCTTCAACATCTGCACCGGGTCTTACGATATTCCGGTGGCCCATGTTTCGGTTGATGGGGTTTACACAAATAAAGCGCCGGGCGGCGTGGCCTACCGTTGTTCCTTCCGGGTGACCGAAGCCGCCTACATGATCGAACGCATGATGGATGTACTGGCGCAGAAACTGGAGATGGATCCGGCGGAGCTGCGCCTGAAGAACTTCGTTCAGCCGGCACAGTTCCCCTACAACTCTGCGCTCGGCTGGGAATACGACAGCGGCGACTATCCCACCGCCATGAACCAGATGATGCAGGCGGTGGACTATGCCGGCCTGCGCCGCGAGCAAGCGGAACAGCGCGAGAAGGTGGCCCGGGGTGAAAGCCGCACGCTGATGGGCATTGGAGTGTCATTCTTCACCGAGATCGTTGGCGCGGGTCCGAGCCGCAACTGCGATATCCTCGGCGTGGCCATGTTCGATTCCTGCGAGATCAGGGTGCACCCGACGGGCAGCGCCATCGCCCGCCTGGGCACCAAGTCCCAGGGGCAGGCCCACGAAACCACCTATGCGCAGATCCTGGCGACTGAAATCGGGATCCCGTCCGAGGACATAGGTATTGAAGAGGGCGACACCGATACCGCACCCTATGGACTAGGCACCTACGGCTCGCGTTCGACACCGGTGGCGGGTGCCGCCGCCGCGCGGGTGGGCCGGAAGATCCGCGCGAAGGCGCAGAAGATCGCAGCGCATCTGCTCGAGGTCGCGGAAGGCGATCTGGAGTGGGAGATCGATCGCTTCAAGGTCAAGGGCCTGCCAGAGAAAGAGGCGACCATGAAGGAGATCGCCTGGGCCGCCTACAACAATCTGCCCGAAGGCATGGAACCGGGACTGGAAGCGGTCGACTACTACGATCCGCCCAACATGACCTATCCTTTTGGCGCGTATCTTTGTGTGGCCGATATCGACGTGGACACCGGTGAGACCTCGATCCGTCGCTTTTACGCGCTGGATGATTGTGGCACCCGGATCAATCCCATGGTCATCGAAGGTCAGGTTCACGGCGGCCTGACGGAAGCCTTCGGCATCGCGATGGGACAGGAGATCGCTTACGACGAACTGGGCAATGTTCAGGGCGCGAGCCTGATGGACTACTTCCTGCCGACCGCGGTCGAAACGCCGGTTTGGGAAACCGACTTCACTGTGACTCCCAGCCCGCATCATCCGATCGGCGCCAAGGGTGTCGGCGAGAGCCCGAATGTCGGTGGTGTGCCGGCCTTCTCAAATGCCGTGATCGACGCCTTCTCGCATCTGGGTGTGAAGCATATGCCGATGCCCCATACGGCCTGGCGGGTGTGGCAGCAGTGCCATGAGCTCGGTCTCACCAAGTAAAGAGAAGCGTTGAGGCTAGGGAGGCGGCGATGAAAAAGGAGCGCGAAGACATCCTGCGGCAATTCGCCGAGACCGGTTACGTCGCCGACCCCCAGCTTGCCATGGCGGTGCTGATGATGCAGCGGCTGCAGCGTCCGCTGCTGCTGGAAGGCGACGCCGGTGTCGGGAAAACCGAGGTCGGCAAGGGCCTCGCGCGTATTCTGGATACCCGCCTGATCCGTCTGCAGTGTTACGAAGGCCTGGATGCCAACGCCGCGATCTATGAATGGAACTACCAACGCCAACTGCTGGCCATCAAGATCTGGGAGCAGGAGGAGGCCAGCACCTCCGAGAAGGAAGAGCACATCTTCCAGAAGGACTTCCTGCTGCAACGGCCTTTGCTGGAGGCGATCAGCCAGGAGACCGCGCCCGTCCTGCTGATCGATGAGATCGACCGGGCGGACGAGGAGTTTGAAGCCTTTCTGCTTGAAGTCCTCTCCGATTTCCAGATCTCGATCCCCGAGTTGGGCACGATCCAGGCAAAGTCGATTCCCTATGTCGTCCTGACCTGCAACGGAACGCGCGAGCTCTCCGACGCCCTGCGGCGGCGCTGTCTCTATCACTACGTGGAGTATCCGGACGAGGGGAAGGAAGTGCGCATTCTGCAGGCCCGCATGCCCGGTATCGATCTGCGGCTAGCGGGGCAGGTGGTGCGCTTCGTTCAGGCGATCCGCAAGGAAGACATCGACAAGAAACCCGGCGTGGCCGAGACGCTCGACTGGGCAGCGGCGCTGGTGGGGCTGGATGTCGATGACCTTCGCGCCGATTCCGAAGTGGTGCACGACAGTCTGCTCTGTTTGCTGAAGACCGATCACGACCGGCGGGCAATCTCCAGCGAAGTCGCAGAACGCATTGTTGGGAAAGTGGCCTGAGAAATGCCTTCTGCTGAGACTGCAAGCTCGCACCCTGTTCCGCCCGGATCGCTGGTCCGGATGGTGGGCTTTCTGCGTACGCTGCGGGATAACGGCTTCGCGGTCGGGGCGGCGGAGATGCGGGATGCCGCAAAATTCCTGGATGACGGCGAGATGCGCGCGATCGACGAGTTGCGTCAGGGGACGCGCGCGCTGCTCTGCACGACGCCGGAGGACTGGAAACGCTTCGACGAAATTTTCGACGCCTACTGGTTCCGCTTTGGTTTGAAGCGTGTGATTGCCGTTACTGGAACCGGCCAGCAAGGGCTGCGCCGCTTGCCGGGCAGCGGGCCAACGGCAAAACCCAGCGTATTGGCGGCAGAGGTCGAGCGGGCAGCGGGTAAAAGTGAGGGCAGCCCAGGACAACCGGGCAGCCGGCAACGGGGCGCCAGCCAGGCGGAGTCACTCGAAAAGGCCGATCTGCGGCAGATCAATGACCCGGAGCAGTTAGCGCGGGTCCACGCCCTTACGGCCCGTCTCGCCGAACGCATGCGCAGCCGTCTCTCGCGGCGGGAGCGGGAGCGGCGCAAGGGCAGGCGGATCGATCTGCGCAGAACCATTCACCGCAACATTGCGCATGGCGGCACTCCGATAGAACTCTTCAAGCGGCAGCGCCGCGATAAGCCGCTGCGGCTCGTGGTCTTGTTGGACGTCTCCGGTTCCATGAACCACTACAGCCTCTTCTTCCTGCGTTTTATCCTTGGGGTGCTGGACAATTTCCGCCAAGCGGAAGCCTTCGTCTTCCACACCCGTTTGGTACACATCTCCGAGACCTTGAAGGAACGCAACGCCGAGAAGGCCCTGGAGCGCATGACCTTGATTTCCCAGGGTTGGAGCGGCGGGACCAAGATCGGCGAGAGCCTGGAGGCCTTCAATCGCCAGCATGCTGCGCGTGTTCTGAACTCGCGCAGTGTCGTGATGGTGGTCAGCGACGGCTACGATACCGGCGATCCAGAACAACTCGGCGAGTCTCTGGCAAAGCTGCGCAAGCGCTGCAAACGCATCGTCTGGCTCAATCCCATGATCGGCTGGTCGGGCTATGAACCGGTGGCCGGCGGCATGGCGGCGGCCTTGCCGCACATCGATCTCTTTGCGCCGGCGCATAACCTGGAGAGCCTGGCGGCCCTCGAACCCTATCTGGCGAAACTGTGATGACGAGTCCCGACGGCAACGAAATCATCGATGAGATGGCCCGGCTGCGCGCCACCGGCGAAGCCTTTGCCCTGGCGACAGTGGTGCGGACCCAAGACGCGACTTCTGCCAAGGCGGGCGCGAAGGCGATTGTGCGCCAGAGTGGCGAGATCATTGGCTGGATCGGCTCGGGCTGCGTCCAGGGCGCGGTGCGCAAAACAGCCCAGGAAGTCCTGAGCGGCGCCGATGCACGTCTCATCCGCGTACGTCCGAAAGAACAGGTGGTTGCACCGGTCGATGTGGACGGTGTCGAACTCTATAAGAGCGCCTGTCCCAGCGGCGGGACAGTCGAGATCTTTATCGAGGCCATGCTTCCACGTCCGCAACTTGTTGTGTTAGGTCTGTCGCCGGTCGGCGTCGCGGTCGCGGAACTGGGGCGGCGGCTCGGCTACAGTCTTGTCATCGTTGCGCCTGAAGAAATGCAGGCGCGCTGTGCGGACGCGGATGTCCGGCTGACGGAATACGCGCTGGAAGACCTGACCCGCCCGGAGCAGTCTTTCATTGTGGTGGCGACCCAGGGACGGCGGGACCGAGAGGCCTTGGCGGCTGCGTTGGGTTCGGCGGTTTCCTATGTCGCCTTTATCGGAAGCCGGAAGAAAGCGGAGGTGCTGACCGCCCAGCTGATCGAGCAGGGGCTGGAGGAGGCTCTTGCCCGGCGATTGAAGGCGCCCGCGGGTCTCAATATTGGGGCCGTCGGGCATGAGGAAATCGCGCTTTCAATCCTGGCGGAAATCACCGAACTGCGTCGCCGCGGGCTAGATGTAGCTGACGATGAGGAAGGTCCGGCCGCGCGAGCCTGCGGACCGGAAAGCCATTATAAGTGACGGCCCGCCGAGCGGGGTTGAACTTTTGATAACTTGACAGATCTCCTGCGATCCGGAGTCTGCGCTACGTGAAATTATGTGAGGTAAGGAGAATCTGCCGGTGGATATGACGGGTGAATATCGGCTCAATGCATCGCGTGAAGCGGTGTACGATGCTTTGAACGATCCGGAGATACTCAAACAGTGTATTCCCGGCTGCGAGGAGATCGAAAAGACCTCCGACACCGAAATGACGGCGAAGGTCGTGGCCAAGGTCGGTCCGGTTAAGGCGAAGTTCAGCGGCGCGGTGACTCTCTCCGACCTCAATCGCCCCGAGAGTTACACCATCAGCGGCGAAGGCAAGGGCGGCGCCGCCGGTTTCGCAAAGGGCGGCGCCAAGGTGCGCCTGGAGGAAGACGGCGCCGGCACCCTGATGCACTATGAGGTGCATGCGGATATCGGCGGCAAACTGGCCCAGCTCGGCAGCCGCCTGATCGACGGCACCGCGAAGAAGATGGCGAAGGATTTCTTCGAGACCTTTGCCGGACTGGTCGATGGCGGGCCCGCCGAAGCTGCGGAAGCTGAGCCCCCTGCACCGGCTGTGGAAGCGGCAGCTTCGGAAGCCGCTGTTCCTGCGGCCGATGCGCCTGCTGCGCCCGCACCGCAGGAAGCGGCCCCGGCGCCAAGCCCTCAAGCACCCGAGAAATCTGGCGGCCTCAGCCCGATGGTCTGGGTGGTCGGTGTGATCCTGCTTGCAGCCGTGGCGGTTCTGATTAGTCTGTCCTGACAAGCGCCCCACTGGTCGGGCGACGGAAGCCAGGGAGCCGCCAGTGAGTACGCAAGAGACGAAAACCCGATCCTTTAAACCTGTGTCAGGCGCGGTTCTGCCACGCTATGCGGGCATTCCGACCTTCATGCGTTTGCCGCACATCGCGATGGACGATCTGGAGGATGTGGAGATCGGGGTGTGTGGCGTGCCCTGGGACGGCGGTACCACCAACCGGCCGGGTGCACGGCACGGGCCACGGCAGATGCGCGATCTCTCGACCATGGTGCGCTCCGTCCATCACGTCTCAAAGCTGAAACCCTTCGAATTGGCCAACTGTGCCGATTTGGGGGATTCGCCGGTTAATCCGATCGATATCGAAGACACGCTGGCCCGGGTCGAGACCTACTACAAATCCATCCACGACGCTGGCGTGGTGCCCTTAACGGCGGGTGGGGATCATCTGATCACCCTGCCGGTCATGCGTGCGATCTGTGACCAGGGGCCGGTCGGCATGGTCCACTTCGACGCCCACACCGACACCTGGGACCGCTATTTCGGCGGGTCGAAATACACCCACGGCACGCCTTTCCGCCGGGCGATCGAAGAAGGGCTGCTGGATCCAAAGCGCACAGTCCAGATCGGTATTCGCGGTGGTCTCTACGGCGACTTCGACAACGACTGGGGTCTGGAACAGGGCATCAGGGTCATCACCATCGAGGAGTACTTCGATCTCGGGGTCGAAGCGGTGATCGCGGAAGCCCGCCGCGTGGCCGGCGATGGAAAAACCTATGTCAGCTTTGATGTTGACGGACTGGACCCGGTTTATGCGCCGGGTACGGGCACGCCGGAAATCGGGGGGTTCAGTACCCACGATGCCCAGCGGATGATCCGGGGACTGCGCGGCCTGGATCTGGTTGGTGGCGATGTGGTCGAGGTATCGCCGCCTTTCGATCCCAGCGGCAACACGGCGCTGGTGGGCGTGACCATCATGTTCGAGATTTTGTGTCTGCTTGCCGAGTGCGTTGCAGGCCGGCGCGGCTGAGCATCTAAATAGGTTTGGCGACGGCCAGGATCGTGACAATGAGAAAGCTCGCAATTGTGACCGGTCCCGCAAAACGCAGAAACGATCGCGGCGATGCGTCCAAAATGCCTGTCCGACGCCGCAACCGGCCTGAGAGGGCGCCGTGCAGCGCCGAGAGCAGTGTGATAATGACCAGCTTAATCCAGAGCCAGGGTGCGCTGAACCAGTCTCCCTGAGCGGCGAGGGCGATGCCGAAAACCCAGGCAAGCAGCATCGCCGGTGAGGTCACCCAGCGGTTCCAGCGCGATATTGCATCGATCATTGGGGAGGGCGCGGCTGCATCACTGCCGGTGGCCGCCGGTAAGCTTGAGACAGCAAGCGACAATATCAGCATGCCCCCGATCCAGACTGCAAAGCTGGTGACATGGAAGGCCTTGAGCCAGAGGTAGTCCATCGCGGCGGTCCGTTTAGTTGCTGAAAGCCCCTGTGGCTTCCTTGTGTTTTAACCAGCGTGCGTTCGCAACTGCGCCCAGAGGCACAGCAGCAAAGAGAAAGAGCCGAAAAATTTCGCCTTTTCGCCAGCCAAAGAATGAAGCTGTGTGAGCAAGCGTCCAGATGTAAATCAGAAACGCCGTGCCGTGGATGGGACCCATGGTCGCGGTTGCGGCGTCAATACCCGCCAAGTGTTTCAGGGGCACCGCAACGAAAACCAGAATGACCAGCGTGACGCCCTCAAGCAGGGAAACCGCGCGGATCCGCCGTAACTGCTGACGTGCAGCCGACTGCAGGTCTTCTGTTGCGTCACCCATCATTCCACTTCGCGCAGAACTTTCTCGATGCCTGCGAGCTTCGTTTTCATCTCTTTCACGTCGTTCTCCAGCTTTGCGAGGGTAGCGGCACCCGCCGTTTGTGCAACGGCTGCTTTGTCAGCCAGTTCCTGATAGGCGCCTTCGTGCGCGAGACGCTGCTGGGCCTGCCGAGCGGCAGCAAAGTACTTCATTCCGAAGATCAAAAGGATGGTGACCAGGGTTAGGATTGTGAGCAGCAGAAAGGTGTCGGCGCTTTGGGACATGATGAATTCCTTTGTTAGTCCGATTCCGCTGATGGGGGCGGAGTGGTCTTCGGCGTTAGTGAAGTGGCGGCATCCGCGACAGTGGCTGGAGTCAGAGTCAGGCTGAAGTCGATCACTGAAAAAAACTTGAGGGCTTTTCCCTCCGCAGAAACTTCGTACTCATTGGTGACCAGACCGGCTTCCTCGAGTTTCTGGAGATGCAGGTGGAGGAGTGGCCGGCTGATACCGACTTCGCGCGCCAACTGGCTGACATAATTCCGGC
The DNA here is from genome assembly GCA_947500035.1 of uncultured Kiloniellaceae bacterium. GTDB lineage: Bacteria > Pseudomonadota > Alphaproteobacteria > Kiloniellales > Kiloniellaceae > Denitrobaculum. The sequence continues at coordinate 130,018 of CANMQP010000004.1, read as the reverse complement.
CATCTCTACGAAGAGCGGCAAGAATTCGCAGCCGGTGCGGATTGGCCAGCGCTGCGAGCACCACCAGCAGGTCATCTCCGTCATTTTGCACTCAGCTTCTCTTTCTTCTTTCATGCGATAGAAATTTCTTACATATGAAATTTAAATCCGTCAAGTCTATCTTTGCGAGTGCTGGCGAAGATAAAAGCACAGTCTGGTGGCGGGAATTGTAAGGATTTACCCGTAGGATATGCGTAAATTCCTTGTATTCGCGCAACGCTGATTTATGTCATCATGATCTTTCCAAAAAAAATGCATAATAGGTGCAGAGCAAAGGGCACTGGTGCCGCTTGCATCTGTCCTTCGGTGTTTGACGCCAAAGTGCCGGTGCCAGTTGGTGAGACACGGTAGATCCAAGAGGAGGAACGGGTCCTGAAAGGCGGAAGCATGCGAGCCATGGAGACGGCGGCCGGTCATACGGCGGAGCACTATTGCGTCGAATCGACGCCGAAGCGTGACGCGATTGTCTGTGCTGCCGCGCAGCTCTTCCTGGAATCCGGTTACGGCGCGACCAGCATGGATGCCATTGCTGCCGCCGCCGAGGTCTCCAAACGAACCGTCTACAGTTATTTTTCCGGCAAGGATGCTTTGTTTGAAGCGGTCATGACCGATGTCTGTGAAAACAGATCCGATATGGTCAACAATGAGCTTCCGAACAAACCGGCTGAAGAGGTTCTGACCTGTGTTGGTCTGGGATTTCTAAAAACCGTCTCCTCCGACATCGTGCTTACCACCTTCCGCATCGCGGCCGCCGAGTCCGAGCGGTTTCCGGAGTTGGGCGATACTTTCTACCGGGCAGGTCCAAAGCGCTCGATTGAAGATCTCGCCACCTATTTGCGTGTCCGGGAGGCCGAGGGTGAGCTTGTGGTACCGGACCCCGAATTGGCGGCTGCGCAGTTTTTTGCCCTGGTGAAAAGCGACATTTTCATTCGCCTCGTTCTTGGCGTGGGCCCAAAACCGGATGATGCCGAGATCGAAAAGGCAGTCCGCTCCGCCGTCCGGCTCTTCCTGAGCGGTTACGGCTCCGGCGGCGCCCGTCCGGAGTGATCGGCCAAACCGTTCCAACTCCAACTCCAACTCCAACTCCAACTCCAACTCCAACTCCAACTCTCTTCAATCCCGCAAACTCCGGAACTTTCGCGTTTCCCATGATCAATTCGCCGAAGGGTGAGACAGTTGGTCGCTCTTGGTCGCAGTGAGGCAGTGCCCAATATCCGGGGAAAGGCCCGGCGGGTTGGCGTATCGCTCCCGTTAAGAGGCTTCCAACTGCTGAGTGAGAGAGTCCATGTTTCTATATTTCGTCATCGCCCTGGCTCTATCGGCCTCCGGCTTCCTGTTGCGCAGCGCGCTGCGCGGCGGCGACAATGAAAAGATCGCTTTTGTGGTGAACCTCATGCTGGCATGGTTGATTGCCGCAATCACATTCGGCTATCCGGCGATCATTATTCCGGCTTTGATCCTGGTCCCGATTGTTCTCGTAACCCTGTTTCTACTCACCACCGGGAATACGGTGCCTGTTTCGTCGACTGCGAAACAAACGAACGACTGAGACCGCAGCCGCTCAATCCGAACGTCGGGCTGAGCGGGGGATATCTCACTTCATCGAAAAGGAATGCGGTCCGTCAATCTCGCCGATAAAGCTCTGGTGTGTGAGCAGGCTGCCGAAAGGCGTGCCGTCGTCGCGCCATCTATGCAGATGCAGCGAGGGCGGGTCCATGTGGTAGCTCGGAGGGGCGTCAGGGGCCAGAGCGAGGCTGACCGCATGGGCCTGACTGGGGCAGACACTGGCGGGTTTGCCCGCGAAGGAGGTCAAGATGTTGCGATGAACATGACCGCAGACGAGTCCCAGGACCTGCGGGTGTTTCTTCAAAACCGCGGATAGCCGTTCCGAACCGCGGCAATTCTGGACATCCATGTGCGTGATCCCGGTAACGAAGGGCGGATGGTGCATGGCAACCAGGGTTGGCTTGCCGGATGCCGCCGCCAGGGTGTCTTCCAGCCAGTTTGCGAGCTCGGCGGTGATTTCACCGTGACGTTGCCCGGGGACCGTATCGTCGATCATCACCAGCCGGAGAGGAAATCGCTCCTCCGCGTAGCTGAGATGGCCGTGTTCTGGCATATCCATGCGATCCCTGAAGGCATCGCGAAAGGTCTCGCGTCTATCGTGATTGCCAGGAAGAGCGATCAACGGGGGCGTTAATGGCGCCAGGAGGTCGCGGAGGTGATCAAACTCCTCTGGTGCGCCGCCATCGGTCACATCTCCTGTCAGGATGACGAGATCCGGCATTGGATCCAGCGCGTTGATGTGGGCAACGGACGCTGACAGGAAGGGCCCGGTGTCGACCCGGCCGTACGCCAGGACGCCGCGCGGTTTGATGTGAGTGTCGGTAATCTGGGCTACGATCATCATGGCGCCATGGGAGCGGAGAAGCGCGCGAGCGTCAAGCCGTCTCGGACAGGCGCTTTAAGGGCTTTTTGCGTCCCGGTTCCACCGGCGGCCTCCCCCCTTGACCTTCCAGTGACTGGAACTCTTATCTTGCTGTCGAATCCATAACCCGGCACTGGATAATCCCGTGAGTTCATACGTTTTCGCGATCGAGGGCATGACCTGCAGCAACTGCGCCCAGCGGTTGGAGAAGGCCCTGCGCAAAGTGCCGGGGGTTCTGAGCGCCGATGTCAGTTTCGCCCTGGAAAAAGCTGATGTGACCGGAAGTGTCGATCGCGCAACGCTCGTTGAAAGCGTGCGCGCCGCCGGATACGCTGCCGTTGAACCTGATGTGCCTGCGCGTGATGCCGGGGACCGGACCGCTGGGCTTTCATCGGAGCTTTGGCAGCTTGTGATCGCAGGTTTGATCACTGTGCCGTTCATGGCGCATATGTTCCTGATGATGGCGGGTTCGGACTGGGGGCTTCCCGGCTGGCTGCAATTCGTCCTGGCATCGCCCGTGCAGTTCTGGATCGGCCGGCGCTTTTATCTCGGCGCCTGGAGCGCGTTGCGCGCGGGCGCGGCAAACATGGACGTGCTGGTGGCGCTGGGAACCTCGGCGGCCTTCTTCTACAGCCTTGCGGTTTTGCTCTCTGCCGAGGGACTCCTGCCGCCGGCGCTTGCGGACGGCCATCTCTACTTCGAAGCAGCTGTTGTTGTGATCACACTGATTCTCGCGGGGAAGCTTCTCGAAGCCCGTGCCAAGCGCAGCACCTCCTCTGCGATCCGGGAGCTGATGGCTCTGCGGCCCGAAACCGCGCGGGTGCAGCGCGGCGGCGCCGAAGTCGTCCTGCCGATTGCGGAAGTGCAGCGGGGCGATGTCATCATTGTGAAGCCGGGCGAGAAGATACCGGTCGATGGCGAAGTGGTCGAAGGCTCCAGCGATGTCGATGAAGCATTGGTCACGGGCGAGAGCCTGCCGGTTCTGCGCGCTGAAGGCGCGGCTGTGATCGGTGGCTCAATCAACGGCAGTGGCTTGCTAAAGCTGGAAGCACGGGCGGTTGGTGAAGACTCGACTCTGGCCCGGATCATCCGTTTGGTCGAACGCGCCCAGAGTGGCAAGGCGCCGGTGCAGCAACTCGTCGATCGTATTTCCGCGGTCTTCGTGCCGGTGATCATGCTGATTGCGGTTGCGACGCTGGTCGGTTGGCTGTTTGCCGGTGCAGGGTTTGAGACAGCGCTGGTCGCGGCGGTCTCGGTGCTTGTGATTGCCTGCCCCTGTGCCTTGGGACTGGCGACCCCGACCGCGATTGTCGCGGGTACCGGCGCGGCCGCTAAGGCGGGCATCCTGATCAAGGATGTCGAAGCGCTGGAGCATGCCAATCGTGTGACCACCGTGGCCTTCGATAAAACCGGGACCGTTACCGAGGGCCTGCCCGCGATCAGCGATGTTGCCGCTCTGGATGGCGATCACGTCTCACTCTTACAGCTGGCGGCCTCGGCTCAACAGGGCAGCGAGCACCCGCTGGCAAGAGCCTTTCTGCGCCGCGCCGGGGAGGAGGCATTGGAGCTGTCGCCGGTGACCGCTTTTGAGAGCCGTCCCGGCCGGGGGATTCTGGCGCAGGTTGGAAGTCAGGAGCTTACCATCGGAAATCCAGCGATGATGGCGGAGGCCGGGATTGCGTTGGATGCTTTGAAACCCCAAGGCGATCGCATGGCGGCGAGAGGGGAGACGCCGGTTTTCGTTGCCGTCGATGGCAGCCTGCGCGGCGTCTTTGCTCTGAGTGATCCGCTGCGCGAAACCTCCGCGGAGGCCATATCGCAGCTGCAGGAAACCGGTGTCCGAACCCTCATGCTCAGCGGCGACAATCAGATTGTCGTGGACCTCATTTCGCGAAGTCTCGGTGTCGACCGGGCGCTCGGCCCTCTGCGTCCCGAGGATAAGGTCGAGGAACTCTCACGCCTGAGGGCAGCGGGACAGGTCGTGGCGATGGTCGGGGACGGCGTCAACGACGCGCCCGCCCTGGCGGAGGCGGACCTCGGCATTGCCATGGGCAGCGGCAGCGATGTCGCGATGGAGACGGCGGCGATTACCCTGATGCGGCCGGACCCGCGTCTGGTGTCCGCTGCCTTGCGGGTCGCGCGGGCCACGATTGTCAAAATCCGCCAGAATCTCTTTTGGGCCTTTATCTACAACCTGATCTGCATTCCACTGGCGGTCTCCGGGGTGCTGAACCCGGCCTTCGCCGGAGCAGCCATGGCTTTCTCGAGTGTCAGTGTCGTGACCAATTCTCTGTTCCTGAAGCGCTGGAAATCAGGGCTGTAGTGTGGCGGACCTAAAACTCGCTGAACGATGCATTCTTGCATCAAGGCCGCAAGTCTTGCTTGAATCCTGTATTTCTCGATCTGAAAACCTCTAAAAAGCACGCACGTTGCGCTGCTTTTTCCCTAGTATCTCGAATCTGAAATTCACTTCATTGAATTTCAGATTCAACGGGACACCATCTCATTGAATCTAGTGTGATTCAGTCTCTAAAATTCGCCGCAGATGATGTGACGAACTTCAGAAACATCACACTAGTCTTGCTGTGTGGCCGTGCCAATTTATTGGCACGTGCACCAGCAATCCCAAGGAAAGGCTAGAGGCGTCATGAGATTTGAGAACAAGACCGTCGTCGTCACGGGTGCGGCAGGTAATCTGGGGCAGGCCGTTGCTGCGGCTTTTGAAGCGGAAGGCGCTCGCTTGCTTCTGGTCGATGTCGATGCCGCAAGACTGGATGAGGTCTTTCCCGGCACATCGGACACCCGCGAAAAACTCGCGACCGACCTGCGTGACGAGGCGGTGACGGCCGCGGCCTTGGCGGAAGCTCTGTCCGATGGCCGTTCCTGCGACGTGCTCTGCGCGATCGCGGGCGGCTTTCACATGGGCGAGCCTGTCCATGAAACCTCTGCAGAAGTCTGGGATCAGATGCTGGGGCTCAACGCCCAGACCCTGCTGTCCGCCGTGAAGGCCCTGTTGCCTGGCATGGTCGCCCAGGGCGCGGGGCGTGTCGTGACGGTCGGGGCCGCCGCTGCACGCAGTGGCGTCGCGGGCATGGGCGCCTATACCGCGACGAAATCAGTAGTTATGCGCGTGACCGAAGCGATGGCGGCGGAGCTTGCCGGCAAGGGTGTGACGGTGAACGCGGTGCTGCCCAGTATTATCGATACGCCGCAAAACCGCGCGGCCATGCCGGGCGCCGACCCTGACAAATGGGTCAAGCCCGAGGACCTGGCTGCGGTGGTGACGTTTCTGGCGTCGCCCGAGGCGCGGGCCGTCAGTGGCGCGCTTCTGCCTGTGACCGGCGGGCACTGAGTTCTCGAGTTACCGCGACCGGGGCGGCGCTGTCGATCCACCGGGGACCAGGCGGGTTTCGATCAGAACGCTGTGCGGCGTTTCCTCGCCTGAAAGCAGGGTCACCAGCGACTCGGCGGTTTTCAACCCCATTTGCGCCGTGGGGACATGTACGGTCGTGATCTGGGGTACCATGTCTTGCGCAATGTCGAGGCCATCGTATCCGCAGATGGAGAGGTCCTCGGGAACGGTCAGACCGCGCGCTTGCGCTTCCATCAAGGCGCCGATGGCGAGGACGTCATTGCCGCAAATCACGGCCGTGATTTCCGGCGCGGCCTCCAGCAATTCGGCGAGTCCCTCGCGACCATTATGAACGGAGAAGGAGCGACCGGTGATACGTGTTGCGGGGAGCGTGACGCCGAAATCCTTCAGCGCGTCCATAATGCCCTTGGTGCGCAGCCGGGCCCGGTCGTTGATACCAGACGGACCTTCGAGAACACCGATTTCCCGATGCCCGAGTTCCAGAATGTAGCGGGTCATGGCCTCGGCGCCGGCCCGATTGTCGTAACCGACACAGCGATGTGGGCTGTCAGGGAGATAAATCGAAATCAGGAGATAGGGAATTTTGCGGCGATTTAAGAGGTCATAGAGCTCCGGCGATCGCTGCTCGCCGGCCAGCACAAGGGCGTCGATCCCGGATTCCACCAGCGCCTGAGCCTCTTCCATCTCAAGACTCTCGTCAAAATCGTAGTTGGCGAGGACAAGGCTATAGCCCGACTGACGCAGGCGGCGTTGCAGGGCTTCCACAAAGCGCGAGTAGATGGAATTCGCGATGGTCGGGATCAGTGCGCCGATCCTGAAGGTTTTCTGCGACGAGAGCGCACGGGCCGCCGGATCAGGAATGTAATTCAGTTCAGCGGCGACCGAGGCCACGTGTTTGCGAAGTTCTTCGGAAACCTGGTGGGGCTGGTTGAGCGCGCGCGAGACCGTGGCGGTCGACACGCCTGCGGCCTTGGCCACATCCCGCACGCCCACGCTGCCCGTCGCGCGCCGGCCACTCCCGGAAAGCTGCTTACCCAATTACTTTTTTCCGAATTTTCTGATGCATCATCAGCTGTGTTTTTTTCCTGCCTTCGAGAGCTTATCGCCCAAGCCCGTTCAACCCAAGCTCTCTCGACCCAAGCCCGTTCAACCCAAGCTCTCTCGACCCAAGCCCGTCCACCCGAACTCTTTCGACACGAGCTCTCTCGACCCGAGCCGAAGTGATGATTCAAAGTGCCTTGCGCCCGGAGAACTTTTCCGACTATGCTTTATGTAACCGGTTACATAAAGCGATAACGCAGGGACGGGTTATGAAAAATACGGATGCAGGGGCTCCGGTCATTGAGGTGCGGTCTGTCTGGAAGATCTTCGGATCCCGGGCGGATGAAGCCCTCGAAGCTATTCGCAGGGACAATCTCACGAAGAGCGATGTCTTGCAGCAGTTCGGCTGCGTGGTCGGTGTGGCGGACGCGTCTTTTGCCGTCGCGCAGGGCGAAATATTTTGCATCATGGGCCTATCAGGGTCGGGAAAGTCGACCCTGGTCAGGCACATCAACCGGCTGATCGAGCCGACCGCAGGCGAAATTCTGTTGAACGGCCGCGATGTCAACATTCTGGGCGATGAAGAGCTGCGGCAGTTGCGCGCGGAGACCATCGGCATGGTCTTTCAGAACATGGCACTGCTGCCGCACCGCACGGTGCGCGACAACGTGGGGTTTGCGTTGGAGCTTCGCGGCGTCGACAGTTATCAGCGCAGCATGGCCGCCGACGAAACCATCGCCAAGGTCGATCTGACCGGCTACGGCGATCGCTATCCCTCCGAGCTCTCCGGGGGCATGCAGCAACGGGTCGGGCTTGCGCGGGCCTTGGCCGCGGATCCCGACATTCTGCTGATGGACGAGCCCTTCTCGGCACTCGACCCGCTGATCCGGCGCCAGTTGCAGGACGAGTTCCTGGCGCTTTCCCAGGTGATGCATAAGACCACGCTCTTTATCACCCACGATCTCGACGAGGCGATCCGGATGGGCAGCCGTATCGCCATCATGAAGGATGGCGTGATCGTACAGATCGGCACACCGGAAGATATCGTCACCAAGCCGGCTGACGAATATGTTTCCGACTTCGTGGCGGGCATTTCGCGTCTGAAGCTGGTCTTCGCACACACGGTTATGCAGCCGCTCGAAGCTTACAGGGCCAATGGCGGAAATGGACTGGACGAGGCTGTCTGTCCGGTTGCCGATCCGGAAACCGATCTCAATGCGCTGGTCGATCTGTCGGTCGACAGCGAGCATCCGATTCTTATCAAAGACGACGGCAATGTGGTCGGTGTCGTCACCAAAACCGCATTGCTGCGCGGCATACAGGGGGAGCCGTGATGACCGATACACCGGCAGATACCGAACTGAGCCTTGAAGCAGGGGACATGGCCCCCAGCGTTCAGGAGCGCAAGCTCGTCTCCGAGTTCGCGGCTGATAAAGCCGACTACTACAGCGATACCTTCGTTCATCTTCAGCAAAACCGTTTGAGCGTGACCCATATCAACCGCTCGGCGCTCATCTCAGGCCCCTTCTGGGGGGCGCGGCGCGGGAACTGGACTCACTTCTGGATTGCGTTGCTGCTCGATATCTCGGGATTGATGCTGATGGCGCGCGGATTGTTCGCGGATCCCGACAAATCCGGCGAGTTCAATCTCCTCTGGGGCATCGGCGTCTTTATCTGTGGCCGGCTCCTGACGGCGCGTTTTGCGGACCAACTCTATTACAGGCAGTACCAAAATTGGCGGATCAACCGTGCCGTAAACGCGGGCGTTTCTTCGGCGCGTGTTCAGATGGGAATTTCGCTGATCCTGGCGATTGGCCCAATGCTGGTTTACCGCGCGACCCAGGTGGCGCCGACGCTGCGTGAATGCAGGCGCATGTGGCGGGCCATGGGCAGGGGCGATGAAGTCGGCATTGCGGACCGCTTTAACTGCTGGGTCATCGGCGAGGTGCCGATCGGTAAAAACATTCAGCAGCCGGTCGCCGGCGGCATTAATGATTTTATCGACTGGATGACCGTCACCTTTGTCACTTTTTTCGACGCGATCACCATCGGCATTCGCGGTGTGTTGAACCTGTTGGAGCTGATTTTTGTCGGAACACCCTGGCCGGTGATGGCCTTCATGCTGGTTCTGGTGGCCTGGCGGACGGCCGGCAAGAACGTTGCGATCTTCACCGCCCTGGCGCTCTTCTATCTGGGTATGTTCGGTTTCTGGCAGAAATCGATGTCCACACTGTCGCTGGTCGGCGCAGCCACGCTGATCTGCGTGTTGTTAGGTGTTCCGATCGGAATCTGGTGCGCGAAGTCACCACGGATCTACGCCTTTATCCGGCCGGTTCTCGACATCATGCAGACCCTGCCGAGCTTCGTGTACCTGATCCCCGCCATTGCGTTCTTCGGCGTCGGCAAACCGCCGGGCATTCTGGCCACGGTGATCTTCGCGCTGCCGCCGATGGTCCGTCTCACGGTTCTGGGCATTACGCAGGTACCCGAGAGCGTCAAGGAGGCGGCACTGGCATTCGGCGCGACCCCGCGGCAGTTGCTGTGGAAGGTCGAACTGCCGCTCGCCGTGACCTCGATCATGACCGGCATCAATCAGACCATCATGATGAGTCTGTCGATGGTCGTGGTCGCCGCCCTGATCGCAGCCAAGGGACTCGGAGAGGATGTTCTCTTCGCCCTGCAGCACGTGGAACATGGTTTGGGGCTGTTGGCCGGTGCCGCAATTGCGCTCTGCGCAATGATCATGGACCGGATCGTTCAGGGTGCCCGCAAATCCGATAACTCATGACAAAGCCTTCACGGGCTTCGGTGAGGGCCGAGTCAGGAATAAAAAAAACTGGGAGTCAAAAACATGGAGACAAAGATGAAGACCTTGTTGAAATCAACACTGGCGGGGGCGGTGATGACCGCCGTTGCATCGGGGCCGTCGCTCGCCGACGAAACCATCGCCATCGGCGAGTTGTCCTGGGACGGCGCGCGGGCGATCGGCTACGTCATGAAGGGTGTGATCGAACTCAAACTCGGCGGCAAAGCCGAAATGAAAAAGGCCGAAGCGGCGGTTATCTTCGCGGGTATGGACAAGGGTGATGGCGGGCTCGACGTTTATACCGACGTCTGGATGCCGAACCAGGGCGAGAAGTGGGCAACCTATATCGACGAGCGCGGCACGGTCGATCACAACACCACACCTTACAGTGGGACGCAGGCGATCTTTATCCCCAAATACGTTCAGGAAGAATACGGAATAAAATCCATCGAGGACCTGAAAAAGGAAGAAGTTGTCGCGCTCTTTGACAAAGACGGAAACGGCAAGGGCGAGTACTGGCCGGGTGCGCCGGGCTGGAACTCCACAAACATGTGGCAGATCAAATTCCGGTCCTACGGCCTGGATGCGATGTGGGAGCCGGTCGTGATCGACGATGCGATCTTTAAAGCCCAGCTCAGCAGTGCCTATAAGAAAAAAGAACCGATGCTCTTCTACTACTGGACACCGGAGTGGCTGCACGCGGCCTATGATATCGTACCGATTGACGAACCCGAGTTCACGGAAGGCTGTATGGAAGTCTATCAGCCCAAGGATCGTGAAGACTGGTTGGAAGCCTCGACCTTTAGCTGTGCCCACAAAGACGCCCAGGTCTGGGTGGCCTTTTCGAAGTCACTTTACGAGCGCGCGCCAAAGGTTGCGAAGTTTCTGAAGAACATTCAACTCGACCCGGATACGGTCAACGGTTGGATCCTTGCCGTCGGCCGGGACAAGCTCGACCCGCAGGACGTGGCCGAGGAATGGATCGAAGAGAATCCGGAAATCGTCGAGAAATGGATTAACGGCTGAGGTTTTCCCTGAGCAAACCTGCCCGCCGCCCGATTGCGCAGTTCTCCCTTCGGCTTATTGCGTATTTCGGGCGGTTTTTTTCGGATCTTTTCGGTTGTTTCAGTCTTACCAGGGAGCACTTGAGGCTCGATGACTTTGCTCTTTCCGGTATCGCAAAGCTCCAGCAGCACCGCCGCGGTTCGGCGTCCGGGGTTTGATAATCCCGAGCCGAGACGGGAGCGTTATCTCGTCCCGGCCAGAGGCCATCTGGTTCTCGAGCTGAATAGCGGTGACAAACTGGAAATCGTCGATCCGGAAGGGCAACAGGTTTGTCACCTGACCAGTTTCGCGACGGATGGCCACTGGGATCCCGAAGCGCTTGGCTCCGGCGATCCCTCGGCACTTCAGATTGTCTCTACGTCAGGATTTCATTCGGTGCTGAGCGGACTGCTTGCGGCCGCTTTGCGGCGGCGCCGGATTGAATTCGAAGCGGCTACGACCGCATTTGCTGTTTTGGGGAGTAGGAGTAAACCCGGCGACTCCGTCTCTTTCGAGGCTCTCCGCCCAAGTGTCGTGCTCTTTGCCGCGCCGCCTCAAACTGTGAACGAAAACTTTTCAGACGCGCCGATCGACGGTCCGCAGCCGAGCGATCTGAGCGTTTACGTCACCCGTTCAAGCGAAGCAGGCGAAGAAGCGGCGTTTCGCCCGCCGCCGCCGCTCGTGGAGCCACGTCTCGATATGATGGTGCCGCGCCGAAGCGGCCGGGCTTATGAGGTGAGAGCCGGTGAATACATTCAGGTGTTGGATATCGCCGGGCGGCAGTGCTCCGATTTCATCGCCTTTGCTGCGCGGGCACTGGACAAAGGCCTTGAGCGCTTTATCGATTCGACGGTCACGCGCACCATGGTCGGACGGGCCTACCCGAACCCGGGTCTCACCGACAAGTTCTACGACCAGGACAATCAGCCGCTGGTTCAGATCATTCAGGACACCTGCGGGCGGCACGATACCTACGGTCTGGCCTGCACGGCCCGGGTCTACGAGAACAAGGGCTTTCCCGGCCACGTCAACTGTTCGAGCAACATTTCCGAGGCCATGCGGCCCTGGGACGTGGCGTCCCGCGCGGCCTGGCCGGCCATCAATTACTTTTTCAACACGCAGGTCGATGCCGGTAACGTCATCCTCTCTGACGAGGGCTGGTCGCTGCCCGGAGACTACGTCCTCATGAAGGCCCTGACCGATCTGGTGTGTGTTTCCACGGCCTGTCCGGACGATACCTCGCCGATCAATGGCTGGACTCCGACCGACGTTCAGATTCGTATTTATCAAGAGAATGAGATGTTCCGAAAATCGATCGCATTTCGTACAGAGCCGGATTCCGACGCGGTGATGACCAAGGAAACAGCCTTTCATTCCCGGACCTCGGCCCTGACGCGGGACTATCGCGCAGCCAAGGATTTCTGGATCCCGGGAAGCTACACGGCATCCGGCGCCGTGGCGGAATACTGGGCTTGCCGCGATTCGGTGACTCTCCAGGACATGTCGCAGCTCGGAAAGGTCGATATCACCGGGCCCGGTGCCGAGGCACTGATGGATCATGCTTTGCCCCGGGATGTGCGCCGCGCCGCGGTCGGGCAGGTCCTGTATAGTCCGATGTGCCGCGCGACCGGCGCGATGTTCGACGACGGGACGCTGTTTCGTTTGTCGCCGGACGGCTTTCGCTGGATGTCGGGGGATGCCCAGGCGGCCCCCTGGCTGCGTGAACTCGCGGCGTCGCTGGAACTCGACGTTCAGGTCCGCACGGCGACCTCCAGTCTTTCGAATCTGGCGGCTCAGGGACCCAAGTCCAGGGATGTGCTCTCATCGCTGATCTGGACGGGAGAAGGGCACCCGCGGCTCGACGAGCTGAAGTGGTTCCGGTTCCTGGTCGGCAGGATTGGTGACTTCAACGGGCCTGCGGTGCTCGTGTCGCGCAGTGGATTTACCGGAGAACTGGGCTATGAGGTCTTCACCGCGCCTGAGGACGCGCCAGCCGTCTGGGATGCAATCATGGAAGCCGGTCAGCCCCATGGCATAGTCCCTATGGGGCTGGACGCCCTCGATCTTCTTCGGATCGAGGCGGCATTGCCTGTGGCTGGACATGAGTTCGACGATAGCATTGATCCTTTCGAAGCAGGGGTTGGTTTCGCCGTGCCGCTGAAAAGCAAGGACCGCGATTTCGTCGGCCGTGAGGCCCTGTTGCGCAACGCTTCGGCGCAACGCAATCAACTGATTGGATTGGTCGTTGCCGGGCAGGATTGTCCCCGTCACGGCGATCCGGTGTTTCGCGGCCGCACCCAGGTCGGGGTGGTCACCAGCGCCTGCCGCTCGCCGCATCTCGGGCATCCGATTGCCATGGCGCGAGTCGCCGTCGAGGCCACGAATGCTGAGAAAGATCAGGCAGATTTTGAGATCGGCCAGCTCGACGGCCAGCTTAAACGTCTTGCTGCGAAGTATGTGCCGCTGCCGTTCTACGATCCCGGGAAGCTGCGCCCGCGCGCGTAGGATGGCTCTTCAAGTCCGGGCAAAGCTCGAGTGAAGGCCGATCTTAAGTGAAGACGGAGCGGAACGACCCGATTCGCCCCGGGCGCCAATTCCCTTTGCATAATCAAGCGGGCCCCTCCAGAGCCGAGACCGGTCGGCACGTGGCTTGATCGTTGTTCGCTAGCATGCTAGCACTAACGAAAATAAGGCTGAGTCGAAAGATATCATTTCCGACGGCGCAAAAAGTCATTCGCAGGGAGGAATTCATGGAGCTTGCACGCATGCGTGCGCTCCTGCCGGGAGGCACAGCATCTCTTTTTCAGCACTAAGTCTAGGCAAATCGCCGACAGCGGTGATGGCTTGCAACACGGGCTGTAACCCGGGTTCGCGCGTGGGGTGGATTGCCGCTGGCAGTTACCCGTCTCCGGTCTTGCCCTGTTTCGGGCTTTAGCGGTGATCGATTTAGTGCTTTAGTTTGTGCCGGGGCCTTCACGTCCCGGACGATGAGTGCAGTGGAGAAAGCGGGCGCAGAAACCTGCTTTTTGGTGAAGGCTGAGGACGGAGCAGGATATGGTTGAACACGAAGTCACGAGTTGGATGGACCGCATCTCCATCGCGATCAGCCGCGTAACGATGTATATCGTCGCCTTTATCGTGGCGATCATCTTTTACGAAGTGGTGATGCGCTACATCTTCGAGAAGCCGACGCTCTGGGTGAACGAAATGTCGCTCTGGGTGGCTGGGGCCGTCTACTTGCTCGCAGGACTCTATGTGATGCAGCAGCGCGCTCATATCCGGATTTTCATGCTTTACGACGTGGTCTCACGCACCTGGCAGCGCATCTTCGATGTGATCTCAACTCTCTGTATCTGCATATTCGCGGCCGCCGTCGTGTGGGGCGGGTTCAACGAAGCCTGGGTCAAGCTGATGCGATGGGAAGCCTTCGGCACAGCCTGGGACCCACCCATCCCGGCGACCATGAAGCCGCTCGTTCTGATCACGGTCGTGCTGATCGCGCTCCAGGCGGTTATGAACCTGATTTCCGACTGGCATAAAGACAAAGAGGCGCACGAAATCGTCGAAGACATCACGCCAGAGCTGAGCGATGAAATCCTACACAGCGATAGCGTCGGTCTCGACAGCAATTCCACGCGATAAACGAGCACGATGAAACGAGCGGTACAGGGATGACCGGCGGTGCGCTTGATGCCAGATAAGCCGGGGCAGGGGGAAATAAGTTAAATGGATATTGGAACGATCTCACTGGTCTTGTTGATCGGGATTTTCGTCCTGTTGGCAATCGGTATGCCGCTCGGGTTTGCTTCCGGGTTTTTGGCCGTCGCCGTGCTGGTCATGAAATTCGGCCCGGATCTGTTGTTCAGAGAATTTGGAACCGGCATTCTGAACATTCTTGCCCAGCGCATGTATGGGTTGCTTACGGACTATGTGCTGATATCCGTACCTCTCTTCATATTCATGGCCTGTTTGCTCGAGAGATCGAATATCGCCAAGGCAATGTTCGATAGTTTGAACATCTGGCTCAGCCGCACGCGTGGCGGTCTGGCCGTCGTGACCGCCATCATGGCTATCATCATGGCGGCCATGTCCGGCATTATCGGGGGCGAGGTCGTCCTGCTCGGTTTGATCGCGCTGCCCAACATGCTGCGCCTGGGATACAATCAGAACCTTGCGATCGGCACCATCTGCGCGTCCGGCAGCCTGGGCACCATGATTCCGCCCTCCATCGTTCTGATCATCTACGGACTGGTTACCGAGACCTCCATCCATGCGCTCTTCAAGGCGGCCTTCGTGCCGGGACTGATTCTGGGTGGCTGTTACATTGCCTATATCATCGTGCGCACAAGACTGAATCCAGAACTCGCGCCGCTGCCTGAAGGTGGAGAGAGCGTGACCATGGCGGAGAAGCTTCGGGCCTTGCCCGGCCTGCTGGCGCCCTTGACCGTGGTGTTCGTGGTTCTGGGCTCGATCTACGGGGGCATCACCGGGATCACCGAGGCGGCCGGCATGGGTGTGGTTGCGGTGCTGGTGCTGATTTTGATCCGCGGCGAGATGTCGTGGACCCTGGTCAAAGAAGCCCTGATGCGGACCTATAAATCGACCGGCACGATCCTCTGGATTACCTTCGGCGCAACGGCCCTGGCCGGCGCCTATTCGCTTGCCGGCGGCCCGACCTACGTCGCTAACCTGATCGTCGGCTCGGATCTGCCGACCTTCGGTATTCTGCTGGTGATGATGGTGATCTTCCTGATCCTCGGCGCCATCATGGACTGGGTCGGCATTGTTTTGCTGGTGATGCCAGTCTTCCTGCCGATCGTGCTGAAGTTGCCGATTGATGAAATCGGTCTGACGGGAGCCCTGGTTGCCGCGCCGACGTTCCTCTCGGTGTGGTTCGGGATTCTCTTTTGCGTGAACATGCAGGTCAGTTTCCTGAGCCCGCCTTTCGGCCCGGCGGCATTCTATCTCAAGTCCGTTGCGCCGGCTCACATCTCTCTGGTCGACATTTTCCGCAGCTTCCTGCCCTTCATCTGTCTGCAGCTCTTCGTGCTTTCCTTGATTTTCCTCTTCCCGGAACTGACGATGTTCTTCAGGTAGGGTAATGTAAGAGGCCTGAGAGCCTGTTTGGGAGACGTCCGTGGCGTTCGAAGTTGCTGACTATCAGGAGAATGGTTTCGCGGCACCGATCCCGGTTCTCAGTGCTGCCGAGGCCGATGAACTGCGTGACGAGGTCGCCCGGCTCCGGCGCGAACATCCCTCTGATGCCGGGCAGTTCCTGGGTACGAACTGCCATTTGCTGCTGCCGAGCTTTTACGATCTCGCGCTTTCCGAAAAGGTACTGGATGCGGTCGAGGCGGTGCTGGATCCAAACCTGCTGGTGTGGTCGTCTGGCTTTTTCCTGAAGGACCCGGGCGACGAGAAGTTTGTGTCCTGGCATCAGGATTCGACCTACTGGGGCTTGGAGCCGCCGGAGATCACCACCGCATGGATCGCGCTGACGCCGAGTGTTTCCGAAAGCGGTTGCCTCAGAGTCGTGCCTGGCAGTCACACACAGGGCCAGGTGGCTCATATCGACAGCTTCGCAGAGACCAACATGTTAAGCCGCGGACAGGAAATCGCCGTCGATGTGCGCGAGGACGAGGCGCATGATATCGAGCTTCAGCCCGGCGAAATGAGCCTGCATCACGTCCGGCTGGTTCATGGGTCCGAACCGAACCGGGCCCCGTACCCGAGGGTCGGTTTTGCCATCCGCTATATCCCGACACATGTCCGGCAGAATGGCGGGCGAACCTTTAAGGTGCCGGCGAGGGGCCACGACGATTACCGGCATTTCGACCGTCCGCCACGGCCCGACGCCGCGCTCTCGCCCGCCGCCTGGGATACGCACCAGGAGTCCTTGAGGCGCACCAATGCAATCCTGATGGCAACGGCAACACAGGAGACCGCTGCCCCCGGACATCGCCTCAAGGACGATGACTAAAGCGGATCAGTCGAGATAGTTTACCCGGTCGGAGGCCATGAGTGCCTCGGTGTGTCCGGGAACCGTCAGGCCCTCCTCGACCTTTGACAAGAGATCCTGTTCCGCGGCGAGGAGCGCCGGCAGCGCGGCTTTTACGTCCTCAGCCCGTGAGCGCGGGATGACGACCACACCATCCCGGTCGCCTGCCAGAATATCGCCGGGTTCGATCACAAGGCCGCCGATCGCGAGGGGCAGATTGACGGCGCCGGGGCCGGTCCGTGCCGGTGAGTTCGGCGTGAGGCCCGCGCAGTAGACCGGCAGGCCGACCTGCAGAACGGCCTCGTAGTCACGGAGCATCCCGTCCGTAACAAATGCGGCCACGCCTTTGTTTCTGGCCATGCCGAGCACGAGGTCGCCCGCGACCGCGGCGCCCTCGAAAGCCTCCGTTCCGGCGATGATGACGTCGCCCGGCTCTGCAAGGGTGAGAGCGGCAAAAAGCGCCAGGTTATCCGATGGTCCGCATAGCGCGGTGATCGCCGAGCCGCAGAACTTGAAAGGCAGACCGTCGGTCACGCCCAGAGGTTTGATAGAGTGGTGCAGCGCGCCGGTGCCGCCCAGGGCGTCAATGAGATTGCTGGTGGCGACTCCTTTGAAAGCTGCGACTGTGGCTCCCGGTGCGCGGGTGATCTCTCGCTGAACCGTGAGAATGGGAGGATCTTCGATCATGTTTTTTCCTGTAACGCCTGGCGTTTGCAGCTTGTTTGCGGACGCGCGTTTAGCGAAGTGAGCTGGGAGGAGAAGCTTATCGTCTTTTTTCGGCCATGGAGCTATGTTATCGTTAACAATCAGAGGCTACAAACGGCGTTCCATAGGAGAGCTGTATGCTCACCGCAAAACAGACCGATTTTTACCGGACGCAAGGTTACCTGGTTCTGGAGCGGCAGATTCCGGAGGATCTGATCGCTGCCGCCAGGGCAGAGCTGGCACGCTTTATCGAACTCGCGTGTGGTATGAACGAGAGCAACGACGTTCTCGATCTGGAGGATAGCCATCGGCCGGACGCGCCGCGGGTGCGCAGGATCAAACTTCCCCACGCGGTCAGTCCGGTCTTTGATAACCTGATGCGCAGTGAGTGGATACTCGACCCGGTTCGAGCACTGATCGGAGATTCGGTGCGCCTGCACACCAGCAAACTCAATCTGAAATCCGCCGGGTACGGCGCAGCCGTCGAATGGCATCAGGATTGGGCCTTTTATCCTCACACCAACGACGACGTCCTGGCCGTCGGCGTGATGCTGGACGACGTTGGACCGGAAAACGGCCCTCTTCTGGTCTACCCCGGGAGTCACAGGGGCGAGATTTTCGATCATCATGCCGGGGGATATTTCTGCGGTGCGATGTCGCTCGAAAAATCCGGTCTGAAGCCTGAGGACGCAGTTGCGCTGACGGCACCTGCCGGGTCGATCTCCATTCATCACGGCCGCACGGTCCACGGCTCGGACCTGAACCGCTCCGCGCGGGATCGTGCCCTGTTGCTCTATGAAATGACGGCAGTTGATGCCTGGCCGCTTCAGGGCTCCTTCAGTGAGATGGGGAGCTTGGAAGACTATGATACCCGGATCCTCTGCGGTGAGCCGACGATCGCCCCGCGTCTGGAGCCGGTTCCTGTGCGCTTGCCGATCCCCAAACCGCCCCAGGTCGGATCGATCTATCAGGTCCAAAAGGCGATGTCAGACCGCAGCTTTGATGTGATCGAAGCGCCGCAAAAGGAGGTCAGCGCGCGAACCTAGGTGCGGTTCGCCGCGTCAACGAAAGTCCTATGGCTTCCGTTGCTGAAATCTGAATATTATAGTTTTGCCAATGGTTTAACATCAATCGCGACAGGAGCGGGGCGCAGGCTGCACAAACATTCGAGAGCCTACAAACTGGCGAAGAATTAGACGTGGCGACGATTTTATAATAATGTGTACATTACTGAATCCGTAAACGCGGTATAAGCGGGATTGAGAAGGCCGGCGTTGAATTCGGTCCAAATCGAGGGGAGAGCGTGGCACGATGGCTTCGGTTGGTATCCACGATGTTCGGAAATCGTTCGGTCCAGTAGAGATTATTCACGGCGTTGATATTTCGATCGAAGACGGCGAATTCGTCATTCTCGTCGGTCCCTCCGGCTGTGGGAAATCTACGCTCCTTCGCATGATCGCTGGCCTGGAAAAAATCACGTCCGGCGAAATTTCTATCGGTGAGCGGGTTGTGAACCAGATGCCCCCGAAAGAGCGGGACATCGCCATGGTGTTCCAGAATTACGCCCTCTATCCCCACATGACGGTCTCGGAGAACATGGCGTTCTCGCTGCGGCTTCGACGCACGGAAAATTCAATCGTGACCGAGCGCGTCCACATCGCCGCGGAAATACTTGGCCTCATGCCGCTGCTGGATCGCTACCCGCGCCAGCTCTCGGGCGGTCAGCGTCAGCGCGTGGCCATGGGGCGGGCGATCGTTCGCGATCCGCAGGTTTTTTTGTTCGACGAGCCGCTCTCCAACCTTGATGCCAAGTTGCGGGTCCAGATGCGCACCGAGATCAAGGAGCTGCATCAGCGCCTGCGCACGACCACGGTCTATGTGACTCATGATCAGATCGAAGCCATGACCATGGCGGATAAGATCGTTGTCATGCATGACGGGATTGTCGAGCAGATCGGTGCGCCCCTGGAGCTTTACGATAATCCGGCCAACCGTTTTGTCGCGGGCTTTATCGGCTCGCCCGCCATGAACTTCATGAGCGGCCACATCACCGGGGCGAACGGCTCGGCGAGCCTGCGGACCGAGGGTGGAATTGACTTGCCGCTTGGCGCAGGTGCACCCGCGGCCAGTGACGGCCGTCCGGCAGTCTACGGTGTGCGGCCGGAACACTTTATCCTGTCCGACCAGGGCGCCGAAGCATCGGTCGTCGTTGTGGAGCCGACGGGATCCGAAATTCAGGTCGTTGCCGATATGGGGGGTGACCATGTGGTCGCCGTTTTCCGCGAGCGGCATGATTTGAAACCAGGGCAGAAGATTCATCTGCAGCCAAACCCGGAGCTTGTCCATCTTTTCGACAGTGATAACGGACAACGGCTTTAGGAAGAGGACTTCCCTTGCCCGATCCGGGCAGCGGGAGAAGGAGTGATCGCTACAAGTCATAAAACGGTGCCGAAAAGCACCGATAAATAATGGGAGGAAATAGATGTTTAACATTGATCGCCGTTCCCTGCTCAAAGGGAGCACCGCACTGGCGTTAGGCGCTGCGCTGACACCCGCTCAACTGCTCGGCTATGCCAAGGCCTGGGCCGCCGATATGAAATTCAAGCCGGAAGCCGGCGCTGAACTTCGACTGCTGCGCTGGAAGCGGTTCATTCAATCCGAAGAAGACGCCTTCCTGGCACTGATCGATGCCTTCACGCAGGCGACCGGCGTCAAGGTCACGGTCGAGAGCGAGTTCATGGATGATATCCAGCCTAAGGCTTCGGTTGCGGCGAACGTCGGTTCCGGTCCCGATCTGATCTGGGGACTCTATTCAACGGCCCATCTTTTCCCCGACAAGCTGATTGATCTCACCGACGTCGCCGACCACCTGGGCGGCCAGTATGGCGGCTGGGTCGAAGCAGCGGAGACCTACGGCAAGGGCGACGGCGGAAACTGGATCAACATTCCGATCTGTTTTGGCGGTAACTATCTCAATTACCGCAACTCCATGATCGAGGCGGCCGGCTTCCAGAGCGTTCCGGAAGACCTCGAAGGTTTCCTGGAGATGTCGAAAGCCCTGAAGGCGAACGGCACCCCCATGGGCATGGCGCTTGGGCACGCATCCGGTGACGGCAATGCCTGGACCCATTGGGCGCTTTGGGCCCACGACGCCTATGTGGTCGACGAGAACGACAAGGTCATTCTGGATTCACCGGAAGCGGTCAAAGCCTGCGAGTACGTCAAGGCGCTCTATGACACCTGGATCCCGGGCACGGCCTCCTGGAACGACGGCTCGAACAACAAAGCCTTCCTGGCAGGCGAGGTCTCGGTCACCAACAACGGAATCTCGATTTACCAGAAAGCGCTCACCGAGGGCATGACGGATATTTCTGAAGACATGGATCATGCCTTCTATCCGGTCGGCGTCTCCGGCAAACCGACGGAGTTGCATGTTGCCTGGTCCTTGATGGCCTTTAAGTATTCGAAGTATCCCAATGCCTGTAAGGCGCTCTTCGAGTTCATTATGTCCAAACCGCAGTACGACGATTGGCTGGTCGGATCGGTTGCCTATCTGACTCATCCGCTGAATGGCTACGACGACAACCCGATCTGGACCTCCGATCCCAAGCGCACGATCTTCCGCGACTGTGCCAAGCGGACGCTGACCGCCGGTGGCAAGGGGTCGGTCGGTGAGCGGGCGGCGGCGGCGCTTGCCGACTTCATCGTCGTGGACATGCTGGCCTCGGCAGCGACCGGTCAGACGACGCCCGAGGAGGCCGTGCAACAGGCCACCCGCAAAGCGAAACGGATCTATCGAAGTTAAGTCATAGTCTGAACTTCACGAGAGCCGGTGTTTCGGCACCGGCTCTCAATCTTTTCCGCATTCGGGATAATCCGCCAATATGCTTGATGCCGCAGCGAGACAAAACGCGGTCGCCCCGGTCAGCTTCTGGACCAGGCTCAACGAGAACCGAAATGTTCTTGGTCTCTGGTTCATGCTGCCGGCCGCGGCATTCCTGCTTCTCTTTCTGGCCTATCCGCTTGGCCTCGGTATATGGCTAAGCCTGACCGATGCGCGGATCGGACGCGCCGGCGAATTCATCGGGGTCGAGAACTTTGTCTGGCTTTGGGGCGACAGCGTTTTCTGGTTGTCGGTTTTCAACACCCTGCTCTATACGATCGTTGCCAGCGTCATCAAATTCGCCATCGGTCTTTATCTGGCGCTTCTGCTCAACAACAACATCGCCTTCAAGGCCTTCATCCGTGCCATCGTGCTGCTGCCCTTCATCGTTCCGACGGTCCTCTCGGCCATTGCTTTCTGGTGGATCTTTGACTCGCAGTTTTCGATCATCTCCTGGGCGCTGATCGAGCTCGGCATCATCGAGCAGAATATCGATTTCCTCGGCACACCCAATAACGCGCGGGCTTCGGTCATTTTTGCCAACATCTGGCGCGGCGTGCCCTTTGTGGCCATTACGCTCCTGGCCGGGTTGCAGACGGTGCCGCAGTCTCTTTACGAGGCTGCGACCATTGACGGCGCCTCCAAGTGGGCGATGTTCCGTCATATCACCTATCCGCTGCTGACCCCGATTATTGCGGTGGTCATGACCTTCTCGGTGCTCTTCACCTTCACCGATTTCCAGCTGATCTATGCCATGACCCGCGGTGGACCGGTCAACGCGACGCACCTGATGGCGACCCTCTCCTATCAGCGCGCGATCCTTGGCGGCAACTTGGGCGAGGGCGCGGCGATCTCCACCGCGATGATCCCATTCCTGCTGTCCGCCATCATGTTCTCCTGGTTTGGTTTGCAACGCCGTAAGTGGCAACAGGGTGAGAGCGATGACTGAAGCGACTCTGAAAACGGCCAAAACCCGCGAGCCGGTCACCGACGATTCGGAAGGCATGGATTATCTGATCACGCGGCAATCGCGCTTCGTGACCGTCTACCTGCCGCTGATCCTGATCATGTTCGTTCTGCTGTTCCCCTTCTACTGGATGGGGACCACTTCGGTGAAACCCAACAGCGAACTCCTGGACATGAGCAACCACAATCCGCTCTGGGTATCGTCACCAACCCTGCAGCATTTTGAGAAGCTTCTGTTCGAGACCGAGTATCCCGCCTGGATGTGGAACACCATGCTGGTCGCGGTCGTTGCAACCTTCCTGTCGGTCGTGGCGAGTGTTCTGGCGGCCTATGCGATCGTGCGTATTCGCTACCGGGGCGCGCAGACGATCGGCGGCCTGATCTTCCTGGCTTACCTTGTGCCGCCCTCAATCCTCTTCATTCCTCTCTCCACCGTGATCTTCCAGTACGGACTCTTCGACAGCCCGCTGGCGCTGATCCTTTCCTATCCGACGATCCTCATACCCTTCAGCACCTGGCTGCTGATGGGTTACTTCAAGACGATTCCCTTCGAGCTTGAGGAGTGTGCGCTGATGGATGGCGCGTCGCGCCTGCAGATCCTGATCAAGATCGTCCTGCCACTCTCGGTTCCCGGCCTGATTTCCGCCGGGATCTTTTCCTTCACGCTCTGCTGGAACGAGTTCATCTATGCCCTGACCTTCATCAGCACCTCGTCCAATAAGACCGTGCCGGTGGCCGTCCTCTCGGAATTGGTGGATGGCGACGTCTATCACTGGGGCTCCCTGATGGCGGGTGCCCTCTTGGGCTCGCTGCCTGTCGCGATCATCTATTCCTTCTTCGTCGAGCATTACGTGTCCTCGATGACCGGTGCGGTAAAAGAGTAACGCAGTCCGGTAATCTAACCCGTCAGGAAGCGATTAGGTTTGGGCGGATCGCCTTTGTCCGCTATATCTCTGTCCGGGATGTCCGCCTGTGGAGTGCTGTCCGCGCGGTCACCAGTCCACTGCGATGGCGAAGCTCGAGGGATTGAACAGGCAGATGCATCGACGAAGAGTTGTTGGGGTTTTCAGGTCCTCTAAGTATCGGGGCGATGCGAACTCCCGTCCGTGTTCGACTCCCGTGGGTTCTCTGAAATGACGGAAGCGCCTGGTGAAATGGGGTTTCTGGCCGAAGCTGCCGTTTTTATGGCGGCGGCGGTGGTCGCGGTGCCCCTCTTTAAACGCTTCGGTCTCGGATCGGTTCTGGGCTTTCTGGCGGCGGGCACGGTGATCGGCCCCTTCGGCATCGGGATTATCAGCAATGCCGAAGACATTCTGCATTTCGCCGAGTTCGGGGTCGTGCTTCTGCTGTTCATCATCGGCCTTGAGCTGAAACCGAGCCGCCTCTGGGTCATGCGGCGGGAGATCTTCGGCCTCGGTCTTGCCCAGGTCTTCACGACCGGTTTTGTTCTCTCGGGTGCGGCCTATCTGCTGGGTCTGAGCTGGCAAGCATCAATCATCGCCGGGTTTGGCCTCGCCTTGTCGTCGACCGCCTTTGCCCTGCAAATCCTGCAGGAGCGGGGTGACCTCAATACCCGCCATGGCCGGACCGCCTTCGCCATTCTCCTGTTCCAGGACATCGCCGTTGTGCCGCTGCTGGCACTGGTCGGCATATTCAGCACCGTCGGTGGAGAGTCGGCGGATCCTTTTTGGCTGGCGGCACTCAAGGCGGTCGCCGTGGTCGGCGGTCTCCTGCTGCTGAGCCGCTTTCTGCTGAACCGGATTTTCCGGCTGGTGGCGAAAGCCAATTCCCGCGAGGTTTTTGCCGCGGCGTCCCTGCTGCTTGTCGTCGGCACCTCGCTGATGATGGATGCCGCAGGCCTTTCCATGGCCCTCGGGGCATTCCTGGCCGGTGTCATGCTGGCAGATTCGGAATTCCGGCACCAGTTAGAAGCGGATATCGAACCTTTCCGCGGGCTTCTGCTCGGCCTTTTCTTTATGGCGGTCGGAATGTCCGTCGACTGGGGGCTGGTCTTCGAAAACCTCGTGCTCGTGCTTCTGGCGGTGATAGCGGCCATGGCGGTGAAGGCGGCCATTCTCTATGTCCTGGCACGCCTCTTCGGCAATGGAAACATCGAGGGTCTGATGATCTCCTCCACCCTCTGCCAGGGCGGCGAATTCGCCTTCGTGCTCTTTTCAGCGGCATCCGCGGGGGCGATCTTTTCCGACCTGATCGCAAATCTCATGACGGCCAGCGTGACGATTTCGATGGCCTTTACACCCTTGGCCACTGCGATCGTAGGGCGGATCGCGCAAAAGTCGGCAGCCAAGGAGCCGGCCGGCGAGAAACCACCGGTGCGCAAGGTCGAGGATGCGCGCGTGATCATCGCCGGGTTCGGACGGATCGGGCAGGTCGTGGCGCAACTGATGTCGGCGCGGGGGATCGTTGCGACCATGATCGATACCGATCCCGAGAGGATCGAGATCGCCCGAACCTTCGGCACCAAGGTGTTTTACGGCGACGTACAACGGATCGACGTCATGCGGGCTGCCGGCGCCGACGATGCAGAGGTGATCTTCGTCTGTGCCGACGACAAGGACACCTGTACCGAGATGGTGAAACGGATCAAGGGATCCTTTCCCAAGGTCAAGACCATCGTTCGTGCCTATGATCGTATGCATGTCATGGAGCTGATGGATTGGACCAACGGATTGATCGTGCGCGAAACCTTCGAATCCAGCGTCCTGATGGGCCGCGAAGGACTCCTGCGCCTGGGCGTCAGCGAAACGGAGGTTGAGCAGATCGTGAGCGAATTCCGGCGCAGGGACGCGGAGCGTCTGCGGCTTCAAAAAACGATCGGCGTTTACGCCGCCGCCGAGCGCATGCACGAGCCCTATGGGATCGAAAAGCCTGAGGAGAAATCCTGAGTCTGCGGGTCGTGCTTCGATGCGTCAGCTACGCGGACGCTTGGCTTGAGCTTGCCTGAGGTGCTGAAAGACAGGCCAGGCGGCAGCGTAGAGAATGAGCAGCCAGGTCAGGGCGCCCTTCCCGTGAGCGGAGAGGGTCGCCGGACCGCTGAAGGTGACGTGCTGAAAGATCGCGTGGAATTCGGGTGGATTCCGGACCACGATTTGCCACGGCAAACCGTCGAAGATGGCCTGATAGTAGAGATAGTAGGCTTGCGGCGACAGCCAGACGAAGATCCACATTATGAAGACCGCGACTCCAATCCGCGCGGCGAGCAGAGCGGGAAGACCCTTGTCCGGCACCAACCGGAACAGGCGTCCCGCGGCAACAAGCATCGCAGCCGTCAGAAACAGCGAGAGAAGCGCAAGACCGCCCTGGCCGCCACTCGACAATGTGTAAAAGGAATCGCCGTCGTACATAGCCCGTTTTGATCTTTGCCGTGGGTTACGTCGCTTGAAAGAAACTTTGCAGGATTGCTTTCTATCGGATTTTGCGCGCGTGATGTATTGTTTCTTGCTGAAGATCTCTTTGTTGGCGGGATTTGCGATGTCTGCGGCGTTTCACTCCAAGATGCGGGCCTGTGCCGCGGCTTTGCTCGCGGTTTTGGTGCTTTTTTCGGCCGCGGCAGGCGTCTCCGCGCGCGAAGCCATGGACAATTTCATTTTCGTCGCAAATCGAACCACGGCGGAGATTGCGGTCATCGATATCCGCAAGGACGAAGTCATTTCCCGCATCTCGACGGACGGAGTCCCGCTCCATCTTCTGGCCTCCAAAGAGCGTCGGCAGCTGATTGCCACCAATGGAGCGCTACAGACTCTGTCCCTGATCGATTTTGACAGCCGGGAGACCGTTTTTAAACTGCAGCTGGGCTTCGTACCCACTTTTATCGAACTGGGTCCGGACGATCACTTGCTCGCAGTTGGCGACGACCGGGGCACCCTGTCGATCGTTTCCCTGGATGAGCAGCGCGAATTGCACCGGATCGAAGGCTTACCGGAACCCGGATACTCCATGTTCAGCGCAAAAGGAGACCGCCTCTTCCTATCGCACCGTGCGTCGGGTAAAATTTCGGTCATCGATCTCGTCGAGGGTAGGGTTTCGAGGTCAATCTCTCTCGAGAACACCTCTCCGGAAACCGATGGTATAGCGCATCTCACCCGCACACCCGGCGGCCGCTACGGTTTTGCTTTGCACCGCGAAGGCGGCGGTCTGAGCATTCTCGATCTGCAAAAGGAAACGGCGATTGATTCGATCGCCCTGCCCGGGGAACATTGGCGCGGCTTTCCCACGGTGGATAGCCAGTATGTGCTGGTGCCCAACCGCAACGATGACAGCCTCTCGGTGATCTCGGCGCGCACGCGGAAAGAATCCGCGCGCTTCGAGGGAATTCGGGATATGACGGGCGTTAACACGGCGCTCTTTGGCAGTGTGGCCTTCGCCTTCAGCCGGGCGGACAGGGGCGTCACCATGATCGACCTGCTCGAACAGCGCATCATCAGCCGCTTTGACCTGCCTTCGATGCCCGAGACCGCCGCAACCACCACCGACGGGCTTAAGGTCTATGTGGCGCTGGTCGAGACCAACCAAGTGGCCGTGATCGATGTCATACGCGGCAGGGTTGTGAAAACCATCGATGACGTCGGCGCTGAGCCCTGGGCCGTCCTGGCGGCGGGTGCGTTGAATTACTGCCATTGATTGACCTCACCGTCCCGACGCCATCGCTCCGGCGCCCTGACGCATCCTGCCGGATTGGTCATGGCACGGCCTGATCGATCACAGAACGTCCAGAAAATTTGATCGATCGTACAGCTTTGCCTGCGCCATAGTGCTTTTCGGAACTTTTGAGGTCATCTTCTGACCGGAGGTTTTGGATATGGACTTGCTGAGCGACATCCTGGAATTGCTGAAGTTGAAGGGCACCTTCTACTTCAGAACATCCTTCAATCCGCCTTGGGGTGTCCTGGTTCCGGCCTTTGAAAACGTCTCGCGCTTCCACTTCGTTCATCGTGGCCGCTGTTGGCTGACTGTTGACGGCGTGACGGAGCCCTTGCTGCTCGAGCAGGGTGATCTGGCGATCATTACCCACGGCGCGCAACACAGCATGCGGGATCATCCCGAGAGACCTCTCAAGACGGTCGATCAAGTCGTCTCGGATGCCGGTTTTACGGGCGAAGGCGCATTGGTCGTCGGCGAGCAGGGCAGTGGTCACGAGACGCAATTGCTTTGCGGTCATTTCGCCTTCGACCGGGATGCAACCCATCCCCTGATCGAGGAGCTGCCACCCTACCTGCACATCAAGGATTTTGGCGAGTCGTCGACGCTCTGGCTCGAATCAACCCTGAAACTGATCGGCGCCGAGGCGGGCCGCGCCAATCTGGGTGGCGATCTCATCGCCCTCAAGCTAACCGAGATCATCTTTACCCAGGCAATCCGGGCCTACCTGACGGGCGACGGCCAACGGCAGCTGGTTTTCAAAGGGGTCGTGGATCAGCATATTGGCCGCAGCCTCGCGGAACTTCACCGCAATCCGGCGGAGGCCTGGACACTGGACGCCATGGCGCGAAACGCCGGCCTGTCGCGCACGGCCTTTGCCATGCGGTTTCACGAGTTGATGGGAATGACGCCGATCCAGTATCTGACGGCCTGGCGTATGCAGATTGCCCGCCGCAACCTTATCGAAACCGATGCTTCGATCTATCAGGTGGCCGAACAGAGCGGGTATCATTCCGAGGCCGCATTTGGACGGGTCTTCAAGCGTCACTTTAGCACGGCACCGGCGACCTACCGGCGTTTGCAGCGTCCTGACGGACAGGTTGCGTAGCGAAGAGAGCGGCGCAGGCTCTATTCTCAGTTCGGGGCGTAGTTAGTTAAGGGCGCACTTAGTTGGGGGCGTAGCCGGCATCTTTCAGGGACTGGAGCGTCACATCCAGTAACTGATGTGACCTTTGGCGGGCAGCTTCGCTGTCGCGCTCTTCGATTGCGTCAATCACGGCACCGTGCAGCGAACGGGAGTCCGGGGATTCGATTGTAGGTTGGGAAGTCAACCTGATCGAGGCACGCAGGCTTTCTTCGATGCAGGCGCCTACGCCGGAGAAGAGCGCATTGCCGCTGGCGGTCAGGATCAAACGGTGGAACTTGACGTCGCCTTCAATAGCGTCGTCCGAATAGTGGGGACTGCGGGCGCCCATGGCTTCATAAGCGCTGCGGATCTGCATCATTTGGTCCTTCGTTGCGCGCTCCGCCGCCAGCGCGGCCGCTTCCGGTTCCACCAGCCGGCGCATGGCGAAGAGCTCGTTGAGATAGGTCTGCGGCGGAATAACCTGGCGGCGCCAACGCAGCATATCCGCGTCAAGGAAGTTCCAATCGATCTGGTCGCGCACGACCGTACCGATCCGCGGACGCGAGACGATAAGACCTTTGCCGGACAAAAGCTGGAGAGCTTCGCGCAGGCAGGTTCGGCTGACCGCGAATTCCTCGAGCAGATTGGTTTCGTGGGGCAAAGCCGTGCCCGGAACATAGGTCCCGGTAATGATCCGTACCGCGAGCGCCTCGACAACGGTGTCGCGGAGGTTCAAGCGTTTGCGCTGTATCTCCAATGCTCTTTCCTTCTAAAACGGACCGTGAGTTTGCAACTGTTCTGGGCGGTATCGGGTTGCCACCTGCACCATTCTCACTGGACGATCGATGTTGTGGGCGCTTTGCGTCAAGGCAGTTTCTGCACGGGTACTCTGTCGTCCCTTCAGGATTCACAATCCAGGAAGCCCGGTTTTCGGGCAAGAGTGAACTTGAAGTCATTAATAATACATATTACAAATTATCGACTTCGAGCTCTTGTTTACTCGATGTTCCGCTTCTCCCGCAAGACAGGCATCTCGCTTGGGAGAATGTGAGGCGAGTGCGCTCGGCGTCGCGCTGGCTTGCCATCGCACTCTAGAGTTCTCCGGCGGAGAATGTCATTGTTGCAGAATCTCTTAATGGTCGCGGCGCGCTTTGGCGCTGCGACAAACAGCCGCTGACAAGCGCGGCCGGAAGGGTCCAGAAAAGATGTCGAAAGCTGCGTCGTTTCACAGCCTGAAAGATAAGCCTGTTCTGATCACCGGCGGTGCGTCAGGCATTGGCAAGGCCATGGTTGAGGCTTTCGCCCGTCAGGGATCGAAAACGGCATTTTTGGATCTGGACGGTGAAGCCGGAGAAAAGCTCGCAGCCGATCTGCGCGAAGAGACCGGCTCGACGGTCGTCTTTGCCAAGTGCGACCTGACGGATATTGAAGCCCTGCGCGAGTCCATTGCCGAACTGGCCAAGGAAACCGGAGCTTTCGAAGCCTTGATTAACAACGCGGCAAACGATACCCGGCACGATTGGCGCGATGTGACACCGGAGTACTGGGATGACCGGGTTGCGGTCAATCTGCGGCATTTCTTCTTTGCGATTCAGGCGGTGGCGCCTGGCATGATCGAGGCCGGCGGCGGTTCGATCGTCAATCTTGGGTCCGTGTCCTGGATGCTCGCCCAGGGTGGTATGCCCTGCTACACCAGTTCCAAGTCGGCTGTACAGGGTATGACCCGTTCCTTCGCCCGTGATCTCGGGCCGCATGGGATCCGTGTGAACACTCTGGTGCCCGGCTGGGTCATGACCGAGCGTCAGCTTGCACTCTGGGTCGATGAGGCAGGCGAACGGCAAATGGACGAACAGATGTGTCTGAAAGGCCGCGTTCAGCCCGAAGATATCGCAAACGCTGCGCTGTTTTTTGCCGCAGACGAAAGCAGCATGTGCTCAGCGCAAAGCCTGATTGTCGACGGCGGCTGGGTCTAAATACAAGGCTCTGACAGATCCTGATTCGGGACAGGTGAGATGACGGAAACCGGCGCGCGATTGCTCGTTGATTGGGGCACCACGAACCTGCGCGCCTTTCTGGTCGATGCGTCGGGGGACATCCTTGAACGTCAGTCATCGGATCAGGGGATCCTGAGTGTCGAGCCGGAGGATATGCCGGCGCTCCTGGACCAGCTGGCGGCACCTTGGAACGCCCGTTTGAGGGGAGCGCCTGCCGTGCTCTGCGGCATGGTCGGAAGCATCAACGGCTGGACGGAAGTGCCCTACGTGACCTGCCCGGCGGCTCCGGCGGACCTGCCTAAGAGCGCGCAAAAGGTAGCCTCTGCGGCGGGACGGGAGGTCTTTATCCTGCCCGGCTTGACCCATCACCGGTGTCTCGGGGGCGAGCTGATGCAGGCCGATGTGATGCGTGGCGAAGAGACGCAAATCTTCGGTGCCCTGCGGCACCTGAAGCGGAACGATGCCACCTTTTGCCTGCCGGGCACTCACGCCAAATGGGCGCGTGTGGAAGACGGCCACTGCACGGACTTCGCAACCTACTTTACCGGCGAGCTTTACAGCGTTCTCACCCGCCACTCGCTTTTGGGGCGTTTGATGGAACAGACGGGTGACGAGACGGAAACAGCTCTGCCCGAAGGCTTCGAGCGCGGTTTGCAGGTGGCGCAGGCCGCGGAAGGCCTGACCGGTTCGCTCTTCTCAACGCGGGCGGACATCCTTGCGGGTTTCATGACGAAGGCAGAGAGTCCGGGGTACCTGTCGGGCCTGCTGATCGGTTTCGAAATTCGCGAAGCCTTGCCGAGGTTTGGCCGGGGAGTCGGGGCGCCAGGACCCATCATAATCGTCGGTGCCCATGGGCTGGTCCCGCTCTACCGGGCGGCTTTGCGCCATGCCGATGTGACGGTTGAAGAATTGGACGGCGATACCGCAGTGATCGCGGGGTTACGCCAGGCTTCGGAGCTGCTGGAATTTTAAACTGGAGAAAATGACCATGTTTTCCAAAGAAGGCGCCCCCTATCTGGTCGCAATCCTGCGCGGCGTCACGCCCCGGGAAGCGCCGGGCGTTGTCGAGGCCCTGATCGACGCGGGCATGACCTGGATCGAGGTGCCGCTGAATTCGCCTGATGTGCACGACACTCTCAAGCTCCTGCAGGAGAACTATGCAAGCAAGGCGAAGTTCGGGGCCGGCACCGTGACCCGTGTGTCTGAACTGGAGGCCTTGAGCGAGCTGGGCCTGACCTACATTGTGACGCCGAACAGCGATCCCGCTGTGATTGAAGCCGCCGTGGCCAAAAACATCGCCGTGATGTCCGGCTGCATGACACCGTCCGAGGCGTTCGCCGCTGCCTATGCGGGCGCGAAAGCGCTTAAGCTTTTTCCCTGCGAAGTGATCGGGACGGCCGGAGCCAAGGCCATGCGTGCGATTCTGCCACCAGAGCTGCCGCTTTTCGCGGTTGGGGGTATCGAACCGGCGAGCCTCCAGGCCTACACAGACGCCGGCTGCCTGGGCTTCGGCATCGGCTCGGCGCTCTACAAGCCAGGTCGATCGGTCGAGGATATTGCCGCGCGCGCGAAGGCCTTTACGGACGCGGCAAAGAACCTCTCTTAAAGCCTGGCTCCGAGCCTTTCCATTTAGTCCTTCTGTGCCTGCGCCCGAAGCTTTGCGGCGCGTTCCCGCCGGACCAGGATGAGCGCGCCGGTGATGATAATGGCGACGCCCAGCGCGCTCAAAGCCGTCAGCGGCTGGTCGAACACGGCAAAGTCGTAAAGTGCCGCAAAGACCGGCGTCGCGTAGAGCAGCGGAATTACGAAACTCGCATCGGCTCGCTGCATGGAGAGGATGAAGCAGAACTGCGCCGTGACCATGGTCATGCCGAGGGCGGCCAGCAGGACCCATTGGGACAGGCTTGGTGCGATCCAGAAGAAGGCTGCGACGGTCAGCGAGATGCTCGCGCCAATGCCGTTGTTGATCGCCAGAATGCGTAAGGGCGGTTCACCGTCACTCAGTTTCTTGATGAAAATCACCTCGATCCCCATGAAAAATGCGGACAGCAAAGCCAGCACCGCAGCGGGCTGAAAGGCTTCCGTGCCCGGCCGGGTGAGGACCAGCGCGCCGAAGAGCGAGAGCGCCGCCGCACTCCAACGTTTCGGTCCGACCTTCTCGCCCAGAAAAGGGATCGAGAGCGCCATGGTGACGATTGGGCTGAGGAAAGAGATGGCGTTGGCATCGGCCAGAGGCATCTGCGCGGCGGCGGCAAAGAGGAAACTGACGCCGATCCAGCCGAAAAACGAGCGACCGATATGCACAGGCCAGGGGACAGCGCGAAAGCTCGGACGCGCCCAGATCAAAATCGGAATCAATGTGGCGAAGGCAAAGCAGAAACGGCCCGCCGAAACCTGCGCGGGATGTAATTCGATCCCGCCAAGTCCCCGGCCGAGCGCCTTTGCCATCAATGACGTGGCGGCGATCAAAGCGGCCGCGCAAAGCATCAGCAACAGGCCTTGAACGCGGGGGGAGAGGGAGAATTGTCTCGGCATGAACTCGGACGGGAGTGACTGGCAAAGACCGAGAGGAATTCGATCTGTTGGCGCTTCAATATCACTTCCGGCCGCCACAGGAAACCGACTGTTCCCTGCACGCATATCCGACGAATTGACCCTCCTTATGGGGCCGGTTGAACGGCTTTTGCCAGGAGCGAAATCGTTACGGCCAGGAGGGCGAGCAGGAGAAAGCTGGTCTCGAAGGAGGTGTGCTCCGCCAGAAAACCGATGATGGGCGGACCGAGCAGTAAGCCGCCGTAGCCGAGCGTCGCCACGCTGGCGATGGCGGTTCCGGAGGGCTGATCGGGATCGTTCGCGGCTTTCGAAAAAGCGAGGGGCATGATCAGGGCGAAGCCCAGCCCCATCAGCGCATATCCGCAGAGCACAGGAATCACGGCCGAGCCGAAAACGGCCATCAGGACGCCGGCCAAGGCCGTGACGCCGCTCATCTGTGCCGTTCGGAACGCGCCCAGGCGCTGGATTGCGCGATGGCCGAGCAGGCGGGCAAGAACCATGGCGATCGAGAAGACCGCGAAGCCTGCCGCGGCCTGGCTTTCGCTCGCAGCGACAGTTTCGACCAGGAAAACCGCGCTCCAGTCCGCCATCGCGCCTTCGCCCATCGCGGAACAGAAGGCAACGATGCCCACGAGGATTAACACGCCTTTCGGCAGGTTAAAGAGTTTGCCGCCGCTCATCTTCGCGGTTTTATCGGAGGTCCAATCGATTGTGGCCAACGCCATGCAGGGCAGGGTGGCCAGGATGGCGAAGATCAGGAAGTGCTGGGTGACGGACCAGTCCAGTTTCAACACGCCGACGCCAAAGGCCGCGCCTGCGCCTGCACCGAGGCTGAAGATCGCGTGGAACTTTGAAAGGATCGGTCGTTTTGCCCGCCGCTCGACCTCCGCGCCCCAGGCGTTCATGGCCACATCCATGGCGCCATGGGTAATACCGAAGAAGAACAGAGTCGCCGCGAGGACCCAGATCTCCGGCGCTAAGCCGATCATCATGAGCGCGGCTGCGTAAAAGACCGCGAGCCACCAGGTGACTCTCGCTGCGCCGTAACGATCGGTCGCGGCGCCTGCAAAGGGAAAGGAGACAATGGCCCCGGCGGCCAACAGTAACAGAAGCAGGCCGAGCGCGTCGGGCGACAAGCCGAAGCCCTGCTTGATACTGGGAATGCGCGAGGCCCAGCCGCCGAAGAAAGCGCCGTTCAGAAAAAACATCGCCGCCACGGCAACGACCGGTGAGCGGATGCTACGCATTCAGGGCCATCTGGTTGGCTCGCGTGGAGGCTGCCTGCTGTCTCAAGACGCGGCCTCGCGCCCCCGCACTTTAACCTCATACCCGGCTTCTTCCGGTTCGTCGTCGGTCATCTCCGGTGGGAAACCTGGTGCGCGGATATCCAGGCCGGTTGCCTCTTCCAGGCGTCGGATGATGTTAGGCGAAAGTTCGCGCGAACCATAGCGCTGCTCGCCGTCCTGAAAGATGCTTTTCAGCAGCGGGGATACCTCCAGCGGCACGTTCGCCCGCTCCGCGACCTCCTGGAACAGCGAGATATCCTTCACCACCAGATCCATGGTGAAGTTGATGTCGCGCGAGCCGTTCAGGATGACCTGGCTTTCCGTTTCATGGACGAAGGAATTGCCCGAGGAAATGCGGATGGCTTCGTAGGCCGTGTTGAGGTCCATCCCGGCGGCCTTGGAGGTCACCAGCGCTTCGCAAAGCGTGACCAGATTGGCGGTGGCCAGATAGTTGGTCACGACCTTCAGGACTGAGGCCGAGCCCAGATCACCGGTATGAAGAATCCGCCGTCCCATGGCTTTGAGCACCGGCAGCGCCCGTTCAAAGGTCTCGCGCGAGCAACCGGCCAGGATGGCGATGTTGCCGGTCGCCGCCCGGTGGCAGCCGCCTGAAACCGGGCAGTCGACAGGCTCCGCCCCAATGGCTTTCACGCGCTCGGCGATGCGGCGCACCTCGCTCTCGTCGGTGGTGGACATCTCGGCCCAGATCTTGCCTTCGGACAGCCCGGCGAGGATACCGTCCTCGGCCTCCATGACCGCGGCGCAGATGGCGGGCGAGGGCAGGCAGGTGATCACCATGTCGACTGCTTCCGCCATGGCCTTGGGACTATCCGCCCAGTGAGCCCCCTGATCCAGGAAGGGCTGCGCGGCTGTCTGGTCCAGGTCGCGCACGGTCAGATCGAAGCCGTTGCGCAGCAGACTGCCGGCAAGTTTGCCCCCGACATTGCCGAGACCGATAAATCCGATTTTCATTTTTTTATTTTCCCTCGCTCAAAGCCGTTCTTCGGGCCTTTATTCAAACGTCCATTTGTTAAACCCCGGCGGGTGTTTCCGACATTTCAAGATGAAGGGCCTTGCCTTCATAGGGGTGTGCCAGCGCGACCTCTTCATTCAGTTCGACACCGATTCCGGGTTCAGTCGGCGGGATCACGTAGCCCTCTTCCCACTGGATCGGTTTTTTCAGGATCTCCGAATGGAAGCCGCCCCAGGTCTGGATGCTTTCCAGGATGAGGAAGTTCGGGGTGCAGGCGCTGATCTGAATGTTGGCGGCCCCTTCGATGGGACCGCAGTAGAGATGCGGCGCGATCTGGGCATAGTAGGTCTCGGCCATGCCCGCGATTTTCTTGGCTTCCAGGATGCCGCCGACCCGGCCAAGGGCCATCTGCAGGATCGAGGCGGCCTGGTTTTCCAGCACGCGGGCGAATTCATACTTGGTGGTCAGACGCTCACCGGTGGCGATGGGGATCGAGGTCTGCCGCGCCACCCGCGCCATCTCAGCCGGGTTTTCAGGCGGTGTCGGTTCCTCGAACCAGAGCGGATCGTAGGGCTCTAATTGACGCGCCAGCCGGATCGCGCCGGAGGTGGTGAACTGCCCGTGAGTGCCGAAAAGAAGATCGGCTTTGGTGCCAACAGCTTCGCGGATTTTTTTGACGAACTCGACCGAGCGTGCGATGTCTTCCAGGCTCGGCTGATGCCCGTCATAAACGGTGTAGGCGCCCGCAGGATCGAACTTCACCGCGGTGAAGCCCTGGGCAACGTATTCCGCCGCCCGTTCGGCGGAACGGTCCGCGTCATGATAAAAATCTTCGGTCTCGTTCTCGCCCGGATAAAGATAGGTGTAGGAACGCAGCCGTTCGTGCACCTGACCGCCCAGTAACTCATAGACCGGCTTGTTCAGTTCCTTGCCGACGATGTCCCAGCAGGCCGTCTCGATCCCGCTGAGCACGCCCATGACAGAAACGTCCGGGCGCAGCGTGTAACCCGCGCCATAGACATTGCGCCATAGCCTCTCGATCTTGAAGGGATCGCTCCCGATGACGTGACGCTCGCAGACGTCCTCGATCATCTTCGCGACCACATGCGGGCCGAAGGTGGCAGCATAGACCTCGCCGATACCCGAGATGCCGCTGTCGGTGGTCAGCTTGACAAAAATAAAGTATCTGCCGCCGAAATGCGGCGGTGGATTGCCCACCACGAAGGTTTTGACGTCGGTGATCTTCATGCGCGTTTCGCCTTTTCCGAACGTGCCTATTCTGCGTTAAGGGCTCTGCGTTTAAGAGCTCTGCGTTTACGAGTGCTATCTCTAAAAGAGGATGACGTTGCGCAGGGCTTCGCCGCGTTTGACCGAATCAATCGCTTCGTTGATGTCTTCCAACGCGTAACGACCTGTAACCAGCTCGTCCAGTTTCAGGCGGCCTTGCTGATAGAGTGAGACCAGGTTGGGGATATCCACCTGGATCCGCGCCGAGCCCATCTTCGATCCGATAATATTCTGGCCGTAAGCCGCAATGCTGCCTGGATCGATTTCCGACATGACACCGCTGGCGGGCATCCCGACCAGAACGACCGTTCCGGTCGGGCCCATCAGGCTGTAGGATTGATCGAAGGCGGCTTTGGCGCCGACGGTGACGAAGACATAGTCGGCGCCCCGGCCGGATGTCCTCGCGCGGACGGCCTCGCCGGTATCTTCCTTAGCCGGATTGATCGTTGAGGTTGCCCCGAACTTCAGCGCCGCCTCCAGTTTATCGTCGGCCAGGTCCACGGCGATGATCTCCGTCGCCCCGCAAAGGGCCGCCCCCTGAACGGCGTTCAGGCCGACGCCGCCGGTGCCGATGACAACTACGTTCGATCCGGGTTCGACCTTCGCGGTATTCACTACGGCCCCCAGGCCGGTGATCACGCCGCAGGCCAGCAGCGACGCAGACTCCATTGGGATATCCTTTGGAATGCTGACTGCCTGCGACGCGTCGACCACAACATACTCCGCGAAGGCACCTGTCCGTAGGCCATGGCCCAGAGCCTCTCCGCTCCCTGAGGCGAGAGGTGTGTTCTCGTCCAGCGGAAATGTCGTTTCGCAGGCCACGAGCGCGCCCTGCGCACAATAGTGGCAATGCCCGCAGGAGCGGATCAGGGTGACCACCACATGGTCGCCGGGTGCCACCGTCGTGACGCCCGGGCCGACCGCCTCGACCACACCGGCCGCTTCGTGGCCGTAGACCGCCGGCAGCTCGCCGCCCCAGGCGCCCTCGGCGTAGAGAATATCGCTGTGGCAGATCGCACAGGCGGAGAGTTTGACCTTTATCTCGCCCGCCCGCGGCGCGGCGATTTCGATCTCTTCGATGACGAGCGGGGTTCCGAACGTCCGGCAAACGGCTGCTTTCACGCGGGTGATCTCCAAATCGGACTCTTCGTCCATGCGGTCTTGCGCGAAGTGTCAGCGAAGCGGATTCGAAAATCAATCAAATCGAAGCCGGCGGGAGTCGATTCTTTTCCGGCGGCTTCCAGGTACTTGCTTTCCGCATGAGCGGGGCGTGTGAACGACCCCTTCTTAACGCCCTGGAACGGCGTCTTTTGCCATCGTCAGTTTTTGGCCAAAGGTCCCAGGATTGTCCGGTTCGCCTCGTATGCAAGGCGGTAGGCTTCGTAAGAGGGCTGGTAAGCGGCATGCGCAGACATATCAGGTTCCACGCGCCGTTCTACATGGACCATGGCTTCGCTGGCTTCGGCGATGCTCCCATAGGCCCCGCCGGCCGTGGCCGCGAGGATCGCGGAGCCCAGGGCCGGCGCGTCGGCGACGCGCGTGACCGTCAGCGGCAGGCCGGAGACGTCCGCGTGAATTTGCATCCAGAGATCCGAGTTGGTCACGCCGCCTGCAATCACCAGTTCGTCCGGCCTGTAGCCGTTTGCGCGCTGGGTCTCCAGGATCAGTTCCGTGCCGTAGGCAATGCCCTCCATCATCGCCCGGAAAAGATGCGCCCTGCCATGGCTGAGGGTCAGGCCGGTGATCGCGCCGCGAGAGAGAGGATCGGTGTGGGGCGTGCGGTTGCCCTGGAAGTGATCCTGCACGATCAGACCATCTGAGCCGGGAGGCAGGGCAGCCGCCTCGGCATTGAGCCGATCGTATCCGACGGCGGGGTCGAGCAGGCGTTTCAG
This sequence comes from uncultured Kiloniellaceae bacterium, assembly GCA_947500035.1. Taxonomy (GTDB): domain Bacteria; phylum Pseudomonadota; class Alphaproteobacteria; order Kiloniellales; family Kiloniellaceae; genus Denitrobaculum. The sequence goes on along the minus strand of CANMQP010000004.1, from coordinate 91,965 downwards.
CCAGGCGACGATCGAACCGGTCGAGGTTTGTCCGCCCTCGACAACATGATAGCCGGGCAAGAGGGCGTCGGCGTAGGTGCCCCAGATCCCCCGGCCGTGAAAGGCGTGATCGGCGAGTCCGAGATGCAGGTGCGAGGAGCCGGTGATGAAGGCCATCTTGCCGGGCCTGACCACGCCCAGGCCGATCATGGCGATGAAGGCATCAGCGCCGCCCTGCGCGACCGGCAGACCCTCCGGCAGGCTGAGATGATCTGCGGCTCTCTTTGTTAAACCGCCGATGATTTCGCCCAGAGGCAGCACCTCTTGCGGCCATTTCTCCTGCAGGGCTTCGAGGTCCAGTTTCTTCAGCAGGCTCGATTGATACCCGCCGTCTTCCGCCATGTAATGCCAACGGACAGCAGCGTTGTTGATGGAGGCGACGCGCCGGCCCGTCAGGTGAAAATTGATGTAATCCTGGTACTCGCAGATCGTTGCGGCGCGCTCGAAATTCGCCGGCTCGTTTTCCTTCAGCCAGAGGGCTTTCGGGATCATCCATTCTGCGGAAACCGGTCCGTTGCCGTCCGAATTAACGCGCAGGGCCGGATCGCCGCTCTCTGCGACACGCCGAGCCTCGGCGGCGGAGCGGACGTCCATCCAGATTAGGGCCGGCCGGACAGCATGACCGTCAGCGTCCAAAGCAACCACCGAACAGCAGGTGGTGTCCGCGCAGATCGTCGATATTTCGTTCCTGGAAACACCGCTGTCGGTGACGGCCTTACGCACCGACTTGCCGAGCGCATCCCACCAGTCGCCGGGATTCTGTTCAGCCCAGCCGGGCTTCGGAAAATGGGTTTCGTAGGCTGTCGCGGCGAAGGCCAGGGGCGTGCCCGCGAGATCGAAAACACCGGCGCGGATGGATTCCGTGCCGCCATCGATGCCGACAAAATACTGACCTGCCATCGTGCTTCCCCGCACAGCCTCGGTTTCGCTTATCCAAGGGTGCCTGATCGACTTGAGGCCGTAAAGGGATGCGGGAGGCCGACGCTTTCTTATGCGGTCTGCAAACGTCCGGGCGAGAGGGAGCAGCGGCCGCGGTGCGGATTGACCTCGACTTCGCTTCGCTGCAGGACCTCTTTCAACTGGTCCGCGCCGCCGATGTATTCGCCGTCGATCCAGATCTGCGGGACCGTCACAGGGGTCTTCGGCCCGATGATCGGTTTGACCCGGCCGATCATTTCATAAAGTGCCCGCGGGTTCCGGACCACATCCTGGTACTGGTAATCCCTGCCGGACTCATCCAGGTAGGCTTTGGCCTTCACGCAGTAAGGGCAGGACTCCTTGCCGAAGACATGGGTGCCTTCAATGGGGGTGCGCTTGACGTGCGCTTCGATGATGGCTTCGGTCAGAACGCCCCGGTTGAGGGCGTGGCCCTGGCTGATGATCTTGCCTTCGACCATGACGATGGGCGCGTGCCAGCCGCCTTTGGGCAGGGGCTTCCACCATTCGCTCAGCCACTCGCGGGTCTCGAGCTCGACCGGGATGCCGGCAAGCTCGGTTTCGAAGGTGTCCTGAATGACGTCAGTGGTCAGGGCGCATTCGCCGCACGGGATGTTGACCTTGAAGGGCCCCCAGGCGCCGGCCCATTTGTAGAGGTGTACCTTCACCGGCGCTGCAGTCATAACCGATCTCCGTCTCTCAAGGTCGTTTCTCAAGGTTACGCGGGAATGTCGCGGCTGCACCCCAATTGGCGCCACCCCCATGGGCTTTAAAGGCGAAACTCTACCAAACCCCTAATTCTAACGGGATTGTGACACGCCGTGTGTGGGACGCAGTTATTCAATTGTCGATTTGGTTAAGAAAAACAAAAGCAATTCCACAAAAAGAACTATTGTCCTTATTCAGAGCTTTGAAGGAGACTGAAGCCTGCGAAATCAGCGGTCTGCAGGGTTTCTTCCGGGTTGGAACAAGCGTCCGCAGCTTTGCAGCGAGAACGGCTAAATGACTTGTGATTGAATTGGATTGAGAGAGATAACCGGAATGGCGCATACCAGGGTCCGCAAGTTCAACACCAGGGATACCTATCCCGAACAGAAGCTGGAGAACGATCTCTGTCAGACTGTTGTCGCGCGCGGCACAATGGTTTTCGTCCGGGGGCAGATCGGGCAGGACCTGGATACGGCGGTCAGTGTCGGCATCGGCGACGCCGCGGCGCAAGCGGATCAGGCCATGGCGAACATCGCCAGGCTGCTGGAAGAGGCAGGGTCAGAGCTGGACCACATCTGCAAGGTGACGGTCTACATCACCGATCCCCGCTATCGGGAAGATGTCTACCGGACTATGGGCAAGTGGCTGAAGGGTGTATTTCCGGTCTCGACCGGCCTCGTCGTCTCGGCGCTCGCGCGTCCCGAGTGGCTGGTCGAAATCGACGTCATCGCGGTGATTCCCGATTCGGCATAGCGCCGGAGTCAGGCTGAAATAAACAGGAGCGAAGCATGTCCTCTGAAGCTCTTCGTGTTTTGTCTCAGGCGCAGGTCGACGCCTTTCACGAAAACGGCGTGCTAACCGTCGAGAATGCGGTAACGCTGGACCAGCTCGCGGCGCTGCGGGCCGATTTTGCGGCCTGGGTGGAAGAAAGCCGCGGGCAGGGTGAAAGCTACGGCAGGGCGGTTGACGGCAGGCCCCGTTTTGATTTGGAACCCTCGCACTCCGCCGCGAAACCGGGCTTGCGGCGGGTCAACGCACCGGTCGATGTTTCCGACGCCTATCGCCAGGTGGCGCGGGACAGCCGCATGGTGGATATGGTGGCCGATCTGATCGGTCCCAATGTCCGCTACCATCACTCCAAGATCAATTCGAAGCTGCCGGGCGCCAAGACCGAGGTGAAGTGGCACCAGGACTTCCCTTTCACCCCGCACAGCAATCCGGACCTGGTGACCGCCCTGCTGATGGTCGATGAGGTGACGGAAGAGAACGGTCCCCTGGAGGTCGTCCCCGGCTCGCACAAAGGTCCGATCCATTCTCTCTGGCATGGTGGGCGTTTTACCGGCGCGGTGGCCGACGACATCGCGGCGGGCTTTCAGAAGAAAGCCGTCAAGTGCTTCGGCCCTGCGGGTTCGGTCTGTCTGATGCATACGAAGCTGGCACACGGCTCGGCCCCGAACCTCTCCCGGCATCCGCGCACCCTATCGATTACCGTCTACGCCGCGGCGGACGCCGCCGCCTGTTCGCCGAACCCTGTACCCTCGACGCTGGACGGCGAGATCGTGCGCGGCGTCGAGCCCAACCGGATCCGCAGCACAGCCTACGAGGTGGAGATTCCCGAGTACCCGCGCGGCGCGTCCTTCTTCCTGCAGCAAGAAGCCAGTTAGAGATCTACGAGTTGACCCTATGACCTTTTCCATTGCGGCCCGCTGCAAAAAGACCGGCATGTTCGGTCTGGCTGTTTCTTCTTCTTCGCCCGCCGTTGCGGCCCGCTGCGCCTATGCGCGCGCCGGGGTCGGGGCGGTGGCCAGTCAGAACATCACCGACCCGACGCTTGGCCCCAAGGCGCTGGATCTCATGGCGCAGGGTCTTTCCGCGCCGGACGCCGTTGCACGGCTGGTCGCGGAGACGCCCTATATCCAGTATCGCCAGCTAACCGCCATCGACGCTGCCGGTCGGACCGGTCACTTCTCCGGCGCGGAAACACTCGGAACGCACGCGGTGGCGGAGGGACGCAACGTCGTCTGCGCGGGCAACCTGCTGGCCAATACAGAGGTTCCACAGGCGATGGTCGCTGCCTTCGAAGACTCTGAAGGTTACCTGGGTGATCGCCTGATCACGGTGATGCAGACGGCTCTGACGGCAGGCGGAGAAGCCGGGCCGGTACATTCCGCCGGCATCTATCTGGTCCGGGACGTCGCCTGGCCGGTGGCGGACCTGCGGGTCGACTGGCAGGAGGAAGATCCCATCGCCGCGCTTGCCGCGCTCTGGGTCCTCTACAAACCGCAGCTTGAAGCCTATGTCACCCGGGCGCTCGACCCCCGCGAAGCGCCGAGCTACGGCGTCCCGGGAGATAAGTGACGGCTTTCGTTCCCATATCAATTTGCGTCTATTGCAGATCCTTCCCATGATGCGGCGTCTGATCGAAAGAGTGGAAGACCCGCGTCATGAAAGCCCACATTGTTCTCGCACATCCCGAACCGCTCTCGTTTAACGGCCATCTCGCCAATCTGGCGCGCCGGACGTTTGAGGAACGGGGTTGGAGCGTGACAGTCTCGGATCTCTATGCGATGGGCTTCGATCCCGGCGAAAGGGCCGAACTCTACGAAAACCGGCAGAATAGCGAGCGCTTCGATACGCAGTCCGAACAGCGCCATGCAGCCATGAACGGCAATATCCCGGCGGATATCGAGGCTGAGATCGAGCGACTGGATCAGGCGGATCTGGTCATCCTGCAGTATCCCATGTGGTGGCACATGCCACCGGCAATGCTCAAAGGCTGGTTCGACCGGGTCTTTGTCTATGGTGAGGTCTACAAGAGCGATGTCCGCTTCGACAAAGGCCGCTTCCAGGGTAAAAAAGCGATGCTGTCCCTGACCGTCGCGACCAGCGCCGAGACCTATGCCTTCAATGGCCGCAGTGGGGATATCGATCTTATGCTCTGGCCGGTGAACTTTACTTTGGCTTATGTCGGCTTCGGCGTGCTCCAGCCCTTCGTTGCCTATGGCGTGGAGAGTGGCCTGAGGTATTCCAGCAACCAGCAGCTCGAGGAACGGCTGCAGAAGATACAGGCGGACTACGTTACCCGCCTTCAGACGATCGAACAGGAAGCCACGATTCCCTTCAACCGCCTGGATGAATGGGGGGCGGACGGGCGCATCAAGGCTTCGGCACCGGCCCATAGTCCGTTCATCCGGCATCGGGAGAATCTTGAAATTGACTGATCTCCCGAGCTTCGACCGCAATCGCCGTTAGGCTTCCTCATGCGCTTTACCCTTCGCCAGCTCGAATACTTCGTCGCCGCCGGGGAAACCGAGAGCATCACGCGTGCGTCTGAACGGACCGCTATCTCACAGCCTTCGATCTCGACCGCGATTTCCCAGCTGGAAAAGGAGCTGGGTGTGCAGCTTTTCGTCCGGCACCACGCACAGGGCCTATCCCTGACACCTGCGGGACGGCGGTTGCTGCGCGAGGCGAAAGCGCTGCTGGAGCAGGCGGAAGGGCTTTATCACCTGGCCGACGAGGTCAGCGGCCAGCTCCGCGGCAGTTTCTCGATCGGCTGTCTTGTGACGCTCGCACCGATGATCATTCCTGCGCTCTCTCATTCCTTCGCGACCGCCTTTCCAGAGGCTGAACTGCGCGCTGGCGAAGCCCATCAGGAAGCTCTGCTGGAGCGCTTACGGCGCGCGGAGATCGATGCTGCCATCACTTACGATCTTCAGATCCCGAACGACATCACCTTCCGCCCGCTGGTCAGCCTGCCGCCTCATGTCCTGGTGAGTGAAGATCATCCGCTGGCCGGACGGGAAGAGGTTCAACTGGCCGAACTCGCGCCCGAACCCCTGATCCTGCTGGATCTTCCCATAAGCCGCGAATACTTCCTCGCCATGTTCATGCGCGAGGGCCTGGAACCGAATATCGGTGCCCGCTCCGCCCAGCAGGAGGTGGTGCGCACCATGGTCGCCAACGGTCAGGGTTATAGTCTGGCCAACATCAGGCCGCGCTCCGATCAGGCCATGGACGGCCGGAAATTAGTACGCTTGCCGCTGTCGGGCGACTATCGGCCCATGACCATCGGCATCGCGACCGCCGCTCAGATCACGCCGTCCCGGCTCCTGAGCGCCTTTGAAGACCACTGCGCTGCCCGGATCTCGGAAAGTCACATCCCGGGTATGATCACGCCGGGCGAGGAAGAGTAAACTACGCCGGCACACGATGAGCCGGGTTTCGGCCCTTACCAAAAAAAGGGCTTGAGCCGGACCCTGCGTCACAGCTTAAGACAGCGGCTATGAAAGCAACCTCGAACAGAGAACCTCACGCCGAAAAGCTGCTGACCGCCGCCGAATGCGCCTCCCGTATCGGCTTAACGGTGCGTGCCCTGCGGCTCTACGAGGCGCGTGGTCTGCTGATGCCGCGGCGCACAGAGAAGAATTGGCGCCTGTACGGGGCCCGCGAGATCGCGCGCCTCAGCGAGATTCTGGTTCTGAAGCAACTGGGACTCAGTTTGAGCAGCATTGTGGAACTGCTCGTGAATCAGGAAAGCCGGTTCGACGAACTGCTTGCGGTTCAGCAGGTCAACCTCACGGAGCGCCGGAATCAGATGGAGCAAAGTCTGCGGCTGGTGACAGCGCTGCGCGAAAAAGCGGCGCGGGGAGAAGTTTTGAGCGTCGAGGATCTCCTGAAACTCGCGAAGGAAACACAGATGTCCGAACCGACCTCCGATGTTATGGCCTGGAAACGCTACGAGCAGGCCCGTCCGCGTATCGAAATCCCCGCCGATCCCGGCAGCTTGCCAGACTATGTCGGTTCTTTCCTCTTCTCCGACGGCCTGGTGGCGCGGATCAAAGAGGAAAGAAACCGGCTGTTCATTCAACTGGTCGGGCAGCCGCCGGTCGAACTCTATGCTGAAGGGACGGACCGATTCTTCATGAAGGTGGTCCCCGCGCAGGTGTCGTTCACTCGCGCTACGGCCGGAGAAGTCGACGCCATGATCCTGCATCAGGGCGGGTTTGAGCAACGGGCCGACCGCACCGCGCCGGATGCTTTCGAAACCGCGGAAGACGCACTCGCCGAGCGTGTTCGCAAGAAAGAGTCAGCGCCTGGAAGCGAGGCGGTCCTGCGCCGTGTGATTGCCGAACACCGGGCGGGAAAGCCAAACTACCATCAGATGAACGACCCGCTTGCACAGTTGGTCCGCGAGCAATTGCCGATGATCGTACCCGAGCTCGAACGTCTCGGAGATATCGAGAAGATCGATTTCAAAGGCGTCGGCCCCGACGGGTTCGATGTCTTCGACGTCCGCTTCGAGAATGGTGCTCTGGAGTGGGGGCTGTGTCAGGCCGTCGATGGAAAACTGAGCGGGCTGTACCTGCGTCCGACGCCCTAACCGCATCCGTCCGGCGATTGGGCCGTGGGTTTCGAGGGATCCTAAGTTCCGACGATCATCGGTGCCGTAAGCCTGCGCAGGGTCGCCATCACGCTCAGGGCGGTGATTTTCCCGGTCGGCGGGTTCTCCGGGGTCGGAATGTTCTCAATGGTCATGTTCAGGCGGGAAGAATCGGATTCGACCGTGACCGTATGGGTGTTGCGGGTCACCGTGGGATCGGCCCAGATTTCCACTTCGGTCCGCTCGGGGCCGATGCCTGCTAGCGCCAGCGCCGCGCCGACGTTGACATTGGCGGGAAAGCCCCTTGCGGCTTCGCGGGCATTGCCGGAAAAGACCTTGGTCGGCAGAGTCACCTTATCGACGTCGATCCCGTTCTGAACCAGATGCGGCGCACCTTTCAGACCCGCAGGTGGTTTCCGGGTGGACAAGCGGATGGATTCGACCTCTCCTTCAGCCACGGCTTTGACCGCGTCCAGTCCAAGCAGCGCGCCGGTCGGCACGACGATCCTGGCGCCGGTTTCTTCCAGGCGGTCAATCAGCTCAAGATGATTCAACAAAACCCCGACCGAGAGCGGCACCAGTGTACGCCCCTGCACCACGGCGGCGTTGGCGATTTCCATGAAGACGGCGGCGGGCGCACATTCGACGATAATGTCCGCCTCCATGGCGAGTTCGCTTATCGAGAGAATTTTCGGTGGCGAACGGAAACCCGCGACCCGCTCCGCCGCACGGATCTGGTCCCGCGCGGATACAGCCGTAAGGCTTATGCCGGGCAGCACTCCTGCATCAACCCGGCGGGCGACCTCCAGGCCGATGGTTCCCAGTCCGGCGATCGCGAGGCGCTGTCTTGGTATGTTTTGCAAAGGACGATCCACCGTTTCTCTATTCAATCATAGGTTAACTGCGCTGCGGTGCCGCTGTCGCGCTGGCGGCATAATAGGGTGTCTCTTCATCAAAAATCCATGTTATGGTTTTCTCCGTCTTTGCATTCAAAAAACAAAACGAAACAAATATCAGGGAGATTTTGATGACAAAGTTTACGCCGTTTCTGGGTGCCGCGGTTGCCGCAGCGACCTTCGTAGCCGCCAGTTCCAGCGCCTACGCGGCCGACATTGCCTGCAGTACTGCGAAGCTGATCGTGCCGTGGAAAGCGGGTGGCGGAACGCACATTATTTTCTCGACCTTCGAGGAAACCATCAACAAGCTGGACCTCGAGCCCAAGATCCAGGTGGTCACCGTGCCAGGACAAGGGGGCAACAAAGGCGCCAAGGAAGCCCGTAAGGCCAAACCTGACGGCTGCACCCTCTTTGCGATCCATCAAAGCGCAATCGTCGGTTATCTTAATGGCCGCGTCGACTTCACCTGGGATGCCTTCGACATGGTCGCACAGGTCACCAGTACGCCGGAACTGATCGGTGCGGCGGGGGGCGTTCCCTGGAACAGCTATGAAGACATGATTGCGGCGGCGAAAGCCAATCCGGAAACGCTGAAGCTCGGGGCGACCTTCGGTTCGACCAGCCAGTTCATGTGGGTTTTGCTCGAGGGGCTCACCGACACAAAATTCAAGTACGTGCCCTTCGATGGAACCCGGGAGCGGATCACCGCCCTGCTGGCCAACACCATCGAGCTCGCGACGATCAATGTGCCGACGGCCCGGAAGTATGTTGCCACCGGCGAATTGAAGGCCTTTGCCATCGCAGCGGACAAGCGGTCCAAGCACCTGCCGGACGTTCCGACGCTCAAGGAGCTCGGCGCGGATATGACCTACGCCCTGGACCGTGGCATCGTTGCACCGAAAGGCACGCCTAAAGAAATCATCGCGCATTGGGGCGAGGTTTTCAAAAAAGCGGCTGAAGACCCCGAACTGATCGCAGCTCTGGAGGCCAAGGGCACGGACGTGAAGTGGGTCGGACCGGAGGGCTATGCCGCCTGGTTCCAGGACACCTACGACGCTCATGAAAAGGTCGCTATCGATATCGGGATGTACAAGAAACAGTAGCCGCGCGCCGCAAGGCTCGAGGCTTTCTGTTCCTGTATGATGAAGTCCGGCTGGTTCGCGCGTGCGGCCCGGTCGGCTTCAATCCCGGAGCACCCTGAAGCTCAACAACCCTTCGTTAACTGGAAAGCGGACACCATCATGTCCCTGCCAAATCGCGACACGATCATTGCGATCGGTCTGCTGTTTTTTACCGGCGTACTGATCTGGGCGAGCTTCGATATCCGAAGCCCCGATTATGGAACACTCGCACCCTCCGCCTGGCCGCGCAGCGTTCTGGGTATCCTGCTGGTCTTCGGTTTGATCTATCTCTTCCAGTCGCTGCGGGCCTCTCCGGCTGTGGCGGGCACGGAGGAGAGCGACGCGAGGGGCGGCCTCATGGGCTGGTTCGTGAAGTACCGCAATCCGCTCTGGTGCTATCTGATCTATTTTCTTTTTCTAGCCACCTTGCCGTTTTTCGGTGCTCTGATCGGCGGCATCCTACTGGTGTTTTTCCTGCTGTCGGTTCTGGGCGGCTTTGCCCCCAAAAAGCTGTTGCTGCACGGTGCCATCGCCACGATTTCCATGGGCGCTATGTGGTCGATCTTCACCTTCGGACTGCGTGTGATCCTGCCGCGAGGCTCGCTCTTTGAAGTGATCTAGTGACGGGTCGAAGTGATATAGGGACGGGAAGCGCAAGAATATGTTGATCGAAAATCTCCTGGGTGCCTTCGCCGAGATCGGCAATATTCAGACCCTGGCCTTCATGGTAATCGGCGCGACTGCCGGTCTGATCTCGGGCGCCATCCCCGGTTTCACGATCGCCATGGCGGTTGTCCTCACGCTGCCCTTTACCTTCGGCATGCCGCCCGCGCAGGGCATTGCGACTATGATCGGCGTTTTTGTCGGTGGTCTTTCCGGTGGTTTGATGTCCGGCATTCTGACCGGGATTCCAGGCACGCCTTCTTCGGTCGCGACAACCTTCGACGGCTTTCCCATGGCACGCAACGGCGATCCCGGCTTCGCGCTGGGACTGGGGGTCTGGGCTTCGTTTTTCGGCGGCATCATCTCCGCCATTCTGCTGATCGCCGTCGCGCCGCAGCTGGCGCGGGTCGGGCTTGAGTTTCAGCCCTGGGATTACTTCTCCCTGGTTTTCTTCGCGCTCACCATTACTGCCAGCCTGGCCGGTCAGAACCTGATCAAGGGTCTGATTGCAGGCGCTTTGGGGCTTTTGATCGCAACCTTCGGCGAAGACGATATCAACGGCGTCTCGCGCTTTGACTTCGGAGTCGAGTACCTCCAGGAGGGTTTCGCGTTTCTGCCGGTCCTGATTGGCCTCTTCGCCTTCAGCCGTTTGATGACCGACGTGCGCGATCCCAAAACAGCGACCATGGCTCTGACCGAGATGCAGGATGTCAGTATCCGGATCGAGCACCGGCGGGCGGCGCTCACGGTCCTCAAGAGCTGGGGCAATCTGATCCGTTCTTCCTTGATCGGCGTCTTCACCGGTATTCTGCCGGCGGCCGGATCTTCGATCTCAAACGTGCTCGCCTATGATCAGGCTAAAAAAGCTTCCAGGACGCCGGAGAAGTTCGGCAGCGGTTTTGCCGACGGTATCATCGCGCCTGAGTCCGCGAACAATGCGACGGCGGGCGGCTCGCTGATCACCATGATGGCACTGGGTATTCCCGGCGACATCATCACTGCGGTCATGCTTGGCGCCTTGCTGATTCACGACGTGATCCCGAGCCCCAGTTTCATCACTGAGGCGCCGGTTCTGGCCTATTCGATCTTTCTGGCCTTCTTTATCGCCAATTTCCTGGTGCTGGGCCTGCAGTCCGGTGCGCTGAAGCTCTTCGTGCTGGTGACACGGGTGCGCATGTACGTGCTCGCTGCGGTGATCCTGGCGTACTGCGGGATCGGTGTCTTCGCTTTGCACAACATCGTCTCGGACATCTGGACGCTCTTCATCTTCGGCATCGTAGGGTACATTCTGCGCAATCTGGGCTTCCCGCTGGCACCCGTCATTTTGGGCGTGGTTCTCGGGCCGATTGCCGAGAAGTGGCTGTCCCGTTCGCTGGCAATCTCGACCGATGTCTCGCTGTTCTTCACCCAGCCCTGGTCTCTGTTCTTTGTCATCGCCAGCGTCTTCTCGCTGCTCTTTACGCTCTACCAGCGCGACCGTGGCAAGAAACCCTGGACCCGTTTCTATCCGCCCGCCCTGATGCTGTCGCTTTCGGTGCCGCTTTTTATGATGGGCGGGGTGGTGCGTCCGGTCGTAGCGACAGGTCTGATCGCATTCGGCCTTTACCTCCTATACCGCGCGCAGAAGACTCAAACGGCCACCGAGAGCTGAGCTGAAAATGGACTATGTCTCACTTGGCCGCACGGGATTGAAAGTCAGCGCTGCGGGGCTCGGCTGTGGCGGTCACAGCCGTCTCGGCCAGGGCAGCGGTGAGAGCCGGGCGCATTCGGTCGGGATTGTCAGGGCAGCGCTTGATCTCGGCATCAACTTCATCGATACGGCAGCCGTTTACAGGACGGAAGAGATCGTCGGTGATGCCCTTTCCGGGCGGCGCGAAGATGTGGTCATCTCCACCAAGCTTCCCATCGCGCCACCCGGTGAATCCCCTCTGGGCCAGCAGTTCGTGACCGGCGAAAGCCTGGCATCGAGTCTCGAAGAGTCGTTGCGGCGACTCAAGACCGATTACGTCGATATCCTGCATTTGCACGGAGTCATGCCGGATCAATATGGCTATTGCTGCGACGAACTCCTGCCAGCCCTTTACCGGTTTCGTGACCAGGGCAAGATACGCTTTCTGGGACTGACGGAACGTTTCATCTACGATCCGCAGCATGTCATGCTGAGCCGGGCCCTGCAGGATGATGTCTGGGACGTCGTGATGGCCGGCTTCAACCTCATCAACCCTTCGGCCAGGCAGCGGGTCTTCGCGCAGACCAAATCCAAGGAGGTCGGGACGCTGGTGATGTTTGCCGTGCGCCGTGCGCTCAGCAATCCGGAAGCCCTGAAGGACTTGATTGCCGACCTGATTCAACAGGGTCTGATCCCGTCTGATGCGCTTGAGGAGGAGGACCCGCTTGGCTTTCTCAAATCGCTGGGCGGCGCCGGGTCTGTGGTAGAGGGAGCCTATCGTTTTTGCCGGCATGAACCCGGCGCCGACGTCGTTCTAACCGGCACCGGCAATGCGGAACATCTGCGCGAGAACGTGGCGTCGATCCTTTCGCCACAACTCGCGCCTGACTGTCTCACCCGGCTCGAGGGGCTGTTCGGAGCGATCGACTCAGTCTCCGGCAACTGAGGATCAAAGCATGCGCCTGCTTGCTTGCCAGATCGACATTCCCCCGACACCGACTCGCGCGGCCAGAGATGCTCATCTCGACCGGGTTGTGGAGACGCTTGCGGCAAAGCTTGCTGAAGCCCCGGTCGACCTCGTGGCTTTGCCGGAACTCTCCGCCATAGACTACTCCCGGGAGTCTTTCGACCGGCTTGACGTGCTCGCCGAAGATCTTAACGGACCCTCTTTCGAACGCTTTCGCGAGACAGCCAAGCGTTTCGATGTGGCCGTCGTTTACGGCATTCCGCGTAAAGGTGACGACGGCTATCATATCTGCCAGGTTGCGGTCGGCCCCGATGGCGAGGTGTTTGGTTGCTTCGACAAGCTTCACTTGGCGCAGTATGGCGCCTCCATGGAAAAAGAGTACTTCCAACGCGGCGAGGCGCCCTTTTCCTTCTCCTTTCGCGGCGTAAAAGTCGCGCCGATCATCTGCTACGACATCCGTTTTCCGGAACTCAGCCGGTCTCTCGCCTTGGAGCACAAAACAGATCTGATCCTGCATTGCGGCGCTTACGCGCGCGACCCATCCTTTTACAGCTGGCATCATTTCGTGGTGTCCAGGGCGCTGGAGAACCAGCTTTACGTCCTGAGCCTCAATCGCGCCGGTGCCGAGTTCGGGAACTCGATACTCTGTCCACCCTGGATCGATGAAGCGTCTCCGGCCATGAGATTTCCGGAGCATGAAGAAGCCTTTATCACCTGCGAAATCGACTTGGCGCGCATCGCGGCGGCGCGTCGGGAATACAGCTTTCTGGCTGACCGGCTCTCAAACTACGGCTCGTGACAAGCCTTGGCTGGGGCTATTCCGCCGATGCCAGGGCGTACTCCGTTTCTTCCCGGCTTGGGGGCGGATGTCCCTCAGAGGGCGCAAGCTCATCCATAATCTCATGCCAACAGGCTTTTTCATTGGATGAAGCATATTTCAACGGCAGGTCGCCGGGTGCGATATCGATCACACCGCTGTTGAGGATCATGTAGGGCGTCCCCTCCAGCTCGACCGGCAGGGGAGATCCGCAGGTTTTGCAAAAAGCGCGTGCGTACGCCGGGGGTGATTTCAGCAGTGGCGCCTTGTAGACGCGGATCTGCTCCTGCCCTTCGATCCAGCGAAATCCGCTGCCGTGTGCCAGCATCTCCGGCGTAAAAGCGCCGCCGGTGGCTTTGCGGCAGCGCGCAGCGTGACAGTTCTGCACCGGGCTGACATAACCGGAAATCTCGAACTTTACCTCACCACAGAGGCAACTGCCTTGCAGCATATGCACTTCCCCATCATCCAGATTCGTATCATCGGCACTCATGCGAGATTTAATTTAATACCGATTGTTACATAAATAGGTATTCAAGATGGAAAGTTTGAGGGGCTTTGTGGAACAGGAATGTGTTGCCCTGGTGCATATTTGGACCAGCCTGGGTGGCTCCTGCGGCCTGAACTACGTTCTAGAGGCCGCCCAAGCAACAAGCCTTCCGGGGATGATCGGAAACCCGATCAGGCTTGAACGCCGGCGGATGTGAGACTGCTCGGGAAGGGCTGTGGCTCAGCCCTTTCCGAGCACTGTCTCGACTGCGGCTCTGGTTGCCGAGACAACCGTTTCGGCCTCTTCTGTGGTCAGGCAGAGCGGCGGCGCAAAGCCCAGGATGTCGCCTTGCGGCATGGCACGTCCGATGACTCCGTTTTCGGCGAGCGCTGCGGCGACCCTGGGACCGATCTTCCGGGCGGGATCGAAGAACACCCGATTATCTTTGTCTTCGACGAATTCCAGCGCGCCTAGCAGGCCTTCGCCGCGCACCTCGCCGACCTTCGGGTGATCGGCGCAGGCGTCACGCAGCATCTGATTGAAGCTGGCGCCTGTCTTCGCCGCGTTCGACACGAGGTCCAGCTCGTCGAGCAGTTTGAGATTGGCGACCCCGGCCGCCGCGCCGATGGGGTGAGCCGAATAGGTCCAGCCATGCCCGATCGGACCCATTGCATCCGACCCCTGCTCAAGCGCCTGCCATACGCGATCGGAAACGATACTCCCCGACAACGGCGCGTAGGCGGAGGTCAAACCCTTAGCAATGGTGATAATGTCCGGCTTCATGCCATAGTGATGGGAGCCGAACATGGAGCCCAGGCGTCCGAAGCCGGTCACCACTTCGTCGGCGATCAGAAGCACGTCGTACTTCTTCAGGACAGCCTGGATTTTTGCCCAGTATCCGCTGGGGGGCGGCACGATGCCGCCGGTTCCCAGGATCGGTTCACCAATGAAGGCCGCGATCGTGTCGGGGCCTTCCGCGAGGATCATCTCTTCCAGCTTATCGGCGCAGGACTGCGAGAAGGCTTCTTCGTCCATGGCGCGGTCTTCGCGCCGGAAGTAATAGGGGGCTTCCGTGTGCAGGATCGGCGCACGCGGCAGGTCGAAGGCCTTGTGAAATAATTCCAGCCCGGTCAATGAACCGGTCATGACGCCCGAGCCGTGATAGCCCCGCCAGCGTGAGATAATTTTCTTTTTCTCTGGCCGTCCCAGGACATTGTTGTAGTACCAGACCAGCTTGATGTTGGTCTCGTTGGCGTCCGAGCCGGACAAGCCGAAGTAAACCCGGTTCAAGCCCTCCGGCGCGCGCTCGGCGATCATCTTCGCCAGCGTGATCGAGACCTCTGTGCCGTGGCCGACGTAGCTGTGGTAATAGGCGAGCTCGTGGGCCTGCTTTGCGATCGCCTCGGCGATCTCGGTCCGGCCGTAACCCACATTGACGCAATAGAGCCCGGCGAAGGCATCCAGGCTCTTCCTGCCATCCCGATCGACGATATGGACGCCGCTGGCGCCGGTGACGATCCGGTTGGGTGTCTCGCCACGGGCGTGTCCGGCCATGTGGGTCGAAGGATGAAAGAAGTGGGCGCGGTCCCACTGATCGAGCTGATCGTTGCGTTGGGTCATAAAGCGGTGGCTTCCATCGTGGGCGAGTAGTCGTTTCGTTCGGACGAACGGTGCGATGACGCTATGCGCCCAGACGGCGATTAGCAATGCCGTCCTGCCCCTTGCGCATCAAATTCGTCCCGTGAGAGAGAGCGGGCAGCCGATCAAGGCAGCCTCACCCTAGACGCCAGTTCTCGGGAATGCGCAGGTAACCGCATTTCATGCCGTTGCGGTTTCTTCCTGGCGACAGCTTGAGGTGCGAAACATGGTTGAACTCTATGAAAATATGAGGCTTTCTGTGTTCTCGCGCGAGCGAAGGGGGGTGATGAAAGAGCTCGAAGCTGCTGGGCTATTTCGGTTCCGGCGTCGGCTCGTGGAACATTGGTAGCAGGCGCCGCGGCCGGGAAAGAGATGGCCGGAGCGGCGGATTGGTTGATCATGATAAAGATACGTCCTTACGACTCCGCGGACTGGCCCAGGTTGTGCGAAATACATGATGCCGCGCGCCTTGACGAACTGGACGCCAGCGTTGGCAGAGACGCGTTTCTCACGCTCAAGCAAACAGCCCAGAACGAAGGCCTTTTTGACAACACGCTGTTCGTTGCGGAAGTGAAAAACCGGGTTCAAGGTTTTGTCGCCTACAGCAGGGAAGAGCTCGCGTGGCTCTATGTCGACCCAAAGTTCTACCGCAGAGGTGTGGGGCGCGCGCTTGTCCGGCATGCGGTGAGCGCGTCTGCGCCCACAATGCAAATCGAGGTGCTCGAGGGCAACAGACCTGCGCTCGAGCTTTATCTCTCGGAAGGATTTAAGGTCGTGAAGCGTGTCGAGGGAAACCTCGTAGGGAATGAGACCTTTGCGGCAGCAGGGCTTCTGTTGGGGCGGGAAGATCCCTAGTATCCCGAATCTGAAATTCACTTCATTGAATTTCAGATTCAACGGGACACTACCTCATTGAATCTAGTGTGATTCAGTCTCTAAAATTCGACGCAGATGATGCGGCGAACTTCAGAAACATCACACTAGCAACGTGACCGCCTGTGGTGGTCCCGTGATAAGTTCAGCGTTACCTGGGTCCCGGCAGTCTGTGCAAACCAGCGCATGAAATCGCGCTGTCATCGATGCTTGCGACGGCTGAATTGGCGCGTTTGAGCGAGACATTCTTAATGCGGACTGTTATTCGAAGTTAAGTCTGCAGCCATCCGCGAGAGTGCTTTCGTGCCTGATATTGCCCTGAACTTCAGCCGAGCCGAGTATACCGAGCGCCTGACCAAGACCCGCGCCGCCATGGAAAAGGCAGGGGTTGAAGTGATCATCGTTTCCGACCCCTCGAACATGTCTTGGCTGACCGGTTATGACGGCTGGTCCTTCTATGTCCATCAGGCCGTGATCGTCGCGCTGGAGGGTGAGCCGGTCTGGTGGGGCCGCAACATGGACGGCAACGGTGCGCGCCGCACCGTCTACATGACCGAAGACAACATTGTCGGTTATCCGGACCACTATGTGCAGTCCACCGAACGCCATCCCATGGATCATCTTTCCAACAGCCTGAAAGCGCGGGGCTGGGACGGCCTGCGCATCGGGGTGGAGATGGATAACTACTGGTTTTCGGCGGCGGCCTTCGAGTCGCTCAAAAATCACCTGCCAAACGCGCGCTTCGGCGATGCGACCGGGCTGGTGAACTGGCAGCGCGCGGTCAAAAGCCCAACCGAGATCGAATTCATGCGCCGCGCCGCGCGGATCGTCGAGGCTATGCACGCGCGGATCCTGGAGCTGGCCGAACCGGGCCTGCCGAAGAACGAGCTGGTGGCGGAGATCTATGCTACCGGGATCCGCGGCGCCGAGGGTCATTGGGGCGACTATTCCGCCATCGTGCCCATGCTGCCCTCCGGCGTGGATGCCACGGCACCGCATCTGACCTGGGACGACCGGCCCTTCAAACAGGGCGAGGGCACTTTTTTCGAGATCGGTGGCTGCTATCGCCGCTACAACTGTCCGCAGTCACGCTCGATCTTCTTCGGCAAACCTCCGCAAAAGTATCTCGACGCTGAGATTGCCGTGCTGGAGGCTACCGCCGCCGGTTTGGAGGCGGCGAAACCGGGTAATACTTGCGAGGATGTGGCGAAGGCTTTCTTCTCGACCCTGGACAAGTTCGGCATCAAGAAGGAAGGCCGCTGCGGCTACGCCATCGGTCTCTCCTATCCGCCGGACTGGGGCGAGCGCACCATGTCCTTCCGCCCCGGCGACAAGACGGTGTTGCAGCCTGGGATGACCTTCCACTTCATGCCCGCGATCTGGCTGGACGACGGCGGCCTGGAGATCACCGAGCCGATCCTGATCACCGAGAGCGGCGCGGAATGCCTCTGTTCCACACCGCGCAAACTCTTCATCAAGGACTGAGAAAGAGCCCATGACCGAATCCGATCTGCGTCCCTCGCCCATCACGGCAACCGTCGATTTCGAAGCCGAGGGCGTTCAGCACGGCTTCCTGCGATTGCCTTACAGCAGCGACGAGTCCGCCTGGGGCGCAATCATGCTGCCTGTTACCGTGGTGAAGAGAGGCGAGGGGCCGACGGCGCTCTTGAGCGGGGGCAATCACGGCGACGAATACGAAGGGCCCATCGCGCTTTTCGATCTGGCGCAAAAGCTCACGGCGGAAGAGGTCGCTGGCCGGGTGATCATAGTGCCGGCCATGAACTATCCCGCCTTCTGCGCCGGCACCCGCACCTCGCCCATCGACAAAGGCAACATGAATCGGGTGTTCCCGGGGCGACCGGACGGCAGCGTGACGGAGAAAATCGCGGACTATTTCACCCGCGTTCTGCTGCCTCTCTCCGACATCGTGCTGGATATTCATGCCGGTGGAAAGACGCTGACCTTTCTGCCCTTCGCCGCCACGCTTTCGCGTCGTGACAAGGACCTGGAAGCGAAGGGCTTCGAGGCGGTGGCCGCTTTTTGCGCACCCTGGTCCGTGCGGCTGGACGCTATCGACTCGACCGGCATGATCGATGCGGCCGCCGAAGAACAGGGCAAGGTCTTTATCACCACGGAACTGGGCGGCGGCGGCAGCGCGAGTGCAGAGACCGTCAGCATTGCGAAGCGCGGGGTGCGCAATCTGCTCCGTCACGCGGGCATTCTCTCCGGTGAAGTCGAGCAGGCGCCGACCCGCTGGCTCGATTTGTCTTCCGAGGACTGTTTGGTCGTTGCCGAAGACCCGGGTCTGCTCGAGCTCTGCGTCGATCTGGGTGATCCTGTTACGGCCGGTGATCTCATCGCGCGGATCTATCCCATCGGCCGCACAGGCGTGGCACCGTTGGAATACCGTGCCAAAGCTTCCGGACTGCTCGCCGGTCGGCACTTTCCGGGCCTGATCAAATCGGGTGACTGTCTGGCGGTAATCGGGTCGCCGGTCTAGGTGGAAGGCGCGAAGCCGTCGTTAGCTTTCCGGTTCTCTTCTCGCCTTTACTACGCGTTCACGGTGCAGCGTGTACGCCCCGGTCGCCACGATAATCAGCGCGCCCAACCAGGTCCAGCCATCCGGCAGTTGGCCGAACACCAGCCAGCCGTACATCGTGCCCCAGATCAGCAGGCTGTAGTGGACCGGTGCCAGCACCACGGCCTCGGCCAGCTCCAGGGATTTAATGATCATGGTCTCCGCCACAGCGGCCATAAGCGCGATGGAGGCCAGTAGCAGCATCTCCAGGCCCCAGGTCGGCGTTTGCCAGACGAAGGGCAGGGGCAGGCTCAGCAGCAGGATGGCGACCAGCGCCGTATAGGCGACGGTCGTCTCGGTCCGGTCGGATCCGCTGAGCCGGCGCGAGATAATCTGGCGTAGGGCGAAGCAGCTCGCCGCGACCAGCACCAGGGACATCGCGGGATGAAAGACGCCTAGTCCTGGACGGATCACGATGAGCATGCCGACAAAGCCGATGGCGATCGCGGTCCAGCGCCGTGGTCCGACGTGCTCGCGCAGCAATAGCGCTCCCATCACCGTCACCATGAAGGGCGCGACGAAAGAGACGGCCACTGCATCGGCAAGCGGAACGAAGGCGACCGCCACGATGAAGAGCGTTGCGGAGGCGGCTGCCAGAGCGCCGCGCCCGATCTGCAGCCAGGGATGTGCCGTCCGCAGCAGGCCGGGCCCACGCAGAGCCAGCAGAACCAGCACGCCGAGGACGAGTCCAAGTTGCCGCGACCAGGCAATCTGGATCGGATCTAGGCTCTCTGTCAGGAACTTCGCCACGGTGTCCACCGCCGAGAACAAAAAGAACCCGCCTGCCATCAATGCGATGCCGCGCAGATTGTTGGCCTGGCGCGGCGCGGCTTTGGCCGTTCTGATAACGGGGAAGGCGATGAGGCGGCTCCGGTGGAAGGAGGTGTGTCGCGGGAATGCACCCCCCGTTTAGCCCCCTGCGGGCCGGAGGTCTATCGAAAAGGTCATTACGGCAGGAACGATGAAGGGGAGGGATCCAAGCCTGGTGTCTCACCTTGTTCCCGGGTCTTCATTTGCGCTGCGAGACTGTGGGTTTTAAAAGAGAGCAGTTGTTTTGGAGTGAAGTGAAGTGTCTGCGATCCCGAGGCTTGAAACCGAAAGACTAAATCTTCGTGTCCCCGAAATGAAAGACTGGCCAGACTACGAAGAACTGATGCTGTCGCCGCGCGCCGTTTACATGGGCGGACCTTTCACGACGGCCGTGGCCTGGGGCATGTTCTGTCACGATCTGGCCCAATGGCAGCTCTTTGGACATGGTGCTCTGATGATCGAAGCACGGGAAACGGTTCGCTGCCTGGGACAGGTCGGCATCAATTACGGCCCCCTCTTCCCGGAGCATGAACTGGGCTGGATTCTCTACGAGGAGGCTGAAGGGAAGGGCTATGCCTGCGAAGCCGCCCGCGCATTGCGCGACTGGGCTTTTGAAGTCCGCGGCCTTGAGACGCTGGTCAGCTATATCGATCCCGAAAACGAACGGTCGCGCCGGCTGGCGGAGCGGCTGGGTGCCACATTGGACCCCGCAGCGCCCGGTCAGGATCCCACCGACCTGGTTTTCCGGCATCCGCGCCCCTGACCTGATAGCCGGTTGCGGACTTAACGACAGGATCTGTCTTTGTGAATTAAAGCTGCCGAAATCTTCCGCATCCTGTATCAGATATGCTTATTCATCTTGAAGAGGCGCAGGCATGAAAAGACAGCGGCTGGATATCAGGGACTGGGAGGCTTTCGTTACGCTCACCAGGCTTCGTCATTTCGGTCATGCCGCTGATGAACTGGGAATCACACAGTCGGCAATATCCCAGAGGATCGCGAAGCTGGAGGGAGATCTCCGCTTGAAGCTTCTGATCCGCTCGAACCAGGGTGTCGAGCCGACCGACGCCGGCCTCGCGCTCCTGCCCGAGGCACGGGCCCTGATCGCCGCCAAGCGCAACGCGCTGGAGGCCGCCGCGGCCATCCGGGAGGAGGGGGCGCGGCCGCTCAGATTGCTGCTTTCCAATGCGATCATTCATACCGTTATCCTGCCGAAGCTGCGCCAGGCCCTGGAGAAGGCACAGGGATCGGCGTTTCAGGTCGATGTGGAAGCAGCCGACGAGGTCGAATCCAGTCTGGCAAGCGGTGAGTGCGATCTCGCATTGACCACCCTGCCCATGGCCCGGGAGGACATCGAGGAACGCCTGCTGACGCGTCTGCCCATGGCGGTCGCCGTTCCCGCGGATGTCGAACTCAAGCAGGTGCATATCAAGACCTTGTGTCGTCATCCGCTTCTGATGGTTCCGCGCGATACGGAACCGGATCTCTTCGACCGTCTGCTGGTCGCGGCCCGAAGTGCAGGCCAGGTGCTGCAGGTGGCCCAGCCCATCGTCGCTTTTCCCTCCATTCTGGCCATGGTGGCCATGGGGAAGGGGTGGGGCATCGTGCCTCTCGCCATGAAGGGCGCGACCCCGGATGGCGTGAAGGTTCTGCCATTACAGATGCGTGAGCCTCCTGTAATCCGGGTTTTCATGTCCTGGCGTTCCTCCAATGCCTGGGCGGGCAAACTGGTCGACGTGCTCAAGTCAGATGACTATAGGCCCGATTAGAGTTTCTAATATGGACCTCGCTCCAATTCATTAGAGTTTCTGATCCGGAGTGGGCTAAGACATGGCCGCAGCAGGCGGGAAGATTGCCGTCGCCACGACGCGGACCATGGAAAGCGGGCAGGAGAAGGAAGCGATGAAACGGCTTGAACTCACCACGGGACTCAATGGCCTTGCCACCTGGGCCGCTACATACCGCGACCGGGTCGAGCTTTGCCTCAGCCCGGCCGCCCGCACCGCCATCACCAAAGCGCACGAGGTCGTTCAGCGCGTCGTGGCGCAGGGCGGGGCCGTCTATGGCATCAACACCGGCTTTGGGCGCCTGGCGGGCAGCGTGATCGCGGATGATGCCATGGCGGCGCTGCAGAAAAACGTTGTCGTCACCCACGCCATCGGTTCTGGTCCGGTACTCTCGACCGCCGAGACGCGGCTTGTCATGGCCATGAAAATCGCCTCCCTGGCCCAGGGTCATTCGGGGGTCCGGCCTGAGCTGACCGATTTCCTGATCGGGATGTTTAATCGCGATCTCCTGCCGGTGATTCCTTCGCAGGGATCGGTGGGGGCGTCCGGCGATCTGACCCCGCTCGCGCATCTGGCCGCAGCCATGATCGGTGAGGGCAAAGTCACTTTTGAAGGCGAGGTTATGCCTGCGGCCGAGGCTCTGGCCTCCGCCGGTCTGGCGCCCCTGATCCTCCAGCCTAAGGAAGGTCTGGCCATGTTGAACGGTACGCAAGTCTCGACCGCGCTTGCCCTGGCCGGAGCGTTGGACGCGCGGCAGGCATTTGACACGGCCGTCATTGTTGGCGCTTTGACCACCGAGGGCTTGCTGGGATCGGTCGGACCTTTCGACGACCGCCTTCACCGGATCCGCCGACAGCCCGGCCAGATCGAAGTCGCCCGCCGCCTGCGCGCTTTGACCCGCGGCAGCGAATTCCGGGACAAGGCCCTGGCCCATGGCCGCGTCCAGGATCCCTATTGCCTGCGCTGCCAGCCCCAGGTCTACGGCGCCTGTCTCGACCTCCTGAACAACGTCGAGGCAACGCTGGAACGGGAGGCCGACGCCGTGACCGATAATCCCATCGTCTTTCCCGAGACCGGAGAAATCATCTCGGGCGGGAATTTCCATGCCGAGCCCGTGGCTTTTGCCGCCGACAACATCGCCCTGGCGGTTTGCGAACTGGGCTCGCTCTCCGAGCGCCGCCTGGCGATGATGACGGACAGCAGCCTTTCCGGGTTGCCGCCTTTCCTGACGGATGATCCCGGTGTGAACTCCGGTTTCATGAGCGGGCAGATCGCCGCTGCGGCCATGGTGGCTGAAAACCGTCAAAAGGCGCACCCGGCGTCGGTGGACAGCGTACCGACCGTCGTGAACTACGAGGATCACGTTTCCATGGCGACCCACGGCGCCCGCCGGCTGTCGGCCATGCTCGAGACTCTCAATAATATCCTGGCGACTGAGCTTCTGGCCGCCGCGGAAGCCTGCGACCATCAGAGTCTGGGACTCTCCTCGCCCCTCGCGGAGGTGAAGGTCCTGGTCCGTGAGCATGTCGCGCGCATGAACAGCGACCGGGCCTTCGGTCCGGCTTACGAAGCCGCGCGCGAGATGGTGAAGTCCGGGAAAATCGCTGCCCTTTGCCATGACATTTAGCGCGCCGCATTTCGGGCCGATCGGCAGCCCTCACGTTACCTGCGTAAATACATAGGGCTTCTGCAGCTCTGGGGCTTCACTTTGCTCCGATCAGCAATTAATTACGACATCAACGATTTTCATTCGCAGGCAGCTGATATTTCAAAGCCTGAATTTCTGTTTCATTCTTTCATCCAGGAAGGGAACGAACCATGCGTTCCACTACACATTTACCCAAGCTGCATTTGAAGGACCTGTTCGGCGCCGTTCGTCTTGCGAGCAATATTACGGTCGAACCGATGCGCCCTGCCGCCGGAGCGGAGCGCGCAGGTGAAGGTAACGCCAAGGCGGCCAGGAAGAAAATCAAAGCCGCAAAGTCCAAGCGGAAACGAAAATAAACGGATCTTTGGCTCTGTCGGCAGCGGGCTCCTGGTTATTGAAATTTCGTGACTTAGGAGCCCGCAGCGTGGAATTTTCAAAAAAAAGAAACCCCTGTCGGGAAGGCCTCAGAGACTCCTGCCGTGTGGCCCTGAATAGGCGCGCTCCACGCGGGCGACACGCAATTCGTACTGCGCGTACCACTTTTCCATACCGTGTTTTTGCGCGACCAGATGCTGGGAATCCGCTTTCCAGGTCTTGATGCTTTCTTCGTCTTTCCAATAGGAAACCGTTATTCCGACGCCTTCGGCATCTCGTACGTTTTCCACGCCCAGGCAACCGTGATTATTGATTGCCAGATCGACCATCTTGCCGGCCATGTCGTCGTATCCCGAGGGACTGCTGTCGTTGAGACGGCTGGTAAAGACGACGGCGTAGTAGGGGGCTTCGGGTGTTTTAGCGAGGCGTTCACTCATTCGAATCGTTCCTGTGCAATGTCCAAGTGGGTGATGAGTAACGAAAGAGCTTCCTCCCGATTGCCCGACTTGCAGGCCTTAAGGATGGCGTGATGCTCTTCGATACAGGTTTGCCGTGCTTTCGACCCGAGCGGCTGGCCGAGGTAGGCGCGAATGTTGGTGCGACGCAATTCGGTGATGAGCCGGGTCAGAGTCGCACTGTTGCAGGGGCGATAAAGTGCCAGATGAAAGTCGATGTCTCTTTGAGCGAGATGCTGTGTTTCGGTCTCGATCTCAAAGAGTTCCAGCGCCTGCTGGGCGAGAAGCAAATCTCTCTTCGTCAGGTGATTAAAAGCCTGAGAAAGAGCTTGCGGTTCCAGCATGCGCCGAATGGCGAGTATTTCCTGTGGTGCCGATCGCGGAAGGCCCCGGACTTCCAGTGATCTGTCCGCGCGGCGGGTCAGTAACTTTTTTTCGGTCAGAATTTCGAGAGCTGTTCGGACAGGTTGGCGGCTGACGCCGAAGCGCTCCGCCAGTGCCACTTGA
Organism: uncultured Kiloniellaceae bacterium; assembly: GCA_947500035.1. Lineage (GTDB taxonomy): Bacteria > Pseudomonadota > Alphaproteobacteria > Kiloniellales > Kiloniellaceae > Denitrobaculum. Next base: position 67,605 of record CANMQP010000004.1, on the reverse strand, counting down.
TGCAAAAGTTCGCCGGGGCGCAGTTGCCCGAAAACGATCTCATTTTCAACCGTTTCAACGATATGATTAGCGGCTTTTGCATTCATGGATCCAAATAACCAAAGTCGCTCGAAAGAGTCAACGTCAATCGATTTCTTCCATAAATAAGAAATGCTTAAGGGTGTACGAACGTATCCCTTTCCGCCCCGGAGTCTTTACCGCTTTTAGGGTAGATAGCCTTTACGTCAGATCGCGGGAGCCGCGACTCTGTTTCTCTCTAAGCCGCCGCCGCGGCCTCCCGCACCAGTGACCGCAGCCATTTGTGTTTCGGCGAGGCGTTGTCCCGCTTGTGCCAGTAGTGATGAAAATTCAGGGTCGGGGCCGGGAAGGGGCAGGGGAAACTGGCGAAGTCGCTCATGATGAAGTGTCCGAGGCGGGATGGCAGCGTCGCGATCAGGGGTGTGCCGCGCATTAGCGTGGAGAGCGCGATGAAGCCTGGAACCTCCAGGGTGAAATTGCGCTGATAACCGGTTTTGATCAGCATCTCGTCGACCAGACTCCGGTTCTCGTTGGTGAAGCTGACCCGGGCATGCTGGGCCTGGACGTAGGCTTCGAGGCCGCGGGGTGGATCGACGGCTTTGGCGTCGTAAAAGCAGGTAAAGGTCTCGGTAAAAAGCTGCTGGCCCATGATGTCCTCGCTGTCACGCAGGGAGAGCGGCGAGATCACCAGATCGGTGCGCCGCGCCCGCAGGTCTTCGATGATGCGTCCGGCGGTGTCGATGATCTTGAGCCCGGCCTTCGGGGCTTCTTCCCGCATCTTTCGGAAGACCTTCGGCATCAGCAGTTCGCGCTGATAGTCGTGGGCGGAAATGACGAAGCGGTCGGTCAGCTCGCCAGCGGAGAAATCCTCGGCCTCCCCCAGTTCCTTGAGACCATCAAGCAGGCTGTCCACCCGTCCCGCCAGCCGGTCGGCCCGTTCGGAGGGGATGATATTCCGGCCTGACTTGATGAAGAGGGGATCGTCCAGCAGATCACGCAGCCGGGCGAGGCCGTGGCTGACGGTGGACTGATTGACACCCAGGCGGGCGGCCGCTGCCGTCACCGACTGCTCGTCGTAAACGGTCTTGAACATCAGCAGCAGGCGGCCGTCCAGGCTTAAATAATCGAATTCCTTCATGAGATTTATCAAACACATGCAATTGATCGATACAAGGCGAATTCGGCATACTCCAGAGGTTGGACGCACGCAGAGCCTAGCCCCGCATTTTTTCTTGCGTCCTCTTCTTGACTTTTCGGCAGCACATGACCCTCAACATCCGCCTTTTTGCCTTCATTCTGGCCGTTCTCTCGGCCCTGGCACCTTTTTCCATCGACACCTACCTGCCCGCGATCCCCGCGATGGCGGACTATTTCGGCGCGTCGGTGCATCATGTCGAGTGGTCGATTTCCTCCTACTTTTTCGGCTTCGCCGTCGGGCAGCTTCTGGGCGGGCCGCTCTCGGACTCTCTGGGCCGGCGCAAGATCGCGCTCTGGGGCCTCCTGCTTTTCACCCTCTCCAGCATCGCGATCGCGCAGGTCGAGACGGTCGATTGGCTGATTGCCTTGCGGGTGCTGCAGGCCATCGGCGGTGGCTTTTCGGTCGTGGTGGTCACGGCCATGGTGAGGGACCGCTTCGAGGGCCGGGAGGCTGCGCGCATCTACACCCTGATCGGCTTTATCATGATGGCGGCGCCCTTGACGGCGCCTGCGATCGGGGCGGTGATCCTGGAGTTCCTGCAGTGGCAGGCGATCTTCATTTTCCTGGCGCTCTATGGCCTGGCCACGATCGCCGGCGTCGGCGCGTTGCTGGCCGAGACGCGCAGCGTCAAGCGAAGCGTGCCGAGATCGCTCGGGGAGTCGGTGCGCTCGACGCTCGTGACTTACGGGCGGATCATGACCCACCGGGGCGGTCTGGCCTACATGCTGGCCATGGGTTTCTCCATGGGTGTGCTCTTCGTTTACCTGACCGATTCAGCCTTCGTTTTCATCAAGTATTACGGCTATTCCCACACATCCTTTCCCATTTTCTTCTCGGCCAATGTGCTCGCGATGATGGCCTTCAACCGGGTCAATGCCCTGCTCCTCAAACGGCACGAGCCCGACGGCATCCTGCGGTTCGGTCTGATCCTGCTGGTCGTCCTGACCCTGTTGCTCCTGGCCAGCGCAGCCTTTTCCGGAGACCAGCTGCTAGTGTTCCCGCTTTTGCTGCTCGCCATCGGCAGCCTGAGTTTCATCTCCACCAACGGCACCGCCTGCTTCATGGCCTACTTCGGCGAGGAAGCGGGCGCCGCCAATGCCGTCCTGGGCACCCTGCGTTTCGTCTTCGCCGCGATCCTGGGCGGCTTCGTCGGCTTCATCCACGACGGCAGCCTCCTGCCCATGACCGGCATGATCGCCTTCTGTGCCGTGGCGGCGCTGGCGTCCTACAGGTTCCTGCGGATCGAGGCGGGGAAGGGGCAGGCGGAGGTCGAGGTCAAGGAAGCGGCGCAATAGGCCGTTTCAAGGGAGGTCACTGTGACAAGATACTCAAAACCAATAAACCTCCCGGCTTGTTATTGAGCCATTCCAGATGAAGCGTCCCTAGCGCTGTCAGGCGTGGGAATGCGGCGCGGTCGTGCTCTTCGGGAGGAGCAGGATCGAAAAGTACATCGATTCAAACCGATACGACAAGGTCGGGAATGAAGCGGCTATTGCGTTCGTCCGGGTAGCCTCTGGGATTACACAAGACTCTCGTCTTTCCAATCCTATAGTCGCTTGAGTTGTGGAGGTGCCCGTGAATCCAAAGCTTCGCATTCGAGCGCTCCACCACCTCGTCGAGATGAGAAGCGTAAGCTGTACTCATCAGATCATCCTGGCGAGTCTCGGGTAATGACTTTCTGCTTGGGGCATGATGTGTGACGACGATGACGTCGTTGGACAGCTCCTTAGACTGCGATTGAATCCAGCTTCGCGACTTCTGATGGATGACGGCGGTGTCAATCGACCTCAGACGGCTATAGCTCGGGCTCACACGGATTTTCTTGTAGTCGGTCATCCGCTGGGTCACCTCATAGCCGGCGACACGGGGATCTCCAAAGAGAGCGAAATCTGTCCAGAGTGTGCAGCCGAGAAATGTTACTCCGTCAAGCGTCAGGGCTTTTTCTTCAAGAATGTGCAGATTCGTTCCAGCGGCAAGTTCCCGAAGCTTGCTGGTGTGTTTCGGGATGGCCTCGCCATAGTACTCGTGGTTGCCGAGGACATATATGATGGGCTTGTTCGGGAACTGCTGCAGCGCCCAGTCCAGCCCCCGCCTGCCAACATGAACGTCGCCCGCCAAAACAACGATATCTGCCTCGGTTGCCGGTGCCTCGAAGACTTCAAATTCGTTATGAATATCGCTGAGGATGTGCAGTTTCATCGGGAATAAACGCAGAATGTCGCTATAAGGATCTGATGGCAAAAAGAACTGTACCACGCCTCCCCAAGGTCGTCCGCTGTTGTGCAAGAGTAAGTCTCGAGTCCCTTCAGCCGCTAAGCCGGTCCAGGGCGCTGTTTCCCAATCCCTCCTTGAAACTTCCGCTGCTTTACGCCTTATTTTTAAGCTCGGTAACAAAAGGAGAGACCCATTCCATGGCAGGACCACTGCAGGGTTATCGCATCGTCGATCTGACCGCGATGATATCCGGACCCCTGGCGACCATGATTCTGGCGGATCAGGGCGCGGACGTGATCAAGATCGAGAGCCCCAAGGGCGGCGATTACACGCGGCAGGTCTCCAACCGCCGCTCCGGGCTGGCAGCCTCCTTTCTCAACAACAACCGCAACAAGCGCTCGGTTTCGCTGAACCTCAAGGATCCGCGCGGGATCGAGGTGCTGAAAAAGCTGGTCGCGGATGCGGACGTCTTCGTGCAGAACTTCCGCCCCGGCGTGATTGAACGCATGGGCCTGGGCGAGGATGAGATCCGCATGATTGCCCCGGAGATCGTCTATGTCTCGATCAGCGGCTTCGGCGAGAAGGGCCCCTATGCCAGCAAGCCGGTCTACGATCCGCTGGTGCAGGCGCTCTCGGGCCTGACCACGGTGCAGGCGGGCTCCGACCAGGAGCGCCCGCGGCTGGTGCGCACGATCCTGCCCGATAAGCTGACCGGCGTGACCGCTTCCCAGGCCATCACCGCGGCTCTCTTGTCGCGCGAGCGCACGGGGCGGGGGCAGCATGTGCGCCTTTCCATGCTGGACAGCGTCATCGCCTTTCTCTGGGGCTCCGACATGGGCAGCCAGACCTTCGCAGGCGCGGAGCTGCCCCAGCAGGCGGCGCAGAGCTTCATCGATCTCATCTATGAGACCAGCGACGGCTATATCAGCGTTGCGGTGCAGTCCGACAAGCAGTGGGAAGGCTTGACCCGCGCTCTGGAGACGCCGGAGTGGCTGGAAGACCCGCGCTTCAAGACCCCGGCCTTGCGCCAGACCAACATCGATGCCCGCCTGGAGCTGACCCAGAGCGTCCTGACGACACGCAGCTCGCAGGAGTGGCTGGCCCGCCTGGAGGAGCAGGATGTGCCCTGCGTTCCGGTGCTCACCCGCAGCGATATGATCAGCCACCCGCAGGTGGTGGCGAGTGGCATCGTGATGGAGAGCGATCATCCCCACGCCGGACGTCTGCGCCAGGCCCGGCCCGCCGCGCGCTTCTCCGAGACACCGGCCGAGTTGCGCCACGGCGGCGCTCTTCTGGGGGCGCACAACGATGAAATCCTCGCCGAGCTCGGATTTGGCGACGCGGAGATCGAGGCTCTGCGGGAAGAGGGTGTCCTGGGCACGCCCGTGGAAGCGGCAAAGGCAGCGGAATGATCGACTTTTATTACTGGCCAACCCCCAACGGCTGGAAGGTCGCCATTCTGCTGGAAGAGCTGGCTGTTCCTTACAAGACCATCCCGGTGAATATCTCCAAGGGCGATCAGTTCAAGCCCGAGTTCCTGGCCATCAGCCCGAACAACCGCATGCCCGCCATCGTCGATCACGATGTGGAGGGCGACCCGGTTTCGGTCTTTGAATCAGGGGCGATCCTCTATTACCTCGCCGAGAAAACAGGCCGCTTCGTCCCCGCCGATCCGCTGGGCAAGAAGGAGACTTTGGAGTGGCTCTTCTGGCAGACCGGCAACCAGGGCCCCATGGCCGGACAGCTCAGCCACTTCGTGAACTATGCGCCCGGCGACGAAGCCTATTCCAAGACCCGTTACGCCAACGAATACGACCGCTGTCTGGGGGTGCTGGAACGGCAGTTGGAGGGACGGAGTTTCATTCTCGGCGAGGCCTATTCCATCGCCGATATGATCAACTGGCCCTGGGTCCTGATCGCCAAGCCCCTGACCCGCGACCTCTCCGGTTTTCCAAATGTCACCCGCTGGCGCAAGGCCATCAAGGAACGCCCGGCGGTTCAGCGGGCCGTCGACCTGGGCAAGGAATTCCGCCGCTCCGCGCCACCCAGCGATGAAGAGCGCAAGATCCTCTTCAGCCAGAGCGCGGAAACGGTCAAGGAACAGATCGGCGAGAAGGCGGGCGGTTGAGGCCGCCGGCCGTATGCTCGCAGGTCAGTCGCCCGAAGTTCTTCTACGCCCACAGTACAGCAGCCCTGCAATGCCGAAGAGGGTCAGTGGCAGCGTCGTCGGCAACGGCACGACGGTGGGGTCGGATGCTGCTAGCGCGAAGACGAGATCGTCGATGTTGAAGCTGTCGGTCGACAGCACGTTGTCGTTTGAGAAAACGATGGTCTCAAAGGCTGTGTCGGCGACGAAACCGACGAAACCGATGAAGCCGCTCGAACTTACATCGCCGTTGATATCGTGGAGCAGGAAGCTTTCGAGCCCATCTCCTCCGTCGAACGTGACCTGTACGCCATCGGGCGCCGCTTCGGAGAGCCCGAAGCCAAAGCCGATGATCGGCATGGGGAAATCCCAGGTGATCGTGTCGGCGAGCTCGTTCGTCGAGTTGTTCACGGAGTTGCGGTAATAGCCGCCGTCGTCGAAAGGAACGACAGAATTGTCGTCGAGAAAGACCGAAACTGGCGCGTTGGTCGAGACGATACCGCTGTCGAGGGTGATCTGCTCTGCGCCCGGGATGGGATTATCGAAGGGGTCTTCCAGCAAGGGCGCGCCGGCTACGGCCGCTTCGAAGGCGTTACGGTCATCAAAGGTTATGATCGCCGCGCTGGAGGGCGTCGGCAGGAGGTTCGTCACCGCCAAGGCGATAACGATCCATCCGATATTTTGGTAGAAGGTCATGAAAAATCCTTCCTAAATTTTCATAGCTAATTGAAATTAAAAATTAGAAGTTATTTTCGAGACTAATGTACTTGTAAGCCTACATTTGAGGCTTCGCGCCGTGAACCCGCAGGGCCGCAGGAAGTTGTTGCAGTTTTGCATGGCAGATGAACGCCGCGTGTTTTGTCCCTATCGCCTTTGACGCTCACGTGAGCGCCGCTTATGTTGTGAATTCTTCTCATTCGCAACTTTTAGGTAAAGATTGCCGATATGTTCACCAGGCGGGAATTCGTCGCGGCGGGGCTTGCCGGCGCGGGCGCGGTGGGGTCCGGGATTGCGCTGGCGGAGGGTCTGACGGGGCGGGGGGCGCGGGCTTCGGACCGGCCCGCCGATGTTGTGCTCAAGCCTCAGCAGATCGATTACCCGATCCTGCCCGGCACGACCACCAAGGGCATGATGTCCTATGCTCCGGCGGGCCCCGCGCCGGTGCTGCGCATGAAGCAGGGCGCGGTCTTCACAGCCGATCTCGTCAATGGTCTGGATGAGGCGACGACCATTCACTGGCATGGCCTGCGCATTCCCAATGCGGTCGATGGCGTGCCCTTTCTGACCCAGCCTTACGTCTACAAGGACGAGCGCTTCCGCTACGCCTTTACGCCGCCGGATGCCGGGACCTTCTGGTATCATCCCCACTGCAACACCTTGGCGCAAATGGGCCGGGGCCTGACCGGTCTTCTGATTGTCGAGGAGCTGGAAGACCCCGGTTTTGACCAGGACCTGGCGCTGAACCTGCGCGACTTTCGTCTGGGTGACGACGGGCAGCTCATCCGCCAGTTCAAGCCGCGTCTCGCCGCCAGGGGCGGCACGCTGGGCACGGTGATGACGACCAACTGGCAGGTCGAGCCGCGCTATGAGGTGAGCAGCGGTGGCCTGCTGCGCCTGCGCCTCGCGGCAACCGACGTGACCCGGGTCTACCGCATCTCCGTGATGGAGGAAGACACGCAGACCAAGGCCGACGCCCGGGTGATTGCCCTGGATGCCAACCCGGTTCCCGCCCCCTTTCCGCTGGAGGTCTATCCGATCGGCGCGGGACAGCGGATGGACCTGGCGATCCGGCTTCCGCGTGAAGAAGGCAAGATCCTGCGCATCCAGACCCAGAGCGGCGCCGGCCCGAGACTTCTGGCGACGTTGATCACCAGGGGATCTGACCTGGGCCGGTCTTTCGCGGAACTCAAACCGCTCCCGCCCAACCCGGTGCAGGAGCCGGATCTGGCCAATGCCACGACGCTGCCCTTCACCTTCTCCTGGTCGGCGGAGACGTCGGGCATGGAGAGTGTCTGCGGCACGCTCGGCTATACCTTCTGGGCGATCAATCGTCTGCCTTGGCCCGGCGATGTTCCCGACCCGGGCGGACCGCTCGCCGAATTGAAGCAGGGGCAGAGCTATATCTTCCGCCTGATCAACGAGACCCCCAACAGCCACCCGATCCACCTGCATGGGATGAGCTTTAAACTCTTGCACTCAAACCAGCGCAAGCTCATGCCGCTGGTGACCGATACCGCGCTGCTGCTGCCCAACGAGCATATGGAGGTGGCACTGGTCGCGGACAATCCGGGCGACTGGGTCTTCCACTGCCATGTGATCGAGCATCAGAAGAGCGGCCTGACCGGTTATGTGAGGGTGATTTGATGCAAGAAAAAGCGGCCAGGTTAGTGACCGCTTTTTTTGCCTGACAGTTAGAGCTTGTTATCAGCCGTCCAACGCCGCCACGACGATGATCTCGACCTTGAAGTCCGGCGTGGCCAAGCGGGATTCGCCGGCGGCGCGGGTCGGTGGGTTGGCGGGGTCGACCCAGGCATCCCAGACGGCGTTCATCTCGGCGAAATCGTCCATGGAGTCCAGCCAGATGGTGGCCTGCAGCAGTTTGGATTTGTCGGACCCGGCCTCGCCCAGCAGACGGTCGATGCTTGCCAGAATCGCCGTGGTCTGCGCGGTCACGCTCTGACCTGGTGCGCCGACCTGTCCGGCGAGGTAGACGGTGTTGCCGTGGATGACGGCCTGGCTCATGCGGGGGCCGGATTCGAGTCTGCGAATGCTCATGGAGAGGTTCCTTTTGGTTGAGATTTGATATCTGGTCCTGTCTTTAGGTTCTGAAGCGGGCCGGTGACAGGGCCGTGATGGTTTCATCTGAAACAATATCGGACGTCGGTTGCTGCATAAGCAGTGCGGCAGCCACTTTTGCCATGGCCGGTGAGGTCTGGATGCCGTAGCCCCCCTGGCCTGCGAGCCAGAAGAAATTCTCCGCCGCCGGGTCGAAGCCGACGACCGGGGTGCGGTCCGAGGCAAAGGTGCGAAGACCCGCCCAGCTGCGCAGGACCCGGGTGACCTCGACGCTGGTGGCGGTCTCAAAGCGATGCACACCCTCGGCCAGGACCATGTCGTCCGGATAGACATCGTGGGGCTCCACGGGGTCCTCGTCGGCTGGGGAGACGAAAAGATGCCCCGCGTCTGGCTTCATGTACCAGCGCTCCTCGACGTCGCTGACCAGGGGCCAGGCCATGACGTCGTGACCTTCCGGCGCCGGGACCACGGCGATCGATCTGCGCATGGGCGTGAGCCCGACCGGCGCGAGGCCGGCCATCTCGGCAACTTTGTCGGCCCAGGCACCTGCGGCGTTGACGACGGCTTTGGCCTGGAATGACCCGGCGCTGGTCTCGATCTTCCAAAGGCCGTCCTTATGTGCCAGCCGGATCACCCGCGCCTTGGTATGAATCTCGCCTCCCGCACGTTTGAACTTCCGCAGCCAGCCATGATGCAGACTGTTGATATCGATGTCGCGGGCGTCGGCCTCGTAGGCCGCGGCAAAAATGGAGTCCTGTTTCAGGATCGGTACCCTAGCAACGGCGCTCTCCGGCGTGACCGGGTCGAGGCCTTGCGATTCGCCCAGCAGCGCGTCGAACCGCGAGCACCCGCTTTCCTCCGACAGCGCCAGGTGCCCGCGCGGGCTCAAGAGCGTGTGGTCCGAGATATCTGCGGGCGGCGATACGAGGTAACTCTCGCTGGCACGCGTGAGCGCCCGAATCGGAGCATTGCCGTAGTTGAGGATGAAGACGGCGGCGGAACGGCCGGTCGAGTGTTGACCCGGTTGATCCTCCGCCTCAAGCAGCAGGCAGCGCCGATCACCAGCCAGCATTGCACCGGCTCCGGCACCTGCGATGCCGCCGCCGATAATCGCAATGTCGTAGGCCGCGGCTTGCGTCATGTTCGGAGTCCACTGTTGTTTGCGCCGGAGGTCTGAAGCAGCCAGGCCGATGTTCCGTCCCAAGCGGGAGAAGACCCGATGTGAAACCAATTTGGCGTGGGAGACAAGTTCTTTAAGATCGAATTTTTATCCTGTCCGCTTCGAGATTCCGGCACATCCCACTTTCCGGCTTGCTGCGCGCCGGTTGTTACTGACCCTTTCCCCGTAAGCTGTTATATCGCTGATAATGCAACAGGATCCTGGCACAGTCTCAGCGCCGCCCGCGCAACCGGAAAACAATCGGATCGTTTCGCTGTGCCTCCTGGCCGTTTGCGGCGGCGTGCTCGCAAAGCTCTACCTGGATCTGCATCTCGCAGGCTCGGTGGCGTCCATGGCACTGGTCGCCTTTGCGGTCCTGGGCAGGCCCTTCTTCCGGCTTCGCGAGTTCTTTTTGCTGTCGCTGGCGGCGGCTCTGACGCTGACGGCGATTGTGACTCGCCCTGATGTTGTTCCCATGGTCGCCCGGGCCTTGGACCGCGCGGCCTTTCTGGCGGCCTTCATGATTCTGCTCGCGTTGTTGCGGGACGGTGCCGTGACTTCGCCTTCGGTCCTCGCTGTCGGCCGCTATCTGACCCGGCAACCGCCGGGCCGGCGCTACGCCGCCCTGCAAACGGGCGGCCATTTTCTGGGCGTCATTCTGAACTTCGGCTGCCTCAGTCTTCTGGGGCCCTTGGTCCAGCGCGGGGTTCGGGCGAGCAGCGATGAGGCCGGCGAGGCCAATCCAGATAACACCATGCCGGATACCGCTATGAACGCCAGGGTGGCGGCGATCCGCGAGCAACGCCAGATTACAGCTCTCAGCCGTGGTTTCTCCTGGATCGTCGCCTGGTCGCCAACCACCATTTCTCAGGCCTTCGTCCCTCTCGTTCTCGCGGGCGTAGAGCCTCTGCGCATGGCGGCGATGGGGGCGGGTATCACGCTGCTTTTTTTCCTGGCGGGCTGGTTGGAAGATCGCGTCAGGGGGCGGCGTATCCGCGCAGAGCTGTCGGAACTGGGACAACTGCCCGTGCCGAACCCTTTGCCCTTTCCCAAAACCGGGTTTCTGCGTTTCGGCCTTGTCTGTGCCGTTCTGGCGGTCTTGAGCACAGTGGTTGTTGTCTGGAGCGGCAGTGCGATCGTCCCGGCCCTGATGCTCACAGCGCCGCTCGTCACGGCGGTTTGGATATGGCTGCAAAACCAGGGGCTCAGGGATGGCTGGCGGGCCACTCTGGAACGCGGCAAGGAGATTGTGACCCAATCCATTCCCAATAGTTCGCCCGAGGCACTGACTCTCTCGGTGGCTGGCTATTCAGGCATCATGGCGGCAGGGCTGACCGATGCAGAGGCGTTGGCTAGCTGGATCGGTCTAGACGTCATCCCGCCCCTCGCCATTTATCTGGCCGTCGCGGCAATCGTCCCGCTGGCCTCGAATCTTGCGATTCCCGCCATGCTGGTCGTGACCTTTCTGGGTAGTCTTTTCTCGGCGCTTCCGCAGCTTGACTTGGATCCGACTCTCCTTGGCTTTTCCCTGATCATCGGCTGGGGGCTTAATCTGGTTGGCTCGCCTTTTAGTGCGACATCCCTGGTTCTTGCCCGCGTGACGGGTATTCCGGGCACTACATTGTCATGGCGCTGGAATGGGCTCTATAGCCTTATTTCCTATGGGATTTCCGCAATTTTTCTGGCCGTTTTAACATCACTTTGAAGACACATGCTGAATGAGCTGTTGTGTTTTCGGTTTTTCCTGAAAAAATGCCGCCAAACGGCAGTTAGGGCGGTCAACAGCCTAGAGCAGATCAAGTTTAGACAGAATCGCCGAAGGTAATCTGTCGAGCTTGTGAATCTGCTCTCGTTATATGAGATAGATCGGATTCACATGTTTCGGCGAAACCACAAAGTGGTTCCGACTGGGTTGAGAATTCATAGTTGTGCATTCTCAACCGAAACATGATCCGATCTAGAGCTGTCGCAACCGGTCTGTACAGGCGCAGACCGTAAACTATGACCTCCGCGGGCAGGTATGCCGCGGGATGCAGATACAGGGAGAAAGAGATCTATGATCCGTTTTTCATGGAAAACAGCAGCTTTGGCGGGCCTTGCCATCACCTTCGCGGGTGCAGAAGTCATGGCGGCCACCACTTGGAACGCCTCGCTCTGGGGCAAGCGCCGGGCCTTTACCGAGCATATGGAGAAGCTCTCCGAACTGGTCGCTGAAAAGTCCAAAGGCGAGTTCCAGATTAAACTTCACTACGGTGCCGCGCTGTCGAAGAACCGGGAAAACCTTGATGGTATTTCCATCGGTGCCTTCGAAATGGCGCAGTTCTGCGCCGGTTACCACCGCGACAAGAACCCGACCATTACTGTTCTTGAACTGCCGTTCCTGGGCGTGACGACACTGGAGCAGGAAATCAAACTCTCCAATGCAGTCTACAGCCATCCGGCCACCCAGAAGGATCTGGCCCGCTGGAATGCCAAGCTCCTGATGCCTTCGCCGATGCCGCAGTACAATGTGGCCGGTACGGGTGATGCGCCATCGAGCCTTGCTGATTTCGACGGCATGCGCATCCGGGCGACCGGTGGTATCGGTCAGGCCTTCAAGACGGTTGGCGCGGTTCCAACCTCTGTGACCTCGTCCGAGGCCTACAATGCGCTGGAATCAGGTGTGGTCGACTCGGTTGCTTTCGCGCCGCACGCCCATCTCGCGTTCCGGACTGTTGATATCGCCAAGTGGTGGACGACGAACCTGAACCCGGGCACCGTGAACTGCCCGATCGTCGCCAACATCGATTCTTTCGAGGCGCTCTCGGACGAAAACAAAGAGATCCTGATGAGCTCCATCCCGGAAGCTCTGGACCACTATCTCGCCAAATACGGCGAGGTCTATGATAAGTGGGGCCCCGTGCTGGAGGAAAACGACATTCAGAAGGTTGATTTTCCTCAAGCCGAGATCGATGCTTTCCGCGAGTCTGCGGCAACGCCTGCGCGTGATGCCTGGATCAAGGAGATGGAAGCCCAGGGTGTTCCAGGGCAGGAACTCTATGACCTGGTTGTCAAAACCCTGAACGAATAGCTTGTCCTAGGCAGACATATACCCTCGGCCCCTGCTGACGCGGGGGCCGTTGCCTTTTCCGGGGGATCATCATGGCCAGCACTACCGTACGGACCGACGATTCGCTGCTATCCAAAGCGGATCGGCAGATTTTCCGTGTCGAATCGACCCTTAATCTGATGGCCGGACTGGTCGTCTTCACCCTGATGATTCTGGCGGTTGCCCAGATCATCGGGCGAAAAGTCTTCAACCTGCCGATCCCCGGTTTCATCGACTGGGTCGAGCAGTTCATGGTGGTCTTTGCGTTCCTGGGCGTGGCCTATTGCCAGCGGCTGGGCGGGCATATCCGCATGGACATTCTGATCGGCAGGGTGCGTGGCCGGCCGCTCTGGCTGGCTGAGATTGTGGGCGTGCTTCTGATGATGCTTGCGGTCGGGGCGTTGGTCTATGGCTCCTATCTGCATTTCGAACGGGCGCTCAATATCGGCGATTCGACCATCGATATTGCGTTACCCACCTGGCCGGCGAAGCTGATGGTTCCGGTTGCGCTGGGGCTGCTCTGGCTGCGGTTACTGGTCCAGCTGATCGGTTACGGGCGGGCGCTGATCAACGGCGAGGAGATCCCGATCGCCGTCCCCATGATCGAGGACGCCGCCGCCGTTGCAAAGCGCGAGGCGGAAGAAGCCATGGGGCTGAGCCTCGATGAGCTTGAGGGGCGCGACAAAGACCCTGAGGGACGCGACAAGGACAGGGGGGCACGGTCATGACCCCATTTGAAATCGGTCTCCTCTTTTCGGCTCTGCTGGTCGTTCTGGTTCTGATCGGTGTGCGGGTCGCCTTTGCCGCCGCCCTGGTTGGTCTTTTTGGCCTGATCGCTATTCAGGCGCAGCGTCTGGGGTTCGACAAAGGCCTTTTGGTGGCGATCAAACTGGCGGGAACCATTCCGCATTCGAAGTCCACGACCTATGCTCTGTCGCTGATCCCGACCTTTATCCTGATCGGCTATCTGGCCTACTATGCCGGATTGACAAAGAGCCTGTTCGAAGCCGCCAAGCGCTGGGTCGGCTGGCTCCCGGGCGGGCTGGGTGTCGCGACGGTCTTTGCCACGGCGGGTTTCGCCGCGGTCTCCGGCGCTTCGGTCGCGACCTCGGCGGTCTTTGCCCGCATCGCGATTCCGGAAATGCTGAAGGTTGGCTACGACAAAGCCTTTGCGGCCGGCGTGGTTGCAGCGGGCGGGACACTGGCCTCGCTGATACCACCCTCGGCCATTCTCGTGATCTACGCCATTATCGTGGAGCAGTCGGTCGGGCAGCTTCTTCTGGCGGGCTTTTTGCCGGGGGCCGTCTCGGCGCTGATCTATGCAGGGATTGTCATTGGTCTCGCCAAGTGGCGGAAAAATCTCGGGCCGCCGGTCGGCGGCTTTACCTGGCGTCAGCGCTTTGAGAGCCTGCCGGGCGCTATGCCGATTTTCGCGGTGGTCGCGATCATCATCTACTGCATCTATTTCGGCTGGGGCACACCCACCGAAGCCGGTGCGCTGGGCGCCTTCGTGGTGCTGGTCATGGCCGTCTGGAAGGGCATGCGCTGGGGCGAACTCAAGGGCGCCCTGATGGAGAGCGCCAAGCTGACGGTGATGATTTTCACCATCATCTGGGGTGTTCTGCTCTACGTGCGCTTTCTGGGCTTCGCCGGCCTGCCGGAGACCTTCGCGGAATGGATTGCCGGACTGGATCAGCCCCGTATCGTGACCCTGCTGATGATTCTGGCGGCCTATGCGATCCTGGGCATGTTCATGGACGCCATCGGCATGCTGCTGCTTACTCTCCCGGTGGTTTATCCCGCGGTGATCGCGTTGGGTTACGATCCGATCTGGTTCGGGATTATCGTGGTGAAGATGGCCGAGCTCTGCCTGATCACGCCGCCCATCGGGCTCAACTGTTTCGTGGTGGCGGGGGTCAGACCGGATATATCGGTTCAGGATGTCTTCAAGGGAGCATCGCCGTTTTTCATCGCCGATGTTCTTACTGTTGCCGTGCTGATCGCCTTTCCGGAGATCGTGCTGTGGCTGCCGAACAAGATTGCGGGAGGCTGATGGCGGGCCGGTCGAGCGCCCTCCTTACTGCCCGATGAGACGCTCGAGCGCGACGCCTTTGCTCTCCTTCGTGGTTTGCAGGACGACATGGCTGCTGAGGTTCAGGCCTTCCGGGCCTGTGGCCAGCAGGCGATCGCTTATGGCTGTATAGGTTCCGATGTCGCTGCAGACAAAGCGCAGCAGATAGTCGAACTGGCCACTGACCTTGTGGCATTCCACCAGCTCCGGAATACCCGCGACCACGGCCTCAAACGCGCTGAAGGCGCCCTTTTCATGGCTGGAAAGGCTGACGCTGACGAAGACCGTGATGCTCGGTGCGACACGTACCAGGTCGACAAGGCAGGTGTAGCCTTTGATGATCCCGAGCTTTTCAAGCCGCCTGACCCGTTGCAGGCAGGGGCTGGGGGACAATCCGACCTTTTCCGACAGCGCCTGATTGGTGATCCGCCCGTCATCCCGCAGTGTTGCCAGGATCTTGAGATCGATCCTGTCCAGCTCATTATGCTGTGGCACCTTGCCTTCCTCGCTGTCCGCTGGATGTCAGGTCTTTGAAAATCATTCGTAAATCCCAGAATTATGCGATTTTTAATCATTTTCTAGGATACAGCAGTTTCTGCTGTCCGGCTAGGGGGCGCCGGCAGGTCTTACGCACACCGGCGGTATCTTCGGCAGCACATGGGCACGGGTATCTGGCATCCTTGGTTCGGGTTTGAAACATAGGATCTGCTTTCATGATGGCTGGAACTGAAATTCTGGAGCGCGCATCCGACGACAGCGATGCTGTGACGGATACGCCGACCACTCCTTCGACAGGTATGTCGAATAAGGTCGGATTGATCGGTGTTCCGACGGATGTTGGGGCCGGTGTGCGCGGCGCTTGCCTGGGGCCTGAGGCCTTGAGGATTGCAGGCCTTGCCAAAGCCCTGACGGCGCTTGGCCATAAGGTGGCGGACCTGGGTGATCTCGACGGGCCGCCCAATCCGGAGGAACAGCCGGGTAATGGCTGCCGCAATCTGCGCGAGGTCAGCACCTGGTGCCGCCTGCTGCGCGATCGCGTGATCGATGTCGCCGCTCAGGGCATGACTCCGGTCGTGCTCGGCGGCGATCATTGTATCGCCATGGGGTCCATCGCCGGGATTGCTAAACACTGCAGCGCGGTCCAACAGCCGCTCTACGTGCTTTGGTTCGACGCTCACACGGACTTCAACACGCCTCTCTCGTCGCCTTCCGGCAATGTACACGGCATGCCCATTGCCGCGCTCTGCGGGCGCATCGAAGACTCCGAGTTCGATCTGGGGGTCCCGACACCTGTCGTCGACCCCAGCCGGATCAATCTCTTCGGCATCCGTTCCGTCGACCATGTTGAGAAGGCGACCCTGGTTGACAGCGGACTGAAGGTTTTCGACATGCGCGCGATCGACGAGCGCAGCACCTTCACCATCATGCGCGAGATCCTGGAAGAGGTGGCGGCGGCCAAGGGGCATCTGCACGTCAGTCTCGATGTGGATTTCCTGGACCCCAGCATCGCGCCGGGTGTCGGCACGACGGTTCCAGGCGGCGTGACTTATCGCGAGGCACATCTCTGCATGGAGATGATTGCGGAGTCCGGGCTGATGGGGTCGCTGGATCTGGTCGAGCTCAATCCGCTGCTCGATGAAAAAAACAAGTCCGCCGAGCTGCTGGTCGATCTGACCGGCAGTCTTTTCGGCAAGGCGACCCTGCACCGCTAAGAGCGAGCCGCAGGCCTGGCGCTCAATGATACGGAGTGAAGAGATGAAACTGAATCCTGAAGAACTGGTTGCGGTCGAGGCGGAGCTTGGTGCGCACAACTACAAACCGCTTGATGTCGTGCTCTCCCGGGGCGAAGGGATCTGGGTCTGGGATGCTGACGGCAAGCGCTATATGGATTGCCTTTCCGCCTATTCCGCGGTCAATCAGGGGCATTGTCATCCCAAGATCCGCGAAGCGCTGATCGAGCAGTCCGGCCGTCTTGCCCTGACTTCGCGCGCCTTTCACAACGATCAGCTCGCGCTCTTCTATCAGGAGGTCTGCGAACTCACCAACTCCCACAAGGTCCTGCCCATGAACAGCGGCGCCGAGGCGGTTGAGAGCGCCATCAAGGCCGTGCGCAAGTGGGGTTACGAGGTCAAGGGCGTTCCGGACAATCAGGCAGAGATCATTGTTTGTTCGGATAATTTTCATGGGCGGACCATCGCGATCGTCGGCTTCAGCACCGACCCGGCGGCGCGCAATCACTTCGGCCCCTTCGCGCCCGGCTTCAAGGTCGTTCCTTTCGGCGATGCTGAGGCTCTGGCGGCAGCCATCACGCCCAACACCGTGGGCTTCCTGGTCGAACCGATCCAGGGCGAGGCGGGCGTCATCATTCCGCCCGACGGCTATCTGAAGCAGGTGCGCGAAATCTGCACCCGGGAGAATGTGGTCCTGATCCTGGATGAGATCCAGACCGGCCTGGGCCGGACAGGCAAGCTATTGGCTGAAGAGCACGAGGAGATCGAGGCCGACCTGACCCTGGTTGGAAAGGCGCTTTCCGGCGGCTTCTATCCGGTCTCCGCCGTGCTTTCGAACTCGGAAGTGCTGGGTGTGCTCAAGCCGGGTCAGCATGGCTCGACCTTTGGCGGCAATCCCATGGCCTGCGCCGTTGCACGCGCGGCCCTGCGCGTGCTCATCGAAGAGGGCATGATCGAAAACGCCGAGAAGATGGGCGACTATTTCCTTGAAGGCCTGAAGGGCATCCGCAACAACCTGGTCAAGGAAGTGCGGGGCCGCGGCCTGATGCTCGCGGTCGAGTTCCATCGTGAAGCGGGGGGTGCCCGCCAGTACTGCGAAGCGCTCCGCGAATCAGGGATTCTCTGCAAGGAAACCCACGTCGATACCATCCGCTTCGCGCCGCCGCTGATCATCGACAAGGACCAGATCGACTGGGCTCTGGAGCGCATCGCGCCGGTTCTGCGCATGCAGTAACTGCGATTGTCAGAGGGCTCAGTCCTCGTCGCCCGTAAAGCGGATAATCCTGTGAAAATAGCGGCGCAGCGCCTCGTTGCGTTCCGGGCGGGCGTTGGTGGAGAAGATGACCAGGTCCGCATGCTGCTCCATGCGTTGAAGCAGGTAGGAGACCTCCTGATTTGCGTAGCGGTCGTGGCTGTCTTTGACCTCCGTGCGTTTGCCGAAGAGAGCATCCGCTTCGTCGAAGAACAGCAGCCAGTTCTCGGCCTCGGCCCGCTCAAGCAATTTGCTGAGATTTTTTTCGGTTTCGCCGATGTAGCGTGAAATCAGATTGGGCAGATCGACGTAAACCACGCGGCGGCCGTTCTTTTGACCCAGCAGCAGCGCCGCAAGTGTCTTGCCGGTGCCCGGCGGGCCGGAAAAGAGAACGCGGTAGCTCTTCGCTTTGCCCGCACGGCGCAGGCTTTGCTCTTCCTTGCGGAGTTCGGCCAGTTCGACTTTGATCTTCTTGAAAGCGCCGACGTCCTGCCAGTTCAACTTGGTTGTCAGTTCCCGTGCCGGAAAGGATCTTCCGAAAGCCTTGAGATCATTCGCTTGGATTCTTGGCGTCATATCACGTCCCCTCTCTCAATCAAGCGCCGAATATCTTTTCTCCACGATTCATCCCCGTCTGAATGCGTGTATTCTCGCATGATTGGCTGCGAGTATAGCTCATTTTTTTTGAGGTCCACCAAATTGCGATGTCTTTGAGATCTCACGGCGCCCAAGAAAAAGAGCCGCCGGGAGTTAAAGCCGGCGGCTCATGGAAGTTTTCGACAGGGTAATGACCGCTATTTCGCGGCTTCTTCGAACTCGGCCGTCAGCTTGGCTTCGCAGTCGCTGACCGCGGTCTGCGCGGCTTGAATCCATTCATCGCCGAAGTTCTTCTCATACCAGTCCCAGACCGGCTGCGCGGCTTTCTGGAAGGCCGCTTTCTCGTCGGCGGTCGGTGAGTAGATCGTGCCGCCGGCTTCCTTGAAGGTCTCAAAGGCATCCACGCCCTTTCGCATGGGCAGGACACGGGCGGTCTGCTTCAGGAACTGGAAGCCGTCGTAGACAATCCGCTGATGTTCCGGGCTCAAATCCTGGAAGGCATCCTCGTTCATCCACCAGAGCGCCGCCATGTAGGCGTGGCCATCGAGCGAGATGTACTTCAGGTGATCCTGGAACTTCATGTTCACGATGTCGGTGATGCCGTTCTTGGTGCCTTCCACCACACCGGTGCCAAGCGAAGTGTAGACCTCCGGCCAGGCGATCGGGGTGGGATTGCCGCCCAGGGACTTCACCAGCTCGATCTGGATATCGGCGCCGATGGTGCGCAGTTTCAGGCCGTTGACGTCATCAGGTGTTTTGACCTGTTTGCTGGTGGTGGCAATGTTGCGCCAGCCGCCGGTGTTGGAGACCGCCATCAGCCTGGCTGCGCCGACATCCTGAAGTACGGCCGCACGGATCTTACTGACCAGCGGGCCATCGAAGACGCATTCCGCCACCCGGTCGTTCGGCAGCAGATAGGGCAGATCGAGGAACTGCGCAGGCGGATACCAGCCTGCGAGACCGCCGTTCGTCGTGATATAGATCTCCAGCCGGCCGTCCAGCAGCGCTTCCGAGCATTCGTCCGCATTGGAGCAGAAGCGTCCGGACGGGAAGATTTCGACCGCGATCGCGCCATTGGAAGCGCTCTCCACATAATTTTTCAAAACCAGAGAGCCGTCATAATCCTCGTCATCCGGAGAGCCGAGGAAGGCGATCTTCAAGTTTGTATCCGCGGCCATGGCCGAACTGGTGAAGGCCATTCCACTCAACGTCATTCCGCCCATTGTCATTCCGGTGAGCGCGGCAGCACCGAAGCCGAAGGCGGCTGTGGTGGCTGCTAGTTTTTTCCAGGTCATCATCCCATTTACCTCCCTATTCTTGTCATTGGATCAAACCAAGGGCCCGAGGCAGAAACAGCGTCAGGTCCTCCACATAGGTGATCAGGAAGATCACCAGCACCTCTACCGCCAGGAACGGCAGCATGGATTTTACGATCAGCTCGACGCGCACCTTGGCGACCGACGAGGCGACGAACAGCACCAGCCCCATCGGCGGCGTCGCCAGGCCGACAGTGACGTTCACGCACATGATGATGGCAAAGTGGACCGGATCGAGTCCCAGATCCGTCACGAAGACACTGCCCAGGATCGGGCCCAGGATCAGGATCGCCGGACCGGCATCCAGGAACATGCCCACGATGAAGAGCATGATGTTGCAGAGAAACAGCAGCAGAAGCGGGTTCTCCGTCAGTGACAACAGAAAATCCGACAGCATCTGCGCCGCGCCGACCTGGTCCGCGACCCAGGAGAAGGATTTGGAAGCCCCGATCAGCAAAAGAATGATTCCGGAAGCCACCGCCGCGCGCAGGAAGACCCGGGGCACTTCGCGCAGCTTCAGGGTGCGCAATACCACCAGGGCAACGAAGAAGGCATAGAAGGCCGCCACACCCGCCGCCTCGGTCGGTGTGAACCAGCCGGAGAGGATGCCACCCAGAAGAATGACCGGTGTGAGCAATGGCCAGAAGGAAGCTCCTGCGGCCCGCGCGACTTCACGCGCCGGTGCGCGCTCGTTGGCGACGGGAAAATCATGCTTGATGGCGAGAAAATAGGTCACGGCCATCAGCCCGCCGCCGATCATCAGACCGGGAATGAGGCCGGCCGCAAAGAGCGCCGCCGGACTGACTCCCATGATAAAGGCGTAGATGATCATGATGCCGCTGGGCGGAATGATCGGCCCGATCACCGACGAGGCCGCCGTGACCGCTGCGGCGAACTGACGGCTGTAACCGTTTTTCTCCATCGCCGGGATCAGCATCGATCCCAGAGCCGAAGTGTCGGCGACGGCCGAGCCTGACAGGCCCGCGAAGAGAATCGACGACAGGATGTTGACGTGCGCCAGCCCGCCGCGCACATGGCCGATCAGGGTCTGCGAGAAGTGCACCAGCCGGGCCGTAATCCCACCGGTGTTCATGATCTCGCCGGCAAGAATGAACATGGGCAATGCCATCAGCGGCACCGACGACATGCCGGAGAAGAGCTGACTGAGCAGGGAATTGAGATCGCGCGGTTTAAAGTCGTTTCCGAAGTCGTTCACGACCGTGACCCCCGAGGCGATCAGCAGCCCGAAGACGACCGGCACGCTGACGGCCAGCAGGAGCAGGAAAGTCCAGAGAAAAGCCATTGGCATAACGCTATACTCCCCTATTCCGCCCGGTTGGCTTCGACTTCCTCGAAGCTCCGCACAGGTTTGACCTGTTCGTTAAAGGGATCGATCAGTCCAAGGATGTAGCGGAAGATCAGCTCCAGATTAGCCAGCAGCAACAAGGTCATGCAGATCGGCATGGAGATGTAGACCGCGCGCCAGGGAATGTTCAGGACCGGGATCATCACCCGGGCCTTGAAGGGCCGGATCGAGGCCAGATCCAGACCCAGCAGCCAGTCCAGGAAGATCTCTGTCGGCATGAAACGGATACCGATTTTACGCAGGGTGAGGTCCAGGCCGATCAGGAAGAGCAGCATGAGGATAAGGTGGATGACCAGCAGATGCAGCCGGGCGATGCGTCCGCCGAGCATGTCATGGAAGAAATCGAGGGACACATTCGCGGCGCGGCGGTAGGCGATCGGTGCAATGACGAAGGCGGAGACCGGCAGCATCACGATGAAGGCTTTTTCGGTCCAGGGCATGGAAAGGCCGGTTTTGCGGCCGAAAACCGAGAGGACCACCGTGATCAGCATGATGGCAATACCGATCCAGGCAATGGGCTTCAGGACCTCCTCGGCGGCCCGGTTGACCCGTCGGAGGCCACTGATCACCAGCAGCAAAAGGCTTGTCATTTTTCCTCCCAATCGGACCTCCGTGCGGCACTTTTATCCGTGCCTTACATCCCGGTTGATCCCGCGTTAGTCGTTCACCTGTCCACCGTCCACATTGATTGTTTGTCCCGTCACGTAGCTCGCGTCCTTGCCGAGCAGAAATTTGATCACGGTCGCAACTTCCTCGGGTTCGCCGAAGCGGCCCAGCGGGATTTCGCGCAGCAAAGTATCGCGCCGTTTCTCGATCACCTTGGCGGGCATCGAAGTTTTGATGATCCCCGGCGAAACCGCGTTGACGGTGGCTTTGGTCTTGAAACGCCGGGCGAGGGCGCGGGTCAGTCCGACCAGTCCGCCCTTGGCGGCGGTGTAGGCCACGTGATCGATGGCGCCCCGGCGGAAGGCGAGCGAGGAGACGAAGACCACCCGGCCGATTTCATCGGCGGGAAAGCGTTCGCTCATGGCCGTTGCCAGGTCGTAGCCGTTGGTCAGATTGTTCGCCAGTGCGCGGTCCCAGATCCCATGGTCGCGACCGAGTTGGGGATCTTCCTCGAAGACGCCGGCCAGATGGACAAAACCGTATATCGGGTCAGAAATGACAGAGAGCGCGGCTTCGTAGTCGGCTGGTGACGCGGTCTCGCGTGCGTCAGCCAGAACCTGTTGCTCTGTTGAGGTCTGAAGTTCGGACGCCAATTCCATGACACTGCTGCCGGGCCGGTCGAGCAGCAATAGGCTGTAGCCTTCGCCAAGGAAGATCGGACAACACGCTCGTCCAATACCACCGGCGGCACCCGTCACGACAATCCATCTGGAGGCAGTATTCATCCGTCGCCGCCCTCCGGCCCGTATAACCGCAGCGTTTCAACGCGATTTGAGTCATTGAGTTCGCCGGTATGCTGAACCACCGGCCCGAGCGGCAGGCGCGCGCCTTCGCGCACGAAAAGCACGGCCTTGCGCAGCGACACTTTGCGTTCCAGAACCTGCCCGCCGGTCGCGGGTTCTTCCGTCCAGAAGTCGTACCAGGTGCCTTTCGGCAGATAGAAACGGACCCTGCCGCCGGGCTGTAAAACCGGGGCAACGAAAAGATCGTCACCGAGCATATACTGCTCATCGAAGGCCCAGGCCGCCGGATCCTCCGGGCAGGCGACCACCATGGCGCGCATCACCGGCAAGCCCGTTTCCGCCTGCTCAGCGCAGTCCTCCAAATAGGGGATCAGGCGGTATCGTAATTCGAGCCAGTCGCGAACGATCACTTCGACACCCTCGCCGAAGGCCCAGGGTTCACGCTCTCCGATCCCATGCATCCGGCAGTGAGAGGAGAGCACGCCGGCCTGAACCCAGCGCACGTAGAGCTCCGGGTCGGGATCGCCGCCATAAAAGCCGCCGATGTCATGACTGTAGTAGGGACAGCCGCTCATGCCCCAGGACTGGCCGCCCCTGATGCTTGCCGCCAGGCCTTCCCAGCTGACCTCCGGATCGCCGCCCCACTGGATCGGCGCTGTTTGGCTGCCGCTCCAGCCGGACCGCGCCCAGACCATGGCGTCCTCGCCGAAGCGCGCCTGGGTCGCCTCAAAGACGCAGCGGTTATAGAGCAGGGGATAGACATTGTGCAGGCGGCGGCCGTCGTCGCCGTTGGCCGCGTGCGCGTCCCTGGGCACCTGCTCGCCGAAGTCGCTCTTGATCACATCGATCCCGCTGTCGAAGAGCCGCTGATGCGCTTTGCCGTACCAGGCATAGGCCTCGGGATGGGTGAAATCGACGAGGCCGCTCGGCGGCAGGGGGGTGAGAACCGTGCCGAAGGGGGCCGGGTCCCAATGATAGACGTAAGGCGCGCCATCTTCGTCTTTCAGCAGCCAGTCTCTTGAGGCCAGCTCGGCGAAGAGGGGGTGCTTCTGCGAAATCAATGGGTATTCCCAGACGCAAACCCGAAGGTTCAGGTCTTTGATCTTTTTGGTAAAGGCCTTGGGATCGGGATAGCGGTCGGCGTCCCATTCAAAGGCGAAACGCGTCGAAGTGTCGAGCCAGGCGCGCCCGTCCAGTGTAAAGACGTCACACGGCATGCGCTTTTCACGCAGGGTCTGCGCTGTCGATAAGGCCTCGTCCGCAGTCTTGTAAAAGGCTTTGCTCAGCCAGAGTCCGTAGCTCCAGCGCGGCGGTTTGACGGGTCGTCCCGTCAGGGCGGTGTAGCGTTCGAGAATTTCCGCCGGTCCCTCGGCGGCGATCAGGAAGAGATCCAGTTCGCTGCTCTCGACCTCCAGGCCGTAAGTCCGGTGGGACCATTGGGGGTAGCCGACACCATGCCGCACGGTGGTCGGCGTGTTGACGAAGAGCCCCCAGCCCGCGGGGCTCCAGGCAAAGGGCGTATTCTTGTAGGAGATCTCGGCATTCACCCCGAGCGCGTCTTCGTTCTGGCTGACCACCAACTGACCGCGCCGGTTCAACGGCCCGTACTTTTCCCCTAAACCAAAAACCGAATCGCCGCTGTCCAGGTTAAAGGCGGCAAAGAGCCCTCGTTCGGTTTCGGCGAAAGGCGGAAGCCTGAAGGAACGCCGAAAGTGCCGGTCGGTGGTCGAATGGAAGATGACCTTCCCGGCTTTGCGCAGAATAAAACAAAGGGGATCGTTCAGCAGATCCAGCTCCAGATCGTCCGCCGAAAGACAATACCCACCCTCGATCTTGCCTGACTTGAGGGAAAGCGCCGGGCCGAGGTCCGCCAGGATCGGATAGTCGGCCCCGTCGGGTTTGCCCAGCCGGATGCGGACAACGCCTTCGAGCGGAAAGGAAATCTCCAGGGGCATACCGCCAACCGAGAAGCGCGCCACAGACTCGTCCGCACCGATCAGGGAAAGGCCTGAAAGCGGGGAGAGGGCATGGGGCGTTAGCTCAGACACATCTTGTCTCTTCAGGTCAGCTCGATGACGGGCAGGTCGAGCATGGCGGCCAGCCGCCGCAGGGCGGGACGGTGCTCGCCGTAAACCAGTCCGGTGTGGTGTTCCAGGCCTTCGCGCATGATCCGGTCCAGGACCTCGCCCGCCGGTTTGTCGAAGCGCGCCACGCCGGAGGTGCCGGAGAAGCTCGGCGGCGCCCGCAGGATCTCCGCGCCCCCCAGCACCAGGCGGATCTCGTTCTTGGCCTGGGTCAGCCGGGCCAGGGTTACCCGTCCGGGCTTCAGCGCGAATTCGTTCAGCAGCGGCAGCTTGCGGTTTGAATGGATGGCCGGGCCGATCGGGCCTTCCGGGTCGGCCATGGAAATCGGCGCCTGTCCGCAGTGCCAGAAAACCGCCGTGTCGTCCTCGACGTTGACGTCGACCAGGTCGGTGTTGAAGGCGGGTTCGCCGGCAGTCCATTGCAGGACCAGGGAACTCAGCGCGCCGAAGACGTCGGCTTCGCAGCCGCAGGGCGTGCCGTCCTGGTTCATGAAGGCCATGGGGCCGCAGGCCGCGCAACCGAAGTCGGTAAAGAACTCGGGCCAGCAGCGCACGGCGAGGGCCTGCAGGTTTTCTTCATCGGCAAGGCCGCGCAGCGCGACGTAGACCTTCATGCTTTTGTGCAGGGATTCCTGGTCCAGATCGTCGAGCGAACCCAGGTCGCCTGCGGCCCGGTCGCGAACCGCATCGGCTTTGGCATCGTCGACCGCCGCCGCTGAGGCAATAAAGTCGCCAATCGGAAGAGTTTGGGTCTCCACGCCGAAGCGGGATTTCAGCTCCGCCGTATCGTAGGAACAGGTGTCGAAGCCCGCCGGATGCTCGCCGACCACACCGATCCTGGTTTGCATCAGACGCCGCTTCACATACCCCGCACGTGCGAGCGCCATGACCTCATCCAGGGCTTCCGGAGAATCCGCTTCGCGGTGAATGTAGTCGAAAGACTGTCCCGCTTTGCCAAGCGCATGGGCCGCAAGATTGATGCCACAGAAGCCGTTCAGGCGCAGCCGCCCGCCGCTGCGCGGCTCGGGAAAGGACCAGAGGACTATGGGCGCATCGACGGATTTCGCCAGCTCGACCGTCATGGTGGCGTCGGTGAAGGTCACCTGCAGCACGAGCAGCAGGTCGAGCGGCTTCTCGGTCAGCGCGCCGAGGTTCGCGCGCACGGCATCCGCGTCGAACTGGAGTTCGGGAGATCCGACGATGTCCGCGTCGAGGCCTTCAAGCGCCGTCATGGCCGTGGCCAACAAGGATTCCGCGTAGGGCACATCGAAGGTCGGCCTGCCGATGGCGACGACACCGATGGAGAGTCTGCGGCTGCCGAGGTTCGCGTTGATCATGCCGCGTTTCCATCTCCGTACATGCGCGGAAACTGGGCACCGGCCCCGGCGATATGGTAGCCCTCCGCAAAGGCGGGATGGGCCTGCCAGGGGGTGGCTTCGGCATCGGTGAGTTGGTTGATCGACTCCATGTAGGCCACGCTTTCGCTGGTCAGCGCGCGGTCGACGGCTGTCATATCGGGATAGTTCTGCATGGCCTGCCACCAGATCGCGCGCCCGGCCAGAAAGCCGCTGGCGCCGGCCTTGTAGGCGTAGCGCAAAACATTTTTGAAGGAGCTTTGGTTGGCGCCGGCGCTCAGCATGACCCAGGGGCGGGTCGTGGCTTCACCTAACGCGTCGAACCATCTCTGGCATTCGGCGGCATCGGGTGATCCCGGGTCGGGCACCTGATCCGCCGGGATTGGGCTCTCCAGCTTGAATATATCGACCCCAAAGCGCGGGTCGGCGAAGGTACGCACGGAATCCACGACATTCTGCGGGCGCTTGAATTGATGCTCGCGGTAGTCCGTCGTCTGATCCTCTTCGCCGGGCAGCGGGTAGACCAGCATCTCGAAGAGAAAACAGATGTCCTGGCGGGCACAGGCCTGCCCGACCTCTTCGACGTATCTCTGCTGGTGCGCGCAGATCTCCGGATCCGCGTCGGGCCGGTACCAGGCCAGAACCTTCACGGCGTCGGCGCCCATGCGCTTAATCTTTTCCACGCTCCAGTCGGTAATGCTGGCCGACTTGCGGCCGCCGCCGGTCTCTTCGAAGCGATGATCTTCCAGGGTCACGATCAGGCCCTGTCCCGGATGAACGTGCCGCACCGCATCCGAATAGGCCCAGATGGGGTCCAGAAGCATCGCCGAGGCCTGTGGCGCCAGATTGCGCGTCAGGGCTTCCTTGACGGCGGAGACCTCATCATCCGGTGCGGACTCAACGCCCTTTTGCGCAGTGATCAGGTTCATAATCGGGGGCCGCTGATCGACGGCCACCATCTTGAAGCGCCCCTGCGTGTCGGCCAGACGGCGCAGAGACCAGAGTTTGCCTGCGGAAATTTCCATGTTGCTTGTCGCGACTCCCAACGCGCTATGACTGCTTCGGCAGTTTTGCTTCGTTATCGGGTGACCCTGTCCCGGCTGTTACCGTTTCGGCTCTTGGTGCCTGTGCAGGTTGTCCGATTTTCAAATTATACCGCTGTTTTGGAGTATAATGCTCGAATATGGACAAAAAATTCCATAAGAATTTTCATATTCCAACATTTTTCGGATCAATTTTCAGGAGAGCGGCGAAAATCGCCCGTGATTCAGGCCGAATCCGTTGTCATGATTTCGACGCTGCAGTTGGCGAGAACCTTCTGCATGGCGGGTGGAGGCATACGATCGGTGAAGATGGCGGTGACATCCGACATGCTGCCGATCTTGACCGAGGCGGTGCGGCCGAATTTGGTGTGGTCGGCAGCGACAATCACATGGCGAGCGTTCCGCATCATGGTTTGGGCCACCATGGTTTCGTTGTAGTCGTAATCCAGCAGGGTGCCGTCGCTGTCGATGGCGCCGACGCTGACGACCGCGAAATCGACGCGGAACTGTTCGACGAATTCCAGCGCCGCCGTGCCGACGATGCCGCCGTTGTGGTGGCGGATACTGCCGCCGGCCACCAGGGTGTCGATGTTCGGCCGGGTATGCAGCACCGTCGCGGCATGCAGGTTGTTGGTGATGACACGCAAACCTTCGCGGTCGACCAGCTTGCGGGCGACCATCTCCATGGTGGTGCCGATGGTCATGAAGAGGGAGCTGTTATCCGGCAGGTAGTCCGCGACTGCCCTTCCAATGGCCTCCTTTTCCTCCAGGTGCGAGATTTTTCGCAGCGCGTAATCGGTGTTGATCACGCTGGAGGGCAGGCCGACGCCGCCGTGGTGCCGGACCAGGAGTTCCGCGTCGCAGAGCTCGGCCACGTCCCGGCGGACCGTCTGGGTCGAGACTCCGAATTCCTTGGCCAGGGTCTCCACGATCCCGACGCCGCGCCGGCGCACATGATCCAGAATGGCTTCGCGGCGTTCGCTGCTTTTCATTGGGCTTTTTCTTTCACGTCTTCAGACCTCAGTTTTCCTGCAGGAATTTCTCCAGCTCCGCGCGGTTGGGGGTGCCGGTCCGGCCGCCGGGGCGGGTGCATTTCAGAGCGGCGGCGGCGGTTGCAAAGCGCATGGCCTGGGCAAGAGGCTGCCGTTCCCCCAGGGCGAGAGCAAAGGCGCCGTGGAAAACGTCTCCGGCACCCAGAGTGTCCACGACCTCAATGGGGAAGGCGGGTTGATGACCGGAAATGTCGTCATCATCGATCCAGAAGCAACCCTCCGCGCCTGCCGTCACGGCGACAACTCCCTGGGTCCTGGCGCGCACTGCCGCCAGTCCTGCCCGTGCATCCTCCTGGCCGGTAAAGGCTCGCAGCGCGGGTGCGGAGAAGACAACATGACTGGCGGCCTCGACCAGCGGCGCAATGGCTTCCGGCTCGGAGGTCAGATCCGCGTCCAGCACGGAGGCCGTTCCGCTTTGCCGCGCGGCCGCCAGGAGGCTTTCCGCACCCTGCGGCCAACGCAGGTCGGCCAGGACGGCATCGGCTTCCGCGACCTGCTCCAGCGGCAGCCAAGCGGGATCGTTGTCCAGCCCGGGATCGCCTGGTGTCACAATCATGCGCTCGCCCGCCGAATCGAGCAGCACGACCGCGAGACCTGAGTTTTTATCGGTGAACCGCCGGACAGTTGCTGTGTCGACGCCGTAAGATTGCAGGTCGTCCAGGATCCGCCGCCCGACGTCGTCGCCGCCGATCCGGCTCCACAAAGCCGTATCCGCGCCCAAGCGGGCCGCTGCCGCGGCTGCGGTTGCCGCCGGGCCGCCGCCGACTTCGGTAAAGGATGTCGCGAAGTTCTTGCCACCGCCGCTGGGCAGCTGATCGAGCGTGAAGATCTGGTCCCAGACGGCCAGCCCCAGGCAGATCACATTCGTCATTCCGTCAACCGCCCGCCTTTGTTGCCGTCCCGCTTGGTTCCTTACAGGATTACAAAAAATGAGCGAAATGCAACATCTGCTGCGCAGAAAACAACAAAATGACCGGTGGTGATCTCCGTGACGGGGGTTTTCAACTGTTGCCCGAGAGGCAGGTTTGCATACTCGATGCCATGGCGCGGATCAGATCGAGATAGAGTTCCGGACCGTCGCCATCCAATTCAGTGCCCAGAGGATCGAGCACCCCGGAGCGGGCATTGGTGCCTTCCGTGACGACCTGAACCAGCTTGGGTTCGAACTGCGGTTCCGAGAAGACGCAGGTATCACCCAGCGCTTTTACACGCTCCTGGATCTCCGCGATCCGCTGCGCGCCGGGAATCACCTCGGGACTAACGGTGATGGAGCCCGCCGCCGTCACGCCGAAGCGCTTTTCGAAATACTGGTAGGCATCGTGGAAGACGACAAAGGATTTCGCACGGACCGGTGCCAGATCGGCCGCGACTTCGCTGGTGAGCGCGTCGATGCGTTTGGCATAGCTTTGAGCGTTGGCCTCATAGGCCGCTGCATTGGCGGGATCGAGCGCAACGAGCGCTTCCTCGATTTCATGCAGCATCGCCTTGGCGTTCTCCGGGTCGAGCCAGAGGTGCATGTCGAACTCGCCGTGGTCCGCGTGATCATGTTCCTTCTCGTGGTCATGCTCGGCGTGGTCATGTTCTTCAGCGTGGTCTTCTTTCTTTGAATGGTCATGCTCGTCGGAATGCTCGTGTTTTTCGGCATCGGCATGCTCGGCGTCATGATCATGCTCGTCATGGTCATGTTCTTTTGAGTGATCATGTTCATCATGATCATGTTCTTTATGCTCGGCCTCGTCCTTATGGCCGTGGTCGTCATGATCATGAGCATCGTCGCCGTGATCGTGTTTTTCGAAGGGGCCGCCCTCACGGAACTCAAGCTTCACCAGATCGTGCGCCTCGCTCAGGGTGACAAGCTTGGCATTTTCGCCCAGGCTCTCGATGGGTTTCTCCAGGAAGGCCTCCAGCTCGGGACCGATCCAGAAGACCAGCTTGGCGCTTTGCAGGCTGCGGGCTTCCGACGGGCGCAGGCTGTAGCTGTGCGGCGAAGCGGCGCCTTTTACGATCAGGCCAGGCTCACCAACGCCCTCCATCACCGCAGCTACCAGGGAGTGCACCGGCTTGATCGAGGTCACGACCGCCCCCTCTTCCAGGGCGACCGCAGCGGGCATTTTCGTGAAGGCGACGACGGAAACCGCAGCCAGAGCGATGGCTGTCGACCGCAGCTTTCCTTCGGTCAAGCCTATGAGAAGTCTGTTAATTTGCATTCCGGACAGCCTTTGCAGAGCACTTTGACAGATTTGGCGATATGTTATGACATTACAGCACGTTTGTGTAACGCTATAACGTATGCGATACAGAGACGCAAGCCGGAGTGCGAAGCTTCAAGGTTGAATCCTTCAAGAATAGGGTTTCTCCTTGCTAAATTGATCGGGAGACCAGCCCTTTTCCTGAAACATCGGGAAGCGGCGGCTCCAGGGAATGAAGGATAGAATGGGACAAACAGCACCGGCATCGAAGACGCTGGTTGAGGCGCGCGGGATCGGTTTGCGCCGGGCGGGCCGCTGGCTGGTCAGCGGCGTGGATCTCGCGGTCAAAGCGGGCGAGATCGTGACCCTGATCGGCCCCAATGGTTCGGGCAAGAGCACAACGGCGAAAATCACAATCGGAATCCAGAAGCCGGACAGTGGCCAGGTCACACGTGCCAAGGGCCTGCGCATCGGCTATGTGCCGCAAAAGCTCACCATCGACTGGACCCTGCCGCTGACCGTGACCCGGCTGATGACCCTGACAGGCCGCTACAGCAAGCCCGAAGTGATGCAAGCCCTCGAAGAGGTCGGCATTGCCCATCTGGCGCAGGCCGAGGTTCAGCATCTCTCCGGCGGTGAGTTCCAGCGCGCGCTTCTGGCGCGGGCCATGATCGGCAAGCCCGATCTGCTGGTGCTCGATGAGCCGGTCCAGGGCGTCGACTTCGCGGGCGAGGTCGCGCTCTACAATCTGATCCGGGAAATCCGGGACCGGACCGGCTGCGGCATCCTGCTGATCTCGCACGACCTACACGTGGTCATGGCCGAAACCGACACGGTGGTCTGCCTGAACGGCCATGTTTGCTGCCGGGGCACCCCGGAGTCCGTGGTGGCCAGCCCCGAGTATCTGCAGCTCTTCGGCAGCCGGGCCGCGGAGACGCTTGCGGTCTACCGCCATCATCACGATCACACCCATCTGCCTGACGGTCGGGTGCAGCGTGCGGACGGTGTGATCCTGGGTGACGGGCACGCGCACGGCGATCATGCGCACTGTGATCATAGTCATCAGGTCCCGCTTGAGGGCGGGGCGGACGCGGAGCCTTTGCCTGACCACACGCAACGAGAGACACAGGAAGATCAGACCCGGGAGTCGGAGGCGGCCAATGCTCGATGATTTCTTCGTCCGCGCGCTGGTTGCCGGTGTGGGGCTTGCAGTGGTCACCGGGCCGCTTGGCTGCTTCATCGTCTGGCGGCGCATGGCCTATTTTGGTGACACCATGGCCCATTCGGCTCTCTTGGGTGTCGCCCTGGCCTTTCTTTTCGATATCAATCTGATCCTCGGCGTTTTCCTCGTTGCGGCTCTGGTGTCAATCGCCTTGATTCTGCTTCAGCGGCGCGGCGCGCTCTCGACCGACGCCCTGCTGGGTATCCTCTCCCATTCGACCCTGGCTCTTGGGCTGGTCATGGTCGCCTTTATGACCTGGGTTCGGATCGATCTCATGGGCTTCCTCTTCGGCGATATTCTGGCCGTATCCCGGCCGGACATTCTGGTGATCTACGCGGGCGGCGCGCTGATCCTGGGTCTGCTGATCTGGATGTGGCGGCCGCTGCTGGCGGCGACGGTCAGTTCGGAGCTGGCGGAGGCCGAGGGCTTGCGTCCCGAAGTTTCGCGTGTGGTCCTGATGCTGTTGATGGCCTGCGTCATTGCCATCGCCATGAAAATCGTCGGTATTCTGCTGATCACGGCGTTACTGATCATTCCGGCGGCGACGGCGCGGCGCTTCGCCGGGACGCCGGAGCAGATGGCTGTAACCGCGTCGTTCCTGGGCGCCGCCGCCGTCGTAGGCGGTCTCTTCGGGTCTCTGCGCTTCGATACGCCTTCGGGACCCTCGATCGTGGTCGCGGCCCTGGCTTTCTTCCTCTTGAGCCTCTTATATGGCGGCAGGCTCAAAGCCCGCCTGACCGCCTCCAACGGGAGTTCCACATGACGACGCCGCTTCCCAACCTGACCAAGAATCAGTCGCTCGTGTTCGAAACCCTCGCCGAAGCCGGTGCGCCGCTCAGCGCCTATACGATTCTCGACCAGCTGCGCGAGCACGGCTTTCGCGCCCCGCTGCAGGTTTACCGGGCCCTGGACAAGCTTCTGGAACGCGGGCTGATCCACCGGCTGGAGAGCCTGAACGCTTTTGTCGCCTGCCAGCACAGTCACAATCACAATCATCAGGGCACGACGGTCTTCGTGATCTGCGGAACCTGCGGCGACGTCAACGAACTGCACGACCAGGTGATCAACGATCAGATTATGCGCCGGGCGGTCGAACAGAAGTTTCAAGTGGAAAGCGCCATGGTCGAACTGCGCGGCCGCTGTTCGGGCTGTGCGGACTGAGTCTGTGGTGGTGAAACTGCTCAGTTAAGCAGATCGAAGGCATCACCCCAGCAGTCGGCGACCTTATAGCCTTCCGGATAGGGATCGCTCGGATCCAGGCCAATCTGGTGGAAGCCGTGAATCCATCCCCGCCCGGTAATGCGGGGCAGAATCGCGGCGCGCCCGGCCAACGTCGTTGTACCGGCAATCTCAACCTTGAAACGGCTGTCGATAATCGAGCGCGCGGTAAAGCTGTCGCCGGCCTTGGCTTCACCGCGTGCCGCCATGACCGCGAGCCGGGCCGAATTGCCGGTGCCGCAGGGGGAGCGGTCGATCCGCCCTGGCGGCATGATGGTCGCACCCTTGAGTTCGCCCTCGGCATTGCGGGACACGAACATGACGTAAGAGATCCCCTCCAGGCCCGGAATTTCCGGGTGGGTGATCTCGAGCTGACGGTTGATCGCCCGGTGGATCCGGCTGCCGATATCGACCAGATGGCGTGCCGTGTCCGGACCGATCCTGGTGTTGATGGCCGCCGGATCGACCAGCGCGTAGAAGATGCCGCCGAAAGCAATATCGACGGAGACCTCGCCGATGCCCTCGACCTCGACCTTTGCGTCCAGCTGATCGGCGAAGCAAGGTGTCATGGCGAGCGACACGCTCTCGCACTTTCCGTCCCGGCAGGTGGCGGTTGCGGTTACCAGTCCCGCGGCGGTGTCCAGGGTGACGACGGTCTCAGGCTCGCGCATCTCCAGGATGCCGGTCTCAAGCAGCACCGTGACCAGGCAGATGGCGTTGGAGCCCGACATGGCATGGGCCTTGTCACCCTGCAGGCAGATGAAGCCGGCGTCCGCGTCGGGGTGGCAGGGTGGAAACAGAAGATTGGTGCTCATCTGCGCCGTGCCGCGCGGTTCGAAAACCAGGAATTTTCGCAGGGAATCGTCGACCTCGTTCAGATAGCGCAGCTTCTCCAGGATACTGTCGCCGGGAACATCCAGAACACCGCCGGTGACCACGCGTCCGATCTCGCCCTCGGCATGGGCTTCGACAAGATTTACCGTTTTCTTCCAACGCATTGAGAGATTCCAGTCTTCGGGAAAATTTTACGATTAAAGCCGTCGCCTTTCGCGGGACCTCAACCTACACTCCAGCCTTAACACGAAAACTTTGGCGGTTGGAGACATTGAATGGGACGTCTGGCGGGAAAGAAGGTGGTGATGACGGCGGCGGGCATGGGCATCGGGCGTGCCTGCGCGATTGCCATGGCCGAGGAGGGGGCCGAGGTCCACGCGACGGACATCGACCAGTCTTCGCTCGACAGTCTGGCGGAGGTCAATCCGAACCTGAAATGCCTACTGCTGGACGTCACCGATGCCGCCGCGATCAGGGCGCTGCCGGACCGGATCCCGGTCCCGGACGTGCTTTTCAACTGCGCGGGCTATGTGCACGATGGCACCTTGCTGGACGCGGACGACGCGGCCTGGGAGCGTTCCTTTCAGATCAACGTGCGCTCCCACGCCCGTATGATCGAGGCCTTCCTGCCCGGGATGATCGAACAGGGCGGCGGCTCCATCATCAATATGGCGACGGTGGCCTCCAGCCTGACCGGTGTGGCCAGCCGTTGTGTCTACAGCGCCACCAAGGGCGCGGTCCTGGGCCTCACCAAGTCGATTGCCAAGGATTATGTGACCGATAGAATTCGCTGTAACGCAGTCTGTCCGGGCACGGTCTTTACGCCTTCGCTTAAGGCGCGCATGGCGGCCAGCGGCGACTATGACAAGGCTTACGAGGCGATGCTGGACCGTCAGCCGACCCGGGAAATGACGCATCCGGAAGATATCGCGCCGATCGTTGTCTATCTGGCTTCGGATGAATCGAAGGTGGCGACAGGACAGTTTTTCGTGGTCGACGGCGGCTGGACGATTTGACGGCCTTTGAGAAGCGAGAGGGACGCGGGATGCAGGTGGGTTTTATCGGCTTGGGTGCGATGGGCTTTGGGATGGCTTCAAATCTCCTCGCCAAAGGCTTCGGTCTTTCTGTGATCGCCAACCGGAACAGGCAACCTGTCGAAGCCTTGCTGGCGCTGGGTGCCAGCGAGTCAAACAGCTATGAGGAGCTTGCTGTAGCGAGCGACGTTTTAATCCTCTGCCTGCCGGATTCCGACGTGGTCGAGCGGGTTGTTGCTGTGTTGGAGCCAGAGCTGCGCAAGGGACAGATTCTCATCGACACGGGAACCTCTTCACTCGCGTCGACCGCAAAGCTGGCGGGCCGGATGGAGGCGATCGGAGTTTCCTTCGCCGAGGCACCGCTGACCGGCGGCACCAAGCAGGCCGAGGCGGGTGAACTCGGTGCCCTGGTCGGCGCCGAGGACGCGGTGTTCGAGCGCATAGAGCCGGTGCTGAGGGCCTTCTGCGCGGCGGTTCAGCATTTTGGCCCCGTGGGCGCGGGCGGCCGGGCCAAACTGGTGAACAACTACATGGTGCTTGGCATTGCCGCTTTGGTGCTCGAAGCCTTTCATGCCGCGGACGTGGCCGGCGCCGATTGGGCGAAGCTCTACGACGTGGTCATTCGCGGTTCGGGCGATTCGGGTGTATTTCGGCGCATGATCGGCGGCGCGCTGGAGGACGATTTCAAAGGATATGTCTTCTCTGTCAAAGCGGCCCACAAGGACCTGCGTTACATCACGGAAATGAACGAAGAGCTGGGTCTGGCAACGCCTTTGAACAAGGCGGTGCTTGATATCTTCGCGCGGGCCGAAGCGCATGGTTACGGCGAGCTCATGATCAGTGAACTGCTGCGCGGTAATATTCGAGAGCGGCTCGGAGGCGTTTAGACCCCCCGTCGCTCGCCGCTTCTATCCTTCAGGGCCGATGTTGCGGATGACCTCGATGGTGGTGTCGCGCACCGCGGGGATGGTCGGTTTGAGAATCTCAAGGCGGTCGAAGATCTCGCCGTGGTCCCGGAGGTTATCCTTCAGCGCCCGCCCGAAGGCCATGCGCAGTTCGGTGCCGATGTTGAACTTCGAGACTCGGGTTTCTCGTGCCAGTTTCCTGCGGGTTTCGAAGGGAATGCCGCTGCCCCCGTGCAGCACCAGGGGAATCGAGGTCGCCGCCTCCACGGCGGCCAGGGCTTTGAAGTCGATTCCGGGGGTTTTTTCCGTCTGCAAATGAACGTTGCCGACCGAGATCGCCATGGCGTCAGCGCCGCTCTCCTTCTCAAAGCGTCGTGCTTCGGCAGGATCGGTCGTTGCCGATGCCGCCCCTTGGGCATAGCCAACGAAACCGACTTCGCCCTCGACCGAAACACCGGCGGCATGCGCCCTCTCGACGATCCCGGCGGTGATCTCGATGTTCTCGGCGATCGGCAGTTTCGAGCCGTCGAACATCACCGATGTGAAGCCGTGTTCGATGCCCTCCAGGCAGTCTTCCGGCGTGTAGCCGTGATCGATGTGGCAGACGACCGGCACACTGGCCTGGTCAGCCAGATGCCGGAACATCTTGCCCAGGATTGGGACCGGTGTGTGTTTGCGGCAGCCGGGACCGGCCTGCAGGATGATCGGAATCCCGGCTTGTTCCGCCGCTTCCACATAGGCGCAGGCGTCCTCCCAGCCCAGCACGACAAGCCCGGCGACCGCATAGCCGCCGGACATCGCACCCCGAAGAACACTGCTGAGAGGCGCAGCCGTCATTTGAACTTGGCGATCATGTCCTTGATGCCGGGAATGGTCTCGACCTGATAGGCGTGGGTCGGGTGGAAGTATTGCTTCAGGGAGCGCTGGCTGAGCCCGCCCAGGATGGTGAAGTAGTACATTTCGTAACCCGGCGCGACGACGCAGGGGTGGTAACCCTTATCGATCACAAAGGTCGAACCGTCGACGATGTGAAAGGCCTCGCCGACCTTGTTCTCTTCCGCCTGCAGAAGCTGCATGCCGAAGCCGTGGCCCGGCTTGAAGCGGAAGTTATAGACCTCATCGTGGCGGGATTCGTCGGGCAGCAGATCGGAATCGTGCTTGTGCGAAGGGAAACCGGACCAGCCGCCCTGACCCACGGTGTAAAGCTCGGAGACCAGCAGGCGCCCGACTTTGTCGTGATACTTGGTGCCGAAGATGTGCTTGATCTTGCGGTGCGTCTTGGTGTCGTCCGAGCCGTACTGCACCTTGTCGATATCCGCGGCCCGGACCGCGAAGGGCTCGAGCACTTCGTCGTACTTGGCGCCGGCAATGAAGACCTCGGCGTCATCGGAGGCGCAGACAAAATGGGCCTTGGCACCGGTCGGCACATAGACGCCCTCCGGCTCGCCGTCCCAGACATCCGTGCGGCGCAGGCCGATCCCGGCGTAGGCTTCGCCCTCGACCTCGACATCGACCGTCCCGGTCGCGGGCACGATGCAGGTTTCGTAGCCGGGAGTCCGGTATTCGAAAGCCTGACCCTTCTTCAGCTTGACGATGTTGAAGTAGGTGAGGGGAACGCGGGAATCCTCGAGGTCGATGATCGGCTTGTTGTGATTGTCAAACGGGGCAATGTGCATGGTGCTCTCCGGGGGCAGTGGTTTCTTGAGAAGATAGGATGCGGTGGGCCGACATAAAGTCGGCCAGCTCTTTGGGATCGGGCATGGCGGTGGAACAGGAAACCCGGGTCACGACAATCGCGGCGGACGCGGAACCCTGCTGAACGGCGTCCTTTGGTGAGAGGCCGTCCGCCAATCCCGCCAAAAACCCGCCCATGAAGGCGTCGCCGGCGCCGGTCGGTTTGAGCGCCTGAACAGGGTAGATGCCGGTCTCGAAGCTTTCTGAGCCCGTAAAGGTGACCGAGCCGCGCTCGCCCATTTTGTAGACGACCAGCGAAGGAACGCCTTCGAGTAGGGACCGCGCATGCTCATAGCCATCCCGCCCGGGCCCGGCGGCCACATCGAATTCGACATCGTTGCCGATCACCAGATCGCAGCTTTCGATGGCGCGGGTGTAGACCTCGGCGGCCTCTTCCTGCGAGACCCAGGAGTAGGGCCGGTAGTCCATATCGATGATCACGGGTGTGCCGGCGGCGCGGGCAAGCTCGATGGCGCGGAAGATGGCCGAACGCGAGGGCTCGGCGGCGAGCGCGGTCCCGGACAGAATCACGCCACCGGCTGCGGCGTAATCCAGGGACTCCACATCGCCGGCGCCCATGTCGAAGTCCGCCGCGCCGTTGCGGTAGATCACGGACTGGCAGTTTTCCAGCCGGGTCTCGACCACGGCGAGGCTGTTGCGGGCTTCACCGCCCACGTTGCGGCAGTACTTCGTACCGACCCCGAACCTTGCAAGCCGCGCGGTCGCAAAACGTCCGACCGCATCATCCGAGACGCAGGTTACCACCTCCGCCGCACAGCCCAGCTTGGCCAGCGCGACCGCCGTATTTGCCGCCGATCCGCCGACATGAGCCGAGAAGCTGTCCGCCTCTTCCAGGACCGTGCCCGGTGGTTCGGCATAGAAATCCATCCCGGCCCGGCCGATGACAAGGAAGCTCCTCCGCTTCAGTTTGTCGATGAGCGTCTGCATGGCCCTTAGACGCCTTGCCTTTGCTTGCGGCGGCTTTCCTCGGCTTCCTTGCGCGCGGCATTGATCTCTTTTCTGTCGGTCACCGCCGGAATGCCGGTTTCCCACCAGGTGTGCCCCTCCTGCGTCCAGCCTTCGAAGGCATCGACCTTGAGGGAGATCACGTAGGTGCGGTCCGAGGCCTTGGCCCGCTCGAAAGCCTCCTTGAGCGCGGCAATGGACTCAACCGTTTCCGCGTTCGCGCCCATGGCCCTCGCGTGGGCTTCGAAATCGACCGCGAAGGGCTCAACCGCCAGATTGCAATCCTTGATCAGGTTGTTGAAGGAGACATTGCCGGTGTTGTTCTGCAGCTTGTTGATCACCGCGAAACCGCCGTTGTCGCAGACGACGATAATCAGCTTCTTGCCTGAAAGGACCGAGGAGTAGATGTCCGAATTCAGCATCAGGTAGGAGCCGTCGCCGGTGAAAATAATGGTCTCGCGCTCCGGCTCGTCCTCCTGCTGGGCGATGCGTGCACCCCAGCCGCCGGAAATCTCGTAGCCCATGCAGGAAAAGCCGAATTCCACATCGACCGTTCCCAGCGACTTGGTGCGCCAGTTGGCCGTGACCTCGGCGGGC
Source organism: uncultured Kiloniellaceae bacterium (assembly GCA_947500035.1). Taxonomy (GTDB): domain Bacteria; phylum Pseudomonadota; class Alphaproteobacteria; order Kiloniellales; family Kiloniellaceae; genus Denitrobaculum. Next base: position 29,012 of record CANMQP010000004.1, on the reverse strand, counting down.
AGACCGCCGGCGGCTGCGACCACCCGGTCGCGCGGGTCGCAAAGTTCGTTCACTGCGCCGATCACCTGGGCGTAGGACATGGGGCGGTTGCCGGGCCGGATGTTTTCATCGACATAGTGGTTCCAGGCAGCGCGCTCGTCGGCTGCGAAGCCGCTCCAGCCCGTGGATGCGGTATGATCTTCCATAGCTGCAGACAGCAGACGGAGCGAGAGCTTGGCGTCGCCGACCACCGGCAGGGAGAGGTGCTTGCTGGCGTCGTGCCGTCCGACATTAAGTCCGATGATCCGGGCCTCCTGATCGAAGGCGGTCCAGGAGCCGGTGGTGAAATCCTGCAGCCGCGTGCCGACCGCCAGGATGACGTCGGCCTTTTCCGCGAGCTGATTGGCGGAGTTCGAGCCCGTCACGCCGACCGGGCCGCAGTTGAGCGGATGCTCGAACAGCAGGTTGGCGCGGCCGGCGATGGTCTCGACCACCGGGATGTTGTGCTTTTCGGCGAAGGCCGCCAGCTCGGTGGTGGCCTTGCTGTATTGCACGCCGCCGCCTGCGATGATGACCGGGCGTTCGGCGGCGGTCAGCATTTCGGCGGCCGCGGCGATTTCCTCCTGGTCCGGAGTCTGCCGCCGGATACGGTGCACGCGCTCCTCGAAGAAGGACAGCGGATAGTCGTAGGCCCAGCCCTGGGTATCCTGCGGCAAGCCTAGAAAGGCGGGGCCGCAGTCGGCGGGATCCAGCATGGTGTTGATGGCGGCGGGCAGGGACTGAATGATCTGCGCCGGATGGGTGATCCGGTCCCAATAGCGCGAGACGGACTTGAAGGCGTCATTGACCGAGAGACTCGGATCGCCGAAGTGTTCGACCTGTTGCAGCACCGGATCGGGCAGGCGGGTCTGGAAGGCATCGCCCGCCAGCATCAGCAGGGGCAGCCGGTTGGTGTGGGCGATCCCCGCCGCGGTCAGCATGTTGGTCGTGCCGGGTCCCGCGGACGCGGTCGTGAACATGAAACGCTGCCGGAGTTTCTGCTTGGCGTAGGCGATGGCGGCCATGGCCATGGACTGTTCGTTCTGCCCGCGCCAAAGCGGCAGTTCCATGCGATGGTTGTAAAGGGTCTCTCCCAGGCAGGTGACGTTGCCGTGACCGAAGATTGCAAAACCGCCGCCGCAGAGCCGGGTTTTCTCTCCCTCGATCATGATAAACTGGTTCGCAAGGTGCCGAACCAGTGCCTGGGCCATGGTGAGCCGGACGGTTTTTCCGCTGCCGGTCATTGAGTTCTCCCGAAGTCGAAATGATGCTTGACGCTTTCCGCTAAAACGAGCTTAGTTGTTTTTGCAACCGGTTGCAAAAAAGAATCTCTTCTTCGGGAACGATCATGCGGAATTTGGGTATCGGCATCGTCGGCGGCGGCTATATGGGCAAGGCGCATGCCGTGGCCCTGCAGGCGGTCGGCGCGGTTTTCGATACGGCGTTGCGCCCGGTCTGCGAAATGATCTGTACGACGACCGAGGAGGGCGCGAAAGAGAAGGCGCGGGCACTGGGCTTCCGGCGCTCGACCGCGGATTGGCGGACTCTCGTCGAGGATCCCTCGGTAGAGGCGATTGTGATCGCTTCGCCGCAGGCCTTCCACCGGGACATTGCCCTGGCGGCCTTCGAACACGGCAAGCCGGTCTTTTGTGAAAAACCCCTGGGGGCCGGGCTGGAGGACAGCCGGGTGATGGTGGCGGCGGCCGAGCACAGCGGCTGCGCCAATATGACCGGCTTCAACTACATCCGCACACCCGCGTCCCAGCTCGCCCGGCAGATCATTGCTTCGGGCGAAATCGGCGTGGTGACCTACTTCCGCGGCGAGCACACGGAAGACTTTCTGGCCGACCCGGAGGCTCCGGCGAGCTGGCGCACGCAGGGGCGGGCCAACGGCACCATGGGGGATCTGGCACCACACATGATCAATGGCGCCCTGGCCCTGGCCGGACCGATTGAGAGCCTGATGGCGGATATCGAAACGGTTCATGGATCGCGCCCCGGTTCTGACGGAACATCGCAGGCCGTCACCAACGACGACCATGGCCAGTTCCTCTGCCGTTTCGAGAACGGCGCCATGGGTATGCTCTACTTCAGCCGGATCGCGACGGGCCGTAAGATGGGTTATGCCTATGAAGTCTTCGGCACGAAGGGCGCGCTGCGTTTCGACCAGGAAGACCAGAATGCGCTCTGGCTTTACAAGGGCGATGCGGCCGGAGACCGGCAGGGCTACACCAAGATTCTGACCGGGCCCAAGCATCCGGATTACGTTCATTTTTGCCTGGGACCGGGGCACGGAACCGGGTATCAGGATCAGATTATTATCGAGGCGCGGGACTTCCTGCGGGCGATCGAGACCGGCGATACCATCTGGCCCAGTTTTCGGGACGGGATGGAGGTCAACCGGGTGATCGCGGCGGCCTGGGCTTCGCAGGAAGAACGAAGATGGGTCGCGCTGAACACGATTTGAACAGCAGCCCATTACAAGAAACTCAAAGAAAACAGGAAGACGATGTCGATCAGAATTGGAAATGCACCCTGCTCCTGGGGTGTTGAGTTCGCGGGCGATCCACGCAATCCAAGCTGGACCCGGGTACTGGACGAATGCAAAGCGGCGGGCTATCGAGGCATCGAGTTGGGGCCGATTGGCTTTATGCCTGAAGACCCGCAGGAACTCGGCGAGGCTCTGGCGGCGCGGGAGCTTGAGCTGATCGGCGGCGTTGTCTTCCGGCCCTTCCATGACCCCGAGAAGTGGGACGAGGTTCTGGATGGGGCGACCCGGACCTGCGCCGCCTTGAAGGCCCATGGCGCGGAGCATCTGGTGCTGATCGATTCCATCTCGCCGCGCCGGGCGCCTACCGCGGGCCGGCCCGACGAGGCCGAGCAGATGGGGGCCGACGAATGGAAGGGCTACGTTGAGCGTATCCGCCGGATTGCCAGGATGGGCAGCGAGGACTATGGCCTGACCGTGGCGATCCATCCCCATGCCGCGGGCTTCATGGATTTCGAAGCCGAGGTCGAGCGTCTGCTATCCGAGATTCACGAGGATGTCCTGAAGATCTGCCTGGATACCGGCCATGCGCGCTACGCCGGTTTCGATCCGCTTGCCTTCATGCAGCGTCACATGGACCGCATCTCCTACATGCACTTCAAGGATATCGATCCGCAGGTCAAGACGGACGTCATCGCCAATCGCACCGACTTTTACAAGGCCTGTGGACAGGGGATTTTCTGCACCCTGGGCAAGGGTGAGACGGATTTCCCAGCGGTGCATAAGTACTTGAACGATGTCGGCTTTACCGGCTGGTGCACGGTCGAGCAGGACTGCGATCCCGAGCTTCGGGATACCGCGCTCGCCGATGCGCGCGCGAACCGCCTCTATCTTGAATCCATCGGCTTTGCCTGAGCCTGAGCTATAGCGGGAATGGACTTATGACCAAGCTGAAGTGGGGCATGATCGGCGGCGGCGAGGGCAGCCAGATCGGCCCGGCGCATCGTCTGGGTGCGGGCCTGGACGGTCTCTTCGAGTTGACCGCCGGCGCCCTCGACGCCGATGCGGAAAAGGGCCGCGCCTATGCCCAGCGCCTTGAGATTGCGCCCGACCGCGCTTACGGCGACTGGCGGGAGATGTTGGCGGGAGAATCCGCGCGCGACGACCGGATCGATCTGGTCACTGTCGCGACGCCGAACGCGACGCACTTCGAAATCACCAAGGCCTTTCTGGAGAAGGGCTTCGACGTGCTTTGTGAAAAGCCCATGACCATGACCGTGGAAGAGGGTGAGGAGATTGTGGCCCTGGCGGAGAAGTCCGGGCGGATCTGCGCGGTGAACTACGGCTACAGCGGCTATCCCCTGGTCCGTCACATGCGGGCCATGGTGGCGCGGGGCGATCTTGGACAGGTGCGTCTGGTCAAGGCGGAGTTCGCCCACGGCTTCCACGCGGATGCCGCCGACGCGGATAACCCGCGTGTCCGCTGGCGTTACGATCCGGCCCAGGCCGGTGTCTCCGCCGTCATGGCCGATTGCGGAATACACGCGCTGCACATGGCCTGTTTCGTCACCGGACAGGAGGTGACGAGTCTCTCCGCCGATTTCGCCTCCTGCATCGAGAGCCGCACTCTTGAGGATGACGGGATGGTCTCGTTCCGTATGACCGGCGGTGCGGTTGGCAGGCTCTGGACCAGCGCCGTTGCCGTCGGGCGGATGCACGGGCTGAACATCCAGATTTTCGGAGAAAAAGGCGGTCTGCGCTGGGCGCAGGAGTGGCCGAACCAGCTCTACTGGACACCTCTGAACGAAACCACCCGCACGCTCGAACGCGGCGGTCCGGGGCTTTCACCGGAAGCGGACCGGGCATCGCGGGTGACCATCGGCCACGCGGAGGGGATGCCCCTGGCTTTCGCCAACATCTACGCGGATCTCGCCGAGGTGATCGCCGCGCGCAAAGAAGGCCGGGCACCCGATCCCGCCGCCACCCACACTCCGCGCGCTATTGATGGCCTGAATTCCGTGGCGGCGGTCTATGCGGCGGTGGAGTCAGCAGGCAACGGCAGCCGCTGGACCGAGGCGCGGCCGTCGTCGCAGCGATAATGCGCTTGGACTAGACTGGCCTCAAGGTGCTGCGCTCGACCACGGAGCAGGGGAAGAGGCGCACTTCCGGTGCCCGCTCCGGCGTGTCGAGCATGGATACCACCAGATCCACCGAGCTCAGGATAATCTCGCTGGTCGGCTGGCGGATGGTGGTCAGGCTGTAGGCCTGCCACGCGGCCATGTTCATGTCGTTGAAGCCGATGAAGCCGACATCCTGCGGGATCGACAGGCCTGCATCCCGGGCGGCATCCATGGCGCCCATGCAGATCAGGTCGTCACCGCAGAAGACCGCCTCGAATCTGCGGTCCTCCAGGAGTTCGCGCATGGCCTGCTGGCCGGAATTGTAGGCATAGGCGTCGGCGTAAAGACTGGAAACGATCTCAAGGCCGATCTCCTTGGCGCGCCGGGTGAACCCGGCCCCCCGGTCCTGGGCGGAGGTTGCGCTCTGCGGCCCGCCGAGGAAGGCGACGCGCTTGTAGCGATGTTTCTGCAGGGTTTCCGCCGCCAGCGCGCCGCAATGCTCGTTATCGATGCCCACGATGTGGATATCCGGCGTAGAGGCGAAACGTCCGAAGGCGTGGACGACCGGAACCTGCGCCTCCTTGAAAGCATGGGCGAAGAGGGGCGGCAGGGTCGAGGAGGCGACGATCACGCCGTCGACACTGTACTGCTTCAGCAGTTGAACGGAGGCGGAAGGGTCGGTCTGATCGGTCAGATTGACCAGCAGCGGGCGCAGATTACGCTCCTGCAGCGCGCGGGTATAGAGATCGAAGACCTCGAGAAAGACCGGGTTCTGAAAGTTGTTGGCGATCAGCCCGATCAGCTTTGTCCGGTTGGTCGCCAGGCTTCGGGCGATCAGGCTGGGGGAATAGCCGAGATCGCGTGCGGCCTTCTCCACTTTCTTGCGGGTTTTGGCCGAGACGCTGGCGCCCTGGGTAAAGGTCCGGGAGACCGCCGAGCGGGAAACGCCGGCGCGCTCCGCGACTTCTTTGAGTGTGACTGCCATTCGCTATTCTGCACCGACGCCGCGGAAATGGGGCGCGCTCCGGCTCAGGTTTAACCGAGTGAAACGCGTCCGGCCAAGGAAATGATGACCTCTTGCGGAAAATTTTGCAACCGGTTGCAAAAAACAGCGATCTGTGGTTTATGGAAACTGTGGGTTGTCAGCGCGTGCCGTTGGCCCTGAATTACGGGAGGAAAAACAAATGAAAAAACTACTCTGTGCTGTGGCCGCCGCCGCAGCCTTCGTAGGAGCAAATATTTCCACTGCGTCGGCCGAAGGCGAGAAATTCATTCTGGTAAGTCATGCGCCGGACTCCGACTCCTGGTGGAATACGATTAAAAACGCCATGGCGCTCGCCGGCGAGCAGGTCGGGGCCGAAGTGGAGTACCGCAATCCGCCGACCGGCGATATCGGCGACATGGCACGGATCATTTCCCAGGCCGCCGCGTCCAATCCCGACGGCATCATCACCACGCTGGCCGACCCCGATGTTCTGCGCGGACCGATCGAGGATGCGGTCGCCAAGGGCATTCCGGTCATCATCATCAATTCCGGCACACCGGAGCAGGCGGCAGAAGTGGGCGCGCTGATGTATATCGGCCAGCCGGAGTACGACGCGGGCCTTGCCGCCGGCATGCGCGCGAAGCGTGACGGTGTCGGCTCGTTCCTCTGCGTGAACCATGTCGTCTCCAATCCGGTGGTGGGTGAACGCTGCCGCGGTTTCGCCGATGGGCTGGGCGTTGATCTCGGCACGTCGATGATCGATTCCGGCCAGGACCCGGCGGAGATCAAGAACAAGGTGAAGGCTTATCTCTCGGCCAATCCAACGACCGAGGCGGTTCTGACCCTCGGCCCGACCTCGGCGGGCCCGACCATAGAGGCGCTGAAGGAAAACGGCATGGCCGGCAGCCTCTACTTCGGCACCTTCGATCTGGGAACCGAGATCGTCAAGGGCATCAAGGACGGCACGATCAAATGGGGTATCGACCAGCAGCCTTTCCTGCAGGCCTACATGCCCGTGATCATTCTTGCCAACTATCAGCGCTTTGGCGTGCTGCCGGGTAACAACATCAACTCGGGCCCGGGCTTCGTCACCAAAGAAGCCCTGGAGAAGGTTGAAAAGTATGCGGGCGAGTACCGCTAACCCGGGCTGCGCGCTGTGAAGTGAAAATCCCCGGGCAGCTGTTTTTTTGCCCGGGGCGCTTTTCAACTTTTTATTCGTCTGTACTTTCATCAACGCCAAGAGTCTGCCGACCCGTTGCCTGGCCGTCCGGTCAGCGACCAACGGACAGCCGTAAGCAAATCATAAGAAAAATCGGCTTGTCGGTGGGGAGGAAGATATGACTGCGACAAAGGCAGAACCCGACCCGTCACCTGCTCCACAACCGGGTGCACCGGAAAAAGACGAACGGGTCAAGGAGATCTCAGGTTTTCGCAAGGCCATGATCCGTCCCGAGCTGGGCTCGATCTGCGGCACGATCCTGGTTTTTGTATTCTTTCTTTTGGTCGCCCGGGACTCGGGCATGTTCTCCGCCGAGGGCGTCCTGAACTGGGGGGTTGTCTCGGCACAGTTCGCGATTATCGCCGCCGGCGCCTGTCTTCTGATGATCGCCGGTGAGTTCGATCTTTCGGTCGGCTCCATGATCGGTTTCTCCGGGATTGTCATCGCGCTGATGTCGGTGACCTGGGACTTTCCCATGTGGGTCGCCATCATCACCGCCTTTATCGTGGCGATCGCGATCGGCTGGCTGAACGGCTATCTGGTGATCCGCACCGGCCTGCCCTCCTTCATCGTGACGCTGGCATTTCTTTACATCCTGCGCGGCCTGACCATCTTCGCGGCCATCGCGACCACCAACAAAACCATCATCGGCGGGATCCGGGACAAGGCCGAGGGCGATTGGCTGGCAGCCTTGTTCGGCGGGACGATCCTGAAGGACTTGTTCGTCTGGCTGGCCGATCTGGGCCTGATCGGAAAGTTCGTCGCGGGCAGCCGCGCGGGACAGCCGATCGTCGACGGCGTGCCCATGCTGATCGTCTGGGCGCTGATCCTGATCGTCTTCGCCCACGTCCTGCTGACGCGCACTCAGTTCGGCAACTGGATCTACGCCTCGGGCGGCGACGCCCAGGCGGCGCGCTACACCGGTGTGCCGGTCGATCGTGTCAAGATCCTGATGTTCATGTTCACCGCCTTTTGCGCCACGGTCTTCGCGACCTGCCAGGTCATGGAGTTCGGCTCCGCCGCCGCCGACCGCGGTCTGCTGAAGGAGTTCGAGGCGATCATTTCCGTGGTCATCGGCGGCGCCTTGCTGACCGGCGGTTACGGCTCGGTGATTGGCGCGGCGCTCGGGGCGCTGATCTTCGGTGTCGTGCAGCAGGGTCTCTTCTTCGCGGGCGTTGAGAGCTCGCTCTTCCGGGTCTTTCTCGGGGGTATCCTGCTGCTCGCGGTGATCCTCAACACCTATATCCGCAGAATCATCACGGGGGAACGCTGATATGTCCACGCCCTTGATCGAACTCCGCGATATCGAAAAGCACTTCGGGGCCGTCATTGCCCTGGCCGGTGTTTCCCTCTCGGTTCATCCCGGCGAATGCCATTGCCTGCTGGGGGATAACGGCGCGGGCAAATCGACCTTCATCAAAACCATGTCCGGTGTCCACGCGCCCTCCAAGGGGCAGATCCTGATGGGTGGGTCCGAGGTCAAATTCGGCGGCACCCGTAATGCCATCGAAGCCGGTATCGCCACGGTCTACCAGGACCTGGCGATGATCCCGCTGATGTCGGTGACCCGGAATTTCTGGATGGGCCGGGAGCCGAAGAAGCGGTTCGGCCCATTGAAGTTCATCGACTTCGAGACCGCGAACCGGGTGACCATGGAGGAGATGGCGAAGATGGGCATCCGCCTGCGCGAGCCAAATCAGGCCGTGGGCACGCTCTCCGGCGGCGAGCGTCAGACCGTTGCCATCGCCCGGGCCGTCCACTTCGGGGCCAAGGTGCTCATCCTCGACGAGCCGACCTCCGCGCTGGGCGTGCGTCAGACCTCGAACGTCCTGGCGACCATCGACAAGGTCCGCAAGAAGGGCATCGGTGTGGTCTTCATCTCGCACAATGTCCGCCATGCCATGGCTGTGGGTGACCGCTTTACGGTGCTCAACCGTGGAAAGACGCTGGGCACTGCCAAGCGCGGCGAAATCTCACCCGAGGAGCTGCAGGATATGATGGCCGGCGGGGAGGAGCTCGCGGAACTGGAAGGTTCGCTCGGCGGAACTGTTTGAATTTCTTGCGTTGCTATTGCTCATAGCAGCTCGGTACCGGCCCACACCCCCACCCGGCCGCCCATATGATACTGTCGTGGGGCGGCGCCGGGTGGGGGTGTGGGCCGGTGCTGGTTTCGACGTTAGTCGAAACTCAGTCAAACTCTAGCAAGTGGCCGGCCAAAAAGAGAGTGCGTGGAGCGGGCCGGTGCCGCAAATCTCAATCCAACAACGCCCGTGCGGTCTTCTGATCGGTCACAAGTCCGGTCAGCAGGCCCTGATCCAGGACGGCGCGCAGGGCGGTGACCTTGTTTTCGCCGCCCGAGATCATGATGCGCTGTTTGATCTTGGCGAACTCGCGGGGTCTGAGGCCGATGACGCGGCGATTGACCGGGTGGTCGATGACTTCGGCGTCGCGTCCGATGTAGTAGCCCAGGAAATTCCCGATCGCGCCGGCCGAGCGGACCGAGGCGAAGTCCTCCTCGTTCACGAAGTCGACCCGCCGGATGGTGGCGCTGTTCAGGCCGCCGATGCTGACGACGGCCAGTTCCGACTGCATCGCGCGCTTATAGATGTCCTGAAGCAAGGGTTGCTGAAAGAGGATATCCCGTCCTTCGGCCGTATCGCAGACAATGGGTCCGGGCAGATAGAGACACTCGGCGCGCAGTTTCCCCGCCAGTTGGGTCGTGGCCTCGAAGGCATTGATCGAAGAGCGCCGGGTCAAGGAGCCAAGCAGGGCCACCACTGAGACGTCGCGCATGGGCGTGTCCGGGACGGCGTCGGCGAATTCCTTCAGGGTGACGCCCCAGCCAAGACCAATGGTCATGCCGTTCTTCAGGCGCCGCAGCACCGGTTCGCAGGCTGCCGCGCCGACGATGCGGGAGAGCTCGTCTTCGTCGGTTGCGTACGCCAGGGTGACCTCGGCCAGGTCCAGCCTGTAACGTTCGGCCAGGGCTTCGCCGAGCTCCACGTTCTCGGTCAGTTTCGAATTGATCGAGATACTGACCACACCCCGTCGGCGCGCCTCGGCCAGAAGCCGGATCACGCGCGTGCGGTTGACGCCGACCCGGGCCGCGATCTCCTGCTGGGTCATCCCCAGCACGTAGTAGCACCAGGCAATCCGGACCGCGAGTTGCTCGGGCCAGTCCTGCTGGTCGCTGCTCTCGCGCGCCTCATTGTTACTGATCGAAACCATGTCCCCACCAAACTATCGGCTTCCGTGACGCCACTGCTGTCATCACAGGAAAATACCGGCTCTTTTCGTCTCCCGGCGCGTCCGGCGCATCTCGCCGACTCGATCGCCGCCCCCTGTAAGGGCGTAGGGATAACACTTCAACTGCAAGACCTAAAGCGGCGAGACGGCAGTCCCGGAGGCCTCTTCGGGCACCTGATTGGACGCCCTCAGACTGTCAATGTAACAAATGTTATTGCGTGTGAACATTTGTTATGTCACGCTTCCTGTCAACAAAAGGGGCTGGATCTGCGAAAGCGGGCGCTGTGCGAGCAGACCCGCGCATGCAGAGATCGGCATAAAAAGAGTCCAGGGAGGTTCATTCGTGCGTGTTCGGCGTCTGTCATGCTTGTCTGAACCACGGTCGTAACGATGGCGTCGCTTTCCCTCAAGGCACCGCGCGTTTTCATTTCCGACCGCCCTTTGCCGTGGCTGCTGCCTCTGATCCTCATCCTGGTCGTCTTTGCGCTCTATCCCTTTTTCTACAACATCTATCTGAGCCTGCATGAGTTCGTGCCGCGCAAACGCGAGCTGGTTTTTGTCGGCGTTGAGAACTGGGCGAACCTTTTCCAGGACGGCCGCATGTGGGGGTCGCTCTGGGTTACCCTGCTCTACACCGGGATCTGCCTTGCCATTCAGCTGGTGCTCGGAATGGTCATTGCCCTGCTGATCGATTCCGATGACCCGGGGTTCGGCATTCTGCGCGGTCTTCTGACGCTGACGCTGGTGATCCCGCCGGCGATCACCGGCATGATGTTCCTCTTGATGGAAGACGCCCAGTTCGGGGTGATTACCTATTTCCTGGAATCCCTGGGTTTCCTGACCGAAGGCTCGATTCTGGGCAGCAGCGATACAGCCCTCATGGGCGTGATGCTGGCCGACATCTGGCAATGGACGCCCTTCATGGTGCTGATTTTCGTTGCCGGACTGCGCGCCCTGCCACCGGATCCCTTTGAATCGGCGATGATCGACGGCGCTTCGAGCTGGCAGATCTTCCGCCGCCTGACCCTGCCGATGATGAGCAAGGTGATCGCCATCGCGGTTCTGATCCGCGGCATCGATCTCTTCCGGACCTTCGACTACGTCTATGTCATGACTTCGGGCGGTCCGGGCACCTCGACCTACACACTCAGCCTCTACGCCTGGCAGCAGACCTTCAGTTTCATCAAGTGGGGCTACGGCGCCACCATTAGCCTCTTCGCGCTCTTTGTGATTCTGATCGCTGCCAACATCTTCGTCAGCCTTACAAAGACGAGGTGGTAGGCGATGCTGCTCAGTCCCACGCAACGCGTATTGCGCGCCTTCGCCGCCTGGGCCGTCGTCGCGCTTTTTGTTTTCCCGATCTATTACTGGATCACCGTCGCCTTCAAGGTGGAACGCGAGATCTTTTCCCTGCCCCCGAAAGTCTTTCAGTTTACGCCCAGCTGGAAATCCTTCGAGGAGGTCTTTGGCGTTTCCCTGGGGTTTGAGAACGGCCTGGAAGTGATTCCGGGCGGCGGTAATTTTTACATGACCCCACGTCTGGTCGACAGCATCGTTGTGGCGTTCTTCTCCACCATCCTTGCCGTCGCGATCGCGGTGCTCGCGGCCTATGCCCTTTCGCGCATGCGGATAAAGGGCCAGCATCACTTCGTCTTCTGGATCCTGTCGACCCGGATGATGCCGCCGGTGGCCGTCGCAATCCCGATGTTCTTTATCTACAAGAACTTCGGTCTGCTCGACACCCACGTCGGGATCATCCTGATCCATGCGCTGATGAACCTGCCGCTCGCGGTCCTGTTGTTGAAGAGTTTCTTCGACGACATTCCGACCGAGATCGATGAGGCCGCGCTGATCGACGGCGCCTCGCGTTTCCTGATTTTCCGCAAGATCGTCCTGCCCATGGCCATGGGCGGGGTCGCGGCGACGGCGGTGCTTTGCTTCATCTTCAGCTGGACCGAATTTCTCTTCGTCCTGACTCTGACCCAAACGTCCCTGAAAACCGTACCCGTGGTCTCCTCGACCTTCGTGACCTCGACCGGGACGGCCTGGGGCAACATGGCGGCACTCGGCACGGCGGCCATGCTGCCCGCCTTCGTCTTCATCCTACTGGTTCAAAAGAATCTCGTGCGCGGTCTCACACTGGGATCACTGAAACAATGACCGGAGCGTTAACCCACCTTGGAACGACCATACCGCGCAGAGAAGTCAAGGTTCTGAGACTTCCGGCATATAAGCCATGACATGGGAGGAAAACTCTATGAATCCGATAGATAGAAAACTGTATCTTGCGTCGATCACCGACCGCTATGTGAAAGGCAAAATGGACCGCCGCAGTTTCCTGCGCGCGGCCGGCAAACTCGGTCTGGGCGCGGGTGTTCTGGGCCTTAGTTCCATGATGCCATTCGGCAGCCGGGGCGGCTTTATTTCACCGGCCGCTGCGGCGGAAATCGAGCCCGATGCGGAGATGATGGCCTGGCTGAAAGACGTGGCCAAACCCTTTGCCGGTCAGACGGTACGCCTGGCAACGGAATCCACGCCACCTTCGAATGCCATCAACTCGGCGCTGAAGCCCTTCTTCGAAGAGGCGACCGGAATCAATGTCGAGATCGAAGTTCTGCCGCTGGAGCAGGTTCTTCAAAAGCTGACCCTGGACGTGGCGTCCGGGCTGGGCACCTACGATCTCTATTACATCGACCAAAGCTGGATGGCGAGCTTCTCGGGCGACGTCATCGACCCGCGTGAAAAGTACGCGGCGAACAAAGATCTCGCCATGCCCAACTACAACATGGACGACTTCCTGCCGGCCCTGGTCGACGGTATCTCCATGTACGAGGACACCATGGTGGGTGTGCCCTACGACATTCCGATCTTCATCACCATGTACCGCAAGGACATCTATGATGAGTTGGGACTGAAGGTGCCGACCACCATGGACGAGTACCTGGCCAATGCGGTCGCGATCCAGGAGGCGAAGCAGCCGGAGATCTACGGCACCAACGGTCAGATGAAATCCGGTCACTACAGCCTGGAATGCGATTGGACCGCATGGCTCTGGTCCCACGGCGGCTCGATCTTCGGTCCGGACGGCAAGTTCACCGGCAACGACGAAGCCGGTCTGGCGGCCATGGACTATTGGGTCAAGCTCTTCGCGAATATGCCCGAGGGCGTGACCACCTGGACCTGGGACGGGCAGGGCCAGTCGATGGCCCAGGGCATCGTCGGCCAGACCCTCAGCTGGGGCGAATTCTTCCCCTTCTGGGACAACCCGGAAGCCTCGAAGGTCTCGGGCCTGATGGAGGCCGCGGTTCCACCGGCGCCGAAGGCACCGCTCAGGACCACGGATCAAACCGGCTTTGGCGAGATCCCCGGCGTGGGCCATCAGGGCGGCTCTTCCCTCGCGGTTTCCAAGTACTCCAAGAACCAGGATGCCGCCTGGCTCTTCGCGCAGTGGGCGACCTCCTTCGATACCCAGGTTTACATCACGACCCTGGGCGGCGGCACCGGCCCGACCCGCGAAAGCGTCTACGACGACCCGCGGGTCAAGGCCAACGCCATCAAAGGCATCGGCGGTACGACCCGTCACCTGGATGCAGTGCGCGAAACCATCGCAAACCACATGGGCTCCGAGCCGGATCTGCCGGAATGGGCGGAACTTTCCAACGACACCATTCCGGTCGAGTTGGGCCGCTTCTGGGCAGGCGATTATGACTCGCCGAAGGCTGCCATGGACTCGATTGCCGAGAAGGTGGATGCCATCGTCGATCGCGGCTGAGGCAGGGCAATCTGACGGTAGGGGCGGCGCAGGTAGTGCCGCCTTTCGACCCTCCAGTGCGACGTAAAGAGTCGAAGATAAAGGAGATTTCTGGATGGATAAGCCGCTCGTCGTCATCACGGGGGCCAGCTCCGGCATCGGCGAAGCCACGGCAAAGGCCTTTGCGAACGCCGGTCATCCGCTGTTGCTGCTTGCCCGCCGGTTGGAACGGATGGAAGCCCTGGGTTTGGACAACTGCCTCTGCCGTAAAGCCGATGTGCGCGACCGCGACGCCATCACGGCGGCGGTGAAAGAGGCCGAAGCTCTCTATGGCCCGGCGGATTGCCTTTTCAACAATGCCGGCATCGCCCGCCTGGCCGATATCGGCGAGCAGAACCCGCTCGAGTGGGACGAGACCATCGATATCAACACCAAGGGTGTCATGAATGCCCTGCATGCCGTGATGAACGGCATGAAGGAACGCGGTCACGGCACCATCGTCAACATGAGTTCCATCGCCGGACGGAAGGTCTATCCGGATCACACGGTTTACTGCGGCACGAAGTTCTTCGTGCATGCGATTTCCGAGAGCATCCGTGGTTATCTGGCGCCTCACAATGTGCGTGTGGTGGTGATCTCGCCCGGCATTATCGAGACCGAGGTGCTGGACCACGTCACCGACCAGACCACCCTGAAGAACTACAAGGACAACAAGGTCCGCATCGGCGGCGGCATCTCCGCCGATCACGTCGCGGATATGATCCTTTTCGCCTATCAGATGCCCCAGAACGTCCTGATCCAGGAAATGGTCGTGACGCCGACACGTCAGGAATTCTAATCGGATGTCCAACGCCTCCGACAGGTTGGTGATCGGGCTCGACAGCTCCACACAAAGCACCAAGGCGATTGCCTGGACTGCGGCGGGGGAGGCTGTTGCCGAGGGGCGCGCGCCGATCCCCCTGTTCAATCCGCGGCTGGATTGCTTCGAGCAGGATCCACTGGACTGGTGGGAGGCTTGTGTCATTGCTCTGAAGGACTGTGTGACGCAGGTCGGAGCGGAACGAATTGAAGCGCTCGCCATCTCGAATCAGCGCGAAACCATCGCCTTTCTGGACGCCGCGCATGACCCGGTTTATCCCGCGATCACCTGGCTGGACGAGCGCTCCCGCGCCCAGGTAGCGAGTTTCTCCGAGAGCTTCGGCGCTGAGCGGATTCACCGGATCACCGGGCGGCCGGTGGACATCACGCCCTGTCTCTACCGTCTGGTCTGGATGCGGGAAAACGAGCCCGAGATCTATGCGCGCACTGCGCACTTTGTCGATGTGCAGAGCTATCTGATACAGCGGCTGGCCGGCGGTCCTTACAAGACCGGCTGGACCTCCGCGGACCCCATGGGCCTGTTCGATATGGAAGCCAAGTGCTGGTCCGCGGAACTGTTGAACGCGCTTGAGATCGACGTCGCCCAGTTGCCGGAAGCCCATCCGCCGGGAACGGAGATGGGCCGGATTTCTCCTGAAGCTGCAGACTTAACAGGCTTGAAGGCGGGAATACCGATCTATGCGGCGGGCGGTGACGGCCAGTGCGCGGGACTGGGGACCAACTGCGTCCAGCCCGACCGCGCTTACATCAACCTGGGGACGGCGGTGGTATCGGGCGTCTGGTCGCCGGATTATCGCATCGGACCGGCCTGGCGCACCGAGATCGCGGCCCAGGGCGAGGGCTATATTTTTGAGAATTGCCTGCGTTCCGGAACCTTTCTGGTTGACTGGTTCGTCGACCGCTTCATGCCGGGCGGCCGGAGCGATCCGGAGATCTTCAGCCGTCTGGAGGCGGAGGCTTTGGAGGTGCCGATCGGATCCAACGGTCTGCTCATTCAGCCCTACTGGTCGGGGGTGATGGACCCGCACTGGGACACTTCGGCGCGCGGGGTGATCCTGGGGTTGAGCGGCAGCCACGGCGCGGCGCAGATTTACCGGGCGATCCTGGAGGCCATCACCCTCGATCAGGTGATGCGGACCCGGGAGACCGAGCGCGCCCTGGGACATCCGATCTCACACTACGTCGCGATCGGCGGCGGTGCCGCCAGTCCGCTCTGGCGTCAGATGCTGGCAGACGCCTCGGGCAAGCAGGTGCGGATCAGCGACACGGTCGAGGCCTCGGCCCTGGGTGCGGGGATGACGGCCGCCTACGGGGCCGGCTGGTATCCCTCAATCGTTGCCGCGGCGGAGGCCATGTCCGGCGAGACGACCGCGATCGAACCGGACGCGGAAAAGGGTGCGCGCTACGGCGCGCTGCTCGACATCTACCGCGATCTTTATCAAGCCACATCAAGCATCAACAGGCGGATGGTGCAGTTTGCAGAGGAAGGAACATCTGCGTGACCGTTAAACCGGAAATGTCGAGCCCAGACGGCGTGAGTATCGAGAGCTACGGCGGTGTGCTCGACCAATTGGTTGCCGGAGACTGGGTGAACCCGAAGACCGGTGAGCGGCACGGCATACCGCCGGAGGCCATGGTGATCGCGGCCAGCCTCAATGGGGCGGAAGCCGACCTGATCGCCGCCCGCCACCGGGGCAAGTCGATGATGGTGGTCAGCGACAGCTTCACCCGCGAGGCCTTGGGGCGGCGCGTCTTCGAAGCCCTCAAGCCGCTGGGCAACGTCACGGAATATGTCTGGGAAAAACCCAGTTGCTCGGAAGAAGGAGTCAAGGAACTGCAGGAAGACACCCGGGGTGCCGAGGTTCTGATCGCGGTGGGCTCGGGCACGGTCAACGACAGCATCAAGTACGCAACGTATCTTGACGGGCGCGACTACTCGGTCTTCGCGACCTCGCCCATGAATGCCTATTCGACCTCGACCGCGTCGGTCTCCTTCGGCGGTTTCAAGAAGTCGATCCCCTGTCACGGGGCGAAGGGCATCTACTACGACCTCAGCGTGATCGCCAAGTGTCCGCCGCGGCTGATCTCGGCGGCCTTCGCCGATGTGATCTGCCGGACGACCGCTCAAGTCGACTGGCTGATGTCGCATATTCTCTTCGATACGCCCTATTCGGACACGCCCTATGTGCTGCTGAATTACGACGAGGGGGACATGATCGCCAACGCGGACAAGATGCTCTCCGGCAGTGTCGAATCCCTGGCCATGCTCACCCGGATCTCCGCCATCATGGGGCTGGGCACGTCTTTTACCGGCACGACCCACTGCGGCAGCATGGCCGAGCACATGATCTCGCACTACATCGACATGTTTGCCGGCGAGGCGCACCCGCGCACGTCGCACGGCGAGCAGGTCGGGGTGGCCACCCTGTCTCTGTCCAAGCTGCAAAACAGGCTTCTGAACGCGGATCATCCGCCGGTGATGCGCCCGACGGTCATTCCCGAGGCCGAGCTGCACGCGAAGTTCGGCGCCGACTACGCCACGATGATGATCGAGCAGACCCGGCTCAAGGCGCTCGATCAGCGCGAGGCCGACCGCCTGAACCAGCTTTTTGCCGATGACTGGGACGGCTTCGCGGATCAGCTGCGCGCCGTGATGCTGCCCTATGAGCGCGTGAAGTCGGCGATGGAGGCCGCGCATTGCCAGCTCACCGGCGAGGAACTGGGACTCCCGGCGGGCTTCTATTCGGATGCGGTGCGTTATGCGCGCTTTATCAGAGAACGTTTCAGCGCGCTCGATCTGGCGGACGACAGCGGGCAGCTGGAGAGCTACGCGCAGAGCTGCGTCTGATCGCGAAGACGCAGATAAGATCAGAATTGAGGACATTCAGGTATGGCGACCGTTGAATACGACGGGATTGGAAAAAGCTTCGGTCCGGTGAAGGTGATGGAGAACATCTCCTTCACCATCGATACGCAGAAGTTCGTGGTGCTGCTCGGCCCCTCGGGCTGCGGCAAGACCACCCTGCTGCGCATGACCGCCGGCCTGGAAACGATCTCCGCCGGCGAGATCCGCATGGCCGGTGAGCGGGTCAATGAAATCCATCCGCGCGACCGCGATATCGCCATGGTCTTTCAGACCTACGCGCTCTATCCGACCATGACGGTTTTCGACAACATTGCCTTCAGCCTGCAGGTGCGCAAGGTCGCGCCCGATGAGATCAAGCGCCAGGTCGAGGAGGCCGCCGAAATCCTCAATCTGACCGACTATCTGAAGCGCACTCCCAAAGCGCTCTCCGGCGGCCAGCGGCAGCGGGTGGCCATGGGCCGGGCATTGGTGCGCCATCCCAAGGCCTTTCTCTTCGACGAGCCGCTTTCCAATCTGGATGCCAAGCTGCGCGGACAGATGCGCTTCGAGATCCGGCGCATCCACGACCGGTTGAACACCACCACCATCTACGTTACCCACGACCAGATCGAGGCCATGACCATGGCCGACGAGATCGTGGTGATGAACGGCGGCAGGATCGAGCAGATCGGCACGCCGGAAGAAATCTACGACCGCCCGGCCAACTGCTTCGTGGCCGACTTTATCGGCTCGCCCTCCATCAACCTGCTGAAGGGGACCGTCGAGCGTCAGGACGGCAGGGCTGTGATGCGGGTCGGCGAGAGCGGCCTGCATCTGCCGGAGAATACTTCGGCGCGCGAAGGGCAAAGCCTCGTCTACGGCATGCGGCCGCTGGACATCGAGGTCGGCGACAGCGGCGAAGCGTCGGGGACGGTCGAGTTCGTCGAGAACACCGGCGCGGAAACCCATCTGCACATCAACTTCGACGGACACGACATCCGCGCGGTCGCCCAGGGCCGCCTGCGGGTGAAGACCGGCGACCGGCTGAACTTCACCATCAATCCGGAGAAGGTGCACCTCTTCGATCAAGCCAGCGAAAAGCGGATCGACTGATGGCAAAAATCCTCATTCTCGGCGCCGGTGTCATGGGCAGCTCGCTCTCGGTTCCCGCCCTGGACAACGGGCACGAGGTCCTTTTGGCCGGAACCCATCTGGACGTCGCGATCATCGATGCCCTGAAGGCGGATCGGACAAAACACCCGACCCTGCGCGCAGCCTTGCCTGAAGAGGTGATCCCGCTTCAGATCGGGGAAGTCGGACCGGAACAGGGCGCCGCCGCCGATGTGATTGTGGTCGGTGTCAGCAGTCCGGGCATCGATTGGGTCACCGACCAGCTCATCCGGCTGGTCGACCGGCCAAAGCCGATCGCTCTGGTCACCAAGGGACTGGCTGAGACCGGGCATGAAAAGCCCGGCGCCTTTACTGACCGGGTCCGCAACGCCCTGGGCGCCAAGGGCCTTGGTGACTGCGCCCTGATCGGAATCGGCGGCCCCTGCATTGCCCGTGAGTTGGCATTGCGCCAACCGACCTCGGTGGTTTTCGCGTCGGACGAGCTCTCCGTCGCGGCCGATTTCGCACGCATGATGCAGACCGAGCACTACCGCGTGCATACCAGCGACGATCTGGTCGGTGTCGAAGCCTGCGCGGCGCTCAAGAATTTCTACGCGATCGGGGTCAGCGCGATGATCAGCCGCTACGTCAACCCCGAGAACGACGAACCCGCGCCCGCAAAAAACCCGACCGCCGCTGTGTTCAATCAGGCGATCCAGGAAATGGCGCGGCTGGCCGCCTGGATCGGCGGCCGGCGCGAGACCGCCTTCGATCTGGCGGGGGCGGGCGATCTGCATGTGACCGTCGGCGGCGGCCGCAACAGCAAACTGGGCAAGCATCTGGGCGCAAATCTCGCCGTCACGCAGGTGATGGAAGGACCGCTGAAGGGCGAAACCGTGGAGGGGCTCGACACCGGCCGCAGCCTGGCACCGGGCCTCTTTAGCGCCTTCGAGCGCGGCACGCTCAATCCGGGGGCCTTTCCGCTCGCCTGCGCGCTTCTCGACGCAATCCTCAAAAACAAGCTCTTCGCCTTCGACCACGGCAGTTTGGGAACGGCGCTTTATCCAATGGAGACGACATCATGACGGACAGCGGCATCAAGGTTAAAAAGCTGGGCATCGGCTGCGATCATCTTGGTCTGGCCATGAAGAACGATCTGCGTGACCACCTGGCGGCCCAGGGGATCGAGGTGGTTGATCTGGGGGTGCATGACGAAACGCCGGTCGACTACCCGGATATGGGATCGGGCCTGGCCCGGGAGCTGGCCGCGGGTGCCTTCGAGCGCGGAATCCTGATCTGCGGCACCGGCGCGGGCATGGCGATCGCCGCCAACAAAGTGCCCGGTGTGCGCGCGGTCTGTGTCACCGATCCCTATACGGCCGAGCGGGCCATCGCCAGCAACGACGCCCATGTGGTGACTTTCGGGGCGCAGATCACAGGCCTTTCCGTTGCCCGGATGCTGGCGGACATCTTCATCCGCAACAGCTTTCAGGGCGGCCGCTCCGCGCCCAAGGTGGCCAAGCTAGCGGCCCTCGACGAGGCGCGATAAGGTCGTAGCAGGCCAGAGCCGCAGGAAAAGCGGCCTGCAGCTCTCGGCTGACGGTCTTGGCGATGGACCCCTCACGGATTTGTGACAGAGCGTCGGATCATGGCTCTCACGCGGTCCGGCAGCGGCCATGCTGCTGGAGGACGGCAATCTGCAGCTCTCCGTTAAGGATAACGGCCCCCGATTCCGCTCATTTCCAGGGCGTCAAGCCGGGTGCGCGGGGGAAACAGCCTTAAAAATTATAGTTAATAATGATTATCAATTGCATAAATTCTCGACATCGTTATCTTGCAGTCTCCGGCGCGAAGCTTACTTAAAGCTTTCCCTCTGTCCGCACTGCGCTTAAAACAGCGCGCCGCGCTGACGAGAGCGGGATCACAAGCTTTAGAAACTGACCAGCGGTTTTCACGGGATCTGTGAGAATCGGCCGGGCTCTCGATGTCGTTTTACTGAGATGGAAACTGGAGTGCTAGGGTGAGTACAGAATCTGCGCAGCTACCGAAATCGGTGACCTCTGAACGGGTTATTGACGTACGGCATTGGACGGATCGTCTCTTTTCCTTCCGGATCACCCGGCCCGCAAGTTTCCGCTTCCGCTCCGGCGAGTTCGTGATGCTCGGCCTGATGAATGGCGAGAAACCGCTGCTGCGGGCCTATTCCATCGCCAGCCCGGCCTGGGACGACGCCCTGGATTTCTTCTCCATCAAAGTGCCGGAGGGTCCGCTGACCGGGCGCCTGCAGTCCATTCAGGCGAACGACAACCTTCTGCTGGGGCGCAAGCCGACCGGGACCCTGGTCCTGGATGCGCTGCGGCCGGGCAAAAACCTCTATCTCCTCTCGACCGGAACCGGCATCGCGCCCTTCGCCAGCATCATCCGCGATCCCGACACCTACGCGAACTTCGAGCGGGTGATCGTCACCCACACCTGCCGCGAAATCGCCGAGCTGGCCTACGGCCAGAAACTCGTCGATGACGTCAAGGAAGACCCCCTGGTGGGCGAGGAAGCGACCGCACAGCTCGAATACTTCGGCAGCGTCACCCGCGAGGACTACGTCAACATGGGCCGGATCACCCATCTGATCGAGAACGGCCACTTCTTCAAGACGGTCGGGACCGAGCCTTTCGATCCGGAGCGCGACCGGGTGATGATCTGCGGCTCCATGGGTATGATCCGCGACGTCCGCGCGCTGGTCGAGAATGCGGGCTTCATCGAAGGCGCGAACTCGAAACCCGGCGATTTCGTGGTTGAGAAGTCTTTCGTCGACTAAGGCGGAAGTGTTAGTTTTGAGACCTCTGGAACTTACGTAACTGCGGGCGCAACGATGGATACCACAGCGAGTCTTGAGGCAAACCCGACACTGGAGCTTCTGCGCAAGCGGCGCTCCGTCGTTGCGAAAAACATGGGCGAGCCCGGGCCGAGCCGTGAGGAACTGGACCTGATCCTGGAGGCTGCCATTCGCGTGCCGGATCACGGCAAAATCGGCCCCTGGCGCTTTCAGGTTCTGGGTAAGCCGGCGCAAGCCATGCTGGGTGACGTCCTGGCCGCTGAATTTGCATCGCGCATCCCGGAAGCCAACGAAAAGCAGATCGAGTTCGAGCGCGAGCGGCCGCAGCGCGCGCCGGTTCTGATCGTGGTCAGCAGCAACGTCAACCGGGAGCACTCCGTGCCGGAGTTCGAGCAGATGCTTTCCTGCGGTGCCGTCTGCATGAACCTGCTGAACGCCGCGGTCGCCATGGGTTACGCTGCCCAGTGGCTGACCGAATGGCCGGCCTATAACGATGCCGTAAAGCAGGCGCTGGCTGTACCCGCCGATCAGCACATCGTGGGCCTGATGTACATCGGCACGGCGCTGGAAGCACCGAGCGAGCGGGTTCGCCCCGACCTTGCGACGGCGGTGAGCTATCCGGAAGTTATTCCGGTCCCCTGAACAGACTGCTTTTCGATTTCTTAAGCCCATCCTCAAGATCAGATCAAGTTTAGATGGAGTCGCCGAAGGCGATTGATCGGACTTATGAATCTGATCTAGCGGTGGGCTTTTTTGTTATCCGGTTTTTCATTCACGGGGTTTCTTAACCGTTACGCGCTGGCGGTTTTGGCGATTTTGCAGGAAAATCCGTGAACTCTTTTCGGGCGGCCTCGTTATAGCAGGTAATACCGAGGGTCGTTATTCGTGCCCTTTGGTATAACAAGGTCAAATCAGCCGAGGCGGCGCCGGTCTTAAGCCGACGTTGATAAATGACCTGGAGCAAATTGGGATGGCCATGACGCTGCACGCGAGGCAGGAAGCGTTCGAAGCAATGACGCGGCCCTTACTCGACAGCCTCTACCGCACGGCCTTGCGCATGACCCATGAACCGCAGGCTGCGGAGGATCTGGTGCAGGACACCTGTCTGAAGGCCTTTCGCGCGCTGCATCGATACGAAGATGGGACAAACTACCGGGCGTGGATCTTTAAGATCATGACCAACACCTCTATAGACCGGCGCCGGGCACGGCCCGAACCGCTGGTGATGGACCCGGGAGAGCTCCCGGCCGGAACCCTGAGTGGTGAAGCCGGGTCTAGCGGATCGAAGGCCACTGGGCTGGAAGGGGCGGGCACCGTGCTGCCCTTTCCCGGGACGGTGGCAAGCGATCCGGAGCGGGATCTTCAGCAGAAGGATTTCCGGACTGCGGCGCTGAGTGCGGTCGAGGCTTTACCGTCCGAGCTCCGCATCGTCGTGCATCTGGCGATTTTCGAGGAGTTTTCCTATGCGGAAATTGCCCAGGTGGTGGGCTGTCCCATCGGCACGGTGCGCTCGCGGCTGAGCCGGGGCCGGCAGGCCTTGCAAAAAGACCTGAGTCGGTTTGCAGGGAATGACCCGGGCCAGGCTTCCGGCGCGGCAAAGGGGGCGACGCAGCGGCGTTCCGCAGAGAGTGCCAGAGAAAGCGACTAGAGAATGGTGAATTCAAACTGCGATAAACTCAGCGATGCTCTATCGGCCTACGCCGACGGCGAGCTGTCGCCTCAGGAAACCACGCTCATCGAAGCGCACCTTGAGAGCTGCGCGGTCTGCCGGGGCGCACTGGCGGCCCTGAAAACGACGGACCGTCAACTCAAAGCGCTTCGCCAGGAGGAGCGGGCGCCGGAGGATCTTTGGGGCAAGGTCATGACGTCGGTTTCCACGATGGATCGGGATGCGCCGGAGCGGGATGACGATGCGGCTGATCCCGCCTGGAGCGCGTCCCGTTTCGGGCGCCGCCGGAGCATGGGCATTGCAGCAGGTGTGTTGCTGATGCTGGGAGTTGGGCTCTCATCACCTTTTTGGAGCCGCTTCGGTGGCAAGAATCCCCTGATCGTCGAACCGGTCAACGACTTTATCACCTTCAAGGTCAGCGAGCGCCCGCTCGATATGGCCGCGACGGATCCCGTCGCGCTGAAAAAATGGTTTCAGGGCAAGGTGGATTTCCGCCTGCCTTTGAAGGGGGCCGAGATCGACGGCTACCGCCTGGTCGGCAGCCGCCTCTGCTATTTCCTCAACCGGCGGCTCTCAGCTTTGATGTACGAAAGAAACGCTGCGCGGATTTCCCTCTATGTCATGACCGGTGAGGATCTGGAGATTCCGAAGGGGACCTGGGAGCCCGAGGCCAGCCGGGAGATCGCCAGCTTTGCCGTTGAGAACTACCGCAACCTGATCTGGCAGGACGGTGAGCTGGTTTACGCCCTGGTGTCCGATCAGCCGAAAGACGACATGCTGCGTTTCGTGGCCGGTTTGCATCTCGACAGCGCGTAGGTCCGAAGACAAACGGCAACCGGCACATCGCTCGGTCGAACCCGGCGCACTGTCCCAACGGGATGAGACAGCGCGCCACTACTCCATCTAAACTTGATCTGATCTGATCTGATCTGATCTAGGCCAAGGCCGCCTGGACCCTATCCGGGATGAAGGGAAGATGCCGCAAGCGTTTCCCGGTTAGCGCATGGAAGGCGTTTGCGACCGCGGCGGCGACCATCGGGGTTCCGACTTCCCCGATTCCGGTAGGCCGCGCCTCGCTTCGTTCCAGATGGATTTCGATCTCCGGTACTTCGTTGGCCCGCAGGATCTCGTAGTCGTAATAGTTCGACTGCTCGACCTCGCCGCCGCTGATGGTGATGCGCTCCTTGAGGCTGCTGCTCAGCCCGAAAACGATACCGCCCTCGATCTGGGCCAGGGCGTTGTCCGGCGACACGATCAGGCCGGCATCGACGGCGGTCCAGAAGCGCTGGACCGTGATGATCCCGCTCTCCCGCTCCAGCGCGATTTCAGCGATGCCCGCGGCCATGGAATCGCCGTAGCCGGCGAAGGAAACACCCAGCGCGGTTTGATCACGCGGGCGGCTCCAATCCGCCATCTCGGCGACTCGCTTCAGGAGCCTTTGTCCGCGCGGATTCGAGGCTAGCAGAGCCATGCGAAAGTCGATGGGATTGCTGCGCGCCTCTAGGGCCAATTCGTCCATGAAAGCCTCGGCGGCAAAGCTTGTATAGCTGGCGCCGATCCCGCGCCAGGGTGCCAGGCGCGCATGGCGCCCGGTCAGGACGTGTTCCGCGCGCATGTCGGCAAAGCCGTAGAACTGGCTCTCCGAGCCGCGCATGGAGACGATGTCCTTGGGACGCACCTGTTCCCAGCGCAGCGCGTTGAAATAGGCGATTACCGAGGGCGTGGCGACCCGGTGTTCCCAGCCGGACAGCGCGCCGTCGGCGGTCAGGCCGGCCCGGAGGCGCTGCGCAGCCGCGGGCCGCAGGCGTCCGTTCTTGACGTCGTCCTCCCGTGTCCAGATCAGTTTGACCGGGCGACCCATTTCTTTCGAGATGAGCAGCGCATCGCTGACATATTCCTGTTGCAAAGCCGTGCGCCGCCCGAAGCTGCCGCCCATGGTCATGGCATGGAGCCGCACGCGGTCCGCGGTCGTTCCCAGAGTCTCGGTGATGGTCCGCGTAGTCCAGGTCTGGGTCTGCGTCCCGACCCAGACCTCGGCCCCCAAGCCGTCCGGGTCCACCGAGGCCACGGCGGCCATGGGTTCGATCTGCGCATGATAGGCGTAGTCGGAGAGATACTCCGCTTCGACAATCCGATCGGCGGCGGCGATGGCCCTGTCCGCGTCGCCGGTCTCGCTCCAGACCGCACGCTCGGCTGTCGGGTTCTTCAGGGCCGCTGAATAATCCGAGAGCGTCGCCTCGCTGTCGGACGCCAGCACGCCTGTCGCGCCTGTCCAGTCGACCTGCAGGCGGTCTTTGCCCGCGAGGGCCGCTTCCAGACGCTCGGCGACTACGGCGATCCCCTCCGGCAGAGTGAGGACGCGCAGGACCCCCGGGACGGCCAGGCTCTCGCTGTCCTCGATCCCGGCGGCGCTGACGCCCTCAACGGGCGCGCGCAGCACGGCCGCGAACAGCATGTCCGGAACCTGAACGTCGATGGCGTAGGTCTCACGTCCCGTACTTTTGGCCGGAATGTCGCGGCGCGGCAAATCAGATCCGATGAGGCGGAAGCTGGACGCGGGTTTCAGATCTGCCTCGGTCACCTCGGGCACCGAGAGATCGTCTATGGGCAGGGCTGCGATCTCACCGAAGCTCATGCGCCGGGCCGAAGCTTCGTGCAGAACGGCTCCGGGTTCTGTCGTCACTTCCGCGACCGGCACGTCCCAGGACCTGGCGGCCGCACGCATGAGAATCCGCCGGGCCTGGGCGCCCGCGATCCGCAGGCTGTCGAAATAGCCGTATACGGCGGTACTGCCCGCCGTGTAGAGAATATTCCCGAAGATCGGATTGCCGAAGCTCCGGTCGTCCCGGTCGAGCTGATCGATCTCCACCTTGTCCCAGTCGGCGTCGAGCTCCTCGGCGAGGATCAGCGGTAACGCGGTTGAGCTACCCTGGCCCATTTCGGTCGAGGGAAAGACCAGATGCACACGGTCGTCCGTGTCAATCCGCACCCAGGCCGTGATCTCGGTTCCGGCGTCTTCTTGTGTGGTCTCACTTGCGCCCGCCCGAGAGACGGTCACGAGGCCGGCGCTCCCAATGGCAAAGGTCAGGGCGGAAGCGGATTGCAGGAACCGCCGGCGGGTGAGCGGTGCAAGCGCTTCGGGTGGTGTGGCTGAAGGGTTTTGCATCTCACACCTCCCGGGCGGCGCGCTGAACGGCTTTGACGATGCGGTTGTAAGTTCCGCAGCGGCAAAGGTTCGGGCTCATGTAGTCGAGGATTTCCGCGCGTTCAGGACTGTCGTTTTCCTCCAGAAGGGCGGCGGCGCGCATGATCTGGCCCGACTGGCAGTAGCCGCACTGGGGAACCTGTTCGGCGATCCAGGCGCGCTGCAGCGGATGGTCCCCATCCGGGGACAGCCCCTCGATCGTGGTGACCTTCGCGCCTTCAAGGCTGTCGATGGAGGTCAGGCAGGAAAAGGACGGTACGCCGTCGATATGGACTGTACAGGCGCCGCACATGCCCGCGCCGCAGCCGAATTTGGTGCCGGTCAGGCCGAGATGCTCGCGCAGCACCCACAATAGCGCCGTATCCGGCTCCGCATCGGTCTCGATCTCTTCATCGTTGACGTTCAATCGGATCATCGAAGTCTCCTGAGTGTCGGGAAAGGGACAACCAGAACCTGTTGAGCTTCGGCTCAACAGACCCGGGACCGGAGTCGACAAACTGCCGATGGCTATGGCGAGGGGATGGGCGTAAAGCTCCGGGCGCGCTCGAATGGCTTAGACCCCGGCGCTGCGCCGGGCGGCAACATTCTGGACGGCATGCATGGGCGTACGCGGTTCAGTTCATGGGCCTCGCAGCGTGTCATGGGGTCTTGAAAGGTTAACTTGGTGCGAGGGTCCGATATTCCAAGGCCGCGTTTTAAATATCACGCTCAGTTGTTCCGGCGAGTCCTGTTGCGGACTCAGATTTGGAATGGGGGTTGTTTGGAAGCTGTGCTTCAAAAAGCACGAAGGCGGGAGGGATCCCGCCTTCGTTTTTATCGTCGCTGCTGTGGGCAGCTTTTGGGCCCGGCCTCTTTGGCGAGAAGGCGCCCTCAGAATAGCGTCGCGGCGGAAGGCTTCGCCCACCTGGTGCTGAATCACACTAGATTCAACGGGACACTGGATGATGGTCGCTACATCGCCCCCCGGAATCACAGGTGGTCGTCGCTGCATGACGGCCTGTCAACAATTGCGTAGATTATCTCGAAAAGTTCGTCTCGCGCCTGAAGGGAGGTTAGTTCGCCGGTCGTAGCCGCATGAGAGAGAGATTCGGCGGCGCCAATTATTGCCCAGAGCCCAGCCGATGATATCGAACCTGTGCGGGCGAAAGGAAGAAGTGCGGCCCTGCATCTCTCGATGAACCCGATTTGATATTCGCGTTTAATCGCCTCGAGTTCCGGGGACCCGGCAAGCGCGGCAATTACGCCCGGAATTTCGCGTCCCTGAAGCAGAACGCATTCGACATAGGAGGATGCAATGACTCTGGCTCTGCCCGCCAAGCTCGAGGCGCTTGTCTTTAAAGCCGCCTCCATGAGCGCGTTCTGACGCGCGTCGTACTCCTTATACAGTTCGGCAAGCAGCCCGGACCGCGATCCGAAATGATCGTAAACCACCGGCTTCGTTACGCCTGCTTGCTCGGCCAAGCGACCGAGCGTAAGCGCTTCCGTTCCTTCCTCTCGAATTATCCTCCAGGCAACGTCAAGAAGCTGGCGAAATCGATCCGCTCTTGCCAAACGCTGCCTTCGGGGAGGCTTCCCATTCAATTTTTTTCGGACCACTTGATATCTTATATACCATTAGTAAGTTACTAAAAGTATATTATTTTTGCCCAAGAAACAACGAGTAAGAAGGAATTCTTGCATGCATGCGCTCATCGTCGTTGCCCACCCCGATCCCAAATCCAGGACGCGCAGCATCGCCGCTCACGTTGCGGAAGGGATCGTCGATTCGGATCATAGACATTCCTTTGAAATCGCCGACCTGGCCGCAGAGGGATTTGATCCGAGGTTTACTTCATCGGATATCGCCGCTCACCTGCGCGCATCGTCTCCTTCGGCCGATGTCACCGCGGAGCAAGACAGGATCGATCGCGCCGACGCTCTTGTACTTGTGTATCCCGTTTACTGGTGGTCTATGCCGGCGCTTTTGAAAGGCTGGATAGATCGGGTTTTTGCCAATGGATGGGCTTACGATGAAGCTCCAGACCTCAAGCTGAAAAAAAACCTTCAGCACCTCCCGGTTCACTTGATCGCAATTGGTGGCGCAAGCGAACGAACCTATGCGCGGCACGGATATTTTGGTGCGATGAAGACGCAGATCGACCACGGCATCTTTGACTATTGTGGTGCGCCCGTAAAAACCTCAGAGCTTCTACTGGATTCCGAAACGCAAGATCCGAAATCACTCATGGACGCCGCCCACACCATTGGTGCAAAGGTCTTCTCGGTATCGGAACAAAAAGTGGCGTAACCAAAGCATCGACTGCGGCGCGTCCGCCACCGTCATTGGTGACAGCGACCGGATCTCGATCTGCAGAGGAAAGCATCCTTTGCAACGCCAAAGACTCTCAGGATCAGTCGGGCAGGAGGAGACATGTTGTTCGCACCTGAAGACTTGCGCTCTGAACGAAGATGTTGGCCTCAGGCGAAGGGCTGCCAGTCAGTGTTTTGGCTTTCAGCGGAATTGTTTCTAAAAGCACGAAGGCGGGATTTCTCCCGCCTTCGTTTTCTCGTCTATACGGATAGCCCCCTTAGAGAGAAGGCGCCTTACAAAGAAGGCTGGGGCCGCATGTCCTTGGGGTCGATGCCCGCGACGGCGACGGGCTTC
>CANMQP010000003.1 GCA_947500035.1 uncultured Kiloniellaceae bacterium | reverse complement strand
CGACCAAGCATCACCTATATCATCCATCAATAACCATCAAATCAATGATACGAACTTCAGTTCCAGGTGACTAGAGGGAAATCTGATTGCCGGCAGCGTAGACCGAGACAAGCGCAGCTCAAGCCGCATCGGCGAGGGGCAGGCAAATCTTGAAGGTGGTCCCGACACCGACTTCAGACTCTACCGATAGCCTGCCGCCATGCTTTTCCTCAATGATCGAACGTGAAATGGCCAGTCCCTGGCCCGTGCCAACTCCAGGTGCCTTGGTGGTGAAGAAAAGATCGAAGATACGTTCGATCTTGTCCTCTGGGATGCCGTTGCCGTTGTCGACGATCGAGATCTGGGCCTCGTCGTCTTCTCTCCTCGCCGCGATCCGGATCAGCCCCGCGCGAACCTCTTCGGCTTCCTCAATCGCCTGCGCAGCATTGACAACCATGTTGATCAGGACCTGACTGAGATCACCTGGGAAACAAGGCACCTGCCCGAGTTCATCGTCGGTATCGCAGCGGATTTCGGCGCAGTATTTCCACTGATTCTTCGAGACCGTCACGACGTTCTCGATAAGGGACGAAAGATCGTAAAGCGTCTTTTCGCCGTTGTCCCCGTGCGACAACGCCTTCACGGAAGAAACGATCCGGCTGACCGCCTGCACACCATCCGTCGCTTCCTGCAGGGCGCGCGGCACCTCTTCGGATATGTACTCCCAATCCATCTCCTCCAGCACGGCCTCAAGGTCACCCTTGCCGGCACGAAGGTCCATCAAGGCCTGGTTCAGATCCGAGAAGGACTCTTGGGCAAATTTCACGTTGTCGCCGACATATTGGATTGGCGTATTGATCTCATGGGCGATGCCACTGGCCAAGGTACCCAGGGATTCCATCTTCTGGCTTTGCATCACCTCCATCTCGAGATGCCGGTTCCGCTCGACCGCATCGAAGAGCTCGGTAATGTCTGTTTCGACCACAACGACACCGCCGTTTGACATCTGGCGCCGCGAGTTCATCAGAACGCGGCCGTCCAGTGTACGGCTTTGCCACTGCATGTTTTCCATGACGCCGGTCCCCGCTGCGGGTGCGGCGGATTCCAAAAGAGCGTTCAAAGCCTCCCCATCGTCGTCAATCGGCTCCAGTTGCTCCGACAACAAACAAGAGAGCTCGATAAAGCTCTGTGGCATGTTTCCGCCGGTGCCGATATCGGGATAGGTTTCCTTGAAGGCTTCGTTGACGAACTCGATCCTGTCGTCGGGGTCTACGATCACAACAGACTGGTCCATGCTGTTCATAGCGTCGCGCATGACCGTTTCCGCGTGCTCACGCTCCGCCTCGGCTTTCCGTCGGGCCTCCTCTGCCTCTTTGGCGAATTCGGCCAGAGCTCGGGACATGCGGTTGAAGCTGTTGCTGGTATCCGCCAGTTCATCACGGCCGCTAACCCTTAGCTGATAACCGAAATCCCCCTGGGCGACACGCTTCGCGCCTTTGCGTAAAAGCGCCAGTTGCTTGGTCAGCACAGTGCCTAAAAGTAACCCGAAAACGGCCACCAGGAGGATCTCCATTGCGGCGATCGACAGCATCCAGCGGGTCGCATCACCAAGCGTGGTCTCGATGGCCGCAGTCGAGAGGCCGATCTCGACTCTGCCGAAGTCCTTTCCAGCAGAGACGATCGGCGCGGAAACATCCAGACGCATGTCGTTCGACGTCGCTTCGATGGAATCGTCCTCCGAGAAGTCCGCTTCCAGCGCGCCGCTGTCTCCGCCTTGCGCCACAACCAATCCGTTGGCGTTGCGAACTCTGACATAGAGGATGTCGTCATTCTGAAGAGTTTGACCGACGAGGGCATCCAGGGTCGCCAGGTCCAGCGAGAGCAGTGCGTCGCTGGTCATGGTCGAGAATAAACGCGCGGTGACCTGCGAGCGCTCGAGGAGTTGCGCCTCGTTCGAGCTTCGCAGGTAATGAAGACCGCTGATCACCAGTATCGCCAGCAGAACACACTCGATCGCCGCAATACCAAGGACTGTTTTTAGCCGGAATGACATTGCAGGGATTCGTTCGAAACGATCTGGGTGTGGTTCTGTGTTAGCTGCAGGGCACGAATGTCATCCCAATCCGCGTTGGCCGCCTGTACGAAGCCTTTCATCCCCAGGGGCTGAAGGGTCTGGGCGTCATTTGCCGCAACCTGCTGCATCGCCTTGAAGAGAGCTTCGGACTGTGCCCCGTTCATCCGCGAACTCACCGCGAAGGCATGTGGCGTATAGCCGTCGGTCCGATAGACAATCTTCAACTGATCCCGAATCTCGGCGGGAACATTGTTGAAGGTCCGCATGACACCGCCCCCCGCGGGCATCAGGCCTGCCGCAACCGCCCGGTAGACGGAGTCATGCGACTTGACGTAATTCGGCGAGATGTCGATCCCCCGTGCCTTCAGTTCCGCACGGGGAATAACACTTGCGCCAAAGGCGGCGGGCGACGGAAAGGCAACCGCATTTCCCGAGAGATGCTCCAGATTTTCGAGAGACGCGTCCTTGCGAGCGACCAGGATACCCCGAAGCCGCTTGTCACGAACGCGCGCTATTGCCCGATAGCCTGCGACGTCGTGAAACACCGTATAGTGATAGGGGTTCATGTAAGCGATGTCGTAGGCACCCTTGGCAAGACAGGCTTCAAAAGTCGGAATGTCTTTTGCTGTCGCAAACTCGATGCGATAACCACTGACGTCGCTTAAGCGTTCCATAAAGGGAACCCAGGCCTGCGCCAGCCGCGACGCCGATTGCTGTGGCACGATGCCGAACACAAAGCTCTCCCGGCTGTCGGCAGTCGCAGTCCCAACAGTCGAGAGGGTTATTTGCAGCACGGCCGCAACAAGCAAATAAAATCGCAAAGGGTGAATAGATAGAGACACAATTCTCGCTTTTGAAAAAATTCGTTGCATTTCTGATCTCCAATATTGAGGGTTAACTCACCCTTCCATGCACCTTTGCTTCAGAAATCGACACCACATTACCACTATATTTGCGGTGAAATTATTAACACTGAGGTGTTATTCCCTGTGCAAGATCATGCCGTTTTCTTTGGATTTACGTCATCCCCATATGAGGGGGATTACGGGCGGCCTGTGCAAAAGACCGTTGGATTTAGGGTTTCTTAGAAAAACCGGCCTATGACACAGCCTATGCACAAGGATAAACCGGTCATTCTATTCGTTGACGACGAAGCTGCGGTTCTGAGCTCATTGTCCCGCCAGCTCCGCCATCAGCGCGACCGTTGGTGTCTTGAATTCGAGAGCTCACCGAAGACAGCGCTGCAAAAAGCACGGGATCTGGATGTCGATGTCGTCATTTCCGACATGCAGATGCCCGGCATGAACGGGCTCGAGCTGATTGCCGCCATGCGGCGTTTCTCGCCCGAAGCCGCCTATATCATGCTGACAGGCAGTTCGGATCTCTCCACGGCCGTAGGCGCAATTAACGATGCCAGCGTTTTCCGCTTCTACACGAAACCCTGTCCGGCCGAACTTCTGAAGGAAGGCATCGAGGCAGGCCTCGCAGCCAGGGTGGCGGCGCAGGGTCCGGCCGAGATACGAGAGAGCGATCTCTCTGATATTAATAACAATTTAGGCATGGCCGCACTTGACCATCTCTCACTCAGTGTGATCGTTGTCGACCCAGCCGCGCGGGTTCTTCTGACCAACAAAAGCGGTGGCGCGCTCCTCTCCAGAAACGATGGCCTGAGCATGAGCGCCGGAGAAATCTGCCGAGCCTCGACGACATCGGAGTCCGAAAAGCTACACCAACTCATCCAAACAGCAGCCGGCGACGCAGAGGAAAACGAACAGGGTTCGTTTGTCGTCTCCCTCCAACGCCCCTCGCAGAAACGCGCCTACTCCGTGCTCGCCATTCCTATAGCGGCACCAGGTCCCGAACAGGCACAAGAATCCGGCAGGCCCCTTGTCGCGCTTTACATCTCCGATCCGGAAAACCAACCCTTGCCTTCGGCCGAGGCGATCTCGCGGCTCTTCGGGCTGACCCGCGCCGAGGCCCGTATTGTTCATGAGCTGGTTAAGGGCGCTTCGATGGACGAAGCAGCCGAGAACGCAGGTGTCACCGTGAGCACGGCACGCACCTATCTGAAGCAGGTTTTCAGCAAAACGGATACCAAGCGGCAGGCCGAATTGGTTAAGCTTGTGCTCACCTACCCGCGGCTCTCGACAGGTGCAGGACTCCCCCCGGAACCGATAGTCCGGTAGACCGAAACGCAATTCACACCCTTGAGTGGAACGATCAAGGGCGTGAATTGCCGTCTCACGGCGTGAGATGAGCCTGATGGGGTTTTCTGCGCCCTGGAGAGAGGCCCAGGCTTTCAACCGCAGCACGGCCAAAAGCTATCAGACTCGCGGATAACCTATTGTCGGTTGGGAAAAGCCACCACATTCGCATGCGAGATCTGGGCCGGTATCTCTACGGACACCGCGGGGATCACAATCCGTACGTTTGTACCCTCGTCCAGGCAGCTATCGAGGTCAATGCGGCCACCCTGCAAATTCGCCAAGGCCCGAGCCAGGGGAAGTCCCATGCCAATCCCGCCGAAGGTGCCATCATAAACGTCGGCTTCCTTGGCAAAGGGCTGCATGACGCGGTCCAACCACTCCGGCTCGATTCCGACCCCTTTGTCAGCGACCAGGACCGTGAGCAGGCCAGCCTCATCAACGGAGAACTCCAGCAGCACTGCGCCCTCATGGTGACTGAATTTAACGGCGTTCGACAAGAGATTGCCCACACACACGGACAAAGCCTGTGTATCGATGAAGAGTTCGACATCTTCCTCGGGTTCATCGACATAGAGATGGATCGCTTTCTGATCACACTCCGGCCGGATGCGTTCGATACAATCGGTAGCAAAATCGCGCAGCGACACTGGCCTCCGATCGAGCTTGTACTGCCCTGACTGTACCGCCCCATAGTCCATCAGACTGTTCACGATCTCACTGAGATTCGTACCGCTTTCGCGAATCGTCGAGACGTAGTCACGGCTCTGACCGTCATCATCCAACTGCTGCTCAAGGATTTCCGCAAAACCGATAATATGGTTCAGCGGTGTCCTGAGTTCATGGCTCATGGTCGAAAAGAGATCGGAGGTCTGCTTCATGGTTTCGTTCGCCCGCTTCGAAGCATCCAGCATGTCGCGCTGGCGCAGGGACATCAGAACGCCGTCCTCCACCGCTTTGTTCAGCTGTTCGCCGGTGCAGGGTTTGCGAATGAAACGGAAGACCTCGGCCTGATTGACGGCATCGACGGCAATGTCCGGCTCGGTGCTGCCCGTCAGCATGATCCTTGTCGCCAGAGGCGCGCGGATTTTGAGGGTTTCCAGAAAGTCGAGGCCGTTCGCCCCCGGCATGTGCATGTCGCTGACCACCACGCTGAAAGGCTCGGATGCCTCGATCTTCTTCATGGCGTCCTTGACCGACGTGGCCAGTGCTACGTCGAACTTACGCGAGAGGCGGCGGCTCATGGCAAACAGGATATGCGGTTCGTCATCCACAAGCAGGACTTTTTGTTTGCTGGCCATCTCTGTGTCTCCTCGTCAACAGCGTCACGAAACCGGGTCGTCCGTGTTCATGGCCGAGAGCATGGTCGCAACAAACTTTCGGCGCAGTCCTCAAATGGGGGGAGATTTAATAAAATTCGTCATTAATCTCATCGGAAGACAAAAATACCCTGAAAACAAAACAAAAAGAAAAACAAACCTTCTATTAAGCACAACCTATAGTGCGCATCGTTAACTGTTACTACAAGAGATCATTATAAGTTACCTAAATAAACTCAATTATGTTTACAGAGACTTGGAGAGATGAATATGAAAGGTGTTGTATTTACCGAGTTCCTCGAGATGGTGGATGACAAGTTTTCACCGGAGATTACGGAACGGATCATCGACAATGCCGATTTGGCCTCCAACGGCGCCTACACGGCGGTCGGCACCTACGACCATACCGAACTCGTAAAACTGGTCATCAACCTGGCCGCGGAAACCGGTGCGGAAGTGCCGGATCTCGTACGCACCTTCGGTGAACATTTCTTTCATCGTCTCGTCGCGATCTATCCACACTTCGTCGATGACGACCAGGACGTCTTCGCTTTTCTCGAGAGTGTCGAAAACTACATTCACATCGAAGTCCGCAAACTCTACCCCGATGCAGATCTGCCCTCGGTGAAGACGGAACGGCCCGGAGACGGACAACTCATTTTGACATACGAATCAAAACGCTGCCTCGCCGACGCTGCACACGGCCTGATCCTGGGGTGTCTCGACCATTTCAAGGTGAAGGACAAGGTCAGCATCGATCGAAAAGACGAGAGTGAGGGCAAAGGCAGCCGGGTCCGTTTTAATCTCTCAAAGGCTGCGTAAAACCATGGATATCGGGACGCTTGAAAAGCGGCTGGCGCGCGAAAAGGCCGCAAGATCTGAAGCCGAAGCCCTCCTGGAGGCGAAGAGCCGCGAGCTTTATCTCTCCAACAAAGAGCTTCTCAAGGCCTCCCAGACTCTCATCGGCCAGTCGCAACAACTCAATGCCATCTTCGACCAGGCCCTGACGGTCATTCTACTGGCCGATGGCGATGGCACGATCCAGCGCGCGAACCGTTCGGCGGAAATGACCTTCGGCCGCGAAGCAGGTGAGCTCAAATCGACGAACCTGTATGATCTGCTCGACCAGAATTCGCGTGAGGCAGCCGCAGAGATGGAGCGCCGGCGTGACCCGGCGAAGAAGTTCACGGCCGTTGGCAACATGCAGGAAATGGTCGGGCTTCGCGCCGATGGCACGCCTTTTCCTCTCGAGCTTGCAGTATCCGTCTTCGAACTGGAAGGAAAGCGACATGGCGTATGGATCACCCGCGATATCACCGCACGCAAGGAGGCCCAGGAAAAACAACTGCGTCTGGAGCAAGAGCTACGACAATCGCAGAAGCTCGAATCTCTCGGCACGCTCGCGAGTGGCATTGCACACGAGATCAACACGCCGATCCAGTACATCAACGACAATGCGCACTTCCTCAAGGAATCCTTCGCGGATCTGATGTCGGTCCTTCAGGCTTACGACGTTCTACTGCAAAAAGCCGACGCCCACGATCAGTTCAAGGAGCAAACCGGTGCGGTCCGCGCCAACGCCGAGGCGGCGGATGTAGATTTCCTTAAGGAGGAAATTCCCAGTTCCATCGAGCAAACCCTCGACGGCATCGAGCGCATCAGCAAAATCGTGACGGCAGTAAAAGAGTTTTCCCATCCGGGCACCACCGAGATGACGGCGATCGACCTCAACCAGGCAATCGAAACCACACTCTCGGTCACCCGGAACGAGTGGAAATACGTTGCCGAAACCACGACGGACTTCGATGCCGACTTGCCTATGGTTCCCTGCCTGCCGGGCGATATCAATCAGGTGATCATGAACCTGATCGTTAACGCGGCCCATGCCATCGAGAGCAAAGGCGGGGAAAACCTGGGCAAGATTGCCATCAAGACGAGTCATGCTGATGGGCAGGTATCGGTCTCTATCACCGACAGTGGCTGTGGTATTCCGGAAGCGAACCGGGGGCAGATCTTCGATCCCTTTTTCACAACGAAAGAGGTGGGAAAAGGCACCGGCCAGGGCCTTTCGATCGCCTTTAACATCGTAGCTCAGAAACACGATGGAACCCTCTCCTTCACCACCGAAGAAGGCGTCGGCACCACCTTCACAATCACTCTGCCCGCAGTGCAAGCCTCAGGAGTGAAAGCAGAGACCGAAGCAGAAACAAAGGAGGCCGTATAGATGTCCGCACGTGTCGTTTTTGTCGATGATGAACCGAACATCCTGCGGGGACTGCAGCGAACCTTTCGCCGGCTGCGCAACGAGTGGGATATGGATTTCCTGGATGGGGGTGAAGCAGCCCTGAAGCACTTGAGCGAAAATCCCGCGGATGTCATCGTCTCGGATATGCGCATGCCCGGTGTCGACGGCGCTCAGTTCCTGACGGAGGCAGCGCAAACGCACCCTGAAACCCTCCGCATTATTCTCTCCGGCGAAGCTGACCGGGAAATGACATTCCGCACCGTCGGCGTCAGTCATCAATTCCTGCCCAAACCCTGCAACACCGACAGTCTCTGCGAGAAAATCCGGCGATGTCTTGCCGCGAAGAGCAAGCTCCCCCACGCTGATCTACAGATTGCCGCTTCGGGCACGGCGAGCCTGCCGGTTTCGGAGGAGACTCTGCAAACCTTGAAAGCTGCGGTGGAAGGCGCCTCTAGCTCGCTCGAGGATGCCGCGGACATCTTTGCATCGGAACCGGGTTTAGCCGCAAAGATTCTCCAGCTCGCCAATTCGGCCTATTTCGGGATCGGACAGTCGGTGAATAGCCCCGCAGAAGCAGTAAGGCTTTTGGGCAGCGATATTATCAAGCCCTTGGTGGACAAGGGTTGCTTTAAGTCTGCGGCGGCAACACCGGCACTGAACACTGCGGTTTTCGACCATACGCTCACGCAGGCCAAATCCATGGCCGCGCTGGCGCAGAAAGCGGCTTCCGAGGCGCAGGCCTCTTCCACCCAGATTGAGTTGGCAAGGGTTGCAGGTTTGCTGCACAACATCGGCCGTCTGGTCATCTGCAGCAATTTTCCAAACTGCTACAGCGATCTTGAAAGCGGCGGCGCGGTCGAGCCAGCGGGTCTGGACCAGCAAGAAGAACAGGCCTTTAACTGCACGCAGGCGGATGTCGGAGGGTACCTTGCCCTTCTTTGGGGGCTTCCCGACGCTGTCTGCACCGCCATAGCACATCAAACAACGCCCGACACTGCGCCCGATCCGCGGGATGCCGTGCTGCTTGCTCTTCAGGCTGCCAGACAAGCCGGGGGCGAAGGCCACGAGGAAGCGGCAGCGTGAACTCTGTCAAGCCGAACAGGCCCGTGAAACCAACAGGATAGACCCATGAATGCACGTGTCCTATTTGTCGACGATGACCCTCAGATTTTGAGCGCTTTTAAGCGCAATCTGCGGAAGCGGTTCGACCTGCAAACAGCGGAAGGACCTGCTGCGGGACTAAAGGCGATTGAAGAGGATGGCGAGTTCGCGGTTGTGGTGAGCGATCAGCAGATGCCGGAAATGGACGGCATCACTTTCCTGAGACAAGTTAAAGCCAAAAACCCGCTCACCGTCAGAATGATGCTGACCGGTAACGCTGATCAGCAAACCGCCATGGAAGCCGTGAACGAAGGTCATATCTTCCGCTTCATGACCAAACCTTGCGCGCCGGACGATCTGGCCAAGGCGGTGGAGGCCGCTCAGGAGCAATACCGGCTGGTCACCGCAGAACGGGATCTTCTGGAACAGACCTTGGCCGGCAGTGTCAAAGTGCTGGTAGACGTCCTGTCCCTGCACAACCCCGAGGCCTTTAAGCAGACCGCGCGGATACGAAGTTGGGCAAGAGCAATCGCCAAACCGCTTAAATTGACCGATCCCTGGACGCTCAACATGTCGATCATGCTCTCCTCGATCGGCGAAATCACCCTCCCCGCGGAACTTTCGGGCAAACGGCGTAAGGGCGAGACACTCACTGAGGTCGAGAAAACCCTGGTCTCGCGCTCACCCGAAGTCGCGCGCGATCTTATCGCCAATATTCCGCGCCTGGGACCGGTCGCCACCGCCGTTTATTATCAAGCCGCCGGGTTCGATGGCAGCGGCTTCCCAGGCGACGGGGTTTCGGGCGAAGACTTGCCAAAAGAAGCCAGGGTTCTGCGCGTCTTGATTGACTTGGCCGCCGCCAGCAACGCAGACCTGCCGCCTGCATCGGTCTTCGATGCCATGGAAAAAAACAACGCGCAATATGATCCGGAAATCCTGGCTCTGGCGCGTGCGCGCCTGATGCCACCGGATGAAGCGCCGGAAACGGAAGACGCACCTGAGGTTCATGAAGTGCCCGTCCGCTTGCTGCGCGACGTTCACAAGCTGCACGAGGACGTTGTGACGGAGTCGGAAACCGTCCTTATCGCAGCAGGACACCGACTGACCCGTGCCATGATCAAGAAGATCCAAAACTATCACCAGGTTCACAAAATCAAGGAACCGCTGATGGTGATCGAAGTTTACGACGACGAGGACAGCTTGCTCGACGCATAGGAACTCCAGTCTCCACGCAGCTTAACAGTGGAGAGCCGCGCAGATTGCGACCCCCGCGTCGTAGTTCGGTCCGACTATTTCGCGAAGATGCCAAAAGATGTCATGTTGGATTCAGTGAGAAGCGGCCCGGTCTGCTATTGGTGGTGCTCTTCCGGAAAGATCGAAATACCGACGTTTTCAAGGTAGTAGATAACTTCCACCGCAATCCCATTGCGGACGATTCTCAGGCGTTCCTCGCCACGCTCATCTTCGGTTTTAGCGATGGCCTCTCTCAGCCATTCGCTCGCCCCGGACCAATCGGGAAAAACGTTCTTGATCAGCGCAAGAGCGTACGCGCGGTTTCGTTCCCATTCCGGCTTATGGTCATCGCGAAGCTGGTAGCTGTACTGAATCTGAATGAGGTCTTCTGACGCGCCAGCAGTCGAGAGAGAGGCGAAGTTGTTCTCCGAAAAAAACTGATCATAGGGCGTGTCCGGTCCCAGGAAGAGCTCCCCATGCTGTTCTAGACGTTCCGGAAAGGCGTTGTTGAGTCCACCCAGAAGTTCGAACATCGAAATTCCGAGCGAAGCCGTTGCGGGCCTGTCAGGCTCTGAATTTACGGAGACCGGGTTTTCAAGCGCTGTGTTCTCAACAACCACAGGCATGATGCGCATGACGATGCGCCGGCCTGCGTGCCGGTCTGGCGCGTCCATGCCCGGCTCATAGGCGATAACGATACTGTGGCCCTCCACCTCCTTTTTAAAAACCTCTTTGCCGGGATTGGTTTCGAGCTGGAACAATGACCGGCGTGCCCACGCCTTGCCACCACGCCATCCCGGCAGTGCATTGCGAATAAGTATGCCGGCCCAGGCCCGCTTTTTGCTGCTTTCGCTCTTGGGACCGGGGCGGAAGCTGTAAAGCAGGCCTTTCACTGCGTCAGTTGGACCAAGAATCTCAAGATAGGTGTCTTCGAAGCTCGATTGGAGCCGATCGCTGTTGACTTCATCCCCCGGCGCAAGACTTCCTTCACCCGGAAGATGAATCGGAAAATGCTTCTCAAGTCTGTGCGTCAATTGCTTGAGGGTAAATCGCGGCCGACCCAAGCTGTTGTTGTCGTCATTTGCAGCAACTGTCTGAAGCAAGCCCATTTGCCGCCCTCCGTAATCTGCTGGAAAAAGATCCTGTCCGGGATATCGTGATACCGCGTCAGCCGACGAGGCAGCCAAAGCAACAAGCGCCGGAGCCCCGACCCAGGCCATGAAGAGCAATACTCGCCAATGAAATCTACTCATGCGGATTTCTGCCTCTCATTCCCTGGCTAAGTTCAAGGCCGCATGCCCTGCCGCTGGCGTGGCGCTAGAAGAGAACGCCCTCCGGGATGACTGAAACTACGATGCCGCCCTGATGATGAACGACCTGCAGGCAGAGCCCGCGGCGCAGGATTTTGGTATCCGCGTAGGCATGCTCAAGCTCCATGCGCACGATCGCGTTGCGCACCCACTCGAACGCCTCGGGCCAGTGAGGAAAGATGTTTCTGATCAGTTCAAACGCGTAATGGCGGTTCTGTTCCAACTCGGATTCGACTTCATTGCTGAGCTGGTAGACGTAATCGATTTGGGTAACCTCATCCGGCTCTCCAAAAACCGAGAGAGACGCAGAGCTGTTCCGCGGCCTGAACGCCGCGTGCGGAACATGAAACGCTTCTCTCGGCCAGGACTCCTCCTCCTTCGAGAAGACACCGCGAAGACCATTCAGCAGTTCTTCACGCGATATCCCCAGGGAGACCGGCCGCGGTTTCGCGGCCACGAGCGGCATGATCCGAAC
This sequence comes from uncultured Kiloniellaceae bacterium, assembly GCA_947500035.1. Lineage (GTDB taxonomy): Bacteria > Pseudomonadota > Alphaproteobacteria > Kiloniellales > Kiloniellaceae > Denitrobaculum. The sequence continues at coordinate 193,136 of CANMQP010000003.1, read as the reverse complement.
CACAAGGCGGGGACCCACAGCATCGCTGCCCGGCTCGTATGCAACGGTCAAGCTGTGCCCCTCGACCTGCTTCTGAATGGCCTCGGCACGTTGGCACTCCTCGAGCCGCAATAAAGCGCGCCGTACCCAGGTCTTCCCGCCCCGCCATCGAGGTAATGCGTTGCGTAAGAGCGTGCCCGCCCAAATCCGCTTTTTCTGGGTTTCGGGTTTGGGCCCCGGGCCATAGCTGTACAGCAGGCCCGATATCGCTCCCGGTGGCCCTAAGGTCTCCAGGTAGCTGTCGTCAAAGACCGAGAGCAGGCGATCACTCCACATCTCTCGCTCAGACGTTAAGCTGCCTTCTCCCGACAGCAGGGTGGGGAAATGATCTTCGAGTTTGTAAAGCAGTTGCTTCAGCGTTAAAGCAGGCCCAGCACTGGCGGCGCTTCCAATCAGATTGCGGCTGCCCCATTGGCGCTCTGCAATTTCAATTTCGTTCACTTCTTGATCTCCGAGCTTCGTGGAGCCTCGAACCGATTTGGCAACCGCGGCGGCGCAGTTCTGACGACGGCGGGGCAAGAGCCGATCGAGTGGAAGTCGTCCCCCCGGCGTTCGCGTCCTTCAGGCTTTCTCCCGCTGCAACTATGACCTGCCGGAACAGACCAAGGGCCGAAAGGTCAGTTCCACAACGTTTGGTCGGTTCTTGTGGCCGGAAGGTTCAAAAAAAATCTGCTGCTCCAGAAAACCGAGGTGATGACGCGCGTTTCTCGCGGGCCTGGCAATGACGATGTTTTTGAACCAAAAACGGGTCAGGTCGTACCTACTGAAACAATAAGACTTCGGACGATCCTGGACGCTGGGCGAATGCCCGTAGTGCTATCCGCAACCAGACCAAAGCCGAAAACGCGTATCTGTCGCAGGTCGCAATCAATCAAAAGCTGTTCAAGCAACCTCAAACGCTTGAAAAAACGGGATAACCAAACGCTGTCATCACATAATCGCGAGCCAGGATCCCAAATTTGAACGCTTCGCGTGAAGTTGGCGACATACGCTATGAAACCACACTGGAGAGCCGGAGACCGGCTTTCAAAAAGTGAACCGAATTTGCCCCGACCGGAAACGAACCAGACCGGCACGACAAAAAGTGGGAGACGACCTTTGACCGACGCACAGGACCAGCCGAACGACCAAGAGCTCATGAAGCTCCTGCCGTTCTACGTGAACCACTCGCTTGACGCGGATGAACAGGCCTCCATCGAGGACTATTTGGCACGCTCGGAGGCCGCGCGGATCGAACTCATATACCTCGAACGGTTGCGCAAGGCCATCAAGCGGCAGTCTCTCGTTAATTCACCAGGTGAGCTTGGCCTGAAACGCCTGCAGAAAGACATCGCACCTAAAGGCTCTGCCGGGACCGGTTCAGGCACAGCCTGCGATGCTCTCAATGGTAAGCGGGCCAGCGATCTGGCCGGACAGGCTCAACTGAGCGCCCGCGGCGACGGTGTTGCCTTCTGGTGGCGGCACGTGGCCGTTGCCGCCTGCCTGACACTTGCCGTCTTCGCCGGTCTCTCGACACAGCAGTGGCAGGATCGCGGCGGCGAGCCGCAGCTTGCCGGCAGCGCAAGCGGCGCCGTGTTACAGGTCACCTTCAAACCTCAGGCCACGGAAGCCGCCATCCGCTCGTTATTGCTGGATACCGGCCTCTCGATCAAGGAGGGCCCGTCTTCTCTGGGTATCTATTACTTAAACCTGGACGCGAGCGTGAATGGTGCAACACTGAAATCCGCCCTGCAAAAACTGCGAAACCGCAAAGATGTTGTCGATACAGCGGAAATCGACTGACAGCAAATCGCTTTAAACAGGTTCGACAGTAGTGAGATCGAGTAGAAAAATGTTGGTACAGACTTTCATGGCAATGGGCGTTGCGACAAGCCTGCTTATGCTGTCGCAGTCACCCCTCGAGGCGCAGAGCCCGACGAGTTCACCAACGGTGCCTGGCACACCGGGAGAACCGCCGCGGCAACCGGGATCGCCCACACCAACATCGGACCCCGCCCCCACGCCGTCCAAGCCCCCGGCACCGAGGCCGTCCGCAGACCCCTCGGCTCAGAACCCAAACGGAAGCCAGACGCAACCCAACCCAACCGGCGGCCGCCCGCCCGGCGCAGGCCGCCCCCAGGGTCAACCCCAGGGCCAGCCTCAGGGCCAACCTCAAGGACGGCCGGATGGAATCGGGATGCAGCGCCTTATCGGGCCGCATTGTTTTCGTCCCGGAGACTTGCTGATTATCGAAGGCAAGGGGCTGGACGCCGCACGCGGGTTCTCTCTTGAGCTGGAGCTGCCTGGCGATTATCGGCGACTCGAGGTCGACGTCAGCACCTGGCAGAGTTCACGGCTTATTGCCCGCCTTATGGAATCTTCACGCCTGAAAGGCGGACATCGATATGGTCTGGTCCTGATTGATCCCCATGGGCGGCTGGTCCCAGGTCCCGTACCTGTTGTCGAGTTCGAAGTCTGCCAACTGGCGGCGAACCAAACCACATCCTCCGACCCGGAACCCGCGTCGCAGAACCTAAATCAGGCCGTGCCTGGTGAAGTCACGCTTCTCACCGGCGTGCAAGACAGCGATCCGGAAGGAACGGTCACCGCGCTTGGCTATGGCGTCGCCCAGCGTGTAGAGCTCGCTGCTTTGGGCCAGGAAATTCTGCGCCTTTCGGTACCGGACTCCAAAACCCTAACCGAAGCTGTAAGCGAGCTGCAGACAGCATTGCCCAATGCCATTGTGGATCTGAACTCACTGTATGAGATCCAAAACGGGCCGCGGTACTATGCAAAACGCGCGATCAACTGGACCGATGACTTCTTGAGTTGCGCCGCAGGCGGTCAAGGCATCCGGATCGGCCTGATCGACAGCGGCCTCGACCAAAGTCACCCGGCACTTTCTGAGCAAAGCATCGTGCAGAAGTCCTTCATCGACCGCGAGCAAAACCCGGAAGGGCTCGATCATGCGACGGGGATCGCGGCCTTGCTCATTGGCAGGCCTGGAGTCGGTACGCCGATCGGTCTGCTTCCCGCGGCACGGCTTTACGTCGCCGAGGTTTTCGAAAGAGACGACGACGGCCCTTCGAAGGCCTCCAGCTTCCGCCTCGCCATCGCGCTCGACTGGCTGGCGCAGGAACGGCTGCGCGTGGTCAACCTCTCATTCGCCGGACCTAGAAACGCTGTCTTTTCAGCCAGTCTTGCCCAGGCCAGCCGGCAAGGCATGATTCTGGTGGCCGCCGCGGGAAATTTCGGCGCCGATGCGCCCCCCGCCTTTCCGGCTGCGGAAAAGTCTGTGCTGGCAGTCACTGCAGTTGATTCCCGAAACCGGCTGTACGCGAAGGCCAACCAGGGCAGTCACATCGAGTTCTCCGCTCCGGGCGTTGATGTCTGGACGGCCAAAACCGGCGGCGGTGGCGCCTATCGCAGTGGAACCTCCTTTGCCGTGCCCTATGTGGCCGCCATCGTTGCGGCTGAACTTTCGCTCAATCCCCGGCAGTCGAACGGACTGATCGTCGAGGGTATCCGGCGCAGTGCCCGGGACATAGGATATGACGGCAGAGACACTCAATTCGGTTGGGGATTGGTGCGCGCCCCCAAAACCTGCAGGAACTGAAGGCAACGCGTATGACCCGGGCCGGTTGAGGCCTGCGGACCCGCCTGGGAACCTACCCCGCGCCGTGCGGCGTTATGGGCGCTTCAGCCATACAAGGGGCCAAGGTCATAATAATTATAAAAATCAAATAGCTAGAGTTTTTTTTGAACGTTTACTTACCTGAGGCGACCAATAGAGGAATAGCACGCTTCATCCTGCTGGCGGAAACCGGACTTGATTGAAGCGTCGGCGTTTCCACCCCGCGACCCTCAGGTGCTTTGCCATGTTGATTGCAAAAAAATCACCGGACTATTTCTTCGATATCCTCACGTACGGCCTGATCATGTTCATCGTGGGCGGCGTGATTTATTTTTATACCCTGAACATTCCCAGCTTTGATATCGCCATAAAAGAAACCCGCTTGGGCCTGCTCGCCTTTGTCGGTTTCGGCCTGGCGGTCATGGGTGCCTTCATTACTTTTGCTTCTTCGATTCTTTGGTACCTGGCCAAGCTTCACGACGACGCATCCTGAAACAGGATCACGGCCTTTAGCGTGTGTTACCTACGCCAGACCCTATTCCCGCCCCGGACAAGAAACCTGCATATGAGGAAAGGAAGCAGCATGACGAAAACAGCACTTGTATTCATGACGGCAACGCTCACGCTCTCCACCACGGTTCCTTCCTTGGCGCAGGAATCACGAGCACTGCGTAAGCCTTTCTATGAGACTGAGACCGAGCACTGTACGCTCAAGGCTTCGGTCGAGCGATCGGGCGGCACACTACGCCTGGACATCGGCAGAACAGACCCAGATCACGCCTGCGCCTTCACAGAAGCGGAAACAGTCGCGCTTTTCACCAGGATTCTCGACGCCCATCAGCAAAACAACAGCGGAGGTTCATACACATCGCTCATGCTCGGATCGCTAAGCAGCTATTCCTGGATGCAGCGCTATCTGATGGAAACCGCGCGCAGGGACGAGAACTGGTCTCAGAAGACGGGTAAGCCGATCGCGGGACACGAAAACACCTATGTGAACAGTATTCTGAATCGCCGTGAGATGATCGAAGTCTTCAACAAGGCCGGCGCGAAGCATGGCTACCGTTTCAGCGGCGCAAGTTGCGAGAAGGTATTCATTTCGGACAACGGCCTGCCCTACGACGCGTTCTGCTGGATCGAAATGACGCCAGGTGAGCCTGATCAGTGACATCCCGTCTGTCGTTCAGGCCAGCAGCCCGATCAAGTAACAGCTGTCACAACCCATCTCATTCCCGGTTAAGCCGCAATGCGTAATCAGATAGCCATCCGCATGCTTTTGCTGGTTGCCGGCACCATCGCCTACGCCTATTACGGCCTGGAATTCATGACGGGATCTCCCGCACCCGACGTGCTTGCGTGGTGGTGGGAACAGGGTGAGGGACATGTCCCAATTCTCCTATGCCTCGTCGCCCTGGTTTCCTTTCCGTTTCTCTTGAGTCTTTGGATCGACACTTGGGTCGCTATCGCCTGGGGAAATCCCGTCGACTACGTTTTCCTGGGCCCGACACTTGAGAGTAACAAGAGAAACTACTATGCCCTGGACGATCCCACACAAGAACATCTGACGATCCAACTGCCGTCGATCCCCTACGGCAGAACCCTCACGAGCCGGATTGATCGTCTTTTCGCGGCCCACAAAATGATACGCCTGGGCTCTGACCCGCGGCTCGTCGATATTTTCATCGGACACAACACCCGTTCGCGGAGCCTGACAGCCGTCATGCACTACGTTGCATTGTTCTGGGGCCTTGCCGCGCTTGCACAGGTCGTCATTCAATACGGCCAGGGATCGGATCAGCCCATCTCGATCTCTTATCTGCTGACGGTCCTGGCGATCTCGCTCTCGCCGCTGGTTGCACTCCATATCCTGTTACTTGTTTCTGGCCATTTCATCGCCCTAAAACGTTTTGGAGCCTGCGGGGAAGACGCCCACATCGTTCATGACATCGGACTGAAACCAGGAGACCAGGTCACGGTCCAACTGCTGAAGAGCGCGCGCGCGGGAAACAACAACCTCCGAAAGCGCTTCTTTCTCGTCGAATGGCCTTCGAAGGAAGGACTAATGGTCACCGCCGTTATGGCGTTCTATTTGAACGGAAAAACGAGTGCGGAAATCAAGGAACTGGAGCGTTTGGCGAAAAAACAGGAGCACATCGAATGCTCTGTCACCGAACACTACGAACTCCGCCCTCTTCTCTTCACCGAACCGAAAGCGATCGACTGGTACTGATTTGAGAAAAAGAGTCCACTCACCCCCGAGCCATGAGCGCAACAATATTGCCTACCAGCAGACAGGCTAAAAGGCTTGTCCCCTGTATCAGGGGATACATGAGAAGGTGCCACGGATCGCTGAAATCCAGCGTATAGAAAGGGATCGCCGTGACCATCAACGCAATCCCGCACTGCACCCAAATCAGGGCAATACCCGGCCGCAGATAGTTGACCAGGATCCCATAAACAACCACCGTCAGGACAAGCAATAAGACGATAGCACTGTAAAAGCTGTAGTAAGAAGAAGCATACGGCGAATTGGGAATAAGGCCGAACAGGCATCCGACGATCAGATGCAAAGGAACGATCACGTAAGTGGTGTAGCTGGATAGCTTCATAGCCTGCAATAGTTTCACACGGCCGGAAAAAAGTGGGACAGTCGAACGCTATCGGCAAAGCGCCCGACTGTCCCGGCCGAACCAAGACGGAATGTTCAACGTCTCGGTTGGTCACATGACCACCGGCAGGTGGAAGTATGGAATCAGCGGCTTCAAACTTGAGCCGTATTCCTACGTCGCGTTATCACGGCAAAGGGTTCAAAAAAAAATCGCTGCGCTCAGTTTTCTTGCGAGAGGCAGAGAATGAGCGCCGAAGCGCCGTCCATCCATCGCGATCATCGGCTCCTTAAAAAGACTTGTAGCGCGGCCAGCCGGCACCGGGTCTCAGACGCGTTGTCTCGCTTGCGCTTGAAAGGGACTGATCAATGAAACACGCGCCGCCCTGCGTCGCCCGCCGTTCTTCCAGGAGTATTTTACCTTCCCCGAAAAAACCTCCCCAGAACTGACACTCAAGCCTTCAGTGGCGTCATCTGCACCTAACGGCTCCGCCAAAAAGATACACTACCTTAAATAAGCGAACTCGTGGGTTTCCAATCCGAATTACTGCTGCTTTCCCCACCTCAAAACCAAATTAACTCTGAAGCCATGAACGTCAGTGACTTCGGAATCCAAACGACTCTAATCGCCTGTTGGTTCAATTGCCCATCGCCTTAGAGGGTGTCAGGCTGCCGCGATTTTATCGAACGTATTCAAATTATTTTTGGAGCTGTTTTTTAGTCAAAGAGACATCTAGAAACTACACATATCACATTGTTATCATTCATTTTTAAGACAAATAATAGCACCACCCGACCGGATGCGATGCAAATGTGCATCATCTTTGTGCAGCGCTTCGGGTTCATGTCCGCCGCATTCGCATGTATGACGTTGTGTGTTCACGCGGTGTTATCGCAAATGCCACTCATCGCTGTATCGGTGCGTTGACAACATGAAAGCGATTAGTTCGTAAGCAAATGAATGAAATTGCTATATTTTTAGAAACAGTATTTTTTCGACCATTTGTTGTTTTTTTTGCCTACTTACAGGCGACGACTAACGTCTTCAGACCTGCTGCGACAGCTTGTCTGACTGACACGTAAAAACCGCGGCATCGCCGCCGTGTAACTGGGAACGTCGGATATTGGCACATAGGGAGATCGGCCTGAAACACCAACGCGACTTCCGGCTGTTTTGGCGGACGGTAGATGGCACTCACGCGTATCACTTTCTGCGCGGCCATCAAGATGGCGCCCCTTAAGTAACAAAACAACATAATTCGGCTTTTATACTTTAATTATTTAACGTTATTTAAATAATAATGCGGTAATTACTTGTATAAATACAATATATTTCACAACAGGTGAATTGAATGTTCCTTTCACTGCAAAAAAAAGCACGTCAGGAGTAAGTTTTGGGACTCCCAAATCACTTGTCCTGCGACGGATTCAGCCAGGGGCGAAAGTCGGTCTGCAACAGCTGCGCCCGTAGCGCACCGGCCAACGACGGTGTGCCGCCTCGCACAGTGTTCTGGGCAATCGCGCTTGCACTGTTGGGTTTCATCCTGCTCGGCGCCACAGCTCTTGGGCAGGAATTAGACGATGCGCAGAATTTGGAAGACACGGACCAAGGCCAGTGGACCGCAACCCTGGAACCCGCCAAAAACGGCGACAGCTACGGTCCGCTGGAAGAGCTTGTGATCCGGATTCCCGACGCAGTCCCTTTCGAGGTCCTTTTGCGTTTGGGTTTGGAAGTTGATGCCATTGACGTCACCCCGCTTCTCGCATTTGAGGATCAATCCTTCACCTACCGCCCGCAACAAGCCCTGGAGCCAGGTGAACACGAACTGCGCATGATCGAGCTCACACCTGAAGGCGAGATCATCGCGCGCGGAAGCTGGGTCCTCTTTGTCTCTGGAGACGCAGCCATTGCCGATGTCAGCCCGGACGTAGATCCTTTCTCCTTGTCCGCGACAAATTCCGTCGAGTTCAGCCAAAGACTCGGAGACAAAGGCTTCTCAAACCAACCCGCGCGCGGGCAGGTCTCCGGTGGCGGTTATGCCGATACCGCCTATAGCGCCGGGCGCTGGTCAGTCACCGGAAATGCAAACTATCTTCTCGAGACCCAAAAGGATCGCTCGGCAACAGGCCGCGGGTTCGATCTTGGCGAGTACAATTTCAATACCCGCTTCGACGGCGAGGACATCTTCGGCCAGGTTGCGTTAGGCCATCAAAGCCTGGATATCGATAATTACATCATGTCGAACTACAGCCGCCGCGGCCTCTCCGCCAGTCTCGGCAGTGCCGATGAAATGATTGCAGTCACCGGGTTCAGCTTCCTGCCTGAGAGCACCGTCGGCAGCGAGAACATCACCGGTCTCGGCGACAGCGACAACCGGCTGATGGGTTTTCAGGCCACCGCACATCCGGTCCCGGCCTGGGGCCAGGATTTCTCGATCACAGGAATCTACTACAGCGGCCAGGGAAGCGACGGCGGTTTCGGCATTGGCGGCGAGAGCGTTGTGAACGAGGGCGATGGCTGGGGCGTGACTGTGGAACGCTTTCTCTTCGAGCGCAGCCTGCAACTTACCGGACAGTATGCCCGCAGCAACTTCGAGCAGGGCGACGTCTTTGTCGGCGAGGACGAGGCTCAGGGAGATGCCTGGTCGTTCGCCGCGGCCTACACACCTTTCCAGTCCGAGGAGATAGGGGGCGAGTATCTGAGCGTCACGATTGGCGGTCAATACGAACGCGTCGACACCTTCTTCAATAGCCTCGCCAACTCATCCCTGGCAGCGGATCGTGAGAGCGTTCTGCTCTATTCCGACCTCAATTGGGGAAGCGTCTCGGCGAACGCGCAGGCACTTTATCAGACGAATAATGTGGACGATCTGGAAGAGCTTCCGACCGAACGCCTGCTGAGTTATCAATTTTCCGCAAACTACTACCCCACGATAGATCCTCCGGCCGAGGACGAGACCGATTGGTTCGGCCAGCCCTTCTTGAACCTCAATGCAGGGACGGCCAGCAACAAACGGATCAAGACTCCCGAGGCTTATCTGGGGACGGATACGGACAATCAGAATTACTCGGTCACGCTAGGCGGAGGATCGAGCTATGGGCCTTGGGGGTGGCAGCTATCAGAGACCTTCTCAGGCTTCCTGGACCGCACGAACGAGTCATCGGACTCGACGAACTACATGACTGATGTCTCCGCGAATTGGGCAATCAGCGATGCCGTACAGATAAACGGCGGCATTCAGTGGAGCCGATTCAAGGACAAGATGTTCGATACCCGAACCAATACCATCAACCTCAATCTGGGCCTCCAGGCCGAGATTATTCCTGAAACCCTCGACACGACGCTGAACTACAATTTGAACCTCCTGACCGGTGACGGCGACACACCTGACAACACCATCGCGAACGGCGAGATCGTGTGGACGATCCTTCCCCCCACTGAGAACAATGTCGGGGTCGCGCTTGCGTTTCAAGGTCTTGTGGAGAATAGAGATGGCAACAGTGACAAGAGCTTCGACGGCACAGACTGGCAGGCTTTCGGCCTTTTGCGGATCTCCGCACCCGTTAGCTATTGATGGAGAGATCTGATGACTATTAAGTCCTGTAAGTCGCTCATCGCTCGAGGTCTCCTCTTGACCGCCGCGTGCCTCCTGCCCTTTGCAACGCCTGCAAAGGCTGACATTCTGGAGGTCACACCGACACCCGCAAATGCCCAGGTGACCGTTCCTGCGGGTTCAACCACTATTGCGGTCACCTGGCGCGTGCGCCGCGACGTGCTCTCTGCCTCCCCTGTCGTTACCGTCAGATCAACCAGGGGCGAGTTTCTTATCGGCAGAACGGTTGTCGCCACGAACGCCACGCTCCTCTCGAGGGTCAGCGATCCTGCCGGCCAAATATTCCCGATCGAGACCTTCACGGAAACTCTGCGGGTTCCGGCATCGGTTGCCTTCCAAATGGCGCAGAATCCGGACCAGGTCCCCATCTACCGCCGCAGCTTTGACGATGGTTTCGCCGCCACAGCCGGAGCGGTGAGACTGGTTCCGGCAACCAGCACTGCCAGCGAGTTTGATGTCAGGCGCCTCGACCTTTTCTTCGAGGATCGCAGCCGAGTCAAGGTACTGCCGGCCGGCGAGCGTCTTGTCGCCCTGGCGGACATCAATTTTGACGGCGCCGGCATCGCAGAGTTCGAGTGGCAGATTGCCGATCCAAGCTCGACCCGAGGCGCCCTGGTGTTTCGCAGGCTCCAGGTCTTCCGCCGCAGTCTCGCGGGCCGGGGCCGCGTGACACTGCAGAGCCCGGAACTGCCGACCTCTGCCCAGGGGCTCCATATCGTCCGTCTGGTTGCAACCGACCCTGAACTGAGGTTTGCGCCACCGGAACTCAAGTACTTCGTGGTGCCGCGCAAGGACGCTACAGCCGCACCTGCCGGACAGAACATTGTCCTTACCGGCCCGCCCGAGGGAACCCAACTCTCGACTGAGACGGAGTTTTCATGGCAGGACACACCGGGTGCCGCGGTCTACCAGCTTGAGATCTACCCGATACGTCCGGACCGGCCCGTCCCTCCCGGACAGGTTCAACCGATAGGCGGGGCGCTTTTGATCGACCCCGATGAACTTTCCAGCCGCCCCATTACCGGTATCGTGCTGCCGTCGGATCAAAACAGCACATCACTCAAGGTCTACAGCCTGGCGCATCTCGAAGCCGGCCGTCCCTATCTGTGGCGTATCAAAGCCATTTCGGGGAATGGAACGGTCATCGGCACCTCGCCCGTCAGGCGGATCGTTGCGGGGCGCTAATCATGGCCAGCAGTTCCTATTCAACCTTAGACGAGGAGACCGGGGCGTTGGAGCAAGAGAGCTCGACCCTTCTGATGAAGCGCGTTGCCAAGGGAGACGAAAAAGCCTTTGCGGCGCTGTATAGCGAACTGGAGACCCGTGTCTACAGGTTCATTCTTTCCAAGCTGAATGACCCTTTCGAGGCGGCCGACATCCTGAATGAGACCTTTCTGGAAGTCTGGAAATCAGCCGAGAAGTTCGAAGAGCGTTCGAAACCGAGCACCTGGATCTTCGGCATCGCCTATCACAAAGTCATGGACCATCACCGCAAGAAGAAGCCCACACAGTTGGATGACCTGGATCAGTGCGATCCCGTCGACGAGTCGGCGGATCAGGCTGCGGCAATGATAGCTCTGGAGGAGAGTGACCATCTGCATCATTGCCTGGGCAAACTGAAACCGGCCTTCCGCGCGGTTCTGGAACTTTCCTTCTTTGAGGACCTGCCCTACCGGGAAATCGCCGAGATCATCTCCTGTCCCGAAGGAACCGTGAAGACCAGGGTCTACCACGCCAAGGAGGCACTGCGTCATTGCCTCGCCCAACAAATGGGTGACGGCTAAATCTCCCTTGCACCCGCAGAAGGAAACTTAACAGGCTGTGGTTTTACGCGCGCCTCCGGCTCACCGCCACGGCGCTTTATCACTCCGGCCGCGAGGAAGACGACTTCATCTCATCGACGACCGTTCTCTCCCAGAGAGGAACACCCGTTTTATAGGCGGCACGGCCGATCATATGCGCCGCGACCGGGGCCGTCAAAATGAGGAAAACGATTGCCGCTACGGCCCTGGCCGTGATCGCGCCTTCCCCGAAAAAGATGGCGACGGCAACCAGGATCAAACCGCAGCCAAGAGTGCCTGCCTTGGTCGAGGCATGCATTCGGATCAGAACGTCCGGCAAACGAAGCACGCCAAGTGCTGCAACAAGTGCGAAGAGGCCGCCCGCGACCACGAAGAAGGAAACAAGGATTTCGATCATGACCCCTCCTCGGCCTCTTTGGACGATGCAATAGCCCGCATTCGGCGGCGTTCTGCAAAGCGCGCGAAGGCAACGGTGGCGAGGAAAGCAATCAGCGCCAGTGCAATCGCCACATCCAGGAACGCCGGCTCCTCTGCCGCAATGGCGAAGAGCGCGCTGAAGGCGACAGCCAGGACCGTAATCAGGTCAAGGGCAACAACCCGGTCCGGCAGGCTTGGTCCCAGCACCAAGCGGATAAAAGCAACCACTATCGCCAGCATCAGCAGGATAAAGGTGATTTCAATCGCCGTTTCAAGCAGCGCTCCGTCTTCGAAGATCATCGTAAGGCCTCAATAACACTGCGCTCCAGACCCTGTTTGATCTCCCGGCGAAGTACTTCCGGGTCATCGACAAACATGGCGTGGACGTAGAGCGTCTTGCGGTCGGGTGAAACATCCAGGCTCAACGAACCCGGTGTCAGTGAAATGAGATTGGCAACCAAAAGGATCTCCTCATCGGTCTCGGCATCCAAGGGAACGGCAATGATGCCGGGACTGCTGAGATGTGTCGGCGTAATGACGTCCCAGACGACCTGAAAACTCGAGATCACCAGCTCGTAGATAAAGAGCAGGATGAGGCGCAGAACCCGCCAGACCCGCTCAAAGTAGTTGCTCGCTTGGAACAAGGGCCGTGCAACCCAGAGCGCCGCGTAACCGATGACATAGCCGATCAGCAGGTTCGACAGCGTAAAGCTGCCGATCAATGCGGACCAGCTGATGGCCAGAAAAGCGTTCAGGATGAAGATATTCATGTGGCTGCCCCCAGGACCGCCCTGACATAGAGGGCCGGATCAAGAAGTTGCGCCGCTGAACGTTCGGCGAAGATCACAAAGGGTTCCGGATAGAATCCGATGATAATGGTTAGGGTCGCCAATGCAAGAATCGGGGCCATCAGGGCCATCCGCGCGCGCGCGTCGAGCGCACTGAGGACCGGCTCTTTCCCCTCGGGATGGGGCTTCCAGAAAGCTTCTGCCCAGATTTTGGTCATGGAGAAAATCGTGAGCAGTCCGACGACCAGGGCGACCGCGGCGATCAGATAGGCCTCGACTTCCAGACTGGCCTTCACCAGCAGGAACTTTGCCCAGAAGCCTGACAGGGGTGGGAAACCGGCAAGAGAAAAGGCCGGTATCAGAAAAAGCACCGCCAGGAACGGGCTGGACTTGTAGAGTCCGCCAATGGCCGAGAGTTCAAAGGATCCGGTCAGCCGCTTCGCCACGCCACTGACCAGGAAAAGGTTCGCTTTCACGATGATGTGGTGAACCAGATAGAAGACGGCACCCACCAACGCCAGCGGCGTGTAAAGGGCAAGCCCAAGGATCATGTACCCGATCTGACTGACGATATGGAACGAGAGGATCTTCCGGAACTCGTTCTGCGCTGCCGCGCCAAGGACGCCCGTGACCATTGTCAGGGCGGCCACGACGAGCAGCAGGTTATGGGTATACGCCGTGTCCTCGGTAAAGATCAGGGTAAAGGTACGGATCAGCGCGTAGACACCGACTTTGGTCAAAAGCCCGGCAAAGACCGCCGATACGGCGACCGGCGGCGTGTGATACGAGGCTGGAAGCCAGAAGAATAGCGGGAAAACCGCGGCCTTAACGCCGAAGGCAATCATGAATACGACCGCGACGACCGTCAGCAGGCCCTGGTTCTCGACCTCGCGCACCGCGCCGTGCAGATCCGCCATGTTCAGCGTCCCGGTCAAACCGTAAAGCAACGCGATCCCGGTCAGGAACATGACCGTGGAGACAAGGTTCAGGGTGACGTACTTGATACCGCCATCGAGTTGCGCTTTATCCCCACCCAAGACCAAGAGGCCGAAGGACGCAATCAGCATCACCTCGAACCACACATAGAGATTGAAGATATCGCCGGTAAGGAAAGCGCCGCAAACGCCGGCCAGCAGAATCTGAAAAAGCGCGTGATAGCCCAGAGTTTCCCGGCGTTCATCAATATCCGCCAGAGCATAGACGGCCACCGCCAAACCGGTAATGGCAGTAATCAGCACCATGACGGCGCTCAGCAGATCGGCCACCAGGGTGATCCCGAAGGGTGCAGGCCAGCCCCCCATCTGGGCCGCGATGACACCCTCGCGCCAGGTCGCCGCCATCAAGAGGATCGAGACAACAAGCAGGAGGCCGCAGCCGGCGACGCTGAGCCAACGCCCGGCCGCCCCGCGCGAGCGGAGAAGAAAGACCAACACAGCTGTTGCGAAGGGAAGAATAACAGGTAGCGCCAAAAGCCAACTCACAGGCTGGTTCCCTCCAGCTTGCCTTTTGCTGTTGGCTCATTGTCCTCAATGGGCTCCGCGTGCCGCATGGCGTCCGTATCAAGCGTACCGAGGGCGTCGTAGCCACGGTAGACAAGCACCAGCGCAAAAGCGAAGAGACCAAAACCAATTACGATTGCCGTCAGCACCAGTGCCTGCGGAAGGGCGTTGGCGACCAGGCCCTGCGGTGTAAGCATGCCGGCGGGCACCAAGGCCGGGGACTCCGGAGTGAGACGTCCGGCGACGAAGATCGTCAGATTGGCCGCGTTACTCAGAAGCACCAAGCCAAAGAGAAAGCGCATGACATTTCGCGCAAGCATCAGATAAACGCTGGCCGTGACCAGAATGCCGATGAGAAGAGCCAACAAGACTTCCACGGTCAGACCTCCTCTTCCAGGCCCAGCACAATCGCCAGCACAGCGCCGACCACGACGAGATAAACACCGATGTCAAACAGCAGCACCGTACTGATCGGGAAGCCCTTGTCACCGCCCTCAGCAAAGGGAAATGACCACTGGCCAGAGAAAAAGGGATCCCCGAAAAGAACAGCAAGAACACCGGCAAGCAGCGCAATCCCCAATCCGCCCATGGCGATGGTCAGTGGATCCAACCGCAAGGCCTTGCGGGCCGCCGCGCTGCCATGGGCAATGGCGTAGAGCACAATCCCGATCGTGGCGAGCAGTCCGCCGATGAAGCCGCCGCCGGGCTCGTTGTGGCCACGCAGCAGCATGTAGACGGAGAACACGAGCATCAAGGCCACCAGGATTCTTGTTGCGGCACTCAGGATAAGAGAATTCATTGCTGCTTCGCCTTTTTCGTGCCCTTGATCAAAACGTAAGCGCCCAGAGCGGCAACCACGACGACAGCAATCTCTCCAAAGGTATCCAACGCCCGGAAATCGACGAGTATAACGTTCACAATGTTACGTCCGAAGGCCTCGGGCATACTCTTCTCTTCGAAATATGCCGTGACCGTGCGGTCGAGCGGCGTATCGAGCACCGAGAGCAGAATGACGGTGACCACGCCGCCAACCACCAGAGCCAGAATGGCGTCGAAAATCCGCGCGCCCTTCATGGGATCCCGCTCCAGGCTGGGCAAACGAAGCATCACCACGGCGACCAATATGACCACCAGCGTCTCGACCAAAAGCTGGGTGATGGCGACATCCGGCGCACCAAAGATCACAAAAATAAGCGCAACCCCCATACCCACCACGCCCAGGGCGCAGATGGCGGCAAGCCGAGAACCTGCAAAGACCGTCATAATGGCGCCGCCGGCAATCAATCCCACGACCAGCAGGTGTTTGATTGAGAAGTCGGGTAAAGCATCGGGCCAGCGCGCGGCATCCGTGACATAGAGCGTCACAACGCCAGCGAGCGCCGTCGTCGCAAAAACAACAAAAAGGTAGCGGCGCAGAATCCCGCCTTGCAGTATCCGGGTCTGCCAGGCAGCCAAAACCTTAAGCCCATCCAGAAAACGGTCCCACATCTGGTCTGCCGTTGCCGGAAGTCTCTGTTCAACCCGGACCAGAAATCCACGGAGTTTTTGGTGGCCAAGGTAGAAGGCGATGCCAAGAACGAAGGTCACGACGCTCAGCAGCAGCGGCAGGTTCAGACCATGCCAGAGTGCGAGCTTGACCTCTTCCGGCTGACCCGCAATCGCCGTTACGGCAGGCTGCACGAGGCTCGCACTGATCAATCCTGGCATCAGACCGAAGACCAGGCCAAGCACGGCAAGTCCGAGCGGGCCGATCCACATGAAGAGCGGCGCTTCATGTGGCGATTTCGGGGTCTCCAATCGCCGGCCATAAAACGGCTTCAATGCGACAACACCGGCGATCGCGACCATCAGGGCGTTGGCGAGTACTGCGGCAGTGGCCACGAAAAGCGGCTCGGATGCGACGGCAAGAGCACCCTCGTACTTTAACTCCTTACCGATGAAACCAAGGAAGGGCGGGAAACCCGCCATTGAAAGCGCAGCGGCGGCGGCGGCGGCGGCAGTCAACGGCATGGCCTTGGCGAGACCGCCGAGCTCCGCGGTTTCGCGCGTGCCGGTACGGTAGTCGATAATGCCCACGATCAGGAACAAGGCCGCCTTGTAGAAGGAATGCACGATCAGGAAAGTGACCGCCGCTGCAATCGCAATGGTGGCCCCCGATCCAAGGAACATGGTCAGAGTCCCCAGCGCCATAAGCGTCGTGTAGGCCAGCGCCAACTTCAGGTCGGTCTGGCGCAAGGCTAACACCGAGGCAAAAACCGCGGTCACAGCGCCAAAGAGCGTAAGCGTCCAGAGCCAGATCTCGGTGCCGCTCAGGGCCGGATGTACGCGCGCCAATAAGTAGATGCCGCCCTTGACCATGGTTGCGGAATGAAGATAGGCGCTCACCGGTGTCGGCGCCGCCATGGCGTTGGGCAGCCAGAAGTGGAAAGGCACTTGAGCTGACTTGGTGAAGGCACCCGCCAGGATCAGGAAAAAGATCGGCAGATAAAGCGCGTGATCGCGGATCGCGTCACCCATTGTCATGATTTCGGACAGCTCGTACGTGCCCGCCGCGCTGCCCAGCAGGATAAACCCTGCGAGCAATGCGAGCCCACCACCCCCGGTCACCAGAAGGGCCTGCAGCGCTGACCTGCGGGCCTTGGCAGTGGAGTGATTGAAGCCGATCAGGAGATAGGAAGCGACAGATGTCAGCTCCCAGAAGACAAAGAGCGTGATCAGGTTGTCCGCCAGAACCAGCCCGAGCATGGCGAACATGAAGAACAGCAGATAGAAGACGAAACGCCAATAGTGGACATGGCCGGCCAAAGTGACACTCGAGAAGAGCGCCACAACCGCACCAATCCCGGCAATCAAGAGTGCAAAGGTAAGACTAAGACCATCAACAAGGAATGTGAGATTGATGCCGGCGCTTGGGACCCACTCGTAGACAAACCGGAGTGTTTCACCGTCGGCAATCGCGGGCAGACCGGTGGCAAACACAAGAGCAAGCAGAAGAGGCGGCAGCGCAGCGATCCAACCGATGCCGATGCTACTTTCTGACTTCACCTTCGCCGTCACTTTTTGCGCATCTCCCGACTCGACGCGCGGATCGGAGTCATCCATACGAAGGTTCACTTCCCCACAACAAAAACCTTAGGACCATAAACTGCCCGGGTACTCTGTACCCAATATTAATATTTTACAAATGCCTATGCGTCGCTCAGAACGCAAAACACGAAGTCGCTATTTGTTCGCAAAACGTCCCCACCGCAAGCGATGGGGACGTGGTTTCCTGCATGAACTAGGGCGAAAACTACGTTGATCAAGCTTGACGGGCGGCCGCAAATTCCTGTGCGCCAACTCCGCCGGACGACTCTCCCACCGGCGCCCGAACAGCCAGAATAAGCCTTTTCCATGACTCAATTTGATCCTTGAGTAATAGCTTCTGACGCTTCAGGCGCTGGATATTAAGTGTGTTCGGAAGTGGCCGCTTCATCTCGCGTGAAATCTGCTCGTCAATCGCGTTATGCTTATTCATGAGTGCAGCGTAGCTGTAGTCGATTGGCATGTTCTGTTTTCCCTGGAGGTCAGAGGAGCAGGCCCGGAGTCCGAACCTTTACGGAGTTTATCGTTTGAGGACTTCCACGATTAACGGGTCGTGGCTGACAGACACAGCAACCCGAGATAAAGCTGCCCATACTGGCCGTCTTGTCCGCCATGGGCCATTACTGCCGAAAAACCCCTTTCGGCGGTGCTGGAAAAACGCCTGTTCACATTTTCCTCCTTTCCTTCAGGTCTCCGCGCAGGACCGCATGGAGTACAGAAAGATATAGCCGCGCTTTTTGATCGTTCCATTCGTTGTCGCTTATCAATTTGATAGTTTTTATCAATCAAAACTAGCTTCGCGATGGGCTTGCCTTTCCTGTGTGACTGCGCAGTTGGCTAACGCACTGGCCGAATTACTAAATTTGGCACAAGCGACGGCAACTTATCATTTCTTCCGATTAAAGAATGCCTTCTGATCGATTGGACCAATCCAAAATAGCCCCCAAGTTCATGAAGAGAGGGAGCTGAAGTTTTGCCCTGATCGGAAAGACGCAGCTGAAAGGATGAAAGAAGCGGATGACCAAGATACCTAACGCATTGAACCGGCAACCTTACCGGGGAGACCACGCCGCAGCCCTCCAGCATGCCAAAAATGACTATCACGATTGTATCGCCCGATACGGATGTGACTCGGCCGAAGCCCACGTCGCGCAGATCCTCTGGCGCAAACTGCGCAGTAAATCGCGGTTGGGACAAATGGCAACAGCGTGAGTGAGGGCGCACTAAGCTAACGCCCGGCCCGATCCTTCGATCGCGCCGGGCGCAGGCCTCCACGGATAGGCGCTCTCCACCTCAGAAAAGTCAGCCGCCTCCGCAGTTATCCGGCACTCAACCAAACCTTACTCCGCTTTAGTTCTTAATTGAGAAGTCATTAATTACGGTAGCCTTTATGACGACAAGACCGTGAGTCTTGGGAAGTGTCGCTTCGGTCTCCTTAGCACTCCAGGGGCACGATGCTATGGCACCGCGCCACTCCTACCCTCCTGCCAGAGTCAATAATTTCATCTTCGAGGCTGTCGGGAACGTCGAACTCTCAAGTCAGTGCAGCTTCACGGGTGTTTCGAAACCGGGTGGTTTCACCGCCAACACGGAACACTCCACCTGGTTCAGTATCGCTTCCGCGGTGTTGCCGATAATGAGGCCACTCACGCCGGTCCGCCCCACTGTTCCCATCACGATCAAATCGACCTTATTCTGCTCGGCAAATTCGGGAATGATTTCCCGCGCAGCCCCTTTTTCAAGATGGACTTCATGCTTCCCGGGTGCGTCTGGGTAGCGGAAAAGCAGTTGCGACAGGTTTTGCTGGCACTTCTGCTCTTGTTCTTCTACCAACTTGTCGATCCGGGCCTTTGGCACTTTGGCGAAGGCGCTGTTGCGCAAGGCAGCTTCTTCTTCAAGCCGCCAGGTATTCATGATATGCAGCTCGCTCTTGTCAATCTCGGTCAAGGATGTCGCGAGCTCCATGACCAAAGTGTTGAGCCCGACCTTCTGTTCGTTGGCAGGATCCGGATCGACGGCTGCAAGGATGCGGGCGTTCCGCCTGTCAGGGCTATTCTTCATAATCCAGACCGGACAAGGACATTTCCTCAGTACGTGCATATCTGTACTCGCGAAGAAGAGAGATCGCCCCTCAGACGCACCGGCGGCGCCTTTCATGACCAAGTCGTGTTCATCGCGCAAAACCTTGCGAATGATCTCGATAAAGGGATTGCCCTGTAAGACCACTTCTGCGGTTTGGATGCCCTCGGCCTTGATAGGTTCTGCAATGTCGGCCAGCCGCGCGCGGTGGAATTCAATCACCTCATGCTCGACATCCTGAGCACCGGCGCCCGAAAAGCTGCTAAACAGGCTTGCGAGCTCGCCAGGCGCTGATTCCACCACATCCACCAGGGTAATTCGGGCTCCATTTGCCTTTGCCAGCCAGACCGCTCGCTCGATCAGCGACTCATGGAGGCTACCCTCGTCACAAACCAAAAGAATGTTCGTAAATCTTTTCATAGCAAACCAGCTCCCTAGCGCTTTGTTCTTCGTTCGAGGCAAGGACACGCGGATGGCGTGGAGATGCACGTCATTTAAAATTGGGCTTGAAAAATTGATTGCTCCAATCGAAGTTAAAGGAACTTTCGATAGTTTTTAACTTTCAAAGATATCCTGACGGGGAGGATTTCGACAGGTGCCAACCTTGCAACAGCTCCGCTACCTGGTTGCGGTTGCTGAGACGCTTCACTTTAGGCGTGCGGCTGAACTCACCCATGTGACCCAGCCGACCCTTAGCGGCCAGCTCCGCGAACTCGAGGAAAAACTGGGTGTCCAGCTTGTCGAACGCAGCCGGGCACGAGTGATCCTCACGCCGATCGGCACTGAGATCGCGGGTCGCGCCAAAGGCGTTCTGCGTGACGTTCAGGAAATCGTGGAGGTCGCGAAACACGAACAAAACCTGATGGGCGGCACCATTCGTCTTGGCGTCCTTCCCTCGCTTGGCCCTTATCTTCTGCCGCACATTCTGCCAGAGCTTCACCGGCGTTTTCCCGATCTGAAGTTTTACGTGCGCGAAGGACTGCCGCAGGCGCTGCTGGGTGGTCTCGATGATGGCAGTTACGATTTGCTGCTCTTCCCGCTTCCGGTCACGGGAAGCGACATCGCCCATACGCGTCTGTTCCGGGAATCGCTCCTGGTGGTCGCGCCGACAGATCACCGACTGGCCAAAAAACAGCAGGTCGAGCAGACCGACCTGAAAGACGAGACGGTCCTGACTTTGGAACGTGGCCACCGGCTGCACGACCAGGTCCACGAACTCTGCGCGCAGTATGGCGCTAAACTTGCCCTCGATTATGAAGGCACCAGCCTCGACACCTTGCGCCAGATGGTCGGTATGGGCATGGGATTATCGCTGCTGCCGGCCTTGTACGTGCGCTCCGAAGTCTCCAACGACGATCAGGTTGTCGCCCGGCATCTGCGCACGCGCCGCCCCTTCCGCATGATCGGAATGGTTTGGCGCCGGCACTCGGCGCGGCAGGATGAGTTCCAGGCTCTGGCGGAGCTGATCCGGGAGATTATCTCGGAGGGCGTGCCGGAGGTGACTGTTTTACGCTAGCCCTGCGAGATCCACCGAGATGCCTCACCCTCCCTTCAAGCGTTGGATCAGGTAGATCTCGTTTTCGGGCGAAACGGGTTCCGTCAGACTGCTGGCGATGATCCGTCCGTCCACCGCCACCGAGACGCCGGCCTCGATGGTCGGCTCCAGATCGGGGTAGGCCCGGACGAGGCCGCGCAGGAGTTCACCCACGTTCCTGGCCTCGACCTCGACCTTTTCCGCACCGCCGGTGTAGGCCTTCAGGCCCGACCAGAGATGGACTTCAACCATGGGCCTGATCGTTCAGCGCCTTCAGGATGCGGGGTGGCGACATGGGCAGTTCCGTCAGGCGAACCCCGGCGGCATTCGAGACCGCATTGGCAATCGCCGCCAAAGGCGGACAGATCGACGTCTCGCCAACACCGCGCACACCGTAAGGATGGCCGGGATTCGGCACCTCGACAATGACTGTGTCGATCATTGGCAAATCGGAGGCCACTGGAATCCGGTAGTCCAGGAAGCCTGAATTCTGCAGGCGTCCATCCTCGCCGTAGATGTACTCTTCGTTCAGCGCCCAGCCGATGCCTTGCGCCGCGCCGCCCTGAAACTGGCCTTCCACATATGTCGGGTGAATGGCCTTACCGGCATCCTGGACGACCGTGTAGCGCACGACCTTGGTCTGGCCGGTCTCTTTGTCAACTTCGGCATCGACGATATGTGTGGCAAAGCTGACGCCCGCACCTTCCGGCGTCGCCTCGTAATGGCCGACGATGGGTCCGCCGGTGCGGCCCATGCTGCGGGCGATTTTCGCCAGAGGTAGAGGCTCGAACTCGCCGGCATTGGGACCCGAGGGTTTGGCGCAGCCGTCTTCCCAGACCACCGCTTCCTCATCGATACCCCATTTTGCCGCTGCACGGGCGCAGAGTTTCTTCACGGCGTCACGGGCAGCCTTGATGGTGGCGAGACCACTGGCATAGGTCACACGGGACCCGTGACTGATCTCGTTGTAGCCGAGTGTCGCAGTGTCGGCGACGGTGGTGCGGATGTTTTCGTAAGGAATACCCAGTTCCTCGGCCGCCATCTGGCCCATGGACGCCCTTGAGCCACCGATATCCGGCGTGCCGACCGAAATGGCGACGGTGCCGTCCTCGGACAGTGCAAGCGAAACAGCCGTCTCACCGCCGTGGTTAAACCAGAAGCCGCAGGAGATGCCCCGTCCCTGCCCTTCGGCTAAGGGCGCGGTCAGGTGCGGATGAGCTCTCGCCGCCTCAAGCGTCTCCACCAGACCGATGCGTTCGAACTTCGGCCCGTAAGAAGCTTTGGTGCCCTCTTTGGAAGCGTTCTTCAGGCGTACCTCGATCGGGTCCAGGTCAAGCTTGTTACAAAGTTCGTCAATGACGGATTCGACCGCAAAGGCGGCCATGGGAGATCCGGGCGCTCGGTAGGCCGCCTGCTTCGGGCGGTTCGACATCACGTCGTACCCGATCTGATGCACGTTCTCCAAGGCGTAGGGTGCGAAGGCGCACATCGCGGTGAATTCCATCGGTGCACCGGGAAAAGCCCCGCCCTGCAGACGGAAGACACCCTGGGCCGCGGTGATCTTGCCCTCACGGGTCATACCGATCTTGATGTCCATGGAGGTCGAGGCCGTCGGTCCCGTCGCGCGGAAGACTTCGGAGCGGCTCATCACCAGTTTGACCGGACGGTTGGCCTTACGCGACAAAGCAAGTGCCACAGGCTCGATGAAGACGACCGTCTTGCCGCCAAAGCCACCGCCGATTTCCGAAGGCGTGACCCGAAGCTGGCTGGTTTCGGTGCCCACCAGTGCCGCGCAGACCTTCTGAACATTGAAATGGCCCTGGGTGCAGCACCAGACCTCGCCCTTGCCGTCGGGACCGAGCTGGGCCAGACAGGCATGAGGCTCGATGTAACCCTGATGGGTGGCTTCGGTCTTGAAGCTCTCCTCGATCACCAGGTCTGCTTCGGCAAAGCCCTTGTCGACATCGCCGTGGCCGCTTTCATGATAGCGCACGACGTTCGGATGCATGCCCTCGGGAACGGACTTGTCGGCGGCACCGGAACGGATCACCGGCGCATCCGCCGCCATCGCCTTGTCCACGTCGGTGACATGAGGCAGCAGCTCGTATCGCACCTCGATCAACTTGGCCGCATCCCGCGCAGCCAGTGCCGTGGTCGCGGCAACTGCCGCCACGGCGTGGCCGTCATAGAGCGCGGTATCACCCGCCATGACGTTTTCGAGAATATTCCAATTCTCGCCGGTCAGACCCTCGGCAAAATCTGCGCGGGTCACAACGGCCTTCACGCCCTTCAGCGACTCGGCCTTTGAGGTGTCAATCTTCAGAATTTTCGCATGCGCGTGGGGCGAGCGCACGATGGATGCGTGCAGCATGCCGGGCGCGTTGGCATCGGCGCCGAATTTCGCGCGCCCGGTGACCTTATCCACTCCGTCGGGCCGCTTTGGTCGGGTACCGACAACCTTGAAGCCGTTTGTCATGTTTCCGTCGGGAGCCATTACGATGCCTTTCTCAAGTCAGCAGCCGTGTCCAGCACAGCGCGGATGATCTTGTCGTAACCGGTACAGCGGCAGAGGTTGCCCGCCAGCCAATAGCGCACTTCGGTCTCGGTTGGGTCCGGGTTCTTTTTCAGCAGCGCCTCGGTCGCCACCAGAACGCCCGGTGTGCAGACCCCGCATTGCAACGCGGCATACTCGATGAACTTCTCCTGCAGAGGATGCAGCTCCTCGCCATCGGCCATACCCTCGATGGTGCCGATGGATTTGCCTTCGGCTTCCGCACCGAGCATCAGGCAGGAGCAGACAAGCCGGTCGTCAACCGTGACGGAACAGGCGCCGCAGTCGCCGGTGCCGCATCCTTCTTTCGCGCCGGTCAGCGCCAGCCTGTCACGCAGGACATCCAGAAGGGTTTCCCGCGGATCGCAGAGGAACTCGACCTCATCACCGTTCACGGTCGTGGATACGTGAATCATGCTCATTTGGCACCTCCTGCACGCTCATAAGCTATTTTGGCGGCGCGCTTCGCCAAGACACCGGCCACATGGGTGCGGAACTCGATGGTGCCGCGTTTGTCGTCAATCGGGTTGCACGCCGCCGATGCAGCTGCCGCCAGAGCATCAAGAGCAGCCTCATCCAGCGTCGTGCCAATGATCGCTTTTGCAGCCTCCTCGACCAGAAGAACCCTGGGCGCCACTGCCCCCAGGGAAACACGGGCTTCCGCGACCGTCGGACCATCAAGCCGGAGACTGACGCCGCAGCCGACAACAGCAATATCCATCTCGGTGCGCGGGATAAACCGCAGATAAGCATCGCCGGCATTGTCACCCCGTACCGGCAAATGCACCGCACTGATAACCTCGCCTTTGGCAAGATTGGTTTTGCCCGGGCCTGCGGGGATTTCCTCGACCGGTACTTTGCGAGTGCCGGATGCGCCGACCACCGAGACCGACGCGCCAGCCGCCATGAGTGCCGGAACGCTGTCGGCAGCCGGTGAGCCATTGCAGAGGTTTCCAACCAGGGTCGCCCGTCCCTGGATCTGGGTGGATCCGATCAGATCCATCGCCTCGACCACCCCCGGCCATTCCTTACCCAGCTCAGTATGCTCGGTCATTTCGGCTCCGGCCACAGCCGCGCCGATCCGCCAGCCGCCCTCCTCGCGGGCGATGTCTTTGACACCTGCGATCTGCTTGATATCGATGAGCACGTCGGGCGTCACCATATCCGCGCGCAGCTGCACCAGGACATCGGTGCCGCCCGCCAGAAACCGTGTCACTCCCTCCGCTTTCGCCGCGATCGTGGCGGCGTCTTCGAAGCTGCCAGGCGTATGGTATTCCATGAATCCTCCAAGGCACCAAGTGGTGCTCTCTACTTCTGATCCTGCCCGCCACTCAGGGCAGTAAATGCTGATACGTGGAGCAGGCCCGGTCTTCCGATGGCCCGCAGTCAAATCTCAAATACAACCGTCTCACAGGGAGCATGAAACCGGCAAGCGGTAAAAGCACCAAACCTGCTACGCGTTCACGTCATCGGATGGAGCCACGAATTATGGCACAAAGCCTGAAACCGGCCGGTGCTTCTAAATAACCGCCTTTTCAAGGAAAGGTCTGTTTTGCGCGATGCGGTCGTAATGAAATGGCGTCAGGTCGAGAGAGCGGTATTCGCCATAGGTGATCCATTCCGATGTACCGCGCCCCATGGCGGGAGACTGCTGGAAACCGTGGCCTGAAAAGCCGTTCACAAAAATGAAATTCTCGACCTCCGTGTGGGGTCCCAGGATCGCATTCTGGTCCAGGGTGTTGTACGCGTAGTGTCCGGCCCAGGAATTGACCAGCTTTATCGCCTCGAATTGGGGAACACGGGTTGCGATGACGGGCCAAGCCTTCTCTTCCCATATGCTGAAGTCCTGAACGAAATCATCGTAGTCAACCGCAGGATCTTCATCGGGCGGGCAGCCCGCGAGATAATAGGTTCCGTCGCTGCGCATATGAACACCCGAGGGATCGATGGTCAGCGGCAAATCCCGGTCCAGGGGCTGTTCCGCCGAAAAGATGAAGGTGTAGCGTTTGCGGGGCTCGACGGGAATTTCGATGCCCGCCATGCGCGACGTCAAGACCGCGCGCGGGCCTGAGGCGTTCACCACCGCGCCGCAGGCAATGACTTCACCCGACTTCAGGGTCACGCTCTCGACCCGGGCGCCGGTTGGGTTTTTGGTCATCGCAACCACCTCGTTGGCAATGTACTCCGCCCCTTTTTCGCGCGCGGAGCGTTTCCACCAGTCGAAGAGCGTGCTGCCTTCGAAGTACCCCTCATCGACCAGGTTGTGGTTCGCGCCAACGATGTCGTCGAGCTGGTAGAAGGGGTAGTCGCGCTTTATCTCGTCGCGCGTCATGAACTTCGTGCCGGCCCCACAGGCCGCCTGGAGCTTCTGATTTTCCCGCAGCACCTGCGCAAAGGCTTCATTGTCGGCAAGATACATATAGCCGTAGCTGTGAAGCGGCACTTCCGGCACGCGCTCGTCATTGCCCATGAATTCACGGAAGTTTTTCACGAATTCGGCTGCGAATTGCGAGATCCGCACGTTGATCTCATTCGAGAACTGCTGCCGCATACAGCTATTGGTATGCACTGTCGAGGTGAACTCGTAGGTCGGGTCCCGCTCGACCACCAGGACGGAACCGTCAAAATCCGGGTTGTTGCTCAGGAACCAGGCGACCGAGGATCCAAGCATCGCGCCGCCGACAATCACGACATCGTACGACTTGTTTTTCGGTGCAATGAGACTCTCGCCCATCAAGCCTTCTCCTCTTTTTCGCTTAAGCGCTCACGCCTTGCGTAGCATTTGCACTCCGGACGCCATAGCCGTTTTTTTCGCGATAACCTGCTCAGGTCGCCCTATGTTCCCCGACTCGGGAGATGAAGCAACGCAAGACACTCAACGCGGGACATCCACTTCAATGATCATCGGTCCATCAGCGGACTTGTGCGATTTGAGCGCCTCGGAAAGAGCGGCGGTGCTGTTTTCGCAACGCCGGAAAGACATCGAGCAAGCCTTGGCAAGCGCCTCAAAGTCCGGCGGGGTGGGATCACAGTCGACCACCTCGACATTGGCGTCGGCCATGGAGGTTTCGATTTCCAGATATCCCGCATTGTTCCATATGACGAAGATGATCGGCAGTTTCTCGTCCAAGGCAGTCATCAATTCCGGCAGAGTGAACTGCGCGCCCCCGTCCCCCGTGATACAGACGACCTGCCGATCGGGCGCCGCCAGAGCCGCGCCGATTGCGGCGGGAATGCCATAACCCAAGGCCCCATAGCCAACCGAGGAATTGAACCATCCGCCTGCGCAGTCATGGTCGTAGTAGAGATTCCCCGCGTAAATCGGCTGGGTGGAATCTCCGACGATGATGGAGTTCGGACAACTGTCGCGGATGCAGTTCAGCATCTCCACCTGATGGGCATAGTCACCCGGTAGTTCGGCCAGCGCCTTGAGCCGGGTTTCAGCCGCCTGCTCAGCCCCCCAATCCGGCGTGCCTCTGCCTTCACCCAGCGCCCTGCTCAGCAGTGGCAGGACATCCGCCGCCATGCCGCAGAGTTTAACGTCGGCAGGATGGCGGGCGAGTTGGTCAGGGCAAATATCGATGCGAACCATGTTGCTCAACTCAGGCAGGCCGCCATTGCGGTAAATGTCATAATCGGTCGTCCCGAGTTCTGTCCCGACGGCGAGAATGGCGTCGGATTCCCGAAGCAGGTCGCGCACCGCCTCCAGACTGGCGCTGGCCGGGATTGTAAGTGGGTGACCATGCATCAAGCCACGGGCATTGATGGTCTGGACAACCGGTGCGTTCAGTTGTTCGGCAAGGGCCAGGAGCGCATCCTCGGCCCAGCGCGCGCCGCCCCCAGCCAGAATGACCGGTTGGCGCGCCCGCGATAGCAGTCCCGCGGCACTCTTAAGAAGTTCGGGTCCCGGAACCGGCGGTGCTTTAGTATCAGGCGCGCTTAAATCCTGGTCAAACGAAGCCCCCATCACATCCAACGGGGCCTCCAGGTGCATAGGCCCAGGACGCTTCGTCGCAAAGTCCTGATAGATCCCATGCAGCGCGGGCATCAACTCGGCATCCGAAGTCACCTGTTCCGAACGGCAGGCTACAAGCGCACAAACCCCCTGCTGGTCGGGAAGTTCGTGCAGGTGCCCCAGACCCAAGCCGAGACCAGCCCGCTCGTTCACACTTGAAACCACCAGCATGGGCACGCTGTCCGAGCGCGCCTGTGCCATCGCTGTCAGTATATTGGTGACACCCGGACCGGTGATCACGAAGGCCACACCCGGCTGCCCCGATACGCGTGCGAAGCCGTCGGCCATGAAGCCGGCCCCCTGCTCATGGCGCGCGATGACATGACGGATCTTCGACTGGGCCAGCCCCCTGTAAAGCTCGACCGTATGCACCCCAGGCAATCCGAAAACAACCGGCAGTTCCCGCTCTTCGAGGTAGCGGACAATGGCTTCACCGATAGTGGTCATAAGTCTACTCGTACTGGCCTTTGCGAATCTGACCCCGTGCCGATCCGAGGACCTCTAGATCTGGCAGCGCAGCTTTCCTTGTCAACGAAATACGGTTTCTTACGCGCTGCCGAGCCATGTTGAAATTCGAAAGCGGTTATCGAAAAGTTCTACTTCAAGGCCTGGCAGGAAAATCTGATGCTATAACAACCGGGCAAAATAATTTCCGCGTAAAGCGGCGGGCAAAAAAACCGACAGGAGACGACAGATGGAAAAGTACCAGCACTATATCGGCGGTGCCTGGGTGGCACCAGACGCTGGGAAATGGTTTGAGACCTTCAATCCCTATAGCGGCGAAGCCTGGGCCGAAATCGCACATGGTAACGGCATGGATGTCGATCGTGCCGTCGCAGCCGCACTGACAGCATTTGACGGTGAATGGTCGGCGATGAAGCCATCGCAACGCGGCCGTCTGCTTATGCGCCTCGCGGAGTTGATCGAACGGGACTCAGCCGCGCTGGCGGAGACCGAGGTCCGCGATAACGGCAAGCTGTACGCCGAGATGTCCGCGCAAACCAAGTATATGGCCGAATGGTATCGCTACTACGGCGGACTTGCCGACAAGATCGAAGGCGCCGTCATTCCGACGGACAAGGAAGCCGTCCTCAATTTCACACGCTATGAACCTCTGGGCGTGATCGCCATGATCACGCCTTGGAACTCCCCGCTCCTGCTCCTCGCATGGAAGCTGGCGGCAGCCTTGGCCGCAGGCAACACAGCGGTCATCAAACCTTCGGAGTTCACCTCCGCCTCCACTCTAGCCTTCATGAAGCTTGTCGAGGAAGCCGGATTCCCGCCCGGCGTCGTCAATACGGTTACCGGTTTTGGCGCGGATGTCGGGCAGGCGCTCGTCGCGCATAAGGACGTGGCCAAGATCGCTTTCACCGGCTCCGACGTGGCCGGACGCAAGATCAACGAAGCCGCGGCTCGCGATCTCAAACATGTATCCCTGGAGCTGGGCGGAAAGTCGCCCAATATCGTCTTTGAGGACGCCGATCAGGAAGCCGCCGTCATGGGCGCGATTTCCGGCATCTTCGCGGCGACCGGCCAGACCTGTATCGCGGGCTCGCGCCTGCTGCTGCAAAAGTCCATCCACAACGCATTGGTCGAACGGCTGGTCAAGGTCGCTGGAGAAGCCACGATCGGTGATCCGATGTCGTTGGAGACTCACGTCGGTCCCGTCACAACACCACCGCAGTACAAAAAAGTACTCGACTACATTGAGATTGCACGCGAAGAAGGCGCAACCTGTGTGCTGGGCGGCAAGCCGTACGACGGGCCCGGCGCCACCGGCGGGCAGTTCGTCGAGCCCACCATCTTCACCGACGTGCGCAACGATATGCGTATCGCCCAGGAAGAGGTTTTCGGTCCGGTTCTTTCAGTCATACCCTTCGAGGATGAGGAAGATGCCCTGCGCATCGCAAATGACATCGACTTTGGCCTGGCGGCGGGCGTTTGGACCAAGGATATGGGTTGCGCTCTTCGTATGTCGGAACGGCTGAAAGCCGGTACCGTGTGGATCAACACCTACCGGGCCGTCAGCTACACCTCACCTTTCGGTGGCTATAAGCAAAGCGGGATCGGCCGGGAAAGCGGCTTAGAAGCAATCAAGGAGTATCTGCAGACAAAATCCGTCTGGCTGGCACAGGCCTCGCCCGTCGCCAACCCCTTTATTATCCGGTAATCAACGGCAGCATCGCTGGTCTTTGAGGCGCACCGCGGCTTAAAGACCCGGCGTTCAAAAAACCTGCTGGCCCAGAGCCGCGCGAACGCGGTTTTTGATGTAGACGCCGTCGCGGGATGGCAACACGCGGTCTTCCTCCGTCACGTCGATTGTGATCGCGGCAAAACTCAACGCATTTTTCGCGTGAACCCGTGCACGAAGGTCACAGACACCGGCCAAGTCGGTGATGCGGGCCGTCCAGTCGAAATTGACGCTTTGGGCGACCTTCTCAAGCCCGATGCCGTGACCGGCATGGCTGCGCTGCATTCCCGTCTCACCGTAGTGGCCGTTGTCAAGAACGGCGATCGTTAGGTTCTTGGGCGCCTGCACGGCAATAGTGGCCAGGGCGCCCATGCCCATCAGCATCTCGCCGTCACCGGTCACCACAAGGACCGGATCCTGAGGCCGGGACATCGCCAGCCCGAGGCCGACGGTCGCGGCGCTGCCCATCGCGGCCCAAAGGTAATAATTCCGGTCATGGTCGCCCGCCGCCATGACATCGTAGGACGGCGACCCGAGACCGGTCGTCACGATCAGATCGCCACGATCTATAAGTAGCTCCGCAACAGCTTCTCTCCGGTTCAAGAGAGGGAACGTCATTGCACCTGGTTCCATAGTTTTTTACCGATCAGCTGTTGGCTCAAAAGAACAGCACAGGCTTGGTCCCCTTCGAATGCCATCGTCGCCGCTCCACGCAAAAGCCCCTCAACTTCCTCGGCTTTTTCAGCGCGCCAGGTCCTCACACCCATGAGGTTCAACGCCGCTTCGGTCGCCTGACCCATGGGATTTTGCCATTGATTGAATTCGGCCCAATCGCCGCGCATGGTCACGACCATGAGCAATGGAAAGCGCGCGCATACCTGAAGCGCCAAGGTGTTGATGCAATTGCCGACACCACTCGACTGCAACAAGAGAACACCCCGCTCACCACCAAGCCAGGCGCCGGCCAGATAGCCGATCCCCTCCTCCTCGGTGGTTAAGACCACCGAGTGCACCGCCTCATCGGCATTGAAGCGCTCGATTGCCGTGGCGTGCCCCGCATCGGGCACGTAAGCCGCATGCTTGACGTCAAAATCCTTCAGCACTTCATAGACCTGTGCTTTCCAATCAATCGATTGACCGTTTTGGAGAGGAGTTTGCTGCATGACGGGGTTCGCACTTCAATTTGCCTGCATGACCTTGTCGTTGGGAATCTATCAACACAGAAGATATATTTGAAATATAAGATTTTATAAAAAGCTATATAATTTTTGGATAGCAGAATGGACCTTAAACAACTCAACACCTTCGTCCAGGTCGCGGAACTGGGCAGTCTCAGTAAGACAGCCGAGCGTCTGAGGATCGCGCAGCCCGCACTCAGCCGGCAAATCAGGATGCTGGAAGACGAACTTAAAACGCAGCTCTTCTCACGCCACGGGCGGGGCATGATCCTGACTGAAGCAGGCGAGCTGCTGCTGTCGCGCGCCACCTCGATCCTGCGTCAGGTCGAGGAAACATGCGCGGATCTGACGGAACAGGCAGATGCGGTCAGAGGAAAAGTCGTGATCGGAATTCCGCCGACAGTCGGCGACATCCTCGCAGCCCGTATCACTGAGCGCTTTCGCACGGCCTACCCGGATGTGAGTCTGAGGATCGTCCCGGCCTTCACCGAGTATCTTCTGGAATGGCTGCTCAGGGGTGAAGTCGACATCGCCATCATGTACGCCCAGGAAAAGCAGACAAACCTGATGGTGCAGCCACTCCTGATGGAAAACCTCTTTCTGGTCGCCAGCAAGGAAGAAGCGCTTGATGTCCGCCGTGCAGTGCGCTTCGCCGATATCGCGCGGCGTGCGCTAGTTCTACCGGGTCCAAACCACAGCCTGCGTATTCTCCTGGAGCAGGAAGCGGCGAAGCAAGGCCTGAAGTTGAATGTGCCGGTGGAAGCCGATGCCCTGCAGACTCTGAAGGATCTGGCGCGGCGCGGACATGCGGCGACAGTTCTGCCCTATGCCTCAATCCACGAGGAAGTCGTAGAGGGCAAACTGACGGCAACGTCGATTGTCTCTCCCGCCCTCTCCCGTAAACTTGTCGTCGCCTTGCCCCTTGGTCGCCAAACCTCGAACGCAGTGACGCGGTTTTCTCAGGAGTTATGCGGAGAAGTGACGAAAATGGTCGAAGATGGTGTTTGGGATGGAAAACTGCTGCTCAAGAGCGAGCGAAGGGAGATCGCCGCTCAGCGATAGAGATGATTGCCTTTAAGTCGGCAACTCATCTTCCAGGCACTCGTTAATCGCTACCAGCAAAGCGTTGTTATCCAGGGGTTTGTAAAAGGTTTTGCACGCCCCGAGCTTCTTGGCCATCGCGAGAAAGTCAAAATTGCCGATACGGGAGCCACCGGAAATGGCGATGATCTTTAACTCAGGTCGCTTTTTCTGGAGTTCCATAATTGTCTCCAGACCGTCTTTTTCCGGCATGACAATATCGGCAACGACAAGATCCACGGCGGTTGACTCGACTGCTTTGATTGCCCGCTTCCCGTCGGTGACCGCTGTGACGTCATGACCGGCACGAGAGAGAAACACGTCAAGCATCTCGCAAATCAGCGGTTCATCGTCCACAACCAAGATCTTTGCCACTTTTCCCCTCCAAAAAGACGGTACTACGTCACGGAACTCCGCGTGCCGCCGCTTTCGAGCCTCTGACCCTCATAAACCGGCAGGTAGACCTCAAAGGTCGTCCCTTCACCGACTCGGGTATAAATCACTATGACACCTTCATGCCCGGTGACAATACCATGCACGACCGACAGTCCCAGGCCCGTGCCTTCACCAACCGGTTTCGTTGTGAAAAAGGGATCATAGATTTTCACCAACACATCGTCCGGAATCCCGCAACCACGATCGGCCACAGATAACCGCACATAGGGCCCTGGATGCAGTCCCAAGTGCTGATCCGCGAAGGCCTGGTCGACTTCGGTCTCGATCATTGTCAGACGAATCGCCCCCTTGCCGTCAGAGTAGGACTGAAAAGCATTGGTCATCAGGTTTACAGTCAATTGCTGGATCTGCGTCTCGTCAGCCAAAACTATGCCACAGTTGTCGTCGATCTCCATATCGAGAACCATTGTCGAGGGCAGACCAGCCCGCAACAGCGTGACGGACTCGCGAACAGCATGGCTGATTTGGAGAGGTTCCCTGTTCGGTTGTTCGCGGCGGCTGAAGAACAAAATCTGGTCGACGATGGATTTCGAACGTTGCGCGGCTTGATCGATCTTGGAGATGAGTCTGCTGATGAAGCTCTCTTTGGGCTCCTCTTCGAGAGCGATTTTGGTACAACCGAGAATGACATAGAGCATATTGTTAAAGTCATGCGCGATGCCGCCCGCCAGCGTACCCAGGCTATCGAGTTTTTGAGTATGAACGAGCTGCCTCTCCAGGGTCTCGCGCCGGGCCAGCTCCCGTTCCAGACTCTGGTTCGCCGAGTCCAACTGATCGGTGCGCTGTTGCACCTGTGCCCGAAGCTGATCAAACGTCATCCTGAGCTGGGCGACTTCATCGCCCCGCCTGCGGACAGGCGGGACAGTGGAGCCATAACGCTCACCCAGTGAGACCATGTCCCCCGTCAAATTCTTAATCGGACGCACGACAGTCAGCACAATAAACGACAACAATCCGATAGATGCGATCATCGCGATGATGAGCAGCGTCAGAATTGTTGTTCTGGCCTGATCAACGGCGTACTCCGCGGCTTCGTCGGCACCGTCGCTGATTGCGTCGGCAGATTCAGCAACCTGATCCAGGGCAGCAACGGCATTATCTGCATCGGCTTCCAAACGTTCCGCCAGCAATCTGGACTCCTGCACTGCCTTCAGCTTGGCCCGGTGTGTCTCGAATAGCTGTCCGCGGCCATAGCCCAGCGTAAAGAGGGTGTCGAGCCTGGAGCGTAGTTCGTCAACGTCGCTTTTGTCTCTTTGCGTTTCCGTCAGGTTGCGCAAAACACTCAGATGCGGCCACACGCTCTCGTACAGGGCAACAAATTCAGCTTCGACCGCGCCCAGTTTGTTGGGGTTTCGCTCTGCGATGTATTCGCCGGCCGTGTCTTGTAATTCGATGATCAGGCGCTGCATCTTCAGAGCTGCTTCCACGACCGGATAGTCTCTATCGAAGAGTTGCCCGAGGACGCCGTTCACAGATTTTCCGTCGGCCCCACGTTCGGCCAGTCTATCTCCTTCTTCCTCCGCCTTCGCCATTTGCAATTCATTCTTTTCGGCCAAGACGTCCAGCAATTTTGTCAACTCCGAACCCGCGCTATCGAATTCGTTAAGCAAATTTGTTTCTTCTCTTTCGCTGTCCAAAGCGCTCCGAAGAACCGAAATCATTTGATGGGCATGTTGGTTGAACTCAGATTGTTCCTGGCGCGCCGTAGCCAGTTCATCCAGGAGCGAGACATCGCTGACCAGGCCCTGCAGTTCGATGTAGGTCTGGTCGAACTTATGATCAAGCACACTAAGTTCTGTGATCAATGGCTCCATGCGGTCGAGGTCGCTGTCTGCAATGATCTCCTCCGCCACTTTGGTTGCTTCAAAGATCAAGGCAATAAGGTCATCGGATGTTTCGACCGTAGGGGCTGCAACGTCCGAAATGTGGTTCAGAGTCGTGTTGATTCTGTCAATAAAGTACAAGCCCGTGATCCCAACCAGGACAGCCGAGATCGAAATCGTCGCAAAACCGGCAACGAGTTTCTTCGAGATATTGAGGTTGATGAAGGGCTCAAAAACTCTGAACAGACTTGCAAGCGGCGGGAACCTCCGCGCCTCGGTTACAACAAAATCGCTAGACGAAACCATGTCTCCCCCTTAACGACGCTCCCATGCGCCGGTTCTCAAAAGGCTGGCCGAACAACGGCCTATCGTTCTGGTCTACCGCTCTGGCCTAACTCTCTGGCTTACCGTTGGTCCAACGCTGGACGTGACGGACTGACATGCTCCTACGCGATGACAGTTTAAGCGGCTCGCTCAGATGACAGGTCCCGACTCAAAGCCCGGACTCCCAAAAAACACCTTTGCCGCTTGAACTGCCTCAACGTCTTGTCTCCGTGACTCCAGAAACGACCATTATTACGCTAACAGAACATCCCGTGCCAGGTTAAGCGCTGCGGATACCTTGAGGAAGCCGTCGACACTGCCACTGATCGATTGAGCGCACTGTCCCGAATCTTCAGCCGTCTGCAGGACTTCGTTCGCGGTTTTTTTCCAGTCTCTTGACCGTCTTGACTTATGCCAACACTAGTGGCGGTTCCAACGGTGGTTTCCGAGAAAACTTCCACAACGTCGCACATTATTTTCTCTGCGGCTTTGATTGCTTTCCAGATGTTGGAATTCAGGCTCTCAGCCAAAACACCGTAAGCTCCGATATCTCCCCAGTGTCGGTGAGTCGTCCGCTTATCCGCATCGCCTGCACCGGAACTGCACTCAGTGTCATGCGACGAACCGGATGGCCGAGACTCTCAACATTGGTTGCATGTGCATTGAGTGCTTAATTGTTTGAACATTTAATATTGTTTAAACAAATTTTTATAATGTTTTATTAATTTTCTAGAAGAATCTTTACTAAACAAAGGTTGCATGAACTCCGTACCCGGTCGAACCATTTGGCGAGAAAATCTCCTTGTGAACAGCTGTTTTAGAATTCCCTTTTTGGTTCAAGCCTAAGGCACAGCAGGCTTTAAACCGAAGCCGTCTGAGCAGGTCGAACAGGTGGAGGCCATAAATAGTTGCCGATAAAACAACCCTAAGAAGAATAGAATTAATACTCCTATGCAACGTCTTGTGCCTATTCTTGTACGCACCGCAAAAGTCCTTGCCGCCAAAAAATAAATCAATTGCTCTGTTTCACGATACGACTAGGGAGAGGAGACGCCGCCAAACCCCGCCGCCAGTGCAAGGTTTGAGATGCAGAAATACGGGATTCAGGTAATCGCAGCACCACCTAAAATTGCTGTTTTTGCTACCTTGAATTGTTTCAAATTGCCAATTAAAATAACTCATAATGTTTAGACGCGCATGTGGTCTCGTTTAATCGCATGCTAACAGTGATGGACTTTGTGGCGCTCCCGAGGCAGAAGGCGTTTCACAGATTCGACGCTTAACTCGCGAAAAGACTGGTACGAGATCAGATGCCAAACAAAGGGAGTAAGAAAGCCGCGTCTTCGCCGCCCTCCGGCAAAGTCCGTGAGGACTGGCTTAGAGAGGTCGCCGCGGCGATGAGGGGATGGTTTGACGATCTTGGATTTCCCCTTCCCGAGTTCGATGTTCGCACCGGCTTTCCAAGTGTCGGCCGCAGGAGCCCGAACATTACAGATTCCTGGACCCAGGATAACGGCGCAACTTATGTGATCCTGGTGCGGCCCGATCGCAGCGAGGAAACAGAAGTTGCAGCGGCATTGGCGTTTCAGATGTGTCGGATTGCCGTCGGCGACCGGGATCAACACGGCTATCTATTCCGTCACCTGGCAATATCCCTTGGACTTAAGGGCACCAGGAACGAGTCTCCACCGGGCGCATTGTTCAAGGAGATAACCAAATCAATACTCGAGACGGCGGGCCCCCTGCCCTCGCCCGAGATCCAGCAGATCGACAAGGATAAGGCACCAGGGCAGACCTCGCGGATGATCAAGGTGTCCTGCAGTGAATGCGGCTATGTCGCGCGGGTATCGCGGAAGTGGCTCTCTGAAGTCGGCCCCCCCCATTGTCCGAACCACGGACAGATGGTTCCTGACGGCTGATGCAGCACTATCGAAATGACGCCGTTGGGCAGTTTCATAAGGGGCAGGCAATCTATTAAAACGAACCTGCATCTAAAACGAACCTGCATCGAATCAAGAGTCGCGAATTGCCTCATCATACCACTCTAGCCCGGATGCAATACTGTCAATGGTGGTCCCGGCCGATCCCATGACCATGCTCTCAAGATCAGCTAACCCGCCTATGACCGCGGCCTTGCCGGTACGTTCCACATAGAGACAGGCCGCCTCGACCTTGGGCCCCATGGAACCGGCCGGAAAATCCTGCGCCCGAAGTGCCTCGGGCGAGGCATTCCTGATCGCCTTGGCCTCCGCTGTCCCCCAAGCGGTGTAAACCGCATCCACATCCGTCGCCATGATCAGCAGATCCGCGTCCAACTCACGGGCCAGAAGCTCACTGGCCAGATCCTTGTCAATCACTGCTTCTGTGCCCTGCAGCTTGCGGTTTTCATCGTAGACCGTCGGAATACCGCCTCCACCGGCGCAGATGACGATGGTGTTGCGTTCCAATAGCCAGCGGATCGGGCGAATCTCAAAGATCCGCTTAGGCTGTGGAGAAGCAACGACGCGACGCCATTTGTCCCCATCAGGTTTGATCGACCAATTCTTATCGGCCGCCAGGCGCCGGGCTTCAGCCTCATCGTAAACCGGTCCGATGAACTTGGTCGGATCGGCAAAGGCCGGGTCTGCCTGGTCGACTTCGATCATGGTCAGAATGGTCGCGAAAGGCACCTCAGGGGGCAGCAGGTTCCCCATCTCCTGCTCAATCATGTAGCCGATCATGCCTTCGGTTTCGGCCCCCAGGACATCCAATGGGTAGAGCTCATCGGGTTTGTAAGCTGCACCTTGCAAGGCGAGCAGGCCGACTTGCGGACCATTGCCGTGCGAGACCGCAAGCTGATGCTGGCGCGCGATCGGCGCCATGGCTTCGGCCGCGATCCGCACATTCTCGCGTTGGTTCTGTGCGGTCAGGGCCTGTCCGCGGCGCAGCAACGCGTTGCCCCCGAGCGCGATGACGATCCGCATGGCCTAAGCTCCAATCGTTGAGACCAGGACGGCCTTGATGGTGTGCATTCGGTTTTCCGCCTGTTCGAACTGCACGCCGGCGGGAGATTCGAAAACCTCCTCTGTGACTTCCATCTCGGCGACACCGTACTTTTCGAAAATCTCCTGACCGACCCTGGTCTCGCGATTATGGAAGGCCGGCAGGCAATGCATAAAGCGGGTTGAGCTCTTGCCCGTCGCCGCCATCAGTGCGCTGTTGACCTGATAGGGTTTCAGTCGCTTGATCCGCTCCTCCCAGACCTCGGCCGGTTCGCCCATGGAGACCCAGACATCGGTGTGGATGAAGTCGCAGCCTTTGACTGCCGCATCGGGGTCATCGGTAATGGTGAGATTTGCGCCATAGGTCGCTTCGAGTTCACGAGCCGGGTTGATAAATTCTTCACTCGGCCAGTTTTCCTTCGGCGCCGCAATCCGCACGTCCATACCCATCAGGCAACCGGCGATCATCAAGGATTGCCCCATGTTGCTACGCGCGTCGCCCACGAAGGCATAGGAGATGTCGTGGAGCGGCTTGTCGGCGTGCTCACGCATGGTCAGCAGATCCGCCAGCATCTGGGTCGGATGGAACTCGTCGGTCAATCCGTTGAAGACCGGGACCCCGGCGTACTTCGCCAACTCCTCGACAATGCCCTGGGCAAAGCCACGGTACTCGATCGCATCGTACATGCGCCCAAGCACCCGCGCCGTGTCCTTCATGGATTCCTTGTGGCCAATCTGCGATCCGGACGGTCCAAGATAGGTAACGCCTGCACCCTGATCCATCGCCGCGACTTCAAAGGCGCACATGGTCCGGGTCGAGGACTTCTCGAAAATCAGACAGATGTTCCGGCCCTTGAGATGCTGTTGTTCGGTGCCCGCATATTTCGCCCGCTTGAGATCGCGCGACAGATCCAGCAGATAGCGCAGCTCTCGCTGATTGAAGTCCAGAAGCTTCAGAAAGCTTCGGCCTTTGAGATTGAAAGCCATGGACGTCTTCTCCTCTTTTGCGGAATTTGAGTCTTTCAATTTAGTCGTTGAGAGGATCGCGCAGGATCGGGCAGGTCATGCAGTGTCCACCACCTCTGCCCCTGCCCAGTTCGTTACCTTCGATCGTGATGACCTCGACACCGGCCTTGCGCAGCAAGGTGTTGGTAAAGGTGTTGCGCTCGTAGGCCATAACCACACCCGGCTCCAAAGCGACGACGTTGTTGCCGTCGTCCCATTGTTCGCGTTCAGCTTCATAAGCATCTCCCCCGGTGTGCACCCTGCGCAGCGTTTTGAGACCGAGCGCATCCGCGACAACAGTGGGGAAATCTCTGGTCTCTTCGGTGACCGAAAGCGCGCCCTCCTTGTCATCCGGCCTGAGCGAGAAAGACCGGATTTTGTCGACCACGTCGGGGAACATGTTCACCAGGTCGCGGTCGCAGAAGGTAAAGACCGTATCCAGATGCATCGCCGACCGCTCTTTCGGCATGGCCGCGGCGATGACATGCCGGGCACCGCCCTTTGCGAAGAGGCCGCGGGCGATCTGCCCGACGGCCTGTGGTGTCGTGCGTTCACCCATACCGATCAGCACGATACCCTGACCGATCGGCTGGATATCACCGCCCTCAGCATGAGCACTGCCATGATCGTTCTCGACATCGCCCCCCCACCAAAACTCGAAGTCCGCCTCCTTGAACATGGGATGGAAGCGGTAGATGGCCGCCATGTTCAGTGTCTCCTGCCGCCGGGCAGGCCAAAACATCGGATGCAGCGTAACGCCCCCATAGGTCCAGGCGGAGGGATCGCGGGTGAAAAGCTGGTTCGGCAAGGGCGGCAGGACGAAGTCCTGCGGCTCCAACAGCCGCCCGATCATTCCGGATGGCTCGAAAGGAAGTTCAGCCCGGTTGATTCCGCCGATCAAATGTACCGAGAGCTTATAGGCATCCATCTCCATCAAACAGGCGTGGAGGTCAGCGGCCATGCCGACCCCAACAGTGTTATCGGTCACCTTGAGATCCAACAGCCATTTTCGGGCCGCCGCGTCGCGCAGCGTCTGCTCAAGCAACTCGCGAACATGATAGACCTCTATGCCGCGATGGCGCATTTCGTCCACGAAGCCCAAATGCTCCTGGCGCGCCTGTTTCACCCAAAGCACATCATCGAACAGCAACTCATGACAGTTACCGGGCGTCAGCCGCGCAATCGCCAATCCCGGACGATGCACGATCACCTTGCGCAGCTTTCCGACCTCTGAATGAACACCTAATTCCGTCATGTCGTTTCTCCGTTATCAAGCACTGGCCGCGACTCGCTCGAACAGAAGGGTTCGCCGCCTCTAGTTCAAAAGCGTCGCGATGCTAATCGCGGTCATGATGATGATGGTCAGGATAAGAAGCAGCGGCCACATAAAGCGCAGCCAGCGCTCGTACGGCACACGGCCAAGCGCCAGCCCGCCCATAACCACCGCGAAGGTCGGGTTGATCAGGTTCACCAGCCCACTGGCTGACTGATAGGCAGTCACCACCAGATCCCGCGGCACAGCCGCGAAATCGGCGAGCGGCGCCATAATCGGCATAGTTAGGACAGCCAAACCGGACGAAGAAGGGACGAAGAAGGACAACGCCACCTCAATTCCGAACATACTGTTTATAAAAGCAATGGCTGGTAAACCGCTGACTGCGCCCTCGGCCCAGAAGAGAATGGTATCAGTCATATTGCCCGCGTCCATGACCACAACGATACCGCGGGCAATGCCGATCACCAGGGCGACGCCAAGCAGGTCGCGGGCGCCGTCGACGAAGGTGTTGGTAAAATCCTCCTCGCTCATGCGGGCGATCACGCCGACCAGGATTGCCGCCACGATGAAGAGGCCTGACATCTCCGCCATCCACCAGCCACCGGCCGAGACCCCCCAGATCATCACGGCGAAAGCGAGGACGAAGACGAGCAACACGATCTTGCGCGTCAACGTGAAATCGAGTTGATGGTTGCCCGCCGCAACCTCCCGACCTTTGAGAAAGTGCGCTTCGTTGGACTCCCGCCGGTCTGCAACAATCGAGGCAGATGGGTTCGCCTTAACCTTCTCGGCGTAGCGCATGACGTAGACTACGCAAGCCAGCCAGCAAAGGATCAGCAGCGCGAAGCGGAGCAAGATGCCGTCTGTGAAGGCTATGCCCGCCGCGTTGGCCGCGATCACAGTCGCGAAGGGATTGATCGTGGAACCCAGGGTGCCGACTCCGGCACCCAACATGATGATGGCAACACCGGTCACCGCATCATACCGGGCGGCGATCATCACCGGGATAATGAGGCCATAGAACGCAAGGGTTTCCTCTGCCATGCCGTAGATGGTGCCGCCGGCGGCAAAGAGCGCCATGAGGATCGGGATCATCCACTTTTCCCGTCCCCGCAATGCGGTCATGGCGCGCTCAATACCGGCATCGATAGCGCCGGTTCTGGTGACGATCCCCAGAAAGCCGCCGATGATCAGCACGAAAAGCGCAACATCGATCGCGCGCGCCTCGTAACTCACCGGATCAAAGAAACCGGCGATCGGCGCCAGGACCACGTCGGCAAACCCCTGGGGATTGGGGTCAACCTCTTTGTAGGTACCGGGTATCGGAACTTCCTTTCCCAGCGCCTCGCTCATTTCCCGGTCGTATTGGCCGGCCGGAACGAACCAGGTGGCGACCGCCACTGCAATGATCAAACCGAACAAGATGGTGTAGGCACTTGGAAACTTAAGTTTCATAGCGTCACGCTTCTCCTGTCTTAGACTCATTAAATCGCGAGGGTTCACTCAAATCGTAATCTGCGCATCGACAAACCCACGACCGTTTTAGGGTGTCGCCGCGGCTCTTCCTGCCCAGCGGCTCGGCACAAACGGCTAAGGTCATTTGGGCTGTTTCGTTCCGCCACGTGCCGGCGGCGTTTTTTCTTCCTGACGATAGATGGTGAACTCACCCTGCTGACCGGTCAGCACGCCGGCTCCGGGCGGGATCTCCCGCCGGGCGTGGGATTTCTCGCCAGGTTTGATCTCCAATCCGGCACAGGCCGTGAGCATGAGGGTAGCGACAAAAGTGACGAGAATACGCATCAGAACTTCACCCTCGCGCCCGTCGTTCCAACTAAGATGTCGTCCGGATTATCTGCGGATCCGCGCTCCAGACTGAAACCACGCACCTGGACATAGAGCTCGGTCCCGAACTCCTCGAACAACTGGATCGCCGACAAGCCGACCGAGTGGCCTTTGTCGCCCTGACCCGAGACATTTTCGCCATAGGTGAAATCCACGCCGAAGCCGGTCGGACCAACGTCAAAGAAGGTCGTGTCCCAACCCAGCTTGCCGTAGAGGTTGTAGGGATCGTCCCCCTCGTCGGCGAAATCGTTACCTGCGGAAAACGTGGCACTCAGGCCGGTCGGATTATGCAGGGCGGAGAAGGAACCGGCGACGCGGTAGTCGATATTATCCTCATCGGGGTCCCGGACCGAAAGCGCACCCAAAGTCGTGACCTCACCGATATCGACACCGGTCCAATCTCCATAATCCCCACCCCAGGTAAGGGCAGCGTCGTAGCGTGAGTCTGATCCGGCTGAGACTGAAAGCTGCACGCCTGGCCCGACGACCGGAGAATCGTACCGAACCCGATCTTGACGGTTACCATCGAAATTAAAAAAGGCATCTCCAACCGTGACACCTGTCAGTTCGCCATCGTCAGTAAATTGAATACCTCCGACAATGTCGGAGACACCGGAATACATGATCGGGCCGCCGACTAACGAAAGGTCGTACTCGGCGGTATCATCCGCCGCCGCCTGCCCTTTCCCGAACAGCAACTGTCCATAGCTGTCATTGCGCAGCATGATGTCGGCTTTGCGCAGGTCAACGAGATCGTCCGTGCTTTCGTCGTCCTGACTGACATCGAAGGAGTTGTTCGGGCTGAGCGCCACCTCAACCACAGTGCCGAGCGTAGTGCCATCCGCCA
Organism: uncultured Kiloniellaceae bacterium; assembly: GCA_947500035.1. Classification (GTDB taxonomy): domain Bacteria; phylum Pseudomonadota; class Alphaproteobacteria; order Kiloniellales; family Kiloniellaceae; genus Denitrobaculum. Next base: position 150,493 of record CANMQP010000003.1, on the reverse strand, counting down.
CCGTCCCCGTACCGACAAACCGGACCCGCGTATTCGAGGTGTCGTTGTCGACAAAGAAAGCATCGGTGTCGTCGCCGTCGTCGACGATGTTCATTGCACGGTTGACCTGGCCGGAAATCGCAAGCTTGACCTTATCATTGCCCGAAGTGACGATATTTTCGGGGCTTGCCGCCGGAGCCGCTCGCTGCGCGGTCCCGATTGCCTCTAAGGAGGTACTCTGGGCCTCCGCCGCTATGGCTTTGGTCTCGCTGGATACTTGCTCGAGCTGTTCGACTCGCCCCTTGAGTGCGTCAATCGTCCCCGACTGGGATTGCAGCTGGTTGGATTGCTGTTTGAGCTGTTCCTGCTGTTGCTCAATGACCTGCTGCAATTGCCTCAACAACTCGGCGTCGACTGCAACTGTTTGAGCTCTGGTCGTTTGGGAAGCCGACGCTGCTATTGCTGCACCGAGAACAGCGGTGTGAAACCACTTTGTGCGTGCCATCAATTCTGCCTCCGAGTTTACGAGCATCCGGCGCGATAGCGCCCTTCGGCTCGACCGTTTTCAACGTTTCTTCGGAAATCAAACTCGCACGTGGACAGTGCGGTAAATTCGATTTTACCGGTGAGACTGGACTAGGAACTTCGTGCTTGCAGACTTAGTCTGGCAAACCCAAGAAAGGGCGTCGATGACATAGATCATCTTTTTTGTTCAATAGGTTCTATCTTTTGCGTGTATTTCGATAGAAATTTTGCACGCTACCATAAATTGATTTTTTAACAATTTACGTTTATCTGAAGAGGTAAGCTCTTGTACGTCTTTGTGAATACCCGGCCCAACCCATGCTCAGGTGTCGAGTTGGAAAAACTTAGTCCGAGTTGGTGTGTTAACACGGAGGCCGAACGACGGCGGCTAGGCGGCAGGTTGAGGCCTAATCAAAGCGATCGCGGGTGAGATCAACGGGTCGCCAAACGACAGATCACAGAGTTTAGGCCGGTGAGTATGTCAATAGATTCCAGATCAGATCAGGGTTTGGAGTGAACCGCGAAAGGTCGCCTGACGTGCTTGTGAATCTGATTTAGCCGGACAGCGCCATAGGCCGTGTTTGCAACAACGAAGTTGCGATCAGATCAGAGATCTCGGGCCAGGTACCTAATGGCGCAAGAAGCGTTCCGGACCAAGAAGCCGCGGCCAGCTCTCGTGGAAGATCGATCTCAACATGGCCTGCACGACCGGCGAACAGAGGCAGGCAGATTCCTGACCGTGAAAGACGAGCCACCTCGCCGACACTCGGCAACTCTTCCAAGAACCCGACACGTACCTCGCGAAAGGCTTCGGACGCAGCTAGGACGCGCGCCGTGCGCTCGACAAGACGCCGTTGCTGCGGCGCGGAACGCGATCCGTGAGCTGCCACCAGAACGGCGGTGTCGCGCGCTGAAACACCTGAGGATTTTGCCGCTTTTTTTACCGCAGCTTCGCAGAGTGCCGGGATACCGCTGCTATGCCCGAAAGGTGCCAGGATCTCGAACGACCGCTTCCAACTCTGCGTGAGACGGCGTGGCAGCTCCGTTCGTACAAACCATCCGTCGGACATGAAGAAGGGATAAATCAAAACGTGCTCTGAGGAGATCTCATCGAGCGCTGTCTCAAGCGCGGAGTTGGCCGCCAGCGTGGCCCCGCTAACCCTCCAGCCGGGAAGCCACCGGGCGGTCTCCGCAGCCAGCGCCTTTACGGCCGCTTCGGGTCCATCAGGCGCCGAGGGTGAACCGTGTGCGACGATCAGGACCGACGGCCGCTCAGTGTGATGTGCCGTCGGAAAATGTGATTTTGTTCCAGACATTGTATTTTCCCGAGGGTTTGCGCATTGGCAGGCGTTTGACTTCTTTCAGGGTTTCGGCGTCGTAAACAATGACCGCGCCCTCGTCCTCCCAGACACTGACCAGGGCGTGCCGACCGCTGCGATCGAATTCGACATGGGCAACGGTGGCCCCCGGCACCGGCCGCAGAGTTTCAACGATCTCCAGACTTTCTTTATCGATCACATGCATGACGTCGCGGTTCGGCCCGAAAAAGACATCGGCCCAGACATAATCCGTGTTTTCATGACTGCGGAGAAAAAATCCAGGCCCCAGGGTTTCGAGCGATTTCACAACCTGCCAACTTTCAATATCGATGACCGACAGGCGGGCTTCCTTGAGATGCGGCGTAGCCATGACCCGGTGTTCTCCACGGAGCCAGGAGATACCGGACCCCAGATGGGGCAGACCGGGCAGCGGCAATTCGGCAATTTCCCGCCCGACGTTGAGATTGACAACGACGCCGCGGGCGCCGTCGCGGGCCGCGCCGATCAGATGGCGGTAGTCGGGCGTGAAGAAGAAGTCATCGATGGGTTCGCGGACCTCGATCCGGCGCAGCGCAAAAAGACCTTCCGAAGATGGCAGAGCTTCGACCATGCCATTCTCGTGACTGTGGACGAAACCCTCAAATACAGGCTCTGCCTCGGGATCCGTCGCGATCTCCCAAATCTCGGGCGCGTCCTTGAGCGCCAGAATAAAGCTGTCACGTTGCGGCGCCTGATAGACCGCAGACACCCGCGAGAGATTTCCATCCTTAGCACGCACTTCGAACACCCGCTCTACCGAGAGATCTTCGCTTGAGAGTATGGTTAGACTGCGCGGCAGGTAGTTTGCCACCGCCAAATGTTTGCCATCCCTGGAGATTGCGATATTCCGGCTGTTGAGCCCGGCCCGAATCCGGCCGACCTCGGCCAGGCTCCAAAGGTCGTACTTCTGCACCCAGCCGTCCCGCGACATAATAAAGACGAAGCGGCCATCGGGCGTGAACTTCGGCCCGCCGTGCACGGCGAAAGGCGTTGCGAAGCGGTCCATCACGGTGAACGTGTCGCCATCGAGTACGGAGACATGGGAATCACCGGTCTCCACGACCAGGAAGACGTTCAGAGGATCGGCTGTAAAAACCGGTTGGTCAGCGGGACGATAGTCCGGATCGAACGACCGGCTTGCGGCAATCTCTTCAGGTCCCCAATCGGGGATTTCAGCCAAAGGCATCTTTACAAATTCGGTGAGGGCCGCAATTTCCTCAGGCTCCAAAGTGTCGCTGAAGCCCGGCATCTGTGTCGCCGCCCGGCCCTCGGCGATCACCTTCGCCAACTTCGGACCACGCATGCGTTTCAGCGTCTCGGGAATCAGAGCCGGCCCGTTTCCACCCAAGCGGTCGGCACCGTGGCACGACGCACAATGCTCGTTGTAGAGCGCTTTGGGGTTCGCCAGGACACCGCCCGTCAAACCCAGCAGACAGCTAAAGAAAACGATGTATCGGATCACGGCTTTTGCCCCGGAAGGGTGTTACGGTCAGACGATCCGAGTCTTCGACCCCGATCTCCTGATCACTCATGTAGCAGGCCGGGTCCTCGGCCCAGGGATCGCCGGTCAGCTGCAGCGCCCGGATCCGGGTATTGCCGCCACAGACCGTCTTATAGCTGCAGGCACCGCAACGGCCCTTGAGCGGACGTGGACGCCTGCGCAGTTGGGCCAGCATCGGGTCGTCACTGGTCCAGAGCGCCGAGAAGGGCCGGTCTTTGACGCTACCGATGGTGTAGTCCGACCAATAGGTGTCGGGATGAACATCGCCCTGCGGATCGATATTGGCGACCCCGACCCCCGAAGAGTTTCCTCCCCAGGCCTCAAGGTGATCCTTCAGATGCGCAATCTGCTCCGACGTGAAGCGTTCTTCCGCCCAACGCAGGAAGTAAACCGCATCGGCATCGTTGTTACCGGTGACGATCTCCAGCGAGCGTCCTTCATCGGCAGCCCTCCAGGCGCGGTCAATCAGAAGATCCATTGCGGTGCGAGTGTGCGACCAACTGGCATCGGCTCCACGATGCTTATCGCCTCGGCCCGCGTAAACCAGGTGTGAGAGATAAAACTTGTCTACCCCTTCCCCATCGGCGAGATCCAGAAGCTCCGGAAGCTGACCGGCGTTCTCCTGCGTGATGGTAAAGCGCAGTCCCACCCGGACACCTAGCGCCTTGCAGGCCCGCACACCGGCGAGGGCCTTGTCGAAAGCTCCCTCCTTGCCGCGGAACCAATCGTTGGTCGCTCCGATGCCGTCGATGCTGATGCCGACATAGTCGAAACCGATGTCCGCGACACGTTCTGCCATCTCTCCTTCGATCGCCGTGCCGTTGGTCGAGAGCGCAAGATACATCTTCATCTTGCGTGCCCGTTCGGCAATTTCGAAGAGGTCCATGCGCATCAAAGGCTCACCGCCAGAGAGGATCAGGGCCGGGATCTTGAAACCTCTCAGATCCTCCAGGACGCCCATTGCTTGTTCATGCGTCAGTTCGCCCGGAAAGACATGATCGGCTGAGGTCGTGTAGCAGTGTCGGCACTGTAGATTGCAGCGGCGTGTGAGGTTCCAAATCACCACCGGCTTCACCTGGCCACCGCGCCGGCGCACCGGCGTCGGCTCCACAAGCTGGTGCATATAGTGAGAGAGTCGGAACATCAGCCTTCTCCTCGGACTTTAACTGTGGAGACGCCTGCGCCCTTGCGGGCCAGCCGTAATCCGGTTTTTTTCAGGATGCGGGTCGAATAGAGCGTGTCGTTTCCCCGGCACGCGGGCCCCAGCAGCGACACAATGACCTGGCGTTTCTCCTCGACCTCACTTTGGTTGCTACCATGCACCATAGCGAAGAGATTGTAGGGCCAAAGCGGGAGGGTGCGTGGCCGCAGATAGCAGTGCGACACGAAGTCGAGCTGCCCGACCCGCGCGCCCAGTTCACTCGCCATCCCATCTTCGACGTCCCAAACCGTCATGCCGTTCGAGGTCATGCCCAGGGCATAGTGATTGGGCGCGACCCCGATCCTGCGCACGACGCCGCGCGCCTGCATTGCAGCCAGCCGATCGATGACTTCCCCTTCCTCCAGGCCCAAGGAAGATGCAATTTCCGCGTAGGGCTGCGCGACAAAAGGCAGACCCGACTGCGTCGCCTCGACAATCCGCCGGTCTGTTCCATCCAGGTTCATGCAACCATCCTGAAGCCAATGTAAAACTCTTCGAGTTTGGGAAAGCGCAGAACTTCAAGGCCGGTTTCCTGTTCGATGGCGCAGGCCGCCGCCTCGATCCCTTCCGGTGTCTCGGTCGCGAGCACAAACCACATATTGAGCTGATGGGCCCGTTCATAGTTGTGAGCGACTTGCGAGTACGCATTGACCTGTTCCGTCACCGCTTCAAAACGACCGGCGGGAACATTCATCGCGCAGAGGCAAAAGGCACCGCCCATGGCCGCAGCATCGAAGAAGGGACCGAAACGGGTGATTGCCCTTACCTTCCGAAGGCGGGCCAGCCGTTCGATCAGTTCGCTTTCGCTCAAACCCAGATCAGCGGCAGCTTCGGCGTAGGGATGCGATGAGAGCGGAAAGCCCTCCTGCAGTGCATTGATGATCCGCCGATCGGTCGAATCCGGCTGATAGTCGAAAGTTTTCATGCGGCGGCTCCTTTCTCCAGTAACACCCGCGCGCCGGTTTGCTTGAAGCAACGGACGCTGAAAAGCACTTGATGCGGCATGTGACGGAGGCCGACTTCGTCACAAGCGCGATCGAGCACGGTCATGGCTTCGACCCGGCTGCGCGCGTGGATCATGCAATAGAGGCTGTAGGGCCATATGCCCGGCACGGGACGGCGCTGATAACAGAGCGTGACACCCGGGACCGCCGTCAAAGCCGGCCCAATGCGGGGAATCTCCTCTTCAGGAAGCTCCCAGACCACCATGGCGTTGGAACTCCAGCCCAGCGCCCGATGGCGCACGATAACGCCGATCCGTGAGAGGACACCTGCCGCGGAAAGCGCCCTGACCCGCAGCAGGATGTCTTCTTCCGGCCGACCCAGGTTTTCAGCAAGCGCCGCAAAGGGCCGTGAGATAATTTCCAGGCCGATTGACAGTGCCTGCATGATCTCTCGATCGCGTCGGATCAAAACGTCGGTGTTGACGTTTTCTCGCTGCGGCGGCAGCTTGCCCGAACCATCAAGTGCGAAACCAAGATTAATGTTGAACGGCCGCACCAACCGGAGGTCGAGAACTTCCAGGCCCGTGAGTCCCTCGATCCGTGCGAGACTTTCATCGACATACGCGCGGTCCGGGCCGGTCGCTACAAACCAGATGTTCCAGTGGTTCTCTCGTAAATAGGAATGGTTGACGCCCGGCTCTGCACCAATGACGGCGGCGACTTCCTCGATCCGGGGTTCGGGCACCGACACTGCGGCAAGCGTGCTTGCGCCGGCCGTGTTGGGACGGCAGGTCGCGCCGATCCGGCTGATGGCGCCCGCGTCGGAGAGTCTGCGCAAACGCTTCAGAACCTCGCCTTCGGTCAGGTCAAGCCGCTCGGCAATGACCGCGAAGGGCTCCGAAATCAAAGGGAAGTCACTCTGCCAGCGATCAAGCAGATTATGGTCGAGCGGATCAAGATGGATTTCCATTTTTAGAGCCCCGTGCGATGGGCGCGCGCAGTGAAGAAGATGCCGGATGGCGTATCCGCATCAATCTCACCGAGTTTCTCGAAACTGCGCGTGTCGTAGATGTCGACCCGACCCGCATCGCGAACCGACACCCAAACTTCGTGGCCGCGCGGCGTAAACTCCATATGCAGGACCGCAGGTCCCGGCTTTAGGCTATGGATGACCTCGCCGGAGGGCGCATCGACGATTTGAAGCGTGTCATTCAGCGGATGCGCGAAGTTGACCCAGACCTGCCGTCCATCGGGACGGGCGACGGCGAAGACCGGTTGTCCATGGGTCTTGGTGCGACCGGCTTCCTCAAGAGAACGCGCATCCACCCACAGCAGCTCATGACGCCCGACGGCCGGCAGTACGAAACGCTCTCCTGCAAGGGCCCAGCCCTCCAGGTGAGGCATCTTGTAAACCGGCAAGGGCTCTTCGCCCCGACCATAGCCCTGCAGAATCCGCTTCGGCTTCGGCGCGGTCTCCCAGAGATCGAGCGCGGTCAGACCATCTTCGCCGAAGAGACCGGCGATGTAATGGCGGCCATCGCCAGTGATCAAAGCGTCGTAGGGATTTTTGCCGATCCCGGTGACTATAGTGATCTCCGGTTTTTGGCTTTTTGAAAAGTCAGCGATCCAGGTTTCGCCATGATCCCACAAGGTAAAGGCGAAGCGGCGTCCGGGCGCATCGACCAGACCGATGGTTTTCGAACCTGTCGGAATATCGGCCACCATTTCCAGGGTCTCGGAGTCAAAGACGCGAACACCGCCGGGTTCGTAGTTCGAGACCGCAACCAGCCGTCCGTCGTCCGAGATGGCACCGCCGATCGCATTGCCGGACTGCACCACCCGCTTGACCAGGGACTGGGTCAGGATGTCGACTTTGCTGAGGCCGCCGTCGCGGCCAAAGACGAAGGCAAAACGTTGATCCGAAGAAAAGACGACCGAGGCATGAGAGAGATCGCCAAGTCCCTCGACTCGGCCGATCCTGGCCCGCTCGGACTGGTCGACAATCAAGAGCGACCCGCTCGCCCGCTCAATCACAACGCCCAGGTCGCCGGTTGCACGTAGATCGTCTGCCTGCGAAGGCCCGGTGCTTAAAAGTAGGAGCGGCAGCAAAAGGAAAAGCGCGAAACGTTGGGTCATTCAACCTCTCCTGTCAGCAAAAACTTCGCAATCCACCGCGCGTCCTCTTCGCTGATCAAGGGACGCCAAGGCGGCATCGCAGTGCCTGGTATGCCGTCGAGAACAATCTCGGTCAGTGCCTCAGGAGAGATACCGGAGAGGGTTTCGGCCCGAAGGTCGGGACCGAGGCCGCCCTTGAGAGTCAGACCATGGCAGGAACCGCAGTCCTGCAGCACCAGCCGCTCCAATTCCAGTTTGCGTTCCAAGGGCAGGTCCGCAGCAGCGGCCGGAGCGAGCCCGACGGGCACAGCGATGAGCAAAAAGGCGACCAGCGCTTTACGCATTTGCCGATGCCCGAAGCCAGTTGAACGGGTCACGCTCCATGACGGGTGGTTCACCTGGAAACAGCGAAAAGACTTCAGCGGGGCAACTCCGGTAAAGCGAAACCACTTCGCCGATGACGAAAAGCACCGGTCCGTCCAGGCGCGCTGCTTTTGTCTCTGCTGCAATCCCGTCCAGTTGTGAAATCAGGCGGACTTCTTTTGATGTGGTCGCGCTGCAGACGGCCATGACAGGCAGACTGGCCGGCATTCCGTGCATGATCAGCGAGGCGGCTATTTCCGCGATGTTGGCGGCGCCCATATAGACCACGAGCGTGGTGTTCGCGTCGGCCAGTCCGGCCCAATCCAGGTCAAGCGGCAGGTCACTTCTGCAATGTCCGGTGACATAGCGGACTCCGGTCGCCAGTCCGCGATGAGTCAGCGGGATACCGGTCGCCGCGGCCACGCCCTGGGCCGCCGTGATACCTGGTGCGATTTCGACGGGAATACCGGCGGCATGCAGCGCGGCGGCTTCTTCCGATCCGCGCCCGAAGATGGAGGGGTCGCCGCCCTTCAGACGGACGACGGAGAGGCCTTGCTGTCCCAGCTCGACGAGAATTTCGTTGATTCTTTCCTGCGGCACCGGATGAGACTTCGGTGCCTTTCCGACCGCTATCCGCCGGGCCGAAGCCGGCACCAGCGAGAGCACTTCATCGGAGACCAGACGGTCGTAGACCACAACCTGGGCCATACCCAGCATGCGGACCGCTTTCATGGTCAGAAGCTCCGGATCGCCCGGACCCGCGCCGACCAGAAAGACCCGTCCCAGTTTCTTCATTGCGCCCTCCCTGGCGGTTGTAAGACAGGACGGGAGGGTGGCTTCAGCCACCCTCCCGCTTGCAGGTCAGTAAACGTCCTGACGCGTGTTAAAGACGTTGAACTTACCGGTTGGCGTGATCAGGCGCGGGTCCTTGATCACGTGCTTGAGTTCAAGCGTCTTGTCATCGACGACCACCAGTGCCGATTCCAGATCCTTCGCATTCCAGACCGAGAACCAGATCTCGTTGCCTTCTTTGTTGAACTCACCCTGGACAACGCGCGGCTGTCCTTCGGCGATGCCGGCCCATTCCACGATCGGAAGAACCGTGTATTCGGGCTCTTCCTGGTCGAGTTCATCGACCTTGAAGACCGCGACCGAGGCGGTAATCTCGGCATCCGGGTTCAATGGCGCGTCGACATAGAGATGGTTTGAAGTCGGATGAGTCTTCACAAAGAGCGACCCACCACCCAGCGCATAAAGCTGCTGGACCATCTTCCAGGCGTGATCCGGATGTCCCTCCGGATCGGTTCCGATCAGTGCCACGGTGTCGTCACCCAGGTGCGACGTTGCCCAGACGGGACCGTAGGTGGGATGGTTCAGGTTCGCGCCACGTCCCGGATGCGGCGTCTCGCCTTCACTGTCGATCAACGCTGTCAATGACCCTTCTTTCGTGTCAATGACCGCAATCTTGTTTCGAGCATTCGCCGCCGTCAGGAAGTAACGCTTGCTTGAATCAAGCCCGCCATCATGCAGGAAACGTTCCGCTTCGATTTCCGTGACCTTAAGGTTCTTGATGTCCGAGTAGTCAACCAACAGGATCTTGCCTGTTTCCTTCACGTTCACGATGAACTCAGGCCGGTAGTGCGAAGCGATAATCGCAGCCACCCGGGGTTCCGGATGATATTCCTGCGTGTCATAGATCATGCCGCGCGTCGAGACGACTTTCTTGGGCTCAAGCGTATCGCCATCCATGATCACGTACTGCGGCGGCCAGTAGCTGCCGGCGATGGCATACTTGTCTTCCCAGCCCTCCATCTTAGAGGTCTCGACGGAACGTGCCTCGGCTCCGACTTTGATCTGAGCGACCGTGGCAGGCGTTTCCATCCAAAGGTCAATCATGTTGATCAAGGCATCGCGTCCGATCACCATGAGATAGCGTCCCGACGCCGAGATACGCGAGATATGCACCGCGTAACCGGTTTCGATAATCGCATGGATCTCATAGCTCTTGCCGTCGATCAAAGCGATCTGGCCTGAGTCCCGCAGAGTTACCGAGAAGAGATTATCGATATCGATGTCGTTCATTTTCTTGGTGGGCCGGTCTTCGGGCTTTACGAGAACCTTCCAGGTCTCGAGCATCTCCGGCATGCCAAACTCCGGTGGCGCCGGCGGCTCGATCAGCAGATAACGCGCCATGAGATCGATCTGGTCGTCACTCAACTCACCCGAGGTGCCCCAGTTCGGCATACCGCCCGGGGAGCCGTATTTGATGAAGTCGCGCAGGTATTCGTAACCGTTCTCGCGCGTGAGATCAGTGGTCAGCGGCTTACCCGTGGCCCCCTTACGCAAAACGCCGTGACAGCCTGCACAGCGTTCGAAGTACATCTTGGTGCCAGCCTGGAACTCCTCCTGCGAGATGACAGGATCGCCGGGCTTACGGCCTGGAATTTCGACGTCGATTTGACCGAGTGTGGTCATGCTCGGCTGGTATGCCGCTGCTGGGGTGTCTCCGTGCCCTTTGGGTTTATCCTGAGCCGAAATCCCGGTCGCGGTAACCGCCATCGGAAGCGCGACACTTGCGAGGAGTGCCAACCTCCGGATTTCGCGAAAGCTTTTCATGCCGGTTTTCTCCGTTGCGCTGGTGAGGCGAGGGAGAGAATGACGAGTCTCATACTTTGCCGCCTTGACTTTCGTTAAGGAAATCCCATTGGCGCGAAGACACTCTCTGTCACTCTAGGAAATGGAGTGTCAGATGCGGCGCCTCCCGGCCCGGTTATCCCTTTTGCTCACGCTTGCTGCCGCGGCTCTATCGATCGACGGCGCAGAGTGTTTTGCGGCTGACGGGCTTCTGGGCGAGACTTCCGTTAAGGTAAGTCCGCCGGACGCAGCGCAGGCGGCACGTCTCCTGAAGACGCAGCCGCCGCTTCGGCTGATTCGCGAGGAAGGCGCCGTTCCGGGGTGGTCAGTATCTTCGGCAAGCGGATCGACCGGATATATTGCGTCTACCTGGGAGATTGCGCGCTCCGTAGGGTATTCGGGACGTCCGATCGACGTGCTCGTTGCGGTTACAACAGACGGCCGCATTGCCGGCGCGGAACTGGTGCATCACAACGAACCGATCCTGACCCTCGGCATTTCGACCAGCGACATCGCCCGCTACGTCGATGCTTTCTCCGGCATCGATCTGACAGAGGTTCACAGCACTGACTTCGGGGCACGCTCTGACCTGCCGGACATTATTTCCAGAGCCACGGTTTCCACCGGTGTCATACGCGACGCCATCCTGCGCACAGCACGAACTGTCGCTCAGCAACGCGGCTTTGTCGACGGCAAGGGCGCTGCGATTGACCGTGTCAACTTCGAAGAGCTCTCCTGGCAGGCGCTTGCAACGAGTGGCGCACTCACACAAACAACGGTTACGCTTGATCAGGCACGCACAAGCCTGGCCGACGCCAAAGTACCCCTGCCGGAGGGCGGCGCCGCCTTCCTCGATCTTTGGGTCACTCTGCTGGATCCGCCCTCCATTGGACGCAATCTGCTCGGCCAGCGAACTTTTACCCGGGCAATGGCTGCGATTCCTCCTGGCGACACAGCATTGTTTGTCGCCTCCCGTGGCCTGCACTCTCATCGCGGCACGGCCTGGCGGCGCTCCGGCAGCTTCGAGCGCATTCAAGTGATCCAGGGTAACGATATCATTTCCATGAGCGCGGACGACTATTTGCGCATCGATCGTCTGAGCCTTAAGGACGCACCAAAATTCAAGGAGCACAGTGTTTTCGCGCTGCCCGGCGGCCGCTTCGATCCAACGCAGCCTTTCCGGATAGAAGTCACGGCGAGCCGGGAGACGGCAGAGGGCCGCGAGACCACCATGCGCATCCCGCTGGACTACAGGCTGCCAACCCGCTTCCTCCTGACCACGACCGCTTTACCTGAGACCGAACCGCTGTGGATTTCGGCCTGGGAGCGCAAGCGGTTCGAGGTCGTTGGTGTGATCCTCATGCTCATCACTTTAGGCGGGATCCTGTTTCTGCAGTCGGCCTTCGTCCGCCGACCGGCACTGTGGCGTTGGGGCCGCATCAGCTTCCTCACGGTCACACTGGTTTGGCTTGGCTGGATCGCCGGGGGGCAGCTTTCCGTCGTTCAGGTGATTGCCTTCCTTCAGTCTCTGTTGACAGGTTTCCGGTGGGAGACTTTCCTCATAGAGCCGGTGATCTTTATTCTTTGGGGCTTCGTCGCGTTGGGCCTGCTGTTCTGGGGTCGCGGCGTATACTGTGGTTGGCTCTGTCCTTTCGGCGCGCTGCAAGAACTGACCAATGAAATCGCCCAGCGCCTGAAGGTACCGCAAATCGAAGTGCCTTTCGTGGTTCAGGAGCGGCTTTGGGCGATCAAATACACACTCTTCGTCGCCATCCTCGCCCTCTCCTTCTATTCCATGGAACAGGCTCTCATCCTCGCCGAGGTCGAACCCTTCAAGACCGCCATGTCGATGCGGTTTGTGCGGGCCTGGCCCTTCGTCCTTTTCGTGGTCGTAATCCTGGCCGCGGGTTTATTCATCGAGCGTTTTTACTGCCGCTACCTCTGCCCGCTCGGCGCAGCGTTGGCGATCCCGGCAAAGCTGAAGCTCTTCGACTGGCTCCGGCGTCGTTCGCAATGCGGCCGGGAATGCCGGCTTTGCGAGCATAAATGCACGGTCGGCGCCATCGACCCGATCGGACGCATAAACCCCAACGAATGCGTGCTCTGCCTGCGCTGCCAGATGATCTATCACGACCCAAAAAGCTGTACTATTTTGAAACGCCGGGCCGCGCGGACGTCCCGTCCCATGCCGCCCAGTACAACATCTCCCAATCCACCCACTCCAAACCCGATGCCACCGGAAAGTCCTGTATGATCACGGTTCTGCGGACCCTCTTCGGCGAAGGCTTTCGCATTTTCTTTCTCTCCGCCGGACTCTTTGCCGTGATTTCCATTGGGCTCTGGCTGGTCTGGCTCGGCGTTCACGCCACAGGCGGCATGGTCACCGATATGCCGTTCGCCGCACCGCCTCATCTCTGGCATGCCCATGAAATGATCTTCGGCTACGCCGGCGCGGCCCTCGGCGGATTCTTTCTGACCGCTGTGCCGAGCTGGACCGGCACCCAAGCTGCGCGTCATCTCTTCATCGTCACAGCCTCCGGACTCTGGCTGGCAGGCCGTCTCGCGATCTGGTGGTCAGGCGCCATCGAGCCTTTCATTGTCGCCGCCATCGACCTCGCCTTTCTGCCCGTGCTGGCCAGTAAGATTGCGACCCAACTGATCAAGCGGCCAAAACCGCAAAACCTCTTGTTCCTCCTGCTTCTCACTATGGCCTGGAGCGGAAATCTTCTGGTTCATCTGGAGTGGAGCGGTATCATCGACGATGGAGTCTGGCCGGGCCTGCGACTGGGACTTCTGGGCACGGCCGCCATGATTGTTGTCCTGGGTGGCCGCATCACACCCGCCTTTACCCGCAACGCCATGACCCGGGCCGGGATTGAGACAGACCTGCCACGCTCGTTTAAAGTCCTGGATGCAATCGGGATTGCAACAGCGGTTCTGCTCCCGCTCTTAATTGTCTTCGGCGCCCGCGACACCGCCACTGCTGGCTTCGCGATTTTGACCGGTGCTTTGCAGGCCGCCCGTCTGGCCGGGTGGCGCAGCCGCTGGACGCTCTCACAGCCGATCCTCTGGAGCCTGCATCTGGGGTTCGCCATGCTCGCTGCGGGGTATCTGGCGCTCGGGTTGGCCTTTCTGGACCTGGTGAGCGAGGTCGCAGCCCTGCATCTCTTGGGCATAGGCGCCATCGGCGGCATGACTCTGGCGGTCATGAGCCGCGCAATCCTCGGCCATGTCGGCAAACCTTTGATTGCACCGCGTCCAATCGTCCTTGCTTACCTGCTCGTCGCCGCGGCGGCCATCTTGCGCGCCGCTGGCTCAATAGCTGGAATGGACTGGTATAACACCGCCATGCTGATCTCCGGCGGTCTCTGGATAGCCGCGTTCACTCTCTTCGTCGCCGTTTATCTGCCGGTGATCTTGGAGGCTCACCCGCGTAAGTAGCGGAAAAACCCTGACCGTCTCTTGACGCAAGTCAAGGACCTTGGGGGCGTAGAAGCAGACTGTACGCAAGCATTTTTGGAGTGAGCGCTGTGCGCCTTCGTGCCTGTCTGATAACCTGCCTTGCTGTTGCGGCCTTCTTGCTCGCAGGTCCGCGCTTGGCCGCCGCCGCATCCGGCCAGTCAGAGTTACCCCGGTTTCTGACCTCACTGAAGTCCGGTGATCTTTTAGCAGGTGCGACCGACTTCGGCAGCCTGCGCGACGACATACCCGTTGCTCCTATCCTGAAAGACGGTGAGACGCTGGGCTGGGCGTTCCTGACCTCGGACTTTGTAGGCACGACCGGCTACTCGGGCAAGCCGATCCATGTGGTCGCCGCAATAACGCCTGATGCCGTCTTAGCGGGTGTGCGGCTGGTGGAACACTCGGAGCCGATTGTTCTGATCGGTATTCCGGACGCCAAGGTCCAGCGCCTGACCGAGAGTTACGCGGGACTGGACCTCAAGGCCGAAGCCGCGGCCGGTGGATCAGCGCATGATCTCGATATTATCTCGGGAGCCACCGTCACCATCATGGTGATCGACGACTCGCTCGTGCGCGGTGGTCTCAAGGTTGCCCGCGCCCTGGGTCTGGGCGGTCTGGCGCCGGAGGTTTCGGGGCCAAAGCGTGTCATCGACGCCAGCATTGAGCGTCTCGAGAACTGGACCACGCTGGAAGGCGATGGTTCGATCCGTTCCCTGACGCTGGATGTCGGTCAGATCAACGCGGCCTTCGCTGCATCGGGCGATGAGCGGGCTGCGGCACGGCCGGAAAAAGGCCCGGAAACCGACAGCTTCATCACCATGAAAGCGGCTCTGGTCAGCGTGCCGTCAATCGGACGGAGTCTTCTGGGCGATGCGGAATACAACAACCTCACGGCCTGGCTGAAAGAAGGTGAGCACGCGATCATGGTCGCTGGCCATGGCCGATACTCCTTCAAAGGTTCAGGCTACGTCCGGGGTGGAATTTTCGACCGCATCCAGCTGATACAAGGCGATAACTCGGTCCGCTTTTTTGATAAGCAGCATCGCCGACTTGGCACAATCGCAGCTGCCGGCGCGCCGAGCTTTACCGAACTGGACCTCTTCAAGATTCCCGCCGATTTGGGCTTCGACCCTGCAAAATCCTGGCGCCTGCAATTGCTGGCACAGCGCGCGATCGGGCCCATTGAAAAAAGCTTTCTGACCTTTGATCTCGCCTACAGATTGCCGGAGTCTTATCTCGTCCCACTCGCCCCCGTCGCCATCGACACGCCGGATGAAGAGGCTGCGGCAAAAGCCGCGCTTTGGCAGCGGATCTGGCGCGACCGGCAAGTCGAAATCGCCGGGCTGGTGACGATGCTGCTGGTTTTGACCGCAGTCTTCTTCTTTCAGTTTCAGGCAACGCGGAACGAGCGCGCGCTCTTTTGGTTTCGCATGGGATTTCTCACGGTCACCCTGGTCTTCCTGGGCTGGTATGCCAATGCTCAGCTTTCGGTCGTCAATCTCATGGCGCTCGCGGGGGCGCTTCAGGCCGGTTTCACCTGGGATGCTTTCCTGCTGGATCCCATGATCTTCATCCTCTGGTTTTCGCTGGCCGCCGCCCTGGTCTTTTGGGGGCGCGGTGTCTACTGCGGCTGGCTCTGCCCCTTTGGCGCCCTGCAGGAACTCACCAACCGCATCGCGCGAGCGCTCAAAGTGCCGCAGTGGGAATTGCCCTGGGGCCTGCATGAACGCCTCTGGCCGATCAAATACATGATCTTTCTGGGGCTCTTCGGTGTTTCGCTGGCCTCGATCCCCTTGGCCGAAACCTATGCCGAGGTCGAGCCCTTCAAGACCGCGATCATCCTGAAATTCGTTCGCGAGTGGCCCTTTGTCCTTTTCGCCGTGGGTCTTCTGGTTGTCGGGCTTTTCGTTGAACGCTTTTACTGCCGTTATCTCTGCCCGCTCGGGGCCGCTCTCGCGATCCCGGCAAGGATACGGATGTTCGACTGGCTGAAGCGTTATCGCGAGTGTGGCAACCCCTGTAAAACTTGCGCCAACGAATGTCCGGTGCAGGCGATTCACCCGACCGGTGAGATCAATCCCAACGAATGCATTAACTGCCTGCACTGCCAGGTGCTTTACCAGTCGGGTCAGAAGTGTCCCGTCGTCATCAAGAAACTGAAACGGCACGCGACCATGGTCGCGCGCAACAAGGAGAGTGCCGCCGCGCTGGAAAAGGCGTTCGGCACTCGCGTTCCACTAAAGGAGGGAACCAATGTCTGAGAAGAATAAAAACTGGTCGATCAACCGGCGTCATCTGCTGGGCGCTTCTGCAGGCGGTGCCCTCTTGGCCGCCGCCGGCGGTACCGGCATGGTCGTCAACAGCGGCCCTGCACGGGCAGCTGCGGGAAAACACGCGCTCGAACCCGGCGAGCTGGACGAATACTACGGTTTTTGGTCGTCGGGTCAGACGGGTGAGCTGCGCATCCTCGGTGTACCGTCCATGCGCGAATTCATGCGCGTGCCGGTTTTCAACCGCTGCTCGGCAACCGGGTGGGGGCAAACCAACGAATCCTTGAAGGTTCTCACCGAAGGCCTGCTGCCCGAAACCAAGGCCTACCTGAAGGCGCAGGGCAAGGTTACCTATGACAACGGCGACCTCCATCACCCTCACATGTCCTTCACGGACGGGACCTATGACGGCCGCTATATCTTCATGAACGACAAAGCCAATACCCGTGTCGCACGGGTGCGCTGCGACGTTATGAAGTGCGATAAGATCCTGGAGATTCCCAACGCCAGTGACATCCACGGCCTGCGGCCGCAGAAATTCCCACGGACCGGCTACATCTTTGCCAATGGCGAGCACGAGACTCCGCTGGTCAACGACGGCATGATCCTTGATGAGCCTGAGAAGTACGTAAACATCTTCAGCGCAATCGATGGCGACGAGATGAAAGTTGCCTGGCAGGTGATTGTCAGCGGCAACCTGGACAACTGCGATTGCGACTATCAGGGGAAGTACGCCTTCTCGACCAGCTATAACTCCGAGATGGGTGTCAATCTCGCCGAGATGACGGCAAACGAAACCGATCACGCGGTCATCTTCAACATCAAGCGTATCGAGGAAGGTGTCGCCGCAGGAGACTTCCAAACGCTCAATGGCGTTCCGGTCCTCGATGGGCGCAAGGGGTCGAAATATACGCGATACATTCCGATCCCGAACAGCCCGCACGGCTGTAACGCCGCCCCGGACAAGAAGCATATCGTGATCAACGGCAAACTCTCGCCAACCGTCTCGGTGATTGACGTCACGAAGATCGACGCTTTGTTTGAAGAAGATGCGGACCCGCGCTCCTGCATTGTCGCCGAACCGCAGTTGGGTCTGGGTCCGCTGCACACAGCCTTCGACGGTCAGGGCAACGCCTTTACCACGCTCTTCCTGGATAGCCAGATTGCCAAGTGGAACATCGAAAAGGCGATCCAGTCCTATAGTGGTGACGACGTCGATCCGATCGTCTCCAAGGTCGATGTTCACTATCAGCCGGGCCATAACTCGACCTCCATGGGCGAGACCGCAGAGGCGGACGGCAAGTGGCTGATCTCAATGAACAAGTTCTCCAAAGACCGGTTCCTGAACGTTGGGCCGCTTAAACCCGAGAACGAGCAGCTCATCGATATCAGCAGCGACGAAATGAAGGTCGTGCATGACGGTCCGACTTTTGCGGAACCCCATGACAGCATCATCGTGCATCGCTCCAAGGTGAACCCGGCCGTTGTATGGAACCGCGACGATCCCATGTTCGCCGACGCCGTGAAGCAGGCAGCCGCGGACGGCGTCGATCTCGAGGAAGGGGCTGAAGAACCGATCCGTGACGGAAACAAGGTCCGCGTTTACATGACCTCGGTTGCACCTAACTTCAGCCTGGAGAAGTTCTCTGTGAAGCAGGGTGACGAAGTCACGGTCTATATCACGAACCTGGACGACATCGACGACCTGACCCACGGCTTCTGCATGGCAAACTTCGGCGTTGCTATCGAAGTTGCTCCGCAAGCCACCGCGTCGGTTACCTTCGTCGCCGAGCGCCCCGGTGTGCACTGGTTTTATTGTCAGTGGTTCTGTCATGCCCTGCACATGGAAATGCGCGGACGCATGCTTGTGGAACCACGGGGGGTCTGACCATGAAACGCCCCGGGTTCATCACGGCGCTCATGCTAGCGCTTCTGATTTGGCCGCCAGCATCCGCCGCAGGCGAATGGGTGGTGCCGGCCGAGCCCGGGGCTTTGTCTCAAATCCTGGCGCAGGCCAAAGACGGCGATGTCCTGAAGCTTGCGCCAGGGCGCCATCCCGGCGCCATCGTTATCGACAAAGCCCTTACTCTGGAGGGCAATGGTGCAGCCGTCATCGACGGCCTCGGTCAGGGCAGCGTGATTAGCGTGACCGTGCCGGGTGTCATCATCCGCGGTTTGATTATTGAAGGCTCGGGGTCATCTCATCAGACCATCGACTCAGGAGTCACCCTGGGCAAGAAAGCAAAAGGCGCGGTCGTCGAAAATAACCGGCTGATCGGCAATCTTTACGGCGTCAATATCCACGGTGCGAAAGACTCCCTGGTCGCGAACAACGTCATCAAGGGACGCCAGGATCACCGCGTCAACGATCGAGGTAACGGCGTCTACGTCTGGAATGCACCAGGCGCCCGGGTCGAAGGCAATGATATCCAGTGGGGACGTGACGGCATCTTCGTGAACACCTCGAAAAAGAACTCTTTCAAGCACAATCGCTTCCGCGAGCTTCGCTTTGCCGTGCACTACATGCATGCCAACGACAGCGAAGTGATCGGCAATGTCTCAATCGGCAATGACCTGGGTTACGCGGTCATGTTCTCCAAGCGTGTCCGGATCATCGGAAACATCTCCATCGGCGACGCCGATCACGGCATCATGCTGAACTATGCGAACAGTTCCGAAGTCCGGGGCAATCTCGTACGCGACGGCGGCAATCGCTGCACCTTTCTCTACAACGCCCACAAAAACCGAATTTCCGATAACCGCTTCGAGCGCTGTGTGACCGGTATTCACTTCACTGCCGGCTCCGAGCGGAATGAAATCAGCGGCAACGCCTTCATCGGCAACCGTACACAAGTCAAATACGTCGGTTCGCGCTGGATCGACTGGTCGGCCGATGGCCTTGGGAACTATTGGAGCGACTTCGCCGCCTATGACATCAACGGTGACGGCATCGCCGATACCCCTTACCGCCCGAATGACCGCATGGATCACATCCTCTGGACTCAGCCCGCGGCGAAGCTCCTGTTGGGCGCCCCAGCCGTGCAGCTCGTGCGCTGGTCCCAATCGGCCTTTCCCGCGCTGCTGCCGGGTGGTGTCTTCGACAGCCGCCCGATGATGCAGCCGGTCGAAATCGAGATCCCTAACCTGGGAGATTCCTCATGATAGACAACACCGCCTCCGGCGATGCCGTCCTGAAGGTCGAGAAGCTGTGCAAGAGTCACGGGTCAGCAGAAGTCCTCCGCGACGTCAGTCTCGATCTGCGGCCCGGCGAGCGCGTGGCGCTTCTGGGTCACAACGGCGCGGGCAAGACCACGTTGATGAAACAAGTTTTAGGATTGAGCACGCCGAACGCAGGGCAAATCACGATTGCCGGTGCGTATCCAGGTTCCGACGCCGCCAGAAAGGCTGTGGCGTATCTGCCCGAGGCAGTCGCCTTTCATCGCGCACTGAGCGGACGTGAGCAGCTCTCGCTCTTCGCCAGGCTTGCCGGTGAACCGCGCAGCATCGTTGCCCCCCTGCTGGAAAGGGTCGGTCTCGCGGATTCAGCGGACCGCCGGATCGGCACCTGGTCGAAGGGGATGCGCCAGCGTCTGGGGTTGGCTCAAGTGTTGCTGGGGCGCCCGCGCGTTGCACTGCTCGATGAACCGGCGAGCGGCCTCGATCCGATTTCCCGATACGAGCTCTACAGCATTATCGATGAGATGGCGGCCCAGGGCACGGCCCTGTTGATCTCCTCCCACGCGCTTACAGAGGTGGAAGCCCGCACCGATCGCATCGCGATCCTGCGCAAAGGTAAGCTGGTTGCCGACGACAGTCTGGCGCGCCTCAGCAAACGGGCCGGTCTGCCGATCCGTTTGAAACTGACCGCGAAGAACAACGATGCCACGGAACTGCATGCAGAATTAGGTGGACAGAGAGTCAACGGAGCCTCGGTCGAGCTCCTTTGCCGGCCGGACCAGAAGATGGAACGCCTGGCGCGGATCGCCGCACTAGGTGATCTCGTAACAGATGTCGAAATGTCACCCCCGAGTCTCGAGGACCTCTATCGGCGTTTTTCCGGGGAGGAACAGCCATGATAAGCCGTGTTCTTGCTATCGCCTCGACCGAACTGCGGATCGCACGGCGAAACCTCTGGGTGTTGACGGCCAGCCTCATCATGATGCTCTTTGCCCTGGCGCTGACCTTTGCTGGGGCAGCTCCAACCGGTGCACTCGGGGTCGACCTCTTGACCGTTTCCGTGGCTTCCATGACCACGCTCTCAGTTTACCTCGCCCCTTTGCTTGCCCTGATGATGGCGTTCGACGCGATCGCGGGCGATGTGGAACGAGGGGGACTCGCGCTTATCCTGACGTACCCGGTTTCCCGTGGTGAAATCCTGCTCGGGAAATTCCTGGCACATCTGGGTACGCTCGCATTTGCCATGACGCTCGGCTTCGGCACCGCTGGTGCAGCGGCCGCCCTCAGCGGCGGTGCGGGCAGTGAAAGTTTGATAGCGCTTGCCAGGCTTATCGGAACCTCGATCTTGCTGGGTGGCGCCTTTCTGGCGCTTGGCTACCTGGTGTCCGCACTGGCAGGAAGCGCCACCGCGGCCGCCGGTCTGGCCGCCGGTCTCTGGCTGTTGTTCGTGGTGCTCTACGATCTCAGCCTTCTGGGCGCGATCGTCTTTGACGACGGGGGCTTCTTCACCCGCTCAGTCTTTCCCTGGTTGTTGGCCCTCAATCCGGCAGACGCCTTCCGGCTTTGGAACGTCGCAGGCGCCGAGGGGGTTGCCCTGGCGACCGGGATGACAGGCGCCGCCGATGCCCTCCCCGCCTGGGTTGCCCCGGCATCACTGATCCTTTGGCCGCCGCTGGCTCTGGTTATGGCCCGCGGCGCATTCGGGAGAGTCGAACCATGAGACGACATCTTCTTCTTTCACTTCTCCTCGCACCGTTCGCGCTTGCGGGTTGCCGCGATGAAGTCGCCCAGATTCCGGACCCGGTGCCCCTGACAGAGACCGCGCTGAGCCACTATTGCCAGATGTGGATCGCCGATCATGGCGGCCCAAAGGCGCAAATTCACCTGGAAGGCATGCCTGAGCCGATCTTCTTCGCTCAGGTTCGTGACGCCCTGGCCTATCTGCAAAGCCCGGAACGCGATGCGCCCGTAATCGCCATCTATGTCAGCGATATGGAAAAGGCAAAAAGCTGGGATGAGCCCGGCGCAGCAAACTGGGTGGTTGCCAAAAGAGCATCTTTCGTGGTCGGCGCGGACGTAAAGGGCGGCATGGGTGCGCCCGAGGTTGCGCCCTTCGGTACGGTCGATGCCGCCGAGCGCTTCGCAAAAGAGCGCGGCGGACGTGTCATGTCACTGGACGAGATTCCAAGCGAGGCGGTTCTGGCACCTGTCGAGTTCGACCTGCCTGGGGAAGGTCAGCAAGCTGGAGAGAACCCGGTAGCGGAGGAGACACTGCAATGACTTCAGGACTCTCCCGTCGCCGTTTCCTGAGCGTCTCCGCCGCGCTTGCGATCCTGCCTTCGGCCGCGCTGGCAGAAGCGCCGAAAGCGCGATGGCAAGGCACCGCGCTTGGCGCAAACGCCTCCATGTCCCTGCTCGGTGTGGACCAAACGCGCGCACACGAGATCTTCGCTTCGGTCGAAGCCGAAGTCGGGCGGCTCGAAAAGATCTTCAGCCTTTACCGTCAAGATTCCCTGTTGGTGAGCCTCAATCGCACGGGACGTTTGGAGGGACCACCGCCCGAACTTCTGGAGTTGATCAGCTTGTCGGACGCCCTCTACCGGTCAACGGAAGGAGCCTTCGATCCGACAGTCCAGCCGCTCTGGCAGCTCTATGCCGAGCGCGCATTACGGGGCGACGCTCCAACCCGCAGCGAAATTGCCGAAGTTCAGCAACGTACCGGCTGGTCACGCCTGTACTGTAACGCCGAAGCCGTCCGCTTCGCCCGAGAGGGCATGGCCTTGACCTTCAACGGAATTGCGCAGGGCTATATTGCCGACAAGATCGCAGCGCTCCTGCGTGCCCGCGGGCTGAACCAGGTTCTGATCGACATGGGCGAGATCAGCGCTCTGGGCCGAAAGGCGAACGGCGAGCCCTGGCAAGCGGGGATCGCCGCGCCGGACAACGAAATTCTTCGGCAGCTTCCACTTGAGGATCGTGCGCTCGCAACTTCGGCGCCTCTGGGCACGCTGCTCGATCCAGGAAACGGCATCGGGCATATTCTCGATCCGCGGAGCGGTAAACCCGCTCAGAGCTGGAAACTGGTCTCTGTCTCGTCGGATCGGGCTGCCATCGCCGACGGGCTCTCCACCGCCTTCTGCCTGCTGCCGCGCGAGACGATCGACAGGACGTTGCCCGTGTACCCCTCGGCCTCTCTCGAACTACTCATCTGATGTGAAGCTCACGGAAAGGAAAACAGATGACGATATTCAGAACTGCTCTTTTGGCAGCGGTTTTTGCTACCATCTCGCCCCCGACTTTCGCCGATGGTCATCTCGACAAAGGCAAGAAAGTTTTCAACAAATGCAAGGCCTGCCATGCGGTTGGCGAAGGCGCGAAGAATAAAGTCGGACCGCAGCTTAACGGCATCATCGGCGCGAAAATTGCCTCGGTCGAGGGCTTCAAATACTCCAAAGCCTTCATGGCGAAAAAAGAGGAAGGAGTGGTCTGGAGCGAAGGGGAACTGGATGCGTATCTCCTAAAGCCCAAGAAACATACACCGGGTACCAAGATGAGTTTCGCGGGCCTGCGGAAAGAAGAGGACCGGGCGAACGTTATCGCCTATCTCATGACGTTCGAGTAACACCTCAATCAATAGATGAAGGTGTCTGACCGGGGTCGCTCGCCACAGCAATCCCGGCCAGCTTGCAGGTGGGCTTCATCAGCGCCGGCACAACCCCTCTTCCATCACAAACAATCATTTCAAGTTGCCAGCCGCCGTCTTGACTTTCGTTAAGGCTATCCGCCGGTCGCTCCGGCATTCTCCCGATACTGTAAACGACTCCAAAAAGGGGAGCGCGATGCGCGAAGTCATGACCAAGTCCATGGCCCGGAACATATTTTATGGCGGGTCATTATTCTTCATCGTCATCTTCGTGGGCCTGTCCATTCACAGCCACATCTACATCGTCGAGACGTCCACCAACAAGGCGACCTTAAGCGCAGGTGTCGAACGCGGGAAACGCATCTGGGAAGAGAAGGCCTGCGTCAATTGCCACACCATTCTCGGCGAAGGCGCGTACTTTGCTCCGGAACTGGGGAACGTGATGACCCGTTGGGGTGTGGTCGATGATCCCGATGCTGCCTTCGACGTCATGAAAGCCTGGATGGATGCACAGCCCACCGGTGTCGAGGGGCGGCGTCAGATGCCACAGTTCCATCTGACCGATGATGAGGTTCGCGACCTCACGGACTTCCTGCTTTGGACCAATACGATCCGCACGCAGGAATGGCCACCGAATGACGCCGGTTAAGGAGACTGACCCAATGAAATATCAAACCCAAAAGATTGCGCAGGCCTATTTCCTGGTCGCAATGGCGCTCTTCGCGATCCAGGTCAGCGGCGGCCTTCTTGCCGGCTGGATCTATGTCGCGCCCAATACGCTAAGCGAACTTCTGCCCTTTAACATCGTGCGCATGCTGCATACGAACAGTCTGGTGGTCTGGCTGCTGCTCGGCTTCATGGGCGGGGCCTACTTCCTGATCCCGGAGGAATCGGAGCAGGAAATTCACTCCCCCTTGTTGGCCTATCTGACGCTTATCATCATGGTGGTCGGCACTCTGGGTGTTGTCGCAACCTATATCTTCAATCTCTTCGAGGGCAACGCGCTGCTCGGCCAGGAGGGACGGGAATTCCTCGAGCAACCGATCTGGGTCAAAGTCGGGATCGTCGTCGCCGCGCTGATCTTCCTCTACAACATCTCCATGACGGTGCTGAAGGGTAAGAAAACGGCAATCACCAACGTCCTGCTGATCGGTCTTTGGGGCCTAGCGCTTCTCTTCCTCTTCGCCTTCTATAACCCCGCCAACCTTGCACTCGACAAGCAGTACTGGTGGTACGTGATCCATCTTTGGGTCGAAGGTGTTTGGGAACTGATCATGGCCTCCATCCTGGCCTTCCTGATGTTGAAGCTCACGGGCGTGGACCGTGAGATCGTTGAGAAGTGGCTTTACGTGATCGTCGCAACTGCGCTCTTCAGCGGCATTCTCGGCACCGGCCACCACTACTACTGGATCGGAACACCCGGATACTGGCAGTGGATCGGCTCGATCTTTTCATCGCTCGAAGTCATTCCTTTCTTCGGCATGATGGCCTTCGCCTTCGTCATGGTTTGGAAGGGCCGACGCGATCACCCGAACAAGGCCGCGCTCTTATGGGCACTGGGCTGCGCCGTCCTCGCCTTCTTCGGAGCCGGGGTCTGGGGCTTCATGCACACCCTACACGGAATCAACTACTATACCCATGGCACACAGATCACCGCCGCGCACGGTCACCTCGCCTTCTTCGGGGCCTACGTCGCTCTGAATCTGGCGATCTTCACCTATGCCTTCCCGATCCTGAAGAACCGCGACCCTTACAATCAGGTGCTGAACATGTGCTCCTTCTGGCTGATGGCCGGCGGCATGACTTTCATGACCTTCGTCCTCACCTTTGCCGGGATTGTGCAAACCCATCTGCAGCGGGTTATGGGGGAGAACTTCATGGATGTTCAGGACCAGATCGAGATCTTCTATGTGATGCGCTTCGGTTCCGGTGTCGCCGTCGTCCTCGGTGCCTTACTCTTCATCTATGCAGTCCTCGTACCGCGCAAAGAGGTAATCGAGCCCGGTCATCTGCAACAGCGCGCTGCCGCGGAGTAAAGGCGATGGAAGGATCCATAGTGATGGAAGGGGCCATAAAAAAGGAGGGGGCAGCAGCCCCCTTCTATCTTCCCCAGGGAGATGAGTGTGAGATCTTCTCGGCGGCGCACAGCAATGGCCTGCCGCTGTTGCTCAAGGGACCGACCGGTTGCGGCAAGACCCGCTTCGTGGCGCACATGGCCGCTCAGCTCAAGCGGCCGCTCTACACGGTCGCCTGCCATGACGATCTTTCGGCCGCTGATCTGATCGGACGATATCTTTTGAAGGGTGGCGAAACCGTCTGGGTCGATGGCCCTCTGACCCGCGCCGTGCGTGCCGGTGCCATTTGCTATCTGGACGAAGTCGTCGAGGCTCGTAAAGACGTAACGGTCGTGCTCCACCCCCTGACAGACGACCGCCGAATCTTGCCGATCGACCGCACTGGAGAGGAATTGGAGGCGGCCCCGGGCTTTATGCTGGTCGCTTCCTACAATCCCGGCTACCAGAACATTTTAAAGACCCTGAAACCCTCGACCCGGCAACGCTTTTTGTCGATCGAATTCGACTTCCCGGCCGCCGATCAGGAAACCGCAATCGTCGCGGCAGAGAGTGGTCTCTCTGCAGAGCGAGTTGCACCGCTGGTACGGCTTGCCGGAAAGCTGCGGGGCCTCAGAGGACAGGATCTGGAGGAAGGCGTCTCAACCCGCCTGCTCGTCTACTGCGCCACGCTGATCCACCAGGGTATG
Organism: uncultured Kiloniellaceae bacterium; assembly: GCA_947500035.1. GTDB lineage: Bacteria > Pseudomonadota > Alphaproteobacteria > Kiloniellales > Kiloniellaceae > Denitrobaculum. Next base: position 124,560 of record CANMQP010000003.1, on the reverse strand, counting down.
CCTGTCGAACGGGCCATCCTGGCAGCCATGATTGAACCCCTAACCGATGATGAGGATGTAAAACGCGGACTCCTGGATCTGGTCACCGCAGTCTTTGGGTGAGGTACAGCGATGACTGGAATCGCCTTCGAGCCATGGGAACCCGAGGAATCGGTCGGGAAACTGTGGCACGCATTCGCCAGCCGCCTGGATGCGCCGGAGGTGCATCATGGAGCCGCGGTCGACCTCGAAGAGGTCGGCGGGCGGTTGGCAGTTTTCTTTCGGGGACTGGGTGGTTCTAACTCAGTCGAGATAAAAGCGGTCGCGCCAGAGTCAAGCCGGCACCGGCTGTCCTGGCGCCGCCGCTTCGGTACCAGCGAAGAACGTATCACCAGGTCGAGCTTTGACGGCGAGGCCCTGCGCCTGCCCACGCAGATCGCCGACTTCCCGCACCACGAAGCCAATCTATCGCTATATTTCTGGCTGACCGCAAGCGCCGCCCATGCACCCCCGGCCATTGCAGAGCAAGATCCGCTGCGCGCCGACCTGCTTGCACTGGCCGCAGCGCAGAAGATGACGCGCGACACACTCGAGCACTGTCCCGGACTCATTCCTCTCTACAAGGATTTGGCGCGCGCCTGCCTGACCCTGCGCAAACCCAGAAGCCTGCCCGCGTGGGAGACTGCTGTGGAGAGCGTTATCCAGGCGCTCCTGGGCGGAGAAGATGAGCTGGATGTACAGGCAGCCCATCTACTCCCGGCGTTGCGGGAAGCTGACGGGGATCTCTCAGCGTATCAAGCGCCCAGAGCCTACCGCCCCTATCTTCCGATCCCGCTCTGGCCGGACCTGCGGCCACTCATCCGCTCCGCCCCCACGGAGTTGGAGAGTCCTGAGACCGAAGGGCCACCCCAGGAAGGCCGTGACGGCACATTTCGGGCCCGACGTAAAAAGGCAGATCAGGCCGAGCGACGTGACAGCCTGATCCTCTATCGCTTTGAAGCCGTACTGGCCTGGGCCGAATTCCTGAATCTCAATCGCCGGGTCGATGACGACGATCTCGATAACGCGAAAAAAGCCCTCGACGATCAGGACGAGATTGGCCTGGGTCAGATCTCGAAAGCCCCCGCAACACGGCTGAAGCTGCATCTCGACCTCGCGCCAGAGGACGTCAATCTGGAGCGGCTTGCAGGTAAGTTCACCTACCCGGAATGGGATGCACGAAGTGGAAGCTACCTGCCTGAGCACTGTCGCGTGCTTGCCAGCGACGCCCCTCCGAGTGCCGAGCCTGCGCCCTACGCCGACGACCTGCGTGCTCAACGCCGCATCCGGGCGGTCAAGCGCCAGTTTGAAGCCCTGCGGCCACGCAGGGTCGTCTTGCCCGGCCAACCCGACGGAGACGATCTGGACCTGGAAGCCGCCGTTCGGGCCCAGGTCGAGCTCCGCGCGACGGGCCGGGGTTCCAACCGCATCTGGCGGGCGGCCCGTTCCGAGGCGCGGGATCTTGCGGTCTCGATCCTTCTCGACGTATCGCGCTCCACGGAAAGCGCGGTCACCGGCCGCGCCGTCATAGATATCGAACGCGAAGCTCTGACTGCGCTCGCCTGGGGCCTCTCAGCCTGCGGGGACGATTGCGCCATTCACGCCTTTTCATCCCTACGTCGGGACCGGGTTTATCTGCGCCGCTGCAAAGACTTCAGCGATCCCATGTCTGCAAACATCGAGGCAAGAATTGCAGGCCTGCGGCCAGGATTTTACACCCGGCTCGGTGCCGCCGTCCGCCATGTCTCAGCAGATCTCGCCCGCCAGTCACGTCAGCGTCGACTGCTTCTTGTCATCACCGACGGCAAACCCAACGATCTGGATCACTACGAAGGACAACACGGGATCGAGGACAGCCGCATGGCAATCCGCGAGGCCCGCCGCGCCGGGCAATCTGTTTTCGGCGTGACTGTCGACGCCAAGGGTAAATCCTGGTTCTCGCGAATCTTCGGGCGCGGAGGCTACGCCGTGATCCCTGATCCGGACCGATTGACCACGGCCCTGCCGGAGATCTACCGGCATCTGGTCGGCGCATGAGCGGAACTAGGTTGAGGACTCATATTCCTTGATGGTCTTGATCGTGTTTTGCCTGGTTTTAGGCAGGAGAGGCCTCGAAAGCGGGCCTGTAGGCCCGGTGAGAGGGTTCGACGCCCCTAAAACCAGGCAAAACACGATCAAGACCGTCAAAGAATATGAGTTCCCAACCTAAGGAAGAGGGTCTCCTGGCAGAGCTGCCGGGTGACTTGATGATGTGGGTGCTGATTATCAGCGAATTGCTGGTTTTCGGTGCCGGGCTCGCGGCTTTTCTCGCGGTGCGGATTAATGATCCGGCGGGATTTGCCGACGCGCAGGATCACCTCGACCGTGCTGCGGGCGGCCTCAACACCGCGGTCTTGGTGACCAGCGGCCTTTGTGCGGCACTCGCAAACCGTGATCGTTCTCACAATCGCAAAAGATCGGCCCGGCTCTGGCTCGCCACGGCCGCCGCGCTCGGCGGGATCTTTCTCTGGGTCAAGGCGATCGAGTACAGCGACAAACTATCGGCGGGGATTGGCACCGAGACACACCCTTTTTTCACCTTCTATTACCTACTCACCGGTTTTCACGCGGCGCATGTGGTGGCAGGCATTGTGATTCTGGGCTTGATCGCGCGGTACGACAGCCCGCGCAACCTGGAGACCGGCACCGCCTTCTGGCACATGGTGGATCTGATCTGGGTTCTTCTATTTCCCGTGATCTACCTTCTGAGATGAAAACCTTGTTTCAAAACAGACTTTGGCAAAGCTGGATCTGGTTATTGATCCTGAGTCTCACCACCACCGCCATCGCATACTCTGTAACGCGAGGGATTGCCGGACCGATTGCCGGAGCCGCGATCTTGTTTCTTGCCTACATGAAGGCGCGCCTTATCCTGGCCCGATACCTGGGTTTGGCAGAAGCACCCTCGTGGTACCGCGGCTTCAACCTGGTGATCGGCGGATATATGTTGCTGCTTCTGCTGCTTTATCTGCTACCTGAACTCTAACCCGACGCAGCAGTTCCACGCTGATCTTTCAGTTTAACCTCCACGACCGGTACACCGTGACCGTTCCTAATTCGGCTGGTTTCTTCGTCGAGTTGCGCTGCATCCACAAGATGGTCGTTGAAGATATGGGCATTTTGAAAAGACCCGATATTGTCACGGTACAGCCAATGGAAGTCGTGACTTAACATGATGTGATCCAACACCTCGTACTGGCCGTCGTGGATTAGCGAATAAGGTGGGCCGGACAGAGTCTGCTCGGCTTGCGGTCCATGAACGTTGTAGAGGAAGGTGTCCCAGATATGCTTGCGTTGCAGAAAGGGCGCAAAGGTCCAGGGGCGCCCGCCGCAGACCACCTGTGTGGAGATCGCGGTATCGGAATCATTCAAACCTCCAAGCAGAATCACCGGTTCGCCGCGCTTGCTGTCCGTATCATCGACGACCTCCAGCACCAGCGAGCGCAGGGCGGCTGCCTCGGCAGCTCGGATCACTAAAGACCGCACAGCCCCCAAAGCTTTTTGCAGCGGATTGTCAGTGTCCTCGCTCTGGGCGTCCAGGAGTGTCAGGCGCTTCGACTTGAGATGCGCAACAAACACTGTTGCGGCAAGCCTATTGGGAAGCATGACCCGGGCCTTCAGCACAGGCCGCTGAAAGCTTCTCAGCGGCAGCTCGACCAGCGTTTCCTCACCGGTCACGGGATCAACGTCTGGAAACCGCAGGTCCGTGCTCGAAGGAAAGCTCTTAATTTCCGCCGTCTCCAGCACTTCGAGTGTAGTCGCCAGTCCGACCTTTGGCATTCTTGCCCGCGGCATTGCCGGGTTTGTGGTGCCCGCTATCTCGTTTTCCTCACGGTTTGCACCCAAAGCCACGACCGTCCCACCAGTGAGAGTCGGTACACGCGCGACGAGATCCTTCAACGCTTCCTCATGGAAGACTTCTTGAAAGCCAACGAGATCAGCCTGTGTGCGTTCAAGCAACTGAGCTGACCAGTCCCGTTTTTCCCGGTACTCCTCTTCGCTGTAGGCAGGCTTATTGTAGTAAAGCACGCCAGGACGTACGAGATTAAAGCAATTGAAACTCGCGATTTTGAACGTCTTTTCAAACGTCATCTCAACTCTCTCCGGCCAGCAGTGTAACAGTCGCGTCATACTGGCAGGGAATCATGACAACTAGGCGTAGGCTTGTGCGATTTCAGTCGTTCGCGCGAGATTTCTATTGAAGTGGGAGAGTCATGAGCAGGTCTTGCTGCACTCGCATCAGAGCGCTACGGCCGTCAGACCGCCAGGGCCGGCGCCAGTTCAGGCGGCAGATCAAATTCCGCGGCAACCCGCGCCCGGCCTTCAGCCGACATCTTGCGCGCCGTCTTGGAGACAATGCGGAAGATCTGATCGGGCTCCCGGCCTTCTGCAAAACCCGCAAAGTACCAGCGCAAAAACACCAGGCAGATCACGTCTTCCAGCATCTGGACCTCAGCATCCCGCTTCAGCCCCTCCTTGCGCAGAAGTTGCCCGACACGCGTGCAATCCGCCTCGTCATAGCCTTCCGCCGCCATCAGGCCGGCCAGACGGGCCCCATGGGCGGCTCCCTGGCCCTTGCGCCAGGCAAAATAGCCCGCCTTTCCTTCCGGGTAGGAGCTGCGCGGCGTTTTCCAGCGTTCGATATGCTGGCCGCGGGCGGCGATCTTCAGAATGTCGGAAGCCTCAGGGCAGATCCGCGCCAGTTCTGACGACATCCGGCGTCCATATAGCAGCGCAGCAGGCTGCCTGCCCGTTTCGTCATCTTCCAGAGTAGGGTCCGCCGCATTGGCCTCGTCGATTGCCGTGAGAACCGCTTCAAGCCGCCCACTCACTGCGCCCGGCTCCAGGCCGTCGCGCGGTCTTCCTCGACATAGTCGCGCAGGCGCGCCACATCGGAGATCGCGGCATGGTTCTGACTGATCTTAACGCCAGTGTCCCGCAGGCGACCGAAGGCGCGCGAGAGGCTCTCGGGTTTCATCCCCAGACGGCCCGCGATCAGAACCTTGTCGTATGGCAGAGTGACCGCACAGGGCCCTTCATCGACCGGACAAAGCTCGATCAAAAACTCAGCCACACGCTGGGCGCCGGTCTGGGCCGTCAATTGCTCGATCTGCGCAACCAGCGCATGGAGATGTTTGAAGGTCGAGGCCAACATCGCGGTGCAGACCTCTGGGCGGGACTTCATCATATCGAGGATGATCGACGCGCGAACCTGCATCAGACGGCAGTCGGTGACCGCCTCGGCGCCGACCGGGTAGACATCATTCCGGAATGCCACTGCTTCACCGAAACTTCTGCCTTTAGTAAAGACACCAACCACAGCCTCGGCCCCGTTGTGCGAAATCCGAAACAGCTTCGCCCAGCCTTCGAGCACGATAAAGACACTGTCCGCGGGCTCGCCCTGCAGAAAGATCGTCTCGCCACGATCCAGGACACGAATTTCCGACCGCGCCAGGATTGTCTCGGCGACATCCTCCGGCACACTCGCCAAGAGTACAGAAGCCTTAGCGATCTGAGCATCATCATTTCGCTGCATAACCCACACCGTATTTTTTCTTTGCGTTGTAATATTTTAACGAACGCTCTTCAGCATTGAGCTGAATCAAGTTGCGAGGCCGGAAACCGACACAAAAGTGCAGCATACCCCTCACACCTGCAGGGGCACGGATCAACCTGTACAGGAAGAGTATAGCGGTTTTCTAAGTTTTTGCACTTACGTCAAAAACACGGATTTGAGTCCGAAAAAGCGGCTGGCGACAGTTCAAAGTCTTAGACCGACGGTCTGTGCAAAAGGCTGGACCTCGAGAGGCCCGTCGCGCAGAGAAAACTGAAGAACGACATCGCCGCCGCCGTCGCCAGACAGAGCATGAGGCCGCCGGATTGGTAGCTCAGGCCCGAAAGCAGAGTTCCGAGCAACCGGCCTGCCGCGTTTGACATGTAATAAAATCCCACATCCATGGTTACGCGCGCCGAGCTGGTGAAAGCCAGAATCAGATAGGAATGAAGGGACGAGTTGATCGCGAAAACCGCACCGAAGAGAAGCAGTCCGCCAACCAGGGTCGCCGTCAGCCAATCCGCGGTGCTCTGTGGTTGAGCGAACCAGACGGCCCCGGCAAGAACAGCCGGAATAACCGTCAGGCAACCAACCCACAGGCGCGCATGCCGCACTGTTTCTGCGAGACTCTTCCTCTTTGCACGCAAAAGCTTCGGCGCGGCCGCCTGAACGATGCCGTAGCCGATAATCCAGACCGCCATGAAAGCTCCGATCTGGAAAAAGGCGGCGCGGTTTCCCGCCACGCTGCCATCGGACAAGACACTGTAGAAATAGATCGGGATACCAACCACAAACCAGGTGTCGCGGGCGCCGAATAGAAAGAGACGCGCGGCAGACAGACGGTTCACATTTGCGTCCTTGGAAAAGACCTCGCGGAACTTGGCGCCTTTTTTTCCACCAGACAGGCCCCCCGGCATCAAAACCACGACGGAGAGCAGGACAACGCCCAAGGCAATTGCCATCGCAAAAACGGATGCCGTAAAACCAATCGTGCCCAGCAGCAAGGTACCCAGCAAAAACCCGAAACCCTTAACGGCGTTTTTCGACCCGGTCAGAAGCGCGACCCAACGGAACAATGCCCCTTGCTCGTTTGCCGGTGCCAAAATCTTGACCGCGCTTTTGGCGCTCATTTTCGCAAGGTCCTTAGCGACGCCGGAGACACCCTGCACCGCCATCACGAAAATGACGGAGACCAGCAGTGCCCACTCTGTCTCAAGCTGTGTCAAGGCAAGCAAAGCGCCGATTTGAAGCAGAAGACCGGCGTAGAGTGTGCTTGTCAGACCGAAGCGCGCGGCGATCCAGCCAGCCGAGAGATTTGTGACCATGCCCATGAACTCATAGAGCAGGAAAAGCCACGCGAGCTGAATCGCATTGAATCCGAGACTGTGAAAATGCAGCAGCACCAGCATGCGCAGAGCGCCGTCGGTCAGCATAAAAGCCCAATAGGCCAGCGTTACCACGGCATAGGCCGCCAGTCCCGGCGGACGCTTTGCTGCTGCCTCGCTCATCAACACCTCAAATCGATCGGGCCAGCATGCGGCTCACATCGGCCAGACGCCAAGCATAGCCGAATTCGTTATCATACCAGGCATAGACCTTCACCTGAGTCCCGTTGACCACCATTGTCGACAACGCGTCGACGATCGCCGAGCGGGGATCGTTGACGAAGTCGGCGGAGACCAGTGGACGGGTTTCGTAGCCGAGAATACCCTTCAAGGGTCCATTGGCCCAGGTTTGAAAGAGGCCGTTCACCTCCTCGACCGATGTGGGCCGCTGCATTTCGAAGACGCAATCCGTCAAAGATGCGTTTAAAAGCGGCACTCTGACCGCATGGCCGTTCAGGCGCCCCTTCAACTCCGGATAAATCAGGGTAATTGCGGTTGCCGAACCGGTCGTTGTCGGGATTAGAGAGTTGAGCGCCGAACGGGCACGCCGAAGGTCCTTTGCCGGTCGGTCCACCATAGTCTGTGTATTCGTGACATCGTGGATTGTCGTGATAGATCCGTGCTGAATCCCGATTTCTTCATGCAGCACCTTAACAACCGGCGCAAGGCAATTGGTCGTACAACTCGCCGCCGTCACAAGATGATGCCGAGCCGGGTCATAGAGATCGTGGTTGATCCCATACACGAGATTGAGCGCAGGTGCCTCCTTGACAGGTGCGGACACCACGACCTTTTTTACACCCGAATCGTAATAGGGCTGCAAAAGCGCCTGTGTCTTAAACACACCGGTGCAGTCAACGACCAGGTCTACGCCCAGCTCGCCGAGCGGCAGGTCCCCGATCCGGGCCTCACCCGTCATCAGCATGCGGTTGCCGTTGATCGTCACGCTTTCCGAGTCATGGGAAATCTTCGCGTCCCAGCGGCCATGGACCGTGTCGAACTCAAGCAGATGGGCGTGCTGCTCGGGATCGCCCACAGCGTCGTTTAGCAAAACGATCTTGCCGGTTAAGCCCTCTTCCATGAAGGCACGCAAGACGAGCTTCCCGATCCGGCCCATACCGTTAAGCGCAACATTCACCATTCGTTGTCTCCAGACCTAGGGTCTGTTGAGGTTCAGGATATCGTCGTGGCGGATCATATGTTTTCAGCGGCTAGGAGCGAGCGGCGCCGTGTGGCGGGCCCCACACAAGGCGCTCGCGACGCAGGGGCTGAAAATATATGATCCGTCCTGAAAGGATTGGCCAGAGCTAAATCAAGCTCGCGTCGCTCGTCGCTGAATATGCCCAACATGTTCTGCCTCCTCGCTCCTAATCTTGATTTAGCTCTGGCCAACCCCGGCGGTATCCTAAACCTCAACAGACCCTAGTGCGCATACCGGACAGGGCGCCGGTGCATCAGGGACGACTTCATTCGAGGGTACTGATTCGGTATCCGCGCCTCAAAAAGCAGGCATATGCGGGGGAACGGAATTAATAGCTCCTCGGCGCGACCATCTCTAGAGAAGCTTTGTGACAAAAAGTTTTCAGAAAAATTTTGGTTATGTGACGCAGACGAAACGGAGTCCACCCGTCAGGCCCCGGCGGAAGCCCGCGGGTATACTGTCGGAGCCTCAGAGCAGCTCGCGTTACCGACCGGTCTCGCGATCCTGAGAGGGCAAACTTACAAATTGCCTCCTATGCCGTGACCCGCATTCCCGCGACATGACTGGTCGGTGCCTTGTGAAACTTGCCGTCTTTCATAATCGCGAGCAGCCGGTTCTTGTCCTGCAGGATCCGCACGTCGGCGATGGGGTCTCCGTCCACCAGCAGCAGATCGGCCAGATAACCCTCGCGGATCATGCCCAGCTCATTGCCCATCCCCATGATCTGGCCGCCATATTTGGTGGCAGCCTGGATTGCCTCCATGGGCGACATGCCCAGCAGATCAACGAAGGTATGAATGTCCGTGGCGTTGGTTCCCTGCGGGGTCCAGGCGAAGCCGTAGTCACCGCCGATCAGGACCCGGATGCCCCGCTTGTGCATCTTTTTCATGGTCTCAACCGCCATTTCCAATTCCCGCTCATAGGCGATGGTGATCGGCGTGCCCGGCTTGATCCCATAGTCCCCGGCATTGCGCGAGGTGTTGATCAGCCAGGCAAGACCCGGCGCAACGAAATGCTTGTCCTTGACCGCCTCGAGCATATCAAGCGCTTCTTCATCAGCGAAGGAGGCGTGATAGATGTATTCAATGCCATGCCTGACACATTGCTTGACGGATTCCGACGAGCGGGCGTGGGCGGCAAGAGACTTCCCGCGCACGCGTGCTTCTCTCACCGCCATCGCGATTTCTTCCTCCGACATAGGCGTTTCTTCCGCGCCCATGCCGGTGATCTCCTCCCCGGAAAGATTGAGTTTGATGGTATCGACACCGTATTTGATCAGCTCGCGCACGGTCCGCCGGATCTCCTCGGGACCTGAGACGACGATACCCAGATTCATGCCTTCATGCTGGATGTGGGGCGGTGATGTATCGCCCAGACCGCCCACGGTCGTGATCTCGGGACCAGCCGCGGTGTAGCGCGGGCCGGGAATTCGTCCCTGGTTGATAAAGTCACGGATCACGACGTCGAGCCGATGTTTGGCGGCCGCAGCCCCTCGCCCTGCGGTAAAGCCGGCATCAAGCAAGATTTTCGCCATCTCGGCGGTCACCAGAACATGCTCCTCCAACGGCATCATCTGGATCGGCGCGATTCCGGGCGCATTGTTCCAGCTCAGATGGAGGTGCGCATCGATCAGGCCCGGCATAAGGGTCGCACCACGCCCATCGATCCGCTGGCCGCCGCCGTTGCCCCAGGCATACCCGCCACTCGAACGGCTCACAGACTTGATACGGTTACCCTCGATCACGACCTCACCGCTGTAAGGTGCCTCGCCGGTGGCATCGAGAACCCGGACATTGGTAAAGGTGATGGCGTTTTCGCTCAACGAGCTGCGCCCGCCACCCCAATCGGTATAGTTTGTATCGGCCATGGCTGCTTCCTTCCATTCCGCTTTTTCGGATCAGTTTTCACCCAGTTGCAAAGACAGATGCTCCGCTGCCTCTGACGGCATTTCCATCATGGTCCAATGACCGCAGTTTGGCAGAACATGCAATTCGGACCCCGCGATACGTTGAGCCAGCTGCTCACCCATTTGAGGCGGCGCGACCACGTCTTCCGCTCCAGTGACCAGCCGGGTCGGACAGGAGATCGCGCTGTGATCCGGCGGCCGCATGTCGGCCAGCGCTTCGCAGTGCCGGGCGTACCCGGCGGGATCCTGGCGCATGAGGCTCTCTCGCACAAAGGCGACAACCGCGCTGTTTCTCTCTTTGGTCGTCGCCGAGAGGCTGACATTTGAGACGGCGTCCGCGATGCCGGCCATGCCGTTTTTGCGGGCTTCCTCCGCACGCGCCTGGAGAGCTTGGCGGGCGGCGGGCGGCGGCTCGAGGATCGGCCCGAAAAGAGTCATACTCGTGACCAGGTCAGCTTGAGATACGGCAAGCTCCTGGCAGATGACCGTGCCCATGGAATGGCCGACAAAGTGCGCTGCTGTAATTGCCTGTGCCCGCAGCATTTCAGAGACGGCGGCGGCGAGCCCTTTCAGCCCGGCAAGCCCAGGCCGCATGTCCGACCTGCCGGCCCCCGGCAGATCGGGACGGATCGCCCGGAAACCATGCAAGGACGGCATCAAAGGCTGGAAGGTGTTGGAGCTTCCTCCCAGACCGTGAATCAACACGACGACCGGCCCATCTCCGGCAACCTCGCTCACCATACTCCCCAGCTTGATATCGACCATGACTCAGAAAGCCTCCACCGGGTTGTCCAGGCGGCCAATCCCCTCGATCTCAACGGACATCTTGTCACCTGGCTTGAGGTACTTCGGCGGGTTGAACCCGATCCCGACACCGGCGGGCGTGCCGGTGGCGATCACATCTCCGGGCATCAGGCTCAGACCGTTCGAGATCGCCGCGATGATGGTGGATACATCAAAAATCAGAAGTTTGACGTTGGAGTCCTGACGGAGTTCGCCATTGATCCAGCAACGGATCGCCGCATCTTCCAGGTTCATTTCATCGGCGGTGACGGCCCAGGGGCCCATGGGGCAGAAGCTGTCCTGAGACTTCCCGATCAGCCATTGGCTGTGCTGGCCCTGAAGATCTCGCGCCGTGACGTCATTGACGATGGTGTAGCCCCAAACGTGCGACAGGGCGTCCTCGGTCCGGATGTTGCGTCCGCCCTTGCCGATGATGACGGTGAGTTCGGCTTCGTAGTCGATGGCCTCCGACACCGATGCATCGATTTTGACCGGCGCGCCGGCGGCAATCACGCTCTCCGGTGTCTTGGAAAAGACGATCGGGTACTCTGGCACTGCCCCTTTGGCCGCCGAGCTGTCGAAGCCGGAGGAGGCAAACTCCTGGGCATGTTCGTGATAATTCTTGCCGACACAGAAGACGTTCCGCCTGGGCCGCGGCACCGGTGCGCAGAGGGTTACGTCCGACAGCGCGATAGGCGTTCCCGTCGGCGGCAGCGGCCGGCCGATCAGGACCGTGACCCCTGCTTCGCGTGCGGCATCGAGAGGCAGATCAAAGGGCGCCACTGTCTGCGCGGCTTCGTCCACCTGCCCTACACGCCTGATTCCGTTCCATTCAAAGACGGCTACTTTCACGAGCTTTCCCCCGGTATGAGAATTGTCGACCCTGTAGTGCTGCGCCCCTCCAGATCACGATGCGCCTTTGCCGCGTCCGCGAGCGCAACGCGTTGACCGATCTCAACGCTGATCACGCCGGCGCGCAGCGCATCGAAGACACGCGACGTAATCTCGTGCACCTTCTCGGGTGTGTCGGTGTAGTGCCCGAAGTTCGGACGCGAGATGGTGGCGGAACGTGACGAAAGCGCACCGATATCCCAGGTGCCCACAGGTCCTGAAGCCTGACCGTAGCTGACCAGATGCCCCTGGATTGCAAGCGCCCGCAGGGAATGCCCAAAGCTGTCACGTCCTACCGCGTCGAAGATAACGTCGGCGCCATGGCCAGCGGTCACTTCCATCACCTGTGCTTCGAGACTGATTTCGCCGGGAAGAATCACAGTCTCTGCCCCAGCGGCCCGCGCTGCCGCCGCTTTCTCGGGGCTGGAGGTCGCACCGATGACGCGTGCGCCCAAATGCGAGGCCCACTGACAGAGCATTCGGCCAACCCCGCCCGCGGGTGCGTAGACCAGGACGGTCTCGTCCGCCTGCAAAGGATGTACCTGGTGGAGCAGAAACTCCGCAGTCATAGCCTTCAGCAAGCTTGCGGCGGCGGTCTCGTCGCTCACATCTTCAGGCAATTGGAAGACCAGATCAGCCGGCATGGTCCGATGACTGGCGTAAGCGCCCACCGGTGGGCAGGCATAGCCGACCCGGTCCCCGACACGCAGATGGGTCACGCCTGGTCCGACATCGAGGACAACCCCCGCAGCTTCCATTCCGGGCACGCCCGGCGGCTTCAGCAAATCGAAGTATCCGGTGCGGCAATAGACGTCGATAAAGTTCACGCCGATGGCCGTGTGGCGCAACCTGATCTCGCCGGATCCGGGAGGCGGCACCTGAACGGTCTCCATGACCAGCTCTTCCGGGCCACCGTGGCGCTGGACGACAATGGCCTGCCCCTCAATCGATCCCGCAGCAGGTGAAGCCGGATGCGCAGACCGACTGGCAGATCCAGAAACCAGCGCACGGACTGCCGAGAAGCCGGCATCGTAGACTCCTTCTGCAACCAGCTGCGCCAGCTCCTGCTCACGTCCTGCGGGCGGGCGGAACTTCGATCGCCAATCCCAGAAGGTCCGCCGCCCGTCGGTTACCGGCTTCAAGGCTACATGGGCAACATAGTCATTAAGCGGCACATCGCTCTCGACAATTGCGTAGCTGAAACTGCGGCTCTTATCAGAGAGGCTCAGCAGTTGCTCCTTGACCCGCTCACCGCCGGTCAGCCGGAAATCCCGAACCGACCCGACCTGGTCCGTAAACCTGGCGCCGGTGAGCCTGCTCTCGGCAACCGCAGGATGCCAGCGGTCGTGGCCGTTGAAGTCACGCAGGATTCTCCAGACCTCTTCAATCGGGGCATCTATGACTGTGGAGCGGCGGACTTCGACCATCTTACGTGCCGAAGTGTTTTTTTAAGGCGTCGAACCCGCCCTGGAAAACATCGCCGCCGATGTCCGACACCAGTTGGGATTCCGCCTCCGCCGCACAGTCAAACTCCGCCGACCATTCGGCAAAGGTGCGGTTGCCGTCGGTCACCGGTGTGAGCTTCAGGGTCGCCACATAGTTTTCGACTCCCATGTGGCTTTCCAGGATCGAATAGCTGCAGGAGAATTCGTAGTCGGAAAGGGCCAGCAGCTTCTCCCGAATGCGTCCTCCGTCCCTCAGCCGGAAATCCCGAACGCAACCGACCTGATCAGAGGGCGCGCCGCCTTCAATCCGGCTCTCGGCGATCAAAGGATGCCAGGCCGGCAGAGCGTTGAAGTCACGGATACGTGCCCAGACCCGTTCGGCCGGCGCATTGATGATCGAGGAGGTATAGACCTCCGCCATAACCTAATCGTCCTTCTTGGTGTCTTTGGTATTCTTGGCCAGGCTTTGGGCATCCCGCGCGGCGCGGAAGACGTCGCCCATCCGCGCGACATTCGAACCCTCGACCCCGATCTCCTTCATCATCTCGTCGATCAGCGGGGCCTGGGCGCGATAGCGCAGCGCGCTCTCAATCACCTCGTCGGTAGGCGAGCGCGGAGCGCCGTTCCCGCCACCGCCGCCAAGGCCGTCGACGTGCAGGATCTTAATGCCTTCGATGTTCTCCATGGGCCGTACCGACTCACGGACAATCCCCTCCAGGCGTTCGATCATCTTACCGCGCAGCAGGCTGGCCCGGGCGTCGTCGGTCAGGACGTTTTCAGCCTCGTTCATCAGCCTTTGCGCTTCGGCGGCAACGCCGGCCCGAACCTTCTCAGCCTCGGCGGCGATCTTCGCCGTATCGGCATCCTTGGCGGCCAACAAACGGTCGATCGCCGCCAAACGGTCCGCCACCTCGGTCTCACGCACAGTCGCGACCTTCTCCTCAGCCATGACCGCTTCGGCCCGGGCAGCCTCGGTCGCGACCCGGGTCGCCGCCTCGTCGGATTGCTTGTTCAGCAAAGCAATCTCTTTGTCCAGTTCTGCCAGCTCAATGACCTGTTGCCGCTCGACGTCCAGCCGCTTGAGGTCACGTTCAAGCAAAATACGGGCCTCATCCAGACCTCGGTTTGAGGCGATACGCGCCCGCTCAACCTCCTCGCGGGCGGAGATTTCGGCCTCTTCAGTCGCCTGCTGCTGCGCGATCTGCTGCGACTTCAACAGCTTCTCCCGCTCGATACGGGCCTTATCGAGCGCCTGTTCCTGCTGAATGCGCGCGGCCTCGACGGATTGCCGTGCGGCAATCTCGGCGGACTCGATCTGCTGTCCGCGCGCGATCTCCCGGGCCTGAGTTTCCTCCTCAGATACAATGCGCGCTTCCCGGAGCTGACGTTCAGAAACGATCCTGGCCCGCTCGATATCTTCATTCGCCGAGATCTCGGCAACTTCGGTGGCATGGCGCTGTTGGATCTGTTGCGACCGCAGCAGCTTCTCACGCTCGATACGAGCCTTGTCCAGGACCTGCTCCTGCGCGATACGGGCCTGCTCGACCTCTTCCTGCGCCTTGATCTCCGTATCTTCCAGCGCAATGCGCCGCTCGATCTCGCGTTTGCGTGTTTCCTGCTCTGTGGAAATACGCGCGCGCGCCGCTTCGGCTTCCCGTTCGACCTGCTCGCGGACGATCTCTGCCCGCTGGGCGGCACGCAGGGCTTCAATATCGCGTTCCTGGGACAGACGGGCGTTTTCGCTTTCCCGCTCCAGGTCTAGCGTGGCTTTCTCGGCCTCCAGGTTTCGGCTTCTGATCGCAACCATGGAGCCTTGCTCGATATCGTTGCGGGCCTTACGACGAGCCTCGATGGCTTCGATCAACTGGGTCAGGCCTTCCGCGTCAAAGCGGTTGGCTGGATTGAAGAACTCCAGATCGGTCTGATCGAGATCCGTGATCGCCACGGATTCCAGTTCCAGACCGTTGCGCGCCAGAACATCCATGGCGCGGGCTTCGACCTCGACCACATAGTCGCCGCGCTTTTCATGCATCTCGTCGAGAGACATCTCAGCAGCGACAGAGCGCAGCGCGCCGATGAACTTGCCGGAAAGGAGATCCCCCAGTCCGTCCGGGTCCATGGTACGCCTGCCGAGCGTTGCCGCTGCAGCGGACACCGCCTCGGCCTTCGGCGCGACACGGACAAAAAATTCGGCTTCGATATCGACGCGCATGCGGTCACGGGTGATGACCGCCTCATCTTTGCTGCGGCGTACCGGGATACGCACGACATTCATATTGACCGGCGTCACCTCGTGAACGATCGGAAGCACGAGCGCGCCGCCATTGATCACGACCGTTTCTCCGCCGAAACCGGTGCGGACGAAGGACACCTCCTTCGTTGAACGGTGATAGAGCCAGTGCAAGAGATACACCACCACCGCAATGCCAATGATCGCAATGATCAGCCAGAGTATGACCGCGCCAATCAATCCGCTTGTCATGTTTCCCTCCCTTCAGCGACCGCCGATGGCCTTAAAGGCCCGGGTCTGTTCCGTCAGCGCAATCTCGGTCGGCAGGCGCTCCATCGAGGAGGCACCGTAGAACCCGTGACAGGCTTCGGTGTTGTTGAGAACGTAGGTGGCGTCGTCAGGCATAGCGACCGGACCGCCGTGTACCAGCGCAATAATATCCGGGTTGACCCGCAGGGCCGCCGAGGCCCAGGCGTCGACCAATGCGGGACAGTCTTCAAGTTTGAGCGAGGTCTCCGCACCGATCGAGCCGCCGGTCGTCAAACCGAGATGGCAGACCACGATGTCGGCACCGGCCTTGGCCATGGCCGTGGCGTCGTCCTCGTTAAAAACGTAAGGCGTGGTGAACATGTCCTTTTCATGGGCCATTCGGATCATGTCCACTTCCAGCCCGTAGGACATGCCGGTCTCTTCGAGGTTGGCGCGAAAGGTGCCGTCGATCAGGCCAACGGTGGGGAAGTTCTGCACACCGGAAAAGCCGATCCGCTTAAGATCGTCGAGAAAGCTGTCGAAAACACAGAAAGGATCGGTGCCGTTAACACCGGCCAGGACCGGCGTGTTAGGGGCCATCGGCAGAACTTCCGACGCCATCTCCATGACGATCTGGTTAGCGTTCCCGTAAGCCATCAAACCGGATAGCGAGCCGCGTCCCGCCATGCGATAGCGACCCGAGTTATAGATCACGATCAGATCGATCCCGCCCGCCTCTTCGCACTTGGCCGAGAGGCCGGTGCCCGCGCCGCCGCCGATAATAGGTTGGCCGTTTTTTTTCATTTGCTGAAACTTTTCCAGCAGGTCCGAACGTTCAAAGCGCGGCATGTCGCTCTCTCCCAAGGTAACTATCGATTTCAGCTAAGGCGGCGATCACCGCATCGGTGAAGGCCGGGTCGTTTATGTTCTGCGGCAGACGCAGGAGGCGGCGGTTTCCTGTCTCCTTAAAGCCGCTCGTGATGGCATCGAAGAGCGCGCGGTCGGCCTCCGGGTCATAGAATGGCTGTCCCGGGGCATCGAGCGCAGAGACCCCGCCTTCCGGGATCAGAAAACGCACCGGCCCCTCCATCTTGTTCAGGCGCTCGACGATCCATTCTCCCATGCGCCGGTTCTCCTCCGCCGTGGTGCGCATGAGTGTGACCTGCGGATTGTGCTCGACGAAGATCCGGCCTTTGTACTTCGGCGGTACGGTTTCAGGCGCGCCGAAGTTCACCATATCGAGCGCACCGACCGAGCCGACATAGGGAATGCGCGTGCGGATGAAGGCGCCGAAGCGATCCTCGTCGGCGGCGAAGACGCCGCCCATCATCATGTCGCAGATCTCAGTCGTCGTCAGATCGATCGCTGCACTCAGCATCCCGCTGTCGACCAGTTTCTCCATGGAGCGTCCACCGACGCCGGTCGCGTGGAAAACCAGGCAATCGTAGTGGCTTTTCAATCGGGCCGTGATCTGGCTGACCGCGGTGGTGGTCACGCCGAACATGGTCAGGCCGAGACCTGGCAGATCGTGATCTTCCGACTGCTGCGGCAGGTTTTTCGACTGCTTGACCATACCCGCCAGTGCGTTCGCGCCGTTGGCCAAAACCTGCTTGGAGATGCGGTTGAGCCCCTGAACGTCGGTTACCGAATACATCATCATGATATCGGAAGGCCCGACATATTGGCCGACATCGCCGGAAGCCACGGTCGAGATCATCACCTTTGGAATGCCCACGGGAAGGCGCCGCATCGCCGGCGTTGCCAGCGCCGTGCCACCGGACCCCGCCGCAGAGATTATCCCGCCGATCCCCTGCTGCCGTTGGATCCAGGCCTCGAAGGCCATTGCCATGGCGCGGACCGATCCACCGCGGTCACCGGTGAAGACCGCACTGGCGCCACCCCGGTGATAAGTCGCGATCATATGCGGCGGCACGTCGGCGCTGGAGGCTTTGCCGGAGGTCGCAAGGTCGATCGTCCGCACTCTTAAGCCCTGGCTGGCGATCCGGTCGCGGATATAGCGAAGTTCCGCACCTTTGGTGTCAAAGGTACCCACGACCAGCACCTCTTGACCGCGAAGCTGCGAAAGCGGCGTGAGCGCTTCGGCGTACATCGGCTCGGGCTTAACATCGAAGGGACGGCTCCGGGCCGCTGTATCTTTGTCCTTTGCGGAGGTTTGGACCGGGGACTCTATGGCGTTCTCGTCCCCCCTCTCCCTCCAGGCAGCGTTCGACCAGCGTGTCGGCGGAACATAGAGAACGCGCTGCGGTTCGCTCTCCTGCAGGGGCAGGGAAACCACATCGGGCGAAGTGCCAACTTCATCTCTCTCAGGCTCCGGCGTAACCGCCACTTCGTCAAAGCTCGTAAGATCCACGTCTTCGTGGGAATGACGGCCAACACCCAGAAGTCGCTCCTGCAGCGTCCGGTCGTTGGCGAGCTGGCCCGCAGGTAAAACGCGATTGATCCTGCCATTCACCATGATTGCGACGTTTTCGGCAATGGCCGTCGCCACGCCGATATTCTGCTCGATGAGCAGGATCGAAACATCGCCCTCCTCGCTAAGCTGCGCGAGCATGTCCTCGACCTGCTGGACGATGACCGGTGCGAGTCCCTCGGTCGGCTCGTCGAGAACCAGCAACTCCGGGTCCTGCAGGAGGGCACGGGCGATGGCAACCATCTGCTGCTCGCCGCCGGAGAGCTGTCCGCCGCCGTTGTTCTTGCGCTCCGCCAGTCTTGGAAAGGTGTCGTAGACACGCTCCACGGTCCAGGTGCTGCCGCCGCGGTCAGAGAGGCGCATATGCTCGTCGACGGTCAGCGACGGCCAGAGCCGCCGTCCCTGCGGTGTGTAGCCGATCCCATGCGTTGCAATACGATGGGGCGGCAGCTTGGTCAGCTCATCACCGTGGAAGCGGATCGACCCTCGGCTGGCGGGCACCAGCCCCATGATGGCGTTGCAGAGGGTCGTCTTGCCCATACCGTTGCGGCCGACGATGGCCTGAACGCCGTGTTCCAGAGTGAAGTCGACACCCTGCAGCGCATGGGAGCTACCGTAAAAGACGTGCAGATCGCGTATCTGAAGAACCGCATCCGCGGGTTTTCTGCTTCTCCGGCGCTCAGGCATGTCCACCTCCCAGGTAGAGTTCCTGAACTTCCGGATCGTTCTCGATCTCCTCCGGATTGCCTTCTTTGAAGATCCGTCCGTTGTGCATCATGGTCACGCTCTCTGCTACGCGCAGAGCCACGTCCATGTCATGTTCGATAATGATAAAGCCGATGTGAGTGGGCAGCGACTGCAGAATCTCGATCAGCTCGCTGCGCTCAGTCGGGGAAAGACCGGCGGCCGGTTCATCAAAGAGAATAAAGCGCGGTGCACCGGCCAGCGCGAGCGCAATTTCAAGCTGCCGCTGCTGCCCATGACTGAGTTCGGAGACCAGGCTCTCGCGCTCGGCGCCGAGGTGCACGGCGTCGAGCAAGGTCTCCGCCGCGTGGGTCATAGCGTCGTCCGGCTTCGGACGCCGCAAAGAAAGCCTGCCCCGGCTGGCACCCCGGCAGGCCAGATAAACATTGTCGACGACACTCAGGCCATCGAAAAGCAGCGAAATCTGATAGGTGCGCCGTAAGCCCCGCCGGATCCGTTCATGGATCGAAAGATCCGTGACATCCTCTCCGAACAGTCTCACCCGGCCGGTGGTCGGCGGAAAATCGCCGGTAATCGCGTTGAAGAGCGTGGTCTTGCCAGCTCCGTTAGAACCCAGAACCGCACGCCGCTCACCCGCCTTGACGGTCAGGTTGATGTCCGCCAGAGCCACCAGCGCGCCGAAGTGGCGGCTGACGGCCTCGAGTTCCAGCGCATACTGGCCGGTACTCTGCAGGCGGGTAAGGGCGTCGGTCCTAAGCATTTAAGTCAGCCTTAACTCTTAAGTCTCAGCCGCACTTCGGGTTTTCACGGCTGACCGGGCCGTACTTCAGGAACTCATCATAGGAGACGCCCAGGGTCTGGCTGACCTCCGGGATCACCTTGATGGTCTTATTCAGCAGATTGCCGTCCGGACCTTCCGAGACCTCGGTCAGGAAAATGTCGGCAATCGCGTTGCGCCGCTCGTCCAGTTTGACCATACCCGTTGGGGTCTCGAAGGAGAGATTGGAGAGCACCTCGCGATATTTCTTGCCGCCATCGGACAAATCGCCACCGACTTCATCGAGCGCCAGCAGTGCTGCCTTGGTGTTGATATAGTAGGCATGCGCAAAGAGCGACGGTGACGGGAAACCATCAGGGAACTGCGTTTTATAAGCCTCGACAAAGGCCTGCCACTTTGGATCGTCCCAGGTGTCGGAGATTGGACCTGCCGAAGGTGTGCCGATTACAAAATCACGGGTCCTGCCCTTCGAACCGAGCACAGTCTGGTCAACCGTAATGGAACCGCCAACCAGAGGCAGATCGCCACCGGCCTGTTCGTATTGAGTCAGGAAGTTAACCGCGTCGGCACCGCCCAGCGCCACGTAAATGGCGTCGACATCGTCCGGCAAAGCGGCGATCACAGAGGAATAATCCTTGTTGCCGATCGGCACCCAGAAGCGGGCGTCGGCTGGCGCCTCGCCGCCGAGACGGCAGAAGGGCTCCAGGAAGCCGAAGACCTGGGTGTAAGGGAAAGAATAGTCTTCGGCCAGCACGGCAATACTGCGATAGCCTTTTTCCTTGTAAACATATTCGCCCAGTCCCGCCATCCACTGTGCACCCTCGGTGCCGAAGCGGAAGAAATTCTCTGCGGGGTCACGCAGCGTTGTGTCCTGAGCCGCGGACGAGCCGTTCAAGAACGTGACGTTCGGCTGAGTTTTAGCGTAATCCTTGACCGCAAGGCCTTCGGACCCTGACAAGGGTCCCACCAAGACCTGAACACCGTCCTGCTCGACCAGCTTACGGGTGGCGCGGATCGCGCTGTCCGGCGATGCATCCGACGAACCGGTGATCAGCTCGATCTTCTTACCGCCGGCCGTGTACTTGAATTCCTCCAGCGCCATTCTGACGCCGCGCATGGAATCCTCGCCCAGCACCGTGAAGGCGCCTTCCAGGGTGGCAAGCGCCCCCATCTTGACTGAGTCGTCCTGCGCCATTGCCGGGCCGGCGAGCATGGCCGCGACGGCTGCCGCTATCACTGTCCTTTTATCGGTTATCATTTTGTTCCTCCCTATTGTGGGTTGACCGTGTTCGGGCGAATCTGCCTGATCCCGGTTACTGCCCACCGCCGCTTTCCGGCAGTGTGCGTCGCTTGAGCTTCAGCGCGTTTTTGATACGCATCCAAAGCCCGAGCAGGCCGTCCGGTGAAAAGAGAACGACCAGTAGAAAAGCAAGACCGATGACCGTGTTGAAGCGCTCCCGGTCGATTAGATCGATGGCGAAGTTTTCCAAGAGAACGAAAGCGAGCGCACCGATGAAGGGTCCGATCGGATGGCGCATGCCACCGACCACCGCGATGACCAGAATATCGATGACGATATCGACACCCACCGAGCCCGGCGAGATGCGACCGTTGAACCAGACCATCAGAACTCCGGCGGTTCCGGCAATCAAACCAGCCAGCCAATAGGCGAAGATCCGGTGCAGAGTGACATCGTAGCCGATCGCGCGCATGCGCCTGGGGTTATCGCGGATCGCCTGCAGACTAAGGCCGAAGGTCGAGCGGGCGCCGTAAAGCACTGCAAAGAAGAAGAAGGCCGCAACCGCGAGGCTCAGGTAATAGAAGGGCGTGGGGTCACGCCAATAGATGCCAAAGAGCACCGGTGGCTCAACACCCGCATAGCCGGTAAATCCATTGAAAATGACGTAGTTCTGGCGGACGAAATAGAAAAAGGCGACGGCAATCGCCAGAGTGATCATGATGGTGTAAATGCCCTCGGTCCGAACCGAGATCGCCCCGATCAGCGCACTGAAGACCGAGGCTGCGAGAATTGCGGTCAGAGCCGTGAGCCACCAGGGCCAGCCCAGCCCCATGACCCCGACCGAATTCTCCCCAAGAATCGCCATGAGATAACCCGCAAGGCCAGCCACGGTCAGTTGGGACAGGCTGACCATCCCGCCGTAACCGGCCAACATCATCAGCGACAAGGCGATTGTGCCGAGCACCAGCGTATAGGCACCGACCTGGAAGATGAAAAAATTGGACGCGAAAGCCGGGTAAAAGAGCAAAAAGACTGCGGCGACCAGCGCCGCGGGATGAATGTTCGGTAACCGGCTTTTGCCTGCGATGAGAGAGAGATCGGCCATTGCTCAGCTGTTCCCCATGATACCCTGGGGACGTACCGCGAGCACCACGACCATGATCAGAAAGGTCAGGACAACGCCGTAGGTCGGGAAGTAAGCCAGCCCGAATTGCTCGGCCAAACCGATCAGAAGTGCGCCTATGGCCGCGCCGGGCACCGAGCCCATACCGCCGACGATTACGACAACGAGCGACGCGAGCAGATAGCGGATATCCTCCCCCGGCGCGATCGAGAGCGCGGTGCCGCCGATCACGCCGGCGAAACCGGCAAGCCCTGCGCCAATGGCGAAGACCAGCGCGAAGACGAGTTGCACATTGACCCCGCTCGCCGCCAGCATGTCGCGGTCGTTCACGCCGGCGCGAATCATCATGCCGATACGCGTTCGGTTAAGAAACAGCCAGAGTGCAATGCCGACCGCGATGGCAACCCCCAGCACAGCCAGGCGGTAGACCGGATACTTGATGAAAACCTCTTGCCCTGATGAGCGGATGGTCGAGATGATCGGTAGCTCGGCAGCTCCGAACAGCCACTCCGGCGGCGCAAACTGATAGGTCGTGCCGGACCAGACCGCGAGCATTAGATCCGCTGCCACGATGGAAACCCCGATGGTGACGAGGGTCTGGCGCAGATCGTCTCCCTCCATCCGCCGGAACACCAGCACCTGCAGCAAAATACCGGTCACAGCGATCGCGATGAAGGCCACACCGAGACCGACGAACCAATTGCCAGAGGCTTCCGCCGCCTCGTAACCGATGTAGGCACCCAGGAGATACATGGAGCCGTGCGCCAGGTTAACGTTGCGCATCAGCCCGAATACGAGGGTGAAGCCGCTAGCCACCAGGAAATAAAGACCAGCGAGCGTCAAGCCGTTGAGAAAGGTATTCACAAAGGTTTTTTTGCGGCCGAGCGCCGAGACCAACCAGTCCGGCCAAACCGCAAAAATCATCCAAAGAAAGATACCCGCCACAAGCAGGATAACGATCGCCCAGAAGGTATGACGTTCGATAAACTTCCTCAAAGGTCTGCGCTCCCCGTTGGGGTGGCCCGGAGAGGGACGCTGCTTGCATTTTGTCGATCAGAAAGAGAAAAGGCGCGGCTACAGATACTCCTCTGACTGGAGTTGCCGCCAGATCTGCAACGGAGCAATGACGCCGGCGAAACCGACTGCCAATGCATCATCAAGGTCATGGAAACCATGATCTCTCGTGCCTCCCTCGATGCCGTCTCGTTCCAGCAGGACGGCGTTTTTTTATGGGATTGTCCGGTCTTTAGCTTCGGGGTGAGTGTCCCGGGGCTTGCGCGGCGACGTCCCATAGTGCCTTTTTGGCCTTGGTTTGAGTGTGGAGAGTAAAATTATTGCTCACAAGCCGGTTTAATTGCGGTTTTGGGTAATATTGGGTAATTTACATACCATGTTGCGGAATCATTTAAGCTGGAACATTACCTTGCGTGCCGAGTCTTCGTGGGGTTCAGCCGCTTTACCGCCCGCCATTCTAACCGCAAGACCCCGATTTTCGGACAGTGGAATGCCGGACGAAATTGCCCTGCTATTGCCCAACCACAGTGGCGCGTCCGGCTTGATCTCCGAGGTGCACTCCGCGCCATGGCAGATGGAAGCGAGAGCTTTGGGGCTCTTTCTCGCCGATCCTTTTTTCAATGCCGAAGCCGAAACGAAAAGGCTGCGCGAAGCCGGAATCAATTGGATCGCAAACCTGCCTACAGTCGAACAGCAGGATCAGGAATTTGTACAGCTCCTCGGCGATGTCGGTCTTGACCGAACTCTTGAGATTGAGCGGCTTCGTCACTTGAGCGTATCGGGCTTCCGGGTTCTGGCCGTGGTCGCAAGTCCGGAAGCGGCGAGCGCCGCAATCCGGGTCAATCCAGACGCGGTATTTGTGATCCCTCCGGTGGCCGATTTTGCGGCCGGCTTTCCGTCATTCCGCCAGCGTGGCGCAGCCGCGCGAGAAGTCCTCGAAGCTATCCGGGCGGTAGACTGGAAAGGCCCACTCCTGGGTCTCGCCGCAGAGAGCGAAGTTGCGCACGAGACACTCTGGCCGGAGGCACTGGATGGCGTCGTCTGCCGCCCCGCTCCACTAAAGGCTCAACAGGACTTCCCCGCGTCCCCTTAACCTTTCAGTCCATATTTCGCCATCTTGTTGTAAAGCGTCTTGCGCGAGATCCCGAGCGCCTCGGCCGTACGGGTCCGGTGAAATCCGTTCCGCCAGAGAGCATCGACCACTCGGCGTTTTTCCGTCCGCGCGTCCGCTTCATCTCCATCGTCGCTCTCGAGTAGGCCGGCCAGTTCTTCTGGCTGAATCTGATGCGTAAGCTTCCGGCCGGCTAAAGTTCCAAGGAGCCGCTTCAATTCGGCTTCGTTTTCGGTCCAGGTATGTGCCGTCATAAGCTTTCGTGCTGCAGTCGAAAAATCGCTGCGCCCGGGCGACGCGGGCGCAAGCTCTTCAGAGAGTTTATCGAGTACGGCCATGAGGTCCTCGATACGGTCCCGAAGCGGCGGCACCCGCAAGGTCCAACCGGCCAATATACGGGCCAGTTCCGCACCGGCCCCATGGTCGTGGTCGCGCCCGTGATCCCAATCGTCGGATACAAGCACCACACGCGGCAGGACTGGGACCTTCCGGCGGCTGCCGGGAACGAGGAAACTGCCGTCACTCAAGGCGCGCGCAAGACGCCGCTTAAGGGTGGAGGGCAATGCGCTCGGCGCACGGATGACGATGAGACCGAGACTCTCGTCGGCGAGAGCCCCCAGGTTGTGGCCGGCAGGCTCCGCCGAGCCGAAGAGCCTGCGGCCTACGCCCGCCGGAAATTCTTCGGAAAGAAGATCTATTTCCACAACTCTCTTCTTCCCACGCGCACTCTGATTTTCAAGAGCACGCAAAGTAGGCCGCACATCCAGGCCCGGCTCAGCAAAAATCATCAGCGGTGTCTGCGCGCCGGCAAGTGCCCGGAGCCGGCGCAGAAATGCGACCAAGGCCGAAGAACGGCCAACAAAGCCGCAGCGCTGTCCCCAGGTCACCAGCTTGGCGCTTTCCGTATCCAGGGCAACACGACGGTTACTGGCGCGCCGGTAGGCGTCGATCTGATCGGCCACCGAAGCTTCAAATGGCAGGCGTTCAATCGTAGAACCGCCAACGTATCCATCGATCGGCGCGCGGGCCGTCACACGCCCCAGGTCCTCTGCCGTTACGATAGGTCCGCCTTCCAGAAGAAACGCCACGCCCGGATGAATGCGCTTGATCAAACGGCCGATCTCTCGGGCCACGGAGGCGGTCTCTTCGATCGAGGCACGCATCCGGTGACCAAACGCACCGCCCGCATTCCAGCCGAGATTCAAACACACCATATCGAGCCCCGCGTCGGCGCCGAGCCGTGCCTGGGTGCGGGTCGCACAATAAAACATAGTGGTCAGGCCAACGTCCTGAACAGCCCGCAGGATCTCAACCTCCTTTTCGATGCCCCGCCCCGCCCGGGACAAGAGCTGCTGCATGGCGTGTGTGTAGTGCATGCCGCTGGGAAAATTCACGGCACCGGCAAAGCCGCTCGATCGCACACGCTCGGCAATTTCAGCCGGATCGCAGCTTTCGCCCCATGCGTTGATTCCCAGGAGAACCGGTACTTTGCACTGTGGCAGCAGCTCGCTTACAGCAAAGCTCTGGGTCAAGGATCCCGCATCCAAAATCGGTAGCATGCAGGCAATGGATGGCGCCCCCATGTTTCTGAGCCGGCCGGCATTAATCGCCAGCAAAAAGTCTGCGCCGCCCCGCTCCGCTGCCAAAGCTGCATTGCCGGAGCCGATAGCAGCTCCGACCAAAAAGTCTGATTCCGATTTCACCAACCGCATCGCGTTTCACGCCTGCTTAAAGTCTTGTCCTTCAACTCTAGCAGATTTCCTGAAGCTTTTCGCAGGGTTCCGGCAATACCGCGATCAACCAGACCGAATTTTATCGAGCAACGCGGTCGAGACCTGAATGCCGTCGCGGTCATGGCGCTTACGGGCGGCACGACGCCCCTGGCCGGGAAGACGTGCACCCGGCTGCTCGGTGATGGCACCGGCGAGCGCGGTAATCCGTTCTGCGAAGACATCGTCAGCGCTTGCCGCTGGATCGATTGCAAGGAAGTACTGCCCGGTACGTGGCGGACCGCCCTTGGTGCCGCTGAAGGGCGCCGCGTCGATGCCGAGATAGGCGCCGGTCAAGGCTGCCGCCATAACCTCGGTCAGTAGTCCAATACCGACCCCTTTGTAGCCGCCGGAGGGTGCCATCGAACCTTTTATCGCGAGTTCAGGATCACGGGTCGGCTGACCATCAGGATCCAGCGCCCAGCCTTCAGGGATTGGTCGGCCTTCACGGGCGTGCTTCATCACTTCAGACCTGGCGACAACACTTGCGCTCTGGTCGATCAGGATCGCCGCACCGCCTTCGCCATCGGGAACCGCGAGCGAGAAAGGGTTGGTGCCGATCACCGGGCGGCTGCCGCCAAGCGGCGCGATCGAGGCCGGTGCATTGGTAAAGCCGAGACCGACCAGACCCTCTGCGGCGAGCCGTTCCGTGTGGTAGCCAAGAACCCCGCAGTTGTAGGAGTTATGGATCGCGAGCGCAGCGACGCCAAGCTCGCGCGCCCGGGGAATCAACTCGGCGAAGCCGGCGTCGATAGCAGCATGGGCGAAGCCGGTTCCGGCGTCGACCAGCACGGTCCCCTGCCGCGGAGAGGTCACCTTGGGCACGGCCTGACCGTCGACCTTGCCGCAATGCAAGTGTTCAGCATAGATCGGCAGATACATCAGTCCATGGCTGGCGATTCCCTCGCGCTCCGCGGCTGCGATGGCACGGGCGAGCGGGCGAGCGTTTTCTGTCCGGGCTCCGGCAGCTTCCAGAATGCCAACCGCCAGCGCTTCGATTTCGCCCGGGTTCATGGTCACGCTCTCGGTCATGGGCGAAAACTCCTTTAATCTCTGTCAATCAGGCCGGCCCCTGCGCCCGCCCGGCGCGAAGCCTCGGTTGCCGGCGCATAGGTGCGCTGGGCAAAGTGGTCGAGCCTGCGCCACAGCGCCACCGGCAGAACGTGAGCGTCGGGTCCCGGCCGGCGCAGTTCGCCAGGTGATTCCATCGTCCGTGTGACCAAGAGCTCGCGGCTCAACGGCATCGTCACGGCCCACCAGTCCCTCGCCACCGGTCCTTCTCTTGTGGCATGGATCAGGAAATCGCCTCCACTGAGCGTCATCGCGCAATCGAGATCACGGGCAGCGCGGCAGAGAAAGGGAACTACCAGAACCGGCCAGATCACCGGCCCGAGACGAAAGCTGCCGCCCTGAACAATCGCTTCTGCACGGTCCGAGAGTGCAGCACCGCTCGCAATGGGACAGAGCGCCTCGGCATTGCAATACCAGACATCATCGTCGATACGGGGTGCATGCTCCGGAACCGCGGCGTCAACCTGGTTTAACACGGCGACGAGCGCCTCCGGCCCTGGCAGGCGATACGCCGCCAGCCAGCGCGCCGCTCGGCCCGCCTCTTCCGCCATACCCCAGCTGAAACCGGCGCCGCGCGCTGCCTTGCGGCCCATGGCATCGATCTCAGCCAGCGAAACCCGCCAATCGCCGACCACATCCTCTCCTGGCCCGCTCGGGGATTGGATCGTTGGATCGCTCATTGCGGCGCCTGCAGAATTTCATGGGGGAAAGGCGCATCCCGGTACATGCAGATGCGCACCCAACGATCCGAGCGCGGATCGAAGCGGTCGGCGCCGAAGAACGACAGCTTGCAGCGCAGCAGGTCGATCGGCATGAGATCCGATGAAATGAGATTGTCGCGAATCTCCGCGTAGGGATAGCGGGCCGCGATCTGGGCGCGGCGGGCGGTGTGACGGTGCTCCGGATGCGCCAACAGAAACGCCGCCACGGAGAGCTCCCCCTGCCAGTCGTCGAGGTCAGCCGCCATCTGCGCCGAGTCACGGCCCGTCGAGAGCGGTTGCTCGTATTCCGCCCCCTCTTCGCTGACGCGCTCGCCAAGCCGGGGTTCGAGCTTTTCTTCCGACACATACCAGAAGCGGGCGCAGTTCGGCGCTGCGTCATAGTCCACGGCAAGCGCCCAATCGAAGAGCTCGGCCAGAATGCCGCGCAGGGCCGGCGTGGTCATGCTGCCGTCGATCCGGAAGGCCGCATCCTCATCGGCATCCATGCAATCGGCGAGATCATCGACGAGATCGCCTTGCGGCTCAAGCAGCAGCGAGACCAGAAGCTCCTGACCTTCGAGGGAGAGCGCGCCTTCTGCCCAGAGCCAAAGCGCGTTCCAGGGCTGTGGTTTGGTGAAGCTAGCGTCGGCTCCGCAACGTACAGTCAGTGTGTCCAGGTCTTTGCGGAGTCCGGCCAGCTTTTGTTTCTGTACCGGATGCTCGGATTGCCACAACTCAACATTTTCAGTGGCCCGGGCGAGCGCGGCCCGAAAACCCGCAACATTGTCCCGATCGGCCCCGGCAAGAGTACGCACCCGCGCCAGCGCTTCCTCCCGCGCCATGATCCAGTTGTTGAGCAGAACGGGATGATTGATCAGAAAGGGCGCCATGCCGAGCCCGGTCGAGTTGCCCACCCCGAAGCGGCGACGCAGGACCGGATCGATCGCAACGGCTTGCGCGCCACCTCTGACCCGCGCCATGTGCTCGACCAGATCGAGCGTAAAGCTGCGCGTCAGCCAGACCGACAGCATCTCGGCTTGGAAGGGCCCCTTCAGTTCCGGCCGGCCCGCGATTTTCACCCTGTCGGCGGCCCCGAACTTGCCGGAACCGTAAACCGCCGTGGTGCGCATCAGGTATCCGACGGCATCAATCTCTGCACGATCCGGCTGACGGCCCTCTGCCAGGCACCCGACGACATATTCGAAGAGCCGTACCGAGCGATTGGCGCGGGAGAGTGATAGTTCATCATCCGAGACCCGGCCCGCCTCCTGTTTCGGGACGTTCCGCGCCAGGCGGTCGATGTCGTTTTGCGTGGGAACCCCGTCGAAGAGCGCGAAGGTCGCGTCCCAGGCCGTCGCTATGACCCGGTCCGAGCGCATCTCATCGGGCAGATCATGTGCAAAACACACCAGAGAATAGGCCCGCGCCGGACCGCGTACGCTGTAGACCGCATGGCCGACGCCTTTGTCGTCGATCTCCCAGCAGCCACGCTCGAAACGCCAGGCCTCACGCGCGAGCCGGCGCAGCAGGCTCTGCATAAAGGACAATCGCGTCGGATGAAACGACCCCATCCGCGCCAAACGCATGACGCTGTCCGCGGATCGCAGCGGAACATCGGCTTCATGTTTGCGTGGCAAGGTCACGGATCGAGGCTTCCCTGTGTTTGAGCGTTTAAATCTACAAAGCGTTATCTGCTTCGGGATGAACGGCGCCCCATAGCAAACGGCATGGGGCGCCGGCACTCCCTTGCCTATTCGGCCGCCTGCGTGCTGGCCTCCAGGACACCATGCTTATCGCGCAGTCCGTCACGATAAAGCGCCTTGGTCAAGGAAACGCACATCAGCCCCATGACCATAGTAAAGGGCAAGGCTCCGATGATCATGGCAGATTTCAGAGCCTCCATGGGATCGGCGCCGCCATTGGTCTTGCCCGCGATCAGCAGGGTGCCGATCACCAGCGTCAGGATCACACCCCAGACGATGCGGTGTTTGACACCGGTCTCCTGCTCACCGCCGGACATGATGGTGTTCATCACCAGAATACCCGAGTCCGCCGAGGTCACCAGGAAGGTCAAAATGAGCACAACGCACATCACTGTGATCGCCGAGAGGAAGCCGCCTGAGAGCATCTCCCCGAGCGTGACGAAGAGCTTTGCGGTGTTGGACGCCCCGATGATCGCGCCTTCGGCAGCTCCGCTCAGTTCAAGATCGATGGCGGTACCGCCCAGGATGGTCATCCAGGCAAAACACACCAGCGCCGGCGCCACGACACAGCCCAGGATGAACTCACGCACGGTGCGGCCGCGCGAAATGCGCGCCAGGAACAGACCCACGAAGGGCGAGAAGGCAATCCACCAGGCCCAGTAGAAAGTGGTCCATCCTGCCTGCCAGCCAAATTGGCGTCCCTCGGTGCCCGCTTCGTAAGCCGCGAGCTGGACCTCCGGCGGGAGCGCCGCAGCAGCGCCCGTCAGACCACCTTGAAATTTCTCCAGAGAGCCCCAGGCATTGGTGGCACCTGCATAAAGCTCGCTGGCCAGCGGGGCCGCTTCCGCTGGCAGAGCCGAAGCAAAGCTCTCTGCCGATTGCGGCCCGTAGGCGCCGAATGACAGCGACAGGAAGTTCAGAAGGTAATCCGCCAGGGCTGACGCGTAGGTGGTCATGGCAAAGAGGAAGGAGCCGAAGACCACAAAAGTCAGCAAGAGAATCAGCGAGAGCACCAGATTGAGGTTGGAAAGATACTTCACCCCGCGACCTACACCTGAAACCGCCGAAATGATCGACATACCCATGATCATCACCAGGGCGACGACCAGCCCCACGGTGCCCGGCTTGGGTGCCTCGCCGGTCATATCCATCATCCAGTCCATGCCGGTAATCGCGTACATGCCGTCGACGAACTGGCTCACCCCGAAGCCGATGGTGACCGATACGCCCAGAATGGTTGCGACAACGCCCAGCACGTCAACGATATGTCCAACCAGACCGTTGACGTATTTACCAAGCAAAGGCGTCAGCGCCGAACGGATGGTGAGCGGCATATTCCGCGTGTAGGCGTAGTAGGCAAGCGACAGGCCGGTCACCACGTAGATCGCCCAGGCGTGGAAACCGTAGTGCAGGAAGGTATAGCGATAGGCCGCCTCAACCGCGCCCTCGGTATTGGCCGCGGCATCCCCGTCCAGAACGACCGGATTGGAGCCCCAGAGCCCCAGAGGTTCGGCGGTCGCGAAAACCATCAGTCCCACCCCGAGACCGGCACCGAACATCATGGAGAACCAGGAGAAGTTCGAGAACTCGGGGGCTTCCCCTTCACGGCCCATCAGGCGCCGGCCGGTTTGCGGCAGAATGGCCAGCACCGCCAGGAACACCGCGAAGAAGCCAACGATGACGATATAAAAGCCGTTGAATCCCTCCAGCAGGGACCAGTTCACGCTGCCGAGGACACCGTTCGCGTTTGCCGGCCAAAAGAGCGCCCAGATCACGAGCATGGCCATGGTAAATTTACTGATCAACGCGATCGGAAGGCTGTAGCCCTCGTAAAATCCGGCTGGAGCCTTTGCAATCTCCAGACCGGTAAATGGTGGTTTGATCGCCATTTTCCCCTCCCTCTGTTTAATTTGTTTGGTTTTCGTATCTCTCCGGTCTCGTATCGGCGAACCGGTATGTGGGTTGCTATTCGCCAACTTGCTTCGATTGCTCCGGGTCCTGCAGAGCTTGCGGTCCGAAACTACGGTCGAAGAAATTCAACCAGTTTCCGCCCATGATCGCGGCGACCTCCGCTGCATCGAAACCGACAGCTTCGAGACCCGCTTCAACTTTTCCGAAGTCTCTGTTGTCGCGGAACCAGGACGGCATCGGCGGGAAGCCGGTGTCGCTGCGCGAGCCCTCGCCGTAGTCGATCTGCTTGGTCCAGCGGCCAACCCGCATCCACTCCACAACGCTGTCCGGATGGTCCTGACAGAGGTCCGATCCAATGCCGAGCCGCGTCACACCCATGGTTTCGGCGCTGCGCGCCACCATCTCGCAGAAGCTTTCCAGGCTGCAGTCCGACTTGTCCTTCAGGTGATGCGGATAAAGTGAAAATCCGATCATGCCGCCGGATTCACCCAGGGCCCGGAGCACGCTATCGGACTTGTTGCGCAGAGCCGGATGCCAGAAAGACGGGTTGGCGTGGGTAATGGCGATGGGTCGCTCGGAAATCTCGATCGCTTCGAGCGTGGAGCGTTCAGCGGAGTGGCTCATGTCGATCACCAAACCCACCCGGTTCATCTCGGCGATCACCTGACGGCCCATGCGCGTTATGCCCGGGTCTTCGCTCTCATAACAGCCGGTGGCCAGCAAAGACTGATTGTTATAGCTGAGCTGCATGAAGCGGGCGCCGAGGGTGTGCACGATCTCGACCAGCCCGATGTCGTCTTCGATCGGCGAGCAGTTCTGAAAACCGAAGATAATCGCCGTGCGTCCCGAAGCCTTGGCGGCCCGCACGTCATCGCCGCTGCGCGCAGGACAGATCAGATCGGGATAGTCTTCGAACCAGCGGTTCCAGCGCTCGATATTGAGCACCATCTCGCGGAAATTTTCGTGGTAGGCAATGGTCACATGGACGGCGTCGACACCGCCCTCGCGCATCTGGCGAAAGATCTTGGGCGACCAGTTCGCGTACTGGAGAGCATCGATGATCATTCCGGCACCCCCGCGTTGACGTAGGCGGTTTTAACCGTGGTGTAGAATTCCACAGCGGCGCGGCCTTGCTCGCGCGGCCCGTAGGAACTCTCGCCGCGCCCCCCGAAGGGAACGTGATAGTCGGTGCCTGCCGTGGGGAGGTTCACCATCACGCAGCCGCTGCGAACGTTCCGCCGGAAGTGCGTCGCCCGGGCCAAGCTGCGCGTCATGATGCCGGCGGTTAGGCCGAAGCGCGTATCGTTGACGACTTCCAGCGCCTCGTCATAGGAACCGACCCTGACCAAGCAGGCGATGGGCGCAAAGAGCTCTTCCCGGTTGACCTGCCAGTCGTTGCTGGTGCCGCCGATCACCGCCGGCGACATGTAATAACCTTCGGTCTCCATCTGAAGGGGCGCTCCGCCGGTCAGGAGTTCGCCGCCTTCGCGCTGCGCCAGGGCAACGTTCTCCAGGTTCTGACGAAACTGGCTCTCGGAAACCACCGGTCCCATCTGGGTCCCGGAGTGCAGGGCATGTCCGACCTTCATCTTCTCCGCCGCGGCGACCAGTTTTTCGGCAAAGGCATCATGGACCGCTTCATGCACGACCAGACGCGAAGAGGCCGTGCACTTCTGACCTGTGCCGCCGAAGGCACCGTTCAAGGCAGCGGCGACAGAAAGCTCGAGATCGGCATCGTCCATCACCGCCAGGGCGTTCTTCGAGCCCATCTCCATCTGCAGTTTGGTGAGGTTGCCGATCGCCGAAGCGCCGATCCCCTTGCCGACCGCGACCGATCCGGTGAAGCTGATCGCATCGATCCCGGGATGCTCGACCAGGCGCTGTCCGATGCTACCGCCCGTCCCCATGACCAGATTGAAGAGTCCGGCGGGCAGGTCCTGTTTCGCGATGATCTCGGTCAGCGCAACCGCCGAGGCCGGAACCAGGTTGGCCGGTTTCCAGATAACCGCATTGCCGAAAGCGAGCGCCGGCGCGATTTTCCACACAGCCGTCGCCGTGGGGAAATTCCAGGGGCTGATGACCGCAACGGTCCCGACCGGTTCCCGGCGGACGTCGACTTCAATGCCCGGACGCACACTGTCGGCATTCTCGCCGAGTTGGCGCAACGCTTCTGCGGCATAGTAAGTGAAGAATTGTCCCGCGCGGTAGACTTCACCCTTGCCCTCGGTCAGGGGTTTGCCCTCTTCCCGGCTGAGAAGCTCGCCGAGCTCGGCGCTGCGCGCGATCAGCTCCTCGCCGATCGCCTGCAACACGGCCTGGCGCTGTTCGGGACCGGTCCTGGCCCAGGCCGCCTGCGCGGTTCGCGCCGATGCAATGGCGTCGTCCAGTTGGCCGGCACTGGCCTGCGCATAGCGGCCGATCAGGTCCGAGAGATCGGAGGGATTGCGGTTTTCGAGTTCGCTCTCGCCTGCGCACCATTCACCGGCAATAAAATTCCGTCCCACTGCGCTCATCCCAGCACCGCTCCCTTAAGACTTCCCGCGATCACCCGGAAGCCTTGACACGCCCCCTAGTTTCATTCAATCAGAAAGAATTGAAGTTTCTTTCAGAAAAAATGAAATGATCAAAACAGAGATGCTTCGTGTCTTCGTCGAGGTTGCCCGAGCCGGCAACCTGGTCAGAGCTGCCGAGTCCCTGGGACGCGCGCCCTCGGCCGTATCTATGACATTGAAACAGCTGGAAGCGCACCTCGGTCAGCCACTGTTCGAATCAGAACGAAAGTCACGCCTGACGGCACTCGGCACCTACGTCTTTGAGATGTCCAACCGGGAACTTGCGCATTTCGACCGGACCATCACGGCCCTCACAGATTTCGCCAGCGCGCGCAGGGGCGAGGTTCGAATCGCCGTGGTCCCCTCTTTTGCAATGACCATCCTGCCAGAGCTGGTTCTGGAGTTCACAGCTGCCTCGCCCAATGTCAGACTCGACATCCACGATATGGACAGTGCCTCGATCCAGCGCGAGCTGGACCGCGAACGGATCGATCTGGGTATTGTATCCGATGCCCGACAGAGTGCGGAGGTCCGCCTGGTCGAATTGGCGGAGGATCACTTCGGTGTCGTGATGCGCGCTGACAACCCGCTAGCTACATGCAAGAAAGTGTCTTGGCAGGCGCTGGCCAAGGCCGACCTCATCGCAAATCCGCTCTGCGAGCGTATTGACGAGCCCGAACTGCACGGCGCCCTCGCGCGCGCCCACTTGCGCGTTCACAACACCACGACGCTGTTGACAATGGTACGCGCCGGCCTGGGTGTCACGCTGCTGCCCGAGCTGGTGTGCCAGCAAGCGGACTCCCAGATCACCTTTCGCGAACTGGCAAGTCCGGTCGCGCCCCGCAGGATCGATCTGATCAGCCGGGCCCGGGACACCCCTAGCCCGGCAACCTCGGCCTTCGCCGAATTTCTCACCGCACGCATGGCTGAGCGGACAGATATCCTATTGGCAAAGGCTTAGAAGACCCAGGTTTCGGGACTTCGTTTTATAACGTCTCGAAAAACACTGTAACAGTTGATTGGTAGTCGATCGCTCGACAGTACATCCAGGTCGGGGTCACTCTTGCGCCTGTGTCCTCCGCAACCTGCGCCGTAAGGCCAGACACATCGGGACCACTGCGACGGCGATCAGGATACAAAGCAGTGTGAGAGAAACCGGGCGCTCAATAAATACATACAATGTACCGTTTGAGATGATCAGGGATTGCAGGAAGGTCTCCTCCGCCATTCCTCCCAACACCAATGCAAGGACGGTGGCCGCAGGCGAGTAGCCATAGAGCTTCATGGCAAACCCCAAAACACCCGCCAGGAACAAAATCCACGTCTCGATGATACTTGCATGGATCGCGAATGCTCCGATCACGCAAAGAAGTACGATCACAGGCACCACAAGCCGATAGGGTATATCCAGAAACTTCACGAAAAGCGGAATCGCAAAGATGCTGAGCGCGACCAGGATCACATTGCCCAGATACATGCTTGCTACCAGCCCCCAGACAAAACCCGGATCGTTCACGATCAGAAGCGGACCCGGCTGCAACCCCCACATCATGAAGGCACCCAGCAGGACGGCAGTCGCTCCTGAACCGGGAATACCCAGAGAAAGAAGTGGTACCATCGCCCCGGCCGAAGCTGCATTGTTGGCCGTCTCAGGCGCCACCAGCCCCCGCATTTCTCCTTTGCCGAAATTCTCCGGGTCCCTGGCGAGTTTCTTTTCAACTGAATAGCCGATGATCGAGCCCAGAGTGGCCCCGGATCCGGGAAGGACCCCTGCGACGAAGCCTATAATCGAGCCACGGAAGAAGGTGAAGCGGGACTCGATATAGTCGAATCTGGTTGGCCAGAACTCCTTCGATTTAAAGCTGAGCCGCAACTTCTTGGCAGGTCTGAGATGCAGACCGTTGTAGATGCAATGCAAGAGCTCGCCGATACCGAACAGCCCGATCGCAACGGCGACGAAGTAGACCCCTCCGATCAGTTCCGGCGAACCGAAGGTATAGCGTTGCTGTCCGCTCATCACGTCGACGCCCACGGTACCGATCGCAAAACCGATCAGTGCCGAGATCAAGCCCTTAAACTTGTTGTCCCCCATCATCGTCGTCAGGAGAAGAAGCCCAAGCGTGATGATGAGAAAGTATTCCGATGGGCCGAATGAAGCCGCGAACTCCGCAAGAAGAGGTGCGAGTGCTGTAATCAAAACCACGCCGATGGTACCGCCGATGAAAGAGGCGATCGCCTGCATCACGAGGGCTGGCCCCGCCCTGCCCTTTTGCGCCAGCGGGTAACCGTCGAGCGTGGAGGCGACGGTCGCAGATTCGCCGGGCGTATTGATCAGGATTGAAGTGATCGTCCCGCCATACATCGAGCCGTAGTAAATCCCCGCCAGCATGATGATGGCGACCGTAGGTTCCAGCCCAAGGGTCATGGGAATCAATACGGCGATTCCGGCCGCTGGTCCAAACCCGGGAAAAAGCCCAACGATCATACCCACGAAAGCACCGATCATCAGGAACAGGAGGCTTGTGGGTGTCACCGCAATCGAGAGACCAAATGCCAGGTTGGCGAAAATGTCCATCAGCATGGGAATATCTCCATCAACCGGTCAGAATCTGAGAGGGCCAACAGGCAAGGATGCGTTCAGCATGATACTGAACAGCCAATAGAGGAAGGCAGGCAGTGCCAGGGCATAGAGGACATTGGTGAGGAGCTCAGCCTGATTGAATGTGAAAAGATAGGCCAACATCAACACGATCATGGCCGCAAGAGCGCCGAGGACCGGCAGCAAAAAGATGAATCCGGAAAGCAACGCCAGTATGATGAGCACATCACGGGGGAAGCGTCTCCTGCCATCCAAGCTGTGGGCGTCCACCCCCATCAGTTCAGCCGTGCCTTCAGTCGACGGATCGAGCTGAAGCGGATGCATCTCGCCCAAACGGGCTTCACGGAAATCCAGCACCGCGTTGATGGCGGTCGCCAGTAGCATCAAGCCTCCGATTATCAGCGGGAAATACCCGGCGCCCGGACGCCCCGAGAAATCGAGTATGTCGAGCGTTTGCAGACCATAGGCGAGATAAGCCGATGACAATCCAACGAGCCCAAGCGAGAACCACTTTTTCATGAAATTCCTCTGCGGGAAATTGGTCAGGGCGGTCCGAACCGCCCTGACACTCCCGACTATTCAATAGCGCCGATTTCACGCAATACGGATTCGAACTCCGCGCTGGTCTCTTTAAGATAAGCCCCAAATGCGGCCCCCCAAATCGGATTGCCCGACATTGAATTGGTTTTCAGGTAGTCCTGCCATTCGGGCGTTTTGATAACCTCTTGAAGAGTTTTGACCCACCAGGCCTGGATCTGCGCATCCACGCCGCCGGGCAAAACCATGCCGCGCGGTAAGGAGAAATCGAAATCGTAACCCTGTTCGCGAAAGGTCGGTATCTCAGGATAGACCGTGCTGCGCTCCGCGTCCGAGAAGGCAAGAGCTCGAAAGTTTCCGGCCGCGATCTGCCCACTGACCTCGGAAGGGTTGGCAACGATCGCGCTGACACTTCCGGAAGTCAGCGAGGTGACAAGTTCACCACCCGAACCGATCGGCACGTAGTCAAAACTGATCCCTGCGGCATCGGCGAAGAGGCTTGCAACCACACGCTCCGGTCCAGCCGTGCCGGTGCCGCCAACCACGACGCGTCCAGCCTTCGCGGCCGTGACGAACTGGTCGACGGTCTCAATACCCGAGTCACTGCTGACCACCAAAAACATCGCGTCACTGGCCAAGAGCGCAACTGGTGTGAAATCGGCATAGGTCCAATCGGTGTTAGAGACCAGTGGTGTCGCCAGGAAGTTGCCACTGGTCGAAGTGGCAAAGTAAGGGCTGCCCGACTGACGCTTTACGTAGCTGAAGCCCACTGCCCCGCTACCGCCATCCCGGTTCTCAACTGAAATATCGCCGTCATACAGGTCATACTGGTTCAAAATCCCCACGAGGGTCCGCGACATCAGATCGTTTCCGCCGCCAGGGCCGAAAGCGATCACATAGTTCAGCGGTTCGGATGGATAGCTCTCGCTTGCCAAAGCGATTGGCGCCGCACTCAAGGCCAACGCGACTGCGGCCGCACCAAAGACGTGCTTCATCGTAACTCCTCCCAATACGAAATGTGTATTTTTTGATTTATAAAACCAATTAGGCAAGAGTCATACGAAGTGTCAACCGATAAAGTTTGGACTTTTGGGCGAAAAATTGATTTTCTCATCCTGAAAATCCATTCAAACCCCAAAAGATTGCACGTTACCCAACACTGACAAAACGCAATCTCATGATCGGGAGTCCCGAAAAATGAAGTCAAATCAGCTTGCACGGCAGGTTGCTCAAGAGATTTCGAAGCGAATCCTTGGCCAGGACTTTGAGCCAGGACAGCACATCAGTGCTCAAACGGTTGCAAATGACTTCGGGATCTCGCGCTCGCCCGTGCGTGAAGCGCTGCAGCTGCTTTTGGACGCGGGCCTTGTTGTGCAAAAACCGAACCGGGGTTTTTTCGTCACAGACAGTCAGCAACAGCTTGAGCGCTCCAATGCCTTGAGCGCTGCCCTTGAGGACGAACAGTCCGACTACCAGCAGATCGCCGACGATTGGCGCCGTGATGCCTTGCCCGAAGAGGTCACGGAACAGTATCTTCGCAATCGCTATGGGATCACAAAGGCGCGGTTGAACGATCTCCTGGTGCGCGCTGTCCGCGAGGGGTGGGCCGAACGCAAACCAGGTTACGGCTGGCGCTTTCTCACTGTAGCTAAAACCCCTGAAGCTTTTGAGAAGATTTATCATTTTCGCATGGTCATTGAACCTGCCGCGATGCTGGATCCCGACTACGAGATCGATCTGCAGATGCTCGCGAATCTCAAGCGCATACAAATGCGGATGCTGGATCATGATATCGAGCATCAACCGCTCGAGCGTCTGCTCTCCGTCGGCGCGGATTTCCATGAAGAGCTGATTAAATTCTCCGGTAATCCCTACTTCCACCAATCCCTCGTTCGGGTGAACCAGATGCGAAGGCTTCTGGAATACCGCACTGTCTTTAACCGCGAGAGATTTGTCGAGCAGACCCAAGGCCACCTGGCGATTATCGAACTTCTGGAACGGGGCGAAATCATCGAGGCTTCATACAATATGCGCCGCCACCTCAGCGGCGCGCTCAAGAAAAAATCACCAATGCTGTGGTCGCAGGACGACGCAAATCTCGGGAAGCCTTAAAAATTGCATATTGCTTTTTTAAATTAAAAAATGCATTTAATCCTCACCGCACCGATGCGGCCCGAAGCGCTGTCCGGAGGAGGAAGAGATGCGTATTATGGTTCTGCCCTGTGATGGGATTGGCCCGGAAATCATGGGAGCGACACTTGATGCGGTTGAAGCCGCCAACCGGAAATTCGAACTCGGCGTAACAACCGAAGAAGAGATTTCCGGCTTCGACAGCCTGAAGAAACACGGTATCACACTGCAGGAAGAGGTGCTCGACCGCGCCCGCGAGAAGTTCGACGGTGTGATTCTGGGGACTCAGTCCCATATGGACTACCCGCCCCTCGCGGAAGGCGGGCGCAATGTTTCGGCGGGATTCCGGATCGGGCTGGATCTTTATGCCAATGTCCGTCCCGCACGCTCGCGCAGCTTTCTCAGCAATGCGGCACCGGGCATGGATCTCGTGATCATGCGAGAGGCAACGGAAGGCTTCTACCCCGACCGGAACATGTATCAGGGTGTGGGCGAAATGATGCCCTCCCGCGATATGGCGCTCTCTATCCGCAAGATCACCCGGCAAGGCAGCGAGCGCATCTGCCGCGAGGCCTTCAAGCTTGCCCGCCAGCGCAGGGGAAAAGTCTCTGCGATCCACAAAGCCAACAGCTTTCTGATGACAGATGGCTTGTTTCTCGAATGCTTCGCCGCAATCGCAAAGGACTTTCCGGACGTGGAGGTCGAGACGGTCATCGTCGATGCCATGGCCGCGCTTCTGGTGCGCCAACCTGAAAAGTACGACGTGGTCGTCGCGACAAACTTCTATGGGGATATTCTCTCCGATCTCGCATCGGAACTTTCAGGCAGTTTGGGGCTCGC
This sequence comes from uncultured Kiloniellaceae bacterium, assembly GCA_947500035.1. Lineage (GTDB taxonomy): Bacteria > Pseudomonadota > Alphaproteobacteria > Kiloniellales > Kiloniellaceae > Denitrobaculum. Next base: position 84,644 of record CANMQP010000003.1, on the reverse strand, counting down.
AGGTTCGATCAACGCGAACGCAGAGACAGGTCTGGTCTGCGCGCAAGCCCAGCACGGATCAGCCCCGGATATCGCCGGACAAAACATCGCTAACCCAACATCACTGATCCTCTCGGCGGCAATGATGCTGACTTGGCTCGGGGAGCAGCGCGGCGTCAAGAAACTGATGGAGGCCGGCGCTGCCATAAGCTCTGCCGTCGATTTGGTATTGGAGGACCCCACGGCCCGGACCCATGATCTCGGCGGCACGGCGAGCACTGCCGAATTCGGCCGGCTGGTCGCAGATGCCGTCGGCAGCACCTAACCCGCAGTGACAGCCATGTCGGACTCTGCCACCCGTCCAAGGATTGTTTTGATTCATGCCACCCAATTGGCCATCGCGCCCATCGCCTCTGCTCTGGACCGCATCTGGCCTGAAGCGGAGGCGGTGAGCGTGCTTGACGAGTCTCTATCGATTGACCGGGCGAAAACAACCAGCCTTACGCCGGATCTCAAGAAACGGATCGCAGATTTGACCGACCATGCGGGACGGATCAGTGCAGACGGCGTCCTCTTCACCTGTTCGGCCTTCGGTCCAGCCATCGAAGCAGCGAAGATCGGTCATACCGTTCCAGTCTTAAAGCCCAACGAAGCGATGTTTGACGATGCACTGACACGAGGGAGCAGAATAGCACTTCTCCACACATTCGGGCCTGCAGGCGCATCCATGGCCGAAGAATTTCGAGAGTCCGCACTTGCCCGGGGTGCCACGGTTTCACTTGAAACTGTTTTCGTTCCGGATGCACTTGAGGCGCTGAACGCCGGTGACGCGGCCCGCCATGATAAACTCATTGCAGATGCAGCGGCAGCGCTTCACGAGGCCGACGCCATCATGCTGGCTCAGTTTTCGATGACGCGCGCCAAAGAGACCGCGCAAGCCTCCTTAAAGGCTCCAGTGCTGACCAGTCCTGATGCGGCCGTAGCGAAGCTGAAAGCCCTCATCTCGGATGATGTCCCACGTTGACCGTCGGCACGAGTGCAAAAAAGAGTCTCGTACACACCGTTATACCCTTTATTCGATCTCACCGCCCCTACCGTCACCGTATCTTCCCATTACGACGCCGTAAGTGTTCCGACAGAACACGACCGCCGTCGCTGCACTGGTGCATGTAAGTTGCTTCACTTCATCCAATCCGCGATTGCCATGCCTATCTCGTCTGGAGAGTCCTCCTGGATGAAGTGAGCTCCCGCGACGGTGACCTCTGTAAGATTTGGCCAACTCCGAACGAAGTCTCGTGCATAGCCAACGAGGAAAGCGCCCGGCTCCGCGTTGACGAACAGCTTTGGAACGCCTTTCGATTTTGACAGGTATTCGCCGTAGGCTTCGATGATCTGCGTCGTATCCGCCGGTGAACCCTCGATGGGGAGCTGGCGCGGCCCTGCCAGCGTGGGCCGGCGGTCTTCACCGGCATTGAGGTACGGCTTGCGATACGCCGCATGCTCTTCTTCGGTCAGATCACGCAGAGAAGTGCGATCGCAGGGACCACAAGCCGCTGAGGTACATCCAGAAACTTCACAAAAAGCGGAATCACGAAGATGCTGGGCGCGACCAGGGTAAAGCCTCCTGTTGCATTCCCCTGCCGCATTCCAGCGCGCGACCGGCAACAAGCCATCAGAAACGCCAATAGAAAGACAGGGGGTGAACGGCCGCTCGTTGGCCGCAAAGGGCGCCGCAGCCGCGGTCTCGGGATGCCGGCAACACGGAGACGAGCCCACTGCGGCTTGTCACGCTAGCCCTCTTGGGACACGGAAAAAATTCACGTTCGCGGGCGTCTCCGCCAATCCAAGTCTTTCCTCTCCCATATCCATAAACCTGACGCAGCCGGTTACGTCCGCCCTCACCAACGTTGACAATTATCAGAATGTCAATATTGTATTCTATATAGAAACATATGTGCCGATATGCAGCACAATAAGAATTGCAACGTGGGAGCAAATTATGAAACGACACCTCAAGAAGATGGCGGGGCTGGCGGTCGTGGCGTGTATGGCTGCGAGCCCTCAGACAGCGGCAGCCAAAAGTGCAACCGTCCAGAAAATCGAAGACCGCGGCACCATGCTCTGCAGCGGACACAACGGCAGTTACTTCGGCTTTGTCGAAGTGAACGACAAAAACGAATGGAAGGGGTTGGATATCGACCTCTGCCGCGCCCTGACCACCGCGATTCTGGGCGATCCTGACAAGGCGCAGATTGTTCCATTGAGCTGGGCACAGCGTTTCCCGGCACTGCAGTCCGGTGATGTGGATGTCATCATCAAGGCGACGGGCTGGACCATGGGCCGGGATACGGAGCTTGGCCTTCAGTTCTCGCTACCCTACTTCTTCGGCGGCACGCAACTGATGGCACATGGTGAGCTGGGTATTTCAGACGCCAAAGACCTTGAAGGCGGCACGGTTTGCGTGGAAGCCGGCACAACGATCGAGCGGATTGTGGCCGACTATCTGAAAACCCTGAACGTCCAGCACGAGATGGTGTCGTACGAAAAGGCGGCCGAACTGCGTTCGGCTTATCTTGCCAACCGCTGTGACGCTTTTGCCGGTTGGGGGCCGAACCTGGCCGTTTTGCGTGCGACCGAAATTGAGAACCCGGAGTCACACAAGATTCTGAACGACCAGCTTTCGAGCGAACCGATCGCCGCAGCGATGCGTCAGGGCGACGAGGATTTCGTCGACGTTGTGAACTGGATGCTGGCGGCTCTGCTGTTGGCTGAGGAGCACGGCGTGACGAAGGCAAACGTGGCGGAGATGGCCGCGACCCCACCTAATCCCACCGTGGCACGGTTGCTCGGCGTGACTCCGGGCATCGGGGAACGCCTCGGCCTGCGCGAAACCTGGGCCCGCGAAATGATTGCAGCTACGGGCAATTTTGCCGAAATCTACGATCGGAACCTGGGCAAGGATTCACCCTACAAACTTGACCGTGGCTTGAACAATCTCTGGAGCCACGGAGGCGTTCTCTACGCCCCGATCCTCGACTGATTTCCGAAACAGCAAGAAGGGGTCGCCATCCGGCAGCCCCTTCTTGCACTGGGGGAGAGACTGATGACAGAGCCGATGCCCATCAGGAAAACAAACCCGAAAGATATTCTCGTTCAGTCCGTTTTCCTCGTCATTGTCGTCGTGCTTATCGCGTCCGCGATTGCAAGCGCACGCACCAATCTGAACGCCATGGGGATTTCCAGCGGGTTCGGGTTCCTCGACCGCTCTACCGGCTGGTCTTACTCCTTTTCGCTCGTCGAGCGGTCGATCGACGACCCTTACCGCTGGACTCTTTTTGTCGGGTTTCTCAATACTCTCTTTCTCGGCGTGATCTCGATCATCCTTGCCACGTTGCTCGGCTTTGCCGTTGGTGCGGCCCGTGACGCCCGCAATTTCGCACTCAACAGCATGGCAACGCTTTTTGTGCAGATCTTCCGGAATATCCCCCTGATCCTGCAGCTTGTGTTCTGGTACGCTATCCTGATCCACATGCCAGGGCCGAGGCAGGCCATGTCGTTCCTCGATCTGGCTTTCCTGTCAAATCGGGGACTTTACACGCCCGCCCTGAATCTGCCGCCAATCGCCTCCCTGACCGCCTTCGCGTTTGCCATCGGTTCAATCGTCGTCGTCGCCAAAGCCGTCCAAAGCGGTTTCGCCAAACGGTTCCTTATTTGGCTGGCCGCAAACATCCTGCTGCTGGCAGCGCTTGTGCTGTTTTCTGGTGCGGGCGATAGCGCCGTTTTCTCGATTCCCGCACTCAAGGGGCTGCGGTTTACGGGCGGCATCACCATTCCGGTGGAATTGGTGGCGATGATCATTGCGATTGTTCTCTACGGGGCCGCCTATATCGCGGAAGTCGTGAAAGGAGGCTTACGCGCAGTCCCGAAAGGCCTGATCGAAGCGGGCCGGTCGCTCGGCCTCTCCGAACGCACCATCTGGTTCAAAATTACAATGCCCATGGCCCTGCGCTCAATCGTCCCACCGCTCGGCAATCAATGGATCTTCCTCATGAAGGCGACCACGATCGGCGTTGCCATCGGGTTCAGCGACCTCTTCATGATCGTCTCCACCTCGATCACACAATCCGGGCAGACGCTCGAGCTGATCGGAATCCTGATGGCCGCTTTTCTGCTGATCAACTTCTCGCTGGCGCAGATGATCAACCTGCTGAACAGCCGCCTGCAACTGGTCACCAACTGACGCCGTAACACTCAAGGGAGCCGTGCCATGAGCGCACCCTCGTCTGATTGGTCTTTCGAACCTCTGAAGCGACGCGTCTTCAGATCACCCTCTGATACCGCGCTGTCTCTCCTGATTTTCGCGCTGCTGGCTTACGGCCTTTTCGTCACCGTGAATTGGGCGTTTTTCAATGCTGTATGGTCGGCCGGGGACGCGGCACTCTGCAGCGAGGCCGAGGGCGCCTGCTGGTCGGTGATCGACGCACGGCACCGGCTGATCCTCTTTGGTCTCTATCCCTATGAACTCCACTGGCGTTCAACGCTGGCCTGTGCTGCCATCATTGCAACGGTCGTACTTTCCTGCCTGCCCTTCTTCTGGACAACCAGGCGTCTCACTGGTCTCTGGATCGCTGGTTTCGGGACCTACTATGCCCTCATGGAAGGAAGCATGATCGGCCTGCAGCAGGTGACGACGGATCAGTGGGGCGGCCTCTCTCTCACCCTCTTTCTCTTTTCATCGGTCGTTCTCATCGGGATGCCGATGGGTTTGGGACTTGCTCTGGCGCGGCGGTCAAGGCTCCCGATAATCAGCCGGGGCGTCGCGGTCTTGATCGACTTCATAAGGTCTCTGCCGCTCCTTACCACGCTCTTCACAGCCGCAGTGGTCGTGCCGATCTTGCTGCCGAGCTGGCTGCAGGGAGATAAGATCTGGCGGGTAATCCTGGCCTTTTCGCTTTTCTTCGCCTGCTATCAGGCAGAAGTTTTCCGGGGCGGATTCCAGGCGGTGCATAAGGGGCAGACGGAAGCCGGCCGGGCACTGGGGCTCCGGCCCTGGCAGATCCTCAGTCTGGTTTTACTGCCGCAGGTCTTCCGCCATGCCCTGCCCGGCACCATCAACATGGTTGTGATGACCTTTAAGGAGACGGCCATCGTTATCATCATCGGCCTCTTTGACATATTGGCCTCGGCTAACGCCGCTTTCGGCACCGGCGAGTGGGCGCCTTATTACATGGAGGTCTACGCCTTCGTCGGGCTGATCTATTGGGTTTTCATCTTCTCGCTTGGCCAATACGGCGCTTATCTCGAGCGCCGCATGGCCGTCGTGTCGCATTAGCCCGTCACGCATGGTTCATCGAGAATGGCTAATCGAGAATGGCGGCTTCGCCGGTGGATCCGGACAGGATGAACGCCAGCGAGGGTTTGTTCGCTTGTTCGACCCGCGCAAGATGCTCGACGCCCAGGGTCGTGAGCAGGCTGATAAGTTGGGATGGCTCTGGATGGCCCAGCCGGATCTCTTTCAGAGCAATGCCGAGATCTTGCATACCGCTGCTGGGGTGAGCCCCCGGCGACCATTCGATAAATGCCGGCAAGAGGCCTGCTTGTGGCAGAGAACCATCCCTGGGTACCGTCAAACGCCAGGACCTGTCTCCCCGCGTGAACTTGACAACTTCACCGAGATCGACCGGACTTGCCGCGATGACCGCATCCAGGTCATCAGTGCCGACGACCCAGCATAAGGCGCGGGGTCTTTCATTTAGGCGCGCCTGCGTCATGGGGTCGTCCAACGTAAACCAGCGGGTTCGCCCAGGATCACCTGCATCCGGGTCGATCGCGATTATCTCCAGAAAGCTCTCCTTACCCGCCTGGACGACGCAGTTATGTGTGCTCATAGCCTCGTGTTTTCCCCCACGGGGAACTTCAATACCGAGAGCCTCCTTCAAGGCAGCGACGCCCTGTTCAAGGCTATCCGCACCAATGGCGAAATGGTCGATCTTATTCATCATGTCCCCCGTCTTTGCTTAAGGTTTGGGATGGTGAGGCAAAGCTTCAGCCGAGATGGCGAAAGGCCTGCGTCAAATCCTCGATCAGGCTGTCCGGATCCTCATGACCTATGTTGAAACGCACGAGTGGGCTTTCGGCTGACCAGTCGGTGGCCGAGCGCATGGGGGAAGGGTTCACCGGCAAAGCCAGGCTCTCAAAACCACCCCAGCTCAGTCCGACGGAGAACATCCTCAGACCGTCGATTAAGGCGCGAACCCGGTCTTCGCCGATCGGCTGCAAGACGACAGAGAAAAGCCCACCCGCCCCCGTAAAATCCCGCCGCCAAAACTCATGTCCGGGGCAATCCTCGAAGGCAGGATGCAAAATCCGGGTGACGGCCGACTGTTCCGCCAGCCAGGTGGCGATTTTCAAGCCGCTTTCGTGGTGATGCCGCATGCGCATTTTAAGCGTCCGCAAGCCACGCAGCGCCAGAAAGACATCGTTTGCCCCTGCCCTGTCGCCGAAAGCCAGGGCCATCTTGCGCATTTCTTCGTAGTGCGCCGATCTGCAAACGATAAAGCCGATCATCGCGTCGGCATGCCCGCTGATGTATTTCGAGCCGGAATGCACTACAACGTCGACACCCAGTTTGAGCGGCTGGCAAAACACGGGCGTAGCCCAGGTCGCGTCGAGCACCGATAGCGCGCCCCGCGCCCGCGCCGCATGCGCAATCGCAGGAATATCCGGGACCTCAAAGGTGCCCGATCCTGGAGCCTCGAAAATCACAGCGGAGGTCGTGTCACGTATCAAAGCCTCGATGCCACTGCCGACCATAGGGTCGAAATAGCTGACCTCGACGCCATAGCGCATCAGGACGTTGTCACAGAACATGCGGGTCGGGCCATACACGTTGTCGGCCACCAGAACGTGACTGCCTGCTTTCGCCGCAGCCATGATCGCGACGGTCACCGCGGTCAGGCCGGAAGAAAGCGAGACGCATCCATCCCCGCCCTCCAGCTTCGCCATCATAGCCTCCAGCTCAAAGCTCGCCGGATTGCCGTAACGGCCATAGTAGAGAACGCCTTGTTCGTAGCGCTCCTCGCGCGCCTGTTCGAACTCTGCCAAGGTATCGAACAACATCGTCGAGCTCTGATAAATCGGCAGGTTGACAGCCCGTCCACTGATGGCAGGATTGCGCCCGAGATGCGCGAGCGCGTTGGTCAGCTTTGTCTCGTCTGAGGACATCGTCTTCTCGTTATCCTGGGTTACGGCCAAAGGTGACAGCCCGGTCTTTGTGTGTCAATATACGATATATATGTTCTATATATCAGCACGTAAGGTTGTTATGTCATCTGGATCAAAGCCTTCGAAGATCCGGCAGCTCACCGCAAGTCACTGGGGTACGGGTGTCGCGGAGATTGAAGACGGAGTTCTGACCTCGGTCGGCTCGCATCCAGGTGATCCCGATCCTTCGCGCATAAACGAAAATATCGTGGATGGCGTATACGGATCGGCCCGGGTCCGTCGGCCCGCCATACGAAAAAGCTATCTGGAAAGAGGCCTTCAGGGCGCAAACAAGGCCAGGGGTGAAGAGCCCTTCATTTCCGTCAGTTGGGATCAGGCGCTGCAAACAATCGCGGAGGAAATGGATCGCGTGCGCAACGCCTATGGCAACCGAGCCATTTACGGCGGATCTTATGGCTGGGCAAGCGCGGGCCGCTTCCATCATGCGCAAAGCCAGCTCAAGAGATTCCTGAACACCGCCGGAGGTTTCGTGCGGTCTGAAGGCAACTACAGTTATCACGCTGCCCTGGTGCTGATGCCGCATATCGTCGGCAATTTCCGGGAGCACGTGAAACAAGCGACCCGCTGGACCACGGTGGCGAGAGAGGGCCGACTGGTCGTTATGTTCGGCGGCATTCCGGTCCGGAATGCGCAGGTTTCCGGCGGTGGAGTTGCGCAGCACAAACTCAAGGGTGACCTGAATGCCTGCGCAACGGCGGGAGTTCAGTTCGTCAACTTCAGTCCCCTGCGCAGTGATGCCATCGCAGAGCTGAATGCCGAATGGCTCGCGCCGCGCCCCGGATCGGATACCGCGATCATGATGGGGCTGGCGCATACTCTTATGGCCGAGGGACTCCACGACCGCGATTTCCTCGCGCGTTATACTGTGGGCTTTGACAAGGTTGCAGACTATCTGACAGGCGAAAGCGACGGCATCGCGAAGGACGCCGACTGGGCCGCCGAACGTTCCGGCCTGCCCGCTGAACGCTTGCGCAGTCTTGCCCGGCAGATGGCGGCAAAGCGCACTCTGATCTGTACCTCGGTCAGTTTGCAGCGCGCGGATTTTGGCGAACAGCCTCTTTGGATGACCGTGACGCTGGCGGCAATGCTGGGACAGATCGGCTTGCCGGGCGGCGGTTACGGCATCGGCTATGGCGCGGACTCCAGCATCGGAACGGTCGATCGGCCCATGCGCTGGCCCTCCTTTCCTATCGGCGATTATCCCGTGGAGGACACAGTTCCCGTCGCGGCCATCGCGGATATGCTGTTGCAGCCCGGCGGGCGCTATCCTTTCAATGGTGAAACCCGTACCTATCCCGATATCCGGATGCTGTGGTGGGCCGGCGGCAATCCCTTTCATCATCATCAGGATCTCAATCGCCTGCGGACCGCATTCCAAAAGCCGGAAACCATTATCGTCAACGAGATCAACTGGACGGCGACGGCCCGGCACGCGGACATCGTGCTACCCGTTACGTCGGCACTAGAACGCACCGACATCGGCGCCGGCACCCAGGACCGCGCCCTCGTTCCCATGCCCAAAGCCGTCGAAGCCGTCGGAGAAGCCAGGGATGAGTTCGATATCTACTGCGATCTCGAAAAGAGACTGGGTCTTGGGACCGCGTTCAGCCAGGGGAAAAGCAGCCAAGCGTGGTTGCAGGATATGTGGAGCCAACTCACGGAAACAGCAAAGTCTCAGCACTATGATTTACCCGGCTTCGAAACCTTCTTGTCAGGTGATGTCATAAGCTTTGACGATCCGGCACCCGATGCCGTGTTCCTGAGCGACTTCAGGGCGGATCCGCACCGCCACGCCTTGAACACGCCGAGCGGCAGGATTGAGCTCTTTTCCGAGGTCATTGCCGGTTTCGGATATGAGGATTGCCCCGGTCACGCCACCTGGCTGCCGCCTCGTGAATGGCTGGGCGCGGAACAGGCGGAGCGATTTCCGCTGCATCTTGTATCCGGGCAACCGGAAACCCGGCTGCACAGCCAGTTCGACAGTGGTGCCTTCAGCAGAAGCCGCAAGATAAGGGGCCGCGAGCCGGTTTTGCTCAATCCCGCCGACGCGGCCAAACGGGGCATCGCCGACGGTGACATTGTCTGCATCCGCAACGATCGCGGTCAGTGTCTCGCCGGCGCCGTGGTGACCGACAACATCCGGGAAAGTGTGATGTTCCTCTGGACAGGGGCCTGGTTCTCACCGGATTTTACGCATCCGCAACACCGCGACACTCACGGCAACCCGAACGTCCTCACGCACGATTTGCGGACCTCAAGACTCTCTCAGGGACCGGCGGCCCAAAGTACCTTGGTCGAAGTCGAAAAATTCGAGGGTGAACTGCCGCCTGTCACGGCGTTTGACGCCCCTGTCTCCGGTGCCGAGACGTGACCCGCGATTGCGCGCCACCGAAAGGACTGTTACATCACGTGGGACGGGGAAATTAACTGCGAGAGCCTGACTTGACCGAGCAAACGAAACAGCCAGAAAAAAGCAGCAAAGTTAAAGTTGATTCTACACTTGCGAAGGGCCTCAGCATTCTCGAAACCCTGGCAGGCGCGCCCCAGGGAAAAGGCGTTACGGAACTCTCCCGCGAACTCGATCTCAGTAAATCGAATACCTTTCGCCTGCTTCAATCCCTGACGACCCTGGGCTATGTGAAGCCGTCGGACAGCAAGGCCTACTACGCGACCATGAAAGCCTGGCAGATCGGGCAAAAGGTGATCGGCAACCTGAACCTGCCGGAACTGGCCGCGCCGCAAATGCGTGAACTGTCACGGGCGACCGGCGAAGCGATTTATCTCGCGGTGCCCGACGGCTTGTCGGTGATCTACATCGACAAGGTCGAGAGCACCCAGCCCATTCGCTCCTTCACACCAAAAGGCGGCAGCGCGCCCATTCACTGTGTTGCAACAGGCAAAGCCCTGCTGGCCGCCAACTATGACCTGCTGCGCGATCAGGTCAAAGACCACCTGGTCAAGTTCACACCCAAGACCATAACCTCGATCAAAAAACTGGACGCCGATGTCGCAGAGACTCAGAAACGCGGGTACGCGGTCGACACGGGCGAGTACCGGGACCGCATATACAGCTTCGGCGCTGCCATACTGGCCCCCAATAACGAAGCGGTCGCCGCGATCGGCGTTTCCGTCCCCGACGTCAATCTGGGCGGAGACCGCGCGAATGAGATTTGCGCCGCCGTCGCTGACGCCGCCGCGGCCGTGTCGGAGCGACTTGCGGTAAGCTGATCCAATGCTATTTCGGATCGGTCCGTTCGATCGGACCGCCAGCCTCTTCCCAGGTCGAGAAACCCTCTTTTAAGTGCGCGGCCGCGAAGCCCATATCGTTCAGGGTGGCAACGGTCAAAGCCGACCGCCAGCCTGATGCACAATGGAAGACGAACTTTTTATCCTGGCCAAATATCTCCTTGAAGTAAGGGCTTTTGGGATCCACCCAGAATTCGGCCATCCCGCGTGGACAATGGAAGCTGCCGGGAATAAAACCCGAGCGTGTCCGCTCACGCACGTCACGCAGGTCGACAAAAACAGTATCTTCCTTGCCCACCATAGTGATGGCGTCTCGAGTCTCAAGCTCTTCAATACGCGCGCGCGCTGCGGCGACCAACTCTGCCGCAGATATCTTTAGTTCTTTCATACTTTTCTTTCGTGCTGACATATAGAACATATATTCTTTATATTGACACAATAGGTTGATTGCGACAAGGTCGTTAACGCGACTATTCCTCCGCTTTAAGCGACGGCAAGCGTACCCTGGCACGACTGATACAATGGGAAAAAAGATCTTTATGTCCGCCCAGCAGGATTCGGCAATTTCGCTTTGGGATGAATCTGCCGAAGAACGTCCAATCGATGCGCCGATGACCGGTGACATCGTAACCGACGTCGCAATTGTCGGAGGAGGCTTTACTGGATTGTCGACAGCCTTACACCTTGGGGAGCGCGGCATTGACTGTCATGTGCTGGAGGCGAAACAGATCGGATTTGGCGGCTCGGGCCGCAACGTCGGCCTCGTCAATGCAGGTCTCTGGCTTCCGCCACAGGATGTCCGCACACGACTGGGCGAAAAGAGGGGTTCGCACCTCATAAAAGTTCTTGGTGACGCCCCCGAATATGTATTTTCCTTAATCGAAAAACATCAGATCCGGTGCGAAGCAACGCGGACGGGAACGATCCATGCTGCGCACTCGCCAAAAGGCTTTGAGGACCTGTCCCGGCGCGCAGAGGAATGGCATCGCCTGGGAGCTCCCGTCGATCTTCTTACAAAGGAACAGGCGGTGGAGAAGATCGGCACCACAGCCTTTCACGGCGGGCTGCTTGACCATCGCGCGGGTACGATCAATCCGATGGGCTACGTCCGCGGTCTGGCGCGGGCGGCAAGCGGAGCAGGCGCCAAGTTACACACCGGCGTCACGGTCACGAAGCTGGAGCGGCGTGACGGGAAATGGATCCTGGACACTCCGCGAGGCGGGGTTACCGCGAACTCCGTCATCCTGGCCACCAATGCCTATACCGATGAACTCTGGCCGGATCTGAAACGCGTCTTTACCCAGATCCATTATTTTCAGCTGGCAACGAAACCGCTCGGCGACAGGGCCCGGAACATTCTCAAGGACGGACAGGGTTTGTGGGACACGGGTCAGATCATGTTCTCGCTGCGGCGCGATGCGTTCGGACGCATCATAATCGGCAGCATGGGGAAGATTGTCGGCGGTGACAAAGGCCTCTCGCAGCGTTGGGCGACGCGACGCCTGCAGCGCCTTTTCCCGAATCTAGGCGCCATCGAGTGGGAAAAGTCCTGGCATGGGCAGATTGCCATGACGGGCGATCACCTGCCGCGTATTCATCGGCTGGCCGATAATCTCTACACACCGATCGGCTACAATGGCCGGGGCATTACGCCCGGCACTATATTTGGCCGGGCGATTGCGGCATTTCTCAGTGACGGCGATGAAGAAAGTCTTCCATTGCCGATCACAAGTATAAAACCGGTTGCCTCAGCCCCAGTCATGTCACGCCTCTACGAAACGGCATTCAAAGCCAATCAGTTAATCGGCAGCCTTTAGTGTTGAGGCAGCACGAGCGGGAAACTAAACGGACGAGTTGAGAGGCGATCCGAGCAAAGGAAAAAACAATGACTGACAAAGCAATCGCGCTCATTACCGGCGGTGCTCGGGGAATTGGATATGCCTGCGCGGAGGCCATTGCCGAGAGCGGCGCAAGGATTGTCCTGGCCGACATCAATGCCGGCGGAGTGGAAACCGCAGCGAAAAGGCTGGGTAACGACACGCTGCCAATCGCCTGTGACATGGGCGATCCGGCCGCGATCGAGGCCATGTTCGACCGTGTTGAAAAGGAATGCGGGACTGTTTCGGTGTTGGTCAACAACGCCGGCATCGCCCGCCCGGGGGATTTTCTGGAGACTTCTCTCGAGGCGTTCCAAGCCGTTCTGAACGTCAATCTGACCGGTACCTTCGTTGCCTTGCAGAGAGCCGCGAAATCCATGGTCGCGCAGGGTATCAAGGGCTCCATCGTCAACATGTCGTCCATTAACGCGCAGGTCGCGATCCCAAGCATCGCCGCCTATTGCGCCTCCAAGGGTGGCGTCATGCAACTAACCAAGGCCTCAGCCCTCGCCCTGGCTCCGCACGGTATCCGGGTCAATGCAGTTGGCCCCGGCTCCATCGATACGGAGATGATGGCCGGTGTGAACGCAAACCCGGAAGCCATGAAGATGGTGATGTCGCGCACGCCGCTTCAGCGGGTCGGCAGCCCGCGTGAGATCGGGGATGTCGTTGCCTTCCTGGCAAGCGACAAAGCCAGCTACGTGACCGGCGAAACCATCTATGTCGACGGTGGACGTCTCGGCATGAATTATACCTGTTAGAAGAGTTAGGGGCTGAGATGGCAACGCGATACCACCAAGTCTACAAAGCCTGGCAAAAGAATCCGGAGGCCTTTTGGGGTGAAGCGGCGCGCGAAATCGATTGGTTCTCCCCCTGGCAAAAGGTCTTCCAGCCAGCGCCGGATGGCTTTGGCCGATGGTTTGAGGGCGCCACCTGCAATACCTGCTACAACTGCGTCGACCGGCATGTCGAGGGGGGTCACGGAGAGCGCGCGGCGCTGATTTATGACAGTCCGGTTACTGCCAGTCAGAAGTCCTACAGCTTTTCCGAACTGCAAAATGAAGTCTCCACTCTGGCGGCCGTCATGCGCGCCAGAGGCGTCGAAAAGGGCGACCGGGTTATCATCTATATGCCCATGGTCCCGGAGGCGATCTTCGCAATGCTGGCCTGCGCCCGCCTGGGTGCTATCCATTCAGTTGTCTTTGGCGGCTTTGCGGCAAACGAGCTGGCGACGCGCATAGACGATGCCGCACCAAAGATGATTGTGTCCGCGTCCTGCGGTATCGAACCAGGCAGAATTGTCGAATACAAGCCCCTGCTGGACGAAGCGGTCTCCATCGCGGCGTTCAAACCGGAAACCTGTATCATCCTTCAGCGCGAAGCCGGCCGCTGCAGTCTGACCGAGGGCCGCGACGTCGATTATGCTGACGCGGTGGCATCGGCCCGCGCGGCGGGCGACGGCACCGAGTGCGTCGCGGTGGCGGCGACACATCCGCTTTACATCCTCTACACCTCGGGGACGACCGGTCAACCGAAGGGTGTCGTGCGGGACAACGGCGGGCATATGGTTGCCCTGAAATGGACCATGGAGCATCACTATGGGATCGCGCCGGGAGAGGTCTTCTGGGCGGCTTCCGATGTCGGCTGGGTGGTCGGACACTCCTACATCTGCTACGGACCGCTGCTGCATGGCTGTGCCACTGTTCTTTATGAGGGCAAGCCTGTAGGAACCCCGGATGCGGGCGCATTCTGGCGCGTGATCCAGGATCACAAGGTCGCGGCGCTTTTTACCGCCCCCACCGCTTTCCGCGCCGTGAAAAAGGAAGATCCCGCCGGGGCATTGATTGCCGACTACGATCTATCGCATTTCCGGACCCTGTTTCTGGCCGGCGAACGCGCAGACCCTGACACCATCAAGTGGGCGCAGGAGAAGCTGGAGCGTCCGGTCATCGATCACTGGTGGCAAACCGAAACCGGCTGGGCCATGGCCGGAAATCCGGTCGGCTTGGGGTCAGTGCCAGTCAAGCTTGGCTCTCCGGCCGTTCCCATGCCGGGCTACGATATTAAGGTGCTGGACGATGAGGGTCAGGCGGTGTCTCCGGGTACGCTTGGAAACATCGTCGTAAAGCTCCCCCTGCCCCCCTCCTGCTTTCCAACACTGTGGAATGCAGAAGCGCGCTACCGGAGTGCTTACTTCGAAGAATTCCCCGGCTACTACGCAACGTCAGACGCGGGTATTATTGATGAGGACGGGTACGTCTTCATCATGTCGCGCACCGATGACATCATCAATGTCGCGGGTCACCGCCTGTCCACCGGCGCGATGGAAGAAGTGATTGCAACGCACGAAGACATCGCCGAATGCGCCGTCATCGGGGTCACCGATCCACTTAAAGGCCAAGTTCCTGTCGGCTTTTTCGTTCAAAACGACGGGACCGAGCTGGATACAGAAAAACTCGAGAGAGAGCTGGTCGCGCTCGTTCGCCAGAAAATCGGTCCGGTCGCAGCTTTCAAAACCGCTATTCCGATCCAACGTCTGCCCAAGACACGCTCAGGCAAGATCCTGCGCGGCACCATGCAAAAGATCGCAAATGCCGAATACTGGAAGATGCCTGCTGCGATCGACGACCCAAACGTGCTCGACGAGATCAGTGACGTTTTAAAAGCCCGCCAAGGTTCAGGGCGTTTTGGTTAGCCCTCAGTGATGTTGCCGTATGGAACAACATCCGCCGGCCTGCAGGTGTTTTTTATCGTGCCCGTTGTCAGGGCTGGAATTCTCTGACCTGCTCAGAACTGTGAGTTTCACGCCACCAGTTGTGACGACCCGGCAACCTGCATCTAAAGCAACTTGCATTTAATCAGACTCAAAATTCGCTGCCCCTCGATCAGCAAGTTTCTGATCTTGAACGCAAATTATGAGATGCACTGATTCAAGAAAAACGCAATTCGCTATAGATGATCGTGTAGGTTTCAGTTACCTGCTCGGTCCAGCTCACGCTGGCTTCTACGAACAAGCTGCAACGATGAACTTTCCGGCGGGATACCGGCGGTGCGGGGGAAATTGATCTCGATCGGAGCCGGCGGACGCGCCCGGATCGCGGTGCGGTCATGCCCGCGCAAAACCAGGACACTGGTTAGCGTATCGATAACATCCATGACTTCCCAGATTTCCTCGACCTCCAGGCGGTTCCCAGTCGAAAAGAGGTAGAGATTCCGAAAAAAACCAAACTCGTTATACATGGCGGGCGCTACGATGCCCCGGGCGTAGCTCGCGTCCCACAAATGAGATCCTGGAAGCTGCCAGTACCACTGTAAGAGAATAGTAACGCCAAAGTTTGACGCCAACGAGAATGCGAAGCGCACGGTTTCAAGGGCCTCCTCTTTCGATTCCCACGGCAAGCCAAGAATAAATGAGAATTCGGCACAGTGCGCGATGTCGTAACGATGCAGTAGCGCAGCGCAGTCCCTGAGCCGTTCCGTCGTTGTACCTTTTCCGATGCGCCTCAGGCCGTCATCGTAGCCGCACTCCGCCCCGACCAGCACACCGGCCGTGTGCGGCGCGACCAACGCGATATACTCGTCATCCAGCAGAAAGTCATTTGCGCGCGAGTCGTAGGTCATCTGAACCTCCAGTCCACGCCTGTCCAACTCACGCAGAATCGCCGTGCTTCGCTTCCGGTTGATCGACCATTCGTCATCTATAATCTGAATCAGATCCGGCTCCATCACACGGTTGCGGCCAAGAGCCAAGACCGCCTCTAACCTATCGACGAAGTCTTCGGGAGCGATGCCGCGGTACGAACGACGGTGGGAGGTTGAACAAAAACTGCAGCTGAACGGGCAACCTCTGGACGATTGGATCGGCAAGCTTGGATAGATGCCGGGCGGCATAAGGTCATAGGCAGGCAGCGGCAGAGCGGCAAGGCGGTCGACGTCGAGGACCGGTGCAACACTGTTATGTACAACCCTCCCGTCCGACGTCCTCCAGGAAAGGTTCGGAACAGAAGAAACATCCTCCCCTTCTTCGAGGCGCGCGCACAAAGCCGTCAGCGCGACCTCTCCCTCATTTCGGACCACGTAGTCGATTGTTTGAAAATCGGACAGAATATAGTCGCTGAACATCGTGGGATGAACGCCACCAACGACAATGGGCGCCGTAACGTCGGCCGCTCGGATCTGCCCTATGACATCGAGCACCGCCGGCCAGTTCAGCGATGTCGCACTTATGGCAATCAACCCCGCCCCATTCAGATCAGCATCATTGAGATCAAGCGAAATAGAGCCGACGGCCACAAGGTCGATCACGGACACACGATGCCCTGCATCCCGAAGAACCGCAGCAAGCAGGTATGTGGAGAGAGATGGGCAATTCGGCGGAAAGTCCTGGCCCGCCGGAACGAGGCGGCCTCCGGCGAAATCCATAATTGGCACTGAGTAGAAGAGCACGTTCATCTTGGCCCCCTCTGCTTACAAAACGAGTGGCCAGGTCAGTTGTAGTCGCCCCCGTCCCGGCCTTTAAAGCTATCCTCTATCTGTTCTGACTTCGACTTGCGCCGTCGCCGGCGGATGATCACGACAACAGCAACCGCGACGCCGGAGAGAACAATCGTCACACCGATTGCGACAGCAACCACCCCCTCCTGAGAATTTGCCGCCAGATCATTTTCGGTCGTGGTCTGCGCTGTGGCAGCATTGATGAGAAGATCCGGATCTTCATGGTCCCCGGACTGAAGTAACTCCTGCGCGCTCGCCGGCATGACAATTCCGAGAGAAGACAACGCGGATAACGGCGCAGCCTTTAGCCGTCTGCGGAAGCCCGGGTCCGTGCAGATCCGATCGATTGCGGCATCCATGCAGAGGCGTTCTTCGGGCGACGATTGGACTGCGGAATTACCAAGGCGCGCGGTGGAGAGGATTGGGTGCTTGGCGCGCGTACCATCGGTTACAAGACCACCGCATTCGATAGCTTCATCGAAAAGATACCGGTAGATCTCTTCAAAATTTCCGGATGAATTTGCGTGAAGCGCCTTTGCTGCATCTTCCAGTTGCCTCCTGGCGGAGGAACTCAGCGCGCTCTTTTTCCGCGTACTATCATGGAGGTGCATAGCATCAACCCCTCAATAATTCGCCGAACTTTAAGTAGACGAGCTATAGTAACAGCCTTTTCGGGTTGTGTCGACCAACCCTGAACGGACCGGGAAAAGAGAACGGGTCAGATAACCATCAAAAGAACTCCACTCGGGGCTGGATTCATCCCGCTGGGTGACCTTGGTCTGCGGCCCGTCGCGGAAGTTCATGATCCCGAGTCGGGCCATTTAAACCAAAAGATGTTTGCCTGTTTTATCCCCTGACCTTCTTGCCATACAGACTGGAAACCGCGCCTTTGCGGCACGCAGTCCGCGATCGATAGTGCCCTCCAAGCACTGGGAAATAGCAGATCAAAGCTTGGCACCGGAGATCTCGGCGGACTCGACGAGGCCGGCGACAAACACTCGGGCAGCTTGATCCCAGGCTGCTCTCTCGAGGGCGGCGGCAACCTGCTCCTTAACGCTCTCAAAGGGCAGCGTTTGACCTGCGGCCACGGCATCCATACGGATAATGTGCCAACCGTGGCGAGTGAGTACAGGTTCTTGCGTGATCTCTCCCTCTGAGAGTGCGCGCAGAGCAGTCTCGAACTCAGGCACCGTGTCGCCGGGTCCGAGTTGACCGAGGGCACCGCCATTCGCCTTGGAGCCGCAGTCGCTTGTGCGGCGCGCTAAAGCCGCAAAACCGCGGGGGTCGCCCAGAGCCTCCTCGGTCAGGACCTTTGCCTGTGACTGAGCGGCCGTCCGGGCCGCGTCGTCACGCGGATCGCAGGCGCAAAGGATATGCGAGACCTCCCAGAGCGGTGGGCTGCGGAAGCGCGACGGATCGCGCGCCCATTCAGCCTGAACCTGAGCGGCGGTTGGCACGGTCGCGGGGATCGCCTGATCGAGGAGGCCCCTGATCAGGGCCTCCTCCTCGGTCTCAAATCGCCCCGGGGCGACCTCACGGGGGATCGCCTGCAGCCCGCGTCGTCGGACCTCCTGCAATAGCAGGGTCCGCACGGCGAGTGCATTTGCAGCTTTTTGCCGGGCGATCAGCGGTTTACCCTTGGGCGCGACGTGGTTCTGGGTTTCCGCGTCCAATTCCGCTTGTGGGATGACCTCGCCGTTTACGACCAGATCGGGAAACAAGGATGCAGCCATGACCATTACTCCGCGGGTTTCGCGATGCCACCGGTCGCGGGCCTTGCGGCCTGCGCCTTGGCCGTCGGAGCGGTGTCCGGGCGTGACGGCAGGGTCGTCTGGCGGCGCGACCGCACCACCTGATACCCCGGCCGCCAGAGGAACCGCACCGGTGCCGACAGCATGTGCACAAGCCGGGTGAAGGGGAACAGGATCACAATCAGCAAGCCCAGGAAAATGTGGAACTTGAAAAGGGCGTGCACGTTCGCAACTTCGAGCCAGGCGTTGAGTTGCAGACCCATAACGCTCTGGGCCCAGGTCATGAAGCGCACCATTTCACCGCCGTCCAAATGGCTCATGGACAGGAAGATCGTGCCCAGCCCCACCAGCAGCTGCAGCCAGATCAGACCCAGGATGCCGATATCGGCGAAGCTCGAGGTCTGCCGAATGCGCGGATCGGTCAAGCGGCGGTGCAGCAGCATGCTCGCCCCGATCAGCGCCACGACCCCGGCGATGCCACCGACAACAATGGCCATGAGTTGCTTGAAGCCGTAGCTGACACCGATGGCGTCGAGAACCCAGATCGGCGTGAAGAGGCCAACCAGATGCCCGAAGAATACGACGATGATGCCGACGTGGAACAACACCGAGCCCAGCATCAGCTGCTTGCGCCGCAAGAGCTGGCTCGACGAGGATTTCCAGGTAAAGGGGTCGCGTTCGTAGCGTGCGATCGAGCCGACCACCAGCACGGTCAGCGCGACGTAGGGCATGATGCCGAAGATGAAGAAGTCGATACTCATGTCTCAGTCCTTCGTCATTTGGCCGCGATGTGTCGGGCCGAATTGGATGTTGTGGGCGGGTCCATGCGCGACAGCATCTCGTGCACTTGCGGACAGCCGGCGTTTGGATCGGGACCGAAGGTGACCTGACTCTCTTCCCAGACCGTATCCAGGGCCGCGAGGTCGCCGGGATCGTCCTCGGGCTGCTCCAGAAGTTCGGCCACCGCTTCGCTGTCGGCACGGGCGCCGGAAAGCTGCAGGAGAGCAGCGAACACGGCGCTGTAGGGGCTTTCGCGCCGGACAAGCCGGGTGTTCAGAGCCTCGAAGATATGAGCCGCGTTCGCCAGGGTTTCCTGAACTTCAGACGCAGGTTGAGTCGCCAGGAACTCCAGGAGCACCGGCAGATGGTCGGGCAGTTCGGACGTCGCGGGTTCAAAGCCGCCCGCGCGGTAGGTCTCGACCAGACTGACCATGGCCCCGCCCCGGTCACGGCTTTCGCCGTGCACATGCTCAAAGAGATTGAGCGACAGACTGCGCGAGCGATCGAAGAGCAGCACGAACTCTTCTTCGAGATCATAGATGTCGCGGTTGGCCAGGCTTTCGACCAGCGGGCGCAACGCCCGGCGGGTTGCTGCGGTCAGACGGCTGTCGGCGGCAAGAACGCCGCCGATCTCCGGCATGGCTGCCTGCAACGCGCGTGTCGGATAACTGAGAATCAGTGAGAATGCTTTGACTGTGCGATCCATTACACTGCCTCCGTTGGCATTTTCAACGGGCGTTTGTTGCCGCCGAAGAGATTGCCCTTGCTGATCCCGCCGGAGCAGCCGTTGGAATCGGTGAAGCCGCAGCCGCCGCGCAGATTATAGGCGTCCTCGACTTCTTCACGGTGTGTGGTGGGGATCACGAAGCGGTCCTCGTAGTCCGCGATCGCCATGATCTTGTACATGTCCTCGATCATGCGGCCGTTCAGTCCGACCCGGGCTGCGATGCCCTCGTCAATCACGCCCTCGACGGTTTTCGAGCGCATGTAGGACCGCATCGCCAGCATCCGTTCGAGTGCCTGGACGACCGGTTCCTCATCCCCTGCCGTCAGCATATTGGCGAGATACTTCACCGGGATGCGCAGGCTGCGCACATCGGGCATCGCACCGTCCATGCCAATCGCCCCGGCCTGCGCGGCGTTCTGGATCGGACTAAGCGGCGGGATGTACCAAACCATTGGCAATGTCCGGTATTCCGGATGGAGCGGGAACGCGACTTTCCACTCCATCGCCATCTTCCAGATCGGGCTTTCCTGTGCGGCTTTGGTCCACTCCTCCGGAATGCCGTCGGCTCTTGCAGCCTCGATGACCGCAGCATCGTTCGGATCGAGAAACACATCCAACTGCGCATCGTAAAGATCGGTCGTCTTTTCGGCATTGGCTGCCGCCTCGATCTTGTCGGCATCGTAGAGCATGACACCCAGATAGCGGATGCGGCCAACGCAGGTTTCCGAACAGACGGTCGGGTTACCGGATTCGATTCGCGGATAACAGAGGGTGCATTTCTCGGATTTGCCGGTCGACCAGTTGTAATAGACCTTCTTGTATGGGCAGCCGCTGACGCACATGCGCCAGCCGCGGCATTTCTCCTGGTCGATCAGGACAATGCCGTCCTCCTCTCGCTTGTAGATCGCGCCTGAGGGGCAGGATGCGGCACAGGCCGGATTCAGGCAGTGCTCGCAGAGCCGGGGGAGATACATCATGAAGGTGTTCTCGTACTCCCCGTAGATCTCCTTCTGTATGCCCTCGAAGTTATAGTCCTGGCTACGTTTTGCGAATTCCCCGCCCAGGATCTCATCCCAGTTCGGGCCTTTCTCGATCTTCTCGATGCGCTCGCCGGTGATCTTGGAGCGCGGACGCGCGGTCGGGAAAGCCTTCATCTCCGGCGCCGACTTGAGGTGATCGTAGTCGAAATCGAAGGGCTCGTAGTAATCGTCGATCTCTGGAAGGTCCGGGTTAGCAAAGATATTCGCCAGAATCCGCCACTTCGAGCCCTGCTTGGGCTGCAGCTTACCGGACCTGGTCCGCTCCCATCCACCGTTCCAGCGGCCCTGGTTTTCCCAGTCGGTCGGATAACCGGTGCCGGGTTTAGTCTCGACGTTGTTAAACCAGGCGTATTCGACACCGTCACGGCTCGTCCAGACGTTCTTACAGGTGACGGAGCAGGTGTGACACCCGATACATTTGTCGAGGTTCAACACCATGCCGACTTGTGCTCGTACTCTCATTTCGCGGTGTCCTTCTCGCTGGTGGGCTCGCTGGCGGGTTCATCGAGCCAATCGACCTTGCTCATTTTTCTGACAACGACGAACTCGTCCCGGTTCGATCCCACGGTGCCGTAGTAATTGAAGCCGTAGCTCTGCTGGGCATAACCACCGATCATATGAGTGGGCTTGAGCGTCGCGCGCGTCACCGAGTTGTGGATGCCACCCCGAAGGCCGGTCTTCTCGGATCCCGGTGTATTCACGATCTTCTCCTGGGCGTGATACATGAAGATCGTGCCGTCCATCATGCGCTGGGAGACGACGGCCCGGGCCGTGAGTGCGCCGTTCACATTGTAGGCCTCAACCCAGTCGTTGTCCTCGATCCCGGCGCGTTTGGCGTCAGGCTCGGAGATCCAGACCACCGGTCCACCTCTGTTCAGCGTGAGCATCAGGAGGTTGTCGCTATAGGTCGAGTGGATGCCCCATTTCTGATGCGGCGTGATGAAATTCAGCACCAGATGGGGATTGCCGTCGCGGGCGTCCTGGTTCAGTTCCTCGGTGATGGTCTTGAGGTCGACCGGCGGCCGGTAGGACATGAAGCCCTCGCCGAAAGCACGCATCCAGAGATGATCCTGGTAGAGCTGCTGCCGGCCCGTCAGGGTCCGCCAGGGAATCAGCTCATGGACGTTTGTGTAGCCCGCGTTGTAGCAGACCTTCTCGCTTTCGAGACCCGACCATGTGGGGGACGAGATGATCTTGCGCGGCTGCGCGGCGATGTCGCGGAAGCGGATCTTCTCGTCTGCCTTGGGCTTCGCCAAGTGAGCATGCTCGCGCCCCGTGGCCTTGCTGAGGGCCTCCCAGGCCTTGACCGCGACTTCGCCGTTGGTTTCCGGCGCCAGCATCAGGATTACTTCAGAAGCATCGATATCGGTCACGATCTTCGGGCAGCCCTTGGCGGGGCCGTCCTGCCATTCGCCGTTCAACTCACGAAGATGTTGAACCTCATCTTTGGTGTCCCAGGCGATGCCCTTACCGCCGTTGCCGATCTTGTCCATGAGAGGGCCAAGAGCGACGAAGCGATCGTAGATTGCGGTGTAGTCCCGCTCAACCGCCACATAGGCGGGGGCCGTTTTTCCAGGGACCAGATCGCACTCGCCTTTCTTCCAATCCCGCACTTGGTCCTGGGCAATCTCACCCGGAGTGTCGTGCAGGATGGGCAGGGCAACGATGTCCGTCTCCTGACCCAGGATACCGGGTGCGACCTCTTGGAACTTCTTGGCTATCGCCTTGAAGATTTCCCAATCCGATTTCGACTCGTAGGCCGGGTCCACCGCCGCCTGGAGCGGATGGATGAAGGGGTGCATGTCACTGGTGTTGAGATCGTTCTTCTCGTACCAGCTTGCCGTCGGCAGCACGACATCCGAATAGACCGCGGTCGTGCTCATGCGGAAGTCGATGCAGACCAGCAGGTCGAGCTTACCGCGCGGGCTGTCAGCGTGCCACTTCGCCTCCTTCGGCAACTGCTGGCCTTCTTCGCCGAGATCGTTGCCCAGGACACCGTGATCGGTGCCCAGTAGGTGCTTGAGGAAGTACTCGTGCCCCTTCCCCGACGAACCCAGCAGGTTCGACCGCCAGACGAAGAGGTTGCGGGGCCAGTTCTCGGGCGCGTCCGGATCCTCGCAGGACATTTCCAGGTCACCCGATTTGAGCTGTTCAGTGACGTAAGCGGGAATTTCCTTACCCGCTGCTTTGGCCGCTTTGGCCACCTCGAGAGGGTTGGTTTTCAACTGCGGCGCGGAGGGCAGCCAGCCCATGCGTTCCGCACGGATATTGTAGTCGATCAGGGAAACATCCCAGTCGCCCTCAGGTGCGGTGGGGCTGATGATTTCCTTCGCCGTCAGGGACTCGTAACGCCACTGATCGGTGTGGGCATACCAGGCTGAGGTGGAGTTCATGTGCCGGGGTGGGCGGCCCCAATCGAGTGCAAAGGCCAAAGGTGCCCAGCCTGTTTGCGGACGCAGCTTCTCCTGCCCGACATAATGTGCCCAGCCGCCACCCGACTGGCCGACACAGCCGCACATCACCAGCATGTTGATGACACCGCGGTAGTTCATATCCATGTGGTACCAGTGGTTCATCGCCGCGCCGATGATGACCATGGACTTACCGTTGGTCTTTTCGGCGTTCGATGCAAATTCACGGGCGACATGGATAATCTTTTCGGCGTCGACACCGGTGATCTTCTCGGCCCAGGCCGGCGTGCCGGGAACATCGGACATAAAGTCGTTTGTCACCCAGTCTCCGCCGAGACCCCGGTCAAGACCGTAGTTCGCGCAGAAAAGATCAAAGACCGTGGCGACCAGCATATCGCCTTGCACGGTCTTTATGCGCCGGGCCGGGATATGGCGGGTCAGCACTTCAGGGTGGTCCGCATCGGTGGCGAATTCAGCCGTGGCCACACCGCCGAAATAGGGGAAATCGACCGAAGCGACTTCATCGTGATCGCTGTCGCCGATCAACGTCATCAGCAGGCGGGTTTCCGCCTCACCGGCCCGTTCCTCAAGATTCCATTCGCCTTGCTCGCCCCAGCGATAGCCGATCGAGCCGTTCGGCGCGACCAGACTGCCGCTGGTCTCGTCAAAGGCCAGGGTCTTCCATTCGGGGTTATTCGCCTCACCGAGTTTGCCGTCGAGACTGTCGGCGCGCAGGAACCGGCCCGGCAGCAGCCGGCCGTCTTGTTCCTCCAGCTGCACCAGCATCGGCATGTCGGAATACTTGCGGCAGTAGTCCTCGAAGTATTCGGCCTGCCGGTCCAGGTGGAACTCACGCAGAATCACATGCCCGAAGGCCATCGCCAGCGCGGCGTCGGTCCCCTGCTTGGCATTGAGCCAAACGTCACCGAACTTGGCGGCCTCAGAATAATCCGGGCAGATAACGGCGGACTTGGTACCGCGATATCGCGCTTCGGTGTAGAAATGCGCATCCGGCGTCCGCGTCTGCGGCACGTTCGACCCCCAGACGAGCAGGTAGCCTGCGTTGTACCAATCGGCGGATTCCGGAACATCGGTCTGCTCACCCCAGGTCATCGGGCTGGCGGGCGGCAAATCGCAGTACCAGTCGTAGAAGCTCATGCAGGTGCCGCCAAGCAGGCTCAGATAACGGCTGCCCGCGGCGTAGCTGACCATCGACATGGCGGGGATCGGCGAAAAGCCGAAGATCCGATCGGGACCGTAGGTCTTCGCCGTATAGGCGTTGGCAATTGCGATGATTTCCGTCGCCTCATCCCAGTTGGCGCGCACAAAGCCACCCTTACCACGCGCCTCGACGTAGGAGGCGCGCAGGATCGGGTCCTGCTGCAGCGCGCTCCAGGCCTCAAACGGGTCCATGGTCTCGCGCATCCTGCGCCAGAGCTTGAGAAGCCTGCCTCGGATCAAAGGGTTCTTCACGCGGTTGGCAGAGTAAAGATACCAGCTGTAGGAAGCGCCCCGCGCGCAGCCGCGCGGCTCGTGGTTCGGCAGGTCGTGTCGGGTACGCGGATAGTCGGTCTGCTGGGTTTCCCAGGTCACGATCCCGGATTTCACATAGATCTTCCAGGAGCAGGATCCGGTGCAGTTCACACCATGGGTCGAGCGCACGACCTTGTCGTGCCGCCAGCGATTTCTGTAGGTGTCTTCCCAGGTCCGGTCTTCACGCGTCACCTGGCCGTGCCCGTTCGAAAACTGTTCCAGTTCCTTGGACTGGAGGAAGTTCAATCTATCGAGCAGATGGCTCATATCTCTGTCTCCTCAGAGTGGGGGCCTGCGCCGGCGTCTTGACCGGCACAGGAACATTCAAAGTTTCAGCAGGGAACCGAAGCACCCTTGCGGCTGTAACAGAACCAGGTGATCGCGAGGCAGATGACGTAGAAGCCCAGGAAGGCCCAGAGCGCACCGTGCGGAGCGCCCGTCATGCTGATCGAGGTGCCGTAAGCCTTGGGGATAAAAAAGGCGCCATAGGCGGCGATCGCACTGGTAAAGGCGATGATCGCGGCGCTTTCGCGTTCGATCGTTTTCTGTCTCACCGCCGCATCTATACTCGGCATCAGGCGTGGGATTTCCTGCTTCATGATCGAAGGGATCATCTGGAAGGTTGAGGCATTGGCCACACCGGTCAGGAAGAAGAGCGCCATGAAGCAGGCAAAGAAGCCCCAGAAGTCGCCGGTCGTGCCGTTCTGCGGCAGGAACTGAAGCACGCCCCAAACCGCGACGATCATGCCCAGGAAACACCAGAAGGTGACCCGACCGCCACCGAACTTATCCGATACCCACCCCGTCGCCGCGCGGCTGAGGGCGCCGACAAGTGGACCGAGGAAAGCGTAGGATAGAACGTTTACGTCCGGGAACTGCGTCTTCATCAGAAGGGGGAAGCCCGCTGAATAGCCAATGAAGGACCCGAAAGTGCCCGTATAGAGAACGCACATGATCCAGTTGTGCCGGCGCTTGAGGATTGCGAGCTGATCGCCGAGCGAGGCTTTGGCATCCGCGATGTCGTTCATGCCGAACCAGGCCGCGATTGCAGAAACCGCCAGGAAAGGCACCCAGATGAAGCCGGCATTCTGGATCCAGAGCTTGCTGCCGTCCTCCAGTATCTGGGCTTCGCCCCCGATCGCCCCGAAGACACCGGCGGTGATGACCATCGGCACGACGAACTGCATGACCGAAACACCGAGATTGCCCAGACCTGCGTTCAGAGCCAGCGCATTACCCTTGGTTTTCTTGGGGTAGAAATAGGCGATGTTGGCCATGGAGGACGCGAAGTTACCGCCGCCAAAACCGCACATCAGCGCCAGGGTCACGAAGAGGACATATGGTGTCTCCGGGTTCTGTACGGCGAAGCCGATCCCGATCGCTGGAAAAAGCAGCGAAGCCGTCGACAACGTCGTCCATTTCCGGCCACCAAAGATCGGAATCATAAAGGTATAGAAGATTCTGAGCGTCGCGCCGGAGAGGCCGGGCAGAGCCGCCAGCCAAAAGAGCTGACCCGTCGTGTAGTCGAACCCAATCGCTGGAAGACGCGCCACCACGACCGACCACACCATCCAGACAGAGAAAGCCAGGAGAAGGTTGGGGATCGAAATCCAGAGGTTACGGGTCGCAATGGCGCGGCCTTTGTCGCTCCAGAACTGTGGGTCTTCCGGGCGCCAGTCGGTCAGAACATGACCCTGGGGCTGATTGGAGTGGTCTGTCGTCGCCATGGGTAGGTTCCTCCCGGTTTGGCGTATAAGTTGAAGGGGTGGCCCGGTATGCCGGGCCACCGGCGTTTCATTCAGCAGGCGCTGACTTGGTGCTGCCATTGCCGAGGCGCGCAAGCGCCGTTCTCAGGTCATCGATGTCTTTGAACCTGGCGGTTACGGTCAGGCCCGTGCCCTTGTCGGCCAGGGCGATCTTCTCGCTACCCGCGAAGATCACGGCGAGATCAGCTTCAGTCTCACGACGCAGCTGCGCCTCGTTCGCAATGGCCTCGTCGACAGACGAGATCACATACTCATCTCCGAAACCGCCCTGGGGCTCGCGCAGCCAGAGCGCACAAACCGCCCAGCTGATGAACGCGCCCGCCGCGATGATGAAGAAGAACTGCGACGGCGTGACGTACATGAAGATGAAGAGGTAGAAGACCGCGCCGACGTTGCCGTAGGCTCCTGCCATACCCGCGATCTGGCCGGTCACGCGCCGTTTGATCGAAGGGATGATCCCGAAGGTCGCACCCTCGGCACCCTGCACGAAGAAGGAACAGGCGATGGTGATCGCGATGGCGATGATAAGTGGCCAGGTCGAGTCCAGAAGCCCCATGAGCACGAAGCCGATGCCGATGCCGAACATATAGGACAACATGACAAAGCGGCGGTTGCCGAAGCGGTCGGAGACAAGTCCGCCCATGGGGCGTGCGAAGAGGTTCACGAAGGCAAAGGACGACGCGATGATACCCGCCGTGACTGGTGTTAAGCCCCAGGTCTCCTGGAAAAAGAGAGGCAGCATCGACACCACGGCAAGTTCGGCGCCGAAGTTGGCGAAATAGGTTGTGTTGAGAGCCGCAACCGATGAAAAGGGATAGCGGTCGTCCTCAGGTACACCCTTCTTGAGCGTGGGCAGATTGACGCGCAGGACCTGCCAGACCTGATAGATCACCACGATCACGATTGCCGCGTAACAGAACGACGCCGTCATCGTGTCGATATAGCCTATACCCTGGATCCGCCAGACGAGGATCGAGAGAATGCCAACCAGCGGCACGGTGAAGAGGACCAGGAGGCCCAGGTCGCGATAACTGGAAACCTCCAGCGCAGCCGCCTGCCGGGGCTTCTTATGGGTATCTTTCGTCGGTCCGTCGGTAATCGCGAACCAGTAGAAGATCCCGTAAAGCGCCATGATCGCGCCTGAGGTAGCGATCGCGTAGCGCCAGCCATCATCGCCGCCATAAATCGTCAGAGCGACCGTGGGGATCGTCAAGGCAGCAGCAGCTGAACCGAAGTTGCCCCAGCCGGCGTAAAAACCCTCAGCGAAACCGATATCGCGCGGCTTGAACCAAAGCGCGGTCATGTGGATGCCTACGACAAAGGAAGCGCCGACCGATGACATCACAAGGCGTGAGATAAAGAGCTGCTCGCGGGTTTCGCCGAATGCAAAGACGAAGGTCGGAATCGCCATCGTGATCATCAGGAGCGAAAAGACCCGCCGCGGCCCCCATTTGTCGAGGGCCATGCCCACAAGAATGCGGGCGGGGATGGTCAGGGCCACGTTGGCAATCGCGAAGAGGCGAAGATCGTCCTTAGTGAGCCAGTCGGCTGACTTCAGAATTGATGACGCGAGCGGCGCCATATTGAACCAGACATAGAATGTAATGAAGAAGGCGATCCAGGTCAGGTGGAGCGCCCGGATTTCACGGTTCTTGAACCGGAAGACGTCGGATACTTGCATTGGGGGGCCTCGGTCGGGCTAGAAACTAACGAAAGGTCGTTGTCGTAGATGAATTGCCTGGCTCAATCGCTTCCGGTGGGAACGATCAGAAGCGGGCATTGCACACGTCGGGCGAGAAAGGCGGAGACCGACCCAAAGGTCATGTGGTCAAACTCTTCAACCAGCGCATCGAGGCGCCGGGTGATGAAGTTGCCGTCGGGTTTGTGACTGTGCCGCGCCATAACGAGCAAATTCGGCTTGCGCTCATCACAGGCCCTTAAAATCATTTTGCGGGCGTCGCCCTCGGCGACAACGACCTTTGAGGGAAAGCCTGCAGCCATAAGTTCGGCTGCCGCCGCATCGACACCAGCCTTCTGCTCGGCATATTGCTCTTTGAACATCTCGTCGGCACCGGCGGTCGCGCTGCCTGGGTCTTCGATCACCGAAATCAGCGTGACGTTGGGTCTAATCGCCCCAAACATTTCCTTTACGGCCTCGAGCGCAATCCGCGCATTACGCGAATGGTCGTAGGCGAGCATTATTTCCATCACTGTCCTCCTTCGGTCGTTGCGCGGGTTGGAACCGGCGCCTGACGCCATAAGCCAGCAAGTGAGCTCTCGCCGAGTTGACAAAGATCAATTAGTAGGATTTTTTGTTTAAAATAAATGGCTTACAGAAAAATTTGATGCCTGATGCAAGTTGAAATCAAGGCGACCGAGAAAGAAGGAAACATGACTTCTTGACTTTGAGCGATAGGAGGCCTGATAAATATCAAGCGTGTTCACAAACGCAGCAGTTTCATATGCCGAAGTCTCACTTTCCCGAAATTCGCGAGCTGGATCTTTTCCAGGGCATGAAAGAGGATCATTTCCTGATTCTTATGCGGGGGTCCTATGTTCAGAACTTCCCGCCTCAGATCGAATTGATCAGTGAGGGCGACCCGAGTGACTTTTTGCATATCGTCCTGAGCGGATCGGTCGATCTCTTCTCGGGTTGGAGGGGACGCGAGACGAGTATGGCGACTGTCACCCCGATCTCGACCTTCATTCTCGCGGCAACCATCAAGAACGCCCCCTATCTGATGTCGGCACGCACGCTTGAGAAGAGCCGCATTGCCCTCGTACCGAGCGAGAATGTACGCGACGTCTTTGAGATGGATCCCCTCTTTGCCCAGGCAATCGTTATGGAACTGGCGCGATGCTACCGTTCCGTCATTAAAAGCACCAAGAACCTGAAGCTGCGCACCTCCCTGGAACGCCTGGCAAACTACCTCTTGCGGCAACAGATCCGTGCCGACAATGCGGCGGAATTCGATCTGCTGATTGAAAAACGCAGGCTTGCGTCATTTCTTGGAATGACGCCTGAAAACCTCAGCCGCGCTTTCAAGTCCTTGCGCGCCTACGGTGTGATCGTGGATGGCACGCGAGTCCAAATCTCGGATCGGTCCGATCTGGAGCGCTTTGCAAAACCCTGTCCACTTATCGACGACCAATCAATTTAAAGGACCTGTTATGTCGAATAAGATTCCTGGCGCTGCCGGCGAGCTCACTCAAAACTACCCTGAAATCTGGGAGGCCTATTCCGCTCTCGGCAAGGCCACGGCCGAGGCCGGCCCCCTGACGGACCGTGAAAAAAGATTGGTCAAACTGGCGCTGGCGGTGGGCATAGGGTCGGAAGGAGCCGTGCATTCCCATACCCGCCGCGCCAAGGCGGAAGGCATCGAGGAGGCGGCGGTGAAACAGGTCGCACTTTTGGCAATCGGTTCATGTGGTCTGCCAAGGGCAGTAGCCGCTAAGACCTGGATTGAAGACATCAAGTGATCTCAAGGCCTCATGCCTGCACCAATCATGAACTCTCCTCAGCCGATTTTCTGAACTGATTCATATCTGCGCCATCGGCGGAGGTTGCCGTCACCGTCAAGTGGAAACCCGCCGCGACGCCGGAGATCGTCGCGGAAAGCCGCCTCAGATCCAACGCAATCCATCGAGACGGCGCTCACGTTCAGGTCCTCCGAAACACTGAAGTCCAGCGTGAAAAAGCGTCGGAAACCAGTATTTTGTCGGACCCTATGACAAAGGTGGACACGCCCCGGTCTGACCACTTCGCGACCAAGCTCCGGCACTCTTCCATATCCGGGGAAAACACCGGCATCATCACAGGCACACCCAATCTGATCGCCGTATCCACCATGTGTGAAACCCGGCGCTCTACGTCATCATGCCGCCAATCACCATTCAGGCCCATGGAAACCGACAGGTCGAATGGACCGAACATTAGCGCTGACAACCCCGGCGTGGACGCGATGGCTTCGATGTTGTCTACGCCCGCTGCGGATTCCACCAGTCCTATGGCCCCGACGCGGGCCTCCTCTTCGGCTACGTAGTCCTGCCAGCTGCGGATGAAGTGTCCGCCGGAGCGGCAGCAGGGACAGGCGCCACGCAAGCCATGCGGACCAAAACGTGTCGCCGCCACGGCCCGCTCGGCTTGCTCGGCCGTTTCAAGATTGGGGATCACGACATGCCGGATTCCCGCATCCAGCGCCTTCATGATCGCGACCGGGTCGTTGTCGGGCAGCCTCACTGCGGCGGCAATATCGTTGGCATCGGCTGCGCGGGCCAGGTTTTCAGCAGTCTCCAGACCGAAGAAACCATGTTGGCAGTCAATGATGGTGAACTCGAAGCCGTTGAGACCGACCAGGTCCACCATTTCAGGGGACGCGATCTGTGACCATGTGCCAACAGCCTTATCGCCGGAGCGAAGAAGTGTCTTGAGATCCCGCGTCATTCACTTAACCCGAGAATAGCCTTGCATTTGATCTCGACCAAAATTCCCGGCATGGAAAACCCCTTTACGGCGAAGCCTGTCCAGGTGGGATAACGCGTCGTAAAAAAACGGTCCTTGACGGTCATAAAAGTCGTCAGGTCCGCCATGCTGTCGGCAAACCAGGTTTCCATTTCGACAACGTCGTCAAAGGTGGCATTGGCTGCAGCCAGCACCTTGCCGACGTTCTCAAAGGCCTGAACGAACTGTGCTTCGGCCCCCTCCACCACATTCAGGTCTGCATCGCGCCCGACCTGGCCCGAGCAATAGAGCGTATCCCCCACCAGAATGCCCGGTGCGTAATGATATCTGTCGTAGATATTCTCCATTCCCTCGGGAACGATGACTTCGCGCTTGGGCATGCTTCAGCTCCTGTAGCAGACGGTTTCAATGGCTGCCGCGATGTCGCGGGCGTCGGGCATATAGGCGCGTTCGAGATTGTCATTGTAAGGGACGGGCATCTCCGGCGCGCCGACGCGGGCGACCGGCGCATCGAGCCAGTCAAAGGCCTGCTCCATGATCGAAGCGGCAATTTCGCCACCGATCCCTCCAAAGAGCGGCGCCTCGTGCACGACTACCGCGCGATTGGTCTTGCGCACGCTGGCCACGATAGTTTCCATGTCGAGTGGTTTGATTGTGCGGGGATCGATCACCTCGACACTGATCCCCTTTTTTGCCAGGCGCTCCGCCGCCTGCACAGCACGGTCAACCATCGACAGGGTTGCCACAAGCGTCGCGTCGGACCCTTCCCTTACGACACGCGCCCTGCCAGGTGCTATTGTGTATGGCTCCTCGGGGACGGCGTATTCCGAACCCAGATACATTAACTTGTGTTCCAGAAAGACAACCGGATTGTCCGAACGGATCGCAGTGGCCATCAAGCCTTTGGCGTCATAGGCATTCGACGGCGCATAGATCTCCAGACCGGGCACATTGGCAAAGAACATTTCAAGCGATTGCGTATGTTGCGCAGCCAGCCGAATGCCGGCTCCCTGGGGGCCGCGGAACACAATCGGCACCCTGGTTTTGCCACCCAGCATGAAGCGCGCTTTTGCAGCCTGATTGACAATCGCATCCATCATCAGGGTTACGAAGTCGAACAGCTGGATCTCGATGATCGGACGCAGTCCCTGCATCGCGGCACCGACACCACAGGTCGCCAGCACTCCCTCTGCAATGGGCACGTCGCGCACACGCTCTGGTCCGAAAGCATCAAGCAGACCGGTCGTCACACCAAATATGCCACCGATGCGCGCCACATCCTCACCCATGAGGATCACGCTGTCGTCGCGCGCCATTTCCTGGTGAAACGCCTCATTGAT
The DNA here is from genome assembly GCA_947500035.1 of uncultured Kiloniellaceae bacterium. Classification (GTDB taxonomy): domain Bacteria; phylum Pseudomonadota; class Alphaproteobacteria; order Kiloniellales; family Kiloniellaceae; genus Denitrobaculum. The sequence goes on along the minus strand of CANMQP010000003.1, from coordinate 51,954 downwards.
GGCCTGCTTGTAAGTGATCGCCCGATCACCCGATGGCGGTTCGACCAGCGACAGGCTGGGTTGCGGTGACTTCACCATGTCCATCACCCCATCGGGTGAAAGCTCCCCCAGCCCGCTCGCCCAGCCGATCGCAGCCTCAATCTCAGCCGCGACATCACCCTTCAGCCGGTCAAACGCAGCATCATCCAGACCAAGACTTTCGCGTTGGCGTGCAATCGGATCCTCCGCCCGCCACCCCGCTTCCTCATCTGCCGTTCGGTAACTGTCCAGATTGGCCCGCATCGAGTGATCATCCCAGCGATAGGTCATCGCCTCGATCAGCGAAGGGCCATCGCCTGCGCGCGCGCGCAAAGCCGCCTTTTCCACCGCATCGAATACGGCCACCGGTGTATTGCCGTCGATACGCAGATTCGGAATTCCATAAGCATTCCCCCGCGCCGCGATACCGGGACCTGCGGTGACTGTCTCGGTGGGTGTTGTCAGGCCGTACTGGTTGTTTTCGCAAAAGAAGATCAGAGGCAGTTTCCAGATTGCGGCAAGGTTCATCGCCTCGTGGAAAATGCCCTCGTTCGAGGCGCCATCGCCGAAAAAGGCGATTCCGACCGCGCCGGTATTTCTCAGCTTGGCGGCCAAGGCCGCCCCCGTCCCGATCCCCATACCCGCGCCGATGATACCGTTGGCCCCCAGAATATTCAGATCGAAGTCCGCGATATGCATCGAGCCACCGACACCGCGGCAATAGCCCTCGGCCTTACCCATCAGCTCGGCAAACATGCGACCGATGTCGGCGCCCTTGGCGATAGTATGGCCATGTCCGCGATGGTGCGTGAGCAGGAAGTCCTCTGCTTCAAGGGCACGGCAGGCCCCTGCCGCGATCGCCTCCTGCCCGACCGAGGAATGCGCCGTGCCCTTGATGACACCCTTTAGGAACAGCTCCTTCGCGCGGATCTCAAACTGCCGGATACGAAGCATCTGGGTCAGAAGTCCCAGGTTGTCCTCCGGGCTCAAGCGGTTTGTCTGCGGTGTCGGAGGCAGGGTCCTTAGGATCGAAACGTCAGCCATATCGGATCATCCGTAGATAAACTGTGGTAGCCACAGAGACAGCCCGGGCCAGAGCACCACAATGATGAGTGCAAGCACCTGCAATCCGATGAAAGGCCATTGCGCGGCAAAGATGTCCTGCAGGTCTATGCCGTCTGGCGCGGCCCCTTTCAGATAAAAACAGGCCGGCCCGAAGGGGGGTGTCAGATAGGCGATCTGCATTGACAGATTGAAGACGACACCAAACCAGATCGGGTCGTAGCCCAGGGATTGCAGGGTCGGCAGGAAGACCGGCATGGTCAGGAACAGAATTCCGATCCAGTCGATGAAAAAACCCAGGAGGATGAAAACGCCGATCATCACGGCAAGGATCACACCGGGTTCATTTGAGAGCCCGACGAGCATCTCGCGCGCAAAGCCGATCCCGCCCATCAGGTTGTAAACACCGATCAAGGCGTTGGTGCCAAAAACCAGCCAGAATACCATTCCGCAGGTCCGCAGTGCCTGCACCAGCACGTCGCGCAACATCGCGAAGCTGAAAGCGCCCCGCAACCAGGCCGCGACGGCAGCCCCAAAGGCCCCCAAAGCAGCACTCTCCGTGATTGAGGCGAACCCGGCATAGATCGACACCAACACGCCGCCCGCGACCAACATGGGCAAGGCGACACCGCCGAAGAGCGCCAGTTTCTCCCGAAAGGGAATGTTGCGCTCTTCCTCCGACAGAGGCGGGCCCATCGCCGGGTTTAGACCGCAGCGGATCAGGATGTAGGTGATGTAAAGGAGCGCCAGCACCAGACCCGGCAACAGCGTGGCGACGAAGAGATGCGAGATGCTGACCTCTGCGGTCAGCCCATAGAAGATCAGGATGATCGAGGGCGGGATCATCGTGCCCAACGACCCGCCCGCGGTGATTGTGCCGATGGCGAGCTTCTTGTCGTACCCGAGTTTCAACATCTGCGGTAGCGCGATCAGGCCCAGCAGCACAATCTCACCGCCAATGATCCCGGTGGTCGCACCCAACAGAACGGCGACAAATGTCGTCATGACCCCGATACCGCCACGCAGTCCCCCGGCCCAAACGTGGAACGCGCGGTAAAGGTCGCGCGCGACCCCCGATTTTTCCATGATCGAGGCCATGATGACAAACATCGGCACGGCGATCAGAGCGAAACTGTCCAGAAATTCCACGGTCCGGCTGCCGACGATGAAAAGCCCGTTCCATCCGAACTGCGTCACGGTCAGAACGACCGCGATGGCACCCGACACAAAGGCCAGCGGCACGCCCAACATCAGCAAAACCGCCATACTGGCAATGATCAGTAGAGTGAGGCTGCCGATATCCATCAGCGAAGCCGCCATCGATTCTGCAAGGGCAGCATGCGCCGCAGGATCAAGAGCAGAAACAGGACGCAACCGACAAAAAGCAACGCCTTGAGATAGCCCGGCAAGGGTGAGTTTAAGGTGCTGCCTGATCGCTCGGGGTCCCAGGCCCCGGACAGCGAAAAGCGCCACAAGGCCTTATCGGCCATTCGCCAGGCGGCATAGCTGAGCCCACTCAGATAGATCGCGCCCGCCACGAGACCGAGAGCCTCCGAAAAGCGGGCGAGACAAGGACGCCGGTCCACCAGAAGAGAGATACGCATATGCGTTCTCTCGGCCATGCAGAAGACCCCGCCAATGACAAATCCGATGGACGCAAGCAGGATGGACACCTCATGTGCCCATGTGGTCGGCGCGTTAAAGCCGTAACGGGCCGCCACCTCGTAAACCATGATCAGAATGATCGCGGCGAAGCACCATGCCGCCATACGGCCCAACCAAAGGGCAAAGCGGTCAAGAAAAGACATGCGGCCGCTCCTGGAAAAACTGGCCGGGCCCGGCCGGTTCTATCAATTCAACCCGATGGAGGTCATGAAAGCCTTGTGACTGTCCACCACCGCCTGGGCATCCGCTGACTTCGCCCCCCAATCGTTCCAGACCTCGGTCGTCATCTTGCGAAACTTGGCGGCATCCTCGTCACCAAAGGCAATAAAGGTCACACCCAGTTCAGATTTGGCTTTCGCTTCCGCCGCGGCATCCTCGGCCGTGAGGGTCTTGACCAGCGCCGCCGACATGGCATTGCATGCGTCTTCGAATTTCCCCTGGTTTTCGGACGAGAGGCTGTTCCATTTGTCCATCGACACCGACATTTCGGTGACGGCCATGGAATGCCGCGCGAGCACCGAGTACTTCGCCTGATTGTGCATACCCAGCGCGACGTTCAGCGCCACATTCGCGAGATCCGTAGCATCCAGCACACCCGTCTCCATGGCCGTGACACTCTCGCCGACGCCCATGGTCACCAGCGACGCGCCCGCCCGGCTGAGCAGATCGGAAGCCAAGCCACCCGGAGCGCGCATCTTGAGACCCTCAAGACCTTCGACGGATTTGATCTCGACCGTCGAGGGGATTTGCTCCGAAGGCCAATGCACCGGGCAGACCAAATAGAGGTCGTACTTGCCATAGAGCGCGCGGGCCAGTTCCAGTCCGCCACCTTCGGTGAACCAGCGGTCGCGCGTCACGCTGTCCGGATATGCGGCCAGCGTATCGCCCAGCACACCCAGCGCGGCATCCTTGCCCGCAAAGTAACTGGGTGCGGTGTACTGCCCGTCCAGAAGCCCATTCTGGATCGCGTCGATTGTCTCTCCCGCGCCGACCACGGCCTTGCCCGGAAGAACGGTAATACTGATCTCACCGCCGGTATCCTCCTTCAGCTGAGCCGCCATTGCCTCGAAAGCCTTGGTGGTGGAGGCATTGGCCCCGAGAAAGGTCTGCATCTTGAACTCGGTCGCCTGTGCAGCCGCGACACTCATGCTCAAGGCCGCAGCGCCAAGAAGTACTGATTTCAGAGCCATGATATCTCCTCCCAGAGGGTTGGCCAGAGAATTGGATTACGTCGCGGTTCAGGCCGCGACTTTTACTTTCGGCATTTGCAGGATTTCGCGCGTCTCGGCCGCGCTTGCCGGTTCGCGTCCCAGGCTCCGCGCCTGGGCCACCACCTTGTCGATCACCTCGGCATTGGTCATGTGCCGCGTGCCGTCCATATAGGCGTAGTCCCCCAGACCGATGGAAATATGTCCGCCCTGGCGGATGATCTTTTCGGTCAGCTGAAAGAGGTCACCCTTGTAGTTCACCACCGTCCAGACCGTCTTGAAGTCTTTCGGCAGGAAGGTCGTATGCGCATCAAGCCCGGCCTCCGTGCCCGGATGACCGGCGAAGATGATCTCATCCGTCAAACAGAAGCATACGTAGGCGGGTCCCCGCAGGATCCCCATCTTCAGGAATTGTTCGATCTGGCGGGTAAAGCTGATGTTCCAGCTGACGAGGTAGGGTTTCAGACCATAGTGGTCGATCCGCTCGGCGAAATACATCAGGGTCGCCGTGGAGTTTTTGTAGATCAGATCGGTCGTGTCATAGGCCCCCTTCTCGGGATTCCACCAGTCGACGTTGACGCTGCCACAATCCATCGGTGCGAAATCCGGAGCCGTCTCGGCGGACTGCATCATGGCCTCTACGGCCGCAAACCGGCTTTTGGCGTCCGCGTCATTGGCGACGTAACCCAAGGTGGGGTGGATCAGAAGATCCGATTGCGCGCGAATGCCCGCGTTGGCTTCAAGGTAGAACTCAGGGCTGTGATCCGGCGCGCCGTCCGCTGTCCGGGCGTGATAGTGCAAAACGGCAGCACCCGCGTCGTAACAGGCCTTGGCATCTTTGATGATCTCGTGCGGGAGAAAAGGAACATGGGGATTTCCCACCCGCGTCGCCAATTCGTTCACCCGCGCTTCAATGATGATCTTGTCCAAAACTCCCTCCTCCCAGCCCGGTTGATCCGGGCGTTTCTGAATCGAGGTTATACACTCAAAATTTAAAAAGTCATATAAAAAGTTATATTTCGATTGCTTTTTCAAGCTTTATATATATCTTTAGCAATATGAAACTCGAAAAAGAATCTTCCCCATTTGATGTTGCCGCCCTGCTCGGCGGTGCATTTCCCGGCCACACGATGCAGCGGCTGCGCACCCTCGACGGCAAGTATCGCTACACCTATGTGAGTGCCGAAATTGAGGAAACATTTGGCCTTAACGCTGATGCACTCATGGAGCTCGAGGCCGTAGACCACAGCTGGATCCACCAAGAAGACAGAGGACGTTTTATAGCGGCGTTGGAGCGGTCTGCCACCGATCTTACAACGCTGGATGAAGAGGTGCGCGTCGAACTTCCAGAAGGAGGATTTAAGTGGGTTCGCTCTATAGGGCGCCCGCGGCGGCAGAGTGACGGCACAGTTATCTGGGACGGCGTCGCGCTGGATGTGACTGACCGTCGCGAGGCTCTGGAAGCGCTGCATCGCACACTGTCGGATGCACGCAGGAACGAAATCTCGGAAGGACGATTCGCACTCATCGCGGCAAACGATGTGCTGCGCCCCCTGGCGGATTTGAGGGCCTCTATTGACCGCCTGCAATCTGCTGCTGTCGGTGCTTCCGAGGACGTCGTGTCACGCGTTGACGAAGTGGTTCAACACTGCGACCATTTCACCAGGGCGCTCAAGGCCTCGCGCGATCTGATCCAGGCTGGCGCCACCGACACTGCTCAGCAAGTCACCGATCATGGTGGCAAGGCGATGAACTCGCTGACCCCGCGACAGATCGAGATCATGCGGCTCGTTCAGGGCGGCGCCTCCAACCGAGACATTGCTCAAGTGCTAAACATTCGGGAAGGTACAGTCAAACTGCATATCTCCGCCATCCTTAAGCGCACAGAAACCCGCAACCGCACCGAAGCGGCCAGGGTATGTTTCGGATAGCGGCGCGAGACCGGACCATCTTTAGATGCGATCCCTTCATGGTTTCGCGTAAAGATGTGAATCCGTTGGAACTCCTAGTGTTGGAGCAGATGCAGCTGATCTGCGTTCGTTCCGGCGAATCCAAAAAAGCCCCTCCCGGCGATCTTCCTTCGCCAGCATTGTCATTTCGTTCAACCGTCCAAAGGAAAGATCGGCCTCGGCACCCGGTGATAGGTAAGCCGGCGAAGGTCCGGGGTGCAAAGAGCACCGCTGTCGCACACGATTATCTTAGCTGCGATCGGTTCGAAGGCGGCGCGGAAGTGCTGCATCGACTTCAGGGCCACAACACTTTTGGAGGCGGGCTCAATACCGAAGGCACGGAACTGCTCAAGATCGAGAAGTTGGGATCCATTACTTACGATCAGGATTTCGATCCCGGCAACGGCGAACACCGCGGTAGGTCCCCAACTCCGCTTGAGCCCGCCCAGGATCGGACCCGACCCGATATAGGCTCCGTCACTCAATAGCTTCAGTGTGCCCGAGAGCATAAGCGGCCCACCGCCCATGCGGGGTTCGGTCTTGCCTCCGAGAGAGAGAGTCACGGTGTCACCTGCCACGTGGGCTTGGAGATCGCACACAGCCTCCGGATCGACCAGGGGCCCGAAGCAGGCGTTGCTCACACCTGCGTCGAGCAGAGCCGCAAGCAGGGCCGTGGCATCACCGTAAGCCCCGCCCCCCGGATTGTCGGCATAGTCGGCAACGACAAGCGGACCCTGAGCGCCATCAAAGGCCGCAGAGTGAGCAACTGCTTGGGCAGCGGCCTCCTCGACGCTGAGATAGTCGTTCAAGACCTCCATCCGGCGATTCCAGATATCGTCGGCGATTTGGTCTGCAAGTTTCTGGTGAGGTTCGGGCTCGCCCTCAAAAGTCACCAGAACCGTCGGACCGACCTCGACGATATCCGCGTTACCGAACCCGGCATTGATACTGACGGCAAAGACATCCGGGCGCTGTTCATGGGCACGGGCGATGGCCAGGCGTTCGATCATCGGGCCCACATCAGTGCGTCCGCCGTTGACTTCTTCCAGCATCGGGCGACCGACGCAGAGCGTACGGGGCGCAATCTCACCGGCCATGGCCCGTTGCAGGATTTGGCCCGCCTGAACGGCGCACGCGCGCATGTCAACGTGGGGATAGGTCTTGAAGGAAACCGCTATGTTCGCCAGTTCCGCCATCCTTTCCGTAACGTTCGCATGAGGATCCAGAGTGATGGCGATCGGAATATCCGGACCGACGACCGCGCGAAGACGGGCAAGGAGCTCGCCTTCCCCATCATCGCTGTCTTCGATCACCATCGCGCCGTGAAGCGCCAGCAGGATGCCGTCGCAGAGCTGCGTGCGCGCGAGCTCAAGAAGAGGTTCGATGAGTGCCGCGAAAGTGGCCGACGTCACGCGCCCGCCCGGCCGTGCCGAAGCGCTCACGGCGTGTGTCAGCTGCCAGCGATGCGCCTGCGCGACATCGAGAAACCCCGCAAGCTCGGTATTCGCCTGCCCGCAGGTGCGGATCGCCTCCTCGCCAAAAAGAAAGTACCGCTCCTTAAAAGCGGTGAGATCGGTCGGGCGAATCGAGAAAGGGTTCGTCTCGTGGCTGATCTCAGCCGTCAAAACGCGGAAAGTCATAGGCTGGTCGATCCTTGGCACAATTCAATCGTTGGGGCAGTTCAATCCTTGGGGTGATGGCAGGCGATCATGTGTCCGCCACCCAGATCCGTGAGGGCCGGTCGTTCGCGGCGGCAGAGATCGCTCGCCGCCGGACAGCGGGCGGCAAAGGCACAGCCGGGGATTGTCGCGAAGGGGCTGGGAATTTCGCCGGCCAACATGGTGATCACTTTGCGCCGCGTGGGGTCCGGTTCGAAATTGCTGTCGAGGAGCGCATGGGCGTAATGGTGGCGCGGCTGGACCGTCGCACCCGGCAGAATCTCCATCGCACGTCCCAGGTACATCACCACGACCCGGTCGCAGAAGTAGCGCACCAAACTGAGATCGTGGCTGATGAAGAGGTAGGTAAGCCCCAGCTCTTGCTTCAGCGCCTCAAGCAGGTCGATGATCTGAGCCTGAATCGATACGTCAAGCGACGCGGTTGGCTCGTCCAGCACCAGAAACGATGGCCTGAGGGCCAGCGCCCGCGCAATGCCCACCCGCTGTTTCTGCCCGCCCGAAAGCTGATGCGGAAAACTCGCCAGCATACGCGGGCTAAGACCCACCATGGAGATCAGTTCGTCGACCGTGGCGTTCGCCTCGGCAGCGGTCTGCGCAACGCCCTGCACCTGAAACGGCTCGAGCAGAGCGCGGCGGATCGTGTAGCGCGGATCTATCGCGGAATAGGGATCCTGGAATACCATCTGCATCCGGCGCCGCAGCTTACGCATCTCGCCCGGGGACAGGGTCGCAAGATCAATGCCGTCGAAGGCCACCGTGCCCGCGGTTGCATCGAGCAGGCGCAGCACCAAACGTGCGAGCGTCGATTTTCCACAACCGCTCTCGCCCACGACACCCGTAACCTTGCCGCGCGGCACATCGAGTGAGACGTCGTTGACGGCGCGCATGGTCCGGCGTGGTGTCATCAGGCCGCCACCGGATGAGAATTCGCGGGTCAGTCCCGTGATCGTGACGAGGTCGTGCTCGGGCGCGGATACTGCGCTATCCATGGGGTCAAGCCTCGCTGAAATGACAGGCCGCAAGGCCCGACGTCTTGCGCTCGAGCGCAGGCACGGTGTTACGGCAGAGATCCTCCGCCGCTCCACAGCGCGAGTTGAAGCGGCAGCCGGTGGGATAGTCGACCACGCTCGGCACAGCGCCGGGGATGCCCTTCAGACTGCCCGGCGCCTGACCCAGACGCGGGATACAGCGGATCAGCTCACGGGTATAGGGGTGGCGGGGCTCGGCAAAGATCGCCTCGACACTATTCGTCTCCGCCACCCGGCCGGCGTAGAGCACCACGACCCGGTCGCAGGCCTGTGCGACCACGCCCATATCATGGGTGATCAGCATCAAGGCAAGCTGCCGGTCACGCACCAACTCGACAATGATCTGAATGATCTGCGCCTGAATGGTGACGTCGAGTGCCGTGGTCGGTTCGTCAGCCACGATCAGATCGGGATCGGCGGCCAGCGCCATAGCGATGACGATCCGCTGCTTCATCCCACCGGACAGCTGATGGGGATAGGCTCCGTGAATCGCCTCCGGTTCCGGAATGCGAAGCTGGGCGATCAGGTCAAGGCTGCGGGCCTTGGCGGCCTCGGCGCTGAGCCCGAGATGCAGCGTCGAAACCTGATCAATCTGAGCACCGATGCGGATGATCGGATCGAGCGAGGTCATTGGGTTCTGACTGATCAGGGCAATCCGCTTGCCGCGGAGACGACGGAGCTCAGCATCAGGCAGGCCAATCATCTCGCGGCCGTCAAAAATGATAGATCCCTCGGTGATCGTCCCCCCGATGCGGGGTAAGAGCCCCATGACGCACATTGCCGTCAGCGACTTGCCTGAACCCGATTCCCCCACCAACCCCAAGATCTCGCCGGCGCCGATGTCAAACGCGACGCCGTCCAGAAGATTGAGCTTGCCAATGGTGACCGAGATGTTCTTAACCGATAGAAGCGCCATGTCACGAACTCCTCAGCCGGTTGCGGATATCCAGCGCTTCGATCAAGGCGTCGCCAAAGAGGTTGATGGCGATCACCGTCAGCGCGATCGCGAGGCCGGGGAAGATGATGATCCAGGGAGCAATAAAAATCTGGGCCGTGCCGCTGCTCATCATCGCGCCCCAGCTTGGCGTCGGCGGCTGCGCGCCGAGACCGAAGAAGCCGAGCGTCGCCTCAAGGATAATGGCATCGCCCGTGGCCAGCATGCCCGCCACGATCACCGGCGTCAGCGCATTGGGCAGCAGATGACGGAAAATGATGTGGAAGTGACCGGCGCCGAGATTGGCCGTCGCCTCCACGTAGGTTTCGTTCTTCAGCGCCATGATCTGCGCGCGGGTCAACCGCGTGAACTGCGCGAGATAGGCGATCGAGATCGCTACCATTGTGCTTTGCAGTCCCGGGCCGATGATCGCGATCAGGATCAAAGCGATCAGGATCTCGGGGAAGGACCAGGTGAGGTCCACCACCGCCGTCACCGCGCGGTCGAAGGGCCCGCCGAAGTATCCGGCCATCGCGCCAAGCGTCAGCCCGGCCGCCACCGAAATCGAGATCGCGCTGATGGCCACGGTCAGCGATGTGCGCGCACCGTAAACAATGCGCGAAAAGAGATCGCGCCCGAACTCGTCGGTACCCATCCAGTGCGTCCAGCCAGGCTCGGTGTTGGCGCCGGGCAGGTTCTGAATGTCGTAAGCATAGGGTGCGAGTAAGGGCGCGAAGAGCGCGCAGGCCACGACCAGCACGAGGACCGCGGCCGATCCTGCCCCCCTGGGCGAGCGGATGGCTTTCTTGATCGGGTCGAGAGCGGCCATTACTTGATCCTTTCGCGGACGCGCGGGTCCATCGCGGCTTGCACCACATCACCCAAGAGCGTACCGAGCATCACGGCGATGGCGAGCATCAGCAGCGAGCCCTGCACCACCGGATAGTCACGCTGATTGAGCGAGGTAATCAGAAGCGAACCCAGCCCGGGCCGGGCAAACACGAACTCCACCGTCACGGCACCGCCCAGGATCCAACCGATCCGCAAAGAGAGGATGGTAACCACCGGCAGGAGTGCGTGACGCAGCACATGGCGCAGTTCAATCTGCCAGGGCGGCACCCCCTTGGCATGGAGCATCATCACGAAATCCTTACGGGCGGTCTCCATCATCGCAACGCGGGTGACCCGGGCGACCAATGCGACACCACCGAGCCCGACGGTCAGCACCGGCAGAACCAGTGCGTCCCAGCTTCGCGCACCGGAGACCGGGAACCAGCCCAGTTGCACCGCAAAGAGCATGATCAGAAGCAAGCCCAGCCAAAACCCCGGCACGGTCGAGCCGAGTAGGATCACCGTCATTGTCGTACGGTCAATGAAGCTGTCTTTGTAGATTGCGGCCAGCGCGCCTGCGCCGATCCCCACCAGCGTAGAGAACGCCAGCGCCAGTGCGCCGAGCGCCAGCGAATGCGGCAGGTTGAGCGCGATCAAATCCACCACCGGGCGTCGCAGGATGATCGCATCGCCCAGATCGCCACTCAAGGCCTTGCCAAGCCAGATCGCATATTGCTGATAGAGCGGCTTATCGAGCCCATACTTTGCCGCCAGCGCGGCTTTTTGTTCAGGCGTGGAATTGATCTGGACCAGATTGTCGATCGGATCCCCCGGCACCAGATGGACGATCATGAAGATCACCACCGACACCGCAAGGAACACCGGAATGAGCAGCAGCAGACGTTTGATGAAAAAGCTAATCATTCCAGTGCCTCGTCAGTCGGTTTCAGGGGTCGACGCGGCTCAGTTGACGGTGATGTCCACTATCGTCTGGCTTTGAATGCGGGTGCCGCGAATCGTCTTTGGCAGGGTGATATTGTCCGTCGAATAGGCGTAGCTCTGAACCGGCTGGTAGATCGGCGCAAAGACGAACTGGCCCAACACATACTCATGATATGCCTTGAAGTTCGCAACGCGCTCTTCCCAGGTGCGCGAGCCGGTCATCGCAATCTTATTCAGCTCTTCCGCCTTGGGATCGTTCCACATCGACACGTTGGGATAGCCGAGCCGAGAGCCTGCGAAAAACCAATCAATGATATCCGCGTTCGCCCAGGAATAAGACCGGACAGCCAATTGATGCTCGTTGCCTTTACGGTATTGGTCATTGATCGTGGCGCTGTCGAAGACGGTGATGTCGGCGCCGATGCCAACGGCCTTCAGTTGCGCCTGCACGACCTCGGTCACGCGCTTGAACTCGGTACCGTTCTGGGTCCAGAGCGCGACCTGCAGCTTGGTCCCGTCCTTTTCGCGCACCCCGTCCGCGCCCATTGTCCAGCCCGCTTCCTCGAGCAGCATATTCGAGCGGTCGGGATTGTAGGAGATGTTGAGCTTCGGATCGACGTCCGCCGCCAGCAGGGAACTGATCAGGAAGTTATTCGCTTCGGATCCGATGCCGCCGAAAAGGTTGTCGAGGATTTCCTTCTGATTCACTGCGAGGGCTGCCGCCTCGCGCACCTTGATGTCGGTAAAGGGTGCAACCGTGGTGTTGATGGGGATATAGAAGATGCCGGTGCCGGGCAAGGTGCCGACAGTGATCGATTTCTCAGCCTCAAGTTGGGGTAAGAAATCGGTCGGCACGCTGAGCAGCATGTCGACTCCACCGGTACGCAGCTCCAGAAACGCTGTCGACGTCTCGGAAATCTCACGCAGGGTCAGCGTCTTGATATGCGGCGGCCCCTGGTTTTCGGAAAGATCCGAAGCCCAGGCATAGGCTTCGTTGCTGGCAAGCACCGTCTCCTGCCCTATTGTGAAGCTCTGGAGCGTAAAGGGTCCCGAGCCGACCGCGGCGGTGACGCCATAGTCCGCTCCCATCGCGTCATAGGCTTTTGGCGACGGGATGCCCATGAAGATCGAGGCCATATTCGACAAGAGGTTCGGGTCGGGATTCTTCATCACGAACTTGACCGTCAGGTCATCGACCACCTCGACACTTTCAATCGCGGCGGTCATGAAGGCGTTCTCGGTGCCCTCGAACTGGGGCACCCACCAGACGATCGTCGCGGCATTGAAAGGCTCGCCGTCGTGGAAAGTCACGCCGGGGCGCAGCTTGAAGGTCCAGGCCAGGCCGTCATCCGACGATTCCCATTCGGTGGCAAGCTGGCCGTGAAAACTCTGGTCGGCGTCCTGGATCACCATGCGGTCATAGATCAACGAGGTGGCGGCGTTGAGCTTCGTACCCCGAATAGGATCGTAACTCGGTGCGCCAACGTCGTCGGAGGGCATGACGAAGGTCGCATCTTGTGCCCATACCGCTGCATCCGGGCCAAAAGCCAAAGCGGCAGCAAACATCGAGCCTGATAATATGAGTGACTTGGTCGTGAAGCGCATGACAGAAATCCCTGTGGTTATAGTTATTGTTGATCGTCTGCGTTAAATCGTCTGCGTTAAATCGTCTGGGTTAGGTAGCCTCGTTCCCTGACTTGGGTGTTCGGGTGGCAGGCTCGCCGACGTAACCGTTAAAGCGGCTATAGAGCCGTGTGATCGTCTCCATCCGCGCCTCGACCTTGGGGCCGAGTTCGAGGAAGACGCCGTTAACGAGCAGGTTGGCAAGGCTGGCCATCTGGGCTGTCGATTCCCAGAATTGGTTGAATTCGGTCGGCACGACGAAGACTTCGTCGGCCAGCCCGCGGCCCCAGTCACAAAAGGGGTCCGTGACCAGGGTGACCGGAATGCCCGCCTGCTTAGCCTCCATAGCCAGCTCGCGTGCCAGACGCGAGTAGCGCCGTGCCTCGAAGATCACGAGGCAGGACTGTGAAGCGTCTGAGGCCAAAAGCTCGGCAAAATTACCGCCCGCGAGATCGAGCAGCCGCACGCCGTCGCGCAGGTATTGCAGTTGATTGACCAGGATCTGCGCCATACCGCGCTCGGTCTGGAACCCCGTCGCGTAGACATTGGGCGTCGTCGCCAAGCGCTTGACCAGACGCGCCCATTCCTCGGTGCGGGCCAGCTCATATATCGCGACAAGCGCCGAGATCTCGAGCTCCAACCCTGCCGCAAGGTGATCCTCACCGGCCTTCGCCCGGTCTCGTAGGTCACGCAGCCGGTCACTGACCAGCCACGGCTTATCTCCGATATCCTGCTTCAGGTGCTCTTTGAGGTCCTTGAAGCTCTTGTAACCGATGGACCGGCAAAAGCGACCGACAGTCGGCTCACTGACCTCGACCTTGGCTGCAAGACTGGCCGCCGTCTCGAACGGCACGCTCGAGAGTTGTGACAGCATAAAATTGGCAAGAGTCCGGTCTGCCTTCGAGGCGGTTTCCAGGCAGGCCAACAGTCGCTCACGAACTGCTCCACTCATGTGTATGTCTCCCCTGACACGCATATATTTGTAAGAAATATTACATTTAGTCAATATTTTTTATTTTTATTGCTTACCTGGCCTTCTTGATCTGCTATCTCTTGCAGGTCAGGCATCAGGTCACACGGGACAGGCCTGCTTCTTCCCATTTTACGCGGCCCCTTACCGAACTCTTACGCCGGTTAATCGGCTGCCCCCTGAAAGGCTGTTCGCGATCATGTACGATTACGCCGTCATAGGCGCTGGCATGGCGGGCGCATCGGTGGCGTTCGAACTTGCCGAAACGGGATCTGTCGCGCTGGTCGAAGCCGAGGCACAGCCGGGTTATCACAGTACCGGTCGTTCAGCCGCGCTCTTTACACCTAATTACGGCAACCACGTTGTGCGCCGGATCAATGCACTCAGCGTGCCGTTCTTTCTCGATCCGCCCCCGGGTTTCGCCGAGCATCCCCTCCTGACGCCCCGTGGGCTCATGACGGTGGCCGCGCCTGGGGACGAGGCAGGGCTCGACGCGATCCTTGCGCTGGCATCGGATAAAGCCCCGGTTCATCGCGTGTCCGCGGCAGAGGCGCTGGCGCTGGCGCCACTTCTTCGCCCCGAGAAGGTGGCGGCCGCAGCTTTCGAGCCCGGTGTCATGGACATCGACGTGGATGCCCTGCATCAGGGTTACCTGCGCGGTTTTAAGGCCCGCGGCGGCGAGCTCACTTGCAAGGCGCGCGTCCGCCGGATTACCCGCTGCGCGGGGCATTGGCAGCTGCAGGTCGGCACGGACACAATTACAGCCCGCCTATTGATCAACGCGGCAGGTGCATGGGCGGACCGGATCGCCGACATGGCCGGCGCGCTGCCCGTCGGGCTGGTCCCGAAACGCCGCTCCGCAATCGTGGTCGACGCCCCTGCCGACATCGACTCCCAGGCAATGCCGGCTGTCGAAATGATCGGGTCAGAAGCCTACTTTAAACCTGAGGCAGGGCGGATCATGGCTTCGCTCGGCGATGAGACGCCAAGCGAACCGCAAGACGCACGTCCGGAGGAGCTGGACATTGCTCTGACTGCCGATTGGCTCGAGCGTCACACCACGATCACACTGCGGCGGATAGAACATAGTTGGGCCGGGCTTCGGTCGTTCGTGAGCGATGGCGCGCCGGTGGTGGGCTTTGACAGCGAGCTAGACGATTTCTTCTGGCTGGCCGCGCAGGGCGGGTACGGGATCATGATGGCGCCTGCGCTGGCACGGGCTTCCAGGGTTATGATCCAGACGGGCGCCTTTCCGGACGAATTGATCGCTCAAGGCATGTCTGATGAAACCTTGTCCCCCGGCCGGTGCGTTTCCTGACGACCGATAGCCGTCGCGCCTTTGCCACATCACTTCGTATTCAGGTGACCTAAACCCCATGTTCAGCCCCTATTGGCGCCCTACTGGATTTCCGCCTTCTTCATCCTGAACGCAAAATAGCTCCCCGCGCAGGGAGCTATTGTGTTTGGTTGGTTTTTCTGGTTGCGGGGGCACGCAACCAACTTTGTGCAGTCTTTTCGGCCATCGGACTATCACGTAAATAGCAAAATCGCTGCGGCTTTTTCTTCGACCGATCGCACAGATTGCAATAGACCGCTGTCCCACCGCACAGCTGCGGATTTGGCATAGCGTGTCGCGGTTAGCCTGCCGCTTTAAAACTGAGATCAAACAGCATGACGAAGCATTAAGTCCTCTCGCGCCGAGCAACTTCTCAAAGTGTCGGCAAACGAGAGGCAGTCGATCAAGAGAGTGGAAAACCACCGGACGGCCTATCCCTGAACCCCGCGGCTGCGTTGTACACCCGTAAGATGAAACGCGTACGGGCATGTCAGAAAAGTGCAATCTATTGCTATGCTGGCCATCCCACTTGAAACGAAAGCGCCACCGAACATCTGACCCTGCTCAGCAGCGCTTTATTGTTGCGGGCATCATCGCCGACCGGGTTGCTCGAGCGGCAGGTTCTCCCGTGCGCTTGTGGCCGACGGCGCGTTCCCGTAAGGGTCTGACCGCGCGCCTAAACGCACTTTCGGCTAAAGTTTCTCTTTCGTGTCCTCAGCTGTCTCGCTGATCGCTTCGCCACCCGCTTCAACATCTTCGCCAATGCCCTCGATGGTGTTACAGGCACTCAGGCCGAGTGCGATAACGACGGCAGCACTAATGTGTTTAAGGTAGTCCATTTTCTCAGCTCCTATCATCTGTTTGTTCTCTTTTGCAGGAGATCGGCCCCGGGCAACGTCGCCGCACGCCGGGTGCAGCAAAGCTGGAGCGCGATAGCCTTTACCCTTGAAAGAGCGTGTATTCGCTAAGAGCAACGTGCAGTTTGGGCTTTGGTTCCAACTAAATTTGCAAACAAATTTGCTAACGGCAGCGAAACCTTCCGCGGATGGCCGCTCGCCGTGTCAAAGCTGTGGACAATGTCAGTGAGATCCCTTGAAGAGACAGGTTTCTCGTAGACGGGGATCCTGCGCAAGCTGGCCGGGCGTAGAAAGTCGGTGTCGTATCCTGTCACGAAAACGACCGGGATGTCCTTTACAAGCAGTGCATCAGCGAGCGCGAGGCTGTTTTCCGAGCCAAGTTTAACGTCCAGGACCACGCCATCGTAGTCGCAACGCAACAATGCATCCTGAGCCTCGCTTAGCTTTAACGCGATCGTTACGGCACTTGCACCGGCATCCTGCAAACGATCTTTAAAGTCGATCGCGATAATGACGGTGTCTTCTACCAGGAGCAACTCGGGACCGTCTGCCGCAGCACCCGCCATGGCGATCTCGGGACACCCGCCGGCTTTCGATTGCGCGAGAGGCGGCGGAGGGACTGGGCCGTGATAGACATTAACCATTCTGCCCGCCTCTTAAGGAGGCGCGATAGCAAATTAAGGAGGCGCGATAGCAAAGCCCACCGCAATCACGGGAACCAACACTGGACCACGACGTTGTCATTAGGGCACCTCATTGGATCCAGATTAACTCAAGCTTGCAACGTAGCGGTCCGGGGGTGTCGCTGAAATAAACTATGACATAGTCTCGATAAAAGTTTTCAGGACATAGAGGAGCGGCCCGTGCAACAAACCCGTAGCAATTTCAATGTTCGCTGCGTCACCTGTCCTTTGCGGAAACAACCCGCATTTCGTCCCATGGCGGACAAGGAAGTCGATTTCGTCTCGGGCTTCAAGGTCGGTGAAAAACTGTACCGGGCCGGAACGGATATCATCGAAGAGGGCCTGGCCGATCATCATATCTACACCCTCTACAAAGGCTGGGCGTGTCGGTACCATATGATGGAAGACGGTCGGCGGCAAATCCTCTCGGTTTTACTTCCTGGAGACCTGATTGGCCTGCAATCGGCAATGTTCACCGAGCCGGAGCACTCGGTCAGTGCGCTCACGAACGTGACACTCTGCGTATTTGAGCGGAACCGTTTCTTCGAGCTCTATGAAAAACAACCTTCTCTGGGTTTTGATGTCACCTGGATCGCGGCCCATGAAGAAGCACTGGTCGATGACAATCTTCTGACCGTCGGCCGACGCTCTGCCGCTGAACGCATCGCGTACCTGCTCGTCAGCCTTCACGACCGCCTCGAACCCCTGGGTCTTGTCATGGACGATTCCTTTGATTTCCCGCTCACTCAGTATCACATTTCGGACGCTCTGGGGTTGTCGCTCGTCCATACGAATAAAACGCTGAAGAAGTTGATGCAGCGGCAGCTAATCGCAATCTCCGATCGCCGCGTCAGAATCGGGGATCAGCTACAGTTGCGGGAACTTGCGAAATATGAAGGAAACAAGCGCCGGCCGCGCCCGCTCATATAGCGGAGCGAACGAAAACGCGCACAGGAATCGCCGAACGGCGGTGAAACTGCATACATCGCGCCTTCGCGACCATCCGTAAGAGCCATCGCGGATAGGTTCATCCCTCAGCGACACCTCCATCATCTCTTACAAAATCGATCACCCAACGGACGCGGCCGTCGGTATCACGACGGGTCAAGGTCGCATCCAGTTGTAACTCGAATGCCTTGCAGAGCCGCTGATGAAGCTTTTCTTCATCAGCGGACTTGCTGTTGGCCTGAGGCACCGTTACCGTCAGTTCGCACGATTTATCCCCGCTCTCCCTCAAGACAATGTCCGAGTCCAGCAAAGGAGTCTGAGCGGGTGTTCGGAGTGCCGGGCTCAACATCTCAGTGAGCAGGAACGCGAGAGGGATTGCCTGGTCAAGCGAAATATCTAGCGGTTTTCCGGAATGGTCCTCGAAGTTCACGCAATCCACGGGGCGCCCAGCTTGCCGGCAGATGTACCCACTCACCTCGTCAATCAACGTGGCGACCGGGACAGACCCTATTTCACCGTTGGCATAAGACACGCGATAAGCTGTCGCCATCGCCTGGATGCGCTCTTCCGAGAACAAAAGAACGATTTGTTGGGAAGGATTGAGCGATTTTTTCTGTAGTGCAAGAAGGCTGCCCATGACCTGGAAATTGTTTTTTACCCGGTGATGCAGCTCCCGAAGGAGATGAGACTGCTGGCGCACCGATTCTTCAAGGTCTGACGATCGCTCGTGGATGGCATCCGCCATTCTGTTAAAGGTTGTCGCAAACTCGGCAATTCCCAAGGGCATTTTGTCGACATCTGCGACCCGGACCGAGAGATCACCGTCGGCGTAAGACGCGGCGACCGTCCGCAGCTTCGAGATCCAGCGGACGACGAGTTTGTTTACGCCGATCCACGCGGTCCCGATCACAATCAACAGGGTGCCAAGCGACGTCGTCAGACTGGACCACAACCGCCAGCGCTCGCTCCCGAAGACCTGCTCGCGCACCCCACCAACCAGGACACCGGCTCCCCCTGCAGTGATGGGCGCGAACGCATAGAGACGCTCACCATCGCCCTCCTCAAAACCGCTATCCACCTTGTTCCAGGCCGCTAGTGCTTGGTCAGATGCGGATATGTTGCCGATAACGTCACCGTCTGCCGTAACCAGGGCAACCTCTAAGCCCCGGTTTGAGAACTCTGGGTCAACCAGAAGGTTGGGCAGGCGGTTTTTTACCCACCCGAATATGATGAGCGGGTCACTCGAGGCAGGCGTATACTCGATCGAAATAAGTGTTTCGTCGCGCCCGAACGTAAAGCTTCGCGATCCTTCTGACTCAAGATCGCGGGAAAACACCGCGGGCTGCGGTTTGGTGTTTGCAGTGGTCGCGATGCTGCGGGTCGAGCAGACAACCTCATTGCTCTGCCGCAGGATCGCGAGATCTTCTATATCATTGTTGATCGCCTGGGCGGTTTCGGCAAGCGCATGGCAGGCGTTCCGGGCTCCAACCAGCGGGCGGTTCACCAGGGCCTCGATGACCTCGGACGCCTTCTCGAGCCGCATACGCTCACGCTCTGATACCAGCGTTGCAATCTGCTCGATCGCGGTGGTCTTGAAGGCGCGCGTGTTGGAGTTGATTGTCAGAGAGGATATGACTGCGAAAACCGCGGCGGGTGCCACGGCGATCGACAAGAGGACCGCGAGACGAAACTGCAGTGATCGCGAATACCACATGGCAACCAGTCCCCTCTGGCTTCAAACTGCTTTCGCGTCGGGCAGGTTGGTTGAAAGTATTGCCTGCGCGGTCGGGTCCGGCCCAAAGTCATCCCCTGACTCCACATCGAGAATCTGCGTGAGTTTAGACCGTGCCCGATTTACCCGGCTCTTGATCGTTCCCACCGCGCAGCCGCAAATAACCGACGCCTCCTCGCAGGTAAAGCCGGAAGCGCCAACCAGGATCAAGGCCTCGCGCTGGTCAGGGGGAAGTTGTGTCAGCGCGTCTTTGAAGTCCAAGAGATCCATTTTGCCGGTCTGCTCGGCGTGAGATGAAAGCTTGGCGACAATACTGCCGTCGGTGTCCTCGACTTCGCGCTTACGCTTTCTGAACTCAGAGTAGAAGGTGTTACGGAGGATCGTAAAGAGCCAGGCATGCAGATGCGTGCCCTCCTCGTAGGAGTCGGATTTCGACCAGGCTTTGACGAGCGTTTCCTGAACCAAATCGTCGGCACGGTCGACATTCCCTGTGAGTGTAACCGCAAAGGCCCGGAGATTCGGAATCGCACCGACCAAGCTCTCCTTGAATGAAGCTTTCACCTGCATCATTCCTCGTCCCTTTTCTGACCCTGCTCCGCCTCTTCCAGAGACTTCAAAAGGTCCAGAAACTTTTCCGGGACTGGCTCGGTTGCAACCGTTTCATACATGCCTCGCAACTTCTCGCCGATTTTGTCCTGCGCATCAGTGCTCAGCTTGCCGCGGACCGCTCCTCGGCTTTTGTCACCGCCGGCTTGCTCGTCGCTGGTCATTTCCATTCCTTACTCGCCTCAGTTCCGATCAGCGCCATCCTAAACGCACAATTTGATACCGACAATCTTGCCGGTCTTGGCGCTGCAATGCCGCAGAATTCTGCGTTCAATGATGGTGAAATGCGCGAGAGCAAAAAAAGTTCCGCCTGCAGGGAACTTTTTTTCGCCCACGGGGTTACTTATCGGCTGAGTCGATCACAGTTTCAGCAAAAGACCTTCCGAACCTAGGGGATATCAAATGTCAATTTCGAGTGCGATCGCACCCCATTTACCCTACCTCCGCCGCTATGCGCGCGCGCTCACTGGGAGTCAGGCAAGTGGAGATGCGTACGTTGCCGCTGTCCTTGAAGCGCTTATTGCGGATCCCGCTTCATTCCCTGCGGATATGGCGCCGAAAACGGCTCTTTTCCATGTCTTTACCAAGATTTGGAATTCGGCGGGATCAAGGACCGAATACCCAATCGTTGACCGCATAATGCCCGATCAGAAAATCGACAGTATCACGCCCAGGCCGCGCCAGGCCTTTCTGCTGACAGCCGTCGAGCAGTTTGAGCCATCAGACGTCGCCCAAATACTTGACGTCACGTTGGAAGAGGTCACTGAACTGGCCGACAAAGCAGCGCTCGAAATCGCGCAACAGCTCGCGACCGAAGTCATGATCATCGAAGACGAGCCGATCATTGCCATGGATCTCGAATCCCTGGTGGAGGACTTGGGGCACAGTGTTACCGGTACGGCTAGAACGCACAAGGAAGCCGTGGCGCTGGCCGTGCGCACACAACCTGGCCTCATCTTGGCCGATATCCAGCTTGCCGATGGCAGTTCCGGCCTGGACGCAATCAACGAAATCCTGGGCAGCTTCGAGGTTCCGGTCATTTTCATCACGGCATATCCGGAGCGGTTGCTGACAGGTGAACGCCCTGAACCGACCTTTCTCATCACCAAGCCCTTCCAGCCTGAGACCATCAGAGCAGTTGTCAGCCAGGCGCTTTTCTTCGGTCAAAAAGCAGCTCATGTTCAGACACCAAGCTTAACCGGTGCGTGATTTGGCGTAACACCTTTTCAAGCCAAGGCATAAAATGGAACCCAGCGGCAACTCACTCGGCTTGCCGCTGATTCTCGTTGCCCGACCGGTGGGAGTGGGTCGTCTCTCCCACCGGCAGGCTATGTGTTAGTTAGTTCTTCGGTTCGAAGTATTGGTCGTTCTTCGTGCGCCAGGCTTCATCTTCGATCCAGTCATACCGCCCCGTCTCGAACCTCGGTGCCTTCTCAAGCTCCTCCTCGGTCATATCTACGAAGAAAGCTTCTTTGTCCGACGACACTTTCAGCAGTTTGAAGGGAATCGCGGCCTGGTCTTCGGCAACACCCAGAAATCCACCGTAAGAAACGACAGCGTAGGTTGGTTGACCGTTTGCGCCGAACACGATATCCGCGACCTCGCCGACGGTATCGCCCTTCGCACCGAAGACGTCCGTTCCAATAATTTCTTCCGCCCGGATCCTCGATGTCATTTTCGAGACGGAAACTGCAGATGCGCGACGATCGTCGGCACTTTTCGTCGCAACCACGACCTCCTCACCCGTTACTCCGGCCTTCGCCGCCGCTGCAGCCTTCGGGTTCTCCACCATTTCTCTGATCGCCGCGGACACCGCCGCGCAGGCGTCGTCCTTGCCGTAGGCGGTGAGGGTTCCCGCGGCATCACGCAACGACCGCGCATCCCGGAGCAGACTTGCGTTGTATTCGGCCCGAAGCTGCTGGTTCTCCGAGATTTTCTTGTCCAGATCTGCGTCGATGATTTCGCAGTTCGCGAACGATGAGGCCGAGCCGGCCGCTATCAGGAATGCCGTGCTCGTCGACAAAAGTACCTTATTCATGTTTAACCTCGTAGTGTGTTTCGGTTTCAAGAAGACGATTACAAGCCGCTTCAGTTGCTTTAGCTCTGCTTCAGCCACTGATCGATTTCGCGTTCGGCTTCTTCCTGGGCAATTCCGTAACGCTCCTGGAGCTTGCCGGCCAATTCGGTTCGCCGGCCTTCCACCACGTCGAGATCATCATCGGAGAGCTTGCCCCACTGTTGCTGGACGTTGCCCTTGAATTGCTTCCAGTTTCCTTCGACCTGATCCCAGTTCATCGTTTTGCTCCTTTCGTCTGATTGTGATCGTTCCAAATCTCTTTGGTAAACCGCCGGGATCAAGGCTTGGTTCCAAAGAAAAAATCACTTCTTTCGACCAAAAAAAGAAGGTGATCGAATAAATTCGATCACCCAAAAGTAATAGTCGTCAAGAAACGAGAGATCGCAGCCAGTTGAGGGGGATGGCCGCGACGATCCCGCCCACTGTGCAAACGGCAATTAAACGGAATAGTTCCAGTAAAAATAAAAAATCTATTTCGGCACAACAAAATTCATCTGACTATGTCGTGCGACATAACGCTCTCGTTGCAACTGCTGTATACGCCCCCTTCCCTACCGAAATTGGACCACCCACGGGGTGCGGCTTCTTCGCCGTGCCCTGTTATTGAAACGCTGATTTGAGATAACAATGAGTTTTTGGATCGGCGGTTTGAGCGCCTTGCTTGTTTTTGGAAGTTTATTGGTCCTGATACGAATGTCCCGCTTCACAGATATACAGGGATTTGCCCTGCGTCATCGCGTTTGGATCTACGGATTTTCCATTGCCACAACAACGTTCGGCGTCGCACAAATCCTGAGTGCGGCCAACAAAGACGTGTTTTCTATTCAGGAACTGATCATGACGGCCGCACTCGTGGCGATCGTCTGTTTGATCGTTTTGATGCCCGTCGTCCTGTTATGGCCCTCTCGCAAGTTCTCTCCGACCGGAGACTCTCGATCCCTGTTGCGCGCTCCTGGACTCAACAAACGAGCGACCTCCACCAAACAACAGGGTGGTGCTGGCGGCGAGCAGCTTGATACAGAGAACCCTGAGCATAATCTCCTGCTGGAACTACCCAGGATGATCCGACGTTTCGAACGCGCTCTGCTCGGATCTAAAATCACGATCTTCGCTCAGGACCAGGATCTAAGCTACACATGGATCCACAACGCGCCTGCCGGGTTCGGTGCGGCGGCGGTGATCGGCAGGAAGGATCACGAGTTACTTCCATTGGAGACTGCCTTACCCCTGATCGAAGCAAAGCGTCGTTCGCTGGAGGAGGAAAAACCGCAGCGTATCGAGACGACAGTGGAAATCGAGGGCGTCGAGCATTGCTTCGACGTCAATATAGAGCCGATGTACGACGAGGGAGGTATGCTCGACGGCATCATCTCGATTGCCGTCGACATAACCGAACAGAAAGAATCGGAATCGCACCTTCGTCTGATTACGCGTGAGGTGAACCATCGGCTAAAAAACCTCTTGGCTGTCACCCAGGCAATGGCCCGGCAGTCGGCGGCCTATGCAAAGAGCCCTGATGAGTTCATCGAGTCTTTTGTCGGTCGGCTGCAGGGTTTGGCCCAATCCCACGACCTCCTCGTTCAGGAGGCTTGGCGCGGCGGTTCACTGGTCGAGCTGATTAATGGCCAGATTGGGCACCTGTTGCCCGCAACAAAGACCCAGATCATACTTGTAGGCAGCGATCTGCGCTTAAGCGTTGACGCAACCCAGAATATAGGCATGGCGTTGCACGAGCTTGCAACGAACGCAGCAAAGTATGGTGCGTTGTCAAGTCCCCAGGGAAAGGTGAAGATCTCCTGGCGTAAGGTTGAAGACTCCGGGAACCAAGCACATCTCCACCTCAGGTGGTCAGAAAACGGAGGGCCACCGGTAAAGCCTCAAAGCAAAAAAGGCTTCGGCTACGCCATCCTGCAGGAGGTGACCGCGCGGGCCTTGGGCGCTGAAGTCGAAACTGATTTTGCGCACGAGGGTTTGCGGTGGGAAATTCGCGTGCCTTGGGAGCATGTCGTGGAATGAGCTATTAGTTCCCAACCTAGCAATG
This sequence comes from uncultured Kiloniellaceae bacterium, assembly GCA_947500035.1. Taxonomy (GTDB): domain Bacteria; phylum Pseudomonadota; class Alphaproteobacteria; order Kiloniellales; family Kiloniellaceae; genus Denitrobaculum. The sequence goes on along the minus strand of CANMQP010000003.1, from coordinate 27,765 downwards.
GCATACTCCCCACAGTGGATGGCGAAAGTGGCATTTACCTTCGCGAGGCACTCGGTCAAACTGCCAATGAAGGATTTCGCGACACCAGGGCGTTAACCCGGTACCAAGCTCCCTGGAAGAACACAACAGAGAGGACGATCCAGATGTTTGGCGGCGCAAACCTGCGGCACCTCCGGATTCGGGAGACCTTTGAGCGAGCAGCGAAGTGGCTTGCCGTCACCACGGCTCTCCTCCTCAGTCTCAGTGTCCGCGCAGAAGCAGCTGATTTCGAGGGCATTCCTCTGCCCGACCGCCTGGATGCAGTCGACAGGAGCTTTTATCTGACCAGCTGCGGCATGCGCGAGGTGCTGTGGTATGACCTCTACCTCGTATCGCTGTACACGGAAGACAGGTCCAACGACCTGTACAGGTACCGCAGCACCGCGACTCCGAAGGCCGTCCGCCTGGAAATCCTCTATGACGGCGATGTGCCTGATCAGATTCCAAGCGAATGGCGTTCACACTTGCGGGAGGAGATTTCACGCGAGATGTTCATGGTCCTGCAGGATTTATTTCAAGAGGTCGAGACCAACGACGTCGTCGTCATCGCCTATGAGCCCCAGGAAGGGAATGCTCTCTATGTCAACGGCGAGAGACAGGCCTTCAAGCCGAACGGCGATCTCATTCATGCGTTGCTGGATCTGTGGCTTGGCCAAGAACCCGTCTCAAAAAACCTCCGGCGACTACTGCTGTCTGAGAGCTGCTGAATCGGTCTGCTTAACGCCTCCCGCGCGCAATGTGCGAAACGAGGGAGACGACCAGCAGAATGAGGAAGATGAAAAAGAGGATTTGCGCAACGCCCGCCGACGCAGATGCCAGCCCACCGAACCCGAATACACCCGCAATTAATGCGATGACAAAAAAAACTGCGGCCCAGTAAAGCATAGCCATTCCTTTCTCTCACTATACAAAGAGTGGATGCCTCCAAAGCAAACTGCTCTGGCGGCCACACCCGATATATTGACAACCTCTTCGGCAAGCCGGGGTTCCATAGTTTTTTGTCTTTGGCGGGCTGTGTTCCGAAACTCTCGAAAAGAATATTCTTGTTAAAAAAAGTGGAACCAATCCTGACCCGGCAGTGTTTCTCAGCGGGTGCCGGCGCGCTGTGGACGGACCGCGGCGGCCAGACACGTGAGGAAACATGGTAGAGAATAGCCAAAGCCCCACCTTCTCGGATTCGGATCACCAGGACGTCGAGGATAAGCGCCGATTGAGAGCGGCGGTCGTTTACGAGGTAGTGCGACAGGAAGGCGAGGAAGAGCTTGAGCGGGACGCCTCGGCACTCTGGTGGTCAGGGGTCGCAGCAGGCCTGACGATCAGCTTTTCCGTTATTACCCAGGCTTTATTGAAGAGTTTTCTGCCGGACGCGGATTGGACGCCGCTCATCGCGGATATGGGCTACAGCGTTGGTTTCCTGATCGTCATTCTTGCGCGGCAACAGCTCTTCACAGAGAACACAATCACGGTGGTCCTGCCATTAATGGCAGCGCCTTCGCTTCAATGTCTGGCGCTCATCGCGCGGCTTTGGGGCATCGTTCTACTGGCGAACTTTGCGGGGGCGGCGGTTGTCGCGGCCTTCCTGGCCTACGGAGAGCCACTTCCCGCCGCAACCATGACCGCTATCACATCGATCGGCGAGCACCTCTTTGAGAACTCGCCAAGCGAGATGTTTATCAAAGGAATCGGCGCGGGCTGGCTGATCGCGGCTCTCGTCTGGCTGCTCCCGTCCGCGGAGCATATGGCGTTCTGGATGATTGGCCTTATTACCTACGTCATTGCGTTGGCGGACTTCACTCACATCGTTGCTGGCTCAGTTGAGGCCTTCTTTTTGCTGATGACCGGAAGAATCGATGGTCTGGAAACACTGTTCGGGTTCGCTCTTCCGACCTTGGCCGGCAACGTTGTCGGCGGAACAGTCCTTTTCGCGATGATCAGTTATGCGCAGGTCCGCAGAGAAATCGAATCGGACGAAGACTGACTGTCAGTCTTCGGCTTTCTTTGCCCACTCCCCAGTCGACAGTTTCAACATCATGACGCATTTATGGAACGATTTTCGAAATCATGAGTTAGCTCTGTACGAGCACGACGCCCAGAGCTTCCTTAGCCATCCGTGCATCTTTACAGTTACTTAGAAAGAGAACCTCTCATGGACCTGATCCGCATTCTGATCGCTATTCTTTTGCCCCCGTTGGGAGTTTTTCTGCAAGTCGGTATTGGCCCCCAGTTTTGGATTAATATCATCCTCACGATACTAGGTTACATCCCCGGGATCATACATGCAGTCTGGATTATTGCTCGGCGTTAACCGCCGGCCGACCAGCTATATCTGCTGCAAAATGCCGGATCACTGATCTTCTCGCTTTGAGTTGGCGCCTTCTATACGTTCGGCTATTGCTGTCAACACCTGCTTATCCAAGCCGAGTTGAAGGGATTCCAGACCCAGAGTTTCAGCTCGGCGAACCTCTTCGAAGATCAAGCCCTTGTATTCGGGCTCAACGCTTTCAGACAGCTCTTCCAAGATCGACATAACTGCGCAGATGACCTCAGCAACCCCTGCTCCATCGCGGACGATAGGCCGGATGGAACGCACCAGAAGAGCCGCGAAGTCGGCCCTGGCAAAAATGACACGGCCATCTTTCGAGTGTTTCGCCGGATAATGCTGCAGCGGGCAACTACCCGCAAATGCAAGCAGGCCACCCAAATATTCAATGCAGGCAAGTGCGGATTGCGGGTCGTTCACACCCGGTGACAGCGCCCGGCAGGCAATCTCCGTCAACAACTCGAAACCGAGCCGGGGGTCCGCCTCCGGACTGCGTTCAAACCCAACAACGATAGCCATACGCAACGCCCGAATCGTCGCGCCGTCAAGTTCCGGACCCTCGTGCCGCAGCAGAAAGCGCTTCGGATGAACGAAGTCGCCTTCCTGAACCGTGACCTCGATCGAGATATCCCGCTCCTCGGCCAAGGAACGTATTTTCTCTTCATCAATAAGCTGGATGTAGCCGGTTCGGTTGGGATGAAGCGTCATGAGGGGCTCGCGCAAGCTCCGCCTCTCTCCTGCTTCGGATGCGTGGCGCTTGTCCAAGTAGGATTTCAGAACCTCTTCCGCCTGAGAATGAATGCGGGATACGACGCGGTTCAGCTTTAAGGTCTCGGCCACATGGTGGATCCACTGCACCAGATAACGCACCGAGGTCATGATCAAAATCAGGGCGCAGAAGAGTGTGAGCGTGATGCCGGGACCGGCGACTGCGCCAAATCCCAACAGCAGCAAGGACGTCAGGGCAAAGACGAAGGTCGCAAGAAAGGTTCCCAAAGCGTTTTGCGTGACGGTATCTGCCATAATCTCGGGCACCGCACGCGGTGATGCTTGCCCTGCCGCAAGGCTAAGGACCAGCATCAATACAGAAAGAGTGACGGTCGCGACCGTCAACATGGTGCCGGCCATGAGGTTCAGAAGATCACGGAGCGTCGAGATTTCAACCTCAGGGAACCAGGCGAAGGCTTTGACGGGTAGGTAACCATCGACCAAAGCAACCGACATCGCAATCAACGCAGCCAAGACCGAAAAGGCCGTGGGCCGGAACCACAGAGCGCTGCGGATAGTTCTCACCTCGTTCTTCACGATCGGTAACATCGACTTCAGAGACGCAGCCTGCACGACACTTGCCCTTGCTCAGAAAAAGAAACAGCGCTGCGGCATTAATGCCATCAGCGCTGTTTCATTGCGAAGTTTTAATACTTAATCGGTTGCATCTTCTACCGCACGACCCGCATCGTTTACGGCCTCGTCTGCGGACTCGCCGAGGTCTTCAAGCGGCCCTTGTTCCTCGCAACCGGCCACAAGCAGACCTCCGGCAAATACGAGCGGTAAAAGGAAAAGACGGCTCATGCTGGCCAAAGTCATGGGTAAGCTCCTGATAATATTGTATACTATGGTTAAAGTGAGAAGCCGCCGACCATCAAGCTCGCATCGATGGTCGGCGACGTTGGCAGCCCTGGGCTATTAGTCCTGGGTGATTGTCGTAGTGGTCGTCTGTACCATCTCGGCCGATACCCCGCGGGCAACGATTTCAACCCGGCGGTTTTCCGGCTCGCGCACACCGTCGGCAGTCACGACAGCCGGCTCGGCTTCACCCTCTGCTTCAATCTTGAGGTCCTCAATTTCGCCCACGTTCAAACCTTGCTTGACCAACTGACTACGCACTTCCTCGGCACGTTCTTTCGAAAGGCTGAGATTGTAGTCTGCGGGGCCGGAGCGGTCTGCATGGCCTTCGACATATAGCACGATGTTCTGCATCTCGCGCATCTCGTCGACGAAACGGTCCAATTTAACCTGTGCGTCCGGTTTGAGTTTCGCTTCATCCCAGTCAAAGTATACTACCTCGCGGGCAACTTCATCGTCGACGACAAGGGTCTCGGTTTGTGTGGTCGTCACCTCTGCTTCAGCGAGCTCCGGCTGCATTGCAGCTTCGAGATTTGCCATCGCGGCATCGAAGTCAGTACGGCAGGCTGCAATATGTGCCGGCTGATGGCCTTCCTCCTGCTGCTCGACCCAGCAATCGTAGCGGGCCTGCGCGATCGCCGCCTCACGGGGCGCCAGGTCGCGGCCACCTTCGTCAAGGGCCGATACCAGCTTATCGCGCGCGGCGTTCAGCTCACCCATGTGAACGCTGTCGATGTTCCAGTCTTTCGGCTTTTCCGGCATGACGCGCTGACCGCTGTTGGCGATCAGGGCCTTCTCGGCAAAATGGTCCGCGTCGGGCCAGTCGTACATCTTGTCGGCTTCGTAGATAAAGAAGTCCTTGTACTCACGTGCCAACTCACCTTCGAACGTAGAACCGGCAGGGATCATGTTGCGTGCCTCGGACATGTCATCATCGTAAATGATGGCGCTCGCGGTCGTCGCCGACGCGAAAAGGACACTCGTTGCAACACCGGAAAACAGGAATTTCTTCAGCATTCTATCACTCCTACAGTTTGACTATGAAGCACGAACCAAGGCTGTCGGTCATGCCTGACGAAATTGAAAATCGCCGCCTAATTCGTACGGTGCGCAAATTCAGTAGTTACAAGCCCAAGAAGGCCAATAATCGCTGTGTAGATGCAGCACGCTCTATAGTGGAAATGCACCAGTATTATTTTGGTTCCTATTTTTTTTAGGAACCGGATAAGATTTTTTGTAAAGAGTTTAGGAGATTAAAGTCGCACGCGGTCAAATGATCGCAGGTTTATCTCTCTGTTCTGCGTACGACCGCGCGACGACAGCATAGGTCGCCTTGCATTCCGGACATTCCATTCGGAACTCGTCGCGCTCCGACTCAGTGAGGCGCATCATAACGCCATCTTTCTCATGACATCTCGGACAGTAGGGTGCGCCCTCCGGTGACCCGTCGGACGCCTGATCATAAAGGAAGCCCTCCCGCTCGATCGTAGTCTTCTGACGCTCCAGGTTTTGCTGCAGGGTCAGGATTGTCTCGTCCTTGCTGGCAATCTCTTGCTGAGTGGTTGCAAGAATCACTTGAACGGAGGCCAGAGCGGTCGTCAATTCGGCAATCTTTAGTTTTACCGATGGCAGATCGGACTCCTGATCGATCTCGTTCATCTCCTTCAAAACCTCCAGAGAAGCCGCAATCGCCGCAATCCCGTCAACGAGCGTATCCATCAGCAGTATCCCCAGCATGTGAAAGCAGTGACCGTGAACCGAAAACTCACAAACAATCAGCTGCCTGGCGAGAAGTTAAATGCGATTCTGCCATGGATGCGACGTCTGTACAACTTGGGATAAACTTGGGGTGATTTGCGCGAGCCGGTCGCGTGGGAAGCCCAGAGCTTGAGGATCTCACAGGCAACGCGGTGAACTTGAATATAACGAAAGCACGTAAAGCTGCCGCGAGATACGATATCACCGCGGCGATTTCGTGGTGATTTCCCGCTGCATCTCCGGATGAGTTGAGGTATTGCCGATCTGCTCGCAGGCAAGCGTGTTCTGTTGTGGCGTAGAACCCCTTGAGAGATCCTTTAGCGCCTCGTCATAACTGCGGAGTTTCTGATTGAGGTAGGGGCTGACATCACTCATCGCGCAGTCTCGTCATTCGTATTGCTTCTCCGGCGTAGCGTTTAGCTTTTTGCAGTGGCGAAGCCGCAGCGCCTGTTTGGTAAACGAAGAACAAACAAAAAAGTTCCTGCTTTTCTGAAAGATACCCCGCCTTGGCTGAAACTCACGTGCCTCCAAGAAAACCGAGAATTGCCAGAACGATGACGACAGCGCCAATGACGTAAAAGAGATTGTACATGTTACCCGATTACCTGCCTGAAGCCTGGGTTGCCGATGCAACGTTGTCCGCGACATAAGCGCCACGCGAACCCTTTGGCTGCACCGGCCCGATGGTTGAATCGCGGCTGGTCTGTAGCTCAAGCTCCGCGTTGAGTCGTGCTCCCAGGCAAATGACGGAGGAGGTTAAGTAGAACCAGATGAGCAGGACGACCACAGCGCCAAGTGAGCCGAAAGTCTCGTTGTAACTGCCGAAATTGGCGGCGTAGAAGGAGAAGCCCACCGATCCGAGCATCCATAGGCCTGTGGCAAGAACAGCACCTGGCGTGATCCATTGGAAACGCGCCTCGCGCCGGTTCGGGCCGTAGCGGTATAAGAGACCCAGGGTCAGCATGACAATACAGGTCAGGATAACCCATCGTAACCACATCAACCCCGTTTCCAACAGCGGCCCCGCATCCATGATTGAAACCATGCCGGGCACAAAGGCCAACGCGGCCAATGAGAAGATCGCCATAAAGATAGCGCCGACCGTAAAAAGCGCGGCGACGATGTTCTGCCGCACAAATCCGCGAGCCTCCCGTTCATTGTAGGCAATGTTCATGGCTGTCATCAGCGCTTTGCTGCCGTTGGTCGCGCTCCACAATGCCGCTAAGAAGCCGAAAAGGAGACCCACACTGAGTTTTGTGTCCGTTGTCGACGTGATTTTTTCGAGTTGGTCGGCCAGGATCGCGTAGGCTTCGACCGGGATAAAGTCACGCAGCGGACGCAATTGCGGCTCCACCTGTCCCGGATCTGCAACGAGCCCGTACAGCGTCACAAATGCGAAAAGCGCCGGGAAAATCGCGAGAAAACCGTAGAATGCAACAGCTGCGGCGACCAATAACAGATGGTCGTCCAGCATTGAACGGCGGACTCTGAGCAGAGCCTGCCACCAGCCCCTTATGGAAAATCCAAGCGGACTGGCGGCAGGTTCAGAGACGGAATCATCCGGCACGGTCTTACCCGGCGCTGGAGCGCGCACGCTGGCGTGACGACGTCGTCTTTTTTGTAACCGCGCCTGCGGAAGCCTTTGACTTCTTGCTCTTCGACTGCGCTGTCTCCTGCTCATCCAGGTATTGGCTTGTCGCTGCGGCACCAGCAGCGCCGGCAATTTCACGCCCCTCCTGAAGAAGGTCGTTGGCCTTCTCTTTTGCCTGTTTCTCGGTAAAGCCCCGCTCTACAGCCTCTTCCTTTGCGCGGCGGGCTGCCGCTTCTGCGGCAACCTTGACCTTTTCACTCTGTTCTTTGGCGGTTTCCTTCACAATTTCCTTGACCCGATCGCTCTTCCCGCCAAGAAGTTCGTTCTCCTTGTTGCTTGAGCGCACCAGCGCTGCAACGCCTGCGCCGGCGGCCAGGCCGAGTGCGGCGAGTACGAAGGGATGCTCACCGGCAAAGCGCCCGGATGCCGAAGCTACCTCGCGGGCTTTGTCCCTGCCGCGGTCAGCATAATCGACCGTGCGATCCCGTACCGCGGTGATCTTGGTTTTTGCTGCGTCAGCAATTTCCGATGTCTTCTCATCGAGGTTTTCCGCCGCGGCCGAGGCCGAGTCCACGACATGGTCACGCATGTCGGATGCGCGTCCGGGCAGAGAATTCCCATGACCCGAACGGTCTGCGCTTTTTGCACCGGAAGAGCTCAGACTCTCCGATGCGTTGCGGGACGCGTTCGACGCCTTCGACAGCAGGAACAGGCCGATGCCGGCGCCGATGAGTGTCGCAGGAATCGGATTTTCCCGGATTGTACGAGTGATTCCCTCGGCAATATCTCCGCCGGACTCTTTAACATAGCCCACGGCCTCGTCAATCAACTCACCCGGCGACACCTTGTTCTGCAAAGCATCAAGGTTTTGATCGATTTTCGAGCGGGTGTCCTCGATCTCGCGTTCGATCTGATCTGGGGTCTGTTTGTGAGTGGTCATTTCGTTTTCTCCATTACCAGTTCTTTGTCCCGACGCACGGCAGCGATCGTGCGCTCGGGAACAAGGTTGGTGACTTTGAGTTTGCGTTGCCCCTGCTTGATTAAGGCAAACGCAACTGCGGCTGTCGTTAGGCTCACCAGGATCGCGGCCATTGTCGGCGGCATGATGTTGGATAGCGCCAGTACAAGCGCCTGAAGCAAGATCAGCAGGGCGCAGAAAGCGAGTAGCATCCCCGCAAAGACCGCAAGACCTCCGGATTGTGCCTGCGCGATTTTCTGGGAGACCTCAGCCTGCGCCAGCCGCAATTCCTGCCGAACGAGTTGACTGATCTGGTCAACCAAGCCGGATAGCAGCGACTTTATGCTTAGATCCTGATTACTCATTCAGCGGCCTCACTGCCGGTGCCGCCCGAGTGCCCGCCTGACGCAGACTGTTCAGATGTTCTCCGATCTGAATCCGCGTTGGAAAACTCTCTCGATTCTTTGGAAGGCCGCTCAACTGAAGGCTGACGGGCACGGTCGCCTTGAGAACTCTTCAGAAAGCGAGTGGCGCCGAACCCCAAGAGGAAGGCAGCACCAAAGAGTGCAACCGGACGCTCTTGAGCGAAATCGTTTACTTCCTGCCAGAGATCCGGTGGAGAGGTGCGTTTCAAATGAGCTGTTGCGGCGCCGCACCTGTCCAGCGTCTCGTTTACGAACGCGGCCGTTCGCGCGTGTCCCTTTTTGTCCAGTTCGGCGGTGCCTTGCTTCGCAGCACCGATGACGTCATCGAGGTAATCGGTGGCGTCGTTTTTGCGGTCCTCGGCGAAGTCGGCACTTGCACCCTTGACCTCCGAGAGAATCCGCTGAGCTCCTCTCTGCACTTCCCCGCTCACCTGAGCCGCCGCTTCACGCGCAGCTTGCTTTACATCGCGGGCAGTTGTTGTCTCCTGGCGCATATTCGTCTCCTGCTTGTTCAGCGAAAGTCATTTGAAGAACCTCCCCGAAGCGAAATGGTTCCGGAAGTCGCCTAGATTTGTTTTCCAGCCTTTGAATTCACTTAGCCGTGGGCCTTGCACCTCCTGAGTGAGACGCTAAAAAGCCAGCAAGCTGCCGGTGGGGCTGCCTGCTGGCTTCGCTGTACCTGTGAACAGTGCGCTTAGGTCGCTGAGACGACCAAGCCATGCTCTAGTGGTCTGCTATCTGACCGTCCTTGAACAAAAACTCCTTCAGGTAGCCATCGAAGTCGCTGTTGTTGCGCCTCAACCACTCCAGAACCATCGCGGCGTGCTCCATCTCTTCACGCATGTTGTGCAACAAGATCTTCTTCAGTGCCTCATCTTCACAATCGTCTGCGCGCTGACGGTACCAGTCGACCGCTTCGAGCTCTTCCATCAACGAGACGATTGCGTGGTGCATATGCATCGTCTCCTTCGACAATCGTTCACGAGGCGCGTGAAGAGAACCGCTCGAGTCACCCATAAATTTTCTCCCGGAATAGTGTTTGGTCAGAGATCGAAATTCGCATGGCCAACGCGTGAAACTTCAACTGGTTCCAAAACAAATTTTTGGAATTCTTGAGAAAGCACCAGTCCAGATCCACTGGTGTTCAAGACTGATATCAGCGCGCCATCCAGGGGCGAAAGGTACCCCTGTCTACCATCGCACGACCCGCTGTGGCGCCGACGCGCAACCTCTGCTCGTCACCGTAGCACTTGACGTGAAGTTCGAACATACAGCCGCTGCGCTTGATATTCTCAGTATCCGCATAGCCTGGCTCCCAGAGCGGTCCTTGAAACTCCCTCGCCTTTGCGTGAGCTTGCGGAAACCGGGTAAAAGAATTTCATTTGATCTCGAGGAACATCAAGCGCAACAGTTTCCGTCGGCGAAACACCCGAGACACTGCAAGACTGAGTGGGAATTGAAAACGAATCAGAAGGACTGATCTGCGTTGACACGAAAACAAGCACTCTTGGTCATAAACCCCCACAGTGGTAGCGTGGAAGCAGGATCTAACGGGATCGACGAAGAATTGCATCGCGCCGGAATTGAAACGAAAAGCTTCTTTCCGGAAGATCCGCAAAGACTGTCTGATGTCATTTCGGCGGAATCTGACGGCGTCGATATGATCATTGTTGGGGGCGGCGATGGCAGCCTGAGTGGATCTCTGGACGCGGTTCTGAGAACAAAGCTCCCACTGGGTGTTCTGCCAATGGGCACGGCAAACGATTTCGCCAGATCGCTCGGAATTCCCCAGGATCTGACTCAGGCCGTCCGCATTATCGCCCAGGGGCAGACACGGCATGTCGATGTGGGCTTGGTAAACGACCGCCCCTTTTTGAACGTCGCGAGCATCGGGTTTAGTGTCGAAGTGGCGAAATTCCACCGGGGCGAACGCAAGCGAAGACTCCGTATCCTGAGTTACCCGCTCAGTTGGATCGACGCCTTCAAGAGCCATCGCCCCTTCGCGGTCCGAATCAGCCACGATGAGAGAGAGATGACGCGCCGCTGCGTTCAGCTTGCAGTGGGCAGCGGCCGCCACTACGGCGGCGGCTTGACGATTAGCGAGGCAGCGCAGATCGATGACGGCTGGCTACACGTCTACAGTATCGAACCTCTCACCCTTCTGGGCTGGTTGCGCCTCCTGCCGTCACTTAAGTTCGGTACTCTCGACAAACACAGCGAAGTGGAACTCTTGCGCGCCCAAAGCGTTCGCGTTACGACAAAACGGCCCAAAGCCGTCAACGTCGATGGGGAGCTGGTTTGCTACACACCTGCCCACTTCAGCATTTGGCCAAAAGCCTTGTCGGTGTTCGCACCGAACCAACAGTCGGAATGAGTAAACGGGTATGCAATGAGTGTTATACGAACCGAAGCGCTTGCAGGTTTGAACGACCTGATCGCCGCTTGCCGCGAGGCGGCTGGTACTTACCGTCTCGCAGCGGAGAAGCTTCAGGGTACCTCCATGGGTCGAGACTGCCAGGATCGTGCCGCCCAAAGAGACGCCTCTGCGGATAGGCTTACCGAAGTCGTCATTGCACAAGACGACGTGCCGAATTCTGCGAGTGGCGAAAAAGCTCTGGTCGAATCAGCGGTGATAACACTCAAGTCCGTTGTCGGTTTTGACGAGGCCGCCGTGGTGCTGGAAAACTGTGAAGCCAAGGACAAGCAACTGGATGACGCCGCAAATGCGGTTTTGAGCGAGCTTGCTGCCCCTGAACTGCGCAACGTCGTATCGACTCTGCGGGCGGACGTGGCAAAGGCTTTGGAAGGCCTGAAACAGACCAAACCTGAAGCTTGACACCAGGATTAAGTGATCCACTTCGCGATCATCTTATGCTGCACGTTCGCCTGCGCCGCCACACGATAATAGCTAATCATTTCCCGCAGCGGATTCGAGAGACGATCGAACCCCGACACAAAGGCGACAATGGTGCCGATCGTGGTCTCGCCTTGGATGACCATGACACCGCCAAAGACCAAGACGCATAGCGGGCCAAGGGCATTTAGAAAGTTTGTAATCCCCTTGGTCCCGAATTTAACGAAAAGAAGCTTAATCCGGTTTCGGTAGATATCATCGACCTGCTTTGGCAGCTGAGTGTCCCCGATCTTGTTCTCGTCGCTGCTTAACTCCGAGACGGTGTCGCTGAGATCACGCATCAGCCCGAGGCGGCGCTCCAGCAACCTGTTGATCCAGGATTGGAACCAGGGAACCAGGATCACTTGCGGAACCAGGAAGACGAGGCTTACGGCGGCGATAAAGGGCTCGACAACGAGCATGAAGCCGCCGACGCTTAGGAGTACGCCTATATTCACGACCGGCTGGGAGAAGCCTTCACCGACGAAGCCGCCCAGCCTGTCGATCTCTGCGCCAATGATCGAAACAGCACGCCCGCCACTCTCTTCGTCATTTTCGGCCGTTCGGCTCTCATGAACACGGGATAGGTGAAGCCGGTTGTATCGGATCGCGCTCTCGCTAAGCCACGCCTGGTACAGTCTCAAGGCAACCTTCATCAGGCCTTGGACAACAAGCACGGCGAGATACAAAGAGCCGAGTAAAAGCAGCAGCTCCATGTCGCCAGCGACAATGACATCATTGACGAGACGGCGTTGCAGTTCGAGCGGCGCCATGGTTAACAGAGCCACGCAAGCCGCAACCAGACAAACCCACACCTGATGATGTCCGCTCATGCGGATGACGTAACGAAAGAGGGTCGCGACGGGACGGTCGTCCCCGGTCTTCGGAATGTTATGCGGATCAATCGATAACAGCTTCATGCCTCCCCCCGGAACAATGAGCTTTTGGTGATGTTAAGTTTCGCGCATCGATCTTGAACCGGCACGCAAGCGCTGGAGCGTCTGGTTCAATAGGTGCCAGCGCGACGGCGCCGAGGCGCAGAAGCCATTTACTCGAAAAGAAGCATTGACTTCGGCACACTCGGCGCCCGGAACTCATCGGTCTTTTGCTCTGCTTAAACAGTCACCGCCGCAGGTATCACATCTGCGGGAACACTAGACTTTCGCAGCCGCTGACCCTCTGGGGCCCGCCAAAAGCCAGATAATCAGACCAACCACCGGCAGCAGCAGGACAAGCAATATCCAGAGGACCTTAGAACCCGTCGACGCGCCGGACCCGAAGATGTTGATAATCGCCCAGATATCCAAGGCCAGAATGATGATACCTAAAATGCCGCCAACTTCGATACCCATGGGAACTTCTCCTCATTAAAAAAAACTGTTCGGCTTGTGCCGCACATGCACAACGCGCGGACAAGATGAAGGTTCCAAGGCGCAATGGAACTTTTATGTATGCGACGCGTTGGCGTAGGTACGATGTAGCAGTATTGGAGTTCTGGTGTGGAGGCTTTGCTTCCTGATGCGTTGCAGAGCCAACTGGGTGAGCTGACCAGGGCCTTCTGGCAAAGCCTGCCTCAGCTCGCACTGTCCTGTCTGTGCCTTTTAGTAACCTGGGGCATCTCCAGGCTCGTGAGTTGGTCGATTGCGACCCTGCTGCGCAGAGCGCGGGCGAGACGGTCCTTGATCGAAGTCCTGCAAATGATCGCTTCGGTCGGCATATGGATCCTTGGCATACTGATCGCCATGACGATCACCTTTCCAAGTATGACTCCTGCAAAAATACTCACGGCGCTCGGGCTCGGTTCAGTTGCCATCGGCTTTGCCTTTAAGGACGTCTTTGAGAATTTTCTCGCAGGCATCCTGATCCTGTTGAGAGAACCCTTCCGCCTCGGCGACTATGTGGAGAGCAACGGCATTGACGGGCAAATCGAGGAAATAACGGTAAGGGACACGCATATTCGCCAGACCGATGGACAACTGGTCGTGATGCCCAACGCGCTGCTTTTCAAAAACCCGGTGACTGTTCGGACAAATAAGGATTTTCGCCGGACAACCATCATTTGCGGGGTTGCATATGGCGAGGACGTCGACGAAGCGCGGGATGTCATCGCACAAGCGGTGAAGAAGCTCGATAGCGTGCGGGACGACGTGAGGGATATCCAAATATTCGCCAGGGAGTTCAATTCGTCTTCGATAGATTTTGAAGTCACCTGGTGGACCGGATCCCGGCCCGTCGATATCCGGGCATCTCGAGACCAAGTCGTTGCCGCCGTGAAACGAGCCCTCGATGATGCAGGCATAGAAATACCGTTTCCTTATCGGACTTTGACCTTCAAGGGATCCGGTTTAGATGAAGTTTGCCGCCAAACTCAACAGTCCGATAGCGCGGGTGATCGCATTTCCGAGACGTCATAGTCTCTCGTCGGAAGGCGGTGAACCGCCGTTCCTCTGGAGGACCGATACAACCGGGAATCCGACGGGGAAGCCGGCGACGAGAAATCAAAAAGCCGCAAAATTCATCGATGGCACAAACAGACACACATGATACGGATGAAAGAAACATGAGTTACCTGGACAAGCTGACAGTCTCAAAACGCATCATTCCCGCCCCACGGGCAAGGCGGAAGGCTGAGTCGGCGGACTATCGGCGTGAAAAACTTATCGCTCATGTCGAAGAACAGATCGAGCTGGCGAAACTTGCGTTGGAGGGCCGTCCCCTTCAGTTACAACGCAAGCGGGGCCACAAAGTCGTAAGTGTGAAACCCCGTTTGTGGTGGCAGGTCGATTCAGACGGCAACGTGATCACGCAAATCCGTTACAACAAAATACCCCTGATCATCGCAGGGCGGGGTAGCTCGATTGAGGTTGGCCAGCTTAAGAAGTTGCCGGCAACCTATCGAACGGTCATCAAGGCAGTTAAGGCCGGAGAACTGGATCGGCAGATCCAAAGTGCATATCGAAAATCGCAACCTTGACCGGCAAGGGCGGACGCCCCTGGTCTTCACCTATCCCCATCTGATGGCGGCAACGTGATTACTCCTTATCGCGAGACAAGAGTTTCAGGATCGCGTCCTTGTCGTATGGTTTCGACATCCGGGGAATGTCTCTCAGATTGTGGGGGACAGCCGCGGTATCGCCGTAGCCGCTCGCAAATGCACACTTCACACCTTTGCTCACCAATTCTGCTGCCAACCCAAAGCTTGTGTTATGGCCCAGGTTGATATCGAGCAATACGAAATCGAACGACTGTTCAGCCAGAGCGGTGTTCGCCTGATCAATGTTCGCAGCCATTTCAACTGTTCTTGAACCGATTTCCTCGAACAGGCTTTCAGCCTCCATGGCGATGATCAGGTTATCTTCGACGATAAGAACAGAGCCGGGCACGTCAATGTCACCGCTGGCGATGCTGCTTACCCTACCGCGGCCTTCCCGCTGGCTTCGCCCGGTTGGTTTGACAAACTTCGCGGGGATCAAAAAACGCGCTTCGACGCCGGCCGCATCAAAGCTGATACTCGCTTCACCGTTCAGCTCATGCGGAATTGAGCGTTCTACGATTGTCGACCCGAATCCACGTCGACTGGGCGTTTGAACCACTGGGCCGCCTTGCTCCGCCCATTCTATAATGAGGTCACCCAACCCGTTCACGGAGGTCGAGATGGTCACCATGCCTCGCTGATCAGACAAGGCACCGTATTTCGCAGCATTTGTGACCATTTCATGCATGACCAGTGCTACGGACGAAAACGCCACTGGCTCGATCAGATAGTCGCTTCCAGTTAGGTCGACCCGCCCGGCTTTATCCAGCAAATAGCTCTCCAGCTCAGTGCGTACCATGTCGAAAAACGATGAAGCAGTCCAATTCTCCTGAGTGATTTGATCATGCGCGCGCGCAAGGGCTTGGACACGATGGTCCAGGGCTCCGACATATTCAGCGATCGACTGCTTCTCCGACCTTGTTTGTGAAACCAGCCCTTTTACCAAACCCAGAATATTGCGGACACGGTGGTTCAGCTCAGCGATCAGCAATTCCTGACGCTCTTGTGCCGCCTTCCGCTCGCGCGCGGCCTCATCGGTCAGCCTCAAAAACACTTCCAGCAAAGCCCGCCGCAGTTGCTCAGCAGCGCGCAGATTTGATGGCGACCAGTGTTCGCTCTCGCCTTCCACAATCGAGCGCCACGCCTCGAAGCTTTTGCGCGGCGAGAGCCGAGAACCATTGGGCTCCGCACTCAAGGGCTTGTCAGGATTACCCGCCCAGTTCACAGACTTAACGATCTCTCGGCGGAAGAACATGACATAATCCCGCGGCGAGCGTGAAATCGGTATCGCAATAATACCAGAAACACGTTGTGCAAACTGCTGGGCATTGGTCATCAAGGCGCCGAGCTGATGCGTCGAGAAGACCGTGTTCGCCGCGGCAGTATTTAAAAACTTCACGAGTCGGCTAAATTCGTCTTCGTCTGGCGAACTTCCGTCCAGATGAACGATGTTGTCCAGGATGACTCCGAATCCATCAGCGCCGAGCAGCGAGGAAAAATCCTGCAACAATGGCACAAGCTGAGTAACAGGTGCCCCGCCCTCCTGCATCGATCGCGTGAAGGAAGTTGTTATCTCCTGAACCTGATCGTCATTTTGAGTCTCAACATCTGAGAGTTTTCCCGCCAGCAAAAGCGAAAACATCTGACCGAAGAGGTCTGCAGCGTTCCGTTTGGGCTGCGACATTGCAATAGCTTGACGATGGTGGCATGCGAACAGTCCCCACAAAGCGCCGTTCACAATAATCGAAATGGACATCGAAGCTGCGACGCCCATATTCGACAGGTATTCGAGATGTATGGGAGAAACGCTTCTCAATGTGCTCTGCGACAGGTCCAGGACATCTCCGCTCGGCGAGCGCGGGGGGTGGATTTCGACCCCCGCGTGACTTGAATCAGCAATGACACGTATCGGGTTACGGAGATAGAGTGCACGGGCTTGCTTGGGTATGTCAGAGGCAGGATATCGTAAGCCTAGAAATGAATCTTGATCTGACGTCTTGGCTTCTGCAAAGACCTCACCAGAGCCATCCGGCAAAAACCGGTAGACCATAACACGATCCAACCCGGTCAGCGCCCGCACGCTCTTCGCAGCGAAACCGCAGAAACGTGCGATATCAGAGATCTCGGCCAAACGCGCCACGGAAGATCTTACGAGCGCGAGGTCAGCTTCATAGTTTGCCGACTGCGCAGCCGGCTCAAACTCCAGGACAATAGTCCCTTCAGACACATGAATTTGGGCGTCATAGAGCTCATCGCTGCCCACAAACAGGACTCCACGCGCATACTCAACACCGTCTCTGCCGGTTAAGTGCTGGAGTCTGTTTCGAATGTTGTGAATTGACTGGCTGTTGAGCAGAGTCTCGAGCGGCTCTCCCACTGCCTCCTCAGCCGATTTACGTGCAAATTCCGCCAGGTTGGCAGAGGCGTGCGAGATAAGCCAATCGGCGGATACACCAAGCAAACAGCCAAAAGACTGAACGCGTCCCAATTGATGAATGGGTTCGCGGTCACAATTGGTTAGATCCAGAGTTTGCCGTTCATCCCCCGCATCGGGATTGTTCATTACAGGGCTTCTTTCATCATCAACCGGGCTTGATGCTCATAGAGTTCAAAGACTTTTCTCGCGGCCTGTACCATTTCCTCTAAAAGACGTGGATCGTGCGGACGCTGCTCAAGCCACTGCCGAAAACTCCGCCAAAGGCCCGTTTCACTGCCGTGTAACAGAAAGGATACAGGAAGAGGCTCGAGGGAACCTTCAACCGCCCGCGCTAACACACGCCCCCCAAGCCGGGAGCCTTCTAGAACATACAGAATACCCATCTTTGCCGATAGCGATACGTCAAAAGACATAACCACCGGCGGTAATGCAGGTAAATTCAGAGTCGCAAGATCCTTTAGAAGTGCCGTCGAGCGTGCACGAAGTCGCCAATCCGGTAAGTCTGCCTCGACATCACAACTTTCGAGCCAGGATTCAAGCGGAATCAGGACGGCTGACTGCATCAAGAGAAAGTTGGAATAGTCCCGCTTCTCGGCAAAATTCCAACGCGATACGAGCCTATCAAGACTGGCATGCTCAGCCTGAGTGGCGCCTCGGAGCCACGCCCGGCAGCTGCTGCGGTGCTTTGTCAATGATCCGGCCGCTGTGTGTTTATCTGGCGAATGCAAACATCGAATCCTTCAATAACGCCTTGAAACTCTTCTTCAATCGACACAACCGCCGGTCATGCCGACCGCGCGACACAGCGTTGACTGTAGTCTGGCGCTCCCGCACCAGAAAGTAGCATAGGTCAAGTTTTTCGCTTTTCCAGCGGCGGTGACACAACTTTGGCGTCATCCGCGTCCACATCGGAGGCCGCGACTGTGCGAATGTGTAAATCCTGCTGCGGATAAGGGATTTCGACTCCGTGCTCTCGGAGACTCTCAAGAATCGACAGGCGCAAATCACTTGCCACGGAGAAGCTATCGCGTATGTCGGGGATAAATACACGCAGTTCCAAGTCCAACGCGCTGTCGTTGAACTCAAGAAGAAGCAACTCAGGTTCCGGGTGATCCAACACAGCGCCGTTGTCGCTCGCACACTCCAGCAAAGCACTGCGAGCAACGCTGAGATCTGTGTCGTAGGCGACACCTATGCGGATGTCGACGCGACCGCGATTGAGGCCCAGTGTGCGGTTCACAACAGGCGATGAGATCAACTCGCTGTTCGGCACAATGACCGATGCTTCCTCAAAGGTCGAAATCTCCGTCGAAATCACGCCGACCCGTTTTACCAGGCCCTCGTATGACTCGATAGAAATCCAGTCTCCAGACTTTATTGGTCTTTGTACCAGTAAGATAAGACCGCATACAAAGTTATCGACCACGTTCTGAAGGCCGAAGCCGACACCTAAGAGCAGCGCGCCCAGAAGAATCGCGATGCTGCTGAGGCTGACACCCAAAACCGCAATCGCAGACATAAAAGCAACGGCAAACCCCACATAACCCAAACCGCTGTCGATCGATTCAAGAACGCCATGGTCCATGGACAGCCTTTGTAAGACCCGAGTTCTCAAGGTATCCCGAAAAAACCGCAAAGCGATAAGAGCGACGACAAAGGCGAAGATCGCGGCGGCCAAATCGCCAATGCCTATCGTTGTTTTTCCGAAACTAAAATCAGCGGTAGCTTGCGCAACGGCAATGGAAAGCACCTGTACGGGAGCGCCCCAGAGTACAAGTAGACAAAATGCAAAAACCAGGACGACTGAAACATCCAGAAGCAGATGCAGAAATGTCTCGAGAAGAGAGTGCTCCTGGCTTTCAAAATCTGCTTCGCCGTCAGAAAATCCAACCCGAATGCCTGCGTGAAGCAGTGGCCTGACGAAGTAACCGCCCAGGATCAGCAACCCTGTTCCCAGCAAGTGCACAAGGATAAAGAAGCTAAAATTGACGTAGCCCCAAAAGCAGGGCGCCATTATGGCCAGAACAATCGCCGCCGAGCCAATGCGGATCGCGATCATTGTGCGACTGGCACGCTGCGGAAATACAAAGCTGATCCATGTGAGGTCTCTCAACAAGGCTAAAAGGAACGCCCCTGTCACCAGAATCGCCACAAATTCCAAGATCAGTCTTCCACTATCGGAAAGGATGTCCGACGAAAGCGTGAGCACATGCAAGGCAATAAATACACCGGCAAGCGCTGAGCCGAGATAGAGACCTCTGTGAAGGTTTCTGGCAGTGCGGTCCTCGATGCCCACCACCCTCCATCTTGGATTGAAAGGCGCAAGTCCCACCCGGCAGATCCTTGAATATGCCAGATGAAATGCTATCCCCAACAATAGGGAAGAAGAGACCACGACGATCTCCCCCGGCAGAAAATCCAGCGGCAAAATGATGAGAGCGAGACAGAGGACCAAGGCGGCTGGCAATGCCCCTCGAAAAACGGCGAGTTGCATGGCCGCGTTCGCCTTGGCGCGCTGCCCGGGATTTTCCTCTTCCTCTCGCGCCCTCATCTTAGCCTCGATCCTTGGTCTGATCGCGAACAACAGGACTATGAGAATCAAGGCGGCTACAGCGATGATGACTACGAAAACACCGCGCTCGAGACCCGTTGTGGACACGACGTCGATCGGCTCCAGATTTCCGGCCTTAAACAGGAGTTCAACCGGTTTGGACCAAAAGGCAGCGTCGAGGGCGACAGGTTCCTTTTTCAGCAACCAGTCAAAGAAGGTTTGCTCGGTTGTAATGGCCAGGCGGTTGACCAAGCCCTCGGCGCGTGCCGAGATAAGACGCGAAAAGGTAATCTCTGCCGCAATCTCAGCACGAATTTTCTGCCACTCTCTTCGTTTCTCGGCGACGATCTCAGCCTCTGGCGAAGATCCGGCTTTGGGGGGCAGACCAATAGCCGCTAATGCGCTTGTGGGTCTTTCGAGCAGGCGTTCAGCCCTCGACTGCGCGCGCGATGCGTCAACTGTGACCTTGGCGATACGCTGAGCCAGTCTGTCTATTTCCTCGGCACTGCGCTCCCCTGCCTGCTCCAGCGTTGTGATCGCGGCCTCGATGCCATCGAGTTCGTCAGACCACTCGGCGAACAAACCGCGCAATCGCTCGCTGTCCGTTGCAACGGGTTCGGGGCCGGAATCATCGGAACTGGTCGCGGCATCTCCTTGACCGTCGCCGAAAGGCAAAGACTGGGCGTGAGCGCTCGATGCGGCCAGTAGCAGCAGTATCAAAAGCGGTACAAAGAACACGCTGAACGCTGACCAGGCAGACTGTTGAGGAGTCATAAGGCAGTAACAATCAAGTTTCGAAAATATCTATCCCAATTGAACAGTTTGAGACACAGTTTTTAATACTTTAACCGACCGTCGGTGATCACTAGTAGAATCTTTCCCGCTCTCCGACTGGCTTGTCTGTAAGGAACCAAACGCCGCAACCGGTGCACTGTGAACGGGAACACTCACTTTATATCATCCAAAGCAGTGCGCCGACGCCGATTGCGCCGGAGATGAGTGCAAAGGTAATGAGAAGCAGCGATTGCTGCGCCATCGGATGCGAGGCATGAGCCGTCAGCCGTTCTGCTGTACGGCAGCTCTTTACGTAGGCTGCGACGAAAACACAGATGCCAGCCCCCACAAAGAGGCTCGCCGCTGATTTGGCAAGCCAGGTGGGTTGCGTTTCATTGAATATCGCCTCGATGGCAATTGCGATGCCAAGGGACGCCATGCCGGTCCGCAGCCAGCCGGCAAAGGTGCGTTCATTCGCAAGTGCTGTCCGATCTTCAGCCCAGTCGGTCCGATCTTCTGCCAGGTCGGTTTTATCACTCATGCACTGAACGGCCTTAGACTCACGGCGGGAAAGCCCTCATCATCCAGAAATCTCTATGGCTGCGCAAAGCAGGCTGCTAGCCGGACGTCTCGTTGGTGGCCTTTAAGGCGTCGATACAGGACGCTTCGTCGCCGGACTGGAGGTGTGCGCGCGCGGCTGTTGATCGTTTGGCTTTATCCTGCAGGTTTTTTTCCGAGACGAACCAGGCCTCGATCGGCTGAGATAGCTTTTCTTCGCCGTCAAGATAGACGAAAGACCCGTCTGCCATTTCAACAAGCAAAGGCATTTCCGCTGCCAATTTGGACATTTCCGATCTTTGACCCGTGCGCTCTTCCTCTGCCCGTAAAAGATCTCCCTCCAGTTCCTCGAGCATCACCTGACAGTTTGCCGGTGCTTCGGCATCTTTGCTGCCGGTTTCAGCCGAAACGGCCACGGACCCAACCAGAAATTGCGCGGCCACTGTCGCCGCGAGGAACTTTTTAGGGGCTGTTCGCATTGTACATACTCCGGAAATTGACTTCCGGGGATAACGCCGCTCCGGGGGAAATGGTTCCGGTTGACAAGGCCGCCGCGTGTTGAAGGGAGAAACTTGTGCAGGATAATCAAGGAACAGTAGCGCAGGAACTGACGGCGATTCGCTATCTGCTGGCTGGTATCTTCGCTCTTCTGCTGATCGTGTCCATGTTCTTTGCAAAGGACGTACTGCTGCCAATCGTCATGGGATTTCTCCTTTCCCTCACTCTGAGCCCGCTGGTGCGCGGTGCTTCACGGGTCGGCTTCCCGGCTGCACTCACCGCACTCCTGCTGATCGGGGGACTGAGCCTATCAATCCTGGTGAGTTTTTATATGATGAGTGGCACCGTCACCGAGTGGGTCGAGGAAGCCCCATCGTTCGGTGACAAAATCAGAGAACGCCTTACCCCGGTAAGCGAGTCCGTTGAAGCTGTAAAAGACGCATCGAAAGAAGTAGAGAAGATCACCGAAGCCTCTCCACGACCCGTCCAGCGGGTGGTCGTCGAGCAACCTGGCCTGCTTGTTTCCGCAGTCAGCAACGTGGCCAGCGCCGGCACGTCGATCGCCGTCGCGTTGGTTTTGGCGCTCTTTTTGCTGGCCTCGGGGGATCTGTTTTACGCCAAGCTCATCGAGTCCTTCTCCCTGATGAGCGAAAAGAAAAAGGCGTTGAAGTTGGTTTACGATATCGAGCGCCGTATTTCTCATTACCTGCTAACCATTACCTGCATCAATGCAGGTCTGGGCTTGACGATTGGGACCAGCCTGCATGTGGTGGGGCTGCCGGATGCTCACATATGGGGCACAGTTGCGTTTTTCCTGAACTTTCTTCCCTATGTCGGCGCCCTTGTCGGAACGCTCCTGGTCGCAGCCTTTGCCGTCGTTACATACGACAGCCTGGCTTTCGCCGCCGTCGCGCCGGGGATATACCTGGGATTGGCCGTGCTTGAGGGACAGTTCATCACACCCATGATCCTCGGGCGCCGACTTGAATTGAATACAGTATCGGTGTTGCTCACCGTCATTTTCTGGGGTTGGCTCTGGGGAATTGCCGGTGCCCTGATGGCTGTTCCCTTCCTCGTGCTGATCAAGGTTATTTGCGACCATGTTCAGGAGCTGCAGGCTTTTGGAAACTTCTTAAGCGCTCGCGAAACATCAACCAAGGACACCGCTGTCGCAGCGCAATGAGCGCCCCGCATCCTGTAGCCATACGGCGAAGTCTTACCTATCCGGGCGGATGTTGGAGAGGCTGCTTCACCTCGTCCAACATCAACGCATGAAAATCAGTAAGAGGTGGTCTCTGCACGCCTCACTTTTTGTAAAATGGTATAAGCGTATTGACATCGACCTCCTGGTCGCGATGCTCTCCACCCAGCTTCGCCGCAAACCACGCTGCCGCAGCACCGATTGCCGCCGCTGCGGCCGTGGCGAAAGCAGTTATGATTGAGGCATTGCCCGTGATCCGCTCTGCAAGCTCGGAAATGTCACCGGCGTTCCCGGCCGCCAAAGGTGCTTCGCTTAATGCTGCAAAGCCGGCCGCGAGAAATAGCGAAAATCCTGCAACGAGGCTCGCGACAGCCCAAACTACAAGGCCGTGAACGCCGTCACGAAATTCCACTTCATGCTGGGGCGCGCTAACCCACCTGGACCTCATGCGTCCGGCAAGGTATCCACCAGCGGCCGCACTGGCGAGCGCGACCCAGACGACCCATAAACCGGCGGCCAAGACATTCCAGGACACGGTTCCGTCGTCCAGGAGAGGCGGACCGGCAGACAAACCGACAGCCGTCCCGAATTGAATAAGAAATGCCGAGATAGCCACGGCAACGACTGCCCCGCCCAACACCGCGCTCCAGGCGAGATGCGATTCACCGGCCCGCTCTGGCGCAGAGGCAAGGACGGTGACTTCCGATGTTTCTGTTGTCATGAGACTTACTCACCGTAAGCCAAGAAACGAAAGAATAAACAAGACAACGACAACGAGGCCGACGAGGTAAATTATACTGTTCATCACTCTTCTCCATAATTGCTGATAGCTACGCACTGCTAACGCGACCAGGTCCTGTTAGTTCCGCTTCATGCCGATTGTCTCCTTCCGGCAGTGATCGTGAAGCGTTAAAAAAAGTCAGCTTGAGGGGAACGCTTGGGTGACCTGCCCGTTAACTCTTTAACAGAGTGGTGGAGAAGCAACACGCCAGCCGAACGAAGAGGCTGAGAAGGATCAAGAAGATGCAGGAAGGTTTATGGATCGCTCTCTCGAGTGCCGCGCTGATTGCGGTGAACACGGCTTGGACAGTATCCGCGAACGCCCAAAGCAATGATATGCCGGTGCAGTCAACCGAAACCTCCCGCATGTCTGACACCGCACCTACTTTGACGGAATCCACCGGCCGTAAAATTCGGTTTGGATCATATAAACATGATTCAAAACCTTTTTCAGGCCATCTTGCCGGCGGTTATTCCGCGGACGCGTTACTGGGAATGAAGTTGGTCGATGCCAAAGGCGAGTCCGTTGGTGAGGTACATGACCTGCTGGTCAGCGCCAGCAACAAGATCGAAAAAGCACTGGTCGACGTGGGCGGCTTTATCGGTATCGGCGCGTACCGCGTGGCCCTGGATATTGAAGAGCTCGAACTCACGGATGACAGCGCATTCGTTACCGGCATGACCAAGGACGACCTAAAGGCCATGCCCGAGTATGAGCAATCGGAGTCCCTCTGGGATAAGATTACAAAGTAGGTCGTGAACGGCCATATAGGCAAGAAAGCGGGCGGTGGGGACCACCGTCTCCTGCTGTCAAACGGCAAACCCGGGCGGGCGCTGGACGCCCTCGGCAGCTTTTAAGAAGCTCATGATAACACGAGGAAATCTGATGAATGTACTGATGGTTCTGACGTCACATAGCGAGCTTGGCGATACGGGAAACAAGACGGGTTTTTGGCTGGAAGAATTTGCTGCGCCCTACTACGTTCTGCGGGACGCCAGAGCCGACGTTACCCTGGCCTCGCCGAAAGGCGGGCAACCGCCGCTCGATCCCAAAAGCGACGCAAAGGACGCACAGACGAAGGCAACTGAACGGTTCAAAGCTGACAAGGATGCACAAATCGAGCTCGCCGCAACAAAAAAGCTCTCGGAAATCGATCCCAAGGACTTCGATGCCATCTTTTTTCCCGGCGGCCACGGACCGCTCTGGGATTTGGCAGAAGACGAACACAGCCGGCGATTGATCGAGGCTTTCTGGGCGCGCGGCTTGCCGATTGGCGCAGTCTGTCACGCGCCAGCGGTCTTTCGGCACGCAAAGGGGGCCGACGGCAAGCCTCTGGTCGCTGATCGTCGGGTCACCGGCTTTTCGAACAGCGAAGAAGACGCCGTCGGGCTGACTGACGTCGTCCCCTTCCTGGTCGAAGACATGTTAAAGCAAAACGGCGGGCTTTATGAACGTGGGCAGGACTGGGAGTCCCATACCGCTGTGGATGGTATCCTTGTCACCGGGCAAAACCCGGCATCGTCCGAAGCCGCGGCGCGCGAACTTCTGGCACTGCTGGAGTAGGTCTTTTCAATCTGCGGCGCGGTCCGTGCTCATGGCGCCTCGCCTCAGCCTTATG
This sequence comes from uncultured Kiloniellaceae bacterium, assembly GCA_947500035.1. Lineage (GTDB taxonomy): Bacteria > Pseudomonadota > Alphaproteobacteria > Kiloniellales > Kiloniellaceae > Denitrobaculum. The sequence continues at coordinate 2,703 of CANMQP010000003.1, read as the reverse complement.
TCCCGTTGGCAAGCGAGAGAGGGCAAACGCCCGTCAGGAGCATGTTTACCGTGATGCCGTCCTCAGACAGCGGTAGGAGAATACGCTCATAGTTAAGCCATTGTCCGGAGTTTTTGGTGAAATGGTAGGCTTCCAGGACCGGAGTGCAGCTCTGGATCGCTTCACGATAGTCACTCCTGATTTGGCGGGAATGGTCGTTCAGATCCAGATCTTGCAGGAGCCTGCCGGTCATTTCCTCGCCGTAATAGTCGACGACAACCGTGCCGACCAGCCGGAATTTAAATCTCGTGGGCTCACTCAGCACCTCAACCAGACAGATGTAGGGGAGAAGTTTCGGCATGTCGGACGGATGTAGGCTCGAACGTGGCGGCGCCTGACGCTCACCCCGCAGTTGATCCCAGTGTTTGTATAGCTCGCGCAACTTTGCAGTTTGAATCCTGGCTGGAACTAAGTCAGAAACGACCTGCATTCCGTTCTCCGCGTTAACTAATGACTGTTGTACATTAAAGTGCCGTTCGAAAGAACGTGCACCTATACTGCTATTGAACTTTAACGCGGAATCAAACAACATGGTTCCGCAGCAGTCTGCGTTCGGGCATTCGATCAAAAAAGGCGGCACGGGAACCTTTTCTTGTTGGTCTCAGCCCTGTCTCGAGACGAACCAGAGATCAATGGCAGTGCGCACTGAACGTCGTCCATCTCATAGCCATTTGGATTTTTTGAAGAGAAAAAGGAGCAAGACGGCAACTGTGGCCATGAGACCCGACAGCAGAGCAAAGGCGTAGGGCCAGTCCGAACCGGGGATCCCCGCGACGTTCACGCCGAAGAGCCCCGTTACGAATCCCAGCGGCAGGAAGATGGCCGCGACCACCGAGAGCAGGTAGCCGTTTCTGCTCAGCTTCGCCGACTGCTGGATATCAAGATAGTCCTGGACGGCGGCAAGCCGGTCGCGCACGGCGTCGAGTTCCTCCACGGTCCGGGTCGCACGGTTGGCAAGTTCTCTCAGGGCAACGCGATCCTCGCCAGACAAAAAAGAGTTTTCCAGTGCGGAGAGTTTGCTCAAAGCCTCGCGCTGCGGGCCGATATAACGCCGGAATTTAATGACACTGCTGCGCACCGCGGTGAGATCGAGCGTTTCAACCGCCCGACCCTCCAGGACGGTCTCTTCGATCTCATCCGCATGCTCGTCCAGGCTGAGAGACGACGCTTCGATCCTATCGGTCAGCCCGGCGATCAGGCGGTTTAGAAAACCAGGTACCGATTTCGGGGCGTGCCCTCCTTCAAACTCCTCCCGCAGGGCATCGGCGGCAAAGACCTTGCGCACACGCGCGCTCACTACCAGCCGCTCGGTGGCCCAGACCCGCAGCGACACCATGTCGTCAGAAGCCTGTCCTTGGTTCAGATTCACGCCCCTGAGATTGAGAATAACGCCGTCTTCGAAGCGGTCGCAGCGCGGCCTGGTCTCTGATTGCAGGAGGGCATCGCCGGGGACTTGCGGCAAATGCCCGTGGACCCAGTCGGCCAGTCCGGGGTCCGTGACATCGAAGTGAAGCCAACGGTAGCTTTGGCCTTCCGCCGGTTCTGCCGGAAGCAGGTAATTGGATACCCGAGACACCACACCGTCAGGAGAGACGTCGAAAGCGCAGATCGGCGCGATGCAGCTCGTATTACTCATTTCGACCTCGTTTGCGCTGAAACCCATTCATCATTAGGCAATGACGAATAGCACAAGTCCGGCTATTTTTGGGTCGGCTTATTGCGCTGGCACAGAGATCGGCCTTGGGGGGCATTTGAAGATGGTTGGTGATTGGGGGTTAGCCGTTTGGACATGGCTTATCGCCTATAAGTTCCAGCTAGCGATTACGCTGGCGATGGTGGTGTTTTACTTTGCCTCGGAGCGGTTCTTCGCGCCCAAGCTTGCGGAGACCGTCGACAACGCCCGCTTTCGCACCGGCACCACCACTAAGGCTCTGAGCGTTGCCCGCGCCATTGCGGGAACCTTCGGCATCCTGGTACTCCTGTTCGTGTGGGGCGTGGACCTCGGAAACGTGCTGGTGTTTGCGACCACCGCGATCACGCTTCTTGGGGTCGCTCTCTTCGCCAACTGGTCGCTGCTCAGCAATGTCACCTCCTACTTCGTGCTTCTGGCGCATCCGTCGTTCCGCCGCGGCGATTTCATCCGTGTCATCGATGTAGACAACTACACTGAGGGCTATATATCGGAGCTGAATCTCTTCAATACAAAGCTGATCACCGAAAATCGGGAGGTTGTCCTGTATCCCAACAACCTGCTGCTCAGTCGGCCCATGCTGGTCAATCCGAAAGACCGGCTGAGCGGGATGGGCAAGGTAGGCGTGCCTGCCGGTGTCAAATCTGACTCAGCAATGCCTTAAAACCGGCCAGCTCTGCACAAACTACCTGCGCCACGGGGTTCAGAACTGTAACTAGGCGCGATCTCAATACTCCTAAAACACAAACGCCCCCGCGATGGGGGCATTTGTGTTTGGTTGCGTTTTTGATTTGGTTGCGGGGGCAGGATTTGTCCCTTGCGCAGTCTGCGCGCGGGCTGCCGCCCGTGCCGGGCCTTCGGACTAAAAAAGCTCCACTGGAGCCTTTTCTTTACGGTCTCAGCCTTCTCTCGCGTTTCCTGCTCTAATCGCAACATCAGGTCTTAAAACCTGCGTTCGAGATCAGCGGACCGCT
>CANMQP010000002.1 GCA_947500035.1 uncultured Kiloniellaceae bacterium | reverse complement strand
TTCTGCAGGCTCAAGGATTTCAGAAGGATAGCGACACGCTACGATAAGCGAGCTGACACCTTCCTCGCAGCTATCTGACTGGCCGCTTCCATAACTTGGTGGATTAATTGAGCCCCGACCCTAGACCCAACGCGACCACCAGCCGCGGCGTTTTTCACCTTCTTCACCGGCTTGGCCGTCTTCGCCGCCTTGCGCGCCAGAGGTCTCTTGCACGGGTTCGGAAATCGCCGCGGTTACGGGCTCCGGCGATGCAGGTTCTCGCACGGCAGTGTCCTGAGCGACCAGCTCAGCGGGTTCGGCCGGGCGCGGCTCAGTCGCCACGCTCTCTTCCGATACCGCATCTGCGGTCACTTTCGAGGCAGCCGGCTTTCGTGTCCGGCTGCGCGGTGTTTTGGCCGTTGTCGAACGGCTTCGGGTTGCCCGCTTCTTCGGCGCCTCTTCGGCTTTGGGTTCTTCTGCTTTAGGCTCTTTGGCTTTCGGTTCTTCTGGGGCCACCTCATCTGCAGATGCCGACGGGTCCGCCAGCTTCGCTTCGGCAGGTTTTTCCGATGCCGCTTTATCGCTTTCGCTGCTTTTCTTGGCGCGGCTGCGCCGGCGTTTTGGTTTCGGGGCTTCCTCGGCCTGCTCGGCCGGGGCTTCCTCGGTCCCGCCCACTGATGTCTCTTCCTGGGAGGCATCAGCGACGGTTTCCGCGGCTGCCGGATCCGAAGCCGCGCTTGCAGGTGACGAGGCCGTTTCTACGGGAGCGTCGGCCGCTTCATCTTCAGAGCTTCCGGAGGCAGCGATCGCGTCGTCCTGATCGCTTCCGTCTTCCGAAGAGGTCTCGCCCTCTAGCGTCTCGCCGTCTTCGTTTTCCTTGCGGCGAGAGCGTCTGCGGCCACCCCGCTTTCCGCGACGACGGCGTTTGCGCGCCTTGGTTTCCTCGTCGTCACCTTCGCCGTTTTCGTCCCGCGCGGCGTCTTCGCTAGTGACCGCATCGTTCTCCTCACCTTCAACGACGGCGGTTTCTTCAGCAGGTGAAGCCACGGTCTCGTCATCGCGTTTACGGCGGCGGCGGCGGCGCGAGCGTTTCCGCTCACTTCCGGCCTCTTCAGAGCTTTCGACGCTTTCGTCTTGCGAGTCTTCTTCGTCACGTGACCTTGAGGTCTGACGGTCTCTGCTGCGGTCGCGTGACCGTTCGGATGAACGTTCCGCAGGCCGCTCGGCCCGGTGATCGCTTGTGCGTTCGCCTTGTTCGCCAACCCGCTCAAGGGTGTAATCGGGGGCTGTCAGACTGTTGTCGGCCGCAATCTCGATCGAGAAGCCGTAGCGCTCTTCAATGTTGAACAGCAGTGCGCGCTTCTGGTTCAGCATATAGAGCGCGACGGCGGTCGGAACCTTTATCAGGAGGCTCCCACCCGCACGGCGTATGCCTTCCTCTTCAACCGCACGCAAAACATGCAGGGCGGTCGATTCAGTGGTCCGGACCGTGCCCACTCCCTGGCAGGTTGGGCAGATCAGGGTCGAATTCTCGACCAGACTTGGACGCAAACGCTGACGTGACATCTCCAGAAGACCGAAGGGGCTGATCCGGCCAAGCTGAATTCTGGCCCGGTCGTTCTTCATGGCCTCTTTCAGCCTGCGCTCGACCTCACGGTTATGACGCGATTCTTCCATATCGATGAAGTCGATCACGACCAGACCGGCGAGATCGCGCAGACGGACCTGGCGCGCGACTTCGTCCGCCGCTTCGAGGTTGGTCTTGAGTGCTGTTTCCTCGATGTGCCGCTCGCGCGTCGCTTTGCCCGAGTTCACATCGACCGCGACCAGCGCTTCCGTCGGGTTGATGACGATATACCCACCCGATTTCAGCTGAACCGTGGGGTTATGGATGGCGTCAAGCTGGCTTTCCACCTTGTAGCGGTGGAACAGCGGGATCGCGGGGTCTTTGTATAGCTGAACCTTCTTGGCATGGCTCGGCATCAGGGTCCGCATGAAGCTTTTCGCGGCCTTGTAGCTGTTTTCACCTTCGACCAGGACGTCTTCCATATCGCGGGAATAGAGGTCGCGGATCGCCCGTTTGATCAGATTGGCTTCTTCATGGATCAGGGCGGGCGCGCTGGATCGCAGCGTGAGTTCCCGGATTTCATTCCAAAGCCGCATCAGATACTCGTAGTCGCGGCGAATCTCGGTTTTGTTGCGCTGGCTTCCCGCCGTACGGACGATCACTGCGATGCCCTCAGGGATCTTGAGTTCGCCCAGGATCTCCTTCAAGCGGCGGCGGTCACCGGCATTGCTGATCTTGCGGCTGATCCCGCCACCCTTGTTGGTGTTGGGCATCAAAACACAATAGCGCCCGGCCAGGGAGAGGTAGGTCGTCAGCGCCGCACCCTTGTTGCCGCGTTCTTCCTTGGAAACCTGCACCAGAATGACCTGGCGACGCTTAATGACTTCCTGGATTTTGTATTTGCGGAGCAGTTTTGCGCGGCTGCGCTGCACGACTTCGTCGTCGTCATCTTCGCTCAGGGTATCGACACTGGATTCGCCCTCGATCTCCTCGACGGTGTCATCCTGCTCAACCTCTGCAGCATCGCTCTCGCCACTGCCGGCTTCGGCGGCCTCGTCCGCGGAGCCGTCTGAAGCTTCCTGGTCAGCGGTCTCGGACTCTGTTGCTGCTTCGGGCTGGGTGTCATCAGAACCGGAAGTTTCCTGATCTGCTGCTTCAAGCTCGGGCGCGTCCTCTTCGGAAGCCTCTGCATCGCCAGCCTGATCTTCATTTGATGGGCTGTCGTCATCGGGTTCATCCGATTCATCAACCGAGCGAATGGAGGATTTGAGGGCTTTCTCCTCAGCCAGCAAAGCCTCGCGGTCGGCGATGGGAATCCGGTAGTAGTCGGGATGGATTTCACTGAACGGCAGGAAACCGTGGCGATTGCCGCCATATTCTACAAAAGCCGCCTGAAGCGAAGGTTCTACCCGCGTGATCTTTGCGAGGTAGATATTTCCTTTGAGCTGCTTTTTAGAAACTGTTTCGTAATCGAACTCTTCGAGACGAGAACCATTGTGAACCACCACCCGCGTCTCTTCCGGGTGGGTGGCATCGATTAACATACGCTTTGCCATTAATTGGAAACTCCAACGCGCATCCTACGCCGGCCGCAGCTATGGCGGGGCGGGGCGCGTAAATCTGTAGTGGTTGGTTACAAACCATCCAAGGGTCTCACGAAATTGCGTTCCAACGCGGCCGTCGGCGGCGGAGAACGCTTGCCTTCGTCTGCGCGCAGGGCGCGCAAACATTGAATTTTGTGCGAAGCAGGCCGATTCTGCTTAAGCTTCGCTGGTCGTTGTCGCTGTTCTTCACTCTCGGCACTTCCGCGTCCGGTGATGACGGCCATTCCTCCCCGCTGTTGGGACCCAATCCTGGGTGTTAAGGTGCCGTGCCGTCAGTCCGTCGTGGGTAACCGTTCCGACGCCGATCCCAAGGGAGCGCGGCATCTTTGTGGTTAAGAACGTTCCGTGTGCAGAGTAACAGTACTGCCCTATATGTGTCACACCCTAATTTTTCGTTATTTTTTCGACGGATACCGGTGGTATTTTGACCTGAGTCGCGACCGCCGCCGGTCTTGGGTTCCCGCTTTGGCCTGGCCTGGCCTTCGATGGGGTTCTGCCCGCGCGCAAATCCAGAAGCGCCGCCGACGAAGCGGCAATTCCTGACGTTTTTTCTGGTTGCAATCCCATGAATCGGATACATCTCGTGAGAATGCTGCCGCTTGAAACAGTCTTTGCTACCCGATTCGGACCATGAGATTCGGCCCATGAAACGTCTAGTCCTGATTTTGGCGGTCATGCTGCTTGGAGCCCATGAGGCGGCGGCCAAGCCCACCGTCTCGGATATTCGCGTCGGCCAGCACCCGGATAAGACACGACTCGTTCTCGAATTGTCCGAGGCCCCGAACTACCGCGTTTTCCTGTTGCCGAACCCTTATCGGGTGGTCATCGACCTGCCCGAGCTCGATTGGTCGGTACCGGAGAGTAAAATTCCGGATGGTGCCGGCGCCATCAATGCCTTGCGGTTCGGGCTTTTTGCGCCGGGGACCAGCCGTGTGGTCCTGGACGTTAAGCAGCCGGTCCTGGTCAAAAGCGCCTTTGTTCTGCCGCCCAAGGACGGGCGCCCGCACCGATTTGTGGTCGACATCGAACCCGTCACTCTCGCGGCTTTCAATGCGGCGCCCGCGGGGCGTCTTGGTGCCTCCTCGGAGCAGCCTCTTCGGGCCACGCAGACGGCCGCCGCGGCCCAGGTGCAGCCCAAACCGGCGGGCGACCGGCGGCCGACCATCGTGATCGACCCCGGCCATGGCGGCGTCGACCCGGGCTCCACAGGCATTAGCGGGCTGCTGGAGAAAAATCTGGCTCTGGACTACGCCAAGGAATTGAAGAGTCAACTGGAGGCAACCGGCAGGTTCCGCGTGGTTCTGACCCGAGACCGGGATGTGTTTCTGGCGTTGCGCGATCGGATCAAAATCGCGCACCAGGCAAATGGCGACCTCTTCGTGTCGCTGCATGCGAACAACCATAAATCCAGGAAAATCAAAGGCTTTTCGGTTTATACCCTGTCTGAGAAGTCTTCCGACGCCGAGGCCAGGAGCCTCGCCGCCAAAGAGAACAAGGCTGATATCATCGCCGGTTTCGACCTTTCGGAGCAAACCGAAGTGGTGCGCGATATTCTGATCGATCTGGCGCAGCGCGAGTCGAAAAACCAAGGAAATCAGTTCGCTGCGGATGTGGTTGATGAGGTGGGGCAGGTCGCGAACCTGCTTGGCAATCCGCACCGCTATGCCGGATTCGCGGTTTTGAAGTCGCCTACAATTCCTTCGGTACTGATTGAAATTGGTTATCTCTCGAACCGGGCGGAGGAGAAGCGGCTGCGGGATAAGGGCTACCGCAAGAAGCTGATGTCCGCACTATCGCGATCGATCGGTAACTATTTTCAGCAAAATCAGACTTTTAATCGTTACTGAACGCCCCAATATCTAGAGTGTGACGCAAAGTTCAGGAAGCCTTTCGCACGTCGCTTTGTTAATCTCTTAACAGAGTGGGGTGCGAAGCGTGGCACTGATCATTTGTTAGGTATTATTGCGTATGTTTTGAAAGCATACGCCAGCTTATGATATTGACAGGCTGTTGCGCGGTCTTTCGGCGTTTACTTAACGGAACGGGCATCGCTCGCTGGTAAATGACAGCCTGCTTGACCAAACCCGGCTGCAGAGCGAACGGAGAATATGCTTAGGTTTTTTGTCTTCACTCTAGGCTTTCTGGTTTTTATCGGCCTGGCGGCTGTGGTCGGCGGATTTTACGCGTTGCACCATTACGGCCGCGGCTTGCCGGATTACAAACAGCTTGCGGACTATGAACCGCCGATGGTGACCCGCATTCACGCGGGCGACGGACGTCTGATGAGCGAATACGCCATCGAACGGCGTGTCTATGTTCCCATTCAGGCGATTCCAAAGCGTGTCGTGAATAGTTTTCTCTCCGCGGAAGACAAGAACTTCTACGAGCATCCCGGGGTCGACTTCGTCTCCCTGCTGCGCGCGGTTGTAACGAACGTAGCGAATATCGGCCAGGGGCGGCGTCTGGTCGGTGCTTCGACCATCACGCAGCAGGTGGCGAAGAACTTCCTCCTGACCAACGAGGTTTCTTACGAGCGTAAGATCAAGGAGGCGCTGCTTGCCTTCCGGATCGAGCGCACCTTCTCCAAAGACCGTATTCTCGATCTCTATCTCAATGAGATTTATCTGGGCGGTGGCTCCTACGGCGTTGCGGCAGCAGCCTTGAATTACTTCAACAAGCCGCTCGATCAGTTAACGATTGCCGAGGCGGCTTATCTGGCTGCCTTGCCCAAAGCGCCGAACAACTATCACCCTGTGCGTAAACATGCGGCCGCAGTCGCCAGGCGTAACTGGGTCCTCCGGCGGCTGCTTGAGGACGGTAAGATCACACCTGAAGAGGCCGAAACCGCCCGGAATTCTCCGCTTGAGATTCGGCGGCGCGATGTCACGGAGGTTGTCGATGCCGACTTCTTCAGCGAGGAAGTCCGGCGTGAACTGGTTGAGCTCTACGGCAATGACAAGCTCTATGAAGGCGGCTTGTCGGTTCGCACCACTCTGGATCCGCGGCTTCAGCGGATTGCCGATCTAACCCTCCGCAACGGCCTGCTGGCCTACGACCGGCGGCATGGCTGGCGCGGTCCGGTGACACAGCTCGACATGGAAAGCGGCGCCTGGCAGGAGAAGCTGGCGGAGATCAAACTGCCCGCCGGCGCAGAGCCTTGGCGTCTTGCTGTCGTGCTCGAGGTCGGTGCGAAAGCGGCAGCTGTGAAGTTGGCGGATGGCGCAGAGGGCACACTGCCGATGAGCGAGCTCGTCTGGGCCCGGAAGTGGCTCAAGAACCAGAGGTTTGGTGAGAAACCAAGCAAGCCTTCGGATGTCGTTGCTGTCGGGGACGTGGTTCTGGTCGAGCCGGTTGAGACGAATGAAGAGGGCGAGGCCTACGAGGCCGGTACCTTCGCCTTGCGTCAATTGCCCCAGATCGATGGCGCACTGGTGGCGCTGGATCCCCATACGGGCCGGGTGTTGGCGATGTCGGGTGGTTTTTCCTTCGAGCAGAGCCAATTCAATCGCGCCACACAGGCGAAGCGCCAGCCAGGATCCTCCTTTAAGCCTTTCGTTTATCTGGCTGGACTGGACAGCGGTTACACGCCCGCAACCATCATTCTCGATGCGCCTTTTGTGATCGACCAAGGACCGGGCCTCGGAAAATGGAAACCCGGTAACTACACCAAAAAATTCTACGGACCGACCCGCATGCGCGTTGGAATCGAAAAGTCGCGCAACCTGATGACCGTTCGTCTGGCGCAGACTATTGGCATGGAGAGGGTGGCTGACTACTCGAAGCGCTTTGGGGTCGATGAAAACCTACAGCAGGTTCTCTCCATGTCATTGGGGGCAGGCGAGACCACGCTGATGCGGATGACCACGGCCTACGCGATGCTGGTCAACGGTGGTAAGCGCATCACGCCAAGCCTGATCGATAGGATTCAGGACCGCAACGGAGCGACGATCTACCGTCACGATTTACGCCTTTGCGAGACCTGCATGACCGACTATCAGTCCGACGGTCAGATTCCGGAACTGGAAGACGAACGCGAACAGATTGCCGATCCGCGCAGCGCCTATCAGGTCGTTTCCATGCTGCAAGGCGTGGTCGAACGCGGTACCGGTCGCAAGATCAAAGCGGTTGGCAAGCCGCTCGCCGGTAAGACCGGTACGACCAATGATTATATGGATGCTTGGTTCGTCGGCTTTTCGCCTGACCTGGCTGTCGGGATTTTTACGGGGTTCGATAACCCAAGGAGTCTGGGCCGGAGCGAAGGGGGGTCTGCGGTCGCCGCCCCAATTTTCCGGGATTTCATGGCCGAAGCCCTGAAGGACCAGCCTGCGATCCCCTTCCGTATTCCGCCCGGTATCCGGATCGTGCGCTTGAACGCAGAGACGGGTCAGCTTGCGCGTCCCGGCGACCGGAACGTTATGCTGGAGGCCTTCAAGCCCGATAACGTGCCCACCGGGCAGCAGGTCCTGATCGACGGCGGTTCGCCTGTCACGGGCGAGACGGGCGGCGCCCTGCCGGTCCAGCCGCGAAATGAAGGCCTTTCGGGCGGACTCTACTGAGGCGTTTTAAGCTGGCGCTTTGCGCCCTGGCTGATCCTGGCCGCGGCTGATCCTGGCCTTGGCTGATCCTGAATGTCAGTCTGTACAGAAGCCTTTGAATTCCGTAAAAGATCAGCAGTAAATCAGGAGTGAGATCCTTTGAGGCCGTTGCCGCCGCGGAGGATCGAACCAATACCCGCACAGGAGGCCGCATGCGCGCCGAAATCCAGGCGGTGGTTGACGACATTACGCAGTCGTTGACCCTGCTGAGGAGGCATCTTTGACTTGGATGCCGCAACACGACGATTAGACGAGCTGAACTCCCTGGCCGAGGATCCCTCGCTTTGGGACGATCCCGATGCCGCGCAGAAAATCATGCGCGAGCGCACGCAGCTTGAGCAGTCCATCGCCAACTACAAGGAATTCGAACAGGGCGTCGAAGACGGCGTCATGCTGATCGAAATGGGTGAGGCCGAAGAAGACACTGAAACAGTCGAGGAGGCCGAAGCCGCCTTGATCGCTCTGCGGGACCGTGCGGCCAAGGAGCAGCTTGCGTCTTTGCTGTCCGGTGAAGCCGATGCGAACGACTGTTATCTGCAGGTCAATGCCGGTGCCGGCGGCACCGAAGCCCAGGATTGGGCGGAAATGCTTCTGCGCATGTATGTCCGCTGGGCGGAAGCCCACGGCTGCAAGGTCGAATGGCTGGACGAGAGTGCCGGTGAAGAAGCCGGGATCAAGTCTGCGACGCTTCAGATCAAAGGCCATAATGCCTATGGCTGGCTTAAGACCGAATCCGGTGTACACCGCCTCGTGCGTATCTCCCCTTACGACTCCCAAGCTAGGCGCCACACGTCTTTCTCGAGCGTTTGGGTCTATCCGGTTGTCGATGACACGATCGAGGTCGAGGTTTTGGACAAAGACCTTCGGGTGGACACCTTCAGGGCTTCTGGCGCAGGTGGACAGCACGTCAACAAAACCGATAGTGCGATCCGCATCGTGCATGAACCGACCGGCATCGTTGTGCAGTGTCAGAACGACCGCTCGCAGCATAAGAACCGGGCTCAGGCCATGGCGATGCTGAAGGCCCGGCTCTACGAGCACGAGCTGCAGAAGCGCGAGGAGGCTGCCCAGGCGGAAGCTGACAGCAAGACCGATATCGGCTGGGGACACCAGATCCGCTCCTACGTCCTGCAGCCCTATCAGATGGTCAAGGATTTGCGGACCGGCCACGAGACGACAAACTCCGGAGCGGTGCTGGACGGCGATATCGATGGCTTCCTTGAGGCTTCTCTGGCCAGCAGAATTTCGGGTAGCAACAGTGAGGCGGAAGCGTCGTAAATTGCCGTTGCGGGGCGCCTGAAGTCTTAAGATCGTCGCAGGCTGGTCCGAGATGGGCTATGTTCGACGAAGATGGGTTCAGGCCGTGGGCGTGACGCCTGCGACAGTCAAGAGATGGGAGTGGAGATGCGCGAAATACTAGAGGGCATTCATTGCTGGTCGCGCCTGTCGGAACCCCATGGCTACGACTTCAACGGCTATTTTCTCGCCCTGACGTCAGGCAACCTCGTCATTGATCCGGTCGAGCCCGAAGATGGGGATCTCAAGCGCTTGGTCTCCGAGGGTGTTTCAAAGATCCTGCTTACCAACCGCAATCATAGCCGCGCCGCGAACCGCATTCGTGAGGCGACGAAAGCGAAAACCCTTATCCACGCCGAGGATGCCCGGCACGCCCGTAGCCAGGGCTGCGAGATCGATGGCGAACTGACACCGGGCAGCCAGATCGGTCCGCTTCATGTCTTGCCGGCGCCGGGCAAGTCGCCGGGTGAGGTGGTGCTTTATTGGCGTGAGCGGCGTCTGGCCTTTATCGGCGATCTGGTGATCGGCAATCCGCCGGGGCGTTGTTCGCTTTTGCCGGACGAGAAGATGGACGACCCGGCGCGCTTGCGTGCCAGCGTCAAGACCCTGCTGGAGCTCGAACTCGATTGTCTGATCATGGGCGATGGCGTCTCGATCACGGAGAACGCCAAGCCGGTACTGCAGGATCTTGTCTCCGGGTTTACCAACTAGTTGGACGCTTGGCGGATTGCTTGCGATTGATGCTGTTCTTCGACGTGCGAAGCTCACAGATCCGAGGTTTCTGTATTTAAAACACTGAATATGGAATTCGAAATTTGGAATCCACATTTTCTGCGACAGGATCTTTAGGCTAGTCATGGTGCCCCAGGCATCACGATGCCCCAGGCTCACGGCGCCCAGGTTCAAGATGCCTGGTGATGTTTTGATGAAGGGCGCGTTTTGAAGAGAGAACACCATGGAGGAAGGTATGTCTGAAGCTGGTTCCGGCACCCAAACTGGATCTGAACAGCGGGTGGTCTCCTTCACGCAGATGAAAGAGGGAACCAGGGAAGACTATCTGTATCTGCGCGGGCTGGAGGAAGCGCATAATCGGGGAACGGCCGAGCGTCTGTTGCGCGCGTTGCGTCTGCAGGCGGAAGAGACCATCCCGGGCTACCGCATCACCCGTCTGGAGCATGCTTTGCAGTCGGCGACACGGGCTTATCGCGATGCTGCCGGTCTTGATTGGGTGGTCGCGGCGTTGCTGCATGATATCGGCGACGGCCTGGCCCCACAGAACCATGACCGCTTTGCCGCCGAGATTTTAAGGCCCTTCGTGCGCGACGAGGTCACCTGGGTGGTTGAACACCACGGCGCCTTCCAGATGGTCTACTACGCCCATCACTACGGCTGGGATCAGTACGAACGCGAAAAGTACCGCACGCACCTCTACTACCAGACCTGCGTGGATTTTTGCGAGCGTTGGGATCAGGCTTCCTTCGACCCGGACTATACGAGCGAGCCGCTGGAGTTCTTTGAGCCCATGCTGGGCGAGGTCTTTCAGCGGAAAGCCTACGAGGAATCTCACCTGCAGACCGGCCTTGCGAAGGGTTTGATGTCCTGACCCCTCCAGCTTCCAACGACGGGCGCTTCAGCTGTTGCCAGTCAAAGCGCCCTCATGCGCCAAGAGCCAGGCTTTGCGTTTCAGCCCGCCGGCGTAACCCGTGAGCTTGCCCGTACTGCCGATGAGGCGGTGACAAGGCACGACAATCGACAAGGGGTTGCGCCCGTTGGCGGCACCTACAGCGCGCGGCGCATCGGGGCGTCCGAGCTTTTTTGCTATCTCGCCGTATTGCCAGGTCTGCCCGGCGGGGATGCGCCGCAACGCGCTCCAGACCTGCTGCTGAAACTCCGTGCCGCCACTGTCGACGGGAAGCGCGTCGATCGCTGTCACGTCACCTTCCAGATAGGCCATCATCTTATCTGAGTGTCCGCCGGGGTTTTTGACCTTCAAGAGTTCGTAGCGCCCAAAGCGTGCCGTCAGGTTTCGCTGCAGGCGATCCAGGCAGTCGTCGAATTCGACGGCGCAGAGCGGGGGTGCGGCATCTGTTTCAGTGCCTTCGCTCAAGGTGACCAGGATGATGCCGCCGATGGGCGAAGGGATTTCATCGGTGAAAAGAGTTATCACGGCGGCTCCGGCTTTTTGCTTCCAATACGACACTCAGAATTGCCGAGACTCAGCGCCTCTGCAAATGCGATCGAACCTATCGAAAGGTGACTCTATCCGCTGGCTGGAAACGGCGGTGATGAATTACGGCGGTTTACGTTTTGCTTGAACCACAGTGCTTCAAAATTTGCGTTCGATATCAGCAGTATGCTGATTGAGAGACAGTGAATTTGGAGTTGACCGAAACGCAAATCGATTGAGCGCAGGACCAAATAGTTGACAATGTTAACTACTTTGCCGAAGCTTGCGCGCATGAAGCAAAAGACTGCGGCATATCAGCTTCGGGATGGCCTGGGCTACTGGGTGTCGCGCCTGGCCCGGGTGATGGAGCGGGATTTCGAGCGCCGGCTTTCGGGCCTCGGGATTACGCGCTTGATGTGGTGTGTGCTGCCGACGGTGGGTTTGGAGGGGATCGTTCGGCCATCCGAGATCGCCGGTCATATCGGCGTCGATCGCACGGCCTTGTCGCGGGTGCTCCGTGAACTGGAGGCTAAGGGCTTGGTTCGCCGCGATAAAGGTGGGCGCGATGGGCGTTCGACCCAGGTGGCCCTGACCGAAGAAGGCACGCGTTGCTTGAAGGCGGCCCTGCCGCAATCCATGGGCACGACCAATCACTTCAGCAGCAAGTTGACTGGCGAAGAGGTCGATGTCTTCCGGCATTTGATCGGCAAACTGCTCGCGGAGGAAGAGGGCGCCTTGCCGGGCATCTAGTGTGGTGGAAATGAGATTCGTATTAGTTATGACGCCTTTGAAAGTTACGTGAATAGTCGCGAGAACGGTCGCTTCTGCGGTTCTCTGACGGGTGTCACCGCTGCTCGCCGATGCTTCGGCATCGCCATCGCAACGCTTCCTGCTCAGAAAATCGCAGAAGCGATCATAAGTGATACGAATTTCATTTCCACCACACTCGGACTGCGCTTTCCGCAGGTGTGCAGGGCTGTCATGGCAGGCGAAGCAAAGGGACGAGATTTATGCGGTTGTTTTCCTATAAAAACAGGCCGGTCCACCTGGGGCCCTATCCCCTTGAGCGTTTGAAACGGCAAGAAACCCTGCCGGGTCTCTCGGACGTCCTGGCCATGCAGCCTCTCACGTTTCTTGACGACGAAAATCCAGAGAGCCTCGCCAACCCCATGGCGCTTTTTATCGGGATGCTGGACGCGATCAGGGACGGCCTGATCGCGGAAAAATGCTCCGATATTCCCTCGGATCTTGAGGAGCGCAGCGATCATCTTAAAGCCGCGGGCTATTACTTCGATGCCACGCAGGCCGGTATCTGCGTCTTGCCGAGGGCGGCATTTCTCGAGCAGCCCTTCCGGAACCCGGTGCTGGATCAACTGCTCGAACAGCTGGAGGGCAGCCAGCCCAAGACACTGGCATCCGGCATCGATGTGGTCATGGCGGACGTCAAGGAGTCCGCGAAAGCCGAGCCCGCGCCGATGGATCATCACAGCTATGCCGTGGTCTATCTGGTCGAACATCCACGCGATCCGGACCCGGAGGAGCCCGGGTCGGACTGGATCACCGGGACTCTGGAGCAGCGCTCCGCGGTCAGGGCAGCGGAAACCGCCGTGGTGCTGGCCAACTATCTGCGGATCCTGGGCTTTGAAGCACGCGCCCACACGGCCAGTTCTTCGGACGTGGATCTGGGGAAGCTGGCGCTTGCGGCGGGGCTGGTCGAAAAACAGAAACGTGCCGACGGATCAATTGGGTTGAGCAATCCCTATGTCGGCGAACGCTATAGTCTTGCGGCCATAACCACGACGCTGGAACTGGCACCCGATCTGCCGCTCGCGCCGCGCGGGCTGGGTGATCGCTGGCGTTCTCACGGACCGGACTGGTGGCTTGGCAAAGGTACTTTCAAAAGCCTGTTCAATCGGACCCCTTACCGCAAACGGCCCTTCGCAAAGGGTGCTTTGCCCTTTGAGAAGATCAAGCAGCAGGAGGAGCCCACAACCTTCATCGATGCCGCCCGTGTGCCCCGTGTGCCCAAGCGCACGGATATGTTTGCCCGCGCGCTCTTCGGTGATATGGGCAAGGTGGTGCAGGAGGGTTCGAAAAACGGCTATTACGTCCTGAAAAATCCTATGGGCTATTGCTCCCGGAGGGCCTTGGGTGCGCTGATTTTGTTGCAGGACGGGCAGCCGGCGGCGGCGCTCGCGAAGTCTGCGCAGGACCCCCAGCGCAACGCCGACAATGTGAAAGCGTCTCTCTACTATCTCGGGGCCGATGCGGTCGGGCTCTCTCCCGCGCCGGACTGGACCTACTACTCCCACGACGCCGCCGGGAACGAGATCGAGCCCTATCATAAGAACGCGATTTCGATCCTGATCGACCAGGGCCACGAGACCATGGACGCGACCAGCGGGGACGACTGGATTTCCGCCGCGCAGTCCATGCGCGCCTATCTGCGCTCTTCCTTGATCGGAGGCATCGTGGCCGAGCAGATCCGCCGTTTGGGCTACGGTGCGCGGGTGCATTCCGTGCTCGACGGCGAGGTCTTGCAGCCGCCTCTGCTGCTGCTGTCGGGCCTGGGTGAGGTCAGCCGGATCGGAGAGGTGATCCTGAACCCCTACCTGGGACCAAGGCTCAAATCAGGCGTCGTGACGACCGACATGCCCTTTGTCTATGACAAGCCGATCAATTTCGGCATGCAGACCTTTTGCGAGAACTGCAATAAGTGCGCGCGTGAATGCCCGGCCGGAGCGATCACTGCCGGTCCCAAGGTTATGTTCAACGGCTACGAAATCTGGAAGTCGGACTCGGAGCGCTGCGCGCGTTATCGGATCACCAACCTGCTGGGCAGCATGTGTGGACGCTGTATGAAAACCTGTCCCTGGAACCTGGAGGGGCTGTTCAAGGAGGCTCCTTTCCGCTGGCTGGCGATGCATTATCCCAAGGCGGCCAAATGGCTGGCAAAGCTTGACGACAAGGTCGGCAATGGTCAGATCAATCGAGTGAAAAAGTGGTGGTGGGACCTGGAACTGCAGCCGGACGGCCGTTACATCCCGGCCAAGGAAACAAATGCCCGGGCCTTGAGCCTCGATCTGGATCTCAAGCCGGAAGATCAGACCCTCGCGGTCTACCCGGCGCACCTGGCGCCACCGCCCTACCCGGTGCCCTTCCCGATGGATCGGGAGGCCGGTCTGGAAGCCTTTCGAGCTCTTCTCAGCCCAGATGAACACAAGGCGCGCCTGGCAAAGGGTGAGACCGAGGGGCTGGTTCCGCAATTCCGGATGCCGGAGGGACCTCCGCCGGTGATGCCGGTGAAGCTCTCAAAGAAGCGCGTGATGGCGAAGGACATTGCCCGCTATGAATTTGTCGCGCCCGATGGCGCTGACCTGCCGTCGTTCGATGCAGGCGCGCATATAGATGTCGTGGTGGCTCCTGAATACTTCCGGCAATACAGCCTCGCCGGCGATCCGGCAGACCGGTCCAAATACGTGATTGGTGTCCTGGAGGAAAGAGAAGGCAAGGGGGGATCGAAGCTGATGCACCGGATCTTCGAGGAGGGCCGAAAGGTTTTCATCTCACCGCCGCGCAATCATTTTCCCCTGGCCGATAATGCGGGCAAAACGCTGCTGATCGGCGGCGGCATCGGTGTCACGCCCCTGATCGCCATGGCACATGAGCTTCACGCCAAGGGCGCCGACTTTTCTCTCTTTTACTGCGCACGGCAGCGCGAGACCGCAGGATTTGTTGAAGATCTGGAGCAAGCTCCATGGAAGGACCACGTACGCTTCTTTTTTTCCGCCGAGGGAAAACGAGCCGATCTTGACGACCTGCTCGCGGGTTACGGCAGCGGTGATCAGCTCTACACCTGTGGCCCGTCAAACTTTATGGACGCGGTCTTTGCGGCGGCTGAAACGAATGCCTGGCCCGAGGAAGCGCTGCACCGAGAGTACTTTTCCGTGCCGGACGACGCTGATTATGAAAACCACGACTTCACGGTGCGGCTGGCGCGTGACGGCCGCCGCTTTGAGGTTCCGGCTGAAAAATCCATTGTCGATGTTCTGGGGGCGGCGGGCATCCACATCGACGTGAAGTGCTCCGAGGGAATTTGCGGTGTTTGCGCGGCCCGCTACAGCGCCGGCGATGTCGAGCATCGGGATTTCGTGCTGGGCAAGAAAGAACGGGCCGAGAAAATGATGACCTGTTGTTCGCGCGCCAGGGAAGTAGGAGGGGAAGTCGTTTTGGATCTTTGAGATTCCGGGTTTTTCAGACTCCGGGTTTTCGAGACTCCGGGTTTTTGAGATTCTGGGTTTTTGAGATTCTGGGTTTTTGAGATTCTGGGTTTTTGAGAGTCTGGGTTTTTGAGATTCTGGGCCTTTGAGCTTTTGGCCTGGTCGTCAGTTTTTGCGGGTCGCCAGGTAGATCCCGGGCAAGACCATGGCTGCACCAATCAGATGATAAGTCTC
This sequence comes from uncultured Kiloniellaceae bacterium, assembly GCA_947500035.1. Classification (GTDB taxonomy): domain Bacteria; phylum Pseudomonadota; class Alphaproteobacteria; order Kiloniellales; family Kiloniellaceae; genus Denitrobaculum. The sequence goes on along the minus strand of CANMQP010000002.1, from coordinate 166,880 downwards.
GAGGGTTTCGCCAAGCAGCAGAAAGGCAAGCACGCCGTTGTAAAGCGGAACGAGATACATCAGCAGTGAGGTCGGACCCGCGCCGAGCGTGCGTTGGATCTTGGCGTAGGAAAGGTACGCTCCACAGGACGGCACCAGCGCCAGGAACAGGATCGTAACGATGGTAGTTATGTTCCAGGTGACGAGGTCGCCGGCTGCCATCTCGCCGATGTAAAAGGGCAGCAGGATGATGAGGCCACCGGCGGTGATTGCGGCAAATCGGGCGATCATCGGCAATTCGCTGTCACGGTGACGCAACAGAAGCGAATAGACGGCCCAGGCGATCGCAGCTGCTGTGATCCAGAGATCTCCCACCACAAATCGCAGTTCGAGCAGGATACGCGGGTCGCCTTTGCAGATGATCGCGAGCACACCCAGCAGACAGATGGCAACGCCCAGACCCTGAAGTATGGAGAGCGACTCGCCGTAAAAGAGGCGCGCAAAGACCACAATCAGGATCGGGGAGGCCGCGTAGATCAGGCCAATGTTGGTGGCCGTTGTGCTGTCGGCGCCGATATAGACAAAAGCCCCGCAGACTCCCATGCCAAGCGCGCCCAGGATGAGCAAATCCAGCCAGTCGCGTCTCAGGGCCGCGCGATGGCGCCAGAGGACGGCAAAGGTAATTGGTGACAAGAGAAGAAAGGTCACGCCCCATCGCCAGAAGGCCAGGGCCACGGGCGGGATCAGGTCGTGCGTGGCGCGCGCAACCAGCATGTTGCTGCAGAAAAAGGCTGGCGCCAAGGCTAGCAGAAGGAAAGCGAGCTGCCGCTCGGTCAGCCCAAAGAAGGGCTTCTCCGGTTCCGTCGGAGCTTCAGGTGTCTTAAGTGGCAGGCTGTCGGACATGGATTGGATATATCGGAAGCACTTGCGAGCAGCAAATCCTACCCCCGATGCCGAAACCGCATAGCTGGCATCAGAGCGCGCTGTAAAAGTCTGCCGGAAGCCCCGCTGCACTGCGGGCAGGCTCGTTAAAGGGCGGCTTCAGCGCACCATGGAAATGACGCCTGACCAGGTCTCGCCAGGTTTCCTGCGGAGAACGTCCTTGTCGCGCACAAAGAAAGTCGAACCATCGCTTGCCGCAGGCGACATGGCCGATTTCCTCATCGAAGATAATTTGCAGGATTGCCGCGCTTTCCTGGTCGCCGACCGCGTTCAGCTTCGCGATCATCGCCGGCGTCACGTCCAGGCCGCGGGCTTCCAGGACCATCGGCACAATGGCCAGGCGGGCCAAAAGGTCATGCGCCGTTTCTTCGGCAGCCCGCCAGAGCCCGTCATGGGCGGGCAGGTCGCCATAGCCTGCGCCGAGCTCAGACAAACGCCTGGACAGGAGATCGAAGTGCTTGGCTTCTTCGTCGCCGACCTGAACCCAGCCATCGTAAAAGGCCGTCGGGAGATCGTCGCCGGTAAAGCGTGCGATGATATCCCAGGCCAGATCAATTGCATTGAGTTCTATATGCGCCAAAGCATGCAAAAGCGCGATCCGCCCTTTGCTGCCCTGATTGATCTTACGCTTGGGGACATCGCGGGGTGCCATGAGGAGGGGATGCTGTGGCCGCTCGGGCCGGTCGGGGGGAATCCTGCTTCCGATCTTGCGGAGCTCCCCCGACTGCCAGCGCGCCGCCGTGGTCCGGGACAGCCTGACTTTTTCAGCCGGATGCGCGGTCGTGAGTATCGCGACCGCGGCCGCGCTCAGGCTGTCCTGTTCCATATTACTCTGCTGCAGAGCTAGAGGGCCTGGGCTGCGGCGAGAACCTCGTCCACGTGCCCCTTGACCTTCACTTTGCGCCAGACGTTCTGCACCACGCCCTTTTCGTCGATCAGAAAGGTCGCGCGTTCGATCCCCATATACTTTTTGCCATACATGGATTTCTCGACCCAGGTGCCATAGGCCTCGCAGACGCTGCCGTCTTCATCGGATCCCAGGATGAAGTTGAGTTCGTGCTTGGCTTTGAATTTGTCATGCTTCGCGACGGTGTCCTTCGAAACGCCGACGATCTCGGCATCGACCTTGGAGAAGTCCGGCAGGGAATCGCGAAATCCGCAGGCTTCCTTGGTGCAGCCCGGTGTATCGTCCTTCGGGTAGAAATAAAGAACAACCTTCTTGCCCTTGAGGGCTTTAAGGCTGACGTCACCCGCGCCATCCGTAGCCATTTTAAAGTCTGGTGCCTTTTGCCCGACTTCGACCATTTAATCGTTCTCCCGTATTTTTCTGGTTGTATGACAGGTTACAAAGGTTGTTCGCAACCTCGATCCGGTCAATAGGCCAGATCGTTAAATTACGGCCGCTTGCTCCGGGCGGGATCGAATATACAGTGCTAGCCGGGCCCACCGGGCGCTTGACTTGCGAAAGGCCGTTCGATGTATTCCTGATAAATCTTGTAGCAGGCATCAGTCTGCGCGATCAGGGCCTCTTTGACCTGCGCGAAGTTCTCCAAACCCGTTGCCCGGCAAAGTGCGATCTTAAGGTCGTCGGACGCTGTCGAGTCGTCGAAGGCTTCTCCGGTTGTCAGACGCAATAGGCCCTGAATTTCACGCAAGAACTTGTGTGTCGCGATCAGGCGACCGGCCTCCTGTTCCCCGATAATTCCGGCTTTTTGGCATGCGGCAAAGCTCTTACAGCTTGAAGGGGAGAGGATGTCCGGGGCTTCGGCGGCGTGTTTGAGTTGGAGATACTGAGCCAAAAACTCAACATCGACCAGGCCTCCCCGGCGATGTTTTGTGTCCCAGAGGGTTTTGGCGGGCCGCTCGCGTTCGATGCGCGCGCGCATCTCGGCGACGTCCCGCAAGAGTTTTTCCGGATCGCGCTGTTGGCAGAGAATCAGCCGCTTTGCAGCCTCAAACCTCGCGCCAAGCTCCGGATCGCCCGCAATGAACCTTGCGCGGGTGAGGGCCATCTGCTCCCAGGTCCAGGCGCTACCTTCTTGGTACTTCACGAACCCGGCCAGGGTGGTTGCAACGGGACCGGCGGTGCCGGACGGCCGAAGACGCATGTCCACCTCGTATAGCCGTCCTTCGCCGGTCGGAGCCGTTAGCGCATTGATCAAACGCTGGGTAAAACGCACGTGGTAAACACCCGGATCCAGCGGTCGGTCGCCATTGGATTCCTTACCGTCGGGCGGCGGATCGTATAGGCACAGAAGGTCCAGGTCGGAAGAGACGGTCATCTCGCGGGCGCCCAGGCGGCCCATGGCAATCACCACCATGTCGGGACCGTTCAACCTGCCGTGGCGCAGCGAAAACTCATCCAATACACGGGGGTAGAGCCTGCGTAAGACGGCGTCGGCGACATTGCTCAAAGACTCGCCGGTCTCCTGCGCATCCCCCGTGTGCCGCAGGATATGTACCCCGATTTGAAAACGCTGGTCGTTAGCCCATCGCCGCGAGAAGTCGAGAACGTCCTGAAAATCACGGGCCTGGTTCAAGACAGACATAAGATCCGCTTCGAGCTCCTCCCGACCGAGGACAGGATCAAAGAAGCCGGGTGTCAAGACGCAGTCGAGCAGGCCGCTGTTACGGCTCAGCTGATCTGCCAGAACCGGCGCGCCGCCCATAATTTCCGCAATCAGTCCCAGCAGTGTCGGGTTTGCATGCAGCATCGAGAAAAGCTGGACCCCGGCGGGCAGGCCCGCAAGAAAACTGTCGAATTTGGCCAGCGCGAAATCTGGTTGCGCCGTCTCGCCCAGGGCCTTGAGCAGCGAGGGTAAAATTTCACCGAGGATCCGCTGTGCCCGTGTCGAACGCGTCGCCCGGTAGCGCCCGCTCTGCCAAGAGTGGATCAGATGCACGACCTTCGTGCCGTCGCTAAAACCGAAGCCTTCCAGGATCTTGAGGTCTTGCTCACTGGGATCACTGTCGGTCGCGATAAAACTGATGTCCGACTCCGGCGCAGTATCGTCTTCGAACAACTCCGCATAGCGGCTCTCGACACATCGGAGCTTTTCCAGAAGCGCCTCTCCAAAGGCTTTACTGTCATCGTAGCCCATGAAAGCGCCGATTTCGGCCAAGCCCTCATCACTGTCCGGCAGGCTCTGGGTCTGCTGGTCGTCGACCATTTGCAGCCGGTGCTCGACCCGCCGCAAAAACCAATAGGCGTTTTTCAGTTGATCGGCGGCGGCTTGCTCCAGGTGACCGGTTTCGACGAGATCCTGAAGAGTCTTGACGGTTTTCGCGCTGCGCAAACGGATATCCCGGCCGCCCCAGATCATCTGCTGGGTCTGGGCAAAAAACTCGATTTCCCGGATACCGCCGCGGCCGAGTTTGACATTGTGGCTGAGCACGGCGATGGCGTCGCTGCCTTTGTGGGCGTTGATCTGCCGTTTAATGGAGTGGATCTCCTGGATTGCTGCGAAATCCAGATGTTTGCGCCAGATGAAGGGGTGCAGTTCGCGCAGGAACGACTCCCCCAGTGCCAGATCACCGGCACAGGGCCGCGCCTTGATCATGGCCGCGCGCTCCCAGTTTTTTCCCAGGCTCTCGTAATAAACCATTGCAGCCTGGGTTGAGATGGCGAGCGGCGTAGCGCTGGGATCGGGCCGCAGGCGCAGGTCGGTGCGGAAGACGTAACCATCTTTCGTCCGGTCCTGGAGAAGCCGGACCAGGTCCCGGGTCAGGCGGACATAGCCTTCCTGCGGGCCCCGATGGTGGCGGTAGTCGACTTTGTCACGGTCGAACAGCACGATCAGATCGATATCCGATGAGTAATTGAGCTCGCCCGCGCCGAGTTTCCCCATGGCCAGGATCACGTAGCCACAGTCTTTCTCGGGGGTGTCGGGGTGCGGCAGTTCAAGCTCACCACGATGGTGGGCCGCGTGCAGCAGGTAGCGGACCGCGGTGGAGAGGGCCGCGTCGGCGAAGTCTGATAAGGCTTCAACGACCTCGGTATCGCTCCAGAATTCCGCAAGGTCCGCGATGGCGGTCAAGATCGCAATGCGCCGTTTGGCGAGCCTCAAGGCTTCTGAAACGTTCGCGATCGACCCTGACAGGAGAAGATCCTGCTTGAGGCCTTCCAGAAGCTCGCCTAGAACCTTTGTAGGGCCATGCTTTAAAACGGAATAGAGTGTTCCAATATCTGAGGTCAGGGCGTGCGTCAGGAAGGGGCTGTTCGAGAAGACCGCGTCCAGGAGAGCTTGTCCGGACTCCAAGGATGGAAGCGTTTCTGCGAAGTGCTTGAGATCCGGATCTTCCAAGCGGTCGATTTGTTCGGCCCAGAGTTTTTGACCCAGCGCCACGCGTTCGGCGTTATGCACTTTAGGCAGTTTGTTTTTTGATATTTGATCCAGGTACTGCATCGTCTCTCAATTCCGGCTTTCCGGAAGACTGCGAGACCCTGCGCGGCGGGTCAAGCTTGCGTCAGGGGTCATAAGGGAAGTTTCCGGAGAAATGCGCAGATTTTGGATCTATGCCGCCGAATGCTGTATCGGGTTGATTGCCGGTATTGCTTTACTTGCCGGCATCGTCTTCTGGCGGCTGACCGACGGACCGGTTGCGATCAATTTCCTGGTTCCCTATGCCGAAGAGGCTCTCAGTGAGGTGGTTGAGGATACCACTGTCGAAGTTGCTGAGACCTACGTGGCGTGGAATGCCGATCAGCGTGCTGTCGAAGTTCGGGTTCTCAATGCGGTCGCCAGAGGTGCTGACGGCGAGGTGATTGCCAGTTTTCCGAGCGTCGGGGTGGAGCTCAGTCTGCGCGCCCTGGTGCAGGGGACTTTCGCCCCGACCGTTATCGAGATCAAAGGCGCCGCGATCAACCTGGTACGCGACGCCGATGGCGGGTTTCTCCTGGGTGGCGAAGCAATTGCCCAGCAGGCCGAGGGCCCTGTTACGGTTGGACCCCCAAAGGGGCGCGATGAAGTCGCAGGAAGTTCGGCGGCGCTGGAAAGTGTGCTGGATGAGCTTTTGTCACAGCCTGATCCGAGCCTTCCGCTTGCATTCCTGCGTGAAGTGCGGATCGTGGGCGGTACAATTCTCCTCGACGACCGGCGTGCGGATGTTCTCTGGTACGCGCCGGACGCCAGCGTTTCCCTGCGGCGCGACGCGGCGGGTCTCGCAGGCGAGGTTGATTTGGCGCTCGATGTCGGGGGGGAACGCGCCACTTTGGATGGCGCCTTTCTATACGACCGCTCGACCGAAATACTTGATCTCGCAGCGACTCTGGAGAATCTGCCGCCGGCCTCTCTCGTGCCGGCGGCTTCGGAACTCAAGCCTCTCAGCGGTTTCTCCGCGTCCCTTGGCGGAAATGTCTCGGCGTCTATGAGCCTCGGCGGCCGGGTCGATTTTTTGCGTTTTACGCTCACTCTGGGCGCCGGTGATCTTGCGGTGGCGGGTGTTTTGCCCGAGGCCCTCCCCGTGCGGGGAATGGAGGTCAAGGGCCGGTTCGATGGTCCCACGCAGGAACTTTTCGTAGACGGTGGCAGCCTGCGCCTCGGTTCGGAGGAAGATGCCGGACCCGAGATCAACTTCGAGGGAAAACTTCAGGTCCGCGACCGGATCTTTCATGCTTCAGGCAGTGTCGAGACAGCAAACGTAAAAGCCGACGAACTGGGCCGGTACTGGCCGCCAATTGCGAGTCCCAACGGGCGCGAGTGGGTGTTGGAGAATGTGCAGCGAGGTGTTGCGGAGTCCGCGCGGGTTGAGGTCTCGGCATCGGTGCCAGAGGATGACCTGGAGGCCGTTGAAATCCACGATGTGAAGGGCACGCTGAAGTATAGTGGGCTCGATATTCATTTTCTTCGGCCCATGCCGCCGATCACCGGGGTTCACGGCACGGCAACATTCGACGCCGCCGGAATGCACTTCCAGCCTGCCGGCGGACGGCTTGGCGATCTGATCGTTCAGCCTTCGGATATCAGGATTGGCGGTTTTGATCGCGACGGTCCGGAGTCCATGTCGATCCGCAGCCGCGTCGAAGGCCCGGTTCGCGATGCTCTTCTCCTGCTGAATCACGAGCGCCTCAAGCTGATTGACGGTCTTGGGATCCGGCCCGAGGATACTGGCGGCACCGCCAATACAGAGTTGAGTTTCGATTTTCCGCTGATCGCAGCGCTCAGCTTCGACGATGTCGATCTCTCGGCAAATGCGGCGGTGCAGGATGCGTCGGTGAAGCAGGTGTTGTTCGGCCAGGACGCGACGAAGGGCCAGCTCGAAGTTGCGGTCACAAATACGCAGATGAACCTGAAAGGACCGGTCGAACTTGGGGGCGTTCCAGGCACGGTGGACTGGTTTGAGCCTTTCGACTCCAGCCTGCCGACCGGCAGCGTGATTAGGGCCTTGGTGCCTTCGATTGACAATGCCGGCCGCGAACGCATGGGGTTCGACTTCCTGCCTTACCTGGATGGCCCTGTCTCTGCTTCCATAGTCTATACCGCACAGCGGGAGCTGCCCGACGAAGTTCGACTGATCGCTAATCTGGCGACTGCGAAGCTCGAAGCGGCCCCCCTGGTGTGGACGAAAGACCCGGGGGTTACGGGCGAAATTCGGGCGGTGGTCGAGTTGGTCGACGACCGGGCCACGCGGATCAAGGATGTGGAGCTGACAGCGGGCGATCTGACGGCATCCGGCCATATCACCATGGATGAGGCCGGGCGGGACATCTCCGAGATTTTTGCGGACAGCCTGCGCTTTGGGCGCACGGCCGTGTCAGCGGTGCACATGCGGCGCTTACCGGAAGAGACCGTGGTCTCGATCGGTGGCGGGAGAGTTGATGCCCAACCTTATCTGACGCGTGACCCCAAGTCTCCTGGCCAGGCGGAGCCCGGTAATGCATCTGCGCCCAACCCCGAGGAACCGCGCGATGCCTTCTCGATCACCACGGCCCGCACGCTGGATGCGCTACTGTTCGGTGAGGAGCAATATCTGGAGTCCGTCACTTTTTCGCTTCAGCAGTTAACGACGGGTTGGGATCGTATCGCGCTGGATGGCGAGATACCGCAGAAATTCTGGACCCCACCGGTCCTCGGCACCGGGGAAGATGACGCAGAGACCGCGGAACCTGCCGTTCCCGCGCTGCCTGAGAAGAAACTGGTCAGTATCGATTTTCGCCCTTTGATCGGCACGAAACACAGCCTGCGTGCCAGGACAAACGACCTGGGTGCGGCGCTTCGGGTCCTTAATGTTCTCGACACGGTCGAAGGCGGCGTGTTGGAGGTTCGCGGCGAGAGTGAGGGCCCGTCACCGGCCTTTCCGATCCGGGCCAGCTTGCAGGCCCGCGACTACAGGCTGGTAAATGCGTCGATTTTAGCGCGGATATTGACCTTCGGATCCCTGACCGGCGCCCTGGATACGCTCTCGGGTGAAGGAATCGAATTCCAGCGCCTGATCGGTGACTTTGTGCTTAACAATGGCATTGCCAGCTCCGAATCAATGCGCGCCTATGGTCCCGCAATTGGGTTGACGGCCAAGGGAGCACTCAACTTCGACAGTCAGAATATGGACGTTGAGGGCGCGGTCATTCCTGCATACACCGTCAATCGGGTGCTTGGTCAGATACCGGTGCTTGGCACGATCCTGACGGGTGGTGACGGCGGCGGTGTGCTGGGCGTCAACTACAGTATTGGCGGGACTTTCGAAGAACCCGATATTTCGGTCAATCCTTTATCTGCCCTGGCCCCCGGCTTTCTCCGCCGCCTCTTCAGCGGCGATGGAGAGCCCGTGGATCTGCCTGACGAGCGCGAACAGCCGTAAGCGCCTAAACAGCTTTAACCAGCACGTGGCGTTTCTTGCCGGCGGACAGCTTGACGACACCGTCGCTGTTGAGGTCGCTCAGGCCGACTAATTGCTGATCGTTCGGAATAGCGACATCGTTGATCCGGCCGCCTCCACCCTTTATCAAGCGGCGTGCCTCGCCGTTGCTGCCGGCCAGCCCGGCCTGGCGCAAGAGTTCGTAGGCGAGGACACCGCTCTCCAAGCTGCCGCGCGCAACCTCGATGGTCGGCAGGTCGCTGGCAAGGGCACCCTCTTCAAAGGTTTTACGGGCGGTCTCCATGGCTTTTTCGGCCTGGTCGCGTCCACGGCAAAGCGCTGTCGCCTCCGCCGCGAGCATTTTCTTAGCCTCGTTGATCTCCGAGCCGTCCAGCTTTTCCAGTTTGACGATCTCGTCTTCGGGCAGTTCGGTGAAGAGCCGCAGGAAGCGGCCGACGTCCGCATCTTCGGTATTGCGCCAGAACTGCCAGTAGTCGTAGGCCGATAATCGTTCTTCGTTGAGCCAAATCGCGCCATCGGCCGTTTTGCCCATCTTGGCACCGGATGAGGTGGTCAATAGGGGCGTGGTCAAGCCGAAGACCGTGGTCTGATTGATCCGGCGCGTAAGGTCGACGCCATTGACGATGTTGCCCCATTGATCGGAGCCGCCCATTTGCAGCATGCATTTATGACGTTTGTTCAGCTCGAGAAAATCGTAGGCCTGCAGGACCATGTAATTGAATTCCAGAAAGGAAAGCGGCTGCTCACGGTCCAGCCGCAGTTTGACGGAATCGAAACCGAGCATGCGGTTGACCGAGAAATGCCTTCCAAAATCGCGCAGGAAGTCGATGTAGTTCAGTTCCTCGAGCCAATCGGCATTGTTCACCATCATCGCATCACTGGGGCCCTCACCAAAGGTGAGGAACTGCGAGAAAATCTGCTGAATCCCTGCGACGTTCTTGGCGATGTCTTCGCTGGTCAGCAAGCGACGGGCGTCGTCTTTGCCGGACGGATCGCCGACCTTTGAGGTCCCGCCGCCCATGAGGACGATTGGTTTATGCCCGGCCTTTTGGAGCGCGCGCAGCATCATGATCTGAACCAGACTTCCGACGTGCAGGGAATCCGCCGTCAGGTCGAACCCGATATAGGCAGCAATCGGGCCTTGCACGGTCAGGGCGTCAAGTTCCGCCATATCCGTGCACTGATGAATAAAGCCGCGGCGGCTCATTTCACGCAAAAAGTCCGATTTCAGGTTCGCATTCGAGGAGGTCATGGTTCGCTACACTAAATTTCTGGTTCGCGGGCGGAGGCAGTAAGGCTTCTGAAACCTGACTGGGTCATAACTGACTGATCACGTCTCGTTAGGTTACGTCTCATAGGGTCACGTCCAGCCGCTTCGCACCTGAAGCCTCGCCTTGCCCTGGGCGGGCCGATTTAACACAATCGCGGCAAGACCTCAATCGGACCTGTTGCGCACGGGGATTTATGCAAGACTTTGGCAAATTCTGGACCATCGGATTAATGAGCGGAACCTCGCTCGACGGCATCGACGCCGCGCTGCTGAAAAGCGACGGGCTGAGGATCCTGGCGTTCGGGCCCCGGTTTACGCTGGCCTATGACGATGACTTTCGGGGGGAATTGAGGGCAATTCTCGGGGGCAAGGGCCCTGTAGAAAGTGTGGAGCGGTCGCTGACCCTGCGCCATGCCGAGGCGGTGACGCAGCTTGTCGCGCAGGCCGGTATCCCGCGCAGTGAGATCGCTCTCCTGGGCTTTCACGGCCATACGATCTTTCATGCGCCGGACCAGGGGCGGACCTGGCAGATCGGTGATGCCGCCCTTTTGGCACGAGAGACCGGGTTTGATGTCGTGGCTGATTTCCGCAGCCGGGATGTCTCGCTGGGCGGACAAGGTGCCCCTTTCGCGCCGCTGTTTCACGCCGCGCTGGCCCGCGATCTGAAGAAACCCCTGGCCGTGCTCAATATCGGCGGTGTCGCCAACGTGACCTGGATCCCCAGATCGAACGCGACCTCCAACCCGTCAGAAGATCAGTTGCTTGCTTGCGATACGGGCCCCGGAAATGCCCTGATCAACGATTGGGTCGAGCGCCATACGGGACGCGCGATGGATGAAGGTGGCGTGCTTGCAGAGGCAGGCGAAGTCGATGCGGGTGTTTTGGAGAAGATGCTGGATCACGGGTATTTTGCCCAGGCCCTGCCCAAGTCTTTGGACCGGGATGACTTCGATCCGGCTCCGGTGGCCGGCTTGTCCTTGGAGGATGGGGCTGCCACTCTGACGGCCTTTACCGCAGCAGCTGTCGCCCGTGTTGTCCCTCAGCTTCCCGAAGCCCCCGGGCGCTGGCTTGTGACCGGTGGCGGGCGCCATAATCCAACTTTGATGGCAATGCTTGCGAAGGAGCTGGCCGTACCGGTAGAGCCGGTCGAAGCCGTCGGCTGGGACGGCGATGCGCTCGAAGCGCAGGCTTTTGCTTACCTGGCCGTGCGTTCGCGTCTCGGTCTGCCTCTTTCACTCCCGGGTACCACCGGCGTTACACAGGCGACAACAGGTGGCGTTTTCACGCCAGCCTGACCGACCCGCACCCCAAGCGGACAACCAGAGATGTCAGGGGGCGACGGCCGCCTGATCTCCGCTCTTCAGAGCCTTGTTGAGATAGTCGTCGAGATGACCGTTCAGCTCGTCCATCTGTTCGCCGAAGAAGTGACCGGCTCCGGCCAGGACGCGGTAATCAATTTCGATACCCCGCTGGCTGGAGAGCTTGTCGACCAGCTTCGCAACTGAAGGCTCTGGAACGATTTCATCCTGGTCGCCCTGCAGAATCAGGCCTGAAGAGGGGCAGGGAGCTAGGAATGTGAAGTCGTGCATGTTTGCCGGCGGTGCAACGGAGATGAAGCCATTGATCTCCGGCCGGCGCATCAAAAGCTGCATGCCGATCCAGGCGCCGAAGGAAAATCCTGCAATCCAGCAGGCCGAGGCATTTTCATTGACCGATTGCAGCCAGTCCAGTGAGGAAGCAGCGTCGGAGAGCTCCCCTTCGCCGCGATCAAAGACGCCCTGAGAACGGCCAACTCCGCGAAAGTTGAAGCGGAGAACCGAGAACCCCTGCCGCACAAAGGCGTGATAGAGGGTGTAAACCACCTTGTTGTTCATGGTGCCGCCATGTTGCGGGTGCGGTTGCAGCATAAGGGCAATCGGGGCATTCGGGGACTTGTTGTGGTGATAGCGTCCCTCTAGTCGGCCTTCCGGGCCGTTTATGATCACGTCTGGCATCTAGCCAATCTTCCTCATCATAATCTCTTTTACACCTGGGCTGCGCGGGTATAACCCAGCAGCGAGCTGGGTCAAGGTTTCATCTGTCCAGGAAGCGAAATGCGATATACTTGACCCCTGTAGTCAGGTTTACTATATCGCCAGAACAAGTCCTTATGCTGTCCGCTGACAGACAAACGGCTGGTTCGCGCCAATTGCCTGGAAACAAGCGTGTATCATAGCACGAGGGATAGAGCCATGTTCAAGAGTGTAAGGCGTGAGATAGACTCCGCGATGGCTCGCGATCCGGCCGCGCGTTCCAGGTTGGAAGTGGTGCTTTGCTATCCCGGTTTCCAGGCCGTCCTCGTCTACCGGCTGTCCAACGCGCTCTGGCGGCGGCGCTTGTACCTTCTGGGCCGTGTGGTCTCGCATCTCGGCCGCTTTCTGACAGGGATCGAAATACATCCCGGTGCGCGGATCGGCAGGGGCCTCTTCATCGACCATGGCATGGGTGTCGTGATTGGGGAGACCAGCGAGATCGGCGATGATGTGACGCTTTATCACGCTGTAACCTTGGGCGGCGTCGCCCCAAGTGTCGATAGCGACAGTCAGCGGGGGGCCAAGCGGCACCCGACCCTGGAATCTGATGTTATTGTCGGTTCGGGAGCGCAGATTCTTGGTCCTGTGACGATCGGGAGAGCCGCAAAGGTCGGCGCGAATGCGGTCGTGACACGCGATGTCGCCGCCCGTGCGACGGTCGTTGGCATCCCCGCGCGTGCGCTTCAGGCAACGCCGGATCGTCGCGGTGAGGAAGAAGAGGCGTGCTTTGCCGCGTACGGCACGCCGCTGGGCGAAATCGGCGATCCTGTCGCCAAGACTCTCGAGGGCCTTGTGAAAGAGATCGAGATGCTGCGCGCCCAGGTGAAGGCGCTGGAAGAGAAACGAGACGAAAAAACGCCGCTGGTTGAACATCGAAAGAGGGGCGCACTGTGAAGTTGAACACCAAAGGACGCTACGCCGTAATGGCGATGGTTGATCTTGCGGCGAACTGCGATGAGGCGATCGATAACAAAGAAGGAGGGCAGGACTCCAGGCGCCGTGCCGTTCCTCTCGCCGAAATCGCGGAGCGGCAGGAAATCTCATTGTCTTATCTCGAGCAGCTCTTCGCAAAGCTGCGCCGCGGTGCGCTGGTGCAGTCCGTGCGCGGTCCGGGTGGAGGTTACCTACTGGCCCGTAAAGCATCTGACACCCGGATTTCCGACATCATTCTGGCGGTCGACGAGCCCATTCGCGCTACGCGTTGCATGCCCGGGCAACCGGTCGGATGCCGTGGCAACGCCAGCCGGTGCATGACACACGACCTCTGGGAGGAACTGGGCAATCAGATCTATCTCTATCTGAATTCGGTCAGCCTCGCAGATGTCGTGGAGCGACGGGTGCTGGGGACAAGTGGTCTCTTTGCAGCCGCCTGCTTTGGCAACGCCGAGAGCGACGGAATACCAACATCGGCTTGCCAGCCCTCCGATTTGGATGAGAATGACCCGGCCCATGCCGCAGAGTGATTCGATCCTGCCTGAGGCTATGTCGAACCAGCGCCTGAGCGAAGAGTAAGATGCAGAAGCACTATATGGACTTCAACGCGACGGCTCCGATCCGCCCCGAGGTGGTGGAGGCGTTCGTGCGTGCGTCGCAGACCGTTGGAAATCCCTCTTCAGTGCATGGCTTCGGGCGTGCTGCACGGCGGCTTGTGGAAGAAGCGCGGCGATCCGTCGCCGCGCTGACCGGAGCACGGAGCCAGGACGTGATCTTTACCTCAGGCGGTACGGAGGCCAATAATCTGGCCCTGAAGGGTAGTGGCAGACCGCATGTTCTCGTCAGCGCTGGTGAGCATGATTCGGTGTTGCAGGCAGAACCAGCAGCCCAGGCCATTCCTCTGAATCCCGACGGTACGCTGGACATGGCGCAATTCGAGCGCCTTCTCTCCAGCTTGCCGGAGATGGCAACAGACTCGATCCTTGTCTCGGTCATGCTGGCGAACAATGAAACCGGCGTCATACAAAATATCCCGGAGATTGTGGCGACCGCTCGGCGGCACGGCGCTTTGGTCCATTGCGACGCAGTCCAGGCGGCGGGGAAAATTCCCTTGGATATTGCGGTGCTCGGCGTCGACATGCTGAGCCTCTCCGCCCATAAGATCGGCGGCCCGCAGGGCATCGGCGCACTGGTTCTGACCCCTGGGTTGGAGTTAAAGCCGTTGTTGCTGGGTGGCGGGCAGGAACGGCGCAGGCGAGCAGGAACCGAGAATGTTGCCGGCTGTGCCGGTTTTGGCGTGGCAGCGGATTTGGCGGTGAGCCAACTGGCCGGCACTGGCGAGCTTGCCCAGTGGCGGGATGAAATCGAAACACGCCTCACCTCGCTCTCACCGCAGAGCAAAGTCTTTGGCAGCGCAGCGCAGCGGCTGCCGAACACCAGCTGTATTTCGATGCCTGGTGTTCCCGCGGAAACCCAGCTTATGGCGCTGGATCTGGCAGGCGTTGCGGTCAGTTCCGGATCGGCTTGCTCGTCCGGCAAAGTCCAGCCGTCCCACGTCCTCCGGGCGATGGGAGCGGGTGACGCGGAGGCGGCAAGCGCGCTGCGCATCAGTCTGGGCTGGTCGAGCACGCCCGAGGACGTCGAGGCCTTTGTCGAAGCCTGGTCGATTTTGTATCGCCGCCAGGAGGGGCGGGAGGCATCTGCCGATATCGCCGCCAGCTCGGTGGCGCAGGGCGCGCGGGCTTAGAACAGGAAGGAAGGCGCGGGACGCGGCTATGGATGAAGAGATGAAAACACGGGAACGCGTGGAGCCTATGATTGAAGGATCCTTGGATTTGGCCGAAAAGAACCGGGTGCCGGTATCGATTTATCTCGATAATCAGGCCACCACGCCGACGGATCCCCGGGTGGCCGAGGCAATGCTGCCTTATTTTACCGAGAAGTTCGGCAATCCGCACTCCGCGGACCACGCCTATGGCTGGGATGCCGAGGACGCCGTCGAGCGTGCCCGCGCGCAGGTCGCTGGCTTGATCGGAGCCGAGCCTCGCGAAATCATCTTCACGTCGGGTGCCACGGAATCAAACAATCTCGCGATCAAGGGCGCCGCGCGCTTTCACAAAGACCGCAAACCTCATGTCGTCACCTGCGTCACCGAGCATAAATGTGTTCTGGAAAGCGTGCGCAGGCTGGAGCGCGAGGGGCATCGGGTTACTTTCGTGCCGGTACTGGCTGACGGTCTGATCGATCTGGTCGCGCTGGCGGAGGCCGTTGACGAGGAGACGTCGGTGGTCTCGGTGATGGCGGCGAACAATGAGATCGGGGTTTTGCAGCCCATCGATGAGATCGCTGCCATCTGCCATGAAAAAGGGGCTTACTTTCACTGCGATGCCGCTCAGGCGGTGGGTAAGATCCCTCTGAGTGTCCGCGAGACGCCGATCGATTTGCTGTCGATCTCGGCCCATAAGGTTTACGGTCCCATGGGCATCGGCGCTCTTTTCGTCCGACGCCGTCCGCGCGTGCGCCTGGAAGCTGAAATCGACGGTGGTGGTCAGGAGCGCGGCTTGCGGTCCGGAACGCTTCCGACCCCCTTGTGTGTGGGTTTCGGCGAGGCGGCACGTATCGCGCATGCTGAGATGGACGAGGAAAGGGCGCGCGTCGAGATCCTGACCGAGCGGTTGCACAGCAGTCTGCTGGCGTCGATACCCGGCATTCACCTGAACGGTCATCCTGGGCAGCGTCTGTCCGGCAATCTCAATCTTTCCTTTGAGGGTGTGGACGCTGCAACTCTGCTGCGGGCGGTTCCGGAGCTTTGCCTCTCGACCGGATCGGCTTGCACCTCCGCCTCGGTGGAACCTTCCTACGTTCTTCAGGCGCTTGGATTGGACGCGGACCTCGCCCGTGGAAGCTTGCGAATAGGCGTTGGCCGCTTCAATACGGAGGTCGAGATCGATCAGGCCGTTATTCTTCTCGCCAAGGCCGTTTCGCGGATCAGGGAAGAGAAACAAGGTTAATTTGTTGTTTTTTGTTGTGGAGATGCGAGTGCGCTCGTATTTCCTGCAAATATGCTTCAATCAGCACCCGGTTCTTACACCGGACCAGACGAGATAGGAGTTTGGCTAAATGCCGAAGATGGTGTTCATCGAGAGAGACGGTAACCACAAAGAGGTGGACGCGCCGCTGGGACTCTCGGTGTTGGAAATCGCACAGCGCAACAATGTCGATATCGAAGGCGCGTGTGAAGGTTCATTGGCATGTGCGACCTGCCACGTCGTGATCGATCCCGACTGGTATGACAAGCTCAACGAAGCCAGTGAGGACGAAGAAGATATGCTGGATCTGGCGTTTGGCCTGACCCGAACCTCCCGTCTGGGCTGTCAGCTCATTATCACCGAGGCTTTGGACGGCCTGACGGTGACGCTGCCGGGCGCCTCGCCCAGCATGTTGCTTGATTGATCCCCTCCATGTCAGACATGCCCCCACCCTGGGAACAGGGCGTTTTCGCGGCTCTTAAAGCCGAGAATCTCGCCGACTGGAAGGCTTACACCGACCATGCCTTTGTGCGCGGCCTGGGGGACGGAACGCTGCCCGAGGCCTGTTTCCGCCACTATCTCGTGCAGGATTATCTCTTTCTGATTCACTTCAGCCGGGCCTACGCGCTTGCGGTCTACAAAAGTGACAGCCTGGAGGACATGCGTCAGGCCGCCGCGACCATGGATGCGCTCTTGAACGAGGAGATGCAGCTTCATCTGCGCTACTGTGCCCAATGGGGGCTGACCGAAGCCCAGATGGCGCAAACCGAAGAAGCCTCGGGAAACCTGGCCTATACACGTTTTGTGCTTGATGCCGGACTTTCAGGCGACCTGCTCGATCTCCTGACCGCCCTGGCGCCCTGTGTGGCGGGTTATGGCGAGATCGGACTGAGACTGGCCGAGCAGGGCCGCCCAGACATTGCAGATAACCCCTATCGGGACTGGATTGAAACCTATGCCGGCGACGGGTATCAGTCGGTCGTGACGGCGGCGCTTGAGCAACTGGATCGAGTTGCCTCGGCCCGAATTGGTGAAGATATCGTTCGGTCCGGACGTTGGAAATCCCTGAGCAAAACCTTCGGTGCGGCAACAAGACTGGAGGTTGGATTTTGGGACATGGGCCTGTCGCCCAATCTCGCACGCTGAATGAAGCGGCGGGCCCTCATAGCATTTCGCGACGGCGATAATGCGCGGTGAGATCTTGAGATAGATCAATGCGCGGTTCGACCCGTGGTCGCACTCTCGCCGACCATTGGCGGCGAGTCTGGTTATTTTTGCTGGACCAGTCGCTTGGCCGCGAGGCGAGAGGAAGTGTGTTATGGGTTGGTTCAGCAAACTGACGGAACGCGTCGATCTGATGGGCGAGATGTTCGCTCAAACCGACGCCCTGCGAAATTATGACAGCTTTGGCCCGACCATGGAGGGGCAACTCAGGAACGCGATGTACGCCTGTGCCGGATGCCGGGATACGGAAAAGTGCAAGGAATGGTTGGCCGAGGGCCGGCGTCACACGCACCCGCCGGGCTTTTGCCCCAACGCCCGGCGTATTCGGGAGTTCCGAAGCCAATCCTGACGAGTACTCCGCCAAGGCGTGAACTTGACGTGCAGACCTGAGAGGGACGCAAGCACTGATAGTGATGCTTCATCCCGGTGGATCCGTTCTAAGTCTTATTGTTGGACCAAGTTCACAAGCGCGGTAGATCGCCGCTAGTGTCCCGTTGAATCTAGTGTGATTCAGTCTAAACCTAGTGAATGAAGCGCTTTTGCTCGCCCTCATCGTGCGGCACGGCTTGGGCCGCATGAACCCGGTGTTGCGGGAAAATCAGTTCGACGGCCGTGCCCTCGCCCGGGACGCTGTGCAGGCGCAGTTCGCCTCCGTGACGCTCAATCAGTGATTTGGTCAAAGGTAAACCAAGGCCGGTTCCCGGCGGCACCTGCTCCAGCCCGTTCTTTACCTGCCCGAAAGGTTCCATCACCGTCTTCACATCGTTTGGGGCGATGCCCACCCCGGTGTCGGCAACGGCAAGTCTCAGGTCGCCGTTGCTCTCGAGTCTGGCGCTGATCTTGATATGACCCTGCGCCGGGGTAAACTTGATGGCATTGGATACCAGATTGAGAAGCATCTGCTTGAGTGCGCGGCGGTCTGCATCGAGGTGCGGGAAGTCGGCAGGCACGGTATTGAGCAGTTGCAGGCGTCCGGTGGTGAGTTTGGGTTCCATCAGCTTGTGGACTTCGTCGACAAAGTCGCTGATGTCGATCTCCTCGATATCCAGCTCGAATTTACCGGCCTCGACTTTGGAGAGATCCAGCAGGTCGTTGATCAGGCTCAGCAGGTGCTCGGCACTGTCGTGGATGTTCTCCGAATACTCTTTGTAAGTCGGGGTGAGCTTTCCGAAAATCTCCAGTTGCATTGCTTCGGAGAAGCCCAGAATGGCATTCATCGGTGTCCGGAGCTCGTGGCTCATATTGGCGAGAAATTCACTCTTTGCCCGGTTGGCGTTTTCGGCCTCTTCCTTTGCCTCCAGAAGCGCCTGTTCAACCTTTTTCGTTTCTCCGATATCGACGATTACACCGTCCCAGACGATATCGCCGTTGTCGCGCTTTCGCGGGATGCCGAAGGAGCGCGCCCACCTCGCCTCGCCGGATTGTCCGATGATTCTGAATTCATGCGCGTGGGGGTCAAGGTTGCTCGCGGATTCATCAATGGCCCAAATCAGGGAAGAGATATCCTGAGGGTGCACGACCTGGGTCAGATCCTCGATCACTGGACGATGCCCTTCAAGTGCCAAACCGAATTCATTTCGGGCACCCGCGCGCAGGAACGGATAGCTGATGGTTCCGTCCGCACTCTTGACCCGGCGATAGAGCAAACCGGGGATGTTTGCCGCAATGCTGCCCAGGCGTTCCATGCTCTCCTGACGCGTTCGCTCCGCCAGTGCCTCATGGTCATCCTGGATTTCCTGCGCCATTGCATTGAAACCGCGCGCAAGGGTTTTGAACTCAATCGGTGCAAGCGCCGAGAGTCCTGGGACTCGCCGGTCGCGATTCCCGGCCGCAAAGTCCTGGGCCGCCTCGACCACAGCTTCGACCGGGTGAGTCAGCATGCCCGAGAGAGTCCAGCCCAAGATGGCGGCTGCGGCAAGCCCGACCGCGACGATCGCCAACACGGCGTTCTGAATCCTGTCGGACTGCCCTGTCAATTCGCTGATCGGCTGAGGGACCATGATACCCCAACCAACGTTTTCTGCGACGGAAAAACCGGAAATCATCTCAGCATTCAGAGCCGGCGATACAAACCGCGTGATCCCGGTCTCGCCATTCATCATGCGTTTGACCGGTTCCAGCGCCGAAAGGTCACGCATCTCCCGCTGCCAGCTTTGCATTGGATGAGCGATTACCCGCCCCTGGGCATCGACAATCGCCGCATGGCCCTTTTCGCCAAAAGCGATCGATTTCTGCACCTTCACGATGTAGTCGGTGGAGAGTTCGCCTACGGCGACACTCTGGTTCGGGAGTGATTTCAACAGATAAATTGTCGGTTCACCGGCTTCATTCGGCAAAACGCCACTGAACCGAAGATCTGAGTTGGTCACATCGCTACGCGTCTGTTCGATCAGATTTTGCAGGCTTTCTGAAATCTCATCGCGCGAAAGGATCAGTTCGTAGGTGGTTTGATGCTGGTCAGAGACGATATAGAAGGACCTGAACTCCAGACTCTCTGCAAAGGTCTCAAGGGCGGTTGAACTCCGCGAGCCTTCCGCTGACTCGATGAAATAGTTGAACGCCGCTTCCACGTCGAAAAGGTAATGCTCCAGGCTCGAGGTGATGTTCTGAGCCAGAAGCAGGTGTTTCTCGGTGGCAGACTGAATTTCATTGGGGAGTGCGTTCTTCTCAACCCAGGATCCGAGCAGCAGCACCGGAACCGTCGCCACAAGTGTGAATGCGAAGGCCAGAAGATATCTTAGTCTAAGCGTGCCCCACATTGCGCGACCAATAACGAAAAAAGTTTATGGCGGGCATAAAAGAACTGAGCCCTGAAAAAGAACGGGCTCAGTTTTCCGTATATGGCATTGTATGGGAAGCAAAATCTGGCGACGGTGCAGCTATATTTCAGAAATCGGATGGTAAAATGCGTGTGTACAGCCGGATTTCAGGTGGCTTTGCATGCTTTTTGCTGAACCAAGTGTGAATTACTTAACACCGTCGCAGATTGAGCGCGAAGTTT
This sequence comes from uncultured Kiloniellaceae bacterium, assembly GCA_947500035.1. Lineage (GTDB taxonomy): Bacteria > Pseudomonadota > Alphaproteobacteria > Kiloniellales > Kiloniellaceae > Denitrobaculum. Next base: position 146,615 of record CANMQP010000002.1, on the reverse strand, counting down.
ACTTCGTCGCAATGTCGGTGAAGCTATTCAAAGCGCCAGAAATTTTCTTAAGAACCTCGGCTTTTTCGCTCAGGCCATGCCGCGTGCTGAGATAGCCCGGGTCATTGTAAACCAGAAGAACCTTGCCATCCGCATCTTCGTAGGCCAAAGCCTTAAGCGGAAGATCGATCCCCGCCGTCTGGTTGCTCTGCATGAGTGGCGTGCCAAGTTTCGGGTTGCCAAAGATCAGGAGTTCGGTCGGACGCAGATCGAGATCCACTTTCGCGGCCCCGGCTGTATGGTCGACACGGGCAAAAATTGTGATGCCCTTCGACTTGAGCGTCTCTTCGAGCAGGCTGATCGTCTCGCTCACGGAGCGGGCGCTCTCCTTGACGACGAGGCCGTTTTCGGCGACGGCTGAGAGCGATGCAGAGGTGATAAGCCCAAGCGAAAAGGCTATCGTGAGAAAAAGCCGGTGCATTTTTATGTATCCTGTAATCTAACAATCACTGCGGTGATCATAACCGTAGGTTTGACCATCAGCGGTGACATGTTTGTGAAGCGCTATCGAGTCAAGGCTTTGCAGGGTCGTTGAGGTCCAGATTTGGCTAGTTTAGGGTATTGTTTGTGAACGTTCCAGTTTCTCTTGCGGGCACAGAGGCTGCTCGTCTTCCCGAGCCCATGACAATCAAAGCCTTTGAAGGACTGCAGGGCAAACTCTTACTGCGTCCCTGGTACGACTGGTGCGGGGTTCGCGCCATCGTAAATTGGTACTTCCCGCTTTCGCGCGCCTGGGCTGCAGCCCTGGAGGCGGGTGGCGATCTTCAGCGTTTTAATGATCAACTTGGTACCGGTTTTCCGGACTCCGGCCGGCTGCGCTCGGCACTGGCACGGACAGCGCAGGCGGATCGGACTTATCACGAGCGTCAAACACCCTGGGAAGAGCAGTTTTTTGGCAAGGCTGCAGTCTCCGAGAGTGAGTTGGTCAGGCTCGAAATAGAACGCCAATCGGCTTCAAAACACCGGATGATGTGCCGTAAGGATTTTCTGCCCTGGCGCCGGAAGTTCCCGAGGCTGCACTGGGCGGTGCCTCGGAAAGAGGATGTCGAGCAGCATCATGGTGAGCGGCTGGCCCATCCGGCCTCGGCTTTCGAAGTGCCGGCGTTGCCTGAATTCGAAGTATCCAAAGATCTGAATGGCGCCTGGGATGCAAAAGCACCCTACCGTCAATACTGGCTTCGCTTTCCCTCACTGGCGTCGGGGGAAGAGAGCGCTGTCATGGCGAGCCCGGGCGAGAAAGGCAAAGCCTGGGCCAAGGTCTATGAGCCTGAGCAGGGCGGCGAGGGCGCACCCTGCCTGATTTTTCTCCATGGAATCGGCATGGAGACGGACTTGTGGGGTGAACTGGCCGACCCGGTCAATGCGCTGACGAAGCAGGGATTTCGCATCATCCGTCCCGAGGCACCCTGGCATGCGCATCGTCGGCTGCGCGGACGCTTTGGCGGTGAACCGGCAATCGCGCAGGGACCTCTTGGTTTCATCGAACTCTTTCATGCCTGGGTCACGGAGGTCGCGCAGTTGATCGAATGGGCGCGCAACAACGGTTCCAGCCAGGTTGCGGTCGGCGGTTTGAGCCTGGGAGCTTTGACAGCTCAACTCGTTGCGACCCAGGCGGGCAACTGGCGCCCTGAGCAACGCCCGGATCATCTGCTACTGATTACAACCAGTGAAGATTTGCTGGATATTGCACTGCACGGCAGCATGGCGCGCCTCTTGGAGATGCCGAAACACTTTGCCGCGGCGGGATGGACAGAGCGCGAACTGGCCCGCTGGACGCCTTTGCTGGAACCACACGGTGATCCGGTCATGGAGGCTTCGCGGATCGTTGTTCTGCTCGGGCAGGCGGATGATCTAACGCCGGTCAGGGGCGGAGAAAGTCTCCTGAAGCGTTGGAAGATCCCGGAAAACAACGTCTTCAGGCGGAACCAGGGGCATTTCTCGGCTTCTCTCGGGCTCTATCGTGATAATGCGGTTTTGCAGCGGGTTGTGGCCAATATGACAGGCTGAAAGCCTGAAGACCTGATCTCCTGTGCGAATTTTGCATGGGCTGAGCCCTTGCTTGTTGGACGCATTCTCCTATATTCGCGCCTATGAACTCGCTCGGTTTCGATAAAGCGCCCGCAGATACCCGCGTGGTGGTCGCCATGTCAGGCGGCGTGGACAGCTCGGTCACGGCCGGTTTGCTGCACGCCGAAGGCTATGACGTGGTCGGCGTCACCCTGCAGCTCTATGACCACGGCGCAGCCATCGAGCGCAAAGGCGCCTGCTGCGCGGGGCAGGATATCTACGACGCGCGCAGAGTCGCGGAACGCCTTGATTTTCCGCATTATGTGCTCGATTACGAGTCCAGGTTCCGCCAAAGCGTGATGGATGATTTTGCCGACAGCTATCTGCGCGGCGAGACACCGATTCCCTGTGTACGCTGCAATCAGACCGTCAAATTCCGAGATCTGCTGACCACTGCCCGCGATCTCGGGGCGGAAGCCCTGGCGACGGGGCATTACGTTCAGAGGGTCATGGGCGCAAAGGGGGCCGAACTGCACCGGGCCGTGGATCCCAGCCGGGATCAGAGCTATTTCCTCTTCGCGACCACCGACGAGCAGCTTGATTTTCTGCGCTTTCCGCTGGGCGGCATGCCGAAAACCGAAACTCGGGTTTTGGCCGAGAGGATGGGGCTGGAAGTTGCAGACAAGCCCGACAGTCAGGATATCTGCTTCGTGCCGAACGGCTCCTATGCCAGCGTGGTCGAAAAGCTGCGCCCTGGCGCCATTGAGCCTGGCGAGATCGTGCACGTGGACGGGCGTGTTTTGGGCCGTCACGAGGGCATCATCAAATACACCATCGGACAGCGCCGCGGCATCGGGATCGGCGGCACGGCGGAGCCCCTGTTTGTTGTGCGTCTGGAACCCGAGGCGCACCGGGTCGTGGTTGGCCCCAAGGAAGCGCTCGCCCGAGACGTGGTTCGGATCGGCCAGGTGAATTGGCTGGGTGATCAGCCTTTGACGGCCGAGGGGATCGAGGTTCAGGTTAAGCTGCGGTCCGTTTCTGAAGCCGCGCCTGCGCGCATTCAGCGCGCGGCCGACGGCGGCGCAGAGGTGCTTCTCCTTGAGCCTCAGTTCGGGATCTCGCCCGGACAGGCGGCTGTGTTCTACGACGGCCCGCGCGTTCTCGGAGGCGGATGGATTGCCGAAACCGACCTTAAACTCGCCGCTTGAGCGACGTTAAAGACCCAGCCAAAAGCGGATGCCGTAGCCGATAGCGGCGAGCGTGCCGACTCCCGCGATCCACAAACCCACGAACCAGGCCAGCTTCGTCAAGGTGCTGTTTTCGGGAGCCTGCGGCATCAGTGATAGCCCTCCGAAGGATCCACCTTGCCGCGGAACACCCAATAGGCGTAGGTGGTGTAGGCCAGGATCAGCGGGATCAGAACCGCCGCACCCACGAGCAGAAAGAGCAGGCTCTCGTCTGGTGCCGCGGCTTCACGGATGGTCACGGCAGGCGGCACGATATAGGGGAAGAAGCTGATTCCCAGTCCCAGATATGACAGAATAAAGAGCGCTTGAGCCGCGAGGAAGGGCTGGCCGTCATTGTTCTTCTTTAGCCCCCGGAACAAAACGAAAGCGGCGGCAGCCACCAGAAGAGGCACCGGCACGACGTAAAGGAGTTGTGGAAAAACAAACCAGCGCGCCATGAAAATCGGATCGAGGAAGGGCGTCCAGAGACTGACTACGCCGATTAACACCAGGGTACCCGCGGCGGTCATCCAGGCAAAGCGATGAGCGCGCTCGCGGACGGGGCCGTTGGTTTTCATGACCAGCCAGGTCGCGCCCAGGAGGGTATATCCCACCACGACGGCAAGGCCTGTCAGCAGCGAAAAGGGGCTCAACCAGTGCCACCAACCGCCCGCATAGGCACGATCGGCGACTGGAATGCCCTGAATCAGCGCCCCCAAGGCGATGCCCTGACAGAATGCGGCCGTGATGGAGCCGACCGTAAAGGCCAGATCCCAGAGTCCCTGCGACGGGCCGCTGCGCCAGCGGTACTCGAAGGCGACCCCGCGGAAGATCAGACCAAGAAGCATCAGCGTTATGGGAGCGTAGAGGGCGGGCAGCACGACTGCGTAGGCCAGAGGAAAGACGGCGAAGAGGCCGCCGCCGCCCATCACCAGCCAGGTTTCATTGCCATCCCAGACCGGCGCCACGGTATTCATGGCGTAGTCCCGTTCCTCGCCCTTGCGGAAGAAGGGGAAGAGGATACCGACTCCGAGATCGAAACCATCGAGCAGGACATAGGTCAGAACCGCGAAAGCGATGATCGAAGCCCAGATAAGAGGAAGATCGAATTCCATGCTGTCTCTCCTCCTATTCTGCCGGTTGGTTTTGGGCTGGTCCGGGCGTTATGCCTGCCGCACGGATTGGTTTAGTCTCCGATGGCCCGCTCTCACCCGGGTGCGGCGCGTGGCTCATGAGTTTGAGCACGTAATAGACACCGGCGCCGAAGACGGTGAAGTAGACCACGACAAAGGCCAGGAGTGACAGCGCGACCGCCGGTGCGTCAACGGGGGAGACTGAATCGGCGGTGCGCAGCAAGCCGTAAACCGTGAAGGGCTGCCGGCCGACCTCGGTCGTGACCCAGCCGGCGAGGATTGCGATGAAGCCGCTTGGCGCCATCACAATAGCGGCGCGCAGCAGGAGATCGTTTTCAAAGAGTTTCCTGCGATAGCGTTGGTAAAGGCTCCAGGCCCCCAGCAGCATCATTAGGACACCGATCCCGACCATGATGCGGAAGGACCAGAAGACGATGGGGACATTTGGCCGATCTTCCCGGGCCCATTCCTTTAAGCCCCTGATTTCACCGTTCCAATCGTGGGTTAGAATAAAGCTGCCCAGCTTGGGTATCTGGATCGCAAACCTTACTTCCTCGGCCTCCATATCGGGCAGTCCGAAGAGGATCAGAGGGGCACCCTTCTGGGTTTCGAAGTGCCCTTCCATGGCGGCGATTTTGGCGGGCTGGTGTTCGAGCGTGTTCAGGCCGTGCAGGTCGCCCGCGAAGATCTGGATGGGGGCAACGATGGCGGCCATCCACATGGCCATGGAAAACATGACCCGCGCGGCTTCGTTGCCACGGTCACGCAGCAGATGCCAGGCCGCAACACCGCCGACCACTAAGGCTGTGGTGAGGTAAGCCGCCAGAACCATATGGACCAGGCGGTAAGGGAAGGAGGGGTTGAAAACAGCTGCCCACCAGTCGACGGGGATAAATTGTCCAACCTCGTTAATGCCGTAGCCCGCGGGAGTTTGCATCCAGGAGTTCACCGAGAGGATCCAGAAGGCGGAAAAGAAGGTGCCGACGGCAACCATCACCGTGGCGAAGAAGTGCAGGCGCGGGCCGACTTTATTCATTCCAAAGAGCATGACGCCCAGGAACCCGGCTTCCAGGAAGAAGGCCGAGAGCACCTCGTAGGCCATGAGAGGCCCGAGGATCGGCCCGGTCTTGTCGGAGAAGACGCTCCAGTTCGTTCCGAACTGATAACTCATGACAATCCCCGAGACGACGCCCATGCCGAAAACCAAGGCGAAAATCTTCATCCAGTAGCGAAAGGACTGAAGATAAACGTCGCGTTTCGTGTAGAGCCAAAGGCCTTCGAGTACGGCCAGGTAGCTTGCCAACCCGATGGAAAAGGCCGGGAAAACAATGTGAAATGAGATTGTAAAAGCGAACTGTATCCGTGCCAGAAGCACGGCATCAAAATAATCGGGCATATCGAGTGCATCGCCTAAGGCGATGTTCCTAAAACGTTATTCCCATGGATCTACAATTGTTCTAAAAATGTTGCAGCGCAAGAGAAGCTGTTGTTGCGAATTGTCGCAGGCGGATTCGGCTGTCGCCAACGGGCGTCTTATAGGCCTGATTTGCGGACGTCCGCCAGCCGTCCGACGCGCCACCAGGCCAGGAAAGCAAAGAGTAGAAACACGGCGAGCAGGGCGACGCTCCAAGCGCTCCAACCGGTTTTAACAGCTTGCTCAATAGAGGCGCCGAAGAGGTATCCGGCACCGACCATCAGCAGCATCCAGAGGCCGGCGGATGCGGCATTGAGGCTCGTGAAGCGATGCCAGGTCATGTCGGTCAAGCCGACCGGCAGAGCACCGATCGTGCGTAAGCCTTTGGGGTACCTGTATAAAAATATATAGGCGATACCATAACGTTCCAGCAGACGACGCGCGGTTGTCAAGGCGCGGGCGAAACGCGGCCGGGATTCCAAGGGGCGAACGCCGAATTTACGGACCGCATAAAAGCGTGCTTCGTCGCCCAGATAACCACCGGCGAAAACGCAAGCTGCCACCAGACCGAGTTCCAGAGCGCCGGCTTGCGCCGCATAGCCCGCGAAAAGCGGCAGAGCCCCGCTTTTCAGCGCGCAATAGGCGAAGAGCAGGAGATAGCTCAGTGTGCCATATTCGCGTATCAGCTCTAGAATCGTTTCCAAGTTTTAGGTGTCCTGCGAAAGTGATGCTGATCACAAAAGCTGGAGAGGCCTTGGGTTTCGGTTATGGAAAGTCGGTTAAGACTTACGCGTCGTGCCGATCTTAGCATTTAGATTCCAGAACTGCAGGGGAGAACCTGAGGGTATCGAGAGGACAGGCGTGGATGTGTATTGTCCAGCGTCGTATCCGATTGCCTGCAGCTTGTTCGGAGGCCATGTGTTTGGGTTCCGACGGTGTCCGCTGAAAACAAGAACTCCGCCTACAGCTTTAACTTTCGTAGCGCGTATTGCCTCGCCGGTTCGGGTCGATGTGCAGTTCGACGAAGATGGGATGATGCGCCCGTTGCGAGCAGGCTTTACGGGGACACAAGTGACAATTGATACCGATCGGGTGCATCAGATTCGGATCGCGCAGATTGAAGGACGAGGCGTAGCCGATGCGATCGGCATATTGGAATTCGCAGCCCAGAGCGACCGCCAGGCGATGGTTCTGGGTTTCCCGGCTGTAGACCGGGCGGTCGATGGTCCGGCTAATGGTGAAGAACTTTTCACCGCCGGGAAGTTCGACGAATTGCGGCAGGACGACGCCGGGTGTGCGGAAGGCCGTGTGGATGTTCCAGACCGGGCAGGCGCCGCCATATTCGGCCAGATTGAATGAGGTCGCATTGAAGCGCTTGGTTACGTTTCCGGCCTTGTCGATGCGCAGGAAAAACAGCGGAACGCCGGTCGCACCGGGACGCTGAAGCGTGGTCAGGCGGTGGCAGACCTGTTCGAAGGAGACGCCGAAGGCGGCGGCAATCCGGTCGACGTCGTAGAGTGTGTTTTCCGCTTTGTCCAGAAAGGGCCCGTAGGGCATGAGGTAGGCCGCGGCGAAGTAATTGGCCAGCTCGACACGGCAGCGGGCGATCCCCGTCTCGCTGCGGATGCCGCTGCCCACTGTCAGATCCTCCAGCAGGTGATCCATTTCGAGCAGGCCGATGACGTGGATCAGCTGAAAAACGCGGTTCTGGTGATCGAGAGCTTCGGAGAGGACGAGCAGCGCATTCTCCTCGTCGTGGATCCGAAGCGTCTGGTTCAGGGTCTCGACGGATTTCGTCTGGATCGAGATGCCATGCTTGCGTTTCAGGCGGGTTTTGAGGGTGACGTAAACGTCATGCGGCTCGCAGGGTTCCTCACGGCGCAAGCGCTCCGCTGCCTCTTCAAGCGTGTGGAAATAGTTCGAGTGGTTGCGGAAGAAATCATGAAGCGTGGCTTCCGGGGACATCGCCACGAGGTCCGACCGGTTTTGCGCCTCGCCCTGGCGCATGACCTTCTCCACGGTCGTGCGGTGGGTCTTGAAGAGCTGAACAAAGGCACTGACCAGGCGCGGGGAGTGCTCTACCGCCGCCCGCAGTTCCTGGAGGTCAGGCGGCTCACTTCCAAAAATCGGATCCTGCATGACGTTGCGCACATCGGCGAGCAGGTTGGGGGAGTCGTCTCTGACCCATTCCTTCCAATCGAGGTCATAGGCGTCAGAGAGCGCCATCAGCATCTTGACCGAGAGGCTGCGCTGGTTGTTTTCCAACATGTTGATATAGGCGGGGGTTACGCCCAGCGTCTTCGCGACGTCGGTCTGGGTTTCATTCCGTGTTTGACGCAGTTTTCTGAGCTGACGGCCGACGAAGGTTTTCTTCATTTCCTGTCCGTATTCCAGATCCTGCTCGTTGTAACATATTACTTTTAACAAATTAACAAAATGTGTGAATGTTAATTTATGAAGTAACATATTAACACGAATTTTCGTGACCGCAATTTCCGATAACGCTAGGACTTCCGTAAAGCCCGGCTCACCGGGAATTTCGTGATAAAACAATGGCCACACGGGGTGATCATGACCTGCAAAATTCTGATCTTGGGCGCGTCTTACGGATCGCTTCTGGGCACAAAGTTGCTGATGGCGGGCCACGACGTCACGCTGGTTTGCCGCTCGGCAACGGCAGGCCTCATCACTAGCGAAGGCACGGAAGTCCGGATCAAACTGAAGGACGAGGACACGCACCGCAGTTTCTTCTCGAAAGACCTGAAAGGCCGGCTTGACGCCAGGACGCCCGACGCAGTCGATCCCGCAGGATACGACTTTGTCGGACTCGCCATGCAGGAGCCGCAGTATGCGGATCCGTCCCTGCGTCAACTTCTCGACCGGGTCGCCGAAGCCCGCGTGCCCTGTATCTCGATCATGAATATGCCGCCGCTGCCCTACCTCAAGCGGATTCCCGGCCTGGCCTGCGAGGGTCTTGAAGCCGCTTTCACGGATGCGAAGGTCTGGCAGCGCTTTGATCCCGGCTGCGTCACGCTTTGTTCGCCCGATCCTCAGGCCTTCCGGCCGCCGGAGGAAAAACCGAATGTGCTGCACATCGGCTTGCCGACGAACTTCAAGGTCGCCCAGTTCGGGGACGCGGAAACCGACCGGAAGCTGCGCGCACTGGCCCAGGATATCGCGGATGTCCGTGTGGACGGTAAGGACGTGCCGGTGAAGTTGCGGGTCCATGAGTCGCTCTTTGTGCCTTTCGCGAAGTGGAGCATGCTGGCGACCGGCAACTATCGCTGCGTGATGAAGGATGCCGTGCGCCCGATCCGCGAAGCCGTCCACGAAAACCTGGAACTCTCGCGCGAGATTTACGGCTTTGTCGATGCCCTGGTGGCCCGTCTTGGAGCCGACCCCGCCGACCTGGTGCCTTTCGAAAAATACGCCAAGGCTGCGGAAGGTCTCGTGAAGCCTTCTTCTGCGGCGCGGGCTATCGATGCGGGGTCAGCAACCATCGAACGGGTGGACCGGCTGGTACAATTGATCGGCAAGGCGCTCGGCGTCAGCCATCCCGAGATCAACAGGACGGTTGCCATCGTTGACGCGCGCCTGGAAGCAAATACGGAAAAGGCCGCCTGAAGCTCCTTTCCCGCTAAGGTTCAGAGGCCGGTGTGTCGGGCACCGGTGTCGCGCTGGTGTCCCGAATCTGAAATTCACTTCATTGAATTTCAGATTCAACGGGACACCACCTCATCACACTGGGATGGACCTCCATGTCTTGCTGAGACCGCAGGGGCGGATAGCAGAACATGGTCCGCTCTAGCCCTGCGCGCGCAGGGCGTCATTTCTAGCCGTGCGCGCGCAGGGCGTCATTGTGCGCCTCTATATTTAATCTGTTGGACGAGGCTTGATCCGGCTTCCCAGGGGAGAGTCTTTTCGGCCGGGCCCTGCAGGGAAACGTGAAATACTTTCAGGTGAAACAGCTAAACCGCGAGCTGCCGTTCGGTTTCCTGACCTGCAGAATAACCGCGATCCGAAGCTGGAATGCGGGTGCCGGGCGGGAAACCGATCACAAGAGGGATAGATCCGGGTTTTTTAACCTCATAAACCTTGCGCCAGTCATAATTTAACCTTTAAACCCTATCATACTTTATTGGCCGCCCGGGGACGCCTCGTTCAAGCCGGAGGCGATCTTTGAGCAGGAGGCTGCTCTCACCATTATTTAAAGAGGTTGGGCCAAGGGAGCGCGCTGGCAGCGGTATGTTGTTTCTCGAAATTTCAGCTTTGAATAGACCGGCTTCGCCAGCCTTTGCCACCCTGTGGATGTCTCCCGATATAGAGGGCAGCGACATCTGATGCCCAGAATCAAGAAAGAGCCCTTTTTTCAGCCCTTCGAAGCCAAGAACCTTCTACCCTTCCGCTTGTGGATAGGGCTTATCAACAGGCAAACGCTGCGCGGTGACGCAGCGGCCGCCTTTACCAACGCCGCCGTGGTTCTGCCGCAGGCCATCGCTTTTGCCGCCATCGCAGGCTTGCCGCCACAGTACGGCCTTTACGCGGCGATGGTTACTCCGGTCATTGCCGCCATCTTCGGCAGTTCCTGGCATTTGATTTCAGGACCGACCACGGCGATCTCGGTGGTGATCTTCGCGACCTTGAGCGGTATCCACGAACCGGGCAGCGCAGAATACATCCAGGCCGCACTGACCATCACCTTGCTGGCGGGGCTCTTCCAGTTGCTGATGGGACTGGTCCGTCTGGGACAGCTGGTCAGTCTGGTTTCTCATTCGGTCATGGTCGGCTTCACGGCCGGCGCGGCGATCCTGATCGCGCTCAGCCAGGTTTCCGGGTTCCTGGGGCAAAAGCTGCCCCGGCCCGAAGAGATCGATGCTTTTTTGGCGGCGATCTGGCATGCCTTGCCGAATGTGGATCCTTACGTCTTCTCGATTGCGATGGGAACTCTACTGGTCACCGCGCTGAGCAAGAAATTCTGGCCGAGATGGCCGAACTACCTGATCGGCCTGGTGTTCGGCAGCGCGCTTGCTTATGTCCTGGATGCCGAGGCGCACGGGGTTCAATTCGTCCAGAGCGTGCCCACCGGAATTCCGCAGTTTGCCGCGCCGAGTTTTTCCCTTGATGACCTGCGCACGTTATCCTCCGGCGCGTTTGCGCTGGCGTTGATCGGTCTGCTTGAGGCGGTCTCGATCGCGCGGGCAATCGCACTCAAATCAAAACAACCCTTGGACAGTAACCAGGAAATCATTGGTCAGGGCCTCTCGAACATTGGCGGATCGTTTTTCTCCGCCTATCTGGGGTCAGGCTCCTTCACGCGTTCGGCGCTGAACTATGAGTCCGGCGCCAGAACGCCCGTGGCGGCCCTGCTCTCGGCGTTGTTTCTCTTCATCATCCTGATTGCGATTTCCCCCTTCATCGAGCGGATCCCGATTCCAGCCATGGCGGGGCTGATCATGCTGGTGGCCTGGAAGCTGATCGACTTCCAGGAGATCAGGCATATCCTGACCTCGAGTGCGTCGGACACAGTGGTCCTGATCGCGACCTTCTTCGCGGTGGTCGCCATCGATCTGGAGTTTGCGATCTACGTCGGCGTGATCCTGTCGCTCTCGATCTTCCTGCGCCGCTCCATGCGGCCCGGTCTGCCCATCAACGTGCCCAATGCCAAGGTCTCGGGGCGGCCTTTCATGAGCCCGATCCTCTGGAACCTGCCGGAATGCCCGCAGGCCGTTTTCGCCCGGCTCCAGGGCTCGCTCTATTTCGGCGCGGTGGAGTTTGTGGAGAAGGAATTCCGGCGAATAGAGCAAGAGCGCCCGGGACAAAAGCACTTCGGCCTGATGCTTGACGGCGCGGTCGGTGTCGATCTGGCCGGTGCGGACCTGCTGATCCAGGAGGCGAAGCGGCGCGAGACCCGTGGCGGGCATCTTTACATCGGTGTGCGTTATCCCCCGATCCGGCGCCAGCTCGCGCGCTTCCATGTACCCCGGGAAATCGGCCGCAAGCATATCTTCCGCCGCAAGACCGAGATGGTGCCGAAGCTGGTCGCCAACCTGGACCCGGAGATCTGCGCGACCTGCACGACCCGCGTCTTCCGCGAATGCCCGCCGGTGCCTGACATTATCGGGGATGAGGACGGGAAAGGTGAGGCCGGACAGAAAACCGTTGCCGCCGGTGACAAGGGAGCGCCGATAGAGACGCCGCCAAAGACGCCCGTGGTGGCCACTGAGCCACAGGAAGCTGCGCCTAAGTCCTGAATCAATGCGCTTTTGCTCTGTCAGCCAGGGGACGGTCAGCGCTTCTGCGCGCGCTTTATCTCTATCGGTGCCTTTAAACCCTGGGGAGAAAAAATAATCGATTGATACTATCCATACATATCCACCCAAGGTAGTGTATCCGCCGAGGTGGAATTCTACAGATACAACAATGGGGATAGTATCGAATATGAGACTTAAGACACTTTTGGCGGTTATGCTTGTCGGGTTGAGCGTTGCGGGTTGGAGCAAAAGCGCCAGTGCAACGGTGATGACCTATGATATGTCCTGGACCGGCGTGCAAGGCTTCTCCATGACAGGAGTATTCTCGTTCGACGACTCTTCTCTGGCGTCGTCGCCGCTTGTCGAATTTACGGACCTCCTGTTCTTCGAAGCGACGGCTTTCACGCCTGACGGCACTCCACTTGAAACCTATGCGTTTTCAAGTGCCGATTATTCCGTGTTTGGCACGAAGTTTTTCTTTATCAACTTCAATTTCGAGCCCGATACCGGGATTCTTCGCCAGGTCGGTTCATAAGATCCGTTTTCATCCGAGAATTTGATCATCGGCGTGAGAATATTTGATCCAAGTAAGCCAGAGAGGTGGATCTTGTACGCTGGGGGTGTTTGTGCGCCGTTCTTAAAGATCGTGCTGGATGAAACCATAGCGTCGTGCAACACCGCCAAAGACTTCTCAAGACAAGAGTTGGTCCGGGTCACTCTCAGAGATCAGAATTAGGCGGTCGCTCAAATCCCCGAACCCGGAACCTTGGCTTTGTTCGGTTTCGGCATTGCAGGACTTGGTTTGGCGGTGCGCCGCAAGCGGGCCTGAGACAGCTTTGCTCAGTATTAAAGAAACAGAAACGGCGGCCATTCCCAGCCGCCGTTTCGAGTCGAAGGGTCTGAGCTCGCCGGGAGGCTGCGGTCAAACCGGCACGGCGCTCGCCTCGGCCTCGACCTGGCTCTCCAGGTGTGCGACCAGGTCCTTGGGCAGGTTGAGCCTGCTGGCCAGAGCTTCCAGATAGGCCTGCTCCATGGGATGGTCAGGGTCGATCGCGAGGCGCGAGACCAGGTAGAGCTCGGCGGCCTGTTCCGGGCCCTTGGCGAGACCGGCGATGTCCTGCAGGCTCGGCGGACTGCTCAGGGCGTCGAAGACGAAGGCCTTGTCCTCGGCATCGAGCGGCAGTTTGCCGACCTGATCGAAAATGTGGCGCTGCTCGTCCGGGCCGATGTGGCCGTCGGCGTTGGCGGCGCCGATCATGGCGAGCACCATGGCGAGCTCGAAGGGGCGGCCGTCCTGAGCCGGTGCCGCGGCGGGCAGAAACTTCGAGTCCATCGGAAGTTCTTGCGGAGAGGGGATCTGGGCCTGCGGCGCGGAGGATGGGATTTGCGTGTTGGCCTGCTGACCCATGGATTGACCGGCGGCTTGCCCTGCCGGCTGACCCGATTGCCAGTTCTGATAGGCCCGAAACGCAAGTGCGCCCAGGGCTGCGGCCCCACCATAGGCCGCCACGCCGCCCGCAACCTTGCCGACTGATTTACGGGCTTTCTTGTTGCCGAGCAAAAGACCCATCAGACCACCTGCGGCTAAACCGCCGGCGATGCCGCCCATGCCGCTGCCGGCCAGCTTGCCTTTTGCATTCGAGAGGGCGCCGCCCATGCCCTGGGCGAGATGGCCGCCTTGACCGGCGTCATTGCCCTGGTCTGCGCCCTGACCTGCACCGGTTCCAAGAAACTGTTCAAGAAGGCTCTGCGGATTCATATGTTCCCTCGTTCAATTCTTAACTGCCGAATTCTTAACTGCCAAAATTCATCTGCACAGTCTTGTTTCCGCTCTCGCGGAGGCCGCGGGCGGTAAACACAGTCTGCGTCAGGGAGTTAGATGGGGAGGAAAACGCAAATCACAATCAGTTGCGGGCGCTTTCTATCAAGCTGATTGGGGCTTCCTATCTTGGCTGGCGCTCTCCATGGCGGGCAGGCGGGGCGCGCGGCTCAAGGGGGGCTTTAGGCGGGGGCTTTAGGCGCCTTCGCGCCTTCGAAACCAGGCTTGAAGCCGGGGCCGCAGCCTGAGAAAGCCGTTGTAGGCATGTTTCAGTACCCAGGCGGCCGGTGCCGTCTGGCCAATCCGGCCCAGCAGCCGGAAACCGGGGAGGGCCCGCCAGAGCTGCGCGAAGGCCGCGCCGCCGGTGAGCAGCTTTCCCTGGGGATCGAGCACATGAAAGCGTGCCAGCGCTTGGTCCTTCGAGAGGCCTGGTGCAACTTCGATGTCTTCGACGGCACTGACGTCCAGCCAGGTCACCGCCTCTGCGCCCTCGCGCTGGCGGTAAAAGCCGATCTCACGGGCACAGAGCGGGCAGGCGCCGTCGTAGAATACTGTGACTCTGCTTTCTTCTGCGTTGGTCATGCATGCGTTTGAGATATCAAAGCCCTCCAGCCTGGGGCTGTTTTTCTTCCAGCCTCAGCAGGTTTTCACCTTCAATCGCAATTCTATACGCGGTCTGAGCGTCTTTGGATCGCCCGCAGTTGCCTGATGGGGGCCGGGCTGTGATCCAGCTGCCACCACTGATCGTAAAAAATATATGATTAAATTGCTTTTTCCTATGGCGCTCGTCGCGCTTTTCATCATCCTGTCAACGCGAGGCAATGGGAAAGCGCGCTTCAAACGCCTTGCCCCGGCGCGCCAGAAAACTCGCGAATCTGGCTCAAGGCGGGGATAGACTGAGGGATCGTGGCGCCGCGACGAAACCTGGATTGAGAGTCTGCTCATGAAGATAACGAACTTGATGCTTGCCGTTGTGCTCTTTCTGCCGTCGCAGCTGGCCGCAGAGACGTCGTCTCCCGAAAACGCGCACGGCTTCGGCTTCACCTCCATTGAGGGAGATCCTCTGCCGTTGAAGCAGTTCCGCGGGAAAGCGGTCCTGGTGGTCAACACGGCGTCGCGCTGCGGCTTCACCCACCAATATGATGCGCTTCAAGCCCTCTGGTCGGACTACCGTGACCAGGGCCTCGTGGTTCTGGGCGTGCCCTCGAACGACTTCGGCAGTCAGGAACGCGGCACGGAGGCCGAGATCAAGCAATTCTGCGAGGTCAATTTCGCGGTGGATTTCCCCATGACGTCGAAGGTGAAAGTAAAGGGTGCCGATGCGCATCCCTTTTACCGCTGGGCGGCAAAAGAGTTGGGGTCGAAGGCCAAACCGCGCTGGAACTTCCACAAGTATCTGATCGCCCCCGATGGCGCGCTTGTCGGCTGGTTCCCGTCATCGACCGCGCCGGATGCGAAGCAGGTCGTCACGCAGGTCGAGGCGCAACTGCCCGCGCAGACGGACAGCGGAAGCTGATGGCTTCACTCCGACACAGAGTGAAGCGATCAGGCTTTTCCCAGGATGCCTCAAGCGA
Source organism: uncultured Kiloniellaceae bacterium (assembly GCA_947500035.1). Classification (GTDB taxonomy): domain Bacteria; phylum Pseudomonadota; class Alphaproteobacteria; order Kiloniellales; family Kiloniellaceae; genus Denitrobaculum. Next base: position 131,152 of record CANMQP010000002.1, on the reverse strand, counting down.
TCATGTAATGTGCGCCCCCTTGGTCTCGACGAAGACCGAGTAGAGCGATTGGCTGGCGGTCATGAAGAGCTGGTTCCGCTTGGTGCCGCCGAAGCAGACGTTGGAGCAGATTTCAGGCAGGCGGATCTGCCCGATGCGGTCGCCGTTGGGAGCGAAGATGTGGACGCCGTCGTACCCGTCGCCGACCCAGCCTGCCGAGGACCAGATGTTGCCGTCCTCGTCGCAGCGGATGCCATCGGCAAAGCCGGTCTTGCCTTCCCAGGTCATGGAGGCGAATTGCCGCGGGTTCTTCAGGGTCGCACCGTCGATATCGAAGGCCCAGATCTGGCTCTCAGCGTCCGGATAGTGGGAGACGCCGGTGTCCGCCACATAGAGGATCTTGTAATCCTGGCTGAAGCAGAGGCCGTTGGGTTTGAAGGGTGCGTCGGTGACTTTGGTGAGGCCGCCGCTCTGGCCGTCGATCCGATAAACGGCTTCCTTTTGCAGAGGCTGGACCGAGCCGGTGTTCAATCGCTCACCTTCATAGTTCATCAGGCCGCCGTACCCCGGATCGGTGAACCAGATCGAACCGTCGTCGGGATGGACCACCGCATCGTTGGGCGCATTGAAGCCCTTGCCCTCGAAACCATCAGCCAGAACCGTCACGCTGCCATCGTATTCGTAGCGCACAACCCGGCGATTGCCGTGCTCGCAGGAAATCTGGCGGCCGCTGAAATCGAAGGTGTTGCCGTTCGAATTGCCGGAGGGCGCGCGGAACCGCCGTGAGACGTGGCCGTCTTCCTCGAGGTACCGCAGCTGTTCGTTGTTGGGAATATCACTCCAGATCAGGTAGCGTCCGACGCCGTTCCAGGCCGGGCCTTCCGCCCAGAGCGTACCAGTGTAGTGACGGCGGATTGGCGTGTTGCCCAGCTTGGCGGTAAAACGAGGATCCAGCCCGATGATATCCGGATCGGGGTAGCGCACAGGTTCGGCACCCTCGCCGAAATTACGGGCGAAGGCTTCCGGTGCCATGGCAGATATCCCGGCCACACCGGCGGCGGCAGCCAGGAACGTCCGCCGGTCAAAGGCGGTTTGTTTGGAGGCTGGGGTTTTCGGTTCGGCGGTTTCCTTGAACTCTTCCGTCGTCATTGTCTTCCTCCCGAGTGTTCTGTTGTTTTGATTCTGGAATGCAAACGGACTTGGTTTTGCGAACATGCGATCGCCGTGCTGAAAGATGTCTCCGCAGCGATGCAATGAAGGTGAGGGCGCGCGCGATGCTGGCCCTTCAGGTGATAGAAGAGTTTAGGTCATGAACTCGCAAAAAGCGATTGGACTCTAGGTTGAGGACTCCTATTCCTTGATGGCCTTGATCGTGTTTTGCCGGGTTTTAGGCAGGAGAGGTCTCGAAAGCGGGCCCGTAGGCCCGGTGAGAGGGCTCGACGCCCCTAAAACCCGGCAAAACACGACCCCAAAGGGGCGGCAAGATTATGAGTTCTGGGGACCACGTTCTGGGCGGCGTCGTGTCGTCAGTCCAATTCTGGCTAAGCACGATGCTACGGCATCGCTGCGTTCCTAACTCCTTGCCAGAAAACATAATTTTGTCGTCGAGACCGTCAAAGAATAGGAGTTCCCAACCTAGGCGGATGCGATGCTTGCCCGGAAGGCTTCGCGGATGGCATCGGCCATGGCGAGAACGGCCTCGCGGGATTCGTTGCGGCGCAGGTACATCACCACATTGGAGGAATCAATGTCGCCAAAACCCTCGGCCTCGGTGAGCTCGCGGCAGCCTTCAGGGATGTTGCTGCGCGAGAGGGGCGCAATGGCAAGGCCGGACGAGACCGCAAGCTTCAGACCGCCGTTCGTGTCGCTGCGGTAAGTGATGCGATAGCTGTGTCCGTGGTTCTCCAGCGCCTGAAGACCGGCGGCTTCCAGGGAGCGCAGGGCGAATTCCATACACCAGCCGGAATTCTCATAGAGCGCGACCGGGATCGGCGACTGCTCATGGACGCGGTGCTGATCCGAGGTGACCCAAACGGTCGGATCGACCATCAGAACCTCGCCGCGTGGGGTGCCCTGCCACTCGAAGACCACGGTCAGATCCTGTTCGCCGCGCTCGAGCATTTCCTTATTCACGGAAGAGCAGCCGTAGCGGACCATGATTTCGACGTTGCTGTGCAGCTTGCCGAAATTCCCCAGCGCGCGTGACAGGACCAGAGCGCCATATTCCTCGGGGATCCCGATCCGCACCTGTCCATCCAATGCCGGCGCGGTGAGGGAGGCGGCTGTCTCGTCGAGCAGATCGACGATCCGCCGCGCGTTTACCAGCAGGTCGTTGCCCCGGCGGGTCAGAGTGACGCCGCGCGGTCCGCGCTCGAATAGCGGGTCGCCGACCAGTTCCTCCAGGCGTTTCATCTGCATGCTGACCGCGGACTGGGTACGCCCGAGACTGTCTGCGGCCCGGGTGAAGTTACGCGATTCGGCGACGGCGACAAAGCTGCGTAAGAGGTCGCTCTCAAGTTGAAGGCTCATGGAAAAGGCATTCCATTTGTTTATGTCAGTCATCATGGATATTCGTTTCACAAATGTCAAAGGCAAGCCTACCTTGAGTAGGAGGGGCCGGATGTCAGGCCCGATACGAGGGACCGATGAGGAGCGGAGGGTGTCATGACGATGGTCAGCGATTGGCTCGGCCCTGCCGAGCAAGACGAATACCAGGCGGAGCGGTCTGAACCGGATCACCCCGCGCGGAGGGCTGCGTCTGACGAAGGGACTTCCGAGAGACAAGCCAAGACACCTACGATCCTGCGGCCCCTTGACCCGGCACTCAAAGAGCTGCTGGAGCGGGGAGACGACCGCCTGCTGCGCGATGTCGGACTCTCTCGGGACAGTGCCTTCGCGGAAGTCGCGAAATTCTGGGCGGATTGGTCGCGGCGGCGTGGTCCCTGGGGACTCTGAGCTTTCGCCACAGGGCTGACTCGTTGCAAGGCCATCAAAGAATTTGAGTTCCCAACCTAGGGACACTATGGAAAATTGACGACCTGCCGGCCAGAGTCTAGTCTTCTACAATGGCAAGATTAGCAAGAGTCGTGGCGCCGGGGTTGCCCCATCTGGTGACCCAGCGGGGCAATCGCGGGCAGGATGTCTTCTTCGGCAAGCAGGATTACACGGATTACTGCGAGCTGCTGGCGGAAGGATGCAAGGCGGCAAAGACGAAGGTCTGGGCCTATTGTCTGCTGCCCACCCATGTGCATCTGATTCTGGTGCCCTCGCACCCGGATGGTTTGCGTGCCGCACTCGGGGAAGCGCACCGGCGCTATACCTGGCATGTGAATCAACGCGAAGGCTGGCGGGGATATCTCTGGCAGGGGCGTTTCGCATCCTTCCCGATGGATGAAGACCACTTGCTGGCCTGTGCGCGCTATGTCGAGACAGCACCGGTCCGCGAGGGACTGGTCCGCCGGGCGCGCGACTGGAAATGGTCAAGTCTGCGGGCGCATCTCGCAGGTGAAGATGACGATGTGGTGAAAGTCGATCCCCTGATCACACGGGTTTCCGAGCCCGGTGAGAATGCCTGGCAGGATTTCATGCGCCAGGGGCTCTATCAGGACGAACTCGAGGTGATCGAAGCGGCTGAACGCACCGGCCGGCCGTTGGGCTCCGACCGCTTCACAAGGCGCCTTGAAAAACGCTTGAACCGGCCGCTTATGCGTCAAAAACCCGGTCCCAAGCCGAAGCAGCCGGGAGACTGATTTCCTTCCTGGCCTGTCGTGCCTTCATGCCGCCTGCTTTTTTTTTCAATGGGCGCCGAACGCCTGCTCCAGGGTTCACGACGCAAATCCAGGTTATGGTTTTCTGTAAAGGAACCTCTCTTCTTCTGAGGTGACAGCGTGGCCACTGACAGTCTTCCCGCGATACGATGCAGTATGAACAAGAGATCGATATTGCATGCAGTGTTTATTTTAAGTTGTGTCAATTCGCATTGGTTTGCAATTATAGAATGATTTTTTAGTTGAAATTTTTCAGATTAAATAGGGTCTTTACTTATCTAGAATTTGAAAACCTGGAGCGATAAAGGGTTTTTTAGGAGGCAATCATCTACAAGGTGTGGATAATTTCTAGATTTTTTTTCGCCTTTGAAGCCAAGCAGGGCCTGTTGCTTCCATGACCATCCGCATCATTTCCGTCTCGGTATCGATCGCCCTTGCCGCGCTTATTATGGCGGTGCTGGCCTTTGATCTCTTCAAGATGCAGCAAAGCCGGCTTGCGACTGAGGGGGCGCGGGAGAGTTCGATGATGCTCTCTGTGCTTTCGAGCGCACTCACGGAGCTTTCGGTCGAACGTGACCTGGTCTACATCGCACTTTCGAGTGAGACTAAAGCTGCTGCGGCACTTGGGGAAGCTATTGCGGCATCGCGGGCAGAGGTCAGCGAGAAACTCAAAAGTCTGCAAGGAAAGATCGAAACCGCCAGCTGGATCGACGATCCCGCTGTCTTCATCGACTCCCTGGAACAGTCGAAGAATGTTTTGAACCTCTTCCGTGAGGAGGCAGATGGCCAGATCGCAACGGTAACCCAGGATCGGGACCCCGTACGGGTTGCGCAGCTGCCTGGAGACTACACCAATATAATTGTATCTCTGCGGCAGATCGCAACGCGCCTGCGTCCGAGCGACCTCTCCCTGCCGCATCAGATGGTGTTTCTGGAAAAGCTCGAAGAATTGACCTGGAGTCTCCTGGACTATGGCGGGCGCGAACGGGCGGCGCTGGCCCTGATCGTTGCCAATCCTGACGTCGCCGAGTTGAATCTCGGACATGCGGCGCAGATGATTGACCGGGCGGTCATGTCCTGGCAGGAGATCCAGCCTTACTTCAAGGATACCAAGCTGCCCCCGTCCATTCTGGAACAGTTGACCAAAATCCGGACTGATTTCTTCGAGGATTACTGGTTCCTGCGCGACGAAATCACCTATCTCGCCCAAAGCGGCGAAGCCTTTGCGCTCTCGTCCGATGAATTTTTGCAGCAGAGCGCGGGTGCATTGGAAAGCGTGTCGGCCCTCCAGCAGATCATCGAAGACGAGAAATTTGCCTTCTGGTCGAAACAGGCACAGGACCAGTTTGTGGCGCTGATGTTTTACGCATCTGTTGCCTTGATCGGTCTGGTTCTGAGCGCTTACTTCCTGTTCTTCATGCTGCGGCGTGTCACGGGGCGTATCAATGCCATGACGGGTCTGATGTGCAAACTGGCCAAGGGCGATACCTCAATCGATCTGACAGGGTTCCAGAGCCGGGATGAAATCGGCGATATGGCGCAGGCGGTCCAGGTCTTTCGTGAAAATGCCGAGCGGGTGTCGGAGCTGACCGCGGAGCGGGAGGCGCAGCAGCGCGAGAGCGAAGAGGCTCTGCGCCGGGAGATGGCGACCCTGACGGACTCTCTGGAAGAGGCGATCAAGAAGACGGTCGTGCGGGTCGAAGACAAATCGAACCAGATGAAGGCCATGAGCCAGAAGATGACGGCGGCGGTCACCCAGGTGCAGGATCAGAGCCAGTTGGCCAACCAGGTCTCGCGGGAATCCACCGACCGCATGCAGAAAGTCGCCTCCGCAACCAATGAACTGGCGGTGTCGATCAGCCAGGTCGAAGGGGCGGCCAAGGATGCATTGGGGCTCTCCGCAACGGCAGTCGAAAAAGCCCGGAAGACAAACGGGACCGTCGCGGAGCTCAAAGAGGCGGGTGGGCGCATCGGCGACATCGTCGGTGTGATCAACGATATCGCCGAACAAACCAACCTGCTGGCGCTCAACGCCACCATTGAAGCCGCGCGCGCAGGAGAGGCGGGCCGCGGCTTTTCGATTGTCGCGTCGGAGGTGAAGTCTTTGGCGAACCAGACGGTCAAGGCGACAGAAGGTGTGGCGGAACAGATCACCTCCATGCAGCGCATCACGGATGAAACCGTGGCCGCGATCGAGGATATCGGCAGCACGATCAACCGGATGAGCGATATTGCAGAAAATATCGCCGTCTCAGTCAATCAGCAGGAATCCGACACCAACGCCATTGCTGAAAACATCCGGGTCGCAGCTCAGGATACCGAGAAGGTCAACAGCAGTATCTCCGAAGTTTCCGATGTCTCGAGCAACTCCGGTCAGATCGCACTGGATGTCGATGGCGCAGCGACGGAGGTGACGGAACAGATTTCCGAACTGGAGACGACCATCACGACGGCGGTGCGGAGTTGGGCGAGAAGGGCTTGACCGGGACGAGGTGCCTCCGATTCCCGGACCGCGGACCCTGCTTGAGCTAGAGGTGCAACGCCCGGTCGTGACGCCTGCGCCAAAAACCGCCGAGTTACGGTAAATATCCATTAAGTATATTGAAAATAAACGGATATTTAGGGTCTTCCCGGTATTTTTCATCCCTCATTTCAGAGTCTTTTGTGAATAGAGTGTGGAGAAAGATATGTCAGGTAAGACACGGAGCGCCCGTTATTCCATGGCTGTGGTCGCCGGTGCGATGGCGGCTGGATTTGCAATGGCTTCGGCCGGTGATGTCCAGGCCAGCGACAAAGAGCGCTGCTATGGTGTGGCTAAGGCCGGTCAGAATGACTGTGCCGCCGGTCCCGGCACAACCTGCGCCGGTACCTCGACCCGCGATTATCAGGGCAATGCCTGGAAGCTGGTTCCAAAGGGAACCTGTACGGACATCGAAACACCGGCAGGCAAAGGCAGCCTCCGTCCGGTGAAACGCTAACCCGCTGATCATTGCCGCTCGTGCGATCAGGAATTCACGGCGACGGACTTGAGACCGTCGCCGTGGCGTCCTCCGCAGGAGCAGGCAAACCGGGCTTTGTCCGCAAGGTCGCCAGCGCCGTGCAAGGGAGTTGACTAGGCATGAAGAGCATGAGTTTTCCGGATCCCGCGGTTGGGGTCAGCCTAAAGTCCCAGCACTACGACGAGATTCTAAAAAGGGACCTGCCGATCGGCTGGTTCGAACTGCACCCCGAAAACTATATGAACGCAGGTGGCGAGAACCATCGGGCGCTTTCCGAGATTGCCGAGCGCTATCCTCTCTCGTTTCATTCCGTCGGACTTTCGCTGGGCCGTGCCGAAGGCCCGGATCTGGCGCACCTGGAGCGGCTCGCGCAGCTGGTGAAGCGCTATGAGCCCTTTCAGGTCTCCGATCATCTCGCCTGGACCAGCAGTGGCGGCATCTTCTTCAACGACCTGCTGCCTCTGCCGTACACCTCAGCCAGCCTGAACAGCTTTTGCAACTCCGTCGATCTGGTGCAGAACCGGCTGGGGCGGCGCATTTTGATCGAAAACCCCACCCAGTATTCGCCATTGGGTGAAAGCGACCGGGACGAGACGGAGTTTCTGAACGAGTTGGCGCGGCGCAGCGGTTGCGGGCTGTTGCTCGATCTCAACAACATTTACGTCTGCGCCAATAACCTGGATTTCGAAGCAAAGAGCTATCTCGAGGCGATCGATTTGTTACGGGTCGATGAAATTCATCTCGCCGGCCATGCGGAAAGCGAATGGAATGGCAGTCGGGTCCTGATTGACGATCACGGCAGTGAAGTCTGTTCAGAGGTTTGGGCTTTGTATGCGGATCTGCTGTCCTGCAGCGGACCGATTCCGACCCTGATCGAATGGGACACCGATGTTCCCGCGCTTGACCGCTTGCTGGAGGAAGCGGCAAAAGCGCAGGCTTGTATCGATGGGATAGAACCAAAGGCGGCCAAGCATGCTATCGCTGTCTGAACTTCAGGTGCAGTGGCGCGAGGCCCTGCTTGCGCCTCCAGGCCTGGAACCCGTCATGGAGGCCATGTCGGAGCATCCCGCACTGGCTATTCATCGCAATAATTTTTTCTATGCGACCCGCAGAGCGCTGGCGGATCTCTATCCCACAGTCGAAGCTCTTGTCGGCGCGGAGTTCTTTGCTGTCATGGCACGGGATTTTATCCTTGCCGAGCCACCCAGTTCGCCTGTGATCATGGACTACGGTGATGCCTTTCCCGGTTTCATCGCTCGCTATCCTGCGGTACGGGATCTGCCGTACCTTGCTGACATGGCGGCATTCGAGTGGGACATGCATCAGATCCGTCATGCCGCGGAGGTGCCGGCAATGACCCCCGATGACTTCACCGGACTGTCGGAGGAGGCACTGATTCGTTTGGAGCTCTCCCTGGTTCCCGCCGCGCGGGTCTTTGTTTCGGACTATGCGGTGGCGGAACTCTGGCACGCCCATTGGATCGAACCCTTAAAGCTCTCCAGCCTTGGAACGATCAACGATGCGACCTGCGTTCTTATGGTGCGCCGCGATTTCGAAGTCTCGGTGATCGATCTCACCTGGGGCCAGGCGGTTTTGCTGGAGAGCGTGCAGGGCGGGGCCGGCCTCGGTGTTGCGACAGCGATGGCTTTGGAAGAAGACGAAGCCCACGACATCAGCCGTTCCAACGCCAAGCTCGCACTGGCGCATTGTCTGATGCGCCGCGCATAAGCCCGTAAAAAAAGACGGATCCGGATTATCCTAACGGGCCGCGGCTTTCCTCGAGAGAAGATGATCCAGCGAGATTGCGCCCGCACCCCGGATGACGAGGTAAATCAGCAGGAAAACCCAGAGACTGCGCTGATCCGTGATAACGGAGTCGGAGAAGCGGTCAAAAAGCGCGCCGATGGTCTTCTCGTCCGCGCCGTGGAACAGGATATCGACCAGGCTTTGCACCGCGACGAAACCGATCATGCCGAGCGCCGCGATGCGGGTAAAGAGACCGACTGTGATCAGGATCGGCAGGATGAATTCAGAATAGGTGCCCGCCGCCACGATGATGTCGTAGGGAAAAAAGGGAACCTGCGACGCGTCGTAGTCGTAGCTCTCCACGACGGAGGGCAGAATCTGGAAATAGGCGTTATCGGTAATGGTGAAGAAACCTGTCACGCCTTCGCCGACTTTGGTGCGCGCGGAATTGAGCAGATAAAACAACAAAACGCCGGCGAAAACGAAGCGGGCGGCAAGGCCGAGAAACCAATTCTCCAGGTGTTTCTGGATCTGACTGAAGACCCAGTTATGCAATCCGACCAGTTGGGAAATCATGGCGCTGGCTCCTGTTCTCAACCCGCTTCAACTCTCAAGCCTTTACCATGAGAAAGGCCTGGATAAAACAGCAGCGTTGCTTAGACTGGATCATCTTTGGCCGTGAGATGATTGGGAAAAGTGGTCAGAAGACTGGCAGGTCTTCATACTCGCGCGTACCGCGTTTAGCAGCATTCTCCGACTCATCCGAATGCGTTTTGCTCTGCAAACGCTGCCTCGGATCAGCCTTCGAAGTCATCTCTTCGATTGAACGTGACACGCGCGTATTGGAGTGAGGACCAGCGAAACCCGGCCCGCCCGAGAGCTGTGCTTATGCCACAGGTGCGAAGACCTTTTGCGGCTCGGCCACACCGCGCAAGCTATGTTCGCCCATCGGCTTGAATGCCTGTTCGGGCAGCCGTTCCGCGAAGTCCGACGAGACGAGGATATGCTTGTCCAGATTGCCTGCGAGGTCGGCCAGGCGGCTCGCAAGATTGACGCTGCCACCGACGACCGTGTAATCCAAACGTGCGCCGGAACCGATGTTACCGTAGGCGACCGCACCGAAATGGAGCGCGATCTTGATATCGAAGCGCGCTGACGGGTTGGCTTCGGCCCTGTCTTTTTCGACGCGCTCCAGAATTTCCCGTGCCGCGGCGAGGGCCTTGGTGCAGGCGCTCTTGCCGTCTTCCTCGGCACGGAATATCGCCAGCACACCGTCGCCCATGTATTTCAGAACATCGCCTTCGGTTTCCTCGATGGGTGGGACGACACAATCGAAGTAGCGGTTGAGCAAGGCGACGGTATCCTCACCGCTCATCTGACCTGACAGGGCGGTAAAGCCGCGCATATCGGCAAAGACGATGGCGGAGCGGATATGCACCACGTCGCCGCGCCGGACCTGACCCGAGAGAATACGCGCTTGCGGCTCGTCACCGACGTACATGCGCAGCGTCTCGCGGAGCAGGATCCAGACCCTGTTCAGGTCGAGCAGAAGCGCCATGGCGTCCTCGATGGCGTGCAGCAGAGCCATGTCCGCATCGGAGAAGCCGGCCGGGCTGCGCGTCGCGAAGGTCAAACCGCCTTCGGTGCCGTCACGAAAGAAGACCGGCATGCAGATGTAATCGGTAAAGCCGGCGCTGCGCAGTTCGGACACGATGCCGAACGCGCTATCGTCAATCTCATCAAGGCGGAAATTGACCCAGGCCCGGGTCTGATGCGCTTTGTAGAAGGGACTGTCTTGATAAATTTCTTCGCTGTCCCAGGGGAACTCCTGGGTTGTCACGCCGTCTTCCCGGTTCCAGTTCCGGCCCAGGCCACTGCGCACGGCATAGAGCGTCGGGATAGCACTCGACATTCGGTCCAGTGGCAGGCCGCTGTCGATCAGGCGTTGTACAAAACCCTCGACAACCAGATCCGGGTCGTCGATGAAACGGGCATCGCCAACCAGCCAGGCATGAAGATTTTTTGCGCGTTCCGCCACTTGCGCGGCGACTTGCGGCGGCAGACTCTTTATCGTTTCGATCCGGGTGTTCATCCAACTCACTGCCGATTACTGTGACCCTTCCGATGTGTTGCGCGCAGTGCGCGAAATCAATGACTTTCAAGGCTGTCTCTGCAAAATCTGCAGCAGTTACACATCCGTTGTTCCAAATGCTGCCTCCGCCGGATCGAAAGAATTTATGCTATTGAGGTTGGATCAATGCGGCAGAGAGGTGATGGGGGCGCAATGAGCGAGGGGCGGGTGCGTGTATGATGGGCCGTCAGGCGTTGGCGCAGTCTGTGAACCGGCGGGTCTTTTATGGCTGGATCATGGTGTTCGTCGCCGGTTTCAGTATCTTCGCCAGCGGGCCTGGACAGTCCCATACCTTCAGCGCCTTCAACGCGCTGATCGCCGCTGATCTCGGTATCACCAACACTGAACTGGCGCTTGCCTATTCCCTGGCCACAGTAGGCGCGGCCTCTCTGCTGCCGCTGTTCGGGCGGCAGGTCGAGCGCTTTGGGTCGCGGCGCAGTCTGATGGGGGTCTCGCTTGCGCTCGGGCTGGCCTGTCTCTTCTTTGGCGCGGCCGCCAACTTCCTCTGGCTGGTGGCCGGTTTCGGACTGCTGCGGTTTTTCGGCCAGGGATCGATGATGCTGGGGGCGGCGAACCTGGTGGCGCAGTGGTTTTCGCTCAAGCGCGGCTTTGCCATGGGTCTGATGGCCTTGGGATTTGCAGCCTCCATGGCGATCCATCCCACCCTGGCAAGGGTCCTGATCGAAGCCTTCGGCTGGCGGGAGGCCTGGATCGGGTTGGGTGTCATGACCTGGGTGATGATGCTGCCGCTGCTGTTTCTGCTGGTGGAGGATAAGCCGGAGGATCTGGGGCTTCGCCCGGACAATGCGGCAGCACCGGAGGCGGCGGACGGAGAGACACCGGCGCTCGGCGGTGCCACCCTGGCCGAGGCGTTGCGGCACCCAAGCTTTTACATCGTTGCGACGGGCCTTTTCATGATTTCCGGTCTGGTCACGGCCCTGCATTTTCATCAATACAATATTCTGGCCTCTCAGGGCCTGGACGCCAAGTGGGCGACCCTGGGTTTCTGGTTCACCGCGGTCTCCATGGTCCTTGCCATGCCGTTGGTCGGACGCGGATTCGACCGCTTCCGAACACGCTATATGTTCGCGGCGGCGCTTTGTGTGCAGGCGACGACGCTGACGGCTGTAACCTTTGTCACCTCGGTTCCGGCGCTGATTGCCTACTCGCTTGCGTTCGGGTTGAACAACGCCTTCTCGATGACGCTCTTCGGTTATATCTTCCCCCGCTACTTCGGGCGTTTGAACTTGGGCCGCATTCAGGGAACCGGGCAGATGGTGGCGGTGGTCGGCGCGTCCGTCGGTCCCATCCCGGTGTCCTACGCCTTCGACTTTCTGGGAGACCCCGTCATGACCCTGCGTCTGCTTGCACTCCTGCCACTGGCCGTGGCGGTGGTCGCTGTTGTATTATTGCGCACAGCGCCTCAAGTGAGCGGGCAAGAGCATCTGGAATAGGAGCCCTCAACCTGGGCTCCGACAGTCTCCGGCTTCAACGTGATCGCCACAGGGTCGTCAAGATATATTCACACTTCGAAGGTAAGATCCTAAAGATGTACATCGAAACCTTCTCACGTGAAGAAGAGCGGCTGAACGCAGCAACCCATGGCCTCGGCGCGCTGCTCAGCATCACCGGCATGATCTTTCTGATGATGCAGGCCGAGACTGTCGGGCGTGATGGCAGCTTCGCCGCCGCCGCGGTTTATGGCACGGCCCTCGTTTTTCTGTTTCTCTTTTCGACCCTGCACCACGCGGTTCTGCGCCCTCGATTGAAGCAGTTTCTGCTCGCGCTGGATCATTGCGGTATCTACCTGCTGATTGCGGGCACCTACACACCCTTTTTTCTGCTGATGCCTGACGGCGAGGGGTGGGAGCTGCTGGCGCTGATCTGGTCTTTGGCATTCGCCGGCATCACCGTTCAGATGGCCGCCTTCGTGATCGGTCACAGCGAGCGCTACGAGAGGTTCGCCTACGTCTTCTATCTGGCGATGGGCTGGCTGCCCGTATTTTACATCAGCGAGGTGGTTTTCGGACTCTTGGCTCCCATGGGTCTTGCACTGCTTGTCGCGGGTGGGCTGGCTTACTCGATCGGTGTGATCTTCTATCTCTGGAAGTCGCTCCGTTTTGGCCACGCGATCTGGCATCTTTTCGTGGTTGCCGCCGCCGGTTTCCACTTCTTCTCGATCTACCACTATGTGGTGCCGAAAGTGATCTGAGGGCGTGGTTTGATCCGATCCGGTGTTAGGCTCTGGCGCCAGGTCCCAGCGCCAGGTCCCGGCGCCAGGTCCCGGCGCCAGGTCCCGGCGCCAGGTTCAGGCGCCAGGTTCAGGCGCCAGGTTCAGGCGTCAGGTTCAGGCGTCAGGTTCAGGCGTCAGGTTCAGGCGTCAGGTTCAGGCGTCAGGTTCAGGCGGCGTCAGGCTCTGGCGTCCTGGCGCGGCGGCTGCAAGTCTTCACCGTCATTCACCGACGGACAGGGTATGTGGCGCGCGCTTTCGGTCCAGTAGGCGATCTTTTCGATCAGCTCCACCCGGTTGATCGGCTTGGTCATGTAATCGTTCATGCCGACCTGCATGACCCGTTCGCGGTCCCCCTTCAGAGCGCGGGCCGTGACGCCGATGATCGGCAGGCATGCGGCATTTTTTCCAAGCTGACGGATCCTGCGCGTCGCCTCCATACCGTCCATTTCCGGCATCTGCACATCCATGAGGATCACGTCGAAGGGCAGATCCCGGACCGCCTGAATGGCCTCTGCGCCATTGGCGACGACCGTGACGCTGTAACCCTCGCCATACAGCATTTCGCGCACGACCTTCTGGTTTACGTGATTGTCTTCCGCCAGAAGGATGCGGGCTCTGGCGTTCTGCACCTCTTGCGGTCCGCAGCTGCTTTGCGCCTGTGATCTCTCTCCCGGCCTCTGCAGTGCCGGAACCTGAGTCCGAGCCTGAGCCCGAGCCTGCGCCTGTTGCAGGCCGGGGAGTGCCAGGCTGAGCTGGGTGCTTTCGGCTGCCCCGACGCGTGCCGGTTCGGCGGTGCTGACGGGTTGGCTGTTGCGCGGATGGACCGCAGCGATCTCGTCACTGAAAACGTCGCGGACGCAACGCAACAGCGCCCCAGGACGCAGCGGCTTGGGAAGCGCGGCATGGAAACCCTGCGTGTGGGCGAGAGCATTTGAATTGTATTGGCCCGAGGAGGAAGAGAAGATCAGGCGAGTCGCGCCCAGCTCGGGAATCGCGCGGATCATATTGCAGAGATCCAGGCCGTCGGTCACGGGCATGAAGTGATCGATGATCGCGATATCGAAGGCTCTGCCGTGGGCTGCCGCATCGCGCAGCTTCGCAAGCGCGGTCTCCGCGTTGATGGCCAGGGTGACATCGGCACCCAGGGCAAGCAATTGCTTCTCAAAGACCGCCCGGTTGACGTGATTGTCGTCGACCACCAGGAATTTCTGACCCTGTATCAGGTCCCTGACTTCCTCGGCCCAACTGGGCGACCTCTCCTGGCGCTTGATCCCGACCGTGAACCAGAAGAGGCTGCCGCCGCCTTCGCGCGGCTCGAAGCCGATTTCGCCATCCAGGAGTCCGACAAGGCGTTTGCAGATGGCGAGCCCCAGACCGGTGCCTTCATGCGCGCGCTTGTCGGTGCCATCGGCCTGGGAGAATTCCTGGAAGAGTTTATCTTGCATATCGGCCGGTACACCGACGCCGGTATCGGCGACCTCGAAACGCAAAACGACATTGTCGTCCTGAACCGGATCGGAGGAGCCGTTCTTTAGTGGCGTGGTTTCCAGGCGCACAGCGGTCTCGATGGAGACGCCGCCGTTATCAGTGAATTTGACCGCGTTGCTGATGAGATTGAGCAGAACCTGACGAATACGGCCCTCGTCACCGATAAAGGCGCTGGGAACGTCCGCCGCGACAAAAGTCGGGATCTCAAGTCCCTTGCCGTGGGCCTGCGGCGAGAGAAGCTCAACGGCACTGTCGAGCATTGGGAGCAGTTCGAACTCGGTATCCTCGAGCTCGAGTTTTCCAGCTTCGATCTTCGAAAAATCCAGGATGTCGTTGAGAATTGTCAGGAGAGATTCGCCCGAGTAGAGGATGGTGTTGGCCTGATGGCGCTGATTGTCGTCCAGTTTTGTATCCAGGAGCAGGCTTGCCATCCCGAGCACACCATTGAGCGGTGTGCGGATCTCATGGCTCATGTTGGCGACGAAGGCCGACTTGGCGCGCTCCGCACTTAAGGCCTTGTTGCGTTCTTCCGCCAGAAGACTGTTTTGATGCCGCTGTTTCCGGAGCAGGATGCCCAGTGCCGCAAAGGGCAACAGGAAGGCAGCGAGGGTCAAACCCACGAGCTGGAGGCCGAGTTCCCAAAACTCCGCATTCAGATTTGCCGCCTGTGTGGTCTGATCAACGTAGACCTCTGCAATGGCAACGATGTTTCCGTCCCGGAATATCGGAATATAGCTCTCGACATAGACATCGGGCCGGTTGGGCTTTTCCAGGCCGCTTGCGACCTCGGTGTAGGGGCTGCCGCTGGCGATGACCGAAGCGGCTTTCTTGTTGTGCATACCCAGATCGTCACCCTTGATCGCCGTGGTACCCAACTGATCCGATATGAGGCTCAGGTTTCCGTTTTTGTCAAAGATCTTGAAGCGGAAGACGTCGCCGAAGCGGCTGACGCCCCAGAGGAAACTCTGTTCGCTCTCGGTAAGTTCGGCACCCGCGGCAATGGTCTCGATCCGTTTGAGTTCAGAGCTTATGTAGGCGCCCCAGGCCAAGGATGTTCTTTCCGCCTGGGCTGCGATCATGTGGTTTGCAGTGATATTGGCGGTGAAGATGCCGCCAGCGAACAGCAACGCCAGCACCGCGCCGAAGAGACCGGTGAAGATTAACTTGTTTCGAACGCCCTGGTTGTCTTGCGTCATGCTATTCTGCCTCAATAAAACCGCCGTGCATGCGGTCACCCGGGTCGGGTCGGAACCAGCGCCGCCACGCAAAGGGATCACGGTTCCGCTGTCCGCATGCTTATGGGTATGAGTAAGTGCGCAGAAGATTACTTGAAGGCTAACAATCGGCTGAATTCCGGGCTTTTTGGAAAATTTCTCAATAAAAACGCTTTTGGCGCAAACTCTGAATTGAAGGTCCCTGCAACTTCCAATCGGTATGGCCGTCAAAGCGCTGATGCTTGGGCCAGTTAAGCCTCAGATGCGACTACTGCTTGAAAGCCTTTGACAAAGTCTCCGCGGAGCTTGAAGACCATGGTTTAATGCAAGCGATCATGCGATCTCAAGGCGCGGCAGTGCAGAACGGAGTGCCTCTTTGAAGTTGTTTGTTTCCGATCTGGATTTCACGCTTTTGGGGGCGGACGGAACCTTGTCCCCTCAGGCTGCTGCGCGCCTGAATCACCTCATCTCCAATGGGCTGACCTTCACGGTCGCGACCGCCAGATCCGCCCCTTCGATTAGCTACTTGCTTCGCGGCGTGGCGCTTGAATTGCCGGTGATCGAGTTGAACGGGGCGATCCTGCGCGACCTGCAAAGCGGTCACATTCTCGAGCACTACGGCCTGGGCATGGAGGTGGCTTGCAGCATCAACGACTGCTTTCTCGAGCAAGGATTTGCGCCCTATGTCTCCGGCTTGATCGGCGATGAAAATCCGCTCTTCGTCCCGGTTCTGCATAACGAAGGAATGCAGTGGTTCTACGACGAGAAAATCCACTACGGCGACCCCCGCCTGCGAGAAGCGCCGGAGGACCCGCTTGCAAGCAATCCGGATCTGGAGGATGTCTTCTGTTTCGTTTATCTGGGTGCGAAAGCAGAGATCGACCGGATCGCCGCCGTTGTTGCCGCGCGGGTGCCGGAGGTCTTGATCGTGACCTACGCCAATCACTATGCCGGCGGATGGGAGATCGTGATCGCTGCTCCCAGTGCCAATAAAGGTCATGCCTTGGAGAGGCTTGTCGGTCACCTGCGTGAGGAGCGCGCACTGCATGTGCGCGAAACCACCGCGTTCGGCGACAGCTCCAATGATCTGGAGATGCTGGCGGCTGTCGATACCGCAGTGGCAGTGGGCAATGCGACGGACGCGGTCAAGGCCAGTGCAAGCAAGATCATCGGACATCACAGTGAAGACGCGGTGCTGGATTATCTCGAGAGGATCCACCTGGATTGGTGATTGCTTCCCGAACGCTGTTGGGCGGTCTCAAGAGGTGAAAAGGGGCTTGCATGAAGGGCTCTGCTCACCAAATATTGCGGTGCACAATTGATTTGGCGCGGGATCGTGTGGCACGACCCCCAGGCAAGAGGAAACGAATATGCTGACCGGAAAGAATGCCGTCGTCACCGGATCGACCAGCGGGATCGGACTTGGGATTGCCGAGGCTTTCGCGGCTGCGGGCGCGAACGTCATGCTCAACGGCCTGGGCGATGCCGCCGAGATCGAAAAGATCCGCGCCGGACTGGAGGAAAAGTACGCGGTCAAAGTTGCTTACTCGCCCGCCAATATGCTCAAGCCCGACGAGATCGAGGCCATGGTCAAGGGCTGTGAAAGCACCTTTGGTTCAGCTGACATTCTGGTCAATAACGCCGGCATTCAGCATGTCGCGCCGATCGATGAGTTCCCGATCGAGAAGTGGGACGCGATCATTGCAATCAATCTTACCTCGGCCTTTCACTCCATCCGGGCTGCTCTGCCGGGCATGAAGGAAAAGGGCTGGGGCCGGGTGATCAATATCGCCTCGGCGCATGCCCTGGTGGCTTCACCCTACAAATCGGCCTATGTGGCGGCCAAACACGGCATTGCCGGTCTGACCAAGACCGTCGCTCTCGAGGTGGCGCAGCAGAACATCACCGTTAATGCCATCGCGCCGGGTTACGTTCTGACGCCCCTGGTCGAGGCTCAGATCCCCGACACCGCCAAGGCGCGGGGCATCAGCGAGGAAGAGGTCAAGCGCGACGTCATGCTGGCCGGCCAGCCAACCAAAAAATTCGTCGAGGTCGAGAACCTGGGCGCGCTCGCCGTTTTCCTCTGCCAGGACAGCGCCGCCTCGATCACCGGCGCGACCCTGCCGGTCGATGGCGGCTGGACGGCGCAGTAAGCCTGCTCAGGTGGAAGGTCTGTTCAGGTGAGAAACCCTCTGGTTGGAGTTCCCAACTTGGAGGCCGCACGCCTCAGTGATCGGGCGTGAACTCGTTCTCGAAGAGTTCCGCTTCCATGTAGCCTGTCGTGCCGTTTGCCAGCACGAGATAATATCCGCCATCAACCGGACTGTTGCGATCGAACCATTGTTCGGAAACGTAGATCGGGTGCAGCGACGTCTCGTGCGGAACGAGACATCCAGTTGCGCTGACGACCCGCGCGATCTTTACGGCGCGCACGCTGAAAGGCCCTTTGTAACTGGGGTATCGGATCATCTCGGGTCCTTTCATTTTTGTTTGAGCCGGAGTGGATTGAGCCTTCTAAAAAGTGAAAATTGAAGGGCAGTTGCTGGAATTGTCCAGAATGAGCACAACTTTGTCCGGAATAGAGCAAGATCGGGCGAATGCAGACCTGATGAGGCAGAATCGAGCTATGCCTATGCGGCAGTGAAATTCCAGAATTACAGGCTATAGCTGTTTCGCTGTTTTTAGCGAGCGCCGGCGCGAGCCTGCGGCTCGACAGAAGCCGAACGTTGCAGCAGGGCGGCTTCTTGCTGCCGATATCCGTTACAGCAGTTTTTTCAGGCAGGATTCCGTCAAGTTGCGAAACCAAATCACGGCGGGATCCTGTTCGGCGCGCAAATGCCAGAGGATGGAGACGCTGAAGCGTGGGCTGGAGAAAGGCAATGCCGAGGTGGCGAGCCCATAGAGTTTGGCGTAATGACTCGCTGATTTGCTTGGCATGTTCACCAGAGACGGGCGTGATTTCAGGATAAAGGGGATCGTCGAGAATCTCGGCACGCTGGCCAGGACCTGCCGTGTTCGACCGAACGTGGCGAGCGCGTCGTCGATCGGTCCACGCCAGTCTCCTCTGGTTGATAACAGGATCTGAGGCACTTCGATGTATTGTTCAAGCGTAACAGGCGATCTGACTGCTGTTTGCGCCGGATCGTAGAGTGCTGTGAATGTATCTTCATAGATCACGCTATAGCGATGACGTTTCTCAAGCTGTGGCGGCGTTGCTGTCAGTGCAACATCGACCTCGCCATCGTCGAGCAGGTCAGGGACATTGCGGAAATCCGCTGAGCGTACCACCAGCTTCACACCGGGTGCGCAGTTGGCCATTGCCTGAAGAATCGCGGGAACCAGCACGACCTCAAGGTCGTCGGGCGAAGCGAAGCGGATTGTTCTGGATGATGTTGCTGGATCGAAGCCGCTATCACTTCTGATGACGTCGCTGATTTCTCCAAGCGCGGGGCCGATACGGGCAAAAAGCCGCTCTGCGCGCGACGTTGGTTCCATCGCCTTTCCTGCGCGTACAAACAGTGGGTCGTCGAAGAGCCCGCGAAGTCTGGCGAGAGTCATGCTTACGGCAGGAGGACCTACAAGCAGCCGCTTTGCCGCCTTGGTTACCGAGCGTTCATGCATTAATGCCGTGAAGACCAGCAATGCGTTGAGGTCGTAATTTTTAAGTTCAATTTCAGTGAAATTTTTATTCATAATATTCATTGTGGAAGAATTTATTATCGGGCGCAAGTTAGATCCATCGCAACAACTCGATGGAGATTCTGATGAAACGCATAGCTGTTATTGGATCGGGGAATATGGGCCGCGCTCTTGGTGTCCGGCTCGCCCAGCTTGGGCATTCCGTGATGTTCGGTGCACGGCGGTTGGAACAAGCCGAGGCCGCGGCTACCCAGGCGGGGGCAAATGCCTGCGCCGGAACGAATGACGAGGCGTCGGCTCATGGCGATATTCTGATCTGGACGATACGCGAAGAAGATCCGTCGAAGGTTCTTGAGAATCCCGACCTGTTAGAAGGCAAGATTATGATCGACTTGAATAATCGTGACTACAGCCGGGAAGTGCGCAGCGGCGCTTGGTTCGATCATGCTATTGCCGAAGGCCTCCAGGCCAATGCGCCGAACGCTCTCGTGGTGAAGGCCTGGAACACCATCGCTATGGAGAGCTTCGACACCGATCCGGCCAGCCTGGAAGCTTCCAATGCTCAGACCTTCATTGCCGGCGACAGCGCCAGCGCCAAATCACTGGTCGCGGAGCTCTCGAAAGATCTTGGTTTTAAGGCGGTTGACCTCGGGTCTGGGCCTACTGCTTTTCGGGCCGCGGAAGCGTTGGGCGATGTGATCAGGTTTATCATGGTCGATGGTGGCATGGGCGGGCGGGCACACCTGACTCTCGCTCAACTGCCCGAAGCAAAACTCGGTACGATTGGACGCCGTGCTGACTCGGAATACAAGTGATGCCGCAACCGGGTGTAACGATAAACTCCAGAGGACTGCAGCATCCGTGAATGTTCTGTTCGTTTGCAGCCGCAATCAGTGGCGGAGTCCGACCGGCGAAGAGGTCTGGCGTAAAACGCCCGGCGTGGAGGTTCGCTCGGCCGGCACAAGCCGCAACGCGCGGCGTCGATTAAGCCTAGCCGACATTCGTTGGGCCGACCTGATTCTGGTGATGGAGGAAAAACATCAATCCAGGATCAGAGCTGAGTTTCGTGACGAGCTGAAATTTAAGACCCTTCACGTTCTCGACATTCCAGACGAATACGGTTTCATGGAGCCTGAACTGGTTGAGATCATCCGGCAGAAGACCGAGCCGATGATCACGCAGGGCGGCACCGCCGAGTAGTCTGCTAACCAGCCTGATCTTTTGCCGCGGCCAGCAGGCCCATATAGAAAGCCATGACCGATGCGCCGTTCAGGGCGGTGATCTCACCCACGTCGTGGGCCGGGGCGACCTCGACCACGTCCATGCCGATGAAGTTGATGCCGCCCAGGCGGGTCAGGATCGAACGCGCCTGCCAGGCTAAAAGACCGCCGGTTTCCGGCGTGCCGGTACCGGGCGCACAGGAGGGATCGAGGCAGTCGATGTCGAAGGTCAGATAGGTTTTCTCCCGGCTGCCGATAACCTGGTGGATGCGGGCGGCGACATCGGCGGGGTTGCCCATATGCACCTCTTCGGCGGTGATGATGGTCACGCCCTGGTCCAGGGTCCACTGCCAGACTTCCGGCTCGACGCGGCAGCGAATGCCGATCTGGATCATGCGTTTCGGGTCGACGAGGCCTTCATTGATGGCGATGCGGAAGTTGGTCCCGTGGGTAACGGGGACGCCGTAGTTCTCGTCCCAGGTATCCACATGAGCGTCGAAGTGAACCAGGCCGAGCGGCGCACCGTGTTTTTTTGCCGCGGCACGCAGCAGGGGCAGGGTGACGAGATGGTCGCCCCCCACCGAGATCAGGTGCTCATGCTCAAGGGCCTGCTGTTCGATCAGCGCCAGGGACTCCTCCAGCTTGCCCATCATGAGCGAGAAGTTGCCGACATCGGCGAAGTCGAGACTGTAAAGATCGGGCCAGAGATCCGGATAGGTCCCGCCGGCCATCCGGCTCGCGCGCCGGACCGCCGCGGGCCCGTCGCGTGCCCCGGCGCGATTTGTGGTCGCGATGTCCATCGGCACGCCTGCGATCGAGATTGCCGCGTCTCCGGTTTTGTCGGTACCGAAGAAGGTTTCTCGGGCTGAGAAGGTGGGCAAAGGACGGTCGGGCGATTGGCTCATAGGGCACCTTGTTGCGAGAATTCTCTGTTCTTTCAGACCTTGAGGGACAAGGCAATCTGCCGTGTCGAGGCAACTCCCTGACATCTATCGACAAAGGCGGCAAAACCGGAATCAGAGGCCTCTGCATTGATGATCTGTACACTATCAGTATCAAGCCGAAGCGACAGGGCTGCAAGAATGCTGGTCCCAATGGTCTGCCTTCGATGGTCCGGGTGGACGGCCAACTGCGCGAGTGTGGCGTTCGGGCGGATGACAATTCCGTAACCTGCTAATTTCTCCGCAATGTAAACGCCCTGGATCTCGATGTGGTCTCTGATCCGACCAAGCGCATCAAGACTGTTCTGCCAGGTCGGCTGCCAGTCCCATGCTGTAGGGCCAGCACGTTGTATCGTCTCAAACGGGATTGGTCGGGCCGTCACCTGGATGTGGGCCGAAGAGCCGGGTTCCGGCAGAGGCAGCTTGAAGCAAACCACCTCTCTTCGGGCAGTGAATCCGAGTTTTTCATAAGCCTTTCGCGCGGCAGTGTTTTGATCGATGACTTCCAGCTCAAGAGTTTCGGTGCCTTGAGTGGCGAGGTTTTCTGACACTGATTCGAAAATCCGCGTTGCTAGCCCCTGACCCCGATGCTCCGGGAGGCTACCGGTTGCGATCACGTAAGCTGCTTTTCGCTCTGTCTCGCCGTTTGAGCCGATTAGCCAGAATCCAACGACCCTGCCCTGCGATTTCGCCAGCCAGGAGAGATCTTCGTCGTAGCCGCGCTGGCGCAACATGAAACGAAACTGATCCGGCGTAGGGGCCATGGGTACCAGATAATCGCTGAAAGCTGCGTTCATAGCCGCGTGAAGTGCGTCGAATTCGATGTCGGTGCAGGGGACGATTTCTAACATATCGGAGAATCTGAAGCAGAAATCCAAAGGCGTAAAGACGCAGAAGCGCATGACGCCATTGAGATGATATGGGCAGACTGCCATTGCCGCTTTGCCAGACTCGGGCGGATGTGGCTCAATGCGCGCTCTCTGTTCACATCAAAGCTCCTTAATATTAATGCCAGGTCAGGCCGGGTTCGGCGGGGTTCTTCGCACCCTGCAACACAGGAATTTCCGTATCTACATCTCGGGTGCTTCGATCTCGCTGATCGGCACCTGGATGCAGCGCGTTGCCGTGGGCTGGTTGACCTGGGAGTTGACGGAATCCGGCTTCTGGCTGGGGCTGGTGGCCTGCGCGGATCTTCTGCCTGCGGTTTTCGTCGGCCCTTTCGGGGGAGTCGTGGCGGATCGCTATAACCGCATAAAGATCATGCTGACCGCGCAGTCTGTTTCGCTCTGTCAGGCGATCGCGCTCTTTGCGCTGACCGCAACGGGGAATGCGACGGTCGAGTTGCTGGCGCTGCTGGTGTTGATCAACGGGATTGCAATGGGTTTCAATCAGCCTTCGCGTCTGGCACTGATGCCCAGTCTGGTGCCGCGCGAGGATCTCTCGACCGGAATCGCGATCAACTCCATCATCTTCAATCTGGCGCGCTTTATCGGACCCGCGGTGGCGGGTCTGCTGATCGTAACCGTGGGTGTCCAGGGTGCGTTCGGGGCCAATGCGCTCACCTTTTCGGCCTTTCTGATCGCGTTGCTGCGCATCAGAGTGCCGCGCCGCCCGGACCGGGGCAAAGGCAAGGTGCCGCCCTCGATCTGGGTGCAGCTCGGCGAGGGTTTCAGCTACGCCGCGCGCCATCCGGGCATCGGGCCGATGCTGCTGCTGCTCGCAACGGCCTCGCTCTCTGTGCGGCCTTTCGTCGAGTTGATGCCGGGTTTCGCCGACAGGGTTTTCGGCGGCGGGGCGGATACGCTTGCTCTCCTGACTTCGACGGTCGGCATAGGTGCGGTGATGAGCGGTTTGTGGGTTGCCCGGCGCGGCGGTGGTGGTCTGACCCGGTTGGTGTTGCTCAATACCCTGCTTCTCTCGCTCTCGATGCTCGCTTTTGTCGCGAGCGACTGGATCTGGCTGGGACTGGCGAGCGTGGCGGTCGCAGGGATGGCCATGGTGGCCACGGGGGTCAGCATGCAGACCCTGCTGCAGATGGCGGTCGACGGCGATCTGCGTGGGCGGGTGCTCAGCCTCTACGGTATCATCTTCATCGGCGGGCCGGCGGCAGGTGCGCTTATCATGGGCGCGCTTTCCGAATACATCGGGCTTCGTCTGCCGCTCGCCTTCGGGGCGATCCTGGTGATGCTGATGTGGATCCGGACCTGGCGCAAGCGCGCGGCGATCACCGAAGCACTGGAGCCGTCGCATAAAGACGTGAGATCCGGTCCGAATCAGACCGAGAGTAGAGTCTGATCGTTTTTCACTGAAAAAGTGAAAATCGTGAATCAGCCTCTAAGTCGTGTAATCGGAGGGCGATTTACGCTCTTGACGAAACGGTGTCAAAAGCGATCGCACTCCCACCGTTACCAGACCCCGAAATAGATACCGCGCGACTTGGCGCCGCCGGTACGCCGCTCAAGCTCCGCGTCACTCAGAGTCGTGCGGAGTTTTCGTTTGCGCATCCAGTTGAAGAGCAGGCCGTCCATCTCCGCGCGCACCTCGGCATGGGCGTTGGAGCGGCCCAGGTCATTGAGCTCCTTCGGATCCTTCTGCAGGTCGTAGAGTACGGGAGGGTGACTCTCGAAGCGCATATACTTCCACTGGCTGGTGCGGACCATGAAGGCGCGGGCGCCGTCCGGCTTCAGACCCAGGTCCTTGCGGGCATCGCGCAGGGCGAAGCAGCTGTCGGCATAGACGGCCGTACGCCAGTCGTCCGGTTTCGCGCCCTGTAACAGAGGCGCTATGGAGCGGCCTTCCAGGCGGTGCGGTTGCGCTTCGCCCCCGGACCACTCCAGGAAGCTGGGGGCGAGATCAATGGCCTCGACAAAATCTCCGATCGTGCGGCCCCGGGTGCTGTTGGCCTGGGGACGCGGATCGTAAACGATCATCGGCACCTGCATGATCTCGTCATGAAAGAGGTCCTTCTCGCCCAGCCAGTGGTCGCCCAGGTAGTCGCCGTGATCGCTGGTGTAGACGATGATGGTATTCTCAGCCTGTCCGATCTTCTCCAGGAATTGGCGCAGACGCCCCAGATGATGATCGAGCTGACTGATCAGGCCCATGTAGGTCGGGATGACTGTCTTACGTACTTCGTCCTTGGAGAAGTTGAGGCTCTCCTCATGCTGCATAAAGGCGGCGAGTACCGGGTTGCAGTCTGCCCTCTCGTCCTCGGCGCGGTTAGCCTCCATGATGTCCTCCGGCCCGTACATATCGTGGTAGGGCGCCGGCGCCATGTAGGGCCAATGAGGTTTGATGTAGGAGAGATGCAGGCACCAGGGTTGGTCCGATGTCTCCTTGATGAAGTCCATGGCCCGGTCGGTCATGTAGGCGGTTTCCGAGTGCTCTTCCTTCACCCGTGCGGGCAGGCGGGCGTTGCGCAGGAACCAGCCCGAGAGCAGTTCGCCGTTCTCGCCCTCGGCGGCATTCGCATACTCATGCCAGGGGTTATCGCCTTCATAGCCCTGTTCCTTGAGGTAACGGTTGTAAGCCAGGTTCGGATTGACCAGTTGATCCGGATGCAGACCGTCGTCCCGTTCCACCGGCTCGAACCCGCATTGACGCATGAGCACGCCGTCCGCAGATTCGGGATCGAGACCGAGCCGCTCGCAGGTTTCCATGTCGGGCCGCATATGAGTCTTGCCGACCAGGGCGACCCGGTAACCTTCGGGGCGCAGGTAGTCGCCAATGGTCTTCTCGTCGATGCGCAGCGGATAGTTGTTGTAGTAGGCGCCGTGGGAAAAGGCGTAGCGGCCGGTATAGCTGCACATGCGCGATCCGCCGCAGACGGGGGCCTGCACGTAGGCCTGCGAAAAGCGCACGCCCTGCGCCGCCAGGCGATCCAGATTCGGTGTTTTAAGGGTCGGGTGCCCCGCGCAGGCCATATAGTCCGCCCGGTGCTGGTCCGCCATGATGTAAAGGATGTTGGGTTTTTTCGTCATGTCATTCTGAACCGGGTTCTGTGGAGAAAAAGGCTGTGACGGATGATGCAGAAGCCTAAGGCATGACTTCGGCCGGCACCTTGAGACCAACTTCCTTGTAGTAGCGCAGGGCACCGGGGTGCAGTTTGGTGTTCATATCGTCAAAGGCGCTGTCGGTGGAAATGGCCGCCATCCAAGGGGCATCGGCTTTCAGGTCCTCAAGGCCGGTCCAGAAGGCCTTGACCATTTCATAGATGGCGTCGTCCGGCAGGTTCTTATTGGTCGAGACCCCGACATTGACCCCCAACGTGGTTTCCGGTTTGGTGTTGACCTGGGCATCGCCGTACGCATCCGGCGGCATTTCCATGAAACGGAAGCCGGGCGATTTGGAGAGCTTCACGACTTCCGGTCTGGCCAGCGCGTCCTCCGGAATGCCGAGGAGCCGGATCTTATTGGAGACGGCAACCTGGCTGATGACCGGACTGGGTGGGTTGGTCGGGTTGCAGTAGACATCGATGTTCTTGTCCTGAAAAGCCTGGGCCGCTGAGTCCCAGCCGAGCTTGACAACCTCGAAATCCTCGCCCGCTTTGTAGCCGGTGACGTTCTCGAAGAGCCGGGTCATGGTGCGCAGGGCCGCCCCGCCCGGAGGGCCCAGGAACACGCGCTTGCCCTTGACGTCCATCAGCGAGGTGATGCCCGAATCGGCGTAGACGACAATGTGGTACATGCCCATGGGAAAGTTGAAGAGCGTGCGCACGTTCTGAGCCAGCTCGGGGGCCTGCTTGATCTTCTGATACATGGCCTTGCCGTTGGACATCAGGTGCATCAGCGTCGGCGAGGACATGAAGAAGTCGGTCTTGCCCGACGCGACTTCCAGGGCGTGTTTGGTCGCCGCGCCGGTGGCGTTGACCTGAATCTCATGCTCCGGCAGCGCCTTGTTCACTATGGTCGCAAAGGTGGTCATGACCAGATTGGGCGTGGTGCCCGGTCCCAGGGTCGAGAGGCGATAGAAGGTCTTGGCGGAGAGACCGCCGGGCAGCATCGGGATGACGCCTGCCGCTGTTATGGCGCTAAGTGCGCTGCGGCGCGTGACTTTCTTGTTCATAAGATATTCCTCCGAGGTCATGCGAAACCCTTGTTGCGGTTTCTGTTGTCGTGCCAGAGCGTCCAGCCGAAGAGAAGAACGGCGAGACCGCAGGCGGCAAGCGTTATCAGGTTGGATGTGAAGATGATGGCGAGCCCAAGTACTGCGTAGAGCCCTGCCATCAGGGCGTTCGTGCGTGTGGAGCGGGCGATGGCGAAGTCGATCATCAGCAGGGCGAGCACCAGACTGACGACCGCCAGAAGCGTGTCCCAGAGCGGCAGCCCGGTGCCCAGCAGCAATGCCGGTTTGTAGGCGAAGGCGAAGGGAATAAGAAAACCGCTGATGCAGAGCCGGACCGTTTCAATACTGACTTTCATGGGATTGGCGCCTGCAATCGGCGCCGCGGCGAATGCGGCGAGCGCGACCGGAGGTGTGATCGCGGAGAGAACACCGAAGTAGACGACGAAAAGATGCGCCTGCAGCGTCGATAGGCCCAGCTTCTGAACGGCAGGCCCCATCACCAGCACGATCACCAGATAGGCCGGCACCGTCGGCATGCCCATGCCCAGGATGAGGCAGGCGGCGGCCATCAGCAGGAGCGAAAGGAAGAGCGAACCCTGCGAGAGGGTCTGCACGACGACGGCGAAACGGATCCCCAGGCCGGTCAGGTTCATCACCGCAATCACGATGCCGACGGCGGCGACAATCGCCACCAGCAGCGCGGCGATGCGTCCTGTCTGGCGCAGAAAGCGGATCCAGGGCGCGATCGCGCGGCTTTCGGGCACCAGCAGAAGCCCAAGCAGCGCCGCGGCGAGACAACCCCAAAAACCGGCGAGCGCGGGACTGGAACCCTGCAGCAGGGTGAGCACGATGATCGTTAGGGGAGCCGCGAAGACGAAGAGTTTGCACCACTCGTTCCGGTCCATCACTCGCCTGTCTTCCGGGACGCTTTGACCGACCTGGATCCTACCCGCTTCCGCATAGATCACCGCCAGCAGATTGCCGAAATAAAAGAGCGCGGGGATCAGGGCGGCCAGACAGATGGTGAGATAGGGGATGCCCGTGATGTCGGCCATGATGAAGGCCACTGCCCCCATAATCGGCGGCATGATCTGCCCGCCGGTGGAGGCGCCGGCCTCGACCGCGGCGGCGAACTTCGGTGAGAAGCCATAGCGCCGGATCAGGGGAATTGTCACGACGCCTGTTCCCACAACGTTGGCGACCGCGCTGCCGGAGATGGTGCCGAAGAGGCCGCTGGCGATGACGGCGGCCTGGGCGGGGCCACCACGAAGGCGGGCGGTTGCAGTCAGGGCAAGGCGGACGATGCTGCGGTCGACGCCAAGGGCTTCCAGAACACCGCCGAAGACGATAAAGATCAGAATGGTCGAGGTGACGGCGGCCATGGGCCGTCCGAACACGCCATCGAAGCTGTACCAGAGGGTCTGCAGCAGTTCTTCCAGAGAAACCCCGGCGTGCTGGAAAATCCAGGGGAGGGACTCGCCATAGGCGGCGTAGAGCAGGCAAAGAACGCAGACGATCACCATGGCATTGCCTACGGTGCGCCGTGCCAGCTCTACCACGACGGCAATCGCTATGCAGGCGACGACCACGTCCGCCTCATTGAGGAAATAGAGGCCACTCTCGACTTCTTCCGAGATCCGGAAAAACCAGAAGGCGGAGAGGCAAAGACCGAGAAGCATGATGGCCCGGATGGTGAGGTCCGCCTTGTGCCAGGGGCTATCTTTATCATCGCCTGTGAGTAAAAGAATAAGCCCGGCGAGCAGCAGTGCGCCGACGCGTTGAATCACCTCGTCGAAGACTCCGAAGGCGGCAACGTAGACAGCCGTTGCGAGCAGCAGAAGACAGGGCAAGGTCGTGATGAAACGCCAAACGCGCAGCTGCGAAGCATGATCGAACGAGAGGATCACGCTTGATTTCACTTAAGGGGTGCGCGCACGCGCGCCCTGGCTTTGCTGGCTGCAAAAAGGGGCTCAGGCATGGTGTGTCTCCTCCCGCGTCCCCATCTGTAGCGTGAGGTTCGCGCGCCCAAATACTACGAGTCCTGGCACCGGCTTCACCAGCATGCTATTTCACCAAGTGAAACTTAGAGGAAGCGGCCAATGGCAGGAGTTGAGTCCGTCAAGACGATCCGTGCTTTTGAACGCGGGCTGCAGATCCTGGAGCTTTTGGGGACAGAACCCACCGTGTCTCTGGAGGATTTGCATCGGCGGTCGGGTTTGGCAAAGGCCACGCTGCTGCGCATTCTGCGCACGGCGATTGGGGCCGGATGGGTTCACCGGCGGCCGAGCGATGGTCACTATCAGTTGGCACGCGCTGTCCAGGATCTGGGCAATCGTGTCGGGCGCGAACACATTCTGGGCGAGGTAGCGGCCCCTTATCTCGAGAAGCTTCAGCGCATTGCGGGTTGGCCTTCGGATATCGCCATATCGCCCTCACCGGGCCAGATCGAGATTTTGGAGACCAGCCGGTTTCGGGCGCCCTTTGCCATAAACCGTCTGGTGCTCGGATTCCGGCCTTCCATGGCGTTTTCAGCCTTGGGTCGCGCGTATCTCGCTTTTCTACCGGCCGAAGAGCGCGCCTTGCATCTTAAGTGGCTGCGGCAATCGGGACTGCAGCAAGAGCGCCGCTACGTTGCAAGCGCGTCCTTCTTGAGAGAGCTGGAGGAAACCAAAGTGCGCGGCTACGGCTGCCGGGCCCCGGGATATTGGGGACGAATGATCGATCATGGCGATGATCTGAGCGCGATCGCGGTGCCGATCCTCCAGGATGACCGCGTGCAGGCCGTTTTGAGCCTGGTTTGGATCAGCAATGTGATGGCGCAGGAGGATGTCATTGATCGCTCTCTGCAAGACCTGAAGGATACAGCCGTCGCGATTTCACACGCCGTATCGCGGGAGAGTGGTGCGACTAAAGCAATTTGCGTTTAAACAGACACAAAATTCGCTGCCTCTCGACCAGCAAATTGCTGATCTTGAATGCAGATTTTGAGATGCACTGATTCAAGAAAAACGCAATTCGCTATAGGTCAAGATCACTGTGGTCTACGCGTTCCCATTCAAACTGAACAGGCCCTCCAACCAATCGATGACCGCCTGAACGCGCGGTAATTGCCGGACCTCCGGGTGGACAAGCAACCAGACTTCGCGTGAGAGAAGGGCGGGACCCTCGGTCACGCGCTTTAGGGAGCGATCCTTGGCCGCGATGATCTCGGGCAGCAGCGACTGGCCGAGGCCCGCATGTACTGCGGCGAGCGCGCTTTCCGCATCGTTGACGCGCAGCTGTCCGATGCCGCCCCTTTCCGCTTGCCTGGCCATCCAGCGCGCCTGGGGAAGATGGGCATGAGTCTCTTCGAAAGTGATTAAGGTGTCTGACGTCACTTGGTGCGCCGCTGTACGATAAAGCGCGTAAGACAGATCAGCCAGGCGCCGGCAGAGACCTGCATCCTTTTGCGGCCGGGCGAAGCGCAGGGCGAGATCGGTCTCCCGCCGGCTCAGACTCAGGTTCCCGGTTTCGGCGATGGTCTCAAGCCGTAGCTTTGGGTGTTTTTCCAGGAGAGGTTTCAGATTGGGGATCAAAAGACGGTTCATCAGGATTGGGACGGCGGTAAGCCGCACGCTGCCCTCGCAGCTTTGCAGAGAGCCGGAGAGACTTTCCTGAAGCTTCCCGGCAGAGGACTCCATGCTTTCCGCCGCCGCAATTGCGCGTTCGCCTGCTTCGGTCGGGACCAGGCGGCCATCAATCCGGCTGAAAAGTGCGGTGCCGAGATCGGCCTCAAGGGCCTTCAAACGCCGCGATACGGTGGTCTGATCGATCGAGAGACGGCGCGAGGCAGCGGAGAGCGTCCCGGCGCGTGCGACCGCGAGCATGAGTTGGAGAGCGTTCCAGTCCATGATAGTCTTTTCTGCAAATTTGCAGGTAAGACTATCAGATTTTAGTTCTAGGATTAGAATTTTGCAGCACGTGAATAGGGGCTGACGCAGAAAAAAACCGGTGGCGCGGTGTCCCGCACCACCGGCTTCAAGCATCCGAGTCTGTGACCCGGACCTACTTGCCCCAGATCTTTTTGTATTCGTCGCGGTAGCCGTTGTCCGGATCGAAGCGGTTATCCGGTCCGCCGTCGTAAGCGATGTTGTCGGGGGTCACAACGTGCAGTGGCGAGACGTAACTGGACCATTTTTCACCGGCGAAGGCCCGGTTCAATTCGTCGACCAGCTGCCAGCCCTGAAGATTGAGTGGCTCTGCCACCGTGACGGCCTGATACTGCTGGGCCCGGACCCGCTGATAGGCGGACTCCGACCCGTCGCCGGCCGCCACGTTGATGGGTGCGCCGTCGCCCTTGATGCCGGCGGAGGCGAGGGATGGTCCCATGAAATCGAAGTAGAGATCGTTGATCGCCAGAGAATGGGTCCACTTGTCGCCATAGCGCTGCAGGAGCGTCGTGGTGAGCTGCGGCATGCGCGTGGAGGTGTCGGCGATGGGCGTGTCGACATACTCCAGAACCGTGCCGCCGAGATCTTCGATGACCTCTTTCATCCGGTCGGCTTTGGCGATGGCGATGGAATAGGTGGAGTCCGTGAAGATAACCACGGCGGGTTTGCCGCCCGCGTCCTTGAAGGCCCAGTTGGCCGCGGCCCGTGAAACCTCCATGGCATCGGTGGTGACGTTGGCGAAGACACCGGTGCCGTCGACCGGGCCGATCACCGGTGCGGCATGCCAGGACACCATTTTGATGCCTGCGGCCTGGGCCTGCTCGACCCCGGCTTTTTGCTCCAGAATATCGGCGCCGTTGATCACGAGA
The DNA here is from genome assembly GCA_947500035.1 of uncultured Kiloniellaceae bacterium. Lineage (GTDB taxonomy): Bacteria > Pseudomonadota > Alphaproteobacteria > Kiloniellales > Kiloniellaceae > Denitrobaculum. The sequence goes on along the minus strand of CANMQP010000002.1, from coordinate 99,933 downwards.
CCATCCGGCTTCAGGGCGAGCGCCTGACTGAAGGCGGCCTGACGGCCCGAGACCGATCCGCCGCCATCGATGACGCGCACATCCCAGCCAATGGCTTCGACTGCTTCTTCGATGCCCGTTGTCACGCCAAGAACGCCGCCGTTCTTGAGATCGGCGGCCAGTACAACGATGGTTTTGCCTTCGGCGGCTTTGGGGCCGGTTGTCGGACCGTCCCAGGTATCCTGCCGGCTGGCGTATTTTTCGACGACCTTTTCGGCCTCCGTCATTTTGTCCTGAGCGACGCTGACAGTCGTGTGCGTTGCGGTTACCGCGAGTGCCGCGGCGGCCAGGGACAGTGCAAGGTTTTTCATGATCTCTCCTCCCTCTCTTTGCTTGAGTGTATTATTCGGAAGCCGCTTGCGCGGCGGGTGTTTTGGGGGCCGGGTCACTTGCAGGCGGCGGCGAGAGTTTGCGGGCCGCGCTGCGTTTGCGCTGGGCGTAACCGGCGATGCCGATGGCGACCAGAAGAGTGACACCGTTGAACATGGGTTCGACCCAGAAGGATCCGCCGAACTGCTGAATGCCGGAGATCCCGACCGCCAGAATGGCGACGCCGATAATCGTTCCCCAGACGTTCACGCGGCCCGGTTTGATGGTGGTCGAGCCGAGAAACGCGCCGACCAGTGCGGGCAGCAGAAACTCCAGCCCGACGCTGGCCTGACCGATGCGCAGCTTGGAGGCCAGGATGACACCGGCGAGGGCCGTGAGTGTGCCGGAGGAAATGAAAGCCGCCATGGTGTAGCGCTGTACGGGAATGCCGTTTAAGGACGCAGCCTTGGGGTTGGCGCCGATGGCGTACATGTAGCGGCCGATCGGCAGGTATTCGAAAATCAGCCACATGGCGAGGGCGATCGCCAGAACATAGAAGCCGGTGACCGGCAGGCCGAAGACCATGGTGCCGTTGATGGCGTAAAAGCCGTCGGGAAGAATCCCAACCACCTGCCGTCCGCCGGTGTGCCAGAGCGCAAGGGCATAGAGGACGGTGCCCGTGCCCAGGGTGGCGATAAAGCTGTCGATCTTGGCGACCTCGACCAACATCCCGTTGCAGAAGCCGACGAAGGCGCCCAGCATAAGAACGATCAGAACCGCGAGCGGCCAGGGCAGCCCGCCCCAGGTCTGCAGGCTGATCGCCAGGATGTGCCAAAGGACGATTCCGTAGCCGACGGTCAGGTCGATTTTGCCCGTCACCATCGGGATCATGGCGGCCAGGGACAGCATGGCGATGATCGACTTGTCGCTCAGGATCGAGCGGACGTTCAGGAGTGTCGGGAAAGTGTCCGGCAGCAGGATCGAAAACAGCAGAATCAGAAAAACCGTCAGCAGAACCAGGCCGTAGACCGGCAGAAAGCGGATCAGCTTTTCGCCCGGCGTGGCGGACTTGAGTTCGTGCCGGGTGGGTTCCAGTGCATTTGATTCGATTGATTGCATGATGGTTTGATCCGTTTAGAGACTGGTGGCCGCGGTCGCGGGTTTCATTGGGACTTCCGCCGGGGGCTTTGTCGGCGCTTCCGCTGCCGAGGCCGCGTGAATGAGGGCGGCGATGGTCAAGTCCTCGCCCTCGAGATTCTCTACGACCTTGCCGCGGCTGAAGACGATCGCCCGATGGCAGATGTTGGCAACCTCCTCGAAGTCGGTGGAGATGATGACCAGCGCCGTGCCGCTCGCGAGGGCCTGGTTCATCAGCCGGTAAATCTCCGCCTTGGCGCCGACATCGACTCCGGCCGTAGGATCTTCCGCGATCAGAAGCTTCCGGCCCGTCGCGAGCCAGCGCCCGACCACGACCTTTTGCTGGTTGCCGCCGGAAAGGGCTTCGACCGGAAGCTCCGGATCGTTGGGACGCAGGCCGACGCTGTCGCCGATTTCCTGAGCGCGCCGGGCTTCCGCCTTCGCGGAGGTGAAGGAGAGGAGGCCGCGTCCAACCGACGCCGGATTGAGAAAGGTGTTCTCCCGCACCGAAAGCGAGAGCGCGACCGACTCTTCCGTCCGGTCCCGCGCCACTAATCCGATCGCACTGTCGAGCGCGCTGCGCGGCGAAGAGAGATCGGGCTCCAGGCCATCCAACCGGACCCGCCCCGCATGGGCTTCGCAGCCAAAGAGCGCGCGTCCGACGGATTCCTGACCGGCGCCGCGCAGGCCGACGAGCCCGAGAACCTCGCCCTCATAGACATCGAAATTCAAGGGGCCCGCGCTTTCGGTGACAAAGTCGCGGACTTCCAGCACCAGTCTGCCGGGCTCAGTGTTCGCCTTGTGAAACATCTCGTCGCTGGGACGCCCGACAATGAGCTCGACCAGGTCACGCGGACTGGTCTCGGCGATGGCGCGCTCGCCTACCAGCCGCCCGTCGCGCAGAACCGCCACCCGGTCGGCGATCTGAAAGATTTCGTCAAGACGATGAGAGACGTAGATAATGCCAACGCCGCGTTCGCGCAGAGGGCGCAGAGCCGTGAAAAGACGCTCGACTTCGTCGGCAGGAAGGCTCGCGGTGGGTTCATCCAGCACCAGGAGATCGGCTTCCACTGCCAGAGCCCGCGCGATGGCCACCAGGGACTTTTCGATCCGGGAGAGTTCCTGCACCCGCCGGGTCGGATCGATATCGCAGCCCATGGCCTGGATGGCCCGTTCGGCCAGCTTCTCGGTCTCGGACCATTTGATGACCCCAAGACCTCTCGGGAAGCCCTGGGCGAGAGAGATATTTTCGGCCACGGTCATCCATTCGATCAGGCCGAGGTCCTGATGAATGAAAGCCACGGTCTGGCGCTCGCCAAAGCGCGAGGGACGGTGTTGATAGGTTTCGCCGCGCACGAGAATGCGGCCGCCATCAGCCGTATGAATACCGGCAAGGGTTTTGATCAGCGTGGATTTGCCTGCGCCGTTTTCACCGAGCAACGCGACGATTTCACCGGCTTCCACGTTCAGCGAAACGGCGTCGAGCGCGAGCGTCCCCCCGAAGCGTTTGCTAATGGCTTCAAAGCGCAGGAGTGGCTGTTCCGCCACCATCTCTTACCTCCCAAGGTTAACGCCGTTGTTTACGGCTTTTTCTTTTCCGGCTCGGCCCAGTTGCGCGCTCTGCCGGTTTATCTTTTGCCTATGCCGGCAGCCTCATTCAGTACCGGGTTCGGCAAGTGCCTGATCTTGCTCCGTATGGGTCCGTTTGTTTTGCAAGTCCGGAGCCTTCAGGATCTCCTCGATCATTTTCTTGACCGGTTGGGAGATGTTCACCGCAAAAGCGCGCTCGTCCTGATCCGGCCGTTCCAGGGTCGCGAGTTGGCTGTCCAGCAGCGTGGCCGGCATAAAGTGGCTTGTGCGCCGCCCGACCCGGCGCTGTAGAACGGCTTTCGAGCCGTCGAGCAGGATGAACAGGAGATCCAGGCCGGAAGCCCGTTTCAGCCGCTCCCTGTAGGTTCGGCGCAGAGCGGAACAGGCGAGAACCGCTATGCCGCGATCCTGCGCTTCCCTTGCGAGTCTTGCCCCGACATCGTCGAGCCAGGGCTCTCTGTCTGAATCCGTCAGGGGCGTCCCGCTGCTCATCTTTTCGATATTCGACGCAGGGTGAAACTTGTCTGCGTCCAGAAACTTGACGCGCAGACTGCGCGCCAGTGAGCGGGCGATGGTGGTCTTGCCGCATCCCGACACGCCCATGATGACGATGCCGAGCGGCAAGCCGTTATCAGAGGGTTGCTGTGACACCGCCGTCGACATAGAGCACATGACCATTCACGAAACTGGAAGCGGGAGAGGCGAGGAAGATGGCGGCGCCGATCAATTCTTCGACGTTGCCCCAGCGGCCCGAAGGAGTCCGGCCGACCAGCCAGGCCGTGAAAGCCTCGTCCTTGACCAGAGCCTCGGTCAGTTCGGTCTTGAAGTAGCCCGGACCCAGGCCGTTGACCTGGATGTTATGTTTTCCCCAGTCGATCGCCATGCCCTTGGTCAGCATTTTCACCGCGCCCTTGGAGGCGGTGTAGGGGGCGATGGAGGGACGTCCAAGCTCGCTTTGGACCGAGCAGATGTTGATGATCTTGCCGCCTTCTCTGGGGATCATGCGACGTGCCACGGCCTGGCCGACAAAAAATACGCTGTCCAGGTTGGTGCGCATCAGCTCGTCCCAGGTCTCGGCGGGGAAGTCCTCGAGCGGCATACGGCGCTGGATGCCAGCGTTATTCACCAGAATGTCGATCGGGCCCACCGAGGTCTCGATGGCCACGATCCCGGCGGTGACGGCCTTCTGGTCGGTGACGTCGAAGGCGCTGGTGTGGACCGTTGCACCTTCGGAACGCAGACGCTCTGCCGCAGCTTCGAGCTTTTCGCTGTTGCGGGCATTGAGAACGACGGTCGCACCGGCGCCGGCCAGTCCCTTGGCCAGTGTGTATCCGATACCCTGGCTTGAGCCGGTAATCAGCGCGATGCGGTCGGAGAGGTCAAACAGGGCTGCGCTCATGCGGGCTCCAAGTGACGAGATGTTGAACAAGCCGATGACTCGGAACTCAAAGGCGGTGACTGCGTTGTTTTCGCTCTTGTTTCTTACTCTTCTAGCGTGGGTTTTCCGAGCTGTCCGTTCCCTTCGCGTTATCGCGTGATGTCTTGTCCCGGACCCCTTGTGCATGCGGGCGCAACGTTGAAAACCAGTCATTATGTTATCGATAACAATAGTACACTGTCAAGTTGGTGGAGATCAAAAATCAGTGACAGTGACAATAGGCGAAGAAGGGCGAGTGGCCTTGTCAAAGCGAGGTTTTACCCTACAATGTTATCGATAACGTTTTTTGAGCAGATCCCGTTTGGATGGAATCGCCATTGGCGGTTCAGCGGGCCGGTGAATCTGCTCCCAGTATTTGAGTTTGATCCGATTGAGTGTGCGGGAGCTTTTCATGTCGAAGCCTGATGTTCTGGTAATGGGTGCCTTGCCTCAATGGGATATGGATGCCCTGGAAGAAGGCTTCACCCTGCACCGCTATTGGGAAACCGCGGATCCCGACGCCCTGATATCGGCGCAAGCCGACAACATCCGGGCCATTGCGACCCGGGGAGACCTGGGCGCCGATGCGGCGCTCATGAAACGCTTGCCGAAGCTGGAGATGATTTCCTGTTTCGGAGTAGGTGTTGACGGGATCGACCTGGACCATGCGCGTGCCAACTCCATCCGGGTGGCGAATACACCGGATGTGCTGACCGATGACGTGGCCGACATGGGCGTGGCGCTGATCCTGGCCGCCGCCCGTCGCATTCCGCAGGGCGATGCCCATGTGCGTTCGGGAAAATGGCTGGAAGAAGGCGCTATGGGACTGACCAGCCGGGTGACCGGCAAGCGCCTCGGCATTTTGGGCATGGGCCGGATCGGTGCGGCTCTGGCGAAGCGCATGCGTGGTTTCGACATGTCGATCGCCTACCATAATCGTGCGCCTCGCGAAGGCCTTGATGCCACATACATGGAAACGCCACAGGCCCTTGCGGCGGCTTCGGACTTCCTGGTGATCTCGAGCGCGGGCGGCGAGGGCACGCGGAACATCGTCAACGCCTCCGTCCTGGAAGCCTTGGGGCCGCAGGGGGTTCTTGTTAATATCTCCCGTGGCTCTACGGTGGATGAGGAGGCACTGATCGACGCCCTGGCCCAAAAGCGCATCGGCGGCGCAGGGCTGGACGTTTTTGCATCCGAGCCGGATATGGACCGGCGGCTCCTGGAGTTCGAAAATGTCGTGGTGCAGCCTCATCACGCCAGCGGGACCCTGGAGACCCGTAGGGCCATGGGCAAACTGGTTCTTGATAACCTGGTCGCGCACTTCGAGGGCGCGGAGCTTTTGACGCCGGTCGTCTGATCCACAATAGCGCGCTTGCGGTTCGCGGCGCGAAGCTGAAAGGAATTTTCTGTCATGCGTGCGGTTACGATACATGCGCCGAACGATTTGCGGGTTGATGATGTCGCCACCGGTGAGATCGGCGCCACGGACGTGAAGGTCCGCATCGGCGTCGGCGGTATCTGCGGGTCGGATCTGCACTATTACCAGCACGGCGGCTTCGGCGCGGTGCGCATTCGCGAGCCGATGATCCTGGGTCACGAGATCTCCGGTACGGTAGACGCGATTGGCACAGATGTCTCCTCTGTTGCGGTTGGCGACAAGATTGCGGTCAATCCCAGCGTGCCTTGCGGCGAATGCGGCTACTGCCTGGACGGTAAGCCCAATCACTGTCTCGATATGCGCTTCTACGGCAGCGCCATGCGCTTTCCCCATGTTCAGGGCGCCTTTCGGGAAATGCTGGTCGCCAAGGAAGCGCAGTGCTTTCCCGTTCCGGCAAACGTCGATCTGACCACAGCTGCCTTTGCGGAACCGCTCTCGGTCTGTCTGCACGCGGTGAAACGCGCGGGGTCGGTCATTGGAAAGAAGGTCCTGGTGACCGGGACCGGGCCCATTGGAGCACTGGCGGTCGCTGCCGCGCGACGGGCCGGAGCAAAGGATATCGTCGCGACCGATGTGATGGATGAACCGCTGGTCGCCGCGAAGAAAGTCGGCGCCGACGAAGTCATCAACGTGGCCAAGAACCCGGAGCGTCTGGAGGCCTACGCGGCCAACAAAGGCACCTTCGACATCCAGATCGAGGCCAGCGGTAATGACCGGGCAATCGTGGCCGGATTGGGTGCGCTTAAGCCGCGCGGGGTTCTGGTACAGCTCGGGGTCGGTGGTGATGTCAGCCTGCCGCTGGGGCTCATCGTCTCCAAGGAAATCGATATTCGTGGCACCTTCCGCTTTCACGAGGAGTTTGCCTGGGCGGTCGATTTCCTGTCACGGGGCCTGATTGATGCCGCACCCTTGCTGACCGATGTGATTTCCATTGATAACGCGCAGCAGGCCTTTGATTTGGCCGGTGACCGCTCGCGGGCGATGAAAGTACAGCTTTCGTTCGACTAGTGTGCTTTTTTGTTGCGACGGCACCAGCCCGCACCCCCTCCCGGCCACCCTTAGCATACTGTCGTGGGGTGGCCGGGAGGGGGTGCGGGCTGGTGCCGATTCAAAATAAGCCCGACTTAAAAGTCCATATCCGCGCCGATCGCTTCCAGTGCCGCCCTGGCGACCGCGCGGTCCTGATCGCCACTGCCTGAACCCACGCCGATGCCGCCAATGGGTTCGCCCTCGAAACGGATCGGCAGGCCACCGGGCAGGGGCGTCATGCCGCCCTCCGTCGCGGCTCCTAGCGCCAGGCCTATCGTCATATCGAGGTTGCCGGTCTCTGCGTTCGTGGAGGCTGCCGTTCTGGCTTTTGCGGTCGCACTGCGCAGGCTGAGAAACTTGGCTCCGTCCATGCGCAGAGAAGCAATCACCTCACCACTTCGGTCCACGATTGCAATGCATTGAGGAACCTGCAGCTGGGTCGCGTGATCGACCGCTGCCGAGAGCATGGTGAGTGCGCCGTGGTGGGTCAGCACCCGGGAAGACACCACATAGGGTTCTATGTTTTCGCTCATGGCTGCTGAACTCCGCGGGTGTTGAGAGTGATCGAATAAAGCGACGAGGAGGCGACAATGAAAAGCCGGTTTTTCTCCGGACCGCCGAAGGTGCAGTTGGCAATTTTTTCCGGCACCAGGATCTTGCCGATCCGCTCGCCTGCGGCGGTGTAGACCTGAATGGAGTCTTCCGAGCTGGTGTAGAGATTGCCATGGACGTCGAGGCGGAAGCCGTCGGCTAGCCCCGGATCGACCACCGCGAAGACCCGGCCGTTTGCGAGTGACTTGCCGTTGATCACATCGAAAACCCGGATGTGGTGCGCGCCCTCCGGGTCATGCGACGCCCCGGTGTCCGAGATGTAAAGCAGGCTTTCATCCGGTGAGAAGGCGAGGCCATTGGGCTTGTCGAAGTCGTCGGCGACCGCGCTCAAGTCTTCCGTCGCCGGATCGAAGCGATAGACGTAATTCGCGCCGATTTCGCTTTCGGCCTGATAGCCTTCCTCGTTGCTCATGATGCCGTAAGGCGGATCGGTGAACCAGATGGTGCCGTCAGACTTCACCACCACGTCGTTGGGTGAGTTGAGCTTCTTGCCTTGATATTTATCGACGACGCAGACAACGCTGCCATCAGGTTCGGTGCGGCTGATCCGTCGTCCGCCGTGCTCGCAACTGACCAGGCGCCCTTCGCGGTCTCGGGTGTGGCCGTTGGTGAAATTGGAGGGTTCGCGGTACACACTCATGCCTTCGGCCTGAGACCACCTGAGCATGCGATTGTTGGGGATATCGCTCCAGAGAATATAATCGCCCTCGGAGAAGTAGACCGGACCTTCGCTCCAGACCGCACCGGTGCAATGGCGTTCAAGGCGCGAGTCCGGCAGCAGCAGATCCTTCATCCTTGGATCGAGGATCTCAATATTCTCCCAGGACATGTTTTATCCTTTCCTTTTTTAGAGAGCGCCGGTCCAGGGTCTATCCTGACACCCGATAGACCCTAAGTGCTTTCCCGGACGACGACTTTGAAGTCGATCTTTTGTGTGGCGGGTCGGATCTCGGCGCCCGAGCGGATCTTGTCCAGGGTTGCAAGCAGCAGTTCGCCTGCCTGTCTACCGATATCGTAGCTGTTCACTGTGACCGTTGTAATGGAGGGCCAGCAGCAGCGCGAAACCTCGAAGTCTCCGAAGCCCGCAACTGCGATCCGGCCGGGTACGGCCCAGCCCCGCCGATGGCACTCCATAATCGCGCCGAAGGCCGAGAGATCGGACACGCAGATGACAGCGTCGACTTCCGGCCACTGCCCGATCATCTGCACGATGGCCTGTCCGCCCTGTTCCATGGAGATTGGGGGCGTGCCAAAGGTGATGACATGGCCTTCGCCCAGGCCCAGCTCCGCCATGGCGGCTTCGTAACCGGCCCGCCGGTCGGCCCCCCGGGTGTCGCGCTTGCTGGAGCCACCGATGAAACCGATGTTGCGATAGCCGCGCGCGGTGAGATCGCGCACCATCGCGCCGATTGCTTCCGCATTCGAGAAGCCGACAACCTGATCGATCGGGTTATCAGGCAAATCCCAGGTCTCGATGATCGGGATCGCGGCGGAATCGAGCAGATGCCGGGCGCGTGGCGTGTGAAAGCCTCCGGTGAGGATCATGCCCTCTGGGCGCCGGCGTAACATGGCCGCAACCAGTTCCTCTTCGCGGGCCGCGGAGTAATCGGTGTAGCCGAGCAGCAATTGAAGCCCGCGTTTCGACAGTGCATCGGTCAGGCCGCAGGCGGTGTCGGAAAAGTTCGAATTGTTGATGGTGGGGACCAGGGCGGTCACAAAGCCCGAGCGCTTGGAGGAGAGGCCGCCCGCGCTCAAATCCGGGACGTAGCCAATCTCTTCTATCACCTCGAGTATCCGCTCGCGGGTTTTTGCGGAGACCGAGGCACCGTCTTTAAGCGCGCGCGAAACGGTCATAGCTGAGAAGCCCGAGAGGCGGGCGACGTCGGCCATGGTTGGACGCGAAATGATCGAGCGTTGTAATCTGGAGCCGTTGTCTTGCTCCACCACGTTGTCGGCCATTGCTCGTTCCGTTTCGTCGTCGGTTTTCACCAGTTGCGGTCAGGCGCCGATTCCCTGGGCCAGAGGTGATCTGCCAGATCCAAAAAGGACAAACCCGGTCTAACTTCCGGGTGCGGGGATTGGCGTCGTTCCGTCCGTGATCCAGCTATGGAGTATCGGCTTCCGCTATATGTTACCGGTAACAAATGTCGCACCCGCGATCAAGCAGATGCATCCTGCCGCTTTGTTGCTTTCCTCAATCCGAAGGCGCCGGAGCGATGTCTTGCCTTTGGATTAACACCCAGAAGCCTAGGGTTTCTTGCCGCTGTCATGTGCCGACTTTCGGATGCGCCGGACCATCAGCCAGATGGAGAGAATAATAAAGGGAGCCGCCACAGTCGTAATCACAGCCGGATCGATTGGCATGAAGGCTTTGGGGATGCCTTTCAACAGCCAGGACAGAATGCCGATACAGTAGTAGCTCACCGCCGCAACCGAGAGCCCCTCCACTGTCTGCTGCAGCCGCAACTGCAATTGCGACCGGCGATCCATGGAGGCCAGCAGATCCTGATTCTGTCGTTCCAGTTCGACATCGACTCTGGTTCTCAGGAGAGAGGACGCACGGGCGATCCGCTCGGAGGTCGAATTCTGGCGGTCTAAAATGGCCTGGAAACTACGGATCGCCGGCCCAAGCCGACGTTCGATGAAGCTTGAAAGCCGCTGATAACCCTCGATTCTCTCCTCACGCAATTCTCCGAGCCGCGATGTGACAATAGAGTAATAGGCCTTGGCCGCACTGAAACGGAAGTTGGTCTCGGCGCCGACTGTTTCGGCACGGGCGGCCAGAGCGGTCAGCTCGGAGAGGAGGCGGGCCTGGTCTTCCGGACCGGCACCGTCGCTCCCTTCGCTGCCGATCTCCTGGATCAACTTGCGCAATTCGCCGTCGATGTGGCCGATATCCTGGCCCGCGGATTTTGCCAGCGGCCAAGTGATCAGCGCGAGCGTGCGGTAGGTTTCGATATCGATCAGGCGCTGGATCACACGCCCCAGCCGATTGGCATTGCCGGACGTGTCCTGCACCAGAAATCGTGAATAACCGTCAGCATGGAAATTGAAGTCCGTCATGATTTTCGTTCGGCCGCCGTTGGCGGTCACCGCAACGACACGGGTGTCGATCAGAAGATCTGTCTCACCGGAGGCGGACCAACGCGAGTGTTCGGGGGTGTCGACGTAAAAGCGCAGTGCGACGATCGGTTTTCCGCCAGGTCTAATGGCGGGCGTTTGAACGAGGGTGCCGGGCGACTCTGCCCCCTGCTGCTCGGGAGGAGCGGCATGACTGCCGGTGATGAGGTCAATGTTGATGGCACTGCCGAACACACTGTCCTCGCCGTCTGGCGGATCTTTACGCAAGGCGGTGTAAGAGCAAAACTCGGTGTGGCGTTCCCATTTGAAGATGACGTTGTCATTCTCGAGGACCAACTGCTGCTGAGCCTCGTCGCCTAGTGTCTTGCCAAGTTGTTGCGCGACTCGGCGGACATTCTCCCAGTCTTTTTGCGCGTCGAGCTCACCGGACAGAAAGACCAGGTGTTCACAGATACAGGGCGTCGCCGCCGGCAGGGCTGGCCGGGCGTTGGTTTCGGCCATGACTTCGTGGCGCAAAGGATGGATCGCGGCCGCGTCGCGGGGCGGCGCGGTGCGGCTTTCCAGGGCTTGTCCGCTCGAAGATGATGGATTCTCGTTGGTCCCATAATCTTGTTTACGCATACGCCATATCCAGATTTCCCCCAGAGTCAGCCAAGAGGGCCTGCTCGCTTTGTCCGATCGCCTCTATCAGGACTAAATGCTCTTCAAGCCCGAACCCACCGGCATTCTGCAGTTTTCGTCCGGTGAATAATATCTAAATCAGCGAGACGTTTCGTCACGCGGATAAGGGCGCTGCCGGAGGGTCAAGATCCGGCTTGACGCTGATTTACTTCCGTGAAGGTTCTGTCCTTCAAGCCGCCCCGAAATTCCTTGAGGAGAATAACACTACTCGGGTCAGTGGCTCCTCTTTGAGAGCCGCAGAGGTGGCAATGTATCAAAGGAAAAACAACTCTGAGGCTGTTCAAAAAAATTTCCGGCGACTCGGGGCCCTAGCCAAAGAGGTAAAACAACCTGCATAAGGCTCGATTCGCGGTTGTTTTTCAAATGTCGTTCCGGGCCTTTGAACAAACCTCCATGCGACGGATCCGAAAAAAATATTTGTCCCGGTGAGGGCTGAACGGCCAGGCGCGCGCTGGAAAACCCTCGACGTGTTACGCGAGTATCATTCTGTAATTCCAGCATAAATAGAGGAACTCTATCTGTTTCTTAAGCATAGAACTCTTTGATTCGAGGAAGTTTTCTTCTGCCCTGATGGTTGATTTTTTTTCAAACGAGATATTTAAAATTTGAATAAAGTCGTGTTACGCTTGCTCCAACTAGAGATTCGCAAACGATAGCCGTATAGCGGATCCGTTTGAGGGAAATGAGGATGGACAAGATGGATCATCAGGATCTCCGCAACTATGCGGGATCGGGTGAAAACGGTAAATGGCCGGCACTGCGCTCGACGGCATTTATCCTGCTTATAAGTGTAGTGATCTGGCTGGCCTTCGTGATGGCGATCGCCAATCTGAGCTGACGAGACCGGGATTTCGTCAATCCGGCGGAACTCTTGGCCGGTTGTTTATTCGTTTTCCGCTGCGGGTGCGTTTTGCCGGATGGGTGGGGGAGGGAAGTTGCGCCAGATGAGCCGCCCAACCTGCACGCCTAAGCTCTCTGGTACGATAGAACCCCGTCTAGCCTTTTTTCAACTGCGTTCCATGCTTGCGAGCATCTGACGGAGGACTTCGCAGGTGAACTCCTTGTCCTGGACCGTTCCAAATCCCCGAACGTCGTAGCCGCCGTTTCCATCGTCTTTCAGCCCGATTGCGATCAGATGCTCGGCGCCGAATTCCTGCATCTCGCGCACCAGATCGTCGAATTTCGCCGTGGCGGCGGAAGGCTTAGTATTCATTCCAGAGGTCCCTGTACCAAATAAGGCCCGATAGCTAACATGGCCTTCCCGATAATCCAATGGCGCAAATGTCTGTCTTGCACCTTCGGCAGAGGGATGAGCGCAAGGACCTGCGAATTCGACAGAGCTAGATTGGGGAGCTTGAGCAGATTTGCCCCGACTACCGGGCATCTGCGGCAATTCCGTTTAAACCCGATTGCCTGTCGGGCGGCGTGGCAATGCGTGAGGTCACAAATCTCTCTGAAGACCCTTGACAGAGGGGCGTCTGACGCCCTATACGCCTGCCTCTGACGGCATCATCCGATGTTTGTGGCGGAGTAGCTCAGCTGGTTAGAGCAGCGGAATCATAATCCGCGTGTCGGGGGTTCAAGTCCCTCCTCCGCTACCAAATTTTTTCTCGCAAAATCAACGAATTAAGGCCCAGCTTTCGGCCGGATCGGCTCATTTCCGGCTTGGCGCGGCTTGCGCGAAGAACTCCAGAGACTCGCGGTTTCCTGACGTTAAGCGGAAGAAAGCAGTATCGAGTTGGTGAAGGAGCGCAGAAGCTGACACCATCAGGCGGTTACGGTGACAAGACCCAGCCGGCTTCTACGACACAGCTTTCGTCCCGACGCCGCTGGAGTTCCCGGGGCTATCTGTCAAAGCCTTTGAAATCACTCGATCCTTGCTCGATCAGACTCTCGGAAAAATGACAGGCCGCGAAGCGACGTTCCTGAACTTCGCGCAGTTCCGGTGCCTCCCTGCGGCAACGTTCTTGCACAAACGCGCAGCGTGGAGAGAAATGGCAGCCGGGCGGCGGGGAGAGAGGGGACGGAATTTCGCCCTCAATGGGTTCGAAGTGGACAATAGCCTCGTCGTCGAGGGTCAACTTGGGGACCGATGCCAATAATGCTCTGGTATAGGGGTGGGCAGGCGTTTCGAAGAGCTGAGCGGTCTCGCCTTGCTCGACGACGCGTCCGAGGTACATGACCGCCATACGGTCGCTGACGTGCCGCACCACGGAAAGGTCGTGACTGATGAAAAGGCAGGTCAGATTGAGTTCGCGGCGCAGATGTAAAAAGAGATTGAGAATTTGGGCCTGGATCGAGACGTCGAGGGAGGCGACAGGCTCATCGCAGATCAGGAGATCGGGCTTCATCGCCAGGGCCCGGGCGATAGCGATGCGCTGACGCTGGCCGCCTGAGAACTGGTGCGGGTAGCGGCCTGCGAAGGCAGGGTCCAGTCCGACGCGCGCAAACCACTCCGAGACATATTCGCCAGCTTTCGCCTGCGAAACCAGGCCATGGGCAACCGGCCCTTCGGCGACGGTCTCTCCAACCTTCATCCTTGGGTCGAGCGAGGCGAAGGGATCCTGAAAAACCGTCTGTATACGCGTTGTCGCTTTGCGCCCATTGAGAAGGACCGGCTTGCCGTCCAGGGCGACCGTGCCGGAACTGGGCGGCAGAATACCGGCGGCGACCCGGCCCAGCGTGGATTTGCCGCAACCGGATTCCCCGACCAGCCCCAGTGTTTCCCCCTTGGCCAGTTCGAGCGTCACCGCATTGACGGCCTGAAGAGATCGGGTCTCAACCCGCGCCCCGAGCTTTGCCGCGATCCGGTCCCCAAGGGTAATCTCAGGTGCAAAAGCGCGCGAAACCCGGTCTATCCGAAAGAACGCGGTCATTGCTGGGCTCCGCGTGGGTCTGGCCCGCTCAGACCGAGGGGGTAGTGACAACGCCACATACGCTCATCGCTCTGCGCGGTCTCCGGCATCTTGTCACAGCTTGCTTCTGCGGATTCGCACCGCGGCGCAAAGGGGCAGCCAGGCGGTAACGAGAGAAACGAAGGCGTCGTTCCGGGGATCTGCAAGAGGTCCTCGCCCGGCTTCGCGATAGCTGGAAGAGAAGTGATCAGGCCGCGGGTATAGGGATGACGCGGGTCGCGCAGAACCGTTCCTGTGGCACCTTCTTCCACCACTTTACCCGCATACATGACCAGCAAGCGTTTTGCCAGGCTTGAGACCGTGGCCAGATCGTGGCTGATCCAGATCATCGCCGTTCCGGTTTCCGCCGCGAGGCTGCGCATTTCATGAAGGATCTGAGCCTGGATGGAGACGTCAAGCGCGGTGGTGGGTTCGTCGGCGACGATCACTGCCGGATCGTGCAGCAGGGCAATGGCAATGGCGACGCGCTGACGCATGCCGCCCGAAAACTCATGGGGATAGGCCTTGATCCGTGCAGCGGGATCAGGGATGCCCACGCGCTGCAGCACCTCGATACAGCGTGTCTCGGCGGCTTTCGTGGTCATATGCTGGTGCGCCTCGAGCGCCATCATCATCTGCTTGCGGATGGTCAGCAGCGGGTTGAGGGTTGCGATCGGATCCTGAAAGATCATCGCAATTTCCTTTCCCCGCCGAGCGCGCAGCTCGCTCTGCGGCAGGCCCACCAACTCGGTGCCGTTCAAGCGTATGCTTCCGCCGGTGATACGGCCGGGCGGATCGACCAGACCCAGCAGGGAAAATCCGGTTACGCTCTTGCCGGAACCAGATTCTCCGACCAGTCCCAGAATTTCGCCCCGCTTCAAGGTGAAGCTGACGTCATCGACGGCGCGGATCACCCCTGCCCGGGTGTTGAACTCCGTGCGCAGATCCCGCACCTCCAGGACCGCGGTCATTTGCGGAGCCTCGGATTGAACTGATCGCGGATCTGATCGCCGACCATATTGATGGCGACGATCAGAATAATCAGCGCAATGCCGGGATAGACAGAGATCCAATAGCGGCCGCTCATCATGTAGGGGAAACCATTGGAGATCAGCATCCCGAGGCTCGGTTCGGTGACCGGCAGACCCAGGCCGAGGAAACTCAAGGTGGCTTCGAGAGAAATCGCGTTGGCGATCTGGACCGTTGCCACGACGATCAGGGGCGGCAGGCAGTTCGGCAGCAAATGGCGGAAGGCGACCTGCCGGCCCGAGAGCGGCGTCGCCAGGGCCGCTTCGATGTAATCCTTACGCCTTTCGCCTTTGGCTGCCCCATAGGCCGTCCGGGCGAAATAGGCGTACTGTGCTGCCACGAGCGCGGTGATCAGTTGCCCCTTGCCTTGTCCCAGGAGGGCGACCAGGACCAGCGCGAGAAGGATGGCGGGAAAAGAGAGCTGAAGATCGACGATCCGCATCAGGACGCTCTCAAGCCGTCCGCCGACGTAGGCCGCGGCGATGCCAACCGTCGTGCCGAGCGCCAGGGCGACGACGCCGGCTGCCAGTCCGATAAGGATGGAGATGCGCAGGCCGTAGAGAATAGCCGACAGCAGGTCGCGGCCCTGAGGATCGGTGCCCAGAAGATGGCTATAGCCACCTGAGCCGACAAAGCCGGGAGGCCGGCGCGCATCGAGCAGCGACAGGTTCTCCAGGTCGTAGGGGTTCTGCGGCACCACGTGGGGTGCAAAGAATGCCAGAAGCGCCATGACGACAACGACGATCAGCGCCAGCACCGCGAAGCGGTTTTCCTGAAATTCCGACCAGAAGCGGCGGAAAGGAGACTGCTGCTCAGACATTATGCGCCTCTCGCACGGATGCGTGGATCGATGAGGGCAAAGACCAGATCCACCGTGAGGTTAATCAGAACGAAGAGCAGCGCCGTCAGTATCAGATAGGCCACCATCACCGGCCGGTCGAGCACCGTAATGCTGTCGATGATCAGCTTGCCGACCCCCGGCCAGGAAAAAATCGTCTCGGTTACGACGGCAAAGGCAAGCGTCGAGCCCAGTTCCAGGCCAAAGACCGTAATGATCGGGATCGAAATAAGCTTGAGGAGATGTTGCGTTAGGATCTGACGCTCCGGAATTCCGGCGGCGCGGGCGAACTTGATCGTGTCGGTCAGCATGATCTCCCGCGTTCCCGCCCGGGCAAGACGGATCATCATGGCCAGCTTAAAGAATGCGAGGTTCAAGGCCGGCAGGAAGATGTGAGAGAGGCCGTCAGGGGTCAGGAAACTCCATTCCACTCCCAGGAAGCTCACCACCTCGCCCCGGCCGCCGGCCGGCAGCCATCCCAGATTGACGGCAAAAATCAGAATGAGAATCAGACCCACCCAGAAACTGGGCACTGAAAACCCCAGCACCGAAACCGCCATAATGCCACGCGCGATCCAGCTCTCTGGCCGATAGCCCGCATAGACGCCAAGGCCGACCCCGAGCAGGGTTGCCGTGACGACCGAGATCAGCACCAGTTCCAGGGTCGCGGGGAGACGTCCCGCAATCAGCTCCAACACAGGCACGTTGTAGATGAAGGAGCGTCCAAAGTCGCCCTGCAGGAGGTTGGTGACGAAGATGAAGTACTGTTCCCAAAGCGGCAGGTCCAGGCCGAACCGCTTGATGGTCGCTTCACGGATTTCCTGCGTCGCTTCGGGCGGGATGATGATCTCGATCGGATTGCCGATGGCATAGACGCCAACAAAGACGACTGCCGACATGACCGCCATGACGACCGCCGCCTGAAGTAGGCGTTGAATCACAAAACCCAGCATTCGATCCGGTACCTGCCCGTTGCCCGCTCATTACCCTCGCAGAGGGAGGTTCGAGCCGGAGAGTCAATCTCCGGCTCGCCCGACTCAGTTCTTGGCCCTAACTCAATTCCAGGCGCCGACTCAGTTCTTGGCTTTGATGAAGAATGCTAGAGTATCTTCGTCGAAGCGGGGTGCAAAGATCACGCTGTTGGCCTTTGCCGCCCAGACGGTTTGCAGCTGTACGACCGGGATATATACCCTGTCAGCCATGGTTGCGATCATGGCCTGCTCGTAGAGCTTGCGGCGGGCGTCGGGATCGAGGGTCGTTGCGCCTTCCTGAAGCAGACGGTCCACCTCGTCGTTTTTGTATGCGACGCGGTTGAAGGCACCCATCTTCACTTCCGGGTTATTAGAATGTGCCAAGGACCCCAGAGTGTAGGAGGCTTCACCCGTGAGCGTGCCCCAGCCGTTCATGAAGACCGAATACTCCAGGCGGGATTGCGCGGGGAAGTAAACGGTTTTCGAAATCGCGTTCACGTTGGTCTTGATGCCGATCTGGCTGAACATCTGGCCCAGTCCCTGACAGATCGCGCCATCGCCCGGGAGCCGGTCTGAAGTGCAGTAGAGATCGAACTCAAACCCATCAGGATAACCCGCCTCTGCGAGCAGTGCGCGGGCCTGAGCGGAATCGTGTTTGCGCGCCGGAATTTCCTCACTGGAGCCGAAGAAGCCCGGGGGCATCATCTGATTGGCCGGTTTTCCAAGACCCTCAAGGACAATGTTCACCATGGCGTCGCGGTCGATGGCCAGATCGATCGCCTCGCGCACCAGTGGGTCTCGCAGCGGGTTCTTGTCCAGTTTGGAGCCGTCTTTGGCGCGAACCAGCGGCGTATCTTCCCGCTGATCGAGCTGCAGGTTCATGATGTAAACACTGTCACCGATGACCGCCTCTACGCTGGAATCCCGCTGCAGGGCTAGGTAGTCAATCGAGGACACGTAATTGATGACGTCCACCTGGCCGGATTTCAAGGCGGCAAGCCGTGAACTGTCGTTCGGCATCTCCTTGCGGATCACCCTCGCCCAGGGACCTTTCCCGCGCCAGTAATCGTCAAAGCGTTCGAGAACCAGATCGCCTTTTGGCTCCCAGCTGACCAGCTTGTAGGGGCCGGTGCCGACTGCGGCGGGACCGGCGTTGAAGCCTTCGGCGGCGGTCTCTGGCGTAGAGTAATCCTTGGCCGCATCCGAACTGACGACGAAGAGGCGCACGAAGTCGTAGGGCAGGGTTGCCGCGGGCCCGTTGGTTTTGATGTGAAGTGTATAGGGGTCGACAATTTCGACCTCCGCGACACGGCGGACGTAGATCGTGGTGGTGGTCGGTCCGCTGACAACGGGGATGCGTTCGATCGAAAACTTGACGTCTTCCGCATCAAAATCGGAGCCATCGTGGAACTTGACCCCCTCGCGGAGTTTGAATTCCCAGGTTGTCTCGTCGAGCGCCTTCCAGGACGTTGCCAGACCAGGTTCAATCTGCAGATCGTCACCAGACCAGACGAGCGTGTCGTAGATGTGCTTTGCCGCCTCGGCATGACTGCCCAGGGCCGAGAAGTGCGGGTCCAGAGATTCCGGACCGCCGCGCACACCCATCGTCAGTGTCTGGGCCTGCGCCGAAGCAGGAAAGGATCCGGCTGCAAAGGTTACACCCAGTGCCAATGCCGCGGATGCAAATAGTCGTTTCGTTTTCATGGTTCCCCCTGTTACGGAATGTGGAAACATTATTTTTAATTCCATATGGA
Organism: uncultured Kiloniellaceae bacterium; assembly: GCA_947500035.1. Lineage (GTDB taxonomy): Bacteria > Pseudomonadota > Alphaproteobacteria > Kiloniellales > Kiloniellaceae > Denitrobaculum. The sequence continues at coordinate 81,114 of CANMQP010000002.1, read as the reverse complement.
ACTTGTAATCCTGACGATGTTCAGGAATAGTCCGTCTGTCAAGTTCTATATGGAACTAATGAAACTCTAAAAAAAAGCAATCGGGCACAATGTCATTTCAGTCTGAACCCTCTTCGCCGCTGCGGCCGGTAAGCGTGTCGGGCATGGACCTCATGACCGAAGCCAAGCTCTGGCGGAACCCCTGTCCCTTTTCCTTTCGGCTGAACTACCTGGCTCTCCGCTACAACAGTGCCTGCTATGACTGGGTTCAGAAAACCGAGGGCCTGAGCCGGATCGAATATATGGTCGTCTATTCCCTGGCGCTCTGCGAGGGCGGCCAGGCCCGTGACATCGCCCGTTCCTCCGGCTTCCCTAAAAACAGCCTTTCGCGCGCGATCGCGAAGCTCGAAGAGTCCGGACTGATCACCCGGCGCCGTGGCACCGGCGATGGAAGGGGGCAGGCTCTATTTTTGAGTGATGAAGGCCGAGCTCTTTTCCGGCGAACCTTGCCGGCCTTCGAGCGCCGCGAACAAGAGATGCTGACCGGTCTCAGCGACGATGAACAGCGGACTCTGTCTCATCTGCTTGCCAAGGTCGTGCTGAACTCCGCGCCGCTTTCGGATGAATTTCCCAAAGACTTCAACCCCTCCGGGACGGAATAAGAAGCTATGATGATTTCGGACATGAATTGGATGGATGTCGAACGCCAGGTCGCGAGAGACACGCGCTGTGTCCTGCCGATCGGTTCGGTCGAACAGCACGCGCAGCTCTCCCTCTGCGTCGATGTCATCAATTCAGAGCGTGTGGCACGAGAGGCCGCAGAACCGTTGGGTGTTCCCGTCTATCCCGTGATCCCTTATGGCATGACCCCGTATTTTACCGCCTATCCCGGTACGGTGACCCTGCGGATCGAGACGCTGATGGCCCTGATGCGCGATATTATTGCGTCGCTGCGCCGGACCGGCTTCAACCGCATTCTTATCGTCAATGGCCACGGCGGGAACTCTGCGATTGGGGCGCTCGGCCAGGAACTGATGGCCGACTATGGTGATATTTCGGTCCGGCTGCACAACTGGTGGAATGCACCTCTTACAGCGGCCAAGACAGCAGAAATTCATCCCATCGGCACCCATGCCAACTGGATGGAGAATTTCCCCTGGACCCGTCTGGCGCATGCCCCGGCGCCCGAAGGTGAAAAGCCTGCACCCGATATGGCGGCAATCCGTGCCGCGACGCCGCAAAAGGCGCGGGAAATTCTGGGAGACGGCAACTTCGGCGGCCCTTGGCAGGTGCCCGACGAGGCAGCACTCGAGCTCTGGAAGACCGGCGTTGAAGAAACCCGTGCCGCCATTGAGGGGCCCTGGCCGGAGCTGGAGCGGAGCTGATGTCCCGTGATCCGGTCCTGATATGGGGCGCCGGCGCCATTGGCGGGATCCTCGGGGCCTACTGGGCGCGCGCGGGTGTTCCGGTGGTGATGACCGACATCGACGCTGACCATGCCGTTGCCTGTTCCACGGAAGGGATCTTGATCGAAGGTCCGGTCGAGGAATTCCGCCAGGTCGTCAAATGCGTTACGCCGGATAACGTGGAAGGTCCCTATCGCTGTGTCGTATTGGCGGTCAAGGCACAGGCGACGCAAGATGCAATGCGCATGCTGCTGCCCCATCTGGCGGAAGACGGTTTCGTCCTCTCCGCTCAGAATGGATTGAATGAGCGCTTGATGGCCGAGATGGCGGGGCGCGAGCGGGTCATGGGCGCTTTCGTGAACTACGGCAGCGACTGGCAGGAACCGGGCCGGATTCTCTTCGGCAACCGCGGTGCTGTTGTCGTCGGCGAGATCGATGGTGCGGTGAGGCCGCGTACCCGGGAGATGCACCGGCTGCTGCAGATTTTCGAGCCTGATGCGGTTCTGACGGAGGAGATCTGGAGTTACCTCTGGGGCAAATTGGGGTACGGCGCCATGCTGTTCGCCACGGCGCTGACTCCCGACAGTATGTCAGCCAACTTTGCCAACCCCGCGAGGGGCCCCGCTCTGATTGCTCTCGGGCGTGAGGTGATGGCCGTCGCCCGGGCCGAAGGGGTGAAGCCGCGCGGGTTCAATGGCTTCGATCCGAGTGCTTTTGCGCCCGGTGCGTCGGACCAGGCCGCCTGGCAGTCGATTGCGGCACTGGCCGATTTCACCTCCAAAACCGCCAAGACCCACTCGGGGATCTGGCGCGACCTGGCCATTCGCCGCCGCCGGACGGAAGTCGATCCGCAGATCGGGGTGATCACTGAAGTCGCCGCATCGCATGCAATCGAGGTGCCGCTTTTGTCGCGGCTGGTTGCCCTCATCCACGATATCGAGGAGGGCCGCCGGCCCCAGTCTGCCGAAACTTTCGCCGAACTCTCGTCGGTTCTTTCCGCCGAGCAGGCCCCATGAGCGTTGCACTGGTATCCGGAATCTGCGGCGGCATTGGAGCGGCTATCGCCAGGCGGCTCGCAGAGGATGGTTTTCAGGTGGCGGTCACTGACCGGCCCGGCGAAGCCTTTGATCGCGCCGCAACCGAACTCGGCTTCCCGGCTTTTGCCGCCGATCTTGGTGATAGAGCCGAGGTCATGCGGCTTGTGGATAAGGTCGTTGCGGAGCAGGGAGTGCCGGAGGTTCTGGTAAATGCCGCTGGAGGCGTTTGTGGTCAGATCCGCCAGCCGGTCGACGAGGTGTCTGAGAAAGACTGGCGCGCAGTCTTTGCCGCCAACATCGACAGCGCCTTCTTTCTGGCCCAGGCATTGGTGCCGGAAATGCGGACTCTGGGTAAGGGCAGGATTATCACTATCAGTTCGGGGGCGGGCTTGCGGCCCAGCCTGACGGGTATACAGGCCTACACCGCGGCGAAACATGCCCTGGTCGGCCTGACGCGCCAACTGGCGCTTGAGCTCGGTCCGCAGGGCATTACCGTCAATTCCGTCGCTCCGGGTTTCGTATTGTCCAACGAGGCCACCCGCCGGCAATGGGAGAGCTATGGTGAAGACGGCCAGAAAGCCCTGATCGAGCGCATTCATCTGCGCCGTCTGGGCAGGCCTGAAGACATCGCGAATGCGGTTTCCTTCTTGGCCGGAGACGAAGCTGCGTGGATCACGGGGCAGGTGCTCTGCGTGGACGGCGGACAGTCCTGACCGACTGAAATCAGGGCGATGCTTATACTATCAGATAGAAAACCTGCCCCACCGGTTCCGATAAAGTTAGGCTCTGACGCTGCGGTTTCGAACAAGACACAGACTTCGATAATTCAGGCCCATCCGCAGTTCTTTAGGGGAAGTCTCTCATCTTGAGCATCATATGAACCGGCGAGGTATTCTCGAATAAAACTCCGTTGCCGTGCTCGACCCTGTTGCCGTGCTCGACCCCCTTGCCCTGCTCGACAAGGGGTGGTAATTGCGCCTAAAGCTTGTCGGCAGGCTTTCCGGCGTTTCAATCGCGCTTCGTCTGATAGTCTTGATGCCAGTCAAGTCTGCGACCTGATAAAAAAGGCAAAGAGCGAATGGAACAGGGCCGCTATCTCTATATTCTTGTGCTCGCGGTATTCGTGATAGCAGGGCGTAAGTTTCTCGATGCCTGGCGCGATGAGGCGCCGGGAGGAACCACACGACGTGTCCTGTTTGGCGGCCTTTGCCTTGCCTGCTTTCTTGTCGTGGCGTTTTTCGAAATTCAGCTTTAGAGCTGATCGAGCCTAGATAGGATCGCGACAGATCCGCCTATATCCGGGCGATTCCGCGCTCACAACCCGAAATAAAAGCGGCCTGTTTCAGACCTTTTTTCCGCAATCGCTCTGGGCCGCGTCGCTGACATCCCGTCCGCAGAGGTCGCAACGGTCCACGCCATCGATGGCGCTGAGACCGCCACAGCTTCCGGCAATTCGCCGGCCCGACAGGATGACGCCGACCGCCATCCCGGCAACCACGAGCAACAACACAACAAAAGCAGCGGCGATAGTCTCGAAAAGCATTATCTGCAACCCTTTCCCGGCGTCCGGTCTAGCCGCCGAAGTCGTCGAGCATAATGTCCTCACGCTCGACCCCCAGGTCAAGCAGCATGTTGATCACCGAGATATTCATGATGGGTGGCCCGCAGAGGTAGTACTCGCAGTCTTCCGGAGCCGGGTGATCTTTCAGATAGTTTTCATACAGCACGTTGTGGATGAAACCGGTATCGCCGTCCCAATCGTCATTTGGTTGAGGATCCGAGAGCGCCACGTGCCATTCGAAGTTTTCGTGTTCCGCCTGCAGTTTGTCGAAGTCCTCGACGAAGAACATCTCGCGGCGGCTGCGCGCGCCGTACCAAAAGGTGATTTTTCGCTCGGTGTCGATCCGCATCAACTGGTCGAAGATGTGGGAGCGCATCGGCGCCATGCCCGCACCGCCGCCGATGAAGACCATTTCCTTTTTGGTGTCGCGCGCAAAGAAATCGCCGAAGGGCCCGGAGATGGTCACCTCATCGCCCGGCTTCAGATTGAAGACATAGGACGACATGAGGCCGGGCGGTACGGATTTAGGGTCGGCGTGAGGCGGCGGTGTGGCGATGCGCACGTTGAGCATGATCACACCCTTCTCCTCCGGGTAGTTGGCCATGGAGTAGGCGCGCATCACCTCCTCATGGTTGTCGACCTTGAGGTCCCAGAGATGAAACTTATCCCAATCCTCGCGATATTCTTCCTCGACATCGAACTGCTTAAAGTCGAGCTTGTAGGGCGGGCACTCGATCTGAATGTAACCGCCGGCCCGAAAGTCTACATTCTCGCCTTCAGGAAGCTCCAGCACGAGACATTTGATAAAGGTCGCGACATTGTCGTTGGAGCGCACGCGGCAGCGCCACTTCTTGACGCCGAAGACCTCGTCCGGGATCCGGATTTTCATCGGCTGTTTCACCGAAACCTGGCAGGACAGCCGGTCTCCTTCGCGCGCCTCGCGCTTGGTGATGTGGGACAGCTCGGTGGGCAGGATCGATCCGCCGCCTTCGTCGATCTTGACCCGGCACTGGGCGCAGGTGCCGCCACCGCCGCAGGCTGAGGCCACGAAAAGGTTCTCGGCCGCCAGGGCACCCAGGAGCTTGCCGCCGGCCGGCACATGGATCGTGCGTTCGTCGTTGATCAGGATTTCGACCTCGCCGCTGGCCACCAGCTTCGAGCGGGCGAAGAGGATAACCGCGACCAGCGCCAGAATAACGGCTGTGAAGAGAGTGACACCGAAAATGAAGTTTTCCATGGCTGGGGTCCGTCAGAGCTGAACGCCGGAGAAGGACATAAAGGCCAGAGACATCAGGCCTGCTGTCATGAAAGAGATTCCCAGGCCCTGCAGGCCCGGCGGCACGTCGCTGTACTTGAGCTTCTCGCGCAGGCCGGCCAGCGCGACGATGGCCAGCGCCCAGCCGATTCCCGAGCCGAAGCCGTAGACCACGCTCTCACCGAAATCGTAGTTCCGCTCCACCATAAAGAGGGAGCCGCCCAGGATTGCGCAGTTCACCGTAATCAGCGGCAGAAAGATGCCAAGTGCGTTGTAGAGCGCCGGAAAGAAGCGATCGAGCGTCATCTCGAGGATCTGCACCATGGCGGCGATCACGCCGATGTAGCTGATCAGGCCGACAAAGCTCAGATCGGTCCCGGTTACGCCCAGCCAGCTCAAGGCGTCCTGTTGCAGAAAGTATGTGAAAATCAGGTTGTTGGCGGGAACCGTAATCGACTGCACGACGACCACCGCAACACCAAGGCCGAAAGCGGTCTCGATCTTTTTTGAAACCGCCAGGAAAGTGCACATCCCGAGAAAGAACGAGAGGGCCAGATTCTCGACAAAGATGACTTTGACGAAAAGGCTGAGATAGGCTTCCATCAGGCGTGTTCCTTGACCTGCACGTCCATGATCTGGAAGGCGATCTTCTCGCGCTGCTTGGTCTTAACGGTCCGCAGGATCCAGATGAAACATCCGATGATAAAGAAGGCACTTGGGGGCAGCAGCAGCAGACCGTTGGGCTCGTACCAGCCGCCGTTCTTGACCAGGGGCAGGATTTCCAGGCCGAGCAGCGTGCCGGCGCCGAAAAGCTCCCGGATCACGGCGACGCTGATCAGAATCGCGCTGTAGCCAAGCCCGTTTCCGACCCCGTCGAGGAAGCTCGCCAGCGGCGGGTTCTGCATTGCATAAGCTTCCGCGCGGCCCATGACGATGCAGTTGGTGATGATTAAGCCGACGAAGACAGACAGGGTCTTGGAGATCTCATAGGCATAGGCCTTGAGGATCTGATCGACGACAATCACCAGCGAGGCAATGATGACCATCTGCACGATGATGCGGATGCTGCCGGGCACCTGGTGGCGGATCAGACTGATCGAAAGGTTTGAAAAAGCAGTCACGCTGGTGAGCGCGATGCACATAATCAGCGAGACTTCGAGTGAGGAGGTCACCGCCAGCGCTGAGCAGATACCGAGGGTTTGCAGGATGATCGGATTGTTTTCGATCAGGGGGTCGGTCACCAGCTTCCGGGTTTCAGCCATTGTCCGCCAACTCCTGTTGCAGGTTGTTCAAAAAGGGGCCGAAGCCGTTCTCATCTGCCCAAAACCTTACGAGGTTGTTGACTCCGCGGGAGGTCAGCGTGGCCCCCGCCAGGCCATCCACCTGATAAATGCCCTCCGGCCCGCTGGCCGCAGCGCCCTTGACCACCTCAATGCGCAGGTCCCCGTCATCGTCGAACAGTAGTTTGCCGGGCCACTGACCCCGCCAGGAAGGATTGTCGACCTCGCCGCCCAGCCCCGGCGTTTCCGCATGCTCGTAGAACTGCAGTCCGATCACCTCGCGCCCATCGGGTTTGACGGCGAGATAGCCGTAAAGTGTCGACCAGAGCCCATAGCCGTGGACCGGCAGGATCACAGTATTGACGCTGCCTTGAGCGTCTTTGACCAGGTAAACCTTCGCGTAGTGAGCCTTTCTGCGGATGGACGCGATGTCTTCATCCGCCGTCAGCGCGACGCTCGTGGCGGGGTCGCGTGCCGCGTCGCGCTGGACGTAATCCTCGTAGTCCACGGCGTCCGTGAAAGAGCCTGTCCGGAGGTCCACGATGCGCGGCTCGACCTGCTTGAAGAGCTCATCGATGTCCGCGTCCGGGCGCATCAGTCCCGACACCTCGAGGATGTTACGGCGAACCTCCTCGCGTTTGTTGGCTTCCTGCAGGTCGCGCAGGCCCACGGCTGTTGCCGAAACCACCACGGAACAGACTAAACAGAGCACGACCGCAACGCCCACGGTTTTCCATGGGTTGTCGTTCGGTACGGAGAGGATTCTCTGTATCCAGGATGGCCGTTCAGCCATGTCGCCTCCGCCTGCGTTGGATGTTTGCCCTTACCACTACATAGTCAATCAGCGGTGCAAATACATTACCGAAAAGAATGGCAAGCATCATGCCTTCCGGGAATGCCGGGTTGACCACACGGATCAGCACGCACATCACGCCAATCAAGGCACCATACCACCAGCGACCGGCATTTGTCATGGCTGCGGAGACCGGTTCGGTGACCATGTAGACGAGGCCGAAAGCGTAGCCGCCAACAACGAGATGCCAGTACCAGGGCATAGCAAAAGCCGGGTTGGTATCGCTGCCGATCAGGTTGAACAGCGTACTCATCGCCACCGTACCAAGCACGCAGCCGGCGATCAGGCGGACGTTTGCGATCCGGGTGTAGACGAGAAAGATACCGCCGATCAAACATGCGAGAGCCGAGGTTTCCCCCAGTGATCCCTGCATAAAGCCAAAGAAAGCGTCCCACCAGTCGAGCCCGATGCTCCCTAGCGCGCCGTGACCTTGCGAGGCGACGACACTGAGCGAAGTTGCGCCGCTGAAGCCGTCAACCGGGACCCAGACCGCATCGCCGGACATTTGCGCAGGGTAGGCGAAGTACAGAAAAGCCCGGCCCGTGAGTGCCGGGTTGAGAATGTTCTTGCCGGTGCCGCCGAAGATTTCCTTGCCGATTATGACGCCGAAAATGATGCCCAGGGCGACCTGCCAGAGCGGCGTGGACGCGGGCAGGATCAACACGTAGAGCATCGAGGAGACGAAGAAGCCTTCGTTGACTTCGTGACCTCGAATGACCGCGAAGGCCACTTCACAAAGACCGCCGGCGGCCAGCGTCACCACGTAGATCGGGAAAAAGTAGAGGAAGCCGTGGACGAAGCAGGCAAAGAGGTTGTCTGGTGAATAGCCGATCCCAAGAATATCCAGTATCCAGCCGCGCCAGCCGCCGGCCGTCTCCAAGCCCAGTTGAGCGAGGGCGCTATTGGCCTGGTATCCCGTATTCCACATACCCCAGAGAATACAGGGGATGGTGGCGAGGACCACGTAGGTCATGGTCCGCTTGAGGTCGAGGCTGACGCGTGCGTGAGGGGCGGCCTGAGTGACCGTTCTCGGGGAATAAAGAAGCGTATCGACCATCTCGTAGACGGCATAATACTTTTCGTACCTGCCGCCCTTGAGAAACTGCGGCTCGATCGAGTCAAGCCATTGCCGCAGACCCATAACTAACCTTCCGCTTCAATCTTCTTAAGGTTTGCGCGCAACGCCATACCATACTCATATTTGCTCAGACAAACATAAGAGCAGAGTGCGAGGTCTTCCTCGTCGAGTTCGAGGCAACCGAGCGCTTGCGCGTCCTCCGTATCCAAAATGAGCAGAGCGCGCAGGAGCTGCGTCGGAAGAATGTCGAGCGGTATGACGTCTTCATAGAGCCCGATCGGGACCATGGCCCTCGGACTGCCATTCAAGCTGGTATTGAACGGAAAGCGAATTCCGCGGCCAAAGAGGCTCGAAAAGTGGACGTTCGCCGTCGAGAACTTCCGCATACTGGGAATCAGCCAGCCGAAGAGTTCCCTTTTGCGGCCTTCTTCCATCAGCGTGATTTGATGGTGAAAGCGGCCCAGATAGGCGAAAGGACCGTCTGCTGTACGGCCCGTCAGGACGTTTCCGGCGATCACCCTGACTTCAGTGTCCGCTGTCTCGCCTTCCACCAACGTTGCGGTCGAGGCGCCGACGCGGGTGCGGATGAGCCGAGGTCGCCTGGCCGCCGGGCCGGCGAGAGATATCACGCGCTCGGTCGGCAAATGGCCTGTGCGGAACAGGGCCCCGATCGCCATGACGTCCTGATAATTGGCATGCCATACGGTTTTTTCTGCGTGTACTGGGTCGAGCAGGTGGATATGAGTGCCTACCAAACCTGCCGGATGTGGCCCCTCGAAAGTCGCCCGCACCACGTTCTCGCCCCCAACCGGCGGAATCTCCGCGCCCGCGCTGAAACAGAGATAAGTTGTTCCGTCGGTGAGCTTGGCCAGCAGGCGCACGCCGTTGCAGAAATCTCCCGGCGCTTCGCTAATGACCGTTGCGGCGTCCGGCGCGAGCGGGCTCGAATCCATCGCAGTGATGAAGATGGCCGCCGGAGCCGATTCGGGACCTGGAACTCTGGAGTAGGGCCGTGTCCGCAGGGTCGTCCAAAGACCGGAGGTTAAAAGATTGTCCTTGATCCGGTCCCGGTCGAGATTCGGGATCTCCACCGCTTCGTAACTGGCGAAAGAGATCGGCTCGTCCCGCTCGTCGATATCGATAACCACCGATTCTAGGACGCGTCGCGCTCCGCGGTTGATCGCCCGGACCCGTCCGCCCGCGGGCGCCGTGTAGAGCACGCCTTCAAACCGCCTGTCTGCGAACAATGCCTGGCCGCGGTGAACCGTATCGCCCTCCGCGACCATCATCTTCGGCTTGAGTTCATGGTAATCCGTGCCGACCACCGCGCAGCTCGTGATGGCCGGACCGTCTTCTATTCTTTGCTCCGGCGATCCGTCGATCGGCAGATCGAGACCTTTCTTGAGCTGAAAGGTAAGGATTTCCCCGCCGGATTCGCCCCGGCCGATCCCCTGGGTCGGTTGCGCTGTTTGTGGCTCAAGCATTTGGCCTCGTTACTCTCACTCGCGTCGCAGCCCCGCTCAATGCGGCGATATTCCATCCTTATAATACGAGTGGCTGGGAGGCGCAAAGCCGTTCCGCAGTCCCGTGCTCATCCAACGATGGCCTGCTTCATTTTCAGATTCTCGTACTCTATTTCCAGCATGCGGTGCTTGACGGCGTCGCCGATGGAGACGAGGCCGCACAGCTTGCCGGCGACGACGACGGGCAGATGCCGGAACCGTCCGTCGGTCATCCGCTTCATGACATCTTCCAATTTGTCGTCGGGCGTGCAGGTCTTGGGATCGGCGGTCATGATCTCCTGAACCTGACTGTCGAAGACCTCCAGACCCGTTGTATCGAGGTGGCGGACCACGTCGCGCTCGGAAATGATCCCGACAGGCTTATTATCACTGTCGACGACGACGAGTGCGCCCACCCGCCGGCGATTCAGCTCGGCCACGACCTCCTTGACCGTCATTTCAGGCGGTACGGTGAAAATGTCGCGGCCCTTGTCGGCGAGGATCGCCGCAACGGTCAGGCTCGGCAGTCCGGCCCCTACGCTCGCTGCGGCGGTCTGCGAATGGGTTCGCTCGTGCTTTTCGTCTTCGGCCATCGGGCTTTTGTAAGAAGTCGGCGCCATTGACTCATCCTCCTTCGGCAGCTCGGCGCTGCCTGTTGGGCCAGCCGTCGATCTTCCGGCCAGCCGGGACACTGAGTGAGAGAATACAGCCTAAAATCGCACGATGGGTAGTCTCATTAAGCCTTTTACGGTCATTTTTCACAGCTTGGCGTCTTTCGCACCTGCCTTCACGTTGGAGGATCACAACACTATTTCGCCAAAAACCATCAAACCAGAGGCCACGACAAACTAGACAAGGCCGAGACGGATTGAGATAAACAACCGTGACTGTTCGATTGAGGATTCGGGACAATGGCTCATAGTCTCTCCAGACGAAAATTTATCGGCCATGCGCAAGGCATGGTTCTCGCCACGCCATTCCTAAGCCTTATGGGCTGCAGCGACGCGTCCCAGGATTTGGTCACGCTCGATGGCAAGACGATGGGAACCACCTACAGCGTTAAACTCGCCGGCACCCTGCGGGGCATCGACGAGAGGGTACTCGCGCAAGACATCGAGGAGACTTTGGAGAGCGTCAATCTGCAGATGTCCACCTACCGGCCGGATTCAGAGCTTTCACGCTTCAACGCGGCCGACGAGGGCGCTTGGGTGTCGACCTCCGCGGATACGCGCTTCGTCATTGACGCGGCCTTGCGGGTCAGCCGGCTGACCGCTGGAGCCTTTGACCCCACCGTCGGTCCGATTGTCGAGCTTTGGGGCTTTGGCGCAGGCCAAGAGGATCCGCACTTGCCGTCACCGGAAGATGCCGCAGCCGCCCGGGAGGTCGTCGGTTTCTCCAAGGTCGAGACGCGATCGGGCGAATCAGCTGTTGCCAAGCAAACCCGGGGTGTGAATCTGGACCTTTCCGGCATTGCGAAGGGGTTTGGCGTCGACAAGGTTGCCGAATACCTTGAGCGGGAGGGAGTGGACAACTATCTCGTTGAGGTTGGCGGCGAGCTGCGCAGCAAAGGCGTTGGCCCAGGCGGAAAGCCCTGGCGCGTTGGAATCGAGCGGCCGAGCGGGATTCCAGGTGATCTGCAGCAGATTGTCGAGCTTAAGGGCGAAGCCCTTGCGACCTCCGGCAATTACCGGATCTTCTTCGAGCAGGATGGCCAGCGCTATTCGCACATCATTGATCCGCGCACCGGTCGTCCGGTAGAGCACAATCTTGCTTCCGCGACGGTTGTCGCACCGACGACCATGGAAGCCGATGCGCTCTCAACCTCGCTCCTGGTGCTTGGGCCCGATGCAGGCATGAAGCTGGCGGTTGAACAGGATATTGCAGCCTTCTTCATCACCGGCAACGGCGAGAGCTTCTCCGAGACATCCTCACCAGCGTTTGCCCGTCGCTTTAAGTCTTGAGGCCGAGGCTGGGGGCTGTGTCATTCGCTCCGGAGCGGACGATGGGCCGCTTCCTGGAGCTCCTGGTTTTTTGCGCGGGAAGGCCAGTTCGTGCCTTCGTGTCCTGCAGGGGCGGGTCTTCCGGATAGCGGACTTCAGGATAGGCCGCTGAGTCCCATGCTCGATGTCGAGCCATGCGCCCCATGGAATCTGCGCTCGATATATGGGGTCTATTGAGAGGTTTTTTTGAATCAGGTGTGATACACCGGTCTATGGCATGGCCTTGTACGGCGCGATCTACTCGCGAAGAGGCACATCCATCGCGTCGACGGCGTATGCCGCCAAACTGCGGCCAGCCTCATGCATGGTAAGGTAGGTTTGGTCCGCGCCTGCCTCCCTTATCCGTTTGACATGATCGGCGTAGAGGGCATGGCTGATAATCGGGCCGGAGAAGCCCCGGGCGCGCAGTGTTCGCACTGAGATCAATTTTGCTTCAATGTCGTCCATTGCCAGAATTGCAGCTTCAATGCGATGCAGCTGGACGCCGCTCCAGAAACTGCTGTCTTCGGCATCCGCGAAGATTACGTTTCGTCCTGCGTCGGCATGCGCCTTGGCTTTGTAGGGGTCAGCGTCGAGTCCGACGGGCAGTTTCCCGGCCTTGCTCAAAGATTCATAAGCCGCTGAGCCTGTCCGCCCCATGCCGAAGACGATCACATTGCTGTCGCCAAGGTCTTTCGGCTGTTCGTCGGGCCGGCGTGTCTTGAGCTCAAAACGCTGGAGCTGATTCTCAAAGCGTTCGAACAGCGGATGGGCGATCCGGTTCAACGGAGCGGCGATGAGGAAAGATACAGAAACGGCTATTGCCAAAGGCACGATAAATGGTTCTGCCGCCGGAATGCCGGCGGCGACGATCAGGCCGAATTCGCTGTAGGCCGTCAAGGACAGGGCGGCCAGAAAAGACGTTCTCGCACGCAGACGAAAAGCAAGCATGAGAAAGAAGAAGAGGACACCTTTCAGCGGTAGCAGGACCCCAAGCACCAGGGCGAAGACGATAGCATTCCAATCCGGCAACCCGGACATCCCGATCGAGAGGAAAAACCCCACCAGGAATACTTCCTTCAGCGACCAAAGGGACTCTGAAAGCTCCTTGGCGCGCGTATGGGTCGATAAGAGCAGGCCCATGACCAGAGCGCCAATCTCACCCTTAAGACCGATCAGCTCGAAGCCGACACCGCCAATAACGAGGCTCAGCAAGAGTCCGGTGAGAACCAGCACCTCGTCGTGGCCGACGGAATCGAGGATTTTAAAGAGCACCGGCCGCAACAGCGGCATGGCGAAGATGAGCAGCGCCCAGGGCCCTGGAAGCTTACCTGCGAAAATCGCCAGGACGACCAGTGCGATGATGTCCTGGACAATCAGGATTCCGATCGCGGTGCGTCCGTGGAAGTTGCCAAGTTCTCGCTTGGCCTCAAGCATCTTCGCCGAGAGGACCGTGGAGGAAAAACCAAGGGCAATGGCGACGAGCAGCGCAACCGTCCAGTCATCGACGAAAAACAGCCGGGTGATGGGCGTGAAGAGGACAATGGACAGCCCAAAGTGAATAAGAGCACCACCGACCACCGGTGGTTCTGCGATTTGCCCCAGCTTCAGCTTCAGGCCAATCGTGAAAAGAAGCATCAGCACGCCCAGATTGGCGAGGTAGTCCAGGATCGGCCCGGTCGTCGCCGGCATCCCAAACTCTGGGCCGACAGCATTGACAAAAAAGCCTGCAGCCAGAAAACCGACAAGCGGCGGCAAACCCACTTGCCGCGCCGCGAGCCCAAAGATGAAGGCTGAACCGATCGCAAAGACTTCGAATACCATGCCGATCTCTATCCGCTCGCGGGCTTTCCGGCCAAAAGCCCGGCTTCACATGTGTGCGGTGGCAACACCGCGGGAAATACCGCAGGAGTTTACCTAAGCTTCAGCGCATTGACAGCTGAACTTACGTCAAACTCCAGATAGCCCCCCGTTTTTCCCATGCTCCAGGTTTGTCAGATGAACATCAGGTATCCCGGTTGCTTGCGCAGCCTTCACCCGCGACCACCAAACTTCACAGCCTGATTGCAACGCCCGCGTCGTTCGCTGTCGCGCGTCGCGGCAATTCAAGCAGCCTTAGCGGGGCAATCGGCCAACCCGGATGCCGTGTTGCTCGCATTGCCAGAGCAGGTTCATCGAGACAGCGGATCGTTGGACGCAAGTCCACTTTGCTCGAAGCTGCTCGAAGACGTGCATCAGTCTAGCGCAATATACGGCGCAAGACGTGAGACGACTCTCAGCCTACGCCGGCAGTTCCGGTCGCACTCAAGATTTCATTAAACGAGAGCGATGGCCGCTATCACACAGCGTCTTTCAAGGTCTGTCCTGCCTTGAAGCGGACCGACTTCGAAGCCTTGATCTTGATGGCGTCACCTGTTCTCGGATTGATGCCTTTGCGCGCCGCCCGTTTCGCGACGGAGAAGCTGCCGAACCCAACCAGTTGAACCTTCTGGTTCTTTTTCAGTGACGTCGTGATCGTCCCGATGAGATCTCCCAGGGTCTCTCTGGCCGCCGCGGCTGAGCAACCGGTTCCGCCTTGAATAACTTCGATCAGATGCTGACGGTCGCTGGTGCCCTCAGGTGTTGCCTTGTAGCGGCGTGCCGCTGGTTTCTTTGCGGTCTGGACTGCCTTGGGAGCAGCTTTTTTTGGGGCAGCTTTTTTTGCTGCGGCTTTCTTCACAGGTTTCTTGGCCATTGAAAATTTCTCCTCAGAATTCTGTAGCTTACCAACAGAAGTACGCTGCGAATCCGGAAAAGGTCAAATCAAGCGCAGTTTTATCACGGCAGCCCTTTTGGGAAGTAGCGCCAGGAGACAGCATGACGAAGCCGTCATTCAGCTCTGCTTCCGGGCGCATGAGGGTCAATGCGTGATGACTTTGTAGCACCCTGTGCGGCAGAACTATGGCGTATCAGGAAGCACCGGATTCATCCTGCATCAGTCAATAATCGAACTTGAAACTCATAAGCCGTTCCCTTTTTGCCTTCCTTCAGACGGCGTCACATAACCAAAATCATTCCGAAAACTCTCTGTCACATGGCTGCTCTAGAGATGGTCCCGTAGCGGAATCACTAATCCTGTTTGCGGCGGAGCAAGCGGCGTTTGCCGTGGGGGCGTGCAATGCGTGCCCCGCGACGATTAATCTCTAAGGGGACTCACCATGCCACCGGTCATCAATGAATTTGTTTTCAATCATACTGGAAGCGACACCAACGAGTTTGTCGAAGTTTTGGGCGATCCGCTCGCCGACCTTTCAAGTTTCTGGATCCTGCAAATCGAGGGTGATTCGAACGCCACAACCGGTTCGATTGTGAGTGCGACACAGCTCGGTACGACCAACGATGAAGGCTACGCCACGACGGGTTTCGTCAACGGCCTCTTCCAGAATGGTTCTTCGACGCTCCTTCTGGTCGAGAATTTCACCGGCTCCGTCGGCGATGATATCGATACCTCGGGCGACGGTGTCATCGACAACGCACCCTGGAGCAATCTCGTCGATTCGGTCGCGGTCAACGATGGCGGCGCGGGGGACTTGAGTTATTCAGACACTGTCCTGACGGCGGGCTTTGACGGCGGACAGTTCACGCCGGGCGGGGCATCACGCATTCCCGACGGGACTGACACGGACACGACTGCAGACTGGGTGCGCAACGACTTCGATCTTGCCGGGATCGACGGCTTTCCCGGATCGCTCGTGGAGGGCGAGGCAGTCAATACGCCGGGCGCCGAAAACACCACCGAGCTCGATCAAGGCGGCGGTGATGCCGCTTTTATGTCCATCTTCGAGATTCAGGGTGGGGGTCACCGCTCCTCGGTCGAGGGCGAAGCCGTCAAGACATCCGGTGTGGTCACCGCCATCGACAGCGGTGGATTCTACATCCAGGACCTGATCGGCGACGGCGACATCGCGACCTCCGATGCGATCTTCGTTGCCGGAAACCCTGCCGAAGTTTCGATCGGTGACGGCGTTCTGGTCACCGGTTCCGTCATCGAATTTCAAGGCAACAACCGGCCCAATGATCTGACCGTTACCCAGATCGTTGCGGCTGAGGTTTCCGTCGAAGTCGATAACCTTGATCTGCCGGATGCGGTGGTGCTGGGCGAAGGTGGCCGCCTGCCGCCGACGGAGGTTGTAGAGGACGACGCCTTCGGTTCCTTTGATCCGGAAACCGATGGCATCGATTTTTATGAGAGCCTGGAAGGCATGCGGGTCACAATCCCCGATGCACAGGCAACCTCGGCGACCAACCGCTTCGGCGAAGCCTGGGCCGTGGCCAACCAGGGCGACAATGCGACCGGTATCAACGACCGGGGCGGTATCCAGCTGACCGAAGGGGACAACAATCCCGAGAAGATGCAGATCCAGCTCGACAGCGGCATTCTGCCGGACTTCGCGCCTGCTGTGAACGTGGGCGACGACCTGGGCGACGTCACCGGTGTGGTCGATTACAGCTTCGGTAATTTTGAACTGAAGCCGACCGAAGAATTCATCGTCACGCCGGGCGGTCTGGAGCGCGAAGAGACCGAGCTGGTGGCGACCGACGATCAACTGACCATCGCCAGCTACAACGTCCTCAATCTGGATCCGGATGCGACCGACGGCAGCGACGATGTGGGTAATGGTCAGTTCGACCGCCTGGCTCAGCAGATTGTCAACAACCTGAAGAGCCCTGATGTCATCGCGCTGCAGGAAATTCAGGACAACAACGGTACCAACACAGGTGGGGATTTCTCTGCGGACGTAACGCTCCAGCTGCTGGTCGACGCGATCGCGGCAGCGGGCGGGCCGCAGTACGAATTCGTCGATGTCGATCCGGAGTTCGAAAACCAGCAGGGCGGTCAGCCGGGGGGCAACATCCGCAACGCCTATCTTTACAATCCCGAGCGGACGTCGCTGGTCGAAGATTCGCTGACGGCCCTGACTCCGGCAGTTCTCGCCGAAGCAGGTGTTTCCGATCCGGACGCCTTCAACGGATCACGCATTCCACTTCTTGCTCAGTGGGAGTTCAACGGTCACACGGTCACGACCATCAACAACCATCTTTCATCGAAGTTCGGCTCGACGCCTGTTTACGGCGACACGCAGCCCTTCATCGATGCAGGCCTGGAAGAGCGCAAGGCACAGTCCCTGGCGATCAACGAGTTCGTATCAGGCGAACTGGCCGAAGATGCCGACGCCAAGATCGTCGTGCTGGGTGACCACAACGACTTCGAATTCGCCGAGCCGCAGGCCATCATGGAATCCGGCAACGACGACACACAGGAACTCTTTAACCAGATTAACACGATCGATCCGCTTGACGGGCGCTATACCTTCAACTTCGAGGGCAACTCCCAGGTTCTCGACCATCTCCTGGTGACCGAAAACCTGAACGACAAGACCGAATTCGACATCGTGCATGTGAACAGCGATTTCGGCGATACGGGCAGCAGCAACCCGGACGTTGTCAACGGCGCGGCCAGCGACCACGAACCGATCATTGCCCGCCTGACCCTTGAGCCGGTTGTCGACATTCCGCCCGCCCCGCAGCCGACCAATGAAATCGTGTTGGAAAAAATTGGCGGTTTCGAGGGCGACGGTGCAGAAATCCTGGCCCATGACCCTGCCTCGCAACGCCTCTTCGTCACCAACGGCAGCGATGACTCGGTCGACGTGCTGGATATCTCCGACCCGAGCGAACCAGAGAAGATCGCAACCCTGGATCTTCCCGATGGCGTTGCCGTCGACGATATTACCTCGGTGGCCGCTAACCAGGGCGTGATCGCCGTGGCCGCACCTTCCGACACGCCGGAAAACGATGGCCAGGTCTTCTTCTTCACCAATGCAGGCTTCTTCCTGGGCAGTGTCGAGGTTGGCAACCTTCCGGATGCCATCACCTTCACCCCGGACGGAAACAAGCTCCTGGTGGCCAACGAAGGCGAGCCGCTCGACGATTCCGATCCGGACGGTTCGGTCAGCATCATCGATCTTTCCGGCGGTTTTGTCGGGCTGGATGAGAAGGTCCAGGAACTCGATTTCACGATCTTCAACGGCCGCGAGGAAGAGTTTAAAGCCAAGGGTATTCGCATCCCCGACGGGGCCACCGTCGCGCAGGCTCTGGAGCCGGAAAACATCGCGGTCTCCCCAAATGGCAAGATCGCCATGGTCACCCTGCAGGAAGCCAATGCGCTGGCCCTGCTGGATCTGGAAGCGGGTGTGGTCAAGGACATCATCCCGCTCGGTTATAAGGACCACTCCAAGGGACAGCCGGTGCTGACCAATATCGATCTCACCGACTCCTTGCCGACTCTCGGTGTTACCGAAGCCGGGCAGGAGATCAAGCTGGGCGGTCTCTCGGGTCTCGACTATGCCGGGACGACCGACGACGGGAAGCTGGTCTTCTACACCGTGCCTGACCGTGGTCCGAACCCGGACAGCCAGGACGTCGATGGCGACGGCGGTAACGAGCGCCCCTTCGCGCTGCCTGACTATCAGGCCCGCGTGCATAAGATCGAGGTCGATCCGGAGACCGGTGAAGCCGAATTCACCGACACGATCATGCTGCGCCGTTTCGACAAGTTCGGACAGGAGCAACCGATCAGCGGACTGCCGAACGCCGAAGGTCTGGATGAAGAGCCGGTGGATGCCAACGGCGACCCGCTGCCCTACGATCCCTTCGGCGCCGATCTGGAAGGCGTGGTCGCGGACTCCGAAGGCAATTTCTGGATGGTCGACGAGTACCGTCCCGCAATCTACAAGTTCAATTCCGACGGCATCCTGCTGAATCGCTTTATTCCGGAAGGCACGGCGGAAGCCTTTGGCGGCGTGCCGGCCGACACCTTCGGTCTTGAGACTCTGCCGGAGGAATATCTCAGCCGGCGCCCCAACCGAGGCTTCGAGGCCATGGCCCTGGATGAAGAGGGCGGTGTTCTCTATGCCTTTATTCAGACCCCGCTGGCGAACCCTGACCGGGCGGCCAGCGATGCCTCCAGCATCATCCGCATTCTGGGTATCGATGTGGCCACCGGTGAGCCGGTTGCCGAACACGTCTATGTTCTTGAAGACCCGGCTTTTGACACCGGATCCGAGAACGTCGACAAGATCGGCGATGCGGTTTACGCCGAAGACGGCAAGATCTTCGTGATCGAGCGGGACTCTTCGACTGAAGAAAACGCCAAGAAGCCGATCTTTGAGATTGACCTAAGCAACGCCACAAATCTGCTGGCCGACGATGCGCCCGAACTTCCGGAAGGCCGGACTCTCGAGAGCCTTTCCGTTGACGAACTGATCGATCTGGGCATCGATCCGGTTAACAAGATGAAGGTCCTGAACCTGCCTTCGATCGGCTACAACGCCGGGGACAAGCCCGAAGGTCTGACCCTGCTGCCGGATGGCCGTCTTGCGGTCATCAACGACAACGACTTCTCGCTGACCGGGGATCTCGACACCGAGACGGGCGAGGTGGGTCTGACGCCGGAAACGCTGCCGGTGATACTCGGCCTGATCGATTTCAACGACAGCAACCGTCTTGATGCAAGCGACCGGGACGGCGGGATCAACCTGCAGAACTATCCGATCTTCGGTATGTACCAGCCCGACGGGATCGCAGCCTATGAAACCGATGGCAAGACCTACTTCGTGACTGCCAATGAAGGTGATGCCCGGGATGAGGATGTGCGCCTGAAAGATCTGGTGCTCGATCCTGAGGCCTTCCCGAACGCAGCCGAACTGCAGCAGGATGAGGTTCTGGGACGTCTGGAAGTGTCCGCCATTGACGGGGATACGGACGGCGACGGCGACATCGATCAGATCTTTGTCTTCGGCGGCCGGTCCTTCTCGATCTGGGATGACCGGGGCAACCTGGTCTTTGACTCCGGCGACGATTTTGAACGGATCATCGCGGAACAGCGGCCTGATCTCTTCAACTCCCAGGGTGAAGCCGACAGCTTCGATAATCGCTCCGACAACAAAGGGCCAGAGCCCGAAGGGATCGCCATCGGCGAGATTGATGGTGAGACCTTTGCCTTCATCGGCCTGGAGCGGGCCGGCGGTGTCATGGTCTACAAGGTCTCGGATCCGAAGAACCCCGAGTTCGTGCAGTACATCAACACGGCCAACGAAGACGGCACGGCAACCGACATCTCGCCGGAAGGCCTGGTCTTTATCTCCGCTGAGGACAGCCCGAACGGCAAGCCGCTGCTGGCGGTTGCACACGAAGAGAGCGGCACGACTGCCCTCTATGAAATCGACGTCCCTCCGAAAGACCCCGCCTTCACCCTGCAGATCCTGCATGCGTCGGATCTCGAAGGTGGTGTCGAAGCCATTGAATCGGCGCCGAACTTCGCGGCGATTGCCGACTTGCTTGAGGATACGCACGAGAACAGCATCACGCTTTCCGCGGGCGATAACTATCTGCCGGGTCCGTTTCTGAATGCGGCGAGCGATCGCTCCTTCCGGGACGACGGCATCTTCAACGATGTCTACAACGAGCTCTTTGGGCTGACCGGCAACGATGTCTATGCGGGACTGCGCGAAGGTGGCGGACGGGTTGATGTGTCGATCATGAACGTGATCGGATTTGATGCTTCCGCAATCGGTAACCATGAATTCGATCTGGGGTCCGACGCCTTTGAGAACATCATCGAAGAGGATTTCCGGGACGACGGTCTGGGAGACGACCGTTGGGTCGGTGCGCAGTTCCCGTATCTCTCCGCCAACCTGGACTTCTCCGGGGATGCGGATCTGGGCAATCTCTTCACTGATGAGATCCGGGTCAGCACTGACTTCAAGTCCGGGCCGGATCAGTCCGCGACAGGCGACGGCAACATTCCGAAGATCGCTCCGGCGACCATCATCGAAGAAGGCGGCGAGAAGATCGGTGTGATCGGGGCGACCACCCAGGTTCTGGAATCACTCTCCTCGCCGAGCGGCACCGAAGTGATCGGTCCGAAGGAAAACAACATGCCGGCCCTGGCCGAGGTTCTTCAGCCGATCATTGATCAGATGGTTTCGGACGGAATCAACAAGATCATCCTTGTCAGTCACCTGCAGCAGATTTCCCTGGAGCAGGAACTGGCAACACTTCTGCGGGGAATTGACGTCATCATCGCCGGTGGTTCAGACACACTGCTTGCTGATGAAGAGGATGTCGAACGCGGTCTTCAGGACGGTGACACAGCGGCGGGTGACTATCCCTTCACGACCACCAACGCCGACGGTGATCCGGTGGTCGTGGTTTCGACGGCAGGGGAATACTCATACGTCGGACGTCTGGTTGTAGATTTTGATGAGGACGGCGTGCTGATCCTTGACGAAGACGGCGATGCCACGGATGAAGATGTTTCCGGCGTCTTCGCCACCACCGATGAGCAGGTTGAAGCCCTCTACGGTGACCAGGATGCCTTTGCCGAGGGTACCAAGGGCGATCTGGTCAAGGATCTGGTCGATGTTGTTTCCGGCGTTGTTGAAGAGCAGGACGGTAACATCTTCGGGAAGAGCGATGTCTTCCTGGACGGTCGCCGGACGGAGGTCAGAACCGAAGAGACAAACTTCGGTAACCTGACTGCCGATGCCAACCTGGCCGCCGCGAAGTCCTTTGATGAGACGGTCGAGGTCTCCATCAAGAACGGCGGTGGTATCCGAGCACCGATCGGCGAGGTAGATTCCGAGGGCAACTTCCTGCCGCCACAGGGCAATCCGGACGCAGGCAAGGAAGCGGGTGAGATTTCCCAGCTCGATATCGCCAACTCTCTGCGCTTCAACAATGGCCTGACGGCCCTGACCCTGACCTCCGAACAACTGCTGGCAGTGCTCGAGCATGCCGTTGCGGCGACGGCGGAAGGGGCGACCCCGGGTCAGTTCGGTCAGTTCGGCGGTATCGCCTTCAGCTTCGATCCGAGCCAGCCCGCAGGCGAGCGTATCGTCTCGGCGGCCCTGACCGACGAGGACGGCAACCCGACCGAAGCACTGGTCGAAAACGGCGAGGTCGTGGATGCGAGCCGGAATGTCCGGGTCGTGACCCTGAGCTTCCTTGTCGATGGCGGCGACAACTATCCTTTCCAGGATTTTGTCAACGCCGACCCGACCTTCGCAAACAGGGTTGACCTGGCCGATGCCGGTCTCGAAGAAGGCGAAACCAACTTCGCGGCGGCCGGAACCGAGCAGGACGCTCTGGCCGAGTATCTTCTGGACAACTTCTCCGAAACCGCATTTGGGGAGGAAGAGACGGTGCCGGAAGAGGATACCCGGATCCAGAACTTGGCTGTCCGCGACGATACCGTGCTCGACGGTATCGAAGACGGAACGGACCCGGATGGCGAAACCGGAGAAGACGGTGAGCCGGGTAATGGCTTCGTCAGTGAGATCGGTGCCGATTTCGATATGGTGACCGATGGCACGACCTCGCCAGATGCCATCTTCGGCCTTTGGGGTGACGACCATCTGCGCGGCCACGACGGCAACGACATCATCAAAGGCGGCGACGGCGACGATCGACTGAAAGGCGGTGAGGGCGACGACCGGCTCTATGGCCAGAACGACGACGACCGGCTCTATGGCGGCGATGGTGACGACGAACTCGAAGGTGGCGATGGTAACGACATCCTCAAGGGCGGTGACGGTGAGGACGAGCTTATCGGCGGTGACGGCAACGATATCCTCCAGGGCGGCGACGACGCCGATGTCCTCGAGGGCGGGCTCGGAGACGACTTGCTGCTGGGCGGTGCTGACGAAGATCTCTTTGTCTTCAACGCCGGCGACGGCCGTGACGTTATCCGGGACTTCGAACCCGGTATCGACAGCATCACACTCGATGGTTTCGATGCCGCCATGGTCGAAACGGCGATCGAAAATGCGGTCGAAACCGACGATGCTCTGATCATCACGCTCGACGAAGCGTCCGGCGATGCGCTGGTTCTCGAGGACATCAAGAAAGATGATCTTTCCGAGGGCGACATTGTCATCTGAGCGTAACCAAACCGCAGTATGACTGGGAAGGAGGTGAGTCCGCTCGCCTCCTTCCGCCTTTTCAACTTAAGTCATTAAAAGCAGGCAATGTTGGCTTCATCTGATCGCACGGTTTTAAAGGCGGCGCTTTCCGAATCGCGGTCGATTTTTGCCGCTGCGGGTTTTTTCAGTCTTTTTATCAATCTCCTGATGCTCGTCGGTCCGCTCTATATGCTGCAGATCTATGATCGGGTCCTGACCTCGGGCAGCGTCCCGACGCTGGTGTATCTGTCGGTTGCGGCGGTTGGCCTGATTCTGGTGAGTGCGATCCTTGAATTTCTGCGCAGCCGGATTCTGGTGCGTCTGAACGGCGGGCTTGAACAGCGCCTGACCGAGTCGCTTTTTAGCGGGATCTTCAAGACACCCCTGGAGGAACAAAATAACTCAACGCAACCGCTCAGAGACATGGAGACTGTCCGCAGTTTTCTGACCGGCCCCGGCCTTATCACCTTTTTTGACGCGCCCTGGGCGCCGATCTTTCTGGTTTTGATCTTTGCTCTGCATCCCATTCTGGGGCTTATTTCTCTCACCGGTGCTGTCCTGCTGTTCGGCTTGGCGATCGCCAGCGAGGTTTTCACGCGCAACCTGCTGATCAAGGCGTCCCAGAACAGCGGCGCGGCGATGTCTTTCGCCGATAATGCAATCCGTAACCGGGAGGTGATTGAAGCCCTTGGCATGCTCCAGGGGCTGCAACGGCGATGGTATCAGCGCTACGCAAGCGGTCAGGCCTCCCAGGCGCGGGCCAGCGACCGCTCCGGCTTGCTCACCGCCTGCGCCAAATTCATCCGGCCACTGCTCCAGGTCGCGATGCTGGGGGCGGGCGCGGTTCTGGTGCTCAATCTCGAAATCACGGCCGGTGTCATGATCGCCAGTTCCATTATTATGGGCCGCGCGCTTGCACCGGTACAGGGCGCGATCAATTCCTGGCGTAACTTCGTTCTCGCGCGCGCGGCACACCGCCGGTTGGCCGAGTTTTTTGCCGCCACCGAGACCGCTGAAACCCAGTCCTCACTGCCGAAACCTGTCGGCGCGGTGTCGGTCGAACGCGTTGTTGCTCCGGCGCCAGGCGGCACGGTTCCCGTGATCAAAGGTCTGTCCTTCTCCGTCGCTCCCGGTGAATGCGTTGGCATTATCGGGCCAAGCGCGGCAGGCAAATCGACGCTCTCCCGGCTTTTAGTTGGGGTCTGGAAACCGACCAGCGGGCAGGTGCGCCTGGACGGTGCGGATATCGCTAAGTGGAACCATCTGGAGCTGGGGCCTCACTTGGGTTACCTGCCGCAAGATCTGGAGCTCTTTGAGGGCAGCGTCGCCGAGAATATCTCCCGCTTCGACGATGGTGAGCCTCAGGCGGTGATCGAGGCTGCGAAAGAAGCCGGTGTTCACGAACTGATCCTGCAGTTGGAAAAGGGTTACGACACCAATATCGGCCCCGGTGGCCGGGTGCTTTCCGGTGGACAGCGGCAACGCATCGGCCTTGCGCGGGCGCTCTATGGTGAGCCCAGCCTGGTGGTTCTGGACGAGCCCAACTCGAATCTGGATGCTGAGGGTGAAGAGGCCTTGCGCCGCGCGTTGATCGGTTTGAAGGAGCGGGGGGCAACCTCCATCGTTATTGCCCACCGACCCTCGGTGCTCTCAGTGGTCGAGAAGCTGCTGGTGCTGAAGGACGGCATGATTGAACACTATGGGCCGAAAGAAGAAGTACTTCCCAAGGTCACGCGCTCAGTGGCCAACAATAACCCCAAGCCCGGCCAGGCCGTTGCTGTGGGAGAAAAGGGGTAGTCCATGGCGGAAAGTTCAAACAACGCAGATATGGTTGCCCCAACAAATCCCTGGCCGGCGATTTTGGCCGGTTTCATTGTCGTTTTCGGTGCACTGGGCGGTTTCGGTGCCTGGTCTGCCTTCGCAAATCTCTCCAGCGCCGTGGTGGCGCAAGGTACGGTGAAGGTCTACTCGAACCGCAAAAAGGTTCAGACGCTCGAAGGCGGCGTCGTCACGGAACTGTCGGTCAAGAATGGCGACCGGGTCGAGGTCGGCGACATTCTTGTTACGCTGGACCGCACCCGCGCCGCAGCCTCGCATTCGATCATGCAGAGCAATTACGACACCTCCTTGGCCGTGGTTGCCAGGTTGCGCGCGGAACGCGATGGCCTGGAGAGCATCGACTATCCGGAAGGCCTGGCCGAGCGCCTGGAGGGCACGATCGTAAGCGAAATTGTTTCGGCGCAGGAAAAGCTCTTTGCGGTTCGCCGTGTGGCCCTAAACGGACAGGTCGCAATCGTGCGGGAACGGATCGGACAGCTCGAGGAAGAGATCCAGGGCCTCAACGCGCAGGTCAGTTCCAAAGACCGTCAACTCAAGCTGATCGAGGAAGAGCTCTCGGGACTGCGTGAGCTCTATAAGAAAGGCTACACGACCCGGACCCGAATTCTGTCGTTGGAGCGTGAAGCGGCGAACCTGGGCGGCGAGCGGGGCGAACATCTGGCTGCGATTGCCCAGTCCAGGCGCCTGATCGGCGAAGCGCAACTGGAGATCGTTCAGGTTCAGAAAACCTTTGACGAAGAGGTCGTCACGGAACTCCAGCAAAAAGAGAGTGAGCTTTTCGATCTGGAAGAACGCCTGAACGCCACCAACTATTCACTCGAGCAAACGCAGATTACTGCCACAGCGAGAGGACTTGTTGTCGGTCTCGCGGTTCATACTGTCGGTGGCGTCCTGCAGCCCGGCGAGACTCTGCTGGAAATCGTGCCGGAGAATGATCTCCTGATTGTGGAGGCCAAGGTCCTGCCGGTCGACGTCGACAACATCCAAATCGGTCTCGGAGCAGACGTTCAGTTTACCGCCTTCTCACAGCGAACCACGCCCAAACTCCACGGCGACGTGATTTATGTTTCGGCAGACAGCCTGATCGATCCGGATACGAAAGCGCCATACTTTGCCGCCCGCATTGCGATCCCGGAGGAGGAGGTTGCGCGCCTGGATGATAAAACCCTGCAGCCGGGCATGCCCGCGGACGTTTTGATCATAACGGGCGAACGCACACCGATGAATTATCTGATCAAGCCGATCAAAGAGAGTATGGATAAGGCCTGGCGGGAAGATTGATTGAAACGTTCCCTGAACTGGGACGAGGCTGGGTTGGGAACTCATAAACTGCGATAGTCCTGACCGCCTCTGCACCAGCTTTTCCCGATTGATTTACTGCTGAATCAACCGCCGCAAGTTCCAGCGCACGCCCTGGGCATCCACTGCTCATGTGGGGTCGGGCCGCAATTTTGCGGGATCGTGCATAGAATTTTTTGCATTGCACAATTTTTTCGCATGCGCACAATAATTCGATGTCTAACGCGCAGCTCTCTGTTCTTGTCATCGATGAAAATCGGATACGGGCTTCCATCATCGAAGCAGGTTTGCGCGATGCCGGCCACGATCAGGTGACGCTGGTGAGTGATGTGCAGGCGATCGCGCTGCGGATTAGAGATCTTGAGCCCGATGTGATCGTGATCGACCTTGAAAATCCGAACCGGGACATGCTGGAGAACATGTTCCAGCTGTCGCGCGTGGTCAAAAGACCGATCGCAATGTTCGTCGACCGCTCCGATCAGGCTTCCATCGAGGCTGCGGTCGAGGCGGGTGTCTCGGCCTATGTTGTCGATGGCCTGCGGCAAGAGCGGGTCAAACCGATCCTCGATATGGCGATCAGCCGCTTTAATGCCTTTTCAAGGATGGAAAGCGAATTGGATGCGGCGCGCAGCGAGCTTGCGGAACGCAAGGTGATCGAGCGGGCAAAGGGAATTCTTATGCGAACGAAGTCTATTGGCGAACAGGAAGCCTACGCGTTGCTGCGCAAGACCGCTATGAACCAGAATCGGCGGCTATCCGAAATTGCGCAAAGCCTGGTGACGGCCTCCAGCCTGCTCGATCCGGAGGATTAGTCTGTGTCCGGATCCAAACAGCACCCTATACGCGCCGGTTTCCTGCCGCTGTTGGACTCCGCCCTTCTCGTCGCGGCACGGGAAAAGGCTTTTGCAGCGGACGAGGCGATTGATCTGACGCTGATCCGGGAGAACTCCTGGGCCAACATCCGCGACCGCATGGCTGTCGGACACTTTCAGATTGCCCAAATGCTGGGCCCCATGCCGATCGCCGCGCGCTTGGGACTGACACCCCTGCAACTCGATGTGATCGCGCCCATGGCTCTCGGTCTGGGCGGCAACGCCGTAACGATTTCCGTCGATCTCGCCGAGGCAATGGCTGGTCACGGAGGCCTTTTGGACCTTGACGCTGCGGTTAGCGTGGAGCGTTTGGCGCAGGTTGTCAGAGACCGCAAATCGGGGCATCAACCGCCGTTGAGCTTTGCCGTGGTGCACCCCTTTTCGGCACATAACTACGATCTGCGTTACTGGCTTGCGGCGGGCGGCATCGATCCGGAGCAGGATGTGCAGATCGTCATCGTGCCACCTCCGCTTATGGCCGACGCGCTTAAATCCGGCCAAATCGATGGTTTTTGTGTCGGTGAACCCTGGAACAGCCTTGCGGTATCGCTGGATGCCGGTGTTATTGCGACGACCAAGTCGGCGATCTGGCGTTCGAGTCCCGAAAAGGTTCTCGCAGTCTCTTCAAGCCTTGAAGCTGAGGAGCCGGATGTATTGGCGGCTATCCTCCGCGCTCTTTATCGTTCCGCTGAATGGTGCGGTCATCCGGATCATCACGAAGAACTCGCGGCTCTCCTGGCGCGCCCTGAATATGTTGGTTTGGATCAGAAGCTGCTTCTGCCGGCCTTACGGGGCAGGTTGCGACACCGGGGCGATGATGTTTCGAAGGTTCAGGATTTTTTTGTTCCCTTTGACAAGGCCGCCACGTTTCCCTGGCAAAGCCACGCGCTTTGGTTTTACAGCCAGATGGTGCGTTGGGGGCATGCGAGCTGGAACCTCGAGGACGCGCAACGAGCGGCTCAGGTCTACCGCCCGGACCTCTATCGTGCCGCGATTTCACCCCTGGGGGCAGCGGTTCCAGCTGCGAATTCAAAGGTCGAGGGCGCCTTGCAGACGCCCACCCATGTCGGATCCTCCGAGGGCAGCCTGATCCTGGGGCCCGACGGCTTCTTTGACGACAGGATTTTCGATCCGGAGCAGATCGAGACCTATGTGAAGGAACAGCAGGTGTGACGCGACGACCTGCCGCGCCTATTTTTGCCGCAGTGCACAAAAAATGATCAATGCGACTTCCTCTTGTGCAGATGCGAAGGTGATGTTTCATCTGCCATGCTGCACGCGCTTTGCGTCAAGTATATGAATTCAAAAGAAAAATTTTAAAGAGCTCGAGTTGGCACGGATCCTGCTGAGGTAAGTGCGGTTCCCCAAGAAGGAACATAAGTTTCGCGTCCAACGACGGGCGCATCAGGCAAAGCCGCCAAACTGGTTTCGCATTCCCACTCCTCCCGGGATGCGCGACTGGTTTGGCGGTTTTTTTGTTTCTAACGGGATTGCTCGGCCGACCGAGAGTGTGGGCCAGACAGGAGATGAGATGCTGCCAAAGACCGGAAAACTGAGAGCGCTTTTAACGGCCGGCTTGACCGCCTTGATTGCTGCCACGACAGCTTTGCCCACCGCCGCTGAATTGCTGGAGGTCGAAAAGGACGAACTCAAGCTCGGGTTTATCAAGCTGACCGATATGGCGCCTCTGGCGATTGCGTATGAAAAAGGCTTCTTCGAGGATGAGGGTCTGTTCGTCACCTTGGAACCGCAGGCCAACTGGAAGGTTCTGCTGGACCGGGTGATCACCGGCGAGCTCGATGGTGCGCATATGCTGGCGGGTCAGCCGCTGGCGGCAACCATCGGCTTTGGGACCAAGGCGCATATCGTGACGCCTTTCTCCATGGATCTGAACGGCAACGGCATCACCGTCTCCAACGAAGTCTGGGCGATGATGAAGGAACACATTCCACATGAAGACGGCAAACCGGTGCATCCTATCAAGGCGGACGCCCTGAAACCGGTCGTCGAGCAATTCAAATCGGAGGGTAAGTCCTTCAACATGGGCATGGTCTTTCCGGTCTCTACTCATAACTACGAACTGCGGTACTGGCTGGCTGCCGGGGACATTCACCCCGGGTTCTATTCGACAACCGACGTGTCCGGACAGATCATGGCCGAAGCCCTTTTGTCCGTGACGCCGCCGCCGCAGATGCCTTCCACTCTGGAAGCCGGAACGATCCACGGTTACTGCGTGGGCGAGCCGTGGAACCAGCAGGCCGTCTTCAAGGGGATCGGCGTTCCGGTCATCACAGATTATCAGATCTGGAAGAACAATCCCGAGAAGGTTTTCGGCCTGACCAAGGCCTTTACCGAACAGAATCCCAACACCACGCTCGCGCTCACCAAGGCTCTGATCCGCGCCGCACAGTGGCTCGATGAAAACGACAATGCCAACCGCACAGAAGCAGTCGAGATCCTGGCGCGGTCGGAGTATGTGGGCGCCGATGCGGAAGTTATCGCCAACTCCATGACCGGGACCTTCGAGTACGAAAAGGGCGACAAGCGTGCGGTGCCGGACTTCAACGTGTTCTTTCGCTACTACGCGACCTATCCCTACTACTCCGATGCGATCTGGTATCTCACTCAGATGCGTCGCTGGGGACAGATCGCTGAACACAAGGACGATGCCTGGTACGACGAGACTGCAAAGTCCGTTTACCTGCCCGACATTTACCTGAAGGCCGCGCGCATGCTGGTTGACGAGGGTTACGTGAGCGAAGCCGACTTCCCATGGGATAGCGATGGCTATCGTGCGCCGACGCCCGCCGCCGACATCATCGACGGCATTCCCTACGACGGAACCAAGCCTAACGCCTACATCGACTCCCTGCCGATCGGTTTGAAGTCCAAGCAGGTCGTGGCCGGGAACAAGCTTGTCGGCGGTTGACGAACGGCGGCGAGGGAAGAAGCAGCAGGCCGGTTTCGCGCCGGCCTGCTGAACCAGCAAACAGAATGACGTAAGGACGACCTTCATGGCCAATGCGACCGACGCCATCGACGCCGCACAGAGCTCTGCAACCCGCGAGCGGTTCTTTTCCGCCATCAATCGGGCCAGTGTCTGGTTGGACGCGCTGGGTTTTTCCTGGCTGACGCCGATCCTGAAAATGATCGCTGGCGACAATCCACGCGAACAGGTCGGAGAACTGACGCGTGTTTTGGTCATTCCGCTTTTGGGTATCGCTCTCTTCTTGCTGGCCTGGAGTAGTCTGGCGCCGCAGGTGCAAACCTCGCTCGGCGCTATTCCGGGCCCGACCCAGGTTTGGGAGCAGGCCGGCAACCTTTGGGAGGACCATCTGCGCGAGCGTGAAAAGGCTGCAGCCTTTTACGAGCGGCAGGACGTCCGCAATGCAAAGCTGATCGCGGCGGGCAAGGCGGATAAGGTCAAGCATCGAAACTACACCGGCAAGCCGACATATCTCGATCAGATTCTGACGTCCCTGCTCACCGTCGGGCTGGGGTTTCTGATTGCCACGATTATTGCCGTTCCCATCGGGATCGCATCGGGGCTATCGAAGACTTTCAACGGGGCCATCAATCCCCTGATCCAGATTTTCAAGCCGGTGTCGCCGCTCGCCTGGCTGCCGATCGTGACCATGGTGGTCTCCGCGCTCTACGTGAATCCCACTGGGCTCTTGCCGAAATCCATGCTGATTTCGGCGGTGACGGTCACGCTCTGCTCGCTCTGGCCGACCCTGGTCAACACGGCACTGGGCGTTTTGTCGGTCGACAAAGATCTGATGAATGTCGGGCGCGTTCTCCAGCTGCCCACGAGCAAGACCATCACGAAGGTAGTGATGCCTTCGGCGCTGCCCTTGATCTTTACCGGGTTGCGTCTCTCGCTCGGCGTGGGCTGGATGGTGTTGATCGCCGCCGAGATGCTGGCCCAAAACCCGGGCCTGGGTAAATTCATCTGGGATGAGTTCCAGAACGGCTCTTCCCAGTCGCTAGCCCGGATCATGGTCGCGGTGATCACTATCGGGCTGATCGGTTTCATGCTCGACCGGGTGATGTACGCGCTGCAGCGCGCCTTCACGTTCTCGGCCAACCGGTGAGGAGGGCGCTATGAGCATTCTCGAAATCTCAAGCCTCTCGAAACATTACGGGGAAGGGGCAGAGCGCACAGAGGTTCTCTCCGATGTAAACTTGAAAGTGAACGAAGGCGAATTCATCGCGATTGTCGGTTTCTCCGGATCCGGCAAGACAACGCTTATCTCCGCGCTCGCGGGCCTGATAGAACCTAACCAGGGGGGCGTCATCTTTAAGGGCAAGGAGATAGATGGCCCCGGGCCGGAGCGGGGCGTGGTTTTTCAATCCTATTCCCTGATGCCCTGGCTGTCGGTTCAGGCGAACGTCGCGTTGGCAGTCGATAGCGTTTTTACGTCCCATTCGAAGGCTGAACGGCGGGAGATTGCGGACAGGTATATCGAGATGGTCGGCCTGGCGCCCGCGCGCGATCGTAAGCCCGCCGAACTCTCAGGCGGAATGCGCCAGCGCGTGGCGGTCGCCCGCGCGCTTGCCATGCAGCCGGAGGTTTTGCTGATGGATGAACCGCTATCAGCGCTTGATGCCCTGACCCGGGCGAAGCTTCAGGACGAGTTCGCGGCCATTTCTCAAAAGGAAAAGAAGACCATCATTCTGGTTACCAATGATGTGGACGAGGCCATTCTGCTCGCCGATCGGATCATCCCTCTAAAACCGGGGCCTAAAGCGACCCTGGGCAGGGAATTCAAGGTCGATCTGTCGAAACCGCGCGACCGGGCCGCGATGAACAGCGATCCTGCTTTCATTGAGCTCCGTGCTGCCGTCACCGAATACCTGATGGAAGTCGGATTGGAACGCAGCGCCGATATGGAGCGCGACATCGTTCTGCCCAACATCGTTCCCATCACACAGGCCCAAGAACAGCCGAGCGCAGACCTGCCCGTGGCCTATCAGCGGGAATCGGATTCGCCGCGGCAAGAGCGCTACCTGGAATTCAGCCAACTCAAAAAAGTATATCCCACCCCCAAGGGGCCGCTGACAGTGGTTGACGGCTTCGATCTGAAAATCGAGAAGGGCGAGTTCATCACCCTGATCGGGCATTCCGGCTGTGGAAAATCGACGGTCCTGTCGATGGTTGCCGGCCTGAACGAGATCACCCAGGGCGGCATCATTCTGGACGGAACCCATGTGACCAAGGCCGGGCCCGACCGCGCGGTTGTCTTTCAGGCACCCTCGTTGATGCCCTGGTTGAGTGCCTACGACAATGTCGCGCTTGGGGTCGATCGGGTCTATCCGCGCGCGAGCTGCGCCGAACGCAAGGATGTCGCCGAGTATTACCTCAGCCGCGTCGGTCTTGCGGACTCCATGCAGAAGATGGCTGCGGATCTCTCCAACGGCATGAAGCAGCGGGTCGGCATCGCACGGGCGTTCGCCTTATCGCCGAAACTCCTGCTGCTCGACGAGCCCTTCGGCATGCTGGATAGCTTAACGCGCTGGGAGCTGCAGGACGTCCTGATGGATGTCTGGAAGCGGAGCAAGGTCACGGCCATCTGTGTCACCCACGACGTCGACGAAGCGATCCTGCTGGCGGATCGTGTGGTCATGATGTCCAACGGCCCGAATGCCAGGATCGGCAATATCATGGAGGTCGACCTGCCGCGGCCACGGTCGCGAAAGGAACTGCTGGCGCACCCGGATTACTACGCGTACCGCGAAGAACTCCTTGGTTTCCTCGATGCCTATGAGGGTGGAGCGCATCCGGGCGAGGAGCAGCTGAAATCCATTCAAGAAAAGCGAGCCAAAAGGCTTGCGCGGCAGCGTTCTTCTGCCGTGACAAGCGCGGCTTAAGGGAGGCGATGATGAAGCAGAAACTGGTCATTATCGGCAACGGGATGGCTCCGGGCCGGATGCTGGAACATCTCTTTGAGCGGGCGCCCGAAACCTACGATGTCACGATCTTTAATGCCGAGCCACGCGTGAACTACAACCGCCTGATGCTCTCGCCGGTGCTCTCGGGCGAAAAGAGTTATCAGGATATCGTCACCCACGATGACGACTGGTACGCCGCCAACGGCGTGACGCTGCACAAGTCGGCGAGAATCGAGACCATCGACCGCACTGCCAAAACGGTCATCTCGGCGACCGGCATTTCCGCGGACTATGACAAGCTGGTCATTGCCACCGGCTCCAATCCCTTCATCATTCCCATTCCCGGCCACGATCTGGAGGGCGTGCTTGTCTATCGTGATCTGGACGACGTCGAGCGCATGCTTGCGGCGGCGGATGCTGGCGGGCGGGCCGTGGTGATCGGCGGCGGTCTCTTGGGTCTCGAAGCTGCGGCCGGACTTAAGGCACAGGGCATGGAGGTGACCGTCTTGCACCTCATGTCGACGCTGATGGAGCGTCAGCTTGATCCGGCCGCCGGGTACCTGCTCGAGAAAGCCTTCGAAGAACGTGGGATCGACGTGGTTACTCAGGCCAACAGCAGTGAAATTCTAGGCCGCGATGGGCAAGTCTCCCGCGTGCGGCTGGAGGACGGTACAGAGATCGACGCTGCCATCGTCGTCATGGCGATCGGCATCCGGCCCTCGGCGAAACTGGCTGAGGACTCCGGGCTTGAGGTTGGCCGGGGCGTCGTGGTTGGCGATGATATGCGGACCTCCGATCCCGATATATTTGCACTGGGAGAGTGCGTCGAACATCGCGGTCAGTGCTACGGCCTTGTTGCGCCGCTTTACGAAATGGCGAGTGTGCTCGCGGACCAGCTGATTGGCGGCGAGTCTCTCTACAGAGGATCCGTCACGGCGACCAAGTTGAAGGTCACCGGCATCGATCTTTATTCCGCGGGCGACTTTGCCGAAGGCGAGGACCGGGAAGAGATCGTGCTGCGCGACGCTGCCGCAGGGATCTATAAACGCCTGGTGCTCAGGGACAACCGGATTATCGGTGCGGTGCTCTACGGGGAGACCGGCGACGGTCCCTGGTTCTTCGATCTGCTCAAAAAGCAACTCGATATCGCGGAGATGCGGGAGACGCTGGTTTTTGGTCAGGCCTATCAGGGAGGGCCCCCCCTGGACCCTATGGCGGCCGTTGCAGCCTTGCCGGATGATGCAGAGATCTGCGGCTGTAACGGCGTATGTAAATCCAAGATCGTCAAGAGCATTACCGACCTGGGCCTGAGTGCGCTGGACGAGGTTCGCGCCCACACCAAAGCTTCAGCGTCCTGCGGCACCTGTTCCGGTCTGGTGGAGCAGCTCCTGGGCCTGACCTTGGGCGACAGCTATACACCCGCCGCGGTTCAGCCGCTCTGCGCCTGCACGGACCTCGGGCACGACGAAGTGCGCCGCTTGATCAAAGCCAAGGCGCTCAAGTCGATTCCAGCGGTCATGCAGGAACTGGAGTGGAAGAGTTCCTGCGGCTGCGCGAAGTGCCGGCCTGCGCTCAACTACTACCTGGTATCCGACTGGCCGGACGAATATGCAGACGATTACCAGTCCCGATTCATCAACGAGCGCGTTCACGCGAATATCCAGAAGGACGGAACCTATTCCGTCGTGCCGCGCATGTGGGGCGGCATGACTTCGTCGAGGGAACTGCGGGCCATTGCCGACGTGGTCGATAAATTTGCGATTCCCGCGGTCAAGGTCACAGGCGGTCAGCGTATCGACATGCTGGGGATCGAGAAGGAAGATCTGCCGGCTGTCTGGGCCGACCTGGGGAAGGCAGGGTTTGTCTCCGGACACGCCTATGCAAAGGGCGTGCGCACTGTGAAAACCTGTGTCGGGACCGACTGGTGCCGCTTCGGAACTCAGGACTCGACCGGGCTTGGCATTCGCATCGAAAAATTCGTCTGGGGCTCCTGGACACCGGCCAAGCTCAAGATGGCTGTCTCCGGCTGCCCGCGTAATTGTTCCGAGGCGACCTGCAAGGATATCGGCGTGATCTGCGTCGATAGCGGGTTCGAGATTCACTTCGCAGGTGCCGCCGGCCTGGACATCAAGGGCACTGAGGTTTTGGGCCTGATCAAAACAGAAGATGAGGTGCTCGAGCACATTGTGGCGCTGGTGCAGATGTACCGCGAGCAGGGCCACTATCTTGAGCGGATTTACAAATGGGCGGCGCGGATCGGCGTGGAGGAAATCCGCCAGCAAATCCTGGAGGATACCGACCGGCGCGAAGCCTACTTCGACCGCTTCGTGTTTTCTCAGAAGTTTGCGCAGGTCGACCCCTGGTCGGAACGCGTCTCGGGCCTAGACAAGCATGAGTTTAAGCCCATGGCGACCTTGTCTCTGGAGGCAGCGGAATGAATGCGGCGTTTGATGGCTGGGTTAAAGTCGGCAAGCTCGGCGATGTGCCGCGCCGTGGCGCGCGCTGTATCAAGAGCGGCGATGTCACGATCGCGATTTTCCGGACGGCGGATGACCGTGTCTTTGCCCTGGAAGACCGCTGCCCGCATAAGAATGGTCCGCTCAGTCAGGGGATCGTCCATGACGGCTGCGTCACCTGTCCTCTGCACAACTGGGTGATCTCTCTCGAAAGTGGTGAAGCCCAGGGGGCAGACAGCGGACGCTCCGCAACCTTCAAGGTGAAACGCACGGGGGATGACATTCTTCTGGATTTGAGGGATGTGCATCGGGCAGGACGACGCTGATGAATCTGGAGCCTTCGGCGTGCAGGACCGTCAAAACGACCTGTCCCTACTGCGGTGTGGGCTGCGGTGTTCTTGCCCGCAGAAATGAAGAGGGTACGGTCACTATCTCAGGTGACCCCACGCATCCTGCCAATTTCGGGCGGCTTTGTTCCAAGGGCGTTGCCCTGGGTGAAACCCTTGATCTTGAAAGCCGGCTGCTTACGCCGGAGGTGAATGGCGCGTCTGCGACGTGGAATGAGGCTTTGTCACTGGTTGCCGAGCGTTTTAGTGCGGCGATTGACGAACACGGGCCGGAGTCCGTCGCCTTTTACGTCTCGGGCCAGTTGCTGACCGAGGATTACTACGTCGCCAACAAGCTGATGAAAGGCTTCATCGGCTCGGCGAACATAGACACCAATTCCCGGCTCTGCATGGCGTCGAGTGTCGCAGGTCACCGGCGAGCCTTCGGATCGGACACGGTGCCGGGCTGCTATGAGGACCTGGAACTCGCCGATCTGATCGTGCTGGTCGGATCGAATCTCGCCTGGTGCCACCCGGTTCTTTATCAGCGGATCGTCGCGGCCAAGGCGGCTCGACCTGAGATGAAAATTGTGGTGGTGGATCCGCGCCGCACCGTGACCGCCGATAGCGCAGACCTACATCTCGCGATCGATCCGGACGGTGATGTGGCACTGTTCTGTGGCCTTCTCAGTCATTTGAAAAATGCCGGTGTACTGGATGAGGCCTACATAGCGGATCATACGGAGGGCTTGGACGCGGCCCTCGCCAAGGCAGATATCGGACTGGCGCAGATCGCATCGCAGACCGGTTTGACGCTGGGCGAGATCGAGCGCTTCTACAGTCTTTTTACGGCCACGGAAAAGACCGTCACAGTCTACAGCCAGGGCGTCAACCAATCGGTTTGCGGGACCGACAAGGTCAACGCCATCATCAATTGCCATCTTGCGACCGGCCGTATCGGCCGGCCCGGCATGGGTCCCTTTTCAATCACCGGGCAGCCCAACGCCATGGGTGGGCGCGAAGTGGGTGGCTTGGCGAATATGCTGGCCTGCCATATGGAGCTTGAACGCGACGATCACCGGGCGTTGGTGCGCGACTTCTGGCAATCGCCTGTCATCGCGGATCGGGCAGGCCTCAAGGCCGTCGAACTGTTCCAGGCGGTCGCCGACGGTCGCATCAAAGCCCTCTGGATCATGGCAACCAATCCGGTCGACAGTCTTCCCGATGCAGATGCCGTGCAGGCTGCCATCGCCTCCTGTCCATTCGTGGTCGTCTCCGATCTGCTGGCCGAAACCGACACTGCCCGGCACGCCCACGTTAAGTTGCCCTCCACGGGTTGGGGCGAAAAAGACGGTACCGTGACCAACTCCGAGCGACGTATTTCGCGGCAGCGGGCCTTTCTGCCTGCTCCGGGAGAAGCCATGCCGGATTGGTGGCAACTGGCGCAAGTCGCGCAGCGCATGGGCCATCACGAGGCATTCGATTATCCCAATCCTGTGTCGATCTTTCGCGAGGTTGCCGCGCTCTCGGCGCAGGACAATGCAGGGGCTCGCGACTTCGATATCGGTGACTGCGCCGACATGACGTCGCACGATTATGAGGGGCTCGAGCCTTTTCAGTGGCCGCGCCGGAAGGACACTGCACCCGAAGATGCGCGTTTCTTTGCTAAAGGCGGGTTCTTCACAGCAAACTGCAAGGCACGTTTCGTGCCGGTCGCGCCCGCCGGACGCAAGATCTCCGAAGCTTCTCCGCAGTTGAGACTCAACTCCGGTCGGGTCCGCGATCACTGGCACACCATGACCCGGACGGGAAAGAGCGCACAGCTCTCCGCGCATACCGCTGAACCCTTCGCCGAGATTCATCCCGATGACGCATCACGCCTGGGGGTCACAGAAGCCTCCATTGTCGAAGTGATAAGCGGTGACCAAAGAGTCCGTCTGCGGGCTCTGATTACACGGCGTCAAAAAGCAGGACGGCTTTTTGTGCCGATGCACTGGAACGACCTCTTCGCGTCTGCCGCACGTATCAATGTCTTGGTCCCGCCGCTCACGGACCCTTACTCGGGGCAGCCGGCCCTGAAGAATGGACGTGTCGCGATACGACCTTTCAAAGTGGGTCTCTTTGGCTTTGCGGTTTCCAGCAATAAGCCCGACCCCAAAGACTGCGACTACTGGGCGCTGGCACGCTGCAAGGGTGGTTGGCGGCTCGAATTCGCGTTGACGCGCGCCACCGACGATATCGATGGTTTCGCGCCACGGCTATTTGGAGAAGGTGAGGCCCAACAACTGGAGACCCTGGCCTACAGCGATCGGGAAAAACGCGACGAACGGCGCGCAAGCTTTGATGGCAATCGTCTGCTCAATGCCCTCTATCTCTCGCCGGAACCCGTGGCCGTGTCCCGCCTTTGGGCGGCCGAGCAATTGACCAAGGATTACGATTTGCGTCAGTCACGTTACCGCATCATCGCCGGCAGGCCGCTGGAAGGTAGTCGCGACCCGGGCGCTATCGTCTGTTCCTGTTTTGGCGTCGGCACAAAGGATATCGGGGCTGCCGTGCGCAGCGGCAAGTCTTCCGTAGATGCGATTGGCCGTGCTCTGAAGGCCGGAACGAACTGCGGCTCCTGCCGCTCGGAAATACAGGAGATTGTCGATGCAGAGTCTGTCGTTGCTGCCGAATAGCCGGGAAACGGGAAGCGATCGTCCAGCGGCGCAGCGCATCGCGCCCCTCGCAACATTGCCCTTGTTCTTCAAGCTGGAAGGTAACAAGGTCCTGGTGGCTGGCGGGTCTGAAGCGGCTGCCTGGAAAGTCGAGCTGCTCATAGCCGCAGGTGCGCGGGTTCATCTCTATGCCGAAGAACTCGATTCCGGCTTTCGTCCGCTTTTGAGAGACAGCACGCGACCAGGACGCATCGTTTGGCATCGGCAGGCATGGAAAGATGAGAACTTCTGCGGCGCCGCCGTCGCGATCGGCGATATTGCGAGTGATGACGAGGCGGACGCATTCCGCCGGGCGGCGAAGGCTTGGGGTGTACCGGTTAACATCATTGATAAACCGGAGTACTGTGCATTTCAGTTCGGATCGATCGTCAACCGCTCGCCGGTGGTGATCGGCATCTCAAGCGATGCATCTTCTCCCATTCTGACGCAAGCGATCCGAAGACGCATTGAAACCCTCATCCCTTCGTCGCTGGCGAATTGGGCCACGATGGCCAGAGGTCTGCGTAGGGAGGTTTCCAGCCGTCTGACGTCAAAACGGCAAAGACGTTGGTTTTGGGAGCAGTTCTCCAACCTTGCCTTTGGCGCACCGCCGAACCCAAACACCAGGGAAACTCTCCTGGCAGAGATCCAGCATAAATCCCGAGCGCGGGGATCGGAATTTGGGCAGGTGACCTTGGTTGGCGCCGGACCGGGTGATGCCGAGTTTCTGACGCTGAAGGCGGTTCGGGCGTTACAGTCCGCGGACATCATTCTCCACGACAATCTGGTTTCCGACGAAGTGCTTGAACTCGCCCGACGAGAAGCAAAACGCATGTTGGTCGGTAAGCGTGGTGGCCGGGAAAG
The DNA here is from genome assembly GCA_947500035.1 of uncultured Kiloniellaceae bacterium. Taxonomy (GTDB): domain Bacteria; phylum Pseudomonadota; class Alphaproteobacteria; order Kiloniellales; family Kiloniellaceae; genus Denitrobaculum. Next base: position 41,937 of record CANMQP010000002.1, on the reverse strand, counting down.
CTGCCGTCAGGAAGATATCAACGAGATGATGGCGAAGCTGGCAAAGGCAGGAAAAAGTGTCGTGCGGCTGAAGTCCGGCGACCCAATGGTGTTTGGCCGCGCGGGAGAAGAAATCGAGTGGCTGCAAGACCAGGGCATTAGCGTATCGACAGTCCCCGGCATAACTGCGGCCGCGGCGATGGCATCTGCGCTCGGAATTTCTCTGACCCATCGTGATCATGCCCGATCGTTGCGTTTCGTTACCGGCCACTCACGCAAAGGCATACTGCCTGATGACATCGACTGGCGTGCTGTCGCCGACCCCAAGACGACAACCGTTTTTTACATGGGGCGGGGGACAGCCGCCCAGATCTCGGCAACCCTGATTGCGAATGACATGGACCCGGTAACGCCTGTGGTTGCCTGCGCTGGATTGTCGCGACCGACGCAAAAGACCTGGTTCGGCAGTCTCGGGGATCTTGGCGCGGGTGTTAAAGCGCTTCTCCCGGATGAGCCTGTCCTAATCGGAATCGGATCTGTCTTCGGCGTGCAAGAGGAGGACTGCTGCATGCCTGCGCCAAATTCGGAAACGAGGATCAGCGCCGACCTTTAGCGATCATTCAAATAGTAATCTCTCAAAACCACCCGAGCCCTTCAGGGTCCGATTCGGTTTACGGGCTCTCTAAAATCACCTGTAACGGCGATCGCTCAATTCTGTCGGACCTCGGCGATTCAATTGGTCCGCCATCTATGAGTCTTCGTTAGGTTTTGGAGATGCTGCCGCGCTCGCCCATGAGACTCTCGATCACTGTGCTTGAAAAAAAATTCAGAATTTAGACAGTCATTGAGCCAAATGAATTGCGGCCTCGAGCTGCAGAGCGCTCATTTGCAGCGTTTTGGCCTCGCGCTTTGACAATTCCATCTGGTTGCCTATTCCGGGCCTTGCGGTTGAACAGACTTAATGGAGCGGGTTGCGCCAAAATCCCTTGATGGCCGTTAAAAACGCGAATTCGTGCGCCGCAACTCTGTTGCCGTCGCGATAGAGTATCCTGCATTCGGGCAACCGAAAGCTTTAGAGTTCTCCAGGTCTCCTGTCGGCAATTGTTTCAACCCGTAGAAGAAATTTACAAAAAATATATGCATCTCTGTTATTTTTTGACAAATAACATATTGAAGATAAACAAATATTTGATTTTTTGACCAATGTTTGTTTTTCTATTGGTTAACGAAGCTTAAGACTTCGAGACCCTATGGAGGAAGCACCATGACGCAGGCACCAACGATCGATTCCGCGCAAACCGATACTGTTCCCGTTCCCCCATCTGCTGCGGCGCAAACCCACGCCGATGCCGCGACATACAAGAAGATGTATACTGAGTCGGTATCCGACCCTGAGGGTTTCTGGCGCGAGCAAGGGCGTCGGCTGGACTGGATCAAGCCCTACAGCAAGGTCAAGAACACCAACTTCCAGATCCCGGACGTGTCGATCAAATGGTATGAGGATGGCACGCTGAATGTTGCGGCCAACTGCATCGACCGGCATCTGGCAACGCGTGGCGATCAGACGGCGATCATCTGGGAGCCGGACGATCCGGCCACCCCCGTGCAAAAGATTACATACAGCGCGCTTCATGATCAGGTTTGCCGGATGGCGAACGTCTTTAAGGCCCAAGGCGTCGGCAAGGGCGATCGTGTGGTGATCTATCTGCCGATGATTCCTCAAGCGGCCTATGCGATGCTGGCTTGTGCTCGAATCGGCGCTATTCACTCGATTGTTTTTGCCGGTTTTTCACCGGACGCGCTTGCCAACCGGATCAACGACAGCGAGGCCAAGCTGGTCATCACGGCGGACGAAGCGCCGCGCGGTGGCCGGGTCACGCCGCTCAAATCCAATGCCGATGCCGCGCTATTGCATTGTTCCGACAAGGTTAAGTGCCTGGTGGTCAAACATACGGGCGGACAGACCACCTGGGTCGAGGGCCGCGACGTGGATGTGTTGGCCGAGATGGCCGACGTGAGCGGTGATTGTGCGCCGGAGGAAATGGCCGCCGAAGATCCGCTCTTCATTCTCTACACATCAGGTTCGACCGGCAAACCGAAGGGCGTGGTGCATTCGACGGGCGGTTATCTCGTCTTTGCGGCTATGACTCACCAGTACACCTTCGACTATCACGAGGGTGATGTCTTCTGGTGTACCGCCGATGTCGGCTGGGTGACCGGGCACTCCTACATCGTCTACGGACCCTTGGCCAACGGCGCGATCACCGTGATGTTCGAGGGCGTTCCGACCTATCCCGACGCTAGTCGTTTCTGGCAAGTTTGCGAGAAGCACAAGGTCAACCAGTTCTATACCGCGCCCACCGCGATCCGTGCTTTGATGGGGCAGGGCGAGAACTATGTTGAGAGCTGTGATCTCAGTTCGCTCCGGGTTCTCGGAACGGTCGGCGAGCCGATCAATCCGGAGGCCTGGAACTGGTATAACACGGTTGTCGGGAAGGGCCGTTGTCCCATCGTCGATACTTGGTGGCAGACGGAAACAGGTGGACATATGATCACACCGCTGCCTGGAGCGACACCGACAAAACCCGGCTCTGCGACAACTCCATTCTTCGGGGTCCAACCGGTAGTGCTGGAACCACAGTCCGGGGCTGAGGTGACAGAAACCAAGGCGGAAGGTGTGCTCGCGATCAAGGATAGCTGGCCGGGTCAGATGCGCACGGTCTGGGGCGATCACGAACGCTTCATGTCGACCTACTTCTCGAACTACGCGGGTTATTATTTCGCCGGTGACGGTTGCCGCCGGGATGAGGACGGTTACTACTGGATCACCGGACGCGTGGACGATGTCATCAATGTGTCGGGTCACCGGATGGGAACCGCCGAAGTCGAGAGTGCTCTGGTTGCCCATCCCAAGGTCGCTGAAGCCGCCGTTGTCGGCTATCCCCACGATATTAAGGGACAGGGTATCTATTGCTTTGTCACACTAATGGCTTCGGAGGCGCCGTCGGAAGAACTACGCAAGGAACTCCGCACCTGGGTCCGCACAGAGATCGGCCCCATTGCGAGCCCGGATCTGATTCAATGGGCACCGGGCCTGCCAAAAACACGTTCCGGCAAAATTATGCGCAGGATCCTTCGCAAGATCGCCGAAAACGATTTCGGTGCGCTTGGAGATATCTCGACGCTGGCTGAGCCACAGGTTGTGGATAACCTGATCGAGACTCGAATGAACCGGGACTAGAGGCTGCAGCCCGCGTGCTGCCGCAGGTGATGCGCGGATTCGAAAACGGCTGAGCTTCTAAAACTCTTTGCAACCACAAGGAATCGGATCATGCTTGTTGTAAGGCGAATCTGCCGTGACGGCGCTCGCGCCGGTACGAACCCGTAAGTGAAAACCATTAACAAAAAGGGAGTGAAACAATGTCGGATAAGCCCTCGAACAATGTCTACTGGGCGACAAACATCCGGATCGTGACTGTCTGTCTCATCATCTGGGCACTGGTATCCTTCGGTTTTGGAATCGTCCTGCGTCCGCTGCTCTCCGGCATTTCGGTCGGCGGCACGGATCTGGGTTTCTGGTTCGCGCAGCAGGGTTCAATCCTTGTTTTCCTGGCGTTGATCTTTTTCTACGCCTTCCGCATGAACCGGCTTGACCGTGAACACGGCGTCGACGAAGAGTAGGGGGACTCGACAATGGAGCAATATACACTCAACTTGCTGATCGTGGGGGCAAGCTTTGCGCTCTACATCGGCATTGCGGTCTGGGCCCGGGCAGGCTCGACCTCCGAATTCTATGCGGCCAGCCGCGGCGTCCATCCGGTCACGAACGGGATGGCGACAGCCGCGGACTGGATGTCCGCTGCGTCCTTTATCTCCATGGCCGGGCTGATTGCCTTTACCGGCTATGACAACTCCTCTTTCCTCATGGGCTGGACGGGTGGCTACGTGCTGCTGGCGTTGCTGCTTGCGCCTTATCTGCGCAAGTTCGGCAAGTTCACCGTGCCTGAGTTCATCGGAGACCGCTTCTACAGCCCGACCGCGCGTCTGGTTGCGGTTGCCTGCCTGATTATCGCTTCGATCACTTATGTGATCGGTCAGATGACCGGTGTTGGCGTTGCCTTCTCCCGCTTCCTGGAAGTGGACAAGGAGATCGGTCTCTTCATCGGTGCGGGCATTGTGTTCTTCTATGCGGTCCTGGGTGGCATGAAGGGGATCACCTATACGCAGGTCGCGCAGTACTGTGTGCTGATTCTGGCTTATACGGTGCCGGCGATATTCATCTCGCTGCAACTGACAGGCATGGCGTTGCCGCCGCTGGGGCTCTTCTCCGAGCACGTGGCGTCAGGCGTTCCGCTGCTCGAAAAGCTGGATCAGGTCATCGCCGATCTCGGATTCAACAGCTACACCGGACATCATACCAATACCTTCAACATGGTGCTCTTTACCCTGTCGCTCATGATCGGTACGGCAGGCCTGCCGCACGTTATCATCCGCTTCTTCACCGTGCCGAAGGTGGCCGACGCCCGCTGGTCCGCCGGTTGGGCACTGGTGTTCATCGCGCTGCTGTATCTGACCGCGCCTGCGGTTGGCGCCATGGCACGCCTGAACCTGGTGGATACCATCTATCCGAACGGACCGACCCAGGACTCGCTGGCCTACGACGAACGTCCGGACTGGATGAAAAACTGGGAAGTGACCGGTCTGCTCAAGTTCGAGGACAAGAACGGTGACGGACGGATTCAGTTCTACAACGACAAGTCCGAGAGCTTTGCGGCGACTGCTGCGGCGAACGGTTGGCAGGGTTCTGAGTTGAATGTGAACCGCGACATTCTGGTGCTCGCAAATCCGGAGATCGCGCAGCTTCCGGGTTGGGTCATTGCTCTTGTTGCTGCCGGTGGTCTTGCGGCGGCACTTTCAACGGCAGCTGGTTTGCTGCTCGCGATTTCCTCGGCGGTCAGTCATGATCTGATCAAGGGTGCAATCAACCCGAAGATCTCGGAAAAGGGTGAACTCTTGGCGGCCCGGATTGCGATGGCAGTTGCGATCGTGGTCGCAACCTATCTCGGGCTCAATCCACCCGGATTTGCGGCGCAAACCGTTGCCCTGGCCTTTGGTCTGGCAGCCGCTTCGATCTTCCCCGCCTTGATGATGGGAATCTTCTCGAAGCGGGTGAACAACAAGGGCGCGGTCGCGGGCATGCTGGCTGGTCTGATCTTCACCCTGGTCTATATCTTCTCCTACAAGGGGTGGCTGTTCATTCCGGGCACCAACTTCCTGGCAGATACGCCAGAGAACTGGATCTTCGGTATTTCGCCTCTCTCGATCGGTGCAATCGGTGCAATGCTTAACTTCGCCGTTGCCATCGGTATCTCGCGGATGACCGATGAGCCACCGCAGGAGATCCAGGACCTGGTTGAAAGCATCCGGATTCCCCGTGGTGCGGGAGCGGCCACGACGCACTAACCCTGCGTATGCAGCCGACGGACGTCACCTAGACGTAACCGGCGTCCGTTGTAAGATGATGCAGCCCCTCGTCCCATAGACGATCCAAAAGGGGCTGCATCCCCTCTCTCAAGAGGTCTTTCACACAACGAGTTGGGCATGAATACTCAGGTCACAGTTACTGCGGAATTCCTCAGCTTGCTGCATCCCTATGACAGTTTGGCGAGTGAAGCGCGCAGCGAGCTGGCCGCTCGTCTGGTGCCGACCGAGGTCACAAAAGGCCAACAAATCTACAATGCCGGTGACGCGCTCGATGGCATCTATCTGATCGCATCGGGGGAGGTCGAGGTGCGCGAGCCCAATGGATCGCTGGTCTCGATTCTGGGACCCCGTAACTCTTTCGGCGAACGCGGACTGATGCGCGACGGCCTTGCGGCAACGTCGGCGCAGGCGGTGTCGGACTCGCTGCTTTATGTTTTACCTTCCGATGTTTTTCAAAAGCTTCTCCATGAAAGCGCTGACTTTGCGCGCTTTTTCAATCGGTCGCGCGGGTCCAATGTCTCCGTCGACACGCTCTACACCTTACCGGTTTCCGAGCTCATGACTTCCGATCCGATGACCTGTGGAACGGAAACGGAGTTGATTGCCGCTGCCCGGGCCATGCGTGACCGGAGCATTTCGTGTCTGGTTGTGGTGGAAGGGCGCCGGCCTGTGGGCATTCTTACGACCCAGGACCTGACTGAAAAGGGACTTGCCGAGGGCTTGCCTGGCAGCACGCCGGTAGGCGAAATCATGACACCGGATCCGGTCGCGCTCAGCCACGATGCACTCTGCGCCGATGTGTTGCATGAAATGCTGGAACGGAACATCGGGCATGTGCCGATCACCAGGGATGACGAGCTGGTTGGGATCGTGACTCAAACCGATCTGACGCGGCACCGGGTGGTATCGTCCGGGAGTCTGATCCGCGAGATTGCCTCTGCGCGCAATCAATCCGCGCTGGCTAAGACCGTTGCGCAGATTCCGGACCTTCTTGTCCAACTCGTCGCGGCGGGAACCCGGCATGACGTCACGACCCGTCTGATCACCGATATTGGCGATGCCGCCACCCGGCGTTTGCTCAGCCTTGCCGAAGAGAAGCTCGGGGCACCACCGGTTCCCTACCTATGGCTGGCATGCGGCAGTCAAGGACGGCGCGAGCAAACCGGCGTCTCCGACCAGGACAATTGCCTGATCCTGGACGATGCGGCGCGTTCCGAGGATATGGAGTACTTCCAGGCGCTCGCCAAGTTCGTCTCCGACGGTCTCGACGCCTGCGGCTATTACTATTGCCCCGGAGAGATGATGGCAACCAATCCGCGCTGGTGCCAGCCTCTGTCGGTCTGGCGCGATTACTTCGCAGGCTGGATCCGAAAGCCGGACCCGATGGCTCAGATGCTGGCTTCTGTGATGTTCGATCTGCGCCCGATCGGTGGAGAGACATGTCTTCATGGAGAGTTGATCGCCGAGACTTTGGACCGGGCGTCGGGCAACAGTATTTTTGTCGCACACATGATTGCGAATTCCGTCAAGCACGTGCCGCCCCTGAGCCTGTTCCGGAGCTTCGCCACCATCAGGTCCGGCGAACATAAAAACAGTGTGGATCTCAAGCTGAACGGAGTGGTTCCAGTCGTTGACCTGGCGCGCATTTACGCTATTCAGGGAAAGTTACAGGTAGTTAACACGCGGGGGCGCCTGCTGGCAGCGGCGGAGACCGATGTGCTCAGTCCGTCGGGTGCGCGCGACCTCCTCGATGCTTATGACCTGATTGCCATGACGCGTTTGCGGCATCAACTCGGCTGTATTCAAGCCGGCGGACGGCCCGACAACTTCATGATTCCCAGTACGCTCTCGGACCTGGAACGCAGCCATCTGCGCGACGCTTTTGTCGTGGTCAAGACGATGCAATCCGCTTTGGCTCAGGGCAAGGCAATGATCTTATGAAAGACGACCCGCCATGTTAATGGAATTGATCGCGACCTTTGCACTCGGTTTTTGTGCCGCAGGCGTCGTGATGTTTCTGCGACGCTTCGCCTCTGGGCGCCTGCCGCGCTGGAGTACGCCGCTGGCCGCGGGGCTCGCCATGATCAGCTTCACACTTTGGAGTGAGTACACGTGGTTTTCCCGGACCCAAGCGGGGTTGCCGGAGAGCTTTGAGGTCGTCACCCAACACGAACATACCTCGATCTTTCGGCCCTGGACCAAGTTGACGCCCTTCGTCGACCGGTTTTCGGCGATCGATAAAAATGCGCTGCGGCGCAACGAGCAGGTGCCGGGGCAGGTCATGGCGGAGGTTGTGATGGTCACGCGCCACACCGGAAATGCCAGATTGCCGGTATTGATCGATTGTCCGGGGACGCGCCGCGCCGATTTGAGTGACGGTATGAAATTTGATGAGGCCGGGGCGCTGATAGATGCTGACTGGTTTCAGTTGACGTCGGACGATCCACTCCTAAAGACGGTCTGTGCGGCGGATTAGCGCGTGTTGTGCCCAATGAACGCAATTGCGCGCGTGGAGGACGGGGGTCCGGCCCTTTTGATGTAGAACACTCGAGCTTCGAGGGAGGAGGCTTCAGATGCCAAAATCCATTCTTCTGGTCGAGGATGAGGATAGTATTGCACTCGCCCTCGAATTCATGATGGAAGAAGAAGGCTACAACGTCAGGCGTGTGAGCAGCGGAACCGATGCCCTGGCGGCCATCAAAAGCGAAACACCAAATCTCGTGCTTCTGGACGTGACGCTGCCTGGCTGTTCTGGATTCGAAGTCTGTCAGGCGATCCGTCTGGATGACCGCCTGAAGGCTGTTCGGATCCTGATGATGACGGCAAAGGGAAGCGGCATGATTCGCCGCAAGGGGCTGGCGCTGGGCGCCGATGACTTTGTGTGGAAGCCTTTCGTAATTCAGGATCTCAAAACAAAAGTCCGCGACCTCCTGGAAGAGGTTGTGAGCTGAGATGACCAGCGCGCTCGGTACAAAACTCAGTCTCCGCCTGCGCATCTTCTTATTCTTCTGTCTCATTGCGCTTGGGGGTATTGCGATCTTCCTTGCTGCGGCGTTCTTTGGTTACTGGCGCTTAAAGGATCCGGAGGCAATGGGCGCCTTTATCTCAGCCGCTGCCATCGCAAGCTTTGCGCTGACCGGCATGGTTGCCTGGATTTGGTTGCTGTTCGATGAGAACGTCGCCAAGCCGCTCTCGAACCTGGCGGGCGAAATCAGAGCGCGCGTTCATGCCGAAGTGCAGAGTGAAATCGATCACGAAGCCGCGCAGTATCTCGGCGATATTGCACCGGCAGCCTCGGAGATTGCCCGGGATCTCAACAAGACCAAGACCGCACTGGAGGAAGCGGTGAAGCGCGAGACCGACCGAATCGCGCAAGAAAAAGCGAGACTGGCGGCGATCTTACGGGATTTTCCGGCCGGCGTGCTGCTCTGCAATGGCGATCACAAGATTATGCTCTACAACATGAAGTCGGTCACTCTGTTGGAGCAACCTGCCGCGCTCGGCCTTGATCGCCCGCTCTTCGAACTCTTGCAGCCGGAGCCGCTGCTGGAGGCCATCGACCGGCTGGACCGGGCCGGGAGCTCGGATCAGGCAGCGGAAGTTCTCTGCACCTCGAAAAGCGGGAACCGTGTGTTTACGGGTCAGCTGCGGTTGCTCGAGAGCGCGATCAGGCCTGGTTCAAAAACCGGCGGTTACATTCTCATCCTGCATGATGTCACGGAGGATCTGAGGACCCGGGCCGAGCGTGATGATCTGTTGCGTGATGTCGTGGAGTCGATCCGCCGCCCTGCTGCAAATCTGCAGACTTCGCTGGCCGTGCTCCAATCGCCGGGCAGTTTCTCGGCATCGCAGCGGCAACGGATTCACGCTGCGCTCGACGAGGAGGCACAGGCTTTGGTCTCCGTCATCGACAGGTTCGTTGCGCGCTTTGATGCGATCGAGACCTCCTGGTGGCCGATGTCCGACATTGCGGCGGGCGACATCGTTGTCGGATTGAAGGCACAGCTTTCCGCGCGCGGCCTGGATATCAGAACCGAGTATTCCCCACTCATCCTCCACTGCGGAGGATTTATGCTCATCCTGCTTTTGGTACGCCTCATCGAACGGCTCAATCAGGAGCAGATCGGCACAGATCTGGCGCTCTCCATAAAAGCGGACGACGATGGGGCGACGCTCGATCTTAGCTGGAAGGGAGAGGTGCTGTCGGTCGAAACGCTCGACACCTGGCTCGAGGAACCGCTCGGCGCTTCCTATGACCGCTACACGCTGCAGGATGCAGTAGAGGTCCACCGCACTGATGTTTGGCCGGAGCGGGTGTCTGGGGAAGGGGCCGCAGGGGGGCGTGCCTTGCTGAGGTTGCCTCTTCGTGCCACATCACCGGATCAAAACGTGACTGAGCTGGCGGTTCGGCCGGAGTTCTACGATTTCGATCTGCTTGGTCGCGCCGGAGCGCATTCGGAGGATGATCGTCCATTGCGCGAGCTCACCTATGTCGTTTTTGATACCGAGACCACTGGCCTCGAACCAGAAGCCGGTGACGAGATCGTCCAGATTGCCGGCGTGCGCGTTGTCAACGGCCGGATCATGTCAGGCGAAGTATATGACACCCTTGTCAATCCCGAACGTTCGATCCCTGCGTCATCGATCCGTATTCATGGCATCACTGAAGCGATGGTCGTTGACGCTCCGACGATCGATCACATCTGCGGAGATTTTCACCGTTTCTGTTCGGATGCGGTGTTGGTTGCGCACAATACGCCCTTCGACATGGCCTTTTTGCGCCGTCATGGAGCGCGCCTTGGCATCGACTTCGATCAGCCGATACTCGACACCGTGCTCTTGTCCGCCATCGTGTTCGGGTATGACGTCGATCACACCCTGGATGCGATTGCGGAACGCCTTGATATCGATATCCCCGAGGAAGGCCGCCATACCGCACTGGGCGATGCCGAAGCAACGGCGCAGGTGCTGAACAAACTCCTGCCCATGCTCGAAGCGCGCGGAATCGAAACGCTCGAGCAGGTGATCAGCGAATTCGATAAATACCGGGGACTGATCAACATCACCCGCTAAACCGACCTACTTTGACTGAAGCACTTCACGACATCTGCGTTTTGGGGTGGTTTCTTTATTCTGCTGATCCCCAATAAGATGGTTTTCGGCTGGGGTGGCTGCAGGTGGCTTTTGTGCATTAGCTGTATCCTGTCTGACTTTCCATTTGAGGCGGTTGCCGTGAACCAGGATTACGGTCGGCAGTCGGTCAACGACCGCTACGTAAACTCATGCCGTAAATCCTATGCCTAATTGACCTTGATCAAGCTCGTGCCATTCCGCTGAGGTAGTGGAAAGGTTCTGGGAAACATTTTGGAACAGCGCCACATGCGGCCGCAGATGAAACCTAAGCGGATAAGGGGCGCCATCCAAAATCGATCAAAGAGATAGAAACATCTCATCATGTCTATCGCAAAATTGTGATTTTCTGTGATCATAAATATATCTTTCGGTGTGCACATATAAAGAATCCATCAACTTAATAGATATATAGAAGACTCATAAATTCTCAATTTTGATTAAAGATTTTTAACCTATTTAACCTACTGAAAACCATATTATTCTTTATTTTCTTTATAAATTTACAAAGTATTCATTCCTAATTCGTAGAAATGCCTATGACTTGTGCAGATGGTTCGACGAACAGTCAGGCAGGTTATGAATTGACGCTACTCCAAGTAGGAAAGGTATTAATCAATGACTAAGCTCTTTAAGTTTGCCGCGGCAGGTGCCGTTAGTGTTGCCGTTGCGGCCTCTGCGTCCTCGGCTTTTGCAACCGATGAAACGGGTAACGCTTCGGCTCAGATCCAGCAGGCGATTTCCATCGTGGAAAACACCCCGATGGATTTTGGTAACGTTGCTGTCGATGGTTCCGGCGGTACGGTTACGATCTCTACGGCAGGCGCTGTCACCGGCCCGGCTGGCTATTCTTTCTCGGGTTCGCCCGCTGCCGGTAACTTCACAGCGTCCGGTGATGCGAGCACGGCCGTCACAATCAGCTTCACCGCTGGCACGCTGACCGGTCCAGGAACGGCCATGGCCATCAATAACTTCACCAACGACGCTGGCGGTACGCCGACGACGGATGGTGCCGGTGACCTGGCATTCAACGTCGGTGCCGATCTGGTGGTGAACGCCGCTCAGGCTTCTGGCGCTTACGCCGGAACCTACACTGTCACTGTCAACTACTAAGGCGCAATTTCGCTTTAGCCGACTGACGACGAGGCTGACCCAAGGTTGACTTTGATCCAAAGGCAAAGGGTCAGCTCCGGCGACAGGCGCACGCATATTCGTGCGTTAGGGGTCGGTTCTGTTCATGCCAGAACCGACCCCGTTTTTTTACCGGGCGCGTAACTCTGAGAGCCGTCTCTTGGCCTTGGAAGCGCTTTTAAGACTATTCGACGGCCAGGGTTGGTCGTTTTTTGAATGTGCTCTACGACACGGGGGAAATGATGCAGGTACTTGGTCTTTTTTTGCGATCTCTTCTCGAGAGTCTTCGGCACGGCGCCAGGTGCTTGCCGATTGTAGGCTTGGTATTGGTTTTGCCCGGGGCGGCAATGGCCGCCGGGGGGCTTGTGATTTCGCCGCAGCTTGTTGAGCTCGATAGCCGCCAGCGCAGCAAGGTGCTCACGCTCGCGAACCGGGGCGAGGAGACGCAGACCTATCGAATTTCAGTGATTAATTACCGCATGGATTCGGATGGCAACCTTTATCCGGCCGATACGCCCTCTGCCGGTGAAGGTTTCGCAACCGGCCTTTTTCGGTATGCGCCAAGGCAGATTACCCTGGAACCCGGCCGGCCTCAGACGGTCCGGATCCTGTACCGCCGTCCGGCAAATCTGGGGGAGGGCGAGTACCGCTCGCATCTATTGTTTCAGCAGGTCCCTAAGGCCCGGCCAGCGACGGCATCACAGAATACCGCTGCCGGCCTTTCAATTGCGATCGAGCCGATCTTCGGCATCACGGTGCCGGTGATTGTGCGCCATGGCAAGCTTGAGGCGGCCGGAGAACTGACCGATCTTAACACGACATTTGTAAATGGCGGCACCGGCATATCGCTACGGATAGCGCGCAGCGGCAGCAAGTCTTTGCGCGGCGACCTCGTCGCGTCAGTCGATGGCGAGAATCTGGGGCGCTTGAACAACGTCGCGGTATATTTGTCCACGCCGTACCGCGAGGTCGTGCTGCCTCTGAATCCCGAAATTGCAAAAGCGGCGGCAGGACGCGAGGTCGTTGTCGAATACCGGCCGCGCGGCGACAATGCAGGCCCCCCGATCGCATCGGGCTCGGTCTTACTCCGGTAGCGCGGAAGCGGGACCGGCAGTGAAAGCGCGGCCGTCATGCGTGCGGCAAATATCGTCAGCTTGAGCCTCGCGGTGGGACTTTGCCTGCTACAGGCCAACGTCGGTCACGCGGTGACCAGCCCGCCCTCCGGAGATTTACCCAATTCGGATTCACCCGACTCGGAGGCATTGGCATGGGCTGAACGGCCTGACGAAGAAGTATATGTATTCGGACTTCAGCTCGACCGCTTCAATCTCACCGAAGGTCTTATCGTCTTTTATGACGGGGAGAGAGCTTTCGTGCCGCTTGGCGGATTTGCGAAAGCGCTCGAATTTCCGATTGCCGTCGATCCCGAGAATGGCACGGCGCTGGGTTGGTTCCTGAACGATGACCGGGCTTTCGAGCTCGATATGCGCGCGGGCAAAGTCAGGTTTCGGGACCGTGTCATGCCGCTCAATCCGGACAACATTGAGCGACATCCTGATGATCTTTACGTGGCGATGACCGAGCTGGAAGACTGGTTTCCGGTGCTATTGGATCTTCGGTTCCGGCGCTTGCAGATTTCCGTGAAGGCGTTGGAGCCTCTTCCCCTTCAGGAGCGGGCCGCACGCATTGAACGGCGGTCGCGCCTGCGCCGGATCGCTGCTGAAGAAGAGATGGAACGCGTCGATGCTGACGCCGGCTGGTTCGAATGGCCTTTCGTCGATACCTCCATTGAAGCTTCTGGCCGCAGCCGGGCGGAGGAGCATCTTGGCCAGGCACGCATGACGACCACCGTCGCGGGCGTTTTTGGCGGCCTGGACGGAGAGGCCACGGCGATCATGGACAGCGATCAGGATGCGCCGAACTTTCGGGTCCGTCTCAGCCGTCAGTCTCTTGATGGAGGGCTGCTTGGACCTCTTGATGCACGTGAATTTGCTCTGGGCGATGTGACCACCCCTGACCTGCCGCTGATTGCGGAGAATGCTGTCGGCCGTGGAATCGAAATTTCCACCTTCGATCTCGATCGCCTCGAACAGACCAACCGGGTGACCTTGCGCGGAGAGTTGCCGGTTGGCTGGGAAGTTGAGGTCTATCGGAACGGCGAGTTGATCGATTTCCAGAGCGAACAGGACGTCGGGGATGGCCGCTATGAGTTTTCCGGCCTGCCGACCTTGGCCGGACTAAACGAATTCCGCCTTGTCTTCTTTGGACCCCAGGGGCAGACCCGCGAGCAGGTCGAGCGCTATTTCGTGACGCCCGAACTCTCGAAGCCGAGACGCAGTTCCTTTCGTTTTGCCTATAATCAACTGAACCGGGATCTGATTTCGACCGATCCGAAGGAACGCAGGGCGCAAGACGATGGAGAGCATCGCCTGATCCTCCAGGGCGAGCATGGTTTGAGCGAAACGCTTTCGGTTTCCGGCGGTTTGGCCTCGCTCTCGGTCGAGGGCGACCGCTTGAACTATGCGATCGCGGGTTTGCAGTCGTCACTTCACGGCGTGCTCGGCCAGCTTGATATTGCCGTGGAGGACTCAGGCGGATTCGCCGTTGGCGGCAGGGCGCAAACACAACTGGGCTCCTGGTCGGTCTTTGCAGAGCAAAGCTGGTTTCAGGATTTCCATTCCGAGCAGACGGACGACGGCCGGGTTCAGGGGCATCTGCGCAGCCGCAGTGTCGCTCGGATCAACGGCCACGTGCCGGACTTTGGTCTGGGCCATCAGCCTCTCTCAGCCACGCTCACTCACGAAGAGTCGGAAGAGGGCGAATGGCAGACCAATCTCTTCGGCCGCATCTCCAGCGTCGTGCGGCCCTTTAACTTCTCTCTGTCGTCAAACGCCCGCGTCCGCGAAGGTGAGGAGGTCGAGAGCGATCTCCGCTTGCTGGTCGGTACGCTTTTGGGTGACTTCCGTCTGCGCGGTGAGGTCGGCTATGACATCGCGCCCGATGCGGAGTTCGATCAAGTTTCGCTGAGCGCCGATTGGCGGATCAATCAATACTTCGGCGCGCGGGTTGGGTTGCGCCATATCGCCGGGGATAGCGAGCTGACGACGGCGACGGCAGGTATCAACCGGCAGTTTGACACTTTCGCGTTGGGAATTAACCTCGAAGCCGATAGCCGCGGCGACTACAACGCGCGGCTGGGGCTCTCCTTTGCGCTGGGGCATAATCCGGCGGCGGACCGGCTGGAGATGCGCGCGAAACCCTTTGCGCGGCGTGGCGCGATTTCGACCAGGGTCTTTCTCGACCGGGACAACGACGGCGTCTTCTCCAAAGGAGACGAAGTTATCGAAAACGCCGGTTTTACCGGTCCACGCGTGCGCCGCGAGGTCAAGACCGAGGCGGATGGGACCGCCTTCATGGTAGGAATGGAGCCTTACCGCGAGATCGAAATCGGCCTTAGTGAAGCGACGCTGGAGGATCCTTACTGGGCTTCTGCCAACGGACCCCGGCTGGTCACGACACGGCCGGGTGTGACCACGCACCTCGAATTCCCGGTTGTCGAAACCGGAGAAGTCGACGGGGTGATTATCTTGCGTGAAGCGCTGCGCGAGGGCGACGAGGGTGTCGGCGCAAAGCTGGATATCAGCGGCGCGCCGGCAGAGACCGGCGAACCCGGCGCTGGACTGCGGGTCCTTTTGGTTGATGAAGAAGGTCAGGTGGTTGCCGAGACGATGAGTGCTTATGACGGCTTCTTTATTTTCAGCCGCATTCCTTATGGTCTCTATCACCTGATGCTCGACAGCGAGCAGATGCAGGCGCTGGGTTACGCGAAAGGGCCTTCACGTGAGTTCGAAATCCGGCCGGACGAACCTTATGCTTCAGGCTTGGATCTGATCGCAAAAGCCATGCCCTGAGCTCTTCTCGAAAGCCGTCGTCAGTCCTCGACCTTCAGACTGACCTCGCCCAGGCCAGCGATGCGGTACAGGACCTTATCACCGGATTTCGGAAACTGGGTTTTGAGAGCGCTTCCGGTGATGACGATGTCGCCTTCACGCAGGCGCCGGCCACGTGAATTCAGGTGATTGGCAATCCAGGCCAAGCCCTCAAGAGGATGTCCCATGGCATCGCCTGCCAAACCCTGGTCAACGACTTCTCCATTCCACAGCAGCTCGCCTGCCGCACCGGCCAGATCCAGGCTTTGCCATGCAGTTACTCTTGGGCCGAGCACGACACCGCCGCACCAGCAGCGGTCGGTCAGGATCGAGGCGGCATCCAGATCGCTGTAATCTGCATTGCCGTCGTCAATCAGCTCAAAGGCCGGCATCGCGCTTGCCACAAATTCAGCAATGCTCTCACGGTCGTGACTCTTTTCAGCCGCCGGTCCCCGGGGCGGTAGGTCGCGGCTTATCTCGAATGCGACTTCGAATTCCAGCCCCAGCCGCGCGTATGCTGATAGCTGGATCGTTGCGGGGGATGAGCGGATCGTTTCAGCGAGAATGGTCCCATAAGCCGGCTGATCCACGCCACAGAGTTCCTGGACGGCTCTCGATGTGAGCGCAATTTTATGCCCGCCCATCGGTCCGGCACCGGCCTCAGTCTGAAACAGCCGGTCAACCTCGTCCTGGATCCGGTATGCGGAGTCAAGCGATGGAGGAGCGTCCGCGCCGCGCAAGGGGCGAAATCTCTCCCTCGACCGGCGCGCGGTGAAGATCTTCCGGGCAATGTGTTTTTCCTCGGCCGCGTCCACGGGCTTCTCCTCAGGTTCGTAGCCGACTGCATTACAGTCCAGTTGCTTATACAGGTAAACCAGAGACTTACTGCAGTGCTAAAGGCACCGCATACTGCGTTGCGCAATTGAAACGGCAAAGAAAGAGGCAGTTTTTACTCGTCCGGAGCCTGCTGCGGGTTTTCGATTGCCCGGAGGGAGGACGGGAAGTGCTTTATGTCATTTTGTCATGCTAAGACTCTTTGTGGGTGTGATTTAATGATTTGAAATTAAATGATAAAAAAAGCACGTACCGCATCGTGAAAAACATTCCCACGCGGGGTGAAATCTCTATAAGCCTGCCCTAGATTCGAAATGAGCGCCTGCACCGCGCTCCACATTTCAGGATTCTGGGGATAGTTATGTCAGACTATAAAGTCATTAATGGTCTATCGATCGACCGCGAGTTGGTTCAATTCATCGAGCAGGAAACCCTGCCCGGGCTTGGTCTTGACGCCGGCCCGTTTTGGTCGGGTTTCGCCGCAATCATGCGCGATCTCGCGCCGATGAACCGCTTGCTGCTCGACAAACGCGAGCGCATTCAGCGGGAGATGGATAGCTGGCACCGCGCGCGCGCCGGGCAGCCGATCGATCAGCAAGCCTATCGGAGCTTTTTGTCGGACATCGGGTATCTGGTCCCTGAGGGTGATGCCTTTTCGGTTGGGACGGAGAATGTAGACGATGAGATTGCCCGCATTGCCGGACCGCAGTTGGTGGTTCCTGTGATGAACGCACGCTATTCCCTGAATGCGGCCAATGCGCGCTGGGGTAGCCTTTACGATGCACTCTACGGAACGGACGTTATTCCCGCGACCGGCGAAGCGGTGGAGGGCTACGATCCACTGCGCGGTCAGGCGGTAATAGACTACGCCCGCGGGTTCCTGGACGAGTCCGTTGCCCTGGCCGATGGGCGTTCACACAAGGAGGTGGCGCGCTACAGAGTCTCCGAACAGAAGATGGCCGCCGAACTGAAGGATGGGGCTGTCGTGGGCCTTCAGGACCCGTCGAAGTTCGCCGGTTACCTGGGTGAGCCGGGCGCGCCGACGTCGATCCTGTTGGTCAACAACAGCCTGCATCTGGAAATCTGTGTCGATCCAACGACGACCGTGGGCAAATCAGATCCCGCCGGTGTTTCCGACGTGAAGGTTGAGGCCGCGCTGACCGCGATCATGGACTGCGAAGACTCGATTGCTGCCGTGGACGGTGAAGACAAGGTCGTGGCTTACCGAAACTGGCTGGGCCTGATGCAAGGGAACCTGACGGCAGATCTGAGCAAGGGTGGAAAATCCTTCACGCGCGCGCTCAACCCGGACCGCGAGTTCATCTCCCCGACAGGCAATAAGCTGACTCTGCCGGGCCGCAGTCTGATGCTGATCCGCAACGTCGGGCATCTGATGACGACGCCCGCGGTGCTCGATGCCGAAGGTCAGGAACTGCCCGAGGGCATTCTGGACGGGATCGTGACCTCGCTGATCGCGATGTATGATTTGCGCGCTAAGGAGGGTCTGCGCAACTCACGCCAAGGCTCGGTCTACATCGTAAAGCCGAAGATGCACGGACCGGAAGAAGCGGCCTTTGCCGATCTGCTGTTCGAGCGTGTCGAGGACCTGCTCGGGCTGCAGCGTTCGACCTTGAAGATCGGCATTATGGACGAGGAACGCCGTACGACCGTCAATCTGAAAGAGTGTATCCGCAAGGTGAAGGACCGCATTGTCTTTATTAACACAGGCTTTTTGGACCGGACCGGAGACGAGATCCACGCTTCCATGGAAGCCGGACCGATGGCGCGGAAGGCTGAAATGAAAGCGGCGACCTGGCTGGGCGCTTATGAAAACTGGAATGTCGACATCGGGCTTGCCTGCGGTCTTCAGGGCCATGCTCAGATCGGAAAAGGCATGTGGGTGATGCCTGACAAGATGGCGGACATGATGGAACAAAAGACAGTCCATCCCATGGCCGGCGCGAACACCGCCTGGGTGCCGTCGCCCACGGCCGCGACTCTGCATGCACTGCATTACCATAAGGTCGACGTGCATGCGCGGCAGGAGGAATTGAAACAGCGGCCGAGGACCCCGCTGGACGATATCCTCACCATCCCTCTCGCGGAGAACCCGAACTGGAGTCCCGAGGAGATTCAAGAGGAACTGGACAACAACATTCAGTCGATCCTGGGCTATGTCGTGCGCTGGGTCGATCAGGGGGTGGGCTGCTCCAAGGTGCCTGACATCAATGATATCGGTTTGATGGAAGACCGGGCGACCTTACGGATCTCGAGTCAATTACTGGCCAACTGGCTGCGCCACGGCATCTGCACGGAACAACAGATCCAGGAAACCCTGGAGCGTATGGCAGTTGTTGTTGACGGTCAGAATGCCGGCGACAGTCACTACACACCAATGGCGCCCGCCTGCAACGGATACGCCTTCCAGGCTGCCCGGGATCTGATCCTGCTTGGTTGTGAAGCACCTTCGGGTTACACCGAACCGACCTTGCACGCCTTGCGCCTCAAGGCAAAAGCGGCGGCCTGACCGGCAAATTCTCTAGCGGTTCTCCGTATTCGACAGAGAACCGCTGGAGTGTTCAGCATATCGGAATGGAAGTTGCCGAAGATGACAGCTTCAGGCGTGGGAACGGCCCGGCATCTTGGTCTAACCCACGAAGACCGCTTTTGCGGCTGCGGTGACCTGAAGTCTTTCATCGCCTCCAAACCCATGACCTCGCAGAGATGAGGCGGGCCGAGTGGTGGCCTTATGGCCCGCATTCCAGCGAAATCAAGGCAAATAGACGCTGTTTCGGGAACCAGTTCAGATTGCGGTTTTCAATATGTTTCTGGAGCTTGCGCTGTAGAGTTCAACTGGTGAAGCAACAACAACCTTAATACTGCTGGAAAGAGTGGTCGAGAACGTTAGACTAGATCACAGAAATGCCTATATTTTAGTCATATTATGATGTTTGCCCGCGACGGGGCAGTCGAGTTACGTGGATTGGATAGAGATGCAGGAACAACCGCCAAACGCGTCGGGGGGCGTACGCCGGGCGCGTGGCCGCCCTCGGTCCTTTGACCGGAACAAGGTGCTGTGCAGCGCTACCAAGGTTTTTTGGACACGAGGCTACGACGCGGCATCGATTGAGGAGCTGACTGAAGCCCTCGGAATCAAGCGTTCGAGCCTTTACCACGAGTTTGGCGGTAAGGAGGCGCTTTTTCTTGCCTCGGTGGACTACTATCTTTCGGTCAAAGTCGCGCCCTGCCTGGAGCGGCTGGAAAAGGGCCGGGAGCTGTCCGCGGATCTTTCCGATTTTTTCGATGGTCTTTTGGCACTGACATGCCGGCCGGAAGGGCCGAGAGGCTGCCTGGTGACCGTGGTGCTCGCCGACGCTGCCGAGAGCTCGCCGCGCTTCAGGGAAAAACTGATCGAGTGCCTTGCGGGCCTTGACGAGACATTTGTGCGCCGCTTTGAGCAGGCTCGGCTTTCAGGCGATTTGCCGCGAGATGAAGACGTCAATGCTCTTGCGCAGCTTTTCGTGAGCTTTAGCCAGGGATTGATGATCAGAGCCCGCAGCGGTGTCTCTCTGCAGCCTCTCAAGGATATCTCCGAAGCGGCGCTGCAACGCATTTTGCCGGCCCGCCGGGGCTTCGCCACTTAAGCGTCCTCCTCAAGATCACTCCTGGCGCTTGATTTCCGCGGTAAGCTGCACCGGAGCCGTTCTAGCCGCCTCTCCAGCAGGTAAGCGCACTCCCGGGTTACTTGTATTCTTCAAGGCCTTATCGCTGTTTCCGCCGATGTCACAATCCTGTGAGAAATCGCAAATCCGCGGTTCGCCGTCATCTCTTCTGTATCATTTCCACGATGTGGAACGCGGCTTATTGTGCCGCGTGACAAAGTCTGTCTAAACTCCTTCAGGTTCCTAGGTATAGAAGGCGAATGCTGTTCACGGCGGCCAAGGCGTATAAGACAAAACTGCTCCGCCGTGTTTTGGTTTGAACAAAGAATCAACCAGGGAGGAAATTATGTCCAAATCTAAAGATCCGAAAACGGTGAATCGTCGCCGCTTTCTTAAAGGTGGTGCCGGTGTCGCCGGCGCGGCGACAGCCGCTCTTGCGATGCCCCAGGTATCGCGCGCTGAAACAATCACGTTAAAAATGCAGGGCTCCTGGGGGCCATCTTCGATCTTCTCCGACATGGCGAAACAATATGCCGAGCGTGTCGGCAAAATGTCCGGCGGCCGTCTGAAAATCGACTACCTGCCATCCGGCGCGGTGGTGAAGGCCTTTCAGGTGCAGGATGCCTGCCACGACGGTATCCTGGACGCGGCCCATACGGTGACCGCCTATTGGTACGGCAAGAGCAAGGCTGCATCTCTCTTTGGCACAGGTCCGGTCTTCGGCGCGAATGCGTCACAGATTCTCGCCTGGATCCACTACGGTGGCGGCAAGGAGCTCTATCAGGAGCTTGTCCAGGATAAACTGGGTCTGAACCTGGTTGGCTTTTTTGCCATGCCGATGCCGACACAGCCTCTTGGCTGGTTCAAGAAGGAAATCACGTCGGCTGAGGATATGCAGGGCTTGAAGTACCGTACGGTGGGTCTGGCGACGGACATCATGCAGGGCATGGGCTTAAAGGTGACCCAGCTTCCGGGTGGTGAAATCGTTCCGGCCCTTGAGCGTGGTGTGATCGAGGCTTTCGAGTTCAACAACCCGACCGCCGACCGCCAGTTCGGCGCGCAGGACGTCTCCAAGGACTACATGATGGGATCTTACCATCAGGCAGCGGAGTTCTTCGAGATCATCTTCAACAAGCAGCGCTTCGACTCTCTGGCGGATGAGCAGAAGGCGATTCTGGAATATGCCGCCGAGGCGACCAATACGGCCAACTACGGCCTCGCCATGGACAGCTACTCCAAGGACCTGCAGACCCTGATCAACGAGGATGGGGTCAATGTTCACCGCACGCCGAGCTCTGTGATGAAAGCTCAGCTGGAGTCATGGGACAAGGTTCTCGAAGGTCTCTTGAAGGATGAGTTCTTCAAGAAGGTCGTGGACAGCCAGAAGGCCTGGGCCGAGCGGGTGGCGTTCTACGATCTGATGAACGCAGCCGACTACAAGCTGGCGTACGAGCATTACTTCCCAGGTAAGCTCGGCTTCTAGAGCCGGGATCCAATCGGGGTTGGATAGATAAGCCAGGGGCGGCGCAATGCGCCGTCCCTGACGCTTGCTTTCCTGCTATCGACGGGATTGTCGACTGCTGACTTGCGACGGGGCCGCATGCGGAGCTGAAATGGAACGCTTTATTGAAATCGTCGATGGTATCACGGCCTGGTTCGGCAAGGCCTTTTCGTGGTGCATTCTGATCATGACCTTTGGCGTCGGTTATGAGGTTTTTGTCCGTTATGTTCTGAACGACCCGACAGCCTGGTCGTTTGATATCAGCTACATGATGTACGGCACGCTCTTCATGATGGCGGGTGCTTACACCCTCTCGAGGGACGGTCACGTGCGCGGCGATTTTCTCTATCGGCTCTGGAAGCCCCAGACCCAGGCGAAGGTCGAGCTCGTTCTGTATTTTCTGTTTTTCTATCCCGGTGTTATCGCGCTGATTCTCGCGGGCTGGAAGTATTCTTCGAGATCCTGGCGCTACAGCGAAGTCAGCGTGATGAGCCCGGCAAATGTCCCGATTTTTCAGTTTAAGACTATTATTGTCGCAGCTGGCGTTCTTCTCTTCATTCAAGGCCTGGCGCAGATCTGCCGTTGCCTGATCTGTATGCGGGACGGCGCCTGGCCGAAGGCCAAGGAAGACGTGGAAGAGATGGAAGACGTGCTCTTGAAGCAGCATGAACGCGAAATTTTGAATCATGGCAGTGAGGCCGTCGATGTGATCGCGCCCAAAGGAGATCGCAAATGACCGACCCTCAAATTGCCGTCATGATGCTTGGCATCTTCATCATGACCATCTTCCTCGGGTTCCCGATCTGCTTTACGCTGATGGCGATGGGGGTCGCCTTTGGCTACTACGCCTACTACGACCCCGAGCGCATGCAGACGATCTTCGACAATCGGATCTTCGACCTCTTCGTCAACCAGACTTATTCGGTGATGGCGAACGATGTCCTGACGGCGATACCCCTTTTCCTATTTATGGGGTATATAGTTGAACGGGCGAATATCGTCGATCGCCTCTTCAACACATTGTATCTGACCGCGCGTAATCTGCCCGGTGCCATGGCGGTTGCCGCGCTGGCAACCTGTGCGATGTTCGCGACCGCGACAGGCATTATCGGCGCTGTCGTGACGTTGATGGGCATGCTGGCGTTTCCGGCCATGCTCAAGGCGAAGTACGACACCAGCTTTGCCAGTGGCGTGATCTGCGCCGGCGGCTGTCTCGGGATTCTGATCCCGCCGAGCATTATGTTGATTGTCTATGCGGCGGCGTCGAACGTTTCTATCGTGAAGCTCTACGCGGGTGCTCTGATTCCTGGATTCTTGCTGGCCGGCCTCTATATGGTCTACGTCATTGGACGGGCTTGGCTCAATCCTTCGCTGGCGCCCAAGGCGACGGACGAGGAGGCGGGAAGTTATTCGGGCCTTCAGGTCGCCTGGATGCTCCTGACGTCCTTCTTTCCTCTGGCCATCCTTATTCTCTCCGTTCTAGGCGCAATTCTCTTCGGACTCGCGACGCCTTCGGAGGCAGCCTCGATCGGCGCGTTGGGCGGACTGGTTCTCGCCGTCGCTTATCGCTCCCTGACTTGGGAGCGTTTGCGCCAATCGGTCTATCTGACCGTGCGGACCTCGGCGATGGTCTGCTGGCTCTTCGTCGGTTCCTGGACCTTCTCGTCCGTCTTCTCGTATTTGGGCGGCGAGCATCTGGTCAGTGAATTCGTGATCGGTCTGCAGCTCTCGCCGATCATGTTCCTGATTTTGGCGCAGCTCATTATTTTCCTGCTGGGCTGGCCGCTCGAATGGTCGGAGATCATCATCATCTTCGTGCCGATTTTCCTGCCGTTGCTGCCGCACTTCGGGGTCGACCCGCTGTTCTTCGGTATTCTGGTTGCACTGAACCTGCAAACCTCGTTCCTCACGCCACCCATGGCGATGGCGGCCTATTACCTGAAAGGGGTGGCGCCGCCGGAAGTCACGCTGGTTCAGATCTTCAAGGGAGTGATGCCCTTCCTCTCGATGATCGTGCTTTCCATGGTCCTGCTCTATCTCTTCCCGGCGCTGGCTCTCGGCCTTCCTGAGTTTTTCTACGGTTGACCAGGGGGGAACGGATTGAGACAGAGTAAGTTCGTGAAGGTGATTTGATGGAGGCTCTGGCAGATCTGACGGCAGGCGCGCTGCTCCCGCGCCTTGCGAAAGGCGATGTACAGGCCACGGAACTGGTTGACGCCTGTCTGAGCCGGATTTCGGAGAGAGAACCGGAGGTTCAGGCCTGGGCCTTCCTCAATGCGGATTTCGCCCGCGCCCAGGCCCGCAGTGCCGATGAACATCGCGCAAGGGGACGTCCTATCGGGCCGCTGCATGGCTTGCCTGTGGGCATCAAGGATATCATCGACACCAAAGGCGTCCCGACCGAGAACGGCACTCCACTGGATGCGGGGCGGCGTCCGGGTGATGATGCGGTACTGGTTTCGAAACTGCGCGAAGCCGGGGCCATCATCATGGGTAAGACGGTCACGACGGAACTTGCCTATTTCGCGCCGGGCAAAACCAGGAACCCGCATGACCCAGAGCGCACGCCGGGGGGATCATCATCCGGCTCGGCGGCGGCCGTGGCCGCGGGGATGGTGCCTCTTGCCGTTGGCACGCAGACCACCGGTTCTGTCATACGCCCGGCCGCCTTCTGCGGTGTTGTCGGGTTCAAGCCGACCTTCGGCCTCATACCGCGCGGCGGTGTGGTGACGCAGGCGCCGCACCTGGATACGGTCGGCGTATTTGGCAGGTCTGTGGAAGACGCCGCTATGCTGGCTGAGCGTCTGAGCGGGTATGACCCGCGTGACCCGGCGACTAGCGCAATCCCCAGTCCGCCCCTGAAAACAACGGCGACCTCGAGCCCGCCCCTCGCGCCGAACTTCGCCTTCGTGAAGTCGCCGGTATGGGAGCAGGCAGAAGAGGCAACGAAGGAAGCCTTTAGAGAACTGACACAGTTTCTTGGAGGGAACTGCGATGAGGTGTCCCTGCCGAGTCCTTTTGGCGAGGGTCACGGGATCCACCGCACCATCATGCTGGCCGAACTGGCGAAGAATTTCGGTCCTTACTACCATCGTGGCAAGGACCAACTCAGCCCGCAAATGCGTGCTGCGGTGGAGGAGGGGCGATCAATTCTGGCCCACGATTACATGGCGGCTTGCGATTGGATCGAGGTGCTGAATGCCGGTCTGGCGGAGATTTTCGACCGCTACGATGCGATCCTGACGCCGGCGGCACCCGGCGAAGCGCCCTTGGGACTGGACGCTACGGGAAACCCTGCCTTTTGTGCGCTTTGGACGCTCTGCGGCACGCCTGCTGTCACCCTACCGCTGCTTCAGGGAGAGCACGGGCTGCCAATGGGTGTGCAGCTGGTCGGGCCGCGCCATGACGACGGCCGGCTGTTGCGGAGTGCGAACTGGCTGATGAAGCAGGTGACGGAAGAGAGTGACGGGACAGGAACATCATGATTAACTGCAGGAAGCTGGCACTTGCCGGGGAGGAGACGTCCGGTGTTCGATAAGTTCTTCGCGTGTATCTCAATGCTCTGCATGATCAGCTTTATCGCGATCATTCTCTGGTTCGTGGATGCCTGGGACCTGCGGATTATCTCTATTATTGTCCTCTGTATGGCGAGCTACGACTTTTATCTTCTGGCCTTTAAAAATCAAAAAGATAAGAGCTAGCCGGACTTGGCTCACACCGTCATCGCAATTCTTTGATTTCCCTTCCACGGCAGCGACACAAAATACCTGGGATCGGACTCTTGGTATTGTGGAATCAGAAAATGCCTGCTGCAGACGTTTTTTCCTCGTCGATCCGTGCCGCTAAACGCGTTGCGCTTTCTATCGTTCTGATCGTCCCGCTGACCGGATTTACGTCCATCGAAAACCTCTTCGCGCCCTCCGCAGATCTGTGGCCGAGGTGGGAACGTCATGATCCGGGAAGCAATACCCGCATCGACTTCTCCGCGTGGGACGGGCTTCTAAAACGCTATGTAAAGGCAAGTCCTGATGGAGTGAACCGGGTCGATTATGCTGCCTTTCGCGCAAGCGGCATGACAGAGCTGGAAAAGGCGGTTAAAGACCTGACTGAGCTTCCAATCAGCAGCTATAATCGCGATGAACAGTTCGCCTATTGGGTCAATCTCTACAATGCCGTGACGATCAAGGTGATCCTGGACCACTATCCGGTCGAGAGTATTCGGGACATTGATATCTCCCCCGGTCTTTTCGTGTCCGGCCCCTGGGATAAGGACCTGGTCTCGGTGGAGGGCGAAGATCTCAGCCTGAACGATATCGAGCACCGCATTCTGCGGCCCATTTGGCAGGATCCGCGTATTCATTACGCGGTGAACTGCGCATCGATAGGCTGCCCGAATCTGGTCGTCGATGCCTATGACGGAGAGAAGCTGGAAACCATGTTGGAGGCGGCTGCACGGGCCTATGTCAACGATCCGCGCGGCGTGACGATCAAGGGTGAGACCGTAACCGTGTCCAAGATTTATGACTGGTTTCAGGAAGACTTCGGCAGCTCGACTCAATCGGTTTTAGCGCACTTGAAACGCTATGCGGCCCCCGAACTCGCGGAACGCCTGGGCACTATCGGCGATATCCAGGGAACTGAATATGACTGGAATCTCAATGATATAACGGGTTCACAGAGTTGATAAAAGCGTGCTTCAAATGCGATCGCTCTGCCGGTGAACCCGCTCCGCCACCGCCGAAGTGGGACGATGTTTCCGGCGTGCGGAATCGTAGAGGCGCGCAAGAAGACGCGGCGGAAGCTTCAGGTGAAACAGGGCATGGATTACGAGCCAGCCCGCGACGATTGCGATCGGGCGGCGGCCGTCGAAGCGGCGGGATGAGGTCTCCACTGCAGGTGTATCGATGCAGACTGTCTTACCAACACGTTCCAACCGGCGCGTAAAGTCATAGTCTTCCATGAGATCGATCGGCCTGATCCCACCTATCGTGTCGTAAATACAGCGGCGTACGAAGATTGCGGAATCGCCATAGTAGAGTCCGTATCGCCGGAAACGGGCATAGAAACCCGTCAACCATTCGGCAAAACCGCTGTTTCCGTTGAAGAGGATGCGAAAGTTGCCGCCGACGGTTTCAGGATCTTTCAGGCATTGACGAATGGCCCGCATTCCACCTGCGGGAAGCTGCGTGTCCGCGTGCAGAAATAAGATGACATTGCCGCTGCTCTGCGCCGCGCCGAGAGCGAGTTGCTGACCCCGGCCGCGTGGCGCGGGGTAGGTGCGGGCGCCGGCCCGTTCCGC
Organism: uncultured Kiloniellaceae bacterium; assembly: GCA_947500035.1. GTDB lineage: Bacteria > Pseudomonadota > Alphaproteobacteria > Kiloniellales > Kiloniellaceae > Denitrobaculum. The sequence goes on along the minus strand of CANMQP010000002.1, from coordinate 14,988 downwards.
TTGCTCACGAGTTCCGTCCTGACTGCCGCCGTCGACAATGATGATCTCGCACTCGCTGTCCTGAAGACGCAAATCATGAATGACGCCTCCGATGCGGGGAGCCTCGTTCAAGGTTGGAATAACGATTGAGATCTTCATGAGACGGGAAAATCTGACGCTTCAGCGCCGTCAAAGAGCCCTGCCGCCTCAAGCGCTGTGTGCCAGTGTTCCCATCGCTTTTGCATCCAGCGCCGCGGCATCGCGGTGGCGATGATCTTGCCAAGCGGACCGGATGAAAGTCGGGCGGTTCCCTCAAACCAGAGGGCGCGCAGCCATCGATAGATTTCGATGCGTTCCTGCAGTGGCAGGTGCGGCAGCGACTGTGAGAGATAAAGACGCCCAAAGGCAATGTGCCGCGCTTCATCTTTGGCAATCTGGCGGCTCATGGCATCGAAGAGTGGATCCGGGATATGATTGCGGGCTGTTTCCTGAAACGCGAGGGCTTCGCCCTCGACAATGACATGAAAGGCAAGCAATGCGGCCTCCGGCGCACCCTTCCAGGAGAGCGAGCGCGTCACCGCGTCATCCAGGAGGTTCTGTTGTGAAGGCCGGCCATTCAGCCGCGCAAGGTAGCGCCGGTACATATCGGCATGACGTCGTTCGTCTTCTACCTGCACCAGAAGGCAGTCTCGAGCAGCCTGTAAATCCACTTGCGGCGCGACAGCTGCGCATAAGCGGGCCGTCGCTTCCTCGCCGCCGACGAACTGATTGACTATTCCACAGGCGATCGGCCGTTGCCAAATGGCGAGACGCGGACCGGGGTAGCTCCAATCCAGGTCAAGGTGCTCAGACTCTGCCTTCCCGCCCTTGGCCGCCAGACTGCGGAGCTGGTCATTCAGGCTGGTCATGGCTTGGGGCCGGAGGGGGGTAAGGGCGTCTCGGGCTCCAGGAGTTTAAGATCGGCAAGCTGAGCGACCGATGAACCGCCTGCGTCGTCGGTGTCTGCGGATATTGCAATATATGCCTTGCCCGGCGGCGGCGATCCGAATGCCATTTGGTAATCGGCGGCGATGTTGATTTCTTCGCTGAACCAGATACCGGTCGGCGTCGACCCTGACCGCAAAACAATAAGCTTCGAATTCTCGAAGTGCGGGTTAGACATTTTAGCGCCGCGCTCCGCGGTTGCGCCCCAGACATAGGTCAGAACCTGGCCGATCATGGGATATCCGAAGAGAGAGCCGAGACGGTCGCCAAAAGTAACGTCCTCGGGTTTGGGCGGGAACCAGATGTGCAGCGCGAGCGGTCGGTCGTCCTTGCCGCTTCTGGAGAGATCGGTCGCCGGAATATCCTGGTCGACACGCCAGCGCCAGGCCAGGCGCTTAGAGGGCGCACCTTCGATCTGGGCATAGAGGAAAGCGACGGCGTTCTCCGCCTCAATCTGAAGAGTTCCGCTTTCAGAGATTTTGAACTCGGCCGGGTCTTTGTCCGGAAGTGCCAGCAGCTTCCAATCCTCGAAGGCCGGCGGCGCCGGGGAAGGCGCTGCCAGTGCCGGTGCGGCCACGGCTATCGCGGCTGCCATGACTGTAAGCGCGGATCGTCTCAGGGCTCTCAGGATCACTGGGCTTGTCTCTTGTGTTACAAAGTGCGGTCACCCACGAACTTGGGTCTGTTGTTGATTTCGGCAACTCACAAGCGATCACCAGCTGTTGAACGCCGGGAGACCTGGGGGATGACGGTTCTTGATGTGATCCTGCGTCTGTTTGTTGATTTTTCGCGGTAAATCTGCCCGGATGACTTAAGCCAAGCCGTTTCCAACGGCTAATTCCCGGTTCGCAGGATGACACTGCGGATGCGGCTCGATGAGAAAGTAACGAAGATGCCAGCCCCTCTTTTTCACATGATTGCTCAAGCGCCGCAGCCCGTCGCCCCGTTTTCCCATGCCGTCGAGGCCGACGGCTGGGTGTTTCTGACCGGCCAGATGCCGACCGATCCGACCGATCCGGATGCGCCGTTGGTCGCTGGTATCGAGGCGCAAACCCGCCGTGTGATGGATAATCTGGTGCTGGTTCTAGAAGGACTGGGGCTTGGCCTTGAGCATGTGGTTTCCGCACGCGCGTTCCTTACGGAGTTCGAACGGGACTATGCGGCCATGAACGACGTCTATCGATCCTACTTTCCCGCAGACCGCTTGCCGGCGCGCACTTGTGTTGGCGTGACCGCCCTCGCGGTTCAGGCGCTGGTGGAGATCGATTTTATTGCGAAGCGGCCATCCTGACGCACTGGCCCAAGGCCTGACGGATCGACACCAAGGTTATCTGTGCAGCATCTGGCGCAGCGAGTCGAATTTCAGCTCTCCTTCGCTGGCCGTCAGCGGATCCTGGAAACGCGATACCTTTTTGTCGATTTCTGCCCAGTCTTTGTCGGACAATGCCTCAAGTGCCGCAGGGAAGAAGACCTGCTCTTCCTTAACCATGTGCTGGCGCTGTTCGTCGATAAAGTCTCTGGCGATTTTTACAAAGGCGTCCCGGGAGATTTCCACCTCCATCAGAACCTCGACAACGGCTTGCGCGAATTCGTGCAGCCGCCCGGAGATTTCGGAATGCTCCTTGTCGATGTCACCAACCGGCGCCGCCATTTCGGGGTCTCTTTTGCGCAAGACCTCCAGAATCAGGTTTTCCTTCGGGTGGTGATAGAGGTCCGGATAGGTCAGGAAATAGTCTATGACATCCTTGAGAAGGTCGTAATCAGGTCTTTGCGCGTCTTCAAAAAGAGTGACTTGCCGGTCGAGCAGGTCGAGCATCCGTGCGGTGGTTCTATGCTCGGAACGCAGTGTCTGAATCGCTTGGGCCATGACCTGCTCCGCAGTTAGGAAAAAGATGGCTGCATGCTACAGAGCACGCCTTTGCCGATCCTTGATGCAGATCAAATTCTCTTTGAGGCGCTCCTGGGCCTGGGCGGCAGGTTCTTAAACAGTTCTTCGATCCTTCTGAGCACAAAAAAACGACCCGGAGACTCATGCTTCCAGGCCGTTTTTTATTCACCGCTGCCTGGATTACGGCAGCTTCGAAAGATCAAATCCTATTGCAGCGACTGCAGATAGGCGACGATGTCCTGGCGGAGCTCAAGTTTCTTGAATTTGTTCGCCATTTTCGATTTGACTTTGTCCTTACCAACGAACTCGGCCATGTATTTCTTGGGGTCTTCGAGGTACGCAATCAACTGATCAGGCTGCCAGTTCAGGCCTTTTTCAGCGGCTTCCGCGTAGACGGGGGAATGCTTGTAGCCCTCCACGCTACCGGCAGGGCGGCCGATGATATTGTGAAGACTCGGTCCCACCTTGTTTTTGCCTTCTTCGAGGGAATGGCAGGCGGAGCAGCGCTTAAAGGCTTTCTCTCCCTTTGCGGCGTCACCTGCTGCAAAGGCGTTTCCACTGGTCAAAGCGACCGCGAATGCCAGTGCGACCGGCGCAATCGCCTTAAAACTATTTTTCATTCGTTCTCTCTCCGTTGGGCTTTCGTACGCGATTAGTATCACAAGAAGCTCTTCAAATACAGGGCTCTTGCGGGAATCCGGATCAAACCGGCGGCCGGATGGTCTGACCAATAAAAGCTCCTGGAAACAGCGCGATCCAAATCCAAATCGAAGCTTGTGACAGGTAACCAGGCGCCTGATCGTGCGACCTGCTTCCAAATGTCGCGCAGGCTTACCTTAGCGAAAGGCCCTCACAATGAGGAGACCAAATGATGAACAAATGCTCTTCGCCTTGGTGTTTTTGCTCAGAGCCCCGCTAGACCAGTCCGAGCCGTGTGCGCGGTATGCAAGATCTCCAGATGGGAGATAAGGCTCCGCTAGTTTTGCGCAACGATGGATATTGCACAGCCATAGAGCTTAAATTACAATTCTGAATTGATCCCGTATTTAGTTTTAAACGTGTATGTTGGTTCGTTTGGTCAAGTGACCTCAAGGCTGCGACGACTGAAAATCTGGTTCTGGGCGTCTCAAGGAAGGAATCTAAGTGTGAAGTATTGCTGTTTTGCCGTTTTACTGATGATTTCAGGCAATGCTGCCGCACAGGAGGTGAACTATCAGGCGCTGTACAAGAAAGCGGCCGTCGATCTGGCGCAGTCCGAGGCCATGGTCGGGATGCTAAAAAAGCAAACCTGGGCCTTCCGCAAGCTTCTCACGCTTCATGGTATCGACTTTACGGACGAAGTGGTGATCAGGAACGACGCAGGCATCATTGTTGAGCGGATCAACCTGACCGAAGACCCGGTACCTGCTATCAGTCCAAGGCTCACAGAAGAACCAGCAGTCAATTGATAGGGGCCAGGCTGATCGGGGACGGCCTGACAGTGGCCGGGCTGATAGGGACCAGTCGCGGCGTCCGACGCGGATAACCCATTTCTGCATGAGTTGTCTCTGCAGATTCGGCCCTAGCGTTAGACATGACAGTAGCTTTTTCTGGCGAGGCACATCTGCGGGGCGCCGTTCACACCCCAGCCCAACGACACCGAACTGCCATTACTCCGGCCAGATCTGTCGTTGGTCCAAGTTGAGTTTCGAGCTTCGAAGCAACTCGTAAAACGTCATTATATTCAAGGTAATAAATGGTGCCGCCGGCGTGAATTGAACACGCGACCCCACCCTTACCAAGGGTGTGCTCTACCCCTGAGCTACGGCGGCACTGGGGGCTGGATTGGCGGGAAAATGCCACCAGAGGCGCGTCATGGCAAGCGCCGAATTTACTTAAGGGTTTTTCGACGAATTTCAGCGGTTTTGAGTCCCTTCCGACAGTCTAGTGGGCTTTCTCGTTTATCGGGCAGGTTCCAAACTGTGGCGAGCTTGAGAAAGAGCCGGGCAACGCTGCCTTGACCTTGCCATCATCGCCTTGCACTCTGCCTTCCATGAGTAGGGAATCCAGCAGTCACACACGCCTTTCGGACAAGGGGCGTGCTCAGCTTGACGAACGCCGCAGCCGACAGGCTCAGGCGCTGCGCGATAATCTGCGCAAGCGAAAAGCCCAGATGCGGGAGCGCAGCGATTCGTCGGCGGAAGATGCGGTGACTGCTCTTAAAGATGCCGAAGAAGGCAGTGGGGAGCCTTGAACACAGCTTATCCTTGAGATTTGCCTAATTTTTGCAGTAGAAGACGCGCAGCTGGCGGTGTCGGCCACTGGGGCACGGGCGCTTCGCTCACCGACAACACGACCATCCGGGATCACGTGGCCCCCTGATCCCTCCGTTTTTCGCAGGAACTTAAGAGAGTACGCCGAGATGTCGATATTGCCCGACAAGTGGATCAGAGAGATGGCCGAGAAAGAGGCTATGATCGAACCCTATGTCGAAGCGCAGCGCCGAGAAGGCGTGATTTCCTATGGCGTCAGTTCCTATGGATACGACGCGCGGGTGGCCGACGAGTTCCGGATTTTTACCAACGTGGATAACGCGCTGGTCGATCCTAAGAACTTTTCCGATCAGAGCTTTGTGGAACGCAAGACCGACGTCTGCATCATCCCGCCGAACAGCTTTGTGCTGGCCCGCACGGTGGAGTATTTCCGGATACCGCGCGATGTTTTGGTGATCTGCCTGGGTAAGTCGACCTACGCGCGCTGCGGAATCATCGTGAATGTCACCCCGCTGGAGCCCGAGTGGGAAGGCCATGTCACGCTGGAGTTCTCCAACACGACGCCACTGCCCGCCAAGATTTATGCGAATGAAGGTGCCTGCCAGTTTCTCTTCCTGCGAGGTGAGGAAAGCTGCGAAACCTCCTATGCCGACCGTGCGGGCAAATACATGAAACAAACCGGTGTGACGCTGCCACGTCTGTAAATGAGCGGATCAGGGCACAGCAATCAGTTGCGAACCGCCGAAGCAGACGCCGACAGCGAAGCCAGTGGAAAGAGTGAATGGATAAGATCAGGATACGCGGCGGACGGCCCCTCAAGGGCCAGATCAGGATCAGTGGCGCCAAGAACGCGGCGTTGCCCCTCATGGCGGCCTGCCTTCTGACGGATGAGACCCTGACCCTGTCGAACCTGCCGCATTTGGCGGACATCACGACTTTGGCCAACCTGTTGGTGCAGCACGGGGTCGATCTGCATATGAACGGCGCGACCGACGGCGGGCACACCGGCCGGGTGCTGGAGATGACCGCGCGCGACATCACCTCGACCCGTGCCCCCTATGACCTGGTGCGGAAGATGCGTGCCAGCGTGCTGGTCCTGGGACCTTTGCTCGCCCGCTTTGGCGAGGCGCAGGTCTCCTTGCCTGGTGGCTGTGCAATTGGAACCCGGCCTGTCGATCTGCATCTCACAGCCCTCGAGTTGCTGGGCGCGGAGATCGAAATCAAGGAAGGTTACATCTACGCCAAGGCGCCGAACGGCCTGCACGGCGCTGAGATTACCTTTTCCAAGGTGTCTGTCGGCGCGACCGAGAATCTCCTGATGGCGGCCTGTCTGGCCAAGGGTACGACGCGCCTGATGAATTCGGCCCGTGAACCCGAGATCACCGATCTGGCCGAATGTCTGGTCAAGATGGGCGCCAAGATCGAGGGCATCGGCAGTGATACTCTCGTTGTCGAGGGCGTCGAGCGTCTCGGTGGTGCCGATCACAGCGTGGTGCCGGACCGTATCGAAGCGGGGACCTATGCCATCGCGGCTGCTATCACCAATGGCGAGCTGGAGCTTCTTGGTGCGCGTACAGAGCATCTGGGCGCAGTGATCGAGATTCTTACCAAGGCCGGCGTCGAAGTCACCGAGACGGACGAGGGGCTGAGGGTCCGTCGTCTGAACGGGGAACTGACCGGCGTAGATGTCATGACCGAGCCTTTCCCGGGCTTTCCGACCGACCTTCAGGCCCAGACCATGGCGCTGATGTCCGCCGCTGACGGCGCAGCGATGATCACGGAGTCGATTTTCGAGAACCGCTTCATGCACGTTCCGGAACTTACCCGCATGGGAGCGAACGTTAATGTCCACGGCGCGTCGGCCATGGTGCGAGGGCAGAAAAAACTGACCGGTGCAGAGGTGATGGCGACGGATTTGCGCGCCTCGGTGTCGCTGGTGCTCGCAGGGCTTGCGGCGGAGGGCGAAACCATGCTGAATCGGGTTTACCACCTGGATCGCGGTTACGAACGGGTCGAGGAAAAACTGGCCGCCTGCGGCGCCGATATCGAACGGATCAAGGGTCCCTGAACGTGAGTATGACTGAATTCGTCAAGCCCATGAAGCTGCGGGCGCACGATACCGAAGACATGCGCGTCATAGCCGGCGTTTTGCAGGACGCTTTGGTGCCACTGAGTGATGTGACCTATCTCAAGGCGGAAAAGCGCTTCGTTTTCGTGGCAAACCGATTCCGCTGGGAAACCGACAGTGGTCCGCGAGACCAGGAGGCAGAAGCGGTCCGCACTCCTGAGCCAGTGCACGCCTCCGGAGCCGGTGGAGAAGCCGCGCAGGACACTGCGGAAGTCGAAGACGCCAGCTTCGCGGAAGAGGCACCCTATGAACGGGTCAATTGCGGGGTCTGCTTTGACAAGGTCCGTTCTGTCCAGGTCCGCAATATCGACATGAGCCGGAAAGATCAGATCCTCAATCTTCTGACTGTCGCCGCTGCGGACAACGCCATTGCCCTGCATTTTTCTGATGGTGGCGTGATTCGGCTTGAGGTTTCGGCCTACCGTTGCCATCTGGAAGATCTTGGCGAGCCCTGGCCGACCTCTTCGCGCCCCCATCATCCCACGGACGACACTGGAGCCGATCAGGCCTGAAACGGCCGGAGCACGGCAAACTACCCGGTGCGGTCTGATTGCGACCAGGTCTTGACCTGCCTGGCAAGCTTGATCCGCCGGTGGACGTGGTGCATATGGTCCGCAGAACAGCGACTGTACGGAAACATTGAGCAATGACCGCGAACGAGAAGCTGGTATTGGCCCTGCCGAAAGGGCGTATTCTTAAGGAATTGGCGCCTCTTTTGTCGGGTGCCGGGATTGAGCCTGAGGCGGCTTTCGATGATGAGTCCGCCCGCCAGCTCCGGTTCGCCACCAACCATCCAAACCTTGAAATCGTGCGCGTTCGCAGTTTCGACGTGGCGACCTTCGTCGCGTTCGGCGCGGCCCACTTCGGTGTGGCGGGCAACGATGTGCTCATGGAGTTCGACTATCCGGAGCTTTATGCCCCTGTGGATCTGGATATCGGGCATTGCCGTCTTTCAGTCGCGGCGCCAGAGGAGCTGCTGGCCGAGGAAGATCCGGCGCGCTGGAGCCATATTCGGGTGGCGACGAAGTACCCGGAGATCACCCGCCGGCACTTTGCGGCCCGCGGGGTTCAGGCCGAATGCATCAAGCTGAATGGAGCCATGGAGCTGGCACCGAACCTGGGGCTTTGCAAGCGCATCGTCGATCTGGTGTCCTCTGGAGCCACTCTGAGGGCGAACGGCCTGGTCGAAGTGGAGGAAATTGCCCAGATAACCTCGCGTCTGATCGTGAACCGGGCTGCGCTCAAAACCCGCCCGGGCGAGATGAATGGCTGGATCGGCCGTTTTTCGGAGGTCGCGGATGCCGCTTAAGCTGAATGCGGCGGATGCCGGCTTCGAGGCGGCGTTCCGGGAACTCCTGGCGTCCAAGCGCGAAGATTCGCTCGACGTGAACGAAACTGTCGCCGCGATCTTGAAGGACGTTCGGACGCGCGGAGATGCAGCGCTGATTGACTACACCGAGCGCTTTGACCGTCTGAAATTGACCCCTGGCACCCTCCGGATTTCGGCCAACGAGATCGCGGACGCCGAGGCAAAGTGCGATGCCGATCAACTGGCTGCCCTGAAGGTGGCTGCCGATCGTATTCGCGACTATCACCGGCGGCAGGTGCCCGAGGATTTGGACTACACCGATGCAGATGGCGTGCGCCTTGGGCATCGCTGGACCCCTGTCTCGGCTGCCGGTCTCTACGTGCCGGGTGGACTGGCGTCTTATCCCTCATCGGTCCTGATGAACGCGATTCCGGCGGCGGTCGCCGGGAGCGAGCGGGTCGTCATGGTCGTGCCGACGCCTGACGGTGTGATCAATCCGCTGGTGCTGGCGGCGGCCAAACTGGCCGGGGTGACAGAGATCTACCGGATCGGCGGTGCTCAGGCCGTGGCGGCGCTGGCGTACGGCACAGAGACGATTGCGCCGGTGGACAAGATCGTCGGCCCGGGCAATGCCTATGTGGCGGCCGCGAAGAAGCAGGTTTTCGGAACGGTCGGCATCGATATGATTGCCGGACCTTCGGAGATCCTGGTAATTGCGGACGCCGGTAACGAGCCGCGCTGGATTGCTGCGGACTTGCTGTCGCAGGCCGAGCACGACACGGCGGCCCAGTCGATCCTGATCACAGACGATGCTGACTTTGCGGAGGCGGTTGAGCGCGCTGTCGAGGTGCATTTGCAGTCTTTGGAAAGGACCGCGATTGCCGGTGAAAGCTGGCGGGATCACGGTGCCATCATTCTGGTGCCGGACATGAAGGTGGCCGCCCGGCTTTCAGATCGCGTGGCGCCGGAGCACTTGGAGTTGGCGGTCGAGGATCCCTACGCCCTGGCGGCACAGGTTCGCCATGCCGGCGCGATTTTTCTCGGCCGCTATACGCCCGAGGCTATCGGCGACTATATTGCCGGACCCAATCACGTTTTGCCGACCGCGCGGTCCGCGCGGTTTTCCTCCGGGCTTTCCGTGCTTGATTTCCTCAAACGATCGTCCCTGATTTCTTGCAACCCGGATAGCCTGGGCGCTATCGGACCTGCAGCAGTCACGCTGGCGCAGTCCGAAGGGCTCGGGGCGCATGCTCTTTCCATTGCCCTGCGCCTGGAAAAAAGCGAGACGACCTGATACCCCTCCGCTTGAGTGTGAAGAGGAATCAAATTTCGCGCTCTGGTTCCTGCAGGATTGATAATCTCGTTGTTCTGAACCAATGTGGGCCGGGTTTGATGCGTTTCGACAGCAGAAATTAAACGGATTCAAATGCTTGGTGCACACTTCAAGACGCTGGCCGTTTCAGGCCTCTGGGCGGTGTTAATCAGGTTCTAAAGGGATTGCGGTTAAAACCCTGCTTTGGATGGGAAACGGGGGAAGAGATGAACGACGGGCATGATTGCGGCGGTGACAAGTCAACCGAAACCGCGGATCAGCGTCTCATAGACATCGTGCTCGATGAGCGGACCATGGTGCGCCGGAGCGCCGATGTGGAGCAGGAGCGCACGATCGCGATCTTTGATCTGCTTGAGCAGAATTTTTTTGCGCCCTCTGGTGACTTTACAGGACCCTACCGGCTGAAACTGGGAATCGCGGAAAATCGCCTGCAATTCGTCATCTCGGATGCCCAGGAAGCGCACCTGCGCACCATCGAACTCTCGCTCATGCCTTTCCGGCGGATCGTCCGTGATTATTTCAGTGTCTGCGAGACCTATTTCGAGGCCATCAAGGTGGCCAGCCCCGCAAAGATCGAAGCGATCGATATGGGGCGCCGTGGGCTCCACAATGATGGTTCGGAGCTCTTACGAGAACGGCTTGCCGAGAAAATCGACCTTGATTTCGAAACCGCGAGACGGCTTTTCACGCTGATCTGCGTTTTGCATATCCGGGGTTAGGCGCGGATGCGCGATCTGCCCGATGCTGTTCTCTTCTCCTGTACGATGAACGCTGTGCGCTCGCCGATGGCGGAGTCTATTCTAAAGCATCTCCTGGGACATCGCATTTACGTGGATTCCGCCGGCGTGCGCGGCGGCGAGCTGGATGGTTTTGCCATCGAGGTCATGGACGAGATCGGTATCGATATCTCCCGGCACAAGGCAAAAACCTTCGACACGCTGGAAGATACCTCTTTTGATCTGATCATCTCGCTTTCGCCTGAAGCGCAGCACCGTGCGGTCGAGTTGACCCGGACCATGGCCTGCGATGTGGAGTTCTGGAACACCTTCGATCCTTCCATTGTGGAAGGCAACCGGGAAACCCGCCTGGAGGCCTATCGGCAGGTTAGGGATCAGCTTTTGAAACGGATTACCGAGCGCTTTACCTTGGATCTCAAGCCCAATCTCTAATGCTCTGCAGAAAAACCTGCGTTTTGACGTCAAATTCTTCGGATTTGAAGAATTTCTGGGATCTGTATATCATCCGCGCGCTCGACGTCGGCGTTAACTTCCTCTATATAAGCGCCGATGTTGACTGTCGTGGATATGCCGCATTGGGCGGTTCCACCATATGTATGACCGCAAACAGCGGAAAGCGGAGTGAATGGCGAAGGAAGACTTACTGGAGTTTCAGGGCACGGTTCTTGAACTGCTGCCGAATGCGATGTTTCGTGTGAAGCTCGATAACGACCATGAAGTTTTGGCGCACACCGCCGGCAAGATGCGTAAACACCGCATTCGCGTGCTGGCTGGAGACCGCGTCAACGTTGAGATGACGCCCTACGATTTGACCAAGGGCCGTATCACCTTCCGATTCAAATAGACCGGCCCCCGGCGATGGCCGAGCGGTCCGTTCCCCTTGTTCTGGCTTCCGCGTCACCGCGGCGGCTGGATTTGTTGCGTCAAATCGGCATAGAGCCAGACGCCGTCGATCCGGCCGAAATCGATGAAACACCCGGCCCCAAGGAACTTCCGGCGGATTATGCCCGGCGTATGGCCCAGGAAAAGGCACGTGCGGTTGCGCCCCGGCACGCGGGTGCTTTTGTTCTGGCGGCCGACACGGTGGTGGCGGTCGGCCGAAGAATCCTCCCGAAGGCCGAAGACGAACAGGATGCGCGCTCGTGTCTGGAACTGCTGTCGGGACGGCGCCACAAGGTCATGGGCGGTGTTGCACTGATTGACCCGTCGGGCAAGCTGCGCTGGCGGCTGGTTGCGACCGCCGTGGTCTTCAAGCGTTTGCACCCTGATGAGATCGCTGCCTATATCGAGAGTGGAGAGTGGCAAGGTAAAGCCGGTGGTTATGCGATCCAGGGACGGGCGGCGGCACTGATCCCCTCGATCAACGGTTCATATTCCAATGTGGTCGGGCTGCCTCTTGCCGAAGTCACTACATTGATGACGGGATCCGGATTCAAGCCATGAGCGCCCGACAGGAGCGCACATCCGGACCGGCGCGGATCCTGATATCGCTTTTGCCCGGCGAGTTGCGAGCCGCAGTCCTTCAGGAAGAACGCCTGGAAGAGCTCTTAATTCTGCGCGACGACCGGCCGCGTGTGTTGGGAAACATCTACCTGGGCCGTGTTCAGGAGATCAGCACGGGCCTGGATGCGGCCTTTATCGACATCGGCCTCTCCAGGCCCGGTCTTTTGCCGCGCGGTGAAGCACCCGGCAAGAAGCAGCTTGGCCATGCTTTGTCAGAGGGCGACGTCGTTACGGTCAAGGTGGTGCGCGAGGCCAGTGAGGATAAGGGTGTGCGCCTCACTGCACGCATTCATAACCCTCCTGCCGGCCTGGATGCTTCAGCATCCGACGCGGACTGTCCCTGCCTTCTGGTCAAAGGGGAAGACCCGCTCTTGGCGCTCATCGCACGCCAGAATGAGATCGCAGCAATCTTTGTGGATGAGAGCAGCTTCTCCCGGGATTTGCGGGAGAGGCTCGAAGCGGCGGAGATATCTAGCGCAGAGGTGAAGCTTGATCCGGACCTGCGGCCGCTGTTCGAGCGTGAGGGCGTCGAGGCGCAGATCGAGGCGCTCCTGGGCCCGCGGGTCGAACTGCCGGGTGGAGGGTCGCTTTTGATCGAACCCGTACGCACTCTGACCGCCATCGACGTCAATCTCGGTGCCATGGCTACCAGCGGAACGGCGCAAAACCAGGCCCTTGAAGTCAATCTCAAGGCCATGACCGAGATCGCAAGGCAGCTTCGCTTGCGGGCTGTTGCGGGTCTGATTGTCATCGATTGCCTGGAGATGAAAGACCGCAAAGCACGCGATCAGGTCGTCGCAAGCCTCCGGTTGGCACTGAAAGATGACGGTCAACCTTGTCAGGTGCTGGGGATGTCGCCTTCGGGCCTGCTTGAGATGACCCGGCGGCGCGCGGGTCCGACTCTGGCTGAACTCCTCACGGAGCCCGCCGGCGAAGAGGGCTCAGGCCGGCAGCGGGATGCGGTTACACTGGCCTATGAGGCTTTACGTCTCGCCTTGCGGGAAGCGGAAGCGGCCCCTGGCTCAGAAATCCTGGTCAAGGTTCCCAACAGGGTCGTTCAGGTCTTGCAGGAAGGTCAGGTCGCAAAAGCCAGGGCTCTTGTTGAGAAACGCCTGGGCCAGGGCTTGCAGCTCGAATGCCTGGAGAACAACCCGGAAAAAGACGGCTATGCCGCTCTTCCCAGACTTGAGGTCCTGGCGGTTCAGCGCTAAGACTCTGTTATGACTGAGAAGCCGAAATATATTAAAGCCGCCGCTGAGCCGATTCATACCATCAAAACGGCCGGGCGCTGTCCCGTTTGCGAAGGGCCTGTAGAGCCGAAGTATCGGCCGTTTTGCTCTAAAAGATGCGCAGACGTGGACTTGGGGCGCTGGTTCAAGGAAAGCTATCGCATCCCCACCGACGAGGCGCCTGGTGACGGCTCACTGGGGGATAGCGAAGATTATTGAAAAGGCTGTTGTGAGTCGGGTCTAGCGGTCCCCTGTGGCCTGAGGCCAGCATTCGTACGCGCCGGAGGCCGGGTTCAAAAAATCCTCTAGACAGAAAGCGCTAAATCGCGGCATTTGCTCTGGACAGACGGCAGCACATTTTCTATAAGCCCTCGTTCGCGATTTCGCGGCGATGCCCAGGTAGCTCAGTTGGTAGAGCAGCGGATTGAAAATCCGCGTGTCGGTGGTTCAAATCCGCCCCTGGGCACCATTTTCTTCAAAGACTTAGCTAAAATCTTGGCTAGTCTTTTTTTTGTTTCGGGGTAACACAAGAGTAACAATTCCCTACAATACTGGTTTTCCGGCAGGCAGATAGACAGAGTCAACCACGAGCGCCGGCGACCGTCCGAAGGCGACTTTCTTCTTGGGCGAGGTTGCACCGGATCCGAGGAGAGAAGGGGCCTTTTGATTCTCCGAGCCTGCGTGAGGCGGTCAAACGGGCCGTGAAGGCCGCGGACCGTCCACGGGTTCGTAATAGCAGGCGGGCGATTACCCGCAATATCCTGGAAGATCTCATAGGTACCTGTACTGACGGCGGTTCCGCGGCGCTGCGAGATCGCGCATTATTGCTGGTGGCTTTTAGATCCGGTGGTCGCCGGCGCAGTGAGCTGGCGTCTCTCAAGGTTAGACAATTGATCGAAGAAGACCCCGTGCCGACTGACCCGACGGATTCCGAAAGTCCAATGTTACCTTGTCTGACTATCCAGCTTGCGCGCACCAAGACAAGCGATGCGGAAGAGGGCGCCCAAGTTAAGTTGATTGGGCGCCCGGTGGACGCATTGACCGCTTTGATGGAGAGCGAAGACGTCAGCGAGGGTAGTGTTTTTCGGCGCATTGATCGCTGGGAAAACGTCCGCGCGCGCGATGACGGCGGCAGGGATCAATTACATGATCAAACGACGTCTTAAAATCGCGGGTTATGAACCTAAGGACTACAGCGCGCATGGACTGCGATCTGGTTATCTCACGCAGGCAGCAAGAGACGGAATACCGCTGGCCGAGACGATGCAGCAGTCGCAGCATAGGTCAGTCCAGCAGGCCTCCGAGTACTACAATGATGCGGAGGCTGAATTGAGCCGGGCAGCGCGGTTACTGGGTTGAAGCTGATTGTGCTGATCGCGACGGAACCAGCCGAAGTCGCAAGGTGTCCGTCGCCAACAGCATCGCATTCATGACTGCTTATCAGGGAGGGTGGCATTCGTTTTTGTGGAATCTGAGGATCGAAGGGATCGGGTGATGCCTTGCCGAATCGGTGTTTCCGCTCGCTCTCATAGACCGGTGGCGTGGTCTTCTCTGCGGCTTGGCGGTAATAGAAATAAAACAATCTCTACAACCCTAGGAATTCTGCCGTTTAGTTGCTTTGCCTGCGTGTAAACACCCCTGCGGTT
>CANMQP010000001.1 GCA_947500035.1 uncultured Kiloniellaceae bacterium | reverse complement strand
CATCCTCACGCCTACGACAAAGTCGCCTACCGGGCCCGCAACCTCGTCGAGCGCATGTTCTGCAGGCTCAAGGATTTTAGAAGGATAGCGACACGCTACGATAAGCGTGCCGACACCTTCCTCGCAGCTATCTGACTGGCCGCTTCCATAACTTGGTGGATTAATTGAGTCCCGACCCTAGAGCATATTCCGATCATCCGGAATCATTTGACCGGGAAGATTTTTCGTTCTGACAAGGCGCGGTTCGCAATGCGATGCAGCGCATCGGATAAGAGCCGCAACCGCAGTCAGAGCGTAAAAGAGCCCGGCCTACGGTGGGCCTTGAAGGCTCATCGGCGGCGTTACGCTGCTTGCCCGATGCGGCGGCATCCGATGCGCTGCATCGCGCTTCACAACGCGCCTTGCCGAATGAGACTTCAAAGCCCATCAAACTGATCCCGTATGATCGGAACATGCTCTAGCCGTGGGTTCTTGAGTAGCTCGAAGGGGCAGGCGGCTCCCAGCCCTCGATGCCCGGCGAATTGGATTTGAAGATCTCGACTTCGAGCGGGAAGCAGGCGGCCTCATCGGACGAATGTTTTGCCGAGCAATCGCCGCCCGGGCAGGCCGACAGGCCGCCCAGGAGATCGGTTTCCGCGAAGAACTCCAGATAGTCGCCGGGCCGCACCGGGCTGGCCTTCATAAAGTACTGGTGTGTGTCCAGGGTGAAGCCGGTGCACATGAAGACATTCAGCACATCATGGACGTAAGGTTCGGCCTCGTCGCGGGTCATTTCCTTGTGATCGGCCAAGGCACGGATCAGATTGGAATGACAGCAATAGTGGTAGTCGACACCTGACAGGAGTTTGGCTGTGTAAGGATCGCAGCGTGTGCCGATCACATCGTGCACAGACCCGCCAAATTCGTCCCAAGCATACCAATCGAGCGTGTCATGCGTGATGGTCGCGAGCGGCCGCAGGTAGGGAAAACTCGACCACATCCTGTCGCCGGTGGAGAGATGGGTTCCGTGAAGGGCCCGGGTTTTTCCGCTGTAGAATTTTTCATTGAGATTATCGAGTGCCCAGAGATTGAGATCCCCGACCTGGGCGCCGTCGCGGCTGACGATCCGGAAGAAGTGACCTGCCGGAACCTCGAAGCAACGGGCGTCGCGCGGTGGAACGGTGAATTGCGTGACTTTCTCCAGATCTTGCCGCGCCGCGAGCAGGCGCTCCATCTCGGCAGGCACGAGGCTCTCGACCGGATAGCAGACCACCGGCTCGATGGCCCGGCGCTCGCGTGAATCCTGTGGCTCGTTCTCGGGATTGTAGTGTTTCATGCTGTGTGAACTCTGGCGGTCATCTGACTGAAATGCTGGATAATTATCTCTGTCAGGTTCCGCCGCTGCAGACAAGGGCGACATTGCACTTTTCGCATCGGACCCCGCTTGTCTATACTCCCGCCGCCTTACACAAAAATGCCGGCTGGCTCCTGACTTCAAGAGATGCCGCGCTTCGGGAGAACAACGAGATGACCGTCCAACTTAAAGACCCGTCCCTTTTCCGCCAGCAGTGCTACATCGATGGCAAGTGGGTCGATGCAGATGGCGGCGAAACAATTGAGGTGACCAATCCGGCCAATGACGAGGTGATCGCAAGGATCCCCAAGATGGGCGCCGACGAGACCCGTGTGGCCATCGAGGCCGCCAACCGGGCCTGGCCGGCCTGGCGCGCGCTGACCGCCAAGGAGCGCTGCACAATTCTGAGAAACTGGTTCAACCTGATCACGGAAAACGCCGACGACCTAGCGCTTCTGATGACCTCGGAACAGGGCAAACCCCTGGCCGAGGCGAAGGGAGAGGTAGCCTACGGTGCATCCTTCATCGAATGGTTTGCCGAAGAAGCCCGCCGCGTTTACGGCGATACCATCCCCCAGCATCAGGCCGACAAGCGGATCGTGGTCATCAAGCAGCCGATCGGCGTGGTCGCCTCCATCACCCCCTGGAATTTCCCCATTGCCATGATCACCCGCAAATGCGCGCCGGCGCTGGCCGCGGGCTGCCCCGTCGTGATCAAGCCGGCGGAACTCACGCCGCTCTCGGCCTTTGCGCTTGCCGAGCTCGCAGAACGCGCAGGGATTCCGGCCGGGATCATCAACGTTGTCACGGGTGCCGCCAGTGAGATCGGCGGCGAAATGACATCCAATCCCACAGTGCGCAAGCTCTCCTTCACTGGTTCAACCCGGGTCGGTAAGCTCCTGATGGAACAGTGCGCCGGTACGGTGAAGAAGGTCTCCATGGAGCTGGGTGGCAATGCGCCCTTTATCGTCTTCGACGATGCCGATCTGGACGCGGCGGTCGAAGGCGCGATGATCAGCAAATTCCGCAATGCCGGCCAGACCTGCGTCTGTGCCAACCGGATTTTCGTCCAGGACGGCGTTTACGATGCTTTTGCCGAGAAACTGGCCGCCGCAGTGGAAAAGATCTCTGTCGGTGCGGGCACCGAAGCTGGCGTCAACCAGGGGCCGCTCATCAACCTCGCCGCCATCGCCAAGGTCGAGGACCACGTGGCGGATGCCACGGCGAAAGGTGCCAAGGTCGCCGTCGGCGGCGGGCGCCACGCCTTGGGGGGAACCTTCTTCGAGCCCACGGTTCTGACCGAAGTTACCACCGATATGAAGGTGACGCACGAAGAGACCTTTGGGCCTGTTGCACCGCTGTTCCGCTTTAAGACGGAAGAGCAAGTCATTGAAATGGCGAACGATACGGAATTCGGCTTGGCGGCTTATTTCTACGCTAAAGACCTGGGACGGGTGTGGCGCGTTGCCGAGGCGCTTGAGACCGGAATGGTCGGCGTCAATACGGGCCTGATCTCAACCGAGGTGGCGCCCTTTGGTGGCGTGAAAGAGAGCGGCATCGGGCGTGAGGGGTCGAAGTACGGCATGGATGACTTCCTGGAAGTCAAATACATCTGCATGGCGACCGGTTAAGTCCGGTAAACACAAAGACGTGAGTGATTAACGGGGTTGCAAGCTCGTCTATGGTAAGCTTGCCCCGTGATCCTATGTGATAAGGCCTTGCATGAAAGGTGGCGCATCAAAGGTAGGTGGCGCGCCGCCAAACTTGAGATATGGACGAGCAGATATGAGCGCTTATGATTTCGATCTCTTTGTGATCGGTGGCGGATCCGGTGGTGTGCGCGGCGCGCGCATGGCGGCGGCAACCGGGGCAAAGGTGGGACTGGCGGAGTCTTACCGTTATGGCGGCACCTGTGTCATCCGGGGCTGTGTGCCTAAAAAGCTGATGTCCTATGCCAGTCATTTTCACGAGGATTTCGAGGATGCCGCTGGCTTTGGCTGGACGGTGGGCGAAACCAGCTTTGACTGGAACAGCCTGATCGCCAATAAAGATAAGGAGATCGACCGGCTCGAGGGCATTTATCAGAAGCTGCTCGACAATGCCGGGGTGAAGTCCTTCCGCGCCCATGCCGAATTGATCGATCCGCACACAGTGCAGGTCGGAGACCAGCGGATCACGGCCGAGACAATCCTGATTGCGACGGGCGGCAGCCCGAGCTTCCCGCCGGGTGAAGGCTGGGAGCACGCTATCAGCTCCAACGAAGCTTTTCATCTGACGGGCTTGCCGAAACGTGCGCTGGTTTACGGCGGTGGTTTCATCGCTGTCGAGTTTGCCGGTATTTTCAATGGCATGGGCAGTGACGTTAAGTTGGTCTATCGGGGCGAGCAAATCCTGCGCGGGTTTGACGATGATGTGCGCAACACCCTCGCGGAAGAGATCGTGAAGAAGGGAATCTCACTCCAGGTCCTGACCACCATCGAGAAGATTGAGAAGGGCGGTAACGGCCTGTTGGTGACGCTCTCCGACGGAACGACTGTCGAGACCGATCTGGTCATGGCTGCCACCGGACGGCGTCCGAATACCAAGAATCTGGGCCTTGAAGCCGCAGGGGTGAAGGTAAGTGCTTCCGGAGCCATCGAGGTCGATGCGCAGTCGCGAACCAGTCAGAGCAACATTTTTGCCGTGGGCGACGTCACGGACCGGATCAACCTGACTCCGGTCGCCATCCAGGAGGCCATGGCTTTCGTGGATACGGTTTACCGTGGCAACCCCAGGGCCATGAACCACGAGGATGTTCCTTCGGCGGTCTTCAGTCACCCGCCGGTTTCGACCGTCGGCCTGTCGGAAGCCGATGCTCGCAAGACCTACGGACCGGTGGACATCTACCGCTCCAACTTCCGGCCCATGAAACACACACTGTCCGGACGCGACGAGAAAACGATGATGAAGCTGGTCGTTGACCGGGCAAGCCAGCACGTGGTGGGGGTCCATATGGTCGGGCTCGATGCACCCGAGATCGTTCAGGGGCTTGCGGTTGCCGTCAAAGCCGGCGCGACAAAGCAGATGTTCGATGCCACCGTCGGTATTCATCCCACGGCCGCTGAAGAGTTCGTCACCATGCGTGAGCCCGTCCCGGAAGCAATTGAAAAAGCTGCGGAATAAAGGCACCTTCGCGCAAAACTTGAATTCCTGGCGAGAAATCGGGGCCCGGCGCGCTAAGTCTTATTCAGGCAGGCAAGAAAAGGCCTGGTTGCTGAGGTGCAGTTTGCCCTGCGCACAAGCACTGCCTTTTCGGGTGGTAAAGGCGCTGAAAGCCTTGTAAAACCCTCGCTCTGTGCCGTTTTGCGATTGCGGTGCCCGTTGAAATTGATGAAGAACGAGGCCGGTGATGACCGCCAACTGGACCCCTGTTTCCTGGCGTGACAAGACGATCCGTCAGGTTCCGGAATACCCGGATCAGGCTGCCGTGACGGCAGTCGAAGAGACCCTTGCCGCTTATCCGCCGCTGGTGTTTGCAGGTGAAGCCCGCAAACTCAAAAGGCATCTTGGTGAAGTTGCCGAGGGGAAGGCCTTTCTGCTGCAGGGCGGCGACTGCGCGGAAAGCTTCGCCGAGTTCCATCCCAATCATATCCGCGACACCTTCAAGGTGCTCCTGCAGATGGCGGTGGCATTGACCTTCGGTGCGGCCTGTCCGGTCGTGAAGGTGGGACGTCTGGCCGGTCAATTTGCCAAGCCCAGATCGGCCGGTACCGAGACGATCGATGGTGTGGAGCTGCCGAGTTACCGGGGCGACATCGTCAACGGTATCGAGTTTACCGATGGCGCGCGCCAGCCGGATCCCGAGCGCCTGCTGCGGGCCTATAATCAATCCGCTTCGACACTCAACCTCTTGCGGGCTTTCGCGCAGGGCGGTTTCGCGGATCTGCATAAAGTGCATCAGTGGAATTTGGAGTTCGTGGCGGGCTCGGCCCAGGGCGAACGCTACGCGGAGCTGGGACGGCGGATCGACGAGACCATCGCCTTCATGAAGGCCTGCGGCCTGACGCCTGAGAAAAGCCCTGAGCTGCGTGAAACCGACTTCTACACCAGCCATGAAGCGCTGCTGCTGAACTATGAGCAGGCACTGACCCGCGTCGATAGCCTGAGTGGCGAGTGGTATGACTGCTCGGCGCACATGGTCTGGATCGGTGACCGGACCCGGAACATCGATGAAGCCCATGTCGAGTTTGCCCGCGGCATTAAGAACCCGATCGGGATGAAGTGCGGCCCCTCCATGGAGACCGACGATCTTCTTCGCCTGATCGACGTTCTGAACCCGGAGAACGAGGCAGGCCGCCTGACCCTGATCGCCCGGATGGGCCATGATCAGGTCGAAGAGAAACTGCCCCGTCTGGTGCGCGCCGTAGAGCAGGAAGGCCGGAAGGTCGTCTGGTCCTGCGATCCCATGCATGGCAATACAATCAAGTCTTCCAGCGGCTACAAGACCCGGCCCTTCGACCGGATCCTTGCGGAGGTCAAAGGCTTCTTCAACGTCCATCGGGCGGAAGGAAGCTACGCTGGTGGTGTGCATTTCGAGATGACCGGGCAGGATGTGACCGAGTGCATCGGCGGCGCGCAGGCGATCAGCGAAGACCGTCTCGGCGACCGTTACCATACCCATTGCGATCCCCGGCTGAATGCCAGCCAGGCCTTGGAGCTTGCATTCCTTATTGCCGAGCAGCTGAAGCAGGAACGTGAAGACCTGCGCAACGGCAACAGTGCGATTGCCGCGGCTTCGTAGCAGGTGCAGGCAACGGGGATTAAAAACCAGGGCGGTTTTTGTTGAACGGACTCGACAAAGCCGCTCTACTTTTATCTGCCAAATTTTTCCTGCCGGGACAGCAGGCTAGCTGTGCCAGCTAAAATCAAAGGGACGGATCAGTCTCATGCCAGATGATGCTCTGGAACGCCAAGCCGGACCCGACAATTCGCACAATGCCTCTGATTGGCCGGTGCGTGAGCCGGATATCGTCAATTGGACGGACCACTACTTTTTGCGGACGAAGAAGTCCGTTGAGAAGTTTGGCGACGTTTCAGTCGTTTATGCCCTCTTCATGCGTCGCCCGGTCATTTCGGCTCCACGCCTGGCGATCGACTGGCTCAATAGGATTGCCAAAAAGCGTGGCACGGAGTTCGAAATCGACCTGCGTTTCGACGAGGGCAGGTGGGTCGGCGCCGGCGAGCCGATCATGTATGTCTCCGGACCCCTCTATCATCTCGTCGACCTCGAAACCCTGGTTTTGCAAAAGCTTGGACCGACGTGTGTCGCGGCATACAACGCTTTCACCATGTGCTCGGATCTGCCGAAGGTCGGTTTCCTGGCGATGGACGCGCGCCACTGCGCGGGAACCGAGATGGCGGAGCTTATGGCCTATGCGGCCTCTGTCGGTTCGCAGCGGGCAAAACGAAAAGCCGGAGCCGTCGGCTTCATCGGAAATGCAACCGACGCCACGGCACCGTACTTCGGCACGGACGGCGGTAAAGGGACCATGCCACATGCCTTTATCGGCTACGCCGGCTCGACTCTGCGGGCAGCTGAGATGTACGACGAGGTCTTCCCCGATGACCCCATGACGGTCTTGGTCGACTATTTCGCCCGAGAGATAACGGATTCCCTGACGGTCTGTCGCCGTTTTCCCGAGCGTGCTGCAAACGGCCAGCTTGCCATTCGCCTCGATACGGCGGGCAGCCGTTTCGTCGAAACTCTCGATCCACCCAGTTCTTATGCGGTCCTGGAACGCAACGTTCCCCAAGCCGTGCGCGGATACCGAAACGAGGCGGAACTGCGTCATCTGGTCGGGCCCGGCGTTTCCGCCGCAGCCATCTGGAAACTGCGTGAAGTTCTCGACAACGAGGGCTTCTCCAAGGTGAAGATCGTCGGTTCTTCCGGTTTCAGCCCCGTGAAGTGCCGGATGATCGCCGAGGCTCAGGCACCGATTGATATTGTCGGGACCGGAAGCTATTTACCTAGTAGCTGGTCCGAGACTTACGCGACGGCGGATATCATCGAGTACGATGGTGAACCGCGAGTAAAGGTCGGGCGCGAGTTTTTGCTCCGCAAGTAGCTGACGAGTAACGTTTTTGGCGTGGGGCTTGTTTTAGCCGTCCTGCGCAGGGATTGAAGATGGGCATTGAAGGCATGGCGATCACATCGGTCGACGAGTTGGTCGAGAACTTCGAGTTTCTTGACGACTGGGAGGATCGCTACCGCTACATCATCGATCTGGGCCGTAAGTTGCCTACGTTCGATGATGCCGACAAAAATGAGCAAAACCGCATCCAGGGCTGTACCAGTCAGGCCTGGATCATTGCCGAGGTTTCATCGGATCCTGAGCCGATCATCTCTTTTCGGGCGGATAGCGATGCTCATATTGTCCGGGGGCTCTTGTCCGTGCTGCTGTCGATCTATTCCGGCCGGACCGGCGAAGAGATCCTGGCGATCGATATCAAGGATGTGTTGCGCCGGCTTGACTTCGAAGCCCAGATCAGCCCGAACCGGGCCAACGGCTTTCACTCGGCAATCGAACGTATCCGGGCCCTGGCGCGCTTAAACGCGGGAACCGCGACAGACGCTGGCTGAGAGGAAGCTCCGCCTAGAGGCCGGTGGCGGCATGCTTGTTCCAGCGTTCGACCGTCTTCGAGGTCACGATGCCTGCGACCCTTTTGTCGAAATCCAGAAAATGCTCGCTTTTGAGATGCAGATCGAATGCGGCCTCGTCGCTGTAGACTTCGTATAGCAAGAAGCGGTTCGGCTGATCAGGGTCGCTACAGACGTCGAACAGCAGACAATCCTGCTCCTTCGTGACCGAGTTATGGGCCTGCGTCCAGAGAGCGGCGGCAAAGCTCTCCCTCTGCTCGGCATGGCATTCGAAAACGACGGTAATGACAAACATATATCTGAACTTTCCTTTTGTTGTCCTGACCTGACACGGCAGTTGTGTGAGAACACAGTTCCGGAATGGGGGTCATGTTTCTGGCAGTTCCAGTCAAGGGCAAAGAGAGTCTCGAAAAAACACTCTCGCGGGACGAGGTCTCTTCAAGCTTTTTTATCGTGCATTAATGCATTAGATAATGTATGCATTATTTCGTCATGGCAAGTTGATTGGCGGAAAGTCTTGCGGCTGGTCGCCATCGGCCGCCAGGGCATAGCTTCGGGAACACCGCCGAACGGCCGCGTGGATATAATCTGTGAAGGGTTCTGCGAGGCTGTTGGCCTGTGCTCAGGAAGATTAATAGCTTTGCAGGGGCGCGGAACCGCAACAGCGGTTTGGCGTATGGTTAAGAAACGTGGAGTCACGTTTTTCGCTGGTTCGATGAAGAACGAACCGACTCTGGGGTGACAGGTATTTGGGGATCGATGTCGGAACTGACGTTCATTGAGTTTTTGGGGGAAGGGCTGAAGCGGCCGGAGTGTGTGCTCTGCACGTCGGACGGCCGGGTGCACACGTCGAATTGGGATGGGGGAGTCAGTATTCTCTCGCCGGACGGCGTACAGATCGACCTTGTCGGCCAAGCCGGCGGGCTCGATGTGAAACCGAATGGCATCTGTCTGATGCCCGACGGCTCCTATCTTCTGGCCCATCTCGGCGCGGAAGAGGGCGGTGTTTTCCGGATCGACAGGTCCGGCGTCATTCGGCCGTTCCTTCTGGAGGTGGATGGGGCCCCATTGCCACCGACGAACTACGTGCATCTGGATGCTACGGGGCGCGTCTGGATCACGGTCAGCACGCGCAAGATGCCCAGGAGCCTCGGATACCGGCCTGATGTCGACGACGGCTTCGTTGTTTTGGTGGAAGACGGAAAGGCCCGCATCGTCGCTGATGGCTTAGGCTACACAAACGAATGCATTGTTCACCCGGACGGCCGGCGTCTCTTCGTGAATGAGACCTTTGCCAGGCGTCTGTCGTCCTTTGACATTGCAGACGACGGCCGCCTGACCAATAGAACAACCATTGCGGAATTCGGAATGGGGACCTTTCCAGACGGTTTGACCTTTGACCAGGAAGGCGGGATCTGGATCACCAGTATCGTCAGCAACCGGGTTATCCACATCTCGCCCGATGGTGAGCAACGGGTCGTCTTGGAAGACAACGATCCGGCGCATCTGGCGTGGGTCGAGGCCGCCTATCTGAAAGGCGCCATGGATCGTCCGCATCTGGACAACTGCCAGAGCGAGCGGCTTAAAAATATCTCGAGCCTGGCGTTCGGCGGACCTGATTTGAAACGGATCTATCTTGGCTGTCTGCTGGGCGATGCCGTGGCGGTCTATGAGTCCCCGGTCGCCGGTTATGCGCCCGCGCATTGGAAGTTTTAAGATCAGACGCGAACGTGGCGGTCGTGAAAATGCCGCTGCGATAAACAAAGTCCTTTCGGACAAAAAGCAAATGCTTGCTACAAGCGGTGTGAGGTAAGAATGTCTTCGTCAAATTCTCTTTCGGTTGCGGTGTTACCCGGTGACGGGATCGGGGCAGAGGTGATGGGCCCCTGTCTTGAAGTCATCGAGGCGGTTACGTCACGGGTTGGCGATATCTCGCTCTCATTTAAAAAAGTGCCTGCGGGGGCTGCCTGTTACCGCGACCACGGCGAAGCCTTGCCGAAGGAGACCCTCGAGGAGGTCCGCAATGCGGACGCGATCCTGCTGGCGGCCATGGGCATGCCGGACATCCGTTATCCGGATGGGACAGAGATTGCACCTCAGCTGGATATCCGCTTTGAGCTGAACCTGTACGCCGGCGTGCGACCGGTTCGCTCTATTCCCGGCGTACCTGGTCCGCTGTCCGACCCGCGGGCGCAAGCACTCGATTTTGTGCTGATCCGGGAGTCGACGGAAGGGCTGTTCGCGTCCCATGGCAAGGGAACCATCGAGGATAACCGCATTGCCCGCGATACCATGGAAATCACACGTGAGGTTTCGGAGAAGCTGTTCGATTTTTCCTTTAGTCTGGCGCGTAAACGCAAGGCCGCCGGCCATGAGGGCCGCTTGACCTGCGTGGATAAGGCGAACGTCTTCACCTCCTTCGCATTCTTCCGCAGCATTTTTGACGAGCGGGCGGCGGCCTACAGCGATCTGATTGCCGACTACGCCTATGTCGATGCCATGGCGTTAAATCTGGTACGCAACCCGTGGGTCTACGACGTGGCCGTCACTGAAAACATGTTCGGGGACATTCTGTCTGATCTCGGTGCGGCCTTGATTGGCGGCATGGGCATGGCGCCATCGGCGGACGTTGGTGACAACCATGCCGTCTTCCAGCCCTGTCACGGCAGTGCGCCCGACATTGTTGGTAGCGGCAAGGCCAACCCAACCGCCATGTTCCTCTCTGCCGGCATGATGCTCGAGTGGCTTGCCGACAAGCATGACCGGCCCGCGTACGGCAAGGCGGGGGCATTACTGACCGCCGCGGTCGATAAGGCCTTCGCGGCCGGCGACCTTCTGCCATTCGAGTTGGGAGGCGAGAGCGGGACCAGCAATGTGACTAACGCCGTGATCGCAGCCGTCGATCAGGTCTGTGACGAGATGGATTTGGGTTAAGCGGGCGGATTGGAAATATGACAGACGCTACGAAGAAGCTTCTTAAGGTTGCCTGTGTAGGGGCCGGCTACTTCAGCCAGTTTCAGTACGAAGCCTGGCATCGGCTGGATGTCGATCTGGCTGCCATCTGCAACAAGACCGAGGCGAACGCGCAAAAAATTGCCGATAGCTATGGCATTGAACAGGTTTTCACAGACTTCGAGCAGATGCTCGACAGCGTGAAACCGGACCTGGTGGACATCATCACCCCGCCCTCGACCCATGTTGCCTACATCGAATTGGCGGCGGCCCGCGGAATCCCTGTCATTTGTCAGAAGCCTTTTACGCCCAGTCTTAAGGAAGCCGAGTACGCGACGAAGCTCATGGAAGACGCCGGGGCGATGCTGGTCATCCATGAGAACTTTCGTTTCCAGCCCTGGTACAGCGAGATCAAACGTGTCCTGGAGGCCGGCACTCTGGGCGATCTCTATCAGGTGGCTTTTCGTCTGCGTCCCGGCGACGGGCAGGGGCCCGAGGCTTACCTTGCCCGGCAACCCTATTTCCAGGAGATGGAGCGCTTCCTGGTGCATGAGACGGCCATACACCTGATCGATGTCTTTCGTTATCTCTTTGGCGAGATGCGATCGGTGACCGCAGCGCTCAGACGCCTAAACCCGGCGATCAAAGGTGAAGACTCCGGCGTGATGCTGTTCGAGTTTGAGAACGGGGCGGCGGGTCTCTTCGACGGCAACCGACTTGCCGATCACCCGGCGAAGAACCGCCGCCTGACCATGGGCGAAATGGTACTGGAGGGTTCAAAAGCGAGCCTGCGCCTTGATGGTGACGGAGGCTTGTTTCTGCGTCGGCATGGCGAAGATCAGGAACGGGAAATCGACTATGACTGGCAGGACCGGAATTTCGGCGGCGATTGCGTTTTCGCGCTCCAGCGGCATGTGATTGAACACCTTCAGAATGGCGCGCCGGTGATGAACCGTGCCCGCGATTATTTGACCAATATACGAATCGAGGAAGCAGCCTATAGTTCGAATGAACTCGGCAAGCGAGTGACGTTATAGCTTAGAAGCATCGAGGTCATAGATGGTCAGTGAACTGGCGGGTTTGAAACAAGCACTGTCCGATGCGGAGACGGCGGCTGCCGGTCTGCCGGGGCGACGCCTGTCTTACTCGGATCAAGCCTATAGTTTGCTGCGGCGCAAGATCCTCGACAATGAGATTTCAGCAGGATTCCAGGCGACCGAGCAGGAGATTGCCCAGGCGCTTGGCATGAGCCGGACTCCGGTCCGCGAAGCATTGGTCCGCCTTGCCAACGAAGGCCTGGTCGAGGTGCGACCCCGCCACGGTATGCGGGTCTTGCCGGTTTCCGGCGAAGATATGCGCGAAATCTATGAAATTCTGACCGGCCTCGAGACCGTCGCGGCCGAATCCGTTGCACGCATGGGGCTGAGCGATGCTCAGGCGGCCGGTTTGGAGCAGGCCGTCGCCGATATGGATGAAGCTCTGGCGCGCGAGGACCTGCGGGCCTGGGCGGAGGCTGACGAGCGTTTTCACATGCTGTTGGTCGATTTCTGCGGGAATCGAAGGCTGCGCTCTCTGGTGGGAACCTATTGGGATCAGGCACACAGGGTGCGCATGATCACGCTTCGATTGCGTCCGAAACCGACCAAATCCAGCCAGGACCATGCAGACCTGCTGGATGCGCTGCGCCGGCGGGATGGCGAAGCCGCCCGCCGCATTCACCGAAAACATCGCGAGGGCAGCGGCGAAATGCTGATCGAAATCCTTGAGACACACGGTTTAACGGCCCTCTAGTACTGCTTGATTTGGATGGTGACGCTGGGTTTTCTTGAGAATCGGGCCGCAAGCCTTTTTCTCATCCTTGCTGTGATCGTCCGGTAGGGCTAAGTAAACTGCTATGACTGACACGCTGAAAATATGCCTCGCCCAGCTCAACCCAACCCTGGGCGACATTGAGGGTAATCTCGCGAAAATCCGTGCGGCGCGCGCCGAAGCTGCGGCGCAGGGCGCCGAGCTGATCGTCGCCAGCGAGATGTACATCACCGGGTATCCCGCCGAGGATCTTGTGCTGAAGCCCATGTTCCTGGATCGGGTCGATGCGGCAATGGAAGCACTGGCCGCTGACACGGCCGATGGCGGGCCGGGGCTCCTGATCGGTGCGCCCTGGCGCGAAGACCGTTCGGCCCGCGCACCCCTGCGCGGCAAGGTCTTCAACGCTGCGGTCCTGATGGATGGTGGTCAGATTCTGGGCACCCGCTACAAGCATGACCTGCCGAACTACGGTGTGTTCGATGAGGTCCGGCTCTTCGCTGCCGGTCCTTTGAACGGGCCGATGAACTTCAGGGATGTCCGCCTCGGGATCATGGTTTGTGAGGATATGTGGTTCCCGGAGGTCTCCGAGTGCCTGACCGAATCCGGTGCCGAAATTCTGATCTGCATTAACGGCTCGCCCTACGAGTTGGAAAAGGAGGACGAGCGGCTTCAGCTGGGCGTGTCCCGTGTGGTGGAGACCGAACTGCCGCTGGTTTATGTGAATCAGGTCGGCGGTCAGGATGAACTCGTCTTCGATGGCGGGTCGTATGTGCTTGGGAGCGACAGCGATCTGCGGGTGAAGCTCGCCATGTACAGGGAAGCGGTCGTGACCACTCAGTGGGAACGTGCGGCGGATGGTTGGGTCTGCGAAGAGGGCCCGCGCGTTGCGCCGGCCCCGAAGCTGGAGACCATCTACAGCGCGCTGGTTCTGGGCCTGCGGGATTACGTTGAGAAAAACCGTTTTCCCGGCGTTCTGCTCGGGCTTTCGGGCGGCATCGACTCGGCACTGTCTGCGGCCATTGCCGTCGATGCCCTGGGGGCCGAGCGTGTGCATTGCGTGATGATGCCGTCGCCCTACACCAGCCAGGAGAGCCTCGACGACGCGTCGGAAGCTGCCGAACTCCTGGGGGTTAAGCTGGACAGCGTCAGTATTGAACCGGCGATGGAAGCCTTCGATGCCATGCTCAAACCGCTCTTCAACGGCACGACACCGGGTATCACTGAAGAAAATATCCAGTCACGCTCGCGTGGACTGACCTTGATGGCTTTGTCGAACAAGCTGGGGCATATGGTGCTTTCGACCGGCAACAAATCAGAGGTCTCCGTCGGCTACGCCACGCTCTATGGCGACATGTGCGGTGGCTACAATGTCTTGAAGGATCTTTACAAGACGACGGTTTTCGAGCTCTCGCGCTGGCGCAACCAGTCTCAGGCCACCGGTCTTCTGGGGCCGGAAGGCCGCGTGATTCCGGAACGCATCATCACCAAACCCCCCTCCGCGGAGCTCAAACCCGACCAGAAGGACGAAGACAGCCTGCCGCCCTATGACAAGCTGGACGATATTCTTGAGTGCCTGATCGAGGGTGAGGCGGGGATCGACGAGATCGTGGCCCGCGGACATGACCGGGAGACCGTCAACCGAATCTGGCGCCTGCTCGAACTCGCCGAGTACAAGCGGCGTCAGGCCGCACCGGGCGTGAAGATCACTCGCCGGGCCTTCGGGCGGGACCGCCGCTATCCGATCACCAATGCCTTCAAAGGTCCTTTGTAACTCATGAAAGTCCGGTTCGCCCCCAGTCCGACAGGTCTGCTTCATGTCGGAAATGCCCGCCCGGCCCTGCTGAATTGGCTAATGGCGCGCAACGCCGGCGGTTCGTTTCTGCTGCGCATCGACGATACCGATAGCGAGCGCTCGCGCGACGAATATACCCAGGCGATCAAGGATGACCTGCTCTGGCTTGGTCTGGAGTGGGACGAGGTTGCGACGCAGTCCGAGCGTCTGGGACGCTACGACCTTGCTGCTGAAAAACTGAAGGCTTCCGGGCGGCTTTATCCCTGCTACGAAACACCCGAGGAACTGGGCCTCAAGCGCAAAATCGCCCTTCAGGCCGGTCGGCCGCCAATTTATGACCGCGGTGCCCTGAAGCTGAGCGATGACGAGCGGGCGAAATTAGAGGCCGACGGCCGGACACCTCATTGGCGCTTCAAGCTCGAGCATGAAGATATCGAGTGGGAGGACCTGGTTCGTGGTGCGGTGCATTTCAACGGCGCGCACTTGACCGATCCGGTCCTGATCCGCGAGGACGGCCGTCCGCTCTATACGCTTTCCTCTGTCGTCGACGATATCGAACTTGAGGTTACGCATATTCTGCGCGGCGAGGATCATGTTTCGAATACGGCCGTCCAGATACAGCTTTTTGCCGCGCTGGACGGTGGCGTGCCGGTTTTCGCGCATCTACCGCTCGTGGCCGACGCGAGCGGGCAGGGGCTGTCCAAGCGGATCGGCAGCCTGAGCCTTCAGTCGCTGAGGGAGAGCGGTCTGGAGCCCATGACGCTGAACAGCTATCTGGCGCGTCTGGGATCGTCGGACGCTATCGAGCCGGTGACGGATCTGGGCCAGTTGGCGGAACAATTCGACATCACACATTTCAGCCGGGGGACTCCGCGTTTCGATCCGGAGGAGCTGGATCTTTTGAACGCACGTCTGCTCCATCTGATGAGCTTTGAGTCGGTTAAGGCGCGTCTGTCCGATGACTTCGATGAGGTGCTCTGGAACGCCGTGCGGCCCAATCTGACCAAGTTGAGCGACGCCAAGCTGTGGCACGATATCTGCCGGGGTGCCGTGAAGCCGGTCATCGAGGACGCGGACTTCACGCAGTCCGCCGCCGAGCAGCTTCCGCCCGAACCTTGGGATGAGGCAACCTGGGGCAGCCTGACCGGTGCTTTGAAAGCTTCCACCGGCCGCAAGGGCAAGGCGCTCTTTATGCCGCTTCGACTCGCGCTTACGGGTCTCGATCATGGACCGGAGCTCAAGGTTCTGTTGCCCTTGATCGGACGGGAACGGGCGGCGGCACGTCTCAACGGCGAAACCGCTTAGATTGGCGGCTTGACTTGTTTTCAATCAGCCAGAATTAATGTGGCCGCATACCTGCGCTCAACAGCCCTACCGGTGAAACATGGCACTTCAGATATACAATACGCTTGGACGCAAAAAGCAGCGCTTTGAGCCGATCGATCCGTTGAATGTACGGATGTATGTCTGCGGGCCGACCGTTTACGATTTCGCCCATATCGGCAATGCGCGCCCCGTGGTGGTGTTCGATGTGGTCTTCCGCCTTTTGCGTTGGATTTACGGCGAAGATCACGTCACCTATGCCCGCAACATCACCGATGTTGAAGACAAAATCATCGACGCGGCGAAGGCGAAGGGCGAGTCGATCGAAGACGTCACCTCACGGACGACGCAAGCCTATCACGATGATATGGCGGCGCTTGGGGCTTTACCGCCGAGTGTGGAGCCGCGCGCGACCGATCACATTGCGCAGATGATTTCGATCACCGAGCAACTGATCGAGAAGGGCCATGCCTATGCGGCAGAGGAACATGTTCTCTTTAATGTTCCTTCCATGCCCGATTACGGCGCCTTGTCCGGCCGGAACCGTGACGACATGGTTGCGGGAGCGCGGGTCGAGGTCGCGCCTTACAAAAAAGACCCGGCTGACTTCGTGCTCTGGAAACCCAGCTCTGAGACACAACCCGGTTGGGACAGTCCCTGGGGCCGCGGACGCCCCGGCTGGCATATCGAGTGCTCGGCCATGTCCGAAGAGCATCTGGGCAAGACCTTCGATATCCACGGCGGCGGTCTGGACCTGACCTTTCCCCATCACGAAAACGAACTGGCGCAATCAAGCTGTGCGCACGGCGTGCCTTTCGTGAATTACTGGATGCACAACGGCTACGTGGTGGTGAACGGCGAAAAGATGTCGAAATCGCTCGGCAACTTCTTCACGGTCCGTCAGTTGCGCGAGGAGGGGCTCTCGGGCGAAGCAATGCGGCTGACCCTGCTTTCCGCACACTACCGCCAGCCTTTGGACTTCACCCGTGCAAAGGTGGCGGAATCGAAGAGCCAGTTGGATCGTCTTTATGGTGCCTTGCGCACGGTCCAGGGGACCGTTCCCAGCGGTTCTGAGCCCCCTGAGGCGCTTGTTGCCGCCCTCGAAGATGACGTCAACACGCCCTTGGCTCTCGCGGCTCTGCACGAAGTCGGTACGGCGCTCAATAAGGCGGCCCACGCCGAAGTTCGTGATGAAGCCTTGCTTGCCAGGCTTAAGGGCGAGCTCTTGGCCGGCGGACGTTTGCTCGGTTTGCTGGAGGGTGATCCCGAAAGCTGGTTCCAGGGCGATGCGGGCGATGACGACGCGGCTGAGATCGACGGCTTGATCCTTGCGCGCGCCGAGGCCCGCAAGGCACGGGACTTCGCCAAAGCCGACCAGGTCCGCGATCAGCTCGATGCCATGGGGGTCGTTCTGGAAGACGGCGCTGGTGGCACGACTTGGCGTCGTAAGTAAATCGGCGTCAGGACTGTCTCCGTCTGATGTTAATCGATCGATTCGAGCAGCACCGGAATCATTGAGCCTACAAGTAAGAACGCCATGAAGATGTTGAAGATCACGCCTCTTCGCCCTTCACCGAGGATGCGCTTGAGAGCGACGCCTGACACCGCCCAGACGCTGATGGACGGCAGATTCACAATGGCAAACACCAGGATCATCAGAATCAGGCTGGTCAAATAGCAGTCGGGATTGGTGTAGGACACTGTCACGATCAATGCGACTGCCCAGGCCTTGGGATTGACCAGTTGAAACAGTGCCGCCTGTTGGAACGAAATTGGCTGTGCCAGGAGGTCGTGATCCCTACTGCCTATTGAGCGGCTGCGCGCGATCCTGAAGGCCAGCCAGAGGACGTAGGCCGCGCAAAGGAACTTCAGCAGCGTGTAGACGATGGGGAATTGATTGAGAACCTGACCCAGTCCGACGCCAACGCAGAACACCATCGTCAAGAATCCGAGGCTAATCCCAAGGATGAGTGGGATTGAACGCCGGAGCCCGAAATTCACGCCTGAAGCCAGGAGTAGAAAGTTACCCGGGCCGGGCGAGATGGACATGACGAAAGCAAAGCCTATCAAAGCAATCAAAGTGTCTTGGGGCATCGGGTTTCCTTGTGTGCGATGCTGTAAACTTGACATGGCTTTGCGTGAGCAACACTCTCCCGTAATCTGAATTTCTTATCCAATCGTCTCAAAAATGCTTCGAAATGAACGAAATTGACGTTCTGTCGGATGTTTTCTCAACGCTGAGAATCCATAGCGATCTCTATTTTTCAGCCCAGTTGCGCGGTGAATTCTCTGTCGAAGTACCGTCCGAGATGCGTCGGATCCGTTTCCATCTTCTGTGTGAAGGGCGCTGCTGGCTGCAACTGCCAGATGGCGGAATCAACGAGTTGACGCAGGGAGACATCGCAATCGTGCCCAATGGCGTGGCGCAGGTTCTTTCAAGTGCGCCCGGGCTTGCCCCGGTTCCGCTTTCCGAGGTTGTTGAAAACGGCGCGCTGCAGCAGGGCGTGCTTCGCTATGGTGAGGGAGAACGTCGGACGCGCCTGCTTTGCGGGTTTTGCCAGTTCGATGAGGCGATCGATCACCCGGTTTTGGCCAACCTGCCAGAGCTGATGGTTCTCCGTCCCCAGGATTTGGGCAGCGCCCCCTGGACAGCTATGGCATTGCGCCTTTTATCTATGGAGGCGGACCTGAACGCGCAAGGAACTGTGGGGGTATTGACCCGTCTGCTGGAGATCATATTCATTCAGTCGGTACGGCGGATGGAAACGGACCCGTTGAGCCCGGCGAAAGGCTTTATGGCGGCGCTATCGGATGTTCAGCTCTCCAGGGCTCTCCAGGTGATGCATACGCAACCTCATGTGAGCTGGAAAATCCAGGGTCTTGCCGAGATCGCAGGCATGTCGCGCGCGGGCTTTGCCCGCCGGTTCACTGAACTGCTCGGTGTTCCACCGATCGAATACCTGACCCATTGGCGTTTAATCAAGGCGCGAGCGCTGCTGGCAGGAACCAATCTGGATATGCTTGAGATTGCAGGCCGCTGCGGCTATGCATCGACGCCATCGTTCTCACGGCGCTTCAAGGAGACTTTCGGGGTCGGGCCAGGCAGCTATCGCCGTGCCAGCAAGATGCTGTGACCAGTTTGGAAAGCCGGTGGCAGTCGACGATAGGATAACGCCATTCAGGCGTCGGCGATATCCGGCGCAGATTTTTCAAGCTCCTCGAGCCTCGATATGCCGTGCCGCATGTCGCTCATGATGAAGTCCGCCCGCGCTACGACTGCCGCACCCTGACTGATGGTGCCGAATTTCGTCTCCCAGGCATCCATCTTGGTGGTGAGGCCGCAGAGAACGCCGCCGACCGTCTTGTGATGGCTTTTGATCATGGTGCGGATGCGCTGAAAGGAACTGGCGGAGACATTGTCCCAGAGGTTTTTCGTATGCTGATCGAAGCGTTCGAAACGCCCGGTGATCGACGTGATGATGCTGTTCAGGCGCGGTTCCATGAAATCGCAGGTCTCGAGAAACCCCGTGGTGCGCTGCAGCTGCAGATTTGATCTCAGATCGCCGATGTTCTCGAGAAAGGACATCACATCCGGGACAACCTGGTCCATGCACTCCTTGAAGTAGGCCAGCGAGAGAAAGGTGTCTGCATAGTCTTCCAGGAACGCCGGTACTTCGCTTAACTCGATTTCCAGCTTGTCGGCCAACTTTTGCAGGTTTTTCTGGGCTTCTTCGCGGTTCGGAGAGGCGAACATCGCAACAAGCTGTCCGAAATCCTGGATATTCTCGTCGCCGGAACCGTAAACCTGCTGCAGGAGAGGACCGGTGAAGGTTTTCATGTAACCGGCAAGTTCTCTGCTCTTTTCCTCCGAGAGGGTCAGAGCTTCGTGGTCGTTCACGTCGATGCCCAGGCGCCTGAGTTCGATGCGCAGGCTGTAAACGTCATAGCTGCTGAGGCTCGCCAGAGCGCGGATGCGCCGCAAATCCACGTGTTCCTTGTTGGGATCCCAGCCGTAGTAGGTCGGCAGCTGGTCCGGCTCCAACTGACCGCTGCCGGTGCTCTC
Organism: uncultured Kiloniellaceae bacterium; assembly: GCA_947500035.1. Lineage (GTDB taxonomy): Bacteria > Pseudomonadota > Alphaproteobacteria > Kiloniellales > Kiloniellaceae > Denitrobaculum. Next base: position 254,015 of record CANMQP010000001.1, on the reverse strand, counting down.
GTCCTGAAACATCTCGACGACGCCCTGAAGGTGCACGTTTTTGACGATCCTCGCGCGCTGAAGCGGTGCTGTCTCCAGGGGAATGCAAGACAGCGGCAGAATGCGCAGCGAATCCCGCGCGAGCAGATCGGCTGCTTTTGAATTCTCGTCCTGTGCGGCCTCAACCGCCGCTTGAGCTTGAGACATCTGTACCCGTCGTGTTTCCGCAAAAACTGCTGCAACTTGGTAAAATGCCGTAAAGGTGTTGAGGATGGATTAAGCTCAAAAGATCGCTGATGGCCAAGAATACATGGAAAATGAAGAGCTTATACACTCTCGGTGGTGTTCTGCTTGAGGCTGTTCAATCGCAGTTTCCGGGCCGAAGCCTTTGGAGAAAGAGCTATCCCTAGCGGTGGAGTTGATCTTTATCTTCGCGCGATGATGTTGTCACAGATGAGCGCGCAAACGCTAAAGAGATGTGCGCAGGTTCCAAAGTTCCGGGAAGAAGGTGTAATTGAGGGCCTTCGAGAGGTAGTTGACGCCGCTGGTGCCGCCCGTCCCGCGCTTGTGACCGATGATGCGGCTGACGGTTTTCAGGTGCCGGAAGCGCCATTGCTGGAACGAGTCTTCCTGGTCGACCAGCTTTTCGGCCAGATCGTAAAGTTCCCAATGGGTCTCGGGCGAGCGGTAGACCTGCAGCCAGGCTTCTTCAACCGAGCGCGCGGCCTCGTAAGGTTGGCTCCAGTCCCGGTTGGTGACTTCACTGTCGATAGGAAAGCCCCGGCGTGCCAGCAGGAGTACGACTTCATCATAGAGGCTCGGCGCCTCGAGAACGGCCTTCAGATGATCATGGATCTCTGCTTTATGGCGGTGCGGTGCCAGGAGAGCGGGCTTCTTGTTCCCCAGCAAGAACTCGATCTCGCGGTACTGAAAGGACTGAAAGCCGGAGGAAAGGCCGAGTTGGTCTCGAAATCGCAGATAGTCGGCAGGTGTCATGGTGGAGAGCACGGACCAGGACTGAATAAGCTGGGATTGGATGCGCGCGACCCGCGCCAGCATCTTGAAGGCGGGTGAGAGGTCATCGGCGCGGATGCAGGCAACGGCGGCGTGCAGCTCGTGCAGGATCAGTTTCATCCAGAGTTCGGTTGCCTGGTGGATGATGATGAAAAGCTGCTCGTCATGTTCTGCGCTGACGGGGTTTTGACTGGCAAGCAAACGATCCAGGCCGAGATAGTCGCCGTAACTCATGGACTCGGTAAAATCGCTATGGGCGCCCTCCGGAAGGTTTGCGGAGGTGGCTGTGGGCTTTTTCTCTTCAGGCATCTCGTCCCTCTCGCTTCCAACAGATGTGGATCGGATCGCGGTTTAAGTGGTCGCCTGGTTAAGTGACCGCCTGCCGTTTATGGAACTTGGGTTGGTCCCAGCTCTCTTCGGTCATGATATCACGCAGGATCTGAACCGCGTCCCAGATGTCACCGTAGCGTAGATAAAGCGGCGTGAAGCCGAAGCGCAATATATCCGGTGCGCGAAAATCACCGATGACGTTCTGTTCGATCAGGGCCGACATGATCGGATAGCCCTGTTCGTGTCTGAAGGAGACCTGACTGCCGCGGCTCTCCGGATCCCTCGGGCCAAAGAGTTCGAAACCGAAATCCGCGCAGTGTGCCTCCACCAGTTCGATGAAGAGCTCGGTCATGCGTACGGATTTTTCCCGGATCGCCGTCATGCCGGCCTTCTGCATGATGTCGAGTCCTGCATCGAGCGCCGTCATACTTAGGATTGCGGGGGTTCCGCAGAGGTTTCTGGAGATTCCTGCGGCGGGGCGGTAGTCGCGGTCAAACTGGAATGGAGCCTCATGACCCATCCAGCCGGATAGAGGTGGGCGCACCTTATCCTGGTGCCGTTCGGCGACGAAGAGAAATGCAGGCGCGCCGGGGCCGCCGTTCAGGTATTTGTAGCCGCAGCCGACCGCAAAATCGGCCTTTGCGCCTCTCAGGTCGACAGGGAATGCGCCCGCAGAGTGCGCCAGATCCCAGAGCATGAGCGCACCGGCCGCATGCGCTTTCGCCGTTATCTCCTCCATATTGTGACAGCGGCCGGAGCGATAGTCCGTTTGCGTCAGCATGACAAGCGCGACGCCGTCGTCGATTGCCCCCAAAGCCTCTTCAGGTTCCACCAGACGGAGTTCATGACCCTTGTCGAGAAGTTCGATCAGACCCTGGGCGACATAAAGATCCGTCGGGAAGTTTCCCGTGTCCGATAGGATTACCTTGCGGTCCGGCCGCATGCGAAGCGCGGCGGCCAGCAGCTTGAAGAGATTGACCGATGTGGAATCGGCAACCACAACTTCATCTGCCGCGGCGCCGATCAGCCCGGCGATCTTGGCGCCGCAGCGCTGCGGCAGCTCTATCCAGCCGTGCTTGTTCCAGCTCCTTATTAAGTCCTCGCCCCATTCTTCCTCAACGGCCTTGGCGACGCGTTCCGGGGTCGCGCGCGGCATGGGCCCCAGCGAGTTGCCATCCAGGTAAATAGTACCGGCCGGGATGCGGAACTGCGCGCGCATCGGGCCAAGAGGGTCATTGCGGTCCCACTCCAACAGGTCTTCTCGGGTGACAGCACTCACGATGGAACTGGTCCTCTCAATACGGCGCGCACCGGCGCAGCGTCCAAGTTGGCGAGCTTGATAGGCAATGCGATGAGTTCGTAGCAGCCGGCCGGCACGTCGTCGAGCACCAGACCCTCCAGGATCGCCATCCCGGCGCGGCGGACGGCTTGGTGAGCATCCATGGTCTTGGAGGTCTGCGGGTCGAGGGACGGAGTGTCGGTCCCGATCAATCGAACGCCTGCTGCAGAGAGCGCGTCGATACTCTCGGGCGCGATTGCCGTAAAGTTGTCGTCCCATTGCTCCAGCGGCGTTTTCTCATAGGTCTTCAGAAGAAGGCGTTCCAAGGGCTGCTCAAGTGCCGGCGCAATATCTGCCGGCTGAATAACACGTCCGGCGCCGGTCACATCCAAGACGACGCAGGGGCCAAGATAGAAGCTTAAGTCGACCTGGCCCGAAGGCAGGCCATCGGGGTCATAATGCAGCGGCGCATCCGCATGGGTGCCGCTGTGCGTCGAGAGGGTGACCTTGGAGATATTCACCGGACAGTTCTCGCCAATCTGCCAGGTTCGCTCTTCTCCATAAGCTGTATCGCCAGGCCAAACCGGGAGCCCGGGTCGGAGCGGTTGCGTAATGTCCCAGAGTTTCATGCGCGTCAAAAGCCCCTGTGGTGACTTTGAGAGTTCATCGGCTTCCCGCCATCAAGCCTTGCTGGGCCTGCCGGAGAATCATGCGGCTTCGGAAAATGACCATTTCCTGCCAGTCGGATGTTCCGGGGTAATAGTGATTCTTCAGTCTTTTTTTGATTGCGCGGGTTTCCTCTGCCTGCCAGTCCACGTCCCCGCGGGCATGGAGCCAATGGTCGGCACGGAGCGCGGCCCGGCCCGCATCAGGACTGTAGGTGCCGTATTCGAGCGCCACATAGGTATGAATATCCCCCACGATACGCGTCCAGCCATACTCGGAAAGCCCGACCTTCGGTACCGACGAGGAGGTGCCCAGATCAGGTTCCGTCAGCGATTGCCCGTACCAGCTCTTGGCACGGGAATGGCCCGATGTTCCGGGCGGATTTCCGCAGATCGGTTCGCCATATCCGAACGGCCCCAGACCGGTGTGGTAGTCGATGATCGCGATATGATCCCGCTGTGGCAGGTGGTAGTCGACCATGATGCTCTCAAGGGCGCGGCGCGACCAGGTTGGCGCGCTGCCACCGTAAAACATACCTTCCGGGTGACTATACTGCCCGCCGCCGCGTGCGACGTGGAATGCGGTCTCTCCGTGTTCGGCGCGCCAACGCGCGATTTCTTCCTCGGCCTTATCGAAGAGTGGGCCGGAGAGCTCCGGTGGCAGCAGAACGTCCCGCAAAGCCTCGAAACCGGGATTGACCGGATGGGGCTCGTCGAAGTCAATCCAGTTGCGGTTGAGATCGCAGCCTTCTTCTGTCACCCGGCGCAGCCAGGCGAAACCGTGCGGATTGATCGCGTGAATAATCAGCATCGCAACGTCGTTGGGCAGGCTCTCCGGGCCTTTGTTGCGCATCCAGTCCAATTGTGCGCCGGACCCGCAGAAACCTTCGACGCCATGGGTCGCCGATAAAGTGACGATAACGTTCCGCGCGTCTTGCTTGCCAACCCATGCTGTATCCGCCGCAAGCTCCTCTCCCTCAGGGCCTGAGTTGGGGTTCTGGTATGACCGGACCTCCAAGCCGAGGTGCCGGCAGTGCGCAAGAAACCTCTGACGCGCAGAGGCATAGTCAGGGGAGAAACAGGCTTGCAGTTCGGTTTCCACGTTGCGTCAATCTCCGGATCAATTCGCGATTCCTGTAAAATAGAGCAAAGCGGCGCGGACGAAAGAGGGAACCTCCAATCCTGTCCGGAGGCATCAAGCAAATAAAGAAGGGCGGGCGGCTGAGAATGACAAGCCGTCCGCCCTTCGAGGTAAGACTTTCAGTCGTTGAGCTTAAAAGCGCCGCGAGACGCCCATGCGGATCACAGCGGCACCAATGCCGATGTCACGGTCCGATCCTGCAATCCGGCGGTCGTCCTCTCCGAAGCCATAGCTGATGCCTTCCAGACGGCCCGACCAGTTTTCATCGATTGCGTATTCGGCTCCGAGACCCAGGGCCAATCCGGCACGGACGCCGTCGTCATCGTCCCCCACGGTCTCAACATGGATATCTGACAGAGCAAGACCCGCGGTTCCGTAGAGATGCAGGTGCTCCCAGGCATAACCGGCACGGATGCGGGTCGATGCGACCCAGCTGCTGTCGAGGGTCGCGGTGCCCAGGACCGAGTCGTTCGCACTATCGTCACTACCCAGAAACTGCGCATCAACTTCGGCGCCGATCAGCCATTGTCCGCTCTCGGAACGGCCGAAGGGAGAGAAGTTGTAACCACCCAAAAGACCGATCGCGACACCGCTGTCATCCAGGTCCAGGTCTTCGCCATTGGCGTCATTGTCGATCGACGCCGCGGTTCCCTGCAAACCAAGGGTCAGCCCAACGTAGGGTCCAGTCCAATTGTCTTTGGCCTCTTGCGCCGAAGCCGTGGCCGGCGACAGAAAAAGAGCTGCCAGGCCCAAGAGAATCGAGCTTGCGTGTGATTTGGCCCCTGATTCGGCCCCTGATTCGGCCCCTGAATTGGCCCCTGAATTGGCCGCAGTGGCGGCGCTCGAAAGGGAGGGTTCCCGCTTCAAGAAGTTCATTTTAGATCCCATTGCTATGTGTTAAACGACGCTATACATTCGTCGAATGAGAAGTAATTATTGTTTTGCAATAAAAAATACAAGAAAAATAATAATTATAGATCTTTTGTGCCTTGAGCGCTGCCGAGTGGAGCCGGAAAGCACCACGTCTTGGACGGCTCGAAAGTGCGAAACTTTTTTGATGGCCCATGGTGCGCCGCGAATTGGAGAGACTTTTAATGATGATGCACGAGACGCTATCGGAGCGGGTGCAGGCAACGAGCCGGATACGCTCCTGGGCGCGGGGCGCCGAGATTGTGACGTTTATCGGGATGGCTGTTATCGTCTGGTATTGCGGTGACGCTCTCTATTCGCTGATTTTTGCGTCTTCTGAAGATGAAGTATTGCTCACCTTTGTCTATTCCTTCCTGGAGACCAATCCGGAGTTCGCGCCGGTGTTCGAGGCCGGACAACCGAAGTATCCCGCACCCGAGAGTTATTCTCTGATGGCGCGCACAGTTATTTTCCTGAGTTCGAACCTTATCAACGTGCTGGCGCTCTTTGCCCTTTACTGGGCGCGGGAGCTGTTCCGGGGCTACAGGCGCGGCGAGATCTTTAACGAGATCTCCGCCCTTCGCCTGGGACGGGTCGGATGGATGATCACCTTCCTCGCGCCGGTAGGTTTCATCTCCGATTATACGCTATTAAAGACAATCCTCGTTGCCGCTGCTCCGGGAGAGGTCGCGCTGACCTTCGGCGCTCCGGATTTAGCGCTGATAGCTTACATAAGTGTCGGCGAACTTGACGCCTTTGCAATTGTGATCGGGCTCCTTATCGTGTTGGTGGGCCGAATCCTCAGCGAGGCGTCGAAAATCTCGGACGAGAACAGGTCGTTTATATGAGGGCGTTATGGGATGGCATTCGAACTCTTGCCTTCGCTGCCGTTGAACAAGGACTGAAACCGACCTGATTATGCCGATTGTTGTGACCCTCGATATCATGCTCGCCAAGCGCAAGATGCGCTCAAAGGATCTTGCACGCCATGTCGGGATCACCGAGCAGAATATCTCCCTGCTCAAGTCCGGGAAGGTCAAGGGCATGCGTTTCGAAACCCTGGACAAGATCTGTGAAATCCTCGAATGCCAGCCGGGGGATCTGCTGGTGTACGAGCCGGAGCGTGAAACCTAAGACGGCAGGCACGGTTTTAATGGAGCAGCGAGAGGAGAGTGGCCTTCTGTTCAGAGCTGCAGGGTCCGTTCTCTCGGGAATCTGAGGGTGGCCGTTGTTCCTATGCCCAGCTCGCTTTCGATTTCAATCTTGCCGCCGTGCAGCTCGATCAAAGCCTTTACGATAGAGAGACCCAGGCCGGTGCCGGGGTGGGTTTTCGTGGGTTGGCGCCTGGCTGGATAGCTATGGGGTGCAGAGTATTCGATCTGCGCAAAGGGTTCAAAGACGCGGCCGAGATTTTCCGGCGAGATTCCAATGCCGGTGTCACGGATTGCAATGCCCAGGCCGTCGGCGGCGAAGCATGCGTCGACAGAGACCTCGCCGCCGTCCGGCGTAAACTTGACCGCATTGGACAAGAGGTTCAGGAGCATTTGCCGGGTTGCCCTTGGATCGATACGCAGATTGGGCAGGTTGCCTGCAACCTCGGATCTCAGGCGGACGCGCTTCTTCAAGGCATCCGGCTCCACCAGGCGCATGACCTGCGTCACGACTTCCGGCAGGTCGACTCTGGTTTCCGAGAGCTCGTACTGTCCGGCCTCGATTTTTGAGAGGTCCAGCAAGTCGTTGATCAGATCGAGCAAATGGCTGCCGCTGTGATGAATATCCTGGGCGTAGCTTTTGTAAGCTTCGATGGAAATCGGACCCAGGATTTCGTTTTCGATGATTTCCGAAAATCCCAGGATAGCATTGAGTGGCGTGCGCAGGTCGTGGCTCATACGGGCAAGGAACTCGGATTTGCTCCGGTTTGCGTCCTCGGCCTGTTTCTTGGCGATCTGCAGGGACTCTTCCGCGGCCTTGCGGGCGGTGAAGTCCTCGACCGTCTGCAGAACGCGGCCCCAGTCGTGCTCCCGGCCCTTTGCGATGGAAGTCGTGGTGCGGATGTAAATGATCGATCCGTCCAGCGCGCTATCGGGGCCTTCCATCTCAACCCGTGTTTCGCCTTCGCTGAAGCGTTGTACCAGCTCGACGAAGATATCAGACAATCCTGTTTCCGGGTTGTAGGTGGTCAGATCCGGTGGTGAGTTAAAGGCCTCGAGCAGGTCTTGCTTGCTGGCGGCCTTATAGGTTCTCACCGCTGCGGCATTGGCATCCAGGATTTTCACGGCGGGTGCGAGTTCTGCAAGCAGTTCCGGGTGGACTCGAACATACTTTCGAATGTCCGATACGCCCCTGGCCCGCAAGTCGTCGGCGATTTTCTTGGCGGCTGACCAGTCTTCATCGGTCATGGGGATGGGAGAGTTTTCGAAGCGGTCTTCGGTCAAAAGGCCTGCGGGGGCCGGAGGCGCAGATGGGCTTGAAGCTTCCGGCTGTGCGGAAGCTCGCTCGATTTCAACCTCAGAAAGCCAATCGGAATTCTCTTGCTCAAGTTGTCGAAGTCGGCTGCGTAAACGCTGTATTTCTTCAAGTATCTCCGGCCTTTTTCGGAGATTCATAGGACCTGTCTTCGTGAATTGTAGACGTTCTTCGATGCTAGCATCGAATTCCGGCATTCCAAATGGCTTTTAGCCTCTGTGTTTCTATATTTTCAAGGGAAAACAACCTCCGGCTTCTCTTGTTGTAAATAAAAATAAGAATACGTGTGGTTTTGAGAAGAGGTAGAGCACTTTAACCAAGATAATTGGTAAGTATTGACAGCGCATGATGATGAGACCATTCCCTTGGGCCAGCGCCGCGAACGTTGACGCTTCGCTGCCCATGTGGTGAATAGCGCGGGCATTCAATCCATGGTGACGGACCAATGACCGACAATCGTGTCTACCTCTTCGATTCCACATTGCGCGATGGCGCGCAGACTCAGGGCGTTGATTTCGGAGTTGCCGACAAGATTGCGATTTCCATGGCTCTGGATGCGATTGGTCTCGACTACATCGAGGGGGGCTGGCCTGGCGCGAATCCCACGGACGATGCCTTTTTCAAGGATCCGCCCGCGTTCGAAAAGGCCGGTTTCGTTGCCTTCGGCATGACACGGCGTCCAGGGCGCAGCGCGGAGAACGATCCGGGTCTGTCCGCGCTGCTGAATTCCAAGGCGGATGCCATCTGCATGGTGGGAAAGGCCTGGGACTTCCATGTGGACGTGGCCCTCGGGATTTCGCAAAGCGAGAACATCGACATGATCGGAGAGTCCGTCGCGCATTGCCTGACCCGTAAGGGCGAGGCCATGTTCGATGCCGAGCACTTCTTCGACGGCTATAAGTCCAATCGGCAATTTGCGATGGATTGCCTGAAAGCGGCGTATGGCGCGGGGGCGCGCTGGGTCGTGCTCTGCGACACCAATGGAGGTACCTTGCCTGCGGAAATCGAGCGCATTGTCGGGGAAGTCTGCGAGGAGATCCCGGGTACCCATGTGGGCATCCACTGCCACAACGATACCGAAAACGCGGTGGCCAACTCGCTGCTGGCCGTCAAGGCGGGTGCCCGTCAGGTACAGGGGACGCTGAACGGCCTGGGCGAGCGCTGCGGTAATGCCAATATCGTTTCGTTGATCCCGTCCCTGATGCTCAAGACCGATTTCGATATCGGCGTGTCGGATGAGCACCTGAAACAACTGACCCATATCTCGCATCTGCTGGACGAGCGTTTAAACCGCGCGCCGGCACGAAATTCCGCCTACGTGGGCGAAAGTGCGTTTGCTCATAAGGGCGGGTTGCATGTTTCGGCCGTGGAGAAGGATCCACGGACGTACGAGCATATCGATCCGGCCCTGGTCGGCAATCAGCGGCATATTGTCGTGTCCGACCAGGCCGGCCGCTCGAACATTCTGGCGCGCCTGCGGGAGATCGGCATCAATATTGACAGTCGGGATGCGAAGGTGTCCTCCCTGGTCGAGCACGTTAAGGCCCGGGAGTATGAGGGTTACGCTTACGACGGTGCCGAGGCGAGTTTTGAACTGCTGGCGCAACGGGCGCTGGGCGCAGTTCCGGAGTATTTTTCGCTCAACCGCTTTCGGATCATGGATGACAGGCGCTGGAACGCACGCAATGAGCTGGTGACTGAGTCCGAAGCGACTGTGACTCTGGAGGTCTCCGGACAGCCGAAGATGGAAGTCGCCAATGGAAACGGTCCGGTCAACGCGCTGGATACCGCTCTGCGCAAGGCCCTGGTGCCGGTCTATCCCAGCCTGGAGGACATGCACCTGGTCGACTTCAAGGTCCGTATCCTGACTCCCGCCGCAGGGACCGGTGCCGTGACCCGGGTGATGATCGAGAGTGCGGATGGCGAGGGGCGCCGCTGGACCACGGTCGGCGTCTCCACCAACATCATCGACGCGTCCTTCAATGCTCTGCACGACGGCATTACCTGGAAGCTGATGCAGGACGGTGCTGCCGTGCCGTCGGGCCGGTAAAGACAGAGGTCGAATGGTGGCCGGAACCAACAAAACCGAAGCACTTATGCAGGGCGGTCCTGCTGTCATCCTGGTCAATCCGCAGCTTGGGCAGAATATCGGCATGGTCGCGCGGGCCATGCTCAATTGCGGCCTGACCGAACTCCGGCTGGTTGCCCCGCGCGATGGCTGGCCGAACCCGGATGCCGAGGCCTCGGCGGCGGGCGCGACGCTGGTTCTGGAAGAGGCGAAGGTGTTCCCCACGACCGGCGAAGCCGTCGCCGATCTGCAGCGGGTCTATGCCACGACCGCGCGCGCTCGCGGCATGACCAAGGTCGTCGAGACACCCCGCGCCGCCATTGGCGGAATGCGTGAGGCCTTTTCAAAGGGGCGATCGGTCGGTGTTCTCTTCGGTCCCGAGCGCGCCGGCCTTAAGAACGATGATATTGCCCTGGCGGACACGATCCTCGAAGTGCCCCTGAACCCTGGCTTCTCATCGCTGAACCTGGCCCAGGCCGTCTTGCTGGTGGGTTACGAATGGTTCCAGGCCGCCGATGAAACACCCGCCAGCGAGCTGGTGCTCAACTCGACCCGTCCGGCCACCAAGGGCGAACTGATCAACTTCTTCCAGAGGCTCGAAAAAGCGCTGGAGGACTCCGGCTTCCTTTATCCCCCCGAGAAAACCCCCATCATGGTGCGCAACATCCGTAACATGTTTCAGCGCGCCGATCTGACGGAGCAGGAGGTAAATACCCTGCATGGAATCATCTCAGCGCTTTGGGAAAAACGGCGGTAAGCAATCTAAAGAGGGTAAAGGTGGGATTGTACGTCGAAGTTATTGCGATTGGACCGTTTTCCGAGGTCGCCAGCAGGTACATCGGGTATTCGGACGAGTGCTACGATGATTCCAAAACGGGAGCGATTGTGAACGATGTCCTCTTCGGTATTGTTGAGGGGACGTCGCTAGGCAAGGAATTTGCGTCCTATCTCGGCGTCACGGACGTTTGGGACGTCAAACAGCATAAGATTGTGAACGATAAAATCAATGTGGAAGCGCTTAACCTATTTGCGAGCATTTACACAGACTATGCCGAGGATGTAACTGCCCTCATAGCGCTGATGAAACTGGACTTCGAGTTTCATCTGGCGCCAAACGGTTAGCCGTTTGGCGCTTCGCCACTTCTGTCACGTCGAGAAGGCTTTTCGCTGGCGATATTTATGCAGGCTGTACATCGAGTGCAGGAAGAGGGTGGCGACTACCACCGCCCCGCCAATCAGGCTGTAAAACCCTGGCTCCTCGGAAATCACCATCCAGACCCAGAGCGGGCCCAGTACCGTCTCGATCAGCAGCAGCAGGCTGACCTCCGGTGCCGGAAGATAACGCGGGCCGATGGTGATCAGGGCGAAGGAGAGGGGCGCGACGATGAAGCCCATGGCGCCGCCGGCTAGCATTTGCGTCTCGCTCATCATGGGGAAGGCGGCGAAGGGAAGGGCGACGCTAGCAGCCATGACCCCGCTGACCGCCATGGCCGGGATCATGTTCACCTCGCGCGACGCCCGGACAATGGTGAAATAGGCACCCATGAGGGTGGCAACCCCCAGCGCGGCGAGATCTCCCATGAGCGACCCGCTGCCCGTGCTGTCCAGGGTGAGTAAGGCAATACCGGCAAAGGCGACGAAGATGGCGATCCAGGTGTGGCGGCCGACCGCTTCCTTCAGGAAGATCAGGCTGAAGACGGCGGCGAAGAAGGGCGCGGAAGCGAGGATCACCAGGGTGTTGGCAACCAGGGTGTAAGACACCGAGATGATAAAGAGGATCGTGCTGAAGCAGAAAACCGTCGCGAGCAGCAGTCCGAGCGTTCCGATCGAGCGAAAGACTTCGAAGGTCCGCTGGCGGTAAACGAGTGAAATCAGCAGGAGTAGCCCAAGGAACTGAAGCGAGCCACGCCAGACCACAACCGTCCAATGATCAACCTCCATCAAGCGGATCAGCAGGGAATCAGGCGTCAGGATCAGAACGCCCAGCGCGGTGATCAGCAGGCCTTTGGAATGGTCCGAGAGGGCGTTCAGAGCGGGCTCCTGTGGCGGATTTCCGGGATTTTCCGACCTATTGGGGCTTGAGGCGGATGTCTGTTTGACATTTCCCGGACGATTCGTATAGTCCCGGCTTCAATTCCCGGGAAAGTGGGCCAGAGAGACTGCTCTGAACCCCGTCCGAAGCGCAACAGAAGATTGTCGCGCCAGGGCCTACCGGGACAACATGACCTGAAACGGGTCGCAAATAAGGAATGAGTTCGTATGTCGAAGCGTCTTGCCTCGAAGTATAAGATCGACCGCCGCCTGGGCGTCAATCTTTGGGGCCGCCCCAAAAGCCCAATCAACAAACGTGAATATGGTCCCGGCCAGCATGGTCAGCGCCGCCGTAAGCCGTCCGATTTCGGCACGCAGCTGATGGCCAAGCAGAAGCTGAAGGGCTACTACGGCAACATCGGTGAAAAGCAGTTCCGGCGTTACTTCGCCGAAGCGTCGCGCCGCAAGGGTGATACGGGTGAGAACCTGGTCGGCCTGCTCGAGCGCCGCCTGGATGCCGTGGTTTACCGCGCCAAGTTCGTTCCCACCGTCTTCGCCGCCCGTCAGTTTGTGAACCACGGTCATGTCACGGTCAACGGCAAGAAGGTCAACATTTCTTCCTACATGGTCAAAGACGGCGACGTGGTTCAGGTCAAGGCAAAGAGCCGTGAACTGCCGCTGGTTCTCGAAGGTGTCGAGTCGGTTGAGCGTGACCTGCCCGATTACATCGAAGTTGATCATAAGGACATGAAAGCAACCTTCGTTCGCGCGCCCAAGCTGGCCGACGTGCCTTACCCGGTTCAGATGGAACCGAACCTGGTCATCGAGTTCTATTCGCGCTAACACTGCGAAGAAGTCCGCCGGAAACGGCAAAAAGAAGAACCCGCCACGATTACCGTGGCGGGTTCTTTTTTGCCTTTGGTCCTGCTAAACCTATTGGGCTCGGGTCGATGGGGGAGAGCAGAATGAACATCAGCTGGACATTGAAAAGCCGGGCGCTGTCACTGTTCGACTTGATTGGCCGCGACGCCCTTTATTTTACCCAGAAGTACATTACAAAGCGTTCAGCTGTGGAAATCACTACGATTCCCCGACCCTGGAAGTTTCATAAGGAGAATATCGAGGCTTATCGTCCGCGCAGCCTGATCGAATTCGGGGCAGGTAAAGCACTGGGCCAAAATCTCTACCTCTCGCGGCCCGGATTGCGGCAGCAACTGGTAGATCTGAACCCAATGCTGGACCTCTCGCTGGTCAACGATGCAATCGCACTTCTGACGGCGCAGGCCGCCTTGAAATCCTCGAACCCGGTGCATTCTCTCGAGGACCTGAAGCTGCATTATGGGATCTCGTACGATGCGCCGATCGATATGGCGGCTACGGATTTCGCGGATAGCAGTTTTGATATCTGTATTTCAACCAATACTCTGGAACATATCCCGGTCACGGCACTTGAAGCGATCATGCGTGAACTGCGGCGGGTGCTGAAGCCCGGTGGGGTGATCTCAGCCCAGATCGACTACAGCGATCATTACGCGCATACCGACCACAGCATTACCAAGCTTAATTTCCTCCGCTTTTCTGAACCGCAGTGGAAGAAACATAACCATAGATTTTTCTTCCAGAACCGATTGAGGCACAACCATTACCGCAGGATCTTTGCGGAAGCCGGCTTTGAAATTCTGCAGGCGCAAGCCATTAAACCCAGCAAGACGATACCGCAGGATTTGATCTCCGAACAACTGACTGGAGACGACAGCGACTACTGCACAGCCGGGCTCTGGCTGCTCCGCAACGCCTGAAACGGAGGCTTTCCAGAGAATGCTGCCGGTTTATTCAAACAGCAGGAAGGTCGAGTAGGCCACCAGGATCGCCGGGATTGCGCTGTAAAGCGTTGCGATCATGGCCGCCTTCGGCGCCAGCGCCAGGGCTGGGAAGAGAGCGTCGCCGTCGTTAGAGATGGCATTGCCCAGTTGTGCTGATAGCGGAACGGTGCCGGCCAGATAGAGCGTTGTGACCACAACTTGCGGGCCACAGCCGGGCAGGAAGCCGACCAGAACCGCGAGCAGAGGCACCAGCGGGGCCCAGGTCTGGGCAACAACGGCCAGATCCCAACCCGTGGCGTGAACACCGACCTCGTAGATCAGGAACCCGACGATCACCCATACGGTGACGAAGTTTGTCGTCCCCACCACCCGGGTCGTTGCCGAACCGGCCATCAGTTTGTTTTCAGCACCGCGCGCCGTGCAGCTCCACATCATGATCGAGAGGACCGCCCCGATCAGGCCAATCGTCTCGGTCGGCTGATAGGCCTGCAAAGGACCGAAGAGGGGGTCGGTGTCGATCTGCAGCAGCAGCAGAACGCCCAGAAGCAATCCTGGCGTCAGCAATGCGATCCAGACAAGTTCGGTCTTCCCGGGTCTCGCTGCGCGAGCCGTCAAGCAGGCGGTCGCTCCCTGCGGCTTCTTGGGGCGTAGGAAATCGACGCCGTGTATCCTGTCGACCGCGTAGCCCGACACGACGCCCACGATCGCACCCAGAGCGAAGATCAATGTGCCGTCAAGCGGGGCCTGGGCCAGCAGAAGAAAGGCCGCATCGCCCATGGTTGCCGTCAGAACCGAGACCAGAGCCCCGAAGGAAAGGCGCCCGTTGACGAACTGCGTGACCACCATGACCGCACCGCCGCAGCCGGGAAGGGCGCCCAGCAGTGCGGCAATTGGAACCTGCCAGGCCTTGTGACGCTCGAGTAACTCATCGGTTCCGACTTTCATCCGGCTTTCGATCAGCGCGAAGACGCCTAAGGTCGCGGCTACGAAAACGCTCACCTGGAGATAGGCATCGGCCATGGCCGGGATCACGACATCGGGCAGGGCCAGCATCGCCGCGAGAATAAGCCCCGCCAGCAGGAAGCTGCCGGAGGTTTGCAGCCTGCCCGATTGCTTAAGCTGGTTGGCGTAGGCCCTGGTGGACGCGACGAGAACAGTCATTGCTTTACTCGATCGAGGTTGAATCTTGATCGAATATTAGATGTTTCAGCTCCAATTGCAAATTAAAATTATTCTAAACTAAAAGATCTCCCGGGCACATTTTCGTGAAGCGTTAGGGGAGACTAGGCATCAGTAGAACGGGTATTATATATACAAATCAGGTGGTTGCCATATTTTTCAAAGAAAAAGGCTTCGCCGGAACGAAGCCTTTTCGTAGGAACGATATTGGTTAAGACTACATGTTATGCGGCGGTTTGGGTCTCTACGCCTGCGTTTGCAAGATGATCCTGCAGCTCACCGGACTGGAACATTTCGCGGATGATGTCGCAGCCACCGACGAACTCGCCTTTTACATAAAGCTGCGGAATGGTCGGCCACTCGCTGAATTCCTTAATGCCCTGGCGCAGGCCGGGGTCCTGCAGCACGTCGATCCCTTTGAATTTCACGCCCAGGTGCGAGAGAACCTGGACCACGGTGGCGGAGAAGCCGCACTGGGGGAAAACAGGCGTTCCCTTCATGAAGAGAACCACGTCGTTATCGGAGATATCTTGCTTGATGCGCTCTGCAACGGGGTTATCCATCTTAGTCTTTCCTCTGAACGGGGCCACTTGGACCTGGATTTCACTCAATCGGCGCGCATTCGCAGCGCCGGATCATACTTCATTTGTGAACGGCGTCAGCCGTCCGAAGGGGTCGAGGTCTGCAAGGCCAACGCGTGTAATTCGTTCCCCATGCGGCCCCGAAGTGCCTGATACACCATCTGATGCTGCTGAACCCGTGACTTTCCCTGGAATGCCGCTGAAACCACATAGGCGGCATAGTGATCGCCGTCGCCGCGAAGGTCTTCAATTCTGACCTCTGCATCAGTAATCGATTCTTTTATCAAGCCTTCGATTTCAGCCGGATTCATTGGCATAGCGATTATCCTCGTCTTGTCTCTTTTCGGGCGGCCTTTGGCATCCCAACGCCGATGATTTCCTGATTACAGGATTCGTCTCAGTTAACTGTACCTGCCATGTAATCAGGGAGCCAGCCCTCATGCGCGCGCGACAAGTCGTTCAGGGATATGGGGCTGCCACCCGGCAAGGTCAACGTTTTCCCGCCGGTTCGCCCGATTATGCCGGCAGGAATTCCAGCCGCCTGCGCGGCGTCCAGCAGCGCCTCGGCGTTGCCGGTTGCGATCAGATAACGCGCCTGATCTTCCCCGAACAGCCAGGCATGGGTTGGAAGGTTAATTTCCGCGGGTTGTTCGAGCGTCGCGCCGATCCCGCCTGCAAGCGCCATTTCAGCCACGGAGACGGCGAGTCCGCCGTCTGAAAGATCATGACAAACAGTTACTTGCCCGGAAATGATAAGCTGGCGCACGAAGTCGCCGTTGCGTTTTTCCTGTTCCAGATCGACCGCAGGCGGCGCACCGTCAGACCGGCCCTCGATCTCGGAGAGATAGGTCGTGGAGCCCAAATGGCCGGTCGTCTCACCGATCAGCAGGATGTCTGCGCCTTCTTCGGTGAAGGCGATGCCGGCCGTTTTGCTGGCATCTTCGATAACACCCACGCCGCCAATCGCGGGTGTCGGGAGGATCGCGGCGCCATTGGTCTCGTTGTAGAGCGAAACGTTGCCGGAGACGACGGGGTAAGCCAGGGCGTCACAGGCTGCCCGCATGCCCTCGATACAGCCGACGAACTGACCCATGATTTCGGGGCGCTCCGGATTGCCGAAATTCATGTTGTCGGTGATGGCGAGGGGGGTCGCGCCAACGGCGGTCAGATTCCGCCAGGACTCGGCGACGGCCTGGGCGCCGCCACGGGCCGGATCGGCCACGCAGTAGCGCGGCGTGCAGTCGGTCGAGATCGCGAGCGCACGTTCGGTGCCATGCACACGGACCACGGCGGCATCGCCGCCGGGGCGGGCCTGGGTATCGGCCATGACCATGTGATCGTATTGCTCCCAGATCCAGCGCCGCGAACAGAGGTTCGGAGAACCCATCAGCTGATACAGCACCTTGCCGGTATCGCCGGGCACCGGAAGGTCTTTTGCATCCAGTTCTTCACGCGCCGGGGTCGGAACCCAGGGGCGGTCGTATTCCGGCGAAGCCTCGGCCAGAGGGTCGATGGGCAGGTCGCCGACCACCTCGCCATGCATGCGCAGGACCATGCGTCCGGTCTCGGTCAGGCTGCCGATGACGGCGAAATCCAGATCCCACTTCTCCATAATGCCGCGGGCCATGTCCTCGTTGCCCGGCTTGAGCACCATCAGCATGCGCTCCTGGCTCTCCGAGAGCATCATCTCGTACGGCGTCATTCCGTCCTCGCGGCAGGGCACCTGGTCCAGATTGAGTTCGACGCCCATGCCGCCCTTGGAGGCCATCTCGAAGGAAGACGACGTGAGGCCGGCAGCGCCCATGTCCTGAATGCCGATAATGGCGTCGGTTTCCATCAGTTCCAGACAAGCTTCGATCAGCAGCTTTTCGGTGAAGGGGTCACCGACCTGCACGGTGGGTCGCTTCTCGTCGGAATCGTCGTCGAACTCCGCCGAGGCCATGGTCGCGCCGTGAATGCCGTCGCGCCCGGTCTTGGAGCCCACGTAGATGACGGGATTGCCGACACCCTGTGCGGCGGCCTTGAAGATCCGGTCGGCAGGTGCCAAGCCCACGGTCATGGCATTGACCAGAATATTGCCGTTGTAGGAAGGGTCGAAGTTGACTTCGCCGCCCACCGTTGGAACGCCGACGCAGTTGCCGTAGCCGCCGATGCCCGCCACGACGCCGGAAACCAGGTGCCGGGTCTTGGCGTGTTCGGGGGATCCAAAGCGCAAGGCGTTGAGGTTGGCGATCGGGCGCGCGCCCATGGTGAAGACGTCCCGCAGGATGCCGCCGACCCCAGTGGCCGCACCCTGGTAAGGCTCGATGAAGCTCGGATGGTTATGGCTCTCCATCTTGAAGACGGCGGCCAGACCCTCGCCGATGTCGATGACGCCCGCGTTCTCGCCCGGGCCTTCGATCACGTGGGGAGCCTCGGTCGGAAGCGTCTTGAGCCATTTCTTGGAGGACTTGTAGGAGCAATGCTCCGACCACATCACGGAAAAGATCCCAAGTTCGAGCAGGTTCGGTTCCCGCCCCATGATCTCGAGGACCCGTTGATACTCGGTTTCGTTCAGGCCGTGTTCTGCCACGACCTCAGGGGTGATCTCGCTCACGAAAGGCTCTCCAGCAGGCTTTGGAACATCCCTTTGCCGTCGGTGCCGCCAAGTTGCGGGTCGGCGAGGCGCTCGGGATGGGGCATCAGGCCCAGAACGGTTTTGGTCTCGTTGTAGACACCGGCGATGTTGCGTGCCGAGCCGTTGGGATTGGCGTCGGGATCTAAGGCACCGTTCGGTTGCACGTAGCGGAAGGCGATCTGTCCGTTGCCCTCCAGCCGGTCGAGTTCTTCCTCGCTCGCAAAGTAATTGCCGTCATGGTGCGCCACCGGTATCCGCACCACCTGTCCGGCTTCATAGGCGGAGGTAAAGAGGCTCTGGCTGCTCTCGACCTTCAGATGGACGTCCTTGCAGACGAATTTCAGATCGGCATTGCGCATCAGCACGCCCGGCAGCAGACCGCTCTCGGTCAGAACCTGAAAGCCGTTGCAGATCCCCAGTACCGGCACGCCGGCTCCGGCGCGTTTTACGACTTCGCGCATGACCAGGGACTTCGAGGCCATGGCGCCGCTGCGCAGGTAATCCCCGTAGGAAAAACCGCCCGGGAGGACGATCAGATCGACATCTTCGAAGCTGCTTTCCTTATGCCAAACCATGACCGGCTCGACACCACTGACATCGCGCAGCGTCACCTGGACGTCACGGTCGCAGTTCGATCCGGGGAAAACGATAACCGCGGCTTTCATTGCGTGGATTCCTGTTTTATTGCCGTTTAGGGCCGATTGCTCGTTTGTCTGGATCTGCTTGACCCTGAAAAACGTCGCTGACTCTGTTCGCGAACTCTGGCGCGCAGGCTCAGTCAGCAAGCTCGATCGTGTAGTTTTCGATCACGGTATTTGCGAGCAGTTTCTCGCACATGGCCGCAACGTGGGAGCGGGCCTGTTCCGGGTCGGATTCGCTGAGATCGAGTTCGATCAGCTTGCCCTGACGGACTTGTTCGACCCCCTGAAAATCGAGGGCGGAGAGAGCATGCTCGATGGCTTTACCCTGAGGGTCGAGGACACCGTTTTTGAGGGTGACGTATACGCGAGCTTTCACGCGGGACTCCGTGGCATTTGTGGCTGTGGAAGCGCGCGAAATCTAGCGACAGACCCCCGCTGTGACAAGGAGGCTTGAAAGCCTTTTTCCGACAAAAAACACCTCTTTAGACCGTTTTGTGAGACTTGGCACAAATCCTTTACGTCTGTGTCAATATATTGACGTCTCTTGCAACCCGGCGGGACTTGGCGGCTTATGAGAACGTGGTCTGAAGCGGGGGAGTCGGGTCCGGTGTAAGACTTCGCGGCGCGAGCTGTTCTCGTGTGTGCGACATTGAGACGGCAACGCGGAGAAAAAGAATGACACGGCCCGTAATTTCACCCGTAATTTCAATCGTGATGGCTTACCTGTTGCTCACGCTTTCCGGGACCGGTGCCGGGGCGCAGGCGGCGAACGAGGGTGCAGCGAAGTTTGTGCAAGACATGGGTGATCAGGTGATCTCCATCGTCGCCGCGGAGGATATGAGCGCGGATTCCCGCAAAGAGGCGTTGGACGCCGTTCTGCGCGATGGCGTTGGGATCGAGCAAATTTCTGAATACGTCGTTGCCGGGCAATGGGAGAAGGCCAGCGATGACGAGCGCGCCCGATTCCAGGACGTCTTTTCGGATTATCTGATTGCCGCCTACTTGCGCCTGGTGACCAACGCCGGGCCCAAGAGTTTCGCGGTGACCTCGACCAAGGAACAGGGGACCGGACAGAGCGCCGTTGCGACCTACATCGAAAACACCTCGGGTGAGCCGCTCAACCTCTCCTGGATCGTCTCGGACCAGAGCGGAAACTATGAGATTACCGATGTCATGGTGGAAGGCGTCAGTCAGGCCAAAACCTACCGCGAAGAGTTTGCCGGGGTGGCTGCCAGCAGGGGTGTCGACGGACTGACCGACGCACTCGAGCGAAAGGTCAAAAAATCCAAATAGAGATTAGATAATAAAGAGAAAATCTCTATTCTGGATGTGGTGGACTAAGCGGAAATCTGGCGTTTCGCAGCTTCCAGCTTGTCGAGAACGCCGTCTGTCAGTTCGATGTTTTTGCCCGAGCCCGTGACAGCGGCTTCGGCATCCTGCTTGATCTGATCGAGGCGATCCGCGACTGAGCTGAAACGTTCGGCCTGCGCGCCGGCCTGGCTGGCGGTCTGCTTGGCCACATTGACCGCTTCGTCGATTGCTTCAGAGATTTTTCCGGTTTGTGACTGGCCCTGCGCACTGGCTTCCAACGCGTGTTTGAGATTCTTTGAGAGCTGTTCCAGGTGCTTGAGGACCTCATCGATACTCTGTGAGAGATCGCCCAGGACGCCATTTATCTGTTCGGCGGACTGTCCCGCGTTATTGGCGAGGGTTTTCACCTCTGCGGCAACGACGGCAAAGCCCTTGCCGGCGTCCCCGGCACGTGTCGCCTCGATGGTCGCGTTCAGAGCCAGCAGGTTGGTCTGTTTGGCAATAGCGCCGATCCCCTGGGAAATCTCGGTAATCTGGCTGAAATCCTCTTGCAGCCGGTTGATGGAGGTGACGACGTTGTCCGAGAGCGTCACGCCTTCTTCCGCGTTCGAGGCAATATTGCGGGCATGGGTGACAACTTCACCGGCATTTTGATGGGCCGCATGCAGGCTGCTGTCGATCGCCGATGCGAGGTCCTGGATGGCGCCGACTTCGCTTTTAACGTCCTGTGATGCCGTGATCAGGTCGGAGATGAAAGCGATTCTAGCCTTTGACGCTGTGTTGACCTTGACTGCGTTGCCCTTGATCGTCCCAACCATATCGCTGGCCTCGTTGAGCAGGCCGGGATCGAGGGTAGGAGCGGGCTGGCCGAAGTGCATGGCCGTGCCGCTTTGCGGCCCAGTTGGGCCCGGGGGCTCCGCAGAAGCGGCTGGAGCCTGGTTGGGCACGGGCGAATCAGAGTTCAGAGGACGTAAAGTGCCTGAACGCTTCGCCTGAACCGCGCCGGCCGTGGCCACGACAAAGGGGACGACAAATGTCAGTGCGGCTTTTCCAAGATCGATCCCCGCTCCTGACAGGATGGCGTCGCCCTGGTTGATCGCCGTCAGTACAGGACCGACGACGAGAGCTGTGATGAGGGATCTCAGCGGTGTCCCGTCTGAGACCGCGAGCTGGAGAAGGGAAGGCTGTGACATCGGAACCCAACGGCAAGGAGTTTGCTTGGAACCCTCGCCAAAACCGCATTTCGACGAACATTCGTACAAGCATGATCGGCATAAACTAAGATGCCGTGCCTTAACCTGGGGTAAATTCCGGCTTAACCATACAAAGATTCGGTGCTATCACGCGGTTTTGTCAGCGCGTGAGCTCGTCAAAGGGCAAAGGGCCGGTGTGCGGTCGGCCCTGCTCTTTATTGCATGACCTGGGGGCCTTGCATATCAACCGGGCCGGCCTCGGGCAGGACTCCTAAGCGGCGCGCTACTTCCTGATAGGCCTCTTCGACCTTACCGAGATCTTTGCGAAAGCGGTCCTTATCCAGCTTTTCGTTGGTCTTGATATCCCAGAGACGGCAGGAATCCGGGCTGATCTCGTCGGCCAGGACAATGCGCATCTCTTCTTCGTCCCACAGCCGGCCGAACTCCAGCTTGAAGTCCACCAGTTTCATTCCGATGCCGTAAAAGAGGCCGGTCAGGAAATCGTTGGAGCGCAGAGCATACTGCATCATTTCGTCGAGATCCTGGGTTGAGGCCCAGCCGAAGGCCGTCACGTGCTCTTCAGAGACCAGTGGATCTCCGAGCTCGTCGTTCTTCAGGTAGTACTCGACGATGGAGCGGGGCAGCGGCGTGCCTTCCTCGACCCCCAAACGCTTGCAGATCGTGCCTGCGGCGACGTTTCGCACCACCACTTCGATCGGAATAATCTCAACTTCGCGAACCAGTTGCTCGCGCATGTTGAGGCGCCGAACGAAGTGGGTCGGGATACCGATTTCCGCCAGACGGAGCATCAGATGCTCGGAGATACGGTTGTTCAGAACGCCTTTGCCGGTGATGGTGCCCTTCTTCTGGTTATTGAAGGCCGTTGCATCATCCTTGAAGTACTGTACTACCGTGCCGGGTTCCGGCCCCTCGAAAAGGACCTTGGCTTTACCCTCATATATCCGTCTGCGTCGCATCTTTTTTGTCCGATCGGGAAAGGTTCGCCCTGGTTCGAAATCCAGCCGGTAACGCTGTAGAACAACCGGTTTGTAACGGTAATCGACCATGACGGGGAGCACCATATAGCAGGTGATCCGGCCCGGCACAAATGGGCTGTTGGAAGTGGTGCCGGGCTCTGCACGGCTTGGGGTTTAAGTCTTTGTTTTTCTGATTCTTTCGCGGTGTAAAATGTAGAGGCCGCTGGCCACAACCACACCGGCGCCCGCGAAGGTCCAGCCGTCGGGGATGTCGCCCCAGATCACGAGCCCGAGCAGAACGGCCCACAGCAGGCTGACGTATTTGAAGGGAACCACAAGCGCAGCCTCGGCAAGCCGAAAGGCCTCGATCATCAGGAAATGGGCGAAACCAAGCAGAACGCCGCACAGCAGGAAGAGGCCGAGATCGGCGGTCTGAACCGGTGCCCAGCCGCCCAGAAAGGTGACGCCCCCGGCGAACGTGACCGCCAGCGTGGAGTAGAACATCACTGCGACCGAGCTGTCATGCTGGGACATCTTCCGGGTCAGGATGTCCCGCAGAGCGCCGGTGATGCTGGCCGCAAGCGGAAATATCGCGGCCCACTGCGCGACTTCGCTTGTAGGCCGGATGATGATCAGAACACCGATAAAACCGATGATCACGGCCAGCCAGCGCCGCCAGCGGATGACTTCGCCCAGCAGAGGGGCGGCCAGGGCGGTGACGAATAGCGGTCCGGCAAAGGTGATCGAGATGGCATCGGCGAAGGGCAGGTGGCGCAGGCCATTGATGAACAGGAAAGTTCCCGCAATCATTAAGGCGCCACGAAGCAGGTGAGGCTGTATGTGTCTTACGCGGAGGCTTTTTCCTCCACCAGCCTGCCAAACGAAAAACGCGATGGGCAGAAAGACGAACACTCCGCGTAAAAACATGATCTGGCCAACGGGATAATCGCCGGTCAGCCATTTGAGTACCGCGTCGTTGAGGGTGAGGAAAAAACCCGCGCCGATCATGCAGAGCACGCCCTTGAAGGGCGATATAGATCCGAGAGATACGCGCTGCGCCCTCACGCGTCGTCCAAAACGAGCGGTTTGTAGGATGCGGTTCGCGGGGAACCGTCCGCATAGAGCCAGCGGATGCGGGCCTTTTCCGGCGCTTCGCTGCGGTACTCGGCGGAAGGGAGTGCGATCAGCGAGCTTGAAACGGTCTCGAAGCCGTTATCCAGCTGAACGGACATGGCGGCATAGGGATCGCCGCCAGAAGCACTCGCATCCCGGCGCAGGAGACGGTGCCAGGCCTCCCAGCCGCTGGGCATGAAGTTGCCGTCATCGCGGGCATCAGACTCCGGATCCGGGGCTTCGGCATCCTGGAAGTCTCTCAGATGCTGCCGGATACGGGCAGAGTCGGGGTCGTTCAGGTCGTAGGCCGAAATCATCGAGAGACCCTCTGGGATCGGAAAGCACTCGACTTCAAGGGTGTTTTCCTTGCCCATGTTTCTGAGCCAGAAGGCGTCCCGGTTATCGGCCAGGATCAGGTTAAAGCTGCGATAGGCCGCGGGATTAAGGTTGGAGAGGGCGTCCGCCGCGGTTTCGGCATCACTGTGTTCCATGGCTTCCAGCACCAGCTCGCCGCGGCTGCGTTTGCCGTCCTGCGGCCCCAGACTGCCGATCCGATTGAGAACGCTGGCAAGAAGGCCATGTTCGTTGACCGCGAGCCAGGTTCCTCCTGCCGTTTTGTCCAGGCCGCCGACCACGGAAGGCCTGTCACCCCAATGCTTTGCCGGGGCCTCTGAAGGACGATCCCGCATTTCATCGCGGTTGCCTGCAAAAAGAAGCGGCCACTTCTGTCCGGGCCGCCGGAGAATGACAGCGGTGCACATTATAAAAGTGCATCCATTAAAACTGGAGAATCAGCACGCAAATCGGTTTTCCTGAAGTTGTTTAATGACTATATGTGTGAAAAGACCTAAACGCCTAACACCTGTGCCTGCTGCGAAGCGAACGTCCGCGGCAGTCACACTTAAGCAGCGAGGAGAGACGGCGAGATGAGCACCTTCAATGAGCGCGAGAAAGCGTTCGAGGACAAATATAAGCACGATCAGGAATTGCAGTTCAAGGTCGAAGCGCGCCGCAACAAGCTGGTAGGACTTTGGGCCGCCGAGCAAATGGGCCTGAGTGGCGGCGACGCCGACGCCTACGCCAAGGAGGTCGTCATGGCCGACATGGAAGAGCCTGGCGATGATGACGTGAAACGCAAGGTTCTGGCCGATTTTAGCGAGAAGTCAGTCAATATCTCAGCCCATCAGCTCGACAAGAAGATGGAAGAGATGATCGAGGCGGCCAAAGAGCAGATCATGGCCGAATAGCGGTCGTATTCGGATAAAGAAACAAAGAGCCATCGGAGCGACCCCGGTGGCTCTTTTCTTTTGTATGATGTCTCCAATGGATTTGGAGGGGCGTACAAGATGGTTTTGAAAAAGAAAGATCAGATCCGGGCGCTGCTGAAGTCTATCGAGACCGGCGATCCCGGGCCCGCCGCCGTGGTGGATGAGGAGAAGTACATTCAGCATAACCCTCAGACCCGGGAGGGAAGCGAGGGACTGGCGGCTCTCTTTCTGCGCTTATCCAAAACGTCACCGCGGGTGAACGTCGTGCGGGCCTTCGAAGACGGCGATTTCGTCTTTGGGCATACTGAATACGATTTCGCGAGCCGGAAAATCGGTTTCGAGGTTTTCAGGTTTGAAGACGGCCGTGCGGTTGAGCACTGGGACAACATTCAGGAACGGAAGGGGCCGAACCGAGCCGGGCGCAGCATGGTGGACGGACCGACCGAAGCTGTGGATCACGACCTGACGGAGCAGAATCGGGCGTTCGTCCGCTCTTTCGTCGAGAGCGTTCTGATCGATGGACAGCTCGACCGGCTGCCCGATTTTGTCGATGTAAACAGCTACGCCGAACACAATCCGCGGCTGACAGACGGGATTGCTGCGCTCAGATCTCTACTCGAGGCCAGGGACGGCGACCGCAGGCTTGTCGACTACCAGCGGATCCACCGTGTTCTCGCAGAAGGGGATTTCGCGCTCTGTGTCAGCGAGGGCGAAGCCGGCGGCGTCCATTCCGCCTTTTATGACCTATTTCGCGTTTCCCAAGGCAAGCTGGTGGAACACTGGGACACAACAGAGAAGATCGCGCCTCGAAGCGAGTGGAAAAACGACAACGGCAAGTTCTGAGACCTGAGTCCCGAGACCGCTCTTACGCGGCACTGAAGCCCTCTGTTGTCTCAGGTGGTCAATCCGGCCCGAACACCCGCTCGAAGATCACGTCCACCCGCTTGGTGTGATAGCTGTCATCGAAGCAGGCTTCCAGTTCGCCGTCATTCATCTTGCCTGCCACATCGGCATCGGCGCGCAGCAGGCTCAGAAAATCGGCCGATTCCTGCCAGACCTTCATGGCATTGCGCTGCACGATCAGATAGGCATCCTCGCGGCTGATCCCCGCCTGGGTCAGGGCCAGCAGAACCCGCTGGGAATGCACCAGGCCGCCGAGCTGATCCAGGTTCTTCTGCATGTTCTCCGGGTAGATATACATCTTCTCGATCACACCGGCCATCCGCGAGAGGGCGAAGTCCAGGGTGATGGTGGCGTCGGGGCCGAAGACCCGCTCTACGGAGGAATGCGAAATGTCCCGTTCATGCCACAGCGCCACATTTTCGAAGGCCGGCGTGACGGCGGCGCGGACGACGCGCGCCAGACCGGTCAGGTTTTCGGTCAGGATCGGATTGCGTTTGTGGGGCATGGCCGAAGACCCCTTTTGACCCGGTGCGAAAAACTCTTCCGCTTCGCGAACCTCGGTCCGCTGCAGGTGTCGGATCTCGACTGCCAGGTTCTCGAGCGAACTGGCGATGACGCCGAGCGTTGCGAAGAAGGCGGCATGCCGGTCCCGGGGAATGACCTGTGTCGAGATGGGCTCGATCTCCAGGCCCATTTTTTTTGCCACATGGGCTTCGACCGCAGGATCGATGTTGGCGAAGGTGCCGACCGCGCCCGAGATGGCGCAGGTGGCGATTTCCTTGCGCGCCTGAACCAGCCGTTCGCGTCCGCGCTTAAAGGCCGCGTAGTGCGTGGCGAGCTTGAGTCCGAAGGTGGTGGGCTCCGCGTGAATGCCGTGACTGCGGCCGAGACAGACCGTATCCTTTTGCTCCAGCGCCCGTTTCTTGAGGGCCGCCAGAACCCGGTCCATGTCGGCCAGCAGGATGTCGGTGGCCTGGGTCAGCTGGACCGCGAGGCAGGTATCGAGCACGTCGGACGAGGTCATGCCCTGATGCACGAAGCGGGCTTCCGGTCCCACATGCTCCGCCAGATTGGTCAGAAAGGCGATGACGTCGTGCCGCGTTTCCCGCTCGATCTCGTCGATCCGCGCAACTTCGAAAGCACCTCTATCCCAGACCGCCTTGGCGGCATCCTTCGGGATCACGCCCAGTTCAGCCTGCGCGTCACAGGCATGAGCCTCGATCTCGAACCAGATGTGAAAGCGGTTTTCCGGCTCCCAGATACGGGTCATTTCAGGGCGGCTGTAGCGGGGGATGGACATGCGGTGTGGTTCCGTTTTTTCAGGCAGGGAAATCTGGCGCCAAACAAGCGGGCGGGCGGGGCTTTGTCAAGGCGGCGGAGGAGAAAAGTTCTGGATCGCAATCGAGCTCTAACGATGACAAAGATGATCGACGGCATTCCCAAGGACACAGCGGCTAAAGATGCCGCCTTCGATGTGGTCTTTGCCGTCTACGCGGTCTTTAACGACCATTTCTTACCTGGAATATATGTGTCGTCGTTCAACATAGTTGAAATGAATCACGAGACAAATGAGAAAAGGAACAAGAATTTTCAACGCAGCGGAGATCCAATCCATAGGATCCGGAGTCCAGGAGCCAAACTGTTCGACCGAGCCAAAACCCATATACAAATCCGGTGCAGACTCTGGTTTGTATCGAAAAACAAGAATCGCCAAATTCCACCCG
Source organism: uncultured Kiloniellaceae bacterium (assembly GCA_947500035.1). Classification (GTDB taxonomy): domain Bacteria; phylum Pseudomonadota; class Alphaproteobacteria; order Kiloniellales; family Kiloniellaceae; genus Denitrobaculum. Next base: position 226,803 of record CANMQP010000001.1, on the reverse strand, counting down.
ATGTGTGCGCCTATCGAGTATTCAAGCCGTCCGGTGATCAAAGCAAGAGCGGTCAGCGTGAACGCGAGAAGCCCATGATTAAACGCAGCGAATGAAGGTGCGATTTCAAACTCCGGATTTGGGATATGAAATACGAAGAAAGTGCCGGCAACGATTATGAAAATCATCCACCAAGACCTGGTCAATCGACCCGCGAGTTGAAGAAGGTAACCGCGGAAAAACAACTCCTCGGCTGAGGCCTGAAGCGCGATCGCTCCGATGAAGAGTGGAAGATAAAGCGCGCCCTGCTGGACTAAATGCTCGAATGCGAACTTTCCTTGCTTACCTTCCGACCAAACAGAAATAAAAGATATGCAGCTAAGAAGTGCGCAAACTGAAAATGCCGACAGCAACAATCCTCGCCACTGAAGAGGTTGCCGGGGTGCGATGAGCCGTCCCAATGGTATCCTGACGACTTTAAGGCCTAAAACGACTGCCGGCCCAAAGAGGGCGATAATGAAAAGCAAAACCAAAAGCGACAGGACTGCTTCTTCTTCATTTTCCAGCCGTCCCTGATCGAGAATCCGGTCTGCTGTCTCAAGATCCAGAATAAGCATCAAGACCAAAATGAACACTGTCACTATGGCGAAAAAGCTCGCGCAAATGGTGACAAAGCTCAGCGTCCAGCGCCAAAAGCCTCCCTTGGCCCGGTCTCCTGCAGAGAGCAACTGGGCAGTTCCCGATTTCAAGATTTGCACGAATTCACCAAACGCCGATTGATCTTGCGCGCAGTCTAAACGCTGACGTTGAAATTGTCATTTCACTCTGCATCCCAAACGGTTCAGTTTCCGGCTACAGGCAGGTGAAAATCTGCAAGGCAGTAGATTTTACATGTATAGATTTCTGGCTGGGGGACCTGGATTCGAACCAGGGCTGCTCGGGTCAGAGCCGAGAGTTCTACCGCTAAACTATCCCCCAACGAAGATGGCCCGGTTTCAATGAATGGGCGATCAATCGATGTGCGGCCCCTATGTAGTCCCAGTCCGCCGCGCTTTCAACCGCTTTTCTGCAGCGCTTGAAATTTCCTTGCTTCGTACTTTCGGCATGCCTGCATGCGGAGACGCTGGCTTGTTTTAGGCCGCTCAGGTTAAGCTGGGGTAAAGGCGGTCGCATGAGAACCGCTGTCGATGAACGTTGGGAGGCTGGATTGTTGAGGCCAAGTACGGGGGCGTGAGCGCTGACTCACAAAGCCGGACGTGCGCTGCGCGTGCCCGGTCCGGCGCAGAAACTGACACAGAAACTGGCGCGAAAGAGCGTGTCGGCAGCGGGAGAGTTGCTGCCGCGGCGACGCTAAAGCAACAACCTGACCGCGAGAGCCGGGGCAGGGTCTTTGGTGCGCTGGATCTCGGGACCAACAATTGCCGTTTGCTGGTGGCCAAGCCAGCGCGGCAGAGCTATCGGGTGGTCGATAGTTTTTCCCGAGTCGTGCGTTTGGGGGAGGGCCTGAGCCACTCGGACGTCTTGTCCGAAGCCGCTATGGAACGCACTTTGCGCGCCTTGAAGATCTGTTCGAGCAAGATGCAGCGCCTTGGTGTGACAGAGGCACGCTGTGTAGCGACTGCAGCCTGCCGGCGCGCCGTCAACTATCCGGCCTTTCGCGACCGGGTCGAAGCAGAGTTTGGTTTGAAGCTGGAAGTAATCTCGAGCCGTGAGGAGACTCGGCTCGCCGTCTATGGCTGTGCGCCGCTCTTCGACCCCGACGTCGAGACGGCGCTGGTTTTCGACATCGGTGGCGGCAGCACTGAGGTCTGCTGGGTTGCACTGCCGGGGCATCCAGGTGGTCACGCTCGCCCTGGTAACGCTGCAGATGCCCAAAGCGCTTCTGCTGTGATGCCGGGACGACGTGCGCCGATCCGGCATGGCCAAGCCGTCCATCCCAAAGTGCTGGCATGGAAATCCCTGCCCATGGGTGTGACCAATCTGGCTGAGCGCTATGGTGGAGGCGACATCTCGGAAACGAGCTACCAGAAGATGGTGGCTGATGTCCTGGACTCCCTTGACCCCTTTGAACGGGAGAACGGGATACTGGGTTCGGTAACGGGCCGAAAGGTTCAGATGCTGGGCACGTCGGGCACGGTCACGACCCTGGTTGGCATCAAGAAAGATCTGGCACGCTACGACCGGCGCCGTGTCGACGGCTGTTATCTGTCGCTGGATTCAGTTGAAGGCCTGAACAGGCGTGTTGCCGCCATGAGCTATGATGAGCGGGTCGCCCACCCCTGTATCGGTCGCCACAGGGCCGATCTGGTCGTGGCCGGCTGTGCGATCCTGGATGCCCTCTGCAGAACTTGGCCGGTCGAACGCCTGCGGGTGGCGGACCGTGGCTTGCGGGAAGGAATTATCTTCACCTTGATGCAGGGATTGTGACTTTTGGCCGCCTGATGTAAGCCTCTGCATTCAATAAGCCTCTGCATTCAATAAGTCTCTGCATTCAAGCAGCATGGATAACACTGGGTTTCTTTCTTTATGACCGGCTCGTCAAAAGGCAAGGGTGGAGGTCGCGGCAAGTCCGGCGCTGGCAGGTTCAGTCCGGGAACATCCGGCTCGCGCAAAACGGGCGCAAAAAGGTCCGGACCCGGAAAGGCCGCTGCAAGTGCCTCAGGCGGCGCGAGTAGCGAGGGCAGCCTCTCGGGACGCGGCCTCAAAGTTCGGGTGAAGACCGCAAAACGGCGCTCGAATTCCTCCGCGCGCTGGCTGCAGCGGCAGCTCAACGACCCCTATGTGGCGGAGGCCAAGAAGCGCGGATACCGCTCGCGGGCGGCTTTTAAGCTCTTGCAGATGGATGAAAAACACGGGTTTCTCGCCAAGGCGAGCCGGGTGGTTGACCTGGGGGCGGCCCCCGGCGGATGGACCCAGGTTGCACTGGAACGCGCGGCCCCGGACTGCAAGGTGGTCGGTATTGATCTTCTGGAGATAGAGGAGATTCCCGGCGCAATCCTGCTGCAGGGTGATTTCCTGGACGATGACGCGCCGGACCGGCTGAAGGCGGAGCTGGACGGACCCGCGGATATTGTCCTCTCAGATATGGCGGCGGCCACTATCGGGCATGCGAAAACGGATCACCTGCGGATCATGGGCTTGGTCGAAACGGCACTGGATTTTGCGGTTCAGATTCTGGCACCCGGCGGATCCTTCGTCTCGAAGGTTATCCAGGGCGGCGCGGAGCAAACCCTGTTGAATAGTTTGAAGCAGCATTTCACCAAGGTGCGGCATGTAAAGCCGCCCGCGAGCCGCAGCGACTCGGCCGAGATGTATCTTGTCGCAACCGGCTTTCGCGGCTTGAAAGTCCAGGATTGACCGTAGGGCGCTAAAAGCCCTGCGCCAAACAACCATAAGCTCTTGATTTCGCTCGGATGCGCCTATCTTGGTTTCGTCTTTAAAGAATCATGTGCAATCCGCTTGGCAAGTGATTGCCTATGTGTATGATGCAGCGCCAATTCGACCCTGGAGCGCGGCCGTTCCTGATGAGTGCAATCGAGCCTGACTCACGTAGTCGGGAATGCAAGCCGCCCCGTCACACTTAGATGTAGAAGCTGATTCGCGGATTTCGCCGATCCAGTGAAATTCAATCAGTTTCTGGAGAATTGGCATGGAAATCCGCGAAGCACTGACCTTTGACGACGTTCTTCTGGAACCCGCGGCATCCTCCGTTCTTCCTGCCCAGACCGATACGCGAACCCGCCTGACCCGTAGCATTGAGCTTGGCATTCCTTTGTTGTCGTCGGCGATGGATACGGTGACCGAGAGCCGCCTTGCGATTGTCATGGCCCAGGCCGGGGGCATGGGCGTGATCCACAAAAATCTCTCCATTGAGGAACAGGCCGAGGAGGTCCGGGCGGTCAAGCGCTTCGAGAGCGGCATGGTGGTCAATCCCGTGACCATTCACCCGGATCAACCCCTGGCCGATGCCCTCTCTTTGATGGAGTACCATAAGATATCGGGCATTCCGGTGGTCGAGCGCGGCAACGGCAAACTGGTTGGGATCCTGACCAACCGGGACGTCCGTTTCGCCGAGAACCAGCGCCAGCCGGTCAGTGAGCTGATGACCAAGGAAAATCTGGTCACGGTCAAGGATAACGCCGATCACGACACGGCACGCCGCCTGCTGCATCAGTACCGGATCGAGAAGCTTCTGGTCGTCGATGACGATTACCGCTGTGTCGGCCTGATTACCGTGAAGGACATGGAGAAGGCCATTGCCTATCCGGATGCCTGTAAGGATGAGCAGGGCCGCCTGCGCGTCGCGGCCGCGACCGGGGTCGGCAATGACGGTCTGCAGCGCGCGGAAGCTCTGATGGAGGCGGGCGCGGATGTCATCGTTGTGGATACGGCGCACGGGCACTCCAGCGGTGTGATGACAGCGGTCGGGGCGGTCAAGCGCCTTTCGAATGAAGCTCAGGTGATCGCAGGCAATGTGGCGACCGCCGAGGCGGCCCGGGCCTTGGTCGATGCCGGTGCCGACGCCATCAAAGTCGGGATCGGACCGGGTTCGATCTGCACCACGCGCATGGTTGCCGGTGTCGGTGTGCCGCAGTTGACTGCTTTGTTCGATACGGTCGAAGCCTGCCGGGAGAGCGACACGCCGGTGATTGCCGACGGCGGCATAAAATTTTCCGGCGATCTTGCCAAGTCTATCGCCGCCGGGGCCGACTGCATCATGATCGGATCCTTGTTGGCCGGGACCGAGGAGAGTCCGGGCGAAGTCTTCCTCTATCAGGGCCGGTCCTATAAATCCTATCGCGGCATGGGGTCCCTGGGGGCCATGGCACGCGGGTCCGCGGACCGCTACTTCCAACAGGAAGTCTCGGACAGCCTCAAGCTGGTTCCCGAAGGCGTCGAAGGCCGGGTTGCCTATAAAGGTCCGGTGTCAGCCGTCATCCATCAGTTGATCGGCGGCCTGCGGGCGTCCATGGGCTACACCGGAAATGCGACCATCGCCGACATGCGCGGTGGCTGCCGTTTCCTCAAAATCACCAACGCCGGTCTCCGGGAAAGCCATGTCCATGACGTGTCGATCACACGTGAAGCGCCCAACTACAGGAACTCCGTCTGACCGGACGAGGAGGCTTTTGCCTGCATTGTCACCTGTGGCTTTGAAGCTGCCATGAGACCGGGCGCAAGAGTTGAGGCCGTTATCGAGATCCTGGAGGAACTCGAAAGGACAAGCCTGACCGCGGAACGGGTGGTTACGTCTTACACGCGAAGCCGCCGCTATATCGGGTCAAAAGACCGCCGGGAAATTGGCAATCTGGTCTTTTCGATCCTGCGCTCCAAACTGCGACTGACCTGGTGGTTGGAACGGGCGGGGCAGGCCGAAGTCTCGCCCCGTGCCCTGGCAATTGCCAGTCTGAGCCTGTCGGGCGACCGAATGCAGGACGACGTGCAGTCGCTTTTCAGCGGCGAAGGCTATGGACCGCCGAAACTGACCCCCGATGAAGAAAGTCTGGTCGCGGCTTTGAGCGGATCGGAACTCGTTCACCCGGATCAGCCCGATTGGGTTCGCGATGAGCTTGCGCCCTGGCTGCACACGCGTCTCTTGGGGCGTTTCGGTGACAAGATGGCCGCGGAGATGTCGGCTCTGCAGCAGGAAGCCGAGGTGGTTCTGCGGGTCAATCGCCTGAAGGAAACCCGGCATACCGCGCAAAAAGCCCTGGCACAGGAGGGCGTGACCACCGGGGAAACCAAGATGTCGCCTCTTGGTCTGAAGGTTGAAGGCCGCCGTTCCTTGCAGGCGAGCCGGGCCTTTCGGGACGGTCTGATCGAAGTTCAGGACGAGGGCTCGCAACTCATCGCCTTGCTTTGCGACGCCGAGCCGGGAATGGCGGTGGCTGATTACTGCGCGGGCGCCGGGGGCAAAACCCTTGCCCTGGCAGCCGAAATGCAAGGCAAGGGACGGCTCGCCGCATTGGACACTGATGCCAAACGCCTGGAGCGGGCCGGACCCAGACTGGAGCGGGCGGGGGTCCAAATTGTCACGCGGCAAAGCTTGCCGGATGAAAGCTGGACAGCGGAAAACGCCGGAAGCTTCGATCGGGTGCTGGTCGATGCGCCTTGTTCAGGCTCTGGTGTCTGGCGCCGCCAGCCGGATGCTCGATTGGCCCTCACTCCTGAACGGTTTGAGGGGTGCCTCCAGGCGCAACGCGCGGTCCTGCAAGCGGCGTCACTTCTGGTAAGGCCGGGCGGCCGATTGATCTACGCCACCTGCTCTCTGCTGCCGGAAGAAGACGAGCAGCAGGTCGAAGCTTTCCTCGAAGCGAACCCGGATTTCAGCCAGATAGCTCTGGCCGAGGTCTGGAATAGAGTTCTCCCCGACGTCGCTTGTGCCACCGCTTGTCCCACCGGCGGGCCTCATCTTTTGCTCACGCCGCGGCAACATGGAACGGATGGTTTTTTCGTCTCGATCCTGGAGCGTAGGCGCGCGCATACCTAAATCTAGTGGATGACTGAGAGACTGAAACTGCGCAGAGCCCGTCTTGAAGACAGCCGCGCATTGGCCCAGGTCCACATCGAGACCTGGCGCCACACATACGCGGGTATGGTTCCCGATCAATATCTGGCCTCCATGACGCTTGATGAACAGGCACGGTCCTGGCGGCACTGGATTAACACCGGTGGCGCGCGGGAGTTGATCCTGCTGGCAGAGACTCTGCCGGAAGACGACGCATCGGAGCAAAGCCGGATTGTCGGCTTCGGGCATGCCGGGCCCGCCCGTGTCCGGACTCCGGAAAAGAACGGGGAAGTCTATACGCTCTATGTCGATATCGACTGGCAGGGCCGGGGCATCGGCCGGCAACTCCTGCACCAGCTCTTTGCCGGTCTCATTGAGGCCGGCATGGAGTCGGCGATGATCTGGGTGCTGGCGAGCAATCCCTCGCGGTTTTTCTACGAAGCGGTGGGCGGACAGCGAATCGCGGAGCGGCGGGAGCGCTTTGCTGGTGTCCTGCTGGATGAAATTGCTTACAGCTGGCCCGATTTAACCGCTCTGCAGGCTCTGAAACCCGACGTTTGACGCAGGTTTGCACGGCCCCGCCGAAAATCGGCGAACTTTTCTGCAATGGCGGTGGTTGCGCGCTGGACTTGCCCCGGCGCGCAGCCTAATTTCCCGCCCATGACAGACCGCATTCTTATCCTCGACTTCGGCTCGCAGGTGACCCAGCTCATCGCCCGGCGCGTTCGCGAAAGCGGAGTCTACTGCGAAGTGATTCCTTTCAATGCCGATCCGGCCAGGGTGCGCGATTTCGATCCGCGCGGCATTATCCTCTCCGGCGGCCCGGCCTCCGTGACGGCGAGTGACACCCCGAGGGCACCCGATGTGGCCTTTGACCTTGGTGTACCGGTGCTGGGGATCTGCTACGGCATGCAGACCATCTGCGCCCAGCTCGGCGGGCAGGTGGATCCCTCTGATCATCAGGAGTTCGGTCGGGCTTATGTGGATGTCACCGATGACTGCGGGCTTTTCGAAGGTCTCTGGTCCAGCGGTGAGCGGCATCAGGTCTGGATGAGCCACGGCGATCGTGTGGTGAATCTACCCGAAGGCTTCCGGATTGTCGGGACTTCAGATGGCGCACCCTACGCTATGGTGGCGAACGACGAGCGCAGGATCTACGGCGTTCAGTTCCACCCGGAGGTCATGCACACGCCGGACGGCGCGAAGCTGCTCTCAAACTTTACGCATAAAGTGGTCGGCTGCGGTGGTGACTGGACCATGGCCGCGTTCCGGCAGCAGGCCATCGAGCAGATCCGGTCCCAAGTCGGGTCCGGCCGGGTGGTTTGCGGATTGTCCGGCGGTGTTGATTCTTCGGTGGCGGCTGTCCTGATCCATGAGGCGATCGGCGATCAGTTAACCTGCATCTTCGTGGACCATGGACTGCTGCGGCAGGACGAGGCGACCCAGGTGGTCGACCTCTTCCGCGATCACTACAACATTCCCCTGATCCATAGGGACGCCAGCGATCTCTTCCTGGGCAAGCTTGAAGGCGTGTCCGATCCGGAGACCAAGCGCAAGATCATCGGCGGCACCTTCATCGATGTCTTCGACGAAGAGGCCAAGAGCCTGGGTGGCGCGGACTTCCTCGCGCAGGGCACACTCTATCCCGACGTCATCGAATCGGTCTCCTTCACCGGCGGTCCCAGCGTGACCATCAAGTCGCATCACAACGTGGGCGGCTTGCCCGAGCGCATGAAGATGAAGCTGGTCGAACCGCTGCGCGAGCTCTTCAAGGACGAGGTGCGCGAGCTGGGCCGGGAACTCGGCCTGCCCGAGAGCCTCATCGGCCGGCATCCCTTCCCGGGACCGGGGCTTGCGATCCGCATTCCCGGCGACATCACGCGTGAGAAGTGCGAGATTCTGCGCAAAGCCGACGCGGTTTATCTGGACGAGATCCGCAAGGCCGGGCTCTACGATGCCATCTGGCAGGCTTTTGCGGTGTTGCTGCCGGTCAAGACCGTGGGCGTGATGGGCGACGGCCGCTCCTACGACTACGTCTGCGCGCTGCGGGCGGTGACCTCGACCGACGGTATGACCGCCGACAGCTACCCCTTCGATCACGAGTTCCTCTCCGGCGCCGCGACCCGCATCATCAACGAGGTGCGCGGCATCAACCGCGTAGTCTACGACGTGACCTCGAAGCCGCCGGGGACCATCGAGTGGGAGTAGAGGGCAGATCCGCCATCTGACGATGGGCCTCTTGAGCCTGCGAGGTAAAAACCTCAGTTATTTTGCCAGCTTTTGACATCTGCTGATGGGTGTTCATCTGCCATGGGTTCTGCGCGGGTTGGAGTAAACAGCAGGACCAGGATGTAGATGACATTCACCACCGGTATGAAGGACAGGAAGGCCACTGCCTTGCTGTAGCCCGCGTCAAGCGTGCGGCCTGTGATCCGGCGCACGAAAAAGAACCAAAAGCTGTAGAGTACGAGCGCGGGAACAATTCCGATTGTTCCGTAACCCCCCAACGCCACGTATCCTTCCACAGCAAGCAACACGCCCAGCCAGCCCAGAGTCCAGTACAAAAACTCACGTTGTTCCACGCGCTTTTTACTGATGAAAATCGCAACCGCGAAGAGTGGAATCGCGACGAAACCGAAGACAATCAGCCAGTGCCAAGTTGATAGGTCGAGCATGTCTGTCCCCGTGAATACGCCGTTCCATCTCTTCGGGGCGACATGTACAAGAACCGCCCGTTGAATGACGGGGGATGTTAGCAACGGTTCCAGGCGAGGCGCAAAGGGATAGCCATCCAGGGCGACGTCGTCGCTAATCGATGGCGCGAGGCCGCGAAACAAGCCGCCAATACTCCATTTTGGACAAAATCGTGCACGTAATGGACAAAACGCGCTTCACCCCTTCTCATCACCCGATATAGCTGCCTCTAATCTCTCAGAGTCAGAAGCGATCGGCCCCTGTGTTCAGTTTGCCAGCTGCGGTTTCTGTCCGATCATTCCCGACTCTCTTCTATCCGCGTTTCCAAGTCTACGCAGACCTGCAAAACGTTCACTTTCGGATCGAGATTTTGGCAAGTGTCAGTCGTCAGCAAAGCTTAAGAGAAGGCTCCGTCGAGCGGTTGCTCCGTGCGCCCATTCTTGGCTACAGCCTTCGCCAGATTGCTGCAGCTTTGGCCGCTGGACTCATCTGCGGATTACTGGCGGTCATCTTTGCGATTTCCGATGCGGCTCTGCTCTTTTCGGGCGATCTGAGCCATCACGTCACGATCGGTATCGGGATCTGCCTTTTCAGTACGATTGTGCTCGCAGCCGTCGTCGCCCTCGGCAGCTCTTATCCGGGCATGCTGGCGCTCTCCCAGGAAGTGACGATCGTGACGCTTGCGGTCATTGCGGCATCCATGCATTCGGCCATGGAAGGCATTCGCAGTGAGCAGGAGATCACGCTTACAATCGTGGTGGCCATCGGCCTGGCGACGTCATTTACAGGCCTGTGCCTCTTCACGCTGGGCGTATTCCGCTTGGGGCGCTTTGTCAGGTTCATTCCCTATCCGGTCATCGGCGGCTTTTTGGCGGGAATGGGCTGGTTGATCGTTCACGGTGCGCTCGGGGTCATCGTCGGCGAGACACTGACACCGGATGATTTCTCTACCATGTTCGATCAGGCAAACGTTGCCAAGTGGGCGCCGGCGACTCTCTTTGCAGGTCTGCTTTGGGTGTTTACCCGCGGCGACGGCGGCGCCGTTGTCCTGCCCATCGCTCTGGGGATTGCTTTGCTGCTGTTCCACGGTGGTGCCTGGCTGTTGGGACAGTCACCGGCCGAGCTCCAGGCCGGAGGGTGGCTTTTCCAGACATCTCATCAAGATCGCCTCTGGCCACCACTCCCTGACGTGCCACTCTCGCAGATCGATTGGCCGGTGATCTGGGCTGAAGCGCCGAAAGTTGCGACCATGGTCGTCGTTACCGCAATTTCCGTCCTGCTCGCATCGAGCGGTGTGGAGCTGACGGTGCGGCGCGATGTTGAACTGAACCGGGAGCTCCGGGCGGCCGGTGTGGGCAATTTTTTTGCCGGGCTCGGCGGCGGAGCCGCGGGTTTTCAGGGGCTGGGGTTATCCTTGCTCGGGCATAAGCTGGACGCTCCCTATCGCCTGGTCGGGCTGATCGCGGCGCTTGTCTGCGCCGCCATGCTGTTTTTTGGCACTGCACTTTTGGCGTACATGCCGATCCCGCTCTTTGGCGGCCTGCTGCTCTGGATCGGCTTTTCTCTGCTTCACGAATGGCTGGTCAGCTCGTTTTCCAAGATGCCGTGGCGTGAATATCTGATCATTCTCGTAATCCTGTTGGTGGTCAGCACGGCTGGTTTTCTGGAAGGGGTTATGGCCGGGCTGATTTTTGCAGTGGTTCTATTCGTGCTGGACTACAGTCGGGTCGAGATCATCCGATACGCCGTGACCGGCGAAAACCTCCGAAGCAGTGCTGATCGTACGGCCGATGACCGGCAGTTTCTGATGGCCCGGGGGCAGGAAGTCCTGGTTCTGCGGCTTCAGGGGTTCGTATTCTTCGGCACCGCGCACAAGCTTCAGGCTTTTGTTCGCGAACGGATGTTCGACAACGCACAGCCAAAGCTCCGTTTTCTGGTGCTCGATTGTGGCGGCTTGACCGGACTTGATTCCTCTGCCGTCCGCAGTTTCATCAAGATTGCTCAGTTGACGGACGCAGCCAATACGATTCTGCTCCCGACGAATCTGGATGAGAGCGTTTCGCAGATGCTGGAGGCAGGCGGTTTCGGGCCACAGAGCGGATTGAGTGTCCGCGCGTTCCGGGATGTGGATCAGGCTTTAGCCTGGAGCGAAGACCGCCTGCTTGAGGAGAAGCAGCTCGCGCTGGCGCAGAGGGAAGACGACGGGATCGAAGCTCTGCTGGAAAAAGCAATCGAAGACCGGCAGATATCACTGATCCTGTTGTCTTATCTCGAGAAGAGGGAATGCGTTCCCAGAGACGTTATCATTTACCAGGGCGCGGAGCCCAAAGCCCTTTACTTCATCGAACGCGGCAAGGTGAATCTGCTGCTGAAAACGCCTGACGGTTCCAGCATTTGTCTCAGAACCTTTGGCGCAGGTGTGGTTGTTGGAGAGCTCGCATTCTACCTCGAGCAACCTCATTCAGCGTCGCTTGTGACAGAGGGTGACGCGACGCTCTGGCGCTTGAGCCGGGGCGCTCTTGCAAAAATGGGTCATGAATCACCCGCGACCTCCGCGGCCTTTCATAGATATCTGGTGCGAATCCTGGCTGAGCGCCTGAGCTTGAGGACACGTTAGTCTGGTGGTCCTGATGTTCGTGTCATTGCGTTAGCTGTAGCCGTGCGAGAAGCCCGTCATCGGACGGGGCTGTTCGACTCCACCGACAAGGATACGGTCGACGAATTCATTGGCGAAGCAGTAGAGTCCTTTGACGCGCACGGCCTCCGCGATTGGATCCGGGTAGGTCCATAGGATATTTTTATGTGTCGTATCGCCGATGCGGGCATGGAAGTAAGCCGCCTGGCCTTTGTAAGGACATTGGGTTGCCCTGTCGCTTGGGTGCAGGAATTCCTGGCGTACGTCCTCTGTCGGGAGGTAATAGCGGGTGGGTTGGCCCGTCTCAAAAAGAAACACGCCGTTCACGGAGTCTGCAATTTCCTCTCCCTCAAGGAAGACCTGTACCCGGCGGCTCGACGGCAGACAATCGACACGCCGGTAAGGGTCTCGGGCATGGACGAAAATCTCTTCGTCTTCCTCATACCAATGATCGACCCGGTTCCAGTAAAATGAGACGTAGCCGCCGATTGCCGGGCAGGCGGGGACGGGCGCTTCGTAGCGCCACATGATGTTCGTATAGCCCTCATTGCGACCCTTCAAACTGTAATAGCTGGCTTTGCCTTTGTAGGGGCAGAAGGTGTGGTGATCACTGCGCTCGAAGAGCTCCATGCGCACAGAGCGGCAAGGGAAATAGTAGACCGGAAGGTGGTCGGACTCGAACAGGATGAGTCCCTCGGTCGTGTCGGCGATGACCTCGTCGGTGGCTTTGACGCGCAGGCGTTTGGGCGCGGGCTGGGTGAAGACGACGTAACCCGGTTCGAAGTCATATTGGGTGACCTGATCCAGGACCGGAAGATCCGGACCGCGGCCGCGAAGATGAGGTTTGCGCATCGTTTTGACCTATTGGTGTTTACCGTTTGTCTGTCTGGCCTGAGTCATCGGAGGTTTTCGTGTAAGGAGCGCCGCCGCTCAAAGCAACTTGCGTTTAAACAGACACAAAATTTGCTGCCTCTCGATCAGCAAATTGCTGATCTCGAACGCAGAATTTGAGATGCACTGATCCAAGAAAAACGCAATTCGCTATAGTACCCTCGTCGAGGTCAGGAATGGGCGCTTGCTCAGGCGTAGCGGAGTGTTAGAAAGATCCCATGACACAGGAACTGCAGACTAGACTCGATTCACTGGAAGCGCACGTCGCCGAGCAGGAGCGCACGATCCAGGACATGAGTGACGAAATGGCCAAGCAATGGACGAGATTGGATGCGGCCTCCGCTAAGCTAGACCGTTTGCTGGATCGGATTCGTGCCCTTGAGGGACGGGCCGATGCGCCGGACGATGATACGCCGCCGCCACATTACTAATGTTCCAGTGCAGTCGGAAGTCCACGCCTCGGGACTTGGCTTTTAGCGCACGCGCTTATGCGGTTTTGGCGGCCGTCGGCGTCAGGCAACGCTGAAGTTGTTTTTTCCGCGGCTGTCTTTTTCGCTCACAACCCGGTTGCGGCCATCCTGTTTGGCTTTGTAGAGGGCTTTGTCGCTGCGTCGGATCAGGTCCTCTGCCGGTTCGCCAGTATGATATCTGGCTACCCCGACAGAGACGGTAAGTTTGCCGAACGATTCGCCGGTCCGCAGGTTCTTTAAAACCTGATTGGCGAGATTGACGCGAATGTTCTCGGCCAGCTTTACCGCGATATCGAGGTTGGTATTCGGCAGGATCACGGCGAACTCCTCGCCACCATAGCGGGCGGCGGTATCCTGTCCCTTGAAGGTCTTGTTGAGGATCTGCGCGACGAGTTTCAGGACCTGATCGCCGATTTGATGACCGTGGGTGTCGTTGAAGGTCTTGAAATGATCGATGTCCATGAGCATCAGTGAGAGTTCTTCACCGGTCTCCTCTGAGCTGCTCATACCCTCGGCCAGGCGCGCATCGAAACACTTACGGTTTGCCAGGCCGGTCAGACCATCTGTTTGGGCTTCCTGTCGCGCCCTGATGAGGTCTTCGTGCAGGCCGTCGATTTCGTGCGCGGAGGTGTGCAGTCGCGCTTCCAGATCCTTGTTGCGCTGAGCAACCTTCTGGGTTTTCACCATAACATCCCGAATGACGCCGTTCAGCTGTTCCGAGCTTCGGTCCGCAGCTTTGGCCAGTTCTCCCGAGAATTCGCCAAGAGTCTTGCTGTAGTCTGTCGTGATGTCGGTCGCGTTTTTGAGCTGTGTCACGACCTGTTCGGTAATGCTCTGGATTTGACCGCCGACCTGATGCAGATCCTGGCTGCTTTTCTTGACCCCGAAATGCTCGATGTAGAGGTCGGCGTTCTCCGCGTCGGTGAACTTTGCTTCTTTTTCAACCAGACGCTCGACCGCTTTTGAGAGAACGGGATTGCCGCCGTTGCAGTAGTCGTACCAGATATTGAAGTTTTCCGGGGTCATTGGAATCTTCCTGGCACGCATTTCTGCGAATGCGGCGTTTGCAATTTTTTCAGAATGAACGAAGTCGTCGGTCATACTGCGGTCCCTGCTTTGACGTTAACCATTCTATTTAAGGTAGGCGTCTCTTGCCTGCCAGGATGAGAAAGGTTGTGCTCATCGGACAGGACGATAGGGGAAAAGTCTTAGGGAAGCGTTATACTCGTTGAATTTGAAAGGCTTGTTTGTTCGCCTAGAAGGTGATTTTCTGATGTAAGAGTGGCTAAAGTCTGCGCTTTCAGTACAGAAGCTTTGTGTTTTCCTGGTTTTAGTTCGTTAACGTGCAGCGAAAAATCAATTTACAGTTCAATCATAATTGAGCTGCAGCGGATTTATTCGTCTTTTGGATCGAGTACAACCTGTGCGAGTTGAAGCCCGGTTGGAACCAGCTCTGTGACCACGGTGCTGGCGCCGATGCTTTCCAGCTCCTGAGCGTGTGCAAGATCTCGCGCGCGGGCATGGATTTTGAGATCGGGAAAAATATAGCGCAGGATCGCGACGATCTGCAGCGACACATGCTTATCGTCCAGTGCAACCACGACCGCGCGCGCGGCTTGGACATTGACTGCTTCCAGGATATCCGCACGTGTGACGTCGCCATAATAGACCGGCAGGCCGCGTTTTTGCGCTTGCAAGATTGTGTGCGGGTCCATGTCGACGGCCAGAAACGGTACTTTGGCTTCCATCATTTGTCTGGCTACGACCGCGCCGACGCGGCCAAAGCCGGCGATGATTACATGGTCTTCGAGTTTCGCGTCGCTGTCGGCCAGCTCTTCGATACTGGGAACCTCGTTCCGCTCGATACGGTTGGAAGCCCTCTGTCCCAGGCCCGCCAGGATCGGCGTGGCCAGCATGGTCAGCGCAACGACCACGATGACCATCTGGCCAAGACCCGGATCCACGACGCCCTGGCTCATGGCGGCGCCAACCAGGACAAACGCGAACTCGCCGCCCTGGGCCAGCAGCACGCCGAGATGTACGGCGTCGGCCGTGGACATGCGGGCGATTTTGGCCAGTAGGATGAGGATCAGGGCTTTCCCACCCAGCAACGCCACAACAAGAAAGGCTATGACCGTGCCGTTGTCGAAGATGAAGAGCGGGTGGATCTCCATGCCGACAGTCATGAAAAACAACCCGAGCAGCAAACCGCGGAAAGGCTGAATTTCGGCAGCGACCTGGTGGCGAAACTGGGTTTCGGCCATGAGCATGCCAGCGAGAAAAGCGCCAAAGGCAAGGGAGAGACCGACATATTCGGTGGCCACGCCGGTCCCCAGAACCACGAACAAAGTCATGGCGGCGAAGATCGCCGGTTCGCGGGTTGCTGCGACCTGGGTGAAGACGTGCCGCAGCAGAATCCGGCCAATTCCCAGTATCAGAACGACGGTAACGAACATCTTGAGCGCAGCCTCGCCGAGCAAAGGCAGCAGTTCGTTGCTCTGTTCGCCGAGGGCAAAGACAGCGACCAGCAGCGGCCCCACCATCAGATCCTGCACAATCAGAATGGCGAAGGCGGCGCGCCCGGTCTGTGAGGTCAGGCCACCTCGGTCGGATAAGAGCCGGAGAACAATCGCCGTGGAGGATAGGGCGACCCCAAAGCCGATGATGCCGGCAGCTTCGGGTGTCACGCCCATCGCAGCGACCGCGGCGGAGATCGCTGTGCCCGTAATGAAAACCTGCGCGATTCCCAGAAGGAACACGCGAAGTGGCATGACGCGAATCCGTGCGATCGGAAGTTCGAGGCCGACTGTAAAGAGCAAAAAAACAACACCCAGCTCGGCCAGCGCGTGAATGGTCGCGAGACCCTGAACCAGGCCCAGGCTATAGGGGCCGATAACGGCACCGGCACAGAGGTATCCCAGGACCGGGTCCAGTCTCAGGCGCCGAAACAGCGAAACCGAGAGGACCGCTGCAACGAGAACGATAAGAACCTCGAGCAGGTAGCTCGATTCAGCCATTGAGCAGTACTTTCGTTGACCGGACGTCGATCACAGTACAAGAGATCGTTCCCGAGGGGCCCATCATCGCCGTGCCATAAATCCTGAGACCTTTGCTCCAACCGAAAGTGGATATGTGCCAAATCCCTCGAAAATGCTCAGTCATGATACTTTTCCGCCCGAATCGCGCACGGCGCGATTATAAGCCTCCTGAACCTCATCCGACAGCTGCGGGCTTTCTTTTTTCGCAGGTGCGAAAATACTCGTTCTTTTACCCCTCTCATGTGCCACCTCAGGTAGAGGTCAGTCCGGCCAGAGATGCCGAAATGGTCAAAAGACCCGTCAATATGCTAATCTGAGGCTTCGAAGTTACTTCGATAGCGGTATCACACAGGCTTTTTCGGGCTCACGGGGAATATGTGCGGGCTCGACTCATCTGGGAGAAAGCGATGCGAAGTCTGCTGTACTGTCTGGCTGTTGTCGCCCTACCAAGCCAGGTCTATGCCGCATGTGATTGGTTGGCGAAGCCGGATCCGGATGCCCATAGCATTATATCGTCTCGCCTGGCGTGCCTTAGCGATCCCTACTCTCTGGCTTGCGTCGAGTTTGATGAAGTGCCGAGGACGGAGCGTGAAGCTGACCGTTTGCGCCGGATCGCTGCGCTGAAGCTTGATGAAACCGATGCTGCCAACCTCAAGGACCGCGGGATCTGGCTCGGCGCAACCCGGGAAATGGTCTGCCTGGCCTGGGGAAAGCCACATCGGGTTGAAGCGGTTGCGCGGAATCCCTTTGGCGAACTCTGGTTCTACGGCGAAGCCGACAGGTTGCAGTTCGATGGGAATGCCATCGTAGAGATCAACACTGTGACGACAAGTCTCAAGGCCGGCAATTAGGAACAGAAACCGGATCAGCCTGGGCAAGGGGCTCCCGCATGCTTTGCTTGAGGTGCAGCTCTCTTTGGCAAGGCCCCACCTGCCAAGATTGCTCTACCAGCTGTTTCTGAGTTCCCGCAGCTTGATAAAGACGGTTTTCGGATCCGGGTTTTCCGGCAGGTCCGGAAAGGACTCCCGCAAGGCCGCGATGACGCTGGGGCTGTGCAGCCGGAAGAAGGTGTTGACCTCTTTTTCCATGGCCAGCGTGGAAACGAGTGCGTCGTCGGTATTCTGGCCCGCGATCTGATCGAGCAATTCTGCCGCGCGCTTGTTGTCCGGCTCCCGGTCGAGGGTGAATTCCAGGTTGTTGGCGATGTAGTCATGGCCAGGGTAGATCCGGGTTTCGTCCGGAAGCTTGGCAAGCTGCGTGGCGAAGGTTTGATAGAGCTCGTTTGGATGCCCGCCGTTGTGGCAGTTGCCGGCACCGGCGTTAAAGAGCGTATCTCCGCAGAAAAGCCCTGCGTGGTCCCCGCGTGAGAGCAGGCAAACATGGCTCATGGTGTGTCCGGGTGTATCGAGCGCTTCCAGCTCGACAGAGCGGCCGACACGAACCACGTCTCCCGCATCCAAGCCCCGGTCCATGCCTGGAATCCTGGATTTCGCATTCTTGTGGGCCAGCAGCTTGGCGCCGGTCGCCGCAATCACGGCGTCATTGCCGCCGATGTGATCGTGATGCTCGTGGGTGTTAAGGACCTGTGTGATGCTCCAGCCCTGTCGTTTCGCCATGGCGAGGCACTTCTCTGAGTCCAGAGGATCAATCGCGAGTGCTTCGCCGGTCTCGCCGCAGGCAATGAGGTAGTTGAAGTTCCGGTAAGCGTTGCCGGTCCAGATTTGCTCGACGATCACGTAGACATCTCCTTGCTGCGGCGGGTTGCGTTGTCCCGGCGAGAGGAAAACGCACTCAAGAAGCGGTGCTTGAATGGACAAAAGACTAGCGGGTAAGCGCCGGGAGTAAACAGCCTTTGTTGAGAAGGGCGCATTTAATCAATCGCGACTGCCGCCAGAGGTCCTGGCGAAGGCAAGGTGCGCTCACCAGGAGACCATTTTTGTCAGGAGACCACTCTGGGCTTTTTCTCCAGAATGGCCAGTGCTTCGGACATGGTTTGCGCCCGCTTCAGTTGGCGGCGGCCGCTGTAGACGACGTACTCTTTATTGCGGCCTCGGCCTGCAATGCGCTTGGCGATGGAGAAGAGGGGGGAATCCAATGTGTGCCTGAAGACGGAGAAGGTGGCGCACCCGCTATCCTGGTCGATTGCGTAGTCCCGCCATTCGCCGCTTGCCACTCTCCGGCTATATAAATTCAGCAGCTGACCGAGTTCCTGCCGATCGAAGAAGGTTGTTTTGCCTTTTCCACGACGTTCATCGAAGCGATACAGCTCTGCCATACAAGCCTTTGCCTCCCAAAGATTAGCGTAAGTTTCTCCGAAAATAGACGTGACGTCCAGTCGCTGCATGGAATTTGGGCATGGAAAACGGCCAAAACCCTACGATTTACACAAATTTTAGGTGTTTCGCGTCTGGCGCAGTGAGGGCGTGCCGGTCCTGGTGCTTCAGTAAACTTTGGTTTGGGCGCTCGCGGATTTATCCGGTTCCCGGTAACAGGAGACGCCGCCGAGGGTCCGGTAGCAGTGTAAAACCTTTTCCGGTGGCATCTTGGCTTCTTCGTCCTCGAACTCGGTGCAGTATTCCTTGCCATTCACGTACTGCAGGGTCGAACAGTCCTTATCGAAGGCCCAGGTATTGAAATGATCGCCGAGGGTTTTCTTCGTGTGGGCAAGGCTTACCAGGCTGGCACCGGTCATCATGGCCTGAGTGGAGGGATCACAAGCCGTCAAACCGAGAAGGCATGCGCCCAGGACGCTCATTCGCAACATGGTCTTCGTCACTCCTGCCAAAATACCTTTTTGGCCTTTCAAAGGCCTGCGCAGCGGCAATTCCGAGGCCATCAGTCTGATGGCTGCCGGTTAATAAAGGCTTAGAGGTATAGCTGTGGCTGTATCCGTGGCTTTTGCACCGGACCGCGGTCGAGGCGACGCCGGAATTTGCCTCTTCACTCAGTCTTTGAAAAAAGATGCGTCTCTAGAGTGCTGGTTTGATTTGTGTTTTTGGTCCCAAAACCCTATTTCCATTGCAATCCGGGCGAAATTCGTGTCACTGCCGGGCGGAACGGAGATCAGACGGCGCTAGAAGTGGCGGATATCCGAGAAAAATCCGCTTTTTTCTGCAGTGCGCTTCCGGTTTGACCCCAAGTCGCCGGGAAGTGGGAAAAACCTTATCAACGGGGTGTTGGCGAGTTATGTTAGCGCCGCTTCAATGCCGCAGGGCTAAGAACGGCAGATCTGTGCCAAAAAGTAGGTAGTAAGAGGAAAACGCGTGGCCGATATATTCCAGGAAGTAGATGACGATCTTAAGAAGGACAAGGCGACAGCCTGGTGGAAGCGTTATGGCCGCTATGTCATTGCTGTCGCTGTTTTGCTTGTCGCCGGAACTGCGGGATATCAGGCCTGGACAGCGTACGATCTAAATCAGCGCGGCGAGCGCTCCGACGCCTATGCAGAGGCGCTGGCGCTGGCGGCGGAACCCTCGAGTGAGGCTGAAGCTCTATCCAACCTCTCGGAAATCGCGGCCAGCGGCGACACCTACGGCATGCTGGCGTCGTTTGAAGAAGCCCGTTTGCTTGCCGAGGCCGACAGAACCGATGAGGCCGTCGCCATCTGGGACCGGATCGCCGCAGAGCAGGGGAATGGCCAGGCTTTCGGTTCCGTTGCGACGCTTCTGTCCGTTATGCATCAGGTCGACGACGGCGACGTGCCGAGCTTGAAAGCGCGTCTCGAGCCTCTGGCGGTTGCCGGGAACGCTTTCCGACCCACGGCGACCGAGCTCCTGGCAACCTTGGCGCTGCGCGAAAACGATAAACAGACGGCGCGGGATCTCTTCACGGAGCTGGCCGATGATCTTACGGCGCCGGCGGGCATCCGGGCGCGCGCGACACAGATGATCGAGGCCCTGAAGGACTGATTCCTATGCTGCAGCGAATTTTGACTCTGGCCGCCTTTTGCGGTTTGGGCCTCGGCCTGAGTGCCTGTGGAATCACCGACTGGTTCGATTCTGCCGAAGAGCCCCGTTTGCCGGGGGAGCGCATCGCGATTCTGGCGCTTGACAAAGGCCTGACCCCTGACCCCGAAATTGCCGATCAGCAGATCATTCTGCCCAAGCCCTTCGAAAATCAGTTCTGGACCCATGCGGGCGGAAATCCCCCGCATGCTATGTACCATCTCTCGATCAATGACGATTTGAGCGAGGCTTGGAGCACTAACATCGGCGAGGGATCCGACGATTCGCAGTCTCTCCTTGCCCAGCCCATCGTGGTTGAGAACGTCGTCTTCACCATGGACGCCCAGACGGATGTTTCCGCTTACGATACGGTGACAGGCAAGCAGTACTGGCGGGTGGACCTTGAGCCGGAAGACGAAGATGACGGTTTCTTCGGCGGCGGTATTGCCTATGCCGAAGGCCGGATATATGTCACGACCGGTTTTGCCCGCGTTTTTGCGCTCGATGCCCGCTCGGGAGCGATCATCTGGCAGAGGGATATGCCGGGACCGCTGCGCGCGGCGCCAACCGTAAATGGCGGCCGCGTTTTTGTCGTAACCCTGGATAATCAGCTTCTCACCCTGGCTGCTGATGACGGGCGGCGGCTCTGGAGCCACATCGGAATTCAGGAAGACGCCGGCCTGCTGGGCGCGGCCAGCCCGGCGGTGGCAGGTGGAACCGTCGTTGTGCCGTTTTCCTCCGGTGAAATCATCGGATTGTCGGTGACCGATGGGCGCATGCTCTGGAGTGACAGTCTCTCCTCGGTCAATCGTATCGATCCGCTTGCCGACCTGGCGCATATCCGCGGTCAACCGGTGATCGACCGGGGGGTCGTGATGGCGATCAGCCACTCTGGACGGATGATCGCACTTGATCTCGATCGCGGTGCCCGCGCCTGGGATATCGACCTTGGTGGCGTACAGACTCCCTGGGTCGCCGGCGACTATGTCTTCGTCCTGACCAATGACGCGCAGTTGGTCGCCGTGCGCAGGCGCGACGGCCGTTTGCGCTGGGTCAGACCCCTGCAGCGCTTCGAGGATGCCGAAGACCAGGAAGGCCTGATTCAGTGGGCTGGTCCGGTTCTGGCAAGTGACCGGCTGATTGTTGCCGGCTCGCATGGCGAAGCCATTTCGGTCTCGCCCTACACCGGCGAGGTTCTGGGCTTTATCGAACTTCCCGACGGAGCCGCTTTGCCGCCGGTTGTCGCAGGCAATAGCCTTTATTTTGTGACGGATGATGCGGAACTCGTTGTGTTGCGCTGACGTCTTTTCAGGCCCTTCGCCTCCTGGAGGCTGAAGGCAAGTAAGTAAGAAAATGGATTTCAAGGTAGCCATCATCGGCCGGCCGAATGTCGGCAAATCGACGCTGTTCAATCGGCTGGTCGGCAAACGTCTTGCCCTGGTTGACGATCAGCCGGGCGTAACGCGTGACCGCCGCGAGGGCACCGCGAAGCTCTATGACTTGACCTTTACGGTGATTGATACCGCCGGGCTGGAAGAAGCTTTCGATAACAGCCTGGAAGCGCGCATGCGTGTGCAAACCGAGCAGGCGGTAGAAGAGGCGGACCTAGCTTTTCTTGTGGTCGATTCGCGCGCAGGGATCACGCCCCTGGACGAACACTTTGCCCAGTGGCTGCGCAAGTCCCCAACGCCGGTTTTCGTCCTGGCCAATAAGTGCGAGGGACGGCAGGGCGACAGCGGGTTCATGGATGCCTACCGTCTCGGCCTGGGAGAGCCGGTTCCCATCTCCGCGGAGCATGGGCTCGGCATGACCGATCTCTACGATTTTGTCGATGAGCAGATGAAACGCCGGGAGGAGGAAAGAGCCGCAGTCCAGGGCATGCTAGCGGAGGAAGCCGCAACCGATGGTGAAGAGACCGACGAGGAGGAGCTTGATAACCGTCCGCTTCAACTTGCTATCGTCGGCCGCCCGAACGTCGGCAAATCAACCCTGATCAACCGGCTGATTGGCGAAGACCGGCTCCTGACCGGTCCCGAGGCGGGAATCACGCGAGACTCCATCGGGGTCGAATGGACCTATAAAGACCGCGCGATCAAGCTCTTCGACACCGCTGGCATTCGCAAGCGTGCCAGAGTGCAGAGCAAGGTGGAAAAACTCTCGGTTGCCGACAGCCTGCGCGCGGTCAAGTTCGCACAGGTGGTGGTTCTGGTACTCGATGCCGAAGCGGCGCTGGAAAAGCAGGATCTGACCATTGCACGCCTGGTTGAGGAAGAGGGCCGGGCACTGGTGATCGCGGTCAACAAATGGGATGCCTGCCGCAATCGGGACGAGGTCATCCAGGATCTGCGCGATCGTCTCGAGCGCTCATTGCCCCAGCTTACCGGCGTACCGGTCGTGACTATCTCGGCGCTGCGCGGCCAGAATCTGAATAACATGCTCGACCGGGTCCTCGATGCCTACAAGGTCTGGAACAAGCGCGTCTCGACCTCGGCGCTGAACCGCTGGCTCGAAGCCGTGACCTCGGCCCATCCACCGCCCGCACCGGGCGGACGCCGCATCCGTCTCAAATACATGACCCAGGCCAAGACCCGTCCCCCGACCTTCGCGATTTTCTGCACCAAGGCGGATGACCTGCCGCTGTCCTACGGCCGTTACCTGGAAAACACCCTGCGGGCGGACTTTGATCTCTACGGCACGCCAATCCGCCTGAACTTCAAAAAGGGTGATAACCCTTACGCCAAGGATGGGCGCTGACCGAAGGGGCCGGAAACACCTAAGGGCAATTCTTTTGCATCCTTTTCCATGTGCCAGCGTCTTATGAGGTGTAACAGCTTTCATAAGGATAAAGGTGATGCGCCTTCAGTTGGCCCTGAACGTCCGCGATATAGATGAAGCGGTTGATTACTACAGCAGGCTTTTCGACAGTCCGCCGCATAAGCGCAGGCCGGGCTACGCAAACTTTGCCATATCCCAGCCGCCCCTGAAGCTTGTCCTCTTTGAGAATCCTGAGGCGCCGGAGCTCCTGAACCATCTGGGCGTGGAGGTCCAGGATGCGGATACCTTACAGTCTGTCGCATCCCGGCTTGAGCAATCTGGGTTGCTTGAAAGTCTTGAGCAGGGGCGGACCTGTTGCCACGCCGAGCAGGACAAAGTCTGGAGCCGGGAACTGCAAGGATTGCGCTGGGAGTGGTACCGTATCACCGACGATACGCCGGATGTGGCGCGGCAGACGCCCATTGGCAGATGTTGCACAGGTGCGGTAACTGAAAGCTGTTAATCTGATCCGGGTCATGAACCGAAGCAGGACCTTAAATGCAAGCGCGACACAAAGAGGAACTGGACGAGGCGAGCTGGCGGCGTTTTCAGACACGTCTGCGCGCCTATATCGGCAAGCGGGTTCAGCCGGGCGATGTCGACGATCTTGTTGGCCAAGTTTTGCTCAAGCTTGTCAGATCGCGAGAGGCACTCGAAGCCGCGCGCAATCCTTCCGCCTGGATGATCCGCGTTGCGGCCAACAGCATCAGCGATTACTACCGGCAACGCTCACTTGAACAGGCCCGCCGATCGTCAGCCGACTATGGCGGCGTCCTGACATCGAAGAGCGCGCAAATGGGTGCGGTGGAAGACGATCATGATCTGACAGCTGAATTTGCGGCCTGTATGACGCCCTTAATCCGAAACCTGCCGGAACGCTATGCCGAGACCCTTCTCCTCACGGATATCGACGGGATGACGCAGGCCAAAGCGGCGCGCCGGCTCGGTTTATCGCTCTCTGCCATAAAATCGCGAGTCCGGAGAGGGCATCGTAAACTGAAAGATGCCTTGCTGCGCTGCTGCGCTTTAGAGCTGGACCGGTACGGAAACATCATAAGCTACCGGAAACGCGGTCCCTGTTGCACGACGGAGTAGGGTTACTGCGGCACCCGGACAATCTCGCCGTTGCGCTGACAGTCAGCGGACGCAAGCTCGACGAAGAGGTCGGTGATCTCTTCAGGCGTGCGGAGGGTGTTGGGATCTTCGCCCGGAAAGGCCTTGGCCCGCATCGTAGTGCGGATCGGACCGGGGGAGAGGAGATTGGCGCAGATGTTGGTCTTCTGGTTTTCCGCCGCGTAGGTTTTGACCAGAACGTCAAGGGCCGCTTTTGTGACGCTGTAGGTTGCCCAATAGGCGTTGGCTTTCGTCGCCGCGCCGGAGGTCACGAAGATGGCGCGTCCCGCATCAGAGAGCTTGAGCAGGGGATCGAAGCTGCGCAGCAAGCGATAGTTGGCCGTTAGATTGATGTCCAGTGTCTCGCTCCAGACCTTCGGATCGATGTGTCCGACCGGCGAGAGCGTACCCAGCAGGCCCGCGTTGCCAACCAGAATATCGATGCGGCCGAAGCGCTCATAGAGAGAAGCGCCCATGTGATCAATCGCTTCGAAATTACGTAGATCCAGGGGGACGAGCGTTGAAGGCGCGCCACCAGTGGCACGGATCTCATCGTCGATCTCTTCAAGACCGCCGACGGTCTTGGCGACAAGGATAAGATGCGCGCCCTCCGCGCCAAAGCGCTTTGCCACGGCGGCGCCGATACCGCGCGATGCGCCGGTGATGACCGCGATACGGCCGGCGAGGCGTCCGCTGCGCTTGGTTTTAGGGGCAGTTTCTGTTGTGTTGTCGTTCATTGAGGTGCTTTTCGACGAAAGAGAGAAGGGATCGAGCGGAGGCTTCTCAGCAGGATGATGGCTATAAGAGCGCCAATTCCGGCATAGATAAAACCTTCCGGCGTGATCGGGACGGCGGGTTGATAGGCCGTCGCCGCAGCCTGCAGTATATCGGTCTCGGCCTGAGAGGCCATCAGGAATGGCCGCTGCCAGACTGGAGACTGCGTCAGGCTTTCCAGACTTTGGCGCAGGCGGTCAGCTTCGCCCAGCTCCACTTGAAGGATTTCGCCCTGGCGGCGGTGCGCCGAGATCTGACTGTTCAGAAAGCTGTCCAGATAAGCCTGCAGTGAGAGCTTCTCCGCTGCTGCGGCGTCCCTGATCCGTGCCGCCTGAATGGCAGCCTGATCGGCATGGCCACCCAGGCGCTGCAGATACTGCTGAAAGAACTCAGGAAATTGCGACGTTGCCGATCCGCCCGCTGCTGCCGCAGCCAGATAGAGGGTCCGCGCGATCATCGGCATTTTATGCCTTTATTCGGTTGCGGCTCGCTCCGGGTCAAGGCGTCAGCCGAGTTCTGCCAGAAGCGAGAGTTGCGGCACGGTCACGGGTTCCGCGTGGTCCGTCAACTGCGTCGGGTAATCACCCGTAAAGCAGGCGTCGCAGAACTGCGGCGAGGCGTTGTTGCGGCCGTCCTCGCGCATGGCCCGGTAAAGACCGTCCATCGAGATGAAGGCCAAGCTGTCGACACCGATGTGGGCCGCCATTTCCTCAACGTTCATCCGTGAGGCGAGCAGTTCGCTGCTTTCTGGCGTATCGATGCCGTAGAAGCAGGAGTGCGCAGTCGGCGGTGCCGCGATCAGCATATGGACCTCGGTCGCCCCGGCCGCGCGGACCATTTCCACAATCTTGATGGAGGTCGTACCGCGTACGATCGAGTCATCAACCAGAACCACCCGCTTGCCCTCGATCATGCCGCGATTCGCGTTGTGTTTCAGGCGTACACCCAAATGCCGGATCTGCTGCCCGGGCTCGATAAAGGTCCGGCCCACATAGTGGTTTCGGATAATCCCGAGCTCGAAGGGAATGTTTGCGGCGGCCGCATAGCCGATTGCGGCAGGGACGCCGGAATCCGGAACCGGAATCACCACGTCGACGTCGATCGGGTTCTCGTTTGCCAGCTCGGCACCGATGCGTTTGCGCGCTTCGTAGATGCTGTGGCCTTCCATGACCGAATCCGGCCGGGCGAAGTAGATGAACTCGAAGATGCAGGCACGCTGTTTCATGGGCGGGAAGGGCCGCATGGACCGCAAACCCTCGGCGTCGAGCACGATCATCTCACCGGCCTCCACGTCGCGGACGAAGTCTGCGCCGATGATATCCAGAGCGCAGGTCTCCGAAGCAACCACGTAAGCCTCGCCGAGCTTACCGAGAACCAGGGGACGCACGCCCAGGGGGTCGCGCAGGGCGATCACGCTGTTGTCGGTGATGGCGACCAGGGAATAGGCACCCTCGATCTTGCGGACCGCTTCGATCATCCGGTCGATCAGCGTCACGCCGCGAGAGGTTGCGATCAGATGAATGATGACTTCGGTGTCCATGGTCGACTGGAACAGCGATCCGTTGCGCACCAGATCTTTCCGCAGGAGCCGCGCATTGGTCAGGTTGCCGTTGTGGGCCAGCGCGAAGCCGCCGTAATGCAGATCGGCGAAGAGGGGCTGCACGTTTCTGAGCGCTGTCTCGCCGGTTGTCGAGTAGCGGACATGGCCGATCGCCGACGCGCCGCCCAACCGGGTCATCACATCGCCCGAGGAAAAGATATCGCCGACGTGCCCCAGGTCCCTGTGCGCATTGAATTGTTCGCCGTCGAAGGCGACGATTCCGGCCGCTTCCTGGCCGCGGTGCTGCAGGGCGTGAAGACCCAGCGCCGCAAGAGCTGCAGCATCAGTGTTTCCGAAAATGCCGAAAACGCCGCATTCCTCGCGCAGCTTGTCGTCGTCGAAGGGATCTGTCGTGATCATTGGGCCTGCTCCCGCACTGGCTCTTGGTCCCCGGCGGCCTCGATGGCGCGGCGCATCTGCTCGCGCATCAGCCGGTTGTATTCGGGTTCACCCTCACTGGCTTCCGCCTTGGGGCGCGGTGAAACGATGTCCTGGAAAGTCTGGTTGGCGTCCTGGAGGTCTTGCGCCTTATCCACCGCATCGCGCGCGGAGTCTTCCGCCTGGCTGCGGTACTGTTCGGGAATAAGAGCATTCAGCATGACGGCGCCTTGCTCAACCAAGGGCTTGGTTCGTGCTTCTTGGATCCAGGCGGGATGGTCTTGTTGCGGAACGGCGTAGGTATAGCCGATCCAGGCCAGACAGACGATGGCGGCTCCACGTACGAAGCCAAAGAGCATGCCCAGTGTCCGGTCCAGCGGTCCGAGGCTGCTGTCCTTGACCCGCTGTGACAACATGCGGGTGAAGATCGTCAGAATGACCAGCACGGACACGAAGAGCAGGATACCGGTGGTGACCTCCGCGAAAAGATCAACGGTGATCACCTGTTTGACGTAGGGGAGGGCGTAGGAGAAGCCGTAAAGGGTTGCAAAGCTGGCGCCGATCCAGGAGCCGACCGCCAGAACCTCGTGTACCAGTCCACGGAACAAGGCGAGGATACCGGAAATCACGACAACCGCGATGACGGCGATATCCGCAATGTTGATGGGCAGGCTATCCATGCTCGTCTCGGACTCTCTTCATGTGATGCGTCATTCGTCCCCGGTGTCCCGCCGTTGGACAGATTTTGCAGCAAACATCGCTACGAGATCCTGCAGATGTTCGATTTCCCTGATCTCCAGGCCATGATCCGACTCGCGTTTCTTGGTTCTGGCGCGTCTGGGTGGAATCAAGGCGCGCGTAAAGCCCAGTTTCGCGGCCTCTTTCAAGCGCGTATCCGCTTGGCTGACCGCGCGAACCTCGCCGGAGAGGCCGATTTCGCCAAAAACCACCGTTTCATCCGTCACCGCCTGATCCGTCGCAGCGGAGACCAGAGCCGCGGCCACCGCCAAGTCCGCGGCGGGCTCACCAATCCGCAACCCGCCGGCAACGTTTAAATATACCTCATTGCCGGCTAATGCCAGCCCGCATCTGGCCTCCAAAACCGCTAAAACCATGGCCAGCCGGCCCGTGTCCCAGCCGATTACAGCCCGTCGTGGTGTTGCCTGGGGCGAGGGCGAAACCAGGGCTTGTATCTCGACCAGTACCGGCCGCGAGCCCTCGAGGCCGGCAAAGACCGCCGAGCCCGAGACGTTGCCGCGCCGTTCCGCCAGAAAGAGCGCCGAGGGATTGGCCACTTCGCTCAGGCCGTCTTCCGTCATTTCGAAGACGCCGATCTCGTCGGTCGGTCCAAAGCGGTTCTTGACCGCGCGCAGGATCCGGAAGGGATGACCGCGTTCGCCCTCGAAGGTCAGGACCGTATCGACCATGTGTTCCAGGACCTTTGGGCCGGCAATCACACCTTCCTTGGTCACGTGCCCCACCAGAAGCAGGGCAAATCCCCGTCTTTTGGCCAGCCGGATCAATTCCTGGGCCGATGCCCGGACCTGGGTTACGGTTCCGGGCGCCGAATCGAGGCTGTCGACGTACATGGTCTGGATGGAGTCCACCACTACGATCCGCGGGGCGTCCTGGCTGTCGAGGCTCGCCGCGATATCCCGCACCGAGGTTGCCGCCGCCAGCAGGATATTCGTGCCGCCCAATCCCAGACGCCGAGCCCGGAGCCGCACCTGATCGACCGCTTCTTCCCCCGAGATGTAGGCGCACTTTACGGACGGTCCCCCTGCGCCGGATCCCAGAGCCGCCACCGCCTGGGTCAAAAGCGTCGATTTTCCGATGCCCGGATCACCGCCGATCAGGACGGCCGACCCGTTGACCAGTCCGCCGCCGCAGACCCGGTCAAATTCGGCGATACCGGTCGGCAGGCGCGGAGCCTGTTCACTGGTCCCCTGGAGTTCGACAAACTCCAGGCGCTGGCCCGCGCTGCGCCGACCGCCGGACAGACCCTTGCTCTGTCCGAGACCGCCCGGGACGCTTTCCCGGGGCGCTTCCTCGATGATTGAGTTCCATTCATTGCAGGATTCGCAGCGGCCGAGCCATTTTGCGGTAACGGCACCGCAGGACTGGCAGACGTAGCGGGATTGAAGCTTAGCCATTCGGCGAGGCGTACCTTATGTTTCCTGGCGGGCCGCCACGCAGTTCCGGCGTGCTCGAAACCCGGTCATAGAGAACGAACCTGCATCTGGATCGGACCTTCGGAATTGCCATTGATAAACTGCTCGACGTAAGGATTGCCTGAGCTATCGATGGACTTGGTCGGTCCCGACCAGATGATTTTGCCTTTATAAAGCATGGCGATTCGGTCAGAAATACGGCGTGCACTTGCCATGTCATGAGTGATCGAGAGGGTCGATGCGCCCAGTTCCTTGACACAGCTGACGATCAGACGGTCAATCACATCGCCCATAATCGGATCCAGACCCGTGGTCGGCTCGTCGAAAAAGATGATCTCCGGATTGCTGGCGATGGCACGCGCGAGACCGACGCGTTTGCGCATGCCGCCGGAGAGTTCCGCAGGCGAGAGCTCGGCGACGTCCTCGTTCAGACCGACCGAAGCGAGCTTCTCCAGCGCGACAGCCTTGGCTTCTTCCCGGTTCATGCCTTTGCCCTGGATAAGGCCGAAAGCGACGTTTTCCCAAACCGGGAGTGAGTCGAAGAGCGCAGCGTTTTGGAACAGCATGCCGAATTTGGCACGGACTTCTTCGAGGGCCGAACCGTACAGGCCGACAACCTCCTGGCCATCGACGAGTATGCTGCCGCTGTCCGGATGCAACAGACCCAGAATGCATTTGAGAAGCACGGATTTGCCCGACCCGGAACCGCCAATCACCAGTACGGATTCGCCCTGGCCGATGTCCAGATCCACACCGTCCAGAATGACCTTATCGCCAAAAGCCTTTTTCAAGCCTCGGATCTGGATCTTGGGTGCCTGGTTTGTCGGAGTGGAGTCGTTCATTGGGCGAAAAACAGTTCGGTGATGAAGTAGTTGAAGCAGAGGATCAGGATCGATGCGGACACGACCGCGTTGGTGGTCGCGGTTCCGACACCCTGCGCGCCGCCACGTGAATGGTACCCGTGGTAACAGCCCATCAGTGTTACCAGAAAGCCGAACACGGCGGCCTTGACCAGCCCTGAGACGACGTCCTGCACCTGGACGAAATCGATGGTGTTCGCAATGTAGGTCGCGGGGTTGAAGCCCAGTTTATAGATCGAGACCAGATAGCCGCCGAAGACGCCGATGATGTCGGCGATCAGCACCAGGATCGGCAGGGTGACGACGCCCGCGATCAGGCGGGGCGCAACCAGGTATTTAAAGGGATTGGTCGAAAGCGTGTAGAGCGCGTCGATTTGTTCCGTGACCCGCATGGTCCCGATCTCGGCTGCCATCGCGGCGCCGACCCGTCCGGCGACCATCAGTCCGGCGAGCACGGGGCCCAGTTCCCGGGTGATGGAGACGATGACCACGTTTGGGATCGCGCTTTCGGCAGAAAAGCGCGCGAAGCCGGTGTAGCTCTGCAGCGCCAGCACCATGCCCGTGAAGATCGCGGTCAGGCCCACCACTGGCAGGGAATAGTAGCCGACTGCCATCATCTGGCGGCCGATCAGCCGAGGATAAATTGGTGGGCGAAAGCAATGGGCGATCGCCATAAAGGCGAAGAGGGTCAGGCGCCCTGCAGCGCCAAGAAAGGCAATGAAAGTGCGACCGACAGGTTGGAGGATCGGCATATATCAGTTGCCCAAATATTCGCGGTGATAGCGTTGTCCGAGCGAAGTCAGGATCTCATAGCCAATGGTTCCGGCCTCGGCGGCCAGCGAGTCCGCGCCGGTTTCCGGGTCGAACAAATCAACAAGTGTGCCGGGGTGCGCGGCGTCTTCGGGAATCGCCGTCACATCAAGAGCCAAGAGATCCATGGATACGCGTCCCACCACATCAACACGGCGATCGCCGATCCAGGCGTGCCCTTTGTCAGATAAAGCACGCAAATAGCCATCCGCGTAACCCACAGCCACCGTCGCGATCCGCATCGGGCCGGCTGCCTGATAGGCCGCACCATAACCAACGCTCTGAGGGGCGTCAATCTCGCGCGACTGCAGGATTTTGCCTTGCAGTCGAACCACTTGCCTCATGGGGTTCACTTGGCCCGGCAGGGGATTTATACCGTAGAGCGCAACACCGGGCCGGGCGATATCGAAATGATAGTCCGGGCCCAGGAAGATACCCGACGAATTTGCGAAACTGGCGGGGGTGTCCGGGAAGGCAACGCTGACTTCTTTGAAGGCCGCAAGCTGCTGCCGGTTCAAGGGATGATCGGGCGTGTCCGCGCACGCCAGGTGGCTCATGATCAAGCGGAGATCAATTCCCCTTAGCCGGTCTTTCGAAGACATGAGCGCCCGGAACTCATTATCCGGCAGGCCAAGGCGGCACATTCCGGTGTCGACATGGAGCGCCGCCGGTAGGGTCTGCCCCACGGCGCCTGAGGCCCGGTGCCACTCGTCGACTTCGCCCAGGCTGTTCAGCACCGGTCTGACGTCTTCTCCCAGATAGTCCGCACTTGGGGCGGCGATCAGGCCGTTCAGGACAAAGGTCTCGCAGGCGGCGGTGACATCGGACGGCGTTCTGGCCGCCAACGCGCTTTTCAGCCTCAGGGCCTCATCGAAGTGCGCGACAAAAAACCGCCGCACCCCGGCATCCGCGAGGGCGGGACCTACTCTGCCGATTCCCAAACCGTAACCGTCGGCCTTGACCGCTGCCGCGCAGGCGACACCCGGGCCAATTTCCTCGCAGAGCCTGCGGTAGTTTGACTTGAGCGCGGCGAGATCGATTGTGAGCCGTCCGCCGGCGCGTGCGGCGGCTGCGCTCTCTATAGGGGAACTCATGCGCTGCTCTTGCATCCGGGCACTAATAATTTGAATCAGGGAGGTGGTCGTCGGTGATTAAATCGCTGAATTGCGTAAATTCACCGTTAAAGGCGAGTTCCACCGTGCCGATCGGCCCATGCCGCTGCTTTGCGATGATGACCTCGGCCTTGTTGCGGGCCGCTTCCAGGTTCTCGTCGTATTGCGCCATACGCTCCCGAAATTTCTCGGGAGTCTCGTTGGCGCGGGGACCCGGCTTTTCACGCGCGAGATAGTACTCCTCACGGTAAAGGAACACCACCATGTCGGCGTCCTGCTCGATCGAGCCTGATTCGCGCAGATCGGCCAGCTGCGGGCGTTTATCGTCGCGCTGCTCGGTTTGGCGCGAGAGCTGGGAGAGGGCGATGACCGGCACATCCAACTCCTTCGCGATACCTTTCAGGCCACGGGTGATTTCCGAAACTTCCTGCACCCGGTTTTCGCTGCGGCGTCCCGGCGGACCGGACATAAGCTGCAGATAGTCGATCACGATCAGATCCAGACCATGCTGCCGTTTCAGGCGTCGGGTTCTGGTCCGCAGCGCCGGGATGTTCAGGGCCGGCGTGTCGTCGATAAACATCTTGAGACTGTGAAGCTTACGGCTGGCCTGAAACAGGCGTTCGAACTCCGTGTCGTGAATCTCTCCGCGCCGCATGGAGTCCGAGCGCACGTGGGCCTGCTCGGAGAGAATTCGTGTCGCGAGCTGCTCGGCGGACATTTCGAGAGAGAAGAAGGCAACAACCTGCGGCACCTCGACCAGTTCGCCGGAGGGATCCTTGGTCAGTTTCTTGTTGGATGCCGCGTGAAAGGCCACGTTGGTCGCGAAGGTGGTCTTACCCATGGAGGGACGTGCGGCCAGAATGATAAGATCCGAATTGTGCAGGCCACCCATCAGTTTATCGAGATCCCGGAAACCGGTCGGAACACCGGCGACGCCCGTCTCCTGCTTCATGGCGGTTTCGGTCATGTGGACCGATTCGATCACGGCGTCTTTGAAGCTGGTGAAACCGCCCTCGGTCTGCCCGATTTCCGCCAGGCTGTAGAGTTTCGCTTCCGTCGCTTCGATTTGCTGAGAAGCGCTGAGATCCAGATCGTGATCGAAGGCATCGTTCACGACCTCGCTGCCCAGATCGATCAATTCACGGCGTAGAAAGAGATCATGGATCGTCTTGCCGTAGTCCAGCGCGTTGATGATCGTGACATAGCTGCTTTGCAGCTTGGCGAGATACTGAGCGCCGCCAACCTCGGCCAAATCCTCGTCGCCCTCGAAGAGATTCTTCAGGGTGACTGCATTGGCAATCTGTCCGCGCTCGATGATCCGGCCACAGGCATCGTAGATCCGACCATGCACCGGGTCGGCAAAATGATCAGGGTGAACGAAATCAGACACGCGTTCATAGGCCCGGTTATTGGCCAGGATCGCACCCAGCAGTGCCTGCTCGGCCTCATAATTAACCGGTGGGCTGCGGAGGAGATCGCTCTCGTGATCGTCTTGGGCAACGGAGAGGGGCGCAAACGCGGATGACTGTGTGTTTTCCATAGCGTCAGAAACTAACAGAACAAAGCCCGAATCACACGATTCGAAATGCCGATTCCTCTGTGGGTAACCCAAAACAACGGGGATAACTTGAAACGATAACTACGGCGATTTCCAGGCGTAGAACGAGAAACGGCGGCCCGTTTAAGGACCGCCGTTTCTCTCATCGGGATGATGACGGATCAGGCTTTCGCCTCGTCCTCTTCTTCAGCCGGTGCTTGAGCCTCGGCTTCGGCTTCAGCCTCCGCGCGGGACTCAGCAGCCTCGGCGGCAATCTCCTGAGCGACGGCTGCGTCCTCGGCGTCCCGCAGTTCCGCTGCGTTGAAGGCCGAACCTGTCTCAGCCTGCGTCTCGGCTTCCTCGGCGGAGCGGGCAACGTTGGCGGTCACTTCGACCGAGACTTCCGGGTGCAGCACGACTTTGACCGCGTGCATCCCAAGGGTCTTGATCACCGCGTTCATCGTGACCTGCTTGCGGTCAACCGTGAACCCGGCTTCGGCCACCGCTTCAGCGATATCGCGATTGGAGACCGATCCGTAGAGCTGGCCCGATTCACCGGCCTGACGGATGATGATGACCTTGAGGCCATCGATCTTCTCGGCAACCTTTTCGGCTTCGCTCTTGCGCTCGAGGTTTTCGGCTTCGAGCTGCACGCGCTGGTGTTCGAACTGCTCCAGGTTCGACTTGGTGGCCCGGAGAGCCTTCTTCTGCGGCAGCAGGTAGTTGCGTGCAAAGCCGGGCTTTACGCTGACGACTTCGCCCATCTGCCCAAGCTTCTCAACGCGTTCGAGTAGAATGATATCCATAATAATCGTCCTTGCGTCTTACTTCAGCACGTAGGGCAGCAGAGCGAGGAAGCGGGCACGCTTGATCGCCTTGGCGAGTTCGCGCTGCTTCTTCGTCGAGACTGCGGTGATCCGGCTTGGCACGATTTTGCCGCGCTCGGATACGAAACGCTGCAGAAGACGAACGTCCTTGTGATCGATCTTGGGCGAGTTGGGGCCCGAGAAAGGACAGCTCTTGCGGCGGCGGAAAAAGGGACGGCGTCCGCCGGAACCCTGGCTGACAACACGAATGGTCATGCGCTTTCTCCTTCGGTGCTGGCAACTGGCTTGGGAGCCGAATCATGGGAACGGGGCGGACGGCTGTCGCGGCCACCGTCGCGGCCTCCGCGATCGTCACGGCCACCACGGCCACCGCGGCCACCGCGCTCGTCACGGCTGTGACGGTTCTGCATCACGATGGACGGACCCTCTTCGACCTCGTCAACCCGCGTGGTGAGATAGCGCAGCACATCGTCGTTCAGGCGCATGTTGCGTTCCATCTCGTGGACCGCTTCGGCCGGCGCGTCGATGTTGAGCAGGACGTAGTGTCCCTTGCGATTCTTTTTAATCCGATAGGCGAGGTTACGCAGGCCCCAGTATTCCTGTTTGGCCACAGAACCCTGATTATCGGTAAGGATGGTGCTGAACTGTTCGACCAGGCCTTCAACCTGGGTCGACGCAATGTCCTGGCGCGCGATAAACACGCACTCATATAATGCCATGTTTGAACTCCTCACGGCTGTTATCGGGCCGGAGCTGGTGGTCTTAATACTCAGCCGATCGGCCCTAGCCGGCAGTGACGTGTTCCGCGCACGCTTGCCGGCAAGGAGTAGGTCGTATGTGCGGATACTTCGAAGAGCGGGAATATACAGAAATGCCCGGGTGGTGCAAGCGCCGAGTGTTTGGCGGCAAAAAGCCTGGAAATGAAGGCTTTTTCGAGCCCCTGGAGCAAGAAAAGCCTGGTCGGCGGGTGGAAAGCTTGACAGGGGAGCAGGCGCGAGTATGTCTGGGCAGGAAATTAAGCATAATTCGGACTGGAGTATAAGGTATGAGCCGGGCGTTTGTTTTCCCTGGTCAGGGATCGCAGGCTGTGGGAATGGGCAAGGATCTGGCAGAGGCCTTTCCTGTTGCCAGAGAGGTCTTCGGGGAGGTCGATGACGCCCTCGGGCAACATCTGGCGAAGCTCATGTTCGAGGGTCCGATCGAAGAGCTGACCCTGACGGAGAACGCCCAGCCGGCGCTCATGGCCGTTAGTCTGGCGGTTGTGCGGGTTCTGGAGGCCGAAGCAGGCATCGATCTTGCCGACAAGGCTGCCTTTGTTGCCGGTCACTCCCTCGGAGAGTATTCGGCTCTTGCGGCTGCGGGTACCTTTACGCTTTCCGACGCTGCTCGCTTGCTGAAACTGCGCGGCCAGGCCATGCAGCGCGCGGTTCCCGTGGGTGAGGGCGCCATGGCGGCGGTCCTGGGGCTCGATCTGGACGTCGTCCGGGAGGTGGCCGAGGAAGCCGCGCAGGGTGAAGTCTGCGCACCGGCCAACGACAACGCGCCGGGCCAGGTGGTGGTCAGCGGCAATGCCGCCGCCGTGGAGCGTGCGATCGAACTTGCCAAGGAACGTGGCGCGAAGCGTTCGCTGCTGCTGCCGGTGAGCGCACCTTTCCATTGCAGTCTGATGGCTCCCGCGGCCGAGGAGATGAAAGAGGCTCTGGGCAAGGTCAGCCTGCAAGCGCCAAAGATGTCCCTGGTCGCCAACGTTACCGCGGGCTCGGTCAACGACCCTGAGGCCATCCGCCGCTTGCTGGTTGAGCAGGTCACCGGTGCCGTGCGTTGGCGTGAATCGGTCCTCTATCTCAAAGGACAGGGCGTTGCTACACTGATTGAGCTGGGGGCCGGGAAGGTGCTCGCGGGGCTGACCCGCCGAGTCGACCGGGAAATGAACGGGCGGGCCGTTGGCACCCCTGCGGACATCGAGGCAATTCTAAAGGAATTGTAGGAGGCGCCGGCGCAATGGATTCGGCGGCCTTAAACTGCTAACACACACGCCGAAAGTGCATCGCCCTCGCCAAACGGCCATGTTCGGTGGCTCGAAATTTAAGTAATCGGAGTAAGACCTATGTTTGATTTAACCGGCAAGGCGGCCCTTGTCACCGGTGCGTCGGGCGGCATTGGCGGTGCCATTGCCAAGGCCCTGCACGAGAGGGGCGCCAGTGTTGGTCTGAGCGGGACGCGCGCCGAGGCCCTGGAAGCTCTGGCTTCGGAACTTGGGGAACGGACAGCCGTTCTGCCCTGTAACCTCTCCGACCGGGATGCGGTTGCGGCCTTGCCCGGACAAACCGAGGCGGCGCTGGGCAGCCTGGATATCCTGGTCAACAATGCGGGTCTGACCCGGGACAATCTGGCAATGCGGCTAAAGGATGACGACTGGGACCAGGTCGTTGAGGTCAACCTCACATCCAGCTTCAGGCTGGCCAAAGCCTGCCTGCGTGGGATGATGAAACGCCGCTGGGGCCGGATTGTCGGTATCACCTCGATCGTCGGGGTCACCGGAAATCCGGGACAAACGAACTATGCTGCGTCGAAGGCGGGCATGATCGGGATGTCAAAGTCCCTGGCCCAGGAGATCGCCTCGCGTGGGATCACCGTTAACTGCGTCGCGCCGGGCTTTATTAAAACGGCCATGACCGACGCGCTGGATGAAAAGCAGCATGAGCATCTCTTGAGCGGAATTCCAGCGGGTCGTCTTGGCTTGCCGGAAGATATCGCCGCATCGGTGGTATATCTCTCAAGCGAGGAAGCTGCTTATATGACTGGCCAGACCTTGCATGTAAACGGCGGAATGGCCATGATATGACGGAGTTTTGGGGGCGTTTCGGATAATCTGGTCCGTGACCGTTGGCAAACCCGGAAAAACTATGATAAGAGGCGGCGCTCTGCTGCACCGCAGGAGACAAATCGACCGGAATCGGTCTCCGCTTCCCGCCACGAAGCGCTAGCGAAATCTGAGGGCTAAGGTTTATGAGCAACGATACTGCAGAACGTGTAAAAAAGATTGTCGTCGAACACCTGGGTGTTGATGAGGCAAAAGTTTCCGACACCGCGAGTTTTATCGACGATCTTGGGGCTGACAGTCTCGATACCGTCGAACTCGTTATGGCTTTCGAGGAAGAGTTCGGGTGTGAAATCCCGGATGACGCTGCGGAGAAGATCGTCACCGTGAAGGATGCGATTGACTTCATTCAGGACAATGCCTGAAGTTTCGGATTTGCGGGTGCCGGGCTTTTCCCGGTGCCGCTTCCGGAAAATGCAGTTTCCTGTAATTATTGAATGTAAATTATGAGACGAGTCGTCGTCACGGGTCTCGGACTTGTTACCCCGCTTGGATCAGGCGTTCCCTACGTTTGGGACCGCCTGTTGAATGGTAACTCAGGCATTCGGGCCGTCACAGAGTTCGATGTTTCGGATATTCCGTCACGAATCGCAGGCGCGGTCAGTGGTGGAGATACTAACGAAGGTCACTTTAACGCCGACGATTATATGGCGCCAAAGGACCAGCGCAAAGTTGACCGTTTCATCGTGTACGGAATGGCAGCTGCCCAACAGGCGGTCGAGGATGCCGGATGGATGCCGGAGGACGAGGAAAGCCTCCTGCGCACCGGCGTCATGATCGGTTCGGGTATCGGCGGTCTGCAAACCATTGCGGACGGTGCCGTGACCTTGAAAGAGCGGGGCGCGAGAAGGCTGTCCCCGTTTTTTATTCCCGCCGCGCTGATCAATTTGATCTCCGGGCAGGTTTCAATTCGCTATGGCTTTCGCGGTCCGAACCACTCGGCTGTTACCGCCTGTTCGACCGGTGCGCATGCGATCGGTGATGCTGCCCGGCTGATTATGCTCGGCGACGCTGATGTCATGGTCGCAGGTGGGGCAGAGGCAGCCGTGTGCCGGCTCGGCATGGCCGGATTTGCCGCGTCACGCGCGCTCTCGACGGGCTTTAACGATACGCCTGAGCGTGCTTCGCGGCCATGGGATGTGGATCGGGACGGCTTCGTGATTGGCGAAGGCTCCGGTGTCGTGGTGCTCGAGGATCTCGAGCATGCCCAAAAGCGTGGCGCCAAGATCTATGCCGAAGTCGTTGGCTATGGTCTCTCGGGCGACGCCCATCACATCACTGCGCCGCCGCCGGATGGCAATGGCGGCTTCCGGGCCATGAACGCGGCACTGGCACGTGCCAGTCTGAAGCCTGGCGATATCGATTACATCAACGCTCATGGCACTTCGACTCCTTTGGGAGACGAGATTGAGCTGGGTGCGGTCAAGCGCCTGTTCGGGGATGATATCGGTGGCCTGAGCATGTCTTCGACCAAA
This sequence comes from uncultured Kiloniellaceae bacterium, assembly GCA_947500035.1. Classification (GTDB taxonomy): domain Bacteria; phylum Pseudomonadota; class Alphaproteobacteria; order Kiloniellales; family Kiloniellaceae; genus Denitrobaculum. The sequence goes on along the minus strand of CANMQP010000001.1, from coordinate 188,292 downwards.
TCCGCGATCGGGCATCTGCTTGGGGCTGCCGGCGCAGTGGAGTCTATCTTCTGCATCCTGGCGCTTCGGGATCAGGTCGTTCCACCGACGCTGAATCTGGATAAGCCTTCCGAGGGTTGCGAAGGGGTTGATCTCGTGCCGCATGAGGCCAAGAAGCGGGAAGTGAAGTACGCGCTTTCCAACTCTTTTGGCTTCGGGGGTACGAATGCGAGCCTGGTGCTCGCTGCAACTGATTAGAAGCTATGAGCTGGAGACGGTTCGGTGGCCTTGTCGCGATCACCGTCGTTCTCATAGCTGTCGTTGCCAGTTTTGTCTGGTTTGAGGGCCGGGATCGCTTCGAGCGGCCCGGCCCTTTACCTGAGCAGTCGATTGTCTTCATTCCGGCAGGCAGCGGCCTAGCGGGGATTGCGCAGCTGCTCGAGGACGAAAACGTCATTGAAGACGAACGCCTGTTTCAGATCGGTGTCCGGGTTCTCGGCCAGGCGCGCTCGCTCAAAGCCGGCGAGTATGCCTTTCCGGCCGCGGTCTCCATGCGTGGCGCTGCGGAGATCCTCGCGAGTGGCGAAGTCGTGGTGCGCCGGCTGACGATCGTCGAAGGGATCACGAGCCACGAAGCCGTTGCCCTGATCGAGGCTGCGGAGGGCCTGGAAGGCAGTTTGGAGGATGTGCCGCCTGAGGGTTCCTTGCTGCCGGAGACCTATCACTACCGGCGTGGCGACAGCCGCCAGTCTGTTCTCGAGCGGATGAAGGCATCCCGGGATAAGGTTCTGTCGGAGTTGTGGGAGGCGAGGGCCGAGGGGCTGCCGATCAAAACACCCGAAGAAGCTGTTATTCTCGCATCTATTGTAGAGAAGGAGACCGGTGTCGCCGACGAACGTGCCCTCGTTGCGGGCGTTTTCGTCAATCGGCTGAACAAAGGGATGAGGCTGCAATCGGATCCCACGGTCACCTATGGCATTACCCTTGGTGTCCGTCCGCTGGGGCGTGAATTGAGCCGTCGGGACTTAAGACAGCCATCCCCATATAATACTTATGTTATCAACGGGTTACCGCCCGCACCGATTGCCAATGCGGGACGTGCGGCCCTTGCGGCGGTTCTGAATCCGGAAGCGACCGGCTATCTGTATTTTGTTGCCGACGGCACAGGCGGCCATGCCTTTGCCAAGACTCTAAAACAACACAATAGAAACGTTGCCAAGTGGCGCAGATTTAAGAGATCGGGCGGCAAATAGGCGTTCCCGAGAGTTTGAATTTCGACAAATCCGTTTTTTCCTGCCTGCGATGATTACCGGTCGTTAACCATAATGTAACTCCGGTTGCTGTAGCGTTAGTGTTGAAACGATTCTACTGGTGATACACATGACTCAGCGGCATAGAGTGTTTTTATATCTACTCCGCTATCCCAAAAGCATACTCTTTGCGTACGTTGTTCTCGCTGCAGCTATTCTCGCGTTTGTGCTCATTCAGGGAAGCCGTCACATTCGCTCAGAGGTCGCGGTTGCTATGGCTTCGACCTATGCGGATTCAATTACCACTTTCCGGGAGTATTACTCGTCCGTCGTCGTGACGCGGGCGAGTCAATCAGGTGTGATGGCGTCGCACCGCTATTTGGAGGAAACCGATTCGATCCCGAATCCGGCGACCCTGGCCATCGAGCTTGGGCGGGAGCTTTCCTCTCGCCGATTGGAGACCGGTTTTCGCTTTTACAGCGATTATCCCTTTGTGACCCGCGCGGACGGTGGCCCGAGAGATGAATTCGAACGCACGGCTTTGGAGGCCTTGAGCAGCGGAGACAACGCCAGCTACACACAGCTAACCACGATTGATCAGAAAGATGTGTTACGGCACGCAGTTCCGGTGACGATGACCGAGAGCTGTGTCGCCTGTCACAACAGTCATGAGGACAGCCCCAAAACCGATTGGCAGGTTGGCGATATACGCGGGGTTCAAAGTGTCGCTCTGTTTTTGCCGCCGATCGATCCATTCGGAAATTCAGGGTACTACCTGATGCTGCTGGGTTCCGTTGGTGCGATTCTCTGCGTGCTCGGTTTCCTCTATCTTAAAGTTCAGCGCTTTGTAAGGGATGAGCAAAGGCTCGCCGACCTCCAGGAAGCGGAAAAGCACATCCTTGCAAAGGAGAAGCAAGCCGCCGAAGAGGCTAATGCCTCAAAAACCGTCTTTCTCTCCAACGTCAGTCACGAGCTCCGCACACCACTGAATGCCATTATTGGATTTTCCGAGATGATCAAGACCCAGGCGCTGGGTACGATTGATAAGCCGCGCTACATTGAATATGCCTCGGATATTCACCAGAGTGGCCAGCATCTGCTGACTTTGATCAATGACCTGCTGGACATGAATAGGATTGAGGCCGGAGAGTTTGAGCTGCATAAACAGGATCTCGATGTCGATAAGCTGACCGTTGAGTGTTGCGATCTGATCCGCGGTGAGGCGGAAAAAGCGGGTGTTGCGCTCAAGAGAGAGGTCGATCCGAATCTGCCGCCGATAGAAAGCGACCCTCGCGTGATCAAACAGATCATCCTGAACATGCTATCCAATGCAGTGAAGTTCACACCTGCCGATGGCTTGGTTACGCTCCGGATTTCTTGCGATGAATCCAACCAACTGGTCATCGAGGTAAAGGATACCGGCATCGGGATCGCACGCGAGGACCTCGAGAAAATTATGAAGCCTTTCGGTCAGATCCGAAACGGTCTCTCTTCCAAATACCGGGGGTCGGGCCTGGGTCTGCCACTGATAGCCGAGTTCACCAAGCTTCTCGGCGGCGACTTTCAGCTTCAGTCGGAACCGGGGCAGGGGACCGAGGTCAAGATCTCACTCGCCTCCAACGCTGTCGCAAACTGAAAGCCATAAACGCCGGTCAGGTTTTTTGCGGCAGACGGCGCAGAATGGGATCAATCAGCACCGAGGGTAGTAACGCCAGAGTCCAGACCACGGCATAAAGCCTGAAGGGAAAGGCGATGCGTGGACGGTTCTTTGATAAGCCTCGCTGGATAATCCGCGCCGCGCGGTCTGCGTCCATCAGAAACGGCATCGGGAACTCGTTGACTGCCGTCATCCGGCTGCGGACGAACCCGGGACAGATCACCGATACACCGATCCCCTGCGCAAAGAGTTCGCCGCGCAGGCTCTCACCCCAAAGGCGCACGGCCGCCTTACTTGCGCAGTAGGCCGGTGCGCCTGGAAAACCACGGAATCCGGCAAGTGAAGACATGATGGCGACCTGCCCGCTACGGCGGTTTTTCATCTGCTCAACGGCGGGCAGGATGGTGTTGAAAACACCGTCGACATTGATGGCCATGATCCGTTTTGCCTGCTCCGCTGTTTCGCCAGCCCGCCCAGTGCCGGCGGAGACGCCCGCATTGGCGATCACGAGATCTAGTGGCGCTGTCGCGTCAACTTCACGGGTCCAGGCACCCAGTTCGTTGCGATCCTGCACATCTAGAAGGCAGGTGGTGACGTCAGCGCCGGCTTCGCGGCACGCGCTTGCAACAGCTTCCAGGCGCTTCGGGTCACGCCCGGTGAGCGCCAGGTGCACGCCTGATGCTGCGTACTCGCGCGCGAGCGCCTCACCGATTCCGCTGGAAGCGCCGGTGATCAGGATCGATTTAGGGTTTTGCATGATGGCCTTGGAGCGTTGAGTGTTTGAGTTTCGCAGTATCTAAGCTTCGCAGGAACTGGGTTTCGCGGTGTCGGGGCAGATGTTGTTGTCGGGCAGCGCCGCGTATATAAAGGCTGCGCATTGGAATCATATTCATATCGGGGCGTATCGAGTGTCGGAAAATACAGGTGTTCTGTCCAGCATGACGGGGTTCGCCCGTGCAGACGGCGGCGACGGCTCTGCGTCCTGGTCGTGGGAAATCAAGAGCGTTAACGGCCGCAATCTGGACCTCCGCTGCAGATTGCCGAATGGATACGAGGATCTCGATCCGGTCGTCCGCTCGACCATGTCGGAGGCCTTTGCCAGAGGGAACTTTCAGTTGAACCTGTCTTTGGATATGGGCAAGCAAAACACGAGCTTCCAAATCAACCGCGAGGTTCTCGACCAGATCAAGGACGTGATTGCGGAGCTGGAGACCGAGGTGCCCAGTGCGCCGGCGCGGCTTGATGGTTTGCTCGGCTTGCGCGGGGTGATCGAGGCCGTCGAGGACGAGGAAACCGAGGAGCAGATTCAGTCGCGGAAAGAGGCCATGAAAGGCGACCTCTTTTCAGCCATCGCCAGGTTACGCGAGGCACGCCAGGAAGAGGGACTGCGCCTGGACTCTGTCGTGTGCGCGATGCTGCAGCGCATTTCGGATCTGATTTCAAGCGCGGCCGATCTCGCGGCTGTGCAGCCCGATGCACTCAGGGCGCGACTGCGTGATCAGGTCACGGCCTTGTTGGAAGCATCGCCGGCGCTGCCGGAAGAGCGTCTCGCACAGGAAGCGGCTCTCCTGATCACCAAAGCCGATATCCGCGAGGAATTGGATCGTCTGCGTTCACATGTTGAAGCGGCGCAGGAACTCCTGAACCACGCGGGGCCTTGCGGCCGGCGGCTCGACTTCCTGTGTCAGGAGTTCAACCGTGAAGCCAACACGCTCTGTTCAAAATCCTCGGATGTGGAACTGACCCGGATCGGGCTGGAACTCAAGGCAACGATCGAGCAGTTCCGCGAGCAGATACAGAATCTGGAATAGCCCTATGGTTCGAGCCACAATGAAACATGGCGATATTCAGCGCCGGGGACTGATGCTCGTTTTCTCCTCGCCATCGGGCGCCGGAAAGACGACGATCTCGCGCAAACTTCTTGATAAAGACGACAATCTCGAACTCTCCATCTCGGCGACCACGCGGCCACGCCGTCCGGGCGAAGTGAATGGAAAGGACTACTTTTTCGTTTCTTCCGAGCAGTTCGAGGCCATGGTCGCGCGCGGAGAAATGCTCGAGCATGCGCAGGTTTTCGATCACCGCTATGGGACGCCCCGTGAGCCGGTCGAGAAGGCTTTGCAGGCTGGCCGCGATGTTCTTTTCGATATCGATTGGCAGGGCACGCAACAGGTTGCGGATAAGGCCCCCAGGGATCTGGTTCGGGTGTTTGTCCTGCCGCCTTCGGTAAAGGAGTTGGAGCGCCGTCTCTATGCGCGCGCCCGGGATCCCGAAGATGTCGTGCGCAGCCGGATGGCCAAAGCGGCGGACGAGCTCAGTCACTGGGCCGAGTACGATTACATCATCGTAAATCATGATATCGCTCAAAGCCTGGCGGATGTTCAGTCGATCCTGCATGCCGAGCGTCTCCGACGTGAGCGGCGTGTCGGGCTTCGCGATTTCGTGGAGACACTCCGCGCGCCGTAGCTGAGGCCGAAGCCGGTCAGGCGCGCGCCAGCGCTATCTTCAGGAGCCTGCTTTTTTTTGATCAACCGCGCGCGCCAGGGCGCAAAATTCCTCGACTGTGAGTTCCTCGGCCCGTTTTGTCTCTTCAATAGCGCAGTCCGCCAGAAGATCTGTCACGTCCTGCGACGTGCTTTTCAGGCTTTGCCTCAGCATCTTGCGGCGCTGACCGAAGGCGGCTGCAGTTATCTGTTCCAGCGTCGGCATCCGTGCTGGAGAGAGCGGTTCCGACCTTGGTTTCAGGCTGGCGATGGTCGAAATCACTTTCGGTGGTGGTGTGAAAGCCTGTTTCGGCACATCAAAGAGCAAACGGATCTCACAAAGCCACTGGGCCAGGATCGACAGGCGTCCGTAGTCCTTACTGCGCGGCACGGCGGCCAGCCTCTCCGCCACTTCCTTCTGAAACATCAAGGTCAGGCGTGTGATGGCCGAGGCATCTTTGTTGATGAGCGTCAGCCACTGAATCAGCAGTGCTGTCGAGACGTTGTAGGGAAGATTGGCGACGATCTGGCGAGGTCCGTCGCCAAGCCGGCTGATGTCGATTTTCAGAGCATCGGCCTCAATCAGTTCAAGCCGACCGGGGTAGGCGGCGGCAACTTCCCGCAAGGCCTCCAGGCATCGGCTGTCCTTCTCAATCGCAATGACCTTCCGCGCACCTTCCTCCAGAAGCCCACGCGTCAGTCCCCCCGGACCGGGTCCAATCTCAATGACGGTCCCCTGGTCCAAAGGCGCTGCCGCGCGGGCGATCCGGCGCGTCAGATTAATATCAAGCAGGAAGTGTTGTCCGAGGGCTTTGCGGGCGCCCAGTCCGTATTTTGCGATGGTTTCGCGCAAGGGCGGCAGCTCTGTTCGTGCTGGAGGCATGTCGGATGGCGACGGCATTGCCGTGGTATCCTATAAGCTCGAAGTCGACCGGCTTGCAACCATGGCGCCTGCCATCTGCAATGCGGCGATCATGCTGTCTGGCCGGGCCTGTCCGCTTCCCGCAATTCCCAATGCCGTGCCATGGTCGGGCGATGTCCGGACAAAGGGGAGACCAAGGGTCACGTTGACACCGTGATCAAAGTCGATGGTCTTCAAAGGGATGAGTGCCTGATCGTGATACATGCAGAGAACCGCGTCGTAGCGGCTGCGCGCGTCGGCGTGGAATAGCGTATCGGCGGGCAGGGGGCCGGTAATATCGATGCCCTCTTGGGCAAGGCGCTCTACAGCGGGCCGGATGATCTCGATTTCCTCGCGTCCCATCGCGCCATCCTCCCCGGCGTGCGGGTTCAGGCCCGCAACCGCGAGCCTGGGGGCCGCGATCCCAAAATCACGCATGAGAGCCTCTGCCGTGGTTCGGCCCGCATGCAGGATAGCGTCTTCGCTCAAGCTGACAATAGCGTCTTTGAGAGCCAGATGGATTGTAACCGGTACGACTTTGAGGCCCGGACAGGCGAGCATCATGACCGCCGGTTTGTCTGAACCTGCTAACTGGGTCAGGTACTCCGTATGACCCGGATGCGCGAAACCCGCCGCATAGAGGTTCTTTTTGTGAATAGGACTGGTAACGAGACCGGAAGCCTCGCCGGCCTGCACGAAGCTCACCGCGCGCTCGATGCTCGAAAGCACGGCCGGGGCGTTTGCCGGATCCAGGTGGCCCGCTTTTACGTCTCTCGGCAGTGTAAGGGGAAACACCGGCACGGCCTTGTCGAAACAGCGGCGTGCTTCATCCGGTGCGGAAATCTCGCGGACCACGACCGGAAGCTCCAGTCTGTCAGCGATTGATTGTAAGCGTGCAGGGTCGTCGATTGCGAAAAAGGGGCGCAGGTCGTTTGCGGACGCAGCCTGCCAGGCTTTGAGGAGTATCTCTCCTCCAATTCCCGCCGGTTCTCCCATTGTGACGGCGAGCGGTCCAGAGCCAGTCCCAGACCCCGTAGTGTCCCGGGTCCCGACATCTGCGCTCATATACGAATATCCACGTTGGCTGCCCGGCGCAGGTCCTGAAGATAGCGTTGTGCCAGCACATCCAGCCGCTGGTTGGTCAGGGTCCTCACGATCCGTGAGCGATCGACACTCGAGTCGCTGCCACTGCGGCTGCAAACCATCAAGACAGAGACGCCGCCCGATACTTCGACCGGCTGGCTTGGTTCGCCGGTCGCCAGATCACTTACGGCAGCTCTCAAAGCCGGGGGAAGATCAGTCGTCTTGACTGCTCCAAGGTCACCTGAGCCGGGGCTGCCAATGGCCGTTGCAACCTCGTCGGTGGCTTCGCAACTGATCATCTGCGCTCTCGCTCCCGCCGCACGGGTCCGCGCTCCTTCAATTTGTTCGGCAGTCGGAGACGTCGGTAGCGCGAAGAGAACCTGCTTCAGGTTGAGCGTCTCCTCCTGGCCGCTCTGCCTTTGTTCAAGGTAATTCAGAAGGTAAAAGCCGGAGGTTGTCTGGATCGGACCAACGACGCTGTTGGGTGTCGCGACTGCCAGTGCCTGGTCGAGTTCCGGTTGGAGTTCGCCTTGGGCAACCCAGCCAAGATCACCACCGAGAGAAGCGCTTGCGGCTTGGGAAAACTGCCGTGCAAGAGTCCCGAAATTGGCCCCTTCGCGCAAACGCGTGATCAGGCGGTTCGCATTTTCACGCACTTCGGCTTCGCGTTGGGCGTTTTCGACCGCCAGGAAGATCTCGCCGACCCGGCGCTGTACGGCGCCGGCATCGGTTGAAACCCGGTCGACAACCTCCTGGATCTCCTCGTCTGAAATATTGACCGAGGGACGAAGGCGACGGGAAACCACCACTGACCAGGCGATCTGTGCGCGGATCTGATCGGAAATCGTTGTTGCGAGAACGCCTCGCCGACGGAGAAAGCTTATGAACTGGTCGCGGCTCATCTTGTTCTGGTTTGCCAGATCCGCCAGTGCCGCCTCCACCTGCCGGTCCTCTACCACGATTTCCAGCCGTTCGGCTTCTTGCAGTTGGAGACGTTCATCGACCAGACGGCGGAGTACCTGCGGGATCAGGCGGCGCCGGACCTCCGGTCCATCTTCTTGACGTGTCGCGAGCAGGGTCAGCCTCGCCCGTTGAGTCAGGTCGAGAACCGAGATGACCTCATCGTTTACAACCGCTGCCGGGCGCAGCATGTCTTGCGCCGAGGCCGGTGTGGCCAGAACCAATGTGATCCAAAAGGTAAGTGTGAGCGCGTGTCTCGGTCGGAAAAACGTCATTATGTCGGTGCCGCTGTGAGCCATATTCAATCGATATACATTATAAGCTCAGCTAACTACAGCTTCCAGCGGTCTCGAAAGAGTCACTTTCTGGTTTGGCTTCGGCTTACATTCGGTTCAGTTGGTAGAAAACTCACCTAAGTGTTTGAAAACAAAGCGTACCGCAAAGGTGTCCTCTGGTTCGAGATCGCGGTCGTTGAAGAAAGTTCGCTCAACTATGCCCTCGATCAGAAAACACTCATCCTGATAGGTCAGGCCGATCCGTGTTTCCAGTGAACTCTTCTCTTCGAGATCGCGGCGGTGCGACGCAAAGGCCGACCAGTATTCGCTTAGTTGCGAGTTGACGCGGACCGTAAGTTCTTCGCGATCATCGAACTCGTCAACTTCGTTCGTATCGCTCAGGAAGAGATAATTGACACCGAAGTTCAAGAGCCGTGGACCGACCCTGAGGTCAAGTTCGTTCCGACGGGCTTCAAAGTCCTCATCGTCGACTCTGAAGCGGTAAAGCAGGTCAATTTCTTCAATCGGGCTTATCCGAACGCGTCCGACAAAGTCGGAGAAATGGTCCGACAGACCCGAGTTTTCACTGAATTCATCGTTTTCTTTCAGCGCGTAACTCTGCCCAATGAAGGCTTCGCTGGAACCGGAGCCGGAACCCTGGAAAAGGTTCCACTTAAAACCATAGTTCACCCGGCTCCCGGAATCGACACGGTCAAGTCCGGCAAAGCGGTTCAGGCTGAAAAGGTTTGTGTCGTCAAATTCGAAGTCGCGGCTGTCTTCGTTTGGAATTTCACCCGGGTTGGAGCCGTTTGGCCCCGCAATGACCTGTACAATGGGTTCGACGACCTGGCTGAAGCTCTCATTGGTCTGAATCCAGGGATAGCGCCATTCCGCGGCCAGCTGCGGGAAGACACGGCCGGTGAAGCCGTCGAACGTCGAGCCGTCTGGATTGACAGCGTCGCTGTCGGGGTCGACGCCGTTAACCCAGTAGGCGTCGGCCTGCACCTGCGCCGTGATTTTGTAGCTATCGCCCAAGGGCGAGGTGAAGGGAAGATCCCAACCTCCGATAATCGATGCGCGTCGGCTGTCACGACCTTCGGGGCGCGTCAGTGCCAGCAGGTTGGCGTCAAGCCGTGCGACACTGTCCGCAACGAGAGGTTCGCTGATGAAGTTATAGTCGGCCAAAGGCAGGATGATCGGCGATTCATCGCTTTTGTCGCTCTCTCGAAGTCCCTGGAAAGCAAAACTGTTGACCGCGGCGTAATTGCGTCCTCTGAAACCCTCGACAAAAGCGCGGCTGGTCAGGGTCCGGTCAGATCCGAAATCGTAAACCCGCTGGTAGGTGTCGTCGCTGGCGCGTCTCGCGTCGAAGCCCCAGCGCCAGGTTTCGTCAATATCAAAGCGGCCTTCGGCGTCAATGTGCCCGCGAAATCTGTTTTCCTCGACCTCGTTGTTGCTGTCCTCCCGGTCTGCAATGGTTGCGCTGCCACTGATGTCGAGAATCCCGTTGGTAAAAAGGTGCCGGTATTCACCGGCGGCAACCGGTCCTTGTTCCGATGTGATGATCGGCGCAAAGGTCAGGTCCTGATTCGGGGCGATGTTCCAGAAGTAAGGAACCTGAGCGCTAACGCCGAGAGTGTCCGAGTTGCGGAAAGTTGGAGCCAGGAAGCCGCTTTTCTTTTTAACCGTCGGATCCGGGTGCGAGAGATATGGGCTGTAAGCAACCGGTATGCCGAAGACTTCCATCCTGGCGTCGTAATAGCGTATTTCCTTCTCTGCCTGATCATGGACGACTTTGTTTGCCTTGAGCTGCCAGAGTGGTGCCTTGCTCGGGTCGTCCTTGCAAAGATTACAGGGACTGAAAATTGCTTTGTTCAGAACCGTCCGGTTGCCACCGCTTCGTTGACCCTGTGCCGCGGCCAGACGGCTGCGGTCCGAGAGAAGAACGCGAATGTCGCGAATGAAACCCTCGCTCAGGTCTTTGGTCAGTTCGATGTACTCGGCAAAGACAACGTCGCCGGTCGGTTCCAACAAAGCGACGTTGCCTGTTGCCGAGACCACGTTCGTGTTCATGTTGTAGGAAACCGCGTCGGCCTTGACGACCCTGTCGCCTTGCGAAATCTCGACGTTGCCTGAGGCCGTCACGATGTTCAGTTTTTCGTCGAAAGTCACCTGATCGGCGCTGATCAGTGCCGGTGTATCGCTGTCGAGATCATCGACGGAGAACTGCGCGGCGGCAGGCAGCGCAAAGGTCGCAAAAATGACCGTCAGCGCTATCGTTAGGTAACCCCTGAAACTGTTCCCCCGAACAATCACTATCCTAGCCATCCTCCAGGTGTAGGAGTGCCGCAACACCCAGCATCATGCTGACTCCTGACGGCAGCCAGGCCGCCAATATGACAGGAATCTTGCCTGACAGCCCGAGTGTAAACACGAAATTGGAGACGAAGTAGAAGAGAAATCCGGTCATGACACCGCCCAGGAGAACCAGACCGACGCGGCCGCGCCGCTGAGGCCGGAGTGAAAAACTCGCGGCCAGAAGAATCATGGCGATCAACAGGAACGGGGTCGCCAAAAGGCGGTGGAACTGGAGCTGATGGCGGACGGCCGAGAAACCCGCTTCCTTCATCAAGGCGATGAAACTCGGGAGGCTCCAGAAGGAAATAGTCTGCGGATCTGCCAGGCTTTCCTGGATTTTCTCGATGGTCAGGTCTGTGCTCAGTTCCGTGCTGTCGAAGAACTCCGCCGGTACGCCCGGAGCGGTCTCCCAGGCGTCAAAAAGGATCCAGCGTCCATCCCGCAATTCCGCGGTCTTTGCATCAATCCGCCCAATGAAGCGATCGTCCTCCTCGTATTTAAAAACGATCACGTTGTTAAGAACCATCGTGTCCGGCGTGACCGACACCGCATGGATGACCGACTGTCCGTTTTCTCCGGGTTGCCCTCTTTCTCCAGGCTGGCGCAACCAGAGGCCGGTTTTCGAGATCGAGAAGGTCGAGCTGGATTTACCTTTGAAGGTGCTCTCAAGCGCCTCGTAGCGGCCCAGCAGGATCGAGGCGACCGGGTTGAGCAGTGACGTGGTCAACGCGCCTAGCAGCAAGCCTGCGATCAGCACGGGCAGCAGGAATTGCCACACCGACACCCCCGCCGAGCGCGTCACCACCAGTTCGTGAGATCTGGTAAGGCGCCAAAAGGTGGTCAGGGCCGCAAAAAGGGCGGTAAAGGGCATGACCTCCTGTGTCAGATAGGGCAGCTTCATAAATGCGAGCTGCAGCATGGTTCCCAGATCGGCGCCCTTGCCCGACACCCGGTCAATAACGTCGACCACTGTGATCAGGAGGATCACGGTCGCCAGACCGAAAAAGAACATCATGAAGAGGCTGAGATATTGCCGCCCGATGTACCACAGAAGCGTCGGTGACAGCCGCAGGTTTCGCGGCGAAGGAATCGCTGTAGCTATCATGCGCCGGCCATGGCCTGTTCACCTGGCGGCGAGACCGCTTTGCGCCGGCTGTCCCGGAGCACGAATATCAGGGCCACGGCGATTGCGCTAAGCGGCGTGGCGTACATCGCCGGGATTACGGAGAGCGAGGCTTTCGCGTAATCATTCAAGGTCAGCAGACTAATCTGCAGTAAGGCCACGCAAAAGATCGCCGCCACGACGCGTTTCACCTGGCCGCGGCGCGAGAACTCTCCGGATAGCAACGAGGCGAGCGCCACCAGGACAAAGGCAATCGTGTAGAGCGGATAGGCCATGCGTTGATGGGCTTCCGCGATGTGCGTTCGCTGCGAACGGGCCGGTAGTCGGGGGTCGGGGTTTAGGAGCTGAATAATTGTTTGCTCCCGCCGGCTCAGATCCCGCCCCTTGGAGGCTGTTTCGAATTGGCTCAGATTAAAGGAGTATTTGTCGAAATAGAGCATCTGCAAACGGCCGTTCTTGATGTCCACGACCTGCCGGTTGCCGTTTTGCAGCACAATGTGCGGGCCTTCGTCGCTGCGCTGGAGCGTACCGGTCTCGGCCATCATGGTGACCGGATTGTCGAGATCCCGGTTGTCGTGGGCCAGAATGCCTTTCAGAGCGCCGTTCAGGCTGCGTTCGCGCACGAAAATCGTAATACCGTCGGTGAGCGTGTTGAAAACGCCTTCCTGCAGGATGGCCGCTGAATACTCGTTGCTGAGCTGATACTTCAGGTCCCGGAATTCACGGTGAGAGACGGGCAGCAGGTATACCGATATCAGGTATCCGGCAGCCGTGATCACGGCTGCCAGGATGAGCGCGGGGCGCGCCAGATCGGACTGAGAGAAGCCTGCCGAGCGCATCACGATCAGCTCGCGGTCCGCGGTCAGCTTGTAGTATACGAAAAGCGTCGCGCAAAAGGCGGCAATCGGCAGAACGATACTGAGAAACGAAGGCAGGAGGAGGGCCACGAAATACAGAAACGTCGTCGCCTGAAGGCCGCGATTGACGATGTAGTCGAGCAGCCGTAGCGACTGCATAAGCCAGATGGCACAGGTCAACGCCAATGTGACGGAAAGGGTGGCGGCGGTCAGCTGCCCCAGTATGTGACGCGTGAGGGTATGCATTTACTCTTCGATCAGCCCGATGCAGCTAGAGAGATAGCCGGAACTGAGTCCTGACGTCCAGACCTTTTGCCAGATCTTTTATTGATAATGGAAGCCTTTAGCGGATCAAACTGAACTCGAGAGTCCGCCGCCCGCTGCTTCCGGGGTTCATCCGGGGCCCTCTCAGGGCCTTGCGGGCAGCGTTTGGCGTCACAAACTCATCATTGACAGGGAAATGAGTGACCGATATCGCATTATTGAGTTAATTTGTCGCTGGTCATCACAAATCCGTTTCCCACCTTCCACAGCAACAGTCCGAGAACCCCATCATGAAAATTTCCTTCGCTGCGCCGGCTCTCCCGAAAAGTGCCGCAATCGTCACGGGTGTTATGAAAGGTGGCAAGCTATCTCCGACCGCCGCCCAACTCGACAAATCCACCAGCGGCGCCGTCTCTAAGGCCATAAAGGCGAATGCGTACAGCGGTAAAAAGGGCGAATTGCTTGAGGTTCTGGCACCTGCCAACATCGCAAACAGCAGGATTCTGCTGGCAGGCTTGGGCGATCCTGCTGAAATGACCGACCGGGACCTGGAGAACCTGGGGGGCTCGATCTACAAGCACCTGGTGTCGGTTGGCGAGAAGGAAGCCGCGGTGATAATCGACTCGGTGGCCGGCGGCGCGCTTGATCCGACGGAACGGGCCGCGCACAGCGCTTACGGCGCACTGCTGCGCTCTTACCGCTTCGATAAGTACAAAACCAAGGAAAAGCCGGAAAAGAAGCCGAAGCTCGCCAAACTCACCTATATGGTCGAGTCTGCGCCCAAGGCCCGGAAGCTTTTCGGGACGCTGAGTAAGGTTGCCGATGGTGTTTTCATGACGCGCGACCTGGTCTCCGAGCCTGCCAACATTCTCTATCCCAAGACCCTGGCTCAGCACGCCAAGGAACTGACGTCGCTGGGCGTAAAGGTGCAAGTGCTCGGTGAAAAGGAGATGGCCAAACTAGGCATGGGCGCCTTGCTCGGGGTCGGGCAGGGGTCTGAGCGCGAGTCTCAGCTGCTGGTCATGCGCTGGGAAGGCGCCCTCAAGGCCAAGGACAAGCGCCCCATCGCTTTTGTCGGCAAAGGCGTCACCTTCGACACCGGCGGTATTTCGATCAAGCCCGCCGCCGGCATGGAAGATATGAAGTGGGACATGGGCGGTTCCGGCGTCGTGGTCGGCCTCATGAAGGCCCTGGCGGGCCGTAAGGCCAAGACCAACGTGGTCGCTGTCTGCGGACTGGTGGAAAACATGCCGTCCGGCAATGCACAACGGCCCGGCGACATCGTGACCTCCATGTCCGGCCAGACCATTGAAGTCTTGAATACCGATGCCGAGGGCCGTTTGGTTCTGGCCGATGCCCTCTGGTACACCCAGGAGAAGTTCAAGCCGCGCATGGTGATCGATCTCGCCACGCTTACCGGCGCCATCATTATCGCGTTGGGCAACAGCCACGCAGGTGTCTTCTCGAATGACGACGATCTGGCTGAGTCTCTCGGAAAAGCCGGGAAGTCGGTGGGCGAGAATGTCTGGCGGATGCCGCTGAGCGAGGACTACGACAAGCTGATCGACTGTGACGCGGCGGATATGAAGAATATCGGTGGCCGGGGCGCGGGTTCGATCACCGCGGCTCAGTTCCTCCAACGTTTTATCCAGAAGGATGTGCCCTGGGCACATATCGATATCGCGGGTGTGACCTGGTCGTCCAAGGATGCGCCGACGGTGCCGCGCGGCGCCACCGCCTTTGGTGTTCGCCTTCTGGATCGTCTCGTTGCCGATCGCTACGAGGGCTGACAGGAGGGCTGAACGCGGGCGCCATGACCGAGGTTCGTTTCTACCATATGACGCGCAGCACCCTTGAAGCCGCGCTGCCACAAATGCTGGAGAAGACCCTCGAGCGTGGCCAGAAGGCCGTCGTAAAGGCCGGTTCAGACGCCAGAGTTGAGGCCCTGAACGGCCATCTCTGGAGCTACCATGACCGGTCTTTCCTGCCCCATGGCTCCAAGAAGGATGGATATCCCGGGCGTCAGCCGGTATGGCTGACGGTCGAGGATGAACGACCGAACCAGGCCGAGGTCCTTTTTCTGACCGATGGGGCGACGTCGCAACAGTTGGAAGATTTTCAGCTCTGTGCGGTTTTGTTCGACGGCAAGGCGCAGAATGCGGTGCAGGTGGCACGTGAGCAGTGGAGCGGCTACAAGGAAGCCGGGCATCAGGTCACTTATTGGCAGCAGGACGAAGAAGGCCGCTGGAGTCAGAAGGCCTAGCACGTCGACCTTAGGCGTCGATCCATGTCATCGCCGGCAACTCCAGGTGTTGGTCCGGACCGCCGTCAGATCTTGTGAGTGTCAGGGTCAACTTTGGCCCAGGACCAGCATGTCCAACTCCAAGAGCAAGGGGCTCGGCATCCAGCAGGGCTTGCAGATCGTCAGAGGGCTGAACGCCGTCCGCGAACGAGAGTTCCAGTTTCTTGACCTCACTGAGACCGGCGGCGCATTGGCGATTGCCGGCCCGGCCATCCTGCCATTGGTCGGGGCGGGCATTGCCGGGCGAGATGAAGAGCAGCGGCTGGGTGGGATCCTTGCTCGAAAGAGCAATCGGGATAGACTTTCCGGCCGGAAGGTAGGGGGGCTTGTAGTCCCAGGTCGGGAAGGGCGCAACGCCAGCACTGCGCAAGGCAATGCCGAAGGGGTTCGCCCCGTTCTGCTGCCAGTCCGCCCGTTTGGCCAGACCGGTCCTGGCGACGGCCGGGGAGGTTATGGCCGCCCAGTCGGTGACCCAAAGGAGCTCCAGGAAAGCATTGTCGAAGCAATAGCAGACATTCGCCGTCCCCTGGCCAGGATGCGCCCGGCGGTAACTTTCTCTCAGGCCAAGATCGTCCAAGCTCGACGCTTCGGGTGCACCCGGCTCCACAAACATGAAAACATGGCAGAATTCGAGAGCCGACATTTGGGCGTTCAGCCCTCTTCCAGCGCGCTTTGGGCTTCCATCCAGACCTGTTCCGCGTCGGCGATTGCCTTGGAAATCTGCCCGAACTTAATCTGCATGGCTTCAAGGTCCGCCGTCGATGCGTCGTAAAATTTCGGATCTGCCAGTTTGATTTCGAGGTCCTTTTTCTGCTGCTCGAGGCGCTCGACCTTCTGTTCTGCGGACTTGACCTTCTTGCGCAGGTCGGAGGCGGCGGCGCGCGCATCGGCGGCGGCTTTGCGCTTTTCTTTCTTGCTCAGGCTTTGCTGTTTGTCCTGACCCGATCCATTGGCCGCAGGGTCGCGCTCTCGCCGGTCGCTGCGCGCTCTGGCGCGTTCATCCCGTCGCTGTTCCAGAAGCAGTTGCCGGTAGCTCTCCATATCGCCGTCATAGCTCTTGACGCCGCCCTCCGCCACCAGCCAGAGCCGGTCCGCCGAGAGCTCGATCAGGTGCGGATCATGGGATACCAGGATCACTGCTCCGTCGAAGCCGTTGATAGCCTGGATCAAGGCCTGCCGGGCATCCACGTCCAGATGGTTGGTCGGTTCGTCGAGCAGCAGCACGTGGGGCTTGTCGCGGGTCATGAGGGCAAAGAGCAGGCGGGCTTTCTCGCCACCCGACAGCTTTCCGACCTTGGTCGTGGCGTGCTCCTGGCCGAAGCCAAAACGGCCGAGATGACTGCGAAGCTTGGTTTCCGTCTCCATGGGCAGAGCCCGGGCCATGTGCTCCAGCGGTGTCCCGTTCAGATCCAGTTCGTCGGCCTGGTCCTGGGAAAAGTAACCGACCTTCAGCTTGGAGGACTTCACCAGCCGTCCGGTCATTGGTTTAAGGCGCGTCGCCAAAAGCTTGATAAAAGTGGACTTTCCGTTGCCGTTGGCGCCCAGCAAGGCGATCCGGTCGTCCATATCGATACGCAGGTTGAGGTTGGTCAGGACCGGCGTGTCATGACTGTAGCCGACCGACGCGTTTTCCAGATTGATCAGGGGCGGTGAAAGCTGCACCGGGGTCGGAAAATCAAAGGTCGTGGTGCGCTCCTCAATCGCGCTGGCGATGGGTTCCATCCGCGCCAGGGCCTTCAGGCGCGATTGGGCTTGGCGGGCTTTACTCGCCTTGGCCCGGAAACGTTCGACGAAGCTCTCGATATGGCGGCGCTCGGCGATCTGTTTGGTGCGCATGGCCGCTTGACGTTCCTGGTTTTCCCGCCGGGTGCGCTCGAAGCGATCGTAGTTTCCGTTGTAGAGATTCAGTTTAAGCTGTTCTAAATGCAGTGTTCTCTGCGCGATGTTGTTCAAGAGATTCCGGTCGTGCGAAACCAGCAGCAATGTGCCCGGATAGCCCTTGAGGTAGCCTTCCAGCCAGAGCGTGGCCTCCAGGTCCAAGTGATTGGTTGGCTCGTCCAAAAGCAGTAGATCGGGTTCCGTGAACAGCAACGCCGCCAGGGCGACGCGCATGCGCCAACCGCCGGAGAGCGAAGAACAGGGCTGTTGCTGAGCTTCTTCGCTGAAGCCAAGGCCGGCCAGAATACGGGCCGCGCGCGCCGGCGCGGTTTCCGCTTTGATGGTGGCCAGGCGCTCGTGGATCTCGGCGATGCGTCCCGGATCTTCGGCCGTTTCGGCTTCTTGCAACAGCGATGCCCGTTCCACGTCGGCGGCCAGAACCGTGTCGATCAGGGAGGTCGGACCCGAGGGGGCGTCCTGGGCGACTGTGCCGACGCTGGCGCCTTTCGGAACCACGATATCGCCGCCATCGAGCGGCGTGGTCCCCATGATGAGGCGCAGCAAGGTGGACTTACCCGATCCGTTGCGGCCGACGAAGCCGACCCGTTCGCCCTTGTGAACGACGGCGGTGGCCCGGTCGAACAGCAGGCGGCCCTCAACCCGTTGGGTTATTTCTTTGATATGCAGCATGACAGGCGGGGTGATAGCACGGCGGGCAAAGGTGGCGAAAGACCCTCTGTATCCGAACCGCCAGCCTGCGCGGGCTGCCGATGCACCCTGGCTTGGTTCCGGTGGCTTGGTCGCCGTGACGCAGTTATTGCAGTGGCATCTCTGTGAGGCTATAACGCGCGCGAAATTCAACGCCTATTCATACCTGGAGCTCGCTATTTGCGGGTTCAAGCAACCGAGGAGAGCCAAGAAGATGGCCATCGAGCGTACTTTTTCCATCATCAAGCCGGACGCCACCAAACGGAACCTGACCGGCAAGATCATCAGCAAATTTGAAGACGCCGGCCTGCGTGTGGTCGCTTCCAAGCGCATTCACATGACACAGGCTCAGGCCGAGGGTTTCTACGCCGTTCATAAAGAGCGCCCCTTCTACGGCGATCTTTGCAGCTACATGGTCTCCGGTCCGGTTGTGGTGCAGGTTCTTGAGGGCGAGAATGCCATTGCCAAGAACCGTGAAGTCATGGGGGCAACCAACCCTGCTGACGCGGCTCCCGGAACCATCCGTGCCGAATTCGCCGAATCCATCGAAGCAAACTCTGTGCATGGTTCGGACGCGCCTGAGACGGCAGCTGAGGAAATCAAATTCTTCTTTGCTGATGAAGAGATCGTCGGCTAACGCGTTCGGATCGGCCGGAAAATGCAGGCAAACGCGACATAGGCTGAACCTGAAGCCGATAGACGAAAAAAAAGGGCGGAGCCGACAATGGCTTCGCCCTTTTCTTATTTCTTTACAGTCGCTTGCGGCGTTTGACTAAAGCGTCACAATCGCTAATACAATCAGCAGGACGATGATGGCAGCGGTCGAAATCGTCGACACACGGACAAATCCGGCCCAGGCGCGTTGGTGTTCGGCAAGCATTTCGTCATCATTCATGGAACGGATTCCCCTCGCTAAGGCTCTATCGCCGCTGGAATAATATGCCGGAACTTACCCGGCGGATTTTAACAGCGCAAGTCCCAGAAAACGTTGGTAAGCGCATCAAGCTAGCTGGCCGGGCTTAAGAAAATCTGTGAGTTGGCCGCGGCCGGGCCTTGGATTCTCGCGATATCCCCTTCAACCTGAACCCGGCCTTCCGCGACGAGTTTGAGACAGAGGGGATAGAGTTGATGTTCCGCGGTGAGAACGCGGGCGGCCAGCCCGTCTTCGTCATCGCCGTCCAGGACTGGAACGGCGGCCTGGCCGATAATCGGGCCGACATCGACTTCCTCGCGCACGTAATGGACCGTGCAGCCGTGCAGCTTGACTCCTGCGTCTAGCGCTCGTTGATGGGTGTCCAGGCCCGGAAACGCCGGTAGCAGCGAGGGATGGATGTTGATCAGCCGGTTGTGCCAATGGGCCAGATACTCCGCTGTGACAATCCGCATGAAGCCGGCATGACAGACAAGTTCCACGCCGGCTTGCTCCATCGCAGCCGTCAGCGCACGCTCGAAGCTCTGCCGGTCACCAAAGCCACGATGATTGATGGTTTCCGTCGCGACACCGGCCCGCTGAGCGCGGCGCAGGCCTTCCACATCCGGATTGTTGGAGATCACCAGAACGATCTCCGCTGGGAAATCGGTCCGGGCACAGGCGTCGAGCAGGGCCTGCAGGTTGCTCCCGCGACCGGAGATCACCACGCCCACTTTCAGGCGATCCGTCATTTCCCGGCCTGATTCGTGGCTGCTTGGGCTTTTGCGCTTGGCCAGGCATCAGTGAGATCATGGAAGATGACGGCTGGCCCGTTGTCGGCTTTCTCGACCACCTGGCCGATCCGAAAGACCGTTTCCCCGGCGGCTTCGAGGCACTCTGTGACGCCTTCCGCCTTCTCGGCTTCGCAGACGACAGCCATGCCGATACCGCAGTTGAAGGTACGGACCATTTCCTCCGGAACGATCCCGCCGAGCTCCGCGAGCCACGGGAAAACCTCCGGCATCTGCCAAGGCAGGCCCTCGATTTCGATTGCCAGATGGTCCGGTAAGACCCGTGGCAGATTCTCAATGAAGCCGCCGCCGGTGACATGAGCCAGCGCCGTCACGCCGCCGCCGCGCACCGCGTCCAGGCAACCGCGCACATAGATTCGGGTGGGTTCCAGAAGAGCCTCGCCCAGGCTTTCGCCGGGCGAAAAGGGGCAGGGCGCGGCGTAATCGAGACCGTTGTCGGCTATCACCTTTCGCACCAGCGAGAAACCGTTGGAGTGCAGTCCGCTCGATGCCAGGCCGAGGACGACGTCGCCTTTGGAGACTCTGTCTTCGCTGAGAACCTGATCCCGTTCCACAGCGCCAACCGCAAAGCCGGCGAGGTCGTAATCGCCGCCCTCGTACATGCCGGGCATTTCGGCGGTTTCGCCACCGATCAGCGCGCAATTGGCCTGCTTACAGCCCTCGGCAATCCCGGCAATGATATCCCGTCCGGTTTCCACGTCGAGCTTGCCGGTCGCATAATAGTCCAGAAAAAGCAGAGGTTCGGCGCCCTGGACAACGAGATCGTTCACACACATGGCGACCAGGTCGATACCCACGCGGCTGTGCTCACCGGCAGCGATGGCGATCATGAGTTTTGTGCCGACACCGTCATTGCAGGCCACCAGCAACGGGTCCTTGAAACCCGCCGCCTTGAGGTCGAACAACGCCCCGAATCCACCCAGACCCGCGTTTGAACCCGGCCGCGAGGTCGACTTTGCCAGCGGTTTAATGGCTTCAACCAAGGCATTCCCGGCATCGATGTCGACCCCAGCAGCCTTGTAACTTTGCTGTGTCGTGTTGCGCAGCGGGGTGTCCTGCTTCGATCCGCTTGTTATGGTGTCCTCCGGCGTCTTCGCGTAGTAATGTTAGGCGACGTGGGGCAAAAGGCCTTATATCGTCGATTGCGACGCGAAAATACTTTATCCGGGACGGTTTGCAATGCGGTTTCGCCGCTTTACTAAAAGCATAAGCAGGTTTTTTTCGGCGCCAGTCCTGACGCTGGCCCTTCTTTTGGCTGCAGCTCCGCCTGGGCCTGCCATGGCTGCCGAGGTCTTCACGGTCAGGAATGTGCCCGTCGATGCCACCGCTGCGGCGGCGGCCAGCGCCCGCGATGCGGCTCTGGAAAAGGGCTACCTCGATGCCTACGCGCTGTTGATGCAGCGATTGGTGCCGAATCAGGATCTGCCGAAAGTGCCGCAGCTGACATCCAACCAGATTGCCAATTACACAGTGGATTTTTCGGTTGCGCGTGAGCGGACGTCCTCCGTCCGCTATCTGGCCAACATCACCTACCGCTTCCGGCCCGATGAGATCAGGCGCCTGCTGCGGAATAGCGGGATCGGCTTTGCCGAGACCAAAAGCAAGCCCGTGGTGGTTCTGCCGCTTCAAGAAGCCGGCGACACCGCCGTCCTCTGGGAAGGTGGGAACGACTGGCTGGATGTTTGGTCGCGTCGGGATGTGAGCGACGGCCTTGTTCCCTTGATCGTGCCGCTGGGGGACCTCAGCGACATCCTGTCGATCTCGGCGGAAGAAGCGGCAGCCGGTGATCTGCAAAAGCTCGCGGGCCTGGCGCAGCGCTATGGTGCCGGTTCGGTCCTGATCAGCCGCGCGGCTTTGCGTGGAGATGCTGAAAGCGGAACGGCGGAGCTCGAGCTCAACACCACCCGCTTCGACACGGATGGTTCATCCCAGCCCTTTCTTGCCGAGACTTTTCGCCAGGAGACCGGCGAAACTCTGGAGGTCTTCATGCTGCGCGCCACAGACGCGCTGGAGGCTCTGATCCAGGAAAGCTGGAAGGCCAGCAACGTCATTCAATTCGGCGTGGAGAGCGTGATCGAGGTCGATGTTCCTCTGACCGGGCTCGGTGATTGGGTGGAAATTCAGAAACGCCTGCGGAATGTGCCTGCGGTTGTCAACAGCCGGGTCCACGCCATTTCGAAACAGCAAGTTGATATGTCGCTCACTTATGCGGGCGACGAAAAGCAACTGAGTCTTGCATTACGGCAAAACGATCTCACATTATCCCTGAACGAAGTTCTTGTCTGGGAGCTGCGTTTTAGCGGTGCGGACAATCCGGTAACCGGCGGTTCTGCAATACCTTCCTCGCCAACCGCGCTGCAAAACGATGCTTCCGGGATACAAGGAGAACGACTGGTCCCCGGTTCGAGTGCTCCGATAAATCCCGATACGGGTGTTCAACCTGAAGGGGTTCCGTCAACAGGAGGCACGTCCGGCGCGATCAGCCCGCAACCTGTTGAATGAGCAACCGCCCTATATGTCCTGGCTCCCCAATATCATAACAGTTGCGCGGCTCTTTGCGGTTCCGGTCATTATTGGTCTCATTCTCTTTGAAGAGTACACCGCTGCATTCTGGGTCTTTGCCATCGCGGGCCTGTCCGATGCGCTGGACGGCTACCTGGCGGTGAAGCTGAAGGCCGTGACGGAGCTTGGTGCCTACCTGGATCCGATTGCCGATAAAATTCTCGTGGTCGGCCTCTGCCTCACTCTCGGTTTTCTTGGCCAGATTCCAGGCTGGGTCGTGAGCTTCGTGGTTTTGCGGGACGTTCTGATCGTGAGCGGAGCTTTCCTGGTTCTGATGGTCACGGGAAGCCTAAAGATGGAACCCCTGACAGTCAGTAAGCTTAATACCCTGGCACAGATCGTGATGGTGGGCTTGGTCCTTGCGGCGCAGGGCTTCAGCTTCGACGGCCAGCTGGACCTGGCCTGTGACATCGCGATTTACACGGTTGCCGCAACCACCCTCGCCTCAGGTGCCGCCTATGTGTACCTGTGGAGCAGACGCGTGGTTATGATGCAGCGCAGGGCATGAACAGAAGCCCGTGACCGCGGCGTGCTAGCGCTTTATAACGGCTGACAGCTGGCCAAATTTTTGCGCGAGCTTCGAATTGCTCCCCTTGAGATTGATTAAAGCTCTGAAGACGATGACGACAGGATTGGCGCTATGACGGCGGAACGGCAGATCCGGTTCTGGTTTTTCGGCCTGTTGGTCTTTTTGATTCTGCTGTTCTTCCTGAGCAGCGTCCTGCTTCCCTTCGTGGCCGGCATGGCCATCGCCTACCTGCTGGATCCGGTTTGCGACAAACTGGAGGCCATGGGCGCCTCGCGCACCATCGCAACCTCAATCGTCACGCTGATCTTCCTGGTCGTGGTTCTGCTGGTCATCCTGCTGCTGATCCCGCTGATCGTCGGACAGGCCGCGCGCCTGCTGGAGAACCTGCCGGGATATCTCGAATTCGCGCGGGCGAAGGTCGCGACGCTGCTGACCATGATCGAAATGCGGGTCGACGATCAGATGCTGGAGAAGCTCAGGTCGGCGGTTTTGGGTTCGGCGGACAATGTCTTTTCCTGGCTGACCACGGCCGTTGTCGGGGTCTTGAGCGGCGGTGTCGCCGTCGTCAACCTGCTGTCGCTTATGGTGATCACGCCGGTGGTTTCCTTTTACCTGCTGCGGGATTGGGACAAGATTGTCGAGCGCGTCGACGGTTGGCTGCCGCGCGATCATGCAGAGCAAATCCGTGAGCTGGTCAAAGAGGTCGATTCGACTCTCTCGGGCTTCCTGCGCGGGCAGGGGACGGTGTGCCTGATCCTGGGCGCGTTCTACGCTATCGGATTGAGCATTGCCGGTCTCGATTTCGGACTGATCGTCGGCATGACGGCCGGAATTCTGTCGATTGTGCCCTATGTGGGTTCGATCGTCGGCCTTGCCCTGTCAGTAGGGCTTGCGCTGGGCCAGTTCGACAGCCTGACTCCGGTGATTGCGGTTGCCGCGGTCTTTTTTGCCGGTCAGATGCTCGAGGGTTACATCCTGACTCCCAATCTGGTCGGGGATAAGGTCGGGCTGCATCCGGTCTGGCTGATTTTCGGCCTGCTGGCGGGCGGCACGCTCTTTGGTTTCGTCGGTATCCTGCTGGCGGTTCCGGTCGCGGCGGTTATTGGTGTCGGAGTACGGTTCGGTCTGGGGCAGTATCTGGCCAGCCACTATTATCGGGGGACGGGCCGGGCAGCGCTGCAGGAACCTGCTGCGTCCGCCGCAGCGCCTGATGCCCAGAGTGAAGAAAAAGCCGAATCATGAGCCGGCCTGCACAAATCCCGCTCGATCTCGGACACCGCCCGGCGCTTGGCCGCGACGATTTCCTCGTGATGCCCAGCAATGAATTGGCGGTCGAAGTGATCGACAGCTGGCCGCAGTGGCAGGCCTTTGCCATCGCGCTCTGTGGCCCGCCCGGTAGCGGCAAATCGCATCTCTGCCAGGTCTGGCGCGCCAGCAGCGGCGCTGTTGAGATCAATGCTGAGTCTCTGGAAAAGCAAGAGCCGCCGGAACTGATTGGCGATGCTACCTGCTGCGTCGTCGACGGGGTTGAGGAGGCGCTCGAGACCAGCTCCGAATTGCAGCGCCGGCTGTTTCACCTCTACAACATGATGCGCGAGCGTGATGGTTATCTTCTGGTCAGCGGCCGCGAAGCGCCGGCCCGCTGGCGCTGCGACCTTGCCGATCTGCGCTCGCGTCTGTCCACGCTACCGGTGTTCGAGTTGGGCGCGCCGGACGACATGCTGATCGAGGCGGTGCTGGTAAAGATGTTTGCGGACCGGCAACTCAAAGTCAGCCCGGAAGTCTTACGCTACATTCTGCCCAGGATGGAGAGGTCTTTTGCCTCCGCCCGCGCCCTGGTGACGGCCATAGATGCATCGTCGCTGGAACTGCGGCGCGATATCACCATCCCTCTGGTGCGTGACGTATTGGAGTCTGATCGTCTTTCATCGAATCCGTGAGTGGTGATCGAATTCTCGGAATGTCTGTGAGGTTCATAAAATCGGACCCGCAGCCACTGTGACGGCAGCTTTGCCGGCCTGCAACGGCAGTACGCCGGGCAGGGTGTTTTGTTTGTATTGGGAGGAAATCCATGGATCTCGGAATTCGCGGTATGACCGCGCTGGTATGTGCGGCGAGTAAGGGGCTTGGCAAGGCCTGTGCGATGTCGCTGGCGCGCGAAGGCGTGGATGTCACGATCGTGGCGCGGACGGCAGGACCGCTGGAAGCGACCGCCGAGGAAATTCGTCAGGCGACGGGCGTGACCGTCAAGGCAGTGGCCGTTGACATCACCAGCCCGGAAGGTCGCGCCGCGGCGCTCGAGGCCTGCCCGAACCCCGACATCCTGGTGAACAACGCAGGCGGCCCGCCGCCGGGTGATTTTCGCGATTGGGAGCGCGAACACTGGATCAAGGCGATCGACGCCAACATGCTGACGCCAATCGAGCTGATTAAGGCAACGGTCGATGGCATGATCGAGCGGCGCTTCGGGCGGATCGTCAACATCACGTCCGGTGCCGTGAAGGCGCCTATCGACATTCTCGGGCTTTCCAATGGCGCCCGGGCCGGCCTGACCGGATTCGTTGCCGGGATCGCCCGCAACACGGTGCGTCACAATGTCACGATCAATGGCTTGCTGCCGGGTCCCTTCGACACGGATCGTCTTCAGGGAACCTTGGCGGCGGTCTCCAAAAAGACCGGACGGCCGCTGGAGGAGGTCCGGGACGAGCGCATTGCGACCAACCCCGCCGGGCGCTTCGGTTACCCCGAAGAATTCGGTGAAGCCTGCGCTTTTTTATGTGGCCAGCATGCCGGCTTCATCACCGGACAGAACATCCTGTTGGACGGCGGCGCCTTCCCGGGCACACTCTAGGAGAGACGCGCTCCCGGCATTTTTGCGTCTGGAGCGTGTACCTCTTTCCACGCAGGTTGCTCGTGCGTGTCAATCTGCCGAGTTTGCCCTTTTACTCGCATGACTGACACAAAACGGTAATAATATCTGCAGTCTCGTATGCTATTAGCTGGATCGAACCCAGAGCGTCTCGAACGATTGGGGTAGAATGTGGACGAAACAGCGCAGATCGTTGTGGCAGAAGATAAATCTGGAAATGTAGTCCGTACCGGGAAAGACATCGGTATGGAGTCGCCCGAGCGTTTTATCAACCGCGAGCTTTCGTGGCTGGCGTTTAATGAACGTGTCCTCGAGGAAGCCGGAAACAAGCGGCATCCCCTGTTGGAACGTGTCCGGTTTCTGGCGATCTCATCAAGCAATCTGGACGAATTCTACATGGTCCGGGTCGCTGGCCTGAAAGGTCAGCTGCGCGCCGATGTGACGGCCCGCACGCCGGAAGGCTTGACGCCTGAACAGCAGCTCACTGCAATAAATGACCGGATAACGCAGCTGCTGAAGGATCAGCAGGCCTCCTGGCGCGCTCTGGTAAAGGAAATGGCGCAGGCGGGCGTCGCGGTGCTGAGCAGTGACGAGCTGACACCGGAAGAGAAGATCTGGCTCGACGATTACTTCACGGATCAGATCTTTCCGGTTTTGACGCCGATCGCCATCGATCCCGCGCACCCTTTTCCTTTCATGCCGAACCGCGGCTTTTCCATGGTTTTGGAGCTCAACCGGACCGAGGACAGCGCACATATCAATGGCTTGATCCCGCTGCCGTCCCAGATTGACCGTTTCATCCGCTTGCCGGGCGAGAACCTGCGCTACATTCGCCTGGAACAGGTTGTGCGCCTGTACCTCGATATGCTGTTTCCCGGATTCATCGTCATGGGACACGGATATTTTCGAATTCTTCGCGACAGTGACATCGAGGTGGAAGAAGAGGCTGAAGATCTTGTCCGGGTGTTCGAAACGGCTCTCAAACGCCGTCGCAGAGGTTCGGTCATTCGCCTGACTGTGGATAAAAACCTTCCGCCGGAGCTCCTTGAATTCGTTGTGCGCGAACTCGATGTGGACAACGCCGACGTCTTCCAGCTGGATGGTTTGCTGGGGCTCGCCGATGCCACGCAAATTGTGCGGGACCGCAGCGATCTTCTCTTCCCGCCCTACAATCCGAGATTCCCCGAGCGGGTCCGGGATTTCGGCGGCGATTGTTTCGCGGCCATCCGTGCCAAGGATTTCGTGGTTCACCACCCCTATGAGAGCTTCGATGTGGTGGTGCAGTTCATCCGTCAGGCGGCGCAAGATCCGGCGGTGGTCGCCATTAAGCAGACGCTTTATCGGACCAGTGAAGATTCGCCGATCATCAAGGCCCTGACTGAAGCGGCGGAGGCGGGAAAATCCGTGACGGCCCTGGTGGAGCTCAAGGCCCGCTTCGACGAAGAACGTAACATTCGCTGGGCCCGGAATCTGGAACGGGCCGGGGTTCAGGTCATCTACGGTTTTATTCAGCTCAAAACCCACGCCAAAATATCACTGGTTGCCCGGCGCGAGGGGGCGCACCTGCGGACCTATGTCCACTACGGCACAGGCAACTACCACCCGATCACGGCACGGATCTATACCGATATCTCTTTCTTCTCCACCGATCCCGCGCTGTGCCGCGACGCCTCGCGGCTCTTCAATCACATGACCGGTTACGCCAAGCCAAAGCCGATGGAGAAGATCGCCTTTGCGCCGCTGACCCTGCGTCAGCATCTGCTGAGCCTGATCGACGATGAGATCGAGCATGCCAAGGCCAAGCGCCCGGCGACCATCTGGATCAAAGTCAATTCCCTGGTGGATGCTGAGGTTATCGACCGGCTCTACAAGGCTTCAAAGGCGGGTGTCTCGATCGATCTGGTGATCCGTGGAATCTGCTGTCTGCGGCCCGGCGTGAAAGGCCTTTCAGAGAACATCAGGGTCAAGTCCATCGTCGGGCGTTTCCTGGAGCACAGCCGGATCTTTTGCTTCGGCGCAGGCAAGGGACTGCCGTCGGCCGAATCGAAGGTCTACATCTCGTCAGCCGATTTGATGCCGCGGAATCTGGATCGCCGGGTGGAAACTTGCGTTCCGGTCGAGAATTCGACGGCGCACAGGCAGATCGTCGAACAGATCATGATCGCGAATCTGAACGATGATGCGCAGAGCTGGGTCCTGGAGTCCGATGGCGAGTATCGGCGCATTCTGCCGGGACGTAAGCCGTTTTCGGCACACACTTACTTCATGACCAACCCGAGCCTCTCGGGACGAGGTTCAGCCCTGCTGAAAACCAAGCGGGGCAAGAAAGCGCCGCGATTGGTTCTGAAGAAAAAGCATAGCAATTAGAGGGAATTTGGTTTTGCACGCAGTCGAGACTGTGCCGTTCGCCGGCGGGGAGCGGGTGGCCGTGATCGACATCGGGTCCAACTCGATGCGTTTGGTTGTGTTCGATGCTCTCAAACGGGCACCGGCACCGGTTTTCAATGAGAAGGTTTTCTGTGGCCTGGGACGCGGTTTGAAGCGAACCGGCAGCTTGGACGCGGACGGGGTCGTCTCGGCGCTCACCAATCTGGCGCGTTTCACGGGGCTTGTCCGCTCGATGGGCGTGAACGAGCTGACGCTTCTGGCAACGGCAGCCGTTCGCGAAGCCGACAATGGTGCCGATTTCGTCGAGCAGATCGCGGAACGCTTTGGGCTGGAAGTCCAGGTCCTGAGCGGGAAGGCGGAGGCGCGTTTATCGGCTCTTGGCGTGATTTCGGGAATGCCTGATGCAGATGGCATTATGGGCGACCTGGGTGGCGGCAGCCTTGAACTCGTGGAACTGAACCAGGGCAAAATCGGCCGGTCGGCAACGCTGGGACTGGGGCCCTTGCGGCTGATCGAGCTCTGTCACGGCGATCGTAAGGCAGCCAAGGCGGAGATTAACAGGCAGCTTGAGACCGTCGAGTGGCTCACGGAAGCAAAAGGCCGCACTTTTTATCCCGTTGGCGGTTCGTGGCGCGGTTTAGCCAGAATTCACATCAAACAAACCTCCTATCCGCTGACTGTGGTCCATGGCTACGAAATGCAGAGTGCCGCGCTGCAGAGCCTGGCATCGCTGGTCAGTGGCCTGGGGCCGGAGTCCCTCACTCAAACCTCCGGAGTGAACAGGCGGCGGGTTGAAACCCTTCCTTTCGGAGCTCTCGTATTGGAGCAGGTTTTGCGGCGCAGCCGCTTCAAACGAATTGTCTTCTCGTCCTGTGGTTTGCGCGAAGGCCACCTCTTCGATCTTTTGTCCAAGAAAGAACAGGCCAAGAATCCACTCATTGCGATTGCGCAGGATATCTCGGAGCGCGAAGGACGTTTCCCGGACCTTGGACAGCCTCTTGCGGATTGGTCCGCGCCGCTCTTTGAGGATGAAGAAGAGGAGGAAGCGCTACTGCGTCTTGCCGCTTGCCACCTGTCGGACTTTGCGTGGCGTGAACATCCTGAATACCGGGCCGAGCAGGCCCTGTTCCGAATCCTGCATCATCCCTTCATCGGTGTGAACCACAGCGGCCGTGCCTTTATGGCCTACGTGGTTTTCCTTCGTTATGGCGGCTCTTTGAACTCACGCCGGGTCGCCTCGATTCTGCCGTTGATGAAGCCGAAGATGCTGCGCCGCGCCCAAAGCCTGGGATTGGGGCTGCGTCTCGCATTCATGCTGTCCGGCGGGATGCGCGGGATTTTGGAACGTACCTCCCTGGCCGTGAAAACCAACCGCGTGAACCTGGTGTTGCCGTCAGATGGTTCGATCCTGGCGGGAGATGTGGTCGAGCGCCGCTTGAAGGCCCTGGCGGAGGTTCTGGAGCTGAAGGCCGGGGTCGTCGTCGAGGACTAAACCGGACCTGGAGAAGAGCCGGTCAGCGAATTTCGATGTTTCTGATGATCTTAAGAACTTCGTCGAACTTTTCGCTGTCCGGAGCGACCGGACGTTCCAGAAAGTATTCGCCTTTGTAGGTTCCTGCCGGCCAGGCATCTGCGCCGCGCTGGCGCGGCAGATACCATAGGCTGACCGGACTGTCTCTTTCGGCGCGCTGGATCGTCTCCGTCAAAATCGCGCCATTGGCATCGTAGAGGCGCATTCGGACGCGGTCACTGCGGCGAAGGCCCCAGATCTGCGTCCAGAACACCAGTTGTTCGGCCGTCACCGGCAGGCGGTCATTTTTTTGCAGGCCGCGTTGCACCTTCGCCATCGAAGGTGGGATCTGGTCAAAACCCGCGTTGAGCAACCCCGAGGGACGATAGGCCAGGATTTCCGCCGCTTCGTCGTCCCAAAAAGAATGGTAAGGGGGCACACCGCAGCCGCTTCCCGGCAGCCGGCCGCTGTAAGGGTCAATCACGTCCTGATGGTGGGTCAATATAAAGTGCAGATGCGGAAAGCTCGTCGTGCCGGATGCGCCGATCAGGCCGAGCGCTTGGCCACGCTTCAGTTTTTGTCCGTTGCGGACCCTGACACTGCCCTGACGCAAGTGCGTGTAATGGGTCGTCCAGCCATTGCCGTGATAGATGGAAACGGAATTGCTGGGCATGACCGGGCCCTTCAGTGCCTCGGGGATCTCAACTTGTTTGAGTAACCGGTCGGGAATGTCGTTTCGACTTGCGATAACCGTTCCATCTGCGGCGGCCAAAACAGCTACGCCGCGCTCCATAGCGGCGATTGACCTCAGGCGGATATCGATACCTTTGTGCCCGTTGTAAGTCAGAGGGCCGCAGGTGTGATCCAGTGCGCCGGGACCGGGGTCAAAATCTATGTAATTCTGTACGGAACAGAAATCTTTGTCGATGCAGTCGACCGGCATGCTCAAGCGTGGCGCATCGGCGAAGCGATAGCCGGGTGTTGGTCGCGTGTCGGCGGCCGCGCCGGACAACTGCGCGGAAGTGATCAGCGGAACCAGAAATCCCGTTGTCAACCAGCGCATGGGGCACCTAACTCGCTTCTTCCCCGGACCCTAACGGCACGACACGGATCTTGCGATTGCGCGTGGTCAGGGCCAGGCGGCCGTTCTTGAGGGCCAGGGCATCATCTCCAAAGAGTTCCCGGCGCCAGCCGCTCAGCGCGGCAACAGGCGCGTTGTCGTCCGCGGCGATGTATTCCAGGTCGGCGGAGTTGGCGATCAGCTTTTGAGCAACGTCGTGCTTCTCACACTTCATTTTCAGGAGGACCTTAAGCAGGTCGATCACCGGGCCCAGTCCGTTCGGGAGATCCGGTTTTCGGGGCGGGAAGGGGCAGTCGGCTTTCGGGACGGCGAGGCCCTTGTTGATCGCAGCCAGGATGCCCTGGCCGATTCGGCCGTTGGCGACGTCGCGGGACAAGCCACGTGTCCGGCCCAAGGCATCGGCGTCCGTTGGGCGGTGCGCGGCAATGTCGAAGAGCTGTTCATCCCGCAGGACCCGGTTGCGGGGCGTGTTTCGCCGCTGTGCCTCGCGCTCCCGCCAGGCAGCCAGTTCTTTCAGAATGGCAAAATAGCGCGGATCGTTTGAGCGGGTTTTAAGGCGGGCCCAGGCAGTTTCCGGGTCCATTTTATAGGTTTTGTCGCTGGTTAGAGTCGCCATTTCCTCGTCCAGCCAGGCTGCGCGCCCCGAATTATCGACCCGGCGTTTCAACTTTTCGAAGGCCGGGCGAAGATGGATAACATCCGAGAGGGCATAATTGAGCTGTTTGGCTGAGAGAGGCCGGTGTGACCAGTCGGCGAAACGTGAGGATTTGTCGATGTGCTCCCCGGTCAGCTTGCGGATCAGGGTGTCGTAGCCGACGGAATCGCCGAACCCGCAGACCATGGCGGCAACCTGGGTGTCGAACACGGGACCGGGCACGTGACCCATCAGGTTGTAGAAAATCTCGAGATCCTGACGCGCGGAATGAAAAACCTTCAGGATATCCGGGTTATCCATCAGCGCATAAAGCGGCGCCAGGTCTAAGCCTGGCGCTAAGGTGTCGATCGCTGCGACTTCATCCGGTCCACCAATTTGTACAAGGCAAAGTTGTGGCCAGTAGGTCGTGTCGCGCAGAAATTCGGTGTCGACCGCGATGTAGTCTGCGGTTTCCTGACGTGCGCAGAAGGCGGCGAGTTCTTGATTGTCGGCTATAATTGTCATGGAACCGATATACACGGTAATGCCCGGCGATAAAAGCCAAGGCCAACGAGAGGGGGATAAGAGCGTTTTAACGGCAGGCCAACGGCGGGTTTTCCTTCTCCGGGCCTTGACAAAAGGGGTGGTTAGATGCCTCTTTCGCCCCGCTTTCCATTGACGTGACTAAGAGTTCCAAAGGACCCGATATGCACCCCTATCGCACGCATAATTGTGCAGAATTGCGCCTGTCGAACGCGGGCGAGACCGTACGCCTGTCCGGATGGGTCCATCGCAAGCGCGATCACGGCCAGCTTCTGTTTGTCGATTTGCGCGATAATTTCGGGCTCACTCAATGTGTCATCGATATCTCGAGCCCGCTGTTCCAGAAGCTCGAGTCGGCCCGCAATGAAAGCGTGATCACGGTCACGGGACGGGTTATCGAGCGGACGGCGGAAACCATTAACGACAAGCTGCCGACCGGCCAGATCGAAATCGGTGTGGATGAGCTGACGGTCCAGTCGACCGCGGACATGCTGCCACTGCAGGTGAACGCCGACGAAGATGCCGGTGAAGACATCCGCCTGCGCTATCGCTATCTGGACCTGCGCCGGGAGAAGATGCATGAGAAGATCCTGCTGCGCAGCAAGGTGATCTCCTCGATCCGCCGCCGCATGATCGATCAGAACTTCACTGAATTTCAGACACCGATCCTGACCGCGAGCAGCCCGGAGGGCGCGCGCGACTATCTGGTGCCGAGCCGCATTCATCCGGGCAAGTTTTACGCCTTGCCGCAGGCGCCGCAGATGTTCAAACAGCTGCTGATGGTTGCCGGCTTCGACCGCTATTTCCAGATTGCACCCTGTTTTCGCGATGAAGACAGCCGCGCCGATCGCTCGCCCGGTGAGTTTTACCAGCTCGACTTCGAAATGAGCTTTGTCACCCAAGACGATGTTTTCGCAGCCATTGAGCCGGTTTTGCACGGTGTCTTTGAAGAGTTTGCCAATGGCCGCGTCATCACACCGGCGCCTTTCCCGCGTATTCCTTTTGACGAGGCGATGCTGAAGTACGGCTCGGACAAGCCCGATCTGCGCAATCCGATTGAAATCATTGATGTGACGGAAGCTTTCCGCGGCTCCGGCTTCGGAATTTTCGCGAAACAGGTGGAGACTGGGGCCGTTGTCCGGGCCATTCCGGCACCGGGCGCTGGCGGGAAGCCACGCAGTTTCTTCGACAAGCTGAACGACTGGGCGCGGGCCAATGGCGCGGCGGGCCTCGGCTACATTAATTTCGCCGACGGTGAGGCCAAAGGCCCGATCGCCAAGAACCTGGACGCGGATCGCATTGAGCAGATCAAGGCCGCGACCGGTGTCGCCGACGGCGATGCGGTTTTCTTCGCCTGTGATAAGGCCCTGGCCGCTGCCAAGTTCGCGGGCACGGTGCGCAACAAGCTGGGCGGCGACCTAGACCTCTTGGAGAAGAATTGCTTCCGGTTCTGCTGGATCGTTGATTTCCCCATGTTCGAACTGGATGAAGACACCGGCAAGATCGAGTTCAGCCATAATCCCTTCTCCATGCCGCAGGGCGGGTTGGACGCGCTTGAGAACCAGGACCCCCTGACTATCAAGGCCTATCAGTACGACATCGTCTGCAACGGGGTTGAGCTTTCGTCAGGCGCCATCCGGAACCATCTTCCCGAGGTGATGTACAAGGCCTTTGCCATTGCCGGTTACGCTCAGGCAGAGGTCGAGGAGCGCTTCTCGGGCCTGCTCTCCGCCCTGAAGTTCGGCGCACCGCCCCATGGCGGCTCGGCACCGGGCATCGACCGCATTGTCATGCTCCTGGCGGATGAGCCCAACATCCGCGAAATCGTGGCCTTCCCGATGAATCAGAAGGCCGAAGATCTTATGATGCAGGCGCCCGCCGAAGTACCCATGGAGCGGCTGCGCGAACTCCACCTGCAGCTCAAGCTGCCGCCGGAATAAGCGGCGGCGGGCGCGCTGACGAGCAGACGCGCGTCTTTTTGGTCTGGATGGTCGGGCGATACCGCAGCTATGCCGACAGGAACAACGGTCCAGGAGAGTCCGGGCAGAACCGTTGAGCGGTTACGCTTAGGAAATGCGCGGATAGACTGTATTTTTTCTATCTGTCAAACCTATTGGTGTTTGCGCTATTCTGTGAGCGGGCGCCAGAATGAGGTGTTTGATCCAATTGCTATTCCAACTTGGCTCACCTAGAGTCTGCGGCTCGTTACGGAAACGTCAGGAAATGCATAGATGACTCTGCCACGTGATGACGGGTATTTCATGCCCGCCGAGTGGATGCCTCACAGCCGATGCTGGATGGCATGGCCGTGCCGCGAAGCCCTTTGGGGGGATCGCCTGGAAGTGGCTCAGGAAGCCTATGCGGAAGTTGCCAATGCGATCGCTCAGTTCGAACCTGTGACGATGATCGCCAATCCGCAGGATGTGGCTGAAGTCTCTCTGCGCTGTGGTTCCGGGGTTGGATGCCTGCCGATTCCCCATGACGACTCCTGGACGCGTGACACGGGTCCTTCTTTCCTGGCCAATACGCAGGGCGAGCTGGCCGGTGTGGCCTGGCGCTTTAACGCCTGGGGCCAGAAGTACAACGAGTATGAAAAGGACCGGCAGACAGCGACGGCCATCCTCGAACACTTGGGATTGCCGGTTTTCGCGGCGGATATGGTCCTTGAGGGCGGGTCGATCCATGTGGATGGGGAGGGGACTTTGCTGACCAGTGAGCAGTGTCTTTTGAACCCGAACCGCAATCCGGATCTAACGCGCACTGAGATCGAGGAAAAGCTGCGAGCCTATCTGGGTGTCGAGAAGATTATCTGGTTGAACGAGGGTTTAATCGACGACGAAACCGATGGGCACATTGATAATCTTGCCTGCTTTGCGGCGCCCGGAGTTGTTTTGGCGCTTTCCAGCGATGACCCCAGCGACGAGAACTACACGGCGCTACAGGAGAACGTCGACCGTCTGCGGGGAGCCGTCGACGCAAAAGGCAGGTCGCTCGAGGTGATCGAGGTGCCGCAGCCGGATCGCATGAACGACGATCACGGCAGACGCCTCAGCCGCTCCTATATCAACTTCTACATTGCCAATGGCGGGATCATTATGCCGTCGTTCGAGGATGCGCAGGATGCCCGCGCTTACGAGATCATCACCGACGCTTTTCCAAACCGTTCGGTGGTCACTGTGGCTGCCAACGACATTGCTTTCGGCGGCGGTGGCATCCACTGCATCACCCAGCAGCAGCCCTTGGTCTGAAGCGCTTGGTCTGAAGCGCTTGGCCTGAAACGCTTGGTCTGAAGCGCTCGGAACTGACCGCGCTGCGGCCGGGCTCTCGAACGGGGGGTTAAGGCTGCGCCAGGGGAGAAGACTCCTTGGCCGGGTGTTCGGGCCGGCGGCGGCTTGGTTTGCCGGGTGCGGCCAGCATTTTTCGGATCTTGTTTTTGCGCGCGTAAAGACTCCTGTCCGCCAGGAACATGACGGTATCCGCCGTTTTGCCTGGGCCGTAGCTATCGAATCCGAGACTTGCCGAAACCGGGATCTGATGACCGTTCCAGTTGATCACCAGGGTGTTGAGCATTTTATCGAGCTTGTTGGTGAGACGGGCCGCCGTATCAGGGTCGGACTGCGTGAAAAGAATGGCGAATTCGTCTCCGCCTATCCGCGCGACCGCATCGCACTGACGGGTGTTGCGTGACAGCTTTCCGCCAATGGCGCTGAGAACGGCATCTCCTGCCAAATGGCCGTAGGTGTCATTGATCGCCTTGAAGTGGTCCAGGTCGCAAAGAACCAGCAGCCCGCTCTCGTCCGAACGGTCCGCCCGTGCCAGGGCACGGGCAAACTCCGCATCGAAACCGCGCCGGTTGAGGAGGCCCGTAAGCTCATCCGTCACCGAGAGGCTCTCCAGGTAGCGGATGCGTTTACTCTGCTCCGCTACCGTTTGCTCAGCCTCGGCCGCGAGCGCGAGCAGTTCCTCCAGCAACTCCTTGGAGGCCGGATCGACTTTCCAACTCTGTGGCTCCGGGAGCTTTTGCAGCCGTTCGCTGATCGCGCAGCAGTCGGTGATCTGGTTTGGCTCGGCTTGCTCTATGGCTTGCTTCAATGCTTGTGATGCAGACACGGCATCTATTCCCCATAGTGAATGTTAGTAAACGTCTAACACCAAGCAAATGGCATGCCAGGAATAAAGGCTATTTTTGTGTCATTTCGAAGTTTCTAGCCGGTAATTTTTTCCGACCCGGCAAAAACGGCCGATCCGAGGGGGACGTTTTTGGACGGCGCCGCGAACCCGCGGGTTCTAAAGGCGGCGAGCAGCTTGCCGCTTCGTCCCGCCGGTTTAAACCAACCTGTCGGGCGGCGTATCGCCCCGGAAGAAGGCATCCAGATTATCGAGGCATTTGAAACCCATGGCGTTGCGTGTCTCGACCGTCGCGCTACCCACGTGAGGCAGTAAGAAGGTGTTCGGCAAATCGCGGTAGGCCGGGTTGATCTTCGGCTCGTTCTCGAAGACATCCAAGCCGGCGGCTGCGATTTTTCCGCTTTTCAGCGCGTCGATCAATGCCGCGTCATCCACGATACTGCCACGCGCGGTGTTTACGACAATGGCGCCGTCCGGCATCAGCGCGAGATGGTCCCGATCAAGAATATGGTGTGTCTCCGGGGTGGCGGGGCAGTGGATGGAGAGAAAATCGCAGTGCGGCAGCAAGGCTTCGAGAGTCTCGTGGTAGATGGCGCCTTGCTCCTCGGGGGCAGGGAGGCGCTGGCGTTTGCTGTAGTGGATCGTCATGTCGAAGCCACGGGCGCGCCGCGCCACGGCTTCACCGATACGGCCCATGCCAAAGATACCCAGACGTTTGCCGGTGACCTCGGTGCCGACCAAAAAGTTAGGTTTCCACCCGGTCCATTGATCCTCACGGACAAGCCGTTCGCCCTCATAGGCGCGGCGTGCCGCCGCGAGAATCAGAAGCATCGCAACGTCGGCCGTGGCGTTGGTCAGAACGTCCGGTGTGTTCGCGACGACAATGCCTTTGTCTTTGGCCGCCGTTAGATCGATATGCTCAAAGCCCACCGAATAGGTCGCGATGATCTTAACCTCGTCGGGCAAAGCGGCGATCGTGTCTGCATCCATCTTCTCGGTTGATGTACAGAGTATGGCGGCGCAATCCGCTGCCCGCTCGAGCAGTTCCTCGCGGCTCCAGAGTGTATCGTCTTCATTCAGGCGCGCCTCATAACTCCCGGTCAGCCGGCTGATCACATCGCTGGGCATGGCGCGGGTCACGAGAAGGGATGGCTTGTTCGGCATACAAAGAACGCTCCGTAGATTTAGAGTGGACCGGTGTTTCCTGGGTTACGCAGATGATCCGCAACTGGCGGGGACAAATTAGTACACGCTGAAGGAGTGGCCTGCTAGTCTGATGGAGCTGCAGGTCCACCACACTTCACTCGCCGCGCCGTATTTTGCTGAGACAGCTTTTTGTTTGGGAGTACCCCGCTACATGTTCGATCGCACCGGTCCTGGAACGTCATCGGTTAAGTTTCTTTTGGCCGCCGCGCTGGCGGCCGTTTTTGTGCTGCCGTCGGCTGCAACGAGCCAAATTCTGCCGCATCGGGCAATTTACGATTTGAACCTCAGCAAGACCCAGGCAAACAGCAATGTGACCCAGGCCCGCGGCTTCTTCGAGTTTGAGTGGGAGGATGCCTGCTCAGGCTGGACAGTTCTGCATAAGACACGTCTCAAGGTCGACTATGCGGATGGCCGCCATCTCGATTTCGGAGCTTCGCATAAATCCTGGGAGGCGAAAGACGGCACGAGTTATCAGTTTTTCATCAAGCGCGACTACAACGGCGATACGGTTGAAGAGATCCGCGGCGAGGCGGAGCTTGGGGGTGGAGATCTTGCCGGTACAGCCCGCTACAGCGCGCCCGAAGAGCGCGAAGTGACATTGCCCAAAGGCGCTATCTTTCCGACCCAGCACAGCCTGGAACTTTTAAAAGCAGCGGAGAACGAGGCTCTACCCCTGTGGCGTGTTGTCTTCGACGGCTCAGGCGATGACGGTTTCTTTGGTATTTCGGCGGCACTGGTGCGCCCGCTGGCACCGGGAGAGGATCCGGGAGACGTCGCGACGGGGATGGCCGCAGAACCGTCCTGGCGCGTGCAGCTTGCCTTTTTCGATATCAGCAATCAAACGGGCGCACCGGAACAGGAACAGGCATTACGGATCTTCGCCAATGGTATCGTCGACGAACTTGAACTGGATTATGGGGACTTTGTGGTGAAAGCCCGTTTGCGCGAGCTCAAGCCCTTTGATGCGCCTGATTGCTGACAGTTTTGACGGGCTGCCCGTCTAAAGTGACTATTTGAGGCTTCGGCCTTTTTTGATGGCGTCGTCACCGAGCTTCCGACGTACGGCATCGATGGCCCGTTCCACCTTTGCCACCTGGGCGAGTTCCGGAACCAACAGGCTTGGCGGATCTGCCGTTTCGCCGTCTTTCAGGTCGCTGGTACCGACGCCGATCAAGCGGAACCGCCGGCCGTCGGCCACGGTCTTCAGCAGACGCCTGCTTTCCTGATAGATCACCTCCGAGAGCTGGGTCGGATTCTCGAGGGTCCGGCTGCGGGTGATTTGTTTGAACTCGGAGGTTTTGAGTTTCAGTGTGATGTTGCCGCCCGCGAGCGACTTGGCTTTCAGGCGCTTCGAAACCTTTTCACAGAGTGACCAGAGCTGCTTCTCAAGCCGTGTCAGATCTTTTATGTCTTCGTTAAAGGTCGTTTCCGCTGAAATAGACTTCATTGCGGAGTAAGGTTCTACCTTGCGGCCATCAATTCCACGGGCAAAATAGTAGAGACGGCTGCCGATCCGGCCGTAGCGGGCAACCAACTGGGGTTCGTCGTAGGGAAGCAGGTCACGGACCTGGCGAATGCCGTCATTGATCAATTGCTTCCTGAAGGCCTTTCCGACACCCCAAATGATGTTAATCGGTTTCTCCGCCAGAAATGCCGGGGCCTCAGCCTCGCCAATCATGGCAAAACCCCGCGGTTTATCCAGATCAGACGCAATTTTCGCCAAAAACTTGCTGTAGCTGAGGCCGACGGATGCCGTGACACCGATTTCCGCTTCGATTCGTTTGACAAGTTGGGCCAGTGTTCGTGCCGGACAGCCACCATGCAGTTGAGTCGTGCCCGAGAGGTCCAGAAAGGCCTCATCGATTGAGATCGGCTCGACCAAGGGCGTGACGGCTTCCATGAGTCCGCGAACTTCACGCCCGACACTGCTGTACTTCGCCATGTCGGGTTTGATAACAACGGCATTTGGACAGGCTTTCAGTGCTTTGAACATCGGCATGGCTGAACCCACGCCATACATACGAGCCAGATAGCAGGCTGCGGAGACAACACCGCGGTGCCCGCCGCCGACGATAACAGGTTTGTCCTGCAGTTCCGGATTGTCACGCTTTTCAACGCTGGCATAAAAGGCATCGCAATCGATGTGCGCGATCGAAAGGCGTTCGAGCTCGGAATGGCTGACAACACGGGGCGAGCCACAGGCGCTGCAGCGCGCGTGACGCCCAGGATCAGCCGGAGTTTCCCCGCTGACTATGAAGCAATCTCGGCATAGGCTTGTCATCGGTCTCGTCTTGTTATGACGGATTCCCGACGGTCCGTTTCGGCAATCCTTCCGCACCTCAGAGCGTTGCCATCTCGGCTGCTTCCGCTTCACTCCAAAGCCAGGCCGCGCCACGGACGCCGCTGGAATCCCCGTGTTTCGGGGGTACGATCATCGTATCAAACGAATCCGAGAAAACGTAGTCCCGAAGCCGGTGAGGGAGCGATTTGTAGAGCCGCTGGATGTTCGATATGCCGCCACCGATCACGATGACGTCAGGATCCAGGACGTTAATCACTGATGCCAGCGCACGTGCCAGGCGGTCTTCGTAGCGTTGCAGGGTGGCTTCCGCGACATCGTCCACCTGATTTTCAGCGCGCAGAACCATTTCGCGCGTCGACGCGGCGCGGCCGCCCCGGGCCCTGTAGTCTGCGTCAAGCGACGGACCGCAGAGAAAGGTCTCAATGCAGCCCGATTTGCCACAGTAGCACGTGGGGCCAGGCAGTTCATCCGGCCTGGGCCAGGGGAGGGGGTTGTGTCCCCACTCGCCCGCAATTGCGTTCCGGCCGTCCAACGCCTCTCCGCGCATGACAATCCCGCCGCCGACGCCGGTCCCCAGGATGATGCCGAATATGATCCTGGCTCCCGGAATTTCGCCCCATGAGGCGGCGCCATCAGAAGCCTCGGAGAGCACAAAGCAGTTGGCGTCATTCATGACCCTGACCGAACGACCCACGGCAGCAGCGAGGTCCTGCTCGATCGGATGACCAATCAGGCATGTCGAGTTCGCGTTCTTGACCCGGCCCGTTACAAGCGAGATGGCGCCAGGAATTCCCACACCGATCGTGCCGCGGCAGCCGGTTTCCTGCTCCAAAGCCCTGACCAATGACCCTACGGCGGCAATCGTGGCATGATAGTCGCCTGCCGGTGTCTCAATGCGGCGGCGAAGGACTTCTACTCCGCCGGGTGCTAACAGGATTCCTTCAATCTTGGTGCCACCCAGATCAATTCCTATTCGCACACCAGACTCTTCCCGGACTGCAACGCCTAAATATATTGCGCACTCGCAACCTTCGACTTAATTGGTTACTCTAATTTAACTTTAATCGTATAGATCTCTGAGAGTACATTCCATAGGCTTGCGGTTACTGCAGGTCTGTCGGCTGCTCGGGGTCGGTGGTGGTTTTATTGCGGCGGCAAATGTCATATCGGTTGGAACAAAACCCGTGACTTGTGTCAAAGGTTGAGGCGACGCGAACATGCAAAATGGCAAAAACGATTCCAAGACAGTCTTGGTGGTAGAAGACAATGAGCTGAACATGAAGCTTTTTCATGATCTGCTCGAGGCCCATGGCTATAACATTCTTCAGTCCAAGGATGGCATGGAAGCCCTTCGCATCGCGCGCGAACACCATCCCGACTTGATCCTGATGGACATCCAGCTGCCTGAAGTCTCCGGGCTTGAAGTGACCAAGTGGATCAAGGAAGACGATAACCTGAGATCGATTCCTGTAATTGCGGTGACTGCCTTTGCCATGAAAGGTGACGAAGAAAAGATTCGCGAGGGTGGTTGCGAGGCCTATATCGCTAAGCCGATCTCCGTGACCAATTTTCTCGAGACTGTCGAACGGTTCCTGAACTAGTCGTCTGCCAAGTTTTTCGATTGCCATAAGTCAGGCCCCTAATGACCGCCAGAATTCTCGTTGTTGATGATATCCCGGCCAATGTGAAGCTGCTTGAAGCGAAGCTGATGGCGGAATACTTCGAGGTTCTCTCTGCATCTGATGGTCCCACAGCCCTTGAAGTCGCGACGCAGGAGATGCCCGATCTCGTCCTGCTGGATGTCATGATGCCGGGCATGGACGGTTTCGAGGTTTGCACGCGCCTCAAGTCCTCGCCCGAGACCAGCCACATCCCGGTTGTCATGGTGACTGCGCTCAGCGATGTCAGCGACCGTGTCCGCGGACTGGAAGCCGGCGCGGATGATTTCCTGACCAAACCCGTCAATGACATCGCGCTCTTCGCCCGGGTGCGTTCGCTTGCACGCCTGAAAGTCATGATGGACGAGCTGCGTGTCCGTCAGGCCGCATCCGGCCGTGATCCGGTGCTGGAGCAAAAGAAACTCGGCAGCGAAGAAGAGACCGCGAATGCGCGTATACTCCTTGCCGAGGCCAATGAGCTGGTCGCGGAAAAGGTCGTGGGATACCTGAGTGAAGCTGGGCACACGATCGACCGGCGCACGAACGTCGCGGAGGCTCTGGAGCTGGGGTGCCGCGAATCCTATGACCTTATGATCGTCAGCCTGTTTCTGGGGGATGAAGACGGATTGCGGCTTTGTTCGCAGTTCCGGACCCAGGAAGAAACGCGCCATGTTCCGATCCTGCTGGTGCTGGAGGAAGAAAATCTGCCACAGCTGGCCAAAGGCCTGGATCTCGGGGTGACCGACTATCTGATCAAACCGATCGACAGCAACGAACTGCGCGCCCGTTCACGGACCCAGATTCGGCGGCGCCGCTACCATGACATGCTGCGCGAGATGCTGCAGCAGAGCGTATCGCTGGCCTATACCGATGGCCTGACAGGGGTTTATAACCGGCGCTATATGAACGCGCATCTGGACCGTAAGATCATGGAAATCGCGGAGAGCGCGAAGCCGGTCTCGGTGATGCTGTTCGATATCGACAAATTTAAGGACGTAAACGACACCCACGGTCATGCCGCCGGTGACGCGATCCTCAAGTCCTTGTCGTTGCGGGTTGCCGACTCAATCCGCGATTTCGACCTTCTGGCCAGGTACGGTGGTGAAGAGTTTGTCGTGATTATGCCCGACACGGCGTCAGTGATTGCCATTACCATCGCTGAGCGCGTCCGCAGGCGGGTGGCGGAAGAAAAATTCCAAACCGTCGAGCTCGGGGATCCTCTCGAGGTGACGATTTCGATCGGCGTGGCGACGACGACCGATCCCATGGAGATCGCGGACAGCCTCCTGGCGCGTGCAGATGCGGCGCTCTATCAGGCCAAGCGTTCCGGCCGAAACCGCGTCGTTGCGGCCCAACCGCTGACCCAGGCCGAGCGCGAGCCGGTCATCGCGCAGATCGTGTCCAACAACGATCAATCCAAGGTCTCCTGACCTTACCTTGATGGCCGTCGTGCCGCGCATTCTTTAGATGTGCTTACGGGAACTCTCAATTTCATTCGTAAAAAACAAAACAGCCGCCCGTTAAGGGCGGCCGCTTGTATTTCCGTAAGATACGGAGAGCTTACTTGATTTTCGCTTCCTTGAAGACGACGTGCTTGCGGGCCTTCGGGTCGTACTTCTTGAGCTCAAGCTTTTCGGTCAGAGTCCGTGGGTTTTTCTTCGTGACGTAGAAGTAACCCGTGTCGGCCGTGCTGACCATCCGGATGAGCTGTGTAGCTGGCTTAGCCATGGCGCAATCCTCGTAGCGTATTCATTCCCGATTGAGGCAATCAGAAAAGAACTTCGCCCTTCACCTGTTGAATAAGAAACTGATGCGCGTTTCACTTTGATCGGATTATGAAACGATCAGCCTCTAGAAAACCTAAAGTCAGCGCGCAAAATAGCGGCAGAAACGGCTAAGTCAAGCCTGGAGTGTCCTTTGGGAGGCGGAAACGCCGCCTTGATGCTTCGAACCGGTCCAGCGAAACATTGCTGCGGGGCGGTCAGAGAGCATAGAATTAGAGTTTCTTATTATAGTGTAATGCGTTAGGGCTTCTTTTAAAACCAGTTTGGTAATGTTGGCCATTGGAAGCTCGCCGATAGTGTTGAGCGGACACCAGTCTATGTCCTCAAGTTCACCATCGCCGCCAATTTTTCCTTGGGCGAATCGGCCATCTCCGAGAAGAAAGCGGGTATGAAAGCGGCGCGGAGAAAAGGTTGGTGTGATCGCCCGGGCAATAAACCAAAGCCGCTCGAAGGCGGGCTGGATACCGGCCTCGGCATAGCGGGTCCAGATCTGGGATTGGCCGCTGCGGGGCACTGCTGAAGCTACTTCGGAGGCTTTGCCGTAGAGAAGGCCGGTTTCCTCGAAGGTTTCGCGCAAGGCGGCTCTTGCGATCGCGGATGCCCGCCCATGGGTGGCTTTATCAAGGCCTTGGGGCAAGGGGGGCAACTCTTCGGGGAAAGCCGACGTCCTGCCATCCTCAGACTCAACCCTGCCGCCAGGCACCACATAGACGCCCGGCATGAACCCTGCGTTACCGTGCCGCCGTCCCAGCAGAACCTCCGTCGCGCCTTCGCCGGTCCCACGCAACAGCACAAGTGCGGCCGCGGGTACGGG
The DNA here is from genome assembly GCA_947500035.1 of uncultured Kiloniellaceae bacterium. Taxonomy (GTDB): domain Bacteria; phylum Pseudomonadota; class Alphaproteobacteria; order Kiloniellales; family Kiloniellaceae; genus Denitrobaculum. The sequence goes on along the minus strand of CANMQP010000001.1, from coordinate 144,484 downwards.
GCGGACGGGCTGTTGCCGCGGTGCGGCGGGTTCGATCTTGAACGCTGTCAGTGGATACCGCTTTAGCGAGAGATAAGACGCTGTCTGTTGGAAACGGCATTTTGCCAGCAATGACGGCGCAAGGAAACCGCATCGTGACAGCTTGAACCGGCGGCTTAACGGTCGTTTTCGCTAGCCGGTTTCGCCGCCGTTGCAGACATCTGATAGCTGAAGGCCTGTGCCGTCGTTGCGTGACTCACATCACCGAGGGCCTGGACGTAAAGCGATGGTTCACTCAGCAGGCGCTCCGCGACCTCCAGGTCGATGCTGGCTGCGGTCCGGCGTGGCGGGCAATTGTCCCTTAAGAGCTTAATCGCCGCGGGGTCGTCAAAATCGGGGGAAATGCTCCGAATGTCGTGGTCGATCGGCATTGTGCCCCGCTGCAATGCTGCCAAGACATCGTCTGCTGAATCAATGTCGCCGGTCGTGCAGATATCCGGCAGGACACCGCGCTGATGCAAAGCATAGCCCGAGGGGGCGTGAAAGCGCGCCCAGGTGAGGGCCAGTTCACCTTGATTTGGCAGGCGGAACACGTTTTGAACGGTTCCCTTGCCGTAGGAGTTGCTACCGATTACCACGGCACGTCCTGAATCCTGAAGCGCGGCGGCGACGATCTCGGAGGCGGACGCCGAATTGCTGTTGATCAGGACAATGATCGGGAGTCCATCGGCGATATCGTCAGGTTCAGCATCGAAAAACTGTTCACTATCGGGGTGCCGGCCGTGGGTCGAGACGATCCGTCCCCCGGTGACAAAGAGGTCCGCGACGGCGACGGCCTGATCCAGCAAACCACCCGGGTTGCCGCGCAGGTCTAAAACGTAGCCTTTCAAATCCGGGCCGACTTTCTGGGACACTTCCCTGATCTTGTTGCGCAGGTTCAGCGTCGTGTTCTGATTGAAGCCCGATATGGTGATGTGAGCGACTTCGTCGGCTTTCTTGATCCGCACCGTCTGGGGTACGATCCGCGCGCGCGTCACCGTAATGGGCAGGAGCCCCTTGTGACCTTCGCGTTCGATATCGAGTTTGACCTGACTGCGCAGGCGACCGCGCAGTCGCCGTATGGCATCCTTTTGCGAGAGCTCACGGGTGTCGACCCCGTCGATCCTCAGGATCAGGTCCTTGGCCTTCACGCCGGCCTTTTCCGCAGGCGTCCGCTCCATGACCGAGAGCACCCGGATCCCATCATCGGAAATATCGATGCGAATGCCGACACCGCCGAAACCTTCGCGGCTCGCACGGTTGTTGCGTGCTTCATCACGCCCGGAGTAACGCGAGAAGGGATCAAGCTCGGCGAGCACACCGTCGAAAACCGTCTCGTAGAGGCGCTCGGTGTTGGTCTCTTTCAATTCTTTCGACTTGGTCCGCGCCACAGTGATCGCGGCAGCCGTCAAATGGGCCCAAGCGTTGACGTCATCCGGCCTCGGCTGGTGAAAGCTCACGGCTTCTTCGCCTTCGAGCGCAATGCGGACCTTTTCCTGCTCTACGGCAATCGATATATCCGGGTCGATGGTCGCGAGGCCTTCCAGGCCCGCGAGCGCCAGCCGATCCACCGTGACTTCGTCTATGTAGCTTTCCGCCACGTCGCGATAGCTCGCGACGAAGAAGCGGTCTGCGCGGGAGACGTCGAAACCGGCTGATTTGGTGGTATCCTGCGATGCGCAGGCAGCCATAAGGAAGGCAAGCGGAAGAAGTGTGCTGCGAGATACCGTTCGTAACGCCCGGTTTTTGCCCATTGATTCTACCTGCGCGCGATCGCCAGGGAGACTATTTGGCACCGATGGTTCAGCCAACCGCCAGTTTCCTTAATTTTGAGTACAATCAAACACTAAGTGATGTTTGGTCTACTGCACCACAGTTAATATCGCAAACACACAATTTATTTATCCCTCGGGATATGACGTGATTGAAGCGCAAGGCCGTCAAGGATTCGTAAATTTACTTGCTGAAGAGCGCTGATTCACTCCCCGAGACCGCCCTAGGGTCGGCGCGATCCTTTGGTTCCTGGCGTTTTCTTGCGATTTTTTCCTTTGCCGGCGGGGCGTTTGCCGGGTTTTCGGGACTTACGGTCAGCTAATTTCTTGTTTGCGCTGGTTTTTTTTAGCGGATCCCAGGATGCATCTGTGCCTTGCGGCTCGCTGTTTGTGAGGTCTTCGGCATCATCATTGCCCTCGATAATCTGCAGCACGAGGCCGCCGGTTACAGGAGTTGCTTCCATTAACCTTGCTGCGACGCGGTCACCCAAACTGTAAACCCGGCCCCAGCGGCGCCCAATCAGGCAGTGCTTCGCCTCATTGTGATCGTAACGATCGTCCGGGAGGGAGCTCATGGGCACCAAGCCGTCCGCGCCGCTGTCATCCAGAGTCACGAAGAGGCCGAAGCGGGTTACACCGTTCACCCGGCCCTGAAAGATCCCGCCGACCTTGTCCGACATGTATGCCGCCGTCAGCCGGTCGACGGCGTCACGCTCCGCGGCGGAGGAGCGGCGTTCGGTCTTGCTAATGTGTTGAGCGATCTCTTCGAAGCCTTCGGCGGCATCGGGCGGGAGGCCGTCGTCGCCGAGCTTTAACCCTGAGATCAGGGCGCGGTGCACCAGGAGATCGGCGTAGCGCCGGATGGGGGAGGTGAAGTGCGCATAGCGGGTCAGGGCCAGGCCGAAATGACCAATGTTTTCGGGTGAATAGACCGCTTGGCTTTGAGTTCGCAGGATCATCTCGTTGATCATCGGCTTCTCGGGCCGCTTCGCTGCCTTGGCCAGAATCTGGGTAAGGACCTTGGGCCGGATCACCTGGCCACGCGCCAGGTGGAGGTCCATGGAGGCCAACACCTGGGCGAGGGCCTCGATCTTGACGGGATCAGGCTGCTCGTGGACCCGGTACATGCAAGGGCGCCGAAGCCGTTCCAGCTCCGAAGCGGCCGCAACGTTCGCGGCGATCATGAATTCTTCGATCAGCTTGTGGCTGTCCAGCCTCTCCCGCGGCACAATCGCCGTGATCTGGCCGTCGTCATCGACCACGACCCGGCGTTCGGTCAGCTCAAGCTCCAACGTGCCCCGCGCTTCGCGGGCGGCGAGCAAAGCACTGTAGGCGCCGTAGAGTGGTTTGATGACCAGATCGGTCAACTGGCCGGGAATCTCGGTATCTTCACCGTTATGCGCTGCCTGGACCTGCTCGTAGGTGAGACGGGCGGCCGAGCGCATCAGGCCCCGGATGAAACGATGCCGCAAGGGCTTGCCCTCGGCGTCGATCCACATATGAACGGCAAGGCATGGCCGGTCTACCCCGGGCTTCAGGGAACACCAACCATTGGAAAGCTCTTCAGGCAGCATGGGCACGACCTGATTGGGCAGGTAGGTCGAGTTGCCGCGCTTATAAGCGTCGCGATCCAATGCGTCACCGGCGGTCACATAATGGGCGACATCGGCGATGGCGACCATCAGATGCCAGCCGCCAGGGTTCTCCTTGTCATCGTCGGCTTCCGCCCAAACCGCGTCGTCGAAGTCGCGCGCATCGGAACCATCGATGGTGACCAGCGGCAGCGCGCGCAGATCCTCTCTTGCGCCCAGATCAGCTGCTTTCGCGGCCTTGGCGGCCTCCTCGGCGTCACGCGAAAAGGCCATGGGCACCTCGTGCTCATAAAGCGCGATCAGACTGAGGGAGCGGGGGGTATCGATCGCGCCGATCCGTTCCAGGACCCGCGCCTCGCGCTGGCTGCTGCGGTGCCGCGTGGATTTCAGGGTTGCGACGACCAGTTCGTTGTTTTCGGCGCCCCGGGCATCTTCCGCGCGCACGACGAAATCATTCTTCGCGCGCCGGTCGGTGGGATGAAGACGGCCACCCTCCCGGCCGATACGATAGACCCCAAGGATTCGGTCGGGCGACTTTCCGATCCGACGAATGACTTGTGCGTCGTAACTTCCGTCGTCGTTCCGCGACATGCGGGCGAGAATGCGTTCGCCTGTTGCGAAGGCGGCACGGCTGCGTTTATCCGGCGCCAGGAAGATCCGTGGCGGCGGTGTTTCAAGCTCCCAGGTCGCGGGCCGTGCCAGCTGCTCCCCGTCTTCGTCGATGTCGGCGACTTCGATCACCAGGACCGAAGGCAGGTGACCCGGCAGCATGACCTTTTTCTTTTCCCGAAGCTCCAGATGCCCTTCGCGCTCCAGCTCTTTCAGCATGGCCTTGAGAGGAATGCGGTCGCTGCCCTTGATGTGGAACGCACGCGCGATCTCTCGTTTGCCCACAGGAACCGGGCTCTCGCGGATAAAGGTCAGAACCTCGTCCTTGCTTGGAAAAGGTATTGCCTTTGGTTTGATTTTTGCCAAGTGGGTCTCGATTTAGTCTTCGCTGGATGCCGTCGTCTTGGCTGGGGCTTTCTTTTTTGCAGTAGCCTTTTTAGCGGCGGGCTTTTTAGCTGCAGGTTTCTTCGCCGCTGTCTTCTTGGCGGGCGCCTTCTTCGTCGCTGCGGCTTTCTTTGCCGGTGCTTTTTTGCCGCCTTTCTTGGTCTTGGCTTTTTCAGCCTGAGCCGCGAGCAGTTCGACGGCGGCTTCGAGGGTGAAGCTCTCCATCTCCGCGGTTTTCGGCAGCGACGCGATCAACTTGCCGTGTTTGACATAGGGGCCATAGCGCCCCTTGAAGAGATTGATCGGTTCTTTGTCGTCCGGGTGCTCCCCGACAACCCGAAGAGGTTCGGCTGCGCCGCGCCGGGCAGGGGCCTCGGCGATCAGCGAAACCGCGCGATTCAGGCCGACGGTCAGGACGTCGTCGTCATTGCTGATCGAGCGATAGGTCTTGCCGTGTTTGACGTAAGGCCCGAAGCGACCGATGCCCGCCGTAATCATCTCACCGTCTTCAGGGTGCGGGCCGATATCGCGTGGCAGGCTGAGAAGGCCGAGCGCGACTTCCAGTGTCACGTCCGAATGGGGCAGGCCCTTGGGGAGAGAGGCTCGTTTGGGCTTTTCCTTTTCCACCGGCTCGCCAAGCTGCGCATAGATGCCGTAGGGGCCTTTACGCAGCGAGACTTCGAGACCGGTCTCCGGGTCTTTGCCGAGTACGCGCGGAAAGGCGGCTTCGCCGTTCTCGCCGTTTTCGCCATCGCCGGGAACACCCAGAGCCCGGGTAAAGCGGCACTCGGGGTAGTTGGAACAGCCGATAAAACCGCCATTTCGGCCCAGGCGCAAACCGAGCCGGCCTTGCGAGCAGGTCGGGCAAAGCCGCGGGTCTTTATCCGGATTTTTCGGATCCACCGGGAAGAAGTGCGGCCCCAGGTCTTCGTCCAGGGCATCGATCACTTCGGTGATCGTCAGGTCCTTGGTATTGCCGACGGCTTCGTTAAAGGCATCCCAGAAGGAGCGCAGAACGATTTTCCAGTCGATGCGTCCACCGGATATGTCATCGAGCTGCTCTTCCAGTTCAGCGGTGAAGTTATACTGAACGTAGCGTTCGAAGAAGGAACTCAGGAAAGCAACCACAAGCCTGCCCCGGTCTTCCGGTACGAAGCGGCGCTTATCCAGGACCACGTAATTACGGTCCTGAAGGACCTGAATGATTGAGGCATAGGTGGACGGCCGTCCGATGCCCAGCTCTTCCATCTTTTTGACCAGACTGGCCTCGCTGTAGCGCGGCGGCGGCTGGGTGAAGTGCTGCTCCGGCTCGATGGCGTCGCGGGTTGGCCGGTCGCCTTCGGTCAGCTTCGGCAGGCGACGGTCCTTGTCGTCGTCTTCGCTTTGCTCGCCCGCATTGGCTTCTTTCTGGTCGTCCTTGCCTTCCTGATAGAGCTTCAAAAAGCCGTCGAAGGTCAGGATCGAACCGGTCGCCCGAAGTGTGGCCTGGCCTACATCAACGTCGATATCGACAGAGACCTGATCAAAGCGCGCGGATTCCATCTGGCTGGCCACCGTCCGGTTCCAGATCAACTCGTAGAGGCGTGCGCCGTCGGAGTCCAGATAGGCCTTCATCTCTGCCGGATGGCGGCTGACATCCGTCGGCCGCACGGCCTCATGGGCTTCCTGGGCGTTTTTGGCTTTACTTTTATAAACCCGCGGCGCATCCGGCAGGTAGTTCCGGCCGTACTTCTCGCCGACCATATCCCGTGTCGCGGCGATCGCTTCAGCGGAAATCGAGACACCGTCGGTCCGCATGTAGGTGATAAGACCCACGGTCTCACCGCCGATTTCGAGACCTTCATAGAGCTTCTGTGCGGTGCGCATGGTGCGGGTCGCGCCGAAACCCAGCTTCCGCGAGGCCTCCTGCTGCAGCGTCGAGGTGGTGAAGGGCGGGTGAGGGTTACGCCGGACCTGTTTACGCTCGACCTTCTGAACGGTAAAGCTGGAGGCATCTTCCAGGCGTCGGACGGCGGCCATGGTGGTTGCTTCATCGGGCAGGTCGAAGCGGTCCAGCTTGTTGCCGTCCAGGTGCGTCAGGCGCGCCGAGAAAACCTTGTCTTCTTCATTGCGCAGCTTCGCAGTCACACTCCAGTATTCGCGCGCCTTGAAGACCTCGATTTCCGCCTCGCGCTCACAGATCAGGCGCAGGGCCACCGATTGGACGCGGCCTGCCGACTTGCTGCCCGGCAACTTACGCCACAGGACGGGAGAGAGGGTGAAGCCGACCAGATAATCTAGGGCGCGGCGCGCGAGGTAGGCGTCAATCAGTTCCCGGTTAAGCTCACGTGGAGAATTGAAAGCGTCCAATACTGCGCTTTTGGTCACTTCGTTGAAGACGACCCTTTGAACGGCAACATTTTTGAGGACCTTGCGGCGGGTCAGCTCTTCTGCGAGATGCCATGAGATGGCTTCGCCTTCACGGTCGGGGTCGGTCGCGAGGATCAGAGTATCGGCGCCCTTGACGGCGTTCTGGATATCTTTGATGCGTTGTTCTGATTTGCCTTCGACCTGCCAGACCATGGCAAAATCTTCGGCGGGGTCTACCGAGCCGTCCTTCGGCGGAAGATCGCGCACATGGCCATAGCTGGCCAGTACGTGATAATCGCTGCCGAGGTATTTATTGATGGTCTTGGCTTTCGCGGGAGACTCGACGACGACAACCTTCATACGGAATGACTTACCTGCAAATAAATATTCGAACCAATCGATTAAAACGCCGTCCGAGCCGCAGTTCCCGATCTGAGCGCCACCATATTCCCCGGAAGCCGATCAACGGCACCGGTGAGTTCCAGCTCAAGGATCGCTGAGGACACGGCTGCGGGAGACAATTGGCATTGCCTGATCAGTTCGTCAACAGCAACAGGCGTATCCGATAACAATGACACGATGTCTCCGTGGGCTTCGGCGATTTCACTTTCATCATTCGCCGGCGTGCAAAAGGCTGCCTTCTCAAGCGCTTGCGGGGCAATCGACGGTTTCTCGAAGCTGCTTTCCAGTGCGCGCAAGATATCTTCGGCGGATTCGGTGAGAATCGCTCCCTGACGGATCAGGTCGTTGCCCCCCTGCGATCTGGGATCAAGCGGCGAACCGGGCACGGCGAAGACTTCCCGGCCTTGTTCCAGCGCCAGACGGGCGGTGATGAGCGAGCCGGAATTACGAGCTGCCTCGACCACCAGGGCGCCAAGCGAGAGGCCCGAGACGATGCGGTTGCGGCGCGGAAAGTACCTGGCCTGAGGACGGGTGCCCGGCGCCATTTCGCTCAGGACCGTTCCCTGTTCTACGATTGCTTTATAGAGGTCCTCATTTTCCGGCGGATAGATGACATCGAGGCCCCCGGCGACCACGGCGAGGGTGCCGCTTTGCAGAGAACCTTGATGAGCGGCCGTGTCTATTCCGCGGGCAAGCCCTGACGCGACGATCAGCCCTTCCTTGCCCAGATCAGCGGCAAATTGCCGAGCCAGCCGCCGTCCGTTGGCCGAGGCATTTCGGGCACCGACCACGGCGATTGCTTTGCGTGTCATGAACGCCTGACTGCCCAGGCCAATCAGGATCGGCGGCGCATCTTCCGTGGCAGCGAGGGCCGCCGGATAGCTGTCTGACTGCAGGGGGATAACCCAGGCGCCCAGCTTCACAATGGCGTCGAACTCTCGCTCTGCCTCGTCCCGTGGCCTGAGCGAGAACCTGGCTGTGTGGTTCCTTTTACGGAGCAGACCTGGAAGCGCGGCGATTGCTTCACCGGCGGAACCGAAGCGGGCGGTTAATTGCCGGAACGTAACGGGGCCGACAGAACGGCTTCGGCTGAGCTGCAGACTATCGATGATCTCGCGTTCATTGCGGGCGGTATCTTGAGTGCTGGTCATGAGCTACCTTGGGTCGTAAACGCCGGCGGCGTCAAGGCATGACACTGCCACTCAGACTATTCTGCCTTTTTCTGACCGATCTTGGTTTCTTCGCCCTTAAGTAAGCGGCGGATATTCTCGTGGTGCTTGAACCAGATCAGGATGGCGATGGCCGCGGTGAGCTCAACCATTTGAAGGTCGCCCAGGATATACCAGGAAAAAACCGGGGCAGAGGCCAACGAGAGCAGTCCCGCGAGAGAGGAGTAACGCGCGGCGGCGGCCACGACCAGCCAGGTTACGCAGCAGGCAATGCCGACCGGCCAGGCCAGGGCGCCGACGACCCCCAGGGTGGTGGCCACGCCCTTGCCGCCCTTGAACTTCAGCCAGATGGGAAAGAGATGGCCGACAACTGCGCCGAAACCCGCCACCAGAGCCATATCGGGACCCCAGAGCATGGCAATCAGGACTGCCGCCGCGCCTTTGCCGCCGTCAAGCACGAGGGTTGCAAAGGCGAGGTCCTTGCGGCCTGTGCGCAAAACGTTGGTTGCGCCGATGTTGCCCGAGCCGATCGAGCGTACGTCACCGAGCCCGGCCAGCTTGGTGACGACCAATCCGAAAGGCACAGAGCCCAAGAGATAACCGCCAACCAGAGCAGCGATCAAAAAAGGTGCGGCATGTGACCAGGATATCGGATCCGGCATGGCGTTGCGGCCTTCTTCAACTTTCTCGCGCGTCGTCGGTGCCGAAAATGCAGCGGCCATCGACGATACAGCGCTTGACCGCCCCCTGGACAGGGTAATCCGTAAAGGGGGAGTTCTTCGACTTGCTCTGAAAGCTGTCCGGGTCGATCTGCCAGGGCTTGTCGAGATCGAAGAGAGTCAGATCAGCGGGCGCGCCGACCGCCAGACTGCCGCCCGAGAGCCCCAGGATAGCGGCCGGACCGCTGGTCAGCTTGGAAAGCACGTCCAACAACCCGATCTTGCCGTTGTGATAGAGCTGTAAGGAGAGCGGCAGCAGAGATTCCAATCCGACAATGCCGGGTTCCGCAATGGCGAAAGGCAGACGCTTGGAGTCCTGATCGTGCGGACTATGATCGCTGGCGATCACGTCGATCGTGCCGTCGGCAAGAGCCTCTTCAACGGCCTTGCGGTCCTCCTCACCTCTGAGTGGTGGCGAAACCTTTGCAAAGCTGCGGTAGTCGCCGACCGAATTTTCGTTGAGCGTAAAGTACTGCGGGGCCGTATCGCAGGTGACGGCAAGACCGGCGCGCTTGGCCTTGCGTATGGCGTCGAGCGCGGCGGCGGTTGTGACGTTGGCGACGTGATAGCGACCGCCGGTCAAGGCCACCAGACGAAGATCGCGCTCCACCATGATGACTTCCGCCGCCGCCGGGATACCGGTCAGACCAAGCCGGGTCGCGACTTCGCCCTCGTTCATCGCGCCGCTGGCCAGGGCAGGGTCCTCCGGATGCTGGATGATCACTTGTCTGAAAGTGCGCGAGTAACTCAGTGCGCGGCGCATGACCTGCGAGTCCGCCACCGCCGTAAGGCCGTCGGTGAAACCGACCGCGCCGAACTCGGTGAGGAGCCCGAATTCCGTCAGCTCCCGGCCTTTCAGGCCGCGTGTGATCGTGCCGTAGGCGTAGACTTTGACCAGCTTGGCTTCGCGGGCGCGCCGGGCGATGAATTCCAGGACGGCGACATCGTCGATGACCGGTTCGGTATTGGGCAGGGCGACCATGGAGGTGATGCCGCCGCAAGCCGCGGCGCGGCTGGCACTCTCGATGGTTTCCTTGTGCTCGGCTCCGGGTTCGCGCAGTTGAACCCGCATATCGATCAGGCCTGGCGAGAGGCAAAGGCCCGCGCAATCGATGACCTGGGCGTCTTCGGGAAGGCCGTCGTTGAAAAGGCGCGGACCCACGTCGGCAATCCTGGTGCCGTCGCTCAGCAAAGCACCGGTTTCATCGGTCCCGCTTGTCGGATCGAGCAGGCGCGCGTTGATGTAGGCGACGCGCCCCGGGTTCTTCCTGCTGATCGGGTTCATACTTGAGGACATCATGCTGCACCTCCGGCCTGCGCGGCGGCGCGTTCTTCGGAATTGGACCGCAGCGTCCGGGTCAGGGCGTCGAGGCAGGCCATACGCACGGCGACACCCATCTCGACCTGATCGCGGATCAGCGAGCGGTCGATATCATCCGCCAGTTCGCTGTCGATTTCGACGCCGCGGTTCATCGGTCCGGGGTGCATGATCAGCGCGTCCGGCTTGGCGGCCTGGAGCTTGTCATGGTCAAGGCCGAAGAAGCGGAAGTACTCGCGAATCGAGGGTACGAAGCTGCCCTGCATGCGTTCCGTCTGGAGCCGCAGCATCATAACGATGTCGCAGTCCTTCAGGCCTTCGCGCATATCGAAAAAGGCTTCCACGCCGAGGCGTTCGATATTACTGGGCAAGAGGGTCGGCGGCGCGATCACCCGCACGTGGGCGCCCATGATTCCCAGGAGCTGAATGTTCGAACGCGCAACCCGGCTGTGCAGGATGTCGCCGCAGATGGCGACGCGCAGTCCTTGAAGATTGCCGCGCCGGCGGCGAATGGTCTGGGCATCCAGCAAAGCCTGGGTCGGGTGCTCGTGGCTGCCGTCGCCGCCGTTGATGACCGCGCAGTTGACCTTTTCCGACAGCAGCTTGACTGCGCCGGAATCCGGATGCCGGACGATGAGCACATCCGGGTGCATGGCATTCAGGGTCATGGCGGTATCGATCAGGGTCTCGCCCTTTTTGATCGAGCTGGACGAGACCGACATATTGATCACATCAGCGCCCAGGCGTTTGCCGGCCAGCTCGAACGACGTTCGTGTGCGTGTCGAATTCTCGAAAAAGAGATTGATCACGGTCCGCCCGCGCAGGAGCGACGTCTTCTTGTCGTCGGAGCGGTTGAGCGCGACGTAGCTGTCGGAGAGATCCAGAAGAAAGGTGATTTGTTCCGCCGTCAGCCCGTCGATTCCAAGCAGATGGCGGTGTGCGAATCCCAGGATGTTCGCAGTGTGTCCGGTGTCAGTCATTAAAGCGGGACTATGTCACCCTCACGGCGGTCGCGCAACGGGTGAAAAGGAGAATTTGTACTGCGCAAATCTTTCCCACTTGGAGCCTCAATTTCGTCCCTTAGATCACCCCGCTGTCACGCAGTCCGGCGATCTCATCATGGGTCAGTTCCAGCAGTTCCTTCAGCACTTCCTCGGAATGCTGGCCCGCCGTCGGTGGCGGCCGCCGGTAGGTCACAGGCGTGCCGGAATATTTGATCGGATTGGCGATCAGATCCACCTCGCCGCTTTGGGCGTCCGGGTAGGGCATGGTCAGTTTCATGCCGCGCGCCTGGACCTGAGGGTCTTCGAAAACCTGATCCAGGGTATTCACCGGTCCGGAGGGCACATGAATGGCGGCAAGACCCTCCACCCATTCCTGCTGGGTTTTGCGCTGTGTGACTTCGGGCAGGACCGCGTAGAGGGCTTCGCGGTTCTTGACCCGGTCGGAATTGGTGACGAAACGGGGATCCTCGGCGAGTTCCGGCGCGCCTGCGTAGTCGCAAAAGCTTTTGAACTGCCGGTCATTGCCCACAGCGAGAATAAAGAAACCGTCTGCGGCGGGCATGACCTTGTATGGCACGATATTGGCATGCTCGTTGCCCAGTCTCGTTGGTACTTTGCCGGAGGTCAGATAGTTCAGGCCCTCGTTGACCAGCCAGGAGACCTGAGTGTCCAGCAGCGCCAGATCGATGTGCTGACCCTTTCCCGTTTGCGTACGGTGGTGCAGGGCCGCGAGGATCGCCGAGCTGGCGTACATGCCGCACATGACGTCGGCAATGCCGACACCGACTTTCATGGGCGCGCCGTCGCTCTCGCCGGTCAGGCTCATGATGCCGCCGATACCCTGGGCGAGATAGTCATAGCCGGCACGCGGCGCGTAGGGGCCGGTCTGGCCAAAGCCGGTGATGGAGCAGTATATCAGCCTGGGGAATTCGTCCTTCAGGTCTTGGTAGGAGAGGCCGTATTTGGCCAGGCCTCCGACCTTATAATTCTCCACCAGAATATCCGACTGCGCGATCAGGCGTTTGGCCAGCGCCTGTCCCTCGGGCTTGCTGATATCGATGGCCAGCGAGCGCTTGTTGCGGTTGGACGAGAGGTAGTAGGCGCTTTCCTTGGTGTCTTCGCCCTTTGTATCCTTGATGTAGGGCGGTCCCCATTTCCGGGTGTCGTCACCTTGTCCCGGCCGCTCGATCTTGATGATATCCGCTCCCAGGTCACCAAGCAGCTGGGTGCAGGTCGGACCGGCGAGAATGCGGGTCAGGTCGAAAACGCGAAGGCCGGCGAGTGGTCCGCTTGCTTCTGGAATGAAAGGACTGTCGGTCATGGTTGTTTCTTAACTCGTTCGATGAAATGCGGCCCGGTGTCTTGAGGTGCCGGTTTGTTAAAGCATAGGTGGGAGGGGTTAGACCAGCGGGCCGGGCACGTGCGGCCGGCTTATCGCGAGCAAGGCCAGAGCGCTCGCTCCTCATGTGGGTCGTGAAGGTTCGTTCTGCTGCGCTCTGCTCTGGTTCGCAAGTGCATCCAACGCCCCCTGCAGTATATAGGCTGCGGCCATTTTATCGACGACATCCGCGCGGCGTTTGCGCGTCATATCGGCCTCGCCGACCAGAAAACGCTCCACCGCCGAGGTCGAGAGGCGCTCATCCCAGAAGGCGATCGGCTGTGTAAAGCCGGCTTTGTCGATCAGGTTTTGGGCAAGTTGGCGCACCGACTGGCAGCGCGGCCCCTCGCTACCGTCCATGTTGACCGGCAATCCCATGATCAGGCCGCCGATCTCACGTTCCTTGCAAATGCTTGCAAGTTCCTCGGCGTCTTTGGTGAATTTGCTGCGCTTGATCGTGCCGATTGGGGAAGCAACCATGAAGCCGCCATCCGATATCGCCAAACCGATGGTTTTGGTTCCCGGGTCGAGGCCCAGCAGACGCATGCCCTTTGGAACCTGGGGCAGGAGATCGGTGAAGGCGACGAGAGGCAAGACGGCGGCTTTCGAAGGTTTTAACTATCGGGCAGAAGAACCTGCACAGACATACAGAAGCGGTCGCAAACGGGCAAGGCGGGCAAAACGGGGTTGAGATTCCGGTAAAGCTGCACATAGCTAAGAGCGCGAAAGAAATTGAGAGGGATGATTCCATGCACCTTGCGGAACTGAACATCGGCCGTCTGTCTCAGCCGATCGATCACCCGGATATCGCTGAATTCGCCGATAACCTGGATCGCATCAACGGTCTGGCGGATCGGATGCCGGGCTTTGTCTGGCGCTTTCAGGACGACAGCGGCAATGCAACCTCTGTCCAGGCCTTTGACGATCCTCTGATCATTGCCAATATATCTGTCTGGGAAACTGCCGCCGACCTGGAGCGCTTTGTCTGGGGAACCATCCACCGCAAGTTTTATGAACGCCGGGACGAGTGGTTCGGAAAGATGACAGAACATCATTTCGTGATGTGGTGGGTCGAGGAAGGCCATCGGCCGGATCTTGCCGAGGCCAAAGACAGGCTTGCCCGCCTGCGGGCGCATGGTCCCAGCGAGGAGGCTTTTGGCTGGGCAGATCTACGCTCTGCCAAGCTTTGGGAAAAATCCCGCTGTGCCTGACACGCTGCGCTAAAAAGGCTCAGATCCTGGCGAAGCGCTGGCCGATCATGGCGGCCAGGATGACGTAGATGATTTTTGTCCCCGCCAGGATCGTACCTTTCAGCGTGCCGGAGATTTTTGACTGGCCGATACGGCGGCGATAGCTGACCGGCACCTCGCGGATCTTCAATCTCTGTTGTGATGCCTTGACCTGCATTTCGACGGTCCATCCGAAATCCCTGTCACGCAGATCGAGTTGATCGAGCGCGGTCCGGCTGATCGCCCGAAAGGGGCCGAGGTCGGTGTAGCGGGTGCGCCAGATCAAACGGATCAGCGCGCAGGCGAAACTGTTCCCGGCGCGTTGCTGTGGGGTGAGGGAATCGCGTGGGTTGCTGCGCAGGGTGCGTGAGCCGATGACCAGCTCGGCCCGGCCCGAAAGAATAGGTTCCACGAGCAAGTCCATTTCGCCGGGATAGTCGCTGTAGTCGGCGTCCAAGAACACAATAACTTCGGGCTTCGTGTCTGAATTCTGGAGGTGGGTAAGCCCGCATTGGCAGGCTTGCCCATAACCTCTGCGGGGTTCGATCAGGACCTTAGCGCCCGCATCTCTAGCAACCCCCGCGGTATTATCGCTTGACCCGTTATCGACCACGATGATCTCGGTTACCCAGTCCGGAATGGCCGCGATGACCTTGCCGATTGACGGCTCTTCGTTGAGGGCTGGAATAATGGTCGTGATGTGTGCGTCATATCTCATGTTTCGGGAATCCTCTGGCGGGCCGGGATAGGGTTGAGAGCGCCACCCACTTTCCCTGCGACGAGCCATTGCCAAGCCAGCATTCCGAGTACGGGGCCAAACTGGATCCAAGCGAAAACACGCTCTGCTGTCGCCGCGAAGTCAAAATCCTCAAAGGCGAAGCGCAGGTAGTAGAGCGGCAGAAGCGCGGTCATCAGCAGCAAGGGCATGGAGGGCTGAATGACCAGGAAGGGCAGCAGCCAGCTGTAGTACCAGGGGTACTGTGTCGGGCTCAGCAGGAAGAGCAGGGCAGCGACAAAGAGGAAGCGCCGTGCGGTCTCGGCGGGTTCTTCGATATCATTGCGATTGATGCCCACGGCGACGCCGACGATCACCAGTGCAACGACGAAACGTGCGATACGTCCGGCGTCCAGCGAAGTCAGCGAAAGAGCATCGAGCAGGCGAGCCGTCAGCCAGGCAATGAAGCCGAAGAGGGCATCGTTGCGTTGCCAGGATTGCGAATAGGCGACGAAACCGGAGTCCTGGCTGAAACCGGCCCAAAGGACGGGCGCCGCCAGAAGGCTTGCGATTGTGCCGAAAATTAATAGCGGCGCCAACGCCTGGCGCCAATGGGCGGCAAGAGGCCTCATAAGACTGGGGAGCAAAAGGACGGGCCAGACCTTGCAGCCGGCGGCGAGCGCGAGCGTCACGCTCGCCCAGGTCGTTCGGCTTTTGAGAGCGAGCAGCAGCGTTGCCAGCAGAAAGGGAACGAGGACGGCGTCCATATGTGCCGAATTGAAGAATTCCTTCACCAGCAGGGGATTGCACCAGTAGAGCGCTGACCAGATCAGCGGGCGGCCCAGCTGCCGCAGGATTGCGACAAGCAGTCCCAGCGACACCAGATCGAAGGCTAAAATGACCGCGCGCCACGCCATGAGGCTCCAGGGCTCCAGCCAGTTCGCCAGAAGGAATGACGCTTGGGCGACGGGCGGATAGATGCTGCGCAGAACCGGATAGGTGATCCGGTCAAGCAGGCCGCCGGACTCCCTGGCAAGCTCCTGCAGGCCGGTGGGGGCGTTGCCTTCCAGAGTGCTCCCAGGGGCGTGGGCAAAAGGGTTTTGCCCTGCCGCGGTGACGGCGCCATCCCAGAGGTAGCGGAAGTAATCGTTCTCGAGCATCGGCGTCGAGGGCAGCATGAGAAGGCGCATCGCCAAGCCGACCAGTAGAAGCCAGATGAGGGCGCGGCTGATGCCTTGCTCTTTGTCGTCTTGCCGGAGAATGTCGCGACAGAGCTTCAGGTAGATAGCTCCCGCAGTCATGCCGACCCCCACAAGCCAGAAGATCGGGGAGAGGCCGACGATAGGCTGCGAGAGCTGATGATGGGAGAGCAGGAGCAGCAGCAGCGACGAAGCGGCGAGACCGAGTCCGCAGATGACTATGGATGTCACTGCCGTCTTCGTCGGATGGCTGCTGTGCAAAGGTCGAACGATCAGCTGCCGCGGCTGCGCCACTCCTGAGCGGTTTTGCGTTTCTTGCTGGACTTCGTGAAGGCCACCGTGCCGTTCAGGTCCCAATCGTAACGATCATCGCTGACTTTCGTGACGCCAGCGAGGGCGGCCTTCAAATCCGGGTTGGCGTATTGCTTCAGATGAGCGATGACGCCGGCGTCATTGCCGCCGAAGTCTTCTTCGAACCAGTCGTAAATGCTGGAGACGACCAAGCGTCCCCTGACGATCTCGGCGCCGCGCTTGTGGTTGATGTACGCCACCGCGCCCGCGTTGAGGAAGTCTTCCGTGTTGGCTGCCGTCATGGCTTTCGTTTGCAGGTTCGGGCACCCGATGGATGCACAGTTCACGGCATAGTGGATTCGGGGATCCTGCCAGATCGGCCGCAGGATCCGGTGCTCTATGTCGTCCAGGCTGACTTTCTCACCCTCGATGGTCACCAGCTTCTTGCCCCAGGGACCGTCGCTGAAGAGGCCCGGAGAGATATCGATATCGCGGATAGAGGCGACCGGGAAAGCGTCCAGGATCGTGATCACCGTCAGGGCATTGTAGAGATTCACCCAGTAGGCCTGTTGTTCAGCGCGGTTCAGGCCGGAAACCCTTGTTGCTGTCAGTGCGTCGATGTACTCGGCGAGTTGGCGTTTGTCGGCGCGGCTGACGCCTGCATAGTCGACCCGGTTCACGCCATCCGCATGCTCGGAGACGTAGCGTGACAGAAACGCATCCCAGGCATCATGCCGGAGCACCGTCGTCGAGGCGGGATCATGTGTGCTCCAGCGTTCCCAGAGATCAGCCGAGGGCGCGGCGCGGACCGACTGCGCGGCAAGAAGAAGCGCGATTGAGATCAACCCGAAGAGCACCAGGCGATAAGAGCCCGAGACTGCTACCTGAGACAGGGTTGCCGTTTTAGCCTGCGTTCGCATCGTTTCTTCTCCTGATGGATGCTGGGTCTTGGGGGCTTTTGCTGTTCAGGAGCTAAGCGCGGGAGGCTTCACCTGCCAGTCAAGCGAGATAACAAGATCGCGATTGGCAGTGAGGGTTTAACCACAAGTAGTGTTACAGATGAGGCAAAACGCGGGCACGGTTGAGCCCGGATTGAAAGGCGACTCTCGGCGTTTTCTAGTGTTAGGATGGTCGCAACAAATCGCGTCAGCACCTATGTTAGACGCTTTAAAACAAATCGCTTTCCGGAGTCTTTTGCCAAGAGAACCTCGGGACTTCCGGAGCGGCAGGTGAGTTGAGGCTTTGCTATGCAGTTCAGGCGCTTCGCTATCGCATCTCTTGTTGTGACCGCTGTTGCCATTGGTGTCGGAAGTCCGGACAGACCGGCGCTGGCGCAGCAGGCTGCGGAACCGCCCAGCGTGATCGTTGCCCCTGCGGAGCGGCGGGATATCACACCCAGGTTTTCCTATCTCGGTCGGGCCGAAGCGGTCGATACGGTTGAGATGAGGGCCCGTGTATCTGGCTTCCTCGAAAGCCGGAACTTTCGGGAAGGAACAGAGATCAAGGCCGGTGAGGTGCTTTTCGAGATTGAACGGGACACCTATGAGATTACCGTTCAACAGCGTGAGGCCGATCTGACGGGCGCTAAAGCCACCTTGCAGAATGCGCAGGCGGATTTTTCCAGAAAAGAGACGCTCGTAAAGCGTGGAACCGCGAGTGAAGCCTCGCTCGATTCAGCCAGGGCAACGCTTGGAACAGCCCGCGCATCGGTTCTGCAGGCGGAGGCGGCTTTGCGGGCGGCCAATCTGGACCTGAGCTACACCGAAGTCATCAGCCCGATCGACGGAAAGATCAGCCGTGCGCGCTACAGCGTCGGCAACTTCGTAGGGCCGAACAGCGAACCCCTGGCCACCGTGATTTCACTCGATCCGATCTACGTGACCATTGCGGTCAGCGAGAAGCAACTGATCGAAGCCCGCCGCCAGGGCATCAACCTGGATAACCCGGTGGTCGCGCCTTCGCTTCAGCTCTCCGATGGCAGCTTCTACGAGCACCCGGGTGAATTCGATTACCTCGATTCAACGGTAAACCAAAGTACCGATACGGTAACCGCGCGGGCGGTCTTTCCAAATCCGGACCGTCTGCTCTTGCCGGGGGAATTCGTGACTGTCGTTGTGCGGCAGATAACGCCCCAATCCGCTGTCGTCATTCCTCAGGCTTCGGTTCAGAAGGATCAGAAAGGTTACTTCGTCCTGGTGGTCGACCGCGCCAACAAGGTGGAGGTCCGGCGGGTCTCGTTGGGCGACCAGGTCGAGATGGATTGGGTCGTTGATGACGGCCTGACCGAGGGCGAGCAGGTGATCGTGCAGGGCTTGCAGAAAGTGCAACCTGAAATGCTGGTCAACCCGGTCACCATGACCGGCGGCGGCCAAGGATAATCTCAGGGATAGACATTTTATGCTTTCCGCGTTTTTTATCGATCGTCCGAAGTTCGCCTTCGTTATCTCCATCGTTATCACGCTCGCCGGCATCCTCTCGGTCTATTCCATCCCCGTGTCCGAGTATCCCGAGATCACGCCGCCGCAGGTCAAGGTCACCACGAGCTATCCGGGAGCCAGTGCCTCGGTCGTTCAGGAGTCGGTGGCTTCGCTGATCGAAGCGCAGGTGAACGGCGTCGATGATATGATTTACATGTCGTCAACCAGCTCGAATGACGGCAGCTACGAGTTGACGGTTACCTTCGAGGTCGGAACCGATCCGGACATCGCCGCCGTCAACGTTCAGAACCGGGTGGCCGTCGCCAATGCGCAGCTGCCGCTCGAGGTCACCCGGCAGGGTGTCGTGACCAAGAAGCAATCCTCCAGCATGCTGATGGTGGTCAACCTCGTTTCCCCCAACAACACCCATGACGCGCTCTTTCTCAGCAACTACGCCTCGATCAATATCGAGGATGTGCTGGCGCGGGTGAATGGTGTCGGCAGTGTGTCCCAGTTCGGCGCGCTGGACTACGGCATGCGGGTCTGGCTGGACCCGAACAGACTGTCTTCACTCCAGCTGACAACGACCGATATCTCGAACGCGATCGAAAGCCAGAACATCCAGGCGACCGCCGGGCAGCTCGGCGCGCCACCCTACAACGGGGCGCCCCAGTTTCAGTATTCCATTCAGGCGAAAGGCCGGCTGGTCAGCGTCGAGGAGTTCGGCAACATCATCGTGCGGGCGGCCGGCGACGGTTCGATCGTGCGTCTGCGGGATGTTGCACGGCTCGAACTGGGGTCGCAATCCTATGGCGCGATTTCCAAGCTGAACAACAGACCGGCGGCTTCGATCGCGGTCTATCAATCGCCGGGCGCGAACGCTCTGGGCGTCGCGGATACGGTCTACGCCGAGCTGGATCGGATGGCGGAGCGTTTCCCGCCGGATATGGAATACCGGATCCTCTATGACACGACCAAGGCGGTTCGGGCCTCTATCGCGGAAGTGCTCGAGACCCTGATGATCACCTTCGCGCTGGTGGTGGCCGTGACCTTCCTCTTCCTGGCGGATTGGCGCTCGACCATTATTCCGACACTGGCGATCCCCGTCTCCCTGATCGGCACCTTCGCGGTGCTCTTTCTGGTCGGATTTTCTGCCAACACCATCACGCTTTTCGCCATCATTCTGGCGATCGGCATCGTGGTTGATGACAGCATTGTCGTGGTGGAAAACGTGCAACGCATCATGTCCGAGACCGGACAAAATGCACGTGATGCGACCCGGCAGGCGATGAAGGAGGTGACCGGGCCCGTGGTCGCGACCACGCTGGTGCTGCTTGCGGTCTTCGTTCCGGTCTCCTTCATGCCCGGCATTACGGGTGAACTTTACAAGCAATTCTCCGTGACCATCTGTGTTGCGGTCTCGATTTCTTCCATCAACGCGCTGACCCTCTCGCCGGCGCTTTGTTCGCTGCTGTTGAAGCCGGGCAGTGGCAGTCCCCGTGGACCGCTTCGTCTCTTCGCCAATCTGGTCGATAAGAGCCGGGACGGCTATGCCTGGATGGTCGCCCGCATGATCCGCGCGACCGCCTTGAGCGTTATGGTCTTTGGGGTCTTTGTGGGCGCCACGGTCTATATGTTCCAGTCTGTCCCGACGGGCTTTATTCCCCTGGAAGACAAGGGCGTCTTTTTCGGCAATATCCAACTTCCCGATGGCGCGTCCTTGTCCCGGACCGAACTGGTGGCCGACCGGGCGAGCGAGATGCTGCTGGAGATCGAGGGCGTCACCGATGTGATCGCGATCAGCGGCTTCAGTATTCTAGGGGGCGCGGCCTCCAACTCGGCGCTGCTGATCCCGATTTTGAGTGACTGGGACGAGCGAACCGAACCCGATCAGCAATGGCATGTCATTCTGAGGCAGATCAATCAGCGCCTTGCGGGTATGATTGAGGCGGAAGCCTTTGCCTTTCCGCTGCCTCCGATCGCCGGGCTCGGCACGGGGGGCGATATCGAGGCGCAACTTCAGGATTTCCTGGGGCGGAGCCCGCAGGAGCTGGCCTCGGCCATGCGCAGCCTTGTGTTCAGCGCGAACCAGAGGCCCGAACTCTCGAATGTCTTCAGTACCTTTTCGGCCAACGTACCTCAGCTTTTCCTTGAAGTGGACCGGGACAAGGCTGAAGCGCTGGGGCTCTCGATTGCCGAGATCTTCTCTACGCTGCAGGCTAATTTGGGATCCTCTTATATCAATGATTTCAATCTCTTCGGGAAGGTTTATCGCGTCATCATTCAGGCCGAAGCCGACGACCGGGATGCCATCGACGATATCAGCCAGCTTCATGTCCGCAATGCCGCCGGGGAGATGGTTCCGCTCAATGCCCTCGTGGAGTTGAAGCCGATCCTGGGACCGCTTTCGATCACCCGTTACAACCTCTACCAATCGGCGTCCCTGACGGGTTCCAGCGGCGGCGCTTTCAGTACCGGCGATGCTATTGCCGCGATGGAGGAGGTCGCTGCGGAGGCCTTGCCGGAGGGCTACGGCATTCAATGGACCGGGACCTCGCAGCAGGAACTGGAGGCCGGTGGCCTCGTCCTCTTCATCTTCGGTCTGGCATTTCTCTTCGCGTACCTCTTTCTGGTGGCGCAGTACGAGAGCTGGACGGTGCCGCTCTCCGTGGTGACGTCGGTGATTATTGCCGCCTTCGGAGCTCTGGTGCCCTTGATGCTCTTTCCCTTCCTGGATAACAATCTCTACGCCCAGATCGGCTTGGTCATGTTGATCGGCCTGGCCAGCAAAAGTGCCATCCTGATCGTCGAGTTTGCCAAGGAGCGCCGGGAGCAGGGGCTCTCTATCCAGGAGGCCGCCCAACAGGCTGCTCGGCTCCGCTTCCGCGCGGTCATGATGACGGCCTTATCCTTTATCCTGGGCGTCCTGCCGCTGATCTTTGCCACCGGCGCCGGCGCGGCCAGCCGCGTTTCTGTTGGTTTTGTCGTCTTTGGTGGAATGCTGGCGGCGACCGCGATCGGGATTTTCTTTATTCCGGTGCTTTATTGTCTCTTCCAGGGCTTTCGGGAGAAGATCAAAGGGGCTCCGAAGACCGCTGATGTCGCGCCGGCAGAGTAGTTGGCACCGGCAGAGTAGATGTGAGAGCGGAATTTGACCCAAGATGACGTCGGCTTTCGAGGCATTTCAGCTGAAACCAAGCGCGCGTGAGAAGTTCGACGCGTTGCTCGGCGAACTGGCCAAGGCCTATGAAGCCGAAAGGCGGCCGGGAGGGGATGAGGCCGTTACCGCCTTGACGTCCGCTACCGGCCGGCCCTTTCGCCGGCGGCCGGGAAGATCAGACGCGGGTCCTTTGCTTGCGGCAGCATGCGGTCTTGATAATGCCCTTCCAATCGCGCGGCAGGTTCTCGAATGCGCTTCGCTATTGGATTGGGAGTGCTGGGAGGGCACGGGGCTGGCGGAGGATGTCTCCTCAAATCTCCGCACAACAGAGCTCGTGGGTCCCGATGGTCACATTTACGCGGAGTCGGCGCGGGTTGGGCTTTTGGTCTCCGAGCGCGATACGGATTATCCCGTTTCCAGTCATTCGGGCGAGGAAACCTATCTGGTGATTGCGGGCATTGCCGAATGGACCGTGGGCGATCAGGATTATACGCCACAGCCACCTGGCAGCCTGGTTCATCATCCGGCCTGGGTCCCGCATGGACGGCGCACGATAAATGAGCCCTTTCTGGGGGCCTGGCGCTGGAGTGGCGACCTCGATCTTTCGAGCTTCAGCGTGTCCGGATAATCACAAATCGATGTAGTAGGCGTCTACGAGGTTGCCCTGGCGGCGAGTCGGGTATTGCCCTTCCTTGGCCTCTTCGTACTTGAAACCGAGTTTTTTCAGAACTCTGGTCGATCTCACGTTTTCCTGGTCGACCGTCGCAACGATCCGTCTGACGTGCAGATGATCGCGGGCATAGGTGATCAGCGGTTCGATGGCCTCGAAAACATAGCCCCGTCCCCAGTAGAGCTGTCCCACGAAGTAGCCCAGGGTCCAGGTGTTGTCTTTGAGCTTACTGTCGATCGAAACGGCGCCGATCAATTTGCCCTCGTCGCGCAGGTAAATACCGAAGTGTTCCGGGGAGAGCTTTTCATGGTCTTTGCGGACCTTGAGGATCCAGTCGATCGCGTCTCTTTGCTTATAGGGGAAAGGAGGCGCGATAAGCCATTGGGCAACCTCCCAGTTATTGAGGATCTCCACCAAATCGTCTTTGTCGTCCATCTCGACCGGGCCGAGTTCCAGACGCTTGGTTCTTATCCGCATTGGCGGGTGGACCCGGTCAAATACTGATTTTTGTTCTACAGGTAGCATTCAATCACGCTATCAGAATTCCATCACGCCAGCAGTCAGGCCATCGGCGTAAGAGACGACCTGTTCAGCCCGGACATCGGAACATCCTGGCGGGGCAGGAGGGTGTGCCATAGATTCCATTGAATTTGAAGAGCGGATTTCGGGCAAAGCCAAGCTTCAGTTCAACCATACCCTCGGGCAGCGCCAGTCTCAATCACGGCCCTTCGCAGCCTTGGCATTGCGGGGGCGAAACGCCGGTGCTATTTTCCGCGCGCTTCGATCCCGCCGCGGGGTTTGGCCAGGTCTGGCCGGGCTTATAGCGGGGTCTCCCAAAGAACGAGAACAGGACCCGTTATGGCTGTCGATAAAGACACCGTCGCGCGGATTGCCAAACTGGCGAGAATCCGCATACCCGAGGAACAGCAGGAAGCCCTGACCGGCGAACTGACCGAAATCCTGAACTGGGTCGAGCAGCTTTCCGAGCTCGATACCGAGGGCGTTGAGCCCATGACCTCGGTGGTGGCCATGAGCCTGCCGCAACGCCAGGATGTGGTGACGGATGGCAACTGCGCCGACAAGGTTCTGAAAAATGCGCCCGAGGGCGCTCACGGCTTCTTCGCCGTTCCAAAGGTGGTCGAATAATGTCCAAGCTGACCCATCTTTCCCTCACCGAGGCCCGGGACGGCCTGGCGAAGGGCGACTTTTCCGCGCGTGAGCTGACGCAGGCTCATGTCGAGGCGGTCGAGGCCTGCCGCTCTTTGAATGCTTTCATAACCGAGACGCCCGAGCAGGCGCTCAGCGGGGCCGACGCTTCCGACGAACGCCGCCGCAAGGGCGAGGCCGGTGTGCTCGAGGGTATCCCACTGGCGATCAAGGACCTTTTCTGCACGCAGGATGTCTTGACCACGGCAGGCTCTCATATCCTGGACGGCTTTCAGCCGCAGTATGAATCGACGGTGTCCGCCAATCTCTGGGCGGCCGGCGCGGTCATGCTGGGCAAGACCAATCTGGATGAGTTCGCCATGGGCTCGTCCAACATGACCAGCTACTACGGTGGCGTGGAAAACCCCTGGCGGCGCAGCGGCAGCAACGAGCCCTTGGTGCCCGGGGGGTCCTCCGGCGGTTCCGCGGCGGCTGTGGCCGCGCGCTGCGCTTTGGGCGCGACCGGGACCGACACGGGCGGGTCCATCCGTCAACCGGCGGCCTTCTGCGGCATTGTCGGTATGAAGCCGACCTATGGACGCTGCTCGCGCTGGGGCACGGTTGCCTTTGCCTCTTCCCTGGATCAGGCGGGGCCCATGACCCGCACGGTGCGGGACGCGGCGATCATGCTGAGGGGCATGGCCGGGCACGACCCCAAGGATTCCACAAGTGTCGATACGCCGGTCCCTGACTACGAAGCGGCCATGACCGGGGACGTCCGGGGCCTCAAGGTCGGTATCCCCAAGGAGTACCGGATCGACGGAACACCCGCCGAAATCGACGCCGTCTGGAAGCAGGGCATCGAATGGCTGAAGGCAGCCGGTGCGGAAATGGTCGATATCAGCCTGCCGCACACCAAATACGCGCTGCCGACCTACTACATCATCGCGCCTGCGGAGGCTTCCTCCAACCTCGCGCGCTACGACGGCGTGCGCTATGGCCTGCGGGTTCCGGGCGAGACCCTCGATGACATGTACGAGGCGACCCGGGGCGAGGGTTTCGGGGCCGAGGTCAAACGCCGGATCCTGATCGGGGCCTATGTGCTGTCGGCCGGGTACTACGACGCCTACTACAACAAGGCTCGGCGGATCCGCACCCTGATCGCCAACGACTTCAAGGCGGCCTACGAGAAGGTCGATGTGGTTCTGACACCGACCGCGCCCAGCGCGGCCTTCGGGATGGGCGATAAGATGGACGATCCGGTCGCCATGTATCTCAATGACGTCTTCACGGTTCCCGCCAGCCTCGCGGGTCTGCCGGGGATTTCTGTCCCGGCCGGACTTTCGGGCGAAGGTCTTCCGCTAGGCCTGCAACTGCTCGGGCAGCCCTTCGAGGAAGGGACGCTGATGAAGGTTGCCGAGGTGCTGGAAACCGCGGCGGAGTTTGATGCCTTACCCCAGATCATTTCGTGATCCGGCAGGCTTGAGGCAAAGAGGAAAGACGAGCAGTCATGACGATAATCGAAGGTAAAACGGGTCCGTGGGAAATGGTGATCGGCTTGGAAGTCCATGCCCAGGTGATCGCCAATTCAAAGCTCTTCTCCGGTGCCGCGACCGCGTTCGGCGCGGAACCGAACAGCCAGGTTTCGCTGGTCGACGCGGCCATGCCGGGCATGCTGCCGGTGATCAACGAGATGGCGGTCGAGCAGGCGGTCAAGACCGGCCTGGGCCTGAACGCCAAGATCAACCTCTTCTCCGAGTTTGAACGCAAGAACTACTTCTACGCCGATCTGCCGCAGGGCTATCAGATCTCACAGTTTCTGCATCCGATCGTGGGCGAGGGGACCATCATCCTGGACCTGGAAGACGGCAAGACCCGAGAAGTCGGGATCGAGCGTCTGCATCTGGAACAGGATGCGGGCAAGAGCCTGCACGATCAGCATCCGACCATGTCCTATATCGATCTTAACCGCTCCGGCGTAACCCTGATGGAGATCGTTTCAAAGCCGGACATGCGTTCGGCGGAGGAGGCGGGGGCCTATCTGCGCAAGCTGCGGTCGATCCTGCGTTACCTGGGGACCTGCGACGGCAATATGGATGAGGGCTCCATGCGCGCCGACGTCAACCTTTCCATGCGCCGCCCGGGCGAGCCCTTCGGGACCCGGACCGAGACCAAGAACGTGAACTCGATCCGTTTCGTGCAGCAGTCCATCGAGCTGGAAGCAAAGCGCCAGGTCGCGATTCTGGAAGAGGGCGGCACGATCGATCAGGAGACCCGCCTGTTCGATGCCAGCAAAGGCACCAGCCGTTCCATGCGCAGCAAGGAAGAGGCGCATGACTATCGCTACTTCCCGGATCCGGACCTGCTGCCGCTGAAGATCGATGCAGCCTGGGTGGAGTCGCTGAAGAAGGATCTGCCGGAACTACCGGATGCCAAGAAGCAGCGCTTTATCGATGAATTCGGCTTGCCCGTTTATGACGCGGGCGTTCTGGTCGCCGATCAGGAGACCGCGGCCTTTTACGAGACCGTGGCCAAGGGGCGGGACCCCAAACTGACGGCCAATTGGGTCATCGGCGACTACTTCGGCGCCCTGAACCGGACAAGTGGCGCCAATCTGGGCAATGCGCCGGTCGATGCCGCGAAGCTTGGTGGCCTGATCGACCTGATCGCGGACGGCACGATTTCCGGACGCACGGCGAAGGAGGTCTTCGAGGCCATGTGGGAGAGCGGCAAGGATGCAGCCGCCATCGTAGAGGAAAAAGGCCTGAAGCAGATCAGCGACACCGGCGCTCTGGAAGGTATCGTCGATCAGCTGATTGCCGATAATCCCGGACAGGTCGAGCAGTATAAAGGCGGCAACGCCAAGCTGATCGGCTGGTTCGTCGGACAGGTCATGAAGGCGACCCAGGGCAAGGCCAATCCGGGAATGGTCAATCAGCTGCTAAAGAAGAAGCTGGACTGACGCTTTGCAGGCATGTTGATGGAACGCTCCCTGGCATCCTTGATCGGGGGGCTTCCTTCATCGGGCTATGGCTTTTTAGAACTCTGCAGGCTATCCAGACTCCATGACTGATTCCGATACGCGCCGGCCCGCGACCCTGGCCGCTCAATCCCTGGAAAGTATCGATCCCGCAAGCGGCGGAGTCGTGCCGGCGATCCAGCCCTCGACCACCTTTGTGCGTGACCGGGATTATGAACCCTTGGTTGACGGGCGGATCTATGCGCGCGACCAGGCACCCACGCCCGAACATGCGGAAGGATTGCTGGCCCGTCTCGAGGGTGGCAAGGATGCTATGCTCTTCGCATCGGGCATGGCTGCCGCGACCGCCGTGGTTCAGGCACTTCGGCCCGGGGATCACATCGTTGCCCAGGATGTCATGTATTGGACTCTGCGCGCCTGGATGATCTCCTTCTGCGCAGACTGGGGCATCGGACTGGATCTCGTCGATACGAGCCGGGAAGACGCTTTTGAAGCTGCGATCAAGCCGGGGCGGACCAAACTGGTGTGGGTTGAAACGCCAGCGAATCCGACCTGGGACATCGTGGATATCGCCGCCGTCGCGAAGATAACCCGTGCGGCCGGTGCCAAGCTGGTCGTCGACTCGACCGTCGTGACGCCGGTTTTATCGCAGCCGCTCGCGCTGGGCGCCGACATCGTCTTCCATTCCGCGACAAAGTACCTGAACGGCCACAGCGATGTCCTCGCAGGTGCTCTGGTGACAGCGGAGGAAGACCCGTTCTGGGCGCGAATCAAGGACAATCGCCTGAATATCGGTGGTGTTCTCGGCACTTTTGAGGCCTGGTTGCTCCTGCGCGGTATGCGAACGCTCTACCTGCGTGTCGAGCGCTGCTGCACAAACGCTATGGCCATCGCCCGACATTTTGACGGGCATGCCGCCATCGATGCGGTGCTCTATCCCGGCCTGGAGAGCCATCCCCGGCACACGGTTGCGCGCCATCAGATGCCGGGCGGTTTTGGAGGTATGTTGTCTTTGCGGGTCAAGGGGGGCCGGGAAGCGGCCCTGCGCTGCGTCGCTAATCTGCGCTGTTTTCAGCGGGCGACATCGCTTGGTGGTGTGGAAAGTCTTGTCGAGCACAGAGCCTCCGTTGAGGGGCCTGATAGCCCGATTCCGGACGATATGCTGCGCCTGTCGGTCGGTATCGAGGACATCGATGACCTGATCGCCGACTTGGAGTCGGCCTTGGCCTAGTATCCCGTTGAATCTAATGTGATTCAGTCTCTAAAATTCGCCGCACATCATGCGGCGAATTTCAGAAACATCACACTAGGAAGGCGCATTCCCCTCCGCAGGTCCCCGTGGATTAGACCGTCAGATCAAGGTTTAGTGCGTCACCGTGGAACGCGTACGTCCACGTGCACCACGAGAAATCTTAACGATTTCAGCAGGCTCTTCGCTCTCTCTACCGGCGAGCGCCAGCAGTTCGCGTCGCCCCTGTTCCAGCCGTGCCAGTTCTCTGGCGTCGTCACGGTCATAGACTTCTACGCAGCTCAACTTGATTTCCACCAGGTCGATAAGTGTTTCGACCGTTCCCCGAGAGAGTGACATCCGATGCTCCTAATGCGGCAGTGCGTCTCAAATCTGACGGTCTTCCGAGTGTGGTGCGAAAAGACCGAATCAGCCCCTAAATCAAATGGTTAGAGGAAGGTTTACATTCTTGACAGCTTCCATCAAAAATGACCGTCCTCTCCGGGAACTTTGGGCGGCACGTGCTTAAGATTGAGTGAACACGATTGAGTTTCTTCGAACAAAATCCGTGCCCTAAAGAGAATTAATCAATCTCACCTTAAAGTTTGATGGCTTAGCGATTTGTATTCACCGTCAATCGCACAAAACCCTCCTAACCATTTGAATTAAATTTTAGTTTTGGAGGTTTTGTGTCGAGGCAAGAGATTTGAGCCATTCGGCGGGGCGAGACGGTTCGGTGCAGGGGTATGCCCGAATACCCATCTCGCTATGTCCGCCCGGGTTGCGAACAGGATCTTCTCATTGGGAACGGGGCAGGGGCGGAACTCTGGGCGAAACGGCGCCTTGGGAAGATGGATTTGCGCGAGGGTCGGCAAGAGACCAGCAGATTCAGGAACTAGAGCATATGCTCTCAGAATGGTCCTCGTCGCCGTTATCTGCTGATGGCTTAGTTAACGTCTTCTTAGCTTGCAGCAGTCCAAGTCATCTTCAGAAAACCATTCCCTGTTTGACAGGAGTCTTTTCCTCTGTATCTTGATGAGAGTGATAATGATTCGCGATTGCAAATTCGTGAGTCGGCAATCGAAATCTTTCTGATTGAAATGTAATAACATAACACTTATGAGCATCAGTAGCGCATCCTCGGTCAACACTGAGGTGCCTTTGGAAAGATGCCTCGTGTGAAATCCGGAAGACTGGGTTTGCAGCTGGGTGAGTTGTGGAAAGGAACGAAGTTGACTACTCGAATTGAATTGCTGCGCGAATCCAGCCGTGTTTCGCTGATTGCAGCGTCTGCGTTTGCCGCTGTGCTCTGCGGTGCGGCGGGCGCCAAAGCGGAAGAGCCGATCAAGCTCGGACTGTCCGGATATATGGAACAGTTCTTCGGCTACGCCGATAACGATACGGACCAGGATCACTTCGACCAAAAGAGCGACACCGAGGTCGAATTCGGCGGTGAGACGACGCTGGACAACGGTATTTCCTTCGGTGCGGCAGTGGTTCTCAACGGCAACACCGACGATGAGGAGCAGATTGCAGAGAGCTACGCTTACGTCGAAGGAAACTTCGGCCGCGGCGAAATCGGCTCGCGGGACAATGCGGCAGCAATAATGCAATACGCAGCGCCGGACGTGGGTATCGGCCTGAACGACGGCGATGTTTCCGACTGGATCGAAAATACGACTTCGTCGGACGCTGATTCGGCCTTTGAATCGACCTTCCTGTTCCTGGGCGAGGACAAAGCCAACAAGATCACCTATTTCACGCCGCGTTTTTCAGGCCTTCAGGTCGGCGTGTCCTACATTCCCGAATTCGAACGCGATGATAACGCTCAACCGGCTGATGATCTCTACGAGAACGGCTTTGCCGTGGGTGTCAACTTCGTGGAAACCCTGGGCGATGTCGATGTGGCTCTGGCCGCCGGTTATCTGACGGCTTCGGCACCAAACGGCGGTGATGACGATGCCGAGGGTTACAGTCTTGGCTTCAATCTCGGTTACGCGGGCTTTACGGTCGGCGGATCCTACGCCCACACCGAGGGTAATGCCGGCGCCGGCACAGATACGGCAACGTCATTCGATGGCGAGGGCTACGACATCGGCGTTGCCTATGCCTGGGACTCCGCCGCCGTCAGTCTGTCGTACCTGCATGGCGAGGTCGAAGGCCTGGTCGGCACGGATGGCGATGATGAAAACGACACGGTCATGCTGTCCGGCAGTTACGGTATCGGCCCCGGCGTCGACGTGATCGGTTCGATCTTTGCGACCGAGTATGACGGCGATGCCGCCGACAGCAGCAACGAAGGCTGGGGCATCGTTACGGGATTGGTATTGAGCTTCTGAGGTGTTGCCGGGTTTTGCTGGGTTTGGCTTGCTCAGCGAAAACGGTGAAACGTGCGACGTCGCGCTGTTGCTCCTTAGAGCCATAGCGCCCAGGGAGCGGATCGGTTTGCTGGTTCCGGTCCGCTCCCTGTTTTTTAAGTGAGCAACTCGCGGATCTTTTCAGGATAAAGCGACTTCAGAAATTTCCATTGCGTTGTCTGGCTTCGCCGGCCCATCCGGCGGGTGGTTTTACGCCACTGCTTTGCCGTGGTGTCCAGCGCTTCCCTGCTGCTTATCTCGCCCCGATCGGCCCGGACAATATTCTCCCGCAAAGCATCAAAGTATTCGCCCTGACCCTGAAGATAGAGGTCGGGAATGCTGTCGCGCATGGCGGAACGATGCGCTTCCAGAAAATCCGGGCTGTAGACTTCGACGATTTTGGGATCTTTGTAGTGCTCCTCGCGGAAGGGATCGAAGTAACCATCGCTATCTTGCACCGCGATCGTCGACATCTCCGGACTGCAGGCAAAGAGCGCGAAGAGATAGGCGATCTCAGGCTCTTTCGTTGCGCTGGAGACCGTGTAGTTCCAACCCCAGTTGAAGTAGGGTGTTTGAAGGAGCCTGCCTTTCACAATGCCACCTGGCGTCGGCCCAAATGCCAGCTTTCCGCGTATGGCCGACCCCGATGAATTCAAGAACTTTTGCGTACCACCCCAGCCTATGTTGCAGAAGATCCGTCCCTCTGCGTAGGTTTTCCAATTATCGAATAACCCATTGGTGGCGGCTTCCGGGTAAAGGTACTTAGAGGCAGAGATCAATTCGTTCAGAACTTCTATTCCGGCGTCATTGTTGATCTGCGGGTCCATGTTGTCGGTGAAGGGCCAAAAGCCTTTTGCGTGGAACCGTGTCCACCATTCCCAAGCAACATAATTGGGCGTTCTGAACAGAGCGCCACCATATCGCTTTTCCTCCGGTCGGTGGAAAAACGCCATCATGGTGTCGAGCTCTTCCCAGGTATCGGGAATTTTCAGCTCATAACCCTGCTGGTCCGCGAAGCGCTTCTGCTCATCCGGGTTCTCTAACCAAGGCCGGTTATAGAACATGAGATATGTGTCGCCGTCTGTTTGATAGCCATAGAGGCTGTCTTTGTAATAGTCGCCCACAGAAAAAAGAGCGGCCTGCTGAAAGTCGTCTGGTGCGTAGCGCTCTGCGAGATCGTCGAGGTTTAAAAGTGCGCCGGCCTCGACAAGATCCGGTAAACCGAAGGTGGCCGGTAGCGCGAGGTCGAAACTCCCGGTTCCCGAGAGTGTATCGATAATCATCTGCGTATTGATGTCGTCGACGGCGACTTCTACATAGCGGATTTTAACGCCTGTCGCTCGCGTGAAGGTGTTGCCCAATGGTTCGATATTTCCCAGAGACCCCTGAGGTTGCAGGATTGCGATCTCGACATCCCGGCCGGCTGCAAGGGATGCGGCCTTTTGCATGATTTCTGTATGAAGCCGATTGAGAGAAAATTTAGTAGACTGGGCGCGCAGGCCGGAGCGTGGGAGTAACAAGCTGGACCCGATTAGTGCCGCGCTGGTGCCTGAGCCAAGGAGTCTTCGGCGCGAAATGCCACCAAGAGCAGAATCACTGTCCATAATAATTCTCTTAGAATATGTGTTGATAGATACAATAATATAACGGGCATTTATAAATTGTTACGCTATTTTTAGTAAATTCTGTGAAATGAAAATGGATGCACGAAAATAAATCGATGATTGGGGTTCGGCTTCGAGGGCTTAGTGTCGGTTCGCGTCTGCGCATCGCATTCTATGCGGTTTCAGGGCTGTCCTTTGCCGCTGCCGCCGTTGCTTTCGTGAGTTACAGCGTTATCGAGAACGCGCAACGGCGTATCGTAGAGCAGGCCGTTCCCTCGATGATTGTGGCGGAGCAGTTGGTGCAGCAGACTTTTGTACTTACAACCTCAACGTCCGCGCTCGCCAGTGTGACCTCCCAAAATGAATTGAGTTATCAAACAGTCAGTATTGAAGCGCGTTTAACAGAGTTGCCAACGCTCATACGCCGCCTGCGGCGCGGCGGTACGTCGATTGAGCTCGTCGACAGCCTCAACGATCTGGTTGCGCAGTTGTCGGACAACCGCATTTCTCAGGAACGGCAGGTCGTAGAGCGAATCAGTGCGCAAAGACAACAGCGGCGGCAGCTTGACCGGGCCTATGCAGCTGTCTCAGCGATTCTTGATTCGATACAACCCATTGTCATTGAAGCGTCGTCTCAATTTATCGAGAACAGCGACTTGCTGCGCGAAAACCTTAGAGAGCGGCAAGAGATAACCGAAGAGTTTCTGCAATTGTTCGAACGGGTAACCGGTGCCGATATCGAGGGAATCGAGCAGCTCATTGAATTGCAGTTTCGCGCTGAATCGCTTGTGCACAAGCTGGATCAGAGCTTATTGGAGCGTGACACACAGCGCCTGAATACCCTGAAGTCTGAGATCGACCTCGATCTCCGTGCGATGACGCGTTTGACATTGAATCTGGAGAAGAGTGACCTTCGTGCCCGGATTGGCGGCGACCTCCGGGACCTGTCCGCTACTCTTTCCGGGGCGAGCAGCATCTTTCAACTCGGGGCCAAGATTCTGGAGCAGAACCAGCGAGTGGACAGGCTCCATCAGGATATCGTCGAGATTTCGGAGAGTATCAATGAACGCGCTGCAGCCCTCCTGGAAGAGGCTGAGCAGGAAATTACGGACGAAACGGTCTTTGCCGGCCAGGCGATTTACTCAAGCCGCGTTCTCCTGACTGTGATCGTCGCGATGGCATTGATCGGTTCGTCACTGATTATTACTTTCATCGTGAGCCGCCAAATCGTAAGGCGGCTTGAAACCCTGACTTCAGCTACGCTGGCACTTGCTAAAGGTGATCACGAAGCCCGGATCAGTGTTCATGGCAGCGATGAACTTGGTGCCTTGGCGAACGCCGTGCGTGTCTTCCGGAACAATTCGATCCTACTACGCGATCAGGAGAAGGAATTGCGGCGGCAGACTGAAGCTCTCCGTGTCAGTGAGGAGCGGTTTTCTCTGGCCGCTGAAGGCTCAAGTGTTGGGATCTGGGATTGGATCGACATCAAGGAAAACGAAGAGTACTGGTCGCCGAATTTTTACCGCCTGCTTGGGTATGGTGTCGGAGAGATCGAAGCAAGTTTCGAAACTTTCAAGTCCCTCGTGCATCCGGATGACCTTGGTGCTGTCGCCAACTTAGTGCAGGCGCATTTCGAAGATGGTGTGTCATTTGAACTGGAGTATCGCTTGCGCCACAAATCAGGTGAGTACCTGTGGTTTCAAGCAAATGGACTTGCCTCACGGAATGAGGCCGGTGAGCCGGTGCGAATGGTGGGCTCGATCGCGGACATCACCGAACGCAAGCTGACCGAGACCCGGCTCGCCCTGCAGTCGGAAGAGCTCAAACGCTCCAATACCGAGCTCGCTCAGTTTGCCTATGTTGCGTCTCATGATTTAAAGGCACCACTGCGCGGCATCGATAACCTCGCCACCTGGATCGAGGCTGACATGGGGGCTTTGATGGATGGGGAAAGCCAAGAGAATATGACGCTCCTGCGGGGGCGCATTGCCCGCCTGGAAGCTCTGCTCGACGATCTGTTGAAGTTCTCCCGTGTCGGACGGACGGAAGAGAAAGTCGAGACTGTTGATGTCAAATCAACCATTGAAGGTGAATTTGACCTCGTAATGCAGGGCAAGCGCTTCGCTCTGATCCTGGAGGGTGAATGCCCGGTTCTCGAGACAGCCAAAGCGCCGCTGCACCAGATCTTCCGCAACCTCATATCTAACGCGATCAAACATCACGACCGTGATGAAGGCATGATCACCATCGGCGTTGAGGAACGAAAGGAGTGCTACGTTTTCTCGGTGCAGGATGACGGTCCAGGTATCGACCCCGAGTTCCACGAGCGGGTATTTGGTGTCTTTCAAACGCTGAAGGGACGGGACGAAGTGGAAGGCAGCGGCATGGGCTTGGCAATTGTTTACAAGCAGCTCCAGATTGCCGGCTGTTCCATCGAGATCGAGTCCAATCCGGCAAAGGAGCGGGGCACAGCCTTTGTCTTCACTTGGCCTAAGCTATGGCAGTCGCGTGTCAGCGCGGAAATGGGCAAAGTCGCAGTTGCGATCTGACAAGGTTATTGGCAGAGATGCCCTGACGTTCTCGGGTATTGTCACCCGGTCTTTACGAGGTGGGACATGATCCCGTTGACGTTTGCTATCGAATCGTCTTGCGTGCGCATTCAGCTGGCCCGCTTGTTTATGTCTGCCGATCAGCGTTACACTTCATCAAAATTCCCTTAAAACTTCCCGGCGGATAACCGGCTTTTGCTGACAGTGTGATGTGTAATGACAGATAAAACGGTGACTTTTCTCCTCGTTGAGGATGATGATGTCGATGTAAAAGCGATTGAGCGTTCGCTCCGTGAGCTGCGAATTAAAAACCCTTTGGTGATCGCAAGAGACGGCCGGGAGGCATTGGAGCATCTCCGCGGAGAGAATAACCGCGAAAAGATCGTCTCGCCTTTTCTCATTCTGCTCGACCTCAACATGCCGCGCATGAACGGTTTGGAGTTTTTGGCGGAGCTTCGCAGCGATCCTGAACTCAGTACATCGGTGGTCTTCGTTATGACCACATCCAAAGATGACCGCGACCGGCTCTCAGCCTATGAAAAGCATGTGGCGGGCTATATTGTGAAGTCCAACGTGGCGAACAGCTTCACAGACGCGATGAAATTTATTGACCACTACTGGCGTGTGGTCGAGTTCCCCTAATTCCTTGAATTTGAAACCGGACTTTTTGGACTTCCGGTTCCACAGATCCTCTGTTCTCTGGAACGGATTCCACCCAGGCGTTTGCTACTTTTCGTTCTCCGGCGTCTTGTGGCCCGGGGCAATACCCCGTCTGCGGATCTCGTAAGATCGCTCCAGCTCCTCCAGCACGTATTTGGCGGCGACGCGGTAGCCTGTGTCGGGATCCTGGCCCTTTACTCTGACGAGAACCCGCGATCTTTTGAGCGCCCGGGTGATTTTGCTGGAGATTTCATCGAACATGCCGAGACATTAGTATAAGAACAAAAAGAGAACAATGTGGATTTATTGCCGATTTCCTGTAAACTGAATGCATGTGTGGACGTTATGGAATTGCCCGCCTGACATGGAAAGAAGTCGTTGATGCTCTCGGTTTGACGGGGCTGGACGTGCCGGCGTTCGATCTGGAGCCGCGCTATAACATTGCGCCGACGCAGCTCGCGCCCGTCGTGCTGAGCGACCGGCATGAGGTGCGTTGCGCCATGGCCCGGTTTGGTCTGGTGCCTGAGTGGTTTCATAAGCCCCTCGAGGAGCTCAAATTTGCGACCTTCAATGCCAAATCCGAAGAGGTGATGGATAAGGCCAGCTATCGTGGCCCACTGAAATCCCAGCGTTGCCTGATACCGGCCGTGTTTTTCTATGAATGGCAGGGTAAGGGACGGCCTTGGATGATCAAGGAGCAGGATGGCCGGCTGTTCTTCATGGCCGGGCTATGGACGGCCTGGCGCGGGACGTCGAGGGGAGAGGCGGTTGATTTTTATAGCTTTACCATTCTGACGACCGCTGCGAACGAGGTGATGGCTGATATCTACAAGCGTATGCCGGTCATTCTTCAGCCGGAGGATTATGAGACCTGGTTGATGGCCGATGTGCCCGATGCCCTTAAGGTCGCGGGTCAATACCCGAGCCAATTGCTGGAGGCCCGGCGTGTCGGTCCGGATGTGGGGAATGTGCGGAACGAAGGGCCGCAGTTGACCGAAGCTCTCGCCGGCAGTCTTCTCTAGCCCTGAAGGTGCCGCGTCACCTTCTTTGAAGGGGGCAGGGTGAAGAGGGCGGACGTAAGGGTAAAGACTTAAGTCCCGCAGCTTACAACTTAAGGATCGCCCAGTTTCCCGCCGATCTTCGCAAAGCTTGATTTTTCGATTTACATCGGCCCGCAAAAACCATAGATATTCAGCCGCTTCGCGCGAATGGAGAGATGGCCGAGTGGCTGAAGGCGCTCCCCTGCTAAGGGAGTATACGTTAATCGCGTATCGAGGGTTCGAATCCCTCTCTCTCCGCCATCCGCCGCTGACTATGCGATATCCCGCTACGCCTTTCGGACGTCGGCTAGACCAGGCATACAGCGTTGACTTGGATTCCCTAAAGCCGTCCGCGCCACGCCTAAGTGGCAGGCTTACGACCCCAAGCGCGACAACAACAATCGACAGGCCAGCTTGGCGTTTGCGCACTGTTTAGCAGAACTGGTCGTTAGAGCGCACGGGCAGCAACGCTATCGGAACGCTATCGGAGAGCTATGGCGAAGGCATTATTTGCAGTTTTCGTCACGCATGGCCGGCTACCGGCACACCTCAATATTGGAATCTACTCGTCGAGAATGGGCATTTAGGCGCTCACGATTTCAATGAGGTGATTACTGGGATCTGGCAGTGCGGCTCGTATTGTGACTTCACGAACGCTGTCGCGTTTTCCGCGCAATCTTTGCCAATCTGAATACGAGTGTGCGCTGATCGGTGTGAAGGTTTTTGGGCCCCGCCGCGCAGGCTTTCTTATCGTCGACCCGGAATTGATCGGCGAGAGTTCCAAGCGTCCATAGTGAACGCGCGCGACGGATAGCGTGTCGAAAACAAGGACGTCACGCGCTCGGTGCCGGTTAATTCGTGCATTGAGCAAGCGGTTTAGGCTCTCTTGATCCGGCCAGAAGAAGACTCGGTCATTCAATATCCTGAGCCAGTCTTGTGGGGTCAATCCACCCTCCAGGCACCCCGAAAGCGCGGTGTCATTCAAGGGCAACTGGTCATTCAGAATGAGGGTTCCATGCTCAGGATGAGTCAGCGAAACTGAATTTGGCCGGCGCTGCGCCGCGATGGCAGCGACTGTTCCCGGTGAGGCCTCAAACTTCGCCAGAGCGGCGTTGGTGGACAAGAGACCGTGCTTTTCAATAGAGGGCCATGCACCAGGCTCCGTGACATGAAACAGCCTGGGATGGCGATCTGTGAGCTCCTCAGGCGTCATGCATTATTCCCTGCAGTACCGGATAGGCAAGCGCGCTTTTGGACCAGTCGAAACTGCCTTGGTCGATCAGCCTCCGCAACGTCCTCAGATGCTTTGCCGAAGCCGTTGAGAAATCGGCTGTGACCAGCAGGTCTGTCGCGCTGGCGATGTCCTCGGTGTTCGCGACCGCGGCATCCCGTGTGTGTGATCCGTCCTTACCGCCATTCGCCCAGGCGAGGCCGGTGCTCATGGTGCCAAGGGCAACTGCGCCGGCTTCCTCCAGCAACCGGGCAGCACCGGCGTCCCAGGCGTCTGGCAGGACAAAGCTGCCGGTTTGATGCAGGTCCCAGAAGCCCTGCGCCTTCTCATTATGTGTTTTCACAAGCGAAGCATCCCTGGTTCATAAGGGCCGGGCGTTGCCATGCTTGGCGAGCACGCGTTCTGTTGAAGCAGGATGCTTTGCAAGCCCGCCAACCGGACCTGCCTCTGGGCGGATCGGTCGGGGCGCTAGATTGCCCAGACAATTCGGGCAATGCCCCTGCAGGACCCCCTCAACGCAGGATCTGCAAAACGTACATTCGTAAGTACAAATAAAGGCGTCGGGTGATTGCGGTGGCAAATCAGCGTCGCAGTATTCGCAATTCGGTCGTAAGTCTAAAACGGCCATGCATGTCTCCTCTTGGGTGATCACAATACAGATACAGCGGTGTTGGCGGAAAGGACAATGCAGCGTAGTTTTCTGCCAAAGGAGCCAATATGATCGTCCGTTGCATCGTCTTTGATCAGGTCAATCTGCTGGATGTGGCCGGTCCAGCGCAGGTGTTCACAGCCGCAGCTCAGCTGGCATCCGGTGTCGAAGTGGTCTTCGAGACCCGTTCGCTCTTGGGCGGGATCGTGATGTCAGACGCGGGCGTCGGCATCGCAACGCAGCCGATACATGAGGCCTGTGCGATGGCTTCGATCGCCCTGGTTCCCGGTTCATCCGCCATCGCGCAGCATCTGGGCGACACCGCGCTTATCGCCGCTATCCGTCAGCAGGCTGAAGAGTCAGCCATTACGGCATCTGTTTGTACCGGCAGCCTACTACTGGCGCGCGCCGGACTACTCGTATCTCGACGGGTGGCGACGCATTGGCGCTTCACCTCAATGCTCCAACAGCAGTACGCAGACCTGTGCGTGGACGAAGATGCAATTTTTGTCGAGGACGGTTCGATCTGGACTTCAGCCGGTGTGTCCTCGGGCATCGACATGGCCTTGGCACTGGTCGCGCGGTTTTGGGGCCGCCCTTTGGCGCTTGAAGTCGCGCGCGAACTCGTGGTCCCGATGGTGCGCACGGGCGGCCAAAAGCAATACAGCGCTCTATTGGATCTGCAGGTGGCGGATCGTGCGGGCAGCTTCGAGGATTTGAACGCCTGGATATACGAGAACGCCGCCAATGACTGTCGCGTCGAGATACTGGCGGCGCGATGCGGGATGTCGCCCCGCAGCTTCGCAAGACACTACCGGGCCGCGGTTGGCGAAACGCCCGCCAAAATAGTGGAACGCATTCGTGTCGAACGCGCGCGACAACTGCTTGAAACGACCTCCACCGACCTGAAGGTCATTGCAAGCTCCTGCGGGTTTTCAAGTGCAAATCAAATGAGGTTATCGTTCGAGCGCGTTCACGGGATCACACCCA
The DNA here is from genome assembly GCA_947500035.1 of uncultured Kiloniellaceae bacterium. Taxonomy (GTDB): domain Bacteria; phylum Pseudomonadota; class Alphaproteobacteria; order Kiloniellales; family Kiloniellaceae; genus Denitrobaculum. The sequence continues at coordinate 105,655 of CANMQP010000001.1, read as the reverse complement.
CAGCCCATCGTTCCGCATTTGGGCTGGTCGGCGAGTAGCAATCGGAAGTCAAAGGTGTTCGCTGAGATCAAGTCTATAAACCTCATGCGAAAATGCTGCTCCCGGCCGGATTCGAAGCCGTGACCTTTGGCTTCGGAGGGAAAACTCCGTACCACCGGGACCGGTTCGAGTTACCGACGGACGCTCCCAAGCTGCAATAACGTACAGAGCGACTCTTCATTGTTCGGTCAAAGGGCGTAGGACAATGTCGCGCCATGTCGCCTATTTTGTGTTTCGTATGGCGGAGCTGCTCTGGCGCAGCGCAACAGCGAACACATAGTTCGCGTTTTCATCCCGCATGGCCCGCCACAAGCTTGTCGTAATGCGAAACGCCTCAATATCGGCGATAGTCAGCAGGACGGCAGGCGTTTCGTGGGAATGACGCAAGCGCCTCGGGGTTCCGACACGCTCTTAGTCGGCCTCCGGTTTTCCGCACAGCAATCGTATCTTCGCCATCAGTCCGGAAGTTTCCGCGCCACGTAATAGCCGTAGCTTACAAAGGCTGAGAAACGCTCGTATAGGCTTATTTCCGCTTGTTCGGCCTCCAGGAACGAGCGGGCATCGGCGGCGCCATCGTATTTATCAAGAAGGCCCGCAAACCGCTTCTGCATGGGGCGATAGTAATTATCAAGCCAACAGGTTTCGGGGAGAGGGAAGTAGCCCACGGGGGTGTAGCCATTGACCTCCAAGAGCGCCATCTTCGCAGATGCTGTATCGACTTCCGGATATTCCCGGGACCAGTAGTCATCCAGCTCACTGGGCCGTTGATCCGACAACCACGTCAATTCGGAAACCGCGAGAATTCCGCCCGGCTTGAGAAATGGCCGCCAGGTCTGAATTCCTCTCTCGAAGCCGATATTGTAGATCGCACCTTCCGACCAAATCGCGTCAAGTGATGAAGGCGCGAATGTCAAAGCATCCATCGACGCTTCGAGGGTTGTAATCTGTCTTGAAACGCCCTCGGCCTCCGCGTGCTGTTCCAGTTCCTCCAGGAAATCCTGCAGGAAATCCACGGCCGTGATATCGGCATGAAGAGACTTGGCCAGAGTGATCGTTGAGGCCCCGGTGCCACAGCCGATGTCGGCGATCTTCAGGTTCTGCTGATCGGAAAGCCCCGATAGGGCGATCGCCAGCCGGGTCTCGGCTTCACCGCCCGGCCCCTGTCTGACCGCTTTCTTGTGCAGGTCCACCAAAAGGTCGATATCTTCCATCTGCGCGCTCGTGTGATGCTGGTAGGGGAGCTCTTCTCGGCAAAACTACCATCGTTATGCGCAGTTGTCCGCACTGGGTGCGGGGCAGATATTCTGTCGCTATCTCTCCGCTGAAGGTCCAGGACGGTCGCTTCTGATCTTGCTGCGCTGGGGTGGTCGTGCGGCCTCTAGGGGTTTCACAGTTTCCCGGTCGATAAAAGAAGCTTGTCGAAAAAGCTTCGGGCTGTTGCCCGGCCGGACTATCAGGTTCAGGCATACTGCAACCCTGCGCGCTGGCCGCAGAGCGAGACGCAGACGATACCCCGCCGGAACAGCGAAACTCTGTGGTATTCAGGGTGTGCGGTTTTGAGAATATCCGGTAGCGAGAGTGAGACTTTTACCCCATGCTCATTCCGCGATTCAATGGGGCCACTGTTGATCTCTTGGCGTTAGAAACACCAGAGAAGGCTCAAACGCCCCCTTTGCCGGCTGTTCTCTCTCGGAGGTTTGGGGGGCCATGTGCGTGGCAGGTTTACGCATTTCAATCAATTGCATGGCGAAATGTGCAAAGTCCTGAAGTTCGCGGACTTCTTCCAATGAGAAAGCCTCGCGGACGTCAGAGCCCATGACACAAAAGCTCCCGAGCCGGAAGCCCTCGCGATTGATCAAGGGCGCGCCTGCGTAGAACCGAATGCCGGAACTACCACATACCAGTGCACTGCATCTAAAACGCGCATCTCGTGTTGCGTCGAGAATGACCAAAGGTTCGTCTGAAAGTATTGCATGGCTGCAAAAGGCCATCCCGCGGGGCACTTCGGCAGCGTCGAAACCGTGGCGTGACTTGTACCAGGCGCGCGTCCTGTCCACCAATGACAGCATAGCGAAGGCTGTTCCGAACTCTTTGCAAGCAAGCCTGGTTAAGCGATCGAAGACTTCTTCGGACGGCGTGTCGAGAATACTGTACGACTCAAGCGCATTGAGGCGCTGGAGATCGTTATAGGGCACCGGAAACATCGGCTCACGTCCTTACGTTTACAGCCGGTACTCTATGTCGATAGGTGTTTATAATTTAATACTGAACAACCAAAAATAGCAAAAATTCGCCAAACCGGCAGAATGATGGGTCAGGCGGCGGGCTTCTGCAGGCTGCGGTAAAGGTCGGTGCCTTCCTGGGCAAAGCTGTTTGCATCGTGGATGGCTGCTGCAATTGAATCCAGACTGGAATTCACGTCTCCAACCGCAGTAGATGCGGACTGCATATTCGAGGAGATTTCGCGTGTGGATGCGGATTGCTCTTCGACAGCACCGGCAACGGAACCGACGCTGGTTTCGACCGACTCAACAGCCGTTTTGATGCTGGCCAGACGTTCGACAACGTCGCTACAGACCGTCTGCATATTGCCGATCTCCGAGGAGATCTGCCCGGTCGCGCTGGCAACCTGGTTGGCGAGGGATTTGACTTCTGAGGCAACGACGGCAAAACCTTTACCCGCTTCACCGGCTCGCGCCGACTCAATCGTGGCATTGAGTGCAAGCAGATTAATCTGGCCTGCAATTTCCTGAATGACGTCGACGACATTATTCATCGCCTGGGCCTGCTCGGTCAGTTTTTGTGTCGACTGATCGGCGGTCATGGCTTCTTCAATCGCCTTTTGAACATCCGACCTCGAGGTTTCCATGCTGCGTGCGATCTCGTTGGCCGAGGCCTGGAATTCCTCGGTCGCGGCCGCCACGGATTGGACTGTTTGCGTTGTTTGCGTCGATGCCGATGAAGCTGTTGCGGATTGCGTATTGGCCTCGCCGACAGAGGTGAGAATCTTCTCAAGGTTCTCATCGATCAGTTTGCCGACCCGTTCTGCTTCCCGACGGGCCAAGACCTGTGCCGTGATATCCGTGGCGAATTTAACGACCTTGAAGGCTTTACCGTTCGGGCAGAAAATCGGGTTGTATGAGGCTTGGATCCAGACGTCATTGCCGCTCTTTGACACGCGCTTGTACTCGGCTGCCTGATATTCGCCGCGGCCTAACGCCTTCCAAAACTCTTTGTATTCAGTCGATTGCGCGTAGCCCGGTTCAACGAAAATGCTGTGATGCTTGCCCTGGATCTCGCTCAGGCTATAACCCATCGCACCCAAAAAATTCTCGTTAGCCTCGATAATCGTGCCGTCCAAGTCGAACGAGATCACTGCCTGCGACTTGTTAACCGCATCAATCTGGCCCCGGTAATCGGCATTCTGAAGTGTCTGCGCAGTGATGTCGGTGGCGTACTTTACGACCTTGGTCACTTTACCGGATTTGTTGATGATCGGATTGTAGGATGCCTGAATCCAGATTTCCTTACCGCCTTTGCCGATCCGCTTGTACTCAGCCGACTGAAATTTGCCCTGACGAAGATCGTCCCAAAACCTCTTATACGCGTCGCTTGTTTCATCTCCGGGCTCAACGAACATACTGTGGTGTTGCCCTTTGATTTCCTCCAGCCGGTAGCCCATTGCGCTAAGAAAGTTCTCGTTGGCCGTTATGATATGGCCATCCGGAGTGAACTGAATAACGGCTTGAGACTTGTTGAGGGCATCGAGCATGGATGCCATCTCGGATGAGTCGGACAGGGCGCCAGCGTTCCCGCGCGTGCTGAAGGGCCAGATTTTCATTTAGGGTTCCTCTCGCCGTTACGCTTAGGCAATGCAAGGGCTCAAACCGAGCACGGAGTCGCAACTTCGGCTGACGAATCTTGCGGATGTCAGAAGGGTAGGGGCATTGTTATCTGATCAAGCTCATTACCATCTTTCAGAAATGCATGGTTATCCTTGGTCTTCTAACCACTCATGTCGTTCGCACACTCGTAGCCGTATGTAGTCATTACTTGTTGCGTTGAAGATTCTTGCGTTTTTCTCAAGTCAAAATTAAATGCATTATTGCTTAAAATATAATAAATCTAAAAAAATCACTCCTTTGGTTGAATTATTTATTTTAATGTAACTATCTAAAGTGGTTTTTATACATATGAATGGTGTAAAAAAGGGGGCGTTGATGCCGCACTACTTGTAGAGATGATTCTTCCCCGCAAGGGCAGCAGACCGCGGATCTTGTCGGCGACGCCCAGTTAATTTCAAGAACAGTTTAAAGTCATCTGCGCGATGCATCGGTGACTGGACGGCATTGTTCTCCATGAAGAATGATCTGCTCAGTCATCAAGAGACCGCAGGATCAAATGCTGAGACCCCTTCGCGCGGTACCGCGAGGGGGTTTTGCGCGGCGTCAAATGAGAGCGCAGTTTTCAGCGGGCGGTTTCTTGCTGATACAGTCTTGATCGAGTCATCGCACAGGCTCTGCTGCGCTCAGCCTTCCCCGGGACGGGCCCAACCTTGTTCTTCATGAGACAGACTAGGCGAAATTTGTGGCGGCACGCTCACGCCACTTTTCAGTTCGGTTGACAACCCCAAATAGTAAACACCTTCCGATTGCAGCAGGCCGTATCTCGGCGTCGACCGGCAGTATTTAAGAATTGTGTATTATCAATGACCTTTGGTTCAAGTTCGGCGCTCATTAACATCTTTTTATAAGGATGCCCTTATTCTTCGTCGCTAGATTTCTGCAGGCTGAAGCGGGTCTGCGTGTCAAAGAGTAAGGGCTTGCCTTGATTATGTGCGCTGGTTATTTTCGTCGCGCTTTGGATTCCGCGCTTTTGCGGCACTTCCATGACTCGTCGAGTCATCGGGACTGCGCGACGGCACTGGGTGAAAAATTGTCTGCACGCGGTCGATTCCGTCCGCGCCAACGTTCTGACAACGGATACCTGATATCTGTGACCAATGTCGCAGCCTTGGAAAGAGGCTGGCATTGATATGACGGAGCAGACACAAGGGGAGAAGGCAGGAGTGCCCGCTAAGGTATTGAAAGGCCGCGTATCAGCTTTTCTCGATCGAGTCTTCGTGCCGCGCGAGATCCACCTGCGGTCGAATGACGAAATCAAATTCATCAGACTTTCGCCCCGTACGCAAAAGCTAGCTGCAGCCGGCGCGCTGGCAGTCGCGACTTGGATCGGTGTTTCGACCAGCGGCGTCGTTTTTATGGGCGGTCTGCTGAATGCAAACAGCAACAAGGCAAGCCTGGCCCTTGCGGAAAAAGACTCCGAGATCGAACGGCAAAAACTCGCTTACTTTGAGCTCCTCGCGGAGGTTTCCGAATATCACAACCAGTTCGCTGAGATCACTGAGGGTCTGGAGAAGAACCAGGATCTTCTGCTCTCGCGTTTGGGAAGCGGCAATGTCGCGCCGAATGAACTTGCCGCTATTCAGGAAGAGTTGAAGAGTTCGACCACGGAACGCGCCCGTGTCGTCATTGCCCGCGAAGGCCTGACCGAGAAGCTGCGGAAGTTCGAGTCCGATCTATTGAAAATCGCCGGGCGGAACTCTGCGCTGAAAAATCAGGTCGCGGAAATTCAGGATACCCTGAAGAATACCGAAGCCGGCCGGCGGGAAGTCGTGCAGGCGCGCGAGCGGCTGGGACGCAAGCTGCAGGATGTCCAGACCACGCTTGCTTCGACCCTCGATGAGAAGCAGGGACTCGAGTCCGATCTGGCTGAGCTGTCGCAGAATTTGGAAGATTCGCGCCAGGCCTTCGACAGTGCGGTTGCGGAGTCGAATGCGACGCGCGCAAACCATCTCGCGGCGCAGGCTTTGGTGGAAGCCCGGATTGCCGCTCTGAACCTGCGCCTCTCGGCAAATGCTGATCGGCGCGAATCACTGAACGCGGAACTCGCCTCGACCCGCGAGGTTCTTGCAGAGATGGAAGACAAGGCTCAGCGTTTCGCCGAGGAAAACGGCGAGCTGAAAAATCACATTGTCGAGTTGCGTCAGGAGATGGGCCAGGTCAAAGATGCGCAGAGCATCGTGATCCGCAGGCTGACTGAACGCACGAAACTTGGCATTGAGGCCATGGAGCGCACAGTCGCCATGACCGGTCTGAATCTTGATGATCTGCTGGCTGGTGCTGGAGAAAACCTGAACGGGCAGGGTGGTCCATTCGTGCCTGCCGACCGGGAGCACGAATCCGAGAGCGACCGGGATTATGACTCTGCGATGTCGCTGCTGGACCTGCGATTGAACCGCTGGGCCGCTTTGCAGGAAGTCGTCTCGATCCTGCCTCTTGCGCCACCGCTCGATCAGTATCGGATTACCAGTACCTTCGGCAAACGCCGCGACCCGATCAATGGCCGCACGGCCGTCCATAATGGTTTGGATTTCTCCGCGCGGTCGGGTGTTTCTGTCTATTCGACGGCACCCGGTAAGGTCGTTTATGCCGGATGGCGCGGTCGCTTTGGACGCTTTATCGAGATTGACCACGGCAACGGCATCCGCACGCGCTATGCCCATTTGCGCAAAATCATGGTCCGCAAAGGCGACAGGGTCGCCAACCGTGATAAGATCGGCTTGCTCGGCAGTTCCGGCCGCAGCACAGGCCCGCACGTGCATTACGAGGTGTTGTTCAACCGTCGGGCGGTCGATCCCCGGAAGTTCCTCCAGGCCGGCAAGCACGTCTTTAAAAGCTAAAATGCGCAAATGGCGCTGTTAGCGGTCAGGCTTGCCGCGTGATCACCTTTTAATTCGTCTTGTCTCTTTTTCGACACAACGTAACGGTGCAGTCACGGAAGCGTCTTTGCTTTCCATTAACCATTCTCGTGGTAACTTCCGTTAACACCTGATGTTGCGCTGTCTGTTGATTTTTGCGAAGAGCAGAGTTGCCGATCTTAATGGTTAACGCCGCTCGAATTCATGCTAGTATCCCGCCGCAATTCGGCAGGTGCAGACTCGCAGAATCCACCTGCGCCTAAGGTGTCCGTGCGTTACCTCTCTTCGAACTGAATTATAGGGTTGGCTGACTGATGTTTTCGAAATCCAACAAGTCCAGTGCGGAGGGCACTAAGTCCAATGAGTCCGGCCAGCAGCCGACAGCCTCACAGGACAGTGGTGTACCTTCGATTATCTCCGCGGATCTGACCATCGTGGGGAACCTGACCAGCAGTGGCGACCTTCAGGTCGACGGCACTGTGGAGGGTGATATTTCCAGCCGTACCCTGACCATTGGGGAAAAAGCCCAGGTAAGCGGGTCGGTTGTTGCCGACTCCGTCCGGGTCTGTGGCAGCATCAACGGCCAGCTTCAGGCCGCATCTGTGGTGCTCGCCAAAAGCGCGCGCGTGACCGGCGACATTTCTCACAGCACACTGGCGATCGATGCGGGTGCGTTCATCGAAGGCAACATCAAGCGCCTTGATGAAAAGACCGTGGGTTACTCAGCGTCGGCGAAAACCGCTCCAGCTTCAGCAACGCCAAACGTGGCGGCTGCCGCGACGGCGAATATACAGAATGCGGCGGCAAGCCAGTCCAACGGCAGCGCGACCAAGCAGTAGTCTCTGCGCTTCCGGTTTATCGAATCGAAAAAGCTGCGGTTTGGGGTCTGCCCAAGCCGCAGCTTTTTTCCTTCCTGCAAACTGCAGTGTTCGAGGTTTTGCCGCCTTTCGCAGGCTTCCTGCGTCACCTACTTCCAGACAACCGGAAACCAGTCCTCGCGCAGGCGCTGGCCGGGAGACATCTTATGGTCTGGAAAGGGAGGTGAGGTTCTGCCCGGACGTTCGACGTAACGTGCATCGTCGCCGACCCACCGCAGAGAGAGGGCACGCCGCCGCCGGCTGGTCATGTTCGCGCGTGCGCCATGCAGGGTTCTGAAATCAAACAGCACCGCGTCGCCGGGCGCCATCGACCATTCCAGAGTTTCAAATTTTTCGGGTTCCTGGTCGGGATCCGGCACGGGCAGATAGTCTGAACTCTCGGGATAAAAATCGCCGTTGTTCAGCCATTTTACCGGCAGGACCATCTTATCCCAAAGATGGGATCCTTTGATCAGGCGCAGCGAGGCCTCGTCAACCGGGTCGACGGGGATCCAGAAGCTGACACTCTGCCCGCCGTCGACAAAGTAGTAGGGCGCGTCCTGATGCCAGGGGGTGGGCTTGGAGGTTCCCGGCTCTTTGACCAGAATGTGATCATGAAAGAATTGGGCGCGCTTCGAGCGCATGATCAGCGCAGCGGCCTCCGCGCTGGGAGAGTTTTCGACAATGTCTCTGAGCGCGGGAATGCGCTCCCAGTTACAGTAATCGTCGAAGAAACTTCCGCTCTCGCCACCGGTGACGTTCTCCGCGGCGTAGGGACCGGGCGCGGCCATGTTTTCAGCGATGGCCCCCTTGATGACGTCCACCCATTCGGCAAAGAGGCCGGGGATATGCACGGCTCCGTCACGGGCGTAAGCGGCGATCTGGGTTTCACCAATCAGTTCTTTCGCGAGTGACATCCGAGGCCTCTCAGGCTTCCAGGACCGACCTGAACACAGCCGGATCAACATTGCCGCCAGACAGGGTGATCGCCGTGACTTTGTCCCTGGTGTCGATGCGGCCACTCAGGACCGCGGCCAGCGTAACGGCGCCACCCGGTTCAACGACCATTTTCAAGGTGTTGAAGGCAAAACGCATCGCATCCCGGACCTCGCTGTCGGTGACGGAGAGGCCGCCCGCGAGCAGCTTACGATTGATCTCAAAAGTGATCTCGCCGGGTGTCGGCGTCAGAATGGCATCGCAGATGGAACTTTGGCCGGGTTCGTTGCTGACCCGCTGCTGCGCCGCCAGTGAACGTGCGGTATCGTCAAAGTCGGCGGGTTCAACGGTATAGACCTTCGTACCGGGACTCTTTTCCGAAAGGGCGAGAGCGACGCCGGCGGTCAGCCCGCCGCCACCGCAACAAACCAGCATGTTGTCGAGTGGCACACCGAGTTCACGCACCTGCTGCGCAATCTCAAGCCCGCAGGTGCCTTGTCCGGCGATTGTGTGCGGATGATCATAGGGTGGCGCGAAGGTCATTTGGGTGCCTGCGGAAATCGACGCGACGATCTCTTCCCGGGATTCACGATAGCGGTCAAAGAAGACGACCTCGGCTCCATAGCCCTTGGTATTTTCGATTTTGATCTTCGGTGCGTCCTCGGGCATCACCACGATGGCCTTCAATCCCAGGATCGCAGCTGCTGAGGCAACGCCCTGCGCGTGATTTCCGGAGGAGCAGGTCACCACCCCGGCGGCTTTTTGATCCTCTGGAATTTGGCTAAGCAGATTGAACGCACCGCGGAATTTGAAGGAACCGGTCCTTTGCAGAGTCTCCGCCTTGATGAGAACCCGGCCGCCGCAGAGTTCGTTTAATTGGACGTTTTCCAGCAAGGGGGTGCGGATCGCCCGGCCCGAAAGCCGCTCTGCCGCCGCTTGAACATCGGCGAAGACCGGTGGGGTGATGTCTGCTGCGGACTGTGTGCCGGTCATAAGCCTAACCCCATTAGTTCCATGAGATCGACGAGCGTGTTGATGACGACCTTGGGTTTACCGGGCAGGACTTCCTGGATTTTGTTGAAGCGGTTGAGCCAGGCCACGTTGAAGCCGAAATGAGCCGCGCCGGAAGCATCCCACGCGTTGGTGGAGACAAAACAGATTTTCTCCGGTGCAACGGAGAGACGGTCAACGGCCAGCTGGTAGACCCGGTTGTCCGGCTTGTAAACACCGACATCCTCGATCGAGAGGTTCTCGTCGAACAGGTCTTTGAGGCCTGCCGAGGTGACCGCGGCTTCCAGCATCTCGGGCGTGCCGTTGGAAAGAATAGCGGTCTTGTAGCCGGCTTTGCGCAGTTTCTGCAGGGTGAGCTGGACGTCGCCGTAAGCATCCAGGGTCAGGTAGAGCTCCATGAGCTTGGCGTGGAGGTCCTTGTCCGCAACCCCATGCGCTTCGAGGGCGTAATCGAGCCCGTCGGAGGTGACCTGCCAGAAATCTGCGTGCGCCCCCATAAGACTGCGGAGCCAGGTGTACTCCAGCTGTTTCTGGCGCCAGGTATTTGAGACGTCGTCGGCCTTGTCGCCCAGGCTTTCTCCGCCCCGCGCGACGGCGGAGTGGACGTTGAAAAGGGTGCCGTAGGCGTCGAAAACGCAAGCCTCGACCGAGGCGAAATCTGGATGGCTCATGTGCATTCCTTATGATCCGGAGCCGCGGCCCCGGTAACAGAACGATCACGCTTCTTGACGAATGATGTCAGAAACGACCGCGCTCAAGATGATATGGAGCAATGCTAGCCCAAAGGCTCGCTGTCTGAAAGACGCAGCCCGTTAAAGCTAGTGTGGTGGAACTGAAGTTCGTGCGATTTATGACGTCTTTGCAAGTTACGCTGTTAGGCGCGAGGGCCGCAGTGATGTGGAGCATCACAAGGTCCTCGCGACATCCGCGGGACTTGCAAAGGCGCCGGGAAGGTCGCTTTTGTGGCTCTCTGAAGGGCGTCACCGCCGCTCGCCGATGCTTCAGCATCGCCAGAACGGCACTTCCTGCTCAGAAAACCGCAAAAGCGATCATAAATGACACGAACTTCAGTTCCACCACACTATGGTGATCGATGGCCGCTTCAGAAGCAGCAGGGGTCGGAAGGGGTTTGATGGCCCCAGGAGACGAAGGGATTACCGGTCGAATGGGGAGAAGCCGAGGGCGCGGCGCGTCCATCGGCAAGGATCAGCCGGTAAACCGACAGGCTTTCGAGGATTCTCTGAACATAGTTCCGTGTTTCCGAGAAGGGAATCTGCTCAATCCAGTCGATCGGGTCGATACCGGGGTCTCTGGGATCACCGAACTCGCGGATCCACGTGCGCGCCCGATGGGGACCGGCGTTGTAGGCGGCGAGGGCGAGAATGTAGGAGCCGTTAAAGCGGTCCAAGACCTGTGACAGATAAGCCTGACCCAAAGAAAGATTGTACTGTGGGTCACTGATCAGGCGGTCCTTGCTGAACTTTTTACGCTGGGAACGCGCGACTTCCTTCGCGGTTGCGGGCATCAATTGCATCAGCCCCCGCGCGCCGGCGTGGCTTTTGGCCTGGGTATCGAAGGCGCTCTCCTGACGGATCAGGGCCAGGATCAAGGCGGTTTCCGGTTCGGTCTTCCCGGTTTCGATCGAAGGGTAGAGATGTTCAAGAAGGGTGATGCTGTTGCGCTGAGCCCTTTTTGCGACCTTCAGTGCACTGCCCAGGCGCGACTGTTCTCGGGCCAGTTCGGCCGTCAAGATGTAGTCGGCAGAGCTTTTGGCATTCAGCCGCAGGCGGCTGAGAAACGCATCCTGGTACCGGGGCTGGTCAACCAGGCTCAGAAGCTTAACTACCGTGACGAGATCCTGCTTTTCGAAAGCCTGCCGTTCGGCGTCCGTCGGCGGTTGATACGGATTTATGGGGAGGTTGATTTGACGTCCAAGGCGGTGGGCGGCGAGTTGGCCATAGAACGTGGTGCGATGACCGGCAGCGATCTTGTACCAGCGCTGGCTCCACTTTTCGTTGCCCATGGTGCGCGCGGCTTCGCCTGCCCAATAGGCGCCGCGCGCCTGACTTATGGGCGACTCAACACCGTAGTAGAGCCGTGCGAAGTGCTCATAGCCCCGGCGTGGCTGCTTCAGAAACCGCAGGGAAATCCAGCCTGCCAGCCATTCGCCCTCCGCGAAGCCGATGCCGTTGCTCATGCCATGATTGCTGCTGATCCGATAAGCCTGCTCGATATTGCCTTTGGATAGCGCGCTGCGGGCGAGGCTGTGGCGCATTGACCACCAGAGTTCCGGGCGGGGCACTGACGGGCCGGCCTTATCGATGAGCTCGACGACAGCGTCGCGCCGGCCTTTCCGCCAGCGCCAACGGGCGCGCTCATAGAGCAGTCCCGGATCCTCCTTCAATTGGGCGGGGACACGGCCAATCGCCGCATCGACCCCGGCCAGCCCTTTCCCAAGCGCGATGCGCGCTTCCGCAAGCCGGCGCTGGTCATCCGGGACCAGGCGTGCCTGGCGTGACGCAGATGTGTATTTCCGCTCCCAGAGCAGGCGCTCCAGGCGGCTCTGGTTCATCTCGGGTGTGATCATCGACTTATAACGCCGATGGAAATCCATGGATTCGACGCGGCCGAAATCCAATGCCACCCAGCTCACGGCGACCAGAGCTTGGAGCTCGTCGTCGCGGCCCGCCCGCTTTAACGCGCCCGCATAGGCCGCGGCACCCCGGCCGGTCAGCGGCGGTTGGTTGTCGAACCAGGAGATAATTTCACTGTCGGGCGTCTGTCCGGTCAGCCTGGCTTCGGTTTTTCGCCGGAGCTGCTTAAGCCAAGGCCAATGGAGATGACTGGACGCAAATTCGGCATGTGTTTCAAACGATGAGGGGTTACTGCCTTTATCGAGGCAGACCCATGTAGTTAATTCGCGTGCGATTTCGTGGGTTATGTGGCGTGTATTGGCGCAGGCTTTGGAGACGCGCCCGGCGTCTACATCGGTAAAGAATTTTTTGAATCGGACGCGGTCAGGAGGACCGAGCAGTTCTTTGTCACCGACGGTGGCTGCTTCAACCACGGCGTCTTTCTTGAGGATCGCGTCCCGGTGGCTTTGCTTTTGAAGGCTTTGCGCGCTCGCAGTCGTGCTTTCGAAGCCCTGCGTGACTCCGAAGCAAAGGGTCAAAAAGAAATACGCCGACAGTACACGCATGACTTATCCATTTGGGGGCCAGCGGCCCTCTTTCAACGCACCGAAGTGTGATCTTTCGGGAGACCGTTGAGAGAGGATGAGCCCCATGACTTTAACAGCCTGCTTTACCATTCCAAAGTGCTCGCAGGAGCGTATTCGTGAAACTATTGTGACCAAACTCGGAAGCAGAGTGTCTGGGCGCGGTTGTGATGTTCTTGCCGGGGTTCCGGCGAGAGAGTATCTTCGCGCGGTGCAAGTATGCAGATCTGACGCTTTATATTTGATTACTGGGGAAAAAATATGGCTGGCCCGATGTTCAGGGGCTCACTCCCGGCGCTGATTACGCCGTTCACAAATGGTTCGGTCGACGAGAAAGCGTTTCAGGACTTCGTTCAATGGCAGATAAGTGAGGGAAGCCACGGCGTTGTTCCTTGCGGCACGACGGGCGAGTCACCGACGCTCTCTCATGACGAAGACATGCGCGTGACCAAACTCTGCGTCGAAGTCGCCAATGGGAAAGTTCCGGTTATCGCCGGAACCGGCTCGAATTCGACAGAGGAAGCGATTGCCCTGACCCGGGGGGCGAAGGCCTCTGGCGCGGATGCTGCGCTGATCGTGACGCCTTACTACAACAAGCCCAGTCAGGAAGGTCTTTACCAGCACTTCAAGGCGATCCATGACGCGGTCGAGATCCCGATCGTGATCTACAACATCCCGGGCCGCAGCATTGTCGATATGAGCGTCGAGACCATGGCGCGGCTTGCCGAGTTACCGAATATCGTCGGTGTGAAGGATGCGACGGCGGATCTTGCGCGCCCGGCCAAGACGCGCCGGGTGATCGGCGATGATTTCGCCCAGCTCTCCGGCGAGGATGCGACGGCGGTACCGTTCCTTGCGCAAGGCGGCCATGGCTGCATTTCGGTTACGGCCAACGTTGCGCCCGCTCTTTGTGCCCAGGTTCAGGATGCCTGGCAGGCGCGGGACTTCGATCGGGTCGATGAGCTCAATCAGCGTTTGATGCCGCTGCACGAGGCAATGTTCATGGAGCCAAGCCCTGGCGGCGCTAAGTACGCGCTGAGTCTGCTCGGGCACTGCGAAGATCGTTTGCGGCTCCCGATGATCTCCATTTCCGAGACTTGCCGCGTTGCGGTGCGGAACGCCATGGTCCACGCCGGGCTGTTGAACTGACGGAGTATGCGATCGCGGTTGCGCGTCGCGCAGCCTGATTGAAATCAGATATGGCAGCCAGTGCAAACAACCTTGTCGCGCAGAACAAACGCGCGCGGCACGATTACTTTATCGAAGATGTCGTTGAAGGCGGTTTAGTGCTGACCGGCAGCGAGGTTAAGTCGTTGCGTCAGGGGCGTGCATCGATCCTGGAATCCTACGCCAGCGAGGAAAATGGCGAGATGTTCCTGGTAAACGCGCACATCCCGACCTATGACGCCGCCAACCGCTTCAATCACGAACCCAAACGGCCTCGCAAGATCCTGCTGAAACGCAAGGAAATGGCGAAGATGATCGGAATGGTGCATCGGGAGGGCTATACGGTGGTTCCCGTGAGCCTCTACTTCAACAAACGCGGCATTGCCAAGGTCGGTCTTGGGCTGGCCCGCGGCAAAAAGCAGGTCGACAAACGCCAGACTGAGAAAAATCGGGACTGGCAGCGGGACAAAGCCCGCCTGCTGCGCAGCAAGACGCTGTAAGGCCAGATCCGGGAAAGCCAGACCCGGGGAAAACCAGACCCGGGGACTAATCCTCTGGATCGAGCTGGTTGCGCACTGATCGAAACACGTCCTCGAACATCTCTTCCGTCAGGCGCCCTGTGTTGGTGTTGTAGCGGGAGCAGTGATAGCTATCGATCAGCAAAAAGCCATTCGGCAGTTCATGGACGGTATTGTGCGCAAACTTACAATGGCTCTTGCGCAGACCCAGTGCGCTCAGAACCGAGCCGTGGGCAATGCCACCCAAAGCGACCAGGGCTTTTAGCCGGGGCAAAGTTGTGAGCTCGGAGGTCAGGAAACCAAGGCATTCCTTGCTCTCCTGGGTCGTGGGTTTGTTTTCCGGCGGCACGCAACGAACAGCGTTCGTGATCCTGCAGTCGTGCAGACTGAGGCCATCGTCGGGCCGTTTGTCATAGTTGCCACGCGCGAAGCCGAATTTCTTCAGGGTCGCGTACAGCAGGTCACCGGCATAATCGCCGGTGAAGGGACGGCCGGTCTGATTGGCTCCCTTGAGGCCCGGTGCGAGGCCGACGATCAGGAGTCGGGCGTCCAACGGCCCGAACGAGGGGACCGGAGCATTGTGGAAACTCGGAAACTTTTCCTGATTGGCTTGCCGAAATGCGCTCAAGCGCGGACAGATCGGACAGTCGGATGCAGGTGCATCCGGCGCTGCAATGGACATCTACTAAACCGGATTTAGGCCGATTCGGCCTCGAAAACGTCATCGTAATCGTCGAAGTCGTCTTCCTCAACACCTGGTTCGGCCGCCGGGCGCCGAGTCTCGCCGCCACTCTGGCGTTCAATTTTCGGCTGCAAATCGTAGATGTCCAGGAAGCTGTCAGCCTGTCTGCGCAGCTCGTCGGCAACCATCGAGGGTTGTGAGCGAACCGTGGACACGACAGTCACACGCACGCCCTTACGCTGAACCGCTTCGACCAGTCGTCTGAAGTCGCCGTCACCGGAGAAGAGCACGATGTGATCCAGATGCTCGGCCATTTCCAGGACGTCGATCGCCAGTTCGATGTCCATATTCCCTTTGATCTTCCGGCGTCCCGTCGCGTCCGTGAACTCTTTCGTCGGCTTGGTCACCATGGTGTAACCGTTGTAATCGAGCCAGTCGACAAGCGGGCGGATCGGTGAGTATTCCTGGTCTTCGATCAGGGCGGTGTAGTAAAACGCTCTGATCATATTGCACTGGCTTGCAAAAAGGCCTTGCAAGCGTTTGTAATCAATATCAAAACCTAATGCTCTTGCGGTCGCGTAAAGGTTTGAGCCGTCAATGAATAACGCTACCTTCTCTTGTGGGTAGAAATTCATGTTAATTCCTTACGCTAGTGTAAAAACGAATAACTGATTGCATTTAAATCTACTAAAGATTGAATTGGCGGTAAGGCCTCTAATGGGGTTTTATCCATTTGTAATAATACTTAGAACAAATTGACCTGTCAGCAAGAGACAAAAATCAGGATAGCGATTTCGTGATCTTAATCGGAATAGGTGCGAACTTATCAACTCCTGGCTTAGGGACGCCCAGGAATGCTTGCGAAGTTGCGCTTCAAGAGCTGGAAAAGCAAGGCATTGCGATTGAACGCCGATCCCGCTGGTATCGAAGCGAGCCGGTTCCGGTTTCCGATCAGCCTTGGTACATTAATGGCGTCGCTCTGCTGCAAACGACGCTTCCGCCCGATGAGCTACTGCAAAGGCTGCACGGGATTGAGAACAGGCTCGGGCGCGTTCGGAAGGTACGGAATGAGGCCCGTGTTATTGATCTGGACCTGCTTGCGTACGACGGGTTGGTGTCGCAACCCGGAGCCTGCCCGATCCTGCCGCATCCTCGCCTGTTGGAGCGGGCATTCGTTGTTCTGCCGCTTGTCGAGATCGCACCGGAGTGGCGGCATCCGGTAACCGGCAAATCTGGCAAGGAACTAGTATCCGGGCTGCCCGCGGGGCAGGTAACTGAACTGGATGACTGAACGGCTGTTTAACTGTTGTTAACCATGTCCTGAATGGCAGCGCATGGCCGGGTGACGAGAAGCCTGCAACCCGCGGCATCAAACGATTCCAGGAATGAGCCTAAACACCGCGAAATACTTGACAAACCGGCTTGCGTAACACACCTCAGAAGCCTATAGTCCGCGACCTCAGGTCCCTGACAAACTATACTTATTGATCGGAGCTCCGAATTCATGGCGCGCGTTACCGTTGAAGATTGCGTTGTAAAAATCCCAAATCGCTTTGAGCTGGTTATGTTGGCCGGGCAACGGGCCCGCGACATCTCGTCCGGCGGAAGCCTGACTGTTGAGCGCGATAACGATAAGAATCCGGTCGTCGCCCTGCGTGAAATCGCTGAGGAAACCGTGAGCGTCGAAGCGCTGGGCGAAGAGTTGGTTCAGGGCTTGCAAAAGCATATCGAGACCGATGAGCCTGAAGACGACATGCCCGAATTCGACGAGCCGATGGTTGATATGGCCAAGGCTGCCGGCGAAGAGATGGTTGCTGCCGGCGTTCTTGGTGTCGAGACTGCCGATGGCCCGGTTGCAGAGGGCGGAGATGTGACTTTGGGCGGTGATGCGGTATCAGGCGACGGCAGTCCAGAAGTCGCCTGATCAAGTGGACGTTGGCATCCGTGCCTTTGAATGACACGCCATCAGGAAGACCGCCCGGGTTCACGGAGCTGGTCAAGGTAAAGCGCCTGCTAGTAATTCCTGTTTGGGAATTTGTCCGATAGGATAAACACCGGACGATAGGGCAGGCGCTGAATGATCCGACAGTTTGAGCTTGTAGAACGGGTTAAGGCCTACGATCCCAACGTGGATGAGGAGGCCCTGAACCGCGCCTACGTCTACGCGATGAAGTATCACGGCTCGCAAAAGCGCGAGTCGGGAGACCCTTACTTTTCCCATCCGATTGAAGTCGCGGGTATTCTTACCGAACTCAAGCTCGATGACGATTCCATTATCACCGCGCTGCTGCACGACGTCGTCGAAGATACCGAAGCGACTTTGGCGGATGTCGAGAAGGTGTTCGGCAAGGATATCGAGCGCCTGGTGGACGGCGTTACGAAGCTGACGCGGCTCGAGCTCCAGTCCGAGCAGACCAAACATGCCGAGAATTTCCGCAAGCTGGTGCTGGCGATGTCCGAGGACATCCGTGTGCTTTTGGTCAAGCTCGCCGACCGTCTTCACAACATGCAGACCCTGCGGTTCGTAAAATCTCCGGAGAAGCGCCGCAGGATCGCCCGTGAAACCATGGATATCTATGCGCCGCTGGCCGAGCGCATCGGTATGCAGCGCTTCAAGGACGATCTCGAAGACCTGTCCTTCGCAGAGCTGAACCCGGACGGGCGGCAGTCTATCCTGGCACGGCTCGAGTTCCTCCAGGGCCAGGGCGACGATCTCTCGGTCCGGATCGTGGAGCAGTTGCAGGCGGACCTTGCGGAGCATTCCATCGAGGCCAAGGTCTCGGGCCGCATGAAGACCCCGCATTCGATCTGGCGCAAGATGCAGCGCAAGGACGTGACCTTCGAGCAGCTCTCAGACATCATGGCCTTTCGGGTTGTCGTCGATGATATCAAGGACTGCTACGCGGCGCTGGGTGTGCTGCACGGCACCTATCCCGTGGTGCCGGGCCGGTTTAAGGATTATATCTCCACCCAGAAACCCAACGGCTATAGCTCTCTTCATACCTGCATCATCGGCCCCGAACGCCACCGGATCGAGGTACAAATCCGTACGACCGAGATGCATGAAATCGCCGAATACGGCGTTGCCGCGCATTGGGTCTACAAACAGGGACATAACCGCGAGGGGCGGCAGTACCGCTGGCTGCGCGAACTCCTGGACATCCTCGAGCATGCGTCCAATCCCGAGGAGTTTCTCGAGCATACCAAGCTGGAGATGTTCCAGGACCAGGTCTTTTGCTTCTCGCCTAAGGGCGACCTGATTGCCTTGCCGAACGGCTCGACACCTGTGGATTTTGCCTACGCGGTCCATAGCGAGATCGGAAACACCTGTGTCGGTGCCAAGGTAAACGGACGCATGGTGCAGCTGCGCTCAATCCTGAAGAACGGCGATCAGGTCGAGATCATCACGTCAAAAGCCCAGACGCCATCGCCGGATTGGGAAAAGTTTGTCGTCAGCGGCAAGGCAAAGGCCTGTATCCGCCGTTTTGTGCGCTTGAAGGAAAAGGATCAGTACGGCGAACTCGGCATGCAGATCCTGCAAAAGGCTTTTCGGGTGGAGGGTTACGACTTCACCGAGAAAGCGCTGGCCGGCGTTTTGAAGAAGTTCCGCTGCGATGCCTTGGAGGATCTCTATTTTCGGGTAGGGCAAGGGCACTTAACGGGACGTGAGGTGCTGGTCGCCGTTTTCCCGGGCGCCAAGGAAGAGAGCAAGCCGCAGATGACGGCGCCCGCGCCGCGCGCGAAGACCAAGTCATCCAAGTCTTCCGACAATGCAGTCCAGATCACCGGCCTGATCCCGGGCATGGCGGTGCACTACGCGCATTGTTGTCATCCCCTGCCGGGTGACCGGATCGTCGGTATCGTGACCACGGGTAAGGGCGTCACGGTTCACACCATTGACTGTGAAACACTGGAGACCTTCCAGGAGACGCCGGAGCGCTGGGTCGATGTGTCATGGGATTTCAAAGACAGTGACGAACGGCACACTGGCCGTTTGCATCTGGTTGTTGCCAACGAACCGGGGAGTTTGGGCGGACTCTCAACAATCATCGGTAAGAATTATGGCAATATTAGTAATCTTAAGATTACTAATCGTTCCGTCGATTTTTTCGAGATGCTCATCGATGTCGAGGTTCAGGACGTCAAGCATCTCAGCAATATAATTGCCGCTTTGCGTGCAACAGCCGTTGTGATTTCAGTCGATCGGGCGCGCGGATAACCGCTTCTTGATTGGCCGTTACAGCGTAAGCACGTTAGGAGGTAACAGTAGATTTCGGTGTGGTGGCGAGGGCTGCCGCATCCTTCAAGGTGTAAGCGCGCGGCATGTTTCAACGACGTAATCCTCTCCCCTGGGCCAAACGCATAGCCCAGATTCTCTGGCCTAAGCAGGGGTGGCGCCGCGCAGGATCCTATGTCGCGCATCGTCTCAGGCGCTTGCCGGGGACGCCCTACCGGATTGCGGCGGGGTTTGCGAGCGGCGCGGCGGTTTCTTTCACGCCTTTTCTTGGGCTGCATTTTCTTTTGGCGGCCGTTCTGGCGCTGGCTTTGCGCGGAAACCTGATGGCGGCAGCGATCGGTACGGTCGTGGGCAATCCCTGGACCTTTCCGCTGATCTGGGCCTGGATCTACAATCTGGGCACTTGGATTATGGGCGGAAACGGCACAGCCGACGACTTCAGCGTGACCTATCTGCTCCAGCACCCCACCTTTATTTTTGAAAATTTCCGAAGACTGTTCATTCCTATGGTGATCGGCGCTGTGCCGACGGCAGTCGTGGCATGGTTCTTGTGTTTCTGGCCATTGCGCCGCATGGTTGACCGTTACCAGACGGCGCGCCTGCGGCGGCTACAGAAGAAAATGGAGCGCAAGCGGCGAAAGCAGGCGGCAACGGCCGCCGCGCTGCCTTACGACCACGTGGCGGAGACAAGAAGATGAGTGATTATCTGCGTTTAGGGGTAAACATTGATCATGTGGCGACGATCCGCAACGCCCGCGGCGGACGCCATCCTGATCCGGTGCGCGCCGCCCGTATGGCGGCGGCGGCGGGCGCCGATGGGATTACAGCGCATCTGCGCGAGGACCGCCGTCACATCAGCGATGACGATATCGAGCGCCTGGCCAAGGACATTGATCTGCCGCTGAACTTTGAGATGGCCGCGACCGAAGAAATGATCGGCATTGCCCTGCGCTACAAGCCCCACGCGGCCTGCCTGGTGCCGGAGAAACGCACGGAGGTCACGACGGAAGGCGGGCTGGATGCGGCGGGCGGCCTGGAGGCCCTGCGCCCGGTCGTCGATCGCCTGGCCGAGGCCGGAATTCGGGTATC
Source organism: uncultured Kiloniellaceae bacterium (assembly GCA_947500035.1). Lineage (GTDB taxonomy): Bacteria > Pseudomonadota > Alphaproteobacteria > Kiloniellales > Kiloniellaceae > Denitrobaculum. The sequence continues at coordinate 85,142 of CANMQP010000001.1, read as the reverse complement.
CCTCTTTATCGATCCCGATAGGGCTCAGCTTGAGGCGGCTGTCGCGCTGGGCGCACCGGTAGTCGAGCTGCATACCGGTGCGTACTGCGAGAGTCATATCGAGCACGGTGACGGCCCGGAGACGACGGCGGAGCTGACGCGGATCGTCGAGGCCGCCGCAATCGCGCAAGAGCTTGGCCTTGAGTGCCACGCCGGCCATGGACTGACCTTTGATACGGTTGCGGACGTTGCGGCGATTCCAACGATCATGGAGCTCAACATCGGACATTTCCTGATCGGAGAGGCAATTTTCAGCGGTCTGGACAGCTCCATCAAGAGGATGCGCGCCCTGATGAATAAGGCACGGGCCGAAGCGACCGGTGTGCGCAGCGCGTAACCAATATTTCTTGGCGAATCACGCAGCCACATTATGTGGTAGGAGCTGATTCGTACTTTTTATCGGGTCAGTGCAACAGGATCCGGCTTCCAGGTGGCAGAGGTATTTGATGATTTTGGGAATCGGTAACGACCTGATCGACATTCGCAGAATCGAGAAGTCCCTGGAGCGTTTCGGCGACCGCTTCACAAACCGCGTGTTCACTGAGCTTGAGCAGGCCAAATCGGATCGCAGAGCGCAGCGGGCAGCCAGCTATGCCAAGCGTTTCGCGGCGAAAGAAGCCTGTGCGAAAGCCTTGGGTACCGGTGTGCCGCGCAAAGGTGTTCACTGGCGCGATCTTGGGGTTGTCAATCTGCCGTCCGGTAAGCCGACGATGGCGCTAACCGGTGGCGCGGCAGAGAGGCTACGCGAATTGACACCCAAAGGGATGACAGTGCAGGTCGATCTGACTATAACCGACGACTTCCCGCTGGCGCAGGCCATCGTGATTATTTCTGCCGTGCCGGTGGCCTGATGAGTTTGGCGGCAAAGTGACAAATCATCCGGCAGACTGCCGTTCAGCTCTGCTTCCAGGCAGCTACCACCCAGCGGTCAGCCGGAATGCGGATAGCCAAGGATCTGATTGAAGAATGTCGAAAAAGCAAGAGAGCCCGGACGTGGATGCGGAATCGCAAGTCTCGGATAACGGCGAGAACGCTCCCGGAACGGCCATGGAGACCATCAAGACGGTTGTCTACGCGGTCCTGATCGCCTTTTTCGTGCGCACCTTCGCATACGAGCCCTTCAACATTCCCTCGGGTTCCATGAAGCCGACCCTTCTCGTGGGCGACTATCTCTTCGTTTCCAAGTTCTCCTATGGCTTTTCGCACTATTCCTTTCCCTTTAGCCCCAAGATCTTCCGGGGCCGGGTTCTGTTTGACGAGCCGGAGCGCGGCGACGTGGCGGTGTTCAAAAAGCCGGGCGAAAACAAAACCGACTACATCAAGCGCATCGTCGGCCTGCCCGGCGATACCATTCAGGTGACCGGCGGCGTCCTGCACATCAACGGCGAGGCAGTAAAGCGTGAGAAGATCACGGACTTGCCTGAGCGTGACGCTAATAACATGCCGCAGACGACCACGCAGTATTTGGAAACCCTGCCGAACGGGCGACAGCACCTGATCTGGGAGGCCGCCGACAACCTTCGTTTCGACAATACGCGGGCCTTCAAGGTGCCGCCCGGACACTATTTCGGTATGGGGGACAACCGTGACAACAGCCTCGACAGCCGCGGCATTGGACCTATCCCGGCGGAAAATCTGATCGGCCGTGCTGAATTCCTGTTCTTCTCCCATGACGGTTCGGCCCGTTTCTGGGAGATCTGGAAATGGCCGACGGCGATCCGCTTCGGGCGGCTCGGTGATGGAATCGACTGATTTTGCCGTGAGTGACGATCATAAAAAGGACCAAAAGCCCTATGGTCCGGGGTCTGATCGCCGGGAGCGCGAAGACCCGGAGAGCGAAAACCATAACGATCGGGGTGGCGAGCCGCCGGAGGCCCTCGCCAAGACGCTAAGTTACGTCTTTCACGAACCGAGCCTGCTAAAACGTGCGCTGACCCACCCAAGTGCGGCCATGAAGCGCAAGGCCGGCGCGGCAGACAGCTACGAGCGCCTCGAGTTCCTCGGCGACCGTGTGCTGGGTTTGATCGTTGCCGATATGTTGTTGCGGCGTTTTCCCAAGGAAAGTGAGGGCGCGCTTGCCAGGCGCCATACCGCACTGGTACGTAGGGAGACCCTGGCCGATGTCGCGGGTGATCTTGAGGTCAATCGATACCTCCGCCTTGCGAAGGGGGAGGACGAAGCCGGCGAGCGCGAAAACCCAGCAATCCTCGCAGATGCCTGCGAGGCCGTGATTGGCGCGCTCTATCTTGATGGCGGACTGGAGACGGCGCGGCGGGTTGTCGAAACGGCCTTGGAGCCCTACCTCAATTCAACGGGGAAGCCGCCCCAGGACGCGAAAACCGGCTTGCAGGAATGGGCGCAGGCCCGGGGGCTTCCGCTGCCGCAGTACCGAGAGGTCGGGCGCGAAGGCCCGCCGCATCAGCCGACCTTCTCGATTGAGGTTTGTGTTGAGGGCCATCCACCTGCCAGGGGCGAGGGGCGCTCGAAACGTATTTCTGAACAAAGTGCGGCGCAGGCGTTGTTGAAACGCCTCAAGACCGGAGATCAACATGACCGATAGCGCCAAATCCGACCGGGAGACACAAGAAGGCGGCAACAGCCACCGCTGTGGTGTCGTCGCCTTGCTGGGAGCTCCCAACGCCGGAAAATCAACGCTGCTCAACGGCCTGGTCGGCGCGAAGATATCCATTGTGACCCACAAGGTTCAGACGACACGCGCCCGGATCCGCGGCATTGCCATGGAGGGGGACAGTCAGATTGTTCTGGTTGATACACCAGGTATCTTTGCAGCTGAACGAAGGCTCGAACGCGCCATGGTCGCTGCGGCCTGGGCCGGTGCGCGCGATGCGGATTCGATCGTGCTGATTTACGATGCGTCCCGACAACGCATCGATAAAGACACCCGGATGATCATTGATGGCCTAAAGGAAACCAAACGCCGGGCGGTGCTGGTCTTGAACAAGATCGATGCCATCAAGCGTGAGCGTTTGCTCGAACTGGTCGCTGTCTTCAATGCCGAAGGCATTTTTGATGAGACCTTTATGATCTCGGCACTCAAGGGCGATGGCGTGAAGGATCTCATGAGCTATCTGGCGGGGTCGGTGCCTCCCGGTGAGTGGCTCTTCCCGGATGACCAGCTTTCCGACCTGCCCATGCGCCTGCTGGCGGCCGAGGTGACCCGGGAGAAGCTCTTCCTGCATCTGCATCAGGAATTGCCTTATGCTCTGACGGTCGAGACCGAGAGCTGGGAAGACTTCCAGGACGGCAGCGCACGACTGGAACAGACCATCTATGTTCAGCGGGATCAGCACAAATCGATCTGTCTTGGAAAGAAAGGGCAGATGATCCGGCGCATCCGTGAAGAGGCGCAGGCCGAACTTCAAGAGATGACGGGACGAAAGATACATCTCTTTCTCTTCGTCAAGGTTCGGGAACGCTGGGTCGACGATCCTGAGCGCTACCGGGAATGGGGCCTGGAGTACAATGCCTGAGCGCCGCACGACCGCCCCGCAAAGACTGCAGGTCCTGGGATGATCGAATGGACCGACGACGGGATAGTGTTGTCGGTTCGTCCCCACGGCGAAACCGCGGCCATCATCCATGTCCTAACCCCGGAGCGGGGGCGTCATGCGGGATTGGTACAAGGCGGGCAGGGGCGCAAGGCCCGAGCCATCTATCAGCCTGGCAACCGCCTGGTCGTCACCTGGTCCGGGCGGCTGGCCGATAACCTGGGCAGCTTCAAATGCGAACTTGAGACCAGCCATGCAGCACGTCTGTTGGATCAGCCCAAGCGCCTGACCGCATTGACAGCAGCAACGGCGATCTGCGAGCGCGCCCTGCCGGAACGGGAAGCCCATCCGGCCTGTTTCCATGGCTTTCTGGCATTGCTCGATGCGCTTGAGGGCGATCACTGGGCCGAAATCTATGTGCGCTGGGAACTCGGTTTGCTGGCAGATCTCGGATTCGGATTGGATCTCTCGGCCTGCGCGGCGGGGGGCGACAACGATCAACTGGCCTATGTCAGCCCGCGGACGGGACGGGCGGTCTCTCTCGCCGCCGGTGAACCTTACCGGGACAGGCTGCTGCCTTTGCCACCCTTTTTGATCGGGCGAGGCGCGGGCGGTCCCGAGGAAGTCGCCCAGGGTCTTCAGCTCTCGAGCTATTTCCTCGAGCGATCGGTTTTTCATCTGCAGGATCGTCCCTTGCCACCGGCACGCGAGCGTCTTGCCGCACTTTTTCCGCTTCCCGGCCAGGACGATGGGCCGACGTAGACGAAGGCATAAAAGGCCTCGTAAAAATCACATCTGGTGGAGCGCAATCAGTTGTCATGCCGCAGCACTCAGGTACTATATCTGGTAGCCTGATGAGGAGAATATGAGTCAATCCGTTGTACCTGCCGCCGGTGGCGAAATCCGTGACGTTCGTCTCACCGAAGCCCTATCCGACCGCTATCTGAGTTACGCCCTTTCAACCATCATGGCCCGGTCGCTGCCCGACGTACGCGACGGCCTGAAACCGGTACACAGGCGTCTCGTCTACGCCATGCGGCAACTGAAGCTGGATCCCAATTCGGGCTTCAAAAAGTCGGCCCGTGTGGTCGGTGACGTTATCGGTAAGTTCCATCCTCACGGCGATCAGTCGATCTATGACGCGCTGGTGCGGCTGGCGCAGGAATTTGCCTTGCGGTACCCCCTGATCGACGGCCAGGGAAACTTCGGCAACATCGACGGCGACAATGCCGCCGCGATGCGATACACCGAAGCGCGCATGACAGCTGTCGCGACGGCTTTGCTTGAGGGCATCGACGAGGACACTGTCGACTTCCGGCCGACCTACGACGGCGAAGCCGAAGAGCCGGTGGTTCTGCCCGCCAACTTTCCCAACCTGCTGGCAAACGGATCTCAAGGTATCGCAGTCGGCATGGCCACCTCGATCCCGCCCCACAATGTGGGTGAAATCTGTGATGCCCTGATTTATCTGATCAAAACCCCGAACGCCGGGTTCGAAAAGCTTGTGGACTTTATTCCAGGGCCGGACTTTCCGACCGGCGGCGTCCTGGTGGAAAGCCGTCAGTCGATCCTGCAGGCCTATAGCACGGGGCGCGGGTCTTTCCGGATCCGCGCGCGCTGGGAGCAGGAAAGCCTGAAGGGCGGCGGCTATCAGATCGTGGTCACGGAGATTCCGTTCCAGGTTGCCAAATCCCGTCTGGTCGAAAAAATCGCGGAACTTCTGATGGCCCGCAAGCTCGCCATGCTGGGTGATGTCCGGGACGAATCGACGGATGAAGTGCGCCTGATCCTAGAGCCCAAAAGCCGGAACGTTGACCCTACGGTTCTGATGGAGTCGCTGTTTCGGCAGACCGACCTGGAGACCCGCGCAGGCTTGAATATGAATGTCCTGGATGCGGATAATACGCCGAGGGTCATGAATCTGCGCGAGGTCTTACAGGCTTTCCTCGATCACCGTCTTGTGGTGCTGGAGCGGCGCACGAAGCATAGGCTGGAGAAGATCGCGCGGCGCCTCGAAGTTCTCGAAGGCTATCTGATCGCCTACCTGAACCTCGATGAGGTGATCCGGATCATCCGTGAGGAGGACGAGCCCAAGGCCGTGATGATGGCCCGCTGGGATCTGAGCGATGCGCAAGCCGAGGCCATCCTGAACATGCGCCTGCGCTCCCTGCGTAAACTGGAAGAAATCACGATCCAGCGGGAGCACGACGAGCTCTCCGCGGAACAGGCCGACCTCCGGGATCTGATGGCCGACGAGAGCCGTCGTTGGAGCGAGATTTCAAGCCAGGTTCAGGGCATTAAGAAGGCCTTCGGGCCGAAAACCGAGATCGGCGTGCGACGGACGGAAATCGGCGAGCCGCCCTCGGATGTGGTCATCCCTATGGAGGCTGTGATCGAGCGTGAGCCTATCACGATCCTCTGTTCCTCCAAGGGCTGGATCCGCGCCATGAAGGGACACATCGAAGATGTCTCCGACGCGAAGCATAAGGAAGGTGATCGCGGCCGCTTTGCGGTGCATGCGCAAACCACGGACAAATTGCTGATCTTTGCAACCAACGGCCGTTTTTATACGATCGGCGGCGACAAGCTGCCCGGTGGCCGCGGTTTCGGCGAACCCCTGCGCCTGATGATCGACCTGCCCAACGACCAGGATATCGTCGGCCTCTTCGTCCACGATCCGGAAAGAAAGCTGATCGTCGCCTCGGCGGACGGACGCGGGTTCCAGGTCGCGGAAAAAGACGTGGTCGCCCAGACGAAGGCAGGCAAACAGGTTTTGAACCTCTCTCCCGGAGTCGAGGCGGCGATCTGCGCCGCGGCAGAGGGCGACATGGTTGCGGCAATTGGCGAGAACCGCAAACTCCTGGTGTTCCCTTTGGACCAGGTACCTGAGATGAGCCGTGGACGCGGTGTTATCCTGCAGCGCTATAAGGATGGCGGTCTCGCGGATGTCAAAACCTTCACCCTGGCCGAGGGCCTGACCTGGTCGATCGGATCCGGCCGCAAACGCACCGAGACGAACCTGGACGCCTGGCTCGGCAACCGGGCAGGTTCCGGCCGCCTGCCGCCCAACGGTTTTCCGCGCTCCAACAAATTCGGCTGACAAAGCGGTTTGCGCGGCGCGGCGAAAGGCTTAAAAGAAGCTATGTTTGACTGCTTTCGCGGTTGTAATCCAATTTCGGATGTTAAGTGAGGAAAATGAAATGCAGGGTGCACAGACTGTAAACGCAACGCTTGCAGATGCCCTTTGGCCGTCGGGAAGCAAAGCGATGAGTGCGGGCCGCGCGGTTCTGCTGGTCTTTGCCGGCAGCGTGCTGCTGACGATCGCGGCGAAGGTGCAAATTCCCTTCTATCCGGTTCCGATGACCATGCAGACCTTTGCCGTGCTGGCGCTCGGCATGGCGTTGGGCTGGCGTTTGGGCGCTGCCAGCGTTCTTTTCTACCTGGCGCAGGGGGCCGCCGGCCTGCCTGTGTTCTCCGGGACTCCTGAAAAGGGCATCGGTCTGCTCTATATGGCAGGGCCGACCGGCGGATATCTTCTTGGCTTTGTGCTGGCGGCCGCCGTTTGCGGCTGGCTCGCGGAACGCGGCTGGGACCGTAAGGTGCTGACCACGGCGCTTGCTATGCTGATCGGCAATGTGGTGATCTACGTTCCGGGCGTTCTTTACCTTGGCGTGCTCTTTGGTTGGGACAAGCCGATTGTGGAATGGGGCCTGATACCCTTCCTGCTCGGTGACCTTGCCAAGCTGGCGCTCGCTGCGGCCGTCTTGCCGGCAGCGTGGCACCTGGTTCAGCGTTTTAAACGCGGCTGAGCAAGCTAAATACTGTGATGCGAAAGGGCCGCTGGGTTTTTCCAGCGGCCCTTTCTTTGCTCACTCAATGCCGCGAAAAACAGACTTCGCGTTTAGCTCGCTGTGTGGTGAAGCCGGTTATAAAGCAGCGGGTTCTTGGCGTAGGGTGACTGGAATTTAGCCAGTGCGAGAACCGCAAGATCGGCCAGCGGCTCGAGAATGATGACCGTCATGTAAGCCGCTCCAAACGTCCCCACGGCCGCGAGGTTCTCCGCAGTGAAGCCATTTCCGTAGAAGGCCCAGAACGCAACCCACGCCACGATGCCGCCTTGATAAGCGGTCGAGAGGGCAAGCGCCTGGGAGTATTTCACATCCACGTAAGCTGTATCGGCGGGGATGATCCGCTTGGCCAGCAGGCTCAGGCCCCAGAGCGGAACCAAGAGCGTCGTAATGTTCATGCCGTATTGCGGCAGATCGAAGGGCGCGAGGAAGAGTCCCTGGAATAACAGACCTGCGGCAAGTCCGATTGCTGCCGGGCCTGCGCCGAACATCAGATAGAGCGTTGACCCCAGGATAAAGTGCACTTCCGACACACCGACCGGATAGTGCGGAAAGATTTCAAAGAAAGAGAAGACGAGCGCGGTGGTCACGACGCTGCGCATGGCCAATGCCGCAATGCCACCGTCTTTGCGAATAGTGTCCAGCGCCATTTTACCGAGCAGGCCGAGAGAGGCTGCCGCCGTTCCATAGCTTAACACCAATTTTGCGCCATCAACGACGCCGGGTTCGATATGCATTTGATCGTCCTTTCCGCACCCACCGTGCGTAGAGAAGTTATGGTGTGCGCGCAAACGCGCAGGTTGGGATGGCAGGTCTCCTGGCTTGCGGCTTGCAGTTTCATCCGCCTTCCCAGCCTGAACGGCCAGTGGCTTTCCGGATGTCTCATGCCGCTCACAGTTGCGGGGGCAGCCACGGTCTCGGTCCCTGATGGGTACGCCTCACCGTGTTCCCTTTTGATCCGCCGCTCGGTCGGTTGGCGGAACCATCGTGGAAACTCTGCAAGAAAACCGGGAGAGCCGCAAGGGATCCAACGGCGTATTTTCACATTTTTTGATCGTATTTTCGAGAAGCCGCGAAAATCGGGGCAGGGCTTCACGTCGCAATCTTCACGCCATTGGACTCGGTCATAAAAAAAAGAGCCGCAGGATTTCTCATGCGGCTCTTTTTCTTTTAAAGCTGTTTGAAGCTATCCAAACACCACTTTCGGCAGCCAGGTCGCCAACTCGGGGAACTGGGCCAGAACCAGCAGGGCGATGATCTGAATCACCACGAAGGGCGCGACGCCCTTGTAGATATTCATGGTGGTCACGCTCTTGGGTGCAACGCCGCGCAGGTAAAAGAGGGCGAAGCCAAAGGGTGGGGTCAGGAACGAGGTCTGAAGGTTCATGGCCATCATCACACCCAGCCAGACCGGGCTGATATCGCTCTGCAGCAGCACCGGCGCGACAATGGGCACCACCACGAACGTGATCTCGATGAAGTCCAGGAAGAAGCCCAGGAAGAACATCACCAGCATCACGATCAGGATGGCATAGGGTCCGGCCTTACCGCCCGGGATGTTGTCCAGGAACTCGTGAACGAATTCATCACCTCCCAGCCCCCGGAAGACCAGTGAGAACACGGCCGCACCGATCAGGATCACAAAGACCATGGAGGAGATTTCCATGGTCGTGCGCATGACCGGAGTCAGGATAGAGGTCGCCCAGACACGTCCCAGGCTGACCAGCAGGCCCCAGGCAAGGCCAACGCAGCAGACAGCGGCGATCAAAATACCGATTGTATCGCCGGTTCCGATTTCATTGCGCGACACCCGCAGATCGAAGAAACCCTGCAGGATCAGCATGATGGCCAGAGAGATGGCGGCGACAATAATCGGCCGCTTGGTGCCGTCATCGAGGGCTTTGCCAATCAGGCTGTTTCCGCTGGTCTGCACATCGTCCAGCATGCCCAGCTCCTGGACCCGCAGACCTGCCAGCAAGGTGGCGCCGATTGCGCCGACTGCCGCAGCCTCCGTCGGGGTCGCGATACCTGCGAGGATTGACCCCAGCACCGCAATGATCAGAGCGACAGGCGGCACCAGGGCATGCATGACCTTTGCGACAAAGGACGGACCGCCGACAACGATTTCGTCGCGCGGTACCGGTGGCGAAGAACTGGGTACGAGCAAGGCCATGAGAAGCTGGTAGGTAATATACATGCCCACCAGGAGTAGGCCCGGGATCAGCGCGCCGGCGAAGAGATCGCCGACCGACACCGGATCCGGCGACCAGTTGCCGATGATGCGCTGTGCATCGGAATAGGCGTTGGAGATCTGATCGCCCAGGATGACCAGCACGATCGACGGCGGGATGATCTGGCCCAAGGTACCGGATGCGCAGATCGACCCGCAGGCGAGCGAGGGGTTATAGCCCCGGCGCAGCATGGTCGGCAGGGAAAGCAGACCCATGGTGACAACGGTGGCGCCCACGATACCGGTCGATGCGGCGAGCAAAGCGCCGACGATGGTGACCGAGATGCCCAGGCCGCCGCGCATAGAGCCGAAGAGCTGTGCCATGGTGTCCAGCAACTCTTCGGCCACTTTCGATCGTTCCAGCATGACGCCCATCAGGACGAAGAGCGGAACGGCAATCAGGACCTCGTTGGTCATGGCATTGCCATAAATCCGCGAGGGCAGCGCACCGAACAGGGTCATATCGAAAACGCCGTAGGCATTGGCTACCAGAGCGACCGCGAGCGAGACACCGGAAAGGGTGAAGGCAACGGGAAACCCTGCCATCAGGCAGAGGCAGGCCGCGCCGAACATGATGAATAGAAAAGTCTCGGCCATAATCTCAAAATACCTCGTGGTCTTCTTCGGCAGGCATTTCTTCCACGCCGCGCAGAACGAGGAACGAGTGAATCGCCAGCGAAACGCCTTGCGCGAAAACCAGTACGCAGAAAACCGGGATCATGGTTTTGAGCAGAAACACGGCTGGAATACCGCTGGTTTCTTTGGAATGCTCGAGGACCTTCCAGGAACTGATCACGTAGGGCATGCTGTACACCATGATCAGGATGCAGACCGGTGCCAGCAGCAGGATCACACCGAGCAGGTCCACGATCGCCTTGGTCCTGGGATTGGCCTCGCGATAGAAGATGTCCACCCGGACATGCCCACCGTGCAGCAGGGTATAGCCGGCACCTACCATAAACAGGATGCCGTGCATGTAGATCACGGACTCCTGCATGAAGATCGAGCCGATGCCGAAGACGTAGCGCATCACCACGACAATGAACTGAACAAGCACCATAAAGAGGGCCAGCCAGGCAATTTTTTGGCCGATTCCCTGATTAAATGCGTCGATTGTTTTTGCCAACTTGGCCAGAGAACTCACTCTGCCTCCTTTTTCCGTCACGGATTTTCTTTTCTTATTTCCGTTTCGGCCCCTTGGGTCTGATCGTATTTCGCCGGGTCGGTAAAGATCTCAAATCAGCCTCTCGTTGTTGGGGAGAGGGGGATTTACGGTCTTGAATGACGAAAAGGTCCGCCCTGGCGTTCAGTGCGGACCTTTTCTCTAAGCTTTCACGCTCACTCCCATGGCTCTTACCCGCAGGCGTAAGCGCAATTTATCTTATCGTCCGTATTTGAACGGCAAGGAACGGGCGTTCCAGTAGCCTTGATCCGAGAGCTTCGACCAGGCGATCGAACCGCTGCGGAAGGCCATGTAACTGTCGTAGACCTTTTTCGTGATCCCGCCCTCATCGGCTGCGGTGGCGACAACTTCGCCCGATGCGGTACCGATTGCGGTCATGACCTCGTCGCTGAACTGACGCAGCTGAACACCGTGATCGTTGATCAGGGTTTTCAGGGAGTCGTTGTTCCGTGCGTTGTATTCCGCGAGCGAGTAGTTGTTTTCAGCCAGTGCTGCGCCACGGATCAGGGCCTGGTCGCTTTCGCTGAAGCTTTCCCAGACAGACTTGTTGATACCGCAGCAAAGCATCGAGCCGGGCTCGTGGAAACCGGGCCAGTAGTAGAACTTGGTGACCTTGTAGAAACCGAAGGCCAGATCGTTCCAGGGGCCAACCCATTCCGTAGCGTCAATGGCGCCGGACTGCAGGGACGGGAAGATTTCACCGCCCGGAAGGTTTACAGCCGCTGCGCCGATCTGGCGAAGGACCTCACCGCCCAGGCCAGGCATACGGATCTTCAGGCCTTTGAAGTCTTCAAGGGAATTGATTTCCTTGTTGAACCAGCCGCCCATCTGAACACCGGTGTTGCCGGCCGGCAGATGTTTGACGTTAAAGTCCGCGCCGAGTTCGTCCCAGAGCTCCTGACCGCCGCCATGGTTGATCCAGGCATCGATTTCGGTTGCGGTGAAGCCGTAAGGCACGGCCGTGAAGAAGTTGTAGGCCTTTGACTTGCCCTGCCAGTAGTAGTCGGCGGCATGATACATGTCGGCCGTGCCGCTGGAGACGGCGTCGAATGACTCGAACGGCGGAACCAATTCGCCTGCTGCGAAGAGCTTAACCGTGATCCGTCCATCAGTCATTTTGGTGATGGAATCGGCCAGACGCTGTGCGCCAGTGCCCAGACCCGGGAAATTCTTCGGCCAGGTTGTGACCATCTTCAGTTCGCGTTTGTCCTGTGCGATCGCAGGCGCCGGAAAACTGGACGCGACTGCTGCAGTTGCTGCAGCTGCGGCGCCGGTAGCCGAGGCCCGCTTAAGGAAGTCACGACGTTTCATACAATATCCTCCCTGATACAAAATTTTGGCAGAAATCCGGAAGATTTTTGTCCCCATCCGGGCTGCCGTTGCGAGACAATAGAGACCTTCTCTTGCCGTTGCAACAGAGAGGAAAACGCGCCTAGATATTAGGCAGCGAATGGATTTGCCCTGACCCGTAAGTGGCAAATAAACTTACGTTTTTTGCAAAAATAATACTTTTCTCTAAGTCTTTTCTTTCGATTCTGCTCTTCCACGGAATTCAATTTCTAGATGATTTTTTTGCCGGAACGTTCAAATTCGCGGGGCCGCGCTGTGATCTGCTGCGAGAGCGGATCAAGCGGGGCGCTCATGTTTAAAGACCGATAAAGTTCTCTGTTGTCGTGACTTTGCCTGTGAACCGGGAAACTGCCGGATTTTCAGTCAAACAGGATTTCCCAGCCTTGCGGTGTAAAACCTTGGATTGGCCGGAACCGGGTTTTGTACGACATTTTAGGAGAAGCCTCGATCCAGTATCCCAGATAGACATATGACAGCCCGCGCGCGACTGCGGCCTGGATCAGCCAGAGCACCATATAGCTGCCAAGGCTCTGATCCTCCAGATCCGGATCGAAGAAGCTATAGACGGCGGAGGGGCCGTCGATCAGCCAATCGACGAGGCAGGCGGCAACCAATCGTCCGCTCTCGTCCCGAAATTCGATGACATTGGTGTTCAGGCGTGTGTGCTCGATCATGCCGCTATAGTCGTCGAAGCGCATTCCGATCATCTCGCCATCCGCGTGCCGGGAGGTTAGATAGAGGTCGAACAGGGCATATTGCTCGTGCGTCGCGACGGCCGGTCGTTCGCTGGCGTGAAGCCCTTTGTTGCGGTTCGCCACTCTCCTTAGGGACTTGCCGGGCTGAAACTGTGCGGCAATCACTCTCACCGGTACGCAGGCATTACAGCCACTGCAGGCCGGCCGGTAGGAGAAGAAATGACTGCGCCGGAAGCCGGCGCGGGAGAGAAGGTCGTATTGCTCGACAGCGTCGGCGCCTGCAATGTCGGTCATAACCTTGCGCTCCCAGCGCCCCTCCAGATAGGGACAGGGCGTTTCCGGCAGTGCGCAATAGACCTGGGGCGGAACCCGCCATTGCTTTGCTACTCGACCTGGGTGCGCAGTGTTGTTATCCGGTTTCATCGATGCTCTCGCAGTCACGCGGAGTGAGCTTACCTTGCTCTGGACCATATCGGCAGCAGAAACTTGACCTGGCAAGCATTTCTGCCTCGCCTTTTCTATTGGGCCTCTTTTCTATTGGGTCTCGTCGTACCCGAAGAAATCCCGGCCCAGTTCGCCGTGCACATTAATTAAGCTGCATTGGATCCAATCCAGAAACTCGTGCAACCCGGTTTTTACGATGGCTTCGGCCGTCTGATTTACCAGGCCACCGCGCAGGCCATCCAACTGTTCAAGGGCGCCAACGCCTCGCTTCAGGCCATAAGTCGACTTCAGTTCGTGCAAAAGCTCTTCCAGTTCCTCGATACAGGCCAGGACCGATCTGGGAAAGCGCTTGTGAAAGAGCAGGAAGCCTGCCACCCCGGTTGGAGACATACCCCTGGGATGGACCCGCCTGAAGGCATGGTATCCCGCGGCTGAGCGGAGAACCGAGTTCCACTGGCTGACGTCAAGTGGTGAGCCGACGGCTTGAGGGGAGGGCAGGAGCAGATGGTATTTGACGTCGAGCAGCCGCGTGGTTTGGTCCGCACGCTCGACCCAGCGGCCAAGCTGATAAAAATACCAGCCTTCATCACGGTAAAAGGTGCCCTCGGTAATGCCTGTGTGAGTCTGGCAGGCTTCCTTGATAAAGGAACAGAGCCGGGCAATGCGCGGCGCGGCAAGGTTGGCGCGGGTCATGGCGCGCAGATGATTGTAGAGAATGTTGAGCTGTATCCACATTTCGGTGGATATCAGAGGCCTCAGGGTTCGCGCATTTTCCCGTGCCATCCCGATCGAGGAAATAATTGAGGAGGGATTGTTGGGATCCAGCACGTAGAAATACAGGACGTTGTCCGCGCTGGCGTCCATACCGGTCTCGGCAAAGCGTTCTTCGTCGCGATAGAGCTGAAGGATCATCTGCCAGTTCTGATTGCCGCGGCTGTCACGGCTGAAAGTCTCGTTGACGTCGAGAACGCGGGCCAGGTTTTCCGTACGCTCGACATAGCGGGCGAGCCAGTAAACGGCTTCGGCATAGCGGGAGAGAAGGTGATTATTCAAGAACCCAGGTATCCTTTGATCCGCCACCTTGCGATGAATTAACGACGATCGATCCCTTGGTCAAAGCGACACGGGACAGGCCGCCCGGCAAAACCCAGGTGGATTTGCCGGTGACTGCAAAGGGGCGCAAGTCGACATGCCGCGGTTCGATGCCCTCGTCGACCAGCGTTGGACAGACTGAGAGATTGATCATCGGCTGACTGATGTAGTTCGCCGGATCTTCCAGAAGCTCTTTGCGGCAGGCCTCAAGTGCTTCGGCGGACGCGCGCGGTCCGATGGTGATGCCATAGCCGCCCGCTTCGCCCACGGGTTTGACCACCAGTTTGTCGAGGTTGGCCAGTGTGTAGTCCAGGCCTTCCTTCTCCCGGCAGATGTGGGTTTCCACATTGTCGATGATCTGGTCTTCATCCAGGTAGTATTTGATGATGCGCGGCATATAAGCGTAAACGGCTTTATCGTCCGCGACGCCGGTGCCCACCGCATTTGCGAGGGCGACGTTGCCCTTGCGGTAAGCGCCCATCAGACCAGCAGCGCCAAGCGTGGATTCCGGGTTGAAGACTGCCGGGTCCAGGAAGTCATCGTTGATCCGCCGGTAAATCACGTCAACGGGCCGCAAACCGTTGACGGTTTTCATGAAGACGCGGTCGTTCTCAACCACAAGATCCCGGCCTTCAACCAGAGGAACGCCCATCTCCCGTGCTAAAAAAATGTGCTCGAAATAGGCTGAATTGTAGGTTCCGGGAGACAGCAGAACGACCTGGGGGTCGAGCACCGATTCCGGAGCCATCTCGGTCAGGGCTTCATGCAGCTTTTGACCATAGTTGGAGACGGAACGGATGCCGATGTCGCTCATGAGATCCGGAAAGATCCGCTGCATCAGGTGACGGTTTTCCACCACATAGGACACACCGGAAGGTGAACGGGCATTGTCTTCCAGGACGTAGAATTTGCCGTCGCCGCCGCGCACAAGATCAGTCCCGTTGATATGGACGTAGTTCTTGTGTGCGACGTCCAGACCTTCCATTTCAGGGCGATAGCCGGGATTGCCGAGCACCAGCTCTTTCGGAATAATCCCGTCTTTCAGGATCTTCTGATCATGATAGATGTCCCAGAGGAAACAATTGAGAGCCGTCACCCGCTGGGTGACGCCGCGCTCGATGAAGTCCCAGTCCTGTGCTGAAATGACCCGCGGGATCACATCAAAGGGCAGAATCCGATCTATGGCTTCTTTTTGGGTGTAAACTGTGAAAGTAATGCCGAAGTTATAGAGTTCCAACTCGGCATCGTGTGCACGGTCTCGAAACTCATTGACCGGGATCTGACCGAGCTTGTAGCGGACGGGCTTGGTATGCGGCGCGACGGATGCATTTTTGCCCAGCATCTCGCAGTAAAAATCGTTCGGGTCATAACTATCGAGCAGGCGCACGTGCTCTGTTTCGGTCATAGACTACCCCTGACTAACTCGCCTGTTCTTGTCTCGGCGTATCAGGTTGCTATCGCAATACGCGGCGCTAACGACCCGTCGCCGTCATTCATTAACAAGAGTATTGCAGTTAATTGCGGTGTGACGCCAGCACGGAATGAAGGATCAAGCCTGAACGTTTAACTCAGTTACTTTGATTGTTAGAATTGCCGGACTTCGATTTTGTTCAAGTAAATCTCGGAAAAATCTCAAGGCAATCGAATGACAGACTTACCAGGTGTGCGTGAATGTCTTGGAGCTTGGTTGGCGGCTTTCAACGCGAAAGACATCGAAAGCTTGATGTCGCTCTATGACCCCGAGAGCAGCTACGCGGGTGCGCGAACACCGCTCATGCGCGGAATCGACGAAATCAGAGCCTGTTATGAACGCGCTTTTCCCCAGATCACCGGCACGCTGATGTTCAAGGAAGACGCCGTCTTCGAACAGGAGTCCATGGCGCTTATCTACGGAAGCTTTTACTTCAAACCCGATGCGGATGTCGATGAGCCGGGCACTACCGGCCGCGTGGCCATCGTCTATCGCAGAGCGGGGGACGGCAGCTGGAAACTGCTGTTCGACATGGATAACAGCGCGCCGGACGTAACGCCAAACGACTTTTTGTAATCACTGTTCTGCAAAGGATCAGAGGCTCGTCGTGGGAGGCAACAAGCTCTCGCGGCGGTCAATCCGGCGCACGGAGAGCGCGGCCAAGAGCCCGGCTGCCGAGCAGAAAAGCATCATAGAGATCAGTGCGATGGCTCCGTTCTCTTCGGTCAGGATTGCGCCTGTGACCGAGGTGAAGACGGCACCTGCACCGACCGTCAGGGCCCCGGAAAGGCCCGATGCGCTGCCGGCCAGCCGGGGGCGAACAGAGAGTGCGCCGGCGTTGCTGCTGGGCATGGTCAGGCCATTCCCGATCCCGACAAAGAGCGTGGCGCCGAACAGGGTGAGCAGGTTGACGGTGCCGGCGGCAATGAAGCCAAGGCCGATCAGCAATCCGCTGCAGGCAACAATCCGCCCGGCGAGCATCATCGTGGTCAGCGAGGTGCGTTTGGCGAAGCGTCCCGAGAGGAAGCTGCCGAAGAAAAAGCCGCCCGTGATCGAGCCGATGTAGAGACCCAGTTCCGCGGAACTCACTCCGAGCAGTGTTTGCGCGACCAACGGCGCGCCGCTCAGAAAACTGTAGAAGGCGGCGGTCGAAAAAGCCATGCAGAGGGAGTAACCCCAGAAGCGCCGAGAGCGGAAGAGTTCAGGATAACTGCGGAATTGCCGCGCGAAGGTCTCTGAGGGTTCCTTGTTGGTCTCGCCCAAATCGGCCCAACATAACAGCAGCAGAACGGCACCCAGCCCTGTGAAAGCCAGAAAATTTGCCCGCCATCCGAAGACGGCGTCCAGCGCCCCGCCGAACATCGGTCCGAGCATGGGCGCGACCGCCATGGCCATGCTGACATACCCCATGAGGCTCGCAGCCTCCTGCGCGGGAACCATGTCCCTGATCACAGCGCGCGAGAGGGCGGTCCCGGCGATGATCGCCCCCTGAAGGATCCGAAAGGCCAGGAAGATCCAGACATTCGTCGCCAGCGCGCAGCCCAGCGAGGCTATGACGAAAATCACCAGCCCCACAAGAAGCACCGGGCGCCGCCCGAAGCGGTCCGAGAGGGGACCCATGATGACCTGCAGAACCGCCGTGATTGCCAGGTAGCCGGCGATCGAGAGGTTGACCAGCGCATAGTCCGCCTGGAAGTCCAAGGCCATGCCGGGGAGCGAGGGCAAAAACATATTGAGGGACAGCGTCGACAGCGCGGTCAGCAGCACCAGTGTGGCTATTTGCGGCGGGGAGGTGGCGGCTCGGAGCATGTAGGGCTTGTATTTCCTTGGGTCTAAAACCTGCGCATAAAAAAAGCCCCCGGTTTCTCGGGGGCGCATGGAATGATCCTCCGGTCCCGTTACCGGGCCCTGCGCCTTTTCCTGCGGACGACGACGAGAGAGATCATGAAGCTGTGCTCCGTTATGTTCAGCTGTCAGGCTAGGCCCCGCGTCGCATCAAGTCAACGGCGCCGGAAGCCCTGGCTCAGGCTTCCGGACGTTGCCTATCCGATTTTCAATCGTTCACGCCGCCGCCCGCCTGCGTCCCGAGACAGCTTCGGCCAAACCGTAAAGAACCTCGATCGTGGTCGCCCAGTCTATGCAGCCATCGGTCACCGATTGGCCGTACGTCAAGGGGGTGTCGGAGAGATCCTGGCGCCCGGCAACGATGTGGCTCTCGATCAGCAAGCCCAGAATACGACGCTCGCCGCTGGCGATCTGGCCTGCGATGTCCGCAGCCACCAAGGGCTGGTTCTCTGGTTTCTTAGCGCTGTTGGCGTGGCTGGTATCGATCATGACGATGCTGCGCTGACCCACGGCCTCTGCCGCGCGGCAGGCCGCGTCGACGGAGGCGGCATCGTAGTTCGGTGCGGTGCCACCGCGCAGAATGATGTGGCAGTCTTCATTTCCGGTCGTTGCGGCGATGGCGCAGTGGCCGGTTTTGGTGACAGCCATGAAATGATGTGGATGGGCGGCGGACTGGACTGCGTCGAGGGCAATCTTCACATCTCCCGAGGTGCCGTTCTTGAAACCGACGGGGCAGGAGAGGCCGGACGCCAGTTCCCGATGGATCTGGCTTTCCGTCGTGCGGGCCCCGATTGCAGCCCAACTGACCTGATCCGAGATGTACTGCGGCACCGTGGTGTCCAGAAATTCGCATCCGACAGGCACGCCCATTTCGTTGATCTGCGCCAGGAGGCCCCGTGCCTTGGCCAGCCCGCTGTTGATGTCGAAGCTACCGTCCAGATGCGGATCGTTGATCAGGCCTTTCCAGCCGACCGTGGTTCTGGGTTTCTCGAAATAGACCCGCATGACCACTTCCAGGCTGCCCGCCAGCTCCAGACGCAAAACGGAGAGACGCTTTGCATAGTCCAGCGCGGCCTCCGGATCATGGATTGAACAGGGACCGACCACGACCAGAAGCCGGTCGTCCTGGCCTTTCAGAATACGCTGGATGCCAGCGCGCGCACCCTGGACCGTTTTCGCAGTCACCGGGGTCAGCGGGATTTCATCCAGGAGCGTCTCGGGCGAGACCAACTCGGTTATTTCTTTGATTCTCAGATCATCGGTTGTTTGTTGCATCACTCGGGTTCCTTGTCTCGGGCTCCCGGCGGAAACAAAAAAACCGCCAGTGAGCTGGCGGTTGGTTCGGTCTTATATGTCTGTTGTCGTCAGAACATAGGATCCCCTCCGTCCGCCATTGGGCCCGGATAGCTAAAGTAAAACCAAAAAGTGGCGAACGAGTTGATCATTGCGGGAGCCTGACATGGGAAGGGGCGGGCTGTCATCAAGTTTTTTTTCCGGTTGATTGTCGCTCGCTGCCAAGGCTTTGCCGCTCCGCCGCACAAAACGGCTGCCGCTATGCCCGACATTACAGTGATCTTGGATCCACAAATCGGGTTGTCGATCCGGCTCGGTTGGGTGAACAAGCAAGATTCGATGTCGAATTGAAAATCGAAATTGCGCTTGCTTTCGACTCTGGGCTATGACGGATATGGAACAGAAGAGTTCTGTAACCGGTTACATCTAGGCGCAGAGCTATCTAAGCGGTGTTCTCACAGCTTACTGTGGGGCTGTTGCGGGTCATTTGGGAGAAAAACAATGAACATCAACGTCGACGTCAACGATTTCAGCCAGGTCATCGAAAATGACCGGACCCGAATTTGGCACCATCTGACCCAGCACAAGAAGTTCGAGACGGTCGATCCGCTGCTGATCATCGAGGGCAAGGGCCTCAGGATCTGGAACCAGGCCGGGCGCGAGCATCTGGACGCGGTCTCCGGCGGGGTTTGGACCGTCAACGTCGGCTATGGCCGCGAACGCATCGCCAATGCCGTACGTGATCAGCTGGTGAAGATGAATTTCTTTGCCGGTTCCATGGGCACCATCCCGGGCGCGAACTTCGCCGAGATGCTGATTTCCAAGATGCCGGGCATGAGCCGCGTCTACTATTCCAACTCCGGCTCCGAGGCGAACGAGAAGGCTTACAAGATCGTCCGTCAGATCTCTCACCAGAAGCACGGCGGCAAAAAGCACAAGATCCTCTACCGCGAGCGCGACTACCACGGCACCACCATCACGGCGCTCTCCTCGGGCGGCCAGCAGGAGCGCAAGGGCATGTACGGACCCTTTACGCCTGGCTTTGTCGAGGTGCCGCACTGTCTGGAATACCGCTCCCAGTGGGGCGAGGTGGACGATTACGGCGTCCGCGCCGCGAATGCCATCGAAGAAGTCATCCTGCGCGAGGGCGCCGATACGGTCGGCGGCCTGATCCTCGAGCCGGTGACGGCAGGCGGCGGCGTCATCGTGCCGCCCGCGGGTTACTGGGAGCGGGTGCAGGAAATCTGCGCGAAGTACGATATCATCCTGATTATTGACGAGGTGGTTTGCGGTATGGGCCGGACCGGCGAGTGGTTCGGTTATCAGCACTACGGCATCAAGCCCGACATCGTGACCATGGCCAAGGGCGTTGCCTCCGGCTACGCCGCGATTTCCTGCACGGTGACCACCGAGGCTCTGTTCGAGGAATTCAAATCCGATCCCGAAGAGCCCATGAGTTACTTCCGCGATATCTCCACCTTTGGTGGTTGCACGGGCGGTCCGGCAGCGGCGATCGAGAACATGCGCATCCTGGAAGAAGAGAAGCTGCTCGAGAACACCGCCAAGATGGGCGACTATCTGGTTGATAAACTGGAGGGCCTGAAGGGCAAGTACGACATAATCGGCGAAGTCCGCGGCAAGGGGCTCTTCGTCGGCGCCGAACTGGTCGCCGACCGTGAGACCCGCGACCCGGTCCCCGAGTCAGTGACCCAGGCCATCGTGGGTGATTGCATGAAGCACAATGCAGTTGTCATCGGCGCCACCAACCGCTCCCTGCCGGGCCTGAACAACACGCTCTGTCTCTCCCCGGCGCTGATCGCCACCAAGGACGATATTGATGAAATTGTCTCGGCAATCGACGAAGCGCTTGGACGGGTAACGGCGGGATAAAGGCAATCGACGAATTAAACAGGCGGTGATCTCCGGATGCCGCCTGTTTTGATTCCGGGGATTAAGCAGGCTGACCGACACGATAGCGCGGCGCAGGTTCAACTGGTAACGTCTCTATATTGCGATGTGAATTTGTCGTTTGCGGGTTGAGCCCGGCAAAACATCAGAGGCCCCGAAACCGCCGCTCTTGATGGGGTCAAGATCGGGTTACTCAGCAAGAGCGCCAAGAGTTTTGATGAGCGACGGAAGGCGCTTTCCCTGCAGCATCATGTGATCGCGCATGAGATCGCAGGCCTTCACGCCGTCGCCTGATAAAATCGCGTTGCAAATCTCGGCGTGCTCCTTAAAGGACTGCTCAAGCCGGCCGCGAACTTCGTACGGCATCGAGCGATAGGGGTTAATCCTAATCTCATGCTGTTTGAGCTGTTCGATCAGCCAATGATTCCCGCAAGCCTGGTGAATTGCATCGTGAAAAGCGATGTTTGCCTTGGCGTAGCGGACTGTGTCGTTGGCATCTGCTGCCTTTCGGCAGAGATCGAGACCTTGCTGGATAGCGTCTGCCTCGGCGTCGGTTAGAGAGCCCGCCGCCAACCTGCATGCCATCGCCTCCAGTTCCGCAGCCACCTCAAAGAGGTCCAGCAGTTCATTGGCCGTGAGACAACGGACGATGGCGCCTTTGCGCGGACGGGTCTCTAGTGCGCCGCAATCGACCAATGCCCGAATGGCTTCTCTTATCGGCGTTCGTGAAACACCAAAGCGATTGGCGAGATCCGCTTCCTCCAACTGATCTCCCGGTTTCAGAACGCCATCCGAGATGTCCTGTTTGATTTGCGCGATCAGCTTGTCTGCAGTGCGGGCCATCATTCGTCCTTTGAAATCATTGTCTTGGAGTTATCACGGCAGCAGTACTGGATGCAATATCATCATAAAATAATTTTTATAATTGCTATATGGATACATATATGTCTTTTATGTGTTCGTAAATATGGGAGGTAGAAATGTTGAAATCATTGCGAATGGCGGCACCCGCGATCGCGGCATTGCTGTTGAGTACCAGCCTGACCCACGGTGCGGAGCTTCGTTTGTCTCATCAGTGGTCGAACAAGGACGTCCGCCACAAGGTTGCGCAGATCGTGGCCGATGAGGTCGCGGCGGCAGATGTCGATCTCGAGATCAAAATTTTCGGT
Source organism: uncultured Kiloniellaceae bacterium (assembly GCA_947500035.1). Taxonomy (GTDB): domain Bacteria; phylum Pseudomonadota; class Alphaproteobacteria; order Kiloniellales; family Kiloniellaceae; genus Denitrobaculum. The sequence continues at coordinate 63,066 of CANMQP010000001.1, read as the reverse complement.
TCGAAATCCCTCTTCAAACCACGAGAGCAATACAAGCCGCTCAGCCGTGGTCAGCTCGATATGTCGGTATTTCCGCTGAGTTATGCAGGTGGGCAGCAGCCGGCGTTCAATTTGACGCTGATGCCAGGACTGGTGAAAAACCACGATCATGCCGCACGTCTGAGCAAGTCGCCCTTTATGCAGGCCTTGCAGGGGAAAATGGCTGAAGACGACGTGATGGTTCTTGTGCATGGTTATCTTGCCGGCGGTTTCGTGGGCAAAGACAAATGCATCACAAAGCCGGCCGATGTGGTTGGCCTGCAAACCCGGGCCGCAGGAAAATCCTTCGAACAGATGCTGGCGGGTGCCGGCGCCTCGATTGCGTCGATGGCATCTTCCGAAATCTACAGCGCCATGCAGACGGGCGTTCTGGATGCGGCAAATACTTCCTCGGCGTCCTTCATGTCCTACCGGATATTCGAGCAGGTGAAGTGTTATACGCCGGCCTCAGATGTCGCGCTGTGGTTCCTCTATCAGCCGCTTTTGATGAACAAGTCGAAATTCGAGAGCCTCAGCAACGCGCAGCAGACCGCGTTGCTCGAAGCCGCTTCCAAGGCCGAGGCATTCTATCTGTCCGAGGCAAAAAAACAGGATGCGAAGTCCGTTGAAGTCTTTGAAGCCGCCGGCGTGGAAATTGCGCAGATGACACCAGCCGATTTCGAAGAATGGCGGGCGCTTGCGCAGAAAACGTCTTACCAGAAATTCGTCTCGGACGTTCCCGACGGGCAGGCGCTACTGGATATGGCCCTTTCGGTCGACTAAGCCAGCCTCGATTGGGGCGCGCACAGAGCGCCCCATTCACCCCAAAAGAACATACTCACTCAAAGGACGACGTCATGGCTCGCCTGGCGCAGATGGCTGGCGCCCAATCCGCCGGCAACAACCTCTTCGTTTCGACCGTGAAGACAATTTCGATGATCTGCGGTTGGTGCGCATCCGGCATGATTCTCTCTGCTGTCGCCATCACATGTCAGATGATTTTCGTGCGGTTTGTCCTGAACGGCTCGACCGTCTGGCAGACCGAGGCGGTGATCTATCTCGTGGTCTCAGCGACCTTGATCGGCTTGCCGTTCGTTCAGCAGATGCGTGGACACGTGAATGTCGATCTGGTGCCGCTGTGGCTCGGACCACGGGCCAGATACATTTTGGCTCTTTTTACCCTGTCTGCCTCCTGCGCGATCGTCGCGGTCATGCTCTGGTACGGCTTCGAGTATTGGCACCTGGCCTATGCGCGGGGGTGGACCTCCGACACAGTTTGGGCAGTGAGACTCTGGATCCCCTATCTGTCACTGCCGGTCGGTTTCGGGCTTTTGCTCCTGCAACTCGCTGCTGACCTCGTTGCGGTCGCGCTCAAAGCCAATGCGCCGTTCGACCTGGAGGTCTCCTGATGGATCCGCTTTTCCTCAGCGCCTTTGTTGCGCTCGCTACCATTCTCATCCTCTTTTCGGGCGTTTCCGTCGGTGTCGGACTCTTGATTGTCTCGGCCGGTTTTCTGTTGCTGTTCGATGGTGTCCGCTCGTTGGAGCTGTTGCCGGAGATATTCTTTAGCAAACTGGACAGCTTTGCCCTGCTTTCCATTCCCATGTTCATCATCATGGGGGCATCCATCGCCTCGACCCGCGCAGGCGCCGATCTTTATGAGGCGCTTGAGCGCTGGTTGACCCGTATCCCTGGCGGACTGGTGATCTCCAATCTCGGGGCCTGTGCTTTGTTTGCGGCGATGTCCGGTTCCAGCCCGGCGACCTGTGCCGCCATTGGAAAAATGGGCATTCCGGAGATGTTAAAGCGCGGCTATCCAGAAGGGATCGCGACAGGTTCGATTGCCGCCGGTGGCACGCTCGGCATTTTGATCCCACCCTCCGTAACGATGATCGTCTACGGGATTGCAACCGAGACTTCGATCGGGCGTTTGTTTCTCGCAGGTGTATTGCCCGGGCTGATGCTGGTCGGACTCTTCATGGCCTGGTCGCTCTATGCGACCTGGCGTTCCGGCAATCTCGCTTTGCTCGCGGCGAGGACTTACACCTGGCGGGAGAAGTTCGATGTGATGCCGCGCGTTCTGCCCTTCATCGCGATCATCGTCGGTGTGCTCTATGCAATGTACGGCGGCATCGCGACGCCGTCAGAAACAGCGGCGGTCGGGGCACTGCTTTGCCTGCTGATCGCAATGCTCATCTACAAGCTTTGGAACCCGCCTAGTCTCTGGCTGATCCTGCGGGACAGTACGAAGGAAAGCGTGATGATCCTCTTCATCATCGCGGCGGCGGGTGTCTTTTCCTACATGTTATCCAGCCTCTTCATCACCCAATCGATCGCCGGCTGGATCGGGACGCTCGAGGTCAACCGCTGGTTCCTGATGGGCGCGATCAACATCTTTCTGCTGATCGCCGGGTTCTTCCTGCCGCCCGTGGCCGTCATCCTGATGGCGGCGCCCATTCTTTTACCGATCATCGTGACGGCCGGTTTTGATCCGATCTGGTTCGCGGTCGTTTTGACGATCAATATGGAAATCGGGCTGATCTCGCCGCCGGTCGGACTCAACCTCTACGTCATCAACGGCATCGCCCCGAATATTTCCCTCAAGACGATCCTGCTCGGGTCCCTGCCGTTCGTGGCTTGCATGGTGATCGCCATTCTCCTGCTGTGCCTGTTTCCCGCTATCGCAACCTGGCTGCCCGAGGCCGTTATGGGTGCTTCGCTCTAGCTCGCTTTCTTGAGGACTCAAATTCATGTCATTTGTCGAAAAAACCCATCGCGTTGGCCTCATCGTTCCCAGCTCCAACGTCACCATGGAAACCGAGATTCCCGCGCTGCTGCGGGCGCGGGAATCCGGCTTTCCGGACCGCTTCACCTTCCATTCGTCGCGCATGCGGATGAAAAGCGTTGTGAAAGAAGAACTGGAGCGCATGGACGACGACAGTCTGCGCTGCGCCACAGAGCTTTCTGATGCCGCGGTTCAGGTTCAAGCCTACGCCTGTCTGGTCGCCATCATGAGCCGGGGGCGCGGTTACCATCGGGTTTCCGCACAGAGACTTCACGACGCCTCTGTCGAGAACGGGTCGCCCACGGCGACCGTGAGTTCGGCGGGCGCCTTGATCGATGCGCTCCATTCCCTGGGCGCAAAAAAGATTTCGATTATCTGTCCCTACATGAAGCCACTGACGCGTCTGGTCGTCGACTATATCGAGAGCGAAGGCGTGGAGGTGAAGGACTACCTGGCGCTGGAGATCCCGGACAATCTGGAAGTCGCGGCACAGGACCCGAACGCGCCCGCCGAGCTTTGGAAGAAACTCGACGTCAAGGGAGTGGACGCCATCATCGCATCGGCCTGCGTTCAGATGCCTTCGCTTCCCGCCGTAGCGAAAATCGAGGCCGCGTCAGGTTTGCCGACACTCTCGGCATCGGTCGCGACCACCTGGAGCATCCTCAACGCTCTTAAGTTGCCGCCGATTGCGCCGGGCGGCGGGGCTCTGCTGGCCACGTCCGGCTGTTAGCCCGAGACCGCAACGCCCATCATCGTTTCAAATTGAGTTCACTTTCGAGAGGAATGACTAGAATGAATATCGCAAAAATGACGCTCGCATCCCTTGTCCTTATAGGGAGCACCCAGTTTGCCATGGCCGACGGCCACTCGAAGACCTTTACCTTGACCAGCGAAGCCATCGCAGAGGGGCGGCAGCTGGATACCGAGCAGGTCTTTCAGGGATTTGGCTGCGAAGGCGGAAATCTGTCGCCTGCGCTGGCCTGGGAACACGCACCCGAAGGCACCAAGTCCTTTGCCCTTACGGTCTATGATCCCGACGCGCCCACGGGTTCGGGTTGGTGGCATTGGTTCGTGTTCAATATCCCGGCCGAAACCAGCGCTCTTCCGGCGGAGACGACAGCGGCTTCGGGACTGCCGTCAGGCGCCGTCGAGCTCAAGAACGACTATGGGACCGTCGGTTTCGGCGGCGCATGCCCGCCGCCCGGAGAAGTTCATCGCTACCAGTTCACCATCCATGCACTCTCTACGAAGCTCGAACTGGATGGCTCCGTCAGCAACGCGCTTGCCGGCTTCATGGTCAGGGCAAACACGATTGCTTCCTCGACCATCACTGCGGTTTACAATCGCTGAAACACATCCTTTATCACTAAGCGAACGAAAGGAAAGCCCATGACCGCATCCTTTTCCGTCCAGGTCACCGGTTCAGAAAAGGGGGGCTAAGATTCCTGGCAAGTCTGTCTTTGGCGTTCCCGCAGGCGCAGACCGCGTCGCCTTGAGCGACAACATCAATCCGGCGGTTTCCTGGCGCAATGCTCCTTCGGGAACGAAGTCCCTTGCCCTCATTTGCCATGATCCCGATGTGCCGTCATCCGGCGAGGACGTGAAGCAGGAGGGGAAGACGCTTTCCGCCGACCTGCCGCGCGTGGATTTCTATCGCCGGGTCGTCGTCGACATTCGACGAATATGAGGCCTCAAGCTACGCCCCGCAGCATTTCTTGTACTTTTTGCCCGAACCGCAGGGACAGGGGGCGTTGCGGCCGATCTTGACGACTTCGCGCGGCGCTTCCTTCGGGTTTATCTGCCCGGTCGTGTAGACCCAGCGGCCGTCTTCGCGCTCGAAGGCGGCCAGTTCGTGATGCGCGTGCCGCTGGCCGCCCAGGGTAAAGTGAGCGACGAATTCGACGGTCCCAGTCTCATCCTGCTCGCCACCGCCTGTGACGGCGCGGACCTCCAGTCCCTGCCATTTGGCGTTCCCGGCTGTGTTTTCCGCATCGGTCTTATCGAAGTCCTTGCGTGCCTCGGACGACAGGGTTTCGGCGAGGTAATCGATATTGCCGATGGCAAAAGCGGTATAGCGCGAGCGCATCAATGCTTCCGCGGTTGGTGCCGCCGTGCCGCCGAGTGCAAGCCCACAGCAGGTGTCAAAATTCCGGCCTGATCCGCAAGGGCACTGCGTCGTGGCGAGAGACTCTGTTTGGGCCATCGCTTTTGCTTTCTTGTGTCGAAGGATAAAAATGCGCTCCTCTACGCGCGTCCGCTTAAAGCGGTCCATTTCGTGAAGATCAGCGTTGTTCGGGTGCAACATAGCGAGGATAGGCTGAGGTATTCAAGCGAATCAGGCCCGGCGTCCGATAGCAGGATCGGTAGAAAGTTCTCTGCCGTGTTCCAGGCAAGAAGGATATTTGAAAGCGCAGAGGAAAACAGAGTTTTGTTCAGGTTGCGACTTCTTTTGGCCGCCAGCCATGAAGACCTGGAAGGTCCGGTTACAACGGTGTGTCGGAACCACCGAAACCTAATTCACCGCTTCGCTTTCGGCTTCAGCTTCCTGGTTTTCCCGCAGCAGAATGATCGAAATACGCCGGTTCTGTGGTGACCTGGGATCCTCGACGATAAGCGGATCCATCGCGGCGCGCCCGACCACCGACACCACGCGCTCAGGCGTCAGTCCCGAATCGATCAGCGCGCGGCGGCTGGCATTGGCGCGGTCGGTGGAGAGTTCCCAGTTGCTGTAGCCGTTCGCGCCGGAGAAGGGCGTCGCGTCGGTGTGGCCTTTGATGGAGATATTCTGAGGCAGATCACCGATCGCCTTGACGACAAGGGCCATGAGCTTGCTGGTATGCTCGAACATGTCGGCCCGGCCCGATGGGAACATTGACTTTCCGTCCTGGTCGACGAGCTGGATGCGCAGGCCTTCCGGTGTATTATCGACCACCAGATTGTTGACCAGTTCACTTAGTTCAGGCGCTTCGATGATGGCCCGCTTCAACGCGGCTTTTGCTTCGTCGAACTGTTTGGTTTCTTCCTCGAACTTGGCTTTTTGGGCGGCTTCCTCGGCCTCACGCGCCGCCTTGGCAGCGGCGGTTTCTTCGGGTGGGGCGTCTGGATCGGGTTCCGACTCCTCCGCCGGGGGCAGGGTGACCTGGATACCGATCGCCGAACGATCGGAAATCATGGCGCCTTCCTCGGTGACGGTCTGGCCGCCGAGGACGCCGTCGGAACCGCTGGTGGTGGCGGAGACCCGTGTGGTGGGCGTAAAGTAGTCGGCGATGCCTTTCTTTTGTTCCTCCGTGGTGTTGGCAAGCAGCCACATAAGCAGGAAAAAGGCCATCATGGCGGTCACGAAGTCGGCGTAGGCAATCTTCCATGCACCGCCATGCGATCCATGGCCGCCTTTCTTGACCTTTTTGATAATGATGATGTTGCCACCACCATCACCGCCATTTTCGCCCTCTTCGGCCATTTAGATTTGCTTTCCTCTGATACGGTTACCCGTCGCTTACAAGACCGGTGTGGTGAACACCGCAGTTATCAGCCGGGAACTCATTTAACCGGGCGCGGGCAACGCGTCGGAGGCTTCTTCGACCTCGGCGAAAGTCGGGCGGTTGTGGGACAGCAGGCACTTGCGTGCATATTCCACCGAGACCGTCGGCGGATTTCCGGCCATGTGCGACAGCAACCCCGCCTTGATACATTCGAAATACTTCGAGTCTTCCGCGACGACGACGTTGAAGGCGCCTGCCAGAGGGCTGACGACGCCATAGGCCATGAAGATGCCGAAGAAGGTACCGACCAGGGCCGCGCCGATCAGTCCACCCAGAATTTCCGGCGGAGCGGCGATGGAGCCCATGGTTTTGATCACACCCAGAACAGCTGCGACAATGCCCAGCGCGGGCAGGGTGTCGCCCAGGCCGGCGATAGCGCCACCGATGGCATGCTCCTCACCGTGATGGGTCTCCAGCTCCAGGTCCATGATGGCTTCGATTTCATGGGGCTTGTTCGCGCCCAACGACATCAGGCGCAGGTAGTCGCAAATGAAATCGACCGCATGATGGTCGGCGTGAAACTTCGGAAATTCGGAGAATAGCGAGCTCTCGTGCGGGTTCTCGATATGGGGTTCCAGCGCAAGCATGCCCTTGGTCTTGGCCAAGCGGAAGACCTGATACTGCATGGTCAGCAGCTCTAGATAATCTTCCTTTTTATAGACGGGGCCTTTGAGCAACCGGCCCATTGCCTTACCGGTTCCGGCGAGAATTGCCTTGGAGTTGTTCGTGATGATGAAGGCGCCCACACCGCCCCCAAGGATGATGACGAACTCGAAGGGCTCCCAGAGAACGCCCAGTTTACCGCCCATGGCAACATAGCCGCCTGCAACACAGCCGAAGACAACCACAAGACCGACAATGACAAACATTTGAGCCCAAATTTCCTATTGAGAGGATTTGAGCAAAGTTAGATCGATACCGGTTAATAACCTGTTTAACAGGAGAAATTTCGAACTCTGGCAGTCGAAGCCTGCCTTTGTCAGAGGCGGTAGATCAGAAGTTCGGTCTCTCGGCTGTCCTCGACTGTGACCACTTCGTCGGCTGTGACCCCCGGAACTTCAAAGGAATTGCTGATCAAGAGCTTGCCGGACTGCATCTCGCGCCTTGCCTTGTCGAAAAGCCGCGGCATGGGTTCCGGCGAGAGGAAGCAGTAGACCAGATCGAAGGCGCCCAGATCCTGTTTCCAGAGATCTCCATAGCGGATTGCGAGATTTGGGGTGCCGCTGACCAACGCGCGCAGGCGAGCCAGGGCGTAGGGCAGCGGAGCCGATTCAATACCGACGAACTCTGCCTGCGGGTATCGGCGGGCAAGGTAGAGCAGCGCCCCGCCCAGACCGCAGCCGATATCGCTTACCTTCAGAGGCTCTTCCGAGCGCTGCGCCTCTGCGCCAATGAGGGCCTCGAGAGCCTGCCAGGTTTTTCGGTTGGTAAGATAGAGCGGGACCCGGTCGTCGGCACTGTTCCAAAACACCAGAGCCAGGGCCAGGAACAGCAATGGATAGATCCACGTGGGGAGGTTGAGCAAGAGCGTCAACGCGGCCGCGGCCGGCAGCAGCAGATTGATCGGAAGCCACCATCGCGCAAGTCCCAACAGCTGTCCCAGGCCAGCTGCGATCAGTCCCTGGAAAGCCAACACAAGCGGCAAGGGAAGAGCAAGATCGGTCTGGCTTCCCAATATCTGCTGTCCGCCAATCACCATAACCGCAGCCGCCATCTGGGCGACAACGGCCCGGATCAGCGGATAACTTCGCTTGCTGGAGGGAAGGGTGCGCGCGTCATCCGGAGAGGGGGTGGCTTTGGTCATCTTGGAATCTAAAAGGTCTGGTCGGAATGCGCGCGGGTTGGAAGGGGCCTGTGCGTCCGGGTTTCGCGCCAATTTACCATAATCAAAGAGACTAGGCTGATCGTTGGTAGGCTGCAACTTATCCTCATCTGCCAAGCACTTATCAATAACCCTGTGCAAAGCTGTTTTGGAACCTATCTTAGGGGGCGGCGGTCCACAGACTTGAACTGGGTTGTTCTTTGCCGATCCGGTAAAAGACAGTCCGGAGGCAGCGTAAACGGGAAGATATTTATTTTTCCGCCGCCGTGCTGTATCGATGCGCCTGAGCAAGGCCAACTGCGGAAATGAAAAAATCGATGAAGTTCGATTCACAGGATTACCGGACAGCCCTCGGGTGCTACGCCACAGGCGTCGCCGTGGTCTCAGTCCTTGATGACGAGGGCTTGCCGCGCGGTGTGACCGTCAATTCCTTTAACTCGGTATCGCTTGAGCCGCCGTTGGTCTCTTTCTGTATCGATCGTGCTGCCTTCAGTTTTCCTTGCTTTCAGAATGCGGAACACTTTGTTGTTAATGTTCTGGCAGAGCCTCAGGAGGCGCTTTCTGTCCGCTTTGCCAGCCCCAAACCCGACAAGTGGGACGGTATCCCATACGATGTCTGGGAGAGCGGCGCGCCGATCTTGCCGGGTTGTCTGGTGAATCTGGAATGCGCGCTGGATGCTTTGCACGACGCGGGCGATCACATCATTGTGGTGGGTAAAGTGACCAAGCTTGCAATGGGGGCGGCCGGTTCCCGCCCCTTGCTGTATTTCCGCGGTGCCTATAGCAAGATGGCCGGCTAAGCGCTGTTCTCACGCAGCAATCTTTAAGCCACGAGCGTCAGACAAGCGTGTCGAGCGCCATCTGTTCTCTGCCAAGCTCGGTCAGATCTGAAGCTGTTGCGCGCCCCTTGAAGTTCACCTCGTAGTTTTCAGGCGCGAAGTCTGGGGCCGAGAGGCCTTCGATGAAGGCGCGTGCCTGCTTTCTGGCATAGACCGTATTCTTTGCGCAGCGTGGTGACGCGCCGACGTAAACCACGTTCGAATAACCCGCGCCGTTATGCTCGTCCTCGACTGCGTGAATGACGTCGGGGTGCCACCAGACCGTGTCTCCGGGCTCGACGGTCGGGATGGAGATCAGGCCTTCCAACAGCAGTGGATGCCATTCCTCGGTTGCGCTGAGTGCCCGTCCCGGCAGTGCGCCACAGAGGTCGTCCTCGGCGACATCGTCCTGCAGGGCGCGCAGCAGCATATAGGCAATCGCCTTTGCGCTCGGCACAAGCTGCAGCGTCCCGTCGTTCGGGCCCTGGGTGGTGAGACCGGTCCAACCCTGGAATGTCCGGAACATAGAGCAGACGGCTGGTGAGGGGTATTCAATGGTTTGAGTGCGCTCGGCGGCATTCCAGGGATCGTAGGCCTGCCAGTCTCCGGCAAAGACCGCTTCGTAGATGGTTTGGAATGCGGGGTCGGTCCAGCGCTCGAAGGAGCCGGCATCCATATGCGGTGACAGGCCAAGTGTTTTATCGCCCGGCTCGCGGCGCCGGATCCGGTCTGCGTAGGTGTAGTCGTTGTCCGGATCGAACTCCTTACCGTTTGGACCAGCGATGTCCCATAAGCCATTGAGAAAGCGTTTCGTTGCTGCCATGGTTTCCGCCTGACGGATCATGATTTGCGGCTTGGACCAGTAGAGACCGAAGATCTGCGGGCGGCCCGACGCCAGCTCGTCGAAGTATTTGTCCAGGCCGCGTTTCTCAACCTGCTTTTCGTAGTAATTGTTTTCGGCGATGTAGACGCCGAGTTCCTCGTTCCAGTCCTCGGCCTGTGTGCGATCGAAAACGCCCCGTATGACGACCGCGCCGCGCTTTCGAATGTCGGCGCGGGACTGGTCCGAGACCATTCCGTCCCGGATGGTTGTGAAATCGAGTTCCGGGATGCAGAGCCGTCCGGCCGCCACCGTGGACTGGATGTCGTCAACTTCCGCTTTCATGGCGTCGCTGAGGTGCGCAAAGGAGGCCTTAAGCTTTGCTTTATTGCGCCGAAGCATCTTTTTGGCCGCAATGACTTGCGCTTTGACCGCTTCGTCGATCTTCCCGGAATCTGAAGGGGCTGTGCGGGAGGGCTTGCCGTCGGATGCCGTGGCTGCTCCACTCACTTTTGCTTTCCCTTTCTTTCCATCGACAACGCTGGTGGTTGTCTTGCTTCCCTCCAGATGAGCTTGTGATGCTGCGCCTGGGACGGGAGCTGGTTCCGGGGCGGTGCGGAACCTGAGTTGCGGTGTGCCGATGCTTTGCAGGCTTGCAAGCGGACTGTCGTCCAACCGCCGCAGAATGATGCTGGCGAGTTCCTGTCCGGTCGCGGTCAGGTCTTCGTAGATCGTATCGATTTGCGGCAGGTAATGATTGAAAATACTGGAAGTTTGCTTTGCGACGATGTCGACGTCTTCGCCGATTTTCAGTCCTGCATCCGAAAGGCCCGCCATCAAGGCTATCGCCGAGATCTCGCCGCCGCAGACGAAGCCGTCCGGACGTTGGCCTTTCTTCACCAATTCCCGGATGGAGGTTCTGATTTGCTCGGCCGTGCTGTCGAGATCGACCTGAGATAGGAAGACCTGCTCCACGCCGGCCTCGCGCACGGTGTCCGCAAACCCGCGGGTCATGTGCTGGTGATAGGTGTGAGCCGTGGGCGGCGCAATCAGAACCAGCCGCTTACGGCCCTTCTCGATCAAACGCCGGGCTGCGAGCCGGCTGAATTCTGCATTGTCGTAGTCATGGTAAGGGTGCTCCGTCGCAAGCTCGGTCCTCCCGTGGCTGACGAACGGAAAATCGATTTCCATCAGATAGCGCACCCGCGGGTCCATCGGTTCCGTGCGTGAGAAGACAATGCCGTCGGCAGAACCGCTTTCGGTAATGTAGCGGACGGAGTCCATCGGATCTGCATTGAGAAAATGTGGGGTTACCACAAGGTGATAGGGCGTCGAGCTCAGAACCTGAGAAAGGCCGAGGATGACGGAAGAGCCATAGCCGACCACCTCATCGTGCGGGTTCAGAACCAGGCTGATGACATTGGTCTTGCCGGTCCGTAGCCGCACACCCGCACGGTCCGGGTAGTAGCCGACCTCGCTGGCCACCTGACGGACCTTACGTTTCGTCTCTTCCGCAATCTCAGGCCCGTCCTTCAGAGCCCGCGAAACAGTGGTGACACCCAGGCCCATAATCGTCGCGATCGTCTTTAAAGTCGGTCGTTTGCCGCGGCTTCGTAAACCCGCGTGAGAAGCTGACGGGGGCGGCGGAACATCAGATAGTTTGTCGGTCACGGGCGGCCTCGAATGGGAGTAGTTAGATCGACTATGAAGCTGTAACGTTACAGATTTTTATGCAATCGTCAAAATCACTTTTTTCACAATCAACTTAACAAAGCTATAATATTAATTAAAAACAATGAGATAAGATCGATTTCGAGGCTCTATTGAAAGATGATTTCCAGCCCTAAATCTTTTGTAACGTTACGGATTTTACCGTTGTTCTCTCCGAATGAATTGGTGGTCCAGGGCAGTTGAAGGCTTTTTTGGAGGCGTCCGATGTGGTGCTGCCTTCAAGGAGCAGTTTGACAGGTTACAGACCGCATCACTGCTCAGTGAAAATGCCGGTCTTGCATGGCAGTCTTCCTCAGGCTGTAAAGCTGAAACGTTACAGCTGCTCTCTGTAACGTTTCGATTGATGACGGCTTACTGACAGGTCTGCTGAACTAGGCAGTCCGATCCTTTCGCACGAAGCAGGGACTTAAGTCTTTCCAGGCCTGGTGTCGTATCCCGTGGCCTTGGCGTCACGGCCTTGCCTCGTATTTGTATCGTTACAGATTTCGAATCCGTCTTGTTACAGGTGATGGCGCCAGAGATGACGCCATTCGTATCTAATTTGCAGAAACTATTCATAAAATTTTGGACGAAGTCCGGAAATGACGCCAAAATCACATCAAATTCGTAACGATACAGAACCTGCAGGATTCGATGGGCTTTTGCGGTAATTCCCTCGAGATGTCTCGCGCAGCCTTGTAATGCGACAAGCGGGTGAAAGATTTGACGATTAAATTGGAATCAGACAGACTATGGCTTGAAATGATCTGTAACGTTACAGATCAAAAAGATCCGGTTCGGCGGACAGAAATCCAGCGCTTGGCGCTTAAGGGAGGATGAGAAATGAAACGTTATCTTTCGAAGCTGACGGGTGGTGTTGCCGTCTGCGCAATCATGATCGGTGCGGCGGGCGCCGTGTCGGCGGCTGACAGCTCCGTGGAGGTTCTGCACTGGTGGACGTCCGGTGGTGAAGCGAGCGCGCTGAACGTGCTGAAGGAAGACCTCGAGAGCAATGGCGTGGCCTGGAAGGATATGCCTGTCGCAGGCGGCGGCGGCGAGCAGGCCATGACGGTTCTGCGCGCGCGGGTCACAGCAGGAAATGCACCCACTGCAGTTCAAATGCTCGGTTTCGACATTCAGGACTGGGCAGCGGAAGGCGCCCTTGCCGACTTGAACGCGGTCGCGGCCAAGGAAGGCTGGGACGACGTGGTTCCGGCCGCGCTGCAGCGCTTTGCCAAGCATGACGGCAAGTGGATTTCGGCTCCGGTCAATGTGCACTCGACCAACTGGGTCTGGGCGAATAAGAAGATTTTCGACGAGCTCGGCATTGCACAACCTACGAGCTGGGACGAGCTGGTCGCCGCCCTGGATAAGATCAAAGGCGCCGGCTACACGGCGGTTGCCCATGGTGGTCAGCCCTGGCAGGACGCAACCATCTTCGATGCGGTGGTGATGTCCGTCGGCGGGCCGGAATTCTACAAGAAAGCCTTCGTGGATCTGGATACGGACGCGCTCGGGTCCGATCAGATGAAGGAGGCCTTCGACCGCATGGCGACGCTGCGCTCCTATGTAGACGATAACTTCTCCGGCCGCGACTGGAACCTGGCCTCGGCCATGGTGATCGAGGGTAAGGCCGGCGTTCAGTTCATGGGCGACTGGGCAAAGGGTGAGTTTCTGAAGGCAGGTCAGAAGCCTGAAGAGGACTTCCTCTGCTTCCGTTTCCCCGGGACTCAGGGCACGGTGACCTTCAACTCCGATCAGTTCGCCATGTTCTCGGTAGGTGAAGAGGGGCAGGCCGCACAGGTGAAGCTGGCCAGTTCGATCATGGCGCCGTCGTTCCAGTCCGCGTTCAACGTGGTCAAGGGATCGGTTCCCGCCCGTACCGACGTTTCCGACGAAGCCTTCGATGCCTGCGGCAAAAAAGGCATGAAGGAACTCGCGGCCGCGAACGCATCCGGCAAGCTCTACGGATCGATGGCGCACGGCCATGCGGCACCAGCGGCGGTTAAGAACGGCATCTACGATGTGGTCACCGCCCACTTCAATGGTGAGTTCGACTCTGAAACCGCCGTCGAGGAACTTGTGTCCGCCGTCGAGGTGGCCCAGTAATCTCGACAGCAATCCGGATCGGATTTCCTTTCTCTCTTGAGTTGGCGGTGAGTGTTCCAACGGACTCCCATCGCCAACTCACTTCTGCGCCACCAACTGGGTTCGACGCTTCCGAGGCGGGAATCCTTCCTGGCAGACATTAAAGAATACGGTCGCCATGATCGAAAGGCTCCAGACATACCTGCCACGGCTTGTGCTCTCGCCGAGCTTTGTCTTGATCCTGCTGTTCGTCTACGGCTTCATCGCCTTTACCGGCTATCTCTCGGTCTCGGACTCACGCATGCTGCCGTCCCTGGGTTTTGTCGGGCTCGAGAACTACGAAAAACTCTTTAGCCTGCGGCACTGGTCGATCGCCCTGAAAAATCTGGCGATCTTCGGCATTCTCTACATCGTGATCTGTACCGTAATCGGCCTCGGGCTTGCGATCCTGCTGGATATGAAAATCCGGGGCGAGGGGATGCTGCGGCCGATCTATCTCTATCCCATGGCGCTGTCCTTCATCGTGACCGGCACCGCCTGGAAGTGGTTCCTGGATCCGGGTATCGGCCTGGAGAACGTGATGCACCTTTGGGGCTGGGAGAGCTTTTCCTTCAACTGGATCAAGAGCCGGGAGATGGCGATTTACACGGTGGTCATCGCCGCAGTCTGGCAGTCCTCGGGATTCGTCATGGCGATGTTTCTCGCCGGGCTGCGCGGGATCGATAACGAGATCCTCAAGGCGGCCCAGATCGATGGTGCGTCCAACTGGCAGCTTTACCGGCGGATCGTGATTCCGATGCTGCGCCCGGCCTTCCTCTCGGCCTTCGTGGTACTGGCGCATCTGGCGATCAAGGCCTACGACCTGGTCATCGCCCTGACCAACGGCGGCCCGGGGCGGGCGACGGAGCTGCCCGCGACCTTCATGTATTCCTACAGCTTTACCCGCAATCAGATGGGCATCGGTGCGTCCTCTGCCGTGATCATGCTGATGATGATCGCCTCCATCATCATTCCCTATCTCTACAGCGAGCTGCGGGAGAAGAAGACATGAGCGCGGCTTCCAAGGACACAGCACTTCGCACCGGTGTTATCGCCCGGGCGCTGATCTACGCGATCCTGCTCGTCTTCGCGGTTTTCTATCTGCTGCCGCTTTTCGTCATGCTGGTGAATTCGGTGAAGCCTCTGGAGGAAATCCGCCAGGGCAACATGCTGGCCTTTCCTGAGCTCTTCACGATTGAACCCTGGATCCAGGCCTGGGGCGAAGCGCAGATCGGCGTGCAGCCGACCGGTCTCAAGCCTTACTTCATCAACTCGCTTGTCATGGTCATTCCAGCGGTGATCATCTCGACCCTCCTGGGCGCGATTAACGGCTACGTCCTGACCAAGTGGCAGTTTCCCGGGCACCGGATCGTCTTCGGTCTGATGCTCTTTTCCTGCTTCATCCCCTTTCAGATCGTGCTCATCCCGATGGCGCGCATTTTGGGTATGTTGGATCTCGCGGGCACGACCTACGGCCTGATCCTGGTGCATGTGGTTTACGGACTGGGCTTCACGACCCTCTTCTTCCGGAATTACTACGACGCCTTTCCGACCGAGCTGATAAGGGCCGCGACCATAGACGGTGCCGGTTTCTTCCGGATCTTCCAGCGCATTCTGCTGCCCAGTTCAGGGCCGATCATCGTGGTGACGGTGATCTGGCAGTTCACCAACGTCTGGAATGACTTCCTCTTCGGCGCTTCCTTCGCCGACTTCGACAGCCAGCCCATGACCGTGGCGCTGAACAATCTGGTCAGTTCCTCGACCGGGGTGAAGGAATACAATGTGCATTTCGCGGGCGCGATCCTGGCAGCGCTGCCCACACTTATCGTCTACATCGTCTCCGGACGTTATTTCGTGCGCGGCCTGATGGCCGGCGCGGTGAAGGGCTGATCGGCTATGGCGTTTCTCGAAATCAATCGTCTCCATAAGCAATACGGCAATGTGGAAGTCCTCAAGGGCGTCGATATTGCCATCGAAGAAGGCGGCTTTCTGGTCCTGGTCGGCCCGTCCGGCTGCGGTAAGTCGACCCTCTTGAACAGCATCGCGGGCCTGGAGAGCATCACCTCCGGCGAGATCGCCATCGACGGCAAGGTGGTCAATGACCTGCATCCCTCGAAGCGGGATATCGCCATGGTCTTCCAGTCCTACGCGCTCTATCCATCCATGTCCGTGGCCGAGAACATCGCCTTCGGCCTGGAGATGCGCGGCGTCTCCAAGGCGGAGCGGGAAGAGGCGATCCAGGGCGTTGCCGGTATGCTGCAGATCGAGCATCTGTTGAAGCGGCGTCCGGGCCAGCTCTCCGGGGGGCAGCGCCAGCGGGTCGCCATGGGACGCGCCCTGGTCCGCGACCCGAAACTCTTCCTCTTCGATGAGCCGCTCTCGAACCTGGATGCCAAACTGCGTGTGGATATGCGCACTGAGATCAAACGGCTGCATCAGAAGCTGGGCACCACAATTGTCTACGTGACCCATGATCAGATCGAGGCCATGACCCTGGCGACCCAGATCGCGGTGCTCAAAGACGGCATCCTGCAGCAGGTTGGTTCGCCGGATGAGGTCTATTCCAAGCCCGCGAACATGTTTGTCGCGGACTTCATGGGTTCACCGACCATGAACCTGATCGAAGCCAGGATTGAGAATGGCAGCGGTGCGCTTTCCGTGGAGATCCCCCAGCGTGACCGTTCTTTGTCGCTGCCGGTCCCACGGCCGCCGTCTTCGCTGCAAAGCTACAGCGGAAAGTCGGTGGTCCTGGGCATTCGCCCTGAAGACATCACCGACCCGGATGGTGCCGACCCGAAGGCGGAACATATCGCCCATGCGAACTGCAGCGTCGAGGTGGTGGAGCCGACCGGGGCGGATACCTTCGTCGTCACTCAGCTCGGCGGCAAGGAAGTCACCGGGCGTATGCGCAATGCCGCCGGGCTCTCGGTCGGAGCGGATGTGCCCTTCGCCTTCAACATGGGCAAGATTCACTTCTTTGATCCCGCGACCGAGCAGCGGATTGCATAGTTCGGCCTTAACAAAGGACACTTAATTTCATGGCGGTACGGGTCGGATTGATCGGGTATGGGCTGGCGGGCCGCGTTTTTCACGCGCCGCTGTTTCACAAGGCAGGACTGGCGCTGACGGCAGTAGCATCCTCGCGGCCCGACGACGTCAAAAAGGATTATCCGGATGCGCGGATCTATGCCACACCAAAGGAGCTTTGCGCCGACGAAAACCTCGACCTGATTGTCGTGGCCGCGCCCAGCGACCTGCACGTCCCGCTGATGCTCGAAGCGCTGGCGGCGGGCAAACATGTGGTGTCCGACAAGCCCTTTACGCCTTCGGTCGCCGAAGCCGATAAGGTTATTGCGGCGGCGAAGAAGGCCAACCGCATTGTGTCCTGCTTCCAGAACCGGCGCTGGGATTCTGATTTTCTGACCCTGCGCAAGCTGATGGGCGAGGGCGTTCTGGGCGATGTTCATTCCTACCGGGCGCATTTCGAATTCTTCCGTCCCGAGGTCAGCGACATCTGGCAGGACCAGCCGGGCAAGGCCACGGGCCTGCACTATGACCTGGGCTCGCATCTGATCGACCAGGCGCTGGTCCTCTTCGGCACGCCGGACTGGTTGAGCGCGGATATTACCTCGACGCGGCCCGGCGCGCAGGTCATCGATGGCTTTCATATCCGTATGGCCAAGGGACGGCAGCGGATCGACCTGATGGCCAGTGTCCTTTCCGCGGATTTCTCCACGCGCTATGCAGTCCACGGCACCCAGGGGTCCTATATGAAGAAGCACATGGATATTCAGGAAGAACAGCTTCGTGGCGGCATGACACCGGAAGATCCCGGCTACGGCGTGGAGCCGCAGGATCGCTGGGCCGAGGTGACAGTTCTGGAGAAGGGAAAACTCTTCGCCCGGCGCGAGCCCAGTGTGCCCGGCGCGCATTTTGAGTATTACCGTCTCCTTGGCGAGGCGATCGAGCGGGGCGGTCCGCCGCCTGTGTTGGTCGAGGAAGCGCGGGAGACGATCCGCATGATCGAGGCGGCAAAACGCTCCAGCGAAGAGGGAAGGAGGATCGCGTTCTCATGATCAGGCATTGCGTCTTCATCCGATATCAACCCGGCACCAGCGATGATCTCAAACGCGGGATCTACGAAGGGCTTGCGGGATTGCAGGATCATCATCCCGGATTTCTCGGGATCGAATACGGCGGCAACGTCAGCCCGGAAGGCATGGACAAGGGCCACAGCGAGGGCTTTATCATCAACTTTGCGGACGCGGCGGCGCTGAATGCCTATCTGGTAGATGACGAGCATCTCGCGATCGGCGCGAGGCTCGTCGCGGCGGCCGAGGGCGGCAAAGACGGAATTCTGGTGTTCGATATGGAAGTTGCGGTTTAGGTATCGGGAAACAAGAAGATGAAACGTTCGGAAATCAACGAGATCCTCCGCGAAGGACAGGCCTTCATCGAGTCCTTTGGCTTCGTCCTGCCGCCCTTTGCCCATTGGAGCGAGAAGGATTGGGCCAGCCGCAAGGAGAGTTGCAGCGAAATCTTCCGCGCAGGCCTGGGCTGGGACATCACGGACTACGGGCTGGGCGATTACGGGAAAACCGGTCTCTTCCTCTTCACCGTGCGCAACGGACGTCAGGAGGACCTGGCGTCGGGGAAGGGCATGCTCTACGCCGAAAAGATCATGATCTCGAAAAAGGATCAGCTCGCGCCGATGCACTATCACGAGTCCAAGGCGGAGGACATCATCAACCGCGGCGGCGGCGATCTGGCCATCAAGCTCTACCATTCCGATGACGAAGGCGAATTGGACCGGGAGCGTAAAGTGACGGTCTTCACCGATGGGGTGGAACGAACTTTTGCCGCGGGTGACATCCTGCGCCTCAAGCCCGGAGAGAGCGTCACGCTCCTGCCGCGTGTCTACCACGCCTTCTGGGGCGAGGGGAAAGACGTGCTCGTGGGTGAGGTCTCGACGGTCAACGACGACCATGTGGACAACTACTTCCTCAATCCGATCGGCCGTTTCCCCGACATCGAAGAAGACGAGCCCAAGCATCGCTTGCTGGTCGGGGATTACAAAGCGCTGCAATAAGCAGCTTGCCGCACCCGTTCAGCTTTTCAGGGTATGGGTAAGCAAAGCCCGCCCTAGCGCGTCCACGTCTTTCCGGCTGATGCCGACCCTCTGGTAAGCAGAGATCGGCAGGCGGCCCAGGTTCGGCAGACCATCGCTTTCCGAGAGAGTTTTCAGAGGCGCCATTGCGGCGATCTTCGGCATGACCGTGAGGGCGAGGTTGGCAATAATCAGCGCGCGCAGCCCTATGGGATCCGGGCTGGTGTGCGCGATGTGGCTTTCCTGTCCTGCTTTGTCCAGGGCGTTCATGGCAAAGCGCCGGAGATCGCGACCGTCGGTCAGGAAGGCGAGAGGTACGCCCTTTGCCGGGTCGAAGCTGAAACGGGGACCCGACACCCAGGCCAGCTCGACGTTCTCGACAAAGAGCCGGCCCGGTCGCTTGCCCTGATCGGTGATAAAGGCGAGATCGAAGTCGCCGTTATCGAAACGGCGGATCGTGGCCGCACTCCGGTCGCAGGAGACTTCGACCCGCACCTTGGGAAACTGAAGGGCGAAGTCTTCCAACACACCTGAGAGAACCGAAACGGCGAGCGTGCTGGTGGTCCCCAGCCGGATGACGCTCTGTGCCCGCGACTGCCTGATACTATCGATCGCTTCATCCGTCAGATTGAGAATGCGCCGGGCATAGATGACAAAGGCTTCGCCCTCCGCCGTCAGCCGCATGGATTGCCCGCGCTTGCGGTCGAAGAGCCGCTGCCCGACCAGTTCTTCAAGCTTTAGAATGTGGCTGCTGACCGCCGATTGAACCGTGTTGCGGCGCTTTGCCGTCTCTGAGAAATTCAGGGTCTCGGCTGAGATTACAAAGCTCTCAAGTTCTTTGAGGTCAAGTGGCACAAGTATCTCCAAAACAGTTTTATAAAATCATATAAAACTGTTTCCCATATTTCCATCACAAGCCTATTCCCCTTTCTCAGAAACGCATCGCCGAGGAGAGAGGATTTGTCCGTTGAGTTTTATCTGGTGGCCGCCTTTGCGGTCCTGATGACCGGGGTTTCGAAAAGCGGTTTCGCGGGCGGGCTCGGCGTACTCGCGGTCCCTCTGATGTCGCTGTTCCAAACGCCGCAAGTGGCGGTCACGGTGATGATGCCGATCCTTCTGGTGATGGATTGTGCAAACATCTGGAATTACCGGCACTCCTGGTCCTGGACATATGTGAAGTCGCTGCTGCCCGGCGCTCTTTGCGGCATTGTGGTTGGCGCCTTCACCTTCCAGTGGATGGACCCCGCGTTACTGAAGTTGGCCATTGGAGGGATGGCGCTCCTGTTCGTTCTCCAATTCGCCTGCGCGCAGATGATCGGGCGACCAACCGGGGACTCCAGTCGGGTTGTAGTCTTCTCCCTGGGCGCTCTCTCGGGCTTTGCGAGTTTTGTCGCGCACGCAGGAGGTCCGCCCGTGAAGGGCTATCTGCTCAGCCGGGGAATGGAGAAATCGCTGTTCGTCGGCACCAACAGCGTCTTTTTCTTCGCGCTCAACCTGATCAAGACGTTTTCCTATTTGGCGCTCGCGCAGTATTCCCACGAAACGCTGACGGCGAGCCTGCTTCTGACCCCGTTCCTGGTTCTGGGTGTTCTGCTTGGCTTTCGTCTGCATCACCTCATAAGTCAGTTGCTCTTCACCAGGATCGCATACCTGTTCCTGGCGCTTGCGGGAACGAAGCTGTTATGGGACGGCGCGTTGTTACTTTAGGCCGTGAGGGGTGCTTTCAGCCGACTCCAGAACAGCAGGTGAGCGAAAACCGGTCATTGGTCGGGCGCGCAGCGAATTCACCCTTTGAGCCCATTTCTCCATCATTCCGCGCCGCAGCGAATGACCACTGTAGGAACTCCAGTTTGATATTAGCGATGAATAATATTAGTGTGAACTAATATTGTTGGTGCTAGTGAGGACAATGAGATGGACTTTAACGAAGCTCTTGGAGCGTCCTTTCGGGAGGTTGGTAGCGGTGAACGCGATGGAGCACCGACGCATATCGTGCGTGCAAGTCGCCACTACCCTACGACCCCGGCAGATTTGTGGAGTGCTTTGACGGACAAGGAGCGCGTGCAGAGTTGGTTCGCGAAGGTTTCTGGCGATTTCAAACAAGGCGGGCACTTCTCAATAGAAGGAAATGCGGACGGTGATATTGTCGCCTGCGAACCGCCCAGACGATTGGCTCTTACTTGGGAGTTCGGCGGCAGTACCAGTTGGGTCAATGTCACAATCCAGCAGTCAGACGAAGGCGCATTTTTGACGCTCGAACATGAGCATCCGACAGACCCAAAAAGCCAGGCACATTGGGATCAGTACGGCCCCGGTGCAACCGGTGTAGGGTGGGAGTTGGCTTTGCTGGGGCTAGAAATGCACCTATCTGGCGAAGTGACATCGACCATCGAGGCCGGCGAAGCTTGGGCCGAGAGCGTGACAGGCAAGGCAACATTGCGTGGATGGGCCGAAGAATGGGGCAAGGCCCACGCCGCAACCGGAACAAACAGGCTGATCGCTAAGGAAACCGCAGAACGCACTGCCGCGTTCTACACTGGTGAGGGACAATGAACGCCTTTGATGTGCTGGCCGACCCCGTGCGAAGGCGAACTCTAGAGCTGATTTCGCAAAGGGAACATGCGTCTGGTGAAATCGTCAAAGCCGTTGAGGCCGAGTTTGGCATTTCCCAATCCGCAGTGTCACAGCATCTTCGAATCTTGCGCGACACCGGCTTTGCAAAAGTGCGGAAAGACGGTGCAAAGCGCTGTTACGAAATCGATCCTGCGGGATTTGACGATGTGGACGCATGGTTGGATCGACTTCGCCACTTCTGGGTTTCCAACATGGAAGCACTGGCAACTGAGATTGAACGCGGCAAGCGATCTGACAAAAGCACTTAGCTGACATTCATCATGGGTCTGGGAGCGGCAGCTTCGTCCGCACAACCGTCGCAAGTGAAGGGGGCGACGATTGGCAGTTTTCGAGGATGCGTCGCAAACGATTGTTTTAGATAGCCGCTCAAAACTGGAAGCCATGGCGAAAGTTGCGCGCCTTGTGCCGGGTTTCGATCGACCCAACACAGACATCAGCTGCGTTTCCGCTCTTCATCCAGCGAACGCGTTGTTATGCGATCAAACGGGGCCACGCCTCATACTGTTTGTCCCGCTCGCCTTATGACTCACGAAGACGTGATGAAAATATAGGTATACAGTCAATATATTCTCGGTTAGGTAAGCTTAATTTTTAGGCAAACTATTCTTCTAGGTTGTGCTGTATGGGGTCTTCAAAGTCACCTCTTGCCCGTGAACGCTTCACCTTGGCCGATCGCTCTTTTCACGTTGGTACCTGGCGGGTCGATCTCTCGAGCCGCAGCGTAACGGATGGTAACGCGGTCAAGCGGGTGAGTCCGCGTGCGGCCAGGCTGCTCGAAGTTCTGGCGGCGAGCGAGGGGCAGGCGGTCGCGCGTGAGGCGCTTTTGGACGTGGTATGGCCTGACGTTATTGTCGGGGACGACAGTCTGACCCAGGCGATCACGGAACTCCGGCGGGCGTTTGACGATCGCCGTGGATCGGGCCGGATGATCGAGACGATCCCGAAATACGGTTATCGCCTGACCGCGCCTGTTTTGCTTGAAACCGGGGCGAACGATTCTTCCCTCCTGAGTGAAGCGAACGATTGTTTCGACCTGGAGGCCTACGGGCTCTGCCTCGATGCGCGCCGGGCCATCGCGCGCAGCGGACGGGGCGGTTTTTTGGAGCCCGAGGCCCTGGCAAAGGCGGCTGTGGAAACGGCGCCGAATTTCGCGCTGGGCCATGCCGAATACGCGATTGCACTCTGTTACCGCTGGCTATACCAACGCGGAGAAGACGATGGATTAATCAAAGCCCTTGAGCACGCCGAGACAGCGCTTCGGCTGCGGCCCGATCTGGGCATCTGTTACGCCGCAATGGCTTTTGCACAAGGCGCATACGGCAATGCGGATCGCGCGCGGGCCGCGCTTGCGCAGGGACTTGCGCGAGACCCGGGCGACAGTGAAATACACTATCTGGGTGCGCGTACCCTGCTTGCAATGCAGGACTATAGAGGCGCGGTGAGCTTTGCGGAGCGGGCAGGCGAGCTCAATCCGGATGACCTTCGTCCGCTCTATCTCGCCGCGCGCGCGGCCATGGTGTTCGACCCGGTCAGAAGCCAGCGAAGCGCTTACGCCTGTCTTGCCAGGGTGCAGGCACGGATCACCGCGGACCCGACGGAAGCCCGCGCGCGCAATACACTCGGCCCTCTCCACGCGATCCTGGGCGATTATGAGAGTTGCTGGCGTGCGTTGAATGCCCAGGAGGGTTACCGTTCCCCGCTGCAGTTCTACGACGTGGTCGCGTTGGCGCAAGTCGGTGAGGTCGAGGCCGCGTCTCAAACCTTTGAACGCGTCGTCGATCTCGGGTGGCGCCACAAAGAATGGTTGCTCGCAGAACCGACACTCGCGCTCTTGAAAGGCAATAAAACCTTCCGCAACGCAACCCGGGCTGTCGGCGCCGCATAAATCTCGCCGCCTGTCTGATTGAAAAGACCCTGTTGAAAGCCTGGTGCCGCTGTGCGGTTCCCGGGCCTTTTTTTGCGGGGGCTTGCTCAGCACGTTAGGCGCCTAGAGCGCGTCATGTTTTAACGGCAACACTCTGTGTTTTCGCTAAAACATGTGAACCCGCTCTACATCATATAGTTAGAGCAGATTCACCGGTGCGACGGATCGCCGAAGGCGATTCCATCTAAACCGGATCTGCTCTAAGCGAACGCTTTTCAGAAAAGCTTCCGAAGTCTTTCAGGTCTTTGACCTCCGCTGCCCTTAAATCCTCTAAAGCGGCTCCGAAGGGCGCAATATCGCCGCGGAGACCGGGATCTAAAAAATCTGAAAGGAAGACTCATGGCACTGACCATAGGCGATATGGCACCCGACTTTAAGGCCGAGACCACCAAGGGGCCGATCATGTTTCACGAGTGGATCGGCTCGGACTGGTGCGTGCTCTTTTCCCACCCGAAGGACTTCACACCGGTCTGCACCACGGAACTGGGGATGATGGCGCGGCTGCACCCCGAGTTCACCAAACGCGGTGTAAAGGTCATCGGCCTGAGCGTGGATCCGATCAAGGCGCATCTTGAATGGTCCGAGGATATCCGCGCAACTCAGGGGGTGGCACCGGACTATCCCCTGATTGCGGACTCCGATCTGGCGGTGGCAAAGCTCTATGGCATGCTGCCGGCCGACGCGGGCGATAAGGCGGATGGCCGCACAGCGATGGACAATGCTACGGCACGCTCCGTTTTCGTGATCGACCCCAGCAAAAAGATCATGTTGACCCTGACCTATCCCATGACCACGGGTCGGGACTTCAGTGAAATCCTGCGCGTGATCGACAGTCTTCAATTGACTGCCATGCACAAGGTTGCGACCCCGGCCAACTGGCGTCAGGGCGAAGACGTTATCATCGTGCCATCGGTTTCCGACGAAGAAGCCCGCAAGGCCTTTCCCCGGGGCTGGACGGCCGAGCGCCCCTATCTCCGGGTCGTGGGGCAGCCCGGTGGGACGGCCCAATAACTCTTTACTCTTCACACTTTTTACAGGACGCAGATATGTTCACGCTCCTAAAGCGCAAAATCTATTTTGGCGCCCTTCTGGGTGCGGCACTCGCGACATCCGCTTGTGCCAATGCGGGTGATTATGCAAACCCCGAACTCCTTGTGAATGCAACGGACCTCGCACAGCTGACCGGCGGTGGTCACAGCGAAGGCAATGTCGTAGTGATCGACGTGCGCAGCGAGGCGGAGTACGCCGCCGGTCATATTCCCGGTGCGCGGCACCTCGATCCGAACGAAGTCGTGGACTCCAGTTCTCCGATCGAAGGCGCATTGAAATCCGAAGCCGAGATTACGCAAATCCTGAGCGCGCTCGGAATCACTGCGGATAGCCGTGTCGTCTATTACGATGACAAGGCGGGGTTCCACGCCGCGCGTATGTTCTGGCTGAGCGAGCATTACGGCCATCGGAACGTGGCTTTGCTTAACGGTGGTCTGAGTGCCTGGACGGCGGCGGGATATGAGCTCTCGCAGGATGCCGGCGATCATCAGCCCGCACGCTTTGCACCGGCGATCACGCCTCGTCGGCATGCCTCCGCGGACTACATCCTCGAAACCCGTGACGACAGCAATACGGTGGTAATCGATGTCCGGCCCACCACGCTCTACGCCAAAGGTCACATTCCTTGGGCAAAGAACCTGCCGTGGAAGGGGAATCTGGACGAAGACGGAACCTTCAAGTCGCCAGCAGATCTTGCCGATCATTTCGCAGCGCAGGGTGTGACCGACGCCAGAAATGTGGTCATTCACTGTCAGACCGGATTGGCCTCCTCGCACAGCTACGTTGCGCTGCGGTTGCTTGGCTACCCGAAGGTCAGAGTCTACCACCGCTCCTGGGCGGAGTGGGGCACCGCCGGTGATCTGCCGGTCGATAAAGACGTCTAGGGAGCCCATAGCAGGGCAGCAATAAGGAAGGCGGCCAGCGGGCCGCCTTCTATTTTTTTTGCGCTGATCAGGATGCGGTTCAGGCCGGGATAGCGAAGACGCGGGGAGGGGCCGATTGCCATCTTCCCGAGCACGGAGGAGACTCAGACGCTCCGGGTAGATGGCTGTTGTTGCAGCTCTGGGGATGTCTGGCGGTTAGAGGCCTCGCTTTGCGCCGCGATGAAGTCGCCAAAAAAGCTGCGCAGCGAGATCTCGAAAATCTCGCAGGCTTCATAGAGCGTTACCGCCGGTAAGCGGTTCAGCCCCAACTCAGCGTTCTGGATGTCGACGATGCTCAGATCCAGCTTGCGGGCAAGCTTGTCTTGGGTCAGTCCCATACGTTTGCGGTGTAGCTTCAGGTGCCGGCCGACGTAGCGGTTCAATACAACATCGTCTCTCTCGTTTTCCATCGCTTTCGCGCTCCTGGGCAGAGGTCTTTTAAACTGATTTTCCGGGGCGACCGGATCTCGCCTGCACGCGCCTTTGGGCGGCTGCGGTTCCGAGGGTGCGATCTATCTCGAAAGCGATATAGAGCTCAATTCGGGAATCTACTTACAGGCGTGGTCCGGACCTGATTTCACCCGAATTCCGTTTTTGGCTCGGGGCAGTTGTTTTGAGAAAGACGGGAGATCCTGTGGTTGGAAACCGCACCTGGCGACATAAATCCGTAAGTCAGTCGATTGAATTTACTGCAAGATTTGTCGTTGGCGCCGGGGCCCGGATGAAGCGGTGTGCCAGCCGGAGCATTGGTCAGAAAATGCAACTTTCGCTGTGGCGATCTTATGTGCTAGCATTTTAGTAAGCTCTTGGCCCCGACGCGACGCAGGCAAAAGTCCATGTTGCGCGGGGCTGTAAAATAGCACTTTAGGGAGAAAATTTATGATCAACCGCAAGCAGTTTCTCAGTGCGGCATCCGGCTTCGTTGCCGCCGCTTCGATTTTGACCGGCGCGACCCTCACTCAGGCCGCTGAGGTGCTCAAGTGGGCACATGTTTACGAAGCAGGTTCGCCCTACAACACCGCCGCGCTCTGGGCGGCTGAAGAATTCAAAAAGCGCACCGACGGCCGCTACGAAATTCAGGTCTTCCCGGCATCGTCCCTGGGCAAGGAAGTCGACATCAATGAAGGCCTCGCGATCGGGTCCGTAGACATGATTTACACCGGCCCGGCGTTCGCCGCTCGGTCCTATGGTCCGCTTGCGATCTCCGACTATCCCTTCATCCTGCGTGATTTCGATCACTGGAAAGCCTACCGCGACAGCGACCTCTTCCAGGAAATGAGCGCGGGCTATAAAGACGCGACCGGCCACACCATCACCGGTCTGGTCTACTATGGTGCGCGCCACGTCACCTCGAACAAGCCGATCCTGACCCCCGCAGATATGGAAGGGCTGAAGATCCGCGTTCCCAACGCGCCGGTCTACGTCATGTTCCCCGAGGCGGTCGATGCCAATCCAACGCCTATGGCTTTCTCGGAAGTTTACCTCGCACTGCAGCAGGGCGTGGTCGATGCGCAGGAAAATCCACTGCCGACGATCCAGTTCAAGAAGTTCTACGAGGTCCAGAAGCACATCAACCTGACCGGTCATATCATCAATTCGCTGGTGACGATCGTCTCCGGTTCGACCATGGACAAGCTGGGTGAAGCGGACGCGGCCATCCTGACCGCCGTGACCCAGGAAGCGGCCGCGCGGGCATCGAATGAGATTGATGCCGCCGAGCAGAGCCTCGCTGAATGGTTCGAAGCGCAGGGTAACGTGGTCAACAAGGTCGACCGTGGTCCCTTCATGAAAGCGGTCGAGCCACGCCTGACCGCGGACGACGTGCCCTACACGCTCGAGCAGTTCAAACGATTTGTCGCTTTGGGTCAGTGAGCCCGATCGGATAAGCTTCTCCGATGAACGAACCAAGTCACGATGACGGGCAGCCCGCTGAACGCGGGCTGCCCAAAATCGAGTTTGAAACGGTCAACGCCGACATTTCCGATATCAAACTCATCGACATCCCGGCGCTTGTCGTTTTCTGGGCGCTGATGCTTGTCGTGTTTCTGCAGTTCTTTACCCGCTATGTGCTCAATGACTCGCTCGGATGGACGGAAGAGGTCGCGCGCTTTCTTCTGATCATCGTCGGCTATGTCGGGGCCGTGACCGCCGTGCGGAAGGGGTCGCACATCTTTCTCGAATTCTTTTATCGCTATCTGCCGCTCAAGGCCGGCAAGGCGGTGGCCGTACTGGTCGAGTTCATCAACGTTGCCTTTTACGGATATCTCGCCTGGGTCGCGGTTTTGCTGGCGGACAAGACCCGGCAAAAGATGGTCTCCATCGATGTCCCCAAGAGCCTGATCTACTGGGTCGTCGCGGTTTGCCTGGCGCTGATGGCGATCAATTCCCTCGTCTGGCTGTACAAGAAAATCCGGCAGCCGAGTTCCGATGTCGTCGCGCAGCTCGAAGAGCGCGCCATCAACGAATGACCCTCACCAGGACCGCAGGATAAAGCTTGGCATGTCGATCCTTTTTCTTTTTCTGATGCTCTTTGTGTTGCTGGTGATGGGGGTGCCGGTCGCTGTAGCGCTGGGGCTGTCGTCGCTGACCTTCATCCTCTTTAATGGCATGCCGAGCCTCGTGGTCCTGCACAACATGATCAACGGGATCAACAGCTTTCCCCTGATCGCGATTCCCTTCTTCATTCTGGCCGGCCACCTGATGAACACCGGTGGGATCACCACCAAGATTTTCAATTTCGCGCGGGCGACGGTCGGCTGGGCCCATGGCGGTCTGGGACATGTTAATATCGGCGCCAGCGTGATCTTTGCCGGTATGTCCGGGGCGGCGGTGGCCGATGCCGGCGGGCTCGGCAACATCGAAATTAAGGCTATGCGTGACGCCGGTTACGACACGGATTTTTCCGTCGGGATCACTGCGGCGTCCTCGACCATCGGCCCGATCATTCCGCCGTCGCTGCCCCTGGTGATCTACGGCGTGATCGCCGATACATCGATCGGCCAGCTTTTCGCGGCCGGCCTGATACCGGGATTGATGATGGCGATGGCCCTCATGATCATGGTCGCCTGGAAAGCCCGCCTGAAAAACTATCCGCGTGACGAACGCTTCAGCGTGAAGCATTTCTTTGAGTCGCTGCTCGATGCCGCGTTGCCGCTGATGACACCGATCATTATTGTCGGCGGAATTATCACCGGTGTCTTTACACCGACCGAGGCCGCGATCGCCGCTGTGGCCTATTCCGCTTTCCTGGGCCTGATTGTCTACCGGACCCTGACCTGGCGCGGGATCCTTCGGGTCTCCATGGACACCATCGAGACCACCGCGGCCATCCTGATGATCGTGGCCAGCTCGGCGATCTTCGGCTGGATCCTGACCGCCAATCAGGTGGCGGGACAGTTCGCCGATATCCTGCTCGGATTCACCGACAACAAGATCGTGATCCTGCTGCTGATCACCCTGATGGTTTTGATCATCGGCTGCTTCATGGAGACCATTGCTTCCATCACCATTCTGGTGCCGGTGCTGCTGCCGGTTGCCGTCACCATTGGTCTCGACCCGGTGCATTTCGGAATCATTCTGATCCTGAACCTGATGCTTGGCTTGTTGACGCCGCCGGTGGGGATGGTGCTTTACGTGCTTTCCAAGGTGTCGTCGGTTCCCTTCGAGCGCTGCGTGATAGCAACGGCGCCCTTCCTGGTGCCGCTGGTCACGGTTCTGCTGCTGATGACCTTCGTGCCCTTCTTCACCATGTGGCTGCCGACCCTGATCTACAGGTGAGGGCAGGGACCCGGGTTCTGGCTCAAGTCGGGATGCAGATCAGATGAAACGCCGGAGCCGGCGGTTGTCGTCCCGATGAAATGGACATGTACACGCTCGGCTGAATGTCGGACTGAGAGCGTGCGTTCTTTCCGTTGCGCGTTGACCTTTTCGCGAGCAAGAGTGCTTTTACGTTGAACCCCACGGGGGCAGCCTCCAAACTATCTCCATGATAATCGGAGCATATGTCTTTTCGGGAGGGCGCGAAAATTTCTGACGGTCATCATCACGATCACGACAATCATCTCAGCGACATGGATGCGAAAGTCCGCGCCCTGCAAACCATTCTGGTGGAAAAGGGGCTGGTGGATCCCGCGGCGGTCGATGTCGTGGTCGAAACCTACGAGCATAAGGTGGGTCCCAGGAATGGCGCGAAAGTCGTGGCCAAAGCCTGGGTGGACCCTGAGTTTCGGGCCTGGCTGGAAAAGGACGCGAGCGCCGCGATCAACTCGTTTGGGTTCGAAGGCCGGCAGGGTGAGCATATGCACGCCGTTTTCAACAGTCCCGAACAGCACAACATGGTCGTTTGCACCCTCTGTTCCTGTTATCCCTGGCCGGTACTCGGACTGCCCCCGGTCTGGTATAAGTCCCCCCCTTACAGGTCCCGTGTCGTCTACGAGCCGCGCAAAGTGCTCGGCGAGTTTGGCGTCGAGCTGCCCGAGAGTACGAAGATCAAGGTCTGGGATTCGACCGCGGAACTGCGGTACTTGGTGATCCCGATGCGCCCGGCGGGCAGTGACGGGCTGAGCGAGAGCGAACTCGCCGATCTGGTGACCCGCGACAGCATGATCGGGACCGGCCTGGCGCTTGAGCCGGAACAGGAGTAACGGCTGTGGATGGTCCTCAGGATTTAGGCGGTAAGCGAAACTTCGGCCCCATCAACCCGGAACAGGACGAGCCGATTTTCCACGCGGAGTGGGAAAAGAAGGTGCTGGGCCTGACGATCGCGTCAAACGGGCTGGGCCACTGGAGCATCGATGAGGGCCGCCTGGCGCGCGAAAGCCTCTCGCCTCAGCAATACTATGGCCTTTCCTACTACGAGATCTGGTATGAGGGGGTCACGGCGCTTCTGAAGCGCCACGGCGAACTGACCGATGCGGAGTTGGCGGCGGGAAAGGCCCTGCAGCCCGGCCTGCGCACGGACCGCCGGGTATCCGGTGAGGCGATGCCGAAGGTGCTCGCCTCGGGCGGGCCGTCCGAGCGCCCGCAAAGCAGCACACCGCTTTTTTGCGTCGGTCAGAAGGTGCGGACGAAACTGGTCCATCCGGCCGGGCACACCCGGCTGCCCAACTATGCGCGCGACAAAATCGGCGTCATACAGGCCCTGCGCGGCGTGCACGTTTTTCCGGATACCAGCGCCCATGGTGAGGGGGAACAGCCGCAGTGGCTCTACACCGTTGAATTCGATGGCGCCGCGCTCTGGGGGCCGGATGCGGAGCCTGGTTTGAGTAACACGATCGATGCATGGGAAAGTTACCTTGACCCAGCCTGAAGCTCCTAAAAAGTCCAATCCGGCCATCCAGCCTGATCCAAAGGTATTCGACGAACCCTGGCAGGCGCAGGCTTTCGCTTTGACGGTGACGCTGCACGAGAGGGGGCTATTCGACTGGCCTGAGTGGGCGCAATTCCTGTCGGCGGAACTGCATCAGAAATCAGCCAAAGAGGATGGCTCGGACTATTACAGCCATTGGCTGACCGCGCTGGAAAAACTTTTGGCGTCAAAAGGTGTGGTGGATGTTCCAAGCGTCACTGCCCTGGCAGAGTCCTGGCAACGGGCGGCGCACGCCACGCCGCATGGTGTCGCGATCACGCTGGACAATGACCCGATCGGACGGCCGGTTTAAGTAAGTTGCCGCGGAAGGCGAGCTCGACTTTGGATTCATCCCAATAAAGCGCATGAACAGCTGCGGTGCGCTGCGTGCGCTCAAATCAACCGTCAATCCATTCGCGGAAAATAGCCGAAAAGCCTGGCCTCCCGACGTTGAGACCTCTTGCACCGGAGCTCTGAAAAAAAACCCAAACTACGAATTGCTGTAGAGCGTTAAAGTGGCCGTTGCGCTGGGCAAAGCGTGTCGCATTCCGGACTGACCGGCTTAATTACAAGTCGTGATGAAAATAGAGCGTGTTGCCATAGGCGTCTCTGAGCGTAAACTGCCTCTGGCCCCAAGCTGTATTGACGGGCTCTTCCCCCACATCTGCTCCACGCTTCTGAAGTTCCTTGTAAGCCTCATCGACATCATCCGTGAATACCCAGAAGACGCCGGGTTCGCTGGTGTCCTGGCGTTCTCGGAAGAAGATGGCACAGTCACCATGTGAAACAGCGCCGATGCGGCCTTCTTCATGATACCAAGCCACTTTAAAGCCAAGGCGGTCGCGGTAGTAGGCTTGTGCTTGTCGCACATCCGGAACCGGAAGTTCGGGTGTTGGTTGTGAAATCTTCATCGGATTACTCCGTCCAATTCGAGCGGGTCTGGATGTTCGCCACTTTACTTGAATGATGTTGGCCGTTTGGTTCAGTCAATGGTTCGCATACGGCAATAAATGCTCATGGTGGTGCTGTTTCGGTTCGATGCCGATCTAACAAATGTCCAGTCTACCTGCCAGTAATCTTAGTCAAAATACACCTGCCATTGTCTCAGACATTCGGAAATCTCTAAAGCCGTTACCAGTCGATCAGATCATGGCTGCGAAGGATCTGGATATTCTTCCGGGGTCGAAAGGCGTGGTGGAGGTTCCAGGCGTCGCCGCCCTCGCGCAATCCTGGAAACGTGCCGCCCAAGCCACACCACATGGTACCTCAATCATAAACGAACCGCTCGGAGCGGATAGAGTTCGACTTTACGCCCCGCGCCAGCAGTGCGGCCTCAGCGCTGTCGATCATGGCAGGCGGACCGCACAGCAGATAGGTCCATTCGCGCGCATCGCTGAACCCGTCGAAGGTGGCCGCGATTGATTCGGCATCCACCAGACCGACGCCGCCGCGCCACTCGGCAGAGGGTTCGGACAGGACAGGATTGACCGTCACCGTTTCTTCGGCGGCCAGCCTCTCGAGTTCGTCGCGGTAGACGATCTGATCCTGGACCCGGTTGCCGTAGAGCAATGCGACCGGCCGCGGATCGCCCGCTGCCCTCATCTGGCGCAACACGCAGAGGAGCGGCGCAATGCCGACCCCGCCGGCAATCAGCCCGATCCCGGGCGCTTCCGGGCCCGGCGCGGTAAGACTGCCATGCGGCCCATCGATCCAGGCGCGCGCGCCCGACCGGATCGTTGAGAGCGATCGGGTGAAATCACCGACCTCCTTGATCACGAACTCGATCCGTTCACCGGCGGCGGGCGCGGAGCTGATCGAAAAAGGGTTCTCATGCAGTGAGAACGGCGTTGGGCCGATATTGAGCCAGACGAACTGGCCGGCCTCGAACGGCAGCGGTTTCCGGTCCTTCCGGGCGATTGCCAGCTCCCAGGTCCGCTCGGCGATGCGTCGCACGGATAGAACCTCATAGGGATGGCGGATTTGGAGCAGTGGCGAGATCAGGTAGACATAAAGCAGCGAGGCCAGAGCACACCCGAGGAGGACCAGCCAGAAGGTGGAAAGCGGTTGTTCTGCGCTATAGCGCCCGGCCTCCAGCACGTGATGCGCGCTGAGACCGGCGATCAGCGCGGAGCCGATCCCGTGGCCCAGCCGCCAGGTCTCGTAGCTGTAGGGCAGGGCGTCGCGCGCGATCGCCGTCACCACGAGGACGATGAGCAGGATCCAGGCCAGAACGCCGCTTGCCAGCGTCTCGATCGTGAGCTTCAGATGGCCCTGCGCCGTCACGTCCCAGGGGGGCGGATAGTCAAGGATTGGGGTCGTGTAAAGGAAGGGGTGCAGCAGGAGCAGTGCGACGATCAATCGGGCGAAGAGTTGATGGAACCGCATGGTGGTGTCCATACCGACACGGTCCGAAATCGTACGGAATCGTCCCGACAACAGGAACTCAACCAAGAGGGCCGCGAAGGCAACCAGCGCCAGGCCCGTTGAAAGCTCATCGATGAAAGGACGCGGCGGCAGCCCGGATAGCCAGGCGAGCGCAAGCGGTGTCAGCACCAGAGCGAGATAGATGAGCAGTAAAATAGGCGCCGGCATTCAGACTGGCCCTTTGCGTTCTCAACGAGCGTCATGCGTTATAGCAAATGGTTACAACGGGAATGAGAACTTCTGGAGTCAAAAGCTGAGGTGGAGGTTCCAGACGTCGCCGCCCTGGCGCAGTCCTGCCAACGCGCAGCGCATGCCATGGCGCATGTCACCGCGATTGCGCTGGAGAACGATTCGGTTGAGCGACCGGTTTAAGTTCGACGCAAAAAACGGCGGACCCGACTTGGCATTTGTCGCGGGGACGAAAGGACAGGAGCCTGCGATTGGTTACACTCAAATCAGCCCCAGGCCCTCTCGCTCCGAATGGCCGCTCACTTAGATCAGGCCGGCT
This sequence comes from uncultured Kiloniellaceae bacterium, assembly GCA_947500035.1. GTDB lineage: Bacteria > Pseudomonadota > Alphaproteobacteria > Kiloniellales > Kiloniellaceae > Denitrobaculum. The sequence goes on along the minus strand of CANMQP010000001.1, from coordinate 29,507 downwards.
GACTTCGCGAAGGGGTCCCAGGTTGGGTCGCTATGCCATGTGTATTCGCATGATCTCGCCATTTCCTTCGCGACATCCGCACCGAACAAATCTGCAAGCACGGCCAGCGCCATATCGATTCCGGCCGAGACACCGGACGAGGTAAAGAACTTTCCGTCTTCGACCCACCTTGCCTGCTTTACCCATTCCACGTCAGGCGCCAGAGGGACTGTCTTGGTGAAATCAAGTTTGTTGGTTGTCGCCTTGCGGCCATCCAGAACACCTGTCATCGCCAACAGTACAGTTCCGGTGCACACGGCCAGCACCCGCTCTGCGTTTGCAGATGCCTCTCGGATCCATGCCATGAGCTCTTGGTCTTCGCTCTCGACCAAGGCTGAATCACCGCCGGGGATGAACAAGAGGTCGTAATCGTTCTTTTCTGACAAAATTTTATCTACAAGGATTTTCTGACCGTGCACACTTGGCACCGGATCTTTTGCTTTTGCGACCGTGACAACCTCAATTTCGTCTGCCAGCCCCCCAAGCATTTCGATCGGGCCAAAGTAGTCGAGGGTTTCAAAGCCGGGGAAAACCAGCGCGCCGAGTGTTCTCATAACCTGTGCCCATTGCTGAAGATGACGGAGCCGTGCGTGGCTGTGTGATCCCCATTATATGACCCGCGTGTTGAATGGAATAAATGCCAAAATGACCTCATATCCTGCCAATCTGCCGATGGATGCGCCTGACCGGATGAACGTCCTGTTCATCGTGTATCCGAATATTGTGCTTCTCGATCTGGTTGGTCCGCTTCAGGTTTTTACGCATTCACGCAGGAACGCTCTGTCGGGGGCCGCATACCAAACCTATGTCGCTTCGCGTGACGGGGGGCGGATTGAAACCAATACGATTGTGCAGATCGAGAGTGACCCGCTCGTCAATTGGAGCAAGGCGCGTCAGAAGCCGCCCATTCATACCCTTATCGTCATCGGCGGTGACGGGGCCGCCGAGGCAGCCCTCGATAAGCCTTTTGTCGAACAGATCAGGATTCTTGCGGAGCAAGCCACAAGGGTCTGTTCGGTTTGTTCCGGCGCGCTTGTTCTGGCAGCTGCGGGATTGCTGAACGATCGCCGCGCCGTCACGCACTGGGAGGATTGTGAACAGCTTGCAAGGCAATATCCGGCAGTAAAGGTGGAAGTCGATCCGATCTTTATCAAAGACGGAAAGGTCTGGACCTCCGCCGGCATCACCGCTGGTATCGATATGGCCTTGGCGATCATTGAAGAAGACCTTGGAAAACCCGCCGCCATTGAGATGGCGCGTTCACTGGTGACACCCATGGTTCGCTCCGGCGGCCAGTCGCAATTCAGCGCGGAACTGGATCGGCAAGCCCGCGACACCGAAGGCAGGTTCTCACGCCTGTACGATTGGATGTCCGACAATATCCGGCGCAAGATTTCAGTCGACGATATGGCCAATGAATGCGGGATGAGTTCCCGAAACTTCTCGCGACGCTACAGGGAAGTGATGGGCATCTCACCTGCGAAGGCGTTAGAGGCTATCCGTGTCGATAGGGCACGCGATCTTTTGGCGATGACGGACAAGAGCATAAAAGTCATCGCAACCAGATGTGGCTTTCAGGACGACGAAGGGATGAGACGGGCTTTCCTGCGCACCGTCAACACCTCGCCGAGTGAGTACAGAAAGCAATTCCAGCTCCGTTGATGGGCGTAGCCTGGATCCCCTCATCCTCTGCCTCCATTTCAGGCGATTTTTTGGGCACGAAAGATCTCGAAAGCGGGCCGTCGCAAGGAGTACGTTCGCTGGCTGTCTAAAGGTCCATCTTAGGCCAGCGCTTGCTCCAAATCCGCGATCAGATCGTCAACGCCCTCCACACCCACTGAGAGCCGTACCAGCCCGTCGCTGATGCCGAGTGCCTCGCGGTTCTCAGGTGGGATCGAGGCGTGGGTCATGATGGCGGGGTGCTCGATCAGGCTTTCGACACCACCCAGGCTCTCTGCGAGCGCAAAGAGCTCGACACGCTCCAGGAAGCGGCGGGCATTGTCCAGGCCGCCTTTCAGCACGGCCGTGACCATGCCGCCGTAAGCCTGCATCTGACGCTTAGCCAAATCGTGCTGGGCGTGACTCTCGAGGCCGGGATAGTAAACCTTCTCGACTTTCGGATGGGCCTCAAGATGCTCGGCAATGGTCTGTGCCGAGCGGCAGTGCCGTTCCATGCGCAGAGCGAGGGTCTTCAGGCCGCGCAATGCCAGGAACGAGTCAAAAGGCCCCTGAACGGCGCCGATCGCATTCTGAAGGTAGGCCATCTGTTCGATCAGGTCCGGCCGGTTGCCGATCACCAGCACACCACCGACCATATCGGAATGGCCGTTGAGATACTTGGTGGCCGAATGCATCACCATATCGAAACCCTGTTCGATCGGGCGCTGGACCCAGGGGGAGGCGAAGGTGTTGTCGCAGACGCAGAGAATGCCGCGCTTGCGGGCCAGAGTAGCGACAGCTTCCAGGTCAACCAGCTTCAGCAGAGGGTTGGTCGGTGTCTCGACCCAGATCATCTTGGTCTCGGGCCGGATCGCGGCCTCCAGGGCCGAGAGGTCAGTCATGTCGACAAAGCTGAAATCAAGGGCCGCGGAGCGCTTACGGACGTTCTCGAAGAGCCGGTAAGAGCCGCCGTAAAGATCGTCCATGGCGATGATGTGGCTGCCGCTGTCCAGCAGCTCCAGCGCGGTGCCGATGGCCGCCAGGCCAGAGGCGAAGGCGAAACCGGCGGTGCCGCTTTCCAGGTCCGCGATGCAGCGCTCGTAAGCCATGCGGGTCGGGTTTTGCGAGCGGCTGTATTCGTAGCCTTTATGAACGCCCGGGCTTTCCTGCACATAGGTTGAGGTGGCGTAGATCGGCGGCATGATCGCACCGGTCGAGGGATCGGGGCTTTGCCCGGCGTGAATGACGCGGGTCTCGAAGCTGGCGCGGTTGCTCTTGGTGGGAGTGGGGCTGTCAGGCATGTGTCTCTATTTCATTCTGCGACGCAGATAGTTCAAAAGATCGATCCGCGTGATGAGTCCGAGGAAGGTATCGCCGTCGACGACGATGGCGACCATGTCCTTGTTGAATATGGGAAGCAGGGCTTCCATTGGCGCGTCGGATGGGACCGTTTCCAGTTTGCTGGTCATGGCCTCGCCGACTTTCTTTTTGAAATGGTCTTCGTTTTCCGTCACCGCCAGCAGAATATCGCTTTCATCGATGATGCCGACCACCTTGCTGTCCGCGTCCAGGACAGGCAGTTGCGAGACGTCGTAAAGCTTCATGCGGCCGTAAGCGACCAGCAGTGTGTCTTCAGGGCTGACCAGAACCGTTGCATGCTTTTCGTGCAGGCGGGCGATCAGGTCGCGCAGGTCATTGTGCTGCTCGCGTTGGATAAAGCCCTGATCCACCATCCAGAAGTCGTTGAACATCTTGGAGAGGTACTTGTTGCCGCTGTCACAGACAAAGGTCACGACCCGTTTGGGTTCGGTCTGTTCCCGGCAATAGCGCAAGGCGGCAGCGATCAGCGTGCCGGAGGAGGAGCCACCCAAAAGGCCTTCCTTGGTCAATAGCTCCCGCGCGGTCATGAGGGCTTCCTGGTCACTCACGGTATAGGCGGACTTCACCAGCGAGAGATCGGAAACCGGCGGGATGAAGTCCTCGCCGATGCCTTCGACCACCCAGGAGCCGACGTCTTCGGAGAGGTGACCGGTCTTGACGTATTCGGCCAGGATAGAGCCTGCCGGATCGGCCAGCACCATTTCGGTCTTGGGCGAGGCCTTGGCAAAGTAGCGGCCCAGCCCGGTGATGGTGCCGCCGGAACCGACGCCGCAGACCATGGCGTCCAGATCGCCATCCATCTGCTCCAGAATTTCCGGTCCGGTGGTGGTTTCGTGAGCGTAGGGGTTGGCCGGGTTATCGAACTGATTGACGAATATCGCGCCGGTTTCCGCGGCGATGCGCTCGGCCATATCCTGGTAGTACTCGGGATGGCCTTTGCCTACGTCCGAACGGGTCAGGATGACCTCGGTGCCCAGCGCCTTCAGATGAAAGATTTTTTCCTGCGCCATCTTGTCGGGGACGATCAGGGTCAGGTGGTAGCCTTTCTGAGCCGCAACCAGCGCCAGACCGAGCCCGGTATTGCCCGCTGTCGCCTCGATCAGCTTGCCGCCGGGCTTGAGCGAACCGTCTTTTTCAGCGGCTTCGATCATCGACTTCCCGATGCGGTCCTTGATGGATCCACCCGGGTTCTGGCTTTCAAGCTTCAGGAACAGGCGACAGGGACCGGTATCCAGATGTGTGACTTCCATCAGGGGCGTATTGCCGATGGCTTCCAGGACGCCGCCAAAAACCGGTGCTTTTGCTGTCATTGCGTTCTTCCCTGAGTTTTTATCACCGAGTCTGCGCTTCGATGTTTATAGAAAGGTAAGGTGCCATAGTTGGGAAGGCGACTCAAAAAGCCGCTTTGTCTTACCTGTGGGCGAGACAACAACGCACTTGCCGTCGTCATGGTAGCACTCAATATCAATGCGCGGGACTGACATCTGATCAGGTCTTTGCGGATGAGACGAAGGGAGCACTCGGCCATGAGACTAAACCGATATTCCACTGGGGCCCTCTTGATCGGCGCTGTCATTCTAACTGCCTGCGCGAGTGAGCGGGATCTTTTGCTCGAACAGGGTTATCCTGTTGCTTATGCGGACGGCTTTGAAGACGGCTGTCACAGCGGCAAGAAGGCGGGCGGGGCGCTGTTCGAGGACTTCAAGAAAGACGTCAACCGCTTCGAAGCCGACAGCAAGTATGCGCAGGGCTGGTCGGACGGGTTCCGGCAGTGCGAGTCGGAACAGGAAGCCATGGACAGGCAGATGCGGATGGCGCTTGAGATCCAGCAGATGGAAGAGGCGCGCAAAGACCGTATCGGCCGGGATGCGCTGAAGGGGATCGATACCAGCGGCCTCAAAGGCTTGAAGTAGGTCATTGCGTCAGATGCCGCCGGGTCAGGCGGAGCGCTTTTCACCGATGCCCATGTTCTTGATTTTCGAGTAGAGCGTCGTGGCCTTCATGCCCAGCAGGGCGGCGGCACCGTCTGTCCCCGAGACCTTGCCACCCGCGGCCAGCAGCGCGCGTTCGATGTTTTCTTTTTCGAAGGCGGTCATTTGCTTCGACGTCAGGATCCGGCGCTCGTCCGAGGTGGCGTCGTCCGACTTGCCGACAGGGGCCACGTCGCCGGGCAAATGGAATTGCAGGCGGCCATGGCGGGCCAGGATCATGGCCCGCTCTATGACGTTCTGAAGCTCTCGGGCATTGCCTGGCCAGGCATAGGCCCGCAGGGTCTCTATGTTGGCATTGGTGAGCGTCAGCTTCTTCAGGTTCAGGCGGCTGGCAACCGTCTTCAGGAAATGCTGGGCCAGAATGGGAATATCGTCGCTGCGCTCGCGCAGGGGCGTACATTCGATGGGAAAGACGTTGATCCGGAAATAGAGATCTTCCCGGAATCGCGCGGCGGCGGCCTCCTTCTTTAGATCGCGGTTGGTCGCCGCGATCAGGCGAATGTCGACCTCGCGGGTTTTTTCGTCGCCCAGTCGCTCGAAGCGGCGGTCTTGCAGAACACGCAAGAGTTTGGACTGGAGATCGAGCGGGATTTCGCCGACCTCGTCCAAAAAGATGGTTCCGCCGTCCGCCAGCTCAAAACGCCCCACGCGATCCCGCAAGGCGCCGGTGAAGGCGCCTTTCACATGTCCGAAGAACTCACTTTCGAAAAGCTCACGCGGGATCGCGGCGCAATTCACGCGGATCAGGGGCCGGTCTCGGCGGTCTGAAGCCTGGTGAATGGCGCGGGCCACCAGCTCTTTGCCGGTCCCGCTTTCGCCGGTGATCAGAACCGAGGCATCGGTCGGGGCCACAAGGTCGATCTGCTGAAGGATCTTTTTGACAGCTGCGGAGTTCCCGAGAATTTCATGGTGGTTGGACTGGGTCAGGATTTCTTCCTGCAGATAGGCATTTTCCTTCTCCAGGCGCTCGCGCAGGGCGGCGTTTTCCTCCAGGGCCTGGCGCAGCTGTTCTTCCGATTGCTTGCGCTCGGAGATATCCCGGAACACGATCACGGCCCCGACCATGGCCCCGTCGTCGACGATCGGGGTCGAGGTGTATTCCACCCGCAGCGGCTTACCGTCCTTGCACCAGAAAACCTCGTCGTCGACCGTGTTAACCTTGCCTTCCCGGAAGGCATTGAAAATCGGACAGCTAGCATTGGGGTAGCAGGTGCCGTCCGCGTGGCTGTGATGGATCATGCTGTGCATTTCGGAGCCGACCAGTTCCTCGGCCTTCCAGCCCAGCATGGCTTCCGCCGCCGGATTGACGAAAGTCGTCACGCCATCGGCGTTGACCCCGTAGATACCTTCACCCGCGGCGCTCAGGATCATCTGGTTTTCGCGCTCGATTTCCCGGAAGAAGCGCTCCGCGCGACGCCACTCGTCAAGGCCCTGGCGATGGTAGCTGTCGGCCTCGCTGTCGATGCTGCGATAGCGCAGGGATGTGAGGTCCAGGATCGAAACGAGAAGGTAGCGCTTGTCCCGCTGTTTGCAGGCCACAAAGCTGTGTTCCAGGTCCATCGCGCTGCCGTCGGGACGCCGCAGGATCAGATCCCGGCTCCAGGCGTGTCCGCGCTCGAAGGCTTCCTCGCTCACCACCAGCAATGCGCCCCGGCATTCCTTGTAGAGGCTGGAGAAGCCGCGTTTCAGCAGTTCATCGCTCGTGAGGGCGTAGATGGCGCAGGCGGTCTTGTTCGCGCGCAGAATCACGTCGTTGAGGGGGTCGATCAGCAAAAGCGGTTCCGGCGCGTTCGCAAAGGCGGTCTTCAGGAGCTCGCCGGTTATCGGCAGGGGCGCTTCCCGCAGACTTTCTGGGTCAAGAGAAACGCCAAAGCGGCGCGCTGCTTGAGGATCGGGAAGCTTGACCGGCACGGCGTGAAATCTCCTGAGAGCAACGATTACGAAAAATCATAATCGAATTACGAAAAAATAGAAATTACGAATTTTCGTAATGATGCATCAATAGAGAAGGGTGAGGTAAGATTTTGATGTTTAACAATACTGTGCGCTGCACAATAAGTGGCACGGTCTTTGCGAATACCCCGGTCAACGGCCACGAGCCAAACAACGATCTATGACAGGGGAACCGAAATGGCTTCGAAAAGACCCAGCAATTCCTTAGGCAATCCCTACAGCGCCGAGACGGATCTGCGCCACGGCGCGAACTGCGGCTGCGAGACCTGCGGCGCGGAGAAAATGTCTGGCGAGGTGGTGACCGACGAGATCGAGGTGGCCGCGGAAAACGAGTCCTTGAGCTCCAGCGAGGCTGTCATGGAGCGCGCCATCGAGAGCGCGGTTGTCCGCTCGGTCTTCGGTCACAACGAACTCACGCGTCGCAGCTTCGCCGGCTTGTTGGGAACCACGACGCTGGCGGCTGCGATCTCAAGCGTCTTCCCGATGGAGAAAGCCAAAGCGGCGATCCTCGATACCCTCGGCAAGCCCGAGAAAAGCAAACTGAATGTCGGTTTCGTGCCGATCACCTGTGCGACGCCCATTATCATGGCGAAGCCGCTTGGTTTTTATGAGAAGTACGGCCTGGACGTGGATGTCATCAAGACGGCGGGCTGGGCGGTCGCACGCGACAAGTCCCTGAACAAGGAATACGACGCCGCGCATATGCTGACCCCGATGCCGCTGGCCATCACCATGGGCGCGGGTTCGACCGCGACGCCCTTCATCATGCCGGCGGTGGAGAACATCAACGGCCAGGCCATCGTTCTGCACGTCGACCATAAAGACAAGAACGATCCGAAGATGTGGAAGGGCTTCAAGTTCGGCGTGCCCTTCGAATACTCCATGCACAACTTCCTGCTGCGCTATTACGTGGCCGAGGCCGGTCTCGATCCGGATAAGGACATCCAGATCCGCGTCGTGCCGCCGCCCGAGATGGTGGCAAACCTGCGCGCCGGAAACCTCGACGGCTATCTCTCACCGGATCCCTTCAATCAGCGTGCGGTCTGGGAGAAGGTCGGTTTCATTCACGCCCTGACTAAAGAAATCTGGGACGGCCATCCCTGCTGCGCCTTTGCCTGTTCCGCCGAGTTTGCCGAAACCCTGCCCAATACCTATGGCAATCTCCTGAAAGCCCTGGTGGATGCCACGACCTACGCAAGCAAGGCGGAGAACCGGAAGGAGATTTCTGCCGCGATCGCGCCGACCAACTATCTGAACCAGCCGGTACCGGTGATCGAGCAGGTCATGACCGGACGCTATGCCGATGGGCTGGGCAACATCAAGGACGTGCCCGACCGGATCGATTTCGATCCCTTCCCCTGGCACTCCATGGGTGTCTGGATCCTGACCCAGATGAAACGCTGGGGCTATATCGAGGGCGAGGTCGATTACAAGGGCATTGCCGAGCAGGTTTATCTGACGGCCGACTGCGCCAAGGTCATGAAAATGCTGGGCCTGACCCCGCCGGACGAGACCTATGAGAGCTACACCATCATGGGCAAGACCTTCGACCCCAGTGAACCGGAAGCCTATGCCAAGAGCTTCGCGATCACCCGGGTCTAGGCGGCGGCTATGGTATCTTCGCTGCCCGCACGGGCCTTATTTCTCTCCGCTGTCATCCTTGTGGTGACACTGGGGATCTGGGAGTTGTCGACACCGGCGGTGAAGGCCGCCGGTGAGATGACCGAATATGAAATGCTCATGGGCGGTGCGGATCAGGAAGCGAGAGTCCCGCCGCCGTCACAGGTGCTCGAGCGTGCCTGGGAGGAACTCTCCAATCCCTTTTACGACAATGGACCCAACGACAAGGGGATCGGCATTCAGGTCGGTTATTCGCTCTTTCGGGTGCTGACCGGATACTTCCTGGCGGCGATGATCGCGATCCCCATCGGCTTTCTGATCGGGATGTCGCCCCTGATGTACCGGGCGCTTGATCCCTTCATTCAGGTGCTGCGGCCGATCTCGCCGCTGGCCTGGATGCCCCTGGCGCTTTTCATCATCAAGGACAGCGAAGCCTCCTCGATTTTTGTCATCTTTATCTGCTCCATCTGGCCGATGCTGATCAACACCGCTTTCGGGGTTGCCGGTGTGCGCAAGGACTGGGTGAACGTTGCCCGCACTCATGAACTGGGATCGTTGAGAACGGCCTTGACCGTGATCCTGCCGGCCGCCGCACCGACCATCGTGACCGGTATGCGTATTTCCATCGGAATTGCCTGGCTGGTGATCGTCGCGGCGGAGATGCTCGTGGGCGGAACCGGTGTGGGCTACTACGTCTGGAACGAGTGGAACAATCTCGATCTGACCAGTGTGATCTTCTCCATTCTGGTGATCGGTGTCGTGGGCATGTTGCTCGATGCCGCCTTCGCCCAGGTTCAACGCGCCGTGCGCTATCAGGAATAGGGGCAGGAATAGAGCCACCATGAACAATCCTTTTTTACAGATCGACGCGCTCACCAAGCGTTATCCCAGCCCCGGAGGAGAAGACCTGACCGTGTTCGAAGAGGTCAGCTTCGACATCAACAAGGGCGAGTTCGTGTGCATCATCGGTCACTCCGGCTGCGGCAAGTCCACCATCATGAACGTCCTGGCCGGACTGGATACGGCGACCTCGGGCGCGGTCACGATGGACGGTAAGGAGGTCGTGGGACCAAGTCTCGACCGGGGCGTGGTCTTTCAGAACTACTCCCTGCTGCCCTGGCGTTCGGCACTCAAGAACGTGACCTTCGGCGTGCGCGCCCGTCATCCGGATTGGAGCAAGGAGCAGATCCTCGAGCATTCCTACAAGTATCTGGAGATGGTCGGACTGTCCGGGGGGGCGGAGCACCGCAAGCCCTCGCAGCTTTCCGGCGGCATGCGCCAGCGGGTCTCGATCGCCCGCGCTTTCGCAATCCAGCCGAAGCTGCTGCTGCTCGACGAACCCTTCGGGGCGCTCGATGCCCTGACACGGGGCACCATTCAGGACGAGCTGATCCGGATCTGGTCGGGCAGCGAACAGACGGTCTTCATGATCACCCATGATGTGGACGAAGCGATTCTGCTGGCGGACCGCATTCTGCTTATGACCAACGGCCCCTATGCCCGCGTCGCGGAAAGCGTGGTGATCGATATTCCAAGGCCGCGGAACCGGGCGGAGATCATTCACGACCCGGGCTACTACAAGATCCGCAATCATCTGGTCGAGTTCCTGGCTTTGCGCTCCAAGGCTCTGGCTGAGGAACGCCCCGACGATGACGGACCAATGAAGCCCAGGCGGCCTGCAACAGTCCGGCCGGCACACTCGGCTGAGGGGGAGGGGCCTGAGGATGGACTCGGGGAGGGACCGGGGGAAGACCGGCCCGCACCCCTCGTGGAACCGGAACGCATGTCGCTGGTGCAGTGACCAACTCAAGAGCTTAATCCCAAGATTCTTCGAGAAAGGAGAGACAATGAATAAAGTCGATGTCGCGGAAATGATTATTGAGAAAAAGAAGACCGCCGGTCTGACCTGGGAGGGCATTGCCGAGAGCATCGGCATGTCGCCGGTCTTCACGACTTCGGCCTGCCTGGGCATGAACTCCCTGCCGCGCGAAAAGGCCGACCTGCTGGTCAAGACTCTGGCCCTGCCTCAGGAAGCCGCCGTCGTGCTGGCCGAGTTTCCCACCAAGATGTTCAATCAAACGGTCCCCACCGACCCCTGCATCTACCGGCTTTACGAGATCGTCGGCGTCTACGGCGATACCATCAAGGAACTGATTCAGGAAAAGGGCGGCGACGGCATTATGAGCGCCATCGACTTCGAGATGTACGTCGATAAGATCCCCGATCCCAAGGGTGACCGTATCGAGGTGAAGATGAGCGGCAAGTTCCTGCCCTACAAAGCCTGGTAGGCCTCCGGCTATTCCGGTTTCAGCAGCATGCGGTACTCCGTGTTCGCCTCGGTCGTGTCGATTGTCACGTATTGACTGTCTCGCCAGCGTTCCGCGAAGCTGCCGTAGTGGGGCGAGAGCGGATTGGCCGACTGGCCGGTCGCGATCATGAAGCGTGAGTTATTCGGGTTCTCGAGGTCGTACACTGCCCGGTAACCGGCTCCGTGGCGGTCGTTGAAACGCTTGTCGATCGGACCGTTGAAGCTGACGCCCGCGCGTTTCACGGTCTCGGCGCCGCCGTCGGTTTCGACCGAAATGTCGAAGAGGTCCGAGAGTACCGGAATTCGGCTGAGAATGGGATGGGGCAGGGTGGCGCGGTGAACGTCGCCCCAGCGCCAGGCATCTATGTCGTCTCCATAAGCCGCCGCGATTTCCGCCAGGGAGTCTTCGAGACTGCTTGCCAGGATCTGCGCGCAGCTCTCGACCAGCGCCGTGCGGATGTCGTCGCACCAGTCCAGCGGCGGGTCGGAAGCCGCGGCTGCGCCGGAGAGAATACGGGCGACCAGCTCGGTCTTGGGACGGCGGAAGCTGCTGAATTCGGCCCGGAGTTCGTCCTCGAGCAGGGCCGCGTTCAGCTTATTGAGCCAGTTGTTATAGATCAGCCCTTCCGGCCGCGTGCGGTCCAGTCTGAAATCCCAGTTCGACAGCAGCGCCAGTGCTTCTTTGGCGGTTGGCGAACTCGCTTCGGTCTGCAGCAGGAAAGGCATGAGCGTGCGCGCCGGAATCGAGACAATATCGTTCTGCAGTTCCAGCGAGTCTTCGAGGCTGCCTTTCGGCGTCGCGTCAAGCACCTCCTGAATACGGGCCGCGCGGTACTGGCTCGGCCAGTCGGCAGTGATCAGGTGCGGGTAGTCGTCATCGACAATCTTATTATTGGCGACCACGTAGAGACCGCTTTCGGGATTCGCGCCCTGGGGCATTTCCTCGAAGGGAATAAAGCCCGTCCAGGCGTATTCGTCGGTCCAGCCGGGAACCGGAACCCGGCCGTCGCCCTTGGTCCGCATCGGCACGCGCCCCGGCACGACAAGGCCGATGTTTCCCTCCATGTCGGCATAGACGATGTTCTGCTGAGGCGAGTGGAAGAAGCGGCTGGCGGCCAGAAATTCCGACCAGTTGCTGGCCTTGTTGAAGCCATAAATAGCCTGCGGAATGAGGTCGTCGTCGCGCAAAGCGGGCCAGGCCAGGGCGAGCCGGGTCCCGCTCTCCGCGCCCGCGGTTTTGGCTGCGCTCGCGAGGTCTTCAGGATCGGCGATGTCATCGATGATTGGACCGTTGCGGCTGCGGCGGATGTTTAGAATGACATCATCCCTGCCACGAACGGCGATGACCTCGATGTCCACCTCAAAAGGAAGGGAGCCTTCCGGTGTGAGGTAATGATTCCGTTGTTCCGGGTCCAGCTTTTCGACGAAGAGATCCTGGGTGTCGCTGTGTGTCGTGGTAAAGCCCCAGGCGAGGTGCTGGTTCTGTCCCAGAACCACGAAGGGTACGCCCGGCGCGGAAGCGCCGCGCATGCGTCCTTCCGGGGTGTGGATATCGACCAGATACCAGAGGCCGGGCGCATCGAGCGAAAGGTGGGGGTCGTTGGCCAGGATCGGTTTTCCGGTCGTCGTCTTCGCACCGGAAAGCACCCAGGAGTTAGAGGCGTCCTTGGGCGCGAGCGACCAGGGCAGGTTCTCCAGCGGATCGAGCGCGGCTCTACGGTCGAGCCCCGCCAGCGCAACCGGGGCGTCCGCCGGATAATCCGGCCAAAGCGCACGAATTTGTTCCGGTTTCAGAAATTCGTTCAGGCGCGCCCGCAAGAGTTCGCTGCGCCAGTTGCCCGAGAGCTGGATGGCCATGAGCCGGCCCCAAACCAATGAGTCAGCCGGCGACCAGCGCTCGGGGCTGTAGCGCAGAAGATAGAATTCCGGCGGCAGGGCGCCGCTCCGGCTGTCCATGTAAGCGTTCACACCTGCGGTGTAGGCATCGAGTGCGGTCCGTACCTGCGGTGAGAGCTTGCTGTAGCTTGCCTTCGCCAGGTTATAGAGCCCCAGCGTGCGCATGATCTTATCGATCCGCAGCGTCGGGGCGCCGACCACTTCCGAGAGGCGCCCGGCGGCGCTGCGGCGCATGAAGTCCATCTGCCACAGACGGTCCTGTGCATGCAGGTAACCAAGCGCCCGGTAGGCGTCCAGATCGGATCCGGCCTTAATGGTGACGATGCCGTCCTTGTCGCGCAGCACGGTGACGTCAGCCTGCAGACCGGGCAGCGCGGTTTCTCCATTCAGATCCGGCAAAGAGGTGCGCAGCCAGAGGAAGCCGCCGAGCGCAACAACGAGGACCAGGCCCAGGAGGGATGTGACGCCCCACAGACCGTAACGCAAGACTCTCCTCATACACGCGTCCCCGCGAGCTGCGAATTTGCTGCTGGTGCTACGCGAGTGGGGGGTGATGGATAGGGGCGGCGGGCTGGCATTTTTAACGGACCTCGTTACGAGTTCTCATCCTGATCTCAATGACAAGATGGATTTACACGCATCGCGACTCAAGGGGTAAAGAGATTTGTTTGCATGGCTTTAGCGGAGAATCTGCAGATAGCGCTATACGGATTCACGACGACGCTTCGTCTAAACTTCGCGTAGTGTATTCGGGGCCTGTGGCTTGGTCGTCCATCATGTAACCTATAGCTTTGATACGCGGGGGAGTATCTATGCGATCAATTGTTCTTATTCTGACCTGCATCGCAATGAGCGGCTGTTCAGGTCTAGGCCCCGATCATCTGGAGCGGTCCCGCGGTGCTTACATCGAAGCTCTCGCCCAAACGGACCGCGAGGAGCTTTTGGCCAACATCATCCGGCTTCGTTACCGTGAAGCTCCCGTGTTCATGCAAATTTCGAGCATTACGGCGGCCCCCAGCCTTGAGGTCGGAGTCGATAGCGATCTTGCGATTGGTCCCGGCGAAGCGCAAACCGGCATTGTGAAACCCAACCTGACTTACAAACAGAGTCCCACGATCGTCTATCAGCCCCTCCTCGGAAAAGACTTCGCACGCGAACTGCTTGTACCACTTGGTTTGCCGTCGGTTCTGCTGATGATCGAGAACGGCTGGCCGATCCCCACTGTATTGAAAACCACCGTCTCGGCGGTCAACGGCATCGAAGCCAGCGGCGAGAGCGCGGCTCTTTTCGCGGAGGTCCTGGAACTCTTCGCCGTTCTGTCACAGCGGCGCCAGCTCGCGCTCGGAACCTCGGTGTCAGGCGCGAAGGCTCCGGGCGACCCGCTGCGCCTGCGGCTGACGCCCGATGGCCGAGCCTCCACGGAAGGGCAAAGACTGATCGCGGCTCTCAGACTTGATCCCCAGCTCGAGTCTTATTCCTTCCAGCTCGGACTCGACGGCGATGGAGAGACGATTGCCCTGCGTACACGTCCGCTCCTTGCCGTCATGGAATTCCTCTCGCGGGGCGTGGAGTTACCCCCTAAAGATCAGGACTTTGCCTGGACCGGAAGCGCCACCGCCCTTCCGGATCTGCGGATCCGGGCCAGCCGGGCGCAACCGCCTCTGAGCTTCATTTCGCTGCAGCGCAGGGGCCATTGGTTCTGGATCGAGGACAACGACATAGCTTCGCGTGAGACCTTTGCGCTCCTGCGGCTCCTGTTCAATCTTCAGGCCCAGAAAGACGGGTCCGGCGGCGGGGTTCAATTGACTCTTCCCGTGCGTTAAAGGGCGGCCAACTCCGTGGAAGCCTCTACTTCCGCAGACCGGTACTGTCGATCACGATGAAGAAGCTTGCCTCGTCGTCACCCGGGTTTTCGAACTCATGCGCGACATCAGCTTGGTAGTAGATGCTGTCGCCCGGCCCTAAATCATACGCGCTATCCCCAAGGTGGACGCGCAGCCTGCCGCTGGTGACATGGAGATGCTCGTCGACGCCACTCTTGTGTCTGACGGCAAGATCGCTGCGGGATTTGGCAGCCAGGGTGTTCAGCACGAAGTCCACGCCCCGCGTTGGAAAAATCGGGGAAAGGCAACGGCGCTGGAAGCTGCCGTCGACGCTTTGGAATACCGGTTGCTCCGCTTCGCGCAGAACAATGACTTCGCGTTTCTCCTGAAGGCCCATCAATTGGGAGAGACTGACATCGAGCGCTTCGGCCAGACGGCCCAGGGTGTTGGCGGTCGGGCTGGTCTCGCCGCGCTCAATCTTGGAGATCATGGATTTGCTCACATCGGCCCGCTTTGCGAGGGCTTCCAGGCTGAGACCTTGGGCGCTGCGCAGGCGGCGGATGGACTCTGCGATCGGTGTATCCAGGTTCGAGGATCTTGTCATAAAGCTGTCGGGTGTCCTTGCCTGGGATGCCGTTTTAAGTTTGCGAGTCCGAAATTGATCTGACGTTGCTTGACAGGCGCGGTCGATCCAATAAAGTGGAAATAATATAATATATTATACGGATAAAGTCGATGCGCATTCTTGTCTTGGGGGCTGGCGGAACCGGAGGATACTTTGGCGGACGTTTGGTGGAGGCGGGCGCGGACGTCACCTTCCTGGTGCGTGAACGCCGGGCCGGACAACTTGCCGAGCAGGGGCTGCGGATCGAGAGTCCCTTCGGCAATGCGGAACTGCAGGTCAAAAGCCTGACCGCTGACCAGATTGATACGCCCTACGACCTGATCCTCTTGAGCTGTAAGGCCTACCATCTGACTCAGGCACTGGAAGACATTGCGCCTGCGGTGGGCGAGGGAAGCCTTATATTGCCCCTGCTGAATGGTATGGCCCATCTCGACCGTCTGATCGAACGCTTCGGCGCTCAGAGGGTACTCGGCGGGCTCTGTCATCTGGCTGTGACCCTGACCGGTGACGGGCTGGTCAAGCACATGAGCAAGCTGCACCGTGTGACCTTCGGTCCGCTCGAAGAAAGCCAGAACGCCCGCTGCGCCGAAATCGAGGCGCTTTTTGCCGGAGCCGGATTCGACAGCAAATACAGCGAGAGGATCCGCAGCGATCTCTGGAAAAAATGGGTGCTGCTGGCGACTCTCGCTGGGATCACCTGTCTGATGCGCAGCTCCATGGACGCGGTGGCCGCCACCGATCGCGGCACGTCCTACACCCGCGCCATGCTCGACGAGTGCGTGGCGATCGCAGGGGCGGAGGGCTTCGAGCTTGACGAGAAGTTCGTCGAAGGCACCTACGGTTTCCTGACTCACAAAAGTGCGGTCCAGACCTCGTCCATGCTCCGGGACATTCAGAATGACGCAGAGGTCGAAGCGGATCATATCGTCGGCGACCTGATCGCACGGGGCGATAAGGCCGGGATCGATACGCCGATGCTCGATATGGCCTATTGCCACCTTCAGGCCTACGTGGCCGTCCGCAAAGCCCGCGAGAGCTGAATCGGTCTGTGAAAAATCTAGGGTCCCGGGATGCGCAAGGCTTGTTCTACGGCCTGATCGGCGTCCTCATCTTCGGTCTCACGTTGCCGACCACGCGTATCGCGGTGGCCGAGCTCGATCCGGTGTTCGTCGGCCTGGGACGCGCGATCCCCGCGGCGCTTTGTGCCGGGCTCTTGTTGCTTGTCACCCGCACACCCATACCTGCGCGCAAGCACTGGTGGAACCTTGCCATAACCTCCGGCGGCATCGTCTTCGGCTTTCCGGTATTCGCGACCATTGCCATGGCGACGGTGCCTGCCGCCCACGGCGGCGTGGTGCTGGCGATCTTGCCGCTCGCAACCGCGGTGGCGGGCTCGTGGTTTGGCGGAGAGCGCCCGTCGCTGGCTTTCTGGCTCTTTAGTCTCACCGGGGCCGGTCTGGTTTTCGCCTTCGTGGTGATCCGGGGCGGCGGGTTTAACGGAATTCAGTTCGGTGACCTGCTGCTGGTGATCGCCGTGGTCTGCGCGGCGGTCGGCTACGCCAAGGGTGGCGTCTTGGCGCGCGACCTCGGCGGCTGGCAGGTAATCTGCTGGGCGCTGGTCATCGCTGTGCCTTTCCTGCTGGTCATTGTCCTCCTGGCCTCCGGACCGATCAACTGGCAGGCCGGAGTAGGCGCCTGGAGCGGCTTTTTCTATGTGGCGCTCTTCAGCCAGTTCCTGGGCTTCTTTGCCTGGAATCACGGCCTGGCGCTGGGCGGGATCGCCAAGGTTGGACAGCTCCAACTCCTGCAGCCCTTCGTCACCTTGATTGCTTCGGCGCTGCTGCTCGCAGAGCAGGTCGGCTGGATCGAGGTCGCGTTCGCACTCGCCGTTGTGGCCTCGGTCATGGCCGGACGGCGGACACAGGTCCGGCGCGTGCCATAGCTGCCTCCAACGTTCGGATCAGCTCAATTTCAGGCTTTCGTCGTTCTTGCCTTCTTCTATCAAACGCCGGGCTTCATGATGATCCTCCGGGGCCGGCTCAGGAGGCTCATGGACGTCCTGCGCCGAGTGGTCAAGCAGCAGCTCGCAATAGAGGGGAAAGTGATCGGACCCGAAATAGGGCAGCCGCTGCAAGCTCAAGAGGCGGAAGGAACTGCTGTGAAAGACATGATCGAGGGGCCAGCGGAAGAAGGGTATCTTCGCATTGTAGGTGCTGTAGAGGCCCCGTCCGATCCGGGGGTCCATCATACTGCTCAAACGCAAAAACAGCCGCGTGGTGTGGGACCAGGCGACGTCGTTCATATCACCGGCCACGATGACCGGCTCTGAATGACCCTGAATCTCCCGGGCAACAATGACGAGTTCAGCGTCCCGGCCGACGGTGTCCAGACCGACCTGCGGCGGGTTGGGATGAAGGCCGTGAAACCGGACCCGATCACCTGATGGCAGCTCCAGAAAAGCTCGGAAAGAAGGAATGCCCTCGGCGACCAGGAACCGGCATTCTGGTTCTATCAGCGGGTGCTTTGAGTACATCAGCATGCCGTAAGTGTTGTCCAACGGGCGCTTGATCGTGTGGGGATAGTCCTCCTCAATGACGTCGAGCTTTTGCTGCCACCAGTCGTCCGGCTCCAGGACCAGAACGATGTCCGCGTCTGCGTCGCGTATAATCTTGAGCAGATCGTCGCCGCGACGGTTTGGGGTCAGGACGTTTGCCACCAGAATACTGACTCGGTAGGGATCATCTCCCTCTTCGGCCCTCACGACCTGGCTCCTGAAAATCGGTGAAAAGGGGATCACAAGCCAGAACTGATAGACCAGGGCGGCAAAGAGGGCCACGGCGACCGGCCACTTAATTTCCTCCGGCAACTCCAGGAAAAGCAGGCCCGCGAGTGCCAGGAGCCCAAAGAACCCGATTTGCAGCCGCGGATAATCGCAGACCCGGATCCACCAGTGCCCACGTTTGATCAGAGGCAACAGGGTAACGATGATCACCAGTACAGCGACAATCAGTGCGACATAGGGCAGAAGCATTGAGAAGAATTCAGAAATGAGCGTCGGCCTAATCAAAAAAATGAATCTTGAGCGGAAAGTTCCAAACTAGACGGCTGCGCATGCCGGGTCCAGACGGATGCAGGAATTGATTCGCGTGTGAGGCCTGCAAAAAAAGCCTGAGCGCGCTCAGTTGTCAACTTGCGCTGCCAGTCCCATCCGTTCGTGCCAATCCGCCAGCGATTCATTCGGATAAGCGTCAAAACAGGCATCATCCTCGGCGCGTTCCAGCGGCACCCAGGACGCCTTGAATTCCAGCATGATGTGATTGTGGGATGGTGCGGCGGGCAGGTCGCTGTCAATGGCTGAAGCAAAGGGATGCAGCAGTTTGGGCCAACGCGCGTCCCAGACCCAGAGCGCCGTGCCGCAGAGACCGCAGAAGCTGCGCTCGGCGGGGCTTTTGGAGGTTTTGCCGGTTTGAGAATCTTCAATTATGGCCTGATAGACACGCAGGTTTTCCTTGCCTTCGACGCGCAGGCTCTCAAAGCCCGCCCCCAGGTTGATCGCGTAACCGCCACCGCCGCCGGTTTTACGGCACACCGTGCAATAGCAGCGCATATAGGGCACGGGATGGGGAGATTCGACGCTAAAGGTCACTGCTCTACAGTGGCACGAGCCTTCAAGATGCATGATTTACCTTCCAATTGGGGTTCCGGTGGAGGAGTTGGAGCCTACTACAGACTGGACGCCGGTGCCGTACGCATAGGGGCTATTCCGCCAAAGAACTTGCTATCCGAACCGGTCTGTAAGACAAATTTGCATTAATCTACCAGCAGAAGGAGATGGCCCGATGGGCGCGCGGGTGTTTATTGACGGTGAGGCAGGTACGACCGGACTACAGATCCGGGCCCGCCTGCAGGAGCGGAGTTCGATCGAACTGCTGAGTCTGGACGACTCGCAGCGAAAGGACCCCGTTCACCGCGCACGCCTGCTGAATGCCGCCGATCTGGTCATTCTCTGCCTGCCGGATGCCGCCGCGCGCGAAGCGGTCAGCCTGCTCGAGAACCCGGATACCCGGGTGATCGACGCCAGCACAGCACATCGGACCGACCCCAACTGGGTCTTCGGATTTCCTGAGTTGGACGCCCGGCAGGCGGAACTGGTGGCAAAAGCGCGGTTCGTCAGCAATCCAGGCTGCTATTCCACCGGTGCCATCGCGCTGATCCGGCCCCTGATCGACGCCGGCTTGCTGCAGCCGGATTTCCCGCTGACCATCAACGGTGTCTCGGGCTACAGCGGCGGCGGCCGCGGCATGATCGAGTCCTACGAAGACGAGTCTTCACCGAACTACACAACCCGGGCATTTCACACTTACGGGCTCGGCCTGCACCACAAGCATGTGCCGGAAATCGTCGCGCGCGGCGGTCTGACCCAGCGGCCGATTTTCGTGCCCTCCGTGGCCCGTTATAGCCAGGGCATGCTGGTGCAGGTGCCGCTCCAACTCGGCGCTTTGCCGGCGAAGCCATCGGTCGCCGCAGTTCATGCGGCTCTCAGCGCGCATTACGCCGGCCAGCGTTTTGTGTCGGTGGCGAGTCTGGAGGAAGCGGCGCAGTGTGCCACAACCCTCGACCCTCAAGCCCTGAACGGCACCAACGACATGCGCTTGTATGTATTTGGCGACGAAGAGCTGGGTCAGGCGGTCCTGGTCGCTCAGCTCGATAATCTGGGCAAAGGGGCGTCCGGCGCGGCGGTTCAGAACCTGAACCTCATGCTGGGTCTGACCGCCGACGAAGGCTTGGAGACCCGCGCTGCTGCGGAATGAAGTGGCGTTTCGAGCTACGGCCACATGTCAGCCTTAGGTAGACAGTTCCGAAACCTTTTGGCATGCCGATAATCTAAAAGAAGTGAGGCAACGTGATCGACGTGCTGTGGGCCGATGCAAATGTTGCAACTCTATCGATAGACTACGATTCAGTCGTCATTGAGCTAGAGGAGGCGACGGGCGAGCGAAAGGCGATTTCGTGCCTCGGTTACATCGGCTATCAGTGCATTGGCTTTTGGGATGAAGCCATTGTTGAACGCGCCAATTTTCTTTCCGGCGATACCTTTGTAAAAGCTTGCAAAAGTGCCAATGAGAAGCGGCTCGGCCCGTCGATTGAGCCTTCAGGCAATGCACATAGAAACGAAGGCGAAGCTTCGTCGCTTCATATTCATTTCATAGATGGAGGATGCTTGAGTATCGCTGCATCAGAGTTTTCAGTGCGGAAACTGATTTAATCCTATGAAATACATCAAAGTTCAATGGAAGCACGATTTCGAGGACGAGCCGGTAACTCTGTTCTGTGAATTGGGGCCAGACCGTTACGAAACGCGAAAGATTGAGGTCTTTAGAGACGGTTCGATGGGGTTTGCTTCAGAAGGTCAGAGCTACCGTTCTCGATTGGGCACCTGTCCCGTGCCCTCCCTTCAAGAGATCGCAAATGATGAATATGGAGAGTTTGAGCCCGTAGAAACCACGCTTGAGGAGTTTGTCACGATTTGGGAACAGGCCCTGAAAGTGAGGTCTGATAGTTTCTCATGAGCGTCACTCAGGAAGTGCCCCCAAACGAGAAGACGCTCTCAATGAGACGTAAAGGAATCTTTGTAGGTTTCCCGCAGGACGTTCTTCTGGACCTTGCCCATGGAGTTGCGCGGCAGCTCGTCGAGGAAGACAACTTTCTTCGGCACCTTGAAGTTGGCCAGCTCGTCCTTCACGCTGTCGATGATGGATTGTCCGTCGAGGTTCTTGGCACCTGAGCGCGTGACCACGGCGACCACGGCCTCGCCGAAGTCCGGATGGGGCAGGCCTATCACGGCTGATTCGCCGACACCTTCGACGGCATCGACGCAGAGCTCGATTTCCTTGGGGTAGACGTTGAAGCCGCCGGTGATGATCAGGTCCTTGGCCCGGCCGACAATGTGAATGTAGCCGCGCTCGTCGATCTTGGCCACGTCACCGGTGATAAAAAATCCATCCGGGCGAAATTCGGAAGCGGTCTTTTCCGGCATGCGCCAGTAGCCCTGAAAGACGTTCGGTCCCTTGACTTCCAACACGCCGGGCTCGTTCGTGCCGAGTATGTTGCCGTCGTCATCGGCAATGCGGACCTCCACATCGGGTAGGGGAAAACCGACCGTGCCCGCGCGGCGCTCACCCTCCAGGGGGTTGGAGGTGTTCATGTTGGTTTCGGTCATGCCGTAGCGTTCGAGAATGCTATGGCCCGAGCGGGCCTGAAACTGCTCGAAGGTCTCTTCCAGCAAGGGCGCGGAACCCGAGATGAAGAGCCGCATGTTCGCGCAGAGGTCTTTGGTGAAGCGGGCGTCCGCCAGCAGCCGCGTGTAGAAGGTGGGAACTCCCATCATGACGCTCGCACGCGGCATCAGCTCGATCATCTTGTCCGCATCGAACCTATTGAGGAACAGCATGCTGCTGCCGTTCAAGAGGATGCAGTTGGTGGCCACGAAGAGCCCGTGGGTGTGGAAGATCGGCAGGGCGTGCAGCAGGACGTCGTCGGGCCGGAAGCCCCAGAGCTTGTGTAGAGTCTCCGTGTTCGAACCCAGGTTCCGATGGCTGAGCATCGCACCTTTCGAGCGGCCGGTGGTGCCGCTGGTGTAGAGGATCGCCGCGACGTCATCATGACTTGCCTCGACGCAACCGATTTCCGAATCCAGATCCAGGCTGCGCTCGACCAGCGTGCCGTCGCGTTCTTGCCCCAGGGTGAGCACCTCGGTGACGCCGGCGCTTTCGGCAATCTTACCCATGGCGGTTTCGCTTGCCGGCCGGCAAACGACCACAGTGGGTTCGGCGTCGCCCAGGAAGTAAGCGACCTCGGTCTCC
Source organism: uncultured Kiloniellaceae bacterium (assembly GCA_947500035.1). Classification (GTDB taxonomy): domain Bacteria; phylum Pseudomonadota; class Alphaproteobacteria; order Kiloniellales; family Kiloniellaceae; genus Denitrobaculum. The sequence goes on along the minus strand of CANMQP010000001.1, from coordinate 7,350 downwards.
TTGTAGGCAGTGTTGAGCGGCAGATAGATCGCGCCGATCCGCAGGCATCCGAGATAGAGGAAGATGGCTTCGGGCGACTTCTCGACCTGGACTGCGACCCGGTCACCTTTCTTGACGCCTATGTTTGACAGCAGGCGTCCGAAACGCCCGGACAGTATAATCAGATCGGCATAGCTATAGGTCGCGGCGTCGGCGGTTTCGATGAAACGCTGAGAAAGATCTTCAGGAAAGTGGGACGATAGAAGACTATAAAGGTTCTCATTCATGGATTTAATCTCTGCGAAGCTCTCTCGTTGCGGCGCGCGCGGGCTCCACCCTGTTGCTGGTTCGAAAAGTGATGGGATAAAACCGGCCCTGCCGAGGTCTTATGCCGTCTTTGCCTGGACATAGGAAGGCGGGAGTGCGGAAACCAGGTCGGAGAAGACATCGCCCTGGATACTGACATGTCCGCGCATCCGTTCCGCCGCGAGTTCCGATTCACCCTCGCGGATCGCTTCGACCACGGACGCATGCTCCTGGAGCGACCTGCGGATACGGCCCGGGTGATGAAGCTGAAAGCGCCGGTAGGGGGCAAGGCGGTTGCGGGTATTGGATGTCATATTCTCCAGGAATTCGTTGTGTGCGCCCGCGTAAAGGGTCTCGTGAAAAACCTGGTTTTCCTGGTAGTAGGCATTCACGTCGCCGCTTTTGGCCAGACGGGCGCAGCGCTCGTGGCTTTCCTCAAGCTGTTTGCGCTCTGCGGGAGTCATCCGGCGTGCGGCCAAACCGGCGCAGACCGCTTCCAGCTCGGCCATGACTTCGAACATCTGCAGCAATTCCTGAACCGTGACCGCTGCAACGACCGCCCCTTGCCTGGGGCGCAGGTTGATCAGCTTCGCGGTCGCAAGCTGATGCAGCGCCTCGCGTACCGGTGTGCGTGACACGGAAAAGCGTGCCGCCAGCTTTGTTTCGTCCAGCCGGTCGCCCGGCGCCAGCTCGCCTGAGAGAATCTCGCCCTCCAGCCGGACTCGGAGTTGGTCTGCAAGGCGGGTTGGTTCCTGTTTCATCGATAAGACCTAGGCATACAAACGGTATTGTTTAGAATACACATATGACGCTCTTGTATACAAGACTGGACTCATAAATCGAGCCGCGATAGGCTCACCGTCAGAATTAAAAGCAATGCGGCCTGATGGCAGGCGCGCGAACATGGGAGGGAAAAATGAAAAATCTATCTCGTTTCTTACCGGGTTTGATGGCGGGCGTCGTTGGGATGACCGCGGTCGTGGCCTTGTCTGCAAACGTTCAAGCGGCCGATATCAAGCTCAAAGCCTCGCACCAATGGCCGGGCGGCAAGGGCGACGTGCGCGACGAGATGGTTCAGATCATCAAACGCGAGGTCGAAAAGGCCGGCGTCGGTGTGACCATGCAGGTCTACCCGGGCAAATCTCTCTTCAAGCCAAAACAGCAGTGGGACGCCATGGTCAAGGGACAGCTCGACGTCTCTGCCTTTCCACTCGATTATGCCAGCGGCAAACATCCGCAGTTCAGTTCAACCCTCATGCCTGGACTGGTCAAAAACCACGATCACGCGAAGCGGTTGAACGACTCTGACTTTATGGCAGACATCAAAAAGATCATCGACGATGCCGGTGTCGTGGTGATTTCCGATGCCTGGCTGGCCGGCGGTTTTGCCTCCAAAAAGGAGTGCATCCTGGATCCGGAAGATGCCAAAGGACAGGTCCTGCGGGCGGCCGGCCCGGCCTTCGAGCAGATGCTGGTGGCCGCGGGCGCATCGATCAATGCCATGCCGAGTTCGGAAATTTACACCGGCCTGCAGACCGGCGTGCTCGACGGTGCCAACACCAGTTCCGGCAGCTTCGTTTCCTATCGTATCTATGAGCAGGTCAGCTGCCTGACCGAGCCGGGCGCGAATGCCCTGTGGTTTATGTATGAGCCGATCCTGATGTCCAAGAAGACCTGGAACAAGCTCGACGACAAACAGAAAGATGCCTTCATGGCCGCGGGTCAGGTTGCCGAAGACTACTTCTTCGACGCCGCCAAGGGTCTCGATCAGAAACTGGTCGACGCCTACAAAGGGGCCGGTGTTGAGGTCGTCGGCATGTCGGCTGAACAGCACGCCAAGTGGGTCGCGATCGCCAAGGAGTCCTCGTACAAGAACTTCGCCGAGAAGGTTCCGGGCGGTAAGGAACTGATCGAGAAGGCGCTCGCCGTCGAGTAAGCTCAAGTGGGTGAGGGGACGCTTGCCGGAACGCCCGGCGAGCATCCCTCCCTCGACTGCTAAAGAACGAACTGGCGCTCTCGAGAGCGTGTCCATTGAGTCTTCGCTCATTACGCTGCCGTCCTGCCGGGCAGCGTACCTCCCGGCGCGACCGCTTTGTCGCTGCTCCTGAAGCATAAAGTATTGAAGTCATGAATGTTTTTATCGAAGCTGTCCGGCGGCTGTCCGTCGCTTGCGGTGTTGCCTCCGTCCTGCTGCTGATCGCATCGGTGGTCGTGGTCTGTCATCTGGTGATCGTACGCTACGGATTGGGCGCGTCGGCGATTTGGCAGCATGAGTTTGTCACCTTCAGTCTGATCGGCGCGACCTTCCTGGGCGGCCCTTATGTCCTGCTCACCAAAGGGCACGTCAATGTGGACCTGCTGCCGATCTACCTGGGCCATAAGGGCCGGATTGCATTGGCGCTTTTGTCCTCGGTCCTTTCGCTGATCTTTTGTGTCATCATTGCCTGGCGTGGCTTGCTCTGGTGGGAAGAGGCCTGGGTCGGCAACTGGCACGGGGAGACGGTCTGGGCGCCGCCCCTCTGGATTCCCTACATCGCAATGCCCCTGGGCATGGGCTTGCTGTCGCTGCAGTACGTGGCGGACATGCTCTCGCTGATCACCGGGCGTGACATGCCCTTTGGCCTGAAACCAGAGGAGCGCCAATCATGAGCCCCCTGGCCCTTGGCGTATTGGTCGCCGTCGTCACCATCGTGATCCTGATGTCCGGGACACCGGTGGCGTTTTCTCTGGGCATTGTCGCCGTCGGCTTCCTGCTGATCTTTGACGGCATGGGCGCGTTGGACGTGATTCCGCAGATCTTTTACGGCGGCATCGACAGCTTCGCGCTGCTCTCGATCCCGATGTTCATCGTTATGGGCTCCGCGATTGCGTCCTCCAGAGCTGGCAGCGATCTCTACGAAGCGCTGGACCGCTGGCTCTACAAGGTGCCGGGCGGCTTGCTGGTTTCCAATATCAGTGCCTGCGCGATCTTCGCAGCGCTTTCGGGATCCTCGCCGGCGACCTGTGCCGCCATCGGCAAGATGGGCATTCCCGAAATGCGCAAGCGCGGTTATCCCGCCGGTTTGGCCACGGGCTCCATCGCGGCCGGGGGCACATTGGGCATCCTGATCCCGCCTTCCGTGACCATGATCGTTTACGGCATCGCGACCGAAACCTCCATTGGCCGCCTGTTCCTGGCCGGCCTGCTGCCGGGGCTGATGCTGACCGCGCTCTTCACCTGCTGGGGGCTCTTCATCGCCTGGCGCGGCGGTTACCGCTTCAGTGATGGTTCCGCGCACTTCACTCTGAAGCAGCGTTTCGAGATTCTGCCCAAGGTACTGCCCTTTCTGATCATCATCGCCGGTATCCTCTGGGTGCTTTACGGCGGTGTGGCGACACCTTCCGAGGCAGCCGGGGTAGGGGCGGTGTTCTGCATCCTGGTGGTGGCCGTGATCTACCGCATGTGGCGGCCTTTCGCCTTTTGGAAGATCTTCAAGGAATCCATGCGGGAATCCGTGATGATCATGATGATCATCGCCGCCGCGGCGCTCTTCAGCTACATGATGTCGTCGCTTTTCATCACCCAGTCCCTGGCCATCTGGATCGGCGAACTTGAGGTCAACCGCTGGGTTTTGATGTTCTGCATCAATATCTTCCTGCTGGTGGCCGGGTTCTTCCTGCCGCCGGTCGCGGTGATCCTGATGACCGCGCCGACCCTGGTACCGATTATCGAGGCCGCCGGCTTCGATCCCATCTGGTTCGCGGTGGTTCTGACTATCAACATGGAAATCGGTTTAATCACCCCTCCGGTGGGTTTAAATCTCTACGTTATCAATGGGATCGCTCCCGATGTGCGTTTGCCGACCATTCTCTGGGGTGCGCTGCCGTTCATGTTCTGTATGGTTTTAGGAATTATCATCCTTTGTCTTGTCCCAGAAATCGCCCTGTGGCTGCCGCGCACAATGATGCAATAAATCCGTGATAGGATTGAGGACGGCGGGTCTCCCACCAGGGTTATAGGGCGGCACGGATGTAGGATGAGGTGAAGAGATGGCGGTTCCAGAGACGGAAACCCTTGTAGAGCGGACACTCTCCAACCTGGCCGGTGCCTGGCGGGATATTGCCCAGAGCGCCGCGCGTTCGGTCGGGCTCAAGGCGGTGCCCTCGGCCAATGGCGACAAGAAGACCATCCGCAAGCTCATGGCGGAATGCCTGGAAGCGCGCGGCGGCGAGGTCTCCGCGCGCATGCGGGCAGCTGAGCTGGGGGAGAGCTACCTGGAGCTGGACGCGCAGGGGCGCGCGGATTTCCTCGCGACTCTGGCACGCGAATACGCGCTCGATCCCGATCTGGTGGCCAAGGCCATCTCGGACTACCAGTTCGAGGCCGATCCGGACGCGAAGCTCGAGGCCGAAGAGCGCCTGCGCCGGGTCGTGATCCCACCGCGGGTCAGACTTCTCAAACAGTTCAATGGCTTACCGGAAGGCGTCAAATTCCTTGTGGACCTGCGTGCCGACCTGCTGCATTTGAGCAACGGCGATCCCTATCTGCGCGGGCTGGATCACGACCTGCGGGATCTCTTGTCCTCCTGGTTCGATCCGGGATTTCTCGACATGCTGCGGATCACCTGGGATTCTCCCGCGGCGCTGCTGGAAAAACTCATCGCCTATGAGGCGGTGCACGAGATCCGCTCCTGGGACGATCTGCGCAACCGGCTGGATTCCGACCGGCGCTGCTTCGCGCTGTTCCACCCGCGGATGCCCGAGGAACCTCTGACTTTCATCGAGGTCGCGCTGGTCAAGGGCATCGCCCGAAACGTCCAGACCCTGCTGGACGAGAGTGCGCCGCAGGCCGATCCGGGCGCGGCGGATACGGCGATCTTCTACTCGATTTCCAACACGCAGCGCGGCCTGCGCGGCGTGACCTTCGGCGACCATCTGATCAAACAGGCGGTGCAGTCGCTTGCCCATGACCTGCCGGGCCTCAAGGTCTTCTCGACCCTCTCTCCCGTCCCCGGTTTCCGCAAGTGGCTGAGAGACGGGGATCCCGAAAAGATTGATGTTTTCCTGCAGGATAACGAACGCGACGGCATCCGGGCGCTTGGTGAGAAGGAGAAGACCCTGGACGCGCTCGATACCATCCTGGCGGTCGAAAACTGGTTCCAGGATAAGGTCACCGAAGAGACTTTGCGCGCGCCCTTGATGCGGCTGTGCACGGCTTATTTCCATGCCCGCCAGGCCAAGGGCTTTCCCGTCGACCCCGTGGCCCGTTTTCACCTGAAGAACGGCGCGCGTCTGGAGCATATGAACTGGCTGGGCGACAGCTCTCAAAACGGCATAAAACAGTCCGCCGGGATCATGGTGAACTACCGCTATATCCTTGAAGATATTGAGAAAAACCACGAAGCCTATATGAAGGATCACCGTATTGCCATCGGCAGCGAGATCAAGGCCCTCGCCAGATCTTTCAAGGATGTGGACGCAGAGGCTAAGAAGCGGCTCAATATCCTTCGGAAATAGCGGAGCGTCTTTTCGAATCTGCCCGCAAAATCTGTCCACAGAATTGGCCCCTAGAATTGGCCCGCAGCTTTTCGTTATGACATACAAATGTCACAGCTTTCGAAAGCGGGCTGGACTTACCCCCCGGCCTGTGGCTTTTTGCCCGCGCCCGCCCGGGTGAGGCGGTGGATTTTCGTGATACCGGTTAGTATCTGACGACCGATTCAGAACAAGGTCAAAGCTTTTGCGCAAGGATGCTCGACGCTTCGCCGACGCCGACGCCGTGGTGCGGGCGCTGGAGCCCAGCTACCCGATTTTCTGCCTGCGTCCGGATCTGATCCGGGACGTCACCCGGCGTTTCCTCGCGGGCTTTCCCGGCAAGGTTCTCTATGCCCTGAAGTGCAACCCGCATCCGCTGGTTCTGAGCTGTCTTTACGAGGCCGGAGTCCGGCACTTCGATACGGCCTCGCTGCCGGAAATCGCCCAGGTCGCCGAGACCTATGAAGACGCCGCCTGCTACTTCATGCATCCGGTCAAGGGACGTTCGGTGATCAAGACCGCGCGGCGGGTTTACGGCCTGACCCACTATGTGGTCGATCACCCGGACGAGCTGGAAAAGATCCTGGAGGAAACCCGGATCGCCGGGGGAACGGAGGCCGACTTCGGCGAACTGGTCATCCTGGTGCGCGTGATCACGCCGCCGGCCGAGGGCACCCTGTTGCATCTTTCTTCCAAGTTCGGTGCCAACCCGGTCGAGGCCGCCGCGATCCTGCAGCAGGCCCGGGCGCGCGGCTGCCGCACGGGAATCGCGTTCCATGTCGGCAGCCAGTGCTGCCATCCGGAGGCCTTTATCACCGCGCTCAAGATCGTGGGCGAGGTGATCGAGATGGCGGGCGTCGAGATCTCCTGCCTGGATGTGGGCGGCGGCTTCCCGGTCAGCTATGCCAATGTCGAAGCGCCGCCCCTGGAAGACTTCTTCGCAGCAATCCGCGCGGGCGTCGCCGCGCTGGAGCTCGGCCCTGACCTTGAACTGCTCTGTGAGCCGGGCAGGGCATTGGTGGCGGAGGGCTGCTCGCTGCTGACCCAGGTGCACCTGCGCAAGGGGGAGCAGCTTTACATCAACGACGGGATTTACGGCAGCCTTTCGGAGCTCGGCATGATCGGTATCGAGCCGCCGGCGCGGCTGATCCGCCTGGCGGGCGAAGCTTCGCCGACCTCCGCGCGTTTCACCATCAACGGCCCGACCTGCGATTCCATCGACGTGCTGCCCTGCCAGTTCACGCTGCCCGACGATGTGCGCGAGGGAGACTGGATCGAGATCGAGCGCATGGGCGCCTACAGCTCCTCGGCGGCGTCCAGGTTCAATGGCTTCTACACCGAGACCTTCATCCAGATCGGGGGCGGCGCATCGGCAGAGAGGCCCTGAAGCGACCAGGTTTGCAGCGACCGAATCGGTGTTTCCGCTCGCTCTCATAGACCGGTGGCGTGGTCTTCTCTGCGGCTTGGCGGTAACAGAAATAAAACAATCTCTACAACCCTAGGAATTCTGCCGTTTAGTTGCTTTGCCTGCGTGTAAACACCCCTGCGGTT